>NZ_SGXM01000001.1 GCF_004217045.1 Cupriavidus agavae
GGACCGTGAAACGACTTTGCGCCGATGATAGTGCGGATACCCGTGTGAAAGTAGGTCATCGCCAGGCTCTTATGCCCCAAAACCCCTCGACAGCTCTCGCTGCGAGGGGTTTTGTTTTTGCGCGCATGGTTTTTATCCAGCTTCGTTCGTGACTGTTGTATTCCCGTTTTCAGGGTCGCGGAGCATTCCTGACGCAATACGCATCTGATAATGTCACCGTCAAGCGCCGAGGAACATCGACGCGATGCAGTCTGCAACAGTGAAGTCGCGGTGCCGCAGGGCCTGACGCATGTTGTTGGATTTGGCTGGCGGGTGGGAAACAGGGTTCAGGGGGTCTTATGCCCAGGAAGTTCGGGCTGGTACTGACGGTACTGGCGGGCGCAGTGTTGCTTGCTGGTTGTGCATCCACGGCGGTGGCGCCGGCGGATCCGTCGAAAATGGTGTCCGTCTCGGACGGCAGCTGCAAGACGTTTGCAACCAAACCGGTCATGCTGAAGGCATCGACCGGTGCCGCAGCCGATCCCCTGGCCGTCGCCAACCGGCAGAAGCCGGTGGAGCCGGATCAGGAGGCCGGGTCCGATGGCGAAGCTGACGCCGAGCCGGCCGCGCTGCAGTTGCTAAGCGAGTTGCCGGCGTTTTCCCTCTTCAATGCGGCATCGGCTGACCCGGCTGGCTGGCAGCCCTGGAAGGTCAATCGCAACAAAACACCCACGCGCTATTCCCTGACCGAGGTCGATCATCACACGGTGCTGCACGCCCAGGCGGACGGCTCGGCGTCGGGATTGTACGTGCCGCTGGTCAGTCGTGAGGCCGGGACGCTGCGCTGGCGCTGGAAGACACGCGACGTGATTCGGGTTGCCGACAACGCGGTGAGCCATCGGGAGGATGCGCCGCTACGGATTTTCGTGGCGTTCGACGGAGATCGCAGCACGTTGCCGCTGCGGGATCAGTTGATGTACGAGATGGCACGCATCACCACGGGCCGCGAGATGCCCTATGCCACGCTGATGTACATCTGGGGTGGGCGCCGCGCCGAGGGCAGTATCCTGAACAATCCGCACACCGATCGCGTCCGCATGATCGTGATGGATTCGGGCACCCGAAATCTGGATCAATGGCGCTGCCACGAGCGCGACCTCCGCGCGGACTACCGCAAGGCCTTCGGCACAGACCCCGGCAAGGTGCTGGCGGTCGGCCTGATGACCGACACCGACAACACCAGAAGCCGCGCCGAGTCCTGGTATGGCGATATTGCTATTGACTAGCTGGGTGCCAGCCATTTCTCCACGAGCTTGACGAAGAACGTCGAACCCACGGGCAGCAGTTCATCGTTGAAATCGTAGCTCGGGTTGTGCAGCATGCACGGACCCATGCCGTGGCCGGCTTCGCGGTGCGAACCCTCGCCATTGCCAATGAACAGGTAGCAGCCGGGGCGCTCCTGCAGCATGAACGAGAAGTCCTCGGCGCCCATCGTGGGCTCCACGTTGCCGTCGACGTTCGACGCGCCCACCAGTTCGCTGGCGATCTCCACGGCGAACTCGGCTTCGGCCGCGCTGTTGATCGTCGGCGGATAGTTGCGGCGGAATTCGAAGTCGATGGTGCAATCGAACGCCTGCGCCACCGCCCGCGCCACCTCTTCCATGCGCCGCTCGATCAGGTCCAGTACCGGCACCGTGAACGTGCGGACGGTACCGCCCAGCCAGACCTCGTTCGGGACGATGTTGGTGGCATCGCCGCCGTGGAACTGCGTGACCGAGATCACGGCGGTGTCGATCGGCCGCTTGTTGCGCGTGATGATGCCCTGCAGCGCCGAGACGATCTGCGCGCCCGTGAAGACCGGGTCGCAGCCGTTGTTCGGCATTGCCGCATGCGCGCCCTTGCCGCGCACCACGATCTTGAACTCGTTGCTCGACGCCATCAGCGGCCCGGCCGTCGTGCCGAACGAGCCGGCCGGCATGCCCGGCCAGTTGTGCATGCCGAACACGGCGTCGCACGGGAAGCGCTCGAACAGGCCGTCCTTGATCATCTCGCGCGCCCCGCCGCCACCTTCTTCGGCGGGCTGGAAGATGAAGTTGACCGTGCCATCGAAGTTGCGGTGTTCGGCCAGGTAGCGCGCGGCACCCAGCAGCATCGCCGTATGACCATCGTGGCCGCAAGCGTGCATCTTGCCTTCGTGCCGGGAGCGGTGGCCGAAGGTGTTGGCCTCCTGCAGCGGCAGCGCGTCCATGTCGGCACGCAGGCCGATCGTGCGTCCGCCGTTGCCGCTGCGCAGCACGCCCACCAGGCCGGTGGTGCCCAGGCCCCGGTGCACTTCGATGCCCCAGGATTCGAGGTTGCTGGCCACCACATCGGCGGTGCGCTGCTCTTCGAAACAAAGCTCCGGATGGGCGTGGATGTCGCGCCGGATGGCACGGATTTCGGCTTGCGCCTGCAGGATTTCGGGAATGAGCTTCATGATGCCGTCGAGGGCTGATCGGACTTTTGGATACCCCGATCATACGACGCCTGTCGTAGAAGCGCCAAAACAAGGCTGAGGCGCCACAGGAACGCAAAAAACTGGTGCACCGCCGCATCGATTCCGGGGGTGGCGCGGGTGGGTTTCCCCGCATGGCGATTGCCCCCGGCTGCTGGAACAGTTCATGCTTGAAGTGCCCGGCCGGCCGCGTGCCGCGCTGCATGGCGGAACACCGCACCAAAACGCGGCCCGTCTCCACCCATCGCAGCCATCCGCGCGGCCGATCCTCATTGTCATTTCAAGACTTCCCATCAGGGAGAATCGCACGATGTCCCTCAGCAACGTCAAGAAGGCAATCGGCAGGACGGTCGGCACCGTCATGCTTGGTGGCGCCCTCGGCTTTGGCCTGTCTGCCCCGGCGCTCGCGGCCGATCTCAAGCTGGCCATGAGCTCGCCGCCCACCTCGATGGACCCGCATTTCTATAACCTGTTCTCGAACATCAACGTGTCCGAGCACGTGTTCGAGGCGCTGGTCAAGCTCGACCCGGACAGCAAGATCGTGCCGGGGCTGGCGGAGTCGTGGAAGCTCGTGAACGACACGACCTGGGAGTTCAAGATCCGCAAGGGCGTGAAGTGGCACGACGGCACCGAGTTCACCACCGATGACGTGGTGTGGTCGCTCGACCGGCCCGCCACCATCGTCAACAGCCCCGGCAAGTTCGATGTCTACACCAAGGCCATCGTCAGCAAGAAAATCATCGACAAGCACACGATCCAGCTGACCACGGCCCAGCCGTATCCGTTGATGCTGAACGACCTGACGTCGATTTTCATGGTGCAGAAGAAGGCCACGCAGGGGCTGGGTTCCGACGATTTCGCGCAGGGCAAGGGCATGATCGGCACCGGCCCGTTCAAGTTCGTGAGCTACGCACGCGACGACCGGGTGGAACTGGTGCGCTTTCCCGACTACTGGGGGCCAAAGCCGGCGTGGGACAAGGTGACACTGCGCTTCATCCCCAACCCGGCCACGCGCCTGGCCGCGCTGCTTTCGGGCGACGTGCAGGCCATCGAGAACGTGCCGACGCCAGACCTGCCGAAGGTGCGCAACGACCCGAAGCTCAGCTTCTTCTCGAAGATCTCGCACCGCGTGATCTACCTGTATTTCGATGCCAAGCGCGACAAGTCGCCGTTCGTGACCACCAAGGACGGCCAGCCGATGGACAAGAACCCGCTGAAGGATGCGCGCGTGCGCATTGCCATCAGCACGGCCATCAACCGGCAGGGCATCAAGGACCGGCTCATGGAGGGCCTGTCCGAGCCGACCAACAATCTCGTGCCGCCCACGCTGTTCGGCCACAACCCGGCGCTGAAGACGCTCAAGTACGACCCCGAGGCGGCCAGGAAGATGCTGGCCGAGGCGGGCTACCCCAACGGTTTCGGCATTACGCTGCACACGCCGAACAACCGCTACGTGAATGACGAGAAGATTGCGCAGACCATCGCGCAGAACCTGACGCGGATTGGCATCAACACCAAGGTGGAGGGGATGCCGATGGCCACGTACTCGTCGAAGGGGATCAAGCACGAGTGGTCGTTCGGGCTGCTGGGCTGGGGCGCGCAGACCGGCGAAGTCAGCTCGCCGCTGCGGGCGCTGCTGGCGTGCGAGGACTCGAAGAAGGGCTTCGGCACCACCAACTGGGGCGAGTACTGCAATCCGAAGATGGACGTGGTGCTCGAAAAGGCGCTGGCCACCGTGGATGACCCGGAGCGCTCCAGGCTGCTGCAGGAGGCCACGGCCATCGCGGTGCTGGACGGAGGCATCATTCCGGTCCACCATCAGGTGACCACGTGGGCCACGCAGAAGGGCATCACGTACGTGCCCCGTACCGACGAACGCACCTACGCGCACCTGTTCAAGCCGCAGTAACGGGCGGCAAGGCAGAGGCAGGCGGGGCCGGCGCGCGGGCGTCGGCTCCGGTATCATCGCGGCCCCGGTCCGTCAGAATGGCCGGGGCGTATCGCCCACGATGTCCCCCGTGGGCCGCGAACCCGCTGGCCGTGCCCCGGCGCGACGGCGAAAGGATAGCGTCCGAAACATGCTGGTCTTCATCATCCGGCGCCTGATGCAGAGCGTGGTCGTGCTGCTGGTCATGTCGCTGCTCGTCTTTCTTGGCGTTTTTGCGATCGGTAACCCGGTCGATATCCTGATCAGCCCGCAGGCCGACCAGGAAGACATCAAGCGCACCATCGCCGCGCTTGGCCTGGACAAACCACTCTGGGAGCAATACTGGATCTTCCTGCAGAACGCGCTGCACGGAAATCTCGGCACCTCGTTCGCGCATGGCACGCCGGCGCTCAAGCTGATCTTCGAGCGCATGCCCGCGACGATGGAACTGGCGATCTGCGCGATCCTGCTGGCCATCGTGCTCGGCATTCCGCTGGGGCTGTGGGCGGGCCTGCGGCCCAACGGCGTGGCCGGCAAGACCATCATGACGGTGTCGATCCTGGGCTTTTCGCTGCCCACCTTCTGGGTGGGGCTGATGCTGATCATGGTGTTCGCGGTGCAGTTGGGCTGGCTGCCGTCGAACGGCCGCGGCGAAACCGTGCGCGTGCTGGGCATGTCGCTGAGCTTCCTGACCGTGGACGGCATCCGGCACCTGATCCTGCCGGCGGTCACGCTGTCGCTGCTCAATATCGCCATGGTGATCCGGCTCACGCGGGCTGGCACGCAGGAGGCCATGCTGCAGGACTACGTGAAGTTCGCGCGGGCCAAGGGGCTGTCGAACGCGCGCATCGTCGGCGTGCACGTGCTCAAGAACATCCTGATTCCGATCGTCACGGTGATCGCGCTGCAGTTCGGCTCGATCATCGCTTTCGCCATCGTCACCGAATCGATCTTCGCGTGGCCGGGCATGGGCAAGCTGATCATCGATTCGATCCAGTTGCTGGACCGCCCGGTGATCGTCGCCTACCTGATGGTGATCGTGACGCTGTTCATCCTGATCAACCTGCTGGTGGATATCGTCTACAGCATGCTCGATCCGCGCATGCGCATTGCTGACAACAAGGGCTGAGCCATGAGCACATCCGCTACCCCGCAAGCCCCCGCCGCGCCGGCACCCGCGCAGAAGGAGCAGACGCCGTTCCGGCGCTTCGCGCGCCAGTTCGTCGAGAGCAAGCTGGCCGTGCTGGGGCTGGCCACGCTGGTGCTGATCCTGCTGATCGCCATCTTCGCGCCGTGGCTGGCGCCGCAGAACCCCTACGACCTGGCCACGCTCGACGTGCTCGATGCCCGCATGGCGCCGGGCGAGCAGTCGGGCATGGGCATGACGTTCGTGATGGGATCGGACGAACAGGGCCGCGACATGCTCTCGGCCGTGATGTACGGCCTGCGCATCAGCGTGGGCGTGGGCGTGGCCAGCACGGTCATCGCGCTGTTGCTCGGAGCCACGCTGGGGCTGCTGGCCGGCTTCCTGGGCGGGCGTACCGAGGCCATCATCATGCGCGTGGCCGATCTGCAACTGTCGTTCCCGCCGATCCTGCTCGCGCTGATTCTTCTGGCGTTTCTACGACCCGGCATCGGCAATATCGTGATCGCGCTGGTGGCCGTACAGTGGGCCTACTACGCACGTACCACGCGCAGCGCGGCGCTGGTGGAGCGGCGCAAGGAATACATCGAGGCCGCCACCTGCCTGGGGCTGCCGCCGCGCCGGATCATGTTCCGGCATCTGCTGCCGAACTGCCTGCCGCCGCTGATCGTGATCGCCGCCCTGCAGGTGGCGTCGGCCATCACGCTCGAAGCCACGCTGTCGTTCCTCGGGCTCGGCGTGCCGGTGACCGAGCCGTCGCTGGGCATGCTGATCGCCAACGGCCAGCAGTACATGCTCTCGGGCAAGTACTGGATCAGCTTCTTCCCGGGCATCGCGCTGGTGGTGACCATCGTGGCGATGAACCTCGTGGCGGATCAGTTGCGCGATGTGCTGAACCCGCGCCTGCAAACGCAATGACCGACCGGGAGCCAACATGACACAACCGACTCTCGTCGTAGAAAACTTAAAAACGCAGTTCTTCACCCGTGCCGGCGTGGCCAAGGCCGTCGACGATGTGTCGTTCTCGGTCGGACGTGGCGAAATCATGGGGTTGGTGGGGGAATCGGGCTCGGGGAAGTCGATGACCGGGTACTCGATCATGGGATTGATCGACCCGCCGGGCAGGGTGGTGGACGGGCGCATTGCGCTGACCAGCCGCGATGGCGTCACGCGCGACCTGCGCACGCTCACGCCGGCCCAGCAGCGCGACGTGCGTGGCAACCGCATCGCCATGATCTTCCAGGACCCGATGATGACGCTGAACCCGGTCCTGCGCATTGACACGCAGATGATCGAGGCCGTGCGTGCGCACGACAACGTCAGCAAGCCCGCCGCCCGCGAGCGCGCCCGCAATGCGCTGGCGCGCGTGGGTATCCCGTCGCCGGACGAGCGCCTGCAGGCGTACCCGCACCAGTTCTCGGGCGGCATGCGCCAGCGCGTGGCCATCGCCATCGCGCTGCTGAACAAGCCGGACCTGATCATCGCCGACGAGCCCACCACGGCACTCGACGTGACCATCCAGGGCCAGATCCTCTACGAGATGCAGACGCTGTGCCGCGAGTCGGGCACCGCTTTGATCTGGATCACGCACGACCTGTCCGTGGTGGCCGGGCTGGCCGACAAGGTCTGCGTGATGTACGCGGGCAAGATCGTGGAATCGGGCGATGTGCGGCAGGTGCTGGAACGCCCCGGCCATCCGTACACGCACGGGCTGATCGGCTCGGCACCGTCGCGCAACCCGCGCGGCACGCCGCTGCGGCAGATTCCCGGCATGACGCCCTCGCTGCTGAACCTGCCGGGCGGCTGCTCGTTCCGCAATCGCTGCCCCTACGCCACGGACGTCTGCCGAACCGATCCGCCGCTCGACACCTCGCCCGATGGCCGGCAGTTGCGCTGCTTCCACCCCGTCAATGCCCAGCAGGAGGCCGCATGAGTACGCCGGTCATCGATTCCCCGAACGCGGCCGCGTCCCCGGCCCAGCCCGAGGCGGGCCTGCCGCCCGCGCCGCTGCTGGAGCTGCGCGGCGTCTCGAAGCGCTTCGTCAAGTCGCTCGACGCGGCGGCGAAAATCGCCAATCTCTTCGGCGCGAAGCAGAAGATGGAGGTGGTGCACGCGGTGGACCGCGTCGACCTGGCGATCCGGAGCGGCGAGGTCGTGGGGCTGGTGGGCGAGTCAGGCTGCGGCAAGTCCACGCTGGGGCGCATGGCGGTGGGCCTGCATACGCTGACCGAGGGTGAACGTTTCTGGCGCGGCACCGATCTGGACCGGCTGCCGCCCGACAAGAAGCGCGAGCGCCAGCTGGCCATCCAGATGATCTTCCAGGACCCGTATGCGTCGCTGAATCCGCGCCTGCGCGTGCTCGACATCGTCGGCGAGGCGCCGGTGGTGCACGGCATGGTCGAGAAGCGCGCCCAGCAGGCGTATGTGGAGGACATGCTGGTGCGCGTGGGCATGGACCCCACGGTGCTGCGCCGCTTTCCGCATCAGTTCTCGGGCGGCCAGCGGGCGCGGATCGGTATCGCCCGCGCGCTGGCGGTGCAGCCCGAGTTCCTGGTCTGCGACGAATCGGTGGCGGCGCTCGATGTTTCGATCCAGGCCCAGGTGCTGAACCTGTTCATGCGCCTGCGCGAGGAACTGAACCTGACCTACCTGTTCATCAGCCATGATCTGGGCGTGGTCAAGCACATCAGCGACCGCGTGGTGATCATGTACCTGGGGCGCGTGGTGGAATCGGCGCCGACCGAACAGGTGTTCGCGGCGCCGAACCATCCGTACACCCAGGCGCTGCTGGCCGAGGCGCCGAAGCTGGAGGTCGGCAAGAAGACCTACGTGGCGATCCGGGGCGAGATTCCGTCACCGCTGCATCCGCCGACCGGCTGCCATTTCCATCCGCGCTGCCCGCATGCGATGCCGCGCTGCCGGGAGGAACAGCCGGTGCTGAAGGAGATCGCGCCGATGCGGTGGTCGGCCTGTCATCTGAATGACATGGCCTGAACCCGCTACCGGATCACCACCCCGCGCGAGTTGATGATCGTCATCTCCACGAACTTCGATCCCACGTGGCTGTCGGGGCCGAACTGGACGATGAAGCCGCCCAGGTCCACGTTGCGCATGCCTTCCACGGCCGAGACGAAGCGCTCGCGGGTCAGGTCGCGGCCCGCGCGGCGCAGTCCTTCCACGAACGCCTTGGCGGCGATGAAGCCCTCGATGCTGGCGTAGTCGAACTCGTTCGGCTTGCCGGCGGCCTGCAACAGGCGCAGGTACTCGCGGACCACGGGCAGCGTGGCGTTGCCGGGGTGCGGCATCACCTGCGAGATGATCACGCCGCTGCCCTGCGGACCCACTTCGCGGGCCAGCGCCTGGGTGCCGACGAACGAGACGTTGTAGAACTGGCCGCTGTAGCCCCGGCGCAGCGCCTCCTTCACGAAGGCGCCCACGGTGCGGTAGGCGCTGATCAGCACCACGGCGTCGGGCCTGGCTTTCATGGCCGTCTGCATCGCGTCGCCGATCTCCACGGTGTTGCGGATCACGCTTTCCTGCGCCACGAGTGTCACGCCGCTGTTGGCCGGCAGCGCCTTGATGGCGTGCTCGATGCCGGAAATGCCGGCGCGGCCGTACGCGTCGTCGTTGTAGACCACGGCGATGCGCTTGAGCCCGGTGGTGTGGATCTGGCGCACGATGGCGGCGGTTTCTTCCTCGTAGCCGGCGCGCACATGGAACACGTAGCGGTTGTGCGGGTCGCGCAGCGACTGGGCGCCCGTGAACGGCGCGAAGAACGGGATGCGCAACTGGTTGACCAGCGGCAGCACGGCCTGGCTCGTGGGGGTGCCCACGTAGCCGAACAGCGCAAAGACGCGGTCTTCCTCGATCAGCTTCTTCGTGTTCCTGATGGCCTCGTCGGGCTCGTACATGTCGTCGAGCGCCTTGAGTTCGATCTTGCGCCCGAACACGCCACCCTGGCTGTTGATGTGGTCGAAGTACAGGCGCGCGCCCGCGTTCATCTGCTTGCCCAGCACCGCCGTGGAGCCGGTCAGCGCGGCCGACTGGCCCAGCACGATGGCGTCGGCGGTGACGCCGGTCTCGCCGGCGCCGGTGTTGGCGGCAAAGGCGGCGGCGGGCAGGCCGCTCGCGGCGATGGCGGACGCCATCAGCAGGCCGACCATCTGGCGGCGCTTGACCCCTGTTCTGAAACCCATGTAAATCCCCGTCAAAAAAATCCGTACAACGTTCTGATGATTCTGGTGGTGCCGTGCTGCCGGCGGACCCCGCGCGCCCCGTCCGGTCTGGTGCCGACAAGGGAAATCCGGCCGGGGCCGGACTGCGCCGGCACATCATAATCGAATACAATCGGAGCCAAACAATTTCCCCCGGTCCGGCAGGCTCGGCCGACGCAGTGGCGCCACAGTCACGCCGTTGACACGCGCCGGCCCCTTCGCCAGACACACCCGTTCATACCGCCATGGCCCCCCGTATCGTCCGTGCCGCCTGTCCCCACGATTGTCCCGATACCTGTGCATTGCTCGTCACCGTCGAGGATGGCCGCGCCATCAAGGTGGCCGGCGATCCCGAGCATCCGGCCACCCAGGGCGTGCTGTGCACGAAGGTCTCGCGCTACACCGAGCGCACCTACCACCCGGACCGCGTGCTGACGCCGCTGCGCCGCGTGGGACGCAAGGGCGAGGGCAGGTTCGAGCCGGTGTCGTGGGACGAGGCGCTCGACGAGATCGCCGTACGGCTGTCGGCCATCGCCGCCCGCAATCCGGAAGCCATCGTCCCCTACAGCTACGCCGGCACGATGGGCCTGGTGCAGGGCGAGAGCATGGCCGCGCGCTTCTTCCACAGGCTCGGTGCGTCGCTGCTGGACCGGACGATCTGCGCCAGCGCGGGTGCCACGGCGCTGAAGTACACCTATGGCGCGACGGTCGGGATGGACATCGAGTTCGTGGCCGACGCCAGGCTGGTGATCATCTGGGGCGGCAACCCGATAGCCTCGAACCTCCACTTCTGGACCCGCGTGCAGGAAGCCAAGCGCCGCGGCGCCACGCTGGTGGCCATCGATCCGTACCGCTCGCTGACGGCCGAGAAGTGCCACCGCCATATCGCGCCGATGCCGGGCACCGATGGCGCGCTGGCGCTGGCGATGATCCATGTGCTGATCCGCGACGGGCTGCTGGACCACGACTACATCGCGCAGCACACCGTGGGCTTCGATGCGCTGCGTGAACGGGCGATGGAGTTCCCGCCGGCGCGGGCGGCCGGGATCTGCGGCGTGCCGGTGGAAGATATCGAATGGCTGGCCGGGCTCTACGGCACGCTGGCCGTCCGCGAGCGCCAGCCGGTGGCGATCCGCATGAACTACGGCATGCAGCGCGTGCACGGCGGCGGCCAGGCGGTGCGCGCCGTGGCGTGCCTGCCGTCGCTGGTGGGTGCCTGGCGCGACCCGGCCGGCGGCCTGCAACTGTCGACCTCGGGCTTCTTCCCGATCGACCACGAGGCGCTGCAGCGTCCCGACCTGCTGCCGCACTGGCCGCAGGTGCCGCGCACCGTCAACATGAGCACGATCGGCGACGCGCTGCTGGACGACGGCACCCAGGGCAACGGCCCGAAGATCGAGGCCGTGGTGGTCTACAACAGCAACCCGGTGGCGGTGGCCCCCGAATCGGTCAAGGTGGCCGAAGGCTTCGCCCGCGAGGACCTGTTCACCGTGGTGCTGGAGCATTTCCGGACCGATACCGCCGACCACGCCGATTTCGTGCTGCCCGCGACCACCCAACTCGAACACGTGGACGTGCACAAGGCGTACGGCCATACCTATTTCCTGGCCAACAACCAGGCCGTCGAGCCGCTGGGCCAGGCGCTGCCGAACACCGAGATCTTTCGACGCCTGGCGGCGCGCATGGGCTTCACCGAGCCGTGCTTCGCCGACAGCGACGAGACCATCGCCAGCCAGGCCATCCTGCGCGACGACCAGCGCGCGGCGGGCATCAGCTGGGATTCGCTGAAGGAGCAGGGCTGGCAGAAGCTCAGGATCGGCAAGGCGCCGTTCGCAAATGGCGGTTTTCCTACGCCTTCGGGAAAGTGCGAGTTCTATTCGGCGGCCATGGCGCGCGACGGCCTCGACCCCGTGCCCGCCTACGTGGCGCCCTACGAGGCCCCGTCGTCGGCGCCCGAACTGGCCGCGCGCTATCCGCTGGCGATGATCTCGCCGCCAGCGCGCAACTTCCTGAACAGCACGTTCGTCAACGTCGACAGCCTGCGCGGCACCGAGGGCGAGCCGCACCTGGACATCCACCCCGACGACGCCGCCGCGCGTGGCATCGTCAACGGCGGCATGGTGCGGGCGTTCAACGACCGCGGCAGCATGCAGGCGCGCGCCCGGGTGACTGACCGGGCCAGGCGGGGCCTCGTGGTGGGCCTGTCGATCTGGTGGAAGAAGCTGGCTCCGGATGGCAAGAACGCCAACGAACTGACCAGCCAGCGCCTGACCGACATGGGCCGCGCACCGGTGTTCTACGACTGCCTGGTCGAAGTGGAGGCGGTCCCCTCGGAGGCGCTCGCATCATGATCCGCTGGCCGGCCCGCCGGCGCCGGGCGGGTATCGTCGCGATACTGGCCTGCGGCGCGCTGGCGGCCGGCTGCGACACGGTCGGCTATTACTACCAGTCGATCGGCGGGCACCTGGGCGTGATGGCGTCGGCCCGGCCCATCGACGACGCCATCGCCACGGCCAACGGCGCCAACGACGCCCGGCTGGCCCAGCGGCTGGAACTGGCGCGCCGCATCCGCGACTACGCCTCGCGCGAACTGAAACTTCCCGACAACGGCAGCTATCGCCGTTACGCCAATCTGCACCGTCCCTACGTGGTCTGGAGCGTGTTCGCCACGCCCGAACTGTCGATGGACCTGCGCAAGTGGTGCTTCCCGATCGTCGGCTGCATCAGCTATCGCGGCTACTACGACCAGAACGATGCCGAGCTTTACGCCAGGGGTCTGCGCGGCGACGGTTTCGAGACCTACGTGGCCGGCATCCCGGCCTACTCGACGCTCGGCTATTTCGACGATCCGCTGCTGAATACCTTCGTCTACCAGCCCGAGGGCGAGCTGGCGCGGCTGATCTTCCACGAACTGGCGCACCAGGTGGTGTACGTGCGCAACGACACCGCGTTCAACGAGTCGTTCGCCACCGCCGTGGAAGCGGCCGGGGTGGAGCGCTGGCTGGCGCAGGAAGGCTCGGCCGACGCCCGCGCCAGCTACCGGATCTACGATGGCCGGCGCCGCCAGTTCCGGGCGATGCTGCTCGATACGCGCGACAAGCTCGTCAAGCTCTACCAGTCGCGGCAGGACGATGCCGCCAAGCGCCAGGGCAAGGCGCGCATCTTCGATGAACTGCGCGCCGAGTACGGCGCCCTGAAGGCGGAGTGGGGCGGCTACACCGGCTACGACCGCTGGTTCGACCAGCCGCTGACCAATGCCCACCTGGCCGCCGTGGCCACCTACCAGCAGTGGGTGCCCGCTTTCACGGCGCTGCTCGCGCAGTCCGGCGGAGACTGGGACCGCTTCTACGCCGAGGCGCGCCGTATCGGCGATCTGGCGCCCCCCGAGCGCGATGCCGCGCTGCGCAAGCTGGCGCCGCCGGCCACCGAGGTCACGCCGCTGACGGCCGGGCAGGCTGGCGGGGCGGCGCCGAAGCCCTGAGCCCCCCTTCGCCGCGGGCTGACACGCGGGAGTTTCCCGATGGTGGCGCGCCCGGCGCATGCGAGAATGTCACCTATGTCTCATGCCCCCAGGAAACCGGCCCATCCGCCGCGCGCCACCGTTGCCGCCACCCTGGCCGAGGACGGCCCGGCGCGCTCGCACGTGGCCGAACGCCAGGAAGCGCGCCGCCGCCAGATCCTCGATACGGCGGCCCAGCTTTTCTACACGAAAGGCTATCCGGGCATGACGATGAACGACCTGTGCCGCGCGCTGGGCGTCACCAAGCCGGCGGTCTACTACTACTTCGCTGACAAGTACGAAATCTTCGACATCCTGTGCCGCGAATCGGCGCAGACCTGCCTGCCGGTGATCCGCGAGACCGCCGATCCGGCGCTGCCGGTGCGCGAGCGGCTGCAGGCCTGCCTGCTCGAAATGGCGCGGCGCTGCGTGCGCTGCCACGTGGCCGCCGCGCTGAGCTTCCGCGACAACCAGTACCTGAAGCCCGACACCGTCGACTGGCTCAACAGCATGGCGCGCGATTTCTACCGCGACCTCTACGGGCTGCTGGAGGAAGGACGCGCAGCCGGCGTGTTCGCGTTCGGCGATGCGCGCGTGACGGCCCATTCCATGGGCGGCGTGATCGGTTTCATGTACACCTGGCACGAGCCCGGCCGCATGGATCCCGAGGCGCTGGCCCGGGAGCTGGCGCAGAACATGATGAAGCTGGTGCTGCCGGCCTGAAGCACTGTCCTTGATCGGGGCCAAACCATGCCGGAATCGTCAGGGTATTCCCTTGAACCGATCGTGGCGTGACGCATAATTCACCAAATCCGCGAGCGAATTCGTGGAGGACTTCGTCTAACGGGTTGTCTTTACATGGGGCAGGCGTTTAGCATTCCCCAAAAATCGAACGACCATTCAGAAATTCAGGAGACGGTATGGAAAAGCTGTGGCTGAAACATTATCCGGCGGGCGTACCGGCAGAGATCGACGCCAGCCAGTTCCGTTCGCTGGCCCAGTTGCTCGAGGAATCGTTCCGTACCTATGCCGACCGCCGTGCCTTCATCTGCATGGACAAGGCCATCACCTATGGCGAGCTGGACGCGCTGTCGCGCCACTTCGCCGCCTGGCTCCAGTCGCGCGGCCTGCGCCCCGGCGCCCGCGTGGCGATCATGATGCCGAACGTGCTGCAGTATCCGGTGGTGCTGGCCGCCGTGCTGCGCGCCGGGTACGTGGTGGTCAACGTCAACCCGCTGTACACGCCGCGTGAGCTGGAGCACCAGCTCAAGGACAGCGGCGCCGAAGCCATCGTCATCCTGGAAAACTTCGCCAGCACGCTGCAGGCCGTGCTGCCGGCCACGCCGGTGCGCCACATCGTGGTGGCCAGCATGGGCGACATGCTGGGCGGGCTGAAGGGCGCCATCGTCAATTTCGTGGTGCGCAACGTCAAGAAGATGGTACCGGCGTGGGAACTGCCCACCTGCGTGCGCTTCAACGACGTGCTGGCCGAGGGCCGCGCCATGGAACTGAAGCCGGTCAGCACCGGCCCGGACGATATCGCGTTCCTGCAGTACACGGGCGGCACCACCGGGGTGTCGAAGGGCGCCACGCTGCTGCACCGGAACATTGTCTCGAACGTGTTGCAATCCGAGGCATGGATGCAGCCGGCGCTGGCCAAGGGCGCCCCCGTGGACCAGGTCATCACGATCACCGCGCTGCCGCTGTACCACATCTTCGCGCTGACGGTCTGCTGCCTGCTGGGCATGCGCAGCGGCGGGCTGAGCATCCTGATTCCGAATCCGCGCGACATCCCGGGCTTCATCAAGGAACTGCAGAAGTACAAGTTCAACATGTTCCCGGCCGTGAACACGCTCTACAACGCGCTGCTGAACCATCCGGACTTTGCCAAGGTGGATTGCTCGGGCCTGCGCGTGGCCAACGGCGGCGGCATGGCCGTGCAGGAAGCCGTGGCCAAGAACTGGCTGGCCAAGACCGGCTGCCCGATCATCGAGGGCTACGGCCTGTCGGAAACCTCGCCGTCGGCCACCTGCAATCCCACCGACACCGACGCATTCTCGGGCACCATCGGCCTGCCGCTGCCGTCCACGGAAGTGTCGATCCGCGACGACGATGGCAACGAACTGCCGCTCGGCCAGCCGGGCGAGATCTGCCTGCGCGGCCCGCAGGTGATGGCCGGCTACTGGAACCGCCCGGACGAGACCGCCAAGGTCATGACCCCGGACGGCTTCTTCAAGACCGGCGACATCGGCGTGATGGACGAGCGCGGCTACACGAAGATCGTCGACCGCAAGAAGGACATGATCCTGGTCTCGGGCTTCAACGTGTACCCGAACGAGGTGGAAGGCGTGGTGGCGGAATGCCCGGGCGTGCTCGAAGTGGCCGCCGTGGGCGTGCCCGACCAGCACTCGGGCGAGGTGGTCAAGCTGTTCGTGGTCAAGAAGGACCCGGGCCTGTCGGAAGCCGACGTGATCGCGTTCTGCAAGGAGCGCCTGACCGGCTACAAGCGTCCGAAGTACGTGGAATTCCGCACGGAGCTGCCCAAGACCAATGTCGGCAAGATCCTGCGCCGGGAACTGCGGGATAGCCGGAAGGCGGCGTAGAGGTTTAATCCCTCGCCCGTTCTTTCCCCTCTCCTGCTGCGCGGGAGAGGGAGACCACCACCGGCCGGCAAACTCAACACTCGTTCGACGGCGCCATCTGCGGTTGTGCCTGCCCATCGGGATAGATCAGCCGCACGCAGGTGCCGGGCTCCAGTCCCTGCGCGGCCGGGGCGTCGATCTGGGCCACGGTGCCGTCGCTGGCCCGCACCTTGTAGCGGTAGAGATCGACCTGCTGCGGCGGCGCCGGCCGGCTGAACAGCCGGGTCAGGTCGACCGACAGGCCAACCCCGCCTCCGCCCCCACCCCCACCTGCAAAACCTCCCACGCCTACCCCGGTGGCGCCGTACCCGGCGCCGGGGCTGGCCACGTCCACGCGTGACAGGAATGCCTTCTCGGTCACCCGCCCGAGCTTGATCGTGGCGTTGACGGGGGTGATCTGCGGGGCCGCCGGGGTGCTGCTGCAGGCGGACAGGGTGGCAAACGTGGCGCCGAGGGCCAGGAGCGCCAGCGGGCGGAGAGGGAGTCGGGATCGGGTCATGGCGTGGTCAGGCTTGTCTTCAAACGTCCCAGCAATCGGAACAGCGCGCGTCTGTCCGTTTCGGCAAGCCCGGAGAACAATTGTTCCACCCAGCTTTCATGGGCGCGCGCCATCTGCGAGAACGCCTCGCGCCCGGCAGGCGTCAGGCGGATCAGGAAAGCACGGCGGTCCGTGGGGAGCGCCTCGCGCGTGACCAGGCCCTCCTGCTGGAGCTGGTCGGTGATGCCGGTGACGTTGCCCCCGGTGACCATCATGCGGCGCGACAACTCGCCCATCTTGAGGCCCTCGGGGTGGCGGTCGAGCTGCGACATGAGGTCGAAGCGCGGCAGCGTGACCGCGAAATCCTGCCGCAGCCGCGATCGGATATCGCCCTCGATCAGCGTGGTGCAGGTCAGCAGCCGCAGCCAGAGCCGCAGCGCCTCGTGCGCCGACTCGCCGGCGCTGGTTTCCAGGTCTACCGGCGCGGGGTCGGCCGGATTGCTACCGGCGGAAGAGTTGGGCATCGTGATCGAGGCACCCTGAACATTTCATGCCTCAAGTATATGCGCGATGCCCGCTGCCGGATCAGTCCACCTTCGCGCCCGAATCCTTGACCACCTTGGCCCACTTGGTGGTCTCCGAGCGGATCAGCGCCGCGAACTGCTCCGAGGTGTTGCCCGAGGGCTCGGCGCCCTGCGCCTGCAGCCGCTCGCGCACGGCCGGCGAGTTCAGGCTCTTGGCTACCTCCTGCTGGATGCGGTTGACGATCTCCGGCGGCGTACCGGCCGGCGCCAGCAGGCCGAACCACGAGCTGGCCTCGAAGCCGGGCAGGTTGGCCGCCTGGGCGATGGTCGGCACGCCCGGCAGCGCGGGAGACGGCTTGGCGCTGGTCACGGCCAGCGCCTTGAGCTTGCCGGTCTTGATCAGCTGCATGGAGGACGGCAGGTTGTCGAACATCACCTGCATCGTGCCCCCGGTCAGGTCGGTCAGCGCCGGGCCGCTGCCGCGGTACGGGAAGTGGACCATGAACGTGCGCGTCTGCGTCTTGAACAGCTCGCCGGCCAGGTGGATCGACGTGCCATTGCCGCTCGACGCCATGTTCAGCTTGCCCGGATTGGCGCGGGCGTAGGCGATCAGGTCGTTGACGCTGTTGATCTTGTTCTGGGCGGCGAAGGCCGGATTGACCACCAGCACGTTCGGCACGGCGGCCACCAGCGTGACCGGCACGAAATCCTTGATCGGATCGAACGGCAGCTTGCCGTACAGCGACTGGTTGATGCCGTGCGTGCCCACGGTGCCCATCAGCAGCGTGTAGCCGTCCGGCGCGGCCTTGGCGGCCATGTCCGAGCCGATGTTGCCGCCGGCGCCGGGTTTGTTGTCGACCACCACGTTCCAGCCCGGCAGCTTCGACAGTTCGGCCGAGACGGCGCGCGCCATGATGTCGGTGGTGCCGCCGGCCGGGAACGGCACGATGAGCCGGATCGGCTTGCTCGGGTAGGCGTCGCTGGCGTGGGCCGCGGCAATGGCCAGCGGGCTCAGGGCGATCGACAGCAGCAGCGCGGAGGCGCGGCGGCGGGTTGCTTGCATGGCAGGGTCTCCAGGGAAGGGCGGCCGGTCATCGGTCTGGAGGCCATTCTAGTGGCCGGCGCCTGCGGCGCAGATGAGGTGAAACCCGTTGAGACATTCGGGCCGGGTGCGGGAGCGGGGGCAACAAAAAAGGCGCCCGGAGGCGCCTTGAAAAGGAACAATGTCGATGCGTGGTACGGCGGTCAGAACTTGTGGCGCACACCCACGGCCACGCCAACCTGGCTGGTCTTGCCCTGCTGCAGCGGATAGCCGTTGGCAAAGCTCACTGCCGAGGTGTCGAAGTTCAGGCCCGAGTTCTTCACGTAGCCGGCCGTCAGGTAGACGTCCGTGCGCTTCGAGAAGTTGTAGTCGGCCACGAAGCTGATCTGCCACGGGTTCTTGGGGTTGTCGCGGGCGAACGCCGACGACGCGCGCATCGTCTTCACGTCGTCGTAGAAGTACGCCAGCGTCAGGCCCAGCGGTGCGGTGACCTGGTAGTTCACGCCGAACCAGTAGTAGTTGTCGCGCAGCAGTTCCTGGTCGGCGTTGTCGGTGGTGCGGCCGTAGCGGTAGCCCGCCATGACCTTTGCCGGGCCGAACGTGTAGCTGGCCGCGGCACCCACCTTGCGCGAGCGGCCCGGCTGGCCGATCGTGATCGTCGGGCGCCATTCGTCGTAGGCCACCGTCAGGCCCAGCGGGCCGCTCATGTACAGCACGCCGGCACCGCCGCCCGCGTTGTTGTTGAAGTTGCCCGGCGATTCGCCGGCACCGGCGCCAGCCAGCGGCACCGGGCCGATCGCGGCCACGCCCGTGCCGAAGCTCCAGTGCGCCTCGGCCGTGACCGGGCCCACCTTGGCGGTGTACTTGACCGTGTTGTCCGAACGGAAGTTGGTGCCCAGCTGCGCCACCACCGGTTCGTAGATCGTCGCGTAGCCGGTCGGCGAGAAGTTCGCGAACATGTCGAACATCGTCGTGTACTGGCGGCCGAAGGTCACGCGGCCGAGCGTCGTGCTCTGCAGGCCCAGGTACGCCTGGCGGCCGAACAGGCGGCCACCCTGCTGCGAGCGGCCATCGTCGAGGCCGAAACCGCTTTCCAGCACGAACAGCGCCGAGAGGCCGCCGCCGAGGTCTTCCGTGCCACGCAGGCCCCAGCGCGAGCCGGACAGGCCGCCGCCGGTCTGCAGGCCCACGCGGCTGCCGCCGCCGGCCAGCGAAGGCGGGCGCCCGTTCGGGCCCCAGCTGGCCGGATTGGTGTTGAAGCCCGGTGCCAGGTGATTGTTATATTCGATCGGCACGTCGACGACGCCGTAGAGCGTCACGCTGGTTTGCGCGTTTGCAGCAGAGGCAAACGCGCTCATCGCGGCAAGCGCGAGTAGCGATTTTTTCATGCTGGGTGATCTCCACTTAAGAATTATTAGTTGAAGCTTCGGAAGGACCTCCTGTGAGCCCTCTATATCCTTCCGCGCTTGACTTCCTTGGAAGCTGCGGACAACTCTAGCAAAACGGTTCTTTTTTTGACCCTGTGGTAAACGTCTTGTCTTGTTTTCACAACTCAGGGTTTCTGGGTACGCAGGCGCAAGCCGGAAGCGCCCGCCGGCCCGCGCGGGCAGACCTGCATAAAGCCGCGCGGGTACAATGCGGGAATTCCCGATGCGCAACCGAGGCATGACTCTACCCATCGGTGGGGCATGCGCGCGGCGCGCCGGCAGACCTCTCCATTGACACGCATGGACACGCTGATCCGAGAATTCGATGTCGCACTGCGCGCGATCGCCGGTGCCACCCGCGCGGGCCGCGACAACCCCGCCGACCGCCTCACGCCCGATACCGAAGCCATGAGCGCCGAGGAGCGCCGCCACGTGGCCGGTCTCATGCGCATCAACCATGTGGGCGAGGTCTGCGCGCAGGCCCTGTACCAGGCGCAGAAGCTGACCGCCCGCACGCCGGAAGTCCGCGCGCAGATGGACGCCGCCGCCAGCGAGGAGGAAGACCACCTCGCCTGGTGCGCCGAGCGCCTGCGCGAACTCGGCAGCCGGCCAAGCCTGCTGAACCCGGTCTGGTATGCGGGCGCCTTTGCCATCGGCTTCGTGGCCGGCCGTGCGGGCGATCGCGTGAGCCTGGGTTTCGTCGCCGAGACCGAGCGCCAGGTGGAGCACCACCTGACCGGCCACCTCGACCGCCTGCCGCCCGCCGATGGCCGCTCGCGCGCCATCCTCGAACAGATGCGCGACGACGAGATCCGCCATGGCGATGCCGCGCGCGATGCCGGCGGCGTACCGCTGCCCGGCGCGGTGCGTGCGCTGATGCGCGCGGCGTCGAAAGTCATGACCTCCACGGCCTACCGTATCTGACCCGTCCGAGCCCGGGGCGGACCCTGTGGAAAACTGCCGCAAGCCCTTGTTCCGGAAGGGCGCGCGGCAAAACGTTGTATCCTTCCCCAACGCGCGGAACCGAATGCATGCCGCGCGGTCTGGCAGTCCCCCTCCCGGCAGTTCTCAGGTGGTTTCTCTGCTTTGCTCCCCAAGTGCTTCATTTCATTAAGGATTCCCATTATCAGTGCGTGAAGTTGTCGCGCTAAGTCTTTGTTCTGATTCAAAAATTCCCTGTTTCTGCCCCGTGACGAGCCTTGACCGGCCAAAATGCTTCCTCTAAAGTGGGAAATAGTGTGAGGAAGTGTATTTTTGTGTGAATTACGGGGCTGTCTCTGCGATCATTCGCAGCGGATGGAACGGTGGCGGACCAGGATGAATCGACCAGCCGCGGGCGCATGAGACGCCGGCGGACACCGGGGGGCTTAGCTTGTTTCAGGGAGCATCGGCGCTGTCGCTGGATGCCAAGGGGCGGATGTCAATTCCGTCCCGGCATCGCGAGGCGCTGCAAACGCAGGCCGAGGGCCGGGTGACGCTGACCAAGCACCCGGACGGCTGCCTGCTGCTCTTTCCCCGGCCGGAATGGGAGGTGTTCCGCGGCCGCATTGCGGCGCTGCCAATGGATGCCCATTGGTGGAAGCGGATCTTTCTCGGCAACGCCGCCGACGTGGAGATGGACGGCGCGGGCCGCGTGCTGATTGCACCGGAACTGCGCAGTGCCGCCATGCTCGACAAGGAAGTGATGCTGCTCGGCATGGGCAGCCATTTCGAAGTCTGGGATGCCGCCACCTACGCCGCCAAGGAACAGGCGGCGATGGCGCAGGGCATGCCCGACGCATTGAAGAATTTCTCTTTCTGAAGAGGTCATGAGCCCTACCGCAACGCCGGGGACCACCGCCCTGCGCCATCGCACCGTGTTGCTGGACGAGGCCGTCGACGCGCTCGTCTGGCGGCCCGACGGCGCCTACGTGGACGGCACGTTCGGCAGGGGCGGGCACAGCCGCGCGGTGCTGGCGCGGCTGGGACCGGCCGGCAGCCTGGTCGCCTTCGACAAGGATCCGGCAGCAATCGCAGAAGCGGGCACCATCGGGGATGCCCGCTTCTCCATTGAGCACGCGAGCTTTGCGGAAATGGGCGCCCGGCTGGCAAGCCGCGCGCCGGTGGCCGGCGTGCTGCTCGACCTGGGCATCAGCTCGCCCCAGATCGACGAGGCGGCGAGGGGATTTTCCTTTCGTTTCGAGGGCCCGCTGGACATGCGCATGGACACCACGCGCGGCGTCACCGCCGCCGAGTGGCTGGCGCAGGCGGACGAGCACGACATTGCCAGGGTGATACGAGACTATGGGGAAGAACGGTTTGCTGTACAGATTGCAAAGGCGATTGTTGCTCGCCGGCGCGAACCCGGCGATGGCGGTCCAGTCGCCACTACTTCAGACCTTGCCGCGCTCGTGGCGAAAGCCGTCAAGACACGTGAGAAGGGTCAGGACCCTGCGACCCGCACCTTTCAAGCTCTACGGATTCACGTCAATCAAGAGCTTGCGGACCTCGAAACCGGTCTGAAGGCCGCATATGACCTGCTGCAGGTCGGGGGCCGGCTCGTGGTGATCAGCTTCCATTCGCTGGAGGACCGCATCGTCAAGCGGTTCATGCAGGCGCACGCGCGTCCCGAGCGGGATGCCGATCCCGCGCTGCGCCGCGCGCCGCTGCGTGCCATCGACCTGCCCCAGCCGACCATGAAGCTGCTGGGCCGCTTCAAGCCCGGCACCGAGGAGGTGTCCGACAACCCGCGCGCCCGCTCGGCGGTGATGCGCGTGGCCGAAAAGCTCGGAGCGCCGCCGGCATGAACCGCCTGACCTTCTTCCTGCTTGCCGCCCTGATGCTCTGCGCGCTGTCCCTGGTCAGCGCGCAGCACCAGGCACGCACGCTGTTCGTGGCGCTGGAGCGCGCGCAGGCCGAGGAGAAGCAGCTCGACATCGACTGGTCACGCCTGCAGTACCAGCAGAGTTCGCTGAGCAAGAGCGCGCGGATTGCCGATTCGGCGCGCGCCCAGCTCAAGATGTCGCCGGCGCTGGCCGGCCGCACGCAATACCTGCAGGGCGTGGTGCTGCCGACGACCCCGCCGGACGCCGGGAAGCCCGCCGGAGGCGCCGACAAATGACCGCGCGCCAGCCCCTGAACCGCCCCCGCAACGGCAACAAGCCCCGTGGCGAGGCGGCGCGTCCGCGTACCGGCCAGTTCTCGGCCAGCCCGGTGCTGGGCCTGCGCCTGCCGATGTGGCGCTCCAAGTTCGTGGTGTTCCTGATGTTCGCGGCCTTTGCGGCGCTGGCCGTGCGCGCGATGTGGATCCAGGGCCCGGGCAACCAGTTCTACGAGGCCGAAGGCAAGAAGCGCTTCCAGCGCACGCTCGAACTGCCCGCCACGCGCGGCAAGATCCTGGACCGCAACGGTCTGGTGCTGGCGACCAGCCTGCCGGTCAAGGCGATCTGGGCCGTGCCCGAGGACGTGCCCAACGACATCGATCCGCAGCGCATGCGCCAGCTGGCGAAGCTGCTGGAAATGTCCGAGAAGGACCTGCGCGCCAAGTTCAACGAGGACAAGAGCTTCGTCTACCTGAAGCGCCAGGTGCTGCCCGACGCGGCCGACAAGATCGCCGCGCTCAAGATCGACGGCGTGCACCAGACGCGCGAATACAAGCGCTTCTACCCGGAAGGGGAGGCGATGGCCCATATCGTCGGCTTCACCAACGTGGAGGACAAGGGCCAGGAAGGCATGGAACTGGCGCGCGAGAGCGTGCTGGCCGGCCGTCCCGGCGCGCGCCAGGTGATCAAGGACCGGCTGGGCCGCGTGGTCGAGGACGTCGGCATCCTGAAGACGCCGCGCGACGGCGAGGACCTGCAGCTGTCGATCGACGCCAAGATCCAGTACCTGGCGTACAACGAGGTCAAGGCCGTGGTCGAACGCCACAAGGCCAAGGCCGCCAGCGCCGTGGTGCTCGACGCCCAGACGGGCGAGGTGCTGGCGCTGGCCAACTGGCCGACGTACAACCCGAACGACCGTGCCCGCCTGTCTGGCGAGCAGCTGCGCAACCGCGTGCTGACCGATACCTTCGAGCCGGGCTCGATGATGAAGCCGATCACGGTGGGCCTGGCGCTGCAACTGGGCCGCGTGACGCCGTCGACGACGATTGCCACCACCGGCAAGTACACATTCGAGGGGGCGACGATCTCCGATACGCACAACTACGGCTCGCTCACGGTGAGCGGCGTGATCCAGAAGTCGAGCAATATCGGCACGACCAAGATCGCGATGATGATGAAGCCGCAGGAAATGTGGGACATGTTCACCAGCGTGGGCCTGGGCCAGGCGCCGAAGATCGGCTTCCCGGGCGCCGTGGCGGGCCGTGTGCGCCCCTGGAAGAGCTGGCGCCCGATCGAGCAGGCGACGATGTCGTACGGCTACGGCCTGTCGGTGTCGCTGTTCCAGGTGGCGCACGCCTATACGATCTTCGCCCATGACGGCGAGCTGATCCCGGTGTCGATGTTCAAGACCAGCGGCCCGGTGACCGGCGAACGCATCCTGACGCCGAAGGTGGCGCGCGACGTGCGCGGCATGCTCGAAACCGTGACGGCGCCGGGCGGCACGGCCCCCGAGGCGCAGGTGATGGGCTACCGCATCGGCGGCAAGACCGGTACCGCGTACAAGCACGTGGGCCGGGGCTATGACCGCAGCAAGTACCGCGCGTCGTTCATCGGCCTGGGGCCGATGTCGAATCCGCGCGTGATCGTGGCCGTCAGTGTCGACGAGCCCACGGCCGGCAGCCACTACGGCGGCGCCGTGGCCGGCCCGGCGTTCTCGGCGATCACCGGCGGCGCCCTGCGCGCGCTGAACGTGCAGCCCGATTCGCCGATCCGGCAGTTGATGGTCACCGACAAGGTGGCCGAGAGCGAACCCTTGGGGGCGATGCCATGACGGCCAAGCCGCTGCTCCCGCTCGAAGTTTCCGCCCAGGCCAGCAACGCGCTGGCCTGGCTGCGTACGCACGCGCCCGCCGGCGCGAAGCTGACCGGCGATACGCGCCGGGTGCAGCCCGGCGACGTGTTCTTTGCGTACGTGCTCGGCAACGAGCGGCTGGCCACCGATGGCCGCCCCTATATAGACAAGGCGATTGCGGCTGGCGCCTCGGCCGTGGTCTACGAGGCCGACGGCTTCGACTGGTTCCACGGCGACGCGGTGCCGCATCTGGGCGTGTCGCGCCTGCACGACCTGGCTGGGCCGATCGCGGCCGGTTGGTACGGCATCGCGGCGCGCGGGCTGGCCGTGACCGGCATCACCGGCACCAACGGCAAGACGTCGTGTGCCCAGTGGCTGGCGCGCCTGCTGCAGGCCGCCGGCACGCCGTGCGCGACGATCGGCACGCTCGGTACGGGCTTTCCGGACGCGCTGCGCCATACCGGATTCACCACGCCCGATGCGGTGCAGTTGCAGGCCAGCCTGGCCGAACTCCACGACGCGGGCGCCCGCGCCATCGCCATGGAGGTCTCCTCGCACGGCCTGGAGCAGGGCCGCGTGGCCGGCACCGGGTTTGGCGTGGCCGTGCTGACCAACCTGACGCAGGACCACCTTGACTACCACGGCACGATGGCCGAGTACGAGGCCGCCAAGGCGCTGCTGTTCCAATGGGATGGCCTGCGCGCCGCGGTGGTCAACCGCGACGACTGCATGGGTGCCCGCCTGCTGGCCGGCAATGCCGCAGCGGTGGCCGCGCCGGTGGTGATCGAATACGGCATCGACGGCAAGGCCGGCGCCACCGCGTCGCGCGCCCAATGGCTGCGCGCCACCGGCGTGCGCGCCACGGGCACCGGTACCGCCTTCCATGTCGATGGCAGCTTCGGCTCGGCCGATGTGAGCACGCCGATGATCGGCACGTTCAACGTCAGCAACCTGCTGGCCGTGCTCGGCGCCGCGCTGGCGCAGGGCGTGGCGTGGGACGCCGCGCTGGCCGCGCTGCGGACGCTGACACCGGTGGAAGGCCGCATGGAACTGTTCGGCGGCCACGACGCCCCGCTGGCCGTGGTCGACTACGCCCACACCCCCGACGCGCTGGTGCAGACGCTGGGCGCGCTGCGCCCGGTGGCCGACGCCCGCCAGGGCCGGCTCTGGTGCGTGTTCGGCTGCGGCGGCGACCGCGACGCCACCAAGCGCCCGCTGATGGGCGGCGTGGCCGAGCGGCTGGCCGACGAGGTGGTGCTGACCAGCGACAATCCGCGCAGCGAGGACCCGCGCGACATCCTCGAACAGATTGCGGACGGCATGCAGGACCGTGGCCGCGCCCGGCTGGTCGAGGACCGCGCCGCCGCCATTCTTTATGCAATCAAGCACGCCGCCCCGGCCGACGTGGTGCTCGTGGCCGGCAAGGGCCATGAGGCCACGCAGGAGATCCAGGGCCGCAAGCGGCCGTTTTCGGACCGCGAACATGTGCGCCTGACCCTGGGCACACGGGGGGTGTCGGCATGACAGGAACCCCGATGACGACTTTGCAGCAAGCCGCCGGCTGGATGGCCGGCGCGCGCATTTCAGGCGATGCGGCGCGCAGCTTCACGCGCGTGCATACCGACAGCCGGACCGTGGCCCCGGGCGACCTGTTCGTGGCGCTCAAGGGCGAGCGTTTCGACGCGCACGACTTCCTGGCCGATGTGGTGGCGCGCGGCGCCGCCGCCGTGCTGGTCAGCAGCGAGGCGGCGCTGGCCGGACTCGACGTGCCCGCGCTGGTCGTGCCGGACACGCGGCTGGGCCTGGGCGAACTGGGCGCCGGATGGCGCCGCCAGTTCACGCCGCCCACGGTGGCCGTGACCGGCAGCAACGGCAAGACCACGGTCAAGGAAATGATCGCCGCGATCTTCGCGGCGGCCGTGGGTGAGGACGACCGCCTGGCGACGGGCGGCAACCTGAACAACGACATCGGCCTGCCGCTGACCGTGCTGCGCCTGCGCCAGCATCACCGGCTGGCCGTGCTCGAACTCGGCATGAACCATCCGGGCGAGACGGTCTACCTGGCCGGCATCGCCCAGCCCACGGTGGCCGTGATCACCAACGCCCAGCGCGAACACCAGGAATTCATGGTCAGCGTGGAGGCGGTGGCGCACGAGCACGCGAGTGCCATCGCGGCGCTGCCGGCGGACGGCGTGGCCGTGTTCCCGGTGGATGCCGAGAGCGGCGGCGCGCACGCGGACATCTGGCGCCGCGCGGCTGGCGGGCGCCGGGTGCTGGCGTTCGGTACCGGTGCGTCGGCCGATGTGCGCGCGACGGTGTCGCTGGAGGATGGCGTACAGGTCTTGCATGTGGACGCGCAGGATAAGGCGTTCGACTTGCGCCTGCCACTGCTGGGCACGCACAACGTGCGCAACGCGCTGGCCGCCACGGCCTGCGCGCTGGCGGCCGGCGTGGAGATCGATGCGATCCGGCGCGGCATTGCCGGGTTTGCCGCCGTCAAGGGCCGGCTGCAGGTCAGGCACACGCCCGCCGGCGTGGTGGTGATCGACGACACCTACAACGCCAACCCCGACTCGATGCGTGCCGCCATCGACGTGCTGGCCGGCTTTGCCGCCCCGCGCGTGCTGGTGCTCGGCGACATGGGCGAGGTGGGCGACCAGGGCCCGGCGTTCCATGCCGAGATCGGCGCCTATGCGAACGAGCGCGGGATCGAGACGGTGTGGGCCATCGGCGAACTGGCGCCGCACGCGGTGCAGGCGTATGGCGCGGCGGGCCGGCATTTTGCCGACGCCGAGGCGCTGCTGGACGCGCTGCGGCAGGACAAGGAGGGCGTGGTGGCCGGTGCGGCCGCCGTGCTCGTGAAGGGATCGCGCTTCATGCGCATGGAACGGATGGTCGAGGCGCTGGTCGCATCACCTTCCGCTCACTAATAGAAGACACACGATGTTATTGGCTCTGGCCCAGTGGCTGCAAAACGATTACAGCTTCCTGCGGGTCGTCAACTACCTGACTTTCCGCGCGGTGATGGCCAACCTCACCGCGCTCGTGATCGGCCTTGGCTTCGGGCCGTGGGTGATCCGTCGCCTGACCGAACTGAAGATTGGCCAGGCCGTGCGCACGATCGGCCCGCAGACCCACCTCGTGAAGTCGGGCACCCCGACCATGGGCGGCGTGCTGGTGCTGATCTCGATCGCCATTTCCACGCTGCTCTGGTGCGACTGGGGCAACCGCTTCATCTGGGTGGTGCTGCTGGTGACGATCGGCTACGGCGCCGTGGGCTGGGTCGATGACTACCGCAAGGTGGTCTACCGCGACCCGCGCGGCATGTCGAGCCGCGAGAAGTTCTTCTGGCAGACGCTGATCGGGCTGGTAGCGGCGGTGTACCTGGCGTTCTCGGTGTCCGAGGCCAGCAACGTGCGTGTCTGGAGCCTGTTCCTGGGCTGGATCGAGGGCGGGATGTTCGCCGACATGCCGTACAAGACCAACCTGATCGTCCCGTTCTTCAAGGAGATCAGCTATCCGCTGGGTGTCACGGGCTTCATCATCCTGACCTATCTGGTGATCGTGGGTTCGAGCAACGCCGTGAACCTGACGGACGGCCTGGACGGCCTGGTCATCATGCCCGTGGTGCTGGTGGGCGGCGGGCTGGGCGTGTTTGCCTACGTGATGGGCAGCTCGGTCTACAGCAAGTACCTGCTGTTCCCGCACATTCCCGGCGCCGGCGAGCTGCTGATCTTCTGCTCGGCGATGGCCGGGGCGGGGCTGGCCTTCCTCTGGTTCAACGCCCACCCGGCGCGGGTGTTCATGGGCGACGTGGGCGCGCTGGCGCTGGGCGGCGCGCTGGGCACCATCGCCGTGATTGTGCGCCAGGAGATCGTACTGTTCGTGATGGGCGGCATCTTCGTGGTGGAAACGCTTTCGGTGATGCTGCAGGTCACGTGGTTCAAGTTCACGAAGAAGCGCTATGGCGAAGGCCGGCGCCTGTTCCGCATGGCGCCGCTGCACCATCATTTCGAGCTGAGCGGCTGGAAGGAAACGCAGGTCACCGTGCGGTTCTGGATCATCACGATGCTGCTGGTGCTGATCGGGCTGTCGTCGCTGAAGCTGCGCTGACCGGGATCATCCCTCTCTCTCTATATATATATATAAGGCAGGAATCCGAAGTGTTTGGCGCGTTGCAGAAACCTCAAGTGCTGGTACTGGGCCTCGGCGAATCGGGCCTGGCCATGGCGCGCTGGTGCGGCCTCAACGGCTGCCGCGTGCGCGTGGCCGACACGCGCGAGGCGCCTGCCAACCTGGGCCTGCTGCAGGCCGAACTGGCGTCGGCGCAGTTCGCCGGCGGCCGGTTCGCCGAAGCGCTGCTGGACGGCATCGGCCTCGTGGCGATCAGCCCGGGGCTGTCGCCGCTGGACCCCGACACCCGGGCGCTGCTCGATGCGGCGCAGGCGCGCGGCATTCCGGTCTGGGGAGAGATCGAACTGTTCGCGCAGGCGCTCGGCTACCTCGAGGCCACCTCGGGTTACGCTCCGAAGGTGCTGGCGATCACCGGCACCAACGGCAAGACCACTACCACCGCACTGGCCGGCCGGCTGGCCGAACGGGCGGGCAAGACCGTTGGCGTGGCCGGCAACATCAGCCCGTCGGCGCTGGACAAGCTCTCGGCATGCATTGCCAGCGCCACGTTGCCCGATGTCTGGGTGCTCGAACTGTCGAGCTTCCAGCTTGAGACCACATATTCGCTGGCGCCCCATGCGGCGACTGTGCTGAACCTCACACAGGATCACCTGGACTGGCACGGCTCGATGGAAGCCTACGCCGCGTCCAAGGCGCGCATCTTCGGCCCGGCCGACAAGGGCTGCGTGCAGGTGCTGAACCGCCAGGACAAGCTGACCATGGACATGGCCCGGGCCGGCGCGCCGCTGGTGACCTTCGGCACGGACCTGCCTGAAGTGGCCGGCAGCTACGGCGTGCTGCGCGACGGCGGCATGCCGTGGCTGGCCGTGGCCGAACCCGACCCCGAGGCGGAAAGCGAGCAGAAGCCGCGCCGCCGGAAGAAGGACGAGCCCGCCGAGCCGCCCGTACCGGTGCGCCACAAGCGCCTGATGCCGGCCGACGCGCTGCACATCCGCGGCATGCACAACGCCACCAACGCCATGGCCGCGCTGGCGCTGTGCCGCGCCATCGACCTGCCGCTGAACGCGCTGCTGCACGGCCTGCGCGAGTATCGCGGCGAGCCGCACCGCGTGGAGTGGGTGGCGACGATCGACGAGGTCGAATACTTCGACGACAGCAAGGGCACCAATGTGGGCGCCACGGTGGCCGCGCTGAACGGTCTGGACAAGCGCGTGGTGCTGATCGCCGGTGGCGAAGGCAAGGGGCAGGATTTCTCGCCGCTGGCCACGCCGGTGGCGCAGTACGCGCGGGCCGTGGTGCTGATCGGCAAGGATGCCGGGGTGATCCGGGCGTCACTCTCCGATGCCGGGACCGAAATCGTGGACGCGGCCTCGCTGGAAGAGGCCGTGGAAAAATCGGCCGCGCTGGCGGAATCCGGTGACGTCGTGCTGCTCTCACCGGCCTGCGCCAGCCTCGACATGTTCCGCAACTACGTCCACCGCGCGCAGGTGTTCCGCGGCGCCGTGGAAGAACTGGCCTTGTCCCGGGGGATCATGCCATGAGCGAGCCACAGGTCAAGCGCAGCGGATTCATCGGCGCCACCATCGGCAACGCCTGGGGTGGGCTGCGCGACGCGGTGTCGGGCGTCAAGCCGACCCGTTCGCGGATGATGGAGTACGACCAGCCGCTGCTGTGGGTGGCGATCGTGCTGCTGACGTTCGGCCTGGTGATGGTCTATTCGGCGTCGATCGCGCTGCCGGACTCGCCGCGCTATGCCAACTACCGCGAAGTGCACTTCCTGACGCGCCACGCGTTTGCGCTGTTCGTCGGGCTGTCGATGGGCCTGGTGGCGTTCCAGGTGCCGGTCAAGGTCTGGGACAAATACGCCCCGAAGCTGTTCCTGATCGCGCTGGCGCTGCTGGTGATCGTGCTGGTGCCGTTTGTCGGCAAGGGCGTGAACGGCGCGCGGCGCTGGATTCCGCTGGGCGTGATGAATTTCCAGCCGTCCGAACTGATGAAGCTGGCCGTGGTGCTGTATGCGGCCAACTACACCGTGCGCAAGCAGGAATGGATGCAGACGGTGTCCAAGGGCTTCCTGCCGATGGGCGTGGCCGTGGTGGTGGTGGGCATGCTGCTGCTGCTGGAGCCCGACATGGGCGCCTTCCTCGTGATCGCGGCCGTGGCGATGGGCATCCTGTTCCTCGGCGGCATCAACGGCAAGCTGTTCGCCGGGCTGGTGGGCGTGGCGGTGGGCGCGTTCGGCCTGCTGATCACGGCGTCGCCATGGCGGCGCGAGCGGATTTTTGCGTACCTGAACCCGTGGGAAGAAAGCAACGCGCTGGGCAAGGCATACCAGCTGACCCACTCGCTGATCGCCTTCGGGCGCGGCGAATGGACCGGCGTGGGCCTGGGCGGCAGCATCGAAAAGCTGCACTACCTGCCGGAGGCGCATACCGACTTCATCCTGGCCGTGATCGGCGAGGAGTTCGGCTTCATCGGCGTGCTGGTGATGATCGTGCTGTTCTACTGGCTGGTGCGCCGCTGCTTCAACATCGGCCGCACCGCGCTGCAGCTCGACCGCACCTTCGCCGGCCTGGTGGCCAAGGGCATGGGGGTCTGGATCGGCTGGCAGACCTTCATCAACATGGGCGTGAACCTGGGCCTGCTGCCCACCAAGGGGCTGACGCTGCCGCTGGTGAGCTACGGCGGCTCGGGGATTTTGATGAATTGCGTGGCGCTGGCCATCGTGCTGCGGATTGATTACGAAAATCGAGTGTTGATGCGCGGAGGGAAGGTATGACCGGAGTGCGTCAACGCTCGATTTCGGTGAAGGCTAACTTCCTGCGTCAGCAGGAAGTTAAGCGCAGCGGCCGAAGCCAAAATCGCGTTCCGATGCGCGGAGGGAAGGTATGACCGCGCGCACTCTTCTCGTCATGGCTGGCGGCACTGGCGGACACGTCTTTCCGGGGCTGGCGGTGGCGCACGCGCTGCGTGACGAGGGCTGGCGCGTGGTGTGGCTGGGCAATCGTACCGGCATGGAAGCCACGCTGGTGCCGAAGCACGACATCCCGATGGAGTTCATCCAGTTCGGCGGGCTGCGCGGCAAGGGCCTGATGACCAAGTTCCTGCTGCCGCTGAACCTGCTGCGCGCGTTCTGGCAAAGCATTGGCGCGCTGCGCCGGGTGAAGCCGGACGTGGTGCTCGGCATGGGCGGCTACATCACGTTCCCGGCGGGAATGATGGCGTCGCTGCTGGGCCGGCCGCTGGTGCTGCACGAGCAGAATTCGATTGCCGGGCTGACCAACAAGGTGCTGGCGAAGGTGGCCGACCGCGTGCTGTGCGCGTTCCCGGACGCTTTGCCGGACAGCGAGTGGACCGGCAACCCGGTGCGCGCCGAACTGGCCGCGATCCCGGCGCCCGAGGCACGCTACGACCATCGCACCGGCCCGCTGCGCCTGCTCGTGGTGGGCGGCAGCCTGGGCGCGGCGGCGCTGAACGACGTCGTGCCGAAGGCGCTGGCGCTGCTGCCCGAGGCCAGCCGGCCCACGGTGAAGCACCAGGCCGGGGTGAAACAGATCGACCAACTCCGTGCGAACTACGCGGCGGCGGGCGTGGCCGGCGAGACCGTGCCATTTATCGACGACATGGCGGCGGCCTATGCCGACGCCGATCTGGTCATCTGCCGCGCTGGCGCGATGACGGTATCGGAAGTGGCGGCCGCCGGAGTGGCCGCACTGTTCGTGCCGTTCCCGCACGCGGTGGACGACCACCAGACCACCAACGCGGCGTTCCTGTCGAGGCAGGACGCGGCGCTGCTGGTGCAACAGAACAACCTGAGCGCGGAAGGGCTGGCACAGACCATCGCCGGCCTGACGCGCGAGCAACTGAAGGACATGGCGCGCGCGGCGCGCAGCCTGGCCAAGCCTGAGGCAACCCGGCGCGTAGCCGAGATCTGCCGGCAGGCGGCGGGCGACAAGTGAAACGAATTCAATGAAGCATATCGTCAAGAACATCCACTTCGTAGGCATCGGCGGCGCCGGCATGAGCGGCATCGCGGAGGTCCTGCTGAACCTGGGCTACAAGGTCTCGGGCTCCGACATGGGCAGCAACGCTGCCACGCGGCGCCTGGCCTCGCTCGGCGCCCGCGTCTGCCACGGCCATGATGCCGCCAACGTGGAAGGCGCCAACGCCGTGGTGGTGTCCACCGCGGTGACCAACGACAACCCCGAGGTGCTGGCCGCCCGCGCCCGCCGTATCCCCGTGGTGCCGCGCGCGGTGATGCTGGCCGAGCTGATGCGCCTGAAGCAGGGCGTGGCCATTGCCGGCACGCACGGCAAGACCACCACCACCAGCCTCGTGGCCTCGGTGCTGGCCGAAGGCGGGCTGGACCCCACGTTCGTGATCGGCGGCCGGCTGAACTCGGCTGGCGCCAACGCGCGGCTGGGCACCGGTGACTTCATCGTGGCCGAGGCCGACGAGTCGGACGCGTCGTTCCTGAACCTGTTCCCGGTGATGGAGGTCATCACCAATATCGACGCCGACCACATGGACACCTACGGGCACGATTTCGCCCGGCTCAAGCAGGCGTTCGTGGAATTCACCCAGCGCCTGCCGTTCTACGGCATCGCGGTGCTGTGCGTCGATGACCCGAACGTGCGCGAGATCCTGCCGTTCGTGTCCAAGCCGGTGGTCCGCTACGGGTTTGCCGAGGACGCGCAGATCCGGGCGATCAACGCGCGCGCCGTGGACGGCCAGATGCATTTCACGGTGCTGCGCCAGCTCAACGGCCATGCCGAGCCGCCGCTGGACATCGTGCTGAACCTGCCGGGCGACCATAACGTGCAGAACGCGCTGGCCGCCATCGCCATCGCCACGGAGCTGGAGGTGCCGGACGCCGCCATCGTCAAGGCGCTGCGCGAGTTCCACGGCGTGGGCCGCCGCTTCCAGCGCTATGGCGAGGTGGCAACGCCCGACGGCGCCGGCACCTTCACGCTGGTGGACGACTACGGCCACCACCCGGTGGAAATGGCCGCCACGCTGGCCGCCGCGCGCGGCGCGTTCCCGGGCCGCCGGCTGGTGCTGGCGTTCCAGCCGCACCGCTTTACCCGGACGCGCGACTGCTTCGAGGATTTCGTGAAGGTGCTCGGCACCGTCGATGCGCTGCTGCTGGCCGAGGTCTACGCCGCCGGCGAGGCCCCGATCGTGGCCGCCGACGGCCGGGCGATGACCCGCGCGCTGCGCGTGACCAACAAGGTGGAACCTGTTTTCGTGGAACAGATCGAGGATATGCCCCAGTCGATCCTGAATGCCGTGCGGCCTGGCGATGTGGTCGTGACGATGGGCGCCGGTTCGATCGGCGCCGTGCCGGGACAACTGGTGTCGCGCCAGGCGGGAGGTCAGCAATGAGTTTCGTGGCCCATCCCAATATCGATCCGAAATCGCTGGGCAAGGTTGGCGTGCTGCTGGGCGGCAAGTCGGCCGAGCGCGAGATCTCGCTGATGTCCGGCAACGGCGTGCTGGCCGCGCTGCAGTCGCGCGGGGTGGACGCCCACCCGTTCGATCCGGCGCTCCAGTCCGTGGCCGAACTGGCCGCGGCCAGGTTCGACCGCGTCTTCATCGCGCTGCATGGCCGCTACGGCGAGGACGGCACGATGCAGGGCCTGCTCGAACAGCTGGGCGTGCCGTACACCGGCAGCGGCGTGCTGGCGTCGGCGCTGGCCATGGACAAGCAGGCCACCAAGCGGCTGTGGATGACCCACGACCTGGCCACGCCGCGCTTTGCCATGCTCCACGCCGACACCGATTTCGACGCCGTGGTGCGCGACCTGGGCCTGCCGCTGATCGTCAAGCCGGCGCGCGAGGGGTCGTCGATCGGGCTGACCAAGGTGACCGCGGCCGACCAGATGGCCGCCGCGTTCCAGAAGGCCGCCGACCTCGACAACGACGTGATTGCCGAATCGTTCATCGACGGCGCGGAGCTGACTTGCCCCGTCGTGGGCGAGGGTGCGACGGCCGAAGCGCTGCCGGTTATCAAGATTGTTGCGCCAGAGTCGAACTACGACTATCAAAATAAGTACTTTACTGACGATACCCAATACCTGTGCCCCTCGACTTTGCCTGAAACGCTGGAGAACGAAGTCCGCGCGCTGGCCGTCGAAGCATTCCGCGTGTTGGGCTGCCGAGGCTGGGCCCGCGCGGACGTAATGCTGACGCGCGATGGCCGCCCGTACCTGCTCGAAATGAATACCTCGCCTGGCATGACCGGCCATTCGCTCGTGCCGATGGCGGCGCGCGCGAATGGCATCAGCTACGAGGACTTCGTGATGCAGGTGCTGGCCCTGGCGACGCTGGACCTGCACCCGAACGAGCACTGGAAACCCGAATAACAGCCGGACCGACGACCCCGAGACCCAACCAACCATGTGGCATAACGCGCGCCTGCTCAACCTGATCGCCTCAGCGCTCTACGCGCTGGTGGCGCTCATGGCGCTCGGCGCCGGCCTGCTGTGGCTGGCGCAGCGGCCCGTGTTCGCCATCACCCACGTGGAACTGACGTCGATGGAGGGCGGCCCGCTGCGGCACGTGAACGCGCCGAGCGTGCGCGCCAACGCGCTGGGCAAGCTGTCGGGCAACTTCTTCACGCTCGACCTGAACGCCGCCCGCCAGGCATTCGAGTCCGTGCCATGGGTGCGCCATGCCAGCGTGCGCCGCGAATGGCCGAACGGGCTGGCGGTGCAGGTGGAGGAGCACGAGGCGCTCGGCACCTGGGGCGGGGCCGATACCGGCCGGCTGATCAATACGTACGGCGAGGTGTTCGTCGCCAACACGGCCGAGGCCGAAGAGGACGCGCAGCTGCTGGCGCTGGACGGCCCGCCCGACAGCGAGGAAGACGTGGTCGGCAAGCTGGAAATCATGCGCGAATGGTTCCGGCCGATGAAGGCCGAGCCGCTGTCGGTGGCGCTGTCGGGGCGCTATGCCTGGCGCGCCCGGCTGTCGAACGGGCTGGTGGTGGAGTTCGGCCGCGAACAGAACGAGGACGACCGCGCCGCCATGGAGGCGCGTGTGAAGCGCTTCGTGGCGTCGTGGCCACAGTTGACGGAGCAGTGGGGCAAGCAGATCGAGTACGCCGACCTGCGCTACCCCAATGGTTTTGCGATCCGCGCGGCCAACGTGCGCTTCCTGACCGATGCCCAGGCCGCCGCGGCGGCCAAGGCGGCGGCGAAGGCGGCAGCGGCAGCGCCCCAGGCGGCTTCGGCCGGTACTACCAACAACAATCCGACGCGACTCAAGAGCAAGAACGCGGAGAAAAGTCGATGAGCAAGGAATACAAGGACCTACTGGTCGGTCTCGACATCGGCACCTCGAAGGTGGCGGCCGTGGTGGCGGAACTGCGCCCCGACGGCAGCTACGAGGTCATCGGGATGGGCCAGTCCGAGTCCAAGGGTCTGAAGAAGGGGGTCGTGGTCAACATCGAAGCCACCGTGCAGTCGATCCAGCGCGCGCTGGAGGAGGCCGAACTGATGGCCGACTGCAAGATCGCCGAGGTGTTCACCGGTATCGCCGGCAGCCATATCCGCAGCTTCAACTCCAGCGGCATGGTGGCCATCAAGGACAAGGAAGTCACCCAGACCGACGTCGCCCGCGTGATCGAGACCGCCAAGGCGGTCAACATCCCGACCGACCAGCAGATCCTGCACATCCTGACGCAGGAATTCATCATCGACGGCCAGGAGGACGTGCGCGAGCCCATCGGCATGAGCGGCATCCGCCTGGAAGTGAAGGTGCACATCGTGACCGGCGCGGTCAGCGCGGCCCAGAACATCGTCAAATGCGTGCGTCGCTGCGGGCTGGAAGTGCACGACCTGATCCTGCAGCCGCTGGCGTCGAGCCTGGCGGTGCTGACCGAGGACGAGAAGGAGCTGGGCGTGGTGCTGGTCGACATCGGCGGCGGCACCACCGACATCGCCATCTTCAGCGAAGGGGCCATCCGCCACACGGCCGTGATCCCGATCGCCGGCGACCAGATCACCAACGACATCGCCATGGCGCTGCGCACGCCGACGCCCGATGCCGAGGATATCAAGATGCAGTACGGCATCGCCAAGCAGGCGATTGCCGATCCGGAAGACATGATCGAGGTGCCCGGGGTGGGCGACCGCGGCACGCGCACGCTGAGCCGGCAGGCGCTGGCAGCGGTGATCGAGCCGCGTATCGAGGAACTCTATTCGCTGGTGCACCAGGTGGTGCGCGAATCGGGCTACGAGGAACTGCTGTCGTCGGGCGTGGTGATCACCGGCGGCACGGCGATGATGCCGGGCATGGTCGAACTGGGCGAGGACATCTTCCTGAAGCCCGTGCGCGTGGGCGTGCCCGAGTACCGCGGCAACCTGCACGAGGTGGTCAAGAGCCCGCGCTACTCCACGGTGATGGGGCTGCTGCAGGAAGGCTGCGTGCAACGCATGCGCGGCCGCAAGGTGGCGGTGCAGAGCGGACAGGTCAAGCAGGTCTGGACACGCATGAAGGAATGGTTCGTCGGCAACTTCTGAAGCCGGCGCGTGTCAGGAAGGTTTCGTAGTGGTATCGGCCATGTTGGCCATGTAGTTATTCGATGGTTTCTTGTTCAGGAACCAAGGGTTGCGGCGGGGAGGCCGCAGCGTTTGGGGACTGATTTTTCTCGGAGGCAGTGATGGACTTTGACATGATTGAAACGGAGATTCAGGACGGCACCATCATCAAGGTGGTGGGCGTGGGCGGTGCGGGCGGCAACGCCGTGCAGCACATGATCAGCCGTGGCGTGCAGGGCGTGGAATTCATCTGCATGAACACGGATGCCCAGGCACTGAAGCGCTCCAGCGCCTCGCGCGTGCTGCAGCTCGGCAATACGGGCCTGGGCGCCGGCGCCAAGCCCGAGGTGGGCCGCAACTGTGCCGAACAGGCGCGCGAGCAGATCGCCGACGCCCTGCGCGGCGCGCACATGGTCTTCATCACTGCCGGCATGGGCGGCGGTACCGGCACCGGTGCTGCCCCGATCGTGGCGCAGGTGGCCAAGGAAATGGGCATCCTGACCGTGGGCGTGGTCAGCAAGCCGTTCGACTTCGAAGGCGCACGCCGCGCCAAGGTGGCCGAACATGGCTCGGGCGAGCTGGAATCGTCGGTTGACTCGCTGATCGTCGTGCTCAACGAGAAGCTCTTCGAAGTCATGGGCGACGACGCCGAGATGGACAAGTGCTTCCAGTGCGCGGATGACGTGCTGCACAACGCCGTGGCTGGCATTGCCGAAATCATCAATGTCGACGGTCTGGTGAACGTCGACTTCGAGGACGTGAAGACGGTGATGGGCGAGCAGGGCAAGGCCATGATGGGCACGGCTACCGTGTCCGGCGTGGACCGCGCCCGCCTGGCGGCCGAGCAGGCCGTGGCCAGCCCGCTGCTGGAAGGCGTGGACCTGTCCGGCGCGCGTGGCGTGCTGGTCAACATCACGGCCAGCCGCTCGCTGAAGCTGTCGGAAACCAAGGAAGTCATGAACACGATCCGCAGCTATGCCGCGGAAGATGCGACCGTGATCTTCGGTACGGTGTACGACGACTCGATGGGCGACGCGCTGCGCGTGACCGTGGTGGCCACGGGCCTGGGCCGTTCGGCCAAGAAGCAGCAGCCGATGACGCTGCTGAAGACTGGCACGGACAACATCCCGGTGCAGATGATGGCCGGCATGGGCGTTGCCACGTCGCACGCGCACGCCGCGCCGGACTACAGCAACCTGGATACGCCGGCAGTGTGGCGCAGCTCGCGTGAGTCGGCATCGGCCCACGTGGCGGCGCTGCAGGAAAAGGGTGTGGATACGTACGACATCCCGGCCTTCCTGCGCAAGCAGGCAGACTGAGTTGGGCTCCGGCAGGGCGGCGGCAGCGGCCGCGCGCCTGGCGGGTTCTCCACGGTCCATCACGCGTCGCCCGAGCGCTCCCTATCCGCTCGGCGATTGCCAGGACTGACGGCCCTCGTCAGCGCGCCCGGCTGCGCCGCGCCCGCGCCTCATGTCGTCCATCGCATCCCGCTGCCGGGACAGGCGGGCCATCGGCCGCCTCCCCGGACTCATCTCCCGCCCTCCGGGCGGCGGGATGTACTCGTCCGCGCGGCGCGTCCAGAAGACGCGCCGCGCGGCGGTTTCCTTTTCAGCTTGAAGTAACGCCTGAAGCACGTACCGCGCACCGGACTTGGTCGCGGTCATGTCAGTCTCTATGATGCAGGCAGGGTTTCCACCAAGAGGGCACAATCCCATGATCGCCGTTGGCCAGCGCGTCCCGGACGCGACGCTGTACGAATTCTTCGACACGGAAGCGGGCGGTTGCGCGCTCGGCCCGAACGCGTTTCCGGTTGCCGACCTCGTGAAGGGCAAGACGATCGTCGTGTTCGGCCTGCCGGGCGCGTTCACCCCGACCTGTTCGGCCAAGCATGTGCCGGGCTTTGTCCGCCTCAACGATGAACTGCGCGCGGCCGGCGTGGACGAAGTCTGGTGCCACTCGGTCAACGACGCTTTCGTGATGGGCGCCTGGGGCCGCGAACAGAATGCCGGCGGCAAGGTCCGCATGATGGCCGACGGCGCCGCCCAGTGGGCCAGGGCGCTCGGACTGGATCAGGACCTGAGCCAGCGCGGCCTGGGTGTGCGCGCCAAACGGTACGCGATGGTCATCGAGGACGGCGTGGTGGCGCACCTGTTCGTTGAAGAACCGGGCGCGTTTCAGGTCAGCAGCGCCGAATCCGTACTGGAAGCGTTGCGCCCCTGATACGAAGCGGCCAGCAAAGGGGTCACTGAAGTGTCTTATTGGGCGCTTCATTAACATGTCTAACAGCCGGAAACAGTTTGGTGCAGCGCAGTACACCGGTTGGTGGTAGCATCCCGTTATTAGATTTCACGCCCAATAGCTTTTTATAATAGTTGAGGCCGCAATGCTCAAACAGCGCACTATCAAATCCCTGGTGAAGACGGTCGGCATTGGTTTGCACTCGGGCCGCAAGGTGACGCTGACGTTGCGACCCGCTCCTGCCGATGCCGGCATCGTGTTCACCCGCGTGGACCTGCCCGAGGCCGTGGAGATTCCGGTCGCGGCATCCGCCATCGGCGACACCCGCCTCGCGTCGGTGCTCCAGAAGGACGGCGCCCGTGTTTCGACGGTCGAACACCTGATGTCGGCCTGCGCCGGCCTGGGTATCGACAATCTCTATGTGGATGTCGATGCCGAGGAAATCCCGATCATGGACGGCAGCGCCGCCTCGTTCGTGTTCCTGCTGCAGTCGGCCGGGATCGAGGAGCAGCCGGCCGCCAAGCGCTTCATCCGCGTCAAGAAAGCCGTGGAAGTGCGCGAGGGCGACAAGCTGGCCCGCCTCGAACCGTTCTTCGGCTTCAAGCTCGCGTTCACGATCGATTTCCGGCATCCGGCCGTCGACAAGACCGGCCAGACCTTCACGATCGATTTCGGCGACACGAGCTACGTCCGCGAGATCGCGCGGGCCCGCACGTTCGGCTTCGCCCACGAGGTGGAAGCGCTGCGCGAGATGGGCCTGGCGCGCGGCGGCAGCCTGGACAATGCCATCGTGCTCGACGAACACCGCATGCTCAACAACGAGGAACTGCGCTATGGCGACGAGTTCGTCCGCCACAAGATCCTCGACGCGATCGGCGATCTGTACGTGGTTGGCCATCCGCTGATCGGCTCGTACGTGGCGCACAAGTCCGGCCACGGCCTGAACAACCAGCTGCTGCGCGCGCTGCTGGCCGACCAGGAAGCCTATGAATTCGTCACGTTCGACAAGGTCGAGGAAGCGCCCGCCGCCTTCCTGCCGCAAGTCCAGCCGGCCTTCGCCTGATGGCCTGATCGTTGGTCCAATGGAAAAGCCCCGCGCTCGGTAGCACGCGGGGCTTTTTCCGTTTCAGGTAGTCAGGCCGGCTGTGCGGACACGGGCTTGGGCCCGGCGATCGCCAGCACGATCCCGAGCGCCACACCGAGTACCGCCGCAAACAGGATCTGCGAGTCGGGCGGTAGCAGGAACGTCAGCCCGTGGGCGGGCACCCAGAACAGCGGGATCGTCTTCTTGAACACGAAGCCCCACTGGGTCTGCCAGTCCAGCGTCTTCAGGTGCTCCCCGACCGCGATGGGCCGCACCAGCGCCCGCAGCGATCCCTGATACCGGGCGATATGCATGTCCGTGATCTTGTGCGCCGTCATCATGACAGGCGAGAAGATCAGGTTGAGCAGGCTACTGATGATCAGCGCCCCCACCAGCTTCAGCATCGTAAACTCGCCATCCATCGCGGCCACCACGCCGTCGATGCCCAGGTATTCGGCGAAATGGGGCGAACCCACCGCGAACACCTTGAAGGCCATGCTGATAAACAGGCCGAGGACACCCCAGACCACGATCTTCGGCAGAATGCCAAAGCCCTTCTTCAGATAGCTGCCGGTACGGATACGCAGCCCGATCACCTCGCCAAGCGTGGCAAGGATGCCGAACTTCACGAACGCCATCACCATGCCGTGCTGGCCGTTGAAGCGCTTGTAGGCGTCCAGAACGTCGGCCGATACGAAAAACGGCACCACGATCAGGCAGAGCAGTGCCAACAGCGCCAGATCCTGCTTCTTCATCGGAAAAACCCCTCTCGATACGTGAACGGCCCGCGGGGTTATTTCAGATAGCTTTCGGTGATCGCGCACCAGTAGGCGGCGGCAGGCACCAGGCACTTGTCGTTGAAGTCGTAGCCGGGGTTATGCACCATGCAGTAGCCTGGTTCGTCGCCGCTGCCGATCAGCATGTAGCAGCCATTCGGATTGGCTTCGAGCATGAACGCGAAGTCCTCGCTGCCCGGCAGTTGGGGCGCATCGGTGTGCACCTTGTCGGGGCCGAATACATCGCGGGCCACCTGCACTGCGAATTCGGTCGCGCTGCTGCCGTTGACCAGCACCGGGCTGCCGTTGACGTGCTTGACCTCGGCCGTGGCGCCAAAGCTCTGCGCCTGCAACTGGGCCACCTCGCCGATGCGCTTGAGCAGCAGCAGGCGAACGGTGGGATTGAGCGAGCGGACACTGAGCTTCATCAGCGCCTTGCTGTTGATGATATTGGGCGCCTCGCCGGACTGGATGCTGCCGATGGTGATCACCGCCGCCTCGAACGGCGAGACATTGCGCGAGACGATACTCTGCAGCGCCGTGCCGATGTGGCAGGCCACCAGCGTGGCATCGATCGCCTTCTCGGGGATCGCGCCGTGGCCGCCTACGCCGCTGACCTCGATATGCAGCGTGTCGGACGACGCCATGAAGGCACCGTCCCGGAAGAAGAACTCGCCCTCCCTGAAGCCCGGCATGTTGTGCATGGCGAAGATCGCGTCGCACGGGAATTTCTCGAACAGGCCGTCGTCGAGCATGACCTTGCCGCCGTAGAGCAGTTCCTCGGCGGGCTGGAAGATCAGGTGCAGCGTGCCGTCGAAATTCCGGGTCCTGGCCAGGTACTCGGCCGCGCACAGGAGGATCGCGGTATGGCCGTCGTGGCCGCAGCCGTGGAACTTGCCCGGCACCGTGCTGCTCCACGGCTTGCCGCTGTTCTCGGTCATCGGCAGCGCGTCCATGTCGGCGCGGATGCCCAGGCGCTTCCCGCTGTTGCCGAGTTTCAGCGTGCCAACCACGCCGGTCTTGGCCAGGCCGCGGTGTACCTCGTATCCCCAGCCTGCCAGCATCTCCGCCACCAGGTCGCTGGTACGGGTCTCCGAGAAGCCAACTTCGGGAAACTGGTGGATGTCGTGCCGGAGCTTGACGTATTTGTCTTCGCTGTCTGCAATCGCTTTGAGGATGCCTTGATACATGGTCGCTTTCCCTTGGTCTGTAGCTGACGTGGTTCACGGAGTGAAGCTAGGGAAAAGAATGCGGCGATTGCGGGGGCGCTTCCTTGTGCGGGATCAAGCCGTGCCGATCCGTGCCGGCCCGGTTGGCGATCTGTCGAGATGCGTCAAAAAGGCATGCGCCTCAGCGGTGATGGGCCAGCAGCGCCTGCACCGCATCCTTGAGCGGCGAGTCCTCGAGGCTGTGCGCCAGGGCATGCATGCTGTGCAGTCCGGCCGGGGGAATGTTGGCGGTGCGCGCCTTGCGCTCGACCGGACCGGTGTCCCAGTCGCCCCGGCCCACCTCTGGTTGAACGCGCACACGGATTGCCGTAACCTGCGACCCACGCTGTTGCAGCCGGGTAAGTAGCGTCGGCACCACCTGCCGGACCCGGGCCGCCGCCGCACCATGCGCGGCCAGCAACAGCAGTGTCTGCTCGGTCTGCGGTCCCCGGCCATCGGCTTTCACGCCAGCCACCGCGATACCGGCCCGCATGCCTGCGGGCAGCAGCGCGAAGACTTCCGCTTCCAGCGAGGCCAGTTGCCGGGCTGTCTGCATCAGCGTGGAAACCGGTCCGGACTTCGCCAGCCAATCTTGCAATGGCTTGGCGGCAGGGGTCTGGAGGGCGTGATGGGTGAACAAGCGCATGCGTGCATTCTAGCGTGCAATCCTGCCCGGACAGAGACGGGACGCGATGGCCGCATGCTGGCCGCGCCCCGGCCCACTGAACCGCACGGCCATCCGCTGAACCCGCCGTCCCCCCTGCCAAAGTGTGGGTGCGGAACATTGAAGCGGCCGGCAACGTCCCAACCTCCTTGGCAGCGCGTCCGTCGACCGTGCCAGGGCTGTTGCAGATGCACAGATTCTGTGCTGGCAATAGGCCGGGTCAGGTCATCGGCACATGATAAACTCGGCGTTTTGCGCCAATCTACCCATTCCTCGCGCTCGGTCGACCCGGTTCCTGCCGGGTGCTCGCGCAGGTGAAAGCACTCGATGATCACGGGCCTTCTCAAGAAAGTCTTTGGCAGCCGCAACGAGCGGCTGATCAAGCAATATCGCCGCACGGTGGCGCAGATCAACGCGTTGGAGCCGAAGTTCGCCGCCTTGTCGGACGACGACCTGCGCGGCATGACCGAGACCTTCCGCCAGCGCCACGCCGGCGGCGAGTCGCTCGAATCGCTGCTGCCCGAGGCCTTTGCCGTCTGCCGCGAAGCCAGCAAGCGCGTCATGAAGATGCGCCACTTCGACATGCAGATGATCGGCGGCATGGTGCTGAACGACAACAAGATCGCGGAAATGCGTACCGGCGAAGGCAAGACGCTGACCGCCACGCTGGCCGTGTATCTCAATGCGCTGACCGGCAAGGGCGTGCACGTGGTGACCGTGAACGATTACCTGGCCCAGCGTGACGCCGAGTGGATGGGGCGCCTGTACAACTTCCTGGGGCTGTCGGTGGGTGTGAACCTGTCGCAGATGCCGCATGACCAGAAGCAGGTGGCGTATAACGCGGACATCACCTACGGCACCAACAACGAGTTCGGCTTCGACTACCTGCGCGACAACATGGTCTATGACCCGTCGCAGCGCGTGCAGCGTCCGCTGCACTACGCGATCGTCGACGAAGTGGACTCGATCCTGATCGATGAGGCGCGTACGCCGCTGATCATCTCGGGCCAGGCCGAGAACCAGACCGATCTCTACCAGCGCATGAACGGCATCCCGAAGCTGCTGGAGCGCCAGATCGGCGAGGAAAAGTCCGATGGCACGGGCGTCGAGAAGCCGGGTGACTACTACGTGGACGAGAAGGGCCACCAGGTCTACCTGACCGAGTCCGGCCACGAGAAGGCCGAGCAGATCCTGGCCGCCCAGGGCCTGATCGGCGAGGGCGAATCGCTCTACGCGCCGCAGAACATCACGCTGATGCACCACCTCTACGCCGCCCTGCGCGCGCAGAGCCTGTTCCACCGCGACCAGCACTACGTGGTGCAGAACGACGAGGTGATCATCGTCGACGAATTCACGGGCCGCCTGATGACGGGCCGCCGCTGGTCCGACGGCCTGCACCAGGCCGTGGAAGCCAAGGAAGGCGTCACGATCCAGCAGGAAAACCAGACGCTGGCGACGATCACGTTCCAGAACTACTTCCGGATGTACGAGAAGCTGGCCGGCATGACCGGCACGGCCGACACCGAAGCCTACGAGTTCCAGGAAATCTACGGCCTCGAAGTGGTCGTGATCCCGACCAACCGCCCGGCCCAGCGCAAGGACCTGCAGGACCAGATCTACAAGACGTCGAAGGAGCGCTACGATGCCGTGGTGCGCGACATCCGCGACTGCCACGAGCGCGGCCAGCCGGTGCTGGTGGGCACGACCTCGATCGAGACGTCCGAGTACCTGTCGGATCTCCTGAACAAGGAGAAGCTGCCGCACCAGGTGCTGAACGCCAAGCAGCACGAGCGAGAGGCCGAGATCGTGGCCCAGGCGGGCCGTCCGAAGATGATCACGATCGCCACGAACATGGCCGGTCGCGGTACCGACATCGTGCTGGGCGGCAACGTGGAGAAGCAGTCGGGCTTCATCGAGGCCGACGCGAGCCTGTCGGACGCCGAGAAGGCCGAGAAGATCGCCCAGCTCAAGGACGAGTGGCAATCGCTGCACGAGCAGGTCAAGGCCGCCGGCGGCCTGCATATCGTGGGCACCGAGCGCCATGAATCGCGCCGGATCGACAACCAGCTGCGCGGCCGTGCCGGCCGCCAGGGCGATCCGGGCTCGTCGCGCTTCTACCTGTCGCTGGACGACCAGCTGCTGCGCATCTTCGCCGGCGACCGCGTGCGCGCGATCATGGAACGCCTCAAGATGCCCGAGGGCGAGCCGATCGAGGCCGGTATCGTCACGCGCTCGATCGAATCGGCGCAGCGCAAGGTGGAAGGCCGCAACTTCGACATCCGCAAGCAACTGCTGCAGTACGACGACGTGGCCAACGACCAGCGCAAGGAAATCTACAAGCTGCGCAACGACGTGCTCGAAGCGCAGGACGTGGGCGACATGGTGGCCAACCTGCGCGAAAGCGTGCTGGTGGAGATGTTCCGCGACTACGTGCCGGCCGAGAGCATGGAGGAGCAGTGGGACATCGCCGGCCTGGAGCAGCGCCTGCGCGAGGAGTGGAACCTCGACGTGCCGCTGGCCAAGACCATCGAGGGCGCGCAGAGCATCGAGGACGAAGAACTGCTCAACATGATCATGACGGCCGCGCGCGAGACGTACGACGCCAAGATCGCCCAGGTCGGCCGCGAGTCGTTTGCCGGCTTCGAGCGCTCGGTCATGCTGCAGAGCATCGACACGCACTGGCGCGAGCACCTGGCCGCGCTGGACCACCTGCGCCAGGGCATCCACCTGCGCGGCTATGCCCAGAAGGATCCGAAGCAGGAATACAAGCGCGAATCGTTCGAACTGTTCGCCCGCCTGCTCGACGTGATCAAGAGCGAGGTGACGCGCGTGGTGTTCAACGTGCAGATCCAGTCGCCGGAGCAGCTGGAGCAGGCGTCCGAGGAAATCGAGGAAGGTCTGTCGCACCTGGCGAACGTGCAGTACAAGCATGACGACTTCGCTGGCGGCGCCGAGCCGGTCGAGCAGGCCGCGCCGCGCAGCGGTGCTGCGCTGGCGGCTGCCGCGGCCATGGGTGCCGACGATGTCGCGCTGGCCGGCATGCCCAAGGTCGGCCGCAACGACCCGTGCCCGTGCGGCTCGGGCAAGAAGTTCAAGCAGTGCCACGGCCGGCTGAGCTGAAGCCTGCCGCAGGAGGAGCCGGCGCGCGGGAGTTGGCGCGCCGCACCTCGCGATAACCCGAACATGCCCGCTTGGACTGCCGTTCAAGCGGGCATGTTCGTCAGAAAAGTCCGAATCAGACAGCATCGCGGCCACGGCGCCGCCACAGTCTGAGTCCCGTAAAGGAACGCAAATGCCCGTGAACTTGCCCCTGCCGCTGGCAGCAAACCTGAAATCCGTCGCTGGCGTCGAACTCGGCTGGGCCGAGGGCGGCATACGCAAGGCCAACCGCAAGGACGTGCTCGTGGTGAAAGTGGCCGAGGGCAGCACCGTGGCGGGCGTGTTCACGCAGAACCGCTTCTGCGCCGCCCCGGTGCAGGTCTGCCGCGAGCATCTGGCGGCTGGCGCCGGCATCCGCGCGCTGGTGGTGAACACGGGCAACGCCAATGCCGGTACCGGCGAGCCGGGCCTGGCCGCCGCGCGTGCCACGTGCGAGGCGCTGGGCAAGCAGCTCGGCATCGCCGCCAGCCAGGTGCTGCCGTTCTCGACCGGCGTGATCCTCGAAAAACTGCCGGTGGACCGCCTGACCGCCGCGCTGCCGGCGGCCATCGCCAACGCGCGTGCCGACAACTGGCTGGCCGCGGCCGAAGCGATCATGACCACCGACACGCAGCCGAAGGCGGCCTCGCGCACGGTGCAGATCGACGGCAAGACCGTGACGATGTCCGGCATCAGCAAGGGTGCAGGCATGATCCGCCCGAACATGGCGACGATGCTTGGCTTTATTGCGATGGATGCCGCCGTGGCGCAGCCGGTGCTGCAGGCGCTGGTGTCGCATGCGGCCGACCACTCGTTCAACAGCATCACGATTGACGGCGATACCTCGACCAACGATTCCTTCGTGCTGATCGCCTCGGGCCAGTCTGGCGCCGCGGTGACCAGCGCCGGGGGCGCGGCCTTCGAGGCGCTGCGCGACGCCGTGACCAGCCTGGCCCAGGAACTGGCGCAGATGATCGTGCGCGATGGCGAGGGCGCCACCAAGTTGATGACGATCCGCGTGGAAGGCGGCCGGAACGTGGCCGAATGCCGACAGATCGCATACGCCGTGGCCCACTCGCCGCTGGTCAAGACCGCGTTCTATGCGTCGGACCCCAACCTGGGCCGTATCCTGGCCGCAGTGGGCTACGCCGGTGTCGACGATCTCGACGTGAATCGCGTGAACCTGTGGCTCGATGACGTCTGGGTGGCCCGCGACGGTGGCCGCAACCCCGACTACCGCGAGGAAGATGGCCAGTGCGTGATGAAGCAGGCCGAGATCACCGTGCGCATCGCGCTGGGCCGGGGTGACGCAGAAGCCACTGTGTGGACCTGCGACCTGTCGCACGACTACGTGTCGATCAACGCCGACTATCGTTCCTGAGCAGTGCAGGAATCGTAATAACGCCAAGTTTCAGCTTTCAAGCTATCGCCCCCATGTCTGACCTCGCCGCCCGCCTCGACAGTTTTCTCTCCCGTCTCGAACAATGGTTGCCGCCGGAACTGACCGATGCGGACTGGAAGGAGGCGGTAGCGTTCCGGTGGCGCAAGCGCCAGAGCCTGTTCGGCAACATCGGCTACCTGCAGGCGATCCGCCAGCTGCCGCCGATCCATCTGGACGATCTCAAGAACATCGAGCGCCAGAAGGACGCGATCGTCGCCAACACCCGCCAGTTCGTGAAGCACCTGCCGGCCAACAACGTGCTGCTGACCGGCGCGCGGGGCACCGGCAAGTCGTCGCTGATCAAGGCGTGCCTGAACGAGTTCGTGCAGGATGGCCTGCGGCTGGTGGAGGTGGACAAGGACGACCTCGGCGACCTCGGCGACATCGTCGAGCGGCTGGCGTCGCGGCCCGAGTGCTTCGTGATCTTCTGCGACGACCTGTCGTTCGAGGACGGCGAATCGGGCTACAAGTCGCTGAAATCGGCGCTCGACGGCTCGGTGGCCGCGCAGTCGGACAACGTGCTGATCTATGCCACGTCCAACCGCCGCCACCTGCTGCCCGAGTACATGAAGGACAACGAGACCTACCAGCACACGTCCGATGGCGAGATCCATCCCGGCGAGGTGGTCGAGGAGAAGATCTCGCTGTCCGAGCGTTTCGGGCTGTGGCTGTCGTTCTACCCGCCCAAGCAGGACGAGTACCTGGCGATCGTCGGGCACTGGCTGTCGCACTTCGGCTGCAGCCAGGCCGATATCGAGGCGGCGCGCGGCGACGCGCTGATCTGGGCGCTCGAACGCGGTTCGCGCTCGGGGCGCGTGGCGTGGCAGTTCGCCCGCGACTGGGGCGGCAAGCACGGCCAGCCGTTCGCGGCCGACAAGGAATAGGCAAGCATGAGTGGTCAGGTGGAAACCGTGACGACGCCCGATGGGCAGACCCGCAAGGTCACCGAGGTGGCTGTCGGCGTGATGATCCAGCCCGACGGACGCTTCCTGCTGGCCCAGCGGCCGGCCGGCAAGCCGTACGAGGGCTACTGGGAGTTTCCGGGCGGCAAGCTCGAACCCGGCGAGAGCGTGGAGGCGGCGCTGGCGCGCGAGCTGCACGAGGAACTCGGCCTCGATATCCTGCGCAGCGAACGCTGGCATACGCTGGAGCATGACTACCCGCACGCCTATGTGCGGCTGTATTTCTGCAAGATCACAGACTGGCGCGGCGAGCCGGTGGGACGCGAGGGCCAGGCGTTTTCCTGGCAGGCGGTGCCGGTCGATGTAGGGCCGCTGCTGCCGGCGACGATCCCGGTGGTCGAATGGCTCGCGGATGAAGCGCGGGCTGGCTGAAGGATGTGAGGAAAGGCCCGGCGGAGATGCCGGGTTTTTCTTTTCGCCATCGTATTTTCCTTAAACCCAACAACACGAATCAGGAGGCTCCATGCAACGTGTCGATCGTATCGATGACGCTGTCTCGCTGCCCGAACTGACCTTGCGGGGCATCATCCTTGGTGCCCTGATCACGGTGGTTTTCACCGCGTCGAACATCTACCTGGGCCTGAAGGTGGGCCTGACGTTCTCGTCGGCCATCCCGGCGGCGGTGATCTCGATGGCCGTGCTGCGGCTGTTTCCGCGCGCCAACATCCTCGAAAACAACATGGTGCAGACGCAGGCTTCCGCCGCGGGCACCCTGTCTTCGATCATCTTCATCCTGCCGGGCCTCGTGATGCTCGGCCACTGGCAGGGCTTCCCGTTCTGGCAGACGCTGGCGATCTGCGCGGCGGGCGGCATGTTGGGCGTGATTTTCAGCATTCCGCTACGCCATGCGATGGTCGTGCAGAGCGACCTGCCATACCCCGAAGGGGTGGCGGCGGCCGAGATCCTGCGGGTCGGGAGTGCCGGCAGGGACGCTTCGGGTGCGAAGCAGGCTACCGGCATGGCCGACCTGATGGCCGGTGGGCTGGCCGCGGGCGTATTCAGCTTCGCCGCCGGCGGGCTGCGGCTGCTGGCCGAGGGCGCCAACGCCTGGCTGGCAGTGGGCGCCTCGGTGGTGCGGCTGTCGATGGGTTTCTCGCTAGCGCTGGTCGGCGCGGGCTACCTGGTCGGCATCGTCGGCGGGCTGGCCATGCTGCTGGGGCTCGTGCTGACCTGGGGCGTGGCGGTACCGTGGCTGACGGCCATCACGCCGATGCCGGCCGGGGCCACGCTGCAGAGCTTCGGCACCTCGGTGTGGAGTTCCCAGGCGCGCTTCATCGGGGCGGGGACGATCGGGATCGCCGCCATCTGGACGCTCGCCACGCTGTTCAAGCCGATGGTCGAGGGCGTGCGGGCGTCGATGGGCGCGCTGCGCGGCAACGGCGGCGCCGGGGAGGGCGGCACGGTCCCGCGTACCCAGCGCGACATGCCGGCGGTCTGGATCGGCCTGCTGATGGTGGTGCTGCTGGCGGTGCTGGCCGTGACGTTCGGACACTTCCTGGCGCCCGCGCCGCTGGACCGCGCCGCGAGCTGGAAGCTGGTCGGATGTGCGGTGCTGTTCGCGTTCATCTTCGGCTTTCTCGTGGCGGCCGCATGCGGCTACATGGCCGGGCTGGTCGGCTCTTCGGCGAGCCCGATCTCGGGCATCGGCATCATCGCCGTGATCCTGGTGTCGCTGCTGATCCTGGGCCTCGGCACGCTCGACGGGCTGCTCGATACTCCTGAAGGCGGCAAGTTTGCCATCGCCCTGGCGATTTTCACGACCTCGGCCGTGGTGGCCGTGGCGTCGATTTCGAACGACAACCTGCAGGATCTGAAGACCGGCTGGCTGGTTGGCGCCACACCGTGGCGGCAGCAGGTGGCGCTGCTGATCGGTTGCGCGGTCGGCGCGGCGGTGATTCCGCCGGTGCTGGAACTGCTCTACAACGCTTACGGCTTCGCCGGCGCCCTGCCGCGTGCCGACATGGACCCGAACCAGGCGCTGGCGGCACCGCAGGCGACGCTGATGACGGCCATCGCCACCGGCATTTTCACGCACCAGCTGAACTGGACGATGATCCTGATCGGCATCGCGCTGGGCGTGGTGCTGATCTCGATCGACGAAATGCTGCGGCGCCGGGGCGGCGTGGCCCGCCTGCCCGTACTGGCCGTCGGCATCGGCATCTACCTGCCGCCGACCATCAGCTCGGCGCTCGTGGTGGGCGCGGTGCTGTCGTGGGCGCTGCTGAAGGTGGAGCGGCGTCGCGCCGAGGCGCGCGGCGATGACGTCAAGACCGTGCTCGAACATGCCGAGCGGCGCGGCACGCTGTTGGCGTCGGGCCTGATCGTCGGGGAAAGCCTGGTCGGCGTGGCGCTGGCGGCCGTGATCGGCCTGTCGGGCAAGGAAGCCCCGCTGGCGCTGGTCGGCGAAGGGTTTGCCGGCACGGCTCAGTGGCTGGGACTGGCCGCATTCGTGCTGGTGTGCGTGGGATTCTGGCGGCGGGTGGTGGCGGCGCGGTGAGGGTTGTCTTCACGCGCTGTTTTCTCCCCTCTCCCGCATGGCCGGAGAGGGGAGAAAACCGGAGGGGGGAATCCCTTCAATCGTCCTTGTCCTCAGGCAGTTCCGGCGACGCATCGGCCGGCTTGCCTTCGATCACGTACTTTTCCGACGCCCACGCGCCGAGGTCGATCTGCTTGCAGCGCTCGGAGCAGAACGGGCGGAACTTGTTCTCGGGTGCCCAGACCACGTCCTTGGCACAGGTAGGGCATTTGACGACGGCAGGCATGGGAAACTTCAGAAATTACAGAGCTTGAGCAGGAAGGGGATGTCGGCGTCCACCGAGCGCGGGCGCATGTCGCCGTCCTGCTGGGTGAAGCGCACCCAGAGCATGTACTTGTTGGCGCTCATTTCGGGAATGAACGCCAGCAGCGACTCGTCCAGGTAGACCTGCATCAACTGGTAGCTGCGCCCGGACAGCATCTGCTGGAAGCTGCCGCCGGTGGCGATCACCTTGCCGCTCTGGCCCGATTCGCGCAGCAGCCGCAGCACCATGGTGGTACCCATGCGCAGCGACGTCAGCGGACGGGCCCACTTCAGGATGTCGGCGCGGCGATCCTCGGCGGGCCGGTGTTGCCAGGCGTAGTAAGCCGGCAGGTCGAATTCGCAGGTGCCGCCGGGGATGATGGCCCGGCTGCGGATGCTGGTCAGCCATTCGTTGTCGGTCAGTAACTGACCGGCCTTGCCGACGGTCTGATTCAGCGCGGTGATGCCTTGTTCCAGCTCCCCGATGACCGCCGAGAGCGCGTCCTGGTCGATCTGCGGATTGGCGCGCAGCGGGGCGAGTGCCTGGCGCTGGCGTTCCAGTTCCTTGATCAGGTCGGTCTTGAGGTCGGCACGGCCGGCCACGTCGATGATCTCGAAGATCGTGGTGATGGCGACGTGGTGCTGCAGCGGATGTTCCTGCCCGAGGAAATAATCCAGCCGATCGAACAGGTCCTCCAGGCGCAGGAGTGTCCTGATGCGTTCGTTGAAAGGATATTCGTACAGGATCAAGTCGGTATCCGTGCTGCGCGCCGATGGGCGCTTCGGGCGAATCGTGTCAGTCGGGGGCGCCGGGCGCTGTCCGCTTGCCGGCGAGGGGCAGATGGCGCGCTCGGGCAGGGGCCGGAAGCCGCCATGCATTGCAAATTTGCCAGCATGTTCCAGCGCATTCTATGCGAGTCACGGCGCGAGGACAAATCGAATTGTCCCCAAGCGGCGTACGCGGGGCGTGCGGGGCCGCTATGCGGCCGAATCCGGGGTTTGCGAGAGCAGCCGGTACAGCGCGTCGAGCCGTTCCACCTGCGGGGCCAGGGCTTCGGGCGGGCCGTCGTTGTCGATGACATCGTCGGCCACCGCCAGCCGCGCGGCGCGCGTGGCCTGCCGGTCCATGATGGCCTGCACCTGCTCGCGCGTGAAGCCGTTGCGTGCCATCACGCGCGCCACCTGCGTGGCTTCCAGGCAGTCCACCACGAGCACGCGGCCCACGCGCGTGCGCCACGTGCCCGACTCCACGAGCAGCGGCACCACGTAGATCAGGTACGGATGCTGGCCGCCGGCACGGATCGCCGCGGCGCGGGTCTCGGTCAACTGCCGGATCAGCGGATGCGTGATGGCTTCGAGCCGGGCCTTGGCAGTGGGGTCCGAAAACACCAGCGCACGCATTGCATCGCGGTCCATGGCCCCGTCAACCCGCAGGCAGCGCGGGCCGAACGCCGCGACCAGCGGCGCAATGGCCAGCCCGCCGGGCGCGGTGATCTCATGGGCGAGCAGGTCGGTATCGATCAGCGCGGCGCCGTGGGCCGCGAACATGTCCGCAACGCGCGTCTTGCCGGAGCCGATGCCGCCGGTGAGGCCAATTTCCAGCATGGAGCGAACGAATATTCCGAGTGGCGATCCCGCCAAGATACCAGCTTTGGCGCGGGCTGCGCGTCAAACGCCCGGCAGCACCAGCGGCAGCAGGCGCGGGCCGAAGAACAGGTACACCACGGCCGCGCCGACGATATAGGGACCATACGGGAACTGCGTGTCCTTGCCCTTGCTCCGCAGGAGCAGCAGGGCGCCGCCGAGCAACGCGCCGACGATCGACGACAGCAGAATCAGCGCAGGCAGCGATTGCCAGCCAAACCAGGCGCCCAGCGCGCCCATCAGCTTGAAATCGCCGTAGCCCATGCCATCGTGGCCGCGCACCAGCCGATAGACCGCGTTGACGCTCCAGAGCACCAGGTAGCCCGCCGCCGCGCCGATCACCGCGTCGGAAAGCGGTGCGAACCAGCCCTGCAGGTTCAGCAGCAGGCCCAGCCAGAGCAGCGGCAGCGTGATCTGGTCCGGCAGCAACTGGGTATCGGCATCGATCATGAACAGGGCCACCAGCGCCCAGAGCATGGCAATGGCCGCCAGCGCCTGCACGGTCGGCCCGAAATGCCACATCGCCAGCGCGCTGAGCACGGCCGTGGCGGCCTCCACCAGCGGATAGCGGATGCCGATCGGCGCCTTGCACGACGCGCAGCGCCCGCGCAGGAACAGGTAGCTGACCACCGGGATGTTCTCCCACGCGGCAATCTGGTGCCCGCAGTGCGGGCAGGCCGAGCGCGGCACCATGAGGTTGTAGCGCTCCGGGTGCGGATGCGGCTCGCCCCGGACCTCGGCGATATAGTTCGCCTCCTCGTGATCCATCATCTTCGGCAGGCGGTGGATCACCACGTTCAGGAAGCTGCCGACCACCAGGCCGAGCAGCCCCGCCACGGCCACCAGGAACGCCGGCGGCAGCGCCGCCAGCGCGTCCAGCACCGCCAGGGGAAGGGCGCCCCCGGCGCCAGGTACGGCATGCATGCTTGTTACCATCCTTCGTCAGACCACCTGGCCCAGCTTGAAGATCGGCAGGTACATGGCAATCACCATGCCGCCAATCAGCACGCCCAGGATCACGATGATCAGCGGCTCGATCAGGCTGGAAATGGCCGCCACGGCGTCATCGACCTCGCGCTCGTAGAACTCGGCCACCTTGAGCAGCATGTTGTCCAGCGCGCCCGATTCCTCGCCGATCTGCGTCATCTGCAGCACCATGTTGTCGAACACGTGCGTGGCCTGCATGGCGTTGGTCAGGCTCGTACCGATACGCACCGACTGTTCGATCTCGCGTGTGGCATCGTAATACAGCCAGTTTCCTGCGGCGCCAGCGACCGATTCCATCGATTCCACGAGCGGCGTGCCGGCGGCGAACATCGTCGCCAGCGTCCGCGTCCAGCGCGCGATGACGGCCTTGCGGAACAGGCTGCCGAAGATCGGCAGCTTCAGCAGCGCCTTGTCATGCCATCGCTGCACCTTTTCCGACCGGTTCCGGGCATAGAAATAGCCGAAGATCGAACCAATGGGGATGCCCAGCACCGCGTACCAGTAATCGACGAAGAAGTCGGAAATGCCGATCACGAACTGCGTCGGCGCCGGCAGCGCCGCACCAAAGCTGGAAAACACGCCCTTGAATGCCGGGATCACGAAGATCATCAGCACCACGGTCACCCCGAAGGCCACGGTCAGCACGGCAATCGGGTAGATCATCGCGGACTTGATCTGGCTCTTCAGCGCGATGCTCTTTTCCATGTACAGCGACAGGCGTTCAAGCAGCGCATCGAGAATACCGCCCTGCTCGCCGGCGTCGATGAGGTTGCAATACAGCGTGTCGAAGTACTTCGGATGGCGCCGGAACGCCGTGGCCATGCTGCTGCCGGCCTCGATGTCGAAACGGATGTCGTTGAGCAGTTGCGTGAAGTTCGGGTTGGCGTGCCCGCGCGCAATGATGTCGATCGACTGCAGCAGCGGAATGCCGGCCTTGAGCATCGTCGAAAGCTGGCGGGTGAAGTACGCAATGTCCTTCTCGGTGATGCGCTTGCCGCGCGCCGCCTTGCGCTTCTTCATCTTGACGACGGTCAGCCCCTGCTTGCGCAGCGTGGCCGACACCTCGGCCTGGCTCTCGGCCCGCTGCTCGCCCTTGAAGGACTTGCCCTTGCGGTCCTTGGCTTCCCATTCGAAGATGTACTGCGTGGGCGCCTTCCGCCCTCTGGCCCGCGACGGCGCTGCCGTCCGGGCGCCCGCCGCTGGTGCGCGCGTCGCCATGATGTTTGACCCCCGACTAATGCGGTGAATTGCTATTGTTTTGAGACATCCGCATCGTCGTGCGGATGCCGTTTGCGCGGCCTACCCATCGTGGAACCGCCGCGGCCGCGCGCCTCGGCAGTCCTGTCCTCAAAATCTGGCTTTTCTACTAGCTGTTGGTCGTCGCCAGCACCTCTTCCAGCGACGTGATGCCCTGTTTCACCTTCAGCAGCCCGGCGTCGCGCAACGATAGCACGCCCTCGCGCCGCGCCTGCTCGGCAATCTGCAGCGCGGTGCCGTGCGACAGGATGATCTGCTGCATGGCCTCGGAAATCGGCATGACCTGGTAGATCCCGCACCGCCCCTTGTAGCCGCTGCCGTTGCAGCGCTCGCAGCCCACCGGGTGGTACGGCTGCCAGGTGCCGTCGATATCGGCCTCGGCGAAACCGGCGTCCACCAGCACCTGCGGCGCCAGGTCGCCCGCGCGCTTGCAGGTGCAGAGCCGGCGCGCCAGGCGCTGCGCGGTAATCATCAGCACCGACGACGCAATGTTGAACGGTGCCACGCCCATGTTCATCAGGCGTGTCAGCGTGGTCGGAGCGTCGTTCGTATGCAACGTCGACAGCACCAGGTGGCCCGTCTGGGCGGCCTTGATCGAAATGTCGGCGGTTTCCAGATCCCGGATTTCGCCGACCATGATGATGTCCGGGTCCTGCCGCAGGAACGATTTCAGCGCCGCCGCGAAGGTCAGGCCCGCCTTGTCGTTGACGTTGACCTGGTTGATGCCGGGCAACTGGATTTCCGCCGGGTCTTCGGCCGTGGAAATATTGATGTCGCCCTGGTTCAGCATGTTCAGGAACGTATAGAGCGACACCGTCTTGCCGCTGCCCGTGGGGCCGGTGACCAGCACCATGCCGTACGGCCGCTTGATGACTTCCAGCAGCAGCGCCTTCTGCTGCGGCTCGTAGCCTAGCTGGTCGATGTCGAGCTTGTCGGTCGAGGAGTCGAGAATCCGCATCACGATCTTCTCGCCGAACAGCGTCGGCAGCGTCGAGACGCGGAAATCGATGGCCTTCTCCACCGTTTCCTTCCCGTCCTTGTCCTTGGGGATCGAGATCAGCAGCTTCATGCGGCCGTCCTGCGGCACGCGCTTCTCGGAAATGTCCAGGCGCGAGAGCACCTTGATGCGGGTGGCGACCTTGTCGCGGATGTCCAGCGGCGGCCGCGCCACCTCCTGCAGCACGCCGTCCACGCGGAAGCGGATGCGGTAGAAGAACTCGAACGGTTCGAAGTGCAGGTCCGACGCGCCGCGGTTGAATGCCTCGTTCAGCAGTTTCTGCAGGAAGCGGACCACCGGCGCATCGTCGATCTCGTTGCCGGGCCCCTTGCGCGCGGCCGCGGCCGCAGAGGGGTCGTACTCGATCATCTTGGTCGCGGTGGGCGTGACCGGCGAGATGTTCTTGAGCGTCCCGAGCGCCTCGCCCGCGGCGCGCACGTGCTTCATCAGCTTGTCGTGCTCGACCACCACCGTTTCCACGGGCAGGTTGAATTTCTGCCGGATGGCCTCCACGCCCGCCTGGTTGGCCGGGTCGGACATCGCCACGACCAGCCGGTTCTCGCGCCGGCCCAGCGGCAGCAGCCGGTGGGCGTGGAACTCGCGGTTGCCGGCCAGCGCCGGCGGCACGCGGGCAAGGTTGTATTGCGCCAGGTCGAGCAGCGGCAACTGGTACTTGTCGGCGGCGAAGATCGCCACGTCGTGCGCAGACATCGTGCCGCTGCCGATGATCTCGTCGATCAGCTGCGACTTCTTCTCCCGGGCCGATTGCTCCAGCTGGGCGAGCAGCGCTGGGGCGATCCGCCGGCTCTGGGCTAGTGCAAGGCCTAGTGTCATGGCGAAAACTGTGCGTGGTGCGCAGGCCCGGTCTGGAAATATCGGGCGCCGCGATGGACTGCAGCGGGAGCTGGGCAGGGGTCCCGGACCGGGGCAGTTTGCCGCCGGGGTCACTTTTTGTAAAGCTGGCGCGCCCGCGCATTGGCGTTTGCGCGACACGGCTGCAACCCTACTTGCGCGGGGGAGGATTTGGGGAGTGGGACGCGGGAAGAGGAGGGGGGCGGAGCGCCCCGGCGCGGAAAACAAAAAAGCCGCACATCGCTGTGCGGCTTTTCCGTTGATGCTGCGCGAGTCCGGCAGAGCCGATCGTCGCGATCATCGAAATCTGGTCGGGGTGAGAGGATTCGAACCTCCGGCCTCTACGTCCCGAACGTAGCGCTCTACCAGGCTAAGCTACACCCCGATTTCGGTCTGCTGGCGAACTGGTGAAGCGGTGTCGTCAGCAGCAAAGAACAAAAGTTTAGCAGCGTTTCTGGAGAATGGGAAGACCCGTCTCAAGAATTTCGCTCGGTGACCGTCCCGACGTCCGGCCGTCAGCTCTGGCGCTGCAGCGAGAACGCGCAGAGTTCGATCAGCGTGGTCTTGAGCGGCGAATCCGGGAACTGCCGCGCGGCAGCTTCGGCGGCTTCGGCCTCGCGCTGGGCGGCGGCGAAGGTGACGTCGAGCGCGCCGCTGGCGTGGATGGCCGAGAACACCGCGTCGAAGTGTTCGGTGCCGCCCTGGACGATGGCTTCGCGCGCCAGTTCGCGCTGTTCGCCCGTGCCATGCTCCAGCAGGTGCAGCAGCGGCAGCGTGGGCTTGCCTTCGCGCAGGTCGTCGCCGGCGTTCTTGCCCATCTGCTCGGCGCTGGCCGTGTAGTCGAGCATGTCGTCGATCAGCTGGAACGCGGTGCCGATGCGGCGGCCGTACTCGGCGGCGGCCTCTTCCATGGCGGCGTCGGCGCCGGCCAGCACGGCGCCGAGCTGCGCCGAGGCCTCGAACAGCTTGGCCGTCTTGTAGCGGATCACCTGCAGGTAGCGCTCCACGGTCACGTCGGGGTCGTGCATGTTCAGCAACTGCAGCACTTCGCCCTCGGCAATCACGTTGGTCGCGTTGGAGAGGATCTCCATGATGCGCATGCTGCCGGCGTCCACCATCATCTGGAAGGCGCGCGAATAGAGGAAATCGCCCACCAGCACGCTGGCGGCGTTGCCGAACACCGCGTTGGCGGTCTGGCGGCCGCGCCGCAGTTCGGACTCGTCCACCACGTCGTCGTGGAGCAGCGTGGCCGTATGGATGAACTCGACCACGGCGGCCAGTTCGTGGTGGCGGTGGCCTTCATAGCCGAACGCCCGCGCGGACAGCAGCAAGATCACCGGGCGCAGGCGCTTGCCGCCCGCGCTGATGATGTATTCGCCGATCTGTTCGACCAGCGGAACCTCCGACGACAGGCGTCGGCGGATAACGGCGTCAACGGCGCGCATGTCGGCAGCGACCGGGGCAAGCAAGGCAGTGGCGGAAGACTGGGACAAGATCAGATCACCGATTCGCGAAACCGGGGGATTATATGCGATGCAGTTGACCTGTGACGGTTCCGCCAGCGGGACAACGTGGTTCCCCGGACGGGTCAGTCCCGATGCGGCAGGCCGCCCCCGCATCTATAATGCCGCGCATGGACAAGCCAAGATCGTCTCCACGGCAGGTCCGCCGCACGGCATGGTGGGTGGCGTTCGCTGCCCTGGCCGGATTCCTGCTGGCCGACCTGACCTGACGCGCGCATCCCGGATGTGCGCTGCCCGCCGCCGCTGACGGCCCGGCGGGCTATCTCGTTGTTTTCTTTGCGGTTTTCAGTTAACCGCGCTATAATCCCCGGTTCCTTCGGTCGCGTCTACGGGCGCGTGCCGTTTGCGGCGCACGAAACGGCGCCGGCCCGGCGGCTCCGGCTTTCCGGGCAGCAATCCTCGTTTCATTCATACATGAGAGGTTCGACAATGTACGCGGTCGTAAAAACCGGCGGCAAGCAATACAAGGTTGCTGCTGGCGAAAAACTTAAAGTAGAACAGATACCGGCTGACATTGGCGCAGAAATCACGCTGGACCAGGTGCTCGCAGTGGGCGCAGGCGACCAAATCAAATTTGGCACGCCGCTGGTGAGCGGGGCTTCCGTCAAGGCTACCGTTATCGCCCAGGGTCGTCACGACAAGGTGAAGATCTTCAAGATGCGCCGTCGCAAGCACTACCAGAAGCGTCAGGGCCATCGTCAGAATTACACCGAACTGCGCATCGAAGCCATCGTCGCCTGAGCCCCGGCTCGGACACAGGCTTTCATCGCAAACAGGTCAACTGGAGTTAAGACATGGCACAGAAAAAAGGCGGCGGTTCCACGCGGAACGGCCGTGATTCGGAATCGAAGCGTCTGGGCGTGAAGGTGTTCGGTGGCCAGGCTATCAACGCCGGCGGCATCATCGTTCGCCAACGCGGCACGCGTGTTCACGCTGGCGACAACGTGGGCGTGGGCAAGGACCACACCCTGTTCGCGCTGGTGGACGGCCACGTGCAGTTCGCCGTCAAGGGCGCTGCCAAGAAGCAGCAGGTCAGCGTCGTTCCGGCGGCCTGATCTCAGCCTTTGCAGCACGAAAGGCCCCGCAGCGCATGCGGGGCTTTTTTTGTTTTGAGAACGCTACCAAAACGAATCTGGCGTAGTGCGCCTCGCTCTGGTAGCGTTTTCGGTCGGCACCATGCCCGGCCGGATCCTCCTCGGAAGAACCCAACATGAAGTTCATTGATGAAGCCCGCATCGAAGCGATCGCCGGCAATGGCGGTAACGGTAGCGCCTCGATGCGGCGCGAAAAGTTCGTGCCGTTCGGCGGCCCCGATGGCGGCGACGGGGGCCGGGGCGGCAGCGTGTTCGCCCAGGCCGACCGCAATATCAACACCCTGATCGATTTCCGCTACGCCAAGAAGCACGTGGCGAAGAACGGCGAGAACGGCCGTGGCGCGGACTGCTATGGCGCAGCCGGCGAGGACATCACACTGCGCATGCCGGTGGGCACGCAGATCGTCGACATGGATACCGGCGACGTGGTGGCCGACCTGACCGAGCATGGCCAGATCGTGTGCCTGGCCGAGGGCGGCATCGGCGGCTGGGGCAACCTCCACTTCAAGTCGAGTACCAACCGCGCGCCGCGCCAGCAGGTGGACGGCAAGCCGGGCGAGCGCCGCATGCTCAAGCTCGAACTGAAGGTGCTGGCCGACGTGGGCCTGCTGGGCATGCCCAACGCGGGCAAGTCCACCTTCATCTCGCATATCTCGAACGCCCGCCCGAAGGTGGCCGACTATCCGTTCACGACGCTGCATCCGAACCTGGGCGTGGTCCGCGTGGACCATGAGCAGTCGTTCGTCGTGGCCGATATCCCGGGGCTGATCGAAGGTGCCGCCGAGGGCGCCGGCCTGGGCCACCAGTTCCTGCGCCACTTGCAGCGGACGGGTCTTTTGCTGCACATTGTGGATCTGGCGCCGTTCGACGAGTCGGTGGACCCGGTGGCGGAAGCGAAGGCCATCGTCAACGAACTGAAGAAGTACGACGAAACGCTGTACGAGAAGCCGCGCTGGCTGGTGCTGAACAAGCTCGACATGGTGCCGGAAGGCGAGCGCGCCGCCCGCATCAAGGATTTCATCAAGCGCTACAAGTGGAAGGGGCCGGTGTTCCATATCTCGGCGCTGACCGGCGAGGGCTGCCGCGAGCTGATCTATGCGATCAAGGACCACCTTGTGGCGCTGAAGGCCGAAGAGGCCGCCGCGCTGGCCGAGCCCGATATCCGCCTGGACGATCGCCTGCACAACGTCGACCGGGACGGTTCCGAAGGCTGAACCGGCGTCCATCCACCCTGACAAGCACCAACGAACCCCGGAGACAGTTCCCGCCATGCAATCGGTCATCGCCCAGGCAAAACGTATCGTCGTCAAAGTGGGTTCGAGCCTGGTTACCAACGACGGCAAGGGGCTGGATCACGATGCCATCGCGCGCTGGGCGGCACAGATCGCCAAGCTGCGCGGCATGGGCAAGGAGGTGGTGCTGGTCAGCTCGGGCGCCATTGCCGAGGGCATGCAGCGGCTCGGCTGGGCGCGGCGCCCGAAGGAAATCCACGAGTTGCAGGCCGCCGCCGCCGTCGGGCAGATGGGGCTGGCGCAGGTCTACGAGAGCCAGTTCGGGCGCTACGGCATCCGCACCGCGCAGGTGCTGCTGACCCACGCCGACCTGGCCGACCGCGAGCGCTACCTGAACGCCCGTTCCACGCTGCTGACGCTGCTGGGGCTGGGCGTGGTGCCGATCATCAACGAGAACGACACCGTGGTCACCGACGAAATCAAGTTCGGCGACAACGACACGCTCGGCGCGCTGGTCACGAACCTGATCGAAGGCGATGCGCTGGTGATCCTGACCGACCAGCGCGGCCTCTACACCGCCGATCCCCGCAAGCATCCGGACGCCCGCTTCGTCGACGAGGCGCTGGCCGGCACGCTGGAACTCGAGGCCATGGCGGGTGGCGCCGGATCGTCGATCGGGCGCGGCGGCATGCTGACCAAGATACTGGCCGCCAAGCGCGCCGCGAAGTCGGGTGCCCATACGACGATCGCCTCGGGCCGCGAGACCGATGTGCTGGGCCGCCTGGCGACGGGCGAGGCCATCGGCACCCAGCTGCTGGCGCCGACCGGCCGGCTGACGGCCCGCAAGCAATGGATGGCCGACCACCTGCAACTGCGCGGCCGCGTGCTGATCGACGCCGGCGCCGTGGAAAAGCTGACCGGCGGCGGCAAGTCGCTGCTGCCGATCGGCGTGACCGAAGTCCAGGGCGAATTCGCGCGTGGCGAGGTCATCGCGTGCATCGACACCGAGGGCCACGAGGTGGCGCGCGGCATCACGAACTATTCGAGCGCCGAGGCACGCCTGATCGCGCGCAAGCCCTCGTCGGAGATCGAAGCGGTGCTCGGGCACCTGAACGAGCCCGAACTGATTCACCGCGACAATCTCGTACTGGTCTGAGATCGGCCAGGCGGGAAGGGAACGAGCCAAGCAAAACGGCGAGCCAGGCGGGCTCGCCGTTTTGCTTTCTACCGGGCAAGGCCGGACGGCTATCAGGGGCCGGCCTGGCGCGGCGCGTAGGCCTTCAGGTCGCGGATCAGGCGCTCCGGCTTGCCGGCCACGGCACGGCCATCGCAGAAGTAATCGCGCGCCAGCGTGGCCGCGTAGGCATTGCGCGAGCGGGTCTGCATGCGGATCCACAGGTCGCGCTCTTCGCCCTGGTTCGGAATCCAGGCAGGGGCACCCTTGGGTAGCGTGGCGTAGATGCGACGCTCGAAGGCATCGCAACGCAAGCCTTCGTAGCTGACGTTGCGGCCGCCGCCCGAGCTGGTGATGACCACGGTGTAGCGCACCACGTTGTCATCGCCGACCGAGATGGACTTCGGGTCCACGGCGAAGCGGAAGTTGTCCGCGGAGTCGTTGACCGAGAAGGGAATCAGGTCGGCATCCTGGGGCAGGGCGGGCAGCGCGGCCTGCTGTTCCTTGAACGGCTTGTCCTCGAACGGATTCACAAAGCCGCTGCTGGCTTTTTCCTCGTCTTCGGGCATGCCCTTGCCGGTGGTCTTGCAACCCGCCAGCGCGAGGCAGGCGGTCAGGCACAACAGGCCGGCGCGAACGCCCCGGCCGCTGAAACTAGTCATCGGAACTCCGTGAAGTGGTTGCCGGGCTGGCCGGCGATACTGGTTCGGCGGGCGCTTGCGCCGTGGCGGTGGCCGGGGCCACGGCCGCCGCGTGCATGGTAGCCGATCCGGGCGCCTCCGCCAGCACCGCCGGTTCGCTGACCTGCGGCCGGGCCGGGCGCGCGCCTTCGCCATGGCGGCCGTGGCTGCCATGGTGATGCCCGTACGGGCTCAGCGGCACCCGGGCGCGATGCAGGAAGCGCGACAGCTCGGTCAGCGCCATCTGGTAGACATCGCGCTTGAACTCGATCACCGCGTCGAGCGGCACCCAATACTGGCTCCAGCGCCAGGCGTCGAACTCCGGATGGTCTGAGGCACGCAGGTGGATGTCGCAATCGCGGCATACCATGCGCAGCAAAAACCAGATCTGTTTCTGGCCCCTGTAATGGCCGCGGATTTCGCGGCGGATGAACTTGTCCGGCACCTCATAACGCAGCCAGTCGCGCGTGCGACCGACGATCCTGACGTGCTCCGGCAGCAGCCCGACTTCTTCCTGCAGTTCGCGGTACATGGCCTGTTCAGGCGTTTCGCCGTACTTGATGCCACCTTGCGGAAACTGCCAGGAGTGTTCGCCGATGCGCTTGCCCCAGAAGACCTCGTTACGTGCGTTGATGAGGATGATGCCGACGTTCGGGCGAAAGCCTTCACGATCGAGCATGACTGCACCTCGAATCCTTTAGAATTACGTCGATTATAAAGGATGCGCGCAAGTCGGCCCGTCAGCGGGGATGCTGGTTTTCCCGAGCAAATGGGCAGTTTCAGGCGCGCGGCCTCCAATGGACGCCCATGTCAGCCGGGCGGGCGGCGTGGCCGGAATGGCCCGCCGTGCCCGGCCTTACGAGAAAGCAACGGATGAAAGCCTCGCAATTCTTCATTTCCACCCTCAAGGAAGCACCCGCCGACGCGGAAATCGTGTCGCACAAGCTCATGATGCGCGCCGGCATGATCAAGAAGCTCGGCGCCGGCATCTACAGCTACATGCCGGTGGGGTTGCGGGTGATCCGCAAGGTGGAGAACATCGTGCGCGAGGAAATGAACCGCGCCGGCGCCGTGGAGCTGTCGATGCCGGTCATCCAGCCGGCCGAACTCTGGCAGGAAACCGGCCGCTGGGACAAGATGGGCCCGGAACTGCTGCGCCTGAAGGATCGCCACGAGCGCGATTTCGCCGTCCAGCCCACTTCCGAGGAGGTGGTGACCGACATCGCCCGCAGCGATATCCGCAGCTACAAGCAGCTGCCGGTCAATTTCTACCAGATCCAGACCAAGTTCCGCGACGAGCGCCGTCCGCGCTTCGGCATCATGCGCGGCCGCGAATTCACGATGAAGGACGCCTATTCGTTCGACCGTGACGTCGAGGGCCTCAAGGTGTCGTACCAGAACATGTACGCCGCCTACCAGCGCATCTTCGGGCGCTTCGGGCTGGAGTTCCGTGCCGTGGCGGCCGATAACGGCGCCATCGGCGGCTCGGGCTCGCACGAATTCCATGTCATTGCAGACACTGGCGAAGACGCGATCGTCTACTGCCCGACCTCGGAGTACGCCGCCAACATGGAGGCCGCCGAGGCGCTGCCGCTGCAGGCGGAGCGCGCCGCCCCGGCCGAGGCGCTGGCCAGGACCGCCACGCCTGGCAAGGCCAAGTGCGAGCACGTGGCCGAATTCCTGAACATGCCGCTGGCACGCACGGTCAAGTCGATCGTGCTGGCCACCGAGGGCGACGCCGGCGTGCAGATCTGGCTGCTGCTGATCCGCGGCGACCATGAGCTGAACGAGGTCAAGGCGTCTAAAGTGGAAGGATTGGCTGAATTCCGATTCGCCACGGAAAGCGAGATCGTTGCCGCCTTCGGCTCGCCGCCGGGCTACCTTGGGCCGATTGGCACGAAGCAGCCGGTCAGGGTGGTGGCAGACCGCACCGTGGCCAACATGGCCGATTTCTGCTGCGGCGCCAACGAAGCCGACTACCACTACACCGGCGTGAACTGGGGCCGCGACCTGCCCGAGCCGGTGGTGGCCGACCTGCGCAACGTGGTGGCCGGCGATGCCTCGCCGGACGGCCAGGGCACGCTGGAGATCTGCCGCGGCATCGAGGTGGGCCACGTGTTCATGCTCGGCACGCGCTATTCGGAATCGATGCGCGCCACGTACCTCGACGAGAACGGCAAGACCCAGCCGATGCAGATGGGCTGCTATGGCATTGGCGTGACCCGTATCCTGGGCGCGGCGATCGAGCAGAACTACGACGAGCGCGGCATCATCTGGCCGGCCGCCATTGCCCCGTTCGCGGTGGTGGTGTGCCCGGTGGGCTACGACCGCAACGAGGCCGTGAAGGCCGAGGCGGACCGCATCCACGCCGAACTGCTGGCTGCCGGCGTCGACGTGATCCTCGACGACCGTGGCGAGCGCCCCGGCGTGATGTTTGCCGACTGGGAGCTGATCGGCGTGCCGCACCGCGTGGTAGTGGGCGACCGTGGCCTCAAGGAAGGCAACGTCGAGTACCAGGGCCGCCGCGACGCGCAGGCGTCGCCCGTGGCCGTGGCCGACGTGGTGGCGCATGTGCGCAACCTGCTGGCCAACTGACCGGCCCCGCATCGCCATGCGCCGACTTATCCTGCCGACGCTGGCCGCCGCGCTGATTGGCGTCGCGGCCGGGCCCGCCCACGCGGGCGCGCAGAAGGAGGAGGCGCTGGCCGATTCCGTGCGCGGCGCGCTGGCGGCGGCCATCGCCGACAACCGGCCGGTGCGTCCCACGTTCGTTTCGGGGAGCGAGAAGCTTGGCTACCTGAAGTGGCTCGGCGAGATGTCGCGCCGGCTCGAAGCGAAGATGCCGAACCCGCAGACGCGCGTCGAACTGATCGAAACGGTCTACTACGAGGCCAAGCGGGCCGGGCTGGAACCGTCGCTGGTGCTGGGCCTGGTGCAGGTGGAGAGCGGATTTCGTAAATATGCGATCAGCTCGGCCGATGCGCGCGGGCTGATGCAGGTGATGCCGTTCTGGGTGCGCACCATCGGCGATGGCGACACGCGCAAGCTGTTCCACCTGCAGAGCAACCTGCGCTACGGCTGCACCATCCTGCGCCATTATCTCGACCGGGAGAATGGCGACCTGTTCCTGGCGCTGGGCCGCTACAACGGCAGCCGGGGGCGGCCCGAGTATCCCAACGCCGTGCTCGGCGCCTGGAAGCGCTGGCAGTATTCCGAGGCCACGGTGACGATTGCCGGCGATCCTGACGGCGCGGCGCCCGTGGCCACGGCGCCGTCGCGCCGCTCGCTGCCGCCGGAGCCGCCCGAGCGCAATCCCTTCTCCCCGCAACGACTGTCGAACCCGTCATGACGCGTGACACCCGCGCCGGCTACGCCGCCTCGTCGCCCGAGCTTGAACAGTGGCTGGCGCGGCATATCGAACAGGGCTTCGACGCGGAATCGCTGGTGCTGTCGATGCTGCGCTCCGGCTACGACGCCACGTTCGCGCGCGATACCGTGAATGGGGCGCTGGGCCACAGGGCGCCGGTCCGCCAGCCGCCGGCAGCGGCGCCCGCGCCGGCGCGGCAGCCCGTGCTGCAGGCGGCTACCTCGCCGGTGGCCGGCAGCAACGTGTTCCGCCACGAAGGGCGCGAGATTCCGATCCTGTTCGCCCTGGAGGCGCCGCGCGTGCTGCTGCTGCAGAACCTGCTCGACGGTACCGAGTGCGACGCGCTGATCTCGCTCGCGCGAGACCGCCTGCACCGCTCGCCGGTGGTCAATCCGGACACCGGCGCCGAGAACCTGATCGACGCCCGCACCAGCATGGGCGCGATGTTCCAGGTGGGCGAGCATGCGCTGATCGAGCGCATCGAGGCCCGCATCGCCGCCGTGACCGGCCTGCCCGCCGACCACGGCGAGGGTTTGCAGATCCTGAACTACAAGCCGGGCGGCGAGTACCAGCCGCATTTCGATTTCTTCAATCCGCAGCGCCCCGGCGAAGCGCGCCAGTTGCGCGTGGGCGGCCAGCGCATCGCCACGCTGGTGATCTACCTGAACAGCCCGCCGGCCGGCGGTGCCACGGCGTTTCCCAAGCTCGGCCTCGAAGTGGCGCCGGTCAAGGGCAACGCGGTGTTCTTCAGCTACAAGCTGCCTGACGGCGGGCTGGACGACCGCACGCTGCACGCGGGGTTGCCGGTGGAATCGGGCGAGAAGTGGATAGCCACCAAGTGGCTGCGCGAGTTGCCCTACCGGAGCAAGGGGTGAAGCGCAGGAATTAAGCGAGCCGTGAGACGTTTGAGCCAGAAACAGGGTGGTTTCTTGCTCAAACGTCTCATTCTGGCGTTGCCTTGGGGCGGCAGCGGGGCACAACCCGCCATGCTGCCGGCGACGCCATACCCGTACCGGCACATTTCTAGCCAACTGTATCGGTACTGTACTGTCGAGCGTGCCTAGACTGAGCGCCTACCTTGAATCACAGGAGCGCCGTCATGGCTCTGACCCTTCCTCCCGAACTGGCCGCCAGCACTGGCGCACTGGTTGCCTACGCCGCCTTCGTCCTCGTTTCGTCGATTACACCGGGCCCCAACAACACGATGCTGCTGACCTCGGGCGTGAACTTCGGGCTGCGCCGGACGGTGCCGCACCTGTTCGGCATCTGCATCGGCATGGTGGTCATGATGGTGGTGGTGGGGCTGGGGCTGGGTTCGGTGTTCACGGCCGTGCCGTGGACATGGAGCGTGCTGCGCGTGGCGGCCACGGTCTACCTGGTCTGGCTGGCGTGGAAGCTGGCCACGGCCGGCGGGCTGCAGGACCGCGACGTCAAGCGGCCGATGAGCTTCCTGCGCGCGGCGGCGTTCCAGTGGGTCAACCCGAAGGCGTGGGTGATGGCGGTGGGGGCGTGCAGCGCCTATGTGCTGCATCCGAACCTGTGGGTCAATGCCGCGCTGATGGCGGCACTGTGTGGCGTGGTGAACCTGCCGAGCATCACCACCTGGGCGGTGTTCGGCGCGGCGCTGCGCAAGTGGCTGGCGAATCCGCGCGTGCTGCGCGTGTTCAATGTGACGATGGCGCTGCTGCTGCTCGCCTCGCTGTATCCGATCCTCGGCGCCCACCCGCACGGGGCGTGACGCCGGGCGGATGAAACCGGCTCAGACCAGCGCGCGGATGGCGCCGAGGTTGCGCCAGTAGCCCTTGACGTCCATGCCGCAGCCAAAGACGTAGCGGTCCGGCACCTTGAAGCCGCAGAAGTCGGGGTGCATCGGCTTGAGCTTGGTCAGCGTCTTCTCGCAGAGCACGGCGGCGTGGAACTCCTTCGCGCCCATGTCCATGATGCGCTGGCGGATGGCCGCCATGGTCTCGCCCTCGTCGAGGATGTCGTCGAGCACCAGCACCACGCGGTCCTTGACCGATTCGCGCGGCGCCACGCGCCACTGCATCTCGCCGCCCACGGTCTTGTTGTTGTAGCGCGAGAGGTGGATGTAGTCGAATTCCAGCGGAAACTGCAGCTTGGGCAGCAGCATGCCGGTGAACACCACGGCGCCGCCCATCACGGACAGCACCAGCGGGAACGCGTCTCCCATCTTCTCCGTGATCTCGCCGGCCATGCGGTCCAGCGATTCCTGCACCTCGGCGGCGCTGACGATCTCCTCGGAGCCGGCCCAGAGTTCGCGGGCCTGTTCGGCGGTCATCATGTTGTCTGTCCTGTTATCGATCATGTTGCGCAGGGGCCCGCCGCTCAGCGGTTGAACAGGCCCTTCATGCCGCCCTTCATCCCGCCCATCTGGCGCATCATCTTCATCATGCCGCCGCCCTTGAGCTTTTTCATCATGCCCTGCATCTGGTCGAACTGGTTCAGCAGGCGGTTGACCTCCTGCACCGGCACGCCGGCGCCGGCCGCGATGCGGCGCTTGCGGCTGGCCTTGATCAGCTCGGGCTTGGCGCGCTCGGCCGGCGTCATGCTGTTGATGATGCCTTCCATGCGGCCAACCTGCTTCTCGGCCTGATCCATGTTGGCGCCCTGCGCCTGCTGGGCGAACTGCGCCGGCAGCTTGTCCACCAGGCTGCCCAGGCCGCCCATCTTCTTCATCTGGCCGATCTGCGCCTTGAAGTCTTCCAGGTCGAAGCCGCCCGTCTTCTTGATCTTCTTGGCCAGCTTTTCGGCCGCTTCCATGTCCACGCCGCGCTGGGCTTCCTCGACCAGCGCGAGGATGTCGCCCATGCCCAGGATCCGCTGGGCCATGCGGTCGGCGTGGAACGCCTCGAGGCCGTCGAGCTTCTCGCCCACGCCCACGAACTTGATCGGCCGGCCGGTAATGTGACGTACCGACAACGCGGCGCCGCCCCGGGCGTCGCCGTCGAGCTTGGTCAGCACCACGCCGGTCAGCGGCAGCGCGTCATTGAACGCCTTGGCGGTGTTCACGGCGTCCTGGCCGAGCATCGCATCGACCACGAACAGCGTCTCGGCGGGCTTCAGCTCGGCGTGCAGCGCGGCGATCTCCTGCATCATCGCCTCGTCGATACCGAGCCGGCCGGCCGTATCGACGATCAGCACGTCGTGGTAGTGCTTGCGCGCCCAGTCGAGCGCCGCGCGGGCGATGTCGACCGGCTTCTGGTCGGGCTGCGACGGGAAGAAATCGGCACCCACCTGCTCGGAGACGGTCTTGAGCTGGGCGATGGCGGCGGGACGGTACACGTCGCACGACACCGTCAGCACCTTCTTCTTGCGGTTTTCCTTGAGCCACTTGGCCAGCTTGCCCGAGGTGGTGGTCTTGCCGGCGCCCTGCAGGCCGGCCATCAGGATCACGGCGGGCGGCTGGACGTTGAGGTTCAGCTCGTTGGATTTGGGGTCGGCCAGCGATTCGTCGCCGCCGATCACGGCGGTCAGCTCGCGCTGCACCACGCCTACCAGGGCCTGGCCCGGGGTCAGGCTCGTGACGACATCCTCGCCGAGGGCCTTTTCCTTGACGCGGGCCACGAAGTCGCGCACGACGGGCAGCGCCACGTCGGCTTCGAGCATGGCAAGGCGCACTTCGCGCAGCATCTCGGCGGTGTTGGCCTCGGTCAGTCGGGCCTCGCCGCGCATGGTCTTGACGACCCGCGCCAGGCGTTGAGTGAGGTTATCCAGCATGGCAGGAAAGTGGGGAGGAGTTCGGCTTGTGTGCGGGGGCGCAGCACGTCTTCGCAGGGATTCCGCGGGTTTGTGGCGGCGATCCATCGTCCGGATCACCCGCGAACCGCCCGCGTAAGCACTAGGGTAAACTGCGCAAATGGCCATTGTACTGTATGCCTTGACGGCACTTCTCTACTGCGCCCTGGCCTTGCACGGCTGGGCGACGCGCAACCCGCAGCTGGCGGCTGCCGGCGGGGCGGCGCTGGGCCATCCGGGACGCCAGGGCGTTGGCGCCGCCGTGCTGATGCCGGCTCCGGCCGGGGCGCGCGCCGACGGCCAGCCGGCCTGGTGGCACGGGCTGGTCATGGTGGCGCTGGTCAGCCACGGCATGCTGCTGCACGAGACGATCTTCCCGGCAGACCGCATGGTGTTCGGCTTCGCGTTCGCGCTGTCGGCCATGCTGTGGCTGGGCGTGGGCATCTACTGGATCGAAAGTTTCTTCTTCTCGCTGGCCGGGCTCGGGCTGATCGTGTTCCCGGTGGCCATGCTGGCGAGCCTGATCCCGCTGGCGTTTCCGGGCACGCAGATCCTGGGTTACGCGGCGCGGCCACTGTTCAAGCTCCATTTCGTGATCGCCAACGTGGCCTACGGGCTGTTCACGCTGGCGGCGTTCCATGCCTTCCTGATGCTGCTGGCCGAGCGCCGGCTGCACGGCTTCAACCGGCCGGCGGGCAGCGATGGCGCGCAGGGCCAGTGGCTGGGCCGCTGGCTCGACCTGCTGCCGCCGCTGCTGACGCTCGAAAAACTGCTGTTCCGGCTGATCGGCGCGGGCTTCGTGCTGCTGACGCTGACGATCGTGTCGGGCTTCCTGTTCTCGGAACAGTTGTTCGCCCGGGCGGTCCGCGTGGACCACAAGACCGTGTTCGCCATCCTCTCGTGGATGATGTTCGGCGGCATCCTGGTCGGGCGCATGTTCCGGGGCTGGCGCGGCCGCACGGCGCTGCGCTGGGTCATCGCCTCGTTTGGCATCCTGCTGCTGGCCTACGTGGGCAGCCGTTTCGTGATCGAGGTGGTGCTGCACCGGCTGGCCTGAGCGCCCCTCGCCCCCCGCGCCCCCGTACTCCCCTCCCGTCTCTCCCGATCCATGGCAAGAATCTTCCTACTGCTGGCTGTCGTGCTGGGCATCATCTGGTGGCTGCGCGCGCGTGCCAGTGCGCGCGACCAGGCCGACGCGGCGCGGCAGCAGCGCGAGGCCGCGCCGCAGGCGTCCGGCACCCCCGGCGATGGCGCCATCGAGCCGATGGTGCAATGCGCGCAGTGCGGCGTGCACCTGCCGCGCACCGATGCCATTGCCTGGCGCGGCCTGCACTACTGCCGCCGCAGCCATCTTCCTGACACCTCGGCCGAAGGCGGCGCCTGATGCCGCGCGCCTCGGGGTGGTCGTCGCTGAACGGCTGGCGTGTGCTGGTCGATCTCTGGCGCCAGCCCGAGCCGCCTGAATTCCACTGGCGCCTGCTGCGCTATTTCTGCTGGACCCGCGTGGCCGTGGCGCTGCTGCTGTTCGGCTACGCCTGGCTGCCGCTGGAACGCGGCACGGCCGACATGGCGGTGTCGATGGCCACCAGCGCCCGCACGGCCGCGGCCATCCCCGTGGTGGTGCCGTATCTCTGCATCGGCGTGGTGGCATTGCTGGGATCGCTGTGGCGGCGCCATTTCCATGTGCGCGTGCGTGCCCAGATCATCGTCGACCTGGTCTTGCTGGCGGCCGTCTACACGGTGCTGGGCCGCAGCGGCAGCCATGGCGAGGGGCTGGCGATGATCTTCCTGCTGCCCGCCCTGGAAGCCGGCGCGCTGACCAGCCTGCTGTTCGCGCTGTCGGCGGCGGCGGTGTCGGCGATGCTGGTGATGGTCAACCCGTTCCTGCAGACGCTGCTGGCGCGCCAGGCCGATGCCAACCTGCTCGGCTCGGGCCTGTTCGGGCTGGTCTTCATGATCGCCGCGCTGCTGATGTACATGCTGGCCAACCGCCAGATCGCCCAGGAGCAACTGGCGCTGGCGCGCGAGCAGGAACTGCGGCTGCAGCAGCTGGTGAACCGGCTGATGGTCAACGACATGCAGGACGGCGTGATGCTGGTGCGCGCCAACGGCGTGGTGGTGGCGGCCAATCCGGCGGCGTTCGTGCTGCTGGGGGTGCAGCCGCACGAGCGGATCCGCGAGGGGCAGGTGCGGGCCGGGGAGCGCGACAATGCGCTGTTCGACCTGCGCCGCATCGCACGGCTGCAGCCGCTGATGGAAATGCTGCGCGACTGGATCGCCCGCAAGGACGACGTGCCGCGCATTCTGCAACTGCTGCCGCTGCCGTCGCGCCCGAGCTCGGCGCGCAGCCCGATGCTGCATACCCGGCTGCGGCTGCGCTTCGTGCTGCCGGGGCTGGCCGGGCTGCGCTCGACGCTGGCGGGGGCGGCCACCACGCCGTCGGGGCTCGACACCGTGGGCTGGAACGACCTGTCGCCCGAGGGCGCGGCGCGGCTGCGGCTGGCCATCGCGCAGGACGAGGCCATGGCCTGGAGCCCGGCCGACGAGACGCTGCTGCGCTCGGAGATGCGTGACACCGTACTGGTCCACATCGAAAGCTGGGAGCGGATTGCCGAGCAGGTGCAGCAGGAAAAACTCGCCGCGATGGGCCGGCTGGTGGCCAGCGTGGCGCACCAGATCCGCAACCCGCTGGCGGCGATCAGCCAGGCCAACGAACTGCTGGCCGATTCGGGCAACGGCCCGGGCGGCCCGGGCGGGCAGGGCGGGGAGGGCGGCAACATCGATGCCCGCCTGCTGCGCATCATCAGCGACAACGTGCGGCGGCTCGATCAGGTGATCTCCGACGTGCTGCAGCTCTCGCGCCGGCCCAAGACCGGCCATAGTTCGGCCAACCTCGCGCAGGCGCTGCCCGAGATCGTGGACCGCTGGCGGGCCGAGATGCGCTCGCGGGCCGGGGCGCGGGCCGAGGTCAATCCCAACGCCATCCGCGTGACCGTGGACCTGCAGCGGCCCGTGATCTTCGATACCGCGCACCTGCAGCAGGTGCTCGGCAACCTGCTCGACAATGCCTGGCGCTACTGCAGCCGGCTGCCGGGCTCGATCCGGCTGCTGGCGCACGCGCTGGACCAGCACCATGCCGAACTGATCGTCTGGAACGACGGCGCCGAAGTCACGCGCGAGCAGCAGCGCAGCCTGTTCGAGCCGTTCTTCACGAGCAATCCGCAGGGCACCGGGCTGGGCCTGTTCATGGCGCGCGAGCTGTGCGGCGCCAACGATGCCCAGGTGCGCTACGGCAGCGTGGCGCTGGAGGCGTTGCTGGAACGCACCGGCATGCTGGCGGGCGGGGCTCGCGATACACTTCCGGCCAAAGCTTTCGTGCTGACGATGCGGATCGAGACCCCCGAGATGGTGGCCGCCGCTTCGTCCACACCGACATAACGACACCGACCCCCGCCCATCATGCCCGCCAGACCGTCCGCTCCCGATCCGATCCTCGTCATCGACGACGAGGCCGACCTGCGCGAGCTGCTCGATATTTCCCTGCGCCGCATGGGGCACGACGTGGTGATGGCCGGCTCGCTGGCCGAGGCACGCGTGCGGCTGGCCGAGCGGCGCTACAGCCTGGTGCTGACCGACATGCGGCTGGGGGACGGCCTCGGCATCGAAATCGTGCGCCAGTTGTCGGCCTCGCCCGAGCGCACGCCGGTGGCCGTGATCACGGCCTACGGCAGCGCGGACAACGCCGTGGATGCGCTCAAGGCGGGCGCCTTCGACTACATCGCCAAGCCGGTTTCGCTGGAACAACTGCGCACGCTGATCCTGAACGCGCTGGGCCGCCATGCGCGCGCGCCGGCCGATGGCGGGACGTCTGCCGAGGGGGCCGAGAGCGCCGAACTGGCCGATCTGGGCGACCGGGCCGCCGGGCTGCTGCCGGGTATGTCGCCGGCCATCCACGAGGTGCGGCGCTCGCTGGCGCGGCTGGCGCGCAGCATGGCGCCGGTGGTGATCAGCGGCGAGTCCGGCAGCGGCAAGGAGCGCGCGGCGCGGGCCATCCACGCCATCAGCGCGCGTTCGGCGCATCCGTTCGTGGCCGTGAACTGCGGCGCGATTCCCGAAACGCTGATGGAATCCGAGTTCTTCGGCCATGTGAAGGGCGCCTTCACCGGCGCCGACGCCGAGCGGGGCGGGTTCTTCCAGGCCGCGCATGGCGGCACGCTGATGCTCGACGAGGTGGCCGACCTGCCGCTGGCGATGCAGGTCAAGCTGCTGCGCGCGCTGCAGGAGCGCCGCGTGCGCAAGATCGGCGCCAGCAAGGAAGACACGGTGGACGTGCGCGTGATGTGCGCGAGCCACAAGGACCTGGCCGCGATGGTGGCGGCCGGCACGTTCCGCCAGGATCTGTATTACCGGCTCAACGTGCTGGAACTGCGCATGCCGACGCTGCGCGAGCGCGTGGAAGACGTGCCGGTGCTGGCGCGCGCCATTCTCGAACACCTGGCCGCGCGCTATGGCGACGCCCATCCGAAGCGGCTGTCGCGCGCGGCGCTGGAGCGGCTGGCGGCCTACCCGTTCCCCGGCAACGTGCGCGAGCTTGAGAACCTGCTTGAGCGCGCCTACGCCTTTGCCGAAACCGAGGCCATCGAGGTGGCCGATCTCGGACCGCTCGAAGCCGGCATGGAGCGCGCCAGCCTGCTGCAGCCGCGCCCGGCGCCGGTGCCGGCCGCGCCGCCGGCCTACCAGGCCTGGGGCTCGACGGCCGGCTGGTCTCCCGCGCCGGCCATGCCGCCCGCCGCGCCGGAACTCCCGGCCGAGCCGGCCTCGCCCGTACAGGCCGAGGCGGCGCCCGAGACCGATCCGCTGGCCGATGCACTGGCCGGGGTGCCGTTCCCGATCGATCTCCAGGCACGGCTCGAAGCCGTGGAGCGCGAACTGATCCTGCGCGCGCTGCGCCAGACCGGCTTCAACCGTACCGCCGCCGCGCCGTTGCTGGGCCTGAACTTCCGGCAACTGCGCTATCGCATCCAGCAGCTTGAAATCCGTGACGAACGCGAAGGCCGCGACGGCCGCGATGGCGCCGACGGCAGCGAGGACGGCGAATCACTGGCCGAAGGCGAGGGCCGCGATGGCTGACGTGCCGGTCGCCGCCAGCCTCCTGCCGGACTTCCTGCCCGACGCCGCTGGCTGGGTGCCGGCGGCGCGGCGCGTGCCATCGCCCAACTTCGACGCGCGCCCGGACGGCATGCCGCTGGATGTGGTGGTGATCCACAACATCAGCCTGCCGCCGGGCCAGTTCGGCACCGGCGACATCGAGGCGTTCTTCCAGAACCGGCTCGATGTATCGCGGCATCCGTTTTTCGAAACGATCCGCGAGGTCCGTGTCTCGGCCCATTTCCTGATCACGCGCGAGGGGGAACTGGTGCAGTTCGTGGCGTGCACGCAACGCGCGTGGCATGCCGGGCAGTCTGAATACTGCGGCCGGCAGCGCTGCAACGACTTCTCGATCGGCATCGAGATCGAAGGCGCCGATGACCAGCCGTTCACCCCGGCCCAATACACCACGGCGGCTGCGCTGGTGACCGCACTGCGCGCCGCCTACCCGATCCAGGGCGTGGCGGGCCACAGCGACATCGCCCCGGGCCGCAAGACCGATCCGGGCCCACACTTCGACTGGCCGCGGTTTGTCGCGCTGGCGGGGCTGCCGGCCGGGTTGCTGCCCTATCGGCGGGAGGGCTGACCGGCCCCTGGCCGAGTCGTCCCGCTCCAATCTGGCGCATTTTGGGTACAATCGCGCCCCCGCCTTCGTGCCGGACTTCCCCATCCTGGGTCACCTATCGGTGATCCATGGTCATTAAAAAAATTTCTGGATTTTGTGCGATACCGAACCGGCTCCCGCGAAGCCTTGCGGCAGCGCGCTTTGCGGGAATGTGGCGCTGCCGCACGGCCCTGATTCGACCCTTCGGACGTGTCTGTCAAGTCTGTTCATTCCCTTTCAGTTCACTATACTTAGCCCAGTTTTGAAACGGCACCACTACATCTAGTGGTGCTACCGGGGAGCCGGCCCCGATGTGGCGTGGGCGTTGCAGCAAGGCTGCGGCGCAGGCGGCACAGGGGTGAGGGGGCCGGGGCAGTGCCAGAAAGTCCCTAGCAAAGTGTTTGCAGTGCAGTTTGGTTCTCAGCCGGCTGGATCGGCATCGAGCGTCTTCTGAAGCACATTTTGCTAGGGACTTTGTCGTCTTCTTATCAGTACTCAAAAAACACACGGGTTAAAACAGGAGTTACCTCATGCAAACGGCCCAAAACGAACAACAAACCACCGCCGCCGGCCTGGCTGGCGCCGTCGCCGGCAATGCGCAGCAAAGCCCCGCCGCAGCAGGCGTGTCGTATCAGGACTACAAGCTGATCCGCCGCAACGGCGCCGTGGTGTCGTTCGAGCCGAACAAGATCGCCGTGGCCATGACCAAGGCGTTCCTGGCCGTGAATGGTGGCCAGGGTGCGGCGTCCGCGCGTGTGCGCGAGATCGTCGAGCAGATGACGCAGGGCGTGGTGCGTGCGCTGGTGCGCAGCCGTCCGAATGGCGGTACGTTCCATATCGAGGACGTGCAGGATCACGTGGAACTGGCGCTGATGCGCTCGGGCGAACATGAGGTGGCCCGCGCCTACGTGCTGTACCGCGAGAAGCGGACGCAGGAACGCGCCCAGGCCAACGCCCAGGCGGTGGCCCGCGTGCAGGAGAGCGGCGTGTCGGTCAACGTGACCGACAACGGCGTGACCCAGCCGCTGGACCTGGTGGCGCTGCACGCGCTGATCGACAACGCCTGCAGCGGTCTCGGCGATGCCGTGAGCGCCGAGCCGATCCTCAAGGAGACGCTCAAGAACCTGTACGACGGCGTGCCGATGACGCAGGTCTACGACTCGGCCATCCTGGCCGCCCGTACCCTGATCGAGAAGGACCCGGCCTACAGCCAGGTGACCGCCCGTATCCTGCTGCACACGATCCGCAAGGAAATCCTGGGCGCCGAAGTCACCCAGGCCGAAATGTCGACGAAGTACGCCGAGTACTTCCCGAAGTTCATCGCCCGCGGCATCGAGGCCGAGCTGCTCGACGAAAAGCTGGCCACGTATGACCTGGCCCGCCTGGGCGCCGCGCTGGACGCCTCGCGCGACTTCCAGTTCAACTACCTGGGCCTGCAGACGCTGTACGACCGCTACTTCCTGCACATCGAGGAACAGCGCATCGAAATGCCGCAGGCGTTCTTCATGCGCGTGGCCATGGGCCTGGCGCTCGAAGAGAAGGACCGCGAAGCCCGCGCCATCGAGTTCTACCAGCTGCTGTCGTCGTTCGACTTCATGTCGTCCACGCCCACGCTGTTCAACTCGGGCACGCGCCGCTCGCAGCTGTCGTCGTGCTACCTGACCACGGTGTCGGACGACCTGGAAGGCATCTACGAAGCCCTGAAGGAAAACGCGCTGCTGTCGAAGTTCGCCGGCGGCCTGGGCAACGACTGGACCAACGTGCGCGCGCTGGGCTCGCATATCAAGGGCACCAACGGCAAGAGCCAGGGCGTGGTGCCGTTCCTGAAGGTGGTCAACGACACGGCCGTGGCCGTGAACCAGGGCGGCAAGCGCAAGGGCGCGGTCTGCGCGTACCTGGAGACGTGGCACCTGGACATCGAGGAATTCCTGGAGCTGCGCAAGAACACCGGCGACGATCGCCGCCGCACGCACGACATGAACACGGCCAACTGGATTCCGGACCTGTTCATGAAGCGCGTGATGGAAAACGGCGAGTGGACGCTGTTCTCGCCGTCGACCTGCCCGGACCTGCACGACAAGGTGGGCAAGGCGTTCGAGCAGGCCTACACGGCCTACGAGGCCAAGGCGGCCAGCGGCGAGCTGAAGCTGTTCAAGAAGATCCCGGCCATGCAGCTCTGGCGCAAGATGCTGGGCATGCTGTTCGAGACCGGCCATCCGTGGATCACGTTCAAGGATCCGTGCAACATCCGCAGCCCGCAGCAGCACGTGGGCGTGGTGCACAGCTCCAACCTGTGCACGGAAATCACGCTGAACACGAACGACAGCGAAATCGCCGTGTGCAACCTGGGTTCGGTGAACCTGGTGGCCCACCTGGCGCAGCAGGCCGACGGCTCGTACGTGCTGGACCACGCCAAGCTGCAGAAGACGATCCGTACGGCGATGCGCATGCTCGACAACGTGATCGACATCAACTACTACGCGGTGGACAAGGCGCGCAATTCGAACCTGCGCCACCGCCCGGTGGGCATGGGCATCATGGGCTTCCAGGACTGCCTGCACGTGCTGCGTACGCCATATTCGAGCGACGCCGCCGTGAAGTTCGCCGATACGTCGATGGAGGCGGTCTGCTACTACGCCTACCACGCCTCGACCGAACTGGCCGAGGAACGTGGCCGATACAGCACTTATGAGGGTTCGCTGTGGGACCGAGGCATCCTGCCGCAGGATTCGCTGAAGCTGCTGGCCGAAGAGCGCGGCGGCTACCTGGACGTGGACCTGTCGACCACGATGGACTGGGATTCGCTGCGTGCCCGCATCAAGCAGCACGGCATGCGCAATTCGAACTGCATCGCCATCGCCCCGACCGCGACGATCTCGAACATCATCGGCGTGTCTGCGTGCATCGAGCCGACGTTCCAGAACCTGTACGTGAAGTCCAACCTGTCGGGCGAATTCACGGTGGTCAACGACTATCTCGTGCGTGACCTGAAGTCGCGCGGCCTGTGGGACGAGGTGATGGTTGCCGACCTGAAGTACTTCGACGGCTCGCTGGCCCGCATCGACCGCATTCCGCAGGACCTGCGCGACATCTACGCCACCGCGTTCGAAGTGGAACCGACCTGGCTCGTGGAAGCGGCCAGCCGCCGCCAGAAGTGGATCGACCAGGCCCAGTCGCTGAACATCTACATGGCCGGCGCATCGGGCAAGAAGCTGGACGACACCTACAAGCTGGCCTGGCTGCGCGGCCTGAAGACCACGTACTACCTGCGCACGATGGCGGCCACGCACGTGGAGAAGTCCACCGTGTCGCGCGGCTCGCTGAACGCGGTGTCGTCGGGCTCGGACGCCGGCTCGGCCATGGCCGCCGCCGCGGCATCGGCCCCGGCCATGCCGGAAGCCGAAGGCGCGGTCTGCACGATGCGCCCGGGCGACCCCGGCTTCGACGAGTGCGAAGCCTGCCAGTAACAGACTGAACCACCCCCCTCGGTTTTCTCCCCTCACCCGCATGCGGGAGAGGGGCCGGGGGAGAGGGCCGGCGTGTCAATGACCGATGCGCAATGCTGGCCACCAGCCGCCCCTAACACGCGAATTTCCGGAGAACCACCATGCTGAGCTGGGACGACGACGTTCAAGCCACCCCGCAGGCCGCACCGCAGCCTGCCCTGCAACCTGCATCCGCCGCATCGGCCGCCGTCGACCAGCATGGCGTCCTGCCGCCGGCCGCCACGGCGCCGGCCGGCATCCTGGGCAACAACCCGAACGCCGCCGCCGCCCAAAGCTCGCGCCGCGTGAGCGCCGCCGACAAGCGCGTGATCAACGGCGCCACCGACGTGAACCAGCTGGTGCCGTTCAAGTACAAGTGGGCGTGGGAAAAGTACCTGGCCGGCTGCGCCAACCACTGGATGCCGCAGGAAATCAACATGTCGCGCGACATCGCCCTGTGGAAGGACCCGAACGGGCTGACCGAGGACGAGCGCCGCATCATCAGCCGCAACCTCGGCTTCTTCGTGACGGCCGATTCGCTGGCCGCCAACAACATCGTGCTGGGCACCTACCGCCAGATCACGGCGCCGGAATGCCGCCAGTACCTGCTGCGCCAGGCGTTCGAGGAAGCCATCCACACGCACGCCTACCAGTACATCGTGGAGTCGCTGGGCCTGGACGAGGCCGAGATCTTCAACGCGTACCACGAGGTGAAGTCGATCCGCGACAAGGACGAGTTCCTGATCCCGTTCATCGACACGCTGACGGACCCGTCGTTCAAGACCGGCACGCCCGAGAACGACCAGAAGCTGCTGAAGAGCCTGATCGTCTTCGCCTGCATCATGGAAGGGCTGTTCTTCTACGTGGGCTTCACGCAGATCCTGGCGATGGGCCGCCAGAACAAGATGACCGGTGCCGCCGAGCAGTACCAGTACATCCTGCGCGACGAGTCGCTGCACTGCAATTTCGGTATCGACCTGATCAACCAGATCAAGCTCGAAAACCCGCACCTGTGGACGCCCGAGTTCAAGGCCGAGATCACCGAGCTGTTCAAGAAGGCCGTGGACCTGGAATACCGCTACGCCGAGGACACCATGCCGCGCGGCGTGCTGGGCCTGAACGCACCGATGTTCAAGGGCTACCTGCGCTTCATCTGCAACCGCCGCTGCCAGCAGATCGGCCTGGACCAACTCTTCCCGAACGAGGAAAACCCGTTCCCGTGGATGAGCGAGATGATCGACCTGAAGAAGGAACGCAACTTCTTCGAAACCCGCGTGATCGAGTACCAGACCGGCGGCGCGCTGTCGTGGGATTGATCGGCGTGATCGATTGAAGGGTCGGCTGCAGCGGTACCAAACGCAGGAATAAGTCCAGCAGCCAGGACGGGTGAGGAACGGCCACCGGGTGAAAGCCCGGTGGCTGTTTTTCTTTTGGGGGGCGCCGTATTCCTGGAAAGTCCTGGCCTCTCTTTAGCATCACCCGTCGAAGGGTGGGGTCAGAGCACCTCGCTTCGAAGCGCACCGTTCTCTGAGTTGGTTTTGACCGTCGCCAATTAGCGCTCGCTTTGAGAATCGGCTCACACCGTCTTGCGGCTCGCCTGTCTACGATGGCCCTCCCACCACTGGAGGACTGACCACGATGAAAGTAGGGCAGCTGATGGAATGTGATTTTGGGGACTACAGCTACGATGCGTTCCGACAGCGGATAGACGACCGCGATGGTCATATCGCGCCCGAAATGGTGAAGAACCGTCTCGCTGTCATCCTGAACTTCAAACTGGCCCACGGGGCACTAGTCGTTCCGGTGTCTTCCAGTCTCGACCTGAGCAAGGTGCAGCGCGGACTGCACGTCCTGATTGATCCGGCCTATGTCACGCAAACCAGCTTCTACGACAAGCGCGACAGGTGGGCTCTTTGCGACCACGTGCAGCAAGTGAGCAAGAAACGGCTGAGAAGCGTAACGGGCGCGCGAGGGTACGTTACCGACATCCTGCCGTGGTGGCTTGTGGCGGAAATTCAGAAGGGGGTGATCGCCGGCATCAACGCCCGCTCGCTGCTGCCCCCGGACGCAGCCGGCATCCCGGGCGGCGTTGACACTGGCGGCCTGATGCCAGCATAATCGCCCCACACGCCCTTGAGGCGACCCGCAGTTTCGGTAGTACCCTCCCCATTGAGGGAAATTCAAAAGCCCAGCCTGAACCGCTGGGCTTTTGCTATTTTTGCTTCAGGAGATCGGGCGTCAGCCCACTCCCTGCCCATCATCAAATATCTCCTCGATCCTGAGCCCGAACACCCGGGCGATGGTGAACGCCAGGGGCAGGCTGGGGTCGTAGCGGTCGTTCTCGATCGCGTTGACGGTCTGGCGCGAGACCGAGAGGGCGTCGGCGAGGTCGCTCTGGGACATGCCCCGCGCGGTGCGCAGTTCCCGCATCCGGTTCTTCATCGTGTCGGCGAGTTCAACGAGTTCAGCGATAGCGGCGCGCGCAGAGGATGCCCGCAAGGATCCACAGCGTGGCCATGACCGGCCAGACCACGAACAGCGACAATTTCGGAAAGCCCACGCCTTCCAGGAAGCCGTAGCTGAACGTGAGTAGCGCGGTGCCTGCAAACGCCACGGCCAGCGCTTCGAACTGGACCTTGCGGACCAACTCGTCGACGCGGCGCAGCTGGCGTACGACCACCCAGCAGATCACGCCGCCGGCCAGCATCGGGCACAGCGCCACCGCAATCCGCGCCGGCTCGCTGTCCACCCAGCGCAGGTTCAGCGCCGTGATCGACAGCGCCAGCAGTGCGATGTAGCCGAGCAGTGCCGCGGCCATTTCCCAACGGTAACGATTCATGATGCCTTGCCTCGCAGAAAGCATGTAAAGGATGCTTTACAGCATAGCGCAAGCCGACGGCAGATGTAAAGGAGGCTTTACAGACCGGAAGTCGGCCTCTTGATCGTCGTCGACGCCGCCCCCGCTTTCAGAATCGGCTCACACCATTCCGCATCCCGGCTCCCTACGATGGCCTTCCGATATCGACAAGGAGGTCGTCACGATGCAAGCCGTAGTCCTGCAGCACCTCGGCGAGGTGCCGCGCTTCACCACGTTCCGCGACCCGGTGGCGCGCGACCACGAAATCCTGGTCCGGGTGCGCGCCGCTGCGATCCGGCCGGCGGATCTGAAGATCGCCCGGGGGCATCATCCGAGCATGCCGATGGAGTTGCCGCACCTGTGCGGGCGCGACGGCACCGGCTATGTGGCCACGGGGCGGCCGGTGTACTTCCAGACCCGCCGCAGCCCGTATGGGGCGATGGCCGAGTACGCGCCGGCCGACTGGATCGTGCCGATTCCCGACGGCGTGGACATGGCGATGGCCGCGGCGCTGGTCGGACCGGCGCTGCGCGCGTGGCTGCCGCTGGCGATGCGGGCCGATCTGGAGCCCGGCGAGACCGTGCTGGTACTCGGCGCATCGGGCGTCATGGGCCGGCTGGCGGTGCAGGCCGCGCGGCTGCAGGGGGCGGGCAGGGTGCTCGTGGCCGGGCATCGCGTCGACCTGATGGGCCTGACCGGCGCCGACGCGGTGATTGATCTGGGGCAGGCGCCGAGCATGCTCCAGTACGCGTTCGCATCGCATGCCGTGGATGGCATCGACGTGGTGCTCGACTATGTCTGGGGAGAAACGCTCGAACTGCTGCTGTCGGCGATGGTCGAGCCGCACGGCCCGTCGGCGGGTTCCGAGTACCGGGGCGTGCGCGTGGTGTCGATGGCGGAGCGGTGCGCGGGCAGCGTGGTGATCGCGCCCACGGCATTGCGCGACTCGCGCGTGGTGCTGATGGGCGCCGGCCCGGCCAATGCTCCGGGCATCGAGGACGTCAGGCTGCTGGTGGAGGAAATCCTGGCCTACATGCGCCTGGGCGACCTGCGGATGAACGTGGACACCATGCCGATGGCGGCGGTGGAGGCCGCCTGGCGGGCGGCCCGCGACCCCGCGCGACGCGTCGTGCTGACGCTGGACTGACGCCCAGGGCCGGGCACGCCGCCCGCTCAGGCCGCCTTGCGCTGTTCCACCGGCGCCTCGCCGCCAGCCTTGCGCTCGCCGCCGAGCGCGTCGGTCAGGTCGGCCAGCATGCCGGCCAGTTCGCCGGCCATCAGCGCGAAATCGGCGTCGAAACGCTCTTCCTCGTCGTGGAGCGTGGCGTCGGCCTGCTCCTTGATCACGTCGAGCGGGTTCACGCGCTTGACCGCCAGCGCGTCAGTCAGCACGAACGACACGCGGTCGTTCCATGTCATCGCCAGCCGCGTGCAGCGCTTGCCGGCCGCGATGTGGCGGCGCAGGTCCTCGGGATCGAGCGGATGGCGTACATAGCGAACGGTCGCCTTGCTCTCGCTGCTCGATTGCAGCTCGATTTCCTGGTCTACCGTGAAGCCGGCCGGCGCGGTCTCGGTGGCCAGCCACTCGGTCATGGCCGCCACCGGCGACAGGTTGACCTGCAGCCCCACCACGGGCAGCGGATCGATGGCCTTGAACAGCATGCCGCGCACCTCATCGGCCTTGGCCGTGCCGGCCGCGTCGATGGCGAGCCAGCCGTTGGCGGGGTCGATCCAGACGCGCGTGTCGCGGCGGATGCTGAAGGCGCGCGGCAGCAGTTCCTCGGTGATCTGTTCCTTGAGTTCCTTGAGCTGCTTGCGGCCCGGCTTGAAGCCCTGCTGCTCCTCGAGCTCGGCGGCGCGCGCCTTGGTGACCTGGTTGACCACGGTGGCCGGCAGCAGCTTCTTCTCGGTGCGCAGCACCAGCAGCATCTGGCGGTTCACGCAATGCACGAGCTGACCGTTGTCGCGCGGCGACGCCCAGCCCTGGGTCTGCATTTCCAAGCTGGTGCCCGGGTAGAACGCGTGTTTGCCGAGCGCGGCTTCCACGTCTTCGACGGTCAGCGTCCACGGGGCGGAGAAACGATGGATCTGGAGATTCTTGAACCACATAGGGAATTCGGCCTCGCGTACGGTAGGAAAATTGGCAAGGGACGAATTCTAACGGGTTGCCGCGGGCGGGTACGACACATGACGGGCTAGAAAAAACGCCCGTCACGCGGAACGCAGGTTCCGGGCAACGGGCGCAGCGGAGGGCCGGCGGCTGCGGCGCCGCCGGCCGGGCCGTCAGATGTCGAGCTTCGAGATCTTGGTGCCTTCCAGGCTCAGGCCAGCCATCAGGCCAGCGTTGGTCATCGCAAAGCCGATGATCGGCTGCTGGGCCGTGTTGGTGTCGATCTGGCCATTGGCGCCGATCGTGGCCAGGGCCACCGTGGCGTCGGCACCCACTTGCCAGCCGCTGCTGCGGACAAACTTGTCGTAGGCTTCCTGCGTCATGAACATCAGCACGAAGGCCTTCGACTGGGCGCCGATCTGCCAGCCCACCGAGCCCGAGATGGCGCGGTAGTAGCCACGGTTGGCGCCGCCCGAGCGCAGCACGCCGTCGCCATACTCGCCGCCGACGATGAAGCCCGCGGACAGCAGCTTCGGGAAGATCAGGATGCCCTTGGCCTTGGCGCCAAGATCGCGCGCGCCATTGGCCGTGGAATACAGGCGGTTCAGCGTATCGCTGGCCCCGGTATCGATTTCGCGGCGCTTGGACGCGGCATCTTCGCCGCTCTTGGGGCCGGTGACGCTGCAACCCGTGAGCGAGAGCGCACCGAGGGAAAGACCGGTAAGGCCGACAAGACCAGCGCTGCCGGCGGACAGGAAGGTTCGACGTTTCATTATTTCCTCCAGGGGAGTTCGTGTGTTGCAACCGCCTCTACAGCATAGGCGGGCAAGGCACTTCCGCAAATGCGATTTTGTCTGACACGGAGCCGGAGAGACTCTGACATGACATGGTCATACTTTCTTGCAAATGCAGGGAACTAATTTCGGAACCGCATGATTTACGGCAGGTCTTTGATTCATGCACAAGACATTTGCCCCCACCGCAAGCGCGGCACGCCCTACCGGCCGTGTCCCTCTCCAACCCGGCATGGATGCGATTGATGCGGCGCAGCGAGCGCCGTGGCGTGTGCGCCTGGGTGCGGCCGCGATGCCGCTCGCCGCGCTGTTCCTGGCCGCGTGCTCGTCGGCCCCTTCGGTCGAATCCTCCGAGGCGAAGCAGGAAGTGGCGCAACTCAATTCGGGATGGCAGGCCGAGCGCGCCAAGTACATGGAGTGCGTACAGGACAAGGCCGACTCCGGCGCCAAGGGCAAGGGCACGTCGCGCGACGTGGCGGCCGGTGCCATCGACGCGTGCAAGGACCAGCTCAAGGTCATGCACGACGCCTTCCAGTCCTATCTCTCGGCACAGATGAGTTCGAGCCACGGCCAGAACAGCGCCCGCCAGGCCGCCGACCGCGTGACGACCGATACCCGCGAGAAGGCCCGCACCTACCTGACACGTTACGTCGAGGTGGAGCGCTACAAGGCCGGCCAGCGCTGATTGCCGGCCTTCAGGAACCTGGAGAAACTACGATGCGGCGCCCCCCATGGGGCGCCGTTTTTCTTGTGCGCCTATATATATAGTGCGCGGCCGTGCGGTCAGCCGTGCTGGTGCCGGAATTCCTGCGTCTTGCCGCCGTAGCCGTAGGCAGCGGCGCGGGCGTCGATCACGTGGATGTACGAGACCGGGTTCACGTCGTCGATCAGCGCAGACAGCGCCTCGAACGCCTGCTTCAGGTACTCGGCCTTCTCGGCCTTGGTGTTGGTTTCGTCCGTCACGCTGATATCGAGCTGGAAGGCGTTGCGACCGCTGGCGTGCGCCGACAGCGGCGTGCCACCGATGAACCATTGGTCGCGCGGCAGAAAGCTGACCGTGGTGACAATCACCGGGGCATCCTTGCGCAACACGCGCTGGGTCAGCTCGCCCACCACCGCCACGGCGCGGTGCATCAGTTCGGAATCGGGCTGGCCGGAAATCTGCAGGGAAACGTGAGGCATGACGGGCTCCTTTATCGGGTGAATGGACGATCTGCTACGTGTTGCGATGACGTCATCGTAGTGCGCGTCTTGCTTTCGGAAAAGCGGAAAGATACGATGCTATCCATCGGATAAACCGAAAGATGGAATCATGCGCTTCTTTGATGCCGAGCAACTGCGGACCTTCGTGACTGTGGTCGAGAGCGGCAGCCTGTCGGCGGCCGCGCCGAAGCTGTTCCTGTCGCCGTCGTCGGTCAGCGACCAGCTGCGCAAGCTGGAGGAACGCGCCGGCGTGACGCTGCTTACGCGTGGCAAGAAAGGCGTGGCGCCCACCGCCTCCGGCGTGCGGCTGATCGAATACGCGCGGAGCATTCTTTCGCTCAACGAGATGGCCTTGGCCGATCTGCGCGACCAGACGCTCGACGGCGAGCTCCGGCTGGCCGTGACCGACTACTTCCGCCCGCAGGAAATCGCCATGATCCTGCGCCACCTGCGTGATCGCTACACGCAACTGAAGCTGCACGTCACGGTGATGAAGAGCGCGGCCATCGAGGCGGAGGCCGAGCGGGACACCTTCGACATCGGCCTGAGCATGCGGCTGGTGCCCACGCGCGGCGCGGCGCCGGCGAAAGCCGGCGGACGCGGTGCAGTGGTCTTGCGGCGGGAGACGTTGTCGTGGGTAGCGGCGCCGGACGTGGCGATGTTCCCGGCCGAGACACTGCCGCTGGTGCTGCTGCCCGAGACCTGCTCGATGCATCAGTTCGTGGTGCAGTTGCTGACGCGCCGCAAGCGCGCGTTCGAGATTGCCCATTCGGCTTCGGGCGTGCCCGGACTCAACCTGGCGCTGGAGGCCGGGCTGGGCGTGTCCTGCCTGAATGCTTCGGCGATCAGCCCCGGCGCGCAGGCGCTCGATGGCGCCACCGCCGCCCGCTGGAAGCTGCCGGCGCTGCCGGCGGCGGAGTTCTACCTGCTCGGTCCCCGGCGCGGGGAGAGCGAGTTCATCGGGCAGGCGCGCCAGGCACTGGCGGAGCGTTTCTGACTCCGCCCGGCGAAGTATCTATATGGATACCGGCGCCGCCCATCGGATAAATCCTATTCGGCAGTCATGTGGGCGTTCTTCGCGATGCGCCCGAGTCGATCGCGCTCGGTCCGGATGAACGCCACGAAGCTCTCCACCGAACCGCCGGCCGGCTCGATACCGTTCTGGATCAGCCGCTCGCGGATCTCGGCGTTCTGCATGCCCGCCGTCAGCTCGGCGTTGAGCCGCTTGACGATGGCCGGGTCGGTGCCCTTGGGCGCGAAGATGCCGGCCCAGTGGCCGATGCGCACGTCGGCCAGCCCCTGCTCGGCCGTGGTCGGGATGTTGGGAGCTGCGGGCATGTGCTTGTCCCACGTCGCGCCCAGCGCCTTGAGCTTGCCCGCCTTGATCTGCGGCAGGACCACGATCGACGCCTCGGATGTTGCCGCCACCTGGCCGCCGATCACCGCCGTGATGCTTTCCGAGCCACTCTTGTACGGCACCACGTTCAGGTCGGCGCCTTTCTCCTTGAGCATCTCCTCGACGAAGTGGGGCGTGCTGCCGCTGCCGGCCGTGGCAAACGGCACGCCACCCTGTTTCTTCGAGTAAGCCACGAGTTCGGCCACATTGTTCACCGGCAGCGACGGCGACGCGACGATCACCGACGGACTGACGGCGATCAATCCCACCGGCACGAGGTCATCGGGCTGGTACGGCATCTTCGGACGGATCAGGCTGTTGGTCACGGTGCCCACCGCGCCCACCAGGAAGGTGTAGCCATCGGGCTTGCTCTTGGCCACGTAGTCGGCGCCCACCACGCCGCCCGCGCCGGGCCGGTTCTCGATCACCACCGGCTGGCCAATGCGCTTGCTGACGGCCTCGGCGCCGGCACGCGCCACGAGATCGTTGGCGCCGCCCGCCGTGAACGGCACGACGAACTTGATGACGTGATTGGGCCACGCATCGGCCGCATGGGCGAGCGGGGCGGCAGACGTGAACAGGGCGGCGGCGGCGAGCGCCAGGCCCCGGACGGGGCTGCGGAAGGAACGGGTCATGCTTGTCTCCGGAGTGTTTTATGGGTGCTGCAAGACCCATGCTACCGAAGCAAGCTGTCAGTTGGCTGTAGAGGCGGGGAGGGCGGGGAGGGCGGGGAGGGCGGGGAGGGCGGGAGCAGCGCGGTGCGCTGCCCCGGGAGGCGGCGAATGCCCGGGCATCGCCGCACGGATCACTGCCGGATCCAGCTCTGCGTCCGGCCAATCAGGCTGATGCCGATGAAGCCGCGCACCTTGAGCGTCTTGCCGTCGTCGGCCAGCGACATCTTGCACTTGTAAAGCTTGCCGGTCTCGGGGTCCAGGATTTCACCGCCGGTCCACTCGTTGTCGGCCGTCTTGCGCAGGCCGGTCAGGATGGTCATGCCGATCACGGGCTGATCCTTGCGCGAATCGGTGCACTTGTCACAAGTCGAAGGCTTTCCTTCGGTCGGCACCAGGCTCTTCACGATCTTGCCGCTGTACACGCCGTCCTGTTCCGTGATCTCGATCACGCCGCGCGGCTTGCCGGTGGTGTCGTCGATGGTGTGCCACGTGCCGGCGGGCGTGGCCTGGGCGGCGGCCATCGCGCTGGCAGCCAGCGTGCCGACGAAGGTGGTGGCCAGGACGGTGGCGCGCAGCAGGGCGCGGAGGTCGGTCAGGCGCATGAGGGTTCTCCGTTTCTGAGTTTCGGTGATGCAGTGTCGCAGGTTGCGCGGTTGCGGGCGGGCAACAGCGCCCGAGGCAATACTCTAGCGACCCGCCGGCGTTGCGCCAACGCACCACGCATCGGTAGGAACCCGGATGCTAGCGCACTGTTCAGCCGCTGCTGCGTCAGACATCGTGCGACAGGCGGTGAGCGGTGCGCGATGACACCGGTCCGATGCGCGGGAGCGCGTGCGATGCGTTGTGTTGCGTTGTCCGATTCGTGTCGTCACAGCGTCGACGCACGTCCGTTCGATGTCGAAACGCCAACGCGATCATGGCCGCGGCAACAAACCGTTGCGCTGACGCATCACTCTTCGTCGTACTCGCGCAACTGTCCGGACGATGCGCGCGCGCTGTCGCATCGCACCGACGCGGCGTGCGAACGCACGATCGATTTCACGCGCGAGCCGATGCCGCGATGGTGCCGCGCGCGATGCCATGCGACGCGCGCCGTCACGCTGCGCGGCGTCATCATGGCGCGCGGCGTCGCACACGCGCGCGATCCCGAAAGCCAATGTTCATGCGGATCTCCAGCCGGTGGCCGGTGTCGCGCAAGTGTGTCGGCGGAGGTGTGGCGATGGTCGCGACGGTTGTGTCATACCGTGCGCGAACGCAATGCGCAGCGGTTGCGCGAAGCGGTCCGGCAACGCGCGGCCGCATCATGCGAACACACGTCGATGGAACTTCATCGACGGTGTGGAAGTCGAGATCGATGAGTGTGTCGAAGGTGTTGAGATCGCAGTGCGTGCGCGAAGTAGATCGATTCGATCTTGCGCGCAAGTTTTTTTGCACTTTTTTCTTAACATCATCGAGCAAACGAATTATGATTCGCCTTGACAAGAGTCTCACTTCATTGCATCGACGTGTGGTGTCACAACAAGCAAGCAGAAGCAACGATGAAGCGATGCTTCGATGCAGGTGAACGCGGGTAGCCGAGGAGCACCAGAACTTTGACGCAGACCGAGCCGATCCGGTTTTCAACAACGCGTGCAGTGTGCTGTAGCCCGATGACGGGATGGGCGAGCTACCCCCTGATGATTGCCGTCTGCGGTGCGCGAGGCCAAGCCCGTGCCGCAGGCCTGCTGACCGATATCTCCTCTTTTCTGGTTGCGCGCCGCCACGACGGACGGCGCGGGCCAGTCGAATATTCCAGGGCACGGCCTGCCCCGGGGATCCGCCTGTACGCTGGCTCTGCCGCCAGCGCGCGAATCCCGTGCCGCCGTGTACGACCCGCACCGCGCGCCGAAGCGCGCGGGGGTTTCCCTGCCACCGAATTCATTAGCGTGCGGTCAGAGATGTGTCGTGCGCCGATGAATCGCTCGCTCGATTGGGGTGCGCGACGTGCGCGTCTCGGGTCGGTCGGGTCGTCCATTTAGGTCATTCGATATTTCACGCTAGTGAAGGAGTTATCCATGGCAACTGCTGCAAAGAAAAAGCCGGCGGCTAAGAAAGCCGCCAAGCCGGCCGCCAAGAAGGCCGCCGCCGTGAAGAAGGTCGCCGCCAAGAAGGCAGCGCCGGCCGCCAAGAAGGCAGCCACCAAGAAGGTCGCCGCCAAGAAGGTAGCAGCCAAGAAGCCGGCCGCCAAGAAGGCAGCACCGGCCAAGAAGGCCGCAGTGAAGAAGGTCGCCGCCAAGAAGGTTGCAACCAAGAAGGTTGCCGCCAAGAAGGCAGCACCGGCCAAGAAGGCCGCAGTGAAGAAGGTTGCCGCCAAGAAGGCCGCACCGGCCAAGAAGGCAGCCGTCAAGAAGGTAGCCGCCAAGAAGGCCGCACCGGCCAAGAAGGCTGTTGCCGCCAAGAAGCCGGCCGCCAAGAAGGCTGCACCGGCCAAGAAGGCCGCCGCTGCCAAGAAGCCTGCTGCCAAGAAGGCTGCTGCGCCTGCGAAGAAGGCTGCCGCACCGGCCAAGAAGGCCACCGCTGCGAAGAAGCCGGCTGCCCGCAAGGCTGCCAAGCCTGCTGCCGCTCCGGCCGTGGCTCCCGCTGCTGCTGCAAAGACCGCGCTGAACCCGGCAGCGGCCTGGCCGTTCCCGACGGGCAACCGTCCGTAATCGCTTCGCCTCGTGCGAGCGGTCACCACTGGGAATCGCCTGGGCACGCATCGCGTGCCGCACTGACCGGATACGTGGTATCCGGTCCGCAAGACAGCAGGTCTTGCCGACCCGCCGATGGCATCCGTGCCCGGCGGGTTTTTTCATGGGCGCGCGCCAATGCAAAACGCCGCGGCCCGGAGGCACGCGGCGTTCATTGCAGCGATGTCATGTTGCCGGCTGACGCCGGCGGCAGGGTCAGTGCGTGACGCGCGTCACACCGCCCGAGGAGAGCAGCCGGACGCGATCGCCGGGGCGGAACATCTCGTCGGCCTCCTGCGTGATGGCGCGCACGTCGCCGTCCTCCAGCTGGACCGTGATTTCGAGTCCGCGCCGCTGGGTGATGCGGTTCTCGGCCGCGCTGCCGGCCAGGCCGCCGAGCACGGCGCCCAGCAGGCCGGCCGCGACCGAACCGCCGCCGCTGCCGATGGTGCTGCCCGCGGCCACGCCGCCGATCGCACCGCCGGCAATGGTGCCGGCGCCCGTGGAGCCACCCTGGATCATCACTTCGCGCACCCCCTGCACCACGCCGTAGCGCACCACCTGCTCGCGCTGGGCCTGGCCCGGCGAGTAGACGCTGCCGGAGTTCGAGTAGTTGGCGCAGCCGCTGGCCAGGGCCGCCGTTGCCAGCACCGCCACACTGCCGATTCGAAGCATCTGATTCATGGCAACTCCCGTCTGAATGCCGCGCCGTACGTTTTCAGGTGCGGTGCGCGCGGTGCACCGTTTCCATCTTACGCGTATCGATAACCGAATGCCGCCTCGAAGCGGCTGCCGATCTCTTCACGCGAAATCCAGTGGTTCTGGGGCCCTTGCCGGGCGATCTTGAGGGCGCCCATCAGCGACGCGAGGCGGCCGGTGGTTTCCCAGTCCAGGCCGTTCTCGATGCCGTAGAGCAGGCCGCCGCGGAAGGCGTCGCCGCAGCCGGTGGGATCGACCACCGCTTCGGGCTGGACGGCCGGAATCGCGTACTGCTGGCCGTCGGCGAAGATCGTCGCGCCGCGCTCGCCGTGCGTCACGATGAACGCGCGCACCTTGGCGGCGATATCGGCACTGGTCCACGCCGTGCGCGACAGCATGACCTGCGCTTCGTAGTCATTGACCGTCACGTAACTGGCGAGTTCAATGAACTGCCGCAGGTCCTCGCCGTTGAACAGCGGCATGGCCTGTCCCAGATCAAAGATGAACGGGATACCGGCCTCGGCGAACTGGCGCGCGTGGTGCAGCATGCCCTCGCGGCTGTCCGGCGCCACGATGCCCAGTGCCGGGCGCTGGCCTGCCGCCACGGCATCCTGCACATTGTTGAGCGCGGACTGGCCCATCGCGCCGGGGTGGAAGGCGGTGATCTGGTTGTTGTCCAGGTCGGTCGTGATCATGGCCTGCGCCGTGAAGGTTTCGGGCAGTGTGCGGATGTGATCGGTGGCGATGCCGAGGCCGCTGAAGTAGTCCAGGTAGGGGCCGGCGTCCTGACCCACGGTGGCCATCACCACGGGCTCGCCGCCGAGCATCTTCAGCGTGAACGCGATGTTGCCGGCGCAGCCGCCGTACTCGCGGCGCATGCCCGGCACCAGGAACGAGACGTTCAGCATGTGGATCTGATCCGGCAGAATGTGTTCGCGGAAGCGCCCATCGAACGTCATGATGGTGTCGTAGGCAACGGAGCCGCAGATCAGGCTGGACATTTCATCTCCATGCGGCCCGGTGTCCGGGCCGTAACAAGTACGTTAAAGAACTCCGCCCGTGCATGACGGGCGGATGGGTAACAGTCGATTGTGTGCTACCGCACAGATAGATTTACTTCAGGGCGGCCAGCGCAGCGTCGTAGTTCGGTTCCTGCTTGATTTCGGCAACCAGTTCGCTGAACTTGACCGTGTCGTTCTCGTCGAGCACCACCACGGCGCGCGCGCAGGCACCGGCCAGCGGGCCCGACTTGATATCCACGCCGTAGGCGTTCTTGAACTCGGCGCCGCGCATGGTCGAGAGCGTGACCACGTTGGCCAGGCCCTCGGCGGTGCAGAAGCGGCCCATGGCGAACGGCAGATCGGCCGAGACCGTCAGCACCACGGTGTTGTCCAGGCTGCTGGCGGCCTCGTTGAACTTGCGGGCCGATGCCTGGCAGACGGGCGTGTCGAGGCTCGGCACGATGTTCAGGACCTTGCGCTTGCCCGCAAAGCTGGCCAGCGTCACGTCCTTGAGGTCCTTGCCAACCAGCGAGAAGGCCGGGGCCTTGTCGCCAGCCTGGGGAAACTTGCCGCCAACTTCGATGGCGTTGCCGCCGAGGGTCACGTTGCTCATGGTGCGCTCTCCTGTCAATGGATGAATACGGCCCGCCGGCCCGGTACATTGCCGGCCGGCGTGGCGGGGGGCGAAGGAATCAGGGGTAGAAGATCAGCACGCGGTAGTTGGCTACCGCCTGCTGCGTCCGGAATCGTACCCGAACCGGCAGCTCGCTGCCCGCGCGCAGGCCCGTGGTGGCAAAGCCGCGCTGGGCCGCGTCGAGGTACTCGGCTGGTTGCAGCACGCGGCGCAGCAGCAACTGGTCCTGCAGGTCGGTCATCACGAGCTCGATGGCCGGCAGTGCCGTGGTGGCGCGACCCTGGTTGCGCAGCGTGACGGCGAGCTGGTAGACGTCCGTGCCTTCGTCCTGCTTCTGCAGTTGCGATGTCTCGATGCGCAGCGCGTCCAGGTCGCGCCATGGCGGCACCTGGCAGCCGAGGGGCGCGCACGCGGCTTCCAGTACCGGCCGCAGCACCGGTATGCTGCCGGCGATCTGGCTGCGGGCCAGATAGGTGGCCTGGACCAGCGCGGCGAGCGCCAGCAGCACCACGGCCGCGCGCATGCGGCCGCGCCGGGTGCCCGGCAGCGACACCGGCCGGCCTGGGGTGCGTGCCGCGTCGCGTCCGCGTGCATGGCGCAGGAAATCGGGCGCGAAGACCGGACCCTGGGCGCCGCCCGGCGCGGGCGCGGCGGCCGCGTCCTGGCGCAGCCAGTGGCGCGTGGTGGTCTCGCGGGCCACGGCATCGGGCGTACCGTCGTGCGGCGTCACGCCGAGGTCGTGTTCGATCACTTCCCGGGCCTGCGCGGCCCAGGCTTCGGCCTCGGGGTCGGTCGGATCGGCCACGCGCAGGAAGCCGCTGGCGCTTGGCACCGGCTCCTCCTGCGGGAGCGATGGAGGCGCGGGCGGGAGGTCGGTCGGGTCGGCCTCGCGCGGTGCCTCGGCTTCGACGTCATCCCCGGCGGTGGCCGGCGCCTCGGCGTCGACATGCGGCGCCGGCGGCGCCTCGGTCGGCTTCAGCGCGGGCCATGCCAGCGGGGCGCTGTAGGCGCCCGAAGGCTGGTGCGTCGGTGCCGGCGGCGCGAACGCCGCGGCGGGGTCGAGCGAGGAGTGCGGTGCGGGCGCCGGTGCCGGTTGGTCGTCGAACGCCGCATGGTCGAGCGTCGGCCACGGCACTGCCGGGGGCGGCGCTGCTTCCGGCTCCGGTGTTGCCGGCGATGTCGACGTTTCGGCCAGCGGTGCCGGTGGCGCGTCGGCGATGTCGTCGGTGTCCGTGTCGGTGTCCGTATCGGTGTCGAGGCGGTCTTCGGCGGCAGGCCTGGCGGCGGCGAAGTGCGCGGGTCCGGCCGGCAGGGCAGGTTCGGGCTCCGGCTCCGGCTCCGACATCATCGTCGTCGGCGAATCGAGCGCGGGGACTTCGTAGCCAGGGTCGTAGCCGGGGTCGAACGGCGCCTGCTGGTCACGGGTCTGCGCGCTGTCCTGCATCCGCTCGGCATGGGCGAGCGCAGCGGCCAGCGTGACGGCTGGCGCGGCCGGCGGCGTTGTCGTGACAGGGGGTGTTTCAGGCGATGCCGCAGCCGGCGCAGGCGCTGTCTCGGCGGACGCCCGCACGGGCACCTCGATCAGGTGTTCGCGGGCGTCGAAGACGGTATCGCATTGTCCGCAGCGGACCAGTCCCTGGCGCAGCCGCAGCTGGTCCGCCACAAGCCGGAACGCGGTGCGGCAGGCCGGGCAGCGCGTAACAAGCTTGGCAGCGGCCATGATGGACGATCAGGATTGGGCGGGCTTGGACGCGGCGTCCGATGCCGGGCGCGTGCCGTGCAGGCAGACCCAGCCTTCCTCGCTGCGCCACACCGACATGGCGAGCCACGGCGCGTAGGCGGCGGCCACTTCGTCGGCCTGCCGTTCGAGCACGCCGGACAGGATCAGCCGGCCGCCCGGACGCACGCGCGCACTGAGCATCGCGGCCATCAGCTTGAGCGGGTTGGACAGGATGTTGGCCACCACCAGGTCATGGGTGGCTTCGGACACCGCTTCCGGCAGCGCGAAGCTGGCTTCCACGCGGTTTCGCTCGGCGTTGTAGCGCGAGGCTTCCACGGCGTTCGGATCGATGTCGATGCCGACCGTCTCGCCGGCGCCGAGCTTCTTCGCCACGATGGCCAGGATGCCCGAGCCGCAGCCGTAGTCGAGCACGGTCTCGCCGGCGCGCACGTTCTGCTCCAGCCACTGCATGCACAGCCGCGTGGTGGGGTGGCTGCCGGTGCCGAACGCCAGGCCCGGATCGAGTTCCAGGATCACGGCGTCGGGGTCTGGCGCGTCGTGCCAGGACGGCACGACCCAGATCTTCTCGCCGATGCGCATCGGCTCGAACTGAGACTGGGTCAGACGCACCCAGTCCTGGTCCTCCACCGGGCGCAGCACGAACGCCGGCACCGGATCAACGCCAAGCTGGTTCGCCGCCGCCGTGACCACCAGCGCCGGATCGGTCTCTTCGTCGAAGAGCGCCACCACGCGCGACCGGTTCCAGGCGAGCCGCGTCGGCTCCATCCCGGGCTCTCCGAAGAGCGGTTGCTCGTCGGGCGTATCGGCATCGGCATCTTCTACCGACACCGACAGCGCGCCGAGGTCGAACAATGCGTCGGACCAGGCTTCAGCCTGCTCCTGCGCAATTTCGATCACACATTCCTGGAAAGCCACGGGATTCCTCATTGACTGCCCGGCTGACCCGCCGGGCGACGCTTCAGGGCTTTTCGCCCGAAGCGTTGGCCTTCTGGGCCAGGCGATGTTCAAGATAGTGGATGCTGGTGCCACCTTCGACGAAGTTGGCGTCCAGCATCAGTTCGCGGTGCAGCGGCACGTTGGTCAGGATGCCGTCCACCACCATCTCCGACAGCGCAATGCGCATGCGGGCGATGGCCTGGTCGCGCGTGGCGCCGTACGTGATGATCTTGCCGATCATCGAATCGTAGTTGGGCGGCACGAAGTAGCCATCATACGCGTGCGAATCCACGCGCACGCCGGGACCGCCCGGCATGTGCCAGGCGGTGATGCGGCCCGGCGACGGCGTGAACTTGAACGGGTCCTCGGCGTTGATGCGGCACTCGATCGCGTGGCCGCGCAGTTCCACGTCCTTCTGGCGGAAGCGCAGCTTCTCGCCAAAGGCGATGCGGATCTGTTCCTGCACGATGTCGATGCCCGTGATCATCTCGGTGACCGGGTGCTCCACCTGCACGCGCGTGTTCATCTCGATGAAGTAGAACTCGTTGTTTTCGTACAGGAATTCGAACGTGCCGGCGCCCCGGTAGCCGATCTTCTTGCAGGCTTCGGCGCAGCGGTCGCCGATGCGCTCGATCAGGCGGCGCGGGATGTGCGGCGCCGGCGCTTCCTCGATCACCTTCTGGTGGCGGCGCTGCATCGAGCAGTCGCGCTCGCCCAGCCAGATGGCCTGCTTGTGCTGGTCGGCCAGGATCTGGATTTCCACATGGCGCGGGTTCTCGAGGAACTTCTCCATGTAGACCTCGGGATTGCCAAAGGCGCGGCCGGCTTCTTCGCGCGTCATGTTGACGGCGTTGATCAGCGCGGCCTCGGTGTGCACCACGCGCATGCCGCGGCCACCGCCGCCGCCGGCGGCCTTGATGATCACGGGATAGCCAACGCGGCGCGCGGTGGCCAGGATTTCCTTGGGATCGTCGGGCAGGGCGCCTTCCGAGCCCGGCACGCACGGCACGCCGGACTTGATCATGGCCTGCTTGGCCGAGACCTTGTCGCCCATCAGGCGGATGCTGTCGGCGGTCGGGCCGATGAAGACGAAGCCCGATTTCTCCACGCGCTCGGCAAAGTCGGCGTTCTCCGACAGGAAGCCGTAGCCCGGGTGGATGGCCTGGGCGTCGGTGACTTCGGCGGCCGAGATGATGGCCGGCATGTTCAGGTACGACAGCGGCGAGGGGGCCGGGCCGATACAGACGGCTTCGTCGGCCAGCTTCACGTACTTGGCTTCCTTGTCGGCCTCCGAGTACACCACCACGGTCTTGATGCCCAGCTCGCGGCAGGCGCGCTGGATGCGAAGGGCGATTTCGCCACGGTTCGCGATCAGAATTTTTTCAAACATGGTCTCTCTCTGCGAGATCAGGGGCGGGCCCGCGCACGCCACTCAGGGCGTTCCGGGCCAACGCTGGCGGCCGCGTCCATGCCGGACCGGGCCGTCCACTCCAACCGGTTCGGGCCGGTCTTCAGCCGATCACGAACAGCGGCTGGCCATATTCCACGGCCTGGCCGTTCTCGACCAGGATTTCCTTGATCACGCCGGCCTTGTCGCACTCGATCTCGTTGAGCAGCTTCATGGCTTCGATGATGCAGACGGTCTGGCCTTCCTTGACGGTATCGCCCACGTTGACGAACGGGGCGGCACCCGGCGACGGGGCGCGGTAGAACGAGCCCACCATCGGCGACGTCACCACGTGGCCGGCCGGGGCGGCCGGAGCGGCTTCGGCAGCCGGGGCGGCAGCGGCGGCCGGTGCGGCGGCAGCGGCCGGCAGGGCCTGCATCTGCGGCATGGCCATCGGGGCGGCCACGACCTGCGGGGGTTGCTTGACGATGCGTACCTTGCCCTCGCCCTCGGTCACTTCGAGTTCCGAAATACCGGATTCGGCCACCAGGTCGATCAGCGTCTTCAGCTTGCGCAGGTCCATCTTCTTATCCTCCAGAATCGGGTTGCCCGGCGGCCCTGCTGCGGGAGCGGGGGTGGCCGGCTTCGTTTGAGTCATTGGTGGGACCGCCCCGCGGCGCGCGGCGGTCCCGGTTGTCTCGGTATCTATCTATATAGGGGAGCGAACCTAGCTGCCCGGTGCTGCCTGTTCCTGCGCCAGCGCGTACTCCAGCGCCAGCAGGTATCCCTGCCAGCCCAGGCCGCAGATCACGCCCACGGCCTGGTCGGAAAAATACGAGTGATGGCGGAACGGCTCGCGGCGGTGCACATTCGACAGGTGCACCTCGACGAACGGAATCGCCACGCCGGCCAGCGCATCGCGCAGCGCCACGCTGGTATGTGTGTAGGCAGCCGGGTTGATGACGATGAAGTCCACCCCTTCGCCCCGCGCGGCATGGATGCGATCCACCAGCGCGCCTTCGTGGTTCGACTGGAACGTGTCCAGGCCGATGCCGGCGTCGTCGGCCCGCTTGCGCAGCGCCGCGTCGATATCGGCCAGTGTCACATGCCCGTAGGTCTGCGGCTCACGCGTACCCAGCAGGTTCAGGTTCGGCCCATGGAGGACCAGCACCTTGCGGTAGCGGGGAGCGCGGCTGACGGTGGGGGAAGTGGACACTGCGGCTCGACCAGTTCAACGAAATTGCGCGGAGATTACCGTAGCTTAGAGGGATTTGTCTAGCGTGGGATACAAGGCGCATGTCGGCCCGGCTGCATTTTCGCGCCGGCGGATGCCTTTTGCGCCACAAACATGCGTTCGGCAGAAGCTTCGGTGGCATTTACTGGCAGATCAGCGGCATACGGGTGCAGATCGGCGAAGTTGCCTGATTGGCGCCTGCCGAGGCACTCAGGCGCCGGGCAATTCCTTGCGCAACTCGTCGGCATGGACCCGGCCCATCTTGCGGTACTTGACCGCGCCATCCGGGGTAATCACCACGGTGTAGGGCAGGCCGCCCTGGGCATTGCCGAACTGCTTGGCCAGTTCGGTCCCCGAGAAACCTGCCACGGCCAGCGGGTACTTGACCGGCACCTTCTTGAGGAATTCCTGGATATTGGCGGCTGAATCGATGCCAATGCCGACAAATTCGACATTGCGTGCGGCGTACTCGCCATGCAGCGCCGTCAACTCCGGCATTTCCTCAACGCACGGGCCGCACCAGGGTGCCCAGAAGTTGACGACCAGCGTCTTGCCGCGCAGCGTCGCCAGATCGAGCTCGGCGCCCGACGGATCGGGCAGTTTCGTCTGGAAGAAGCTCTCGACGGCGGTGTCCGACGCCGCCTTGGGCGACATGGCGAAATGCGCGGCCAGCGCGCCGGCGGCGGCTGCCACGATGGCCAGGACGATCCAGACGGCCAGCGGCGTGCGGCGGGCGGAAGCGGAGGAAGAGGCGGTCATGTTCGGCAAGGGATTCGGAGATTTCTGGACAGTTCTATATAGATAGGAGGCAGATCAGGGCGCGGCAGCCTCGACCAGCGCCCGCACGGCCTTCAGGTCGGCCCGCGCGGGCCGGCCGCTGCCGTCCGACCGCAAGGCGCCGCGTTCGTCGTCGGCGTCGTAGAGCGCAATATGGATGCCGACCGGCGCGCCAAGCGTTTCGCGCACCTCGCCCGCCAGCAGCCGGGCCTCGCGCAGGTTGGGCCACTGGCCGCGCCACAGGAAGCTCAGCGTCTCCACATCGTCGCGGCCGGCGAAGTGGCGCGATTCGCTGGTGTCGAAATCGACCGAGGCGTTGAGCAGATGCAGGGCCACGTCCTTGGGGCTGTCGCAGAAGCACTGGATATAGACGTCCGAGTGCTCGGTAGCGGTGCCGTTGAGCACGGCGCCGGCCAGATAGGGGCGGAATGGCGCCAGGTCCTCCATGGCCAGCATGGCCAGCCGGCGCAGCAGCGCCAGGATGCGGGGCTGGTGTTCGCCATGGAAGAGGGCCTGGTAGGCGCGTACTTCCTCCTCGATCATCTCGTTGTCGGGCAGCCACTCGCCGGCCACGCGGGCATCGCCAAGCACCTGGCGGGCGGCCTTGCGCTTGGCCGTGGCGTAGTCGGCGCCGTCTTCGGCGATCATGCGCGCGGCAGCCTGGGCGATTTCCTCGCGCAGGCGGGTGGGGTCGGAAGGCATACGTCGGGACATGGCCCGATGATACCCGCATGGGCGCCGCCCGGCTGTGGATGCGGCGTGCCGCCACAGGGCTGGGAACCGGAGGCATGCGGGTACAATCAGAGCCTTCTTTGCGCCCGGTGGCCGCTGCCGCCGCGGACCCACGCCTTTTCCCCGACGCTTTCATGCATATTCACATCCTTGGCATCTGCGGTACGTTCATGGGCGGCCTGGCCGTGCTGGCCCGTCAGGCGGGCCACCGCGTGACCGGCTGCGACGCCAATGTCTACCCGCCGATGAGCACGCAACTGGAAGCCCAGGGCATCGACCTGATCGAAGGCTTCGACCCCGCCCAACTGGCGCTGGAGCCGGACCTGTTCGTGATCGGGAATGTGGTGTCGCGCGGCAACCCGCTGATGGAGGCGATCCTCGACCGCAACCTGCCGTACACGTCGGGGCCGCAGTGGCTTGGCGAGCACGTGCTGAACGGCAGGTGGACGCTGGCGGTGGCCGGCACGCACGGCAAGACCACCACCACGTCGATGCTGGCCTGGGTGCTGGAGGATGCGGGCTACAACCCGGGCTTCCTGGTGGGCGGCGTGCCGCAGAACTTTGGCATCTCGGCCCGGCTGACCGAGTCGGACTTCTTCGTGATCGAGGCCGACGAGTACGACACGGCGTTCTTCGACAAGCGCAGCAAGTTCGTGCACTACCGGCCCCGCACGGCCATCCTGAACAATCTTGAGTTCGATCACGCCGACATCTTCCCCGATCTGGCCGCCATCGAGACCCAGTTCCACCACCTGGTGCGTACCGTGCCCGGCCAGGGCCGGGTCGTCGTCAATGGCGTGGAGCCGGCGTTGGCGCGCGTGCTGGAGCGCGGCTGCTGGAGCGAGGTGGAGCAGTTCGGCCTGGGCGACTGGCGCGAGGGCGACGCCAAGGCGCCCGCGCCCCACGGCAAGGATGCCTTCGACGTGTTCTTCCGCGAGGAACTGGTGGGGACCGTGGTCTGGGACCTGCAGGGGACGCACAACCGCATGAACGCGATTGCCGCCATCGCCGCCGCCCGCCATGTGGGCGTGCCGGCGCCGCAGGCAATCGAGTCGCTGGGGCGCTTTGCCAACGTCAAGCGCCGCATGGAGATCCGCGGCGTCAGCCACGGCGTGACGGTCTATGACGATTTCGCGCACCACCCCACGGCGATCCAGACCACCCTTGACGGCCTGCGCCGCCGCGTGGGCAACGCCCGCATCCTGGCCGTGCTCGAACCGCGCTCCAACACGATGAAGCTCGGCGTGATGGCCGCGCAGTTGCCGGCCAGCCTCGAAGCCGCCGACCTCGTGTTCGGCTACGGCGCCCCGGCCGGCAAGGACGCGCTGGGCTGGAACCTTGGCGAGGCGCTCGCGCCGCTCGGCGACAAGGCTCGCGCCTTCCAGGACCTGCCGGAGCTGGTCGAGGCCGTGCGCGCCGCCGCGCGGCCCGGCGACCAGGTGCTGGTGATGAGCAACGGCGGGTTTGGCGGCGTGCACCAGAAACTGCTCGACGCCATTGGCGCCGGCGCCAAGGCCTGAGCGCCGGGAGCCCAGATGCTGCTGTACCTGCACGGATTCCGGTCATCGCCGCAATCGATGAAGTCCCGGCTCGTCCAGTCGCGCATGCGCGAGTGGGGGCTGGAGAAGTATTTCGCCTGCCCGGTGCTGAATGTGTCGCCCTCGCAGGCGATTGCCCAGGCCGAGGCCGCGATCCGGGGGGCGCGCGCTGGCGGCGAGGACGAGATCGCCATCGTCGGGTCGTCGCTGGGCGGCTTCTACGCGCGCTGGCTGGCCGAGCGGCACGGCTGCCGCGCGGTGTTGCTGAATCCCGCGATCCACCCGTGGACCGATCTCGAAAAGTATCTCGGCGAGCAGCCGCTGTACCACGGCGGCGGCTCGGTGACGGTGAAGCGCGAGCATTTGCAGGAGTTGCTCGACCTGCGCGTGGACACCATCACCCGGCCCGAACGCTACTACCTGCTGGCCGCCACCGGCGACGAGGTGCTGGACTACCGGGAGATGGTCGAAGCCTGCCCGGGCGCCCGCATCCGTGTGATCGAAGGCAGCGACCATGGCATTTCGGAGTTCGACGATTACGTTGACGACGTCCTGGCGTTCTGCGGCTATACCCCCGACGGGCGCCAGCGCGCATGACGGGGGAGTTGTCGGCCTTGCAGGGGCTGCGCGCGGCCTGGCATGCCCATCTACCCTATGACGCGGCGATTCCGGTGAACCAGCGGCGCTGGATCGTGGGCGAGGGTTCGCTGACCGCGCGGCTGATGTCGGCCTCGGCGCGCCGGTTCCACGTGACCCGCCTCGCGCAGGCGCCGCAGGTACCGTTCGCGGACGAGTGGCAGGCGCTGGGCCTGGTCCGGCCGGTGCCGGCCATCACGCGCGAGGTGCTGCTGGTCTGTGACGATGTACCGGCGGTCTTCGCCCACACCATCGTCGATGCGTACCGCGCGCGCCGGGACTGGCCGTTCCTGCGCGGGCTCGGCAACCGGCCGCTGGGCGGGGCGCTGTTCGTCGATCCGCGCGTGCGGCGCGAGCCGTTCCAGTTCGCGCGGCTGTCCGTGCACCACCCGTTGCGCCAGGCGCTGCAGCGCGTGTTGCCCGCGATGGCGGCGGTGCCGATGCTGCCGGCGCGGCGCTCGGTGTTCCGCCGGGGCGGCGGCGCCATGCTGGTGACCGAAGTGTTCCTGCCCGACCTGCTGGTGCGGCCCGCGCCGGCCAGCACGGGCGCCGGCGGCACGCGGCTGCCGCGCCGCATCGATACATTCCGCGCGCTGCCGGGGCAGGACGCGCGGCCCTGAACGTCATGAACGCCCGGGAAGCACCGGCTGGCGGCCCTTGGCCGAAGGCGCGGTGCGGTATCATCCCGGCTCGAATATCTCCCCGGAGCCATTCGCTGAAAAGTGCGTAGATGCGCACGTCGAGGCGGGTTCCGGTCTTTGTGAAAGCCCAATCCATGCAGTTGCTGTTCGAAGAAGGCGGCGAAATCCGCGCCGGCACCGTCCTTGCCCAACAGGGCGAGGCCTACCAGGTGGAGTTGCCCGCTGGCAAGCGCACCAAGGTCAAGGCAAAGGACGTGCTGCTGCAGTTCGCCCAGCCGTCGGCAATCGAAATGGTGCGGCAAACCGGCGACCTGACCGCCGAGATCGACCTCGACTTCCTCTGGGAATGCGCGCCGGCCGAGGAATTCGGCTTTGCCGAGCTGGCCGCCGAATACTACGGCGCCGATGCGGGCGCGGTGCAGCAGGCCGCGCTGGCCATGGCGCTGCACGGCAACCCGGTCTACTTCCGCCGCAAGGGCCGGGGCCGCTACGCGCGCGCGCCGGAAGACCAGCTCAAGGCCGCGCTGGCCGCGGTGGAGCGCAAGAAGCAGCAGCTCGTGCAGCAGGCCGGGTACGAGGCCCAGCTGAAGGACGGCAAGCTGCCCGAGGCGTTCCGCGGCAAGGTGCTGCAACTGCTGTTCAAGCCCGACAAGAACAGCCTCGAATACAAGGCCATGGACGCCGCGTGCACGGCGCAGGGCATGTCGCCGATGCGGCTGATGGTGGCCGTGGGCGGCGTGGAAAGCCCGCGTGCGCTGCACGAGGCCAAGTTCCTGGCCGACTGCTTCCCCAAGGGCACCGGCTTTCCTGACGTGGAGGTGCCCGAGCCGTCCGGCGACCTGCCGCTGGCCGACGTCCAGGCGTTCTCGATCGACGATGTCACGACGACCGAAATCGACGATGCGCTGTCGGTGACGCCTGCCGGCGACGGCAAGCTGCGCGTGGGTATCCACATCGCCGCGCCGGGCCTGGGCATCCGCCGGGGCGAGGCGCTCGACGCCATCGCGCGGCACCGGCTGTCCACGGTCTACTTCCCCGGCGACAAGATCACGATGCTGCCCGACAGCGTGGTGGACAAGTACACGCTGCAGGAAGGGCGCACCTGCCCGGCGCTGTCGCTGTACGTGACGATCGACCCGCATGGCATCGACGGCCTGACGATCCTCGGCAGCGAGACGCGCGCCGAACTGGTGCCGATCGCGGCCAACCTGCGCCACAACCTGCTCGAAGACGTGGTGACCGAGGCCGCGCTGGCCGCCGGCACTGGCGACTACCCGTTCCGCGAGGCGCTGACCGAACTGTACAGGCTGGCCAACCATCTGCACGACGAGCGCCAGAAGGCGCGCCTGGCCAGCGGCCTGCGCCCGGAATCGCACAACCGCGCGGACTTCAACTTCTATATCGATCCGCAGGACGACGGCAGCGAGCGCGTCCGGATCGAGCAGCGCCGGCGCGGGTCGCCGCTCGACAAGATCGTGGCCGAACTGATGATCCTGGCCAACAGCACGTGGGGCAAGCTGCTGGCGGACCACGGCGTACCGGGCATCTACCGCACGCAGAAGGCGTGGGGCATGCACCGCACGCGCATGCAGACCTATCCCGCGCCGCACGAGGGGCTGGGCGTGGCGCAGTACGCGTGGAGCACCTCGCCGCTGCGCCGCTATGTCGACCTGGTCAACCAGTGGCAGATCCTGGCGGTGGCCCAGCATGGCGTCACGGCCAAGCTGGTGGCGCCGTTCAAGCCCAAGGACGCCGACCTGCTGGCCGCCGTGGCCGACTTCGAAGGCACCTACGCCGCCTACGCCGACCACCAGTCGACCATGGAGCGCTACTGGTGCCTGCGCTGGCTCAAGCAGGAAAACCGCGACAAGCTGATGGCCACCACGCTCAAGGAAGGCGCGGTGCGCTTTGCCGAGATCCCGCTGGTGACGCGCGTGCCGGAGCTGGCGCAGGCGTCGCGCGGCACCCAGGTGCTGCTCGAAATCGGCGCCACCGACGAAATCTCGCTCGAAGTCTCGTGCCGGGTGCTGGAGGTGTTCGCCGGCGAAGGCGAACTGCCCGAGGAGGAACTGGCCGGCGACGGCGGCGAGGAAGGTGACGAGGTGGGCGACGAGGAAATGGCCGAGGTGTCGGCCGAAGCCGCCGCCGACGCGGCCGCCGAGGATGCCGCCGAGGCGGCTGCGGAGGCCGGCACCGAGGGTGCCACGGAGGTGGACGAAGCGCCGGACGGCGAGGCGTCGGCGCCACGCGACACCGGGGCGGCTCCGGCCGCCTGAGCGCTTCGGTAAACAGGGCGGCTCCCGTACAATCGGAGTCTGCGCCGGCCATCCCCCTGCCGTGGGGTGGCCGGCGCGTGACCGAAATACTGCCCCCTTCGACCGACCCGCCCCCATCAGGCCGCTACCCACCGTGAACGCCGTTCTCCCTGCTCCCCGCCACCCGCGCGACTGGTGGCAATCCAGCGGCACGCTGGCCAAGGCGCTCGTCGTCTCGGTGGCCATTCACGCGGTGCTGCTGATGGTGCGGATTGCCGCGCCCGAAGTCTTCGAGATCAAGCGCTCCGACCCGCAGCTCGACGTGGTGCTGGTCAACGCCAAGTCGGCCGAGAAGCCGCGCAACCCGACCGTGCTGGCCCAGGCCAACCTCGACGGCGGCGGCGACCACGACGCGCAGCGCGCCACCACGCCGCTGCCCGCGCAGACCGAGTCCAAGGACGGCGAGCTGATGAAGCTCACGCAGCGCCGGCTCGAACAACTGGAAGAAGAGCAGCGCCGGCTGCTGACGCAGTCGCGCGAGACCGCGCCCTCGGTGCGCAGCCAGCCGCTGAAGCCGGGCGAGCAGCGCACCGACACCCCGGTGCGCGGTCAGGACGACCGCACGACCACCGACGAAATGGCGCGGCTCGAAGCCGAGATCGGCAAGAACCTGGAGCAGTACGCCAAGCGCCCCAAGCGCCTGCAACTGACCGCCACGAGCGCGCAGGGGGTGGACTACGCGCAGTATTACGACCGCCTGCGCCGCAAGATCGAATCGCGCGGCACCACCGATTTCCCGCAGAAGAACGGCAAGCCGATCTACGGCCAGCTGATCCTGGTGATCAACGTCAACCGCCAGGGCAAGCTCGGCTACAACCGGGACGGCTACAACATCGAGGCCATCGACGTGGCGAAAAGCTCGGGCGACCCCGCGCTTGACCGCCAGGCCGTGGCCATCGTCCGCGCCGCGGCGCCGTTCGGGGCATTCACCCCGGAAATGCGCACCAGGCAGGACATCCTCGAAGTCATTTCCACTTTCAAGTTCACGCGCAGCGGGCTCGACGTCCGGCTGCAAGGACGCTGATGACCGCAGAACCGCAATCCGTCGACCGCTACGTGGTGGTTGGCAACCCCGTCTCGCACAGCCGCTCGCCGGCCATCCACGCCGCCTTCTCGCGCCAGACCGGCGAGGCGGTGCAGTACGACCGCCTGGAAGCGCCGCTCGACGCGTTCGCCGACACCGTGCGCCGCTTTCTGGCCGAGGGCGGCCATGGCTTCAACGTGACCACGCCGTTCAAGCTCGAAGCCTATGACCTGGCCGACCGCCTGACGCCGCGTGCCGAAGCGGCCGGCGCGGTCAACACGATGTGGATCGAGGACGGACTGATCCACGGCGACAACACCGACGGCGTGGGCCTGGTGCGCGACATCCAGGACAACCTCGACGTGCTGCTCGAAGACCGGCGCATCCTGGTGCTCGGCGCCGGCGGTGCGGCCATGGGCGCGCTGCTGCCGCTGATCGAGTGCCGCCCGGCGCGGATCGTGGTGGCCAACCGTACCGCGCAGAAGGCCAGCGACATGGTCGAGAACTTCGTCGAGGCGGCCGACCAGTATGGCGTGGAACTGTGGGCCGGCGGCCTCGACGCGCTCGGCGCGCTGTCCGAGGAGGAAGGCTGCGACGTGGTGATCAACGCCTCGGCCAGCAGCCTGCAGGGTGAACTGCCGCCCGTGCCCGATTTCCTGCTGGGCGAGGGCGTGCTGGCCTACGACATGATGTACGGCGCGAAGCCGACCGTGTTCCTGGCGCACGCGGCGCGCTGCGGTGCGCGGACGTCCGATGGCCTGGGGATGCTGGTCGAGCAGGCCGCCGAGGCGTTCTACAACTGGCGCGGCGTCCGGCCCGCCACGGCACCGGTCCTGGCCGAGCTGCGCGCCGCGCTGCAGGCCGAAGCCGGCCGCTGAGGGGGCCGCCCTTGGCCCGCCAGCGTAGCGCCGCCACCCGCCCGGCCCGGGCCGCCCGCACGGGCGGCGCCGCCAACCCGCTGCGCTGGATCGGCTATTTCGGCGAATGCCTGATCATCGGCGTGCTGGCGATGCAGGCGTATTTCTTCCTGCAGATTGCCGCGTGGCAGTATCTGAACCCGTCGTCCACGTCGTTCATGCGCGCCGAGCAGTGGCGTTTGTGCGGGATCAACGTCTGGAGCTGCAAGGTCGACCACCGGTGGGTGGGCTACGACCAGATGTCGCGCAACATCAAGCGCGCGGTGATTGCCAGTGAAGATGCCGATTTCGTCAACCATCCCGGCTACGAACTGGACGCGATGCTCGACGCCTGGGAGCGCAACAAGAAGCGCGGACACATCGTCCGTGGCGGTTCCACGATTACCCAGCAGTTGGCCAAGAACCTGTTCCTGGCATCGGAGCAGTACTACGTGCGCAAGGGCCAGGAACTGGCCATCACGTGGATGCTCGAATTCTGGCTCGACAAGCAGCGCATCTTCGAGATCTACCTGAACTCGGTGGAGTGGGGCGAGGGAGTGTTCGGCGTGGAGGCGGCGGCCCAGCACTACTTCCGCACGTCGGCGTCGAAGCTGACGGTCGGCCAGGCTGCCCGGCTCGCGGCGGCACTGCCGGCGCCGAAATGCTTCGACAAGAAGGAATACTGCGCGAACGTGCGGGTGAACTTCCGGGTGAAGGCGGGGATCATCGCCCGCCGGATGGGGGCGGCGGCGCTGCCCGATTGAGGGGCAGCGATGCCTCAGCTCAGCCACCCCTTCCTGCGGAAGTACACCAGCGGAATCGCCGCCGACACCGCCATCAGCGCGATGGCCCACGGGTAGCCGATGGCCCAGTCCAGCTCCGGCATCAGCTTGAAGTTCATGCCGTAGATGCTGGCGATCAGCGTGGGCGGCATCAGCGCCACCGACACCACCGAGAACAGCTTGATGATCTTGTTCTGGTTGATGTTGATGAAACCGACCGTGGCATCCATCAGGAAGTTGATCTTGTCGAACAGGAACGCGGTGTGGTTCTCGATCGAGTCGATGTCGCGCAGGATCTGGCGCGCCTCGTCCTGCTGCTCGGCCGACAGCAGCTGGCTGCGCATCAGGAACGACACCGCCCGGCGCGTATCCATGACGTTGCGGCGGATGCGGCCGTTCAGGTCTTCCTCGCGGGCGATGGTTTCCAGCACGTCGGCGGCGGCGGCATCGGTCACGTTCTCGGCCAGCACGCGGCGGCTGGCTTCCTCCAGGCGCTCGTAGATCTCCTCGATCGAATCGGCCGAATACTCGGCGTCGGTCGCGTAGAGGTCCATCAGCACGTCCTTGGCGTTGCGCACCGAGCCGGGACGCATCCGGGCGCGCAGCCGCACCAGCCGGAACACGGGCAGGTCTTCGTCGTGGATCGAGAACAGGACGTCGCGCGTGAGCACGAACGCCACGCGCACGTTGCGCGAGGCTTCATCCTCGGCCAGCAGGAAATCGGTGCGGATGTGGATGTTCTCGTCCTCGCCCTCGAAATACCGGGCCGACGCCTCCAGGTCACCCAGGTCTTCGAGTTCCGGCAGGACGACGCCGTAGGTTTCCTTGATCCACGCCAACTCCTCGTCGTCGGGGCTGACTACGTCGATCCAGATGGGCTTGTGCTGCAGCAGCTCATTGCGCTCGTCGACCTGCTCCTGGGCAAGCCGGCCTTTCTGCAGGACGAACAGGTTGATCATCCCTGGAATTCCTTGTGACTGTTTGCGCTGTGCCGAGGTCTCGGCGGCAGGGCAGGCAAGGCATCGCCAGCGACGCGGCCATGGAACTGCCATGGGGCGGCCGGCAAGCGTGATCGCGCCGCAGGCGCGTGGGATTCTGATGGCCGCGAGTGTAATCCACCGCGGGGGGGCTTGTTAAGCGAAATCTCAGCCCCGCCGGCGCAGCAACGGCGCCAGCATGACCGACGACAAGGCCGCGAACATCAGCACGATGGCGGCGTAGTCCTGCCAGTGCGGCGTCTCGCCCAGCAGCCACATGCCCGAGAACACCCCGACCACCGGAATGAACATGATCGACAGGCTCGACACCACCGGCGGCAGGCTGCGCGCCAGCGCGAACCAGACCAGGTGGCAGTAGGCGAAGACCACCACGGCGTTGTAGGCAATGGCCGCCCACTCCACGGCCGTGGGCAGGCGCCAGCCGGTCTCGAACAGCAGCGACCCGACGGCCAGGAACGGCAGCGTCACGGCCAGCATCCAGAAGGTCAGCGCGCCGATCGGCACGTCCAGCGGCGTGCGCTTCATGAGCTGGGTGCCGAAGCCCCAGCCGGCGGCGGCCACCAGCATCAGCAGCGTGCCGGCCGGGCTTCCGGTCAGCGCGGCGATCTCGCCCGAGAGCAGCAGCACGGTGCCGGCCAGCGCGCAGCCGATGCCGATCCAGGCCGACAGCGCGATGCGCTCGCGGAAGATCACCAGCCCCCAGACCACGGCCCAGATCGGCATCGTGTAGCCCAGGATGGCGGCCCGGCCCGACGACAGCATCTTGACGGCGCAGATCGCGAACAGGTGCCAGATGACCATGTTCGGGATGGCCAGCTTGACCACGGTGGGCCAGGTGGCGCGCGGGATATGGAGCGAATCGCCACGCACCCTCAGCGCCAGCCCCAGCGCCACCAGCCCGCCGGCCATGCACAGCAGCCGGAAACCCATGGCCGGGAAATGCGCCACGCCGATCTTCATGATGGGCCAGTTCAGGCCCCAGGCGAGGGTGAGGAAGACGAGCAGGAGCAGGCCGCGGCGATCGAGTTGCATGGACGTGGCGACGTGCACTGCGTCGCTCTTTTAAGCGGAAGCTGCAGACAATAGCACGCCAGCCCGGAGGCCAGCGGGTAGAATTGGCGTTACCCCCGAATCAGATTGACCGAGCCTCTCATGACATTTACCGAGCAGCTGTCCGCCGCGTGGCAGCGTAACGATTCCCTGCTGTGCGTCGGGCTCGATCCGGACCCCGACAAGCTGCCGGTTTCGATGACCGGTACCGGCGGGGCAATTTTCTCGTTCTGCCGCGAAATCGTCGACGCCACGGCCGACCTGGTCTGCGCATTCAAGCCGCAGATCGCCTATTTCCACTCGCAGCGCGCCGAAGACCAGCTTGAGCAGCTGATCGAGTACATCCACGACGCCCATCCCGGGATTCCGGTGATCCTCGACGCCAAGCGCGGCGACATCGGCTCCACGGCGGAACACTACGCCATCGAGGCGTTCGACCGCTACAAGGCCGATGCCGTCACGGTCAGCCCGTACATGGGTTTCGACTCGATGTCGCCGTACCTGGCGCATCCCGGCAAAGGCGTGATCGTGCTGTGCCGGACATCGAACCCCGGTGGTTCGGACGTGCAGTTCCTGCAGGTCGACGGCAAGCCGCTGTACCAGGTGGTGGCCGAGGCGGCCCGCGAGCGCTGGAATACCAATGGCCAGATGGGCCTGGTGGTGGGCGCGACGTTCCCGAACGAGATCGCCAAGGTGCGCCAGATCGTCGGCGACATGCCACTGCTGATCCCCGGCATCGGCGCCCAGGGCGGCGACATCGAGGCCACCGTGAAGGCCGGCCGTACCGCCGACGGCACCGGCATGATGATCAATTCGTCACGCGCCATCCTGTACGCCGGCCGCGACAAGAACTTCGCCGCAGCGGCCCGCAACGTGGCGCTGCAGACGCGGGAGACGATCAACCGGTATCGGCACGGGTAAGAACCTCTTCCCGTTGGTTTTCTCCCCTCTCCCACTACGCGGGAGAGGGGAGCACTCCGACAGCAGCTGTCAGAGCTACTCCTCGTTCCTCACCATCTCGATCAGCCCACGCATGGCGTGCTCCGCCGCCTGGCGGCGGATCTGGGCGCGGTCACCCTTGAAGCGCTGGGTTTCGGTACGCGTGGTGATGCGGTTGCTCCAGCCGAAGCAGACCATGCCGACCGGCTTTTCCGGGGTGCCGCCGCTGGGACCGGCCACGCCGGTAATCGACAGCGAGACCTGCGCGCGGCTGTTCAGCAGGGCGCCTTCGGCCATGGCGTGGGCCACTTCCTCGCTGACGGCGCCGTGGTCGCGGATCAGCTTGGCCGGCACGCCGATCATCGTGGACTTGGCCTCGTTGGAATAGGTCACGAAGCCGCGCTCGAACCAGCCCGACGACCCCGATACATCGGTGATGGCCGCCGCCACCAGCCCGCCCGTGCAGGACTCCGCCGTGGCAAGCATGAGCGAGCGTTCCGCAAGGGCGGCTCCGGCCTGGATGGCAAGCTGGTCTAGCAGGCGGCTGACGGACATGGCGCGGTTTTTCGTAGAAATGCGATGCGAAACGCCTTGGCGCTCAGATCGAGCGCCACAGCGCGAATACCAGCAGCGTATAGAACGCCGCGAAGATATCGTCGAACATCACGCCGAACGCGCCGGTGAAGCCCGGCCCCTTGAGCGTACGGTCGTAGTAGCGGATCGGGGCCGGCTTGACGATGTCGAAGAACCGGAACCACGCGAAGGCGGCGAACTGACCCCAGAAACCGGTGGGCGTGACGAACACCATGACCAGCCAGAACGCGATGATTTCGTCCCAGACCATGCTGCCGTGATCCCACACGCCCATGTCGCGGGCGGTGCGCAGGCAGGCCCAGATCCCCACCACGAAGCCGCCGGCAATGATGTAGAGCCACGTCGAGGGCTCGATCCACATCGAGATCACCACGTACGACAGCCAGGCGTAGAGCGTGCCCACCGTGCCGGGGCTGACCGGCGACAGGCCGGAGCCGAACCCGTACGCGATCAGCCGGGCCGGGTGGCCGAGCATGAAGCGGGCGGTAGGGCGCGTGACGCGGGCGGTCTGGCCGGCTTCCAGCGTGACGGGGTCGACGGGGTCGCGCGGCGCGGCCCCGGGGGGATAGGCGGACATCAAGAAATAGGCTCGTCTGTGTAGTTATCTGTGGCGCGCACGTGGTGGCTCCCGGTACGCGCATGGCGGCATCATGACACGGCTTGCGACGCGTGTCAGGGGCGTCTCGATTCGGAGATTACGGCGCCGCGAAATGGTCGAACGACAACCCCGAATAGCGCAATGGGCTGCCCGTGCCGTCCACGATGCGCAGCCCCGCTTCCGGTGTGATCGATCCGACGCGCGTCAGCGGCAGGCCAAGCTGGCGGCTGATGTCGGCAATGGCCTCGCGCGCACCGATCGGCGCCGTGAAACACAGCTCGTAGTCGTCGCCGCCGGCCAGCACGCATTCGCGCTGGCATGCCAGCGGCTGGTCTGACAGGATCGCCGAGCGCGGCAACGCGTCGACGTCGACGATGGCACCCACCGACGAACGGGCCAGGATATGGCCGAGATCGCCAATCAGGCCGTCGGAAATGTCGAGTGCCGCATGCGCCACTCCGCGCAGCGCCATCCCGAGCGCCACGCGCGGCGTGGGCGTGTCCATGCGCGGACGGACCACGGAGAAATCGGGTTCGGGCAGCAGCCATTCCCCCCGGCAGTCACCCAGCGCCAGCCGCGCATCGCCGAGCGTGCCGGAGATCCAGATGTCATCGCCGGGCCGGGCCGCATCGCGACGCAGCGCATGGCGCGCCGGCACGTCGCCGAACACCGTGATCGAGATCGTCAGTGGCCCCCGGGTGGTATCGCCCCCGATCAGTTCGCAGCCATGGTCGTCGGCCAGCGCCAGCATGCCAGCCGCGAACGGCTCCAGCCAGGCGGGGTCGGAATCGGGCAGCGCCAGCGCCAGCGTGAAGGCGCGCGGCTCGGCGCCCATCGCGGCGAGGTCCGACAGGTTGACCGCCAGCGCCTTGTGGCCCAGCGCGCGGGGCGGCACGTCCGGAAAGAAATGGCGGCCGCTGACCAGCATGTCGGTGCTGATGGCGATCTGGTGGCCGGGACGCGGCTCGACCAGCGCGCAGTCGTCGCCCACGCCCAGCGCGGCCTTGCGCACCGGGCGCGTGAAGAAACGGCGGATCAGGTCGAATTCCGACAGTGGCGCGGAAGGGGACGAGCCAGGGGACAAGCCGGGGGAGGCGGACTGGGGAGCAGGGCTGGGGGCAGGCATGTGGGCGTGGGATGACCCGAAGATCCTGTGGAGATTACGGCTGGTCAAGCCCTTCGGCATGCGGCATATTGTACCGAATCGAAAAGGTGCTCCGCGCAAAACGCTTATTGTGAAAGAGTATTTCACAATATAAAATGCGCAGTTCCTAAAGCGCCAGAAAGCGCAAATAAGCGACAACAGGCGGAGACAGCGGGTTCGTGGAGCCGGCCCGTACTCAACGCCCGTGTTAATCAGTGTGGCTCCACCGATCGGAAGATGCGCAGATGACAAGCCCTCAGCAGTCCCCGTCCCAAGACGATCTGAAACAGCAGCAGCGTGAGGCGCTGCGCAAGGCCGCACTCGAATACCACGAGTTTCCGACCCCGGGCAAGATCTCCGTCACCCCCACCAAGCCGCTGTCGAACCAGCGCGACCTGGCCCTGGCGTACTCGCCGGGCGTGGCCGCGGCGTGCGAGGAAATCGTTTCCGACCAGGCCAATTCGTTCCGCTACACCGCGCGCGGCAACCTGGTGGGCGTGATCACCAACGGCACGGCCGTGCTGGGCCTGGGCGACATTGGCGCCGCGGCGTCGAAGCCGGTCATGGAAGGCAAGGCCGGCCTGTTCAAGAAATTCGCCGGCATCGACGTGTTCGACATCGAGGTCGACGAGAAGGACCCCGAGAAGCTGGTGGAGATCATCGCCGCGCTCGAACCGACGTTTGGCGGCATCAACCTCGAAGACATCAAGGCGCCGGAGTGCTTCTACGTGGAGCGCAAGCTGCGCGAGCGGATGAAGATTCCCGTCTTCCACGATGACCAGCACGGCACCGCCATCGTGGTGGCCGCGGCCATCGTCAACGGCCTGGTGGTGGTGGGCAAGGACATCGGCAAGGTCAAGCTGGTGGCCTCGGGCGCCGGCGCCGCCGCGCTGGCCTGCCTGGACCTGCTCGTCGACATGGGCCTGCCCATTGAGAACATCTGGGTGACCGATCTGGCCGGCGTGGTCTACGAGGGCCGCACCGAACTGATGGACCCGGAAAAGGCGCGCTTCTCGCAGAAGACCGACAAGCGCCGCCTGGCCGAGGTCATCGAGGGCGCCGACATTTTCCTGGGCCTGTCCGCCGCCGGCGTGCTGAAGCCGGAAATGGTGCAGAAGATGGCCGACAAGCCGCTGGTGCTGGCGCTGGCCAACCCGAATCCGGAAATCATGCCGGAACTGGTCAAGGAGATCCGCCCGGACGCCGTGATGGCCACGGGCCGCACCGACTATCCGAACCAGGTCAACAACGTCCTGTGCTTCCCGTTCATCTTCCGTGGCGCGCTCGATTGCGGCGCCACCACGATCACGCGCGAGATGGAAATCGCCGCCGCCAATGCCGTGGCGGAACTGGCGCGCCAGGAACAGAGCGACATCGTGGCGTCGGCCTATGGCATCCAGGACCTGTCGTTCGGTCCGGAATACCTGATCCCGAAGCCGTTCGACCCGCGCCTGATCGTCAAGGTGGCGCCGGCCGTGGCCGAGGCCGCCGCGAAGTCGGGCGTGGCCGCGCGCCCGATCGAGGACATGGACGCGTACCGCCTGCAGCTGCAGCAGTTCGTCTACCACTCGGGCACGCTGATGAAGCCGATCTACGCGGCCGCGCGCAAGGTGGAGATGGAGAAGAAGCGCATCGTCTTTGCCGAGGGCGAGGAGGAGCGCGTGCTGCGCGCCGTGCAGGTGATCGTCGATGAAAAGCTGGCCAACCCGATCCTGATCGGCCGTCCGGCCGTGCTGGCGCACCGCATCGAGCGCTTCGGCCTGCGCCTGCGCATGGGCACCGATTTCACCGTGGTGAACCCCGAGCACGACGAGCGCTTCCGCGATTATTCGGATACCTACTACGGCATGATGGCCCGCGAGGGTGTCACGCAGCAGTACGCCAAGCTCGAAATGCGCCGCCGCACCACGCTGATCGGTGCGATGCTGCTCAAGAAGGGCGAGGCGGACGGCATGATCTGCGGCACGGTCAGCACCACGGCCGCGCACCTGCGCTACATCGACCAGGTCCTGGGCGGCACCAACAAGGTGTACGCGGCCATGAACGGCCTGGTCCTGCCCGGCCGCCAGATCTTCCTGGTGGACACCCACGTGAACGTGGACCCGACCGCCGACGAGCTGGCCGAGATCACGATCATGGCCGCCGAGGAACTGAAGCGCTTCGGCATCGAGCCGAAGGTGGGCCTGCTGTCGCATTCGAACTTCGGCACGTCCGAGGCGCCGTCGGCGCGCAAGATGCGCGACACGCTGGCGATCCTGCGCGACCGCGCGCCGGATCTCGAAGTCGACGGCGAAATGCACGGCGACAGCGCGCTGGACGAAAAGCTGCGCGATTCGCTGGTGCCGGACGGCGCGCTCAAGGGCGAAGCCAACCTGCTGGTCTGCCCGAACATCGACGCCGCCAATATCTCGTACAACCTGCTCAAGGTTGCCGCGGGCAACAATGTGGCGATCGGCCCGATCCTGCTCGGCGTGAAGGCGCCGGTGCACATCCTGACCCCGTCCGCGACGGTGCGCCGTATCGTCAACATGACGGCGCTCGTGGTGGTGGATGCCGCTGCCAAGGTCTGAGCAGAGCTGTCATGAAGCGCCACGGCTCCGGTTTTCCGGGGCCTTGCCACAAAGCCGGGTTCGCCCGGCTTTTTTCATGTCCGCCGTCCGATCTTGTCTGCGAGGTTAGTATGCGCACACATTTCAATAACATGTTGAAACAATTGAGGAAATTCGGGCGGCACCACGGCAGGGATTGATTAATGCGCGACATCCGCGTAACCTTACGCCTTTGAATGCAGGCGCTCGTCCATGGTCTGCCGGCAATGGCGTGGGCCGATGCATGCACCCTGCGCACTGCCGGAATGGCCAGCCAGCCACTTCAGCCACTTTTTCCAGATCATATTTCGATAACGTGGGTCCCCGGAATCCAGCGAGCCAGCCGCAGCGGCAGTCACCACGGCAGTCCCTGGCGCGCAGCCTGGGCCGCGCACTGGCCGGTGCCGCGTTATCGATGGCGCTGGTGCTGTCGCCGCAAGGCGCCATCGCACGGCAGGCGCCGGTGGCGGACGTGGAAGGGGTGGTGGGAACCATCCCGGTACCGCAGTTGCCAAACGAGGCGCGGCAGACGCTGGACCTGATCCAGGCCGGCGGCCCGTTTCCCTATGGCAAGGATGGCTCGCGGTTCGGCAATTACGAGCGGCATCTGCCGGCGCAGTCCCGCGGGTATTACCGCGAATATACCGTCAAGAACAGCAAGAGCCGGAATCGGGGAGCCAAGCGGATCGTATGCGGTGGTGATCAACGCGCCGCCAACGACTGCTATTACACGGAAGACCACTACAACAGTTTCAAACGGATAACCAAATGATGACTGACATTTTCGGATTGGGCGACGCCCTTGCCGCCCGCGAGGAGCGCGGCGCCGGAGATGGCTGGCAAAGGGCCCACCATCAGGCCCAGAACCTATACGACAACGTGCTGATGATGCCGCGACAGGATCTGACGCACCCACTTCCGCCCGCTTGCTCGCCGGTCATGGCCACGTGGGGGGATGACGGCACCAACGAGGGAGCCATGAATCTGTTCAAGACGGTGCGCCCGAACATCGTCCAGTCGATCCGCGCATTCCGCGTACCCGAGTTGGCCCAGGCGGCCTCGGCGCTGAACCAGCATTTTCTCTATGCCAACTGCGCCGATTGCGCCAGCAAGGCCGAGATTCTCGAACGGATTGCCACCGAGTTCATGTTCCCGAAGCATTTTGGCAAGAATTTCGATGCGTTGTCCGATTGCCTGACCGACATGATCTACAAGGCCGGCCCGCAGCCCGGTTTCGTGATCGTGCTCGAAGGTCTGCCGATTGCGCTGAAGTTCGACAAGGAAGCGCGCGAGGTGCTGCTCGACGTGTTCCGCGACGCCGCCGAGTTCTGGCTCGAACGCAAGGTTCAGTTCCGCGTGTTCTACTCGTTCGCCTGACCGGCAACGAAGCGCAACGCAAGAAAAAGCCCGCTGTGGTCCAGCGGGCTTTTTTGCATCCTGGGGAAGAGCGGGCCGCCCGTCAGGACTGCGGCGGCAACTGGCCCCCCGGCGTCAGCCGGTCGATCAGTTCGGGCAGGCCCTCGCTGAGGCTGGCGGCGACATCGTCCGAAGACAGGCCGGTGGTCTCGGCCAGCGATTGCAGCGCGCCGGTGCCGCCGAGCGCGCCCTGCAGGTCGGCCGCGCTGACGGCCTCGTTGCTGCCGGTGCCGATCCACGAATCCACCTGATGGCCGAGCCCCGCCTGGCCGAGGATGTCGCGCAGTGCGCCAATGCCGCCCGACGCCGCGCCCATGGCCTGCGCCGAGTTCGTGGCGTCGCCCTGGCCACCGAGCAGCCCGCCCAGCAGCGAGCCGAGATCGAGTCCGCCCGGCGCCGGTGCGCTGCCGCCGCCCAGCATCCCGCCCAGCACGCCACCCAGGCCGCCGAGTCCGCCCAGCCCACCGAGCCCGCCGGCCGCGTCCCCGGCATCGGCCGGCGCCACGCTGCCATCGGCGCCCTGGCTCTTGTTGCGCATGGCCAGCATCGCCAGCAGGCCCAGCGCCATCATGAGCTTGGGATTCAGTCCGCCGCCGCCCGCCTGCTGGCCGCCGCCTTGTCCGAGCATCCCGCCCAGCACGCTATCGAGTAGTCCCATGTTCGACTCCTATGGTCTGTTACGGTTACGGTCAGAATCCGCCAAGGATGGCGTTCAGCGTGGCGAGGCAGGCCAGCCCCGCCGTTTCGGTACGCAGGATGCGCGGGCCCAGCGACACGCCGATGAATCCCGCGTGGCGCGCCGCCGCCTCTTCTTCCGGCGACAGGCCGCCTTCCGGCCCGATCAGCAGCGTCACGCCCCCGGCCCGCCACGCGTCGGCGTGGGTCCGGGCCAGCTCGGGCAGCGGCGCCACGGCGCGCGGCGAGAGCAGCAGCCGGTGTCCGCCGGCCGGCGCGGCCGCGAGCCACCCTTCAAAAGTAGACACGGGCGCCAGCGCCGGCAAGCGATTGCGGCCGCATTGTTCGCAGGCGGCCTGGATCAGCGCCTGCCAGTGCGCTTCGCGCCTGGCCGCGCGCTCGCCCGAGAGCCGTACCACGGAGCGCTGGGCCTGCAGCGGCTGGATGGCCGCCACGCCCAGTTCCACGGCCTTCTCGATCAGCCAGTCCATCTTGTCGCCACCGGCCAGCCCCTGCGCCAGCGTCACACGGAAGGGCGGCTCCGCTTCGGCCGGGTCATGGGTGCCCACCCGCGCCGTCGCGCTGCGCTTGCCGAGATCGGCCAGCGTGGCGGAAAAGCTGCCGCCCTGGCCGTTGAACAGCGTCAGCGGGTCGTCGGGAGACAGGCGCAGCACGTGGATGTGGCGTGCCACGGCCTCGGGCAAATCCAATACGGTATCGGCGGCAAGCGCCGCATCAACGAAAAATCTCGGTGGCATCGGGGTAGGGTCAGGATTCGGGCGAGGGCACGTCGCCGGTCTCGGCGTCGGCCTTCGGCAGCGGGGTGCCAAAGCCCCAGCGGTAGCCGTCCGGGTCTTCGACCATGCAATAGCGGTCGCCCCAGAACTGGTCGGCGGGCGGCATCACGCTGACGGCGCCGGCACCGGTGGCCTGCGCGTACATCGCATCGACATCGTCGCAATAGACGTAGAACGTCTGCGGCGCTTCCACGCCGAGCGAACGCGGCGTGCGCGCGGTGGTGCCCCAGGCGCCTTCGGGCGCGAACATCACGACGAGTTCGCCCTTGTAGTGCAGTTCGGCATGGGTCGGCACGCCGTTCTCGTCGATCACGTGGCCGGCCGTGAAGCCGAACGCGCGCTGGTAGAAATCAATCGCGGCGCGGCCGCTGGCAACCGTCAGGTAGGGCGTCAACCAGGGCGTATTGGACGGTCTGGGCATGCTGGTCTCCCGGAGGGTGGCTCGGTGGAACGCCCGGTGCGCATGGGCGCCGGGGTGAAAGTGCATGTTACGCGGGTCGGCCGGCGCTGTCGAAGACCGCCTGCAGGTGGCGCGGATGGACAAACAGCGCCGGGTGGAGTTCGGCATGGTAGGCGCGCAGCGCGGTGTCGAGCCGCCATTGGCGCAGCCGGGCGGCGATGGCGGCGGCCGGCGCGGCGGCGATGTCGAGCGCGTCACTGGCCAGCGCCACGCCCCACAGCGCGCCATAGGCCGGCACGAACGCGGTCAGCGGGGCCACGTGGCGGAACGCCTGGCGCAGGCGGCCCAGCAGCAGCCGCGCCGCATCGGGGCGGTGCAGCGGCGGGCCCAGGTGCAGCGACAGCGCGCCGCCGGGCGCCAGGCAGCGGCGCGCGGTCTGCAGGCCGTGCGCCGAGAACAGCGCGGCGGCCGGGCCGCCATCGTCGGCTTCGGTCAGGTCGTAGACGATCAGGTCGAAGCGGCGCCCGGCGCGGGCAAACGCTTCCATCAGGCCCAGCCCGTCGCCGATGGCCAGGTGCAGGCGCGGATCGCCCGGTTCGTCGAGCGCGCCCTGGTGAATGCCGCCGAGCCAGTCGCGCGCCAGGCGCACGACTTCGGCATCGAGTTCGGCCACCACGACTTCCCGCATGGTGGGAATCCGCAACAGTTCGAACGCCGATCCGCCGTCGCCGCCGCCAATGACCAGCGCGTTACGTGGCGTATCGTGCACAACGGCCATCGGCACCGTCATGAGTTCGTGCAGGATGAAGGCGTCCGCTTCGGTGCTCATCACCACGCCATCGAGCCGGAAAATGCGGCCGAAGCGTGCGTTTTCGCCGATTTCCACCTGTTGATGGGGTGAACGGGCGGCCGCCAGCACGGCGATCTCGCCCAGGGTGGTGCCCGTGCCGGGGGCCAGCCACTCGGTCCAGGTTTGATGACCCCTTCGGGACGCCTCGGCGCGCCCGGAAATGCCGCCCGCTTCTGCTAAAATTGCGCTTTTCCCGCCGTCAGGTTCCCGCATGTCTGCCCTCGCCCATCCCGCCACAAGTCCTTTCGCCAACCAGCCCGTCAAACTGATGGCCGACGCCATCCGCGTGCTTGCCATGGACGCCGTCCAGCAGGCCAACTCCGGTCACCCCGGCGCGCCGATGGGGATGGCGGATATCGCCGTGGCGTTGTGGGGCCGGCACCTGAAGCATAACCCGGTGAATCCGCAGTGGGCCGACCGCGACCGCTTCGTGCTGTCGAACGGCCACGGCTCGATGCTGATCTACGCATTGCTTCACCTGACGGGTTACGACCTGCCGGTGGAAGAACTGAAGAATTTCCGCCAGCTGCACAGCAAGACCGCCGGCCATCCGGAATACGGCATCACGCCGGGCGTGGAAACCACCACGGGTCCGCTGGGCCAGGGCATCACCAACGCGGTGGGCATGGCGCTGGCAGAGCGCCTGCTGGCCGAAGAGTTCAACCGCCCGGGCTTCGACATCGTCAACCATCACACCTATGTGTTCATGGGCGACGGTTGCCTGATGGAAGGCATCAGCCACGAAGCCTGCTCGCTGGCGGGCACGCTGAAGCTGAACAAGCTGATCGCGCTGTGGGACGACAACGGCATCTCGATCGACGGCGACGTGGTGGGCTGGTTCGCCGACGACACCCCGAAGCGTTTCGAAGCCTACGGCTGGAACGTGATCCGCGCCGTGGACGGCCATGACGCCGTGGCCGTGGACAACGCCATCGCCCAGGCCAAGGCCAGCGACCGCCCAACGCTGATCTGCTGCCGCACCGTGATCGGCAAGGGTGCCCCGAACAAGGAAGGCGGCCACGACGTGCACGGCGCCCCGCTGGGCGGCGCCGAAGTGCTGGCCACGCGCGAGGCGCTGGGCTGGGCCCATGCCCCGTTCGAACTGCCGCAGGACGTCTACGCCGCGTGGGATGCCAAGCCGACCGGCGCCGCGCTGGAGAAGGCCTGGGACGCGCTGTTCTCGGCCTACGCCGAAGTGCACCCGTACGAAGCCGGTGAATACACCCGCCGCATGCGCGGCGAACTGCCGGGCGCGTTTGACGAGGCGGTGGACGCCTTCATCGCCAAGTGCGAGGAAAAGGCCGAGACGATCGCCACGCGCAAGGCCAGCCAGAACACGATCGAGGCGTTTGCGCCGGTGCTGCCGGAGTTCCTGGGCGGCTCGGCCGACCTGACCGGCTCGAACCTGACCAACTGGTCGGGCAGCAAGGCCGTGCGCGCCGACGCGTGGGGCAACCACATCAACTACGGCGTGCGCGAGTTCGGCATGAGCGCGGTCATGAACGGCATCACGCTGCACGGCGGGTACATCCCCTACGGCGGCACGTTCCTGACGTTCTCGGACTACAGCCGCAACGCGCTGCGCATGGCGGCGCTGATGAAGATCCGCACGCTGTACGTGTTCACGCACGACTCGATCGGCCTGGGCGAGGACGGCCCGACGCACCAGTCGGTCGAGCACGTGGCCAGCCTGCGCCTGATTCCGAACATGGACGTCTGGCGCACCGCCGACACGACCGAGACCGCCGTGGCGTGGGCCCAGTCGATCCGCCGCGAGGACGGCCCGAGCTGCTTGATCTTCAGCCGCCAGAACCTGCCGTTCCAGCAGCGTGACGACGCCACGCGTGCCAATATCGCACGCGGCGGCTACGTGCTGCGCGATGCGAAGAACCCGCGCAAGAAGGCGCCGGACGCCGTGATCATCGCCACCGGTTCCGAAGTGGGCCTGGCCATCGGCGCAGCCGATGCGCTGGCCGCCGAGGGCGTGCACGTGCGCGTGGTCTCGGTGCCCGCCACGACCGTGTTCGACAAGCAGGATGCCGCGTACAAGGCCAGCGTGCTGCCGGCCGGCGTGCCGCGCATCGCCGTGGAAGCCGGCGTGACCGATTTCTGGTGGAAGTACCAGGTCCAGGCGGTGGTCGGTATCGACACGTTCGGCGAATCGGCCCCGGCAGGCGTGCTGTTCAAGCACTTCGGCTTCACGGTCGACAACGTGGCCGACACCGTGCGCGCCACGCTCGCCCAGTAATTTCCGCCCGTGCGGCCTGCCGGTGCGACGCGCCGGCGGGCGGCGCCGGCCCAGGCTTCATCGATTGCACTCTAGGAGATAGACATGACCATCAAGATCGGCATCAACGGCTTTGGCCGTATCGGACGCATGGTGTTCCGCGCCGCCGCCGCGAACTTCAAGGACATTGAAGTCGTCGCCATCAACGACCTGCTGGAGCCGGACTACCTGGCGTACATGCTGCAATACGACTCGGTGCACGGCCGCTTCGACGGCGAAGTGTCGGTGGAAGGCAACACGCTGGTCGTGAACGGCAAGAAGATCCGCCTGACGGCCGTCAAGGATCCGTCGGAACTGAAGTGGGGCGAAGTCGGTGCCGACGTCGTGATCGAATCGACGGGCATCTTCCTGACCAAGGAAGGCGCGCAGAAGCACATCGACGCGGGCGCCAAGAAGGTGATCATGTCGGCCCCGTCGAAGGACGACACCCCGATGTTCGTGTACGGCGTGAACCACGAGTCGTACAAGGGCGAGGCGATCGTCTCGAACGCCAGCTGCACCACGAACTGCCTGGCCCCGGTGGCCAAGGTGCTGAACGACAAGTGGGGCATCAAGCGCGGCCTGATGACCACGGTGCACGCCGCCACGGCAACGCAGAAGACCGTCGACGGCCCGTCGAACAAGGACTGGCGCGGTGGCCGCGGCATCCTGGAAAACATCATCCCGTCGTCGACCGGCGCCGCCAAGGCCGTGGGCGTGGTGATTCCGCAACTGAACAAGAAGCTGACGGGCATGTCGTTCCGCGTGCCGACCTCGGACGTTTCGGTGGTCGACCTGACCGTGGAGCTGGAGAAGTCGGCCAGCTACGAGGAAATCTGCGCGGAAATGAAGGCGCAGAGCCAGGGCGCGCTGAAGGGCGTGCTGGGCTATACCGAAGACAAGGTCGTGGCCACGGATTTCCGCGGCGACGCACGCACCTCGATTTTCGACGCCGAAGCCGGCATCGCGCTGGACGGCACGTTCATCAAGGTCGTGAGCTGGTACGACAACGAATGGGGCTATTCGAACAAGTGCCTGGAAATGGCACGCGTGGTCGCCAAGTAATCGGGCTTCGGCTCCGATCGGAAAACGCGCCTTCGGGCGCGTTTTTTTGTATGGATCGCGGGTAAGCGTCACACATTTGCCCGCGGCGTGCAGGCATCATCACGATAATTCCGAGGAAACTGCGGAAAATGTGTCCGAGCGCAAGGCAGAAAAGGGTCGCTTTTTGCGATCATGGCGGGCCCGGCGCATGGTGGGACAGCAGTCTTTGACATTATCTGTCCCGAATATGCCGAAAATTAGTCGTTAACCCGCGTACTTAGTGCGAGAAATGCCGAATTTGCTTTTCCCTGCCGATTTTTTCTCTTACACTCGGAAGAATCTGTTGAAATCTGATGTGCAGCCAGTGAAAGTGGTGGGGCCATCGAACGTGCAACACTTTAACCGGGCCTGAACATGGTGAACGTTGATACCAAGCTGCTCGTGATTTTTACCGAGCTGCTGAGTAAACGAAACGCCACTTATGTGGCGGAGAAAATGCATATGACGGCGCCTGCCGTCTCGCATTCGCTCGGCCGGTTGCGCGAGATCTTCGACGATCCTCTCTTCATCCGCGTGCCCCATGGCCTGACGCCGACGCCCCGCGCGCTCGAACTCGGCCCGAAGATCCGGGACATGCTGGACCTCTGGTCGTCGATCAATGAAGGCGACGCCGACAATTTTGATCCGGCGGTTGCCACCGGCACGCTGAGCATCGGCTTTGCAGCCGAACTTGGCGACACGGTGTTCAACCGCTACGTCCTCCGCATCAAGCAGTTGGCCCCGGACCTGCACATCCGCCTGGTCGAATCGCATTCCTGGGAAAGTGATGTGGCGTCGATGCGCGCCAATGAACTCGATCTCGGATTTTCGCCATTTCCGACGCGGCATCCGGAAATTGTCGAGGAAATGGTGACCTCGCTGAATCTCTGGGTTTGCGCGCGCAAGAACCATCCGGTGCTCAAGAACGAGTGCACGCTCGAACAATACCTGGAATGCAGCCATATCTTCATGGCGCACTCGGGTGGTGCGGGCCGTCCGGCGCCGGCGCTGATTCCGCTCGACTACGCGCTGCAGCAGCGCGGGCTCAAGCGCAACGCGACGCTGACCATGCATTCGTGGCGCGCCCAGGCCGAACTGGCCGCGCAGACCGACATGATCTTCACGGTCAATGCCCTGACCAAGGACATGGCCTGCGAGACCTACGGCCTCAAGGCGTTCCCGCTGCCGGCCGAACTCGACACCACGCTCGGCCTGAACATGTTCTGGCACCGCAGCCGCAATACCCATCCGATGCTGGTATGGGCCCGCAACCTATTTCGCCAGGTCGTGGGAGAGTTTGTAGGCGTGCCGCAGAATGCGGCGTCGCGCGTGCTGCGCGTGGTGGCCGAGCAGGATCTGCCGCAGGCCTGAAAGCGGTTCGCGGACAAAGAAAAACCGGCGCCTCGGCGCCGGTTTTTTCATGCCTGCTGCCGGAACGTGCCCGGCGCGGCTTATCGTTTGGGTCTGTGGGGACAGTCGTTCTTGGTGCAGTTGCCATACAGCGACAACGCATGTTCCTGCAAGGCGAAGCCGCGCTCGCGCGCAATGCTCTGCTGGCGATGCTCGATGTCGGCATCGAAGAATTCCTCGACGCGACCGCAGTCCAGGCAGACCAGGTGATCGTGGTGCTTGCCCTCGTTGAGTTCGAAGATGGCCTTGCCCGATTCGAAGTTGTTGCGCGACAGCAGCCCCGCCTGTTCGAACTGGGTCAGGACGCGATAGACCGTGGCGAGGCCGATATCCATATGCTCGTTGAGCAGGATACGGTAAACGTCTTCCGCGCTCAGATGGCGCTGTTCGCTGGTCTGGAAGATCTCGAGGATCTTCAGGCGGGGGACGGTCGCCTTGAGGCCGATATTTTTGAGGTCCGCCGGACTCGGCATGGGCGTGACTCCCTAGAGTACAATGTCTGGATAGTTGAATCATAAGGGTTTTGGCGGCAAAAGTCGCCCCGGTGCCATGGCGCCCGGACGCCACCCGCGCGGCGGCGCCCCGGAAAGCGTGGCCGTGCCCCGACGCCGTGCGGTTGCGCGAGGCGCCGGTTCCGGCACAGAACCATTCCCGTCTGGAAGCGAGATACATGCGTTCATTCCGTTCGACCGCCACGCGCCCGGCGCTGGTGTTTTCCCTGCTGGGCGCCGCGCTGCTGGCCGGTGCCTGCTCGGCCTACGACAGCACGTCGCGCAAGGTGGCCCAGGCCATCACGCCGTACCGCATCAATATCGTCCAGGGCAATTTCGTCTCGCGCGAAGCCACGTCGCAACTGCGCGAAGGCATGACGCGCGACCAGGTCCGCTTCCTGCTGGGCACGCCGCTGCTCCAGGATGTCTTCCACGCGAACCGTTGGGATTACTACTTCTCGTTCCGACGCGGCGCCACGCCGGTGGTGCAATCGCGCAAGTTCACCGTGTTCTTCGACGGCGACAAACTCGTGAAGTGGCAGGGCGACGAACTGCCCTCGGAGTACGAACTGATTGCCGAAATCGACGGCATGAAGGCCGCGCAGCGCAACCAGACGCCGGGCAAGATCTCGTCGACGCCGGCCGCGGCGGCGCCTTCGCTGAGCACGCCGGCCTCCGCGCCGGCGGCGGCTCCCGCGCCGGAAGCCGCCCAGGCTGCGCCGGAAGCACCGGCGGCATCGGCCGTGCCGGCCACGCAGGACAAACCGGCAAACTGACCGGTGCCGTCTGGCCGCGCCTGGCGCGCGGCTGACACTCCTCTCCAGACAGCCCGGCGCGCGTGCCGGGCGTCAGCCCCAACTACCCCCAACACCATGAAAATCGCCATCGCAGGTGCCTCCGGCCGCATGGGCCGCATGCTGATCGAAACCGTCCTGAACACCGAAGGCGTGACGCTGGCGGGCGCGCTCGACATCCCGGGCAGCCCCGCGCTGGGCCAGGACGCCGCCATGTTCCTGGGCCGCGAGACCGGCGTGAAGATTTCGTCCGATATCGACGCGGTGATGGCTGCTTCCGACTGCCTGATCGATTTCACGCGCCCGGAAGGCACGCTGGCCCACCTGGCGGTGGCGCAGCGGCTGGGCAAGAAGATCGTGGTGGGCACCACCGGCTTCGACGCGGCCGGCAAGCAGGCGCTGGACGACGCGGCGAAGTCGATCGGCGTGGTGTTCGCTTCGAACTTCAGCGTTGGCGTGAATGCCACGTTCAAGTTGCTGGAAGTGGCGGCCAAGCTACTTTCGAGCGGCTACGACATCGAGGTCATCGAGGCACACCACCGCCACAAGGTGGATGCCCCGTCCGGCACGGCGCTGACGATGGGCGAGGTGATTGCCAAGGCCATCGGCCGCAACCTCGACGACTGCGCCGTCTACGCCCGCGAAGGCCATACCGGTCCGCGCGACCCGAATTCGATCGGCTTTGCGACGATCCGGGGCGGCGATATCGTGGGCGACCACACGGTGATGTTCGCCGGCATCGGCGAGCGCATCGAGATCAGCCACAAGTCGTCGAGCCGCCAGTCGTACGCCGACGGCGCGGTGCGCGCGGCACGCTTCCTGGCGGACAAGCCCAGTGGCCTGTTCGACATGCAGGACGTGCTTGGCCTGAAGTAAAAGACAAGCCGCTTTCCGCTACCCGTGGTGCCCCGGATTGGCCGGGCGCCACGGTTATAATCGTTTCTTTCGCAAACCGATCCCCCAGGCCGTCCGGCGCGCCCGCTGCCGCCGGATCGTTGTCCAGACCGTCGTCCCGACCATGCAAGACAAATATCTTCCGTCCGCCGTTGAACAAGCTGCCCAGCAGCACTGGCAAGCCATCGATGCCTATCGGGTGTCGGAGCACGCTGCCGGCCCGGACGGCAAGGAGAAGCAGAAGTTCTACGCCTGCTCGATGCTGCCGTATCCGTCGGGCAAGCTCCACATGGGGCACGTGCGCAACTACACGATCAACGACGTGATGGCGCGCTACCTGCGCATGAACGGCCGCAACGTGCTGATGCCGATGGGCTGGGACGCGTTCGGCATGCCGGCCGAGAACGCCGCGCTGAACAACAAGGTGGCGCCGGCCGCCTGGACCTACGACAACATCGCTTACATGAAGAAGCAGATGCAGTCGATGGGCCTGGCGATCGACTGGTCGCGCGAAGTGGCGACCTGCAGCCCCGACTACTACCGCTGGAACCAGTGGCTGTTCCTGAAGATGCTCGAAAAGGGCATTGCCTACCGCAAGACCGGTACCGTGAACTGGGACCCGGTGGACCAGACCGTGCTGGCCAACGAGCAGGTCATCGACGGCCGCGGCTGGCGTTCGGGCGCCATCGTGGAAAAGCGCGAGATCCCGATGTACTACCTGCGCATCACCGACTACGCGCAGGAGCTGCTGGGCGACCTGGACGGCCTGGGCTGGCCCGAGCGCGTCAAGATCATGCAGCAGAACTGGATCGGCCGCAGCGAGGGCGTGCGCTTTGCCTTCCCGCACGAGATCCAGGGCGCCGACGGCAAGCTGGTCAATGACGGCAAGCTCTACGTGTTCACCACGCGCGCCGACACGATCATGGGCGTGACGTTCTGCGCCGTGGCCGCCGAGCATCCGCTGGCCACGCACGCCGCCGCGCACAATCCGGAACTGGCCGCGTTCATCGACGAATGCAAGCACGGTTCCGTCATGGAAGCCGACATGGCGACCATGGAGAAGAAGGGCATGCCCACCGGCCTCAAGGTCACGCATCCGCTGACCGGCGCGCAGGTGGAGGTCTGGGTCGGTAACTACGTGCTGATGAGCTACGGCGACGGCGCGGTGATGGGCGTGCCGGCCCATGACGAGCGCGACTTCGCGTTCGCCAACAAGTACGGCCTGCCGATCCGGCAGGTGATCGACGTCAAGGGCCAGCCGTATTCCACGCAAGCGTGGCAGGAATGGTACGGCGACAAGGAACACGGCGTCTGCATCGACAGCGGCAAATACGATGGCCTGGCCTACAAGGCCGCCGTCGACGCGATTGCCGCCGACCTGGCCGCGCAGGGCCTGGGCGAGAAGAAGGTGACCTGGCGCCTGCGCGACTGGGGCATCTCGCGCCAGCGCTACTGGGGCACGCCGATTCCGCTGATCCATTGCGACGCCTGCGGCGTGGTGCCGGTACCCGAGCAGGACCTGCCCGTGGTGCTGCCGGAAGACCTCGTGCCGGACGGCTCCGGCAACCCGCTGAACAAGGACGAGCGCTTCCTGGCCTGCACCTGCCCGTCGTGCGGCAAGCCGGCCCGCCGCGAGACCGACACGATGGACACGTTCATCGACTCGTGCTGGTACTACATGCGCTATACCTGCCCGGACGCCACGGCGATGGTGGACGGCCGCAACGACTACTGGATGCCGATGGACCAGTACATCGGCGGCATCGAGCACGCGATCCTGCACCTGCTGTACGCCCGTTTCTGGACCAAGGTCATGCGCGACATGGGCCTGGTCAAGTTCGACGAGCCGTTCACGAACCTGCTCACGCAGGGCATGGTGCTCAACGAGACGTATTACCGCGAGGACGCCTCGGGCAAGAAGACCTGGTACAACCCGCTCGACGTCGACGTGAAGACGGACGAGCGCGGCCGCCCCGAGGGCGCCACGCTGAAGGCCGACGGCCAGCCGGTGGTGATCGGCGGCGTGGAGAAGATGTCGAAGTCGAAGAACAACGGCATCGACCCGCAGGCGCTGATCGACCAGTACGGCGCCGACACCGCGCGCCTGTTCGTGATGTTTGCCGCGCCGCCCGAGCAGCAGCTGGAGTGGAGCGGTTCGGGCGTGGAAGGCGCGTCGCGGTTCCTGCGCCGGGTCTGGAACTATGGCGTGGCCAACGCGCAGGCGATCCGCGACGGCGCCGGCACGAAGCCGGCCGCCGGCGACGCCGACCTGCGCCGCGAGCTGTACACGGTGCTCAAGCAGGCCAACTACGACTACGAGCGGATCCAGTACAACACCGTGGTCTCGGCCACGATGAAGATGCTGAACGCGCTTGAAGATGCAAAGACCGCCTCGCCGGCCGCGCGCCGCGAGGGCTTCAGCATCCTGCTGCGCGTGCTGTACCCGGTGGTGCCGCACATCGCGCACGGCCTGTGGGCCGAACTGGGCTACGCGGGCGAGGCCGGCGACATCCTCGACGCGGCCTGGCCGCAGGTGGACGAGTCCGCGCTGGTGCGCACCGAGATCGAACTGGTGCTGCAGGTCAACGGCAAGGTCCGGGGCAGCCTGACCGTGCCGGCCGGTGCCGACAAGGCCGCCATCGAGGCAATGGCCGCCGCCAGCGACACCGTGGCGAAGTTTGCCGAGGGCGCCGCGCCGAAGAAGATCATCGTGGTGCCGGGCCGCCTCGTGAACGTGGTGCTCTGAGGCCAGCCGCCAGCAACCAGCCAGAACAGCCAGAACAGCCAGGAAACAGAATGGATCGACCGGACATGGGACGCCGCGGATTTCTCGCCATCGGCGCTGCAATGGCAGCGGCCGGCCTGCTGGCCGGCTGCGGCTTTCACATGCGCGGCAATGCCGATTTCGCGTTCAAGCGGCTCTACATCGGCATTCCTCCCGGCACGCTGATGGGCGCGGACCTGCGCCGCAACATCCGCAATGGCTCGGACACCAAGATCGTGGAAGACAAGGCCGATGCCGACGCCTTCCTCGACGTGCTGTCCGACACGCGCGGCAAGTCGATCCTGTCGATCACGGCCCAGGGCGTGGTGCGCGAGTACCGGCTGAACCAGCGTTTCGTGTTCCGCCTGACCGACTCCACCGGCAAGGAACTGATCCCGCCGTCGACGCTGCTGCTGACGCGCGACCTGACGTACAACGAAGCCAACACGCTGGCCAAGGCCTACGAAGAGGAACAACTGTTCCGCGACATGCAGAAGGATGTCGTGCAGCAGCTGATGCGCCGCCTGGCGGCCGTCAAGACGATCTGAGCCGCCTGGCCCGGAACGCCCGCCGATGCAGCTCAAGCTCGACGCACTCGACGCCCACCTGAGGCAGGCCCAGGCCAAGGGCCTGGCGCCACTCTACGTCGTGCACGGCGACGAGCACCTGCTGGTGCTGGAAGCGGTCGACCGCCTGCGCCGCGCCGCGCGCGAGTCGGGCTTCACCGAGCGCGAGGTGCTGGTGGCCGAACGGGGCTTCCACTGGAGCCAGCTGGTCGAGGCCCAGCAGTCGATGTCGCTGTTCGGCGACCGCAAGATCGTGGAACTGCGTATCCCCACGGGCAAGCCCGGCAAGGACGGCGGCGAGGCGCTGCGCGCGGTGGCGGCGCAGCCGTCGCAGGACGTGGTGATGCTGGTCACGCTGCCCCGGCTCGATTTCGCCACGGCCAAGTCGGCCTGGTTCCAGGCGCTGGAATCGGCCGGCGTGTCGATCAAGGTCGATGCCGTGGACCGCACGCGGCTGCCCGCATGGGTGGGCGAGAGGCTGGGGCTGCAGCAGCAGCGCGTGGAGCCCGGCGAGGCGGGCCGGCGCGCGCTGCAGTTCATCGCCGACAAGGTGGAAGGCAACCTGCTGGCCGCCCATCAGGAAATCCAGAAACTCGGGCTGCTGTATCCGCCCGGCGTGCTGACCTTCGACCAGGTGCACGATGCGGTGCTCAACGTGGCCCGCTACGACGTCTTCAAGCTGTCCGAGGCGATGCTCGGCGGCGATGTGCCGCGCCTGACCCGGATGCTCGAAGGGCTGCGCGGCGAGGGCGAGGCCACGGTGCTGGTGCTGTGGGCGCTGACCGAGGAAATTCGCGTATTATCCAAGGTCCGGCAAGGGCTGGCGGCGGGCAAGCCGGCTGGCGTGCTGATGCGCGAACTGCGGGTCTGGGGCCCGCGCGAGCGGCTCGTGCCGCAGGCGGCGCAGCGGCTGTCGATGCCGCAGCTTGAAGCGGCGCTGGCCATGGCGGCCCGGCTCGACCGGCAGGTCAAGGGCCTGGGGGACATGCCAGGCGCCGGAGGCGCGGCCGGCGCATTGCCAGCCGAGCCATGGGACGGGCTGCTGCAGCTCGCGCTGATGGTGGCGCGGCCGGCCTGACAGCCTGACCAGACAGAATTCCGCCGGCAGCCGCGCCGGCGCACCAAGCGCGGCAACTGAAGCGGCACCCCACAGCAGACCGGGCCAGCGCCCGACACATCATGACCGAGTCCGATCTCCACGCATACATGAACCGCGTCGGCCAGCAGGCCCGCGCGGCGTCGCGCGCCATCGCGCGGGCCTCCACGGCCGACAAGAACCGCGCGCTGCTGACCATCGCCGCCGCCATCCGCCGCGACGCCGCAAAGCTCAAGGCCGTGAACGCCAGCGACGTGGAGCGTGCCCGTGCCAATGGCCAGGACGCCGCCTTTATCGACCGGCTGACGCTGTCGGACAAGGCCATCGACACCATGGCCGCCGGGCTGGAACAGATCGCCGCGCTGCCGGACCCGATCGGCGAGATCTCGAACATGAAGTTTCGTCCGACCGGCATCCAGGTGGGCCAGATGCGCGTGCCGCTGGGCGTGATCGGCATCATCTACGAATCGCGCCCGAACGTGACGATCGACGCGGCGGCGCTGTGCCTGAAATCCGGCAACGCCACGATCCTGCGCGGTGGCTCGGAGGCGATCGAGTCGAACACGGCGCTGGCCGCGCTGGTGGCCGAGGGGCTGTCGTCGGCGGGGCTGCCCGCCGAGGCCGTGCAGGTCATCGAGACCACCGACCGCGCCGCCGTGGGCCGCCTGATCACGATGACCGAGTACGTGGACGTGATCGTGCCGCGCGGTGGCAAGAGCCTGATCGCCCGGCTGATCGAGGAAGGTCGCGTGCCGATGATCAAGCATCTGGACGGCATCTGCCATGTCTACATCGACGATGACGCCGATCTGGAGAAGGCCGTGCGCATTGCCGACAACGCCAAGACGCAGCGCTACGCGCCGTGCAACACCATGGAGACGCTGCTGGTGGCGCGCCACGTGGCCGCCGCCGCGCTGCCGCCGCTGTGCCGGATCTACCAGGAGAAGGGCGTCGAACTGCGCGTCTGCGCCGACACCCGCGCCACGCTCGAAGCCGCCGGCTTCTCGGGGCTGGTCGACGCCACCGAGGAAGACTGGCGCACCGAGTACCTGGCGCCGGTGCTGGCCATCCGCACCGTCGACGGGCTGGACGCCGCCATCGCGCACATCAACACCTACGGCTCGGCGCACACCGATTCGATCGTGACCGAGAACTACAGCGCGGGCATGCGCTTCATCCGCGAGGTCGATTCGGCCAGCGTCATGATCAACGCCTCGACCCGGTTCGCCGATGGCTTCGAGTACGGGCTGGGCGCGGAGATCGGCATCTCGAACGACAAGCTGCACGCACGCGGCCCGGTGGGGCTGGAGGGTTTGACCTCGCTCAAGTACGTCGTGTTCGGGCACGGCGAGATCCGTAGCTGACCGGAGGCCGGATACAGATGCTCTGGGTCAAGGCGTTTCATATCCTGTTCGTGATCTCGTGGTTCGCGGGGCTGTTCTACCTGCCGCGCATCTTCGTCAACCTGGCGATGGAAACCGAGCCTGCCAGCGTGCAGCGATTGCTGCTGATGGCGCGCAAGCTGTTCCGGTTCATGACGATGCTGGCGGTGCCGGCCCTGCTGTTCGGGCTGTGGCTGTACCTGGGCTACGGCATCGGGCGCGGCACGGGGCAGGGCTGGATGCATGCCAAGCTGGCGCTGGTGGTGGTGCTGATCGGCTATCACCACGGCTGCGGCGTGCTGCTGCGCAAGTTCGAGCGGGGTGCCAACACGCGCTCGCACACGTTCTATCGCTGGTTCAACGAATTGCCGGTGCTGGTATTGCTGGCCATCGTGATTCTGGTTGTCGTAAAGCCGTTTTAAGCTGTCGGATCCCCTGACTCCTGATGAGGTCGTGATGAGCAAGCAGGTCGAGTATTTTCTGGCGCCGCATTCCCCGTACGTCTATCTCGGGCATGCCCGTTTCGTCGAGATTGCCACGCGCCACGACGCGCAGGTGCTGCTCAAGCCGATGGATCTGGGCAAGCTGTTCTCGGTCTCCGGCGGGTTGCCGCTGGCGCAGCGTCCGCCGCAGCGCCAGGCGTACCGGCTGGTCGAACTGGAACGCTGGAGCCGCTTCCTGGGCGTGCCGCTCAACCTGCATCCGACGTTCTTCCCGGTGTCCGGCGATGCCGCCGCGCGGCTGATCATCGCCGCGCAACTGGCGCACGGCACGGCGCGGGCGCTGGAACTGACCGGCGCCATCACGCGTGCGGTGTGGGCCGAGCAGCGCAATATCGCCGACGCGGCCACGCTGGCGCAGATTGCCGACGAGCAGGATTTCGATGGCGCGGCGCTGCTCAAGGCCAGCGAGGCGCAGGCCGTGCAGGCGGCCTACGCCCAGAACACGCAGGATGCGATTTCGGCCAATGTTTTCGGCGCGCCGTGGTATGTCCACGACGGCCAGCCCTACTGGGGGCAGGATCGCCTCGATTTTCTCGACCGCGCGCTCGCGGCGGGCTGATCGGCGGCCAACGCCCACGCACGCTCCGTCCGCTGCTGTCGCGGACGTTTTTGTTTCAGGATGACTCGCCATGACCCAAGCTTTTTTCGCTCCCTGCCCGCGCGGCCTTGAACAGGCGCTGGCCGAGGAGCTGCGCGAGATCGCGCAGTACCCGGCCGTGGCGGCCTCGGCGCCGTTCACGGTGCACCGCGATGTGCCGGGCGGCGTGACGTTCTCGGGCGAGATGGCCGCGGCGTACGCGGTCAACCTGCACTCGCGCATCGCCAGCCGTGTGTTGCTGCGCGTGGCGCAGCGTGGCTACCGGCACGAGGACGATATCTATTCGCTGGCGCGCCAGCAGCGCTGGGAGCAGTGGTTCTCGCCCGACGAGACCTTGCGCGTCGACATTACCTCGCACAAGTCGCCGCTGCGCAGCCTCAACTTCACGGCGCTGCGCGTCAAGGATGGCGTCTGCGATGCCATGCGCGACCGGCTCGGCGCGCGTCCGAGCGTCGATACCGTGAGCCCCGATGTCCGCATCTACGCCCACCTGACCGAGACCGACTGCACGCTGTACCTCGACACCACGGGCGAGCCGTTGTTCAAGCGCGGCTGGCGCATGGAGAAGGGCGAGGCGCCGCTGAAGGAAAACCTGGCCGCCGGCATCCTGCGGCTGGCCGGCTGGACGCCCGGCAACACCGATCGTCCGTTCTTCGATCCGATGTGCGGCAGCGGCACGTTCCTGGTGGAAGCGGCCCAGGTGGCGCTCGGCATCGCGCCGGGCGTGGGCCGCACGTTCGCATTCGAATGGCTCAAGGGCGCCGACACCCGGGCGTGGCAGGCCCTGCGCAGCGATGCCCAGCGCCTTCGCGAACAGGCGGCCAGCCGGTCCGGGCCGCTGCAGATTGCAGGCTCCGACATTTCGACCGACATGCTGTACATGGCCCAGGCCAACTGGCGCCGCGCCGGCCTGCCGGGCGACGTCCGGCTCAAGCAGGTGGATGCGCGCTTCGTGCAGCCGCCGTTTGCCGAGGCTGGCGTGGCGATCATGAACCCGCCCTATGGTGAGCGGATCGCGGTACGCGGCGAGCGCCGCGACGCCATGCAGGACACGCCGCGCGACGAGGCCGAGGAAGCCGCCGCCAACCAGTTCGCCAGCGCATTCGCCACCACGCTCAAGCAGAACTTCTCGGGCTGGCAGGCGTGGGTGTTCACGGGCGACCTGTCGATGCCGAAGCGCCTGCGCCTCAAGGAATCGCGCCGCACGCCGCTCTACAACGGCAATATCGAATGCCGGCTGTTCCGGTTCGACATGGTGCGCGGGGGAAATCGGGAAGGAAGAACCGAGCGGGAAGGGAAGAAGGACTGAGCCTCAGGCGAGCTTGTTCTGCCCGGTCATCGCCTGACCGTTGCGGGCGAACTCGGCCAGGAAGCTCTGCAGGCTGACCACCGGCTCCTGCAGCAGGTGGCGCGGCAGGTCGAACAGCGCGTAGAAGTATTCCTCGTTGCCTTCGCAGCGCTCGGCCGGCAGGCAATACTGCTCCCAGTCGGCGCAGGCGGGCGTGTACATGCCGTTGCCGGGCCAGAAGAACGGCACGATGCGGCCTTCACGCAGGCCCTCGATCAGCGTGGCCGGCGCCTCGTAGGCTTCCGCCGACTCCACCTGGCTCATCAGCCCGGCGCGCGTCTCGATCACCATCAGCGTGGCGTGGCCCTGCGTGGTCAGCAGCAGGATGCCGACCGGGTTCGGGTAGAGGTAATACTCGACAAACCCGTAGCGCGCGGCGGTCTGGCGCACGCGCTCGGCCATGACCGGGTCCGACAGGAACGAGTACGAATGGCGCGTCAGCAGGTCGCGCAGCGTGCGCGAGATGGTGGCGAAGTACTGTTGCTGGAGCGCGTCGATCTCGTCGCCGAGCCGGGTCACCATGTCGGAATCGTGCTTCTTGACGTAGCGGTCGATCAGCCCGTGGTTGAACCCCTGCACGGCGATGCTCTCGTCGGCCGTGCCCGTCAGCAGGATCGTCTTGCAGGGCAGGTCCTTCAGCGCCTGGCAGAACTCCAGCCCGTCCATCTGCGGCATCGAATAGTCCACCACGACCACACCGGGCTGCAGGAAGCGGTGCACATCGTGGATCTGGCGGTGGATGCGGTCCACGTCGAGCTGGACCGTGCGGCGTTCGGACAGGAAGGTCAGGTCGTCATGGGTCACGCGCACCGGCAGGAAGGCCGGATGGCGCGTGGTGTAGGCCTCGCGGATCCAGGCCAGCGCCTCGCGCGGATCGGTAAAGCTGACCACCGCGCGCGACGTATCCATCTGGAACGCCAGACTGTCGATGAACGACTTGCTGTCGTCCACCAGCACCGTCAGCACGGGGTGATGGAAGACCGACAGGCTCCTGTCAAACGCGGTAAATGTCATGGTGCGATCAAAGCTGGCCGCCGGCCGCAGAGGGGTGAAAGAACGGGGCAAGCCAGTATAGCGCCGGAATCCCGGCACGCAAGCCGGCGGCACAAAAGGAAACGGCCGGCGTTGGTTGCCGGCCGCACCAGTTCGATTTTATTGATTTCAGGTCTGCGCGTTGCTTTATTCACATCGCGGACCTGACGCCGTCCGCCGTGTTATCGGCAACCTAGTCGACGGCCTTGAACATGTCCTCGACCACCTTCTTGGCATCGCCGAACACCATCATCGTCTTGTCCATGTAGAACAGTTCGTTGTCGAGGCCCGCGTATCCGGCAGCCATCGAACGCTTGTTCACGATGATGGTCTTGGCCTTGTAGGCTTCGAGGATCGGCATGCCGGCGATCGGCGATTTCGGATCGGTCTTGGCGGCCGGGTTGACCACGTCGTTGGCGCCCAGCACCAGCACCACGTCGGCCTGCCCGAACTCGCTGTTGATGTCCTCCATCTCGAAGACCTGGTCGTACGGCACCTCGGCTTCAGCCAGCAGCACGTTCATGTGGCCCGGCATGCGGCCCGCCACGGGGTGGATCGCGTACTTGACGGTCACGCCGTGCTCGGTCAGCTTCTCGGTCAGTTCCTTCAGGGCATGCTGGGCACGCGCCACGGCCAGGCCGTAGCCGGGGACGATGATCACGGTCTCGGCGTTGCTCATCACGAACGCGGCGTCGTCGGCGGAACCCGACTTCACGTTGCGCGCGGCCTGCGCGCCGGCAGTGGCGCCAGCCGAGGCATCGGCACCGAAGCCGCCGAGCAGCACGTTGAAGAACGAGCGGTTCATCGCGCGGCACATGATGTACGACAGGATGGCGCCGGACGATCCCACCAGCGAGCCGGCGATGATCAGCATCGGATTATTTAAGGAAAATCCGATGCCGGCAGCCGCCCAGCCCGAGTACGAGTTCAGCATCGACACCACCACGGGCATGTCGGCGCCGCCGATCGGGATGATGATCAGCACGCCCAGCACGAACGCGATGGCCAGCATCAGCAGGAACGGCAGCCACGCCTGCGTCATGAAGAAGATGATGCCGAAGCCCACCATGGCGATGGCCAGCAGCAGGTTCAGCCAGTGCTGGCCGGCGAACACCACCGGCGCGCCCTGGAACAGCCGGAACTTGTAGCGGCCCGACAGCTTGCCGAACGCGATCACCGAACCCGAGAACGTGATGGCACCGACGAAGCAGCCGATGAACAGTTCGATGCGGTTGCCCAGCGGGATGTCATGCGAGCCGGCCGGCGTGATGCCGAACGCCGCCGGCTCCGCCACGGCCGCCACGGCGATGAACACCGCCGCCAGGCCGATCAGCGAGTGCATGGCCGCCACCAGCTCGGGCATCTTGGTCATTTCGACCTTGCGCGCCACATAGGCGCCGATGCCGCCGCCCACCACCAGCGCGCCGAAGATCAGCGTCAGGCCGGTGCCCACGGACGACTGCGCCGCGCCGGCCGCCAGGAACTCGTGCTTGAGCTTGACGATCAGCACCAGCGTGGTCACCACGGCAATCGCCATGCCGATCATGCCGAACGCGTTGCCCTTGCGCGCCGAGGCCGGATGCGACAGCCCCTTGAGCGCCTGGATGAAGCAGACCGACGCCACCAGGTACAGCAGCGTCACGAGGTTCATGCTGACGGCCTCCATCACGCACCTCCCTTGGCGGCTTCAGCCCCGGCCTTGGCCTTTGGCTCCTTCTTCTTGAACATCTCCAGCATGCGCTGGGTCACCAGGAAGCCGCCGAACACGTTCACGGCGGCCAGCGCCACGGCCAGCGTGCCCATGATGCGGCCCACGTTGCCTTCGGTCAGGCCGGCCGCCAGCATGGCGCCGACGATGATGATGGCCGAGATCGCATTGGTCACGGCCATCAGCGGGGTGTGCAGGGCGGGCGTGACCGTCCAGACCACGTGGTAGCCCACGTAGATCGCCAGCACGAAGATGATCAGGTTGATCACCGTGTGGTTCACCATCTCCATCGACTTCTCCTCGGTTGCTTTGAATACTGTGTCGCGCCCCGCCCAGGCAGGGCGCGTCAGGCCGCGGCGCGGCGGCTCGGCCGGCGCCACGGCAACATCGGGGCGAGATATTCAGGCGGCTTCGCGGACGACCTGGCCATCCTTGCACATCAGGCAGGCGGCGACGATGTCGTCTTCGAGGTTCAGCGTGTAGCGGCCGTCCTTGTCGACGATCAGCTTGAGGAAGTCCAGCACGTTGCGGGCGTAGAGCGCCGAGGCATCGGCGGCCACCATGCTGGCCAGGTTGGTGTGGCCGATCAGCGTCACGCCATGGCGTTCCACGACCTCGTCGGCCACGGTCAGCGGGCAGTTGCCGCCCTGTGCGGCGGCCAGATCCACCACGACCGAGCCGGGTTTCATCTGCCTGACCGTGTCTTCGGCCAGCAGCACCGGCGCCTTGCGGCCCGGGATCAGGGCCGTGGTGATGACGATGTCGGCCTGGGTGGCGCGCTGGTGCACGAGTTCGGCCTGGCGGCGCATCCAGTCAGGCGGCATCGGGCGGGCGTAGCCGCCCACGCCCTGGGCGATCTCGCGCTCCTCGTCGGTGACAAAAGGAACATCGAGGAATTTGGCGCCAAGAGACTCGATCTGCTCTTTTACGGCCGGACGCACGTCCGACGCCTCGATCACGGCGCCCAGGCGCTTGGCCGTGGCAATGGCCTGCAGGCCGGCCACGCCGGCGCCGAGAATCAGCACGCGCGCCGCCTTGACGGTACCGGCGGCGGTCATCAGCATCGGCATGAAGCGCTGGTAATGGTGTGCGGCCACGAGCACGGCCTTGTAGCCGGCGATGTTGGCCTGCGACGACAGTACGTCCATGCTCTGTGCGCGCGTGGTGCGCGGCGCGGCTTCGAGCGCGAACGCGGTGATGGCTGCGCTGGCCATCCGGGCGTTGTTTTCGATATCGAACGGATTGAGCATGCCGACGAGCACGGAGCCAGCCCGGAACTGGGCACGTTCGGCGTCATCGGGGGCACGCACCTTGAGTACCAGCTCGGCACCCAGCGCATCGGCGGCCGATCCGATGGCCGCGCCGGCGGCCTCGAACGCGGCATCGGGAATACTGGCACGTACCCCCGCGCCGGCCTGCACCGTTACGCGGTGGCCCTGGGCCACGTACTTCTTGACGGTCTCCGGGGTGGCGGCGACACGCGTCTCACCTGCCCGCGTTTCGAGCGGGATACCGATATGCATCGTCAATTTCTCCTGTCTGGCGTCGTTCGAATCTGTCTGGTCGGGCCAACGTCCTTGCCCGTGGTGCATTGCAAAACCGGCACCAATTTTTGCGCAGCTTACCCGAAACTTACGCTCGGTGGTGGCCGGGCGGTCAGAGATTTGTGCGGTGACGCCGACTCATTTTTGTTGCGCATGAAACGGCTCGTTTCATGAGCGGGCGATTGCTACGGAAAGTGTCTTTATCGGAAGAAGGCGGCGGGCCGCCTTTTCTTGACGCCGATTTGATGCGCGGCTGCGTATCGTGACGCCAGCGTCTCTTCGAGGCGCCCTGTCCTGCAAACTGCAACAAACTTCAATGATCGCCACTCGCCTGATGACCTCGGCGCCAGCCACGCTGGCCGCCGCCATCCTCCTCGCCGCCCCGTTCTCCAGCGCCGTCGCGCAGGAAGCCCCCGCCGCCACTGCCCCCGCTGCGCCCGCCGCCGCCTCGCCGCACACGTTCACGGCCAACGTCTCGGTGGTGTCCGACTACCGCTATCGCGGCCTCAGCCAGACCGACCGCCGCCCGGCCATCCAGGGCGGGTTCGACTACACGCACGAGAGCGGCTTCTACGTCGGCAACTGGAATTCCAGCATCAGCTGGCTCGGCGATTCCGACCCGTCGGTGTCGGCACCGGTGGAAATGGATTTCTACGGCGGCTTCAAGAACACGTTCCAGTTGGCCGGCCAGGACCTGAACTATGACCTGGGCGTGCTCGAGTACTACTACCCCGGCGCGTACACGGCCACGCGTCCGTACACCACCGAGCTGTACGCCGGCATCGGCTGGGGTCCGGTGTTCCTGAAGTACTCCCACGCCGTGACAAACCTGTTCGGCTTTGCCGACAGCAAGAACAGCTACTACGTCGATCTCTCCGCCAACGTGCCGCTCGACATCTGGGGCCTGACGCTGAACGCGCACGTGGGCTACCAGGGCGTGCAGCACTTCAGCGACGCCTCGTACACGGACTGGAAGATCGGGCTGACCAAGGACCTCGGCAACGGCTTCTCGCTGGCGGTGGCGTACCTCGACACCAACGCGAGCAAGGCGGCGTACACGAACACACGCGGCCGCTACCTGGGCAAGGCCACGGCGTTCGCGTCGATCACCAAGACGTTCTGAGCGGCGGGGGCGATCCGGGGCGCGCGGCCTTTACGCGTTCTTGATACCGCCGGCCCCAATCGCTGCATCAAATTGACGTGCGCCTCCCTAGCATGAAGCCATGTTCAACAGACGGTCCGCCGCGCGCGGATCATCGCTTCATGCGACAGTCATCGAGTCTCGCCATCGCCTTTGCTTCGGTTCCGCGCCGCCGCGCCGTGAGCCAGGACGCGTGGATCCGCCTGCGCCTGGCCGTGTCGTCGGCGCAGGTGTTCGCGCTGCGCCAGACGCTGCATCGTGCGATCGGCGACATGGCGCGCATCTACGTCGTCGAAGTCGATCATCGCCATGGCGAGACCACGCTGCACGTGGAAGTGGAACGTGCCGACCGCGACGCGGCCATGCACGCCATCATGGCCGCGCTGCCCGCCGCCGAGTTCGGCGCGGCCACGGTGCTGGGGGCCGATCATGGCACGCACTGAGACGCCGCGCGGCGTCATTGCCGACGGGTTGTGGCTGCCGATGGTCACGCCGCTGCGCAACGACCAGCTCGATCTCGACGCGGCCCAGCGGCTGGCGTCGGCCTACGCCGCCGCCGGGGTCGACGGCCTGATCGTGCTCGGCACCACGGGCGAGGGCGGGCTGCTGACCGATGCCGAGCGCTTCATGCTGACGGCCGCGGTGCTGGAAGCCGTGGCGGGCGCGGTGCCCGTCATGGCCGGCGTGGGCGGGGTGGCCACGCACGCCGTGTGCGACCAGGTACGCCGCCTGGACCGCCTGCCGCTGGCCGGCTACCTCGTGCCGCCGCCGTACTACCTGCGGGTCTCGGACGAAGGCATCGCCTGGCACATGCGCAGCGTGGCGGGCCAGACCAACCGCCCGCTGATGCTCTACAACGTGCCGAAGCGCACCGGTTGCACGATTTCTCCCGAACTGGCCTGGCGGCTTGCCGCGCATCCGCAGATCGTGGCCGTCAAGGAGTGCGATCCGGCCGGGCTGCGCACGCTGGCGATGCAGGACCTGATCGGTGTGTTCTGCGGCGATGACGCGTCGATGCTCGACCATCTGCTGGCGGGCGGTACGGGTGTGGTGCCGGCGGCCGCGCATGTGCGGCCCGACCTGTTCGTGCGGCTGCTGCAGTTCACGCGCACCGGCCGCGACGAGGCCGCGCGGGCGCTGTTCCGGCAATTGTCGCCGCTGATCGAACTGATGTTCGCCGAGCCGAACCCGGCGCCCGTCAAGGCCGCGCTGGCGCTGCTCGGCCAGACCACGGCCGAGGTGCGCCGCCCGCTGATGCCGGCGTCAAAGGCGCTGATGGCGCGCATCGACGCCGCGATGGCGCTGCTGCCGCCGATGGCCACCGCGCGGGCGGCCTGAGATGCCCGGCCATGCACGTTGGGACGGCAACCGGTAAAATGCCGGATTGCTTAAAAAATGTGCATCATGTCACGTGAATGGAATGCCAGTGTCACGGTTGCCGCCGTCATCGAACGGGGTGGCCGCTTCCTGCTGGTGGAAGAGGAAACGGCTGACGGCCTGCGCCTGAACCAGCCGGCGGGCCACCTGGAACCGGGTGAGAGCCTGATCCATGCCGTCATCCGCGAAACGCTGGAAGAGACGGCTCATACGTTCGAGCCGCGTGCGTTGCTGGGCTGCTACATGAGCCGGGGGCTGTCGTCGCGCGACCAGGGCGACACTACCTATATCCGCTTCGGCTTCACCGGCGACCTCGGCGCGCTTGACGCGGGCCGCCAGCTGGACGCCGGCATCGTGCGTACCGTCTGGATGACCGCCGAGGAACTGCGCGCCAGCGTAGACCGGCACCGCTCGCCGCTGGTGATCGCGTGCGTCGAGGATTACCTGGCCGGCAAGCGGTTTGCGCTGGATGTGCTGCATACGCATCCCACGGCTGTCGGCCCCGCGCTGGCTGCCGTGGCGCCGGGAGCCGCGTCGTGAGCGGTATCGACAGCAGCATCGGCAAGGGCCGGCGCGTGGTGGTCGGCATGTCCGGCGGCGTGGATTCGTCAGTCACGGCCTGGCTGCTCAAGCAGCAGGGCTACGAGGTCATCGGCCTGTTCATGAAGAACTGGGAAGACGATGACGACAGCGAGTACTGCTCCACGCGGCAGGACTGGCTCGACGTGGCGTCGGTGGCGGACGTGATCGGCGTGGACGTCGAGGCGGTGAACTTCGCCGCCGAGTACAAGGACCGCGTGTTCGCCGATTTCCTGCGCGAGTATTCGGCCGGACGCACGCCCAACCCGGACGTGCTCTGCAACGCCGAGATCAAGTTCAAGGCGTTTCTGGACCATGCGATGTCGCTTGGCGCCGATACCATCGCCACGGGCCACTACGCCCGCGTGCGGCAGGGCGCCGGCGGCCGGTTCGAGCTGCTCAAGGCGTTCGACCACACCAAGGACCAGAGCTACTTCCTGCACCGGCTGAACCAGGCGCAGTTGTCGCGCACGCTGTTTCCGCTGGGCGAGATGCCGAAAACGCGCGTGCGCGAGATCGCCGCCGAGATCGGCCTGCCGAACGCGAAGAAGAAGGATTCGACCGGCATCTGCTTCATCGGCGAACGGCCATTCCGCGACTTCCTGAACCGCTACCTGCCGACGAAACCGGGCCCGATGGTGACCGACGAGGGCAAGGTGGTGGGCGAGCATATCGGCCTGGCGTTCTACACGCTGGGCCAGCGCAAGGGCATCGGCCTGGGCGGCAGCAAGGATGGCAACGGCGACGCCTGGTACGTGGCGCGCAAGGACATGGCGGCCAACACGCTGTACGTGGTGCAGGGGCACGAGCACCCCTGGCTGCTCACGCCGACGCTCGGCGCGGCCGATCTGTCATGGGTGGCTGGCGAGGCGCCGGCGGCAGGCGCGGCAATCTCGGCCAAGACGCGCTACCGGCAAAGCGACGCGCCCTGCACCGTGGTGTCAGCCAGCGGCGACGCGCTGGCGCTGTCGTTCGCGCAGGCGCAGTGGGCCGTCACGCCGGGCCAGTCCGCCGTGCTGTACGACGGCGAGGTGTGCCTGGGCGGCGGGATCATCCAATAGGGATCGGGAAAAAGCAGGGAAGGGTGGCCGGACGGCCACCCTTGGCAGGCGCCGCCACTCAGGCGGCCGGCGGTGCGGTGTCGAGGAACGACTGGCGCTTCTCGATCTTGTCCTGGAACGCCACCAGATTGGCGTACTCGTCACGCCAGGCGATGTCCGGGAAGCGGTAGTCGAGGTAGGCCAGCGCACAACCCACGGCCACATCGGCCAGCGTGAAGTGGATGCCGGTGCACCAGGGCTTGTCGCCGAGGCCCGAGGCCATCGCGGCCAGGGCGGCGTCGATCTTACCGCGCTGGCGGGCCACCCAGGCGTCACTGCGCTCGGCGGGCTTGCGCTGCGTGCCTTCCAGGCGTACCAGCAGGGCGGCGTCGAGCAGGCCGTCGGCCAGCGCTTCCCAGCACCGCACTTCCAGGCGCTCGCGGCTGCCCTGCGGAATCAGTCGGCCCACCGGCGACAGCGTATCGGCGTACTCGGCGATCACGCGTGAATCGAAGACCGCGCCGCCATCTTCCATGACCAGGCACGGCACCTTGCCGAGCGGGTTGAACTGGGAAATCGTCGTGTCGGGCGACCAGACGTTCTCCTCGATCATCTGGTAGTCGATCTTCTTTTCCGCCAACACCACGCGCACCTTGCGCGCATACGGGCTGGTATGGGACGCATACAGCTTCATGTTCTCCCCTTGAGCATGTTATGAAGTGCATCGGCGCTCTGGTGGCACGCGGGGCGGCAGGTGCTCACCGCGTGCCCAATGCACTTCGTAACAGGCTAACGGATGGGCGTGCGCGAGTATACCCGCGCGGTGCCGCCGCTGCCGCGCCAATGCGGCCTTTCGCACCGATCATCGCCCAATGCGTGGGCCGGTCCGCACAGCGCCATGGGGCAATGGTAAAATCGCGCGCTACGCGTTTTGACGCGTGGCTGCCGACGGCTGCCGACGACTCCCGGCCGGGCGGCGCATCCGCCGCTTGCCCGACGCCTCGCCCGGTTCCGGCGCCCCCGCACGAACCCCCGATTCCTAATCTCTCCCGGTTGCCCAGCATGTCCACGTCTTCCCTTTCGCCGCTCAGCGCCCTGTCTCCCATCGATGGCCGATACGCCGCCAAGGCCGACGCGCTGCGCGAATGGCTGTCCGAAGCGGCCTTCATGCGCAACCGCGTCAAGGTCGAGGTCAACTGGCTGATCGCGCTGGCCCAGGCCGGCCTGCCCGACGTACCGAAGTTCTCGGCCGATTCCGAGGCAAGGCTGCAGGCCCTGGTGGACAACTTCACCGAGGCCGACGCCGCCCGCATCAAGGACATCGAGGCCGTCACCAACCACGACGTCAAGGCCGTGGAGTACTGGCTCAAGGAGCAGGTCAAGGGCAATGCCGAACTGGAAGCGGCCAGCGAGTTCATCCACTTCGCCTGCACCTCGGAAGACATCAACAACACGTCGCACGGCATGATGCTCAAGGGTGCCCGCGACGGCGTGATCGTGCCCGCGCTCAAGCGCGTGCATGCCCGCCTGGTGGAACTGGCGAAGCTGAACGCCACGCAGCCCATGCTGTCGCGCACCCACGGCCAGCCGGCCAGCCCGACCACGCTGGGCAAGGAAGTCGCCAACGTGGCTGCCCGCCTGGCCCGCGCCATCGAGCGCGTGGAGCGCGTGGAACTGCTCGGCAAGATGAACGGCGCCGTGGGCAACTACAACGCGCACCTGTCGGCCTACCCGACGTTCGACTGGGAGTCGTTCTCGAAGCAGGTGATCGAGCAGCGCCTGGGCCTGACGTTCAACCCGTACACGATCCAGATCGAGCCGCACGACTACATGGCCGAGCTGTTCGACGCCGTGGCGCGCGCCAACACGATCCTGCTCGACCTGAACCGCGATATCTGGGGCTATATCTCGCTGGGCTACTTCAAGCAGAAGACCAAGGCTGGCGAAATTGGCTCTTCTACGATGCCGCACAAGGTCAACCCGATCGATTTCGAGAATTCCGAAGGCAACGTGGGCCTGGCCAACGCCGTGCTGCGCCACCTGTCGGAAAAGCTGCCGGTTTCGCGCTGGCAGCGTGACCTGACCGATTCGACCGTGCTGCGCAACATGGGCGTGGCTTTCGGCTACAGCCTGCTGGCCTACGAGGCGTGCCTGCGCGGCCTGGGCAAGCTGGAAACCAACCCCGAGCGCCTGGACGAAGACCTCGACAACTGCTGGGAAGTGCTGGCCGAGCCGGTGCAGACCGTGATGCGCCGTTTCGGCGTGCCGAACCCGTACGAGCAGCTCAAGGAGCTGACGCGCGGCAAGGGGATCTCGCGCGAGGCCATGCAGACGTTCGTGCAGGGGCTGGCGATTCCAGACGACGCCAAGAAGCTGCTGCTCGAAATGACCCCGGCCAACTACATCGGCAAGGCCGTGGAACTGGCCAACCGCATCTGAGCGGCGGGCGCCCCGGGCGGGCGCGCCATCGGCATTGAAAAGGGCTGACCTCCGGGTCGGCCCTTTTTCCTTGGCGAGCGGGTTCGGATGGCTTGCGCTACGATCGGTTCCCGCGCGGCCGGTGCGGCATTCCGGCACATCAAATGATTTGAACGACTTCATGAAGTTCGGGACTTCCCACGCGCTGCCGCACGCCCAATAATGCGAGAATCGCCTGGCCGTCATGGCATGGGCGGCAAAAAACAAACATAAGCAGCAATCGAAGGGATGAATCGATGGGTTCCATTGCAACCGCGCCGGGGGCGCAGTCGCGCTATACCGCCACGGCCATTGGCCTGCACTGGCTGATTGCGTTCGGCATCTTCGCCGCGTTCGGGCTGGGCCTGTACATGACCGGCATCCCCGGTTTCACGCCCACCAAGCTCAAGCTGTTCTCGTGGCACAAGTGGCTCGGCGTGACGATCTTCGTGCTGGCCGTGCTGCGCGTGCTCTGGCGCGCCACGCACGCCGCGCCGGCCGTGGCGCCCGGCACGCCGGCCTGGCAGGCCCGCGCGGCCGCCGGTGCGCACCACCTGCTCTATCTGCTGATCCTCGTGGTGCCGGTCACCGGCTATTTCTATAGCCTCGCGGCCGGGGTGCCGGTGGTCTATCTGGGGCTGTGGAAGCTGCCGGTCTTGATCGAGGCCAATGAAACGCTGAGTCCGATCCTCAAGGCCACGCATATCTGGCTCAATTACCTCATGGCGACCATTGTCGCCGTGCACGCCGCGGCGGCGATCAAGCACCAGGTGATCGACCGCGACGGCACGCTGGCGCGCATGATCCCGTTCCTGCGCTGAAGCCGCAGTCCCGATACGTACGTTACCCCTGGAACCACTGGAGTCTCAGATGAAACGCATGACCCGTCCCGGCCAGATCTTCGTGGCCGCCGCACTGGCCACGGCCGGCCTGGCTGCCAACCTGGCGTGGGCCCAGATCGACGCCGCCAAGAGCTCGGTCACGGCCGTGGCCAAACAGATCGGCGTGCCGATGGAAGGCAAGTTCAGGAAGTTCGACGCCACGCTCGACTTCGACCCGGCCAGGCTGGCCACGTCGTCGGCCAAGGTCGAGATCGACGTCGCCAGCTTCGAGATCGGCGACGCCGAGACCACGAAGGAGGTCAAGGGCAAGGACTGGTTCGACGCGGGCAAGTACCCCAAGGCCGTGTTCCAGTCGACCAGCATCAAGGCCGGCGCTGCCGGCAAGTACGACGTGGCGGGCAAGCTGACCATCAAGGGCAAGACCGTCGACGTGACCGTGCCGGCCACGTACAGGCAGGAGGGCGGTGCCCAGGTGTTCGACGGCGTGCTGCCGATCAAGCGCACCGCATTCAATATCGGCGACGGCGAGTGGAAAGACACCTCCGTGGTGGCCGACGACGTCCAGATCAAGTTCCATATCGTGACCCCGGCAAAGAAGGGCTGAGGCAGGGTTTGCCCCGCTGACCGCTCCTTGGCCGATTTATGACCTTCCTCTCCAACTTTTTGACGGGAGATTCAATATGAAGATGCGCACCCTGATCGCCGCTGCCGCGGCTGCCTCCGCCACGTTCGCCGCCGGCGCCGCCATGGCCAACGCCACGACGTACAACATCGACCCCACCCACACCTACCCGAGCTTCGAGGCCGACCACCTGGGCGGCCTGTCGAAGTGGCGCGGCAAGTTCGACAAGTCCAGCGGCGTGGTGACGCTGGACCGCGCCGCCAAGGCCGGCACCGTGGATATCAAGATCGACGCCGCCTCGATCGACTTCGGCAACGGCAAGCTCAACGAGCACGCCAAGGGCCCGGACATGTTCGACGTGCAGGCTTTCCCGGATGCCACGTACAAGGGCAAGTTCTCGAAGTTCAAGGGCGACGTGCCGACCGAGGTGGACGGCGTGCTGACGCTGCGCGGCGTGTCGAAGCCGGTCAAGCTCGAGATCAAGGAGTTCAAGTGCATCCAGCACCCGATGCTCAAGCGTGAAGCCTGCGGCGCCGACGCCGTGGCCGAGTTCAACCGCGCCGACTTCGGCATCGACTACGGCGCGAAGTACGGCTTCAAGCAGGACGTGAAGCTGGCGATCCAGGTCGAGGCGGTCAAGGCCGACTGACCCGACGGATCACGGCGCGATGCATTGTTCCAGTGCGTCGGCGCCGTCCGGGAGCATGTCCTGTTCCCAAGACATGGGCTGGCAGCAATGCCGGCCCATTTTTTTTGCCGCTTGCATACCCCCCTATTTGTCGTGGCTGCACGGTTGTGCGTTGCCGAACAGCCACAGTACAATGGTTCGCCGCAGTCCCACCCTCCGGGTCGGCGCCCGCCGCCGCTTTCGCCGCTGGCGTACGCCCATCCGCAACAGGTCACGCGCATCGATATGAGCATTGGCTGCATTCCCTGATTGGTAGTTCGCCGCAAGACCCTTGCCTGAGCTGTACCCGGCCGGCCGCCCTCCTGGCGCCCGAGCCCGCAGCGTTTCTCGGAATTCCCCTGGCGCGATACCGTGTACTCCAAAACGCAAATCGATCCGGTAGTCAGCTTCCGCAACTCGCAGGGCGAGCAGGTGCGGGGCACGATCATCAATCTCCAGCGCAAGTCGCTGGTGATGGAAATCTACAATCCCTATTCGATTGTCCAGGTCAGCGAGGTACTCAGCGAGCTGAACGTCCGCATGGGCGCCAAGAACGCCTACCTCGGCAAGGCCGTGGTCATGAGTCTCGTGAACACCGGCCTGACGGCCGTGGTGTCGCTGACGCTGATTGACGAATGGCGGGAATTGACCGACGTCAATGACGCGCCGAAATCGGTGGCCCGCGAGGCCGACCTGTTCGTCCAGGACTGGGACACGCGCTTCAATATCCGGCGCGACTACCAGATCGTGGTCAACGAGATGCGCGCATTTCTCTCGGAAGTGTCGCGCTGGGTCGAGCAGGTGGACCTGACCGAATCGCTGCCGAAGAAGGAAGGCCGGCTGCGCGAGGACGTGTTCTACGAACTGGCGTCGCCGCTGATGGGGAAGGTGAAGACTTACCTCGACTGGCTCGAAGGCGAGGCCCAGCGCGTGGATACCGAACTGGCGCCGGTGCACCGCACCTACGCCCAGGCCGCGCTGCATCCGCTGCTGCTGCGCGCCCCGTTCGTATATCGTACTTTTACGAAGCCGCTCGGGTATGCGGGCGACTACGAGATGGTCAACCAGATCCTCAGCGATCCGCAGCAGGGACCGACCACCTACTTCCAGATCGTCAACACGGCCTTCCTGAAGGCGGCGGTGGCCACGGCGCACCGCAACCGGATCGACCTGCTGGTGGACTTCCTGACCCGCCAGGCCGAGCGCGCGCGCGCCGAGGGCCGGACGTTCCGGATCCTGAACGTGGGCTGCGGACCGGCCTTCGAGATCCAGCGCTTCGTGCGCGAGTATCCGAACCCCGAATTGCTGTCGTTCCAGCTCGTCGATTTCAGCGAGGAAACGCTCGAATACACGCGCACCTCGATCGAGCGCTCGGCGGCGGCTGCCGGACACAAGGTGTCGGTGGAAATGCTGCACCAGTCGGTGCACGAACTGCTCAAGCGCCGGATTGCCATGGACGACCCCAGCGTGCGGGAGTTCGACGCGGTCTACTGCGCCGGGCTGTTCGACTACCTGTCGGACAAGGTCTGCGCGCGCCTGCTGTCGTATTTCGCGTCGCGCTCCAAGCCGGGCGGACAGTTGCTGGTTACCAACGTCCACTCCGACAACCCCGAGAAATTCGGCATGGAGCACCTGCTGGAGTGGTACCTGATCTATCGCGACGAGGCCGGGATGTCCTCGCTGTTGCCGGAGAATTCGCATGCCCACCGACTCTATGTCGATGAAACCGGCGTCAATGTCTTCGCCGAAGCCACCATCCGCTGAGGACGAGGCGGCGCCGCCAGCCAGGGTCATGAGCTCGAACCAACTCTATGCCGGCTACCAGTCGGAGCTGGCCGACTTCCGTCTCGCCTTCAGCCGCGGCGGCGCCTACACGGCCATCGCGCTGGTGTTGCTGGGCGTGGGGCTCGACTACGGCCAGTATCCGCACCTGCAGCTCCCGTTCGCGATTGCGCGGGTGGTGGTCTCGCTGATGATCGCCGGCGTGGTGGTGGCGCTGTACAGCCAGGCCGGGCGCCGCTTCGCGCCGTGGCTGACCATGACGTGGCTGCTGCTGCCGCAGATCATGATCGCCTGGATGATCTCGCAGACCGAGGGCGTGCAGTCGCCCTATTACGTGGGCCTGAACCTGGCGATCTTCGCCTCGGGCATCGCCCTGCCGTTCGGGCTCTGGCAGAACCTGGTGTTTGGCGTGCTCTCGTACGTGCTCTACGCGCTGGCCTGCCTGCTGCACGCGGGCGGGATCGAGCCCGTGGGTACTTTCATCGTCAACTCGTTGTTCCTGCTGTTCGCGGCGGCGGCCAGCGGCGTCTACACGTTCTTCAACGAACGGGCGCGCTTCATGCTGTTCCGGCTCAAGGCCGAGGTGGCGGACAAGAATACCGAACTCGAAGTCATCAACCGCAAGCTGGTAGACATCAAGGGCCAGATGCTGCAGCAGGAAAAGATGGCCGCGATCGGTACGCTGGCCGCCGGATTGTTGCACGAAGTCAACAACCCGGTGAATTTCTGCCTGATGGCGATCGAGGTGGCCATGGAGGAGCCGGCGGCCAAGTCCGAGCCGGGCATCCAGGAATGCCTGGTCGATGCCAAGCAGGGCATGCAGCGGATCCAGCATATCGTCTCGGACCTGAAGACGTTCGCCTACCGCAAGCCGGGCGCCGAGGTCGAAGGCACGCCGTTCCTGTTCGAGAAGGCGCTCGATTCGTCGCAGCGGCTGACCGCGCACGAGTTGCGCGGCGTCAAGATGACGCGCGAGATGCCCGACGACACCCTGGTGATGGGCGACGAGGCCGCGATCATCGGCGTACTGATCAACCTGTTCTCGAATGCCGCCCTGGCCATGCGCAAGGCCGGCACGAAGGAGCCGATGATCCATACCACCGTGCGCTGGGAGACCGGCGCCGGGCGCCGCCTGCATGTCACGGTGCGCGACAACGGCCCCGGCATCGCGCCCGAGAACCTCGCACGCGTGTTCGAGCCGTTCTTCACCACGCGCGAGGTGGGGCAGGGGCTGGGGCTGGGCCTGTCGATCAGCTACGCGGTGATCGAGCGCCATGGCGGCGTGCTGTACGCCGAAAGCGAAGTGGGCCAGTGGGCCTCCTTCAGCTTCGACCTGCCGCGCGCGGAGTGAGGCCGTCATGATCGACGTCAACCAGGCGCGCCCGACCATCCTCTACGTCGACGACGAGGAGATGGCGTGCAAGTACTTCGCCCGCGCGGTCGGGAGCGAGTACGAGGTGCTGTCTGCCACGGGCGCCGACGAAGCCATCGCCATCCTGCGTACCGAGCACGCGCGGGTGTCGGTGCTCGTCACCGATTTCCGCATGCCGGGCCGCGACGGCGGCGACCTGCTGCGGCAGGTGGCACTCGAATACCCGCAGATGGTCCGGATTCTGGTCACGGCCTACGCGGACAAGGACATCCTGCTGGAAACGGTCAACAACGGCGAGGTCTTCCGCATCCTGGAGAAGCCGATTGCCGTGGCCGACGTGCGCGAGGTACTGCGGCTGGCCGGCGAGCGCTTCCGCGAGCGGGCGGTGCGCCAGCAGCGGCTGATGGCGATCGACGAGACGCTGGCCTTCCTGGCGCATGAACTGAACACGCCGCTGGCGGCGATTGCCAATTTCGCGCGCGGGATCGAATCGCGCGTGGGTGGCGAATACAGCGCACAGCGCCAGGGCGAGATCGGCCACGCGGCCGGTGCCATGTTCGACAACGCGCAATATTGCCTCGGCGTGCTGTCGTCGTTCCTGCAGTCGGTGCGCAGCAGCGCGGGCGGCACCAAGCCGCGCGCCGGCCCCGGGCAGGAAGTCAGCGCGGGCGCGCTGGTGGCGTCGCTACTGGATAGCTATCCATTTGCCGATAACCAGCGTAACTGGGTGCAGGTGGACGTGCACGGCGATTTCACGGTGCCGACGCTGCCCAACTGCGTGGCGCTGGTGCTGTCGTCGGTCATGAGCAATGCGCTGCGGGCGCTGGCTGGCGCCCCGGCGCCGGCGCTGCGCTTCGAGGTGGTGGCCGGCGACCAGCACGAGATCCGCATCGTCGACAACGGACCCGGCATCCCGCCCGAAGTCATGGAGCGGCTGCTGGTGGACCCCGTCACCACCCACGCCGCGGCCGGCGGCAGTGGTATGGGCATGATTTTCTGCAACCGGATAATGCAGTCCTTTGGTGGCGGCATCCGTATCGCCTCCGCGTCCGGCGCGGGCACCACCGTTACCCTCGATTTCCCCAATTTCAAGAATCGTATGCACAGGAGTGATCGATGAGCGAACCGAATATGACGCAGGCACCCCCGGCGATTCTGTTCGTCGACGACGAAGCTACCGCAGTCAAATATTTCCAGCGCGCCATCGGGCAGCTTGCGCCGGTGGTGACCGGCCAGTCGGTGGAGGAGGGCAAGGCCCTGCTCGATGCCCATGCCGAGAGCCTGGCCGTGCTGGTGTCCGACCAACGTATGCCGGGCGAGTACGGCAATGAACTGCTGCGGTACGCGCGTGAGCGCTATCCGCACATCGTGCGGATTCTGACCACGGCCTACTCGGAACTCGACCAGACCGTCGAGGCGGTCAACCAGGGCCAGATCCATCGCTATATCAAGAAGCCGTGGGACATCACGGCGCTGCGCATGGAACTGAAGCAGGCGCTGGAGCTGTCCGGCCTGCGCCGCGAACGCGACCAGCTCGTGCGCGAGAAGCTGATGGTCATGCAGAAGCAGACCGTGGCCACGCGCGTGGGCATGGTGCACGCGCTGTGTGCGAGCCTGATCGGACCGGGCCGCTTCCAGCCCGTGGAGACCTATCTGGCGGGCACGTCGCTGGTGGGCGCCCAGAATCCCGAGCCGGACTGGCAGCGTGTGGACTACGCCGATGTCGTCGGCGCCGAGAGTCAGCGCAGCGGGACGTTCGGCCATGCGGTGGGGACGAAGCTGGCCGCGCTGCGCGCGGCGGGCCGCGGCGCGGGCGACGTGGCGGCGGTGCTGGCCGAGGCGCTGGGCGCGTCGGTACGCCGCGACGGCGATGTCATCACCTGGACCTCGCCGGCCACGCTCAACGAGTTCGTGGCCAAGCCTGTTGACGAGGCGGTTTCGGCGGAGCACGTGGGCTGGCTGGCCACGCTGCTGTGGCTGGAGGAAGCCGGCGGCGCGCTGCAACTGGTGCGCGAGGGCGACGCGATCTCGGCCCGCACCGGCACCCGTGCCGAGTCGTTCTCGGCGGACCGGCTGGCGGTCTGGATCGAGGAGCTGACCGAAGCCTGAGCGCTTGCCGCTGCCGTGGCGGCCGCCCATGAAAAAACCCCGCATACAGCGGGGTTTTTTCTTTGTGACAGCGAACCGTCCGTCAGGCTTGCGCGCCGAAGTTCGGGTCGTTGCGGTCGGTGGAGTCGCCGCCCTTCTTGTCGGCCTTCACGAGATCCTCGCGCTTGACGCCGAACCACATGGCCAGTGCCGCCGCCACGAAGACCGACGAGTAGATACCGAACAGGATACCGACCGTCAGCGCCAGGGCGAAGTAGTGCAGCGTGGGACCGCCGAAGAAGAACATCGACAGCACCATCATTTCGGTGGAGCCGTGGGTGATGATCGTCCGCGACATGGTGCTGGTGATCGCGTGGTCGATGACTTCGTGCGTGGTCATCTTGCGGTACTTGCGGAAGGCTTCCCGGATCCGGTCGAAGATCACGACCGATTCGTTGACCGAGTAGCCGAGCACCGCCAGGATTGCCGCCAGCACCGACAGCGAGAATTCCCACTGGAAGTAGGCGAAGAAGCCCAGGATGATCACCACGTCGTGCAGGTTGGCGATGATGCCCGCCACGGCGAACTTCCATTCGAACCGGAACGACAGGTAGATCACGATGCCGGCCACCACGCACAGCAGCGCCAGCAGGCCGTCGGTGGCCAGTTCCTTGCCCACCTGCGGGCCCACGAACTCCACGCGCTGGAGCTTGACGTCGGGAGCACTGGCGGTCAGCGCGCCCATGACCTGCTCGCTCTGCTGCGCCGAGGTCACGGGCTTGCCGTCCGGACCCTTCTGCAGCGGCAGGCGGATCATCACGTCGCGCGAGGTGCCGAAGTTCTGCACCTGCACGTCGCTGTAGCCGAGCTTGCCGACCTGGCCGCGGATCTTTTCAAGATCGGCGGTCTGCTGGTAGTTGACCTCCATCACCGTGCCGCCGGTGAACTCGATCGACAGGTGCAGGCCCTTTTGCCAGAGGAAGAAGACAGCGGCGGCAAACGTCAGGAAGGAAATCACGTTGAAGATCAACGCGTGCTTCATGAACGGAATGTCGCGCTTGATGCGGAAGAATTCCATGATGTGTAGTTCCTGTCCTGGCTTACTTGGTGACCGGGGTATCGGGGCCCGGCTTCCAGACCTGGCCGATGGCCAGGCTCTGCAGCTTCTTCTTGCGGCCGTACCAGAGGTTGACGATGCCGCGGTTGAAGAACACCGCCGAGAACATCGAGGTCAGGATGCCCAGGCAGTGCACCACGGCAAAGCCGCGCACCGGGCCGGAGCCGAAGGCCAGCAGCGCCAGGCCCGCGATCAGCGTGGTCACGTTCGAGTCCAGGATGGTGGCCCAGGCACGGTCGAAGCCGATGGCGATGGCCATCTGCGGCGACGCGCCGGCGCGCAGTTCTTCCCGGATCCGCTCGTTGATCAGCACGTTGGCGTCGATGGCCATGCCCAGCACCAGCGCGATGGCCGCGATGCCCGGCAGCGTCAGGGTGGCCTGCAGCATCGACAGCAACGCCACCAGCAGCAGCAGGTTCACCCCGAGCGCCACCACCGAGAACACGCCGAACAGCATGTAGTAGAAGATCATGAAGACGCCCATGGCGGCAAAGCCGTACGCCACGGAGTCGAAGCCCTTCTGGATGTTGTCCGCGCCCAGCGACGGGCCGATGGTGCGTTCCTCGATGATTTCCATCGGCGCGGCCAGCGAGCCGGCGCGCAGCAGCAGCGCCAGGTCATTGGCGGCTTCGGTCGAGTACGAACCGGTGATCTGGAAGCTCGAACCCAGTTCAGACTGGATCGTCGCCACGGTCAGCACTTCGCCCTTGCCCTTTTCGAACAGCACGATGCCCATCGGCTTGCCGATGTTCTCGCGCGACACGTCGCGCAGCGTGCGGCCGCCCTGGGCGTCGAGCTTGATGTTGACCGACGGACGCTGGTTCTGGTCGAAGCCGGCCGAGGCGCTCTCGATGCGGTCGCCCGTGAAGATCACCTGCTTGCGCAGGATCACCGGGGCGCCGTTGCCCTGCGTGAAGAGTTCGTCGCCGAACGGCACCGGATCGCCCGGACGCGGGTTGCGCGGGGCGTCGGGGTCGGCCAGGCGGGCTTCCAGCGTGGCGGTGCGGCCGATGATGTCCTTGGCCTTGGCGGTGTCCTGCACGCCCGGCAGCTGCACCACGATACGGTCGGCGCCCTGCTGCTGGATCACGGGCTCGGCCACGCCGAGCTCGTTCACGCGGTTGTGCAGCGTGGTGATGTTCTGCTTGACGGCGGCGTCCTGCACGGCCTTGCGGGCGGCGTCGGTGAACACGCCGACGATGTTGTTGCCGTCCATCGTGAAAGCCAGCTCGCGCAGGTTGTCGGCCAGGATGCCGCGTGCGCGGTTGGCCTCGTCGGCGTTGCTGAAGCGTACGGTCAGGCGGTCGCCGTCGCGGTCGATGCCGCCGTGGCGGATGCCCTTGTCACGCAGCAGCGTGCGTGCATCGCCCGAGAGGCTGTCGAGCTTCTTGTCGACGGCGCCCTTCATGTCCACCTGGAGCAGGAAGTGCACGCCGCCGCGCAGGTCCAGGCCCAGGTACATCGGCAGCGCATGCAGCGAGGTCAGCCATTGCGGCGAGCCCGACAGCAGGTTCAGCGCCACCACGTAGGTGGGATCGTTGGCATCGGGGTTGAGCGCGCGGGCCAGTACGTCCTTGGCCTTGAGCTGCTCGTCGGTGGTGCGGAAGCGGGCCTTGATCGAGCCGGATTGGCCGGCCAGGTCGAAGAACACGCCGTCCGGCTGCAGCTGATGCTGCGCCAGCACTTCCTCGACCTGCCGCTGCATGGCCAGGTCGACCTTGACCGTGGCCTTGGCCGACGAGATCTGGACGGCGGGCGCCTCGCCGAAGAAGTTCGGCAAGGTATAGATGATCCCGATGGCCAGGGCCACCAGGATCACGATGTACTTCCAAAGCGGGTAACGATTCATCTTTGGCCAGTCGTTGCGGTTGGCGTGGCCGATTGTCGCGCGCAGTGCGCGCCGGATCGGCCGGACCGGTTGGCAAACAGCCGCCTGGCAGCTCCGGGCGGGTCCGGACGGACCCGCAGGGCTGGTTCAGGCGGCTGCGCAGGGGACGGTCACTGGCGGGGTAAGCCGCGCGTGGACCGTGCCGGGATCAGGCGAGTGAGGCAGTCCGGATCAGAGCGACTTCAGCGAGCCCTTGGGCAGGACGGTGGTCACGGCGTTCTTCTGCACGGTGATTTCCGTGCCCTCGGCCACTTCCAGCGTCACGTAGTTTTCATTGACCTTCGTCACACGGCCCAGGATGCCGCCGGCGGTCACGACTTCGTCGTTCTTCGCCAGTGCTTCCATCATGGCCTTGGCTTCCTTTTGCCGCTTCATCTGCGGGCGGATCATGATGAACCACAGCACTGCGAACATCAGGATGATCGGCAGGAAACTCATCAGGCCACCAGCCGCGCCGCCAGCACTGGCGGTCTGGGCAAAAGCGTTCGAAATCAGCACGTTACTTCTCCGTCACAAAGGTCGTTCAGTGAATCGGGCATTCTATCACCCGTTAATGTCCCGTCCTGGCATTCTAGGGCGAATTCCGGGTTTGTTCGGGGTGCCTTGCAAGACCTATGCGGACTGCGCAGACACCGCGCCCACGGCAAGCCCGGGCGGGCAGCTATTCGACCGGCCGGCGCCGAAAAGTTCGGTCTATCGGCGTTGCCTGTCTTATTTTCAATACATTGGCGCTACCGGGTGCCGCGCGCGCGGTGCTCGGCGAACTGCCGGCGGAACGCCTCGAAGCGGTGCTCCTCGATGGCGGTGCGCATTTCGCGCATCAGTTCCAGGTAGTAATAGAGGTTGTGGATCGTGTTCAGCCGCGCGCCCAGGATCTCGCCCACGCGGTGCAGGTGGTGCAGGTAGGCGCGCGAGAAATTGCGGCAGGTGTAGCAGCCGCACTGCTCGTCGAGCGGTCGCGGATCATTGCGGTGCGCCGCATTGCGGATCTTGACGTCGCCGAATCGCGTGAACAGCCAGCCGTTGCGGGCGTTGCGCGTGGGCATCACGCAGTCGAACATGTCCACGCCATGCGCCACGCCGGCCACCAGGTCTTCGGGCGTGCCCACGCCCATCAGGTAGTGCGGCTTGTTGGCCGGCAGGCGCGGGCCCACGTGCTCCAGCACCCGCATCATGTCTTCCTTGGGCTCGCCCACCGACAGCCCGCCGATTGCGTAGCCGTGGAAGTCGAGTTCCGACAGCCCGGCCAGCGACTCGTCGCGCAGATCCTCGAACATGCCGCCCTGGACGATGCCGAACAGCGCGTTGGGATTGGCGAGCGTCTCGAACTCGTCGCGCGAGCGCTTGGCCCAGCGCAGGCTCATGCGCATCGATTTCGCCGCCTCGTCGTGCGTGGCGGGGCGGCCGTCGATCTCGTACGGGGTGCATTCGTCGAACTGCATGACGATGTCCGAGTTCAGCGTGCGCTGGATCTGCATCGAGATCTCGGGCGACAGGAACAGCTTGTCGCCATTGACCGGCGACGCGAACGTGACGCCTTCCTCGGTGATCTTGCGCAGTTCTCCGAGCGAAAACACCTGGAAGCCGCCCGAATCGGTCAGGATCGGCTTGTCCCAGCCGATGAACTTGTGCAGGCCCTGGTGGGTGTCCACCACGTCCAGCCCCGGCCGCAGCCACAGGTGGAACGTGTTGCCGAGGATGATCTGGGCGCCGATCTCGTTGAGTTCGAGCGGCGACATCGCCTTGACCGAGCCATAGGTGCCCACGGGCATGAAAATTGGCGTTTCCACGACGCCGTGGTTCAGGGTGACGCGGCCGCGGCGGGCGTTGCCATCGGTGGTCAGCAGTTCGAAATCGAGCATGTTCAGTGGTCCTGGGTTTCAGCGGGCGCCCTGGCGGTCGCGCACGGTGAGCAGCATGGCGTCGCCATAGCTGAAGAAGCGGTAGCGGGCAGCCACGGCGTGGCGGTAGGCGGCGCGGATCGCTTCCACGCCGGCCAGCGCCGACACCAGCATCAGCAGCGTGGACTTGGGCAGGTGGAAGTTGGTGATGAGCGCGTCCACCACGCGGAAACGGTAGCCGGGCGTGATGAAGATATCGGTGTCGCGGCTGCCCGTGGCCAGCGTGCCGTCCTCGGCGCCGGCCGATTCGAGCGCCCGCAGCGACGTGGTGCCCACGGCGATCACGCGGCCGCCGCGCGCGCGGGTCTCCTGCACGGCCGCGGCGAGGCCGGGGGTGATCTCGAACCATTCCGAATGCATCTTGTGCTCGGCCAGGTTCTCGGTGCGCACCGGCTGGAACGTGCCCGCGCCCACGTGCAGCGTCAGGAACGCGCGGCGCACGCCGGCCGCATCGAGCCTGGCGAACAGCGCATCGTCGAAGTGCAGGCCGGCGGTCGGTGCGGCCACGGCGCCCGGGTTACGCGCGTAGACGGTCTGGTAGCGCGTCTCGTCGTAGGCGTCGGGGTCGTGCGTGATGTAGGGCGGCAGCGGCAGGCGGCCGTAGCGCTCGATCAGGTCGAGCGCCGGCTCCGGAAAGCGCAGCGTGAAGAACTGGTCGACGCGCGGCCCCACGGTCACCGAGAAGGCGCCGTCGGCCAGCACCAGCGCGCTGCCTTCGGCCGGGGTCTTCGAGGCGCGCACCTGGGCCAGCACGGTATGGCTGTCGAGCACGCGCTCGACCAGCGCCTCCACGCGGCCGCCGCTCGGCTTCTGGCCGAAAAAGCGCGCCTTGATCACGCGCGTGTCGTTGAACACCAGCAGGTCGTCGGGGCGCAGGTAGGCCAGGATGTCGCTGAACGCCCGGTCCACCAGCCGCACCGCGTCGGCGGTGTCGTCGGGGGCGGTCCGCTCCACCACCAGCAGGCGGCTGGCGCTGCGGTCGGGCAGGGCGGACTGCGCGATCAGCTCGGGCGGCAGTGGGAAATCGAAGTCGGACAGGGTCAGCATGGGTTCTACGGCAAAGCGGCCAGGCAAAACGGTACGCGGGCGGCACTCGTTGCGGAGTGCTGCCGCAGGCATCGGCATGGCATGGGTACAATCGGCGAATCCGACATTGTAAGGCTTGGGCGGCCAGCGTCGCCCCCGCCCCGGCTGTATTTCCCATATTCCAGCGCTGATGCCAGGCACCGCCACCGATCCGATCGACGAACCCGCCAGCCCGGCCCGCGCCAGCGGCAAGCCGGCGCCGGCCGCGAAGACCGCCAAGCCGTCCACGGCCGCCGCGCGGCTGGCCAGGCTCGGGCTGCGCCGGCCGGTGGACCTTGTGCTGCACCTGCCGCTGCGCTACGAGGACGAAACCACGCTCGAACCCATCGGCGAGGCAATCCGCCGCGCCGGCCTGGGGCTGGCCGCGCAGGTGGAGGGCGACGTGATCTCGAACGAGGTCACGTTCCGTCCGCGCCGGCAGCTCGTGGTGAAGATTGCCGACGAGACCGGCGAACTGACGCTGCGGTTCCTCAATTTCTATGGCAGCCAGACCAGGCAGATGGCCGAAGGCACGCGGCTGCGCGTGCGTGGCGAGATCCGCGGTGGCTTCTTCGGCGCCGAAATGGTCCACCCGACCGTGCGCCCCGTGGTGGCCGACGAGGCGCTGCCGGACCGCCTGACGCCGGTCTATCCGGCTACGGCCGGGATCTCGCAGGCCTATCTGCGCCGCGCGATTGGCGGGGCGCTGTCGCGCACGCCGATGCCCGAGACGCTGCCGCAGCCCGTGCTGCGCGGGCCGCTCGCGCAACTGAAGCTGCCACCGCTGATCGACTCCCTGCGGCTGCTGCACAACCCGCCGCCGCAGGAGAGCGAGGCCGCGCTGGCTGACCGCTCGCATCCGGCCTGGGTCCGGATCAAGTTCGACGAACTGCTTGCCCAGCAGATTTCGCTGCGCCGCTCGCAGGCGGCCCGGCGCGAGAAGAACGCGCCCTCGATGCCACGCCGCGACGACGGCCTGCTGACCCGCTTCCTGGCCGCGCTGCCGTTCCGGCTGACGGGCGCGCAGCAGCGCGTGGTCGAGGAAATCGCCGCCGACATGACACGCCCGCACCCGATGCACCGGCTGCTGCAGGGCGATGTGGGCAGCGGCAAGACCATCGTCGCCGCACTGGCCGCATGCCAGGCGATCGACGCCGGCTACCAGGCCGCGCTGATGGCGCCCACCGAAATCCTGGCCGAACAGCACTACCGCAAGCTCTCGGCGTGGCTGGAGCCGCTTGGCGTGCCGGTGGCCTGGCTGGCCGGCAGCCTCAAGACCAAGGCCAAGCGCGAGGCCGTGGCGCGTGCCGAATCGGGCGAGGCGAAGCTCGTGATCGGCACCCACGCGCTGATCCAGGATGGCGTGCGCTTTGCCAACCTGGGGCTGGCGGTGGTCGATGAACAGCACCGCTTCGGCGTGGCGCAGCGGCTTGCGCTGCGCGGCAAGGCCGGGGAGGGCGAGCCGTCCGCCGCGCCGGACAAGGTGCCGCACCAGCTGATGATGTCGGCCACGCCCATCCCGCGCACGCTGGCCATGACCTACTACGCGGACCTCGATGTGTCCGTGATCGACGAACTGCCGCCGGGCCGCACGCCCATCGTCACCCGGCTCGTCAACGATGCCCGTCGTGATGAAGTCATCGAGCGCGTGCACCATGCCGCTGCCGAGGGCCGGCAGGTCTACTGGGTCTGCCCGCTGATCGAGGAAAGCGAGGCGCTGCAGCTCCAGACCGCCGTGGAGACCTGCGAGACGCTGGTGGCGGCGCTGCCGGACCTGCGCGTCGGGCTGGTCCACGGGCGGCTGCCACCGGCCGAGAAGGCGGCCGTGATGGACGATTTCAGCGCCAACCGCCTGCAGGTGCTGGTGGCCACGACCGTGATCGAGGTGGGCGTGGACGTGCCGAACGCCTCGCTGATGGTCATCGAGCATGCCGAGCGCTTCGGGCTGGCGCAACTGCACCAGCTGCGCGGCCGCGTGGGGCGGGGCAGTGCCGAATCGGTCTGCCTGCTGATGTACCAGGCGCCGCTGTCGCCCACGGCGCGCGAGCGGCTGGCCACGATGCGCGAAACGACCGATGGCTTCGAGATTGCCCGGCGCGACCTGCAGATCCGTGGTCCCGGCGAGTTCCTGGGGGCGCGGCAGTCGGGCGAGGCTATGCTGCGGTTCGCCGATCTCGAAACCGACGCCTGGCTGGTGGAATATGCCCAGGAAGCGGCGGAACTGATGTTGGCGCGCTTTCCAGAGGCGGTTGAGTCACATTTGACGCGATGGCTGGGCGGGCGCGAACATTTCCTGAAAGCGTGATCCGCGGCTGACAGTAAGACAAATCTGATTCGTCAGTGTAGTGATGCATGCCTGACATTAGTTCGGCGATCTGACAGACGGCGCAATCGAAGCTAAAATCTATTGCTTAATCGGAATTGATTGATCATGACGCTCACCGAACTCAAGTACATCGTCGCCGTTGCGCGCGAGCGCCATTTTGGCCGGGCGGCCGAGGCATGCTTTGTTTCGCAGCCCACGCTGTCGGTGGCCATCAAGAAGCTGGAAGACGAGCTGACCGTGCAGATCTTCGAGCGCGGCACGTCGGAAGTGTCGGTGACGGCGATCGGCGAGCAGATCGTGGCGCAGGCCCAGCGCGTGCTGGAGCAGACCATGGCGATCCGCGAAATCGCCAAGCAGGGCAAGGACCCGCTGGCCGGCCCGTTGCGCGTGGGCGTGATCTACACGATCGGGCCGTACCTGCTGCCGGCGCTGGTCAAGCAGATGATCGACACCGTGCCGCAGATGCCGCTGATGCTGCAGGAGAACTACACGAACAAGCTGATCGAACTGCTCAAGCAGGGCGAGATCGACTGCGCGATCATGGCCGAGCCGTTTCCGGACTCCGGCCTGACCGTGCGCCCGCTCTACGACGAGCCGTTCGTCGTGGCCGTGCCGCGCGGACACCAGCTGGCCGAGCAGGCCAAGGTGGACCCGGACGAACTGAAGCAGCAGACCATGCTGTTGCTCGGCAGCGGACACTGCTTCCGCGACCATGTGCTGGGCGTATGCCCGGAGCTGTCGCGCTTCTCGCAGGCGGCCGATGGCATCCAGAAGACCTTCGAAGGTTCGTCGCTGGAGACCATCCGCCATATGGTGGCCAGCGGTGTCGGAATCACGGTGCTGCCGCGCACCTCGGTGCCGGACCTGAAGCCCCGCAACGACATGCTGGCCTACGTGCCGTTCGCCGACCCCGTGCCGGACCGCCGTGTGGTGCTGGCCTGGCGCAAGAGCTTCACCCGCCTGCCGGCCATGGAAGCGCTGGCGCGCGCCGTGGCGGCCTGCGACCTGCCGGGCGTGCGGCGGATTTCCGATTCGCCGGCGGTCGAGGCCGTGGCGGCCTGATCCGGGCATCCTTCCCGCGTCATTCGCAAGTTTTCCGGCGGCAGGGTTCTCCTGCCGTTTTTCATTCGATTTCTGGAGAAGTTACGAGGTATAGCTGTCGCCTATTCGATAGTTTGAAATTATCAAATGGTCACATTCATAGCCTGTGACTAGACTGTCTTCCATCGGGTCCTGCAGCTTGCCGGGCGGCGGGCCGGACCCCGGCAACAACAGTGGAGGACATCATGGCAATGGTCGAATACTTCTTTTCCGAGTTCCGCCAACTGCGGACCCAGGCAGCCGAACACGGCGATGCGCAGGCGCGCGACGCCGCCCGGCTGCGCCGCAAGGTGGTACGCAAGGAAGTGGGCATGGCCATCGTTGCACTCGGGGCAACGGTGATGTTCCTGGACGCGGCACGGGGTCTGTCCTTCCTCGCGACATGATCCTGATGCGATAATGACCGCTGTCTCGTTCGCATTTTTAAGCGAACGCCGATCCTCGTGGCTTGACCAGAATGGAGCTGAATCACCATGGCAAAGAAGAATGAGATGAGTGTGAACATCGGTATTTCGGACAAGGACCGCAAGAAGATCGCGGAGGGCCTCAGCAAGCTGCTGGCCGACACCTACACCCTCTATCTCAAGACCCACAACTTCCACTGGAACGTGACGGGTCCGATGTTCAACACGCTGCATACGATGTTCGAGACGCAGTACACGGAGCTGGCGCTGGCCGTGGACTCGATCGCCGAGCGGATCCGCGCGCTGGGCTACCCGGCACCGGGCACCTATCGTGAATTCGCCAAGCTGTCGTCGATCGCCGAGGAAGAGGGCGTGCCCGAAGCCACGGACATGATCCGCAAGCTCGTGGAAGGCCAGGAAGCCGTGGTGCGCACCGCCCGTTCGCTGTTCCCGGCCATCGACGCCGCGGGCGACGAGCCGTCAGCCGACCTGCTGACCCAGCGCATGCAGACGCACGAGAAGACCGCGTGGATGCTGCGCTCGCTGCTGGCCTGAGCGTCATCGGCCCAGTGACCGGTTGAACCGGTACGACGCGCCACGGCAATTGCGCCGTGGCGCGTTTTTGCTTTCCAGGTATTGCCCCGAGGTTCCGAGAAGTCCGCCATGCCACAACCCTCCGCCGCCCCCCATTCCCCGAGCCGCCTTGCGCTGTACGCGCGGCTGGTGCGCATCGACAAGCCGATCGGCACGCTGCTGCTGCTGTGGCCCACGCTGTGGGCGCTGTGGATGGCCGCTGGCGGGCCGCCGTCCTGGCAACTGTTCTGGATCTTCTTCTTCGGTACCTTCCTGATGCGCTCGGCCGGCTGCGCCATGAACGACTGGGCCGACCGCGACTTCGACCGGCATGTGAAACGCACGAAGGAACGGCCGCTGACGGCCGGGCTGATTGCCAGTTGGGAAGCGCTGGCCGTGGCAGCCGTGCTGGCGCTGGTGTCGTTCGCGTTGATCCTGCCGCTGAACGGGCTGACCAAGGGGCTGGCCGTGGTGGCGGCGGTGCTGGCCGGCACGTATCCGTTCTTCAAGCGATTTTTCGCCATTCCGCAGGCGTATCTGGGAATCGCCTTCGGCTTTGGCATCCCGATGGCGTTCGCGGCCACCCAGGGCCAGGTGCCGTTCGTGGCCTGGCTGATGCTGGCCGCCAACGTGTTCTGGGCCGTGGCCTACGACACCGCCTACGCGATGGTGGACCGCGACGACGACCTGCTGCTCGGCATGAAAACCTCGGCGATCACGTTTGGCCGCTTCGACGTGGCGGCGATCATGGTCTGCTACGCGGCGTTCCTGGGGCTGATGGCCTGGGCCGGCGCGCTGCTGGAACTGGGCTGGCCGTACTACGCCGGGCTGGCGGCGGCGGCCGTGCTGGCCGGCTACCACTACACGCTGATCCGCGAGCGCGACCGCATGAAGTGCTTCGCCGCGTTCCGGCATAACAACTGGCTGGGGGCGTGTGTGTTTGCGGGGACGTTTGGGGCGTATTGGATCAAGTAGCTCTTCGCGCCTGGTTTTCGCCCGTCTCCCTCGGGGGGAGAGGGCAGTAAGACTTCAATCCTTCCCGAACTCCGCCCCCATCTCCCTGCCGCGCTCAGCGGCAGAGTGCATGGCCTTCACGAACGAATCCTTCATTCCCGCTGCATCCATCGCGGTCAACGCCGCGTAGGTGGTGCCGCCTTTCGACGTCACGCGCTCGCGCAGCAGCGACACGGGCTCGGGCGACCCGGCGGCCAGCGCGGCGGCGCCCCGGAACGTTTCCACGGCCAGCTTGCGGCCTTGCTCCGCCGACAGCCCCATTTCTGCCGCCGCGCGCTCCATCGCTTCCACGAAATAGAACACGTAGGCCGGGCCGCTGCCCGAGATGGCCGTGACGGCGTCGATCTGGTTGTCGTCGTCCACCCAGACGCACTGGCCCACGGCTTCGGCCACGGCGGTGGCCACGGCGCGATCGGCCTCGGACAGGCCCGGCGCGGCGGCCAGGCCGGTCATGCCCATGCCGGCCAGCGCCGGGGTATTCGGCATGGCACGCACCAGACGGGTACGGCCCAGCCAGCGCGCCATGTCCGCCAGGCGGATGCCGGCGGCCACGCTGATGATCAGGTTGTCGCCCAGCAGCGGTTTCAGCGCAGCGATGGCGTCGCGGAACTGCTGCGGCTTGACGGCCAGCACGATCACGTCGCTGGCGCCGAACGCGGCGTCGGGAGCCGCCAGCGCGTGGACGCCCGGTGCCTGCGCCAGGCGCTGGCGGGCAGCCTCGGAGGGATCGACCACACGGATCGAACCGGCAGGCACGCCGCGGGCCACCAGGCCACCGATCAGTGCCGCGGCCATGTTGCCGCCGCCAAGGAAGCCAAAGGTGAGGGAATCAAGCATCGAAGTTCCTGGTCTGCCAGGGCGCCGCCACGGCGTGCGGCGTCTGGCGTTGATGGGTTGCGGGCGGGGCGTTTCAGCCCCGGGCGCCGAAGATTGCCGTACCGATGCGCACCAGCGTGGCGCCTTCGGCAATGGCGGCGTCCATGTCGGCGGACATGCCCATCGAGAGCGTGTCCACGTTTAGCCCGGATTGGCGCAGTTGATCAAGCAACGACCGCAGCGCCGCGAACGGCCGGCGCTGGGCGTCGGGATCGTCGGCCGGGGCCGGAATGGCCATCAGCCCGCGCAGCCGCAGATTTGGCAGAACTGCGATGGCCTGCGCCAGCGCGGGCACCTCGGCCGGCGCCACGCCGCTCTTGCTCGCTTCGTCGCTGATATTGACCTGGATGCAGACCTGCAGCGGCGCCAGCCCGGCCGGGCGCTGCGCGGAGAGCCGCTCGGCAATCTTCAGCCGGTCGATGGCGTGCACCCAGTCGAACTGCTCGGCTACCACGCGCGTCTTGTTGCTCTGCAGCGGGCCGATGAAATGCCAGCCGATATCGCCGCGCAGGTCGGCCAGCGCCGCGATCTTCTCCACGCCTTCCTGGACATAGTTTTCGCCGAAAGCACGCTGCCCGGCGGCGTATGCCTCCCGGATCGTGGCCGGCGGAACGGTCTTGGAAACGGCCAGCAGGGCCACGTCGGAAGCGGTCCTTCCCGCCTGTTGTGCAGCCGCCGCGATGTCACTTTCCACGGCTTGCAAGTTGGCGGCGATTACAGACATAATCCGGCGAACATATATATCAGAAGTAAAACAATAAGCGGGTTTTCAGGGTGGGGTCATTATAGATGGACATCGCACAGCTTCTGGCCTTCGCGGTCAAGAACAAGGCTTCCGATCTTCACCTCTCGGCTGACATGCCGCCGATGGTGCGTATTCACGGGGACATGCGCCGCATCAACGTCGCCGCCATGGGGCACAAGGACGTGCACGCCATGGTGTACGACATCATGAGCGACGTGCAGCGCAAGACGTACGAGGAACGCCTGGAAATCGACTTTTCGTTCGAGATCTCGGGCCTGTCCCGTTTCCGGGTCAATACCTACACCACGCAGCGCGGCGCCGCCGCCGTGTTCCGGACGATTCCGTCGAAGGTGCTGACGCTGGACGACCTGCGCGCGCCCGCCGTGTTCGCGGACCTCTGCATGAAGCCGCGCGGGCTGGTGCTCGTGACCGGGCCGACCGGCTCGGGCAAGTCCACCACGCTGGCGGCCATGGTGGACCACCGCAACGACAACGACATGGGCCACATCCTCACGGTGGAGGACCCGATCGAGTTCGTGCACGAATCGAAGAAGAGCCTGATCAACCAGCGCGAACTGGGACCGCACACGCACTCGTTCGCCAACGCGCTGCGCTCGGCGCTGCGCGAGGACCCGGACGTGATCCTGGTGGGCGAACTGCGCGACCTGGAGACGATCCGGCTGGCGCTGACCGCCGCCGAAACCGGCCACCTGGTCTTTGCCACGCTGCACACCAGTTCCGCCGCCAAGACCATCGACCGGGTGGTGGACGTGTTCCCGCCCGAGGAGAAGGACATGGTGCGGACCATGCTGTCGGAATCGCTGGAAGCGGTGATCTCGCAGACGCTGCTCAAGACGCGCGACGGCAACGGCCGCACGGCGGCCCACGAGATCATGATCGCCACGCCGGCCATCCGCCACCTGATCCGCGAGAACAAGATCGCGCAGATGTACTCGATGATGCAGACGTCGAGCGGCATGGGCATGCAGACGCTGGACCAGTGCCTGAGCGACCTGATCAAGCGCGGCACGATCAACTACAACGACGCCCGGGCCATCGCCAAGAATCCCGACGCGTTCATGGGTTGAGGAGGACGCCATGCTCGACCGTGAATCTGCATCAAAGTACATCAACGACCTGCTCGAACTGATGGTCAACAACCGGGGCTCGGACCTGTTCATCACGTCCGAGTTTCCGCCGGCCATCAAGGTGGACGGCAAGATCACGCCGGTCTCGCAGCAGCCGCTGAACCCCACGCAGGCGCTGGGCCTGGTGCGCTCGATCATGAACGAGCGCCAGGTCAGTGAGTTCGACGACACGCGCGAGTGCAACTTCGCCATTACCGCGCCCAACGCCGGGCGCTTCCGGGTGTCGGCGTTCATCCAGCAGGGCCGGGCCGGCATGGTGGTGCGGACGATCAACACGCGCATCCCGTCGGTCGAGGACCTGGACCTGCCGAAATCGCTGCACGAGATCGTGATGTCCAAGCGCGGGCTGGTGATCGTGACCGGCGCCACGGGCTCGGGCAAGTCCACGTCGCTGGCGGCGATGCTCGACCACCGCAACGCGCACTCGTACGGCCACATCATCACGATCGAGGACCCGATCGAGTACGTGCACGCGCACCAGAACTGCGTGGTCACGCAGCGCGAGGTGGGCATCGACACCGATTCCTGGCACGTGGCGCTCAAGAACACGCTGCGCCAGGCGCCCGACGTGATCCTGATCGGCGAAATCCGTGACCGCGAGACGATGGAGTACGCGATGCAGTACGCCGAGACGGGCCACCTGTGCCTGGCCACGCTGCACGCGAACAACGCCAATCAGGCCATCGACCGGATCGTGAACTTCTTCCCCGAGGAAAAGCGCCAGCAGCTTCTGATCGATCTGTCGCTGAACCTCAAGGCGATGATCTCGCAGCGGCTGCTGCCACGCGCCGGCCGCAAGGGCCGCGTGCCGGCCGTGGAGATCATGATCGGCACGCCGCTGGTGGCCGACCTGATCTTCAAGGGCGAGATCCACGAGCTCAAGGAAGTCATCAAGAAATCGCGCGAGCAGGGCATGATCTCGTTCGACCAGGCGCTGTTCGAACTATACGAGGAAGAGAAGATCACGTACGAGGACGCGCTCAAGAACGCCGATTCGCTGAACGACCTGCGGCTGATGATCAAGCTGCACAGCGCGCGCCACCGGGATTCGGACCTCGGCGCCGGCACCGAGCACCTGGGCGTCATCTGAGGGTTGTCTGATTGCCCGGCGACGGCGGGACAGGCGGAGTATGCTTGCCGCCTGTCCCGCTTTTCATTTCCAAGGAGCCCCCGATGCCCAACGTCTACGATTTCGAGGCCAGCTCGCTGGCCGGCAAGCCGGTTTCGCTCGAAGCATTCCGCGGCAAGGTACTGCTGATCGTCAATACGGCCAGCGAGTGCGGCTTCACGCCGCAGTACGCCGGGCTGCAGACGCTGCAGGACAGCTACCAGACGCGCGGCTTCGACGTGCTGGGCTTCCCGTGCAACCAGTTCGGCAAGCAGGAGCCGGGCGACGCCGAGCAGATCGGCGCCTTCTGCGAGTCGCGCTTCCAAGTCACCTTTCCGATGTTCGGCAAGATCGACGTGAACGGCGCCGACGCCCATCCGCTCTACAAGTGGCTCACGGCCGAGAAGCCGGGGCTGCTCGGCACGCAGGCGATCAAGTGGAATTTCACCAAGTTCCTGCTGCGCCGCGATGGCACGATCTTCAAGCGCTACGCGCCGACCACCAAGCCCGACGAGATCCGGGCCGACATCGAGGCGCTGCTGGCCGACCCCGGCGCCGCCTGAGCGGCACCGGTCAGCGCGGCATGAAGGTGGCCAGCACTGGCACCAGGATGGCGGTGAGCACGCCATTGAGACCCATGCCGAGCGCGGCAAACGCGCCGGCTTCCTGGCTGACCTGGAAGGCGCGGGCCGTGCCGATGCCATGCGCGGCCACGCCCGTGGCGAAGCCGCGCACCGTGTAGTCCCGCACGCGCAGCAGGTTCAGCAGCCCCGTGGCACTGATCGCGCCGATGATGCCGGTGCCCATCACCAGCACGGCGGTCAGCGACGGCAGGCCGCCGATCTTCTCCGAGACGCCCATGGCGATCGGGATCGTGACCGACTTCGGCGCCAGCGAGCGCACCACCTCGGGCGAGGCGCCCAGCGCGTAGGCCACGCCCACCGCCGACACCACGGCCGCCGCCGAGCCCGCCACCAGCCCGATCAGCAGCGGCAGCACGTTGCTGCGCAGCTTCGGCAACTGGGTGTAGAGCGGCACGGCCAGCGCCACCGTGGCCGGGCCGAGCAGGAAGTGGACGAACTGCGCGCCGTCGAAGTAGGTCTTGTACGGGGTACCGGTCACGGTCAGCACCGTGACCAGCAGGGCAACCGAGATCATGACCGGATTGGCCAGCGGCGAGAACCGCGCGCGCTCGTAGATGCGGAACGCGAAGACGTAGGCGATCAGCGTGGCGGTCAGCCCGATCAGCGGGCTCGCCGCCAGGTAGACCCAGATTTCATTGAGACGCGGCGACATCATGGCTGCACCTCGCCCTCGGACGGAGCGGCCGGCTTGCGCATCAGCGCGCGCGTGACCAGCGCGGTGACGGCGATGGCCACCCAGGTGGAGACAACCAGCGCGACGATGATCGGCATCCATTCGCTGCCGATACGGTTGGCATGGACCATGATGCCGACGCCGGCGGGCACGAATAGCAGGGACAGGTGCTTGAGGAGTTCGTTGGCCGGGCCCTGGACCACCGGCAGCAGCCGGTTGTCGAATACCAGCCAGCCGAACAGCAGGAGCATGCCGATCACGGGACCGGGAACGGGCAGGCGCAGCGCGTAGCTGATCACCTCGCCCACGGTCTGGAAGACCAGCAGAATGGCAAACGTCTGAAGCATGGGGGCAACTTGGGGGTTCCGGAACTGCCGCCATGGTACTCCGGTATGCGGTCGGTTTGCTCCCCTCTCCCGCTTGGCGGGAGAGGGGCCGGGGGTGAGGGTCGGCTTGTGGTGAACGGAGAGATCAAGCCGGTCAGGCCGCCACTGCCACCGGCGTCATCATCCGGTCCACCAGTTCCACCCAATGCATCACCGGCGTGTCCGTGCCGCTCTGCAGGTGCGTGATGCACCCGATGTTCGCGGAAACGATCGAATCCGGCGATGTGGCCTGCAGCTTGGCCAGCTTGTCGTCGCGCAGCTTGTACGACAGTTCGGGCTGCAGCACGGAATAGGTGCCGGCCGAGCCGCAGCACAGGTGGCTGTCGGCGCAGAGCCGCACGTCCACGCCGAGCCGGGTCAGCAGCGCCTCCACCTTGCCGCGGATCTGCTGGCCGTGCTGGAGCGTGCAGGGCGGATGCCAGGCCACGCGGCGGCCGTCGCGCGGCACGGCGCCCGCGAGCTTGTGCAGGTCATCGCCAAACTCGGGCAGCAGTTCGGACAGGTCGCGCGTCAGGGCCGAGACGCGGGCGGCGCGCTCGGCGTAGCGGGGGTCGTCGCGCAGCAGGTGGCCGTAGTCCTTGACCATCGCGCCGCAGCCCGAGGCCGTCATGACGATGGCCTCGGCGCCGGCCTCGATATGGGGCCACCAGGCGTCGATGTTGGCGCGCATGTTGTCGAGCCCGCCCGGATGGTCGCCCGTGTGGAAGCGGATCGCGCCGCAGCAGCCGGCCTCGGGGGCGACGATCAGTTCCACGCCGAGACGGTCGAACACGCGCGCCGTGGCGGCATTGATGTTGGGCGACATCGCCGGTTGCACGCAGCCATCGAGCAGCAGCATCTTGCGTGCGTGGCTGGTGCGCGGCCAGGTGCCCGGCGCGGTGGGATTGGCCGGCACCTTGTTGCGCAGCGCCTGCGGCAGCATGGGCCGCACCACCTGCCCGAGCTTGAGCGCCGGGCCGAAGAGCGCCGGCCGCGTCAGGCCCTCGCGCAGCACCCAGCGCGCCACGCGCTGGCCCAGCGGGCGCCGGATGCCCTCGGCTTCGAGCCGTTCATCAACGATCTGCCGGCCGATATCGACGAGCCGGCCGTACGTCACGCCCGACGGGCAGGTGGACTCGCAGTTGCGGCAGGTCAGGCAGCGGTCCAGGTGCAGCCGCGTGCTTTCGGTCACCGGGTTGCCTTCGAGCACCTGCTTCATCAGGTAGATGCGGCCACGCGGGCCGTCCAGCTCGTCGCCCAGCAACTGGTACGTGGGGCAGGTGGCGGTGCAGAAGCCGCAGTGCACGCACTTGCCGACGATGGACTTCGCCTCTTCGCCCTCGGGGGTGTTGCGCAGGAATTCGGCCAGGGTGGTTTGCATGGTGGGGATCGTTATGGGGGCCCGGAATTCAGAGCCCGTTGTACATGCGTTGCGGATTGAAGATGCCGGCCGGGTCGAACGTGGCCTTCAGGCGGCGGTGGATCGCCGCCAGCGGCGCGGCCAGCGGCGTGAACACGCCCGCCGACTTGTCGCCGTTGCGGAACAGCGTGGCATGGCCGCCGGCCGCCTGGGCCACGGCGCGCACGTGGTCGGCCGCCGCGCCGCTGTCGTCCGGCGCCAGCCACCAGCGCTGGCCGCCGCCCCATTCCACCAGTTGCGCGCCGGGCAGGTCGAGCGGGGGGACGACGGTAGGCACGGCAATGCGCCACAGCGCGGCATTGGCGTCATGGGCCGGCGCGAAGAACGGGTGGGTTTGCTCGCGCAGCGCGTTCCACAGCAACTGTGCGTGGCTGTTGTCCACCACCTCGCCGCCCAGGCTGTCGCGCGCCGCGCAGACCGCCGCCGTGGCGCCGCTCAACCGCACATGCAGCACGCCGTCGTGCCAGGCCGACGCGGCAATCGGCAGCGGCTTGCCGCCCCACTTGTTGAGCTGGTCGATCGCCTCGGCCTGCGGCAGCGTAAAGCGCAGCGTGGCATCGTCGAACGGCACCGGCAGCACCTTCAGCGACACCTCGGTAATCAGCCCGAGCGTGCCGAGCGACCCCGCCAGCAGCCGCGACACATCGTAGCCGGCCACGTTCTTCATGACCTGCCCGCCGAAGTTCAGGATCTCGCCCTGGCCGTCCATCAGTTGCGCGCCGAGCACGAAATCGCGCAGTGCACCCACCGCCTGGCGGCGCGGGCCGGACAGCCCGGCTGCCACGGCGCCGCCCAGCGTGGCCGCGCTGGCCTGGCCGCGCGCGGCGAAGTGGGGCGGCTCGAAAGCCAGCATCTGGCGCCGCTCGGCCAGCGCGTCCTCGATCTCGCCCAGCGGCGTGCCGCAGCGCGCGGTGATCACGAGTTCGGCCGGGTCGTAGTCGACGATGCCGCGATAGGCGCGCGTGTCGAGCACGGTGCCGGCGGGCACCTGGCCATAGAAATCCTTGCTGCCGCCGCCGCGCAGGCACAGCGGCGTGCGGCTGTCGGCGGCGTGGCGGATCGCATCGCGGAAGGTCCCGAGGGCGGCGTCGAGGGTGGCTGGCATGAGGACGGTGTCGTTATGGGAATGGTTTCGGGGTCAGCGCGGCGGGCGCGGCGGCTTTGGTGGTGCCGGCGGCGGCGCATTGTCGAGCGCGCCTTCGAGCTTCGAGTCCGAGCGGTAGTCGGGCAGCACGGTGCCGCAGTGCTTGCAGAACCGGGCGTCCGGCTCGTGCCCTTCGGTCAGGCAGTGTTCGCAACTGCGCGTGGTCAGCGGCCGCTTGATGATGCTGGCGGCCAGCTCGGCGCCCACGATGCCGGTGGGGAACGCGATGATCCCGTAGCCGAGCAGGATGGTCAGGGATGTGATGAACTGTCCCACCGGGGTGCGGGGCACGATGTCGCCGAAGCCGGTGGTGGTCAGCGTGACGATGGCCCAGTACATGCTCAGCGGAATGCTCGTGAAGCCATGCTGTGGGCCTTCCACCACGTACATCACGGTGCCCAGGATCACGGTGATGATGAACACTGTGCCCAGGAACACGAAGATCTTGCGCCGGCTGTTGGACAGCGCGCGCGCCAGGATCTCGGCTTCCTCGAAATAGACGGTCAGCTTCAGGATCCGGAAGACCCGCATCAGCCGCAGCAGCCGCACGTCGATCAGGAAGGCCAGCTCGGGCACGAAGAACGACGCCCAGGTGGGCATGATCGAGATGAAATCGATGATGCCGTAGAAGCTGAACGCGTAGCGCAGCGGCCGCCGCACCACGGCCAGCCGCATGACGTACTCGGCCGTGAACAGCAGCGTGAACATCCATTCGAGCCCCGTGAACAGCGTGCCCAGGCGCTCGTGCGCCGACGGGATGCTGTCGAGCATCACCACGCCCACGCTAGCCACGATGGCCACCAGCAGGATCACGTCGAACAGCCGGCCCTGCCGGGTGTCGGCCTCGAAGATGATCGTGTACCAGCGCTGGCGCCAGCCGGATTCGGGCTGGCCCAGGCGCTGGCGGGTCAGGGCGTTGGTGTTGTGGCGGTTTGGCATATCGGACGTGTCTGGTAACGGAGAAGGCGGCCTGCCGCCTTCCGCACCGGGCCCGGCGGTCAGAACCGGGGCAGGTCCGGATGCGGCAGCAGGCCGCGCCTGACGTGCATCTTGCCGTATTCGGCGCAGCGGGCCAGCGTGGGAATGGCCTTGTCCGGATTCAGCAGCCGCGCGGGGTCGAACGCGGCCTTCACGCCGAAGAACGCGTCGCGCTCGGCCGCCGAGAACTGCACGCACATCGAATTGAGCTTCTCGACGCCCACGCCGTGCTCGCCGGTCACGGTGCCACCCAGTTCCACGCAGGTCTCCAGGATATCGGCGCCGAACAGCTCGGCGCGATGCCACTGGTCGACATCGCCGCCATCGAACAGGATCAGGGGGTGCATGTTGCCATCGCCGGCGTGGAATACGTTGATGCACCGCAAGCTGTACTTCCGCTCCATGTCCTCGATGCGCTTGAGCAGCGTGCCGATGTGCTTGCGCGGGATCGTGCCGTCCATGCAGTAGTAATCCGGCGAAATCCGGCCGGCGGCGGGGAAGGCGTTCTTGCGCCCGCTCCAGAAGCGCAGGCGCTCGGCCTCGCTCTGCGACACCGTGATGCGCGTCGCGCCCGAGGCGCGCAGCACCTCGCTCATGCGGCCGATCTCCTCGGCCACTTCCTCGGGGGTGCCGTCCGATTCGCACAGCAGGATCGCGGCGGCGTCCAGGTCGTACCCCGCCTTGACGAACTCCTCCACGGCCGCCGTGGCGGGCCGGTCCATCATCTCCAGCCCGGCCGGGATGATGCCGGCGGCGATCACGTCGGCCACGGCATTGCCGCCTTTCTCCACGTCGTCGAAGCTGGCCATGATGACCTGCGCGAGCTGTGGCTTGGGCACCAGCCTGACGGTGACCTCGGTGACCACGGCCAGCATGCCTTCGGAGCCGATCACCGTGGCCAGCAGGTCGAGTCCCGGCGAGTCCGGCGCCTCGGAACCGAACACCACCACGTCGCCCTCCATCGTCACGGCCCGCACGCGCAGCACGTTGTGCACGGTCAGCCCGTACTTCAGGCAGTGCACGCCGCCCGAGTTCTCGGCCACGTTGCCGCCGATCGAGCAGGCGATCTGCGACGACGGATCGGGGGCGTAGTAGAGGCCGTGGGCGGCGGAGGCTTCGGAAATGGCCAGGTTGCGCACGCCGGGCTGGACCACGGCCGTGCGCGAATAGGGATCGACCGACAGGATGCGCTTGAAGCGCGCCAGCGACAGCACCAGGCCGCCCGCGATCGGCATCGCGCCGCCGGACAGGCTCGTGCCCGAGCCGCGCGGCACCACCGGCACACCCAGTTCGTGGCACAGGCGCAGCACGGCGCAGACCTGCTCCTCGGTATCGGGCAGCACCACGGCATCGGGCACCTGGCGATAGGCGGCCAGGCCGTCGCACTCGTAGGGCACGGTGTCCTCGGCCTTCCAGAGCACAGCGGTGTCCGGCAGGATCTGGCCGAGCCGGGCCAGCAGCGCGGCGCGGCGGGCGTCGGCGCTGTCACCAGCCACGTTGTGGGCGTCTTGCGGTGCGTTCATGGCAACTCCTGTGACGGCCCGGGCGCCGCGCAGGACCTGCGCGCAGCGGCCGGGGAGGGGGACGGCCGACTATAGCGCAGGCCACCGGCCATGCGCGCGCCGCTGCGCATGAATTCGGCACGGCGGGCCGATCAAGATTGTTCATGCCCCGCGGGCAGCCGCGCACCCCCGGTGCCTCTTCCAGCCTAGCGGCTGGGCCGCTACCAGTCCAGCCCGACCAGCCAGTCGATGAAATAGCGCGCTTCGGGCATCAGCGGCGCCTGCTCGCGCTCGACGATGTAGTAGCCATGCGGCGAAACCGACTCCACATCCAGCATCTTCACGATCTGGCCCGACGCCAGCCACTGCCGCGCCATGCGCTGGCGCACCAGCCCCACGCCCTGGTTCGAGACGATGGCTTCCAGCATCAGCCCGATGTCGTTGAACTGGGCGCCGGTCTGCGGCTCGGGCCAGTCCAGCCCGGCGGTCTCGAACCACGGCCGCCACGGCTCCAGCGGGCTGCGCAGCAGGGTCAGGTTGTGCAGGTCCTGCGGCTTCGTGATGGCGAAACCGTTGACGCGCTCGTAGTACTCGCGCCCGCAGGCCGGGAAGACCTGCTCCACCAGCAGCCTCGTGGTCTTAAGGTCCGGGTAGCGGCCGGTGCCGTAGCGGATCTCCACGTCGGTGTCCTCGGCCTTGACGTCGAGGAAGGGCACCGCCAGGTGCAGCTCCAGGTCGATATGCGGGTACAGCGCGCCGAACTCGGGCAGCCGGGGCACCAGGTGCTGGCGGCCGAACGTGGGCGGGATGGCCACGCGCAGCCGGGCGCGCTGGTTGTTGTACTCGGGCCGCGCCAGTTCGTTGAGCGATTTGAGGGCATCCTCGACATTGCGGTGGTAGCGCATGCCGGCTGCGGTCAGCCGCAGCGCGGCGTTCGAGCGCACGAAGAGATCCTCGCCCCAGAGCTCCTCCAGGTTCTTGATCCGGTGCGAGACCGCGCTGGGCGTGACCGACAGCTCCTCGGCCGCGCGCGCAAAGCTGCCCAGCCGGGCGGCTGCCTCGAACGCAATCAGCAGGTGCAGCGGCGGAACCCGCTGGAAGACCGATGCCATGGCCGGAATCCCCTCAGCGCGCCGCGCTGAAGATTTTGCCCGGGTTCAGGATGTGGTTCGGATCGAGCGCATCCTTGATGGCGCGCATCAGGTCCAGCGCATCCTCGCCATGCTCCTGCACGAGAAAGCCCATCTTGTGCAGCCCCACGCCATGCTCGCCGGTGCAGGTGCCGCCCATGGCCAGCGCGCGCTGCACGATGCGGCGGTTGATGTCCTCGGCCTCGGCCATTTCCCCGGGCTTGTCCGGATCGACCAGGATCGCCACGTGGAAGTTGCCGTCGCCCACGTGGCCGACGATCGGGCACGGCAGCGCCGAGGCGTTCAGGTCGTGCTCGGTCTCGGTCACGCAGTCGGCCAGGCGCGAGATCGGCACGCAGACATCGGTCGTCACCGACTTGCAGCCCGGCTTCAGCTGCAGCATGGCGAAGTAGGCGGTGTGGCGGGCGTTCCAGAGCCGCGAGCGGTCTTCGGGGCGGGTGGCCCACTCGAAGCCCTTGCCGCCGTGCTCGGCCGCGATTTCCTGGACGGTTTCGGCCTGTTCGCGCACGCCGGCCTCGGTGCCATGGAATTCGAAGAACAGGTGCGGGGTTTCGGGCAGCGTCAGGTTGTCGTGGCGGTTGATGGCGCGGATGGCCAGCGCGTCGACAAACTCCACGCGCGCCACGGGCACGCCCAGCTGGATGGTCTGGATGGTGGCGCGCACGGCGTCACCCATGCTCGGGAACGCGCAGACCGCCGCCGAAATGGCTTCGGGCTGCGGATACAGCCTGACGGTGACCTCGGTGATGATGCCCAGCGTGCCTTCGCTGCCGATGAACAGGCGCGTCAGGTCATAGCCGGCCGACGATTTGCGCGCGTGGGTGCCGGTGCGGATGATGCGGCCGTCGGCGGTCACCACGGTCAGCGCCAGCACGTTCTCGCGCATGGTGCCGTAGCGCACGGCGTTGGTGCCCGAGGCACGCGTGGCGCACATGCCGCCCAGCGAGGCATCGGCGCCCGGATCGATCGGGAAGAACAGCCCGGTGTCCTTGATTTCCTGGTTCAGCTGCTTGCGCGTGACGCCGGGCTGCACGGTCACGGTCAGGTCCTCGGGCTGCACGGCCAGCACGCGGTTCATCTGCGAGAGGTCGACGCTGACGCCGCCGGCCACCGCCAGCAGGTGCCCTTCGAGCGACGAACCGGCGCCGTAGGCGATCAGCGGCACGGCATGGGCGTTGCAGAGCTTCGCCAGTTCGGCCACTTCCTCGGTGGAATGGGCGAAGACCACGGCGTCGGGCAGGGCGGGCGGAAACGGGGATTCGTCGCGCCCATGGTGCTCGCGCACGCCGTTGGAGGTGGAGTAGCGCTCGCCGAAGCGTTGGCTCAGGGCTTGGGACAGCTCGGACGGAAACGGACGGCGCGCCAGCGCGGCGGCGGGGGTGGGATGGTTCATGCGGGTCTCCGGCGGGGCCGTTCGGCTCTGTATGCAAAGGAATGCCGCTATTCTACGACTCCCCCTTGCCGTTGGCGTCACCCGGCAGGCCGGCTTTTTGCGGCCGGCGGCCGATCAGCGGCCATTCGGGGCCGAAGCACGCCATAATTGCGCCAATTTCAAGACAACGACACCAAGGAGACCGGCATGGGCAACCGCCTGTCGAAGATAGCCACGCGCACCGGCGACGCCGGCACCACGGGCCTGGGCGATGGCAGCCGCGTGGGCAAGAACAGCCTGCGCATTGCCGCCATCGGCGACGTGGACGAGCTGAACTGCCATATCGGCCTGCTGCTGACAGAAACTGACCTGCCGCCGGACGTGCGCGGCGCGCTGCTCCATATCCAGCACGACCTGTTCGACCTGGGCGGCGAACTGTCGATCCCCGGCTACACGCTGCTCCAGGCGCCCCAGGTGGCGCAGCTCGACGACTGGCTCGAACACTACAATGCCGCGCTGCCCCGGCTGGCCGAGTTCATCCTGCCCGGCGGCAGCCGCGCGGCCGCCCAGGCTCACGTCTGCCGCACCGTCTGCCGCCGCGCCGAGCGCGCGCTGGTGGACCTGGGCGCCGCCGAGCCGCTCAACGAGGCCCCGCGCCAGTATCTGAACCGCCTTTCGGACCTGATGTTCGTGCTGGCCCGCGTGCTGAACCGCGCCGGCGGCGGCACCGACGTCCTGTGGCAGCGCGAGCGCAAGGATAAGTAACGTATAAGCTACTTTTTGAGCTGTGGCAAGGCCGGGGCACGGCCGGGACCCCAAGCCGAGAAAATTACTCGGATTTGCGGATTACACCCTTGAAATGGCCCCGACCGGCCACATTTCGCACTCAGGTTGAATTGCTGCCCCTGCTGAGAGACAGGGCTCAATAGGAGAGAACACTATGGGTAAGATCATCGGTATCGACCTCGGTACCACAAACAGCTGCGTGGCCATTCTGGAAGGCAACACCCCGAAGGTCATCGAGAACGCCGAAGGCACGCGCACCACCCCGTCGATCATCGCCTACATGGAAGATGGCGAGATCCTGGTCGGCGCGCCCGCCAAGCGGCAGGCCGTGACCAATCCGCGCAACACGCTCTATGCCGTGAAGCGCCTGATCGGCCGCAAGTTCGAAGAGAAGGAAGTCCAGAAGGACATCGGCCTGATGCCGTACGCCATCGTCAAGGCCGACAACGGCGACGCATGGGTAGGCGCGCGTGACCAGAAGCTGGCCCCGCCGCAGGTGTCCGCCGAAGTGCTGCGCAAGATGAAGAAGACCGCCGAGGACTACCTGGGCGAGCCGGTGACCGAGGCCGTGATCACGGTGCCGGCGTACTTCAACGACTCGCAGCGCCAGGCAACCAAGGACGCCGGCCGCATCGCCGGCCTGGAAGTCAAGCGGATCATCAACGAGCCGACGGCCGCCGCGCTGGCGTTCGGCCTGGACAAGAACGAGAAGGGCGACCGCAAGATCGCCGTGTATGACCTCGGCGGCGGTACGTTCGACATCTCGATCATCGAGATCGCGGACGTGGACGGCGAGAAGCAGTTCGAAGTGCTGTCGACCAACGGCGATACGTTCCTGGGCGGCGAAGATTTCGACCAGCGCATCATCGACTACATCATCGGCGAGTTCAAGAAGGAACAGGGCGTCGACCTGTCGAAGGACGTGCTGGCCCTGCAGCGCCTGAAGGAAGCCGCTGAAAAGGCCAAGATCGAACTGTCGAGCGCCCAGCAGACCGAGATCAACCTGCCGTACATCACGGCCGACGCCTCGGGTCCGAAGCACTTGAACCTGAAGATGACGCGCGCCAAGCTCGAATCGCTGGTGGAAGAGCTGATCACGCGCACGATCGAACCGTGCCGCACCGCGATCAAGGACGCCGGCGTCAAGGTCAGCGACATCGACGACGTGATCCTGGTGGGCGGCATGACCCGCATGCCCAAGGTTCAGGAGCAGGTGCGCGACTTCTTCGGCAAGGAAGCCCGCAAGGACGTGAACCCCGATGAAGCCGTGGCCGTGGGTGCCGCGATCCAGGGCTCGGTGCTGTCGGGCGACCGTACCGACGTGCTGCTGCTGGACGTGACGCCGCTGTCGCTGGGCATCGAGACGCTCGGCGGCGTGATGACGAAGATGATCAGCAAGAACACGACCATCCCGACCAAGCACGCCCAGGTGTTCTCGACCGCCGACGACAACCAGCCGGCCGTGACGATCAAGGTGTTCCAGGGCGAGCGCGAGATGGCCAGCGGTAACAAGCTGCTGGGCGAGTTCAACCTGGAAGGCATTCCGCCGTCGCCGCGCGGCACGCCGCAGATCGAGGTCTCGTTCGACATCGACGCCAACGGCATCCTGCACGTGGGCGCCAAGGACAAGGCCACCGGCAAGGAAAACCGCATCACGATCAAGGCGAACTCGGGGCTGTCGGAAGACGAGATCCAGCGCATGGTCAAGGACGCCGAGGCCAACGCCGAGGAAGACAAGAAGGCCCGCGAGCTGGCTGACGCCCGCAACCAGGCCGATGCGCTGATCCACTCGACCCGCAAGGCGCTGACCGAGCATGGCGACAAGCTCGAAGCCGGCGAGAAGGAAAAGATCGAGGCTGCGGTCAAGGAACTGGAAGACGCCGCACGCGGTGGCGACAAGACCGAGATCGATGCCAAGGTTGCCGCGCTGTCGGAAGTCAGCCAGAAGCTGGGCGAGAAGATCTACGCCGACATGCAGGCCCAGGCTGGCGAAGCCGGTGCCGCGGGCGCGGCCGGTGCAGCCGGCGGCCAGCAGCAGGCCCAGCCGCAGGACGACAACGTCGTGGATGCCGAGTTCAAGGAAGTCAACGACAAGAAGTAAGCGGGACGGGGGCGGCGGCGCGGGTGATGCCGGCGCCGCCGCCCGTTCCCGACGCCGGGCGACGGTGGTCTGACTTGCGGTGAAAACCACGGTCGGACACCGCGCTCGGCTTTTTTGCTTATCGCGCGGCGGGTGTTTTCAGGGCCCGCCGGGCTTATCAGGTATGAGCCACCATGGCAAAACGTGACTACTACGAAGTGCTCGGGGTAGGCAAGAACGCGAGCGACGACGAGATCAAGAAGGTTTATCGCAAGCTCGCGATGAAGTACCACCCGGACCGCAATCCGGACAACAAGGAAGCCGAGGAGAAATTCAAGGAGGTCAAGGAGGCCTACGAGATGCTCTCCGACCCCGAGAAGAAGGCGGCCTACGACCAGTACGGCCACGCCGGCGTGGACCCGAACATGGCCGGCGGCTTCGGCGCGGGCGGTTTCGGCAACGGCGGCTTCGCCGAGGCGTTCGGCGACATCTTCGGCGATATCTTCGGCCAGCAGGCCGGCGGCCGCCGTGGCAATGGCCCGCAGGCGTATCGCGGCGCCGACCTGCGCTACAGCATGGAAATCTCGCTGGAGCAGGCCGCGCACGGCCACGAGGCGCAGATCCGCGTGCCGCACTGGGACGACTGCGAACACTGCCACGGCAACGGCGCCGAGCCGGGTTCGTCGGTGGAAACCTGCCCGACCTGTAACGGCGTGGGCCAGGTGCGCGTGTCGCAGGGCTTCTTCACGATGCAGCAGACCTGCCCGAAGTGCCACGGCAGCGGCAAGTTCATCCCGAAGCCGTGTACCAAGTGCCATGGCCAGGGCAAGCTGAAGTCGCAGAAGACGCTCGAAGTGAAGATCCCGGCCGGGATCGACGAGGGCATGCGCATCCGCTCGTCGGGCAACGGCGAGCCGGGCATCAACGGCGGCCCGCCGGGCGACCTGTACGTCGAAGTGCACATCAAGCAGCACGAGGTGTTCGAGCGCGATGGCGACGACCTGCACTGCCAGATGCCGATCTCGTTCGCCGTAGCGGCGCTTGGCGGCGACATCGAGGTGCCGACGCTGAACGGCCGCGTCAGCTTCCCGGTGCCCGAAGGCACCCAGGCCGGCAAGACGTTCCGCCTGCGCGGCAAGGGCATCAAGGGCGTGCGCTCGGGCTACCCCGGCGACCTCTACGTGCATGTGAACGTGGAGACGCCGGTCAAGCTGACCGACGCCCAGAAGGAACTGCTGCGCCAGTTCGACCGTTCGGTTCACGAGGGCGGCTCGCGCCACAGCCCGCAGGAACAGTCGTGGTTGGATAAGGTGAAGGGGTTCTTCAGCTGATCGCGCACTGCCGCGAACGATGAAACCGGCTACGTGACAAACGTGGCCGGTTTTTTTATGTATTGTGGGTGCTGGACAGGCCAGCGATTCAATCACCGATCACGCTCGAACCCGTTGCAAACCACCCCCTTCGTCCTCCTGGACGACGCCCACGCCCCCGGCGTCGCCGCCTCGCGCCTCTACACCGGCTTCGTCCGCGAGGACCGCGTGCCGCCCGGTGCCGACACCGCCACACTCGATATCCTGCTCGAAGCAGGCTGGCGTGCCGGTCTCCATGTCACGCTCTTCGCCCCGTACGAATTTGGCGGCGCGCTGGTCGGCGCCCCGGTACGTGTCGATGACGCACTGCCGTTCCATGACGGCGCGCTGCGCCTGCTCTGGTTCCGCGACCTGGCGATGCTCGACGCTGGCCAGGCGGCCCAGTGGATCGACGAACGCGCCGCCTCCGGCCCCGCCGGTGCGCTCGGCGTCTCGGGCAACCTGACGCCGGAGCAGTACGCGGCAGCCATCGCCCGCATCCATGCCTGGATCGAGGCTGGCGACACCTATCAGGTCAATTTCACGCAGCGCCTCGGATTCGAAGTTTTTGGCGATCCGGTGACGTTCTACGCCGCGCTGCGTGCCGCCCAGCCGGTGCCCTTCGGTGTGCTGGCGTCTCTGCCGGGCGACCAATGGGTGCTCTCGCTGTCACCCGAACTGTTCGTCGCCCACGATGGCACCGGGCGGCTCGTGGCACGCCCGATGAAAGGCACGGCGCCGCGCTCGGGCGATGCGCAGCAGGATGCCCGTGCCGCCGCCGCGCTGGCTGCCGATGCCAAGAACCGCGCCGAAAACGTGATGATCGTCGACCTGCTGCGCAACGACCTCGGCCGCATCGCCGTGCCGGGCAGCGTGGCGGTGCCGGACCGCTTCGTGGTGGAACCGTTCGGCCGCGTGCTGCAGATGACCTCCACGGTCACCGCCTCGGCAAGGCCAGACACGACGTTCGGCGAACTGATGCATGCACTGTTCCCGTGCGGCTCGATCACGGGCGCGCCGAAGCGCCGCACGATGCAGCTCATCGCCGAGCTGGAATCTTCGCCGCGCGGCCTCTACACCGGCTCGATCGGCTGGCTCGACGCCCCGGCGCAGGGGGCGCCGCTGGGCGCCTTGGGCATGTCCGTGGCGATCCGCACGCTGGTGCTGGGCGCCACCGGGCCGGACGGTCTGCGGCCCGCCGAAATGGGCGTGGGCGGCGGCATCGTCCATGACAGCGTGGCCACCGACGAATTCGCAGAGTGCGGCTGGAAAGCCCGCTTCCTGACCTTGCACGACCCCGGATTCACGCTGTTCGAGACCATGCGCGCCCAGCGTGGCGGCGTGCAGTACGTCGAGCGTCACTTGCGGCGCATTGCGGCATCGGCGGCGGCATTCGGGTTTGCCTTCGATCCGGAAGCCGCCCGCGCCGCGCTGCAGGCCGAAGCGGCGCGCCTCGGCGACGGTAACTGGCGGCTGCGCATGAGCGTCGACAAGCGCGGCACGCTGGCCTTCGCCCACGGCGCGCTGGTGCCGCTGGCCGAGGCCGTAGTCAGCGTGGAATTGGCGGAATTACGACTCCCCGTGGCCGATGCGCTGCGTCGCCACAAGATCAGCGCCCGCGCCACGTACGACGCCGGCTGGCAGGCCGCCGAGCGCCGGGGCGCCTTCGACGCGCTGTTCTTCAACACGCGCGACGAACTGCTCGAAGGCGGCCGCACGTCGGTCTTCGTCAAGGTGGATGGGCGCTGGCTGACGCCGCCCTTGTCGGCGGACATCCTGCCCGGGGTGATGCGAGCGGTGGTGCTGGAGGAGGGCGATGCACGGATCGATGGCCCCGTGGCCGAGGCAACGATCACGCGGGAGATGGTGCTGCGTGCCGATCAGGTGGTGGTGGTGAATGCGTTGCGAGGGGTGATGCGGGCGGCAGTGCGTCAGGCATCCCGCTAACTTGCTTCCCTCTCCCGCAGGCGGGAGAGGGAAGCCAACCAGCGGGACATGGATGCCCTCACGCCGCAAACGTATGCTCCACCGCCGGGAAACTGCCATCCTTCACCGCCGCCACATACGCGCGCACCGCCGCCTCGATTGACGGCTGCCCATCCATGAAGTTGCGGACGAACTTGGCCTTGCGGCCCGGGTAGATGTTCAGCATGTCCTGCAGCACCAGCACCTGGCCCGTGCAGTCGACACCCGCGCCAATGCCGATCGTCGGCACGGTCAGCAGTTCGGTCACTTCGCCGGCCACCTTGGCGGGCACCGCTTCCATCAGCACCACCTGGGCGCCGGCCTGCTGCAGCGCCAGCGCGTCGCGCCTGAGCTGGGCGGCGCCGGCCTCGGTCTTGCCCTGCACCTTGAAGCCGCCGAAGGCGTGCACCGACTGCGGCGTCAGGCCGATGTGGGCGCACACCGGAATGCTGCGCTCGACCAGGAATTTCACGATCGGCGCGGCCCACTCGCCGCCTTCGATCTTCACCATCTGCGCGCCGGCGCGCATCAGGGCGGCGGCGCTTTCGAACGCCGCTTCGGGCGTCGGGTAGGTGCCGAACGGCAGGTCCGACACCAGCAGCGCGGTCTGGTTGCCGCGTGCCGCGCATTCGGTGTGGTAGACCATGTGCGCGAGCGTCACGGGCAGCGTGGTCTGCTGGCCCTGCATCACGTTGCCGAGTGAATCGCCCACCAGGATCATCTCCACGCCGCAGTAGTCCAGCAGCGCGGCGAAGCTCGAGTCGTACGCGGTCAGCATGACGATCTTTTCACCCGCGTCGCGCATGGCCTGCAGCTTCGGGATGGTGATGGTCTTGCGGGAGGGTTCGAGGAGGTAGCTCATGGCAGTGCCCGTAGGAGTGGCGGCCGCGTTGTGCGCCGGCTGCGCGCAGGCATGCCGGCGGGGGCCGTTGTCGTTATGGTAGGCGCAGCGACAACTCAGGTCGCGGCGAGATTCAGGAAGGCGCGGCGGCCTCGCATGGTCTCGATGCGCGACAACAGTGTACGGAAATCGCCGTCGTTGTCCACCGGATTGAAGTGCGCGGTGTCGACGATCATGACAGGCGCGTCATCATAGGTGTGGAACATCTCGCCGTAGGCTTCCGTGAGGCGCTGCAGGTACTGTTCCTCGATGCCGGTTTCGCCTGGCAGGCCCCGGCGCGCGATGCGCTCGCGCAGCAGCGACGGCGTGGCCTGCAGCATGATGACCAGGTCCACACGCTGGGCAGGCACCTGCAGCCGCGCCGCCAGCGCGTCGTAGAGCGCCAGTTCGTCGGCCTCGAGCGTCAGCGACGCGTAGAGCCGGTCCCGCGCGAACAGGAAATTGGAGATCATGCGATGGCCGGCGAGCATCGCCGCGTGCCATTGCTGAAGCTGGGTGGCGCGCTGGTTCAGGCAGGCCAGCTGCATGGCCAGCGCGTAGCGTTGCGGTTCGCGGTAGTAGCGTTCGAGGAAGGGGTTGTGGCGCGCGCCGTCAGGCAGTTCGCCGGCCCGCAGGGCCTGGGCCAGCCGCTGGGCCAGCGCCGCCTTGCCCGATCCGAGCGGGCCTTCCACGACGATGCGGCGCAGATGGTCGAGCATGGCTCAGCCCCCCGTGCCGCCTTCCTGCAGCCGCGTGCACTTGCATGAGGAAATCTTCTCGATGCGCTGATTGCTGACGCCTGCCAGGTAATCGGCGGCGCGCCCGTGGCCCGGGATCTCGACGTTGGGGTCGAGTTCGAGCAGCGGCACCAGCACGAACGCGCGTTCGGTGATGCGCGGATGCGGCACGGTCAGCGCCTCGGAAGCCATCGTGCCGTCGCCGAACAGCAGCAGGTCGAGGTCCAGCGTGCGCGGCGCGTTGCGAAAAGGGCGCTCGCGGCCGAACTGGTCCTCGATGTGGTGGCAGATGCGCAGCAGCTGCGGCGCCGTGAACGTGGTCTCGACCTTGATCACGGCGTTGAAATAGTCGCTGCCCGTGGCATCGACCGGTGCGGTGCGATAGAACGAGGACCGGGCGGCCACCGTGATCCCGACCTGCTGGGCCAGGCATACGATGGCGTCTTTCAGCGCCTGGCGCGCGTCACCCATGTTGGCGCCAATGCCGATGAAGGCAAGCGTCATGTCATTCCTCCGGCTGGGCGGGGCGCGATTCCTTCACGGCGTGTTCGCCATCGGCGGAATCCGCCTCGCTGCGGGAAGACACTGTATCCGATTTCCGGGGATTCCGCCGACGGCGCCGCTTGCGCGCCGGGGCGTCGCCCGTGGGCTCGCCGGCGTGCTCCGGACCGTCCTCTTCCATTGACTTGCCGGCCTTGCCGCGCGTGGGCTTGACGGACTGGATCAGCGCCTCGCGCTCGTCGGGCGGCGAGTTCTGGAAATCGGTCCACCACTGGCCCAGCTCGGCCGGCTGCTCGCCGGCTTCGCAGCGCAACTGCAGGAAATCGTAGCCGGCGCGGAAGCGCGGCGATTCGAGCAGGCGGAACGGCATGCGGCCCACGCGCTTCTCGAAGCGCGGCTGCATGCCCCAGATGTCGCGCATGTCGGTCACGAAGCGGCGCTGGATCGCCAGCTGGCCGGTCTGCTTTTCGAGCACCATGTCCATGGCCGTGTTCAGCGCCGCGATCGGATGCTCGCCGCCTTCGCGCAGCTTGGTCCAGCGCTGCAGCACGTGGTGCCACAGCAGCGAGGCGAACAGGAAGCCCGGCGAGACCGGCTTGCCCGCCTGCACGCGGCGGTCGGTGTTGTCGAGCGCCAGCTGCACGAAGCGCTGGCCCATCGGCTGCTCGATCGCCACGTCCAGCAGCGGCAGCAGGCCCTTGTGCAGGCCGGCCTTGCGCAGCTCCTGCAGCGACGCCCAGGCGTGGCCCGACATCAGCAGCTTGAGCATTTCGTCGAACAGCCGCGCGCTCGGCACGTTGTGGATCAGCGGCGCCAGCTCGGCGATCGGCACGCGGGTGTCCTCGTCGATGCCGAAACCGGTCTTGGCGGCAAAGCGCACCACGCGCAGCATGCGCACCGGGTCTTCGCGGTAGCGCGTGACCGGGTCGCCGATCATCCGCAGCGTCTTCGCGCGGATGTCTTCCATGCCGTGATGGTAGTCATGCACGGTCTGGGCGGCCGGATCGTAGTACATCGCGTTGATCGTGAAATCGCGGCGCTCGGCGTCCTCGGCCTGCGAGCCCCAGACGTTGTCGCGCAGCACGCGGCCGCTGGCGTCGATCGCATGGGTCTTGCTGTCGAGCTCGGCGCGCTTCAGGCGGCGGCCTTCGGGCAGCGTCTCGCTGGCCACGGCGTCCACGAGGGCGCGGAACGTCGACACCTCGATGATTTCCTGCTCGCGGCCGCCGTAGAACGTCACATGCACGATCTGGAAGCGCCGGCCGATGATGCGCGAGCGGCGGAACAGCGCCTGCACCTGCTCGGGCGTGGCGTTGGTGGCCACGTCGAAATCCTTGGGCTTGATGCCGAGCAGCAGGTCGCGCACGGCGCCGCCCACGATGAAGGCCTGGTAGCCGGCCTGCTGGAGCGTGGACGTGACCTTGACCGCATTGCGCGAGATCAGCGACGGGTCGATGCGGTGTTCGTCCACGCCGACCACGCGCTGGGTGTGGGCGCGGCCGGTGCGGCGCTGCTTGGGGCCCGGCTTGCCGAGCAGCCGGTTGATGAGCTTCTTGATCACGTCAGAACAGGTCCATGATGGGCCAGCCGGCCTCGGCCGCGCGGTTGCGCAGGCGGTCGTCGGGGTTGGCGGCCACCGGCTCGCTGACCTTCTCGAGCAGCGGCAGGTCGTTGGCGGAATCGCTGTAGAACGTGGTGGTGCCGAAGTCATCCCACTTGGCGCCCAGGCTCTTGAGCCAGCTTTCCACGCGGGTGATCTTGCCTTCGCGGAAGCTCGGCACGCCAAAGACCTCGCCGGTGAAGGCGCTGTCCGGCTTGCCGTCGAGCGTGGCCGGTTCGGTGGCGATCAGGTGCTTGATGCCGAACGCCTGGGCGATCGGGGCGGTGACGAAGCTGTTGGTGGCGGTCACCACGGCGCACAGGTCGCCCGCTTCCAGGTGCTTGTAGACCAGCGCGCGGGCCTGCGGCGTGATCACCGGCTCGATGACCTCGTGCATGAAGCGCACGCGCCACTGGTCCAGCCGGTCGCGCGGGTTGGCGGCCAGCGGCGCCAGCGCGAAACGCAGGAATTCCTGGATATCGAGCGTGCCAGCCTTGTATTGGCTATAGAACTCGTCGTTCTTGCGACGATACGATTCCTCGTCGACGACGCCCATGCGGACCAGGAAGCGGCCCCATTCATGGTCGCTGTCGGTCGGGATCAGGGTGTGGTCGAGGTCAAACAGTGCCAGATTCATGGGGCGCGATTTTACATTAGAGTGCAACGGGCGGTCGGATTGGCCCGGCGCGGGAGGTGAGCGGGTTTCATGCCAGCGCGCCCCCTGGAGGCGTCCGCCGGCGGGCGGCTACTCGCGGAATTCGGCAAACATCTCCCGAAGCAGCGGCAGCGTCACGGCGCGCTTGCGTTCCAGCGCGTACATGTCGAGCGCGTCGAGCAGGGCCATCAGGCTGGGCATGTCGCGGTAATGCCGCGTCACGAGCCAGTGCGGGATCTCGGGCGAGAGCTGCAGCCCCCGCTCCCGGGCCGCCTGCACCAGGGCGGCCATCTTGTCGTCGTCTGACAACGATTCGAGCTGGTAGACCAGCCCCCAGCCCAGCCGTGTGCGCAGATCTTCACGTACCGGCATGGCGCGCGGCGCCAGGCCGCCCGCCACCACGATGGCGCAGCGTACGTGGGCGCGCACTTCGTTGTATAGCGAGAACACGGCGATCTGGCGGGCTTCGTCGAGCAGTTCGACGTCGTCCACGGTATAGATCTGGCAGGCCGGGTCGAAGATGAAATCGGACAGCGCGTGGTGCGGGCTCAGGTAGCGGCAGTTCAGCCCGCCGTGCAGCGCGGCGTCGCAGATGGCGTGCAGCAGATGCGTGCGGCCCGAGCCGGTCTCGCCCCAGAGGTAGATCAGGCGGTCGTCGGCATGCTCGCGCGCCACCAGCCCCGGCAGCTCGCGCAGGCGTTGCACGGGCTCGCGGTTGGCGGCCACGAAGAAGTTCTCGAACGTGGACGGCGGCGGGCTGCCCAGTTCGAGCGACAACTGCTTATGACTTGGACGCGGTGACATTGGCGCGCATCGAAAGGCCCGGCGGGGCAAGGGTTGGCAGGGCGGCAGGCGGTTTCTCGGCGAGTCACTGGTCGCCGGGAGCCTGTATCCGTTAAAATCGCGATTTTACTGGAGTCGCGCCCGTGTTCCGCGTCCGTTTCGCCTTTCCGGCGTCGGAAGCGTCTCAAGCGGCGTATTCCAGACTTTACCCTCCTCAAAGACAAGCAGGTTCTCATGAGCGCATCCCCGACCGCCGGCCAGGCAGGCCTTTCCTACCGCGACGCCGGTGTTGACATCGAAGCCGGCGACGCCCTGGTCGACCGGATCAAGCCGTTCGCCAAGCGCACCATGCGCGAGGGCGTGATGGCCGGCATCGGCGGGTTCGGCGCGCTGTTCGAACTGTCGAAGAAGTTCCAGGAGCCCGTGCTGGTCTCGGGCACCGACGGCGTGGGTACCAAGCTCAAGCTGGCGTTCCAGCTGAACCGCCACGACACCGTGGGCCAGGACCTCGTGGCGATGAGCGTCAACGACATCCTGGTGCAGGGCGCCGAGCCGCTGTTCTTCCTCGACTACTTCGCCTGCGGCAAGCTCGATGTGGACACCGCCGCCACCGTGATCCAGGGCATCGCCCATGGTTGCGAACTGGCTGGCTGCGCGCTGATCGGCGGCGAAACCGCCGAAATGCCGAGCATGTACCCGGACGGCGAGTACGACCTGGCCGGTTTCGCGGTGGGCGCCGTGGAAAAGAAGAAGATCATCGACGGATCGACGATCCAGCCGGGCGACGTGGTGCTGGGCCTGGCCTCGTCGGGCGCGCATTCCAACGGCTACTCGCTGGTGCGCAAGATCATCGAGGTGTCGAAGCCGGACCTGAACGCCGACTTCCACGGCCAGCGCCTGCAGGACGCCATCATGGCGCCCACGCGCATCTACGTGAAGCCGCTGCTGTCGCTGATCGAGACGCTGCCGGTCAAGGGCATGGCCCACATCACCGGCGGCGGCCTGACCGAGAACGTGCCGCGCGTGCTGGCCGACAACCTGACCGCCGTGATCAAGAAGGACGCCTGGACGCTGCCGCCGCTGTTCCAGTGGCTGCAGAAGGAAGGCAACGTCGCCGACGCCGAAATGCACCGCGTGTTCAACTGCGGCATCGGCATGGTCGTGATCGTGGCCAAGGAAGACGCCGAACGCGCGATCCGCCACCTGCAGGCCGCCGGCGAGGCAGTCTGGGAGATCGGCGCGATCGAGGCACGGGCCGAAGGCCAGGCGCAGACGGTGGTGGTGTAACTTTTCCACTGCTGGTTTTCCCCTCTCCCTCTGGGAGAGGGGAACAAAGACCAGGCGGTGAAGAAACTACCACCCCGCCGCCCGCTCCACCTCAGCAACGTAATCCCCCCCCAGGCAGTCCACGCTCACCCGTTCGGGTGTACTCCGCAGCCACGTCAACTGCCGCTTGCACAGTTGCCGCGTCGCCGCGATCCCGCGCTCGCGCATCGTGGCGTAATCGCAATCCCCATCGAGATACTCCCAGACCTGCCGGTAGCCGACGCAGCGCATCGACGGCAAGCCCAGGTGCAGGTCGCCGCGCGCGCGCAGGCGCTCCACTTCGGCAATCAGCCCGCCGGCCAGCATGGCGTCGAAACGTTCGGCGATCCGGGCGTGCAGCACGGCGCGGTCCGACGGCTCCAGCGCAATCACGCGATAGCGCGCGTCGGCGGCGCCCGTGAAGGTGCGCGCCGCGGCCTCGCGCGCCAGCAGCGCGGACATCGGCTGGCCGCTCAGGCGGTGGATTTCCAGCGCGCGCTGGATCCGTTGCGCATCGTTGGGCGCCAGCCGCGCGGCGGTGACCGGATCCACCTCGGCCAGCATCGCGTGCAGCGCGGGCCAGCCGCGCCCCGCGGCCAGCGCATCGAGTTCGGCGCGCACGGCGGGGTCGGCCTGCGGCAGGTCGTTGAGGCCCTGCGTCAGCGCCTTGTAATAGAGCATCGTGCCGCCGACGATCAGTGGCGTGCGATCGCGCTGGCGGATTTCGCCGATCAGCCGCTCGGCGTCGGCCACGAACTGGGCGGCCGAATAGCTGTCGAGCGGGTCGATGATGTCGATCAGGTGGTGCGGCGCGCTGGCCAGCTCGGCTGGCGTGGGCTTGGCCGTGCCGATATCCATCTGGCGATACACCAGCGCGGAATCCAGGCTGATGATCTCGACCGGCCGGCGCGCGGCCAGCGCCAGCGCGGCAGCGGTCTTGCCCGACGCCGTGGGCCCGAGCAGGCAGACGACCGGCGGAAACGCGGAAAACGGCGCGGAAAGCTGCGATGACATGGCGGAAATACGATTACTGGCCGCGCAGGAACAGCCGGTCCAGTTCGGCCACCGTGAGCTGCACCCAGGTGGGGCGGCCGTGGTTGCACTGGTCGGCGCGCTCGGTCTGTTCCATCTGGCGCAGCAGCGCGTTCATTTCCTCGATGGTCAGCTTGCGATTGGCGCGCACGGCGCTGTGGCAGGCCAGCGTGGCCAGCAGTTCGTTCTGGCGCTCGGCCAGCACGCGCGAGCCGCCGAACGATTGCAGGTCGCGTAGCACGTCGCGCGCCAGCGCCTCGGCGTCGGCCTGCTTGAGCAGCGCGGGAATGGCGCGCACGGCCAGCGTCGTGGGCGACACCGGCGCGATGTCGAATCCCAGTAGCTGCAGCGTTTCCTGATGTTCCTCGGCGGCGCCGATCTCCACCGGGTTGGCCGGCAGCGTGACCGGGATCAGCAGCGGCTGCACGGCCAGGTCGCGCGCATCGAGCCCGGCCTTGATCTGTTCGTAGAGGATGCGCTCGTGCGCCGCGTGCATGTCCACCAGCACCAGCCCGCGCGCGTTCTGCGCCAGCACGTAGATGCCATGCAGTTGCGCCACGGCGTAGCCGAGCGGATGGTCGTCGCCGGCCCCCGGCTCGTCGCCGGGCAGTGCCGACGGCTGCGCCGGCAGCCGGTCGAGCAGGCTCGGCGGCTCGTCGGCGCGGGCCGCCTGAGCGTCGGCCAGCCAGGCGGGCGGCTGTGACGAAGGCTGCCAGGCCCGCGCCGCCGTGCCATCGCCGGACGTGGCGGCGCGCACCATGCCGAGGTAGGCCTGGCGCGGCTGGGCGATGCCGAGTTCCGACTGGCGCCCGGCAGAGTAGTTGATCCACTGCGAAGCGCCGCCCGGCGCGGCCGGCGCGTTCGGAGCCGACGAGGGCGAGAGGCCCGCGCCGTCGCCGGTATCGGAATGCAGGCTGTCGCCCACCTCGCCGGCCTGGCGCGCCAGGCAGCGCTGCACCGCGTGGTAGACGAACTGGTGCACGGCGCGCGATTCGCGGAAGCGCACCTCGATCTTGGACGGATGCACGTTCACATCGACCAGTTCGGGCGGCAGGTCCAGGCACAGCACGTACGAGGGAAAGCGGTCGCCGTGCAGCACGTCCTGATAGGCACTGCGTACGGCGTGGGTCAGCAGCTTGTCGCGCACGAAGCGGCCGTTGACGAAGAAATACTGCTGGTCCGGCCGCCCGCGCGAGGCGGTGGGCAGCCCGGCAAAGCCGTAGAGGTGCAGCGCGTCGGCGCCTTCGTCGAGCGGCAGGCGGGCACGCGCGAAGTCGCTGCCAAGCACCTGCGCGGTGCGCGTGGCGACGTCGCCGGCATTCCAGTGTTCGAGCGGTTTGCCGTTGTGATGCACCGAGATCGTGACGTCAGGCCGCGCCAGCGCCACACGCCGGATCATCTCCAGGCAATGCCCCACCTCGGTCTGCTCGGTCTTGAGGAATTTACGACGTGCCGGCGTGTTGAAGTACAGGTGCTGCACGTCGATCATCGTGCCCACGCCGCCGGAAGCCGGCTGAACGTGGCCGGTATCGGCGCTGATCTGGGTGGCGTGCGCGTCGGCGGCGGTGCGGCTGGTCAGCACGAGGTGCGAGACCGAGGCAATCGACGCCAGCGCCTCGCCCCGGAAACCCAGCGTCAGTACCGATTCGAGTTCGTCGAGCGAGGCGATCTTGCTCGTGGCATGGCGCATCAGCGCCACGGGCAGTTCGTCGGCCGGGATGCCGCAGCCGTTGTCGGTGATGACGATACGCCGCACGCCGCCTTCTTCCAGCCGGATGCCGAGCTGCGTGGCGCCCGCGTCGAGCGCGTTTTCAAGCAGTTCCTTGACCACCGAGGCCGGCCGTTCCACCACCTCGCCGGCGGCGATCTGGCTGATCAGCTGGTCGGGCAGCGGCCTGATCGGGCGGCCCGGCTGCGCGGTGCGCGCGGTGTTGGGGGCAGGCGTGGAAAGGTCAGGGCGGGCGGCGTCGGCGGGCATCGGGCGATTATACGTGCGCGCGGACACGATTTCGGCACAGTTATGACAGTTCCGTAACCTCGGCGCCAAACCGGCTCTTGTATGATGGGGGCCTTCTTCAATTGGGGACACCGCGTTGGATACCGTATTGCACCTGATGGACATGGTTCTCCATGTCGACAAGTTTCTCGACCAGTTCGTGCTGAATTACGGCGTCTGGGTCTACGGCATCCTGTTTGCCATCGTCTTCGCCGAAACCGGCCTCGTGGTGCTGCCCTTCCTGCCGGGCGACTCGCTGCTGTTCATTGCCGGGGCGATGTGCGCCACGGGCGCAATGAACGAGTGGGCGCTGTCGGGCCTGCTGTTCGCGGCCGCGATCATCGGCAACACGGTCAATTATTTCGTCGGCAGCTGGATCGGGCCCAAGGTGTTCGACCAGCACTGGCGCTTCCTGGACCAGAACGCGCTGCGCAAGACGCATGATTTCTACGAGCGCCACGGCGGCAAGACGCTGGTGATGGCGCGTTTCATCCCGATCGTGCGCACGTTCGCGCCGTTCGTGGCCGGCGTGTCGCAGATGACGTTCGTGCGCTTCCAGCTGTTCAACGTGATCGGCGCGGCCGCCTGGGTGTTCGGCCTGGTGTTCGCCGGCTACTTCTTCGGCAACCTGCCGTTCATCAAGCAGTACCTGAACCTGATCGTGCTGGCCGGTATCGGCGCGGCCGTGGTGCCGCTGGTGCTGGGCGGCCTGTGGAAGCTGGTGCGCGGCCCGCGCCGCCCGGCAAGCCGCAAGCCCTGATCAGGGCGTACCCCGCCGCACGCCTCAGTCGAGGCTGCGGCTCATGTTGCGCAAGGCCGGCATGCGGTCGCGGATCTGGGTGGAATCGGCCGCGTCGGGGCGGGCCTGGACATAGGCTTCCAGGTCCTCCAGCGCCGGCCGGAAGCACTCCAGGTTGGCGTACGCCAGCCCCCGGTCGCGGACTTCCTCGATCGAATCGGGCAGCAGGATCACCAGCCGGTTCTGCACCGCCAGCAGCCGCTGCCAGCGCGATTCCTGCAGATAGATCGCCTTCAGGTTGCGCAGCATGCGCGCGATGATCTCGCGGTGCCCGGCCACCTGCAGGAACAATCCCAGCGGCACCTCGGATGCATCCGAAATCCCTTCCCGTTCGAGATAGGGCTCGAGCATCTCCTGCAGTTGTTCCTTCGACAGCGTTTCACCGGTCAGCGGATCGAGCACGACCTCGCCGGCCGGAATCGTCATGCGCACCAGGAAATGGTTCGGGAACGACACGCCCTTGAGCGGCAGCCCGATCTGCTGGCCCAGCTCCAGGTACAGCACGGCCAGCGAGATCGGAATGCCCCGGCGCTGCTTGAGCACCATGTTCAGGTACGAGTTGTCGGGGTCGTAGTAGTCGTTCGCGTTCGGGCCGAAGCCGAGGTCGCGGTAGAAGAAATGGTTCAGCAGGCGCAGGCGCTGGATGGCGGGGGTGCCTTCGGCGATACGGCGCTTGAGCCTTACGGCCAGCACGTCCAGCGCCGCCAGTTCCGCCTGCAGGTCGAGGTCCGGGTAGGCATCCTGGGCGATGGCGAGCGCGGTTTCCGTGAGCGGGATCGCATCGTCGTCGGCCACGAGGCTGGCAAAGTAATCCAGGACTTTCGTGGAGGTCATGGGCGGTGTTTCCTGACTAGCCGGCGCGGCGCCGGAAGGCCGCATAGCGCAGGCCCATGAGCCACAGTGTACCGAAGTAGACCGTTGCCGCAAGTACCAGGCAGGCCGCCAGCAGCGCCACGCGCAGCCACGGCGTGCCCCCCAGCGCCACCCAGTCGAAATTGCGCGCAAACCACATCAGCATGCCCGACAGGATCAGCATGGCCGCCACCAGCCGCAGCAGGAACAGCCCCCAGCCCGCCGAGGGCCGGTAGAAGCCACGCCGGCGCAGCCCGAAGAACAGCAGCAGCGCGTTGACCGTGGAGCCGAAGCTGATCGACAGCGGCAGGCCGGCGTGCCCGAGCAGCGGCACGAACGCGAAGTTGGCCAGCTGCGTGATGATCAGCACGAAAATGGCGATCTTGACGGGCGTGCGGATGTCCTGCCGCGCATAGAAGCCCGGGGTCAGGATCTTGATCAGGATGATCGCCAGCAGCCCGATTCCGTAGGTGGCCAGCGCCTGGCGCGTCATCTCGACGGCATGGGCGTCGAAGCGGCCATAGTTGAACAGCACCGAGGTCAGCGGCGTGCCGAACAGGATCAGCCCGGCCGCGCACGGCAGCGCCAGCAGGAAGGTCAGCCGCAGGCCCCAGTCGAGCAGGCCCGAATATTCCTCGCGGTTGTCGGCGGCGTTGGCCTTGGACAGGCTGGGCAGCAGGATGGTGCCGAGCGCTACGCCAAGCAGCGCCGTCGGGAATTCCATCAGGCGGTCGGCATAGGTGATGTACGACACCGCCCCGGCGCCGAGCCGCGACGCGATGTTGGTATTGATGATCAGGCTGATCTGCGCCACGGACACGGCCAGCAGCGCCGGCGCCATCTGCTTGACCACGCGCCGCACGCCGGGGTTGGCCCAGGCCGCGCGCAGGTTCAGCGAGACCCGCGGCAGCACGCCCAGGCGGCGCAGGGCGGGCACCTGGATCAGCAGTTGCAGCACGCCGCCCACCAGCACGCCCCAGGCCTGGGCGTAGATCGGCTGGTCCATGTGGGGGCCGACGAAGACCGCCGCCACGATCAGGCTCAGGTTCAGCAGCACCGGGGTAAAGGCCGGCACCGCGAAGTTGCGCCAGGTGTTCAGCACGCCCGAGGCCAGCGCCACCATCGAGATCAGGCCGATGTACGGGAACATGACGCGCGTCATGAACACGGCGGCGTCGTAGGTGCCGGCCTCGCCCCGGAAGCCGGTGGCCACCACGGTCATGACCACCGGGGCGCCGATCACGCCGAGCAGCGACACCGCGGCCAGCGCCCAGGCCATGACCGTGGCCACGGCGTCGATCAGGTGCCGGGTCTCCTCGTCGCCGCGCTTGCCGTGGTACTCGTTCAGGATCGGCACGAAGGCCTGCGAGAACGCGCCCTCGCCGAAGATCCGGCGCAGCAGGTTGGGGATGCGGAAGGCCACGTTGAAGGCGTCGGTCAGTTCCGAGGCGCCGAATGCGCGGGCAATCAGGATTTCGCGCAGCAGGCCGGTGATGCGCGACAGCATCGTCAGGCCGCTGATGGTGGCAAGCGCTTTGAGCAGGTTCAAGATCGGAAACCGGGGGACGAGCGGGTGGCGGACGCGTTTCAGACGCCCGCACGGTCGTTTGGTTGCGGCGGCGCCACGTTTTCGAGGGTGCCGGGCGCCAGATGTGGCGCTTATTATACGGATCGGCCAACGGCGGCGGCACTTGCGGCCGGTTCGGGGCGGAAGCGGTTGGCAGGCTTGCCTGCGCCGCCGACGTGTGTGTATAATCGCCGATTCGCAAGGACAGTCGCGTCCAAGGATTCGTTTGTCGAACATCCCGGGTCGCAAGATGTGACTTAATTGTTGCGTCCCAAATTATTGCGTCGCCCCGGGCGCGCACACTGAATTCAGGAAGAGATACATGGCAAATTCCGCACAAGCTCGCAAGCGCGCGCGCCAGGCCGTCGCCGCGAACGCCCACAACTCCAGCCTCCGCTCGCGTCTGCGTACCGCCGTCAAGGCCGTTCGCAAGGCCATCGACGCTGGCGACAAGGCAGCCGCTGCCGAGATCTTCAAGCAGTCGCAGACCATCATCGACAGCATCGCCGACAAGAAGATCGTGCACAAGAACAAGGCTGCACGCCACAAGTCGCGCCTGTCGGCCGCCATCAAGTCGATGGCTGCCTGATCGCTGCCCCGGCCGCCCGCGTGGTGGCCGAGCAGTTGCAAAAAGCCCGTCTCCGGACGGGCTTTTTGCATTTCGGGCCCGGTTTCGCTTCGGTCCCGGTTTTCCGGACGGCGGGCAACAAAAAACCCGGCGTCCGGCCGGGTTTGCTTGTTCAGGCGGCGGGGTCAGCCGCTCATTCGAGCGAGCACGCCTCTACCACCTGCAGGTCGTTGTCGCGCGCGAAGTTCAGCACGAAGTCGAGCGCCTTGGGCTCGATGTCGCGCAGGCGGGAATCGACCACCACGTTCTTGACGCCCGCCACGATCACCGGCCGCACATAGGGCGAGTAGGTCAGGCGGGGATCGCCGGTATCGCCCTCGGGCCGGAACTGCGCCATCACGCCGCACAGCCGCTCGGCCCAGTCGCTGGGACGAAAGGTCCTGCCTTCCTTGGTGACGCCTTGGATGAAGTACTCGCGAACGTGGGGGGTAGTCATGGACTGCGGGGGTCTGCTTTGTGACTCGACGGTAAACCCGCTCACGACGGGCGCCCGTTTGACGCGTCCGGCTGGCGATTGGTTCGCACACGGCCGGAATAAGACGAGCGGGGCGCTGGGTGTCGGCGGGGGCACTTTTGATGCCGGGCGGCGGGCCATGGCAAGGGTATGCCGGGCCCCGCGTGAATCAGCGGGTATTATATCTTATATAAGACTCACGCATACGTCGTTTTCCTGTCGGGAAGCTGTCAGCGGGCGATGTCCGGCGGCTTGCGGGGCGCTCCCGGTATAACGGCGCGGACTCGCCAAAGCTGGAATAATCCCTTATGATCATTGCCACTACATTGCGCAAGCGACGCGAAAGGCGGCTCCGCGACACGAAGCGAGCCGCCTTCTTTGTTTTATGAGCCCAACCCCGATCAAGCATTACCTCCAGTTCAGCGACCTCGGTGCCTCGGAATACGAGTACCTGCTGGACCGCGCGAGAATCCTGAAGGCGAAGTTCAAGAACTACGAGACCTGGCACCCGCTGCACGACCGCACGCTGGCCATGATCTTCGAGAAGAATTCCACGCGTACGCGCCTGTCGTTCGAGGCGGGTGTCCACCAGCTTGGCGGCCATGCGGTGTTCCTGAACACGCGCGATTCGCAACTGGGCCGCGGCGAGCCGATCGAGGACGCCGCGCAGGTGATCTCGCGCATGGTCGACATCATCATGATCCGCACGTACGGCCAGGACATCCTGGACCGCTTTGCGGCGCACTCGCGCGTGCCGGTCATCAACGGCCTGACCAACGAATACCACCCGTGCCAGGTGCTGGCCGATGTGTTCACCTACATCGAGCAGCGCGGCAGCATCGCCGGCAAGACCGTGGCGTGGATCGGCGACGCCAACAACATGTCGTACACCTGGATCCAGGCCGCCGAACGCCTTGACTTCACGTTCCATTTCTCGGCGCCGCCGGGCTATCAGCTCGATCCGGCCATGGTGCCGCAATCGGCCGCCGCGCGTGTCAAGGTGTTCGACAACCCGCTGGAAGCCTGCCAGGGCGCCCACCTGGTGACCACCGACGTGTGGACCAGCATGGGTTTCGAGGCCGAGAACGACGTCCGCAAGCGCGCCTTCAAGGACTGGATGGTGACCACGGCCATGATGGACCGCGCCACCGACGACGCGCTGTTCATGCACTGCCTGCCCGCCCACCGGGGCGAGGAAGTCGAGGCGGCGGTCATCGACGGCCCGCAGAGCGTGGTCTGGGATGAAGCCGAGAACCGCCTGCATGTGCAGAAGGCGCTGATGGAATACCTGCTCTGCGGCCGCTATTGAGCCACAGGGTTGAGAGAAAGGGAGCCGTGACGGCTCCCTTTTTTGCGTCCGCAGTTTTGTTTTTCGTTTCCGAGGAGAGTGAGATGAGCCAGTTCGACAACGTGTCCGTGGTCAAGAAGGCCAACCTGTATTTCGACGGCAAGTGCATCAGCCACACGGTCCTGTTCGCCGATGGCACGCGCAAGACGCTGGGAGTGATCTTCCCGGCCACGCTGACGTTCAACACGGGCGCGCCGGAAGTGATGGAAGTCAATGCCGGCAGCTGCCGCGTGCGCCTGGCGGGTGCCGACGACTGGCAGACCTACGGCGCCGGTCAGCAGTTCAACGTGCCGGGCAACAGCAGCTTCGACATCGAAGTGACCGAGACGCTCGATTACGTCTGCCACTTCGAGTAAGGAAGCAGGTTTCGCCTAGAGGATCACCGGTTCCGGTTCGATCCTCACCCCGAAGCGGGCCTCGACCGTATCGGCGATGCGGTTGGCCAGGCCCAGCAGCGCCGCGCCGGTGCCGCCGCCGTGGTGCACCAGCACCAGCGCCTGCTTGCCGTAGACGCCCACCGGGCCATCGTCGAGCCCCTTGAAGCCGCACTGGTCGATCAGCCAGCCGGCGGCCAGCTTGTAGCGGCCGTCCGGTTGTGGATAGCTGACCAGCGCCGGGTATTGCGCCGACAGGGCGTCGCGCCGCGCAGCCTCCACCACCGGATTCTTGAAGAACGACCCCGCGTTGCCGATCTGCGCCGGATCCGGCAGCTTGCGCGAGCGGATGGCAATCACCGCCGCGCGGATCTGCGCCGCGTCCGGTGCCGGTATCGATTCCAGCTCGCGCGCCAGTTCGCCGTAGTTCAGCACGGGCTGCCAGACCTTGGGCAGGCGCAGCGTCACGGCCGTGATGATGTAGCGGTCGCGGCCGTCGCGCTTGAACAGGCTGTCGCGGTAGCCAAAGGCGCAGGTGTCGAGGTCGAGCGTGACGAACTGGCCGGTCTGGCGGTCAAGCGCGCGCAGGCTGTGGAAGCGCTCGCGCAGCTCCACGCCATAGGCGCCGATGTTCTGGATCGGCGCGGCGCCCACCGTGCCTGGGATCAGGGCCAGGTTTTCGAGGCCCGGCATCCCGTCGGCGATCGTGCGGCCCACCGTGGCGTGCCAATTCTCGCCCGCCCCCACCGTCACCAGCCAGTTGGCGGCATCGTGTCCGACCTCGTAGCCCGGAATTTCCATCAGCAGCACACTGGCGTCGAGATCCCCGGTCAGCACCACGTTGCTGCCGCCGCCCAGCACCACCACCGGCAGGCCGGCCGCCCGCGGGTCGGAGAGGGCCGAGACGAGGTCGGATTCGCTGCGGATATGTGCAGCCAGACGCGCGTGGCTGTCGAAGCCGAATGTATTGTGGGCGCGCAGGGGATAAAATTCGTGGAAATCTGCCATGCAAGGTCGGGAAATCACCCCGGGCCGGGGCAGGCCCCGATTATACGTAACCGCATTCCAGGAGAAATACGATGCCGTCGTTCGATGTAGTGTGCGAAGCCAATATGGTGGAAGTGAAGAACGCCGTGGAGCAGGCCAACAAGGAAATCTCCACGCGCTTCGACTTCAAGGGCTCCGACGCCCGCGTGGAGCACAAGGAGAACGAACTGACCGCGTTCGCCGACGACAACTTCAAGCTCGACCAGGTCAAGGACGTGCTGATCAACAAGATGGCCAAGCGCAACGTGGACACGCGCTTCCTGGACCATGGCAAGGTCGACAAGGTCAGCGGCGACAAGGTCAAGCAGGTCATCACGATCAAGAAGGGCGTGACGGGCGACCTGTCGAAGAAAATCGTGCGCCTGATCAAGGACAGCAAGATCAAGGTGCAGGCCAGCATTCAGGGCGACGCCGTGCGCGTGTCGGGCGCCAAGCGCGACGACCTGCAATCGGTCATGGCGATGCTGCGCAAGGACGTGAGCGAAGCCCCGCTGGACTTCAACAACTTCCGCGACTGAGCTTCAGTTTCAGCCCCAAGCCCCAGCCGCGGCGCCCGCGCGGCTACTGCGCCTGCCGCGGCTGCGGCAGGCCGCCAATCTTCGCGCCGGGCTTGATGCCCTTCTGCGCAAACCAGCCCTTGTTCATCTCCAGCGCATAGCGCACGGCGGCGCGCGGGCAATGGTTGTCCTCGGTCTGCGGCGCCATGTCCTCGATATTGACGATGCTGCCGTCATCGGCCAGGAAGGCGATCGACAGCGGCAGGTTGGTGTTCTTCATCCAGAAGCAGTGCCCGGCCTTGTCCTCGAAGACGAACAGCATGCCGGTGTTGGCCGGCATCGTCTTGCGGTACATCAGCCCGCGCTCGCGCGCTTCGGGCGACGCGGCCACCTCGGCCTGGATGGCGTACATGCCTGCGGTCAGCGGGATCACGGGCAGCGCGGTCTGGGCGTGCGCCGTGGCGGACAGCGCGGCGGCACCCATCGCGCCGACGATCAGCAGGGTCTTGAACACGTGAGGCATGGCGGAATCGATATGGAAGTTCGACGGCAGGCCGCAAGCATAGCGCAGCCGGCGCCGGTGCGCGTTGCAGGCGACCATGAAAAAAGGCAGGCCGCTGGGGCGGGCCTGCCTTGCATCGCCGTCAGGCAAAAAAGGCAGGCCGCTGGGGCGGGCCTGCCTTGCATCGCCGTTTGGCAAAAAAGGCAGGCCGCTGGGGCGGGCCTGCCTTGTATCGCCGTTTGGCCAGATTGACCAGATTGGCCAGATCAGCTGGCCGATGCCGGGGCGGCGGCCTTCTTGGCGGCGTGCTTCCTGGTGTGCTTCTTGTGGGTCTTCGCGGGCTTGGCCGATTGCGTGGCGGCCGGCGTGGCGTCAGCCGCGGGAGCGGCCGGAGCCTGTGCAAACGCGCCGGTGGCGAACAGGCCGACAACCGCGGCAGCGATCAGTTTTTTCATTGCGATTACCTCTGGAATTTGAGTCCGGGTTCGGAGGGGCGACGCGTGTTGATACGTGTCTGCATCCAGAAACGGCGCGCCATCTTCTGCCGTTGACCCGCCAATAATCGTGATTTGTAACCGCGTTTTACGGTCTTGCGCGAACTTGTATTGCGCGCCGGACAGGTGTGCGGGCTTCCGCAAGTCCTAATGCGCGGACATCCACCGCGCACCATTGGCCGGGCCCCAGCCCAAGTTCGGCTACCGAGACCTTGCCGATCGACGCGCGCACCAGCCGCAGCGTCGGAAAGCCCACCGCCGCCGTCATGCGCCGCACCTGGCGGTTCTTGCCCTCGCGGATCTTCACTTCGAGCCAGGTGGTAGGAATGGCTGCGCGATACCGGATCGGCGGATGCCGCGCCCAGAGCCAGGCCGGTTCGCCGACGATGCGGGCCTGTGCCGGCAGCGTCGTGAAATCGCCAAGATCGACACCACGGCGCAGGCGCGCCAGCGCAGCGTCGTCGGGCACGCCTTCCACCTGCGCGAGATAGGTTTTTTCGAGCTTGTGGCGCGGGTCCGCGATGCGGGTCTGCAGCGCGCCATCGTCGGTCAGCAGCAGCAGGCCCTCGCTGTCGGCATCGAGCCGGCCGGCCGGATACACGCCGGGCAGGTCGACGCAATCGGCCAGCGTGGGCCGCGTCGGATGCGCCGAGAACTGGCTCATCGTCTGAAAGGGCTTGTTGAGGGCGATCAGGGTCATGGGCGCGCATTATCCTCCAGCCGCGCGGGCGCGCCACGGCGCAACGCCCGTTACAATGACTCGCACAACACAATCGCAGCGCGCGGGGCCGCCCCCGATGGCCCGGCGCCAGTCATGACCCATCGGCAGTTGGAGACAGATATGTATCAGCACATCAAGGTGCCGGCAGGCGAGAAGATCACGGTGAACGCCGATTTCTCGCTGAACGTGCCCGATCACCCGATCGTTCCGTACATCGAAGGCGACGGGATTGGCGTAGACATCACGCCCGTGATGCTGAAGGTGGTGGATGCGGCCGTGGCCAAGGCCTACGGCGGCCAACGCAAAATCGGCTGGATGGAGATCTACGCGGGCGAGAAGTCCACCCGGATCTATGGCCCGGACGTCTGGCTGCCCGACGAGACGCTCGAAGCGGTCAAGGACTACGTGGTGTCGATCAAGGGACCGCTGACCACGCCGGTGGGCGGCGGCATCCGCTCGCTCAACGTGGCGCTGCGCCAGCAGCTCGACCTCTATGTCTGCCTGCGTCCGGTGCGCTATTTCAAGGGCGTGCCCTCGCCGGTGCGCGAGCCCGAGAAGACCGACATGGTGATCTTCCGCGAGAACTCGGAAGACATCTATGCCGGGATCGAATGGGAAGCCGGCAGCGAAGGCGCGAAGAAGCTGATCGCGTTCCTGCAGGAGGAGATGGGCGTCAAGAAGATCCGCTTTCCGGACACCTCTGGCGTGGGCGTCAAGCCGGTGTCGAAGCAGGGCACCCAGCGCCTGGTGCGCAAGGCGATCCAGTATGCGATCGATAACGACAAGCCCTCGGTGACGCTGGTGCACAAGGGCAACATCATGAAATACACCGAGGGCGGGTTCCGTGACTGGGGCTATGAACTCGCGCTGGGCGAGTTTGGCGCCGAACTGGTGGACGGCGGCCCGTGGTGCAAGATCAGGAATCCGAAGACCGGCCGCGACATCGTGGTCAAGGACGCCATCGCCGACGCGTTCCTGCAGCAGGTGCTGCTGCGTCCGGCCGAATACTCGGTGATCGCCACGCTGAACCTGAACGGCGACTATATCTCCGACGCGCTGGCGGCCCAGGTGGGCGGCATCGGCATCGCGCCGGGCGCCAACATGTCCGATTCCGTGGCGATGTTCGAGGCCACCCATGGCACGGCCCCGAAGTACGCTGGCAAGGACTACGTCAATCCCGGCTCGGAGATCCTGTCGGCGGAAATGATGCTGCGCCACATGGGCTGGACCGAAGCCGCCGACCTGATCATCGCCTCGATGGAGAAGTCGATCCAGTCGAAGAAGGTCACCTACGACTTCGCCCGGCTGCTGGAGGGCGCCACGCAGGTGTCGTGCTCGGGCTTCGGCCAGGTCATGATCGACAATATGTGATTGCCGGGGCGCTTATTCCGAGCCCGTGACCGCCCGGCCGTGCAGCGGCTGGGTAGGGCGGGCGTTCATCGGATAGATCTCGCGGAACGCTGCGATCTGGCCAGCGCTCGCTTCAACCGGCTCCCTGAGCACATACCACTTCACGCCTTCGGTGCAGGGCGGCGTCGTCAGGCTGCCGTCGAATGCGTAGTAGTTCCGGCTCACCGGCAGCAGTTCCGACACATTGAGCCGTTCGATCTTGTTCCGGTCGCCGCGATCGTGCGGCAGGGCCGAGAACACCGGGGCGAGGATCGGATTGTTGGCACCCTGCCGGAACAGCACCGCCACCACGGCCAGCTGGCCCGCCGCGTTGCGGTGGACGAAATGTGCGGTCAACGGATAGGCGCGCCCGTCGAAAGTGACTTCGCTGGGCGAGTGGAAGTGGAACTGGAGCAGGTCGAACTCGCCGTCCGGCAGGTGGACCGAACCGCCCTTGGCAGGCACGACCTTGATCGTGTGGCCATTGTTGACGACCTTGGCGCTGGTCGGGCGATAGTCGAAGCCGATCGTGTCATGCGTCACGCGCGTGGTGGTGACGATGTCGATCGGCGACTGGAACTGGCCTTTCTTGCACGCGGCGAACGATTCCTCCAGATCGCCCCAGTGTTCCGCGCCGTGCGGGCCTGCATAGCCCCATTCCGTGCGGTGTCCCGCGGCCTGGGCCGCGCCGGCCAACATGAATGTGCAAAGGGCGAACGCAATCGATCGTTTCATCTCGGAGCCTCGTAGATTCTTCAAAACGGGGGCATGGCGGACCATGCCGTCGGAGCGAGCTTGAGTTTAGGTAGCGTCGCACCGCCCGGAAATCGCAAATCCCTGAAACTCGGGTGTCAGAAGTGTCAGAAACAGAAACGCCCGGCACATGGTTCACATGTGCCGGGCGTCTCGCCGGATGCCTGGCGTACTGCCTTTCAGTGCGCCGTGCCGGTCATTGCCCGGTACGGCGCCGGATCCCGTTCCGAAGGGTGCGATCCCTCCGCATCCGCATGGGCCGACGCAGCTCTACCGGCGCGCTCGGCCGCGGCGCACTTAGTGGGCTTCCTGGATATTCGTGGCCTGCTTGCCCTTGGGGCCCTGCACGACCTCGAACACCACCCGCTGGCCTTCCTTCAGCGTCTTGAAACCGGACATCTGGATTGCCGAAAAGTGCGCAAACAGTTCTTCCTCGCCGTCGTCCGGCTTGATAAAGCCGAAACCCTTGGCGTCATTGAACCATTTGACGATACCGCTAGCCATAAACTCCCCCAACGAAGTAACTGATTTCAAGCGGGGAAACCGATGGCCAGCCGAAAACCGCCGGCGCCACGCATCGGAAATGCGCGGCGCATCGGGTTTCGCGCGGCCATCCATACGCGCAATCCGAAGATCGGCGAAAATGGCGGACCGGCGCCGGTCGTGGGCCTCCCTGCTCACGGAAACATCCGGACGGGCCTGTATGCCTGGCTCGCGGGCCCATGCCGGATGTGCAATCGATTCTTTCGGTAAAGGCACAGGCTGTCAATCCGGCAGATTCCCCACTGGGCGTGGGGTGTGGCGGGATTGAAACGGCCGCAGATGGTACGCTTTGCCGGCGTGGTGCATGGTGTTGGCGTACGTTGGCGGCAGGCCGGCCGGATGCACCGGGAGCGTGCGCGGCGCGCACCTCTGTGCGTTCGCGCACGCCCGGATATTTCGTAGGTGCGGGGCTTGAATAAGGGCCCAGTTCCCCAAATTGCAGACTTGTGAGTAAGGGTTAGAATAAAAGCCATGGCGACACGGCTGGCGAACACCCCCCAACGCGAAGCAGGCACTGTCATCGAGCGGAAGGAGCAGCAGCTCAAGCCGCCGGCGATGTACAAGGTGGTCCTGCTCAATGACGACTACACTCCGATGGAGTTTGTCGTGATGATCCTGCAGCAGTATTTCAGCAGGGACCGGGAAACGGCTACGCAGATCATGCTGACCGTGCACCGGGAAGGCAAGGGCGTCTGCGGTATCTACACACGGGATATCGCGGCAACCAAGGTCGAGCTTGTATCAACCCATGCGCGGCAGGCGGGCCACCCGCTGCAGTGCGTGATGGAGGAAGCATGATTGCGCAAGAATTGGAAGTCAGTCTCCACATGGCCTTCGTCGAGGCGCGCCAGGCGCGCCACGAGTTCATTACCGTGGAACACCTTCTGCTGGCGTTGCTCGACAACCCCACCGCAGCCGAGGTGCTGCGAGCGTGCGCGGCCAATATCGAGGACTTGCGCACGAGCCTGAAGAATTTCATCGCCGACAACACGCCGGTCGTACCGGGCACCGACGAGGTGGACACGCAGCCCACGCTGGGCTTCCAGCGTGTGATCCAGCGCGCCATCATGCACGTGCAGTCGACCTCGAACGGCAAGAAGGAAGTGACCGGCGCCAACGTGCTGGTGGCCATCTTCGGCGAGAAGGATTCCCACGCGGTGTACTACCTGCAGCAGCAGGGCGTCACGCGCCTGGACGTGGTCAACTTCATCAGCCACGGTATCCGCAAGGACCAGGCCGAGCCGGCCAAGCACGGCGAGGGCAATCCGGAAGGCGAGGGCGGCGACGGCAAGGAAAGCCCGCTGGAACAGTACACCCAGAACCTGAACGCGCTGGCCAAGGCCGGCAAGATCGATCCGCTGATCGGCCGCGACAGCGAAGTCGAGCGCGTGGTGCAGGTGCTGTGCCGCCGGCGCAAGAACAACCCGCTGCTCGTGGGCGAGGCTGGCGTGGGCAAGACCGCCATCGCCGAGGGGCTGGCGTGGCGCATTACCAAGAACGAAGTGCCCGACATCCTTGAGAAGGCGGTGGTCTACTCGCTGGACATGGGCGCGCTGCTGGCGGGCACCAAGTACCGCGGCGATTTCGAGCAGCGCCTCAAGGGCGTGCTGAAGTCGCTCAAGGACAATCCGAACGCGATCCTGTTCATCGACGAGATCCATACGCTGATCGGCGCGGGCGCCGCGTCGGGCGGGACGCTGGACGCCAGCAACCTGCTCAAGCCGGCGCTGTCGTCGGGCCAGCTCAAGTGCGTGGGTGCCACGACGTTCACCGAATACCGGGGCATCTTCGAGAAGGACGCCGCGCTGTCGCGCCGCTTCCAGAAGATCGACATCGTCGAGCCGTCGGTGGACCAGACCATCCAGATCCTGCGCGGCCTGAAGTCGCGCTTCGAGGAGCACCACGGCGTCAAGTACGCGGCGTCGGCGCTGACCGCGGCGGCCGAACTGTCGGCACGCTTCATCACGGACCGGCACCTGCCGGACAAGGCGATCGACGTGATCGACGAAGCGGGCGCGGCGCAACGCATCCTGCCGAAGTCGAAGCAGAAGAAGACGATTGGCAAGAACGAGATCGAGGACATCGTCTCGCGCATCGCACGCATCCCGCCGCAGAGCGTGAACCAGGACGACCGCAGCAAGCTGCAGACGCTGGAGCGCGACCTGAAGTCGGTGGTGTTCGGCCAGGACCCGGCCATCGAGGCGCTGGCTTCGGCGATCAAGATGTCGCGGGCCGGCCTCGGCAAGACCGACAAGCCGATCGGCTCGTTCCTGTTCTCGGGCCCCACGGGCGTGGGCAAGACCGAAGTGGCCAAGCAGCTCGCGTTCATCATGGGCATCGAACTGCTGCGCTTCGACATGTCCGAATACATGGAGCGCCATGCGGTGAGCCGGCTGATCGGCGCGCCGCCGGGCTATGTCGGTTTCGACCAGGGCGGCCTGCTGACCGAGGCCGTCACCAAGAAGCCGCACTGCGTGCTGTTGCTCGATGAGATCGAAAAGGCACATCCGGACATCTTCAACATCCTGCTGCAGGTCATGGACCATGGCTCGCTGACCGATAACAACGGCCGGCGCGCGGATTTCCGCAACGTGATCATCATCATGACCACGAACGCGGGTGCGGAGACCATGAACCGGGCGACCATCGGCTTCACGACGGCGCGCGAGCAGGGCGACGAGATGGCGGACATCAAGCGGATGTTCACGCCGGAGTTCCGCAACCGCCTGGATGCGACGATCAGCTTCCGTGCGCTGGACGAGGAAATCATCCTGCGCGTGGTGGACAAGTTCCTGATGCAGCTCGAAGAGCAGCTGCACGAGAAGAAGGTGGAAGCCAGCTTCTCGGAAAAGCTGCGCAAGTATCTGGCGAAGAAGGGCTTCGACCCGCTGATGGGCGCGCGGCCGATGCAGCGCCTGATCCAGGACATGATCCGCAAGGCGCTGGCCGACGAACTGCTGTTCGGCAAGCTGGTGACCGGCGGTCGCGTGGCCGTGGATCTGGACGCCGAGGATCAGATCAAGCTGACCTTCTCCGAAGGCGATCCGGAGCCGCCCGATACGGGCGAGACCGAGGAGCGCGCCGAGGTCTGAAGCACGGACCGGAGCGGGTAGCGAGCGCCAATGACGGCCGGGTTTGTCCCGGCCGTTTTTTCGTCCGGCGACTGCCGATTGTTCCAGTTTCTGGGCGATCAGCGATGGAGGCCGGGCAGCCTGGGCGATCATCGGGCAAAATACCGGGTGGCGGCATGCCGCCCTTTTCTTTTCTGCCCCGCGGCCCCCGGCCGTCTAGCCCGAGTTTGCGATGTCCTCTCCCGACCGCATGCGGTTGCGCCGCCTGCTGCTGAAATCCCTGCCGATGGGCGCCATGCCCGTAGCGGCGCTGTCCGGTCTCGCCCAGGCCGCCGAACATGGCGCCAGCTCCCGGCCGATTTCGCTGGTACTGCCGTTCCCGCCGGGCGGCAGCGTCGACATCGTGGCGCGGCAACTGCAGCCCGGCCTCAAGGCCGCGCTGGGCCAGACCGTGGTGGTAGACAACAAGCCGGGCGCCGGCGGGCTGATCGCCAGCAGCAACGTGGCCCGGGCCAAGCCGGACGGCACCACGCTGCTGATGGCGTTCGATACCCACGCCATCAACCCGTTCGCGTACAAGAACCTGCCGTACGATACGTTCAGGGACTTCACGCCAATCAGCCAGCTGGTGCGCTTTCCGCTCGTTATTGCCGCGAACCCAGCTGTATCGGCATCTAACGTGCGCGAACTGGTGGAACTGGCGAAGTCGAATCCGAATGGCGTGCGGTACGCCTCGTCGGGCATTGGCAGTCTGAACCAGCTGGCCGCCGAGGCGCTCGGCACCGAGGCTGGCGTGAAATTCCTCCACGTGCCCTACAAGGGCGGTGGCCCGGCCGTGCAGGCGGTGTTGTCGGGCGAGGTTGACGTGTTCTTCAGCAGCTACGCGGCCGTGCAGGCCCATGTGGCCGCCAAGACGATCAAGGTGCTCGGCGTGACCGGCACGAACCGTATCAAGCAGCTTCCGCAGGTGCCGACCGTGGCCGAGCAGGGTTTCAAGGGCTTCGAGGCGTATTCGTGGATCGGGGTCTTCGGCCCGGCCAACCTGCCCGCGGACCAGGTCACGCGGCTGCACGACGCGTTTGCCGCGTCGATCAGGCAGCCGAAGGTGGTGGAGGCGCTGACCGCACAGGGCTTCGAGATCGCCGTGGGCACGCCGGCCGAACTGGGCCAACTGGTGCGCCGCGAGCATGACAAGTGGCAGGCCGTGGCCCGCAAGGCCAATATCCAGTTCGAATGAGCGGGGCGGCCTTGCAAGTGTCCGAACCATTCGACCACGCCGTCATCGTCTGCAACGATCTCGATGCCGCCGTGGCCCGCTGGCAGGCGCTGGGCTTCACGCTGACGCCGCGCGGCTTCCACACGCTGGGGTCGCAGAACCACTGCATCATGCTGGCGCGCGACTATCTGGAACTGCTCCACGTCACCGCGCCAAGCCCGAGCCGCCAGTATTACTGGGACGCCCAGCAGCGCGGCGATGGCTGCGCGGCGATGTCGTGCAAGAGCCGCGACGCGTTTGCTACCGCCGACCGGCTGCGGGCGGCGGGTTTCCAGCCGTCCGACCCGATCGAATTCTCGCGTCCCGTGCGTCTCGACGACGGCAGCGAGCATCCCGCCACGTTCCGCGTGACGGCGCTCGACAACGCGCCGGGCGCCCGCTACTTCGTCTGTGAACACCGTACCCCGGAACTGCTGTGGCGGCCCGAGTGGACGGCCCACGCCAATGGCGCCACGGCGATTGCCGCGACGTATCTGGTAGTGGAAGCCGGCGAGGTGGCGCGCACGGCGAATGCCTACGCGACGCTGACCGGCGGCGCGATGACCCACGTTTCTGGCGAAATGGCGATGCTTGATATCGCCGGGGCTTCGTTTGTGGTCACGGCACCCCAGGCGCTGGCCGATGCGGCTGACGTGCCGGGGCTGCACGCGACGGCGGGTTACGCGGCGATTCGGCTGATGACGGACGATCTGGAGCGGGCTCGGACGCACTGGCGTGCGAACGGCGTGCGGCCGGAGGATGTGTCGGCGACGGTGTCGGTGATTCCGGGGGAGCACGCCAACGGCGTGACGCTGGTTTTCGAACAGCGCTGAGTCTCACCCATATCCCATTGTTTTCTCCCCTCTCCCGCATGGCGGGAGAGGGGAGCATCACATCAGCGGGAAGAAACTTAACCCGCCTTCACATGCGCCACGCCCGTGGACCCAAATCCACCGGCACCACGCACCGAATCCTCGGAAAATTCCTCTACCGTCGTGAATACCGGCCGCAGCACGGGCACGAACATCATCTGGGCGATGCGTTCGCCGGGCTGGATGACGATGGGCTCGGTGCCGGGCGCGTTGCGGTTCCACACGCTGACCATGATCTGGCCCTGGTAGTCGGCATCGATCACGCCGATCGAGTTGCCGAGCACGAGGCCCTTCTTGTGGCCCAGGCCCGAGCGCGGCACGATGGTCGCGCACATGTACGGATTGCCCATGTGCACGGCGATGCCGGCCGGCACCAGTTGGGCGGCGGTACCGGGGGCGATGGTCAGCGGGCCGTCCACGCAGGCGTGGAGATCGATGGCCGCGGCCATGTCGCTCTGGTAGGCGGGCAGGCCCCAGTCATTGAGGCGGGCGTCGAGAACCTTGATTTCGACGGTGGGGTTGGCGGTGACGGTCATGAGTGCGGATTCCTGCGGACGAAGGCGGCATGATACCGCGCCCGGCCCGCCGATCTCAGGCACCCAGTTCGAATGCCTCGGCCAGCAGCTCGTAGGTGCGCCGGCGCGCGGCATACGACGCGGCCACGCTCAGCACCACCAGTTCGTCGGCGGCAAAGCGGTCGCGCAGCGCCAGCATGCGCTCGGCCACGTGGTCCGGCGTGCCGCAGATCGTGCGCGGACGTTCGCGCTCGATGATCAGCCGGTCACGCTCGGTGGGCGTGTAGCTGTCCGCCTGCGCCAGCGACGGGATCGGCGCGTTGACGCCGTAGGCCATCTGCAGCCGGCGGATATCGACGGCCCGCTCCAGCGCGGCCGCCTCGGCCCCGGTATCGGCGCAGATCACGAAGATCGCGGCGGCGCTGTAGGGCTGCTCGTGATAGCCGGGCTCGAAATCCTGCCGGTACTGCTGCGCCACGGCGTGGCCGCCGTGGGCGTTGATGAAGTGCGCGAACGCGAAGCGCAGGCCCATCCGGGCCGCCAGCGCACCGCCGAAATCGCTCGATCCCAGTACCCACAGCTCCGGGTGGGTGTCGATGGCCGGCTGCAGCAGCACGCCTTCGGCCAGGTGGTCGGCCGGCACCTCTCCACGTAGCAAAAACGCCAGATCCTGGACCTGCTGCGGAAACTGGTCGCCCCGGTTGTACTGGCCCATGGCCACGGCCTGCGCGGTGCGCATGTCGCCGCCGGGCGCGCGGCCCACGCCAAGGTCGATCCGGTTCGGGAACAGCGCTTCGAGCATGCGGAACTGCTCGGCCACCTTGAACGGGCTGTAGTAGGGCAGCATCACGCCGCCCGAGCCCAGCCGGATCCGTTTTGTCACGCTGCCCAGGCGGGCCAGCATGACTTCGGGCGCCGGGTTGCAGACGCCTTGCAGGCCGTGGTGTTCGGCGCACCAGTAACGGGTGTAGCCGAGGTCGTCGGCCATCTGGGCCAGTTCGACGGTGGCGGCCAGCGCGTCGCGTGCGGTATGGCCGTGGATGACCGGGCTCTGGTCGAGCACGGACAGGCGCAGCCTGGGGCGGTGGGGGGTCTCGGCAGGGCTCATGATGGATGGGTTCGGACGGTCTCAGACAGGCTTGCGCGGCAGGCGCTGGCCGATGGCACCCACCAGTTCGCGCGCCAGCGACAGCTTGTCGGCGCGCGGCAGCCGCGTCATGCCGTTGGCATCGAACAGCACGATCTCGTTGTCATCGAGCCCGAACGTGTGGTGGCCGATGTTGCCCACCAGCAGCGGCACGCCCTTGCGCTGGCGCTTCTGCTCGCCGTACTGCTCCAGGTTCTCGCTCTCGGCCGCGAAGCCCACGCAGTAGGGCGCATCGGCGCGGGCGGCCACGGCGGCCAGGATGTCGGGGTTCTGCACGAACGCCAGCGTCGGCGTATCGGAATCGTTGGCCTTCTTGAGCTTCTGCTGCGCGACTTCCGCCGGCCGCCAGTCGGCCACGGCGGCCACGGCCACGAAGACATCGACATCACGAAGCTGGGCCATCACGGCGTCGTGCATCTGCTGGGCGCTGCGCACGTCGGTGCGCGCCACGCCGCGCGGGGTGGGCAGCGCGGTGGGGCCAGCCACCAGCCGCACGTCGGCGCCCGCTTCACGCGCGGCGCGGGCAATCGAGAACCCCATCTTGCCCGACGAGAGATTGGTGATGCCCCGTACCGGGTCGATCGCCTCGAAGGTCGGGCCGGCAGTTATCAGTACGCGCTTGCCGGCCAGCGGCTTGGGCTGGAAGAACGCGATCAGGTCTTCGACGAGTTCCTCGGGTTCGAGCATGCGCCCGTCGCCGATCTCGCCGCACGCCTGGTCGCCGGTGCCCGGACCCAGGATCGCCACGCCATCGGCGCGCAGTTGCGCCGCGTTGCGCTGGGTGGGTGCCGCCGCCCACATCTGGCGGTTCATCGCCGGCGCCACCAGCAGCGGGCATTCGCGGGCGATGCAGAGCGTGGTCAGCAGGTCGTCGCAGAGGCCGTTGGCGAGCTTGGCCAGGAAATCGGTGGAAGCCGGGGCGATCAGGATGGCGTCGGCCTCGCGCGAGAGGTCGATATGCGCCATGTTGTTGTCCACGCGCGCATCCCATTGCGAGAGGTACACCGGCCGCCCGGACAGCGCCTGCATCGTGACCGGCGTAATGAAATGCGTCGCCGCCTCGGTCATGGCCACCTGCACGGTGGCACCGGCCTTGGTCAGCAGCCGGACCAGCTCGGCCGACTTGTAGCAGGCAATGCCGCCAGTCAGGCCAAGGACGATGTGCTTGCCGCGCAGATCCATGGGGAAGGGCTCTTCAGAAATCGGGGGTTCCGCATGATACCGCTGGCGGGGGAGGTGTGCTGGGGGGGCGGGTTGGTTTTGCTCCCCTCTCCCGCGCGCGGGAGAGGGGAGAACACTGTCAGCGGAGGCGAGGCTTAGTGCCGCCTCACCCGCCGCAACTCATCCACGATCAGCAGCACCGCGCCTACCGTGATCGCGCAGTCCGCCACATTGAAAGCCGGGAAGTGCATGTTGCGCAGATGAAAATCCAGGAAGTCGATCACGTGGCCGTGGAGGATGCGGTCGATCACGTTGCCGATGGCGCCGCCGAGGATCAGCGACACCGCCAGGCAGAACATCTTCTGGCCCGTGTGGCGGTACAGCAGCCAGACGATGAAGGCGCCCACCACCACGGCCAGCAGCGTGAAGAACCAGCGCTGCCAGCCGCCCGCGTCAGCCAGGAAGCTGAACGCGGCGCCCTTGTTGTAGACCAGTACCAGGTTGAAGAAGCTCGTGACCGGGCGCGACTCGCCGTAGGTGAACGAGCGCGAGATCACGACCTTGAAGAACTGGTCGAGCAGCACCACCAGCGCGGCAAACGCCATCCACAGCAGCGGGGTGACGTTGGTGCTGCCCTTCTTCTTGCTGCGCGCCGGGGCCGGCCGCGTGGAACGGGTGGAAGACGATGCCATCAGGCGTGGCTCCTGTGTTCACCGGCGCCGAACAGGTTGCTGTCGCAGCGGCCGCAGAGGGTGGGGTGGGCCGGGTTGTGGCCCACGTCGGCGCGGTAGTGCCAGCAGCGCTCGCACTTGGCGTGTGACGACGGCGTGACGGTGACCAGCAGGTCGCCGCCCTCGGGGGCCGGCGTGACCTTGGCCGCCGAAGTCAGCAGCACGAAGCGCAGGTCGTCGTCCAGGCTCTGCAGCGCGGCCAGCACCGGGCCGCCGGCCGCGATGGTGACCTCGGCCTGCAGCGACGAACCGATCTCGCCTTCCACGCGCACCGCTTCGAGCTGGCGCGTGACTTCGGCGCGCACGGTACGGATCTCGTGCCACTTCTGCAGCAGGTTGTCCGCCTCGTCCACGGCCGGCACGTCGTAGTACGTGCTCGTGAAGATGGTGTCGGTGTGCTCGGTGCCGTGGGCGAAGATCTGCCAGGCTTCCTCGGCCGTGAACGACAGGAATGGCGCCATCCAGTGCAGCATCGCCTGGGTGATGTGGTAGATCGCGTTCTGGGCCGCGCGGCGCTCGCGGGAGCCGGCTGCGGTGGTGTAGAGGCGGTCCTTGAGCACGTCGAGGTAGAAGCCGCCGAGATCCTCCGAGCAGAACGTCTGCAGCTTGGCCACCACCGGGTGGAACTCGTACTGCTGGTAGTGCGACAGCACCTCCACCTGCAGGCGCCCGGTCAGCGCCACGGCGTAGCGGTCGATTTCCAGCCACTCCGACGCCGGCAGCGCGTGCTTGCCGTGGTCGTAGTCGGTCAGGTTGGCCAGCAGGAAGCGCAGCGTGTTGCGGATGCGGCGATAGCCTTCCACCACGCGCTTCAGGATTTCGTCAGAGATCGACAGTTCGCCCGAGTAGTCGGTCGAGGCCACCCACAGGCGGATGATTTCGGCGCCCATCTTGTTCGAGATGTCCTGCGGCGCCACGGTGTTGCCGATCGACTTGGACATCTTGCGGCCTTCGCCATCGACCGTGAAGCCGTGCGTCAGCAGCGCCTTGTAGGGCGGCTTGCCGTACAGCATCGAGGCGGTCAGCAGCGACGAGTGGAACCAGCCGCGGTGCTGGTCCGAGCCTTCGAGGTACAGGTCGGCCAGGCGGCCGTCGGGCTGGTCGGCGGACGGATCGTACAGCTCGTCGCGGTGCGAGCCGCGGATCACGGTCCAGTGCGTGGTGCCGGAGTCGAACCAGACGTCGAGCGTGTCGCGGTTCTTCTCGTAGAACGCGGCGTCGTCGCCGAGCAGTTCCTTCGGGTCGAGCGACTGCCAGGCCTCGATGCCGCTCTTTTCCACGCGCTTTGCCACTTCTTCGAGCAGCGCCGGGGTGTTCGGGTGCAGCGCGCCGGTTTCCTTGTGGACGAAGAACGCCATCGGCACGCCCCACTGGCGCTGGCGCGAGAGCGTCCAGTCCGGCCGGTTGGCGATCATGTTGTGCAGGCGCTGCTTGCCCCAGGCCGGGAAGAACTCGGTGTTGTCGATGCCGGCCAGCGCGGTCTCGCGCAGCGTGGCACTGTTGTCCACCGGCGTCACGTCCATGCCCGCGAACCACTGCGACGTGGCGCGGTAGATGATCGGCGTCTTGTGGCGCCAGCAGTGCATGTAGCTGTGCTCGTACTTGTGCGAGTTGAACAGGTTGCCCGACTCACGTAGTACTTCTACGATTTTTGGGTTCGCATCCCAGATCGACAGCCCGCCGAACAGCGGCAGCGTGCTGGCGTAGACGCCATCGCCCATCACGGGGCTGATGATGTCGGCGTCGGGCATGCCATGGGCCTTGCACGACTGGAAATCCTCCACGCCATAGGCCGGGGCCGAGTGGACGATGCCGGTGCCGGTATCGGTGGTCACGTAGTCGCCCAGGTACACCGGCGACGTGCGCGCGTAGCCGGCATCCATCTTGGCCAGCGGATGGTGGAAACGCACCTCCGACAGCGCATCGCCGCGTGCCGTGGCCACCACCGTGCCTTCCAGCGCGTAGGTCTTGAGCTGTTCCTCGACGCGGTCCTTCGCCAGGATCAGGAAGCCGCGCGCGGTGTCCACCAGCGCGTATTCCACTTCCGGGTGCATGTTCAGCGCCTGGTTCGACGGGATGGTCCACGGCGTGGTGGTCCAGATCACCACCCAGCCCGGCTTGCCTTCCAGCGAGGCCAGCGGCACGTGGAACGCCTGGGCGATCTTGTCGGTGTCCGCGAACGGGAAGCCCACGTCGATCGACAGGTCCACCTTGTCCTTGTACTCCACCTCGGCCTCGGCCAGCGCGGAGCCGCAGTCGAAGCACCAGTTCACGGGCTTCAGGCCGCGGAACACGTAGCCCTTCTCCATGATCTGGCCCAGCGCGCGAAGCTCGTCGGCCTCGTTGCTGAAGTTCATGGTCAGGTACGGGTTGTCCCAGTCGCCGAGCACGCCCAGGCGCTCGAAATCCTTCTTCTGGCGGGCGATCTGCTCGGTGGCGTAGGCGCGCGCCTTGGACTGCACTTCCTGCACCGGCAGGCCCTTGCCGAACTGCTTCTCGATCTGGATCTCGATCGGCATGCCGTGGCAGTCCCAGCCCGGCACGTAGACCGCGTCGAGGCCGGTCAGCCCGCGCGCCTTGATGATCATGTCCTTGAGGACCTTGTTTACGGCGTGGCCGATGTGGATGTCACCGTTGGCGTACGGGGGGCCGTCGTGCAGCACGAACTTCTTCGCGCCCTTGCGCGCGGCGCGGATCTTCTTGTACAGCTGCTTGTCCTGCCATTGCTTGACCCACAGCGGCTCGCGCCTGGGCAGGTCGCCACGCATCGGGAACGGGGTATCCAGCAGGTTCACCGGGTACTTGCTTTTTTCGGGCTTGGCGCGTTTGTCGTCGGACATGTTCGATTCTCGGGGCAATTCGTGGGGCGCGGCTGGCGGATGGCCGCCGCGCGTGTCATTTCGGATGAGGCAGGGCGGGTCCGGCGGCGGGGCAGGGTCTGCACCGCGCTGCCGGCCGCTAGCTAATTCGGTCGGTGGCCGAGGTGGCAAAGTCGCGCCGGCCGCTGCCCGCCTCGGGCGCCGACAGGCCGAAGAACGCGCGCGCATCGTCGGCATCCTTCGCGATGGCGGCGGTCAGGGCCTCCAGCGTGTGGAACCGTTCCTCGTCGCGCAGCTTCTTCATGAATTCCACGCGCACGAGCTTGCCGTAGAGGTTCTCGCTGACGTCGAACAGATGCACTTCGAGCAGCACGCGCCCGGCATCCTCGACGGTCGGCCGCACGCCGATACTCGCCACGCCGGGCAGCGGGTGGTCGGCAATGCCATGCACCTGCACCACGAAGATGCCGTTCACGGCGGGCCGCTTGTGCGAGATCTTGAGGTTCAGCGTGGGGAAGCCGAGATTGCGGCCCAGCTTGCGGCCGTGGATCACGTGCCCGCTGATGGCGTAGCCGTGGCCCAGCAGCCGGCGCGCGTGTTCGAGGTCGCCCTCGGCCAGCGCCTGGCGCACCGCCGAGCTGGAGATGCGGATGCCGCCTTCGGAGACCGAGCCCATCTGCTCCACGTCGAAGCCGAACTCGCGGCCCGCTTCCTGCAGGTAGGCGAAGTCGCCGGCGCGGCGCGCGCCGAAGCGGAAGTCGTCGCCCACCAGCACCCAGCGCGCGTGCAGCCCGTTCCAGAGCACGTTCTCGACGAACTGCTGCGGCGACTGGGCGGCGAAATGGGCGTTGAAATGCTCCACGACCACGCGGTCCACGCCGTTGCGGCGCAGCGCGTCGAGCTTGTCGCGCAGCAGGGCGATCCGGGTGGGAGCGTGTTCGGGCGCGAAAAACTCGCGCGGATGGGGCTCGAACGTCATCACGCACAGCGGCAGGCCACGCGCATCGGCGGCCGCGCGGGCGCGGGCGAGCAGCGACTGGTGGCCGCGATGCACACCGTCGAAATTACCGATGGTGAGCGCGCAGGGCGCCCGGCTTTCGGCGTTGGGCAGGCCGCGGAAGACTTTCACGAGGACGGCGGACGAGCGTTTTAGGGAAAGCGAGCATTATAAGGCGAATGGCCCGCCTTGCCCCGTGGTTCCCCGAATTGCGGGCCACCCGCCGGCGCTGGTGTGGGCAAGCCGCCAAAAATGGCGAAATTGTGGTGGACAGGGCCGCCCGACGATGGCGCGGCGCTGCGAAAGGCGGCATGATATGCGCCATTCCGAACATAAACCGCGCGATTCCCGCAACAGTCGGTCGCCATCCGCCTCCCGAGCCTGCCTCCTTGAACGCGCTGCTCAACAAGCTCCTGCCGCCGCCCGGCCCGCAGCTGGACACCGAAACGCGGGCCAAGCTGCTGGTGACCGTGCATCGGGTCTCCCCCACGGCCATCGCGTCGTCGGTGCTGCTGCCCGGCCTGACCACCTGGGCCTTCTGGTACGAAGCCAACCAGATGGCGCTGTTGCTGTGGTGCGCCACCATGCTGGTGCTCACGGCGGCCGGTAGCTGGTTCTATGTGGGATTCAAGCGCGACAGCGGCAAGATGAGCCGTTCGGCGCACACGCGCAAGTGGTGGAACCACATGCGCGCCATCGCCTTCCTGACCGGCCTGACCTGGGGCAGCTCCGCGCTGCTGCACCTCTATACCAGTTCGATGGTGTTCTCGGCGGTGCTCTACCTGCTCACGCTGGGCGTGCTGGCCGGGGGCGCCACGTCGCAATCGCCGATCCCGTCGAACCTGGTCTTCGCCGGCGTGCCGATCCTGGTGCCCAACATCCTGCTGGCCGACTTTGCCTTCCCGGGGCATGGCGGCTACGTGCAGATCCTGCTGGTGGTCTACGCGCTGATGCTGGCGCGCCATTCGCTGAACCTGCAGCACACGCTGGTCCGGGCCATCCAGCTCGAATCGGAGAGCCGCCGGCTGGCCAAGCAGTTCCAGGAAGAAAAGGAGCGTGCGCTGCACGCCAGCGAGGAAAAATCGCGCTTCCTGGCCGCCGCCAGCCACGACCTGCGCCAGCCGGTCCATGCGCTGGTGATGCTGGTCGAGGCGTTGCGTGCGCGCAACCAGTCCACCGCGCTGCATCCGCTGGTGGAGCAGGTGGCCGCCGGCACGCAGACCATCGACCTGCTGTTCCGCTCGCTGCTCGACCTTTCCAAGCTCGAAGGCCGCAAGGTGCTGCCGACGCTGGAGCCGTGCGAACTCAATGCGCTGATCCACGACGTGATGGGCCAGTTCGCCGCCGATGCGCGCGAAAGCGGCCTGACGCTGACCCCGCGCGTGCCCGACGAACTCTATGGCATGGCCGAGCCGGTGCTGCTGCGCCGCGCGCTGTTCAACCTCGTGCAGAACGCGCTGCGTTACACAAAGCGCGGCGGCATCCTGGTGACAGCCCGCCAGCGGCGCAAGCATGTGCGCGTGGAGGTCTGGGATACCGGCGCGGGCATCACGCCCGAACACCTGCCCGAGATCTTCTCGCCGTACTACCAGGTCCACAATCCGCAGCGCGACCCCTCGCAGGGGCTCGGCCTGGGCCTGGCGATCTTCAAGGAGTGCGTGCGGCTGATGCGCGGGACGTACGGCGTGCGTTCGGTGCCTGGCAAGGGCTCGGTATTCTGGTTCGCGCTGGCGCCGGTGCCGGCCGAGACCGTGGCCAGCGTGCGCGCGATGCGCAAGAACGCGCAGGCCGAGGAGGCGCGCCAGGATCGGCTGCGCGGCACGGTGCTGGTGGTCGATGACGACAGCCAGATCCGCAAGGCGTGGATTGCGCTGATGGAAGCGTGGGGCATACGCGTGGCGTGCGCCGCGCACGGGCAGGAGGCCGACGCGCTGTTCGCCAAGGGCCTCAAGCCGGACATCATCTTCTGCGACCTGCGCCTGCCCGGCAACGAGAACGGCCTGGACCTGCTGGAACGGTGGCAGACCACGCAGCCGCAAGCGCGCAGCGCGCTGCTGACCGGCGATCTGAAATCGGCCGCGCTGCTGGCGGCCGAGGATGCGGGCTACTTCGTGCTGCCCAAGCCGGTGGACCCGGCCAACCTGCGCATGCTGCTGCGGCGCTGGCTCACGGCGGTGTGAACCAGACATCGTAAAACGGCCAGAAAAACCGCTTACTGCCGCAGCCGGAACCGCTCCATCCGCGACATGACCTGCATGCGCGTGCGCACGCCCAGGCGTTGCAGAATGGCGGAAACGTGTTCCTTGACGGTGTTCTCGGTCAGTCCCAGCTTGCGCGCGATCACCTTGTTCGGCAGCCCTTCGAGCACCAGCGCCAGCACCGAGCCCTGGCGCGGCGTCAGGCCCAGCTCGGCCGGCGTCACGGGAATGCCGTGCGCGGGGCCGAAGGACTGGGCGCGGCCGGACAGCGCCTCGTCGGTCGGAAAGCTCGTGTCGCCGGCCAGTACCTTGCGTACGGCGGCCGTGAAGGCGTTGGCGTCGAGATGCTTGCCGACGAAGCCGCACGCGGACAGCGCGCGGGCGCGGCCGACGATTTCGGGCGTGGCTTCGGCGGACATGAAGATGAAGCGTGCGCCGGGGATCACGGTCTTGAATGCCTGCATGGCGTCGAAGCCGGTGCCATCATTCAGCCAGATATCCAGCAGCACGATATCGGGACGGAGTCCCTGGTTCAGCGAGTGGAGAGCTTCCTTGGCGCTGCCGGCAGCATGGACTGCAACGTCGGGCATCACCTCCGCCAGAAACGCGGTGGTGCCGGAAAGAGCCATAGGATGATCATCGACCACCAACAGAGTCGGTGCAGCGTTCGACATGCGTATTCCCGTCTAATTTCCCGTTTCGTCCTTGTTGTCACCGTAATCCGAAGATCCGGCGCGTGGACGTAGGGACCACTCTAACAGAGCGGGGTGCGCGTCACAATCCGTCGCACCGTGATGTTTCATGTTGCAATTAAACCCGAGAGCGTTGCCCCGTGCGCGTTTGGCGGTAATTAAGTACCTAATGTGCATGCTTTGCGGGCGTTTGCACCACAGCTTGGTAGAATCGCGGCGATGAAAAATATTGTCATATTGATTTCCGGGCGCGGCTCCAACATGGAAGCGATCGTCCGGGCCTGCGCAGCCGAGCGATGGCCGGCGCGCGTGGCCGCCGTGCTGTCGAACCGGCCCGATGCCTCGGGCCTTGAATTCGCGGCCGGCCACGGCATTGCCACCGGTGTGGTGGACCACAAGCAGTACCCCGACCGTGCCGCGTTCGATGCCGCCATGCGCGATGCCATCGATGCCCACCAGCCCGACCTCGTCGTGCTGGCCGGCTTCATGCGCATCCTGACCACGGAGTTCGTCGAGCACTACGCGGGGCGCATGCTGAACGTGCATCCGTCGCTGCTGCCGAGCTTCCCCGGCATGCATACGCACCGCCAGGCGCTCGAAGCGGGCGTGAAGCTGCACGGCGCGACGGTACATTTCGTCACGCCGGAACTGGACCACGGCCCGATCGTGATCCAGGCCGCGCTCGATGTTCTGCCAGGCGATACCCCTGAATCGCTGGCCGATCGTCTGCTCGATAGCGAACATGTCATCTACCCGCGCGCAGTGCGCTGGTTTGTCGAAGACCGCCTGCACGTGCAGGACGGTATTGTTCAAGTTCAACCGGCCGAACCCCAATGGTTCATGGCCATCTCGCCCACAGCGGCAGGAAAACAGCCATGAGTCGCAATCCCGCAACTTCCCCGGACAACCGCCAGCGCCCGCGTTCCAGCAAGGGCAAGGGCAGTCCCATCCGCCAGGCGCGTGCGCCGGGCGCCGACGGCCCGCGCCATCCGGGCGGCCTGCAGGCGTTCCACCTGCAACATATCGAGCGGCTGCTCGGCAAGGTGCTGCTGTTCGCGCGTCCGTCGGATGCCGTGGTCAGCTACTACTTCCGAGAAAATAACAAACTTGGCCATCGTGACCGCGGAATCATTGCTGAAGCGATTTTTGCAGTGTTGCGTAGACGCGTCGAATTTGGTCAATTTGCCGAAAGCGGCACCGGATCCGCCACACGGCGGCTGGGTCTGCTGGGTCTGGCATCGACGCTGGGCCGCGACACGTTGACGCCGTTCCTGTACCCGGACGAGTCCGAGTGGCTGGATCGCCTCACGACGATCGAGCGGTCGAGCCTGGCGCCGCGCGTGCGCGCCAACCTGCCGGAATGGCTCTATGACGAACTCGTCACGCAGCACGGCGAACCGTTCACCGCGGCGCTCGGCGATGCGTGGCTGCGCCCGGCCCCGCTCGACCTGCGTGTGAACACTGCCAAGCTGTCGCGCGAGGAAGCGCTGGCCGAACTGGAGACGGCCGGCATTGCCGCCGAGCCCGCCCCGATGGCGCCGGCCGGCATCCGCCTCAAGGGCAAGCCCGCGCTGAACCAGTTGCCGCTGTTCATCAATGGCGGCGTGGAGGTGCAGGACGAAGGCAGCCAGCTGCTATGCCACCTGGTGGCGCCGAAGCGTGGCGAAATGGTGGTGGACTTCTGCGCCGGCGCGGGCGGCAAGACGCTGGCGCTGGGCATGCAGATGCGCTCGACCGGCCGCCTGTATGCGTTCGACGTTTCCGAGAAACGCCTGACCAACCTCAAGCCGCGCCTGGCGCGCAGCGGCCTGTCGAACGTGCATCCGGTGCTGATCGACTCCGAGCGCGATCCCAAGGTGAAGCGTCTGGCCGGCAAGATCGACCGCGTGCTGGTGGACGCACCTTGCAGCGGGCTCGGCACGCTGCGCCGCAATCCCGATCTGAAGTGGCGCCAGACGCCGGAATCGATCACCGAGCTGACGGCCAAGCAGGCTGCCATCCTCGACGCTGCCGCCAAGCTCGTGAAGGGTGGCGGACGTGTGGTATACGCCACTTGCAGCGTGATCGCCGCCGAAAACGAGAAGATCGTGGCCGATTTCCTCGCGCGCAACGAGAATTTCCGTCTCGTACCGGTAGCCGAGGTGCTGGCCGAGCAGAAGATCGATGTTCCGAACTTGCCGGCAGAAGGCGGCATGCTGGCGCTGTATCCGCACGTCCACCAGACTGACGGCTTCTTCGCTGCCGTCCTTGAACGGACGCGTTGAGACCACGTTGAGCGCTGATTGCACGCGATGAACGAACTTTCGCTGGCCGAGCTGGCCCGCTCCCACTCCGTACTGGGCAAGATGCTCGACGACCTGCTGCACGATGCCGGTGGTCCGGGCTTCTTCTGGCAGATCGGGGTGCTGGTGGCCTGCCTGGGCGTGGCGTGGCCGCTGGCCCGCTACGTGGTCCGGCGGCTGGCGGCGCGCCACGAGGATTCCAGCTTCGCGCTGCGCCTGGCGGCCGTGAGCCTGGAGCGGGCGATGTTCCCGCTGTTCGGGTGGGTGCTGGTGCTGGTGGCCCGCTTTGCGCTGGCGCCGTTTGTCTCGGTCAGCGTGCTGCGGCTGGCGCTGGTGCCGCTGTTCGGCATTTCATCGCTTTATATCGCGTTCTACGTGCTGCGCCGGGTGATTTCGGCAAGCGGCCAGTTGCACGGCATGCTGGTGCTGCTGGAGAAGGTGCTGACCACGCTGGTCTGGATCGGCATGGCGCTGTACGTGGTGGGCCTGCTGCCCGACGTGATCCGCTGGATGGAGGAAGTACGATTCCCGGTGGGTGGCAAGCACCCGATCAGCATTGCCGATGCGCTGATGGGCGTGGTCTGGATTCTGCTGACCGTGCTGGTGGCGATGTGGTTTGGCTCGTGGCTCGAAGAGCGCCTGATGCGGGCGCGCAGCCTCGACGCCAACCTCAAGGTCGTACTCACGCGCGTGACCAAGGCGCTGCTGCTGCTGGTGTCGCTGCTGCTGAGCCTGTCGCTGGTGGGCATCGACCTGACCGTGCTGTCGGTGTTCGGCGGCGCGCTGGGGGTGGGGCTGGGGCTGGGCCTGCAGAAGATCGCCAGCAACTACATCTCGGGCTTCATCATCCTGCTGGACCGCTCGGTCACGCTGGGCGACCAGATTACCGTGGACAAGTACACCGGGATCGTCTCGCAGATCCGCACGCGCTACACCGTGGTGCGCAACGGCGACGGCGAGACACTGGTGCCGAACGAGCAGCTCGTGGCGCAGGCGGTGCAGAACCATTCGTTCTCGGGTACCAACGTGCGCGTGGCGGTGCGGGTGCAGGCCGACTACGCTGCCGACCCGGAGACGGTGATCGAACTGCTGCAGCGCTGTGTGCGCGATATTCCACGTGTGCTGGCCGATCCGGTGCCAACGGCGTTCCTGGTGGCGTTCGCGGACAGCGGCATCGAGTACGAAGTGGCCGTCAACATCGCCGATCCCCAGAATGGCAAGCTCGGCGTCCAGTCGGCGATGAACCGGGCGATCTGGCGCACGTTCCAGGAACATGGCATCTCGATCCCGTATCCGCAGCGCGAACTGCGTGTGCTGAACGCCGCTTCGGTGCCGGCCGGCGCCGTGGCGGCCCCCGACTAGATGGCGTTGGCGGCACCTCGGGAACGTTTGCTCCGGCAGACAATCAGAGTCGGGGAAATAGCGGATGTCCCTTCCGCGCCGATCCGGTAGAATGACGGGTTGTCGCGGGTAACGCTACCCGCCGTCCCACACCAGACAACCGCCAGATTGCAGCGGTTCGTGCCTCGGCCAGGCGCCCCTCAGGGTCAAGCCCGCGCCAGAAAGCTATCGCAATCGACTTCTTTGCAGTCTTTTTTCTGCGCGACAGGTGCGCCGCACGGTGGTGCCGCGCTGCAAACACTCGTTTTACGACGGAGAACATAGTTTGTTCGACTCAATTCTTGACTGGGCCGCCAACGGCCTTGCCAACTGGTCCTGGTGGGAGATCGTGATCTACACGCTCGTGATGACGCACATCACGATCGCGGGCGTGACCATCTTCCTGCACCGCTGCATGGCGCACCGGTCGCTGGACCTCCATCCGATCGCCCAGCACTTCTTCCGCTTCTGGCTCTGGATGACCACGGGCATGGTGACCAAGGAATGGACCGCCATCCACCGCAAGCACCACGCCAAGTGCGAGACCGAGGACGATCCGCACAGCCCGCAGACCCGCGGCATCCGCAAGGTGCTGCTGGAAGGCGCCGAGCTGTACCGCGCGGAGTCCAAGAACAAGGAAACCATCGCCAAGTTCGGCCATGGCACACCCAATGACTGGGTCGAGCGCAATGTGTACTCGCGCTTCGGCTGGCAGGGCGTGGGCCTGATGCTGATCATCGACCTGGCACTGTTCGGCGTGATCGGCATGACCGTGTGGGCCGTGCAGATGCTGTGGATTCCGATCCATGCCGCCGGCATCATCAATGGCCTGGGCCACTGGTGGGGGTATCGCAACTACGATTGCGAGGATGCTTCGACCAATGTCTCGCCGTGGGGCTTCATCATCGGTGGCGAGGAACTGCACAACAACCACCACACGTATCCGACGTCGGCCAAGTTCTCGATCAAGTGGTACGAGATCGACGTGGGCTGGTGGTACATCCGCGCCATGCAGGCGGTAGGCCTGGCCAAGGTCAAGAAGACCCCGCCCAAGGCACGCCTGGTGGAAGCCCGCGAGGTCGACCACAACACGCTGGAAGCGATCATCGCCAACCGGTATGACGTGATGGCCCGCTACGCCAAGGCGCTGAAGGCCGCGTACCGCGAGGAAATGCTCAAGCACAAGGAAGGCGGCTCGCCGGAATACACGCACTACAAGCCGGCGCGCAAGTGGTTCCACCGCGAGGAAATGAAGCTGGGCGCGCCGCAGCGCCAACAGCTCGCCACGATCACCGAGCAGAACAAGATGCTGCACACGTTCGTGGAAATGCGCCGCGAGCTGGCCGTGATCTGGGGCCGCTCGAACATGACGCGCGAGCAACTGCTGGCCCAGTTGCAGGCATGGTGCCATCGCGCCGAAGCCAGTGGCATCCAGGCGCTGCAGGAGTTTTCGCTGCGCCTGCGCCGGTACGCCTGATACAATCGGCGACACGCCCGTCATGGCTACAAAGCCCCGCCCCGTGCGGGGCTTTTTGTTGTTGGCTTTCGCTCCCCATGTTGCTGGCAATAGACCGCGTGAGGCAAAGCGCGGCGGCACTGGGTGCCCCGAGGAGTACGTGAAGAGATGACCCCACAGACCATCAAGACCGTCGAGTTCGAGAAGCCGAACCTGACGGATGCCCAGAGCGCCGCCGGCGGAAGCTGCGTGGCGCATGCGTGGGCCAAGGTGCCCCCGGCACTGACCCCCGACGAACGATCGGCGCTCAAGGATCGCATCCGCAGGCTGCTCAAGGAGCGCAACGCGGTGCTGGTGGCGCACTACTACGTCGATGCCGACCTGCAGGACCTGGCCGAGGAAACGGGCGGATGCGTGTCCGACTCGCTCGAAATGGCCCGCTTTGGCCGCGATCACGCGGCGCAGACGCTGGTGGTGGCCGGGGTGCGCTTCATGGGCGAGACCGCCAAGATCCTGAGCCCCGAGAAGACGATCCTGATGCCCGATCTCGACGCGACCTGCTCGCTCGACCTGGGCTGCCCGGCTGACGACTTCTCGGCATTCTGCGATGCCCACCCGGACCGCACCGTGGTGGTCTACGCCAATACCAGCGCCGCCGTGAAGGCACGCGCGGACTGGATGGTGACATCGAGCATCGGCCTGAAGATCGTCCAGCACCTGCACGCGCAGGGCAAGAAGATCCTGTGGGCGCCGGACAAACACCTTGGCAGCTACATCCAGAAGGAAACCGGCGCCGACATGCTGCTGTGGCAGGGCTCCTGCCTGGTGCACGACGAGTTCAAGGGCATCGAACTCGACCTGCTGCGCCGCGAGCATCCGAAGGCGAAAATCCTGGTGCATCCGGAATCGCCCGCCAACGTGGTGGAGCAGGCCGACGTGATCGGCTCGACCAGCCAGCTGATCGCCGCCGCCCAGGAACTGGACGCCAACGAATTCATCGTGGCCACCGACAACGGCATCCTGCACAAGATGCGGATGGCCGCGCCGGGCAAGGTATTCATTGAGGCGCCTACCGCCGGCAACAGCGCCACCTGCAAGAGCTGCGCGCACTGCCCGTGGATGGCCATGAACGCGCTGACCAACCTGGCCGAAGTGCTGGAGACGGGCCGCAACGAAATCCACGTCGATCCCGTCATCGGCCGGCAGGCCGTGGTCTGCATCGACCGCATGCTTGACTTCGCCGCGCAGCAGAAAGCCAGGGTGCGCCCCGCCGCCGACCTCGCCGCCGAGGGCGCGCTGTTCCAGGGAGTGGGTCCGGCATGAGCGTGAACGCGATTTTCGACAGCTACGGCCCCGCGCTGGCGGCAGCGCTGGAAGCGAACGTCAAGGCGGCGATTGCCGAGGATGTGGGCACCGGCGACCTGACCGGCCTGCTGGTGCCGGCCGACAAGCCGGTGCAGGCGCGCGTGATCGTGCGCGAGTCGGCGGTGCTGTGCGGGCGGCCATGGTTCGAGGCCTCGATGCGCGCCGTGGACGAACAGCTACGTGTGACGTGGCGCCAGCAAGAAGGCGCGCGGATACAGGCCGACGACGTGGTGTGCGAGATCGCCGGCCCGGCGCGCGCACTGCTGACGGCGGAGCGGCCGTCGCTGAACTTCCTGCAGTTGCTCTCGGGCGTGGCCACGGCCACGCGCCGCTACGCCGACCTGATCGCCGACACCCGGGCGCGCGTGCTCGATACGCGCAAGACGCTGCCCGGTCTGCGGCTGGCGCAGAAGTACGCGGTCAGGGTGGGCGGCGGCGAGAACCAGCGGCTGGCGCTCTATGACGGCATCCTGATCAAGGAAAACCATATCGCCGCCGCGGGCAGCATCACCGCCGCCGTGCAGGCGGCGCTGGCGCTGGGCACCGACGCGTCGATCCAGGTCGAGGTCGAGTCGATCGCCGAGTTGCGCGAAGCGCTGGAGGCGGGTGCAAAGTCCATCCTGATCGATAACTTCACCGTGCCGATGATGCGCGAAGCCGTGGCGGTCAACGCCGGGCGCGCGCTGCTGGAGGTATCGGGCGGCGTGAACTCCGAGACGATCCGCGAGTTCGCCGAGACCGGTGTGGACCGGATCTCGGTGGGCGCGCTGACGAAGGATGTCAGGGCGACCGATTATTCGCTGCGGGTGATCGGGTAGGGGGCTGCGGCGCCTACCGCCTGGCGCGGGCCGGCCGCAGCACGGTCGGCAGCGCCTTCGGCAGTGTTTCCGGATAGTCGCGGCTGAAATGCAGTCCGCGGCTCTCATGCCTGGAATAGGCGCTTTCCACGATCATCGACGCCACTTCCACGAGGTTGCGCAGTTCCAACAGGTCGCGCGTGACACGGAAGTTCGCGTAGTACTCGGCGATTTCCTCGCGTAGCAGGCCGATTCGATGCTGGGCGCGTTCCAGCCGCTTGTCGGTGCGTACGATCCCGACGTAATTCCACATCATCCGGCGCAACTCGTCCCAGTTGTGCGACACCACCACTTCCTCGTCGGCATCGGACACGCGGCTTTCGTCCCACGCGGGCAGGCGGATGTCTGGCGCGCCGGCCTTGCCATGGGCAGCGATGTCGGCGGCGGCCGCCTGGCCGATCACCATGCATTCGAGCAGCGAGTTCGACGCCAGCCGGTTGGCGCCGTGCAGGCCCGTGCAGCCGGTCTCGCCCACCGCATACAGGTTGCCGATGTCGGTGCGTCCGGCCGTGTCGGTGACCACGCCGCCGCAGGTGTAGTGCGCGGCCGGTACCACCGGAATTGGCTGTTTTGTGATGTCGATGCCGAGTTCCAGGCAGCGCGCATGGATTGTCGGGAAGTGTTCCCTGAGGAAGGCTTCGGGCTGGTGCGTGATGTCGAGATAGACGCAGTCGAGGCCGCGCTTCTTCATCTCGAAATCGATTGCACGTGCCACCACATCGCGCGGCGCCAGCTCGGCGCGCTCGTCGTGGGCCGGCATGAAACGCGTGCCGTCCGGCAGCTTGAGCAGGCCGCCTTCGCCGCGCACGGCTTCGGAAATCAGGAAAGACTTGGCGTAGGGGTGGTAGAGGCAGGTCGGGTGGAACTGGATGAATTCCATGTTGGCCACCCGGCAGCCGGCGCGCCACGCCATGGCGATGCCGTCGCCGGTGGCCGTGTCGGGGTTGGTCGTATACAGGTAGACCTTGCCGGCGCCGCCAGCGGCAAGCACGGTCTGCGTGGCCGTCATCGTGCGGACTTCGTCGGTGGCGGCGTCGAGCACGTAGAGGCCGTAGCAACGGTGGCCGGGCAGCCCCAGCTTGGCCGACGTGATCAGGTCGATGGCGAACTGGTCTTCAAGGATCGTGATGTTCGGATGCTGGCGTGCCTGCTCGGCCAGCGTGGTCACCACGGCATGGCCCGTCGCGTCGGCGGCATGGATGATGCGCCGGCGGCTGTGGCCACCTTCGCGGGTCAGGTGGAAGCCCAGTTCGGCCTCGGCGTCGCGGGTAAATGGCACGCCCCGGTCGATCAGCCACTGGATCGCCTCGCGGCCGTGCTCGACAATGTAGCGCGTGGCTTCCTCGTCACAGAGCCCGGCGCCGGCAACCAGGGTGTCCTGCGTGTGTTCGTCGTGGCTGTCGCCCGAGTCGAGCACCGCTGCGATGCCGCCCTGTGCCCAGTCGCTCGCCCCGGCGGTCATGCTGCGTTTGCTGAGGATGACCACCTTGTGGGTATCGGCCAACTGCAGCGCGACGGTAAGGCCGGCCAGACCGCTGCCGACGATCGCGACATCGAAGTTCATGGTGCAGGGGGTCGCCAGAAGGCGAGGGGGCGTGTGGGGACCGGGAAGTCTACACCCGACTGCCACAATCCTGACATCTTTCCCTTGTACGACAAGGGTCTGCGGGGCGGAAGACCTGCGGGCGCCCCAAAAGCAAAAAGCCTCGCAAAGGCGAGGCTTTCGGCTGAAATCCAGGGATCAATTACTTGATCTTGGTTTCCTTGTAAGGCACGTGCTTGCGGGCGACGGGATCGAACTTCGAGATCTCCATCTTTTCCGGCATGGTGCGCTTGTTCTTGGTGGTCGTGTAGAAATGACCCGTACCTGCGGTCGATTCCAGCTTGATCTTGTCGCGTCCGCCTTTGCTGGCCATAACGTACTCCTAATTAGACTTCGCCACGTGCGCGCAGGTCTGCGAGCACGGAGTCGATGCCTTTCTTGTCGATCAGGCGCAGACCGGCGTTCGAGACGCGCAGGCTCACCCAGCGGTTTTCCGATTCAACGAAGAAGCGGCGGTTCTGCAGATTGGGCAGAAAGCGGCGCTTGGTCTTGTTGTTTGCGTGGGAAACGTTGTTGCCGACCATCGGCGCTTTCCCGGTCACTTGACAGACGCGTGCCATGAAGCACTCCTAAATCTTATTCGTGGACAATGTTCGCAACAGATCAACAAAAGGCGCGCGGGCCCGGACTGCAGCGGATTGGTATTTCAGCAAGACGAACATTATAGACCGGAAACGAGCGGCGAATCAATGCCTTCCGAGAGGATCGGAAGGGTGATGTTGCGCGGTGCCGCCTGCGTCACGTGGTATTGACGCGTCGGAAGCCGGTCCTGCTCAGGCTTGTCGCGGATGCTGCGATGCGGGCCACACTGTAATGGGGCGGACGGCCGATGTCCAGCGCGGGGTCACCGGAGTCGCATACAATGGCGGCTGTTGACCGGTTGACTCACATGACTCTGCAAACTTCTGCGCCCGCCTTGACCGGGCGCAAGACCGTCCAGGCCGATTCCTTCCTGACGCTTCATTACAGCATCGCCCTCGAGAACGGCACCGAGGTCGTCAGTACCTTCGAGGAGAAGCCGGCCACGCTGCTGCTGGGCCAGGGCCAGATGGCGCCCACGCTCGAACAGGCGCTGCTCGGCATGCCCGAGGGCGAGCGCATGACCTACCGCCTGGCGCCGGAACTGGCGTTCGGCCCGCGCAATCCCGAACTGCTGCAGTGGGTCTCGCTGGCCACGCTGCGCGAGAACAGCTCGTTCGAAGAGGAATACACGCCCGGCGATCTCGTCGAATTCAATGCGCCCGGCGGCGGCAAGTACGCCGGCGTGCTCAAGGAATACGGCGACACCGCGGCACTCTTCGACTTCAACCACCCCCTGGCCGGACAGACAATCCTGTTCGACGTCCAGTTGATCGGAATTCTCTGATGTCCGCCGTGGCGATGGAACGCAGCATGACCGATATCACTACCTCCGCCGACGCGGAGATCCTGATGGCCCAGCCGCGCGGGTTCTGCGCGGGCGTGGATCGCGCCATCGAGATCGTCGAGCGGGCGCTGACGCTGTTCGGCGCGCCGATCTACGTGCGCCACGAGATCGTGCACAACGCCTACGTGGTGGCCGACCTGCGCAAGAAGGGTGCGATCTTCATCGACGAGCTCGAGGAAGTGCCCGCCGGCTCGACCGTCATCTTCAGCGCGCACGGCGTGTCGAAGGAGGTGCGCGCCGATGCGACGCAGCGCGGCCTGACCGTGTTCGACGCCACCTGCCCGCTGGTGACCAAGGTGCACGTCGAGGTGGGCAAGATGCGCGCCGAAGGCTGCGAGATCATCATGATCGGCCACAAGGGCCACCCCGAGGTGGAAGGCACCATGGGGCAGTCCGAAGCCGGCATGCTGCTGGTGGAATCGGTCGAGGATGTGCAGACGCTGGTCGTGGCCGATCCGGCCCAGCTGGCCTATGTCACGCAGACCACGCTGTCGGTGGACGAGACCGCCGAGATCGTGGCCGCGCTCAAGGCGCGCTTCCCGCTGATCCGCGAGCCCAAGAAGCAGGACATCTGCTATGCCACGCAGAACCGCCAGGATGCCGTGAAGTTCATGGTGCCGCAGGTGGAGGTGGTGATCGTGGTGGGCAGCCCGAACAGTTCGAACTCGAACCGGCTGCGCGAACTGGCGGACCGCCTGGGCGTGCCGGCCTACATGGTCGACGATCCGGACCAGCTCAAGCCCGAGTGGGTGGCCGGCAAGCGCCGCATCGGCCTGACGGCTGGCGCGTCGGCGCCCGAGGCGCTGGCGCAGGCCATCGTCGAGCGGCTGCGCACCTTCGGCGTGAAGTCGGTGCGCGCGCTCGAAGGCGTCGAGGAGAACATGTCGTTCCCGCTGCCGCGCGGCCTGGCCAACGTGACGGCCTGACGCCTGCCACCCTCGGCAGGACCCCGAACGCCGCTGGCTCGCCCCAGCGGCGTTTTTCTTTGGTGCCGCACCGCCCTGGTGCGCGGCCGGAATACCCCTTCAGCAAGTATGGCCGTGCGTTGGAAACGTGCGTCCGACCCTCCCGCTGCCCGCCAACCCGCATGCCAATGCGAGGCTTTCCAGATAATCAAGGGAATTACCATGTGCTACGCCGGAGAAAATCAGGGTAATCCCGGAGAGTGGGGTTTTCCCTATTATGGTGCGGCGTAACATTCTGCACATTAGAGTTAGTGCTCGGGATTTGAAATGAAATGCCTAATTAATAGCGTGGCATTAAGGGTGGCGCCGGAGAGCCTTATGCCGTGGCGTAAGCGCCTCTGCAGGCGCTGCGGGCACGATTCTTGAAAGGGAAGGAGACGGGTCCGCCAATTGGGCTTTGATTGCCCCAATCTGTGCATTGGGGAAATTCCCTAGCTCAATTGGTGGGTAAAAGGTTCAGGTTGTTGCGTCGCGTATTGCATCCGCAAAGAAAGGGGATACAATGCGCGCGTTTCAAATTGAAACTAAACAAAGGCGGTCCAGGGATTACGTCCGGGAGGCGTAACTAAAACCCTGTTTTTGTGAATCCTAGGAGATCACTCATGCAATTCACGTTTGCCAAGATTCTGCCGATCGCGGCCGCTGTGGCGCTGGTCGCTGCATGTGGCAAGAAAGAAGAAAAGCCGGCGGATACGGCAGCATCCGCACCGGCAGCCGCGGCGCCCGCCGCCGCCGGTGGTGACGTCGTCGTCAAGATCGGCCACGCTGCGCCGCTGACCGGCGGCATCGCCCACCTTGGCAAGGACAACGAGAACGGCGCTCGCCTGGCCGTCGAGGAAGTGAACAAGGCCGGCCTTGAGGTCGGTGGCAAGAAGATCAAGCTGGAACTGGTTGGCGAAGACGACGCCGCCGATCCGAAGACGGGTACCGCCGTGGCCCAGAAGCTCGTGGACGCCAAGGTCGTGGCCGTGGTGGGTCACCTGAACTCGGGCGTCTCGATCCCGGCCTCGAAGATCTACAGCGATGCCGGCATCGTGCAGATCTCGCCGTCGTCGACCAACCCCGACTACACGAAGCAGGGCTTCAAGACCACGTACCGCGTGGTGGCCACCGACGCCCAGCAGGGTCCGGCACTGGCCAACTACGCCGCCAAGAGCCTGAACGCCAAGAGCGTGGCCATCGTCGACGATGCCACCGCCTACGGCAAGGGCCTGGCCGACGAGTTCGAGAAGACCGCCAAGGCGGCCGGCGTGAACGTGGTGGCGCGTGAAGCCACCAACGACAAGGCCACCGACTTCAAGGCCATTCTGACCAAGATCAAGGGCAAGAAGCCGGACGTCATCATGTTCGGCGGCATGGACGCCACTGGCGGCCCGTTCACCAAGCAGGCCAAGGAACTGGGCATCGGCTCGAAGATCGTGGGCGGCGACGGCGTCTGCACGGACAAGGTGGCCGAACTGGCCGGCGACGCCGTGACGAACCTGATCTGCTCGGAAGCAGGCCTGGCCCTGTCGAAGATGGAGAACGGCGCCGACTTCCAGAAGCGCTACCAGGCTCGCTTCAACGCCCCGGTGCAGATCTACGCACCGTTCACCTATGACGCCGTCATGGTGATCGTGGATGCCATGAAGCGCGCCAACTCGGCCGAACCGGCAGCCATCCTGGCCGAAATGCCCAAGACGAACTACAAGGGCGTGATCGGCAACATCGCCTTCGACGAGAAGGGCGACATGAAGGAAGGCACCATCACGCTGTACGAGTACAAGGACAAGAAGAAGTCCGTCCTCGACGTCGTGAAGATGTAATCCGGGCTTACCGGCCCACCTGAACGGCACCGTGATGACATTGCGGTGCCGTTCTTTTTAGTCTCGCCAACGTGTCATCGGCATCCTTACCATGGATGGAACAGGGCGGGCAGCACACCAGCAACTGACTACCAACCTACCCTTACCATTCACATTACGTCCCTTCCACGGCATCCACACCATGCCGGCCGGACTGGGGCCGAAGCAGGAGTTTTCATGGATATCTTTATCCAGCAGATCGTGAACGGTCTGGTGCTCGGCAGCATCTACGCGCTGATCGCACTGGGCTACACCATGGTCTACGGCATTCTGGGCATCATCAACTTCGCCCACGGCGACGTGCTGATGATTGGCGCGCTGACCGCCCTGTCGGCAATCCTTGGGCTGCAGAAATTCGCGCCCGGCCTGCCCGAATGGCTGACGCTGGTGATCGCCACGCTGATCGCCATGCCCGTCTGCGCAGTGCTCTCGTACACCATCGAACGCGTCGCCTACCGGCCGTTGCGCAATGCGCCGCGCCTGGCGCCGCTGATTACCGCGATCGGCGTCTCGATCATCCTCCAGACCGTGGGGATGCTGATCTGGTCGCGCAACCCGCTGACGTTCCCGCAACTGCTGCCCTCGGAGCCGATCGACATCGGCACCACCGGCGCCACCATCACCGGCAAGGAAATGGTCATCATCGGCATGGCCGTGATGGTCATGGCCGGCCTGCTGGCCCTGGTGAACCGCACCAAGCTCGGCCGCGCCATGCGCGCCACCGCCGAGAACCAGAAGGTGGCGGGCCTGATGGGCGTGAACCCCAACTTCGTGATCTCGGCCACGTTCATGATCGGCGCCGCGCTGGCGGCGCTGGCAGGCGTGATGATGGCCACGAACTACGGTAACGCCCACTTCTACATGGGCTTCATCCCGGGCCTGAAGGCGTTCACCGCCGCAGTGCTGGGCGGCATCGGCAACCTGGCGGGCGCCATGGTGGGCGGCATGCTGCTGGGGCTGATCGAGGCGCTCGGCGCCGGCTATATCGGCGACCTGACCAATGGCGTGTTCGGCTCGAACTACCAGGACGTCTTCGCGTTCATCGTGCTGATCATCGTGCTCGTCTTCCGTCCGTCCGGCATCATGGGCGAACGCGTGGCCGACCGCGCCTGAGGAAGGAGACTGCAATCATGAACGCTCCGATCCAAACCGCAGCCGTGACCGCGCCGTCGCGCGTGCCGGCCAAGACCCTGGCGGCCCTGCTGGGCTTCCTCGTCATCGCGCTCTGCGCACCGTTCTTCGTCCAGAGCTTTGGCGGCAACTACTGGGTGCGCGTGCTGGACTTCGCGCTGCTCTACATCATGCTGGCGCTGGGCCTGAACATCGTGGTGGGCTTTGCCGGCCTGCTCGACCTGGGCTACATCGCGTTCTACGCGGTGGGCGCCTACTGCATGGCGCTGCTCGGCTCGCCGCACCTGGCAAACCAGTTCGAGTGGATCCAGCAGATCTTCCCGAACGGCATCCACCTCACAATGTGGCTGGTACTGCCCATAGCGATCCTCGTGGCGGCCACCTTCGGCGTGTTGCTGGGGGCGCCGACGCTGAAACTGCGCGGCGACTACCTGGCCATCGTGACGCTGGGCTTCGGCGAAATCATCCGTATCTTCATGAACAACCTGGACCGTCCGGTGAACATCACCAACGGGCCCAAGGGCATCACGGCGGTGGACCCGGTGCACATCTTCGGCTTCGATTTCTCGAAGTCGCACGAGATCTTCGGGATGAAGTTCACGCCGGTGTTCATGTATTACTACCTGCTGGTGTTCCTGGTCATCGTGATCGTGTTCATCTGCCTGCGCCTGCAGAACTCGCGGATCGGACGCGCCTGGGTGGCCATCCGTGAAGACGAGATCGCGGCCAAGGCCATGGGCATCAACACCCGCAACATGAAGCTGCTGGCGTTTGCCATGGGCGCTTCGTTCGGAGGTGCTTCGGGTGCTGTATTCGGCGCTTTTCAGGGCTTCGTATCGCCGGAATCGTTCACGCTGTGGGAATCGATCTACATCCTCGCCATCGTGGTGCTGGGCGGCATGGGCCATATCCCGGGCGTGATTCTGGGCGGCATCCTGCTGGTGGGCTTCCAGGAACTGCTGCGCGTGGTGGCGGAGCCGATGCAGACCGGCCTGTTCGGCCATGTGATCGTCGATGCCGAAGTGCTGCGCCAGCTGCTGTTCGGCCTGGCGCTGGTGGGCGTGATGCTGTATCGCCCGGCCGGTATCTGGCCGTCGCCGCGCAAGGAAGACCGTCCGGTGGTACGCCGCGCGGGTTCCGTGGGCCGTTTCTGAACAGGGGGATAACATGAGCAATTCCGATTTCCTCCTGTCCGTACAGGGGGTCAACAAGCGTTTCGGCGGCCTGCAGGCGCTGTCCGATGTGGGCCTGCAGATCAAGCCCGGCGAGATCTACGGCCTGATCGGTCCGAACGGCGCCGGCAAGACCACGTTCTTCAACGTGATCACGGGCCTCTACACGCCCGATTCGGGCGAGTTCGTGCTGGGCGGCAAGCCGTACCAGCCCACGGCCGTGCACGAGGTGGCCAAGACCGGCATCGCGCGCACGTTCCAGAACATCCGCCTGTTCGGCGACATGACCGCGCTGGAGAACGTGATGGTGGGTCGCCACGTGCGGACCAAGGCCGGCATTTTCGGCGCCGTCTTCCGTCCGCCCTCGGTGCGCCGCGAAGAAGAGGGCATCGAGGACATGGCCCACGACCTGCTGGACTACGTGGGCATTGGCAAGTACGCCAATTTCACGTCGCGCAACCTGTCGTACGGCCACCAGCGCCGCCTGGAGATCGCCCGTGCGCTGGCCACCGAGCCGAAGCTGCTGGCGCTGGACGAGCCCGCCGCCGGCATGAACGCCACCGAGAAGGTGGAGCTGCGCGGCCTGCTGGAGAAGATCAAGAACGATGGCAAGACCATCCTGCTGATCGAGCACGACGTGAAGCTCGTGATGGGCCTGTGCAACCGGCTGACCGTGCTCGACTACGGCAAGGTCATCGCCCAGGGCCTGCCGCACGAAGTCCAGAACAATCCTGCCGTGATCGAGGCTTACCTCGGCGCGTCGGCGCACTAAGGCCAGAAAGGCGGGAGCGAAGCAAATGACACAGACGATCCTGAAGATTTCCGGCCTGAAGGTGGCCTACGGCGGCATCCAGGCCGTCAAGGGCGTGGACCTGGAAATCCATGATGGCGAACTGGTGACGCTGATCGGCGCCAATGGTGCCGGCAAGACCACGACCATGAAGGCCATCACCGGCCTGCAGGGCTGGGCGGCCGGCGACGTGGAGTACATGGGCAAGTCCATCAAGGGCGTGCCCAGCTACAAGCTGCTCAAGCAGGGGCTGGCGATGGTGCCGGAAGGCCGCGGCGTGTTCGCGCGCATGACGATCACCGAGAACCTGCAGATGGGTGCGTACACGCGCAACGACGAGGCCGGCATCAAGGCCGACATCGATCGCATGTTCGAGACCTTCCCGCGCCTGAAGGAGCGCGCCAACCAGCTGGCCGGCACGATGTCGGGCGGCGAGCAGCAGATGCTGGCCATGGCGCGCGCGCTGATGAGCCAGCCCAAGCTGCTGCTGCTGGACGAGCCGTCGATGGGTCTCTCGCCGATCATGGTCGAGAAGATCTTCGAGGTGGTGCGCACGGTGTCGGGGCAGGGCGTGACGGTGCTGCTGGTGGAGCAGAACGCGCGCCTGGCGCTGCAGGCCGCGCACCGCGGCTACGTGATGGAATCGGGGCTGATCACCATGAGCGGCGACGCGAAGGCGATGCTGGACGACCCGAAGGTGCGGGCGGCGTATCTGGGGGAGTGAGCTCCCTGCCGCTGGGTTTCTCCCCTCTCCCACAAAGTGCGAGAGGGGAGCCAACAATCGGTCGGCCGCTCAGCAAAGAAAAAACCCGCTTCGCAGCGGGTTTTTTTCCTTCTTACCCCAGCTTCTTCAGCAGCTCGCGCAGCATCCCGATCATCTGGTCGATCTCCTCGCGCGTGACGTTCAGGGCCGGCATGAAGCGCAGCAGGTTGGGGCGCGGGGCGTTCAGCAGCAGGCCGGTGGGGTTCATCTCGCGGGCTTCTTCCACGATCTGCGGGCCGATGTCCTTGCCCAGCACCAGCGCGCGCAGCAGCCCTTCGCCACGCTCGCCGCCCAGGCCGAATTCCTCCGACAGTTTCAGCAGTTGCTCGCGCAGGTACTGGCCCTTGGCCTTGACGTCGTCCAGGAAGCCCGGTGCCGTGAGCTGCGCGATCACCGAGCTGCCCACGGCGGTCATCAGCGGGTTGCCGTTGTAGGTGCCGCCCTGGTCGCCGGCCTCGAAGCTGGCCACGTCGGCCTTGCACAGCAGCGCGGAGAGCGGCACACCGCCGCCGATGCCCTTGCCCAGCGTCATGATGTCCGGCTCCACGCCCGACAGCTCGTAGGCGAACAGCGTGCCGCAGCGGCCGCAGCCGGTCTGCACCTCGTCCACGATGAACAGCAGCTTGTGCTTGTCGGCCAGCGCACGCAGGCCCTGCATGAACTCGCGCGTGGCGGGAATCACGCCGCCTTCACCCTGCACCGGCTCCAGCATGATGCCCACGGTCTTGTCCGTGATCAACTTCTCGACCGAAGCCAGGTTGTTCAGCTCGGCCTTCGGGAAGCCCGGCACCTGCGGCGCGAAAATCGTGTCCCAGCCGGCCTTGCCCGACGCGCTCATGGTCGCCAGCGTGCGGCCGTGGAAGCTGTGGTCCATCGTGATGATCTCGAACGCGCCGTTCTTGTGCTTGCGGCCCCACTTGCGCGCCAGCTTGATGGCGCCTTCGTTGGCCTCGGCGCCGCTGTTGGCGAAGAAGACCTTGTCGAAGCAGCTGTTGTCGGTCAGTTGCCGGGCCAGCTTCAGCATCGGCTCGTTGTAGAACGCCGGGCTCGGGTTCAGCAGCTTGCGCGCCTGCTTCTCCAGCGCCTCGATCATGCCCTCGTTCGAGTGGCCCAGCGAATTGACCGCCCAGCCCTGGACGAAGTCCAGGTAGCGCTTGCCGTTATGGTCCGTCAGCCACGAGCCCCTGCCTTCGGTGAAGACCAGCTCGGGACGGTTGGTGATGTACATCAGGGACTGGACGGGAAACTCAGCAAATGCCATGGCGGACTCCTGGGATCGGCATGAAACGATGGACGGAAAAACTGGCTGGAAAAAGCAAAAAGCCACGGGGGTTGCCCGTGGCTTGTCGACCTGAACAGACGCAATCTGCGGTCAGCCGCGCGGCACCCCGGAAGGGAGCAACGTACGTGCGCGGCGTCGGATGATGGCGGTGTTCATGGGGGCCAATATAAGGCGCATGCGCCGGGCTGTCAAAGCGAAATATGGCAGGCCCGGGTGGCATTGTTGTGTCGGCGGAACGCGCAGCGGGCCTGGATCAGGCCGCGCCGGCCGGGTGCAGGTCGGCCTCTGATGTGAACGAATCGGCGAAGAAGGCGTCCTCGTGGAGCCGGCACTGCGCCGTGAAATCGGTGCGGGCCGCGTTGACCATGACCGGCGCGCCGCAGGCGTAGACCTCGTGGTTCGACAGGTCGGGGTGGTCGGCCATCACGGCCTGGTGCACGAAGCCGGTACGGCCGGCCCAGTTGTCAGCGTCCTGCGCGTTGGAGACCACGGGCACGTACTTGAAGTTAGGCAGCTCGCGCGCCCACTGCTCGCACAGCGCGTGCATGTAGAGGTCCTGCGGGCGGCGGCCGCCCCAGTACAGCGTCATCGGGCGCGTGATGCCGGTGTAGGCCGCGTGCTCGACGATGGCCTTGATCGGCGCGAAGCCGGTGCCCGACGCCAGCAGCACGATTGGCTTGTCCGAATCCTCGCGCAGGAAGAAGCTGCCCAGCGGGCCCTCGAAACGCAGGATGTCGCGCTCCTTCATGGCCGGCATGCCTTCCCGGGCGCCGAACACGTAGTCCGTGAACGCGCCGCCGGGCATGTGGCGGATGTGCAGTTCGATCGGGCCTTCCTCGTGCGGCGGCGTGGCGATCGAGTAGCTGCGGCGCTTGCCGTCGCGCAGCAGGAATTCCACGTACTGGCCGGCCAGGAACTGCATGCGCTCGGTGGCGGGCAACTGCAGCTTGATGGCGATGACGTCGTCCGCCAGGCGTTCCATGGTGCTCACGCGGCAGGGCACCTTCTTGATGGGGATGTCGCCGGCGCCGTGCACTTCGCGGCACTCGATGGTGATGTCCGAGGTGGCGTTGGCGCAGCAGAACAGTGCGCGGCCTTCGGTCTTTTCCTGCGCCGTCAGCGCCGAGGCGGCATGGTCGCCCTGTTGGATCGTGCCCTCGGTGACGCGGCCCTTGCAGGAGCCGCAGGCGCCGTTCTTGCAGCCATAGGGCAGGCCGATGCTATGGCGCAGCGCGGCGCCAAGGATGGTTTCGTCCGCGGCCACTTCGAACTTGTGGCCACTCGGCATGACGGTAACTTGATAAGCCATAATCGGGTCTATGAACCAAATCCTGTCGCCGCAAGCGGCGTTGTCTTCCCCTGGTGGCATCCGGCAGGGACGCCGGCTGGGCCGCCCGCGCCTGCTGATCGTGGGCTGCGGCGACGTCGGGTCGCGCGTCCTTCGGCTGCTGGCGTCGCGCCTGCGCGTCTTTGCCGTCACTTCCCAGCCATCGCGCCGCGACGAGCTGCGCGCGGCCGGGGCCGTGCCGCTGGTGGCCGATCTCGACCGGCCCGGCTCGCTGGCGCGGCTGGCCCACCTCGCCGATCGCGTGATGGACCTCGCGCCGCCGCCCGGCCTGGGCGATGGCGATCCACGTACGCGCGCCTTGCTGGGGACGTTGCGACGCGCGGCATGGCGCCGGGCGCGGACCATGCGTTTCGGCGCCAGTCCCGGCGAGGCCGCCATTCTACCCGAGCGGGGCTGGCACCGCGCGTTTGAGGCGTCGGCCCGGTACCGTGCCAACGGTGCGTTCATCTACGCCAGCACCACCGGCGTCTATGGCGACCGGGGCGGCGCGCGCGTGCGGGAATTCGATAGCGTGCGCCCGCAGACCGCCCGAGCCCGGCGGCGCGTGGCGGCGGAGTCGGCGGTGCGCCAGTTCGGACGCGACGCCGGCTGGCGCGCCAGCATCGTCCGCATTCCCGGCATCTATGCCGAAGACCGCCTGCCGGTGGCCCGGCTGAACAAGGGCACGCCGGCGCTGGCGCCGCAGGACGATGTCTACACCAGCCACATCCACGCCGACGACCTGGCCCGCGCGATGATCGCCTCGCTCTGGCGCGGCCGGCCCCAGCGCGTGGTCCATGCCAGCGACGACACCGAACTGCGCATGGCCGATTACTTCGACCTCGTGGCCGACCGCAAGGGTCTGCCACGCCCGCCCCGCATCAGCCGCCAGCAGGCGCGCGAGACGATCGACGCCAACCTGCTGAGCTTCATGAGCGAATCGCGCCGGCTGGACAACGGGCGGTTGAAGCGCGAGCTGCGGGTACGGCTCAGATATCCGACTGTGGCGGCGTTTTTTGATCGGTAGGCGCTAACACTCGGGTCGGTTTTCTCCTCTCTCCCTCTCTCCCGTGGCGGGAGAGGGGAGAAAGCCGCCGAGAAGGCATGGCTCTTGCAGCGTAGTGCGCCCAGCTTCCCTGTCTATACAACCGTGGTGCATCCGGTGCCGAAATGTCCATTTTCAGTGCACCGCTAAGGTAAACCCCGGGTTTGACTTGTCTATACAGGCTGGCTACATTGCCCGTCAGGTCCAGGAGACGGGACCCTCAAACCAGAACGACGCCCACAGGGAGCCGACAGCATGAAGCTGCACCGCCGCGCCGCATTGACCCTCATTTCCACCGTGCTGGCCACCGCGGCCCACGCCCAGAACACGCCGGTGACCATCGGCATGAGCGGCTGGACCGGCTTTGCGCCGCTGACGCTGGCCGACAAGGCCGGCATCTTCAAGAAGAACGGCGTCGATGTGGAGATCAAGATGATTCCGCAGAAGGACCGGCACCTGGCGCTGGCGTCGGGCGCGATCCAGTGCGCGGCCACCACCGTGGAGACCCACGTCGCCTGGAACGCCAACGGCGTGCCCATCACGCAGATCGTGCAGCTCGACAAGAGCTATGGCGCGGACGGGCTGGCCGTGCGGGCCGACGTCAAGTCGTTCGCGGACCTCAAGGGCAAGACCATCGGCGTCGATGCGCCGGGCACCGCGCCGTACTTCGGCCTGGCCTGGATGCTCAAGAAGAACGGCATGACGCTCAAGGACGTGAAACTGACCACGCTGTCGCCGCAGGCCGCCGCGCAGGCGTTCGTGGCGGGGCAGAACGATGGGGCGATGACCTACGAGCCGTACCTGTCGACGGTGCGCGCCAACCCAGACAAGGGCAAGATCCTGGCCACCACGCTCGACTACCCGATGGTGACCGATACCCTGGGCTGCGCTCCGAAATGGCTCAAGGACAACCCCAAGGCCGCGCAGGCGCTGGTGGACAGCTACTTCGAGGCGCTGGAGATGATCCGCAAGGACCCGGCGAAGTCGAACGAGATCATGGGCGCCGCCGTGAAGCAGACCGGCGAGCAGTTCGCCAAGTCGTCGGCCTACCTGCGCTGGCAGGACAAGGCGGCCAACAAGGCGTTCTTTGCCGGCGAGCTGGCCAGCTTCAGCAAGGAGGCCGCCGACGTGCTCAAGGATATCGGCGTTATCCGCCAGGTGCCCGACGTGACGGCGCTCTATGACGCCCGCTTCCTCAAGTAAGCCGGAGGCCGGCATGTCGCAAGCCACCACCTCCGCCGCGCCGGGCGCCGCCGCCCGCGCCCCGGCGCCGATCCAGCAGGCTCCCGGCCACGCCACGCGCGCGCGCCACCCGTGGCTGTCGCCGCTGGTGCCGGTCTCGGCGCGGGCCCGCTGGGTGCTGGGCCTGGCGTTCTTCGTGCTGTTCTTCGCGGTCTGGGCCGCGGCCACGCTGGGCGGCTTCGTGTCGCGCACGTTCCTGGCCGATCCGCTGACGATGGCGCGCGAAGGCTGGGCGCTGTTTGCCGAGTACGGCTTCATCGGCGATATCGGCATGACGGTCTGGCGCGTGCTGGGCGGCTTCATCCTGGCCGCCGTGCTGGCCGTGCCGCTGGGCATCCTCATGGGCGCGTACAAGGCGGCCGAGGCGTTCTTCGAGCCGTTCGTGTCGTTCTGCCGCTACCTGCCGGCCTCGGCGTTCATCCCGCTGCTGATCCTGTGGGCCGGCATCGGCGAGACGCAGAAGCTGCTGGTCATCTTCATCGGCTCGTTCTTCCAGATCGTGCTGATGGTGGCCGTGACCGTGGGCGGCGCCCGCAAGGACCTGGTGGAGGCCGCCTACACGCTGGGCGCCACGCCGCGCGGCATCGTGCGGCGTGTGCTGATTCCGGGCGCGGCGCCGGAAATCGCCGAGATCCTGCGCCTGGTGCTGGGCTGGGCGTGGACCTACGTGATCGTGGCCGAGCTGATCGGCTCGTCGTCGGGTATCGGGCACATGATCACGGACAGCCAGGCGCTGCTCAACACCGGGCAGATCATCTTCGGCATCATCGTCATCGGCTGCATCGGGCTGGTGTCGGACCTCGTGTTCAAGCTGGCCAACCAGCGGCTGTTTCCGTGGAGTTCGATCAAATGAGCGCGCTGTCGATCCAGCAGGTATCTCGTACTTTCGCCAATCCGAACGGTGGCAGCACGCAGGCGCTGCTGCCTGTGGACTTCGAGGTGCGCGACAACGATTTCGTGACGATCCTGGGGCCTTCGGGCTGCGGCAAGTCCACGCTGCTGCGCATCGTGGCCGGCCTCGACACGCCGAGCGGTGGCCGGGTGCTGCTCGACGGACAAGCCGTGGCCGGCCCCGGCGCCGATCGCGGCATGGTGTTCCAGTCGTACACGCTCTTTCCGTGGCTGACGATCGAGCAGAACGTGCGTTTCGGGCTGCGCGAACGCGGCATGAGCGTCGCCGAGCAGAAGGAACGTAGCGATTTCTTTATTTCTCGCGTCGGGCTGCGTGGCTTCGAGCAGCATTTCCCGAAGCAGTTGTCGGGCGGCATGCAGCAGCGCACCGCCATTGCCCGGGCGCTGGCCAACGATCCCAAGATCCTGCTGCTCGACGAACCGTTCGGCGCGCTCGACAACCAGACCCGCGTGCTGATGCAGGAACTGCTGCTCGGCATCTGGGAGTCGCACCGCAAGACGGTATTATTCGTCACGCACGATATCGACGAGGCCATCTTCATGGCCAACCGCGTGGCGGTGTTCTCCGCGCGGCCCGGTCGGATCAAGAGCGAGATCGCGGTGGAGTTTCCCCATCCGCGCCATTACACGATCAAGACGTCGCCCGAATTCTCCGTGCTCAAGGCGCGGCTGACCGAAGAGATCCGCGCCGAGGCGATGGCCTCGGCCGAGCATTGACGGGCACCTTCCAACGCATCATGAACGCACCGGCCGCACCTGCCCCTTCGTCGTCCACCACGCCTGCCGCGCTCTACCAGCAGGTCAAGGCATATATCGCGCGCCAGATCCAGAGCGGCGCGTGGCAGCCCGGCGACCGCGTGCCGTCCGAGCAGGAGCTGGTGAACCGCTTCTCGGTGTCGCGCATGACGGTCAACCGGGCGCTGCGCGAGTTGTCGGAGCAGGGCCGCGTGGTGCGCGTGGCCGGCGTGGGCACGTTCGTGGCCGAGCACAAGCCGCAGTCCACGCTGCTGTCGGTGGTGAACCTGCAGGACGAGATCCGGCTGCGCGGCCATGACTATGCGTGCGACGTGATACTCGTGGAGCGCGTGTCGGCGTCGATCGAGGTGGCGGCCGCGCTGGAGCTGCGCACCGGGGAGTCGGTCTACCACTCGCTGTGCATCCACCGCGAGGACGGCGTGCCGGTGCAACTGGAAGACCGCTACGTGAACCCGCGCGCCGCGCCCGACTTCATCACCCAGGATTTTTCGGACACCCAGCCGGGCGAGTACCTGCTGCGCAACGTGCCGTTCGACCAGGTGGAACACGTGGTGGACGCCATTGCCGCCACGCCCGAGCAGGCCACGCAACTGGAAATGCCGCCGAGCCAGCCTTGTCTGCTGCTGACGCGCCGCACCTGGACGCACGGCATGCCCGTGACGTTCGTGCGTTGCCTGCACCCGGGCAACCGCTACCGGCTGGGCAGCCGCTTTCGCGCCGACGGCAATCCCGCCTTCGGCTAGGAATCTGTCCCGGGGGCTGACCAAAAGCCAGCCCGCGGGCAATATTTTCGACTAACCTGTATAGACAGGCGCATACAAGGATATCCATGACCGACGATTCCCAACCTCTCCTCACACTGACCCCCGGCGAAGTGACGCTCGACCAGCTTCGCCAGATCCACCGTGGCGCGGTCCGGCTGGCGATGGCTGACGCCGCCTGGGCCGGCGTGCGGGCGGCGCAGGTCACGGTGCAGGACATCATCGACGCCGACGCCGTGGTCTACGGCATCAATACCGGCTTCGGCAAGCTGGCCCAGTCCCGCATTCCCCACGACAAGCTGGCCGAGCTGCAGCGCAACCTGGTGCTGTCGCACAGCGTAGGCACCGGCCCGGACCTCGCCGCCGACACCGTGCGGCTGATCCTGGCGATCAAGGCGGTGAGCCTGGCGCGCGGGCACTCGGGCGTGCGGCCGGAACTGATCGAGGCATTGCTGGCGCTGGCCAACCATGGCGTGACGCCGTGCATCCCGGCCAAGGGCTCGGTGGGTGCCTCGGGCGATCTGGCGCCGCTGGCGCACATGTCGTGCACGCTGCTCGGCGTGGGCGAGGTCATGATCGACGGCCAGCGCCGCAGCGCCGCCGAGGGGCTGGAATACGCCGGGCTCAAGCCATTCACGCTGGGTCCCAAAGAGGGGCTGGCGCTGCTCAACGGCACGCAGGTGTCCACGGCGCTGGCACTGGCCGGACTGTTCGCCGCCGAGGACGCGTTCGCGGCCGGGCTGGTGGCGGGCGCGCTGTCGCTCGAAGCGATCAAGGGTTCGGTCAGGCCGTTCGACGCCCGCATCCATGCGGCACGCGGCCAGGCCGGGCAGATCGCCGTGGCCGGCGCGGTGCGGGCGATGCTCGACGGCAGCGAGATCGTCGATTCGCACAAGTCGTGCGGCCGGGTGCAGGACCCGTACTCAATCCGCTGCCAGCCGCAGGTGATGGGCGCCTGCCTCGACAACCTGACGCACGCTGCGCGCATCCTGCGCATCGAGGCCAACGCCGCGTCAGACAATCCGCTGGTCTTCTCCGAAGCCGGCGACGTGGTGTCGGGCGGCAACTTCCACGCCGAGCCGGTGGCGTTTGCCGCCGACATCCTGGCGCTGGCCGTTGCCGAGATCGGCGCGATCTCCGAGCGCCGGCTGGCGCTGCTGCTCGATACGGGGCTCTCTGGCCTGCCGCCGTTCCTGGTGCGCGACGGCGGGCTGAACTCGGGCTTCATGATCGCGCAGGTCACGGCGGCGGCGCTGGCGTCCGAGAACAAGTGCCTGGCGCACCCGTCGAGCGTGGACAGCCTGCCGACTTCGGCCAACCAGGAGGATCACGTGTCCATGGCCACCTACGGCGCGCGGCGCCTGGGCGAGATGGCGGCCAACACGGCCGTGATCGTCGGCATCGAGGCCATGGCCGCCGCGCAGGGTATCGAGTTCCAGCGCCCGCTGGAGTCGTCGCCGCTGATCGAGCAGGAACTGGCGCGCATCCGCAGCCGCGTGGCATTCGTCGATACCGACCGCTACCTTGCCCCCGATATCGAGGCGATGAAGCAGTGGGTGGTGCAGGGCGACGCTGGCGCGGGCTGGCCGGCGGCGGTGCGCGCGATCCTGCCGACGAATACCGGCGTCTGATGCGCTGGCCCTCTCCCCCGGCCCCTCTCCCGCCTGCGGGGGAGGGGAGCAAGCCGAACCAGACATAATCGAGAACGAGACAACCATGAACGCCAACGAAACCCAATTCACCGCCCGCGGCCAGCGTGAGATCCGTGCCCCGCGCGGCACCCAGCTCCATTGCAAGAACTGGTTGATCGAAGCGGCCTACCGCATGATCCAGAACAACCTGGACCCCGATGTGGCGGAACGTCCGCAGGATCTGGTGGTCTACGGCGGCATCGGCAAGGCCGCGCGCAACTGGGAGTGCTTCGACGCCATCCTCGACAGCCTGCGCCGGCTGGGCGAGGAAGAATCGCTGCTGGTGCAGTCGGGCAAGCCGGTGGGCGTGTTCCGCACCCATGCCGACGCGCCGCGCGTGCTGATCGCCAACTCGAACCTCGTGCCGCACTGGGCCAACTGGGACCATTTCAGCGAACTCGACCGCGCCGGGTTGATGATGTACGGCCAGATGACGGCGGGTTCCTGGATCTATATCGGCACGCAGGGCATCGTGCAGGGCACGTTCGAGACCTTTGTCGAGGCCGGCAACCAGCACTTTGGCGGCGACCTGACCGGCAAGTGGATTCTCACGGCCGGGCTGGGCGGCATGGGCGGCGCGCAGCCGCTGGCCGGCGTGCTGGCCGGGGCGTGCGTGCTGGCGATCGAGTGCCAGGAGTCGCGCATCGACTTCCGCATCCGCACGCGCTATCTCGACAAGAAGGCGACCACGCTGGACGAGGCGCTGGCGATGATCGACACCGCCACGAAGGCTGGCGAGGCGATTTCCGTGGGCCTGCTCGGCAACGCGGCCGAGATCGTGCCGGAACTGGTGCGCCGCGCGCAGGCCGGCGGCATTCGTCCGGACATCGTCACCGACCAGACCTCGGCGCACGACCTCGTCAACGGCTACCTGCCCGAGGGCTGGACCGTGGCGCAGTGGGAAGACCTGCGCCAGCGCGACCCCAAGGCGGTCGAGGCGGCGGCGCGCAGCTCGATCGTCAGGCACGTCAACGCCATGCTGGCGTTCCAGCAGATGGGCGTGCCGACGCTCGACTACGGCAACAACATCCGCCAGGTGGCGTTCGACGAAGGCGTGGAAAACGCGTTCGACTTCCCGGGCTTCGTGCCGGCGTACATCCGCCCGCTGTTCTGCCGGGGCAAGGGGCCGTTCCGCTGGGTGGCGCTGTCGGGCGACCCCGAGGATATCTACAAGACCGATGCCAAGATGAAGGAGCTGTTCCCCGAGGACAAGCACCTGCACCGCTGGCTCGACATGGCGCGCGACCGTATCGCGTTCCAGGGGCTGCCGGCGCGCATCTGCTGGGTGGGGCTGGACGAGCGCCACCGCGCCGGGCTGGCGTTCAACGAGATGGTGAAGTCCGGCGAACTGAAGGCGCCGGTCGTGATCGGCCGCGACCACCTGGACTGCGGCTCGGTGGCGTCGCCGAACCGCGAGACCGAGGCGATGCGCGATGGCTCCGATGCCGTGTCCGACTGGCCGCTGCTCAACGCGCTGCTGAACACGGCCGGCGGCGCCACGTGGGTCAGCCTGCACCACGGCGGCGGCGTGGGCATGGGCTTCTCGCAGCATGCCGGCGTGGTGATCGTCTGCGACGGCACCGACGCGGCCGCTAAGCGCATCGAGCGCGTGCTCTGGAATGACCCCGCCACCGGCGTGATGCGCCATGCCGACGCGGGCTACGAGACCGCCATCGACTGCGCGAAGGAGAAGGGCCTCGACCTGCCGATGGTGAAACGATGACCCGCAGGTTTGCCCTGGCCGAGATCGCCGCCACGCCGTGGAAGAACGGCGGCGGCACCACGCGCGAAATTGCCGTCTGGCCGCCCGGCGCGGGCATGGACGCCTTCGCGTGGCGCGTGAGCGTGGCCGATATCGCGACCGATGGCCCGTTCTCGGCGTTTCCGGGCATCGACCGCCAGATCGTGCTGCTGGACGGCGCCGGCGTGCATCTGCAGGCTCACGACGATTCGTTCTGCCACAAGCTGCTGAAGGTGGGCGAGCCGTTTGCGTTTTCCGGCGACACCGCCGTGCATGCCACGCTGGTCGATGGCGCCACGCGCGACTTCAACGTGATGACGCGGCGGGGCGTGTGCCGCGCCGAGGTGCGGCCGATGCGCGAGCCATTCGACGCCGGTTCCGACGAGGCCACCGTGCTGCTGCTGGCCGTGCGCGGCGCATGGCAGGGCGACGGCGCGCGGCTGGCCGAAGGCGAGGGCGTGGTGCTGGAAGCCGGTGTGCCGGCCGTCACGCTGCGCCCCGCCGATCCCGACGCGCTCTGCCTGCGCGTGACCCTGAACCTGGAGCCCGAACGATGACACCCCACGACGCGCCGTCCGCCGATGGCATCTGGCACCACTGCCACCTGCTGCCCGATGCCGATCCCGAACGGGCCATCCGCGACGGCGCCCTGGTGGTCGTGGATGGCCGCATCGCGTGGCTCGGGCCGCTCGCGTCGCTGCCGGAGTCGTTCGCCACGCTGCCGCGCCATGACGCCGGCGGGCTGTGGATCACGCCAGGACTGGTCGATTGCCATACGCACCTGGTCTACGGCGGCCAGCGCGCCGACGAGTTCGCCATGCGGCTGGCCGGGGCCAGCTACGAGGAGATCGCCCGCGCCGGCGGCGGCATCGTGTCGACCGTGCGCGCCACGCGCGAGGCCGACGAAGCCACCCTGTTCGCGCAGGCCGCGCCCCGGCTCGAAGCCTTGCTGGCCGAGGGCGTCACGGCCATCGAGATCAAGTCCGGCTACGGGCTCTCGCTCGATGCCGAGCGCAAGCAGTTGCGGGTGGCACGGCGACTGGGCGAGACCTGCCGCGTGGCGGTCCACACCACCTTCCTCGGCGCCCACGCGCTCCCGCCCGAGTACGCCGGGCGGGCCGACGACTATATCGATCTGGTGTGCGGCACGATGCTGCCGGCGCTGGCCGAGGAGAAACTGGTCGATGCCGTCGATGCGTTCTGCGAAGGCATCGGATTTTCTCCAGAACAGACCGCCCGCGTGTTCGACGCCGCCGCACGCCATGGCCTGCCGGTCAAGCTGCACGCCGAACAGTTGAGCAACCTCGGCGGCGCGGCACTGGCGGCGCGGCACGGGGCGCTGTCCGCCGACCACCTCGAACACCTCGACGAGGCCGGCGTGGCGGCGATGGCCGAGGCCGGCACGGTGGCGGTGCTGCTGCCGGGCGCCTACTATTTCCTGAGGGATACGCACCTGCCGCCGCTTGCGCTGCTGCGCCAGTACGGCGTGCCGGTGGCGATCTCGACCGACCACAATCCGGGCACGTCGCCCACCACCTCGCTGCTGCTGATGATGAACATGGCCTGTACGCTGTTCCGCATGACCGTGCCCGAAGTGCTGGCCGGCGTGACCACCCATGCGGCGCGCGCGCTCGGCGCGGCGCAACGCCACGGCACGCTGGCGGTGGGACGCGCCGCCGACTTCGCGTTGTGGCGGGTGCAGTCGCCGGCCGAGCTGGCTTACTGGTTCGGCCGCAACCCGTGTGCCGGCGTGGTGCGGCAGGGCAGGGTGATCCGATGAGCGCCGGGCAACTGTTCGCGCCCTGGGCGCTGCTGCCCGAAGGCTGGGCGAAGGACGTGCGGCTGGCGTGGGACGCGCAGGGGGTGTTCACGGCGGTCGAGGCCGGCGTGGCCCCCGATCCTGCCCATGCCGGGATATCGCACGCGGCCGGCCCGGTGCTGCCCGGCATGCCGAACCTGCACTCCCACGCGTTCCAGCGCGGGTTTGCCGGGCTGACCGAGTATCGCAGCGTGGCGCCCGGCGACGATCCGGCCGGTGGCGATTCGTTCTGGAGCTGGCGCACGCTGATGTACCGCTTCGCGCTGCGGCTCTCGCCCGACACGCTCGAAGCCATCGCCACGCAGCTCTATATCGAGATGCTGCGCGCCGGCTACACCAGCGTCTGCGAGTTCCACTACGTCCATCACGATACCGACGGCACGCCGTACGCGGACCGCGCCGAGATGTCGCTGCGGCTGCTGCGCGCGGCGCAGGCCGCCGGCATCGGCATGACGCTGCTGCCGGTGCTCTACCAGACCGCCGGCTTCGGCGACAAGCCGGCGCAGGCCGACCAGCGCCGTTTTCTCAACGACGTGGACGCCATGCACGCGCTGCTGGAGCGGCTGGCCCCGCACTGCGCGGCGTTTGGCGCCCGGCTCGGGTTGGCGCCGCACTCGCTGCGCGCGGTGCCGCCGCACAGCCTGGCGCACGCCGTGGCGGCGCTGTACGCGGTGGACGCCACCGCGCCGGTGCACATCCATATCGCCGAGCAGCAGAAGGAGGTGGACGACTGCCTGGCGTGGTGCGGCGTGCGCCCGGTGCAATGGCTGCTCGACCACCTGCCCGTGGATGCGCGCTGGTGCCTGGTGCACGCCACCCACATGGACTGGGACGAGCGCCGCCGGCTGGCCCAGAGCGGCGCCGTGGCCGGGATCTGCCCGACCACGGAGGCCAACCTTGGCGATGGCGTGTTCGAGGCGGCGCCGTACCTGGCGCTCGGCGGGGCGTGGGGCGTGGGCTCGGACAGCCACGCGAGCGTGAGCGCGGCCGAGGAACTGCGCACCTTCGAGTATGGGCAGCGGCTGGGCCTGCAGCGCCGCAACGTACTGGCCTCGGAGCGCCATGCGCAGGTGGCGGACCGGCTCTGGCTCGATGCCGTGGCCGGCGGCGCCCGCGCGGCGGCGCGCGACGTGGCCGGACTGGCCACCGGGCAGCGGGCCGATTTTCTCGTGCTCGACGGCCGGCATCCGACGCTGGCGGGGCTGGACGGCCCCCGCGCGCTGGCCAGCCACGTGTTCGCCAGCCACGGGCATGAGACACTTGCGGAAGTCCGCACGGCCGGCGTGTGCCGCGTGCAGCATGGCGCGCATCCGCTGCAGGCCGACGCCGGCCAGCGGTTTGCCGCTGCGCGCGCCCACCTGCTGGCCGATTGACACCCTCCCGAAGCCGCCCCTGAAATACGATGTCCCAGTTCCAGACCGAAATTCCCGCTTTCACCCTGCACCGTGGCACGCGCCCGCTGCTGGTGTCGATGCCGCACGTCGGCACCCATGTTCCGGCCGGCCTGGCCGCGCGCCTGACGCCCGAGGCCCGCACCGTGCCCGACACCGACTGGCACATGGACCGGCTCTACGATTTCGCACGCGAACTCGGCGCCTCGATCCTGATGGCCACGCACTCGCGCTACGTGGTGGACCTGAACCGCCCGCCCGACAACGCCAATCTCTACCCCGGCCAGGACACCACGGGCCTGTGCCCGGTTGACACGTTCGACAAGACCCCGGTCTACGGCGATGGCACGACTGGCCCGGACGACGCCGAGATTGCGCTGCGCCGCGACGCCGTCTGGCACCCGTACCACAACGCGCTGCAGGGAGAACTGCAGCGCCTGCGCGCCGCGCACGGCACGATCGCGCTGTGGGACGCCCATTCGATCCGCTCGGTGCTGCCGCGCTTTTTCGAAGGCAAGCTGCCCGATTTCAACCTCGGCACCGCCGATGGCAAGAGCTGCGATGCCGGACTGGCCGCGCGCCTGTTCGAGATCGCCGGCGGCGTGCCGGCGCACACGGCGGCGCTGAACGGCCGCTTCAAGGGCGGCTATATCACGCGCCAGTACGGCAACCCGGCCGACGGCGTCCACGCCATCCAGCTGGAGCAGACGCAGTCCTCGTACATGGAAGAGGTGCATCCGTTCGCCTACGACGAGGGCAAGGCCGCCAACATCCGCCCGGCAATCCGCCAGATGCTGGAGACGGTGCTGGCCTTCGTCGAGGCGCGCTGAGCGCCGGCCGCTACTGGTAGCTCATCGTGAAGGTGGCCAGCGCGTTGACCGTGCCGGGCGTGACCTCGCCCGTGGAGATGTAGCGCACGCGCAGCGGGATGGCGCTGGTGCTGTCCGAGGGACCGACCAGGATCTGGTTCACGGTTCCGGCGAGGGCCGAGTCGGGGCCGAAGCTGATCGATTCGCCGGTGGGACGCGTGATGCGCAGTTGCACGCCGCGCGCGGTGGAGCCGCTGGTCAGCGTGAGCTGGTCGGTGCGGTTGCCGGGCGTGGTGGCGTCGCTCAGCGTGACATAGACCGTGGCGCCCACATCGCAGGTCAGGCCGATCTGGAAGCCGGTCTCGCCGGCCGTGGCGCCGACCGGCGACAGCAGCGACCGGACCACGGTGGGCAGCGTCACGGCGATGCTCGGCGTGCTGACGCTGCAGGACCTGGCCGTGACGGTGGTGTTGCCGATGCCGACCTGCGACAACGGAGGCGAGGTGACGTTGGCCGGCACGTTGTGGCTCACCAGGGTGAACATGTGGGGGACCACCACCGTGCCGGTGGTGGTGGCCTGCCCGGTCTTGATCAGTTGGTAGGTGAAGGTGTAGCTGCCGGTGAAGGGGGACGCCGAGGTGATGTCGGGCGCGAAGGCGCCCCAGCTGCCGGAGCCGACCCTCGACAGATCCCGGTTGTTGTAGTCCACGTTCAGCACCCGCACGCCAATGCCCGGCAGCCCGGTCTCCCAGACGTCCGGCACGACCGACGAAACCGGCACGGCGGGATAGTACTGGAGCAGGAAGCCGTTGTTGGTTGGCCCGGGATTGGCGGGACAGTTGACCGAGGTGGAGGTACTGACTACCTCGCTGAGCGGCGTGCCCGCCGCGACATCGCGTGCCACGGAAACGTCGTTGAACCAGATCGTGGCGGGCGAGGTCTGCATCGTGCACTGGAGCGTCGTCTGCCCCTGCACCGCCGGGGCCAGCGCCAGGCAGGCCATGGCGAGCGCTGCCGCCCGGATGCGGTGAATCCAATCGAAGCGTGTCATCGTCATGTCGTCATGGTCCGGGCTTGGCGTTCAGGGATGCCATTCAGGGATGGGCGTGCGGGGATGGGCATTCAGTTCACGGCACGGCGTGCCGCGCTGCCCGATACGGTGGCGTCGAGCGGTTCGCAGGGCGCCTCCACGAGGACATGGCGCTTGAGCACGGTGTCATGCGGCGGCAGTGCGTAGGAGATCTGGCACTGGCGCAACCCCGGCGCACCCCAGCGGACCACCAGCCGGCCGCTGTCTTCCACACCCCGCACGAAGATCCGGCCGCCCTGGCCGACGATTCCCACATCCACGCCGGCCTCGTTGGACACGGTGGCGCCGAACGGCAGCGCCGAGCCATCGGGCGCCCGGCTCACCACGATGGCCGAGCGGCCAGTCAGCGTTTCGAAGCGCACCTTTACCACCGAATTCGCGCGTGGCACCACCTGGGTGCTGGTGGCGCGGAACTCCATGTCGGCCGGCATGCCGCGCGGATCGATCTCGATCGTGTTCAACCCGTAGGGCACCAGATAGGGCACCACGGCGTAGCCGAAGCGGTCCACGCGCACGCCCGGCACGTTGAGGATGTGCGCGCCGCGCGCCGACTTGGCCTCGACCACGGCCACCGTGTCGGCCACGTAGTTTGCCAGGGTCACGCCGCCGCTGTGCGCCACCAGCGCGCCCTGCAGGCCCACCGAGAACTGCGAGGTGTGCTCGCCGGCGGAGGCCGAGGCGGAGAGCGTGGCGTAGGGGCTGCGGTACTGGACGTTGCCGCTCCCGGTAGCGGTGTCGTTGGAGCGGGTGCCGCCGATCCCGTAGCTGAGCGAACTGTCGGCCAGCGCCGTGCCGGTGACCAGCAGTTGCTGCGAATCGCCGTTGGCGCTGTCCTCGGTGTAGCCGAACGACAGCATCGGGGCGCGCGGGCTGCGGCCCAGCGGCACGGTAAAGCCCGCAAACACCTGCGTGCTGAGCCGGCCCGTGGTGCCGTCTATCAGGCGCGAGGCGGCCAGGTTGTAGGTGAACGGCAGCCGGAAGAGGCGGGCCACGTTGTTGTAGCCGATCTGGAACTGGTTCGCGGTGCCCTCGCGGTCCCAGTAGCTCAGCGAACTGCCCGTGGCATATAGGCTGCCCCAGCCGTCGGGCAGCCGCTGGTTGACCGTGAGCTGGAACTGGTTGCGCCGGCGCAGCACGACCGGGCCGTTCTCGGCGTTGGCGTAGGAGCGCGCCAGGAACGCGTCGCCCATCTGCCAGAAGCCGCTCGACGCATAGCGGTAGGCCGCCACGGTGATGTTGGTGCGGGTGGACGGCACCACGTTGCTGTAGCTGGCGCGATAGCTCTGGCCCGTGTTGTCGGCGGAGCCGGGCACGTCGGCATGGGCCTGCGTGATGTCCAGCGCGAAGGCGCCCACGGGCGAGTTCAGCGCCATGCCGACCAGCCCGGCCTGGTAGCTGTTGGCGTAGACCAGCCCGCCGTAGCCCGTGATCAGGTTCGAGAGGCCGTGCTGGAACGTGGCCTGCATGAGCTTCTCGCTCTGCGTCACGCGCGAGTTGCGGTATTCGCCGGCCGTGAACGAGTAGCGCGATATGCCGGGCCGCAGCAGTTGCACCACCGACGCATACGGCACCGTGAACGTGTGCGACGAGCCATCGGCCTCGGTCACGGTCACCAGCAGCTCGCCGCCGTAGCCGGTGGCGTAGAGATCGTTGATCTCGAACGGGCCCGGCGCCACGGTGGTCTCGCGCAGCCGGTTGCCGTTCTGGGTGATCGTGACCCGCGCGTTGCTGCGCGCCACGCCGCGCACCACCGGCGCATAGCCACGGTACGAATCGGGCAGCATGCGGTCGTCGCTGGACAGGTTCAGGCCGCGGATCGAGTAGCTGTCGAAAATCGCCCCGTCGGTGAAGGCATCGCCCAGCGTCAGCTGGCTGCGCCACGACGGGATGTCGTGCTGCAGGTAGGTGGCGATGTTCTGGTAGTCGTAGCCGCCGCGGTCGGCGGGCATCCAGGTCATCGACGAGCGCTGGCGCAGGTGCCACGAGCCGACGTTCACGCCGGCGTCGATGCCGAGAAAGCTTGTCGTGCCGCCATAGCTGCCCGTGGTGTGGTACGAGTTGAAGGTGTAGCCGGCCGTGGCAGACGGGATGCCGGCATCCCAGAATTCGGGCGGTACGTAGCCCTGGGGCGTGCGGCGCAGCAGCGCCTGGGGCACGCTCAGGTTCAGGCGCAGGTCGTTGACGTTGAACGACCAGCCGGCGTCGCTGGCCACGGCGGCCAGCGGTGTGCAGGTGCCGTCGCCGGTGCCGGCCAGCACAGCGCGACCCTGCGGCGACAGTGCCTCGAGGTCGAGCTTCATGCGGGTGGCCAGCGAGCGCGTGATGCACGGCGCCACGCCGGCGCTGCCGGCCTCGAAACGCACGGTCTCGCGGCCAGACCACTCGCCATTCACGAAGATGTCGGTGACGTAGTCACCCGGAACGATGGCGTTGGCGCGCGAGAAGGGCGTCACGTCGATGCGGTTGCCGCCAGAGCGGCGCAGCAGTTCCTCGTGGAACTGGATTTCGGCGTTGTCCTGGGCCAGGGCCGTGGCGGCCGGCAGCAGGCTGGCAAGGGCCCACCAGAGGCGGGCGCGGCGGGGCCGCGTGTCCAGTGGCGTCATGTCGTCAGTGCCCGGTCGTGGCGCGCGTGTCCACGAACCCATCCGTGGCGCCGCCGTAGTCGTTCACGAAACTGAAATCCACGCGGTCGGGCGTGGCGGCAGGCACGCTGGCGGGCTTGCCGATGTCGAGTTCGAGCGTGCCGCCCGGCGCCACCATGCCGCCGTCGCCGTTGGCGTATGTCCGGCTGCCTACCCTGGGCTTCACGCGCACGAACGTGATGTGGTACGGAGTGGGATTGCTGCCTTCCAGCGCATAGCCGCCGTCCTTCCTGACGAAGCGCCAGGCCACCTTGCCGGCCGCCTGCGAGGCGCCGTCGGCGTCGAGCGGGGCCGGGCGGTAGAACAGCTTGATACGGGTGCGGAACGCGAACTGCAGGGTGTTGGGCGGCCCCTCGCCCGGTGCCGCGGTGGGTGGCACTTCCAGGACGTTGAGCCAGTACAGGGTCTCCCGCTCGCCCGGCGGCGGCTCGCCGGCCAGGATGATCCGCATCGTCTGCCCGTTGCCGGGATCGATCCGGAACAGCGGTGGCGTGAGCAGGAAGGGCACGTTGGCGTCGTCGGGCGGCGCGTCCGGGTTGCCAGCGTCGATCCAGGCCTGCACCAGTGACGGCGTGGTGCCGTCATTCGTGGCCCGCAGGGCCACCTCGCGCTGCGGCTCCTGGTAGACCACGCGCGTGCCGTTGAGCACCACCGAGGCCAGGGCGGGGCTGATTCCGGCCAGCAGGCACAACACCGCCGCAATGGCGCGGCAGGCGGGCTGGATGTTCGACATAGGCACTCCCCAGGCAATGTGGAACAACCGGAGAGCGGCAGCCGGCTCTCCGTGACGCAACCAGCGTGCGGCCGGTCAGGGGTAGACGATCGAGTAGACGACGGAGGTGGAGACGTTGCCTGAGGCTGGCGTGCCGGTGGCCACGTATTCCGCGTTGTAGTTCAGCGTCGCGGCGCCGGCAGCCAGTGCCACCTGCTGCGAGTTCTGCGAATCGAAACCGGCGCCGAGCATGATCGGCGACATGTCGGCGTTGAGAATGCCCACCTGGACATTGCTGGCCGGCGAGGCGGTGGCTACGTTGATCAGGCGTCCGGTGGCGGCGTCGATGGTGGCGCCCGGTTCGAAGTAGACGGCCGCATTGCCCGAATCCGTGGTGCAGCCCGTCAGGCGGATGCTGAAGGGCGTGCGCCCGGCCGTGGTACCGGCCGTGGCCAGCGCGGAGGTGGATACCGATGGCAGCGTCACCGTGAACGTGCTGGAGCCGCCGCCGTTGCCGCCGATCGTGCAGGTCTGCGACGAGATCTGGCCCGTGAAGGTAATGGTGCCGTCCGAGGCCGAGGCGGCAAGCGGCAGCGCGGCGGCAACGGCAATCAGGCCGAACAACAGGGTTTGGCGAATGGGTTTCATTTGGACTTCTCTCTTCGGTTAGTGGATGAAACCGCCATCAAGAATGACGGGGGCGGGCAGATCGACATGGGCCGGTCGGTATCCATAATGAAGTTCGCGGCTTTGTATCAATCTGTTACGCCTGAAGTCTATGAATTCGAGCAATGCCTGTTTAATAGCTGTTTTACGAATTTGAGAAATTTGAGAGTGTCGCACCGCACCCAGTGGCGGTAATGTCCGCCTTTTCCGCCATGCGGCGTGTAAGGCGAAATAGCATTTTCTTTAGAAATATTGTGGTGAATGGGGCGACATGCCGCATCGCCCGAATGGGTGCGGCGTGTGGATATTATGCGGATGGCGTTGCGCCTATTATCTGGATCGGATAAATCGCCGATTATCTAAATGACAAACGGAGAATGATCGTTTGCAGAATGGGAGCGCAGGGGGAGGAAGTCGGAGGGAGGGCAAGGCGGGGGTGGTGCGGAGCGTGCGCCCCGCACCGTACTGCGCAGGAGATTACTTCTTCGTTACCTTGGTGTTGGCCTTGCTGCCCGTGGCCTTGTTGTACTGCTCGACGTATTCCTCGAACAGCTTGCGGATCGACTTGCCGATCTTCTGGTAGTCCGACTCGTTGAGATTTGCCAGCGAGACCCGGCCCGACGGATGGCGCGTGCCGAAGCCGCGGCCCGGCAGCAGCACCACGCCGGCTTCCTCGGCCAGCCGGAACAGCAGTTCGGCGGGCTCGGCCGACGCCAGCACCCATTTCACGAACTCGGGCCCCACGGCCTTGCCGCCGAGCTGTTCGATATCGAGCAGCGTGTAGTAGTCCACCACGTTCGGATCTTCCGCACCGTCGGGCGCGATGCCGATCTCGCGGTACAGCGCCGCCTTGCGGCTGCGGATCAGCCGCTTCATCGCCTGCTTGTAGGCGTCGGGCGTGTCCATCAGCGAGAACAGCGAGAACAGCACCATCTGTACCTGCTGGGGCGTGGACAGGCCCGCCGTGTGGTTCAGCGCCACGGTGCGGCTGTCGGCCACGATGCGGTCGATGAACGGGAGCTGGTCCGGCGTGGTGGTGATCGAGTGGTAGCGCTTGTGCAGTTGCTGGCGCTGGTCGTCCGGCAGCTTTGCGAGCTTCTCGTCGAAGATGTTCTCGCGGTGCGTGGCAATCACGCCCAGCCGCCAGCCCGTGGCGCCGAAGTACTTCGAGAACGAATAGACCAGGATGGTGTTGCGCGGGCAGAGGGCGAACAGCGAGACGAAGTTGTCGGCGAAGGTGCCGTAGACGTCGTCGGTCAGGATGATCAGGTCCGGGCGCTCCTCGATGATCGACGCCAGGTACTCCAGGCTCTCGTCGCTCATCCGCACCGACGGCGGGTTGCTCGGATTGACCAGGAAGAACGCCTTGACCGAAGGATCGCGTAGTTTGTCCAGTTCCTTGTTCGAATACTGCCAGCGCGATTCGGGGTCGGCGTCGATCGACAGTTCCACGAGCTGGTAGTCGTTCAGTTCCGGGATCTCGATGTAGGGCGTGAAGATCGGCATGCCCAGCGCGATCTTGTCGCCGGCCTTGAGCAGGTGGTTCTCGCGCATCGAGTTGAACAGGTAGGTCATGGCGGCCGTGCCGCCCTCCACCGCGAACAGGTCGAACTCGCCGATGAACGGATGGCTGCCGATCATCTCGCGGCGGATGTACTGCCCCACGATGACCTCGCTGAGCTTCAGCATGCGGTCCGGCACCGGGTAGTTGCACGCCAGGATGCCCTCGCACATCTCGTACAGGAAATCGCTGGCGTCGAGGCCGAGTTGATCGCGCACATACGAGACCGCGCCGGCCAGGAACTTCACGCCCGGCACCTCGTGGAACTCCCGGGCGAACAGGTCGAAGCGCTCTTCGATGCCCTCGCGGCGCGGAAAGCCGCCCACGCCCTCGGGCATGTACTGGAACGAGCGCTCCGACTCGCGCATCGCAAAAAGTCCAAGTTGCCAGAAGCCGTGGCGCGGCACCGTGGCGAGGAAGTTGGGGTTGCCGCGCCCGGCGTTGAGCATCAGGCGGTTGGCGTCGCTGCTGGCCAGCTTGATCAGTTCGTCCTTGAGTTCGAACGGCGACAGGCTCGACAGCTTGGAGAGATCCGGTTTGCTCATGGTGTAGCTCCTCCTGGGAATCCGATCGGTGGGTGGGGCGGGGCGGTCAGACGAAGCCGACCACCAGCGGGCCAAGCAGTGTCAGCAGCACGTTGGCCAGGGCATAGGTAATGGCGAAGGGCACGGTCGGCACGGGGCTTTCGGCCTTGTCGAGAATGCCGCCGAAGGCCGGGTTGGCGCTGCGCGAGCCCGACAGCGCGCCGGCCAGCAGCGCGGCGTTGTCGTACCTGAGCACGTAGCGGCCGAACAGCATCGTCAGGAACAGCGGCAGCAGCGTGACCACGGCGCCCAGCAGGAAGATCGTCAGCCCGCTCTGGCGCAGCGTGTCCACCGCCTGCAGCCCCGAGTTCAGGCCCACGATGGCCACGAACGCGGCAAGTCCGAAATCCTTGAGCAACTGGCAGGCCGGGGTGGGCATCGCGCCGTACATCGGATGCTTGGACCGCATCCAGCCGAACACCAGCCCCGAGAGCAGTGCGCCGCCGCCCGAACCCAGCGTGAGCGGGATCGAGCCGATACGTACCACCAGCAGGCCGATCAGCAGGCCCACCAGCACGCCCGTCCCGAAGTAGACGAAATCGGTCTTCTCGCTCGGCACCAGCTCGTAGCCGGCCAGCTTGGCGGCGCGCTTGGTGTCCTCGGGGGTGCCGTAGAAGGTCAGGATGTCGCCGTGCTGCAGTTTCACGTCGGGCAGGATCGGCAGCGGGTGGTCGTAGCGCTCGATCCGTTCCAGATAGACGCCGTGGCGCATCTCGCGGCCCACCTCGGCGACGATCTCGGTGACGGACTTGTTGTTCATGCCCTTGAGCGTGAACACCGCGCGGCGGGTCTGCATGACCATGCCCATGCCTTCGGCGTCGGCCACTTCCTCGCCGATCACGAGCGCCGTGGGCACCATGGCGTCGCGCCGGCCCACGAGCAGCACCAGATCGCCGGCTTCGAGCGCGGTGTCCTGGTCGAAGGCGAACGGCTTGCCGCCGCGCTGGATCTTCTCCACCGTGATCAGGTCCTCGCCGCCTACCTCGATGTCCTTGACAGACTTGCCCGCGCCAGTGGTAACGCGGAACAGCCGCCCCACCAGCCGCGGCAGCGCGCCCGCCTGGCCCGGCCCGAACTGCGGCAGGCCGCCATGCATCGCCGCCTCCACCTTCTTGGCATCGGTCTTGAGGTCCGAGCCCATGAAGCGCGGCAGGATATTCACGCAGACGATGATCGCGCCCAGCGAACCGAACACGTAGGTCACGGCATAGCCGATGGCCACGTTGGCCTGCATGGTCTTGACCACGTCAGGCGGCAGGCCGAGCTTGGTGATGGCGTCGCCGGCGGTGCCGATGATGGCCGACTGCGTCATGCCACCCGCTGCCAGCCCGGCGGCCAGGCCCTTGTCGAGGTGGAACAGCTTGGCCAGCACCACCACGGTGACCAGCCCTGCCACGGCCATGAACACGGCCATGGCGATCTCGCGCAGCGAACTGCGGTTCAGCGAGTTGAAGAACTGCGGCCCGCTCTCGTAGCCCACGGCGTAGATGAAGACCGCGAACATCACGGCCTTCACGCCATTGTCGATCTCCACGCCCACCTGGCTGATGACCACGGCCGCCAGCAGCGACCCGGCCACCCCGCCCAGCTGGAACTTGCCGAACGTGATCTTGCCGAGGGCGTAGCCGACGGCCAGCGACAGGAACAGCGCCGATTCGGGCGACTTCTGGAAAATGGTGTGCAACCAATCCATGGAACCTCCTTTGAAGCGTCACGCGATGAGAGGCGCATGTCCCGGCAGCTTGGCGCCGGGACACGCCGGACAGCGACTGCGGCGCCATGGCAGGGCGCCTGCCACGGCGGCGGCCGTCAGCGCCGGTCGCAGTGGCGAAAGGCAGGGGAGTTGGACTTGGGAGGCATTCGGCCGCACGCCGGCGGAACCGGTGCACGGGGCGGTGTTGGTGCCATGACGCGGCGCGGGCCTCCCTGGCGCATGGCAAGCCCGCGCGGCCAGGCCGCGGGGCGTGAGGCATTATCAGCGTCGGGCCGGGCGGCGCGTACTGAAAGGTTTTGGCACCGTATTAAACGGGATCGTAAAACCTTTAGATTCTTGGGATGTGCGATATGCGATATCGGCGCACCAAAGCAGACGCCCCGCGCGGGGCGGGGCGTCCGAGGATCAGGCGGGCAGGGTGCCGGCGCTTACTTGCCGCTGTTGAGACGGTCCTGGATGTGCTTGGCGCGCGCCTCCGAGCCCGGGTGCGAACTCAGCATGCTCGACTTGCCGCCGTCGAGCTTGGCCAGTTTCTGGAACGCGGTGACCAGCGCCTGGCGATTCGCGCCGTTCCTGGTCAGCAGGTCGAACGAATAATCGTCGGCCGCCGATTCCTGGCGCTGCGAGAACTGTGCGTTGACGAAGGTCTCGCCCAGCTCGCCGATCTGCGATGACGACAGCGCCGTCAGCGTGGCATTGCCCGTGGCACCCAGCAGGCCGCGCGCGGCCGCCGTGGTGTACGCCACCTGCATGGCAGCCTTGGTGTGCCCCAGCGCCACGTGGCCGATCTCGTGGCCCAGCACGCCGCGCACCTCGTCGTCGGTCATCAGGTCCATCAGCCCGCTGTAGACGCGCACGCACCCGTTGGCCATGGCCCAGGCGTTGATGTCCTTGGTCATGTAGACCTTGGCGTCGAGCGGCAGGCCGGTGTTCTTGAGGCCGCCCATGATGTTGACGAGCCGTTTGGCATAGGTGCTGTCGGCCGGGGCGACCGTGTTCTTCTTGTCCATCTCCGCGCAGGACTGGTCGGAGAGCTGCTTGACGCTGGCATCGCTGAGCGTGGCGGCCGTGAACAGGCTGCCGCCGGCCTGGCTCAGGCTGTCCATGTTCGCGCCGGCGCAGCCGGCAAGCAGGGCGGCGCAGCCGAAGGCCGCGGCGGTGGCGGAAAAACGCTTCATAGTCGGGTTCCCTGGGTCGATGTCGAGTGATTGGCAGGCCGGACGGGCGCCGCGCGGCGGGCCGTCCGGTTGCAGCCTGCAAGCTTATGCAACCGGCCGGGCACACGCCAGCGGATTGTGTCTGACATGCCGGCTGTTTGACTTGACCCCGCTATTTTGCGAATCGTCTCATTGAGTGGGCGCCCGGAATACGGCGCAATGGTGGGATGCGACACGATCCCTTGCCCTTCGACCTGGCCATGGTCGACGACAGCCACACCCTCGACGCGCGCGCCATGCTGGCGGGGCGCCTTTGCGCCCTGCTCGACGAGCGCCATGCCGCCGCGCTGCCGGCGGCCGTGCCACGCGCGCTGCCCTACGCGATGTCGCTGGTGCGCCGCTACCGGCTGCGCCGGCTGCCCATCGACATCCTGATCCGTGCGCTGGCCGCGCTGGACCAGCGCGTCGACATCGTCGTCCGGCCCCGCGAGCCGGGCGGCACTTGCCTGGTGACGGCCGCCGCCGACCCGCCCGTGCCTTAGCGTGGGATGGACCACATACCGGGTGCGCCGGCTGTGCCATGGTCTGTGAAAAGCGTTCCCGTACGGGACGCTGCAACGAGCGGAACCGCACATAGGCGGCAACCCTTACGGGGCATGATGCAGTCATGGCAGCGGCTGAATGTCTGCCACATAAAACAAAGAACAAAAGCATTGTCGACACTGGAACGGGGCTTAGTGCGGGCGCAGGACAGCGGTCTGGCTTGGATGTGCTTCACGCTCCATTTCTTCGAGTTGATCACCGTGCAGGCTGCGGCAGGTTTGCCGTGGCCGGAACGATTCGAACCAGCAAGTGGACGACCGGAGTCTCTGACATGCGAAGCCTGATCATCAATGCCGACGATTTCGGTTTCGATACCGAAACCTGCAACACCACCGTGGACTGCTTTGAAGCGGGCCTGTTGACCAGCGCCACGATCATGGTCGGCTGCGAAGCCTCGCAGCAGGCCTACGAGTACGCGCGCGCCAACGCCAGGCGTTTCTCGTTCGGACTCCATTTCAATATCGTCGACGGCTTTGCGCCCGCCGCCGAGGAATGCCCGAAATCGCTGTGCGACGAAACCGGCAGCTTCCGCGAAAGCGACGACCAGCGCATGGCCGCCATGCTCGGCAAGCTGACCGTGGCCGACATCCGCCGCGAATTCCGCGTGCAACTGGAGGAACTGCGCGACAACCACGTGCAGGTGACCCATATCGACAGCCACGGCCACCTGCACAAGTTCCCGACCATCATCTATTCGCTGCGCTCGGAAATGCGCCGCGCCGGCGTGAGCTGGGTGCGCCGGCCGCAGAACGTGTTCCTGCGCCCCAACGGCAAACGCCGTGTGATCAACAACGTGTTCTCGATCCCGTTCTGGGGCCTGATGCGCACCGACTACTACTGCGCCGTGGACAGCGGCGACGAGATGTGGGCCAAGCGCCTGCCCGAGATGGTGCCCGAGGGCCTGACCGAGGTCTCGGTCCACCCGGGCCGCAAGGAGTCATGGCGCTTCAACGAGGCCCGCCCGCTGCTGGCGCCCGAGGAGTTCCGCAAGGCACTGACGGCGGCCGGGATCGAGCTGACCCGGTATGGGGCGGAGGGGTGAAGAACCTGGCTTGAGCTGGCCTGAGGCGGAGTGAAGCGGGGGGAAGGGAAGAAGGGAAGAGGAATTCTGGTGCCCGGGGTCGGACTCGAACCGACACGCCTTGCGGCGGGGGATTTTGAGTCCCCTGCGTCTACCTGTTTCACCACCCGGGCCTGGGTTCGGCAACGGACCAGAATGGCCGTCGCGCGACGATGAAACGCGGATTATGCCGGATTTCGGGGGCTGTAACAACCGGCGGGGCGCTGGGGCGGTGCGGGTGCCCGGCAGGGTGTCCGTGGCAGTTGCGGTAGGATAGCGCGCAACCGCGCCACGCGGTGCCGCCGCGCTTTTCCCACCGGAGCCGAGAGCCATGTCCGCCGAGCCGACCCTCGACCTGTCTGCCGCCGCCAGCCTTGCGTCGCTGGCCGCCCTGCCATCGCAGGAGCCTGCGTTTTACGCCCAGGCCTACGACAATCGCGCCAACGTGCCGGACAACGCCGTGCACATGGCGCGCTGGGCCGCGGATTCGGCGCTGGTGCGCGCCGGGGCGGTCACCTATTTCGAGAACCTGGCGTATGGGGAAGCCGCCAGCGAGACGCTCGACTATTTCCCGGCCAGTTCCATTGACGATGACACCCCGCCGCCGCTGCTGGTATTCGTGCACGGCGGCTACTTCCGGGCGCTCGACAAGCGCGACCACAGCTTCGTGGCCAGCGTGCCGACGCGGCGCGGGGTCTCGGTGGCCGTCATCAACTACGCGCTGTGTCCCGCCGTCAGCGTGGAGACGATCGTGCGTCAGGTGTTGCAGTCGGTGGCCTGGCTCTACCGGGAGTCCGAGCGGCTGGGGCACGACCGCCGGCGCATCTTCGTAGCCGGCCACTCGGTAGGCGGCCATCTGGTGGCGATGCTGCTGGCGGCGCAATGGCCGAAACTCGATCCCGATCTGCCGGCGGACGTCATCAAGGGCGGCCTGTCGATCAGCGGGCTGTATGACCTCGAACCGCTGCGCCGTACCGGCTTCCTGCAGTCCGACCTGCAACTGACCGAGGCCGATGTGGCGCGCCTGTCGCCGGCCTACATGCCACCGGCCACGCGCGCGCCGCTGATCACGGCCGTGGGTGAACTGGAATCGTCCGAATACCACCGCCACAACGCGCTGATCCGCGCCGCCTGGCCCGACAACGTGCGCGAGGACATCGCGCTGCCGGGCCGGCACCATTTCAATGTCATGGATGATCTGATGCGGGACGACAGCGCGCTGTCACGCGCGCTGTTGGGGATGATTGCGGGGGTGTGAATCCTCGACTCCCCCGGATGGTTTGTTCCCCTCTCCCGCTCGCGGGAGAGAGGAGAAAGACACAGCGGGAAGGGCGCGGATAACTACCCTTTCAACTCCAGCACCTTCAACAACGACGACGTATCGTCTCGTCCCCAGTCCTGCCGCATCAACTCGACCAGTTGCGCCGAAGTCGCGCGCATCGCCGGCAGGTCGATACCCAGCTCTCCGGCCAGATCCGCTGCCAGCCCGAAGTCCTTGGCATGCAGCCGTGACTCGATGCCGGCCGCGAAGTCGCGGGCGACCATTTTCGGGCCCATCATGTCGAGCATGCGGCTGCCGGCCAGGCCGGTGGACATGGCCTGGAAGACCTTGCCGGTGTCCACGCCCTGCGCGCCGGCAAAGCGCATCGCCTCGGCAATACCTTCGATGTTCACCACCTGCGCAATCTGGTTGCAGAGCTTGGCCACCTGACCGGCGCCGTTCTCGCCGATGTGCGTGATGGTCTTGCCGAGACACTCCAGCAGCGGCCGCACTTTTTCAAGATTTTCCGATTTACCGCCGACCATGATGGTCAGCGTGGCGGCCTGCGCGCCCACGGTGCCGCCCGAGACCGGGCAGTCGAGCGCCTCGATGCCCTTTGCCGCCAGCGCCTGGGCGATCTCGCGCGTGACGATTGGCGAGATCGTGCTGTGGTCGATGCAGATGGTGCCCGGCGCGGCGCCTTCCACCACGCCGTCCCGGCCCAGCAGCACCTCGCGCACATCGTCGGACGAGGTCACGTTGGTGAACACCACGGCGGCGCCGCGTGCGGCCTCGGCGGGTGTGAAGAACGGTTCGGCGCCGAGTTGGCGCGCGGCGTCGGCTGCCTCGGGGCGGCGTACGTAGGCGCGCACCGTGTGGCCGGCGCGGATCAGGTGGCCGACCATCGGGGCGCCCATCGCGCCCAGGCCGATAAATGCAACGGTGGTCATCGGAATTCTCTCAATGGATCGGAAAAACGCTACTTCGCGGCGAGTCGCCACAGCGACGTGACTTCGGCCTTGCGCGCGGCGTGCAGCGGATCGTCGGCGTCGGCCGCCTTGGGATGGCGCGGGCGGATGTCCAGGCGGCCCAGCACCTTCAGGCCCGCCGCCTCGATCCAGCCCAGCAGTTCGTCGCGCGAACGCAGGCCCAGGTGCTCGGCAAAGTCCGACAGGATCAGCCAGCCTTCGCCGCCCGGCTCCAGATGCGCCGCCAGCCCGCTCAGGAAGCCGCGCAGCATGCGGCTGTCGGGGTCGAACACCGCGTGCTCGATCGGCGAACTGGGCCGGCCCGGCACCCAGGGCGGGTTGCAGACGATCAGCGGCGCGCGGCCTTTGGGGAACAGGTTGGCGTCCACGATCTCCACGTCGCCGTCCAGGCCCAGCCGCTCGATGTTCTCACGCGCGCAGCCCAGTGCGCGCACGTCCTGGTCGGTGCCCACCACGCGGCGCACGCCGCGCTGGGCCAGCAGGGCGGCCAGCACGCCGGTGCCGGTGCCGATGTCGAAGGCCAGCGTGTCGGACGGCAGCGGCGCCTTGGCGACCAGTTCCAGATACTCGCCGCGCACCGGCGAGAACACGCCGTACCACGCGTGGATGCGCTCGCCGAGCATCGGGATCTCGACGCCCTTCTTGCGCCACTCGTAGGCGCCGATCAGGCCGAGCAGCTCGCGCATCGACGCCACATAGGGCGCGTCGGCCGTGCCGTAGACCTGTTCGCAGGCCTCGCTCACGTCCGGTGCGCGCCGCAGCGGCACCACGTGGCCAGCCTCGAACGGCAGCAGCAGCATGCCGAGCGTGCGCGCGCGCTGCGACTGGGCCAGCCGGTGCTTGTGGAACGCCTCGGTCAGGCTGGCCGGGGCCTTGTCCGCGCCGCGCGCCTTGCGTTGTGGCTTCTTGTCCACGCGTCGCGCCATGGCCTGCAGCAGTTGCCGGGCATTCTGGAAATCGCCGCGCCAGAGCAGGGCGGTGCCTTCGCTGGCAAGCCGGTAGGCGGTGTCGGCCGGCGTCTGGTCATCGGCAATCACCACGCGCCGGGGCGGCGGCACGCCGGCCTCGGAGCGCCAGACGGCGCTGTGGTCGGCGCCGTCTTCGGTCCAGTGGATCGTCGGGAGGGGTTGGGCAGGTGACATCTATATATATATATGTGTGGTGTGGCTTACAACTCGTACGCTTCGTGGTCGCCGGACATGGCTTGTTCGACGAGCTTGCGGTTCAGCGTGGGCGAGAACAGTTCGATGAAGGTGTAGACGAAGCTGCGCAGGTAGGCGCCCTGCTTGACCGCCAGATGGGTGACATTGGTGCCGAACAGGTGGCCCACCGGGATCGCGCGCAGGTTGCGGTCACGTTCGGGGTCGAAGGCCAGCCCCGCGACGATGCCGATGCCGAGCCCGATCTCGACATAGGTCTTGATCACGTCGGCGTCGATCGCTTCGAGGATGATGTCCGGCTCAAGCTGGCGCAGTTCGAATGCCTTGTCGATCTTGGGCCGCCCGGCAAAGTTCACGTCATAGGTGATCAGCGGGTAAGCAGCCAGATCGTCCAGCGTCAGGTGTTTCTTCTCCAGCAGCGGATGGTCGGCTGGCGTAATCGCCACATGTTGCCATTGGTAGCCGGGCAGGGACACCAGCGCCTTGTCGCGCGAAATACCCTCGGTGGCAATGCCGATGTCGGCCTGGTCGTGCAGGATCATGTCGGCGATCTGCGTCGGCGTGCCCTGCTGGATCGACAGCCGCACCTTCGGATAGCGCTTGGTGAACTCGGCGATCACCCTGGGCAGGGCGTAGCGGGCCTGCGTGTGGGTCGTGGCGATCGTGAAGTTGCCCTGATCCTGCGCGGCGTAGTCCTTGCCGACGCGCTTCAGGCTCTCAACCTCCTGCAGGATCTTCTCGACCGATACCAGAATGCGCCGGCCGGGCTCCGTCAGGCTGCGAATGCGCTTGCCGTGGCGAGTGAAGATATCGACACCCAGCTCTTCTTCCAGCTCGATGATCGCCTTGGACACGCCGGGTTGTGATGTATAGAGCGCTTTAGCGGCTTCGGTCAGGTTGTAGTTCTGCCGGACGGCCTCGCGCACGAAGCGAAACTGGTGGAGATTCATATAACTTCGCTCGTATAAACAAACAACTTCTTATTAGTTTGAGATATGAGGCGAGTTTATTACGATTCTCGAACTTTGTTAAACGCCCGCCTGCCCGAATTGCGTCCGCCGTCTGCCTGATCCAGGTGCAGCGGGCGCCGCCGGCGGGCCCAAGTCGAGAATAACGCCCCGATGTCCCTTGCCTTCACCGTCTCCGGTCTGCTGGTAGGTATCCTGGTCGGCCTGACCGGGGTAGGCGGGGGCTCGCTCATGACGCCGCTGCTGACGCTGCTGTTCGGCTTTTCGCCGGCCACCGCCGTGGGCACCGACCTGGCTTTCGCGGCCATCACCAAGGGTTTCGGCACGATTGCCCACCGCGCGCACGGCCATGTGCAGTGGGCGGTGGTGCGGCGCCTCTGCCTCGGCAGCCTGCCCACCGCCGTCATCGCCATCCTGGTGCTCAAGAGCGCGGGTGAGCTGAACGCCCAGTGGCTGCATGCGATCCGGCTGACGATTGGCGTCTCGGTGCTGCTGACCGTGGCGTCGCTGCTGTTCCGCAAGCAGATGCTGGCCTGGCTCGAACGCAACCCGCGCTACCAGCTCGAAGGCCGCCGGCAGGTGGTGGCAACCGTGGCCGTGGGCGCCGTGATCGGCGTGCTGGTCACGGTGTCGTCGATCGGTGCCGGCGCCGTGGGCGCGACGCTGATCCTGCTGCTGTACCCCCATATGAAGCCGGCCGAAGTGGCGGGCACCGATATCGCTTACGCCGTGCCGCTCACGGCCGTGGCCGGGCTGGGCCACGTGTGGCTTGGCACCGTGGACTGGAATTTGTTGCTGGCGCTGCTGGTGGGCTCGATCCCCGGCATCTGGCTCGGCGCGCAACTCTCGCGCAAGCTGCCCGAGCGGCTCGTGCGCGCCGCACTGGCGACCACGCTGACGCTGGTCGCCATCAAGCTCGTTTCCTAAGCATTCAACGAATACTGAACGGACCCACACCATGTATCAGTACGATCAATACGACCAGCGCATTGTCCAGGAACGTGTCGCCCAGTTCCGCGACCAGGTTCGCCGCCGCGTGGCGGGTGAGCTGCCTGAAGAGGAATTCCTGCCGCTGCGCCTGCAGAATGGCCTGTACATGCAGCGCCATGCCTACATGCTGCGCGTGGCCATTCCGTACGGCCTGCTGGCGTCGAAGCAACTGCGCATGCTGGCCCATATCGCCCGCGAGTACGACCGCGGCTATGGCCATTTCTCCACGCGCCAGAACATCCAGTACAACTGGATGGAACTGGAACGCGTGCCCGACGTGCTGGCTGACCTGGCCAGCGTGGAAATGCACGGCATCCAGACCTCGGGCAACTGCGTGCGCAACATCACGACCGACCAGTTCGCCGGCGTGACCCCGGACGAGTCGGTGGACCCGCGCGTGCTGGCCGAACTGCTGCGCCAGTGGAGCACGTTCCAGCCCGAGTTCGCCTTCCTGCCGCGCAAGTTCAAGATTGCGATCTCGGCCACCAAGGACGACCGCGCCGTGGTGCAGATGCATGACATCGGCATCTACGCCTACCAGAACGAGCAGGGCGAGACGCGCCTGCGCATCCTGGCCGGCGGCGGCCTGGGCCGCACGCCGATCCTGGGCACGATCATCAAGGAAGACCTGCCGTGGCAGCACATGCTGACCTACGTGGAATCCGCGATCCGCGTGTACAACCGCTATGGCCGCCGCGACAACAAGTACAAGGCCCGCATCAAGATCCTGGTGAAGGCCATCGGCGCCGAGAAGTTCGCCGCCGAGGTCGAGGAAGAGTGGCAGTTCAGCAAGGACGGCCCCGGCACGCTGACGCAGGCCGAGTTCGACCGCGTGGCGCAGTACTTCCAGCCGCCCGCCTATGAAAAGCTGGCCGACACCGATGCCTCGTACGAAAAGCACCTGCTGGAGAGCAAGGCGTTCGCGCGCTGGGTAAGCCGCAACGTGCGCGCCCACAAGGTGCCGGGCTACGCCTCGGTCACGCTGTCGACCAAGCCGGGTCCGGTCTCGCCTCCGGGCGACGCCACCGATGCCCAGATGGATACCGTGGCCGACCTGGCCGACCGCTACGGGTTTGGCGAGCTGCGCGTGGCGCACGAGCAGAACCTGGTGCTGCCGGACGTGCGCAAGAAAGACTTGTTCGCGCTGTGGGAAGAAGCGAAGCTGGCTGGCCTGGCCACGGCCAACATCGGCCTGCTGACCGACATCATCGCCTGCCCGGGCGGCGATTTCTGCTCGCTGGCCAACGCCAAGTCGATTCCGATCGCGCTGGCGATCCAGGAGCGCTTCGACGACCTCGACTACGTCTACGACCTGGGCGAGGTTTCGCTGAACATCTCGGGCTGCATCAACGCCTGCGGCCACCACCACGTCGGCAACATCGGCGTGCTGGGCGTCGACAAGGACGGTTCCGAGTGGTACCAGGTCACGCTGGGCGGCGCCCAGGGCAATGACTCGGCCATCGGCAAGGTGATCGGACCTTCGTTCAGCGCCGAGGAAATGCCCGAAGTGGTGGCGCGCATCATCGACACGTTCGTGGCGCACCGCGCCGGCGACGAGCGCTTCATCGACACGTTCGCCCGCATCGGCATTGCGCCGTTCAAGGAGCGCGTGTACGCCGACAAGCAGCGCGAAGAGCGCGCCACGGCCTGACGAACGGGAGAGACTGAACATGGCAAAGATCATTCAACTGCAACGCGACGACGCGGGCCAATTCCGTCCGGTCATCGTGGAAGACCATTGGACCGTGCTGCGCGGCACCGAAGAGCATCCGCTGGACGAGGCCCGCATCGCCGCCGCGGCGCAGGGCGGCAATGCCGTGCTGTTCCCGCTGGCCGTCTGGAAGGCCAACGAGGCCCTGCTGGCCGGCCGCGAGGCCGCCATCACCGGCGTCTGGCTGGCCCCGGAAGACGAACCGGGCGATGCCGAGGCGTTCTTCGGCCGCGTCTCGCTGGTGGCGGTGGACTTCCCGGTGTTCCGCGATGGCCGCGGCTTCTCGTCGGCCTACCTGCTGCGCACGCGCTACCACTGGGCCGGCCAGCTGCGCGCCATCGGCGACGTGCTGCGCGACCAGCTGAACTTCATGAAACGCTGCGGTTTCGACGCGTTCGCCGTGCGGGCAGACCGCAACATCGACGACGCGATCAAGGGCTTCACCGAGTTCACGGTGGCGTACCAGGCATCCGTGGACGAGCCGCTGCCGCTGTTCCGCCGTGCCCGCGCCGATGTGACCGCGCAAGGTTCCGCATGAGCACGATTTCCGAGATCCCTGTCATCGAGGCCGAGGCTGTGCCCCAGGTGTCGCCACTGCGCCCCCCAGCGCTGTGGACGATGCCGCTCTATACGGGCTCGATCGAGGCGCTCGAAGCCAAGGAGCGCGCGCTGGCCGAACGGCTGGCGGGCATCGCCGCGCGGTTCTACCGGGCGCGCTTTGCCACCAGCCTGGCGGCCGAAGACATGGTGCTGACCGACGCGATCCTGCGCGGCGGCGACGCCGTACGGGCCGGCATCCGCGTTTTCACGCTGAACACGGGCCGCCTGCACGCCGAGACGCTGGCCGTGCTGGACGACGTGCAGGCCCACTACGGCTACACCGTCGAGCAATTCACGCCGGACGCCGAGGCGGTGGAGAACTACCTCCACAACCACGGCCTGAACGCGATGTACGACAGCGTGGACCTGCGCAAGAGCTGCTGCGGCATCCGCAAGGTGGAGCCGCTGAACCGCGCGCTCTCGCACGCCGACGCCTGGATGACCGGCCAGCGCCGCGAGCAGGCCGTGACGCGCGCCGAGCTGCCGTTCGAAGAGCTGGACGAGGCGCGCGGCATCCCCAAGTTCAATCCGCTGGCGGACTGGACCGAGCCCGAGGTGTGGGCCTACCTGACGCGCCACAACGTGCCGGTCAATGCGCTGCACGCCAAGGGCTACCCGAGCATCGGCTGCGAGCCGTGCACGCGGGCAGTCAAAGCCGGTGAGGACGTGCGAGCCGGCAGATGGTGGTGGGAGAGCAAGGATTCGAAAGAGTGCGGGCTCCACGAGCAGAACATCAAGCATTGAACGAAATACCAGAGGCCGATAACGACATGGGCATCATGAACGACATCGCAGACGCAGGCGTGGCCGCCAACGTGGAACACCTGCTGCAGGTCCAGAACGACCACCTCGACCGGCTCGAAGCCGAATCGATCTACATCATCCGCGAGGTGGTGGCCGAGTGCCGCAACCCGGCGCTGCTGTTCTCGGGCGGCAAGGACTCGATCGTCATGCTGCACCTGGCGCTGAAGGCGTTCCGCCTGGGCGAGCGCAAGGTTGAGCTGCCGTTCCCGCTGGTCCATATCGACACCGGCCACAACTACCCCGAGGTGATCGCCTTCCGCGACCAGCGCGTGGCCGAACTGGGCGCGCGCCTGGTGGTGGGCCACGTGGAGGATTCGATCAAGCGCGGCACGGTGCGCCTGCGCAAGGAAACCGATTCGCGCAACGCCGCGCAGGCCGTGACGCTGCTGGAGACCATCGAGGCGCACAAGTACGACGCGCTGATGGGCGGTGCCCGCCGCGACGAAGAGAAGGCCCGCGCCAAGGAGCGCATCTTCTCGTTCCGCGACGAGTTCGGCCAGTGGGACCCGAAGGCCCAGCGCCCGGAACTGTGGAGCCTCTATAACGCCCGCATGGCCCCCGGCGAGCAGATGCGCGTGTTCCCGATCTCGAACTGGACCGAGCTCGACGTGTGGCAGTACATCGCCCGCGAGAACCTGGCCCTGCCGCCGATCTACTACGCCCACCAGCGCGAAGTGGTGCGCAAGAACGGCCTGCTGGTGCCGGTCACGCCGATCACGCCGAAGCAGGACGGCGATGTCAGCGAAGTGATGTCGGTCCGCTTCCGTACCGTGGGTGACATCAGCTGCACCTGCCCGGTGGCCAGCGTTGCCGCGTCGCCGGTGGAAATCATCGCCGAGACGGCCGTGACCGAGATTACCGAGCGCGGTGCCACGCGCATGGACGACCAGACGTCCGAGGCGTCGATGGAACGCCGCAAGAAGGAAGGCTATTTCTGAGCCGCCGCAGCCAAGGAAACCGAACATGACACACCAATCCGCACACCAGGGCCTGCTGCGTTTCATCACCGCCGGGTCCGTCGATGACGGCAAGAGCACGCTGATCGGCCGCCTGCTGTTCGACAGCAAGGCCGTGCTGTCCGACCAACTGACCGCGCTGGCCAACGCCAAGAACAAGCGCACCGCCGGCGAGCAGATCGACTTCTCGCTGCTGACCGACGGCCTGGAGGCCGAGCGCGAGCAGGGCATCACGATCGACGTGGCGTATCGCTATTTCTCCACGGCGAGCCGCAAGTTCATCATTGCCGACACGCCGGGCCACGAGCAGTACACGCGCAACATGGTCACGGGCGCCTCCACGGCCCACGCGGCCATCGTGCTGGTGGACGCCACGCGCGTCACGGTCACCAACGGCCGTGCCGAACTGCTGGCCCAGACCAAGCGCCACTCGGCGATCCTGAAGCTGCTGGAGATCCAGCACGTGATCGTCGCCGTGAACAAGATGGACCTGGTCGACTACAGCGAGCAGCGTTTCAACGAGATCCGCACCGCCTACGCAGAACTGGCCGCGCAGCTGGGCCTCAAGGACGTGCTGTACGTGCCGGTGTCGGCGCTGCGTGGCGACAATATCGTGCATGCCAGCGACGCCATGCCGTGGTACCAGGGTGAGTCTTTGCTGCCGGTGCTCGAAGCGCTGCCGGTCGAAGACCTGGCCCCCGAGGGCGATGCCGCGCTGCGCTTCCCGGTGCAGCTCGTGGTGCGCCAGGACGGCGCTGCGGCCGACGATTTCCGTGGCTATGCCGGCCGCCTGGAAGCGGGCACGGTGCGCGTGGGCCAGAAGCTGCGCGTGCTGCCGGCCAACCGCGAAGCCGTGGTGGCCGAGGTGCTCACGCCGAACGGCTCGGCCGAGTCGGCCAACGCGGGCGATACGGTCACGGTGCGGTTGTCGGAAGACGTGGATGTGTCACGCGGTGACATGTTCGTGGCGGCAGACGCCACGGCGGCGTCGGCGAAGAAGCTGACGGCTGACCTGTGCTGGTTCGACGACGAATCGCTGAACCCGGCGCGCAAGTACGTGCTCAAGCACACCACGGCCAGCGTGTTCGCCAAGGTGGCGGCCGTGGATCGCGTGCTCGACGTGCACACGCTGTCGCAGGAGACCGGCCGCCACGAGATCCGCCTGAACGATATCGGCTCGGTGCAGATCTCGCTGCAGAAGCCGATCGTCTGCGACACCTACGGCGATAACCCCGCGACGGGCGCGTTCGTGCTGATCGACGAAGCCACCAACCACACGGTGGCGGCGGGCATGATCCGTGCGTATGCCTGATATCGTCCGGAACGGACAGCGAGCGTGATGGTGATGGACATGGACAGGCAGCAGGGCAGGTCGGCGGGCAAGGTGTACCTGATTGGTGCAGGCCCCGGTGCGGCGGACCTCATTACGGTGCGCGGTGCACGGTTGCTGGGCGAAGCCCAGGTCGTGCTGCACGACGCGCTGGTGTCGCCCGAGATGCTCGCCTGGTGCCCCCAGGCCGAGCTGATCGAGGTGGGCAAGCGCTGCGGCCAGCGCTCCACGGCGCAACTGTTCATCAACCGCCAGATCGTGGATCTGGCGACCAAGCACGAACGGGTGGTGCGCCTGAAGGGCGGCGATCCGATGCTGTTCGGCCGCGCCGACGAAGAACTGCAGGCGCTGGAAGCGGCCGGTATCGAGTACGAGGTGGTGCCGGGCATCACGGCGGCGCTCGCCGCCGCCAGCGCCATCGGCCGCCCGCTGACCAAGCGCGGCGTGTCGCGCAGCGTGGCGTTTGCCACGCAGGCCAAGGCCGCCGACGCCATCGACGTGGAAGCCGACGTGAAGGCGGACACGATCGTCTATTACATGGGCCGCGACCAGGCCGCCAATATCGCCGCGCAACTGATCGCACGCGGCAAACCGGCCTCGACGCCCGCGTGGGTGGTGGAAGCCGCCACGACAGCGAAGCAACGCAGCCACCAGTTCACATTGAGCCAGATGGCCGCAGGCGAGGCGGCGCGTTGGATGGACCCGGTGCAACCGAGCCTGCTGATGATCGGGGAAGCGCTGGGGACAAGGGCGACGGAATTGGTGGAGTCGGAACGGGCGGCTTGATGGTTTGCTCCCCTCTCCCGCAAGGTGGGAGAGGGGAGCAGACCGCAGCAGTTCAAGCGTGACGGCTCATCGCCCCCACACAAAACCCCGCAATCGCATCCAGCACGCTATCCACCTCGCCGACCGCGCCAGTCGCCTGAATCTCGACGCCCGGATGCTTCGCCCGGCAATCCTCCACCAGTACCGGAAAATCGCGCCGCAGATGGCCGCCGACGCCGAAGAACACCGGCACCACGGTGATCCGCTGCGCCCCGGCGCTCGCCAGCTCATCCACCGCCTCGGCCAGCGACGGCGCCATCAGTTCCAGGAACGCCACCCGCACCGCCACATCAGGCTGCAGCGCCACCAGCCGCGCCTGGAGCCGGTCGAACGGCTCACGCCAGCGTGCATCGCGCGCGCCGTGGCCGAACAGGACGATGGCCCGGGCGGCGCCCATCAGTGACGATCCACCCAGCGCAGCGCCACCAGCGCCAGCGTCAGGTACAGCGTGCCGGGGACCAGCGCCGAGACGATCGGCGGCCACGTGTGCAGCAGGCCCACGTGCGAGAACAGCGTGTTCGACAGGTGGAACGACAGGCCCAGCATGATGCCGCCAAACACCTTCACACCCACCGCACCGGCGCGGGCGTGCAGGTAGGCGAACGGCAGCGCCAGCGCCACCATCACGAACAGCGTCAGCGGATAGACCACCTTCTTCCAGAACGCGATCTCGTAGCGCTGCGTGTCCTGCTTGTTGTCGCGCAGATGGCGGATATAGCGGAACAGGTCGAGCGTGGACATGCGCTCCGGCGTCACCAGCAGCACCGACAGGATCTGCGGCGTCAGTTCCGAGTGCATCACCATGTTCGGGAACAGCGCCTGCTCGGCGCGGAAGTCTGGCGCCAGCGCGTCGGGCTGCTTCGTTGCCTGGCCGTCGCGCAGCTCGATGAAACGGGTCTCGTTCACGTCATTGAGCTGCCACGCCTGGCCGCCCTGGTAGCGGCCTTCCTTGGCCACGCGGATCACGCGCAGGCGGTAGTCCTTGTCGAATTCGTAGATCGTGATGCCGTTGATCGACTGGTCCGGCTTCAGGCCCTGAACGTTGATGAAGCGCGTGATCTCGCCGGCGCCGCCGGGTGTGTTGTCGCGGTCGCGGTCCTTGACCCAGACGCCCGAACGGAAGCCCGACGACACCGTGGCCCCCACCGCCTCCAGCTTGATCTTCTGGGCGTACTGCTCGCCGGCCGGGCTGATGAACTCCCCGAACAGGAACGTGACGATCACCAGCGGGATGGCCAGCTTGAACAGCGAGAACAGCGCCTGCCGGGTGTTGAGGCCCGCCACGCGGAAGATCGTGTACTCGGACTGGCTGGCCAGTTGCGAGAACACGTAGATCGCACTGATCAGCAGCGCGATCGGCAGCACCTCGTAGATCCGTGTGGGTGCCTGTAGCATCACATGGATAAAGGCGATCAGCGACGTGTAGCCACCCTGCACGCTCTCCAGCTCGTTGAGCATGTCGAAGAATACGAACAGCGCCAGCACCGCGAACAAGATGAACGCGAACACGCCATAGATCAGCCGCGCGAAATAGCGCTCGTAGACGGCCAGTATCCTCATGCCTGGCCCCCGTTGCCGCCCTTGCGCTTGAGGCCGAACACGGCGCGCCAGCCGCCCAGGCTGCGGTTCTGGCGGTAGCGGAACAGCATCAGCGCGCACAGGAACACGAAGACGTGCAGCGGTACCAGGGCCGTCCAGAACGAGATCGAGCCCGAACGCACCCACGCCTGCGCCAGATTGATGGTGTTGCTATAGGTCAGGTAGATCAGCACGGCAAAGACCAGCGGCGTGTAGCGGCCCAGGCGCGGATTCACATACGCCAGCGGGATCGCGATCATCACGAAATTGAAGGCCAGGATTGGCAGCGACACCCGCCATAGCAATTCGGCCAGATTGTCGCGCGTGGGATTGCGCAGCAGTTCGATCGTGTCGCGGCTCTTGGCAGGCAGGTTGGCTTCGGCTTCAGGTGGAGAGTTATCCACTTTGACGGCGTACTTATCGAATTCGAGAATCCGATAGTCGAGCTGGCCCGGCACCCCGGCGTAGCGGCGGCCGTTTTCCATGATCACGAGCCGGTCGCCGTTGGGCTGGGTCTCGAACTGGCCCTGGTGCGACAGCGCCACGCCGATCTTGCCGGCCTCGGCATTGGCCACGAACACGTTGCGGGCGTGCTTCATGTCGGCGTCGATGCCTTCGATGAACAGCACGTAGTTGCCGTTGGCCGGCTCGATGAAGCGCCCCGAGGCGATCATCGACAGTACGCCGCGCTGCTGGAAGCGGTCGCGGAACGCCGCGCTCTGCTGGTTGGCCCACGGCCAGGCGAACATGCCCAGCAGCAGCGCCATGACGAAGAACGGCGTGGCGAACTGGAGTACCGGCTTGACGAGGTCGCGCAGCGAGATGCCGGCCGAGAACCACACCACCATCTCCGAATCCTTGTACCAGCGGGTCAGGACGATCAGCGTGGAAATGAACAGCGTGGCCGACAGCAGGATCGACAAGTAGCCAATGGTGGCCAGGCCGATCAGCATCAGCACGTCGTTGGGGCTGGCCTTGCCGTTGGCGGCCATGCCCAGGATGCGGATCACGAGCGACGTGAGCATGAACGTCAGCATCACCAGGAACACCGCACCGGCGGTGTAGGCGAGTTCGCGTCGCAGGGCTTGTTGAAAGATCATGCGGAATCGCTTCCGGCTTCCGGCCGGAACGGGCGATGTACCGGGGGCCGAGGGACTGGCAGGACCGCGTGCTGTCAGCTTGCAGGATCGGCGGCGGCAGATCGCGGATGAAAATCGCGGATAATGGGGGCTTTCTTTTCGACGAGCCCCTGGAAGGAAGCGCGATGGAATTTAGCACAAAAGCCCTGGATCTGAGCAAAGCCGGCCAAAATGGTTTCCTGGCCACGAAGTCCGACTGCCTCGTGGTGGGTCTGTTCGAGGGGCAGAACCTGGCCGGCGTGGCCAAGGCGCTGGATGTCGCCACCAAGGGGCTGGTGGCCCGCCTGGTCAAGCTGGGCGACTTCGAAGGCAAGCGCGGCACCCACCTGATGCTGCACGAGGTGGCCGGCATCGGCGCCGCCCGCGTGCTGCTGGTGGGCCTGGGCAAGGAAGCCGAGTTCGGCGACCGCGCCTTTGCCGAATCGGTGCGCACGGCCATGCGTGCCCTGGGCGGCACGCGTGCCGCCTCGGCCCTGTGGTGCCTGACCCAGCCGCCGGCCCAGCGCGACATGGCCTGGGCCGTGATCACCACGATCACCCTCGTGCGCGACGCCGGCTACCGCCTGCTGGAACGCCATCCCGAGCTCAAGCGCGCCCCGCGCGGCCCGGCGGCCGAGAAGCCCGCGCTGCGCAAGATCGTGCTGGCCGTGGAATCGAGCGACGCCAAGGCCGCCACGCAAGGCGTGGTGCGCGGCATCGCCATCGCCAACGGCATGGAACTGTCGCGCGACCTGGGCAACCTGCCGTCGAACATCTGCACCCCGACCTACCTGGCCAACGCCGCGCGCGGCATTGCCAAGCGCCACAAGCTCAAGGTGGAGATCCTGGGCCGCAAGCAGATCGAGGCGCTGAACATGGGCGCCTTCCTGGCCGTGACCCAGGGCAGCGTCGAGCCGCCGCAGTTCATCGTGCTGCGCTACGACGGCGCCGCCGCCAAGGCCGCGCCCGTGGTGCTGGTGGGCAAGGGCATCACCTTCGATACGGGCGGCATCTCGCTGAAGCCGGGCGAGGGCATGGACGAGATGAAGTACGACATGTGCGGCGCCGCCTCGGTGCTCGGCACCATCCAGGCAGTGGCCGAAATGGGCCTGAAGCTCAACGTGGTGGCCGTGGTGCCCACCTGCGAGAACATGCCGGCCGGCAACGCCACCAAGCCGGGCGACGTGGTGGTCAGCATGTCCGGCCAGACCATCGAGATCCTGAATACCGACGCCGAGGGCCGCCTGATCCTGTGCGACGCGCTGACTTACGTGGAGCGCTTCAAGCCGGCCGCCGTGGTGGACGTGGCGACGCTGACCGGCGCCTGCATCATCGCGCTGGGCCACGTGAACTCGGGCCTCTACGCGCGCAGCGACGTGCTGGCGGACCAGTTGCTCGACGCCGGCCGCAAGGCCATGGATACCGCCTGGCGCATGCCGCTGGACGAGGATTACCAGGACCAGCTCAAGTCGAACTTCGCCGACATGGCCAACATCGGCGGCCGTCCGGCGGGCAGCGTCACGGCGGCCTGCTTCCTGGCGCGCTACACCGAGAAGTACGACTGGGCCCACCTGGACATCGCCGGCACGGCCTGGAAGAGCGGCGCGGCCAAGGGCGCCACGGGCCGTCCGGTGCCGCTGCTGACGCAGTTCCTGATGGACCGCGCGGCGTAAGCCGCGAGGCCCGTTGCAAGCAAGGCAGCCCGGAATGACGCGCATCGATTTTCACAGCAACGTGCCGGACACCCTGGCCTACGTCTGCCGCCTGGTCCGCAAGGCCTACGGGGCAGGGCAGAAGGTGGTGGTGTATGGCGCGCCGCAGCAGTTGTCGCAGCTCGATGCGCGGCTGTGGTCATTCTCGCCGCTCGACTTCCTGCCGCATTGCGGGCTCGACAACCCCAATGCGGCGGTGACGCCGATCATCCTGGCCGCCTCGCTGGAACGCGTGCCGCACCACCAGCTGCTGGTCAACCTGACGCCCGAGGCGCCGGCGCAGTTCGCCAGTTTCGAGCGCATGATCGAGGTGATCGGCGCCTCGGCCGAGGCGCTGGAGGCGGGGCGCGAACGGTATCGCTTCTACCGCGAACGCGGCTATCCGCTTTCGCATCACGACATCGGGCAGGCCAAAGGAGAATCGGCATGAGCGAACGCACCACTTCGCGGGTCATTCCGCGGCTGGGCCCCCACGACAGCGTGCCGCTGCTGACCGAAGTGGTGGACCTGCCAGACGAGGTCTTCACGCCGCCTGCCGAGGCGCCGCGCCCGGAAGCGCCGGTCATCGACACGGCCGGCATGCCCGACTCGGGGCTGGTGACCAACGTGGGCGATACCGGTCCGGAGCCAATCCTGGATCTGCCGGAATCCGAACCGCCGGGGCTGTCCGAGGTGGAGCCTTACCTGGCCGGCGACGACGACATGCGCGCCATGCGCACCGAGCTGCTGACGCGCGTGATGATGCGCTTTCGCACCGAATGGCCGCAGGTGGTTGAGGCACACACCGAAGCCACGCTGCAAGCGCGCCTGGCGCCTTTGACGGCCCAGTTGGCAAGCGAGCTGACCCAGGCGCTGGAGGCCCGGCTGGTGGAATGGCTGGATGCGACGCTCGAAGAGATTGAAAGGGATCCGGGCGGGGTTTGATCTTTCCGTTTCCCTATGGTTTTGCTCCCCGCTCCCGCTTTGCGGGAGCGGGGAGAAACCCCCCTAATCCGTCACCGCTCCCTTGCTCGCCGTTGACGCCAGCCTGGCAAACTTTGCCAGCACTCCACGCGTGTAGCGCGGCCCGGGCTGCTTCCAGCCGGCGCGGCGGCGTGCCAGCTCGTCTTCCGGCACGTTCAGCTGCAGCAGCAGCTGCAATGCGTCGATCGTGATCGAATCGCCTTCCTGCACCAGCGCGATCGTGCCGCCCACGTACGCTTCGGGCGCGACGTGGCCGACCACCATGCCCCAGGTGCCACCCGAGAACCGCCCGTCGGTGATGAAGCCGACCGATTCCCCCAGACCCTTGCCGATGATCGCCGAGGTGGGTGCGAGCATTTCCGGCATGCCCGGGCCACCCTTCGGCCCCAGATAGCGCAGCACCAGCACGTCGCCGGGGCGGATGCGGTCCGCCAGGATGGCTTCCATCGCGCTGGCCTCGTCCTCGAACACGCGCGCGGGGCCGGTGATGACCGGGTTCTTGAGGCCGGTGATCTTGGCCACGGCGCCTTCCTCGGCCAGGTTGCCCTTGAGGATGGCCAGGTGGCCCTGCTTGTAGAGGGCGCGGTCCAGCGGCATGATCACGTCCTGGTCGGCGCGCGGCTGGTCGGCCACGTGCTCCAGTTCCTCGGCCAGCGTGCGGCCGGTGATGGTCATGCAGTCGCCGTGCAGCAGGCCGGCGTTCAGCAGGATCTTCATGACCTGCGGGATGCCGCCCGCGCGGTGCAGGTCGGTCGCCACGTATTCGCCAGACGGTTTGAGGTTGCAGATCACCGGCACGCGGCGGCGGATGCGCTCGAAATCGTCGATGGTCCATTCCACCTCGGCCGAGTGGGCGATGGCCAGGTAGTGCAGCACCGCGTTGGTGGAGCCCCCTGTGGCCATGATCAGCGACACGGCGTTCTCGATCGACTTGCGCGTGATGATGTCGCGCGGCTTGAGGTCCTTCTTGATGGCTTCCACGAGCACGCGGGCCGATTCGGCGGCACTGTCCACCTTCTCCTGGTCCGGGTTGGCCATGGTCGAGGAGTACAGCAGCGACATGCCGAGCGCCTCGAACGACGAACTCATCGTGTTGGCCGTGTACATGCCGCCGCACGAGCCGGTGCTGGGGCAGGCGTTGCGCTCCACGCCCTCGAAGTCTTCCTCGCTCATGCGCCCGGCCGTGAACTCGCCCACGGCCTCGAACGACGAGACGATGGTCAGGTCCTTGCCCTTCCAGTTGCCGGGCCGGATCGTGCCGCCATAGACATAGATGCCCGGCACGTTGATGCGGGCCAGCGCGATCATGCCGCCCGGCATGTTCTTGTCGCAGCCGCCGATCACGACCACCCCGTCCATCCACTGGCCCTGGGCGGCGGTCTCGATGCAGTCGGCAATCACCTCGCGCGAGATCAGCGAGTATTTCATGCCCTCGGTGCCCATCGACATGCCGTCCGAGATGGTGGGCGTGCCGAAAATCTGCGGATTGGCGTCGGCCGCGCGGATGGCGTCCACGGCGGCGTCGGCCAGGCGCTGCAGGCCGGCGTTGCAGGGCGTGATCGTCGAGTGGCCGTTGGCGACGCCCACCATCGGCTTGTCGAAGTCTTCCTTGCGATAGCCGAGCGCGTAATACATGGAGCGGTTGGGGGAGCGCGCCACGCCTTGGGTGATGTGCCGCGAACGCTTGTTGAACGCCATGGGACTGTCTCCGGGGGGTCGTTGTTGTGCCGGAAAGCATGCGCCCGGCGTCCGGGGGTGTCAAATGGTTCGCGGGACGGGGCCGGGGCGATTTGTGACATCATTACGCATCATCCGGCGCGCACAATGCCGGCGCGCGGCCCGTCCGCGCATGCCAACGATCTCAATCTCTTTCGTCTCGCCCATGCTCGTTCATCCGCAGTTCGACCCGATCGCCCTCCACCTCGGGCCGCTGGCCATCCGCTGGTACGGCCTGATGTACCTGGCCGGTTTCATCATGTTCCTGTGGTTCGGCCGGCTGCGGATCAAACAGCCGCATATCGCCGCGCGCGGCTGGGTCACGCGCGACCTCGACGACATGCTGTTCTACGGCGTGCTGGGCGTGATCCTGGGCGGCCGGCTCGGCTACGTGCTGTTCTACAAGCCGAGCTACTACCTGTTGCACCCGCTGGAGATCTTCAAGGTCTGGGAAGGCGGCATGGCCTTCCACGGCGGCTTCCTGGGCGTGCTGGTGGCGATGTGGGTGTTCGCCAAGGTACGGCGCCGGCACTGGATGGAAGTGACCGATTTCATCGCGCCGATGATTCCCTGCGGGCTGGCCGCCGGCCGGATCGGCAACTTCATCAACGGCGAACTGTGGGGCCGCCCGACCGACCTGCCGTGGGGCATGATCTTCCCGCAGGCCGGCGACAACATCCCGCGCCACCCGTCGCAGCTGTACCAGTTTGCGGGCGAAGGCGTGGCGCTGTTCATCATCCTGTGGCTGTTCTCGCGCAAGCCCCGCCCGATGGGTGCGGTGTCGGGCGTCTTCCTGATCGGCTACGGCTTCTTCCGCTTCATCGTCGAGTTCGCCCGCGAGCCCGATACCTTCCTGGGCCTGCTGGCGCTCAAGCTGTCGATGGGCCAGTGGCTGAGCCTGCCGATGATCCTGGCTGGCGTGCTGATGCTGGTCTGGGCCTACCGCCGCCAGGCCAACGGCGCCGCGGCTGGCGCCCGGTAAGTCTGCTTTGGTTTGCTCCCCTCTCCCTCCTGGAGAGGGGCCGGGGGAGAGGGCGGGCAGTTCAAATAGCCCCAGACGCCTGCCCCTACGCTTCAGCCGCCACCCCGGATCGCCTCGATCCGCTCCTTCGTCAGCGGATGGGTCGAGAAGAATCCCGCCTCCTCGTCGCCGGCAGCGTCCGCCGCCTGCCCGCCGCGCTTCGGGCCGTGCGCATCTTCCAGCGCCTGCAGCGCATCGGCCAGCGCGCCCACCGGCAGCCGGTTGTCCCGCATCACCTCCACTGCAAACGCGTCTGCTTCGCGTTCGTGTTCGCGCGAGTAATGCATCGACAGCACCGCCGCCGGCACCGTGGCGAGCAGCGCCGAGACATCGCCAAGCAGGTAGGTGGCCATGGCGCCCACCACGGAAGCCTGGAATACCTGCTGCAGCCCGTGCCGCTGGGACACGTGGCCGGCTTCGTGAGCCAGCACCCCCATCATCCCGGCGCCCGTGCCCACCAGCCTGACCAGTTCATCGGTCACGACGATGGTGCCGCCGGGCAGCGCCAGCGCGTTGGGGCCGATAGGCCCGCCCTGGCGGAACAGGATGCGGTAGTCGTGCGCGGGATCGTCGGGCCGGCGCAGCGCCGCGAAGTTGTCGCGGATACGCTGCTGATCGGCGGGCGGCAGCGCGCTGGGCTTGACCAGTCCTTCGTCGAGACTTTTCAGCGTGGCCTCGCCGAGCCGGGCTTCCAGCGAGGACGGTATCGTCCGTGCAACCAAAGCGGCGGTCCAGGGCAGCAGGTAGAAATAGGCAAGGACGACGAACGTGCCAATCCCGGCCAGCGACAGCAGCGCCAGCCGCCAGCTGTTCTGGGCGCGCGACACCAGCCCCTCGCGGTAGCCCGTGGCGGCCAGCATGGCGTCGAAGGGGGCGTGATCGGTGATTTCGCAGTACGCGCCGTCGTCGAACGTGACCAGCCGGGGGCCGCGCCGGATGCGCTCGGACACCCGCAGCGAGGCCAGTGCCGCGCGGCGCAGGACCGCGCCATCGGCGCCGCGCAGTTCGGCGTGGCCGTCGCCCACCGACACGGTCACCGGATGGGCACGCGACGAGTGCCCGTCGAAATAGCGCGCCGCCACGCCGGTTTGTGCCGAATCCATGGTCACAGTGCGATGTCGATGTCGTACCAGTCCACGGCGGCGTCGCCGAGCGCGCCAACCTGCTGCTGCTCGCCGGCCACGAACGCGTCGAGCGGGCCCGCGGCCAGCATGGTCATCGATTCCACGCGATAGCGGGCGGTCCGGACGCGGGCAAAGGGGTAGAAGAGGCCGAGCGTCAGGGCGGTCAGGATCAGGTTGGTCAGCACGATGCCGAACAGCCGGCCCACGCCCACGCTGCTCCGGAAGCGGTGCGGCGCCAGCGTGGTGTGATTCCAGACCAGGTTCTGCATCAGCGCCTGGAAGACCGGCGCCACCAGCAGCAGGCCGGCGTAGAGGCCAATCGTGATCGCGGCAAGGATCAGCACGATCACGCTGCCCGAAGTGCCGGTGGCGACCGAAGCAAATACGCTCACCAGCACGCTGCTTCCCAGCAGGCACAGCAGCGACAGGCCGGCGGTGACCAGATAAACCTGATAGAACTGTCCCACCCTGGCCTCGAACGCGAACGGCGCCGTGCCGAAGCGCGTGTTGTCGTGCTGGTACTGCTTGAGCCGCTGGTGTGCAAGCGGCCCGAGCAGCATCAGCGTCAGGCCGGTCAGGATCGGCCAGACCAGAAACACCATGTAGCCGCCCTTGTCGTCGCCCGTGAAGGCGAAGCGCAGGCCGCGATAGCTCGAATTGGCCATGCGGAAGCGCAGCGAGCGGACCAGCAGGAACGGGAACACCAGCGCGAGCGCCAGGGCCAGCAGCGCGCTCAGCCCCGCAGACACGGCGGCCACCGCCTGGTAGCCGATGAACAGGCCAAACACGATGGCGCGGCCCTTGAGGATCGCCGACGGCTTGCCGTGATAGTCAAACGTCGCGCCGTCGAGCCGCGTGCTGCGGTAGAAGTATTGCAGCGTGCGCACCTTGGCCCAGGCCGAATAGACGCCGAGCGTCACCACGGTCAGCAGCGTGTTGACGATCCAGATCCGGAAGAACTCCGAGCCCGATCCGGTGAAGGAGAACCGCAGCGGCTGCGGTTGGGGTTGCCGCGCGGCCGGTGTGGCGAAGCCGTTGTCGAACGTGTCGGCCGGCGTGGCGAAGGGATCTTCCGAATGCATGGACTTGACCTTTTACTGGTTAGGCGCGCTCTTGGATGACTGGACTGGCGCGTGTTTCAGATTTGCAACCGATTGGTCCGGCAATTTTATGCTTCCTGCCGCACATAAAAGCGTCGGAAAGTGTTGCAAGCGGCATAAATAACGGCAGTGTGGCTTGCAGACACTGTTCACCGCAGAAACTGTCTCGTAACGGATGAGAAACATCCTGTTACATGCGCTGCCAACTGTAACAAGTTCCTGTTCGTCCGCCTCAATGAAATCAACAGCTTAGCTGCCATGGCACGGTCCTCGCTATTAAGCCTGTTACAAGAATGGTCGGGACGCGCAAAGAGCGTCCGGCGAGCGGCAGACTGGGGAGGATGCCGCCGCACGACCGAAACAGGCCGAACGGGAAAGGCACGGGAAGATCCGCATCCTGAGATGGGTGCTTCAACGGGGTAGGCGCTGGGTCCGGCGCCGGCATCGACTACCGACCCACGCGTGCCAGGCACATCTTGCCGGGCACCGATGACCAGCGCCACTGTGGTTTCTTTCATGCGCGGGCAATCTTCTGCAGGGGAGGCAGGAGTTTGCCCGCCGCACCTCTTGGCTCCAATCGCCGAATCTCCAGAATCACCATACCAAGGCACCGCGCGAGGGGTTAACCCCGCTTGTGGTGGACGCGGCCTTCTCCATAATTATGAATTATTGAGGCGTATGCGCCTCTCCCCCAGATCCAGGTGGCAGCAGGCGGCCAGGAGTCGTTGATGCGTATCGTGCGGCAGGCGATGTACCTAGAAGTGGCCGATCGGCTTCGCGCCATGATCGACGACCGCACGCTCTCGCCGGGCGCGTGGATCGACGAGGTGGCGCTCGCCGGGTCGCTTGGCACCTCGCGTACGCCGCTGCGCGAGGCCCTGAAACTGCTGGCGGCCGAAGGGCTGGTACGGCTGGAACCGCGCCGGGGGTGCTTCGTCAACGCGCTGACCGAGCAGGATCTGGACGAGATCTTCCCGCTGATGGCGCTGCTCGAAGGCCGCTGCGCCTTCGAGGCCGCGCGCAACGCCTCGCAGGCCGATCTCGACGCCCTCGAAGGGCTGCATGCCCAGCTGGCGCGCTTTGCCCAGGCTGGCGACATCGACGCGTACTACGAAACCAACTACCAGATCCACGAGGCGATCCAGCGGCTGGCCGGCAACCGTTGGCTGTCGGGCGTGGTCAGCGACTTGCGCAAGGTGCTGCGGCTGTCGCGCCACAAGAGCCTCAAGCTGCCGGGCCGGATCCATGAATCGTGCGCCGAGCACCTGTCGGTGTTTTCGGCGCTCAAGGCTCACGATTCCGAAGGCGCCGAAGCGCTGATGAAGACCCACGTCCTGCGCCAGCGCGGCGCGCTGCGCACGCTGGACCGCGCCGAGACTGTGCCCCCCATCCCGAAGTTCGGATAAATCCCTGAAGACCCGACGATCCCGCGCCAGGAACGACCCATGACCGCCCTCGATCCCGCAGACCAGAAGACTGTCAGTGCGCCGCTGGAAGCCAGCGAGCCGGTCAGCGATACGCTGTTCACGCGCTTCGGCCGGTGGTGGGGCCGCAAGGGCGACGACAACCCGGCCCCGGCCGCCACGGCGCCGCAGCTCGAGCCGACGTTGTCGACGCGCGCCATCAAGCGCCAGCGCGACCAGTTGCGCCAGTGTTTCGATGCCCGGCTGACCGACGGCGCCGCCAACAGCGCCGCGCAGGCGTGGCAGGACGAGTACCAGGCCGCTTCCGAGCCGCTGCGCCAGGCCATGCTCGGCGTGCTGGCCGAAGTGGCGGCCGGGCGCGATGCCGCCGGCGTGCCGCCGGCCAGCGCCTCGGGCCTCTCGGCCGCGCTCTCGAACGCGCGCATCCGCTTCTTCAAGCGCTTTGCCGCGCAGCACGGCCAGCGCGGGACCAGTGCCTGCGGGCTGCACTTCCTGATCCAGTTGCGCGCCGACATGCTGCGCTGGCACAAGCGCATTCCGGGCCTGCGCGAACTCGACGAAGACCTTGAGGCGCTGTTCTCGAACTGGTTCGACGTGGGCCTGCTGGAACTGCAGCCGATCACGTGGGATTCGCCGGCCTCGCTGCTCGAAAAGCTGATCCGCTACGAGGCGGTGCACGAGATCTCGTCGTGGACCGACATGCGCAACCGGCTCGATTCAGACCGCCGCTGCTACGCGTTCTTCCACCCGCGCATTCCGCGCGAGCCGCTGATCTTCGTCGAGGTGGCGTTCGTGCCCGAAATGGCCGCCAACGTGCAGGCGCTGCTCGACGAGGCCGCGCCGCTCGAAGACCTGCGCCGCGTGAAGTGGGCCATCTTCTATTCGATCTCGAACACGCAGGCCGGGCTGCGCGGCGTCAGCTTCGGCAACTTCCTGCTCAAGCGCGTGATCGAGGAACTGCAGCGCGAGTTCCCCAAGCTCAAGCAGTTCGCCACGCTGTCGCCCATCCCCGGCTTTGCCGACTGGCTGCGCAAGCAGGACGGCGACGCGGTGGCACGCATCCTGGGTGACAAGCGGCTGGCCCGCTGGCGTGAACGCCACGGCGACGTGCCGGCCGACGGTGCCGCGTGGCTTGGCGCGCTGCCGGCCGACTCGGGCGACGCCGTGGTGCGCGACAGCGCGCTGACGCTGGCCGCGCACTTCCTGGTCAAAGCCGGCGCGAAGGGCGCGCCGGCCGACCCCGTGGCGCGCTTCCACCTCGGCAACGGCGCGTGTGTCGAACGTGTGAACTGGGGCGCCGACCTGTCGCGAAAAGGCCGCGCCCAGGCGTGCGGGATGATGGTGAATTATCTTTACGTGCCCGAGGCGCTGGATGACAATCTGGCTCGCCTCGGCGACGGCAACCCGCGCATCAGCCGCGCGGTGGCCAAGCTGTTGTGAGCCTTGGGTCGGGCACGAGGAATGCGCCAGGCAACGGTTTTTGTCGGGTGTTGTGCAGTGGTGTTGGGTAGCAGTACTTCGATTGACTTTCCGCAGTAAGTAGAGAGAAAGAGGAGACAGTACATGTATCGTCAGCGCAGCCTGACCGCGTTCGCACGCGTGTTGGCACTCACCGGCCTCATGGCCGGCATCGGGGCGGCAAGCCTCCACGCCTCCGTTGCCCATGCGGCGGACCCCTGGCCGGCCAAGCCCGTGACCGTGATCGTGCCGTTCCCGGCCGGCGGCGGCACCGACGCGTTTGCCCGCCCGTTGACCGCGCAGCTGTCCAAGCAGCTCGGCAAGCAGTTCGTGATCGACAACCGCGGCGGCGCCGGCGGCACCGTGGGCGCCAGCCTGGCCGCCAAGGCCACGCCGGACGGCTACACGATCTTCATCGGCGGCGCGCACCACGCCATTGCCCCGTCGTTCTACAAGAAGCTCGACTACGACATCGAGAAGGACTTCATTCCCATCACCGTGATCGCCCAGCCGCCGCAGGTGATCGTGGTCAACCCGACCAAGGTGCAGGCCAACACGGTCAAGGAACTGATTGCCTACGCCAAGCAGCACCCGGGGCAACTGAACTACGCCTCGGCGGGCAACGGCTCGGCGCACCACCTGGCGGGCGAACTGTTCAAGCTGGAAACGAAGACCGACCTCGCGCACGTGCCGTACAAGGGCGCCGGCCCGGCCCTGAGCGACCTGATCGCCGGGCAGGTGGACCTGATGTTCGACGGCCTGGGCTCGTCGGCGCAGCATATCCGCGCCGGCCGCATCAAGGCGCTGGCGGTGGCGGCCAAGACCCGCTCGGCGGCGTTCCCGAACGTGCCGACCGCGGCCGAGGCGGGCGTGCCGAACTACGAGGTGTCCACCTGGTACGCCCTGTGGGCGCCCAAGGGCACGCCGAAGGATGTGGTCGACAAGCTCTACGCCGAGACCGCCAAGGCGCTGAACAGCCCCGAGATGAAGGCGATCTGGCTGCAGAACGGCTCGGACATCCCGCAGTTCACGCCGGAGCAGTTCGCGCAGTTCCAGCGCGCCGAGATCAAGCGCTGGGCCGAAGTGGTGCAGCGCTCGGGCGCGAAGATCGACTGATGGGCGGCGCCGTCACGTTTGCGCGCGACGGGGCCGTGGCCCTGGTCACGCTGTCGCATCCGGGCAAGCTCAACGCGATCTCGGCCGGCATGTGGCAGGCGCTGGCGCAGGGGTTTGCCGGGCTGGCCGCCGATACGTCGCTGCGCTGCGTGGTGGTGCGCGGCGCCGACGGCAACTTTGCCGCCGGCGCCGATATCGCTGAATTCCCCACCGTGCGGGGCGATGCGGCGGCCGTGCGGCACTACCACACGCAGACCATCGCACCGGCGCTGCAGGCCATCGCCAACTGCCCCCATCCGACGCTGGCCGCCATCGAGGGCGTCTGCGTGGGCGGCGGGCTGGAAATCGCCTGCCATTGCGACCTGCGCATCGCCGCCACGGGCAGCCGCTTCGGCGTGCCGATCAACCGGCTGGGCTTTCCGATGGCGCCGGGCGAGCTGGGCGGGCTGCTGGCGCTGGCCGGGCGTGCCGTGGCGCTGGAAATCCTGCTCGAAGGACGCGTCTTCGATGCCGACGAGGCGGCCCGCAAGGGCCTGCTGACGCGCGTGGTGCCCGAGGCGGCGCTGCACGACGAGGTGGCCGCCACGGTGCAGCGCCTGTGCGCGGGCGCGCCGCTGGCCGCGCGCATCAACAAGGCCACGATCCGCCGGCTCTCGCCGGCGCCCGCGCCGCTGACGGCGGCCGAGCTCGACGCGCATTTCTCCTACGCCACCAGCCGCGACCATGCCGAAGGCGTGGCCGCGTTCCTGGCGCACCGTCCTCCGGATTTCACCGGGGAGTAATATGTCGGCCGGCCGGCTATCATGGCCGGCTGCACGCCATATTCCTTCTAGCATCCATGAACGCCAATCTGTTCGCCCTGTTCGAATCCCGCTTTCCCGCCGACCGCACCGCCTGCTGCATCGAGACGCACGACGGGCTCTACTACACGTGGGACGACCTGGACCGCGCCACGGCGAAGATCGCCAACCTGCTGACCGCGCTGACGCTGCCCGCCGGCGCCCGCGTGGCGGTGCAGGTCGAGAAGTCGGTCGAGGCGCTGTGCCTGTACCTGGCCACGCTGCGCGCCGGACTGGTCTACCTGCCGCTGAACACGGCCTACCAGGAAGCCGAGATCGACTATTTCGTCGGCGACGCCGAGCCGGCCGTGGTGGTCTGCAGCAGCGCGAACTTCGGCTGGGTGTCGAAGGTGGCGTTCAAGCACAACACGCACCATGTGTTCACGCTCGACGAGAACCGCACCGGCTCGCTGCTGCAACGCGCCGCCATGCAGCCGGACCAGTTCACGACCGTGGCGCGCCAGGACGACGATCTCGCCGCCATCCTGTACACCTCGGGCACCACGGGCCGCAGCAAGGGCGCGATGCTGACGCACCGCAACCTGGCGTCGAACGCGCAGACGCTGCACGAGGCCTGGGGCTGGCGCAGCGACGACGTGCTGCTGCACATGCTGCCGATCTTCCACGTGCACGGCCTGTTCGTGGCGTCGCACGGCGCGCTGCTGGCCGGCGCCAAGATGATCTGGGCGCCGAAGCTCGACATGGCGCAGATCCTGAAATTCATCCCGCGCGCCACGGTCATGATGGGCGTGCCGACGTACTACGTGCGCATGGTGCAGGAGCCGCGCTTCGACCGCGAGGTCTGCGCCAACATGCGGCTGTTCGTGTCGGGCTCGGCGCCGCTGCTGCTGGAGACGTTCGACGCCTTCCGCGAACGTACCGGCCACACGATCCTGGAACGCTATGGCATGAGCGAGACCGTGATGCTGGTCTCGAACCCGTACGATCCGGCGCAGGGCGAGCGCATCGGCGGCACGGTGGGCCTGCCGCTGCCGGGTGTGTCGGTTCGGGTGATGGATGGCGAGGGCCGCGCCTGCGAGCCGGGCGTGATCGGCAACGTCGAGGTCAAGGGCCCGAACGTGTTCAAGGGCTACTGGCGCATGCCGGAGAAGACCGCCCAGGAATTTACCGCTGACGGCTGGTTCCGCACCGGCGACGTGGGCCGCTTTGGCGCAGAGGTGGCGGGCCGCGCCGTGCCGGACAGCTACCTGACAATCGTCGGCCGCAGCAAGGACCTGATCATCTCGGGCGGCTACAACGTCTACCCGAAGGAAATCGAGAGCTTTATCGACGAAATGCCGGGCGTGGCGGAATCGGCCGTGATTGGCGTGCCCCACGCGGATTTCGGCGAGGCCGTGGTGGCCGTGGTGGTCCGCAAGCCCGGCGCCGAGATCGACGAAGCCGGCCTGATCGGCACGCTCAAGGGCCGCATCGCCAACTTCAAGGTGCCCAAGCGCGTTCACGTGGTGGAAGAACTGCCGCGCAACACGATGGGGAAGGTACAGAAGAATGTGTTGCGGGAGCAGTACAACACGCTCTGATGTTGTTTTCTCCCCTCTCCCATGAAGCGGGAGAGGGGAGAAACCCTTTTACTTCACCATCTGCACGGCCCCATTCACCGACACCGTCACCTGCGTCTTGCCGCCCTCGACCGGGATTGGCGCGCCGGCGTCGGCGGACATGGCCTTCGCGGCGTACATGCGCGGCATCGGCGGCACCATGCCGCCGCCTTCATTGACCGAGACCTCGCGGATCGTGTAGCCCGTGTAGCCGAACAGCTTCGCGGTGGCCTGGGCCTTGTCGCGGAACGCGGCCACTGCCTGATCGGTCAGTTTCTGCTGCACGGCCTGGCGCGCCTCGCGCGAGAGCGAGAACGACACGTTCTGCACCTGCATCTGGTTCGACAACTCGCCGGCCAGCTTCGAGATCGCCGCGAAATCCTTCGACTTCAGGATCACCTCCGAGCGGCCGCGCCAGGCGCTGATCTTGCCGTTGCGGTCGGTGGTCGGGTGAATCGTAAAACCGCCAGATTGGGCTTCCACGCCCGAGGTGCGCTTGGCCTGCGCCAGCACGGCCTGGGTGCGGGTCGACAGCGCGTTGGAGATGGCCGACGGCTCCTGGCCTTCCTGCTCCACTGCCAGCGTCAGCTGCACGACATCGGTCGGCACTTCGGTCACCGCCTCGGCGTTCAGCGACAGCACGCCCGAAGGCGGCGGCACGGTCTGGGCGGTGGCCATGGCGGCCGTGGTCGTCAGCAGCGAAGCAAGCAAGAGTTTCTTCATATTGTTCTCCACGAATGTGATGCCCTTCAGACGCGCGCGCCGCGAAAATGTTCCGGCGTGCCGATGGTTCACTTCATCAGCTTGCCGGTGATGAAACGCCACTCCGCGGCGGTGACCGGCGTGATCGACAGCCGGTTGCCGCGCCGGAGCACCACCATGTCGGCCAGCGCCTCATGCTCGCGCAGCGCCGGCAACGCAATCAGTGCCGACTTGCCGACGAAGCGCACGTCCACCAGCGACCAGCGGGGGTCTTCGGGCTTCGATGCCTTGTCGAAATAGTCGCTTTCAGGGTCGAACTGGGTGGGGTCGGGGTAGGGCTGCGAGCAGACTTCGGCCAGCCCGGCAATGCCCGGCTCGGGGCAGGACGAGTGGTAGAACAGCACGCCGTCGCCAATGCGCATCTGGTCGCGCATGAAGTTGCGCGCCTGGTAGTTGCGCACGCCGGTCCAGGGCAGGGTGCCCTTTTCGGCAAGGTCGTCGATGCTGGCTTCGTCCGGTTCGGACTTCATGAGCCAGTACTGGCGCGCGCGCGTAGTGGACATGGGATGTCGGCGGAAGCCGCAAATGAAAAAGGCGGTGGTTCATCAAACCACCGCCTCTTCATCACTTGAAGGGGGTCCCCGCCTCGGCCGCTGGATCGGCATCCTGAACCCAAGTGAGGTTCAGAGTGGCTGCGGAAGTCGCATTTCGGGTACATCACCCACTCAGGGAGTCCAGGGCAGAACCCAGAACTTTGAGTGCGGTGACGCGCTCGCCCACACGACATAATCCCGCACCATGCAATGCATATCGGTTCAAGGAGTTATGATCCTCACGAACCAGGCAGGGAAACTGTCAAACGTCTGACTTTGCTTTCCTTCGCGCAAACTGCAACTGCGTGCGCTGGGGATGTCAGACGTTTGCCGTTTCAATTGGGATGGGTGGAAACGGCGGCCAGGCACGATAACCCGGCCATTTTGCTGCATCGGACGCTGGGCGCCGCGCAGTGGCTCCACTATACACCGCGCATTGGCGCATACCAAGCCGGACGTGTCGCGTCGTTACATTTTCCACCACACCATCCATCCCGCGCCGCCGACGCGCCGCGCAGGGCGCGGCACCGGCTTCACATGCACGTCATATTGTGGCCCCGCCGCGCAATTCAAGCGTAGCCGGCAGGGTTTTTTCACCCTACCGCGTGCCCACGTGCGCGTACTGGCGCAGTGCCTCGTCGGCGCGGTCGTTCAGTTCGCGGATGCGCGCGCGCACGGCCTCCACGGGAATCGCGCCTTCCTCCTCCTGCTTGTGGCGCATGGCCAGCAGGTCCGAGGCCAGGCTGATCGCGGCCATTACGGCCACGCGCTCGACCCCCTTCGTGGAAACGGTGCCCTTGAGCTTGTTCATCTTGTCGTCGACCAGGGCCACGGCTTCGAGCAGCGCGGCCTCGTTGTCGGGGGCGATGGCGAAGCGATAGGGCTGGCCGGCGATGTTCACTTCCACTTGCTTGTTGCTCATGCGTGTTCTCCGGGGGCTTGCTGCGAACCTTCCGAGGCGTTGCGCGGGGTGCCGTCGCCGAGCAGGTCGAGCTGGCGTGCGTCGCTGGCGGTGGGCAGCTTGTCCAGGATCGACTGGATGCGCAGCTGCGCTTCCTCGATCTTGATATTGAGCAGTTCGCGGTCGGCCGCCATGGCTTCGCGGTCCGCGCGCAACTGGTTGGCCTCGGCCTGCAGGCGGTCGATTTCCGCGCGCAACCGCTGGTTTTCCGCCGCCAGGGTGTCTGCATGATGCAGCACGCGCCCGATCTTGGCGGCCAGTTGTTCGAGTTCGTTGAGCATAGTGCCTGTCGTGTCCGGTAGGAGTAGTGGTCAGGTTTCGGAATTCTAGCCGATGCACGCGCGGGGGCTACCGCACAACGCGCCCGATCAGACCGGCGTGCCGCTCCGAAGTTGCAGCGAACGGCCGTACGAGGGACCACATACGGGTCCGGGCCGGGCGCCATCGGGGGCATCGCACCATGGTTAACGGCAGCTTGATCCATCGCATTGACGCCCGGATTGAAACTCCCTACACTCGCGCCGTTCCAGGTGCTCGCGGCACCCGCGCACGTCGGGGTCGCAGTTCAACGGGAAACAGGGAGCGGGGCGCCGACGCCATGTCGGAACCGGCCAACCTGTGCTGCCCCCGCAACGGTAAGCGACCGCGAACCCAGTGTCCTCGCTGTTTTACGAGTTCCAGAGTCCTTCGCAGGGCTGGCCAAGCGCCACTGACCCATACCGGTCGGGAAGGCGGCCTGCCTGATGTCGCCAGCCCGGATACCGGCCTGCCGAACGCGGGCGTCCGCCTCCACGCGGCACGCCTCATCGCCACATGGTCCGCGGGGGAACGGACCTGGCCGTTCTCTTCCACCCTGACTCATGCGTTTCACGCCATCCAGGTCGACCGCCGCGGCTCATCCGCCGGTTCGTCCTTGCGCGCCTGCCATCCTGGCGGCCGCAGCCGTTGTTTCCACATCGTCCCTTCCCGCCTTCGCGCAGTCTGCTGCCGAGGGGCAGAGTCTTGCCCCGGTGGTCGTCACTGCCTCGCGCACCGCGCAGAGCGTGACCGAGGCGCTGCCGCACACCACCGTGGTCACCCATGACGACATCGTCAACTCCCAGGCGCCGGACCTGCGCACGCTGCTGCGCGGCCAGGCCGGGGTCGAGTTTTCCGCCAACGGCGGCATGGGCGCCAATACCACGCTGTTCCTGCGCGGCGCCAACTCGAACCAGGTGCTGATCCTGATCGATGGCGTGCGCGTGGCCGGCGTGAGCGGCGGCACGGCCCAGCTGGCCAATATCCTGCCCGACCAGATCGAGCGGATCGAGGTGGTGCGCGGCAATGTCTCGGCGCTGTACGGATCGGACGCGATCGGCGGCGTGGTGCAGATCTTCACCAGGAATGGCGCCGGCAAGCCGCCCGCGGCCAACGCGCAGGTGGAGTACGGCAGCAACAACACGCGCCAGGGCACGGTGGGCTACGGCGGGCAGGTGGGCGACACCTCGTTCAACGTGACCGGTTCCATCTTCAAGACCGACGGTTTCTCGTCGGTCAACTACCAGCAGTGGGCCGCCGCCAACCCGGCGGCGGTGCGGCGCGGCACGGGCCCGAACCCGGCCGACAACCCGTACGAGAACAAGAGCGTCTCGGGCCAGGTGCGCCACCAGTTCACGCAGGACTGGGACGCCGGGTTCGCGGCGTACTACTCGAACAGCCAGCTGTCGTACGACAGCACCAGCGGCCGCCCGACCGACGACTACCGCATGGACAGCGAGCTGTACACGCTGTCGGCGTTCGTCAACGGCAAGGTGACGCGCGACTGGACCACGCATTTCAAGCTGGCGCAGAGCGAGGACCGCGCCGAGACCACGAAGAACCGCCTGTTCGACAGCCTGTTCAGCACCCGCTCCCGCCAGTTCAACTGGCAGAACGAGTACGCGCTGACGGCAGACCACAAGCTGCTGTTCGGCACAGACTGGCTGCAGCAGGAACTGGCATCCAGCTCCTACGCGGCGCCCACGCGCAACGTGTTCTCGGTCTATGGCGGCTACGAGGGGCGTATCGGCCGCCATCAGCTGCAGCTGAACGCGCGCAACGACCACTATTCCGATTTTGGCAACCAGGGCAGCTTCTTCGCGGGCTATGGCTTCAACGTGACCGGGCAGGTCAAGCTGATCGCCAACCTCAGCAACGCGTTCCGCGCGCCCACGTTCAACGAGCTGTACTACCCGAACTACGGCCAGCCGAACCTGAGCCCCGAGCGCGCCAAGTCCGCCGAGGTGGGCGTGCAGGTGGATACGGCCAGCGCCGGCCTGCTGCGCGTGACGGCGTTCGAGACGCGCTACAACGACCTGATCGTCTCCACGCTGCAGCCGGGCGGCCTGTACCTGGCGCAGAACGTGGCCAAGGCCAAGGTGCAGGGCATCGAGGCGTCGTGGCGCGCCACGGTCTACGGCACGGACCTGGGCGCCAGCGTCACGTTCCAGAATCCGGTCGACGAGGAGAGCAACACGCAGCTGATCCGCCGCGCCCGCCGGCATGCATCGTTCGACGTGGGCCGCAACTTCGGCAGCTGGCGCCTTGGTGGCGAGTGGCTGGTGTCGTCGTCGCGGCTCGACAACGGCTCGCGCACGCTGGGCGGATACGGTATCGTCAGCCTCAACGCCCGCTACAACATCGACAAGCAATGGTTCGTGGCCGCCCGAGTGGAAAACCTGTTCGACAAGCAATACATGCTCGCCTTCCCGTACAACACGCAGGGCCGGGCCGGGTTTGTCACGCTGGGCTGGCGCCAGAAGTAAGCCATGGCTGAGCTGCGCCGCGCGCTGACCGTCTGGAGTGTCCTGGCCGTGGCCGGGGCGGCGGTGTTCGCGCTGTCGCTGGCCGTGGGCAGCGTGGCGCTGGACGCCGGCCAGCTCTGGCAGGCGCTGACCGGGGCCGATACCGGCACCGCCGGCGCCATCGTGCGCGAACTGCGCCTGCCGCGCGCCGCCGCGGCGTTTGCCTGCGGCGGCCTGCTGGCGCTGTCTGGCGCGCTGATGCAGGTGCTGCTGCGCAACCCGCTGGCCGAGCCGTACGTGCTGGGTGTCTCCGGCGGGGCCTCCACCGGCGCGCTGCTGGCCATGCTGCTGACGCTGCCGCTCTGGACCATCCAGGCCGGCGCGGCGGCCGGCGCGCTGTGCTCGATGCTGCTGGTGGCCACGCTGGCCCGGCGCGACCTGCTGCATCCGCAGGTGCAGGGCGGCCATCACGAGGCCGGCGCGCGGCTGCTGCTGACCGGGGTCATCCTGGCGGCGGGGTGGGGCGCGCTGATCACGCTGATCCTGGCCGTGGCGCCGGAATCGCGGCTGCGCGGCATGCTGTTCTGGCTGACCGGCGATCTCGGCGGCACGTCGAGCTACGGCTGGGCGCTCGGCATGCTCGGCGCCGCGCTGGCGCTGACACTGCCCATGGCCCGGGCGCTGAACGTGATGCTGCTCGGCGAGACCGTGGCGCAGGCGCTGGGCGTGCGCGTGGGCCGGGTGCGGCTGGCCACCTTCCTGATTGCGTCGTTCTCGATCGCGGCGGCGATCACCACGGCGGGGTCGATCGGCTTTGTCGGCCTGGTGGTGCCGCACATGGTGCGGCTGGCCTGGGGCAACGACCAGCGCCTGCTGCTGCCGGCCGCCGTGCTGCTGGGGGGCACGCTGCTGATGGCGGCCGACCTGATCGCCCGCACGGTGATTGCCCCGGCGCAACTGCCGGTGGGCGTGATCACGGCGCTGCTGGGCGTGCCGACCTTCCTCTACCTGCTGCTGCGGAGGCCGCGATGACAGTGCCGAGCCATTGGTCCGAACCGCTGGCGGCCTGCCCCGAGCTGGCGCTGCGCGACGTCGGCCTGCGCGCCGGGCCGCGCGTGTTGCTCGAACGGCTGTCGATGTCGATTGGCGCCGGGCAGCTATGGTGCATCGTCGGGCCCAACGGCGTGGGCAAGTCTACGCTGATGGGCGTGCTGGCCGGCCTGCGCGCGCCTGATGGCGGCGGCATCGTGATCGATGGCGCCGACCTTGCCCAGGTGCCGCCGGCCATGCTGGCGCGGCAGCGCGCGTACCTGCCGCAGGCGGTGCATGACACGTTCTCGATGCGCGTCGAGGACGCCGTGCGCATCGGCCGCCACCCGCACCTGAGCGGCTGGGGCTGGGGCCGGCGCGACGACGACGGCGTGGTGCGCGACGTGATGGCCGCGCTCGACCTCGATCCGCTGGCCGGCCGCGACGTGCTGACGCTGTCCGGCGGCGAGCGCCAGCGCGTGTCGCTGGCCGCCGCGCTGGCGCAGCAGGCGCCGCTGCTGCTGCTCGACGAACCCGTGGCGCACCTCGACCTGCGCCACCAGATCCAGGTGCTGGACCTGCTCCAGCGCCTGACCCGCGCCGGGCGGCACGCCGCCGTGGTCATCGTCCACGACCTGACGCTGGCGCAGCGCTACGCGAGCCATGCGCTGCTGATGTCCGAAGACGGCCAGGCGCTGCACGGCCCGGCGCCGGACGTGCTGACTCCCGCGCAGTGCTCCCGGGCGCTGCGCACCCCGATTATCCGCATCAGCGACGGCACGCACGCCGCGCTGATCCCCGATGGAAACCGCAATGAGCGACACTGAAAACACCGTCCCGGACGGCAGCGAAGGCCGCGACGAGCGCCACAAGGCGCGCATGGTCCGCAAGAAGGAAGTCGTGGACGCCAAGATCGCCTCGGCGCAGGCCGAGCGCGGCGTGATCGTGATCACCACCGGCAACGGCAAGGGCAAATCAAGTTCCGGCTTCGGCATGGTGGTGCGCGCGATGGGGCACGGCATGCGCACCGGCGTGGTCCAGTTCATCAAGGGCGCCATCCCGAGCGGCGAGGAGATGTTCCTGCAGCGCTTTCCGGAGCAGTGCGAGTTCCACGTGATGGGCGAGGGCTATACCTGGGAGACCCAGGACCGCGCCCGCGACGTGGCCAAGGCCGAAGCCGCCTGGGAAGTGGCGCGCCGCATGCTGCGCGACCCCGGGATCGGGCTGGTGCTGTTCGACGAACTGAACATTGCGCTGAAGCTGCACTATCTGGACGTGGAAACGGTGATCGCCGACCTGCGCGCCCGCCCGCCGATGCAGCACGTGGTCATCACGGGCCGTGGCGCGCCCCCGGCGCTGGTGGAGGCGGCCGATACGGTGACGGACATGACGCCGGTCAAGCACGCCTTCCAGCAGGGGATCAAGGCCCAACGCGGCGTTGAAATGTGACACGAGGACCGACTGACAGCATGACCCATTACTCCGACTACGCCCTGACCCTCCCGCCGATCGACGCGCCCGACGAGGCGCTGCGCGCCGCGCTGCAGGCGGCGATCGACGACAAGACCAAGCCGCTGGGCTCGCTGGGCCGGCTCGAATCGCTGGCGCTGCGGATCGGCATGATCCGGGGCGAGACGGTGCCCGAACTGAACCGCCCGGCGATTATCGTGTTCGCGGGCGACCACGGCGTGGCCGACGCCGGCGTCAGTGCCTTTCCGGCCGAAGTGACGGCGCAGATGGTGCTGAACTTCCTGAACGGCGGTGCGGCGATCAACGTGTTCACGCGGCTGCACGGCATGGCGCTCGAAGTGGTGGACGTGGGCGTGCGCGCGCCGCTGCCGGCCTCGGCCGGGCTGGTCAACTGCCGGGTGGCCAACGGGACGCGCAACTTCGTCGAACAGGCCGCAATGACGCCGGCCGAAACCGGCGCGGCCATCAATGTCGGCATCGCCCGCGTGCTGCGCCACGCGCAGCAGGGCACCAACGTGATCGGCTTCGGCGAGATGGGCATTGCCAATACCTCGGCGGCGGCCTGCGTGATGAGCCGGCTGACCGGCCTGCCGCTGGATGCCTGCACGGGGCGCGGCACGGGGCTCGACGATGCCGGCGTGGCGCGCAAGCGCGACATCCTGGCCCGTGCGCTGGCGGCACATCCCGGCGCCAGCGCGCCGCTCGACGTGCTGGCCACGTTCGGCGGCTTCGAGATTGCGGCCATGACGGGCGCCTTCCTGGCTGCGGCCGCCAGCCGCATGGTGATCCTGGTCGATGGTTTCATCGCCTCGGCGGCGCTGCTGGTGGCCGCGCGCATCGACCCGAACGTGCTGCATTACTGCGTGTACTCGCACTGCTCGCACGAACAGGGCCACCGCGCGCTGCTGGCCGAGTTCGGCGGCGAGCCGCTGCTGGCCCTGGACCTGCGCCTGGGCGAGGGCACCGGCGCCGCGCTGGCCTGGCCGCTGGTGGCGTCGGCGGCCGCGTTCCTGCGGGAGATGGCCACGTTCAGCGGCGCGGGCGTGACCAACGCCTCCGCCTAGCGCCATGGCCAACGAACTCCGATTCTTCCTGACCGCCCTCGGCTACTTCACGCGCGTGCCGCTGCCGCAGCGGCTGGCCGGGTGGGTGGGGTTCGAACCGCACTACCTGAACGCCGCCGCGCGCTACTTTGCACTGGTGGGCCTGCTGGTCGGCGCGGTGGCGGCGCTGGTGACCTGGGGTGCGTGGCAGCTCTGGACCCCTTCGGTGGCGATCGTGCTCGGCATGGCGGCCACGCTGCTGCTGACCGGCGCGTTCCACGAGGATGGGCTGGCCGATTGCGTCGATGCGTTCGGCGGCGGCTACCGCCGTGAGGACGTGCTGGCGATCATGCATGACTCGCGCGTGGGGGCGTTTGGCGCCATTGCCATCGTCGTGGCGCTGCTGCTCAAGTGGCAGTTGCTGGTAGCCGTGGGCGAGGCAGGCGGGCTGGCGTTGCTGCTCGCCACGCTGGTAGCGGCGCACGGCGCGAGCCGGGCGATGGCGATCACGTTTCTGGCCACGCACGAGTACGTGCGGCCCGAGGGCAAGGCCAAACCGGTGGCGCAGCGGCTGGCCGGCGCGGGGCTGCTGTTCGCGCTGGCGTGCGGCGTGCTGCCGCTGCTGTGGCTGTCGCCCTGGTTTGCGGCGGCGGCCATCGTCGCGCTGGCCGGGCTGCGGACGGCGCTCGGCGCCTACTTCGTGCGGCGGCTCGGTGGCTATACCGGCGACTGCCTCGGCATGGCGCAGCAGCTTGCCGAACTGACCCTCTACCTCGTGGCGGCCGCATGGAAGTGGTCCTGATCCGCCACGCGCAGCCCGCGGTCGAGGCCGGTATCTGCTACGGCAGCCTGGAACTGGCGCTGGCCCTGCCGATGCAGCCGGCGGCCGCGGCGATCGCGGCCGGCATCGGTGCGCCGGACCGCATCGTCACCAGCCCGGCGGCGCGGGCGCGCGATACGGCGGCGGCGCTGGCCGGCTGTCTCGACGCACCCCCTGCCTGCGAGATCGAGCCGCGCCTGCGCGAGATGGATTTCGGCAACTGGGAAGGGCGGCGCTGGGACGATATTCCGCGCGACGCGCTCGACGGGTGGGCGGCCAACCTGATGGATGGGCGCCCCCACGGCGGCGAGAGCCCGGCACAGGTCATGGCGCGCATCGGCGCCTGGGTAGAGACGCTCGACGTGGCCTCGGACGAACGGATCTGGGTGGTCACCCACGCGGGCCCGATGCGGATGCTGGCTGCGCGATGGCTCGGGCTGCCGCTGGCGCAGACGCTGGAATGGTCGCTGGGATTCGGGGCGACGTGCCGGTTCCGGGTGGGAGCGGGCGGGGTGAGCCTGGGGTGGTGGAACCGGGTGGTGGTATAGCGCCGGCGTGCCTACCGCCGTGACCTTGCCACCTCCAGATCCTTGCAGATCTGCGCCGCCCCCTTCACCACCCTCGGGCCCGCGCGGTTCACCAGGTCGCCGTCGATGATGAACAGGTTGTTGCGGGCCACCGCCGTGACCTGTTTCCACTTCGCCCATGTCGAGAAATCCGCGAGCGGCTTGTCCGGGCGGGTGGCGCCCATGCCGGCGGTGAACATTGCCTCGGGGTTGCCGGCCACCACGGCTTCGACCGAGACCGTGGGCACCAGCGGGGTCTCCTTCTCGAACATGTTGCGGCCGCCGCACAGGGCCAGCAGGTCGCTGACCAGATGCTGGCCGTTCAGCGTCATCAGCGGCTGCTGCCAGACCTGATAGAACACCGGGACGGGCGGCCGCGCCGCGTAGGTCTTGCGCAGCGTCTCCACCTGCTGGCGGAAATCGGTGGCGGCGCGGCTGGCCACCGGCTCGGTGCCGAGCAGCGTGCCGAGCTTCTCGATGTTCTCGGGGATCGATTCGAGCCGGCGCGGTTCGCTGAAGAACAGCGGCATGCCGAGCGCGCGCAGGCGGTCGGTCTGTTTCTGGGCGTTGCCGTGGCGCCAGACCACGATCAGGTCGGGCTTGAGCGCGGCGATACGTTCGAGGTCCAGCGCCTTGTTGTCGCCCACGCGCGGGATGTCGCGGGCCTGCGGCGGATAATCGCTGTAGCTGACCGTGCCGACGATGCGGTCACCGCCGCCGGCCGCGAAGATCAGCTCGGTCACGTGCGGCGCCAGCGACACGATACGGCGCGCGGGCTGGTTCAGCGTGACGGGCTGGCCGCTGTCGTCGGTGACGGTGATGGCGGCGTGGGCGGAAAATGTTGTCGCGGCGAGCGCGGCAAGCGGCAGGAAGCGTGACTTCATCGCGTCTTGTCGGTATCGGTATCGGTGTCGGTGAGGGCGTGGCCCAGCGCGGCATCGAGCCGCTGCCAGGCCGGTTCGTGATCGGGCGGCAGCCCGAGCCGCAGGCTGGCCGGACAACCGCCCGCCGCGTCGAACAGCCGCGTCCAGACGCCTTGCCGCGCCAGCGCTTCATGCAGTGCCGGGGCGCGGGCGTCGGGCACCCAGTGGAACAGTGGCTGCGAGGCCGGCGCCAGGCCATGGGCGCATAGCAATTTCGCCAATCGCTGGCCTTGCCGGACCAGGGCGGTACGCGTGGCGTCCTGCCATGCGGTGTCGGCCAGGGCACGGCGCGCCACGGCGCGGGCTGGCCCCGAGACGGTCCAGTGGCCGAGCCGGTCCGCCAGGGTGTCGAGCAATGCCGGCGCGGCCAGTACGAATCCGCAGCGGATGCCGGCCAGCCCGTAGAACTTGCCGATCGAGCGCAGCACGACGAGTCCCGGCGTGCCCGTGTGCGGCGCCAGCGACGACGCTGCCATGCTGTCGAGGAACGCCTCGTCGACGATCAGCGTATCCAGCGCCGCGCGCCAGTGGAGCAGCGTGTCGGCGGACAACAGTCGGGCAGTGGGATTGTTCGGATTCACCACCACCAGGTGGTCGAGGCCATCCGCAAGATCGCGCCGCGCGAAATCGGCTTCGTCGAGCGGCACCACGGTATGGCCGGCGCCGGCGAAGGCCGGGGCGTACTCGCTGTAGCCCAGCGCGGCGATGCCCACGCGCCCGGGGCGCAGCAGTGCCGGCAGCGTGCGGATGGCGGCCTGCGAGCCGGCCACGGGCAGCGCGTGCGGTGCGCCGTAGGCTTGCGCGGCCATCTCGGCAAGGCCGTCGTCGTCCTGCGGCAGCCGTTGCCAGATATCGGCGGGCAGTGCCGGGACCGGATAGCCGGCCGGATTGATGCCGGTGGACAGGTCGAGCCAGTCTTCGACGGGCCGCGCGTAGCGGCGCACCGCGGCCAGCAGATTGCCGCCGTGCCGGATCGGGGCGATGGCCGTCATGACAGCAGCGTGAACACGGGCACGCTCAGCATGGCGACCCCCAGCCACAGCCACAGCGTGCGGTGCACCAGCCGCAGGCACGCCTGCACATGGGCGGCGGCCGGCGCGGCGCCGGTGCCGAGCGGCGGGCGCTCCTCCCACTCGCCGTGATAGCGCGCACCGCCGCCAAGCGCCACGCCCACCGCACCGGCGCCGGCGGCCATCACCGGGCCGGCGTTCGGGCTCGACCACGCACCCGCCTGCGTGCGCCAGCAGCGCAGCGCCTGTCCGGTGGCGCCGAGCAGCGCGTACGACAGCGCGGTGAGCCGGGCGGGAACCAGGTTCAGCAGATCGTCGATGCGGGCGGCGGCCCAGCCGAACATTTCCCAGCGCGGCGTGCGGTAGCCCCACATCGCGTCCAGCGTATTGGCCAGCCGGAAGGCGATCACGGCCGGCGCGCCGCCGATCAGGAACCAGAACAACGCGCCGAAGATCGCGTCGTTGCCGTTTTCGAGCGCCGATTCGCAGGCCGCCCGCGCCAGCGCTTCGGCATCGGCATCGGCGGTGTCGCGCGAGACGATGCGCGCGGTCAGCGTGCGTGCCAGCGCCAGGTCATGCCGGCGCAGCGCCTCGGCGATCGGGGCAATGTGCTGGCTCAGGCTGCGCGCGCCCAGCGCAAAGTACAGCGCCACCGCGTGCAGCGCCCAGCCGAGCAGCGGGTGAACGGTGGTGGCCAGCGTGACGAGCCACCACGCAAGGGCGGCGGGGCCAAGCACGACCAGCGCCCACGCCAGCAGCCCGGCCGCGCGCTGGCGCGGCGCGCTGCGCCCGGGGCGGTTCAGGGCATTGGCGACGAGCGTGGCGATCCGGCCGAAGCCGACCAGCGGATGCCACCGGCGCGGCTCGCCGAGCCAGCGGTCCAGCAGCACGCCGGCAAGTGCGGCCGCCACGCAGGCGGCCCAGGACAGCATGATCATCGCGCGGGGTGGGACGTCGACGGGGACGAGGCAGGGTCCTTGATGGCCACCGGGATGCCGGCCACCAGCAGCCGCACGCGGTCGGCGGCGGCCGCGAGCTTCTGGTTCAGGCGGCCCAGTTCGTCGACGTAGAAGCGCGTGATGGCGCCCATCGGCACCACGCCGAAGCCGATCTCGTTGGAGACCAGGATCACGTGGCCGGGCAGCATCGGCAGCGCGGTCATCAGCGCGTCGATTTCCTCGGTGAACGGGGGTGGCGGGGTGATGACGCCGTGGTCGGGGTAGTCGCGGTTGTCGCCAAAGATCAGGTTGTTGAGCCACAGCGTGGCGCAGTCCACCAGGATGCAGCCGTCATGGCGCGCGTGCGCGTAGAGGGCGTCGGCCAGGTGCACGGGTTCCTCGACCAGCGTCCAGTCCGCCGGCCGGCGCGCCCGGTGCAGCGCGATGCGCACCTCCATCTCCTCGTCGGCCGGTTCGGCGTCATGGCGCGCCGTGGCGATGTAGGTGACCGGCCCGCCCGTCAGCGCGGCGTGGTCGGTGGCAAGCTGCTCGGCGAAGTGGCTCTTGCCCGAGCGCGCCCCGCCCAGCACCAGCGTAAGCTGGCGCGCCGGCGCGGGGCCGGCCGGCTTCGGTTGCACGGCGGTCTCCGGCTCGGGCGCGGCGGCCTGCGCCGCGCCGGCCGCGGCCGGTTCGGCAGCGGCGGCCAGGTTCAGCGCCTGCGGTTGGGGGGTGGCCTCGGTCTTCATCCGGCGTATTGTAGCCGCCGCATCCGGCGGCCGTATGCACGGATCTTGCAGGCCGGCGCGTATTTTGGCGCGCCCTGGGGCGGGGCTGCTGCGATAATCTCGCGATGCGAAACGAACCCGCCGCCAACTTCCCGATTCCCGATGCCGCGCGTGCCCTGCGCGGCACGCTGATGGTCCAGGGCACCACGTCCGACGCCGGCAAGAGCACGGTGGTGGCGGGGCTGTGCCGCGTGCTGCTGCGGGCCGGCGTGGCCGTGGCGCCGTTCAAGCCGCAGAACATGGCGCTCAACAGCGCGGTGACGGCCGATGGCGGCGAAATCGGCCGTGCGCAGGCGCTGCAGGCGCAGGCGGCGGGGCTGGTGCCGCATACCGACATGAACCCCGTGCTGCTCAAGCCCAGCAGTGACATTGGCGCGCAGGTCATCATCCACGGCCGCGCCCGCATGGACCTCGATGCGCGCGCCTATCACGCCTACAAGCCGCAGGCGATGGCGGCCGTGCTCGACAGCCACGCGCGGCTGGCGGCGGCCTACGGCGTGGTGCTGGTGGAGGGCGCGGGCAGCCCGGCCGAAGTCAACCTGCGGGATCGTGATATCGCCAACATGGGTTTTGCCGAGCGCGTGGACTGCCCGGTGGTAATCGTGGCCGATATCGACCGGGGCGGCGTCTTCGCCCATCTGGTGGGTACGCTCGACTGCCTGTCGGCGTCGGAACGGGCGCGCGTGGCCGGCTTCATCATCAACCGTTTCCGGGGCGATATCGGCCTGCTGCAACCGGGGCTGGACTGGCTCACGGCGCGCACGGGCAAGCCGGTGTTCGGCGTGCTGCCCTACCTGCACGGCCTGCACCTCGACGCCGAGGATGCGATTGCCAGCGGACAGGTGGCGCGCGGCGCCGATGGTGACATCCTGCGCGTGATCGTGCCGGTGCTGCCGCGCATCTCGAACCATACCGATTTCGATGCCCTGCGCGCCCATCCGCAGGTAGACCTGCGCTTTATCGGGCCCGGCATGCCGATACCGCCGGCGGACCTCGTGATCCTGCCCGGCAGCAAGAGCGTGCGTGCCGACCTGGCCTTCCTGCGCGCCAACGGCTGGGACGATGCATTGCGGCGCCACCTGCGCTACGGCGGCAAGCTGGCCGGCATCTGCGGCGGCATGCAGATGCTGGGGCGACGGATTCACGATCCGGACGGCCGGGAAGGGCTGGCCGGCAGCAGCGCGGGGCTTGGCCTGCTCGATTTCGAGACCACGCTGGCGTCTGACAAGCAGTTGCGGCGCGTGAGCGGGCGGCTGGCGCTGGACGAAGCAGGCGGACCGGGGAATGGCGCGGCCGTGGAAGGCTACGAGATCCACCTCGGCGTGACCGCTGGCGCCGCGCTCGACCGTCCGGCGCTCTGGCTCGACGATGGCGCGGGCGGCAGCCGCCCCGACGGCGCGGTGTCCGATGACGGCCAGGTGCTGGCCACCTATGTCCACGGCCTGTTCGACCAGCCGGACGGCTGCGGCGCGCTGCTGCGCTGGGCCGGGCTGGCGGGGGCCGCGGGCGTGGATCTCGATGCGCTGCGCGAGGCGTCGATCGACCGGCTGGCCGACAGCATGGCCGCCAGCCTGGACCTTGCGGCGATGTTCGCGCCGCTGGCGCAGCGGTAGCTCAGGGGCCCGGTGCGAGGCGCGCCACCAGCGCGTCGACGTCGTGCCAGGTCACGCGCCGCACGGCCATCATCAGGTCGGTGCCGGGGAAGGGGTCATGGAACGGATCGGATTCCTCGCCGCCGAGCCGCCTGTAGAACTCGCGCGCCTGCACGTTGCCATCGAGCACATAGAGGAACAGCGCCTTGCCCGGCCACTGGCTGGCCGCGCGGCAGGCGCAATGAGACATCAGTGTCTTGCCATACCCCCGGCCGTGATACTGCTGCATCACATGTAGGTTGTCGACGTAGACCCCGTAGCCCGGCTCGGCCAGCGGCATCAGGCACGAGAAGCCGGCCGGCTGGCCGTCCACGCGCAGAATCGTCGCTTCGAGTGGCGCCTCGGACCCTTCGAGCATGCGGGCGCGCCACGTGGCCAGGCGCTCGTCGAGGGCGTGGACGTCGAGGTATTCGGCGGGCACCAGGCCGGCGTAGGCATGGCGCCAGCTTTCGACATGGAGGTGGGCAAGCAGGTCGGCGTCGGCCGCGGTGGCAGGAATCAGTTCAATCAGGGGCATGGCGGGGCAATGGACAGCGGGGGTGCGCAGCCATCTTAACGTCGCACTGTTAGAATCGCGAATTCTTCGCATTTGCATTTGCGCGCTGCCGCACAGATGCGACGCCGGATGCACCCGCTGGAGTCAAGGCGGGCTCGCCTGATCGCGCCGCGCCGCCAGAACACGCTTTTTCAAAAACGCCCTCGCCCCATGGTTTCCGGCCGCCTCCGCATCGTTCTCGTCAAGCTCCACCTCTATCTGGGCCTGGTCTTCGGCCTGCTGTTCGTCATGCTGGGCCTGACCGGAACGGTATTGTCGTGGCGCGACGAGATCGACAAGTGGCTGAATCCAGACTTGTTGCAGGCCACCTCGGCGACGCGGGTTCCGGTGGGCGCGGCAACGGTCGAGACGGTCACGGCGAAGCTGCTCGCCGACCCGCAGTACGGCAAGCCGAACCTGCTGATGCTGCCCATCGAGGAGCATGACGTCTTCATCGCCTACTACCCGATCAAGGGCCCGCAGGCGTCGGCGGGGCGCTCGCGGCAGGTGATGGTCGACCCGATCACGCTGGCGGTGAAGGGCGAGCGGCTGTGGGGCGTGCCGGGCCTGTCGCGCCAGCAGTTGATCCCGACGCTGTTCCATCTGCACCGCTACCTGCTGTCGGGCGATACCGGCAAGACCATCATCGGCGTGACCGGCATGACGCTGCTGCTGACGGTGCTGCTGGGCGTCGGGCTGTGGTGGCCCAAGTCGAACCGGCGCGCCTGGAAGCAGTCGGTGCGAATCACCCACGGCGGCTCGTGGCCGCGCTTCAACTACTCGTTCCATCGTGCGGCCGGCATCTTCGTGGCGCCGGTGCTGGCCGTGACCGCGTTCTCGGGCTGGTACCTGAACCTGCCGAAATGGGTCACGCCGATCATCGCCAGCGTGGCGACGGTCAGCCCGGCCGTGAAGCACCAGTCAGACCCGCCGCCTGCCGGCACCCACGCGATCACGCCCGCGCAGGCCATGACGGCGGCGCAACGCCAGTATCCCGGTGCGCTGGTGACGCGTGTGGGCCTGCCGCGCAAGCCCGGCGACGCCTACGAAATCCGGCTGCGCCAGGAAGGCGAGATCCGTGGCGGCAGCGGGGCCACGCGGCTCTGGCTCGACGCCTATTCCGGGCGCCCGCTCGGTGCGCGCGACCCGCTCGATGCGGCGCCGGGCGACACCATCATCAACTGGCTGTTCCCGCTCCACACCGGCGAGGCGTTCGGCACGTACGGACGCGTGTTCATCACCGTCTTCGGCCTGGCGCCGCTGGCGTTCGCGATGACTGGGGTACTGATCTGGTGGAAACGCCGCAGCGGACACCGGCGGCATGTGGAGAGGGAGAGGGGGAGGATCGTTCCCCTCTCCCGCCTTGCGGGAGAGGGAAGAAAACAATCGGATAAACCTTAAATTTCGAGGTTATCGATCAACCGCGTGTTCCCGAGCTTGGCCGCCGTCAGTATTACCAGCGGTTCGCCGGCTGCCAGTTCCTCGCGGGTCGGGGCCTGCAGGTTCTCGCGCTTGCGGATCGCCACATAGTCGGGCTGCCAGCCGCGGCCCTGCAGGCGGGCCAGCGCGTCGGCCTCGACCTTGAGCAGGTCCACGCTGCCATCGCCCAGCACGGTGTCGCGCACCTCGTGCAGCGTCTTGTAGAGCATCGGCGCCTCGGCGCGCTCGGCCTCGGCCAGATAGCGGTTGCGCGACGACAGCGCCAGGCCGTCTTCGGCGCGGATCGTCTCGGCGGGGATGATGTCCACCGGCAACGCGAATTGCTTGGCCATGCGGCGCACGATCATCAACTGCTGGTAGTCCTTCTTGCCGAACACGGCCACGCGCGGCTGCACGCAGCAGAACAGCTTCATGACCACGGTGCAGACGCCCTTGAAGAAGCCGGGGCGGAACTCGCCTTCGAGGATATCGCCCAGGTCGTGCGGCGGCTCGACGCGGTATTCCTGCGGCACCGGGTACATGTCGCTCTCGGTCGGCGCGAACAGCACGTACACGCCTTCGCTCTGCAGCTTCTCGATATCGTCCTGCAGCGTACGCGGGTACTTGTCGAAATCCTCGTTCGGGCCGAACTGCAGGCGGTTGACGAAGATCGATGCCACCACCGGGTCGCCATGCTGGCGCGCCAGCCGCATCAGCGACAGGTGGCCTTCATGCAGGTTGCCCATGGTGGGGACGAAGGCCACGCGGTTCTGGCCGCGCAACTGGTCCCGCAGCGCCTGGATCGAAGAAATGACTTTCATGAATATGGTGAGCGGTCGTGGTAGGAGCGTCCCGGCTGCCGTGCTTCGGGGCGGCGCCGGCGCGTGCCGGTCTCTCTGTGACATGCTTGGGCCGGCTGTCGGCGGATTGTAGAGCATCCGCGCCGGTTCGGGCCCGGGGATGGGCCGGATGGGTCTGCCTGGCGGTGGCGCTCAGGCCGGCGTGTACGCCAATCGCACATAAACGGGTGCGAATGGCTCGGCCTGGGTGATCTCCACGAGCGCCTCGCGCGACAGTTCGAGCATGGCGATGAAGTTCACCACCACCACCGGTACGCCCTTGCCGGAGCGGATGGCGTCCTCGAACAACTCGCTGAACTCCATGAAGCGGGCGTGCTGCAGCCGCCGCAGGATCTGGCTCATGTGCTCGCGCACGGACAGTTCCTCGCGCGAAATCTTGTGATGCTGGTTCAGCTTGGCGCGCTTGAGCACGTCGGCCCAGGCGGATTGCAGGTCCACCGTCTCCACGTCCGGGAAGCGCGGCGCCAGGCTCTGCTCGATATAGACCTGCGAGCGCAGGAAATCGCGGCCCAGTTGGGGAACCGTGTCCAGCCGCTGCGCGGCCAGCTTCATCTGCTCGTATTCCAGCAGGCGGCGTACCAGTTCGGCGCGCGGATCCTCGGCTTCCTCGTCGCTGTCGGCCTTCTTGACCGGCAGCAGCATGCGCGACTTGATCTCGATCAGCATCGCGGCCATCAGCAGGTATTCGGCCGCCAGTTCCAGATTGGTGCGGCGGATCTGGTCTACGTACGAAAGGTACTGGCGCGTCACCTGGGCCATCGGAATGTCCAGGACGTTGAAGTTCTGCTTGCGGATCAGGTACAGCAGCAGGTCCAGCGGCCCTTCGAATGCTTCCAGGAAGACTTCGAGCGCGTCCGGCGGGATGTAGAGGTCCTGCGGCAGCTTGAACAGCGGCTCGCCGTACAGGCGCGCGAACGCCATGCCGTCGACCATGTCGGCGGGATTGGCGGCGCCGGCCACGCTGGGCAGCTCCACGGGCAGGCTCAGTTTGTCCTGCGGATTGGGTGCCAGCGGGTCGCCAGGTTGCATCGGGGAATCTGAACGGTCAGACAGTGCTGAGCGGCGCGCGGCCGATCAGTTGTCCGACGAGTAGACGTACGGGCGCTGGGCCACGCGCGATTCGTTGGCGCGGGCGCGTTCTTCCAGGTCGATCGGCGCCTTGTCCCACAGCAGGTTGCGGCCTTCGCGCTGCTCGGCTTCGAGCGCGGGGCGCTCCTGCTTGAGCGTCTTCAGGAACTGGGTGATATCCGATTCGTACATGGCCATGGCGAAACCTGAGCCCTTCAGGGGCAGCATTGGGGGTGACGGGGCGAGATTTTACCGTATCGGCACGGGCCGCTGCCGGCGCGGGCCCGGATTCTTTATCTTTGGCTCGGGGAAATGCCATGAACCCGCCGGCGGTGTGGTCAAATAGCGACTTGTTTCTGGACCCCATGGACGGATGAGCCTGGTTTTTGGCCGGATGGCCGGACTGATCGCCGCACGCAGGACGCGACACCCGGTCACAGGTGGCGGTGCCATCACGCGCGTGGCCTGCCGGCTGGCGGCCACCGTGGCGCTGCTGGGCGCCGCCTGGCTGCCCGATGCCGTGGCGGCCAAGGACGTCTACAAGGTCGAGATCGACGCTCCCGGTCCGCTCGAGGACATCCTCAAGGAACACCTCGACCTCTCGCGCTACCGCACCCGCACCGATATTTCCGACGACCAGTTCCGCTACATGGTGGAGACCGTGGGCGACCAGGTGCGCCAGTTTGCCTCGACCGAGGGCTGGTTCGACCCCGAGACCACGGCCACCGTGGAGGGCGAGGGCGACCACCGCGTGGTGAAGATCAAGGTCGACCCGGGCGCCCGCACCGAGATCCGCCGCGTGGACCTTGATGTGACCGGCCCGGCCGCCACGCGCTCTCCGGTGCAGGTGGCCGAGATGCGCCGCAAGTGGGGCCTGCCCGTGGGCGATCCGTTCCGCCAGGCAGACTGGGACAAGGCCAAGGAGGACGCGCTGGTCCAGTTGCAGAGCCACACGTACTACGGCGCGAAGATGACGGCATCCGAGGCGCGCGTGGAGCCCGAGGAGCATGCCGCCGACCTGTCGGCCAGGTTCGAGAGCGGCCCCGAATACCTGCTCGGCCCGCTTGAGATCGAAGGCACGCGCCGCTACCCGGCCCAGATCATCCGCAACGTCAATCCGCTGGTCGAGGGCGAGCCGTATCGCGTGGAGCGCCTGCTCGAATTCCAGCGCGCCGTGCAGAACCAGCCGTATTTCTCGAACGTGCAGGTCGACCTGGAGGAACCGCCGGCCGTGACCTCGGCCGAGGCCGCCGCGCAGCAGGCCACCGTGACGGCGCCGGTGCGCGTGCGGGTGCGCGAGTATCCGACCCACCGGCTCAGCTCCGGCGTGGGCTACACCACCGATACCGGCGCCCAGGTGGAAGGCCGCTACTCGTACTACAACCTGTTCAATCGCGCGTGGGTGTTCGATTCGCAGGCGCGCATCGAGCAGAAGCGCCAGTACGCGTTCCTGGAAACGGCCATGCCGCCGGATTCGCGCACCTACCGCAACAGCATCTATGGCAGCTACGAGCGCACCATCGACATCGAGAGCACCGACCTGACCAGCTGGCGCGGCGGCCTGAAGCGGTCCCGCTCGCGCGAGAAGTACGACACCACGGTGTCGCTCGATTTCTACTACGACAACCTGACCCCGTACGGTCAGCCGTCGCAGATCTCCAAGGCGCTGGTGCCGGCCTTCGCCTGGACCCGCCGCGACGTGGACAACCCCGTCTTCCCGCGCCGGGGCAACGTGATCAACACCCAGATTGGCGTGGCGGCCAAGGGCGTGCTCAGCGATGCCACGTTCCTGCGCATGTACGGCCGCATCCGGCAATACGTGCCGGTGGGCAACCGTGACCTGTTCATCGCGCGGCTGGAACTGGGCGCCAACCTGACCTCGAACGATCCGGCCCTGATCCCGGCCTCGCTGCGCTTCCGCGCGGGCGGCACCGACTCGATCCGCGGCTATACGTACCAGTCGATCGGCACGCCCAACGGCGCCAGCGTGCTGCCGGCGCGCTACCTGGGCACGGGCAGCCTCGAATACCAGTACTGGTTCAAGCCCGACTGGGGCGCGGCGGTGTTCTGGGACATGGGCACGGCCACCAACAACCTGTCCGGCGTGAAGATCTATCACGGCGTGGGCGTGGGCGCGCGCTGGCGCAGCCCGGTGGGACCGGTGCAGCTCGATATCGGCTACGGCATCCAGGAAAAGCAGTTCCGGCCGCATATCTCGCTCGGGGTGGCGTTCTGATGAACATGCCGGACATGCCCTCGGTGCCGCACGACGACGGCAACACCCCGCGCCCGCCCCGGCCGCGCCGGCGCCGCGTCTGGCGCGTGCTGGCGTGGCTGGCGGGCCTGCTGGTGCTGCTGCTGGTGGCGCTGGGGGTGACGGTGGTGGCCGCGCTGCGCACCGAGGCCGGCACGCGCCATGTGTGGAACCTTGCCACGCGGCTGTCGGCGGGCATGCTGGCGGGCCAGTTCGATGGCGGCACCGTGGCCAGCGGCCTGCGGCTGCACGACGTGGTGTTCGCCAGCGGCGGCACGCGCGTGGCCATCGACCGCATCGACGGCAAGTGGCAGACGTCGTGGTCGCCCCGGCGCCTGCATGTGGCATGGCTCAAGCTCGGCAAGATCGACGCCCGGCTGGAGCCGTCGCCGCCGAGTACCGAGCCGGCCAGGATGCCGGAATCGCTGGAACTGCCGCTGGCCGTGGACATCGACACGCTGACGGTGGACGAATTGTCGCTGCTGCAGGGGCCGCCGGCCACGTCAAGCCCGCTCGTGCTGTCGGATCTCTCCGGCGCGGTACACAGCGACGGCCAGCGGCACCGCGTGACCATCGACCGGCTGGGCACGCCGTACGGCAAGCTGCAGGCCAACGCCCAGATCGCCGGCCAGAAGCCGTTCGCGCTGTCGGCCGAGGCGCTGCTCGAAGGCAAGTGGAAGGAAGAAGCCTACGCGGTGTCCGCCACGGCCAATGGTTCGCTCGACCAACTGCGCGCGGATCTCGACGCCACCGGCGACCGTATCCGTGCGCGGGCCAATGCCGACCTGACACCGTTCGGCCGCGTGCCGTTCACGCACCTGCTGATCGATGGCGAGCGGATCAACCCGCGCCTGTTCAGCCCCACGGCACCGCAGGCCAACCTGACCGTCCACGCCGAACTGCGTCCGGTGGAGTCCGTGGCGCCGCCGCCACGCGTGGCCGCGCGGAAGCCCGGCGAATCGACGGCGAGCGCGGTGGAAGCGGCGTCGGCCGCGTCGGCCTCGGCGCCGGTGCCGGTGCCGGTGCCGGTGCCCGCCGCGCCCACCGCCAACCCGCTGGCCGTGGCTGGCGAAATCACCATCCGCAACCTCGACCCGGGACCGCTCGACCGCGAGCGGCTGCCGGTCCACGGCGTGCAGGCGCGCGTGGAGCTGAGCGAGAAGACCCAGACGCTGCGCGACCTGCGCATTGCGCTGCCGGGGCGGGCCGAGATCGTCGGGCAGGGCGCGCTGCAGGAGGGCCGGGGCGGTTTCGATCTGGACGTGCGGCGGCTCGACGTGGCCGCGCTGCACACCTCGCTGGTGCGGACCAACCTGTCAGGGCCGGTGATCCTGCGGCTCGAACCGGGGCGCCAGAGCGTGGCGCTCGATGTGGCCGGGGGCGAGATCAAGCTGTTCGCCGATGCGAAGATCGACGAGGACGCCGTGACGGTATCGGCGCTGCGCGCCGGACTGGGCAGCGGCACGCTGACCGCCGACGGCAAGCTGGGCCTCAAGGACGAGCAGGCGTTCGAGTTCAAGGGCAAGCTGGCCAACTTCGACCCGTCGCGGCTGGCCAAGGTGGCGCCGGGCCGCATCAACGCCGATTTCTCCACGCGGGGCTCGCTGGCCAACGTGCTGCGCGTGGCGCTCGACTTCGCGCTGGGCGAGAGCGAGTACGCCGGGCTGCCGATGACCGGCAAGGGCCGCGTGCGGCTGGAAGGCGAGCGGCTGCTGCCGAGCGAGGCGTCGCTGCTGATGGCCGGCAACCAGGTGAACCTGAGCGGCAGCTTCGGCGCGCGGGGCGACCGGCTCAAGGTCAACGTCGATGCGCCGCAGCTCGACCGCCTCAAGTTCGGCGTGGCCGGCAAGGCGAAGCTCGACGCCGAGATCACCGGCACGCTGAAAAAGCCCGAGATCGTCGGCGACTACAGCGCGCAGTCGCTCGTGGTTGGTCCGCACAAGGTGGCAACCGCCAGCGGCCACGCCGAGCTGCGCGGCGGGCTCGACGGCACCGTGAACGTGCAGCTGGCCGTGCGCGACTACCAGGGCCCGCAGGCCACGGTCCGTACGCTCGACGCCAGCCTCAGGGGCACGCAGGCCAGCCACGGCTTCGATGCGAAGGCCGCTGGGTCGATGAACGGCCGGCCGCTGCAGGTGACGCTGGCCGGGCAGGGCGCGTGGCAGGGCGACAAGGGCTGGAACGGCACGATCCAGACACTCGACGAGCGCGGCACGGTCAATGTCCGGCTGGCCGCCCCGGCGCAACTGCTGGTGGCAGACCAGCGTATCCGGCTCGGCCAGACCCGCCTGTTGTTGGACCGCGCGACGATGAATATCGAGGGGTTCGAGTTCGACCATGGCCGCATTCGCACGCAGGGGCGCTTCGACGGCGTGGAAGTGGCCAATGTGCTCAAGCTGCTGGAAGCGGCCACGGGCGAGGCACCGCCGCTGCGCTCGGACCTCGTGCTCGATGCCAACTGGAACCTGAATCTGGCGGAGGCCGCCACCGGGTTTGCCGAAATCCGGCGCCGCAGCGGCGACGCGTCGATCAACGCGGGCCGGGGCTGGACGTCGCTGGGACTCGGCGAAACCGCGCTGCGCGCCGATTTCTCGGGCAACCGCGTGACGCTGCGCGGCGGCACCACGGCCGAGCGGCTTGGCAAGCTCGTGGTCGATGCCTCGGCGGGGCTCGTCAGCCAGGCCGGCCTGCTGACCGTGGGCCCGGCCTCGACGCTCGGCGGGACGGTCACGGCCGACATGCCGCGCCTGAAATCGCTCGAAGCACTGGCCGGGCCGCAGTACGCGCTCGACGGGCGCCTGGCGGCGGCGCTGCAACTGGCCGGCACCGTGGGCAGCCCGCTGCTGACCGGCTCGGTCGATGGCAGCGGCATCGGCATCACGCTCTATGACCTGGGTATCCGGCTGACCGACGGCGTGGTGCAGGTGGTGCTGGACCAGAACACGGTGGAACTGAAGCGGGTGCACTTCCGCGGCGGCGACGGCACGCTGACGGCCACCGGCGCGGTCAAGCTCGGCGAGACCGATCCCAACCTGACCGGCAAGATCATCGCGGACAAGCTGCAGTTGTTCGCCAGCCCCGAGCGCACGCTGATCGTGTCGGGCGAGGCCGGCATTGCCAACGAGAACCGCCAGATTGCGATCCGGGGCAAGTTCCGCGTGGACCGGGGGCTGTTCGACCTGCCCAAGGCCGGCGCGCCGGTGCTCGGCGACGACGTGGTGGTGGTGCGCCGGAAAGACCAGCGCGAGGTCAAGACCGCCGCCACGCCGGTGGTGCCCGAGTCGAAGCCGGCCAGCCGCTTCAGCCCGGTGATCGACGTGGCCATCGACCTCGGCAACAACTTCCGCTTCCGGGGCGCGGGCGCCGACATCCTGCTGGCCGGCACGCTGGGCATCAAGAGCGAGCCGCTGTCGCCGATGCGCGCCACGGGCACGGTGCGCGTGGTGGATGGCACGTACGAGGCGTTCGGGCGCAAGCTCGACATCGAACGCGGCATCATCAATTTCAACGGTCCGGTGGACAACCCGAACCTGAACATCCGCGCGCTGCGCCGCAACCAGGAGGTGGAGGCCGGCGTGGAAGTGACCGGCACGGTGCGGATTCCGCGCGTGCGGCTGGTGTCCGAGCCCAACGTGCCCGACGAGGACAAGCTGTCATGGCTGATGTTCGGCTACGGCGCCGAAAGCGCGGGGTCGAGCCAGCAGCGGCAGTTGAGCGGCGGCGCGCTGGGCGGCGCGGCGCTGGGCATGATCGGCGGCAAGGCGGGCAAGAGCGTGGTGTCGCACTTCGGCATCGATGAATTCTCGATCGGGCCCAGCACGGCGGGCCTGAACGACCAGCAGGTGGTCAGCATCGGCAAGGCGGTCTCCGAGCAGATCTCGGTGGGCTATGAACAGAGTCTGACTTCGGCGTCGAACGTGGTGAAACTGACCTGGGCGTTCTCGCGGCGCTGGTCATTGATCGCCAAGGGGGGTTCGATCAATGGCCTGTCGGTTTTGTTCAACCGCCGGTTCAACAACTGGAGTACGCTGTTCGCGGGCGGCTCGGGCCGGCGCGCCGCCGACACCGATCCGGCCGCGCAGGGCGCCAGCGCCCCGGCCGGCGATCCGGTCGAAGCGATCAAACGGTAGAGGCAGGACCGATGACAAACCGATTCACTGATGCGTCCGCGCGACGCCTGGCCGCCATGGGACTGATTGCCAGTGTTCTCGCCCTGTTCGGCTGCGACCAGCAGAAGGTCGACGAAGCGATGAAGAAGGCCGGCGACGTGGCCCGCAACACCTGGGACAGCGTCAAGCCGGACAGCCAGCTGTTCAAAGGCATCGAGATCGGCAAATCCACCGAGGACGACGTACGGCGCCAGGCCGGCAAGCCGGAAATCGTCTGGGAGGAGCCGGACGGCGGGCGCCGCCTGGAATACCCGCGCGGGCCGGAAGGCACCACGACGTGGATGGTGACGACCAACGCCGACGGCACCGTGCGTTCGATCGAACAGGCGCTGACGGCCGAGAATTTCGCCAGGGTGCGGCCCGGCATGACCAAGGACGAAATCCGCCGCATGCTCGGCAAGCCGACCAAGGTGGAGGCGTTCCGGCTGAAACAGGAAGAGGTCTGGGGCTATCGCTGGATGGAAACGAGCATCGACCGGGCGTTTTTCAACGTGCACTTCCACCCCGATGGCACGGTGAGCACGACATCGAGGAGCGATGATCCGTCGAGGCGGCAGGGGGGGTAAGCGTCAGATGATTTGCTGAGGGTTTTCTCCCCTCTCCCGCACGCGGGAGAGGGGAACAAGACAGTGAGGGGAAAGCAAATCAACGAATCCGCATCCCCGGCACGGCGCCGCTGTGCGGTTCCAGAATCCACAGTCCCGGATTGGCCTTCTCGTCGGCAGCCGAGGCCGCCAGCACCATCCCCTCCGACATCCCGAACTTCATCTTGCGCGGGGCCAGGTTGGCCACCACGACCGTGAGCTTGCCCTTGAGCTGCTCCGGCGTGTAGGCCGACTGGATGCCCGAGAACACGTTGCGGGTCTGGGCTTCGCCGACGTCCAGCGTCAGTTGCAGCAGCTTGTTCGAACCTTCCACCTTCACGCAATCGACGATCTTCGCCACGCGCAGGTCGATCCGGGCGAAATCGTCGATCGTGATCGTGTCCGCGACCGGCTCGATCGCGGCGGGGCCAGCCGGGGCGGCCACGGCCGGCGCGGCGGCCTGCAGCGAATCGCGGTTGGCGGCCAGCAGCGCGTCGATCTGCTTGGCGTCCACGCGGGTCATCAGGTGCTGGTAGGGCTGGATCGGGCGGTCGGCCGACAACTGGGTGTCGATCGCGCGCCAGTCCATCGGCTCGACGTTCAGGAAGCGCTCCACGCCGGCGGCCATGGTCGGCACGACCGGCTTCAGGTAGACCGTCAGCAGGCGGAACGCTTCGAGCGACACCGAGCAGGCGGCGTGCAGCGCCTCGCGCTTGCTCTCGTCCTTGGCCAGTTCCCACGGCTTGTTGGTATCGACGAACGCGTTGACGGCGTCGGTCAGTTCCATCACCAGGCGCAGCGCCTTGCTGTACTCGCGGCCCTCGTAGTAGGCGGCGACCTGCGGCGCGGCCTGGCGCAGCTGTTCCAGCAGCGGGTTGGCCAGCGCGGCCTCGCTGACCTTGCCGTCGAAGCGCTTGACCAGGAAACCGGCCGCGCGGCTGGCAATGTTGACGTACTTGCCCACCAGGTCGCTGTTCACCCGGGCGATGAAGTCGTCCAGGTTCAGGTCCAGGTCTTCCATGCTGGCATTGAGCTTGGCGGCGAAGTAGTAACGCAGCCACTCCGGGTTCATGCCGGTGTCGATATAGCTCTGCGCGGTGATGAACGTGCCGCGCGACTTGCTCATCTTGGCACCATCGACGGTCAGGAAGCCGTGCGCGAACACGTTGGTCGGCGTGCGGTGCCCCGAGAACCTGAGCATCGCCGGCCAGAACAGCGTGTGGAAGTACAGGATGTCCTTGCCGATGAAATGGTACTGCTCGGCGGTCGAATGCGGGCCGACCCAGGCGTCGAAATCGATGCCCCGCCTGGCGGCCAGGTTCTTGAAGCTGGCGTAGTAGCCGATCGGGGCGTCCAGCCAGACGTAGAAATACTTGCCCGGCGCGCCGGGGATTTCGAAGCCGAAGTAGGGCGCGTCGCGCGAAATGTCCCAATCGGACAGCGTCGAGGCCTCGCCTTCGGCGCCGAGCCATTCCTGCATCTTGTTGGTGGCTTCGGGCTGGGCCAGGTCGCCGACCCACTCGCGCAGGAAGGTCTCGCAGCGCGGATCGGACAGGCGGAAGAAGAAGTGCGTCGACGATTTGCGCACCGGCGTGGCGCCGGACACCACCGAATACGGGTTCTTCAGGTCGGTCGGCACGTAAGTTGTGCCGCATACTTCACATGAGTCGCCGTACTGGTCCTTGGCGTGGCACTTCGGGCACTCGCCCTTGATGAAGCGGTCCGGCAGGAACATTTCCTTGACCGGGTCATAGAACTGCTCGACATCGCGCTCGGCGATCAGGTCCTGGTCCTTCAGCGACAGGTAGATCTTCTCGCACAGCTCGCGGTTTTCGTCGGCGTCGGTGCTGTAATAGTTGTCGAACGACACCAGGAAGCTGTCGAAATCGCGCTTGTGCTCGGTCCAGACGCGGTCGATCAGCTGCTTGGGCGTGATGCCTTCCTTCTCGGCCCGCAGCATGACCGGCGTGCCGTGGGTATCGTCAGCGCCGACGTAGTAGACCTCGTTGCCCATCATTCGCTGGAAGCGCACCCAGATGTCGGTCTGGATGTACTCCACCAGGTGGCCGATATGGATCTGGCCGTTGGCGTAAGGCAGGGCAGAAGTAACGAGGATGCGGCGTGCGGTCATGAAAAGGCCGTTGGAGTGGGGTGGGAATGCAGGACCGGCTATTTTAGCAACTGCGCGGGGGGCGTGCGCCGGTTGTGGGCCAGTTGTGGGCCGGAAGGGGACGGATCTGGCCGGAATTCCGTCCAGAAGCGGCAGGAAGGCCCCGTAAACGGGGGATCGCGCGGCGCTCGGCCAAAAAAAAGCGCCGGTTAGTCACCGGCGCAGCTTTCCACAACGGAAAAGGAGGAGAAATCAGGTACCGCCCGGGAGGTCAGCCACCCATCGCGAGCCAGCAACGGTGGCAAGCGGTACCTGAACTCTATGACTGCTTACCCCGAAATTGGTTTCAAGAAAATTTCGACTCGACGATTTTGTGCACGTCCCTGCTCGGTGGCGTTGTCCGCCACGGGCTGGCTCTGGCCCCGGCCTTCGGCCGTCAGGCGGTTGCGCGCCACGCCGCGGTCGCCCAGATAGGCGGCCACGCTCTGGGCGCGGCGCTGCGACAGCTGCATGTTGTAGCTCGGGTTGCCGGTGCTGTCGGTGTGGCCCACGACATTGGCCACCACGTCCTGGTGCTGGCCCAGCGTCTGGGAGACCTGGTCGAGCACGCTGCGGAACGACGGCTTGATGGTCGAGCTGTCGGTATCGAACGTCACCTGGCTCGGGATATTGACCTTGAGCGAGCCGTCCGGCTGCTCGGTGATCGTCGTGCCCGTGCCGGCCGTGTCCTTGTTCAGCTTGCCGCGGATGGCATTCCAGTTGTAGCCGGTGGCGCCCCCGACGGTGCCGCCCACGGCCGCGCCGATCAGCGTGCCGGTGGTGTTGCCGCCGATCAGGTTGCCGAGCCCGGCGCCCACGGCCGCGCCCACGCCGGTGCCGACAGCGGTGTTGGTGCCCTGTTCGGTGGCGCAGCCGGCCAGTGCCGCGGCGGCGATGATCGAGACGGTGACGAGCTTGAAGTTCATGCGTTCTCCTTCTGGAAATTCCCGTAAAAGTTCTGCCAACGGCATCTCGCATGGTACCGCCTGGTGCCATGCGGAGGGCGAGCCGCAACAAGTTTCAACATTGTGTTTGAAAACCCGCATGTCGCGGTATCGGAGGGCGTCCGATAGCGTCGGCGTCCGTGCGGTGCTACGCGCGGCAGGCCCCGGTTGGCGCCCTACAATAGGGACATGGCGGCAGGCGCACAAGCGCGAGAGTGTGAGAGATGTAAATGTCTGTAATCCCCCACATGCCGCAGGGGTGGCGCCGCCCTGCTACATTACCCCCACATTCCGAAATCCCACGTTTTCCACGTTTCCCACAATTTCCACAATCCCCACCAGAGCGGAGCCCGAATTGAGCCTCACCACTGAACAGGTAACCGAAACCCTGCGTACCGTGATCGATCCCAACACGGGCAAGGACCTCGTCTCCACGCGCTCGGCGCGCAACGTGCGCGTGGACGGCGGCAATGTCTCCGTGGAAGTCGAGCTTGGCTATCCGGGGCGCAGCCAGTTCGACCTGATCCGCCAGAAGGTCGTCGACGCCGTGCGCGCCTTGCCCGGCGTGACCCATGTCAGCGTGGCGGTCTCGATGAAGATCGTCGCCCACGCGGTGCAGCGCGGCGTAAAGCTGCTGCCCGGCGTGCGCAACGTGATCGCCGTGGCGTCGGGCAAGGGCGGGGTGGGCAAGTCCACCACGGCCGTGAACCTGGCGCTGGCGCTGGCCTCCGAGGGCGCGCGCGTGGGCATGCTCGACGCCGATATCTACGGGCCGAGCCTGCCGATGATGCTGGGCATCAGCGGCCGCCCGGAGTCGTCGGACGGCCAGACCATGGAGCCGCTGCAGGGCCATGGCCTGCAGGCCAACTCGATCGGTTTCCTGATCGACCAGGACAACCCGATGGTCTGGCGCGGGCCGATGGTGACCTCGGCGCTGGAACAACTGCTGCGGCAGACCAACTGGAACGACCTCGACTACCTGATCGTCGACATGCCGCCGGGCACCGGCGATATCCAGCTGACGCTGTCGCAGAAGGTGCCGGTCACCGGCGCCGTGATCGTGACCACGCCGCAGGACATCGCGCTGCTGGACGCCCGCAAGGGCCTGAAAATGTTCGAGAAAGTGGGCATCCCGATCCTCGGCATCGTCGAGAACATGGCGGTCTACTGCTGCCCGAACTGCGGCCATGCCGAGCATATCTTCGGCGCCGGCGGCGCCGCGAAGATGAGCGCCGACTATGGCGTGGACGTGCTGGGCAGCCTGCCGCTGAACCTGTCGATCCGCGAGCAGGCCGACGCGGGCCGCCCGACCGTGGTGGCCGAGCCTGACGGCCAGATCGCCGGGATCTACCGCGAGATGGCCCGCAAGGTGGCGATCAAGGTCGCCGACAAGGCGCGCGACATGACCAACAAGTTTCCGAGCATCGTGGTCCAGAACACCTGAACCCGAGAATTGGACTTTGTCCGACATTGCCGTGGCGATCACCTGACCTACAATCCACACGGCACACCACCAAATACACCAAGGGAGGAAGCGGCATGAAACGGGCACTGTTTGGACTGGCAATTGGCGCATCGGCCATCGCACTGGCGGGTTGCGCGGGTTCGGACCGCGGCGCGACGGCGGCCATGGCCGCCCCGGCCTCGGCTTCGGCGGGCGGCGCCACCAAGGCGGCGGCCACGCTGGCGCCCAAGAGCGGCACCAATACCGCCGGGCGCGTCACGTTCGACCAGCAGTCGGGCGGCGTGCTGGTGGGGGTGCTCGTGACCGGCCTGGCGCCGGGCAGCGTGCACGGCTTCCACGTCCACGAGAAGGGTGACTGCTCGGCGCCGGACGCCATGAGCGCGGGCGGCCACTTCAACCCGAACAGCAAGCCCCACGGCCAGATGACCGGCGGCGGGGACCACCATGCCGGCGACATGAACAACCTGACGGCCGATTCCAGCGGCAACGCCCGCGTGCAGTTCCTGATGCCGGCGGTGACGGTGGCGGCGGGCCCGAACAGCGTGGTGGGCAAGGCGGTGATCGTCCACAAGGACCCGGACGATTACCGCACGCAGCCCACCGGCAACGCCGGCGGGCGGATCGCCTGCGGCGTGATCGCGGCAAGCTGATGGCCATGCCCCTTTGCCGCAGTGCGGCAGAGGGGCAGCCCGCGCCGGGATTGGTTGTACAATGCGCCCCAATTCGCATGCGGCGCCCGGTTTGGCCGGCCAGCCGTCCGTCCATCCTGCCACTTCCTTATGAGCATCAAATCCGACAAGTGGATCCGCCGCATGGCGGAGCAGCAAGGCATGATCGAACCGTTCGAGCCCGGCCAGGTACGGGAATCGGAGGGTCGCAAGATCGTGTCGTACGGCACTTCGAGCTACGGCTACGACATCCGCTGCGCCAACGAATTCAAGATCTTCACCAATATCAACAGCACGATCGTCGATCCGAAGAACTTCGACGAGAAGTCGTTCGTCGATTTCAAGGGCGATGTCTGCATCATCCCGCCGAACTCGTTCGCGCTGGCCCGGACCATGGAATATTTCCGGATTCCGCGCAGCGTGCTGACGATCTGCCTGGGCAAGAGCACCTACGCGCGCTGCGGCATCATCGTCAACGTGACGCCGTTCGAGCCCGAGTGGGAAGGCTATGTGACGCTGGAGTTCTCGAACACCACGCCGCTGCCGGCCAAGATCTACGCCGGCGAGGGCTGCGCGCAGGTGCTGTTCTTCGAGTCCGACGAGGTCTGCGAGACGTCGTACAAGGACCGGGGCGGCAAGTACCAGGGCCAGCACGGCGTCACGCTGCCGAAGACCTGACGGCCTGTCATCTTCCCGAACTAGAATGCCGGCGTCTCATCCGCGCCGGCGGCGTCTCCGGCCATGAACCGGCAGGACGCCAGACCTGACGAACGAGCCACATGCCGCCGCCGCGGGGAACCTTCCGGCGGCCATGTGGCTCAAGTCTTTCCAAGCACGCTCATCACCCAAGGATTTCCGATGAAATTCCGCTTCCCCGTCATCATCATCGATGAAGACTTCCGTTCCGAGAACATTTCGGGCTCGGGCATTCGCGCACTGGCTGAAGCCATCGAGCGCGAAGGCATGGAGGTGATGGGCCTGACCAGTTATGGCGACCTGACGTCGTTCGCCCAGCAGGCCAGCCGCGCCTCCACGTTCATCGTGTCGATCGACGACGACGAGTTCGTGCGCGCCGATGACCAGCCCGAAGCCGCCGCCATCGAGAAGCTGCGCGCGTTCGTGAGCGAGGTGCGCCGCCGCAATACCGACCTGCCGATCTTCCTGTATGGCGAAACGCGCACTTCTCGTCACATTCCGAACGATATCCTGCGCGAGCTGCACGGCTTCATCCACATGTTCGAGGACACCCCCGAATTCGTGGCGCGCCATATCATCCGCGAAGCCAAGGTCTATCTGGACACGCTGGCGCCGCCGTTCTTCAAGGCGCTGATCGACTACGCGCAGGACAGCTCCTACTCGTGGCACTGCCCGGGGCACTCGGGCGGCGTGGCGTTCCTGAAGAGCCCGGTGGGGCAGGTGTTCCACCAGTTCTTCGGCGAGAACATGCTGCGCGCCGACGTCTGCAACGCCGTGGAGGAACTGGGCCAGCTGCTGGACCATACCGGTCCGGTGGCGGCATCCGAGCGCAACGCGGCACGGATCTTCAATTCGGACCATATGTTCTTCGTGACCAACGGCACGTCGACGTCGAACAAGATGGTCTGGCACGCCAACGTGGCGCCGGGCGATATCGTGGTGGTGGACCGCAACTGCCACAAGTCGATCCTGCACGCGATCATGATGACCGGCGCGATCCCGGTGTTCCTGATGCCGACGCGCAACCACTACGGCATCATCGGCCCGATCCCGAAGAGCGAGTTCGACCCCGAGACGATCCGCCGCAAGATCGACGCCCACCCGTTCGCCAGCAAGGCCAGGAACCAGAAGCCGCGCATCCTGACGATCACGCAGGGTACGTACGACGGCGTGCTGTACAACGCCGAGCAGATCAAGGAAATGCTGGCCTCCGAGATCGACACGCTGCACTTTGACGAGGCGTGGCTGCCGCACGCCGCGTTCCACGAGTTCTACCGCGAGATGCACGCGATCGGCCGCGACCGCCCGCGCAGCAAGGACGCGCTGGTGTTTGCCACCCAATCCACGCACAAGCTGCTGGCCGGCCTGTCGCAGGCGTCGCAGATCCTCGTGCAGGATTCGGAAACGCGCAAGCTGGACCGCTACCGGTTCAACGAGGCGTACCTGATGCACACCTCGACCAGCCCGCAATACTCGATCATCGCTTCGTGCGACGTGGCGGCGGCCATGATGGAAGCCCCCGGCGGCACCGCGCTGGTGGAGGAGAGCATCCAGGAAGCGCTGGACTTCCGCCGCGCCGTGCGCAAGGTGGAAGCCGACTACGACGTGGCCAACAACGGCGACTGGTGGTTCAAGGTCTGGGGCCCGGACACGCTCAACGAGGACGGCATGCCCGACCGCGAAGAGTGGATGCTCAAGGCCAACGAGCGCTGGCACGGCTTCGGCGACCTGGCCGACGGCTTCAACCTGCTGGACCCGATCAAGGCCACGATCATCACCCCGGGCCTGGACGTGGACGGTGAATTCAGCGAGCGCGGCATTCCGGCCGCCATCGTCACCAAGTACCTGGCCGAGCACGGCATCATCATCGAGAAGACGGGCCTGTACTCGTTCTTCATCATGTTCACGATCGGCATCACCAAGGGCCGCTGGAACTCGCTGGTAACCGAGCTGCAGCAGTTCAAGGACGACTACGACCAGAACCAGCCGCTGTGGCGCGTACTGCCCGAGTTCGTCGGCAAGTACCCGCAGTACGAGCGGATGGGCCTGCGTGACCTGTGCGACGCGATCCACAGCGTCTACAAGGCCAACGACGTGGCCCGCGTGACCACCGAGATGTACCTGTCGGACATGGAACCGGCAATGAAGCCGTCTGACGCCTGGGCGATGATGGCCCACCGCGAGATCGAGCGCGTGCCCGTGGACGAACTGGAAGGCCGCGTGACGGCCATCCTGCTGACGCCGTACCCGCCGGGCATCCCGCTGCTGATTCCGGGCGAGCGTTTCAACCGGATCATCGTCCAGTACCTGCGCTTCGCCCGCGAGTTCAACAAGCTGTTCCCGGGGTTCGAAACCGACATCCACGGGCTGGTGGAGGACGAGGTGGACGGCCAGAAGGCGTACTTCGTGGACTGCGTGAAGCAGTAACGACGTAGTAGTTTCGCCAAAGAAAAACCCCCGCGACCGAAAGGCGCGGGGGTTTTTTCATTCCAATTCCACCACTACTTGCTCTTCTCGAACTGGAACTGCGGCGCCGCCGGCTCGCTGGATTCGCTGCCGCTGCCCGGCAACTCCAGCGTGCCCGGCGAGGATGCTGGCCCCCCGGGCTTGCTATCGGTATCCCCGCCCAGCGGGATACTGATTTCGGCGGAATTACTATGTTTCAGCGATCCCTTGTCGAGCAGCCCGGTGACCATGCCCGGCCAGAACATCACCAGCAGCACCATGACCATCTGCAGGCCCACCCAGGGCAGGGCGCCCCAGTAGATGTCCGAGCTTTTCACTTCCTTCGGGGCGATGCCGCGCAGGTAGAACAGCGCAAAGCCGAATGGCGGGTGCATGAACGAGGTCTGCATGTTCACGCACAGCATGACGCCAAACCAGACCAGCGCGGCCGTGGCCGCCGCCTCGGGGTTGCCGCCCATCGAATCGAGCACGACCGGCGTCAGCACCTTGACCGCCACCGGGGCCAGCATCGGCACCACGATGAATGCGATCTCGAAGAAGTCGAGGAAGAACGCCAGGAAGAAGATGAACAGGTTGACCACGATCAGGAAACCGATCCAGCCGCCCGGCAGCGAGGTGAACAGGTGCTCCACCCATGCCCCGCCGTCCACGCCCTGGAACACCACCGAGAAGCAGGTGGAGCCGATCAGGATGAACACCACCATGGCGGTGATGCGCGCCGTGGACTGGTAGGCGTCGACGATCAGCAGCCGCAGGTCGGTCAGCTGGCCGGCGCGGATCAGCAGCCACAGCACCACGAGGTAGGCCACGGCCAGCGGAATCCGGAACGCGTGCGAGCCGAACGCGAACACGCCCACCGCCGCCGCCACCGCCGTGGCGGCGATGCCCACGCGGTAGATGTTGCGGTCGATCGTGTTGAAGCCCTTGTCGCGGATCACGGCCAGCACCAGCGCGCCAACGGCGCCCATCGCGCCCGATTCGGTCGGGGTGGCGATGCCCAGCATGATCGTGCCCAGCACCAGGAAGATCAGCACCGCGCACGGAATGATGCCGCGCAGGCACTTGGCCCACAGCGCCCAGCCGCGCAACGTGCGCGCCTCGGGGGGCACCGGCGGCAGCCAGTCCGGTTTGATGCGGGTCAAGACGAAGGTGTAGAGCGCAAACAGGGCGATCTGGACGATCGACGGGCCCCAGGCGCCCAGGTACATGCTGCCCACGTCGGCGCTGCCCATCGGCGTCTTGAGCTGGTCGGCCAGCACCACGAGCACCAGTGACGGCGGCACCAGCTGCGTGATCGTGCCCGACGCCGCCAGCACGCCAGTGGCGTACTTCATGTTGTAGCGGTAGCGCATCATCACGGGCAGCGAGATCATTGCCATGGCAATCACCTGCGCGGCCACCGTGCCGGTGATCGCGCCCAGGATGAAGCCGACGATGATCACCGAATAGCCAAGCCCGCCGCGCACCGGGCCGAACAGCTGGCCCATGGAGTCGAGCATGTCCTCGGCCAGCCCGCATTTCTCCAGGATGGCGCCCATGAAGGTGAAGAACGGGATCGCCAGCAGCAGCTCGTTGCCCAGCACGCTGCCAAACACGCGGCTCGGCACGGCCTGCAGGAACTGCATCGGGAAATAGCCCCATTCGATGGCCAGGAAGCCGAAGGCCAGGCCCACCGCGGAGAGCGAGAATGCGACCGGGAACCCGATCAGCATGAATACCACCAGGCCGCCGAACATCAGCGGCGGCATATATTCCAACGGAATCATTATTGCACCGGCCTTTCGTATTTCGATTCGATGCGCACCAGGCCCTGCAGGGCGGCGAAGCGCTTGATCAGTTCGGAAATCCCCTGCAGCGTCAGCAGGGCAAAGCCGAGCGGCACCACGAGCTTGATCGGATACCGGGGCAGGCCGCCCGAGTTGCCCGACTGTTCGAGAATGCGCCACGAAGGCAGGAACAGCGATTCCCACGACAGCCACGTGAACAGGATCGTGGACGGCAGCAGGAATACGAGGATGCCGAAGATGTCGATCCAGTGCTGGGCGCGCTCGGACACGTTGCCGTAGATCAGGTCCACGCGCACGTGTTCGTTGCGCTGGAACGTGTACGACGCGCCAAACATCACGGCCACGGCGAACATGTACCACTGGAGTTCGAGCGGCCAGTTGTCGCTCAGGTTGAAGCCGTACCGCAGCAGGGCGTTACCTGCACTGACCAGGCACGACAGCAGGATCATGATGTTTGCAAGCCTGCCCGTGTGCTGGTTCAACCTGTCGATCTGTCGTGACAGACCAAGCAAGTAATTCATGGGTGTCTCCCCCTTTTCTAATGCGCCGGCTAGTTTATCTGTAACAAATTCCCGGGGGGCTAGGGGATTGTCCTAGAAGGCTTGGTGGTTTGTTCCCCTCTGCCGCGTGCGGGAGAGGGGCCAGGGGAGAAAGCCGGGGATGCCCCAGATACAAAAAAGCCGCTGGCCTGTCGGCGCAGCGGCTTTTTTACGACGCAGTCTTACGGAAAACTTACAGTTCGGTCACAGCGTCTTGCGGGCGGCGGCGATGGCGGCGCGGACCTGGTCCGGCGCGGTGCCGCCGATGTGGTTGCGCGAGGCCACGGAGCCTTCGAGCGTCAGCACCGTGTGCACGTCGTCGCCGATCAGCGCGGCCTTGTCGCCCAGCCCCGACACCTCACGCAGCTCGGCCACGGTCAGGTCGGCCAGGTCGCAGCGGCGGTCGTCGCAGGCGCGCACGGCGTGGGCCACGGCTTCGTGGGCGTCACGGAACGGCAGGCCGCGCTTGACCAGGTAGTCGGCCAGGTCAGTCGCGGTGGCGTAGCCCTGCAGCGCGGCGGCGCGCATGGCGTCCGGCTTGACGCTGATGCCCGGCACCATGTCGGCAAAGATCCGCAGCGTGTCGACGATGGTGTCCACGGTGTCGAACAGCGGTTCCTTGTCTTCCTGGTTGTCCTTGTTGTAGGCCAGCGGCTGGCCCTTCATCAGCACCAGCAGGCCGCTCAGGTGGCCGAACACCCGGCCGGTCTTGCCGCGTGCCAGTTCGGGCACGTCAGGGTTCTTCTTCTGCGGCATGATCGAGCTGCCCGTGCAGAAGCGGTCGGCGATGTCGATGAAGCCGACGCGCGGGCTCATCCAGATCACCAGTTCCTCGGAGAAGCGCGAGACGTGCGTCATCACCAGCGACGCGGCGGCCACGAATTCGATGGCGAAGTCGCGGTCGGACACGGCGTCGAGCGAGTTGCGGCACACGCCGTCGAAGCCCAGCTGCGCGGCCACGAACTCGCGGTCGATCGGGTAGCTCGTGCCGGCCAGCGCGGCGGCGCCCAGCGGCAGGCGGTTCACGCGGCGGCGGCAGTCGGCCATGCGCTCGGCGTCGCGCGTGAACATTTCCACGTAGGCCATCAGGTGGTGGCCGAACGTCACCGGCTGGGCCACCTGCAGGTGGGTGAAGCCGGGCAGGATCGTGTCGGCGTTCTTGTCCGCCAGATCCATCAGCGCGCCACGCAGGTCGCCCAGCAGGCCGATGATGTTGTCGATTTCGCTGCGCAGCCAGAGCCGGATGTCCGTGGCCACCTGGTCGTTACGCGAACGGCCGGTATGCAGGCGCTTGCCGGCGTCGCCGACCAGCGCGGTCAGGCGGGCTTCGATGTTCAGGTGGACGTCTTCGAGATCCAGCTTCCATTCGAACTGGCCAGCCTCGATCTCGCCACGGATCTGCGTCATGCCGCGCTCGATCTCGGCGCGGTCGGCCTCGGCGATGATGCCCTGCTTCGCCAGCATGGCCGCGTGGGCCAGCGAGCCCTGGATGTCGAACAGCGCCAGACGCTTGTCGAAGAACACCGACGCGGTGTAGCGCTTCACCAGATCGGACATCGGTTCGGAGAAGCGGGCGGACCAGGCTTCGCCTTTCTTGGCAAGTTGGGAGGTCATGACTGAGGCAGGGCGGAAAATCGGAAACGGCGATTATATCGCTTGGCGGACATATCAAATGCCGCAAGATGGTTCCCCTCTCCCGCAAGGCGGGAGAGGGGAACCAAATCAGGGGAAAGAGCACACGGCGTCACCCGCTGTTCCGCAACCCCGCCGCCACCCCGTTGATCGTCAAGTGAATCCCACGCCGCACGCGTACGTCGTCGGCGTCCTTGCCGGCCCGGTAGCGCTTGAGCAGTTCCACCTGCAGGTGGTTCAGCGGATCGAGGTACGCGAAGCGGTTCTTGATCGACCGCGCCAGCAGCGGATTCTCTGCCAGGCGCTCGGTACGGCCGGTGATCAGGCCGAGCATGTCGCAGGTCAGGTGCCATTCGGCGCTGATGCGCGAGAAGACCGTCTTGCGCAGCGCGGCGTCCTCGCACAGGCCGGCGTAGCGCGACGCCACGGCCAGGTCGGTCTTGGCCAGCACCATGTCCATGTTCGACAGCAGCGTGCGGAAGAACGGCCACGTCTTGACCATGCGCTTGAGCGTGGCGATTGCCGCCTTGCGCGCCTTGTCGTCGGGCGTGTCGTCGAGCATGGCCTGCACGGCGCTGCCGAAGCCGTACCAGCCCGGCAGCAGCAGGCGGCACTGGCCCCACGAGAAGCCCCACGGAATGGCGCGCAGATCCTCGATCTTGCGGTTCTTCTTGTCCATCAGCTTGCGCGAAGCGGGCCGCGATCCCAGGTTCAGGTCGGCAATTTCCGTGATCGGCGTGGTGGCGAAGAAGTAGTCCTTGAAGCCCGGCGTGTCGTAGACCAGGTGGCGGTAGCTCGTGAAAGCGCGGTCCGAGAGCTGCTGCATGATGGCCTCGAAGCCCTCCAGCCCGGCTGGCGCGTTCTGCGTGGGCAGCAGCGACGCCTCCAGCGTGGCCGCGATCACGGTCTCCAGGTTGCGGCGCCCGATCTCGGCATTGGCGAATTTACTATTGATGATCTCGCCCTGCTCGGTCAGCCGGATCTGGCCGTTCACGGTGCCCGGCGGCTGCGACAGGATGGCCTCGTAGGTGGGGCCACCGCCCCGGCCCACGGTGCCGCCGCGGCCATGGAACAGGCGCAGCTTGACGCGGCGGGCATCGAACAGCTTCACCAGCGCCAGTTCGGCCTTGTACAGCTCCCAGTTCGACGTCAGGAAGCCGCCGTCCTTGTTCGAATCCGAGTAGCCGAGCATCACTTCCTGCTCGACGCCATGGTGTCTGATCACCGAATCGAAGCCCGGCAGGTCCAGCAGCGATTCCATGATGCCGGCGGCGTTGCGCAGATCCTCGATGGTTTCGAACAGCGGAATGACCATCAGCTCCATGCGCGCCGGGTCGGTCTTGCTGCCCAGCGTGCCGCGCAGCATGCCGGCCTCCTTCTGCAGCAGCATGACTTCTACCAGATCCGACAGCGTCTCGGTGTGCGAGATGATGTAGTTGCGCGCCACGCGGTTGCCGTAGCGGGCGCGCAGGTCGCGCGCCATGCGGAAAATGGCCAGTTCGTTGCGCGTCTGCTCCGAATAGTCGTGCCACGGCAGCGTCAGCAGGCGCGGCTGGCGCAGCTCGGCCAGCAGCAGTTCCAGCTTCTTCGCCTCGGGCAGCGCCGCGTAGTCGCGTGCGATGCCGGCGGCCTGGAACAGCTCGGCAATCACGGCCTCGTGGACGTCCGACACCTGGCGCATGTCCACCGAGGCCAGATGGAAGCCGAAGATGGCGATGGCGCGGATCAGCGCGTCGATCCGGCCGCGCGCCAGCGATTCGCCGTGGTGCGAGCGCAGCGAATCGACCACGATCTGCACGTCGGCGGCAAATGCCTCGGCATTGTCATAGGCCGCCACGTCGGCTACCGGGTGGCGCTGGGCCACGTGGCCAGTCAGGTTCGCGGTGGTCGCGGCCAGCCGCGCGTAGATGCCGATCAGCGCGCGCCGGTAGGGCTCGTCGGCGCGATGCTCGGAATGGTCGGGCGAGGCCTCGGCCAGCGCCAGCAGTTCGGGGCTGGCATCGACCATCAGCGACGACAACGGCAATTCGGCGCCCAGCGCGTGCACCTCGTCCAGATACCACTGCATGATCAGCGTCGACTGGTGCCGCGCGGCATACTCCAGTGTCTCAGCCGTCACATTGGGATTGCCGTCGCGGTCGCCGCCGATCCAGGAGCCCATCTGCAGGAACGGCGCCAGCGGGGCGGGCGTGCTACCGGCCTTGCTCTTGCGCGGAAATACCGCGGCAATGTCTTCCTCCAGGTCGGCCATCAGGCGCGGAATGCCATGCAGGAAGGTGGTGCGGTAATAGGAAAGCGCGTTCTCGATCTCATCGACCACCATCAGGCGCGTATTGCGCAGCATCCGGGTCTGCCAGAGCGTGGTCACGCGGGCGCGCAACTGGGCCGTGTTGTGGTCGCGTTCGCGGGCAGTCATCGGCAGGTCGCGCTCGGCCAGCAGGCGCGCGATCTCGCGTTCGGCGTCGAGAATCGACTTGCGCTGGACTTCGGTCGGGTGCGCGGTGAGTACCGGCATGATCAGCGAGTTGTCGAGGAAGTCGCGCAACTGCTTGCCGGTCACGCCGGCCGCATCGATAGCTTCCAGCGCACGGGCCAGGCTGCCCGGCTGGGGCGGCGAGCCGGCCAGCGCGTGGACGCGGCGGCGGCGGTTGTGGTGCTGATCCTCGGCGATGTTCGCCAGATGCGAGAAGTAGCTGAAGGCGCGCACGACCGAGTTGGTCTGGTCGCGCGACAGGCGCTTGAGCAGGCGGTCCAGTTCGGCGCCGGCGGCTCGGTCGTTCTCGCGGCGGAAGCGCACGGCGGTCTGGCGGATCGTTTCCACCAGTTCGAAAGCGGCCTCGCCCTCCTGCTCGCGCACCGCGTCGCCGAGCAGGCGGCCCAGGAAGCGGATGTCGTCACGCAGCGGCAGGTCCTTGTCGGCGGCGCGGCGGGCGGGGGCGGCAGGCGTGACGGTGTTGCCGTCGGGCGTCACCACGGCCAGCGCAGGCCGGGCAGGCGCCTTGCGGGCGGGGGATTTCGGGGTCCGGGGCGCGGTGGCCGGGTTGACTGCGGGGGTGTCATGCGCGTCATGCTGGCCTGAGGCTGGCGTAACTGACTTGCGGCCGGTGGAACGGGATCGGCCGGTGGGGCGCGCAGCAGGCTGCGTCATCAACTATCTCCTCGTGTCACTACGTTATATAGACGGTATCGAACGCCGGGCTGGAATTCCCGGTTTCGACCGGCGTCAACTCCCGGCCGGAAACGTCACTTCGGGACGCTCCATCCGGCCAGTCGGGCGCCGGTCCGGCAGGGGGTGCGTGCTAACATGCGCGCATGCAAGCACCCGCCAATTCACCCTTGACCTCTGCGTCTTCTTCGTCCGCTGCAGCCGTGGCGCGCAGCACACCGTCCAGACTCGTCATCGCGTCGCGCGAAAGCCGGCTAGCGATGTGGCAGGCTGAACATGTGCGTGCTGCGTTGCAACAATACTATCCCGCGTGCGATGTGTCCATTATGGGAATGACGACAAGGGGTGATCAGATTCTCGACAGGACCTTGTCGAAAGTCGGCGGCAAGGGCCTGTTTGTCAAGGAACTCGAGGTGGCGATGGCCGAGGGCCGCGCCGATCTGGCCGTCCACTCGCTCAAGGACGTGCCGATGGAACTGCCCGAAGGCTTCGCGCTCGCGGCGGTGATGGAGCGGGAAGACCCGCGCGACGCGCTGGTCTCGGCGCAGTTCGGCTCGCTGGAGGAGATGCCTGCGGGCACCGTGGTCGGCACGTCGAGCCTGCGCCGCGAGGCCGCGCTGCGCTGCCGGTTCCCCCATCTGGTGATCAAGCCGCTGCGGGGCAACCTCGACACCCGGCTCGGCAAGCTCGACCGCGGCGAGTACGGCGCCATCATCCTGGCCGCCGCCGGCCTGAAGCGCCTGGGCCTGGGCGACCGTATCCGCGCGCTGATCGGCGCCGAGACCTCGCTCCCGGCCGCAGGGCAGGGCGCGCTTGGTATCGAAATTCCCGCCAACCGTCCCGAACTGGCCGAATGGCTGGCCCCGTTGAACCACCTTCCCACGTTGCTGGCCGTGTCCGCCGAGCGCATGGTGTCGCGCCGCCTCGGCGGCTCGTGCCAGGTGCCGCTGGCCGCCCACGCGCGCTGGCAGGATGCCACGCTGCGCCTCGACGCCTTCGTGGCGCTGCCCGATGGCACGCGCCAGGTGCACGCGGAATCCGCCGGGTCGGTGGACTCGCTGGCCGGTGCCGAGGCACTTGGCTCGGCCGTGGCCGACGACCTGCTCGCCCAGGGTGCCGACGCCGTGCTGGCCGCGCTGGCCACGGCCGGGCCTGCCTGAGGACGCCCCGATGCCTCGCCCGACCGTCGTCGTGACGCGACCCGCCGGGCAGTCCCGGCAACTGACCGAGGCGTTGCAGGCCGCCGGGCTGGACGTGCTCGGCTTTCCGTTGCTCGCCATCGGCCCCACGGCCGACGACACCGCGCTGCGCGACGCGCTGGCCCGGCTGGCCGACTATGCGCTGGTGGTCTTCGTCAGCCCCAACGCGGTTTCGTTCGCTTTCGACGCGCTGGCGCAGGTCCAGCAGACCGCCGGCGCGGCCCAGTGGCCAGCCGGCGTGCCGGTGGCCGTGGTGGGGCCGTCGAGCGTGACGGCACTGGCCGAGCGCGGGGTGGCGCCGCCCACCCATCGCGTGATCGCCCCGGCCGGCGCGCAGCCTGACGCAGCGTCCGCCGACGAGGCCCCGCGTTTCGACTCCGAGGCGCTCTGGTCTGAACTGGACACCTCGCCCGGCGCCTTCGCCGGCCAGCGTGTGCTGATCATCCGTGGCAACGGCGGCCGGGACTGGCTCGGCGAGCGCCTGCGCGAAGCCGGCGCCACCGTGGAGGCCGTGGAGGCCTATAGCCGCACGCTGCCCGAGCCCAGCGCGATGCAGTGGCAGGCCGTGCGCGACAGCCTCCGGCCCGACGCGCCGCCGTATGGCTGGCTGCTGACCAGTTCCGAAGCGGTGCGCAACCTCGACGCGCTGGCGCGCCTGCATCTGTCGCCCCAGGAACACGAACGCCTGAAGCAGGTGCAGTGCATTGCGCCCCATGCGAGAATTGCCGCGCAGGCCCAGGCGCTCGGTTTTGCACACGTGCTGCCTGCCGCGCCCGGCGATGCCGGGTTGCTGGCCGCGTGCACGCAGTGGGGCAATGCCCACGCCGGACCGGCCGCGCCGGCGCCCACGCTGGTGGCGCCCGCCGCGACGGTGCCGGATGCGCTGCCCCCCGTGCCCGTGCCGGCGCCTGCTGCCCCCGAACCAACCGGATCGCCACGATCCACCACAACCAAGGCCGAACGCGTGACGCCAGACTCTACGTCCACCTCGTCCAGCAATGCCGCCTCGTCCGCCTCCGCGCAATCGGCGGGGATGCCGGGCGCCGCTGCCCATCCGATCCAGCCTCCGTCCCGCCGGATGTCGCCCTGGTGGCCGGTTGCCGTGCTGCTGGTGCTGGCCATTGCCGGCGGTTTCTGGTGGCTCCAGATGCGGGTCGAGCACCTGACCGAGGAGCTGGCGCGCCGCCAGCAGAGCAACGACGTGCTGGTGCAGGAGACGCGCGTGTTGTCGAAGAACGCGCAGGACATCGTCAAGGAGCTGCAGGCCAAGGTGGGCGCGCTCGACGGCCAGGTGGTGGAGGCCCGCGACAAGCAGGCCGCGCTCGAACAGGTGTACCAGGACCTGATGCGCAACCGCGACGACTGGGAAATCGCCGAGATCCAGCAACTGCTGACCAACGCCGGCCAGCAACTGCAGCTCACCGGCAACATCCAGGTGGCGCTGGCCGCGCTGCAGAGCGCCGACGCGCGCCTGGCACGCGCCGACAAGCCCCAGTACAACCAGCTGCGCCGGGCACTGGCCCGCGACATCGCGCGCATGAAAGCCGTGCCCGATACCGACCTGACCGGCGCCGCGATCAAGCTCGACGAGTCGATCAACCAGATCGACGCGCTGCCGCTGCTGTCCGGCGAGCACATGCTCGACCGCACGCCGGGCGAGCGCCGCAACCCGGCGAAGGGCGCCTCGGCACCGGCTGCCGCGTCCGCGCCGGCCGGCGGCAACGTGCTGACGCGCACCTGGGACTACGTCGTGGCGGAACTGGGCCACGTGATCCGCGTGCGCAAGGTGGACGACACCAATGCGCTGCTGTTGTCGGGCGACCAGGGCTGGTTCCTGCGCGAGAACGTCAAGCTGCGGCTGCTCAACGCGCGGCTGGCGCTGCTGTCGCGCAACGAGCCCGTCTTCCGCAACGACCTGGCCGCCGCGCAGGCGATGATCGGGCGTTACTTCGATACGCGCTCGCGCCGTGTGCAGGGCGTGCTGACGCTGCTCAAGCAGTCGCAGGCCAGCGCGGTCACGGTCTCGCTGCCGACGATGGCCGAAAGCCTTGGCGCGCTGCGGGCGCTGAAGAAGGAGTAAGCGCATGCGACTCCTGTTCTGGGTGGCCGTACTTTTCGGCGGCGCGGTTGGGCTGGCACTGTTCACGCAGTTCAACCAGAGCAACGTGGTGCTGTTCTACCCGCCGTACCGGGTGGAAATGTCGCTGAACCTGACGGTGGCGCTGCTGCTGCTGGTCTTCTTCGTGATCTGGACCATCATGTCGGCGTTCCGCCATCTGGCGGAAATGCCACGCCGCGCTGCCGCCTACCGCGAGCGCAGCCGCATGGGCAAGGCCCAGGCCGCGCTGCGCGAATCGATCGAGAACCTGTTCGCGGGCCGTTTCGCACGGGCCGAACGGGCCGCCAAGGAGGCCCAGGTCTGGCCCGAGCAGGCCCAGACCGCCGCGCTGGTGGGCGCCCGGGCCGCGCACCGGATGCAGGAATCGGGACGCCGCGACGCCTGGATGGCGCAGGTGACGGACCCCGAGCGCGAGCAGGCCCGGCTGGTCTCGATGGCCGAATTGCTGGTGGACGCCCGCGACGCCGAGGGCGCGCTGGAAACCATCGCCCAGTTGCAGGAGAAGGGCGGCCGGCAGATCCACGTACAGCGCATCGCGCTGCGCGCGCACCAGCATCTGAAGAACTGGACCGAAGTGCTGCGGCTGGCGCGCTCGCTCGAAAAGCGCAACGCGCTGCATCCGGTGCTGGCGCTGCGGCTCAAGCAGATGGCCGTGGAGGCAATGCTGGAGGAGCGCCGCCACGACGCCGAATCGCTCTACCACTTCTGGCGTTCGCTGTCGGCCGATGAGCGCCATGCGGTGCGCATCGCCGAGCAGGCCGCCCGCTACTTCTCGGCGCTGAACCGCCAGACCGAGGCGCGCCGCATCATCGAGGAAGCGCTCAAGGTCAATTGGGACAGCCGCCTGGTGCAGCGTTACGCCGACTGTGCCGAGCCCGGCCGCGCGCTGCCGCAGATCCAGCAGGCCGAGCGCTGGCTCGCCGATCATCCGAACGACGCGGACCTGTTCTACACGCTCGGGGTGCTGTGCCTCGGCGAGCAGCTATGGGGCAAGGCGCAGTCGAACTTCGAACGCTGCCTGAAGTACGCCGACCGCGACGCGCAGCGCCGCATTTGCGTGCGCGCGCATCTGGCGCTGGCGCGGCTGTTCGAGGAAACGGAGCGGCCGGAAGAGGCGCAGAAGCATTATCGGGAAAGTGCGATGCTGGCGGCTTGAGCCAGCGTCAGGTGTCCTTGACCTTCGACCCCTTCACCGCCCCATACCTTTCCAGCGCCTCCATCCGCGCCACGCTGTGCTGTACGACAGGGCGCGGATAGTTCTCGCCAAGCCTGACTCCCGCCGCCTCCAGCACCTTCTCCGGCGCCAGCCACGGCGCATGGATATACCGATCTGGCAGATTCTCCAGAACCGGCAGGTATTTGCGGATGAATGCCCCTTTCGGATCGAATCTTTCCGATTGCGTGACCGGGTTGAAGATCCGGAAATACGGCTGGGCGTCGCAGCCGGTGGACGCCGCCCATTGCCAGCCACCGTTGTTTGACGAAAACTCGAAGTCGTTGAGCTGGTCGGCGAAGTACTGCTCGCCCAGACGCCAGTCCACGCCCAGGTCCTTGACCAGAAAACTCGCGGTCACCATGCGCAGCCGGTTGTGCATGTAGCCGCTCTGGTTGATCTGCAGCATGGCCGCGTCCACGAGGGGGTAGCCGGTCTGGCCTCGGCACCAGGCGTCGAAATACTCGCCCGAGGTGTCGGCATCGACCCAGCGCAGCGCATCGTATTCGGGGTGGTAGCACTTGCCCTCGGCCACGCGCGGGTGATGGTGCAGGATCATGAAATAGAAATCGCGCCAGATCAGTTCCGAAAGCCAGATGGCCGCGCCACCACTGCGCGGGCCGCCATCCTGCACGATCCGGTGCGCGGCGCCGGCGAGGGCACGGATCGAGATCGTGCCGAAACGCAGATGGACCGAGAGATAGCTCGGACCGCGCTGCGCCGGAAAATCGCGGCGGTCGCCGTAGTCGCCAATCCGTTTCAGGAAGTCATCGAGCAGCGAGCGGGCGCCCTCGCTGCCGGTCGGCATCGCAATTTCGCCAAGATTGGTCGGCGCGAAGCCGAGTGATGCCAGGGTGGGCAGGGCGTGGCGATGGGCGGCAGGCACGGGTGCCAGCGATTTCAGATATTTCTCAACCGGATAGGGGCGCAGGTCGAACGGCTGGACCGTCTTCAGCCAGGCATTCTTGTAGGGCGTGAACACGCTGAAGGGCTTGCCCTGGCCGGTCAGGACCTCGCCGGCCTCGAAGATCGCCTGGTCCTTGAAGGTCAGGAAGGCGCGGGAATCGGGTGCAAGCGCCTCGCGCACCGCCGCGTCGCGGTCGTTGGCGGACGGCTCGTAGTCGTGGTTGGCAAAGACCGCCTGCACGTCGAGTTCGGCGGCCAGCTTCGGGATGGCCTGGCGGGCGACGCCGTCGAGCACGATCAGGCCGCCGCCGGCCTCGGCCAGCGTCTTGCGCAGCGATTCGAGCGACGCCAGGATGAATTCGACGCGGCGGTCATGCTTCAGGCCGCGTTCGCGCAGCGGATCGAGGATCTCGCGGTCGAGCACGAACACGCACCATACCTGCCGGCAATGCTTGAGGGCATAATGCAGCCCCGCGTGGTCGTCGGCGCGCAGGTCGCGCCGGAACCAGACCAGTCCGCGGTCGAACTCCCGGTCGATCCGGTACGGCAGGCGCCCCGTGGCTGCGCCCGCATCCTGCTTGGAAAGAGGTGTTTTCGGCATCGCCGTAACCTAACATAGCCACACGTTTCCCCGTCATCCCGCTTTTCAGAAGATTCCCATGGCTACGACTCTCGACCGCATCCTCCAATCCCAGGGCTTCGGCACGCGCCGGTACTGCGGCGATCTTGTCGCCGCCGGGCTGGTCGAGGTCAACGGCGAGCTTTGCGAGGACCCGGGTGCACGCTTCGAGGTTGACGGCCTGCGGCTGAGCGTGGATGGCGAGGAATGGCTGGCGTGCACCAAGGCCTACCTGATGCTGCACAAGCCCACCGGCTACGAGTGCTCGCAGAAGCCGCGCCACCACCCGAGCGTCTACAACCTGCTGCCGGTGCCGCTGCGCCAGCGCGAGGTGCAGGCCGTGGGCCGGCTCGACCACGACACCACCGGCCTGCTGCTGCTGACCGACGATGGCCAGTTCATCCACGCCCAGACCTCGCCCAAGAAGCAGGTGCCCAAGGTCTACGAGGTGACGACCTTCGATCCGGTCACGCCGGAGCAGGTCGAGATGCTGCGTACCGGGGTCAAGCTCGATGACGAGCCCGCGCCGATTGCGGCGGAGGGCTGCGAGGCCGTGGGCGAGCGCACGCTGCGCCTGACGCTGATGCAGGGCAAATATCACCAGGTGAAACGCATGGTGGCCGCCGCGGGCAACCATGTGACGGCGCTGCACCGGAGCGCCATCGGCAAGCTGGTGCTCGATCCGGCGCTGAAGCCCGGCGACTGGCGCTGGCTGACCGCCGAGGATCTGGCCGCGCTGAAGCCGTCGGCCGGCTGAGACGGGCCGCCGGCCGGCGCGCCCGGCGTGCCGCCGGAAGCGCCCGGACACAGAAGTTTTACGCAGGACCCCGGCCCTGTTTTGGTAGAATGCAAGCCATGGCGACGCCCGAAGCTCACATCAATCTCACCAATCAGTTCCTGATTGCCATGCCCGGCATGGCCGATCCGACGTTTTCGGGTTCCGTTGTCTACCTTTGCGAGCATAACGCGCGCGGCGCGCTCGGGCTGGTGATCAACCGGCCGATCGACATCGACATGGCGACGCTGTTCGACAAGATCGATCTCAAGCTCGAAATCCAGCCTGTTGCCCACCAGCCGGTCTACTTCGGTGGCCCGGTCCAGACCGAGCGCGGCTTTGTGCTGCATGATCCGGTTGGCATCTACGTATCGTCGCTGGCGGTGCCCGGCGGGCTGGAAATGACCACCTCCAAGGACGTGCTCGAAGCCGTGGCGGCCGGCAGCGGCCCGCACCGCTTCCTGCTGACGCTCGGCTACGCCGGGTGGGGTGCCGGCCAGCTCGAGGAAGAACTGAGCCGCAATGGCTGGCTGACCGTCCAGGCCGATCCCGAGATCATCTTCAGCGTGCCGCCCGAGGAGCGTTTCGCGGCGGCCGTGCGCCTGCTGGGCATCGATGTGGCGATGCTGTCGGGCGAGGCGGGGCATGCCTGAGTTGCCGGGGCGCGGGACGCCCCATGACGGCACGATCCTCGCGTTCGACTACGGCGAGAAAAAAATTGGCGTGGCGCTCGGCAACTTCATCACCCGGCAGGCGCGCGCCCTCACCATCGTTCCCAATCTCTCGGTGGAAGGCCGCTTCGCGGCGGTTGGCGCGCTGATCGACGAATGGACGCCCGTGCGCCTGGTGGTCGGCATGCCGGTCAACCCGGACGCCGCGCCCGGCGAGCCGGAACAGCCTTCGATCAAGCTGGCGCGCCGCTTCGGCAACCAGTTGAACGGCCGCTTCGACCTGCCCGTGGAATGGGTGGACGAGCGCTATTCCTCGCGTGCGGCGTCCATGGCCGGCGCGAAGCGCGGTGCGCTCGACGCCGAGGCCGCCCGGATCATCCTGCAACAGTATTTCGACGAACTCCCGCTATGAACCAGACCTCCACACCCGACGCCGAGGCGCTGTACCACGCGCTGCGCGACCAGGCCCAGGCCCTGATGCCGTCCAGCGACCGTGCGCGCTGGTCGGTGGCGGGCATCCATTCGGGCGGAGCCTGGATCGCTGAACGGCTGGCGGCCGATCTCAAGCTCGGCGGGCATGGCGTGATCAACGTTGCGTTTCACCGCGATGACTATGCAAAGAAGGGTCTTCATAGTCAGGCGCAATCGACAACGCTGCCGTTCGACGTGCAGGACCGCAACGTGCTGCTGATCGACGACGTGCTGGCCACCGGCCGCACGATCCGCGCCGCGGTCAACGAACTGTTCGACTACGGCCGTCCGGCGCGCGTGGCGCTGGCCGTGCTGGCGGACCGGGGCGGCCGCGAGTTGCCGTTCGCCGCCGACTATGCCGCCGCGACTGTCGACCTGCCGCAGGACAAGACCCTGGTGCTGTCGCGCCAGGGCGAGGGTGCCGCCACGCGCTTCGCCTTCGCCACCGAAGCGCGCGCCTGAGCGCCGTGCCGGTGTCAACCGGCAACGCCCGCCGCGCGTGAAGCACCCCAGCCATACCAAGACCGAACCCAGCGCCCGAACCACCTGCCATGACCAAGACGTTCCGCAACCCGCAGCTCACCAAGAACGGCGAGCTCAAGCATCTGTTGTCGATCGAGGGGTTGTCGCGTGACATGATCACGCACATCCTCGACACCGCCAGCCAGTTCGTTTCGCTGTCGGATTCCGACCGCGAGGTCAAGAAGGTGCCGCTGCTGCGCGGCAAGAGTGTGTTCAACCTGTTCTTCGAGAACTCGACGCGCACCCGCACCACGTTCGAGATCGCCGCCAAGCGGCTGTCGGCCGACGTGCTGAACCTGAACATCAACGCGTCGTCCACCAGCAAGGGCGAATCGCTGCTCGACACGATCAACAACCTGTCGGCCATGTCGGCCGACATGTTCGTGGTGCGCCACGCCAGCTCGGGCGCGCCGTACCTGATCGCCGAACACGTGGCGCCGCATGTGCACGTGATCAATGCTGGCGACGGCCGCCACGCGCACCCGACGCAGGGCCTGCTGGATATGTATACGATCCGGCACTTCAAGAAGGATTTCACAAACCTGACGGTGGCAATCGTCGGCGACATCCTGCACTCGCGGGTGGCCCGCTCCGATATCCACGCGCTGACCACGCTCGGCGTGCCCGAAGTGCGTGCCATCGGCCCCCGCACGCTGCTGCCCTCGGGGCTCGAACAGATGGGCGTGCGCGTCTTCCACAACATGGAAGAGGGCCTCCGGGGCGTGGACGTGGTGATCATGCTGCGCCTGCAGAACGAGCGGATGAGCGGTGCGCTGCTGCCGTCGGCGCAGGAATACTTCAAGGCATACGGCCTGACGCCCGAGCGCATGGCGCTGGCCAGGCCCGACGCCATCGTGATGCACCCGGGCCCGATGAACCGCGGCGTCGAGATCGATTCGGCGGTGGCTGATGGCCCGCAATCGGTGATCCTGAACCAGGTGACGTTCGGCATCGCGGTACGCATGGCCGTCATGGGCATCGTGGCCGGCAACAACGACTAGGAGGCACTATCAAAATGATTCTGGCGTCGTTGCGCGACCTTGCCGTACCACTTGTACTGTCTGCGGTCGCGCGCCTAGCCAGAACCGCTTCGCTTCCTTTTGATAGCGCCTCCCAAGGCGGGCAACGAAAAAAGAACCAGACATGAAGATTCACATCCAGGGTGGCCGCCTGATCGATCCGGCCGCGAACCTCGACGCCGAACAAGATCTGTTCATCGCCGCCGGCAAGGTGGTGGGCGTGGGCCGCGCGCCCGCAGATTTCAACGCGAACAAGACCATCGACGCACGCGGCATGATCGTGTGCCCGGGGCTGGTGGACCTCTCGGCGCGGCTGCGCGAGCCGGGCTTCGAACACAAGGCGACGCTGGAATCGGAAGTGGCCGCGGCCTCGGCGGGTGGTGTCACGAGCCTGATCTGCCCGCCCGACACCGACCCCGTGCTCGACGAGCCGGGCCTGGTCGAGATGCTCAAGTACCGCGCCCGCAAGCTGAACCAGACGCACGTGCACCCGCTGGGCGCGCTGACCGTGGGCCTGAAGGGCACCACGCTGACCGAGATGGGTCAGTTGACCGAGGCTGGCTGCGTTGGCTTCAGCCAGGCCGAGGAGCCGATCAAGGACACCAAGGTGCTGCAGCGGGCCATGCAGTACGCGCAGACCTTCGGCTTCACGCTCTGGCTGCGCCCGGAAGATCCGTTCCTGGGCGGCGGCGTGGCGGCCAGCGGCGCGGTGGCGTCGCGGCTTGGGCTGTCGGGCGTGTCGGTGATTTCCGAGACGGTGCGCCTGCATACGATCTTCGAACTGATGCGCAGCACCGGCGCGCGCGTGCACCTGTGCCGCCTGTCGTCGGCCGCCGGCCTCGAACTGGTGCGCCAGGCGCGCAAGGAAGGGCTGCCGGTGACGTGCGACGTGAACATCCACCACGTGTCGCTGACCGACATGGACATCGGCTTCTTCAACAGCCAGATGCGCTTCACGCCGCCGCTGCGCAGCGGCCGCGACCGCGACGCCATCGTGGCCGCGCTGGCGGACGGAACCATTGACGCGTTGTGTTCGGACCACACTCCGGTGGACGACGACGAGAAGCTGCTGCCGTTCGCCGAGGCCACGCCCGGCGCCACCGGCCTGGAGCTGCTGCTGCCGCTGACGCTGCGCTGGGCCGCCGAGCACAACGTGCCGCTGGTCAAGGCGCTGGCCCGCATCACCAGCGAGCCGGCCCGCGTGGCCAGCCTGCAGGCCGGCTCGCTGGCCGCCGGCAGTGCCGCCGATATCTGCGTGTTCGACCCGAAACACGTCTGGAAGGTGGAACGCAACGTGCTGAAGAGCCAGGGCAAGAACTCGCCGTGGCTCGGCTACGAGATGCAAGGCCGCGTGCGCGCGACGCTGGTGGGCGGCCAGGTCGTGTACGAGCAGCGCTGAGCGCCGCAACGGCTAGCGGGGTGACGATGATCTGGTTACGCAAGCTGCGGCTCGGTTTCCACCTGTTGCGCGGGATGTTGGTCTGCGCCACGGTCTTCCCGTGGGCGAGCGCTCACCTCCGCGAGCGGCTGATCCGCGCCTGGTCGCGCAGGCTGCTGGCGATCTGCGGCATTACCGTGGACGTGCAAGGGCTGCCGCCGGGCGGAGCCGCGCCGCGCGGCGCCATGCTGGTGTCGAACCATATCTCGTGGCTCGACATCTACGTGATCCACAGCTGGCAACCGGTGCGCTTCGTCGCCAAATCGGAAATCCGTAGCTGGCCCGTGGTGGGCTGGCTGTGCGACAAGACTGGCACGATCTTCATCGAGCGGGGCCGCAAGCGCGATGCCCACCGCGTGCTCCACCACATTACCGAGGTGATGCAGCAGGGCGACCTGGTCTGCGTGTTCCCCGAGGGCACGACCACCGACGGCAGCCAGGTGTTGCCGTTCCATGCCAACCTGATGCAGGCACCGGTCTCGGGCGGCCTGCCGGTGCAGCCGGTGGGCCTGAGCTATGTGGACGCGGCAACGGGCAAGCCAACGCTGGCGCCAGCCTATATCGGCGATATCTCGCTGGTGGAATGCCTCGACGCCATCCTGAAATCCCCGCCGATCAGGGTCCGGCTGACGTTGGGCCCCCAACTGATGCCGCAGTCGGCCAGCCGGCGGGAACTGGCGGAGGCGGCGCGCGAAGTGGTGGTTCACCTCTCTGCCGGCGCGCCGGAGGCGGCCCGCGAGGCTGCCGCGACGTTCGCCCGGTCGCCCCTCGACGACGGGCTGCCCACGGCGGCCATGTCCTGACATTTCCGCAATCCCGCTCGCGCGGGGGTGCGCCGGGTCAGGCTAGTGGATCACAATACTGCGGGCAATCGACCTGGATCACCGTGCGCGCGGCCGGTTCGCGGGCCAGGCGGGCAGCGGTGAGCTGGCCGCCCCAGACACAGCCGGTATCGAGCGCCATCAGGTCCGGCCGCATGACGAGGCCGAGCGTCGACCAGTGGCCGCAAACCATGGTGACACCGGCAGTGCGTCGACCCGGAACGTCGAACCAGGGCATGACCCCGGCCGGCGCATCGCCGAGACCTTCCTTGGTTTTCAGGTCCATCTCGCCATCCGCAGAGCAGTAGCGCAAGCGGGTGAGTGCGTTGACGATCACACGATGCCGTTCGATGCCGCGCAGATCGTCACGCCAGCGGGTGGCCTTGTTGCCAAAGACATCGGCCAGGAACCCCTGCCAGTTCGAACCCTGCAGTTCGGCCTCGACCTCCTGCGCCAGATCGACCACCTGTTCCGGCGACCATTGCGGCAGCACCCCGGCATGGACGATCAGGAAGTCATCTTCCCGAATCGCCAGTGGCTGATGGCGTAGCCATGTGAGTAAGTCTTCACAATCCGAGGCGGCGAGGATGTCGTCGAGCGTGTCCGACTTGCCCTTCTTCCGCACGCCAGCGGCGACGGCCAGCAGGTGGATGTCGTGGTTGCCAAGGACGGTGCGGGCGCCTTCGCCCAGGTTCCTGACGGTGCGCAGCGTCTCCAGCGAGGCCGGGCCGCGGTTGACCAGATCGCCGACGAAGCGGAGGGCGGCATCAGAGGGAAGTCGAGCCTGAAGATCGATGAGCGAGGGTGCGCAACCCTGAAGATCACCGATGGCAAAGAGGTTCGTGGAGTGGGACGGATTACCAGCCATTGATAAGTTGCCGAAAATAGTGCCGCAGAGCGGAAATGTGCCACCCATGCATTCTCATGCGCACATAATTGATTTGGCAATCCGTTACAAGGCGCTACAAAAAGTTAGGTTTTACACCAAGGATGGGGTGCGGCGTCAGATAGAATAGCGCCACTTCCAAGAGGACTGAAAAAGGGCCGCTATTCCCCACTGGAACAGGCGGACACCCGACTATTGTCGGGAAGTCGAAACATATCGATAAGCAGGGAGCAAAGATTTGTCGCACATTCTTGTCACAGGCGGGGCTGGGTTCATCGGGGCGAATTTCGTCCTCGACTGGCTGTCCCAGCCGGGCGCAGACAGCGTTGTCAACGTAGACAAGCTGACTTATGCCGGCAATCTGAAGACGCTCGCCTCGCTCGACGGCGATAGCCGGCACCTGTTTTCCCAGACCGACATCTGCGACCGCGCCGCCCTGGACCGTCTGCTGGCCGAACACACGCCGCGCGCCGTGGTGCATTTTGCCGCCGAGAGCCACGTAGACCGCTCCATCCATGGACCGGGCGACTTCATCCAGACCAATATCGTCGGCACTTTCACGCTGCTCGAGGCCGTGCGCGCCTACTGGAACGGCCTGGACGCCGAAGCGAAGGCCAACTTCCGGTTCCTGCACGTCTCCACGGACGAGGTCTTCGGCTCGCTCGGACCGTCGGACCCGCAGTTTTCGGAAACCACCGCCTACGCGCCCAACAGCCCGTATTCGGCCTCGAAGGCCGCGTCCGACCACCTGGTGCGCGCCTACCACCACACGTACGGGCTGCCCGTCGTCACGACGAACTGCTCGAACAACTACGGCCCGTATCACTTCCCCGAGAAGCTGATCCCGCTGATGATCACCAATGCCCTAGCCGGCAAGCCGCTGCCGGTGTACGGCGACGGCCAGAATGTCCGCGACTGGCTCTACGTGCGCGATCACTGCAGCGCGATCCGCGAGGTGCTGGCAAAGGGCCGGCTCGGCGAGACGTACAACGTGGGCGGCTGGAACGAGAAGTCGAATCTCGACGTCGTGCACACGCTTTGCGACCTGCTCGACGAACTGAGCCCGAAGACAGCCGGTTCCTACCGTGACCAGATCACGTTCGTGAAGGACCGCCCGGGCCATGATCGGCGGTACGCCATCGACGCCCGCAAGCTCGAGCGCGAACTTGGCTGGAAGCCGGCGGAAACCTTCGAGACCGGCCTGCGCAAGACCGTGCAGTGGTACCTCGACAACCAGGCGTGGGTGCAGGACGTGATCTCGGGGGATTATCGGAACTGGGTGGCGAAGCAATATGCAGCCTAAGGCGTCGACCCTCCCCACAATCCTTGTAACAGGAAGCAACGGCCAGGTTGGTTTCGAATTGCGCCGCAGCCTGGCGCCACTCGGACGCGTGGTGGCGCTGGATCGGACGCAATGTGATCTGTCGAATCCGGACGCGGTACGCGAAGTGCTTCGCAGCGTGCGTCCGGCGGTAATCGTCAACGCCGGCGCCTACACGGCCGTCGACAAGGCGGAAACCGAGCGGGACCTGGCGTTCGCCATCAATGGTACGGCGCCGGGCGTCATGGCCGAAGTGGCGCGAGAAACGGAAAGCCTGCTCGTCCATTATTCGACGGATTACGTTTTCGCCGGCGAAGGGAGCGCGCCTTACACGGAAGCCGATGCGGTGGGCCCGCTCTCGGTCTACGGCCAGAGCAAGCTGGCGGGCGAGGAGGCAATTGCTGCTGCCGGCGCCCAGGCCATCGTGCTCCGTACCTGCTGGGTAGCGGGCGCGCATGGCGGCAATTTCGCCAAGACCATGCTCAAACTCGGTCGCGAGCGCGATAGCCTGCGAGTCATCGCAGACCAGTTTGGCGCGCCGACGACGGCGGCATTGATCGCGGATGTGACCGCGCAGATCGTGAGCCGCGCCTGGCTGCATGGCAACCGTGCGGCGTTTCCCGTCGGGGTCTATCACCTTGCGGCTTCCGGCGAGACCTCGTGGCATGGCTATGCAACGGAAGTCCTGCGCTACGCCGCCAGCAAGGGCGTCAACCTGAAGGTCGACCCGGCTGCCATCGAGGCCATTCCTGCCACGGCCTATCCGCTGCCGGCGCCCCGGCCTTCCAATTCGCGGTTGGACACGCGCAAGCTGCGCGAAACGTTCGACATCCATCTTCCGGACTGGCGAGAGGGGGTTCACCACCTGCTCGACCAGATCATTTCCTGACATCGCCCATGCGTAAAGGCATTATCCTGGCCGGGGGCTCCGGGACGCGGCTGTATCCGATTACCCGATCGGTATCGAAACAGCTGCTTCCGGTGTACGACAAGCCAATGATCTACTATCCCTTGTCCACGCTCATGCTGGCAGGGATTCGTGACATCCTTATTATTTCCACTCCGGAAGATACACCGCGCTTCGCCGAGATGCTCGGCGACGGCAGCAACTGGGGTGTGAATCTGCAGTATGCCGTGCAGCCGTCGCCGGACGGCCTGGCGCAGGCATTCGTCATTGGCCGCGATTTCGTGGGCAACGACCCCTCCACGCTGATCCTGGGCGACAACATCTTCCACGGGCACGACCTCGTGGCCCAGCTGCACCGGGCGTCTGACAAGGACGAGGGCGCAACGGTATTCGCCTACCATGTGCACGATCCCGAGCGCTATGGCGTCGTGGAATTCGATGCCGATTTTCGTGCGCTGTCGCTCGAGGAAAAGCCTGCGCAACCGCGCTCGAATTATGCGGTTACCGGCCTGTATTTCTACGACAACCAGGTATGCGACATTGCAGCTGAGATAAAGCCCTCCGCGCGCGGCGAGCTGGAAATCACCGATGTCAACAAGCATTATCTGGAGCAGGCGCAGCTCGAGGTGGAAATCATGGGGCGCGGTTATGCGTGGCTCGACACGGGCACGCATGATTCACTGCTGGAAGCGGCAACGTTCATTGCTACCCTGCAGAACCGGCAGGGCCTGATGGTCGCGTGTCCGGAAGAAATTGCCTACCGCAGCAAGTGGATCAGCGCCGAACAGGTTGAAGCGCTGGCCCAGCCCTTGTTGAAAAACGGCTACGGCAAATACTTGCAGCAGATTATCTCGGGAGCAATCAAGTGAAGGCAATTCCAACCGCGCTGCCCGAGGTGATGATTCTCGAACCCAAGGTGTTCGGGGACGATCGCGGATTCTTCTTCGAGAGTTTCCAGGCCAAGGGTTTTCAGGAGGCCACCGGCGTGGATGGCCACTTCGTCCAGGATAATCATTCGCGTTCGGTGGGTAATGTCCTGCGCGGCCTGCATTTCCAGGTCGAGCATCCGCAGGGCAAGCTGGTGCGCGTGGTGGCCGGCGAGATTTTTGACGTCGCCGTCGATATCCGCAAGGGCTCGCCGAATTTCGGCAAATGGGTGGGCGTGGCGCTTTCCGCGGAGAACAAGCGCCAGTTGTGGGTGCCAGCAGGCTTCGCGCACGGCTTTGTCGTGACGTCGGCGCACGCGGAGGTTCTCTACAAGACCACCGACTACTGGTATCCGGAACACGAGCGCAGCCTGGCCTGGAACGATCCGGAAATCGCCATCGAATGGCCCATCAGCGGTGAGCCGGTTCTTTCTGCCAAGGACCAGGTGGGGATGTCGCTCGCCCAGTGGCGGGACCAGCTGTGAGCAGAACGGGGATGGCGGTACTGTCGGATTTCGGAGGGCCCTTCGGCGCCCTGCTTCGCCATCGCGGGCTGGTCTACCAGCTCACGCGGCGCGAAGTGGTGGGCCGGTACCGGGGATCGGTCATGGGACTGCTCTGGTCCCTGTTCCACCCGGTGCTGATGCTGTCGGTGTACACCTTTGTCTTCGGACACGTATTCAAGTCCCGCTGGGGCAGCGGTTTCGGTTCCACGACGAGCTTCGCGCTGATGGCGTTTGCCGGCATGATCGTCTACGGCCTTTTTTCGGAATGCGTGACGCGTGCGCCCGGCCTGATCGTGGGCAATGCCAATTTTGTCAAACGCGTGGTGTTTCCGTTGGAACTGCTGCCCTGGGTAACGCTGTTCGCGGCCATGTTCCACGCACTGATCGGGCTGGCCGTGCTGATCCTGTTCAGCATTTTCCTGGGCAATATGCCCACCCTGACCATGCTGTTCTTTCCGCTGGTGCTGCTTCCCTTCGCATGCTTCGTGGTAGGCGCGACGTGGGCATTGGCGGCGCTGGGCGTGTATCTGCGGGATCTGGCGCAAGTCACCGGCGTTGCGGTGACGGTGGCCATGTTCCTGTCCCCGATGTTTTATCCGGTATCGGCGTTGCCGGCTGCGCTGCAGAGCGTGATGCAGTTCAATCCACTCACTTTTCCGATGGAACAGTTGCGGGCCGTCATGATCATGGGACAGTTCCCCGATTGGCGCGGCCTGGCTGTCTACACCTGCTGCGCGGTGGTGGCGGCCTGGGTGGGCTTTACCATGTTCCAGCGCTTGCGACGAGGCTTTGCCGATGTGCTCTGACGTTGTGATCCGCGCGGAGGGCCTGGGGAAATGCTTCCGCATCTATGACAAGCCGCGCGATCGTCTGATGCAGGCCGTGCGGGGCCGGCTGGCCCGTCTGGGCGGCGGCCCGGCGCCCCGGCTCTACCGCGAGCATTGGGCCCTGCGGGATATTTCCTTCGAGATTCGCAAGGGCGAGTGCATCGGGTTTCTCGGGCGCAACGGCTCCGGCAAGTCGACACTGCTGCAGATCATCTGCGGAACGCTGGCCGAGACGAACGGCGCTGTCAACGTGGAAGGGCGCATTGCCGCGTTGCTCGAACTGGGGGCGGGGTTCAATGTGGAGTTCAGCGGACGGGAGAACGTCTACCTGAATGCGGCGATCCTGGGCCTGTCACGGGCCGAGATCGACGCCGTGTTTCCCCAGATCGAGGCGTTCGCGGAGATCGGCGATTTCATCGACCAGCCCGTCAAGACCTATTCCAGCGGGATGTTCGTGCGCCTGGCGTTTTCTGTGGCCGTCCATGTGCATCCGCAACTGCTCGTCGTCGATGAGGCGCTGGCCGTGGGCGACGCGCGGTTCCAGTCGAAATGCCTGGATCGCATCAAGGCGCTGAAGGCCGACGGCGCGACGATTCTGTTCGTCAGCCATGACGTCGGGGCGGTTCGCACGCTATGCGACCGTGCGATCTGGCTGGACAAGGGCGAGAAGCGCCTGGAGGGCGACGTACTGAGCGTCACCGCGGCCTACATGAAGTTCCTGTTCGATGACGAGGAACCCGAGGCCGGGCCGGCGGGCGGGAACAAGGCTGCGCCGCCGCGTCACAAGCAGGCCATCGCACATTGGGGCGAAGCCCAGGGAAGTATCCTGGAAACCACTCTTGTCGATGGAGCGGGCGAGGCGATGTCCGTGGTCCAGGGCGGCGAGGATTTCACGGTCCGCATCCGCTGCAGCCTGCCATCCGATGTCGACGTGACCTCCGTCAGCATCGCGTGGTCCATCAAGAACCTCGCTGGCTCGGATCTGATCGTCGCCACCACGTGGGACAACGGATTCCGTTTCGAACCTGGCATGGACGGTGAAGTTCTGGCGGAATTCCGGCTGAACAACCACCTTGCCCCAGGTAGCTACATGCTCGCGGTTGCACTGGAAGACAAAGCCAGTGCGACGGTCCGGTATCTGGAATATATCGAAGGCAGCTTGTATTTTTCGTCGATCTGGCCTGGAACCGTGCATGGCATGTTCGTACCGCACGTGAAGCAGGCCATATCCATCAATTCGCAAATAGTTGCCACCCTGTGATGGACTCTGAAATCAACAGCAAGAGTTATTGGGACAATCGCTTCGAGAGCGATTGGGCCGAAGCGTCTGGACGCGAGCAAACGACTTTCTTCTGCGAGCTTGCTGTCAGGCATATGCCCGTGTGGCTCAAGCGCGCGATCCGCGAGGAAAACCTGACGGTCTGCGATTGGGGCTGCGCCGAAGGCGACGGCACGCGGGTCCTGGCCGAGGCACTGACGCCAGCGAAAGTGGTGGGGGTCGATTTCTCCGATGCGGCCATCCGCAAGGCCGCCGCGCACTATCCGGGCGTGGAGTTCCGCACGGCCGATTACCTGGCCGATCACGCGGCGTCCGACGACAAGTTCGACGTCGTGTTCACGTCCAACACGCTGGAGCACTTCGACAATCCGTTCGGGGTGCTGCAGAAGCTGACGCCGCGCATCGGCCAGTGGCTGGTCATGCTCGTACCTTACCGCGAGTACGAGCGGATTTCGGAGCACGAGTTCACGTTCGAGTTTTCCAACACCCCGCTGCAGTTGCCCGACGGCATGGTGCTGGCGCACGCCGAACTCATGGACGTGAGCGATCATCAGCCCTGCTACTGGCCCGGCGAGCAGATGCTGCTCGTCTATGGGCGTCCAGAGGCCGTGGCACGCCACAAGCTTACCCTCGCCGAAAGCGTGCTGACCTGCGCCACGGTGCACCGCCAGCATGACGGCGACGTCGGCCTCCAGCGCGAGCTGCGCTCGGATGCCGAGGCGGTCGCCGCCCGGCTGGACGCCGTCACGTCGCGGCTGAAGAATGTCCTGGCCGAGCGCGATGCACTGCGCCAGGCCCGGATCCAGCTGGATGCCGAATGGGCCGCGACGCAGCGCGAGCTGTCGAAAACCGACGAGCTGCGCCGCAACGCGGTCACGCTGCTGGAACAGCGCGACAAGGACATTGCGATGATCTACGCATCGCTGTCCTGGCGCGTGACCAAGCCGCTCCGTTATTTCTGGAGCCCGATCGTGAAGTCGCGCCGCGCCATGGGCCGGGCCCGGCGATTCGTCGCACGGCAGGGCGGGGTGGTCAACACGGCGCGCAAGCTGGTCGACATGTACCGCCGGGACGGTGCATCGGGCGTGAAGACGGCACTCCGCCGCAAGATCGGCGCGCCGCTCGTGAGCGCCGACCGGCCGTACAACCAGGAAGTCCCCGTGCCGCCGCCCGTGGCGCCCGGCGCGGGCGAGGACGTCATCTTCTGGGGCGTGATCGACTGGCACTTCCGTTTCCAGCGGCCCCAGCAGCTCGCGTTGGGTTTCGCGGCGCGCGGCCATCGGGTCTTCTACGTCAGTGCGCAACTGGTGGATGAGCCCACGCCGGGCTTCACCATCGAGCCGATCGCCGGGCAGTCGCTGGTCTACCAGGTATGTTTCCATGCGCGCGGCGCGCAGCCGATCTACAACCAGTTGCCGCCGGAAGACATCCGCAAGCAGATCCAGTCGGGCGTCAGCGCGTTCGTGCGCTGGGCCGATGCCGAGCGCTACATCACGCTGGTCCAGCATCCGTTCTGGCTCGATAGCGCCCGCAGCATCCCGCGCAGCCGGATGGTCTACGACTGCATGGACCATCACGAAGGCTTCGGCAATGTTGCGCCGGACATCCTGGAAGCCGAGAAAGGGCTGATCAGCCAGAGCGATGTGCTGGTCGTCACGTCGGACTGGCTGCGTGACGCATGCCACGGCAAGAGCCGCAATATCTTCACGATCCGCAACGCCTGCGACTTCACGCATTTCAACACGCGGCCGGCGGAGCAATACAAGGACCGGAACGGGCGCCAGATCATCGGCTACTACGGGGCCATTGCGGAGTGGTTCGATGTGGAACTCGTCCGCAAGGTCGCGCTGGCCTTTCCGGAGGCGCTGGTCCTGCTCATCGGCGCGGATACCTGCGATGCACGGGGCAAGCTTGCCGATGTCGGCAACGTGGAGTTCCTGGGCGAGGTGCCTTACACGAAGCTGCCGTACTACCTGTACGCCTTCGATGTCTGCCTGCTGCCGTTCCGGGTCATCGATCTGACGCTGGCGACCAACCCCGTCAAGGTGTACGAGTACCTGTGCTCGGGCAAGCCTGTGGTCTCCGTCGATCTGCCCGAGATGCGGCAGTTCGGGGAACTGGTGCGTACTGCCACCAACGGCGACGATTTCGTCGAACAGTGCCGTCAGGCACTCACGGCGCCTGATGCCCAGGAACTGGTGGACCGCCGCATCGCCTTTGCCTCGGACCAGACGTGGCGGCACCGTGCGCTGGAGCTGGAGGAATCGCTGGCCAAGGTCGAGCAGCCTCTCGTCAGCATCGTGGTGCTCACGTACAACAATCTGGAGCTGACCCGCAAGTGCCTGGCCAGTATCGATCGCTGCACGCAGGATGTGCGGTACGAGATTGTCATCGTCGACAATGCATCGACCGATGGCAGCCCCGAGTACCTGCGCTCGTTCGCCGCCGGCCGTGACGATGTGAAGCTGCTGCTCAACACCGACAACAAGGGCTTTGCCGCTGGCAACAACCAGGGCCTGGCCATGGCCTCCGGTGAGTACCTGGTCATCCTGAACAACGACACCGTGGTGTCGCCGGGCTGGGCCAGCGGGTTCATCCGGCACCTGCGCGCGGACCCTTCGATCGGATTGATCGGTCCGGTGACCAACAATATCGGCAACGAAGCGAAGATCCAGATCGACTATCCCTCCACCGACGACATGCCGGCGGTGGCGCGCAAGTACACGGTGGCGCATCTGGGCATGTCGTTCGACATTCGTACGGCGGCCTTCTTCTGCGTGATGATCCCGCGCCCGGTCTATGAAGCCGTGGGCGGGCTCGACGAGGCGTTCGGACTGGGCTTCTTCGAGGATGACGACTACTGCCGCAGGGTCGAGCAGAACGGTAACCGCTGCGTATGCGCGGAGGATGTCTTTGTCCATCATCACCTTTCGGCATCGTTCAGCAAGCTCGGTACCGAGCGGCGTAACGCGTTGATGGAGAAGAACCGGGCCATCTACGAAGCGAAATGGGGACCATGGTCGCCGCACCGCTACCGTGACTGACAGGGCGCAGACACGGCATCGATCCGGGATGGCGACGTTTGCGCGTTTTCTCGTCGTCGGTGCTTCTGCAACCGGTGCCCAGTATCTGGTGCTCTGGGCCGGGGCCGGTGTCTACGGACTGCGGCCGTCGGTGGCTTCCGGCATGGGCTACGTGGTTGGCGCGCTGATCAACTACGTCCTCAACTACTTCTTTACCTTCGGCAGCAACCGGTCGCACGTCTCGGCCTTGCCTCGTTTCTACGCCATGGCGCTGATCGGCTGGTGCCTCAATACGGGCCTCATGCTGTTGTTGGCGGACTGGCTCGGCCTGAACAAGTGGCTGGCGCAAATGCTGGCTACGGCGGTCTGTCTGGGCTGGAATTTCACGGCTGCGAAACTTTGGGTGTACGCCCCGGTGCGATGACGGCGGGGCGCGCCCTTTCGACAGAGGGGGAAAAATGCGCGTGCTGGCCAGGTTTGGTCTGACCATGCAGTCGGGGGCAGGGTATCGCTCCGATCGGAAACAGTTGGCGGCAGTCCTGGGGGTGGTGGCCATCCTCTGGGCGCTGATCTGCTGGAGGTGGCTCTCCGGACGCATCGTGATTCCTTTCGATGCCATGGACGAGTTCTATCCGCAGATGCTGTTCAACGTGCGCGCGTATCTTGCCGGCGAACTGCCGCTGTGGAATCCGTACCTGTTTGCCGGCTTCGCCAACATCGCCGATCCGCAAGGCATGGCATTTTCGCCATTCATGAATCTCATCATGATGGCGTTGGCGCCCCACTATCTGTATGGCTTCACCCTGGCAGTGCTGCTGCACGTGCTGGTGGGCGGCATTGGCGTGATCCTGTGCGGCCGTGACCGGTCTACCCCGGCTGTCATCGCCATCATTGCGGCGCTTGTCTACATGTTCGGAGGCGTGGCGATCAGTCGGCTTCAGCATACGCCGATGATCGTCGGCTACGCCTTCCTGCCATATTGCTACCTCTTCCTCGGGCGCATCCTGAGAAGCGGCTCCGTCGGTGCTGGTGTCGGTGCCGGGGTCGGTGCCGGGATCTTCGGTGGCCTGATGCTGCTGCACGGCACGCAGGTGACTTATCTTTCCGGACTCTTCCTGGTGGGCTATACCGTGGCGCACCTGCCACGGCTACGTGCTCCTGGCAGGCTGGTCGCGCTGGGCGTGGCAGCGGTCATCGCTCTCGTCATCGCATTCCCGTTCCTGTATTCGGTGAAGGTGGCGCTGGGTATCTCGAACCGGCCCGAGATTTCCTACGACTACCTGATGGCCAACCCGGGCGGGGCGGCGGTTCAGACGTTTCTGACCTACCTGATTGCAGGATTCTCGGGCTCGAACAACGGAAATCCGTGGGTTGGCGAGCTGACGTCGAACTATTTCTATATCGGCCTGCTGCCGCTGGCACTGGTGATCGGCGTACTCTGCGGGCGGCCGGCAAGCCAGGCGCAACGGTACGAGAAGCGCGTACTCGCCGTCATGCTGGTCTTTTTCGTGCTCTATGCGCTTGGCCCCGAGGCGCGTGTCTACCGGCTGTTCTATGAATTCCTGCCCGGGGTGAAGCTGTTCCGCCGTCCCAACGACGCGATGTTCCTCGTCAACGCCTTGCTGGCGCTGCTGCTGTTATGCGCCGATGACCGGTGGCTCGATGCCGCGCGGCAGTTTCTGTCGCGGCATGCCCGGTGGGCCATCGGGGCAGGTTTGGGGGTGGCGGCGCTGGCCGCGGCGGGCGGATGGTTCGTCTATGGCGGGGAGTTCTCGTACGCCAAGCTGATGTTGCGGTTCGGCCTTGCCATCGGTGCCTACCTGGTCGCCCTGGCGATATTCCGGCGGACCCGCTTCCTGGCGCTGGCGATGGTCGCTGTCGTGGCATTGGACCTGGGCTTCTCCGGTGCATCGAAGTCGTTCAATTCGGTCGGGACGGATTTCGTGGCGTCCTTCTTCCCGGCGCCGGGCAAGAATCAGGTGGCCGAATGGCTGAGACCGCGGCTGGCCGATGGCGACCGTTTCCCCTACCGCGTGGAACAGATCGAAGCGTTGAAGATGTGGCGGAACGTGCCGAGCGCCGAGCGCCTGCACGCGTCGCTCGGCTACAACCCCATGGTTCTCGCTTCGTACAAGAATTTCTACGGGGCGCCCGAATCGCTGAGCCAGCCCCGTCTGCCGGGGCAGGCCGACGCCTATGGTTCGGCTCGGTTCCGCTCGCTTGGGGTGAAATACATCGTGACCAGCGGGGACCTCGCGCCGCAGGATGCCAACTACCGGGCCGCGGTATCGGGTCCGGTGGCAACGTTCGAGGAGACCAGAATATGGGAGGTCACGAAGCCGTTGCCGCGGGTCACGAACCCCAGGCGTTCCGAGATCGTGCAGCCTGACCGTGCCGCCGAGAACTTCCATCCCGAGAACTTTGTGGAAATTACCGACGACGGGACGCTGACGGCCCAGCGGAGGGCCGAACTACAGGGATGCGTCGGCAACCTAAGTTACACTCTCGTGGATTATCAAAATAATCGGGTCCAGGTCGATTATGTGGCGGATAGACCGGCTTGGTTTGTCCTGTCGGATGCATACCACCCGTGGTGGAAGGCGTCGGTCAACGGCAAAGCCGTGCCGCTTTACCGGGCAAACCAGGCTTTCCGGGCAGTGTGTGTACCTGCCGGCAAGGGACGGCTATCCCTGGACTTCAGATTCATGGGCTATTGAGCAGTAGAAATCAGGCAAAGGCAATTCCATAGATGAGCAAGAAGATTATTTGCGTCGTGGGCACGAGGCCCGAAGCGATCAAGATGGCCCCGCTGATCAACGCGCTGAAGCGCGAGCCATGGGTCGACTGTCGCGTTCTGGCGACAGCCCAGCACCGCCATATGCTCGACCAGGTGCTCGGGCTGTTCGGCATCCAGCCGGATATCGACTTGAACATCATGCGTCCGAACCAGTCGCTGGTGGAACTGACGTCCCGCCTGCTGGTGGAAGTCGACGCCGTGCTGGAGGCGGAGCGCCCGGACGCCGTGATCGCGCAAGGCGACACCACGACCGTCATGACGGTGGCGCTGGCCTGCTTCTACCGCCGCATTCCGTTCGGCCACGTGGAAGCGGGCCTTCGTACGTGGGACATGCAGAACCCGTTCCCCGAGGAGATGAACCGCGTCATCGCCGGCCGTATCGCGGCGTGGCACTTTGCGCCGACCGCGTCGTCGCGGGACAACCTGCTGCGAGAAGGCGTGCGCGACGAGGAAATCGTCCAGACCGGCAATACGGTGATCGACGCGCTGCTGGATGTGGTGCAGCGTTGTGACCACATGATGCCCGCCGTTGGCGACGGAAAGCGTCTCGTTCTGGTCACTTCGCATCGCCGCGAGAATTTTGGCGCGCCGTTTGAAGAGGTCTGCCGTGCCATCCGGCATCTGGTCGAGACCAACGAGGACATCGAGGTTCTCTATCCGGTGCATCCGAATCCCAATGTCCGCGATACGGCCCATCGCATGCTGGGCGGGATGCCGCGCGTGACGCTGACCGAACCGCTGGATTACCTGCCGTTCGTTGCCGCGATGAAGCGTGCCTACCTGATCCTGAGCGATTCCGGCGGGGTCCAGGAAGAGGCGCCGGCGCTGGGCAAGCCGGTGCTGGTCCTGCGTCGTGAAACCGAGCGTCCAGAGGCCGTGGATGCGGGCGTGGTGAAGCTGGTGGGTCCGGATTTCGATCGGATCGTCGCCGAGGCGCAGCGCCTGCTCGACGATGAGGCGGCATACCGCGAGATGGCGCGGGGGGTGTCGCCCTACGGCGACGGCCATGCTTCGGAGCGCATCGTCGACGTGCTGCGCAGGCATTTTGTATGACCCAGCTGGTTTACCTGTCGCCGGTCCCGTGGTTCTCGTTTTCCCAGCGGCCCCACAAGTTCGTGGAGTGGTTCCGTGCCATGGGCGGCGACAAGGTTATCTGGGTCGATCCTTATCCCACCCGACTGCCGAAGCTCAGTGATGTCCGCCGGCTGAAGCAGAAAAATGACCACGGCACGCAGCAGGGCCTCCCGCCGGCATGGATGCAGCTGATCCGCCCGAAGGCGCTTCCGGTCGAGCCATTGCCGGTGGCAGGATGGGCCAATCGCCTGCTCTGGCAGCAGAACCTGGCGGCCATCGGGTCCTTCGCTGGCAAGGCGCCGACCTTGCTGGTCATCGGCAAGCCGTCGCTGCTGGCGCTGTCGCTGCTCTCCACGCGCTGGTTCAAGGGATCGGTCTATGACTCCATGGACCATTTCGCCGCGTTCTACAGTGGCATCTCGCGGTACGTGATGTCGCAGCGCGAGCGCGCCGTGGGCAGCCGGGTGGAGGCGCTGATGGCTTCCTCCACATGCCTGCAGGAATACTGGAGGTCGATCCGGGCGGACGTGGCGCTCGTGCGCAATGCCTGCGATCCCGCGGTGCTGCCTGCGCCCCGCGAGCCCTCGCGCTCGCGCGACCAACGCCCGGTGCTTGGCTATGTCGGCACCATCGGGGGCTGGTTCGACTGGGACGCGGTCAGGGATCTGGCGCGCGCCCGTCCCGATGCCCTGGTGCGGCTGGTCGGACCGATGGCGGTTGCGGTGCCGCATGACCTGCCCGCCAACGTGGAGATGCTGCCGCCTTGCGCGCACGATGCCGCCATGCGGGCGGTGGCGGAATTCGATGTCGGGCTGATCCCGTTCAAGCGGAACCAGTTGACGGAATCCGTCGATCCCATCAAGTACTACGAGTATCGCGCGATGGGCCTGCCGGTGATTTCGACCCGCTTCGGCGAGATGCGATATCGGGCAGGCGAGGCCGGGGTATTCCTGGCCGATACCGCGGACGAACAGCGCGCTGCGGCGCAATTGGCGCTGACGTTCCAGGACGGCGCGCATGCGCCGATGCACTTCCGCGAGAACGAGGGCTGGACGCACCGTTTCAGCGATAGTCCGGTGGCCGCCATGATGCGGTCAGGAGGCGGGTCGTGACGGAAACGCCCCTGCTGTCGATCTCGGTCGTCAGCCACGGACATCGTGCCTTGCTGCCGCCGCTGCTGGAGGACATCGCCCGGCTCGGCCGCGAGATTCCGCTGGAACTGGTGCTGACCGAAAACATTCCGGAGAACCTCGAAGAGATCGTCCGTGATTCCGGCATTCCTTATCGGCTGATCCGCAATGGCCAGCCGCAGGGGTTTGGCGCCAATCACAATGCGGCATTCGCGGTCAGCCGGGCGCCGTACTTTGCGGTGCTGAATCCGGATCTTCGTCTTCCCGACAATCGGTCGCTGCTGGCCCTGGTCGAGCGCGTCAAGGCTGCGCCCGGTGTGGCAGGCCCGTGTGTGCTCGCGCCAGGCGGCACGATCGAGGACAGCGCGCGCCATGTGCCATCCGTGCCCAGGTTGTTTTCCCGGGCGGTGCTGGGCAGGCGCCACCCCGACTACGATGCTTCTGTTCCCGTACAGACAGTGGCATGGCTGGCCGGCATGTGCCTGGTGTTCGATCGGGCAACGTTCGAGCGGGTGGGGGGCTTCGACGAGCGTTTCCACCTGTATTGCGAGGACGTCGATATCTGCCTGCGTGTGCATCTGGCCGGGAAAGCCGTCACCTGGGATCAGGCGGCCAGCGTGATTCACGATGCCCGGCGCCGTACGACGCTGGATGGCCGCCATTTCCGCTGGCACGTCAGCAGCCTGTTGAAACTGCTGACCTCGTCGGCCTATTGGCGATACAAACTTAACGCTGTCGGATAGACAGGCCATTTCATGTTCGATTTCTTCTGGGTCCCGGTGATTGTGGCCCTGTTCACCGCTGTCGCAGTCCGGATGCTGCGCCCGCTGGCGTTCCGGGGAGAGTTGCTCGATCGGCCTGGTGGCCGCAAGCGGCATAGCGGCGCGGTGCCGCTGGTTGGCGGCATTGCCATCACGTTCGCGGTCTGGGCCGGTTCGTTCGCGTTCGTGCGGGTGGCCGACTACCACGTGGCGCTGCTGGCGGGGGTGACGATGCTGGCCGTCGTGGGCGTGGTAGACGACATGCGCGGCATGTCGCCGCTGGCCAAGCTGTGCGCGCAGCTGTTCGCAGCCATCCTGATGACGTCCTGGGGCGGGGTCTTCCTCAGCTCCCTGGGCGACGTGCTGGGGAAGCGGGAAATCGAGCTGACCAACTGGGGCATTCCGCTGACGCTGTTCGCAGTGGTCACGGTGGTCAACGCCACGAACATGATGGACGGGCTCGACGGCCTGGCCGGCGGCCTGGCGTTGACGGTATTCGGCTGGCTGACCTACCTCTCGGGCGATGTCGGCAATACCACGGCGCAGCGCTATTGCGTCATCTTCGTCGGCGCCCTGGTAGGTTTTCTCGTGTTCAACCTCCCGAATCCGCTGCGGGGCAGGAACCGGGTGTTCCTGGGGGACGCGGGAAGCCTGATGCTCGGTTTTGCAATCGTCTGGTTCACGGTCGAACTGTCGCAGCCGGCCTACAACTATGGCCGCCATGTGCCACCGGTGGTGATGCTCTGGCTGCTGGGCGTGCTGCTGATCGACCTGCTGGCCGTGACGGTCCGGCGGGCGATGGCGGGCCGCAACCCGCTCTCGGCGGACCGGACGCACCTGCACCATATTCTGGTCCGCCTGGACCTGCCTCCGGCGATCGTCGTCTGGGCCATCCTGCTGATCAATGCGGGATTTGGCGCGATTGGCGTGATTGCATGGAAAAGCGGCGTGCCTGAGTACCTGATGTTCCTGGGATTCCTCATGGTCGCGGCGGCGCATCTTGCCATCATGCAATCGGCGCCGCGCTTCGTGCGCCGCGCGCGCCGGATGCTGTCGCGCCGGCGATAGGCAATTGACGCAGCATTGTTTTCCGCCACGTCGGGCCTGATACAATTCTTGCCCGAGTTTTTTGGAACATCGAGGCAAGTGGCGGGCCACCGTTACCGCCGGCCGCGCGGTGTGTGATATCTGGAGTAGCGCATGAGTATGCTCAGGCAAGGCGCGTCCTACGGCATAGTTGGCGCGCTCCAACTGGGCGTGGACTGGGCCTGTTTCGTATTGCTGTCGGCGTTGGGCTTGCCCGCCGTGCCCGCCAATGTGGCAGGCCGCATTATCGGTGCGATGCTCGGATTCTGGCTCAATGGCAAGGCTACCTTTTCGTCGGCGCTTGCCGACGGCCTGCGCTGGCGCCACCTTGCCCGCTTCCTGTGTTCCTGGGCGGCGATGACGGTACTGAGTACCATCGCCATAGCATTGGCGGACCACGCCAAAGGCCTGCAGTTTGCCTGGATAATCAAGCCGCTTGCCGATGCGGTTCTGGCTCTCTGCGGCTTTGTTATCTCGAAATACTGGATTTATCGCTGAGGCCCTGTCTTGAATAATCTCGAAAACGATGTCCAGGCCATGGAGGACGGTTATACCGAAGCGCCGCTGCAAGGGCGCCGGGTAGCGGTTGTCATTCCCAGCTACAAGGTTACCGACCATATCTTGTCCGTTATCGGGAAGATGCCTGACTATGTGTGGCGCATCTATGCGGTGGACGATGCCTGTCCGAATGGCAGCGGTGATTTTGTCGAGCAGAACTGCACCGATCCGCGGGTGGTCGTTCTCCGGCACGCGCAGAACAAGGGCGTGGGCGGTGCCGTAATGACCGGTTATCGCGCCGCCATCGACGATGGCGCGACGGTCATCGTCAAGGTCGATGGCGATGGACAGATGGACCCCGAGCTTCTGCCCGATTTCATCATGCCCATCCTCGCGGGCGATGCCGACTATACGAAGGGCAATCGCTTCTACGACCTGACCAAGATCGGCCGCATGCCGCCGGTACGCATTTTTGGCAATGCCGTACTGTCGTTGCTCGCCAAACTGTCGACCGGCTACTGGGATGTCTTCGATCCCACCAACGGCTATACCGCCATTCACGCCGATGTGGCGCGCCGCCTGCCCTTTGATCGCATCAGCGAGCGCTATTTCTTCGAAACCGACGTGCTGTTCCGCCTTGGCACCTACCGCGCGGTGGTCGTCGACGTGCCAATGGATGCGGTGTACGGCGACGAAGTCAGCAATCTCAAGATTTCCCGGATTCTCGGCGAGTTCTTGCGCAAGCATGTGCGGAACTTCGGCAAGCGCATTTTCTACAATTACTTCCTTCGCGACGTTTCGCTGGCCAGCATCGAACTGCTGGTGGGCACGACCGTGATGATCTTCGGCGTCTTGTTCGGGGGCTACCACTGGTATTTGTCTTCGGTCCACGAAACAGCCACGCCCGTGGGTACGGTGATGGTCGCAGCGCTGTCGTTCCTGGCGGGTCTGCAACTGCTGCTGGCATTCGTGGGGTATGACATTGCGAGTGTGCCAAGGCGTCCCATTCACCGTTACTTCCCCGCCGGCCTGCGCGCACGGCGAAAACGCAAGCGGGAGTCTGACGATGTTTGACTTTGTTCCAACGCGTTCGGATGGTGATGCTTTGCGGGAGTACGCGGAGCTCTTTCGTGCGAGCTTTCCCGATGCCGGCCATCTGAATGAGACGTATCTGAAGTGGCTTTATAGTGAGAATCCGTCCGGAAAGGTAGTTGGCTTCGATGCCTACGCTGAGGGCCGGCTCGCGGCGCACTACGTGACCGTTCCGGCAGACGTCTTTATCCAGGGAGTCAGGCAGCGGGGCCTTTTGTCGCTGAATACGGCGACGCATCCGGATTTCCAGGGCAAGGGGCTGTTCACCGAACTGGCGCGCCGGACTTACGAGCGGGGCGCCGAACTCGGGTTCAATTTCGTGTATGGCGTGGCCAACGCCAACAGCACCCCGGGGTTCATCCGGAAGCTCGGATTCCAACTGGTGCGCCCGCTGGACGCAAAGATATCGCTCGGACACGTGGCGAAGGTCGACTGGCCCGCCGTCTGCCGCACGGCGGCTTTTCGGAGGCAGTGGACCGAGGCACATCTGGCCTGGCGAGCCCGGAATCCGCAGAATGCCATTCGTTTCGCCAGCAACCGGGATGGAGTGTTGACCGCTTTTGCCAGCACCGACAAGCCGGGTGTCGTCGTGGCGGGAGAATTCAGCCCTGACGGTCCCGTGACGGCATTGCCCTGCGCATCCGTGCCGATTCTCCCCAGGCTGTTCATCGGCCTGCTTCCCGAAGCGAGCCGTCGACGGGGCCTGGCAATCGACGTGCCGAAGGCACTCCGCCCGTCGCCGCTGAACCTGATCTACCTCTCGCTTGATCAGAAGCAGAAAACCCTGCCGGCGGACCAGATAGCCTTGAGCTTTCTCGATTTCGATGCCTACTAGCCCGCGCAGCGAGCCGGCAACGTTGTTCCTGCTGGCACATCCCGATGACGAGTTCGGCTGCTTCGAATCGATCCGACGGATCGTTGGAACGGGCCGCCGCGTGGCGATCGTCTATCTGACCGATGGCGGCTCGGACCCTGCGATGGTGTCGCGTCGCATGACGGAAAGCCGGCAAGTGCTGGCGCGGCTCGGAGTCTGCGCCGACGATCTCCATTTCATTGGCGCGCTCGCGCGCTTTCCTGACGGAGGATTGCACAGGCACCTGAAAGCGGCATGGCTGGCATGCCAGTCGTTCTGCGACGCGCACGGCCCCTTCGATGCCATCTACGTGCCCGCATGGGAGGGTGGTCATCCCGATCACGATGCCACCCACGCCCTGGCGGTGCTGCTGGCGCGCAAGCAGGGTATCCCGGACGTATTCCAGTTCTCGCTGTACAACGCGAACGCGGTGCCGAAGCCGTTCTTCCGTGTGCTCAGCCCGCTGGCGGAGAATGGCGAGCGGATCAGACTCCCGATTCCGTGGCGGGCAAGATTTCACTACCTGCGGTTATGTCTGTCGTATCCGTCGCAATGGAAAACCTGGGTCGGCCTGCTTCCTTTCGTTGCTCCCAAGCTGCTCATCGGCGGTAACTATTGCCTCCAGCGCACGAACATGGCGCGGCTGGAACAGCGACCGCACGGCGGCGCCCTTCTCTACGAGAGCAGGGGATGGCTCACCTGGCCGGCTTTCGAAAGCGAATTGCGACATTTCCTCGATTCCGTATCTGTTTAACGGGGCCCGGGCGGGCGGCATTCTCCGCCTTGGCCGCCCTTACTGAACTGTCTGTTCCATGGTATTTCTCAAATCGAACTGGTGGCTTGCGGGGCTGCTGATGCTCGCGGGTTGTCTCCTGGTTGGCCTGGGCTTCTTCCAGACATCCATCTGGGATTCCGTGCCCGACGCGCGGATGCAGGAACTCGCCTGGCTGGCAGTCATGGCCATCGGCGTCACCGTGCCGCTGGCCTGGATCTTCCGCATCCGCGCCAGCTCCATCGTGCTGGCCATCGGTGCCATATTGCTGTGGCGGCATGCCGGGACGGCGCCGGTCATTGCCACGATCTTCTTTGCCGGGGCAGCACTCGGGGTTGGCACCCTCTACGTGCCGGAAGCCGGCAACCGCCGCTGGGCGCTGGCGTTGCTGATCGGCATGCTGATCCTGGCCGGGTTCTTCGGATGGCTGCTGCCCTACCCGATTCACGATCGCCTGGTCTACGCCTTGGTCATGGGCGCCATCTGGATCATCCGTTTCCCGGTGATCCGGCAGGCTGTCACACGGTCTGTGACGGCATGGCGCGGGGCAACGCGGCGCTCGCCGCTCTGGTCGCTGTTTTTCGCCGTCGTCTTCCTGCTGGGGTCGATGGCCCTGTGGCTGCCGACCGTCCAGTTCGACGATCTCGCCGGCCATCTGGCCATCACGTACCAACTGCTCGAACTCAGGTATTACCGGCTCGACGCGGCATCGCAGGTCTGGGCCATGACGCCCTGGGCCACGGACGTGATGCAGGCCGTCGTCGCCGTCCTGGCCAGGGAAGAAGCGCGAAGCGCGTTCAACGCCCTGTGGTACGGGCTGGCCGCGTACTTCCTGTGGGACATCGCGCGCAGCCTGGGCCTGCCCGTGGCGCTGCGATGGCTGGTTGCCGCCGCGTTCGCCAGCCAGCCTCTGGTCATGCCATTGCTGGGCGGCATGCAGGTCGAGGCCGCGCTGACCGCCATTACTGCGGCAGCGATCGCCACGGCCCTGCACGTCAAGGTGAAGGGCAATGTCCGCTCGCTGATGCCACTGGTCCTGGTCTGCAGCGGCTTGCTGGCGATCAAGGCGACACAGATCATGATCGTCGCGCCATTGGCAGTCTGGGCCCTTGCCGGCCGCCGCATCGGCAGAGAACTCCTCGCCATCGGCAAGTTGCTGCCGCTGATCTTCGTGATCACCGGGTCAAGCTACTTCTACGCCGGGGTGATCACCGGCAATCCGGTACTGCCGGTCTTCAACGATATCTTCCGTTCGCCGTACTTCGGCGTGGAGCGATTCAGCGATTCCCATTGGCACGGCGGCATGCAGTGGATGCTGCCCTGGCACCTGACGTTCTCGACCGCGCGTTACATGGAAGCGTACGAAGGCGCCGCCGGCTTCCTGATGCTCGCCTTGCTGGGCGGCGTCTTGCTGGCGCTGATCGCGCCGCGGAGCCGCGCGCCGATGCTGGTGGCGCTGATCGCGTTTCTTGGAACGTTCTACAACATCCAGTATCTCCGCTACATCTTTCCGATGCTGACGGTCGCCATTCCGCTGACCGTGGCGGGCTTCTACTACGCCATGGGACGGCACCGCATCATTGCGGCCGTGCTGGCCGCGCTGGTGGTCCTGAACCTGTGTTTCTATCCAAACTCCTTCTACCGGCTCAGGGGCGATGACCTGATCTGGGATGTCGCCATGCTGCAGCGGACCGGCGCCGAGGTCGATGCCGCATTCGCGCCCGAAAAAGTGATCGCGAACTACGTGCGTGCCGTGGGCAACGGTGGCGGGGTGCTGCTGGCGGAGAATGGCCGTCCGTATGGCGCGCCGTTCGCCGGTCTCGCGCTGACACCTATCTGGTATGACCACACCATCATGGCGGCGGCGCACGAGGCGGACGCGGACCCCGAGGGCGAAGTCTGGCAACGCCTGCTGCGCGATCTGGGTATCGGCTATGTCGTGACCGGAGCGACCGAGCGGCCCTCGTTGGCGGCTGCGCTCGACGCGCTGGACGCCAGGCCGGTGCTGACCCTGAGCGGAATGACGGCGTGGCAGCTCAGCCCGGAGGCGGGCTCCAGGGTCCCCCCGACGCTTGCCCAGACGCGCGACTATGCCCGTCAATACCTCTGGCCGGAATGGCTGCGTGCCTGGATGCAAAAATGACACGACGACGCTCTACAATTACCGCGTTGGCGCTGTGCGGTTTCCTGGCCGTTACGGCCGCATGGGCGCTGAGTTCGCGCCTGACGCCGCATCTCGGCCGCGTTCCGGGTGACCTGCTCATTGCCGCCTCGCTGGATCGTCCGCAGGCAGATGGGGCGCGTCTGGCGCTGGAAGCTGCGTCGCCGGCACGCATCTGTGGATCGGCTGCGCCGTTCGCGCTGACGGCGCGCTGGCAGGTGGATCCTGCCGTAGCGCCCTGGACCCAGCTCTGGCTGCTTGGCGAAGATGGCAACCCGGTGCTGTGGCATGCCGGGGCGACGCCCTCGGGCGAAAAACAGACGGGCCCGTGGGTCGGCCCGCACACGATGTTCCTGTTGGTCGCCGGAAATACCGGAGAATTGATTGCTGCAGTTCGCGCGGAGGAGTTGCCTTGCGTTAAAGGTTGAAGACCGTATTCGTTGACGTTTTTTCGCCCCCAATCACGTTCGACCAAGAATTCCATGACGCCCCCCAACCGCCTGGTTTCGATCGTTGTACCGTTTTATAACGAAGGACAGGGAGCCGACGCGTTCTACGCGGCGATTACCCCCGTCTTCGATCGCGTCCCCGATTGCGATTTCGAAGTTGTCTGCGTCGATGACGGCAGCCGGGATGACACGCTGCAGCGTCTGATTGGCCTGGTAGAACGCGACAAGCGGTTTCGCACCATCGAATTGTCCCGGAACTTCGGCAAGGAAGCGGCGTTGACCGCCGGTATCGACGCCGCGCGCGGGGACGCCGTCATTCCCATCGATGCCGATCTGCAGGATCCGCCGATGCTGATTCCCGAACTGATCGCGGAGTGGCAGCGCGGCAGCGAGGTCGTGCTGGCGCGCCGCGCCGACCGCACCTCGGATTCGTTCATCAAGCGGAAGTCGGCGGAATTTTTCTACCGCTCGCACAACCACCTTTCGACCATCAAGATCCCCGAGAACGTCGGGGATTTCCGCCTGATGGACCGCGTGGCCGTCGATGCGCTGAAAGCCCTTCCCGAACAGCAGCGTTTCATGAAGGGACTTTTCGCCTGGATTGGTTTTCGGACGTCGGTCGTTGACTACACCCGCCATCAGCGTGCGGTCGGTGACACGAAATTCTCGGGCTGGAAGCTGTGGAACCTGGCGCTGGAAGGCATTACCAGCTTCAGTACCGCGCCGCTCAAGCTGTGGACCTATGTCGGCCTGGCAGGGGCCATGCTGACCTTGCTGTACGGCGCATACATCGTGTTCCGCACGATCGTGCATGGCGTCGACGTACCCGGCTACGCGTCACTGCTGGTGGCCGTGCTGTTTCTCGGCAGCGTGCAGCTGATCGGGATCGGCGTGCTCGGCGAGTATGTCGGCCGGATCTACATGGAGTCGAAGCGCCGCCCGTCCTATATCGTCCGCAAACGGCACGAGCGCGACGAAAACTGACTGAGCCGGCGCCTTGTGCCGATGCGTCAGCGATGCCTGATCGTCGCGCCCATTTGCCAGAAGCGCTTGTTCTGCGACACGCGCGCCGCCACGGGCAGCGAGTGTTGCAGAGGCCAGTAGACCCCGTACTTCCAATCCGGCTGACTATAGATGGTCAGGTCGTCGAAGCCGGCACGGCGCAGTTCCTTGAGCATCGACCACTCCGAGAACACGCGCATTTCGAGTGTCGTGCCCGGCCCGCCATGGAACACGAGATCGTCGAATAGCTGCACGTCACCGGAGCGCGTGACGTTTTTCATGCGGAAGCGGCTGCCCAGGTTCTGTAGTTCGTAGTCGTGCAGATCGGGAAAGTGCTCGATCGTCTTCACGCGTTTCTTGCCGGGACTGAAGTACGGTACGGTGAAGACGAAGACACCGTCCGGTTTCAGCAGGCGACGTGCATTATCGAAAGCAATCGATACCGGGGGCGCAACGTGCTCGTAGACATCGGTGGAAACGATGAAATCGAGCGTCTCTTCCTGCTCCGGCTCGATATCCGTAATGTCGAGCCTCGGTTCCTGGTGGTAGTAGGTGTTCTTGAAGGCGATACGATGCGCCAGCGGTATCGCATAGCCGTCCCAGCAGCTCATGCCGATACCCACGATGTCCGGACGAGGCGGTGCGATATCCGCTATCGCCATGCTTTCGCCAAACAGCTCGGACGTCAGTACCTGAATGATGGAGCGCATTCTGACCGTGGAACCGCAGCCGCAGCTCGGCTCTTCGCGGCTCAACTGTCCAAGGGGGACGGTGTTGTCCGCGCCACAAATATTGCATTGGAACGCAATCGGCTTTTCAGCTTCCGCAAGCACTATCTTTCTCCTCGGGGGCAAAGGTCGATAGGAACTTCTGCTGGGGTAAAGCACTGACTGGTGGATTCTAGGGTTTGTTGTCGATCCGTTGCAAGCGCCGCTTCAGCCGTGGAAAACCCTCGGACCGGCCTGGCTCAATGCTGACAGAGCAGTTGCTGCCACTGGTCGACGATGCGGCCCAACTCGAAATCGCGGGCTTTCTGTCGCCCTGCGAGGGCCATGTCGTTGGCGACCGCGGTGTTGTCCATCAGTGCCGTGATGGCACTGGCGAGTGCTTCGGGATTCTCCGTGGGCACAAGCAGGGCTTCGCGGTCGCTCAACAGCGCGCGCGGTCCGGCTTCGCAGTCGGTCGACACGACAGGTAACCCGTGCGACATGGCTTCGAGCAACACCAGCCCGAATCCTTCATATCGGGAACTCAGGCAGAAGACCGACGCCCCCTGGTACAGGCTCGACACATCCTCGCGTGCGCCGGGCAGTTCGACGGATTCTGCAAGCCCAAGCTGGGCCCGCAGGCGCTCCAGTTCAGGACGCGATTCGCCCTCGCCGGCGATGATCAGGCGCCAGTCCGGCGCGCGTTCGGCGACCATCGCCCAGGCCCGCAGCAGGATGTCGAAACCCTTGGCATGGGTCAGCCGTCCGACGGCCAGCACGACCTTGGCCTTGCGGGTCGCCGCGTCGGGCGGAAACGCGAAGGGCAGGGGGTTCGGCACAGTGAGCACGTTGGCGCGAGGCTGGAGCGCCTCTTCCCACCGCGCGTGATCGCGGTCTGTCAGTACCACGATGTCGTCGTGGAATCGCGCCGCCAGACGGCGTGCCACGCGGCGCATGGGCCTGCCGAGGTCCTGGTCGAAGAAACAGTGCTCCCAGGCAATCTTGCGGACAGGCAGGCCCACCGATGCCGGCAGCGTGAACAGGGCCAGCATCGTATCGACCTCGACCAGGATGTCGATCCGATGGGCCTTGAGGAACCTGCGGATACCCGCCACGGTGGCCGGGTATGCCCGCTTGAACGAGGGGCGCCGAGCGAACAGTGCATGGTGGCTGACGCCATCCACCAGGGGAAAGCAGCTGTGCCGATCCCAGAGGCTGAGCACGAACGTCGGAAAGCCACGCTCCGCCAGTGCGTTCGCCATGACGGCGGTCATGCGCTCGGCGCCGGCATAGGCATTGAGCGTGCCCGTCAGAAAGCATATCCGGGGCGTGCCGCTCATGCCGTGGCCATTTGTACCGACCGGCCTGTGCGCCACCACAGCACGAGCCCGAAGCAGACCGCCATCGCGTTGGATACCGCATAGCCGGCGATGGCGCCCATCGCGCCGTAGCGGGGAACGGCGATCAGGTCGAACACGATGGTGACGGACAGCACCAGGCCCCATTTCATGGCTATCCACTTCGGGCGGCGCAGATAGACAGCCAGCAGGCTCAGCCCCACATCCGCGAACACGGGGATGGATGCCAGCGCGGCTACCTGCAGCAGCCTGCTGGCTGATGAGAATTCGCTGCCGTACAGCAGGTGGATGATCCATTCGGCGCTGGAGGCGATCATCACGGCGCCCACCAATCCGATCAGCCCCAGTCCCAGCGCCGTGTAGGCAACGTTCTGGCGCGCCACGGACAGTGCATTCTTGCTGTAGATGTACATGGGAGCAATGCCCCCGGCCAGGATGGTGGCGACAATCGTGAAGTTGTCGAGGATCTGCATGCTGGCCGCGTAGGCACTGAATTCCGTCAGCGGCACCGACGGCTGAAGGATCAGCTGGTCCGCACGGCGCGCGCCCATCATCAGGATGAAGCCGATCCAGAACAGCGTGCCAGCCGAGACCAACTGGCGGCACAGTGCCGGCTCGAGTTGCACGCGACGGCCGCCGGGGGTGCGCGACAGATAGTAGATGAACAGCAGGCTGGCCAGCACGATCGGCTCGACGGCGAACGTGGCGGCAAACAGCGGAACATTGTGGGTCCCCGCCAGGAACAGGCTGGCGACCAGACCTGCCTTCGCGATCAGGGCCACAAGGCTGAAGATCGTGCCCGGCCGGTTGTTGGTATGGGCCTGCATCCACGCCACGACGACGCCTGCCGGTTCGCGCAGGAGGATCGATATGCCAAGCAACAGCGCGGCAATCCAGGTCTCGGGTGGCGGCCGCGTGACCAGCAGGAACGTGCACATCAGCAGATAGCCGAGTGCCGCGCCCCCGATGCGCAGCACGAGCGCATGCATCATCAGCCGGTGCTGTCCTGCAGCAGTGGGCGTCACCACGAGCCGGGGCACCACGACTTCCCCGCCGCAGATCAGCGCCAGCGACGCTGCGATGAGCACGATCGCCTGCGCGTACTGGAAATGGGCGAAACCCTCGGGGCCCAGCGCCCGCGCCAGCATCGCCACCACACCGATGCCGGTAGCCACCTGGAGCCCGCGCTCGATCAGCATCCACAACAGGTTTGTGGCAACGCGGCGCCGCATCAGGTGCTCCCCCGGTGCATCAGACGGGGAGCCTGAATCAGTTGATGGTAAATGTCGATCCAGCGGGCGGCCGTCGCCTGCAAGCCGAATTGGGATACGACGCGCTCCCGGCGCGCAGCGGCCTGCCCGGCCTCGTGCGGGTCTTCCCGGAGCGCGGCGCAGATTGCCTCGGCCAGTGCCTGCGCGTCGCCGGTCGGCACGATGCGGGCAAGGCTGCCGCACAGTTCCTTCACACCGGGCGCGTCGGTGGACACCACGCTGGTGCCGCATGCCATGGCCTCGCCCACCACCAGCGGCATCCCCTCGATACGCGACGACAGCACAAAGACATCCGCCGCAGTCATCAGTTCTGCAACGTCAGCGCGTCGGCCCAGCAGCCAGGCAGCATCGTCCAGGCCCAGCGAGTGAATTTTCTGTTCCAGCGACTGGCGACGGGGACCGTCCCCGGCGATTGCCAGCCGGACGTCGAAACCTTGCTGGCGGACACGGGCGAATGCTTCGATCAACGTCGCCTGATCCTTCTCTTCGACCAGCCGTCCCACATTCAGCAGCAACCGGGCATCCGGAGAGAGAGGGAGCGCGGCGCGCGTGGCATGGCGCCTTGCGGCGTCGGGATGGAACGCCGCCGTATCGATACCGTTGGCGACCACCGCGAGCCGTGATGGCCGCGCCGCGCCGACATCGATCATCTGCTGGCGCCCGGCCGCACTCACATGCGTGGTCAGGGCGCACCAGCTGTCGGTGATGCGGTAGAGCGCCATGCGCAGCCGGCCACCCTCGCGCATGCTGTGCGCCGTGCAGACCAGCGGGGGCGCGGCAACGATGCGGGTCAGCATCCGGGCGAACAGGTTTGCATGCACCATGTGCGAATGGATCACATCAGGACGCCACGCCTTCACGAACGTGCGGACCTCAAGAAGTGACCGCAGCATCGACCAGGGCGTCTTCCGCATGTCGACGGCCCGATACTCGGCAGCCGGCGCCAGCGTCACCTCTCGTCCCGTCGTCAGGCTGACCACGGCGACGGCATGCCCCATCGCGCTGAACGCCCGCGACAGCGCGGCAACCTGCTGCTCGGCGCCGCCCAGCCTGAGGCCGGTGACAAGCAGCAGGATTCGCAATGGCCCGGAGCCATCGGTTCTGGGGAGGCGCTGGGTCATCGCGCCCCATACCCGGTCAACAACGTCCGCACCGTCTTCACCGCGATCAGCAGATCCAGCGCAAACGAGCAGTGCTTGACGTAGTACAGGTCATAGCTGAGCTTGGTCACCGTCTCGGCGTGGGTACCCACGTAACCCTGCTGCACCTGGGCCCAGCCCGAGAGGCCCGGCCGCACCAGATGGCGGTACGGGTAGTAGGCGATCGATTCGGTGAACTCGTCGACCATCGGCACCTGTTCCGGACGCGGCCCGATAAAGCTCATGTCGCCAACCAGCACGTTCCACAGTTGCGGGATTTCGTCGAGCCGGTACTTGCGGATCACGCGGCCCACCCGCGTGACGCGCGGGTCCTGGCGCGCCGCGAACTGGGCCGGCGCATGCTTGTCCACGCCCATGCTGCGGAACTTGAGCATCGTGAACGGCTTGCCGAACAGGCCCACGCGGCGCTGGCGGAACAATGCGCCCCCCGGGGTTTCCAGGCTGACCGTCAGCGCCACGACGAGCCCCACGGGCAGCGCCAGCGGCGCAAGCACGACCACGCCTGCGATATCGATCAGCCGCTTGGCATAGTCGAACAGGTAGTGGTTGGCGTAGTCGTCGAAGAAGTTCTCGTCGATATGGTCCAGGCCCACCCGGCCGGTCAGCATCTCGCCGATCCGCTCGACGGAATACATGCGCAGGTGGCCCATCTTGTACTGGGTCAGCAGGCGGGTGCGGGCGGGGTCGGCGGTCATGCCGCGCTCCACCAGGATGCCGTCGCAGTGCAGCGCGTCCTCGATCGAATTGATCTGTTCGAAGCGCGTGGCGCCGGGCGGCGTGGCGCCGGGCATCTCGATGATGCGGTTCAGGTGCTGCAGCGTTTCAGGTTCCATGTAGCCGAACACCGGCACGTACTTCTGCACGTAGCGCCGGTAGCCGAACCAGATCCACGCCAGCGTGGTGATGTAGCCCACCAGCACGGCGCCGCGCGAATACTCGACATGGAACCCGGCGTAGGCGATCAGCAGCATGGCGAAGGGCAGGGTGGTGGCCACGCCGACGATGCTGGCGCCTTCCATGGCCGGCAGGTGCAACGCGCGCAGCAGCAGCACGAAGGCGGCCAGGTAGGGCACGATCGACCAGAGCAGGGTGCGGGGGAAGACGTGGGTGACCAGGCCCGCGTGGTGCGCGATTTCGGATAACGCAGTATTGATGCCGAACAGGACCAGCCCGATCGCGGCCCAGCCGATCATCCGGCTGGCGCGCCGGATCGTTTCCGAGCGCGCCGCCGTGCCCAGCCCATTGCGCCGCATCGATGCGCCGTGCAGCGTACTCATGATGCGGAAGCCCGCACGGCCAGCGGGCGGCTGCCGGCCAGCACTCGCTGGTAGACGGCCCAGGTGGCCTGGATCATGGGCTCCAGGCCGTAGGCCTGTTGCCAGCGCGCCCGGGCGGCGTCGCCCAGGGCGATGCGATGCGGCGCGTCGGAAGCCAGCCGGTCGATGCTCGCCGCAAACGCCGTGGGATCGTTGCCGGGCACCAGCACGCCGCTGCGTCCGTCTTCCAGTTGCTCGCGGATGCCGGGCAGGTCGCTGGCAACGATGGGCAAGCCGGCCCGCATGGCTTCGAGGATCGAAATCGGCAGGCCCTCATGGTCCGAGGCAAGCACGAAAGCCTGTGCCGTCGCCAGCAGGGCCGCAATGTCGTCGACGTTGCCGGCAAAGCGCACACGTCCGGGCGCCAGTTGCGCGGCCAGTTGCGTGAGACTGTCGCGCTGCGGCCCGTCGCCGGCGATGACCAGTTCGCCCTCGGGCAGCGCCTTCGCAAACGCGCGAATGACGATGTCGGGCCGCTTGGGCTGGGCCAGGCGCATCACGGTGACGATTCGCCGCAACGGCCCGGCGGGACTGGCCGCCCGCGGGGCGTCCGCAATGCCGTTGGGAATCACGCTGATCCGGCTCGCGGGGATGGGCAGGGCCTGCGCCATCGCCCGCTCGGCCCCGGCCACGCAGATCATCTGGGCGGTGAGCGGCGCCAGCGCCCACTCCACCAGCCGGCCCACGGCGCGCCGCTTCCACGGCGCGGCAGGCTTGAAGGCAAAGCCGTGGACGGTATAGACCACGGGGAGGTTCAGGATGCGGCCGGCGATGCGTCCGAGCGCGCTGGCCTTGGCGCTATGGGTGTGGATGACGTCTGGTGCGGCGCCGCGCAGCGCGGCCGTCAGCTCGCGCAGTGCGTGCACGGCCCGGAGCGGCGAGAGCGCGTTATCCATCTGCGCCAGGCGTACCGCCGGGATGCCCAGATCCCCGGCCAGTGCAAACAACGGCCCGTCGCCGCCGGCAAGCAGCATGACGTCCGCCCGCTCGCGCATGGCGCGGAGCAGGTGGGCAACATGGGTCTGGGCGCCGCCGATTTCCGAGTTGGTGATCAGATAGGCGATGCGCGGCCGGTGGGGCAACGTGGGCAAGGGCAAAGGCGGATCAATCCAGGGCAAGCCGGCGGACATCTGCCCGGCTTCTCGTCAACCGCCTGCCGGCTCGGACAAGGCGTGGGCAAACGTGCTCCGCCAGACCGATGGCAGCCGAAAAGGGCTTGAAAATCCCTCCGCGGGCGGCTGACGGCGATTATAGCGCCTGCGCCACGCGCAATCCGGCACAATACGTCTTTTTGGCGCCCTGCCCGCGCCCCGTCCCCTGCACGTTTCTTGCGGCGGACGGACTCGCACGATGAACTCTGTCCTCGGGAAGCCACATGCAAATTGAACCCTCGATCTTCAAGGCCTATGACATCCGCGGTATTGTCGGCAAGACGCTGACCCCGGAAGTGGCCCGTTACATCGGCCTGTCGTTCGGCTCGGCCGCCGTCGAAATCGGCGAGAAAACCGTGGTGGTCGGCCGTGACGGCCGCCTGTCCGGCCCCGACCTGCTGGGCGGCCTCGTGGAAGGCCTGCGCGCGGCCGGGCTCGATGTGATCGATCTCGGCATGGTTGCCACGCCGATGGTGTACTTCGGCACCAATATCGAGCTCGATGGCCGGCGCGCCACGTCCGGCATCATGGTCACGGGCAGCCACAATCCGCCCGACTACAACGGTTTCAAGATGGTGCTGGGCGGCAAGGCCATCTATGGCGACCAGATCCAGGCACTGCGCCAGCGCATCGGGGCCGGCAACTTCGCCAAGGGTGGCGGCAGCTACAAGCTCGTGGATATCCGCCAGCAGTATCTCGACCGGATCATTGGCGATGTGAAGCTGGCCCGCCCGATGAAGATCGCGCTCGACGCCGGCAACGGCGTGGCCGGCGCCTTCGTTGGCGACCTGTTCCGCGGCCTGGGCTGCGAGGTGGTCGAACTGTTCTGCGACGTGGACGGCCACTTCCCGAACCACCATCCGGACCCCGCCCACATCGAGAATCTGCAGGATCTGATGCAATGCCTGCGTGATACCGACTGCGAACTGGGCCTGGCCTTCGACGGCGACGGCGACCGCCTGGGCGTGGTGACCAAGGACGGCCAGGTCATCTTCCCGGACCGCCAGCTGATGCTGTTCGCCGAGGAAATCCTGTCGCGCAACCCCGGCCAGCAGGTGATCTACGACGTCAAGTGCACCGGCAAGCTGGCGCCGTGGATTCGGGAGCATGGCGGCGAGCCGCTGATGTGGAAGACCGGCCACTCGCTGGTCAAGGCCAAGCTCAAGGAAACCGGCGCACCGATCGCCGGCGAGATGAGCGGCCACGTGTTCTTCAAGGACCGCTGGTATGGCTTCGACGATGGTCTCTACACGGGCGCGCGCCTGCTGGAGATCGTGTCGCGGCACGACGACCCGAGCGCCGTCCTGAACGCGCTGCCGAACTCGAACTGCACCCCCGAGCTGCAGCTCAAGGTGGCCGAGGGCGAAGCCTTCACGCTGCTCGACAAGATCCGCGCCAACGCGAAGTTCGAGGGTGCGAAGGAAGTGATCACGATCGACGGTGTACGTGTGGAGTACCCCGATGGCTTCGGCCTGGCGCGCCCGTCCAACACCACGCCCGTGGTGGTGATGCGCTTCGAGGCCGACAACGACGCCGCGCTGGCCCGTATCCAAGCCGAATTCAAGCGCGTGATTCTTGCAGAAAAGCCGGATGCAAAGCTCCCGTTCTGAAGCGGATCGACGGTCAGCAGTGACGACGCCGGCGCCAGTGGCGCCGGCGTCGTCATTCGCGCTGCCGGCCCGGCCCCGCATCCTGATCGTCAAGGTGTCGTCGCTGGGCGACGTGGTGCACAACATGCCGCTCGTCCACGATCTGCGCGCCCGCTGGCCCGAGGCCGAGATCGACTGGGTGGTGGAAGAGGGCTACGTCGACCTGGTCAGGCTGCTGCCCGAGGTGCGCCACGTCATTCCGTTCGCGCTGCGCCGCTGGCGCAAGGGGTTCTGGAAGTCCGGAACCTGGGACGAAATCGGCGCCCTGCGCGCCGCCATCCGCGAACACGCCTACGACGCCGTCCTGGAGACCCAGGGCCTGCTGAAGACGGCCATCGTCGCGCGCAGCGCGGCACGGGCCAGTGGCGCGCCGATCGTCGGGCTCGGCAATGCCACGCAAGGGTCCGGCTACGAGCCGGCCGCGCGCCTGTTCTACACCGCGCCGGTCAAGGTGCCGCGCCAGACCCATTCGGTACGGCGCTCGCGCCTGCTTGGCGCGGCGCTGACAGGCACCACCCCGCCCGAGCCGCCGCGCTTCTTCGGCCCGGCTGCCCGGACCCTGCACGCCGACGATCCGCTGTGGGCCGACCTTCCGGCCCGCCATGCGGTCTGCTTCCACGCCACGGCCGGCGCGAAAAAGCGCTGGCCCGTGGCGCACTGGCACGAACTCGGCCGCAGGCTGCACGCGGAGGGTCTGAGCGTGCTGCTGCCGTGGGGCAGCGAGTCGGAAAAGCGCGATGCCGAGGCGCTTGCCGCCGGCATGCCGGGCGCGCGGGTCCTGCCGCGCTTCTCGGTCATGCAGGGGTTTGGCCTGATCAATCGGGCCGAGGTGGTGATCGGCGTGGATACCGGCCTGGTCCATATCGCGGCCGCGCTGTGCCGGCCGACTGTCGAGATCTATACGGCCACGTGGCGCTGGAAGACCGAGGGGTACTGGTCCGACCGCATCGCCAACGTGGGCGACGACGGCCAGGTGCCGTCGGTCGATGACGTCTACGCCGCTGCGCGGCGGGTGCGCGGAGTGTCTGTCTGATGTTGCGGTTGATTTATACCCTGCTGTGGCTACTGATCCTGCCCGTGGCGCTGCTGCGCCTGGTCTGGCGTTCGCGCAAGGAGCCCGGCTACGTCCAGAACATTGGCGAGCGGCTGGGCCGGTACGACGATATCCCGCGCGAGGGGCCCTGGCTCTGGGTGCACGCGGTATCGGTGGGCGAAACGCGGGCCGCCCAGCCACTGATCGATTCGCTGCTCGCCGCCTACCCGGGGCACCGGCTGCTGCTGACGCACATGACGCCCACCGGCCGCCAGACTGGCGCGCAGCTCTACGGCGGCAACCCCCGCATCCAGCAGTGCTACCTGCCTTACGACATGCCCTGGCTGGTGCGCCGTTTCCTGGCGTATTTCCGGCCCGAGGCGGGGTTGATCATGGAAACCGAGGTCTGGCCGAATCTCGTCCACGTGACCCGGCGCGCCGGCGTGCCGCTGTTCCTGGTCAACGCCCGGCTGTCGCCGCGCAGCTACCGGCGCACGGCGCGCTTCGGCAGTGCGGCCGCCTCGCTCTACAACGATTTCACGATGGTGCTGGCGCAGACCGCCGGCGATGCCGAGCGCTACCGGGCGCTGGGCGTGCGGGCGGTGCAGGTCACCGGCAACCTGAAATTCGACATGCAAGCGCCCGAGGCCGGCATGGCGCGGGGGCAGGCGTTGCGGCGCGCCTTTGGCGGCCGGCAGGTGCTGGCGGCCGCCAGCACGCGCGAAGGCGAGGAGCCGCTGATTCTCGAAGCGTTCTCGCGCTGGCCGGGCGCGCAGCGGCCGCTGCTGCTGCTGGTGCCGCGCCATCCGCAGCGCTTCGACGAGGTAGCGGGCATGGCCACGCGCTCGGGCTTCTCGGTGCAGCGCCGCAGCGCGCTAGATCTGGACGGCCCGGAGGCAGAAGTCAGCGCTGACATCCTGCTCGGCGACTCGATGGGCGAGATGGCAATGTATTACGCGGCTTCGGACATCGCCTATATCGGCGGGAGCCTGATCCCGCTCGGCGGACAGAACCTGATCGAAGCCTGCGCAATCGGCACGCCGGTACTGATGGGACTCCATACGTTCAACTTCGCGCAGGCGACCGAGGACGCCATCGCCGCTGGTGCGTGCCTGCGGGTAGCCAATGCCGACGAACTGATGCGCGCGGCAGCCGAGGTACTTGCGGACCGCTCTCGCCTGGCCGAGATGCGCGCCAATGCGCTGACCTTCGCCGGACTTCATCGCGGAGCGACGGTTAGGACACTTGGCGCGCTCGCGCCAGTGTTGCGCTGACATACACCAGCCAAACCGGGGGCTAGACTGCCAGTTGAGTGGATTTCCGTGCGCTTGCCGGGTCACGTTTCGATTTCGGCGGCGCTGGAGTTTAATCCGACGCTTCACGACAAAGGAGCCCCTCCATGCCCCGATTCTCCCGTCCGCGTCTCTGGGTCGCCGCGCTGAGCCTCGGCGCGGCCACCGTGTTCTCCGCCTGCAGTTCGACCGGGCTGCCCCCGAACAATCCCTCGGCCAGCCCGAGCCTCAACGAAACGCGCTCGGCGGGGCCCAGCCGCTGGGAACTGGTGCGCTGGACCCGCGCGGACGGAACGCAGCGCGAGCTGCCGCACGGCGACAACGGCGAGCCCATCGTCTTCAACTTCAGTGACGGCATTGACTCCGGTCAAGGGACGGTCAGCGGCACGAGCGGTTGCAACCGGTTCACCGGCGGCTACGGCAAGACCGACTCAGGCATCCGCTTCGACCGGCTGGCGGGCACCCGCATGGCCTGCCCCGGCGCGCGGATGGAAACCGAAACGGCCTTGCTGAAGGCGATGCAGACGCCGTTCACCACGGTGGGCACCCAGCCCTCGGCGGGTTCCACCGGCCGCCAGGTGGTCTGGAAGACCGCCGATGGCGAACTGCTCCAGTTCGTCGAGCGCGAAGGCGTGGGCCGGCGCGGCGACAAGGTCGATCCTGCCACCGGCAGCACGGGCGGCACCGAAAAGATCGTCTACATCGATTCCCAGCGCGTGGAGTGCACCGGCGTCGGCAAGATGCAGTGCTACCGCTGGCGCGACGCGGCCGACAAGCCGTGGCAGTTCTGGTACGGACCGATCGAAGGACTCGATTTCGAGCCCGGGGTGGCCTACAAGCTGCGGGTCAAGGAGTACCAGGTACCGAATCCGCCGGCCGATGCGTCGGCGATCCGATGGCAGGTGCTGGAAATTGTCGAGCGAAAACGTGGCGGATAAGCGGCTTTGATACCTGTTGGTGACAATTTTCCGCAAGTCAATCGTTTAGAATGGTGCCGCTTATTTTCCGGATTCGCCGCGCCATGACCGGTTGCGGCGGACGTGTGCCTTACCGCTGCCTATGACGAACCGCAACACCCGGCTGTCCACTGTCGCCGACTTCCTGGTCTTTGCCTTTCCCATCCTCGTCCTGTGCGTGCCGCGTGGGGCGGGCGTGTTTCTGGCGGGCGTCGTGGTGCTGCTGCTGGCCGGGTGGCGCGGCATGGGGCGCGAATGGCGGCATCATGCCGACACGCTGCTGCCGCTGGCGATTGCCGTGTTCGGCTTCCTCGTGGTCTGCATCGCGTCAAAGTTCTACCACCACACGCCCTGGAACGTCATCGACAACCCCTCCCGGGCGCTGCTGGCCATCCTGACCTGCTGGGCCATCGTGCGGGCGGCGCCCAACGCCTCGCGCCTGTGGTCCGGTATCACCTGGGGTCTGTGTCTGGCACTGCTGATCGTGCTGTATCAGCGTTTCGGCCTGCACGTTGACCGTCCCTCGGCGTGGATCCAGCCCATTGCGTTTGCCAACATGGTGGCTGCCCTGGCGCTGGTCGGTTTTGCCCGGCCTGGGCAGGACGCCAGGACGCATGCGGTCGCCTGGTTCAATGTCCTGTGCGCCGTGCCGATCCTGATGATGAATGGCACCCGGGGCGCGATGGTGGCGATGCTCGTCACGCTGTTCCCGCTGCTGCTTGTCCGGTACCGGGCGTTCAGCGCACGCATGTTCGTGGCCTCCTGTGGCGGCATCGCGGTCCTGGTGGCTGGCCTGTACCTGTTGCCCGGAAGTCCCGTGGCCGAGCGTGTGGACAAGGCCGTCTCGGAGGTGCAGCAGTTCGAGCAAGGCAATGCGGAATCGTCGGTCGGCGCGCGCCTGCAGATGTGGGAGATCGGCATGGGCTATTTCGCCCAGCACCCGTGGTCGGGTGCCGGGGTCGGGCAGTTTGCGACCATTCTGCATTCGGCGCCGTACTGCTCGGAGCGTACGGAATCGATGGTCTGCGTCCTGGAGCACGCCCACAACGATGTCGTGGAGGCTGCTTCGACGACCGGCCTGCCCGGGGTGCTGGTCCTGCTGGGATTGTTCCTGGTGCCTGCCGTACTGTTCTGGCGCGCATTGCGCGTCTGCCGCGCTGCCGGCAATGAGCGCGGAGAGAGCCTCGGCGGGGCAGGGCTGGCGGTGGTCATGGCCTCGCTGGTCTGTGGGCTGACCCAGGTGACCATGGCCCATCAGGCCAATATCGTCTTCTACGCAGGAGCGGTGGGCCTGTTGCTCGGCATGGCGGCGCGGGAAGCGCGCGGCGCCCATGGCCTGGGCGATCGCGGTTCCTTCAAGCCGATGCGGCCAGTCGGCGTCACGCGCAGCGCCTGACCGTCATGGATGCCGCACAGCGGATCAGCTGCGCGGCGTCAGGCTGGCTCGCCGTCCACCGGCGCCGCGTGCCGGCGCCGCCCCCATCCTCGCCTTCTCCGGCAGCCGGTACATCGCCCCGGCCTGTTCCGTCAGCAGCGTATTGATCCGCACCACGTCCTCTTCCGACAGCACGCCGGTCGTGGCCTTCAGCCGCATCCCGTTCATGATCGTGTCGTAGCGCGCCTTGGCCAGGTCCCGGCGCGTGGAGAACAGCTGGGCCTCGGCGTTCAGCACGTCGATGTTGATGCGCACGCCCACTTCATACCCGAGCTGGTTCGATTCCACCGCGCTCTGGGCCGAGCGTTCGGCCGCTTCGAGCGCCTTGACCTGGGCCAGGCCGTTGAAGACACCCGAGTAGGTCTGGCGGGCCTGCTGGGCGGCGGTGCGGCGGGCGAATTCGAGGTCGCTGCCGGCCTTGTCGGCCAGGGCGATGGTCTCGCGTACCCGTGACTGGATCTGGCCGCCGGCGTACAGCGGGATGCTCAGTTGCACGCCGACCACGCCGGAGTTGTAGCGGCTGCCCACGTTGCTGAGCTGCGTGGCGGTGCCCTGGGCGTTGGTATAGCCATAGGACGCCACGAGGTCGACCGAGGGCAGGTGGCCGGCCTTCGCCTTGCTGGTCTCGCGTTGGGCGATCTCGAAGTTGTAGCCGGCCAGCCCGACCTGCGGGTTCGTCTGCTCGGCCTGTGCTGCCCAGGCGTTCACGTCCGCCGGCATCGGGCCGGGGATGGCGGCCTCGGGACGCAGGCCCATCAGTTCGTCCACCGGCTTGCCGGTAATCTGCTGCAGCGTGGCGCGCACCACTTCGAGCGCGCTCTGGGCGGCGATTTCGGTCGAGGTAGCCAGGTCGTAGCGTGCCTGGGCGTCGTTGGCGTCGGTGATGGTCGCCGTGCCGACCTCGAAATTGCGCTTGGCCTGTTCCAGCTGTTCGCCGATGGCCTTCTTCTGGGCGCCGGCCAGGTACAGGTTGTCCTGGGCCGCCAGCACGTCGAAGTAGGCTTGCGAGGCCCGCGTGATCAGGTCGAGCTGCGCCTGCTGGAACGTCACGTCACCCGCCAGCGCGGCCAGTTCGCCCTGCTTGTAGGTTTCCCAGCGGTCCCAGCGGAACAGCGGCTGCGTCAGTTGCAGCGACCAGGTGTTGGCATTGAAGTAGCGATTGGTGTCGACCGGCGAGCTGTAGTCCGCCATGGTCCGCTGCGCCCCGGCCGTGCCGGCAACCTGCGGCAGCAGCCCGGCCCGAGCCTGCGGCAACCGTTCGCGCGTGGCCAGCAGTTGCGAGCGGGCGCTGGCGAACTGGGCGTCATTGGCTTGCGCGTCGTGATAGACCTGCAACAGGTCCGCCGCCGAGGCAAATGGCATGGGAAGCCAGGTCAGCAAGGCAGCCGCCAGTACCAGGGGTTTCCTGGCCGCGGCGGGCACGGCGGAAAGCGCAAGACTCATGACATCTCCAGCACGGCGGCGCGTTACGCGGCCAATGTTCGGTTACTGCAACAAGTGATACGACAGCGGCGACTGGCGACGGGTCCGGCGCTGGCCGGACCCCGGGACAACTAGTATTGCGGGACGGACGGATCGACCTGGGTCGCCCAGGCGTGGATGCCGCCGGTCAGGTTGTAGACCTTCGCGTATCCCTGGCGCTCCAGGAACGCGGCCACCTGCATGCTGCGCGCGCCGTGGTGGCAGATGCACACGATCTCGGCGTCCTCGTCGATATCGTTCAGGCGGGCCGGAATCTGGCCCATCGGGATATGCGTGATGCCGGGCATGGCGGCGGTGCGGATCTCGAGATCCTCGCGCACGTCGAGCAGCACCGGCCTGGCGCGGCCGGCGTCGGCCAGCCACTGTGCCAGTTCGGGAGCGGTAATTACCTGCATGGCCGTTTCCCGATCAGAACTTGAAGCGCGACGGCTGGGAGGCGCCCTGCAGCGGGCGGGCCAGCGTTTCGAACAGGTTCACCACCTTGTAGTCGGTCTCCGACACGCGCGTGATCAGGCGCGCTTCCATCACCGGCGCGGTGCCGACGATGGCCACGATGCGCCCGCCCACCTTGACCTGCGACAGGATCGAAGCGGGCAGCTCGGGCACCGATGCCGACACGCAGATCACGTCATAGGGCGCCGCCACGGCCCAGCCGTCGGCCGCGTTGCCTTCGGCAACCTCGACATTGGTCACGCCGGCATTGGCCAGGTTCTGGCGCGCCAGTTCCACGAGTTCGGGGCGGATTTCCACGCTCAGCACGTGGCGGGCGCGGTTGGCCAGCAGGGCGGCCATGTAGCCGGAACCGGCGCCGATTTCCAGCACGTTCTCGTGCTTGCGCACGTTCAGGTCCTGCAGCAGGCGGGCCTCGACGCGCGGGGGCAGCATGTTCTCGCCGCCGGGCAGCGGAATCTCCATATCCACGAAGGCGAGCGCGGCGTAAGCCTGCGGCACGAACTGCTCGCGCTTGACCACGGCCAGCAGGTCCAGGATTTCCTGGTCCAGCACGTCCCATGGGCGGATTTGCTGTTCGATCATGTTGAATCGGGCTTGTTCGAGGTCCATCTTGCCTTTCCTTCCAGATACTTGCGGGGGTGCGATGCCGCGCGAGTGTTGCCTCGCCGCCAGCGCTGTCATTCGTTCCATGCCGGGCGCGCCCCGTCCGGGCTGGCCGCCAGGGCGGCGATCGGCCGGGAAGTTGCGCAAAAGCCCGCTATTTTACTCCGACGCGCCGCGCCGGCAGCCAAGTCCGTGAGCGGCGTTGCGCGGTGGCACGCCGCCCGGCCAAAAAACGCTCCGGCTGTCATGCCTGGCCGTCCTCGGGGTCGTCTTGTGACGATTGCGCCGCACGTTCGGCCATCAGTTCGTCGCGGATGCGTTCCCAGACGTAGGGACCCTGCTGCGCAGGCAGCGGGGTGTCGCGTGCAGGGCCGGTAGTCAGGCCGAACAGCAGCATTTGCAACAACTGGTCGATGAATGCATCGGGGTCGATCGCCGGCATGTTGACCTGGCTGAACGACTGGCGCCAGAGCATCAGGAACACGAGGGGCGCGCAGAGCAGCGTGGTGGACGGATTGGCCGGCACGTCGCGGAACTCGCCGCGCGCCACGCCACGCGCCAGTACACGCGCAAAAATGGCGTCGCCGGGGCCCATGACCTCGTCCTGGTAGAACTGGGCGATATCGGGAAAATTGCCGGATTCGGCGATGATCAGCTTGGTCAGGCCAGCCACGCGGGTGGAGCCAATCAGCCCCCACCAGCCCAGCAGCAGTTCGCGCAGCAGTTCCGGCGTGGTCCCCTCGTAGGTATCGACGAGGTCGGTACCGCGCGCCAGCGCCGGCACCATGTTCTCGCGGACCACTGACTTGAACAGCTCTTCCTTGTTGGCGAAGTACAGGTAGACCGTGCCTTTAGACACCCCGGCGGCGGCGGCCACGTCTTCGAGACGGGTGGCCGCGTAGCCGCGCTCCACGAACAGGTCCAGCGCGGCCGCCACCAGTTCCTGCGGACGCGCGGCCTTGCGCCGGCTCCAGCGCCGGGTGTCGGATTCGTTCTTGGGCAGGGCAGGGGTCACTGGATGACGGTGCGGCGCCAGGCAGGCGCGCAATGCGTTAATAACTGGTCGGTCAGTAATGTAGAGGACAGCCCGCACGCGGTCAAGCCGCCACAGCCGCCGGACTTGCGCCGTCCTGATTCTCTGGCGCCTGTGACGCAACTGTGACGCACGTGTTGCGCTTTGTTTCAGGTCGGCCATACCGGGTCAGGCACAATGGGCGCCTGCTTTTTGCGGGCGTGACGTGATTGACGGCGTCCGACGATGAACCTTGATGATGTCCTGCGAGTCTGATTCCACTTGCCGCCCCGGATGTGGCGCGTGCTGCATAGCGCCCTCGATTACTTCCGCCCTGCCCGGCATGCCGCACGGCAAGGCGGCCGGCGAGCCCTGCGCGCAGTTGCTGCCTGACATGCGTTGCGGCGTCTTCGGGCAGCCGCAGCGCCCGGGCTTCTGCGGCGGGCTGCGGCCCTCGGCCGAGATGTGCGGGGAGTCGCGCGAGGCGGCCCTGGTCTGGCTGACCCGGCTCGAGCACGCCACCGCGCCGGCCCCTGTTCCTTGATGGAGATCGATGCATGATCGTTCTGACGCGCCGGCGCTGGCTGGCCGTGGCCGCGGCAAGTGCCGCGGCGGCCGGGCTGGGCCTGGCCGGTTGCAGCGCATTGCGCAGCGAGTACACGTTTTCCCAGGACCAGCTCCAATCGGCGCTCGAACGCAAGTTCCCGTTCAACAAGCGCTATATGGAACTGTTCGATATCCAGCTGGCCAATCCGCGTCTGGCGCTCGATTCCACCCGGAACCGCGTGACGGTGACATTTGACGCCACGGTGGATAACCGGTTGTTCTTCCGCCAGCCGCTGACCGGACGCTTCGCGCTGGACAGTGCACTGCGCTATGACCCGCCGAGCCATTCGCTCGTGCTGCAGGACCCCGAAGTGCGGCAGTTCGACGTCCAGGGATTGCCGGGCCAGTTCGCCCGGCAGCTCAACGCGCTGGGCGGCATTCTGTCGGAACAGTTGCTGCAGGATTATCCGCTCTATACATTCAAGCCTGAACAGCTGCGGCTGGCGGGCAGCAGCGTGGAGCCCGGTACAATCACGGTCCTGCCTGACGGTATCAACGTCAAGATCAACCGGCCGTAATTCCAGACGAACAATAATGGCGATGCGCCAATGGTGTATCGCTGGCGGAGTTCCGCTTCGCCTTTTCGCGCCTACTTTTTAGAGTCCATATGGATATTGCCCTCGCACTCAAGGCTGTCATTCTCGGGATCGTCGAAGGTCTGACTGAATTCCTGCCCATTTCCAGCACCGGCCACCTGATTCTCGCGGGCCAGTTGCTTGATTTCAACGACGAAAAGGGCAAGATTTTCGAGATCGTGATCCAGTTCGGTGCGATCCTCGCCGTCTGCTGGGAATTCCGCAAGCGCATCGCCACGGCAGTGGGCGGGCTGGCTTCCGATCCGCTCCAGCAACGTTTTGCCATCAACGTGGTCATCGCCACGCTGCCGGCCATCGTGCTGGCATTCGTGTTCGGCAAATGGATCAAGGCCCATCTGTTCAACCCGATCTCGGTCGCCCTGGCCTTTATCGTCGGTGGCGTGGTGATCCTCTGGGCCGAATGGCGCGAGGCACGGCGCGGCATGGTGTCGCATCCGCAGGGCAATGCGCTGCTCGAAGCCGCCAAGGCTGGCGCGCCGCGCATCGAATCGATCGACGACCTGAACTGGCGCGATGCGCTGAAAGTGGGTTTTGCCCAGTGTTTCGCGCTGGTGCCGGGTACGTCGCGCTCGGGCGCGACGATTATCGGCGGCATGCTGTTTGGCCTGTCGCGCCAGGTGGCCACGGAGTTTTCGTTCTTCCTGGCGATTCCCGTGATTTTCGGGGCAACGGTCTACGAACTGTACAAGGCCCGCGCGCTGCTTTCCGCCGACGATTTTGGCATTTTCGGCATCGGCTTCGTCTTCGCGTTCCTGTCGGCGTTCCTGTGCGTGCGCTGGCTGCTGCGATTTGTCGCCACGCACGATTTCAAGCCGTTCGCGTGGTACCGCATCGCATTTGGCCTGATCGTGCTGGTGACGGCCTGGACCGGCATGGTGGCGTGGCACGCCTGATTCCCTGACCCGGAATAAACGAAGGGGGCCGGTTGGCCCCCTTTGTCATTGTTTGCGGAACACCACGTCCCAGACTCCGTGACCGAGCCGTAATCCGCGTTTCTCGAACTTGGTGACCGGCCGATAATCGGGACGCTCGGCAAAACCGCCGTCAGCCTGCGACGTGTTCTTCAGCGTCGGCTCGCCCGACAGCACCTCGACCATCTGGTGGGCGTATTCCTCCCAGTCGGTGGCGCAATGGATATAGCCGCCCGGCTTGAGCCGGCTGGCCAGCAGCTTGACCAGCGGCGGCTGCACCAGCCGGCGCTTGTTGTGCCGTTTCTTGTGCCACGGATCGGGGAAGAAGATATGCACGCCGTCGAGGCATTCCTCGGTCAGCATGTGGGCGATGACCTCGACCGCGTCGTGGTTCATGATCCGCACATTCTCCAGCGACCGCTCGCCGATCAGCTTCAGCAGCGCGCCAACACCGGGTTCGTGCACCTCGCAGCCCAGGAAATTGTCGTCGGGCCGCACCCCGGCGATATGCGCCGTGGTCTCGCCCATGCCGAAGCCGATTTCCAGGATCGACGGCGCCTGGCGGCCGAAGGTAGCCGCCCAGTCAAGCGGCTGCGGCTGGTAGGGCACGATGAACTTCGGCCCCAGATCGTCAATGGCCCGCTGCTGCCCCGTGGAGGTACGACCCGCGCGCCGCACGAACGAGCGGATTCGCCGCGGATGCGCGACATCCTTGCCGGCGCCGGCCTCGGCGTGGGCCGCGTCTGGAGTCTGTTGCGGGTCGCCGTCGGCGTCATCGCCCGGCAGCGTGTCGGAATGGGTATCTTGGGGAAGCATGGCAACAAAAAACCGCCGGGCGATTGCCGGTCATCGGTCGACCGGGTGCCAGAGGCGGTTTGTGGCGATTTGTCAGTGGAAGGTGGAGCGGGCGATGGGAATCGAACCCACGTCTTTAGCTTGGGAAGCTAAGGTAATGGCCATTATACGACGCCCGCTATGGCTTACTGGGGGCGGATTGTAGCATGGCTGCGCCGGGATGCCCCCCGCCCCCCTCACAGCACGCTGCGCGCGAGAAAGAACGTTGCGGCCACCAGTGCCGAGCCGAATCCCGTGACGAAAGTCACCAGGCGCCAGGTCTGGCCGTTCAGTGCCGCGTGGAGGTCGGCCTTGGTGGCGGTGTCGTCGAGCCGCGCCTCGATGCGCGCCACCTTGTTCTCGATATTGCCGAGCCGGGTGTCGATCTGGTCGACCTTGGCCTTGACGCGGTCCAGCCGGTGGTCCAGCCCGTCGGTGCGGGTCTCGACGCCGGCGAGACGCCGGTCGAGGATGCCAAACCGTTCCAGCATCTGTTCGCGCACCGCGCAGAGCTTCGCGTCGAGCGCGCCGAACTGGCGGCCGATCGATTCGGCCCAGCCGTTGGTTGTGGCCGGTGCGCCGAGCGCGCCGCCGCCCCGAATGTCCATGCTCTTTTCCATTCTCATCTGACCCCTCAAGTCTTTTCCGGGCGCACAATGGTTGTCGCCGATCAACAATCGCCCCCATCGTGCATCCCATCCCTGCCCAACAATTCAATGCCGAGTGGCTTCCGCGCATCGTGGAACGCCTGCTCCGGCTCTCCCATGGCACGCTGCAAGCCGAGATACTGGCGCCGCCGCGGCCCGATCTTCCGGCCTGCCTGCGTATCTGGGCCGCGCCGCGGTCCAGTCCGGGGCGCTATCCGCATCCGCTCGACATCACCCTGTCCTGGGATAACCGCGAGGTCGACCGCCTGTTCGATGCCGGCGGCAGTGCCCGGTTTGCCGAATATCTCGACGCATTGCCCGGCAAGCTCGACGCGTGGCAGGAACCGCGTCAGATCGATCTCGGCACCCGCACCCAGGCCGATCCCGTGGTGCTGATCGGCGGGCTCGATTTCGAGCATCTGATGCGCTAGCCGGGGGCAAGGCGCCGTCCACGATTCTCGCGCAACGCTAGCGGACCGTCACCGTGCAGACGGCCGTTTCCGCGTCTCCGGGCTTGATCCATCGCAAGCCATGTCCGTGATCGATGGCGTTCGGCAATCCCAGCCAGGGTTCGACGCAATAGAAGTCGGCGTCGTCACGTTCGGTCCAGGTCGTCACGGCGTACCAGGGGGCTGAGGTGGCGGGTCCGTCCATGGCGATCTCGATCGTGCGCGCGGTGGTTTGCAGCCGGGCTGTGCCGGGCGCATGGAGCACGTGGAAGGTGTCCTGCAGCCGGGCGTCGTCGAGCGCGTACTCCGCCTCGCCCGGCTCGGCCCGTGTCAGCGTGCCGTCTGCCGCTTGCCGGACCCGTGACGCCGGCGGCAGGGCAAGGCGGCTGCGCGGCCGGTCGCCATGGGGCAGGGCGAAGTAGAAGTGATGTCCGGCGTAACAGGGCAGGGCTGCGGTGCCGGTATTGCGGGTGTGCAGCGTGGCTTCGAGCCCGTCTGGCACCAGCCGGTAGGTGGCCGTGAAAACGAAGTCGAACGGATAGCCGGTGCGCGTGGCATCGGACGAAGCGAGCGACAGCCTCACGCGGTCTTCGGCAACCTCCGAAACGACGAACGGCAGGTCGCGGGCAAAGCCGTGCTGGGGGAGGTCGAGCACCGCGCCATCGCTGTTTCGCCATTTCCCCGGTTCGCCCGAGACAAAGTGCCGGCCGATGAACGGGAACAGCAGCGGATTGCCGCCGCGCACCTTGGCCGGGCGGGACCAGTCGGCCGTCTCCGGCCAGTAGAGGATGTCCCGGCCGTCGAGTACCCAACGCACCAGCCGCCCCCCGAAGGCCGGGGCCACCAGCAGGTAGTTGTCTTCATGGCCGATGCGGAGCAGGTCCTGATCCTGGAAGCGCTGGGTCGTGGTCATCATGAAAGAGGTGAGGAGCAGCGGGAACCCAGAGCGTAGCGCAACTTGGCATGGCGCTTGCGCAAGGGTTGCTCAAAGCGGCAGTGAGACGTTTGAGCAAAAAAATAGCGGTTTTCTGGCTCAAACGTCTCACCGGTTCCAGCCGCCCCGGTTGCCGGGCGCTGCCGCGTGCACCGCCCCGGTGCGGCAGGCGGCGCAAACTGGCGGAATCGGCCAGCGCCGCCGATACTGCAAGCGAACATGACGCCCGCCACAGGCGGAGGGAGGGACGTGTGGCCGAGACAACCCTGACCATCAGCGTGAAGACCTACTCGTCGTGGTCGCTGCGCGGCTGGCTGCTGGCACGTTTTGCGGGGCTGGAGTTCCGCGAGGTGCTGGTGCCGCCCGACGATCCCGCCGTGCGCGCCGAAATCCTGCTGCTGTCGCCGTCGTTCCTGGTGCCGTGCCTGCGCCACGAAGGCGTGACGGTCTGGGATACGCTGGCGATCGGCGAATACCTCAACGAGATCCGGCCGCAGGCCGGGCTGCTGCCGGCCGACCTGGCCACCCGCGCGCACTGCCGCGCCGTTTGCGGCGAGATGCATTCGGGCTTCGGCGCCATGCGGGCCGCGCTGCCGATGAACCTGAAAGGGCATTTCCCCGGCATCAAGGTCTGGTCGCGGGCGCAGGCCGACATCGACCGCATCGCCGCCATCTGGACCGATTGCCTGACGCGCTATGGCGGCCCCTACCTGTTCGGCGCGCAGCGCACGATGGCCGATGCCATGTACGCGCCGGTGGTGACCCGTTTCATCACCTACGGCGTCCAGCTCGACCCGCCGCTGATGGCGTTCTGCCGCACCATCCTGGCCATGCCCGAATTGCAGGAATGGATTCGCGCGGCGCGCGAGGAGCGCGACGAGATCAACGAGCTGGACGTGGACGCCTGACGCCTGACGCTTCAGGCCACGCGCGGCTGCCGGGCCAGGTAGGCCGCAGCGTAGTCGAAATACCAGTCGAGGCAGTCGGGGTTTGCCATCGCGTCGCGGTTGGCGATGCTCTCCGGTGCGTGCCCGAGCAGCAGCTTCTTGATCGGCACCTCCATCTTCTTGCCCGACAGCGTGCGCGGCACGCCCGGCACCTGCACGATCTCGTTGGGTACATGGCGCGATGACAGCGCGGTGCGGATGCGGCCGCGCATGGCGTCGCGCAGCCCCTCGTCCAGCGCCTGGCCGTCGCGCAGCACCACGAACAGCGGCATGTACGACTCCCGCCCCAGGTATTCGAGGTCGACCACCATGCTGTCGAGCACCTCGGGCAGTTCCTCCACCACGCGGTAGAGTTCGCTGGTGCCCATGCGGATGCCGTGCCGGTTGATCGTGGCGTCGGAGCGCCCGTAGATGACCGCGCCGCCGCGCGGCGTGATGCGGATCCAGTCGCCATGGCGCCAGGCGTGCGCATAGAAGTCGAAGTAGCTGTGCCGATAGCGCTGGCCGTCCGCATCGCCCCACAGGAACAGCGGCATCGACGGCATCGGCTCGGTGCACACCAGTTCGCCCACCGCGTCGATCAGCGGCTGGCCGTTGTCGTCGAACGCCTCGACCCTGGCGCCCAGGCAGCGGCACTGCATCTCGCCGGCATGCACCGGCAGCAGCGGGCAGCCCGCCACGAACGATCCGGCGAAGTCGGTGCCGCCCGACATCGGCGCCAGCCAGATGTCGCGCCGCACGTGTTCGTAGATCCAGCCATAGGCTTCCTCGGGCAGCGGCGAGCCCGTGGACCCGATGCCGCGCAGCCGCGACACATCGGCGATTTGCGCCGGCTCCACGCCGGCCTTCATCGCATTGGTGAAGAACGCCGCGCCGGCGCCGAACATCGTCACGCGCGCCGCGTCCACAAAGCGCCACAGCACCCCGGCATCGGGCCAGGCGGGGTTGCCGTCGTAAAGCGCGATCGTGGTGCCCAGCAGCAGGCCCGCCACCTGCGCGTTCCACATGATCCAGCCGCTGCTGCTGTACCAGTGGAAGACGTCGTCCCGGCCCAGGTTGTTGTGGAACGCCATGAGCTTCAGTTGCTCGATGACGATGCCGCCGTGGCCGTGCACGATCGGCTTGGGCATGCCCGTGGTGCCCGACGAGTAGACGATCCAGAGCGGATGGTCGAACGGTACCGGTTCCACGGCCAGCGGCACGTCGTGCGCGAGCATATCGGCCCATGTCTGGCGGCGCACCCGTGCGCCGGTCTCCACGGCCGTGCCGAGCGCCGGCACGATGACCACGTCGGTCAGCGAGGGCAGGGCCGCCACGAGATCGGCGATGACGGGCGCCCGGTCGTAGGCCCTGCCGCCGTACCGGTAGCCATCGACGGCGATCAGCACCCTGGGCTCGATCTGGCGGAAGCGGTCGATCACCGCCACCTGGCCCATGTCCGGCGCGCAGCCAGACCACACCGCGCCCAGGCTCGCGGTGGCCAGGAAGGCAATGACCGTGGCCGGGATGTTGGGCAGGTAGCCCGCCACGCGGTCGCCGCGCCGGACACCCATCTGGCGCAGCCCATGGGCCACCGAGGCCACCTGCCGTTCGAGATCGCCCCAGGAAATGTCGGCCAGCGGCTGGGCCTCGCCGGCATGGCGGATTGCCGGGCGCTGCGCGGCATCGCCGTCGCCGGCTGCGTGGCGGAAGACCTGCTGCACATAGTTGAGCGTGGCGCCTTCGAACCAGCGCGCGCCGGGCATCTGGCGGCTGGCCAGCACCTGGGCCGGCGGCGTGTCGAAACGCACGTCGAAGTAGTCGGCGATGGACTGCCAGAACGCCTCGATTTCGGTCACGGACCACTGCCAGAGGCTGCCGTAGCCGTCAAAATCGAGCGCGCGCTCGCGGCGCAGCCAGTCCATGTAGGCGGCGAGCTGGCTCGCCTGGGCGAACGCCGGCGAGGGCGTCCACATCAGCTTCCCTGCTTCGAGGGTCATGTTGTCTCCTCCGTGGCCCGTCTGACGCGGGCCATTAGAGATGGCGGGATGGATGGTCGGCAGATGATAGCCGACCCCCGGCCCGCCCGCCTGTCAGCGCGCCGGCTCGAACAGCGTGTCCCAGATCTCGTCCACGCGCGACTTGACCGCCGGGTCCATGCGGATCGGCGTGCCCCATTCGCGCGTGGTTTCGCCGGGCCACTTGTCGGTGGCGTCGATCCCCATCTTCGAGCCCAGGCCCGAGACCGGCGAGGCGAAGTCCAGGTAGTCGATCGGCGTGTTGTCCACCATCACGGTGTCGCGGCTCGGGTCCACGCGCGTGGTGATGGCCCAGATGACCTCCTTCCAGTCGCGCGCGTCGATGTCGTCGTCCACCACGATGATGAACTTCGTATACATGAACTGGCGCAGGAAGCTCCAGACCCCGAACATGACGCGCTTGGCATGGCCGGCATACTGCTTCTTCATGCGTACCACGGCCATCCGGTAGCTGCAGCCTTCGGGCGGCAGGTAGAAATCGGTGATTTCCGGGAACTGCTTCTGCAGCAGCGGCACGAACACCTCGTTGAGCGCCACGCCCAGCACGGCCGGCTCGTCGGGCGGCTTGCCGGTATAGGTGGAGTGGTAGATCGGGTCGCGGCGCATCGTGATGCGGTCGATCGTGAACACCGGGAACCAGTCCTGCTCGTTGTAGTAGCCGGTGTGGTCGCCGTACGGGCCTTCCAGCGCGTGCTCGTAGCCCGAGGGGTGGCCCGGATCGGGCTGGATATGGCCTTCGAGCACGAACTCGGCCGAAGCCGGCACCGACAGCTCGGACAGCGTGGGCGTCAGGCAGCCGGCCAGCGCCGTGCGGCTGCCGCGCAGCAGGCCGGCGAACTGGTATTCGGACAACGTGTCGGGTACCGGCGTGACCGCGCCGAGGATCGTGGCCGGGTCGGCGCCGAGCGCCACGGCGATCGGAAAGGGCTGGCCCGGATGCGCCAGCGCATGCTCGCGGAAATCCAGCGCGCCGCCCCGATGGGCCAGCCAGCGCATGATGACCTTGTTCCGGGCGATGACCTGCTGGCGGTAAATGCCGAGGTTCTGGCGCTTCTTGTGCGGGCCCTTGGTCACGACCAGGCCCCACGTGATCAGCGGCGCGGCATCGCCGGGCCAGCAGGTCTGGATCGGCAGGCGCGCCAGGTCCACGTCGTTGCCTTCCCAGACCACTTCCTGGCAGGCGGGGCTGCTCACGCGCCTGGGCGCCATGTCCCAGACCGATTTGGCCAGCGTGAACAGCTTGCCGGCCTCGCGTATGCCGCGCGGCGGCTCGGGCTCCTTGAGCGCCGAAAGCACGCGCCCGATGTCGCGCAGGTCTTCGAGCGACGCGGCGCCCATGCCGAGCGCCACCCTTTGTGTCGTGCCGAACAGATTTGCCAGCACTGGCACTTTATATATATCGCCATCGTCGCGGCGCGGCTGCTCGAACAGGATGGCCGGCCCTTCCGCGCGCAGCACGCGGTCGCAGATCTCCGTCATTTCGAGGTTGGGCGAGACCGGCGCGCGCACGCGCCTGAGGTCGCCCCGTTGTTCCAGCTGCCCGATGAAATCGCGCAAGTCTTTGTATTGCATGATGAAATCCGAACGAAATGTGGCGTCGCGCCAATCCCGGGCGCGTCGCGGCGATGTGTGTGACGATACACACCGGCCCTCAAAGGCGCAAAAAAATCGTGACAGTGCGAGGACGAAATTGTAAGCATTTTACGAGTTGACCCGAATGCGCATTGCTGCGCGAGGCCAGATGGGGCTTGCGATTGGGGGCTTCGCACCGGTCTCAAAGTGTCGTAAAAAGCTTAGTTACATATTTCTGAAAGTAGTGATTTGCTGATTTATTATTCTTGACGGGTTATAAAAGGGTTCCTACAATCCGGTCTGCTCTGTGGGGTGTTGCGCTGCAACATAGCTTCCTTGCCTCTGTCAAGAGGTGGCAGCGAAAAAAGTAGCGGCGACATTTCCACCCTGATCGTCATCAAGCGGCCCCGAGGAGGTGCCCGATGCACGGTCCCCTGGCGGGAGGCCAGGTCGTCATGAGTTTAGTAGCAGGGTATGGCTCCCCAAGCCGTACCCTGCATCCCGTTGGGCGCATGGGGAGCGCCCGCCAACAGATGCTGGACACCCCTGCTAGGTGGCGCAGCATCCTTACTTGAATACGTTGAGATCGGGCACGCGCAGTTTTCGGGCGCGCGCAGCGGGCAGCGGATGGAGGTAAGTATGAGCGGTTGGAAAACCCTTCATCTTCCCGGCATCGGGCGGGCATTGCAGGTCCGCGTACGACAGCCGGTACCCGGTGTGAGCCGCGCGCTTCAGGTGCGACTGGCCCATCCGGTGGCAGGTCGCGCCTTGCTGCGCGGCAGCCGTACGACCTTGAAGTACGCCCTGAACAGTCTCGGGGTGTTGTCGGTGGCCGCGGCGGTCACGCTGACGGTCAGCCCGCAATGGCGGACCTCGCTTGCTGGCGCGCTGGCAGGCAGTGAAGCGCCTGCCGTGCTGGTGGAAGCCGCCGTGAGCGAGGCCAAGGCCGAACTCCCGCTGGTGGCGGCGGCCATCGCCGCGCCGGCCACGTCGGCTGACGCTGCTGCTGCCCGCCTGCTGGCGACCGTCCCGGCAACGGGCAAGGGCCTGCCGACCGTGTCGGGCGTGGACGAATGGAGCCACACGCCGGCCGGCAAGGTTCCGTCGGTGGCACACCTGGCCGCACAGATCCCGGTGCAGCGCGTGGCGCTTGACGCCCGCTACACCAGCGCGCTCGGTTCCGCCCGCGAACAGGCGGCCGTGGCCGAGTACATCGCACGCAAGTACCGTGTGGCGTCGCAGGCGACGGCGCAGCTGGTCAAGGCCGCGTACATGACGGGCCGCGAGGTCGGCATCGATCCGCTGCTGATCCTGGGCGTGATTGCCATCGAGTCGAGCTTCAATCCGTATGCCGAGAGCGGCGTCGGGGCGCAGGGCCTGATGCAGGTCATGACCAAGGTTCACTCGGACAAGTACGAAGCCGTGGGCGGCGTGGCCGCAGCGCTGAACCCGTACGCCAACATCAAGATCGGTGCGCTGGTGCTGAAGGACTGCATCGCCCGCGCCGGCACGATCGAGGGCGGCCTGAAGTACTACGTGGGCGCCACGACGCAGACCGACGGCGGCTACGGCGCCAAGGTGCTGGCCGAACGCGGACGCCTGCGCGCGCTGCTGGGCCTGTCCAACGCCGCGACGGCCCAGGCCGCCGCGGATGCCAAGGCGCAGGACCACCAGAACGGCGAGAAGCTGGAAGCCGCGAGCGGTACCGCACAGGCGGCCTGATCGTCCGTACCGGCTGGTTGCAGCAAAAAGAAAGGGCACCCTACGGGGTGCCCTTTCTGCTTTCCGCGCGGCTGTCGGAAGTCAGCGCAGGAAGTGATGCATCCGGTCCATCGCCTCCTCGATATTGGCCATCGAGGTCGCGTACGAGATGCGGATGTAGTCGCGCGCCGTATGCGGACCGAAATCAGTGCCGGGCACCATGACCACGCCGGCATCGTGCAGGATGGCCTGGGTCAGCTTGTCGGCATCGCCGGCAGCGGGGTGGTTGACGTGGCGGCAGTCGGCGTAGACATAGAAGGCGCCGTCGGGCTTGACCGGTACGCGCAGGCCCAGCGCCTCCAGCGCGGGCAGGATGGCATCGCGCCGGCGGTGGAATTCGGCCTTGCGCTCGTCGTAGATCGCCAGCGCTTCCTTCGAGAAGCACGCCACCGCCGCGTGCTGGGCCACGGCCGAGGCGCAGATGAACAGGTTCTGCGCCACTTTTTCGAACGCCGGCACCAGTGCATCGGGCACCACCAGCCAGCCCAGGCGCCAGCCCGTCATGTTGAAGTACTTCGAGAAGCTGTTCACGGTCACCACGTTCTCGTCGAGCGAGAGCGCCGATACCGGTGGGGCGTCGTACGAGAGCCCCTGGTAGATCTCGTCGACGATCGCAAAACCGCGCCGTTCGCGGACTTCCGCAAGGATGGCTTTCAGCTCGTCCGGCAGGATCGAGGTGCCGGTCGGGTTGGACGGCGTCGCCAACAGCACGCCGCGCGTGGTCTCGCCCCAGTGCTGGACGACCTGCGCCGCCGTCAGCTGGAAGCGCTCCGCCGGACCGCTCGGGATCATCTTCGCCTGGCCGTCGAAGGCCGCCACGAAATGGCGGTTGCACGGGTAGCTCGGGTCAGGCATCAGCACTTCGGCACCGATATCGACCAGCACCGCGCAGGCCAGCAGCAGGGCGCCCGAGGCGCCGGCGGTCACGATCACGCGCCGCTCGGGGATGTCGAGGCCGTAGGCCGTCTTGTAGTAGCCGGCAATCGCCTCGCGCAGTGTGTGGATGCCGAGCGCACCGGTGTACTGCGTGACGCCGCGCCGCATGGCGACCTCGGCGGCGTGCACCACCGGGGCAGCCGCCGTGAAATCGGGCTCGCCGATCCCCATGTGGATGATGTGCCGCCCCGCGCGTTCGAGCTCGGCGGCCTGCTTGGCCAGCTCCATGACGTGGAAGGCTTCGATATTGGCCAGGCGCGACGCGGTGGCAAGGTGCTTGGGGTCCATGGCAGTCTGGGGTGGCAAGCGGTCAGGAAAGAGAGCGGGGAGGCGTCGCGCGGTGCGGCCACGCCTCAGAAGCATAGTCGGCGTAAAAAAACCCGCCGAGGCGGGTTGGGGTGCCGGGGCGGGCGGCGGCCTCAGCGGCGCGCAGCCACTTCGGGGGCGCGCACTTGCGCGGCCAGCTTGTCGAGCACGCCGTTCACGTACTTGTAGCCCTCCACGCCGCCGAAGGTCTTGGTCAGTTCCACGGCTTCGTTGATGACGACCTTGTACGGGATGTCCAGGCAGTGCACCAGTTCGTAGCTGCCTACCAGCAGCGCGGCACGCTCGACCGGCGACAGTTCGTTGACGGTACGGTCCAGGAACGGCTCGAACGCGGCGGTCAGCTTGTCTTCCTCGCGCACGGCGCCGTTCAGCAGCGCATCGAAATGCTCGCGGTCGGCCTTGTTGAAGCCCTGGGCGTCATGCAGGTGCGCCTGAATTGCACCAATATCGTTGCGATTCAGCAGCCACTGGTAGAGGCCCTGCAGCGCCAGTTCGCGCGAGCGGCGGCGTGCGCTCTTGGGCGGCGCCTTGGGCTCGGTGCGGGGCTTGGCGCCCGCCGGCTTGCCGGCCGCGTCCTTCTCGTCGCGGTCGCCGGTGTCGTTGACGTCACTCATCATCTTCCTCTTCGTCGTCGGCCTCGTTCTCGCGCAGCGAGTCGAGCGCCACCACCAGATTGGCCATTTCCACGGCGGTACGGGCGCAGTCGCGGCCCTTCTCGCGGGTGCGGGCATGGGCCTGCTCGTCGGTATCGACGGTCAGGATGCCGTTGGCCACCGGCACGTTGAAGTCCAGGCTGATGCGCGAGACACCGGCGCCGGCTTCGTTCGACACCAGCTCGAAGTGGTAGGTCTCGCCGCGTACGACGGCGCCCAGCGCCACGAGGGCGTCGAACTGGCCGCTCTCGGCCATCTTCTGCAGGGCCAGCGGCACTTCCAGCGCGCCGGGTACGGTCACCAGCAGCGTGTCCTCGCCTTCGACGCCGAGTTTTTCGAGTTCGGCCAGGCAGGCCTCGCGCAGTTCGTTGCAGACCGGCTCGTTGAAGCGGGCTTGCACAATCCCGATCCGCAGGCCTTCACCGTCGAGGTTGCTTTCGTAGAAGCCGTGATCCATTGTCAGTTCTCCGTTGTTTCGTTCCGGCACGGGCAGGCGCCAGTGCCGCATGATTTCGTGTTGCCGCGTGTCCGGCCTTGCCTCAATCGCAGGACGCCTCGCCTTCCATGGCCTCGCAGCCGACGATCTCCAGATCGTACCCGGTCATGCTCGGCATTTTTTGTGGCGATCCCAGCACTCGCATCTTGCCGACGCCAACGTCGCGCAGGATCTGCGCGCCCATGCCGTAGGTCCGCAGGTCGGGCTTGCGGCGCGGGCGGTCCTCGGGGGCGTCGAGCGCGGCAAACTGCGTGAACAGCTGGTCGGCCGAGTCGTCGCAGTTCAGCAGCACCATGACGCCGCTGTCGGCGCCGTGCAGCGCTTCCAGGGCGGCCGGCACGCTCCACGAGTGGGTGGTCCGGCCCGCTTCGAGCACGTCGAGTACCGAGAGGGGTTCGTGCACGCGCACCAGCGTCGGGCGTTCCGGATGCGGCTGGCCCTTGATCAGGGCCAGGTGCGCGCGGCCGGTGGGCTTGTCGCGGTACATCACGCTGCGGAACGTGCCCCAGGGCGTCTGCATGTCGCGCTCGCCCACGCGTTCGATGATGCTTTCGGTGCGGCTGCGGTAGTGGATCAGGTCGGCGATGGTGCCGATCTTGAGGTCGTGCTCGCGTGCGAACTCCACGAGGTCGGGCAGGCGGGCCATCGTGCCGTCGTCCTTCATGATCTCGCAGATCACGGCGGCGGGCGTCAGGCCGGCCAGGGCGCCGAGGTCGCAGCCGGCCTCGGTATGGCCGGCGCGGATCAGCACGCCGCCCGGCTGGGCCGTCAGCGGGAAGATGTGGCCCGGCTGGACGAGGTCCGAGGCGCGGGCGTCCTTCGCCACGGCCGCCTGCACGGTGCGCGAGCGGTCAGCGGCGGAAATGCCGGTGGTCACGCCCTCGGCGGCCTCGATCGAGACCGTGAAGTTGGTGCCGTGCACGGTGCCGTTGCGCGACACCATCGGATACAGCTCCAACTGGCGGCAGCGTTCGGCCGTCAGCGTCAGGCAGATCAGGCCGCGGCCGTACTTCGCCATGAAGTTGATCGCTTCAGGCGTCACGAAATCGGCCGCCAGTACCAGATCGCCCTCGTTTTCGCGGTCTTCCTCGTCAACGAGAATGACCATGCGGCCGGCGCGGATGTCGGCAATGATGTCTTCGGTACGGGCGATAGTCATGGCTGGGGCGACGTTTGATGACAGGCGGGTGCGGATGGCGGGCAGGGCCGGGGGCATGGCGCCACCGGCGAAATCAAGGCCGCTATTGTACGCCAAGGCGTGTGCCAGCGCCCTCGCCGCCGGGCAGGTTTCCCCGGGTTCGTCCCGGTTGCGCCCAAGTGCGGGGCGCGGCATATGGATAGGACAGATCTGAGACACCGGAGATATCGCATGACCCTACCGCTGCAGGGCGTTCGCATCGTCGAGTTCGAAGGGCTCGGGCCCGGGCCGCTGGCCGGCCGCATGCTGGCCGACATGGGCGCCGACGTGACCGTGGTCTCCCGCCGCCAGCTTGGCGCGGTGGCCGAACGGCTCGGCGGCGACAAGCCCAGCCCGCTGCGGCGCGGCAAGCGCATCGTGCCGCTCGATCTCAAGCAGCCGGATGGACTGGCGCAGGCGTGGCGCCTGCTGGCCGAAGCCGACGCCCTGATCGAGGGCAACCGGCCCGGCGTCATGGAGCGCCTGGGGCTGGGGCCGGCCGATTGCGCGGCGCGGCATCCGAAGCTGGTCTATGGCCGCATGACCGGCTGGGGGCAGACCGGCCCGCTGGCGCAGACCGCCGGGCACGACCTCAACTACGTGGCGCTGAGCGGCATGCTCTCGCTGGCGGCCCGCCCCGGCGAAGCGCCGATGACCCCGCCGACCGTGCTCGGAGATGCCGGTGGCGCGCTGGGACTGGCCTTCGGCCTGGTCTGCGCGATCCTCGAAGCCCGCTCGACCGGCCGGGGCCGGGTGGTGGACGCGGCAATCGTCGACACGGTGGCCATGCTCGGCGGCATCGCGCTGTGGGTCCGCAACAACGGGCAACTCGACGGACCCGAGCCGAGCCCGTTCCACGCATCGCCGTTCTACGATGTCTACGCGTGCGCAGATGGCCGGCACATCACGATCGGCGCGCTCGAACCCCAGTTCTACACTTTGCTGCTCGACAAGCTCGGCCTGTCCGACATCGATCCCGCACGGCAGTACGACACCGCAACCTGGCCCGCGCTCAAGCAGCGTTTTGCCGAAATCTTCCTGAGCCAGCCGCGCGCCCATTGGGACGCGCTGCTAGGCGGCACCGACGTCTGCTATGCCCCGGTGCTCAGCATTGCCGAGGCGGCGCGCCATCCGCACAACGTGGCGCGCGGGCTGTTCGTCGCGCATCCGGACGGCACGCTCGATACCGGGGGCGCGCCGAAATTCTCGTCGGACTAGGCGGCCTCGCCCGACGCCGAGAGCATGCGCTCCACGTAGCGCGCGATCAGGTCGATTTCCAGATTCACGCGCTTGCCGGCCGCCAGTTCGTTGAGCGTGGTGACTTCCACGGTGTGGGGAATCAGGTTGATCGAGAACACGCAGCCGTCGGCCTCGTCGCTGACGGTGTTCACGGTCAGCGAGACGCCGTTGACCACCACCGAACCCTTGTACGCCAGATAGCGCCCGAGTTCGCGCGGCGCCCGGATGCGCAGTTCGTGCGATTCGCCGACCGGTGCGAATCGCACCACCTCCCCGAGGCCGTCGACATGGCCCGACACGAGGTGGCCGCCGAGGCGGTCCGCCAGACGTAGCGCTTTCTCCAGATTGACGCGTCCCGGCTGGTCCAGGCCAACGGTCTTGTCCAGCGATTCACGTGAGACGTCCACGTCGAAATGGCCCGCCTCCAGCGTCACCACGGTCATGCAGGCGCCCTGGATGGCGATGCTGTCGCCGATGCCGACGTCGGACAGGTCCAGGCCACCGGCGGCTACGCGCAGCCGCACGCCGGCCTGGGCGTCACCCAGCGGGGAAACCGATTCGATGCGGCCCACGGCCGCCACAATGCCAGTAAACATGTCTTGCCTCTCGGAAATGCGGAAATGCGGAAATGCGGAAATACGTTGTGTTCAGTGCTGCGCCTCGGCGCGCCGCGCGATCAGCCGCAGGTCGTCGCCGATCTGCCGCACTTCGTGCCAGCGGAACGCCACGGCGTCGTCCAGCTTCGCCAGCGGCGGCAGGTTGAACATGCCCTGCGCGTCGCCGAGCAGGCGGGGCGCCAGATAGACCAGCAACTCGTCGGCGCAGCCCTCGCGGATCAGCGATCCGTTGAGCTTGAAACCGGCCTCGACATGTAGTTCGTTGATGCCGCGCTGGCCCAGTGCCTCCAGCATCCGGCGCAGTTCCACCTTGCCGTGCGGGTTCGGCAGGACCACCACCTCGGCACCGCGCGCTTCGAGCGCGCGCTGGCGCGCCGCGTCTTCCACGGCGCAGAAGACCAGCACGGGTTTGGCGAAATCGCCACTGTCGCGGTGCAGGATCTGGGCGTCGAGCGGTACTTCGAGCCGCGAATCCACCAGTACGCGCTGCGGCTGGCGCGGCGTGTCGATGGCGCGCACGGTCAGCGCGGGGTTGTCGTCGCGCACCGTGCCGATGCCGGTCAGGATGGCGCAGGCGCGCGCGCGCCAGGCGTGGCCATCGTCGCGCGCTGCCTGCCCGGTGATCCACTGGCTCGTGCCATCGTGGAGCGCGGTACCGCCGTCCAGCGATGCCGCCACCTTGACGCGCACCCAGGGCAGGCCGCGCGTCATGCGCGACACGAAGCCGATATTGAGGTCGCGCGCCTCTTTTTCCAGCAGGCCGCAGCGCACGTCGATGCCGGCATCGCGCAGCCGCTGCAGGCCGCGTCCCGACACCGACGGATTGGGGTCTTCCATGGCCGCCACCACGCGGGCGATGCCCGCGCGGACCAGCGCGTCGGCGCACGGCGGCGTGCGTCCGAAGTGACTGCACGGCTCCAGCGTGACGTAGGCCGTGGCGCCAGCGGGATCGTGGCCGCGCGCAATGGCGTCCTTCATCGCCTGGATCTCGGCGTGGTCCTGCCCGGCCGGCTGGGTGAAGCCCTGTCCGATGACCTGGCCGTCCTTCATCAGTACGCAGCCGACGCGCGGGTTGGGCGTGGTCGTGAACATGCCGCGCGCGGCAAGCGCCAGGGCCTGCTCCATGGCGGTGTAGTCGGAAGCGGAGAACATGGCTGGTGAGTCGGGTCCTGAGAAGGCTGGCAGTCAGCGTGCGGCGGGCACGGCCGGGTCGGTCGGGATCGTCGGCAACGGGTCGCAATCGGGGTCGACCGCGGGCCGGCATGTCCGGATGCGCCCTTGCGCGCCGAGCCTGACCTGGCGCTGCGCCGCGTGGCAACGCAAGTGGAACGTCGCGGCAAAGAAGCCGCCCCGTTCAGACCGTGAGTATCCCACAGCTGTCAAGCGCAGGCTTTGCGGGCCCCCGGCCCCGGCGGTGCCGCGCATCGCGACGCGCAGGCACCGGTCGGGCAACCGCACCACCGAGAACGGCGGCCGGTCAGGGCCGGCGCCGGGCGCCACTTCGGCCAGTTGCCAGCCCCGGTCGAGCGTGGCGGCGCTGGCTGCCGGCGAGAGCCGCACCTCGGTGCGGCGCGCGGCGGCGGTGGTGCGGGCCAGCGCCAGCGAGGCCGCCAGCCGGTCCGCCGCCTGGGACACCCGATACTCGTCCAGCAGCGCATCGAGCGCCGGCCAGGCGCTCAGCAGCAGGATGGCCGATATCGCCAGCGTCACGAGCAATTCGACCAGGCTCAGGCCGCCTGCCGTGCGGTTTGTCGTCGGGTTCGTCGTCGGGTGCGGCATGTCAGCACCCCTCCGGTAAAGGCACGGGTGCGGCGCCGGGCAAGGGCAGGGAAAGCCACTCGCCGCTGCTGCGCAGGAGCAACGTCCCGCACCGGTCGTCGCGGTACGTGGGCGTCGCCCGCAACTCGACACAATGGGTCAGGTCCGTTCCGGGGCACTTTGTTGCAGTCAGCCAGTACCGGGTGCGTGCGGGCTGCGGCGGCACCGGTGCCGGCCATTCGCCGGCCGGAATCGGGCTGGCCGGTGCGCTGGCGAACGATGACGAAATCAGTGCGTGCCGCTCCATCGACAACATCGCCGAGACCAGCGCCGCACGCCCCTGGACGCGCCAGCCCCGTTCCGCATGCCGCTGCCAGGCCGGCAACGCCACCGTGATCAGCAGCGCGGCGATGACCAGCACGACCATGACTTCGGCGAGGCTGAAGCCGGACCGGTTGACCGTCACACTAGATAGATAGGGCGTCATGGCGATGTCCCGATCAGTTCGCGCCAGCCGAGCCGCCCGCGCCGGCGGTGCCATCGGGCCTGCTGCATCGGGATGGCGGTTTCGCCATCGATACGCCATAGCGTCAGGTCGAACGTGTCGCGGGTGGCCGTACCCGGCGCGGGTGACGCGGCACCGGGGCTGGAGGATTCGGTCAGGACAGGCGCCGCAGTGCGCCCCTCCCACGGCAGGCCGGTGACGGCCGGCACAGGCGCGCCAGTTGCGTCCCGCACCGTGACCGATGTGCCGCTGGCGGCATCGACCAGATAACTGCGCCATTGCCCATCCGGCGTCAGCGTGGTGAAGCCCAGGTGCACCGGGCTCGGGCTGTACAGCGTGTCGATCTGCTCGCCGGGGTGCGGCAGTTGCAGGGTCCATCCGAGATCTCCGGCGCGGGTTTGGGATGAGCTGGCACCGAGCACGACGCCTTCACCTTTGGGCACCGCCTCGACGCGCACCGGCTCGTGGCGCCTGCCGGGCCGGTCGGGGATGGCGGACAGTTCGCCGTCGCTGCCGTACAGCACGAGCGGCCCGCTGCCCGTCTGCACCACGACCGGCGGCTCGGTCGATCCGGATTTGCTGGACGAAAGACGATGCATGCAGGTTGGCGGCGCCGCGTCGGCACCGCGCCACAGGTGTTCAAGCCCGAAGCGCCAGAGCCTGCCCCGGTCGTCGGTGGCATAGGCGGCGCGCGCCACGCCGCTGGCGTCCTGCTGCACGGTCGCGGCCAGCAGGCTGGCAGCGGTCGGGGAAGCAAGCCCGCAGCCGGACTTCGGCAGCGCGATCCGGGGCACCTTGCCCGATGCCTGCCAGAGGCGTGCGGAGCGATCGAGCGGCAGCAGGGCGAGCGCGGCCGGCGTGGCGCTGCGGGTGTCCGGCGCCAGCAATGCCACGGCGGCCCAGCGGCGCACCCCGTATTCCATCCACATCGCCGCCCGGACCGGTCCACTGCCGGACAGCGGGAGCGACGCACTGGCGCTGACTTCCCAGACCAGCCCGATGGGCGTGGCGTTATCCGGCGCCGAAATATCGAGCACGAAAAGCGTGGCCGACTGGCTCCCGGCCGGGGCCTTGCCGGCCGGAATCGCGCATAGCAGGAGCGTGCGCCAGGTGCCGGCGGGGTCCGCATCGATACTTTCTGGCCGGGGGCAGGGCGGTGTGAGCAGCGGCGTATCGGGCGTATCGGGCGTATCGGGCGTATCGGGCGTATCGGGCGAGGCGAGCGATGCAGCCGCAGCCAGCGACGCACGCGGCACGAAGCCAGCCAGTTCGCGGCCAGTCACCGCATCGAAGCCATGCAACATGCCGTCGCGCGTGCCAAGCCAGACCGTGGTGGCCCGCTGTGCATGGCGATTGCGGAATGGGGTATGGCCCGGCTGCATCGGCAGCCAGCGGGGTGGCGGCACCACGTGGACCCGGGCGCCTGTACCGCTGGCCAGCCGGGTGTCGCGCGGCCGCTGCGAGGGGTCGGGCGTTGCGCCTCGCAGCCACGCGAGGCGGGCCGTGCCGGTTCCGAAGGGCGGCAGGGCATCGAGCGCCGCCTGGGTTTCGCCATCGAGCGCATGCCAGCGCAGTGGATCGAGCCGGTCGCCGCCCAGATAGAGCCGGCGCTGGCCGATGTCGGTCTGGTCCAGCAGGGCACCGGCTTCCCATTGGGTGAGAACCGCGGGGTCCGGCAGCGGTGCTGTCCGGAACGCCAGCGCGTGAAGGCGGCCGGTCCACGGATACGCGCCAGCCGAAACCCGGTAACCGAGCGGTAGCTGGCCGGGGGTGGCCGATGCCGGCAAGGCAAGGCACGCGAGCAGGCAGAGGGTCAGGATCAACCTGGCGGTCATGGCTGGAACTCCGTCTGCAGCACCACGCGCACGGCGGGGTCGCGGCCGAAGCCCACGGCAGTGACCGTCATGCGCGGCCAGATGCCTGCCGCCGCGTCGACACCGTCTCGTAGTTCTACGAGATAGCGCGGGAGCGCCGTGGCGCCAATGACATCGTCGGGCAGCGCCGGCAGTTGTGCGCCGGTGAACGCCCCCAACGGGACACCCAGCCCATCGACCGCCGCGCCGTCGAGCCAGGGCTGCCAGTGGCGCCGATCGCCCTCCGCATGGCAGAGGCCCGCCTGCGCGCCGGTCCCGCAGGTCCCTCGCCCCGGCCATGCCGAAAGGCGCGCACCCCCGGCTGTGGCGGCGGCCAGCAGGTCGGACTCGGCATCGTGCAGGGCGGCTTCGGCGGCGCGAAAGGCGATCTCGCGGTCGAGCTGCTGGCTCGCAAGCTGCCGTCCGGTCAGCAGGAAATGGATGGCCGCCGTGCAGATGCCGCCCGCGAGCAGCAGCATCGTGGCGACGAACGCCAGCAGCGCCGCGCCCCTGTGCCTGCGACCGGTCAGCATAGCCGCTCCAGGCACGGCGACGCGTTGCGCAGCCGGATCGTGGTGACGAACGCGCGGCGCCGGAGCCGGGGATGGGTGGCGGGCTGGAACAGCGCGTCCTCGGCGCGGGCGGTGCCATCCTCGGGCGGCAGCAGCACGAGCCGCTGGACCATGCCGGGCGGCACGGTTGGCCGCTCGCCGCGCACCACCACGGCGACCTGTACCGCCCGCACGCGGTGCCAGACCCCGTCGCCCATGCTGCTGGCGGTGCGCGCGGAGACGAAGCGCTCGGCCATGCCGTCGCCGTCCGCATCGATGCCGTAGCGCAGTTGCAGGCTCTCGACGCCGCGCACCAGCGTGCCGGCGGTGTAGGCATCGGTGCGCACGCGGGTGTCGTGCCGGCGCGGATAGCGGCACAGCAGTTGCGGCACGCCATCGCCGGCGATGCCTATATAGAAGAGATTGGCCGCGGCGTGGTAGGGCAGGGCGCCGCCCTCGGATGGCATGGCGCGTGCCGGCAGCGCGTAGCCGCCACAGTCGCTCATGGTGCCATCGGGCAGGCCGGGGTCTGCCGCGACGCCGCTGCCGGACGTGCGCACCAGCAGCGCATCGCTGCGCAGCACGCCAACGCGGGCGCAGCGCAGTTGGGTGTCCACGGAAGGCTGGGCGCAGTCGTCGCGGCCTTCGATCGGCGGGACCGGCGCCGGGTGGGAAGGCGCCAGCGCGACATGGCCGGGAATCCAGCCCGCCTGCCGTATCGCATGGCCGATGATTGCCAGCGCGCGCTGGCCGCGCTCCTCGATCTCCACGCTGTCCGCCACGCTCGCATAGCTGTCGCGCGTGACGCGGAACGTCAGCAGCAGCGCCAGCGTGACCAGCATGCCAAGCGCCAGGCCGACCATCATGCCGGTCAGCGTGAAGCCATCGTCGTTTCTCCAATTTCGCCGGGCGCGTTTCATGGCGACACCCATAGCGCGATGCGCGTCGGCAAGACCGCGCCTGAGGCGATGCGGGGCGCCGCTTCGGCCGGGAGCGTGGCCACGGCCAGCCGCATACCGGGGAGGCAGCCGCGTACCGGTGTGGCAGCTTCGCACAGCGCCACGCGCGACGCGTCGCCGCTGACCAGCGGCCAGCCGGCGGTGCCCACCCCGGCGCCAACCTCGGCGCGCTCGGCCGCCAGCCGCAGCGTGCCGATCCAGCGCTCGTGCTCGCCGCTCCAGCGCAGCCAGCCGGCCGCCAGCGTGGCCAGCGGCACCATGGCCAGGCCCACCAGAGCGGTGCAGAGCAGGGACTCGAACAGCGTGAAGCCGGCGCGGCGGCTACGCCGGGTCAGCGGAGGAAGGCAGAGGGAAGTCGGAGACATCGGGCATCGGTTCGGAAGGAACGGATGCCCACGTTAGCGGCGGACCGGACCTGAAAACGTGTCCGGATGTTGTGGTTTTGTGGAAATGTGTGTCCGAAACGCGGAGATGCCGGCTCGGCTTGATCCTAGACAAACTCGGCGTTAATGCGCCTGGGTCGGCAGCGCGCAATAGGTCGCGTCCGGCACCGGATTGCAGACGCGCGAGCGGCCCAGCAGGCTGACTTCGACGATGCGCTGGCTTTTGGTCGAGTCGTCGGCCAGTTGCACCGACATGAACATCTGCGCCTTGTCCTTGGTCTGGGAATAGCCGACCGGCGAGAACGATATGTACAAGTTGTCGCCGGTGGAGGCGGTGGTCGCTTCGACCCCGGCCGGCAACGCGTCGTACACGGTCACCAGCGTGTCGACCCCCTCGGTGTACGTGCCGTCCGGCGCGGCATGCTCGTTGAACACCCGCCAGCCGTTCTTCCAGTCCCCGTCGACCGGCGCTACCGTCACATAGCTGTTGGTGGCCGCCGCCACGGTGCGCGCCTTGGTCATCGCGTTGTTGAGGCTGTCGGCGGCCGTCATCAGGCGCTGGTTCTTCATGAAGGCGGTCATGCCGGGCATGGCGAAGCCGATCAGCACCACGCCCACGGCCACCGTGACCAGCAGTTCGATCAGCGTGAAGCCGCGCGGGCGGGCCAGCCGGGGTCGGGCGAGGGTCATGGCGTTCACCAGCAGGTTGCGTCGGTCTTGGCGGCGGCCGTGCCGATGATGACGAGCTTCTCGCCGGTGCTGCGCAGCACCAGCGTGTCGCACGTGGGGTCGGGGAAGTTCGCGGCCGGGGTGGCGCGCAGTTCCACGCATTGGCCGTCGCTGCTGCCGCAGTTGATGTTCGCGGCGACGGTGTACTTGGCGCCGGCCTGGCTGTCGCCCGAATACTTCTTGTAGTCCTGCCACACCGTGGTCGTGCCGGCGCCGTAGTACGTATTCACTTGCGAGAAATGGCGCTCGAACAGCTGCATGTTCTCCATCAGGGCCACCTTGGCCTCGGTGCGCCGGCCCTTGCGCACGAACTCCTGGTACGACGGATAGGCGAACGCCGCCAGGATGCCGATGATGGCCACGGTGACCATCAGTTCGGCCAGGGTAAAGCCGGCCTGGCGCCCGCGTGGAGAGGTGTGCATGGTGGCCCTCGGCATCAGTTCATCTTGAAGTTGCGGACTTCGCGCCAGCCCTGGCGACCGTTGCGTTTCTGGGTCTCGACGCCGCCGCCGCCGGCAGTGGGATTGCCGCCGCTGCCTACCGAGAGCGTGCCGTCGGCCCCGAAGCTCAGTACGCGCGTCGTGGTGGTCTGGATGTTGCCGCCCACGGAGTCGCGTGCGTCGGAGGTGCGGGTCGTGACGATGATCGTCGGCGCCCCCAGCAGGCCCGTGGCCTTGACGCCGGTCGTACCGTTGACCGGCAGGCCAGTCAGCACATTGAGCGTGTACTCGCGGCTGCCGCCCGACGTGTTGCAGCTGTCGATCGACGTGTAGACCGAGTTGAAGTAGAGCAGCCCGCCCGAGAGCGCAGATGAGGTGATCTGGCGTTCGGTCTTGTCGAGGAAGTCCATCACCCAGCCCGGCTTGGCGCGGCCCGAGTAGCCGAGCGGCAGCGGGGTGCCGGTGTAGGTGATGGCGGAGCCGTTCGCCGTGTACTGCATCTTCAGTTCGTTCAGTTCGCTGCGCTGTCCGGCGTAGTCCGCCGTGTTGCCGTCGAAGATGCCGTAGAACGAGTTGCCCGAGGCCGGCGTGGGGTCGGCGTCGTTGATCTCGTAGTACTTGCCGGTGCCGAATGCCACGAGGAAGCCGCCCGGCGCGTAGGCCACCGAGGGTTGCATCGTGATCGGCTGGCGTGCCTTGGTGGCCTTGTCCGTGGCGATGAACATCGGTGTGCCGGCCACGCCGCCATAGGCGGGCAGGGCGCCGTCGTCGCCGGCGTGCCAGGTGGACTTGCCGCCCGACAGCAGGAACTTCCACAGGTTGCCTTGCAGGTCGCCGGCATAGGCGGCCAGCGCGGCGCCGGTGCTGCCGGCCACCACCACCGGCGTGCTCATGCCGTTGGCGGTGGTGTAGGGCGGCACGGCCTTCGGGCCCGGCGGCGTGATCTTCCAGTAGTTGGTGCCGAGCAGCCACTTCTCGGTGGCGCCCTTGTCCAGCGAGAGGATGAACAGCGTGGACGGTGCGTCGGCGTTGAAGCTCTTGTCCTCCAGGTTCGAATTCAGGCCGTTGCCGACGATCACGAACCAGCCGTACTGCGCCACGCCCTTGCTGTCCTTGCCGGTCATGAGCCTGGTGATGACGGGCTTGCCCATCAGGTTGCCCATGTCCTTGTCGTCCTGGTCGGTGAACTCCCACAGGACGTTGCCGGCGCCGAACGTGGCCGGATCGGTCACGTCGAGTGCGTACACGCCCTGCGCGCCGCCGCCGAAGCCGCCGGCCAGCACGGAGCGCCACCTGTCGTTGATCTGCGCCTCGGTCACGGTGGGCGTGGCATCGACATAGGCGCGGTGGTTGTAGGTCTGCGAGGTCAACTGGTTCAGCGTGCCGAACAGCGCGTTCGGCACGTAGGCCAGCACCTCGTCGCCGGTGGTGGCGTTGAAGCCGTGCAGCATGCCGTCGTTGGCGCCCACGTAGACGATGGGCGTGCGCGACTCGTAGGTGTTGAAGAACGTGCTGTAGCCCGTGCCGATGCGCGATGGCGCCGGGGCGCCGACATAGACCGGCGCCGAGTTGATGATGTCGCCCAGGCGGGTCTGGCGCTGGCGGAACACGCCGCCATTGCCCAGGCCGTCATTCTCGCTGCCCCGGTCGCCGCGCAGGAAGTCCAGCCGCTTGCTGCCCTGGCCGTCGTTGGCGCCGGTGTCGGGGTTGGTGTTCAGCAGTGCCTGCTGGTCCTTGGAGATGCCGTTCCACTGGAATGCCGTGCCGCCGGTCAGCGGGTTCAGCGTGTAGATGGCGCGCGAGGCGATGGTGCGGCCGGCCAGCCGCGAGCCGGCCTCCCACTTCTGCGTCGACGAGATCGAGACCGAGCCGTCCTTGCCGCGCACCAGCGGGTAGGCGGTCAGCTTGCCGTTCCACTGGCTGTCGTAGCCGGGGGTGTAGACGGTCTGGTCCGTGTAGACCGTGTTGCTGCTCAGCGCGATGCCAGCCAGCGTGCCGCCCGAGTTGGCCACCACGTCGAACACCTTGCGGATCGAGCGGATCATGTCGGCCGGCTGGCTGGCCAGGAACCAGTTGGTCGGCAGGTTGGAGCCGGGGGCGGTCTCCCACTCGGTGCCGCTCGTGGTCAGCTGGCCGTTGACCAGCGTCTTGAACGGGTTGCCGTCCTCGTTGCCGCCGTCCTTGATGGCGTTGGCGAAGCCGCCGTACTTGGCGCCGAGGTAGATCTGGCTGGTGCGCTTGCTGTCGACCGTGCCGTTGCCGCCTTCGTCCACGTCGATGCCGAAAGTCGTGACGCGGGCCTCGGGCATGTCCGGGCGGAAGGCCGAGGTGTGGGCCCAATACGCCACGCCGGCGAGGTAGTACGACGAGCCGTCGGCGGTCGGGTGGGTCTTCGAGCCGAGGCCCTTGAGCGACGTGTTGGGTCGGGCGTTGCCTACGTTCGGGTCGTTCGCCTCCAGCGCCCCGACGCGGTTGGTCCAGTCCATCACGTCGAAGCCGCTGTACGAATCCTTGGCGCGCGCCTGGTCGCCCCGGTTCGTGATGGTGTTGCCCGGGATGAAGTTGTCCTGGTGGGTGTTGATGTCGCCGATCGTCAGCACGTAGTTGCGCTGGCACCGGTTGAGCATCGGATCCGTCTTCCAGGTGTTGTAGACCGCGAAGTTGGCCGCGTTGGCCAGGCTCTCCACCGCCTGCGTGGTGGGCCCGCTCGGGTGGAACTGCAGGTAGCGGATCGATTCGTAGAACAGTTCGCTCAGCGGGTCATAGGTCTTGTAGACGCCCTTGGGGTTGTTGGTGGGCGCACCCATGTCGCCAAGCGTGGTACGGCCGAACTTGTTCAGGTAGTTGATTACGCCGCTGTTGCCGGTGCTGTCCGACAGCGGGTTGGTTGCCAGCACGCCGTAGGCATCCCACTCCTTGGCCGTGTTCGTGATCGTCTTCAGGTCGGTGTTGACCGCCGAATTGCCGAGGTACTTCATCGGCGCGCGCAGCACGCCGCCGTAGCGCTCCTGCGGCGCGTTGGAATTCTTGTAGTTGTCGTTCAGGTAGCCGAAGGCGGCAAAACGCACGCGCTCGGCGTTGCGCTGCATCTCGCCCACGGGCTTGTAGTTGGTGCCGTCGTAGCTGAAGCAGAGGTCGGTGCGGCTGGTGGCCTCGCTGCTGTCGCAAACCTGCACCTGGGCGCGGTAGCTGCGGCGCTCTGTAACGTTTTTGTTGCGATCTACCTTGTCGGCGTACTCGCCGGGGCTGTCGCAGTTCGAGCCGCTATCGGAGTCGGAGAAGAAGACATGGTTGCCGCACGACACTGTGTACAGTTTGTTGTACTTGTACGGGGTGACATCGCTCGGCGCCACGCCGTTGACCTTGTTCTCGATCGACTTGACCGGAAAGTTCTGGCCGTTGCGGAAGAAGTCGGCCTGTAGCACGGCGCGTTGCAGCACGGTCTGGGTGCGGGAATCGACCACGCGGTCGCCGCCGGTCATCGCCAGGCGCAGCATGTCGATGGCCGAGGATGCCGCCCAGTTCATGAAGTTGCCGCTGAACTGGCCCGAGCAGGTGCGCGTGGCCGACGCGTTGCCGGCAATCTTGAAGTAGCCGGCCGTCGCGTCGTAGGTGTAGCACTTCGCGCTATTGAAGTAACCCACGTACTCGGTGGACGGGCTGTAGGCGCTGCGGTAGGCCGCGCCCGTGGTCGGGTACTCCACCGACAGCGCCAGCAGCAGGTTCGGGTGCAGGTTCTGCACCTTGCCGTATAGCGGCGTGGTGGCGATGGAGACGGTCGGCACGGTCGGCGTGGGGGCCGCGAGGACCGTGGTGACCGTGGTGGCGAGGCATAGCGCTACCAGTGGCAGCAATCGTTGCAGGATCTTCATGACGTCGGTCCCGGTGCGTTGGCTGTTCTTGCGGAAGTTGAGGCTGGGCGGAGGGCGGACGTCAGTTGCTGTCCTTGAGGTAGTACATCTGCACCATTGCCCGCGTCGTGTCGTTGGGGCCGAAGCCGAGCGCCGTCACCCGATAGATATAGGTCGGCGGCGCCTCGCCCTGGCTCGCGTTCTCGCCGTTCACCTTGTTCTGGAAGAGCTCGATCAGGTAGCGAGGCTTGCGCGCCGGGGTCAGGCCGGTGCCGGTCGGAAAATCCAGCCCGGTGAACGTGCCGTACTCGACCGTGTTCGGCCCGACGGTGGCGGTCCAGTTGACCGTGTCCCAGATATTCGACGTGGTCCAGGTGGCGCTGGTGTCGCAGAGGCCCAGCGTCGGTGTGTCCTTGTCCTTGCTCGTGCCGCAGCCCACCGTGAAGCCCTCGGGCTTCTCGGGGTTGAATCGGGCGGCCCGGCTGCCTCGCTTGATGTCGATCTCCGCGTCCCGCAGCGCCGCCTCGGCGGCCTGGAACGCGATCTCGAAATCGCGGGCGTTGCGGGTGCTGCGCTTGGTGTCGAGTGCGGCCCGCGCGCCGGCCAGCGCCAGCAGCGTGATCACCAGCAGCATGATGACGGCCGTGATCAGCGCCACGCCGCGCTGGCTGCCGGGGCGGGGCAGGGCGCCGCCACATGCCTTCCGGGCGGTCAGAAGTAGCATGCCGGGTCTCCCTCGAAGCAGCTCAGGTAGTTGTGCAGCTGCACGGTGGCCGTGAACAGCTTGCGTGCGGATTTCAGGTCCTGGGCGGGCTGGAACGTGGCATCGGCAACGTTCGCGCCGAGCGTGCCGAACAGGCTGAAGCTGCCCGGACCGGCGGCGTCGGCGCTGGCGTTGTCCGCGCGGATCACCATCGCCACCTTCACCGTCACCACGTTCTTCCAGTCGGTGGCGTTCATGGCGGCGGCGGCCACGTACTTGTCAGGCACCATGTCGCCGTTGACCGTCACGCCGTAGAGCAGTTGGAAAGACTCCACGCCGGGCACCAGTTCCTCGTCGGCCAGCGGGTCGTCCAGCAACTCCTGTCCGGCCGCGTCGCGCGGGCGGTAGCGGCACTTCAACGCGGGCTTGCCGCTGGCGCCCGCGCCCACGTACAGCACGGCCAGGCCGCGCTGCCGGGCCGCCTGGCCCTGGTCGGTGTAGCCGGCGACGGCCTGCCCTGAGCAGTCGATCGTGGAGCCGTCAGGCTTGTTGGTATCGTCCGAGTTGCCGAAGAACCGGATCATCACCGCATCGCTGTTGTTGATCGCGGCACCCTGGCCGCAGGTCAACTGTTCGAGTTCGTTCGCATCCGGCGCGACGGTTGGCGCGGCGCAGCGGTCCAGCCCCGACAGCATCGGGTCCTGGACCACCATCAGGCCGCCACTGCCCTGTTCGTCCTTGCTCGGCGGCGTGAAGGCGGTCTGCCGCAGCAGCCGCGTGACCACCGACATGGCGAAATTGCCACGTTCCTGCAGGTTGGCGTTGTCGTCGATCGTGGCGTAGCTGCTGCGGCTCATCATGTAGAACGAGAAGCCGGCGGCCAGCAGCAACAGGGTCAGCACCAGCGTGACCATCAGCTCGACGAGCGTATAGCCGGCGGCGCGGTGCGGCCGGAAGGGGAGGGCGCGGCGCATCAGTTGCTCGCTCCGGGCAGGACCACCACGGCAATCTGGGGCTTGGCGTTGCCGCGCGCGTCGGTGGCGTCGGGCTGGTTGCTGCCGTTGGATTCGGTGAAGCGCGATACCCAGCCGATCTTGATCACGAGCGGCGTCGAGGCGGCACCGCCAGCGCCAGGCACGCAGTTCCAGCTGAAGCCGGTGTCGTTGTTGAACGAGGAGGCATCGCGGCAGATCACCGCGCGGCCTTTCGGCAGGTTGGACTGCACCTGGCGCGACAGTTCGGCCTGGTCGAACGCGGCCGTCAGCGGCGCGCAGGTGGCCGCGTTGCCGCCGCAGGCGACCCGGTAGGGATTGGCGTTGTCGGCCAGGTTGGGGATGCCGTTGTTGGTATCGAACGTGTCGTACCCGCCCGCGGTGTTCGTTACGGCGTCGTTGGCGCGCAGGCGGTCCGCCATCTCGTTGGCGAGCTGGAGCGCTACCACGTCGTACGACGATTGCTGGGCGAAGCGGAAAGACTTGATCAGCAGGTTGGCCACGCCCAGCACGCCCACGGCGAGCACGACGATGGCTACCAATGCTTCAAGCATGGTGAAGCCGGCTGCCTCCCGGCAGCGGTATTGACCCATTTTGACTCCCGTCCAATAAACGACAGTTCTTTTTGTTCTGTGCGCGACGCGCTGGCCTTCCGATGGCGTCCGGGCCTCTGTGGGTCCGGTAGTCGCCGGGCTGTTTTCGCCCTTGTTACTGCGTGGAAAGCGCGCGTTCGTTCGCCAACCTCCTACCCGAAGGAGGTTGGTGCAGATTAGACAGCTTTTTCTGTGAAGTGGCTACCCCTTTCGTGGGGTAGGTGTCGCAAACTCGTCGAGAACGTCGCGGAATTCAGACACGTCTTCGAAGCTGCGATAGACCGAGGCAAAGCGGATATAGGCGATCTTGTCGAGCTTGCGCAGCTCGCGCATGACCAGCTCGCCCACCTGGCTGCTGGGGATTTCCTTCTCGCCCAAAGCCAGCAGTTTTTCCTCGATGCGAGTGATCGCTTCGTCGATGGCCTCGGCGGAAACAGGCCGCTTGCGCAGCGCCAGCCGCATCGAATCCTGTAGCTTGCCGCGCGTGTAATCCACGCGGGAGCCGTTTTTCTTGACGATGGCCGGGAAGAACAGCTCGATGCGTTCGTAGGTGGTAAAGCGGCGGTCGCAGGTTTCGCAGCGCCGGCGGCGGCGCACGGTGTCGCCGTCCTCGGAGACGCGGCTATCGAGAACCTGGGTATTGGAGTGACCGCAGAACGGGCATTTCATGCCTGACCACCTGAAGAGAGAAGCCTGCCCGCATTTTGCATCGTTTGATTCGGTTGCGGACGTTTTGGCGAAACAACGGCGCCGCCCGGAACACGCGGCGGCGCCGTCAGTGCGCGCCCACTAACCTGCCGTGGGCGCGCGTCGGTCGCTGGCTCAGCCGTAGACCGGGAAGCGGCGGGTCAGGGCGGACACCTGCTCGCGCACCTTGGCGATGTTGGCTTCGTCGTGCGGGTTGTCCAGCACGTCGGCGATCAGGTTGGCCACCTGGCGGGCTTCTTCTTCCTTGAAGCCGCGCGTGGTCATGGCCGGCGAGCCAAGGCGCACGCCCGAGGTCACGAACGGCTTTTCCGGGTCGTTCGGGATGGCGTTCTTGTTGACGGTGATATGCGCGTCGCCCAGGATCTTCTCGGCTTCCTTGCCGGTAATCTTCTTGGCGCGCAGGTCAACCAGCATGACGTGGCTCTCGGTCTTGCCCGACACGATGCGCAGGCCGCGCGAGATCAGCGTCTCGGCCATGGCGGCGGCGTTCTTGACCACCTGTTCCTGGTAGGCCTTGAACTCGGGCTGCAGCGCTTCCTTGAAGGCCACGGCCTTGCCGGCGATCACGTGCATCAGCGGGCCACCCTGGATGCCGGGGAAGATCGCCGAGTTGATGGCCTTCTCGTGCTCGGCCTTCATCAGGATCACGCCGCCGCGCGGGCCGCGCAGGCTCTTGTGCGTGGTGGTGGTCACGAAGTCGGCGTGCGGCACCGGGTTCGGGTACACGCCGGCGGCGATCAGGCCGGCATAGTGGGCCATGTCGACCATGAAGTAGGCGCCGATCGACCGGGCGATCTTGCCGATGCGCTCGAAGTCGATGCGCAGCGAGAACGCCGAGGCGCCGGCGATGATCATCTTCGGCTTGGTTTCCTGGGCCTTCTTTTCCAGCGCGTCGTAGTCGATGTCTTCCTGCGCGTTGAGGCCGTAGCTGACCACGTTGAACCACTTGCCGCTCATGTTCAGCGCCATGCCGTGGGTCAGGTGGCCGCCTTCGGCCAGGCTCATGCCCATGATCGTGTCGCCCGGCTTGAGCATGGCGAAGAACACGCCCTGGTTGGCCTGCGAGCCCGAGTTGGGCTGCACGTTGGCGGCGTCGGCGCCGAACAGCTGCTTCACGCGGTCGATGGCCAGCTGCTCCACCACGTCGACATATTCGCAGCCGCCGTAGTAGCGCTTGCCGGGATAGCCCTCGGCGTACTTGTTGGTCAGCTGCGAGCCCTGCGCGGCCATCACGGCCGGCGAGGTGTAGTTCTCGGAAGCAATCAGTTCGATATGGTCTTCCTGGCGCTGGTTTTCCTTCTGGATGGCGGCGAAGACTTCGGGGTCGATCTGCTCGATCGTGAAACGGCTGCGTTCAAACATGGCGTGACTCGTCGGTAAAAAGGGGAGCGGATGGCACAAACGGTATGAAGTTCGTAGGCAACCGGCTGCTTGGGGGATACGTCGCAATGCTTCGCGACAGGTCTCGGGATAGGGCGCGCGGGGAAGGCACTGGCCGTCCATCTCCAGCTGGCGTATGCGGCCAGCCGGGGTTGGGGGCACCCTGCTTCCCATTCGCTGCCCAGGCGAGCGGCAGGCGCTGGAGAACTTCACGCCTAAAGATCTTGCGCTTCCTCGTGGTAGTACCCACTGACTTCGCCAGTCGCGCAAGGTGGAATGGTTGCCGCAGAGTTTATGCGAAGGCGCGCCTGGCTGCAAGACAGGGCACGGTGTGCCGCATGCCCGGCGCGGCCCGTGGCGTCAAGCCCTGGCAGGGCATGGCTCGCAACTTGCTGTTGCAAAGTCGCATGCGGGTTAACCAGTGCGCTCCGTTACAATGCCCGCCATGCCAAATTTCGTGTGGCCGCTACGTGTGTACTGGGAAGACACCGATGCGGGAGGCGTGGTGTTCTACGCCAACTATCTGAAGTTCTTCGAGCGGGCGCGGACCGAATGGCTGCGCTCGCTCGGCGTCGGACAACAGGCCCTCGCCGATACCTCCGGCGTGGTCTTCGTCGTTCGCAGTACCGCTGTGGAATACAATGCGCCCGCCCGGCTCGATGACCAGCTGGAGATCCGCACCGTGATTGAACGGGTCGGACCGGCGTCGGTTCATTTCGCCCAGGAAGCGTGGCGCGATGACCGCATGCTCGCCAGCGGCAAGATCCGTGTGGGATGTGTCGATAAAGTCACGTTCCGTCCGGCCCCGATTCCTGCTTCCGTTCTCGCCACTATTAAAGACGCCCGATGAATCCAGTGACCGTCACGCAAGACATGTCGATCATTACGCTGGTGCTGCATGCCAGCCTGCTGGCCCAGGCCGTGATGGCCCTGCTGCTGGTCATGTCGCTGTTCTCGTGGACCTACATCTTTCGCAAGCACATGGCGCTGCGCGCCGCGCGCACGCAGACCGAAGGGTTCGAACGCGATTTCTGGGCGGGCGGCGACCTGCAGGCGCTCTACAACAGCGCCGTGAACAATCGTCACAATACTGGCGCACTTGAGCGGATCTTCGAGTCGGGCATGGGCGAGTACCTGAAGGCCCGCGAGCGCAGCAACGACGCCAGCGCCTTGCTCGACGCCGCCCGCCGCGCCATGCGCGCCGCCTACCAGCGCGAGATGGACGTGCTCGAATCCCACCTGCCGTTCCTGGCCTCGGTTGGCTCGGTCAGCCCGTACATCGGCCTGTTCGGCACCGTCTGGGGCATCATGAATGCGTTCCGTGGCCTCTCGAATGTGCAGCAGGCGACGCTTGCGTCGGTGGCCCCTGGTATCGCCGAGGCGCTGGTCGCCACGGCCATCGGCCTGTTTGCTGCCATTCCCGCCGTGATTGCCTATAACCGCTATGCCACCGAGATCGATCGGCTGGCCATCCGGTTCGAGAGCTTCATGGAAGAATTCCAGAACATCCTGCAGCGTCAGAGCCGCTAAACAGTCGAGGAGCATCCCCCATGGCAGCCATTCAGCGCCGCGGCGGTTCGCGCCGCCGGGCCAGCGCCGAGATCAACGTCGTGCCGTACATCGACGTGATGCTTGTTCTGCTGGTGATCTTCATGGTGGCGGCTCCGATCGTGAGCCCGGCCGTGGTGGACCTGCCGTCCGTGGCCAATGCCACGCCGCAGCAGCAGACGCCGCCGATCGTGGTCACCGTGCATGAGGATGGCGCGCTGACGGCGCGCGGCAAGGACGCCTCGGGCGGCTCGTTCGAGCGCAAGCTCGACAAGCGCGGGCTGATCGATTTCGTGCACCAGCGCCAGAACGAGAATCCGGACCAGCCGGTGGTGATTGCCGCCGACCGTGCCGTCAAGTACGAAGCGGTGCTCGACGTGATGTCCGTGCTGAAGGCCGACGGCGTGAAGCGCGTCGGCCTGATGGTGAAGTCCAAGTAAGCGTTTCCAGCGTCCGACATCGCATAGTGGCCACCCTTTCGTCACGCCAACCGCAACCACGCGCCCCGCGCGCCCGGGCCGCCGCCTATCCGTACGAACCGGTGCGCGAGCGCGGCACCACGCGTGCGTTCGTCGCCGCGCTGTTCATGCACCTGCTGCTCGGCATCGTGCTGTACTTCGGCGTGCAGTGGCAGAGCAGCACGCCGGTAGGCGCCGAGGCCGAGCTGTGGGAGGAGATTCCCGACGTCACGCCGGCGCCGCCGCCGCGCCCCGTGGTGCAGCCGACGCCCGTGCCGCCGCAACCGGCCGTGCGCAGCAAGGTCGAGGAAGCCGCCGACATTGCGCTGGAGCAAAAGAAGCGCAAGGAAGCCCAGGAGGCGGCCGAAGCCGAGGAGCGCCGCGAGCAGCAGCGCAAGGAACAGGAGCGCAAGGACGCGCAGCGCAAGGAAGAACAGCGCCAGCAGCAGATCGAGGCGCAGCGCAAGGAAGACGCGAAGAAGAAGGCCGACAAGGACCGCGCCGACAAGGCCGCCCTGGCCGCGAAGGAAAAGGAAAAGGAAAAGGCCGAGCAGGATCGCAAGGAAGCCGACGCCAGGGCGAAGGCGGACGCCGACAAGCAGGCGAAAGCCAAGGCCGACGCCGAGAAGCAGGCCAAGGCGAAGGCCGATGCCGACGCCCGGGCCAAGCGCGAGGCTGCGGCCAACGCGCAGCGCAACAGCGAGCTGGCGCGCCTGAAGGCGCTGGCCGGTGGCGGCACCGCCGGTGCCACGGGCGGCGGCGTCGGCAATTCCGCGGGATCGGGCGCGGGGTCGGGCGGCAAGGCGTCGCCGGGCTATTCGGACAAGGTCCGTCGCCGGGTGAAGCCGAACATCATCTTCAGTGGTGATGTAGAGGGCAATCCGGCCGCCGTGGTGGCGGTGAGGCTGGCGCCGGACGGCTCGATCCTGTCCAAGCGGCTGGCGAAGTCGAGCGGCAACGCAGACTGGGACAATGCCGTGCTGCGTGGCGTCGACCGCTCCGACCCGCTGCCGCGCGACGAGGACGGCAAGGCGCCGTCGTTCGAGTTCACGATCACGGTCCGGCCCAAGGACTGATCGGGAAGCGGCGAAAAAGCCATGATTTGCAACATAATGCAACCTTCATCGTGGGGCTCCGGTCCCATCGCTACCATGAACGGTTGCCTGACGCGGCCGGCAAGCGTGCAAGACGCACGCGGAAATGGGGCATGCGCCAAGCCGCATGCCATCCGTGGTGCCGAACCTGCTGTGCCCGCCGTACCGATGAATCCTGATATCGACTGAGGAGCAGCATGCGAAAGCTTTGGGCCCCTAACTGGCTGTCCCGGCGCCAGAACGCCACCCCCACCCGTGACCAGAGCCGGCACGCGCTGATGGCGTGGCTGGCGGCGGCGCTGATGTCCGCCGGCGTGGCGCACGCGCAACTGAACGTGGAAATCACCGGCGTGGGTTCGAACCAGTACCCGGTGGCCACTGCCAACTTCCAGGGTGAAGGGCAGGGCGCGCAGAATCTGACCGCCGTGATCCGCAGCGACCTGCAGAACAGCGGACGCTTCAAGAACATCGACCCGGCCGGCGCCACCGTGGCCGAATCGGCCCAGGTCGATCTCGGCAGCTGGAAGGCCAAGGGCGCCGACGCCTTCGTGGCCGGCAGCGTGACCCCCGCAGCCAACGGCCAGTACGAAGTGCGCTTCCGCCTGTATGACACGGTCAAGGGCCAGAGCCTGGGCGGGCTGGCGTTCACGGTATCGCAGAGCCAGCTGCGCGTGACCGCGCACAAGATCGCCGACTACATCTACGAGAAGCTGCTCGGCGAGCGCGGCGTGTTCGCCACGCGCCTGTCGTACGTGTCGAAGGTTGGCAACCGCTACCAGTTGCTGATTTCCGATTCGGACGGCCAGAACGCCCAGGTGGCGCTGTCCAGCACCGAGCCGATCATCTCGCCGTCGTGGTCGCCCGATGGCCGCCGCGTGGCCTATGTCTCGTTCGAAGCCCGGAAGCCGGTGGTCTACGTGCATGACCTGGCCACGGGCAAGCGCACGCTGGTGTCGAACCAGAAGGGCAACAACAGCGCGCCGTCGTGGTCGCCGGACGGCCAGCGCCTGGCCGTGGCGCTCTCGCGCGACGGCAACACCCAGATCTACCTGGTCAATGCCGACGGTTCGGGCCTGCGCCGCATCTCGCGCAGCAGCGCCATCGACACCGAGCCGCAGTTCGCGCCGGATGGCCGCAGCATCTACTTCACGAGCGATCGCGGCGGTGCGCCGCAGATCTACCGCATGCCGGCTGGCGGCGAGGAATCGGGCGCCGCGCAGCGCGTGACGTTCAAGGGCGGCTACAACGTCAGCCCGCGCGTCTCGCCGGACGGCAAGTACCTGGCCTACATCTCGCGTTCGGGCGGCTTCCGCCTCCAGCTACAGGACCTGGCCAACGGTGACGTTACTTCGCTCACCGATACGTCGAACGACGAGGCCCCGAGCTTCGCCGCCAACGGCAAGTACATTCTTTACGCCACCCGCGTGGGCGGCCGCTCGGTACTGGCGGCGGTCTCGACGGACGGCCGTACGAAACAGGTTCTGTCGCTCCAGTCCGGCGAGGTTCGCGAGCCGTCCTGGGGCCCTTTCATGCAGTAATTGAGTCGTAGACAAAAAAGAGGAGTCTCTCAGCCATGACCAAAATGATGACGAAATCGCTCGCCCTCGCCGCCCTGCTGGCCCTGGGCGCCTGCAGCTCGGGCGTGAAGCTCGACGACGCCTCCAAGGCCGGTACCGGCACGGGCGGCGGCGCACAGACCGATCCGCGCGCCGTGGCGCCGGTGACCGTCGACCCGCTGAACGACCCGAACGGCCCGCTGGCCAAGCGCAGCGTGTACTTCGACTTCGACAGCTACACCGTCAAGTCGGACTACCAGAGCCTGCTGCAAGCCCACTCGCAGTACCTGGGCGCCAACAAGAGCCGCAAGATCCTGATCCAGGGCAACACCGACGAACGCGGCACGAGCGAGTACAACCTGGCACTGGGCCAGAAGCGTGCCGAGGCCGTGCGCCGTTCGCTGTCGTCGCTGGGCGTGCCCGAGTCGCAGATGGAAGCCGTGAGCCTGGGCAAGGAAAAGCCGAAGGCCACCGGCCACGACGAAGCCTCGTGGGCCGAGAACCGCCGCGCCGACATCGTCTACTGATCGACTGACTGATCCACGGAATAGCTTTCATGAATGCTCGTGTATCCACCCTGCTGTGGCTGGTCGCCGTCTCCGGCGGCGGCTTGCTGGCAGCCAGCTCCGCGCACGCCGGCGTGTTCGACGACGACGAGGCGCGCAAGGCCGTGATCCAGCTGCGGGACCAGTTCAACGGTTTCCAGGCGACGGCATCGCAGCGTATTGACCAGAACAGCCGCCAGCTGCTCGACATGCAGAACCAGATGGAAGGTCTGCGTCAGGAGGTGGCGCGGCTGCGCGGTCAGAACGAGGTGTTGCAGAACACGGTGGATACGCTGACGAAGCAGCAGAAGGACTATTACGCCGACCTCGACGCGCGCCTGAAGAAATTCGAGCCGCAGCAGGTCACCGTGGACGGCAAGGAAGGGCTGGCTCAGCCGACCGAGAAGCCCGAGTACGACGCCGCGCTCAAGCAGTTCCAGTCGGGCGATTTCAAGGGCGCGGGCAATGCCTTCTCGGCGTTCGCCAAGAAGTATCCGCAAAGCCCGTACCTGCCGCTGGCGCAGTTCTGGCTCGGCAATTCGCTCTACGCGCAGCGCGACTACAAGGGCTCGACGTTCGTCCTGCAGAACATGGTGCAGCAGTTCCCTTCGCACGCGAAGGTGCCTGACGCCATGATCGCCATCGCCAACAACCAGTTCGAATCCGGCCAGAAGGCGGCCGCGAAGAAGACGCTGGAGACGGTGGTGTCGAAGTATCCCGGCACCGAAGGCGCCCAGGCCGCCAGCAACCGGCTGAAGACGCTGAAGTAACCGGAACGATCCGGCAGGACAGGAAGAAACCCGCGATGTTGGCGGGTTTTTTCTTTTGGGGGGCTAAAATACGCGCTTCGCCCTTCGCGGCGTGACTACAGCGCGCTTGTGCCGCGCGCAACCCCGATGACCAAACGTGCAATCGTCCTGCTTTCCGGCGGCCTGGACTCCGCCACCGTACTCGCCATGGCCAACGCGGCCGGGTTTGAAACCTACGCGCTGTCGATGCGCTATGGCCAGCGCCATTCCTCCGAACTCGACGCGGCGAAGAAAGTTGCCGCCGCGCTGGGCGCCCGGCGCCACGAGATCATCGATCTCGACCTGCGCCGGTTCGGCGGCTCCGCGCTGACCGACGATGCGCTCGACGTGCCGACCGATGGCGAAACTGGCGGAATTCCGATTACCTACGTGCCGGCGCGGAACACGATCATGCTGTCGCTGGCGCTCGGCTGGGCCGAGGCCATCGGCGGGCGCGACCTGTTCTTCGGCGCCAACGCAGTGGACTATTCGGGCTATCCCGATTGCCGGCCCGAGTACGTGGCCGCCTACGAAGCGCTGGCCAACCTCGCCACCAAGGCCGGTGTCGAGGGCGATCGCTTCCGCGTGCATGCGCCGATCATCGACATGACCAAGGCCGAGATCATCCGCGCGGGCGTCAAGCTTGGCGTGGACTACGGCCTGACCGTATCGTGCTACAAGGCCGACGATGCGGGCCGCGCCTGCGGCGTCTGCGATTCGTGCCGCATCCGCCGGGCCGGCTTCGAGCAGGCCGGCGTGGCGGACCCCACGCAGTACCAGCCGGCCGCCTGAACGGCCGGCATCCACCATAAAAATAGTAGTCCTACGAGCCAAAGCCCCTGAGACATGCCTGAGATCGACATCCCCGCCATCACGCACACCGTGCTGCTGGGCACCTTCCTGCTGACCTTCCTGTTCGGTGCCGTGCTGCAGCGTACCCACTTCTGCACGATGGGCGCCGTGTCTGACATCGTCAACATCGGCGACTGGAGCCGCATGCGGATGTGGGTGCTGGCAATCGGCGTGGCGATGATCGGCACCGGCGTGCTGGCCTGGGCGGGGCTGATCGATCCGACCCGGACGATCTACACGTCGGCGAAGCTCGGCTGGCTCTCGGCGGCGGTGGGCGGCCTGATGTTCGGCTTCGGCATGGTGCTGGCGTCGGGCTGCGGCAGCAAGACGCTGGTGCGGATTGGCGCCGGCAACCTGAAGTCGCTGGTGGTGTTCGTGTTCCTCGGACTCTCGGCCTACATGACGCTGCGTGGCCTGTTCGGCGTGGTGCGTGTCAATACGGTCGATGCCGTGGCCGTGACGCTGCCATCGACGCAGGATCTGCCCTCGCTGGTGGCCCAGGCTACCGGCATGGCGCGCAGCACGCTGCAACTGGCGCTCGGGCTCGTGCTGGGCGGAGTGCTGGCGGTCTGGGCGCTGCTCGGCAACGGCTTCCGCACCTTCGACAACCTGCTCGGCGGCGTGGCCGTGGGCCTGATCATCGTCGGCATGTGGGTCGTGTCGGGCCATCTTGGCTATGTGCCGGAAGACCCGAACACGCTCGAAGAACTGTTCGTCGCCACCAACAGCGGCCGCATGGAGAGCCTGAGCTTCGTGGCGCCGTACGCGTACACGCTCGACTGGCTGATGATGTTCAGCGACAAGAGCAAGGTGCTGACCATCGGCATCGTCAGCGTGTTCGGCGTGATCGCCGGCGCCTGCGCCTATGCGCTGGTGTCGCGCACGTTCCGCTGGGAAGGCTTCGGCAATGCCGAGGACGTGGCCAACCACATGGTGGGCGGCATCCTGATGGGGGCGGGCGGCGTCACGGCGCTGGGCTGCACGATCGGCCAGGGGCTATCCGGCGTCTCGACGCTGGCGCTCGGCTCGTTCATCGTGCTGGCCACGATCATCGCCGGCGCCATCCTGGCGTTCAAATATCAGATGTGGCGTCTGGAGAGCATGGCCTGAAGGCGGCCTCCGGCTTGACACCCAGGGGGGCGCTCCCTATAATCGCGGATTCAGTTTTTCCGGGTCGTTAGCTCAGTCGGTAGAGCAGCGGACTTTTAATCCGTTGGTCGCGTGTTCGAGTCACGCACGACCCACCAGCATTACGAAGGGCCTGTGGCGCAAGTCACAGGCCCTTTTCGTTTTGGGCGAGTCAGAGGGAGAGTCAGACCGGCGGCGTCCGCACCAGCGGGTCCCGGAAGCCGGTGTCGAGTGCGACCGGTGCCGGCACGGCGACTTCGGGCGCTACATGCACCGGGCGGGTCCGTCCCGCGCGCTGCATCTCGTTCCAGGTCTTGTAGGCGAAATAGCCGGCGCCGGCCACGGCGCCGAGCTTCGACAGTTTCCAGGCGACACGGCCCACGGGCGTGCGGCGCAGCAGCGGCAGCGCCAGCGTGATGGCGGTGCTCAGCATCGGATAATCCTTGGTAATGCCGAGCATCTTGAGCCAGCCGCCCGGGCGGGCCAGGCTGGTGGCGCGCGGCAGCCAGGCGCCGAGGCTGGTCATGCGGCGGGCGCCGCCCTTGACCTGGTGCAGGGCCTGCACGGCGTCATAGCGTTCGAGCGCGGCGCGCGTGATCAGCAGTTCCTTGCGGACGGCCAGCGGCAAGCGGACCTCGCGCGTGAAACGCACGGGGCGGGGATGGTCGTGGCGCTGGCGGCCGTCGTTCGAGTCGTCTTCGGGCGTGGTCATTGGCGCAGCATCTCCCGGTCTTTGTCGAGTTCGGCCAGCGTGGCTTCGAACAACGGCGGTGCGTTGCGAACCTTGTTGCGGGCCACCAGCAGGCAGGCGCCGGCGCAGATCAGGTAGAACACCACGATGGCGCCAATCGCCTGCCAGCGATAGGTTTCCCAGAACAGGATGGCGATCAGCAGCGTGAAGGTCATCAGCGCCATGCCGAAGAACACCAGCCCGAAGCAGGCCAGCAGCGCCACCTTCATCAGCCGGCTACGCTCTTCGGCCAGCTCGACGCTGGCGAGTTCGAGGCGCGTCTGCAGCATCGACACGACCGAGCCGGTCAGGTTGCGCAGGGAGTCCAGGAACTTGGGGGAAGAAGAATCGCTCATGCGGCTCCGGGCGGAAAAACGATGCGCCGGCAGAGGCGGCATCTGCGTGGAAAGGACCGGTGGCGGCTGATGGGGCCGCACCGGTCCGTATTCGGACTGCGTGCCACCGGCACAGATGCGCAGCCGGTGGCCGTACTACGGGATGTCAGGCGTTACTTGCGGTTCAGCAGCAGGCCGACCAGCAAGCCGACACCGGCAGCCACGCCCACGGCGCGCCACGGGTGATCGTGCACATAATCGTCCGTCGCGCGTGCGGCTGCCTTGCTCTTGGTCACGACGGCGTCTTGCAGGTCCTGCGCCTTTTCCTTGGCTTGCTTCAGCAGGCCCATGCCACGCTCGCGCAGTTCGGCAGCTTTCTCGCCGGTGGTCGAGGCCGCTTGCTTAAGCAGTTCTTCGGCGTCGGACAGAACGGTCTTGACATCGCTCATCAGTTTCTCCTGTTTGCGGGCGGTTGGTTCAAGTGGTGACATTTTGCCTTGCTCGCCCTTGCTTGTGGCGTTTCTTGTCGTCCAAGTAGCATATGTGGCGGCCGGGCACGGTTTCAAGCTCGTCGCTACGTCATCGGCACGTCAGGCCGGAACCTTAGCCTGCTGGCGGAAGTCTTTATGACTTCGAGTGATTTTGTAGTGACTTTATATTCGTTTGGGTTGGATGGCAATCCAACTAAGCTGGTTCACCTCGTCTTACCTTTCCTTACTTTATCTCTCTTTTCCCGGAGACTTTTCTCATGGCACTGCGTCTTGGCGATATCGCACCTGACTTCGAGCAAGAATCGAGCGAGGGCCGCATCCGCTTCCATGACTGGCTCGGCGATGGCTGGGGCGTCCTGTTCTCGCACCCGGCCGACTACACCCCGGTGTGCACCACCGAACTGGGGCTGACGGCCAGGCTCAAGGGCGAGTTCGAGAAGCGCAACGTCAAGGCGATTGCCCTGTCCGTGGACAGCGTGGCGTCGCACCAGGGCTGGATTGGCGACATCAACGAGACCCAGTCGACCACGGTCAACTTCCCGATCCTGGCCGACGCCGACCGCAAGGTGTCCGAGCTCTACGACATGATTCATCCGAACGCCAACGAGACGCTGACCGTGCGCTCGCTGTTCGTGATCGACCCGAAGAAGAAGGTCCGCCTGATCATTACCTATCCTGCAAGCACCGGTAGAAATTTCAACGAAATCTTGCGCGTCATCGATTCGCTGCAACTGACCGACAGCCACAGCGTGGCGACGCCGGGCAACTGGCAGGACGGCGATGACGTGGTGATCGTGCCGTCGCTGAAGGACGAAGAGGTGATCCGCCAGAAATTCCCGAAGGGCTACAAGGCGGTGCGTCCGTACCTGCGCCTGACGCCGCAGCCGAACAAGTAAAGAAAAACCGGGTCCGAGGTGTTCACCCCGGCCCGGTCCAGTACTGCATGACTTTGTCGTGGAAGCGTTGTTTCAAGCGATGGGCAAGCCCGTCGTCTCCTTGGTAGTGTGCTTCCGCCCGGCCTCGCGCCGGGCGTTTTCTTGGGCGTTGCCGTCCGGCAGGATCAGAAGAACGCCTGCAGGCCGGTCTGGGCGCGGCCCAGGATCAGCGCGTGGATGTCGTGGGTGCCCTCGTAGGTGTTGACCACCTCCAGGTTCACCACGTGGCGGATCACGCCGAATTCGTCCGAAATACCGTTGCCGCCGAGCATGTCGCGGGCCACGCGGGCGATGTCGAGCGACTTGCCGCACGAGTTGCGCTTCATGATCGAGGTGATTTCCACCGCGGCGGTGCCTTCGTCCTTCATGCGGCCCAGGCGCAGGCAGCCCTGCAGGCCCAGCGTGATCTCGGTCTGCATGTCGGCCAGCTTCTTCTGCACCAGCTGCGTGGCGGCCAGCGGGCGGCCGAACTGCTTGCGGTCCAGCGTGTACTGGCGGGCGGTGTGCCAGCAGAACTCGGCGGCGCCCAGCGCGCCCCAGGCGATGCCGTAGCGGGCCGAGTTCAGGCACGTGAACGGGCCCTTCAGGCCGCTGACGCCCGGCATGATGTTCTCTTCGGGCACGAACACCTGGTCCATCACGATTTCGCCGGTGATCGACGTGCGCAGGCCCACCTTGCCGTGGATGGCCGGGGCGCTCAGGCCCTTCCAGCCCTTTTCCAGGATGAAGCCGCGGATCGCTTCCTTGCCGTCGTCGCCCATCAGCTTGGCCCAGACCACGAAAACGTCGGCGATCGGGGAGTTGGTGATCCACATCTTGGCGCCGGACAGCTCGTAGCCGCCATCCACCTTCTTGGCGCGGGTGACCATCGAGCCGGGGTCGGAGCCGTGGTTCGGCTCGGTCAGGCCGAAGCAGCCGATCCATTCGCCGGTGGCCAGCCTGGGCAGGTATTTCTGCTTCTGGGCTTCGGTGCCGAACTCGTTGATCGGCACCATGACCAGCGACGACTGCACGCTCATCATCGAGCGGTAGCCCGAATCCACGCGCTCCACTTCGCGGGCGATCAGGCCGTAGCTGACGTAGTTCAGGCCGGGGCCGCCGTACTGCTCCGGAATGGTCGGGCCGAGCAGGCCGAGTTCGCCCATTTCGCGGAAGATCTCGATATCGGTCTTCTCGTTGCGGAACGACTGGAGCACGCGCGGCATCAGCTTGTCCTGGCAATAGGCCGCGGCGGCGTCACGGATCATGCGCTCGTCGTCGGTCAGTTGCTGGTCCAGCAGCAGCGGGTCGGTCCAGTTGAATTCGGCGTTGGCAGCCATGGCGTGTCTCCTTCGTAGTTCGGCGATATTGGGGTCGATGCGGGCCTCGGGCCTGCACGAATCCGGGGTCAACCAGGGAATTTTGCAGTTCCGCATTGCGGAACCTTGTTCCGATGAGCTAGTATAGCCGAACCGGTTTTCGCTGCAACTGGCGTTTTTGCGGCGCCGGCGATTTGCGTTCGACAATCGACCAACCGCCTTTTTCCTGACTGGAGCGCCGTCTTGGCCACCAACACATCCGCTGCGTCCGCCGCCGCCCCCGACGCGGCCGCGCCGCGCGAGCGCGAGAGCGATCCGAACTTCGTCACGGCACTGGCCCGGGGGCTGGAACTGCTGCGCTGCTTCCGCACCGGCGAGGCGATGCTGGGCAACCAGGATTTCGTGCGCCGGACCGGATTCCCCAAGGCCACGGTCAGCCGGCTGGCCGGCACGCTGGTGCAACTGGGCTACCTGCGCTACGACGACAGCCTCGGCAAGTATGCGCTCGACGCCGGGGTGCTGGCGCTGGGGTTCTCGTATCTGGCGGCGTCCGACGTGGTGGCGCTGGCGCGGCCGCACATGCTGGCGTTCGCGCAGGCGCACGGGGTGTCGGTATCGCTGGGCAAACGCGAGCGGCTGGAAGTCATCTACCTCGACTCCATCCGCAACGACGCCGGCGCGATGCTGGGGCTGGGCGTGGGCTCGCGGCTCTCGCTGGTATCGAGTTCGATGGGGCGTGCCTACCTGGCCGCGTTGCCGGCCGGCAAGCGCGAGCGGGTGCTGGTGGAGTTCTCGCAGGCGTTTCCCGAGCAGTGGAAGCAGCAGGAGGCGCCCCTGCGCGCCGCGCTCGCCGAGGCCGGGCGCGACGGCTACGCCGCGTCGTTCCGCGACTGGCATCCGGCCATCCACGCCTGCGCGGTGGCGTTCCGGCCGGTGGGCGAGCGGGATCTGCACATGCTCAGTTGCAGCGCATCGTATGGCGCGGTCAGCGAGGAGGTGTTCCGGGAGAAGCTGGCCCCGGCGTTGCGGGTGCTGGGGGCGAGGTTGTCGGACCCGGCGGGGCGGTAGGTTTTCTCCCCTCTCCCTCTGGAGAGGGGAGAAAACAAGAGGGAGGATCGCGGGCTTACAAATCCGTGCGCAACCGCCACAATTCCGGAAACAGCACCACGTCGAGCATCTTGCGCAGGTAGCTGACCCCTTCCGTGCCGCCGCTGCCGCGCTTGAAGCCGATCACGCGTTCGACCGTCGTGACATGGCGGAAGCGCCATTGCCGGAACGCGTCTTCGAGGTCGACGAACTTCTCGCCGAGTTCGTACAGTTCCCAGTGCGCTGACGGATTCCGATAGATCTCAAGCCACGCGGCCTCTACCGATTCGTTGTAGGCCAGCGGCTGGGTCCAGTCGCGCTCCACCACGTCGGCGTCGAGGGTAAAGCCACGGCGCGCCATCAGGCGGATGGCTTCGTCATACATCGACGGCGTTTGCAGCGCCGTTTCCACGAGCTTCATATGCTCTGGCCGATGCGCGTGCGGACGCAGCATCGCGGCATTCTTGTTGCCGAGGATGAATTCGATCTCGCGGTACTGGTAGGACTGGAAGCCCGACGAGGCGCCCAGATAGGGCCGCATCGCCGAATACTCGGGCGGCGTCATCGTGGCCAGCACGTTCCACGCCTGTACCAGCTGGTCCATGATGCGCGAGACGCGCGCCAGCATCTTGAAGGCTGGCTGGAGCTGATCGGTCTTCACGGCGTCGCGCGCGGCGCGCAGTTCGTGCAGCATCAGCTTCATCCACAGCTCGGTGGTCTGGTGCTGGACGATGAACAGCATCTCGTTATGGTCGGGCGAGAGCGGGTGCTGGGCGCTCAGGATCTGGTCCAGCCCAAGGTAGTCGCCGTAGCTCATGTCGCGCGCGAAATCCATCTGCGCGCCGTGCCAGCCATCGCCGCCGGCGGCCGGAGCGGCGCCGTGGCCCATCGGGCATCCCTTGAATTCACTCATGATCGGCTCCGCTCAGGTCACCGCCGTCCGCACGGCAAAGCGCGGGTCGCGGTAGGCGCCGGTGTCGAGCACATCGCGCAGGATCTCCACGGCGTCCCAGACCTCGGTGAAGCTCGTGTAGAGCGGCGTGAAGCCGAAGCGCGCGATGGCGGGCTCGCGGTAGTCGCCAATCACGCCGCGTTCAATCAGCGCGGCCACCAGCGCGTAGCCGTCCGGATGCGCGAAGCTGACCTGGCTGCCGCGCTTCGCGTGTTCGCGCGGCGTGACCAGCGTCAGCGGATGCGTGGCGCAGCGGGCTTCCACGAGTTCGATGAAGAGGTCGGTCAGCTTCAGCGATTTCGCGCGCAGTGCGGTCATGCTGGTCTGGGCGAAGATGTCGAGGCCGCATTCCACCATCGCCAGCGACGTGATCGGCTGCGTGCCGCACAGGAAGCGGTCGATGCCGCTGGCCGGCGCGTACTGCGGCGCCATGGCGAACGGCGCCCGGTGGCCCCACCAGCCGGAGAGCGGCTGCCAGAACTGGTCGCGCAGCGCCGGCGCCACCCAGACGAAGGCCGGCGAGCCGGGGCCGCCGTTCAGGTACTTGTAGGTGCAGCCGATTGCGTAGTCGGCCCTGGCCGCGTTCAGTGCCACGGGCACGGCGCCGGCCGAGTGGGCCAGGTCCCAGACGGTCAGCGCGCCGCGGGCGTGCGCGAGTTCGGTCAGGCCGGCCATGTCGAGCATCTCGCCGGTCTTGTAGTTGACGTGGGTCAGCATCAGCACGGCGGTGTCGGCGCCCACGGCGGCGTCGATCTGGTCCGGGCTGTCCACCAGGCGTACCTCGTAGCCCTGCTGCAGCAGGTCGGCCAGGCCCTGGGCGATATAGAGATCGGTCGGGAAGTTGCTGGCTTCGGACACGATCACGCGGCGCGCCGGGTCGCGCTGCTGCTGCACGCGCAGCGCGGCAGCCAGCACCTTGAACAGGTTGATCGAGGTGGTATCGGTGACCACCACCTCGTCGTGGCCGGCGCCGACCAGCGGGGCCAGCAGGTTGCCGAGCCGCTGCGGCAGGTCGAACCAGCCGGCGGTGTTCCAGCTGCGGATCAGGCCGTTGCCCCATTCGGCATTGACCACCTCCGAGGCACGGGCCGCAGCGGCGCGCGGTCGGGCGCCGAGCGAGTTGCCATCGAGGTAGATCACGCCTTCGGGCAAGGCGAACTGTTCGCGCAGCGCGTGGAGCGGGTCGTCCCGGTCCATCGCCTGGCAGCGTTCACGCGTCAGGTTTGTCATGTTGGATGCAGCGTCCTGGAATAGGGAAGGGTGTCAAAGCGCGCGCAGCACGGCGCGGACCGGGCTGGCGTCGAGCGTGGCCAGCCGCAGCGGCAACGCAATCAGTTCGTAGTCGCCGGCCGGCACGTCGTCCAGCACGATGCCTTCGAGAATGGCCAGCCGGTGGTCGCGCACGGCATGGTGGGCGTCCATCGTCTTCGAGGTTTCGGGGTCCAGCGAGGGGGTGTCGATGCCGATCAGCTTCACGCCGTGCCGCGCCAGCAGCGCGATGGTGTCGGGCGCCACGGCGCAGAAGGCCGGATCCCAGCGGCCGAGCGGGGCCGCCTCGTAGGTGCGCAGCAGCACGCGCGGCGGCACGCCGGCCAGTGCCTGCCCGATATGGTGCGGCTTCACGCGCGGCGCGGCACCGATGCAGTGGATCACCCGGCACGGGCCCAGGTAGGCGTCGAGCGGCACCTCGCCAATCGGCGCGCCGTTGGCGGAGTAGTGGAGCGGGGCGTCGGCATGGGCGCCCGTGTGCGGCGACATCGTCATCCGGCCAACGTTGACCGGGCAGTGCTCGTCGAGTTGCCAGGCGGGTTCATGGCGGAACGGCGTGTCGCCGGGCCAGACCGGGGTGGCATCGGAAACCGGCGGGGTGATATCCCAGATGCGGCGGGATTCTGCGGGGGCGTTCGGCATGGGCGTGGAGTCTCGGGGGCGTTTCTGAAGACGCGGTGCGTGCTGGGATCATAGTCAAATCCCTTCAGAAGAGGCTTGCGAATTGCGGCGCTCCAACGCGGTGTCTTCGCATAGAATTGTGCGAATCCGACAAAAAAACGTGGATTCTGCGACATGACTCTCGATCCTATCGATTTGCGCATCCTGAGCGCCCTGCAGGCGAACGGCCGTATCAGCAATCAGGACCTGGCCGACAAGGTGGCGCTCTCGCCGTCAGCCTGCCTGCGGCGCGTGAGACTGCTGGAGGAGGGTGGGGTGATCGGGGGCTACCGCGCGTGGTTCGACGCGGAGCAGCTGGGGCTGGAGATCGAGGCCATCGTGCAGGTGTCGATGCGGCACGATGTGGAAGGCTGGCACGACACGTTCAACGCCGTGGTGCAGACGTGGCCGGAAGTGCTCACGGCCTATGTGATTACCGGCGACAGCAACTACATCCTGCGCGTGCAGGCGCGCAACCTGAAGCACTACTCGGATTTCATCGTGAACCGGCTCTACCGCACGCCGGGGGTCATGGACATCCGCTCCAACATCGTGTTGCAGCGGATCAAGACCGGAGGATCGCCGCTGGCGATCCTCAAGGGGAAGGAAACCGCCTAGCGGTCAGTGGGATCGAGCGGGCAGAGCGTGGAGAACTGGGCGCCCTGGAACACCAGCGGCTCGCCGCCTTCGTCGAGGATGCCGCAACGTTCCACTTCGCCAACGAAGATCACGTGGTCGCCTTCGTCGTAGCGGCTGCGGTTGTGGCACTCGAACCAGGCCAGTGCGCTGCCCAGGATTGGCAGGCCGGTGGCGGAGAGCCGGTAGTCCACGCCCGAGAAGCGGTCGCCCTTGAGCGTGGCAAAACGCTGGCACAAGTCCAGTTGCGACGCCGACAGCACATTGATGATGTAGTGCGAGCCATCGCGGAACATCGGCAGGCTGTTGGCGCGATGCGCCATGCTCCACAGCACCAGCGGCGGATCGAGCGAGACCGAGTTGAACGAGCTGGCGGTGATGCCGATGAACGGCGCGCCGTTGGCGTAGGGATGTCCGGCCGCCCGCGTGGTGATGACGGTCACGCCGGTAGCAAACTGCGACAGCGCCCGCTTGAAATGCTGGCTGTCAAAATCGGGGGCGGTAGCCTTGCGACCCATGACGGGTTCCTCGGCCTCTGGCATGCCCATGTCTCGGGCTCCACACAATTCCATGATCTTCATATCGGGTTGCCCAGCGCGCATTCAACACGCTCAAGCTAATCCGCGAGGGCGGCAACATCGGTGGCCTGCCGCACAAAAATCGTGCGACGGCGCAATGCCCCAATTGTAGCGGACATCGGACATGGGTTCCGGGGTGACGTTCGGGGCTGCTGCGGGAGCGGAAAACGACGCGGGCGCTGCCGGAGCAGCGCCCTGCGCGGGAGACGGGCCGGAATCAGCCGTTGGTGCCGATCGGCGCGTCGTAGATATAGCGGCGCGAGACGGGGAAGGTGTCTGCCGCGCGGTCGGCCTTCTGGCAGACCACCTGGTAGATCGACATCCTGCCGGTCGTGAACGCGTGGCCGCAGCCAGCCAGGTAAATGCGCCAGATCCGGTACTTTTTCTCGCCCACCATCGCGCGGATCGTCTCGGCGTTGCTTTCGAAGTTCTCGGCCCAGTGCCGCAGCGTCTGCGCGTAGTGGCGGCGCAGCAGTTCCACGTCGAACGCCTCCAGCCCACCTTTCTGCGCCGTGGTCAGCACCATGCCGATATGGGGCAGTTCGCCCTGCGGGAACACATAGCGATCCATGAAGCCCGAGCCATCCATCGGCACCTCGCCGCTGTCGGGGTCGGTGGCCGTGATGCCATGGTTCAGCGCCACGCCGTCGTCCCTGAGCAGGTCGCGGATGCGGCCGAAGTAGGCGGGCAGGTTTTCCTTGCCCACGTGCTCGAACATGCCGACGCTGGTGATGCGGTCGAACTGGCCCTGCATGTCGCGGTAGTCCTGCAGCCGGATCTCGATACGGTCCTGCAGCCCGGCGGCCTTCACGCGCTCGGTGGCCATGTCGAACTGGTTCTGGCTCAGCGTGATGCCCACGCAGCGCGCGCCGAACTTCTGCGCCGCGCGGATGACCAGCGCGCCCCAGCCACAGCCGATGTCGAGCAGCGTCTGGCCCGGCTGCACGCGCACCTTGGTCAGGATATGGTCGATCTTCTTGAGCTGCGCCGTGGCCAGGTCCTCGGTGCCGTCCTCGAAATAGGCGCAGGAATAGACCATGCGCGGATCGAGCCAGAGCTGGTAGAACGCGTTGGAGACGTCGTAGTGGTACTGGATCGACGCCTTGTCTTCTTCCTTGGTGTGCGTGAAGCGCTCGGCCACGCGGGCCAGCATGCCGCCGGCGCTGCGCGCGGCGGCAGCGGAGAAGCCGTAGCCGACCTGGATGATGTCGGCCAGTCGGCCGTCGAGGTCGATCTTCTCCTGGACGTAGGCTTCGCCAAGGTTGTCGAGGCTCGGCACGAGCAGCAGCGGCAGGGCCGAGGCTTCGCGCACCGTCAGCGTGACGTCGGGCTTTTCGAAATGTCCCAGCTGGTATTCGCTGCCGTTCCAGAGCCGCAGCCTGACGGGCAGGTTGGCGTGCTCGCGGACATCGGAAATCCAGCTGTCGAGCTGCTTGTCGAGGGCTTGTTTGAAGAACATGCGGCTTTCTCCCGATTGGTTGATGGATCAGATCCCCTCTCGAAACGAATGCCCCATGGTCGGCTGCGCCTACCGCGTCGACAACGCAGCGCTGGCCTGGGGGGCCGCACCGGTACCTGGCCGGTGCAGCGGCACACGAAACTTTACGCCAAATCCCCGGATTGTGCAGTGCGAGTCCCGCACCGTCAGTGGCTGTCTGGTCAAGCAGACATCGGCGTGCCAGCGGCCCCTGCGAGCCGGTGGCGCCGGACTGTGATCCTCAGGGCGAGAGCCGTACGATCTGCCAGCTGCCGTCGGCCTGCTTGCGGTAGCCGATGCGGTCATGCAGGCGCGACGGGCGGCCCTGCCAGAATTCCATCCATGTCGGGCTGACCCGGTAGCCGCCCCAGTGCGGGGGACGCGGCGGGTTCTCGCCGAATTTGTTGCGGAAGTCGGCTTCGCGGGCTTCGAGCACGTCGCGGCCGGACACTTCGCGGCTCTGTTCGGAGGCCCACGCCCCCACGCGGGAGCCAAGCGGGCGCGACGCGTAATAGGCGTCGCTTTCGGCATCGGGCACCTTCTCGACAATGCCTTCCACGCGCACCTGGCGCTCCAGTTGCACCCAGTGGAACAGCAGCGCGGCGCGCGGGTTGGCGCCGAGGTCGAGCCCCTTGCGGCTCTCGTAGTTGGTGAAGAACGTGAAGCCCTGCGCGTCCATGCCCTTGAGCAGCACGATGCGGGCCGATGGCTGGCCATCGGCGGCCACGGTGGCCAGCGTCATGGCGTTGGGTTCGGGCAGCTTGGCCTGCATGGCCTCGTCGAACCAGGTCTGGAACTGGCGGATCGGGTCGGCGGCGACGTCGGATTCGGAAAGCGCGCTCAGCATGTAGTTGCGGCGCAGGTCGGCGAGTTGGGTCATGTCGCGTGAGGGTCGCGGGTCGAAGGGGCAGGCGCGCACGAAAAACGCGCGCACGGATGCTTCGAGTATAGCCAATGCGCCGGACAGCGCATTTGCGCTGCCGCAAGTCGACGTGGCCGTTCTACGATTCCGCCGAGTCGGTCAGTGCCGGCGCGGCGGGTTTGCGGGTCTGCTTGCGCGAGTAGTAATTGGCCGCGCCCATGGCCCCGGCCATCGACAGGAAGATCGGCAGCATGCCCAGCGCGGTGCCAACCACGCCGAAGGTGAGCGGCCACACCACCTGGCTGGTGTTGAGCACGGCCGAACGCAGCCCCAGCGCCTCGCCGGCACGGCCCGAGGGCGATACCGTGTGGAGGATGTTCATGACGTTGGGCTGGGCGCTGCCGAGCGCCAGGCCGAGCACGAAGGCCAGCGCGCACATGAGCCAGAAATGCGCCACGAACGGGTAGACCAGGTAGGCCAGCCCGCCTACCAGCAGCGCCAGCCGGATGATCTTCCACTCCGAGAAGTGGCGCGACACCAGCGGCATGGCGATGCGGATCGCCAGCGTGGCCAGCGAGAACGCGCCGAGCACCCAGCCGATCATCGACGGCGACAGCCCGATGCGCGTGCCCTGGATCGGGATCAGGAACGCGTGCAGATCCCACGCGGCGGAGAGCACCGCGCTGGCGACGAAGACCGCGCGCAGTTCGGGGTATTGCAGCAGGTCGAGCGTGGAGCGGCGCGAGCCGTCCTCGATGGCCAGCCGCCCCGCGTTGCCGCCCGCGGCGGGCAGCCGGTGGCGCACGTGCTGCAGGCCGGCCAGCCCGGCCAGCGCCACGACCACCAGCAGGCAGAACGCGGTGCGGAAGCCCGCATGCTCGATCGTGTAGCCCATCGCCACCGGACCGAGCGTGCCGGACAGCGACAGCCCCAGCGCGTGCCACGTGTAGTTGCGCAGCCGCGTCTCGTTGGTGGAGATCTGGCCGATCAGCAACTGCATGGCCACCTGTACCAGCATGAAGCCCACGCCGATCAGCGCACAGGCGGCGTACAGCGAGGCAATGTCATGCCAGAGCGCCGGCAGCAGCGTCCCGGCGGCCACCATCAGCGACCCGGCCAGCATCGGCAGGCGCGGGCCGATCTCGTCGATACGCTTGCCGGCGCGGATCGCCAGGAACATCGGCAGCAGCGCGTAGAGCGACATCAGGATGCCCAGCGTGACCGTGGACGCCTTGAGCGAAATGGCAAATAGGGAAACGACGACGCGGCTGGCATTGAATGCCACGTGGTTGCACACCGTCAACGCGATCAGCCAGGTGATCGGAGGGACGGCAGCGTGAGGCAACGTCATGGGGGCGCGGGAGCAGGAATGTGGTTCGCGCCGCCGGCAAGGGTCTCCGCTCCGGTCTAGAGAATGCGCGAAAAAAGAAATGATGCGGCCGGAGCCGCACCGTACAAGGCGCCTGGGCCGGACTGGAACCCGGCAAAGGCGGCGATGCATGCCACTGTCGTTTAAATGCTTGATTAGTCAATGGCTGGAGGAATTATGATCCTCGAGAGGCCGGATGCACAACCGCGGCGAGGGGGGTGTGCGGAATAGCAACAGGTCGGGAAGCCAAACCGGCCGCACGAACGGGTTCTCTACCCTCCCTGATAGAGCTGCCGGTCATTCTCCGGCTTGTTGGGGTTCTGCACGGCGGCCGGCACGCGCGGCTTGGTAGGCGCCGGGCCGGGTTCGCCACGGGCGGCGTCCGACTTGGTGGGCGATGCCGGCACGGCGGGCCCGGCCTGCTGGCCCTTTGCGTCCGGGCCCTGATACGTCTTGCCCGGGGGCGGAGCGGTAGGCCGCTTCTTGAGTTCCGCCAGCAGCCTGGCGCACTGGGTCTCGTCGCCGCCGGAGGAGATGTCGAGCAGCGGGATCACGGCGGCCACCGGCGCGGTCAGCGCCAGCGCCAGGGCGCCGCCGGCCCGCAACGCCAGGATGGCGATGTTCGGGCTCACCGACGGGTCCTTGAACGTGCCGCCCACGTACAGCGGCGAGCGCAGCGAGATGATGCGCAGCCCCTTGGAGTCCGGATTGATCGTCAGCGCCAGTTGCTCGTCCTTGAGGTTGACGGCGCCCTCCACTTCGATCACGGCGTCCTGGGTGTCGAGCACGAAGGTCTGCGCACGCGCCATGCCGTCCTTGATGCCGAACGCGCTGACGCCGCAGTTGATCTGCACGGGCTTGTCGCCGAACAGCTTCGACACCACCACGCTGCCCACGTTGAGCCCCACGGCTTCGAGGATGAACTTGCTGACCGTGCCGTTCTCCACCAGCAGCTTGGCCTCGCCGTTCGACGTGCCCAGCAGCGCCGCCACCGAGTTGCCGGTGGCCGACAGCTTGGCGCTGCCGTTCAGCTCGCCCACGCTGGCGCGCGAACTCTCGGCCTGCGGAAACAACTGCTTGAGCTTCAGGTGCCGCGCGGTCATGTCGAGCATTGCGGTCATCGGCTCGCGCTTGCCATCGAGCTTGATCGTCGAGACCAGGTTGCCGCCCGCCATGCCGAAGTTGAGCGGATCGAGCAGCAGCACGCCATCGGTCAGCTTCAGGTGCGTGGTCAGGTTGGTGATCGGCAGGTCTTCGTCGCGCACGATGCGCTGGCCCGTGAACTTCACGTCGGCGTCGATCTCGTCCCAGCGCTCGGTGCGGAACGGCGCCACGGGCAGCGCCTTGTTGGCGGGCTGCTTGACCGGGCTCTCCTTGGCCGCCTGGCCGGGCTTGGCATCGGCGCCGATCAGCGGGGCGAGGTCGGCAAACAGCAGTTGCTTCGACACCAGTTCGCCAGACAGCAGCGGACGCGGCTCGCGCTGGGCGAAGGTCAGCGTGCCGCCCAGGTCGCTGCCGCCCACCTTGCCCGTGAAGTCGCGGTAGGTGTACGTGGAGGCGCCTTTCTTCAGCGTGGCCATGAGGCGGCCGCGCGTTTCATACGGCGGCGTGGACGGCAGCACGATACCGGTCAGCGGATAGAGCGACGCCATGTTGTCGCCCGACAGCCGCAGGTTCACGTCGAGCGCGCCGAGGTGGGCCGGGTTGGTGACCGTGCCCTCGATCACGGCGCGCGTGGCGCCCACGCGCACGTCGGCCTGGACCGGGTAGGGCGTGTTGGTATCGCGCAGGCTCAGCACCGTGCCGGCCTTGCCGCTGGCGTTGATGGTGGCCTTGTTGTAGTGGCCCACGGCTTTCCAGCGGATGCCGTAGCGCTCGTTGTCCCTGGCGTCGCGGCTGTCGTTGTCGGCCCTGCTGGCCGTCTTGTTGTCGGCGGCCTTCGCATCGGGCCCGGAGGCGGCATTTCCCTGCTGCGCAGCCACGGCCGAGGCGTCGGCGGGCATCAGCGCGCCGTCGCGGGCCTTGTCGTAGAGCGCCTGGTCGCCCACGGTATCGAGCGTGGCCTGCAGTTCGATCTTCTCGGCGGCGTCGTTCAGCGCCAGGTTGCCGCGCTGGAGCACCACCTCGCCGATATCGAGGTGCCACTTCGACTTGCCCGAATCGGTTTTCTCGCGGGTATCGAAGGTCCAGTTGTTGCGCTTGTCGGCCAGTCGTTCGAGCCAGACGGCCGGGCTGTCCACGACGATGGTGGGCACGTTGATCTCGTGCGCCAGCAGCGGCAGCGGGCGCAGGATGAAGATCAGTTCGCGCACCGTGCCCATGTTGGGCTCCTTGGCCCACTCGGCATTGCCGATCGTGATGTCCTTGGCGGAGAGCCGCGGCCAGGGCACCAACGTACGCCAGCCGGTTTCGCCCTGCGCGCGTTTCCAGGTGACCATGAGGTCGCCGTTGATGGCGAACGGGCGGCCGATGGCCTCCGACACCTTGTCGTTGAGCCACGGCTTGAGCCGGTTCCAGTCGAATGTCAGGATGACGATGACCAGGATCGCGATCAGCACCACTGGCGTGAGCGCGCTCCAAAGGATGATCTTGCTTCGACGCGAGGCGGGCATGAGGGAACTCCTGTAGTGCGGCCATGCGGCGGATGAACCACTGCAAATCTAATTTTAGGGAAGCTGGCGAAGTGAGGTTGTCGGCGGTCGGCTGACATTGCGGTCGCCCGGAAGCCTATTTTCGGCGCGCATGACATGGCCGTGGCTGGCTTAGAATGCGGGCAGCACGCAACGCAAGCGTCCCGAAGAATCCCCGGAAGCCCCCATGACCGCCCGCATGACCCCGCCCCCGCTGGCAGAGCAGGACCTGCCCGCGCCCCTCTCGCACGAATCCCCGGCCGATGACGACTACCACCGCCGTTTTGGTGGCGTGGCGCGGCTGTACGGCGCCGGCGGGCTGGCGCGGCTGGAGCAGGCCCGCGTCTGCGTGATCGGCATCGGCGGCGTGGGCAGCTGGGCTGCCGAGGCGCTGGCGCGCAACGCGGTGGGCCACATCACGCTGATCGATCTCGATCACATCGCGCCGTCCAACACCAACCGCCAGATCCATGCGCTGGGCGACGCCTACGGCCGCGCCAAGGTGGAGGCGATGGCCGAGCGCATCGTGGCCATCAATCCGCGCTGCCGGGTCACGGCCGTCGATGACTTCGTCACCGAAGAGAATGTGGCGGCACTGCTTTCAGGATTCGACTATGTCATCGACGCCATCGACGCGGTCAAGGTCAAGACCGCCATCCTGGGCTGGGCGCGCGGGGCAGGGGTCCGGGTGATGACCTGCGGCGGCGCCGGCGGCCAGCTCGATCCCACGCGCGTGCGGATCGAAGATCTGGCGCGCACGATCCAGGACCCGCTTCTGGCGAAAGTGCGAGGCAATCTGCGCCGGCAATGGCATTTCCCGCGCGACCCGAAGAAGAAGTTCGGCATCCAGGCCGTGTATTCGGACGAGCCGCTGAAGTATCCCGAGCCCGAGCAGCAGGCGTGCGAGATCGACGAGGTACCGCCCGCGCCACGCCAGGCGCCGCAAGGGCTGGCCTGCGCGGGGTTCGGTTCGTCGGTGGCGGTGACGGCGGTGTTTGGCTTCGTGGCGGCGTCGGCGGTGATTGGCGCGCTGGCCGCCGGGGACTGACGCTCAGGCGGCCAGCGTCCGTAGTAGTTTGTCCAGATCGGCCTCGTCCGGCGCCTGGTTGTCGAAGAAGATCAGTTCGGGATATTCGGACGGATCGGGCGAGAAGCGACGCGTCCGGTACGCGTCCCAGTGCGTGAGCTTGTACGCATCGTTAGGGTTGCCGCGGGCGATGATGCGCGCGTGCGCCACGTCTTCCGGCAGGTGCACCCAGACAATGCGCGTCTGCGTGCCTTCGGGTACCCGCAGCCACTGCGGGTCGACCAACTGGTGCGCGCGGATCTCGCGCGACAGCGGCCCGATCACGATCACGCTGATCCCGAGCATCAGGTTCTCGCGGGCGGTGTCGAGCAGGCCCTCGTATTCGGGGTCGCGCAGGTTGTCGAGATAGGCCGGGCTGTCGCGGTCGTTCGGGTCGCCGGTGATGGCGCGCATGGCGGCGGCGCTGTAGCGGCCGTAGAGGGTGTCCTTGTCGAGCACGCAGAACGGTTCGCCCGTGGCCTGCATCAGCGGGCCGATCAGCCGGTGCGAAAGCGAGGTCTTGCCGGTGCCGGCGTGGCCGCAGAAGAGGATCAGTCGTGGCATGGTGGAAGGCTTGCTGAAGGACGCGAAGGCCAAGCATACCGGGTCTTTGCGGCAGATCAGATGGGATCGCCGGGAAATCGGTATCCTTTGCGTCTATCTCAAAGAAAAATGTCCGGTCCTATGTCCGCTGAACCGAATCCCTACGAAGGCCTGTCCTCCGAGGGCCTGCCCGACCACCTGCGCCTGGGCGAGCCCGTCACCGATGCCACGCATGCCGAGTTCCTCGAACTGCTCGATCTGGTCGCCAAGGCCGACGACGCCGGCTTCCTGGCCGCCTTTGATGCGTGGATCGACCATACCCGCCACCATTTCGAGCAGGAAGAGCAGTGGATGACGGCCATGGACTTCGGACCGCGCTACTGCCACACCAACGAGCACAACGGCGTGCTGGCCGTCTGCCAGGCCGTGCGCGACAAGATCGTCCAGGAACACGCCGACCCCGAAGGGCCGGGCAAGGGCGGCCTGGTCCTGGGCCGCAAGCTTGCTGGCGAGCTGACGGACTGGTTCGACAATCATGTCCGGTCAATGGACACGATGATGGTCGAACACATGAAGGCCAACGGATTCTCGCTGGTGGAGGCGCCGGCCGCCTGATTGCCTTGCGAGCGGCGCCCGACGACTCAGTTCAACGCCGTCGCCAGCTGCCGGCGCCATTTCGACACCACCGCGGGCGCTTCCGTCGCCATCAGGTCGAACACCGACAGCATCGTCTTGCGGCCGATATCGTCGTCGAACGCGCGGTCGCGGCGCACGATTTCCATCAGTTGTTCCAGCGCCGGCTCGTATTCGCGCCGTGCAATCAGAATCTGCGCCAGTTCCAGCCGCGCGGCCAGGTTGGCCGGCTCGGCGGCGACCCGGGTCTTGAGGTCGGCGCCATCGGGCAGGTCGCTCAGGCCGGCCATGGCGGCCTTCATCGCTTCGAGCCGCGTGTGCAGCGCGGCGTAGCCATCTTCCTGCGGCGCACGCGGCGTCAGGCGGCCGAACTCGGCCTCGGCGGCGTCCAGCGCGTTGCCATCGAGCAGGAACCGGATGTATTCGAGCCGCGCCACGTCATGCTCCGCGTCGGCAGCCAGTACTGTCTGCCAGGCGGCCTCGGCGCCTGCGCGGTCGCCCGAGGCGGTCAGTTCCTGGGCGTGCCGCAGCGCCAGTTGGGATTCGTCGGGACCAAGCGTGGCGATGAACTCGCGCAGTTGCGACTCGGGCAGCACGCCGACGAACTGGTTCACGGCCTGGCCCTCGGCGAACGCCACCACGTGCGGAATGCTGCGCACGCCGAAGTGCGCCGCCAGTTGCTGGTTCTCGTCCACGTTGACCTTGACCAGCTTCCATTGCCCGCCGCCTTCGGCTTCGAGCTTTTCGAGCATCGGCCCCAACGTACGGCACGGACCGCACCACGGCGCCCAGAAATCCACCAGCACCGGTACCGGGCTGTTGATCACTTCGGCTTCAAAGTTCTGCAGTGTGACGTCGCTCATGTTCTGCACCTCGGAATCTGGATAGGCCAAAACCATGGCCGGATCCTTCCATTGTGAGGGCGACGCCGCAGAATGCAACCGGCCGGGTCAAGCCAGCCCTGCCAACGGGCGGGAAAACCACCGGTTGAAAATAGAACGGTCGTTCAGTTATATTGTTTGGCCAGTTCGCAGGCCCCGCCTTGCGATCCATGCGAATTCGAAAAACCGGTCGTAGAAGACCGTCCGCAGGAGACAACATGACCACCAAGCCCGCGCGTCCGCATTTCCAGTTCTGGCCCAAGCGTGCGCCGACCGAGATCGTGCTGCCGGAGACCTCTCTCTGGTACAACCTCGTCGTTTCGGCGCACCGCTATGCGGAAAAGCCGGCGATCCGGTATTTCGGCAATGCCATCACGTTCCGCGCGCTGCAGGAGCAGGCCACGGCGCTGGCCGGCTGGCTGCAGCAGACGGCGGGCGTGAAGAAGGGCGATCGCGTGCTGCTGTACATGCAGAACTGCCCGCAGTTCATGGTCAGCTACTACGCCATCCTGCGCGCCGACGCCGTGGTGGTGCCGGTCAACCCGATGAACCGGGCCGAGGAGTTCAAGCATTACGTGACCGATGCCCAGGCGCGCGTGGCGATCTGCACGGCGGACCTGGCGGGCGGCGTGATGCAGGCCGATGGCGAACTGCCGGCCGGGCAGCGGCTGGAGCACCTGCTGGTGACGCAATACGCCGACGCGCTGCCGCCTTCCCACGAATTCCCCGAAGATGCCCCGCCGGCCTGGCTGACCACCCGGCATCCGCTGCCGGCCAACGCCACGCCGTGGGCCGAGGCGCTCGGCGCCGGCCAGGAGCCGGGCCCGCATACCGCCGGCCCCGACGACATGGCGGTGATGCCGTACACCTCGGGCACCACGGGCTTTCCGAAGGGCTGCATCCATACGCACCGTTCGGTCATGCACAACGTGGTGGGTGGTTCGACGTGGTCCGGCAGCGGTGCCGAATCGGTGATCCTGTCGGTGCTGCCGCTGTTCCACGTGACCGGCATGCAGTACGGCATGAACGGCCCGATCTACACCGGCGCCACCGTGGTGATGCTGCCGCGCTGGGATCGCGAGGTGGCCGGCCGCCTGATCTCGCGCTATCAGGTCACGCACTGGACCAACATCCCGACCATGGTCATCGATTTCCTGGGCAGCCCGAACCTGGCCTCGTTCGACCTTGGCAGCCTGCGCTACATCGGCGGCGGCGGCGCGGCCATGCCGCAGGCCGTGGCGGAGCGGCTCAAGACGCAGTTCGGCCTGAGCTACCTGGAGGGTTACGGCCTGTCGGAGACGATGGCGCCCACGCACAGCAACCCGTCCGAACGGGCCAAGCTGCAATGCCTGGGCGTGCCGACGTTCAACACCGATGCGCGCGTCGTGGACCCGGTCACGCTGCAGGAGCTGCCGCCGAACGAGGTGGGCGAGATCATCGTGCGCGGCCCGCAGGTGTTCAAGGGCTACTGGGGCAAGGAAGACGCCACGCGCGACGCCTTCATCGAGTTCGAGGGGCAGACCTACTTCCGCACCGGCGACCTGGGCCGCATGGACGAGGAGGGCTACTACTTCATCACGGACCGGCTCAAGCGCATGATCAACGCGTCGGGCTTCAAGGTCTGGCCGGCCGAGGTGGAGAACCTGCTCTACAAGCACCCGGCCGTGCAGGAGGCGTGCATCATCGGCACGCGCGACCCGTACCGCGGCGAGACGGTCAAGGCCGTGGTCGTGCTGCGCGCCGACGCCAAGGGCAAGACCTCGCCCGACGAGATCATCGAATGGGCCAAGGAAAACATGGCCGCCTACAAATACCCGCGCGTGGTGGAGTTCGTCGACGCGCTGCCGAAATCGGGCACGGGCAAGGTGATGTGGCGGCAGTTGCAGGAAACGGAGAATGCTAAGCAGGGGGCTGCGGCGTAGTGGTTTGAGCTTGCTTCGGTTTTGCTCCCCTCTCCCACTGCGCGGGAGAGGGGAGCAAACCGGGTCGCAGGGGAGAGACCCTCAATGCCCGCGCGCCCGCATCAGCATCTTCACCATCGACTTGTAGCCCCGCTCGCGCGCATGCCGCGACGGGGTGATGCCTTCGCGGTCGGCCAGGTTGGCGTCGGCGCCGGCGTCCAGCAGCAACTGCACCACTTCCTCATAGCGCGCGCCGCCGTCGCCGAGCACGATGGCTTCGAGCAGCGCGGTCCAGCCCAGCTGGTTGACGCGATCCACGGGCACGCCCGACTTCAATAGTAGTTTTACGACTTCGACATTGCCGTGCTGGCTCGCGGCAATCAGCGCCGTGCCATCGTAGCGGTCGGTGCTGCGCACGTCGGCGCCGTGGGCGAGCGCCAGCCGCAGCGCGTCGAGCTGGTTGGTGGCCGAGGCCAGCAGGAAGGCGTTGTTCGACTCGTCGTCTTTCTGGTTCACGTCGGCGCCGGCCAGGATCAGTGCACGCGCCACGTCGCCCCGGCGGTTGTAGAGCGCCGCGAGCAGGGCGGAGCGGCCGCGTTCGTCAGCGGCGCGCAGCGAGGCGCCCGCGTTGAGCAGCCGCATGACCAGGTCCAGATCGCCGATGCTGGCCGCCGTGATCAGGTTGCGGTCGATGGCGGCCATGCCGTCGGTGCGCGGGATCGGGGCCGGGCTGGCAGGGGCCGGGCTGCGCGGCACGGGGGCGGGGGCCGAGGCGTCGCGCAGGGCGCCCATCGAGCGCGCCAGCGTCTGGCTGCCTTGTCCGGCCAGCAGACCGGCCGCCAGCAACAGGCCCGTCAGTCCGAGCAACTCGGCGAGTGCCTGGCGGCGGGGACGGGTCTGGGAGCGCGTCATGGTGTTGAGCAGGGGCGGCGGTCAGACGGTTTCGTGTGGATGCGTGGTGGCCGCGAGTGCGTCGTCGGGGCAGGTGGCGACGGTGGCGGAAACCGCACGCGGCGTGGCCACCGGGCACGCTGCCGCGCCGGCTTCGGCGGCATCGCAGTCCTGGAGCTGGCGCCAGAGCCGCGCCAGATAGGGGTCGTCCACCCCGTGGGTGGCCAGCCCGAGCAGGGTCTGGTGCAGGTATTCGCGCGCCGGGCCGTACAGGCCGCAGGCGTGCTGCAGGCACGCCACCACGCGCGCATCGGGCAGGCGCCCCGCGTAGCTGGCGTGGTCGCGGTTCATCACGAAGGCCAGCGCGCGCTGGGCCGGCGCGGCCGGGTCCTCGTCGAGCTTCACGCGCAGCCAGCGCGGGTGGTAGGCGCCCGTCATCATCTCGCGGCGCCAGAGCACGCGGAATTCCTGCTCCACCACGTGGGCCGGAATCCGGAACACCATGCCGGTGCAGCAGCCGCCCCGGTCCAGGCCGAGCACGAGCCCGGGGTTGTCCCACGTGCCGCGATTGATCCTGGAGTAGAGGTAGAAGCCGCGATGGTAGCCGTGCACCGTGGCCAGCCGGCTCTCGGTATGCACGACCATCGGGTTCCAGATCAGCGAGCCGTAGCCGAAGACCCAGACATCGCCGTCGAGGCCGGGCAGTTCGGGGCGGTGCGAGAGCGTCTGGCGCAGCGAGCGCTCCACATCGGCATCGGACAGCAGGGACGACGCGACCGGGGTGCTGCACAGCGTCGTGCGCAGCCTGTCCGCTTCGAGGTCCTGTCTGGTGATGGCCATGGATGAAAGAATAATCCAAAGCGCTTTGACGCGTCGCAAGCAAACAACGGTTTCTTGGGCGAGTGTGTGCAGCAGGCAACGGTCGGCGGCGGCGGGGTGGCGCGTGCGGCTGTCCGGATCGGGCGGCAAGTCACTACAATAGGGACCCTAACCTCGTGGAACAGTCACTGAACTTCGGAGAACCCAAGATGGCGCGTACCCTGACCGTGGTGTTTGGCAGCGGCAAGGAATTTGAATTCACGCTGGGAGACAGTGAGCTGTCGGCCGTGACCGAGGACGCCGCGTGGCGCTGGTTCGACCGGGAATATGCCGAACTGGACTGCCAGGCGTCGAGCCCGGTGGGCAAGGTGCTTGTGATCGACAAGATCCTCAACGTGGCCAAGTTCTCGGGCGAGGGCCGCTTCGCGGGCAATGCCGAGTGGGCCCAGGACTTTGCGCGCCACGCCGGCCGTCTGCTCGACCGCGACAAGGTGCGCGTCGACGTGGGCAACGCGGCAATCGGCTTCTGAGCGCTTCCGAGGGCTTCCGAGCATACCGCGCCTCACCCCATCACGAAAAACGGACGCCGCGGCGTCCGTTTTCTCATGGCGGGGAACCCTGCGGGGCTCAGACGCCCAGCAGTTCCACTTCGAACAGCAGCGTGGCGTTCGGCGGAATCACGCCGCCGGCGCCGCGTGCGCCATAGCCGAGGTCGGCCGGGATCACCAGGCGGCGCGTGCCACCTACCTTCATGCCCTGCACGCCTTCGTCCCAGCCGCGGATCACGTGGCCGGCGCCCAGCGGGAACACGAACGGGTCGTTGCGGTCCTTGCTCGAATCGAACTTCTTGCCAGCCTGGCCGTTCTCGTACAGCCAGCCGGTGTAGTGCACGGTCACGTGCGTGCCGGCCTTGGCTTCGTCGCCCGAGCCAACGACGGTGTCTTCGTACTGCAGGCCGGAGGGAGTGGTTTGCATCGCGTTCTTCCTTTTCTGGTTGCGTTGGCGTGTCAGTCGGCGCGCTGCAGCACTTCGCGCGTCAGCTGCACGTTATGGTCATCGTCGCTGACCCAGATGTCGCCATCCTGGATCGTCACGGACAGCCGCATCGCGCGCTGGGACATCTGCGCCAGCGCGTCCACGGCTTCCGACGGCACATTGTAGACGGTCACGTTGCGCAGCTTGCTGGCCTTGCCCGCCATGCCCTTCCACCATTCGCGCGCGCTGGCGCTCTGATAGGTATAGACCGTGACGCGCTCGGCACGCGCGGCGGCGCGCTTGAGGCGGCTTTCGTCGGGCTGGCCCAGTTCGATCCAGTGTTCGATGTCGCCGGTCAGCGTCTTGTCCCATAGGTCGGGTTCGTCCGGCTCGTCGAGGCCGCGCGTGAACGCCAGCGTCTCGGAGGCTTCGCAGGCGAACGCCAGCACGCGCACCATCATGCGGGCATCGTTCTCGGACGGGTGCCGGGCAATGGTCAGCGCGTGGCTGCCGTAGTACGGCCGGTCCATGTCCGAGACGGACAGTTCGGCCTTGAAGATCGTGGATTTGAGCGCCATGGGATCGAAATTGCGGCGCGGCGCCCGGGCGGGCGACACGCGAAAGGCCGCATCATACGTGATCCGGGCGGCGGGGCGATGGAAAACCGCCCGGCTTCGGTGTGCTGGCGCGCGCTGGCCGGCCGGAGGCTCTGCGGCCGCTCAGGATTTGCGGTAGTCGCTGAACCAGAAGCGCAGCAGCGCCGACGCCAGCACCAGGCCCAGGAAGGCGGCCGCGGCCACCAGCGCCAGCCCGCCATCGCTGTTGATCTGGCCAGCCATGGCGATACGCGTCAGCAGCATCACCACCATCAGCGCCAGCAGCGGCAGCAGGATCGCGCCCCGGCCGTAGGTCTTGAACGCCCACAACGGAAAACGGCGCAGGAAATCGGCGGGAATGCTCAGCGCCGCGCAGGCGCCGGCTGCGGCAAGCGACGCCGCAACGACATCATTGGGGGAAATCAGGCTCATCTCGACTCGCGTCAGACCAAGACCGCATAGGTGCAACGCGGCAGGATGTCTGTAGGAAAGGCGCTGATTTTACTGAAGAATCCGGGTTTAAAGGTGACCCCGGGTCGTCATCATGCGCCCATGTGCGCCTGTGGTTTTCCCGTAATCGCCGCTTCAGGGGGCAGCGCCGGCCGGCGTGGCTTCCACGGCGATCTGCAATGTGACGTTATCGCCGACATCCGGCAAAAAGCGCTTCATGCCAAATGTGCTGCGCGCGAAACTTGCGTGGAAATCGCCACCGCAGACATCGCGGCTGATGCCGAACAGCACCGTCTGCCCGCAACTGAAGCGGTCGGCCTCCAGCCGCAGCGGCTGTGAGACACCGAGCAGGGTCAGCGTGCCTTCCACGGCCACGAGCTTCCCGCCTTCGGTCACGAACCGGTTGGACTGGAAGCGTCCGACCGGAAAATTCTGGACGTCGAAGAATTGTGGAGAACGCAGCACACTGTCGAGGCTGCGGTTGCCGGTGTCGAGGGAATCGGTGTCGACCGTGAAATCGATCGATCCGGCGCCGGTTGCCGGGTCATAGATGATGCGCCCGTCGATCTTGGCGAAACGGCCACGCACCGTGGTGCTGTCGTAGTGGCTGGCGCCGAAGTAGACGCTGGTGTGGACCGGGTCGACCGTGTAGTTGGTCGGCGCAGCCCAGGCCGCGCCGACCGCGCCGACCGCGCCGAGCAAGGCCCCGGCGACAACAAGATTGCAAAGGGCGCTCGGCATGGTCGGGGGCGGGTCAGTGGACGAACACCGGCAGCAGGAAGATGCCGATCACGGTCAGGTAGCCGATCGTCCAGCACAGCGTGCGCAGCGTGGCCCGGTCGGTCAGGTAGCAGATCGTGTAGAGCACACGCACGGCAATGAACACCATCGCCAGTTCGTTGATGCGCGCCTGCGGCGCCGCCAGGTACGAGGCGGTCAGCACCGCCGCCGCGAAGAACGGAAAGGCTTCGAAGTGGTTGCGGTGGGCCATGTCGGCCCGCCGCGCCCGGCCGCTCTGCTTTTCGAGCCACGCCCGGGGGTCGTGGTTGTCGTAACCACCCCGGCTGCTGGCCTTGGCGATGCCCACGGTCAGCACCGGCATCAGCCCGGCCAGCAGGACGCACCAGAACGCTATCGGCATGCAGGCTCCTTGGGTGAGGAAAGGGTCGGAACCGCCGTGGCTACGCCGCGACGACCTTGATGCGGATGCCGCCGGCACCGCCCACGCCAACCACCTGGCCGGCGCGGATCTTGGCCGTCTTGCGCGATTCCGGCGCGCCGTCCACCGAAACCTCGCCCGAGGCAACCAGCGCCTTGCCGGCGCCGCCGCTGTCGCAGATCCCGGCCAGCTTGAGCAGGTCGTTCAGCGCCACGAACTCGCCTTCGAGCGGGAATGTGATCGTCTGCGCCATTACTTGCCCCAGCTGTCCTTGAGCCCCACCGTACGGTTGAACACCGGCTTGCCGGGCTGCGAATCGGCGCGGTCGGCCACGAAGTAGCCATGGCGCTCGAACTGGAAGCGGTCTTCCGGCTTCGCCTCGCGCAGGCCCGGCTCCAGATACGCTGTGACCACCTTTTTCGATGCCGGGTTCAGTGCATCGAGGAAATTCTTGCCGCCGGCGTCCGGGTTCGGGTCGCTGAACAGCCGGTCGTACAGCCGCACCTCGGCTTCCAGCGCATGCGGCGCGCTGACCCAGTGGATGTTGCCCTTGACCTTCACGCTGTCGGCGCCCGGCGTGCCGCTGCGCGTCTCGGGCAGGTAGTTGGCGTGCACGGCCACGATGTTGCCGTCGGCATCCTTGTCCACGCCCGTGCATTCGATCACGTAGCCATAGCGCAGGCGCACCTTGTTGCCGGGGAACAGGCGGAAATAGCCCTTCGGCGGCGTCTCGGTGAAGTCATCGCGTTCGATCCACAGCTCGCGCGACAGCGGGAACACGCGGCGGCCCAGTTCGGGCTGCTTCGGGTGCACCGGCGCCGAGCATTCCTCGCTCTGGCCCTCGGGGTAGTTGTCGAGGATCAGCTTGATGGGGTCGAGCACGCCCACGCTGCGCGGCGCGCGCGCGTCGAGGTCGTCGCGCACGGCGCCTTCCAGCGTGCTCATGTCGATCCAGCTGTCGGCCTTCGACACGCCCACGCGCTCGCAGAACAGTTGCACCGATTCCGGCGTGTAGCCCCGGCGGCGCAGGCCGACGATGGTGGGCATGCGCGGATCGTCCCAGCCGTCCACGCGCTGCTCGTCCACCAGTTGCTTCAGCTTACGCTTGCTGGTGATCGCGTAGGTCAGGTTCAGGCGCGCGAACTCGTACTGGTGCGGCAGCGGGTCGGCAAACACGCCGGCGTCGCGCAGGTGCCCCAGCACCCAGTCGTACAGCGGACGATTGTTCTCGAACTCCAGCGTGCACAGCGAGTGCGTGATGTTCTCGATGGCGTCCGAGATGCAGTGCGTGAAGTCGTACATCGGGTAGATGCACCACTTGTCGCCCGTGCGGTGGTGGTGGGCATGGCGGATGCGGTACAGCACCGGGTCGCGCATCACGATGTTGGGCGCGGCCATGTCGATCTTCGCGCGCAGCACGTGCTCGCCGTCGCCGTACTTGCCGTCGCGCATGGCGCGGAACAGCGTCAGGTTCTCTTCCACGGTGCGCTCGCGGAACGGCGACGGCTTGCCCGGCTCGGAGAAATTGCCGCGGTTGGCGGCCATCTGCTCGGCGCTCTGGCTGTCCACGTAGGCCACGCCGCGCTCGATCAGCGTCTCGGCGAACTGGTACAGGCGGTCGAAGTAATCGCTCGCGTAGTAGAGGTGCGGGGTGCCGCCCGCCTGTCCGGCGTCCCAGGAGAAGCCGAGCCAGTGCACCGCGTCGATGATCGAATCGACGTATTCGGTGTCTTCCTTGACCGGATTGGTGTCGTCGAAGCGCAGGTGGCAGCGGCCCGCGTAGTCGCGCGCCAGGCCGAAGTTCACGCAGATGCTCTTGGCGTGGCCGATGTGCAGGTAGCCGTTGGGCTCCGGCGGGAAGCGCGTGATCACGGTCGGCAGCGCGCCCTGCTGGTCGGCGCGGCCGGCGTAGGTGCCGGCGGCCAGGTCCTGGTCGATGATGCTCCGCAGGAAGTTGGAGGCGGCGGGCGTGTCGTTGGGCTTGTTGTCTTGGCTCATGGTGGCGCCGCGTGGCATGCGGCTCGATAGGCGTTGCGGACGCCCCGGCGGTCGGACCGACCCCGGACGCAGTCCTGGCGTAACCTGGTAATTCGGAATGGCGCGATTTTACCGTGCTTGCGGGCCAACCCGTCAGCACCCGGTGATTTTAGGATTCGTCTCACACCGCGGACCGGCGAAGTGGTGCAGAATTCACCGCAGCTTTCTACTTCTCCGTGCGACGTGATCGTCGCATGCCGCGCCCCGTCCCGCCGCAGGAACACATGCCATGAATCCCGCTACTTCCGCTTCTGACCCCTTCCGATCCGTGGCCCCCGCCGACGCGCTGGCCGGTCTCTGGCACGGCCTGGCGCTGCCGGACGCGGCGCTCGGGCATGTGCGGCTGTCGGGCGCCGATCCCATCCTGCCGTCGAGCTTCGCCATCGGCGCGGCCGCGCAGGCCAGCCTGGGTGCCTCGGCGCTGGCGGCGGCCGCGCTCTGGGCGCAGCGTACCGGCCGCTGGCAGGAAGTGTCCGTCGACATGCGCCACGCGCTGGCGGAGTTCCGCAGCGAGCGCTACCTGCGCGTCAACGGCGGGCCGGCGCCCGAGCTGTGGGACAGCATCGCCGGCCTGTATCCGTGCGGCGACGGGCGCTGGGTGCGCCTGCATACCAATTTCCCGCATCACCGCGACGGCGTGCTGCGCATCCTGCAATGCGCGGGCAACAAGGATGCCGTGCGCACCGCGCTGGGCAAGTGGAAAGCCGAGGATTTCGAGCAGGTGGCGTCGGACGCCGGCATGGTGGTGTCCGCGATGCGCGCCCATGACGAATGGCTGGCGCACCCGCAGGCCGAGGCGCTGCGGGGCCTGCCGCCGGTCATCATCGAGAAGATCGGCGATGCCCCGCCCGAGCCGCTGCCGGTGCTGCCGCCCCATGCCGAGATCAATGTGGATGCCCGGCCGCTGAGCGGCGTGCGCGTGCTCGATTTCACCCGGATCATTGCCGGACCCGTGGCGGGCCGGACGCTGGCGGCCCACGGTGCCGACGTGCTGCTGGTCACGGCGTCGCACCTGCCGTCGATGGAGGTGCTCGTGATCGACACCGGGCGCGGCAAGCGGTCCTGCCAGCTGGACCTGCGCGATGCCGAGGACAAGCGCGCGCTGCACAAGCTGCTGCACGGCACGGACGTGGTGGTGCAGGGCTACCGCCAGGGCGGGCTGGACAAGCTCGGCGCCGGCCCCGAGGCCGCGGCGCGGGCCCGGCCGGGCATCGTCTATGTGTCGCTGTCGGCGTACGGCCATGTGGGGCCGTGGGCTGGCAAGCGCGGGTTCGATTCGCTGGTGCAGACCGCCACCGGCATCAACGGCGACGAAGCGCAGGCCGCCGGCAAGACCGAACCGGTGCCGCTGCCGGCGCAGGTGCTCGATCACGCCTCGGGCTACCTGATGGCGCTCGGGGCGATGGCGGCGCTGCACCGGCGCGCCACGCAAGGGGGGAGCTGGCACGTGCGCGTGTCGCTGGCGCAGACCGCGCAGTGGCTCCGCAGCCTGGGCCGCGTGCCGGACGGCATGGCCACGCCGGACCAGCATATCGACGAGATTTCGGACCTGCTGGCGATCGAGGAGTCCGGGTTTGGCGAACTGACCACGGTGCGCCATGCCGCCCAACTCTCGGAGACGCCGGCGCACTGGGCGCTGCCGTCGGTGCCGCTCGGCACCCACGCGCCGGAATGGCTGCCGCGCGGCAGCCGCTAGCGCCGGCAGGTCAGTACAGCGTCTTGCGCAGCCGCTCGGGCAGTTCGCGGTCGTAGGCTTCGCCGTCGATGGCGTTCTGGCTCAGCGTGGCGACCATCGTGCCAGTGCTCGGCAGGGCGCTGCGCGCGATCTGCGCCTCGGGCGACCACAGGTGCGAGCGCACCAGCGCCCGCGCGCACTGGAAGTAGACGGTCTGGATGGCAATGACCAGCACCGTGGTCGGCGGCTTGCCGTCGACCGTGTAGCGTTCGAGCAGCGCGGGATCGGTCGAGATCGTCGCTGTTCCACTAATCCGTAGCGTTTCGTTGATGCCGGGAATCAAGAAGAGCAGGCCCACGCGTGGGTCCGTCACGATATTGCGCAGGCTGTCGATACGGTTGTTGCCGCGCCGGTCCGGCAGCAGCAGCGTGCGGTCGTCGAGCACCTGCACGAAGCCGGGCGCATCGCCGCGCGGCGAGCAGTCGCCGCCGGTGGCATTGCTGGTCGACAGCAGGCAGAACGGCGCCACCTCGACGAACGCCCGGTAGTGCGGGTGCAGGTAGTCCACTTCCTTGGCCAGCGAGGCCGGCGCGGGCTGGGCGTACAGCGTTTCGAGATCGGCGAGCGAAGTGATGGTGTGCGGGGGCATGGCGGGGTCTCGGGCAGTCGGGCAGTCGGGCAGGGGCGGCGGGGCCTCCAGTATGCCGCAGCGGCGCGACGGAAGCCCCCGGCCGGTGTTCAGATCGTGACGGTGCCGCGCGCCAGCTCGATGACGCGGCCGCCGACGCGGATCGCCCCTTCTGCCGTCACGGTCAGGTCCAGCCGGCAGCGCCGGTCGACCTGTTCGCCCTGGTCCACTTCGTAGTGCGCCGGCAGTGCGTGGCCCGTGGCGAGCAGCCAGCCGCCCAGGTTCGCGCAGGCCGAGCCGGTGCCGGGATCTTCCGAGACGCCGCCGCCCTGCTTGGTAAAGAAATAGCGCGCCAGCACCTGGCCCGGCCGGGCCGGATCGAAGGCAAACACATAGGCGGTCTTGCGGCCCAGGCTGCTTTGCGGCCAGCGGTCCAGCCGGCCGCTGTCAGGCTGCGCGCGGCGCACGGCGTCGGGTGTCCTGAGGGGCACCAACAACTGGTCCGCGCCGGTATCGACCCACATCGGCGACGCCGCCAGATCTTCCGCCGCCAGGCCGAGCAGCGAGGCCATTTCGGCATCGGCCAGCCCGGCAGGGGCCGTCTTCGGGGCGCCCGCGTGCGGCGCGGTCAGCGTCCAGCGGTCGGCCTGCGCGGTGACTGGCACCACGCCCGCCTTGAACGCCAGCGTCAGCGCATCGCCGGTGCCGGCAAGGTCGCGCACCACGTGCGCCGTGCCGAGGGTGGGATGGCCGGCGAACCGCATCTCGTAGCCCGGCGTGAAGATGCGCACGGCCGCCGTGGCCTGCCCGGACGGCAGCACGAACGTGGTCTCGGACAGGTTGAACTGCAGCGCCAGCGCCTGCATGGTGGCGTCGTCCATCCCGCGCGCATCCTCGAACACGCAGAGCGGATTGCCGCCGAACGTGGATTCCGCAAAGACATTGACGATTCGGTAGCTGTAGCTCGGCATGGTCGGAAGGCTCGAAAGGGTGGAAGACATCGCAAAAACGCCAGTGTACGGATGCCCGATGGCGGCGCCATGGACAGTTTCTGACCCGCTTGCCCTGACAGTTCCGCTACGCTGCATTTTTGGACGATCGGCGATTGGCGATACCGTGGCCGATGCGAAGAATGGATGCTTTTCCCCAGGTAGACCATCCATGCTGGAACTCAATAATTACGAGACGCTCGTGGCGGCGTCGCTGGTGCTGCTGGTCGGGCGCAAGCTCGTGCAGATCACGCCGCCGCTGCGCACGTTCAATATTCCCGAGCCCGTGGCGGGCGGCCTGATCGTGGCGATCTGCCTGGCCCTGGTGCGCTACGCGCTCGACGTCAACGTGAAGTTCGATACCGTGACGCAGACCCCGCTGATGCTGGCGTTCTTTGCCACGCTGGGCCTGAGCGCGAACCTGGCCAGCCTGAAGCAGGGCGGCAGGTCGATCGGGATCTTCCTGTTCGTGGTGGCGGGGCTGCTCGTGATCCAGAATGGCATCGGCGTGGGCCTGGCCAGCGCGCTGGGGCTGCACCCGGCGACGGGCCTGCTGGCGGGGTCTATCTCGCTGTCGGGCGGCCACGGCACGAGCGCCGCCTGGGGTAGCGATTTCGCCAGGCAGTTCGGCATGACCTATGCCACCGAACTGGGCGTGGCATGCGCCACGTTCGGCCTGGTGCTGGGCGGCCTGATCGGCGGTCCGGTGGCGCGGCACCTGATGCGCAAGGTGGCCCGGCCGGCGGCCGAGCAGGATGCCGGCGACCCGCTGACGTTCGAGAATCCGCAGGCCGTGCGGCCCATCACGGCGTCCTCGCTGATCGAGACACTGGCGCTGATCCTGATCTGCCTGACCGCCGGCCACGCGCTGACGGACCTCGCGAAGGGCGTGGTGCAGTTGCCGACCTTCGTCTGGGTGCTGTTCGTCGGTGTACTGCTGCGTAACGGGCTGGCGGCGCTGGGCTGGTACACGGTGTTCGACCGCGCGCTGTCGGTGCTCGGCAACGTCAGCCTGTCGATGTTCCTGGCCATGGCGCTGATGAGCCTGCGGCTCTGGGAGCTGTCGAACCTGGCGCTGCCGATGCTGCTGATCCTGGCCGTGCAGACTGCCGCGATGGCCGGCTACGCGGTGTTCGTCACGTTCCGCGTGATGGGCCGCAACTACGATGCGGCCGTGCTGGCGGCGGGCCACTGCGGCTTTGGCCTGGGCGCCACGCCCACGGCCATCGCCAACATGCAGGCCGTGACCGATCGCTTCGGCGCCTCGCATCTGGCGTTCCTGATCGTGCCGATGGTTGGCGCGTTCTTCATCGACATCGTCAACGCCATCGTCATCAAGCTGTTCCTGAAACTGCCGATCTACTGACCGGCGCCGCCGGGCAATAAAAATGGCGCCATGGGTTTCCCCATGGCGCCTCGCAGGACAGCTACTGCGGTACTACGGTACTGCCGGAATCAGAATCCCACGGCCTGCCCGTCGCGGCGGCTGTCGCTGGCGGCCACGTAGCCGTGCTCGCCATCGTCGGACAGGCGCCAGATGAACTGGCCCGAGCCGAAATCCATATACGGGTCGTCGACCGACTTCAACTGGTGGCCACGGTCCTTGAGGCCGGCCACGGTGGTCGGGTCCATGGTCCCTTCAACGTCCAGCGTGAAGTCCCGGTTGACCTTCCAGCGCGGCGCACAGCATGCGGCCTGCGGCTGCTGGTTGTAGTCGAGCATGCGCACCACGGTCTGCAAGTGACCCTGGGGTTGCATGTCGCCGCCCATCACGCCGAAGCTCATCTGCGGCTTGCCGTCCTTGGTCAGGAACGCCGGGATGATCGTGTGGAACGGGCGCTTGCCGCCTTCCACCACGTTGGCCGATTTCGGGTCCATCGAGAAGCCCACGCCCCGGTTCTGCAGGCTGATGCCGGTGCCCGGCACCACCACGCCCGAGCCAAAGCCCATGTAGTTCGACTGGATGAACGAGATCATCATGCCGTTCTCGTCGGCGGCGGTCAGGTAGATCGTGCCGCCGGTGCGCGGCATGCCGAAATCGAAATGCGTGGCGCGTTGCATGTCGATCAGCTTGGCGCGCGACTTCAGGTAGGCGTCGTCCAGCATCTGCTCGGGCGTGACCTCCATGCTGCGCGGGTCGGCCACGTAGCGGTACAGGTCCGCGAAGGCCAGTTTCATGGCCTCGATCTGCAGATGCTGCGAATCGACCGAATCCACCGGCAGCGAGCCGACGTCGAACTGGTCGAGGATGCCCAGCGCCATCAGTGCGGCAATGCCCTGGCCGTTGGGCGGAATCTCGTGCACCTCGTGGCCACGGTAGGACTTGCTGATCGGCTTGACCCAGTCCGGGCGGAAGTTGCGCAGGTCGTCGAGCGTCATGGCGCCGCCGCACGACTTGCTGAAGGCGGCGATCTTCTCGGCGATTTCGCCTTCGTAGTACGAGCGGCCCTTGGTGGCGCCGATCTGGCGCAGCGTCTCGGCGGCATCCCGGAAGACGAATTTCTCGCCCACGTGCGGCGCGCGGCCGTGGGGCATGAAGGTGTCGGCGAAGCCGGGCTGGTTCTTGAGGTCGGGCACGGCGGCGGCCCACTTGTGCGCCACCACCGGCGGCACGGCATAACCGCGTTCGGCGATCTCGATCGCGGGCTCCATCAGGTCCTCGAACGGCAGCTTGCCGAAGCGCTCGTGCAGCGCCGCCCAGCCGGCGATCACGCCAGGCACGGTGACCGAGTCCCAGCCGCGTACCGGACGATTGGCCAGGCCGTTGCCATCGGCGCCGTACTTGTTCTTGAAGTAATCGGTGCTCCAGGCCGCCGGCGCCACGCCCGAGGAGTTCAGGCCATGCAGTTCCTTGCCGTCCCAGAGGATGGCAAAGGCGTCGCTGCCCAGGCCGCACGACACCGGCTCGACCAGCGTGATGGCGGCAGCGGCGGCAATGGCCGCGTCCACCGCGTTGCCGCCCTTGAGCAGCATGCGCAGGCCCGCCTGTGCGGCCAGCGGATGCGAAGTGGACACCACATTGCGCGCGAACAGCGGAATGCGCACGGTCGGGTAGGGGTTGGTCCAGTTGAAGGTTTGCATGGTTGTCTCGTCGTTCGATACACGTTCTGTTCTACTCCCCTCTCCCGCAGGGCGGGAGAGGGGAGAAAACCAAGGGGAGAGAAAATTCAATCCACCTGAATCTTCCGATCCTTGATCAGTTTGCCCCAGCGCGCGCTGTCTTTCTTCACCATCGCGGCGAACTGGGCGGGCGTGCCGCCGACCGGCTCGGCGCCGAGCTTGGCCAGGCGGTCCTTGACGTCCTGCGACTGGATGGCCTTGTTGAACTCGGCGTTCAGGCGCGCCACGATCTCGGGCGACAGGCCCTTGGGACCATAGATGCCGAACCACGTGTCAGATTCAAAGCCGGGCAGGCCCGATTCGCTGGCCGTGGGCAGTTCCGGCGCCAGCGGCGATCGCTTCATGCTGGTCACGGCCAGCGCCTTGAGCTTGCCGTCCTTCACGTGGGGCATGCCGGACACGATGCTGTCGAACAGCACCTGCACCTTGCCCGAGATCAGGTCGGGCACGGCCAGCGCGGTGCCGCGATACGGGATGTGCGTGATGAACACGCCGGACTGGGCCTTGAACGCCTCGGCGGTCAGGTGAACCACGGTGCCGTTGCCGCTCGACGCGTAGTTCAGCTCGCCCGGATGCTTCTTCGCGTAGTCGATCAGTTCCTTGACGTTCTTGACCGGCAGCGAGTTCGGTACCACCAGCACGTTGGTGGCGGTTGCCACCTGGCCGATCGGCGTGAAGTCGGATTCGGTGTTGTAGGGCAGGTGGGTGTTGATGAACGGGCCGATCGAGTGCGTGCTCGTCGTGGCGATCATGATCGTGTAGCCGTCCGGGGCGGCCTTGGCCGCCATGTCGGAGCCGATGGCGCCGCCGGCGCCGGGCCGGTTGTCCACCACGATCTGCTGGCCCATGTTCTGGCCGACCTTCTGGGCGATGGCCCGCGCCAGCAGGTCCGTGGCGCCGCTGGCCGGGAAGGGCACGATCATCCGGATCGGCTTGGAGGGGTAGCTGTCCGCGCTGGCAGGCGCGGCGGCAAGGGTCAGGCTCGTGGCAAGGCCGAGGCCGAAAAGGCGTAGCCAGTGTTGCATCGTTGTTCTCCGGGCGGCAGGGCAGGGGCAGGAAAGCTCAAATTATTCCGCGCGGCCGAACATAATGAAAGTTAATATTCCTTGCGTGATTGACAAGAAAAACTTGTGAATCGTCCGGTCTTCGCCCTCGTTGAACCGCCTCCTCAGCGCGGCGCCATCCTTTCCACTCTTCCCATGAGTACGATCCGCTTTCTGAAAACCTTCATTGCCGTGGCCGAGCAGGGCTCGTTCGCCGCGGCCGCCGGGCAGGTGGCGCTGACCCAGGCCGCCGTGAGCCTGCAGATGCGCTCGCTGGAAGAAGAGTTGCGCCGCGAACTGTTCGACCGGGGCGGCCGGGTGGCCGTGCTCAACGCCGACGGGCGGGCGCTGCTGCCCCAGGCCAGGCGGCTGCTGGCGCTCTACGAGGACATGCGGCTCCCGCTGTCGGGCGCGGGCGATATGGCGGGCGCCGTGGCGGTAGGTGCCGTGGTGTCGGTGATGGGCGGCCTGTCGCACGTGGTGGCCGAGATGAAACGCACCTATCCGGCGCTGGACGTGCGGCTGATCGGCGCCAAGTCGTTCGAACTGGCGGCCATGGTGGAAAGTGGCGAACTCGACGCCGCTTTCGTCGTGGAAGGCTCGGCCCGGCTCGGTGGCACGCTGCAGTGGACGCCGCTCTACGAGGAGCCGCTGGTGGCCATCGCCGCCCGGGGCAGCGCCGGCGAGGATGCGCGGCAGGCGCTGGCATCGAACCCGTTCCTCCGTTTCGACCGCAGCCAGCGCACCGGCGCGCTGGTGGAGCGGGCGCTGCGGCGCGCGCACCTGCGCACCAACGAGTTTCTGGAGCTCAATTCGATCGAGGCGCTCGTGGAACTGGTGCGGCAGGAAGTGGGGGTGACCGTGGTGCCGCTGCTCAAGCGGGCACGCTGGCGCGACGACGAGGCGCTGCGCATCCTGCCGCTGCGCGCGGGCGGGGAGCCCACGGTGCGCACCATCGGCATGCTGGAGCGGCGCGACCACGGCCGGGTGCGCGTGACAGAGGCCATCCGGAGCGCCTGCGGGACGCTGTTCAACGGCTGAAGCCGGCCCACGGGCGTTGGCGGCGGGCATGAAAAAGGGCGCCACGGTGGGCGCCCTTCTTCGTTGCTCCGGGGAAGACCGGCTTACTCTTCCTGGAACGCTTCCTCGCGCTTGGCCTTGATCGACGGCATGGCCACGATCGCCACCAGCACGCAGGCTGCAATCAGCAGGCCCAGCGACAGCGGACGCGTCACGAACACGCTGAAGTCACCACGCGACAGCAGCAGCGAGCGGCGGAAGTTCTCTTCCATCATCGGTCCCAGCACGAAGCCGAGCAGCAGCGGGGCGGGTTCGCAACGCAGCTTGATGAACAGGTAGCCCACCACGCCGAAGGCCGCGGTCTGGAACACGTCGAACGTGGTGTTCTGGACCGAGTAGACGCCGATGCAGCAGAACGTCAGGATGGCCGGGTACAGGTAGCGGTAGGGCACCTTCAGCAGCTTGACCCAGATACCGATCATCGGCAGGTTCAGCACGATCAGGATCAGGTTGCCGAGCCACATCGAGGCGATCAGGCCCCAGAACAGCGCGGGGTTGCTGGTCATGACCTGCGGACCCGGCTGGATGTTGTGGATCGTCATCGCACCGACCATCAGCGCCATCACGGCGTTCGGCGGAATGCCCAGCGTCAGCAGCGGGATGAACGAGGTCTGGGCCGCGGCGTTGTTGGCCGATTCCGGACCTGCCACGCCTTCGATGGCGCCCTTGCCGAATTCCTGCGGGTACTTCGAGGTCTTCTTTTCCAGCGAGTAGGCCGCGAACGAAGCCAGCGATGCGCCGCCGCCCGGCAGGATACCCAGCGCCGAACCCAGCATCGTGCCACGCAGCACGGCCGGAATCATGCGCTTGAAGTCTTCCTTGGTCGGGAACAGGTTCGTCACGTGGTCCGTGAACGTCTCGCGGGCTTCCTTCTGCTCCAGGTTCGCGATGATTTCCGCGAAGCCGAAGATACCCATGGCCACCGAGACGAAGTTCAGGCCGTCGGTCAGTTCCGGAACGTCGAACGAGAAGCGCGCGGCGCCCGAGTTCACGTCGGTACCCACCAGGCCCAGCAGCAGGCCCAGCACGATCATCGAGATCGCCTTGACCAGCGAGCCGGACGCCAGCACCACGGCGCCGATCAGGCCCAGGATCATCAGCGAGAAGTATTCGGCGGGGCCGAACTTGAACGCCAGTTCCGACAGCGGGGCGGCAAAGGCGGCCAGGATCAGCGTGGCCACGCAGCCGGCGAAGAACGAGCCCAGGCCAGCGGTGGCCAGTGCCACGCCCGCCCGGCCGCGCCGTGCCATCTGGTAGCCGTCGATCGTGGTCACCACCGACGACGATTCACCGGGCAGGTTCACCAGGATGGCGGTGGTCGAGCCGCCGTACTGGGCGCCGTAGTAGATACCGGCCAGCATGATCAGCGCGGCCACCGGGGGCAGCGTGTAGGTCACGGGCAGCAGCATCGCGATGGTGGCCAGCGGGCCGAGGCCCGGCAGCACGCCGATCAGCGTACCGAGCACGCAGCCCAGGAACGCGTAGGCGATGTTCTGAAAGGACAGGGCGGTCGAGAAGCCCAGTCCGAGGTTGGCTAACAGTTCCATGTGGGCCGCCTCCTTAGTTTGCCAGGAAAGCCGGCCACACCGGCATCTGCAGGTTGATGCCGTACACGAACGCGCCCATGCTGATGATCACGAGGATGATCGCATTGAGCACGGCGCCCTTCCAGCTGAATTCGTGGCTGGCCATCGAGGAAACCAGCACCAGCACCACCACCGACAGCACCATGCCCAGCGGCTTGAGCAGCAGGCCGAACAGCACCACGGCGCCCAGGATCCACAGCAGGATCTTCAGGTCCCAGCGGGCCAGCTTGTCGTCTTCCGCCTTGGAGGACAGCGAACCCCACAACACCAGCGCGCCGAGGATGGCGAGCACGATGCCGAGCCAGAAAGGGAAGTATCCCGGCCCCATCTTGGCGGCGGTTCCCATGGAATAGCCACGGGCTACGAAGGAAAAGCCCAAACCGACCAGGATGAACATCAGGCCGGAGGCAAAGTCCTTTTGGCTACGTATGCGCAAAATGATTCTCCTCGATTTGAATCTTGAAAAGCTTGGGCGACAGGGGCTGCCTGTCGCGGCAGGGTGGAAGGTAAGAGCGCATCCTTTCAGCTACCTTTCATATGTCTGCATAAAGTGGCAACTTCAGGGTATGTCCCTAGGCAGACGTCCGAAAGGATTCGGTAAGTCGTTGACAATGCAAGGGAAATTGCAGGGAAAACGCTTGGACGGGAGGACGCGGGCCGGGGGCGGACGCAGGACGGAAGCCGACAGATCGGAGCGCCCGGGTGGACTATGCTCCGTGGATGGCGGCGCGCACTTATATATATAGAGAGAGGCGCGTCTTTCGCCACGCGAACAAGAACAATCCGCAATCACCGGAGGCGCGCTTGGAAACCATCGACCATGCCATCCTGATCGGCGCCGTGGTGATGACGCTGGGCATCCTGCTTGGCGTGTTCTCGTCGCGCTTCGGGGTGCCGTTCCTGCTGGTATTCCTGGGCGTGGGCATGGCCGCCGGGGTGGACGGCCCGGGCGGCATCCGCTTTGGCAACACCTGGCTGAGCTTCCTGGTGGGCAATATCGCGCTGGCCGTGATCCTGCTCGATGGCGGCCTGCGCACGCGCTTTGCCACGTTCCGCGTGGCGTTGAAGCCGTCGCTGTCACTGGCCACGGTGGGCGTGCTGCTGACGGCCGTGCTGGTGGGGCTGTTCGCCACGTGGCTGCTCGGCATCGACTGGAAGCTCGGGCTGCTGCTGGGCGCCATCGTCGGCTCCACCGATGCCGCGGCAGTGTTCTCGCTGCTCAACAGCAGCGGCATCCGGCTCAAGGAGCGCGTGGCGAGCGTGCTGGAGATCGAGTCCGGCATCAACGACCCGATGGCAATCTTCCTGACGCTGACGCTGATCCAGTGGATTACCGCGCCCGATGGCCTGTCCGCCCCCGCGCTGGCGCTGCGGCTGCTGGTGCAGTTCGGGGTGGGCGGCGTGCTGGGCGTAGCCCTTGGCTATTGCCTGGCCAACGTGATGGAGCGGGTCAATGTGGCCGAGGGCCTGCAGGCCATCCTGGTCTGCTCGGGCGGCTGCATGGTCTGGGCCATCGTCCAGACGGCCGGCGGCAGCGGCTTCCTGGCGGTCTACCTGGCCGGGATGATCGTCGGCAACCGGGAGCGTGCGGTCTCGGGCGACACCATGCGGGCGATGGACGGCATGGCGTGGCTGGCGCAGTCTGCGATGTTCCTGCTGCTCGGCCTGCTGGTCACGCCGCATCGGATCTGGGAGATCGCGCTGCCGGCCACGGCGCTGGCGCTGTTCCTGATGTGCGTGGCGCGCCCCGTGGCGGTGTTCGTCTCGCTGCTGCCGTTCCGCTTCAACACGCGCGAGAAGTCATTCGTGGCCTGGATGGGGCTGCGCGGCGCGGTGCCGATCGTGCTGTCGCTGTTTCCGCTGCTGCAGGGCATGGAAGACTCCGGGCTGCTGTTCCGCGTGGCCTTCGCCGTGGTGCTGGCCAGCCTGCTGTGCCAGGGCACCACGGTGGCGCTGGCCGCCCGGCTGGCCCGGGTGCTGCGGCCGCCCTACGACGAGCCGCTGTCGCGCGAGCGGCTGCGTGGCACGCGCGATCCCTCGGTGGAACTGATGCAGTTCGCGGTGGCGGCCAATTCGTCGATGGAGGATGTGCGCGCCGATCAGGTGGAACTGCCGCCGCGAACGCGGCTGATGACGGTGGTGCGAAACGGCGCGCTGGTGTCGCTGGACCAGGCCGTGCTGCACGCCGGCGACGTGGTCTCGGTGCTTGCCCCGAGCAGTGCGATGCCGCTGCTGTCGCGCCGCTTCCTGACGGCGGCGCGGCCGCCCGCCTGGGATCAGGTCGGGCACGATTTCGTGCTCGACGGGCGGGCCGCGCTGGCTGACGTGGCGTTGCTCTACGGCACGCGGCCGCTGGCGCCCGAGGAGGCGCAGTGGACGCTGGAAACGGCCATGCTGGCGATGTTCCCGTCGCCGCCGGTGGAGGGCGATGCGGTGGAGATCGCCGGGCTCCGGCTCACGGTCACGCGCATGGAGGGGCCGCGTATCGTCCAGGTGGGCCTGCTGCTGCCGCGCAGCGCCGCCGAGGACGCCCGCGACCGCAAGGAGAGCGTCTGGCGCCTGCGCAGCAAGGCCGGGAAGGACGGGGAGGACGGGGAGGTCAGTCCACCTTCGCGCCGGAAACCCTGACGATCTGGCCGTATTTCTTCAGCTCGCGCTGAATCAGTGCGCCAAACTGCTCGGGCGTGGTCGGGGCCGGCACGGCGCCGATGCGGGCCAGCCGCGCCTTCATGTCGTCGGTCTTCAGGATCGCCACGATGTCGCGGTTCAGCCGTTCGACGATCTCGGGCGGCGTGCCGGCCGGCGCCAGGACGCCGAACCACGTGGAAATGTCGAAACCTTCCAGGCCCAGCCCCTTGCCGGCCTCGGCGATGGTCGGCAGCTCCGGGAACGAGGCCGCCCGGCTGGCCGTGGTCACGGCGAACGCCTTGAGCTTGCCGGCCTTGATATTGGCCGAGGCCGAGGCGAGGTTGTCGAAAATCAGGTCGGTCTGGCCCGACAGCACCGACAACTGCGCCGGCGACGCGCCGTTGTACGGGATATGGACCATGCTCACGCGCGCCATGCTCTTGAACAGTTCGCCCGACAGGTGCCCGGCGCTGCCATTGCCGCCCGAGGCGTAGTCGAGCTTGCCGGGATGCTTGCGGGCGTATTCGACGAGGTCGCGCACATTGTTGATATGGAGTTCGGCGGCCTTGCCCGGATGCATCACGAGCACGTTCGGCACGTCGGCCACCAGCGTGACCGGCGCGAAATCCTTGACCGGGTCGTACGGCATCTTCGTGAACAGCGTCGGGTTGATCGCATGGGTGGCCACGGCGCCCATCACGATCGTGTAGCCGTCGGCCGGCTGCTTGGCGACGTAGTCGGCGCCCAGGTTGCCGCCCGCGCCGGGCTTGTTCTCGACCACCACCGGCTGGCCCAGGCTGGTGCGCAATTGCTCGCCGATGGCGCGCGCCACGGTGTCGAGCGGACCGCCGGCGGGGTAGGGCACGATGAAACGGAGCGGCTTGGCGGGCCAGTTGGCCGGGGTGGCGGCCGGGGCGGAGAACGCCGCCAGTGCGGTGGTGGCCGCGAGGGCGGCCGATAGCAGGGTCTTCAGCATGTCAGGCGTGGCAAGGATTGGGAATCGGGTGCGGCCGGGACGTACGTTGCGCCCCGGCGTCTGGAGCTTCGTGGAAGGCGGCGGGCGCCGGGTCAGCGCAGGCCGATGCCGCGCGCCATCATCACGGCGCACAGCGGCAGCAGGATAAACACGTGCGCCTCGATCATGACCCAGCGGCGCGTCTTCTTGATCTCCGCCGGCGTGGGCACGAATTCGGGCAGCTTGCGGGCCTGCTTGCGCCATTTGGCGATGGCCAGCGTGGGCGGCAGCGAGCACAGCGCGATCAGCACGAACACCGTGACCTTGGCGTGGAACCACGGGTTGCGGATATAGAACTCCACGCCCTTGGCGCCCAGGTACAGCCGCAGCAGGCCGGTGGCGAGCACGGCCATCGCCGAGAGGAAGTAGAACAGGTCGTACAGCGACAGGCGGCGCACCGCGGCTGGCGTCATGTCGGGGCGCAGCACCACGGCCTCGGCGGCCATCAGCGTCACCAGGATGAAGATGGCGGTGTAGTGCAGGAACGCCAGCAAGGCATCAATCAGCATGAAATCTCCTCGGGATGGGGGAATTCCTCGATGATCGCCTGCCCGGTCTCCGGGGACGCCGGGTCTGATCAAACCGGGCCAAGAAAGCCCGGCGCGGCGTCAGACCACGCCCTTGCTGCGCAGGGCGGCGATGTGTTCGGCACTGTAGCCGAGTGTCTCGCCCAGCACCACATCGGTGTGCTCGCCGAGCAACGGCGGATGGCGCAGCGCCTCGGGCGGCGTGACGCTCATCCGCATCGGGCTGCCCACCAGCTTTACCGTGCCGGCCGTGGGGTGGGGCAGGTCCACGCGCAGGCCGCGGGATACCACCTGTTCGTTCTCGAAGACCTCGTCGAGCGTGTTGATCGGGCCGCAGGGCACGCCGGCGCGTTCGAGATCGAGAATCCATTGCTCGCGGGTGCGCGGCGCCACCATCTCGGACAGGATCGGCACCAGCACGTCGCGGTGCGCCACGCGCTGCGGGTTGGTGGCAAAGCGCGGATCGTCGGCGAGTTCAGGCTTGCCGCCGGCCGTCACGAACTTGCGGAACTGGCCGTCGTTGCCCACCGCGACGATGATCCAGCCGTCGGCGGCATGGAAGGTCTGGTAGGGCACGATGTTCGGATGGGCATTGCCCCAGCGCCGGGGCGCCTGGCCGCTGGCCAGGTAGTTGGTGTTCATGTTGGCCAGCATCGACACCTGCACGTCCAGCAGCGCCATGTCGATGTACTGGCCCTCGCCGGTGCGGTCGCGGTGCGCCAGCGCCGCCAGCACGGCGATCGTGGCGTACTGGCCCGTCATCAGGTCGGAAATCGCCACGCCGGCCTTTTGCGGGCCGCCGCCGGGCAGGTCGTCGCGCTCGCCGGTCAGGCTCATGAAGCCGCCCATGCCCTGCACGATGAAATCGTAGCCGGGGCGCTGGGCATACGGACCGGTCTGGCCGAAGCCGGTGACCGAGCAGTAGATCAGGTCCGGCCGGACTGCCTTCAGAGAGTCGTAGTCGAGCCCGTACTTCTTCAACTGGCCGACCTTGTAGTTTTCGAGCACCACATCGCTCTGGGCGGCCAGTTCGCGCACCAGCTGCTGGCCTTCGGGCGTGCTGATGTCGCAGGTCACCGAGCGCTTGTTGCGGTTGGCGGCCAGGTAGTAGGCGGCCTCGGCGGTGTCGCGGCCGTCCTCGGTCTTGAGCCAGGGCGGGCCCCAGATGCGCGTGTCGTCGCCGGCGCCGGGGCGCTCGATCTTGATCACGTCGGCGCCGAAATCGGCTAGGTTCTGGGCGCACCACGGCCCCGCGAGCACGCGGGTCAGGTCAAGTACGCGAAGATGGCTTAAAGCTCCCATGGCATGTCACGGCTGGCAGGTCTGAGGAGCCAGCACTCTATCACCGGGCCTGCGGCCCGACGCGGCAGGCCCGGGCGCCGGCGGAGGTTCCGTGGGCGATAACCGGACAGCCGGCCCGGGGGCGGGTTCCTGCGCAACGGGCGGGCACGCCACAGCCCCGCCAGCCCCTGCCCCGGGACGGGGCTTGCCCGTATAATCAACGGTTCGCAAAATCCAACCTGACCCACTGCGCCCTGCCACGACGCGGGAAGCGCCCGATACAACATGAAAGTCTCCGACATTCGCAGCAAGTTCCTGCAGTTCTACGAGTCGAAGGGCCATACCGTGGTCCGCTCGTCCAGCCTGGTGCCGGCGAACGACCCGACGCTGCTGTTCACCAATTCGGGCATGGTGCAGTTCAAGGACGTGTTCCTGGGCTCCGACAAGCGCCCTTACTCGCGCGCCACGTCGTCGCAACGCTCGGTCCGCGCCGGCGGCAAGCACAACGATCTCGAAAATGTGGGCTATACGGCACGTCACCACACGTTCTTCGAGATGCTGGGCAACTTCTCGTTTGGCGACTACTTCAAGCGCGAAGCCATCCAGTACGCCTGGGAACTGTTGACCAAGGTCTACCAGCTGCCCGAGGAAAAGCTCTGGGTCACGGTCTACGCCGAGGACGACGAGGCGTACGACATCTGGGCCACCGAAGTGGGCGTGCCGGTCGAGCGCATCGTGCGTATCGGCGACAACAAGGGCGCCCGCTACGCCTCGGATAATTTCTGGCAGATGGCCGACACCGGCCCGTGCGGCCCGTGCTCGGAAATTTTCTACGACCACGGCCCGGACGTCTGGGGCGGCCCCCCGGGATCGGCCGAGGAAGACGGCGACCGCTACATCGAGATCTGGAATCTCGTGTTCATGCAGTTCAACCGCGACGAGCAGGGCAACATGACGCGCCTGCCCAAGCCGTGCGTGGATACCGGCATGGGCCTGGAGCGGATTGCCGCCGTGCTCCAGCACGTGCACAGCAACTACGAGATCGACCTGTTCCAGGCGCTGATCCAGGCCGCCGGCCGCGAGACCCGCACCGCCGATCTGAACCAGAATTCGCTGAAGGTCATCGCCGACCATATCCGCGCCTGCTCGTTCCTGATCGTGGACGGCGTGATCCCCGGCAACGAAGGCCGCGGCTACGTGCTGCGCCGCATCGTGCGCCGCGCGATCCGCCATGGCTACAAGCTCGGCCAGAAGACCCCGTTCTTCCACAAGATGGTGGCGGATCTGGTGGCCCAGATGGGCGCCGCCTATCCGGAACTGGCTGAAGCCGAGGCCCGCGTGGTGGAAGTGCTCAAGGCCGAGGAAGAGCGTTTCTTCGAGACCATCGAGAACGGCATGTCGATCCTGGACGCCGCCGTGGCCGACCTGAAGGCGAAGGGCGGCTCGGTGCTCGACGGCGAACTGGCGTTCAAGCTGCACGACACGTTCGGCTTCCCGCTGGACCTGACGCAGGACGTGGCGCGCGAGCAGGAAATCACCGTGGACGAGGCAGCGTTCGACGCGGCGATGAATCGCCAGCGCGAGCAGGCCCGCGCTGCCGGCAAGTTCAAGATGGCCGCCGGCCTCGAGTACACCGGCGACAAGACCGTGTTCCACGGCTACGACGCGCTGAGCAAGGAAGGCGTGCGCGTGACGGCCCTGTACGTCGATGGCGCCTCGGTGCAGACGATGGAGCCGGGCCAGACCGGCGTCGTCGTGCTCGACAACACCCCGTTCTATGCCGAATCGGGCGGCCAGGTCGGCGACCAGGGCACGCTGGTTTGCGGCCCGGCGGTCTTCACCGTGGCCGACACCACCAAGGTGCAGGCCGACGTGTTCGGCCACCAGGGCACGCTGGCGAATGGCTCGCTGAAGGTCGGCGATACCGTGGCCGCCCAGGTGGACGCCGTGCGCCGCGCGCGCACCGTGCGCAACCACTCGGCCACCCACCTGATGCACAAGGCCCTGCGCGAGGTGCTCGGCACCCACGTGCAGCAGAAGGGCTCGCTGGTCGATCCAGACAAGACCCGCTTCGACTTCTCGCACAACGCGCCGCTGACCGACGACCAGATCCGCCAGATCGAGGAGATCGTCAACGCCGAGATCCTGCGCAACGAGGCCACCACGGCAGCCGTGATGCCGTTCGACGATGCCGTCAAGAGCGGCGCCATGGCGCTGTTCGGCGAGAAGTACGCCGACGATGTGCGCGTGCTGTCGATCGGTACCTCCAAGGAACTCTGCGGCGGCACGCACGTGACCCGCACCGGCGATATCGGCCTGTTCAAGATCGTCGTGGAAGCTGGCGTGGCCGCCGGCATCCGCCGCGTGGAAGCGATCACCGGCGACAATGCGCTGCACTACCTGCAGTCGCTCGACGCCCGCCTGAACGAAGCCGCCGCCGCGCTGCGTGCCCAGCCCTCGGAAATCGTGCCGCGTATCGGCCAGGTCCAGGAACAGGTCCGCGCGCTCGAAAAGGAACTGGAAAAGCTCAAGAGCAAGCTGGCTTCGTCCCAAGGCGACGAACTGGTGTCGCAGGCCGTGGACGTCAATGGCCTGAAGGTGCTGGCCGCGCAGCTCGAAGGCGCCGACGTCAAGACGCTGCGCGAGACGATGGACAAGCTCAAGGACAAGCTCCAGAGCGCCGCCATCGTGCTGGCTGCCGTGGCTGACGGCAAGGTGAGCCTGATCGCCGGCGTGACGGCGGACGCTACGTCGAAGGTCAAGGCCGGCGAACTCGTCAACTTCGTCGCCCAGCAGGTTGGCGGCAAGGGCGGCGGCCGTCCGGACATGGCACAGGCCGGCGGCACGGACCCGTCGGGCCTGCCGAAGGCGCTGGCTGGCGTCACGGAGTGGGTGGCGGCGAAGGTTTGATCGATTGACCAAACTGTCCTAGAGGAACGCCTGCATGGTTCGCCCTGCAGGCGTTTTTTCTTTGGGCTACCGGATACTGAAAAGGTAGGCGTACATGAGCAATAGCGGTACTCCCATCATGATGGCGAGTAACGACACGAGCATGGCGGCCTTGTCGATCGGTGAGGCGTTTTGCAGACAGCGCCTTAGCATTCCAGGCATGATGAACTCCTTGTCAGGTGAAATAGAGGTAGCCCGTGAAGTGCGCGGCAGCGGTAGTCGCCGTGACGACCCAGGACGTGTGAAATATCGAGTTGGTGCCCCACGAGAGGAGCGGCTGGTCCGAACAGGACTGCAGGGCTCCAAGCACGATGACGATCGAAGCCAGCACCAGCAGGCTGACGTGGACGGTGATCGCCGCTAACACCAGTTGCGGGGCAATGGCCGGATTGGTCAGCGACCCGCCGAGCAGGTAGCAGGCGCTGGCGTTCATCGGCAGCGCCGCCCATGACATCTGGCCGTGCTCGACCGCGCGGCGCACCACGCCGCGGCTCTGCTCGCGCAGGAATGCGGGCAGCTTCACGAGCGATAGCAACGCCAGCGGCGCCAGCAGCGGGATCGCGATGTTGAACACGAACCAGCCGAACTGCTCCAGTGCTCTCATGGTGTCCGTCGGGCAAGGGTTGAAGAATGGCCCTCATCCTAGGCATCGCGTGGCCGTCCCGCAATCGGACGGATGTGAACTTTTGTGACTTCGCTAACGACCTTTGCGTGGCATCAACCGTGTTCGAATCTGACTTTTCTCAAAGCCGCTCGGGCCCCGCGGAGGACGTCAGGCTGCGGCCGGAATCTGCGCGGCATCGGCCGGCAGGGCACCTTCGCCAAGCATGTCGGCCAGCGCCAGCAGCGCGGCGCTGCCCATCGACGGGTACCAGGCAAGCACGGTCGTCACGCGTCCCGCTTCGCCGAGCGGATGGATGCTGATCTGCGGCAGGTTGCGGTAGAGCGCCAGCACCGAGCGCGGCATGATGGCCACGCCGATGCCAGCGGCGGCACAGGTCACGATGGCGTGATACGAACCCAGCTGGATCACGCGGCGCGGTGCCTGGCCGCCTTGCCCGTACCACTGTTCGAAACGTGAACGGTAGTTGCAGCCGGTCTCGAATGCGAGCAGTGTGGTGTGCCCGAGGTCGGCGGGGCCGGTGATTGGCGGGTGGCCGGCGCTGGCGATGATCACCAGTTCTTCCTCGAACCCCGGGCGGGTGAGCAGGTCGGGGTCGCCGACCGGCTCGGCCACGAAGGCGCAGTCGACGTCGAAGCGCCGCAAGGCGTCGAGCGCCTGGCGCGTGGGCAGCGTCACCAGTTCGAGTTCGACGTCCGGCCACGCGCGATGATAGGCGGCCAGTACGTTCGGCAGCCGGCTCGCGGCGGTGCTCTCCATCGAGGCGATGCGCAGGCGGCCGTGCGGCCGCGCCGGCTGCACCGCGTGACGGGCCTCGTCGGACAGTTTCAGGATGCGGCAGGCGTACTCGTACAGCGTCTTGCCGGCCGGCGTGAGCACCATGCGGCGCCCGTCACGTACGAACAGATCGACACCCAGCGATTGTTCGAGCTGGCGGATGCGCGTCGTGACGTTCGATTGCACGCGGTGCAGGCGCTCGGCGGCGCGGGTGATGCCCCCGGCTTCCACCACCGTGCGAAAGATTTCAAGGGCGGCGAGATCCATGGCGCGGGCGTCCTTTTTTCAAATCAAGATGGATTCCATCTTGATAATTCATTTTTCGTGATGGAAGTTTGGACATAGCATAGTCAACAAACCCGAACTGCGCCACCGCCCCCGCCGCCCCATGCCAATCGCCGATCTCGATGTTTCTGCCGGACGCGCCGCCCGGTCTACCGCCGGTCCGTGGGCCGTGGCGCTTGCGGGCTTCGTGTCGCTGGCGCTGGCCATGGGCATCGGACGATTCGCCTTCACGCCGCTGCTGCCGATGATGCTGCACGATGGCACCGTCACCCTCAATCAAGGTGGCGCGCTCGCCACATGGAACTATATCGGCTACTTGCTCGGCGCGCTGCTGTGCCTGGTGATCCGGCCCGATCCGGCGCGCATGGTCAAGGGTGCGCTGGCGCTGACCGTCGTGCTGACACTGGCGATGGCCTTGCCCGGCGGCATGCCAGCATGGCTCGCGTGGCGCACGGTGTCCGGTATCGCCAGCGCGGTGGTGATGGTCTACGCGACGGCGTGGTGCATGCAGCGGCTGGCGGAACTTGGGCACCCCACGTTGGGCGGACTGATGTTCTGTGGGCCGGGCATCGGCATCGTCGTGACCGGCGTCTCGGCGTTCGGGATGGTTGGCGCGCACTGGCAGGCCAACTGGGGCTGGATCGCGTTCACGATCCTTGGCGCGCTGATGCTGCTGCCAGTGTGGCGCGTGTTCGGCACGCCCTCGCCGGAATTGCCCCCCGCCAGCCATGGCGCGCGAGCCGCAGCGGCGGCCACGCCCCGGCTCGATCTCGAAACCTGGGCGTTGACGCTGGCCTATGGGCTGGCCGGTTTCGGCTACATCATCACGGCCACGTTCCTGCCCGTGATCGCCCGCCACGAGATGCCGGGCAGTGTCTGGGCCGACCTGTTCTGGCCGATTCTTGGCGCGGGCGTGGCAGTCGGTGCGTGGCTGGTGACCCGCATGGGCATGCATCACGACAACCGGCGCATGATGATGTGGCTCTATGCGATGCAGGCGGTGGGCGTGGCCGTGGCGGCGGTGTGGCCAACCGTTGCCGGTTTCGCGCTGAGCAGCCTGCTGGTGGGTTTGCCGTTCACGGCCCTGGTGTCGTTTGCGATGCGCGAGGCCCGGCGGCTCTGGGGCGCCAGCGCGTCGAAGCTGATCGGGCTGATGACGGCGGCGTACGCCATCGGCCAGATTGCCGGTCCGCCGCTGGCCACGGCGCTGGTGGCGCGCACGGGAGGCTTTGGCGCCTCGCTCGGTGTGGCGTCGGGCGCGCTGCTGTGCGGGGCGCTGATCTATTTCTGGATGTGGCGCACGATGCCGGTGGGCCGCCGCGCGGCCGGCTGACGAGTACGCTACAGTATCGGCTTCGCCGCCCACTCGAACCGGACGCCCCCGCGCCGGCGCTGCAGGGCGGCGCGAAAGCCAAGCCCCATGTCTTTTGCCTTGCAGCCCGGCCGCGCCGCCGGGCCGGCCCTGCCGATCGGCGCCGAGGAAGCGCGCGTGCGCGTGGACCTGGCCGCCGCGTACCGGCTGGCCGCGCTCGAACGCTGGGATGACCTGATCTACACCCACATCTCGGCCACCGTGCCCGGCGAGCCCGGACATTTCCTGATCAACCCGTTCGGCTTCGCCTTCGACGAGATCCGTGCCTCGGACCTGGTCAAGATCAATGGCCGGGGCGAGGTGGTCGGCGAGACCGTCCACCCCGTCAACGTCACCGGTTTTGCGCTCCACGGCGCCGTGCACGCGGCCCGGGCCGACGCCCATTGCGTGATGCATCTCCACAACACGGCCGGCATCGCCGTCTCGGCCCAGGCCGGGGGGCTGCTGCCGCTGTCGCAGCACGCCATGCGCTTTCATGGCCGGATGGCCTATCACGACTACGAAGGACTGGCGTTCACGCCGGCCGAGGGCGCGCGGCTGACCGCGTCGCTGGGCGGGCATCCGGCCATGCTGCTGCGCAACCACGGCACGCTGACCGTGGGCCGCACCGTGGCCGAGGCCTACGTGCTGATGGCCACGCTGATCAAGGCGTGCGAAATCCAGCTCGGCGCGCAGCTTGGCAGCGCCACCGTGCAGCCGCCGCCGGCCGTGGCGGAGCGGACCTCGCTCCAGCTATACGATGATGGCGCCGTGGAGGGCGTACTCGAGTGGCCCGCGCTGCTGCGCAAACTCGATAGAATCGATCCCTCGTACAAAGACTAAAACCGCGTAAAAAAGCCAAAAGGAGTCATGACATGCCCACGTTTCACGTAGAAATGTTCGAAGGCCGCACGGTGGAGCAGAAGCGCCGTTTCGTCGAGGAAGTCACGCGCGTCACATGCGAGACGCTGGGCTGCTCGGCCGGCGCCGTCGACATCATCATCACCGACGTCAAGCGCGAGAACTGGGCCACGGGCGGCGAGCTCTGGGCCGACAAGGCGTAAGCAGGCAGGATTGGGACCGATGACCTCCGCAGCTTCCGCCATGCAGCAGTTCGCTTCCGACAACTACGCCGGCTTCTGCCCGGAGTCGCTGAAGTACTTTCTCGAAGCCAACGCCACGGGCCACGAGAAAGCCTATGGCGACGACAGCTGGACGCAGAAGGTCTGCGACCGTATCCGCGACCTGTTCCAGACCGACTGCGAGGTCTTCTTCGTCTTCAACGGCACGGCAGCCAACTCGCTGGCGCTGTCGTCGCTGTGCCAGTCCTACCATTCGGTGATCTGCCACGAACTGGCCCATATCGAGACCGACGAATGCGGCGCGCCGCAGTTTTTCTCGAATGGCTCGAAGCTGCTCACCGCGCCCGGCGAGAACGGCAAGCTGACGCCCGACGCGGTGGAGGCACTGGTGACGCGCCGTTCGGACATCCACTATCCCAAGCCGCGCGTGGTGTCGCTGACGCAGGCTACCGAGGTGGGCACCGTCTACACCGTGGACGAAGTGCGCGCCATCGCGGCCATCGCCAAGCGGCGCCAGTTGCGCGTGCATATGGACGGCGCGCGCTTTGCCAATGCGGTGGCGTCGCTGGGCGTGCATCCGTCGGAAATCACGTGGCGCGCCGGCGTGGACGTGCTGTGCTTTGGCGGCACCAAGAACGGGCTGCCCGTGGGCGAGGCGGTGGTCTTCTTCGACCGCCGGCTGGCCGAGGATTTTGCCTACCGCGTCAAGCAGGCCGGGCATCTGGCCTCGAAGATGCGCTTCATTTCGGCGCCGTGGCTCGGCATGCTCGAAAACGACGTCTGGCTGCGCAACGGCCGCCATGCCAACGCGATGGCCGCGCTGCTGGCGCAGCGGATCGCCGATATTCCCGGCGTGCGCCTCATGTTCCCGACCCAGGCCAACGCGGTGTTTGCCGAACTGCCGCTGCCGGCCATCGAGGCGCTGCGGGCGAAGGGCTGGCTGTTCTACACGTTCATCGGCGCCGGCGGATGCCGGATGATGTGCGCGTGGGACCTGCAGCCCGAGACGGTGGAGGCGTTCGCCGCCGATATCCGCGCCGCCTGCGGGCACTGACCGCCGGCGCCGGACCCCGCCACAACGATAACGAGACAATCCCCCCGGAGCCCCCAAGGATGGAACCCTACCGCTTCTGCCCGCGCTGCGGCGCGCCGCTCGAACACCTGCCGATGTCGGGCCGCTATCGCAACGTCTGCGTGCAGGACGGCTGCGGTTTCGTGCATTGGGACAACCCGCTGCCGGTGCTGGCGGCGGTGGTCGAGTACCAGGGCCAGTTGCTGCTGGCGCGCAACGCGCTGTGGCCCGAGAAGATGTTCGCGCTCGTCACCGGCTTCATGGAGCGCGACGAGACGCCGGAGCTGGGCGTGGCCCGGGAGCTGAAGGAGGAAACCAACCTCGACACGGTTTCGGCCGAGTTGATCGGCGTCTACGAATTCATGCGCAAGAACGAGCTGATCATCGCCTACCACGTGAAGGCGGAGGGCGAGATCCGGTTGTCCGAGGAGCTGGCCGAGTATCGGCTCGTCGCGCCCGAGAAGATGAAGATCTGGAACGCCGGCACCGGGTTTGCCGTGGCCGATTTCCTGGAGCGACGGGGCCTGCCGGTGCGTTTCTTCGACCGCGCTACCGGCGAGGACATTCCCGACCCGCGCCGGCCGACCGACTTCAGCCTGGTCGGCGCTTCGCTACAATACGGCATCAACCAGAACTAGAAGGTGAGAGGAATGGATTTCCAGAAAGAAGTGGATGCGCGCGGCCTGAACTGCCCGCTGCCGATCCTGCGGACCAAGAAGGCGCTGGCGGACATGGCCAGCGGCGAAGTGCTCAAGGTGCTGGCGACCGACCCGGGCGCCACGCGCGATTTCCAGGCATTCGCCAAGCAGACCGGCAACGAGCTGGTCTCGCATGCCGAGGTCGACAAGGTCTTCGTGTTCTACATGAAGCGCCGCTGAGCCGCGCCGCACGGGCCGGACGCAAGAAAAAACCGCCTCGCAGGGAGGCGGTTTTTCTTTGCCCGGAGCCCGGCGCGGCGCTCAGCCCCGCTGTGCCAGGTAGGCGCTGAACTCGTCGCGCACTTCCGGGTGCTTGAGGGCGAACTCGACGGTCGCCTTCAGGTAGCCGAGCTTGCTGCCGCAGTCGTAGCGCACGCCCTTGTAGCGGTAGGCCAGCACCTGCTCCTGGCCCAGCATGGCCTGGATGGCGTCCGTCAGCTGGAACTCGCCGCCGGCGCCCGGCTTCAGGTCGCGGATATGGTCGAAGATGCGCGGCGTCAGGATGTAGCGGCCCACCACGCCGAGGTTCGACGGTGCCTGTTCCGGCGCCGGCTTCTCGACGATGGCCGACATCTTGATCACGCGCTCGTCCCACTCGCGGCCATCGACCACGCCGTAGGAGCGGCTCTGCTCGGGCGCGATTTCCTCCACGCCGAGCACCGAGCAGTTGTAGTGGTTGTAGATGTCCACCATCTGCTTCATGACCGGCTCGTCCTTCTCGCCATCCAGCAGGTCGTCCGCCAGCATGACCGCGAACGGCGCGTCGCCCACCAGGCGCGCGGCGCAGAGCACCGCGTGGCCCAGGCCCAGTGCCTCGGGCTGGCGCACGTAGAAGCACTCCACGTTCTTGGGCTTGATGGAGCGCACCACGTCGAGCAGGGCCTGCTTGTTCTTGGCCTCCAGCTCCATTTCCAGCTCGTAAGCCTTGTCGAAGTGATCCTCGATGGCCCGCTTGGAGCGGCCCGTGACGAAGATCATCTCGTTGATGCCGGCAGCCATGGCTTCTTCCACGGCGTACTGGATCAGCGGCTTGTCTACCACGGGCAGCATTTCCTTCGGGCTCGCCTTGGTGGCGGGCAGAAAACGGGTGCCTAGCCCGGCAACGGGAAAGACGGCCTTGGTGACGCGGTTTTCCATTTCAGCTTCCTTTTCAATCCGGTGTAATACCGTGCCGCAGGATGGGATCGCCGTCTGTCGGGTTCCGTCCGACTACGCAGCCGGAAGGGCTCGACACGTACCTCAGGACGGCAGACGCTGTAGTTGATCCTTCAGCTTCTCCAGCGTCTGTTCGAAATCCGACATACGCTGGGTTTCCTGCGCCACGACGGCTGGGGGCGCCTTGGCGACAAAACTCTCGTTGGACAGTTTGCCACGGCACTTGCCGATCTCACCCGCGATCCGGTCAATCTCCTTCGACAGGCGCACGCGTTCGGCGGCCACGTCGATCTCGATCTTGAGCATCAGGTGGTTGCCGCCGACGATTGCCACGGGGGCGCCAGCGCCCTCATGCAGCAGCGCGGCCTCGTCTTCGAACACCTTGACCTCGGAAAGTTTCGCAAGCGCCTTCACCTGCGCCGCCGCCTCGTTCAGGAACGCGCTGTTGCCATGTGCGTAGAGCGGGATGCGCTGGGCCGGCGAGATGTTCATTTCACCGCGCAGGTTGCGGCAGGCATCCACCAGCCCCTTGAGCTGCGCCACCCAGGCTTCGGCGGCTTCGTCGATCTTGGCCATGGCCGGCAGCGGGTAGGGCTGGGTGGCGATCGTCTCGCTGCCGTCACCTTTGGCGCGGCCAGCCAGCGGGGCCACCTTCTGCCACAGTTCCTCGGTGATGAACGGGATGATCGGGTGCGCCAGGCGCAGTACCGTCTCCAGCACGCGCAGCAGCGTGCGGCGCGTGGCGCGCTGCTGGGCCTCGGTGCCGGTCTGGATCTGCACCTTGGCCAGTTCCAGGTACCAGTCGCAGTACTCGTCCCAGACGAACTTGTAGATGGCGCTCGAAATATTGTCGAAACGGTACTCGTCGAAGCCCTTTTCGACATCCGCCTCCACGCGCTGCAGCAGCGAGACGATCCAGCGGTCCGCCTGCGAGAAGTGCAGGTAGCCGTCCGGGCCGCAATCGTTGCTGCACGGGCCCATGCCGCAATCCTGCCCCTCGGTGTTCATCAGCACGAAGCGCGTGGCGTTCCAGAGCTTGTTGCAGAAGTTGCGGTAGCCCTCGCACCGGCCCGTGTCGAAATTGACGTTGCGGCCCAGCGTGGCCAGCGAGGCAAACGTGAAGCGCAGCGCATCGGCGCCGAACGACGGAATGCCGTCCGGGAACTCCTTGCGGGTCTTGGCCTCGATCTTCGGTGCGTCCTTGGGACGGCGCAGGCCGGTCGTGCGCTTCCTGAGCAGCGGGTCCAGCTCGATGCCGTCGATCAGGTCCACGGGGTCGAGCGTGTTGCCCACGGACTTGCTCATCTTCTTGCCTTCGGAGTCGCGCACCAGGCCGTGCACGTACACGGTGTGGAACGGCACCTGCCCGGTGAAGTGCTTGGTCATCATGACCATGCGCGCCACCCAGAAGAAGATGATGTCGTAGCCGGTGACCAGCACCGTCGACGGCAGGAAGTGCTTCAGTTCGGGCGTCTGCTCGGGCCAGCCCAGCGACGAGAACGGCACCAGCGCGGACGAGAACCACGTGTCCAGCACGTCGTCCTCGCGGCGCAGCGGGCCGGTGCTGCCGGCCGCCTGGGCCTGGGCGCGCGCCTCGTCCTCGGTGCGGGCGACGAACACCTTGCCGGCCTCGTCGTACCAGGCCGGGATCTGGTGGCCCCACCAGAGCTGGCGGCTGATGCACCAGTCCTGGATATTGGCCAGCCACTGGTTGTACGTGCTGTTCCAGTTGTCGGGAACGAGCTTGATCTCGCCGCTCTGCACGGCGTCCAGCGCCACCTCGGCGATCGAGCGGCCCGGATGGAACGTGCCCTCGGGCGCCGGCTTGCTCATGGCCACGAACCACTGGTCGGTCAGCATCGGCTCGATCACGCTGCTCGTGCGCTCGCTGCGCGGCACCATCAGCTTGTGCGGCTTGACCTCGCCCAGCAGGCCCTGTTCCTTGAGGTCCGCCACCATCTTCTCGCGGGCGGCAAAGCGGTCCAGGCCGGCATAGGCGGCCGGGGCGTCGGCCACGATCTTCGCGTCCAGCGTCAGGATCGACAGTTGCGGCAGGTTGTGGCGCTGGCCCACGGCGTAGTCGTTGAAGTCGTGGCCCGGGGTCACCTTGACCACGCCGGTGCCGAACTCGCGGTCGACGTATTCGTCGGCGATCACCGGGATCTGGCGCCCGGTCAGCGGCAGGTTGACCAGCTTGCCGATCAGGTGGGCGTAGCGCTCGTCTTCCGGGTGCACCATCACGGCGGTGTCGCCCAGCATCGTTTCCGGGCGCGTGGTGGCCACGGTCAGGTGCGTCAGGCCGCGCACGGCATCGGCCTCGGCCAGCGGATAGTGGATGTGCCAGAGCGAGCCTTCTTCCTCGACGCTGTCCACTTCGAGGTCCGACACCGCGGTGCCCAGCACCGGGTCCCAGTTCACCAGGCGCTTGCCGCGGTAGATCAGGCCCTGCTCGTACAGCCGGACGAAGACCTCGGTCACGGCCTTCGACATGTCGGGCGACATCGTGAAGTACTCGCGCGTCCAGTCGATCGAGGCGCCCATGCGGCGCACCTGGCGCGTGATGGTGGAGCCCGACTCTTCCTTCCACTCCCAGACCTTCTCGGTGAACTTCTCGCGGCCCAGGTCGTGGCGCGAGACACCCTGCATCTCCAACTGGCGCTCCACCACGATCTGCGTGGCGATACCGGCGTGGTCCGTACCCGGCACCCACAGCGTGTTGGCGCCGCGCATGCGCGCATGGCGGGTCAGGCCGTCCATGATCGTCTGGTTGAACGCATGGCCCATGTGCAGCGTGCCGGTCACATTGGGCGGCGGCAGCTGGATGGCGAAGTTCGGGCGCTCAGGGTCGAAAGTGGGCTGGGCGATGCCGCGGCGCTCCCATTCTGGGCCCCACTTTGCCTCGATGGCGGCGGGTTCGAAGCTCTTGGCAAGGGACTGGTCTTCTGCGGTCATGCTGGATGCTGGTGGGGATGCGGGTCAGGGTCCGGGCCGTCGGGCCGGGAAAACGTCAAATTATAGGGGAGGCGGGGTGCCGGTGCGCATTTCGGGCGCTCGGGGGTGCGCCGGCCGCCCCCCTGAGCGGCGCCCGGCGCCCGGTGTGCGGCCGGGGCGCCGGTATAATTGCCGCCTACTTTACCGGCCCCGATCCGATGTCCAGCCTGCTAGCCAACCTCAACGCCGAACAACTCGCCGCCGTCACCCTGCCGGACGAACCAGCCATGATCCTGGCCGGCGCGGGCAGCGGCAAGACCCGCGTGCTGACCACCCGGATCGCCTGGCTGATCCAGAACGGGCGGGTCTCCCCGGCCGGCATCCTGGCAGTGACCTTCACGAACAAGGCGTCCAGGGAAATGCAGACGCGCCTGCAGGCCATGCTGCCGATCAACACGCGCGGCATGTGGATCGGCACCTTCCACGGGCTCTGCAACCGCATGCTGCGGGCACATTTCCGCGACGCGGGCCTGCCGCAGACCTTTGCCATCCTCGACACCCAGGACCAGCTCTCGGCGCTCAAGCGGCTGCTCAAGCAGCTGAACGTCGATGACGAGAAGTACCCGGCCAAGAGCCTGCAGTACTTCATCAACAACGCCAAGGAGCAGGGCCTGCGCCCCCGCGACGTGGAGGCCAACGACGATTTCAACCGCCGCTTCGTCGACCTGTACGCCGCCTACGACGAGCAGTGCCAGCGCGAGGGCGTGGTCGATTTCGCCGAACTGCTGCTGCGCTGCTACGAACTGCTGCGCTACAACGACGCCATCCGCCAGCACTACCAGTACCGCTTCCGCCATATCCTGGTGGACGAGTTCCAGGATACCAACGTGCTCCAGTACCAGTGGCTCAAGCTGCTGGCGGGCTACGGCTCGGGCAACGCGGCGGCCGTGTTCGCGGTGGGCGACGACGACCAGAGCATCTACGCCTTCCGGGGCGCCAACGTGGGCAACATGCGCGATTTCGAGCAGGAATTCCGCGTGCGCCACCTGATCAAGCTCGAACAGAACTACCGTTCGCACGGCCATATCCTCGATTCCGCCAACCACCTGATCTCGCACAACGCGCGCCGGCTCGGCAAGAACCTGCGCACCGACGCCGGCCACGGCGAGCCGGTGCGGGTCTACCAGGCCGGCACCGATGGCCAGGAGGCGTCGTGGATCGTCGAGGAGATCCGGGACCAGATCGCCCAGGGCATGACGCGCTCGGAGATCGCCATCCTGTACCGCAGCAACGCCCAGTCGCGGGTGATCGAGCATGCGCTGTTCTCGTCGGGCATCGCCTACCGGGTGTACGGCGGCCTGCGCTTCTTCGAGCGGGCCGAAGTCAAGCACGCGCTGGCCTACCTGCAACTGATCGAGAACCCGCGCAACGACGCGGCGTTTGCCCGGGTGGTCAATTTCCCCACGCGCGGGATCGGCGCCAAGTCCCTGGAAGCCTTGCAGGACGCCGCGCGCCAGTACAACGTGTCGCTGGCCGAGGCCGTGGCCTACGTGCCGGGCAAGGCCGGCAGTTCGCTGGGCGCCTTCCTGCGCCTGATCGAGCAGATGCGGGCCGAGACCAGCCGCATGACGCTGCCGGAGACCGTGGAGCACGTCACCAACGCCAGCGGGCTGATGGTCCATTACCAGACCGAGAAAGAGGGCCAGGACCGGATCGAGAACTTGCAGGAACTGGTGACGGCGGCGCAGGCGTTCGTGGTGGAAGACGGCTACGGCCTGGACGCCCCGGCGCGCATGCTGCCGGTGGGGCGCGACGTGCCGCCGGCGCTGGCCCAGGGCGACCAGGACCAGCAGGTGCTCGATCCCGAGCAGTTGCCGGTGGTGATGACGCCGCTGGTGGCGTTCCTGACCCACGCCTCGCTGGAGGCCGGCGACAATCAGGCGCAGGCCGGGCAGGACGCGGTGCAGATGATGACCGTGCACGCCGCCAAGGGCCTGGAGTTCAACGTGGTGTTCATCACGGGGCTTGAAGAGGGCCTGTTCCCGCACGACAACAGCGCCCAGGAGGCCGACGGGCTGGAAGAAGAGCGCCGCCTGATGTATGTGGCGATCACCCGGGCGCGCGAGCGGCTGTTCCTGTCGTTCGCCCAGAGCCGCGTGCTGCACGGGCAGATGCGCTACCACATGAAGTCACGCTTCTTCGAGGAATTGCCCGACGAAGCGCTGAAGTGGATCACCCCGCAAGGCCAGACCTTCGGCGTCAGCCGGCAGGAGCGCGACAACGCCTGGGGCCGCGACTGGTTCAAGCGTTCGGAGGACGTGCCGTACACGGGCACCAAGCCCACCGGCGGCATGGATACAGGCAGGAAGAACTACGCCGAGGAAAAACGCGCGGCCGCCACCGGCTTCCGCGTGGGCCAGAGCGTCTTCCATACCAAGTTCGGGGAAGGCCGGATCAAGGCCCTGGAAGGCGAGGGCGCCGATGCCCGCGCCAATATCGATTTCAAGCGCCACGGGGTGAAATGGCTGGCGCTGGCGGTAGCGAAACTGGACCCGATCGATTGAACCGGCGCCACGCTGGTTTTCTCCCCTCTCCCGCACGGCGGGAGAGGGGAGCAAGACATCAGGAGATCAAGGCTGCGCAGCCTCGTTCACCACTTCTCCCGGCGGTACGATGTTGAAGCACCCCCGGTACGTCGCGTAGAACGAGCAGTACAGGATCGCCAGCATCAGCAGCGAGTACGGCGTCACGAGGAACGACAGCACCTGTTCCCCGCCGAAGGCCGCGAAGACCGTTTCCAGCACCAGCGGCACGGCCACCATCAGCACCGCGAACAGCATCGCGTAGGTAAAGAACGCGCCGCGATTGCGCCAGCAGGCGGTCCAGCTGAAGAACAGCGCCTTGACCGGCGGCACCTGGTGCCACGCGGCCAGCAGGGGCGCGAACCAGAACATCATGGCGATCGGCGTGTAGAGCAGGGCGCCCAGCATCATCGCGGTGTACAACTGCTGCACGGCCTCGGCCGAGGGCTCCTCGCCCTTGAGCACCATCGGCGCCACGGCCCCGATATCCACCACCGACGTGGCGATCAGGCTCAGCGTGAACACCAGCACGGCATAGATGCCGCCGAGTATCAGCAGGTTGCGCATGGCCTGCTTGCCGTTGGTGCGGAACCCCGCCAGCAATATCGTCGGCAGGACCCGCTTGTTCTGGATCACCTCGCGGCAGGCCGTCATCACCCCCACGAACAGGCCCGGCGTGAAGACCAGCAGCGCGATGATGCCGAACAGCGGCACGAAGATCGCCAGCTGGGCGGCCAGCAGGTAGATGAACAGCAGCATCAGGAATGCCAGCGGGTTCTTGCGGAACAGCCAGACACCCTGGCGGAACCAGACGTAGCCTTCCTTGGCGGAAACTTCCAGTAGTTGCATGGCGGATCAGACCCAGGGGAGGGCCGCGGCGGCGTCGAGCCGGCGGCGGAGAATGCGTTCGAAATGGGTGGGGTCGTGCGGCTGGAGCATGTCGGCCTCGCGCGGCAGGTAGAAATCCCACAGCCGCGACACCCAGAAGCGCAGCGCGCCGGCCCGCAGCATGTCCTGCCAGTGCCGGCCTTCCACGGCCGTCAGCGGCCGGACCGCGTGATAGGCGCGCAGCATGGCTTCGGCCCGGGGCACGTCCAGCGCGCCGGTCGGCAGGTCGATGCACCAGTCGTTGACCGTCACGGCCAGGTCGAACAGCCACTTGTCGTGGCCCGCGAAGTAGAAATCGAAGAAGCCGCCCAGCGTCTGCTGGCCGCCGGCCGTATCGAACAGCACGTTGTCGCGGAACAGGTCGCAATGGCACGGGCCGCCCTGCAGCGCGGCGTAGTCCGGGCTGCCGAAAAAGGCGGTCTGGTGCGCGATCTCGTCGGCCAGCAGGCGGCGCTGGTCCGCATCGAGGAACGGCGCGATCTCGGGCGCGGTCTGCTGCCACCAGGCCAGGCTGCGCAGGTTAGGCTGCTGGCGCGGGTAATCCTGGCCCGCCAGGTGCATGCGCGCGAGCATCGCGCCCACCTGGGCGCAGTGTCCGGGCTGGGGCGCCAGTTGCGACGCGCCGGGCAGCCGGCTGACGATGGTCGCCGGCTTGCCCTTGAGTTCGCGCAGGATCTCGCCGTCGCGGGCCGGCATCGGGGCCGGCACGCTGATGCCGTGGCGCGCCAGGTGGTCCATCAGGTGCAGGTAGTACGGCAACTGGTCGAAACGCAGCCGCTCGAAGATCGTCAGCACGTACTCGCGCGTGACGCCGTCCTGCTCCATGGTCAAGAAGAAATTGCTGTTCTCGATGCCCGAGGCGATGCCGCGCAGTGCGCGCACTTCGCCAAGGTCATGGTCAAGCAGCCAGCGGGCGATCTCGTCCTGCGAGACCGTGGTGAAAACGGCCATACTGTCAATTGATTGCGAATCTGGGAACGGCTGGCCGGCACCCGAAAGTGCCGGCCAGCCGCCGCGGCATTGCTGCCGGAGGGCCGGCGCGATTCCCGCCCGGTGCAGCGTTCGGACGCGAATCGTGGGTAAGAAAGGCTAAAGAGTATCAGGACAACCGGCCCGGACCGGAAAAAACAGAAAACCGGACGGCCGGCGATGCCTCAAAACTTCAGGTTCAGCGACGGTACGCGGTTGACGTCATGGTCCCGGATACGGGGCGAACTGTCCTCGGGCTTGCTCATTTCGTATTTCGTGCCGAAGCCCGACTGCACCTGGATCTCGGTGGCGCGTCCCTTGTCCTTGTATTCGGTCACCTGGGTGCCATCGCGCTCGCGCAACTGGAAGCTCGGCTCGCGCGGCTGGTTCAGCTGGCTCTTGGCGGCCGGCGCAATCGGCTGGTTGTTGATCTGGTTCAGCTCCTGCTGCGTCAGCGCGTTGCTGGTTTCCGAACCCTGGGCCAGCACGCGCTGGCTGGCGGTCAGGGCCAGCACGGCGGCGGCAAGCGCGAGCAGATAGCCGGGGCGGCGGATCGCGGCGTGCAGATCGGCCAGCCTGGCACCCGGTTGCGAAGGGGAAGTCATCTGAGGCTCCTGTGCGCGCGGGCAGGCGGCCCCGCGACGCGGATGGGTCCTGCCGCCGCCGGCGGCGCCGGTACTGGCAGGAACGAACAGGCTTCCATTCTAGCAATTCCTGTCGTTTTCGGCCCGTTCTCGGTGGCCTTCCGTCCACCCGCCAGAGCGCCTTCCGGCGCACGGGCGGGAAGGGCGGCGCGGGCCGCCCATGCCTTACAGATAGAACATTTCTTCCTTGGGCGGAATCGGGTGGTCGCCGCCGCGTTTCTCGTAGTACTCGTACACGGCTTCGAGCACTTCCTGGGGCTCGTCGACGATCTTCATCAGGTCCAGGTCCTGCTCGGCGATCAGGCCCATGGGCAGCAGCGTGAAGCGGAACCAGTCGAGCAGGCCCTTCCAGAACCGGCTGCCATACATCACCACCGGCACAGCACGGGACTTGCCGGTCTGCACCAGCGTCAGCACCTCGGCCAGCTCGTCGAGCGTGCCGAAGCCGCCCGGCATCACGATGAAGGCGTCCGAATTCTTCACGAACGTGACCTTGCGCGTGAAGAAGTGGCGGAAGCGCATGGCGATGTCCTGGTACGGGTTGCCCTGCTGCTCGTGCGGAAGCTCGATGTTCAGGCCCACGCTGGCTGACTTGCCGGCGTGCGCGCCCTTGTTGGCCGCCTCCATGATGCCGGGGCCGCCGCCGGAGATCACCGCGAAGCCGGCGTCCGAGAACAGGCGCGCGATCTCGATGGTCTTCTGGTAGTAGGGCGAGTCCTCGCGCAGGCGCGCGCTGCCGTAGATCGACACGGCCGGGCGGATCTCGGAGAGGTACTCGGTCGCCTCGATGAACTCTGCCATAATCGTGAACATTTGCCACGATGCGCGCGCCTTCTTGGCGGTAGCGCGGTCTTCATCGGCCAGCGCGCGCAGGCTTGGAATCATCTTGCGCGGATTCGCGCGGGCCGCCGCCGCACGGGCGGCAGCCTCCTGTTCCTCGGGGCTCGCGCCGGCCGCGGCCGCATCGGCCTTGGCGGCGATGGCCGCGGCGTGTGCCGAGGCTTTCTCGGGCGGCGGATTCACCGTGTTGCCGGAGATATCGGAAACGTCCGTATCGGCGAGGGGGGCGGCGTCAGCACCGCCTGCGGGGGCACCAGTCAATTTAGAGTCCATGGGAATGTCGGATAGTCGAAAAACACTCTTGCTCGTCGATGGATCGAGCTATCTGTATCGCGCGTATCACGCGCTGCCGGACCTGAGGAATGGCGAAGGTCTGCCCACAGGGGCAATCTACGGCATGATCAACATGTTGCGCAAGCTGCGCAACGATTTCCCGGCGCAATTTATCGCCTGCGTCTTCGACGCCAAGGGCAAGACGTTCCGGGATGATCTATACCCCGCCTACAAGGAACACCGCCCGTCGATGCCCGAGGACCTGGCGCGCCAGATCGAGCCGATCCACGAGGCCGTGCGCGCGCTGGGCTGGCCCATCGTGGTGGTCGAGGGCGTGGAGGCCGACGACGTGATCGGCACGCTGGCCTGCCAGGCCACCGCGCAGGACGTGAATACCGTGGTATCCACGGGCGACAAGGACCTGGCGCAGCTGGTCAACGACCACGTCACGCTGGTCAACACGATGAGCGGCGAGATCCTCGACCCGCCCGGCGTGGTGGCCAAGTTCGGCGTGCCGCCCGAGCGCATCGTCGACTATCTCTCGCTGATCGGCGATGCCGTGGACAACGTGCCGGGCGTGCCCAAGGTAGGCCCGAAGACCGCGGTCAAGTGGCTGACCGAATATGGCACGCTGGACAGCATCATGGCCGGCGCCGATGGCATCAAGGGCGTGGTGGGCGAGAACCTGCGCAACACGCTGGACTGGCTGCCGCGCGCCCGCGAACTGGTGACCGTCAAGACCGACTGCAACCTCGCCGATGCCGTGGCCGATTTCCAGGCGCTGCATGACCTTGGCGAGGACAAGGACAAGCTCGTCGATTTCTTCCGCAAGTACGGTTTCAAGACCTGGCTGCGCGAGGCCACGGGCGAGGCGCTGCCGAACGCGCGTGCGGCCGGCGCGCGCGCCGGCGCCGTGGCGCAGCCGGCCCAGGGCGGTCTGTTCGACACCGCACAGGGCGCCGGCGACGAACCGGCGGCCGACCTCGCGCCCGCCGGGATCCGCTACGAGACCGTGACCACCGAGGCCGCGCTCGACGCCTGGCTGCAGAAGCTGGTCGATGCCCCGCTGGTGGCGATCGACACGGAAACCACCTCGCTCGACCCGATGCTGGCCGAACTGGTTGGCATCTCGGTGTCGGTGGAGCCGGGCGAGGCCGCCTACATTCCCGTGGCCCATCGCGGCCCGGACGTGGCCGGACTGGACAACCACGGCCAGTTGCCGCGCGAGTTCGTGCTGGAGCGCCTGCGCCCGTGGCTGGAAGACGCCGCGGCGCCGAAGCTGGGCCAGCACCTGAAGTACGACGCCCACGTGTTCATGAACCACGGCATCACGCTGCGCGGCATCGCCCACGACACGATGCTGGAGAGCTACGTGCTGGCGTCGTACCGCAACCACGGCATGGACAGCCTGGCCGAGCGCCTGCTCAACGTGAAGACGATCACGTACGAGGAAGTCTGCGGCAAGGGCGCGAGCCAGATCGGCTTCGACCAGATCGACCTGCAGCGCGCCACCGACTACGCCGCCGAAGACGCCGACGTGACACTGCGCCTGCACCGCAAGATGCTGCCGCAACTGGAGAAGGCCGAAGGGCTGCGGCATGTCTACGCGGACATCGAGATCCCGGTCTCGGTGGTGCTGCAGAAGATCGAGCGCAACGGCGTGCTGATCGATGCGGACCGCCTGGCCGTGCAGAGCGCCGAACTGGGCCAGCGCATGATGGAGGCCGAGCGCGCCGCGCACGAGGCCGCCGGGCAGCCGTTCAACCTGGGCTCGCCGAAGCAGATCGGCGAGATCCTGTTCAACCAGATGAAGCTGCCGGTGGTCAAGAAGACCGCCAGCGGCGCGCCGTCCACCGACGAAGAGGTGCTGCAGAAGCTGGCCGAGGACTATCCGCTGCCCAAGCTGCTGCTTGACTACCGGGGCCTGTCCAAGCTCAAGTCGACCTACACCGACAAGCTGCCGAAGATGGTCAACCCGCGCACGGGCCGGGTCCATACCAGCTACGGCCAGGCCACGGCGGTCACGGGCCGGCTGGCGTCGACCGAGCCGAACCTGCAAAACATCCCGGTGCGCACCGAGGAAGGCCGCCGCATCCGCGAGGCGTTCATCGCGGGGCCGGGCAACGTGATCGTCTCGGCCGACTACTCGCAGATCGAGCTGCGCATCATGGCCCATATCTCGGGCGACGATAACCTGCTGCGCGCTTTCGCCAACGGCGAGGACATCCACCGGGCCACGGCCGGCGAGATCTTCGGCGTGGAGCGCGAGGCGGTGTCGAGCGAGCAGCGCCGCTACGCCAAGGTCATCAACTTCGGCCTGATCTATGGCATGAGCGCGTTCGGGCTGGCCAGCAACCTCGGCATCGAGCGCGAGGCGGCCAAGCACTACATCGACCGCTACTTCATGCGCTACCCCGGCGTGGCCAACTACATGGAAGAGACGCGCCAGAAGGCGCGCGAGCAGGGCTACGTGGAAACCGTGTTCGGCCGCCGCCTGTGGCTGCCGGACATCCGGGGCGGCAACGGCCCGCGCCGCCAGGCCGCCGAGCGCGCCGCCATCAACGCGCCGATGCAGGGCACCGCGGCCGACCTGATCAAGCTGTCGATGATCGCCGTCCAGGACTGGCTCGAAGCCGACAAACTCGGCGCACGCCAGATCATGCAGGTGCACGATGAACTGGTGCTCGAAGTGCCCGAGGCAGAGTTCGAGCTGGTCAAGGTGAAGCTGCCCGAGCTGATGTGCGGCGTGGCGCAACTGAACGTGCCGCTGGTGGCCGAAGTGGGCAGCGGCAGCAACTGGGAAGAAGCGCACTAGGCCCATGGCGCACCTTGCGGCCAATGTCTCCCGCGCGATGCCGCTGTATGCAAAGAAGTACTTGCTGAAACGACCCGGGGCCCCCTTGCCAGTGGTGCTGCATTGCAGCACACTGGCAGCAACAGGTTGTAAATAGCAGAATCTTCAAAGTACAGATATCGGCCTCGCGGTGCGAGACGACAACAGAAAGACGCCGCAAGGGGCCTGCACCGGTTTTCAAATTGAAAGCATCGGGTAGACCATGAGCAACACGCAAGGCAAAGAGGAAAGCGCCCCAACTCCTGCATCGACAGACACTTCCATCATCGCCGGCGGCCCGCAGCCCATCGCGGCGCCGCGTGCGGCGGGCGCGCTGCACCGGATCATCGTGGTCGGCGGTGGCGCGGGCGGGCTCGAACTCGTCACGCGGCTCGGCGACAAGCTCGGCAAGTCGCGCCAGGCGCAGGTCACGCTGGTGGACCGCTCGCCCACGCACATCTGGAAGCCGCTGCTGCATGAAGTGGCAGCCGGCAGCATGGACCCCAACACCCACCAGCTCGAATATGTGGCGCAGGCGCGCTGGCACCATTTCGAGTTCCAGCAGGGGGAACTGACCGGCATCGACCGCGCCCGCAAGGTGGTGCACGTGGCGGCCTGCGTGGACCAGGACGGCGACGAACTGCTGCCTGCCCGCGAATTGCCCTACGACACCCTCGTGCTGGCCATCGGCTGCGTCACGCATTTCTTCAGCGTGCCGGGCGCCGCCGAGCATGCCATCGCGCTGGACACCGTGGCGCAGGCCGAGCGCTTTCGCCGCAAGCTGATCGCCGCCTGCGTGCGCGCCCAGAACGGCAAGGGCCGCATGGGCGAGGACGGCCGTCCGCGCGTGGACGTGGCGATCATCGGGGCGGGCGCCACGGGTGTGGAGCTGTCTGCCGAACTGCGCAACACGGCCCACGTGCTGAATGCCTACGGGCTGCACCAGCTCGACCCGCGCCGCGACGTGCGCATCCACGTGATCGAGGCCGGCCCGCGCATCCTGCCGGCGCTGTCCGAGCGCGTCTCGGCCGAGACCACCAAGCTGCTGCGCAAGCTCGACGTGGATGTGTTCACGGGCGAGCGCGTGACCGAAGTCACGCACGACGCGGTGCTGACGGCCAGCGGCAAGCATATCGACGCCGACCTGACCGTCTGGGCCGCCGGCATCACCGCGCCGGGTGTGCTGCGCACGCTGGGGCTGCCGGTCAGCAAGATGGGCCAGATCGTGGTGGGCGCCACGCTGCAGAGCGAGGCCGACCCGGACATCTTCGCGTTTGGCGACTGCGCCGCCGCGCCGTGGACCGAAAAGCAGACCACCGTGCCGCCGCGCGCCCAGGCCGCGCACCAGCAGGCCACGTTCCTGTACGACGCCATCCGGGCACGGCTGGCGGGCAAGCCGCTGCCGGAATTCGGCTTCAAGGATTTCGGCTCGCTGGTGTCGCTGGGCCACTTCAGCGCCGTGGGCAGCCTGATGGGCGGCCTGATCGGCGGATCGATGTTCATCGAGGGGCTGATGGCGCGCTTCATGTACACATCGCTGTACCGGATGCACGTGCTGGCGCTGCACGGCGCCATCGGCATGGGGCTCGACACCGTGACGCACTGGCTGCGCAGCAAGACCAGCCCGCGCGTGAAGCTGCACTGACGGCAGCCCCGGAGGACGGGATCGGGATGGCCGGTGGCGCGTGCGCTACCGGCCATCTTTGCTTAGAATCGACGGCGCCGCGCTGGCGTCACATGGCCCGGCATCCCGCCAAATCTTCCAGGAGCCTCGCCCATGCTGAAGCCAGAAGTCGAAAGCCTCGTCCCCGGCCAGTCGTTCGACCGCCGCAGTTTCGTCAAGACCGCGCTGGGCTCCGCCTTTGCCGCGGCCGTGCTGCCGGTGTCGGCACAGACCATCAAGACCGACTTCCAGGGCCTGGCCGCCGGCGAGATCACGGTGCCGTCGGGCAGCTTCGGCATGCCCGTGTACCGTGCCCAGCCCGAGGGCAAGACCAACCTGCCCGTGGTGCTGGTCATCAGCGAGATCTTCGGCGTGCACGAGCATATTGCCGATATCTGCCGCCGCTTTGCCAAGCTCGGCTACCTGGCCATCGCGCCGGAACTGTTCGCGCGCCAGGGCGACCCGAGCAGCTACGGCACGATCCAGGAACTGCAGGCCAACATCATCCAGAAGACGCCCGACGCCCAGGTGATGGGCGATCTCGACGCGTGCGTGGCCTGGGCGGCGGCCAATGGCGGCGACGTGAACCGCCTCGGCATCACCGGCTTCTGCTGGGGTGGCCGCGTGACGTGGCTGTATGCGGCGCACAGCAAGCGGGTCAAGGCCGGCGTGGCCTGGTACGGCCAGCTCGTGGGGCAGCCCAGCCCGCTCAAGCCGCGCAACCCGGTGGATATCGTCAACGAACTCAACGCGCCGGTGCTGGGACTCTACGGCGGCAAGGACACCGGCATCACGCAGGAGCATGTGGCGCAGATGAAGGCGGCGCTCGGCGAATCGAACAATCCGAACGCCCGCGCGTCGACGTTCGTGGTCTACCCGGAAGCCGGCCACGCCTTCCATGCCGACTACCGCGCCAGCTATGTCGAGGCGGCGGCCCGCGATGGCTGGCAGCGCTGCCTGGCCTGGTTCCGGCAGCACAAGGTCGCCTGAGGCCGCAAATCAGCCGCTCGTATTAGCCCCTCGGCCGGTCAGGTGATTGCAAAACAGGCACCGACATACGTACAATGCCGACTCTGCGTTTTTGCAACCATGTTGCGTTAATGCTGGAGAATGTCAGTCGGCGATGACTGCCCGGTGGTCGGGCGGGGGCCGGTCCGGGAGTCCATCATCCATTCCACGCTTTTGTACATCCTGCTGGCGGCGACCATTTCGGGGGTCGGCAGCATCCTGGGTGCGGCGGTGCTGTCGCTGACCGTGGCCTCCCGCGTGGTGGATCGCATGGTGAGTTTCTCGGTGGGGGTGCTGCTGGCCACGGCGCTGCTGCACTCGCTGCCCGAGGCATTCGAATCCGGCGCCGATCCGCGCGCGCTGTTCGGCACGCTGCTGGCCGGCCTGCTGGGCTTCTTCCTGCTGGAGAAGATCTCGCTGCTGCGCCACTCGCACCACCACGAGGGCGACGGCCACCATCACCACCACGGCCACGACCGCGAGGAAGCGGGCCGCAGCGGCCTGACCATCCTGGTGGGCGACACCTTCCATAACTTTGCCGACGGCATCGTGATTGCCGCGGCGTTCCTGGCCGACCCCCATATCGGGCTGGTCACCGCGCTGGCCATCGCCGCGCACGAGATTCCGCAGGAAGTGGGCGATTTCATCGTGCTGCTCAACGCCGGCTTCTCGAAGGCGCGGGCGTTCGCGTTCAACCTGCTGTCGAGCCTGGCGGCCGTGCTGGGCGGCGTCGTGGGCTATTTCCTGCTGGACGAGCTTTCAGGCTGGATTCCGTACGTGCTCGTGATTGCGTCGAGCAGCTTCCTCTATATCGCGGTGAGCGACCTGATGCCGCAGATGCAGCGCAAGCCGCGGCTTAAGGAATCTGCGATGCAGGTGGTGCTGGTAGCGGCCGGCATCGCGGCCATCGTGTTCATCACGAACGGCGTGCACGAGGAGCACGCCCACCACCATGCGAAAGAGGAGGCCGCGGCACCGTCGCGCTGACCGCGGTCTCCGTCTCCTTCAGTGAGACGTTTGAGCAGGAAACTGGTGGTTTTCTAGCTCAAACGTCTCAATACGGTCAGTTGCCGGTGGCCACGGGCCGGCGTGGGTCGGCGCACCATTCGCTCCACGAGCCCGGATACAGGGCCGCGTCGCCCAGCCCGGCCACTTCCATGGCCAGCAGGTTGTGGCAGGCGGTCACGCCCGAGCCGCACTGCATCACGGTCTGCGCCGCCGGCTGGCCGGCGAACACGTTGCCGAACTCGGCGCGCAGTTGCCCGGCCGGCTTGAAACGGCCATCTTCGGCCAGGTTGTCCTTGAAGAAGCGGTTGACCGCGCCCGGGATGTGCCCGCCCACGGGGTCGAGCGTCTCGTTCTCGCCGCGGAAGCGGTCCGGCGCGCGGGCGTCCACCACCAGCACGGCAGGCTGATCGAGATTGGCGAGCAGCGCGCCGGCATCGACGGTGCGCACCAGCGAGGCCCGGCGCGTCAGGTTGCCGCCGGCTTCCGGATCGGGCGTCGTGCCCTGATCCAACGGCAGGCCGGCGGCCAGCCAGGCGGCCTTGCCGCCGTCGAGCACGGCCACGGCGCCGTGGCCCACCCAGCGCAGCAGCCACCAGAGCCGCGCCGCGAACATCGCGCCGTGGGCGTCGTAGGCCACCACCAGCGTCTCGTCATCCACGCCCAGCGCGCGCAGCCGGGCGACCAGCAATTCCGGGTCGGGCAGCGGATGCCGGCCGTTGGCGCCGGTCTTGGGGCCGGACAGTTCGTTGTCGAGATGGAGGTAGAAAGCGCCCGGCAGATGGCTCTGCTGGTAGATTTCGCGGCCGGCGGCCGGGTTGGCCAGGTCGAACGAGCAGTCGACGATGACGACCCGGCGGCCCGCGGCGCGCAGGTCCTGGAGTTCGGTGGCGGTAATCAGCGGTGATGGCATGGACAGCGGTCTCTCTCGTTGAGCGGATCGCCGTCAATGCTACACCGCCGCGCCCGGGGTCAGCGCGTCAGACCTCGGGATGGACCTCGGCTTCGGCAGACTTGACCGGCGTGGCCGGGGTGGGATGCCGGTCGGTATCGCGCGCCCGCGTCAGCGTGGTGGCGATGCCGCTGGCGATGATCAGCACCATGCCGAGCCACGAGACCCAGTTCAGCTTGTCGTTCCAGACCAGGATGCCCCAGAGGCTCGAAAACACGATGCCCGCGTACTGCAGGTTGGCGGTCAGCAGCGTGTTGCCGCGCTTGTAGGCGCGCGTCATCGACGTCTGGCCCAGCGTGGCCAGAATGCCGATCACCAGCAGCAGCCCGGCGCCGCGCCAGGTGTGGGGGCTTACGCCGGAATACAGCATCCACACCAGGCCGCAGACCAGGCCAACCGCCGAGAAATAGAACACGATGCGGCCTTCGGGCTCGCCAAGCTGGCCGAGCTGGCGCACCTCGACATAGGCCAACGCCGTAAAAACGCCAGAAATCAGGCCGATCATGCCGCCCGTCAGCTGGTTGTGCCCGACCGAAGGCTGCAGCAGGCAGAGCACGCCGCCGAACGACAGCAGGATGGCGCCGATCAGCTTCTTGTCGGCGGCGCCCGGGGTGCCGGCCAGCGCCGCGCCGGCGCCGAGAATCAGCGCGATCCAGATCGGCGACATGTAGTTCAGCGTCATCGCCGTGGCCAGCGGCAGCATCGTGATCGAGGTGAACCAGAGCAGCAGGGCGGTCACGCCGAACAGGCTGCGCTTGATATGGGTCACCATGTGCGGCGTGCGCACCGACACGCCCTGCGAGCGCAGCAGCACCCACATGATGGTCACGCCGATCAGGCTGCGGTAGAAGACGATCTCGCCCGTGGTGTAGAAGTCCGCCGCAAGCTTGACGCCTACCCCCATCAACGAGAAGGCGAAGGCGGCGAACAGCATCCAGAGCGATTGCATGGCAGGGGCGAGGTGGCGGTGGGTCGGCCGGGCGGCCGAAAATTCGTTGTATCGGCAACGATTGTGCACTGCGGATTGTAACAGCGCCCCGGCGCCGGCTCCAATGCAAAACGGACCGTTTTCACGGTCCGTTTCGGGTCAGGCGCGGCAGGTCAGCGTTTCTGGTAGTCCATCGCGCGGCGGTACCACTCGTGGAAATGCTGCATGCCGTCTTCCATCGGCGACTGGTAGGGGCCGGTCTCGCTGACGCCGCGCTTCATCAGCGCAAGCCGGCCGGCGTCCATGCGTTCGGCGATTTCATCGTCCTCGATGCACGTTTCCATATAGGCGGCGCGCTCGGCCTCGACGAATTCGCGCTCGAACAGCACGATTTCCTCGGGGTAGTAGAACTCCACCACATTGCGCGTCTTGCGCGGCCCCAGCGGGTGCAGCGTCGAAATGCAGAGCACGTTCGGGTACCACTCCACCATGATGTTGGGGTAGTAGGTCAGCCAGATCGCGCCATGCTTGGGCAGCTTGCCGTTGTTGAAGCGCAACACTTCCTCGTGCCACTTCTGGTACGTCATGCTGCCCGGACGCTTCAGGCCGGCGTGCAGGCCCACGGTCTGCACGCTGTGCCACTCGCCGAACTCCCACTTGAGGTCGTCGCACGAGACAAAGCTGCCCAGGCCCGGGTGGAACGGCACGACGTGGTAATCCTCCAGATAGACCTCGATGAAGGTCTTCCAGTTGTAGTCGCACTCGTGCACTTCCACGTGGTCGAGCATGTAGCCTTCGAAGTTCAGGTCTTCGGCCACGCCCATGCGCGCCAGATCGGCCCGCACGTCGCGCTCGCCCTCGAACAGCATGCCGTTCCAGTTCTGCAGCGGCGAGCGGTTCAGGTGCACGCACGGCTGCTCGGCGAAGTGCGGAGCGCCTAAAAGATCACCTTTGAGGTCGTAAGTCCAGCGGTGCAGCGGGCAGACGATGTTCTTCGCATTGCCGCGGCCATTCATCATGATGGCCTGGCGATGGCGGCAGACGTTGGACAGCAGTTCGATGCCGTCCGGGTTGCGCACGAGCATGCGCCCCTCGTCCTCGGCGGCCAGCGTCTGGAAGTCGCCGGATTCCGGCACCATCAGTTCGTGGCCGACGTAGCCGGGGCCTTTCCGGAACAGCAGTTCGAGTTCTTGTTGATGCAGCGCCTCGTCAAAGTAGACATCCACGGGCAACTGCGAATCAGCCGGCGCAAGTTTGAGCGCGGTGCTGAGATTGGACATTATCCCCACTCCCTATGAACAGGCGAAAGCAGTGAACAACCCAACCATCGAAATAGGAATCGATTTGGGAAACCGTGTCAGACGAGCGAAAACCGGGCCGGTTCCCCAATCTCGAAGACGGGAGAATGCGTGGAAAACGCAACGGGGGCGAACTCGCTGACGAGCCCGGGATTGTACCCGAGCCAAAAAGTTAAGGGACTGATTATTTGGCCTTTTTAGCGAAAAAGTCGCCCCGGGTCGTCATGGAGGTGCCCCATCGGGCGCATTCGGAATGACGACCCGGGCGCACACGTCACATCCCTGTCACGGGTGTGTCATAAAGGATTGCTACGTGCGCTATCCGCACGATGCCATGTGACGCCAGTACGGCCCATGGATCAGTCTGTTCAGCGGCGTGCCCGTGGTTTGACGTAAAATCGCGAATTCCCCTGATCGAGGCCCGACATGCCCAGAACGACGACCGCCCCGGTCCAGCCCGAAGACTCGCCGGCCGCCAGCGCACCGCCGGCTTCCTACGAGGCCGCGATGGCCGAACTGGAGACGCTGGTCGGCAGCATGGAAAGCGGCGAACTGCCGCTGGAGGCATCGCTGGCCGCCTACCGGCGCGGGGCCGAGCTGGTGCGCTTCTGCCAGCAGAGCCTGGAGCGGGTGGCCCAGCAGGTCAAGGTACTGGAAGGTGACGCGCTGAAACCCCTGGCAGCCGAATCACGGACCGAAAACAACAGCAACGGCGCAGACTTCGAATGACAGATTTCGCAACCTGGATGCGGGCGCAGGGCGCCCGGACCGAGGCCGCCCTGGACGCGGCCCTGCCGTCCACGGACACAATTCCCCATACCCTCCACGAAGCCATGCGCTATGCTGTTCTCGGCGGTGGCAAGCGGGTTCGCCCGCTGCTGGTGCATGCCGCCGGCGAGGTGGCGGGCGCCGCCCCCGAGGCCTGCGATGCCGCGGCCTGCGCCGTCGAGATGATCCACGCCTACTCGCTGGTCCACGACGACATGCCCTGCATGGACGACGACGACCTGCGGCGCGGCCGTCCCACGGTCCACAAGGCCTACGACGAAGCCACGGCGCTGCTGGTGGGCGATGCCCTGCAGACCCAGGCGTTCCTGGTGCTGGCCGGCACGCCGGCGCTGGACGCCGCGGCGCGCCTGAAGCTGGTGGCCGAACTGGCGCAGGCATCGGGCTCGGTGGGCATGTGCGGCGGCCAGGCGATCGACCTGCAGAACGTGGGCCTGGCCATGACGCGCGAGGCGCTCGAGGGCATGCACCGCATGAAGACCGGCGCGCTGCTGCGTGCCAGCGTGCGCATGGGCGCGCTGTGCGGCAGCATCGATCCGGACGGCCTGGCCGCGCTGGACCGTTACTCGGCAGCCGTGGGATTGGCGTTCCAGGTGGTTGACGATATCCTCGACGTCACCGCCGATACGGCCACGCTGGGCAAGACCGCCGGCAAGGACGCCGCCAACGACAAGCCGACCTACGTGTCGCTGCTTGGCCTGGATGCCGCACGCGAGCTGGCCGCCCAGCTGCGCACCGACGCCCACGAGGCGTTGGCGGGATTCGGCGCACGCGCCGGCCGGCTGGCCGAACTGGCCGACCTGATCGTGCTGCGCTCAAACTGAACTGACAAGCCGGACAGACAGAATCCGGCGGCCGAACGGACTCACATGACCTACACGCTGCTCAACAACATCGACGACCCCGCAGACCTGCGCCGCCTGGACCGGCGCCAGCTCGAGACGCTGGCCGACGAACTGCGCGCCTACGTGCTCGAATCGGTCTCGCAGACCGGCGGCCACCTGTCGTCGAACCTCGGCACGGTGGAACTGACCATCGCGCTGCACTACGTCTTCGACACGCCGAGTGACCGCGTGGTCTGGGACGTGGGTCACCAGAGCTACCCCCACAAGATCCTGACCGGCCGGCGTGACCGCATGTCGACGCTGCGCCAGTACGGCGGCATCTCGGGCTTCCCGCGCCGCGCCGAAAGCGAGTACGACACGTTCGGCACCGCGCACTCGTCCACCTCGATCTCGGCCGCGCTGGGCATGGCGCTCGGCGCCCGTACCCAGGGCGAGAAGCGCGTGGGCATCGCCGTGATCGGCGACGGCGCGATGACCGCCGGCATGGCCTTCGAGGCCATGAACAACGCCGGTGTCTACAAGGACCTGCCGTTGCTGGTGGTGCTCAACGACAACGACATGTCGATCTCGCCGCCCGTGGGCATGCTGAACAAGCACCTGGCGCGGCTGCTCTCGGGCCAGTTCTACGCGGCCACGAAGAAGGGCATCGAGCGCGTGCTGTCCGTGGCGCCGCCGGTGCTCGAATTCGCCAAGCGGCTGGAGGAACATGCCAAGGGCATGGTCGTGCCGGCCACGCTGTTCGAGGAATTCGGCTTCGACTACATCGGCCCGATCGACGGCCACGACCTGAACTCGCTGGTGCCGACGCTGCAGAACATCCGCCAGCGCGCACTGGAAGGCCACGGCCCGCAGTTCCTGCACGTGGTGACCAAGAAGGGCCAGGGCTACAAGCTGGCCGAGGCCGACCCGATCCTGTACCACGGCCCGGGCAAGTTCAACCCCGAGGAAGGCATCCGCCCGTCGGGCAAGCCGTCGCGCAAGACCTACACGCAGGTGTTCGGCGACTGGCTGTGCGACATGGCCGCGGCCGACAAGCGCCTGGTGGGCGTGACCCCGGCCATGCGCGAGGGCTCCGGCATGGTCGAGTTCGAGAAGCGCTTCCCGGACCGCTACTACGACGTGGGCATTGCCGAGCAGCACGCGGTGACGTTTGCCGGCGGCCTGGCCTGCGAGGGCCTGAAGCCGGTGGTGGCGATCTATTCGACGTTCCTGCAGCGCGGCTATGACCAGCTGATCCACGACGTGGCGCTGCAGAACCTGCCGGTGGTGTTCGCGCTGGACCGCGCCGGCCTGGTGGGCGCCGACGGGGCCACGCACGCGGGCGCCTATGACATCCCGTTCCTGCGCTGCATCCCGAACATGATGGTGATGACGCCGGCTGACGAGAACGAGTGCCGTCAGCTGCTCACCACCGCCTACCAGCAGGACTGCCCGACCGCCGTGCGCTACCCGCGCGGCGCGGGCGTGGGCGCGGCCATCCAGTCCGAGCTGACGGCGCTGCCGGTGGGCAAGGGCGAGATCCGCCGCCAGGGCCAGCGCGTGGCGATCCTCGCCTTCGGCTCGATGCTGCAGCCGGCACTGGCTGCCGCCGAGACGCTGGACGCCACGGTGGCCAACATGCGCTTCGTGAAGCCGCTCGACGTGGAACTCGTCAGGCAGCTGGCCGCCAGCCACGATTACCTGGTGACCGTGGAAGAGGGCGCGACCATGGGCGGCGCCGGCAGCGCGGTGCTCGAAGCGCTGGCCGAGGCCGGCATCGCCATCCCGACGCTGGTGCTGGGCCTGCCCGACCGCTTCATCGACCATGGCGACCCGGCCTTCCTGCTGTCGCAGTGCGGCCTGGACGCCGCCGGCATCGGCCGCTCGGTGCGCGAGCGCTTCCAGCTGGCCGACCAGCCCGTCAAGGTGGCCACCCGCGTCGCCTGACCGTTCCGGCAGTTCCCCCGACGACCTCGTAGTTTTACGAGGTCGTCCCGATTTCGTGTTCGCAAAGCTGCGGGCCGGCGCATGAGCCATGCACCGGACCCGCCGTTTCACACTCGTTGCGCGGCGTGGAAACCACATCCTGCGAAAAACGCCGCGACCGTAAGGATTGCCGCCGCCCTCCGGCTGGCGTCCTGGAGGAAACCGTAGATGAATGACATCAATCCCGCCTTCGTGATGCCCGACGTGCAGTCGAGCGTCGATACCCGCCAGATCGTCATCCAGCGCGTCGGCGTGAAGGGCGTGCGCTATCCGCTGACGCTGCAGACGCCGTCCGGCGTGGTGGCCACCGTGGGCACGTTCACGCTGGACGTGCGGCTGCCGGCCGACCAGAAGGGCACGCACATGTCGCGCTTCGTCGCGCTGCTCGAAGACAACCGTGCGCCGCTGGACCTCGCCGGCTTCCGCGCGCTGCTCGACGACATGCTGGTGCGCCTGGAGGCCGAGGCCGGCCGCATCGAGGTCACGTTCCCGTACTTCATCAGCAAGACCGCGCCGGTATCGGGCGTGCAGTCGCTGCTCGACTACGAGGTGACGCTGGTGGGCGAGGCGCGCGACGGCCAGACCCGCCTGTTCCTGACCGCGCTGGTGCCGGTGACGAGCCTGTGCCCGTGCTCGAAGAAGATTTCGCAGTACGGCGCGCACAACCAGCGCTCGCACATCACGATGAAGGTGGAACTGGCCGGCGACCTGGACGTGGAAACGCTGGTGCGCATGGCCGAGGAAGAGGCGTCGTGCGAACTGTGGGGCCTGCTCAAGCGCCCGGACGAGAAGTTCGTGACCGAGCGCGCCTACGAGAACCCGAAGTTCGTGGAAGACCTGGTGCGCGACATCGCCATGCGCCTGAACGCCGACGCGCGCATCGTGGCGTACACGCTGGAAGCGGAGAACTTCGAGTCGATCCACAATCACAGTGCTTATGCTGTGATCGAGCATGACAAGCGGGTGGGCTGAGTTTCCTTACCCGCTGGTCTTACTCCCCTCTCACGCTACGCGGGAGAGGGGAGAACACCATCGACGGCGCATCAGACCACCGTCACTGCCGGCACTCCCGCCGCCACCTCTACCACCTTCACGCTTTCCGTTGCCGGCAGCGCCGGGGCCACGCCGTTCGCCAGCGGCTTGAGCTTGCGGAAGCTGCAGCTCAGCTTCGACGCCGTCAGCGTCACCACCGCGTACCCCTGCGCGTCGGTATTCACGTATTTCAGCCACGGATTGAACGTCGACAGCGTGCTGTTGAACGTGTTGGTGACCGCGCCGCTGGCGTCGGTCGTGTAGATCAGCGGCGCGGCGGCCTTGAACGCGGCGTCGCTGTCCACCACGCTCCTGAAGTAGCTCTGGAACGAATTGCTCGACAGGCCGGCCGTGACCAGGTCCACCATGACCGGGACCGGCGTGGCGGCGTCGTAGTCGTCCATCACGGCGCCGGCGAAGAACGCGTGGATGTCGCCGGTCAGCGCCACCACGTTCCTGATGCTGCCGGCCTTCAGGAAGGCCATCATCGCCTTGCGCTCGGCGTTGTAGCCATCCCACTGGTCGGCGTTGAGGATGTACTTGTCGAGCAGCGCCACCGTCGGCAGGCTGGCGTTGAGCACCGGGGCGATGGCGGCGTCGAACACGGCGTTCGAGATGCCGGCATTGGCCAGCAACAGCGCCTTGAGCGTGGCATAGGCTGGCGCCGGATAGGTGCCGTCGCCCTTGGCCGTGGCCAGGTCGGTGACCAGCGCCACGACCATGTTGGCCTGCAGCGGCGCCAGCGCATTGTTGGCCTGCACGAGACCGCCTGCCAGCAGCGCCGCGATGGCCTGCGTGCCATCGATCTGCATGCGCAGCAGCGACACCTCGTTACCCCACAGCTTCCACGTCGTGCCCGCGCTGGCCATCTGGTCCTGCCACCAGGCGCGTTGCGTATCGCCGAGGATCGACACCGGGGTCAGCGCCCCGCCGGCCCCGGCGATCTTGCTTGCCTCCAGTCCGGCCAGCGTGGCCTTGGGCACGAAATAGCGGCTGCCGATGCTGCTGCCGGCCGCCTGCTCGGGAATCACGTGGTCGGCGCGGTAGAGGCGCTCGTCGGTCATCACCAGCGTGGCGAGGTTGCCGAACGTGAACGAGCGGTAGATCTGGATGTTGCGGAACGAGGTGTCGGCCTGGCTGAAGCTGACATCGGCCGGCATGAACTCGAACCACGCCTGGCTGGCGGCGCGGCGGCGCGCGGTGCGCGGATCGGCGTCGTCGGCGGCCGTGTAGGTCTGGTGGTCCTGCCAGCAGTCGTCGGAGAACTCGTGGTCGTCCCAGATGCCGATCACGGGAAAGCGCGCGTGGAGCGCCTGCAGGCGCGGATCGCTGCGGTACGACTTGTACAGGTAGCGGTAGTCGTCGATCGTCGTCGCGTAGGTGCCGTCGGCCGTGGCGGTGCCGTTGGGCAGCGTCAGCTGGGCGTGGCGGCTCTCGACCTTGCCAGTCTGGAATGCGGCGCCCACGGTCTCGTAGATGTAGTCGCCCATGTGGACCACGAAGTCGAGATCCTCGTTGACCAGTTCTTCCATGCCCGCCCAGTGGTTCACGCTCCAGTCCTGGCACGTGATGAAGGCGAACCTGAGCTGGGAGAGCGGCGTACCCGCAGCCGGCGCGGTCCTGGTGCGGCCCACCGGGCTGGTCTGGCTGCCGGCGATGAAGCGGTAGTAATAGGTGGTGCCGGCGGTCAGGCCCGTGACCTTGTTGCGCAGCGTGTAGTCCCAGTCGGGCAGGGCGGACAGGGTGCTGTCGACCACGAGCGCGCTGAAATCGGCGGCCGTGGCGACCTGCAGCCGCACGCTGACCGGCTGGCTGGCGCTGGCGCCCGCCACGCGCGTCCACAGCATCACGCTGTCCGGCTTCGGATCGCCCGATGCCACGCCCTGGTCGAACCGGTAGGCGGTGCCCGGGCTGGTGACCGGCGGCGTGGAAGGGTTGGGGGTGCTGTTGCCGTCGTCGCCACCGCAGCCGGCCAGGCCCGTGGTGGCCGCCGTGACGGTAACGAAACTGCCCCATTTCAGAAACTTGCGGCGATCCATCTGCGTTTCCTCGTTCTTGTGGGAATGTGATGCGGGAAACGCAAATTGTTCGGCGGCGATGTGACCGCCTTGTGTCCGGACGCCGCCCGGACTAGAGGATCGCTACCAATTCCCGGCGGCTCAGGCCGGCAGGCGGATGTCGGCCAGATCCCAGCGCGGTGTCACGCCGTAGCTGTACTCGTGCCGGGCCAGTTGCGGCGCGGCCTGCAGCCGCATGGCGCCGGCGAACGCGATCATCGCGCCGTTGTCGGTGCAGAACGCCAGGTCCGGGTAGTACACCTCCACCTTGCGGCGGCGGCCCATTTCGTTCAGGCGCTCGCGCAGTTGCCGGTTGGCGCCCACGCCGCCGGCCACCACCAGCCGCTTGTGGCCGGTCTGCCTGAGCGCGTTGAACGACTTGGCGGCCAGCACGTCGACGATGGCATCGACGAACGAGCGCGCCAGGTTGGCGCGGTCCTGCTCGCAGGTGTTGCCGAGCTTGCGCGTCTGCGTCAGCACGGCGGTCTTGAGGCCCGCGAACGAGAAATCGAGATTGCCCGAATGGAGCATCGGGCGCGGCAGGTCGAAGGCGCCGGGATTGCCGAATTCGGCCAGCCGCGACACTTCCGGGCCACCCGGATAGCCAAGGCCGAGCAGCTTGGCGGTCTTGTCGAACGCCTCGCCGGCAGCATCGTCGAGCGTCTCGCCGAGCAGCGCGTAGTCTCCCACGCCCTTGACCTCCATCAGCTGCGTGTGGCCGCCCGAGACCAGCAGCGCCACGAACGGAAAAGGCGGCGGGGCATCGGTCAGCAGCGGCGACAGCAGGTGGCCCTCCAGATGGTGCACGCCCACCATCGGCACGCCCAGCGCAAAGCCCAGCGCGTTGGCGACCGAGGCACCCACCAGCAGCGCGCCGGCAAGCCCCGGCCCCTGCGTGAACGCGATGGCGTCGATGTCCTCGCGCTTGCGGCCGGCCTCGTCGAGCACCTGCTGCAGCAGCGGCAGCACGCGCCGGATATGGTCGCGCGAGGCCAGCTCGGGCACCACGCCGCCGTACTCGCGGTGCATGGCGATCTGCGAGTAGAGCGCGTGCGCCAGCAGGCCGGCCCCGGTGTCGTAGAGGGCCAGCCCGGTTTCGTCGCAGGAGGATTCGATGCCGAGGACGAGCATGGGGAGATTCTGGTGCGGCCGGCGGGTTTCGGACTGCAACTGCAGCCATTGTGCCGGCAAAAAACGGAAGGCCAGCAGGGTAGCACACCCGCCCCGGACGCGCTGGCGCCGCCGCACTTCGCTACAATCGCGGCTTCTTGAAGGGATGCTATGACACAGGGCAGGAAAGACCGGTTCGACGTGGCGGTGCTGGGCGCGGGTGCGGCCGGCATGATGTGCGCCGCCGTGGCCGGGCAGCGCGGCGCACGCGTGGTGCTGATTGACCATGCGACGCGGCTGGCCGAGAAAATCCGTATCTCGGGCGGCGGGCGCTGCAATTTCACGAACCTGCAGGCCGGACCGGCCAACTACCTGTCGTCGAATCCCCATTTCTGCCGCTCGGCGCTGGCCCGCTATACGCCGCAGGACTTTCTGGGCCTGCTGCGCCGCTACGACATCGGCTGGCACGAGAAGCATCGCGGCCAGTTGTTCTGCAACGACAGCGCCGAGGACATCATCGGCATGCTCCGCGCCGAATGTGACGCGGGGAGCGTGCACTGGCAGACCGGCTGCACCATCGACGAGATCCGCAAGGAGGGCGACGATTACCTGTTGCTGACCACGCAGGGCACGGTGTGCGCCGGGGCCGTGGTGGTGGCCACCGGCGGGTTGTCGATCCCGAAGATCGGTGCCACCGATTTCGGTTATCGCATCGCAAGGCAGTTCGGGCTCAAGCTGGTGGAGACCCGCCCGGCGCTGGTGCCGCTGACTTTCGACGGGCAGGCATGGCAACCGTTCGTGCCGCTGGCGGGGGTGTCGATGGAGGTCGATATCGCCACCGGCAGCGGCAAGACCGCTGGCGCCTTCAAGGAAGACCTGCTCTGGACGCACCGCGGGCTGTCCGGCCCGGCCGTGCTGCAGATTTCGAGCTTCTGGCGCCCGGGGACGCCGATCGAGGTGGACCTGTTCGACGGCGAGGATGCCGCCAACTGGCTGATCGGCCACAAGAAGGGCAGCAAGAAGCACCTGAACAACCTGCTGGGCGAGCGCCTGCCCGCGCGGCTGGCCGACGCCTGGTGCCAGGCGGCCGGGCTGCAGGGCACGCAGTCCGTGGCCGACATGCCGGACAAGGCGCTGCGCCAGCTTGGCGAGGCACTGAACCGCTGGCGGCTGGTGCCGTCCGGCACCGAAGGCTACAAGAAGGCCGAGGTAACGCTCGGCGGCGTGGACACCCGGGGGCTATCCTCGGCGACCATGATGGCGCGCGAGGTGCCGGGGCTCTACTTCATCGGCGAGGTGGTCGATGTGACGGGCTGGCTGGGCGGCTACAACTTCCAGTGGGCCTGGGCGTCGGCCGTGGCGGCCGGCGAGGCCGCAGCCGAGGCGGCGCTGGCGGCGCGATAAGGTAAACTACCCGCCCTCGCTGTTGACTCCACTTATTCCGGAAATCTGCCATGTCCCTCAAAGCCCGCATCAACGATGACATGAAGGCCGCCATGCGCGCCCGCGAAACCGAGCGCCTGGGCACGATCCGCCTGCTGCTGGCCGCCATCAAGCAGCGCGAGGTCGACGAACGCGTGGAACTCGATGATGCGGCCGTGACCGCCGTCATCGACAAGATGATCAAACAGCGCAAGGATTCGATCAGCCAGTTCGAGCAGGCCGGGCGCGACGACCTGGTTGCCAAGGAAAAGTCCGAGGTGGACGTGCTGGTGGCCTACATGCCTGCCCAGTTGTCCGAGTCCGAGGTGGCGGCTGAAGTGCAGAAGGCCGTGACCGAGTCCGGCGCGGCTGGTCCGCAGGACATGGGCAAGGTCATGGCGCTGGTCAAGGCGCGCCTCGCCGGCCGTGCCGACATGACCGCTGTGTCCGGTCTGGTCAAGGCGGCACTGGCGCCCAAATAAGTGACTGGTGCGCCAGTCATAAGCATGATTAGCAGTCACGATGCGTGAGATTGCTGCCAGGTTGACGGGACTTGGCTGCAGATGTCGGCAAAGCCGGCAGCGCGTTGCAACTGCACTACAATGATTCGACAACAGCCGGGGCGTCGTTCCGGTCGCATTCTATAGAGGCCGCCGGCCCGACCGGCAGGCCCACGCATCAGGACGGTCAGCCGGGTGATTCCGCAATCCTTCATTCAGGACCTGCTCAACCGCATCGATATTATCGATGTGGTGGGTAAGTACGTGCAGTTGAAGAAGGGTGGCGCCAATTTCATGGGCCTGTGCCCGTTCCATAACGAGAAGTCTCCGTCATTCACGGTCTCGCCCACCAAGCAGTTCTACCACTGCTTCGGCTGCGGCGCCCATGGGTCAGCCATCGGCTTCCTGATGGAGTATTCGGGCCAGTCGTACCCCGAGGCCGTCCGTGAACTGGCGCAGTCGGTGGGTTTGTCCGTTCCCGAGGAACGCAACAGCCTGCCGCCGGCCCAGCGTGCCGAACAGCAGGCCCGCTCGGTGGCGCTGACCGATGCCATGGCCCGGGCCACTGACTTTTTCAAGAAACAGCTACGCGGTGCGCCGCAGGCCATCCAGTACCTGAAAGGGCGGGGCCTGACCGGGGAGATCGCCGCGCAGTTCGGCCTGGGCTACGCGCCCGATGACTGGCAGGGGCTCGAAGCCGTGTTTGGCAGCTATCGCGACGATGCGATTGCCGGGCCGCTGGTCGAGAACGGCCTGCTGATCGAATCGCAGGACAAGCGCGATGCCGATGGCAAACCGCGCCGCTACGACCGTTTCCGCGACCGGATCATGTTCCCGATCCGCAACACCAAGGGCAACGTGATCGGCTTCGGTGGCCGGGTGATGGGGCAGGGCGAGCCCAAGTACCTCAACTCCCCCGAGACCCCGCTGTTCAGCAAGGGCACCGAGCTGTACGGGCTGTTCGAGGCCCGCCACGCGATCCGCGAGAACGGCTACGTGCTGGTCGTGGAAGGCTATATGGATGTGGTGGCGCTGGCCCAGCTTGGCTTTGCCAACGCCGTGGCCACGCTCGGCACCGCCTGCACGCCGGTGCACGTGCAGAAGCTGCTGCGCCAGACCGATGCGGTGGTGTTCTCGTTCGACGGCGACGCCGCGGGCCGGCGCGCCGCGCGGCGGGCGCTCGAAGCCTGCCTGCCGCATCTGGCCGACAACAAGACCATCCGCTTCCTGTTCCTGCCGGCCGAGCACGATCCCGACAGCTACGTCCGCGAGGAAGGCACCGATGCCTTCGCTCGCGAGGTGCAGAACGCCATGCCGCTGTCGCGCTTCCTGCTCCAGGTGGTGACCGAGGACCAGGACATGCGTCAGCCCGAGGGCCGGGCGCGTGCCCAGTTCGAGGCCAAGCCGCTGCTCCAGGCGATGCCGGCGGGCGGCCTGCGGCTACAGATCGTGCGCGAACTTGCCGATGCTACGGGGACGACACCCGCTGAAATCGAGGCGGTCTGCGGGCTGGGCAGCGATTCCTCACGCGTGGGGCGCTTTGCGCAGCCGCGCCCGCGCGCGCGGCGGCAGGCGCCGACCGGCCTGGAGCAGCGCGTCATCCAGTTGCTGATGAATCACCCGGCGCTGTCCGCCCGGCTCGACGACGATACGCGCGCCCTGTTGCTCGACCCGCAGCGCCCGGAAACCGAAGTGCTCGCTCACTTGGTGGCCGCCTGCGACGGCATTGAAGGCACGGCGAACTTCGCCGCCTTCAGCGAGCAGCTGGCCCAGACGCCCTATGCCGATGTGTACGCCACGGCACGTACGGCGGTGCTGCGGGAAGACATCGAAGCGGAGGCCGCGGCGCTGGAGTTCGACGGCGCCATCTTCAAGTTGCTGGCCGATCCGCTGGAAAGGGAGCAGAAGGCACTCGAAGCGGCCGTGATGAACGGCATGGCCGACGCGGCCGCCCGGCAGCGCTACCTGTGGCTGGCCGGCGAAGTGCAGCGCCGCCGGCAGATGGGACTGCGCCCGGCCGCGGCGGAAAGCTAGCAGCGGGGCGGTGGAAGACTTTTGGCTTGAGCCGGCGGTATCTGGCCCCAACTATGCAGCTTCCTGGGGGTCTAATCGCTTAAGCCTTGATTTTTCAGGTGAAAACCTCACCTGACAGGAAGCCGGGATTGGTGACGTGCTACAATGCCCGGTTTGGATTGCGAAATCTTTCTCTCCAGTACTGGCGAAAGTGAGCGTGCCAATGGCAAAGGCCAAAGCAACCGAAAGGGTAGCCGTGAAGGCTCCCTCCAAAGCTCCCCAATCAGGGAGCGGCAAGGCGTCCGTGAAAACAACGGCGGCGAAGACTTCGACCGCGTCAGTCAGGACGACAACAGCCCGGTCTGCGCCAGCAAAATCCGTGCGTAGCGCTTCGGCGCCCGCCGGAACCGCTTCCGTCAGGAATCGCACATCCGAAAATACCAGGCCCTCGACTTCGGCACGCGAGAGCGGCAAGAGCGCCAATACAAGCGGCATGCAAGCCGCTGCACCAGTGAAAGGTAAGAGTATCACCGTGGCGAAACAGCAGAATACCGAAGTCGAGAGCAAACGTGCGGCAACGACGGCCGGCACCCGGGGCAGCAGCGCCAAGGCAGGCGCAGCGGAAGCCGCCGCGCCAAAGGCCCGTGCCGCAACTCCCGCATCCGTTGCATCCGAGCAGCCCGCAGCGCCGGCCGTCAAGCCGGAGCCGAAGAAGCGTGGCCGCAAGCCCAAGGCCGAGATGCAGCAAGACGACAGCACCAACGAAGACGTGACTGAAGAGTTTTACGACAACGACGCGCCGGCCGCCGCCGCGCCCGCCGCCGCCGCGCCCAAGACCGAAAAGCAGAAAGCCAAGGACCGCAAGGCCAAGGAAAAGGCGCTGCTCAAGGAATTCGCCTCGTCCAACCAGGCTGGCAGCGAAGAGGAACTCGAGGTTCGCCGCCAGAAGCTCAAGGCGCTGATCAAGCTGGGCAAGTCGCGCGGCTACCTGACCTACGCGGAAATCAACGATCACCTGCCGGACGACATGGTCGATTCGGAAACGATCGACACGCTGGTCGCCACGCTGAACGACATCGGCATCGCCGTCTACGAGCAGGCGCCCGACGCCGAGACGCTGCTGCTCAACGACAATGCCCCGTCGGCCACCAGCGAGGAAGAAGCTGAAGAAGAAGCCGAAGCCGCGCTGTCGACCGTCGATTCCGAATTTGGCCGCACCACCGACCCGGTCCGCATGTACATGCGCGAGATGGGTACCGTGGAACTGCTGACGCGCGAAGGCGAAATCGAGATCGCCAAGCGCATCGAAGCCGGTCTCAAGGACATGGTCATGGCCATCTCGGCCTGCCCGGTCACGATCTCGGAAATCCTGGCCAGCGCCGAGCGCGTGGCCAATGAAGAGATCAAGATCGACGAGTTCGTCGACGGCCTGATCGATCCGAACGCCGAGGAAGTCCAGGACAACACGCCGGCCCAGGCCGCGGCTGCCTCGGACGACGAGGACGAGGAATCCGACGAGGACGGCGAGGACGGCGACGAGGAAGAGGACGACGACGGCGCGGCCGGCGCCGGTGCCTCCGCCCGCCAGCTGGAGGAACTCAAGGTTGCCGCGCTGGAGAAATTCCGCATCATCGCCGAGCAGTTCGACAAGATGCGCCGTGCCTTCGAGAAGGAAGGCTACAAGTCGAAGCCGTACGTGAAGGCCCAGGAAGCGATCCAGGCCGAACTGATGGGCATCCGCTTCACCGCCCGCAACGTCGAGCGCCTGTGCGACACGCTGCGCGGCCAGGTGGACGAGGTGCGCAAGCTCGAACGCTCGATCCTGAACATCGTGGTCGACAAGTGCGGCATGCCGCGCTCGGACTTCGTGGCCCGCTTCCCCGGCAACGAGACGAACCTGGACTGGATCCAGACCATCGTCGCCGACCACAAGGCGTACAGCACGATCGTCGAGCGCAACGTGCCGGCCGTGCACGAACTGCAGCAGAAGCTGATCGACCTGCAGGCCCGCGTGGTGCTGCCGCTCAAGGAACTCAAGGACGTCAACCGCAAGATGTCCGAGGGCGAGCGCCGTGCCCGCGAAGCCAAGCGCGAAATGACCGAGGCCAACCTGCGCCTGGTGATCTCGATCGCGAAGAAGTACACGAACCGTGGCCTGCAGTTCCTGGACCTGATCCAGGAAGGCAACATCGGCCTGATGAAGGCCGTGGACAAGTTCGAATACCGCCGCGGCTACAAGTTCTCCACGTACGCCACGTGGTGGATTCGCCAGGCCATCACGCGCTCGATCGCCGACCAGGCCCGTACGATCCGTATTCCGGTTCACATGATCGAAACGATCAACAAGATGAACCGGATCTCGCGCCAGATCCTGCAGGAAACCGGCAACGAGCCGGATCCGGCAACGCTGGCCGAGAAGATGGAGATGCCCGAGGACAAGATCCGCAAGATCATGAAGATCGCCAAGGAGCCGATCTCCATGGAAACGCCGATCGGTGACGACGACGATTCCCACCTGGGCGACTTCATCGAGGATACGAACACGCTGGCCCCGGCCGAAGCGGCGCTGCATGGCTCCATGCGCGACGTGGTCAAGGACGTGCTCGACAGCCTGACGCCGCGCGAAGCCAAGGTGCTGCGCATGCGTTTTGGCATCGAAATGAGCACGGACCACACGCTGGAAGAAGTGGGCAAGCAGTTCGACGTGACCCGCGAGCGTATCCGCCAGATCGAGGCCAAGGCACTGCGCAAGCTGCGCCACCCGAGCCGCTCGGACAAGCTGAAGAGCTTCCTGGAAGGCAACTAAGCAGTACGCCTTTCAAGGGCCTCTAGCTCATGCCTGGTTAGAGCAGCGGACTCATAATCCGTTGGTGCCGTGTTCGACTCACGGGAGGCCCACCAACTCATGCAGTAAGAAGAAGGGGCTACGGTTTTCGCCGTAGCCCCTTTTTTCGTTGCCACACCGGCTCGCCCCTACATCCGCCCATCACCTCCCGCTCCCCCGCTCAAATCCACCATGTCGGCTGTGATGCCGGCGTACGGCAGCACCTTGCCGCCGTGCTGGTCGGCAAATGCCTGGGCGGCTGGCTCGTTGCGGAAGCCCGGGATGGTCGGGCCCATGGCGCCGTGGCGGCGGCTGCCGGTGACGTAGAAGCCGGTGCGGGCATCGAACCAGTGGCCGCGCGGGGTGTTCCAGTCGGCCAGTTCCATGTCCTGCGTGAAGACGGCGGCGACCGGGCGGACCTGCTCGGGGCGCAGCAGGGTGCTGAACAGTTCCACCGTGTCGCAGTACCAGACCGGAGCCGTCTGGCCGGCGAAGAAGATTTGCGCCTTGGGGCCGGGGTGGTCGGCCAGCAGCATGCCGTCGAGGTCGCAGGTGGTGGCGGGGTCGAAGTCGGCCGGGGTGATGGCGGCCGGGGCCGGGCGGGAGCATGCCGCGAGCAGGCTCTGCAGCGGCAGCGCGCTGATGGCGGCCAGGAGGATGCGGCGGGTTGGATGCGGGTGGGTCATGTCCGGAATCTCCAGATGGCGAGAAGCAAGGGCGCGGCGATCCACCCCAGCAGGGCGGCGGCCAGTGCGGCGGGGCTGGCGAGTGCGGTGGGGACGATGCTGGCCAGGCCGTACAGCTCGCGCACGGCGGCCAGCGAGAACACGTTGAGGATGCGGAACAGGCCGGCCGGATTCAGCAGCAGCGCGGTGGCGATGGCGGCGTCGCCGACCTGTCCGCCGGCTGCCACGAGTACGCCGACCAGCAGCAGGTCGTAGACCAGCACGAAGAACAGCCAGACGGCGACGGCTAGGCCCGACGCCTGCGCGCGGTCGCGGGCGATTACGGAGAGCAGCACGGCGATGCTCAGGAAGGTCATCCCCAGCAGCACGGCGCTGCCGCAGAAGCGCAGGAACGGCCCGAGCATCGCGGCGCCGAACTGCAGGAACAGCGGCACGCCGACCGTGGCGAAGCCCGCCAGTGTCGCCAATCCCAGCGCGGCCGCCAGGCCCAGGTACTTGCCGAGCAGCAGTTCCACGCGCGTCAGTGGGTACGAGAGCAGGAGCCCCAGCGAGCCGCGCTCGCGCTCGCCGACGATGGCGTCGAAGCCGAGCAGCAGCGCAATCATCGGAATCAGGTAGATCGCCAGGCTGACCAGGCTGGCGATCACGAACGCCGCCGAGCGCAGGCCGATCTCGCCCTGCTGCGCCCCGCCGAAGTAGCCAATGGCCAGCGAGAACGCCGCGAAGCCCACGGAGATGACCAGCACCCACCGGTTGCGCAGGCGGTCGCGCAGCTCCTTGTGCGCCACCGTGCCGACTTGGCGCCATTCAATCCATGCCATGGGGGGCCTCCGTGCCGAAGAAGACATCTTCGAGCGTGGGCTCGTCGATGCGCAGGTCATCGAGGCAGTCGGCCAGCAGCCGCACCAGCGTCATGCAGGTTTCGGGCGGGCAGACGAGCCCGAACGTTGGGCCGGCGCCGTGCATCGCCACCTCCGGAAGTGCTTCGAGCCGCCGCTCGATCAGGCGCAGCGTGCCGGGCACGATGCGCACGCGCAGCCGTAGCGGCAGTGGGTGCCGCCCGCGCAGCGCCTCCACCGTGCCGAGCGCCTGCACCTTGCCATGGCGGAGCAGCGCCAGCCGGTCCACGCGCTCCTGCAGTTCGCTGAGGATGTGCGAGGTGATGACGATGGTCACGCCGGCCTGCTGCCGCTCGCGCAGCAGCGTGTGCATGTCGTGCAGCGCCGCCGGGTCAAGGCCGTTGCCCGGCTCGTCGAGGAACAGCACGCGCGGGTTGCCAAGCAGCGCCTGCGCCAGGCCGAGCCGCTGGCGCATGCCCAACGAGTACTCGCGCACCGGGCGCTGCGCCGCGTGGGCGAGGCCGAGGCGGTCGAGCAGGGCAGGGCCGTCATCGGGGCTGGCGCCTTTCAGGCGGGCAAAGAAGCGCAGGGTTTCGAGCCCGCCGAGATTGTCGTAGAGCGACAGGTTCTCCGGCAGGTAGCCGATGCGGCGGCGCGCGGCGCGGAACGCCGGCGTGCCAACCGCGGCGCCGGCGATCTCGATCGTCCCGCGCGAGGGTGGCACCAGCCCGAGCATCATCCTGAACAGCGTGCTCTTGCCGGCGCCGTTGTGGCCGATCAGGCCGAACATCTCGCCCGCATGCAGTTGCAGGCTGATGCCGTCCACGGCGCGGATCGGGCCGTAGTACCGGGCCACGTCCTGGAGGAGGACGGTCACGTCAGGTTCATTCACGCCATTGTCTCCAGTCAGGATGCGCGGGAGCCATGCGCGGCGCGGCATCCACCACGCTGGGCGCGCGCATCACGGGAAACTGCCGCGCCACCACGCGCAGCGCCTGCACGGCCGGGCTGGCGAACAGCAGTTTCACGGAAGGGTGGCGCCATGTCAGGCGATCGACCACGTCGTTGGCGGCGTGCGGGATGTCGCCGATGCCGTCGCCATTGCGGTCCCAGCCCAGGTAGTTGCTCCAGTAGTTGCCGCCGGGCCGGCCGGCCGCGGCGCCCCACGGCTCGTCGCGCGCCCCCACGTAGCGCACTGATTCGCGGTTGCCGATGAAGTCGTTGCGCTGCACCACGTTGCGCGTGGAGCCGGCCGAGAGGTGCACGCCCACCGCGTTCCTGATCACCAGGTTGCCGCGCAGCGTCACGTACTCGGCGTCGTAGACGAAGAAGCCCCGCGCGTTGCCGGCTACCACGTTGCCCTCGACCAGGGCGTCCTGCACGGTGCGCAGCATGATGCCGTGGTCGGCGTTGCCCCAGGTGCGGTTGTTGCGCACGGTCTGGTCGCGCACTTCCATCAGCGCCAGCCCGCCGCGGTTCCGGTAGCTGTCGTTGTCTTCCCAGAGGTTGTAGTAGGAGTTCATGTAGTGGCTGCCGTAGCGGCTGTGGTGCAGCCGGTTGCCGCGGAACACGGCGTGGTGCGAGACGTCGATGTAGAGCGCGTCGCGCACGAAGCTGATCTGGTTGCCGACGATCTGCGCGCCCCGGGTGTTGTAGAGCTGGATGCCGTTGCCGCGCTGCGACGATTGGAAATCGCGCTTGCCGGTGATGACGTTGTGCGTCACGCGCACGTCGTTGGCCTTCTCGATCCAGAGGCCGAACAGGTTGTAGGCGAGCGTGCAGCCGGTGACGGTGGTCCGGTGTGCGCCCGGGCGGAGGTAGATGCCCGCGTCCTGCGCTTTCAGGCTGGCGCCGGAATCGCGCACGATCAGCCCGTCGAGCGTCACGCCGGGCGCGGTCACCGTGATCGTGCTGCCCTGCAGGCCGCCGCTGATGGTGGGCCGCCCCACGCCGCGCAGCGTCAGCGGCCTGTCGATGCGCAGGTTGCCGGCGTAGTGGCCGCGCGCAATGCGGATCTCGTCGCCGTCCCGGGCGGCGTCGATGGCTTGCTGGATCGACGCGCCGGGCGCCACGTCGATCACGGCGGCATGCACGCCGCCTCCGCCGATCACGCAGGCCAGCAGGACCAGCCGGACGGTGTGCATCATGAGTCGCCCCCAGGCTGCCGCGTGATTGGCGTGAAGTAGCCGTCCCGGCCGATGCGGGTCAGCGGCAGGCCCTCGCGCTCGCGGCGCTTGCGTTCGCGGGCAAGCGGCGGGCAGCCGTGGTCGTCGGTGTAGAGCACCAGGCAATCGAGGCAGAGCAGGCACTCGCGCGGGTCGATGCGGCCCCGGGCGTCGATGGCCTGCGCACCGCATCCGGCCGCGCACGCGCGGCAGGTCGTGCAATCGGGTTTGCGGCGCAGCCGCAACACCGGCCGCATGCTGGGCACCGCCAGCGCCGCGCCCAGCGGACACAGGTACTTGCAGTAGGGCCGCTCAGTGAACAGCGAGAGCCCGAGGATGGCGCAGACGAACAGGCCGAACGGCCAGGCGCGATGCCGGATGCCGACGAGGAACGTGGTCTTGAACGGCTCGATCTCGGCGAGCGTTTCGGCCAATCCCATCGACAGTAGCGAAATCGCCAGCAGGCCGGCGAAGACACCATATTTCAGCCATTTCAGGCGGTCATGGAGGCGGCGCGGAAGCTGGAACTGGAAGCGTCGCAGGCCGACCCGCCTGCCCACGCGGAAGAGCGCCTCGGACAGCGAACCGAACGGGCACAGCCAGCCGCAGAACAGCCCGCGCCCCCACAGCAGCACGGTGAGGGCAATGAAGATCCAGAACAGGAAGAGGAACGGGTCCGACAGGAACAGCGACCAGCGCCACTGGAACAGCAGCGCGTGCACCCACGTCAGCACCTGCGTGACCGAGGGCTGGGCCATCACCCCAAACCCCACGAACACGATGCTGATGGCCCAGGCGGCGTACTTGAATGCCTCTACCGGCCACTTGTTGCGGCGCGTGGCCCGGCGCGCGAGGCGGCCGCGGCAGGCGTGGACGACGGCAACGGCCACCAGTAAGGCCGCGAACAGGCCGATGCCGACGGGCCGCGTGCGCCAGGCGCGCAGCCATGGCGGCGCCGGCGTGTCGATCGTCGGCCGTCCCCCTTCGAGCAGGCTGGCGGGCAGCCAGTAGTCGGCGTCGAAGCTGGCGAACGTCCGGGCGCCGGTGGCACGGTCCACCCGGTTGCCGAGGAACACCAGCTTCCACGGCCACGCCGGCGAGAACGCGTCGGAGCGCACGATGAAGATCGCCGATTCGGTATGGGCCGGGGCGTCGGCGGGCGCCAGCCCGTACAGGTTGAGGTAGTCGAGATCGCGGAACGTGAACGTGTCGTCGCCCTGGCGCAGTTGCACGCGGTCGTACAGGCCGCCCCGGACGAAACCCGAGCCCTTGAACGACGCGCCGCCGGCGGTCCGGATCACGAAGATCGCATGGTCGCCAGGCCCGAGGCCCTGCCGCAGGTTCTGCCAGCCTCGCTCGCCAAGCACGCTGCGCCCCACATCGGGATGGTTCAGGTCGCCAAACCATAGCTCGATATAAGGCTCCGCCGAAGGCGCCAGCCCCACCTGGCCGGTCTCCACACGTAGCCGCTTTACGAGTTTCTGCTCGACCAGCGCCTGCCACGCAAGTTGCGGATGGCCCGGCGCGAAGCGTGCCGGCGTGCGCCGGGTGGGCGGGAGGATACCCACCTGCCGCGCGACGGCGGCACCCGAGCGCGTCACGACCTGGTTCTGGGCAATCACGGTCACGGTGGCGCCCGAGATCGCATCCACGCCAAGCACGCCCTCGTCGGGCCGTGCGCTGCCGATTTCGATCTTGTCGGTCACGGACTTGCCGAGGTACTGGGCGTTGAAGCGTTGCAGGGCGGTTTCCGGGATGCCGAGCAGCAGGATCGGCTCGGAGTGCTTCAGCACCTTGATGCCGACGAAGCGGCCGGCGTTGTCCATGCCGATCAGCGTCACCACGGGCTTGCCCGAGTAGGCGGGAATGTCGGTGATGTCGGTCGACAGCATCACGTAGCCGAGCCGTGGGCGCCCGCCATCGGCCGTGGCGGGTCCGTACGCCTCGGCATACGGCGGCTGGCCCATGCGCGCGGAGAACGACACCGCGCCCGGGAATACCTCGGCGCACGGCACCCGGGCACAGAGGTCGGGCGCCGTGGCGAGATCGTCGGGCAGGTGCGCTTCATAGGCCGTATCGGCCAGCGCAGGCTGCCACGCATGGCAAAAAAGCCAAAACGCGGCAAGCAGCAGCCGGCGCATTACGCTTCCACGATCATGCGGGTACGCATTTCGAGGTGAAGCGCGTGGCAGAAGTGGGTGCAGTAGCACCAGAACACGCCGGGCTGGTCAGCGACGAAGGTCACCGAGGCGGTTTCCTGCGGGTTGACGATGAAGTTGATGTTGTACTTCGGGATGGCAAAGCCGTGCGTCAGGTCCTCGACCTTGTCGAGGTTGGTCAGGATCAGCGTGACCTCGTCGCCCCGGCGCAGCCGGAACTCGCGCGGGGTGAAGACCGGGGCCTGCGAGGTCATGCGCACCGTGACCTTGCGGCCGGCGCGCGTCACGCCCGCCTGGTCGGGCGCCACTGCCAGCGGGAAGTCTTCCATGGCGTAGACCTGCTTCGGTTGCAGGAGGTCGCGCCGGAAGATGATGAAATCATGGGGCTCGCCGCGCACCGGATGGTCGGCCAGCAGCACCATGCGGTCCCCCGAGATGTCCACCAGTTGCTCGTTCTCGGCGTGCAGCGGGCCCACGGGCAGGAAGCGGTCCTTCGAGAACTTGCAGCCCACGGCAAGGTACTTGCCATCGGCGGCGATCGTCTCGGACTGCGACGCGTTGACGTGGCCGGGCTGGTAGTGCACATCGAGGCGGTCCAGCACGTACCTGGCGTTGCGGTCGCCCGCATGGAAGCGGATGGCGGCGTCGACGTTCCATTTCACCAGCTGGCTGTCCAGGAACAGCGTGGTGTAGGCGTTGCCGCGGCCGTCGAAGGCCGTATGCAGCGGCCCGAGGCCCAGTTCGACCTCGGCCACGATGGCGTCGTCGATCTTCGGCAGCTTGCCGTCGAACCAGTCGAGCACCTTCGCCAGTTCGATGACCGTGCAGGTCGGCGACAGCTTGCCGGCGCAGATGAAGTATTTCTGGTCCGGGCTGGCGTTGACGCCGTGCGGGTTCTTCGGCACCGAGACATAGGCGGTCAGCGCGGTCAGCGGGTCCTGGTTGGCGGCCTGGGTGCCGTCCACCACCGGCACCTTCGAGTCGCCGTAGGTCTTGAATTTGCCGGCCTTGACGGCGGCCTCGATGCGGGCGACATGGAAGAACAGGCAGGCATCGCGCTCGGCGGACATCATCTCCTCGAAATGCACGCCGTTCTCGCTGTTGTACTGGTTGGTGGCGGCCAGCTTGCCGTCGTAGGACGTGGCCACGAGGTCGCAGTTGCCGTCGATCATCACCTGCCAGCGCACCGCCATGGTTTCGGCGTCCACGCACGAGAACAGGCTGCGGTACGTCGTGCCGTCCCCGATGGGCGCGTTCGGCAGCGGAATGGCGAACTCGGCGCCGCAGAAGATGCGCGTGGTGTAGTTGATGGCCGGGTCCACGGGGTCGCGCTTGTCCGGGAAGATGCCGTGGAAGCCCTGCACGTTGGGCAGTTCGGTGATCTTGTCGCAGACGAAGTAGTCGAGCCGGATGCGGGCCAGGCGCGCGTTGATCTTGTCGTTGATCCAGGCGTAGCGGCCGTCGTAGTTGCCATCGCGGTACGAGGCGTGCGTATGGTGCGTGTCGCCGACCGTGTAGCGCAGCGTGCCGTCCGGCCGGGTGCCCATGATCCGCTTCGATTCGTCGGTGATGCCCCAGCCCACGAGCGCGTCGGGCACGAAGCAGGGAATGCGCAGCAGCTCGCGCCCCGAGGGCAATCCCAGCACGCGCATGTCGCCGGTGTGCCCGCCGCTCCAGAGGCCGTAGTAGGTATCGAGTTCGCCGGGCTTCAGGTGGACGTTGCCGACGCTGCCGCCGTGCGACGCCCCTGCTGCCGACGCCCCCGCGCCGGCGGTGCCTGTTCTGGCATCGCCTTTGTCCGAGCATGCCGCAATGCCGGCCAGGCCGGCCGCGGCGGCCGTGCCGAGAAACTGGCGGCGGCCGAAGCCGCCGTTGGCGGTGTGGTTCTTGTCCTGCTTGCTCATCGCTTGCTCCCGGGGTGTCGCACTGGAATGGGTGGAATAGTCCGGGCACTCTTCGAAGAGGGGCTTGATGGTGGTCAACGATTCAAAGGAACTACGATTCCTGACCACAGTTTGATTTGCTCCATCGTGCGCCGCTTGCGAACTTCCTAGAATCGATGGTTTGTGCAGGCGACGTTGACAGGAGCGGATCATGGGCACGGCGGCAGGGGGTTCCACCCACGATGGGTCACGGCGGAGGTGGATGCAGACGGCGCCGCTGCTGGCGCTGGCGCCATGGCTGACGCCGGCCATGGCCGTGGCCGGGGCCGGAGTCAGCCGCGCCACGCGGACGCTGATGGGAACCCGCGTCGATATCGCGGTGGACGGCCTGGCTGCGCCCCGCGCCGAGGCCGCCATGGCGGCCGCCTGGGCGGACATGACGCGGCTGGCGAACATGATGAGCCGCTATCGGCCCGGCAATCTGGTCCACGCGATGCACCTGCTGGCGGGCCTGCAGGCGGTGCCGGTGCCGCCCGCCATGGTGCGCGTGCTGGCAGCGGGGCAGGCGCTGGCCGTGCGTAGCGGCGGCGCCTTCGACATGACCGTGGGTGGGCTGACTGGCTGGCGCTTCGACCGGGGCGAGGCCGTGGTGCCCGCCGCCGGCGAGATCGCACGCGAATTGCCCCTGGTCGATTACCGCGACCTGATCGTCGATCCCGGGCGCCAGACCGCTTTCCTGCGTCGGCGCGGCATGCGACTCGATCTCGGCGGCATCGCCAAGCTGCCCGTGCTCGAAGCCGGCATGGCGGCACTCGCGCAGCACGGCGCGGCGTCGGCGCTGATCAATGGCGGGGGCGACGTACTGGTCAGCGGGCGGCCGCGTGGGCAGGGCTGGCGGGTGGCCGTGCGCGACCCGCTGGCGCCGGCTGAACTGCTGGGGGTGCTACGGCTGCACGGCGATGCCGTGGTGGCGGCTTCCGGCGACTACGAGCGCGCCTTCACGCTGAACGGCAGGCGCTACCACCATATCCTCGATCCCCGCACCGGCATGCCCGGTACGCGGATGCGCGGCGTCGTGCTGGTGGCGCGCGAGGCCGGAGCGGTCAATGGGCTGGGCGCGGCAATGATGGTGGCCGGGCCGGCGGCGGCACGCCGCTGGCTCGCCGGCATGCCCGGTGTCGATGCGCTGCTGGTCGATGCGGACGGCGCGCGCTGGATGTCGCCCGGCATGCGGGCCAGGCTTGCCGGCGGTTAGTCCGCCACGGCCACCTTCACCTGCTTGAGCGCATGGAATGGTTCGAGCTGCGCCGCGCTGGCGCCGGCATCGGTCACCAGCGTCCAGGCGCGCTCCAGCGGCGTCCAGTGCTGCTGGCGGGCGCGGCCGAGCTTGGTGGCATCCGCCAGCACGAAGATATCGGCGGCCTGGCGGATGATGCATTCCTTCAGCCAGGCCTGCTCGGCGGTGGCTTCGCACAGGCCCACGCCGGCCACCACGCCATCGGCGCCCAGGAACGCCTTGTCCACGCTGATGCGCGACAGCGCCACCTGCGCGAGCGGGCCGAAGGTGCCCATGCTCGACGGGCGGACATCGCCGCCGATCAGCGTGACGCGGACCTTGGGCAGGCCGGCCAGCGCGGTGACGGCCAGCAGGTTCGTGGTGTAGACGTGCAGATCCTCGCGGGCGGCCAGCAGGCGGGCCAGCGCGGCGGCGGTGGTGCCGCTGTCGAGCAGCACGGCGTCGCCGTCCTGCACGTAGCTTGCGGCCAGCCGGGCGATGGCTTCCTTCTGCTCGCGCTGCAGTGCCTTGCGCTCTTCGAGCGAGGCTTCGGGCTCGTGGCCACCTACCTGCATCAGCGCGGCGGCGCCGCCGTAGGTGCGCACGATGCGGCCTTCGCGGGCCAGCGCGGTGAGGTCGCGGCGCACCGTGGCCTCGGACACGCCAAGGTTCGCGGTCAGGCGTTCGACGTTGGCATCCTCGCCCGCAAGCACGAGTTCGAGGATGGCGCGGCGGCGGTCGGCGGCTTTCATGTAAGGGGCGTGGGCAGAAAAAAAGGGGGTCGCAAGGGACCCCCGATCTTACCGCAGCCGTGCAGGACTCAGGCGCGGCGCGTGGCCAGCTCGGCACCCTGGCGCAGCGCTTCGAGCAGGCTGCCTTCGTCGGCAATGCCCTTGCCGGCAATGTCGAACGCGGTGCCGTGATCGACCGAGGTGCGGATCACGGGCAGGCCCACGGTAATGTTGACGCCGGCTTCGAGGCCCAGCACCTTGACCGGGCCGTGGCCCTGGTCGTGGTACATCGCCACCACGAGGTCGAAGTCGCCCCGGCCGGCGCGGTAGAACAGCGTGTCGGCCGGCAGCGGGCCTTCCACGTCCAGCCCCTGCGCGCGCAGCGCCGCCACGGCCGGAATGATCTTCTGTTCTTCCTCGCCATGGCCGAACAGGCCGTTCTCGCCGGCGTGCGGATTGATACCGCACACGCCGATGCGCGGCGCGGCGATGCCGGCGCGCTTGAGCGTGGCGTCGCCGCGTGCGATGGTGCGCTGGACCAGGCCCGGCTCGATCTTGCGGATGGCGTCGAGCAGGCCGATGTGCGTGGTCACGTGGATCACGCGCAGTTGCGGCGCCACCAGCATCATCGACACCTCGGGCGTGCCGGTCAGGTGCGCCAGCATCTCGGTGTGGCCCGGAAACTTGTGGCCGCCGGCGTGCAGCGCTTCCTTGTTGAGCGGGGCGGTGCAGATCGCGTCGATCTTGTCTTGCCGGGTCAGTTGCACGGCGCGCTCGATGTAGCGAAACGCGGCGTCGCCGGCCACGGCCGACAGCTTGCCGAACGGCAGGTCTTCGGGGATCAGGCCGAGGTCGATGCAGTCGATGGTGCCCGGCTCGAAGCGGGCCTCGTCGGGCGAGGCGATGGCGCGGATCTTCAGCGCCGATTGCACGATCGCGGCGGCCTGTTCGAGCCGGCGTGCGTCGCCGATGACCAGCGGGCGGCACTGGGCATACACGATGTCGTGCGCCAGGCTCTTGACGATGACTTCGGGACCGACGCCCGTGGCGTCACCCATCGTGATGCCGATAACCGGAATGTAATTGCTCATGGAATGTCGTCGCTTGCTGTGGGGGCGTTTTCAGTCTTGGCGCATGGCTTGCCAGGCCAGCCATAGCGCGGATTCGGTGCCGAACGCGCCGGCCTTGGTGGCCACGCGCCGGGCGGGGGTATCAGTGGTCTCCGAGATCGGCACGCCGGGCTCGGCTTCGCGCTTCAGCGTCAGCGTGCCGATGCCGGCCGCGGACAGCATGGCGCGGGCGGTCTCGCCGCCGGTGGCGACCAGGCCGCCCACCAGCGCGAAGTAGGGTAGTACCAGTTGCGCCAGCGCGGTGGAGAGCTGCGGGCCTTCGGCCGGGTCGAACGCATCGTCGCGGCCGATGCTGACCAGCAGGTCGCGGCCGGCGGCCAGTACCGCGCCCAGTTCGCGCTGCGTGGCGGACCAGGCCGCGTCGTGCGGGCCATCGCGCAGCACCTGCGGCGCCAGCACCAGCGACGCCATGCCGGTCTTGCCGCACAGGTAGGCGGCCTGTTTGCCGGATACGCCGGACATGCTGCCGACCAGCGTCAGGACCGGGCCGCGATGACAGGCCGGGGCGGAAACTGCCGGGAGACTGGCGTGGCCTTGTGGCGCGGCGGCGGCCAGGGCGCGGGCCAGTCCGCCCGAGCCTACCCAGAATGCCGGCGCCGGCAGTTCGGCGGTGGCGGCGGCCAGCAGCGCCAGGTCGGAATCGACCTCGGCGTCGCAGACCACGGCCTGGAAGCCCTCGGCCATCCATGCCTCGACCTGCGCGCGCAGCGCGGCGGCACCGGCGCGCACGGTCGGCAGCGAGATCCGCGCGGTGCGCAGGCCGTGGGCGGTCAGGATCGCCACCATGTTGGCCTGGCCCGTCAAGCCTTCGACGCGCCAGATGTCGGTCTCTTCGAGCGGCTGGTCGTTCACGAACATGCGGCCGTCGTGCGTGGTGCGGCCGGTGGCCGGAAACGCCGGGGCGACGATCGCGATGCCAGCCAGCGGCTGGAGCGCGGCGGTCTCGGCGGCCCAGTTGCCGCGCAGCGTCGAGTCGATTTTCTTGTAGAGGCGCCGGCCCGGCGCGCGGCCGTGGTGCCACGCGTCGAGGTTGCGCGCGGCGGCGTCAGGTGCGCTCAGGCGGCGGCTGTCGACGTCATGGGCCACCACCTCGGCCAGCGCGCTGCCGGCAGCCGGCGTGTCGAGCGTGACGACCGTGCGGGCGCCGTGCGCGGCAAAGCCGATCGCGCAATCGGCGGCGCCCGACAGGTCGTCGGCGATGATCAGCCAGCTCATGCGGGGTTCCTGGCCATGGCTGCGTTCTCCCGGTTGGCCACGCGGCGCGCCACGAAGGCGGTCACGAGCGGCGTCATCACCGCCGTCACCACCACGCAGGCGGCCACGAGCATGGTGGCGTGCCTTGCCGCTTCGGTATAGACCGGATTGGCCGCGGCCACCAGCGTTGGCACCGCCGCCGCATTGCCGGCCGTGCTCGCCGCCGCCACGCCGGCCACGCCGGTGCCGCCGCTGAGGCGGTCGGCCAGGTAGAGCGTGAAGCCGGTGATCGCCACCACGGCCAGGCCGAGGCCCAGGCCCAGCATGCCGGCCTGCCACACCTTGTGCAGGTCAAGCCCGGCGCCCAGTGCCAGCGCGAAGAACGGGATCATCACGGGCACCGCCTTGCTCAGGAAATCGCGCATCTCGCGGTCGAGGTTGCCGAGCAGCATGCCCAGCATCAGCGGCAGGATACTGCCCACCAGCGTGGGCCACGGGAAGGCCGACAGGCCCGCCACGCCCAGCGTGACCATGGTCAGGAACGGCCCCGACTCCAGCGACATGATGCTGTAGGCGCCCACGTCCTCGGGCTTGCCGTACTGGCCCATCAGCGCCATGTAGAGGCCGCCGTTGGTGTCGTTCATCGCCGCCACCACGGCCAGCGTGGAGAGCCCGGCGAACATGCCGGCGCTGATCGGCGCCTCACCGAGGAAGTGGCCCATGATCACGCCCAGCAGCATGGCCGTGCCCACCTTGGTGGCAAACAGCACGCCGCCTTTCTTGACGATGTAGGGCGTGGCCTTGACGTTGATGCTGGCGCCCATGCAGACATAGAACACGGCCAGGATCGGCAGCGCGCCCGTGAACAGCGCGTTGGTGAACGAGCCGAAGAACTTCGGGCCTTCCGGCATGAACGTGGCGACCAGCGAACCGATCAGCAACGGCACGATCATCATGCCGCCCGGTACGCGCTCGATGGCGCGCTTGATATTTACCTGCATCTTGGGTCTCCCGCCGCGTGGGGTGCGGCGCCTGTTTGTTTCGAGCGTGAGGATGATCGAATCGATCAAACCTGGGCGGCAGTGTAGGCGAAACAAACTACTTTGACCAGTTCGATCATGAGGTTGATTGAAACAGTCAGAATGTGACGCGGAGGCGGGGATCAAGCGTGCGCTGACGCACCAAGACTCCCACGATCGGGGGATGTGGGGCCGGCCCGGTTGCAGCAAGATCGGTCCCGGGGCGACAGGATCCGTGCCCCGCTACCACTTCAAGCCCCGCGACCTCCCCGGCCAGCGGGGCTCTTTCATTTGCGGGGCCGGAGTCGATTCAGCGTGCCTGCAGGATGGCCTCGATCTGGCGCGCGGCGCCTTGCAGCGGCGGCAGGAAGTGCCGTTCCAGATACGCGGCGTCGCGGCTGCCCAGCACCATGCTGAGCCCGAGGCCGGCCACCACCCGGCCGGTCTGGTCCCGCAGTGGCACCGAGATACCCGCGAAGCCGTCGGCCAGCTCGCTGACCAGTGTGCAGTGGCCGGCATCGCGTACCTGTTCGAGCTTGTGGGCCAGGGCTTCGCGCGAGGTGATCGTGAACGGGGTCAGCGGGCGCAGTTCGGCGCCGGCGAGGTAGTCGGCGCGCGCCGCGTCGTCGAGCCCCGCCAGCAGCACCCGGCCCAGCGAGTGGGCATACGCGGGCATGCGGCGGCCGATCGCCATGTCCACGCGCAGCAACTGGCTGGGCTCCTCGCGCGCCACCAGCACCACGGCGTCGCGGTCCAGCATGCCGATCGAACAGCTTTCGCCCACCTCGGCGCACAGCGCCTGCAGATACGGGCGCGCCAATTGCGGCAGGTTCATCGAGGCAAAGTAGGCGTAGCCGAGGTCCATCACCCGGGGCGTCAGCACGAACTGGCGGCCTTGCTGGGCCACGTAGCCGTTGTGCGCCAGCGTCAGCAGCAGCCGGCGCGCGGCGGCGCGGGTCACGTCGAGTTGTTCGGAGACGTCCTGCATCGTCAGCCCGTCCACGCCGCCCGCGTACAGCCGCAGCAGCGCCAGCCCCTTGGTCAGGGAGTCGAGCAGTTCTTCCTTGCGGGGAATGTCGGGGGTGTCGTCGGCGGGCAAGGTGCTACGCGGCATGGCGAAGATGGGAATTGGAGGGGTTCTGCGGGTCTGACCTGACTTGCGTCCGGCCGTGCGATCCGTATGATAGGCGTTTCGCGAACAATTGTTCGGGATTTGGGCGATGGCGTGGATCGGTACAAACCACGACACGACAACATCAAGAAAAAGCAGGAGACGGCAATGAAGGTGATCACCACCGCGCAGGCGGCGGAACTCGTCCAGAGCGGCTGGACCGTGGCCAGCGCGGGCTTTGTCGGCGCCGGGCATGCCGAGGGCGTGACCGAGGCGCTGGAACAGCGCTTCCTGCGCGACGGGCTGCCGCGCGACCTGACACTGGTCTATTCCGCAGGGCAGGGCGACCGGGGCGCGCGTGGCGTGAATCACTTCGGCAATGCCGGCATGACGCGGGCCATCGTGGGCGGCCACTGGCGTTCGGCCACGCGGCTCGCCACGCTGGCGATGAACGAGCAGTGCGAGGGCTTCAACCTGCCGCAAGGCGTGCTGACGCACCTGTACCGGGCCATCGCCGGCGGCAAGCCCGGCGTGCTGACCAAGATCGGCCTGCATACCTTTGTCGATCCGCGCACGGCGCAGGACCCGCGCTACCACGGCGGCGCGGTCAACGAACGCGCGCGGGCGGCCATCGCGGCGGGCACCGCCAACTGGGTCGAGGCCGTGGAGTTCCGGCGCGACGAATACCTGTTCTATCCGAGCTTCCGCATCGATTGCGCGCTGATCCGCTGCACCGCGTCGGACACACGTGGCAACCTCAGCACCCACCGCGAGGCATTCCACCACGAACTGCTGGCGATGGCGCAGGCCGCCCACAACTCGGGCGGCATCGTGATCGCGCAGGTGGAATCGCTGGTCGATTACCACGAGACGCTGCAGGCCATCCATGTGCCCGGCATCCTCGTCGATTACGTGGTGGTCAGCGAGGCGCCCGCCCACCACCAGATGACCTTCGCCGAGAGCTACAACGAGGCGTATGTGCGCCCGTGGCGCGGCGAGGCGGCCGACGCGGCGGAGAAAGCAAAGGAAGCCGCCACGCTGCCGCCGGCCTCGGCGCCGCTCGACGCCCGCACCATCGCGCAGCGCCGCGCCGTGATGGAACTGGCGGCGCGCGTCCCGCGCGTGGTGAACCTCGGCGTGGGCATGCCGGCCGCCGTGGGCGCGCTGGCGCATCAGGCCGGGCTTGGCGGCTTCACGCTGACTGTCGAGGCCGGGCCGATTGGCGGCACGCCCGCTGACGGACTCAGTTTTGGCGCCTCGGCCTATCCCGAGGCGGTGGTTGACCAGCCCGCGCAGTTCGATTTCTACGAGGGTGGCGGCATTGATCTGGCCATCCTGGGACTGGCCGAACTCGATGGTCACGGCAACGTGAACGTCAGCAAGTTTGGCGAGGGCGAGGGCGCGCTGATCGCGGGCGTGGGCGGCTTCATCAACATTACCCAGAGTGCGCGCGCCGTGGTCTTCATGGGCACGCTGACCGCCGGCGGGCTGGAAATCCGTGCCGAAGACGGCCGCCTGACCATTGCGAAGGAAGGGCGCGTCAGGAAGATCGTGCCGGAGGTGTCGCACCTGAGCTTCAACGGCCCGTACGTGGCATCGCTTGGCATCCCGGTGCTCTACGTGACCGAGCGCGCGGTGTTCGAAATGCGCGCCGACGCGGCCGGCGAGCCGCGCCTCACGCTCGTGGAGATAGCGCCCGGCGTCGACCTGCAGCGCGACGTGCTCGACCAGTGCGCCACGCCGGTGGCCGTGGCCGACGACCTGCGGCTGATGGACGCCCGGCTGTTCGAGCCCGGCGTGATGAAGCTCTGAGCCGCGCCCCGAACCATCAACGACCAGAAAACCTGCCGGCGCCAACGGTGACCGGCAAATTTGGAGGAAACACGATGCAACACCGTCAACCGCGCCGCCTGGCACTGTCCGCAATCGCCTTCGCGGCGCTGCTGCCGTTCGCGTCCATCGCGGCGTTCGCCCAGCCGAGCTACCCGGACCGCCCGATCAAGCTGATCGTGCCGTTCCCGGCAGGCGGCCCCACCGACACCGCCGCGCGCATCATCGGCCAGAGGATGGGCGAGACGCTCAAGCAGACCGTGGTCGTGGACAACCGCCCCGGTGCCTCGGGCACCATCGGCACCGACGCGGCGGCCAAGTCGGCGCCGGATGGCTACACGCTGGTGATGCTGGCCACGCCCACGCTGCTGGCGCCGCACCTGCTGCCGCGCAAGGGCTACGACATCTTCAAGGACTTCACGCCGGTCGGTAACGCGTACGAGCTGCCGATCGTGATGGTGGTCAATCCGCAGGCCCTGCCCGACGTGACCGACCTGCAGCAGTACATCGCCAAGGCCAAGGCGCAGCCCGGCAAGATGAACTACACGAGCGCTGGCAACGGCAGCTTTGGCCACCTGTCGACCGAACTGCTCAAGAATCTGGGCCATTTCGATGTGCAGCATGTGCCATATAAAGGCAGCGCGCCGGCCATCTCCGACCTGCTGGCCGGTCAGGTGCCGATGATGTTCTCGGACATGATCGCCGCGTTGCCGCACATCAAGGCCGGCAAGCTGCGTCCGATCGCGGTGGGATCGGGCAAGCGCGTGTCGTTCACCCCGGACGTCAAGACCGTGGCCGAACAGGGCTTCCCGGGGTTCGATGCGTCGTCGTGGGGCGCGCTGCTGGTGCCGGCCGGTACGCCGAAGGACATCACCGCCAGGCTCTCCGACGCGCTCAAGGGCGCCCTGGCCGATCCGGCGGTCCAGCAGAAAATGCTCGGCGCCGGCACGGTGGCTGCCTTCCTGCCCGCCGACCAGCTCACGACCCGCATGCAGAACGACTATGCGAAGTGGGGCAAGGTGATCAAGGACAACGGTATCAAGAGCGATTGACGGCGGCAGTCATCGGATGACAGCGGCTGACATAGTCTGGTGGTAGAATCCAAGTCTTTGATTTTCCGGGTAAATCATCTTTTCGCCAGTTTGGCGGCCACGATGGCCCCGTGAAACGTACCAGACGCGTGTCCGATGTCCCGGCTTCGCGCCGCGACCGACACACCATTGATGACGATGACGACCACCCCAGACCAGACCCTAGCCGCTGAGCAGACGTTCGAAAGCTTCGGGCTGGACCCGCGTATCCTGCGCGCCTTGACCGACCAGGGCTACACCAAGCCCACGCCGATCCAGGCGCAGGCCATTCCCGTGGTGCTGCTGGGCAAGGACGTCATGGGGGCCGCGCAGACCGGCACCGGCAAGACCGCCGGCTTTGCGCTGCCGATCATCCAGCGTCTGCTGCCGCTGTCCAACGCCAGCGCGTCGCCGGCGCGCCACCCGGTGCGCGCGCTGATGCTGACGCCCACGCGCGAACTGGCCGACCAGGTCTACGACAACGTCGCACGCTACGCGCAGCACACCGACCTGCGCAGCACCGTGGTGTTCGGCGGCGTTGACATGAACCCGCAGACCGACGCGCTGCGCCGTGGCGTGGAAATCCTCGTCGCCACGCCGGGCCGCCTGCTCGACCACGTGCAGCAGAAATCGGTCAACCTGTCGCAGGTGCAGATGCTGGTCCTCGACGAAGCGGACCGCATGCTCGACATGGGCTTCCTGCCCGACCTGCAGCGCATCATCAACCTGCTGCCGGCCCAGCGCCAGACGCTGCTGTTCTCGGCCACGTTCTCGCCCGAGATCAAGAAGCTGGCATCGAGCTACCTGAAGCAGCCGGTCACGATCGAAGTGGCACGTAGTAATTCGACCAACGAGAACGTGCGCCAGATGGTGTACCAGGTGCCGGACGGCCACAAGCAGGCCGCCGTGGTGCATCTGCTCAAGCAGCGCGCCGATGCGCAGCAGTCGAAGCAGTGCATCGTGTTCGTGAACAGCAAGATCGGCTGCTCGCGGCTGGCGCGCCATCTGGAGCGCGAGGGCATCAATGCCGCCGCGATCCATGGCGACAAGACGCAGACCGAGCGCATGCAGACGCTCGACGGTTTCAAGAACGGCACGATCGACGCGCTGGTGGCCACCGACGTGGCCGCACGCGGCCTGGATATTCCGGCCATGCCGTGCGTGATCAATTTCGACCTGCCGTTCAGTGCCGAGGATTACGTCCACCGCATCGGCCGTACCGGCCGCGCTGGCGCCAGCGGCGATGCGCTGTCGATCTACGTGCCGGGCAACGACGACCGTCTGCTGGCCGATATCGAGAAGCTGATCAAGCGCAGCGTGCCGCGCGGCACGCTCGAAGGCTTCGACCCGACCGGCGAACGCGCCCGCCAGGAAGACGGCGACCGCCGCCGCCAGCGTACCGAGACGCGCCGGCCGCGCGAAGCCGGCAACGGCAATGGCGGCGAGGAAGAACCGACGTCGCGCCGCCGCCGTACCGAGCCCAATGGCCGCCAGGCGTTCCGTCCCTCCGACGATCCGTTCTTCTCGCGTCCGTACGAGCCTACCGGCAACTACACGCCGGCCCCGAAGACCGAAGACCAACTGGCCGCCGCGCTGACGCGTGGCCGTCAGGCGCCGAAGCGTCCGGTGGCGGCACTGCTCGGCGGCGTGCCGCGCAAGTCCTGATCGGAACGAGCCTCCGGCTCATGAAAACTGGCGGATCGACTAGCTCGATGCCGCCAGTTTTTCTTTCCACTGCCCGGTGGCGGCAGCCAGCCATGTGTCCACGGCATCCTCGCCGTTCACGATGCCCAGGTGCGCGCCGGCCTGCCGCAATGCCTGGAGCGGCGCGGCGGTATCGAGTGCCTGCGCGCCGCTCTGCTTGCTGAGCTTCTCGCCGACGGCGTTGACCACCACGGGCACGTGCAGGTACGACGGCGTGGGCAGCCCCAGCAGATGCTGCAGATGGATCTGGCGCGGCGTGGAATCGAGCAGGTCGGCGCCGCGCACGATATGCGTGATGCCTTGTTGCGCATCATCGACCACCACGGCCAGTTGGTAGGCCCACAGCCCGTCGGCCCGGCGCAGCACGAAATCCCCGAGTTCGGTTTCCAGGTTCTGGCACTGCCGGCCCTGCCAGCGATCGTTGAAACAGATCGTGGCGGCCGCGCCGTCCGGCACGCGCACGCGCCATGCGCGCGGCAGCTTGCCATGCAGCCCGTTGCGGCAGGTGCCCGGATAGCCGAGCGTCTGATGCCGCTCTCGTACGTGAATTAAGGAATCTGCGATCTCGCGGCGCGAGCAGCCGCATGGGTAGAGGTGCCCGGCGGCGTCCAGGTGGTGGAGTGCGTCGGCGTAGCGGGTCTCGCGGCGGCTCTGCCAGACCGGTGGTTCGTCGGGATGCAGACCCAGTGCGGCGAGGGTGCGCAGGATGTCGTCATCGGCGCCGCGCACGCAGCGCGGGTAGTCGATGTCCTCGACGCGCACCAGCCAGTCGCCGCCATGGGCGCGGGCGTCGAGCCAGCTGGCCAGGGCCGTGACCAGCGAGCCGAGGTGCAGCGGGCCGGTGGGGGAGGGGGCAAAGCGCCCCCGATAGCGTTGCGCCATGATCACTGCCAGCGGGACGCCTTATTCCAGCGAATCGGGCTGGCCTTGCGGCGACTGCTGCATCAGCGCCTGCGCCAGGCGCGGGTCTTCGAGCTTGCTGGTCCACCACTGCACGGCCTTGCCGCGCGTGTTGGTGCGCCATGCCACCTTGAAGTTGCCTGGCGCGCGGACTTCCACGGTCTCGCGCACCTGCAGCACGCCACTCTCGATATGGGGCTGGGCCATCGGCGCCGGCAGCCAGCCGCAGCCGAGGCCACGGATCTGGGCTTCGAGCTTGTCGCGCATGGTCGGTACCACGAGCACGTCCTGCCCGGCCAGCACGCCATGGGTGCGGGCGGGCAGGTTGCGCGACGTATCGCCCACCGCCACGATGCGGTGGCGGGCAATCTGGATCGTCGTGAGCGGGCCTTCCTCGGTGGCCAGCGGATGGTGGGCCGCCACGGCAAAGACGAAGGGGATCGTGCCGAGCGGCCGGACCTGGAAGCCCTGCGTGCTCGGAATCTCGTAGGCGCCGCCGATGATCATGTCGGCGCGGTTGCTGACCAGGGCGTCCCAGGTGCCGCCGAGCACTTCCTTCGAGAAGCGCAGGCGCGTGGCGGAATTCTCGGCGTAGAAATCCTGGATCACGGGCAGCAGCGCCCGGAAGTTGACCAGATCGTCCACGGCGATGTTCAGGCTGGCTTCCCAGCCCGTGGCCAGCCGCTTGACGCGCCGGGCCAGGTCGTCCGCCGCGTGGAGCAGGTGGCGGCCCTCGTCGAGCAGGGCGCGTCCGGCCGGGGTCAGCTCGGCGCGGTGGCGCCGGCGGTCGAACAGCAGCACGTCGAGGTCTTCCTCGAGCTTGCGGACCACGTAGGTCAGCGCCGAGGGCACCTTGCCCATCTCGTGGGCGGCGGCGGCAAAGCTTCCCTTGCGCTCGATGGCGTCAAGGACTTCCAGGGATTCTAGTGACAGGGGCATATTCAGAATTTCTGAACAACTGCTTCTAAGGCGGTGCCCGCAAATATACTCCGGCTCCCCTAAACTGCCTAGCATCGAAACGCCGCTGACCCCGCAACCCAACAAATTAGCCGGAAGCAGGGGTCGATGACCAGGCCTAAGGAGGGCCATCAAAATGATTGAAATCCGTAAGTCTGAAGAGCGCGGTTATGCGGATCACGGCTGGCTGAAGTCGTATCACACGTTCTCGTTTGGCGACTACTACGATCCGCGCCACATCCAGTTCGGACCGCTGCGCGTGATCAATGAGGACCGCGTGGCGCCGGGCATGGGTTTCGGCACGCACGGCCACCGCGACATGGAGATTATCAGCTACGTGCTGGAGGGCGAGCTGGCCCACAAGGACAGCATGGACAACGGCAGCGTGATCCGCCCGGGTGACGTGCAGCGCATGAGCGCGGGTACCGGTGTGCGCCATTCGGAATACAACCACGCCCAGCACGACACGACGCACTTCCTCCAGATCTGGATCGTGCCTGACCAGCAGGGCATCGAGCCGGGCTACGAGGAAAAGCGCTTCGAGGCCACCGAGAAGCGCGGCAAGCTGCGCCTGGTGGGCAGCCCTGACGGTGCGGACGGTTCGGTGGTGATCCACCAGGACGTGCGGCTCTACGCCGGCCTGTTCGACAAGGGCGAAGCGGCCGAGCTGGCACTGCGTCCGGGCCGCAAGGCATATGTCCACGTAGCGCGCGGCCGGGCCACGGTCAACGGCCAGCCGCTCGAAGCCGGCGACGCCGCGAAGCTCGAAGGCGAAAGCGCCGTCAGCGTCGAGAAGGGTGAAGGCGCCGAAGTGCTGGTCTTCGACCTGCCCTGAGCATGGCGGACCCGTATGCGAGACGCCCGTCCCGGCGGTTGCCGGGGCGGGCTTCTTGCTTACCAGCACTTACAGGTCTTTTGCAAAGTTGCCTTGCCGCTATGCTATCGTCTGGACTATCCGCCATGCGACCGCCGCGGCACTTCGCCGCGCGCTGATCCCTCGTCACGCGATGACCTTCGTTTCCATTCTGCTGGCACTGATTGCCGAACAGTTCCGTGCCCTGGGACGGAACAATCCCATTACCGAGATCGTGCGGGTGCTCGGCGATCGCGCCGAACACGCGTTCGACACCGGCCGGCCGCGCGACGCCGCGCTGGCGTGGCTCACCGTGGTACTGCCGCTGGTGCTGGCCGCCGTGATCGTCCACTACCTGCTGGCGTCGATCAGCGTGGCGCTGACGCTGGCCTGGAACGTCCTGCTGCTGTACCTCACGCTCGGCTTCCGCCAGTTCAGCCACTATTTCACCGATATCCACGAGGCGCTCAACCGCGACGACCTCCACACCGCCCGCACGCTGCTGCACGAGTGGACGGGGCTGGACACCGTGGACATGCCGGTCAGCGAGATCGTGCGCCACACGCTTGAAGCCGCCATCGTGGCGGTGCACCGCCATGTTTTCGGGGTTTTCTTCTGGTTCCTGGTGCCGATTGGCCCCGGCGGGGTGGTGCTGTACCGCACGGCCGAATTCCTGAACCGGCAGTGGAATACCCCTTCGAACGAGCGCAGCCCGGCGCTGGGCCGCTTCGCGGCGCGGGCGTTCTATGTGCTGGACTGGGTGCCGTCGCGCCTGACGGCGGTCGGGTTTGCCATCGTCGGCAATTTCGAGGATGCGGTCTACGCGTGGCGCAACCACGCGCGCAAGTGGAACGACGCGGTCAACGGCATCCTGCTGGCCAGCGGCGGCGGCGCGCTTGGCGTGCGGCTGGGCCAGCCGCTGGCCGAAGAGGATTCGAGCGTGATGCTGCGCACCAGCCTGGCCGGCGTGGACTACGCTCCGGGCATGGGTGACGCTGAACCGGTGCCGCCCGAATACGGCATGGACCCGGGCATCCGCACGCTGCAATCGGCCGTGGGGCTGGTCTGGCGTGCCGTGATCCTCTGGATGCTGCTGCTGGCGATGATCTCGCTGGCGCTCTGGGTGGGTTGAACGTCGATCACCACGGCTTCTGCTGCCGCGATTCGTGCAGCAACTGCGTATAGAGCTCGTGCCGGCGTGGTGAAATCTCCCCGCCGTCGATCGCCCCCAGCACCCCGCAGCCCGGTTCGTTGATGTGGTGGCAGTTGTAGAACCGGCAATCGGTCAGGCGCGGCCGGAATTCCGGGAATGCGCGTTCCAGCATGCCTTCGCTGAGATGGTGCAGGCCGAACTCCTGGAAACCCGGCGAATCGATCAGGTAGCCGGGCTTGCCATCCACCACGGCCCAGCTCTCGGGCAGGTGGTAGAGCCGCGTGAACGTGGTGGTGTGCTTGCCGGAATCGAGCTTGGCCGAAATCTCGCGCGTCTGGGCCTCCACGCCCGGAATCAGCAGGTTCAGCATCGACGACTTACCCATCCCCGACTGCCCGATCATGATGCTCGACACGCCCGCCGTGCGCGGCTGCAGCGCGGCCAGCGCCTCGTCGGGGCGGCTGTTGACCGACAGTTCGAGCGTGTCGTAGCCAAGCTCCTGGTAGAGCTTGAGCCGGCGGCGCGCGTCGTCGAGCCGCCCGGTCAGGTCGGTCTTGTTCAGGATCACCAGCGGCCGGATTTCCAGTGCCTCGGCCGACACCAGCGCGCGGCCCAGCAAATCCTCCGAGAAACTCGGTTCCGTGGCCAGCACGATGATGACCTGGTCGATATTGGCGGCCAGCAGCTTGGACTTGAACTGGTCGGAGCGGTGCAGCAGGTTCTTGCGCGCGTCGATGGCCGTGATCACGCCCTGGTCGGCGGCGGCCATTTCGATGCGCACATGGTCACCCACGGCGGCGTCGCTCTTCTTGCCGCGCGGGAATGCGTGCAGATGGGAGCCGTCGGCACGTTCCACCACGTAGTGGCGGCCGTGCGCGGCGACGATCAGCGCGGTCTCCGATGCGGCACCCGCGCCCTTGCCGGCACCTTTCCCGGCATTCTGGTGGCGTGCGCTGCGGTTCATGCGTACGACAGCAGACGGTCGATCCGTTGTGCCGCGGGCGGGTGCGAGTAGTAGAAGGCGCTGTAGACGGGGTCGGGCGTCAGCGTGGACGCGTTGTCCTTGTAGAGCTTCACGAGGGCGGAAACCAGGTGGCCGGCGTTGGTCTGGTGCGCGGCGAACTCGTCGGCCTCGAATTCGTGCTTGCGCGACGACTGGCTGGCCAGCGGCCCGAGGATGAACGTGAACACCGGCAGCGCCAGGAAGAACAACACCAGTGCCAGCGCATCGTTGCTGGTGGTGAAGTTCGGCAGCACGCCCAGGTCGGTGTAGAACCATTCGCGCGTGGCCAGCCAGCCCAGCACGGCCAGGAACACCAGCGACAGCGCAAACGTGACCGCCATCATCTTGGCCACGTGGCGGCGCTTGAAGTGCCCCAGTTCGTGGGCCAGCACCGCCTCTACCTCCTCGCCGTCGAGGCGCGCCAGCAGCGTGTCGAAGAAGACGATGCGCTTGGCGGCGCCGAAGCCCGTGAAATAGGCGTTGCCGTGGGCGCTGCGCTTGCTGCCATCCATCACGAACAGGCCCTTGCTGGCGAAGCCGCACTTGCGCAGCAGCGCCTCGATGCGCTCGCGCAGGCTGTCGTCGGCCAGCGGCTCGAAGCGGTTGAACAGCGGCGCGATGAAGGTCGGCACGATCACCTGCAGCAGCAGGCTGAAGCCCACCCACAGCAGCCAGGCGTAGAGCCACCAGTAGGTGCCGGCCTGGTCCATCAGCCACAGCACCGCCAGCAGCAGCGGCAGGCCGAGCACGGTGGCGACCACGGCCATCTTGGCCAGGTCGGCCAGCCAGAGCCCGAACGTCATCTTGTTGAAGCCGAAGCGCTGTTCGATCACGAACTGGCCGTAGAGCGAGAAGGGCAGGTCGAACAGCCCGCCGATCAGGGCCACGCTGGCCACCAGCGCCACGCCGTAGAAATAGCCGCCGCCGTCGAAGACCTGGAGCCAGAACTGGTTCAGCGCGTGCAGGCCGCCCAGCATCGTGAAGCCCACCAGCACGGCGGCGCCCGTCAGCACCTCGATCATCGACAGCTTCGTGCGGGCGATCGTGTAGTCGGCGGCCTTCTGGTGGGCGGACAGCGTGATGGTGTCGGCAAACCGGTCGGGGACTGCGCCGCGGTGGCGGGCCACATGGCGGATCTGGCGGGAGGCCAGCCAGAGCTTGGTCAGCACCATGACGACCAGGGCGGCAAGAAAGATCAACGTGAACATCGGCAAGCCTTGTAGGGATGGCGCGCCGCGCAGGGTGCGCGAACGCCATTCGGGGCAGATATGCGAGAATTATAAATTGTTCGCCTCCCGGCCAGCCGCGCCCGGAGAAAATCCCTTCCGAATCCCATATCGAGCCGTACCCCAAGATGACAAGCCCCGCCGCAGCCTCCGTGAAAAGTGAAAACAACCTGATCTGGCTCGACATGGAGATGACCGGCCTGCAGCCGGATACCGACCGGATCATCGAGGTGGCGGTCGTGGTCACTGACTCCGAGCTGAATATCCTGGCCGAGGGCCCGGTGCTGGTGATCCACCAGCCCGACGCCGTGCTCGATGGCATGGACAACTGGAACAAGGGCACCCATGGCCGCTCGGGCCTGATCGACAAGGTCAAGGCATCCACGCTGACCGAGGCCCAGGCCGAGGCCGAGCTGATTGCGTTCCTGAAGCGCTGGGTGCCGGCCAGCAAGTCGCCGATGTGCGGCAACTCGATCTGCCAGGACCGCCGCTTCATGGCGCGCTACATGCCGAAGCTCGAAGCGTTCTTCCATTACCGGAATCTCGACGTCTCCACGCTCAAGGAGCTGTGCAAGCGCTGGGAACCGGCCATCCACAAGGGTTTCCACAAGCGCCAGCTGCACACGGCGCTGGCCGACATCCTCGAATCGGTGGAAGAACTGCGCTACTACCGCCAGCACTTCATCAAGACGCCGGCCGAGGCCGCCGCTTCGCTGCCGGCTCCGGACGCCCCGGCAGCCCCGGCTGCGGACGCTCCGGCAGCCCCCGCCGCCTGACCCGGCGGCTTCCGCCCTCCCGGGGCGGCCCCTGGCGGGCCGCCCGCGTGTCTCCGTCCTGCCCCCAACGCCATGTTCACGCGCATCGTCTCGATCATTACGCCGGTCATCCTGATCATCCTGATCGGCTGGATCTATGGTCGGCGCGCGCATCCGGACATGACCGGCATCAACCGCGCGATGCTCGATGTGATCGCGCCGCTACTTGTGGTATCGGCGTTCATCAGCAAGGACTTCGTGCTGGCCGACCAACTGGTGCTGCTGGCCTGCGCGGTGGCCGTGGTGATCGGCTCGGGCATCCTTGCGTACATCGTGGCGCGGCTTGCCAAGGCCGATCCGCGCACCTTCGTGCCGCCGATGATGTTCAACAACAGCGGCAACATGGGGCTGCCGCTGTCGGTCTTCGCGTTCGGCCCGGTCGGGCTGGCGCCGGCCGTGGCGCTGTTCGCGGCGTCGAACCTGATGCATTTCACGCTCGGGCTGAAGATCGTCAACCGCCACGCGTCGCTGACCCAGATTGCCCGCAACCCGATGGTGCTGGCCACGGTGCTCGGGGTGGCGCTGTCGCTGGCCCGGCCGTATTTCACGCTGCCTGACCCGGTTTTCGAGTCGATCAAGCTGCTTGGCGATGCCACGGTGCCGCTGATGCTGTTTGCGCTGGGGGTGCGGATGAAGGACGTGAGCCTGCGCAACTGGGGCATGGGGTTGCTCGGCGCGGCGGTGTGCCCGCTGGCCGGCATTGCCGTGGCGCTGCTGCTGGTGTGGTGGGTGCCGATGACCGAACTGCAGCGCGGGCTGCTGTTCGTGTTTGCCGCGCTGCCGCCGGCGGTGCTCAATTTCCTGGTGGCCGACCACTACCGGCAGGAGCCGGACCAGGTGGCGTCGATCGTGCTGCTGGGAAATATCGGCGCGGTGGTCTTCGTGCCGATCGGGTTGTATCTGGGGTTGAAGTAACTGCCGCTCAGGCCGTGGGCCTGGTCCGCAGCGCGCTCTTCGGCCGGAACGCCTTCACCACGCTCTCGTCGGTCTCCATATACGGCCCGCCAATCAGGTCGATGCAGTACGGAATGGCCGCGAACACCCCCTGAACCACCGGCTTCCCGTCGGCATCGCGCAATCCTTCGAGCGTCTCGCGGATCGCCTTCGGCTGCCCCGGCAGGTTGACGATCAGCGCCGCCCGGCTGGGCGTTTCGCGGATCACCGCCACCTGGCGCGACAGGATCGCGGTCGGCACGAACTTCAGGCTGACCTGGCGCATCTGCTCGCCAAATCCCGGCATCTCCTTCGTCCCCACCGCCAAAGTTGCTTCCGGCGTCACATCTCGGCGCGACGGACCGGTGCCGCCCGTGGTCAGCACCAGATCGCAGCCGGCCACATCCACCAGTTCGATCAGCGTCTTCGAGATCAGCGCGCGCTCGTCAGGAATCAGCCGCTCGACCACCTGCCACGGCGACGTCAGCGCCTTGCCGAGCCAGTCGCGCAGGGCCGGAATGCCCTCGTCCTGATAGGTGCCGGCCGAGGCGCGGTCAGAGATCGAGACCAGGCCGATCACGATCTCGTCGGGATGGCTGCGGGCAACCGGTGCCGTGGCGGGGGAAGTCATGCTTCGTCGTCCTCTTCGGTGTCGGGGGTGCCGTCGTCCTGCTCGCCCTTGCCGCCGTCCAGCGCCGTCTTGATGGCCTGGAACAGCTCGCGGTAGTACTTGGGCGGCTTGCCCAGTTCCTTTTCCTTGCGGGCGTTGCGGATGATGTTGCGCACCGCCTGTACGTCCACGCTCGGGTGTTCGCCGAGGAATTTCGTCAGCGCGGCATCGTCGGCCAGCAGCAGTTCGCGCCAGCGCTCGATCAGGTGCAGCCTGGCGGTTTCGGCCTTGCTGGTGCCCTTGAAGCCTTCGAGTGCCGACTGGATCGCCGCCACTTCGTCCTCGTCCAGCCCGCGCATGACCTTGCCGACGAACTGCATCTGGCGGCGCTTGCCTTCGTGGTTGGTGATCTTGCGGGCGGCATAGATGGCGTCGGACAGCGCCTCGGGCATCGGCACGCGCGCCAGGCGGTCCTTGGGCAGCGCCTCCAGCTCGACGCCCAGCTTCTGCAGCGCGGTGGAATCGCGCTTGCGCTGGGATTTGCTGACCGGCTGGTCGTCGTCCGGCTCCGGGGCAAAGGCGCCCGGGAACCGGCCCTGGGAGTTGTTACGGGTATTTCGCGTCATGGGCGGCATTTTATCTTGCTATGATTCCCGTTTGGACTTTTGATCACGCCCGCCCATATGAGCCAGACTGCCGAACAGACCGCGCATTTCACCTACACCCAGGACGAGCTGAAGGCCATGGCGGCCGATGTGCTGCGCGTGGCACGCGAGCTGGGCGCCACCGACGCCGCCACCGAGATCTCCGAAGGCAGCGGCCTGTCGGTCACGGTGCGCAAGGGCGAGGTGGAAACCATCGAGCAGAACCGCGACAAGGTGGTGGGCGTGACCGTCATGATCGGCCAGCGCCGGGGCAATGCCAGCACCTCCGATTTCTCGCCGGCCGCGCTGCGGGCCACCGCCGAGGCGGCCTACAACATCGCCCGCTTCACCGCCGAGGATGACTGCGCGGGGCTGGCCGAGGAAGAACTGCTCGAACGCAATCCGCAGGACATGGACCTGTTCCACCCGTGGACGATCGACGCCGCCGGCGCCATCGACATTGCCCGCCGGGCCGAGGCCGCATCGTTCGCCGTGTCGCCGAAGATCCGCAACAGCGACGGCGCCAGTGTCTCCGCCCAGCACTCGCAGTTCGTGCTCGCCACGTCGCGCGGCTTCGTGGGCGGCTACCCGTATTCGCGCCATTTCGTCTCGGCCGCGCCGATTGCCGGCTCCGGCAGCGGCATGCAGCGCGACGACTGGTACTCGTCCAAGCGCGCCCCCGGCGCCCTGGCCGAGCCCGAGGCGATTGGCCGCTACGCCGCCGAGCGCGCGCTGGCCCGCCTGAACGCCCGCAAGTTGACCACGCGCAAGTGCCCGGTGCTGTTCGAGGCGCCGCTGGCGGCCGGACTGCTGGGTGCCTTCGTGCAGGCCGTGTCGGGCGGGGCGCTGTACCGCAAGTCCACGTTCCTGCACGACTCGCTCGGCAAGCAGGTGTTCGGCTCGCATATCCAGATCCACGAACAGCCGCATGTGCCGGGCGCCATGGGCAGCGCGCCGTTCGACGAGGAAGGCGTGCGCACGCGCGAGCGCGACGTGGTGCGCGACGGCGTGGTGGAGGGCTACTTCCTGTCGACCTACTCGGCGCGCAAGCTCGGCATGCAGACCACTGGCAACGCCGGCGGCTCGCACAACCTCACGCTGACCAGCACGCTGACCGAGGCGGGCGACAACTTCGCGGGCATGCTGCGCAAGATGGGCACCGGGCTGCTGGTGACCGAACTGATGGGGCAGGGCGTGAACTACGTGACCGGCGACTATTCGCGCGGCGCGTCGGGCTACTGGGTCGAGAACGGCGTGATCCAGTATCCGGTGGAGGAAATCACGATTGCCGGGAACATGGTCGAGATGTTCAGGCAGATTGTCGGCATCGGCTCCGATGCGCTGGTGCGCGGCACCAAGGAGACGGGTTCGATCCTGATCGAACAGATGACGATCGCCGGGAATTGAGCCGATCGGCCCCCCGATGAGAAAGGCGCCCCGCGGGGCGCCTTTTTGCTGGCCCTACTCCTCGCCTGAGGGTGGCCTCTCATAGGTCACGAACGCATAGTCGAAGCCGTTGGCCTCCGAGCGATGCGTCTCCCGGGCCTTTTCCTGCCATGTCGAGCGGTCCACGGCGGGAAAAAATGCATCACCCGCCACATCGGCGTCGATTTCGGTCACGATCAGCCGGTCCGCCGAGGGCAGCGCCTCCGCGTACAACTGCGCCCCGCCGATCAGGAAGACCTGGTCCACGCCCACGCACAGCCGCTGCGCGTCTTCGAGCGAGCCCACCACCTCGGCGCCGTCGAGCTTCAGGTCCCGGTTGCGGCTGACCACGATATTGCGGCGCCCCGGCAGCGGGCGGCCGATCGAATCCCAGGTCTTGCGGCCCATGATGATCGGCGCGCCCAGCGTGGTGCGCTTGAAATGCTGCAGGTCCTCGGGCAGTCGCCACGGCAGCGTGTTGTCGCGGCCGATCACGCCGTTGCGCGCGCGCGCGACGATCAGGGTCAGCAACGTCATACGGCCACCGGCGCCTTGATCGCGGGGTGCGACTCGTAGCCGACCAGTTCGAAATCGTCGTACTGGTAGTCGAAGATGCTGTCAGGCTTGCGCTTGATGTGCAGTACAGGCAACTTCATCGGCTCGCGCGACAACTGGGTCCGCACCTGCTCGAAGTGGTTGCTGTAGATATGGCAATCGCCGCCGGTCCAGACGAAATCGCCCACGTCGAGGCCGCATTGCTGGGCAATCATGTGCGTCAGCAGCGCATAGCTGGCGATGTTGAACGGCACGCCGAGGAAGATGTCGGCGCTGCGCTGGTACAGCTGGCAACTGAGCTTGCCATCCGCCACATAGAACTGGAAGAACGCGTGGCAGGGCGGCAGCTTCATCTGCGGGATCTCGCCCACGTTCCAGGCCGAGACGATCAGCCGGCGCGAATCGGGGTTGTTCCTGATCTGCTGCACGACTTCCGTGATCTGGTCGATGTGGCGGCCGTCCGGCGTGGGCCAGGCGCGCCACTGGTAGCCATAGACCGGGCCCAGGTTGCCGTTGGCATCGGCCCATTCGTCCCAGATCGTGACGCCGTTGTCCTTGAGGTACTGGATGTTGGTGGAACCCTGCAGGAACCACAGCAGCTCGTGGATGATCGACTTCAGGTGCAGCTTCTTGGTGGTGACTACCGGGAAGCCTTCGGCGAGGTCGAAGCGCATCTGGTAGCCGAACACCGAGCGCGTGCCGGTGCCGGTGCGGTCGGACTTTTCGGTGCCATGCTCGTACACATGGCGCATGAAGTCGAGGTACTGTTTCATCGGCGGGTGGGGTGGAAAGTGATGTCGGCGGGCGTGCCGCCAAGCGGGGATTCTAGCGCGTTAACGACACTGGCCGCCCGAAGGCGGCCAGTGTCACGTCAGGTCAGCCGGATCAGTGGCTTTCCACCGGCTTCTCGCCGGCGCCGCGTGCGTCGCGGCGCTTCTGCGTCAGCCAGCCGGCGCCGAGCACGCCGCCGATGATCACGACATAGAGGCCCCAGTACACGACGGGCTGGCTCTCGAAGAATTCCTTCGTGACCGGCTCGTGCACGATCATCTTGACTGCCGTGAAGGCCAGCACGCCGGCGCCGATGAAGATCACGGCCGGGAAGCGGGCCATCAGCTTGAGCACCAGGCTCGAACCCCAGACCACGATCGGGATGCTGATCAGCAGGCCCAGCACCACCAGCAGGAAGCTGCCATGGGCCGCGCCGGCCACGGCCAGCACGTTGTCCACGCCCATCACGGCGTCGGCGATGATGATCGTCTTCATCGCGCCGACCAGCGTGTTGGCGCCCGAGCCGTGGCCTTCGCCATCGTCCTCGGCGGCCAGCAGCTTGTAGGCGATCCAGACCAGCGCCAGGCCACCGACCAGCAGCAGGCCGGGGATCTTGAGCAGCCAGACCACGCCAATGGTCATCGCCGAACGGACGACCACGGCACCGATGGTGCCCCAGACGATGGCTTTTTTCTGCAGGTGGGGCGGCAGGTTACGTGCCGCCAGGGCGATCACGATGGCATTGTCGCCGGCAAGGACCAGGTCGATGACGACGATCGACAGCAGGGCTGTCAGGAATTGCATCGTGAACAGATCGGTGAACCACTCCATGAACGCTCCTCAAAGTGCGAAACAGCTGCGGGCCAGGCGGCCAGCAAGGTCTTTTTGTTTCACATCCGGGATCTGGGCGAGCGCAGGAAGTCCGATGGGGCCGCCTTTGCAAACCGTAGAAACCAGGTGTGCAAAGGTCTTGCTCGACTGACTGGCGCGGAATGCGCACCAGGGTCAGCACAACCGGAGACGGTTTGAAGGTCTCGGAATGACGATTGTGCTAAGGGCAGACATGCCCCCAAGCTACTCCCCTTTAACTTCCCTTCTGGAAGGGATTCGTGCCCGGCAGAATCTCCGTCGAACACGTTGGACGCGATTATAAGGGAACTGCGAGGAAAAATGTTGCACTGCCGGGGTGGGGTTTGTATGTATTCAGGACGAGACATGGGAGCCGTCTGCCGGTCGTCCGTCGCCCGTTTGTCGGACATTTCTGACTTTGTAAAGTGATGCAACGCACTGGGCGTGTATAAGCTTATGCACCTATCCTATGAAGATTGATCGAGGCCGATGTGCGCCGGACCGGACAGGCGCGCATCCCGGGATCAGCCATCGGCCCGGAGCGCCGGTGGTCTTTGCAGAGGGATGAACCGTAGTGCCCATCGACAACAAGGACAAGTCATGCCGGCCGTTACGACACCCAGCCAGTCCAGCCACCGCCCCCATTCCCATAGCAATAACGCCAATCACAACCACCACACCGCCCCATCGCTTGCGCCCGAGCCGCGCATTGCGGTAGGCAACGGCCATGCGCGTCCCGGCGCCGCTCCGCAGCCGGAGTTCGTGCAGCAGTACCACGAGGACAGCGGCGCGCTGCGCGCCGAGATCGTCGCGGGCCTGGCGGCGCCGCAGGCCCATATCAGTCCGAAGTTCTTCTATGACGTGCTCGGGTCGCGGCTGTTCGAGGCCATCACCGACCTGCCCGAGTACTACCCCACCCGCACCGAAGCCTCGATCTTTGCGAGCGCCGCGCCGGCCATTGCCGCGCGCGCGGGCAGCGGCTGCGTGCTGATCGACCTCGGCGCCGGCAATTGCGAGAAGGCCGCCCGGCTGTTTCCGAGCCTGCAGCCCGCGCAGTACGTGGCCGTCGATATCTCGGTGGAATTCCTGCGCGGCACGCTGGCGGGCCTGCAGCAGCAGCACCCCCAGATTCCCATGATGGGCCTGGGCGCCGACCTGTGCGGCCCGCTGGACCTGCCGGCGAGCGTGCGGCGCGGGCGGCGGCTGTTCTTCTATCCGGGGTCGAGCATCGGCAATTTCAAGCCGATCGATGCGCTGGCGCTGCTGCAACGGCTGCGCGCGGCGGCCGGTCCTGGCGACGGGGTGCTGATCGGCGTGGACCTGTTCAAGGACGCCGGGACGCTCGAAGCGGCGTACGACGACGCGCTGGGCGTGACCGCCGCGTTCAACCGGAACGTGCTGCGCAACGTGAACCGGATCGTCGGCAGCGATTTCGCGCTTGACGACTGGAAGCACGCGGCGTCGTTCGACACACAGGCGTCGCGCATCCAGATGCACCTGGAGGCGGTGCGCGACGTGACCGTGCGCTGGCCAGAGGGCGAGCGCCGTTTCGCGGCCGGCGAGCACATCCATACCGAGGATTCCCACAAGTACCGGCCCGAGGATTTTGCGATCCTGCTGGAGGCGGCCGGATTTTCCGATCCGGTCAGCTGGACCGATCCGCAGGGCTGGTTCGCGGTATTCCACGCCCGCGGCTGACGCCAGCAGGGAAGCCGCGCCGTCAGCAGGGAGAAGGGCCACCGCTTGGGAAGCCGGGCGCGTGGGGTGTCATAATGCGCGCAGCCGGCCCCGGCCGGCGCTTGTTCCACCCCTGACCCGGACACTGCGATGAGCGGCTTCTCCATGCTTCCCGATCTCCATTTCACCGGCGGCAATGCGCAATGGCCCGACGCGCGCCGGCTGCCGCGTGAAGGATTGGCGCAGGCGCTGGTGGAATCGCGCAACCGCACGCTGGCCTGGCTTGGTGCGTTCGGCCAGACCCGCAAGGGCTGGGACGTGCCGCGCCAGTACGATTGCAACCCGCCGCTGTGGACGCTGGGCCATATTGCCTGGCATGCCGAGTGGTGGTGCCTGCGGGGCGTGCGGCACCTGGAGCAGGGCGGCATCCGGCTGCCGGTGGCCAGCGAGCCCTCGCTGCTGGACGGCGCGGACGAGTGGTTCGATCCCGAGCGGATCGGGCCCGACGAGCGCTGGGAAATCGCCCTGCCCGATATCACGCGCGTGAAGCAGTACGCCACGCAGGTGCTCGACGGCCTGCTGCGGCGCATTGCGCTGCTGCCCGATGACGAGGACACCACGCTGTACCCGTTCCGCCGCGCGCTCCATCACGAGGATGTGCAGGGCGAGACGGTCGCCGCGCTGCTGCAGGCGCTGGGCCTGGCGCCAGCCGACCCGGCCGCCGTGGGGCCGGCCGCGACGCTGTCGGCGGGCGGCACGCTGCATTTTCCGGGCGGCAACTTCACGCAGGGCTGGGCCGAAGCCGATGGGTTTGCCTGGCCCGACGAACGGCCGGCGCAGAAGATCTATGTGCCAGCCTTCGAGATGGATGCCGCGCTGGTCACCAACGCGCAGTTCCTCGATTTCGTGGAGGATCGCGGCTACGAGCACCCCTCCTATTGGTCGGCCGCCGGCCGCCAGTGGCTGATGACGCAGGAACGCTCGGCCCCGCGCTACTGGTCGCGCCACGCGGTCAGCCGCAGTTGGGTGGCGTCGCGCTTCGGCACCGAACGCACGCTGAACCCCGACGAGCCGGTACGCCATGTCTCGCTGTTCGAGGCGCAGGCGTGGTGCGTCTGGGCGGGCCGCCGGCTGCCTTACGAGGTGGAGTGGGAACTGGCGGCCACGCAGAATCGCGGGCTGCAATGGGGCACGTTGCGCGAGTGGACCGCCACGCCGTACGAGCCCTATCTCGGGTTTGTGGCCGAGCCGACCGATGGCGAGATCATCGGCCGCTTCGGCACGCACCAGGCGGTGCGCGGGGTCTCGTTCGCCAGCCCGGCACGGCTGCGGCACGTCCGCGCTCGCACGGCGCTGTTGCCGGAAGACGATGTGTCGTTCGTGGGGTTCCGGAGCTGCGCGGTCTGAGCGATTTGCCTGCTCGGGAGACAATGAAAGAGAAGTCGAAAGCCGGCCAACAAAAAAGGCACCCTTGCGGGTGCCTTTTTCATTTCTCATTCCTGAGAATCAACGCTCGTAACGCGAGCGGCTGTTGCCGTTGCGCTGGCCGCCAAAGCCGCCGCGATCGCCGCCACGGTCGCCGAACTTGCGGTCGCCGAAGCTACGCTGTTCGCCGCCGAAACCACGGTTGCCGTCGCGCTGGCCACCGCCTTCGCGGTTGAAGCTGCGCTCGCCGCCACCGAAGCTGCGCTCACCGCCGAAGCTGCGCTCGCCGCCGCCGAAGCCGCGTTGCTGGCCCTGGCCCTGACCCTGGCCCTGGCCGCGATAGCCGGTGTTGCCACGGTCGCCGAAACCACGGTTCTCGCCACGGTCGCCAAAGCCACGGCTTTCGCCGCCGCCGAAGCCACGTTGCTCGCCACGGTCACCAAAGCCACGGTTCTCGCCGCCGAACTTGCGCTCGCCGAAGTTGCGGTCGCCAAAGCTGCGCTCGCCGCCGCCTTCGCGGCTGCCACGGTAACCACCGCCGTTGCCGCCGTTGTTGCCACGGTAGCCGCCGCCGCTGTTGCCACGGAAGCCATCACGGCCGCCCGGCTTGCCGCCGAAGCTCGAACGCGGCTTGGGCGAACGGCGCGGTTCGTGGCCTTCGATCACCGAGGCGTCCACGCGGTTGTTCGTGAAGCGCTCGATGCGCTTCCACTGGAACATGTCGTTGTGGTTCACGAGGTTGATCGCCACACCCGAACGGCCGGCACGGCCGGTACGGCCGATACGGTGCACGTAGTCCTCGGCCTGCTTGGGCAGGTCGAAGTTCACCACGTGGGTGATGTCGGGCACGTCGATGCCGCGGGCGGCCACGTCGGTGGCCACCAGCACGCGCAGGTTGCCGCGGCGCAGCGCGGTCAGCGTGCGGTTACGCGCGCCTTGCGTCATGTCGCCGTGCAGGGCGCCAGCGGAGAAGCCGGTGTCCGACAGGCGCTCGGCCAGCGAATCGGCATCGCGCTTGGTGGCCGTGAACACGATGGCCTGCTTCAGCGACGCGTCGCGCAGCAGGTGGTCGAGCAGGCGCTCCTTGTGCGACATGTCGTCGGTGAAGTGCAGGCGCTGCTCGATGTGGCTCTGGTCGGCACGCGCGGCGGCGATTTCGATGCGCTGCGGGTCCTTCAGCTGGCGCGAAGCCAGTTGGGCGATGCGGGCGTCCAGCGTGGCCGAGAACATCAGCGTCTGGCGCGAGGCCGGCGTGGCGGCCACGATGGCGTCGATGTCATCGGCAAAGCCCATGTCCAGCATGCGGTCGGCTTCGTCGAACACCAGCATGTCCAGCGCGGACAGGTCGATGCGGCCGGCGTCGATATGGTCGAGCAGGCGGCCCGGCGTGGCCACGAGGATGTCCGGCATGCGCGAGAGCATGGCCAGCTGCTTCGGGTAGGGCATGCCGCCCAGGATGCTGGCGCACACGATGCGGCGCAGGTGGCGGCCGTACTTGGCGGCGGCCTCGGTCACCTGCAGGGCCAGTTCGCGCGTCGGCGTCAGCACCAGCAGCGACGGCTGGGCTGCGGCCGGGCGGGGGCGCTTGCCCTTCATGCGCTTGGCGGGTTCGGTCGGACGGTTCGTGGCCGGCTTCTCGCTGATGCGCTGGATGGCGGGCAGCATGAACGCGGCGGTCTTGCCCGAACCGGTCTGGCTCGAAACCAGCAGGTCCTTGCCAGCCAGGAAGGCCGGAATGGCCTGCGCCTGGACGGGCGTCGGGTCGTTGTAGCCCGCTTCGGCCAGGGCGCGCAGGATGGCGGCGTCGAGGCCGAGCTTGGCGAAGCCGCTGGCCGTGGCGGGCGCGGCGGCGGCAGCATCAGCGGCGACCGGCGCGGCATCGGCGTTGAGCAGGGCGTCGAGCTTGTCGAGCGGGCTCACGGCAGCGGCGGGCGTGGCGGATGCGTCGGTGGCGGAGGCAAAAGGTTGCTCCGCACGGAAATCTTCGTGCTGGGTCATGTCGTACGTATAAATATGCATGGCACCCCGGGGCAGTGTGCGCGAAGGGGTGGGCGCAAGTGCAAAGTCTTAAAAAAGGCTTCGGCGCCAATCGGTAGGCCGTTCGACAGACTCAGCTGGCAACACGGCGGCAGGCAGGGCGGGCGGCTGGTTTATTTTCATAACCGGCCGATTATCCCTGGCAGGCAAACAGCGCAATGGACTACAGGCTGTTCATCAGGATCGGAGACGAGGCGACGTCAGGTGAGCGGTGCGATTCTGGCCAGGCACCTGTCTGAACTTCGTGTGATGACAGAGGCAGGGAGCAGATCTTGGGAGGGCAGCGGATACGCCATGGGCTGTTGCCGGGCGCGGTGCGGAACTCACAGTGCGAAACTCACGGCGCGGAGTATAGCAGAACGTTGATTTTTTTGTTGCACCGCGAAACGGCCCAACCGTAAGCAAACGTAAGTACGAAACGCCGGTGCGAGAGCCGGGAGGCGCCGGCGTCGCTTGCATGTGGGGGCGCGCTGCCTATACTGCAGTCGCGGGCAGTACTGCCCGTATGGGGCGGACGGATACACGTCCCGCTGATCCTGCCTACGGCAAGGTTTGCTTGCTGCTCGGCGCCGGCATTGCGGTCATTGATGCCACAGCCACGTTTCCTCCGACTGTCCGGGTGGTCCGGATGGTCGTCCGCGTCATGGGCGGAATCCATGGGAAACATGCCTGGCACAGGAATGACCGGAGTCGCCGGTGACGCAGACCCAGGAGGTCCGGGCCCGTCCGCAACCAAAGCCCGCCAATGACTTGGCGGGCTTTTCTTTTATGTGGCCGGAACGTCTCGCGCGGTACTACCTGTGCGGCGTTCCGGTCTCCCGTTCCTCCCCTGCATCCTGCGGCGTGCCGGGGAAACCCTGCGGGTACTGGATCAACCGCGTCAGCGACGGCCGCCGGTGCGATTGCCAGCGATAGCTGCCGGCCAGCCGGGCTCCGCCGATGATGGCGGTCATGGCCTCGCGGTCGAGGTCCATGTTCTCCGACAAATCCTTGATGACGATGACTGCCATGGCGTTCTCCAGCGTGCGGGCCTTTGTACGGCCGGCCGGCGTGGCGCCGGTCGGGCGGCGCCGGGGCAGGCGCGGGCCCGATTCAGTATAGGCAAGTGCGCTGGCCGCGGCGGCGCCGGCACGAGGCAGGCGTCGCCGCGGCCAGCGGGCGGCTTCAGACCGCCGCCCAGTTGCCGCCCCATTGCGAGGGCTTCACGTTCAGCGCGATGTTGCCGAGGTCCACGCCGACAATCTTGTTGTTGTTGAACGCGGCCACGTTCACTTCCTGCAGTTGCTGCACGTTCTGGTTGATGTTGATGTTGACGTTGGCCAGCGGGCCCATGTTGGCGGCCTTGCTGAGCCAGCTGTTGCCGCCGCGGATGGCGCACAGCGACTGGCGGTCGAGGTCCTTGCTGGCGGCAAGGTCGCGGACGATGATCGAGGACATGGCGAACTCCTTGGAATGCGGTTGCGGTGGCGCGCGGGCGGGTGCCCCCGCGCCGGGGCGATGGGTGGGGCGGCGGGGCCGGCGGGGCCTTAGCGCCAGACGTTGTTGGTGGCCGACTGGTTCGTGTCCACCGTGTTGCGCATGTGTTCCTGGAAGGCCGAGCCGTTGGCGAAGGCGTTGTTCACGCTCTGCATCTGCTGGTTCTGCTGGTCGATCTTCAGGCTCGAATCGAACGACAGCTTCACCGGGGCGTAGACGCTGGTCCACGGGGCGATCAGGCCGAGGCCGCCGCGCACGGACTTCATGCCGTGGGCGTCGAGGGTGGCGGTGCTGGACAGGTCGAGGATGGTCAGGGTGCTCATGGCAGTCTCCAATACTTGGTGCGTGTGTGCGGATATGGCGAAAGTACGATGAAAGGTGCGGCCGGATCAGACGGCGCCGTACACGTTGTTCTGGGCGTGCTGGTTCGTCGTGACGTTGTTGTGCATGTTGGCCTGGAAGGCCGAGCCGTTGCCGAAGTAGCTCGTCACGTCCTGCATCTGCTGGTTCGACTGGTTGATCGTCGTGGTCTTGTCGAAGGACAGCTTGAACGGGGCGTAGACGCTGGTGTAGGGGGCGAAGCCGAGGCCGCCGCGTACGGCTTGCAGCGACTTGGCGTCGAGGGTTTCGGTCGAGGACAGGTCCTTGATGGTCAGCGTGGTCATGACAGTCTCCAGATAGGAAGGTAAGGCTTTCGGTGTGATGAGCATCGGGTTGGTGTCGCGCTCGGACCAGATATCGCAGGGAGCGTGCCAGCGCGTGCCACGGCCGCGAAAAAATCTGCGAAAGCCTTGCCGCACAAGGGCTGGCGGGTGGTGGGCGGGGACTGCGCCGGGGCGCGGGCGGGGCGCGCCAGGCCCCGGGTGGCGGGCCTGCGCCAACAGAATGGTGTTGGGTGTTGGGCCGCAGGCGACGGCTGTGGGGCGCGCGCATCAGTGCGGCATTGCGGATGGCCGGAGTGCGCACTAGTATCCATCGAAGGCAATGTGTCGTGATGCGACCGATTCGCGGCATCACGCAACTGTCGGCAACCAGTCGGCAACCACTCGTCGGGATGCATCGGATGCCCAGCCTGACCGAACTCATCAGGAATTTTCAGCGCGGCAACCTCTCGCGCGACGATTTCCTCGCATCGGTGGATCTGGCCCTCAAGGACGATCAGACCGACTCCACGCAGTTTGCCCGCGTGCTCACTGAGGAGCACACGCGGTTTCCGCTGCCGCCGGCGGTCTACGCCGAGGTCATGCATCGCATCGACTCGCACGCGGCCACGCAGTTCGATCCGGTTGGGGACGCCCACGGCATCGCTGCCGCCAGCGCCGGCGAGGAAACCCGTATCGATCCCGAACCGTCCGATCGCAGCGCCCCGGCGCAGGGCCAGCCGTTCTACCAGACCGGCAGCAATACCGGCAGCCAGAGCGGCCATTTCACGGGCGGCCATGTGCCGTCGGGGCCCACCAAGGGCGTGGGCGATACGCTCAACGGGCGCTTCGTGCTGGAGGAATGCCTGGGCGTGGGCGGCATGGGCACGGTCTACAAGGCGCTCGACCTGCGCAAGCTCGAAGCCTCGGACCGCAAGCCGTATATCGCCATCAAGGTGCTGAACCTGCAGTTCAGCGGCCATCCGAAATCACTGATCGCGCTGCAGCGCGAGGCGCGCAAGGCGCAGCAGCTGGCGCACCGGAACATCGTCACCGTCTACGATTTCGACCGCGACGGCCCCACGGTCTTCCTGACGATGGAATACCTGCAGGGCAAGTCGCTGAACCGCGTGCTGCGCGCGCCCGAGTTCACCGGGCTGCCTTATGTGAAGGCGATGCCAATCATCGTCGGGATGGGCAGCGCGCTCGCCTACGCCCACGAGCGCGGCTTCGTCCATTGCGATTTCAAGCCGGCCAACGTGTTCCTGACCGACCGTGGCGAGGTCAAGGTGATCGATTTCGGCATCGCGCGCGGCTTCCAGCAACCGGCCGACGATGCCGACCAGACCGTGTTCGATCCCGGCTCGCTCGGCGGCATGACGCCGGCCTACGCCAGCCCGGAGATGTTCGAGCACCGCGAGCCCGATCCGCGCGACGATATCTACGCGCTGGCCTGCGTGAGCTACGAACTGCTGACCGGCAAGCATCCCTACGACCGCGTGTCCGCCACCGAGGCGCGTGCCCGCAACGTCAAGCCAACGCGGCCGCGCACGCTGTCGCGCACCCAGTGGAAGGCGCTGCGCCAGGCGCTGTCGCTCGATCGTGCCACGCGTACGCCCACGGTCACGCGGTTCCTGGCCGGGCTCGGCGGCCAGCCGAAACAGGGGAGCGGCACGCTGGCGCCGCTGCTGGTGGGCGCGGCCGTGGCGGGGGTGGCGATTGCCACGGGCGTGGGCTATTACCTGTGGCGCGGCAAGGTGCCCGACGAACCCGGGCGCTCGCCGTCCGTGGCCAGCGCGCCCGCCGCGCCGCAGCCTGCGGCACCGCCGGTGAGGGCCGAGCAGGAGGCGCCCAAGGCGCCCACGGCCGTGCCGCTCAAGCCCGAGGCGGTGGCGGCGGTGCTGGCGGCCACGCCCTGTGCGCTGCTCAATGCCGACATCAAGGGCAATGTGCTGCAGGTGGATGGCTATGTGGCGGAATCGGCCATTGGCGCGCTGCGCGACAAGCTCGGCAAGCTCGGCGGCGTGAAGACACTGAAGCTCGACGCGCAGCCGCTGACCAACGACAAGTGCGACATGGTGCGGCTGATCGCACCGTACTGGTCAGGCAACCGCAAGCCGGGGCCGGCCGGGGAGAAGGGCGAGCGGGGCGGGGGCGCCGTGCTGCGCACGCGCGGCGGGACGCAACTGACCGAGGGCACGCCGCTCGTGCTCGATCTCCACACGCCGGCGCATGAGACCTATGTCTATGTGGATTACTTCAGCGCCGACGGCAAGGTGGCACATCTGGTGCCCAGTGCGCGCGTGCAGGGCCACCAGGCGCCGGCCAGCTACAGCGCCACCATCGGCGACAGCGGCGACTGGGTCATTTCAAAGCCGTTCGGCACCGAACTCGTGGTGCTGCTGACCACGCCCGAACCGCTGTTCAAGGGGCGCCGGCCCGAGGTGGAAACGCGCCAGGAGTACCTGCGCGCGCTGGAAAAGCCGCTCGCGCAGATGGCGGGCAAGCACGGCCGCGACCAGGTCAGCGCCGATGTCGTGCAGATCGCCACGCGGGCGAAATAGGCGGGCGGGGATAGAGGGGCCGGGCGGGTTCAGTTGGCGTCGCGTGCCACCCGGAAGCCATTCTGCGACTGCCGCACGCTGGTGCTGTACTTGAAGCGCGTGGACGACACCATGTAGCTTGCCCCCTCGCGCCACGAGCCGCCCCGGATCACGCGCGACGTGCAGGCGGGCTCCTCCCAGGCGCGGCCGTCCACCGGGGCCCCCTTGTACGTGCTGTGCCAGCAGTCGGCCACCCATTCCCAGACGCTGCCGTTCATGTCGTGCAGCCCGAACGGGTTGGCGGCGAACGAGCCGACGCTGGCTGGCGCGGCCTCGCTCCACGGGTCGCCGCACTCCTTGCAGTTGGCGTTGCCCTTGCTCATCTTGTCGCCCCACCAGAACGCCGAACTGGTGCCGCCGCGCGCGGCGTATTCCCATTCGGCCTCGGTCGGCAGGCGGTAGGGCTTGCCGGTGGTCTTCGACAGCCACGCCACGTACTGCTGGGCGTCGTCCCAGCTGATGTCGCGCACGGGTACGTTCTTCGCCTCGGCATTGTTGGTGGCCACGCGCGGGCAGGCGTTGGCATCGGCGCAGGCATTCCACTGCTCCACGGTGACCTCGAACTTGCCGATGGCGAACGGCTTGTTCACCACGACGTGATGCGGCGGGCGCTCGGCGGGGTCGCTGGTGCTGCTGCCCATCGTGAAGGAGCCCGGCTTGACCGTGACCATCACCGGACATTGCGGGCAGTCGCGGCTCTCGCCGCCACTGGCCTCGGCAGAGCGGGGCGCCGTGGCGGGCGGCGTCTCCTTGCCCTCGTTGGCCATCGTGACCGTGCCTTGCGAGATCGCGCCGCCGGCGCGCGAGCGTGGCTGGTTGCTGGCAGCGGGCGGGGTGGGGGAGGGCGGCGCCGTGCGCGCCGCCGGCGGGGCGGGCTTCGGCTCCGGCCTGGCTTCGGGTTTCGCTTCGGCCTTGGCCGGCGGCGTGGCTGGCGTGGCGGCCGGTGCCGACGCGCGCAGGCGCTCCAGCCGGGACTTCGCCAGCGTTGCGAACTTGCCGTTCGGGTACTGCTTCAGGTAGGCCTCGTAGTCGCCCGCGTGGGTGCTGTTCTTGATCGAATCCCAGAACGAGAGTTCGTACTGCTCGTCGCTGTTCTTGGGCAGGATGCCTGCGACGGCCGGGGCTACGAGGAAATCGCCCGCCCGCCCCAGCGCGCCGGGTTCGACCTGCAGGACGCCGAGCACGCCGACGATTGCCGGCAATGACACGGCCAGTGCTTTGCGCCACATATTCAGCCCCCCTGAAAACCAAGCGGCACGCGGTGTGGAGTTGTCGTGACGTGGTGCCTGTCGTTTCAAGATAGCACAGCGTCTGTACGGCGAAAGTTCGCTTTTTGCAGCCTGCCGCACTACGCTGAGAACACATCGTAGAGCGCATCGGAAAGATCGATCAAGAAACCGCTTCCGCGCAGCCCCCGGGTGTGCCGCGGACAGTTCTCCCGGGAGGAGCCGCCATGCCCAGACGATCCCTGCGCCGCGTGCTTGCGGCTGCGCTGCTGGCCACATGGCCGGCCCTGGCCATTCCGCTGACGCCGGCGCCCAAGAATGCCGAGACCTACATCATCTGGCCGGGCGACGGTACCGTGATCGACGGCGGCAAACTCTGGGTGCGCATGGGTCTTAAAGGCATGGGCGTGTGCCCCAAGGGCATCGAGCGGCCCAACTGCGGGCACCACCACTTATTGATCGACGTGGAACTGCCGCCGCTGGACAAGGAAATCCCGAACGACCGCAATCACCTGCACTTCGGCGCCGGCGAGACCGACGCGCGCATCGAACTGCCGCCGGGCAAGCACACGCTGCAGTTGCTGCTGGGCGACAGCAAGCATGTCCCGTTCGATCCGCCGATTTACTCGAAGAAGATCACGATCACCGTGCGCTAGCGCACACGGTCCTTCGCGGAGAGCGCCATGAAAATCATCGGACCTATGCTGACTGGGGGCGTGGCGGCGTTGCTGTGGGCCGGCGCCGCACTGGCCGCCGACGCCTCGGCGCCCGCCGGGCACGCGGGCCATGGCCCGGCCCCGGCCGCCGCCAGCACGGGGGCGGGGCCCACGCCCGCGCCGCGCAACGCCTATCTCTATATCGGCTATCCCAACAACAACCAGACCATGCCGGCGGGCAAGCCGATCAAGGTCTGGTTCGGGCTGCGCAACATGGGTGTGGCGCCCAAGGACGTCAAGTTTCCGAACACCGGCCACCACCACCTGCTGATCGACGTGGACCTGCCGCCGCTGGACAAGGAGATTCCGAACGACCGCAACCACCTGCACTTCGGCGCCGGCGAAACCGAAACCACCATCGAGCTGCCGCCGGGCAAGCACACGCTGCAACTGCTGATGGGCGACGAGAAGCACATCCCGACCAATCCCCCGGTCTATTCGAAGAAGATCACGATCTACGTCAGATGACCCCGGAGCAGCATGGGCGGGGCGGTCCGCCCGTCTCCGGCACGGCGCACAGCGATGTGCGCCGTTTTTTCGTGGCGGGAGATCAAGGTGTTGGACGAGGGGCGACAGGGGGCGGGTCGACTGTCTCCGGAAAGCCAACACCTGACAGCACGGCGCCATACCCCCATCGCCCGCCAGCCCTTGTCCCACAACGAAATCACGATTTCCACGCGAGCTGGCACGCTCCCTGCGATATCTGGACCGAGCGCGACACCAACCCGATGCTCATCACCCAAAGCCACTTTCCTTCTCAGGAGCACATCATGACCAAGCTGACCATCAAGGACCTGTCCTCGACCGAAACCCTCGACGCCAAGTCGCTGCAAGGCATCCGCGGCGGCCTCTCGCTGTTCGCACCGCGTACGTCGATCTTCACGCCCGTGAGCCTGTCGTTCGACAAGACCACGACGATCAACCAGTCGAACCAGCAGATGCAGGACGTGACCAGCTACTTCGGCAACGGCTCGGCGTTCCAGGAGCATCTGAGCAACACGGTGCGCACGAACCAGGACGCCCACAACAACGTGTACTGATCGCACGAATGCAGCGCGGCACCGGCGTCGCAGTCCGCGCGACGCCGCAAGCCGCACGGGGAGCTTGCGCCGGGGAGATACCTCCACCCCGGCGATTTTTTTGGCTTGCGCTCCGCACCGGCCGCACCACAATACAGATCGAACGCCAGGACGCCCTGCCGCGGTCCGCTGGCGCTCGAAGCAGGATGCCAAACGTGAATCGTTCTCCCGATACCCCCTTCGCTCCGCGCCGCACGTTGCGCCGCGCCGCGGCGTTGCTGACCGTGGCGATGGCCGCTGGCTGGCTCGCCGGCTGCGCCGGCTTCCGCCCGCCCGAGTACAAGCGGCCGGACGTCCCCGGCAAGGCAGGATGGACGCCGAGCGAATCGGTCACGGTGTCGCCCGCCGAGACCATCGTGCCGGAATGGTGGAAGGGCTTCGGCGATCCTTACCTCGACCAGCTCGTGGCGCGGGCGCTGAGCGGCAATTTCGACATCAAGGTGCTGGCGGCCCGCATCCGCGTGGCCAATGCGCAGATTGCCGAGGCGCGTGCCGGCGCACTGCCGGTGTTCGACATCGGCGCGGGGCTCGACGTGACCAAGACCACGGGCCAGGCGGTCTCGCGCACCTACAATCTCGGCGGCACGGTGAACTGGGACATCGACGTCTGGGGCAAGGTCGAGAAGGGCGTGCAGGCGCAGGCCGCCGAGTACCGCGCCACCGAGGCCGACTGGCGCGCGGGCTACCTGGCGCTGGCCTCGGATGTATCGGTGACCTACTTCACGATCCTGCTGCTCGACGAGCAGGTGGAGCAGCAGCGCCGCACGCTGGGCCGCAATACCGACATCCTCGGCACCTACAAGGCGATGCTGGCCAACGGCCTGATCCCCCAGATCCGGGTGATGCAGCAGCAGGCGGAAATCAACCGGCTCACCAAGGACCTGATCGAACTGCAGCGCTCGCGCAATGTGGCCGAGAATGCGCTGGCCACGCTGGTCGGCGTGCCGGCCGGCGAGCTGAAGGTGCCGCCGGGGCGGCTGCAGGACCGCATCCGGCTGCCCGTGGTGCCGGCCGGGCTGCCGTCGCAACTGCTGGCGCGGCGCCCGGACATCATCGCGGCCGAGTACCGCGTGCTGGCGGCCTACAACCTGGTCGGCCAGGCGCGGCTGGCGCAACTGCCGAGCATCAGCCTGACCGCGCGTGGCGGCACGGCCAGTTTCGCGCTGTCGGACCTGATGAAATCGTTCACGTTCGGCTTCATGCCGAGCATCAACCTGCCAATGCTGGATCCCAGCGTGCGTGCCCGCGTGAAGACTACCGAGGCCAATATCGGCGTGGTCGAGAACGAGTATGGCCGCACCGTGATGACCGCATTCGAGGAGGTGGAGAGCGCGCTGGTCAACGTGGACGCCCACAAGAAGCAGCGCATCGAGCTGCAGCAGCAGGTGGACCAGTTGCGCGTGGTCGGCACGCAGATCGACGCCCAGGCGCGTGAAGGGATCGTCTCCCAGCTCGAAGTCTTCGAGTCGGAGCGCTCGCTGCTGTCGGCGCAGCAGTCGTTGTTGGCCGTCCACCAACAAATCCTGGCCGATACCGTCACGCTGTACAAGGCACTCGGCGGCGGCTGGCCGGACGTCGATGTCCGCAACGCGCCGCTCGCGGACGGACCCGCGCCCACGGCAGGCCCGGCGCCTGCCGGCGCACCCAACGCGGCGCGTTAGGCGCAGCAGCGTACAAACCGTTTCAACGTTGAAACCCGCACCGTTCGTGCGTTGGCGCAACGCTGCGCCGCAGCGCATTGACTCCCTTCGAGCGTGGCCTACTATGTTCTTACCCGTGACCTGCCGCCTTCAGCCGATGCCGGCCCGCACCCCGTGCGGCACGGCCTCGCGGTTGCGCGCCACCGGCTCCACTGTTGGTTTCGCCGAGACATGACGCGCGACGATGCTCCCTTCCTCGATGTGCCGGTCATGGCGCCGAAACCGGGTCAGGCATTCGATGTCCTGCTGATGCCGGTGTCGCGCCCGGACCTGGGCGAAATCCGCATCGGCGAGGACCTGTTCGCCATCGGCCGCGGCGAGGCGCCGTTCGCGGCGTATCCCACCGAAGCGGTTTCCGTGCTGTCGCGCCGCCATGCGCGCATTTTCTCCGAGGATGGCTCGGTCTACGTGGCCGATCTGGGCAGCAAGAACGGCACCCATGTGAACGGCGACGCCGTGGCGCAGCAGCCGGCGAAGCTGCGCGATGGCGACGAGGTGAGCTTTGGCGCGGGGCTGGCGTATCGCGTGCGGCTCTACCCGCGCCCGGCGGAGGCCGAACCGCCGCGCGTGGCGGTCACGCTGCTCCCGATGCGCGAGGACCTGGGCCTGCAGCCGGTGCTGGTGACCGGCTTCCCGTTCATGGTCAGCAAGGCCGACGACACGTTTGCCCGGTACCGGGACGACTATCCGCATCAGGTCAACTACCTGTCGCGCCGCCACGCCCATCTGTTCCTGAAGCAGGGCGTGCCATGGATCGAGGACCTGGGCAGCACCAACGGCACGTTCGTCAACGGCGTGCGCCTGCGCGACCAGTCGATCCGGCTCGAACCGGGTGACGTGATTGCCTTTGGCGGCAGCCACTTCGTCTATCGCGTGCAGATCGAGTACGAGGCCGACGCGGACGCCACGGCCACCCGGACCTCGCTGTTCGTCGCCAGCACGGTGCCACCCGCGCAGGCGGCCGTGCTGCCGGTGGATGTCGATCCCGACAAGACCACGTTCGTGGGCGCCGCGGACTCATTCCTCGACATCTTCTGCGTCGACTACCGCGCCGCGCAGGAGGACGAGATCAATCCCGAAGCCCCGCCCGATGCCGGCAGCGATGCCGCGCACCGTCCGGCGCCGCGCGGCAAGGTGACGATGATGCTCGTCGAGGCGCTGCGCAGCTTCGGCATCCGCGACCGCCACCAGCTGGAGCGTGCCGCCCGCGTGGCGATCCTCGTCGTGGCCGTGCTGGGCGCAGGCGGTGCATGGCTCTGGTGGCGCGGCGCGCCGGACCGCTCGCTGCAGCAACTGGTGGCGCAGGGCAAGTACGCGGAGGCCGCCGAGGCTTCGGACAAGGTGCTGGCCCGGCATCCGGACAACGCGCAGTACCAGACGCTGGGCGCCGAGGCACTGATGCGCGGCTACGTGCCGCAATGGGCGAAGCGGCTGCAGGCCAACGACTTCGACGGTGCGGCGACGGTGCTGGGCGAGATGCGCGCGCGCAGCCAGCACAACCGCGACGGCCAGGCGCTGATCGGCCAACTGGCATGGGTGGGCGATCTCGAACGCTACGTAGTGGGACGCGGCGGCGCGGAGGGGGCGATCCGGATGTACGCCGACGAGGCCAGGCTCCGCGAACTCGTGCGCCGCTGGGAGGACGACACCGCGTCGCACCAGCGGCTGCTGGGCCGCATCGCCAACGATGTGCCCGCCTTCCGCGATGTCTATGCCCGCGCGCTGAGCGATCTGCGCCGGCTGCGCAACGACGATTCGGTGTTCCTGGCCGCGATTGACCGGCTCAATGCGGCAGTCGTGACCGAACTGGCCCGTGACCAGCCCGAGGCGCTGCAACCGATGCTGGCGGAATACAAGGACAAGTATCCGCGCCTGTCCGGTCTCGATCGTGTCGAAGCCGACCTGAAGCAGTACACGGGGCTGGTCCAGGCGCTGCGCGACCGCGCGCCCGGCCCGCTCGTGGCGCGCATGCAGAAGTTGAGCCTGACCACGCCGCCCTTCCAGGCGCAGTACCAGAAGCTCAAGCCGCGTCTTCCCGGTGACGATGTGCAGCGGCAGTACAAGCTGGCCAATACCGCGTGGGAGCAGGGCGAGGGTGCCCAGGCGGTGACCGCGCTCAAGGCCGTGGGCAGCGGGCCCTGGTCGGCCGATGTGGCCAAGGATGCCGCCCACAAGGAACAGGTTGCCGCCCAGTACGCCGCCGTGAAGGCCGCCAAGGGTACGCCGGGGTACGAGGACCAGTTGCTGCGCTTGTATGCCTCGCTCGATCCCGAGACCGACGCCTGGTACGTGAAAACCGTCGATGCCGACGTGCAGGCCATCCGCGACGTGGCGCTGCGCCGCGCCAACGTGCTGCTGAACCGTGCGGCGACGAACTGGCGCCAGTATCGCAACAATGGGCTGATCGCCGGCGAGCAGCGGCTCGAAGCGGGCATCTCGGCAAAGTTCCGCAGCCAGGCCAGGCTGCTGGCCGACGCGCAGGAGGACGCCCGGCAGGGTCTGCGCATCTACGGCCAGTTGCGCATCGAGGATACCGCGCAGTGGGACCGCATTCGCGACGACATCCAGGCCGAGGTCGACGCCCAGCGGCGCTCGCTGAATGACCTGCGCATGGTGCTCGACCCCGCCGTGCTCAAGACCAAGCTTTCGCTGGTGGGCGATGCCGGCAAGGGTGAGGTCGGCAAGGGTGAGGTCGGCAAGGGCGAGGCCGGCGAGGGCAGGGAGGCCGGCACGGCCAGCGCGTCGGCGGGAGGCAAGCCATGAAGGACGAGAACCGCGACAGCCAGCTGCGGCCATTGACCGAAGCGCTGGAAGACCACAGTGCCGAGGGTATCGCGCTGCTCAGCGCCGAGCCGCGCCGGCTGACGCTGCTGACCGTGGTGGCAACGGCCGGGCTGCTGCTGTGCGCGCTGGTGTGGTCGTTCTTCGGCCATGCCGATGTGATCGTGACGGCGCAGGGCACGCTGGCGCCGGAATCCGAGGTGCGGCGTTTCTACGCCCCGGTCGACGGCGAACTGGCCGACCTCTACGTGGCCGAAGGCCAGCCGGTATCGAAGGACGACGTGGTGGCCCGGCTCAACGCGCGTGGCGCGATCGAGGCCGCCGCCAACGCGCTGCAGGCGCAGTTGAAACTTGAGGATGCCGAACGCGAGTGGAAGCAGTTTCCCGAGCGCAAGGCGCTGCTCGAACGCCGGGCGCTGGCGCTCAAGCAGCAGATCGAACTGGGCACGCGGCAGCACGAGAACCGGCTGGCCGAAGGCACCACGCGGCTGGCGGAGCAGCAGCGCGCGCAACTGGCCGAGGCGCGCAGCAATCTGGAAAACGCGCGACGCGCCCGCGACTTCGCGCGGCAGGAGCAGGACCGCTATGCGCGGCTGTTTGCGCTGCCGGCGGGCGGCGGGGTGTCGCAGTCGCAGGTGGAAGGCAAGCGCGCGGCCACGCAGGATGCCGAGAACACGCTGCGGGTGGCGCAGTCGCGGCTGGCCGAACTCGACGCGCGGCTGGCACAGCAATACACGCAGGCCAGCGCGCAGCTCGAAGGCAGTGGGCAGGAGCTGGCCAGCCTGCGGGTGCAGTACGACGCCGCCGCGCGCGAGATCAGCACCACCGAGGACAAGCTGCGGCTGCAGGTGCAGACCGCCCGGCTGGTGGCCGAGGCCGCCGCGCGCATCAAGTTCGAGAACATCGACAAGGACAACTTCCTGCTGATCCTGGCGCCGGTGTCGGGCGTGATCACCGATGTCACGTCGACCCAGCGCGGCGACAAGATCCAGGCCAACGCGCCGCTCGGCGGCATCGCGCCCAAGGATGCCCGGCCGATGCTGCGCATCGAGATCGCCGAGCGCGACCGCGCCTTCCTGCGCGAGGGCCTGCCGGTCAAGCTCAAGTTCAGCGCATTCCCGTACCAGCGCTACGGCCTGATCGCCGGCACGCTCGAATACATCTCGCCTGCCACCAAGCCGTCGGGGCCGGACAAGCAGCCCGTGTACGAAGGCCGGGTGCGGCTGGCGCAGGATTACTACAGCGTGGCCAGCAACCGGTATCCGCTGCGGTACGGGATGACCGCCACCGCCGAGATCGTGGTGCGCGAACGGCGCCTGATCGACCTGGGACTGGACCCGTTCCGCCAGATTGCCGGCTAGTGCCTGCCAGAACATACAGGGAAGAGGAGCGAGCAATGACCGCCATCGTCCGTATCGACGAAGAAGTGATCGGCGTCGATGAATTCGTGAGGGTACTGAAGCTGACCGGGCAGTTCGAGCCGCTGGTCGAGCAACTGGTGCGGGACAAGCTGACCGCCCACGCGGCGCGCCGCCACGGCATCAAGCTCGCGCCCGAGGACGTGCAGGAGCGCGCCGACCAGTTCCGGCGCGTGCACGGGCTGCACCGCGCGGCGGACATGAACCACTACCTCGATGCGCTGGCGATCACGCTGGACGAATTCGAGACGTTCATCACCGACAGCCTGTATCAGGAGAAAATGCTGGAGCAGGTGGGCACCGAGGCCGCCGTGGAGTCGTACTTCCAGCTCAATTCGCCGAAGTTCGACAGCATCGAGGTCAGCCACATCGTGGTGGATACCGAGGGCAAGGCGCGTGAACTGGTGTCGTACCTGCAGGACGACCCGGACAGTTTTGCCGAGATGGCGCGCGAGCATTCGATTGCCGACACGCGCGAGCAGGGCGGCGACATCGGCAAGGTGCTGCGCGGCTCGCTCAAGGGCGACATCGAGGCCAAGGTCTTCAATGCCGAGCCCGGCGACCTGCTGGGGCCGTTCCCGGCGCCGGACCGCTCGTTCTTCGAAGTATTCCTGGTGCGGGCCAAGCATCCGGCCCGGCTCGATGCCGACGTGGCCGTGGAGATCCGCCGGTTGCTGCGCGAGGAATGGTTGATGGCGAGGGCGCAGGAACATGTCATCGAAGCCCGCTAGCGAGCCGGTGGCTCCGGACAGTGCCGCCGCGCCGGCGACGGCCGCGCCGTCGCTGGCCGATTTCCTGGCCACCGTGGAGATCCTGACGCCGCTCTCACGCGAGGAGATCGAACGGTTGGCGGCCAGCGCGCGGACGCTGGCATTTGGCTTCGGCGACACGGTCTGCAATGCCGGCGAACCAGCCGAAGGCATTTTCATCGTGCGCAGCGGCTCCGTGCGCGTGTTCAACGAGGAACACGGCAAGGAAATCAGCATGGGCGTGCGCAAGACCGGCGAGGTGTTCGCCGATATTGCGCTACTGCGCGAGTACCGGCACGAGTCGTCGGTGCGGGCATCGGGCAAGACCGAACTGATCATGATTCCGCGCGCGGTGTCGGAGCCGGTGGTCGGCGGCAACCCGGCGGCGCTGGCGTTCATCACGAGCTACGTGGCGATCAGTTCGGCCGGCGGCTTCGTGGCGCGGTTGTTTGACCTGCGCGGCAAGCTCGACAAAAGCGAACTCGAAGACGCGGTGCGCAGCGTTGGCGTGAAGCGCGTGGCGGCGGGCAAGACCATCCTGCAACAGGATGGCCGCGACGACCGGCGGCTCTACGTGGTGCGTCAGGGCACGGTTCGTATCGAGCGGGAGGAAGATGGCGACACCTTCGGGCTGGCGACGCTGGGGCAGGGCGACATCTTCGGCGAGCGGGCCTGCGTGATGCGCCAGGAGCAGGTTGCGTCGGCCATCGCCGAAACCGACGTGCGGCTGCTGGTCATCCCCGAGAAGACCGTGCAGTTGATTCTGGAGCGCAACGCCCGGCTGCGCGAGGTGCTGGAAGACCGTATCCGCGTGGTGGACCGCGAACTGCACCGCCAGAAGAAGCTGGCCGAACGGCGCAAGCGGCCGGTGCTGCTGGACCTGCATTCGAAGCCCGAGATGGGCGAACGGCTGATCCGGCGCTTTGCGCTGGTGGAGCAGGCCGAGGAGATGGACTGCGGCGCCGCCTGCCTGGCGATGATCTGCCGCCACCACGGCATTCCGATGACACTTGGCAAGCTGCGCGAACTCGCCAATGTGACCACGGCTGGCGCCACGCTGGACAGCCTGGCGCGTGCTGGCGAATCACTCGGCTTCACGGCCCGGGGCGTGCAGTGCACGCGCGACGCGCTGGAAGGCTTCGAGCTGCCGTTCATCATCCACTGGGAGGGCTATCACTACGTGGTGGTCTACGGTGTGTCGGCCCGGCACGTCTGGGTGGCCGATCCGGCGATCGGCTTCCGCAAGATGGGTGCCGAGGAATTCGAGCGCGGCTGGAGCGGCACCTGCCTGCTGTTCTCGCCGGGCGAGCAGATGACCGAGCTGGCGGTCTCGCGCTCGCCATGGCTGCGCTTCATCGGCTATCTGGCGCCGTACAAGCGCATCCTCGCGCACCTGTTCCTGGCGACCTTCGTGATCCAGTTGCTGGGCGTGGTGCCGCCGCTGATCATCCAGAACATTCTCGACGGGGTGGTGGTGCACCAGAACGTGGGGCTGCTGCACCTGCTGATACTGGGGCTGGTGATCTCCAACGTGTTCACGCAACTGATGGTGACGATCCGGGCGTATCTGGCCAATTTCATGGTGCGCAACATGGATTTTGCGATGATGTCGCACTTCTTCAAGCACACGCTGTCGCTGCCGCTGGGGTTCTTCGCCAAACGCAAGACCGGCGACATTTTCGCGCGCTTCCAGGAGAACCAGACGATCCGGGCCTTCCTGACCGAGTCCACCGTCACCACCGCGCTGAACCTGCTGATGGTGTTCATCTACTTCAGCATCATGTTCCTCTACAACGTCAAGCTGACGCTGCTGCTGATCGCGTTCGTGATACCGATTGCGCTGCTGACGGTGCTGGTCACGCCGAAGATCAAGACCTATGCGCGCGAGGTGTTCGCGGCATCGACCGATGCCAAGGCGTACCTGATGGAGACGCTGGGCGGCGCCGAGACCGTCAAGGGCATGGGCATCGAGCGGCCCGTGCGCCTGCGCTGGGAGCGCAAGTACGCCAAGGCGCTGGACAAGCAATACCAGGCGCAGTCGTTCCATATCCTGGTCGGGCTGGCCAGCCAGATCCTCAACGCGGCCACCACGATCACGATTCTCTGGGTGGGGGCCACGCTGGTGCTGGAGCGGGAGCTGACCATCGGCCAGTTGATCGCATTCAACGCGTTCATGGGCAGCGTGCTGGCGCCGCTGATGGGGCTGGTGGCGCTCTGGGGGCAACTCAATGACGCCGGGGTGGCGATGGAGCGGCTGGGCGACGTGCTCGACCTCGACCCGGAGCAGAAGCCGCAAGATGTGATGTCGCGCGTCTCGCTGCCCGACCTGCAGGGCGAGATCCGCTTCGACGGGGTGTACTTCCGCTACGGCGGCGACGACACCGCCTATGTGCTCGAAAACATCAGCTTCCACATGCGGCCCGGCGAGATGGTGGCGATCGTCGGGCGCAGCGGCTCGGGCAAGACCACGCTGGCCAAGCTGCTGGTGGGCTTCTACAAGCCGAGCGAGGGCTCGATGACGGTGGATGGCTACGACATGAACGTGATCGACACCGAGTTCTTCCGCGCCCAGGTGGGGTATGTGATGCAGACCAACCTGCTGTTCTCCGGCACGGTGGCCGAGAACATCGCCTGCGGCGACGACAGCCCCGACCGGCGGCGCATCGAGGAAGTGGCCAAGATGGCCGATGCGCATGCATTCATCTCGAAACTGCCGCTTGGCTACGAGCAGACCGTGGGCGAGCGCGGCATCGGCCTCTCGGGGGGGCAGATCCAGCGGCTGTGCATTGCCCGCGCGCTGTACCACGATCCACGGCTGCTCGTGTTCGACGAGGCCACCTCGGCACTCGACACCCAGTCTGAAAGCAACATCCTGTCGAACATGCAGGACATCCTGCGCGGCCGCACGGCCGTGATCATCGCGCACCGCCTCAGCACCATCATGCAGGCCGACAAGATCCTGGTGCTGTACGAGGGCGCCATCGTCGAACAGGGCCGGCACGAGGAGCTGCTGGAACGGCGCGGCATGTACTACCAGCTCGTGCAGAAACAGCTGAGCGCGGCATGACGATCCGGCCATGAAGCTCTACAACCCCACCTCCGCCACGCCCGCCACGTCATCGGTGACGTTTGCCGGCCTGATCGAGAAGATCGAGATCCTGCGCTCGACGCTGCGCTGGTCGTCGCGGCTGGAGCGGCCAGAGATCGAGAAGCTGCTCAAGCAGGCCACCACGCTGCGTGACGAGGTGATGGGGCTGTCGCACAAGGAGCGCTTCGTGGCGGCGGCGTCGGCCAGCGGCGAAGCCGAGGCGCCGGTGGTGGAGCCCGTGGAGATGTCGGCGCGCGAGCGGCGCCAGGCGCTGATGGAGCGCAGCTTCATCTTCGAGGGTACGTTCGGCGACAACCCCAAGCTGCTCGAAGCGCTGGAGATTGCGGAGAAGGCGTCGCCGACCGACCTGCCGGTATTGATCGACGGCGAGAGCGGCACCGGCAAGGAGCTGATGGCCAAGGTGATCCACGCCAACGGCATCCGCACCGACAAGCCGTTCATCTCGGTCAACTGCGGCGCAATACCCGACAGCCTGCTGGAATCGGAGCTGTTCGGTCACAAGAAGGGCGCGTTCACGGGCGCAGCCAATGACCGGCGCGGCAAGTTCGAGAGCGCCCACACCGGCACGATCTTTCTCGACGAGATCGGCGAGCTGCCGCTGACCGGCCAGGTCAAGCTGCTGCGTGTGCTGGAGGCCCACGAGATCCAGCGGGTGGGCTCGGACGAGGTGATCGCCGTGGACACGCGCATCGTGGCCGCCACCAACAAGGACCTGCGCCGGATGAGCCAGGAGGGCACCTTCCGTGAAGACCTGTTCTACCGGCTCAGCGTGATCCATGTGACGTTGCCGGCGCTGCGCGAGCGCCGTGACGAGATTCCGCTGCTGGTGTCGTACTTCGGCGACGAAGCCGCGGGCCTGCTCAAACGGCGCCCGGTCAAGCTGACGCCCCGGCTGCGCGACTTCCTGCTGCACTACGAGTACCCGGGCAATATCCGCGAACTGCGCAACCTGATGTACCGGCTGTCGTGCCTGGCCGGCGACACGGCCGATTTCATCCACCTGCCGCAGGACATTCGCCCGAAACCGGCGGGCCTGCAGGCCGTGGCGGCCGCTGGCGGCAAGGCCAGCGTGGCGGACCTGAGCACGGCTACCTCGCTCAGCGAGGCCAAGCGCGCGGCCAGCGACGAGGCCGAGCGGGCGTTCCTGGAACGCGGCCTGCAGGAGGTGGGAGGCACCGTGGCCGAACTGGCGCGGCGCTTCGACATGAACCGGTCGCACGTGCAGATGCTGCTCAAGAAGCACGGCATCCACTCGAAGGATTTCCGCAACAACAACCGCCATCCGGAGGGCAAGTAGGCGGGCGGGGCGCGCTCAGACCTCGGGATTGAGCAGCGTCATGTCCGAGCCGCCGCCCATGTCCTCGGCGCGGATCACCACGACCGAGACGTTATCGCGCCCCCCATGGTCGAGCGCGCGCCGGAGCAGCGCGTCGGCGGCGCTCACCGGATCGGCGGCCACATCGAGCAATTCGGCGATCTTGGCGTCTTCCACTTCGTTGCTGAGGCCGTCGCTGCAGAGCAGGAAGACATCGCCATCGCCAATCTCGAAGGTCAGCAGTTCAAGATCGAGCGTGGCCGACGCACCCACGGCGCGCGTGATGGTGTTGTGGGCGGGATGGTGGCGCGCCTCTTCGGCGGTGATCAGGCCGCGCGCCTTGAGGCGCTCCACCTGGCTGTGGTCGCGCGTGAGTTGCTTCAGGTGGCCGTCGCGGAACAGGTAGAGGCGGCTGTCGCCCGCCCACAGGCAGCTGCAGCGGCGCTCGCAGGCCATCAGCATGACCACCGTGCTGCCGATGACCCGCACCTTCATGCGCTGGGCTTCGTCGATCAGAAGCTGGTTGACGGTCTGGATGGCGATCCGGGCGTGCTCCACGGCGGCGTCCAGGCTGTCGGGCGCCGGCAGGGCGGTCAGCGCCTGGACGATCGCCCGGCTGGCGAATTCACCCACGGCGTGCCCGCCCATGCCGTCAGCCACGGCCCAGATACCCCGCTCGGGGGCGTCCAGGCAGGCATCCTCGTTGCGCTCACGCACGCGGCCGACGTCGGTACAGGCGGCGGAAGTCCAGCGGAATTGCGATACGCAGGTCACGGTGTGCTCCGGCGCGGACCCTCGATCCGCGCGTTAGGCGCCCCCCCGGGCGGCAGTCAGGTGTTGGGGGTTACCGCGAAAGTCCTGCCGGTTCGTGCTTCAGGACTCAGACCAACCGTCCCTTGTTCCGCGCGTCCATGCCGGCGTCGACCGTAATGGTCGAATTCGGCGCATTGTTCTGGACCTCGACGTTCTGGAACTGGTTGTTCATCTGATCAGCATAGAAGCTGTAATTGATCTCGTAAAAGTTCACGACGGGCAACGTGCCCGGCCGGGCCGCCACATAGGGCTGAATCCAGCCAAATACCCACGGCGCGCCACCGCCCCGGACGGCCGACATGGCCCGGAAATCCAGGATGTGGTGGGCGGCGAGATCGCGGATCGTGAGCGTGGCCATGGCGGACTCCTGATGGTGGCTGGCGTGATGCGAACAGTAGTGCAAGCGCCGTGCCACGCTTTGGCGAGATCCATGAATCACTTACAGCGCCCTTTGAGGCTTCCCCGCCGCCTGGAAGGTTGGGCTCAGGCCAACATGCCGTCTGCGATGGTGGGTACGGGCCACCATGTGGAATCCGTCCTGGCTGCCTGACGCCGCGCACCCGTTCCCAGAGTCTCGCTGTCTTTGCCGAGCCAACACAATCGGCCAGCCGATGTCGGCTCCCAACCGACGATTTCCCCGGCCACGCACAGCGGCTACGCCCGCAAACCGTTGTGGCGCCGTGGATTCGCCCGTCTGGCACGCTTGATGCGGTTGGTCTGGCAACGACGCAGCACTGGCTGCCAGCCACAGACACCGAACCGAGACCTGCCATGAACGCCCAAGACCAACAACAAGCCGACCGCCAAGACGACGATCTCTACCTGGCTGGCGCCCATCTCGTGACGGAACGCAACGGCTACGCCCACCACGGCATCTACATCGGCCAGGGTCGCGTGATCCACTACGCCGGCTTCTGCCATGCGCTGCACGCCGCCCCGGTCGAGGAAACCTCGCTCGAACAGTTTGCCGACGGCCACCCGGTGACCGTCAAGCCCGAACCCTGCGCCCGCTACCTCGGTACGGAAGCGGTCTCCCGAGCCCGCAGCCGCCTCGGCGAAGACCACTACCACCTGCTGACCAACAACTGCGAACACTTCTGCACCTGGTGCCTGCTCGGCCAGGCTCGCAGCGAGCAGGTGGAAACCTGCCTGCGCCACCCCCGCACCGCCGCCGTAACCGTGCTGCAGATGATGCGCGCCCTGCTGACCCCGCGCCACACCCTGCGGGCCGCCTGATCCTCCACGAACACACCAGGGAGCCCACCATGCCAGGACTGATCGACTGGGAAAGCTGCAACGCCCGCCGTGGCCGCGCCTGCCACCGCGCCACCGGACGCACCACCGCCCGGACCATCCCTCGCACGGTTACCCGCACCGCCCGCCGCCGTGGCGAACCGGCTCCGGAGTTTGCTATACTGCGCCCCGTCTCACGCCACGCCCGCCACCGCGCGACCCGCGTGCCCTGCAGACGGTCCGCTCGCCGTAGTTCAATGGATAGAACGAGCGCCTCCTAAGCGCTAGATACAGGTTCGATTCCTGTCGGCGGGACCATAGAATATTTCGCGGCAGTTCGCCAAAGATCTCCCTTCCCAAGTAAATCGAGGCTTTGCGCGGAATCGACGTTCGCCAGAGTTCGTCATTTCCCGCTGGCATTTGTCACGTTTCGGGGCATTTTTATTTCCCGGTTCGTCCAGTCTGACAGGGAGGCCAGGTCTTGGCGCGATGCGTTGCAGCCAGCAAGGGGCGCTCGATCAGGAACCAACTGGCGGAGGCAAGTGCAACGGTGGAGATCGCCGAAACAGTGGCGTAGATCCAGGGCGACTGCTTCCCGAGCGCGGTAGTGAACAGGTACATCCCTACCGGCAGATGGTACAGGTAGACGCCGTAGCTGATTTTGCCAATGTAGAGGACGGCGGGATTGCAAAGCGCAAGGCCTCTACGTTCAAAGCGGCCAAGCCAAGCGATCAACCAGGACGAGATTCCCGCGATGGCAGTTCCCGTCAGTATCACGTCCCAAGCTGTCTCGCCAACATAGCTCATTGTCAACGTAAAGGCGAGAAGGCAAATGCCGGCGAGTCCGGCCACATTTGTACCGAGAATCGCGACGCGAGTGCTAGAGCGCTCCGCAGTAGCCACGAGCGCACCTGCCGCGAGGCAGTCCAGGTTGGAACTGAGCATGTAGTACGCCGCCGGCATGTTATGCGCTTCTACGCTGAGGTACCAGCGTGAAGCTGGTGATATCACCAACATGGCGATGCAAGCCCAGACTAGGTGCCGGCGTCCGAATAGCATGAGCAGGAGCGGCCAGAAGAGATAGAACTGCTGTTCGACCGATAGAGACCAGAAATGGACCGGAAAAAGGAACTTGCCTTCAACGCTGACTAGTGCGTTCGACAGGAAGAGCATGTGCCACGCTACGGTTCCATCGGGAAATCCGGGCCAGATGAAGTACGTAAAGGCGATCGTCAGGTAGTAAATCGGCCAGATGCGAATCGCCCGCCGTAAGAAGAATCTACGTAGCGCAATTCGATCCCCGTTCCGAGCCTGCTCGGTAAGCAGGCCTCTGGTGATGACATAACCGCTGATCACAAAGAAGAGGTAGACACCGGCGAGGCCCCAGTTCGTCAAATAAACGAACCCCGGAAGCCAGTGGCTCATAAGGACGGCACCAACCGCCACGGCGCGCAACGCGTCAATCTCGGGCCGGTATGCCCGGGTGCTGATTGCGGTCGCATGGAAGTCTCGCGCAGAGGCGTGTACGTCAAGCGTGCTCGTCGTCACTGCTAAGCCGGGCTGTTTCATTGTTTTTCTGTCGCTTTTGTTGCCGAGCTACTCTTAGCATAATTGGCACTTTTGACCGCTCCGCGCGGGATCTCCTGCGCGTGTGGACGCGGGGATCGCGCAAATAGGTCTAAAAGCTGCCTTTTTGGAGGGTTTTATAATTCTATTGGCGGGATCAAGCTCGGTCTTTGATACTTCTCTCTTCCCTCGATATCGACCTGCGCGGAAAAAGACCGAATCGCTGTCAAGCGGGTGTCGGATAGCTAATCGTCTGGTTTGCTCGCACTGCGCGTAGCATCTTATTTTTGATGTACTCGGCGAGTCGTTGTTCAAGCAGCTTGTGCGAGATTGCGGCCAGAACAAGGGCAAAGATTGTGGTAGCGAACACGTGGGACCAAGTCTGCGTAAGATCTTTTCGCCCGATTCCGTTCAACGTTCTTGTGATCAGCGCTTGCGCAATCGGATGTACCAAATAAAGCGAAAACGATACCTCGCCTAACCATAGGAGTTGGCTGGGAATTCTCAGCTCAACTGTTTTGGTGGCTATTGCAAGAATCACGAAAGCCACGGCCAGTGGCCCACCCCATTCGCCGATGCCGTGGAACATTGCCATGCCGGAATATGCCCACCACACTGCGGTCGTCACCGCGCTCACCACGAATAGCCTCGTAGCCATGGAGTCTGGCATCTGTATGGGAGAGAGATAGACCAATCCGGCAATTACGCCTAGCGCGAATGTCCAGATTATAGGATTCACTACCTGATTCAGGTACGAAATCCGGTAATGATAGTCATGCTGGACATCCAGCGTCACCATTCCGCGGGTCAAAAGAGGTAGAGCAATCAGCGTAAATCCGATCCAGCCGAAGAACACAAGCCAACGCCAACGACGTCCGGCAAGCATGGAGAGCCCGAAGACAAGATAGAAATAGACCTCGAAGTTGAGAGTCCATCCAAGCCCGTATGGCAAACCGTAATAGAGTGGTTGATAGGGATCGACGGGAAGGAAAAAGAAACTCTTGATCATCTTTACCCAAAGGCTGGCGTCAGCATACACCGTGATCAAGTTGTATGCTTGCACTCCGATAATGGCCAATACAACATAGACTGGCCATATGCGGGATAGACGTTTGATCCAGAAGCGAGCCGCATACGTGAAGCTTCCGTCGCAATCCATCGTGGTGTACACCATTATGAAACCACTGATGAGAAAGAACAGGTCTACCCCAAGGGCACCGGGACGGAAGATTGCCTCCGCCGTAGGCATGAAAGGGGTACCAGCAAAAAAGAAACGTGCGTGGGTAAGTACGACCAGTAGAGCTGCTATTCCCCTGAGAGCCTGCAGCCAATCGAGTGTTTTCTTGGGCACTTGATAGTTTTAGATTTTTTTGTCACCGGCATTATACGTACGGCAGGTGATTCGGTGTGTCTTGTTGGAACCGGCCAACATCCATGGCGCAACAGTCCGTCCCGCTAGCCTCTGGATCTTCAGAATCAAACTAGTGTTTTTTTAAATCAGTAAGCCTGACGGGCTTTCCCGAATTCGTTTGCGCGAAACCGATTACGATTCCCTGCATTGAAGAATCCATGTCCCCATCCACGAAGACCAGGAAGCGCAACCTTGCACTGGTGTCGGAAATAGCGAGGTGCAGGGATTTTGCTGCGCTGAAGCGTAGGTCGGCCGTCGCTGTTGGGATACTATCTTCAGTTCCCTCATCACGTACCTTGACGATGACCGGCGCAGCAGAAACCGACTTCCAGCGCGGAAGAATCGGGTCACGAACCACCTGAAACGACAGCGGTTCATTGCTGGCCGGGCCGGTTGCAACGAACGAATAACACGCCGCCTGTGCTCCCGGAAAGTGGATTCTGATGAATCGCTCTTCGATGCTGACCGTTGCGCTCGCCACGTTGCAGGTTACGCCGTCGATGGTGACCGGCCCTTCTTGCCGGAACCCGGAGATAGAAGGCGCAGCGCCAAATTGCTTACCTAATACGGCGATCAAGCCAATCAGCGCGAGCGAAATCGCGATGGCGCAGATTGCAACGCTCTTGCCGACGTCCATGGCGATTTTTGTCGTCGATATGCGGGACGGTGCCAGCAGGCCGCCGATCATGATGCATAGGGCGGGTCCCAACAGGGCGGCATAGCGCGGCTGGATTTCACCGAAACCGATAACCAGCAGCACGAATGCGCAGCCAAATGCGAGGCTGGCTTTTCCTAAACCTTGGTGGCGCGATCTTGCGCCGCCGAGGAACGCCAGAATCGCGATGGCGGCAGCAATTCCTTTCAGCAGAAATCCGATGGGAGCGCTCGGCGGGCTTGCTGCCGAAACATGGCCGATTGGAAAGTTGTCCGGATTCGCGTCGAGGGGTGCAGCGGAGAAATAGTAGTAGCCGTCTCCCTGAAGCAGCACCTGCAGCTTGGCTGCCCAATTCTGGAACGCGGCACCCACGCCGTGCTGCAGATCCATGGTGAGCAGGCCGGCGAAATATCGATTCCGTGTTTGCGGATCCAGTAACGGGAAAACGTACTGATTCCAGCGATAGTTGTCTGCCCAAGGCGCACTATGTGTAATGCCGTGTCCGGTCAGGCGTGCCAGCAGGCCCGCATTGTCGGACGCCAAGGGCATCAATTGCGCACCCAATCGCCCCACGAGCACCATCAGACCAAATGTCAGGCCGGCACATATCAGGAGTCTCCATCGGTTGCGCGATGTCGACAGCATTGCCAGCAGTATCGTGGTCAGAACACATATCAGGCCAATATCGCGTAGCAGGTCCAGCGAGACGCCGACGACTGCAGCAGCAACCAATCTCCAGGCGGCAAGTTCATCGAAGTCGTTGAAAGCCAAGAGTCCCAGCCAGAGTACCAGCAATGGAACGACGAGATTGTCACTGGTTGCCAGCGTGGTGGTGAACCAGTACTCAGGGAAAAGGGCCAACGCACCGGCGGCGAGTACGCCCTGTTGTCGTGAGGTGCCGCGCGACACGACATGGTATATCCCGACCACGGCCGCAATATGCATCAGGGCATTGGCGAGCTTCAGTGTCAGATACTCGTTGCCGCCAAGCATGCCGATCGGCCAGGTATATAGCAGCGATCGGCGCCAGTATGTCGGATTACCCGGAAGCCAGGCACTCTGGCATTGCTGTGCCCATTGCTGGAAGCCGTCGACCTTGTTCCAGAGCGGCGCACCGCATCGCAGATACACGCCGAAGTCGCTGATCTGCTGGCTGTCAGTGGTCCACGTCCAAGTGGCCAGGGCAAGGATGTAGAGCAATAACAAGCCGAGCACCACACGGCGATCAGCCTTGCACGCCGTCCAAGCCAATCCAGCGAGCACGGCGAGGCCCAGGAGAAAACCGCCAAAGGTCGCGGCGTTCGGCTGGAATAATGCCAGCAGGCTGCCGGCAGCCAAAGCGCCTAAGCATAATCCCGCCGGCAATGAAGCGATGGTGCCGGAAATGGGCGAGTGCAGGGCCGGTCGTATTGCGGAAACAGATCGGTTCAATTACCGCTGCTCCTTGACCGTGGCGAGGAACGTTTCGTAGTCGCGGATGTAATCGTCTTCGCAATAATGGTCAGAGGCCAGGACAAGGCATACCGAGCCGGGGTCGAAGTTGATCTCAGCGCCCCAGATCATGGGCGGCACATGGAGTCCTTTCCACGGACGATTCAGGTGGAAAGTCGCTTGCGATTCGCCGTCATCGACGCGCACGTCGAAGCTGCCTGCAAGGCAGATGATGAACTGGTGCAACTGCTTGTGAGCGTGCGCGCCGCGGCTCTCCTCGGTGGGCACGTCATAGAGATAGAAAACGCGCTTGATCTCGAACGGTACATGCCGTTCGGACTCCAGAAACGTGAGATTGCCTCGGGGGTCCGTGATCTTCGGCAGGGCGATGATCTTGCAGTCGTTGACGGTAGGCATGGTCATGGGGCGGTCTTTCTGAATACGAGGCGCGACAGCATAAACATGATCGGGAGCGTGATAACGATGACCAGTGCCGGCGCTATCCGCTGATCAATATGCAACAGGTCGACAAATACCCAAAGCAATCCAATGCCCAGCCCGTACTGGCCAAGATAAACGATTGGATAGCCAATGGCGGACTTGACGTTGGGGCCGCTACGGAATACCCAGAATGCGTTCAACGCATAGCCCAGTGCAATGCCGATCAGGTACGTCACGGTATAGGCGATCTGATATTGCAGGAACTGCACCAGAACAAGATAGATGGCGTAGGTGGCGACCGTATTGATTCCCCCGGAAAGCAGGAACCGAACTGCTGCCGACTCAGTAAACCTCTTCAATGACAGTCTCCGGTCGCTTGTTGGTTTCATCGAAGATCCGCCACAGGTATTCGCCAATGACACCCAGCATCAGGATGATGAGCCCGAGGAGAAACGTGATCAGGGCGACCACAGTGGCAAATCCCTGCACCGGAATATCGCCAAGCCACGCGTTGATGACCACGCTGACGCCGTACACGAAGCTGCAGAGTGATACCAGCGCACCGAGTGCTGAAATGGCACGGATCGGCGTGATGGAAAAGCCGAGCATGACATCCAGGAACGCATTGAATTTCTTGGCGAACGTCCATCCTGACTTGCCATGTTCCCGCTTGGGACGGTGGTACTGGATGATCTCAGGCTTGTAGCCCAGCCAATAGGCAAGCAGCGGGGTAAAAACGCTTTTGGAGCTGTTGACGATGTGCGGCAGGAATGCCTTGTCCATCAATGCCATGTCATAGCCGCCCTCGGGATAGTCGCGGATCACGAAGGTGCGGAGCATGGTGTAGTAGAGCTTCGAATACAGCTTGGAAACGAACGGGTCTTCCCGGGTAAACCGCTCGCAAATGACGAACTTCGATCCTGCCAGCCATTTATCGACCATTTCGAGAATCAGGCGCGGCGGGTCCTGCAGGTCGGCGGCGAGCACCATGAACGCATCGCCGGTAACAAACCTGATGCCGGTCTTCGAGCAATGCACCGCGCCAAAATTGCGGGTGAGCTTGGCGACGATCGTCTCCGGGCGGCTCTTCTTGAACTCCAGCAATTTCTCCAGCGAGTTGTCGCGGGAGCCATCGTCGACAAAGATCAGTTCCAGTCCGAGCGAACGCTCCCGGAGTTGTTCCTCCACGGCGCGCAGTTCATCGAACAGGCGCGGAAGGCTGCCGGCGTTGAAATACACCGGCACCACGATGGAGATTTTCTTCTTGTTCATTGGGTTAGATTGATCTGATAGAACTCGTGGGCCACGCCACCGCCGCCGAATTCGTGCTTGAACCGATAGAGACCATCGTTGAGTACCCGGCCGCCTTCTTCATTGCTGGTTCCAAAATCGAAATAGCGGGCGCCGGAGGCGCTGGCTTCGCTGATGATGGAATCGAATACGGCATCGAGAACCGATGATTCATAGCCTCGGGCACTTGAGGCGATATATTGCGCGTGCCAGGCCCGGTTCGAATTGAAGAGGACGACCCCCGCCTCTACCTCGTTGTCGACGATTCCGCAGCGCACCTGAATTTCATCGGGAAACCGCGCTTGCAGCAGGCGGATCTCCGCCAGCGAATGCACCGGCCGCGCATCATGCTTGCGCTCCAGATTACCTTCGAGTACGCGCCAGAGTGCATCGACGAGGTCGCCATTCGGCGAAATGGTCGTGACCCGCGACGCTTTCTTCAGGCTGCGCCGCCGGCGTTCGCTGGGAGGGCGCCGGCCGGCCAGATCGATCGTGCAGGAAAGGTCGCAACGCACGCGCTCCGCGCCAACCCGGTACAACGCATACAAATCGTCCTGCGCGGGTGCCCGGGCATGAATATGGGGGATAGCTTTGTACAGCAGGCGCTCATAGCCCTGGCTTGCATAGTGCTGGTTCAGCGCCTCGATGGCATCGATCATTTTTGCGCCGGCAAGACGGCCGTGATGCACGATGCCGCCGAACGTCGCGCCGGGATGACTGACGATAAGTCCGGCGTCTGAAGGTGCCACGGCTGCGGGGAAAATACCCACCAAATCCCCGGATTCTTCGATCAGTACGGAGGCGTCCTGGAACCGGCTGCCGTGATAGGACAGAAAATGGCGGCTGTGCAGGAATGTGCCGTTAATCGATGCCGAGCAAAACGCATCCCAAACCGACGCCATGGCAGGGTCGAAGCCGCGAATGGCAAGCGTCATGCAGCCAGCTCCGCGACAGCAATGCCGTCAAGGCCGAAACTGTTGCCGTTGTAGAAGCAGAACGTGCGATCTCCCACCGCTATCACGGCGGAATACATGATCGCTTCGGAATCGAAGCCCGTTTCCGAGACGTCGAGTCCCATCTGGTCGTCCATGCGGGTCCAGTTCACGCCGTCATCTGACTCGGCGTAACCCAGGCGGTAGGCCGCATACGAACGGCGACGGACCGAATAAAACATCTGGTGCCTGCCGTCGGCCCTCGAAACAACCCAAGGGCGTCCAAATCCGTGCTCGTCGTCCTGGGAAATGTCCATCGACAGCGTGCCTTCGCTATTCCACGTGACGCCGTCGGGCGAAGTCTGATAGCGCAGGTCGTAGACCGGCATGGCTTTGCCATTCAATTCGGTCCATTCGCTTCCGGCCACATACCAGAGCCGGAATACCCCTTTCTCGTACAGCGCAAATGGACCACCCCGGATATAAAGCTCGCCATCCGAGCGGTCGAGGATGGGAGTCTTGCTGTATCGCTTGAACGTCTCGCCACCGTCCGTGCTGATGGCGAGGCCGGTCAAGATTCGATATCGGATCTTGGTGCAGATCTCGAATCCGGCGTAATACATGTACAGCGTGCCGGGCTCGGGCTCGATGACGCTCGTCACCATCAGGCCGTTGTCGTCGAAAGTTCCCGGCGTGCCGATATCCAGCACAGCCTGTTTCGAATATCCAAGCACGCGGGTAGGATCCGACGCAGAAACGTCGACATAACCGGGGCGACCGCGTCCCTGCTCATCAAGGCACGTCACGAACAACCGGATGACTTCGTCATTCAGCCGAAACGGGGTAGGGCCCATCGCATGGGTCTTCGCCCAGTCCATTTGGCCATCGGGCTTCCACACGATGCCAAGCTTGTTCCAGCGCATTTCAGTCCTCTTTCAATCTGAAGAAACGTTTCGTGCTGACTTTCGAGGCGGCGGGCGATTCGCCCTTGAAAAGCTGGCCGGGTTCGGTGTCCGCGGAGATCGTGAGGCCGGGGCCAATCCAGTTGTCGGCACCAATGCTGATATTGTTGGCGAGTGCCACATTCACGCCCAGGAACGACGAACGTCCCACCGTGCAAAAGCCGGAGATCACGGCGTGGGAGGCCACGAAACAATGGTCCTCCACCGTGCTGTGGTGGCCAATGTGATTACCGCTCCAGAGCACCACGTTGTCGCCGATGCGGACAAATGGCTGGACCGTGTTGTCCTCGAAGATGAAACAGTGCTCGCCCAACTGCACGTTGTGCCAGACGAATGCCCGGGTGCTGACATAGCTGGCGGCGCGATAGCCCCTGGACTTCGCTTCCTGGTACAGGCGGGTGCGCAGCCGGTTCAACTGGCTATAAACCAGCGCGGCATAAAAATCGACTTCGCCTGGTTGGAAGTGTTTTTCGAGGTCCTCGAAGGGAACCACAGGCAGGCCAAACAGTTCGTCACGCTTCAGATGTGCCGATTCGACACTGAACCCCACCACCTCGTAGTCGGAATCATGCGTGAAGCATTCATAAGCGACTTCGGCAAATGCGCTGTCCCCCAGAATCACCAGCTTGCGCTGCTTTTGCATGGGTTGCCTCACGGACGAATGATGAGAATGTCCTCGCGCCGGTTGGCAAGAGGCAGGGCCGGGTTCTGTGGCACCACATAGGCATCGAAACCTGCCGAGCGGGCACGTTGCAACAGGGCAAACACCACGGCGTCGTCAATCTGGTCGTGCTCGACGTTGTTGAATGCAACTTCCGGTGGTTCGTCGGTCTGCATGAATGCCTTGTGAAACGCAATGCCGGTGTCGCTGGCAAAGAACCGCTTGCGCTTTGAGACATTCGGAATGTCTCCAATCAGCATCTGGCCGCCAGGAGCGAGCAGCGACAGCGAAACGTCGAGAAAGCGGAAGAATGCGACGTCCACCAGGACGTAATGCAGCAGGCTGTAGCAGAGCAGCGCGTCGACTTTGCCGCGCAGGCCGTCGAGCAACGCGGGGCAATTCGGGTAAAGCGCCGCTACCTTGTCCGTGGCCGGCGCATCGGGAAGAAGGGCCAGCATTTCCGCGCTGTCGACCAGCGTCAGCCGATGATCCTGTGCGCGGCACAAGTCCATCAACATGCGCGGCAGGTCACTGCAGCCGGGGCCAATATCCAGCACGCACTGTTCGCGTGCGTCGAGATTGGTCAGTTTCCGGCGAATGTCCTCGAAAATGGCAGGCTCGAAACCTTCCCGATAGGAATTCGGGAAGCCAATCCTTTCGTATTTGGACAAGGACTCATCCGCGGCCAGGCGGCGGAAGTCTTCGAAGCCGATATTGGCAAAGCGATTCGGCGAAGTCATATTCGTTAATCCTGGCTGAAATAGCGCGTGACGGCTTCAATGACGCGCGCAACGTCGGCATCGGGGAGGCCGGGGAAACACGGCAGCGTCACCACTTCCGTGCAAGCTGATTCGGTATGTGGCAGTTCCCACTGGCCATGCTCGTTCTCCACGACCGCTTGCCGATGGTCGGGAACCGGGTAGTGAATGTCCGTGGCGATTCCATGCGCGCCGAGAAACTGGCGAAACGCGTCGCGGTTCTTCATGCGCAGCACGTAGAGGTGCGCCACGTAGTCGTCGCCGGTCGACACCGGGCAGCATACCGGCAGATTGGCAAAGGCCTGGTTGTAGCGCTGTGCAATGCTGCGGCGCTGGCTGTTCCACGCGTCGAGGTGCGGCAGCTTGGCGCGCAGGATTGCGGCCTGGATCTCGTCCAGCCGGCTGTTGCAGCCGCCGTCCGCCGCAACGTGATACTTCGTGGCCCAGCCGTACTGACGGAGCTGGCGAACGCGCTGCGCAAGGGCTTCATCGCCGCAGACGATGGCGCCGCCGTCACCCAGGGCACCCAGGTTCTTCGTGGGATAGAAGCTGAACGTGCCGATGGTGCCGACCGTACCAGCCTGCTGGCCGTTGCGGCGGGCGCCATGAGACTGCGCGCAATCCTCGATCACCGGTACGCCGGCGGCGTTGGCAATCTGCGTCAGCGCTTCGATATCGGCCATCTGGCCGTACAGATGCGTTACGACGACTGCCTTGGGACGGCAGCTTTCCAGCGCAACTCTCAGTCCGTCCACGCTCATCGTCAGCGTGGCGGGGTCGATGTCCACGTACTGGGCCCTGGCGCCAATCAGGCGGAGGGCGGTGTTCGCATAGAAGCCCGCGTTGGCGCAGATGACCACTTCGTCCCCTTGCATCACGTCGAGTGCTCGCAGCGCCAGTTCCAGAGCGTCCGTGCCATTGGCAACGCCAATGCAGTGTCCGATCTGCAAATATTCGGCAAATTCGCTCTCGAACCCGGCTGTCTCACGGCCAAGGATGTACCAGTGACTGTCGATGACGCGTGCGACCGGTGCCATCAGGTCAATACCGGCATTGACGGCCTGGGCGGAAAAAAGAGGAACTGATTGAGTCATGGGGAGGCGCGAAGTTATATACAAGCCGCTCCCGACTCCATGGCTCGCGGCGGACTGCTGGGACCAGCCTGTGAACGGGGGATGGCGAGAGTCCCGCATTCTAATATGCCTTCGTATTTCGTCCAAAAATGGCCAGTCTTTGGATGAAATCACCCTCGCTCGGTAGCCAACCGCAATTTCCACCGCCCAAATTAAACAAACAGCTATGATGTAGCCCGCACGCCGCAGCTGTGGTGCTGCCTGATCCATTTTCTTCCGATCCATGCCATTTTTCTGCACTTTCCGGCTGCCGCGTACGCTGGTCCGTTGGCTGCCCGCGCTCGCGTTGTGGACTGCCGCGCCGGCCATGGCCGTGCAGCCGGCGTCCGATCCCGCGTTGACCGATACGTCGGGCTGTACGGCGCTGATCGATATCGTCCAGGAGAGCCTGCGCAGCGAGATCGAAGTGGCGTGTCCGAAGAATGGGCGGGAAACCTGCGAGGCCAAGAACGGCCAGATCCGGGCGATGCTCGACATCATCGAGGAGCGGCGCAAGCGCAAGGCGGACGAATGCGACACATTGGTGCAGGTGAACCGGTTGCTGCGGACGCTTCCGCCGAAGATCTAAAAAGAGACTTATAAGACATTCATGAGCGGCGGCATCGCAGACGGCAAAGGGGGGCGAGCATCATGACGAATGAAGCGGGCGGCGCGGGAACCGACGGTGTCTGGCAGGACACGATTGCCGCGGCCGATTACGCGCTTGAGGAGGCCTCGCGCATCCAGCGGGGTGTCCAGCAGAATCTCAAGCTGATGCAGGAGGTTCGCGCACTGCGCGAGGAGCTGCGCCGCGCCCATGCCGAGATCGACCGCTTTCGGGGCATGCACGCCCGCGTGGTGGTCGGCATGCGCCAGGTCGAGGAGGACCACCGCGCCGAGGTGGCGCGGCTGCACGCCGAAAACGAGATGCTGCTGGTGCGGCACCGCGTCTACAAGCTGCTGGCCGAGCACTACGCGCGCTCGGGCCTGCGTTTCGATCCGAAAGTCTTTGCCGAGCATCGCGACCGCGTGCTCGAACACGTGCTGTTCCAGCGCCGGCGCGGCATTGCGGTCACGCAGATCCCGGTCGCCGAGATCGAGTTCCTGCTGCTCTAGCTTCCCTGGACCCGGGGTTCGCGCGGCTTGAGGATCAGCAGCGCGAGCATGCCGCCCACCACGCCCCAGAACGCCGAGCCCACGCCGGCCAGCGTCATGCCCGAAGCCGTGATCATGAACGTCAGCAGCGCCGACTCCCGTTCGGCGGGCGTCTGCATGGCCACGGTCAGGCCGTTGGCGATCGAGCCCAGCAGCGCGAACGCCGCCACGCCCACCACCAGCGCCTTCGGAAACGCCGCGAACAGTGCCGCGATGCTCGCCGCCATGACGCCCATCGCCAGGTAGCCGATGCCGCAGACCACGGCGGCCATGTAGCGGCGGCGCGAGTCGGCGTCGGCCTGCGGGCCGGTGCAGATGGCAGCGGTGATCGCCGCCAGGTTGATGCCGTGCGAGCCGAACGGGGCCAGCAGGGCCGAGGCCACGCCGGTCACGGTGATCAGCGGGCTGGCCGGCACGTGGTAGCCATCGGCGCGCAGCACGGCCAGCCCCGGGATGTTCTGCGAGGCCAGCGCCACGATGAACAGCGGTACGCCGATGCTGATGAACGCCGGGAGCGAGAACGCCGGCGTGGTCCAGACCGGCACCGCCACGGCGAAGTGGAACTGCTCGAAGTGCAGTTGCCCGAGAGCCCCGGCCAGCGCCACGCCAAGCGCCAGCACGCCTGGCACCGCGTAGCGCGGCCACCAGCGCCGGCCCAGCAGGTAGGCGGCGAACATCACGAGCAGCAGCAGGGTCTGGTCTTGCGCCTGGATGAACACGTCGACGCTGATCCGGAACAGGATGCCGGCCAGCAGCGCCGACGCAATGCTGGCTGGCAGCGCCTTCATGAGCCGGTCGAACCAGCCGGTCAGCCCGGCGGCGGTCATCAGCAGCGCGGCCATCAGGAAGGCACCGATGGCCTCGGGGTAGGGCACGCCGGGCAAGCTGGCAATCAGCAGCGCCGCGCCCGGCGTGGACCACGCCACGACGATCGGTACGCGCAGCACCAGCGACAGTCCGAGCGTGGTCACCCCCATGCCGATCGACAGCGCCCAGATCCATGACGCGATCTGCGCGTCGCTGAGGTGGGCGGCCTGTCCGGCCTGGATCATCAGCACCAGCGAACTGGTGTAGCCGGTCAGCATGGCGATCAGTCCGGCCACGGTGGTGGAGACGGACAGATCGGACAGCTTGATGGATGGCGCGGCGGTCATGGCGGGGGCGAAGGGCGGCTGGGACGTATCGAGCCGCTATCTTCGCACGTCGGACGTCGCTCCGGCCTCAGTCGGCCACCTTGTCGCTCGGGAACTTGAACGAATCGCGCAGCAGGTAGCTCATGGGGATGTCGAGCGTGATGCCGTTCGGCGGAATCGGCTGCTGGAACCACTTGCGGTACAGCTTCTGCGTTTCCTGATCGTAGATCGACGCAATCAGCGCGCGGTCGACGATCTTCTTGAACTCGGCATCGTGCTTCGAGAGCATGATCGCGTACGGCTCGATCGTCAGCAGGTCGCCCGTGACGGCCAGCGCCGCCGGGTGCTTCGCGTTGGCGCGCAGGCCGTACAGCAGCACGTCGTCCATCACGAAGGCGTCCGCCCGGCCTGATTCCACCATGGCAAACGCCTCGGCATGGTCCTTGGCCTCCACCACCTTCCAGCCCATCGCGCCGGACTCATCCATCTTGCGCAGCATCGCCAGCGGCGTGGTGCCGGTGGTCGATGCCACCGTCTTGCCGCGCAGGTCGCCCCACTTGCGGATGCCCGAATCGGATTTCACGAGCATGCGGCTGCCGGCGATGTAGTGCGGAATCGTGAAGGCTACCTGGTCGCGCCGCTCGCGGTTGTTGGTGGTCGAGCCGCATTCGAGGTCGGCCTTGCCGTCGACGATGGCCGGAATGCGCGAGGCTGGCGTGACCGGCACCCATTCCACGCGCAACTGCGGCATCTTGAGCTGGGTGCGCATGGCGTCGGCCACCTTCAGGCAGAGGTCCACGGCATAGCCCATCGGCTTGCCGTCGGCCACGAACGAGAACGGCACCGAGCTTTCGCGGTGGGCGATGCGGATGACGCCAGTCTGCTGGATGCGCAGCACCACGGAATTGGGCGCGGCGGCCTGTGCCGCCGGAGCGGCGGGCAGGCCAAGCAGGATGGCAATGGAAAATACGACAGACGCCAGGCCCCGGAACGAGGCGTGGCGCGGCAGGCCAAGATTGGTCATGAAGACACCCGTCGAAAATTGTCAGGAAATAACCCTGGCGGCGCGTTGTCCGCCCCGGCCGGATGGTTCCGGCTCTGGTACTGCGTTTTCGTACTGCTGCTGTCGTTGTGCGGTCGGAGAAACCGATGGCGCAGATTGTTCCACGGCCGGCGGGCACGGCACAACTGCCGTCGCTAGTGGCCGCGCTCGGCGTCCCCGCCGCGCAACGCTTTGATCCGCCGCAGGTTGACGGGGGCTTTCCCTTACGGATTTGTCCGACTTCTGGCGCACCACGCCGCTGGCTATCCTTCAGTCGTGCCTTGCGAGCAGGGCACCGAGGAGAGACTCTTGTGGGCCCGTTCAGCCGAACGGGCCTTTCTTTTTCTGGCCGGGCGCCGCGCACGGCGTCCCGCCGCCCCCAGTCGTTTACAATCGCGGCCTGCCTTCCGCGCGCATGCGCCCCGTGGCGTCGCCCCTGCGCGCCACACCCGGCCCGCGCCTACCGTCTCCTTCGCACCATGGCCCTGTTCTCCATTACCGATGCCCAACTGGCCTTTGGCCACGTGGCATTGCTCGACCACACCGATTTCTCGCTCGAAGCCGGCGAACGCGTCGGCCTGATCGGCCGCAACGGCACCGGCAAGTCGTCGCTGCTGCGCATCGTGTCCGGCGCCTCGGCGCCCGACGATGGCCTGATTGCCCGCCAGAGCGGCGTGACCTCGGCCTATGTGGCGCAAGAGCCACAGTTCGAGCCGGGGATTACCGTGTTCGACGCGGTCAGCCAGGGCATGGGCGAGGCGCATGACCTGCTGCTGCGGTACGACGCCGCGCTGGCCAGGCTCGATACCGACCACGACGAGGCCACGCTGGCCGAGTTGCACAAGGTCCAGGCCGAACTCGACGCCGCCAACGCCTGGCAACTGCGTACCCGCGTGGAAACCACGCTGGCCCGGCTCGGGCTCGATCCGCACGTGCGCGTGGATGCGCTGTCGGGCGGACTGCAGAAGCGCGTGGCACTGGCGCAGGGCCTGGTGGCCGAGCCGGACATCCTGCTGCTCGACGAACCGACCAACCACCTCGACGTGGAGGCGATCCGCTGGCTCGAAGACCTGCTGCTGGGCTTCCGGGGCAGCGTGCTGCTGATCACCCACGACCGCGCCTTCCTGGATCGTGTGGCAACGCGCATCGTCGAACTCGATCGCGGCAAGCTGTTGTCGTTCCCCGGCAACTTCGCGGCCTACCAGGTGCGCAAGGCCGAGCTGCTGGCCAACGAGGCCGTGGAGCAGGCCAAGTTCGACAAGCTGCTGGCGCAGGAGGAAGTCTGGATCCGCAAGGGCGTGGAAGCGCGCCGCACGCGCAGCGTGGCACGTATCCAGCGGCTGGTGACCATGCGCAGCGAGCGCGCCGAGCGCCGCGAGGTGCAGGGCAATGTGAAGCTGGAAGTGTCACAGGCCGACCGCTCCGGCAAGATCGTGGCCGAACTGACCGATGTGTCGAAATCCTACGGCGACAAGCCCGTGGTGCGCGATTTCACCGCCACCATCATGCGCGGCGACAAGGTGGGCCTGATCGGTCCCAACGGCGTGGGCAAGACCACGCTGCTGCGGCTGATCCTGGGCGAACTGGCGCCCGACAGCGGCACCGTGCGCAACGGCAGCAACCTGCAGGTGGCGTATTTCGACCAGATGCGGACATCGCTGGATCCTGAAAAATCGCTGGCCGACACGATCAGCCCCGGCAGCGACTGGGTGGAAGTCAACGGCCAGCGCAAGCATGTGATGAGCTACCTCGGCGATTTCCTGTTCGCACCCGAGCGGGCGCGGTCGCCGGTGAAGTCGCTGTCCGGCGGCGAGCGCAACCGGCTGCTGCTGGCCCGGCTGTTCGCCCGGCCGGCCAACGTGCTGGTGCTGGACGAACCGACCAACGACCTCGATATCGACACGCTGGAGCTGCTGGAGGAACTGCTGCAGGAGTACGGCGGCACGGTCTTCCTGGTCTCGCACGACCGGGCCTTCCTCGACAACGTGGTGACGTCGACGATTGCCGCCGAAGGCGACGGCCAGTGGCGCGAATCGGTGGGCGGCTATTCCGACTGGCTGGAGCAGACGGCCCGCGCCAAGGCACTACAGGCCAAACAGGCCAAGCAGGCAAAACAGGCGCAAGCCGAGCAGAAACCTGTGGAGGTGACGCCCGTCAACCGTGGCGCCAACCGCACCGTCAAACTGTCGTACAAGGAGCAGCGCGAACTGGACGGCCTGCCCGAGCGCCTTGCCGCCCTCGAAGCCGAACAGAAAACCATCTCGGGGCAACTGGCGGACGGCACGCTCTACGCCACCGACCCCGCCCGCGCCGCCGAACTGGGCAGCCGCCACGACGAGATCGAGATGGAACTGCTGGAAGCGCTGGAACGGTGGGAAGTGCTGGAGAAGAAGACGAAGGGCGAGGGCGGCTGAAACCTGTCAGGCGGAACGGCTCACCCGCACCAGGCCAACACCATATTCGTCAGATCCACCATGAATCCCGGCTGCAGGTAGGCGAGGAAGCCGGCCGCCAGCACCCCGGCCAGCGCCACATAGCCCAGACCCCGCGCCCAGCCCACGTCAGGCCCCCACCGGCTGTGGCCGCACCAGCGCCTGCTCGCGGATCGGCAGGTTGACCAGCGCCGCCACCACGCCCAGCGCGATGGCGATCAGCCACACGGTGTTGTACGTGCCGGTGCGGTCATAGAGGAAGCCACCCAGCCACGCGCCCAGGAAGCTGCCGATCTGGTGCGAGAAGAACACCACGCCGGACAGCATCGACAGGTATTTCACCCCGAACACCTGCGCGATGATGCCGTTGGTCAGCGGCACCGTGGACAGCCACAGCAGGCCCATCAGCGCGGCGAAGACCCACGTGCTCCACGCCGTCAGCGGCAGCAGCAGGTAGCCGGCGATGACCACCGAGCGGGCCAGGTAGATCGTGGAGAGCAGGTAGCGCTTGGGCATGCGCTGCCCCAGCGCGCCGGCCGTATAGGTGCCGAACACGTTGAACAGGCCGATCAGCGCCAGCGCCACGGTGGCGATCTTGATGTCCACCAGCCCCCGGTCCTTCAGGTATGGCGCCAGATGCACGCCGATGAACACCACCTGGAAGCCGCAGACAAAGTAGCCCAGCGTCAGCAACTGGAAGTTGCGGTTGCCGAACGCCTCGCGGGCCGCTTCGCCGATGCTTTGCTGGGGGCCGGTGCTGGCCACCATCTTCGGCTCGCGCAGCGTCAGCGCCAGCGGCAGCATGAAGCAGGCCAGGAAGGCCAGGATCAGCAGCGCGTTCTGCCAGCCGGCCGTGGAAATCAGCGACTGCTCCACCGGAATCATCAGGAACTGGCCGAACGAGCCCGCCGCGGCGGCAATCCCCATGGCCCAGACGCGCTTCTCGGCGCTGGCCACGCGGCCGATCACCCCGTAGACCACGCTGTAGGTGGTGCCAGACTGGGCGATGCCGATCAGCACGCCCGCGCCCGTGGCAAAGCCCGTGCCGCTGGTGGCCAGCGCCATGATGACCAGCCCGGCCACGTACAGGGCGATGCCGATCAGCATGATGCGCATGGCGCCGAACTTGTCGGCCAGCGCGCCGGCAATCGGCTGGCTGGCGCCCCACATCAGGTTCTGCAGCGCCAGCGCAAAGGCGAAGGTCTCGCGGTTCCAGCCGTGCGCCTGGGTGATCGGCATGTTGAACAGGCCGAAGCCATGCCGGATGCCCATGGACAGCGTGACGAGAAGGCCGCCGCACACGAGTACGGTGGTCAGGGAAAGTTTGCGGTCGGTCATGTCGAGGGCTCGTTATTGTCTCTGTCTTGTCTTTTTCCGGCGCTGCCGCCTGGGCGGAGCGGGGGATGCTCCGGCGGCTGGCGACAGAGTTTACTCCCGGCACCGGTTTCCTGCCCGGGCCAGTTTCGGCCCCCCGATCCATTACAATGCAGCGCAACCGGCCGACCCCAGGGTCGCCAGACCTTCTATCCGCCTACTATCCGTAACAACTCCATGGCGAGCAAATCCAGTCAGTACAGCGAATCTTCCATCCGGGTCCTCAAGGGCCTGGAACCGGTCAAGCAGCGTCCCGGCATGTACACCCGTACCGACAACCCCCTGCACATCGTGCAGGAGGTGATCGACAACGCCTCGGACGAAGCGCTGGGCGGGCACGGCACCGAGATCCTCGTCACGCTGCACCGCGACGGCAGCATCAGCGTGGAAGACGACGGCCGGGGCATCCCGGTGGGTATCCACCCCGAGGAAGGGGTGCCCGTGGTGGAAATCGTCTTCACGCGGCTGCACGCCGGCGGCAAGTTCGACAAGGGCAAGGGCGGCGCCTACGCGTTCTCGGGCGGCCTGCACGGCGTGGGCGTGTCCGTGACCAACGCGCTGGCTACCCGGCTCGACGTCACCGTCTGGCGCGATGGCGCGCAGTCCACGCTCACTTTCGAGCATGGCGGCGAAGTCACCAAGCCGCTGGCCACGCGCAAGCTCGAACGCGGCGAGAAGAAGAACGGCACGCGCGTCCAGGCGTGGCCCGACCCCAAATACTTCGATTCGGCCACGATCCCCATGGCCGAACTGCAGCGCCTGCTGCGCTCCAAGGCGGTGCTGCTGCCGGGCGTCAAGGTCACGCTGGTGGTCGAGAAGACCGGCGAGCAACTGGTCTGGCAGTACGAGCAGGGCCTGAAGGGCTATCTGGTCGAAGCGCTGGCGCAGGGCAGCGGCGCCGAACTGGTGATTCCGATGTTCGAGGGCGAGCACTTCGCCGACCCGGACAAGGTGGCCGGCGAGGAAGGGTTTGCCGAGGGCGAGGGCGCCTCGTGGGTGGTGGCCTGGACCGAGGATGGCGCCCCGGTGCGCGAATCCTACGTGAACCTGATTCCCACGCCGGCCGGCGGCACGCATGAATCCGGCCTGCGCGAAGGCCTGTTCCTGGCCGTGAAGAGCTTCATCGAGATGCACTCGCTGCAGCCCAAGGGCGTGAAGCTGATGAGCGAAGACGTGTTCGCGCGTGCCTCGTTCGTGTTGTCCGCCAAGGTGCTGGACCCGCAGTTCCAGGGCCAGATCAAGGAGCGCCTGAACAGCCGCGACGCCGTGCGCCTGGTCTCCACGTTCAGCCGTCCGGCCCTGGAACTCTGGCTGAACCACCACGTCGACTTCGGCAAGAAGCTGGCCGAACTGGTGATTCGCCAGGCGCAGGCCCGCACCCGCGCCGCGCAGAAGGTGGAAAAGAAGAAGGGCTCCGGCGTGGCCGTGCTGCCCGGCAAGCTGACCGACTGCGAATCGACCGATGTGACGCGCAACGAGATTTTCCTCGTGGAGGGCGACTCGGCGGGCGGTTCGGCCAAGATGGGCCGCGACAAGGAGTTCCAGGCCATCCTGCCACTGCGCGGCAAGGTGCTGAATACGTGGGAAACCGAGCGCGACCGCCTGTTCGCCAACAATGAGGTGCACGACATCGCCGTGGCAATGGGCGTGGACCCGCACGGCCCCGACGACGAGCCGGACCTGTCGAACCTGCGCTACGGCAAGATCTGCATCCTTTCCGATGCCGACGTGGACGGCGCCCACATCCAGGTCCTGCTCTTGACGTTGTTCTTCCGTCACTTCCCGAAACTGATCGATCTCGGACATGTCTATGTCGCACGGCCACCGCTGTTCCGGGTGGACGCTCCGGCACGTGGCAAGAAGCCGGCGCAAAAACTCTACGCGCTGGACGAAGGCGAACTCGAAGCCATCCAGGACAAGCTGCTCAAGGATGGCGTCAAGGAAGGTGCCTGGCAGATCTCCCGCTTCAAGGGCCTGGGCGAAATGAACGCCGAACAGCTCTGGGAGACGACGATGAATCCCGACACCCGCCGCCTGCTGCCGGTCTCGCTCGGCGAGTACGACCTGCCGCAGACCGTCAGCATGATGAACATGCTGATGGGCAAGGGCGAGGCGTCGCAGCGCCGTAGCTGGCTCGAAGAGAAGGGCAACGAGGTCGAGGCCGATATCTGACCGGCTTCGGCTCGGTCGATACCGGAAATCTGGAGAAACGACGATGCAGACAAGCACACGGCAACCGCGATGGAAGGGGCAGGCCCGCCGCCTGGCTTCTGCGTTCGCCGTGCTCGCCTCGTTCTGCATCGCCGTGCCAGCCCACGCCGAACTCTGGGGCTACATCGACAAGGATGGCGTGGCGCACTTCGCCGATGCCAGGCTCGACAGCCGCTACAAGCTGTTCATGAAAGACGGCGGCCAGTTCGATTCGGCCAACCTGGGCCATCGCGGCGCGGTGTCGCTGGAAGGCAAGTCGAGCCCCGAGCGCGAGCGGTTGTTCCGCGTGATGCTGAACCACCCGAACCTGCGGCGCGTCGATCCGATCATCGAGCGCGTGGCCGCCGCGCACGACGTGGACCCGGCGCTGGTCCGGGCGGTGATGGCCGTGGAGAGCGGCTTCAATGCCGGCGCGGTGTCGCCCAAGGGCGCCATCGGGCTGATGCAGGTCATTCCCGATACCGGCGCGCGCTTCGGCGTGGCGGCGGACCGCGAGCGCTCGATCGAGCAGAAACTGGCAGATCCGAAGCTCAATATCTCGGCCGGGGTGCGTTACCTGCGCTTCCTGACCCAGTTGTTCCCCGGCAACCTCGAACTGGCGTTGGCGGCCTACAACGCCGGCGAAGGCGCGGTGCAGCGCTACAACAACCAGATCCCGCCGTACCCCGAAACCCGCCAGTACGTCAGTACCGTGCTCGAGTTCTACCGGCTGTACCAGCCCGCAGCATCCGATGGCCCGCGCGTGCTGCGTACAGGGGTGGCCGCCGAACGCGTCAAGATGGTGATCGGCGGGCGCCGTCCGATGCCCTGACGTGGTTCGCCACGCTTTTCGCAGCATTTGCGGCGGCATCGCCATCCACTTCCATTAGAATCCCACGCTGATTGCAACAGCCGGCGGACGGCACCCCGAGCGTTCGGGGGCCGGGCGCCGCACCCTTGCCCACCATGGATCAAGCAGATACTACGTTTCAGCCCGAAGAGCCGGCCGACTCGCTGACCCTCGCGCGGTACGCCGAGCGCGCCTACCTCGACTACGCCGTGAGCGTGGTCAAGGGCCGCGCGCTGCCCGAAGTGGCCGACGGCCAGAAGCCCGTGCAGCGCCGCATCCTGTTCGCGATGCAGGCCATGGGGCTGCGCGCCGACGCCAAGCCGGTCAAGTCCGCACGCGTGGTGGGCGAGGTGCTCGGCAAGTTCCACCCGCACGGCGACCAGTCGGCCTATGACGCGATGGTGCGCCTGGCGCAGAACTTTTCGCTGCGCTACCCGCTGATCGACGGCCAGGGCAACTTCGGCTCCCGCGACGGCGACGGCGCGGCGGCCATGCGCTACACCGAGGCGCGCCTGACGCCAATCTCGCGGCTGCTGCTCGACGAGATCGACATGGGCACGGTCGATTTCCTGCCCAACTACGACGGCTCCGAGGAAGAACCGAAGCTGTTGCCCGCGCGGCTGCCGTTCGTGCTGCTGAACGGCGCGTCGGGCATCGCGGTGGGCATGGCCACCGAGATTCCGCCGCACAACCTGCGCGAGGTGGCCGGCGCCGCCGTGGCGATGATCCGCAACCCGAATATCTCGCTGGCCGAGCTGCTGGCGCTGATGCCGGGTCCGGACTACCCAGGCGGCGGCCAGATCATTTCCCCGGCATCGGAAATCGCTCAAATCTACGAGAACGGCCGCGGCAGCCTCAAGGTGCGCGCGCGCTGGACCATCGAAGACATGGCGCGCGGCCAGTGGCAGATGGTGGTGACCGAACTGCCGCCGGGTACGTCATCGCAGAAGGTGCTGGAAGAAATTGAGGAAATTACGAATCCCAAGATTCGCACCGGCAAGAAGGCGCTGACCCCCGAGCAGACCCAGCTCAAGACCACGCTGCTGTCGGTGCTCGACGCCGTACGCGACGAGTCGGGCAAGGACGCCCCGGTGCGCCTGGTGTTCGAACCCAAGAGCAAGAACACTGACCAGCAGGAATTCATCCAGACGCTGCTGGCGCATACCAGCCTGGAGTCGGGGGCGCCGATCAACCTGGTGATGATCGGCACCGATGGCCGGCCGCGCCAGAAGGGGCTGCAGGAAATCCTGCGCGAGTGGATCGCGTTCCGCTTCGAGACGGTGACCCGGCGCTCGCGCTTCCAGCTGGCCAAGGTGGAAGACCGCATCCACATCCTGGAAGGCCGGATGCTGGTGCTGCTGAACATCGACGAGGTGATCCGCATCATCCGCGAGAGCGACGAGCCCAAGCCGGCGCTGATCGAGGCGTTCCGGCTCAGCGACCGCCAGGCCGAAGACATCCTCGAAATCCGCCTGCGCCAGCTGGCACGGCTGGAGGCGATCAAGATCGAGCAGGAATTGGCGAAACTGCGAGACGAGCAGGCCGAACTGGACGTGCTGCTGAAATCCGAGACGATGATGCGCCGCAAGATCATCAGGGAGATCGAGCAGGACGCGAAGCAATACAGCCCGGAAGACAAGGACCCGCGCCGCACGCTGATCCAGGAAGCGAGCCGGGCCTCGGCCGAGGTCAAGGTGGTGGACGAGCCGGTGACCGTGATCGTCTCGGGCAAGGGCTGGGTGCGCACGCGCCAGGGCCACGACCACGATCCGTCGCAGTTCACGTTCAAGGCTGGCGACAGCCTCTACGGCACGTTCGAATGCCGCACCGTCGATACGCTGCTGGCGTTCGGCAGTAACGGCCGGGTCTATTCGGTGGCCGTCTCGGGCCTGCCGGGCGGGCGCGGCGACGGCGTGCCGGTGACCACGCTGATCGACCTGGCGGCGGGCTCGCACATCGCCCACACGTTCGCGGGTGGCGCCGAGCAGCGCATGCTGATCGCCACGGCGGGCGGCAATGGCTTCGTGACCAAGGTGGGCGACATGATCGGCCGCCAGAAGGCTGGCAAGGCATTCGTGACGCTCGACGAGGGCGACAAGATCCTGCAGCCGGCGCCGGTCGGCGAGGAAGCCACGCACGTGGCCTGCTTCTCGGCCAATGGCCGCCTGCTGCTGGTGGGGCTGGACGAGGTCAAGGTGCTGTCGGCCGGCGGCCGGGGCGTGATCCTGATGGAACTGGAGCCCAGGGAAACGCTGGAGCAGGCCGTGGCCGTGGGCGCGCCGGGACTGACGATCTCGGGCACGGGCCTGCGCGGCGGCAAGGTGCCGCCACAGAAGCTCGCCGGCAAGACGCTGCTGCCGTACGTGGGCAAGCGCGCCCGCAAGGGCAAGGCCATCGAGCCGAGGCTCAAGGAAGTGAAGCTGGAGCCGGTGAAGGCGTAGCGGCCCGTGCTATCTGCGCGGAGCTTGCCAGGATGCCCCTCTTGAAGGGGCATTTTTTATGGCTGCGCAGTTGGCTAGAGGTAGACCACCTTGAACGTCACCGAGGCGTCGAACTCGTGCTGGCTGACGTGGTCGGGCAGTTTCGACCGGGGCGCCAGGGCCAGATCGACGCCGATGGTCTCCGTCATGTTGGTGAACGCGGCGGGCGAGGACTTGCCGGCCTTTCCCCAGCCGAAGTAGTCGTCGTTGCCAGGCCACGTGACGATCTGGCCGCCACTCGGCCACGTCTTCCAGGCCTTGCCGTCATTCGTGGTCTGGAGCGTCGAGGAAGTCGCGCCGTCGCCGGTGCCTTTGAGTGGCGTCATCGCTACCGCGCCCACGGCCGCGCCTTTTTCCGTCGTCACGCCAGAGGTTCGTTGCACGTTTCCTCCCAGCGCGTTCTGAGCGTCTGTTTGCGTCTGGTTGTGCCGATTGTCTTTGGCGTAGATCGCAATGCGAATCGGTGCATTGCAGGACACACTCATGTCGAATTCGTGCCTGGGTAGCTTGTTAGCCTGCGAATCGTCCAAGGACTGAGACTTGATGATGCCGAAGTCGACCACCCCGTCATTGGCCAGCGTGACATTGCACGCGGGGGGACGGATCACGCCGCTGACGGTCAGGTCGGCGGTTTCGGCGGCGGGGGTGCTCAGTGTGACAAGCGAAAGCAGCCCGAGCAGTGCGGACATCAGTTGGGGGCGATAAGTCTTCATGGTGACTGTTTTCCGGGAAATTGCATTGATATTGTTGTCATTCCCCCGGGGTAACTTAATAGCAGAATCTTCAAAATCCTCAAGACTCCAGGAACCGGGATCGCCCGGGTCGGCTGTCGGTCACCGGCAGCACCGGCGCGTGCACACGCCACGCCAAAACGGGAAAGGGGAGGGCTTGCCGCCTTCCCCTCCAAACAACATGCGATGTGCGCGACCGCGCAGGCGTCAAATGTAGACGATGGCGAACGTCATCGAACCGTTGAACGGTACATCGTCGACAAGCTTCGGCAGGCTCTTCCTGGGAGCCAGCGCCAGCCGTACGGTGTAGCGCTGGACCATGGTGGTAAAGGCGCTTGGTTTGGTCGCGCCAGTGACACCCCAGCCCGTGTAGTCATCGCTGGTTGGCCAGGTGATGATGGGCGTGGTGTTGTACACCTTGAACCAGGTCTTGCCGGCGTTGGTCGTTTCGACGTTGGCCGCGGCGTGTCCGTCAGCCATGACACCGGCGGGGAATACCTGAAGCGCGCCGACCGCGGTACCGGCGTCGTTGACGACGCCGGACGACCGTTGGGTCGTGCCCTTGAGGAAATCCATCGCTTCGCTCTGCTGCTTCCTGAAGCGATTGTCCTTGGTATGGATCAGGATCCGCATCGGCTTGTAGCAAGACACCGTGAGATCGAAATTCCGATCCGGCAGTTGCGTGGCGGTGTTCTGCTTAAGCGAGGTTGCGCTGACGGTGCCGTAGTCGATGACTCCGCTGTTGCTCAACACGATGTCGCACGCTGTCGGTTTGATCTTGCCCTTGACCGAGACATCCGACGATTCCACGGCCAGCGCGCCCAGCGGCGACAGGAGAAGCAGAGCCTTTAGCGCACCCAGTTGTAGAAATTTCTTGATATGCATGGGATGTGTCCAGCGAGACCGCTGGCCTCAGATGTAGATGAGGCGGAACGTTACGGAGCCGACGAACGGCAGTTCCGAGGTGAACGCCGGCAGCTTCGACCGGGGAGCCAGGGCCATGCGGATCTTGTAACTCTGGGTCATGGTGGAGAAGGCGGTCGGTTTGGTGGCTCCGACCGCGCCCCAGCCCATGTAGTCGTCGCTGGTAGGCCATGTGACGATAGCGACCGTGGGTTCCAGCTCCTTCCAGGTTTTTCCTTCATCCCGCGTGTCGAGCGTGAGGGCGGTTTCTCCATCCCCGGTGGCGCCAAGCGGATACAACACCATGCCGCCCACGGCGGTACCGTTATCGCTGACAACGCCTGACACGCCGGCATCGGCCACGCCGAGAAACGCCTTGACGTCGGTCTGCGCCTTCTTGCTGTAGTTGTCACTGGCGTGGATCACCAGCCGCGTGGCGTCGTCGCAGGCTACGGCGAGGTCGAAGATTTTCTCCGCCAGTTCCGTGACGGAAGACGCGTTCAGCGACTTGACGGGAACGGTCCCGAAATCAACGAGCCCGTTGTTGCTCAGCGAGATATTGCAGGCCGCGGGCCGGATCTTGCCCCCGATGGTCAGGTCGGACGTTTCTGCCGCGCTTGCGCACAGCGGCGCGAGTGCGAGCAGCACCGTCGCACAGATCAGGTTTTTCTTCATGATGGGAAGCCTCTTCAAGGTGAATGACGCTTCCATTCTGGCCATCGGCCGGTCCCGAAGGAATGGCCGAATCTCTAAATTTCGGATCCTTGAATCGTAAATCTCTGAATCGGAAAATTCTGATGTTTTACTGCAGTGGCAGTACCAGGATGCTGGTGGCGGCGGGGCGGGCGCGCATGGCTTCGAGCCAGCGTTCCAGATTGGGGCGGGGTTGATGGTCCACGGGCGATCCCATCCAGCGGTGCGCAGCGCAGGCCAGCGCGATATCGGCCATCGTGAAGCGGTCGCCGCCGATGAACTCGCGATCGGCCAGGGCGGTATCGAGCATGCCGGCCAGCGGTTCGGTGCGCCGGCAAGAGGCGGCAATGACTGCCTCGTCGCGTTGGTCGGCCGGGGTGCGCACCGTCTGCAGGAACGCCTGCACCATGGCCGGGCTGAAGGCGGTGGTCTGCCAGTCCATCCAGCGGTCGGCCGAGGCGCGGGTCTTGACGTCCGCGGGCCACAGCGTGCCCTCGCCATAGCGCGCGCAGAGGTAGCGCACGATCGCATTGGATTCCCACAGCACGAATGGCTCGCCGGCCACGTCGGTGTCGCGGAAATCCTCGATCACCGGGATCATCCGGTTCGGATTCAGGCGGATGTAGGCTTCGGTGTCCAGTTCGCCCTTCTGGTGGCCGATGTCGATGCGCTCGTGGTCCAGGTGCAGTTCGCGTGCACACCAGACCACTTTCTGCACATTGATCGACGATAGCCGGCCCCAGATACGCAGCAGGCTTTGCGGCTCGTACGGTTCCATGGCCGGCATCGTCGTCAGCCTCCTCAGGCGGCGCGCGCGTGCGGCGCGGCCTTGGCAATGGCCTCGCGGAACAGCTCGCCGAGGATGGTCACGCCCTGCTCGATGCGCTCCTGCGGCACCGTCACGAAGGCCAGGCGCAGCGTGTTCATGCGCGGGTTGCCGGCGTAGAACGGCGCGCCCGGCACATAGGCCACGTTGCGGCTGACGGCTTGCTCCAGGATCTTCATGCTGTCCAGGCCCTCGGGCAGCTCCACCCAGATGAACATGCCGCCTTCGGGCACATTCCAGGTCACGCCCTCGGGCATGTGGCGCTTCAGGGCGTCGAGCATGTACGCGCACTGCTTGCCGTAGAGCTCGCGGATCGTCGGGATGTGGGTCTCCAGCAGGCCGTCCTTGATGGTCTCGTAGGCGATGCGCTGCGTGAACGTGGGCGTGTGCAGGTCGGAAGCCTGCTTGGCCTGGCAGAGCTTGAAATGCAGGTCGGGCGGGGCGATCACGAAACCCAGGCGCATGCCGGGCGCCAGGATCTTCGAGAACGAGCCCATGTAGATCACGCCGTCCGGGTTCATCGAGAGCAGCGTGGGCAGGATGTTGCCGGTGTAGCTCAGTTCGCCGTACGGATCGTCCTCGACCAGCAGCACGTTCAGGTCCTTCGCGCGCTGCACCAGCGCCTGGCGGCGTTCCAGCGGCAGGCGGCGGCCCGTGGGATTCTGGAAGTTCGGCAGCGCGTACAGGAAGCGCGCGTTGGCGGTCAGTTCCGGGGTCAGCGATTCGGGCACCAGGCCGTGCTCGTCGGTGGGCACCGAGACGAATTCGGGCTCGAACAGCGAGAACGCCTGCAGCGCGCCCAGGTAGCTCGGCGTTTCCACCAGCACCGGGCTGCCCGGATCGATCATGACCTTGGCGATCAGGTCCAGCGCCTGCTGCGAGCCGGTGGTGATCAGCACGCGCTCGACGCCCACGTTGTAGCGGCGGGCCACGAACTCGCGCAGCGGCAGATAGCCTTCGGTGGCGGCGTATTGCAGCGCGCCCTGCGGGTTATCGGCGAATACACGGGCCACCGCCGCTTCCATGGCCGCTACCGGGAACGACGCCGGCGAGGGCAGGCCGCCGGCGAAGGAAATGACTTCCGGACGCTCGGTGACTTTCAGGATTTCGCGGATGGCCGAGCTGGTGAGTTGCTGTGCCCGGCGGGAGATGGCCCATTTCATGATTGGTCTCGTGGTGGGGTAAGTCTTGTTTCGTGGACGCCGGACCGGCAGGCAACCCGGCGTCTGTCTCTGCACTATATATATCAGGCGATCTCGACGATCATCTCGATCTCGACGCAGGCGCCCAGCGGAATCTGGGCCACGCCGAAGGCGCTGCGGGCGTGCTTGCCCTTTTCGCCGAACACTTCGGCCAGGAACTCGGAGCAGCCGTTGGTCACCAGGTGCTGCTCGGTGAATTCCAGCGTGGAATTCACCAGGCTCATGACCTTGACGATGCGCGTGACGCGGTTCAGGTCACCGATATGCCCATGCAGCGTGGCCAGCAGGTCGATGGCGATGCTGCGCGCGGCCTGCTGGCCGGTGGCGGTGTCGATATCCTTGCCGAGCTTGCCGGTCCAGGGCTTGCCGTCCTTGCGGGCGATATGGCCCGACAGGAAAACGGTGTTGCCGGTGGTGGCGGCCATCACGTAGGCGGCAGCCGGGGCGCCGGCGGTGGGCAGTTCCACGCCCAGGCGGGCAAGGGTGTCGTAGACGGACATGCGTGACTCCTGTCAGTGAATGCGTCCTGGAAGAATAGGGGGCGTTTCTCCAGCGGGGGCTGGTGCGGGGGCGGGTGCGGTGTTGCGCACGGCGGCGCGCCGGCCCAGGGCCACCACGGCAATGACGGCCACGGCAAAAGCGACGGTGGCGGCATCGAGGGGCTCGGCCAGGATCAGCGCGCCGCCCGCCAGCGTGAGGAACGGCTGCAGCAATTGTATCTGTCCTACGCGCGCCACGCCGCCCTTTGCGAGTCCGGCATACCAGAATAGAAAGCCGATGAACATCGAGAAGACCGAGACATAGGCCATGCCGAGCCATGCACGCGGCGACGCGGCGCCGATTTCCGGCGCCTGCGCCACGGCCAGCCACGCCACCACGGGCAGCAGCACCGGCAGCGACACCACCAGCGCCCAACTGATGGTCTCCAGTCCGCCCAGCTCGCGCGACAGCTTGCCGCCCTCGGCATAGCCCAGCGCCCCGAGCACCACGGCAAGGAACAGGAACCAGTCCGCATGCTGCAGCCCGCCCGCGCCCTGCCACAGGGCAAAGCCCACCACGAGCGCACTGCCGGCCAGTGCCGACAGCCAGAACGCCGGCGAGGGCCGCTCGCCGCCGAACCATGCGGCGAACACGGCGGTGGCCAGCGGCAGCAAGCCGATCACGATGGCGCCGTGGCCGGCCGGCACCTCGCGCATGGCCAGCGACGAAAACAGCGGGAAGCCGACCACCACACCCAGCGCGGTCACGGCCAGCCGCAGCCACTGGCGCCCGCGCGGCCGCCGGGCCGGGACCAGCGCCCCGCGCGCGGCCAGCAGCGCCACGGCCAGCGCGGCGGCGATCACGGCCCGGGCCAGCGCCACGAACGTGGGATCAAGTTCGGCCACGGCCATGCGCGTGAACGGCAGCGTCTGGCTGAAGATCGCCACGCCGACAAAGCCCAGCAGCATGCCGCCGGACGTGGTATGGGAGTGGGGATTCATCGTCTTGAGAGGCTGGTTTGGGAGGCGCTAAGAAAATGAAGCGCAGCGCTTCTGGCTAGGCGCGCGGCCGCAGACAGTACAAGCGGTACGGCAAGGCCGCGCAACGACGCCAGAATCATTTTGTTAGTGCCTCCCGCCTGCGATGGCGATCCAGATGGCGGTCAGCGCCAGCGCCAGCCCCATCGTCCCATTGAACCAGCGCACCCGGTTGCCGTGCATCAGCCACTGCCGCAGCGATGCGCCCAGCACGCCGTAGGCGCCATTGCTGAAGAAGCCGAACGCGGCGAACAGCACGCTGACCAGCACCACGCGCTGCGCCAGCGACGGCGCTCCTTCGGTATAGGAAGCCGCCACGGCCAGCGCCAGCATCCACGCCTTGATGTTGGCGTACTGCATCGCAATCGACTGCCAGACGTTCATCGGCCGGAGCACGCTTTTCTCGGCCAGCGATGCGCTGCGCGCAATCCGCCAGGCCAGCCAGAGCAGGTAGAGCACGCCCGCCACGCGGATGGCGGCGGCCAGCACCGGGCTGGCCATCACCAGCGCGCCCACGCCCGTGGCGCACAGCGCAATGACACTGGCGAAGCCGATCGCCACGCCCACGCAGTGCGGCAGCGTGGCGCGGAAGCCGAAGTTGGCGCCGGTCACCGCCGCCACCGTGGTGTTGGGGCCGGGCGTGAAGGCGCCCACCGCCAGCAGCGTCACCAACGCCAGGAACTGGGCCATCGACAGACCCGTGAGCCACGTTTCCATGCCAGTCACGCGGCAGGCTGGCAGTCGTCGGGAAGGGTAGGGGCGAACATGTGAGGGGGCTCCTTTGGCGTTTTTATGATGTCAGCGCAGGGTCTTGATGCCCGCTGGGGTGTCGATGTCGGCGCTCAGCAGCGGCGGGCCGTCGGTCTGTTCGATATCGATCAGCGCGGTGGCGCCGATCCATGCCAGCCCCTGCCGCAGCAACTCGGCATGGGGATGCTGGCCGCGCAGGCGGCGCAGGACCAGATCCTGCCGGGGCAGGCTGATGCCGGGATGGTTCGGCACGTCCCACTGGATCAGGGTCGGGAACAGCCCTTCGCCGGCGCTGGCCGCCTCGCCATGCCAGGCGGGCAGGCTGCCGTCCCCGGGCACGGTCAGGCGCCAGTGCAGCGCGCCGCGATCCATCGGAATGGCCGGGGCGATCTTGTCCGGGTACTGCGCCTGCCAGCGCGACAGGTCGTGCGGGCGCTCCACCCGGGCGGCCCAGTGGGCCAGGAACGGGCCGTCGCGCAGGCGCTCGCGCATGGGCTTGGTGTCGAGCCCGAACCAGCGCGCCCGCTCGGGTGCCGGGGCGGCCGGGTCGATGGCGATCACTTCCAGATACATCCCGCCGAACAGCCCCAGCACGCGGTTGTGCGTACCCATGCGCGGATGGGCGCCGCCAGCCTGCGGCGCAACGCCGAGCACGCTGGCCACATGGTCGGCGCCCGAGTCGAGGTCGGGCGCGGCTATCACGAGATGGTCGATGGCAAGAGACATGGCGGGTTGATGGTAGTCAAGGTAGTCGGTACAGTACCGATACAGTTGAGCAAATCGTCTTCAGTACAGTTGCGGGAGCGCCACATGGACGGCAGCGAGAAGCATAGCGGGAATTCTGAAAGCGGCGCGGGCGGCACACGGCCGTTGCGTCTGGTGATGCCGGCCGGTGACCGGGCGCACCTGCCCGACCCCATTCCCTCGGCCCAGATGACGCTGGTCGAGCAGTTGACCGAATGGGCGCGGCTGCGCATCGACGAACGCGTCTTCCGGGCCGGCATGCGCATGCCGTCGATCCGCCAGCTCGCCTCGGAAAAGGGGATCTCGCGCTTCACGGTGGTGGAAGCCTACGAGCGGCTGGTGGCGCTGGGCTACCTCGAATCGCGGCGCGGCTCGGGCTTCTATGTGCGCGACCGGCTGCCGCATCCGTCGGTGGTGGCGCCGCCCACCTCGCCGGCCATCCGCAACGTCGATGTCACCTGGCTGCTGCGCAGCATGTTCCATTCGGCCGAGAGCCACAAGGCGCCCGGCTGGGGCTTCCTGCCCAATGAGTGGCTCGACGGCGAACTGTTGTCGGGCGCCATGCGCAGCCTGGGCCGGCAGCCGGGCGGGCATTTCCTGTCGAGCGGCACGCCGCTGGGCTTCCTGCCGCTGCGCCAGCAGTTGCGCACCCGTCTGGAAGAACTGGAGATCGGCGTCACGCCGGACCAGATCGTCATGACATCGGGCATCACGCAGGCTTTCGACCTGATTGCGCGGCAGTTCCTGCAGCCGGGCGATACCGTGGTGGTGGGCGATCCGGCCTGGTTCGTGATGTTCGCGCGCTTCGCCACGCAGGGGGCCAACGTGATTGGCGTGCCGTACACGGCCGATGGTCCGGACCTCGAAGCGCTGGAGCGCATTGCGCAGGCGCACAAGCCCAAACTGATCGTCGTCAATTCGGTGCTGCACAACCCCACCGGCACCTCGCTGTCGGCCGCCCGGGCCTTCCGGCTGCTGCAACTGGCCGAGCAGTACGACTTCACGATCGTCGAGGACGATATCTATTGCGACCTCTGCCCGCCCGGCCATGCGGCTACCCGGCTGGCCAGCCTGGACCAGCTCCGGCGCGTGATCTACCTGGGCAGCTTCTCGAAGACGCTGGCCGCCAACCTGCGCGTGGGCTTCATCGCGGCCAGCCCGGACCTGGCGGTGTCGCTGACCGACAGCAAGCTCGTGACCGGCATGGCCACGCCGGAAATCAACGAGCGCGTGGTCTACAAGGTGCTGACCGAGGGCCACTACCGCAAGCACACCGAGCGCGTGCGCGTGCGGCTGGAACGGGCCCGGGACGAGACCCGGGCTCGGCTCGAACGGCTCGGCATCCGGATTTTTCCGGGGCAGGTGGCCGGCATGTACATGTGGGCCGATACCGGCGTGGATACCAACGCCATTGCTACGGCCGGGCACGAGGAAGGCTACCTGTTCGCGCCGGGCAGCCTGTTCTCGCCGTCGCAGATGCCTTCCACGTGGACGCGCTTCAACGTGGCCAGCAGCGCCGATCCGGGCATGCTGCGCTTCCTGGCCGACCAGATGGAGCGGCTTTCGGGGCTGCCGTCCGGCTCGGGCACGGCCGGGCCTTGAAAAACACCGCTTCCGACCCTATTTCCTGCGCCATCGATCCCGCTCCGGAACCACGGGGCGGGGCACCTTTGCGCAGACCCGTTTTTCGACATTGCATCCGAAGAGGAGAACCATGACCGCACCGCACGAAACGATGAGCTTCCAGGCGGAAGTGAAGCAACTGCTGCACCTGATGATCCACTCGCTGTACAGCAACAAGGAAATCTTCCTGCGCGAGCTGGTTTCAAATGCTTCGGACGCCACCGACAAGCTGCGCTTCGAGGCGATTGCGAATCCGTCCCTGCTCGAAAACGACGCCGATCTGGCCATCCGGATCGAGACCGACCCGGCCGCCCGCACGCTGAAGATCACCGACAACGGCATCGGCATGAGCCGTGACGAGGCCATCCGCAACCTCGGCACCATCGCGCGCTCGGGCACGAAGGAATTCTTCCAGCAACTGTCGGGCGACCAGCAGAAGGACGCCGCGCTGATCGGCCAGTTTGGCGTGGGCTTCTACTCGGCGTTCATCGTCGCGGACAAGGTCACGGTGGAAACGCGCCGCGCCGGGCTGGCCGCGGGCGAGGCCGTGCGCTGGGAAAGCACCGGCGATGGCGAATTCACGATCGATGCGATCGACCGCGCCGAGCGTGGCACCACGATCACGCTGCACCTGCGTGAAGGCGAGGACGATTTCCTGTCGTCGTACCGCGTGCAGCACATCATCCGCAAGTACTCGGACCATATCTCGCTGCCGATCCGCATGCCCAAGGAAGAGTGGGATGCCGAGGCGCAGACCCAGAAGCAGACCGGCGAATGGGAGAGCGTGAACCAGGCCAGCGCGCTCTGGACGCGCAGCAAGTCGGACATCACCGACGAGCAGTACCAGGCGTTCTACCAGCACATCGCCCACGACCAGGAAGCGCCGCTGGCCTGGACCCACAACCGCGTGGAGGGCCGCAGCGAGTACACCCAGCTGCTGTACATCCCGGCCCGCGCGCCGTTCGACCTGTGGGACCGCAACCACAAGGCCGGCCTGAAGCTGTACGTCAAGCGCGTGTTCATCATGGACGACGCCGAGCAACTGCTGCCTTCGTACTTGCGCTGGGTCAAGGGTGTGGTGGATTCGGCGGACCTGCCGCTGAACGTCTCGCGCGAACTGCTGCAGGAGAGCCGCGATGTGAAGGCGATCCGCGAAGGCTCCACCAAGCGCGTGCTGTCGATGCTCGAAGCCATGGCGGAGAGCGAGGACGAAGCCGAACGCACCAAGTACAAGACGTTCTGGGAACAGTTCGGCCAGGTGCTCAAGGAAGGCATGGGCGAAGACCACGCCAATGCCGAGCGCATCGCCAGGCTGCTGCGCTTTGCCTCCACGCACAATGACACGGCCGAGCAGGCGGTGTCGCTGGCCGACTACGTCAGCCGCATGAAGGAAGGCCAGGACAAGATCTACTACGTCACGGCCGACACCTGGTCCGCGGCCAAGTCGAGCCCGCACCTGGAAGTGTTCCGCAAGAAGGGCATCGAAGTGGTGCTGCTGACCGAGCGCGTGGACGAATGGATGCTGTCGTACCTGCGCGAGTTCGAAGGCAAGGAACTGGTGTCCGTGGCGCGCGGCGACCTGGACCTCGGGGCGCTGGCCGACGAGGCCGAGAAAGCCGAGCAGGAGAAGGCCACCACCGAATGGAAGGATGTGGTTGACCGCGCCACGGCCGTGCTGGAAGGCAAGGCCAAGGAAGTTCGCGTGACGCTGCGCCTGACCGATTCGGCCTCGTGCCTGGTGTCCGACGAGGGCGACATGAGCGGCTACCTGCAGCGCCTGCTCAAGCAGGCCGGCCAGAAGGCGCCCGACGCCCAGCCGATCCTCGAACTGAATCCCGGGCACGCGCTGGTGAAGAAACTGCGCGACGTGGCCGACGATGCAGCCTTCGGCGACCGCGTGCGCGTACTGTTCGACCAGGCGCTGCTGGCCGAAGGCGGCATGCTGGAAGACCCGGCGGCATACGTGCAGCGCGTGAACCGGCTGCTGGCCTGATGCATCCCGATAGCGGCCCGAATCCCATCGGGTTGCTCCCCTCTCCCGCCTGCGGGAGAGGGGCCGGGGGCGAGGGCGAGCCTTTCAACCGCTGCCACCGCACATCCCCCCGATGACCACCAAACGCTGCTTCCCCCCGGTCGTCGACGCCCACACCCGCGTACTCGTACTCGGCAGCCTGCCCGGCGAAGTCTCGCTCGCCCAGGCGCAGTACTACGCCCACAAGCAGAACCGCTTCTGGCACCTGATGGGCGACGTGCTCGACGTCGACCTCGTCAGCCTGCCGTACGAATCCCGCCTCTCGACCCTGCTGGAACACCGCGTGGGCCTGTGGGACGTGGTGGCCGAAGCCCGCCGTGACGGCAGCCTCGACAGCAGTATCCGGGACCACCAGGGCAACGACCTGCCCGGGCTGATCGCCACGCTCCCGCAGCTCCGCGCCATTGCCTTCAACGGCGGCACGGCCGCGAAGATCGGCGAGAAGGCGCTGGCCGGCCAGGGCGACCGGCACGCCATCCTGCGCCTGCCGTCCAGCAGCCCGGCCTACACGCTGGCGTATGCCGAGAAGCTGGTGAAGTGGCAGGCGGTGCGGGAGTGGGTGGGTTAGCTTCCGCTCAGACCCGCGTGTTCACCATGTTTCCCGTGCTCGATCCCATTTCCTTCTCGTAGGCATCGGCCAGCTTGCTCATGGCGGCCGACAGCGCGGCCTGGGTGGAGGTGACGCCGGCCTGCAGCGTGGTAACGGTGGTGGCCTTGGTCTGGTCGTCGGTGTCGGCGGCCTGGGCGGCCTGCAGCTGGGCGGTCTGGGCCGCCAGTTGCTTCTGGAGCGCGTCGATCTGCTCCTTGAGCGCCTTGATCACGACCGATTCGCTGTCTTCGGCGCTGGCTTCGGTACCGCCCGCCCCGGCGGTTTTCCCCGCGCCGGCAAGATTCGCCGCGCGGGCGCTTTCTCCGGCGGCGCCGGTCTCGCCGGTGGCGCCAGCCTCGGTGGCGCCGGCGATGCCGGGCTGGTCCTCGGAGGCTTCCGCCGGCTGGGTGAAGCGGTGCGTGGCGGTGATCGCGGCGTCACTGGCCGGCGTCACGCGGGTGGTGAGGGTGCTGATCGATGTCATTGTTCTGGTTCCAATCAAAGAAAGAGCCCTCATCTTCAACGGACCGGCGGGCGAAAACTTAAGGGTTGTGGCGGGGTCCTAACGGGTTCCGGGCTGGTTCTGTCACAATCGCGGCCATGCCGGACCCTCGCTCGCTGGCTAATAGGAAAGGTCTTACTGACTATGTTCAATCTGGGAAATCTTGGAATCGGCGGAATCGGCCTGCACGTGATCGTGGCGATTTTCTTCGCCGTGCATGCCGTCCGCACGCACCAGAACATGTACTGGCTGCTGTTGCTGTTCATCTTCCCGGGGCTGGGCAGCATCGTCTATTTCTTCGCCATCTACCTGCCGGGGCTGCGCCAGACGCGCGGCGCACGGGCGGCGGGGCGGGCGTTCAAGCAGATCGTGGATCCGAACCGGGCCGTGCGCGAGGCGCGCGACGCGTTTGACCGCGCCCCGACCGTCGACCACCGCATGCGCCTGGGTGCCGCGCTGCTCGACGCTGGCAATGCGCCCGAGGCGCTGGAGCACTACCAGGCCGCCGCCAATGGCCCGTTCGCCACGGACCCGGCGCTGCTCGAAGGGCTGGCCCGTGCGCAACTGGCGATGGGGCGTCACGCCGAGGCCCAGGCCACGCTGGAACGGCTGTTCGCCGCGCACCCGCAGGCGGCCAGCCAGTCGGACCCCTCGCTGATGTACGCCCGGACGCTGGCCGCGCTCGGCGCACCGGGCACGCGCGAGGCGTTCGAGCGGGCGCTGACCAATGCCAGCGACGTGGCCGCGCGCTGCCTGTTCGCCGAATGGCTGGCAAAGCAGCCCGAGGCGGCCGACCGCGAGCGCGCCCGGGCGCTCTTTACCGAAATCGTCCATGACGCGCGCCACTGGCCGCGCCATGCCCGCGAACACAATCGTGAATGGCTGCAGCGCGCCCAGGCGGCGCTGGGCCAATGATCCGCGCCCTCGGCGCACTCTTCTGTTCTATGACGCTTCTGAAACGCAAATCGATCGAGGCCGTGGCCTCGCGCCGCCCCGCGCGTGGCGAGCGCCGGTCCTCCCGCGCCAACCGTGCCGATGACTTCCTGGACGATTCCGATCCGGCGGACCTCAAGGACGAGCGCCGCATGACGCCGCGCTTCGCGCCGGTGACCTTCTCGGAGATGGACGGCGTGCGCTACCTCCACTTCGGTACCGAATGGGTGCAGGGCGCGATGCGGCTGCGCAAGCCCGATGCGATCGAACTCGAATACGCGCAGCAGATGATGGCGTGGCTGCTGTTCCTGTCGCCAGCGGCCGCAGGCTTCCACGTGGCGCAACTTGGGCTCGGCGCCGCCGCGCTGACCAAGTTCTGCCATCGTCATTTCGCCAAAGCGAAGGTGACGGCCGTGGAACTGAACCCGGCCGTGATCGTGGCGGGCCGCAGCATGTTCGGCCTGCGCGACGATGACGCGCGCCTGAGCGTGCGCGAGCAGGATGCGTGGGACTACGTGATGGATGGCGCCCAGACCGGCGCCATCGACGCGCTGCAGGTGGACCTGTACGACGCCACGGCACGCGGCCCGGTACTCGACACCACGGCGTTCTACCGCGCCTGCCGCCGCGTGCTGAAGGCGCCGGGCGTGATGACGATCAACCTGTTCGGCGATCACGACAGCTTTCCGAAGAACATCGAGCGCATCTGCGACGCGTTCGACAACCGCGTGCTGGTGTTCCCCGAGGTGCACGACGGCAATATCATCGCGCTGGCGTTCAACGGCCCGGCGATCGATGTGTCATGGGAAACGTTGCAGGCCCGGGCGGAAGTGATCGAGGCTTCGACGAAGCTGCCGGCGGTGGACTGGGTGAAGAAACTGCGCGCCGCGAATGCGAGGCAGGAGGGGCGGTTGGTGATTTAGTCGTTTGCCGATGGTCTGTTCCCCTCTCCCGCAAGGCGGGAGAGAGGAGAAAACCGAGTGGTGCAGTAGGAACTCACTCCTTCCTGAAAAACTGCGCCAGCGACCATTCGTCGGTGCGCGCTTCGTACCGGATGCCCTTGCGCATCGCCCACATCGCCAACTGGCTGTGCGACGGGATGATCGCGTGGTCGTCGAGCGCGAACTTCGCGGCTGCCCGGGCGTTCTGCTCGCGGTCTTTCTCGCTGGAGATCGTGGTCAGGGATTTCTCGATCAGCGGGTCGAGCTTCGGATTGCTGTACTTGCCCCAGTTCCACGTGCCATAGCCGGTCTTCGGGTTCGGCGTGCCCGTGATCGACCGCAGCGCCACATCGGCGGCGGCCGAGCCCCAGCCCAGCATCTCGAACGAGAAATCACCCTGCCGTGCGCGCGTGAAGTAGTTGGCCACGGGCAGCGTCTCGACCTTGGTCTGGATGCCGATGCGCGTCAGCATGCCGGCGGTGGCCTGCGCCACCTGCGCGTCGTTCAGGTAGCGGTTGTTGGTGGCGTGCAGCGTCAGCCCGAAGCCGTCCGGATAGCCCGCTTCGGCCAGCAGCTTCCTTGCCCCAGCCGGGTCGTAGGCGTCGGGTTTGGTGCCGGGATGGCCGAAAATCGGCGGCGAGACAATCGACGAGGCCGGCACGGCCAGCCCCTCCATGATGCGGCTGACGATGGCGTCGCGGTTCAGCGCCTTGCTGATCGCGGCGCGCACGCGGGCGTCCTTGAACGGGTTCTTGCCGAGCGGCTTGCCGGCCTTGTCGGTGACAAACGGCGGGTTGTCGCGCGACTGGTCCATCTGCCAGAAGATCGTGCGCCAGGATACGGTCTGCTCGATCTTGAACTTCGGGTTCTGCTTCAGTTTGGCCACATCGGCCGCCGGGATGGTCTCGATCACGTCGACGTCGCCCGCCAGCAGCGCGGCCGTACGGGCGCCGTTGTCGGTCAGGATGCGGAAGATGGCGCGCTCGAACTCCGGCGTGGCACCCCAGTAGTCGGGGTTGCGCGTCATCACGATCTCCTGGCCGCGCGCGAAGCGCACGAACTTGTACGGGCCGGTGCCGATCATCGCCTTGCCGGAATCGAAATCGGCCTGAGTCAGCGTGGCGGCGATCTTCTTCGGCATGATCGGCACGCTGTTCAGGTCGTTGGCCAGATTGGCGTAGTTCGGCACGCTCATGGTCAGGCGCACGGTCAGCGGATCGGGCGTGTCGATGCGGGCGATCGGCTTGGTATAGCTCGTGAACGAGCCGGGCGCGTTGGTCAGCTTTTCGGGCCGTTCGAGCGACGCCTTGACGTCTTCGCTCGTGAACGGCGCGCCGTCGTGCCATTTCACGTTGGGACGCAGCTTGATTTCCCAGGTGATGGCGTTGACCGGCTTCCAGGACAGCGCCAGGCCGGGGATGTAGCGCGCGTTCTTGTCCATGAACACGAGCGATTCGAAGACGTGCAGCGCGATGGCGTTGTTCGGGCCGGCATTGTTCCAGTGCGGGTCCATCGACGTGACATCGGCGGCCAGGCCGATGCGCAGGTCTTCGGCCTGGGCGGCGCCGGCCGGTAGGATGGCCAGCGCGGTGGCGCCGAGCGCGGCGGACAGCGAGGCTTGCAGCAGCGTGCGGCGGATGCGGCGGATCATGAACGGGCTCCTCGTACGTTGGTGCGCCATTGTGCCGCCAAATGACCCTCCATGTCCGGACATGCCCGGGCGGGCCGGTACAATCGCGGCCATGTTCGCCAATTCCCGCACCGTCCTGTCGGCCCAGACCGGCATCCACGATCACCTGGCCACGCTGCTGCAGCGCCACCTGGACGAGCCGTTCCGCAAGCCGATCGGGTTCCCGACCCAACGCGCGTTCGATATCGCCATGGACGCCTGGCAGCGCGCCGGCGCCCGCCCGCTGATCCTCGACGCGGGATGCGGGGTAGGGGAGAGCACGTTGCGGCTGGCGACGGCGTTTCCGGACCACTATGTGATCGGCATCGACCAGTCCGAGAAGCGCCTGACGGCCGGCAAGGACTGGTGGGACGCCGAGATGCCCGGCAACTTCCATTGGGCACGCGCCGATCTGGTCGATTTCTGGCGGCTGCTGGAGGCCGGCAAGGTGCCGGTGGCGCGCCATTACGTGCTGTATCCGAATCCGTGGCCCAAGATCGGCCACCTGGCGCGACGCTGGCAGGGCCACGCGGTGTTTCCGGCGCTGGCGGCCTGTGGCGACTATCTGGAATGCCGCAGCAACTGGAAGATCTATATCGACGAGTTCGCCGCAGCGCTGTCGATGGTGGGACGGCCCGCGCAGACCGAAGCCTGGCAGCCGGAAGTGCCGATGACGCCGTTCGAACGCAAGTACGGCGCGTCAGGGCATGAGCTTTGGCGGTGCGTGACCGTGCGGAGGTAGGTAGATTTCCCGCCAGACGGTTCCCCTCTCCCGCAACGCGGGAGAGGGGCGCAAAACCCTCAATGGAACAGCGGCTGCTGCGTCGGGGCGTCTTCCGGCAGTTCCGCGTGGACGATCTCGCCCGAGCGGTCCGCATAGAGCGGCGTACCGCAATCCTCGCAATACTCGGGATCGAACAGCGCGGCGTGGCGGAAGATGTCTTCGACGCCGGCGTTGCGCAGTTCCTCGCAGATCTGCTCGACCGGATTGCCTTTCTCCTCGGCATCCACTTCGCCCGATTCGCGGCCATAGACCGGCCAGACGATGCCGTAGATGACATCCTTCTCGCCGCGCATCGTGAAGCCGACGCGGTATTCCTCGACCACTTCCTCGCCGAAACCGGCCACCACGGCGGCCAGTTGGCCGGCCGGGACGTCAAGCGTGCCGCAGAGGTAGTTCACGGCGGCGCGCACGGTCAGCGGGCGGATGCTCTTGTCGGACTCGCGGCACGACAGGAAGAAGGCGTCCGGCAGCAGCAGCTCGAACTCGCAGCCGGGCAGCAGCACGGCGATGGTCGGCTGCACCTGCTGGCGCCATTGTTCCAGGCACACGCTGCGTTCGGCGTGGTGCTCCTTGGCGTCCTCCTGCCAGCGGAACAAGGCGCCTTCATGCGGCGCCACCACCACGGCCAGCAGGTAGCGCGGATCGGCCAGGATCGGCGCGGTCTCGGGCAGATCCTTGAGATCGACCTTCGGCACCACGCCGGCCAGCGCGGCCGACGCCAGCTTGTGCGTCAGCGCAAACGTGTCGCTGTGGCTGCGCGGCAGCTGGTCGATGCTGTAGAGATACGGGGACAGCGCCACCTGGGTGTCGCGGGCCAGCACATGGGCCTGCAGGTGGACAGCCAGCGTCTGGGCCAGTTCGGGCTTCAGCGCGCCGGACGGGATGGCGTAGCGGGTATGGGCCAGGATCGGCGCGGCGATCAGCAGGGCATCATGCCTGACGCCGTCGATCTCGACCGTGGCCGATTCTGCAAGGGTCTCGGCCTGTTCGGCCAGCACGTCGGACGCATCGGCGTTGTGCTTGAACAGGTGTTCGAGCGCCGCGTCGAGGGCGGTCTGGCTGCCGTTTTTCAGCAGCCGATGGAGCCGCTGCGACAGCCGCCGCTCCCAGTACCCGTCCTCCATGCGGCTGCCCGATGCATCGAGGGCCAGCGCGTCGGCCACGAGCCGCTCGGCGTCGGGCGAGAGTCGGGAAGAAGACTTGGGGCGAAAACCTGCCATATGAGAAGACGTCCGTTTTTACGTAAAACGGTATTCTACTCGCTGCGTTGACACGCGCAGTGCTGGCGAACCCTTGCCTGGTGGATTACTTTTGCGCTGCCGGGGCGGCCGGAGCGTGGGATTCGACGCTGTGCGACTCGCCTGTCATCGAGACGTCGCCGCCACCCTTGGTGAGCAGGTACAGGCATGCGCCGGCCACGACGATGAAAGCGATCAGGATCTTGACCATGAGTTGTCTCCAGACTGTGATTCTGTAGGTATCGGTAACGCCGTAAAGCGTGGAGACGAGTCTGGCAGCACAGGCTTGCGCAGAACTTACGGGGCAGGGTGGGGATTACCCGGAAGGGTGACTGACTCCCCTCTCCCGCAACACGGGAGAGGGGTTGGGGGTGAGGGCTTAGGCCACCAGCAACTGCCGCAGCACGAACGGCAAAATCCCGCCGTGGTTGTAGTAGTCGACTTCGATCGGCGTATCGATGCGCAGCAGCACCGGCACGCGCTGGGTGTCGCCGTTGCTGCGGTGGATCACGAGCACCACGTCCTGCTGCGGCTTCAGTTCGCCCTCGATGCCTTCCACGTCGAAGGTCTCGTTGCCGATGATGCCGAGCGACTGCACGCTGTCGCTGCCCTTGAACTGCAGCGGCAGCACGCCCATGCCCACCAGGTTCGAGCGGTGAATCCGCTCGAAGCTGCGCGCGATCACGGCCTTCACGCCGAGCAGTTGCGTGCCCTTGGCCGCCCAGTCGCGCGACGAGCCCGTGCCGTATTCCTCGCCGCCAAACACCACGGTCGGCGTGCCTTCGGCCACGTACTTCATCGCGGCATCGTAGATCGACATCTGGTCGCCAGTGGGCTGGTGCAGCGTGATGCCGCCTTCCACGCGCGAGCCGTCGGCCTTGGGCGGGATCATCAGGTTCTTGATGCGCACGTTGGCGAACGTGCCGCGCATCATCACCTCGTGGTTGCCGCGCCGCGAGCCGTAGCTGTTGAAATCGGCCTTGAGCACGCCGTGTTCCAGCAGGTACTTGCCGGCGGGCGAGGTGTCCTTGATCGAACCGGCCGGGGAGATATGGTCGGTCGTCACCGAATCGCCAAAAACCCCGAGTGCACGCGCACCGCGTACCGTCACGGCCTCGTTGCTCGGCTCGATCGTGAAGTCCTGGAAAAATGGCGGTTCGGCGATGTACGTCGAGGTCGGCCAGTCGTAGACCTGCCCCTTGGTGCCCTTGATGTTGGCCCAGAGCTTGCTCGGCTTCCTGACCTGCTCGTAGTTGCCCTTGAACACCTGGGCGTCGAGCGCGAACTTCAGCAGCGCGTGGATTTCTTCCGAGGTCGGCCAGATATCGCCGAGCCAGATGTCCTTGCCGCCGCGGCCCTTGCCCACCGGCTCGGTCATCAGGTCGCGCGTGACGTTGCCGGCGATGGCGTAGGCCACCACCAGCGGCGGCGAGGCCAGGAAGTTGGCGCGGATGTTCGGGTGGATGCGGGCCTCGAAGTTGCGGTTGCCCGAGAGCACGGCCGCCGCCACGATGTCGTTGTCGACGATGGCCTCGTTCAGCGCCGGGGTCAGGTCGCCCGCATTGCCGATGCAGGTGGTGCAGCCATAGGCCGTCACGCCGAAGCCGAGCTTCTCCAGGTAGGGCAGCAGGCCCGTGGCGGTCAGGTACTCGGTCACCACGCGGCTGCCCGGGGCCAGCGACGTCTTGATATGCGGCGCCACGTTCAGCCCGGCCTCCACGGCCTTTTTGGCCAGCAGGCCGGCGGCCAGCAGCACGCTGGGGTTCGAGGTGTTCGTGCACGAGGTGATGGCGGCAATCAGCACGTCGCCGTTGTGCACCTTCACGCCGTCGGCATTGACGTATTCCTTGCCCAGGTCGTCGGGGTCCTTGTTGAAGCCGTTCTCGGCCACCGGCTTGCTGAACAGCGACGCGAACGTGCTCTTCACGTGCCCGATCTCGATGCGGTCCTGCGGACGCTTCGGGCCGGCCAGCGACGGCGCCACGGTGCCCAGGTCCAGCGTCAGCGTGGTGGAGTAGTCGATCTCGCCGGCCTGCGGCACGCCAAACATCTGCTGTGCGCGGAAGTAGCCCTCGAAGGCGGCAATTTCTTCATCGGTGCGGCCCGTGCCGCGGAAGTAGTCGATCGTCTTCTCGTCGACCGGGAAGAAACCCATCGTGGCGCCATACTCGGGCGCCATGTTGCCGATGGTGGCGCGGTCCGGCGTGGTCAGGCTGGCCGTGCCCTCGCCGAAGAATTCCACGAACTTGCCCACGACCTTCTCGCGGCGGAGCATTTCGGTGATCGTCAGCACCAGGTCGGTGGCCGTGACGCCCTCGCGCAGACGGCCCTTGAGTTCCACGCCCACCACGTCCGGCGTCAGGAAGTAGACCGGCTGGCCCAGCATGCCGGCTTCGGCCTCGATGCCGCCCACGCCCCAGCCCACCACCCCGATGCCGTTGATCATCGTGGTGTGGGAATCGGTGCCGACCAGCGTGTCCGGATAGTAGACGCCGTCCTTGTTGTGCACGCCGCGCGCCAGGTATTCGAGGTTCACCTGGTGCACGATGCCGAAGCCCGGCTGCACCACGCCGAACGTGTCGAACGCCTGCATGCCCCACTTCATGAACTGGTAGCGCTCGTTGTTGCGCTGGAATTCCAGCTGCATGTTCAGGTCGAGCGCCTTTTTCTCGCGGAAATGGTCGATCTGCACCGAGTGGTCCACCACGAGGTCAACCGGCACCAGCGGCTCGATCTTCTTGGGGTTCTTGCCCATCTTCTCGGCCACGTTGCGCATGGCGGCCAGATCGGCCAGCAGCGGCACGCCGGTGAAGTCCTGCAGCACCACGCGCGCCACGACGAACGGGATTTCGTCGACGCGGTCGGCCCTGGGCTGCCAGCTGGCCAGTTGGCGGACATGTTCCTCGGTGACCTTCTTGCCGTCGCAGTTGCGCAGCACCGATTCCAGCACCAGCCGGATCGACACCGGCAGGCGCTCCACCTTGATGCCGAGCGCGCGGCCGAGCTGCGGCAGTGAGTAGTACTGGCCGGTGCCGCCCGTGGCGAGCTTGAATTCCTGGAGAGTGTTCTTGAGATTGTGGGGCATTACCTGACTCCAATCGAGGGATGACGCGGGAGATGCTCTTATTCTTCAGACCCCGGTGCGCGAAAGGGTTCCGCCGCTGACCACGCGGCACGGCCGACCAGCCTGGTCGCGCACCGGACTTGCAACCTGGAGATTGCCGTGTGCAAGGCGATATGTACGGCAATCCGATGACGGCCATGCGAGGGTGACCGTCATCGGATTGCCGCGTGCGGCCGGCGGAACCGGGCGCACGCGAACGGGCAAGGTGAAACTTTACTGCTTCGGCGCCGCTTGTGCAGCAGGAGCCGGCTGCGGCTCGATGGCAGCGGTGGGCTGGGCGGCCGGCGCCACCAGCAGCGGCGTGGACACCGGGGCGCGCAGCGCGCCCGCCTGGGTCGGGGCGGAACCGCCGGCCAGCATGTCGGCGCTCTGGCATTCGTCGGCCAGGCGCTGGCCCAGGTTCTTGTTGAACAGCATGGCCTTGCTCGGGATCACCACCAGGTCGAGGCCCGACTGCTGGTCATAGTAGCGGTCGGCGCCGGTCACCGTGGACTGGCGCGGCAGGCGGTAGTCCTTGCCCTGCCAGTGCACGGTCAGCACTTCGTCGCGCAGCATGTTGCCGTTGATGTAGATGGCGTTGCCCAGCTCGCACTGCCACTTCTCGCCCGACGGCTCGACCGGGGCGGCGGCCACGGTCTTGGCGTTCTTCGACGACTTGGCGGTCTTCTTGGCAGGTGCCTTCTTGGTGGCGGCCGGCTTCTTGGCGGGTTCCTGCGCCAGCGCGACGCCGGCGGAAGTCAGGGTAAAGGCGCCAATGCAGGCGGCCAGCACAAGTTGTTTCATGGTGGTTTCCTTCCGGATTGCGTGGATAGTCAAAGGGGGGTCGTTTTATGAACAGTCCGGTAGGCGCGTGCCAATACATGGCGCCCCGGCAACTTTCCGCCGCTATTCTCTACGATTTGTCGAATACGGCGAAGTCAGTCAGATAATCGTTACATAATCGGACGCAACCGGTTTGCCATCGGCCACTTGGCGCGAAAAATGAGCAGTTTTCGCGTGGAAAGGGGCAGGGCGTGCGATTGCGGCTAGTCAAAGAAAAGGTCGCTGGCGTGGGCCGGGATCGGCGTGCCGGTGGCGTGTGCCCGCTGGAGCAGCGACCAGTAATACCGGTAGCTGGCCCGGTCATGCAGTTGGCCATCGTGGCGGATCGGCGCCCAGTTGTTCTCGTGGGCTGCCAGCAGGATCTGGCTGGCCGCGCCGATTTCACCATCGCTGGGCCGGAAGGCGGCCACGATCGGCTCGATCTGGCCCGGATGGATGCTCCATTTGCGCAGGTAGCCGAACTCGGCGCGCGCCCGCGCGGCGTCCTGGCCGGCGCGTTCCGGGTGCTGGACGTCGGTGCTGACGTTGTGCGACGGCACCTTGCCGTGGCGGTGGCACGCTGCCGAGATCTCCAGCATCGCGCGGCGGATCAGCGGGTGCTCGAACTGGCCGGGCGAGCGCATCGCCTCGCCGGGAATCGCCCCGTGGTGGGCCGAAACGAAGTCCATCAGCCCGAAGCTCAGGCATTCCACCTGCACCAGCGAGGCAATCTCGAACACCTGCTCAAGCGCCGAATGTGTCTCAATCAGCACATGAATCGGGATGTGGCGGGCGATGCCGGCGCTGCGGGCCACGTGGTTCACGTGATCGGTCACGCGCGCCACCTCCACCACGTCAGTGACCTTGGGCACCACCACATAGGCCAGCCGTGCGCCGGCGGCGGACACCAGCACGTCCACATCGTCGCGCCAGTGCGGATGGGCGGGGTCATGGATGCGCACGCCCACGCGGTTGTGCAGGTTCTCGGCACTGTTGACCAGCTGCGCGCACAGTTCGGCGTGCTCGCGCTCCAGGCCAACGGCGGCGCCGTCCTCGCAATCGAACGTGATGTCGAACACCGGCCCCAGCGCCTGCTGCAGGGCCAGGGACTTGCGCATGAGCTTCTCGCTGCCGGCGTAGTGGTCGCAGACGGGCAGCTGGACGGGAACGGCTTCTCCCTGGAACAGGACCTCGGATGGATGCACGTGGATTCGCGTAATACGTATGAAGCAGGGGGTTAATGAGAAGACAAGGCGCGCGCCCAAAGAAAAACCGGGGTCCGCGCCGATTCTGCAATCGATGCGGACCCCGGTTTCATGAGCGGGTAGCTCCTGGTACTAAAGATCAGCCCAGCAGATGTTGCACGCCGGCACGCTCTTCTTCCAGTTCCTTGAGCGTGATGTTGATCTTTTCCTGGCTGTAGGCGTCGATCTCCAGGCCTTGCACGATCTCGTACTTGCCGTTGGCCGTGGTCACCGGGTAGCCGAACATGACGTCCTTCGGAATGCCGTATTCGCCGTTCGACGGGATACCCATCGTGACGACCTTGCCGTTCGAGCCCAGCACCCAGTCACGGACGTGGTCGATGGCAGCGTTGGCGGCCGAGGCAGCCGACGACAGGCCACGCGCCTCGATGATGGCGGCGCCGCGCTTGCCGACGGTCGGCAGGAACACGTCGTTGTTCCAGACCTGGTCGTTGATCAGGTCCTTGACGCTCTTGCCGTCGACGGTCGCGTAGCGGTAGTCGGCGTACATCGTCGGGCTGTGGTTGCCCCAGACGAACAGCTTCTCGACCGACGACACCGGCTTGCCGGTCTTGGCGGCGATCTGCGACAGCGCGCGGTTGTGGTCCAGGCGCAGCATGGCCGTGAAGTTCTCGCGCTTCAGGTTCGGCGCCGACTTCATGGCGATGTAGGCGTTGGTGTTGGCCGGGTTGCCCACCACCAGCACCTTGACGTCGCGGCTCGCCACTTCGTCCAGGGCCTTGCCCTGCACCGTGAAGATCTGGGCGTTGGCTTCGAGCAGGTCCTTGCGCTCCATGCCCTTGCTACGCGGACGGGCACCCACCAGCAGGGCCACGTCGGCGTCCTTGAAGGCAACCTTGGGATCGTCGGTGATGACCACGCCGGCCAGCAGCGGGAATGCGCAGTCTTCCAGTTCCATCACCACGCCCTTGACGGCGGTCTGGGCTTGCGGCAGGTCGAGCAGTTGGAGGATGACCGGCTGGTCTTTGCCGAGCATGTCGCCGTTGGCGATGCGGAACAGCAGGGAATAGCCGATCTGGCCAGCGGCGCCGGTGACTGCGACGCGCATTGGGGCTTTAGCCATGAGTAAGTCTCCAAACGAAAAGAGGGGGTAACCGGTCGGTGGCGCCGGGGGCGCGGCACCGGGAGCTGGTCGCGTGTCGCCACGGGGCAGGCGGGCATCCGCCAGCACCCGCGGTACAACGGCCCGCGGCCGGCGACGGGGAGCGCGCGGGCCATGGACAGGCGTCGAGGGCGACAAGGCGTAAGTCTACTACTGCTGCGTGGTGCGCCGCATCCGAAAAAGGCTCGGGCAGCGGGGTAACGGAGCCCCGTGCGGGAGTCCTGCCGGAGGCGGCGGCGCGGACCTGCGCGAGTGTAGGGTGCGCCCCGATGGCTGTCAATTCATATGTCTTATATAAGACATAAGACATTTCATAGCATGCTGGACGCGATTCCGGAATCTGTGGTTGAATCCGGGCTATGTCATCCCTGCCTACGTCCCCGTCCGCCACGGCTGCCAACGGTTCACCGAATGGTTCGCCGGAATCGGGCGCGCCCCGCAGCGCCGGGACGCAGCCGTCCGCCACGCCGTCGTCCGCTGCCCAGCCAGGCGCCGCACCTTCCGTCCCCGCCACGCCCGTCGCGCCCGCCACGCCTGCCGTCCCTTCGGCCGGCGCCGCCCCGTCGCCCACGTTCAGCCCGCTCTACCAGCAGATCAAGGCCCTGATCATGCAGAGCCTGCAGACCGGCGAATGGAAGCCGGGCGAAATGATCCCGAGCGAGATGGATCTGGCCGCGCGCTACAAGGTCAGCCAGGGCACGGTGCGCAAGGCCATCGACGAACTGGCGGCCGACAATCTGGTGGCCCGCCGCCAGGGCAAGGGCACCTTCGTGACGACCCACCACGAGGACGTGGTCAAGTTCCGCTTCCTGCGCCTGGTGCCCGACGAGGGCGAACCCCATTACGGCGCCAGCCGCGTGCTCGAATGCAAGCGGCTGCGCGCGCCGGCCGAGATCGCGCGGCTGCTCGATATCCGCACCGGCGACAGCGTGGTGCAGATCCGCCGCGTACTGAATTTCTCGAACGAGGCCACCGTGCTCGACGAGATCTGGCTGCTCGGCACCAACTTCAAGGGCCTGACCGCCGAGAAGCTCAACGAGTGGAAGGGCCCCATGTACGCACTGTTCGAGGCCGAGTTCGGCACCCGGATGATCCGTGCGACGGAAAAGATTCGTGCGGTAGCTGCCGATAACACGGCTGCAGGACTGCTTTCGGTGGAGCCCGGGACGCCGCTGCTGTCGGTGGAACGTGTGTCGTTCACCTACGGCGACCGTCCCGTGGAAGTCCGCCGGGGGCTTTATGTCACGACCCGACACTATTATCAGAACGATTTGAGCTGATGCGCGATGGCGATGGGCGGATGGACAGACTGTTCTGGCAGCCGATTATTGCGGCATGACAGGGCACTGTCCGCCAGCATTGCCGACCGTAACAGGAATGTTCCGATTTGCCGTGCCGGGGAGGGTGCAAGCGTTGTTGCGTGCGATTGTCGCGCACGCCACGATGGTGCGCGATAGTCGAAAATTATTGGTGCGCTGCGCAACAAAGGCGCTAAAATCACGTGGATTTGCTCCTGCATCCATTTGCATCCAGCGCCCCCACACGTTCGATGCAGGGTCTGACGCGATCCGGTGCATCCACCGTAACCGCAGTGGCGCGCCGATGCAATGGGGAGTAATGGCAGTGTCGTTCTTTTGCAGTTTTCTTTTCACAGCAAATGGGGTCTCGCATGGCTGAAGCCGCCAAACAAGCCAGGCCGGAGTTCCGGAATATCGGTATCGCGCAAATCTCGCGCTACCGGTTGCCCTGGGCCGGCAAGGTATCCATCCTGCATCGCGTGAGCGGTGCCATGATGTTCCTCCTCCTTCCGTTCGTTCTGTATCTCTTCGAGCAGAGCGTCACCTCCGAACTGAGCTACGCGAAGTTCTCGGCCCTGCTGTCCAACGGCTTCGTCAAGCTGGTGATCCTGGCGCTGATCTGGGGTTATCTGCATCACTTCTGCGCCGGCATCCGCTTCCTGCTGCTCGACGTGCACGTTGGCGTGGCCAAGCCCGCCTCCGCCGCTTCGGCCAAGGCCGTGCTGGTCGTCAGCCTGCTGCTCACCCTGGTGTTCGGGCTGAAGCTGTACGGCCTGTTCTGAGGAGAGTGAAGGTGGCAAACAATAATATCGGTCCCAAGCGTCTTGTCGTCGGTGCGCACTACGGTCTCAAGGACTGGCTCGCGCAGCGCGTTACCGCAGTCATCATGGTGGTGTTCACCGTGGTGCTCGCCGGGGTGTATCTCGCCTTCGGCAATCCTTCGTACGAAGGCTGGTCGGGTCTCTTCGCCAACCAATGGATGAAGCTCCTGACGTTCCTGACCATCCTGTCGCTGCTGTACCACGCCTGGATCGGCGTGCGCGACATCTGGATGGACTATGTGAAGCCGATGGCCGTGCGCCTTCTGCTGCAAGTACTTACGATTCTGTGGCTCGTCGGTTGCGCGGGCTACGCTGCTCAGATTCTCTGGAGGGTGTAATAAATGGTCGCAGTCAAGACTGGATTGCCGCGTCGCAAATTTGACGTGGTCATCGTCGGGGCGGGCGGCGCCGGGATGCGCGCATCCCTCCAGCTCGCGGAAGCCGGCCTGAACGTGGCCGTGCTGTCGAAGGTTTTCCCGACCCGCTCGCACACCGTTGCGGCGCAGGGCGGCATCGGTGCCTCGCTCGGCAACATGAGCGAGGACAACTGGCACTATCACTTCTACGACACCATCAAGGGCTCTGATTGGCTGGGTGACCAGGACGCCATCGAGTTCATGTGCCGTGAAGCCCCGAAGGTCGTGTACGAGCTCGAACACTTCGGCATGCCGTTCGACCGTAACGCCGACGGCACGATCTACCAGCGCCCGTTCGGTGGCCACACCGCCAACTACGGCGAAAAGCCGGTGCAGCGCGCCTGCGCGGCAGCCGACCGTACCGGCCACGCCCTGTTGCATACGCTGTACCAGCGCAATGTGCGCGCAAAGACGCATTTCTTCGTCGAGTGGATGGCACTGGACCTGATCCGCGACGAGGAAGGCGACGTGCTGGGCGTGACCGCGCTGGAAATGGAAACCGGCGAGGTCTACATCCTCGAAGCCAAGACCACGCTGTTCGCCACGGGCGGCGCGGGCCGGATCTACGCCGCTTCCACCAACGCCTTCATCAACACCGGTGACGGCCTGGGCATGGCGGCGCGCGCCGGCGTGCCGCTGGAAGACATGGAATTCTGGCAGTTCCACCCGACCGGCGTGGCCGGCGCGGGCGTGCTGATCACGGAAGGCGTGCGTGGCGAGGGCGGCATCCTGCGTAACAAGGATGGCGAGCGCTTCATGGAGCGCTATGCCCCGACGCTGAAGGATCTGGCGCCGCGTGACTTCGTGTCGCGCTCGATGGACCAGGAAATCAAGGAAGGCCGTGGTTGCGGCCCGAACGGCGACTACGTGCTGCTCGACCTGACCCACGTCGGTGCCGAGACCATCATGAAGCGCCTGCCGTCGATCCGCGAAATCGGCATGAAGTTCGCCAACGTCGACGCGATCAAGGAGCCGATCCCGGTCGTGCCGACCATCCACTACCAGATGGGTGGCATTCCGACGAACTTCCACGGCCAGGTCGTGGTGCCGAAGAACGGCAACCCGAACGAAGTGGTCAACGGCTTCTACGCGATCGGCGAATGCTCCTGCGTGTCGGTGCACGGCGCCAACCGCCTGGGCACGAACTCGCTGCTGGACCTCGTGGTGTTCGGCCGTGCCGCCGGCAACCACATCGTCGCCAACGCGTCGAAGCAGAAGGAACACAAGCCGCTGCCGGCCGATGCCGCCGACCGCGCCATGGCCCGTCTGGCCAAGCTGCAGGCAACGACCTCGGGCGAATACACCCAGGACGTGGCCAACGACATCCGCCGCAACATGCAGTCGCATGCCGGCGTGTTCCGTACGCAGAAGCTGATGGACGAAGGCGTCGAGCGCATCCTGGAAGTGGCGGAGCGTGCCGACAACATCCACCTGAAGGACAAGTCCAAGGTCTTCAACACCGCGCTGGTGGAAGCCCTGGAAGTGGCCAACCTGGTGGAAGTGGCCAAGGCCACGATGATTTCGGCCGCAGCCCGCAAGGAATCGCGCGGTGCCCACGCGCACAGCGACTTCCCGAACCGCGACGACGACAACTGGCTCAAGCACACGCTGTTCTACAGCGAAGGCAACCGCCTCGACTACAAGCCGGTCAAGATGCAGCCGCTGACGGTGGAATCGGTTCCGCCCAAGGCCCGTACGTTCTAAGCGGCCATCGTAGAGAAAACAGGACCCACAGAAATGAAGCGTATTTTCGAAGTCTACCGCTACGATCCGGACAAGGACGCCGCACCCCGCATGCAGACCTACGAGGTGGAACTCGACGGTCACGAGCGCATGCTGCTGGACGCACTGGTCAAGCTGAAGAAGCTCGACGAGACGATCTCGTTCCGCCGGTCGTGCCGCGAAGGCGTGTGCGGCTCGGACGCGATGAACATCAACGGCAAGAACGGCCTGGCCTGCCTGACGAACATGCGCGAGCTGCCCGAGCGCATCGTGCTGCGTCCGCTGCCCGGCCTGCCGGTGGTGCGCGACCTGATCGTCGACATGACGAACTTCTTCAAGCAGTACAACTCGATCAAGCCATTCCTGATCAACGACGAGCCGCCGCCCGAGAAGGAGCGTCTGCAGTCGCCGCAGGAGCGTGACGAGCTGGACGGCCTGTACGAGTGCATCCTGTGCGCCAGCTGCTCCACGTCGTGCCCGTCGTTCTGGTGGAACCCGGACAAGTTCGTCGGCCCCGCCGGCCTGCTGCAGGCTTACCGCTTCATCGCGGACAGCCGCGACCAGGCCACCAGCGAGCGTCTGGACAACCTGAACGACCCGTACCGCCTGTTCCGCTGCCACAGCATCATGAACTGCGTCGACGTGTGCCCGAAGGGTCTCAATCCGACGAAGGCGATTGGCAAGATCAAGGAATTGATGGTTCGCCGCGCTGTTTAATCGGCCGGTATAAACTGCCTGATGCGTCCGGGAAGCAACTGGACAGTCAGGCAGTTTGAAGTTGATCGTAGTTGATAGCAGTTGATGTAAGCGGCGTGTCAGCCCGATGCAGTATTCAGTCGGGTGGCACGCCGGCCAATGAAGGCTGACATGAGTCTTTCCACCACTTTCTCCCATCAGGCCGATCCGCACAAGCGTGCCCGTCTTCGCTGGCGCGCCCGCCGCGGCCTCCTGGAGAACGACATCATCGTCGAACGTTTCTTCAACCGTTACGAGGAGAGCCTGTCCGATGAGGACGTGGCATCGCTGGGCGAGCTGTTCGAGCTCAGCGACAACGAGTTGATGGACCTGCTGCTTGTCCGCAAGGAGCTGGACGGTGAGCTCGACACGCCCCCGATGCAACGGGTACTCAGCCTGCTGCGTTCGGTCTGAGTTTGGTCAACAACATTATTCACAGTATTTGAAGGAACCGACATGACGCCGTCCGATGTGAAAGCCACGCTATCGTTTTCCGATGGTTCCCCCAGCGTTGAGCTGCCGATCTACAAGGGCACCGTTGGCCCCGACGTGATCGACATTCGCAAGCTGTACGGACAAACCGGCAAGTTCACCTATGACCCGGGGTTCATGTCGACTGCTTCGTGCAACTCGAAGATCACTTATATCGACGGTGACAAGGGCGAGCTGCTGTACCGCGGCTACCCGATCGAGCAACTGGCGCAGAAGTGCGACCACCTGGAGACCTGCTACCTGCTGCTGAAGGGCGAACTGCCCAACGCCAAGCAGAAGGAAGAGTTCGTGGGCTCGGTGATGAACCACACGATGGTTCACGAGCAACTGCAGTTCTTCATGCGCGGTTTCCGCCGCGATGCCCACCCGATGGCCGTGCTGACGGGCCTGGTGGGTGCCATGAGCGCGTTCTACCACGACGCGATGGACATCGACGATCCGCACCAGCGCGAGATCTCGGCCATCCGCCTGATCGCCAAGATGCCGACCCTGGTCGCCATGGCGTACAAGTACAACATCGGCCAGCCGTACATCTACCCGCAGAACGACCTGTCCTACTCGGGCAACTTCATGCGCATGATGTTCGGCACGCCGTGCGCCCCGTACACCGTCAACCCGGTGCTGGAGCGTGCGCTGGACCGCATCTTCATCCTGCACGCCGACCACGAGCAGAACGCGTCGACCTCGACCGTGCGCCTGGCCGGTTCGTCGGGCACGAACCCGTTCGCCGCCATCGCCGCCGGCGTGGCCTGCCTGTGGGGTCCGGCCCACGGCGGCGCGAACGAAGCCGCGCTGAAGATGCTGGAAGAAATCGGCAGCGTCGACAACATCAACGAGTTCATCAAGCAGGTGAAGGACAAGAACTCGGGCGTGCGCCTGATGGGCTTTGGCCACCGCGTGTACAAGAACTACGACCCGCGCGCCAAGCTGATGCGCGAAACCTGCCATGAAGTGCTGAACGAACTGGGCCTGCACAACGACCCGCTGTTCAAGCTCGCCATGGAACTGGAAAAGATCGCGCTGGAAGACGAGTACTTCGTCAGCCGCAAGCTGTACCCGAACGTGGACTTCTACTCGGGTATCGTGCAGCGCGCGCTGGGCATCCCGACCTCGCTGTTCACCTGCATCTTCGCCCTGGCACGTACGCCGGGCTGGATCTCGCAGTGGGAAGAGATGATCACCGATCCGGAATACAAGATCGGCCGCCCGCGCCAGCTGTTCAACGGCAACGCCGCCCGCGACGTGCCGGACATGGCCAAGCGCTGATCTGGCTGCTGGACTGCCGCAGAAAAGGACGCCCCGGGAGACCGGGGCGTTTTTTTATTGCCTCCGGCCATGGAGCGGGAGCAACCGGGCACTATGCACCGGTGTTGGGAAAGTGGGTTTTCAGGACGCTTCGTGCCCTTGTGCGGTTGCAACATGCGACAAAAATTGTCGGATTTCCGCCAAAACCGCTTAACTTCGCTCTGCCGGGTTGCAACTTTCGCCCTATAATGCCCGCTGCTTTGCCGACCGGCAGCCGGGCCACCCTTCCGGCGCGTCAGGATCGGGGAAGCGGGGCAGGCGAAGCGCTTGCGCAATAGAGAACGCATCAACGTTGTCTTTCCGAACTTACGGCGCACGCCGCATCCCACGGGGATGGCGCGCGCCGGCACGCGCCGGGCCCCGCATTGCTTCACGTCTTCACCGCAGGCCCGACTTCCGCTTTGGGCCGTTCAAGTCTCTTTTTGCGGGTGCTGTTCGATTGCGCCGGTCATGCCGACTCTGCCCGGAATGACCCATACATAATCGAGGAGCTCCTGATGACGTTGTCCCGTCTCACGTCCACTGCCATGGCCGCCGTGCTTGCCACTGCCGGCCTCGCCGCCTTCACCTCGGCCAACGCCGAAACCGTCAAGATCGGCATCGCCGGCCCCATGAGCGGCTCGGTTGCCCAGTACGGCGACATGGTCAAGGCTGGTGCCCTGACCGCCATCGAACAGATCAACGCCGCAGGTGGCGCCAACGGCAACAAGCTCGAAGCCGTGCTGCTGGACGATGCCTGCGAGCCGAAGCAGGCCGTGGCCGTGGCCAACAAGGTCGTCAGCCAGGGCATCCACTACGTGATCGGCCATGTCTGCTCGGGCTCGACGATTCCGGCATCGGATATCTACGAAAACGAAGGCATCGTGATGGTCACGCCGTCGGCCACCGCGCCGCAGCTGACCGAGACGAAGAAGCGCAACTTCATCTTCCGCACGATCGGCCGCGACGACCAGCAAGGCCCGGCCGCCGCCCAGTACATCATCAACAAGGTCAAGCCGAAGAAGGTTGCCGTGCTGCACGACAAGCAGTCGTACGGCCAGGGCATTGCCAGCTCGGTCAAGAAGGACCTCGAAGCCGCCAAGATTCCGGTGGCCGTGTTCGAAGGCATCAACGCCGGCGATTCCGACTACTCGGCCGTGATCACCAAGCTGAAGTCGCAGGGCGTGGACTTCGTCTACTTCGGCGGCTACCACCCCGAAATGGGCCTGCTGCTGCGCCAGGCGCGCGAGCAGGGCGTCAAGGCCACGTTCATGGGCCCTGAAGGCGTGGGCAACAAGGACGTGACTGCGATTGCCGGCCCGGCTTCGGAAGGCATGCTCGTGACGCTGCCGGCCGACTTCTCGGCCGATCCGGCCAACGCCGCGCTGGTGAAGGCGTTTGCCGACAAGAAGCGCGACGCCAACGGCCCGTTCCAGATGCCTGCCTACGCGGCCGTGAAGATCATCGGCGACGCCATTGCCGGCGCCAAGAGCACGGACCCGACCAAGGTGGCCGCGTACATGCACAAGAACGCGTTCAACACGCCGATCGGCAAGGTCGAATACGACGCCAAGGGCGACCTGAAGTCGTTCAAGTTCGTCGTCTATACGTGGCACAAGGACGCCACGAAGACCGCCGCCAACTAAACCCGGCGCCATCCTGGCGAAACGCCCCGCGGCCAACCGGCGCGCGGGGCGTTTTGGTATCGGTTCGATGTCGATGAAGCGTCACATGACGACGCACGGCATCGCGCATCGGACTCTCCGATCCACAAGGTCCCCCGCATGAACGAATTCCTTCCACAGTTCACCCAGCAACTGGTCAATGGCCTGACGCTGGGTGCGATCTATGCGTTGATCGCCATCGGCTACACGATGGTCTACGGCATCATCGGCATGATCAACTTTGCCCACGGCGAGATCTACATGATCGGCGCCTACGTGGGCCTGGTCACCCTGACCGCCATCGGCGCGCAGGCCGGCTATCCGCTGCCGCTGGTGCTGGGCGCGGCGCTGCTCGTCTCCGTGGCCGTGACCGGCTGCTACGGCTATGCCGTGGAGCGCGTGGCCTACCGGCCCCTGCGCGGCGGGCCGCGGCTGGTGCCGCTGATCTCCGCCATCGGCATGTCGATTTTTCTCCAGAACTATGTCCAGATCGGGCAGGGCGCGCGTGATGTCTCGGTGCCGCTGCTGATCTCCGGCGCCATCGAATTCCAGATGGGCGGCGATTTCACGGTGACCGTGCCGTATTCGCGCCTGCTGATCGTCGGTGTGACGCTGGTGCTGATGATTGCCCTGACGCTGTTCATCGGCCATTCGCGCATGGGCCGTGCCTGCCGCGCCTGCGCCGAAGACATGCGCATGGCCAACCTGCTCGGCATCGACACGAACCGCGTGATCTCGTTCACGTTTGTGCTTGGCGCCATGCTGGCCGCCGTGGGCGGCGTGCTGATCGGGCTGACCATCGGCAAGCTCAACCCGTTCATCGGCTTCATCGCCGGCATCAAGGCATTCACCGCGGCGGTGCTGGGCGGCATCGGCAGCATTCCGGGCGCGATGCTCGGCGGCGTGCTGCTGGGCCTGGCCGAAACCTTCGCCGCCGGCTACATGCCGGCCGAATACAAGGACGTGGTGGCTTTCGGGCTGCTGATCCTGGTGCTGCTGTTCCGCCCCACCGGGCTGCTCGGCAAGCCCGACGTGGAAAAGGTGTAAGGGGGCCCCATGACGACGCATTCGATTTCGCAAACGCCGGGCGGCACCCTGAAGAACGCGGTGACCGCCGCCGTGATGACGGCCATCCTGACCATCCCCGTGCTGGGCCTGCAACTGAAGCTCGACGGCTACAAGGTCGTGCTCGAACCGCACTGGCGCCCCGTGTGGATCGCGGTGGCCGCCGTGTTCCTGTTCCAGCTGTTCAAGCCGATGCTGCTGCGTGCCCGTGGCGCGGTGAAGCTGCCGGCAGTGTCCGCGATGGGCGCGACCCAGCAGCGCCGGGCCGTCTGGGTGCTGCTGGCCGTGGGGCTGATCTTCCCGTTCTTCGGTTCCCGGGGTGCGGTGGACGTGGCCACGCTGGCGCTGATCTACGTGATCCTGGGCCTGGGGCTGAACATCGTGGTCGGCTACGCCGGCCTGCTCGACCTCGGCTACGTGGGTTTCTACGCGGTGGGTGGCTACACCTATGCGCTGCTGAACCAGTATTTCGGCCTGACGTTCTGGGAGTGCCTGCCGCTGTCGGCCGGCTTCGCGGCGCTGTTCGGCTTCATCCTGGGCTTCCCGGTGCTGCGCCTGCGCGGCGACTACCTGGCCATCGTGACGCTGGGTTTCGGCGAGATCATCCGCCTGCTGCTGAACAACCTGACCACGCTGACGGGCGGCCCGGATGGCGTCTCGGGCATCCCGAAGCCGACCGTGTTCGGCATCGAGATGGCGCGCAGCGCCAGCGTGGAGGGCGCGAAGACGTTCCATGACCTGATCGGCCTGCCGTATGCCGGCCAGCACATGGTGATCTTCCTGTACCTGCTGGCGCTGCTGCTGGTGGGCTTCACGCTGTTCGTCACGAGCCGGCTGATCCGCATGCCGATGGGCCGCGCCTGGGAGGCGCTGCGCGAGGACGAGATTGCCTGCCGCTCGCTGGGCCTCAATCCCACGCGCATCAAGCTGTCGGCGTTCACGCTGGGCGCCTCGTTCGCCGGCCTGGCCGGTGCGTTCTTCGCGGCGCGCCAGGGGCTGGTCAATCCGGAGTCGTTCACGTTCATCGAATCGGCGCTGATCCTGGCCGTGGTGGTGCTCGGCGGCATGGGCTCGCAACTGGGCGTGATCCTGGCGGCGGTGCTGCTGACGATCCTGCCAGAGGTGGCGCGTGACTTCGCCGAGTACCGCATGCTGATTTTCGGCCTGGTCATGGTGCTGATGATGATGTGGCGTCCGCAGGGCCTGCTGCCCGCGAGCCGTCCCCACGTGGAGTTGCCGCGATGAGCGCTGAAATGCTGAAAGTATCCGGCCTGCAGATGCGCTTCGGCGGCCTGCTGGCCGTGGACGGCATCGAGTTCGATGTCCGCCGCGACGAGGTCTTCGCCATCATCGGCCCGAACGGCGCCGGCAAGACCACTGTGTTCAACTGCGTGGGCGGCTTCTACAAGCCCACGGCCGGCGAGGTCATGCTCGACGGCCATTCCATCGCCCGCCAGCCCAGCCACGTGGTGGCGCGCCACGGCCTGGTCCGCACGTTCCAGAATATCCGCCTGTTCCGGCAACTGACCGTGGTGGAGAACCTGATGGTCGCCCAGCACCGGCAGGTCAAGGCCGGCCTGCTGCACGGGCTGCTGGCCACGCCGGCCTACCGCCGCGCCGAGCGCGAGGCGCTGGGCCGGGCGGCCGAATGGCTCGAACGGATGGGGCTGACCAGCGTGGCCAACCGCGAGGCGGGCACGCTGTCATACGGCCACCAGCGCCGGCTGGAGATCGCGCGTTGCATGATCACCCAGCCGCGCCTGCTGATGCTCGACGAGCCCGCCGCCGGCCTGAACCCGCAGGAGAAGATCGAACTGCAACAATTGATCGACAGTCTGCGCCGCGAGTTCAACATCTCGGTGCTGCTGATCGAGCACGACATGAGCCTGGTGATGGGCGTCTCGGACCGCATCCTGGTCATGGAGCACGGCAAGCCGATCATGATCGGCAAGCCCGACGAAGTGCGCAACGACCCGCGCGTGATCAAGGCCTACCTGGGAGAGGACTGATGCTGAAGCTGGAAAACGTCCACACCCACTATGGCGCGGTGGAGGCGCTCTCGGGCGTGTCGATCGAGGTCAACCAGGGCGAGATCGTCACGCTGATCGGCAGCAACGGCGCCGGCAAGACCACGCTGATGATGACCGTGTGCGGCACGCCGCGCGCCTCGGCCGGCCGCGTGCTGTTCGAGGGCCAGGACATCACGGGCCGCAACACGCACGAGATCATGCGCATGGGCATGGCCATTTCGCCAGAAGGCCGGCGTGTGTTCCCGAGCCTGACCGTGCTGGAGAACCTCAAGATGGGTGGCTTCTTCGCCACCCGTCATGAGATCGAGGCTGGCATCGAGCATGTGTTCAAGCTGTTCCCGAGGCTCAGCCAGCGCGCCAGCCAGCGCGCCGGCACGATGAGCGGCGGCGAGCAGCAGATGCTGGCCATCGGCCGCGCACTGATGAGCAAGCCGCGCCTGCTGCTGCTCGACGAGCCCACGCTCGGCCTGGCCCCGCTGGTCATCGCCCAGATCTTCGACATCATCCGCACCATCCGCGAGGAAGGCGTGACCGTGTTCCTGGTGGAGCAGAACGCCAACAAGGCACTGCAGGTGGCCGACCGCGGCTACGTGCTGGAAACCGGCAAGGTGGTGCTGGCCGATACCGGCGCCAACTTGCTGGCCAACGACCGGATTCGGGCGGCTTACCTGGGCGGTTGAAGTCCAGATGGGTTCTCCCCTCTCCCACGTTGCGGAAGAGGGGAGCAACCCGAAGCCGGCGCCTCCCCACCACCCCCCTTCGCCATCCACGAAATCCCCCTTTCGCCAATGACCGCCGCCCGGGTGGTCTGGCCGGCCCGTCGGCGGCTGGCGCACATGGCATAATCGCTTGCGATGTCAAGCAATTACCGGTCCAGCCGGAATGGCAGCAGAATAGCTGCCGGACCCGCCCACGGCGCGACGGCATCCGGATAACAAATTCCCCTGCAAACCAACGCGCGGACATGGCTGATCGTTACCGGTCGGACATTCTGCCCCCCGCATCATGGCCAAGACGCTTTACGACAAACTCTGGGATGACCACACCGTCCACGTCGAGGAAGACGGCACCACGCTGCTCTACATCGATCGCCACCTGCTGCACGAAGTCACGAGCCCGCAGGCGTTCGAGGGACTGAAGCTGGCGGAGCGTCCGGTATGGCGCATCAGCGCGAACCTGGCCGTGTCGGACCACAACGTGCCGACCACCGACCGCACGCATGGCATTGCCGACCCGATCTCGAAGCTGCAGGTCGATACGCTCGACACCAACTGCGACGCCTTCGGCATCACCCAGTTCAAGATGAACGATCACCGCCAGGGCATCGTGCACGTGATCGGGCCGGAGCAGGGCGCCACGCTGCCCGGCATGACCGTGGTCTGCGGTGATTCGCACACCAGCACGCATGGCGCGTTCGGCGCACTGGCGCACGGCATCGGCACGTCCGAGGTGGAGCACGTGCTGGCCACGCAGACGCTGCTGGGCAAGAAGGCAAAGAACATGCTGATCCGCGTGGAAGGCAAGCTGCCGCGCGGCTGCACCGCCAAGGACATCGTGCTGGCCATCATCGGCAAGATCGGCACGGCCGGCGGCACGGGCTACACGATGGAATTCGCCGGCTCGGCCATCCGCGAACTGACGATGGAAGGCCGCATGACGGTCTGCAACATGGCGATCGAAGCCGGCGCGCGCGCGGGGCTGGTGGCCGTGGACGACGTCACGCTCGAATACGTCAAGGGCCGCCCCTACGCGCCGCAGGGCGTGGAGTGGGAGCAGGCCGTGGGCTACTGGCGCACGCTGCATTCCGACGCCGGCGCCCACTTCGACAAGGTGGTGGAGCTGCGCGCCGAGGACATCCAGCCGCAGGTCACCTGGGGCACCTCGCCCGAGATGGTGGTCAGCATCCAGGACCGCGTGCCGGACCCCGAGAAGGAAAAGGATCCGAACAAGCGCAACGCCATGGAGCGCGCGCTGGAGTACATGAACCTGCAGCCGAACGTGCCGATGGAATCGATCAGCATCGACAAGGTCTTCATTGGTTCGTGCACCAACAGCCGTATCGAGGACATGCGCGCCGCCGCGTGGGTCGTGCAGAAGCTGGGCCGCAAGGTGGCCGGCAACGTGAAGCTGGCGATGGTGGTGCCGGGTTCGGGCCTGGTCAAGGAACAGGCCGAGCGCGAGGGGCTGGACAAGGTCTTCAAGGCCGCCGGCTTCGAATGGCGCGAGCCGGGCTGCTCGATGTGCCTGGCGATGAACGCCGACCGGCTGGAGCCGGGCGAACGCTGCGCGTCCACGTCGAATCGCAATTTCGAGGGCCGTCAGGGCGCCGGTGGCCGTACGCACCTGGTGAGCCCGGCCATGGCCGCCGCCGCCGCCATCGAGGGGCATTTCGTCGATATCCGCAAGCTCGGCTGAGCCGGGCAGGGTCAGGTCGTACCGTTCCACACATCTTTTCGAATAGAGAAAACATGAAAAAGATCGTGATCACGCTGCTGGCATGCCTGGGCATGCTGCAACTGGCTGGCTGCAACACCGTGGCCGGATTGGGCAAGGACACGCAGGCTGCCGGGCAGGCACTCGAGAACGCCGCCCGGAAGTAAGGAAATTACTATGGACAAGTTCACCGTACACAGCGGTATCGCCGCGCCGCTCGATCGGGAAAACGTCGACACCGACGCAATCATCCCGAAGCAGTTCCTGAAGTCGATCAAGCGCACGGGCTTCGGCCCGAACCTGTTCGACGAGTGGCGCTACAAGGACGTGGGCCAGCCGGGCCAGGACAACAGCAACCGTCCGCTGAACCCGGACTTCGTGCTGAACCAGCCGCGCTACCAGGGCGCGTCGATCCTGCTGGCGCGCAACAACTTCGGCTGCGGCAGCTCGCGCGAGCACGCCCCGTGGGCGCTCACGCAATACGGCTTCCGCGCCGTGATCGCACCGAGCTTCGCCGACATCTTCTTCAACAACTGCTACAAGAACGGCCTGCTGCCGGTGGCGCTGACCGAGCAACAGGTGGACCACCTGTTCAACGAGACCAATGCGTTCCCGGGCTACCAACTGACGATCGACCTCGATAAACAGGTTGTCACCACGCCGGGCGGCACCAGCTATCCGTTCGATATCGCCCCGTTCCGCAAGTACTGCATGCTGAACGGCTTCGACGATATCGGCCTGACGCTGCGCCACGACGACAAGATCAAGGCGTACGAAGCCGAGCGCCTGGCAAAAATGCCGTGGCTCGGCAACCGCCTGGTCGGCTGATTCCGGATATTTAAAGGAAATACGAGATGAAGATTGCAGTCCTGCCGGGCGATGGCATCGGCCCCGAGATCGTCGCCGAAGCCGTCAAGGTGCTCAACGCACTCGACGAGAAGTTCGAGATGGAAACCGCGCCCGTGGGCGGCGCCGGCTACGAGGCCGAAGGCCATCCGCTGCCGGAGAACACGCTGAAGCTGGCCAAGGAAGCCGATGCGATCCTGTTCGGCGCCGTGGGCGACTGGAAGTACGACAGCCTGGAGCGTCCGCTGCGCCCGGAACAGGCCATCCTGGGCCTGCGCAAGCACCTGCAGCTGTTCGCCAACTTCCGCCCGGCAATCTGCTATCCGGAACTGACCGGCGCATCGAGCCTGAAGCCCGAACTGGTGGCCGGCCTCGACATCCTGATCGTGCGCGAACTGAACGGCGACATCTACTTCGGCCAGCCGCGCGGCGTGCGTGAAGCGCCGGACGGCCTGTTCCAGGGCGCCCGCGAAGGCTTCGACACGATGCGCTACAGCGAGCCGGAAATCCGCCGCATCGCCCATGTGGCGTTCCAGGCCGCCGCCAAGCGCGGCAAGAAGCTGACCAGCGTGGACAAGGCCAACGTGCTGGAGACCTTCCAGTTCTGGAAGGACATCGTGATCGACGTCAGCAAGGAGTACCCGGACGTCGAGCTGTCGCACATGTACGTGGACAACGCCGCGATGCAGCTGGTCAAGGCCCCCAAGAGCTTCGACGTGATCGTCACCGGCAACATGTTCGGCGACATCCTGTCCGACGAGGCCGCCATGCTGACGGGCTCGATCGGCATGCTGCCGTCGGCCTCGCTGGATGCGAACAACAAGGGCCTGTACGAGCCGTCGCACGGTTCGGCGCCGGACATCGCCGGCAAGGGCGTGGCCAACCCGCTGGCCACGATCCTGTCCGCCGCGATGATGCTGCGCTACTCGCTGAACCGCGCTGAACAGGCCGACCGCATCGAGAACGCCGTCAAGAAGGTGCTGGCCCAGGGCTACCGCACCGGCGACATCCTGACGCCGGGCTGCAAGCAGGTCGGAACGAAGGAAATGGGCGAGGCGGTGCTGGCGGCGCTGTAAGCGTTTGCTTTCCTGTTGTTTTTTTTCCCTCTCCCGCTTGCGGGAGGGGGCAGGGGAGAGGGCCAGCGCTTCACATTCCGACAAGTCGGCAAGCAGAGCCTCCAGCCCTCGCCCCCAACCCCTCTCCCATTTCATGGGAGCGGGGAGCAACCCCAGTCGCGTTTAAAGTCGTGTAGACTCTCCCGTCATGGCCCGAATCTCCCAGTCCATCCTGACTGCCTCCGCTGCTTCCACCACTATCCGTGGCGCGATCGGCGTGGATTCGCTCGGCCAGGCGGTTATTACCACGACGATCATTACCAAAACGATCCCCTGAGATCGTCCGTCGTGCCTGCCCGTCTTCCCCGCGCAGCCACGCCGGGCGAGGAAATTGGCGGGGAAGTTCACATCACATCCGAGGTAAGTCATGATTGTAGGTCTCGTCGGTTGGCGAGGAATGGTCGGCAGCGTCCTGATGCAGCGCATGCAGGAAGAGGGTGATTTCGACCATATCGAGCCCGTTTTCTTCAGCACGTCCAACGCCGGCGGCAACGCTCCGGCCATGGCGAAGAACGAAACCAAGCTGAAAGATGCGAACGACATCGAAGCACTGAAGCAGTGCGACGTGGTGCTCACCGCCCAGGGCGGCGACTACACCAACGATGTGTTCCCGCGCCTGCGCGCCGCTGGCTGGAACGGCTACTGGATCGATGCCGCCTCGTCGCTGCGCATGAAGGACGACGCGATCATCGTGCTCGACCCGGTCAACCTCGGCGTGATCAAGGATGCGCTGTCGAAGGGCGTCAGGAACTTCATCGGCGGCAACTGCACGGTCAGCTGCATGATGATGGGCCTGGGCGGCCTGTTCGAGGCCGACCTGATCGAGTGGATGACCTCGATGACCTACCAGGCCGCCTCGGGCGGCGGTGCCCAGCACATGCGCGAACTGCTGACGCAGTTCGGCACGCTGAACGCGGCGGTCAAGCCGCTGCTGGACAACCCGGCATCGGCGATTCTTGAAATCGACCGCCAGATCCTGTCGACCCAGCATGGCCTGTCCGCCGACGAGACCAAGCAGTTTGGCGTGCCGCTGGCCGGCAACCTGATTCCGTGGATCGACAAGGACCTGGGCAACGGCGTTTCCAAGGAAGAATGGAAGGGCGGCGCCGAGACCAACAAGATCCTGGGCCGTGGCGAAGGCTTCGTCGGCGCCACCGGCGCGGCACCGATCGCCGTGGACGGCCTGTGCGTGCGGATCGGCGCGATGCGCTGCCACTCGCAGGCTTTGACGATCAAGCTGCGCAAAGATGTGCCGCTGGACGAGATCGAAGGCATGCTGGCTGCCAACAACCCGTGGGCCAAGGTGGTGCCGAACACGCGCGAGGCCAGCATGAAGGATCTGACGCCAGCCGCCGTGACGGGCACGCTGACGATCCCGGTGGGCCGTCTGCGCAAGATGCAGATGGGCGGCGAGTATCTGTCGGCCTTCACGGTGGGCGACCAGTTGCTGTGGGGCGCCGCCGAACCGCTGCGTCGTATGCTGCGCATTCTGATCGAGGGTTGACCCTGAGACAGGCCTCTCCGCTGCGTTGCGGGGAGGCAACAGAATCCATCGCTTTCCGAGCAACGCCGCGCCCCAGCGCGGCGTTGTCGCATCTGGAAACCTTTTTTTCGCAGGCTTGCGTCACAATACAGCCGGCATGCGCTTGGCCACGGGGTCGTCGTTACCCTGCGTCCGGGAGGTTTTCCGGTGCATCAGGGTACGAAAAGGACGAGAAGCAGGGCAGGGCGGCATCGTACGGAAAAATCCGTACGGAGCGCCGCGCGGCACCGGCTATCCGTCCCGCCAGCCAGCCAAATTTGGGGTCGGGTTACTTTTTCGCTACTAAAAAATAATGGAGCACAAGGTGAGTGTGAGCCTACATCGCCGGAAAGATGCGCCTACTGTCCGTCAGCGCTGGTCAACGCTGGCCGTCACGGCACTGGGTCTGCTGCTTGCGCAGCCGGCCGCCTATGCCGCGGGGTTCGGACAATTGCGGGTCCAATCCAATCTGGGTCAGCCGCTCCAGGCTGAAATCGATATCACTGGCGTTTCGGCCGAGGAAGCCGACAGCCTGGCTGTCAAGCTGGCGCCGCCGGCTGCCTACGCCCGTGCCGGGCTGACCTACACGTCGGCCATTTCCGGCGTCAAGCTCGATGTCCAGCGGCGCCCGAACGGCAGCTATGTGGCCACCGTGCGCTCCAACCAGCCGCTCAGCGAGCCATTCGTCGACATCCTGGTCGACATGAGCTGGTCCAGCGGCAAGGTCACGCGCGCCTACACGTTCCTGCTCGATCCGGCCGGCGCCAAGCCGTCGAACCAGTCGTTCGCGCCCACCACCGTGGTGCAGGCCGCCACGCCTGACGTGGCCCCGGCACCGATGGCCGCGCCGCCCGCGCCGGCAGTCAACGCCGCGCCCGCCGCCGAGGCGCCGCGCCCGGCCCCGGCCCGCCCGGCGCGCCGCCCGGCGGAGAACGCCGCCGCGCCTGCCGCTGCGGCGCCCGCCGGTTCCTATACCGTGCAGCGCGGCGACACGCTCTCGTCGATCGCCGGTGAAGCGGCCCAGGGCCAGGACGCCGTCTCGCTGGACCAGATGCTGCTGGCGCTCTACCGCAACAACCCCAATGCCTTCATCGGCGGCAATATCAACCGGATCAAGTCCGGCGCCGTGCTGAAAGTGCCAACCGCGCAGCAGGCCCAGTCCGTGGCCCCGCGCGAGGCCCGCCGCGAGGTGGTGGCCCGCACGCAGGGCTTCGACAGCTATCGCGCCCGCCTGGCTGCGGCGGCCGCCGCGAAGGCGGTCGAGCCGGGCTCCGGCCGCGAGCAGGGCGGCAACGTCACGGCGCGCGTGCAGGACACGACCGTGCCCGACGCCGGCCAGCGCGACGAACTGAAACTGTCGAAGGCGGAGAAGGGCGCCCAGGCCAAGGCCCAGGCGCAGGCCGAAGCCGATGTGGCAAACCAGCGCAAGCTCAAGGATGCCGAGTCGCGCGTGGCGGACCTCGAGAAGAACATCGCCGACATGCAGCGGCTGATGGAGCTCAAGAACGCCGAAATCGCGCGACTGAACCAGGCCAACCAGCAGGCTGCCAAGGCCCCGGCTGCCGCGCCGGCCCCGAAGGGCGCCGATACGGCCGCCGCCGCGCCCGCGCCGACCGTGGTCCCGGCAGAGCCGGCCAAGGCCGTCGATGCCACGAGCACCGCCACGCCAGTGCCAGCCCCGGCCGCCACGACTGCAGCCGCCGCCTCCGCGCCGGAAGGCGCCGCTGCCTCGGCACCGCAGGCCGCTGCCGCTTCGGCGCCGCAAGCCGCTGCCGCCGCTTCGGCGCCGGCTGCCGCGAAGAAGACGCCGCCCGTGATCCAGCCAGTGCCCGAGCCGTCGTTCACCGACGAACTGCTGGCCAACCCGATGCTGCTGCCCGGCGCCGGTGTGCTGGTTGCGTTGCTTGGCGGATATGCGTACTATCGCCGCCGCCAGAAGCAGAAGGCGAGCGAGAACACCGGTTTCGGCGACAGCATCCTGTCGCAGGAAAGCACGGTCATGGCCGGCGGCCATTCGCTGTTCGGCACCGCCGGCGGCCAGAGCGTCGATACGTCGCAGCACAGCGTGTTCGGTGCCGACTTCCGCATTGGCAACAATTCGCCCGAGGCGACGGAAGTGGACCCGATCGCCGAGGCCGAGGTGTATATCGCCTACGGGCGCGACGTACAGGCCGAAGAAATCCTGCGCGAAGCGTTGCAGCAGAATCCGGAGCGCCAGGCCATTCGCCTGAAGCTGCTGGAAATTTATAACACTCGTCAGGATGTGGAAGGTTTTCGGGTGATTGCAGAAGAAATGTTCGCCCAGACGGGCGGGCAAGGGGCCGACTGGCTCCAGGTGGCGGATATGGGCCGCAAGCTCGATCCGTCGAACGCGCTGTATCTGTCGGTGGCGCCTGACGTGACGGTGGAAGCCGACACGACCACGCCGGTTGCGGACCAGTGGCGCACGCAGGATCCGGCGCAGAACCCGGAGCAGGCACCGCTGTCCGGCGCCATGCCCGACCTGGCCCTGCCGCTCGACGCGTTCCCCGCGCCGGCCGCCGGCGAGCCCATCGTGGCGCCGGAATCGGCCTCGCTGGTGTTCGGCCATGACCCGCAGGCGCAGCCGGTGGCGCGTCTGGACGATATCCTCGATCCGGCCGCCGACGAGGCCGAGGCCGGCGTGCCGCCGCTCGACGCCCCGACGCGTTCGCGTCCGCTCGAATTCGACATGTCGAGCCTGTCGCTGGATCTGAACCCGGCAAAGTCCGACGTGCCCGCCACGCCGGAACTGGCGGCCGGCCTGGCGCCGATTGCCTACGACACGCCGTCGCTGGCCGAATCCACCGTGCCGCTGCCCGCGCCCACGATGCTCCAGAACGGCCGGCTCGCCGAGCCGATCGACCTGAGCCGCGTGACGTCGGAAGGCGGCGGCGATTCCACGCATGGCGTGTCGGCCAGCACGTTGTCGGCCACCGGCATGGATGGCAGCCGCGACATGCAGATCAAGCTCGACCTGGCGCGCGCCTACATCGAGATCGGCGACAAGGAAGGAGCCCGCGAACTGCTCCAGGAAGTGGTGGATCAGTCGCAGGATCCGCTGCAGGCCGAAGCCCGCTCGCTGCTGCGCGAAGTGGCCTGAGGGTATGATGCAGGGTTTGCGGCGCGCCGGATCAACGGGCGCCGCGGCCCGAAGCGATGCGCCGGAAGCGTCCCTTCCGGCGCATTTTGTTTTTGGGCATCCCGACATCCATGAACCGTATCGCCATCGGCCTCCAGTACGACGGGGCCGCCTTCTCGGGCTGGCAATCGCAGCCCCATCGCAACACCGTGCAGGACCATCTGGAAGACGCCATCGAGCGTTTTGCCGGCGTGCGCCTGCTGACCACGGTGGCGGGGCGGACCGATACGGGCGTGCATGCGCTCGGGCAGGTGATCCATCTCGATACCGAACTGGAGCGCGACAAGTTCTCGTGGGTGCGCGGGGTCAACGCCTTCCTGCCGCCGTCGATTGCGCTGCAATGGGCCGAGCCGGTTGACGAGGGCTTCCACGCGCGCTTTCTGGCCTACGAGCGCATGTATTACTACGCGCTCTATACCGGCCCGCACCGCGTGCCGATGATCCATGGCCGGGCCGGCTACCAGATGCTGCCGCCGGGGCAGCGCCTCGACGTGGCGGCGATGCGCGCCGCGGCCGCATGCCTGATCGGCGAGCACGATTTTTCAGCGTTTCGTGCCGCCGAGTGCCAGGCGAAGTCCCCGGTCAAGACGATGTACGACGTGACGATCGAGGCCGACGGCCACTGGGTCTTCCTGCGCTTCCGCGCCAGTGCCTTCCTGCATCACATGGTGCGCAACCTGATGGGTTGCCTGGTGGCGGTGGGACGGGGCCGGTACGGGCCGGAGTGGCTGGCCGAGGTGCTGGCGGGCCGCAACCGCCAGAAGGCCGCGCCCACGTTCATGCCCGATGGCCTCTACCTCGTGGACGTCAAGTATCCTGAACCGTACCGGCTGCCGCATGCGGACCGGTCGGCCAGCTTCTTCCACGGGGTGTTTCCCGAACCTGCCTCAGAAGGACGCGACGATGGCGCCTGATTCCGCCCGCGTGCCCCCGCGCACGCGCATCAAGATCTGCGGGCTGACCCGGCCCGACGACGTGCGCGCTGCCGTCGATGCCGGCGCCGACGCAATCGGCCTGGTCTTCTACGACAAGAGCCCCCGCCACGTGGACGTGGCGCGCGCCGCCGCGCTGGCCGAGCAGGTGCCGCCGTTCGTGACCGTGACCGGCCTTTTCGTCAACGCCGACGCCGAGGAAGTGGCGCACGTGGCCGAGCGGGTGCCGCTGACGCTACTTCAGTTCCACGGCGACGAGACCCCGGCGCAGTGCGCAGCCACCGCGCGCCGCTGCCGGCTGCCTTTTGTGCGTGCGGCCCGTGTTCGGCAGGGCCTCGATTTGGTAGAATTCGCCGACCTGTACCGTGACGCCGCCGGTCTGTTGCTCGATGCCTTCGTGGAAGGCTACGGCGGTGGCGGCCACGTCTTCGACTGGACACTGATTCCTGCTCAATGGCTTCCGCCCAATCCTGCCACCCCATCCGCCAGCGACGCTCCTCGCATCGTTTTGAGTGGTGGGTTGAACGCGCAAAACGTCGCTGGCGCGATTGAACGCGTGCGCCCCTATGCCGTCGATGTCAGCAGCGGCGTGGAGGCGTCCAGGGGTGTGAAGGACCACGCCCGCATTGCCGCATTCGTGCGTGCCGTGCGACTGGCGGATGCAGGACAGGCTGGCGGCTGACGCCGTCGCCTCCGTTCCCCGCCCGTTCCGCCTCACCGGCCGCCCGATTCCCCGTTTTCCGCACGCCGCGCCAGACCGCGCGGCCTGCCACCTGAGAGCCTGGACATGTACGACCTGCCCGATCAACGCGGCCACTTCGGCCCCTATGGCGGTACCTTTGTTTCCGAAACGCTGGTTCACGCGCTGGACGAACTGCGCGACGCCTACGCGCACTACCAGAAAGATCCCGGGTTCGACGCCGAATTCCGGCGCGAACTGAAGCACTTCGTGGGCCGCCCGTCGCCGATCTACCACGCGCAGCGCTGGAGCGAGACGCTTGGCGGCGCCCAGATCTATTTCAAGCGCGAAGACCTGAACCACACCGGCGCCCACAAGATCAATAATGTGATTGGTCAGGCGCTTTTGGCGAAGCGCATGGGCAAGAAGCGCGTGATCGCCGAAACCGGTGCCGGCCAGCACGGCGTGGCGACGGCCACGATCGCCGCCCGCTTCGGCATGGAGTGCGTGGTCTACATGGGCTCCGAGGACGTGCGCCGCCAGGCGGCCAACGTCTACCGCATGAAGCTGCTCGGCGCCACCGTGGTGCCGGTGGAAAGCGGCTCGAAGACGCTCAAGGACGCGCTCAACGAGGCCATGCGCGACTGGGTCACCAACGTGGAAACCACCTTCTACATCATCGGCACCGTGGCGGGCCCGCACCCGTACCCGATGATGGTCCGTGACTTCCAGTGCGTGATTGGCGAGGAGTCGAAGGTCCAGATGCCCGAGCTGACCGGCCGCCAGCCGGACGCCGTGATCGCCTGCGTGGGCGGCGGCTCGAATGCGATGGGTATTTTCTACCCGTACATCGATCACAAGGACGTGGAACTGATCGGCGTGGAAGCGGCCGGCGACGGCCTGGATACGGGCCGGCACGCGGCGTCGCTGACGGGCGGCTCGCCGGGCGTGCTGCACGGCAACCGCACCTACCTGCTGCAGGATGAGAACGGCCAGATCATCGAGACGCATTCGGTCTCGGCCGGCCTGGACTACCCCGGCGTGGGCCCCGAGCACGCGTGGCTCAAGGACCTTGGCCGCGCGCAGTATGTGCCGATCACCGATGACGAGGCGCTGCGCGCCTTCCACGACTGCTGCCGCATCGAGGGCATCATCCCGGCGCTGGAATCGAGCCATGCCATCGCCTATGCCTGCAAGCTGGCGCCGACGCTGCCGAAGGACAAGCTGCTGCTGGTGAACCTGTCCGGCCGGGGCGACAAGGACATGCATACCGTGGCCGAACGTGGAGGCTTGAAGCTGTAATGCGCGCGCTGCCCCCTGAAACGACGTCTTCCCCTGTGGAAGCGGGCGGCGCCGCGGCGCCGTTCGATATTCTCGACACCGAGGCCGTGCGCCTCTACCAGGAAGACGCGCTCGACGGCATCCAGCGGATCGCCGACGGCTCCGTCGACCTGATCGTCGCCGACCCGCCCTATGGGCTCGGCAAGGATTACGGCAACGATTCGGACCTGCTGTCCGGCGATGCCTACCTGGAATGGTCCGAGCGCTGGATGGACGCGATCATCCCGAAGCTGGCGCCGCGCGGCACGCTGTACCTGTTCTGCACGTGGCAGTACTCGCCCGAGCTGTTCGTGATGCTCAAGAAGCGGCTGACGATGATCAACGAGATCATCTGGGACCGCCGCGTGCCGAGCATGGGCGGCACCACGCGCAAGTTCTCGTCGGTGCATGACAACATCGGCTTTTTCGCCCGCCAGCGCGATTACTACTTCGATCTCGATCCGGTACGTATTCCGTACGACGCCGAGACCAAGAAGGCGCGCAGCCGACCGCGCTTCGAGGGCAAGAAGTGGCTCGAAGTGGGCTACAACCCCAAGGACCTCTGGAGCGTGCCGCGCATCCACCGGCAGGACCCGGAGCGCGCCGACCATCCGACGCAGAAGCCGCTGGAGATCGTGGAGCGCATGGTGCTGTCGAGCTGCCCGCCGGGCGGCGTGGTGCTGGACCCGTTCACGGGCAGCGGCACCACGGCGGTGGCCTGCGTGCGCCACGGCCGGCGCTTCGTCGGCTTCGAGATGAACCCGCAATACGCCGCGCTGGTGCGCGAACGGGTGACGGCGGCGCAGCCGGTGTACGCCCAGATCCGGCCGGATGCCGAAACGGCCGCCGAAGCCGCCGCCGACACCTCTGCACTGACCCCTGACGCCGCCAACGACGATGCCGACGCATCGCCGGTGCAGCGCCTTATCTGACGCCGATGGCCACAGACATGTCCCGTATCCAGAAGACTTTCGCGGCGCTGGCCGCGCAGAACAAGAAGGGCCTGATTCCGTTCATCACGGCGGGCGATCCCGAACCCGGCCTGACCGTGGCACTGATGCACGCGCTGGTGGAAGGCGGCGCCGATGTGATCGAACTCGGCGTGCCGTTCTCGGACCCGATGGCCGATGGTCCGGTGATCCAGCGTGCCTCGGAGCGCGCGCTGGCCCAGGGCGTTTCGCTGAAGCACGTACTGGCGTGGGTATCGGAATTCCGCCAGAAAGACGACGCGACGCCCGTGGTGCTGATGGGCTACGCCAACCCGATCGAACGCATGGGCGAGGAAGCCTTCGCCAAGGCCGCCGCGGCGGCCGGCGTGGACGGCGTGCTCGTGGTGGACTATCCGCCCGAGGAGTGCGAGTCGTTCGCCGGCCTGATGCGCGCGAACGGCATGGACCCGATCTTCCTGCTGGCACCGACCTCGACCGACGACCGCATCGCCGCCGTGGCGAAGGTGGCCAGCGGCTATCTGTATTACGTCTCGCTCAAGGGCGTGACCGGCTCGGCCACGCTCGATCTCGACAGCGTGGCGGCACGCCTGCCGCTGATCAAGCAGCATGCCAACCTGCCGGTGGGTGTCGGTTTCGGCATCCGCGACGCCCAGACCGCCCGCGCCATCGGCAGCGTGGCCGATGCCGTGGTGATCGGCAGCCGCCTGGTGCAACTGCTCGAAGACGCCCCGCGCGACCAGGCCGTGACGGCGCTGCGCGACTTCATCGGCGGTATCCGCGCGGCACTGGACGCCTGAACCAAGGTCCAAGCGAAGTGGATTTCGCTGGAAATCGATGCGCCGCGCGTGCCGTGAGCGTCTTATGCTGCACAATCGGCGCGTTTCGCTTCGGCCCGGCGGGCCGGGCATGGTAAATTCGCGGCCTGATTCCCTGCCAGCGCTGTCACATGGCGCGCGGCGGCTATCCGAAAGGAGCTTTCATGAGCTGGTTGGATAAACTCCTCCCTCCCAAGATTCAACAGACCGACCCCTCCACCCGCAAGGGCATTCCGGAAGGGCTGTGGGTCAAGTGCCCGTCGTGCGAGTCCACGCTGTACCGTACCGACGTCGAGGCCAATCTGCACGTCTGCCCGAAGTGCGACCACCATATGCGCATCCGCTCGCGCGAGCGGCTGGACAAGCTGCTGGACGCCGAGGGCCGCTATGAGATCGGCCAGGAGATCGTGCCGGTCGACGCGCTGAAGTTCAAGGACACCAAGAAGTACCCGGACCGCATCAAGGCCGCCATGGAAGACACCGGCGAGACCGATGCGATGGTGGTCATGGGCGGTGCGATCCATACCATCCCGGTGGTGGTGGCGTGCTTCGAGTTCGAATTCATGGGCGGTTCGATGGGTTCGGTGGTGGGCGAGCGCTTCGCCCGCGGCGCCCAGGCGGCGCTGGAGCAGAAGGTGCCGTTCATCTGCATTACCGCCACCGGCGGCGCGCGCATGCAGGAAAGCCTGCTGTCGCTGATGCAGATGGCCAAGACCACGGCCATGCTGAACCAGCTCTCGAATGCCAAGCTGCCGTTCATCAGCGTGCTGACCGACCCGACGATGGGTGGCGTGTCGGCCTCGTTCGCGTTCCTGGGTGATGTGGTGATTGCCGAGCCCAAGGCGCTGATCGGCTTTGCCGGCCCGCGCGTGATCGAGCAGACCGTGCGCGAGAAGCTGCCGGAAGGCTTCCAGCGTGCCGAGTTCCTGCTGCAGAAGGGCGCGATCGACATGATCATGGATCGCCGCCGCCTGCGCGCGGAACTGGCCCAGTTGCTGGCGCTGCTGCAGAAGCAGCCGGCCGACGCGGTAGCCTGACGCGTTGGCGTGATTTGCAGGACAATGGCGCGGGTGCCGTCACCCGCGCCATTTTCATTTTGTCGAGCCGTTCCCTCAGCATGCCCATCTTCCACACTCTCCCCGACTGGCTGAAACACCTCGAAACCGCCCATCCCGTAGGCATCGACATGGGTTTGACGCGGATTGCGCGCGTCAAGGAGGCGCTGGGCCTGCGGATCGACGCCGTGGTCTTCACGGTGGGCGGTACCAACGGCAAGGGGTCGACCTGCGCGATGCTCGAACGCATCCTGCTGGAAGCCGGCTACAAGGTGGGGCTGCATACCTCGCCGCACCTGATCTCGTTCAACGAACGAGCGCGGCTCAACGGCGAGCAGGCCACCGACGCCCAGCTCCTGCCGCACTTCGAGGCCGTGGAACGCGCCCGCACCAGCTTTGCCGATCCGGTCAGCCTGACCTATTTCGAGTTCACGACGCTGGCGATCATCCACATGTTCGCGGCCAGCGGCCTGGACGCCATCATCCTGGAGGTGGGGCTGGGCGGCCGGCTGGACGCCACCAATGTGATCGATACCGACTGCGCGGTCATCACCAGCGTCGATATCGACCACACCCAGTACCTTGGCGACACGCGCGAGAAGATTGGCTACGAGAAGGCCGGCATCTTCCGCCCGCACGTGCCGGCCATCGTCGGCGACCCGCTGCCGCCGCAGTCGGTCATCGACCATGCCGAAGCCGTGGGCGCCGATCTCTGGCTCGTGGGGCGCGATTTCCGCCATCAGGCGGCGCCGGGCCAGGAGCGCCAGCAGTGGGACTGGACGGGCCGCGAGCGCAAGCTCAACGGGCTTGGCTATCCGGCGCTGCGCGGCGCCAACCAGTTGCTGAATGCCTCGGCGGCGCTGGCGGCCTTGCAGGCCATGCGCCCGCGCCTGCCGGTCAGCGCCCAGGAAGTGCGCAACGGGCTGGCCTTCGTCGAGTTGCCGGGCCGCTTCCAGGTGATTCCCGGCCGACCCGCCGTGATCCTGGATGTTGCGCATAATCCACACGCGACCGCCGCGCTCGGCCAGAACCTCGAAAACATGGGGTTCTTCCGCTACACGTATGCGGTGTTTGGCGCGATGGCCGACAAGGACATTGCCGGCGTCATGCAGCAGGTGGCCGACAAGGTGGACCACTGGTGCCTGTGTGACCTGCCCACGGAGCGCGCGGCCACGGCCGCCGACCTGCGCGAGGCGCTCGACGCCACGGGCTTCCGCGAGGGGCCGGACAACAGCGCGGCAACCTTTGCCAGCCCCGAACTGGCCTATCGCGATGCCATCGGAAGAGCGACCGAGGATGATAGAATCCTGGTCTTCGGGTCGTTCTACACCGTGGCCGGCGTGCTCGCTTACCGGGCCACGCAGGCCAACTGAGTCGACCGGCTTGCCGGTTCACGGCGCCGCCAACCCCGCGGCGGCCGGAACGACATCGCACCGAACATCAACATTGGGCATCTATGGGCCTGCTTTCGCTGTTTTCGTCCCGCAAGGGCAATGATCCGGCTCCCGAGCGCGGTCGCCGCGCACGCACGGAACCGGGCGCCGGCATCGGTGCGTCGCGCCGCACGGCCGACGACTACGCCGACCGCGCCGACGACAGCCTCGACCCCGATTTTCCCCAGAAACAACGCGCCCGCCGCCGCCTGATCGGCGCCGTGGTGCTGCTCGCGGCGGCCGTCATCGTGCTGCCCATCGTGTTCGAGCACAAGCCGCGCCCGGTGTCCGAGGACGTGGCCGTCAAGGTGGCCAACGGGCAGGGCACGCAGAAACCCAAGGTCGAGCCGCGCAAGGCCGATCCGCTGCCGCCCCAGCAGGCCCCGGCCGCCCGCAATGACGCGGCGCTCGATGCCGGCGAGGAAATCGTCAACACGCCGGCCGCCGCCGAGGCGAAGGTCGCCGACAAGCCGGCGGACAAGCCCGCCGACAAGCCCGCCGCCAGTGCCAATACCAAATACCTGATCCTGATCGGTGCGTTCTCCTCGGAGGAACGCGCCCGGAACTGGCTCGCCAAGCTCAAGGAGAGCAAGGTGCCGGCCTATGTGGAGAAGAAGACCGTTTCCGACCGCGACCTGATCCTGCTGCGCGCCGGCCCGTTCACCAGCCGTGACGCCGCCGATGCGGCGGACAGGAAGGTGCGCGCCGTGGGCCTGAGTTCGAAGGTGGTGGAGCAGTGATTTGGTGAGTCGCCCCCTCTACCCGATTGCAGGGCGGCGAATCGCCCCCATCTGACAGGGACCGACGGTCGGACGCATGGAATTTACCTATTTTGACTACGCGGTTGGCTTCATCCTGCTGGCGTCGGCGTTGCTGGGCCTGCTGCGTGGGCTGGTGCGCGAGATGCTGGCGCTGGTGGGCTGGGTCGTGGCCTTCCTGCTGGCGTTCCATTTCGGCGAGGCCGCCGCGCAGTACATGCCGGAATCGCTGCCGGGCGGCAGCATGACGCGCACGGCGCTGGGGTTCCTCTCGGTGTTTTTCGGCACGTGGATCGTGGCGGCGCTGGCCGGTGCCGTGGCCACCCGGGCACTGGAGACCACGGGCCTGAAGCCGGCGGACCGCGGCCTGGGCCTGGTGTTCGGGCTGGCGCGCGGCGGGCTGATCGTGATCCTCGTCGTGGTGCTGGCCAGCCTGACCAAGCTGCCCGAGGAACCGTTCTGGCGCAACGCGGTGTCGCGCCCGTATGTGATGCAGGGCATGGAGGAATTCCGGCAATGGCTGCCGCCCGACCTCGCCAAGTATGTAAAGATCTGATTCTGATCGATTCGAACCGAATCGACTGGCGGGCGCTCCCACCGGGGCGGCCGCGAGGCAGTACCAACGCAGTCCCGTCGCGTACATGGCGGGATGGCGCCCCTGAATTATTTGCCTTTCCTGGGAGTTCGGCATGTGCGGTATCGTCGGCGTGGTTTCCACCAGCCCTGTCAACCAACTGATCTATGACAGCCTGCTGCTGTTGCAACACCGCGGACAGGATGCAGCCGGCATCGCCACGGCCAACGGCAGCACCTTCCACATGCACAAGGCCAACGGCCTCGTGCGCGATGTGTTCCGCACGCGCAACATGCGCGGCCTGCCGGGAACGTCGGGCATCGGGCAGGTCCGCTACCCGACCGCCGGTTCATCGAGCGAGGAAGAAGCCCAGCCGTTCTACGTGAATGCCCCGTACGGCATCATGCTGGCCCACAACGGCAACCTGACCAATTCGGCGCAACTGCGCGAGGAAATGTTCCGCCGCGACCGCCGCCACATCAACACGCATTCGGACTCCGAAGTGCTGCTGAACGTGCTGGCCGACGAGCTGCAGCGCGCCAGCGGCGGCAAGGCCCTCGATCCGGACATGATTTTCACGGCCGTGGCCGGCATGCACCGCCGCGTCAAGGGTGCCTACGCGATCACGGCCCAGATCTCGGGCTACGGCCTGCTGGCCGTGCGCGATCCGTTCGGCATCCGTCCGCTGTGCATCGGCAGCATGGACACGCCGACCGGCAAGGAATACCTGATTGCCTCGGAATCGGTGGCGCTCGAAGGCATGGGCTACACGATGGACCGCGACGTGGCACCGGGCGAGGCGATCTTCGTCGACCTCGACGGCAAGCTGCACAGCAAGCAGTGCGCCGACAACCCGCAACTGACGCCGTGCATCTTCGAGTACGTGTACCTGGCCCGTCCGGACTCGTGCATCGATGGGGTGCCCGTCTACGACGCGCGCCTGCGCATGGGTGACTACCTGGCCGAGAAGATCCGCCGCGAAGTACCGGCCGGCGAGATCGACGTGGTCATGCCAATTCCCGATTCGAGCCGTCCGGCCGCCATGCAGGTGGCCAACCGGCTGGGCGTGCCGTACCGCGAGGGCTTCTTCAAGAACCGCTACGTGGGCCGCACGTTCATCATGCCGGGCCAGGCGGTGCGCAAGAAGTCCGTGCGCCAGAAGCTCAACGCGATGGGCGTGGAGTTCCAGGGCAAGAACGTGCTGATCGTCGACGATTCGATCGTGCGCGGCACCACCTCGTTCGAGATCGTGCAGATGGCGCGTGACGCCGGCGCCAAGAAGGTGATCTTTGCCTCGGCCGCGCCGCCGGTGAAGTTCCCGAACGTGTACGGCATCGACATGCCCACGCGCAGCGAACTGGTGGCCCACGGCCGCACCGACGAGGAAGTGGCCAGGATGATCGGCGCCGACCAGCTCGTCTACCAGGATGTGGAAGCGCTGAAGCAGGCCCTGCGCGACATCAACCCGAACCTGCGCGAATTCGACGCGTCGTGCTTCGACGGCAAGTACATCACCGGCGATATCGACGAGGCCTACCTCGACCGCCTGGAAATGTCGCGCACGACGGCGGACCGCGAAGGCCCGAGCGGCGAGACCGAGCGTTCGCAGCTCCACCTGCAGCGTTCGAGCAACCACGAGTAACCCATCCACACTGGCAGCGACTGCAGCATGAGCGAACCGTTCCAACCCGAGTCCTACGGCATCGATACCCTCGGCGTGCGTGCCGGCACCCTGCGCTCCAGCGATTTCATGGAGCACTCCGAGGCGATGTACCTGACGTCGAGCTTCTGCTTCGACAACGCGGCCCAGGCGGCCGAACGGTTCGCCAACTCGGAAGAGGCGTACACCTACTCGCGCTTCACCAACCCGACGGTGTCGATGTTCCAGTCGCGGCTGGCCGCGCTGGAGGGCGCCGAGGCGTGCATGGCCACGGCGTCGGGCATGAGCGCGATCCTGTCGGTGGCGCTGGCCTCGCTGCAGTCCGGTGACCATCTGGTCAGCTCGCGGTCGATCTTCGGCTCGACCATGACGCTGTTCAACACGATCCTGGCCAAGTTCGGGGTGGAAACGACCTACGTGGACAGCGGCGACCTGTCGGCATGGCGCGCGGCGGTCAAGCCCAACACGAAGCTGTTCTTCCTGGAGACGCCGTCGAATCCGCTGACGGAAGTGTCCGATATCGCCGCCGTGGCCGACATCGCGCACAACGCCGGGGCGCTGTTCGTCGTGGACAACTGCTTCTGCTCGCCGGCGCTGCAGCAGCCAATCAAGTTCGGCGCCGACGTGGTGGTGCACTCGGCCACCAAGCACATCGACGGCCAGGGCCGGGTGCTGGGCGGCGCGGTGGTGGGCAAGCACGACTACATCATGGGCAAGGTCTTCCCGTTCGTGCGGACGGCCGGGCCGACGATGTCGGCGTTCAACGCCTGGGTCATGCTCAAGGGCATGGAGACGCTGGCCATCCGCATGGAGCGCCACTCGCAGAGCGCGCTGCAGATCGCCGAATTCCTGGAATCGCACCCGGCCGTGAACCGCGTGTTCCACCCGGCGCTGAAGTCGCACCCGCAGTACGAGATTGCCCGGCGCCAGCAGAGGGGCGGCGGCGCGATCGTGTCATTCGAACTGAAGGGCGATACGCCGGAGCAGATGCGCGCCAACGCCTGGCGCGTGATCGACAGCACGAAACTGTGCTCGATCACCGGCAACCTCGGCGACACGCGGACCACGATCACGCATCCGTACACGACCACGCATGGCCGTGTAGCACCTGAGGTCAAGGCCGCCGCAGGGATCAGCGAAGGGCTGATCCGGCTGGCCGTGGGACTGGAGACGGTCGGGGACCTGAAGGCAGATTTGCTGCGCGGGTTGGGGCAGTAATACGGCTTCTTCCAAATGTTTTCTCCCCTCTCCCACTGCGCGGGAGAGGGGGGGCTCTCAGCCGTTGATACTCACCGCAGCATCCGCCTGCGCAGCAGCACCAGCGCCACCACCAGCGCCACCACGGCGTACGCCGCCAGCACCGCCACGTGCAGCGTGGCACCTTCCACGGGCCTTCCCAGCATCAACGGACGAATCAGCGCCACTGCGTGCGACAGCGGCAGCAGTTGCGTCGCCTTCTGCGCGCCCTCGGGCAGTTGTTCGAGCGGGAAGAACACGCCGGACAGCAGCAGCATCGGCGTCATGATCAGCGTCTGGTAGAACATGAAGAAGTCATAGCTCGGCGCCAGCGCCGTCACGATCATCGCCAGGCTGGCGAACGTGATGCCGGCCAGCACGATGACGGGCAGGGCTGCCAGCGCGCCGGGGAACTGCGCATAGCCCAGCGCGCCCGCCACCAGCATGATGGCGGCGCCGGACAGCACCGCCTTGCTCGTCGCCCATAGTATTTCTCCTAGAACGACATCGCCGAGCGTCAGCGGGGCGTGCATGATCGCCTCCCACGTGCGCTGCACGTGCATGCGCGAGAACGCCGAATACATCGACTCGAAGCTGGCCGACATCATCACGCTCGACGCCGTGGTGCCCGCCGCGAGAAAGGCGATGTACGACACGCCGTTCACCTGCCCGACCAGCAGCCCGAGACCAAGTCCCAGGCCGAACAGGTAGATCATCGGATCGGCCAGGTTGCCGATCATCGACGGGATGGCCAGCTTCTTCCAGACCATGTAGTTGCGGTACCAGACCATCATCCAGTTGCGCGCGTTACGCGGCAGCAGGGGCTGGGGATAGTGCTGGGCGGGGGCAGCGGTGCCGGGCAGGGCCACCCCGGGGGTGCGTGGATCTTGTTCGCTCATGTTGGTCTCGTCAGTCACGCCCTGTCAGTCGCGCATCTCGCGGCCGGTCAGCTTGAGGAAGACGTCCTCCAGGTTGGCGGGGCGATGCAGGTAGCGTACGCCGCCCTTGCCGTGCAGCGCGGCGAGCAGCGGGTCGGGGTTGCGCACGTAGCAGAACAGCGTCTCGCCGCGCATCTCGGTGCGGTCGGCCAGCGGCGTCAGCGTGGCGCGCAGCGGTTCGAGTTCGTCGCCATAGACTTCCACCACGTCGCAGCCGATCTCGCGGTCGATCAGCTCGTGCGGCTTGCCCTCGGCAATCTTGCGGCCGGCGTCGATCACGCACAGGTGATCGCAAAGCCGCTCGGCCTCTTCCATGAAGTGGGTGGTCAGCAGGATGGTCTTGCCGGCCGACAGCAGCGATCTGAGCCGCTCCCAGATCAGGTGCCGGGCCTGCGGATCGAGGCCCGTGGTGGGCTCGTCCATGACCAGCAGGTCCGGATCGTTGATCAGCGCCCGCGCCACGGTCAGGCGCCGGCGCATGCCCCCCGAAAGCTCGCGGACCTGGGCGTCGGCCTTGTTTTCGAGACGCGCGAATTCGAGCAGCTTGGGCACGCGTGCGGCGATCTCGGCCGACGACAGGCCGAAATAGCGGCCGAAGATGCGCAGGTTCTCTATCACCGAGAAATCCGGGTCGAGGTTGTCGAACTGGGGCACCACGCCCACGCGCATGCGGGCCTGTGGCGCGCGCTGGGGGATCGGCTCGCCGCACAGCGTGAGCGTGCCCGAGGCCGGCGTGGTGAGCCCCAGCAGCATGCGCAGCGTGGTGGTCTTGCCGGCGCCGTTGGGCCCCAGCAGGCCGAAGCACTGGCCGGGATGCACTTCGAGGTCGAGATTGTCGACGACGACGGTGTCGCCGTAGAGCTTGCGCACGTTGCGCATCTGGAGAATGGCGGTCAAGGTCAGGATTCCCTGAAGGCGGTTTTCGCCATTATGCCGGCCATCGGTGCCGCGATTGTTGGCGCGTGGCAGTCTCTCCATTCCATTCCCGGACGCCAGGCGAAAAAAAACCGCCAGCGAACTGGCGGTTTTCTTATGGCAATGCGCGAATCAGTAGAGCTTCTTCGGCAGCATTTGCATGCGCAGACGCTTGCGCAGGCGGGCCTCGGCAGCCTTCTTCTTGCGCTTGCGCTCAGTCGTCGGCTTTTCGTAGGCGGTGCGGCTCTTCAGTTCCACGATCAGGCCAGTCTGCAGAATGGCGCGACGGAAACGACGCATTGCAACTTCAACGGGCTCGCCCGGCTTCAGAACGATCTTAGTCAATTCAGTCCTTCAGGATTGGCCGCCACAAGGGCGGAGGGTTCATAGAGGGGAAACGTGCCACGTCGGGCTCCGGAGCCTTCCGTGACGGTGGTAATCGCACGCATCGGCGAATGCCGCGGTGCGCCCCCTAGAACCGCTGCGGACCGAAATCCGTACTGCTAGTGTCAGGGGTGACGGGCCAAATTTTCCTAGCTAGGTAAAAACTTGGCGGACTACCTGTTTCCGTGGATATTGCGCAAGAAATACGCCGGTAAGCTTTTACAGGTATACCGGAGGTCAGTCAAGTACATCAGGGCAATCGGCTATTCTACCGCAGAACCGGGGGCAAGGGGAGGGAGTGTGGCGGCGCCACCGTCGCATCGCGCGGGAGGGCGCGCAGCCAATGGACGGGCGGCGGCGCACAAAGAAAAAGGCCGATGCTTTCGCATCGGCCTTCGTCTTGAATTTTTTGGCTCCCCGACCTGGGCTCGAACCAGGGACCTACGGATTAACAGTCCGGCGCTCTACCAACTGAGCTATCGGGGAACAGCTGAGAAAGAAATTATAACCAGCTTCTCTTCGTTTCGTCAACAACTTTTTAACGTTTTGTTTTCGTCAGCAGTTGTAGCAAAAACTCTGGTTCGCCTTGGAACCCGCCTGCAGCAAGCGTTTCCGCCTTTTTGCCGCGTTGCCGTGTTCAACAGCGAGGCCGCATTATAGCCAGCTTTTTGATTTGTGCAAACAAAAAAATCGCCCGGAGGCGATTTTTTTGCGACGCTGTCAAAACGTTCAGTCGAACACCGGCGTTTCCACGCCCAGCACCTTGTGCAGCTTCGGCGAGGTGGTGGTGTACTGCATGTGGATCTTCTTGTCCGGGAAGATGTACGGCGCGGCGCCGAACGCAGCCAGGGCGGCCTCGTGGAAGCCCGACAGGATCAGCTTCTTCTTACCCGGATACGTGTTGATGTCGCCCACGGCGAAGATGCCCGGGATGTTCGTCTCGAACTTCTCGGTATCCACCTTGATCTGCTTGCGCTCCAGGTCCAGGCCCCACTCGGCGATCGGGCCGAGCTTCGGCGACAGGCCGAAGAACACCAGCAGGTCGTCCACGGGCAGGCGGCGCGTCACGCCGTCGCCGCCGGTGACCTTCACTTCGGTCAGGACGCCGTCTTTTTCCTCGTAGCCGGCAATCTGGCCAACCAGGAACTGCATTTCCATCTGTTCGCACAGCTCGCGCATCTTGGCCACCGAAGCCGGTGCGGCACGGAAACCGTCGCGGCGGTGGATCATCACCACCGATTCGGCCTTGCCGACCAGGTCCAGCGTCCAGTCCAGCGCCGAATCGCCGCCGCCCACGATCACGAGGTTGCGGCCGTGGAAGCGGCTCGGGTCCTTCACGCGGTAGAACAGCTGCTTGCCGTCGAACTTGTCGATGCCTTCGACCTTCACCGTGCGCGGCTGGAACGAGCCCACGCCGGCGGCGATGAAGATGGTCTTGGTGATGAAGCGGGTTCCGAGCGACGTTTCCACGAAGAAGCGGCCGTCTTCGCGGCGCTCCACGACGGAAACTTCCTGGCCCAGGTGGAACGTGGGCGAGAACGGCTCGATCTGCTTGAGCAGGTTGTCGGTCAGTTCCTGGCCCGTGCAGATGGGCACGGCCGGGATGTCGTAGATCGGCTTGTCCGGATACAACTCCACGCACTGGCCGCCCACTACCTTGAGCGAATCGATCACGTGGGCCTTGATTTCGAGCAGGCCCAGTTCAAACACCTGGAACAGCCCGACCGGGCCGGCGCCGACGATCAGCGCATCGATTTCCAGCGGCTGGCCGCCGGTGTTGCCGCCGGCCTGCTGCGTTGCGTCGGCCACGGGATTTGGAATGCTCAAGTCCATATTCGTCCTGATACGTTGGGGGCAATGGCGTGCCCGGTATTACGGGAAAGCGCGTGGGGACGGCTTTCTGTGACGCTGGCCGGCCGGTCCGGCGCGTGCCGGTGGCTGCGGCCGGGCCGCGTCGGTCTTCTTAGCGCTGCAGGTATTGCAGCTTGCCGGTGGCGTCCTTCCATTCCTCGGCCTCGGCCAGCGGGGCCTTGGTCTTGGTGATGGACGGCCAGCTACGGGACAGTTCGGCGTTCAGCTCGATATATTCCTGCTGGTCGCCGGGGACGTCTTCCTCGGCGTAAATCGCGTTCACCGGGCATTCGGCCACGCACACGGCGCAATCGATGCACTCGTCGGGATCGATGGCCAGGAAGTTCGGGCCTTCGCGGAAACAATCGACCGGACACACATCAACGCAGTCGGTGTAACGGCAACGGATGCAGGCTTCGGTGACAACGTGAGTCATTTCGGTTCCAGAAAAACGGATCGGTCTTCGATGGGGATTTGTCCAGGGCCGCTTCTTGCCACCGCTCGCGCGAGTTGTCCGCTACGCGACGCACGCCGCGCGTGTCAATCGGTATAACTGGGGGCGAACGGGGGCCGTGGCCTTTCAAAGACCGATATTGTAGCCGAGCCACTCCGCAAGGATAGCGACTCTATATAGCCGGGTCAGATAGTTTTCTTATTTCTTTATTAGTTTCCGCCGCATCTGGCGCCGAAACCGGCGCACGGGGCCGGTCTCCGGCGGTTCGGCGGACCCGCCCGCAGGCGGAAAGGCTACTATTCCCATGTCTGATGCGTGGCTTCTGGCGCCTTGCTGGAGCACCGAGAGGGAGATGACGACCATGGCGGTCCGTACCTTGATCCGTATGTTGAGTGCTTTTTGCGCCGCATTTCTGATGCTTGGCGGCAGCCCGGCGTTGGGCCAGCCGGCGCCCGGGTCCACGCCGGGTGTCGACGACATGGCTGGCAGCGTGGTGTCCCGGCTCGTGGCCTGGCGGGCCCGGACCGACCAGCCTGTGGCGCTGGGGTCGCTGACCGCGTTCGAATGGGACAGCTTCAGCGTGGAACGGGTGCCCGCCGGCGTGGCGATGGCCAACTGCGGCCGCGACGGCTTCGTACCATGCGACAAGGGCCTGCAGCCGGCGCCCGATGGGCTGGTGCAGGTGCTGCGCTTCGACCGCGCGGGGCAGGCCGTCTACCAGGAGCGGATCATCGTCGGCTCGGCCAGCTTTGCCGAGCCGCTGCCGGCGGCCGTGCCGCGCGGGCGGGCCACGCTGGTCACCTGCGCCGATGGCACGGGGCGGCGGCTCTGGTGCGTGCAGTCGGGGCCCCGCCCGGCGTTGCCGGGGCTCGACGGCGCCTGAGGGCCCGCGGTTGGCGCGAACCATCGCGTGACTTTCGGTTAGCATGGTGGCCTGACACCGCAGCCCCCCAGCCATGATCATCCGTTCCCTGCTCGACACCGACCTGTACAAGTTCACGATGATGCAGGTGGTGCTGCACCATTTTCCGCAGGCGCAGGTCGAGTACAAGTTCAAGTGCCGCAACGCAGGCGTCGACCTGACGCCGTATGTCGACGAGATCCGCGCCGAACTGGCCAGCCTGTGCCAGCTGCGCTTTACCGACGACGAACTCGACTACCTGCGCGGCATGCGCTTCATCAAGAGCGATTTCGTCGACTTCCTCGCGCTGTTCCACCTGAACGAGAAGTACGTGGTCGTGCAGCCGTCGGCATCGGGCCATGGCGAGATCGATATCACGATCCGCGGCCCGTGGCTGCATACGATCCTGTTCGAGATTCCGCTGCTGGCCATCGTCAACGAGGTGTACTTCCGCCGCACGCAGCCGCAGCCCGATCTCCAGGAAGGGCGCCGCCGGCTGGAGGAGAAGCTCGACCTGCTCAAGGTGCCGCAATACACCGACTGCGTGATTGCCGACTACGGCACGCGCCGCCGCTTCTCGCGCGACTGGCAGGAGGAGGTGCTGCTGTCGATGCGCCGCATCCTGGGACCGCAACTGGCCGGCACCAGCAACGTCCATTTCGCGCGGCTGCACAACATGACGCCGCTCGGCACCATGGCGCACGAGTACCTGCAGGCCTGCCAGGCGCTGGGCCCCCGGCTGCGCGATTCGCAGGTCTACGCGCTGGAGAACTGGGCGCGCGAGTATCGGGGCGACCTCGGGATCGCGCTGTCCGATACCTACGGCTTCGACGCGTTCCTGCGCGATTTCGACCTCTACTTCTGCAAGCTGTTCGACGGCGTGCGCCACGATTCGGGCGATCCGTTCGAGTGGGGCGAGCGCATGCTGGCTCACTATGCGGCCAACCGCGTCGATCCGCGCAGCAAGACGCTGATCTTCAGCGATGCGCTGCATATCCCGAAGGTCATCGAGCTGTACGAGCGCTTCCGCCACCGCTGCAAGCTGGCCTTCGGCGTAGGCACCAACCTGACCAACGACCTGGGCTACACGCCGCTGCAGATCGTGATCAAGATGGTCCGCTGCAACGGCCAGCCGGTGGCCAAGCTGTCCGACACCCCGGAGAAGACCATGTGCGACGATCCCGGCTACCTGTCCTATCTGCGCCAGGTGTTCGAGGTCAAGGCCGGTCATTGACTCGTAAAAACGCCAAAATATCAGGACGCCATGGAAACCAACGCCGCCCGTGACCGTATCTTCGCCCGCATCCGTGCCGCCCAGGGCAGGGGTGCCAGCGTGACCGAGGGCGAGCGCGCCGCCGTGGCCGACTATCTCGAACGTCATCCGCAAGGCCCCCAGCCGGCCATCACGGCGGGGCTGGCCGAAGCGTTCACGGTACAGGCGCAGAAGATGGCTTCCACGGTGGATCGCGTGGCCATGCTGTCAGACGTGCCGGCGGCGGTCGCCCGCTATCTCGACGGCCTGCAACTGTCCCGCCGCGCCGTGGCCTGGACCGCGCTCGGCGATCTGCCGTGGGCTGCGCAAGGGCTGAGCGTCGAGTGCCGGCCGCCGCTGCGCGATGCGCAGGCCGACCACGACCATGGCGATCTGGTGGGCATCACCGGATGCTTCGCCGCCATCGCCGAGACCGGCTCGCTGATGCTGCTGTCGGGGCCGGACACCTATGCCTCGGCCGCGCTGCTGCCCGAGACGCATATCGCCGTGGTGCCGGTGCCGCGCATCGTCGCCAATCTCGAAGCGGCGTTCGCGCGGATGCGGGCCGAGCATGGCCAGTTGCCGCGTGCCACCAACATCATCAGCGGGCCGTCGCGCACGGGCGACATCGAGCAGACCATCGTGCTCGGGGCCCATGGGCCGTATCGTGTGCACGTGGTGCTGGTGGGCGATGAGGGCGGCTGAGCTGCGCCCGACGCCGCACTTTGAGACCTTTCTCACAGGGCTTTGCTTTACACTGGCCGCTTCGTAGCGCGCTGACGTTCCAACGCCCCGGTGAGACCCCGGACGCGCGCGCCTGTCGTCACCGCGAGATAGGAGTTACCGTTCGATGCGACGTGTCACCACGCTGCTTCCCCAGATTCTGATTGCCGCGACGCTGCTGTCGCCCGCGTGGGCGCGGGCGGCGGACGTCGACGGCGCCACGCTGTCGGCCGCCTGGGGCGTGCCCTTTGCCGGCATCCTGCTGTCGATTGCCCTGTTCCCGCTGTTCGCGCCAAAGTTCTGGCACCACCACTACGGCAAGATCGCCCTGGTCTGGGGCCTGCTGTTCCTGGGCCCGTTCGCGGCACAGTTCGGCTGGCACGCGGCCGCCACCAGCACGGTGCACGCACTGCTGGCCGAGTACATTCCGTTCATCGTGCTGCTGACCGCGCTCTACGTGGTGGCGGGCGGCATCTGCGTGCAGGGCAACCTGCACGGCACACCGAAGCTGAACACGGCGATCCTTGGCCTTGGCACCGTGCTGGCCAGCCTGATGGGCACCACGGGCGCGGCGATGCTGCTGATCCGGCCGCTGCTGCGCGCCAATGACAACCGCAAGCATGTGGCGCACGTGGTGGTGTTCTTCATCTTCCTCGTGGCCAATGCCGGCGGGGCGCTGACGCCGCTGGGCGATCCGCCGCTGTTCCTCGGTTTCCTCAAGGGCGTGGAATTCACCTGGACGCTGCGCAACATCCTGCCCGAGACGCTGTTCATCTGGGTGGTGCTGCTGGGCCTGTTCTATCTCGTGGACCGGCACTATTTCCAGAACCGGGAAGAGGAACTGCACCGCTCGCAGGATCCCACGCCGGACTCCACCGGCATCCGCATCATTGGCAAGGTCAACTTCGTGCTGCTGCTGGCCGTGGTGGGTCTGGTGCTGATGAGCGGGCTCTGGAAGCCCGGCACCGCGTTCGACGTGATGGGCACCGAGGTGCCGCTGCCGGCGTTGGCGCGCGACGTGCTGCTGGTGGCCGTGACGATCGTGTCGCTGGTCGTCACGCCGCGCGCGGCGCGCAGCGGCAACGAGTTCAACTGGGAGCCGATGCTGGAAGTCGGCAAGCTGTTCGCGGGCATCTTCCTGACGATCATCCCGGTCATTGCCATGCTCAAGGCCGGCACCGACGGCGCGTTCGCCGGCGTGATCCGCACCGTCAGCGACAGCAACGGGCAGCCGATCGACAGCATGTACTTCTGGGCCACCGGCATCCTGTCGTCGTTCCTCGACAACGCGCCGACCTACCTCGTGTTCTTCAACACGGCCGGCGGCGATGCCGCCACGCTGATGACGCGCGACGCCTCCACGCTGGCGGCCATCTCGGCCGGCGCCGTGTTCATGGGCGCGAATACCTACATCGGCAACGCCCCCAACCTGATGGTCAAGGCGATTGCCGAAAGCCGCGGCGTGCGCATGCCGAGCTTCTTCGGCTACATGGCGTATTCCTGTGCCGTGCTGGTGCCGCTGTTCCTCGTGATGACGTTCCTTTTCTTCCACGTATAGCCATGAAGCCCTCTGTCCTGGTCACCCGTGCCATCTTTCCCGACGTGATCGAACGTCTCTCGCAGTACTTCGACGTCGACGACAACCAGCAGGATCTCGTGCTCGATGCCGCGGCGCTGCGCCAGCGGCTGGCCGGCAAGGCCGGCGTGCTGGCCAACGCCGCCGACCGCATCGACGGCGAGGTGGTGGCCGCGCTGCCGCAACTGCGGGCGGTGTGCAACATGGCGGTGGGCTATAACAACCTTGACCTGCCGGCGCTGACGGCGGCGGGCATCGTGGCGACCAACACCCCCGATGTGCTGACCGAGACCACGGCGGACTTCGGCTGGGCGCTGCTGATGGCGACGGCCCGCCGGGTGACCGAGGGCGAGCACTACCTGCGCGCCGGCAAGTGGGAGCGCTGGAGCTACGACATGCTGGTGGGCATGGACCTGCACGGCAGCACGCTTGGCATCCTCGGCATGGGCCGCATCGGGCAGGGGCTGGCGCGGCGCGCCGCGGGCTTCGACATGCAGGTGATCTATCACAACCGCAGCCGGTTGCCGGCCGACGTGGAGCAGTCACTGAACGCGCGCTATGTCAGCAAGGCCGAACTGCTGCAGCAGTCGGACCACCTGATCCTGGTGCTGCCGTACAGCGCGGCGAGCCACCACGCGATCGGCGCGGCCGAGCTGGCACAGATGAAACCGACCGCGACGCTGGTGAACCTGGCGCGCGGCGGCATCGTCGACGACGCGGCGCTGGCCGCCGCGCTGCGGGCCGGCACGATCTTCGGCGCTGGCCTCGACGTGTTCGAGGGCGAACCGAGCGTGCATCCCGACCTGCTGACCGTGCCGAATGTGGTGTTGACGCCGCATATCGCGAGCGCCTCCGAGAAGACACGTCGCGCCATGGCCAACCTCGCGGCGGACAACCTGATTGCTGCGCTCGATCTCGGGCCGCAGGCCGGCCACCCGCCAACCGTGATCAACCCCGATGTGCTGCCGCGTCGTCGTTGATGTTGCGCCGGTGATCTCCTGATCTCTCCCTCCGTTGCTGTCATGCCTCTGATTTCGTGGCTCACGCTGGCCGCCGCCCTCGTGGCGGTGCTGCTGCTGGCCGTCCTGCTCGTGCGCCAGTCGCGCAACACCTCCGCCGATCTGCTGCCGATGCTCGGCGACCTGCGCGACGATATCCGTGAAGACACGGCACGCGGGCTGGAACGGCTCGATCGCGACCTGCGGCTGGAACTGGCCGAGATGGCGCGTGGCAGCCGCGGCGAGGCGGGCCAGCACATGCTGCGCTTCCAGCAGCAGTTGTCGTCGCAACTGACGAGCATGGCCACGGTCCAGCAGCAGCAACTGGCGCAGATGTCCGAGGCCAATGAACGCCGGCTGGCAGACGTGCGCGCCACGCTCGAACAGAAGCTGCGAGATATCGAAGCCAACAACGCCGCGAAACTGGAGGAAATGCGACGTACCGTGGACGAGAAGCTGCACGCCACGCTCGAACAGCGACTTGGCGAATCGTTCAAGCTGGTGTCGGAGCGGCTGGAGCAGGTCCATCGTGGGCTGGGCGAAATGCAGATGCTGGCGCAGGGCGTGGGGGACCTGAAGCGGGTGCTGACCAACGTGAAGTCGCGCGGCACGTGGGGGGAAGTACAGCTTGAAATGCTGCTCGAACAGGTGCTCACGCCGGAGCAGTACGGCAAGAATGTCGAGACGGTGCGCAACTCGGGCGCCCGGGTGGAGTTCGCGATCCGGCTGCCGGGACGCGACGCGGGCGCGGCGCCGGTCTGGCTGCCGCTCGACGCCAAGTTTCCCAAGGAGCAGTACGAACGGCTGATCGACGCGCAGGAGCGGGGCGACGCCGAGGCTGCGCAGGCGGCGAGCCGCGAACTGGAAACGGCGGTGAAGCGCGAGGCGCAGCGCATTGCCGAGAAGTACCTGTCTCCACCGGCCACGACCGACTTCGCGATCCTGTTCCTGCCGACCGAGGGGCTCTATGCCGAGGTGCTGCGCCGCCCCGGACTGACCGACCTGCTGCAGCGCGATTTTCGCGTCACGGTGGCCGGGCCGACCACGCTGACGGCACTGCTGAACAGCCTGCAGATGGGCTTCCGGACGCTGGCGCTGGAACGCCGGTCGAGCGAAGTCTGGGAAGTGCTGGGGGCGGTGAAGACCGAATTCGGCAAGTTCGGCGAGGTGCTGGCTAAAACGCGCGATACGCTGGTGCGGGCCGCGCGCAATATCGAACAGGCCGAGGTGCGTACGCGCCAGATGGAGCGCAAGCTGCGCACGGTCGAGGCGTTGCCGGGGGAACTGGCGGAACAGTTGCTGGGGACGTCGGGGCCGGTGGTGCCTGATGAAGCGGAAGCAGGCAACGAAACTGGCGATTCGGCGATGGAGTCAGCCGTGGCTCCCGAGCGTGGGGCAGGGCAGGAGGACCGCCTGATCTAGCATCGGGGCGGTCCGGACAGGCGGAGCGTGTTACTGGCGGTCTTCCGGGGTCAGTTCGCGCACGTGCACCTCGATGCCGCCGAAGCGGGCGGCCACCCAGTTATAGGCGCGGCAGCCGAGCCACAGCAGGCCAAAGCCGATCAGGGCGTTCAGGATCAGGGCCGTGAAGACGGCGATGCCCGGCAGGTCGCCGTAGCGCACGAACGCCACGAACAGGCCCATGGCGACGATTGGCACCGAGAAACACAGATACACGAGCACCAGCGCGCGGGCTGTCTTGACGGGGTGGAGGTACGCGATCTCCTGGTTCATGACGACAGACACAATGTTGGGGGATTCGGGATTTTCGTGCTGCAAGTGTAGCGACTGCGATCTGCGACGCATAGAGTGGCCGACTGGCGGACGATGCATTTCGGGAAACGGCGTTCGCTTTCCGCGCAGAGTGCGGCGCAAATACGACACCCGTCCGTCACACCCGCCGTCGCCTCCGGCTTGCGCCCAGGCCCTCAGATTAGTCCGTCGAACATCATCACGCTGACCGGATCGCCGGCCGCCACCGCGCCCTGGTCGTGGCCGAGCACGATGAAGCAGTTGGCCTCGCTCATCGAGCGCAGCACGCCCGAGCCCTGCTGGCCGGTCAGGCGGACTTCGAGGTTGCCGTCGGGGCCGGCCGCCACGATGCCGCGCTGGTACTCGGTGCGCCCCGGCCGCTTGCGGATCGGCATGGCACTCGGCACCCGGAACTGCGGCAGCGGCGCCACGTCGGCACCCATCAGCCGGTGCAGCGCGCTGCGCACGAACTGATAGAACGTGACCATCACGGCCACCGGGTTGCCAGGCAGGCCGAACAGCACGGCCTCGTGGCCGCCCGAGGCGATGCGTCCGAATGCCATTGGCCGGCCCGGACGCATGGCGATCTTCCAGAAGCTGACGTCGCCAAGGCGCGCCATGATCTGTCTGGTGTAGTCGGCATCGCCCACGGACACCCCACCCGAGGTGATGATCGCGTCGGCGTTCTCGCAGGCGCTGCGGAAGGCGGCCTCCATGGCGGCCGGCTCGTCACGCACCACGCCCATGTCGATCAGGTCCACGCCGAGCCGCTGCAGCATGCCGTGCAGCGTGTAGCGGTTCGAGTCGTAGACGCAGCCCGCGTCGAGCGGCTCGCCAATCGAGCGCAGTTCGTCGCCGGTGGAGAAGAACGCCACGCGCAGGCGCCGCCGTACTTTCACTTCTGCCACGCCCAGCGAGGCCAGCAGGCCCAGGTCAGCCGGGGTAAGGACGCGCCCGGCGCGCAACGCGGCCTGGCCCACGGCGAGGTCTTCGCCCCGCAGCCGGCGGTTGTCGCCGGCCCGGACGGCATCGGTGCCGAAGCGGACCTGCGCGCCATCACATAGTACTTCTACGAGTTCCTGTGGAATCACAGTGTCGCAACCGGCCGGCATGACGGCGCCGGTCATGATGCGGACAGCCTGACCGGCCTGCGGTGCACCTGCGAAGGCATTGCCGGCCAAGGCCGTGCCGCCCACGTCGAGCACAACGTCCTGACCCGCTGCCAGCGCTGCGCCGGCAAACGCGTAGCCGTCCATGGCCGAGTTGTCGTGGGCCGGCACGTCGATGGCCGATACCACATCGTGCGCGAGCACGCGGCCCAGCGCCGATCGGATCGCCAGTTGCTCGATGCCGCGCACGGGCTCGATCACGTCGCCGATGATGGCCGTGGCGCGGGAAACGGGCAGCGCCGTGGGGTCGTAGTCGGACAGGCAGGAGATGACGGATTGCAGGGAAGGCATGCGGGATGGAGTGGGGCCGGCGGAATCTTCGGATTCGGCCGGGTCGGTTCAGGGGCGCGGCACCTCGTGCGCGCGCAGTTCGTCGAGCGTGTTGATGTTGGAGAAGGCCGTGGCGTCGTCGAATGGCACCCGCGCCAGCCGTTGCGCGGTCACCCAGGTTTCGATCTTGCGGTGGCCGGCTTCCACATAGGCGCGCAGGCTGGCCGCGGCGGTTGCCGGCATCAGGCAGAACACGGGCTGCAGGCGTTGCCGGCCGTCCGCCTCCTCCACCAGCGGAATGGCGAGATCGGCACCCTCGGCTTCGATCGCGCGCGCCAGGCGAGCCACGAGGTCGAGCGGCAGAAACGGGGTATCGCAGGGCGCCGTGACCATCCAGCCCGTGCGGCACTGCGCCAGCGCGGCCAGCATGCCCGCCAGCGGCCCCGCGAAGCCGGGCAGATCGTCGTGGATCACCGGCAGGCCCAGCGCGGCATAGGTGTCCGCGTTGCGGTTCGCGCTGATCAGCAGGGTGCCGGCCTGGGGGGCGAGCCGGGCGAGCGTGTGGCGCACCAGCGGCTGGCCCTGGAACGGCTGCAACCCCTTGTCGACACCGCCCATGCGGCTGCCGCGCCCGCCGGCGAGGATCAGTCCGGTGATGTCGTCGCGCGCGATCATCCGCCGATGTAGGACATTTCGATCTTGCGCTCGGCCCGCGCCGCGCGGACGTCCGGGTTGCTGCGCTGCTCGGAGTAGTTGTCGCCACGGCCCTGCCAGACCTGGGCGATGGCATTGCCGATTGCGAGGTCGCTGTGGCCGCCGCGCAGCAGCGCGCGCAGGTCGTAGCCTTCGGTCGCGAACAGGCACAGGTAGAGCCGGCCCTCGGTGGATAGCCGGATGCGGCTGCAATCGCCGCAGAACGCGTGGGTGACGCTCGAAATCACGCCGATCTCGCCGCCGCCGTCACGGTAGCGCCAGCGCTCGGCGGTCTCGCCTGAATAGTTGGCCGACAGCGCTTCCAGCGGAAATGCCGCGTCGATGCGGCGCACGATGTCTGCCGAAGGCAGGACCTCGTCCATCTGCCAGTGGTTGCTGGCGCCCACATCCATGAACTCGATGAAGCGCACGATGATGCCGCTGTGCCGGAAGTGCTGCGCGATGGGTACGATTTCCTGGTCATTGGTGCCGCGCTTGACCACCATGTTGACCTTGATCGGCGCCAGGCCCACGGCCTGGGCCACCTCGATGCCGTGCAGCACGTCGCGCACGGCAAAATCCACATCGTTCATCTTGCGGAACGTGGTGTCGTCGATGGCATCCAGGCTGACCGTCACGCGGCTCAGGCCGGCGTCGCGCAGCGACCGCGCCTTGCGGGCCAGCAGCGAGGCGTTGGTGGTCAGCGTCAGGTCGAGCGGCTTGCCGGAGACGGTCTCGATGCGCGCCAGCATCTCGATCAGGCGCTCGATGTTCTTGCGCAGCAGCGGCTCGCCGCCCGTCAGCCGGATCTTCTCGACCCCCTGCGCCACGAACAACCGGGCCGCGCGCTCGATTTCCTCGAAGCTCAGCAGTTCGGAGTGGGGCAGGAAGGTGTAGTCCTTGTCGAACACTTCCTTCGGCATGCAATAGACGCAGCGGAAGTTGCAGCGGTCCGTGACCGAGATCCGCAGGTCGTGCAGCGGGCGTCCGCGCGTATCCGCGACGAGCCCGGTCGGCGCCGCCAGGCGCGCGGGGATGCTCGGCACCATCGACTTGTATCGATGGTCGCGCATGTCGAAGATCGGGATGACAGTGTCGGTCATGGCAGGGTCTGGCCGCGTCCGTCCCGCCGTGGGGTCCGGCGGTGGGGTACGGTGCGGCGTCTGCTGCCATTCTAGCCGCAAGCGGCAGGGCGACGTGCGCGGTGCTGTGGCGACCGCAATACAGTTGGCGGCCGGGCAGGGGAGTACAGCGCCGGCCTTTGCGCCGCATCGTGGCGGGCGGCGTGCGGAATGAAAAAGGGACGGCATGGCCGTCCCTTTCTCGTCACAACTGCAGCGGATTACTGCTGCTGCTGTTGCTGTTGCTGAGCCTCGGCGTCACCACCGGCCTTGCCCCCGGTTTCCACCAGGATCATCGGGCCTTGCGGCAGCGGCGGCAGCGGCTTGCGCTCGCGCTGCACACGCGGTGCCGGAGCGATGCGCGCGGCTGCTTCCTGCGCCGCAGCATGCTTGCTCGTGTCGGTGTGCACCCACTGCAGGCCGGCGGCTTCGAGCATCGGCTCGAGCGCGGCCTCGGTCACTGCCGGGGCAGCCACCGGAGCGGAAGCCGGAGCGGCCGGAGCGGCCGTAACGGCCGGAGCGGCTTCCACGGCCGGAACCGGCGCGGGCGACACATCAGGCGTGACGATGACCGGCTCGGCCACGACCGGAGCCGTGGCAACGGCCGGGACCTCGACCGGTGCCGGTGCGGCGATCGGCGCAGGTTCGACGTAGGCCGGCGCGGGCGGCACCACGGCTTCGGCCTGCGGCGCTGCCACGGCGGCGAACACGGGCTCGGCCGGCTGGGCCACGGGGGCCGGAGCCACCGGTGCCACGGACGCCTCGACGGCAGGCTCCACGCGGGTCACGGCGGTAGCCGGGGCCGGCTCGGCCTGCTGCACCGGAGCCGGTGCGGCAGCGACTTCCGAATCCGACTCGGATTCCGTCACGCCGCTGCTGACTTCCGCGAGGTTGCCTTCGTTGACTTCGAGGTTCTGCGCACCGTCCTCGCGTTCGCGGCGATAACGGTTGCGGCCACGACGGTTGCGGCGACGGCGTTCCTCGCCTTCCGCACCTTCCGCGCCCTCGACGGCTTCAACGCCATCGGCGTTCGCGGGCAGGGCGCTCACGGCTTCGCTGACAGCCTCGGCCGCGGCGAATGCCGGAGCAGCCTGGGCGGCTTCGAAAGCGGTCTGCGGGGCAGCGCCTTCGACCGGCAGTGCCTCGTCGGCCTCACGGCCCTCGGCGCGCTCACGCTGGCGATCGCGCTGACGCTCGCGGCGCTCCTGGTTGCGCTCGCGGCGGCCTTCCTGGCGGCCTTCGGTCCGGTCGCCCTGGGCGATGGCAGGCGTGGCCTGGCCTTCGCGCGGGGCGCGCGGCTGGCGCTCGCCACGCGGCTCGCGCGGCTCGCGGGCTTCGCGCTGTTCACGCGGCTCCCGGGCCTCACGCGGCTCGCGGGCCTCGCGCGGTTCACGCTGCTCGCGGCCTTCGCCACGCGCTTGCTCGGCACGCTCGCCGCGTTGGCCGCGGCCCTGGCGCTCACCACGCTCACCACGCTCGCCGCGTTCTGCACGGTCACCACGCTCGCCGCGCTCGCCGCGTTCACCCCGGCCCTGGCGGCCTTCGCCGCGCTCACCGCGCGGGCCTCGTTCGCCTCGGCCCTGGCGGCCTTCGCCGCGTGCCTGGGCATCGGCCGCCGGCTTGGCCGGCTCGGCCACCGGGGCCGGTGCCGGCCTGGCGCCGAACAGGCCCTTGAGCCAGGCAACGATGCCACCGCCCGTCACGGGCTGCGTGGCCGGCACGGGACGTGCGGCGGCCGGTTCCGTCTTCGGGGCGCGCTCGGCGCGCGGCACCGAGACCGGTGCCGGGGCGTCGGGCGTGATGCCCTTGACCGCGGCTTCCTGGCGCGGACGCGCGTCTTCCTTCTTGCGGCTGCTGTAGCTCGTGTCGGCTTCCAGTTCCTTGGCGGCGGCCTCGGCCATCCGGTAGCTGGCGGTCGAGTCTTCCAGGCGCGGATCGTCGTGGCGCAGGCGTTCGAGCTTGTAGTGCGGCGTTTCCAGATGCTTGTTCGGGATCAGCAGCACATTGACCTTGAAGCGCAGTTCGATCAGGTTGATGTCCTGGCGCTTTTCGTTCAGCAGGAAAGCGGCCACTTCCACCGGCACCTGGCAGTGGATGGCGGCCGTGTTTTCCTTCATCGCCTCTTCCTGGATGATGCGCAGCACCTGCAGGGCGGACGATTCGGTATCGCGGATGTGACCTGTTCCATTGCAGCGCGGGCAGGTGATGTGCGAGCCTTCGGACAGCGAAGGACGCAGGCGCTGGCGCGACAGTTCCATCAGGCCGAAGCGGCTGATCTTGCCCATCTGCACGCGGGCGCGGTCGTGGCGCAGCGCGTCCTTGAGGCGCGTTTCCACGTCCTTCTGGGCCTTGCCGGATTCCATGTCGATGAAATCGATCACGATCAGGCCGCCCAGGTCGCGCAGGCGCAACTGGCGGGCGATCTCGTCGGCTGCTTCCAGGTTCGTGCGCAGCGCGGTTTCCTCGATGTCCGCACCCTTGGTGGCGCGGGCCGAGTTCACGTCAACCGACACGAGGGCTTCGGTATGGTCGATCACGATGGCACCGCCCGAGGGCAGCATGACCATGCGCGAGTACGCCGACTCGATCTGGTGCTCGATCTGGAAGCGCGAGAACAGCGGCACGTCGTCGCGGTACTTCTTCACGCGGCTCATGTTGTCGGGCATGACCACGCTCATGAAGGCGCGGGCCTGCTCGTAGATCTCGTCGGTGTCGATCAGGATCTCGCCGATATCGGGCTGGAAGTAGTCGCGGATGGCACGGATGACCAGGCTCGATTCCAGATAGATCAGCAGCGGGGCCTTGTTGTCGCCGGCGGCGCCGTCGATGGCCTTCCACAGTTGCAGCAGGTAGTTCAGGTCCCACTGCAGTTCCTCGGCGGCACGGCCGATGCCGGCGGTGCGCGCGATGATGCTCATGCCTTCCGGCACCTGCAGCTGCGCCATGGTCTCGCGCAGTTCCTGGCGGTCCTCGCCCTCGATGCGGCGCGACACGCCGCCGCCGCGCGGGTTGTTGGGCATCAGCACCAGGTAGCGGCCGGCCAGCGAGATGAACGTGGTCAGGGCCGCGCCCTTGTTGCCGCGCTCTTCCTTCTCGACCTGGACGATCAGTTCCTGGCCTTCGTGCAGGGCGTCCTGGATGCGCGCGTTGCGCACGTCCACGCCGTCCTTGAAGAAGGCGCGGGCCACTTCCTTGAACGGCAGGAAGCCGTGGCGCTCTTCGCCGTAGTTGACGAAGCAGGCTTCCAGCGAGGGCTCGATACGGGTGATGACGCCCTTGTAGATGTTGCCCTTGCGCTGTTCGCGCCCGGCAGCCTCGATGTCGATATCGATCAGTTTCTGACCGTCGACGATGGCGACGCGCAGTTCTTCCTGTTGCGTCGCGTTGAACAGCATGCGTTTCATCGCAATACCTCACTCCAGTGTCGCGGGAGACCGGGTCATGTGTGGATCATGCCCGCGACGGTCCAGGGAGCACGCGAGGAAAGAGAGCGAGGACGGGAGAATTGCCGGAAATGGCCGACGCGTGTGCAACGCGGCCGGCTGGGCGCGGGTGAAAGGAGAGGCTGTCGGCGTTCTGGCCGCCCCGCGAACGGTGCGGGCGGTCCGCTGGGCCGGGAGAGGGCAAATGGGCCTGCTCCCGATGCAGCGACTTCTGGCGGATGCCGGCGGGCCGGCGACGGGCGCGGGGCGTGCCGTGTGGCAACAGCCTGCGCTACCCATCGCTGCCGGGCCGGGATGGCCAGGACGCGTCAAAGAGCAAACAATCCGGACGCGGCATGGCATGCCGAGCCAATCCCACCTGTTGCCGCATTCGGGCGCGCCGCTGCTTCTTGGCGTTCTGCGTCCGGGCGCCAGTGCCGCCTTGCCGTGGCACGGCATGGGGCGGCAAGTCGCGGCCGATACTCCAGGCGGATTGGCAGGGTTGCCTGCCGGGCCGGCACCGGTTCCCGGTGCGGGCGGTCTTCTCTCACCGTTACGGATGCCATGCAGCGGCATCCGCATTGAATTCTTTTCTGCCTGAACACTCTGTTTCCACGTGTCGGCCGGCTGTTTGCCGAAGGCGCCTCTGGGCGACTTCCTGCGTGCCGGCGCGGCGCGTGCGTGCTGCTGTTTGCCACCATTCGCCAATCCGGCGCCTGCGGGGTACGCAATGACGGGAGACTGGCCGGGTCGATGGCAACCCGAAGTGTAAAATGCGGAATTCCGCGCGGATACTGGTGGGACTACCCAAGACAAGGCTTGGTGTTTCCCGCACGGCGCCGTACCGGCCTGCCATGACAAAGGCGGGCATCACGATCCGGGTTTCGCGCAAAACATCGCTTACACACGTCGCGCGTTGCCGGTCCTTGGCCAGCAACAGCCGGGAAATTATATTGAAAATGAATGAGTTACGCCATCAAATTGAAACGGAGCCGCATGTGCGTCCCAGCGGGCTCCAGGTGGCGTATGTCACGATCGACGAAAGCGCCGAGGGTCAGCGCATCGACAACTTCCTGCTGAAGGTCGCCAAAGGGGTTCCCAAGAGTCATATCTACCGCGTGCTGCGCTCGGGCGAGGTGCGTGTGAACAAGGGGCGCATAGACGCTACCTATCGGCTTCAGCTTGGCGATGTGGTTCGCATTCCGCCCATGCGCGTGGCCGAGAAGGCTGCCGATGCCGGCCAGCACGTGCCCGCGGGCGATTTTCCGGTGCTGTTCGAGGACGCCCACCTGCTGGTCATCGACAAACCGGCAGGCGTGGCCGTGCACGGCGGCTCGGGCGTGGCGTTCGGCGTGATCGAACAGTTGCGCCGCGCCCGGCCCGAGGCCAAGTTCCTGGAACTGGTGCACCGGCTGGACCGCGAGACGTCGGGCGTGCTGGTGCTGGCCAAGAAGCGTTCGGCGCTGGTACATCTGCACGAGCAGATTCGCGGCAATGCCATGGACAAGCGCTACTACGCCTGCGTGGTGGGCGAATTCCAGAACGCGCGGCAGCACGTGAAGCTCCCTCTATATAAATACAGTACTGCCGATGGCGAGCGCCGCGTCCGGGTGCAAGCTGACGGGCTGGCTTCGCATACGGTGTTCAATCGCGTGAAGGCGTTCGAGGGCTACACGCTGCTGGAGGCCGAACTCAAGACCGGCCGGACCCACCAGATCCGCGTGCATCTGCAGTCCACCGGCTTCCCGATCGTCGGCGACGACAAGTACGGCGATTTTGCGCTGAACAAGTCACTTGCGCGCAGCGGTGCCCGTCCCGGCATCAAGCGGATGTTCCTGCACGCGCACCGGCTGACGCTCGTGCATCCCAATACGGGCGAGCCGATGACGGTCTCTGCGCCGCTTCCTGCCGAGTGTGTTGAATTTCTGCAACAATTGGGGCAGGGCGACGGCGCCTGAAGCTAAAAGCGCCCTTAACGCCACTTTAACTCACCGCATCGACCAAGGACTGCAATGGCCAGGCAGCGCTACGACCTGATCGTCTTCGACTGGGATGGAACCCTGATGGATTCCACGCCCACCATCGCCAAGTGCATTCAGCTGGCCAGCCGGGATCTGGGCCTGCCCGTGCCGGACGACAGCGCCGCCAGCCACGTGATCGGCCTTGGCCTCAAGGACGCCCTGTCGTACGCGGTGCCGACGCTCGATCCGGCCGACTATCCGCGCCTGGCCGACCGCTACCGCTTCCATTTCCTGACCCGCGACGCCGAGTTGGTGCTGTTCCCCGGGGCGCGCGAGATGCTGGAGGCGCTGCATGCAGAGCACTATTTCCTCGGCGTGGCCACCGGCAAGACCCGCGTGGGCCTGGAGCGCGCGCTGGCCAGTACCGGCGTGGGCAAGCTGTTCGATGCCACGCGTTGCGCCGACGAGACGTTCTCCAAGCCGCACCCGGCGATGCTGCACGAGCTGACCCGCGAGCTGGGCCAGGAGATCGAGCGGACCGTCATGATCGGCGACACGACGCACGATCTGCAGATGGCGGCCAATGCCGGAGCCCAGGGGCTCGGCGTGTGCTATGGCGCGCACCCGGCCGAGTCGCTGCGGGCGATGTCGCCGGTGCACTGCGCCACGTCGATCGCCGACCTGCAGGACTGGCTGCTGGCGAATGCCTGACGGCATGGGCGACTTTTTCGCGCCGCGCCGGCTCTGCGACACGGCGGCGCTGGCCGACGGCGGCGCGGGCGTGCGCTTTGCGGTATCGCTCAATGGCCGCGAGGTTGGCGCGTTCGTGGTGCGCTATGACGGAGTGGCCCACGGCTACCTGAATCAGTGCGCCCATGTGCCGATGGAGCTCGACTGGCAGGAGGGGCAGTTTTTCGACAGCGCGGGCCTATACTTGATGTGTGCGACACATGGCGCAACCTATGCGCCAGACACCGGCCTCTGCGTGGGCGGCCCTTGCCGGGGCGCCGCGCTGGCCAAACTCCGTATCGAGGAACGCGAGGGGGCGGTCTACTGGCTCCCCGAAGCGCCGTTTTTGCCGCCCGACGCCTGAGTCCATTTGCATGACAGAACAGCAGAAACCGCCGATGTCCGATCAACCGGGTCAACCTGGGCAGACGCCTGACGGCACGCCCCCCAGCAAACGGCTGGAAACCGTGGGCCGTGCCGACTATCCGCTGGAGCAGGAACTGGCCGACAGCGAGGCGTCGGCCCGCCGCGAGGCCGAGGATCGCCGCGCCCGCATTGCCGGCAAGAGCGGCAAGGGCGGTGCGCCCGTGGGGGGCAGCGCTGGCGGCTGGGAGCGCGACGTGCTCGAAAAGGTACTGATGGCCACGCTGCGCGAACAGCGCGCGGCGCGCCGCTGGAAGATTTTCTTCCGGCTGGTTTTCCTCGGCCTTTTCGCGCTGATCCTCTTCGCCGTGTTCGACTTCAAGGGCGACGGTATCGCCAGCACGTCGGGGCGGCACACGGCCATGGTCACGCTCGAAGGCGAGATCGCCGCCGGCACGCCGGCCGGGGCGGAATCGATCAATGCCTCGCTGCAGGCGGCCTTTGCCGATGCGACGGCCGCCGGCGTGATCCTCAAGATCAACTCGCCGGGCGGCTCGCCGGTCCAGGCGGGCATCATCAACGACGAGATCGCGCGGCTGCGCAAGACGTATCCGGACAAGCCGTTCTACGTGGTGGTGGAGGAAATCTGCGCGTCGGGCGGCTACTACGTGGCGGCGGCCGCCGACAAGATCTATGTCGACAAGGCCAGCATCGTGGGCTCGATCGGCGTGCTGATGGACGGGTTTGGCTTCACCGGCCTGATGGACAAGCTTGGCATCGAGCGCCGGCTTTACACGGCGGGGTCCAACAAGGGCATGCTCGACCCGTTCTCGCCGCAGGTGCCGCGCCAGAAGGCGTACGCGGAAACGATGCTCAAGGAAATTCACCAGCAGTTCATCAACGTGGTGAAGGAAGGGCGCGGCGATCGGCTCAAGGACGATCCGGAGCTGTTCTCGGGCCTGTTCTGGTCCGGCGAGCGCGCCGTGGAACTGGGCCTGGCCGATGGGCTGGGCAGCGCCGACTACGTGGCGCGCGACGTGCTCAAGGCCGAAGACATCGTCGACTACACGGTCAAGGAAAACATCGCCGAGCGCGTGGCCAAGCGGTTCGGCGCGGCGATGGGTTCCGCGGCAATGAAGGTCATGCTGCTGAACGCGGCCGCGCCGGCGGTACGGTAAGGCTATTGCGCCAGCAGCGAGAAGATCGCCGGGCGCTTCTGCAGTGCCAGCCGGTCGGGGCGCCAGGCCGAGACCGGCAGCGTGACGATGGTCTCGGTGGGTAGCGTGAGGTCCACCGCGATCGACAGCAGCGTGGTGCCGGCGCAATGCTGGCGCAGCGCGTCGAGCAGGGCGGCATTGCGGTAGGGCGTCTCGATGAAGACCTGGGTTTGGCGGGCCTTGCGCGAGTGGTGTTCCAGTTCGCGCAGTTTCTTGATGCGCTCGCCGGCATCCACCGGCAGGTAGCCATTGAAGGCGAAGCTCTGGCCATTGAGCCCGGACGCCATCACCGCCAGCAGAATCGAACTGGGCCCCACAAGCGGCTTGACCGGCACACCCCGCGTGTGGGCCAGGCGCACCAGGTCGGCACCGGGGTCGGCCACGGCCGGCACGCCGGCTTCGGAGAGCAGTCCGCCATCGCGGCCCGCGGCGATGGGATCGAGCAGCGCGGCCAGCTCGTTCGCCTTGGTATTGACGTTGAGTTCGCGGATCTCGATCTGCTGGATCGCGTGCGCCAGCGGACTCGTTTCGCCAAGCTTCTTCAGGAAGGCGCGCGCGGTCTTGGCGTTTTCGGCCACCAGATAGTCGAGCCGTGCCGCAATCTGCTGCACGCCGGCCGGGATCACATCGAGGACCGGATCGGCCTCGTCGCGCTTGCCCAGCGTATTGGGAATCAGGAACAGGGTGCCCGGCATCGCTCAAACTCCAAAAAACGGGTAGCGCGCCTGGCGCAGCATGCCGGTCAGCGCAATCAATGGCAGGCCGATCAGCGCAGTCGGGTCATCGGATTCCACGCGGGAGAGCAGCGCGATGCCCAGGCCCTCGGCCTTGGCGCTGCCGGCGCAGTCATAGGGCGTCTCGATGCGCAGGTAGGCGTCGAGTTCGGCATCGGACAGGTCGCGGAACGTGGCATGCGTCTGCACATCGGCCAGTTGGGCCACGCCGGTACGGCTGTCGAGCAGGCAGAGTGCCGAATGGAAGGTCACCGAACGGCCGCGCATCAGGCGCAACTGCGCCAGCGCCTTGTCGTGGCTGCCGGGTTTGCCAATTTGCTGGCCGTCGAGCGTGCAGACCTGGTCGGAGCCGATCACGAGCGCGCCCGGATGGCGCGCGGCAATCGCCTCGGCCTTGAGGCGCGACAGGCGCAGTGCGGTGGCCTCGGGTGCCTCGCCCGGCATCGGTGTTTCGTCGATGTCGGGCGTGGCGGTCTGGAAAGGGATGCGAAGCCGCGCCAGCAGTTCGCGGCGGTAGGGCGAGCTGGAGCCGAGGATCAGCGGCGGCAGGGTGTCAGGGGTCATGTCTGCTTGGAAAGGCTTGTATACTTTGACGGGCTGGCGATTTTCACCGTATAATCGCGCGTTTGGCTGCACAGGCGCATTCGCTGCCGACGAGTTGTGGCAAACCAGGCATTTTTCCCGATTCCGTCCGTATGAGTCAGCCGACCCAGCCAGCGGCTTCCGCCGCGGCGCCCGATTTGCGTGAGACCGATCTCTTTGCCTTCTGCCGCAAGGGCGGCAGCGCGGCGGGAGACCTGGCGGTGCGCGATTTGCCGCGCATCTTAGCCGAGACGGCCGCCGATGCGCCAGCGTCGGCCCGGGACGAGGTGTTCCATTACACGCTGACCGGTTTTGCCCACGACGAGGCCGCCGAACCGGGCGCGCCCGCCACGCAGCGGCTCTATGTCGATGTGACGGTAACGGGGCAGGTGTGGCTGGATTGCCAGCGTTGCCTTGGCGTGTATGCGGAACCCATCGCCACGGACATGCGTTTCGAGGTCGTGGCGACCGAGGAAGCGGCGGAAGAGGCATCCATGGAGGACGACGAGGTCGACGTGATCGTTGGCTCGAAGAAGTTCTCGATGCTCGAACTGATGGAAGACGAGGTGCTGCTGGCATTGCCGACGGCGCCCAAGCATGTGGTCTGTCCGACCGTGCACGAGTCGCTCGTGACCGGCGCGGATGGTGAGGTGGAGCCCGAGGCTCCGCCCGAGGAAGAAAAGCGGCCGTCGCCCTTCGCGGCGCTGGCCGGCCTGAAGACGAAGCACTGACGCCGCATCGCGCGGCCGGACGTTCGTCTTCACGGTAGCAGGATCAAGCACCCAGCCGGGCCCCGGCTACGCCTCGTGCAGGGTGCGTGTGTTAATATCGCAAAATTCTCGAAGGAGTCATCATGGCTGTTCAACAGAACAAGAAGTCGCCGTCCAAGCGCGGCATGCATCGTTCGCACGACCACCTGTCGGTCGCACCGCTGGCCGTCGAGCCGACCACCGGCGAAACGCACCTGCGTCACCACGTGAGCCCGAACGGCTACTACCGTGGTCGCAAGGTCATCAAGACCAAGAACGACTGACAGGCAGTCTGGCGTGACCCTGTGTCTCGCTCGCGCACGTTGTCAGGTGTAAGACAGGAAAGCGGCAAGCGCGTTGCCGCTTTTTTGTTGGGCGCTCGGCGCCCGCATGGCAGCGTATCCGCGCGTCCGGCTGGTTGCGTTCCCGACCGATGCGGCGGGTGCCGGCGCGCTTTCCGTATCAGGAAACAATGACGATCAAGCTCGCTATCGACTGCATGGGCGGCGATCACGGAGTCTCCGTGACGGTGCCGGCGGCGATCAGTTTTCTCTCCAGTCACGACGATGCCGAGATGATCCTGGTCGGCTTGCCCGACGCTATCGGCGCGCAGCTCAAGAAGCTGCATGCGGCGGATCACCCGCGCGTCACCATCGTCCCGGCGACCGAGATCATCACCATGGATGATCCGGTGGAAGTGGCGCTGCGCAAGAAGAAGGACTCTTCGATGCGCGTGGCAGTGACCCAGGTCAAGGAAGGCAAGGCCGGCGCCTGTATCTCGGCCGGCAATACCGGCGCGCTGATGGCGGTTTCCCGCTATGTGCTCAAGACCCTTGAGGGCATCGAGCGCCCGGCCATCGCCACCACGATCCCGAACGAACAGGGCTGGGGCACCACGGTGCTGGACCTCGGCGCCAACGCCGACTGCGAGCCGGAACACCTGCTGCAGTTCGCGCGCATGGCCGAGGCCATGGTCGCCGTGGTGGACCACAAGGACCACCCCACGGTGGGCCTGCTGAACATCGGCGAGGAAGTGATCAAGGGCAACGAGGTGGTCAAGGCCGCCGGCGAGCTGCTGCGCGCTTCCGAGCTGAACTTCTACGGCAACGTGGAAGGCAACGACATCTTCAAGGGCACGACCGACATCGTGGTCTGCGACGGCTTCGTCGGCAACGTGGCACTCAAGAGTACCGAGGGCCTGGCCAAGATGATCGGCAGCATGATCAAGGAAGAATTCACGCGCTCCTGGTTCACCAAGCTGCTGGCGGCCGTGGCCATGCCGGTGCTGTCGCGGCTGGCCCGCCGGCTCGACCCGGCGCGCTACAACGGCGCCTCGCTGCTGGGCCTGCGCGGGCTGGTGATCAAGAGCCATGGTTCCGCCGACGCCCATTCCTTTGAGTGGGCTATCAAACGCGGGTATGATGCCGCCAGAAATGGCGTCATCGAACGCATCGCCAGGGCCTTCGCCAACAAGTCCGGTGCCTCAGGCGCCGCGGCTGGCGGGCCGGAGACCGACGCCCCGGACCCACATTCCGACACGCGGGCCGCCTGAGGCCGATCGGCCGCAGCCGGCAGGCGGCCGAGCACCACGATCCGACACTTTCATGACCAAGTACGCAAAAATCATCGGTACGGGGAGCTATCTGCCTCCGCGGCGCGTGACGAATCACGAGCTGGCGGCGCAGCTGGCCGAGAAGGGCATCGAAACGAGCGACGAGTGGATCGTCTCGCGCAGCGGCATCTCGGCGCGCCACTGGGCCGAATCCGACGTGACGTCGAGCGACCTGGCCGTCAAGGCGGCCGAGCAGGCGATTGCGGCGGCCGGCATCGACCGTCAGGACATCGACCTGATCATCGTGGCCACGTCCACGCCCGATTTCGTGTTCCCGAGCACGGCCTGCCTGGTGCAGCAAAAGCTGGGCATCACGAACCAGTGCGCGGCGTTCGACCTGCAGGCGGTGTGCTCGGGCTTCGTCTACGCGATGTCGACCGCGGACAAGTTCATCCGCAGCGGCTCGCACAAGAACGTGCTGGTGATCGGCAGCGAGGTCTTCTCGCGCATCCTCGACTTCAACGACCGCACCACCTGCGTGCTGTTCGGCGACGGTGCCGGCGCCGTGGTGCTGTCGGCGTCGGACGAGCCGGGCATCCTGTCGTCCGCGATGCATTCGGACGGCGCCCACGTGGACGTCCTCTGCGTGCCGGGTAACGTTGCCGGCGGCGCGATCACGGGCAACGCCTTCCTGCACATGGATGGCCAGGCCGTGTTCAAGCTGGCCGTGACCGTGCTCGACAAGGTGGCCCGCGAGGCCATCGCCGCGGCCGGCATGGAGGCCAGCGAGATCGACTGGCTGGTGCCCCACCAGGCCAATATCCGCATCATGCAGGGCACGGCCCGCAAGCTTGGCCTGCCGGCCGGGCGCATGGTGGCGACCGTCCACGAGCACGGCAACACGTCCGCCGCCTCGATTCCGCTGGCACTCGACGTGGCCGTACGCGATGGCCGCATCCAGCCCGGCCAGACCGTGCTGCTGGAAGGCGTCGGCGGCGGCTTCACGTGGGGCGCGGTGCTGCTGCGCATGTAATATGCGGCCGGTGCGCCATTCCGCGAGAGTGCCGCGCCGCCCGACCAGATGAATAGCCAGGACTGGATTCCGATGAAATTCGCATTCGTATTCCCCGGACAGGGTTCGCAAGCGGTTGGCATGCTGAACGCGTTCGCCGACAACGCCGTGGTTCGCGCCACGCTCGACGAAGCATCGGCCGCGCTGGGCCAGGACATCGGCAAGCTGATCGCCGAGGGCCCCGCCGAAGAGCTGAACCTGACGACCAACACCCAGCCCGTGATGCTGACCGCCGCCGTGGCCGTGTACCGTGCCTGGCTCGATGCGGGTGGCCCCGCGCCGGCGCTGGTGGCTGGCCACAGCCTGGGCGAGTACTCGGCGCTGGTGGCTGCGGGCGTGATCCCGTTCGCCGAGGCAGTGCCGCTGGTGCGCTTCCGTGCGCAGGCCATGCAGGAAGCCGTGCCGGTGGGCGAGGGCGGCATGGCCGCGATCCTCGGCCTGTCCGACGACGACGTGCGCGCGGCCTGTGCCGAGGCGGCCGCCGCCGGCGTGGGCGTGGTGGAAGCGGTGAACTTCAATGCGCCGTCCCAGGTGGTGATCGCCGGGAACAAGGCTGCCGTGGAAAAGGCGTGCGAGATGGCCAAGGCCAGGGGCGCCAAGCGCGCACTGCCGCTGCCGGTGTCGGCGCCGTTCCACTCGTCGCTGCTGAAGCCGGCCTCGGACCGCCTGCGCGAGCGCATGGCCGGCCTGGCCTTTGCCTCGCCGTCGATCCCGCTGGTCAACAATGTCGACGTGGCCATCGTCAGCGATCCGGAGCAGATCAAGGATGCACTGGTGCGCCAGGCCGCTGCGCCGGTGCGCTGGGTCGAGTGCGTGCAGAAAATGGCGGCCGAGGGCGTGACGCATGTCATCGAATGCGGCCCCGGAAAAGTTCTCGCCGGCATGACCAAGCGCATCGACGGCAACCTCGTCGGTGGTGCAATCTTCGATCAGGCATCGCTGCAGGAAACGCTGGCGCTGCTGAAGTAAGAACAAGGAACGACGCAACATGAGCAAGACTCTGGACAATCAGGTCGCGCTGGTCACGGGCGCCTCGCGCGGCATCGGCCGGGCGATCGCGCTGGAACTGGCGCGGCAGGGTGCCACGGTGATCGGCACGGCCACGAGCGAATCGGGTGCTGCCGCGATCGGCGAGTACCTGGCGGCCGAAGGCCTGAAGGGCAACGGCGTGGTGCTGAACGTCAACGACGCGGCCCGCTGCGACGCGGTGATCGACGAGATCGTCAAGACGCACGGCGGCCTGGCGGTACTCGTGAACAACGCCGGCATCACCCAGGACCAACTGGCGATGCGGATGAAGGACGACGACTGGACCGCGGTCATCGACACGAACCTGACCGCCGTCTTCCGCCTGGCACGGGCCGTGCTCCGTCCGATGATGAAGGCCCGTGGCGGCCGGATCATCAACATCACCTCGGTGGTGGGCTCGACGGGCAATCCGGGTCAGATGAACTATGCCGCCGCCAAGGCTGGCGTGGAGGGCATGACGCGTGCGCTGGCCGCCGAGATCGGCAGCCGCAACGTGACGGTCAACTGCGTCGCACCCGGATTCATCGATACCGACATGACCAAGGTCCTGTCGGACGAGCAGCATGCAGCACTCAAGGCCCGCATTCCGCTGGGCCGTCTGGGCCAGCCGGAAGACATCGCCAACGCGGTGGCATTCCTGGCAGGTCCGCAGGCCGCCTACGTCACGGGCACTACGCTGCACGTGAACGGCGGCATGTATATGAACTGATTGCGGAAACCGGTTCGCTTTTGGTGAAGAAGCTGAAAGAAGCCGGGTGAAGCGGTAGTTTTTCACACCAATCGGGCGCGAATCTTGCAAAGCACGGCAGGCAGATTTTTTGCGGTACAAACCTGCTAAAATGCGCCCACTTTTTGTCGAACTTCCCTGGAGGGTTACATGGACAATATCGAACAACGCGTCAAGAAAATCGTGGCTGAACAGCTTGGCGTGGCCGAGGCAGATATCAAGAACGAATCGTCGTTCGTGAATGACCTCGGTGCGGACTCGCTGGACACGGTTGAACTCGTGATGGCGTTGGAAGATGAATTCGGCATGGAAATTCCTGATGAGGAAGCCGAAAAGATCACGACCGTGCAACAAGCCATCGACTACGCTACCGCGCACGTCAAGGCCTAAGCCGTCGTCATCGAATTCCGAGCCACAGAAGGCGCACGGAAGGGGCCGTTACGGTCCTGCCGTGATGTTTTCTGTGGCTTTCGTCTGTTCGAAGAAGTGGATCTGCACGATCTCGCCAGATGCGCCGCGTACGATGCCAGTCATCTAACGGCAGTCCGGGCCGGATACTGAAACCTTGCTGTTCCGCTTCACGCACTCGTAGGAAATCATAGTGAGCCGTCGTCGCGTCGTCGTCACTGGGCTTGGCCTTGTGTCTCCGGTCGGAAACACGGTTGCCGAAGGCTGGGCCAACCTGGTTGCCGGCAAGTCCGGCATCGCCACCATTACCAAATTCGATCACTCCGCCCTGGCAGTGCATTTTGCCGGCGAAGTGAAGGGCTTCAATGCCGAGGAATATATCCCGGCCAAGGAAGCCCGCCATATGGATACGTTCATCCATTTTGGCATTGCGGCCGGTTCGCAGGCGCTGAAGGACAGCGGCCTGGAAATCACCGAAGCCAATGCCGACCGGATCGGCGTGCTCGTGGGCTCCGGCATCGGCGGCCTGCCGATGATCGAAGACACCCAGATCGAGCTGTCGAACCGCGGCCCGCGCCGGATCTCGCCGTTCTTCGTGCCGGGCTCGATCATCAACATGATCTCGGGCCACCTGTCGATCATCCACGGCATCAAGGGCCCGAACCTGGCCGCCGTGACGGCCTGCACCACCGGCCTGCACAGCATTGGCCTGGCCGCCCGCCTGATCCAGGCCGGCGACGCCGATGCCATGCTGGCTGGCGGTGCGGAATCGACGGTCTCGCCGCTCGGCATCGGCGGTTTCGCCGCCGCGCGCGCGCTGTCGACGCGCAACGATGATCCCGCCACGGCCTCGCGCCCGTGGGACAAGGACCGCGACGGCTTCGTGCTGGGCGAGGGTGCCGGCGTGCTGATGCTGGAAGAGTACGAATCGGCCAAGGCACGCGGTGCTCGCATCTATGCCGAACTCGTGGGCTTCGGCATGAGCGGCGATGCGTTCCACATGACCGCCCCGAGCACCGACGGTCCGCGCCGCTGCATGGCAGCCGCCATCAAGGATGCCGGCATCAACGTGGACGAGGTGCACTACCTCAATGCGCACGGCACCTCGACGCCGCTGGGCGACAAGAACGAAAGCGAAGCCATCAAGCTGGCTTTCGGCGATCACGCCTACAAGATGGTCGTGAATTCCACCAAGTCGATGACGGGTCACCTGCTGGGTGGCGCGGGCGGCCTGGAATCGGTCTTCACGGTGCTGGCGATCCACAACCAGGTGTCGCCGCCGACGATCAACATCTTCAACCAGGATCCCGAGTGCGACCTGGACTATGTGGCCAACACGGCACGCGAGATGAAGATCGACGTGGCCGTGAAGAACAATTTCGGCTTCGGCGGTACCAACGGCACGCTGGTGTTCCGCCGCGTCTGACCCTGGCCGGGGTTGCGTGATACCGGGGCGTTCCGCAGGGATTCGCCCCGGTTTCTCTTTGCGCCCGGGGTTGCACGGCGGTGCAACCGGTAAGCCGGGTGGCGGAACCAAATTGCGTATTTGCGGTCACAGAATGCGCTCTGCGACACCCGCGGGTGGCCCGATCGTAGGTAAAATACAACGCTTGTCGTAACGACGAAACCAAGAGATACACTGCAGCAGGTGAACCATTCGTGAGCGAACGCGAAGCCGATCAGCTTCTTGTTGAACGCGTCCAGCAGGGCGACAAACGGGCCTTTGAGCTGCTGGTGGTCAAGTACCACCGCAAGATCATCCGCCTGATTTCGCGCCTTGTCCGGGACCCCGCCGAGGTGGAGGATGTGGCGCAGGATGCCTTTATCAAGGCGTACCGCGCCTTGCCCCAGTTCCGGGGCGAATCCGCCTTCTACACATGGCTGTACCGTATCGCCGTCAACACTGCCAAGAACCACCTGGCCACCCAGGGAAGGCGTCCCGAAGCGTCCAGCGACATCGATGCCGAAGAGGCTGAAACTTTTGCGGACGGTGAGCAACTAAGGGATATCAATACGCCGGAGTCCATGCTCCATACCCGCCAGGTCGCCGACACGGTGAACCGCGCGATGGAGGCATTGCCGGAAGAATTACGTACCGCCATCACGCTGCGCGAGATCGAAGGCCTCAGCTACGAGGAGATCGCGGAGGCGATGGGGTGCCCGATCGGGACGGTGCGCTCGCGGATTTTCCGGGCGCGTGAAGCGATCGCCGACAAATTGCGGCCCCTGCTGGGAACGGCTGAGGGCAAGCGGTGGTAGTGAGAATGTCGTGCAGCCAGCGTTGCAGCCTATTCCTGCATCGATAAACGACAAGGTAGTGACGGGATTTATCGGTGTTCAATGGAATTTCTTGGGGTTGGAAATGGGTCAGGCTCATAAGCAGTCGGTTCATGTAATGGAAGCAGCGGAGCAGATCTCGGTCCTGATGGACGGTGAGCTTGCTGCGCACGAAGTCGACGAGGCGCTCGGCATCGCCAAGGGCGAGGCCGGCATGGGCGACTGGTCGATGTACCAGTTGATCGGCGACACGCTGCGCTCGGAAGACCTGACGCATGTCGGCTCGACCGGCGACTTTCTCTCGCGCTTCTCGGCGCAACTCGAAGCAGAACCGCACGTGCTGGTGCCCGCCGTGGCAGCTGCCGCCGCCGGACGCCAGCGACTGCTGGTGCGCCCGTCGTGGGTCCGCCGCGTGGTGCCGGGCACGGCAATCGCCGCCGCCGTGGCTGCGGTGAGCTGGGTGGTGGTGCCGCAGATGCGTGGCACGACCGATGGCGGCGCGCCCGATGCGATCGTGGCGCGTATCGACCAGCAACCGGGTGCCACCGTCAAGGCCGGCGCGCCGGCAGCGGCTACCTCGGGTGCCATCGTCGCCGTCTCCGCGGACAGCGCGCAGATGATCCGCGACCCGCGCCTGGACGAGTACCTGCGCGCGCATCGCACGTCCGTGGCCACCGATGCCTTCGTGCCGACCATGCGCACGGTGGCCAATGGTGCCAACTTCTCCCAGGATAATTCGCAGGAATAATGCCGGACATGCAGAAAGGACGGTCGTCCGCCAACGGAGCGGGCGTACGCGGAAAGAAGGGCCTGAGCAGGTCCTTTTTTCTGGCCTTGTGCCTGACCGCTGCCGCCGCAACCGCGCAGCCGCAGTCGTCTGAGAATACGCTGAACCGGCGCGATGCCACGGCGTGGCTGAACAAGATTCATCGCGCGGCGCAGCGCGAAAACTACGTTGGCACGCTGATCTATCAGCGTGGCAGCGTGATGCACGCGTCGCGGATCCAGCACTACAGCGATCTGACGAATAACGAGTACGAACGCCTGGAAACGCTCGACGGCAAGCCGCGCGAGGTGTTGCGGCAGAACGATGTCGTGCACAGCCTGATTCCCGAAGCGAAGCTCGTGGTCGTGGAGAAGCAGGAAGCCAAGGATCGGTTCCCGGCGCTGCTGGCGACGAACAAGGGCGACGTGCTCGATCTCTACGACATGCGCAAGCTGGCTGCCGAACGCGTGGCCGGCGTGGAGTGCGAAGTCTTCGCGCTGGAACCGCATGACACGGCGCGCTATGCCGTGCGGCTCTGGGCCGACCGCAACTCGGGCCTGCTGATGCGTGCCCAGACGCTGGGCGAGGGCGGCAAGGTACTCGAACAGGTTGCGTTCTCGCAGGTCGATATCGGCGTGCCGTCGGACAAGCAGCGGATTCTGAGCGCCATCAAGGGTGCCGGTTCGTGGAACCGCTACGAGGTGACCTACCAGCCGGCCAACATCGCCGACGAAGGCTGGACGATCCATACGCCGCTCAAGGGTTTTCAGAAGATCCGCGAAGTCCGCCGCCCGCTCGGCGAACTCCGTGCGCCGGCGCAGGGCAACAAGCCCGGTGCCGTGTTCGAGGTCCTGCAGATCGTGTACAGCGACGGCCTGACCGGCCTGTCGGTGTTCATCGAGCCGGTCTCGGAGCAGCGCGCCCGCCGCGAAGGCGTGGCGTCGCTCGGTGCCACCCAGGTGGTGGTACGGCGCGTCAATGATTTCTGGGTGACCGTAGTGGGCGAGGTGCCTGCCGCCACGGTGAAGCAGTTTGCCGCCGGCGTGGAGTACCGCCCGCCCAAGGTACACTGACCAGAATCTGGCCTGGCCGCGGAGGGCGGCGTACCCTCCGGCGGGCCGCCAGGCAGCACGCATCGCGGCCGCTTCGGCCTGAAGTCCGCCGCGACGCATTCGTTTCTCGCTGATTTCCCGGGAGTTCGTTCGATGATTTCCAGATCCCCAGCCCTGGCGCGGGCCATGGTCATGGCGGCCATGCTCGTGCTCGGCCCTGCCGTTTCCGAAGTTGGGTACGCCCAGGCGGCGGCCGCGAACTACAACCTGCCTGATTTCACGGACCTGGTAGAGAAGGCCAGTCCTGCCGTCGTCAACATCCGGACGACCGAGCGCGTGCGATCGCGCGGCGGCAACTCGCCCGAAGACGACGAGATGGCGGAATTCTTCCGCCGCTTCTTCGGTGTGCCGATGCCGGGCGTGCCTACGCCGCCGCGCCGCGGCCAGCCGCCGCAGGGCCAGGGCCCGCAGGGTGAGGAGCAGAGCCGGGGCGTGGGCTCGGGCTTTATCACGAGCCAGGACGGCTATGTGATGACCAATGCACACGTTGTAGCCGATGCCGAGACGATCTATGTCACGCTGCCCGACAAGCGCGAGTTCAAGGCCAAGCTGATCGGCACCGACAAGCGCACCGACGTGGCGTTGCTCAAGATCGAGGCGACCGGGCTGCCGCGCCTGACACTGGGCGATTCCGACAAGATCCGGCCCGGTGAGTGGGTGCTCGCCATCGGTTCGCCCTTCGGTCTGGACAACAGCGTGACCGCTGGCATCGTCTCGGCCAAGGGTCGGGATACCGGCGATTACCTGCCATTCATCCAGACCGACGTGGCGGTGAACCCCGGCAACTCGGGCGGGCCGCTGATCAACCTGCGCGGCGAGGTCATCGGCATCAATTCGCAGATTTACAGCCGCAGCGGCGGCTACATGGGCATCTCGTTTGCGATTCCGATCGACGAGGCGCTGCGGGTGACCGAGCAACTGAAGGCCAGCGGCAAGGTGACGCGGGGCCGGATCGCAGTGGCGATCGGCGATGTGACCAAGGAAGTGGCGGATTCGCTGGGCCTGGGCCGTGCGCGTGGCGCGCTGGTCGGCAGTGTCGAGCCGGGCGGCCCCGCCGAGAAGGCTGGGATCGAGGCTGGCGACATCATCCTGAAGTTCAATGGCCGCGACATCGAAAAGGCATCGGATCTGCCGCGCATGGTCGGCGATACCAAGCCGGGTGCGCGCGTGCCGCTGCAGGTCTGGCGCAAGGGTCAGACGCGCGATGTGCAGATTACCGTGGCCGAACTCGAGCCGGATGGCGCACGCACGGCGGCCCGCAAGGGTGACCGGCGCGGCAACGGTGCCGAGGAACAGCCGGGCACCAAGCCCAATGCCCTGGGGCTGATCGTCAACGACATCGCGGAAACGCGGCTGCGCGAGCTGAAGATCAAGTCCGGCGTCGAGGTCGAGGCCGCCGATGGCCCGGCGGCGCGGGCCGGCATTCGCCCCGGCGACATCATCCTGCGTCTGGGTGATGCGGATGTGGCCAACGCGAAGCAGTTCAACGAGATGGTCAAGGCACTCGACAAGAGCAAGATGGCTGCCGTGTTCGTGCGGCGTGGCGATGCCACGCAGGTGCTGACGCTGCGTCCGAGCCAGAACCGCTGAGGCCGGCCGGCGCGCCTGCCGGAGCCTGAGTCGCGCGCCGGGCCGGAGGGTCCGGCGCGTTTCGTTTGGGCGGATGCACCGGCAGGCATGCCGCCGGCGCCGCCCGGCGGGGCTGCCGCCCTTATTTCATGTGCCGGAAGTCCTTGAAACTACGGTAAAATCGCGGATTGGCGCAAATCCTGCGTCCCACCATTCTTGCCGCGCCCGCTCGTCCTCCGTGATGCCGCCGGGCACCGCCTGCGTTTCCCTGAAGACTAGATGGACCATATTCGTAATTTCTCGATCATCGCCCACATCGACCACGGCAAATCCACGCTGGCCGACCGGATCATTCAGCGCTGTGGCGGGCTGTCGGATCGGGAAATGGAGGCGCAGGTGCTCGACTCGATGGATATCGAGAAGGAGCGCGGCATCACCATCAAGGCGCAGACCGCGGCCCTGAGCTACAAGGCGCGCGATGGCAAGGTCTACAACCTGAACCTGATCGACACGCCGGGGCACGTCGACTTCAGCTACGAAGTCAGCCGCTCGCTGTCGGCTTGCGAGGGCGCGCTGCTGGTGGTGGACGCCTCGCAGGGTGTCGAGGCGCAGACCGTGGCCAACTGCTACACGGCCATCGAACTGGGCGTGGAAGTGGTGCCTGTGCTCAACAAGATCGACCTGCCCTCGGCAGACCCCGACAACGCCAAGCAGGAAATCGAGGACGTCATCGGCATCGATGCCAGCGACGCCACGTTGTGCTCGGCCAAGACCGGCCTGGGCGTGGAGGACGTGATCGAGGCGATGATTGCCCGCGTGCCGCCGCCCGAGGGCGACCCGGCCGCGCCGCTGCAGGCGCTGATCATCGATTCGTGGTTCGACAACTACGTTGGCGTGGTGATGCTGGTGCGCGTGGTCAACGGCACGCTGCGTCCCAAGGACAAGATCCTGCTGATGGCCACGGGCGCGCAGCACCTGACCGAACAGGTGGGTGTGTTCTCGCCGAAGTCGATCCAGCGCGACGCGCTGACGGCCGGCGAGGTGGGTTTCGTGATCGCCGGCATCAAGGAACTGAAGGCCGCCAAGGTGGGGGATACGATCACCACGCTGACGCGCCGCGCCGAAGCGCCGCTGCCGGGCTTCAAGGAAGTCAAGCCGCAGGTGTTCGCTGGCCTGTATCCGGTGGAATCGAACCAGTACGAGGCGCTGCGCGAATCGCTGGAGAAACTGCGACTGAACGACGCCTCGCTGATGTTCGAGCCGGAAGTGTCGCAGGCGCTGGGCTTCGGTTTCCGTTGCGGCTTCCTGGGCCTGCTGCATATGGAAATCGTGCAGGAGCGGCTTGAGCGCGAGTTCGACATGGACCTGATCACGACCGCGCCGACCGTGGTCTATCAGGTGCAGATGCGCGACGGGTCGATCATTACCGTGGAAAACCCGGCCAAGATGCCGGACGCGACCCGGATCGAGGCCATCCTGGAGCCGATCGTCACGGTGAACCTGTACATGCCGCAGGATTATGTCGGCTCGGTGATCACGCTGTGCACGCAGAAGCGCGGCACGCAGGTCAACATGAGCTACCACGGCAAGCAGGTGCAACTGACCTATGAAATTCCGATGGCGGAAATCGTGCTCGATTTCTTCGATCGACTGAAGTCGGTGTCGCGCGGTTATGCGTCGATGGATTACGAATTCAAGGAATATCGTCCGTCCGACGTGGTCAAGGTCGACATCCTGATCAACGGCGACAAGGTCGATGCACTGTCCGTCATCGTCCACCGTTCGAATTCGCAGTATCGCGGCCGCGAGGTGGCGGCCAAAATGCGCGAGATCATTCCGCGCCAGATGTACGACGTGGCGATCCAGGCGGCCATCGGCGTCAATATCATTGCCCGCGAGAACGTCAAGGCGCTGCGCAAGAACGTGCTGGCCAAGTGCTACGGCGGCGATATCTCGCGCAAGAAGAAACTGCTGGAAAAGCAGAAGGCCGGCAAGAAGCGCATGAAGCAGGTGGGCACCGTGGAAATCCCGCAGGAGGCTTTCCTGGCGATTCTGCAGGTGGACGACAAATAAGGCGTGCCGCACCGGCGCTGACAACAATTCGACAACACTTCAAGCCGTCATGAATTTTGCACTGATCCTTTTTGTGCTGGTGGTCATTACGGGCATTGCCTGGGTTGCGGACAAGCTGGTTTTTGCGCGGCAGCGCCGCAGCAGCGCGGCACTGGCGCTGGCCGAGTTCGACGCCCAGCGCCAGCACCGGCAGGCGGTGTCGGGGCCTTCCGACCTGGACCGGTCGCGGGCCAAGCTCGCCGAGGAAAAACTCCGTCAGCCGTGGTGGCTGGAGTACTCGGCCAGCTTCTTCCCGGTCATCCTGGCGGTGTTCGTGCTGCGCTCGTTCGTGGTGGAGCCGTTCAAGATTCCGTCGGGTTCGATGATCCCCACGCTGCTGATCGGCGATTTCATCCTGGTCAACAAGTACAACTACGGGATCCGGCTGCCGGTGGTGAACAAGAAGATCATGGACATCGGCGAGCCACAGCGCGGCGATGTCATGGTGTTCCGTTATCCGAAGGACGAGTCGCTCGATTACATCAAGCGCGTGATCGGCGTGCCCGGTGACGTGGTGCGCTACGAGAACAAGAAGCTGACGATCAACGGCAAGCCGGCCGAATACAAGCAATTGCCCGATTACCTCGACGAGGAACGGCTGGCGTATTCGAAGCATTATCTGGAGACCCTGCCGGGCGGTGTCCAGCACGGGATTCTCAACGATTCCGACCGGCCCGCGTTCATCGCCGGCGCCGATCCCGATTTTCCGTTTCGGGATAACTGCACTTACAATCAGCTGGGGCTGACCTGCAAGGTGCCGGAAGGTCACTATTTCGTCATGGGGGATAACCGTGACAATAGCCTGGATTCCCGTTACTGGGGTTTCGTGCCGGACAAGAACATCGTTGGCCGGGCCTTCATGATCTGGATGAATCTGGGCAATTTCGGGCGCGTGGGATCGTTCAAGTAATTCCGCGGTACCACGCAGCGCAAAACACTCAAAAACGAGGGCAGCGCAGATGGGTCAAAGGATTTTGGGAAGTGGGGGCGGCGTCCGTATAGGTGTGATTAAAAGATCACGCGGTTTTTCGATGGGGTCGCTGCTGGTGGTGGTCCTCATCGTGGTGGCGGTGGCATTGCCCGCGTTGAAATCGATTCCGAGCGTACTGGAGTATTTCTCGGTCAAACGCGCGATCAATTACGCCCGGGACAGTTCCGGCAACCGCAAGGAAGTGGCGGCCTTTTTCGACAAGCAGGCCCAGATCGACGATATCCGGTCGGTCCGGGGTGAAGACCTGGACATTACCGAGGACGAGACGGGGCGGATTCGCTCCGTGGGTTTCGAGTACCGGACCGAAGTGAAAATCTACGGTCCATTGAGCTTTTTGATTACCTATTCGGGAACGCAGTAACGACATGACCCTCGACGCCCTGCAGCAACGTCTCGGCTACCGATTCAGCAAGCCCGAATTGCTGCAGCAGGCGCTCACGCATCGCAGCCATAGCGCCAACCACAACGAACGCCTGGAATTTCTTGGCGATTCGGTGCTGAACTGCGCGGTGGCGGACATGCTGTTCGGCATGTTCGGCAAGCTCGACGAGGGCGACCTGTCGCGCGTGCGGGCCAATCTGGTCAAGCAGCAGGCGCTGTACGAGATTGCCCAGATGCTGCAGTTGTCCGACGCGCTGCGCCTGGGCGAGGGTGAACTCAAGAGCGGCGGCTTCCGCCGCCCGTCGATCCTGGCCGATGCGCTCGAGGCCATCGTCGGCGCCGTGTTCCTGGACGCCGGATTCGACGCCGCCCGGGCGCTGATCCGCAAGCTGTATATCCCCATCCTGGAGCAGGTGGATCCGCGTACGCTGGGCAAGGATGCCAAGACGCTGCTCCAGGAGTACCTGCAGGGCCACAAGATCGCCCTGCCGCAGTACAACGTCATCGCCACGCACGGTGCGGCTCACAGCCAGCAATTTGAAGTCGAGTGCATCGTGCCTAAACTGGAGGTGCGTGTGTTCGGCACCGGCGCCTCGCGCCGCGCGGCCGAGCAGGCGGCGGCCAAGCTGGCGCTGGATGAAGTCCAGAAGCTCGTGCCCCAGCTGCTCAAGCGCAGCCGTGCCGAGCGGACGGGCAAGACGCGCAAGCAGCCGGTGCCGCCGGATCCCCAGTTGTCTCTCAGGTTGAAGGAATGACCGATTCTCTCCCTCCGTCGCAGGAAGCGGCGGAAACCTCCGGCGCCCCGGCTTTCCGCTGCGGCACCGTGGCCATCGTTGGCCGCCCCAATGTGGGCAAATCCACGCTGATGAACGCGCTGGTTGGCCAGAAGGTCAGCATCACGTCGCGCAAGGCGCAGACCACGCGCCACCGGATCGTGGGCATTCAGACCACGGAAGACGCGCAGTTCGTGTTCGTCGATACGCCCGGCTTCCAGACCCGCCATGCCAGCGCGCTGAACCGCACGCTGAACCGGGCGGTCACGTCCACGCTGTCTTCGGTGGATCTGGTGCTGTTCGTGGTCGAAGCCGGCTATTTCGGCGCCGATGACGAGAAGGTGCTGTCGCTGCTGCCGAAGAACACGCCCGTGCTGCTGGTCTGCAACAAGCTCGACCGCCTGGGCGAGGGCCGCACCGAAGTGATGATGCCGTTCCTGGAGCAGATGGGGCAGCGCTTTCCGTTCACGGAAGTGGTGCCGATGTCTGCCAAGACGCACGACCATATCGAGCGCCTGCTGGCCATCATCCGCCCGTACCTGCTCGAAGGCGAGCCGATGTACGACGTGGACGCGATGACCGACCGCAGCGAGCGTTTCATGGCCTCGGAAATCATCCGCGAGAAGGTGTTTCGCTGGACTGGCGACGAATTGCCGTACACGAGCACCGTGATCATCGACAAGTTCGAGACCGAAGGCCGCCTGCGCCGTATTTTCGCCACGATCCTGGTCGAGCGTGATGCCCACAAGGCCATGATCATCGGCAACAAGGGTGCCAAGCTCAAGACGATCTCCACCGAGGCGCGCCTCGACATGGAGAAGCTGTTCGACGGCAAGGTCTACCTGGAGATGTGGATCAAGGTCAAGAGCGGCTGGGCCGACAACGAAGCCGGACTGCGTGCCTACGGGTACGAGTGAGCAGGATGCCTGACTTGCGCCGCGCCGCGCCGCGTGCGCGCAGTGCCGATCCCATCGCCGAGGAGGCCGCCGAGGTGCTGGAATCCGGCGTGGGCGGCACGCTGAGTCCAGCCGTGGCCGCCGGCCGCGAGATGATGGACCGCGCCATGCGCATCGTGCCGGCGCGTTCCGAACTGCGGGTCAGCAACGAGGCCGGCTTCGTGCTCCATGCCTACCCGTACCGTGAGACAAGTCTGATCCTGGACGTCTTCACGCGCGACCACGGCCGCATGGCGATGGTGGCCAAGGGCGCCAAGCGGCCCCACTCGGCGCTGCGGCCGGTCCTTCAGCACTTCCACCCGATCTCGCTCTCGTGGACCGGGCGCGGCGAAGTCAAGACGCTGACCAAGGCCGAATACGTGGGCGGCATGCTGCCGCTGGCCGGCGATGCACTGCTGTCGGGCTTCTATCTCAACGAATTACTATTGCGGTTCTGCCCGCGTGAGGACGCGCATCCGGCGCTGTTCAAGCACTACATGATCACGCTGACACGGCTGGCGCATGGCGAATCAGCCAGCCTGGTGCTGCGCAGCTTCGAGCGGGTACTGCTGCAGGAAACCGGCTTCGCGGTGGCGTTCGACCAGTGCGTCAAGAGCGGCGAGCGCGTGCAGCCGGGTCTCGACTACGTGTACCAGCCCGAGCGCGGGGTGCGGCGCGCGCACGCCAGCGATCCGTCCAGCTGGCCCGTGGTGGCGGGGCAGACGCTGCTGGACATGGCGCAGGACGACTACACGCGGACCCAGACCGTATCGCAGAGCCGTGCGCTGATGCGGTTCCTGCTGCATTATTATCTGCAGGGCGAGCCGCTCAAGACGCGGCAGATCCTGATCGATCTGCAGTACCTTTGATTTCATCCTTTCCGAGCAAGCCGGCATGATCTTCCACGCGAATCCCGGGGTCATCGACCTGGGCATCAATATCGATCACGTTGCCACGCTGCGCAATGCGCGCGGCACGGCCTATCCCGACCCGATCCTGGCTGCGCTGCAGGCCGAGGAAGCCGGCGCGGACCTGATTACGCTGCATCTGCGCGAGGACCGCCGCCATATCCGCGACGCGGACGTGCGGGCGCTGCGCCCGAAACTGGCCACGCGCATGAACCTGGAGTGCGCGATCACGCCGGAAATGCTCGACATCGCCTGCGAGATCAAGCCGCAGGACGTCTGCCTGGTGCCCGAGAAGCGCGAGGAAGTGACCACCGAAGGCGGGCTCGACGTGCGCGGGCATTTCGAGCAGGTCAGCGCGGCGTGCCGCCAGCTGGCCGACGCGGGTATCCGGGTGTCGCTGTTCATCGACGCCGATCCGGAGCAGATTGCGGCGGCCGCCGCCTGCAAGGCGCCCGTGATCGAGATCCATACGGGCCGCTATGCCGACGCCCACTCGCCCGAGGAGCAGGAGGCGGAATTCCGTCGCGTGGCACAGGGCGTGGATGCCGGCCAGAAACACGGCCTGGTGGTGAACGCCGGCCACGGCCTGCACTACACCAACGTGCAGCCGATCGCCGCGCTGCCGGGCATCAGGGAGCTGAATATCGGCCATGCAGTGGTGGCCCATGCCGTCTTCGTGGGCTGGCAGAATGCCGTGCGCGAAATGAAGGCGATCATGGTGGCCGCGCGCCTGGGCACGCGCTATCCGGTGCCGGGGCAGCCCGCGTGATCTACGGCGTCGGTACCGACATCATCCAGATCGATCGCGTGCAGGGCGTGATGGACCGCACGCGCGGTCGTTTTGCCGAGAAGGTGCTCGGTCCGCGCGAACTCAAGGTCTACCACGCGCGCAAGGCCCGCTCGGAGAAGCGCGGCCTGGCCTTCCTGGCCACGCGTTTCGCGGCCAAGGAGGCATTCTCCAAGGCCATCGGCCTGGGCATGCGCTGGCCGATGACGTGGCGCGCGATGGAGCTGCTGAACCTGCCGTCTGGCGAGCCCACGCCGCAGTGCACGGGCGAACTGGCCGACTGGGTGCGGGAACGCGGCCTGACCATCCGTGTCAGTGTCAGTGACGAACATGACTATGCGGTCGCCTTCGCGATCGCGGAGCGGACCGGCCAGCCCGGTCCGCTGCCTGAACCAGCCTCGAACTGAATCGATATGAACAAGAAAGTGACCGGCAAGCGCCCGGGCCCGGTAGTGCTGGACGTGGTGGGCAAGCAGCTCAATGCCGAGGACGAGCGCCGCATCGCCCATCCGCTGACGGGGGGCGTGATCCTGTTCGCGCGCAATTTCGAGTCGCGCGCCCAGTTGACGGCGCTGACGCGGGCCATCCGCAATGTCCGCGACGATGTGTTGATCTGCATCGACCATGAAGGCGGCCGCGTGCAGCGCGCGAAGACCGACGGCTTCACGCACCTGCCGGCCATGGCCAGGCTTGGCGAACTGTGGGACCGCGATGTGCTGGTGGCGACCAAGGCCGCCATTGCCTGTGGCTATGTGCTGGCCGCCGAGCTGCGCGCCTGCGACATCGACCTGAGCTTCACGCCGGTGCTGGACCTCGATTTCGGCCGCAGCGGGGTGATTGGCGACCGCGCCTTCCACGCCGATCCGCGCGTGGTCACGATGCTGGCCAACCACTTGGCGCACGGCCTGCTGCTGGCCGGCATGGCCAACTGTGGCAAGCATTTTCCGGGTCATGGCTACGTGGAAGCCGATTCGCACGTGGCGGTGCCGGTCGACGAGCGCACGCTGGACGAGATCCTGGCGCACGACGCGCGTCCGTATGACTGGATGGGACAGGCGCTGGCGTCGGTCATGCCGGCGCACGTGATCTACCCGAAGGTCGATCCGAACCCGGCCGGCTTCTCGCGCTTCTGGCTGCAGGACATCCTCCGGGCGCAACTGGGCTTCGAAGGGGTGATCTTCAGCGACGACCTCAGCATGGAAGGCGCCAGCGTGGCCGGCACGGTAACCGAAGGCGCGCGCGCCGCGCTCGAAGCCGGCTGTGACATGGTTTTGATCTGCAACAACCCCGACAAGGCCGACCAACTGCTGACCGAACTGGACACGGGAATCGGCAAGGCATCGCAGCGGCGCATCCGCAAGCTGTTCGGCCGCCGCAAGCCGCTGGACTGGAACAAGCTGGAGCAGGAGGGCGAGTATCGCGCCGCGCTGCGACTGCTCAGGGAGCTGTCGCTGATCGCCTGACCGGGGCGGCAGGAACGCAAAAAGGGCAGCCGAAGCTGCCCTTTTTATCGCGTGGCGCCGTGAAGCTTAGTTGGCGCGGCTGCGGTATTCGCCGGTACGCGTGTCGATTTCGATCTTGTCGCCGATGTTGCAGAACAGCGGCACCTGCAGTTCGAAGCCGGTGTTGATCTTGGCGCCCTTGAGCACCTTGCCCGACGACGTGTCGCCCTTGACGGCCGGCTCGGTGTAGATGATTTCGCGGACCAGCGTGGTCGGCATATCCACCGAGATGGCCTTCTCGTTGTAGAACACCACTTCCACGGCCATGCCGTCTTCGAGGTAGTTCAGCGCGTCGCCCATGCTGTCCTTCTCGACTTCGAACTGGTTGAAGTCGGCGTCCATGAACACGTACATCGGGTCGGCGAAGTACGAGTAGGTGCATTCGCGGCGGTCGAGCATGACCACTTCGAACTTGTCGTCGGCCTTGAAGACGGACTCGCCCGGGGCTTCCGTCAGCAGGTTCTTGTACTTCATCTTGACGACGGCGGCGTTACGGCCCGACTTGTTGTACTCGGCCTTCTGAACCACCATCGGGTCGGAACCGATCATGAACACGTTGCCGACGCGGAGTTCCTGTGCGATTTTCATCTGAACTGTCTTCCTGAAAAAATTGGGTCCGGGTCCGATATCGGCCCGGAAAGCGGGTATGGCGAAGGCGCGCAGCCGGCAGTTTGTTCTTGGGCTTGAAACCTGGGCCCGCCATCAAAATCAACCCGCTATTTTACCCGATTTTCGCCAAAGTCCACCAGATTCGCCGCGAGGTCGCCCAGGTGCTGCAACTGCCGCTGCCAGCGGTCCGCGCCGGCGCCCAGGGCTGGCAGCTGTGCCTGAAGCGCCGCCCAGTGCGGGGTGCCGCCATAGCCGTTCCATGCGTGCCAGAAATCGCGTAACGCCGCGAATGCCTCGGGCGTCACACCGGAGCGCGAAAAACGTGTCAGCCAGGCGTCGAGCTTGACGTGATGGGCGTCGTCATCCTGCGGATAGATCTGCCAGATCATCGGCCGCACGGCCCAATGCGCCCGCACGAAGGAGTCTTCGCCCCGCACGAAATTGACGTCGCAGGCCCAGAGCAGCTCGTCGTAGTGCTCCTGCCGCACGAACGGGATGCCGTGCAGCACGAGGTTGCCGCGCGCGTGCGACGTTCCCGGCTCCAGCGTGCTGCCGAGCCACTGCCCGACCTGCGTCGCGGCCAGCCCCTGCGGCACGAAACAATCCACGGGAACATCGCTGTTTCGCCATTGTTCGAGCAGCGCCGGCAGTGCCGGGTTGGCGTAGGCGAACAGGCTGGCCTTCACTGCCTGGGGCCGGGGACGGGCGCCGAGCCGGTGCCAGAGCGTGGCGTGGGCGGCCGGGCTCTCCAGGAACGCCTGGCGCGAGGCGCCGATCATCGATTCGCGCAGCAGGCCGCCAGTGCCCCGTGCAAAGCCGGGGAAGAAGAAATACTTGGTCAGCGGCAGGCGCGGGTGCGGCGAGGCCATGGCGTGGTGTTCGGCCACCCAGTCCTCGGCGCTCAGGTATTCAAGATTCAGCCATACGGGTTTGCGCGGCGCGGCGGCCATCGCCTGCAGGAACGGCTCGGGCAGATGGCAGGCGAAGGCTTCGATGACGGCGTCGTGCGGTGCCGGTGCCGTGAAGGGGGCGCCCGGCGCCGGCTGCCACGTGCGGATTTCCACGCCGGACAGGCGCTGGTGCGCGGCCCCGGTATCGAGTTCCGGAGCCAGCCGCGCAAAGCTCTGCAGATCGTCGACCCAGAGCCGCACGGCGTGGCCGTGTTCCTGCGCCAACTGGCGCGCCAGGCGCCAGCAGACGCCGATATCGCCGAAGTTGTCGATGACGGTGCAGAAAATGTCCCAGGAACGGATAGGCATGGCGGCGGAGGGCGGCCCGCTTGCGAAAAGGCTTGCGGGAGAATTGCTCTAAACTTGCGATTCTAGGCCAGCGCCAGCATGGAGCGCGCCATATCCGTCCCCCGAACTCCCCCGATGCCCGAGCAGGAACCCGTCTCCCCGATTGATCCCGCGCAGATCGAAGCCATTCCGCCGACCGCCGACGTGCCCGCGCCGCCCGAGGCGCCCGAGCCCCCGGATGTGCCCGACTTCGATCCGCGTCCGATCCTGGCCCGCATGCCGGGCCTGCCGGGCGTCTACCGCTATTTCGACGCCGACGGCAATGTGCTCTATGTGGGCAAGGCGCGTGACCTGAAGAAGCGGGTGTCGAGCTATTTCACCAAGACCCAGTTGTCGCCGCGCATCGCGATGATGGTGGGCAAGATCGCGCGCATCGAGACCACCGTGGTGCGGACCGAGGCCGAGGCGCTGCTGCTTGAGAACAATCTCATCAAGGCCCTGGCGCCGCGCTACAACATCCTGTTCCGGGACGACAAGTCGTATCCGTTCCTGAAGCTGACCAGCCACGCGTATCCGCGCATGGCGTACTACCGGGGCGCCACCGACCGCAAGCACCAGTATTTCGGCCCGTTCCCGAGCGCCCACGCGGTGCGCGAGAGCATGCAGATCCTGCAGAAGGTGTTCCAGTTGCGCACCTGCGAGGACACCGTGTTCAACAACCGCACCCGGCCGTGCCTGCTGCACCAGATCCACCGCTGTACGGCCCCGTGCGTGCAGGCGATCAGCGCCGACGACTACGCGCGCGACGTGGGCAACGCCGCGCGCTTCCTGCAGGGGCGCGAGAGCGAGGTGCTGGAGGGGCTGCAGGGCAAGATGGAATCGCACGCGATGCAACTCCAGTTCGAGCAGGCGGCGGCGGTGCGCGACCAGATTTCGGCGCTGTCCACCGTGCTCAAGCGCCAGGCCGTGGAGGAGGTGGGGCAGGCGCGCGACATCGACATCCTCGCCGTGGCCGTGCAGGGCGGCCGCGCGTGCGTGAACCTGGCGATGGTGCGCGGCGGGCGCCATCTGGGCGACAAGGCTTATTTCCCGGCTCATGCCGACGAGGCCGCGATGATCGTCGAGGAAAGCGACGACAGCGGCGAAGGTGGCGAAGGTGGCGATGACGCCGTGATGCCCGAGGGCGAGGCCGCGCTGCCTGACGCCGGCGTGCTGACCGTGGACCGCATCGCGGCCCGCGTGCTGTCGGCGTTCATGATCCAGCATTACCTGGACCAGACCGCGCCGCCGATCGTCGTGGTCAGCCACCTGCCCGCCGACAAGGCCGTGGTCGAGGCACTGTCGATGCAGGCCGGCCGCAAGGTGGCGCTGGTGCGCCAGCCGCAGGGGCAGCGCCGCATCTGGCTCGAAATGGCCACGCAGGGTGCCGGCCTCGCGCTGGCGCGGCGGCTGGCCGAGCAGGGCAGCCAGGAGGCGCGCACCCGGGCGCTGGCCGAGACCATCGGCCTGGACATGGAAGACCTGGCGATGCTGCGCATCGAGTGCTTCGACATCAGCCACACGGCGGGTGAGGCCACGCAGGCGTCGTGCGTGGTGTTTCACCACCACGAGATGCAGAACGGCGAATACCGGCGCTTCAACATCACCGACATCACGCCGGGCGACGACTACGCGGCCATGCGTCAGGTGCTGACGCGCCGCTACCAGAAGCTGGTCGAGCAGATCCAGGAAGAGGGCGGCGACCCGGGCGCCGAGGGCGCCGGCGGCGTGCCGCGAATGCCGCGCGTGGTGCTGATCGACGGCGGCAAGGGGCAGGTCGAGGTGGCGCGGCAGGTATTCGAGGAACTTGGCCTCGATATCGGCCTGCTGGTTGGCGTGGCCAAGGGCGAGGGGCGCAAGGTCGGGCTCGAGACGCTGATCTTCGCCGACGGGCGTCCGTCGCTCGAACTGGGGCAGGGCAGTGCCGCACTGATGCTGGTGGCGCAGATCCGCGACGAGGCGCACCGCTTTGCCATCACCGGCATGCGCGCCAGGCGGGCCAAGGCCCGCACCACGTCGCGCCTGGAGGAGATCGAGGGTATCGGCGCGCGCCGGCGCCAGAAGCTTCTGACCCGCTTTGGCGGCCTGCGCGGCGTGATGGCAGCCAGCATCGACGAACTGGCCAGCGTGGAGGGCATCTCGCGTACGCTGGCCGAGGAAATCTACCGCCAACTGCATTGAGCGCCGGACCGGCAGGCCCGGAGGGTGCGCAGGGCCGAAATTAACGGGTTTGGACCGAAATCGGCGACAATCGCGCATCCGACATCTCAGGCCGGCGCAACCGCCGGCCCAAGACCCACCGCTCATGCCACTGAACATTCCCATTCTGCTGACCTGGCTACGCGTGGCCATGATCCCGCTGGTTGTCGGGGTCTACTACCTGCCGGAAGCCTGGTTGCCGATGCATACCAAGAACGTGACCGCTGCATCGTTCTTCATCATCGCGGCAGTCACGGACTGGCTCGATGGCTTCCTGGCCCGGCGCTGGAACCAGACCTCGGCGTTTGGCGCCTTCCTCGACCCGGTGGCGGACAAGCTCATGGTCACCGCCGCGCTGCTCTCCCTGCTGGCGCTGGGGCGGGTAGCCGACCTGATCGCGCTGGTGATCATTGGCCGCGAGATCACGATTTCGGCGCTGCGCGAGTGGATGGCGCAGATCGGCGCGTCCAAGAGCGTGGCGGTCAACTTCCTGGGCAAGCTGAAAACCACGGTGCAGATGGTGGCCATCCCGCTGCTGCTGTTCAATGACTCGCTGTTCGGCTTCGATGCATCGGTGCTGGGCGGCTGGATGATCTACCTTGCGGCGGTGCTCACGCTGTGGTCGATGATCTACTACATGAAGCTGGCGTGGCCGCAGATCCGCGAGCGTAGTGACGCCCTCAGCGGGGCGCGCACGCAAAAATGAAAATCGGTGCAAAAAGTTGTTGACGAGCCGGTTCGTCTTTTGCAATAATCTCGTTCTCGCTGCTGACGACGAAAACGAAAGCAGCAAGATTAGCAGGTGTTAGCGCGAATTGCCGGCATAAAGCTGCGTAGTTAAAAGAAGTTGCGCGATAGTCTGCTTTTCGGTAGTATGCAGGACCCTGCGGGAGTAGCTCAGTTGGTAGAGCGCAACCTTGCCAAGGTTGAGGTCGCGAGTTCGAGACTCGTCTCCCGCTCCAGGTTATGGCATCTGGTGATTCGGCTCCGCCGGGTCGGCAGATCGGCAGCACCAACTGCCAGGCAGTAAAAGTTGTACGCGGGAGTAGCTCAGTTGGTAGAGCGCAACCTTGCCAAGGTTGAGGTCGCGAGTTCGAGACTCGTCTCCCGCTCCAAATCCCAAAGGGAAGCAGTGCTTCCCTTTTTCTTTCCCGGGATTGCCTCCGTGTCGCAAACAGGATCTGCGGCGAAAGCGGATACAATTCAGGATCGTCACCTGGCGGGGTGGCAGAGTGGTTATGCAGCGGCCTGCAAAGCCGTGTACGCCGGTTCGATTCCGACCTCCGCCTCCAGTTTCAGCAAGACGGCGCCCGATCAGGGCGCCGTTTTTGTTTTCCGCGCCACGGCTGCATACCGTGGATCGCGGACATTTCCCGCGGCATTCGTCCGAATTTCCTCCGGTTTTTGCGATTGTTCTCATCCTGCGTGGCCTGCGCTGCATGTTACATTCGTCCGGCTCCCCCATTCCGAAACCGTCCCTCGAAGGAAACTCCGACGCATGCAGCACGCCACCCCGCTCATCAGTACCATCGTCGGCGGCATCGTGCTGGCGTTCATCCTCGGTGCCATTGCCAATCGCTTCAAGCTGCCGCCGCTGATTGGCTATCTCTGCGCGGGAATTGCCGTGGGGCCGCATACGCCGGGCTACACGGCCGATCAGGCGCTGGCGCCCGAACTCGCCGAGCTGGGCGTGATCCTGCTGATGTTTGGCGTGGGGCTGCATTTCTCGATCAAGGACCTGATGGCGGTGAAGCGCATCGCCATCCCGGGGGCCATTGTCCAGATCGGTATCGCCACCGCGCTCGGCATGCTGGTGGCGTGGGGCTTCGACTGGTCGTGGGGGCAGGGGCTGGTCTACGGGTTGGCTTTGTCCGTGGCCAGCACGGTGGTGCTGCTGCGCGCGCTGCAGGAGCGGGATCTGATCGAATCGCAGCAGGGCCGGATTGCGGTGGGCTGGCTGATCGTCGAGGACCTGGCGATGGTGCTGGCACTGGTGCTGCTGCCGGCCATGTCGGGGCTGATCGGCGGGGATGGCGATGCCGCGGGCGCAGCGCCGGCCACGATGGACGTGCTGCTCGAAATCCTGGTCACGCTGGGCAAGGTGGCCGCATTCGTGGCCGTGATGCTCGTGATCGGCCGCCGCTTCATCCCGTGGATGCTCGAACGCATCATCTGGACCGGCAGCCGGGAGCTGTTCCGGCTCGGCGTGCTGGCCACCGCGCTGGGCGTGGCGTTCGGCGCGTACTCGCTGTTCGGCGTGTCATTCGCACTGGGCGCGTTCTTCGCCGGCATGGTGCTCGCCGAATCGGAATTCAGCCATCGCGCCGCCGAGGAATCGCTGCCGTTGCGCGATGCGTTCGCGGTGCTGTTCTTTGTCTCGGTGGGCATGCTGTTCGACCCGATGGTGCTCGTGAACGACCCGTGGGGGGTGCTGGCGACGCTGCTGATCATCGTGGTGGGCAAGTCGCTGGCGGCGCTGGCGATCGTGCGGGTCTTCGGCCACGACAACCGCGTGGGACTGACCATCGCCGTGAGTCTGGCGCAGATCGGCGAATTCTCGTTCATCCTCGCCAGCCTGGGTGTCTACCTCAAGGTGCTGCCCGAGCGTGGGCAGGCGCTGATCCTGGCTGGCGCCTTGCTATCGATCCTGCTCAATCCGGTGCTGTTCCACCTGCTCGACCGCCACACGGCACGGCAGGATGCCGCCCGCAAGGCCCGGCCGCAGCTTGCCTAGGGCGGCTCAGGTGCCAAGCACGGGCGCGGCGCCGCGCAGGTACTCGCTGAAGGCCAGCAGGCCCTGCGTCGGAAACTTGTCCTGGTGGACGACCAGTTGCAGCGGCCGGATCACGCGCGGCAGGCCCTGCCGCAGCGCGACCAGTTGACCCCGTTCGATTTCATCGCGCACCACGTGCAATGACAGGCAACTGACGCCAAATCCGCTCATCACCGCGCGTTTGATGGCCTCGGCATTGCCCAGTTCGAGCGCAAAGCGCAGGGTGCCCAGCACCGGTACCAGCCGCTCCTCGATGATCTCCCGCGTGCCCGAGCCCGGCTCGCGCACAATCCAGTCCGCGTCGCGCAGCATGGCATGGAGCGCGGCCGGCTGGTCCGCTGTTGCCGCCAATGGGTGGTCCGGCCCCACGATCACCACCATTTCGTCGTCGCACCAGTGCACGCTGCGCAGGTCGCGCTCGTGGCTCGTGCCCTCGATCAGCCCGATATCGGCTTCGAACTGCATCAGCGCGTTCAGCACGTCCTGGGTATTGCCGATCCGCAGATCGAGCGTGCAGGGGCCAGGCTGGGCGTTCCGGAAGCCAGCCAGCAGTGCGGGCAGGATGTAGCTGCCAATCGTATTGCTGGCGGCGATGCGAAGCTGTACCCCAGCGGCGGAAGCGAAGCGCTCCAGTTCATAGGCCTGGTCCAGCAGCGAAAGGGCGCGCGGGAAGAACTGCCGGCCGGATTCGTTGATGGCCAGGCGTCGGGCCACGCGGTCGAACAGGGCGCCGTCCAGCGCACGTTCGAGTTCGGCCAGCGACGCACTGACCGCCGACTGCGACATGGCCAGCGCCTCGGCAGCCGCCATCGTGCTGCCATGCCGGACCACAGCGACGAAAACCTGCAGCTGGCGCAGTGTGAGGCGAAGCGGGCGCTGTTCCATGATCTATCGGTAAAACAGTTAATACATAACGATATTACCCGTTTTACGGGTTAGGGCGGGATGCGTACGCTTCGGGCAATCGTCAAGAACAAGCTGTCGCTGCCATGTCCACGACTCCCGCTCCCCATGTAGTGTCCCCGCACCTTGCGCCGTCTGCCCTTGCCTTATGGCGCAAGCGGCTGCTGACCGTGGCGCCGCTCGGGTTCATTGCGTGGCTGGCACAGGTGCTGGCTGACCATCCGGCGATCTCCCACACGGGTCTTTCGGCGCTGACGCTGGCGATGTGTGCGGGCATGGTCGCCGCCAACACGATGCCAAGGCACTGGCTGGCGCCGCTGGCGCCGGGCATGCAGTTCGCCCGCCATCACCTGCTGCGCCTCGGCGTGGCGCTCTACGGCCTGCGCCTGACGTTCGGCGCGATGGCGGCGCTGGGCGCCGGCGGGGTAATCGTGCCGCTGGCGATGCTGGTGGCGACGCTGCTGTTCGGCACGTGGGCCGGCTCGCGGTTCTTTGGGTTGAGCCGGCGCGAGGCCATTCTGGTCAGCGCGGGCAGTGCTGTCTGCGGCGCGGCGGCGGCGATCGCCGTGGCATCGGTGGTGCGCACCGACGACCGCCAGACGGCAGTGGCGGTGGCCACGGTGGTGCTGTTCGGGACGGCCGGCATGCTGCTGTATCCGTGGATCCACGAGCTTCTGACCCAGCACTGGCATGTGGCGGTCAGTGACCGAGCCTTCGGCATCTTTACGGGAGCCACGCTGCACGAGGTGGCGCAGGTGATCGCGTCTGGCAAGATGGTCAGCGATGCCACGGCCGATGCAGCCGTGGTAGCGAAGATGGTCCGCGTGCTGGCGTTGGGGCCGCTGCTGCTGGTGATGGCACTGTGGCCGAATACGAGCTGGTCCCGGGAGGCTGGCGGCAGCCGCAACCTGAAGGGGCTGCTGCGCTCGGTGCCGTGGTTCGCGGTGGGCTTTGTGGCGGTGATGGCGCTGAACTCGGCGGCGTTGGTGCCCTCGGCCTGGAAGCCGGCGCTGATCGCCCTCGACAACTGGCTGCTGGCTTGCGCCATGCTGGCGATCGGCCTCTATACCCGGCTCGGCGATTTGCTGCGCGCCGGCCGCAAGCCGCTGGCCCTGGCGGGGCTGCTGTTCGTCTTCCTGATGGCAGCGGGCGCCGTGCTTTGCGCCTGGCTGGTCTGAGGGGAGTGTCCGAGGGGAGTGTGTGAGGGGAGGCTGGTGCGGCCGACGGGGGTCGAACCCGTAAGCCCGTAAGAGCGGCAGATTTTAAGTCTGCTGAGTCTACCAATTTCTCCACGGCCGCACGGCAAGCCCGGTATTGTGGTGGCTTCGCCAGCGGGAAGCAAGCCGAACCGTCATCGTGGCGACACTGCCCCATGTGATCCTGCTGTTACTGGCGGTAACAATGTCGATACCTCCGTTTCACCTGAAATGCAGCCGCCTCGTAAAATAGCGATATCAGATTCCCTGACTAGAGGCACGATCATGAAACGTTGGTTGTTCGCAGCATTCGGTGTGGCCGCCGCGCTGGCGTCTGGCGCTGCAATGGCGCGTGTGAACGTTGACGTCGCGATCGGCGTCCCTGGCGTGGTGGTGGGTGGTCCCGGCTACTATGGCCCGCCGCCCGCCTATTACGCGCCCCCGCCGCCGGTGGTGGTGGCTCCCGCGCCTGTCTATTACGGCCCGCCGCCGGTCGTGGTGCGTCCGGCGCCCGTGTATTACGGCCCGCCGCGTTATTACGGCGGTGGCCCGCGCTACTACGGTCCGCGCCCGTATTACGGTCCGGGCTGGCATGGTGGCCGTGGCCATGGCCATGGCCATGGCCACGGACATGCGCGCGGCCATTGGGACCGCCATCGCTGATTGGTGAAGGTGGCCCAGTACCCTTTCGCTCGTTGAAAGGATTTCATGCAAAAAGCCCCGTTCCGGGGCTTTTTTGCTGGTGACGGCGCCTGACGGAAATGGTGGCTTCACACCGTCCTACAAGGGATGGAAGGTCGTCCGCCGTATCGGTTCCCCAAGTTTCCGAGCCGTCAAAAATCTTGATAAGACGCGTCAACTCGGCTCAACGTCGGCCGAGGGTTTCCCCCTAATATGGATCACAAGGCGCCGCTCCCACAGCATGCCCCAGGCTTCATCGGCTGATGGCGTGGCGAATTGTCTGAAATTGGAAGAAGGGGACTCAAATGGCTATCAAGCATCGCGTCGCAGCCCTGGCTGCAATCGGCGCCCTGACCGCAATCTCGACCTCGGCGTTCGCAGCGTCCCGCCCGTATGACATCTACAGCGGCGGCCAGCGTGTAGTAGACACGCGCGATACCTACTCCGATGGCGCCCGCGCGATCGACAAGCGCGACGTGTTCCTCGACGGCGCCCGTGCGGTGGACAAGCGCGATGTCTACCTCGATGGCGCCCGCGTCAATGACCGTCGTGACAGCTTCTCTGACGGTGCTTGAGTCGTCCGCATCCCGGACCGGAGAGACCCGCAGCTTGCGGGTCTTTTTCATTGGACCGGAGGGTCGTCAAGCGGCGCCGAAGGTGAAGGACTTTCACCCGCCGTATGCGTCCCTTTCCGGTTTTCACGACCGAATCGCGCGATATACTGCGACCTCACCCTGAACCGATGGAGAGAGGTATGCAGCAAAAAACCGTACTGACGGCAGATGACGTGAAGAAGGTGCTGGTCGCTGCCGAGGCGGAAGCCAAGGCCAACAACTGGGCCGTCACGATTGTTGTCGTCGACGACGGTGGTCATCCGCTCGGCATGCAGCGCCTGGACGGCGTGGCACCGATCTCGGCCTACATCGCCACGGAAAAGGCGCGTACCGCGTCGCTGGGTCGTCGTGAGTCGAAGATTTACGAGGACATGATCAACAACGGCCGTTATTCGTTCATGACGGCGCCGGTACTGCACGGCATGCTCGAGGGCGGCGTGCCCATCGTCGTGAACAACCAGGTGGTGGGCGCGGTGGGCGTGTCGGGCGTCAAGTCGACGGAAGACGCGCAGATCGCACGCGCTGGCATCGCCTCGCTGGGCATCTGATTTTCGTTCCGGGCTGCGTCCCAAACGAAAAGCCCCGCAGGCGCAATGCCTGCGGGGCGCAATAAAAAGGTGGCATGGCTGGCATCGGCCGGTGGGCAAGGGGTTTGGAAAACTTGCCGTCCCGCTGTATCCGATCGTCTGGCTACTGCCTAACACCCCGCGAAGGGGTGGTCCCCACAAAAGTCTGTACAGGCCCGGCCAGTTACTTGGTCAGGATCAGCTTGCCGTAGCGCGTCACGCGCAGCGTGTAGACATCGCCGTTGTGCAGGATCGGCAGCGTCGTGGCGCCCTGCATGATGGCGTCGAGCGGCACTGCCGGCGTATCGGCCTGGTTGGCCGGCGCCTGGCGCATCAGGGCCTCGAGGCGGGCGGGCAGGGCGGCCACGGCCGACTTGACCGATTCGAGCGCCGAGGGAGCCGCGGATGCTTCGCGCCGCGCCTGCGGTGCCACTTCGACGCGGCGCAGGGAAAGGCGGCGGCGCGTGACTTCACGCGGTTGCGACATCGGCAGGCTCAGGGTGCTCATGGTCTTCTCCGTTCGAAGCGTTCAGCGGATTCGCTGGTGTCAGGTGGTGATCCGCAACGTTGCGAATCACGATGGAGATGATCTTAAATGAGAACCGTTATCATTACAAGCGTCTTCACGTCGACTTTGCATCCCGTTACATCTGCATCGTGAATGACGCGATTGCGGTCGCGTCCGCCATGCAAAAAGGGCACCCCGTCGGGGTGCCCTTTCGCCAGCCAGCGCTGGTGTGTTCAGCGTTTCGGTTCGGTGATGAAGCCGATCTTGCCGAGCCCGCCGTGCTGGGCGGCGGCCATGACCTGGGCCACGAACTCATACTTCACGTCGCGGTCGGCCCGCAGGTGAAGCTCCGGCTGCGGCTGCAGCTGCGAGGCTTCCGCGATGCGCTGCTCCAGCTGGGCCTGGTCCACTTCTTCCTGGTTCCAGAACACCTTGCCTTGCGCATCGACGGAGACGTTGATGTTCACCGGCTTGGTGTCGTTGGGCTGGTTGGTCGCACGGGGCAGGTCGATCTTGACCGCGTGGTTGATGACGGGAATCGTGATGATGAAGATGATCAGCAGCACCAGCATGACGTCGACCAGCGGCGTCATGTTGATCTCGCTCATCACCTCGTCGTCGTCTCCGTCGAGAGTGCCGAATGCCATGATGCTTTTCCTTCAGGCGCGCCGATCCGCGCTCAGTTCTTGACGGCCAGGCGCATCGACGCGTCGTCGCTGGCGCGGGACGTGGTCGGACGCAGGCGGGCGCCGGTCACGAAGTAGGCGTGCAGGTCGTGTGCGAAGCGGTTCAGCTTGCTGATGACGCCCTTGTTGCCACGGCTGAGGGCGTTGTAGCCCAGCACGGCGGGGATGGCCACGGCCAGGCCGAAGGCGGTCATGATCAGTGCTTCACCCACCGGGCCCGCCACCTTGTCGATCGTCGGCACGCCCGAGGCGCCAATGCCGATCAGCGCGTGGTAGATGCCCCAGACCGTGCCGAACAGGCCGACGAACGGAGCGGTGGAGCCCACCGAGGCCAGCACGGCCAGGCCAGACTGCATGCGCGCCACGGCCTCGTCGATCGAGCTCTTCAGCGAGCGGGTCAGCCAGTCCGACATGTCGAGCGCGTCATGCAGTTGCGGGGCGCTGGCGCGATGGTGCTGGGCGGCTTCCTTGCCGGTCACGGCCAGGGTGCGGAACGGGTTGGCATCGCTGGCACCGAGCGTGTCGAGCGCGTGGTCGAAATCGTCCGAATGCCAGAAACGCTTCTCGGCGCCGTGCGCCATCTTCTTGAGGCGGACCAGATCCCACGCCTTGGTGAGAATCACGATCCACGACAACAGCGACATCACCAGCAGAATGATGGCGGTCGCGCGCATGACGAAATCGCCTTGCGCCCATACGTGTGAGAGTCCGAGGTCCTGCATGGTGGTTCCTGAAAAAGTCAGTGTTTAGGTGTATCGGAAAAATCCGGGGGATCAGTTCAGCTCGAACTTGATCGGCTGCTGCGCGGTGGCGGCCACCGCACGGCCATTTTCTGTATAGGGCTTGCAGCGGATGTTCTTCGCCGCGGTCACGGCAGCCTCGTCGAGCCGCTCGGAACCGCTGGTCTTCGATACCACGGCGCGGATGACCTTGCCGGTATCGTCGAAATTCAGCCGTACCACGGTGGTGCCGGTCTCGCCCATGCGTTGCGACTGCCGAGGATACACGGGTGCCGGCGGCGAGCAGGCCATTTCGCCGATGCCAACCGCACGCGGGGCGGCGTTCGATGGCGCGGGCGGGGCGGGCGGCTCAGGCGCGGGCGGGGCCGGCGGTGCGGGCGGCGCCTCGATCGCGGTCGGGCTGGGCGGCAGCGTGGCGACCGGCTCGGGGGTCGGTTGCGGCTTGGGCGGCGTCGGACGCGGCGTCACCACCTTCACCTGCTTGGGCGGCGTCGGCTGCGGCTTGGGCGGGGTGGGGGCGGGCGGCTCGGGCGCCTTGGGCGGCTCCATCGGGATGATGCGGGCGATGATCTCGGGCGCGATGACGGCTTCGGTCAGCTTGCGGGCGAGTCCACTCTGGATCAGGTACAGCAGGCCCACGTGGAACAGCAGGACTGCTACGGTAATCTTGAGGAATCGTTGATCGAACATGAGGAAAACGGCAGGTCCACCCCGCATGGGGCGCAATTACTTGCGGTAGAAGAGGATCAACGAGATGCCACATCCGACCAGCAGGCTCACTAGCAATTCCATGATGATAACGCTCCAAAAAGTACATCCTGCGAAACAGGTCCACTGGGGAGCGCCACTCTTGGGTAGCGTATCAGCCCGGGAGTATAAACGATAATGATTCTTATTTGTTTCACATCGTGCAATGCATGACGAATCATTAAATTTCTTCAGTGAGATTTAATCTGCACTTTTCGTACGGCAAGTGCCTCGTGGCCATGACATTTGCAGGGCGTGATGGGGCGCGGTGTAGGCGCCATGTCCGATACCCGGCCGGGAAAAACCGCGCTACGATAAACAGAAAACCCCGCTTGCGGCAGACACGGCACAGGCTCAGGCGCTCCCCGCGGTCCGGAGGCCTGCCCTGCGCGAAGGGACCCAGCCATGGACTTCACCCGTTTTGCTGAAGACGACCGCACGATGGACGACCGCAGCACGCTGCTGCGTGCATCGACTGGCGCGCCCGGCACCTCGGCGCTCGACTGGATGTGCGCGCAGTTCGCGCTGCGCGTGGTCTGCGCGCTCGGCCCGCGTTTCAACCTGCGCAGCAATATCAATGACGTGCTGACCGTCAGCGCGCAGGAGATGGTCTGGCCGTACGGCGTGGTGCTGCGCGTGCAGCGGTTCCTGTCCGCCCGATGCGCCGACATGCCGGCCTGGAAGGGCGCCGCGCGCCTGACGCCCGAAGCGTTCCTGGAACGACATGGCCAGTGGAACAGCGCATTCGACGAAAGTGCGCTGTTTTACTATCTCGACGAGTACGTGAAGCACCAGGCCAAGGACATGTTCGCGGTGTTTGCGGCCTCGTCGGCTGCCATTGCGGCGCGGCTCGATGGCGAGCGTGTGCTGCTGGTGCGCAACATCGACATGCTCAGCCACGTGCTGAACCTGCCAGACCACGAGCGCAAGCTGCTGCTCTACGCCGCGCTGGCCAAGTACAAGCGCGACCTGCGCGCCGTGATGGTGGATTGCAAGGTGGCGCACAGCCAGGAGGCGTTCCAGATCCTGGGCGGGCTGACCGGGGCGAGCCCGGGCGATATCGCGGCGTCCCTGCGGCCCGGTTCGCGGCTCGAAACGCTGAACCTGATCGAGCAGCCCCTGCCCGAGAACAGCGTCACGGACCTGGGCGACCTGATGCGCCTGTCCGACCGCCTGCTGCACGTGCTGCTCGGCAACTATGCGAGCGAGGCCGAGATGATGGCCGTGTTCACGCGCCCGGCCGCGCCGCCGACGCTGGGCGTGGGCGACTATCCCCATGTGGAGACTGACGCACGTTACCTGACCGCGCTGCTCGGCAATGCCACGCGGCAGAATGCGCCGGGCGTCAACGTGCTGATCTACGGCCCGCCTGGCACTGGCAAGACCGAATTTGCGCGGCTGCTGGCGCGCGAGGCCGGCTGCGAACTCTATGAGGTGGACTGCCTGGACCGCGATGGCAACAGCCTGTCCGGCCGGGACCGCTATCGTTCGCTGCAGGTGTCGCAGGCGTTTTTGCGCGGCCGGCCGCGTACGGCGCTGCTCTTCGACGAGGTCGAGGACGTGTTCCCGGGCAGCGCGCGCGAACTGATGAGCCTGTTCGGGCAGGAAGATACGCGGGCCTCGGTCAATGGCAAGGCGTGGGTCAACCAGACGCTGGAGCAGAACCCGGTGCCGGTGATCTGGATCTCGAATTCGATCCGGCAGATCGACCCGGCCTACCTGCGGCGCTTCCAGTTCCACCTCGAACTCAAGATCCCGCCGCCGCTGGTGCGCGAGAACATCATCCGCAAGCATCTGGGCAGCCTTGACGTTGGAGACACGTTCGTCGCCACGCTTGCCGCCCGCAAGACGCTGACGCCGGCGCAGGTGCAGTCGGCCGCGCGGTTCGTCGAACTGGCGCGGCCCGATGTGGACGAGCCCGTGGAGGCGCTGATCCTGCGCCAGCTCGAACATGCCGACCGCGCCATGGGGCTGCGCCCCGAGGCCGAGGCGCGGCCCGTGGTCACGCGCTACCGGCTCGACAATCTCCATCTGGAGACGCGGTATGCGGTGGAGAAGATCGTGCAGGCGCTGGGCGCCCGGCAGCGTGGCACGCTGTGCTTCTATGGACCACCGGGCACCGGCAAGACCGCGCTGGCCGAGCACATTGCAGCCGCGCTGGACCTGCCGCTGATGATCCGGCGCGCGTCCGACCTGATGAGCAAGTACGTGGGCGAGACCGAGCAGCAGATCGCCGCGATGTTCGCGCGGGCCGAGGAGGATGGGGCGGTGCTGTTGCTCGACGAGGCCGACAGCTTCATGCAGAGCCGCCAGCAGGCGGTGCGCAACTACGAGGTGTCCGAGGTCAACGAGATGCTGCAGGGCATGGAGCGCTTCAACGGCATCTTCATCTGCACGACCAATCTGTTCGACCGCATCGACGAGGCCGCGCTGCGGCGGTTCTCGTTCAAGATCCGCTTCCTGGCGCTCAAGCCGGACCAGCGCGCCACGATGTTCGTCGACGAGGCGCTCGACGGCGATGCCGCGCGGCTGACCGATGCCATCCGCCGCGAACTCGACGGCATGGACTGCCTTACGCCTGGCGATTTTGCTACGGTGAAGCGGCAGTCAGTCGTGCTCGGCGAGGCGCTGACGCCCGACGAGTTCCTGGCGCAACTGCGGCAGGAGCATGCGGTCAAGCCCGAGGTCCGGCATCACCGGACCGTTGGATTCACGCAGTAGCGATCAGGCCGGGAGCGGCGGGGCCGGTTCGATGGCGACCGTTTCGGCGCGGGCGTCGACCTGGAGCAGCGCGGCGGCCATGTCGTGCAGATGCGCGGCGTCCTTGGTCGACAGGTAGCGCACTTCGGGGTGGGCGTCGGGGCTGGCCGCGAGGTCAAACTCGGCCAGCTTGCGCGACAGCTGGCGCGCGATGGCGAGGCCGGTATCGATCAGGTCGAGCCGGTTGCCGACCATGTCGCGGATCGTCTCCGACAGGAACGGGTAGTGGGTGCAGCCGAGCACCAGGGTATCGGCACCGTCGGCGAGCATCGGCTGCAGGTAGGCGGCGAGCTTCTCGCGGATTGCCGGACCCGACACGTCGCCCTGTTCGATCAATCCCACCAGGCCATGGCCGGCGGCGCAGAGATAGCGGCTTTCGCCGTCGAGCGCGCCGAGCAGCCGGTTGAACTTGGCGCTCTTGAGCGTGTTGGCCGTGGCCAGCACCCCCACCACCTTGCTGCGGCTGCGTGCGGCGGCGGGTTTCAGGCCCGGTTCCACGCCGATGATCGGCACGGCCAGCCGTTCGCGCAGCGTCTGCACCGCGTGCATCGTGGCCGTGTTGCAGGCAATGACGAGCGCCTTGCACCCCTGCGCGGCCAGCCACTCGCACACCTGGAGCGTACGCGCTTCGACAAACGCTTCCGGTTTGTCGCCGTACGGCGCGTAACGTGAATCGGCGAAGTAGATCAGTGGCTCGTGCGGCAACATCGCGCGGACTTCGCGCAGGACCGACAGTCCGCCCAGGCCGGAGTCGAAGATGCCGATGGGGGAGGGGTTCACGAGGTGGGAGGAAGAGAGGAGGGTTTTCGCCCCTCTCCCGCGATGCGGAAGAGGGGCGCACTGCCCAAGCAGCTTAAGCCGCGGCGACCGGAATCTTGCCGATCTTGGCTTGCCATTCCGCCGGGCCGGTCTTGTGGACCGAGGTGCCAGAGCTGTCCACGGCCACCGTCACAGGCATGTCCTTGACGTCGAACTCGTAGATCGCTTCCATGCCCAGGTCTTCGAAGGCCAGCACCTTGGCGTCGTGGATGGCTTTCGACACCAGGTAGGCGGCGCCGCCCACGGCCATCAGATAGGCCGACTTGTGCTTCTGGATCGATTCGATCGCCACCGGGCCGCGCTCGGCCTTGCCGATCATCGCGATCAGGCCGGTCTGCGACAGCATCGTCTCGGTGAACTTGTCCATGCGGGTGGCGGTGGTGGGGCCGGCCGGGCCAACCACTTCGTCGCGCACCGGATCGACCGGGCCCACGTAGTAGATCACGCGGTTCGTGAAGTCGATCGGCAGCTTTTCGCCCTTGGCCAGCATGTCGGCGATGCGCTTGTGGGCGGCGTCGCGGCCGGTCAGCATCTTGCCGTTCAGCAGCAGCGTCTGGCCCGGCTTCCAGGCGGCAACCTGTTCCGGGGTCAGCGTGTTCAGGTCCACGCGCTGCGACTTCTCGGTGTCCGGTGCCCATTCCACCTTCGGCCAGGCGTTCAGGTCCGGCGCTTCCAGCACGGCCGGGCCGCTGCCGTCGAGCACGAAGTGCACGTGGCGCGTGGCCGCGCAGTTCGGGATCATGGCAACCGGCTTCGACGCGGCGTGCGTCGGCGAGGCCATGATCTTGATGTCGAGCACCGTGGCCAGGCCGCCCAGGCCCTGCGCGCCGATACCCAGCGCGTTGACCTTCTCGTACAGCTCGACGCGCATTTCCTCGATCCAGTCTTTCGGGCCGCGCGCGATGATGTCCTGGATGTCGATGTGTTCCATCAACGATTCCTTGGCCATGACCATTGCCTTCTCGGCGGTGCCGCCGATGCCGATGCCGAGCATGCCGGGCGGGCACCAGCCGGCGCCCATCGTCGGCACGGTCTTCAGCACCCAGTCCACGATCGAGTCGGACGGGTTCAGCATCACGAACTTCGACTTGTTCTCGGAGCCGCCGCCCTTGGCCGCCACCTGGATGTCGACGGTGTTGCCCGGCACGATCTCGTAGTGGATCACGGCCGGGGTGTTGTCCTTGGTGTTCTTGCGGGCGCCTTCGGGCGGGCTGACGATCGAGGCGCGCAGCACGTTGTCCGGGTGCGTGTAACCACGGCGCACGCCCTCGTTGATCATGTCGGTCAGGCCCATCGTGGCGCCATCCCAGCGCACGTCCATGCCCACCTTGACGAAGATCGTGACGATGCCGGTGTCCTGGCACAGCGGACGCTTGCCTTCGGCGCACATGCGGCTATTGGTCAGGATCTGCGCGATCGCATCCTTGGCGGCCGGACTCTGCTCCAGCTCGTAGGCACGGCCCAGGCTGGTGATGTAGTCCATCGGGTGGTAATAGCTGATGTACTGCAGCGAGTCGGCGACGCTCTGGATGAGGTCTTCTTGCTTGATGACTGTCATTTTTGTGGGGAGGGGCAGCGGTGAAACACAGCCCGGGATGATACCGCATGGCGACGACGGCCGTACGCATTGCATACAGCCGTCCACAGCTTTGGTCGGGTATTGCGATGAGGCGAAAAGATCACCTTTGGTTGGGCGAGCCCTCAGTGTGTCTGCTGCGTCGCACCATTGGCGGAGCCATGGCCGGCACCCGGTGCCGGATGCGGGTGGTGGCTCACCATGCGGTCCACCCATGCCATGGCCAGCGCGGAGGCCAGGAAGGCCACGTGGATGATGACCTGCCACATGATCGTGTGCGAACTGCGCTGCTCGGCATCGATGAAGGTCTTCAGCAGGTGGATCGACGAAATGCCGATCAGCGCCATCGACAACTTGACCTTGAGCACGCCGGCGTTGACGTGATCGAGCCACTCGGGTTCGTCGGGATGGTTGTCGATGCCCAGCCGCGACACGAAGGTCTCGTAGCCGCCCACGATCACCATGATCAGCAGGTTCGAGATCATCACCACGTCAATCAGGCCCAGGACGACCAGCATGATCTTGGTCTCGTCGTAGGTGGTCACGTGCGACAGCAGGTGCCAGACCTCGACCAGGAAGTGGTAGACGTAGACGCCCTGCGCGACGATCAGGCCAAGGTAGAGCGGCAACTGCAGCCAGCGCGAGGCGAAGATGACACGGGGAATCGGACGGAGCGGGCGGTAGGGAGTGTCGGCCATGGGCGTGCGAAACAATGTGAATGTCAGCAGACAATTGAAACGGGTGCAGATTGTACCGTGCGGCACATGACATCCAGCGCGCCGGACTGGTAACGGAGTGTGAAAGCCGGGGCGCGTGCTACTGCCACAGCGCGGTACCACTGCCTATCGCCGTATCGCCAAAAAGCTGTGCGCCCCGTTCGGGTATTGCGCACTATCAAGAGATAGCTGTGCTAACTTAGTAGAGCCGACTGCACTTGTGCCCCCAGTCTCCCGCGTCCGGCCCTGTTCCTGCTGTTGCAATGCACCACCGTCCGCGCGGTTGGCGGTGCCTGTGGACCGTCAGGTTTGAGTAAGCCGCCGGGCGTACCTTGCGCCAAAGCAGTCAAAAGCCAACAGGAGACAAACCATGTCCGCCATCGAGTCGGTGATGCAGGAGCATCGCGTTTTCAATCCCCCCGAAGCCTTCGTGAAGGATGCGGCGATCCCTGGCATGGAGGCGTACAACGCCCTGTGCGCCGAGGCCGAGCGCGACTATGAAGGCTTTTGGGCGCGCCACGCCCGTGAGCTGCTGCACTGGGACAAGCCGTTTACCAAGGTACTCGACGAGAGCAACGCGCCGTTCTACAAGTGGTTCGAAGACGGCCAGCTCAACGCGTCGTACAACTGCCTCGAACGCAATATCGAGAAGGGCAACGGCGGCAAGACCGCCATCGTCTTCGAAGCCGACGACGGCACCGTCTCGCACGTCAGCTACGACGAACTGCTGGCCCGCGTCAGCCGCTTTGCCAACGGCCTGAAGGCCCTTGGCATCAAGAAGGGCGACCGCGTGGTCATCTACATGCCGATGTCGGTCGAAGGCGTGGTGGCGATGCAGGCCTGCGCGCGGATCGGCGCGACCCACTCGGTGGTGTTCGGCGGCTTCTCGGCCAAATCGCTGCAGGAGCGGCTGGTGGACGTGGGCGCCGTGGCGCTGATCACGGCCGACGAGCAGATGCGCGGCGGCAAGGCGCTGCCGCTCAAGGCCATTGCCGACGAGGCGCTGGCGCTGGGCGGCTGCGAGGCGGTCAGGCACGTGGTGGTGTATCGCCGCACCGGCAACAACGTGGCCTGGACCGAGGGCCGCGACCGCTGGATGGAGGAAGTCTCCGCCGGCCAGCCGGACCACTGCGCACCGGAACCGGTGGGCGCCGAGCATCCGCTGTTCGTGCTCTACACCTCGGGATCGACCGGCAAGCCCAAGGGCGTGCAGCACAGCACGGGCGGCTACCTGCTGTGGGCGCTGATGACGATGCGCTGGACCTTCGACATCAAGCCTGATGACCTGTTCTGGTGTACGGCCGATATCGGCTGGGTCACCGGCCATACTTATATTGCGTATGGCCCGCTGGCGGCTGGCGCGACCCAGGTGGTTTTTGAAGGAATTCCGACGTTCCCGAACGCCGGCCGGTTCTGGGAAATGATCCAGCGCCACAAGGTCAGCATCTTCTACACCGCACCCACGGCGATCCGTTCGCTGATCAAGGCTGCCGAGGCCGACGAGAAGGTGCACCCGAAGCAGTACGACCTGTCGAGCCTGCGCCTGCTGGGCACGGTGGGCGAGCCGATCAATCCGGAAGCGTGGATGTGGTACTACAAGAACATCGGCGGCGAGCGCTGCCCGGTGGTCGACACGTTCTGGCAGACCGAGACCGGCGGCCACGTGATCACGCCGCTGCCGGGCGCCACGCCGCTGGTGCCGGGCTCGTGCACGCTGCCGCTGCCGGGCATCATGGCGGCCATCGTCGACGAGACCGGCCAGGACGTTCCGAACGGTAGCGGTGGCATCCTGGTCATCAAGCGTCCGTGGCCGTCGATGATCCGCACCATCTGGGGTGATCCGGAGCGTTTCAAGAAGAGCTACTTCCCCGAGGAACTGGGCGGCACGCTGTACCTGGCCGGCGACGGCTCGATCCGCGACAAGGACACGGGCTATTTCACGATCATGGGCCGTATCGACGACGTGCTGAACGTGTCGGGCCACCGCATGGGCACGATGGAGATCGAATCGGCGCTGGTGTCGAACCCGCTGGTGGCCGAGGCCGCCGTGGTGGGCCGCCCGGACGACACGACCGGCGAAGCCATCTGCGCGTTCGTGGTGCTCAAGCGCTCGCGGCCGACCGGCGACGAGGCGAGCAAGATCGCCGCCGACCTGCGCAACTGGGTGGGCAAGGAGATTGGCCCGATTGCCAAGCCGAAGGACATCCGCTTCGGCGACAACCTGCCCAAGACCCGTTCGGGCAAGATCATGCGCCGCCTGCTGCGGTCGCTGGCCAAGAACGAAGAAATCACGCAGGACACCTCGACGCTTGAAAATCCGGCTATCCTCGACCAGTTGAAGCAAGGGCAATAAGCGCGTCCTGAACGCGGATCTGGCCGCCGCCGTGCCGCCGATCCGAGCCGTGCCCGTCCCGACGCCGCTCGGGACGGGCATTTTCTTGCCACCGTCTCCTGTCTCCCGTTGCGCCGATGCCTGACGCCCAGTCGCGTTTCCGCCGCCGGCTGATGCTGTACTACGGCCTGTTCACACTGGGCCTGTTCGCGTTCGTCGGCATGATGGGGCTGCTCGAGCGTTCCAACGCCGACGCGCTCTGGCTCGGCTATGTGTTCCTGTTCGTCACCATCGCCATCTATGCGTGCATCGGACTGATCTGCCGTACGTCGGACCTCAACGAGTACTACGTGGCGGGGCGGCGGGTGCCGGCGATGTTCAACGGCATGGCCATTGCCGCGGACTGGATGAGCGCCGCGTCGTTCATCGGCCTGGCGGGCATCATCTTCGCCTCGGGCTACGAAGGGCTGGCCTATGTGATGGGCTGGACCGGCGGCTATTGCCTGGTGGCATTCCTGCTTGCGCCATATCTGCGCAAATATGGCGGATATACGATTCCCGACTTCCTGGCCGCGCGTTATGGCAATGGCAAGCCGGGCGGCAACATCCCGGTGCGGGCGATTGCCGTGCTGGCCGCTTCGCTGTGTTCGTTCGTCTATCTGGTGGCCCAGATCCAGGGGGTAGGGCTGATCGTCACGCGTTTTATCGGCGTGGAATTCGCGGTCGGGGTGTTTTTCGGGCTGGCGGGCATTCTGGTCTGCTCGTTCCTGGGCGGCATGCGCGCCGTGACGTGGACCCAGGTGGCGCAGTACATCATGCTGATCGTGGCGTTTTTACTAGCTGTCTCGCTGATCGCCTGGAAACATCATCAGCAGGTGGTGCCGCAGGTGGGCTATGGGGGGCTGCTGAGCCAGATCGAAACGGCCGAGCGCCGGCTGGAGAAGGACCCGGCCGAGCAGCAGGTGCGCGCCATGTTCCGTCAGCAGGCCATCGACCTGCAGGACCGCATCGCCCGACTGCCGCAATCGTTCGACGAGGAGCGCAACGCGCTCGATGCGCGGCTGCTGGAACTGCGGGCGCGCAATGCGCCGCTGCGCGAGATCAAGACCGTGGAGCGGGAGCGGCAGGCGTTTCCCGTGGACGCGGTGGACGCCCAGCAGCAGTGGAACCAGATGCGCGAGGAGGCGCTGGCGCGCAGCCAGCCCGCCACGCCATCGACCGAACCCTATCCCGCTGCCAGCGAGGAAGAGCGCAAGACGCGCCGGCTCAATTTCGTGCTGCTGGTGTTCTGCCTGATGGTGGGGACGGCCAGCCTGCCCCATATCCTGACCCGGCTCTACACGACGCCTTCGGTCAAGGAGACCCGCAATTCGGTGGCCTGGGCGGTGTTCTGCATCGCCTTGCTCTATGTCTCGGCGCCCACGCTGGCGGCGCTCGTCAAGGCGGAATTCTTCCAGCATCTGGTGGGCACGTCATACACCGACCTGCCGCAGTGGGTGGTGCAATGGCGCAAGGTTGACCCGCCGGTTTTCGGTATCCGGGATATCAACGGCGACGGCATCGTGCAGTGGGCCGAGATCCTGATCCAGCCCGACATGATCGTGCTGGCCGCCCCGGAAATCGCTGGCCTGCCGTACGTGATTTCCGGACTCGTGGCGGCCGGGGCCCTGGCCGCGGCGCTTTCCACCGCCGACGGGTTGCTGCTGACGATTGCCAATGCGCTTTCGCACGACGTCTACTATCACATGATCGACCGGAAGGCGAGCCACCAGCGGCGCGTGACCACGGCCAAGATCGTGTTGCTCGCCGTGGCGCTGTTCGCGTCGTATGTCACGTCGCTGCGCCCCGGCAATATCCTGTTCCTGGTGGGGGCGGCGTTCTCGCTGGCCGCTTCAAGCTTCTTCCCGGTGCTGGTGCTGGCGATCTTCTGGCGCCGGACCACGGCCGCCGGCGCGGTGGCAGGCATGGCCACCGGCCTCTCGGTCGCCGTCTATTACATATTTGTCAATTACCCGTTCTTCACCCGCATGACGGGGATCTTCGGTAACCGCTGGTTCGGCGTAGACCCGATCGCCTCGGGCGCGTTCGGCGTCCCGGCCGGCTTCGCGGCGGCGATACTGGTCAGCCTGATCACACCGAGAAACGCCCCGGTGATCGACCGGTTGGTGAATTATTTGCGGAAGGGGTGAGCGAAATGGAAATGCCCGCTGGCGCCACGCAAGCCAAACTGTTGGCTTGCTTCTCTCCGGAAATGAAAATGCCCGCTGGCGCGGGCATTTGAATTCTGGCGGAGAGAGGGGGATTCGAACCCCCGATAGGCTATTAACCTATACACGCTTTCCAGGCGTGCGACTTAAACCACTCATCCATCTCTCCGAGAAGTCCGCGATTATAGCAGAGTCGGGACGGGTGTCCAGCGGGTTGCGAACGACCACGGATTCCCTGCCGCGCTACAACGCGCCTCCCGTGAGCGCCCTTCTCAGCAAGGCGCCGGCCGAGATCGATTTCGTGCGGTTGTCAGTCGTGGCCGCCATGTTGCGCCCCGACTCGAACGCGCTGATGATGTTCGACGAAATCGTGGCGTTCAGCGTGGCCAGCCCGATGACTGTGCCGCAAGCTGCCATCCAGATGTTCCACTTCAGGGACCGGAAGTCCTTGCGGATCTCCGCCATCTCGACCTTCATGGCCCGGAAGTCCTCCTTGAGGTCGCGGACCAGGGCGTCGGTGCGCTTGTAATGCTCGGCATTGCGGGCGTCCATGGCGCCGAACATTTCCCGCATGTGCGCCTGGTGTTCCTGTCGCCGGCGCTCGATGTCCAGTTTGAGTCCGCGCTGCCAGCGTGCATGGTCAATCCTTCCTGCTTCCTGCCAGCGAGCGTGCTCTGCCTTCCGCTCCGCCTCCCGGCGTTCGTACTCGGCCTTCCGTTCGGCTTCTCGACGTTCGTACTCGGCTTTCTCCCGGGCCTTCTGCTCCTCCTGCTTCCGTTCGTAGGCGGCTTGCTCGTCGGCCATCCGCTTCGCATGCTCGGCCGCCCGCCGCTCGCACGCAGCCCGCTCGTCGGCCATCCGCTTCGCATGTTCGGCCGCCCGCCGCTCGCACGCAGCCCGCTCTTCGGCCATGCGCCGGTCGGACTCCGCCTTCCATTCGCGGCGTCGTTCGTCGTCCAGTTTGGCCTGGGCGGCGATTCTGGCGTCGACGTCGGTCCTCGATCTCTCGAAGCGTGACAGGTGGGCATCGAACTCGCCCCGGCCGACCGGGCCGGGGCGCCGTCTTCGTCCTCTGCGCTTTTCCATGTTTGACCCCTCGTGTGTTGAAGTGGCTTGAGCCAATACTGTCCACAAAAAGGTCCGGCAAAGATATGAGACGATTCGCAAAATGGCCGGCGTTTGACTACGCTACAGGCTGGTCTGCTACTTAAACTCGTGAGGGAGTCCACCTATGTCGAAGGAAAACTCGGGCATCGCCTTTCCCACCCTGATCGCGTTTGCCGTGGCCGGCATGGCGTTCACGGCGTCGCTGGTGCTGGCGTACTACGCCACGCACCCGAACCGGATCGAACGATAGAAGGAGAGGGGCGGCGAGGGCGACGAATCAGGCGAACGCCTGTTCCACGCGGTTGCGGCCGGCGCGCTTGGCCCGGTAGAGCGCTTCGTCGGCGCGGCCGTAGGCGTGAGCGAAGGTGCGGCCCTGCGCCGACCAGCTCACGCCGAAGCTTGCCGTGATGGCCCGTTCCACGGGCGCGGCGCAGCGGTAGTCGGCGATGGCCGCGCGCATGCGCTCGGCCAGGGCCATCGCGTCATCGAGCGCGAAATCCGGCAGCAGGGCCGCGAATTCCTCGCCACCCACGCGTCCGATCGCGCCTTCCGCGCAGACCGTGTCCTTGAGGCAGGCGGTCACGCCGCAGATCACCGCATCGCCCACCGGGTGGCCGAACTCGTCGTTGAGCCGCTTGAAGTGGTCGATGTCGAGCACGATCAGCGCCAGGCTGCCGCGCGCCAATGCGGCGGTGGCCAGGTCGATCACGGCGCCCCGGTTCAGTGCGCCGGTCAGGGTGTCGTGGGTGGCGCGGTACTCCAGCTCCTGCGCCAGTTCCTGGAGCCGGTGGTTGAGCCGGTTCATCTCCAGTTCCTCGCGGTCGCTGCGCCGGATCAGGCGCCGGGTCTCGCGCATCAGCCGTTCGTAGTAGCTGATCAACTGGCCCAGCGTATGGCGATACGCCTCCTCGCCGGCGTCCACGTCGCAGAAGACGGCCTTGGCGTGCGCCAGCACGCTGTTCTCGGATTCGAACAGGTCGGGCTCGGCCATGCTGGCGGCGGGAAGGTTGTCGCGGGGAGCGTTCAACTGCTGGCGGTCACTTCGTCGACGAAATCGATGGCCGGAAAGTCGGCGTGCAGCTCCTGGCCGAACTCCAGGATCGTGTCGTCGTCCTCGTCGTGGAACCAGTGCAGGCGAACGTGGTTGCCGCGCTCGGCGGCCTCGTTGAGCGCGTCGAACATGCTGAACAGCATCTTGGTGCTGGAGCTGTTGAAATAGGTCAGCGCGACGTTGACGGTGACCGAGGCGTCCTCGCAGTCGGCCAGGTACTTGCGCAGGCGTGCGATGGCCTCGCCGTAAAAGACGGCGGCGTTCTCCGGATAGGATTCGCCCTTGAGCGAAAGTGTGTGCCGCGCGAAGTCGAAGCTCAGCTCGGGCGAGCTTGGCGTGGCGGCGATGAACAGGTTTTCCATGGCTGGCTCTGTGCGATCGGCGGGTCAGATGGTGGCGACGAGCTGGAACATCGTCGAGACCGGGTCCGTATCGATCGGCTGAAAATTGTACTCGAGGGGCGCGCTGGCGTCGCGTGCCATCGTCAGGAATCCCAGGCCGGCGCCCTTGCTGCCTTCCGGCGTCTCGGCGCGCAGCGTCTGCTTGTAGGCGACCTTGATCTCGTCCAGCGTCATCGTGCGCACCTTCTCGAGCGCGCCGCGCAGTTGCTCCACGCGCATCGACGAGACGGGGTTCGAGCACATCAGGCGGTAGTGCTCGTCCACCATGCTGATGCAGACCGAGCCATGGCGCAACTGGCCGTCCGACTGCGAATCGGCGGTCAGCGAGTCCGACGAGTAATGCACGATGTTCTGCGCCATCTCCACGAACGAAGAGAACAGCTTGCGTCGCGTGGCGCCGTCCACGCCGCTCACCGTGAGCTGCAGGCGCACGGCGTCGGACATGGCGGCGATGATGTTCTGCGAGAAATAGCCGACGTAGTAGAAGATCACGTTGCGTTCCCGAGCCATCTGGAAGAACGGCTCATATTCCTTGTCAATCGAATGTGCGGCGGTCATGTGCGGGGGGGTGTTGTGCTGCCATGCGGCCTATTGCGCACGGAAGCAGAAGAAGGTCAGGTCGTCGCGGCGGCGCTGCTCGCCTTGCCAGGCGCGGTGGGCGTCGAGCACCGCCTCGCTGATCCGCGCGGCCGGCGCGTCGCCAACGGCGCCAATCGCCTCGCGCATGCGCCGCTTGCCGAACGCGATCTCGCGCGGACCGCCGATCTGGTCGATCAGCCCGTCCGTGGTCACGAAGACGAGCGTGCCCGGTTGCGTGGCTACCGTGGCATTCTGCCAGGCGTAATCCATGGCTGTGTCGACATAGCCCACGCCCATGCGCGCGCCGTTGACCATCTCGCCATCGGCATCGCCGGGCTGGCGCACGAACAGCGACGACTTGGCGCCCGCGAAGGTCAGCGCGCGCGTGTCGTTGTCGAACCAGAAGAAGGCGGCGTCCATGCCATCGTCCGACGCCGAGGCGTCCGGCACCAGGCGCGGCTCGCTGTCGTTCTGGCCCAGCATCTGCTTGATGCCGCGGTTCACGGCCGCCAGCAGCGCGCCGGGGTCGCGGGGTCCGAGCTGGTCCAGCGCCTGGCCCAGCAGCGACGACGCGATCAGCGTCATGAAGGCGCCCGGCACGCCGTGGCCGGTGCAGTCGGCCAGCGCCGCGAACCAGCCGTCGTCGTACGCGGCGAAGTGATAGAAGTCGCCGCCCACCACGTCGCGCGGCTCCCAGACCAGCGCGGCGTCGGGCAGCGTGGCGGCCAGCGATTCGCGCGAGGTGCGCAGCATGGCCCGCTGGATCGTGCTGGCGTAGTCGATGCTGTGCATGATCTGGCGGTTGCGCTCGGCCTGCATGTCGGCCACCACGCGCATCAGCTGCAGGCCCTGTCCCAGGCCGATGTACTGCCCGTCACGCGCGATGATGAAGCCGTCAGCCAGCGCCTTTTCGCCGTATTCCACGGTGCGGAACGTCAGGGCATCGATGCTCATGGCCGCGTCCACCACCAGCGGCTCCTTGTCCATGAACGCGATGCAGCTCTTCCGGTTGTAGAGTTCGCGGTGATACGGCTTGCTCATCTGCGACATGAAAATGGCGCGGTTGATCAGGCCGATCGGTTTGCCCTGCTCGGTCACGGGCAGGCAGTTGAGGTCGCGGTGCACCCCGAAGACGTCGAGCACATCCTGGTTCGTATGGTCCGTGTTCACCGACGGCGTCGGCACGGCAAGATCCTCCGCGCAGGGCTGCCGGAAGCGCGGTCGGGCAGCCATTGGATCCACCAGAAAGCCGGACATGACGAGAGAGACCAGGGTGTTGGAAGGTGGCCCAGAGTCTAGGCAGCGATTATGTCGAATCCGTGACGCGAACGTGCGCCGCACGCGGTTTTCCGGCCCCACTGGCGAGGGGTGGCGGCATTAGGGATTCGGGGCGGTGCCGGAGCCGTCCGGCGCCTCGGGCGCCGGGGGCAGGCCGAGCCCCCGCGCCAGCATCGGCCAGCGCCGGATGGCGGCCTGCGTCTCCACCTCGCCCTGCTGGTCGAAATAGTGGGTCGCGTCGAAACCATCGACGTGCCGGGCCAGCGCGTCGATGTCGTTGTAGGCGATGCCGGCCTTGCGCGAGGTGATGGGCCGGCTCAGGGCGGGCTTGCTCATTTCTGCTCCACCCAGACGCCGTCGGGCGTGTGGATGACATAGCCTTCGGTGCGCTTCATCGTGACGGTGCCCTCGTTCTCGCCCACCATCGCGGTCTGCGGCAGGTCCTCGGCGTAGTGGGCGGCGGCGGGGGCGCCGGTCCGGAACGGGCTGTCGGCCACGAGGTTGAACAGCAGTTGCGACAGGCCCAGGAAGCTCATCGGCGCGTCGATGGTCACCGGCTCGGGTTTCTGTCCCGCCGGCAGGCCGACGAGCTTGACGCCTACCGGCACGTGGATGATGTTGGGCGTGGGAATCTCGCGCAGCCCCGAGATCTGGTTCTTGTCGCCGCGCAGCGCCGCGCCGTGCTCGGGCACGAAGATCACCACGGCGCGGCGGCCGGACTTTTCGATCGAGTCGATGATCCGGTCCACATCGTCCAGCAGTGCCTTGAGCCGCAGCGGATACGATTCCAGGCTGGTCAGCCGCTTGCCGGGCAGGCGGTTGCCGTCGTGCAGCGTCACGGTGTTGTAGTAGAGCGCCACCGGCTTGCGGTCCCTGGCCAGCCGACCGTACCAGTGGTCGAAGGTGGCGTAGTCGCCCAGCACCGGCGAGTCGTCGAACGAACGCATCGCCACGGGCACGCCGTCCGTGGCCTCGGGCTGGATGCCGGGGATACCGATTTCCTTCTCCACCAGCGTGCGGAAGTTGTCGAAGCGCCCGTCATGGTTCATCAGGACATGCGGCGCAAAGCCGGCCTGGGCCAGGTCGGCGAACAGGTGGCATTCGGCGTTTTCGGGATCGTAGAGATTCTTGTGTGGCTGCTGGCCGCACGCGGCGCGCATCACGCGGATGGCGGCCGGGCCGCTGTAGCTGGCCGCCGAACTGAAGTTCTTGAACAGGTAGTCGAAACGCGACAGCAGCGGGTGGTTGGTGCTCTTGGCCGCATCGAGATCGTCCCACGACAGCGAGCAGATGTGCAGCATGATCACGTCGAACTGGGCGTCCGGCGTGGCCGTCAGCGGCGCCACGGTGGCGCTGCGCTGGGCTTCCTTCTCGCGGAAGGCGGCCAGGATGGCGTCGTAGTTGCCGGTGGCGTCGATATCGGCGCGCGGACTGTCTGCGGCGCGTGCCGCGGCCTGGCGCGCGGCGGCGCCCGGCAGCGTGATGCCGGGACCGTACCAGAACGGCATCGCCAGCAGCGCAATCAGCACGAAGGTGGTGGTGCGCACCCAGCGGTTGATCAGCAGGAAGACCACCAGCACCAGCAGCACGGCCACCACCAGCTGGATCGAGATGAAGCGCTGCAGCAGCTCGACCAGGTAGGCCGGCGTGAACTCGCGGATATTGGTGAACTGCGACACCACGCGCTCGAACGGCGGCAGCGTCGATTCGCGCCACGCCAGCGCCGCCCCGAAGCCGATCGCCAGGACCTGGCGCACCACGCGCAGCGGCCGCGACTCCATCGGCGCCACCAGCAGCAGCGCGAACGCCAGGTTGGCCAGCCAGATCGGCTTCATCTGCCCGGTGTGGAACAGGTAGAGCTTGGCGAGGAAGTAGAGGTTCCAGAGTCCCATGAGGTCTCGCTTGGGTGCCGTGCGGTGTCAGGGCTGCCGGGCGCGGCGCCGCGCCAGGATGACGTCGGCCGCGTCCACGAAGGCGTCGTAGAGCCGCAGCAGGCCCTGGTAGCCCATCTCGATCACTTCCTTGAGGCTGCGCAGCGGCGCGTCCACGCGCTCGTCGTCGAGCCAGTCGATCCACGCGTCGGCCCGGCCGAACGTGCACTGGATCAGCTGCGTTTCGCGCTCCACCGTCAGGTCTTCCATGCGCACGCCGAGGTGGCGGTTCACGTTGCGCGTGACCACGGCGGGAAAGTGGTAGGTGCGCGGCCCGCGCGACAGGCACACGCCCACGCGCGCCCCTTCGTCGAGCGGCACGTCCATCGGCAGCACCACCCCGAGGCCGCCCATCGAGTAGTTCTCGGTCTTGCAGGCCAGCGTGCGGCCGTCGGGCAGCAGCAGCGTGGCCGGCACGCGCATCGGGATGCGGTGTGAGACGCGCACCTGCCGCGCCTCGCGCGCCACGCCCACCGCCGCGCCCAGCATCATCAGGTTGAACAGCGCCCAGGCCATGTTCATCAGCACCGTGGCGGGCTCCTCGGTGCCCATGAACAGCAGCCGGCCGATGCCGGCACCCAGGCCGATGATGTTCAGCGCCAGCAGGAACAGGTAGGGCTTGGAGATCGTCCAGTCGAGGTAATCGTCGGCGATCTGCCCACCCTTGGCCGTGACGTTGAACTTGCCGGCGCGCGGGTTGATGAACGCCACGGTGGTGGGCAGCACGATGTACCAGGCCAGCACCGATTCATAGACCTCGGCCCAGAACGAATGCCGGAAGCGCCCCTGCAGCCGCGAGTTGGTCACGTTGGCGATCATCAGGTAGGGCACCACGTACGCCGTGATCAGCAGCGCCGAGGTGTTGATGACGTGCAGCCCGAAGTACAGGTAGGCGATCGGCATCGTCAGGAAGATCAGCCGGGGGATGCCGTAGAAGAAGTGCATCATCGCGTTGCTGTAGCACAGGCGCTGGAAGACACTCAGGCCCCGCCCCAGCATCGGATTGTCGAGCCGGAAGATCTGCGCCATGCCGCGCGCCCAGCGGATGCGCTGGCCGATATGGCCGGACAGGCTCTCGGTGGCCAGCCCGGCGGCCTGCACCGTGCGCAGGTAGGCGCTGTTGTAGCCGCGCCGGTGCAGCTTGAGCGCGGTGTGGGCGTCCTCGGTGACGGTCTCCACGGCAATGCCGCCCACTTCCAGCAGCGGGCCGCGCTTGATGACCGCGCACGAGCCGCAGAAGAACGTGGCGTTCCAGAAATCGTTGCCGTCCTGGATCAGGCCGTAGAACAGGCTGCCCTCATTGGGCACGCGGCGGAACGTGTCGAAGTTGCGCTCGAACGGGTCAGGCGAGAAGAAGTGATGGGGCGTCTGCACCAGCGCGCAGGCGGGGTCGGTGATGAACTCGCCCATCGTCATCTGCAGGAACGAGCGTGTCGGGATGTGGTCGCAGTCGAAGATCGCCACGTACTCGCCGTTGGTCTTCGGCAGCGCCGCGTTGATGTTGCCGGCCTTGGCGTGGCGGTTGTCGGTGCGCGTCAGGTAGCCCACGCCGGCCGCGGCGGCGAAGGCCTCGATATGCGGCCGGCGGCCGTCGTCGAGGATGTAGACGCGCAGCTTATGCGCCGGCCAGTCCATGCTGCGCGCCGCGAACACCGTGGGCTGGATGACGTTGAGCGCCTCGTTGTAGGTGGGGATGAACACGTCCACGGTGGGCCACTGTTCGGGGTCCGCCGGCAGCGGCTTGGGCCGGCGGTGCAGCGGCCAGGCCGTCTGCAGGTATCCCAGCGCCAGCACGATCCAGGTGTAGATCTCGGCGGCAAACAGCACGTAGCCCACCGCCGCCTCGGTGGGCGTGGCGAACTGCAGCGTCTGGGTGGAGCGCCACCAAATATAGCGCCCGGCCATCAGCGTGGACAGCGCGATCATCGTGATCGTGGCAAGCCGTCCCGGCACGCGGCGCACCACCGACAGCACTACCCAGATCACCGCGAACATCAGTACCTGGTCCGCCAGCGGCAGCGGCGTGGTGCTGACCGCCAGCACGGCGATGGCAGCCAGCACCAGAGACACCGGCAGCACGAACGGAATCCTGCCGATCCGGGCCGAGACCGATTCCGTGGCGTAGGCCACCCGGTTCCAGTCCGGGTGCGGCAGCGTTTTCAGCAGCTTGTGGCGCAGCCGCGAGGCAGCGTGCCAGATCGGCTCGAACACGCGATCGAGCGCGCGGCGCAGCCAGCCCGTGCGTTCGGGCTCGGCCATGCCGCTGCGCGCCCGGCGCGGATCGGCGGCCAGCCGCACGCGCGGGCGCGGCGGACGGACGAACAGCCGCCACAGCCACGTGCCGGCATGGGGTTTGCCGCCCGCCTTCGCACCGGGGCCGATGCCCACGCCGAGCCGTGCCATGGCACGCCGGTAGAGCAGCGCGGCCCATTCGGCCGGGATGTCGGGCTTGCCCGGACGCGGCGGCCTGAAGAACACGCGCAGCAGCCAGTCGCCGAAGTGGGGCGGGGCGCCCGTGCGCGAGCGTACGCCGAGCTGGCGCGAGAGCCAGTCGCGCGTGGCGGCGAGCCGGGTGCCCATGGCGGGCAGACGCGCGCTCATGCCGGAACCTCCGTGGCCGTATCGGCATGGCTGGACGCCAGCCACGCCGACAGCCAGGACGCCACGCCATTCAGATCATGGGCGGCCTGCGAGTGCGGCGTACTGCGGGTAAAGCACTCGCTGCGTGCCAGCGCGTCGGGCACGCTGCTGTCCTCGTGCACGTGGTACGGCAGCATGGCGGGGCCCAGCATCGCCTGCAGCATGGCGATGATGTCGACATGGAGCTGGCGCGCCGGATGCAGCCGGGTGGCCAGGTAACGCACGGTCTTGCCGCGCATGGCGAGGCTGTCGACGAGCCGGCGCAGCGTGAGGCAAGTTTCCGGCTGGGCGGCTACGAGCACCAGCACGAGGTCCGCCGCATCGATGGCCTGTTCCGCGTGAGGCGAGGGCCACGGCGGGGTGTCGATCAGGATCGCGCTGCCTGCCGGCAGATCCACGGCGTCGAATTGCCGGGCCAGCCAGTTCGCGGGCAGGCGCTCCATCGCGCCGGCTTCGATACTGTCGCCCCACGGCACGAACAGCGCGCCATCGTCGCTGCGGCGGCCCGCCGCGGCCCATGCCCCCGGCGCGGTGGCGTGCAGGCTGCTCCCCAACCCGTCGGCCGCCGCGTCGCGCAGGCCGAAGTGGAAGCCGAGAACATTGCGCGGATCGCACTCGACGGCCAGCACCGCGTGCTTGCGCCAGGCCAGCAGCGACGCCAGTTCGGCGGCGAGCGTCGTGCGTCCGGCGCCGCCCGTGGCCGAGACGATCGCCACCGTGCCGCTCATGGCCGCTCTCCCCGTACTGCCTGCCGCTTGCCGCGGATCACCAGCGCCTGCACCTGGGGCGGCAGCCGTACCGCGCGACGCGGGCGCGGTGCGGTCCAGCGTGGCAGCCAGCGCAGCAGGTCGAAGCGCCACGTCAGCCACGCCAGCGGTGCGGCGAGGATCAGGCCCCAGACAAAGTAGCCGAGAAAGATGGGCATGGTCAGTCCTGAGGTTTGAGCGGCACGGGATGGTGGTCGGGCAGCGCGCGCGGGCCGGCGCCGGGCGCGGTACGGCGTGGGGCGACCAGCGGCAGGGTCGGCGCCGGAGCCGGTTCCGGGGCTCGCGCTGCATCGGGCGCCCCGGCCGGGGGCGGCGCGCTGGCGTCGCGCTGGGCCGGCAGCCAGGTGCTGTAGTCGGGTGGCGGATGCGTGGCCACTTCGGCCGCGAAGCCGTTCAGCACCGACGTGATCGATTCGCTGTCGCCGCTGCGCAGGTCGCCCTGGAACAGGTCGGCCATCGGCCGGCGGAACACGCGCTGGCAGACCGCATCCACATCGTCCATGCGGCAGGCGAAGAAGAACACATAGAGGCTGTCGCTGCCCGCCGTACAGAGGTCGCCCGCGCGGTTCATCCGGCACGCCTGCAGCGCATCCACATGGGCCACCTCGGGCAGCAGCGGCAACTGCAGCAGCACATGGGGCAGGCGGATCATGCGGCTGCGGTCCACGGCGTCGCGCACCAGCGCGATGAAGGTGGACGGGGCCACGTAGCCGCTTGCCGTGGTCGTCAGCACCGCCGACAGCGCCTCGTGGTAATCCGCCAGGATCGGCCGCGAGAAGACCTGTCCCTGCAGGCCGTCGATCATCGCCTGCATGCGCGCGAATGGCGTGCGCTGCGCCACCACCGCGTTGGCGCCGAGGTTCAGCATCAGCAGTTCGTAGTGCTGCCGCATCGCCTCGCGGTCCTCGCGGACCACGATCTTCAGCGCGCGTCCGGCGCTGCGGCGCAGGCGGTGCACCTGCCCGGCCAGCATTTCCAGGTCGCGGCTGCCGGCATAGTGCAGGATGACCGTGGCCGCCACGGACTTGCTGGCGGTGGCCACGGCAGCTTCGTTGCTGTCCACCACGCGCCAGGACTCGGGAATGAAGCGTTCGCGCAGCACCGCATCGCGACTGGCAATCACGCGGTCCTCGTCGGGCGCCAGCAGGCCCGCGTCTTCCACGGCGCCCTGGTAGGTCTCGGCGGCCACCATGAGCCGCTGCTCGTTGGGCGCAAAGCGCAGGCGGATCACCTCGCCGGCCACCACGGCCTGATTGTCGCGCCAGAACGCCACCTCCCACGTGTACTGGCCCTGCTGCTGCGAAAGCTGCACGGCGCCGGCAAAGCGGCCGTGGAAGCCCTGCAGGTCGGGCGGTGGCTGGCCGGATTCGAACTCGGGTGGCGCCATCACCAGCAGCAGCGCGCAGCGCTCCTGCGCGCACCAGTCGCCGAGCCGTACGCCGGCCTGCGCCAGCGCCGTGGGGTCGCGCCAGTCGAGGAACGCTTCCGCGCCCTCCACCAGGAACGGGGTGCCGCGTGCTCCGCACTGGTCCACCAGCGCGCCAAGTGCCTCCATCAGCGCGTCGATGCCCGCGCGACCGGTCTGCGGCTGCAGCGCGCACAGGTTGGCCCGTGCGTGCAGCGCGCGGTTCACGTCGATATCGAGCCCGTGCTCGCGCAGCGCACCGGCGATGGCGGCCGGGCTGCGCGCCGCGAGCACGCAGGCAGGGCCGCGCAGCGCCGCGGCGGCGGTCTGCCAGAACAGCGCGTCGCGGGCGGGCGAGGGGCGCGCATAGACCACGTGGGCGCGGCCCGGTGTCAGCGAGGCCAGCGCCGGTGCCAGGCCCTCGATCTGCAGCATGCTGCGCGCCTGCAGCCGCGCGAGCAGCGGCGCGCGCGGGGCGGTGGCGGGTTGGCGTGCGAGGTCGTTCATGGGGGCGCGCTCAATAGGCCGAATAGGGTCGCACCGGCGTGGGCGGGAACGGCACCGGCATCTGCCGCTTGTCGAACAGGTAGCGCAGCCACGCCATGGCGCGGTTCGGCGCGTAGTCGCGCGAGCGGTCGATCGAGAAGCCGGCGCCCACCACCCAGTGCGGCGCGAAGGTGTACTCGATCGTCGCCCCCAGCGTGTAGCTGAAGCCGCCGCCGGAGCCGCCGCCGTACCTGGCGTCGCCGCTCAGCGCCTGCAGGTCGGGGCGGGTGGGGAAGTACGGGGCTTCGTCCTCGTACGTGAACGACCAGCCAGCCGAGCCGATGAAGCGCCACGACCACTTTGCGTACCGGCCGGTCCAGTCCAGCGGGATGCCGAACGAGACATAGCGCTGCGGGCTGTAGTAGCCGCCATGGCCGAACGTGTAGTAGCGCTGGTTCTCGGCATAGCGCCAGTAGTTGACTACCAGCCCGCTGGTCACGCGCTGGTCGCGCCGGGCGTAGACCGGTACGTCGAAGCCGGTGCGCACGGTCACCTCGCGGTTGGTCTTCACGTTGTCCCCAGTGTAGAGGCCGTAGCCGACGTCGGCAAACAGGCCCACCCGGCCCACGTCGCGCGCATAGCGCACATGCACGCCGTTGCGCACGATGCCGCCCCAGGTCTCGCCGGTCACCGGGTCGCGCGCGCCGGCGTACGAGATCAGCGAACTGGTCTGCGCCCGGCGCGAGACATCGACGGTCACGGCCTGCGCGCCGAGGTCCGCGCGGTACCGGAAGCCGCCCACCACCGTGGACTCCAGGAAGCCCAGCGGCGTGGTGCCGAGATCGGCGCGCCAGCTGTTGTAGGCGCCGTCGTACTCGTAGCCGGCCGCCAGCGCCACGCCCTTGTCGTTCTCGCCGATATTGCCGAGGCCGGCGTTGCCGAGCGCGGGAATCTTGCCGAAGGGCAGGTTGCCTACGCTGCTGCTGCCGCGTAGCGTCCCGGCGTCGAGCAGTACCGTGTCGGCGTGGAAAAACGCGTGGCCGGCGTAGCCGTGCGGCATCCGCACGTAGAGCGGGATCTCGGTGGCGTGAAGCTTCGAGATGCCGTCGTCGCCGGACTTGTTCGACTGCATCACCGCCGTGGCCACCTCGCCCTGGCGGCGCGCTTCGAGCCCGGCCAGTGCACGCTGCGCCGGCGTGCCGTCAGGGCCCGCGGCCACGCTCTCGCGCTGCTCCAGCCCGCGTGCGGAACGATAGATCGCGGCGGCCTCGTTGAAATCGCCGCGCGACTGGGCGATGCGCCCGCGCTGCACGGTGATGTCGGCCCGGTCCGGAAAGCGCGTATCCAGCGCGGCCACCACGTCGGCGGCCTCGTCCTCGCGCCGCATCGCCGTGAAGCGCCGCGCCACCGAGAGCCGCGTGTCGATGTCGTCCTCGGGCGTTTCAGCCAGCACCGTGCGGACGAGGTCGAGGGCCTGCCCGGTGTCGCCCATGCGCTCGTATTGCCGGGCGAGGGTCAGCCGTGCCCCGGCGTCGGCGGGCTGGGTGGCGAGCACGCGGCGCGCGGCGTCGGCAGCGCCCCGGTAGTCGCCGCCGGCCTCGCGCAGGTCGGCCAGCGTCAGCAGCCAGCGCCGGTCGGCCTGCTGGGCGGCGGGCACTGCGTCGAGCGTGCGTTGCGCCTGCGCCAGTTCGCCGTCATCGATCTGCCGGCCGGTCTCGCGCAACGCCAGCCGCAGCGACTGGTCGGCGAAGTCATGGCGCTGTTCGGCCGTGATGCCCGGCAGCGTGGTCGAGTCGGCGATCCACTGGCGCAGCGCGGCATCGCGCTCGGCGGCGGCCAGCAGTTCGCCGTAGCGCAGCCGGATGTCGATGTGCGGATCGCCGGGATGCGCGGCCAGCCAGTCCTGCACGAGCGAGAGCCCCTTGTCTGTCTCGCCCAGCGCAATCCACTCGCGGCCGATCGACGCCAGCATGTGGCCGTCGTCCTTCGCTTCCACGGCGGCCTGGTCCAGCAAGTGGCGCGCCTCGGCATCGCGGCCCTCGGCCACGCGCTGGCGTGCAACGCGCAGCAGTTGCTGGGCCACCAGGTTGTGGGCCAGGTTGCGCATGCCTTCGGAACGCCCGGCCGGCGGCACGGCGGCCAGCACCGTGGCGGCGGTGTCGATATCGTCGACGCTGTTCAGGTACAGCGCGGCCGCGTAGCGCATCTCGCTGGTGGGCGCGGCGCGCAGGCCGTCGTCGATGACGCTGCGGCCCAGCGCAGGCAGGTTCAGGTCGCGGTAGACGCGCGCCAGCGTGAACCGAGTCCACGGCGCGTCGGGCTGCAGGCGGATGGCATCTTCGAGATGCTGGATGGCCGGGCTGCGCTTCTGCAGGGCCAGCAGGCGGTCCGCACGCGCCGACAGCAAATCCGCCCGCATCGCCCGCAGTTCGCTGTCCGAGCCCCGCAGGCGCGCCTCCTGGCTGGCGATCAGCGGTCCCACCTCGTCGTCGCGGCCCTGCTTCTGCAGCAGCTCGGCCAGCGTGCGCAGCGTGCCGACGTCTGGCTTGGGCCGCGCCAGCATCTGGCGCAGCAGCGTCTCGGCCTCGGCATCCTTGTTCTGTGCCACGAGCGCGTCGGCGAGCACCGCCTGCGCGTTTTCGTTGCCGGGCTGCTGGGCCAGCGCCTGGCGGGCCAGCGTCTCGGCGTCGGCGGGCCGGCCCTGCGCGTTGGCCTCGCGCGCCTTGCCCACCGTGCCCCAGAACGTGGCCGTGGCGATCAGGCTGCGCCATTTGCTGGACGGATCGATCCGCTCGGCGCGCGTGAATAGTTCGCGCGCCTCGTCGTGGCGACCCTCGCGCAGCCGCACCAGCCCCAGCCCGCCCACCACCTCGGCGTCGTTGCGGCGCTTCTGGTAGGCCCGCTGGAGCGCGATATCGGCGTCGCGGGTGTTGCCGCGTTCGAGCTGGGCCAGACCGCGCTGCCGGGCCAGCCGGGCCGGGTCCCTGGTCTGCTTCTGCTCCGCCGTGGCGACCTTGCCGAGCGCGGCCAGCGTCTCCTGCGCCGCCTTGTCGTCGGGCACCTCCTTGATATAGCGCTCGAACCAGACGTAGTAGGCCGGGTCCGTGGTCACGCGGTACAGCGTGCGGCGCCAGATGTCGAGCGCGGCGCGCCGGTCGCCGTCGGGCCGCTGGCTGACGCGGTAGAGGATGTCGATGCCTTCCTGGCGGGTACCCTCGCGGTCGGTCAGCAGGTCGCCGAGTGCCAGTTGCAGGGCCATGTCGTCGGGATGCTCGCGGGTGCGGCGGCGCAGTTCGGCGATTGCCTCGGGACGTCCGTCCGGCGTGCCGGACAGGATGCGGTAGTACTCGCGCGCCAGATCGCCAGAGGGTGCGCCGCGCGGGAACAGCTTGCGCAGCCGTGCCACGGCCTCCTCGTCCTTGCCGCTGCGCGACAGCAGCCGGATATTGGCCATCTCGCGCTTGTCGCGCGTGGCGATGCGGTAGGCGTCGTCGAGTTCCAGCGCGGCGGCGCTGCCCGGCGCGGCGGCCTGCAACTGCTTCAGGCGCTTCTCGGCCTCGGCAAGACGGTTCGAGCGGATCTCGATCAGCCCCATCAGCCTGAGCGCCTCGGGCTGGTTCGGATCGATCAGCAGCGCCTTCTCCAGGATGCCGCGTGCCATGTCGGCGCGGTTCCTGGCCTCCCACAGCCGCGCGGCCGCGAGCAGTTGCGCCATCTGGGCCGAGGGCGCGGCCTGCGGCGCCGGGGCGGCAGCGGCGGAGGGGTTGGCGGCGGGGGCGGACATGGCGGGCGTGGCCAGCAGCAGCGCCAGCGTGGGCGCTAGCGCGTGGCGGGGCATGTGGATTCCCAGGCCGGCACCAGCGTGCCGTCCGCCTCGAAGCGGAAGTGTCCTGCCAGATGGCCGAGTCCGAACAGCGCCAGCACCTGGCTGTAGTAGCCGAACGGCGCCTGCGCCGCGAGCGTGCGGGCGCGGCTGACCTGCGCGGCGGCGGCTGCGTCCTGGCCCAGCGCGGCCAGGTAGGGCGCCAGCGCGGCCGAGAAGCCGCCGTTGCCGGCGTTCGGGCCGAACGTGCCGGTTTGCGTATCCACGTGTTCGGGGGGGTGGCCGCGCGTGGCCACGTAGTCGGCCATCGGGCGGAACGCCTGCAGCACCGTGGTGCGCAGCGGATCGCGTGGCGCCATCATGCCGGCCCACAGGTAGACCCGGATCGCGTTGTAGGAGCCATCGGCCCGGCTCTGCGTGTCGGCCACGAAGCCGCGCCCCTTGCGGTAGCCCGCCCAGTCCGGCGAGAAGCCTTGCGGGGCGGTATCGACGATGAGCCGCGCCGAACTGTCGACCAGCGCCTTCCAGCCGCTGTCCTCGGTCAGTACCGCGGCAAGGCGCCGCATCACCGGCAGCGGCACGTAGCTGGGATTGAGCCGCCAGAGGTCCGGTTCGGGATGGAAGCCCACCGGTCCGGGCAGCAGCGTGCGGCCCAGCCCCGGCAGCACGGCGGTTTCCTCGCGCAGCACGCGCCGCGCCACCAGCGTGCCCAGCGCCGTATAACGGCGCTCGTTCCAGAGCCGGCCCGCTTCGAGCAGCGTGTAGGCGATCCACAGGTCGGCATCGGACGCCGGGTTGGCGTCGATCACCCCCCAGGTGCCGGCCTGCCCGCCCTCGCTGCGCCGGCCCCAGATCCAGGCAGGCAGGTGCGCCGCAAGGTCGCCTTGCGCGAGGTTGTTCTCGGTCCACGCCAGCAGCCGGTCGAACGTGGCGCGGTCGTTGGCGGCCAGCGCGAAGAACAGGCCATAGGCCTGCCCCTCGGAGACGGTGACCTGTTGCGGCGTGCTGGCGTCGATGACGCGGCCGTCCTGGCTGATCGTGGTGCGGCGGAACGCCTCCCAGTCCGGCCAGGGGCAGGTGGCCGCGGCGGCCGGCACCGCGCCGGCGAGCGCGCCCGCCAGCAGGCACCACCGGCCCAGGCGCCGCAGCCAGGGCGTGGCCATGTCAGCCCCCGTTGCGCCGCGCCGCAAGCCGGCCCAGCGCCCAGAACAGCGTCAACGCCACCAGCAGCCCGGCCACGATGCCGGCAATGGCCAGCAGCGCGGGGTGCGCGGACATCGTCATCCACAGCCGGGCATACCAGGGCAGGTTGCCGACGTAGTAGGTGTCGCCCAGGCGCAGCCCTTCCAGTTCGCGCTGGCGGATGACGGTCAGGTCGCCACGGATCTGCGACACCTTGCCCGGGTCTTCGAGCACGTCGAGCACGTCGCGCACGCGCTCGTCGCTCGACGCGGTCAGCGCCACCACGCTGCGCCGCTCGCCGTACGGCGATTCGAAGCCGATCAGCGCGGCCATCGGCCCGTCGGCGCTGAGGATCGCGCGGCCGGCCGGCGAGATATTTTCCTCGTCGATGCCGCTGAGCCAGTTCGACCATGCGTGCGTGCGCTGGTCGCGCAGCGTGATCTCGGTCTTGCCCTGCTCGATCAGCAGCGGCAGCGACTTGCCCCAGCGCTGCAGCACCTGCGCCGCGCTGCCGGTGCCGATGACCACGAGGTTGCGGTCCTTGACCGAATCGATCGACCTGGCCGGCGCCACGGTCACGCGCAGCGACGGCAGGCCGGTCCACTTGCCCATGTGGCCGAGCACGGTCAGCAGGGCCTCCTGGTCGACCGGGGTCGGGGCGTCGGGAATCACGATCGCCGTGTCCGACAGGTCGGCCATGCGCGTGAACGGGTAGCCGCTGTTGGCGAAGAACGCCAGGTTAGGCAGCGCCGCGTAGTGCAGGAAGCCGCTGAAATCGATCGACGAATCAGGGTCCACCGCCGCCCGTGCCACGTTGGCGGCCGACGACGCGCACAGCCCGGTCTTCTGCGAATCGATATGGAAGCGGAACTGCATCTGGTTGTTGCTGCCCACGCGGAACGCCGGAATCAGGATCGAGCTGCTGACCGTGGCGCTGCCGCCCGACAGCAGCGGCACGGCCACCACGTTCTCGTCGGTCTGCACGGTCAGCGGCTTGAGCCGGTACGAGCGCACGAGCTGGTCGTTGACGTCGACGCTCAGCACCGAATCGTTGTACGTGGACGGGGCCGTGTAGCGGTACTTCATGCTCAGCGGCACCGAACGGTCGTTCCAGCCGAACAGGTCGGCCGGCACCTTCAGGTTCACGCGGATGGCGTCCGGGTTGGCGCCCGAGACCTGCAGTTGCTGGGGATCGGTGACCAGTTCCCTGAACAGCACCGGCCGGTCCACCGGCGCCCAGGCCGGTGCGTCGTACGGCCGGCGTGGGCGGCCCAGGTCCACGGACTGCACGGCGGCGCGCGGACCGGCCATGGCGGCCTTGCCGAGCACCACCGCGTTGGCGGCAATCTCCAGTTCCTGCGGCGTGCGGCCGGCCAGCACCAGCAGCTTGCGGGCCGGGTTGGCCGGATTCGGCATCACGCTGACCGAGGGGCCTTCGATCTTCTCGATCCGGATGCCGTCCGGCTGGGCGTTGGGCAGTACCAGGGCGATGGCGTGGGCGTCGGCGGGCGCGCCGCTCGCCACCGGAAAGCGCAGTTCGCGGTAGCTGGCCAGCCCGCCGAGCCACGACGCCACCACGCCGGCCGCCCGCAGCGTGAGCGGATCGGCGTTGGCGGGCAGCATGAACGGCACGGTCACGCGCCGGTTGTCGCGGCGGTCGAAGAACGGGGCCGGCAGCAGCGCCAGGCTGTCCGGCAGCGTGATGGCGGCCTTGGTCAGCGTCAGCGAGCTGGTCGGGCTGATATCGGTCCAGAGCGTGGAATGGTAGGGGTCTTCGCAGTGGTCGAGCGTGTAGTGCGCGATCAACTGCACGTTGATGCGGTTGAAGTCGGTGAAGAAGCGCGGGTCCAGGTCGATTTCGCGCGAGACCTGCTGGCCGGCATGTTCCTTGTCGAGCGGCAGCGTGGCCACCACCTCGTCATTGAGCCGCACCTTCAGGTGCGAGAGCGGGAAGATCAGCGCCGGCGAGTAGGTGAAGACCAGCTTGAGCCGCGCCGCCGTCACCACCTCGTCCAGCCGCACACCGACATTGACCGTGCGGTCCGGGTCCAGGCCGCGCAGCGGGATCGTGTAGTTGGCGCCCATCTGGGCGAAGGTCACGGTCTGGGCGCGCCCCACGGGCGGGGCGGCCGGAGCGGGAGCGGCGGCCGGGGCGTCCGGAACGGCGGGCGCCGCCGGCGGGGAAGGCGCCGGCTGGGCTGCCGCGCGTGGCAATTCCGCCAGGCATAACAGGGCGGGGAGAAGCGCCGTCAGCAGGACCGGCCGGGCATTCCGCCTGAGCCGGAATTGCCCGATGTGTCGCAGGCCTGACAGGAGTTCCCTCATATGGCGCCCTGTGAAGATTGCGCAGCAAATGACTGCGTGTCGAAGATACTGCGTGGCGAATATAGCACGCGGAAAACGGCCAGCAGCAAGGGTTTCCGGTCGATGGGCAGTGAATTAAGAAAGATTCAATTCATACCACCGTACATTTTCAAATAATTGAATTGGCTATTTGAAAAATGACAGAAGTGCGGAACATTCGACACACTTCGCATGCAAGATTTGCATAATGGCGGCGCGCAGGGTGTGAAAGAATCCGAACTTGCAGAGACATTTCCTCCGATTCCTCCCCACTGCCACCGCCATGCCTGATACCGCCGTGACCACGCCCGCCGAGCCTGTCGTCTCCCTGAACGCAGACCTGCTGCCCATCTCCGAAGCCCGCATCCCGGTGCTCGACCGGGGCTTCATCTTCGGCGACGGCATCTACGAGGTGATCCCGATCTATCACGGCAAGGCGCTGCGCGGCGCCCAGCATCTGGCCCGGCTCGGCCGCAGCCTGGACGGCATCGGCATCCCGAATCCCCATACCGAAGCCGAATGGCTGGCGCAGATCGACCGCGTGATTGCCGCCAACGGGCTGGCGGACCAGATGATCTACATCCAGGTCACGCGCGGCGTGGCCAAGCGGATGCACGCCTTCCCGAAGGACATTACCCCGACAGTGCTGATCATGACCAACCCGATGGCGCTGCCCCCGGCTGCCGCCGTGCAGCAGGGCGTGGCGTGCGTGACGATGGAAGACCGCCGCTGGCTGAATTGCCAGATCAAGTCCACCTCGCTGCTCGGCAACGTGCTGGCCGCCCAGGTGGCTGCCGAGGCCGGCGTGACCGAGGCGATCCAGTTCCGCGACGGCTTCCTGACCGAGGCTTCGGCCTCGAACGTCTGGGTGGTCAGCCAGGGACGCATGGCCGCGCCGCCCAAGGACAACCTGATTCTCGAAGGCATCCGCTACGGGCTGATGGAGGAACTGTGCGCGGCGATGGATATCTCGCTGACGGCCCGCCGCATCACGCGCGACGAAGTGTTCGCCGCCGATGAGGTGATCATCTCGTCGGCCAGCAAGGAACTGCTGCCGGTGGTGACGATCGACGGCAAGGCCATCGGCAGCGGCAAGCCGGGCCCGGTGTTCGAGCGGCTGTACGGCGCCTACCAGGCGGCCAAGGCGGCGCTGTAGGCACCTGGGACGCCCGCCGGCGGACCTGCGTGCTACGATGGCCGCGGACGAACCACCGACGGGAGGCGGCCCATGGCCAAGCGCGAGCGCAGCCGGCGTGTCATCAAGGAAGAGGTGAGCCGGCGCATCCAGCAGATCGACGAGATCGCGGACGAGGGGATGCGGGTCCGCGTGCCGGACCCGACGCCCCATCCCCGCGATGCCCGCGGGCGGAACTGGGACATGGGCCGCTTCGGCAATGCGCGCGGCTACGAGCAGGCCATCCGGGCCGTCGTGGACGATGTGCGCGACGAGTTCGATCTCGGCGACGATCCGCCCAGTGCGGTGCCGAACCCGTTCGGCAACTGAGCCGCGCTCAGAGCGGCAGGCCGGTCCAGGCCGGCTGCGGCCGCCAGCCCGCGATGCCGGCGGCCGGCAGCGGCTGCGAGAACAGGAAGCCCTGCCCGACATGGCAGCCCTGTTCGAGCAGGAAGCGGCGCTGGAACGCGCTGGTCACCCCCTCGGCCACCACGGTCAGGTTGCGCGCACGGCCGATGCGGATCACCGCTTCCACCAGCGTGCGCGTGGCCTCGCTGGTTTCAAGGTCCACCAGGAAGCTGCGGTCGAGCTTGATCTCCTCCACAGGCAGCCGCGTCAGCCGGCTCAGGCTGGAAAACCCCGTGCCGAAATCGTCGATCGACAGCCGCACGCCGAGGCGGCGCAGCGCGGCGATCGTCGCCAGCGCGCTCTCGGCTTCCGAGGCCTGGTCGAGGAACACCCCTTCGGTAATCTCGATGGTCAGCATGCCCGGCGGCAGGTCGTTGGCCTGCAATGCCTGCGCCACCACGTCGGCCAGCCCCGGATCGCGGATCGACAGCGGCGAGAGGTTGACCGACATCGCCGGCACGGTCACCCCGTCGCGCCGCCATTGCGCCAGCTGCGCGCACGCCTCGCGCACGGCCCAGCAGCCCAGTTCCACGATCAGCCCCGATTCCTCGGCCAGCGGCACGAACACCGATGGCGCCACGTCGCCGCGGCGCGGATGCGGCCAGCGGGCCAGCGCCTCCACGGCGTGCAGCGTGTCGGAACCAAGGTTGACCTGCGGCTGGTAGTGCATGCGCAGCGCGCCGTCGCCGATGGCGTCGCGCAGTTCGAGTTCGAGCGCGCGGCGGTCGCCGAGCCGGCGCGCCAGCGTGGCATCGTAGACGCAGACCTGGTTGCCGCGCTCGCGCAGGCGTCGCCGCTTGGCCTGGTAGACGGCCAGGTCGGCGTGGTGCAGCAGCGTGGCGCGGTCGCGCAACTGCTCGCCGAGCACGCTGATGCCGATGCTGGCGGTGGGCGTCAGGCGCTGGCCCGGCGCCAGCGAGACCGGCGCCGAGAGCGCCACCAGCAGCGCCTGTGCGGCGGCCATGGCGGCCTCCTGCGCATGGTCCGGCAGCAGCACGGCAAATTCGTCGCCGGAGAGCCGGCCGGTCACGGCGTCGGGGTGGCAGGCCAGCGCCACGTGCTGGAGCCGCGCGGCCACTTCAGTCAGGAAGCGGTCGCCCGCGCCGTGGCCCTGCACGTCATTGACCTGCTTGAAATCGTTGAGATCGATGAACAGCATCGCCAGCGGCTGCCGCGCGGCATTGGCGCGCGCCACGGCCTCGTCGGTGCGGGCCAGCAGCAACTGGCGGTTGGGCAGGCCGGTCAGCGCGTCGTAGCTGGCCAGCCGGTGGATGCGGTCCTGCGCCTGGTCGCGCGCCAGCGCCAGCGCGCAAAGGTCGGCGGCCATGGCCACCAGGTGCTCGTGGAAGGCGTCGGGCAGGCGTGGCTCGGCAAAGCACAGCGCGAAGGTGCCGAGCACGCGGCCATCGGCGGCGCGCACCGGCGTGGACCAGCTGGCGGCCAGCCCGGCGGCGCGTGCGGCGTCGCGCAGCGGTTCCCAGCGCGGATCGCGGGCGATATCGGCCACCGCCACGGGTTGGCCCAGGAAGGCGGCGGCGCCACAGGAGCCCGACTGCAGCCCCACCGGCAAATCGCGGAACGGGGCGAGCGCGGCGGGGTCCGCCGACGGCATCGCCACGAGCCTGAGCCGGCCGTCCTCCACGCGCATCACGGCCGCCACGGCGCCCGGCGACATGCGCTCCACGCGGCGGCAGAGGCCGGCCATGATCTGGTGCGTGGGAAGGTCGCGTGCCAGCGCCGCCACCGCCTCTGACGCGGCGGCCAACAGGGGGTCCTGGTTGCGCGCGTTGACGGCGACCACGGCGTCGATCGCCTGTTCCAGCGCCTGGGTACGCATGCTTTCTAGACTTTCTCTTATTTTGGGGAATACGGGTGGCGCGCTCCCGGCGATCTCCCTCGAATCGTCGTACCACCGCGCGCCCCCGGAGTGTACGGCCCCGGCCGCACGCCCGAAGGCAGGGTTTGCCCGCGCTTTCCTGGCAACGCGGGCGCGGTCAACCCCACTTCCCGGGGTGTACCGGCATGCGGCCCTTTAAATACGCGGCAAGGCGCCGGGCGGCGCCGGTGCAGGCGCGATCTAGAGGTTTTACTCAGGTTCGGGCAAAAGGCCGGCTCAGTCGACCGTCACGATGATCGCCACGCGGCGGTTCTCGGCGCGGCCGGCGGCGGTGCCGTTGTCGGCGATGGGTCGGGTCTTGCCCAGTCCACGCACTTCGAGGTGCTCGCGCACAAAGCCGCAGGCGCCCATCACGCGGGCCACCGCTTCGGCGCGGCGCACCGACAGCTGCTGGTTGTACTCCGCGCTGCCGGCGTTGTCGGTGTGGCCGTCGATGCGCAGGCGGTCGATGCCGGCGTCACGCAGCACCCGGCCAATGCGCACCACCGCAAGCTGGCGCTCGGGCGTGATCACATCCTCGTCGAAGCTGAACAGCACCTTGTCCGGCAGGCCCAGTTCCCAGCCGTTGTCGGTGCGCTCGAACCCCTGGCTCTGCAGCGCGGCCACCTGGGCTGGCGTCAGCCCGCGTGGGGGTTCGGGCGTCGCACAGCCCGCCAGCAGCGCGGCGGCGGCCAGCGTGGGAGCCAGCAGGGCATGGCACAGCAGGGCGCGGCGCGAGAGCGGCGGCATGGCGGTCAGGCCTGGCGTTCCGGCGGCGCCGCTTCGGCGCTGTGCCAGGTGGCGCCCGAGTGCCGCTTGGCGCCGTACATGGCCGCGTCGGCGGCATGCAGCAGCGCCGCGCCGTTGCGGGCGTGGACCGGGAAGACGGCCAGGCCGATGCTGAGCGGCGCCACCACGGTGCCGCCATCGGGCAGGGCGATCGGCGCGGCCATGGCGTCGAGGATGGCCTCGGCGGCGCGCACCGCGTCCTCGGGCTGGCGCAGTGTGTCGATCAGCACGGCAAATTCGTCGCCGCCCAGGCGGGCCACGGTGTCCGATTCGCGCAGGCAGCCCCGGATGCGGTCGGCGATGCCAACCAGCACCCGATCGCCCGCCGCGTGGCCGTGGCGGTCGTTGATCCCCTTGAAGTCGTCACTGTCGAGATAGAGCACGGCGGCGTAGTGGTTGCGGGCGGCCGCGTTGCGCAGCGCCAGGTCGAGCGCTTCGGTGAATGCGGCACGGTTGAGCAATCCTGTCAGGCTGTCGTGCGTGGCGCGGTGCGCCAGCGAACGGTTCTCGCGCTGCAGCTGCTTCTGCCATGCTTCCAGTTCGTCGAGCAGCACGTTGAAGTCCTCGGACAGCGCGTTCAGCTCTTCGATCCGGGCTGGCGGCATGCGCTGGCCGAACGCGCGCTCGGAGCGCACCGCGTGGGCCACCCGCATCAGGTTGCGCAGCGGATCGACGATGTCGCCGAGCATCCGGCTCGACATGTAGTGCGCGCCGACCGCCGTCAGCAACAGGCAGGCGATCAGCCCCAGCGTGCCCTGCAGCAGGAAGTGCAGCAGCGCGACAGGGTCTCCCGACACCTGCACGCTGCCCACCTGCTGCGCCTCGTGGACGATCGGCTGCTCGGCCGGGCCGGAGGTCAGCAGCCTGCCCGCGATGCGGCGCAGCGCCGGAAAGCGCTCCTGGCCGGGGCGCTGCCACGAGGCCAGCAACTGCCGGTCGCGGTCGTAGACGGTCACGGTGGCCAGGTCCTCGGCGGCGGCAATGGCCGAAAGCGCGTCGGCCGCGGCCGCCTGGTCGCCGAAGACGACTGGCGCCTCGACCGTGTAGGCGATGGAGCGCGCCACGAGCCGCAGGTTGTGGTCGGCGTGGGCCCGCAGCGCGGTCAGGCCGAAGAACGTCAGCGAGATCCCGGCGGTCAGCACGGCAATCAGCGCCACGCTCAGGTGGATGCGCCGCAGTGTGCCGTACAGCGTGGGCCGGACGGGTGCGGGCGTGGCGGAGGGGCGGCGGCCGGGCAGGTTCATGGCGCCGGCGCCTTGCGGCGTCCCAGTTGCAGCACGCCCGGGTGCACGTGAATGCCGCTGCGGGCGATGGCGTCGAGGTTGATCCGGAACGACACCTGGTTCTCGCGGATGCTCAGGCAGAACATGCTTCCGCCTTCACACTCGAAATCTTCTTCCGCGATGACCAGCACCGGCTTGCCCACGTAGGTGGCGGTCAGCCTGCGGCGCCGGGCCTCGTCCATCGTGCCGATGTAGAGTGCGTCGCACGCGCCGGCCAGCGGGTCGGCCAGCATGTCCACGCGGCGCGCCTCCACCAGCCGGCCCGTCGACAGCGTGCCGCCTTCCAGCAGCTTGCCGGCGTAGCGGGCCCCGCTGTCCACGCACAGCCGTACCGACTCCCGCTCCTCGGGCCAGCGCGCATAGCTCAGCAGGCTCATGACCACGCGGGCCACGGCTTCGGGGCGCGAGGGCGGGGCCGGCTGCGCGGTGGCGGGAGCGCCGGCTCCCGCCGTGGAGGCGGCCGCGTAGCCCGGCCACGCCGCCAGCAGCGCCAGCAGCGTCGGCAGGGCCGGGCGCGCAAGGCGGCACGCGAGAGAGGATAGGCGAAACGCAGGACGCGGCAATTGGGCGGCGGGCGTGGATTGGGGGAGTCCGGCGGACGGGGCGGGTGGATGACTCCATTGGAGTGTCGGCTTGATCTGCAGAAACTGTAGCCACAAACCGCTACGCCCGCAGTGGTCCAGATGCCCTAGTGCGCCGGGCTGAACCTGGGCTGAGCCGGGCTGAACATGGCGATCGCGCGTTTGCGGTGACAAGGGCGCCTGCCGCCATGCTAGGATTTCCGGGCCCCGCCGCTCCAGCCACCCACTTCAGCCGATCCCTTCCGGAGACACCTTCATGGCAAAGCAGGTCTTCTCGCGTACGCAATACCTGGACATCCTCAACGACAGCCTGCGGCGCCATCCCGGCTTCCAGCCCGGCATGGCGTTCGTGTTCCTGCCGCCCGGCGCCGCCGCCGGCCAGGCTTCGGGCGTCGGTTGCACCGGCCCGATGGACGCGCTGCCGGTCTACTGCGAGATCGAGCGCGTGGCGTCCGGCCTGATCGAGGTGGCGGAGCCCGCCGCCAAGGCATGAAAAAACGCACCCCGCGGGGTGCGTTTCTCGTGCCAGCCGATGGCGCAGGCGCGCAGGCGCTCAGTCCTCGTCTTCCTCGTCGTCGAGGAAGGCGCGGCGCAGCAGCCAGTTGGCAATGGCCTCGTCGCAGACATTCTTGAGCTTGCCTTTTTCCGGCAGCTTGTCGAATAGCTGGAAATTGACCAGCGCCAGGCCCGCGTCGGTGATGTAGAACAGGCGGTCGGGATCGTCGTAGTGCACGATGCGTCCGTCGATGTCCGTATCGTCGCCGTCGGCGGGCATGTCCTCGAGTTCCACCACGCGGCACGTGAAGCGCGGGCTGCGCGTGTGGGTCAGATACTCGAATTCGTCGTGCGACACATTGCCGCTCTTGTCGGTGACGACGGCGAAGCCCCAGACGAAGCGGGGCATCGGCAGATCGGACAGATCGTCAATCTCGTCCATGGTGTTCTCCGTGATGCAACAGCCGGCATTATCGCCGAAGTCCCGCCCCGGGGGGGTGACCGCGGCACGCGCGACGCTCAATCAAGCATGTAACCCCTGGCCAGCGTGCCAAAATCCTCGCGTTCGCGGGCCTGCCAGGCAGCATCGTGCCCCAGTTCCTCGGCCAGGATCTCGGCCACGCGCGGCGCGCCGGCCAGCGCGGCCCGGGCGTCGAGGAACAGCGCCCGGTTGCGGCGGCCCAGCACGTCCTCGACCCGGCGCGCCAGTTCGTGGCGGGCGGCGAAGCGCACATGGGCCTCGGTCAGCCCCGAGGCCGGCACGATCACGGCGTCAGCCCCCGGCAGCGCCTGCACCAGTGGCAGGTCGGCGCCGTAATAGCGGTCGGGCGAGCCGGACCGGGCCGGCGGCAGGTTCTCGGGCACCCCGGCGGCGCCGTGCAGCGGCAGGTCGGCCGTCCGGCACGGCGCGGCGCGCACCAGCTGGCGCTGGATGGCCGTGTCCATCACGTCCTCGGCCATCTTGCGGTAGGTGGTCCACTTGCCGCCCGTCACGGTGATCAGGCCGGCCTTGGAGACCAGGATCGTGTGCTCGCGCGACAGCGACGCGGTGGATGCCTCGCCCGTGGCCTTGACCAGCGGCCGCAGCCCGGCCCAGACGCTGGTCACGTCGGCGCGGGACGGATCGCGCGCCAGGTAGCGGGCGGCGGTTTCCAGGATGAAGTCGATATCGTCGCTGGCCGCGCGCGGCTCCAGCGGCAGGTCCTTGCGCGGGGTGTCGGTGGTGCCCACGATCACATGGCCGTTCCAGGGCACCAGGAACAGCACCCGGCCGTCGTCGGTCTTCGGGATCAGGATGGCGCGGTCGCCGGGCAGGAAGCTGCGCGGAATCGTCAGGTGCACGCCCTGGCTTGGCGCCACCATCGTGCGGGCCTGGCTGTCTTCCATCTGGCGCACCGCGTCCACCCAGACACCGGTGGCGTTGATCACGCAGTCGGCGCGCAGCGTGAAGGTGGCATCGCCCAGCGCGTCCTGCGCCGTGACGCCCGTGACCACGCCGTTCGACTGCGTCAGCCCGGTCACCCGCACGTAGTTGACCGCCGTGCCGCCCACGTCGAACAGCGTGCGCATCAGCGCCATGGCCAGCCGCGCGTCATCGAACTGGCCGTCGAAATAGAGATTGCCGCCGCGCAGCGGCCGTCCGCCCACGTGCTCGGCCAGCGTGGGGGCGGCTTCGAGCGTCTCGCGGTGGTTCAGCCAGCGGCTGCCGGAAAGGTTCAGCCCGCCGGCCAGCATGTCGTAGACCTTGAGGCCGATCCCGTAGAACGGCTGGTCGAACATCTGGTAGGCCGGCACCACGAAGCCCAGCGGCCAGACCACGTGCGGCGCGTTGCGGGCCAGCAGGCCGCGTTCGTGCAGCGCCTCGCGCACCAGGCCGATGTTGCCCTGGGCCAGGTAGCGCACGCCGCCGTGCACGAGCTTGGTGGCCTTGCTCGATGTGCCCTTGGCAAAGTCCGCCGCTTCGAGCAGCAGGGTGCGGTAGCCGCGCGCCGCGGCGTCCAGCGCGGTGCCCAGGCCCGTGGCGCCGCCGCCGATGACGATCACATCCCAGCGCGCCTCGCGCGACAGCGTGTTGAGCAGTTCGCCGCGCGAGGGCGGCTGGACCGGAGGTACGTTGATTGGCATGAGGCTTGTCTGTTTAATGTGCGGTGGAATCGTCGTCGCGCGCCCAGTCACGGGCGCGATCCACGGCGCGATGCCAGCGCGCGATGCGGTGGCTGCGTTCGTCTGCCGACAACTTCGGCTCGAAGCGCTGCTCCACCTGCCACTGGTGGGTGATCTCCCCGGCGCTGGTCCAGTAGCCGGTGGCCAGGCCCGCCAGGTAGGCGGCGCCCAGCGCGGTGGTCTCGGTGACGCGCGGACGAACCACCACGGTGCCGAGCAGGTCGGCCTGCATCTGCATCAGCAGGTCGCTGCGCGAGGCGCCGCCGTCCACGCGCAGCTCGGCCAGCGAGATGCCGGCGTCCTTCTGCATGGCGTCGAGCACGTCCACGCTCTGCAGCGCGATCGATTCCAGCGCGGCGCGGGCGATATGCGGCCCGCCCGTGCCCCGCGTGATGCCGACCAGCGTGCCGCGTGCGAACGGGTCCCAGTGCGGCGCGCCGAGCCCGGCGAAGGCGGGCACCAGCACCACGCCGCCGGTGTCCGCGCACTGGCGCGCCAGCGGATCGACTTCGGGCGCGCTGTGGATCAGCTTGAGCCCGTCGCGCAGCCACTGGATCGTGGCGCCGCCCATGAACACGCCGCCTTCGAGGCAATACTGGGTGTCCGGGCCGATCTGCCAGCCGATGGTGGTGATCAGCCGGTTCTGCGACGTCACCGGGCTGTTGCCCGTATTCATCAGGATGAAGCAGCCGGTGCCGTAGGTGTTCTTGGCCATGCCGGGGTGCAGGCAGGCTTGTCCGAACGTGGCGGCCTGCTGGTCTCCGGCGATGCCGGCAATCGGCACGGCCACGCCAAACAGCCGCGTGGCGGTGCGCGCCACTTCGCCGCTGGAGGGCGCCACCTCGGGCAGCAGGCTGCGGGGGATGCCGAGGATGCCGAGCAGTTCGTCGTCCCAGCGGAAGTCGTGGATATTGAACAGCAGCGTGCGCGAGGCGTTGGAGACATCGGTCACATGCCGCGCGCCATCGGTCAGTTGCCAGATCAGCCAGCTGTCCACAGTGCCGAACGCCAGTTCGCCGCGTTCGGCGCGGGCCCGGGCGCCATCGTAGTGGTCCAGCATCCAGCGCAGCTTGGTGCCGGAGAAATAGGCGTCGATGATCAGGCCGGTCTTCTGCTGGAAGGTGTCGCCATGGCCGGCGGCCTGCAGGTCCTCGCACATCGGCGCGGTGCGGCGGTCCTGCCAGACCAGCGCGCGGCCCACCGGTTCGCCGGTCTTGCGGTCCCAGAGCACCGTGGTTTCACGCTGGTTCGTGATGCCGATGCCGGCCAGTTGCGAGGCGCTGACCTTGGCGTCGGCCAGTACCTCGTGGGCCACGGCCAGCTGGGACTGCCAGATTTCGTAAGGATCGTGCTCGACGTGGCCGGGATGCGGATAATATTGCCGGAATTCGCGCTGGGCGATCCGCACCACATTGCCGGCGTGATCGAACAGGATGGCGCGCGAACTGCTGGTGCCCTGGTCCAGGGCCAGCACGTAGCGCGGCTGCGAGGCGTGTGTCGATGTCATGCGATCCATCCGCAATGGTTGATTTGAGTGGCGATGTCCGAATCTGATTCCCGAACCTCCCGAACCAGCAAGATCCTTGCCGGCATTGCCGCGCGCAGCCCCTTCGACCCCGCCGCCCACCTGCGGCTGACCGTGGAGGGCGCCCAGGTGGGCTGGCTGCCGCGCCGGCATGCGGCAATTCTTGCCGGCATGGGCGGCATGGTCGGGCCGCAAGGGCAGGGCGCCGTGGCGCTGCTGCCTGGCTGCGCCGATACGCCGGCACGCAACGTGGCCCTGGCCGGGCTGGCCCGGCAACTGGCCGACATGGGCCACGTGCGCGGCTGGCGGGACGAACTGTTCGCCGTGACCCCGGCGCTCGACGCGCTGCCGTACGGCGTCATCGAGCGGGCGGCGGCGCGCTTTCTGGGGCTGCTGACGTTCGCCTCGCACATGAACGGCATCGTCGAGGGCGCCACGCCCGCGCTGTGGATTTCGCGCCGCAGCCCGGCCAAGGCCGTGGACCCCGGCATGTGGGACAACCTCGTGGCCGGCGGGGTGCCGGCCGGCAGCGATCCGCTGGAGACGCTGGTACGCGAATGCGACGAGGAATCGGGCATCCCGCCCGCGCTGGCGGCCCGGGCCGAGGCCCACGGCGTGATCGACGTGCTGCGCGAAATCCCCGAAGGCGTCCAGTGGGAGCGGGTGTACGCGTACGACCTGCTGCTGCCGGCGGACTTCGTGCCCCACAACCGCGACGGCGAGGTGGCCGAGCACCGCCATACCGGCCCGGCCGCATTGCTTGATATCATGGCGGCCCGCGCCATGACCGTCGACGCCACGCTGGTGACGCTGGATGCCCTCCGCCGGCGCGGCTGGGCGGATGTCCAGCCCTGATTCCCAAGCCTTGCGGTCCTGGCCTGCATAACCCTGATTGCCCCAAGATGAGCGCCACCGGATTTATCCTGACCCTTTCCTGCCCTGACCAGCCGGGCATCGTGCATGCCGTTTCGGGCCTGCTGTTCCAGAATGGCTGCAATATCGTCGATTCCGACCAGTACGGCGATGCCTTCACGGGCCGCTTCTTCATGCGCGTGCATTTCACGGCCGCGGCCGGCGGCCCGGGCCTGAGCGAACTGCGCGCGGCGTTCGCCCCGGTGGGCGAGCAGTTCGGCATGCAGTGGGACGTGTTCGACGCCACGGTCAAGCCGCGCGTCATGATCATGGTGTCGAAGATCGGCCATTGCCTGAACGACCTGCTGTTCCGCGCCAAGGCCGGCGGCCTGCCCGTGGAAATCGCGGCCATCGTCTCGAACCACCGCGATTTCTACCAGTTGGCCGCCTCGTACGACGTGCCGTTCTTCCACCTGCCGCTGATGAACGCCTCGGCCGAGCAGAAGGCCGCGCAGGAAGCGCGTGTCTTCGACGTGGTGCGCGAGCAGAACATCGACCTCGTGGTGCTGGCGCGCTATATGCAGGTGCTGTCCGACGACCTGTGCCGCAAGCTCGAAGGCCGCGCCATCAATATCCACCACTCGTTCCTGCCGAGCTTCAAGGGCGCCAAGCCGTACTACCAGGCCCATGACCGCGGCGTGAAGCTGATCGGCGCCACGGCCCACTATGTGACCGCCGACCTCGACGAAGGCCCGATCATCGAGCAGGAAATCGAGCGCGTGGATCACAGCATGGACCCCGAGCAACTGACCGCCGTGGGCCGCGACGTGGAGTGCGTGGCCCTGGCCCGCGCGGTCAAGTGGCATGCGGAACACCGGATTTTGCTCAACGGGCATAAGACGGTGGTGTTCAAGTAAGCCAGGGTTTTCTCCCCTCTCCCGCAGGCGGGAGAGGGGCGCAGAAAAAGAAGGACGATCTCACTCCCCCGCCACCACACATTCCACTCCGCTGTCCGCCAGCATCGCGTCGAACGGCGCGCGTAGCGGTTCGTCCGTGAACAGGCGGTCGATGCTGGAAACGGGCGCCAGTTCCACCATGGCCTGGCGGCCGAACTTGCTGGCGTCTGCCGCCAGCCAGATCTCGCGCGAATGCTCCATGATGGCGCGCGCCACCTTGACCTCGCGGAAGTCGTAGTCGCGCAGCGTCCCGTCGGCCTCGATGCCCGAGATGCCGATCAGCCCGATATCCACCTTGAATTGCCGGATGAACTCGACCGTGGCCTCGCCGATGATGCCCCGGTCGCGCGAGCGCAACACCCCGCCGGCCACGATGACCTCGCAATCGGGGTTGTCGGCCAGGATATTGGCCACGTGCAGGTTGTTCGTGATCACGCGCAGCCCGCGATGGTGGATCAGCGCACGCGCTACCTCCTCCACGGTCGTCCCGATGTTCAGGATCAGCGAACAGCCTTCCGGCACCGCCGCGGCCACGGCGCGGGCGATGCGCACCTTGCCCTCGGCGTTGAGCACCTGGCGCTGCGGATAGGCCAGGTTCTCGGTGGTCGAGCCATCCATTCGCACCCCGCCGTGAAAGCGGGCCAGCATGCCGTTTTCCGCCAGCAGGTTGACGTCGCGCCGCACGGTCTGCAGCGTCACGCCGAACTTGCGGGCAAGCTCGTCGATCGAGGCAAAGCCCTGGCTGCGGACTTCCTCCAGCAGGGCGGTCTGGCGTGGATTGAGCGTCATGCCGGGCATTCTAGTTCAAACAGAAACGAAAACAAATGATGCACCGCAGTATTGTTTTACGTTCGTTTTTGCGCTAAAACGAGCGGGGTAGACGAAAAAGTGCGCTTTGGCCGCGTTTCCGTATGTGGCTGAACAAGCACAGGAACATGGAGACCGGATGCAGCTCAGCCTGGACGGCATTGCGCAGCAAGTGGGTTCGCAAGCCTATCTTTACCCGATGACGCTGGCCCCCGTGCCGGGCGCCGTCACCATCCTGCTGGGCACGACCCAGGCGGGCAAGACCTCGCTGATGCGGGTCATGGCCGGGCTCGACCGTCCCACGGCGGGCCGGGTGCTCGTCGACGGCATCGACGTGACCGGCGTGCCGGTGCGCGAGCGCAACGTGTCGATGGTGTACCAGCAGTTCATCAACTATCCCTCCCTGACCGTTTTCGACAATATCGCGTCGCCGCTGCGGCTGCGGCGCGACAGCCGGGACGAAATCGCCGCCCGCGTGCGCGCGCTGGCGGGGCGGCTCCATATCGAACACCTGCTCGACCGCTACCCCTCGGAACTGTCCGGCGGGCAGCAGCAGCGCGTGGCGCTGGCCCGTGCCCTGGCCAAGAACGCGCCGCTGATGCTGCTGGACGAACCGCTGGTCAACCTCGACTACAAGCTGCGCGAGGAATTGCGCGAGGAACTGACCCACCTGTTCGCGCAGGGCGATGCCACCGTGATCTACGCCACCACCGAGCCGGCCGAGGCGCTGCTGCTTGGCGGCCATACGGCGGTGCTCGATGCCGGCGAACTGCTCCAGTACGGGCCCACGCCCGAAGTCTTCCACTATCCGGCCTCGCTGCGCGTGGCGCGGGCCTTCAGTGATCCCCCGATGAACCTGATCGAAGGCCGGCTGGCCGCCGGCCGCGTCACGCTGCCCGGCAATATCGTGGTGCCGCTGCCCGACGTGCAGGCGCCGGACGGCGCGGTGACGGTCGGCGTGCGCGCCGCGGCCCTGCGCCTGCGCCCCGCGCCCGGCAGTATCGAGGTGCCCGGCAAGGTGGCGCTGGCCGAGTTGTCGGGCTCCGATACCTTCGTCCACGCCGATACGCCGGCCGGCAATCTCGTGGCCCAGTTTGCCGGCGTGCTCGACCTGCGGCTTGGCGCGCCGCTGGCACTCCATCTGGAACCGGGACAGCTCTACCTGTTCGACGCGGCCGGCGACCGCATCCATGCGCCGCGCCGGCCGGGCGCGCTGGTCGATGTGGTGGCCGATGTGGGGGCCACGCCGGCCACCGGGTCGGGAGCCTGACATGGCGCGCATCGATCTCGACCTCGCCCATGCCTACGGGCCCAACCCCCAGCGCGACGAGGATTACGCACTGCTGCCGCTCAACTTCACGTTCGAGGATGGCGGGGCCTACGCGCTGCTGGGGCCGTCCGGCTGCGGCAAGACCACGCTGCTGAACTGCATCTCGGGGCTGCTGCGGCCCTCGCAGGGCACGATCCGTTTCGATGGTGTTGATGTGACTAAAGCATCACCTCAGGAGCGCAACATCGCCCAGGTGTTCCAGTTCCCGGTGATCTACGACACGATGACCGTCGGCGAGAACCTGGCGTTTCCGCTACGTAACCGGGGCGTGCCGGCCGACAAGGTTCGCGAGCGCGTGGGCCGCGTGGCGGAAATGCTCGACCTCTCCGCGTCGCTGGACCGCCGGGCGAGCGGGCTGGCCGCCGACGCCAAGCAGAAGATCTCGCTGGGCCGGGGGCTGGTGCGGCAGGATGTCTCGGCGATCCTGTTCGACGAGCCGCTGACCGTGATCGACCCGCACCTGAAGTGGCAACTGCGGCGCAAGCTCAAGGAGATCCACCACGAGTTCCGCCTCACGCTGATCTACGTGACGCACGACCAGACCGAGGCGCTGACCTTTGCCGAGCAGGTGGTGGTGATGTCGCGCGGCAAGGCGGTGCAGGTGGGCTCGGCCGACGCGCTGTTCGAGCGGCCGGCGCATACCTTCGTGGGCCATTTCATCGGCTCGCCGGGCATGAACTTCCTGCCGGGCCACTGGCGCGACGGCGCCATCGAGGTGGCGGGGCGGCGCTACCTGCCCGAACTGCCACCCCAGACGCTGGCTGCGCTGCAGGCGGCGGGAGATTTCAAGATCGGCGTGCGGCCCGAGTATCTGCAGCTGGCGCCGGAGAACGATCCGCAGGCGCTGCCGGTACGCGTGGAACGCGCGCAGGACATCGGTACCTACTGGCTGGTGACGGCGACCGTCGCAAATGGCGAAACAGCGATGCTGCGCGCCCGGCTCGGCACCGAAGCCGCCGCGCTGCGGACCGGCGACACCGCCTGGCTGACCGCATTCAACCGCCATACCTGCTTCTATATCAATGAGGAACTGGTGCCATGAAGCCCGTGAACCAGAAGGCCTGGCTGCTGGTGTTGCCCGTGGTGATCTGCGTGGCGTTCTCGGCCATCCTGCCGCTGATGACGATCGTCAATTACTCGGTGCAGGACATCATCTCGCCCGAGCGGCGCGTGTTCGTGGGCACCGAGTGGTTCGCCACGGTGCTGCGCGATGCCGAGCTGCACGATGCACTGCTGCGCCAGCTTGGCTTCTCGCTGGCCGTGCTGTGTGTGGAAATTCCGCTCGGCATCCTGCTGGCGCTGGCCATGCCGGCGCGCGGCTGGCAGGCCTCGGCGGCGCTGGTGGTCATCGCGCTGTCGCTGCTGATTCCGTGGAATGTGGTGGGCACGATCTGGCAGATCTTCGGGCGCACCGATATCGGCCTGCTGGGTGCCGCACTCGACGGCATGGGCTTCGACTACAACTACACCGGCAGCGCGGTGGATGCCTGGGTGACGGTGCTCGTGATGGATGTCTGGCACTGGACGCCGCTGGTGGCGCTGCTCTGTTACGCAGGGCTGCGTGCGATTCCGGATGCCTACTATCAGGCGGCCCAGATCGATGGCGCGTCGCGCTTCGCGGTATTTCGCTTCATCCAGTTGCCCAAGCTGCGCGGCGTGCTGATGATTGCGGTGCTGCTGCGTTTCATGGACAGCTTCATGATCTATACCGAGCCGTTCGTGCTGACCGGCGGCGGTCCGGGCAACGCCACCACGTTCCTGTCGCAGTATCTGACCCAGAAGGCGGTGGGGCAGTTCGACCTGGGTCCGGCCGCGGCGTTCTCGATCGTCTATTTCCTGATCATCCTGCTGACGTGCTTTGTGCTCTATAACTGGATGCAGCGCGCCGGCACCTCCGGCGCGGCCGGTGTCGAGGAGGTTCCCCATGGCTGAGCGCAAGCTGCCGGGCCAGCGCCCGGGCTGGTGGCGTCCGGTGTTCCTGACCGTGTACCTGCTGTTCGCCATCGTGCCGATCTACTGGATGCTGAACATGTCGTTCAAGACGAACGAGGAGATCGTGTCCTCGCTGTCGCTCTGGCCGGCCGCGTTCACGCTGGAGCACTACCGGACGATCTTCACGGACGCCTCCTGGTACTCGGGCTACATCAACTCGATGATCTACGTGGCGCTGAATACGGTGATCTCGATCGGCGTGGCGCTGCCGGCCGCCTACGCGTTCTCGCGCTACCGGTTCATCGGCGACAAGCACGTCTTCTTCTGGCTGCTGACCAACCGCATGACCCCGCCGGCGGTGTTCCTGCTGCCGTTTTTTCAGCTTTATACGACGCTCGGGCTGATGGATACCCATCTGGGCGTGGCGCTGGCCCATCTGGTGTTCAACGTGCCGCTGGCGGTGTGGATCCTGGAGGGCTTCATGTCGGGCGTGCCGCGCGAGATCGACGAGACGGCCTACGTCGACGGCTATTCGTTCCCGCGCTTCTTCCTGACCATCTTCCTGCCGCTGATCAAGGCCGGCGTGGGCGTGGCGGCGTTCTTCTGCTTCATGTTCAGCTGGGTGGAACTGCTGCTGGCGCGCACGCTGACCTCGGTCAATGCCAAGCCGATCGTGGCGACGATGACGCGCACAGTCTCCGCCTCGGGCATGGACTGGGGCGTGCTGGCCGCAGCCGGCGTGCTGACCATCGTGCCGGGCGCCATCGTGATCTGGTTCGTGCGCCACTACATCGCCAAGGGGTTTGCGATGGGCCGGGTGTAACAGAGATCTAAGGAAACTACGATGCTTAGCTGGATGGTATGGACCACGCCGGTGGCCGTGTTCTTCGCGCTGGTGGTGCTGATGCTGGTTGGCATGACGGTCTGGGAGGTGCGCTCGCCCACGGTGGAGCGCAAGGGCTTCCTGCCGATCTCCACCACGCGCGGCGACCGCCTGTTCATCGGCCTGATGGCGGCGGCCTGGATCAACCTGGCCTGGGTGGGGCTGGGCGAGAAGATGCAGGGCTGGTTCGGGCTGGCCGAGGCGCCGTCGGTCTGGATCAGCGCCGCGATATCGGCGCTGGTGCTGCTGCTGGTGATGCGCAAGGGATAGTAAAGGTACGAGATTCGCTGTCATGGGCTGCGAGATCTTTGTCCCCTCCCCGGGGCCGCAACCCAGAACCAGATCCGGGGAGGGGTTGCTGAGGAGACACAGATGAAGAAGCACGTGAAGTTGGGGATGTCGGCCCTGGCCTTTGCGGCGGCGCTGGCCTGCGGGCACGCGGCGTGGGCTGACGAGGCCGCGGCGAAGAAGTGGATCGACAACGAGTTCCAGCCCTCGTCGCTGGCCAAGGACAAGCAGCAGGCCGAGATGAAGTGGTTCATCGAGGCGGCCGCCAAGCTCAAGGCCAAGGGCGTGACGCAGATCAACGTGGTCTCGGAGACGATCACCACCCACGAGTACGAGTCGAAGACGCTGGCCCGCGCCTTCGAGGAAATCACCGGCATCAAGGTCAACCACGACCTGATCCAGGAAGGCGACGTGGTGGAGAAGCTCCAGACGTCGATGCAGTCGGGCAAGTCGATCTACGACGGCTGGATCTCGGATTCCGACCTGATCGGCACCCACTACCGCTATGGCGCCATCCTGCCGCTGACCGACTACATGAACGGTGCCGGCAAGGAGTTCACGAACCCGGGCCTCGACGTCAAGGACTTCATCGGCACCAAGTTCACCACGGCGTCGGACGGCAAGCTCTACCAGTTGCCCGACCAGCAGTTCGCCAACCTGTACTGGTTCCGCGCCGACTGGTTTGCGCGCAAGGACCTGCAGGACAAGTTCAAGGCCAAGTACGGCTACGACCTGGGCGTGCCCACGAACTGGTCGGCCTACGAGGACATTGCCAACTTCTTCACCAACGACGTCAAGGAGCTCGACGGCAAGAAGGTCTTCGGCCACATGGATTACGGCAAGAAGGACCCGTCGCTGGGTTGGCGCTTCACCGATGCCTGGCTGTCGATGGCCGGCGCCGCCGACAAGGGCCTGCCGAACGGCATGCCGGTGGACGAGTGGGGCATCCGCGTGGCCGACGACAAATGCACGCCGGTGGGCGCCTCGGTGTCGCGCGGTGGCGCCACCAACAGCCCCGCGGCGGTCTACGCGCTGACCAAGTACATCGACTGGATGAAGAAGTATGCCCCGCCGCAGGCCATGGGCATGACGTTCTCCGAAGCCGGTCCGGTGCCCGCGCAGGGCCAGGTGGCGCAGCAGATCTTCTGGTACACGGCATTCACGGCCGACATGACCAAGAAGGGCCTCCCGGTGGTCAACGCCGACGGCTCGCCGAAGTGGCGCATGGCCCCGTCGCCGTACGGCCCGTACTGGAAGCAGGGCATGCAGAACGGCTACCAGGACGTGGGCTCGTGGACGTTCTTCAAGAACACCGACCCCAACCGCCTGGCCGGTGCCTGGCTCTACGCCCAGTTCGTGACGTCGAAGACCGTCTCGCTGAAGAAATCCCTGACCGGGCTGACCTTCATCCGCGACAGCGACATCAACCACGACTACCTGACCAAGAACGCGGCCAAGTACGGCGGGCTGGTGGAGTTCTACCGCAGCCCGGCCCGCGTGGCGTGGACGCCTACCGGCAACAACGTGCCTGACTACCCCAAGCTGGCCCAGCTCTGGTGGAAGAACGTGGCCACGGCCGTCACGGGCGAGAAGACGCCCCAGGCTGCCATGGACAACCTGGCCGAGGAAATGGACCAGGTGATGGCCCGCCTGCAGCGTGCCGGCATGGCGCAATGCGCGCCGAAGCTGAACCCGAAGGGCGATCCGAACAAGTGGCTGTCATCGGACCACGCCCCGTGGAAAAAGCTCGACAACGAGAAGCCGAAGGGCGAGACCATTGCCTACGACAAGCTGCTGCAGGCATGGAAGGAAGGGAAGGTGCGGTGAGTGCAGCGATCTGACTGCCGCTGACTGGCGCCCCTCTCCCGCCGTGCGGGAGAGGGGAGAAAAACGGGGGCAAAACGGAGGCAAAAACTCAAACCTCCGCCGCCGCCCGGCTTCCCGCGTGGCACGCCTTGCCGTGCCGCTTGGCCTCGTAGAGCGCCATATCCGCCCGCATGAACAGCTCGCTGACCGATGATCCCTGCTCCGGCAGGTGGATCGCGCTGCCGACGCTGGCCGTCGACGCCAGCCGCTGGCCGTCGATCTCGAACGGACGCAGCGCGGCGTGGACCACGGTATGGGCGATCCGTTCGACCGTGTTGGCGTGGGTCACGTTGTCCAAAATGACGGCGAACTCGTCTCCGCCAATGCGGGCCACGGCGTCGCCGGCACGCACGCAGGCGCGCAGCCGCTCGGCAAAGGCGATCAGCAACTGGTCGCCCATCGGGTGGCCGTGGGTGTCGTTGACGGCCTTGAAATCGTCGAGGTCCACCAGCAGCAGCGCCGTGCGGTGGCCGTGGGCGTCCGCGCGGGCCATCATCTCCTGCAGCCGCCGGTCGAAGCCCTTGCGGTTCAGCAGCCCGGTCAGGTGATCGGACAGCGTCTGGGCTTCGAGCGAACGCAGTTTCTGCCGCTCGCCGGTCACGTTGCGGGCAAACATGTGCAGGCCGGCCAGCGCCTCGGGCGCGCCTTCGGCATCGTTCCAGGCCGGCTGGAAGGTCACTTCCCACGCGGTGCCGTCGGGCGCCTCGCGCGTGAAGGTCACGGCCTCGCCAGCGCAGGCACGCTCCAGGAACGGCTGGAACGCCACGTACTCGGCCGTTCCCCACAGCTCGCGCAGCGACAACCCGGCAATCTGCGCGGCGGGCAGCCCGAAGTGGCGCGCGTAGGCCTGGTTCACGAAGACAAAGCGCTCGCTGGTGTCGAAATAGGCGACGAAGTCCGGCACGTGGTTGGCAATCGCCGCGAGCCGCTTCTCGCTGGCGGCAGTGCTGGCCTGGGCCGCCTTGAGCGCGCCCTCGCGCTCGGAGAGCTGGGTCATGACCTCGGCAAAGGCGCCGGCCAGTTCGCCGATCTCGTCGTTGCGCCGCAAGGGCAGGTCGGCCACGGCGGCCGGCTGCTCGCAGAGCCGGCGCACCGCGCGGTGCAGTTGTTCGAGCGGAGCAAGCAGGTGGCGGATCATCAGCCACATCAGCAGCGCGGCGACGGCCAGCGAGCCCACGCCGACCGCAATGGCGCGCTGGCGCACCTCGAACAGCGGCGAGAACGCTTCCTGGGCGGGCAATACCGAGATGATTTCCCAGCCGTTCGACTCCAGCAGGTGGCGCGCCACCACCGGCTGCACCGGCGAGAGCATTTCCCAGCGCGAAACCGGCTGCTCCGCGCCACAAGATTCGCCCACGGCCCGCGCGGGCTGCAGCACGCGCGAGGTGTCCGGGTGCATCGCATAACGCGGCGTCGGCCCGGCGGACACCAGGCAGTAGAAGCCGGTCACGCCCACGCGGTGCTGGGCCAGTTCACGCAGGAAGTTGTCGGCGGACAGGTTCAGCACGCCGCCCACCACGCCCAGCAGCCGGCCCTGGGCGTCGCGCAGCGGCACGGCCAGGATCACGCCGGGGGCGCTGGAATGCTTGCCCTGGAGCAGGTCCGAGACGGCAAAATCGGCGCCCCGGACAATGTTCTGGAAGTAGGCGCGGTCGGCTACCGAGACCTTCTTGCCCAGCGGCACGGCGGTGCTGAAGACCACGTTGCCATCGGGCTGGACCAGGAAGACCGCGTTGAAATGCTCGGGCATGTCCACCGTATCGGTGGCCAGGCGGTGCAGTTGGGCAGGGGATTGGCCGAGGGCAGGCGCCAGCGTGCGGGCCAGCCGGCGCAGCACGACCGCACGCGACTCGAGCTTTTCGTCGAGTTGATCGGCAATCAGCCTGACCAGCGTGTCCTGCTGCGCCTGGACCACCTCGCCCAGCCGCGTGTAGGCATAGAACTGGGAAAACCCCGAGCGCGCCACGAACACGAGCGTGACCACCGAGGCGGCGGCGATCGCCATCCTGTACTTCAAAGAGTGCCGCATGAAACGCATTTTTATGGTTATGCGCACTGACCCGTTTTTGCGGTTGCCTTGGGCTTTGTGCAACGACCCTGCCCAATCTGTTCGAACCTCTCCGGCAGCCGGTTCGAAGCGTAGCAGAACTGTTACTTATTGAGCGACCCGCACGCGGCGATCGCGTGCGGGCGGCCACATGGGGTGACGCATGCGCCGCCCAGTTGCGGCCACGCGACAGCCCCGGCGCGTCTGGCAAAACGGCGTGCCTGGCTCTACGATGGCTGCCTCATCACAACCACCACCGGAAACCGCCATGACTACCGCCCCCTTCACGTTGCTCGACGCCGCCGGCGCCAGCCGCAAGCCGTCCGCCTGGTCCGAGGCGGTGCTGGTCCTGGTGGATCACCGGCGCGAGTACGTCGACGGCAAGCTGCCGCTGACCGGCATGCCCGGCGCCGTGGCCGAATGCGCGGCGCTGCTGGCGCTGGCGCGGCGGCACGGCACGCCGGTCATCCACGTCGTGCACCACGGCAAGGCGGGCGGGGCATTCGATCCGGACAGCCCGTACGGGGCCATCATCGAGGGCCTGGCACCGGCCGAGGGCGAGCAGATCCTGCCCAAGGGCCTGCCGAACAGCTTCGCCGGCACCGACCTGGCCGCGCGGCTGCAGGCCACGGGCCGGCGCGAGCTGATCGTGGGCGGCTTCCAGACCCATATGTGCATCAGCGCCACGGTGCGCTCGGCGCTCGACCACGGCTACCGCGTGACGCTGGTGGCGGGCGCCTGTGCCACGCGCGACCTGCCCGACCCGCTGGGCGGCAACGCGCTGACCGCCGCCGAACTGCATCGGGTCACGCTGGCGGCGCTCAACGACCGCTTTGCCACCGTGGTGGCCGGAGCGTCGATCTGGCAGGAGTGAGCCAAGTGCCGCGCCGGGGCCGCGAAATGTGAAGGTGTGGATTTCATTACACATTCATCATTTCCCCGGCCGAGCGGGGTGGGGCATACTAGCGCCTTCCCGAACGCGGCCGCCCTGGCCGCGTTTGCACACCTGAAGCCCGACGTTTCATGAAGCGCATTCTCCTCATCAAGGTCACCTCGCTCGGTGACATGGTGCATACCCTGCCGCTGCTGCACGATCTCCGGCGGGCCTATCCCGGGGCAAAGATCGACTGGGCCGTGGACGCCTCGTGCGCCGATATCCCGCGCTGGGCCGTTGGCGTGGACCGCGTCATCGCGCCGCCGCTGCGGCAGTTCAAGAAGAACGGGCGCAAATGGCATGACCTGCGCGGCATCCTCTCTGCCGTGCGGCAACTGCGCCGCGAGCGCTACGACGTGGCGATCGACGTCCATGGCGTGATGAAGAGCGCCATCGTGGCCCGGCTGGCCCGCACGCCGCGCCGCCTGGGCTACGCGGCCGAGTTCCTGGGCGAGTCCAAAGCCGTCTTTGCCTACACGCAGATCTACGGTCCGCACGGCGACGCCAACTGCCGCCAGAAGATGCGCATGGTGGTGGCCAACGCGCTCGGCTACGAGATCGAACCGCACGAGACGCCCGAACTGCGCGTGCCGCCGCCGGCCACGCCGTTGCACACCGATGGGGTGCCGCGCGCCACGCTGTTCCATGCCACCTCGCTCGACATCAAGAAATGGCCGCAGGCCAACTGGGTCGAGATCGGCCACACGCTGGCGCGGCGTGGCTACCGCGTGGAGCTGCCCTGGGGCTCGCCCAAGGAGCAGGCCGAGGCGCAGGCGCTGGCCGCCGCCATCCCCAATGCGGAAGTGTTGCCGCGCATGTCGATCACCGAATGCGCGCAGCGGGTGGATGCCTCGTCGCTGGTCGTCGGCATGGATACCGGCTTCGTGCATCTGGCCGATGCGCTCGGCAAGCCCACGGTGATGCTGTTCACCGCCACCTCGCGCCCGCACTTCGGCGTGGACCGGCCGGGACAGGCGGTGTCCGTGGGCGATAACGGCGCGCCGCCCTCGGTGGACGAGGTGCTGTCCGCCATCGACAGCGTGACGCGCGCCTCAGTGGACAAAGCCACCCTGCACGAACCGCACGGGCTCGGCATCCATGCGCAGCAGCAGGGCGGTTAGTCCGTCCTGCGGCAGCGTGCGCCGGCCATCAGCCTGGGCTACCTGAGCGGGCTGGGCGGGCTGGCCGGTCGTGCAGAGCAGATCGGCATCGCTCCATCCGGCCTTGCCAGCGGCCCGTGCCCGCAGCCAGCCGTCGCGGTCGGCGAGCAGGGCCGTCCCCGACAGGTTCGAGGGCTCGACACCTGCCAGCCCGGCAAATACCGGCCACGCCGCGGGCGACGCGGCCACGCAGCCGGCGCGGAATGACGGCACCTCGGCCAACGGTTGCCCGCTGGGCGTGACCAGCAGCGTCAGGAAGCGCGGGTCTTCCAGCGGCAGCGCCGATGGGTCGCCGTCAGACGCCACCACGCGAACCCGTTGCGTGCCGCGCCATTCGGCCAGCGGGCGCGGCGGCTGCCCCGGACACTGGACGGACACCTCGGGCAAGCGCAGCGGAATCGGCCAGTTGCCCTGCTGCGCGGCGCCCGTGCCGGCGGCAAGCGCCTTCAAGTAGTCGATCACGGCCCAGGTCTGCGCGTCGTCGAGTTCGCCCGCAAAGCCCGGCATCGTCTTTTCTCCATTTTTGTCGAGCATGCCGGCGGCGATATGCCAGAACAACTCGCCCTCGGCGCGGCGCCCCAGCAGCGGACTGGCGAAGGTGGGCGGCCAGCTCGATAGCTGGGCGGACAGCGGACCCTCGCCGCGCCCGTCAGCGCCATGGCAGGCCGCGCACGCGGCGGCATAGATCCGCGCGCCCGTGGCAATCGTCTCGACCGAAAAGCGGGTCGGGCTGCGTTGAAAGCTCGTCGGCGCGGCGGCCGTCAGCAGCAGTCGGGGAGAGGGCCACGGCGCCAGGATCAGCGCCAGCGCGCCCACGCCGAGCCAGGCCAGGCGCCGGCGGCGCCAGCGCCACGCCACGACGAGGCAGGCCAGCGCGAACGCCACGGCCAGCAGGCTCCAGGCCAGTTGCCGCGCCAGCCCGAGATCGATCAACAGCGTCTCGCCGGCAATGCGCCGCGCCCACGGCCACGCCGGCTGGCCGTGTACGTCGCCGGTCCAGCCCAGCAGGTGCCAGAGCCGCAGCAGCGCCAGCTGGGCCTGCTGCAACAGCGTCAGCAGCGCGTTGAGCCACGCCTGCGGCGGCGGGGCGCTCATGGCGCGTGCCTACCAGCTTGCATCGAGACCCAGATGGCGCAGCGCCTCATGGCGCAGTTCGGTCAGGCGCGGGTCGCCGCGATGGCGCGGGTAGGGCAGGTCTACCCTGATCTCGGCCGTGATGCGGGCGGGCCGCTGGCTGAAGACGATCACGCGCTGGGCCAGGAACAGCGCTTCCTCCACGTCGTGCGTGACCAAAAGCGCCGAGAAGCCGGCGCGCTGCCAGAGATCCACGAGATCGCTCTGCATCGCCAGCCGGGTCAGCGAGTCGAGCTTGCCGAGCGGCTCGTCGAGCACCAGCAGGCGCGGATCGTTGACCAGTGCCCGCGCCAGCGCCACGCGCTGTGCCATGCCGCCCGACAACTGATGCGGAAACGCGCGCTCGAAGCCTTCGAGCCCCACGCGCCGCAGCGCCGCGTCGATGCGATGCCCTTCGCGGCGCAGCAGCCCGCGTGCCTGCAGGCCCAGCGCCACGTTGTCGCGCACGCGCCGCCACGGGTAGAGCGTCGGGTCCTGGAACACGACGATGCGGGACGGGTCGGGCCGGTCGATCGGGATATCGTCCTGCAGGATCCTGCCGGCCAGCGGCGTCTCCAGCCCGGCCACGAGCCGCAGCAGCGTGGACTTGCCGCAGCCGCTCGGGCCGAGCAGCGCCACGAACTCGCCGGGCGCCACCGTGAGGTCCACGCCATCGAGCACGGGCAGCCGCGCCTCGCCCTCGCCGAAGGCATGGCTGACGCCGTGGATATCGATCCGGGCGCCACGCGCCGCCGGGGTTGGCTCCTGCCATACCGCTACCATTTGACGGTTCCCTTCTGCCACGACAGCGCGCGGTCGCGCACGGCAAACAACAGCGTGATCACACCCGAGAACAGCAGCGCCATGACGATCAGCGCGGCATACATGTTCACGTACGAAGCCCAGCCCTGCGCCCAGGTCAGGTACCAGCCCAGCCCCGACTTCACACCCATCATCTCGGCCGTGACCAGCACCGAGAACGAGGCGCCCAGCCCCATGAACAGCCCGACGAACACCTGCGGCAGCGCCGCCGGGATGGCCACGCGCAGCACCAGGAACCACTCCGAGGCGCCCATCGTGCGCGCCACGTCGTAGTAGCTCTTGCTGACGCCGGCCACGCCGGACCACGTCAGCACCGCCACCGGAAACGCCGTGGCCAGCGCAATCAGGAACACGGCCGCCGAATAGCTCGACGGGAAGAAGTAGAACGTCAGCGGCAGCAGCGCCGTGGACGGCAGCGGCCCCAGCACGCGCAGCACCGGATGCACCCAGTAGCCGATGCGGCGCGACCAGCCGATCGACACCCCGATCAGAAAGCCCACCACGCCGCCGTACGCCACGCCGAGGCCGAGCAGCTTCACCGTGTTGAGCACGCTGTCGCCCAGCCGGCGCCAGTCGTCGACATAGACTTCGATCAGCGCCTGCGGTGGCGCGAAGAACGGGGTGGGGAGCGTGGCGGTCTTGGCGGTCAGGATTTCCCAGGCGGCCAGGATCACCGGCAGGGCGATCAGCCACGGCCCGGCGCGGCGCAGGGCCTGGCGGGCATGCTGCAGCGGTGGCACATGGCCGCCGAGCAGCGCCACCGCCAGCAGCGCGCCGGCGGCGACGAGCACCGCGATGCCCAGTTCCTCCGTGTAGGCCCAGTCCGTGAAGCCCACGACCTTGTTGGGCCAGCGCCAGGTCAGGGCGCCAAATGCCGCCCATGCCAGCGCGGCGGCCACGCCGGTGGGCCAGGCCCCGCCCGGCGCGCGCCGCACGGCGGCCGGCGTGCCCTGCAGCAAGGACGTGTCGAGGGTCTGCTGACTCGCTGTCATCGTGTCACCTCAGGCCAGTACGTTGGCATAGACGTGTTGCGCCAGGCGCTTCACGTCCGTGGACTTCTTGAGCACGCCGATGCGCTGGAAGTCACCGGCAAAGAATGCGATTTCCTCCTGCAGGTCGGCACCCGTGGGGTGGTGCGTGTAGGTCAGCGTGGCGTAGAGCTTGCGCAGGTCTTCGACGCTGATCTTGGGCGAGTATTTGGCGAAGACCTTGGCCGCCTCGTTCGGGTTCTCGTTGACGTAGTCGGTGGCCTGCAGGACCGAGCGCGCCAGCGCGGCGGCGGCCGGCCGGTCGTTGCGCACCAGTTCGCCGCGTGCGCCCACCACGCAGCAGACCTTGCGGGCGTACTCGCCGGTCAGGTTGGTCGCCAGTTCCACGTAGGCGCCGTTGGTGCGCTTTTCCAGCAGATAGAGGTTCGGGTCGCCGTCGGCAATCGCCTGGATCTCGCCCTTGTCCACGGCCACGCCGAGCAGGTCGGCCGGGTACTGGCGCCAGGTGACGTCGCGGTCAGGGTCGATCCCGTTCTTCGCCAGCAGGATCGTGAAGAAATGCTTGCCGGGCGCGGCCAGGTCGCTGACGCCCACGGTCTTGCCCTTGAGTGCCTGCAGACTGGTCACGCCGGCCGCCCTGGCGCCCACCAGCCGCACGCAGCCGCCGTGGGAGCTGCCGATGATCTTGACGTCGAAGCCGGCTTCGAGCGGCTTGAGCCAGCGGTGGATCATGCCCACGGCGGCGTCGGCCTTGCCGGTGGCGATCGATTCGAGCAACTGGTCCGTGGAGCCGCTGTAGTTGATCAGGTCCACCTGCAGGCCGTTCTTCTCGAAGAAGCCCTTCTCCTGCGCCACGACGATCGGCGTCAGGCAGAACGAGTTCTGGTTCCACGCGAACGTGAGCTTGCGTGGTGCGGACCACGCCTGGCGGCCCAGGATCAGCGCCGGCGCGGCGATGGCGGCGCCGCTGGCCAGGCGCAGGACCTGGCGACGGCGCGCGTCGGGTGAATTCGATTGGCTCATGTTTTCCGCTCCCTTTGCTTGTTGTGGCTGGATGTGGTCAGGCCGCGCGCTGGCTCAACGCCGCATCGCGTTGCGCCACCAGTTCGCGTACGCGCGGAATCAGCTCGCGCCCGTAGTCGATGGCGTCTTCCAGCGGATCGAAGCCGCGGATCAGGAAGGTGGTCACGCCAAGGTCGTAGTAGGCCAGCAGCGCGTCGGCCACCTGTTCGGGCGTGCCGACCAGCCCGGTGGAGTTCGAGCGTCCGCCGGTCTCGCGGGCGATGGCTGTCCACAGGCGCTGGTCCACCCGGTCGCCCTGGTCCGCCGCGGCCAGCAGGCGCCGCGCGCCTTCGCTCTGCTGCGGGCCGCCCCGGCTGTAGCCGGCCTGCACGCGCAGCGCGCGGGTGCGTTGCAGGATGTTGTCGGCGCGCTGCCACGCCTTGTCCTCGGTCTCGGCCAGCACCGGGCGGAACGAAACCGAGAAGCGCACCTCGCGGCCGTGCTTCGCGGCTTCGGCGCGCACGCGCGTGGTCAGGTCGCGCACCTGGTCGAGCGATTCGCCCCACAGCGCGTAGACATCGGCGTGCTTGCCGGCCACTTCCAGCGCGGCGGCCGAGGCGCCGCCAAAGTAGATCGGCACATGCGGCTGCTGGGCAGGCTTGACCTCGGAGAAGCCACGCTCGAAGCGGTAGAACTGCCCGGCGTGGTCGAACGGCTGTGGCTCGGTCCAGATGCGGCGCAGGATGCCGAGGTACTCGTCGGTGCGCGCGTAGCGCTGGTCGTGGTCCAGGTAGTCGCCATCGCGCTTCTGTTCGTCGTCCGACCCGCCCGAGATGAAGTGCACCCCCAGCCGGCCGCCGCTGAACTGGTCGAGCGTGGCGATCTGGCGCGCGGCCAGCGTGGGCGACGTGAAGCCCGGCCGGTGGGCCAGCATGAAGTGGATGCGCTCGGTGACGGCGGCGGCGTAGGCAATGGTCAGCGTGGCGGACGGGCCGGTGGAGTGGTGCGGCACCAGGATGCGGTCGAAGCCGGCGGTCTCGTGGGCCTGGGCGAACGCCCGCACGTAATCCCGGTCCACCACCGGCCCGGCGGGCGCATGGATCTCGGATTGCTTCTGGCTCTGGATCATCCCGATGAAGTCGACGCTCATGCCCTTTCTCCTGGTGCGTGAAATGGGAAGAACGTACGCCTGCGGGCCGTGCGCCCGAACGAATAAAAACGCCGGTCCATATTCGGCAAAATCCGTCGCTCGATATGCGATATGCGTCGTTTCCGGGGCGGCCCGGGCGGCGGTAGGCTATGTGGCGATTGATCTGCTCCCGCCAAGGAATTCCATGTCTTCGTCCTCCCTGCACCGCCTGCCGACGCCCGCCGCGCGGCTGGACGCCGTGCTGGCCGACCTGGCCACCCGCTTCGCCGCGACCGCCGCCGCGCATGACGCCGACGGCAGCTTTCCGCATGACAACTTCGCGCTGCTGCACCAGTACGGGCTGATCGCCCAGATCGTCCCGCTGGCACACGGCGGCGGCGGGGCGGGGCTGGCCGAGGCGCGCCGTATCATCTCGGCCGTGGCTGGCGGCGATCCGGCCACGGCGCTGGTGCTGGCGATGACCTACCTGCAGCACCGCGCCGTGAGCCGTGCCGATTCGCACTGGCCCGCGGCGGCGCGCGACGCGGTACTGCGCAGCGCCGTGGAGCAGGGCGCGCTGATCAACGCGCTGCGTGTGGAGCCGGAACTGGGCTCGCCGGCGCGCGGCGGCCTGCCGGGCACCGTGGCCACCCGTGTGGGCGACCGCTGGCGCCTGCGCGGCCACAAGCTCTACACCACCGGCATCCCGGCCCTGCGCTGGCTGGCGGTGTGGGCGCGCACCCACGAGCCCGAGCCGCGTATCGGCCTCTTTCTGGTGCCGAAGCCGGATGCGCAGACGCCCGGCATCCGCGTGATCGAAAGCTGGAACCACATGGGACTGCGCGCCTCGGGCAGCCACGAAACCGTGCTCGAAGACGTGTGGATTCCGCTCGGGAATGCCGTGGATCTGCGCCCGCCCGAAGCCTGGGCGCCCGCCGGGGCGAGCCAGGCCGACCTCGACGCCAACACCGACCAGCAGGCCTGGATGGTGACGCTGCTCGGCAGCCTCTACGACGCCGTGGCCCGTGCCGGCTTCGGCTGGATTCGCCAGTTCGTGCAGGAGCGCGCCCCGGGCAGCCTCGGCAAGCCACTGGCCACGCTGCCGCGCGTGCAGGAATCGATTGGCGAGATGGCCGCGCTGCTGCGCACCAACGCGGTGCTGCTCGACGATGCCGCCGGGCGCACCGACGCCGGCGCCCCGCCATCGGTCAGCGACGGCGGGCTGCTGAAGTTCACGGTGACGTCGAACGCGATCCGGGTGGTGGAACTGGCGCTCCAGCTGTCGGGCAACCACGGGCTGAGCCGCAACAACCCGCTGGAACGGCACTACCGCGATGTGCTCTGCAGCCGCATCCACACCCCGCAGAACGATGCGATCCTGACCGCCGCCGGCCGCGCGGCGCTCGGGCTTTGAGCGCGACCGTGCGGCGCCACGCGGGCGCCTTCGTGCTAAGGTGGTGGACGATTCGTCCACAGATGGCGAACGTGCTCCGGAGACAAGACATGGCTGAGACTTTGCCCGCCGCGCAGGCGCAGACCCCGACGCTGAACCCCTTGCGCGACTTCATTACCGGCATGTCGGCGCTGCTCGACCAGCAGCCCGACGAGGCGCGCATCCTCGACGAGGGCGGGCGCCTGCTGGCCCGGCTGGTGGCGCGCGACGACTGGCTGCCCGACGCCTACGCCCAACCGCACCCCGAGTTCTACCAGCAGATGCTGCTGCACTGCGATTCGGCCGAGCGCTTCTCGATCGTCAGCTTTGTCTGGGGGCCGGGGCAGCGCACGCCGATCCACGATCACACCGTGTGGGGGCTGATCGGCATGCTGCGCGGCGCCGAGTACGCGCAGGCGTATGCCATCGGGCCGGACGGGGTGCCGCGACCCGAGGGCGCGGCCGTGAGGATCGAGCCCGGTCACGTGGAGGCGGTATCGCCGGCCGTGGGCGACATCCACCGCGTGCACAACGCGTTCGACGACCGCGTGTCGATCAGCATCCACGTCTACGGCGCCAACATCGGCGCGGTACGCCGCCACGTCTATCCTGAGGCGGGCGGCAGCAAGACCTTCATCTCCGGCTATTCCAACTCCACCTTGCCCAATCCGTGGGACCGCTCCAGGGACCCCATCGCGCCATGACCGAAGCTGAACAGAGAATGCCGACCACCACGAGCCTGGCGGTGCGCCAGGCGCTGCTCGACCGCACCGAGATCGCGCTGATCGACGTGCGCGAGGAAGACCCTTTCGCCCAGGAACACCCGCTCTGGGCCGCCAACTTTCCGCTGTCGAAGCTCGAACTGGAGGCCTGGACGCGGCTGCCGCGCCGCGATACGCGCATCGTCGTCTATGGCACGCAGGGCGGCACCGATCTCGCGCCGCTGGCGGCGGCCCGCCTGCGCGCGCTTGGCTACACGGACGTGTCGGTGCTCGAAGGCGGGCTGGCGGCGTGGATTGCGGCGGGCGGCGAGGTATTCCGCGATGTCAACGTGCCGAGCAAGTCGTTCGGGGAACTGGTGGAGGCGAAGCGCCATACGCCGTCGCTGTCGGCCCAGGAGGTGCAGGCGCTGATCGACCGCAAGGCCGATGTGGTGATCGTCGACGCGCGCCGCTTCGACGAATACCGGACGATGAACATCCCTACGTCCACGAGCGTGCCCGGCGCCGAGCTGGTGCTGCGCATCCGCGAACTGGCGCCGGACCCGCAGACCCAGGTCGTGGTGAACTGTGCCGGGCGGACCCGCAGCATCATCGGCACGCAGTCCCTGATCAACGCCGGCATTCCGAATCCGGTGGCGGCGCTGCGCAACGGCACGATCGGCTGGACGCTGGCCGGGCAGACGCTTTCGCACGGTGCCAGCCGCCGTCCCCCGGCGGAGGTCGATCCCGCGCACCGTGCCCGGGCCCGCGAGGGCGCCCGCGCCATTGCCGAACGCGCCGGCGTGCGCCGCATCGCGCTGGACGCACTGGCCGCGCTCGATGAGCCGGGCCGCACCGTGTACCGATTCGACGTCCGTACGCCCGAGGAATACGCCGATGGCCACCTGCCCGGCTTCGCCAGCGCGCCGGGCGGCCAGCTCGTGCAGGAGACCGACCATCAGGCCCCGGTGCGGGGCGCCCGCATCGTTCTGGCCGACGACGATGGCGTGCGCGCCGACATGAGCGCCTCGTGGCTCGCGCAGATGGGCTGGGAGGTCTACGTGGTGGAGCCGGTGGCCGACGCCCGGCGCAGCGAACGCGGCACGCCGGCCCCGCATCGCCCGCCCAGCCCCGAGGTGACAACCGTTGCCCCGGCCACGCTGGCCGGCTGGCTCCGCGAGGGCGACGTGGCCGTGATCGACGTGACCGCCAGCGCCAGCTACGTCAAGCGCCACATCCCCGGCGCATGGTTCGCCATCCGCGCCCAGCTGGAACAGGCGCTGCGGGTCATTCCGCCGGCCCGGCGCTACGTGCTGACCTGTGCATCGAGCCTGCTGGCCCGCTTTGCCGCCGCCGACCTCCAGCGGCTGACTTCAGCCGAGGTGGTGGTGCTCGAAGGCGGCACCAATGCCTGGGCCGACGCCGGCTATCCGGTGGAAGAGGGCGAAACCCGCCTGGCCGTGCCGCGCACCGACCGCTACCGCCGTCCGTACGAAGGCACCGACAACGCCGCCGCCGCGATGCAGGCGTATCTCGACTGGGAATTCGGCCTCATCGCCCAGCTCGATCGAGACGGCACCCATTTCTTCGAGGTGGTCTGAGCGCGCGGGTTTTGCGCTGAATCAAGGCGCCCCGCGCAACGCGGCGCGCCACGCCGAAATGCCACAGGAATATGGCATTTCGGCCCGCCCGGGCAACTGTCGCTTGCCATTTGCAAACCATTGAAGGACGCAGTGGAAAGCTTGCCGAGATCGACGCCAGGGAGAACTCACAGATCCCGCGTCCGCGGAATGATCACGGCCTGTCCGTGTAGCACGCCATCGGCATCGATCATCTGCCACAGCGTGGCTTCCTCGATCATGAAGCGGTGCCCGGATTTGGTGATCCGCACACCCTGGTAGCCAGCTTCGTAGCCAAGCCGCTGGACGCGCTCCAGGAAGCGTTGGCGCTCCTCGCGGTTCGGCGCTTCCGCCGAAAGCCGCGAGGGCAGGGCGGTGATTTCGTCCCAGTCGTAGCCGAAACGGCGCTGCGCGGCCTTGTTGCCGTAGACAAAGACCGGATCGGGCGCGGTGTTGTGGGCCAGGATGGCGAACGGCGCCTCCTCGTAGAGCCAGGCGGCGGCTGCCGTGGGGGAAAGGTCGCCGGGCACCAGCGGCTTGCCGAGCAGGCGTTCGTAGCTGCCGGTCAGCAGTGCGTGGAAAGCGGGATCCTGGTGGAGCGGAAGCAAGGGAACCTCATCGGGGGGTGGACAGATGAGTACGATGGTAAATCTGCCGGGCAGTTCCCGGAGGTGGGTATGACGGAAGGGGAGTTCGAAGCCAGGTACGCTACCCGCGCTCAATTGGCGGAGATCTCGGCGGGCGTACGTCGGTTCGGGCTTGAGATGGCGCGCAGGAATCGGCGTGGGTTGATGATCGTCGACGTGACGTTCGTCCTTGCTGCAGGCGGGCTCGGAATCCTGATGATCATGGCGGGGTAACCTCGCACACCCATTGACCGCCCGAAAACAAAAAACCCGGAGAGCTCGTCAGCTTTCCGGGTTCTCGGCAACGTAAGGCGTTGCTGGTACAGCAACCAAACTACCTAAAAAATCGTCGTGGAATCAAGAGGGTATGATTGGTGGGGTATCTTCATACCCCGAAACATACCCCGAAAAAATGGCAGGTGTGCAACTCCGCTCCGGCGATCCAATTGCCAGGGCAAAACATCGTTATGAAGTCTTTCCCGCGGCCTTTCCTGCCTTCTTAGCAGGGGCCGCCTTCTTGCGCGGCGGACTGGTCGAGGGAGAGGTGAACAGCGATGCTTGCTTATCGCTGCGCGCCGGCCCTGCAGTCAAGACGGATTGGAGCTCCCCTAAAAGGGCCAATGCTTTGTCGATAAGCTCATTACTTACCGGCTCACGAACAGGTGGCTGCTGCGGCACACGGTCTGCAGCATTCGAGTGAGCGCTGTACGTTTGCTCGGTCTTAGCACCATTTCGTCCACCGAGTCTGAATTGGCAAGCGACACCTGGAATGAGTTCTACGGTCAGTGCTCTGGTGCTTTGCTTCGGCAAAGCGGCATACTCTTCAGCTTGAGTCGATAGTTTTGACAGCCAGTCATACTCTGCCCAAGATAGGTCAACTTGCGGACTGTCCGTAACCTCATAGCCGGCTGCCAATACGCGGTCTACGCCTTTCACAAGTCTCAACCAGGTCGGGTCCCACGTCATTGGACCGCCGAGACCTGCAAGTAGGCCGAGCCATATGTATGCCTCCGGGCATTCTTTGGAAAATGGCTCAAGAAGATCGATGTGGCTAGTCCCGCGTCCCACTAGGAACGTCGCGCTGGCGAGCAAAGGACCAACGGCACGACGGCTGGTCGCTGGCAACGACATCGTACGATCAACAATTTGATCAAAGCCCTGTACACGGCGCTCGGCAGAGCTACTGAGTATCAACTCGTTTCGATACAGGATGTCAACAAGCTCCGGGCTTACCTCTCTCAGTACGCTTCGGACGATATACAAAGGTTCGTTGCTGAATCCTAGGTTTGTATCTCTTACGTGCGGCCAGATTGAAGACAGTACGTTAGAACCAACCCGCTTTCTTTGGAACATCGGGTCAGCTTCGCATTGAAGAAGGCGTCCTGCGACAGAAATGGCAGAGTGGATTTTGCTGTCGCTACTCATGCCATAGCCTAGAACGCTTCGTGCCATCGAATAGCTCAGGCAACCGTGAGCCCAGGAAAGTGAAACCGAGGCAATTGGCGCGGAACCTTCCGCTTGGCCCAGCATCTCGCCGGCAACTAAACTAGCCCATCTGTATCGTTGCTGGATCCCCGGATGATCATTCGGGGCTGCTTCGAATTTTTGCCACTCCGAAAGCGAGAGAATCCGGCAGTGTTGACTTAGGGGAAAGGTCTCGGGACTAAAGGTGTGAACCCAACTGAGCAGTTCCGCTATCTTTGAGTCGGGAATGACTGCTAGGCAGGGCAGGCGTTCGTCACGTGGCTCGTCAGTGAAGAACGCGACCGCAATGTCGGAGGAATCGGCGAGTGCGTGCTCGGCATGCGTGCGCGGTACGGCAGCAGATCGCTCCATTCCCAACATGACGCCGGGGATAGCCTGTCGCGGTAGGCCACACCACTCAATTTTGCGCATATTGGTCATTCGAAGAGGTCGTCAATCGTGGGATTTTCATTCTGTGCGAACGCGGATCGAAGTCGCGGACTGACTGACCCGTTACCCGGGGAAGAGTACGCGAGAAGAGTGGTCTTGGCCCTTGTAACGGCGGTGTACCAAAACTCCGCCGTATCCTGGGGACCCTGTGCGTCTTCGCAAGCAAATAGATGCACGGCGCGGAACTCGGTTCCTTTTGCGCCTGCCACCGTCATCACGTGGATTTGGGCTCCGGATGAGAACAAAGTGGGGTCATGCTCCTGATGGTACGCCACAAAACCTTCTAGATCCGTCCCCGAAAAATAGGCTCGCAGCTCATCATAAGCCGCCCTGCGTGGGATGAGGATCGCCAGCGCTTCTTTAGGGTAGGCTCTTCGTTGTTGGCGGAGTTCATTCAACATTGTGTTGAATTGAGCCTGCCGGCTGGCTTGGGGAAGATACTCTGCTCGCGACTGCTGCGTGCTTTCATCGTAGTTCGTGGTAGCTTCCAGAGATTCATCTGGCTTGGCCGGCGGCTGCAACTTATCGGCGACGCGAGCGATAGCTTTGCCGATGCGATAGTGCGCCGACAACTTCTTAGTCTCAAAACCCAAAGCGTCTGCAATTTGCATTGCATCGCCATGGTATATGGACTGCCGCGAATCACCGGCGATCGTTACTCGTCGGCACGCATGAGAAATTGCTTTTAGCTCAGCCTCGAAGAGATCTTGGACTTCGTCGACAAACAGTGCTTCGTACATCGGTGCAGCTGCACATTGCACGCCCATCATCTTGAGAAACTCTTCCGCAACGAACTGCCGCGTTGCGTTGAATTCGTCCTGTCCTGTTAGTCCCCTCGTTGCTTCCTCCAATTTCTTTGAGAAATTCGGAATGCGCTCGTGACAGAGCTTCCGCGCCCATTTATGAAATGTCGAGATTTGGTTGGAGTCGAGTTCTTTTTTTCCTGTGTCAATGAATGCAGAAAGTACACCGCCGAACGTAAGCAATAGTTGATTCTTTAGGCCGGACTTCGAAAGGAAGGCTGCACGCAACACTAGCAGGTTGGTCTTGCCGCATCCGGGGGGGCCGACAATCAGGTAACGGCCATCGAATGGCAAGCCGATGAGCGCTTCTTGTTCCGGGTCCAGATCCTGCCGTTGCCTCCACCAAGTGCCTTCCATGATTTCTCCGTAATGTTCTAAATGACTGCGAACAGCATTACTGCAGCGGTGAATTCTCAACCAAATCAGCTTGCATGGACGAGTTTCCATGCATGGCGATGAGTCCGAGAGCCGTTTCGACTAAGATACCGACGCGATCGACCGTGGCAACGCATAGATCGGTGCTATCAGATGCCACATCCACTTCGCCAGCTGCAGCTTGTTTGAACGTGCTGATGTCGGGCTCGACGTTCGCCGCCGCAAGCAATGTCACTGTGCCGCGAGTTGGCAAAGGGTCGGCATGCCACGTGAACAGCAACATCACGTGCACCGTGAGGCCTTGGTTGTCTCGCAGTTGGATTTGGACCGTCTCGCTTCCTTTAGCAAAAGAGGTTAGCGTAAAGGCTCCACTGATCAATGGCAGTAGAGACTGCCTTAGGGCCGCTTCGCAATTGCGAACGAATCCGTCCCGTTTAAGCACGATGCTACGTTGTTGTTGGTCAAATTCACGCTTTGCTTGCGCTGTTGCACGAACCTGTACGCTATTCGCTCTCAGTCGGTCGGCGCCGGTAAGATCGGGGGAGACGAATCTATCCCATGAAACCAACCGCAGACGTAGATTCGGATCCTTGACAAGGCAATGCGATGCCAGCAAAGCGAGAGAGGCGTGTTCTGCGGATGCTGAACTTAAGTTGGGCAGCTCTCTGAACACCGCCATTGAAATGACGTGCTTGTTCTCAGTTCGAGCGGCTTCCGAAAACAGCGGACGCTTCACCAACAAGTCATGGAGGACCCCGCCGATTTGGTAGAACGTAAGCGCCCGCCACATCTCGGCTGAGGGGACCTCCAGTCGGAAAAGGTACTCGGGGGAACTGTATTGAGCAGTGGCCACAAATGGCCGCCGCTGACCGTGATCCGTTGCATCAGCGCTTTCCTCGTCAGTGCTTGCGGCTCGGACTACTCCCAAATCGATTAGTCTCAGTTCCGAAAAGTCTGCTGCGACCAGAATGTTTTCAGGCTTAATGTCCCGATGGACGATGCCTTTGTCCTCAAGAAATCTGGCCGCTTCTACGAGCTGATCTAAGAGCTTGGGGATGACCCCCTCCGGCACCTTACCAAGGGTGTCTTTCAGCGTGTCCCAAGGCACGTACTCCATTTCCAGAAAACACCCGTCGTCATTGACAACAATCTCGTGAATCTGGACAAGGAATTTGCAATGATGACCAATGAGTCCGCGCTGGAGCTCAATCCGTCTGAGCTCAGCAGCTCCATTTTTTCCTAGCAGAAGGGACGGGTCGTAGACCTTAAGTGCGAAAAGCTTGCCTGCGTCCTCAGCGATGTAGACGGCTGCGGAGCCGCCTGCGGCCAACGGCTTCACGATTTTGCCTCCTCGCATTTCGAGGTAGCGCTCTGCAAGTGGTTGGAGCTGTTGGAGAAGCTCTTGGTCCATGGCTAGATCCGGGTTGTTTTCGCAGTAATTCTATCGTCCTGGGCGCCTATTGCACCCCAGATGCGACCCCACCCATCCGGGGTATCGATTCGTTGAATCAAACCTGTGCAGGCACCTCTGCTGCGGTCTGGCAGCAGAGGTGGGGAAAATGCCGTGGCGTCGTGGCAAGGTCTGCCAAAGGGACGGCGGAGCCTTATAAATCAACGGATTATCCCGCCGTGGCATGCCACGAAAGCGTGTGTGGCGGCCTTTCCGTTCTGTGGCTCAAAAAATAGGCAGTGACCTGAAACCGTGGCACGTGTCCATCACCTTTTTCCGCTGTCTTTCTCTTCTTTCTCTTTGATTTGAAAAGAAAAAAGGAGAGGAAGAGGGGGAGGAGGCCCAAATAGCCGATGTGGCAAAAGGCGAGCAAAGCGTGGCAAGTTGTAGCAAAATTGTGGGACTATTTTTCTTATAAATCAAATGGTTAGGTCGTGGTTGCCACGGTGCCACGGGCATTTTCAGGTTGCATGCTCCCTAGCCGCCTAGCCAAGCTCGACGCGGCAGCGCGCCGGAGGCCGACCGCCTGCGCAGCCAACTCGAAGACTGTGGGCAAGAAAAAGCCCGCACATGGCGGGCCTATACAATGGGCGCAGCAGGGTGCTACGGGGGCATTCGGGCGTCTTCGATTTCAGGTATGGCCTCAAGGCCGAGCCGTTCCAGACTTGGCACGCTGATGGCGGTCATATGAGCATGGCGCCGACCATGGATACGCTTTTCCACGTCGTCCAGCAGCTTGCCGGCATGCTTGGGGACGACCCCAGATTGCAGCAGCTGCTGTTTGAAAATGCGTGCGGTCTTGATGGGCAGCGCATCGAACTTCTGCCGCAGATGCGGTGCCGTCGCGATATGGTCCATTACGTGGCTCGGCCGCACGAAAAGAGCCATGACCGCTTCATCGATGCCCCGGCCCAACAGATAGGAAACCGCAGGGCTCGCATCAGCGCGAGCTTTATCCGCTATGTATTCCTCGGTGCTTTTCTTCGATGGAAGCCCGCGCGGCTCGGTACTTGGCATGGGCATCCCATACCAGTCACCCAACAACTTGGCAGCGTCCATCGGGCCATCGATGTCGGGTAGGCAATGAATGACGAGATCGATGCAGGAGCCACCCGTCTCGGTAGACCAATCCTTCCAAGAACGTCCATTGTCATAAATCGACAGAGAAGGGCTCTTGTCGGTGTGGTGAGGGCTGTGATAGTTGCCCTTGGCGCCGCTGCGCCTCAGGTCCAATCGCTCGGCCACGTCGTGCAGATCGATGCCGCGCTTGAGTTCATCAAACCACGCGCGGAGGGCAAGATTGTGCTGTGTTTGCATGGGCAGCCTCACAGCATGTCATGGACATGGCTCAGTGCTTCGTCCAGACGTTGTTTGAGAGGGCTCCCGGCGTTGGAGTAGGCCGTGGCTAGCGCCTAGATAGAACTTTGCTTCCATAACGAAGTGCAATGCCTCCGGCAGCTGATTGCACTCAATCTGTCCTTGCGCTGCACTGAGGTTGAAGACGGCCGCGGCGATGTCTTCGAGGATCGCTTCGTTATAGACGCTGCTAGGCGTAAGCTTTCGTAGAAACGCCGCCGTTGCAGCTGCACAAGCCTCCGCCATGACACGTGCTTCTGGGGAAATGTTCGGTGGGTCGTCCGAGTTGTCCGCGAGCATCTCGCGGTCTTGAACTCCAAACAACACCATCAGATTTCCATTTGGTCGAACGCCGAATCGCTTCTCATAGTCGTCTTCCACTTCGGGAAATCCGTCGCCTATCGAAACGCCGAAGGCTTCTGCAAACATTTCCTCCAGTTGTTGGTTCGTCTTGTTGAGCTGGTCTTGCAGTAGCGATACTGCTTCCATTGAATCTGCAGTCATGGTGTCGTTGTGCATTACGCCGCCTTTGCTTCCGCAGGATGGGACGCGGCATGTTCATCGATGAAGTCGGCCCACCACTGCATTACGCGACGCCGCTCGGGCATGTATTTGGCGTGGTTGTATGCCGCGATCGTTTGGTTGGACTCTTTGTGGGAAAGCTGCGCTTCTATAACCCGGGGGTCGAAAAGACCGGACTCATTCAGGAGCGTCGACGCAAGGCCCCGGAGTCCGTGGACGGTCTGTTGACCCTTAAAGCCTATCGAATGAAAGACCTTGTTCATCGCCTCACCCGTGACAGGTTTGAGCACGCTGACTGCACCAGGGAACAATAGGGCGAAATGGCCCGTGTACTGTTTCAGGTCTTCAAGAAGGGCGATGGCCTGGCGAGACAGCGGGACCACGTGCGGCGTTCCAGAAAGCTTGTGCCACAGGCGACCTTTCATGCGGCCAGACGGCACGTGCCATTCCGCGTTCTCGAAATCGAACTCTGACCATTCTGCATACCGCAGCTCCCCGCCCCGAATGAAGGTCAAGACGGCCAGCTTCACGGCGGCAACGGTCTCGGGTCTGCCGGTATATCGATCGATGCGCTGGAGTAGGTCGGGCAACTGCACGTCCGTGACGTGCGGGTAGTGCTTGACCGGAGGTCGAGGTTTCAACTGCGCAACCATGCCTGCAGACGCGTCCACTGTGGCGCGGCCGGTGCCTATTGCGTACTGGAAGATCTGCCCGGCGGTGACCAGTGCGCGGCGTGGCATTTCATAGGCGCCGCGCTTTTCGATCTTGCGGGCCACGGTGAGCAAGAATGCAGGGGTGATCGATGCAATAGGGTGCTGGCCAAGGTCCGGATAGAGGTCGCGCTCCAGCAGTTGTTTCGTCTTCTGAGCATAGCCGGCGCTCCACGTATCGTTCCTGTGCTTGAGCCACTCTTCGGCAACAGCACGGAAGGTGTTGCGTGCGGCTTCGGAGACTGTGGCTCGGGCCACGTCCCGGGCGAGAGCTGGGTCGGTCCCATCGGCGAGTTGGGCGCGTGCTGCTTCGCGGCGCTCCCGAGCTGCGCTGAGGCCGACCGCTGGATAGTCGCCGAACGTGAGCAGGTTCTCGGATTTAGATCCTGGTTTCTGATACTTCATGCGCCATTTCTTGGCGCCGCTGGGGAGCAATTCCAGATAGAGGCCGCCACCGTCGCGGAGGCGGTTGCCGCCGTCGGCGCTGTATTTGGCCTGGCGACACTGGAGGTCAGAGAGGGGGAGGATTCGCTTGGGCATGGTGAAAAAACTCCGTACTCTGAAAACTATACCCCCATACCCGCATCTGTACCCCAAAAAGTGATGGTTGGTGCTGGTCAACCTTGGGCAACGATAGGCAACAAAAAACCCCGGAAGCCGCTTGGCGCCGGGGTTTTCAGGCAACGTAAGGTGTTGCTAACCATTGTACTGGTGGGTGGTACAGGGATTGAACCTGTGACCCCTGCCGTGTGAAGGCAGTGCTCTACCGCTGAGCTAACCACCCCTTTCTGCTTCGTCACCGTTGTTGCTGGTGTCGTGCAGCGGAGAAACGAGATTATGCCGATGTGGCAGTATCTTGTAAAGCCCTTTTTTCAACTTTCTGCGAGAAAGTCGTGGAGGGCTCACCGCGGGGCTACTGCACGGTGGCGCCGGGGGGTACTTGCATCGGGACCTCGATCTTCCAGACGGTCTTGCCGCCGCTGGCCTTGTCGAGTTCCTTGAGCACGCCGGCGTGGGCCGAGACTTCGGCTTCCGTGGCCAGCAGGACGGGCAGCGTCAGCGCGGACAGGTCAGCGGTGGCGCGGGCTTCGCCCTGGGCGGCGCCGGTGTCCATGGCGTCGATGACCAGCGAGTTCTGGCCGCGCGTCATGGCCAGGTAGACCTCGGCCAGCAGTTCGGCATCGAGCAGTGCGCCGTGCAGCGTGCGGTGGCCGTTGCTGACACCCAGGCGGTCGCACAGGGCGTCGAGCGAGTTGCGCTTGCCGGGGAACATGTTGCGGGCTTCGCGCAGCGTGTCGATCACGTTGCCGGCGTGGGAGCGGAACGGCGGCAGGCCGTGGCGCTGGAATTCCATGTCGAGGAAGCCGAGGTCGAACGCCGCGTTGTGGATGATCAGCTCGGCGTCCTGCACGTAGTCGCGGATCTCGTGGACGACCTCGGCGAATTTCGGCTTGTCGGCCAGGAAGGCGGCGGTGATGCCGTGGATGGCCACCGCTTCCTCGGGCACGTCGCGCTCGGGGTTGATGTAGAAGTGGAGGTGCCGGCCGGTCAGGCGGCGGTTCACCAGTTCCACGCAGCCGATTTCGATCAGGCGATCGCCGGTGGCGGGGTTCAGGCCGGTGGTTTCGGTATCGAGGACGATCTGTCGCATGGGGCAGGATTGTAAACGGTTGGCCGGGGCAGGCCGGAATTCAGCGTTTGTCAGGCGTTCAGCGATTCCACGCCGCGGTTGGCCAGACGGTCCGCGCGTTCGTTGCCGGGGTGGCCGTTGTGGCCGCGCACCCAGTGCCATTCGATCACGTGGGGCTGCCGCACCTCGTCCAGGATCTGCCAGAGGTCGGCATTCTTGACGGGTTTCTTGTCGGCGGTCTTCCAGCCACGCGCCTTCCAGCCGGTAATCCACTCGCTGATGCCTTTCTGCACATACTGCGAGTCGGTATAGATATTGACCACGCAGGGCCGCTTGAGCGCGCGCAGCGCCTCGATCACGGCCATCAGCTCCATGCGGTTGTTGGTGGTCGGGGTTTCTCCGCCGAACAGTTCTTTCTCGTGGCCGCCGGCAACGAGTACGGCGCCCCAGCCGCCGGGGCCGGGGTTGCCCTTGCAGGCGCCGTCGGAATAGATGGTGACTTCTTGCATTGAATCGATGTTGTGGCCTAGCTCTGGGCGTCAGGCGTGGTTGTCTGGGTCTTGCCGTGGGTGCCCGTGGGGGTTGCCACCGGGGCGGACACGGGGGTCAGCGCGGGTTTGGCGGTTTTCCAGCTCGGGCCGACCAGGCGGATGTTCTTGACGCGCTTGACCGCCGAAATCATGTAGACCGAGCCGAAGATCGGCCACCAGCGGTCGCCGGCCTTCTCCATGAAGGCGGCGCGCTGCAGCCAGCGGTCGGTGCGGTAGGGCGGGCAGTAGCAGCCGAACCGGCCCCGGATGATTTCGAATCCGAGCAGCTTCAGCCAGTCCTTGATCCGCACGAATCCGATGGTCTGGGCGTCGCTGGGCAGGAATGGCGTGGCGCCGAGCCGGTTCAGGCCCTGGCGGGCGCCCCACAGGCTCATCGGGTTGAAGCAGGTCACCACCACGCGCCCCTCGGGCATCAGCACGCGCGACACCTCGCGCAGCACCTCATGCGGATCTTCGGAAAATTCGAGGATGTGGGGCAGCGTGACCAGGTCGATGCTCTGCGTGTCGAAGGGCAGTTCGTCGAACCGGCACAGCAGCTGGCGGGCGTCGGGATGGGTCTGGCGCGGGCCATGGGGGCCGGCGCGGCCGTCCAGCGCCAGCGCCGAGAACGGCATGCGGTTCTCGCGCAGCGTATCGATATGGGGCAGGCCGAGCTGCACGGCGTGGTAGCCGAAGATGTCCGTCACCGTCCGGTCGTACTGGGCCGCTTCCCAGTCGAGCATGTACTGCCCGGGTGGCGAGGCGAGCCATTCTTCCCAATCTATAATCGGTCGGTTGGACATAGGAGCACACATGTTGAAAGTGGAGCCGATCCCCGCCTTTCAGGACAACTATATCTGGGCCATCCATGACGGGCATAGTGCCGCGATCGTGGACCCGGGCGAGGCCGCGCCCGTGCTGCGCTTTCTGGCGCAACGCGGTCTGGCACTGGGCGCTATTGTAATCACCCATCACCACGGAGATCATCAGGGCGGTGTTGCCGGGCTGCTGGAAGCCCATCCGCGCGGCCCCGACGGCGCCCCGGTGCCGGTCGTCGGGCCGGCTGGCGAGCGGATCGGGCACCGCACCCAGGCGGTGCGCGAGGGCGATACCGTGACGCTGCGGCATCCGGCCGCCAGTTTCGGCGTGCTCGACGTGCCGGGCCATACCGCCGGGCACGTCGCGTACACGGCCGAACTGCCCGGCGTGGGTCACGCGGTATTCTGCGGCGACACGCTGTTCGCCAGCGGCTGCGGGCGGCTGTTCGAGGGCACCCCCGCGCAGATGCTGGCCTCGCTGGACAAGTTGGCCGCGCTGCCGGCCGACACGCGCGTCTACTGCGCCCACGAGTACACGCGCAGCAACGTGCGCTTTGCGCAGGCCGTGGAGCCCGCCAATGCCGAGCTGGCGGCCTGGTCGGTGCGGGTCGAGGCGCTGCGCCAGGCCGATACCCCCACGGTGCCCACGACCATCGCCCAGGAACGGGCGGTCAACCCGTTCCTGCGCTCGCGCGAGCCCACGGTGCGGCGCGCCGTGGCGGGGCAGGGCGGGGATGTCAGCACCGACGCCGGGGCCTTTGGCGCGCTGCGCGGCTGGAAGGACGGCTTTCGCTGACGCGAAGGAGTGCGCCAAATTGCATCTTGGGGAAAATCTCATTGACGCCAACCTATGTTTTCCATAGGATCAGCCCACATTTTTGGCGTCACTTTCAGAGAAATTAATGCGATTTGGTCGACTTCTGGCGGTAATTGCGAGTGCCGCGCTGCTTGCAGCCTGTGCCGGCACTCCCAATCCGCCCGCCGGCGAGATGGCCGGCACGCCGACCGCACTGGATTCGGGCCAGAACAAGGACCCGCTGAACACCCTCAACAGCACTGGCGGCGCCGGCATCCTGCCCGGCGCGCCGGTCGTCAACGTCGACCAGGCCAGCGTGGACTGGCTGCGCGGCCCCTCCACCGATATCTGGGACCGGATCCGCAAGGGTTTCGGGATGCCGGACCTGGAGGGAACGCTGGTCGATGACCGCACGCAGTGGTACGCGGCGCGTCCCGACTACATGGAACGGATGGTGGGCCGCTCGAGCCGCTACCTGTATCACATCGTCGAGGAACTCGAGCGGCGCAAGATGCCCACCGAGCTGGCGCTGCTGCCCTTCGTCGAGAGCGCGTTCAACCCCCAGGCGGAATCCACGGCCAAGGCGGCCGGCATGTGGCAGTTCATCCCGAGCACGGGCAAGAGCTACAACCTCAAGCAGAACATGTTCCGCGACGAACGGCGCGACGTGCTGGCGTCCACCGACGCCGCGCTCGACTACCTGTCGCGCCTCTATGACATGTTCGGCGACTGGCACCTGGCGCTGGCCGCGTACAACTGGGGCGAGGGCGCGGTCTCGCGGGCCATCGCGCGCAACCAGGCGCGCGGGCTGCCCACCGACTACGCCAGCCTGACCATGCCGAACGAGACGCGGTACTACGTGCCCAAGCTCCAGGCGGTCAAGAACATCATCGCCAGCCCGGCCGTCTACGGCGTGCGGCTGCCCGAGATCCCCGACCACCCGTACTTCGTCACGGTCACGACCTCGCGCGATATCGACGTGGCGCTGGCCGCCAAGCTGGCGAACATGCCGCTGGACGAGTTCAAGGCGCTCAATCCGTCGTTCAACCGCCCGGTGATCCTGGGCGCGGCCAATCCGCAGATCCTGCTGCCGTTCGATAACGCCGAGCGCTTCCAGTACAACCTCAATACGTACCGTGGTGGCCTGTCGAGCTGGACCGCCGTGACGGTGGACAGCCGCGAGCGGGTCGAGGCGCTGGCGGCGCGGCTCAATGTCGATGCCGATACCTTGCGCGAGATCAACCGCATTCCCAAGGGCATGCGCCTGAAGCCCGGCTCGACCGTGATGATCCCGCGCTCCGACCGGCACGACCAGGACATCAGCGCCTCGCTGGTGGATACGGCCATGCTGGCCGTGGAGCCCGATGTGCCCGACGCCAGGCGCGTGGTGGTCAAGGCCGGGCGCCGCGACACGGTGTCGTCGGTGGCGCGCCGCTATGGCGTCAGCACGCGGCAGGTGCAGTCATGGAACAAGCTGTCGGGCAGCAAGCTCGTGGCCGGGCAGAGCCTGGTGCTGATGCTGCGGCCGAATTCCGCGGCGGCGGCGCGGGCCGAGCGGGGTGACGACGGCGACGACGCACCGCGCACGGCCGCACGCGGCAAGTCGCGCGGCAAGGCGCAGGCGGCCGAGAGTTCGGCGAAGTCGGCGTCGAAATCTGAAAAGTCAGTGAAGTCGGCCAAGGCTACGCCGCGCAAGCGGGTGGAAGTGGAAGCGTCAACGCGCAAGACGGCCAGCAAGGCGCCGGCCAAAACAGCGCCGGCCAAGTCCGCCACATCGGCCAAGTCGAACCGTTCCAGCACCCGCTGAGCGGCGAAACCGGCGGGGCGATGGCTGCCTCGTTGACCTGTATCAAGCGGTAATCGGGCGAAGCAGGGCAAAAGAGACGGTCTGTCTCTACTTGTCCTGCTGCCATGTCCCGCTTCCGAATCCTGCTCGGTGCGCCGCTGATCGCGGCCTGCCTCGGCGCCTCGTGCGAAACCGCGCGAGACGGCGCCGGTACCCAATATGCCGCCCCCAAACTGGTCGCCCATCGCGGCGGCACCGCGGATCGCCCCGAAAACACCCTGGTCGCCATCGAATCGGCACTGGCCAGGCGCACCGACATGATCTGGCTGTCCGTGCAGCTCAGTGCCGATGGCGAGCCGGTGCTGTACCGGCCCGCCTCGCTTGAGGCGCTGACCAACGGCTCCGGCAACGTCGCGGACTGGTCCGCGGCGGCGCTGGCGCGGCTCAACGCGGGCTGGCAGTTTGCCGAAACGGGTGCCGATGGCCGCCAGCACTATCCCTATCGCGGCCGGGCGGTTCCGATCCCCACCTTGCGCCAGGCGCTGCGCGCCATTCCGGCCGCCGTGCCGGTCATTCTCGACATGAAGGCAATGCCGGCCGAGGCCCAGACGCTGGCCGTGGCCCGGGTGCTGGAGTCGGAGAACGCCTGGGGCCGCGTGCTGATCTACTCGACCGAGCAGGACTACCAGCAGACGTTCGCGGCATGGCCCCGCGCCCGGCTGTTCGAGTCGCGCGATACGACGCGCGGCCGGCTCGTGACCGCCACGCTGGGCCAGGAGTGCGGCCCGGCGCCGGCCTCGGGCGCGTGGGCCGGCTTCGAGATGCGGCGCAAGGTGGAAGTCGTCGAGACCTTCACGCTGGGCGAAGGCCGCTCGCCCGTCAACGCCGTGTTCTGGACGCCCGCTTCGGTCAGGTGCTACCGCGCCGGGGTGCCCGTGAATCTGGTGGCGTTCGGCGTCAACGACCAGGACGCCTACTGCGAGGCAAAACGGCTGGGCCTCGATGCCGTCATGGTAGATTCTCCAGAAAAGATGGCTGCGATCCGGGCCAAGGTGGTCGAGAACCCCGCGGTCTGCGGCAGGTAGCCGCGGCGCAGACCGCACCATCGGGCCGGGCCGTCGCCATCCACACCGCATTGCACACATATATATAAGCGGAGGAGACACATCATGACGGCAAGCCGTGCGCTGCACGCGCGTTCCCTGTCCGACAAGGCGGGATTCTGGGCCGAACAGGCCGGGCGGATTCACTGGGAGACCCCGTTCGGGCAGGTGCTCGACGACAGCCGGCCGCCGTTTGCGCGCTGGTTCGTCGGCGGACGCACCAACATCTGCCACAACGCCATCGACCGGCACCTTGCCGAGCGCGCCGACCAGCGCGCCCTGGTCTACGTCTCGACCGAGACCGATACCGAACGCACCTACACCTACCGCGAACTCCACGACGAAGTCAGCCGCATGGCCGCCATCCTGCAGGGGCTGGGCGTACAGCGTGGCGACCGTGTGCTGGTCTACATGCCGATGATTCCCGAGGCGATGTTCGCGATGCTGGCCTGCACGCGGATTGGCGCGGTCCATTCGGTGGTGTTTGGCGGGTTTGCCTCGGTCAGCCTGGCGGCGCGTATCGACGACGCCAAGCCGAAGGTCATCGTCAGTGCCGATGCCGGCTCGCGCGCCGGCAAGGTGGTGCCGTACAAGCCGCTGCTCGACGAGGCGATCCGGCTCGCCGGCCATCATCCCGGCAAGGTGCTGCTCGTGAACCGGAAACTGGCGGAAATGCCATGGACCGAAGGCCGTGACGAGGATTACGCCGCCTGGCGCGAGCAGGTGGCCGGGCAGGCGGTGCCGTGCGAGTGGATGGAATCGTCCGAGCCGTCGTACGTGCTCTACACCTCGGGCACCACGGGCAAGCCCAAGGGTGTGCAGCGCGATACCGGCGGCTACGCCGTGGCGCTGGCCACCTCGATGGAATACATCTTCTGCGGCAAGCCCGGCGATACGATGTTCACGGCCTCGGATATCGGCTGGGTAGTTGGCCACAGCTACATCGTCTACGCGCCGCTGCTGGCGGGCATGACCACGGTGATGTACGAAGGCACGCCGATCCGGCCCGATGGCGCGATCCTGTGGAAAATCGTCGAGAAATTTGGCGTAAATCTGATGTTCAGCGCGCCCACGGCCATTCGCGTGCTCAAGAAGCAGGACCCTGAACTGCTGCGGCGCCACGACCTGTCGAGCCTGCGCCTGCTGTTCCTGGCCGGCGAGCCGCTCGACGAGCCCACCGCGCGCTGGATACAGGACGGTATCGGCAAGCCCGTGGTGGACAACTACTGGCAGACCGAATCGGGCTGGCCGATCATTGCGATCCAGCGCGGCGTCGAGGCGCTGCCGCCCAAGCTCGGCTCGCCCGGCGTGCCGGCCTACGGGTACGACCTGCGCATCGTCGACGAGGCGACGGGCGAGGAATGCGCGCCGAACCAGAAGGGCGTGGTGGCGATCGACTATCCGCTGCCGCCCGGCTGCATGACCACGGTCTGGGGCGACGACGACCGCTTCCTGCGCACCTACTGGACGGCCGTGCCGAACCGGCAGTGCTATTCGACATTCGATTGGGGGGTGCGCGACGAGGACGGCTATGTCTTCATCCTGGGCCGCACCGATGACGTGATCAACGTGGCCGGGCATCGGCTGGGCACGCGCGAGATCGAGGAAAGCCTGTCGTCGCACCCGGGTGTGGCCGAGGTGGCCGTGGTGGGCGTGCAGGACGCGCTGAAAGGGCAGGTGGCACTGGGCTTCTGCATTGCCCGGGACGGCAGCCGCACGGGCAGCGATGCCGACCGGCTGGCGTTCGAGGGCGAACTGATGAAGACGGTCGACCAGCAACTGGGCGCCGTGGCGCGGCCGGCGCGGGTCTTCTTCGTCAATGCGCTGCCCAAGACCCGTTCCGGCAAGCTGCTGCGGCGGGCCATCCAGGCCGTGGCGGAGGGCCGCGACCCCGGTGACCTGACCACGATCGAAGACCCCACCGCGCTGGAGCAGGTCAAGGCGGCGCTGGGGCAGGCGGGATGAGGTACCCCGCCTGATGCACATCGCGCCCCTTTCCCTTGGATGGGAAGGGGTGCGGAAAACCGCTTGCCAAGCGCCCGCATGCCGCCTAATATTTGAAGCATAAAATATTTAACCCTGATATACAGCCGGTCGCCCTGGCGAGCCGGGCAGGTGGCAGGAGACAAGATGCGTGTGCTTTGCATAGGCGGTGGCCCGGCGGGTCTGTACTTCGGGCTGCTGATGAAGCTGCGGGACCCCTCGCGCGACGTGGTGGTGGTGGAGCGTAACCGGCCCTACGACACGTTCGGCTGGGGCGTGGTGTTTTCCGATGCCACGCTCGAAAACCTGAAGCAGGCCGACCCGGTCAGTGCGGCCGAGATCAATGCGGCGTTCAACCACTGGGACGACATCGATATCCATATCGGCGGCCGCACCATCCGGTCGGGCGGCCATGGGTTTATTGGCATTGGCCGCAAGCGGCTGCTGAACATCCTGCAGGCGCGCTGCGAAGCGTTGGGCGTGCGGCTGGTCTTCGAAACCGACTGCACCGACGACCAGGCGCTGGCCCGCCAGTACGGCGCCGACATCGTTGTCGCCTCGGATGGCATCAACAGCCGCATCCGCACACGCTACGCGGCCACGTTCGAGCCCGATATCGATCACCGCCAGTGCCGTTTTGTGTGGCTTGGCACGCACAAATTGTTTGACGCGTTCACGTTCGCGTTCGAGAAGACCGAGCACGGCTGGTTCCAGGCCCACGCGTACCGGTTCGATGACACGACCTCGACCTTCATCGTCGAAACGCCAGAATCGGTGTGGCGCGCGACCGGCATCGAGGACATGAGCCAGGAAGAGGGCGTGGCGTACTGCGAGAAGCTGTTCGCGCCGTACCTCGACGGCCACAAGCTCATCAGCAATGCCACGCACCTGCGCGGCTCGGCCAACTGGATTCGCTTTCCGCGGGTGATCTGCCGCCGCTGGGTGCACTGGAACACGCTGGCCGATGGCCGCCGCGTGCCTGTGGTGCTGATGGGCGATGCAGCGCATACGGCACATTTTTCGATCGGCTCCGGCACCAAGCTGGCCCTGGAAGATGCCATCGACCTGGCCGACGAAATCGATGGGCAGGGCGCCGCAGGTATCGACCAGTTGCCCGAGGCGCTGGCGCGCTACGAGGCCACGCGCAGCGTGGAGGTGCTCAAGATCCAGAACGCCGCGCGCAACTCGACCGAATGGTTCGAGAACGTGGAGCGCTACGCGGGCATGGCGCCCGAGCAGTTTGCCTATTCGCTGCTGACCCGCTCGCAGCGGATCTCGCACGAGAACCTGCGCGTGCGCGATGCCGCGTATGTGGAGGGGTTCGAACAGTGGCTGGCCGGCGAGCCGGGTTTGCCGCCGATGTTCACGCCGTTCCGCCTGCGCGGCGTGACGCTCAGGAACCGCGTGGTGGTCAGCCCGATGGCGATGTACTCGGCCACGGACGGCGTGCCGGGCGATTTCCATCTGGTGCATCTGGGCGCCCGTGCGATGGGCGGCGCCGCGATGGTGGTGGCCGAAATGACCTGCGTCTCGCCCGAGGCGCGCATCACGCCGGGCTGCCCGGGGCTCTGGAACGACGCCCAGCGCGACGCCTGGAAGCGGATCGTCGATTTCGTGCACGCCGGCAGCGAGGCGAAGATCGCCATCCAGCTCGGCCACGCGGGCCGCAAGGGCTCCACGCAGCTCGGCTGGGAAAAGATGGATTACCCGCTGGCCGAGGGCAACTGGCCGTTGGTCTCCGCGTCGGCGCTGCCCTACCTGCCCGGCATCTCGCAGGTGCCGCGCCAGATGACGCGTGCCGACATGGACCGCGTGCGCGACGATTTCGTGGCCAATGCGCGCCGCGCCGCCGAGGCGGGCTTCGATTGGCTGGAACTGCATTGCGCGCACGGCTACCTGCTGTCGAGCTTCATCTCGCCGCTGACCAACGTGCGCGAGGACGAGTACGGCGGGGTGCTCGAAAACCGCCTGCGCTATCCGCTCGAAGTGTTTGCCGCCGTGCGCGCCGTCTGGCCGCAGGACCGGCCGATGTCGGTGCGGATCTCGGCGCACGACTGGGTGGAGGGCGGCATCACGGCCGGCGACGCGGTGGAGATCGCCCGGGCGTTCAAGGCGGCCGGCGCCGACATGATCGACTGCTCGTCAGGGCAGGTCAGTCCCGACCAGGCGCCAGTCTATGGGCGCATGTACCAGACGCCGTTCGCCGACCGCATCCGCAACGAGGCCGGCATCCCGACGATTGCCGTCGGGGCGATCTTCGAGGCGGACCACGTGGACAGCATCATTGCGGCGGGCCGCGCGGACCTGTGCGCGATTGCCCGGCCGCATCTGGCCGATCCGGCGTGGACGCTGCACGAGGCCGCCAGGCTGGGCTTCCGCGACGTGCCATGGCCCAGGCAGTACGTGGCCGGCAAGCGGCAGCTCGAGACCAATCTGGCGCGTGCGGCGTCGTACGCGCAGGCGCCGGGGAAGTAGCCATGGCACAAGGACTTGACCTGCAGGGCCGGCACGCGCTGGTGACCGGCGGCGGACGCGGCATTGGCGCGGCCATCGCCCGGCAACTGCTGGACGCGGGCGCCAGCGTGACGCTGGTGGGCCGTGACGGCGCGGCGCTCGATGCCGCCGCCGGGGCACTGGCCTCCCATGTGGTGGCCGGCGCCGCGTTGGGCATCGCTCCGGCCGACATCACGGACGTCGATGCGGTAGCCGGCGCGTTCGCCGCCGCCACATCGGCGCGCGGGCCGGTCACGGTGCTCGTCAATAACGCCGGCCAGGCCGTCAGCGCGCCGTTCGGAAAGACCGACCTCGCGCTCTGGCAGCGCATGCTCGACGTCAACCTGACCGGCACCTTCGTCTGCACCCAGGCGGCGCTGCCCGCGATGCTCGACGCCGGCTGGGGCCGCATCGTGAACGTGGCGAGCACGGCGGGGCTGACCGGCTACGGCTACGTCAGCGCGTACTGCGCCGCCAAGCACGGCGTGATCGGCCTGACCCGGGCGCTGGCCCTGGAACTGGCTGCCAAGGGCATCACGGTCAACGCGGTTTGCCCCGGCTACACGGAAACCGACATCGTGCGTGATGCCGTGGCCAATATCGTCGCCAAGACGGGCCGCACGCAAGCCGAGGCTCGCGCGGAACTGTCGGCGCGCAATCCGCAGAAGCGCCTGGTGCAGCCAGAGGAAGTGGCGGACGCCGTGGCCTGGCTGTGCCGGCCGGCGGCGTCGGCGATGACCGGCCAGGCGCTGCCGGTGGCGGGTGGGGAGGTGATGGCGGGTTGAATTCCAACTCGCCAACGGTTTGCTCCCCTCTCCCGCGTGCGGGAGAGGGGCGGGGGAGAGGGCCCAGCGGTTCAGATTGCGACAAGTCAGAGAAGCAGAACCTCCAGCCCTCTCCCCAAGCCCTCTCCCACTGCATGGGAGAGGGGAGACATCTACACAGCGAGAGACACCATGACCGACATCGCCCTCGACATGCGCCACCACAAGCGCGCCTTTGCGGATTACGACCCCAAGCACTTCCTCTGGTCGGTTTCTCCGGACGGCCGCGTGGCCACGATCACGCTGAACCGGCCCGAGCGCAAGAACCCGCTGACCTTTGATTCCTACGCGGAGCTGCGCGACCTGTTCCGTGGCCTGTGCTACGCCACTGACATCAAGGCCGTGGTCATCACCGGCGCGGGTGGCAATTTCTGCTCGGGCGGCGACGTGCACGAGATCATCGGGCCGCTGACCAGGATGTCGATGCCCGAACTGCTCGACTTCACGCGCATGACCGGCGATCTGGTCAAGGCCATGCGGGCGTGCCCGCAGCCGATCATCAGCGCCATCGACGGCATCTGCGCCGGGGCCGGCGCGATGATGGCGCTGGCGTCCGACATGCGCCTGGGTACCGCCGAGGCGCGCACCGCGTTCCTGTTCGTGCGCGTGGGGCTGGCCGGTGCCGACATGGGTGCCTGCACGCTGCTGCCGCGCATGATCGGGCAGGGCCGGACCAGCGAACTGCTCTACACTGGCCGCGCCATGACCGCCGAAGAGGGCCTGCACTGGGGCTTCTTCAACGCGCTGCACGGCTCCCACGCCGTACTGGCCGAAGCCGAGACGCTGGCCGCGCAGATTGCCGGCGGACCCACTTTCGCGCACGGCGTGACCAAGAAGCTGCTGCACCAGGAATGGAACATGGGCGTGGACGAGGCCATCGAGGCCGAGGCCGAGGCGCAGGCCATCTGCATGCAGACGCGCGACTTCCGCCGGGCCTACGACGCCTTCGTGGCCAAGCAGAAGCCCGTCTTCGAAGGCGACTGACGTCAGGGAACCCCATGAGCGACAAGACCTACCTCGACCTGCCCTTCTTCGACGCCGCCCACCGCCAGCTCGAACGTGAACTGGACGGCTGGTGCGCCGGCCACCTGCGCGATGTCGACCACCACGACACCGACACCGCCTGCCGCAAGTTGGTGCGCCAGCTGGGCGAGGCCGGCTGGCTGCGCTACTGCGTGCCGGAAGCGTTCGGCGGTGCGCTGCCGCAGCTCGATTCCCGCGCGCTGTGCGTGCTGCGCGAGACGCTGGCGCGGCACGACGGCCTGGCCGACTTTGCCTTTGCCATGCAGGGGCTGGGGTCGGGCGCCATCACGCTGGCCGGCAGCGACGCCGTGCGCGGGCGCTATCTGCCGCGCGTGGCCCGCGGCGAGGCGATTGCCGCCTTCGCGCTGTCAGAGCCCGAAGCCGGCTCCGACGTGGCGGCGATGCAATGCAGCGCACGGCTGTCGGAGGACGGCAGCCACTATGTGCTGGACGGCGCCAAGACCTGGATCTCGAACGGCGGCATTGCCGATTTCTACTGCGTCTTTGCCCGCACCGGCGAGGCGCCCGGCGCACGCGGCATCACGGCCTTCGTGGTGGATGCCGATACGCCGGGCCTGTCGATTGCCGAGCGCATCGACGTGATCGCGCCCCATCCGCTGGCCACGCTGCGCTTTGACGGCTGCCGCGTGCCGGTGGGCCAGCGGCTCGGCGAGCCGGGGCAGGGCTTCAAGGTGGCGATGATGACGCTGGACATCTTCCGGGCGTCGGTAGCCGCCGCCGCGCTCGGCTTCGGCCGTGCCGCGCTGGACGACGCGCTGGCGCGTGCCACGTCGCGCCCGATGTTCGGCGGCGTGCTGGCCGACCTGCAACTGACCCAGGCCGCCATCGGCGACATGGCCACCGCCATCGACGCCGCGGCGTTGCTGACCTATCGCGCCGCCTGGCTGCGCGACGCGCGGCAGCAGCGCACCACGCGCGAGGCCGCCATGGCCAAGATGGTGGCCACCGAGAACGCCCAGCAGGTCATCGACCGCGCCGTGCAGATGTTTGGCGGGCTCGGGGTGAAGGTGGGCACGCGCGTGGAGAGCCTGTACCGCGAGATCCGCTCGCTGCGCATCTACGAGGGCGCCACCGAGGTACAGAAGCTGATCATCGCGCGCGAGACGCTGGCCGCGCGCCAGGCATAGCCGCACGAACCCGACCGAGGAGACAAGCATGGCCGCCCCCGCCCCCGCATCCGGCACCGCCCACGTCGACACCTTCGCCCGCGACCGCCTGCCGCCGCCCGAACAATGGCCGGTCTTCACGTTCAATGACGACACCCGCTATCCGGCGCGCCTGAACGCGGCGGCCGAACTGGTGGACCGGCACGTGGCGCAGGGTAGCGGGGCGCGCGTGGCCGTACGCCACGAACGCGGCGGCCGCATCGAGACCGTGACCTATGCGGCGCTGGCGGCGCTGGTCAACCGCATCGCCCATGTGCTCGTGGAAGACATGGCGCTGGTGCCCGGCAACCGCGTGCTGCTGCGCGGGCCGAACAACCTGATGATGGCGGCGAGCTGGCTGGCCACGCTGAAGGCCGGGCTGATCGCGGTGCCGACCATGCCGCTGCTGCGCGCCAGGGAGCTGCGCCAGGTCATCGACCGCGCCCAGGTCAGCGCCGCGCTCTGCGACGCCCGGCTGCGCGACGAACTCGACGCCAACCAGCGCGCCGGCGGCGAGCACTTCTGCCCGACGCTGACGACCGTGCGCTATTTCAACGGCGAGGGGCCGCAGGCGCTGGAGACGGCCATGGCAGGCAAGCCCGACACCTTCGCCGCCTGCGACACCGCTGCCGACGACATCTGCCTGATCGCATTCACGAGCGGCACCACCGGCCAGCCCAAGGGCACCGTCCACTTCCACCGCGACGTGCTGGCGATGTGCGACCTGTTCCCGCGCCACGTGCTGAAGCCCACGCCCGACGACATCTTCTGCGGCACGCCGCCGCTGGCGTTCACGTTCGGGCTCGGCGGCATGCTGTGCTTTCCGCTGCGGATTGGCGCCAGCACGGCGCTGGCGGAGAAGCTGACGCCGGAGACGCTGCTGAAGCTGATCCAGGACCATCGCGCCAGCATCGTGTTTACCGCCCCCACGTTCTATCGCCAGATGGCCACGCTGGTCGGCAACTTCGACCTGTCGAGCCTGAAGAAGAGTGTCTCGGCCGGCGAGGCGCTGCCCGATGCCACGCGCCAGGCGTGGAAGGCGGCCACGGGCATCGAGATGACCGACGGCCTGGGTGGCACCGAAATGATGCATATCTTCGTGTCGAGCGCCGGCGCCGAGGTGCGCCCCGGCGCGGTGGGGCGCGTGGTGCCGGGCTACGAGGCGCGCATCGTCGACAACGACATGCAGCCGGTGCCGCCGGGCACGGCCGGCAAGCTCGCGGTACGCGGCCCCACGGGCTGCCGCTACCTCGACGACCCCCGGCAGGAGCACTACGTGCGCGACGGCTGGAACCTGCCCGGCGACACCTTCGTGGCCGATGCCGACGGCTACTACTTCTACCAGGCGCGCTCGGACGACATGATCATCTCGGCCGGCTACAACATCGCCGGGCCCGAGGTCGAGGGCACGCTGATGAAGCACGAACTGGTGGCCGAATGCGGCGTGGTGGGCGCGCCCGACCCCGAGCGCGGGCAGGTGGTGACGGCCTACGTGGTGCTGCGCCCCGGCGCGGCCGCCGACGAGGCCACGCGTTCCGCCCTGCAGGACTACTGCAAGCGCGAGATCGCGCCATACAAGTATCCGCGCCGCATCGAGTTCGTGGCTGCACTGCCGCGCACCGAGACCGGCAAGCTGCAGCGGTACCGGCTGCGGCAGATGGCGGAAGCGCCGGATGCCGTGGAATTGGAGAAACAACGATGAGCGAGGTGTTCCGCAACACGGTGCGCGTGCGGTTCAAGCACTGCGACGCCGCCGGCATCGTTTTTTATCCACGTTACTTCGAGATGCTCAACGACGTCATCGAGGACTGGTGCGCCGAGGCGCTCGACTGGCCGTTCGATGCGATGCACCTGACGAGCCACACCGGCATTCCCACGGCCGAACTGCAATGCCGGTTCACGGCGCCGAGCCGGCTTGGCGAACTGCTGACTCGCGAACTGCGCGTGACCCGCCTTGGGCGCAGCAGCTTCAGCGTGGCGATCCGCTTTGCCGGTGCCGGTGGCCAGGATGACACGCGCATGACAATCGACCAACGCCTGGTGTGCGTCGATACCCGCACCATGGCCGCGCAGCCACTGCCCGCGCCGGTGCGCAGTGCGATGGCGCGCTATCTCGTGCCCGCCGCCGCGTGACCCCCATCAAGGAAGCAACCATGCTCAAGACTTTGCAACCGCCCGACTGGGCAGCCCCGAAAGGTTACGCCAACGGCATCATGGCCGAGATGCAGGTGGGCAGCCGCCTGATCTTCGTCGGCGGCCAGATCGGCTGGAACGGCCAGTGCGAGTTCGAGACCGACGACTTCGCGCTGCAGGTGGCGCAGGCGCTGCGCAACATCGTGGCGGTGCTGGAGCAGGGCGGCGCCCGGCCCGAGCACATCGCGCGCATGACCTGGTATGTGAAGGACAAGGCCGAGTACGTGGGTGCCTACAAGGCCATTGGCCAGCATTACCGCGATATCGTCGGACGGCACTTTCCGGCGATGACTGCCGTGGAGGTGGCAGACCTGATCGAGCCGCGCGCCAGGGTGGAGATCGAAGTCACGGCCGTGGTGCCACCAGGCGGCTGAAACCGGTGCGTGGCCGGCAGGGCACGGGCGGACGGTTGGGCGGCACCTGTGTCAGGTGCATCGTAAGTGTTTGAATACTTGAGAATTTGGGTCCAGCGGGATATAATTCGAAAGTTTCGCTTTCAGAACCCTTCACCCTAGCGCCTACCGTATTCCACCTTCCGCCGCCCCGTTGCGTCCGCGTTTTTCATGCACTGCACAAATGTGATGAATGCGCCATGCGACAGCCGGGCCCCAGCGTTCGCACGCGGGGCCGCACGGGGCACGAGGCGTTGAGCAGGTCGGTCACGGGGTGAGTCCAGCAGGAGCCTTACCCGTGCTACCGTCTTTTCCGTCCGCCATCCTCGCGCTTGCAGACGGCACGGTCTTTCGTGGCTATTCCATCGGCGCTTCCGGCCATACGATCGGCGAAGTGGTGTTCAACACCGCCATCACCGGTTACCAGGAAATCCTCACCGACCCGAGCTATTCCCGGCAGATCGTCACGCTGACGTATCCGCATATCGGCAACTACGGCGTCAACCCTGAGGATGTCGAAGCCACGAAAGTCCATGCCGCCGGCCTGATCATCAAGGATCTGCCGCTTCTGGCCTCCAATTTCCGCAAGGAACACACGCTTTCCCACTACCTGAAGCAGGAAAAGGTCGTGGCGATCGCCGGTATCGACACCCGCAAGCTGACCCGTATCCTCCGCGAGAAGGGCGCCCAGAACGGCTGCATCCTGGCGGGCGAGGACAACGTCCAGAAGGCCATCGACCTGGCGCGCTCGTTCCCGGGCCTGGCCGGCATGGACCTGGCCAAGGTCGTCTCGGTCAAGGAGCCGTACGAATGGACCCAGACCGAGTGGAAGCTCGGCGAGGGCTACGGCAAGCTGGAGAAGCCGCAGTTCCACGTGGTGGCTTTCGACTACGGCGTCAAGTTCAACATCCTGCGCATGCTGGCCGAGCGCGGCTGCAAGGTCACCGTGCTGCCGGCACAGGCGAGCGCGGCTGACGCCCTGGCGCTGAATCCGGACGGCGTGTTCCTGTCGAACGGCCCCGGCGACCCCGAGCCGTGCGACTACGCGATTGCCGCCACGCGCGAATTCATCGCACGCGGCATCCCCACGTTCGGCATCTGCCTGGGCCACCAGATCATGGCGCTGGCCGTGGGCGCGAAGACGCTCAAGATGAGCACGGGCCACCACGGCGCCAACCATCCGGTCAAGGACCACGATGATGGCCGCGTGGTGATCACGTCGCAGAACCACGGGTTTGCCGTGGACGCCGCGACGCTGCCCGCCAATGCCCGCGTCACGCACACGTCGCTGTTCGACGGCACGCTGCAGGGCTTTGCCCTGACGGACAAGCCGGCGTTCTGCTTCCAGGGCCACCCGGAAGCCTCGCCCGGTCCGCATGACATCGCGTACCTGTTCGACCGCTTCACGAAGCTGATGCAGGACGCGCGCGCCCGCGCCGCGGCCTGACCCGGCAAGATGACGCAACGAGAGACCTGAACAGGATTTGCCCGCCATGACCGAATTCATGCACGCGAGCTTCGGCATCACCGATTTCTGGACCTATGTGCTCGGCACGATCTTCATCGTGCTGCTGCCGGGGCCGAACTCGATGTACGTGCTGTCGGTCGCCGCCCAGCGCGGCGTGCGGGCGGGCTACAAGGGCGCCTGCGGCGTGTTCCTGGGCGATGCGATCCTGATGGTGCTGTCCGCCGCCGGGGTCGCCTCGCTGCTCAAGGCCAGCCCGGCGCTGTTCCACGTGGTCAAGTACGTGGGCGCGGGCTACCTGGCCTGGATCGGCTTCCAGATGCTGCGCGGTGCCGTGCGCAACTGGTCGAAGCCGGACGACGCCAGCCAGGCGGCCGACGCCACGGTGGACCGGTCCGCGAACCCGTTCACCAAGGCACTGGTCATCAGCCTGCTGAACCCCAAGGCCATCCTGTTCTTCATCTCGTTCTTCATCCAGTTCGTGGATCCGCAGTTCGCGTATCCGGCGCTGTCGTTCGTGGCGCTGGGCCTGGTCTGCCAGATCTGCAGCTTCGTGTACCTGACCACGATCATTTTCGTGGGCGCGAAGCTGGCCGATGCGTTCCGCCGCCGGCGCCGCCTGTCCGCGGGCATGTCGAGCGGGGTCGGCGCGATGTTCATCGGCTTCGGCGCCAAGCTGGCCACGGCCACCCTGGGCTGAACGGCGACAACCTGATATCCGGTACGGTCCGCACCACAGGCGGGCCGGCCAACAAAGAGAGCGTGCAATGCCAAAGCGCACAGACATCAAGAGCATCCTAATCATCGGCGCCGGCCCGATCATCATCGGCCAGGCGTGTGAATTCGACTATTCCGGCGCACAGGCCTGCAAGGCGCTGCGCGAGGAAGGCTTCAAGGTCATCCTGGTCAACTCGAACCCGGCGACCATCATGACGGACCCGAACACGGCGGACGTCACCTACATCGAGCCCATTACCTGGGAAGTGGTCGAGCGCATCATCGCCAAGGAGCGCCCCGACGCGATCCTGCCGACGATGGGCGGCCAGACCGCGCTGAACTGCGCGCTGGACCTGCACCGCCATGGCGTGCTGGACAAGTACAAGGTGGAGCTGATCGGCGCATCGCCCGAGGCGATCGACAAGGCCGAGGACCGCCAGAAGTTCAAGGACGCGATGACCAAGATCGGTCTCGGTTCGGCCAAGTCCGGCATCGCCCACTCCATGGACGAGGCCGTGGCCGTGCAGTCGCGCATCGCCCAGGAAACCGGCACCACCGGCTACCCGATCGTGATCCGTCCGTCGTTCACGCTGGGCGGCACGGGCGGCGGCATCGCCTACAACCGCGAGGAATTCGAGGAAATCTGCAAGCGCGGCCTGGACCTGTCGCCCACGCGCGAGCTGCTGATCGAGGAATCGCTGCTGGGCTGGAAGGAATACGAGATGGAAGTGGTCCGCGACAAGGCGGACAACTGCATCATCATCTGCTCGATCGAGAACCTGGACCCGATGGGTATCCACACCGGTGACTCGATCACCGTGGCGCCGGCCCAGACGCTGACCGACAAGGAATACCAGATCCTGCGCAACGCCTCGCTGGCCGTGCTGCGCGAGATCGGCGTGGACACGGGCGGCTCGAACGTGCAGTTCTCGATCAACCCGGTCGATGGCCGGATGATCGTGATCGAGATGAACCCGCGCGTGTCGCGCTCGTCGGCGCTGGCCTCGAAGGCCACCGGCTTCCCGATCGCCAAGGTCGCGGCCAAGCTGGCCGTCGGCTACACGCTGGACGAACTGAAGAACGAGATCACCGGCGGCGCGACCCCGGCCTCGTTCGAGCCGTCGATCGACTACGTGGTCACCAAGGTGCCGCGTTTCGCGTTCGAGAAGTTCCCGCAGGCCGACAGCCACCTGACCACCCAGATGAAGTCGGTGGGCGAGGTGATGGCCATGGGCCGCACGTTCCAGGAATCGTTCCAGAAGGCGCTGCGCGGCCTGGAAGTTGGCGTGGACGGCCTGGACGAGAAGTCCACCGACCGCGACGAAGTGATCGAGGAAATCGGCGAAGCCGGCCCGGACCGCATCTGGTACGTGGGCGACGCGTTCCGCCTGGGCATGTCGCTCGAAGAGGTCTACGCCGAGACCGCCATCGACCCGTGGTTCCTGGCCCAGATCGAGGACATCGTCAAGACCGAGGGCATCGCCCGCGGCCGCACGCTGGAAAGCCTGTCGGCCGCCGAGCTGCGCTTCCTCAAGCAGAAGGGCTTCTCGGACCGCCGCCTGGCCAGGCTGCTGAAGACCGATGCCAAGTCCGTGCGCCTGGCGCGCCACGCCAACAACGTGCGCCCGGTCTACAAGCGCGTGGACACCTGCGCTGCCGAGTTCGCCACGAACACCGCCTACATGTACGGCACCTACGAAGCCGAACACGGCGAGTGCGAGGCCGAGCCGACCACCAACCGCAAGATCATGGTGCTGGGCGGCGGCCCGAACCGGATCGGCCAGGGCATCGAGTTCGACTACTGCTGCGTGCACGCCGCGCTGGCGCTGCGCGAAGACGGGTACGAGACCATCATGGTCAACTGCAACCCGGAAACCGTGTCGACCGACTACGACACGTCGGACCGCCTGTACTTCGAGCCGCTGACGCTCGAAGACGTGCTGGAAATCGTCGAGAAGGAAAAGCCGGTCGGCGTGATCGTCCAGTACGGCGGCCAGACCCCGCTGAAGCTGGCGCTGGACCTCGAAGCCAACGGCGTGCCCATCATCGGCACGAGCCCGGACATGATCGACGCCGCGGAAGACCGCGAGCGCTTCCAGAAGCTGCTGCAGGACCTGGGCCTGCGCCAGCCGCCGAACCGCACCGCGCGGGCCGAGGACGAGGCACTGCGCCTGGCCGAGGAAATCGGCTACCCGCTGGTGGTGCGCCCGTCGTACGTGCTGGGTGGCCGCGCGATGGAAATCGTGCACGAGCCGCGCGACCTCGAACGCTACATGCGCGAGGCCGTGAAGGTGTCGAACGACTCCCCGGTGCTGCTGGACCGCTTCCTGAACGACGCGATCGAATGTGACGTAGACGCCCTTTGCGATGGCGAGCGCGTCTTCATCGGCGGCGTGATGGAACACATCGAGCAGGCCGGCGTGCACTCGGGCGACTCGGCGTGCTCGCTGCCGCCGTACTCGCTGGCACAAGCCACCGTGGACGAACTGAAGCGCCAGACCGCCGCGATGGCGAAGGCGTTGAACGTGGTCGGCCTGATGAACGTGCAGTTCGCCATCCAGCAGAAGAACGGCGAGGACATCGTCTACGTGCTGGAAGTGAACCCGCGCGCCTCGCGGACCGTGCCGTACGTGTCGAAGGCCACCGGCCTGTCGCTGGCCAAGATCGCCGCGCGCTGCATGGCCGGCCAGTCGCTGGACTCGCAGGGCATTGGCGCGGAAGTCATCCCGCCGTACTTCAGCGTCAAGGAAGCGGTGTTCCCGTTCAACAAGTTCCCGGGCGTCGATCCGGTCCTCGGACCTGAGATGCGTTCCACCGGCGAAGTGATGGGCGTGGGCAAGGTGTTCGGCGAGGCACTGTTCAAGAGCCAGCTGGCCGCCGGTTCGCGCCTGCCCGAGAAGGGCACGGTGCTGATCACGGTCAAGGATAGTGACAAGCCGCGCGCCGTGGCCGTGGCCCGCATGCTGCACGACCTCGGCTACCCGATCGTCGCCACGCGCGGCACGGCGTCGGCCATCGAGGCCGCCGGCATCCCGGTTCGCGTGGTCAACAAGGTCAAGGACGGCCGTCCGCACATCGTGGACATGATCAAGAACGGCGAACTGGCCCTGGTCTTCACGACCGTGGACGAGACGCGCACGGCCATCGCCGATTCGCGCTCGATCCGGATCGCCGCACTGGCTGCCCGTGTGCCGTACTACACCACCATCGCCGGCGCCAATGCCGCGGTGGAAGGGCTGAAGCACATGCAGAGCCTGGAGGTCTACGACCTGCAGGGGCTGCACAAGCAGCTGGCCTGAGCATTTTCCGATGCTGCGCCGCCGGGTTGAAACCGGCGGCGGTTCTGGCCTACACTACGTTGAATTCGCTGATCGACCGGCCTGGTGCCGGTCGATTCCATCTGAAAGCCGCGGTTAGAGCGGGCGTGCCGCCTGGCAGAAGTTATGCCGGTGCATGGTTCCCACTCCGCTGCGGCTCATTTTTTTGTTGAACGAGACATGAGCACCATTCCGATTACCAAGCGTGGCGCCGAACTGCTCAAGGAAGAGCTGCAGCGCCTCAAGGCCGTCGAACGTCCTGCGGTGATCAACGCCATTTCCGAAGCGCGCGCCCAGGGCGACCTGTCGGAAAATGCCGAATACGACGCCGCCAAGGAAAAGCAGGCTTTCATCGAAGGCCGCATCCAGGAAGTGGAATCCAAGCTGGGCGCCGCCCAGATCATCGACCCGACCCAGCTCGACACCGATGGCCGCATCGTCTTTGGCGCCACCGTGGACCTGGAAGACCTGGAATCGGGCAAGGCCGTGAGCTACCAGATCGTCGGCGACGACGAAGCCGACCTCGAAACCGGCAAGATCTCGGTCAGCTCGCCGATCGCGCGTGCCCTGATCGGCAAGTTCGAGGGCGACGTGGCCGTCGTGCTGGCCCCGGGCGGCGAGCGCGAGTACGAAGTCATCACCGTCCGCTACATCTGAGCGGCGGAACCAGCGTGTTCTCGTCCTCATATTCCAACCTGCCGCCGCTGCCGCACCGGCTGTTCCTGCTGCTGACGGTCGTTTGGGCCGGCAGTTTGTGGACGATAGGCTACATGGTGGCTCCCACGCTGTTTTCGGTGCTGCAAAGCCGCGAGACGGCCGGCATGATTGCCGGGCACCTGTTCCGCTACCAGGCGATCCTGGGCGTGACCGTCGGCGTGCTCCAGCTGGTGCTGTGCAATGTGTTGATCCGCCGCGGCGCGGCGCGCTACCGGGCGTTGCGCTGGATCGTTCTGGCGATGCTGGTCTGCGTGCTGGCCGGCTATTTCGGCGTGCAGCCGTTCATGGAAGGCATCAAGGTCAAGGCGCAGGCGCTGAACCTGGGCGTGTCCGAATCGCCGTTCAAACGCGAGTTCGGCATGCTGCACGGGGTGTCGAGCGTCTTTTACCTGGTGCAGAGCCTGCTGGCACTGGTGCTGGTGTGGCGCGCCAGCGCGCCCCGGACGGCAGGCGAGTAACCGCCTGCCCGCGTCAAGCCAATGAAAAAGGCGGCCGGGGCCGCCTTTTTCGTGGAACCGATCGGCCTGGCGCCGATCAACCCAGTGACTTCTTTTTCTGGCTGGCCGGACGGGCGCGTGAACGCTTGACGTTGCCGCCCTGGGTCACGCGCTCGTTGCCAAGTACCCGAACCGCGGTACTCTTCGGGCGGCGCTGGCTGGAGCCGGTGGGCTTGCGGACCATCACGGTACGCGGAGCGGCTCCGCTGCCCAGGCGGCGCTTGGCGGCAGCACCGAAGTCTTCCGGCTGGTTTTCCTTCAGGCGGGCCGGACCCGGACGCCAGATGACGAGCAGCTTGCCGATATGCTGGATCGGCGCGGCGTGAAGTTCGTCGCAGATGGCGTCGTAGATGGCGATGCGCGCGTCGCGTTCGTCACCGAAGACCCGGACCTTGATCAGGTCGTGCGCCGCCAGGCTGCGGTCGATCTCGGCGAGCACCGAGGGCGTCAGGCCCTCGGCCCCGATCATGACCACGGGATTGAGGCCATGGGCGCGCGAGCGCAGTTCGGAACGTTGGGCGGGAATCAGTTGAAGGGCTGGCATCGGGTAACAAATATCGAATTGGCGCGTATTATCCGCCAAAATGTCGCCGGCAGGCGGCAAGGATCACCAAAATCGGGAGATATCGCTGTATTCCGACACAAAACGTGACGGACAGCTCCCGCAGAAAGGCATGGCAAGGCAATGGCCAAGGGCAAGAACAAATTCAACCAGTCGTGGCTGCACGACCACATCAACGATCCCTACGTGAAGATGGCGCAGCGCGAGGGCTATCGTGCCCGCGCGGCCTTCAAGCTCAAGGAGATCGACGAGCAGGACAAGCTGATCCAGCCGGGCCAGGTCATCGTTGACCTGGGCGCCGCGCCGGGCAGCTGGAGCCAGTACGCGCGCAACCGGCTGGCCGACTCGCCGCGGGCGAAGGACGGCCGGATCGACGGGGCGGTCATCGCCATCGACCTGCTGCCGATGGAGCCGGTGGCCGACGTCCAGTTCATCCAGGGCGATTTCCGGGAAGAAAGCGTGTTCGTGGAACTCGAGAAAATCGTGCTGGAAGCGTCCGGCGGCTCCAGAATCGACCTTGTTATCTCGGACATGGCCCCCAATTTGTCCGGTGTGGCCTCGGCCGACTCGGCCCGGATCGAGTATTTGTGCGATCTGGCCCTCGATTTTGCCCAGGCACACCTGAAACCGGAGGGATCGCTGCTGGTAAAGTGCTTCCACGGCTCCGGCTATAGCCAGATCGTGGAGAAGTTCAAACGTCAGTTCAAGGTGGTGGCGAGCCGCAAGCCCAAGGCGTCGCGCGACAAGTCTTCAGAAACCTTCATACTTGGGCGTTACCTGAAGTCAGTGGACTGACGGGTCTGGCAGTGGCGGGGCAGTCGCCCCGGGCGGGAAAGTGGGGTATCGGGGTATGTCCGGGTGACGCCGGCTTGCCCTGAATCGGCTGGCTCGGGCACTATCAGGCCCATAGAATCAGATTTCCCTGTGGGAACGGGCGCTGCATTACAATGGAATGCATGCTTCCCGTTGGCAAGGCAATTGCAAAGGAGTTCGGCCTTGAATAACAACCTGTTTCAAAAGGCGGCAATCTGGCTCGTTATCGCGCTGGTCTTGTTCACCGTCTTCAAGCAGTTCGACAAACCGCGTGCCCAGGATGGTGTCACCTATTCGCAGTTCATGGATGACGCCAAGAACGGCAAGGTGTCGCGTGTCGACGTGCAGGGCCGCAACCTCGTGGTGTCGCCCAAGGAAGGGCCCAAGTACACCATCATCTCGCCGGGCGACATCTGGATGGTCGGCGACCTGATGAAGTACGGCGTCCAGGTGACCGGCAAGGCCGACGACGAACCGAACGTACTGGTCCAGGCGCTGTACTACCTGGGACCGACGTTGCTGATCATCGTTTTCTGGTTCTACATGATGCGGCAGATGCAGGGCGGCGGGAAAGGCGGTGCCTTCTCGTTCGGCAAATCCCGTGCGCGCCTGATCGACGAGAACCAGAACGCCGTGACGTTCTCGGACGTGGCCGGCTGCGACGAATCGAAGGAGGAAGTGGTCGAACTGGTCGACTTCCTCAAGGACCCGCAGAAGTTCCAGAAGCTGGGCGGCCGCATTCCGCGCGGCGTGCTGCTGGTTGGCCCTCCGGGTACCGGCAAGACGCTGCTGGCGCGCGCCATCGCCGGCGAAGCCAAGGTGCCGTTCTTCAGTATCTCGGGTTCGGACTTCGTTGAAATGTTTGTCGGCGTGGGCGCGGCCCGTGTGCGCGACATGTTCGAGAACGCCAAGAAGCAGGCTCCCTGCATCGTGTTCATCGACGAAATCGATGCGGTCGGTCGTCACCGTGGCGCCGGCATGGGCGGCGGCAACGACGAACGCGAGCAGACGCTGAACCAGATGCTGGTCGAGATGGACGGCTTCGAAGCCAACTCGGGCGTGATCGTGATCGCCGCGACCAACCGTTCGGATGTGCTGGACAAGGCACTGCTGCGTCCGGGTCGTTTCGACCGCCAGGTCTACGTTGGCCTGCCGGATATCCGTGGCCGCGAGCAGATCCTGAAGGTGCATATGCGCAAGGTGCCGATCGGCAACGACGTGGATGCATCGGTGATCGCACGCGGTACGCCGGGCTTCTCGGGCGCCGACCTGGCCAACCTGGTCAACGAGGCTGCGCTGTTTGCCGCCCGCCGCAACAAGCGCGTGGTGGACATGCAGGACTTCGAGGACGCCAAGGACAAGATCTACATGGGTCCGGAGCGCAAGTCGACGGTCATGCGCGAGGAAGAGCGCAAGGCCACGGCTTATCACGAGTCCGGCCATGCGGTGGTGGCCAAACTGCTGCCGAAGGCCGACCCGGTCCACAAGGTCACGATCATGCCGCGCGGCTGGGCGCTGGGCGTGACCTGGCAGTTGCCGGAGCATGACAAGTACTCGAAGTACAAGGACAACATGCTTGAGGAAATTGCGATCCTGTTCGGCGGCCGTGCCGCGGAAGAGGTCTTCCTCAACGCCATGAGCACCGGTGCTTCGAATGACTTCGAGCGCGCCACGAAGATTGCCCGCGACATGGTGACCCGTTTCGGCATGAGCGATTCGCTCGGCGCGATGGTCTATGTCGATACCGAGCAGGACGGCATGTTCGGCAAGCTGTCGTCGAAGACCGTTTCGGAAGCCACGCAGCAGAAGGTGGACGCCGAGATCCGCACCATCATCGACGAGCAATATGCGCTGGCCAAGCGCCTGCTCGAAGAGAACCGCGACAAGGTCGAAGCGATGACCAACGCGCTGATGGAGTGGGAAACGATCGACGCCGAGCAGGTCAACGACATCATGGCCGGCAAGCCGCCGCGCCCGCCGCGCAACCTGCAGGGTCCGAGCGGTGGCGGCAGCACGCCGCCGGGTGGTTCGCCGGTGGCGCCGAGCAACGCGCCGGCCACGGCCCGCGTGGACGACACGGTGTAAAGCGGTAAATTGGCCCAGACGCCGCGTAAGTGACCGTTTCCAACGGTTTCAAACGCGGCGGTTTCTGATAGCCTGCGAAGCCGGTGCCCAGCGCACCGGCTTTTTGTTTTCCAGGACACCTGAAGACCTTGTCGAGCGAGTATTTCCAGTGCGGGCGCTACCGGTTCGCCCGCAACCGCCGCCCCCTCGTGATGGGCATCCTCAACGTGACGCCCGATTCGTTCTCGGACGGCGGGCAACACGCGTCGCGCCATGCGGCGCTGCGCCATGCGGAGCAGATGATCGCCGGGGGCGTGGACATCATCGACATCGGCGGCGAATCGAGCCGTCCGGGCTCCGCCGCACTGCCGCTGGACCAGGAACTGGACCGCGTGATGCCGATCGTCGAGGCGCTGGCGCACTGCGGCAAACCGTTGTCAATCGACACCTACAAGCCCGACGTGATGCGCGCCGCGCTGGCGGGCGGAGCCGATCTGATCAACGATATCTGGGGTTTCCGGATGCCGGGTGCCGTGGAGGCCGTTGCCGCCGGGCAGGCGGCGCTGTGCGTGATGCACATGCAACGCGATCCGCAGACGATGCAGGAACACCCGCAATACGACGACGTGGTGGCCGAGGTCGAGACGTTCCTGCGCGAGCGCGTGTCAACCCTGCGCGCGGCGGGCGTGGACGATTCGCGTCTTTCGCTCGATCCGGGCTTTGGCTTCGGCAAGACCCCGGATCATAATCTGCGCCTGTTGGGCCAGATGCCCCGGCTGGCCGTCGACGGCCTGCCGATCCTGGCCGGGCTCTCGCGCAAATCGACGCTGGGCGCCATCGTGGGCGGCAAGCCGCCGCAGGAACGTGTGGCGGCGAGCCTCGCGGCGGCCGTCTGCGCGGCGGAGCGGGGCGCTTTTGTCGTGCGGGTGCACGACGTGGAACAGACGGTGGATGCCCTGAAGGTCTGGTGGGCGATCCGCCATGAATCGGTTGCCCCGCAAGGGCAGCAATAAGCTGGAAAAGCCAGGGAGAAAGAGAACGATGACGCGCAAGTATTTCGGGACGGATGGCGTACGGGGACGTGTGGGCGAGACGCCGATCACGCCGGATTTCGTGATGCGGTTGGGCTACGCGGCGGGCAAGGTGCTGGCGCTCGGCCAGAAGACCACGCAGGGCAAGCCGACCGTTCTGATCGGCAAGGACACCCGCATTTCGGGATATATGCTGGAAGCGGCACTTGAGGCTGGGTTCACGGCTGCCGGGGTGCACGTCCAGCTGACCGGTCCGCTGCCGACGCCGGCCATCGCGTATCTGACCCGTGCGCTGCGGCTGGCTGCCGGCGTGGTGATCTCGGCGAGCCACAACCCGTACTACGACAACGGCATCAAGTTCTTCTCGGCCTCGGGCGACAAGCTGCCCGACGAGGTCGAGGCCAAGATCGAGTCGCTTCTCGACGAGCCCATGCAGTGCGTGCGCTCCGAAGACCTGGGCCGCGCCAAGCGCATCGAGGATGCCGCCGGCCGTTACATCGAATTCTGCAAGAGCACGTTCCCGTACGAGCAGGACCTGCACGGCCTGCGTATCGTGGTGGACTGCGCCCACGGCGCGGCGTACCACATCGCCCCGCACGTGTTCCACGAGTTGGGTGCCGAGGTGGTGCCGATCGGCAACCAGCCTGACGGCCGCAACATCAACGCCGGCTACGGCGCCACCGCGCCCGAGAAACTGGTGGAGGCCGTGCGCCACCATCGCGCCGACCTGGGCCTCGCCTTCGACGGCGACGCCGACCGCCTGCAGGTGGTGGACGGCCAGGGCCGCCTCTACAACGGCGACGAACTGCTGTACCTGATCGTGCGCGACCGCCTGGCCTCGGGCCAGAAGGTCGAGGGCGCCGTGGGCACGCTGATGACCAACATGGCCGTGGAACTGGCGCTCAAGCGTCAGGGCGTGGATTTCGTGCGCGCCAAGGTGGGCGACCGCTACGTGCTCGAAGAACTGAACAAGCGCGGCTGGCAGCTCGGCGGCGAAGGTTCGGGCCACCTGTTGTGCCTGGATCGGCACACCACCGGCGACGGCATCGTCTCGGCGCTGCAGGTGCTGGCGGCGCTGCGCCGCAGCGGCAAGACGCTGGCGCAGTTGCTCGATGGCGTGAGCCTGTTCCCGCAGACGCTGATCAACGTGCGTGTCGAGAAGGGCTTCGACTGGGAGAGCCATGCCGGCCTGAAGGCGGCACGCGACCAGGTGGAGCCGGAACTGGAAGGGCGCGGCCGCGTGCTGATCCGCGCGTCTGGCACCGAGCCGGTGGTGCGCGTGATGGTCGAGGCCGAGCAGGTGGAGACGGCCGAGCGCGCGGCCCAGACGTTGGCCAACGCACTGCGGGCCGCCTGACGCCGGTTTCCTTCCAGGCAGCCTCAAAAACGCCACGGCAGTTCGCCGTGGCGTTTTTACTCATGGATTTTGCAATTAACCCCGATTTTTGGTCGCGAGCTTCCGTGACATGAGCGTTCAAAGCTGTCACGGCGGCATCGGAAAGCAAGGTGCGCAGATGTGGTGAGTAAAGCACGGGGATGCGACAGAATCGTGACGGCGGCCCGCATATCGGCCATTTGGCGGAGAGCTTGAAGAAGATTTGGGGATGTCATGGAACTGTCACACAGAGGGCCTAAAGTTCGCCTTGTCAAAAATTTGTCATTCCCCAACCATGTTCTCTGGAGGACATATGAAGCTGGTCAAGACTGCCGTGGCAGGCATCGTTTCGATGGTCGTAGCGGGTACTGCGTTCGCGGCGGAAATTACCGGTGCAGGCGCCTCGTTCCCGGCGCCCGTGTATTCCAAATGGGCTGACGCCTACCAAAAAGCAACGGGTAACAAGGTCAACTATCAATCCATCGGTTCGTCGGGTGGCATCAAGCAGATCGGCGCCAAGACCGTCGATTTCGGTGCCTCGGACGCGCCCCTGAAGGACGAGGAACTGGCCAAGGGCAACCTGGTGCAGTTCCCGACGGTGATCGGCGGCGTGGTGCCGGTGATCAACCTGCAAGGCGTGAAGCCGGGCGAGCTGACCATCACGGGTGACGTGCTGGCCAACATCTACCTGGGCAAGATCAAGAAGTGGGATGATCCCGCCATCAAGGCGCTGAACCCGAAGGTTTCGCTGCCGAGCCAGGACATCCTGCCGGTGCGCCGCGCCGACGGTTCGGGCACGACGTTCATCTTCACGAACTACCTGTCGAAGGTCAGCCCCGACTGGAAGAGCACCGTTGGTGAAGGCACCACGGTCAACTGGCCGGGCGGCGGCACGGGCGGCAAGGGCAACGAGGGCGTGGCCGCCTTCGTGCAGCGCCTGAACGGCGCCATCGGCTACGTCGAGTACGCCTACGCCAAGCAGAACAAGATGACCCACCTGGTCATGAAGAACGCTGCCGGTGAAGTGGTGCAGCCGAGCGACGACGCCTTCAAGGCCGCCGCTGCCGGTGCCGACTGGAACAAGTCGTTCTACCAGATCCTGACGAACCAGTCGGGCAAGGGTGCATGGCCGATCGCCGGCGCCACCTTCATCCTGGTCCACAAGACCCAGGACAAGGCTGCGCAAGGCCAGGAAGTGCTGAAGTTCTTCGACTGGGCCTACAAGAGCGGTGGCGCCATGGCCACGGACCTGGACTACGTGCCGCTGCCGGAAGCCGTGGTGAACCAGATCCGCGCCACGTGGAAGCAAAGCGTCAAGGACGGTTCGGGCAAGGCGCTGTACTAAGCCCTGCCTGACCTGAAGCAAGCTGAAAGCAGGACTCCGGCCGCGTGGCCGGAGGCAAGACCTGGCAACGCCCCCGACGAGGCGGGCGGCGCCAGGGCCGCGGCGGCCGACGGGCCCCGCGGCAACCGATCCACCCAACGTTCCCCATCATGGCGACTACGTCCGATCTTCCAGCCGTCCGGCCCCCCAGCCGCCTAGGCGATATCCTGTTCGGCGGCGTGACCCGCGGCGCCGCCATCGTGACGCTGTTGCTGCTGGGCGGCATCATCGTGTCACTGGCCATCAGCGCCTGGCCTTCGATCAAGCAGTTCGGCATCTCGTTCCTGTGGAGCAGCGAGTGGGATCCGCCCGCCGACGTGTACGGTGCCCTCGTGCCGATCTACGGCACCATCGTGACCTCGCTGATCGCCCTCATCATCGCCGTGCCGGTCAGCTTCGGCATTGCACTGTTTCTCACCGAGCTGTCGCCCGCCTGGCTGCGCCGGCCGCTCGGCACCGCCATCGAGCTGCTTGCCGCCGTGCCGTCGATCGTCTACGGCATGTGGGGCCTGCTCGTGTTCGCGCCGATCTTCGGCGAGTATTTCCAGAAGCCGCTGTCGAACACCGTGGGCCAGCTGCCGTTGATCGGCAAGCTGTTCCAGGGCGCCCCGCTGGGCATCGGCCTGCTGTGCGCGGGCGTGATCCTGGCGATCATGATCATCCCGTACATCGCCTCGGTGATGCGCGACGTGTTCGAGGTCACTCCGGTCCTGCTCAAGGAATCGGCCTACGGCATCGGCTGCACCACGTGGGAAGTGATGTGGCGCGTGGTGCTGCCCTACACGCGCGCCGGCGTCATCGGCGGCGTGATGCTGGGCCTGGGCCGCGCACTGGGCGAGACCATGGCCGTCACGTTCGTGATCGGCAACACCAACCTGCTGGACAGCGCATCGCTGTTCTCGCCCGGCAACAGCATCACCTCGGCGCTGGCCAACGAGTTCGCCGAAGCCGGCGCCGGCCTGCACACCGCGGCGCTGATGGAACTGGGCCTGATCCTGTTCTTCATTACCTTCGTGGTGCTGGCGCTGTCCAAGCTCCTGCTGCTGCGCCTTGCCAAGAATGAGGGTGGCAAATGAACCAAGCCAGTCACACCATGTCTTCGTCGTCGATTCCCGCAGTCCGCCCCGACGCGGACGCCGTGCGCGGCCGCCTGCAGAACAACCGCCGCCGCACCAATGTCTTCGCGCTGGCCGCGTCGCTGGCGGCAATGGGCTTCGGCCTGTTCTGGCTGGCGTGGATCCTCTGGACCACCATCACGCTGGGCGTGGGCGGCCTCTCGCTGAGCCTGTTCACCGAGATGACCCCGCCGCCGAACACGGCTGGCGGCGGCCTGGCCAACGCCATCTTCGGCAGCTTCGTGATGGTGGGCATGGCCACGCTGTTCGGCACGCCGCTGGGCATCCTGGCCGGCATCTACCTGGCCGAGTATGGCCAGAAGTCGTACCTGGCCAGCTTCATCCGCTTCATCAACGACATCCTGCTGTCGGCGCCGTCGATCGTGATCGGCCTGTTCGTCTACGCGATCGTGGTGACCCGCATGGGCCACTTCTCGGGCTGGGCCGGCATCTGTGCGCTGGCGCTGCTGCAGGTGCCGATCGTCGTGCGCACCACCGAGAACATGCTGAACCTGGTGCCGAACGCACTGCGTGAAGCCGCGGTGGCGCTTGGTACGCCGAAGTGGAAAATGGTACTGTCGATCACGGTCAAGTCGTCGTATGCCGGCATCATCACCGGCGTGCTGCTGGCGGTGGCCCGTATCGCCGGCGAAACCGCGCCGCTGCTGTTCACCGCGCTGTCCAACCAGTTCTGGACCAGCGACCTGAACAAGCCGATGGCCAACCTGCCGGTGACGATCTTCCGCTTCGCCATGAGCCCGTTCACGGAGTGGCAGCAGCTGGCCTGGGCCGGCGTGTTCCTGATCACCGTTGGTGTGCTTGCGCTGAACATCGTCGCGCGCATGCTGTTCAAGAAATAACCGGCGCCCAGCCTGACTACCGAATTCAAGCGAGACATCAGCATGACCTCTACCGTCATCGATATTCCCGATACCGTGCGCGCCAAGATCGACGTGCGGAACCTGAACTTCTACTACAACCAGTTCCACGCGCTGAAGAACATCAACATGTCGATCCCGGACCGCAAGGTCACGGCGTTCATCGGCCCGTCGGGCTGCGGCAAATCCACGCTGCTGCGCACGTTCAACAAGATGTACGCGCTGTACCCGGAGCAACGCGCCGAGGGCGAGATCAACATGGACGGCACCAACCTGCTGACCAGCAAGCAGGACATTTCGCTGCTGCGCGCCAAGGTTGGCATGGTGTTCCAGAAGCCCACCCCGTTCCCGATGTCGATCTACGACAACATCGCGTTCGGCGTGCGCCTGTTCGAAAAGCTCTCGCGCTCGGAAATGGACGACCGCGTGGAATGGGCCCTCTCCAAGGCCGCGCTCTGGAACGAGGCCAAGGACAAGCTGCACCAGTCGGGCTACGGTCTCTCTGGCGGCCAGCAGCAGCGCCTGTGCATCGCGCGCGGCATCGCAATTCGTCCAGAAGTGCTGCTGCTCGACGAGCCGTGCTCGGCGCTGGACCCGATCTCCACGGGCCGCATCGAGGAACTGATCGCCGAACTCAAGGACGAGTACACGGTGGTGATCGTGACCCACAACATGCAGCAGGCGGCGCGTTGCTCGGACTACACGGCATACATGTACCTGGGCGAGCTGATCGAGTTCGGCGAGACCGAGAAGATCTTCATCAAGCCGCACCGCAAGGAAACCGAAGACTACATCACCGGCCGCTTCGGCTGATCCGCAGGTTACGGGCCAGGAGAACACCATGACTGACAAGCACCTGTCGACCCAGTTCGACGCAGACCTCAACGCCATCAACACCAAGCTGCTGCAGATGGGCGGCCTGGTGGAGGCGCAGATCGAACTGGCCATGCGCGCGCTGGCCGACTTCGACGCCGACCTGGCAGACCAGGTCATTGCCCGCGAGCAGCAGCTCAACGCGCTGGAAGTGGAGATCGACGCCGACTGCGGCAACATCATCGCCCGCCGCCAGCCCACCGCGCGCGACCTGCGCCTGGTGATGGCGATCTCGAAGACGATCACCAACCTCGAGCGTGCCGGCGACGAGGCCGAAAAAGTGGCCAAGCGCACCAAGCACATCATGGAAGACGCGGCGGCGCACAACATCAACTACGCCGAAGTCAAGCTGTCCGGCGAAATGGCCATCGCGCTGCTGCGCCAGGCCCTGGACGCCTTCGCCCGGCTCGACACCGTGGCGGCTGCCCGCATCGTCAAGGACGACAAGGCGATCGACGAGGAATTCCGGGCGTTCGTGCGCAAGCTGATCACGTACATGATGGAAGACCCGCGCACGATCTCGGTGGCGCTGGACTTCCTGTTCATCGCCAAGGCGATCGAGCGGATCGGCGACCACGCCAAGAATATTGCAGAATTCATCATCTACATCGTGAAGGGCACCGACGTTCGCCACACTTCGCGGGAAGACATGGAGCGCGAAGCCCTGAGCTGATAACGCGCCGGACTGATAAGCGGAGAAAAATTACATGCCAAGCAGTATTCTCGTTGTCGAGGACGAACCGGCAATCGCCGAATTGATTGCCGTCAATCTCCAGCACGCGGGACACTATCCGATTCGCGCCTACAACGCCGAGCAGGCGTTGTCGCTGATGAGCGATGTCCTGCCGGACCTCGTGTTGCTGGACTGGATGCTCCCGGGCAAATCGGGCGCCACCTTCGCCAAGGAGCTGCGAACCAACGATCGCACCAAGCAGATCCCGATCATCATGCTCACCGCGCGCAGCGAGGAGCAGGACAAGGTCATGGGCCTGGAAGCCGGTGCGGACGACTACGTCACCAAGCCGTTCTCGCCCAAGGAGCTGCTGGCCCGCATCAAGGCCGTGCTGCGCCGCCGGGCGCCCCAGCTGACCGACGACGTGGTGGCCATCAACGGCCTGCGCCTGGACCCGGCCACGCACCGCGTGACGGGGCAGGACGACACCGGCCCGATCAAGCTTGACCTCGGCCCCACCGAGTTCCGCCTGCTGCACTTCCTGATGACGCATCCGGAGCGTGTGCACAGCCGGTCACAACTGCTGGACCAGGTCTGGGGCGACCACGTATTCGTGGAAGAGCGCACGGTCGACGTGCACATCAAGCGCCTGCGCGCCGCGCTGACGCCGGGCGGCTACAGCAACATGATCGAAACGGTACGCGGCAGCGGCTATCGTCTGGCGCGTTCGCCGAGCCACTGATGGTTCCGGCCGGCGGCGGTGCAGCGAGGGCCGCGCCGGCCCATGCCGGATCATCCCGGCGTCTGCCACCCGTGCACGCTTTCGTGGCACACTTCGTCGCAATGCGACCGCCGTCCGAACTTCCCTCCCTCGCATGAATGTCATCTGGGCCCGCTCCGTGGCCATCCTCGTCAGCCTGGTGGCCGTGGCCGCCGGACTGTACGCCGTGTCCGGCGCCATCACCGGGCTGCTGTTCCTTTCCGTCTCGCTGCTCCTGCTGCTGGGCTATTACCTGTTCCAGATCAACCGCCTGTGGCGCGTGCTCGACGCACCCGCATATGGAGAAATTCCGAGTGCGCTGGGGCTGTGGGGCGAGGTCTATTACCGCCTGCACCGGTTGGTCAAGCGGTGGCGCACGCAGGTGCTGGCCGTGGAGCAGCAGCACACCCGCTTCATCCAGGCCATCCAGGCGTCGCCGTATGGCGTGCTGATGCTCGACGATGCCGACCAGATCGAGTGGTGCAACGACGTGGCCGAGCAGCATTTCGGGCTCAACGCCAAACGCGACGTGCGCCAGCGCATCACCCACCTGATCCGCCGGCCCGAGTTCGTCCATTACCTGACCCGCGAGCGCTACGACGAGCCGCTGGTCATGCGCGACATGGGCGAGCACAAGCGCAACATCACGTCGGTGCAGATCCTGCCATACGGCGAAAACCGCAAGCTGGTGCTGACGCAGGACATCACCAAGGTGGAAAACACCGAGGCCATGCGCCGCGACTTCGTGGCCAATGTCTCGCACGAACTGAAGACGCCGCTGACGGTGCTGACAGGCTTCCTGGAAACCGTGCGCGACCTGCCGGTGTCCGAGGACGACCGCAAGCGTTATATCGAACTGATGCTGGTGCAGTCGATGCGGATGCAGCATATCGTCGAGGACCTGCTGGCGCTGGCCAAGCTCGAATCCGACGCCCAGCCGCCTTGCCACGAGCGCGTCAACGTGGCCGCGCTGATGGCCCACCTCGTGCACGATGCCGAGGCGCTGTCGCAGGACCGGCACGAGATCCGCAGCGAGATCGATCCGGCCGTGATCGTGCGCGGCGCCGAGGGCGAACTGCTGTCGGCGCTCGGCAACCTGGTTTCGAACGCGGTGCGCTACACGCCCGAGGGCGGCCGTATCGCCATCCGCATGAACTTCACCGATGGCCACGCCGTGTTTTCGGTCAGCGATACGGGGCTGGGCATCGCCCCGGAGCATATTCCGCGCCTGACCGAGCGGTTCTACCGCGTGGACCGCAGCCGTTCGCGCGATACCGGCGGTACGGGGCTGGGCCTGGCGATCGTCAAGCACGTGCTTTCGCGCCACCATGCCGACCTGCGCGTGACCAGCGAAGTCGGCCGGGGCAGCACGTTCCGGATCGTGTTTCCGGTGGATCGCAGCGGCTACGACGCCGATGCGACGAAGCACGCGGCGTAAGAATTCCTCAATCCCTCCTGGTTTCTCCCCTTTCCCGCAAGCGGGAGAGGGGAGAAACCTGATCAATTCCCGAACGTTGCCAGCAGCTCCACCTGGCTGACCCGTTGCTCCTTCGCGCGGGATGGCCGCCGCACGTACTCGCCGCCGGGTTGCATGATCCAGGCAGAAGCATTGTCGCGCAGATGCACCTGCAGCCCTTCCTTGATGACGCGGGCCTTCAGCGTGCGGTCCAGCACCGGAAACGCCACTTCCACGCGCCGGAACAGGTTGCGGTCCATCCAGTCCGCGCTCGACAGATACAGCACGTCGTTGCCACCAGCGTGGAAGTAGTAGACGCGGTGGTGTTCCAGGAACCGGCCGACGATCGAGCGCACCGAGATATTCTCCGACAGCCCCGGCACGCCCGGCCGCAGCGCGCACACGCCGCGCACGATCAGGTCGATCTTGACTCCGGCGCGCGACGCCTTGTACAGCTCGTCGATGATCGTCGGCTCCAGCAGTGCGTTCATCTTGGCGATGATCCGCGCGCGCTTGCCGGCGCGGGCGTGGCGGGCCTCGGCGCGGATATGGTCGATCAGGTTGCTGTGCATCGTGAACGGCGACTGCCAGAGGTGGTTCAGCCGGATCGTGCCGGCCGTTCCCGTCAGCAGCTGGAACACGTGGTGCACGTCCTCGCAGACGCGCTCGTTGGCGGTCAGCAACCCGAAATCGGTGTACAGCCGCGCCGTGCGCGGGTGGTAGTTGCCGGTGCCCAGATGCGCGTAGCGGCGCAGCACGGCCTGCTTGGCCTTGGGCCCGGCCGCCTCGCGCCGCACGATCAGCAGCAGCTTGGCATGGCATTTGTGGCCCACCACGCCGTACACCACATGGGCGCCGGCCGATTCCAGCCGCTCGGCCCAGTTGATGTTGGTTTCCTCGTCGAAGCGGGCCAACAACTCCACCACGACCGTCACTTCCTTGCCGTTGCGGGCCGCCGTCATCAGCGCCTCCATCACGGCCGATTCGTTGCCCGTGCGATAGACGGTCTGCTTGATCGCCACCACCTTGGGGTCCACGGCGGCGGCCTGCAGCAAGTCCAGCACCGACGCAAAGCTCTCGTACGGATGGTGCAGCAGCACATCGTGCTGGCGGATGGCCCCGAACATGCTGGCGCCGGGCGCAAACGCCTTGACCGGCGCCGGCACGTGCGGCGGATACTTGAGGGCAGGGCGGTCCACGAGGTCCGGGATCTGCATCAGCCGCACCAGGTTGACCGGGCCGCTGACGCGGTACAGGTCCTGCTCGGTCAGGCCCGATTCCAGCAGCAGCCGGCGCGACAGCGCGGGAGGCGTGTCGGACGAGACTTCCAGCCGCACCATGTCGCCGAAGTGGCGCGTGGGCAGTTCGCCCTGCAACGCCTCGCGCAGGTCGGTGATGTCGTCTTCGGACACGAACAGGTCCGAGTTGCGCGTCACGCGGAACTGGTAGCAGCCCTGCACGTCGATGGCGGGGAACAGCTCGTGCACGAACGCCTGCATGAACGACGACAGCATCACGAAGCCATAGGCGTAGCCAGACAGCTTCTCGGGCATGCGCACGACCCGGGGCAGGGCGCGGGGCGCCTGCACGATCGCCAGGTCGGCATTGCGGCCGAAGGCGTCCTTGCCGGACAGCTCGACGATGAAGTTCAGGCTCTTGTTCAGCACGCGCGGGAACGGGTGCGCGGGGTCGAGCGCGATCGGCGTGAGCACCGGGCCGAGCTCGCGCGAGAAGAAGTCGTGGGCCCACGCGCGCTGCGCGTCGGTCCAGGTGCTCATCAGGTGAAAAAACACGCCCTCTTTCTCGAGGGCGGGAAAGATCACGTTCTGCAGCATGTCATACTGCGAGGCCACGAGCCGCTGCGTACGCTCGGTGACAAGCTGGTAGGTCTGCTGGAACGAGAGGCCGTCAGGGGTCAGCCCCGACGCGTTGTCCCGCATCTGTTCCTTCAGCCCGGCCATGCGGATCTCGAAGAACTCGTCCAGGTTGCTGGACACGATGCAGATGAACTTCAGCCTTTCCAGCAACGGGACATTGGGGTCGGCGGCTTGCGCAAGGACGCGCGCGTTGAATTCCAGGATGCCCAGCTCGCGGTTCAACAGCGTGCCGGGCGGTGTCGTCGACATGTCTAAAACCTTGTTTTGGCGATATGGCGACTTTTTCATAGAATCGTGTCAAATTGATGACACTTTGATTTTGTCATGATGCGGACATGACAGAGACATAATCTTTCAGGTTTGGCCCCCCATGTTCCCAGAAGGGGCCCACCCTGTGCAACACGTACGCGATGACACAAACTCCCCGCTTGCTGGCCGCCGTCGACATGGGCTCCAACAGCTTCCGCCTGATGATCGGGCGGGTGGATGAGACCCCCACGGCGTCAGGCCCCGCCAGCCAGATCTTCCAGGTGGACGCGCTGCGCGAGCCCGTGCGGCTGGCTGCCGGCCTGACCCCGGACAAGTATCTGGACCAGCCGGCCCGCCGCCGCGGCATCGACGCCCTGCGCCGCTTTGGCGACCGCCTGCGCGACTTTGCCCCCGGGCAGGTGCGCGCCGTGGCCACCAACACGTTGCGCGTGGCCAAGAACGCCTCGGATTTCCTGATCGAGGCCGAGCACGCGCTGGGCTTCCCGATCGAGGTGATTGCCGGGCGCGAAGAGGCCCGGCTGATCTACCTGGGCGCGTCGCACGATGCGCCGGCCTGCCAGGGCAACCGCCTCGTGGTCGATATCGGCGGTGGCTCGACCGAGTTCATCATTGGCAGCGGCTATCAATCCAAGCTGATGGAAAGCCTCTACATCGGCTGCGTCTCGCACAGCCGCTCGTTCTTCCCGAGCGGCAACGTTGACGAATACGCGATGAAGCAGGCCGAACTGGCCGCCCGCCGCGAGATTCAGGTGCTGGTGCGCCAGTACAAGGCCGCCGGGTGGCAGCAGGCGGTAGGTTCGTCGGGCACCGCGCGGGCGCTGGCCGAGTTGATCGAACTCAACGGCATGAACGACAGCGCCTCGGAGCACGGCATCACGCGCGAAGGGCTGGAGCGCCTGAAGCGCGCGCTGATCAAGGCCGAGAACACCAACCGCGTGAAGCTGACCGGCCTCAAGGCCGACCGCATCCCGGTGCTGCCGGGCGGCCTGTCGATCATGCTCGGCGTGTTTGCCGAACTCGATATCGACCGCATGGATGTGACCGACGGCGCGCTGCGCCTGGGCGTGCTGTACGACCTGCTGGGCCGCAGCCATCACGAGGACATGCGTACCGTCACGGTGGACCAGTTCATGCGGCGCTATGCCGTGGACCGCGCGCAGGCCACGCGCGTGGGCCACGCCGCGCGCGAGCTGCTGGCGCAGTTTCCCGAGCCGCGCAACGAACGCCGCGAGGACAATCTCGCACTGCTGGGCTGGGCCGCCAGCCTGCACGAGATCGGCATGTCGATCTCGCACAGCGGCTATCACAAGCACTCGGCCTATATCTCCACGCATGCCGACATGCCCGGTTTCTCGAAGACCGACCAGGCGCGGCTTGCCACGCTGCTGCTGGGCCATGCCGGCAAGCTCGGCAAGCTCTCCGGCAGCGGGCGTTTTGTCGATTGGCGCATGCTGTTCAGCCTGCGTCTGGCGTTTGTACTATGCCGCCGGCGCGGGGACATGAAGCTGCCGGCGATCCAGGTCAAGCAGCGGTCCGACGAACTCGACGAGGGTTTCGAGGTGCGCCTGCCGAAAGCGTGGATCGAGTCGAACCCGCTCGTGGAGTACAGCCTGGCGCAGGAAGCCGACGAGTGGGAGCGCGTGGGCAAGCGCTACAAGGTGGTGTACGTCTGAGCTTCCTCCCGCGCCCGGCGCGGCAGGCAATGAAAAACGGCGACCGAATGGTCGCCGTTGCCGTTTCTTGATGCCGGTGCAGCTTACTTCAGGCCGAGGAAGTGCCGGGCATAGCGCGGATTCATGTCGCGCACGCGCAGCAGCGTCAGGAAGTCGGCCACGTTGAAATCGGGATCCCACGCCGGCAGGCCGCAGATCTTCGCACCCAGGCGCAGGTAGCCCTTGATCAGTGCCGGCGGTTCCACGTCGAGCGTCTGGTTCAGGTCGTCCACCGGCAGCGGCAGGCGGGGGAAGGCGTGGTATTCGATCGGTGCCAGCGACTTCTCGGCGAACTGGCGATAGAGGCTGGCCGCGTAGTGGCCACCGTCGCTCATCGGGACGCTGGCGCAGCCCAGCATCGATTCGAGGTTGTAACGCTGCAGGTATTCGCCAAGGCCGCCCCAGAGCGCCATGATCACGCTGCCCGAGCGGTAGTCGCGGTGCACGCACGAGCGGCCCAGTTCCAGCATCTTGGGCCGCAGATGGGCCAGGCGGACGAGGTCGAACTCCGATTCGGCGTACAGGCAGCCGATGCGCTTGGCCTGGTGCGGCGGCAGCACGCGGTACGTGCCCACCACCTTCAGCGTTTCCTGGTCGCGCACGATCAGGTGGTCGCAGTAGGCATCGAACATGTCGACGTCGGTCTCTGCGGCGGTCGACTGCAGCCGGGCGCCCATTTCCTCGGCAAAGACCTTGTAGCGCAGGCGCTGGGCCTCGGCTACTTCGTCCTGGTGACGTGCCCACGCCACGCTGAAAGCAGGCGCCGGAGCTTGAGTCTGGGTTTGGTGCTGTGCTGGCTGACGAGGAAGACGCCTCCGCGCCGACTGGCCAGACAGGCCAGTGGGCAGGGAGTCGAACAGCGGCTGGGTAGGCGTCGGAAGGTCTCGCATCAGTGTGTGTCCTTTCGGTGACGAAACGGCTTCGAAACAATGTAGAGAGGCCGGGTGACAGCGCCGTGAACCGATGATGACCGTTCCATGACCGAGAACTGCAGGCCGGCGCACAATGCGTCAACCATAGGCCACGCCTGGATTTTCGGCCATGGCCGATCCCTGAAAATGACGGAAATGTGGCGAAACTGTGACGACACTGGGGTACGCCAGCGTGCGAAATCGAAACGAATCTGACTAAAGGAAATCTGGCTGGATGACCGCGCGCAGCACGACCTGGGCTTCGGTTTCGCGGGTGCGGGCGGCCAGCCACCAGATGCCGCTTTTCTTGACGTTCCAGCTCATCTCGTGGCCCGCCAGCAGCAGGCTGGCAAGCTGGCCGATCCAGGGCTGGTGCCCGACCACGACCGTGTGTTCGTGGCCCTGCGGCCAGTCGATCGCGGCCAGGATGGCGCCCACGTCGGCGCCGGGTGCGAGGCTGTCGATGATCTCGGCATTGCCCGACAGCGCCGCCGCCGTTTCGCGCGTGCGCAGTGCGGGGCTGCAGACCACGCGATAGTCGGCCGGCAGATGGCTGCGCAACCATGCCGCGGACTGCTCGGCCTGCTTGCGCCCGCGACGCGTGAGCGGGCGTTGCAGATCCGCGCTGCGCGAAATGCTCAGCGCAGCGGGCAGGTCTTCCGCTTCGGCGTGGCGCCACAGGATCAGGTTCATAGGGGAGCGGAGGGCGGTCCTCCGGCCTTGGACTGAATTCGAGTATGGAGAAGCGCGATGGCGCCTGCAAGACGCGGCGCCAAAAAACAAAACGGGCCATCCGGGGCGCTTGGCCCACGGATAGCCCGTCAGTGTCGGCAGCGGCGATGTCACCCGCGTGACAGCGGGAGTCGCCACTCAGGCCGGTACGGCGAACTCAGGACTTGTGGCGGAAATTGATGCGACCCTTGGTCAGGTCGTACGGCGACATTTCCAGGGTGACGCGATCGCCGGCCAGGATACGGATGCGGTGCTTCTGCATCTTGCCCGAGGCGTAGGCCCAGATTTCCACACCGTTTTCCAGCGTGACGCGATAACGGTTGTCGGGCAGGGCTTCCGACACCACGCCACCAAATTCAATGAGTTCTTCCTTAGCCAATCTGTTTCCTTTCTGGCAGCCAGCTGCTGGCTGCATGAAGTTAGTGAGTATCCTGTAGACGCCGGCTGGCCGTGCGGAACAGGCATCGCCGCCAAGGCGACCGCCGCATCGCCACATGGCGACTGCCGCATCGTCCTTTGGCGACCGCCGCGCACATTACCACCACCCGGAGGCAAGTCGACGGGCCTGGCCGGATGCGCGGGGCGCTCCTGCCGGGCGGGTCAGGTGAATCGTGAAGGGGCGCGGATTTCCCAGACGATTGCCTTGCCGCAAGCAGCCGCGCACAGGCGCGGTCGTGACATCACGGGGACAGCGGGCAAGGTGCTTCCGGGCGGATAACCGGTCTGGCGAAACTCCCAAATGGGGCCGGACAACCCGGTTTCCAGCACGCCTGGCGACGCGCTCCCGGTTACAGGGCATGCTCAGACACCCCGAAACTGACGCGCGATTGTAGCACGTCGCGACCGTCTTCGCAGGCGCCCCCGGCCTCCCGGCCCTCCACCAGATGGATGACCCTGCGGCAGTAGTTTCCTTAACACCCATCAGGCAGAATCGCGCCCGCCCGGTACTGCGCGGCGATATCTACAAGAGACTCAGGGAACGGGAAAATAAGAAATGTGCGCGATTCTCGCCTTGCTAGCCTGCATTTTCCTCGGCGCACCGCTCGAATGGTATGGCGTGGGCGCCATCTGCGCGATCTGGGATCTGTTCCGGGCTGCGGAACTGCGCAAGCAGGTAAGGTTGCTGGAGGCGCATATCGAAGAATTGGAGGCGCCTGTCGTGATACTGCGTGAGGAAGCGGCAGTAGCCGTCTAGTCCGCCAGCCCGGCGCCGTCTGCTGCCATCAGGGCCCAGATAATGAGCAGCGGTACGGTACATGTCCACCGTACCCATTTGCGGCGCGCATGGGCAGACAGCGCCCATAAAGCCAGCAGGCAGGCGAGCACCAGCGCGGAACACGCCAGAACGAAAAAACGGCCTACGTCTTGCGACGTAAGCCGTTGATTCCACTGCCTTTTACCACTGCAAATACTGGTCGGAGCGATAGGATTCGAACCTACGACCCTCTGATCCCAAATCAGATGCGCTACCAGGCTGCGCTACGCTCCGAAGCCGGCGATTCTATCCTGATCGCGGGTCTGCGGTCAATTGGCATCGGCGGGCGGTGGAGCCGGGTGGGCGGGGGAGGGTGGGCGGTGTCGGCACCCCGCTTCAGGCGGGACGGTTTTGGCTTGACTTGGTGCGTCGCGCTGACATAATCCGCACACCGCAAAACGGTCCGACCCGGCGCCTCGCGCCGGGCATTGCAGTACCCACCCGGACCCGGTCCCGACCAACAGAACAATGGCATGCCAGCCCCGCTTTGCGACGCGTCGGCTGCGCCGTGCCTGCCTTGCCCCGCCCGATGCGCATGCATCGCCGGCAACGGGGCAACCGGACCTGCGGCAACAGAACAGGACGGCCCTTCGCAGGCCGCGAATCAGAAGGCAAGGCGGCGCCGCGCGGAGCGCCGGCAATGCCTTTGTGAACGGGAATGAAGATGTTTCAGTCGCAGGTGGTGGTGCTGATCGCAGGCTTGTTTGCGCTGCAGATGGCGATCGTCTGTGCCGTATTGCGGCGCTCGGCAGGCATGGAGCGCAGCGGGCTCACGTCGTGGGCCATCGGCGACCTGATCGTGGCGCTGGCGGTGGTGCTGCTGGCCGCCCACGCGTACCGGCCCGAGTGGCCGCTGAGCGCGCTGCCCGAGTTGGCGCTGACCGCCGGGCTGTCGCTGATGGTCTATGGCACGCGGCACTTCGTTGGCAAGCCGGGGCGTGGCCTCGTGCTGGCGCTGTTGAACCTGCCCGGAATCGGCGCGCTGGCGTTGCATGCGGGGCAGGGAATCGGGCAGATCTGGTCGGGCGCCGCCTCGGGCGCGGCTGTGCTCGAAGGGATGCCGGCGGTGGCCGGGCTGGCGCTGGCGGCGTCGGTGGCGCAGGTGCTGCTGCTGCTCGAACTGCTGCGCGTGGCGCTGCCGCGGCTGCCGGCCAAGCGTGGCACGGGCCGGCTGGCGGTGCTGTCGCTGGTGCTGGTGGCGCTGGCCTGCACGCTGCTGGCTGGCGCGCAGGCGTGGCCTCCGCTCTCCACGCTGGTCGATGGCCACCCGCTGCCGCTGCCGGAGCAGCGCGACGGCGTCACCGTCTGGTTCGTGTTCGGCGTGGTGGGCCTGTCGGTCAGCTTCGCGCTGATGGCGCACGACCGGCTGCGCCGGATCATCGAGCGCCGGGCGCGCCATGACGACCTGACCGACGTGCTCTCGCGCGGCGCGTTCTGGGAGGAGCTGGAACTGGCCTGCAAGCGCGCCGAGCGGCAGCGTACGCCGTTCACCGTGGCCTTTATCGATCTCGACCACTTCAAGGCCATCAACGATCTGTACGGCCATCTGGCCGGCGACAGCGTGCTGCGCCATTTTGCCGGGCTGCTGCGCAAGGCCGCGCCTGCGCGGGCCGTGCTGGGCCGGCTCGGCGGCGAGGAATTCGCCATGGTGATGCCCGATGTCACGCTCGAAACCGGCCGGGCCATCAGCGTGCGGCTTGGTGCGTCGGTCCGCTCCACGCCGTGCCCTTCGGAGCCCGATCCGATCGCCTATACGATCAGCGTCGGCATGGCCGAGCGCCAGGCTGGCGAGAACGCCGACGCCGTGATGCGGCGCGCCGACCGCGCGCTCTACGATGCCAAGCAGATGGGCCGCAACTGCGTGTCGTCGCACGACACCGCCGAGCCGGCGGGCATGCCGCGCCGGCCCCGTGTGCGCGAGCGCGAGCCGTCCTGACAGCGTGCCGAGCCGCCGGTGCCGGGAGCAATTTCCGCGGCGCGGGCGGTGAGGTAGAATGCACGCCTTGCCGCCAAGGCAGGCCCGGAAAATGGCCGATCCGCCCTTAGCTCAGTTGGATAGAGCACTCGCCTTCTAAGCGAGCGGTCAGAGGTTCGAATCCTCTAGGGCGGGCCAACATCCCCCCCTCCCACTCTTGTCCTGCGCGCCAACCGCCTTGCGCGCCACTCCAGTATTTCTCCCAGACGTCGATATTCGTTATTCGAACCGACCAATGGGAGTTGCTTGTGAAGCTGAAATGCGTGACCGGGCTAGTCACGATGACCTGTGTCCTGCTGAGCCATGCGGCGTTGGCATCCACCGTGGGGCAGGGCATCATTTCCGATCTGCGCGCTGGCCAGTTCTCGGCCAAGCGCAGCGTGTGGAGCGTCAACAAGCTCGCCAGCACCGATGCCATCGGCATTTATCAGGTGCCGTTCTTCAAGACGGCCCAGCCGACCGTGGCGGACTGCACGAAGGTGGTGGAACCCTGCCTGGACGAGAAGCTGCTGCTGACCCAGCCGGGCATGAATTTCGTCCGGCAGTACAACCAGCTGATCCAGTCTGCCGAAAACTACGTCGATATTGCCAGCCTGGATTCCCAGGACGGCCTGATGCTGGACAATATCCGCGCCGCGCTGGGCGCCCTGGCACGCAAGAACAAGCCCATCACGGTGCGCGTGATGTTTGGCTCGGTGCCGGAACTGCTCAATTTCCGCGTTCAGAATAATCCGAAGTCCGCCGCCGATACGCTCAAGTACATCACGCGTGATATTCCGGCCTCGTCGCCGATGAAAGTATTCGTGGGGATGTACCGCTCCGGTTATCTGGGGCGTTCATGGAACCACGCCAAGATTCTGTCGGTGGACGGCGACAGCGTGATTATCGGCGGGGTCAACTTCCTCGATGGCGATTTCAAGTCGGCCGGTTATGTGAGCAGTATCAACCCGGTGAACGACATGTCGCTGGGCTACCGCAGCGCCGGCCTGGGCGTGCCGGCGAGCAAGTTCCTCGATAACGAATGGGACCTCGTCTGCAAGCAGGCCAAGGACGCCGAGAAGAGCATTCTCTGGGCCGCCACGGCCCTGTGGACCCGCAGCGGCCGGCCGTCGTGGGATCTGCAGCGCTTCCAGAACGGCAATATCTACGAGACCGGCTGCCCCGACAAGCTGGCAAGGGGTTTCGACTTCACCAGCAACCACGCACCGCAGGACGATCCGAACGCCGACTACGCGATCTCGCTGGGCCGGCTGGGCGATGTGGCGGACTGGGAGCAGGACGCTTCGGACGTGGCGCAGGTCAGCATGATCCAGCGCGCCCATTCGTATGTGCGGATTTCCCAGCAATCGCTCTACAACAATGCGCTGAGCAAGCTGGATGCGAATACACCGGGTTATCTCACCGTGGTGCCGTTTCCGCGCAAGGTCCTGATGGCGCTGTGCGGCGCGATGGGGCGCGGGGTCAAGGTGCAGGTCATGACGTCCGGCGAGAAAGGACACCCGGGAACCTATCCGTACAGCCCGCCGCTGGGTCGCGAGGTGGCGTATCCCGCATACGCCTCCATCGCGGAACTGAAGGGGTATCTGAAGGAGTTCGGCGGCTGCCAGCCGGGCCTGGTCGAAGACGCGAAGCTGCTCGAAATCCGCACCAACTGGAACAAGGCGGCAGCCAACGCCGCCGCGGCCAGCTATACCCATTTCCCGAACCACTCGAAGGTGGTGATGGTGGACAGCCTGAACAGGGGCACGGGGCAGGTGGACGGCAAGCTGGTGTATGTCGGCTCGCATAACACCTACGACCAGTCTCACGCGGAGTACGGCGTCATCGTGGATTCCCAGCGTTTTGCCGATCGCATGGACGAGGAATTCTGGCAATACAACTGGAACAACGCTAAGTAATCCGCCCGGACCGATCATGAAGAAACATATCCTGACCCTCATGGCCGCTGCATTCGTGGCGGCGTGCTCCTCTGGCGATGACGGAAAATCCGCCGACGACTGGGAGAAAACCGCTTCGCCGCTGGTGGTGACCGACGCTTCTCCCGAAGCCCGCAATTCCATCGACGCCATTTCGCTCAATGCCGGCCTCGAAAACGGCAAGCAACTGTTCCTGCTCGGCGGCAATCGCGCCATTTCGTTCTGGACCGGCAGCAACTGGGTCAACGTGACGCCGCCGGCCAGCCTGGTGGGCGCCGTGGAAGACCTGCTGTCGTTCGTGGTGCGCCCGGACGGTAAGACGGCCTGGGCCGCCACCACCAGCGACCGCATCCTGTTTTTCGATGGCGCGGGATGGTCCGATCTGAACCTGGCCTCGTGCATGGATACGGCCAACACCGATGTGATCGATACATCATTCGATGTGAAGTCGAACGCCATCGCGCTGCTCAACGACGCCGGCACCATCTGCGAATACCGGCTCGACCAGAAAAAGTGGCGTTCGATGAACGTGGCGGTTGGCACGGCCGACCCCAGCGAGTTGACGCTGAGCATGATTGCCGAGGATGGCAGCTTCTACCTGCTCAATACCGATGGCGGCATGATCCAGTTCGATGCGGCGGGCGTGGGCCGGGACATCAGCGCGGGGCTCGATTTCTCGCACCACATCGTGCCGGGCGGCGACGGCTTCAGCGTGGGCGGCCAGGCGAACGAGGTGGTGGTCTTCGACGATGTGGCCAACGACTTCTATCGCCGCGTCGACGGCAAATGGCTGGCGTCGGGCCTGAACCTCGCGCGGTTCAACGCCACCGACGTGGTGGAGCGGCGCTACGGCTTTGGCTCCAACAAGGAGCTGTACATCGTGGCGGCCCTGAACAACAACAAGGTGGCGGCCTACCGCGACGGCACGTGGCGCGAAGTGCCGGTCAGCATCGCCAGCGACGAAGACATCTCCATGGTGTTCGGCACCATGAACGGCAAGGACCCCAAGGTGCTGATCGGGGCCACGCGCGGCGAGGTGGCCGAGTACTTCCTGCACGACCTGGTGAATGGCTCGACGGCGAACCTGTCCGCAGATCGGCCGGACGTGACGCGGATCGTCGCCAGCGCCGATCTGGGGACCGTATTCGGGATGACCGAATCCGCGCAGATCTTCCAGTTCGAGCCCAAGGACGGGCGCTGGAGCGCCACGGGCTTCGACATTGGCAGCTTCGGCGCCAACGGCATCATGAGCGCGGTGGTCACCAACGACGGCGTGCTGAGCATGGGCCTGAGTAACGGCGAGGTGGTGGTGTTCGACTGAGCCATCGGAGGCCGCAAATCTACCTGCCCGGCAGTGCGGCCTCCTGCCTTGCGTGTCACTTTTTCAAAGCCGGCACAATTGCCTAAAGTGCCAAACGCGTTGGCCGTTAGGTTTCAGACGCCGTCGCCTGTCCCGTGGGGAAGCGCGCGGCCTGGAGCAACCAACGCTAGAGGCAAAGTCGATGTTCGAAACGTATTTGAGAGGGACGGCCCGGGCAGCCGTGCTGGCCGCCGTGGCCACCACGCTGCACGGCTGCGGTGGCGGTGACGATGACAAGAAGGTGGAAGCCACGCCGAACACGCAGCTGGCAAGCTGCAGCGGCATGGAAGACGTGCAGGCGGTGACGGGCTATCCGGTCTACACGGTCAACGCCGCCAGCTACGATGCCTGCGACGTGGCCAAGCACTATGTGGCCGGCTACGCCATCGTCTCCGACGAGGATATCGACCCGTGGGCGGCCGGCGACAAGACCGGCGGTTTCCAGCAACTGAGCCCCACCGCCGTCAAGGACCCGACCCCGGGCGACGAACTGGTCATCAGCACGATGCCGGCAGCCGCCCCGGCCGATTCCGAATCGGTGCCGCACACGCGCTTCGTGCTGGCCCGCTCCGCCGACACCAACTACACACCGGTCACCTGCGAGATATCGGGCGACGAAGCGGCCCTGCAGAGCGGCCTCGAGAAGTGCCTCGCGCCGCTGCGCGCCCCGGCGCCGGCTGCCTCGCAAAGCGTGATGAAGGCGGTGAGCGCGGCAGAGAACACCGTGGTCAGCGCCGATCCCGATCCGAAGGCCTGGACCATGCTCGGCAAGGGCCAGAAGACGTACTCCACCACCACCAATGGCCACAAGGACTGGTGGCACGGGCAGGCGGCTTCCGGCAACGTGACCGTCAACATGAGCCTGTACCGGCTGAACTCGGTCAATCAGGTGGACTATTACCTGGCCAAGATCCAGTGGTCGAGCACGCCGTATGCGTCCGTGACCTGCTCGAAGACGATCTGCGGGTACTACAACAACGACTCGTCGCTGAAGATCGACCTGAAGGTGAACCGCGCGGGCAAGTCCATCCGGGGCGAGGTGGTCAGCTACGCGCCGACCACGCTGCCGCGCACGACCACCACCACGTCGAAGATCGGTGCCAACCTGACGGTGGGCGAGAAGGGCGGCGCGGGCGTGAGCAGCGAGGTGTCGCAGTCGTACTCCTACCAGTCCGTCAGCATCGTGGCGTCCAACCAGGACAACATCCTGACGTTCTCGCGGTATCACGCCACCGACACGGGCAGCCTGTTCAGCTCCGGCGACCTGTTCACCAACGCCGAAACCACGGTCGGCAATGTCGATACGCCAATCTGGGCGCTGTTCCAGGTGCCGGCCGGCTCGGCCGACGTGGCTGACGACGTGTCGCTGAACGTGACGGACCTGTCCGGCAACTTCGGCTTCTTCGTCGAGCCCGGCCTGTTCCTGCCGTCCTCGGTCGGCGTGAACCTGTACGGCTACCGGACCGCCAACGCCATTTCGGAGACCTACTCGCCGCCGATGTTCGGCGCCGTGGTGTCCGATGGCGCCGGCGGCACCAAGCCGGTCACGCTCGATACCGAGAACCCGATCCGCCTGAAGCCGGAAGAGACGTTCCGGATCGACGTGAAGGCCGGTGACGCCAGCACGCCGTACCGCCTGCAGTGGCAGGTGACCGATGCGCCTGACTGGCTCACGCTGTCGCCCTCCAAGGGCAGCGACCGCAGCGGCAACCAGCCGCTGGTGATCCGCGTGGCGAAGACCGCCCCGGTGGGCAGCTTCGGCTACATCAAGATCAACACCACGCCCAAGGGCGCGGCGCCTTCGGTGCGCGATGGCGACCTGCACATTCCCGTGCTGATCGTCCAGTAAGCGGGCGCGGCGAAAAGCCGCGCAGGCAGCAAAAAAAGGGGAGTGAGGCTGGTGCCTCCTCCCCTTCAGTATTTCCAGGTCCTTCCCGACGCGCTTACGGCTGGAAGAACGGTACCGGCGTCATCAGCTTGTTCTCCTGGCTGACCAGAAAGCCGGCCTCGGCGCTGATTTTCAGGTAGCCGGCCCAGGCCGGGTCCTTCTGCAATGCCTGGCGCCTGGCCTCGCGGTCGGCGGCGCTGGCATAGACCCAGATGTGGGTGTAGCTGTTCACGTCGCCGGTTTCGGTCTGCATGTACGCCAGCGGCTTGCCGAGGTGGCGGCTCTGGGTCTCGTAGCCGTGCTCGGCATACAGCGCCAGATGTTTCTTGATCGTGCCGGGGCGGCAGGTGTAGGTGCGGACGTCGTACAGCATGAGGCTTCCTTGAATGCTCGAATTGGCGAAAATATGAGGTCAGTCGACGCTGGCGCCGGACTGCTTGACCAGTACCGCCCAGCGCGCCACTTCCTGGTTCACGTACTTCTGGAACGCGGGCTGGTCGTCACCCACCGGGTCGGCGCCCAGGCCCTTGAGGCGGTCCTTGACGGCCGGGTCGGCCACGCTCTGGACGATGGCCTGCGAGAGCTTCTCCACGGCTGCCGGCGGCGTGCCGGCCGGCACGAACAGGCCGAACCACGAGCGCATGGTCATGCTGGGGTAGGGCGTCTCGCCGAACGCGGGCACGTCGGGCAGCGCGGCATGGCGCCTGGTGCCGGTCACGGCCAGCGGCTTGAGCTTGCCGGCCTGCACCTGCGAGAGCACCTCGGGCAGGTTGGCGAACATCACCTGCACCTGGCCGCCCATCAGGTCATTGAGCGCCTGCGAGCCGCCCTTGTACGCCACGTGCTGCATCTTTGCGCCGGTCAGCGTGCTGAACTGCTCGCCGGCCAGATGGGAGGCGGTGCCCGTGCCGCCGGAGCCGTAGTTGACCTTGCCGGCGTTGGCCTTGGCGTAGGCGGCGAGTTCGCTGGCCGATTTCGCGGGCACTGACGGGTTCACCACCAGCAGCAGCGGCACCGAGGCCAGGTTCGACAGCGCGACGAAATCCTTCGTGAGGCTGTAGTTGAGCTTCTGGTAGAGCGAGGCGTTGATGGCGTGGCTGGACGTGGCCATCAGCAGCGTGTAGCCGTCCGGCTCCGCGCGGGCCGCCGCCACGGCGCCGATATTGCCGTTGGCGCCGGCCTTGTTCTCCACCACCACTGACTGGCCGAGCTTCGCCGACATGGCCTGCGCCACGGTACGGGCGATCACATCGGTGGCGCCGCCGGGGGCGAACGGCACGATCACGCGCAATGGGCGGTCCGGGTACTCGGCAAACGCGTGGAACGAGGTGGCGGCAAGTGCGGCGGCCACGACAAGGCCCCGCCAGCGAACGGCTGCTTGATACATCTGAAGTCTCCTGCGTGTCTGGTTTTGTTCTCTGGAGACACTTTACGCAGCCGCGCGGCGGCCGCGTTAGGACAGTTCAGACGTTGTGTTGCACTTTTTTGCGCGCCTCATTCGAGCGGCCGGCAGTGCTTGCGCCGGAAATCGCCCGGGGTCAGCCCGGTCTGTTTCTTGAAGAACCGGGCGAAGTAGGCCGGGTCTTCGATATTGAGCCGGAAGGCGATCTCGGCAATGCCGGTCTCGGTATTGCTTAGCCAGCGCTTGGCCTCCAGCAGCACGCGTTCCTGGATCACCTGGCTGGCCGTGCGGCCCATGGTCTGCTTGACCGCGTCGTTGAGCTGGCGCTCGCTGACGCAAAGCGCCTCGGCGTACTGGCCCACGGCGCCAAAGCGCAGGTAGTGCGTTTCCACCAGCATCGTGAAGCGCCGCGCCAGCGCCTGGCGCGGGCCGGACTCGCCAGCCTGCTGGCTTTCCGGGCAGAGCCGGCGCAGCCGTGTCAGCAGGATCAGCAGGTTGGCCTGTACCACGTCGGCAAAACCGGTCTCGCGCTCGCGTGCCTCGCGCTCCATTCCGGCCAGCAGCGGCAGCATGGCGTCGTGCTGGTCCGGCGTCAGGTAGAGCGCGCTGTTGCCGCGCGTGGGGTGGTAGAACGGGAATTTCGCCACGTCGTCGGCGCGCGGGAACATCCGGGCGAAGAAGTCGATGCTGAAGTTCAGCACATAGCCATAGGGCTTGACCGACGACGTCCAGGCGTGGACCTGCCCCGGCGAGAGAAAGAACACCGAATGGTCGCGCACGTCGAAATGCGCGAAATCGAGCATATGCGTGCCGCTGGCCCGCGTCATCCAGAGCAGGTGGTAATAGTTATGCCGATGCAGGAAGCCGCGCGGGATGTCGTCGCGGTCTTCCAGCCGGACGAGGTCGAAATAGAACGCGCCATCGTCGGCGGCAAACTCCGACGTCTCGAAGGTGGGAAATTCACCGGAGCGGGCGGAGGGCAGGGCTTCGGACAAACGGCGGTTCCTTGCGATGGCGAATGCTGGATCGAGCATCATCGTATCGCAAAATCTTCAAAAAGCCGCCGATGGGGCCAGTCGGCGCGCCAGGGCGGCCAGGGGCACGGTTATTGCTGCACGGGGTGGCATCCACCACGCCGCATCGCAATATGGCCAAGTCGCCCCCTCCCGCCCTGCCTGCCAACCTGATGCCACTGTTGCGCGAACGCTTCGGCGTGACGCGGCTGCGCCCGGGGCAGGCCGAGGTGCTCGCCAGCGTGCTGCATGGCGACGACACCATCGCCGTGATGCCCACGGGCAGCGGCAAGTCGCTCTGCTTCCAGTTGCCGGCGCTGCTCGGCGACGGGCTCACCGTCGTGGTCTCGCCATTGATCGCGCTGATGCAGGACCAGGCCGGCAAACTGGCCGATATCCACCTGCCGCCCGCCGTGGTCAACAGCGCGGTGGGTGACGCCGCGCTCGGCAGCCTGGCCGAAGGCGGCGAGCGCATCCTGCTGACCACGCCGGAGCAGTTGCAGGACGCCGGGGTCATGGCTGCCCTGCGCGGCAACCGCGTGGCGCTGTTCGTGGTGGATGAGGCGCATTGCATCTCGCAATGGGGCCATGATTTCCGGCCCGCCTATCTGGGGCTGCGCGACGCCATCGCGGCGCTCGGACGGCCGCCGGTGCTGGCGCTGACCGCCACGGCCACCGAGGCGGTGGTCAAGGACATTGCCGACCGGCTGGGCCTGCGCCGCCCGCGCGTCGTCCGCACGCCGCTGTTCCGGCCCAACCTGGCCTATGCCGTCGAGCACGTGTCGGGCGAGGCGGCACGGCTCGACGCGGTGCGGCGGCTCGTGGCGGAAGGCGGCGAGATGGCGGGCGGCAGCGGCATCGTCTACACGGCGACCGTGTCGATGGCGGAAGCGCTCCACCGGATGCTGGGCGAGGCCGGTACCGGCGTGGCCCTCTACCACGGCCGCCGCACCGCGGCCCAGCGTCGGTCCGCGCAGCAGGCATTCATGGCCGGCGACGCCACGGTGATGGTGGCGACCAACGCCTTCGGCATGGGGATCGACAAGCCCGACGTGCGCTACATCGTCCACGCGCAGTGCCCCGGCAGCCTCGACGCCTACTATCAGGAGTCGGGCCGGGCAGGGCGCGACGGCGAGCCCGCGCGCTGCACGCTGGTGTTCGACGAGAAGGACAAGCGCATCCAGCAGTTCTTCCTGGCCAACCGCTACCCGGCCGCGCCGGACCTGCGCCAGATGGCCGCTGCGCTGCGCGGGGAGCCGCTGGCGCTGCCGGCGCTGCGCGAGGCACTGCCTCGGATCGGGCTGCGGCGGCTGCAGGTGGGGCTGCAGATGCTGGGGGATTTTGGCATCGTGCAGCGCGACCGGCGCGGCCGGTTCTCGCTGGTGACGCCAAGCCAGGACGGCGTGGACCACATCGCGGCGCGCTACGAGACCCGCAGCCGCGAGGACCGCGCCACGCTCCAGGCGATGCTCGACTACGCGCGCAGCGGCGGCTGCCGGTGGGCCTTGCTGCTCGACTACTACGGCGATGCCGAGGCTCCCGAGCGCTGTGGCACCTGCGACAGTTGCCGGCGCATGGCAGACATCGCCATGCCCGCCAATGCCGATGCTGCCCCGGCGCCGCTGCCGGCCCCGACCTCGATCCCCATCCTGACCCCGCCGGCGCTCCCGTTTGCCGAGGGCGATCTCGTCCGCGCGCGGCGCTTCGGCAACGGCACCGTGGTCGGGGTGTCGCAGGAGTGGGTCGAGGTCAGTTTCGATGACGGCGCCGTGCGGCGCTTTCTGGCGAAATTCCTACGTCCGGCGCCGGGTCAGGCCGGACGGAAGCGCAGCGTCACGGCGAGCCCACCCAGCGCCGAGGTGCCGAGCGCCAGTTCGCCGCCGTAGAGCACGCAGATATCGCGCACGATGGCCAGGCCGAGGCCGCTGCCATCGGCCGACTCATCCAGCCGGGCGAACGGCTGCACCGCGTGGCGCATGGCCTCGGGCGGCATGCCGGGGCCGTCGTCCTCGATGCGGATCGCGATGCCGCCGCCGTCCTCGTCGCCCCCGTGCGACACCAGTGTTACCGCCACCACGCCGCGCGCCCAGTGCCAGGCGTTGTCGAGCACGTTACCTAGTATTTCTACGAGATCCTGCCGGTCGCCGGCGAAGTCCGCGTCGCCGGCGAGCCGGAACGCGATCGCCCGGCCGGCATGCAGCCGTTGCAGGGCCCGCACCAGCGCTTCCACGGCGGGGCGCACCGGCACCACGCTGCCACGCGCAGCGCCTCCGGCACCGGCGGCACGCGCGCGGGCCAGGTGGCGGTCCACCTGCTGGCGCATCGCGCTCACCTGCTGGAGCACGCCATGCGAGGCGGCCTCGGGTAGCGCCTCGGCATTGTTGGCGAGGATCGCCAGCGGCGTCTTCACGGCGTGCGCCAGGTCGGCGGCCTGCCGGCGCGAGCGCTCCACGGCCTGCTGGTTGCGCGCGAGCAGCAGGTTGATCTCGTCGACGAGCGGCTGTACCTCGCGCGGCCACGCGCCCGGCAGCGCTGCGCTGTGCCCGGTGTGCAGCGCCGCCACGGCCGCGCGCAGCCGCGACAGCGGCGCCAGCCCGAAGCGCACCTGCGCCCATACGGCGCCAAGAATGCCGAGCCCGAGCACGCCCAGCGACAGCCACAGCAGATGGCGGAACGACCGCTTGGCCTGCCGCAGCTCGGTGCGGTCCAGTGCCACGGTCACGTCGACGAAGGCATCGGCGCCGGCCAGTTGCAGGCGCCGCGTCTTGACCAGCAGCGATTGCTGTTTCGGGCCGATGCGCACCTCGGCATCGCCGATGCCCACGCGCCGCTCCACCGCCGTGGGCAACTCCACGTCCCACAGCGAGCGCGAGCGCAGCGTCTGGACCCCGGCCGAGGCCTGCCAGTAGGCGCCCGAGTAGGGCAGTTCGAAGCGCGGATCGGCCGGCTGGCGCGTCAGCTCCAGCGTGCCGTCGGCGCGCCATTCGAGCGCGGCGGCCAGGCTGGTCAGGTCGCGGTCGAGTTCGGTGATGTAGGTGCGGTCCACGTGGCGGCCAAACAGCGCGTCGAGCGTCCAGCCCGTGGTGCAGAGCGTGCCGGCGATCCACAGCGCGGCGATGGCGAGCAGGCGCCGGGCGAGCGATTTCTGCTTCACCGCGGCTCCGCGGGCGCGCGCAGGCGGTAACCCAGGCCGCGCACGGTCTCGATCACGTCGACGGCCAGCTTGCGCCGCAGCCGCCCGACGAAGACCTCGATGGTGTTGCTGTCGCGATCGAAATCCTGCGCGTAGATGTGCTCGGTCAGCGTGGCCTTGCTGACGATCTCGCCCGGATGGTGCATCAGGTAGTCGAGTACCTTGAACTCGTGCGCGGTCAGCGGCACCGGCGTGCCGTGCACGCTCACCTGCCCCGTGCCGGGCACCAGCCGCAGCGGCCCGCACGCCAGGGCGGGCGCCAGCCGGCCGGCCGAGCGGCGGATCAGCGCGCGGATGCGCGCCAGCAGTTCCTCGATGCGGAACGGCTTGGCCAGGTAGTCGTCGGCGCCGGCGTCGATGCCTTCCACCTTCTCCACCCAGCCGTCGCGTGCGGTCAGGATCAGCACCGGCACGGCGTTGCCGGCCTGGCGCCAGCGCCGCAGCACTGACAGGCCATCGAGCCGGGGCAGGCCCAGATCGAGCACGATGGCGTCATAGGGGTGCTCGCTGCCAAGGTGCGCGGCGTCAACGCCATCGGCGGCGTGGTCCACGGCGTAGCCGGCCCGCGCCATGGCCTGCACCAGTTGCGCGGCCAGTTCGGCCTCGTCTTCGACGATCAGGATGCGCATGGCGTCAGGTCAGGGTCGGGGCTTGCGGGCCTGGTCGAGATCGTGGCCCCTGGCCTTGAGCAGCGTGGCGTCGCGGGCGTCGTATTCGAGCTTGGCCACGGCGCTGGTGGGCAGCAGCAGCTTGACCTCGTACTTCCAGATGCCGTCGTCGCGGTCGAGCTTCACGTCGATCACGTCGCCGGCGTACTGGCGCGACACGGTATCGAGGATGCGCGACAGCGGCAGGATCTCGCCCGAGCGCAGCGCGGCCCGGGCGCGGTCGGCGTCGGTATCGGCGTGGGACAGGCCGGCCAGTCCGGCGGCGCCCAGCAGCAGGGCCAGCAGGGCGGCCCGGGCCAGGCGGCGCGGGGCGAAGAGAAGCGGGGGGCGGGGCGGGAACATGGTCGGCATTGTCGCGGGGGCAACCTGAACAGTACCTGAACAAGCTGCTCAGGTGCGGTTCAGGTGCCGGCAGGCACGATGCGGCCCATGACTCCCGCCGATTCCCGCGCCATGCTCCCTTCCGCCACCGCTCCCACCCTGCGCCACCTGGCCGCCACGCTGGGCTGGTACGCCCCGCTGCTCGTCGCGATGGCGGCTGCCGGGCTGCCGTTCTGGCTGCACGGCGCCTGACCGGGCCTTTGTGCGCTGCGCAACATACCCCCGTGCCTGCGCCGGCGGGGCGCCGCTACACTTTGGCGTCGGCCCGATTTCGCTGGAAGACCCCATGCCCGCCTTGAGACACCAAGCCTCGCCGCACGATACCCGACCGGACGCCATCGTCATCTTCCGGCTCGGCAGCCTGGGCGACACCATCGTCGCGCTGCCTTGCTTCCATGCGGTCCTGCGCCGCTTTCCGCATGCCCGGCGGGCGCTGCTGACCAATGTGCCGGTGTCGAGCAAGGCGGCGCCGGTGCTGGGCGTGCTCGGCAGCGACGGCCAGTTCGTCGATACCACGATCGAGTACCCGCTCGGCATGCGCTCGCTGGGCGGCCTGCTGGCCGTGCGCCGCAGCCTGCGCGCATTCGGCGCGCGCAAGCTCGTCTACCTGATGCCCGAGCGGCGCGGCCTGTCGGCGTGGCGCGACTGGGTCTATTTCCGGCTCTGCGGCTTTACCGAGATCCTGGCATTTCCGGCCGATCCGTCGATGCGGCACAGCCTGGTGGATGCCCATGGCGTCGAGGAGCCCGAAGCGAGCCGGCTCGCGCGCTGCTGCACGCCCGATTTCGGCCCGGTCGACCTGTCCGCCGCCGCCAGCTGGGACCTCAGGCTGACACCGGCCGAACGCGCACGCGGCCGCGAGGCCGTGGCGCACCTCGGCGCCGTGCCGCATATCGCCATCAACATGGGCGGCAAGGGTATCCAGAAGGATTGGGGCGTGCCGAACTGGACTTCCCTGATGGCCCGGCTTGCGGCACGCTGGCCCGGCCTGGCGTTGGTCACAGTAGGCGCCGGGGACGACCGGAGCCGCGCCGACGCGCTGCTCGTCGCCTGGCCCGGCCCCACCGCCAATCTCTGCGGCACGCTGACGCCCCGCGAATGCGCGGCGGCGCTCGGCGACTGCGCCGGCTTCATCGGCCACGATTCGGGCCCGATGCATCTGGCCGCCGCCATGGGCGTGCCCACGCTGGGCCTGTTCGGCGACTACAACCGCCCGGCCAAATGGCATCCGATGGGACCGAGCGTGGCGGTGATCCACAAGATGGAAGGGCTGGCGACGATCTCGCCCGACGACGCCGAGCGCGCCGCCGTGGCGCTGTTCGGCGCCCGTGTCGAGGCGGAGATGGCCGCCGCGCTGCACGAGGCGGTCTCCGCCAACGCCGCGTGATCCTTGCGCCGCACAGCAGCCGAACCGCGCCTCAGAACTTGTAGTTGACGGTCACCTCGAAGCGGCGCCCGGTGCCCTGCAGCCACTGCGTCGGGTTGTAGTAGGCCGAGGTCACGTACTGGCGGTCGAAGATGTTGAAGCCGCGCAGCGAGAGCGTGGTGTCCTTGCGCGGGCGCCATTGCAGCAGCACGTCGGTGGTCGTGTAGCCGGCCATTTCGAGCGTGTTGGCGCGGTCGGCGTAGCGCCGGCCCACGTAGCGGATGCCGGTGCCGGCGGTCCAGCCGGGCAGGAAGCGCCAGGTCAGCCAGACGTTGGCCAGCCGCTCGGGCACGTCGGTCGGCACGTTGCCGGCGCGCGAGACCGCCGCGCCGCCCACCGATTCGGTGAAGTCGTCATAGCGCGCCTGCAGCACGGCGGCATTGGCGTCGACGCGCCAGCCCGGCAGGAATTCCACGCCCACGGTGGCTTCCAGGCCCTTGGTGGACTGCTCGCCCACCTGCACGCTGAGCGAGGGATCGACCACGTCGCGCGTGACCAGGTTCTTCTTGACGATGCGGTACGCGGCCAGCGTCCATTCGCCCTTGTTGCCGAGAAAGTTCTGCTTGACGCCGGCCTCGATCTGGCGGCTCGTGGCCAGGCTGAAGTTGCTGTTGGCGGCAGACAGCATCAGCAGCGCGCTGACCGGGTCCGCCGCCTCGGAATACTGCGCGTAGACGGCCAGGTTCTCGGTCAGGTTGTAGACCGTGCCGGCGCGCCAGCCCACGTTCGAGAAGCTCTTGTCGTAGGATTGCTGGTTGGTCACCAGGTCATGGCGGCGGATGTCGGCGTGGTCGTAGCGCAGCCCGGCCAGCACCGACCACTTCGGCGTGATCTCCAGCCGGTCCTCGGCGAAGAACGCGTATTGCACCGCCTCGTTGTTGTACTTTGGTGCAGTTCCGGCGACGTTGATGAACAGGCCCCGGTCGAAGTTGTACGGATCGACGGTCGAGGTGCCCGAGTAGGGTGAGTTGTTGGTATGGCGGAACGACGCGCGGTTGACGTCGAAGCCGGCCGAGATCGTGTTCTGCATGCCGCCCAGCGCGTGGCGGTACACGGCGCTGGTGGTGTTGCCCACCTGCCACTGGTCGTGGAGGATCTCGGTGTAGCTGGAGCGTCCGATCAGTCCGCTGGCCGGCAGGTAGTTGTAGTACTCGGCATTGCGCCAGTGACGCTTGCTGTCGATGTAGTAGAGCCGCGACTGCACGGTCAGGCTGGCGCTCGGCGTCCATTTGGCCGCGAGTTCGGTCCACTGGTCGTCGTACTTGATCTGGCTGTCGGCGACGTTGTAGTTCTTGCGGCGCAGGCTGTCGTCCTGCTGGCCGTTGACCAGCGGCACGCCGAAATAGCGCTCCGGCTCCTGCCAGCCCTTGGCGTAGCTCAGTTTCAGGCTCAGTTCGGGGGTCGGGTCCCACTGCAGCGCGCCAGACAGCGTCAGGTCGCGCGAGCTGCCGAAATCGACCCAGCCGTCCGAGCGGTTGCCGCTGACGTCGAGCCGGTACGACCATGTCTCGTTGATCGCGCCGCCACTGCCGATGCCAAGCCGCTGCGTGTTGTTGCTGCCCACCGTGGCCTGGATCTCGTTCTCGATGGCACCGCGCGTGGGCTTCTTCGGCACCACATTGACCACGCCGCCGATGGCCCCTTCGCCATAGATCACCGAGGCCGGGCCGCGCAAGACCTCGATGCGCTCGACCGACCAGGTATCGAACGGGAACGTCACGCCGATGCCGCCGTACTGGCGCGTGCCATCGTAGAGCCGCATGACCGACGACGCATCGGTGAAGCCACGCGCCGACAGGGCCGCGCCGCCGTTGCCCGGATGGCCCAGGTTGGACAGGCCCGGCGCGCGGCTGATGGCGTCGACCACCGAGGCGTCGCCGCGCTCCTCGATCTGGTCGCGCGTGATCACGTCGACGCTGGCCGGCGTCTGCATCGGCGTCAGGCCAAGGTTGGAGCCGACCGAGGCCGGCTCCTGCAGCACCGTGGGCGCGCTGGCGGCATGCACGGTGACCGGTGCAAGCTGGTGCACCGCCGGTTCGGCGGCCGGTGCGGCCTGGGCAGTGGGAACGCCGAGCGCCGCAACGGCGGCCGCGATAGTTGTTTTTCGAATGAGGATCATCGACCTGCGTCTGTGCGCGCCCTTTCTGGCTCGAAGGACACGTTCTGGATTGAGCAGGTCATTGTAAGAACGCGCCGTGCGGCGGCCCATGTGACACGGCGCCGCATGTCGTCCACTGGATGGTCAGCGCCGCAGCCGGCGCCAGCCCACCACCACGCCGCTGACCGACATCACGAGTCCCACCACCGAAAGCAGCCACATCACCACGTCCCAGGCCGGACGGTGCTGCGTCAGCGCCACGAAGTCATAGCTGTGGGCGGCGTGGAACAGCCACCGGTAGAGGCGCCGGCTGTCATTGCCGCGTCCCTCCACCTGGCCCGTGGCCGGATCGATGTAGGCCAGCGTCTGGTCGGCATCGTCGAACGCCACGCGCAGCACCGGGAACCTGCGGCTGTGGTGATGGCTGTACCAGTAGAGGTCGGGGGCCGTCTGCAGCGTGGTGTCGGCCAGGCGGACGCCGGGCAGCAGCACGCCGGCGGCGCGGGCGAGGGCGGCGGTGTCGAAGGCCAGTGGCTGCCCCGTGCCGGGGTTCAGCACGCGCTGCGTGCCGTCGCGCAACACGGCCAGCGCAGCCGGCTGGCCGCCCACCCACGTCATGCGGATTTCCCGGACATCGCGCCCGCCGGCCACGGCCTGCCAGTCCGGCGCGGGAAACGTTGGCGCGGGATGGCCGCCGTAGCGTTGCAGCGCGGCAGCGTCGAAGCCGCGATGGTCGAACCACTGGTTCGGATTGACCGACAGCCAGCCGCTGACCAGCCAGAACAGCAGGAACAGCGCGCCAGCCAGCCCGGCGGCGTGGTGCCACGCCATCCAGCCACGATACGGCGACATGCCCGCCACGCTGCCATGGGCGAAGCGGCGCCGCACGCGCAGCCGCAGCCAGCCTATCCATATTCCGGAGATGGCCACGGCCAGGCAGGGCCCCGACGTCCACAGCACCACCTGGCGCCACAGCGGCGGGTCCTTGCGGATCGGCGTGAAGTAGAGCCAGTGCGGCACCGAACCGAGCCAGTTCCAGAATCGTTCGGCGCGGGCGGTATCGCGCATCACCTCACCGGTGCGGGCGGATACGTAGAGTTCGGTCCCGGCGTCGTCCTGGACCCGGAAATGGTGCAGCGGCCGCCATGGGTTGAGCCCGTTCGGCACGGTCCACTGATCGCGCTCGATGGTGTCGAGCCACGCCACGGGTTTGCCGGCGAACTGGCGCGCGGTGCGCAGCGCGGCGTCGGCATCCACCGCGCGGATCACGCGAGCGTCGGCGGCCGATACGGTGTGGGGCTCGCCTTTGGCGTCAATCATCCGGTAGACCGGCCCGTCGCCGCCCATCTCGACGCGCAGGCTGCGCGGAAAGGTGGCCAGCCCGGCCGCCTGCATCGCCGCGTCTGGCGAAACGGCGATGCCGGCAAGCGCGGCGCGGTCCAGCGGGGGCAGCCCGGCCAGCCGCTCGGCCTGGGTCAGCGCGGGAAACGGCACGTACATCATGACCAGCCCGGAGCCGAACCACATGGCGATCAACAGGCAGCCGGCGATGCCCATCCAGCGATGAATCAGGTACAGCCAGCGTTTTGTCTTGCTCCACACGGTGGGGGGCCTTGTTATGCGTCGGCCGCCATTTTAGGGGAGGGCGGCGCGGCCGGGCGCGGCACGTTGTCGCATGCCCTCGCCGGCCATGCGGATCATTTTCTGCAAAAATGAGAAAGTGTTCCCCCGTTTTCCCAGTTTCCGGATAACTGCGGAATGTAGACAATACGGCTTCCCGCTTTTCCCGCTTTTCCCACTCATCGATCCTTCCGATCCAGCAACCCGCCATGACCCTGAACGACGCTGTCCTCTCCCGCTACACCACCAAGGCCTACGAGGCCGGCCGCAGCCTGCCGCAGGAGCAGGTGGACGCGCTGCTGCACTGGCTGCGCAACAGCCCCAGCTCGGTCAACTCGCAACCGTGGCATTTCGTGGTGGCCGGCACGCCCGAGGGCCGCGCGCGGATGGCCCAGGCCACCACGGGCAAGTTCGCCTACAACACCCCGAAGGTCACCGATGCCTCGCACGTGATTGCACTGTGCATCCGCGCCGATCTCGACGAGGCGCACCTGCAGGCGGTGCTGGCGCAGGAGCAGCAGGACGGCCGCTTCAAGGACGACGCCGCACGCGCCGGCCAGGACAAGACCCGGCGCAGCTATGTGGACCTGCACCGCTACGAACTGCGCGACGTGCCGCAATGGATGGAGAAGCAGGTCTACCTGGCGCTGGGCGGGCTGCTGCTGGGCGCCGCCACGCTCGGCATCGACGCCACGCCGATGGAAGGTTTCGACGCCGCCGCGCTCGACCAGGCGCTGGGCCTGCGCGAGCGCGGACTGACCAGCGTGGTGCTGGTGGCGCTGGGCTACCGCGGCGAGAACGACTTCAACGCCGGCCTGCCGAAATCGCGCCTGCCGGCCGAGGCCGTGTTCACGCATATCTGAGCGGCGATCCCAGGGCGCGCACCACCGCCGACCTGACGAAAAGAAGGGCAGGGCACTCCACTTGACGCAGCCAACCTATCCGAAAGGATGGTGCGGCTACGCAGCGGGATGTCCTGCCCTTAACTCATGTACAGCAGTCAGACGGCGCCTTGCCCGATACGATGGATGCCTGTTGTCCGGAGCCGTCCGCAGCCTGTCTGCAGCCTCCGGGCCCGCTCCAGAACCGCCCATCGTGAGGTACAGCCATGAGTCTCTCCGCAGTGACCCAGTCCAGATTCCTGGAAACCAGCCGCCGCTATCTGCTGTCCGGTGCCATCGGCGGCGCCATTGGTGGCGCCATCACCGGCGCCCTGATGGTGGCCACGCCGCTCGGCGACACCATGGCCGCCAGCGAGGGCTGGGCGCTGCGTGCGCCGGCAGAGGAAACCGCCACGGTCACCGAGGCGGTAGCGCGCGCCTTTGATGCGATGTCCGGCGGCCTGATGGCGCGGCTCTGACGCCGGGTCAATGCCCGCCCGGACGGCCCCCGCCTAGCCCTGCCGCATCAGGTCGGCGGCCTTCTCGGCGATCATGATCGTCGGCGCGTTGGTGTTGCCGCCGATCAGCGTCGGCATGACCGACGCATCGACCACGCGCAGCCCGGCCACGCCATGCACGCGCAGCCTGGGGTCCACCACGGCCAGCGCGTCCACGCCCATCCGGCAGGTGCCCACCGGGTGGTAGATCGTATCGGCGTTGGCGCGGATGAAGTCGCGAATCCTGCCATCGTCGCCTTCGCCGGGGCCGAGCAGCGCGTCCAGCGCGTCGGTGCCGGCCGCCGGACCCGCCCCGCGCAGCGCCGCCTGCGCGAAGATCCGCCGCATCAGCTTCACGCCGGTGACCATGCCGTCCAGGTCCGATTCCGCCGAGAGAAAGCGCGGATCGATCAGCGGCGCGTCACGCATGTCCGCCGATTGCAGCCGCACCGTGCCCCGGCTTTCGGGCCGCAGCACGCACGCGTGGCACGAGTAGCCATGGCCGGGCCGGCCGCCGGCTTTCGGATTCTTGACCGCCGCCGGGTTGCCGAGCAGCGCCGGCGCGAAATGCAGTTGCAGGTCGGGCGCCGCCAGGCCGGGGCGGGTCTTGACGAAGGCGCCGGCCTCCGCCACGGGCGAGGCCAGCATCCCGGTGCGGCGCCAGCGGTAGCGCAGCACCTCGCCGGCCATGCGCGCCACGCCGCGCCACGAGTAGCCATACAGGTGCCACGAGGCCTCGGCGCGGCCGATGATCACGTCCAGGTGGTCCTGCAGGTTCTCGCCCACCCCGGGCAGGTCGTGCACCACCTCGATGCCAAGGCTGCGCAGGTGCCCCGCCGGGCCGATGCCCGAGGCCAGCAGCAGTTGCGGCGAATGGAATGCCCCGGCGCTGACGATGACCTCGCGCCGCGCGCGCAGCGTCTGGCGCTGGCCGCCGCGCTCCACCTCCACGCCCACCGCGCGGCGTCCCTCGAACACGATGCGCAGCGCCTGGGTATCGACCATCACGGCGAGATTGGCGCGCCCGGCGTTGTGGCCCGCGTCGTCGCGCCGGCCCCGGTGCAGGTAGGCGCGCGCCGCGTTCCAGCGCTCGCCGTTGTACTGGGTGGTCTGGTACAGGCCGGCGCCTTCCTGCTCGGCGCCGTTGAAGTCGTCATTGAGCGGCACGCCGGCCTGGCCGGCGGCCTCGACAAAGCGCCGCGAGAACGGGTTGGGCGTGCGCAGGTCGCTCACGTGCAGCGGGCCGCTGCCGCCGTGCCAGGCGTCGTCGCGCCCGGCGTTGCGCTGGTTGCACTCGCTGCGGCGGAAGTAGGGCAGCACCTCGTCATAGCTCCAGCCCTCGGCACCGAGTTCGGCCCAGCGGTCGTAGTCGCTGCGGTGGCCGCGCACGTAGAGCATGGCGTTGATCGACGAACTGCCGCCCAGCCCGCGCCCGCGCGGCTGGTATGACGGCCGCCCGTTGAGCCCCGGCTGCGGCACGGTGCGCAGGCCGTAGTTGCGCGGCCCGGCGTTCGGCACGGTGCGCGCGATGGCCAGCGGCGTCCAGACGCTCGGGTGGTGATCGTGCGGTCCGGTCTCCAGCAGCGCCACGGTCTGGCCCGGCTGGTCGGCCAGCCGTCCGGCCAGCGCGCAGCCGGCCGACCCGGCGCCGACGATGATGTAGTCGAAAGTGGTCTCGCTCATGAATCGTGTCTCCCGGGCCGGTTCTTATTGCTGGTGCCCGCGCGGCGTCACCAGGTTGAAGCCGCTCTCGAACGTGTCGAGCATGCCGAACAAGCCTGCCACGGCCTGGGGGTTGCCGTCGATCCGGACCGCACCGGACTGGATGGCCTGCGGCAGGGTCAGTTGCTTCAGGCTGATCTGGTCGAGCGTGGCCTTGCTCAGCGTGACCGTGGCGGTGGGCTGGGCGTGCTCGGCCTCGGCCACATAGGTCAGCGCGCTGTTGCGCAGCGTCATCGCATAGCGCTGGTTCAGATCGGAAAATCGCCAGTTCAGCGTCATCGTCTTGCCGGCCGCCTTGTCGGCGTTGAGGCGTACGGCCAGGAAGTCGAAGAAGTTCGGCACGGTCAGCGCGCGCACCAGATCGGACGAACTCGTGCCCGCTGCGCCGCTCTGGCGCACCCCGTCGCGCAGTTCCATCGCACCGCTCAGATAGATATTGCGCCACGTGGCGTTTTCGCTCTGGTAGCCGAGCTGCTCCAGCGCGTCGGCCTGCAGCGCCCGTGCGGCGGCGTTCGACGGATCGGCGAAGACAAGTTCGTTGCCGATCTGCGCCACCCAGCGGTACTCGCCACGTGCGTAGGCATCTCGCAGTTTCGCCAGAACGGCGTCGGCGCCGCCCATCCACTCAATGGTCTTCCGCGCGGCCGGCACGGGCGGCAACGGGTTCAGGTGCGCCGGGTTGCCGTCGTAGAAGCCAAGGTAGCGCTGGTACACGGCGCGCACGTTGTGGCTGACCGAGCCGTAGTAATCGCGGGCGTACCACTTGTTGGCCAGCGCCGGCGGCAGGCTCTTCAGTTGACCGGCGATGTCCAGCGGCGTGTAGCCCTGGTTCATCAGCCGCAGCGTCTGGTCGTTGAGGTAGGCATACATGTCGCGCTGGTCGGATAGCAGTTCGACGATTTTTTCGCGGCCCCAGGTGGGCCAGTGGTGCTGGCCGACCAGCACGTCCGAGCGGTTGCCGTAGCGCAGCAGCGACTGCGCCAGGAAGTACGACCATGCCTTGGCATCGCGTACCGGGGCACCGCGCAGCGTCAGCAGGTTGTGCTGGGTGCGCACCGCGTTTTCGGCGATGCACAGCGTCCGGAACTGCGGCAGGTAGATATTCATCTCGGCCGGCGCCTCGGTGCCGGGGGTGAGCTGGAACTCGATGTCCACGCCGTCGATGCGGCGCGTGTCGATCGGCTTCTCGATCAGCACGGTGGGCGCGATCAGCGTCATGGTGCCGCGCGCGGTGGCCTTGCCCAGCCCGGTGTCTACCTGGCCCGTGGCGCTCTTCGGCAGGTTGATGCCGTACATGAACTGCGCGCGCCGGCTCATGGCGGTGCCGGCCAGCACGTTCTCGCTGACTGCCTCGTCCATGAAGCCGTGCGGCGCCAGGATGGCGACCTTGCCCGCCTTGACATCGGCCTCGCTGACCAGCCCGCGCACGCCGCCAAAGTGATCGACGTGGCTGTGGGTGTAGATCACCGCCACGATCGGCTTGCGCGGCCGGTTCGCGTAGTACAGGTCGAGGCCGGCGCGGGCGGTCTCGGCGGTCAGCAGCGTGTCGATCACGATCAGCCCGGTGTCGCCCTCGACGATGGTCATGTTGGCCAGGTCGTTGCCGCGGATCTGGTACACCCGGTCGGACACCTTGAACAGGCCGGCCTCGTTGTTCAACTGCGCCAGCCGCCAGAGGCTCGGGTTGACCGTGCTCGGCGCGTCGGCGGCGGATTCGAACGCGTAGGCGTCGAAATCCCAGGCCACGTTGCCGTCAGCCGTCTTGATCGTGCGCTCCGGAAAGCGCGCCACGAGTCCGCGCTTCGCATCCTCGTAGTCGGCCCGGTCCGAAAACGGCAGCTTGCGCAGCCATTCGGCATGCGACTGCTCGGTCAGCGGTGTGGCGGGCTTGGGCGCGGCGGACGCGCTCATCACGGCGAACGTGGCGGAGATCAGCAGGGCAAGACGGGCGAGGCGCATGGAAAGTCGTTCCGGATGAAAAAACGAAGCATCTATTGGATGCGTCCACGACCTATAATTCAATTGCAAATTTCGTATCGCAGCAATGCGGGGAGTGCATGGATGAACCTGAAGCGGCTCGAACATCTGGTGGCGGTGGCGGAGGAGGGCTCGCTGGCGGCGGCGGCCCGGCGTGTCCACCTGAGCCAACCCGCCCTGACGCGCAGCATCCAGGCGCTTGAAGAGGAGGCCGGCGCCGTGCTGCTCGACCGGGGCGCGCGCGGCGTGACGCTGACCGCCGTGGGCCGCATGGTCACCGAGCGCGCGCGCCGCATCCTGTTCGAATCGGGCTGTCTCGCGCGTGATCTTGCCCTGGTGCGCCAGCACGAGATCGGCAGCGTCCAGATCGGTTTCGGCGCCTTCCCGGCCGCCATCCTGCTGCCCGAACTGCTCTGCGAGCTGCACCGGCAGTGGCCCAAGCTGCGCATCGCCACCGAGGTCAACCATCCGCGCGCGTTGCTCGACGCGCTCTACGCCGAGCAGGTGGACTTCGTCGTGATCGAGCACAGCACCGTGCCCACCGTGGCCGAACTCGAAGTCCGCCGCCTTCCCGCCGGCCCCGGCGGCATCTTCGCCCGCGCCGGCCATCCGCTGGCCGCCGGCCCGGTCGATATCGCCACCCTGCGCGCCTCGGCCCTCGTTTCCGTAGTATTTCCGCCAGAAACCCACGAGCGCCTGCGCAAGCTGCTGCGCTGCAAGCCCGGCGAGGACCTGCCGTTCCAGGTCGAAAGCAACGACTTCCGGGCCCTGACCCACCTCGTCCGGAACGCCGACGCCCTGCTGCTGGGCCCCACGCGCGCGGTCGCCGAAGAACTGAAGGCGGGAAAGCTGGTGACACTGGACGTGCCGGAACTGCCCGAAGTCACGATGCAGTTCTCGGTGGTGTGGCTGAAACAGCGGACGCTGTCGCCAGCGGCGGGAAGGGCGGTGGGGGTGATCGAAGGGGTGGCGGGAGGGTGACCACGCAGATTTTATGAGTTTCCGCGGTTCTATGGCCTGGCTCGAAGAAAAGCTCGAACAAATCAATTGAAGATGCTACGTAAGCCGAGCGCAGTACTTCTGAGTAGAGGCGCTGCGCTCGGTTTGCAACAGTGGGTTTTTGGCGGGGGGTTGATGGAGAACTGATAAAAGACTATATTCAGTCCGATCCATAGCGGACGGAAAAATGCGCATCACAAATCACATCAAGCCCATCAGCTATCTCAAAAGCGAGGCAGCCCAGATCGTCAAGGACCTTGCCGAGTCTGGCGAGCCGCTGATCATCACGCAGAACGGCGAAGCCAAGCTCGTCGTTCAGGACGTGCGTAGCTACGAAGCCGATCGGCAGACGCTGGCGCTTCTCAAGATCCTCGCGCTCGGCCAGAAACAGATCGAGCAGGGCAAGTTTTCTGATATCGACGATGTGTTTGCCGAGTTGGACGAACTGGACAGGCAAGAGAAACGGCGCTGATGGCTTCCAAACTGCTGAGAGCAAAGCTTCTCGACAGCGGGAAGGCAGAACTGATGCGCGTCCGGCGCTATGTGGTGGATGCATTTGGCTTGCCTGTCTGGGAAGCGTCGTATGCCCTGATTCGGGCATCCATCGAACGAATCCGGGAGTATCCGGAGAGCGGGCACCCCGTCGACGAACTCGGTGCGCTGACCGCTGACCGATTCCGCGAAGTGAACTGCGGCCGGAACCGGATCATCTATGAGGTAAGGGGCGATACCGTCTACATCCACCTGATCGTGGATCAGCGCCGCGATCTGACGGCCTTGTTGCAGTCGATGGTCCTTCACGTGTAAGGCATTGGGTCCAACGACAAGACCACAAGAAAAAAGCGCCCGAGGGCGCTTTCATAACATCGGAACAACGGGTCGGATCACTCCTCCACCGCCGTCCCCACGATGTTGTATCCGCCGTCCACGTACGTGATCTCGCCCGTCACGCCGCTGGCGAGGTCGGAGAGCAGGAAGGCGGCCACGTTGCCGACTTCCTCGATCGTCACGTTGCGGCGCATCGGGGCCACGTCTTCGAAGTGCTTGAGCAGCTTGCCGAAGTCCTTGATGCCCGAGGCGGCCAGGGTCTTGATCGGGCCGGCGGAGATGCCGTTGGCGCGCATGCCCTTCGGGCCGATGGCCGAGGCCAGGTAGCGGACGCTGGCTTCGAGCGAGGCCTTGGCCAGGCCCATCGTGTTGTAGTTCGGTACCACGCGCTCCGCGCCCAGGTAGCTCAGCGTCAGCAGCGAGGCTTTCTCGTTGAGCAGCGGCAGTGCGGCCTTCGCCAGTGCCGGGAAGCTGTAGGCCGAGATGTCGTGGGCGATCCGGAAGCCTTCGCGCGACAGGCCGTCGAGGAAGTCGCCGGCGATGGCTTCGCGCGGGGCGAACCCGATCGAATGCACCAGCCCGTCGAATTTTTCCCAGCGCTGCCCCAGGGCGGCGAACGTGGCGGCGATCTGCTCGTCGCTGCCGACGTCGCAGTCATAGATCATGTCGGAACCGAATTCCTTGGCGAAGTCCGTGATGCGGTCCTTGAATCGTTCGCCCACGTACGTGAAGGCCAGTTCGGCGCCTTCGCGCTTGCATGCCGAGGCAATGCCGTAGGCAATCGAGCGGTTCGAAAGCAAGCCCGTGATCAGGATCCGCTTACCTGCCAGAAATCCCATAGAAACTCCATGATGGTTGTGAGGACGGGCATGTTTCGTGCACCGGCCCGTGGTCCGGTGCACGGCGAGGATTAGACCCCGCCTTTTGTTGCGCCGCGTAGAGGGAATGTCCGGATGGCTGGGCGCCATCCGAACACATGTAAAATTGTCGCACAACTTCGCCCGGCCACAAGCCGCCGGGCTGTCTCGGGCATTGTGGAGGTCTGCAACCGGATGCTGATTCATGCACGTTGGCCGCGCTGGGCGGCAGGGCGGTGCTTCCGTCGACGCGCGGTGGTGCATTGGGGTCTCGCGCTGTCGATCCTGACTGCGGGTTTTCCCCTATCTGTGCCATCTACTTACGCCGGCCATGGTTTCGCGCTGCATGGCGACCTGAAGTATCCGGCCGATTTTCCGCATTTCGACTACGTCAATCCGGCGGCCCCGCAGGGCGGCACGCTGACGCTGGCCAATCCGGACCGGCGCACCAGCTTCGACAAGTTCAATCCGTTCACGCTCAAGGGCACGGCAGCGCCGGGCCTGACCTCGCTGATGTTCGAGACGCTGCTGGTCAGCAGCGCCGACGAATCGGCCAGCGCCTACGGCCTGCTGGCCGACGACGTGACCGTGGCGCCCGACCAGCTCTCGGTCACGTTCCACCTGCGGCCCGAGGCGCGCTTCAACAATGGCGACCCGGTGCTGGCCGCCGACATCAAGTATTCCTACGACATGCTGATGAGCAAGTCCGCCAGTCCGGGCTACCGCAGCATGTGTTCGGACGTAAAAGCCGTGGTGGTGACCGGCGAGCGGACCGTGCGCTTTGATTTCAAGCAACGCAACGCCGAACTGCCGCTGATCGTCGGCCAGTTGCCGATCTTTTCGAAGAAGTGGACGTCCAAGACGCCGTTCGAGAAGCTGACGTTCGAGGAGCCGGTAGCCAGCGGCCCGTACCGGATCGAGCGGTTCGATGCCGGCCGCGGCATCATCTTCCAGCGTAATCCCAAGTACTGGGGCCGCAACCTGGCCGTGCGGCGCGGCACCTTCAACTTTGACCGCGTGGTCTACCGGCTCTACAAGGACGAGACGGCGCGGCTGGAGGCGTTCAAGGCCGGCGAATTCGACGCCATCGTCGAGTACCGCTCCAAGAATTGGGCAAAAAGCTATGTCGGCAAGCGTTTCCGCGACGGCAGCCTGATCAAGACCGACTTCCCGCACCGCAACGGCGCCGGCATGCAGGGCTTCGTGATGAACATGCGCAAGCCGATCTTCCAGGACGTGAACGTGCGTCGCGCGCTGATCCTGGCGCTCGACTTCGAATGGCTGAACCGCCAGTTGTTCTACGGCGCCTACCGCCGTCTCGACAGCTGGTTCTCGAACAGCGAACTGGCCGCGAGCACCACGTTCGACGGCAAGCCCGGCCCCGGCGAACTGAAGCTGCTGGAGCCGCTGCGCCGCGAGCTGCCGCCCGAGGTGTTCGGCGTGGACGTGGTGCAGCCCACCACCAACCCGCCGCGGTCGCTCCGCGACAACCTGCGCGACGCCCGGCGCCTGCTGGCCCAGGCCGGCTGGACCTACGCCGACGGGGCGCTGCGCAATGCCAAGGGCGAGCCGCTGGTGTTCGAGTTCCTCGACGACGGCGGCGCGATGAGCCGGGTCATCACGGCCTACGTGCGCAACCTCGAAAAGCTCGGCATCCAGGTGCACCAGCGCACCACGGACTTCGCGCTGTACCAGAAGCGGCTGGAGGATTTCGATTTCGACATGGTGTCGATCCGTTTCCCGGACTCGCAAAGCCCCGGCAACGAGCTGCGCGACCGTTTCACGACCGAGGCCGCCGGCACGCCGGGCTCCGACAACCTGTTCGGGCTCAAGTCGCCGGCCGTGGACAAGCTCGTGGACGCGGTGCTGCACGCCGAGTCGCGCGACGACCTCGTGGTGGCCGGCCGCGCGCTGGACCGCGTGCTGATGCACGGCTACTACATCGTGCCGAACTGGTACAGTGCGTCCCACCGCGTGTCGTACCGCAAGGAGTTGTCGTACCCGGCGCGCCTGCCGTACTTCTATACCGCGGAGGGCTGGATTCTCTCCAACTGGTGGCGCAACGACCTCGCGCCGCGCACCCAGTAAGGACCCCGGAGGCCAATGCTTGCCTATCTGCTGAAGCGAATCCTGCTGATGATCCCGACGCTGATCGGGGTCATCACGCTGACGTTCGTCGTGATCCAGTTCGTGCCGGGTGGCCCGGTCGAGCAGATGATGATGGAAATGAAGGGCCGCGGCGGCGCCGCGGAAGCCAGCGGCGGCGGGGCGGAATACCGCGGCCGGCGCGGCGTGGACCCCGAGAAGATCAAGGAAATCCAGGCGCTGTACGGCTTCGACAAGCCGCCGCTGGAGCGTTATTTCATGATGCTCAAGCGCTTTGCCCAGTTCGACCTGGGCCAGAGCTATTTCCAGCACCGCAGCGTCTGGGAACTGGTGAAGTCCAAGATGCCGGTGTCGATCAGCCTCGGGCTCTGGACGTTCTTCCTGACCTACCTGATATCGGTGCCGCTCGGCATCTCGAAGGCGATCCGCGCGGGCAGCCGCTTCGACGTGATCAGCACCATGATCGTGCTGGTGGGCTACGCGATCCCCGGTTTCGTGCTCGGCGTGCTGCTGCTGGTGCTGTTCGGCGGGGGCACCTTCCTGCAGTGGTTCCCGCTGCGCGGGCTGACCTCCGACAACTGGGAGCAGCTCTCGCTGATGGGCAAGGTCATGGATTACCTGTGGCACCTGGTGATGCCGATCACGGCCTCGGTCGTGGGCAGCTTCGCCGTGGTGACGATGCTGACCAAGAACGCCTTCCTGGAGGAAATCCGCAAGCAGTACGTGCTGACCGCCCGGGCCAAGGGTCTGTCCGAGCGGCGCGTGCTCTGGAAGCATGTGTTCCGCAATGCACTGATTCCGCTCGTCACGGGCTTTCCGGCGGCGTTCATCGGCGCCTTCTTCACTGGCTCGCTGCTGATCGAGACGCTGTTCTCGCTCGACGGGCTGGGCCTGCTGTCCTATGAAGCCGTCCTGCGCCGCGATTACCCGGTGGTGCTGGGCACGCTCTATCTGTTTACGCTGATCGGCCTCGTGACCCGCCTGATTTCCGATGTCTGCTACGTGATGGTGGACCCCCGCATCCACTTCGAGGGGATGCACCGATGAGATTCCGCGCCAAGGCAGCGGCCGGCGTGGCCAGCCTGCCGCACTCCCTGTCTCCCCGCCAGCGCGCCTGGCAGCGCTTTCGCCGCAACCGGCTTGGCTACTGGAGCCTGGTGCTGTTCGTCATCATGTTCGTGCTGAGCATGGGCGCCGAACTATTGTCGAGCGACCGCCCGCTGATGGTGCGCTACAAGGGCGAGTACTACTTCCCGATCGTCAAGGTCTACTCCGAGACCACGTTCGATGGCGATTTTGCGACGCCGGCCGACTATCTCGACCCGTTCATCCGCGACCGCATCACGACCAATGGCAATTTCGCCATTTTTCCGCCGAACCGGTATTCCTACGATTCGCTGAACTACTTCGCCAAGGAGCCGAACCCGGCGCCGCCGTCGGCCGACAACTGGCTCGGCACCGATGACCGGGGCCGCGACGTGCTGGCGCGGCTGCTGTACGGCTTCCGCGTCTCGGTGCTGTTCGGGCTGGCGCTGACGGTGATAGGGGTGCTGGTGGGCACGCTGACCGGAGCGCTGATGGGCTTCTTCGGCGGGCGCTTCGACCTGTTCTCGCAGCGCGCCATCGAGATCTGGAGCGCGATGCCGGAGCTGTACCTGCTGATCATCTTCGCCTCGATCTTCGAGCCGAGCCTGGCGCTGCTGGTGATCCTGCTCTCGCTGTTCGGCTGGATGGGCTTGTCGGACTACGTGCGGGCCGAGTTCTACCGCAACCGCTCGCTCGACTACGTCAAGGCCGCCCGCGCGCTGGGGTTGTCGAACGTGCAGATCATGTGGCGCCATATCCTGCCCAACAGCCTGACGCCGGTGATCACGTTCCTGCCATTCCGCATGAGCGCGGCAATCCTGGCGCTGACCAGCCTCGACTTCCTGGGCCTGGGCGTGCCGCCCACCACGCCGAGCCTGGGCGAATTGCTGGCGCAGGGCAAGGCCAACCTCGATGCCTGGTGGATCTCGCTGGGCACGTTCACGGTGCTGGTCGTCACGCTGCTGCTGCTGACCTTCATGGGCGATGCGCTGCGCGACGCCTTCGATACCCGCCTGGGCCTGGCGCAACTGCGCGGCCGCGTGGAGCCCAAGGTGCCGGCCGGCAGCCCGGCGGCGGAGGCCGCGCCATGAGCTCGGTGACATCGCTGTTCGACGAAACCGTGGCTCCTCCGGCCCCGGGCACGCAACTGATGTGCGTGGACCGCCTGTCCGTGACCTTCGGCGAGGGCGAGCACGCCACCCGCGCGGTGCGCGACGTGAGCTTCGACCTGCGCGCCGGCGAACGCTACGCGCTGGTGGGCGAATCGGGCTCGGGCAAGACCGTGACCGCGCTGGCCATGCTGCGGCTGGTGGGGGACGCGCACTACCACGGGGCGATCCGCTTCGAGGGCAAGGATCTGCTGCAGGTGTCCGACCGCGAGATGCGTGGCATCCGGGGCTCGGAGATCGCCATGATCTTCCAGGAGCCCATGACCGCGCTGAACCCGCTCTATACGATCGGCAACCAGATCGTCGAGACGCTGGCGCTGCATGAGGGGCTGGACCGCCGCGCCGCGCGCAACCGGGCCATCGCGCTGCTGGAGCGCACCGGCATCAGCGACGCCGCCAACCGCTTCAACAGCTTTCCGCACCAGCTTTCGGGCGGCCAGCGGCAGCGCGCGATGATCGCCATGGCGTTGGCCTGCCGCCCCAAGCTGCTGCTGGCCGACGAGCCCACCACGGCGCTCGATGTGACCATTCGAGCGCAAATTCTGGATCTGCTGCGCAGCCTGCAGGCCGAGTTCGGCATGGCCGTGATGCTGATCACGCACGACCTGAACATGGTGCGAGCGTTCGCCCAGCGGGTGGGGGTGATGGAGAAGGGCGTGCTGGTGGAGACCGGCGAGACCGCCGAAGTGTTCGCCAATCCGCGCCACCCGTACACGCGCAAGCTGATCGACAGCCGCCCGAAGCGCGAGGTGCTGCCGCTGGTGCCGCTGGCGCCGGTGCTGCTGGAAACCGACGCGCTGTGCGTCAACTATCAGAAGAAGCGCCCCGGGTTTGCCGGCTGGTTCGGCAAGGAGGCATTCGCTGCGGTCAAGGACGTGACGTTGCAGTTGCGCGAGGGCGAGACGGTCGGCATCGTCGGCGAGTCCGGCTCGGGCAAGACCACGCTGGCCCATGCGGTGCTGGCGCTGCAGCGCAAGAGCGCCGGGGCGATCCGCTTCCTCGGGCGCAGCTTCGACGCCTGCACGGCAAAGGAACGCAGTTCGCTGCGCTCGCGCATGCAGGTGGTGTTCCAGGATCCGTTCGGCTCGCTGTCGCCGCGCATGACGATCGAGCAGATCGTGGGGGAGGGCCTGGCCCTGCACCAGCCGGGGCTGTCGCCCGAAGCCATGCGGGAACTGGTCATCGAGGCGTTGCGCGAGGTCGGGCTCGACCGCACCGCGCTCGGCCGCTATCCGCACGAGTTCTCGGGCGGGCAGCGCCAGCGTATCGCCATCGCGCGCGTGCTGATCCTCAAACCGCAGGTGCTCGTGCTCGATGAGCCGACTTCGGCACTTGATGTGTCGATCCAGCAGCAGGTGCTGGCGCTGCTCTCGCAGTTGCAGCACAAGTACAACCTCAGCTACCTGTTCATCAGCCACGATCTGGCCGTGATCCGTGCGATGGCGCACCGAGTCATCGTCATGAAGAACGGTGAAGTGGTGGAATCGGGCGAGACCGACACGGTACTCGGCGCGCCGCAGCATCCGTATACGAGAAAGCTGATGGCGGCCGCCCAGTTGGGTGCCGCCACGGTGATGTGATGGCAGGGCCGTGTTTAACGGCACTGACACAGGATTCCTTTATAGGGAATCTAACAATCAAGATGACTTTTTTACGCTAATTCATTGATTTGCCGGTCTTTTGCGGGGAATTTGTAACCAACTTTGACACGTCAGGGTGGGTACTTTAGTATTCCGCGATAAGTTTTGTCGGGGGTGGTTCGTCCGCCGCATGCAGGCCCTGGGGAGGGCCGGAGTTGCACGCGGCTGGTGCAGCGCTGCAGGCGTACTTCTTGCGTACGTTCCGCCCTGATGTCTTTTCGCTGTCCGGCTATGTCTGACAAGCCGGTCAGATTTGTCCGATCATCAGGAGAGCCAATGCAAACGGTACTTCATTCGCTGGCGCGTGCCGCTATCGGAATTGCCATTGCCTGCGGTGCGACTGTGTCGAATGGAGTGCTGGCGGATACGGTGTTCAAGGACCCTGACGCCCGGATCGAAGCGCGTGCCGACCAGGCCGCCGACCATCCGGAACACAAGCGTGGCTTGTTGTCGTCGGTCATGAGCTCCACCAGCAACGTTGCCAGCAAGGCTGGCGACCTGGTCATGAACGCGCTGGGACTGATTGGTGTGCGTTACCGCTTCGGCGGCAACAGCCCCGAATCGGGCCTGGACTGCAGCGGCTTCGTCCGCTACGTGTTCAACGACACATTCGGCTTCATGTTGCCGCGCCGGTCCGTGGAAATGAGCCAGGTGGGCACCACCGTGGCCGTCAACGAACTGCGTCCGGGGGACCTCGTGTTCTTCAACACGATGCGCCACACGTTCTCGCACGTCGGCATCTATATCGGCGACAACAAGTTCGTGCACGCACCGTCCACCGGCAGCAAGATCCGCGTTGACGACATGCGCGCCTCTTACTGGGTCACGCGCTACAACGGCGCACGCCGCATCGACGATTCGGCGCGCGGCTCGGTGGACACCACCGGCGGCATGATCGAGACGCTCAAGCGCTACGATCCGAACGCCCAGGGCCGCTCGATCCTCGTCGGCGGCTGACCGGGATCTGGCTCCGGCCAAATAAAAAAGGACTGCTCCGGCAGTCCTTTTTTGTTGCCCGTCGCGCGGGGCAGGGTGACAGCGGCTGTCGATCGGGCTGACGAATCCTGTCAGCCTGACTGCCCAACGTCGTCAGGGCGCCGCGCCCACCGTGGCGACGGGGCGGGACCGTGCCAGTGCCAGCTTCTCGCGCAGTGTGGCCAGCACGGCGGCGGTGGCCTGCTCCCCGGCCAGGATCGCGCGGTTGCGCGATGCGAAGTCACTGCCGCCCATGTCGGGCAGGTCGGGGCGGATCACCACGTCGGCGCGCGCCAGCGACATCTTGTTGATCGACTGGCCCATGATGGCCGTGGTCTGCAGCAGCACGCCGCTCTGGCCGTTGTTCTTCTGGCTCGACGGATCGGCCGAAATGTTGACCGCGATGACAAAGTCCGCGCCCATCTCGCGCGCCGCATCCACCGGCACCGGTTCCACCAGCCCGCCATCGACGTAGTCATGCCCGGCGATCGACACCGGCTGGAACACGCCCGGCACGCTGCTCGACGCCCGCACCGCCTGGCCCGTGTTGCCGCGCCGGAACAGGATGCGCTCGCCGGTCTTGAGATCGGTGGCGACAATGCCCAGCGGCAGCTTCATGGCCTCGATCGGCCGGTTCTTGACCAGCCGGTTCACGTAGTTCTGCAGCGCCTCGCCCTTGAGCCAGCCGCCGAATCTGGTGCCGAAGGGCAGGGCCCAGTCGGCAATCGACGCCTCGTCCATGGTCAGGGCCAGCTTGTTCAGTTCGAACCCGTTCAGCCCGGTGGCATACAGCGCCGCCACCACCGATCCCGCGCTGGTGCCCGTGACGATCTCCGGATGGATGCCCTGGGCCTCCAGCGCCTTGATCACGCCAATATGGGCAAAGCCGCGTGCCGCGCCGCCACCGAGCGCCAGGCCGATGCGCAGCGGGCGCGGCGGCGCCGTGACGGGCGGCGCGGTGGCCACGGGCGGGGTGACGGGCGCCGGCTTCGGGCCGAACGAGCAGGCTGCCAGCAGCATGGCGGCCGAGGCGCCAAGGAAATGTCGTCGTTGCATCAGGAAGAAAACCAGGAGAAGTGACGCGCCGGCCATCGCGTGCGCCACGGGCGCGAAGCGGAGCGGGCCGACCCGTCTCAGACCGGACGCAGCATAAATGATTCCGCGGCACGTGCGCCAGCCGCAGGCGGCGGAAGGGGAGGCGTATAATGCCGCATCCAGCGAAATCCGGCCTGCGCGCATCCGTGCGCGGGCCTTTTTGTTTCTTCCGACCATGACACAACGCGTCCGCACCCGCTTCGCGCCGAGCCCGACCGGCTTCATCCACCTCGGCAATATCCGCTCCGCGCTCTACCCGTGGGCCTTTGCCCGCCGCATGGGCGGCGATTTCATCCTGCGCATCGAGGATACCGACGTGGAGCGCTCCTCGAAGGAGGCGGTCGACGTGATCCTGGAGGGCATGGCCTGGCTCGATCTCGATATCGACGAGGGCCCGTTCTACCAGATGCAGCGCATGGACCGCTATCGCGCGGTGGTGCAGCAGATGGTGGACAGCGAGCTGGCGTACCCGTGCTACATGAGCACCGAGGAACTCGACGCGCTGCGCGAGGCCCAGCGCGCCGCCGGCGAAAAGCCGCGCTACAACGGCTTCTGGCGTCCCGAGCCGGGCAAGACGCTGCCCGAGCCGCCCGCCGGCGTGCAGCCCGTGATCCGTTTCCGGAACCCCATCGGCGGCAGCGTGGTGTGGGACGACGCCGTGAAGGGCCGGATCGAGATCTCCAACGACGAACTCGACGACCTGGTCATCGCGCGCCCGGACGGCACGCCGACCTACAACTTCTGCGTGGTCGTCGATGACCTCGACATGAAGATCACGCACGTGATCCGGGGCGACGACCACGTCAACAACACGCCGCGCCAGATCAACATCATCCGCGCGCTCGGCGGCGAGGTGCCGGTCTACGCCCACCTGCCGACCGTGCTGAACGAGCAGGGCGAGAAGATGAGCAAGCGCCATGGCGCGATGCCGGTCACCGGCTACCGCGACGAAGGCTACCTGCCCGAAGCCGTGGTCAATTACCTGGCGCGCCTGGGCTGGGCGCACGGCGACGCCGAGATTTTCTCGCGCGAGCAGTTCGTCGAGTGGTTCGACCTGGAGCACCTGGGCAAGTCGCCGGCGCAATACAACCCGGAAAAGCTGGCCTGGCTCAACAACCACTACATCAAGACCGGCGACAACCAGCGCCTGGCCGAGCTGACGCGCCCGTTCATCGAGGCCGAGGGCGGCAAGGTGGAGGGCGCCGACCTGGTGGGCGTGATCGCGCTGGTCAAGGATCGCGCCAACACGCTCAGGGAAGTGGCCCAGACCGCGATGCTGTTCTATCGCGGCGAGCCGCAGCCCGACGCCGCGCTCAAGGCCGAGCATCTGACGGACGAGATCCGGCCGGCCGTGCGGGCGCTGGCCACCCAGCTTGCCGCGCTGCCCGAGTGGAAGCGCGAGGCCATCAATGCCACGTTCAAGGCCGTGCTGGCCGAGTTCGGCCTGAAGATGCCGAAGCTGGCCATGCCGGTGCGCCTGCTGGTGGTGGGGCAACTGCAAACGCCGAGCATCGACGCGGTGCTGGAACTGATCGGCCGCGACACGGTGCTGCGCCGCCTGGGCGCTGCGTAAAAATGTGCGGAAAAGTCGCGGCAGGGGCTTGCGCTCCGGCCGCGACTTCAGCATAATCTCGTTCTCCCTGCTGCGCGACGCAAGTCAAACAGCCCGGTTGAAAAACAGGAAAAAGGGACTTGCAAAATGCGGTGAGTTGTTTATAATCGCCGCTTCGCCGGAAACGCAGTAAAATCCGGTGGCAAGAGCAGCAAGGCAGTAACTATTGGGGCTATAGCTCAGCTGGGAGAGCGCTTGCATGGCATGCAAGAGGTCAGCGGTTCGATCCCGCTTAGCTCCACCAAAGTTTCTGTCCCCTTCGTCTAGAGGCCTAGGACATCACCCTTTCACGGTGAGTACAGGGGTTCGAATCCCCTAGGGGACGCCAGACATTGGACGTAATCATTCGTCCAGTTGGCTGTCCGGAGCGATGCTCCAGTCAGCAACCAACAACGGAGCGGTAGTTCAGTTGGTTAGAATACCGGCCTGTCACGCCGGGGGTCGCGGGTTCGAGCCCCGTCCGCTCCGCCAGACTGAGCCCGCTTGGGTGAAACCAAGCGGGTTTTTATTTGGGTGAGAGGTGATTATTCGATAATCACTTTTCCGATTTACCCGGGACTGGATTCAAAGTCCTGAAAAATCGAAAACATAATGATGGCCCGCAAGGATCGTCGATTATGTGTTCCAGCAGTATCGGGGGCTATAGCTCAGCTGGGAGAGCGCTTGCATGGCATGCAAGAGGTCAGCGGTTCGATCCCGCTTAGCTCCACCAAGGTTTCGAACAGGTATCGAAGCAGTAAAAAAGGTACCTGGAAATGCGAAAGTTCTGCTAGAATAGCCGACTTCGCAGCAGTAGACGGAAACGTTGCTTGCAACAGATTTCTGTCCCCTTCGTCTAGAGGCCTAGGACATCACCCTTTCACGGTGAGTACAGGGGTTCGAATCCCCTAGGGGACGCCAGACAATGGGCGTAATCAAACGTCCAGTGGCTGTCCGGAGCGCTTGCTCCAGGCGCCAAGCAGAATTGGAGCGGTAGTTCAGTTGGTTAGAATACCGGCCTGTCACGCCGGGGGTCGCGGGTTCGAGCCCCGTCCGCTCCGCCAAACTTTGAAAAAGCCTGCGCAAGCAGGCTTTTTTTTCATCCATAAGGAGCGGAGGGAGCTGCCTGCGCAGCTCCCGGCGGGGCGAGAAGGGATTCGCTTGCAAGCGAATCCGCGGCCTGCAGCATGTAGGCGAGCCCCGTCCGCTCCGCCAAACTTTGAAAAAGCCTGCGCAAGCAGGCTTTTTTTTCGTCCTCGTTCTCCCCTCTCCCGCCTTGCGGGAGAGGGGAATTGGCATTTCAGGCAGTCCGACTCACCTTTCTGAAATACCCCACCAGCAGGCCGCCAGCGATCGCCAGGCTGACGCTGTTGGCCAGCCAGAAGCCTGCTGCGCCGCGCGTGAAGGCCGGCATCCAGTCGAGCAGCCCGAACCCCAGCACATAGCCGCCGCCGAGTCCCACGCCCCAGAGCGAGGCCGCGTAGATCAGCGTCGGGATCAGCGCGATCTTGTAGGCGCGCAGCACGAAGCCGGTCATGACCTGGATGGCGTCGAAGGCCTGGTAGAACGCCACGAACAGCATCAGCGGCAGGGCCTTGGCCACGACAGCCGGGTCTTTCACATAGGCATTGAGCACGGGCTCGCGCAGCAGCCATAGCGCGGCGCCCGTCACCAGCGCCAGCGCGGCGCCAAAGCGGATGCCGCGCCAGCCAAGCCGCCGGGCGCCGGCGCGGTCGCGGGCGCCAAGGTGCTGGGCCACCAGCGTCGACGTGGCGATCGACAGCGACAGCGGCATCATGTAAGCCACCGCGCCGAGATTGGCGATAATCTGATGCCCGGCCAGCACCTCGGTGCCGAGCCGCGTGATGAAGATCGACATCAGCGTGAACGACGTGATCTCGATCAGGTAGGTCAGTCCCATCGGCACGCCCAGCCGCAGCATCGGCACGATACGGTCGCGGCGCGGCCACTCCCAGCGCGTGAAAATCTCGAGCGGAAGGTAGGTGCGGTCGAACCGCAGGATGCAGAGCCCCACGCCGCACCAGAGCCAACTGATGATCGTGGAGGCCAGCGCGCAGCCCGGCCCCCCCATGGCCGCGATGCCGAAGCCGCCATGGATGAACCAGGCGTTGAGCGGCACCTTCAGGATCAGCCCGCCGATCTGCAGCATGGTCACCATGATCGGTCGCGACAGCGCGTTGTTCAGCGCCATGTAGACCCGGAAGGCGAGCGCCGCGGGCAACCCGAACGCCACGATATGGAGGTAGCGCGAGGCCTTGTCCACCAGCTCGGGCGGCGCCTTGGCAAACGCCAGCAGCGGCTCCGGGAACAGCAGCAACAGCATGCCTGGCACGGCCAGCGCCACGCCGAGCCACGCCGCCTGGCGCACTTCCACGCCGATCTCGGCGGTACGGCCCGCGCCATAGAGCTGGCCGGCAATCGGTGCCAGCGCCTGCAGCACGCCCATCAGGCTGATATAGACGGTGACATAGATCGAGCCGCCGAGCCCCACGGCGGCCAGGTCGGCGGCCGACGAGCGGCCGGCCATGATGGTGTCGATGACCCCGAAGGCCACCACGGCAAGCTGGCCCACCAGCACCGGTGCGGCCAGGGTAATGATGCGTCGAAGGTCCTGCAGCGCGCTGCTCATTGTTATTGTCGATCGGGATCAGGAGGGTGCCCGGGCGCGGGCATCCTGCACGGGCCGGGACCCATGCAGGCGGGGGCGGGCTGGCGCGGCGGCGCCTACTGGCGCGGCAGGCGGCGCTGCACCGGTGGGCGGACCGGCTTGACGGCCGACCGCTCGACGAGCTGGTACATGCGGAAGCGCTCGTCGCGGTCGGCGGGGCGCCGGCCTTCCCAGATCAGGCGCCACTCGAAATGCGACAGGTTGCCCGGTGCGCCGTAGTCCACCGCATCGTGCCGCAGCAGGACATCGCACTCGTCCTCCGGCCCGCCGAAGCGGATATGGCCGAAATAGGCGAACGACGCCAGCTGCGCATTGCCCATGCGGATCGGCTGCACGCAGCGGTACGTCGGCGGCAGGGCCAGCGCGGCAGCCTGGGCCACGTCGCGGTAGGTCTTGCCGTAGTTGATCGACGGCAGCCACAGCGTCATCGCCATGACCCACATCAGCGTCGTACCGGCCGCCGAGATCACCACCGGACGCCAGATCTGCTTGGGCGCGCGCGACAGCCGCCAGCGCACCACCAGCACCCACGCCAGCGTCACCACCAGCGCAATGATCACGGCGCTGACCGTGAACGTGTGCTGGAAGCCCGGAATCTGGCGGAATACGTTGGCGGCGATCTTGGGCGGCCAGCCGGTGGTCTTGGCGATCCACATGAACCAGACCGTGCCGCCGAAGATCGTGAAGAACAGCAACGCGAACCAGTCCACGGCGTTGATCGCGGCGCGCGGCAGCGTGGGCAGCGCGAACGCCGCCAGGATGGCCATCGGGGGCAGCAGCAGGATGAACTGCACGTCGCCGGGGCTGCGCTGCAGCACCAGCAGCAGGAACAGCATCGCCAGCAGCACCAGCGGCACGGACACGTGGGCGGCCCGGCGCATGCCGCGCCATGACAGCCACGCGAACGCGGCGATCGGCCAGACCGGCCAGGTGTAGAGGAAGAAGTTGCGGGCAATGAAGCCGCCGGTCTGCCACGAGGGCGGCCCGTAGGCGCGGCGGTCGTAGCGGGCCCATTCGCGGATGAACGCGACGGCATCGTCGGTGGTCGTGGCGCCGAAATAGGTGGCGGCCAGCCACGCCGCCACCATGGCCACCGCCAGCCCCATTCCGATCGGCAGGAGGCGGCGCAGCGGCAGCGGCTGGCAGACCAGGCCGGCAATGATCGTGGCCAGCAGCAGCGAGCTGGCCAGCAGCGGCCCGCTGGCCAGGCACAGCGCCCCCAGCCCCACGCCAAACCACAGGCTGCCCTGCACGGGCATGTCGAGGCTGCGCACCAGGCCGTACAGCATCATGGCGATGAAGCAGACCTGGCCGACCTGCGCCGTGGTCTCGTGGCCGCGCATCGCCAGGCCCACGCAGGCCAGGAAGATCAGCAGCGCGCCATCGGCCAGCGCGCGGCCGTACGAGCGGGCGTCAGGCTGGCCGCCGAACGCGAACGCAAACGGCTGCACCTCCTCGCGGCGGCCCAGCAGGTAGGTGGAATACCAGATGAAGGCGCAGGTGCCGAAGTAGAACAGCGCCGTGGCCAGGCGCGCGGCATCGGGGGCGCCCAGCCAGCCGCCGAACAGCCGGATCATCAGCCCGCCGATCCAGAACACCAGCGGGCCGTCCTCGCTATAGGGCCGGCCGACGATGTTCGGCATCAGCCAGTCCTGCACGCCGCCGGTGCCCAGTTGCCACATCACGCCGAAGCCGGCGGCGTCCTCGTTCTTCCACGGATCGCGGCCGAACAGGCCGGTCAGTCCGTAGATGATGCAGATCGCCAGCAGCAGGTAGCGCGGCAGGGCCCCCGTGGCGGCGGCGGTCAGGTGAACGGGCGTGGTCTTGGCTTGGGACATCGGCGGTAGGACGTGGCGGCAACCCACAGCAGTGCGCAAACCGCTATTGTGGGCCACAAATGCAAAGAGGCAGCCGATGCTGCCTCTTTGTCAGGTCGCGCGCTGCAGGAGCATCTGTCCCGGCAGGCGCGGCAATAAGCTCGGTCGCGCGGCGCGTTTTACTTCTTGGCGCCCAGCTTGCTGCCGAACTTCTGGCGGAACTTCTCGACGCGGCCAGCCGTGTCCATGATCTTCTGTTGGCCGGTGTAGAACGGGTGCGATTCCGACGACACTTCGATCTTGGCCAGCGGGTAGGTCTTGCCTTCGTGTTCGATCGTGTCCTTGGTCTGGATCGTCGAGCGCGTCACGAACTTGAAGTCGCTGGACATGTCGTGGAACACGACTTCACGGTAATTCGGGTGAATGCCTTCTTTCATGGTGCTTCCTTTCAGGTTGGGTAGCCAGTCCGCTTCGCGCTGTTGCAGCGTACCAGGACGCTGGCGGCGAACGAACCACTTGCCGATTACGGGCAAACCGGGATTATGGCAGAAAAACAAGAACTTGGGGCCTTCCGCGTGGGGGTGCGCGGCACGTGTGTTGCGGCCCGGATAAAGTTATTTATCAGGCACTTTCCCGCGTCACCCGGGCAGGGTCCTGCCGGTAAAAACGGGCCAGGGCCTCGTAGAGGGCCGGCCAATGCTCGCGCAAGCCGCCCGGTTCGACGAAAAATGTCTCGGATGCCACGGCAAAAAACTCGCTCGGCGCCTCGCAACCGTACGGATCGATGACCTGGAGCGCCGGCGGGAGGCGTCCCGGATGATCCCAGTCAGCGTCCGGCACCTGCTCGCAGGCGTCGGCGAAGCGGTCGTACTCTTCGAGCAGGGTTTCCGCCCACGCCTCGGCGTCGATGTCGGGATGGAGCACGCGCGAGAAGGGCGGTACACCATCGGCCTCGCCGTCCAGCATGTCGAGCTTGTGGGCGAACTCGTGAATCACCACGTTGTAGGTGTCGGCCGGCAGGGCCGGGTCGGACGCCAGGCCGGTGCCGGGCGTGTGCACGTCGGGCCAGGAGAGGATCACCGGGCCGTGCTCCCAGGCTTCGCCGCTGGCTTCCTCCTCCACCCCATGCACCAGCCCGATGTCGTCCTCGACTGTTTTGCGGATCAGGAACTCGCCCGGGTACAACACGATGCCATGCCAGCCGCGGTACCACTCGATGCCGAGCTTCAGCACTGGCACGCAGGCCTGCACGGCCACACTGACCACCATTTCATCGGTCAGCTCCAGTTCGTGCGCGGTGGAGTATTCCTTGCTGGCGATGAACAGCGTGGCCAGCTCGCGCAGTCTGGCGAGATCGTCGCTGCCATAGCGCTGCACGAACGGCAGCGCCGCCACGGTCTGCGTCCACAAGGCATCGGGAATGGCGTATTGGGCGAGCTTGCGCTCGCGGGAACGGGCGCGGAGGAAGCTGGACAGTTTGCCGAACATCGTAATTTCGCTAGAAATTGGCGTTCCCGGACGGCCGGAAAGAAAAAAGGCGCACCCGCAGGGTACGCCTTTCCGCGTGCATCGCAACCGGCCCGATCAGCCGCCGCGGCGCATCATGTCGAAGAACTCCGCGTTGTTCTTCGTCGGCTTCATCTTGTCGAGGATGAATTCCATGGCCTGGACTTCGTCCATGTCCGAGATGAACTTGCGCAGGATCCAGATCTTCTGGAGGATTTCCGGCTTGATCAGCAGTTCCTCGCGGCGCGTGCCCGACTTGTTCAGGTTGATGGCCGGATAGACGCGCTTTTCCGCCAGGCGGCGTTCCAGGTGCACTTCCATGTTGCCGGTGCCCTTGAACTCTTCGTAGATCACGTCGTCCATGCGGCTGCCGGTTTCGATCAGCGCCGTGGCGATGATGGTCAGCGAACCGCCTTCTTCCAGGTTACGCGCGGCGCCGAAGAAACGCTTCGGGCGCTGCAGCGCGTTGGCGTCGACACCACCGGTCAGCACCTTGCCCGAGGCCGGCACCACCGTGTTGTAGGCGCGCGCCAGGCGCGTGATCGAGTCCAGCAGGATGACCACGTCGCGCTTCAGTTCCACCAGGCGCTTGGCCTTCTCGATGACCATTTCGGCCACCTGCACGTGGCGGATGGCCGGTTCGTCGAACGTCGACGCCACCACCTCGCCGCGCACCGAACGCTGCATTTCGGTCACTTCTTCCGGGCGCTCGTCGATCAGCAGCACGAACAGGTCAGCTTCCGGATGGTTGTTGGCGATCGCGTGGGCGATGTGCTGCAGCATCACGGTCTTGCCGGACTTCGGCGAGGCCACCAGCAGCGCGCGCTGGCCGCGGCCGATCGGGGCAATCATGTCGACGATGCGGCCGGTGATGTTTTCCTCGGCACGGATGTCACGTTCAAGCTGGAGCGGCCGGTTCGGGTGCAGCGGCGTCAGGTTCTCGAACATGATGCGGTTCTTCACCGCCTCGGGCGGCTGCCCGTTGACCTTGTCCACCTTGACCAGCGCAAAGTAGCGCTCGCCGTCCTTGGGCGTGCGCACTTCACCTTCGATCGAGTCGCCGGTGTGCAGGTTGAAGCGGCGGATCTGCGAGGGACTGATATAGATATCGTCCGTGCTGGCCAGGTACGACGTTTCCGGCGAGCGCAGGAAACCGAAGCCGTCGGGCAGTACTTCCAGCGTGCCGTCTCCGTAGATGGTTTCGCCCATCTTGGCGCGCTTCTTCAGGATCGCAAACATCAGTTCCTGTTTGCGCATCCGTTGTGCGTTGTCGATCTCGAGCGTTGCCGCCATTTCGAGAAGCGCAGACACGTGAAGCGATTTGAGTTCTGTCAGGTGCATAGACAAGGGGTACAGAAGGGCCCGGACGGGCAAGACCTTGGAGAAGGGGGAAGAATGAGCGAACGCTCGGGGAAGTTGTTGGATCGCATCTTAGCACAATCCGGCCGGCGCGCCAGAGCTGGCGCACGCGAGGCCGGAGCGTGCTGGGCCGGGACGCTGGCGTCCCGGCGCGGGCGGCAGGTTAGACCTGGGCGTCCAGGAACGCGGTCAGCTGCGACTTGGACAGCGCGCCCACCTTCTGGGCGGCCACTTCGCCGTTCTTGAACAGGATCAGCGTCGGGATGCCGCGGATGCCGAACTTGGCCGGCACCTGCTGGTTCTCGTCCACGTTGATCTTGGCGATCTGGACCTTGTCGCCGTAGTCGCGGGCCACTTCGTCGAGGATCGGCGCAATCATCTTGCAGGGGCCGCACCATTCCGCCCAGAAGTCGAGCAGGACGGGCTTGTCGGACTTGAGAACGTCGTCTTCGAACGATGCGTCGCTCACATACTTGATTTGATCGCTCATGGCGGAGAACCTCTGTTTTCGCTTTTACGCTGGATGGCGAAGGCGCAATGGGTGAAGGCGGAATGCTGGCGTGGGGCGGTACCGCTACCTTACACGCAATCGAACTGTTCCGCCGGACGGGCCTGGCATGCTGCCACGCGGGCCCTTGGCGTCGATATGTTACCAGCTTGCCGGAATTCAAGCGCATGGCCGAGGCTCCTGCCGATAATAGTTTCTATGGGACCGAGAGACGCGCTCAATCGCATCCCCTATCGGAGTTATTGTGTGCTGCGCAGCAGCAGGCGGGAATGGAAAAGGGCGGGATTTACCGGGCAGGGAAACCCCGGGGCATGGTCTAGAATGCTTCTGAAGGCGCATTTGACGGCCCGCGTAGAATGACGAGCGCGGACATCCCGCAATCCCCGACCCAAGGCAAATCACCATGACGCCCGATTCCAGCAAGCCCGACACCGGCAACCCCGGAACGCCCGAGCCCGCCGAGCGCAACCTGCCCGACGCCGCTGGCGCGCCGCAGGGTCCCGATGCCGACCACCTGAGCGACGCGCTGGCACACCTGTCCACCGCCGTCGAATCCGACAGCATCGCCACCGGCGCCGCCAAGGGGCTGGTCTACAGCGTGATGGAGACGCTGGGCACGCTGATCGGCGACCCCGACCTGCCCGAGCACGCCCGCTCCGGCTACGAAGGCCTGATGGAAACCGCCCGCGAGCTGCGTGCCCGCCTGGAGCGCGGCGCCGACGACAACTGATGTTCCCTGCGTGCCGCGGGGCGCCGGGTCGCCCCGGGGCGCGTGGCCGTCTTTCCGATCCATGACCCGGCTCTCGTTCCCTCCCGGCCCGTCGTTCCTCGACCAGGCCGCCACCGCCGCGTGGTACTTCCTCGACCGCTGCGGCCCCACCGCGGCGGCGGCGCATGTCGTGGTGCCGACGGCGGCGCAGATTCCGGGCGTGCGCCAGGCGCTGGACGCCGCCGCCCGCGCCGCCGGCCAGCCGCGCCTGCTGCCGCGCGTGCTGACGCTCGGCCACTGGCTGCTGGACCTCCCGCCCGATCTCGCCGCCGAACCGCTGCCCGCGCGCAGCCATGCGGCCCGGCTGCTGGCCGTGCAGCAGGCCATCCGGGCGCAGGACTGGCTGCGCCAGGCGTTCGGCGCCCAGACCGAAGGCGCGGCCTGGGGGCTGGCGCAGACGCTGCTGTCGATCAGCGATGAACTGAGCGCGCGCTGGCTGGAGGACGATGCGATCCGCGAGGACGACGACATCGACGGCGACGACCGCGCCGCGCTGCTGCAGGGCGCGCTGCAACGCACCTACGCCCACCTGTCCGAGCGGTTCCTGGGGCAGGAGGCGCAGATCGTGCTGGCGTTCTGGCAGATGCTGTCGGGGCCCGACGATCCGCTGCCCACGCGGCGCCGCGCGCTGCAGCGGCTGGCGCTGATGGTGCCGGGACCGGTGCTCTGGATCGGCCCGACGCCGCCCGAGCCCATCGAAGCCGCTTTCCTGCGCCAGGCCGGCGAGCTGGTGCCGACCGTCGAGATCGGCTACGACTGGACTGGCGCTGACGCCGATGACGGGGACTGGTACCGCACGCTGCTGGCGCTGTGGCCCGAGGCACGCCGCGCGGCCGATGGCGAGGAACCGGGCGAGGAATCCGGCGAGGATGGCGGCAGCCGCCCGGCCGCGTTGCCGCTCATGCCGTCCCCGGACCTGCCCGAGGCCCGGCCGCGCGTGCGGGTGATCGGCGCCGCGCGCTTCGAGGACGAGGCAGCGGCCGCCGCCGCCCAGCTCGTGCAATGGCTCAACGAGGGCCGCCAGCACGTGGCGCTGGTGGCGCACGACCGCGTGGTGGCGCGGCGCACGCGGGCGCTGCTGATGCGGGCCGGCGCGCCGGTACGCGACGAAACCGGCTGGAAGCTCTCCACCACGCGCGCCGCCGCCGCGCTGATGCGCTGGTTCGACGTGCTGGTGCGCGACGGCGACACCGCCGCGCTGCTGGACCTGCTCAAGAGTCCGTTCTGCCTGCCCGATGCCGGGCATCGCGGCGCGGCCATCGCGCTGATGGAGCGCCAGATCCGGCGCGATGGCGTCACCGGGGGCTGGGCGCGGCTGCGCCATCTGTTTGCCGAGCGCCCGCGCACCGGGGAGCCGGGCACCGTGGTCGACGCCGACACCGTGGCGGCCAGCGACGCGATGCTCGACATCCGCGCCGCCGCCCGCGCGCTGATCGCCACGCTGGCCGACGAGGCCGCGCAATGGCCGCGCGGCCATGCCCAGCAGCCGCTGGCGATGTGGCTCGGCCGGCTCGACGCGATGCTGGACACGCTGGGCATGCGCGCCGCGCTGGCCGGTGACGATGCCGGCCAGCAACTGCTCGACGCGCTGGCGCGGCTGGGCGAACTTGGCGAACCCGGCAACGAGGAAACCGGCGGCGCCACGCTGAACCAGCAGGAATTCCGCGCGATGCTGTCCGCGCTGCTCGAATCGGTGGCCTACAAGGAGCCCGGCGCGCAGAGCCAGGCGCGCATCACGATACTGCCGCTCAACGGCGCGCGGATGCGCCGCTTCGAGGGCGTGGTGGTGGTGGGCTGCGATGATGCGCAACTGCCGTCGCGCGCCGCCGAGCTGATGTTCTTCTCGAACCAGATGCGCCGCGAACTGGGCCTGGAAGACCGCGAGGCGCGCTTCGCCCAGCAGGCGCGCGACCTGGCCGAGGTGCTGCTCAACAACGATGACGTGGTGCTGACCTGGCAGCGCTTTGGCAGCCGGGGAGAGCCGCACCATGTGTCGGGCTGGATCGAGCGGCTGTCGGCCTGCTGCGCGCGGGCCGGCGCGCCGATCGAGGCCAGCGCCGCGCCGCAGTGGCTCGACACCTTCGCGCAGCCCGGCTACATGCCCGCGCCCTCGGCGCCCGAGCGCGTGCCGGCCCGCTGGAGCGCGGCCGCCTACAACATGCTGCGGCGCTGCCCCTACCAGTTCTTTGCCGGCCGCATGCTGGGCCTGGCCGGGCTGGAAACGCTCAACGACGACCTCGAAAAGCGCGACATCGGCAACCTGCTGCACCGCGTGCTGTTGCAGTACCACGAGGAAATCCACGCCAGCGGCGAGCGTAGCGATGCGAAGCGGCTGGCGCGGCTGCGCGAGATCTCGGACACCGTGTTCGGCCGCCAGATGGCCGAGGATGGCAACGCGATCAGCTATTACCGCCGATGGTGCGAGGTGCTGCCGTCGTACGTGGCCTGGCAGGGGGCGCGCGAGGACATGGGCTGGCACTGGCGTGGCGGCGAGTTCGACGCCGGCGTGGACATGGCGATGCCCGATGGCCATCCGCTGCGCCTGGGCGGGCGGATCGACCGGCTCGACAAGGGCCCCGATGGCAGCCACGCGGTGCTCGACTACAAGACGCAGCCGGCCAGCCGCCTGCGCCGCAAGGTGGGCGATGCCGAGGAAGACTGCCAGTTGGCGTTCTACGGCCTGCTGCGCGCCGATGCCGTGGCCGGCAGCTGGGTGGCGCTCGAAGGGGTGAAGCAGGGCGGCCGCGACAGCGCGCCCGGTGCGCAGCGCGAGGTCGACCTGCCCGAGTTCCAGGCCGCCGTCACCTGGCTGGAACGCCAGTTGCGGCAGGACGTGGGCCGCCTGCGCGAAGGCGCGAAGCTGCCCGCGTTTGGCGACGCCGCTGCCTGTACCTATTGCGAAGCCCGCGGCCTGTGCCGCAAGGGTTTCTGGGAATCCACCGCCTTGCCGGATCTGAAGTCATGACCGCCAGCCCCTCGATCCACGCCTACCAGCGCGACGGCCAGCCCGTTGGCGAGGCCGACTTCACGCGTGCGGCCTGTGATCCGGCGCGCTCGGTGGTGGTGGAAGCCTGCGCCGGCAGCGGCAAGACCTGGCTGCTGGTGGCGCGCCTGGTGCGGCTGCTGCTGGCCGGCGCCGCGCCGCACGAGATTCTGGCCATCACGTTCACGCGCAAGGCCGCCGAGGAAATGCGCGAACGGCTGCTGGAGGTGCTGTCGCAGCTCGCCAGCGGCAGCGACGAAGCCGTACTTGCCCAGTTGGAGATGCGCGGCCTGGCGCCCGACGCGGCGCGGGCCGCCGTGCCGCGGGCGCGCCAGCTTCACGCGCAGGTGCTGGCATCGCCGGGCCGCATGGCCATCGACACGTTCCACGGCTGGTTCGGCACGCTGCTGCGCGGCGCGCCGCTGTCGTCGGGCATCGTGCCGGGCGCCTCGCTGCGCGAGGACGCGCTGCGCATGAAGCGCGAGGCCTGGGCGCCGTTCTGGCGCGCGCTGGCCCATCCGCAGCATGCCGACCTGCGTCAGGATTACGAGCAACTGGTCGATGCAATCGGCGATTTCCAGGCGCGCGGGCTGCTGGACCGCATGTTCCACGCGCGTAACGAATGGATGGCGTTCCGCGAGGCCGGCGAGCCGGCCCGGCTGCTGGCCGACGATCTTGGCGAAGATGCCACGTCTGACGTACTGGTCGGCGCGCTGGCCGATGCCGACTGGCTCGACGAATGCGCGCGGCTGGCCCAGACACTGGGGCGCGGCGGCAAGACCGAGCAAGGCCATGCCACGCGGCTCCAGGACGGGCTGAGCGCCATCCGCGACTGGCGCGAGGCCGGCGCCGAAGCTGGCGACGCCGCCACGCGGGCGTTCGACCTGCTGCGCAGCGCGTTCTTTACCGATGCCGGCAAGCCGCGCGCCATGAAGCGCACCAGCGCGCTGGTCAAGGTCTGCGGCAGCGAGTCCGGCGCCGACGAACTGGTGGCCTGCATGGCGTCCCACTGCGCCCGGCTGGACCAGATCGCCGCGCGGCGCTGCGAGGCCGCGGTGCTGGCCATCAACCTGGCGCTGTACCGGCTCGGCAACGCGCTGCTGGACCGCTATCACCGCTACAAGGGCGAGCAGCGCGCGATGGACTTTGCCGACCTCGAATGGCTGGCCGCGAAGCTGATGGCCGACGAGGAAACCGCCACCTACCTGCAGGTGCGGCTCGATGCGCGCTACCGGCACCTGCTGCTCGACGAATTCCAGGACACCAACCCGCTGCAATGGCGCATCCTGCAGGGCTGGCTGGCCGGCTACCAGGGCCTGGGCGACAAGCCCACGGTGTTCCTGGTGGGCGATCCGAAACAGTCGATCTACCGCTTCCGCCGCGCCGACGCGCGTCTGTTCGACGCCGCGCGGGAGATGCTCCAGGCCCAGTTCGGCGCCACCGTGCTGCGCACCAACCGTACGCGCCGCAACCGGCCCGAGGTGCTGGACTGGGTCAACGCGGTGTTCGACCATGCCCGCGCGGAGGGGCGCTATCCGCTCTACGAGACGCAGACCACGGCGCTGGCGCAGCCGGGCGGTCCGGTCTGGGTGCTGCCGCTGGTGGAGCCCGACGAAGCCGTGGACGATGCGGGGGAAGCGCCCGGCGACGGCCACCGCGACACGCTGACCCAGCCGCGCCGCCAGCAGGGCGATTCGCTGCGCTATGAGGAAGGCCGCCGCGTGGCCGCGTGGCTGCACTATCTGCGCGATCAGGTGCCGGTACGCGAGGGCGACGGCGAGCGCCGCGCCTGCTGGCGCGACATGCACCTGCTGGTGCGCCGCAAGACCTATCTGCCCGACTACGAGCGCGCGCTGCGCGAGGCCGGCATCCCGTGCCTGAGCCCCCGGCGCGGCGGGCTGCTGACCACGCTGGAGGCGCTCGACGTCTCGGCGCTGCTGGCGTTCCTGATGACGCCGGAATCCGACCTCGATCTCGCGCACGTGCTCAAGAGCCCGATCGTCGGCGCCACCGACGATGACCTGTTGCTGCTGGCCGGACTGGAAGGCGAGGGCGGCTGGTGGGCGCGCATCGTGGCGGCCGGGCTGCCCGAACATGGGTCCGACGCGCTGCGCCATGGCGTGGCCCGGCTGCGGCAATGGCTGGCGCTGGCGCCACACCGGCCCGTGCACGACCTGATCGACCATATCTACCATCAGGGCGAGGTGCGCCGGCGCTATGCCGAGGCGGCGCCGTCGGCCATCCGCGAGCAGGTGCTGGCCAATCTCGATGCCTTCCTGAAGCTGTCGCTCGACCTCGACGGGGGACGGTATCCGAGCCTGCCGAAGTTCATCGACGAACTGCAGGAGATCCGCCGGGGCGACGAAGACGAGAGTCCTGACGAAGGAGGCATGGCCGATGGCGCCGAGGACGGCGAGCCCGAGGACGGCGGCGCCGAGGGTGGCGAGGGTGGTGATACGCAGCTGGACGCGGTGCACATCCTGACCGTGCACGCGGCCAAGGGGCTTGAGGCGCCGTTCGTGGTCCTGCTCGATGCCAACCACAGCAATCCGGCGGCCGACCGGGGCGGCATCCTGGTGGACTGGCCGCCGGCGTCGGCGGTGCCCCGGCATTTCTCGGCCTACGGCAAGCGCAGCGAGCGCGGGCTGGCGCGGGCGCCGATGTTCGACGCCGAGGCGGCGCTGGCCGAGCGCGAGAACTGGAACCTGCTCTACGTGGCGATGACCCGCGCGCAGCAGGGGCTGCTGGTCAGCGGCGTGAAGGGCCGCGCGAGCAAGTCGGCGGAGGAGGCCGGCGCCGAGATCGCCGGAAGCTGGTATGTGCGGCTGGCGGCGGCAGGCGTGGGCGACGAGGTCAGCGCCTATCCGGAGGCCGATGTCGCCCACGTCGATCCGTTGTCGCCGGTCAGCGAGGCCGTACGCTACACCGATTTCCGGCTGCGCTATCGCGGGGCGGCTGACGTTGCCCAAGCAGTTTCCGAGACCGATTTCGAGGCCGCTTCCGGCGAAGACGCCGAAGCATTCGTGTTCGATGCCGCCGCGGCCGCCCATGGCGAACTGGTGCACGCGCTGCTCGAACGCGTGACCCGCTACCCCGACGCCCACGCGGCGGTGCCCGATGCGGACACGGTGATGCGCTGGTTCCCGCTGGCGGGCGCCGGCGCCCCGCAGGCCCGCGAGCGCTGGCAGCACCAGGCGCACGCGGCACTGGCGGACCTCCGCACCATGCTGGCCGCGCCGGCGCTGCGGCCGCTGCTGTTCCCGCGTGACGCGGTGTCGGCGCGCAACGAAGTCGAACTCTACGATGGCCGGGGGCGCCTGCTGCGTATCGACCGGCTCGTGGAATTCGCCGACCGCGTGGTCATCGTGGACTACAAGCTGCGCCTGCTGCCGCAGGAGCATGCCGCCTATGGCGCCCAACTGGCCCGCTACGCGGCGGCCATCCAGCCGATGTTCCCCGGCAAGCCAATCGAAGCCGGCGTGGCCACGGCGGCGGGAGAGTGGATCGACGCCAGCCAACTGCGCGCCGCGCCACGCCCGGTGGAACCGATTTCCACGTCGCAGCAAGGGTCGTTGTTCTGAGGTGGGATCGGGCGCAGAATAGGCCGGCGCGGACGCAAGCGTCCCCGCCATCCATCGGGCACCGACAACAACTTTGGGAAATCACGCGGAGAACCCGCAGGAAACACACAGAAAAAACAGGAAGGGGGACGAGCCTGACCCTCGGCACTGGCGGAAAACGGCTGTGGCTGCTTCGTTCCCGACCTGACCAGGTTGACCGCGCCGCCATGCGAGGAGGCCCGTCCGACCGGCATTGTAACCCAACCTGAGACGGGGGTCGGAATTTCGTTGTTATGCGATGTTTCTTGATGGGCTTTTGATCTGACACCGGGGTGGTGCGCGGCCATGCTGGCAGCATGGCGGACGGCAAATTTCAGCCATTCGACTCATTGACGATCTCATCCAGACAGGTTGGGCATGAACGCAAACGACCAGATCCTCCGTGGCGCCCTGGTGCCGCAAGACATCTCCATCGAAGTGCTGCAGGAAAAATACGCCAAGGGCGAAGAGCAGTCCATTGACGATGTGCGCCGAAGGGTGGCGAGGGCGCTGGCGGAGGTTGAGCCCGAAGGGCAGCGCGAGACGTGGGCGGCCCGCTTCCTGTGGGCGCTGGAAAACGGCTTCGTGCCGGCCGGACGCATCAATTCGGCGGCCGGCACCGGCATCCAGGCCACGCTGATCAACTGCTTCGTGCAGCCGGTGGGCGACTCGGTGTCGGAGAGCAAGAACGGCAAGCCGAGCATCTACACGGCCGTGGCGCAGGCCGCGGAGACCATGCGGCGCGGCGGCGGGGTGGGCTACGATTTCTCGTCGATCCGGCCCGGCGGCGCGCTGGTGCGTGCCACCCATTCGCGGGCCTCGGGGCCGGTGTCGTTCATGAAGGTGTTTGATGCGTCGTGCGCCACGGTGGAGTCTGCCGGCGCGCGGCGCGGGGCCCAGATGGGCGTGCTGCGCTGCGACCATCCCGATATCGAAAGCTTCATCCACGCCAAGGATCGCGGCGACCTCAGCAACTTCAACATCTCGATCGGCGTGACCGACGAGTTCATGCGCGCCGTGGAAGCCGACGAGGAAGTGGAACTGATCCACGAGGCCGAGCCCGGCATGGATGCCATCGAGGCCGGCGCCTACCGGCGCGACGATGGCCAGTGGGTGTACCGCCGCGTGGCGGCGCGCCGGCTGTGGGACCAGGTCATGCAGGCCACCTACGACCATGCCGAGCCGGGCATCCTGTTCCTGTCGCGCATCAACGCCGACAACAATCTCTATTACTGCGAGCGGATCGAGGCCACCAATCCGTGCGCCGAGCAGCCGCTGCCGTCGTATGGCTGCTGCTGCCTGGGGTCGGTCAACCTGACGCGCTTCGTGCGCCAGCCGTTTGCCGATGACGCCAACTTCGACTTCGAGGCGTTTGCCGAGGTGGTGCGCGTCTCCACGCGCATGCTCGACAACGTGCTCGACGTGACGTTCTGGCCGTTGCCCGAGCAGCAGGCCGAGGCGCAGGCCAAGCGCCGCATTGGCCTGGGCTTCCTTGGCCTGGGCAGCGCGCTGGTGATGCTCGGCCTGCGCTACGACTCCGACGCGGCGCGCCAGATGGCTGCGCGGATTTCCGAAACGATGCGCGACCACGCCTTCCTGGCATCGGTCGAACTGGCCGACGAGAAGGGCCGCTTCCCGCTGTTCGATGCCGACGCCTACCTGCGCGGCGGCTTCGTGAGCCGGCTGCCGGCGCCGGTGCGCGAGGCCATTGCCGAACACGGCCTGCGCAACTCGCACCTGCTGTCGATCGCGCCCACGGGCACGATCACGCTGGCGTTTGCCGACAACGCGTCGAACGGCATCGAGCCCGCGTTCTCGTGGACCTACAACCGCCGCAAGCGCATGCCCGACGACAGCTACCGCACCTTCGAGGTGGCGGACCACGCGTGGCGGCTGTATCGCCATCTGGGCGGCGATGTCGAACAATTGCCCGAGAGCTTCGTCACGGCGCTCCAGATGTCGGCACTCGATCACATGCGGATGCTCGAAGCGGTGCAGCCCTATATCGATACCAGCATCAGCAAGACGGTGAACGTGCCCGAGGACTATCCGTACGAGGCGTTCCGCAACCTCTATCTGGAAGCGTGGAAGGCCGGGCTGAAGGGGCTGGCGACGTACCGTCCCAACCAGGTGCTGGGCGCGGTGCTGTCCGTGGCACCGGCGCCGGCCGCGCCGGCGGCCACGCCGGCAGCGCAGCCCACCGACGACGATCCGCTGGTCCGCCCGTTTGGCAGCCGTCCGCTCGGCGACCTGGAAGGGGTGACATCCAAGGTCGAATACCTGACCTACGAAGGGCACAAGACCGTCTACCTGACCGTGAATTTCATGCGCGTGGCCGGTTTTGTCGACGGCCAGCCCGTGACGATCGAGCGGCCGATCGAGTTCTTCATGCCGGCCGGCCAGCGCTCGGAAGGGCAACAGTGGATCACGTCGACGATGCGCCTGCTGTCGATGGTGGCCCGTTCGGGCGGCCCGATCGCCAAGGCGCTGGCCGACATGCGCAACGTGGTCTGGGACAAGGGCACCGTGCGCTACGGCTCGCTGGTGCGGCAGGACGGCACCGAGGTGCCACGCTTCCATGACTCCGAGGTGGCCGCGCTGAGCTATGCGCTGCAACGGATTCTGATCAAGCGGGGGTTCCTTGATGACGAGGGCGGTCAGGTGCCGGTGCAGGCACTTGGCGCGCGGCTGGCAAGGCGGGATGGGGGCGAGGCGGCGGTAACGCTGGCGCGGCCCAGCCAGGCATCGTCTTCGGTCGCCACCGGGCTTGGTACCGGCAAGCGCTGCCCCGAGTGCGGAGCGCACGCGCTGCACAAGGTGGACGGCTGCGCGAAGTGCGCGAACTGCGGGTATGTAGGGGAGTGCGGCTGAAGGCTGAAGGTTTCGGTCGCTGCCTGCGCGCGCGCGGCAATGCCAGCGGAAGCTGAAAACACCCGTTTGAAGGAGTAGTCTGCCCCCACGATTGTGAGACACCAGCCTGCCCCCGCATAAACCCTGATCCGTGAATCCCGTTCATGACAATGTTGACAGGATTTAGGGTCGAGTGACGGGAACCCGTCCTTACAATCCCCTTTCTGCTCTCCCGCGCGGCCCTTGCGCCGCGTGGCGGAGCAGTGCCGGCCGACAGCGAGCCCGTCAGAGGCGCGCGGCCGATTCAAACCAGAGGAGGATTCAATCGTGGTGTGGAGTCAAGTTTACGACCCGCTCGGCAGTATGGCGTTGTCCACTATTGCCGCGGGTGTGCCGGTGGCCGTGCTGCTTGCGGCGCTGGCGTTCTTCCATATGCAGGCGCACCTGGCGGCCGGACTGGCGCTGGTCGTGGGCGTGGCGGTGGCGGCCTTCGTGTTCGGCATGCCGGTCGAGATGGCCGGCAAGGCCGCCGGTTTCGGCATCGTGTCCGGTCTGTTCCCGATCGGGTGGATCGTCCTCAACATCATCTTCCTGCACCGGCTGACCACGCTGAACGGGTCATTCAAGGTGTTGCAGAACTCGATCTCGGGCGTGACCGAGGACCGCCGCCTGCAACTGCTGCTGGTGGCATTCAGCTTCGGCGCGTTCTTCGAGGGCGCGGCCGGCTTCGGCACGCCGGTGGCCGTGACCGGCGCCATCCTGATCGGGCTGGGCTTCTCGCCGCTGGCCGCGTCGGGTCTGGCGCTGATCGCCAATACGGCTCCAGTGGCGTTTGGTGCACTTGGCGCGCCGATCATCGGCCTGTCGTCGGTGACCGGCATCGACCAGGTGCAACTGTCGGCGATGATCGGGCGGCAACTGCCGTTCTTCTCGGTGCTGGTGCCGTTCTGGCTGATCTGGGCCTTTGCAGGCTTCCGGGGCATGCTGGCGATCTGGCCGGCCATCCTGGTGGCGGGCGTCAGCTTTGCGGTGCCGCAGTTCCTGGTGTCCAACTTCCATGGCCCGTGGCTCGTGGATGTGATCTCGGCGCTGATTTCGATGGGCTGCCTGACGATGTTCCTGAAGGTCTGGCATCCGAAGGAGATCTGGACGTCGACCCGCATCCTGGGCCGTCATGACGATTCCAAGGTCGACCACCCCGAGGCGCTCGAAGCCGAGGCCAAGGCCAACGCCGCGGCGGTCAATATCTCGGTCGTCAAGGCGTGGATGCCGTGGGTGATCCTGACCGTGTTCGTGTTCGTCTGGGGCGTGCCGGAGTTCAAGAAGCTGATGGACGGCCTCTGGGCCTGGAAATATTCGATTCCGGGGCTCGACAAGGCCATCATCAAGGGCCCGCCCGTGGTGCCGAAGGAAATCGCCGAAGGCGCGGTCTTCAACTTCAACGTGCTGTCGATGGCGGGCACCGGCATCCTGGTGTCGGCGCTGGTCGGTGGCCTGCTGATGGGCTACACGGTGCCGCGCCTGCTCAAGGAGTACTGGGAGACGATCAAGCTCGTGCGCTATTCTCTGCTGACGATCTGCGCCATGTTCGGTATCGGCTACCTGACGCGCTACTCGGGGCTGGACGCCACGCTGGGCCTGGCTTTCGCCCAGACCGGGGTGTTCTATCCGCTGTTCGGCACGATGCTGGGCTGGCTGGGGGTGGCGCTGACGGGTTCGGACACCGCGTCGAACGTGCTGTTCGGCGGGCTGCAGAAGACCACCGCCGAGCAACTTGGGCTGTCGCCGACGCTGATGGCCGCGGCCAACAGCTCGGGCGGCGTGATGGGCAAGATGATCGACGCCCAGTCGATCGTGGTGGCGTCCACGGCCACCAAGTGGTACGGGCACGAGGGCGAGATCCTGCGCTACGTGTTCTTCCACTCGGTCGTGCTGGCGGTCATGGTGGGCCTGTTCGTGACGCTGCAGGCGTACGTCTATCCGTTCACGCTGATGGTGATCCACTGACGCGCGGCGGCCCGCCCGGGCTGCCTGCGGCAGGATGAGCCCCGCCTGGCATGGCGGGGCTTTTTCATTGGGCGATGGCGGCTGGCGCGCGGTTGCTCGGGTCCGCCTTTTGCTACAATCGCCGCCATGAGTTATCAAGTTCTAGCGCGCAAATGGCGCCCACGGGATTTCACCACGCTGGTCGGCCAGGAGCACGTGGTCCGCGCGCTCACGCACGCGCTGGAACAGCAGCGGCTGCACCACGCCTACCTGTTCACCGGCACGCGCGGGGTCGGCAAGACCACGCTGTCCCGCATTCTGGCCAAGGCGCTCAACTGCACCGGCCCCGACGGCAGCGGCGGCATCACCGCCCAGCCCTGCGGCCAGTGCCAGGCCTGTACCGAGATCGATAGCGGCCGGTTCGTCGACTATATCGAGATGGACGCGGCCTCGAACCGGGGCGTCGACGAAATGGCGCAACTGCTGGACAAGGCTGTCTACGCGCCGTCGGTGGGCCGCTTCAAGGTCTACATGATCGACGAAGTGCACATGCTGACCAACCACGCCTTCAACGCGATGCTCAAGACGCTGGAGGAGCCGCCCGGGCACGTCAAGTTCATCCTGGCCACGACCGATCCCCAGAAGATTCCGGTCACCGTGCTCTCGCGCTGCCTGCAGTTCAATCTCAAGCAGATGCCGCCGGGGCATATCGTCTCGCATCTGGACCATATCCTCGGGCAGGAAGGCATCGCCCACGACGGCAGCGCGCTGCGCCTGCTGGCGCAGGCGGCCCACGGGTCGATGCGCGATGCGCTGTCGCTGACTGACCAGGCCATCGCCTACAGTGCCGGCCAGGTGTCGGAAGACGCCGTGCGTGGCATGCTCGGCGCCATCGACCAGAGCTACCTCGTGCAACTGCTGGACGCACTGGCCGCCGAGGATGGCGCCGCGATGATCGGCATTGCCGATGCGATGGCAGACCGCAGCCTGTCGTTTGCGGGCGCGCTGCAGGATCTGGGCTCGCTGCTGCACAAGATTGCGCTGGCGCAGGCGGTGCCGGCATCGGTGCAGGACGAATGGCCCGAGGCCGAGGACGTGCGCCGGCTGGCTGGCCAGTTCGACGCGCAGGATATCCAGCTTTTCTACCAGATTGCCAACCTCGGACGCGGCGAACTTGCGCTGGCGCCGGACGAATACGCCGGCTTCACGATGACGCTGCTGCGCATGCTGGCGTTCCGTCCGTCGAGCGCGCCGGCCACGCCGGTGGGCGGGCAGGGCGGCCAGCCAGCGGCGCGGCCGCGTCCGGCCGGTGCGCCGGCTGCCCCGGCGCCGCGTGCGATGGCGGCGGCCCCGGTGGCGGCTGCCACGCCCCCGGCCCGGCCCGTGGCCACGCCTGCGGCATCCCCGGCACCCCCGGCGCCCTCGGCACCCCCGGTAGCCGTGGCCAGCCCGGCGCCTGCGGTGACGCCGAAGGTGGAACCGGCTCCGGTCCGCGCCGCACCGCCGCAGGTGGCTGCACCGGTCGCATCCGAGGCCCCGGCCCCGGCTGCCGCGCCGGCGGTCAGCCGTCCGAATTCCCCGGTCCGCGCCGCACTGGAAGCCGCGCGACAGGCATCGGCAGGCAAGGGCGGTGCGCGCCCGGCAGGCGCGGGTGCGCCGCCGATGGCCGGCGCCGCTGCTGCTGCTGCCCAGCGGCAGGCTGCCCAGCCGTTGCGTCCGCCCTCGGCGGCCCGCCCGGCAACGGTGGCGGCCCCGGCGCCCGAGGCTGCGGCCCGTCCCGCGCCGGCTGCACGTCCTTCCGCGCCGGCTCCGGAACCCGCCGCACGTGCCGAACCTGCGGCCCCGGGCGCTCCGGCCGCGCGCAGTGGCGACGTGCCGCCGTGGGAGGAAATGCCGCCGGACCTGCCCGTGATCGGCCCCTATGAGTCCGATCCCGGCATCGGCCAGGACTACGACCCCGGCTTCGATCCAAATTTTGGCGGTTTCGACAACGGTTTCGAATCGGAGAGCTTCGACCGTGCGCCGCGCGGCGGCCGTCGTGCCCCGCCGGCCCCGGCGCCCGCGCAGGCCCGCAGGCCCGAGCCGGAACCCGAGCCGGCCGTGGCGCTGGCTCCCGCCGTACCGCCCGTGGCGCCGAGCGCGGCCGATGACGGCACGCCGGCGATCTTCACCGGCGACTGGCCCACGCTGGCCGCGCGCCTGCCGCTCAAGGGGCTGGCGCAGCAACTGGCGCTGCAGAGCGAGCTGCATCGCGTGGTCGGCCGGTCGCTGCACCTGCGCGTGCCGGTGGCGGCCATTGCCGAGGCCAGCGTCGCGGAGCGGCTGCAGGCCGCGCTGAACGAGGAATTTGGCGTCGAGGTGCGCGTGCAGTGCGAGATTGGCGCGGTTACGCATACCGCCGCGGCGGTGGACGCCGCGGCGCGCGCCGAACGCCAGCGCGAGGCCGAAGCCGAGATCGAGCGCGATCCGTTCGTGCAGGGTTTGCTGCGCGAGTTCGGCGGACAGATCGTGCCGGGCTCGGTCCAGCCGCGCGCCGCCTGATATTCCAGAGGCGGCCGCCTGAGCCAGGCGCGCCGCCCGTATCCATCCACACAGATTTCGCATATCCCAAGGAGTGATCCCATGATGAAAGGTCAACTGGCCGGGCTGATGAAGCAAGCCCAGCAGATGCAGGACAACATGAAGAAGATGCAGGAGCAGCTGGCCCAGATCGAGGTCGAGGGCCAGTCCGGCGCCGGTCTCGTGAAGGTGCTGATGACCTGCAAGAACGACGTGAAGCGCGTGACGATCGATCCGAGCCTGCTGGCCGACGACAAGGACCTGCTCGAAGACCTGGTGGCCGCCGCGTTCAACGACGCCGTGCGCAAGGCCGAGGCCACCACGCAGGAGAAGATGGGCTCGATGACGTCGGGCCTGCCGCTGCCCCCGGGCTTCAAGCTGCCGTTCTGATGCAAGCCTCCCGCCCGCCGGCGGCGCCGGTGCCTCGATGAAGGCGGCGCCGCCCACCTCGTTGCAGGCGCTGGTCGAGGCGCTCAAGGTGCTGCCCGGCGTGGGCCCGAAATCGGCCCAGCGCATGGCCTACCACCTGCTGCAGCACGACCGCGACGGCGCCCGCAAGCTCGGCGACGCGCTGCGTGGCGCCGCCGATGGCATCCGCCATTGCGCGCGCTGCAACACGTTCACCGAGCAGGAAATCTGCGAGACCTGCCGTGATCCGGAACGCGACGCCACGCTGCTGTGCGTGGTGGAGACGCCGGCCGACCAGGTCATGATCGAGCAGACCCTGACCTATCGCGGCCAGTATTTCGTGCTGATGGGGCGGCTTTCGCCGCTCGACGGCATCGGGCCGAAGGAAATCCACCTTGACCGCCTGCTGGCGCGGGCCACCGAGCCCGAATCGGGCGGTCCGGCCACGGAGGTGATCGTGGCCACCAATTTCACGAGCGAGGGCGAGGCCACTGCGCATTACATCGGCGAAATGCTGAAGGCGCGCGGGCTCAAGGTGTCGCGGCTGGCGCGGGGCGTGCCCGTGGGCGGCGAACTCGAATACGTGGACGCGGGCACCATCGCCCGCGCCGTGATGGACCGGCGCACGCTGTGACGGCATGAACCTCGCCCGCTTCGATCTCGTCACGCTCGGCCTGTTCGTGGCCGTGGCCCGGCAGGGCAGCATCTCGGCCGGGGCGCGGCAGTCGCACCTGGCCGTGGCGGCGGCCAGCAAGCGGATTTCGGACCTGGAGACCGCCGTGGGCGCGCCGCTGTTCTTCCGCCATGCCGCCGGCGTGCAACTGACCGAGGCCGGGCAGGCCTGCTTCCACCACGCGCTGACGATCCTGCAGGACGTGGAGCGCATGGCCGGCGTGATGTCCGACTACGCCTCGGGCGTGCGCGGGCAGGTGCGCGTCTGCGCCAACACCTCGGCCATCACGCAGTTCCTGCCGGACGACCTGGCGCAGTTCATGCGCCAGCATCCCACCATCCGGATCGAGCTGGAAGAGCACAACAGCAGCGACATCGTGGCCGCGCTGATGGAGAACCGCGCCGACGTCGGGATCTTTGCCGACCGCACGCCGTGCACCGGGCTGGTGACGGTGGAATACCGGCAGGACGAACTCGTCATCATCACGCCGCCGGGCCATCCGCTGGCGCAGCAGGGCGCGGTGCACTATGCCGACGCGCTCGAATACGATTTTGTCAGCCTGCCGCAGGTAACCTCGCTGGCCGCGCGCCTGCTCGAAGAGTCCAGCCGGCTGGAACGCCAGTTCCGGCTGCGCATCCAGGTGCGCAGCTTCGACGCGATGTGCCGCATGGTGATGGCCGGGCTCGGCGTCGGCGTGCTGCCGAGGATCGCGGCCGAGCCGCACGTCAAGTCGATGGGGCTGGCGCTGGTTGGGCTGCAGGACGCCTGGGCGCGCCGCTCGCTGCTGATCGGCATGCGCGACCCGGCCGGGCTGACGGTGTCGGGAAGGTTGCTGATTTCACATCTTTGCGGGGATCGGGCGCCGTTTTGAGGTTCATGGGTGTTTGCTCCCCTCTCCCTACGGGAGAGCGGAGCAAGATGGCGCGTCAGGTCACGACTGCGTCAACCTCTCCAGACTGCACCCGATTCCGCCCCCGGCGCTTGGCCTCATACAGCGCCTGGTCGGCCCGCGAGATCATGCCGTGGATGGTGTCGCCCGGCTGGTAGCTGGCCACGCCCAGGCTGGCGGTCATCGCCCCCATCACCGAGAAATCCTGCGCCGCCACGGCGTGCCGGAGCGTCTCGGCCTGCGCGGCGGCGTCTTCGAGGCCCGTGTCGGGGCAGATGATCAGGAATTCCTCGCCGCCCCAGCGGCCGACGATGTCGGCGGGCCGCTTGGCTCCGACGATGCGCTCGGCCATCTCGACGAGCACGCGGTCGCCCACCTGGTGGCCATGGTTGTCGTTGATCGACTTGAAACGGTCCACATCGAGCAGGATGATCGAGAATGCGCTTTGCCCGGCCAGCGCGTCGATCAGGGCCTCGTCCAGGTAGCGGCGGTTGAACACGCGGGTCAGCTGGTCGGTGCGCGAGAGCGTTTCGAGCTGCTGGTTCTTCTCCATCAGTTCGGCCTGGGTGGCCTGGATCTGGGCGAAGGCGTTGTTGCTGCGCTGGATGGCGGCGCGCACGGTCAGCTCGGCCTCGGTGCGCTCGGCGATGATCAGCTTGAGCTTGCGCAGCACCTGGTTGAAGCCGTCGATCACGCTGTCGAACTCCTGCCGGCCGATCCGGCCCAGTTCCTCGGGCTCGTCGCCGTGGCGCGAGGCCAGTTGGAACAGCGCGCGCTGCAGGTGTTCCAGCGGGCGGAAGACCATGCGCAGGCCGAAAGTCAGCAGCAGCACCAGTACCACGTCGATGGCCGCAACCTCGCTCAGGCCCTGGATCATGGCGGCGCGCAGCGCCTGGTGCATCGGCTGCCGGCTGAAACGGACCACCGCCTTGCCGATCGACAGTTCGCGCCGCCCGGCGTCGATATTGTCCGGCGGATAGATCACCACCTGGCCCAGCAGGTCGTCGGCCCCGGCCGCCGCGCAGGGCGGGCCGTCGCGATAGGCCGGGCGGCCGGCCGTGGCGTAGGTTTCCTTGCCATCGGGCGAGAACACGCACGCCTCCACCACCTCGGGGTGGATCAGCGTGGAATCGAGCCGCGTGCGCAGGATGCCCACGTTGAGCGCCCAGGTTGGCTCGGCCAGGCTCTGGGCCAGGCCCTCCAGCACATCGATGCGGGTCCGCTCGAAGCGCTGTTCCAGCTCCTGCTGGTAGAGCCAGTGCCGGTGCACGCCGAATGCGCCCAGCGTCGTCGTGGTGACGACGATGAACAGCACGATCATCCTGGTCCGGATCGAATGAACCGGTGGCAGCGGAGGCATGAGGCGGAGATCCTGGCGGGTTCCAGCGCGGGCGCGGATGCGGCGGGGCGGGTCAGTGCGGCATTCTAGTCAGCCGCCGCCCGGTTGAACAGGTCTCGGAATTTCGCCAATTCCGGATGGGCTTCCTCGTATTTCTTGCTGAATCCGATGTGGACGGTCTCGGTCTTGACCAGCATCGCCAGCCGTGACTTGTATCGCATGCGTTCGGGCAGGCCCCGGGCTTCGAGCCCGCGCAGCGCCTCGCCAATGACCACGCTGGGGTTGACCACGCAGTCGATCTCGCCGACCAGCATTTTCTTGACCAGATCCTGGAATTCGTGCCCCTCGACGATCGTGATCCGGCCCTCGCGGCCCATCTGGAAGAAGCGCGGGCCGGGCGCCAGGTAGTTGCGCTGGTTGCCGAAACGCAGCCCGGCAAAATCGTCGGGATAGTGGTGGAAGGTGCGGCCCTCGATGGCGTCGCGGTTGCAGTGCACGGCTACCTCCTCGGCGTAGAACGGCTTCGAATGGTTCAGGTAGGGGCGCTCCTTCGGGCGGTAGTAGACGCCCAGGATGCCGGCACTGTTGCCGTTGCGCGCCTCCTCGACCGTGCGGGCCCACGACGCGAAGCGGATCTCCACCTGGTAGCCCGGAATACGGTTCAGCACGCGCCGCACGTGGTCGATGTAGGCGCCTTTCGGCACGCCGTTCTCCTCGTACGAGAGCGGACGCTGGCCGGCTTCGGAGTACAGCACGATGGTGGTCTGGGCGATGCCGGGTGCGGGGCCGAGCGTGGCGGCCAGCAGCAGGGCGGCGCGGAGAATCCGGCGAAGGCGGGCGAAATCCATGGCGGTTGCATGCCGGCGGGCAGCCCGGCTGGGAATCAGGAGGGGTCAGGGCTCCGGGATGCCCCGGATGCTTCCGATACGGGTACGGCGTGAACTCCAATGCATCAGTAACGGCACGCCGGCGGCCAGGTTGAGTGTAGCCGGGCAGGGTATTCCCGAATCTTTCGCATTCCGAGAAAGCCCGCTTTCCGTATTGCCGATTCCGCGCCACCCCGCAACGGGGCACACTCCGTTCAAACCAGAAACCAATCCCCCAGATGGGTCACGTTCTACGGAGACATTCCCCAACATGGCGCAACAGATTCTCAATGGCATCCGGGTCCTGGAACTGGGACAACTGATTGCCGGCCCCTTTGCCGCCAAGACGCTGGCCGACTTCGGCGCCCACGTCGTCAAGGTGGAACCTCCCGGCCAGGGCGATCCGCTGCGCAAATGGCGCATGATCCACGAGGATACCTCGGTCTGGTGGGAGGCACAGTCGCGCAACAAGCAGTCGATCGCCATCGACCTGCGCCAGCCCGAGGGCCAGGCGCTGGTGCGCAAGCTGGCCGCCGAGGCCGACGTGCTGATCGAGAACTTCCGCCCCGGCACGATGGAAAAGTGGGGCATGGGGTGGGATGTGCTGCACGCCGCCAACCCGAAGCTGATCATGGTGCGGGTCTCGGGCTACGGCCAGACCGGCCCGAAGCGCGACGAGCCGGGCTTTGCCGCCGTGGCCGAGGCCATGAGCGGGCTGCGCTACCTGACCGGCGAGCCGGGCCGGCCGCCGGTGCGTGCCGGGCTGTCGCTGGGTGACACCATTGCCGGGCTGCATGGCGCGCTGGGCGTGCTGCTGGCGCTGTACGAGCGCGATGCGCGCGGCGGGCAGGGCCAGGTCATCGACGTGGCGCTCTATGAATCGCTGTTCAACCTCAGCGAAAGCCTGCTGCCCGAGTATTCGGTGTTCGGCGCGGTGCGCCAGCCGGCCGGCGGCGCGCTGCCGGGCATCGCCCCGTCCAATGCCTACCCGTGCGGCTGCGGCGACTACGTGCTGATTGCCGCCAATGGCGACGCCATCTTCAGGCGCCTGATGGGGGTGATGGAGCGCCCGGACCTCGGCGACGACCCGGAGCTGGCGCGCAACGATGGCCGCGTCAGGCGCGTGGACGAAATCGACGCCGCCATCGGCGCCTGGACCAGAACCCACACCGTGGCGTCGGTGCTCGACATCCTGCGCGGCGCCGACGTGCCCTCGGGCCGGATCTACACCGTCAAGGACATTGCCGAGGACCCGCATTACCGGGCGCGCGGCGTGATCGAGACGGTCACGTCGGCCGGTGGGCTCGACGTCGAGGTGCCCGGCATCATTCCGAAGCTGTCTGGCAACCCGGGTGCCATCCATGACCGCGCGCCCACGCTGGGCGAGCATACCGACGCCGTGCTGGCCGAATCCGGCTTCGACGCGGCAGCCATCGCGGACCTGCGGGCCCGGGGAGTGATCGCATGAACGCCAGTATCCAGAACCGCTATCCGCTGGCCGGGCCGGCGAAGATCGAGATCAACGACGTGGCGCCGCGTGACGGCCTGCAGATCGAGACCTTCATCGTGCCCACCGGGGGCAAGGTGGCCTTTGTCGACGCGCTGGCCCATTGCGGCTTTGCCCGGATCGAGGCCACGTCGTTCACGTCGGCCCGCGCCATCCCCGCGCTGGCCGATGCCGAGGCCGTGATGCACCAGATCGAGCGGGTGCCCGGCGTGGCCTACACGGTGCTGGTGCCGAACCTGCGCGGGCTGGAACGGGCGCTGTCGTGCCGGCCGGACGAGGTGAACCTGGTGATGTCGGCCAGCGAGACGCACAACCGCGCCAACCTGCGCATGACGCGCGAGCAGTCGAAGGCGCAGTTGCTGGCGATGATCGCCGAGGCGGGCAAGGCCGGGGTGCCGGTGAACGTGTCGCTGTCGACCGTATTCGGCTGCCCGTTCGAGGGCGAGGTCGACGAGGCCGAGGTCATGGCGCTGGCCCACGGGTTTGCCGAGGCGGGCACGGCCGGCATCACGCTCTGCGACACCACCGGCATGGCCTACCCGAACCAGGTGGCGGCGCTTTGCGAGCGGTTCCGGCGCGAACTGCCGGATACCGGCCTGACGATCCACCTCCACAACACGCGCGGCATGGGGCTGGCCAATGCCATGGCGGCCTGGCAGACCGGCGTGACGCGCTTCGACGCCGCCGCCGGCGGCCTGGGCGGCTGCCCGTACGCGCCCGGCGCCAGCGGCAATGTCAGCACCGAGGAACTGGTCCATATGTTCGCCTCGATGGGCGTGGACACCGGCATCGACCTCGACCGCCTGCTCGGCGTGGTGGGCGGCGTGTCGGAACTGGTCCAGCGCAACGTGCCCAGCCAGCTGCTGAGCGCCGGCCCACGGCTGCGGACGCACCAGCCGCCGGGGTGGATGGCGGAGTTTTTTGCGGGAGCTGATTGATCCCTACTCGTTTTTTGCGCCCCTCTCCCGCGTGGCGGGAGCGGGGAGAGCACCCTCGGAATATTTTTGAGTCCCCCACTATAAAAACGGAGACAAACCATGCAACGTACCCTCATCGCCGCGCTCGCAGTCGGCCTGACCTGCACCACCACCGCTTACGCCCAGGATGGCGCCTATCCCAACCGCCCGGTCATGCTCGTGGTCTCGGCCTCCGCCGGCGGCACCACCGACCTGGCCGCGCGCCTGATCTCCGAGCCGCTGTCGAAGGCGCTCGGGCAGTCGGTGGTGGTCGACAACAAGCCGGGCGGCAACGGCAGCATCGCCGCGCAGGCCGTGCAGCGCGCCAAGCCTGATGGCTACACGCTGATGGTGCAGTACTCGGGCTTCCACGTGATCACGCCGCTGCTGACCAAGATGCCGTGGGATCCGGTCAAGGATTTCGCGCCGGTGGCCAACCTGCTGTCGGCACCGCAGGTGCTGGTGGTACGCCCGAGCCTGCCGGTCAAGTCGCTCAAGGAACTGGTGACGTACGCCCGCGCCAATCCGAACAAGCTCAACTACGCGTCGTCGGGCAATGGCTCGCTGCAGCACGTGTCCACCGAGCTGCTGAACCAGATGGCCGGTATCCAGATCACCCACGTGCCGTACAAGGGTACCGGTCCGGCGCTGACGGACCTGCTGGGCGGCAACGTCGACATGACGATGACCACGCCGCCGCCGCTGATGGGCCATATCGTGGCCGGCAAGCTGCGCCCGCTCGTGGTGACGAGCAAGACCCGCCTGGCCAGCCTCAAGGACGTGCCGTCGGCGCCCGAGGCCGGCTATCCCGACCTCGACGTGTCGTCCTGGTTCGCCATGTACGCGCCGGTGGGCACGCCCAAGCCCGTGATCGACCGCCTGACCACCGAGATCGAGAAGATCATGAAGTCCGACGCGTTCCGCAAGAAGGCCGAGGAACTGGGCGCCGAGGCGCACTACATGAACCCGCAGCAGCTTGACCAGTACCAGAAGGCCGAGTTGCAGCGCTGGGCCAAGGTCATCAAGTCGGCGGACATCAAGGCCGAGTAACGCTGCGGCAACGTCCAATGTCCGGACATTAGGTGTTGATCCCGATGTGGGATGGCGCCGGGCAGGGGTAGCATCGCCGGGAGCCGCTTTGCGGCGTCCCGGCTTTCGTGCGTCCGCACGTCGGCGCATCGGCACAAGACACAGACAGGCAGGAGACAACGATGTACGACAAGAAATTCTGGAAGCAACTGCTGATCGCGCTGGCGCTGTTCCTGGCCGGCTGGTTCACGTTCGGCAGCAACGCGTTTGCCCAGGGCAAGCCCGAGAAGGCCAAGGTGACCATCGCCGTGGGCGGCAAGAACCTGTTCTACTACCTGCCGCTGACGATTGCCGAGCGCCTGGGTTACTTCAAGGACGAAGGGCTGGACGTGGAGATCGTCGACTTCGCCGGCGGCGCCAAGGCGCTGCAGGCCGTGGTGGGCGGCAGCGCCGACGTGGTGTCGGGCGCCTACGAGCACACGATCAACCTGCAGGCCAAGGGCCAGCAGTACCAGGAGTTCGTGCTGCAGGGCCGCGCGCCGCAGATCGTGCTGGTGGTGTCGAACAAGACGATGCCGAACTACAACGGCATTGCCGACCTCAAGGGCAAGAAGATCGGCGTGACCGCGCCGGGCTCGTCCACCAACATGATGGCCAATTTCGTGCTGGCCAAGGCCGGACTCAAGCCGTCGGACGTGTCGTTCATTGGCGTGGGCGCCAGCGCCGGCGCGGTGGCCGCGATGCGCTCGGGCCAGATCGACGCCATGGCCAACCTGGACCCGGTGATCTCGATGCTGACGCAGAAGAACGAGGTCAGGATTGCCTCGGATACGCGCACGCTCAAGGAAACCCAGACCGTGTTCGGCGGCAACATGCCCTCGGGCTGCCTGTACGCGTCGACCAAATTCATCGAGCAGAACCCCAACACCACGCAGGCGCTGACCAACGCCATGGTGCGGGCGCTGAAGTGGCTGCAGAAGGCCGGCCCGTCGGACATCGTCAAGACCGTGCCGGAAAGCTACCTGCTGGGCGACCGCGCGCTGTATCTGTCGGCCTGGGAGAAGGTCAAGGAGGCGATCTCGCCGGACGGCACGATGCCCGCCGATGGCCCGAAGACCGCGCTGACCACGCTGCAGCAGTTCGACCCGGAACTGAAGGGCAAGACGATCAAGCTCGAAAACACCTTCACGAACTCGTTCGTGCAGAAGGCCAACGCCAAGTACAAGTAAGCCGCCGCACGGGCATCCGGGGCCGCCCCGGATGCTTCCGCCGCCTGCATGCTCCCGCCCGCCCGGCGGGTGCATCGTATTTCGTCCAGTTATCGCCCCGATGAGCACCCCCGCACTTTCCCTTGAAAACGTGACCTGTACCTTCGTCTCGCGCGAAGACCGGGCGCAGCGCTACACCGCCGTGCGCGATGTCACGATGTCCATCCAGCCCGGCGAGTTCGTCTCGGTCGTCGGCCCCACCGGCTGCGGCAAGTCCACGCTGCTGAATGTCTCGGCCGGCCTGCTCGAACCGTCGTCCGGCGAGGTGCGCGTGTTCGGCGAGCCGCTGCGCGGCATCAACACGCGCGCCGGGTACATGTTCCAGACCGAGGCGCTGATGCCGTGGCGCAGCGCGCTCGACAACGTGATTGCCGGCCTCGAATTCCGCGGCCTGCCGCGCGCCGACGCCGTGGCGCAGGGCGAGGAATGGCTGCGCCGCGTGGGCCTGGGTGGCTTTGGCGACCGCTACCCGCACCAGCTCTCGGGCGGCATGCGCAAGCGGGTGGCGCTGGCGCAGACGCTGATCATGGACCCCGACATCATCCTGATGGACGAACCGTTCTCGGCGCTCGACATCCAGACCCGCCAACTGATGGAGAACGAAGTGCTCGACCTCTGGGCCGCCAGGCGCAAGGCCGTGCTGTTCATCACGCACGACCTTGACGAGGCCATTGCCATGAGCGATCGGGTGATCGTGCTCTCGGCCGGGCCGGCTACCCATCCGATTGGCGAATTTGCGATCGACCTGGCGCGTCCGCGCGACGTGGCCGAAGTCCGCACCGATCCGCGCTTCGTGGCGCTGCACGCCGCCATCTGGGACGTGCTGCGCGAAGAAGTGCTCAAGGGCTATGCGCAGCAGCGCAAGGTGGCCTGAGCCTTCACGACAACTACAAAATTAAAGAAACGGCTATGGCTTTTCGTCCCGATTCTCGCGGCATGCTGCGCGTCTGGCAGTTGCTGCTCCTTGTCGTCATTCTTCTGATCTGGCATTTCGCCACGCGCAACGAGCAGGTGGCGTTCTTCTTCGGCGAGCCGCTGAAGGTGGCGCAGCGCATCTGGAGCTGGTTCTTCGTCGAGCGCGATATCTATATCCACCTTGGCGTGACGCTGCTGGAAACGGTGCTGGCGTTTGGCATCGGTACCGTGGCCGGGCTTGGCGTGGGCCTGTGGCTGGCGTTGAGCCCGTTCACGTCGGCGGTGCTCGATCCCTACGTGAAGGCCGCCAACTCGATGCCGCGCGTGATCCTGGCGCCGATCTTCGCGGTCTGGTTCGGACTCGGCATCTGGTCGAAGGTGGCGCTGGCCGTGACGCTGGTGTTCTTCATCGTCTTCTTCAACGTCTACCAGGGCGTCAAGGAAGTCAGCCCCGTGGTGCTGGCCAACGCGCGCATGCTCGGCGCAAACCGGCAGCAATTACTACGTCACGTCTACCTGCCGAGCGCCACGAGCTGGGTGTTCTCGTCGCTGCATACCTCGGTGGGGCTGGCGTTCGTGGGGGCGGTGGTCGGGGAATACCTGGGCTCGGCGCGCGGCGTGGGCTACCTGATCCTGCAGGCCGAAGGCACGTTCGACATCAACACGGTGTTCGCCGGCATCGTCGTGCTGACGGCCTGCGCGCTGATGCTCGACTGGGCAGTGACGGTGATGGAGAAACGGCTGATGAAATGGCAGCCGAAGAGCGGGGAAACGGAGAAGCTCTGAGTTGCCTATGTTTTTCCCCTCTCCCGCCATGCGGGAGAGGGGAGCAGAACCGGGGGAAGAAACGAATCTTTACGGATTGATGACAATCTTCCCGGTCACCTTCCGCGCCTCCATGTCCTTCAGCGCCTGCGGCGCCTGCTCCAGCGGGTAGCGTGCCGAGATGTGCGGGCGGATCTTGCCTTCCTTCATCCAGCCGAGCATCTGCGCCATGTTGGCCTGGTTGGCCTTCGGCTCGCGGCGGGCGAAGTCGCCCCAGAACACGCCCACCAGCGAGGCACCCTTGAGCAGGGCCAGGTTCAGCGGGATCTTCGGAATTTCGCCATTGGCGAAGCCCACCACGAGGTAGCGCCCGCGCCAGGCGATGGAGCGGAACGCCGGCTCGGCGTAGACGCCGCCTACCGGGTCGTAGATCACGTCGGGGCCCTTGCCGTCGGTCAGCGCCTTGATGCGCTCGCGCAGGTCCTCGGTGGTGTAGTTGATCACCGCGTCGGCGCCGTGCTCCTTGCAGACCGCGAGCTTTTCATCGGTCGAGGCCGCCGCGATCACGCGTGCGCCAATCGCCTTGCCGATCTCGATAGCCGCCAGGCCCACGCCGCCGGCGGCGCCCAGCACCAGCATGGTCTCGCCGGCCTTGAGTTCGCCGCGGTCCACCACGGCGTGGTGCGAGGTGCCGTAGGTCAGCGTGAAGGCGGCGGCCACGTCGAAATCGATGCCGGGCGGCATGGGCACCACGGCCTTGGCCGGCGCCCGGGCCTGCGTGGCGAACGCGCCGTTGCCGAGATAGGCAATGACCTTGTCGCCCGGTTTCACATGCGTGACGCCGGCACCCACGGCGTTGACCACGCCGGCCAGCTCCGAGCCCGGCGAGAACGGCAGTTCGGGCTTGGCCTGGTACTTGTTCTGGATGATCAGCACATCGGGAAAGTTCACGCCGGCCGACTTCACGTCGATGACGACTTCGCCGTCGCCCGGTACCAGGTCGGGCAGGGTTTCGAGCGACAGGGAGTCGGGCGGGCCCCAGGCTTTGCACAGGACGGCTTTCATATTGTCTCCGGTTGTAATGTGGTCACGGCCGGGCAAGTGTAGCGCAAGAAAAGCACGGTCGTTCTGTGCAGGAAAAACGCGCATGATCCCCATTCGGGACGCGCATGGCCGGCGTCCGGGCCGCCTCGTCACGGGGCGCCGCAGTGCCGCCAGCGGCGCCCCGGTCAGGTACAATCGCGGCCATGCATATCCTTCTCGCCAACGACGACGGTTACCTCGCGCCTGGGCTCGCGGCCCTGCACGCCGCGCTTGCCCCGCTGGCCCGCGTGACCGTGATCGCGCCCGAGCAGAACCATAGCGGGGCGTCCAATTCCCTGACGTTGCAGCGTCCGCTGTCGGTCTACGAGGCGCGCGAAGGGGTGCAGAAGGGTTTCCGCTTCCTGAACGGCACGCCTACCGATTGCGTGCACGTGGCGCTGACCGGCCTGCTGGACGAGCGTCCGGACCTCGTGGTCTCGGGCATCAACCAGGGCCAGAACATGGGCGAGGACGTGCTGTACTCGGGCACCGTGGCCGCCGCCATCGAGGGCTACCTGTTCGGCATCCCGTCGATCGCGTTCTCGCAGGTCCACCACGGCTGGGAGCATCTCGACGCCGCCGCCCGCGTGGCACGCGGGATCGTCGAGCGCGTGATCGCCCAACCGCCGCGCGAACCGTTCCTGCTCAACGTCAATATCCCGAACCTGCCCTACGAGCATATCCAGGGGCAGCATGCCACGCGGCTTGGCAAGCGGCACCCGTCGCAGCCGGTCATCGCGCAGACCAACCCGCGCGGCGATCCGATCTACTGGATCGGCCCGGCCGGCGACGCCCGCGATGCCAGCGAAGGCACCGATTTCCATGCCACGGCCAATGGCTTTGTCTCGCTGACCCCGCTGCAGCTGGACCTGACCCATCGCGGCCAGCTCGACCAGATCGAACAGTGGCTGAGGTGAGCGTGCCGTCGTCCTCCACGCTGTTTCCGTTCGCGTTTCCGTTCCCGTCCCGGACATGAGCACCACGCCGCGCCGCCCCCGCTTTCCGCTGTCGCTCGATGCGGTAGTCGAACGCAAGCCCGCTCCCGCGCGTACCGCCGGGTTGCCGGCGGTGGGCAAGCGCGTGGCCGCACCGGCGCCGGCAACCGTCAAGCCGCGCAAGCCTGCGGCACCGCCCGCGCCACCGCCGCCGGGCAGTGCGGTCGAGGCGCGCGCGTCGGCGGCCGTGGCGGGCGGCGGGGGCATGGCTTCCGACCGCGCGCGCGGCGTGCTGGCCGCGCGGCTGCGGGCTGGCGGCATCCGCGACGAGCGCGTGCTGGGCGCCATCGGCACCGTGCCGCGCCATCTGTTCATGGAGCCGGGGCTGGCCTCGCAGGCCTATGAGGACGCCGCGCTGCCGATCGGCCACCAGCAGACCATTTCCAAGCCCTCGGTCGTGGCGCGCATGATCGAGCTGTTGCGCGAGGGCCTGACGCCGGACCAGCCGCTGGAGCGCGTGCTGGAAATCGGCACCGGCTGCGGCTACCAGGCCGCCGTACTGAGCCTGGTGGCGCAGGAGGTGTTCTCCATCGAACGGATCCGTCCGCTGCACGAACAGGCCAAGGCCAACCTGCGGCCGCTGCGCGTGCCCAATATCCGCCTGCATTACGGAGACGGCATGCTGGGCCTGCCCCAGGCCGCCCCGTTCTCGTCGATCATCCTCGCCGCGGCCGGCATGGAAGTCCCGCAGGCCCTGCTGGAACAACTGGCCATCGGCGGCCGCCTGATCGCGCCGGTGGTGGCGTCGGGCCATGGCGCGCCGGGCCAGACCGTGACACAGCAACTGCTGCTGATCGAGCGCCTCAATCGGCATCGCTTTCACCGTACCGCGCTTGAAGCCGTTTTCTTTGTGCCTTTAAAATCGGGCACCATCTGAGTCGAAATATGCACAACAACGTGAATCCGGATTCTTTCGCAAGCGTCGGAAAACGCCTGAGCGTCATCGCCTGCGCGGCCATGCTGGCCGCCTGCGCCAATTCCCCCATGCCCGCGCCCGTGGTGGACCGCACCACTGGCGGCAGCGGCACGCAGATCACGGCGGCCACCGAGCCGGCACCGGCCGGGTACTATCGGGTCAAGCGCGGCGATACCCTTTACCGTATCGCGCTCGAGAACGGCCAGTCGTACCGCGACGTGGCCACCTGGAACAACCTGGGCAACGCCAACCAGATCGAGGTGGGCCAGCTGCTGCGCGTGGTGCCGCCGAGCGCCGACGTGAACGCGGCGCCGGGCGTGGCCACGATTCCCGTGGCGCCGGGCACGGTGCAGTCGCAGCCGATCGACGCCTCGCGCCCGGTGGGCACGCCGATGAGCGCCGCCTCGTCGGCCCCCGCCGCAGCGGCTCCGGCAGCCGCCGCAGCGGCTCCGGCAGCCGCCGCAGCGCCCGCGCCGGCGGCGCCGGCGACGGCCGCATCGGCCCCCGCCGGAGACATCCGCCTGGCGTGGCCGGCTACCGGACAACTGATCGGTAAATTTGACGACAAGGCCAACAAGGGCATCGATATCGCAGGTAAAAAAGGCGATCCGGTGCTGGCTGCGGACGAGGGTAGGGTGATTCACGTAGGCCCCTTGCGCGGCTACGGGAATCTTGTCATCATCAAGCACAACGACACGTATCTCACCGCCTACGGTCACAACGACAAGGTGCTGGTGGCAGAGCAGTCAACGGTCCGCAAGGGCCAGAAGATTGCCGAAATGGGTAACAGTGATACTGACAGGGTCAAGCTGCATTTCGAGGTTCGCAAGAACGGAAAACCGATCGATCCGATGCGGTATCTGCCGCCACAGTGAGGTTTCATGCCACGCCAGAAAACTGTCTCATCCGGAGTTGTCAGCAGGACCCGTCGTCCCACGCAGCCGGAAAGCAAAGCTGGCGTGGCCGGGCAGGCTGACGATGAGACCGGCAGCAAGGTGAAGAAGGCCGCGCCGGCCTCGGACATGGTGCCGGTCACCGACGAGCCGATCCGCCCCGTGGCCCGCACGCGCAACGCCGAGGCGAACGCCGACGACGCCGACCACGATGACGGCGACGAAGAGGAAAACGACGAGGACGAGGAGGAGGGCGCTGCCGAGGCGGCCACGCCCGAGCCCGACGACTTCCGCACCGTCCTCCATACGGAACTGGCTGCCGACACCGTCCAGCACTACCTGAACCGCATCAGCATCAAGCCGCTGCTCTCGGCGCCCGAGGAACTGCATTTCTCGACGCTCGCCAAGGGCGGCGATTTCTCCGCCCGGCAGGTCATGATCGAGCGCAACCTGCGCCTCGTGGTCAGCATCGCCAAGGGCTATCTGAACCGTGGCGTGCCGCTGCTCGACCTGATCGAGGAAGGCAACCTCGGCCTGATGCATGCGATCGAGAAATTCGATCCCACGCGCGGCTTCCGCTTCTCGACCTATGCCACCTGGTGGATCCGCCAGAGCATCGAGCGCGCGATCATGAACCAGGCGCGCACCGTGCGCTTGCCGGTGCACGTGATCCGCGAACTGAACCAGGTACTGCGCGCCAAGCGCCATCTTGAGAAAGGTGGCACCGATGGCCGCGACGCCAGCCTCGAGGACATCGCGCACCTGCTCGGCAAGACGCCGGACGAGGTGCAGGATGTGCTGGCACTCAACGAACACACCACCTCGCTCGATACGCCGTTCGACCTCGATCCGGGCTCGAGCCTCCTTGATTTCCTCTCCGACGAACACAACGCCGCTCCCGACCAGGAGGTGGCGCACCGTGAACTGGAGGGCCTGATGAAACTGTGGCTGGCCCGCCTGTCGGAGAAACATCGCTATGTGGTGGAGCGCCGCTTCGGCCTGAACCACATCGAACCGGCCACCCTTGAGGAACTGGCCGAGGAAATGGGCCTGACGCGCGAACGCGTGCGCCAGATCCAGCAGGAAGCGCTCGTCAAGCTCAAACGGCATTTCGCTTCGCAGGGTGTACGCAAGGACGCCGTTTTATGACCCCTGTGCTGGTATTCGACATCGAGACGATTCCCGATGTCGACGGCCTGCGCCGTTTGCACGACCATCCCGCATCGATGAGCGACGCCGAAGTCGCCGAGCATGCGTTTGCTGCCCGCCGGGAGAAGACCGGCTCCGACTTCCTGCCGCATTACCTGCAACGCGTGGCCGCCATTTCGTGCGTGCTGCGCCGGACCCAGCGCGATGGCTCGGCGGTGTTCCACGTCGGCTCCCTGGGCACGCCCGAGGATGGCGAAGCCACGCTGATCCAGAAGTTCTACGAACTGATCGCCCGCTACAGCCCGCAACTGGTGTCGTGGAACGGCGGCGGTTTCGACTTGCCCGTGCTGCACTACCGGGGCCTGGTCCACGGCGTGGCAGCCCCGCGCTACTGGGAAATGGGCGAGGGCCGCGACGACGACAGCCGCGACTTCAAGTGGAACAACTACATCAGCCGCTACCACATGCGGCACCTGGACCTGATGGACCTGCTGGCGATGTATCAGCCTCGCGCCAGCGCGCCGCTCGACGACCTCGCCAAGCTTTGCGGCTTTCCCGGCAAGATGGGGATGGACGGCAGCATGGTGTGGCAGGCGTTCCAGGCCGGCCAGTTGAACGAGATCCGCGATTACTGCGAGACCGACGTCGTCAACACCTACCTGATGTATTGCCGCTTCCAGCTGATGCGCGGCGGCCTGACGCCGCGCGAGTTCGACATGGAGGTGGCGCTGGTGCAGGAATCGCTGGCCGAGTTGCCCGGCGCGCAGTGGATGGAGTATCTGCGCGCGTTCCGGGTGCAGCCGCTGAGCCCCGAACCCGAAGAAGAAGACTTCTGAAGGTTGGCGGGGCGGGCGGCTAGTCCGCCAGCGTCAGGTGGATGGGCTGGTGGTCCGATGCATCGGTCTGGCCGTTGACTTCGCAACGCTGCACGCCGTCGAGCAGATTCTCGGTCACGAAGACGAAATCGCACGCGAACGGCGGCTCCTTCCACTGTTCGCGGTCGTAGAGGCCACAGGTCGGGGAATGTCGCTCTCCCGGATGCCGGTGGCACCAGGCATCGCGCCAGTTCGCCGTGGTGTCCGGATAGGGCGCGACCATGCGCAGATAGGCCGCATCGTCGGGTTTGCTGTTGAAATCGCCGCACAGCACGGCCTCGGCGGGGCGCGGCTCGGGGGTGAACGGGCCGAACGCCTTTTCCGACTTGCCCGGCCGCCGCGCGTGGGCGCACGCCTCGGCATGCCATTGCCGCAGCGCCTCGGCCTGGGCTTCGCGCTGGACCTTCGAGTAGTACTCCAGATGCGTGCAGATCACACGGAGCGGTTTACCACCGGCCTGCACGGTCACTTCGAGTGCCACACGGGGCATCGATAGCACGTCCGGGTCGGCCGGCCAGGGCAGCGCGCGGCGGAACACCTCGTTGACGGGTAGCCGGGTGGCAATCACGTTGCCGAACTGGCGCGGCGTGCCATCGCCATGGGTGCGGTCGACGCCCGGCGCGAAGATCAACCGGTAGCCCGGCAACAGGGCGGTCAGTTCGGCAACCTGGTCGCGTGCAGGCTGTCCCGGCATCTCTTCGAAGCCGCGCGTGACTTCCTGCAGGCAGAGCACATCGGCGTCAGCCATCTCGCGCAGCGTGCGCACGGTGCGCGCGAGGTCGACCCGGCCGTCCGCGCCGCGTCCCCACTGGATATTCCACGAAATCAGTTCCATCGATTCCCTCTGTCGTGACAGCGCCGTGACTGGACTACAATCGCGCTTTCGCAAAACAATACGACAGGTCCCTCTGGTGTCTCAAGCCGTGTCTCAAGCCGTGTCTTCCCCGCCCAATCCGGGTGCCGCTTCCGCCGCGCCGTCCGCCTCCGATCCCGTTGTCACCATCGGCAGCCTCGACATGGAGGCGCGCGGCGTTGGCCGCCTGGTCAACGAGGACGGCACGCCCGGCAAGGTGATCTTCGTCGAGGGCGCGCTGCCCGGCGAGACCGTGAGCTATCGCAGCCATCGCCGCAAGCCCAGCTACGAGCAGGCCAGCCTGGTCGAAATCAAGCAGCCATCGGTGATGCGCGTCGAGCCCGGCTGCCAGCACTTTGGCGTCTGCGGCGGCTGCTCGATGCAGCACCTCGACTCCCGTGCGCAGCTTGCCATCAAGCAGCGCATCCTCGAAGACGACCTCTGGCACCTCTCGAAGGTCAAGCCGGACGTCGTATTTCGTCCAATTGCCGGCCCGGACTGGGGCTACCGCTACCGGGCGCGCCTGACCGTCCGCCATGTGGCCAAGAAGGGCGGCGTGCTGGTGGGGTTCCACGAGCGCAAGAGCAGCTATGTGGCGGACATGACGCGCTGCGAGATTCTGCCGCCGAAGATCTCGAACCTGCTCGTGCCGCTGCGCGAACTGGTGGGCGGCCTGTCGATCCGCGACCGCATGCCGCAGATCGAGCTGGCGGTGGGCGCCGAGGTCACGGCGCTGGTGCTGCGCATCCTCGAACCGCTGACCGATGCCGACAAGGACTTGCTGCGCACCTTCGCCGACGCGCACGAGGTGCAGTTCTGGCTGCAGCCGAAGGGCCCGGACACCGTGTATCCGTTCCATCCGGCCGAGCAGGAGCTGGCTTATACGCTGCCAGAGTTCGGCATCCGCATGCCGTTCAAGCCGACCGACTTCACGCAGGTCAACCACCAGATCAACCGCGTGCTGATTGGCCGCGCGCTGCGCTTGCTCGATGCCCAGCCGACCGACCGCCTGCTCGATCTGTTCTGCGGCATCGGCAACTTCACGCTGCCGCTGGCCACGCAGGGCGCGTCGGTGATGGGCATCGAGGGTAGCGAGGCGCTGACCACGCGCGCGCTGGCCAATGCCGGATACAACGGGCTCGCTGAAAAGACCTCGTTCGCGTGCCGCAATCTGTTCGAGGTCACCGCCGAGGATATCGCGGCGCTGGGCCGCTTCGACCGCTGGCTCGTCGATCCGCCGCGCGAGGGTGCGCTGGCTGTCTGCAAGGCGCTGGGTGAGTTGCACCAGGCCGGCAGCGATGTGCTGCCGAAGCGTATCGTCTACGTATCGTGCAGCCCGGCCACGCTGGCGCGCGACGCGGGCCTGCTGGTGCACGAGGCCGGCTACGTGCTCAAGGGCGCGGGTGTGGTCAACATGTTCCCGCATACCTCGCACGTGGAGTCGATCGCGGTGTTCGAGCGCGCCTGACGCCGGCGCCCGCCCATGAGAAAAGCCGCCCGAAGGCGGCTTTTCTCATGGGCGGGCAGCTCGCTGCCTAGTCGCGATTGCCGCCAGCGATGCCGAGCAGCGCCAGCAGGTTCACGAAGACGTTGTAGACGTCCAGGTAGATCGCCAGCGTGGCCGTGACATAGTTCGTCTCGCCGCCGTTCACCACGCGCTGCACGTCGATCAGGATGAACAGCGAGAAGATGGCGATGGCGATGACCGACAGCGTGATCATCAGCGCCGGCAGCTGCAGCCAGATATTGGCCAGGCTTGCCAGGATCAGCAGGATCACGCCGACGAACAGGAACTTGGCCAGACCCGAGAAATCGCGCTTGCTGACCGTGGCGATCGACGCCATGACCGCGAAGACCGTAGCCGTTCCGCCAAACGCGTACATGATCAGCGCCGGCCCATTCGAGTAGGACAGCGTCAGGCTCAGGATGCGCGCGAGCATCAGGCCCATGAAGAACGTGAACGCCAGCAGGAGCACCACGCCCATGCTGCTGTTCTTGGTCTTCTCGATGGCGAACATGAAGCCGAACGCCACGCCCAGGAAGAGCAGGGCGGACAGCATCGGGCTGCCGGTGATCAGCGCCGTGAACCCGGTGACCACGCCGATCCAGGCGCCGAGCACGGTCGGCACCATCGAGATGGCCAGCAGCCAGTAGGTATTACGCAGGACCCGGTTGCGCACGGCCACATCGGTGGCGCCCGCATTATTGCCGAATCCGTAAGTGTTCAGCTTGTTGTTCATGGTGACTCCTGTCATCAAGTATCGTGAGGCGCCGGAGCTACCCGACCGCACGCTGCCAATGTGGCATCGCCCTGTGGGTTTTGCAAGGGGCTTTGTATGGACAAATACCCATGTATCTAGTTGTTCTCCGAAATCGCAAACATTTTGACGTAAATCGCAGGCGCCTGTTCCCGCATTTCACGAATGTAATGTGATCCCGACGCCTTTTTATGTTACGCCGCCTGCGTTCAGGCAGGTGCCTTCGGGGCCATTGCCGGGCGTGCTCGAATCCGACTTCCGTCCGTGCTAGAATTGCACGTTTAATCCATTTGTAACCCCTTCATTTTTCGGAGTTTTTCATGGCGATCGAACGCACCCTGTCGATTATCAAGCCGGATGCCGTGGCCAAGAACGTTATCGGCCAGATCTACGCCCGTTTCGAGGCCGCTGGCCTGAAGATCGTTGCGGCCAAGCTGGTTCAGCTGTCGCGCGGCGAAGCCGAGCAGTTCTATGCCGTGCACGCTGCACGCCCGTTCTTCAAGGACCTGGTTGACTTCATGGTCTCGGGCCCGGTCATGATCCAGGCGCTGGAAGGTGAAAACGCCATCGCGAAGAACCGCGAACTGATGGGCGCCACCGACCCGAAGAAGGCAGAAAAGGGCACGATCCGCGCCGATTTCGCCGACAGCATCGACGCCAACGCCGTGCATGGCTCGGACGCCGCCGAAACGGCTGCCGTGGAAGTGGCTTTCTTCTTCCCGGGCATGAACGTTTACAGCCGCTGATTGTCTTCTGACATCACGACTGAACCTGTAGCAAAGCTGGAAACTGCCGTCATGAACGATCTCGTCAACCTGCTCGACCTCGACGCGGACGCGCTCACTCGCTATTGCGGTGAGCTCGGCGAGAAGCCGTTCCGTGCGCGGCAGTTGCAGCGCTGGATCCACCAGTTCGGTGCCAGCCGCTTCGACGCCATGTCGGATCTCGCCAAGTCGCTGCGCGAAAAGCTCGCGACGCGGGCCGAGATCCGGGCGCCCGCCGTCATCACGGACAACCTGTCCACCGACGGCACGCGCAAATGGCTGATCGATGTCGGCGCCGGCAACGCGGTGGAGACGGTGTATATCCCCGAGGACACGCGCGGTACGCTGTGCGTGTCTTCGCAGGCCGGATGCGCCGTCAATTGCCGTTTCTGTTCCACCGGCAAGCAGGGCTTCTCCCGCAATCTCACCACGGGCGAGATCATCGGGCAGCTCTGGATGGCCGAGTTCGCCATGCGCGAGCAACTGGGACGCGGGCCGAAGGACGACCGGGTCATCTCCAACGTGGTGATGATGGGCATGGGCGAGCCGCTGCTCAACTATGACGCCGTGGTGCCGGCCATGCGGCTGATGCTCGACGACAACGCATATGGCCTGTCGCGCCGCCGCGTGACGCTGTCCACGTCCGGCGTGGTGCCGATGATGGACCGCCTGTCGAAGGACCTGCCGGTGGCGCTGGCCGTGTCGCTGCACGCGTCGAACGATCCGCTGCGCGACGTGCTGGTACCGCTGAACCGCAAGTATCCGCTGGCCGAACTGATGGCGGCCTGCCGCCGCTACCTGGAATTCGCGCCGCGCGATTTCATTACTTTCGAATACTGCATGCTCGATGGGGTCAACGACACCGTCGAGAATGCCCGGGAACTGCTGAAGCTTGTGGCCGACGTGCCGTGCAAGTTCAACCTGATCCCGTTCAACCCGTTCCCGGAATCGGGGCTGAAGCGCTCGAACAACGAGCAGATCCGCCGCTTCGCCCAGGTGCTGCTGGACGCGGGCTATGTCACCACGATCCGCAAGACCCGCGGCGACGATATCGACGCCGCCTGCGGCCAGTTGGCAGGCGAGGTCATGGATCGCACCCGCCTGGCCGAGCGCGGCAAGTTCGGCAAGATCACGCCACTGGTGCCGGTGTCATCCGGCACAGCTCGGGAGGCTCGTCCTGCATGATCCGTCTGCTTGTCGCCGCCCTGTCAGGGCTGTTGATGCTGTCCGCCTGTACGCTGCCCCAGGGGCCCACACAGGATCTCAAGACCGCCTCCGACCAGACTGCAGCGGACAAGCGCTCCGGCATCCGGCTGCGCCTGGCCACGCAATACCTTGAGGCGCGCCAGTACGCGGTGGCGCTCGACGAGGTGAAGCGGGCCATCGCGGCCGATCCCTCCAATGTCGATGCCTACCACGTGCGCGCCCTGATCTACATGGGCATGGGCGAGAACGCGCTGGCCGAGGACAGCTTCCGTACCGCGCTGAACATGCGCGGCAACGATGCCGACCTGCTGAACAACTACGGCCTGTTCCTGTGCCAGGCCAACCGCTTCGCCGATGCCCGGTCCACGCTGCAGCGGGCCGTGCAGGCGCCGTCGCCCAACGGGCCGGTCAAGCCGCTGACGACGCTGGGCTCGTGCGAAATGCGCAGCGGCGACCTGGCCTCGGCCGAAAAAAACCTGCAGGCGGCCTACGGATATGACCGCAACGATCCGTCAGTGCTCATGAACCTCGCGCAGCTGAATTTCCGGCGCGGGGACATGGCACAGGCCGGCGAATACATCAGCCGCGTCAATGGCAGCCGCTACGTCAACGCGCAGTCGCTCTGGCTTGGCGCGCGCATTGCGCGGCGGCAGGGCGATGGCCAGGCGCAGGGCAAGCTGATTGCCGAACTGCGCAGCCGCTTCCCCGATTCGCGCGAGCTGACCGCATACGAGAGAGGAGCTTGGGATGAATGAACAAGAGCGCGCCGACAGCCAGGCCACGACGGCCCGCAGCATCGGCGGCGGCGCGACAGACTCCGACCGCGAGGCCGTGGCCCGCGAAATCGGGGCGCAACTGAAGGAAGGCCGCGAGGCCCAGCGGCTGTCGATCGAGGATGTGGGCGCGCGCCTGAAGGTGGCGCCGGGCAAGCTCCGGGCGATCGAGTCAGGCGATGTGTCGAGCCTGACGGACGTGACATTCGCCAAGGGCGTGATGCGCGCCTATGCGCGGACGCTACAGATCGACATCGATGCGCTGCTGGGCCGTTACCACGCCCAGGCGCAGGCGACCCCGGTGACCGGTATCACGCGTCGCCACGAGGGCGCGCTGAACCAGGCATTCGACGACCGCAACCGCTTTGGCAAGAAGGCCGGCGGCGCGGGCGGACGCTGGCTGTGGCTGCTGTGCGTGGTGGCGCTGGTGGTGTTCGGCGGCTATTTTGGCTACGACCACGTCAAGGCCTGGCTCGACGCGCGCACGACCGCCGCGGCGGAAGCCCCGGCAACGGCCCCGGCCGAGGATGCGGCGACCCAGCAGAACAATGGCGACGGCACGGTCACGGCCGCGCTGCCGCCCGTGATGGTCGGTGACCACTCGCCGGCACCGTCCGAATCGGCCTCGGCCGTGGAGACCCCGGCCAAGTCGACGACCGCGCTGCCGGCCGTGCCGACGACCTCGTCGGGCATGCCGCTGGCAACGGGCGGTGCGCTGGCACCGGCGCCGCAAGCGGCGGCGTCGCAGTCCGCCGCAGCTCCGGCTGCCAATGTGCCCGCCGCTGCGCCGGGCACTGGCGCCGTGCAGATCCGTTTCTCGGCCGATTCCTGGTACGAGGTGCGCGACCGCTCGGGCAAGGTGATCCTCGGCGGCACCGGCAAGGCGGGCGAGACCGTGGCCGGCAGCGGCGCGGGCGGTCCCTACAAGGTCGTTATCGGAAATGTGAAGGGCGTGGAGTCGATGGCGCACAATGGCGCGCCGGTGGACGTCCAGGCCGCCAATCGGAACAATGTGGCGCGCCTGACCCTGCAGTGATGCGGTCCGGGGGCGCAACGAGCCATGCCAGATGAAGGTGGTAATGCAATGAACCAGAACGCTACCCAACCGGTGATGCCGGGATCGATGCCGCGCCGCAATTCGCGCCAGGCCAGCATTGTCTGGGGCGACAATATCGTGACGATCGGCGGCGGTGCACCGGTGCGCGTGCAGTCGATGACCAATACGGATACGGTCGACGCCATCGGCACCGCGATCCAGATCAAGGAACTGGCGCGCGCCGGCTCGGAGATCGTCCGGATCACGGTGAACACGCCGGAAGCCGCGGCCGCCGTGCCGTCGATCCGCGAACAGCTCGACCGCATGGGCGTCAATACGCCGCTGGTGGGCGATTTCCACTACAACGGCCACACGCTGCTGCACGACTACCCGGAATGCGCGCAGGCGCTGTCGAAGTACCGGATCAACCCTGGCAACGTGGGCAAGGGCGCCAAGCGCGACAAGCAGTTCGCCGAAATGATCGAACTGGCCTGCCGCTACAACAAGCCGGTACGGATCGGCGTGAACTGGGGCAGCCTGGACCAGGACCTGCTGGCGCGCGTGATGGACGAGAACGCCGCCCGTGCGCAGCCGTGGCCGGCGCAGAGCGTGATGGTCGAGGCGCTGATCACGTCGGCGATCGAATCGGCACGGAAGGCCGAGGAAATCGGCCTGCCGGGCGACCAGATCATCCTGTCGTGCAAGGTGTCGCAGGTGCAGGAACTGATCGCCGTGTACCGCGAACTGGGCCGCCGCTGCGACTACGCGCTGCACCTCGGGCTGACCGAGGCTGGCATGGGCAGCAAGGGCATCGTGGCCTCGACGGCGGCGCTGTCGGTGCTGCTGCAGGAAGGCATCGGCGACACGATCCGGATTTCGCTGACGCCCGAGCCGGGCGCCGCGCGCGAGAAGGAGGTCTACGTCGGCCAGGAAATCCTGCAGACGATGGGCCTGCGCAACTTCACGCCGATGGTCATTGCATGCCCCGGCTGCGGCCGCACGACGAGCACGACGTTCCAGGAACTGGCCGCCAGCATCCAGGGTTACCTGCGCGAGCAGATGCCGGTCTGGAAGAACGAGTTTCCGGGTGTCGAGGAAATGGACGTGGCCGTGATGGGCTGCATCGTCAACGGTCCGGGCGAGAGCAAGCATGCCAACATCGGCATCTCGCTGCCGGGTTCGGGAGAGTCCCCGGCCGCACCGGTGTTTGTCGATGGCGTCAAGGTCCGCACGCTGCGCGGCGAGAACATTGCCCAGGAGTTCCAGGCGATCGTGGACGAGTACGTCCGCTCGCACTACGGCCCGGGCGCGAAGAAACAGGCAACTCAGGAAGCCGCAGCCTGAGCGCGGAAGCGCCGGCGGGCTGCCGATAACGAAGAAGACATGAGCGAAGACAAGACGAAGGCCGCCAAGGCACTGCAGGGCGTGAAGGGCATGAACGACATGCTGCCCGCCGACGCCCCGCTGTGGGAAATGTTCGAGGATGCCGCGCGCAGCATGCTGCGCGCCTACGGCTACCAGCAGATCCGCACGCCGATCGTCGAGCATACGCAGCTGTTCGTGCGTGGGATCGGCGAGGTGACCGATATCGTCGAGAAGGAAATGTATTCCTTCACCGACGCGCTGAATGGCGAAAATCTGACGTTGCGCCCGGAAGGCACGGCCGCCGCGGTGCGGTCGACGATCGAGCACAACCTGCTGTACGACGGCCCGAAGCGCCTCTGGTACACGGGCCCGATGTTCCGGCACGAGCGCCCGCAGCGTGGCCGCTATCGCCAGTTCCACCAGCTGGGCGCCGAGGCGCTGGGCTTTGCGGGGCCCGATGTCGACGCCGAGATCATCCTGATGTGCCAGCGCCTGTGGGATGACCTCGGGCTGGTCGGGGTCCGCCTCGAACTGAACTCGCTGGGCCAGGCGCACGAGCGCGCCGCGCACCGCGAGGAACTGATCAAGTATCTGGAAGGCTTCCAGGACATCCTCGACGAGGACAGCAAGCGCCGCCTGTACACCAATCCGCTGCGCGTGCTGGACACGAAGAATCCGGCGCTGCAGGAGATGGCGGCCAACGCGCCGAAGCTGATCGATTTCCTGGGCGAGGAATCGCTGGCCCACTTCGAGGGCGTGCAGCGCATCCTCAAGGCCAACAACATCCCGTTCAAGATCAATCCGCGCCTGGTGCGCGGCCTTGATTACTACAACCTGACCGTGTTCGAGTGGATCACGGACAAGCTCGGCGCGCAGGGCACCATCGCCGGCGGCGGGCGCTACGATCCGCTGATCCAGCAGATGGGCGGCAAGCCGGCCCCGGCCTGCGGCTGGGCCATGGGTATCGAGCGGATCATCGAGCTGCTGCGCGAAGAGAAGCTCCAGCCCGAAGCCGCTGGCTGCGACGTCTACATGGTGCACCAGGGCGAGGCTGCCGCGCTGCAGTCGATGATCGCCGCCGAACGCCTGCGCGACGCCGGCCTCAACGTGGTGATGCATGCCACGCCGGACGGCAAGAGCGGCAGCTTCAAGTCGCAGATGAAGCGCGCGGACGGAAGTGGCGCTGCCTTTGCCGTTATCATTGGCGAGGATGAAACCGCCGCCGGCACCGCGCAGGTCAAGCAGCTGCGCAGCGGCAACGCGGCCGAGGGCGGCCCGCAGACCAGTGTTCCGGCCGGGGAACTGGTCGAATTCGTCATCGGCGCGATGGTTGACGCCATCGAGGCCGAGGAAGAACTCGAGGACGACGAACAGTAACACTGTCGTTGCACCTTGCACCGCGGCCGCTGACCGGATGGAAAGCGGCCGCGTCAATATCAACCGATGCGGGTAACTGACTCGACATGGCTTACGATCTGGAAGAACAGGAACAGCTTGAGACCCTCAAGGCCTGGTGGAAGCAATACGGCAACGCGGTAACGTGGGCGTTGATCGTGGGGCTGTTCGCCTTCGCGGCCTGGGCTGGCTGGAATTACTGGCAGCGCACGCAGGCCCGCGACGCCGGGCTGCTCTACGAGCAGGTGACCAAGGCGGCCGAGGCGCGCGACGCCGACCGTGTCAAGCGCGCCGCGACCGACCTGGAAAGCAAGTTTGGCGGCACCGCCTATGGCCCGATGAGCGCGCTGACCGCAGCCAAGGTGCTGTACGACGCGGGCGACCTGGCCGGGGCGAAGACCCAGCTGCAGTGGGCGATCGACCATGGCGGCGAGGATTACGCCCCGCTGGCGCGCGTGCGCCTGGCCGGCGTGCTGCTCGACGAGAAGGCCTATGACCAGGGCCTGGCACTGCTGAAGGACGAGCCGGCCCAGTACGCGGCCCTGTTCGCCGACCGCCGTGGCGACCTGCTGGCCGCCCAGGACAAGCGCGACGAAGCGCGTACCGCCTATCGCCATGCGCTGGAGAAGCTGGGCGCCTCGGAAGCCGGCATGCGCCAGATCATCCAGTTCAAGCTGGACGCGCTGGGCGCCGCGTGAGCGCCGGCTGCCGACTGCGGACATCTTTCAAAAATTCAGGATCGCATCCTATGACGTCATTGCTTCGTACAGCCGCTTCCCGCACTCTCGTGGCCGGCGCGTGCCTGGCCCTGCTGGCGGGCTGCTCGCTGTTCGGCAAGGAAAACAAGCACCCGCCCACGGAACTCAAGCCGATCTCGGCCACGCTCTCGGTCAAGCAGGCGTGGAAGGCCGACGTGGGCAAGAGCGGCCCGTACGTGATGGCGCCCGTGGCGGCCGGCAACGTGGTGTACGTGTCGGGCAAGAGCGGTGCCGTGATGGCCATCGACGCCACCAGCGGCCAGACGCTGTGGAAGGCGAAGACCGATATCGACCTGACTTCCGGTCCGGGATCGGATGGGCAGACCACGGCCGTGGCGGGCGAGAAGGGCGCGATCTACGCGTTCGACAAGAGCGGCAAGCAGATCTGGAAGAAGCAGGTCAATGGCGAAGTCCTGTCGGCGCCGTTGGTCGGCAACGGCCTGGTGATCGTGCGTACCACTGACACCCGCCTGATCGGCCTCGACGCCGGTACGGGCGAGCGCCGCTGGATCTACCAGCGCTCGCAGTCGCCGCTGAACCTGCGCGCCGCCATGGGCATGGTGTTCGCGGGCGACGGCATCGTCACCGGCTTCCCGGGCGGCAAGCTTGGCGTGCTCGCGCCGGGCAACGGCGTGCTGCGCTGGGAAAGCACGGTGTCGTATCCGAAGGGCGTGTCGGAGATCGAGCGCCTGAACGACGTGACCGGCATGCCGGCCGTCTACGGCCGCCAGGTGTGCGCCACGACTTTCCAGGGCCGCGTGGCGTGCCTGGAACTGGCCAACGGCCAGCCGCAGTGGGGCAAGGATTTCTCGTCGCCGGCCGGGCTGGCGCAGGATGAGACGTCGCTGTTCGCCAGCGATGAATCGTCGACGGTGTTCGGCTTGGACCGCCAGAACGGCAACGAACGCTGGAAGAATACCGACCTGCGCTACCGCAGCCTGGGCGCGCCGACCACGCTCGGCCGCTCGGTGGTGGTGGGCGACTACGAAGGTTATGTCCACTTCCTTTCGCGCGAGGACGGCAAGGTCCTGGCGCGCATGAAGACGGACGGCAGCGCGGTCACCGCGGCCCCGGTCGTTGCCGGGCAGACGCTGGTGGTGCAGACGCGCGATGGCGACGTGTTCGGTTTCGTGCCGAACTGATTGCCAGCGTACACAAGTCCGTCCGTGCCCCTGTCGCACGGACGGCACCAATCCGGTAGCATGATCCCTGGTCGTGCCAACAAAAAAGCGGATTGGGGCAGATGCCCCGCATCCGCTTGACAGGAAAAGCGGCCAGTCGTGCCAGGGTGGCACGGTGGTTGTCGGATCAACATGACTCCGGAATTGACTGGGGGACGGCGCTCGAACGCCGCCCCCTGTTTCCGTTTATCGCATGAAACCAGTTATTGCAATCGTCGGCCGCCCGAATGTGGGCAAGTCGACGCTATTCAACCGCATGACCCGCTCGCGCGACGCCCTCGTCGCCGACCTGCCGGGCCTGACGCGCGACCGCCACTACGGTGAGGGCCGCATCGGCGATCGTCCATTCATTGCGATCGATACCGGCGGTTTCGAGCCGGTGGCCAAGGATGGCATCGTGGCCGAGATGGCCAAGCAGACGCGCCAGGCCGTGGTAGAGGCCGATGTCGTGATCTTCCTCGTGGACGGCCGGCTGGGCCTGGCGCCGCAGGACCGCGTGATCGCCGACTACCTGCGCAAGACGGGCCGCCGCATCATGCTGGCCATCAACAAGGCCGAGGGCATGAAGTACACCTCGGTGGCCGCGGATTTCTACGAGTTGGGCATGGGCGATCCGTATGCGATCTCGTCCTCGCACGGCGACGGCGTCCGGGAACTCGTCGATGAGGCGCTGGAACTGGCGGTGCAGGAGCGCCCGGAACTGGCCGAGCAGGACGACGGCAATCAACGCGGCACCAAGATCGCCATCGTGGGCCGCCCGAACGTCGGCAAGTCGACGCTGGTCAATACGCTGATCGGCGAAGAACGCGTGATCGCGTTCGACATGCCCGGCACGACGCGCGACGCCATCTACGTGGAGTTCGAGCGGGGCGGCAAGCCGTACACGCTGATCGATACGGCCGGCCTGCGCAAGCGCGGCAAGGTGTTCGAGGCGATCGAGAAGTTCTCGGTGGTCAAGACGCTGCAGTCGATCGCAGACGCCAACGTGGTGGTGCTGCTGCTCGATGCCCAGCAGGACATTTCCGAGCAGGATGCCCATATCGCCGGGTTCATCGTGGAATCGGGCCGGGCGCTGGTGGTGGGCGTGAACAAGTGGGACGGGCTGGACGGCCACGCGCGCGACCGCGTGAAGCACGATCTGGAGCGCAAGCTGCAGTTCCTGAGCTTTGCCAACGTGCACTACGTGTCGGCGAAGGAGCGTACCGGCATCGGCGCGTTGCTGCGCTCGGTGGACGACGCCTACGCGGCGGCAATGATCAAGCTGCCGACGCCGCAACTGACGCGCGTGCTGCAGGAGGCCGTGGAGTTCCAGCAGCCCAAGCGCGCCGGGGTGTCGCGTCCGAAGCTGCGCTATGCGCACCAGGGCGGCTCGAACCCGCCGATCGTCGTGATCCATGGCAATGGTCTGCAGAACGTGACGGACACGTACAAGCGCTACCTGGAAAACCGCTTCCGGACGGCGTTCAAGCTCAAGGGTACGCCGCTGCGGATCGAATTCAGATCGAACAAAAACCCGTACGCCGACTCGAAGGATTGAGTCTGGAGGGTGCCGTGCCCTCGGCCAAGTTTTCGTTTGCGTTCGTTTGGAACTGCGGCTAAATTCACGGTAGCAGGGGGAGCCCTGTGCGTTGATGCCAGATTGGTACCGTTTTTGATCTTTTTTCTGGCGCGTTTTTGCGCCAACAGACTTGAACCGGGGACTTTCGTCCCCATGATCCATCACTAAATCTATAATTTTGGAGTGTGCCATGAGCAACAAAGGGCAATTGCTACAAGACCCGTTCCTGAACGCGCTGCGCAAAGAGCACGTGCCGGTTTCCATCTATCTCGTCAATGGCATCAAGCTGCAAGGCAATATCGAGTCGTTTGACCAGTACGTCGTCCTGCTGCGCAACACCGTGACCCAGATGGTCTACAAGCATGCGATTTCCACCGTCGTGCCGGCACGCGCCGTCAACTTCCGCGTGGATGATTCGACCGAGAACTGATCTGTCCTCGTGTCCGGACGGCCGCGGCATCCGCATGCGGCCGTTGCACTGCCTGTTCCCGTCCTTGCTGTCCGGCCGTCCTGGCCAACCTGGCCTCCGCGTCCGGGCCGCAGCCTTCCCCAACTCCCGTCTGAACCCGCATCCAGCCCTCGGCATCGAGCCGGCCGGGCGAGGCAGCCTGCCGGAGTCTGGTCAGTCATTGTCTTTACAACCGAATTTTCCGGCGCTACGCGTCCATCCGCTTGCAACATAGAGCTACCTCCCAGACCGAGCCATCGCGCGCCATCCTCGTCGGCGTGGATTTCGGCAAGCACGACTTCCAGGAGAGCCTGTCCGAACTGGCGCTGCTGACCACGACGGCTGGCTCCATGCCGGTGCACACGCTGACCGGCAAGCGCTCGCGGCCCGATCCGGCGCTGTTCATCGGCTCGGGCAAGGCCGAGGAACTCAAGGAAGCGGCGGACGCGCTGGACGCCGACATCGTGGTGTTCAACCACGCACTGAGCCCGGCGCAGCAGCGCAATCTCGAACGGTTCCTGAGTCGGCACGTGATCGACCGCACCGGCCTGATCCTCGACATTTTCGGCCAGCGCGCCCAGAGCCACGTCGGCAAGGTGCAGGTCGAACTGGCCCAGGTGCAATACCAGGCGTCGCGGCTGGTCCGCGCCTGGAGCCACCTGGAGCGGCAGAAGGGCGGTATCGGCATGCGCGGCGGCCCGGGCGAGCGTCAGCTCGAACTTGACCGCCGGATGCTCGACGAACGTGCCAAACGGCTCAAGACCGACCTGGCGCGCCTGCAGCGCCAGCACCATACGCAGCGGCGCGCCCGGGCGCGCAACGACACGCTGAGCATCTCGCTGGTGGGCTATACCAATGCGGGCAAGTCGACGCTGTTCAACGCGATGACGAAAGCACGGGCGTATGCGGCAGATCAACTGTTTGCAACGCTCGACACCACCTCCCGCCGCCTGTTCCTGGACGGGTTCGGCAACGTGGTGCTGTCGGACACGGTCGGCTTCATCCGCGACCTCCCCACGCAGCTGGTGGCGGCATTCCGCGCCACGCTGGACGAGACGGTGCATGCCGACGTGCTGCTGCACGTGGTCGATGCCTCCAGTCCGGTACGGCACGAGCAGATCGAGCAGGTCAACCGCGTGCTGGCCGAAATCAATGCCTCGGACATTCCGCAGATCGTCGTCATGAACAAGATCGATGCGGCGCCCGAACTGCTGGAGCAGGGTCCGCGCGTGGAACGCAACGAGGACGGCGTGCCAGTCCGCGTGTTCCTGTCGGCCCGTGACGGCCTGGGCCTGGACGCGTTGCGCGAGTCGATCGTGGAACTGGCCCAGTGGCTGGCGTCGCGGCCTGCCGATCCGGCCCCGTACGACCCCCGGCTCGATGGCATTCCCGCCGGTCCGGACGACTTCGGCGATGACGACGGGCCGGTGGACCCGGAAGACGCGCAAAACGATGCCGCCGACGGGCCCAATGCCCCGCACTGACCGCCGTTGCCCGTAAATCGGATGACAATCGGCTGACATTCGGCGCCTGATTGGGGATTTTGAGCAAAAGTGATCAAGATGGCTGCTAGAATCCCCCTGTTCCAAACTTTCCCGGACCCGTGCTCTACATGCCCCTGTTCCCTCGGAATCCTGACTCGCACCTCGTGCCAGCCGGCCGCTCCGCGCGGTCTGCGCGCTGGCCTCGCCTGCGCGCCATCTTCTCGTTGAATGATCCCCGCTGGGGCCGTGATGGACAGGACGATGATGACAAGGACAAAGGCCGCAAGCAAAACCAGCGTCCGCAGGACGGCCCGCCCGACCTCGACGAACTCTGGCGCGACTTCAACCGCCGGCTGAGTGGCCTGCTGGGCCGCAAGGACAACGGCGGCGGTGGCCAGAACAACAACGGCAACGGCTTTGGCTCGCGCCCGCCGGGCAAGGGCACGAACGTCGGCATCGGCGTGATCGTGGCGGCCGTGGTCGGTATCTGGCTGGCCAGCGGCTTCTTCATGGTGCAGGAAGGCCAGACCGCCGTGATCCTGCAGTTCGGCAAGTTCAAGTACTCGACCGGCCCCGGTATCAACTGGCGGGCCCCGTGGCCGATCCAGTCGGCCGAGATCGTGAACCTGTCGGCGGTGCGTTCGGTGGAGGTCGGCCGTTCGACGTCGATCAAGGACAGCAACCTGAAGGACTCGTCGATGCTCACGCAGGACGAGAACATCATCGACGTCCGCTTCACGGTGCAGTACGACATCCAGGACGCGAGCGAATACCTGTTCTTCAACAAGACCGACCGGGGTGGCGACGAGGAACTCGTCACGCAGGCCGCCGAGACGTCGGTGCGCGAGATCGTGGGCCGCAACAAGATGGATGCGGTGCTCTACGAGAACCGCGAGCAGATCGCCCAGGGGCTGGCCAAGTCGATCCAGTCGATCCTGTCGGCCTACAAGACTGGCATCCGCGTGATTTCGGTCAACGTCCAGAGCGTGCAGCCGCCCGAGCAGGTGCAGGCCGCATTCGATGACGTGAACAAGGCCAGCCAGGACCGCGAGCGCGCGATCAGCGAAGGGCAGGCCTACGCCAACGACATCCTGCCGCGCGCCAAGGGTACGGCGGCACGCCTGAAGGAAGAATCGGAAGCCTACCGCGCCCGCGTGGTGGCGCAGGCCGAAGGTGATGCGTCGCGCTTCCGCTCGGTGCAGACCGAGTACGCGAAGGCCCCGCAGGTCACGCGCGACCGTATCTATCTGGAAACCATGCAGCAGATCTACAGCAACTCGAACAAGATCCTTGTGGACGCGAAGGGCGGCAACAACCTGCTCTACCTGCCGCTCGACAAGCTGATGTCGCACGTGCAGTCGTCCACGGCGCCCGCCGCGGCGCCGGGCACGAACGCGCCGGCCGTTCCCGATGCGGGCACGACGGATATCCGCTCGCGTGAAGCGATGCGTAGCCGCGACCGCGAAGTACGCTGAGGAGACCGTCATGAACCGACTGATTTCCTTCGCCATTGGGCTGTTCATCCTGCTGGCCATCGCCTCGTCGATGCTGTTCGTCGTGGACCAGCGCCAGTACGCCGTCGTATTCGCGTTCGGCGAGATCAAGCAGGTCGTGCGCGAGCCGGGCCTGCATTTCAAGCTGCCGCCGCCGCTGCAGAACGTGGTGTTCATGGATCGCCGCCTGCAGACGATCGACGTGGCCGCCAACGAGCGTTTCCTGACCGCCGAGAAGAAGTCGATGGTCGTGGACTGGTTCGTGAAGTGGCGCATCACCGATCCGCGCAAGTTCTTCGTGGCCTTTGGCGGCAACGTCCGTGGCGCGCAGGACCGCATGACGCAGCGTATCGACGCCGTGGCCCGCGAGGAGTTCGGCAAGCGCACGGTGACCGACGTGGTGGCCGGCGAGCGTGACAAGGTCATGCAGAACATCCGCTCCGGCATGGCGGAGTATGCGCAGTCGGTGGGTGTCGAGATCCTGGACGTACGTTTGAAGCGCGTGGACCTGCTGCCGGCGATCAGCGAGTCGGTCTATCGCCGCATGGAGGCCGAGCGCAAGCGCGTGGCCAACGAACTGCGTTCGACGGGCGCCGCGGAAGGTGAGAAAATCCGGGCGGATGCCGATCGCCAGCGCGAAGTGGTATTGGCCGAGGCCTACCGCGACGCGCAGGTGGTGAAGGGCGAGGGCGACGCCAAGGCCTCTCAGCTCTACGCCGACGCCTTCGGCAAGGACCCGAACTTCGCCCAGTTCTGGCGCAGCATGGAAGCCTACCGGACCACGTTCCGCGACAAGGGCAACGTGATGGTGCTGGAGCCGAACTCCGACTTCTTCCGCTACATGCGTTCGGCGGGCGGCAACGCCGCGCCGGCAGCCCCGGCCGGCAAGAAGTAGCGCGTACACCGCGCCCCGGGTGCCAGGCGTGCCCGGTTAGGCAATATGCGACAGAACCCCGGTCCGGCCGGGGTTTTGTCCGGCTGGAGGGCGCGCTGCCCGCCGGCCACGTTTTTGATATAAGAGACCCCCATGTCCAACCGCTGGCTCCTGCCTGAAAACATCGCCGACGTGCTGCCGTCGGAAGCGCGCAAGATCGAAGAACTGCGCCGCCGCATGCTCGACCTGTTCCGCACCTACGGCTACGAGCTGGTCATGCCCCCGATGCTCGAATATCTGGAGTCGCTGCTGACGGGTACCGGCCACGATCTGGACCTGCGCACGCTGAAGCTGGTGGACCAGCTGTCAGGCCGCACCATGGGCCTGCGTGCCGACATCACGCCGCAGGTGGCGCGGATCGATGCCCACCTGCTGAACCGCCCCGGCGTGACGCGCCTGTGCTACGCCGGCAACGTGCTGCACGCGCGCCCGGCCGGTTTCCATGCCACGCGCGAGCCGATCCAGATCGGTGCCGAAATCTACGGTCATGCCGGCCTGGAAGCCGACGTCGAAATCCAGGAACTGATGCTGGCCGCGCTGCAGGCCGCCGGACTGTCCGATATCCGCCTGGACCTGTGCCACGCGGGCATTCTGGAGGCGCTGCTGGCCGCGCTACCGTCGGTTCGCCAGATCGAGGACGCGATGTTCGCCGCGCTGGAAACCAAGGACGTGGCGGCATTGCGCGAACTGACCCAGGGCCTGCCTGATACCGAGCGCGACGCGCTGCTGGCGCTGCCGACGCTGTATGGTGGCATCGAGGTGATCGAGCGCGCCCGCGCCACGCTGCCGGCAAGCCCGGCCATCGGCCGCGCGCTTGACGAACTGGCGGCGCTGGCCGTCCAGGTGCAGGGCGCGAGCGTCAATATCGACCTGGCCGACCTGCGCGGCTACCACTACCACAGCGGCGTGATGTTCACCGCCTACGTGTCCGGCCTGCCTAACTACGTGGCCCGTGGCGGCCGCTACGACAAGGTGGGCGAGGCGTTCGGCCGTGCGCGTCCGGCGACTGGATTCTCGCTCGACCTGCGCGAGGTGGCGGCGCTGTCGCCGGTGGAAGTTCGTGCGCTGGCCATCTTCGCGCCGTGGGATGCCGATCCGGCATTGCGCGCCGCCATCGCCGCGCTGCGCGCGGACGGCGAGATCGTGATCCAGTCGCTGCCGGGCCACACGCACGAACTCGACGAGTTCAACTGCGACCGCCAGCTGCAGCGCCAGGGCAACGGCTGGGTGGTGGTGCCCCGCTGAATTTTCCGGGGCCGGCAGGTCTTGCCGGTCCATTTCCGCGCTCTCAAATGACGTTTGCTGCCCGTGGCGGCCTTTTATCGCCCGGAAAGGACGGCAAACGTCCGTCAGAGGGGTGCCCGAAAACCGGGAACCGTCTGGCAACGAGAGTAGAATACGTTTTTAACCTTCTGACCAATTCAACATGTCCGCATCCGCAGTAAGCCAGGGACGCAATGTCGTCGTGATCGGAACCCAGTGGGGTGACGAAGGCAAGGGAAAAATCGTCGATTGGCTTACCGACCAGGCAAAGGGCGTGGTGCGGTTCCAGGGCGGCCACAACGCTGGCCATACGCTCATCATCGGCGGCAAGAAGACCATCCTGCGCCTGATTCCCTCGGGCATCATGCGCGCCAGCACGGTCTGCTACATCGGCAACGGTGTGGTCCTGTCGCCCGAGGCACTGTTCCGCGAGATCGAGGAACTGGAAAGCGCCGGCCTGCAGGTGCAGAACCGCCTGCGCATTTCCGAGGCCACGACGCTGATCCTGCCGTACCACGTGGCCATCGACAAGGCCCGTGAAGCCCGCCGTGGCGCCGCCAAGATCGGCACCACGGGCCGTGGCATCGGCCCCGCCTACGAAGACAAGGTGGCCCGCCGCGCGCTGCGCGTGCAGGACCTGTTCAACCCGGAACACTTCGCCGAGCGCCTGCGCGAGAACGTGGAATTCCATAACTTCATGCTGACCCAGTATCTGGGCGCCGAAGCGGTGGACTACCAGCAGATCCTCGACGAGATGCTGGCCTACGCGCCGCGCCTCAAGCCGATGGTCGCCGATGTCTCGGCCGAGCTGTACGCGGTGAACGCCGCCGGCGGCAACCTGATGTTCGAAGGCGCGCAGGGCACGCTGCTGGACGTCGACCACGGCACGTATCCGTACGTGACGTCGAGCAACTGCGTGGCCGGTGCGGCCGCGGCGGGTGCCGGCGTGGGTCCGGGCCGCCTGAACTACATCCTCGGCATCACGAAGGCCTACTGCACCCGCGTGGGTGCCGGCCCGTTCCCGAGCGAGCTGTACGACAACGACAACCCGGCCCGCCAGGACGCCGTGGGCGTGCGCCTGGCCAACGTCGGCAAGGAATTCGGCTCGGTGACCGGCCGTCCGCGCCGCACGGGCTGGCTCGACGCCGCCGCGCTGAAGCGCTCGGTGCAGATCAATGGCGTGTCGGGCCTGTGCATGACGAAGCTCGACGTGCTCGACGGCCTGGAAACCCTGAATCTGTGCGTGGGCTACATGCTCGACGGCAAGCAGGTCGACATCCTGCCGCGCGGCTCCGATGCCGTGGCCGCGTGCCAGCCGGTGTACGAGGAATTCCCGGGCTGGAACGAGTCGACCTTCGGCGTGAAGACGTGGGAGGCGCTGCCGGAACAGGCGCGTGCTTACCTGAAGCGCATCGAGGAAGTGGTCGGGATTCCGATCGACATGATCTCGACCGGCCCGGACCGCGACGAAACCATCCTGCTGCGTCATCCGTACCAGGTGGCCTGAGCCCCCCCAACCCGCAGTGGCGAAGCCGTGGCGCGACACGCGCCGCGGCCTCGCGCAAGACAATCGGCCCGCGACAAGCGGGCCGATGCATTATCCACCGGCCAACGAAGCCGCTGATTTAAGAAAACTGCCATGAACCTGCCAACCAATGACGACGAGAACCTGTGGGTCTCGTGGGATGACTACCACCGACTGATCGCCCGCCTGGCGCTGAACGTGCACGAATCGGGCTGGAAGTTCGACCAGATCCTGTGCCTGGCCCGTGGCGGCCTGCGCGTGGGCGACCAGATGTCGCGCATCTTCGATGTGCCGCTGGCCATCCTGGCGACCAGTTCGTACCGCGAGGCCGCTGGCACGCAGCAGGGCACGCTCGACATCGCCCAGTACATCACGATGACGCGCGGCGACCTGGCCGGGCGCATCCTGCTGGTGGATGACCTGGTCGATTCCGGCGTGACGCTGGAGCGCGTGGGCCGTCACCTGAAGGAGCGTTATCCGGCGGTGACCGATGTCCGCTCGGCCGTGCTCTGGTACAAGGCGTGCTCGAAGGTGGAGCCCGACTACCACGTGACGTTTTTGCCGTCGAACCCCTGGATTCATCAGCCGTTCGAGGAATACGACACGCTGCGCCCGCACAATCTCGCCGCCTGGCTCAAGCGCGGCAAGCGCGCCAGCCTGCTGGACGACGACTCGGCAGCCTGATCGCTGGCTGCCGGCCCCCTCCGCCGGCGTGGCGGAGGGGGCTTCCCTCCGGGGTCAGTACCCCACCGTGAACCGCTCCCGCACGTGCTGCGGTTGCTCGATCTCGTCGAGCATGGCGATCGCGTAGTCCTCCATCGAAATCCAGCTCTTTCCGTCCGCGTCGGCGAGCAGCGTATCGTTGCCGAGCCGGAATTTGCCCGTGCGCTCGCCCGGCGTGAACAGTGCCGACGGCGACAGGAATGTCCATTCCAGCGACGACTCGCCCCGCAGCGCGTTCAGGAAGTCACGGCCTGCCGAGGCTTCGGCCTTGTAGGCATCGGGAAATTCCGGCGTATCGACGAGTTGCTTGCCCGGCGCCACGTACAGGCTGCCCGCGCCGCCCACCACCAGCAGCCGCTTCACGCCGGCCGCCTTGACGGCAGCCGTGATCTGCGCGGCCGTGGTCTGCAGGAACCGGACGGTGCTGATGACCACGTCGGCGCCCCGCAGCGCGTCGGCCAGCGCCGGGGCATTGTCGGCATCGACATCGGTCGTGGTCACGCCGGGGCGGGCCGGCAGCGCCGTCGCATGGCGGGCGAGGGCGGCCACGGCATGGCCGCGGCGCAGGGCTTCGTCGGTCAGGCGCGTGCCTGCATTGCCGGTGGCGCCGAGAATCGCGATGTTCATGGTGATGACTCCTTCAGGGTTGCAATCGATATGTAATTAATGTGGTTACACATCGGGGTAAAAAAATCAGCGCTGGCGGCGCTGGGCGGCATGTTCGACTTCGCCGAGCATGCTGGCAATCGTGATGTCCTTGAGCGAGGCATCCATGGCGGCCTGCGCGCGGTCGGCCACGGCCTGCAGCGCACCGGTAATCTCGCGGCCCACCATGCAGGCCGGATTCGGCGCACTCTGGTGCAGCGTGATCAGCGCCGTGGTTTCGGTGGCGCGGAACACGTCGAGCAGCGTGATATCAGCCGCTGGCCGCGCCAGCATGGCGCCGCCGGTGCTGCCCATCGTCGTGCTCACGAAACCCGCCTCGGTCAGCGCCCCGATCATGCGGCGGATCAGTGCGGGATTGGTGCCCACGCTGCCGGCAATCATCGACGACGGTACCGGCCCCTCGGCCTGCGCGAGCAGCGTGAGGATATGGACGGCGACGGCAAACCGGCTGCTGGTGCTCATGTGGAAATCTCAATGTGAAACCATGGTAGTTACAGATCGTCGTCCCGTCAACTGCCGAATTGGCAAGCGATGGGTTGCGGGACACAAAGGCCGCATTTTCGGCGATCGGCGCTGCAAAGATGGCGAGATAATGCCGGAATCGACACTGAAACTGATACACTCATCCACGGCTCGACCCAGGTCAGACTCAGGTCGCGGGCGATGAACAAGGCAACGACGGGAGAAGGTTTGAAAGAAGGTATGCAAGATTCGGCGGCGCAAAAACAAAAAACCCGCAACGTGCGTTGCGGGTTTCTCGCTAAATCTTGGTGCCCAGGAGAGGACTCGAACCTCCACAGTGTTGCCACCGCTAGGACCTGAACCTAGTGCGTCTACCAATTCCGCCACCTGGGCAGGTGTCGAAACAACCGAAGCGGCCATTATAGCGACCGTAAAACGTTTGTCAAATAGTTTCCAGAAAAATTGAATCAAAACAACTATCCGATCCCTAGCCGGGAAGAAATCCTCGGCGTATTGAGAACTTCGGGGTCGCCCCTGTCGGTTGGCGATATCGCCAAGGCCCTGGCCGTCACGCGCAAGGAGCATGACGGCTTCCAGAAGCGCCTGGCTGCGATGGAGCGCGACGGGCAGATCGAACTCAACCGCAAGGGCCGCTACGAGCTGGCCCACCAGCCCAACTTCGTGACCGGCCGCGTGCAGGGCCACCGCGACGGTTTCGGCTTCCTGATCCGCGACGACGGCGACGACGACATCTTCCTGCCCGAGCGCGAACTGCAGAAGGCCATGCACAACGACCGCGCGCAGGTGCGCGTGGTGGGCTACGACCGCCGTGGCCGTCCGGAAGGGCAGATCGTCGAGATCGTCGAGCGGGCCAACCGCTACGTGATCGGCCGGCTGCTGTCCGAGAATGGCGTGCTGGTGGTGGCGCCGGAAGACAAGCGCATCAGCCAGGACATCCTGATCCCGCCCAAGGCGCAGGGCAAGGCCCGCGTGGGGCAGGTGGTCAGCGTGGAGCTGACCGAATGGCCGGATCGCTACGTGCAGCCCGTGGGCCGCGTGGTGGAGGTGCTGGGCGACATCGACGATCCCGGCATGGAAATCGAGATCGCGGTGCGCAAGTACGGCGTGCCGCACGAGTTCGCGCCGGCCGCCGTCAAGGAAGCGCAGGCGCTGCCCGACGAGGTGCGCCAGGCCGACCTCGACCACCGGATCGACCTGCGCGATATCTCGCTGGTCACGATCGACGGCGAGGACGCCCGCGACTTCGACGATGCCGTCTACTGCGAGCCGGTCAGGATTGGCCGCGCCAAGGGCTGGCGCCTGATCGTGGCGATTGCCGACGTCTCGCACTACGTGCGCCCGGGCACCCCGCTCGACGCCGATGCGCTGGACCGCGCCACGTCGGTCTACTTCCCGCGCCGCGTCATCCCGATGCTGCCCGAGAAGCTGTCGAACGGGCTGTGCTCGCTGAACCCGCAGGTGGACCGCCTCTGCATGGTCTGCGACGCCGTGATCACGGCCAAGGGCGAGCTCAAGGGCTACCAGTTCTACCCGGCCGTGATGCACTCGAAGGCACGCCTGACCTACAACGAGGTCTGGTCGATCCTGTCGAACACCAAGGGTCCGGAGGCGCACAAGCGCGCCGACCTCGTGCCGCACCTGCAGAACCTGTACGAACTGTTCCAGGTCCTGCTCAAGGCCCGCCGCGAGCGCGGGGCGATCGATTTCGATACCACCGAGACCTACATCGTCTGCAACGCGCAGGGCAAGATCGAGCAGATCCTGCCGCGCACGCGCAACGACGCCCACCGCCTGATCGAGGAATGCATGCTGACGGCCAACGTCTGCGCGGCCGATTTCCTCGAACGCTTCAAGCATCCGGCGCTGTACCGCATCCACGCGGGTCCGAGCGAGGAAAAACTCAAGAATCTGCGAGAGTTCCTGAAGACGTCGGGGCTGTCGCTGGGCGGCGGCGACAAGCCGCAGGCATCGGACTACGCCGAGGTCATGGACAAGATCAAGTCCCGCCCCGACGCGCCAATGCTGCAGACCATGCTGCTTCGCTCGATGCAGCAGGCGGTCTACAGCCCGGACAACATCGGCCACTTCGGCCTGGCGTACGAGGCCTACGCGCACTTCACGAGCCCGATCCGGCGTTATCCGGATCTGCTCGTGCACCGCTCGATCAAGGCGATCCTGGCGCATACCAAGTACCAGCCGGCCTTTGGCGCGGGCACCGAGTTCAATACCGCCGTCTCGCCCAAGGCGCGCCGCATGCAGGCCGCCGACGCCGAGAAGCGGGCCGAGAACCAGGCCGCGCGTGCGCGCCGCAACGAGGCGATCTGGGACGAACTGGGCCTGCACTGCTCGGCCAACGAGCGGCGCGCCGACGAGGCCTCGCGCGATGTCGAGGCATGGCTGAAATGCTATTTCATGCGCGACAAGCTCGGCAGCGACTACGCCGGGACGGTCAGCGCGGTGACGTCGTTCGGCATCTTCGTCCAGCTCGACGAACTGTACGTGGAAGGGCTGGTGCACGTGACCGAACTGGGCAGCGACTACTTCCAGTACGACGAGGCGCGCAACGAACTGCGCGGCGAGCGCACGGGCATCCGCTACCGGCTGACCGACCGCGTGCGCGTGCAGGTTTCGCGCGTCGACCTCGACGCCCGCAAGATCGATTTCCGCCTGGTGCAGGAGCCGTCGGCCAAGACGCTGCGCGGCCGCGCAGGGGCTGGCGAGCCGCCGCGTGTACCGGCCGCTCATGCCGTGCCGGCGCGCAAGAAGGGCCGCCAGCTGGCGGCGCTGCTTGGCGGCACCTCCAAGCCCGAGGAATCGTTCGACGAGACCCTCGATCGTGTGATCGAGGAGCAACCTGTGTTCGAGGCGGTGATCACGCCGCTGAATCCGCGCGAGGCTAATGTCGGGCATCCGTCGCACGGCCGGGCCGGCGCGAAGAAGACGGCTGCCGGCAAGCCGGCCAAGCGCGCGGCCAAGCCGAAGCCGAGCCATCTGAAGACGGCCCGGAAGGCGGCGCCCAAGCCGGCCGGCAAGACCACCCGGACGCCGCGCAAGCGCTGATCGGCACCGCTGGGAGCGGCCATGGCGGGTACAATGCGCGCCATGGCCAAACTCAAACTCCTGATCGGCTTTCACGCCGTGCAAGCACGCCTGCGCCAGAACGCGCAGAGCGTGTCCGACATCTACATCGAATCGAACCGCAAGGACCGACGCATGCAGGACTTCATCCGCCTGGCGGAGGGTCTTGGCGTCACGCTCCATCCGGTGGATGCCGAGCGCCTGCGCGGCATGGCCGGCACCGACCGCCACCAGGGCGTGGTGGCGCGTGCCGAGGATGTCTCGCTCGCACTCAATCTTGACGAACTGCTCGACGGTATCGAAGGCACGCCGCTGCTGCTGATCCTCGACGGCGTCACCGATCCGCATAATCTGGGCGCCTGCCTGCGCGTGGCCGATGGTGCCGGCGCGCACGCGGTCATCGCGCCGAAGGACCGCAGCGTGGGCCTGAACACGACCGTGGCCAAGGTGGCCAGCGGCGCCGCCGAGACCGTGCCCTACATCACCGTGACCAACCTGGCGCGCACGCTGCGCGAACTGCAGGAGCGCGGCATCTGGGTGATCGGGACCGACGACGGCACCGAGAAGTCGCTCTACGACGTGGATTTCAAGGGTCCGGTGGCCATCGTGATGGGCGCCGAGGGCGAGGGCATGCGCCGCCTGACGCGCGAGACGTGCGATGACCTCGTATCGCTGCCGATGGCCGGCGGCGTGGAAAGCCTGAACGTATCCGTCGCCAGCGGCGTGGTGCTGTACGAAGCGGTGCGCCAGCGCCGTCTGCCGCGCTGAGCATGGTCGTCGACGCCGCCCTGCTGGCGCAGGCCCGGGCATGGATCGCCGACGCGCGGAACATCTTCGTCCTGACCGGGGCGGGAATTTCCGCCGAGTCGGGCGTTCCCACGTTCCGCGATGCGCTGACCGGCCTCTGGGCGCGCTTCGACCCCGAGGAACTGGCCACCGAGGAAGCCTACCGCCGCCAGCCCGCGCTGGTCTGGCAGTGGTACCAGCACCGCCGCGAAATGGTGGCGGTGGCCCGGCCCAATCCCGCGCACTATGCGCTGGCGGAACTCGGCCGGCGCAAGTCCATCACGCTGATCACGCAGAACATCGACGGCCTGCACCAGCAGGCCGGCAGCGAGCACGTGGTGGAGTTGCATGGCAACCTGTTCGCCAACAAGTGGCTCGACACCTGCGGCCGTTGCGACACGGTGCCGCCCATCCCCGGCGATCCCCCGCACTGCGCGCTGTGCGGCGCGATGATGCGTCCCGGCGTGGTGTGGTTCGGCGAAGACCTGCCGCGCGTGGCCCGCTTCCGCGCCGATCATGCGGCGCAGAACTGCGAGGTGTGCCTGGTGGTGGGCACGTCGGGGCTGGTCTATCCGGCGGCCGCGCTGCCCGGGCTGGCAAAAGAGCACGGGGCGAAAGTGATCGTGGTCAATCCGCAGCCCTCGGCGCTCGATGAGACCGCCGATATCGTGCTGGCGGCAGCGGCGGGAGAGTGCTTGCCGGCGTTGCTGGCTGGGGAATCAGCCTGACTGATGGTTTTCTCCCCTCTCCCGCATAGCGGGAGAGGGGAGCAACGCGGGCAAGCAGTCGTTCAACCCGCCAGTTCCCCCACCAGCTTTTCCAGCCTGACCGCATCGGCCGCGAACAGCCGGATGCCTTCGGCCAGTTTTTCCGTTGCCATGGCATCTTCGTTGAGTTGCCAGCGGAAGGCGGCTTCATCGGCTGCGATGCGGGCGATGTTGGCGGCCTGGGCCTGTTCGACGGACAGCTTGCGTGCCACCGGGGCGTCGCTGGCGGCCAGTTGCTCCAGCAGGTCGGGGCTGATCGTCAGCAGGTCGCTGCCGGCCAGCGACAGGATCTGGCCGGTGCTGCGGAAGCTGGCGCCCATCACTTCGGTCGCGTAGCCGAACTTCTTGTAGTAATCGTAGATCTGGCGTACCGAGCGTACGCCGGGGTCGTTGTCGCCGGCGTTGGCGGCGGCGTCCCAGTTGTCACCGGCCTGTTTCTTGTACCAGTCGAGGATGCGGCCGACGAACGGCGAGATCAGTTGCGCGCCGGCCTCGGCGCAGGCCACGGCCTGGGCGAGCGAGAACAGCAGCGTCATGTTGCAGCGGATGCCGTCGCGCTGCAGGATCTCGGCGGCCTTGATGCCCTCCCAGGTCGAGGCGATCTTGATCAGCACGCGCTCGCGGGCGATGCCGCGCTGCTCGTACAGGCTGATCAGGTGGCGCGCCTTGGCGACCGTGGCCTGCGTGTCGAACGACAGGCGCGCGTCGACCTCGGTGGAGACGCGGCCCGGCACGATGGCCAGGATCTCGCAGCCGAACGCGATCAGCAACTGGTCCATCACGGCGTCGAGGCCAGCCTGGCCGTGGTGGTCGCGCGTGGCCTGCTCCAGCAGCGGGCGGTATTCGGGCTTTTGCACGGCCTTCAGGATCAGCGACGGGTTGGTGGTCGCATCCTGGGGCGTGTACTGCTTCATCAGCTGGAAGTCGCCGGTATCGGCAACCACCGTCGTGTACTGTTTCAGCTGTTCGAGCGCGGTCATGATCTGTGTCCGTCTGGATAGGCGGGGCGGGAAATCCACCCGGGAACGGGCCATTGTAACGGCGTGGCGTGACGCGGCAAGCGGCGGGCGCCCGAAACACCGGTGCGTCGCGGCGATCCGCTACACTACGCGTTTTCTCCAACGCAGGCCGTTTTCATGACGCAGGATGAACTCAAGGCGCAGGTCGCGCAAGCCGCCGCCGACTATGTGAAGCAGGAAGTGCCCGAGGGCGCCGTGCTGGGCGTGGGTACCGGTTCCACCGCCAATCTCTTCATCGACGCCGTGGCGGCGTTCAAGGAGCGCTTTTCGGGCGCCGTGTCCAGTTCCGAGGCTTCCACGCGCCGCCTGCAGCAGCATGGCTTCACGGTGCTGGACCTCAACGAGGTGGACAGCATTCCGGTCTACGTGGACGGCGCCGACGAGATTGACGCCTCGGGTGCCATGATCAAGGGCGGTGGCGGTGCGCTGACGCGCGAGAAGATCGTGGCCTCGGTGGCGGACCGTTTCGTCTGTATCGCCGACGGCAGCAAGCTCGTGCCGGTGATGGGCAACTTCCCGCTGCCGGTCGAGGTGATTCCGATGGCACGCGCGGCGGTGGCGCGCCAGCTGGCGGCGCTGGGCGGCCAGCCCCGGCTGCGCATGACCAAGGAAGGCGGCATCTACAAGACTGACAACGGCAACGTGATCCTGGACGTGGCTGGCCTCAGGATCGAAGATCCCAAGGGCCTGGAGCAGCGCATCAACCACCTGCCCGGCGTGGTGACGGTGGGCCTGTTCGCGCTGCGCGGCGCCAACGTGCTGCTGCTGGGCACCGAGCAGGGCGTGCAGCGCTCGGACTACTGAGCGGCTGGCAGATTTCTGGCGAAAATGCGATGCGGTCAGCTGGCGGCAAGGCCATGCTCGACCGCATAGACCGCCACCTGCACGCGGCTGGCGAGGTTGAGCTTCTTGAGAATGTTCTGCACGTGAATCTTGACCGTGCTCTCGGCCACGCCCAGTTCGCGGGCAATCTCCTTGTTGCTTTCCCCCCGCACCAGCCCATGCACGATCTCGCGTTCACGCGCGGTCAGTGACGGCGCCTCGCCGGCCCGTGCGGCCGGTGCCGGCGCGCTGGGGGCGCGGAACTGCTGCACCAGCTTGGCCGTCATGGCCTCCGAGATCACCGGTTCGCCGGCTGCCGCGCGGCGGATCGCGCTGGTCAGCGCCTCGGTCTCGATATTCTTGAGCAGGTAGCCGCGCGCACCGCCGCGCAGCGCCGTGGCCAGTTCCTCGGCTTCTTCCGACACGGTCAGCATGACCACCGCGCTGTCGGGCAAATCCTCCACCAGCAGTTGCAGCGCCTCCAGCCCGGACAGTCCCGGCATGTTCAGGTCGAGCAGGATCACGTCGGGCCGGTGCTGCTTGGCGCGCTTGATGCCTTCCACGCCATCGGCGGCTTCGTCGACGATCTCGAAGTCGGGCTGGCGCTGCAGCAGCGCGCGGATACCCGAGCGGAACAGCGTGTGGTCGTCGATCAGCAGGATGCGGATGGTCATGATGCGAGTTCCTGGAACGGTTGGGGCGCCGCGGCGGCGTCGTCGGCGTGGGGCAGCGTCAGCGCAATGCGCACGCCCAGCCCCGGCCGGGCGTCGATGGTCAGATGGGCGCCAAGCCGTGCGGCCCGTTCGCGCATGATGTGCAGGCCCACGTGCGCGTTGTCGCCGCTTTCGAGCCGGCCGGCGTCGAAGCCGTCGCCATCGTCCTGCACCACGAGCCGGAATTCCCGCCCGTGTTCGATCGTGATCGCCACGTGCTCGGCCATCGCGTGCTTGCGGACGTTGGACAGCGCCTCCTGCAGGATGAACAGCATCTGCAACTGCTGCTCGGGCTGCAGCGGCAGGCCCTGGTCGTCGATGGTCAGCGTGGCCTCGGTACGGCACTGGCGGCGGAAGCGCGCCACGGTTTCCTCGATGGCGGGGCGCATGTCGCCCGTGGTCAGCCGCGAGCGGAAGTTGTTCAGCAGTTCGCGCACGTCCTGGTAGCTCTCTTCCACGCCGTGGCGCAGCATCGGGATGATCTCGCGCACCTCGGTGTCCTCGCCGCGCTCCACGGCATCGTCGAGCAACTGGACCTGCAGGTTCAGATAGTTCAGTCCCTGCGCGATGCTGTCGTGCAGCCCCTGCGCCACGAGGTTGCGCTCCTCGACCACGGCCAACTGGCGCGCGCTGGCCGACAGCCTGACGTGTTCCAGCGCCGTGGCCAGGTGCTGGGCCATGGTTTCGAGCAGTTGCCGGTCCGAGGCGGGCAGCTCCCGTGGAATGCGGAAGTGCAGCGTGAACGTGCCAACCGGGCCGCGCAGCGTGTCGAGCCGGAAGGCGGCCATCGACAGGAAGCCTTCCTGGCGGCACGGCGACAACGCCCCGATGGCGGGCGCGGGCGGCGTGGCGCGGCGCAGGTCGGCAATCGTGACGATGCCGGTGTGCGTGGCGCGGCCGCAGTGGCACGCCTCGATCTCGGCGCAATGGCTGTGGTCGGCCAGTGCCGTCGACAGCCCGGTCGATGCCACGCGATGGAGTTTGCCCTGGCGCGGATCGAAGATGCGCACCGTGCCGCCGTCGGCGCCAAATTGCTGGGTGACACGATCCAGAAAGCCGTTGGCGAGTGTCTGTTCGTCGCCGGCCTGGTTCAGGAAGGCGGCCATGTCGTAGAGCGATTCGAGATCGCGGTTCTGGCGCGCCAGTTCGGCGGTCTTCTGCGTGACGCGTGCGGCAAGGTCCTGGTACAGGCTCTGCAGCTCGGCGGCCATGCGGTTGAAGCCCGCGTTCAACGTGCCGAATTCGTCACGCGTCTCGACCGGCAGCCGCAGCGAGAACTCGCGCGCGGCCATGCGGCGCAGGCCGTCCTGCAGCCGCAGCACGGGCAGGATGATCCAGAGGTAGAGCAGGTAGATCACGGCCACGGTGCCCACGCAGGCGATGGCCGCGAGGCTGACCTGCGACAGGCGCAGCAGATCGGTCTTGCGCGCGCTGTTCTGTTCGATCAGGCTCACGAGCCGGTTGGCGCGCGCCACGAAGCCGGGCATGGCCTGGACATATTGCGATGGCGTACCGTGCAGCGCGAGCGGCTTGAGGTGTTGCTGCCAGTCGGCCTGCACGGCTTCGAGTTGGGCCCGCATGGCGGGCTCGTCGGGCAGGAACAGCGGGCGGGCCGGGTTGCCCTTGTGCAATTGGGCGAGCGTGTCGTCCAGTGCGGCAATCTGCCCGGCCAGCTCGTTGGGCTGGCCGGCCGCCGCCAGAGACAGTTCGATGGCGACGCGGTTGGCGCGCATCCGCACGCTGCCGGCGTCGTTGATGGCGGCGCCGGCACCTTCGAGCTTCCAGGAGAGGTAGAGCGTGCCCGAGATCATCGTCAGCACCACCAGCAGCGATGCCAGCGACAGCAGGATGATGCGCGTGGACAAGCGGTAGCGTGGCGGCGTCAGCCGGACCGTTTCCGGAACGTGGCCGGTGTCGGAGATCGGCGCGGGCGCGTCCGGCGCGGCGTGGCGGGGAGGGCGGGTATCGGCGTGGGTAGCGGCGGGGGTAGCGGGTTCTGGCATGGGGTTGGGTTGGCGCAAGGGGGCGGGCACAACCTCGGGGCCGATTCTCCGCCTCCGGCGCGCCATCATTTCTGCGCTAGATCAAGACAAGTGCAATACGACCGGTATGGGTGGACGGCACCGGGCTTGAGTGGCGCAGCGCGGCGTTCCACAATCCGGAAGTTTCCCGAAGCCGGCGACGCCGGCGCCACGATACGGAGGGCAATGAAGGCCGCAAATCTCGATTACGCACAGGCGCCCCGGCCATCGGTGGTGTTCGGCTGCCTGATGCCGGCGCCGTGGCTCGGCGTTCTGGCGGGATTGCTATTGGCATTCGGCCCTCCCGAGGGGCTGCCGCACCGGTTTGCCCCGTTGACACTGGCGGCGGTTCATGCGCTCGCGCTAGGCATGCTGCTGCCCGTGATGTTGGGTGCACTGTTCCAGATGATGCCGGTGGTGGCGCGGGTGCCGGTGCCGGGCAGCCGCGTTGTCTCGCCGTTCGTGGCGCTGTGCGGGGTCACCGTGGCGGCGGGGCTCGCGGCCGGCTTTCTTGGCGGGGCGCCGCAGGGCTTCCGGCTGGCCGCGGGCGCCGCGTGCTTCCTCGTGCTGGTGGCGGGTTTGCTGCTGCTGGCCGGGCGCCGGGTGGCACGGGTCGATGCCACCACGCGCACGCTGGCCGGCATTGGCGCGCCGCTGCTGTTGACCGTGGGGGCGGGCATCGCGCTGGCCGGGTTGCTGGGCGGGATATGGACGGTGCCGCTGTCGCCGGTGCTGTCGCTGCACGTGGCCTGGGGGCTGGGCGGCTGGCTCGGCGCGCTGGTGTCGGGGGTGTCGACCACGGTGCTGCCGATGTTCTGGCAGGCAAGGCGCCCGCCCTGGGCGCGCGCCTTGCCGTGGCTGCACTGGCTGCCGCTGGCGGCGTTCAGCGTAGCCATTGCCGTGCGTCCGGGTTCGATCTGGCCGCTGCTGGCGCTCGGCGTCTGGCTGGCATTGGCCGGGCTGCTCGCGGCCGGCATGCTCGCCACGGTCCTCGGCGCACGGCGGCGCCATGATCCGCACTGGCGGCTCTGGGTGGTGGCCTGCGCCAGCATGCTGGGGGCGGCAGCGCTCGCGCTGCTGGCGCTGGGATGGCCCGGTGCACTGCCGCCGGCCATGGCGTGGTGGATTGGGGTACTGGCGCTGGTGGGCGGTGGCGTGCTGCCGATCACGGCGATGCTCGGCAAGATCGTGCCGTTCCTGGTGTGGTTGCACCTGCGCCGGCTGCTGCCGCCCCGGGCGCGCGTGCCCGTGATGCAGGCGATCATTGCGCCCGTGCGGCAGCAGCGCCAGGCCTGGCTGCTGCTGGCCGCCTATGGCGTGCTGCTGGCGCTGCCGGCGGCGCCGGCACTGCTGGCGCCGCTCGGAGGGCTGTTGCTGGCCGCCGCCAATGGCTGGCTGGGTCTGCAGTTGGTGGGTGCGATGCGCTGCATGCGCAGGATGCGCCGGCAGGGCGGGTTGCCGCCCCGGCCGGGCCATGCTCCGGACTAGGCCGCGACGGCCGCGGGCGCCATCGCGAGGTCGAGATCCTTCGGCTTTTCGCCAGTCAGCAGGTAGTGCATCAGATCAGCCACCGGGCGGATGGCCTCGCCAAACGGCAGCTTGCCCTTGCCCCGGAAGAACAGGCCGCGCTCGACATCGCCGCGCACGGCCTGGGCCAGCTTCAGGTCGATGCAGAACTGGCCGATCCTGGCGATGCCATCGCGCAGCCCGCAGCTTTGCAGGCAGTCGAAGCCTTCGAGGCAGTCGCGCGCCTTGGCCCGACGTTGCAGGCGGCTCTCGCTGTCGAGATAGCGCGCCAGCCACGGGGTCAGCACGGCGCGCGCCGGCAGGCCGGCAACGCTGGTGAACTCCTGCAGCTTGTCGGGTGTGGCGGTGGCCAGCACCTGCTTGAACGCCGGGTGCGCGTCGCATTCCTCGGTCACGGCAAAGGCGGTGCCGAGCTGCACGGCGGCGGCGCCTTCGCCGATCCAGTGGCGGACCTTCTCGTGCGTGTTGATGCCGCCGGCCAGGATCAGCGGGATGCTCTCCCACGCGAGTCCGAGCGTCTGGAACAACTCGCGGCACTCGCGCAGGACGCGCGAGAACGAAAACCGGTCGTCGCCGAGATCGGCGATCGTGGCCGCGCCGAGGTGGCCGCCGGCATGGGCGGGATGCTCGATCACGATGGCATCGGGCAGGCGGCCCTTCTTCATCCAGCGGCGCAGCACCAGCCCGATGCCGCGTGTCTCGGAGAGTATCGGGATCAGCGCGACCTTGGGGTGGTCGGCGGCCAGGTCGGGCAGGTCGAGCGGCAGGCCGGCGCCCATCACGATGGCGTCGGCGCCGCTCTCGCAGGCCTGGCGCACGAGTTGCGCGTGCGAGCCGACCGCCTTCATCACGTTGACCGCGATCGCGCCATGTCCGCCGGAAAGCTGGCGGGCGGCCTGGATCTCGCGGTCCAGCGCCACGCGGTTGGCGGCCTCGATCCGGGCCTTGTCATGCGTCTTGCTCGTCTGCGCCATGAGGTCCGGATGGTGGTGGCGCAGGTCGATGCTGGCGATCGTGCCCATCCCATGGTTGGCGGCCACGGTGCCCGCCAGGCGATGCGCGGAGATGCCAATGCCCATGCCGCCCTGGACGATGGGCACCAGTTGGCGCCCGGCGAGTTTCAGCCAATGTTCGTTCGTGAATCCATTCCGGATAGTTTGCTGTCTGCGGCCAGGATGGCCGCCGGTAGCTGAGGGTGTCATGGCGGCAGCGCGTCCGATTTAACCTAGCGCAAATTGGAACGGATCAATCGGGGGATGCATGGCCGGGATTGCTCCCGGCGCCACCCGTCGGCATCCGAGGTCCGCCATCAGCCGCAAGGCGGAGCGGGGCGGCGTAAGGGGCACACCAGCGGCAGGAAGCTGTCGGCGCGCGCCGAGTAGCCAAGCAGCGCGCCGGCCTCCAGGTCGAAGTACCAGCCGTGCAGCGTCAGCGCGCCGCGTTCGCAGGCCGCGCGCACGAACGGGAACGACTCCAGGTTGTTCAGCGAGACCAGGATCGCGGCCTGTTCGCAGGCGCGCTGGCGCTGTTCGGGGGTGGCGTCGCGCAGGGTCTGCTCGACAAGGCGCCGCGCCGGCGAGGCGATGCGCACCCACGGGCCGATGAAGTCCTGCGCCGGGGTGGCCGCTTCATCGGTGTCGGGCCGCGCCAGCAGGGCGCGGATGCCGCCGCAACTGCCGTGGCCCATCACGATGATGCGGGCCACGCCCAGTTGCTCCACGGCGAACTGGATCGCCGCCGATACCCCGTGCAGCCGCCCGGCCTCGGTCTCGTGGCAGGGCGGCACGAGGTTGGCCACGTTGCGCACCGTGAACAGGTCACCGGGGTCGCAGCCCAGCAGCAGCCCCGGATCCACGCGCGAATCGCTGCAGCCGATCAGCAGCGTCTGCGGATGCTGGCCCGTGCGCAGTTCGTCGAACAGCGCCGGTGCCTCGTCGAAGTAGCGCTGCTGGAACCGCTCGAAGCCCTTCAACAGGCGCTCGACTGCGTGCATGGCACTGCCTCCCGCATCAGCGGCTGCGTACGAGCTGCCAGGCGCGGCCGAGGTAGAGCACCGACGCGAAGCCGCTCCACACATGCACCAGCCGCGTGAACGGGAAGATCACGAACAGCGAGAGGCCCATGAACAGGTGCGCCTTGAAGACCAGCGGTGCGTCGGCGATGTAGCTGGCCGCGTCGCCGCGCAGCGTGACGATGTGCTGGGCCCAGGTCATCAGTTGCACCATCATGTGGCCGTCCATGTGGCTGGCCGAGGCGAAGATCGTCGACAGGCCGAGCAGCAGCGTGACCAGCAGCCACAGCAGCAGGATCTTGTCGCCGGTACGCGTCACCGCCGAGATCCGTGCATTCGTAAAACGGCGATGCAGCAGGATCAGCAGCCCGATCAGGCACATCGTGCCCATGATGCCGCCGGCGGTCATCGCCACGGCCTGCTTGACGGTGTGCGAGACGCCCAGCGCATCCCAGACCGCCACCGGCGTCAGCAGCCCGCCGAGGTGGCCGAAGAACAGGCCGAGGATGCCCACGTGGAACAGGATGTTGCCGAGCCGCAGGTTGCCGCGGTAGAGCACCTGCGAACTGTCCGACTTCCAGGTGTACTGCTCGCGCTCGAAGCGCGCCAGGCTGCCGAACAGGAAGATGGCGGCGGCAATGTACGGATAGATGCCGAAGAGGAATTGGTCGACCAGGTTCATGATGGTTCTTCTCTGGTTTTGGCGAAATTACGATTGAGCTTCGAGTGCCGAGGGTTGGGCGGGGGAGAGGCCCGGCGTTGGCTTGGCGACGAACTGGATGGGAGCAACATGCTCGCCCTGTCCCCCGGCCCCTCTCCCGCAAGCGGGAGAGGGGAGCCCGCCTCCGGTCAGCAACGGCTCCACGCCGTCCGCCCCCGGCCCGAACATCTCCAGTGCTTCGTCCATGTCCCGCACGGGCGGGTCTTCCTGGGCCTGCGGCTGCACGTCGGTCAGCGTGCGCAGCACCGCGAAAACACTGGCGTACGGGCTGTCGTTGCGCGCCAGCCGGTCGCCGATGGCGGCCAGCACGTGGATGGCGTCGCCCAGCAACTGCTCGGCGTGCGCCTCCTTGCCGTCGATGGCCAGCGCGCCCAGGAATTCCAGGAACAGCGGCACGTAGTCGGGCAACTCGGCCGTCACGAGGTCGAAGCCCTCGCGCCGGTATTCGTCGAGCAGGTCCACCATCGCCTGGCCCCGGTCGCGGCTCTCGCCGTGCACGTGCTCGAACAGGTGCAGCGAGTGGGCCGGGTTGCGGTCGAACGTGGCGACGTAGTTCTCCTGCAGCGCGATCAGCGGCGTGTCGCGCAGCAGGCCGGTCAGCGGCGCCAGCAGCGAGCGGGCCTGCGGCCACTCGGCCAGGGCCTGGTCGATGTCGTCGAGGCTTTCCAGCAGCGGCGCTTCGGGGTAGCTGAGCAGCACGCTCAGCACACTGTGGAGGGGGCAATCCTGTGTCATCGTAGTTTTCCTAAATTCAGGTGGCCAGGGCCTTGCGGGAGCGCGGCAGGTCCGCGTAGGCCAGTTCGGGCTGGGGCTTCTTCTTGCCGAACAGCGTGCCCTCGGATGTGCCGCCCGAGCAGCCGTTGCCGAAGCTGAAGCCGCAACTGCCTTTCTCGTCGAAGCTGTCCTCGGCCATTTCCTTGTGGGAGGATGGCACCACGAAGCGGTCTTCGTAGTTGGCGATGGCCATGACCTGATACATCTCTTCCACCTGCGCGGGCGTCAGGCCCACCTGCCGGAGCACGGCCAGGTCTTCCTGGCCATCCACGGACTGGCTGCGCTTGAACGCGCGCATCGCCAGCATGCGCTCCAGCGCGGACAGCACGGGCATCACCTCGCCGGCGGTCAGCAGGTTGGCCAGGTACTGCACCGGGATGCGCAGGCTCTTGACATCCGGGATCACGCCGTTCATGCCCATGAAGCCCGATTCGGCGGCCGACTGGATCGGCGAGAGCGGTGGGATATACCAGACCATCGGCAGCGTCCGGTACTCGGGGTGCAGCGGGAAGGCAACCTTCCACTCGCAGGCCATCTTGTAGACCGGCGACTTGCGCGCGGCGTCGAGCCAGCTCTGGGCGATGCCCTGGCGCAGCGCCTCGGCCTGCACGGCCGGGTCGTTCGGGTCCAGGAAGATGTCGAGCTGCGACTGGTACAGGTCGCGCGTGTCTTCCACCGAGGCGGCCTGCTCGATGCGGTCGGCGTCATAGAGCATCACGCCGAGGTAGCGGATGCGCCCGACGCAGGTTTCCGAGCACACCGTGGGCTGGCCGGCCTCGATGCGCGGATAGCAGAACACGCACTTCTCGGCCTTGCCGCTCTGCCAGTTGAAGTAGATCTTCTTGTACGGGCAGCCGGAGATGCACATGCGCCAGCCCCGGCACTTGTCCTGGTCCACCAGCACGATGCCGTCTTCCTCGCGCTTGTAGACCGAGCCGGACGGGCACGACGCCACGCAGGTCGGGTTCAGGCAGTGCTCGCACAGGCGCGGCAGGTACATCATGAAGGTGTTCTCGAACGTCGAGTACATGTCCTTCTGGATGTTCTCGAACAGCTTGTCGCGGCTGCGGGAGTCGAATTCGCCGCCCAGGTCGTCTTCCCAGTTCGGACCCCACTCGATCTTCTCCATCTTCTTGCCGGTGATGGCCGAGACGGGCCGGGCCGTGGGCGGGGTCTCCACCAGCGGCGCCTTCTGCAGGTGCTCGTAGTCGTAGGTGAACGGCTCGTAGTACTCGTCGATCTGCGGCAGGTTCGGGTTGGCGAACATGTTCGACAGGATCTTTGCGCGGCCGCCCTGGCGTGGCTCCAGGCTGCCGTCGGCGTTGCGCTTCCAGCCGCCGTTCCACTTGCCCTGGTTTTCCCATTCCTTCGGGAAGCCGATGCCGGGCTTGGTCTCGACGTTGTTGAACCAGGCGTATTCCACGCCCTCGCGGCTGGTCCAGACGTTCTTGCAGGTCACGGAGCAGGTATGGCAGCCGATGCACTTGTCGAGGTTCAGCACCATGGCCACTTGTGCGCGGATCTTCATTGCGGGGCTCCTTCAGTCTTGGCGGCGTGTGTCTTGGGTGAGGGGTCTTCTTTCCGTGGGCCTTCGAGCCAGTCCACCTTGTTCATCTTGCGCAGGATCACGAACTCGTCGCGGTTGCTGCCCACGGTGCCGTAGTAGTTGAAGCCGTAGGCCAGTTGCGCGTAGCCGCCGATCATGTGCGTGGGCTTGGTCACGGCACGCGTGACCGAGTTGTGGATGCCGCCGCGCATGCCGCTGGTCTCGGCGCCCGGCACGTTCACGATCTTCTCCTGCGCGTGATACATCAGGCACATGCCCTGCGGCACGCGTTGCGACACCACCACCCGGGCCGTCAGCGTGCCGTTCACGTTGAAGACTTCCACCCAGTCGTTGTCGCGGATGCCGTTGGCCTTGGCCTCGGCCTCCGAAATCCAGACGTGCGGGCCGCCGCGCGACAGCGTCAGCATGCGCAGGTTGTCGGAGTAGGTGGAGTGGATGCCCCACTTCTGGTGCGGCGTGATCCAGTTCAGCACCAGTTCCGGGTTGCCGTTGGGCTTGCGGCCCAGCATCGGGCTGACCGTCTTGGTGTCGATGGCCGGCTTGTAGACGCACGCGCCCTCGCCGAAATCGAGCATCCAGCGGTGGTCCTGGTAGAACTGCTGGCGGCCGGTCAGCGTGCGCCAGGGAATCAGCTCGTGGACATTGGTGTAGCCGGCGTTGTAGCTGACTTCCTCCGATTCGAGCCCGGACCACGTGGGCGCGGAAATGATCTTGCGCGGCTGGGCCTGCACGTCGCGGAAGCGGATCTTGTCGTGTTCGCGGCCCACGGCCAGGTGGGTGTGGTCGCGGCCGGTGATCTTCGACAGCGCCTCCCAAGCCTTGACCGCCACGTGCCCGTTGGTCTCGGGCGCGAAGGTCAGGATCATCTCGGCGGCATCGATGGCCGTTTCCAGGCGCGGGCGGCCCTGGCTGACGCCGGGCTCGGTCACGGTCTTCGTCAGGTGGCTGATTTCGCCCACCTCGTGCAACGTGTCCCAGTTGATGCCCTTGCCGCCGTTGCCGAGCTTGTCCAGCAGCGGCCCGATCGACGTGAATTTCTTGTAGATGTCGGCGTAGTTGCGCTCCACCACGGTCATCGACGGCGCGGTCTTGCCCGGAATCAGGTCGCACTCGCCGTGCTTCCAGTCCTTCGGCTCGAACGGCTGGCCCAGTTCGCCCGGCGTGTCGTGCAGCAACGGCGTGCAGACCAGATCCTCGCGCGTGCCGAGGTAGGGACCGGCGATCTCGGTGAACTTCGCCGCGATGGCCTTGTAGATTTCCCAGTCGGTCTTGCTCTCCCACAGCGGCTGTACGGCCTCGGACAGCGGGTGGATGAACGGGTGCATGTCCGACGTGTTCAGGTCGTCCTTCTCGTACCAGGTGGCCGTGGGCAGCACGATGTCGCCGTACAGGCACGTGGTGCTCATGCGGAAGTCGAGCACGGTCAGCAGGTCGAGCTTGCCCTCGGCCGCCGGTCGCACGGTGACCTCGCGGGGCTTGATGGCGTCGTTCTCGTCGCCGAACACGGCATTCTGGGTGCCGAGCAGGTATTTCAGGAAGTATTCGTGCCCCTTGCCCGAGCTGCCGAGGATGTTCGAGCGCCACACGAACATGTTGCGCGGGAAGTTGGCGGGGTTGTCGGGGTCGTCGCAGGCAAACTGCAGCGCGCCGGACTTCAGTTGGTCGACGGTGTGGGCCACCGGGTCCTTGCCGGCGGCGCGGGCGTCGGCCACCACGTCGAGCGGGTTGCGGCCCAGTTGCGGCGCCGAAGGCAGCCAGCCCATGCGCTCGGAACGGGCGTTGAGGTCGAGCAGCGACAGGTTCTCGTAGCGCCTGCGGTCGGCCGTGGGCGCCAGGATCTCGTCGACGCCAAGCTTTTCGTGGCGCCACTGGCTGGTGTGGCTGTAGAAGAACGATGTGCCGTTCATCTGGCGCGGCGGACGCGACCAGTCGAGCCCGAAGGCCAGCGGCGCCCAGCCGAACTGCGGCCGCAGCTTCTCCTGGCCCACGTAGTGCGCCCAGCCGCCGCCGCTCTTGCCCACGCAGCCGCACATCATCAGCAGGTTGATGATGCCGCGGTAGATCATGTCGTTGTGATACCAGTGGTTCAGCGCGGCGCCCACGATCACCATGCTCTTGCCCTGCGTGCGGTCGGCGTTGTCGGCGAACTCGCACGCCACCTGGATCACCAGCTTGCGCGGCACCGAGGTGTGCTTTTCCTGCCAGGCGGGCGTGTAGGGCACGTCATCGTCGAACGACGCGGCCACGTTCGGCCCGCCCAGACCCTGGTCCACGCCGTAGTTGGCCATCTGCAGGTCGTAGACGGTCGCCACCCGGACCACCGAGCCATCGGCCAGCGCCAGGCGGCGCACCGGTACGCGCCGGGTCAGCAGGTCGGCGTGCTCGCCGCCGAAGTAGGGGAAGCCGACTTCCACCACTTCGTCGTCATGGCCGATCAGCGAAAGCAGCGGATCGATCTCGCGCCCGCTGCCACCGTCCTTCATCTCCAGGTTCCAGCGGCCCACCTTCTCGCCACCGTTGTGGGCGGCCTCGCCCCAGCGGAAGCCGATCGAGCCGTTGGGCGCCACGATGTCGCCGGTGGACGCGTCGATCTGCAGCGTCTTCCACTCGGGATGGTTGGCCTCGCCCAGGCTGCCGTCGAGCTGCGAGGCGCGCAGGAACTGGTCCGGCACCAGCGTGCCGTCCTGGTCGCGCAGCGCCACCAGCATCGGCATGTCGGTGTACTGCTTGATGTATTGGCGGAAATACGATGACTTGCCGTTGGCGTGGAATTCCTTGAGCACCACGTGGCCCATGGCCATGGCCAGCGCGGCGTCGGTGCCTTGCTTCGGCGCGAGCCAGATATCGCCGAACTTGACCATCTCGCCGAAATCCGACGACACCGCCACGGTCTTGGTGCCCTTGTAGCGGACTTCCGTGTAGAAATGGGCGTCCGGGGTGCGGGTCTGCGGCACGTTGGAGCCCCAGACCATCAGGTAGGTGCTGTTGTACCAGTCGGCCGATTCGGGCACGTCGGTCTGCTCGCCCCAGATCTGCGGGCTGGCCGGCGGGAGGTCGCAGTACCAGTCATAGAACGACAGGCAGGCGCCGCCGATCAGGCTCAGGTAGCGCGCGCCGGCCGCGTACGACACCATCGACATGGCCGGAATTGGAGAAAATCCGATGACGCGGTCGGGGCCGAACTCCTTGACCGTGAACGCGTTGGCGGCGGCGATGATCTCGGTGGCGGTATTCCAGTCGGCCCGGACAAAGCCGCCCTGGCCGCGCACGCTCTTGTAGCGTGCTGCCTTGTCGGGGTCCTGGCTGATCGAGGCCCAGGCGGCGACCGGGTCCATGGTCTGGCGGGCCTCGCGCCACATTTCCATGAGCCGGCCGCGGATCATCGGGTACTTCACGCGCTGGGCCGAGTAGACGTACCAGCTGTACGAGGCGCCGCGCGGGCAGCCGCGCGGCTCGTGGTTGGGCAGGTCGGGCCGGGTGCGCGGGTAGTCGGTCTGCTGGGTTTCCCAGGTGATCAGGCCGTTCTTGACGTAGACCTTCCACGAGCACGAGCCGGTGCAGTTCACGCCGTGGGTGGAGCGCACGATCTTGTCGTGCTGCCAGCGGCTGCGATAGCCGTTCTCCCACTTGCGGTCTTCGTTGACCACGGTGCCGTAGCCGTCCGCATAGGTCGCCTTGATGCGCGACAGGAACTTCAACCTATCCAAAAAGTGAGACATTTCTTATGTACTCCGCTTGCTTTGTCTTGTGGGGGCCTGCGAGAGGCTGGGTACGGGTTCAGCAGGGCATCGGGGCGTTGCGGCGGGCGTAGTACCACCAGGTCACGAGTACGCAACTGACGTAGAAGGCGATGAAGCAGTACAGCGCGCCGTCGGGGGTGCCGGTCAGTTCCAGCGAGGTGCCGAAGCTCTTCGGGATGAAGAAACCGCCGTAGGCCCCGATGGCGCCCGAGAAGCCGAGCACGGCCGCCGATTCCTTGCCGGCGTCCTGCAGCGCCTGCTTCTGGGCCGCCTCGCCATGGCCGGCGGCGGCGCGCTGGCGCTCGGTCAGGAAGATCACCGGGATCATCCGGAACGTGGAGCCATTGCCGATGCCGGTCAGCGCGAACAGCACGACGAAGGCCGTCAGGAATGCCTGGAAGTTGCCGGCGCCGCCGCCGTAGGGCAGGGCGGCCAGCACGGCGCAGACGGCGCCGATCATGCCGACGAAGGTCCACAGCGTGACGCGGGCACCGCCGAGCTTGTCCGAGATCCAGCCGCCTACCGGCCGGGTCAGCGCACCGACCAGCGGCCCGAGGAACGCGTAGGCGGTCGGGTTGATGTCAGGAAACTGCGATTTCGTCAGCAGCGCCAGGCCGGCCGAGAAGCCGATGAACGAGCCGAACGTGCCGATGTAGAGCCAGCACATCAGCCAGTTGTGCTTGCGCTGGAAGATCACGGCCTGCTCGGCGAACGAGGCGCGCGCCGAGGCGATGTCGTTCATGCCGAACCACGCGGCCAGTGCCGAGACCACGATGAACGGCACCCAGACGAAGCCGGCGTTCTGCAACCAAAGATTCTGCGATGCGCCATTGGCGGTATAGGTCTGTGGCTCGCCGCCCAGCGCGCCGAACACGGCCAGCGACACCACCAGCGGCGTCACGAACTGCACCACCGACACGCCAAGATTGCCGATGCCCGCGTTCAGGCCAGTGGCCAGCCCCTTCTTGGCCTTCGGGAAGAAGAAGCTGATGTTGGCCATCGACGAACTGAAGTTGGCGCCGCCCAGCCCGCACAGCAGGGCCAGCACCAGCAGCGTCGGGTAGCTCGTGGACGGATCGCGCAGCGCGAAGCCCATGCCCAGCGCCGGGATCAGCAGCAGCGCCGTGGAGATGGCCGTGAAGCGCCGCCCGCCGAACACCGGCACCAGGAACGAGTAGAAGATGCGCAGCGTGGCGCCGGACAGTGCCGGCAGGGCCGTGAGCCAGAACAGCTGGTTCTTGGTGAACTGGAAGCCGGCGCGGTCCAGATTGACCGCCACCACGCTCCAGAGCATCCAGATCACGAACGCCAGCATCAGCGCGGGAATCGAGATCCAGAGGTTGCGGTAGGCGATGCGCTGGCCCTTGTCCTGCCAGAAGGCGGCGTTCTCGGGCTCCCAGCGGGTCAGAACGGAACTGGTCATGATGTTTGGCCGATGAGGTTGGAGGTGGTTTCCGGGCGTTCGCCGCGACTGCTGTAGTGCATCCAGACCAGGCTCACGCAGACCGTGCCGTACATCAGCATGAAGCAGCTGCTGCCGATGCCGGTCAGGTCGGCCAGCGCGCCGAACATGATCGGCAGGACAAAGCCGCCCAGGCCGCCGGCCAGCCCCACCACGCCGGAGACGGCGCCGATGTTGTGGGTGAAGTCGTTGGAGATGAACTTGAAGACCGACGCCTTGCCGATGGCGAACGCGATGCCCACCACGAACATCAGGACCGTGAACAGCGTGGGCGTCAGCGCGATGTGGAACGACTGCGGGCCGGTGGCGGTGTGGATCGTGAAATCGGTCTTCGGGTAGCTGAGCAGGAAGAACGCCACCCAGCTGACCCACATCACCCACCAGGTGGTGCGGTGGGCGCCGTAGCGGTCGGAGATCCAGCCGCCGATGGCGCGCAGCACGCCGCCCGGCAGCGAGAAGCAGGCGGCCAGGAAGGCGGCCGTCTTGATGTCGAAGCCGTACTCGCCGATGTAGTACTTGGTCATCCACAGCGCCAGCGCCACGTAGCCGCCGAACACCACGGAGTAGTACTGGGAATAGCGCCAGACGCGCGGATCGCGCAGCATGGCCACCTGGGCACGCCAGCCCGACGACGATGCCGAGAGGTGCGCCGGGTTGCTGCGCGAGAACACCCAGAACAGGATGGCCGTGACCAGCATCGCCACCGAGTACACCTTGGGCACGATTTCCCAGGTGCCGGCCGCCAGGATCAGCACCGGCGCCACGAACTTGGTCAGTGCCGCGCCCGAGTTGCCGGCGCCGAAGATGCCCATGGCCAGCCCCTGGCGCGAACGTGGGAACCAGCGTGCCACATAGGGCGTGCCCACCGAGAACGAGCCGCCCGCCAGGCCCACGAACAGGCCCAGCACCAGCAGTTGCCAGAACGTGTGGACATAGGAAATCAGCCAGATCGGCACCACTGTCAGCAGCATCAGCACGAAGAACACGATGCGGCCGCCGTAGCGGTCGGTCCAGATGCCCAGCGGCACGCGCACCAGCGACCCGCTCAGCACGGGCGTGGCCGCCAGCAGGCCGAATTCGGTATCGCTGAGCCCCAGTTCGGCCTTGAGCGGGATACCGAGCACGGCAAACATCATCCAGATGGCAAAGCAGATGGTGAACGCGAAGGTGCTGGACCAGAGGGTCATCCAGGCCCCGGACGGGACCGGCGCAGCGGTTGGGGAAGGGTGGTTGGCGGTGGACATGGCCGTTTCCGGAGTCACTTTGAAGAGTGATGCCAGAGTAGGCCGATGACGGGCAGGCGCCTATTCGTCGGGCGAGGAGGGTGGGCCCACGCGGGGTAGGTGGGTGGAACTAGGTCGGAAGAACTAGGTGGGGGGGCATCTCTCCCTCTCGGTTTGCTCCCCTCTCCCACTTCATGGGAGAGGGGAGCAAGACCGGCGAAGAGTGCGATTCAAATACCAATCACCGACAAACCTTCCGCCCCGGCTTCGGCCGGCGCAGCACCTTCGGTGTTCCTTGCCCGACCGCATCGCCGTCGAAGCGGATCGGCTGGTTCATGTACGCCGCCAGCTTGTCACGCACGAACGAGGTGTCGTCGCCCACGGTCGAGATGATCCCGGTGGTGGCGCCGCCGCCCAGCAGCATCGTAAAAATGCCACGGAACGGGAAGTCGCCGTAGGCCGGCACGCTCACGTCGAACGGCTCGGAGCGCTGGAACATGTCCTCGGCGGTGTTGCCCATGGCCCAGTGGAACGCCTGCGGGAACGGCAGCGCGACGATCTTCGGGTTGATGTTGTGGTAGTCCGACCCGATGGCCGCATCGCCAAAGATATAGGTGCCCCCGGTGCCCCAGTTCTGGGTGTCGAAGTCGTAGTTGACCGCATCGCTGACCAGCGGCGCGTGGCTGGCCGGAATCTGCCACGGCATGATCGGGAACTTCAGGTCGCGGCTCAGGCCCGCGCAGAAGTCGAAGAAGCGGTCCCACTCGTGCGTCCAGTAGCAGTAGCCGTTGGCGTAGCTGCGGATCGTAAAGTCATCGGCTTCGTAGCGGTCCACGGCCAGGAAGTCGGGCACGTCGGGGCCGGAATGGACCCGCATCTCGCGGATGAAGGCGGCCGTCGCCAGCGCGTTGTTGCGCGGCTCGTCGCCCGAGGCGTAGATCCATTCCGAGGCACCCACGCCCCACAGGTTGACCTGCCAGCCGAACGTCACGGCCGGCGCCACGGTGCGGAACAGCCAGTTCACGGCCGCCACGTAGCCACGGATGTTCTCCTCGATGTGCGCGGGAATCGTGGCTTGCACCTTCCAGTGGTCGAGCGCCATGCGCAGCGGCTCGCGTACCGGCATCGCGTAGGTGGGCCCGAAGCCGCCCTGCTGGCAGGCGCCGAGGAAGTCGGGGTTGATCACGTAGCCGGCCGGCACGGGGTGGTCGGCGTCGATATGGTCGTTGACCAGGTTCAGCGACAGGATCAGGTTGCCGAAGCTGTGCGCCAGCCCCTGCAGGTTGGCGAGCTGCGTCGGGGTGTCGCCCAGCGACAGGTTGCAGGTGTACGACACGATCACCGGCAGCACCTTGTGGCCGCCGCCGATCTGCCGCTCCACGTCGCGCGCCAGCAGCACCGTGGCCGTGGTCTGGTTGTCCGAGGTCAGGTAGACGTTGGCATCGCCGGCGCCGTCGAAGCCGGCGTACTTGAACACCGACGAGGCCCGCGCCGCCACGAAATCGGCCGCGTTGCCCGGCGTCAGGTCGGCGCAGCCGCCAAAGCTCAGGAAGTCGGGGAAGCCCTTCACGTTGAGGTTGGCGCCCCGGGCCACGTCGATTACCAGGCGTGCCGTGCCGTTGGGCAGTACCAGCAGCTCGGCGGGCGTGAAGACGTTGTGCACCGTGCCGTCGATGATGAAATCGGAGATCTCCACGTCATAGTGCTGCGGTTGCACGGGCACGGCCAGTTCGTGGATATGGGTGCCCGCCCGCAGGTGGAAATCCTGCGTGTAGGTCATGTTCGGGGCCACCAGCCGCACGGTGATGGGCGTGCTGACCGTCACGTCGGAGGTGATGAAGATCGGCAGTTTTACGTAGCCGTTGGTGTCCACGGCGGTGGACACCATCTCGTTGGCCATGAACAGCACCGTCTCCACGGCCGTCGTCAGGTTGCGCAGCTTGGGCGGGAAGCTGTAGCGCACGTTGTTCAGGCTGATCGTCCGCACGGACACATCGACGGGCCCAGCGGTCGGCAGGCCGGTCAGGGGCAGCATGCTGCCCGGCGCCAGTCCCACCTCGGCCAGTGCCTCGCCGGTGTTGCGGACCACCACCGAGATGTCGAGCTCCTCGTCGTCGAGCACGGGAATCGGGCCGGCGGCCAGGTCCAGCCGGGCGTAGTGCCGGGCCGCGCCGTACTCGATGACCACCACCGCGGTGCCGCCGGCCGGCAGCGAGATGGCGGCCGGGTGGACCGTGGCGTCGGCCACCACCGTGTACGCGTGGTTGGCCAGCGGGCTGACCGAGACCTGGTAATTGCCGCTGGGCAGCGAGATCGGGGTCGTGGTGCCCGGCGACACCGCCTGCACGTGGCTCTGCGAGCCCTCGGTGAAGGTGATGGTCTGGGCCACCGAGTACAGGGCCGGGTCGGGCGCCGACGAGGTCTGCACGCGCACTGTGCCGTTGGTGTTCGGCAGGTCATCGGCGGCCAGCGCGAACGACGCCAGGTAGGTGGACGCATCGGCGCCGGTCAGGTCGCCGTTGATGCCGATCATCACCTTGTCGGTGGAGACGAACGAATAGGAGTTGCCGAACTCGATCTCGGCCTGGACATTCCAGTTCTGTCCGTCCACCTGCTGGTTGGCGGTCTCCGCCGTGGTGGGCGTCCATGTCTGGAGCTGGAGATTGAAGTCGGTCGGCTGCACGGCCGCGGGGGACCGGAACTTGAGGCCGAGAAAGCGCTCGATCCGGACGGGGCTGCCGTCGCTGTTGCGGATATTGGAGATCGAGATCACGCCATACCACTGCGACGCGCCGCTCTCCACCTTGATATCGAAAAGAATTGCCATGTTGCCTGCCTCCGCCTGGTTGTCAACGCGGCGCGCACTGCGCCGGCGTCAGCGCAGATTAGGGGGCAAGGCGGGGGGAGGGAATGGATTGCTGGATGGGTTGTCTTTCCTCCCCCGCGCAGGCGGGAGAGGGGCGGGAGAGGAGGCGGGACGAAGGCGGCGCCAGGCGTTACGCCGAGGGCGGCGGCGTGTAGCCCATTGCCTGGTCGGCGCCTTCACCGAAGAAATACTTCTCGGTCTGCTTGAGCAGGTACTGGCGCGCGCGGGTGTCGGCCATGTTGAGGCGGTTCTCGTTGATCAGCATCGTCTGGTGCTTGAGCCAGCCGGCCCAGGCTTCCTTCGAGACGTTCTGCCAGAGCTTCTTGCCGAGTTCGCCCGGCAGCGGCGGGAAGTCGAGGCCTTCGGCTTCCTTGTTCAGTTTGACGCAATGGACCATGCGGGCCATGAGGGACTCCTTCTTTTCAGTGGGCGCTATTGTAGCCAAGCTCGCGGGGCGGGGCAGCGGCGGCCGCCCATGCCCCTGCGGCTCATGTTGTCATTCCGGTTCAGGCGACACCTACAGCTTCTTCATCAGCACCATCGACTTGCGCTGCCAGTTGTAGAGCTTGCGCTTGTCTTCGGGCAGGTCGTCCACGCTGGCGTGCACGAAACCCCGCTTCAGGAACCAGTGCTCGGTGCGCGTGGTGAGCACGAACAGCCGCTCCAGCCCCAGCGTGCGGGCGCGGCGCTCGATGCGCTTGAGCAGCCGCTCGCCGTCGCCGGTGCCCTGGGCCTCGGCCGACACGGTCAGGCAGGCCATCTCGCCCATGTTCTCGCGCGGGAATTCGTACAGCGCGGCGCAGCCGAACAGCACGTTATCGTGTTCGATGACCGAGAACTTGTCGATATCGCGCTCGATCAGGTGGCGTCCGCGCGGCACCAGCGTGCCGTCGGCCTCCAGCGGGGCAATCAGCTGGAGGATGCCGCCCACGTCGTCCAGCGTGGCTTCGCGCAGGCTTTCCAGGTCGGTATCGGACACCATCGTGCCCACGCCATCATGCAGGAACAGTTCCAGCAGCACCGAGCCGTCCAGGTCGAACGGGATCAGGTGGGCACGCGGCACGCCATTGCGCAGCGCCTTGACCAGATGTTCGAGGTAGTAGGCCACGTCGGGCGGCAGGTGGTTGTTCTGCAGCCGCTCCATGGCGGTGCGCAGAGACATTTCCTTCATCAGCTTGCCCACCGCGTCCGGCACGCCGGGCACCTCGGTGATGTAGATCAGCTTGTCGGCCTTGAGCGCGCTGGCCGTGGCGCTGGCCACGTCTTCCATCGACAGGTTGAACGCCTGCCCGGTGGGCGAGAAGCCCAGCGGCGACAGCAGTACCACCTTGCCGTGCGAGAGCGACATGCGCATGGATTCGTCGTCCACCTTGCGCACCAGCCCGGTGTGCTGGTAATCCACCCCGTTGACGATGCCCACCGGCCGCGCCGTGATGAAGTTGCCCGAGATCACCGAGAGCTGGGCGCCGGCCATCGGCGTATTCGGCAGGCCCTGGCTGAACGCGGCCTCGATGTCCAGGCGCAGTTCGCCGGCGGCTTCCTTGGCGCATTCGAGCGCCGCGTTGTCGGTGATGCGCACCCCGTCGGCGTACTGCGACTGCACGTTGCGCAGCGCAAGCTGCTCTTCCACCTGCGGGCGCGAGCCGAACACCAGCACCACGTGCATGCCCATGGCATGGAGCAGCGCCACGTCGTTGACCAGCGCGTTGAGCACGCCGGCCTTGACCAGTTCGCCGCTGAACGCGATCACGAAGGTCTTGCCGCGGAACGTGTGGATATACGGGGCGACGGCACGCAGCCAGTCGACGAACTGCTGCTGGTCCGGCGCGCCTGCCTCGGCCAGGTCGGCACCGGCGGCGGCGGACGGAATCGGGGTGGCCGGCGCGCTGACTTCGGAGAGCGGGGCGGGCGGGGCGTCGGGCGGCACGGGGGCGGCGGCAGGATCGGGGTCCTGCCCGGGGGAGTCGGTTCTGGCGTTCATGCGGCGGATTATAATCCCGGCCAATGTCAGCACAACGCCCCGCCAAACCTGCCCCGGCCAAGCCCGCCGTGGCCCCCTCGAAACCGGCCAGCCAGCAGCCCGCCCCGCGCGATGCGGGCGGTGCCCGGCCGCCCCGCCCGCCGCAGTCCCGTCCGCCCCGGCCGCCCCGGCCGCCCCGGCCGCCCCGGGCCGCGCACCCGGCCGATGGCGCGCCGCGCGAGGCCCGTGAAGCCCGTGAAGCCCGTGAAACGCGCGAGCCGCGTCCGCCACGCGCGCCGCAGCCGGTACGCCTGGCCAATCCGCTGCCCGACATCACGTTCCCCGAGGCGCTGCCGGTCTCGGCCCGCCGCGACGAGATCGCGCAGGCCATGCTGGCCAACCAGGTGGTGATCGTCTCGGGCGAGACCGGTTCGGGCAAGACCACGCAACTGCCGAAGATCGCGCTGTCGATCGGACGCGGCCCCGCCCGGGAGGGCAAGCCCGGCGGCGGGCTGATCGGCCACACCCAGCCCCGGCGGATCGCGGCCACCTCCACGGCCAAGCGGATCGCCCAGGAGCTGGGCACGCCGGTGGGCGAGCACGTGGGCTATCAGGTGCGGTTCAACGACGCGATGTCGGCCGGCGCCTCGGTCAAGCTGATGACCGACGGCATCTTGCTGGCCGAGACGCAGAACGACCCGCTGCTGCGCGCCTACGACACGATCATCATCGACGAGGCGCACGAGCGCAGCCTCAACATCGACTTCCTGATCGGCTACCTGCGCCAGATCCTGCCCAAGCGGCCCGATCTCAAGGTCATCATCACGTCCGCGACGATCGACGCGAAGCGCTTTGCCGAGCATTTCGCGCGCGATGGCAAGCCGGCGCCGGTCATCGAGGTCAGCGGGCGGCTGTACCCGGTGGAGGTCCGCTACCGCCCGATCCAGCAGGACAAGCCGGCCGACGCCCCCGCCAGGCCGGAGAAGTCAGAAAGATCTGAAAAATCCGAGAAAGCCCGCGAGCGTGACCTGTTCGACGGCATCGTCGATGCGGTGGACGAACTGTGCCGGCTCGGCCCCGGCGACGTACTGGTCTTCCTGCCCGGCGAGCGCGAGATCCGCGAGGCCGCCGAGGCGCTGCGCAAGCACCATCCGCCGCATACCGAGATCCTGCCGCTGTTCGCGCGGCTCTCGGTCCAGGAGCAGGAGCGCGTGTTCCGGCCGTCCAACGCCCGGCGTATCGTGCTGGCGACCAATGTGGCGGAAACATCGCTTACGGTGCCCGGCATCCGTTACGTCGTCGATACCGGCCTGGCGCGCGTCAAGCGCTATTCGTACCGCAACAAGGTGGAGCAACTGCAGATCGAGTCGATCTCGCAGGCCGCCGCCAACCAGCGCGCGGGCCGTTGCGGCCGGGTGGCCGATGGCGTCTGCATCCGCCTGTACGAGGAAAGCGACTATCAGGGACGCCCGCGCTTCACCGATCCGGAAATCCTGCGCTCGTCGCTGGCCGCCGTGATCCTGCGCATGAAGGCGCTGCGGCTGACCGATATCGAGTCGTTCCCGTTCATCGAGCCGCCGCTGGGCCGCGCCGTGGCCGATGGCTACCAGCTGCTGCAGGAACTGGGCGCGCTCGACGAATCGAACCGGCTCACGCCGACCGGCCGGCAGGTGGCCAAGCTGCCGCTGGACCCCCGCGTGGCCCGCATGATCCTGGCCGCCCGCGACCACCAGTGCCTGCGCGAGGTACTGATCATCGCCAGCGCGCTGTCGGTGCAGGACCCGCGCGACCGTCCGCCCGACGCCCAGGAAGCCGCCGACCAGGCCCACCGCAAGTTCATGGACGAAAAGTCCGAGTTCCTCGGCTGGGTCAAGCTCTGGAAATGGTTCGAGGAGGCGGTGGCCCACAAGAAGACCAACCGCCAGTTGCAGGACCAGTGCCGCGCCAGCTTCCTGTCGCACGTGCGGCTGCGCGAGTGGCGTGACGTGCACTCGCAACTGCTGACCACGGTCAGCGAGCAGGGCTGGCGCCTGAACGAGACCGAGCCGACCTTCGAGCAGGTGCACAAGGCGCTGCTGACCGGCCTGCTCGGCAACGTGGGCCTCAAGCTCGACGAGGCCGATGGCAAGGGCCGCGAGTACCTGGGCGCCCGGGGCATCAAGTTCCACCTGTGGCCGGGCTCGCTGATCGCGCGCAAGGTGGGCCGCTGGATCATCGCCGCCGAACTGGTCGAGACCAGCCGGCTGTTCGCCCGCACGCTGGCGCGCGTGGAGCCCGAGTGGATCGAGCAGGTGGGGCGCCACCTGCTGAACGTCAGCTGGAGCGAGCCGCACTGGGAGAAGAAGGCCGGGCAGGTGGTGGCCATGGAGCGCGGCACGCTGTACGGCCTGCCCGTGTACCAGCACCGGCGCGTGCATTTCGGGCCGATGAACCCGAAGGAGGCGCGCGAGCTGTTCATCCGCGGCGCGCTGGTGGAGGGCGAGTTCGATACCCGCCTGCCGTTCTTCGCGCACAACCAGCGGCTGGTGCGCGAGATCGAGAACCTGGAGCACAAGTCGCGCCGGCAGGACGTGCTGGTGGACGACGCGCTGATCTACGCGTTCTACGACCGGGCCATTCCGGCCGACATCCACAACCAGGTGTCGTTCGAGACCTGGTACCAGGCCGAGGCGGCGCAGCAGAAGGACCGCAAGCTGCTGTACCTGAACCGCGACGAACTGATGCGGCACGAGGCGGCCGGCATCACCACCGACCTGTTCCCGAAGATCCTGCCCGTGGCCGGCATCGACATGGGTCTGACCTACCATTTCGAGCCCGGCAGCCACCGCGACGGCGTGACGCTGACCGTGCCGCTCTACGCGCTGAACCAGGTGCGGCCCGAGCGTGCCGAATGGCTGGTGCCGGGCATGATCAAGGAGAAGGTGCACCTGCTGCTGAAATCGCTGCCGCAGAAGCTGCGCCGCCACTGCGTGCCGCTGCCCGAGTACGCGGCCGGGTTTGTCGAGCGCCAGCCGTTCGGCGAGGGCGACCTGATCGACGTGCTGATCGCTGATGTGCGCGCCCAGACCGGCACGATGATCCGCCGCGCCGATTTCAAGCTGGAGACGCTGCCGGTGCACCACACGATGAACTTCAAGGTCATCGACGAGCACGGCCGGCAGCTTGACATGGGCCGCAACCTGGCCCAGTTGCGGGCCGAATTCGGCGGGCAGGCGCAGCAGTCGTTCCAGAACATTGCCGCACGCGATGTGCCGGCCGCCGAGGCGGGCCAGTACGAGAACCTGACCTCGTGGTCGTTCGGTGAGTTGCCGGAACTGCTGGAAATCCGCAAGGGCAACCAGACGCTGTTCGGCTACCCGGCGCTGGTGGACCGGGGCGACCACTGCGACGTGGAAGTCTTCGACGATCCGCAGGAGGCCGCGCGCACCCACCACGTGGGCCTGCGCCGGCTGTTCGCGCTGCAACTGCGCGAGCAGGTCAGGTTCATCGAAAAGAACATCCCCAACCTGCAGCAGATGGCGATGCAGTACATGGCGCTGGGCTCGCAGGAAGAACTGCGCAACCAGATCGTGCTGATGGCGCTGGAGCGGGCCTGCCTGCAGCCGCCGCTGCCGCGCAACGAGGCCGAGTTCAACGCGCGCAAGGAAGAGGGCCGGGCGCGGTTGTCGCTGCTGGCGCAGGAAATCGCGCGGCTGGTGGGCACCATCCTGGCCGAATACGCGGGTTTGCCGCGCAAGCTGTTGCAGGCCAAGCCGTTCGGCTCGGCCTACCAGGACCTGGAAGCCCAGTTGGGCCGGCTGATGGGCAAGAACTTCGTCGCCGACACGCCCTATGCCCAACTGGTGCATTTCCCGCGCTACCTGAAAGGCATGGCGATGCGCGTGGACAAGCTCAAGGGCGACCCGGGCCGCGACAGCCAGCGCACGCAGGAAATGTCGCCGCTGATCCAGCAATGGCAGCGCGCCGAGAAGCAACTGCGCGCGCAGGGCCGGGGCGTGGTCGTGGACGAGCGCATGGACGAATTCCGGTGGATGCTCGAAGAGCTGCGCATCGCCCTGTTCGCGCAGGAGCTGCGCACGCCACAGCCGATGTCGGTCAAGCGGCTGCAGAAGGTGTGGGAATCGATGCAGCGGTAAGGCCCTTGTCTCCCGCCGGTTTTCTCCCCTCCCCGGTAAGGCGGGAGAGGGGGGCAGGCCACATGTATCCAAATGTAAGTATCTCTTAAGATTCCGCCCTGTTCGTCAGCGCAATCCATAGCCGAAACGTTAGAATGCGCGGTTCGTATCGAAATCCACGGTCTTATGCTCGCGTTGCGTCGTGTCGTAGCTGTTTCGGTTGGCGCCCTGGCGCTGGCCCTGGTGTCCGCGCCGGCTCTCGCGGAAGTGGTGACTATCCTCAACTCAGGTGATGCAAGCGTCACGCTGATCGACAAGGATACCCAGAAGGTCATCGAGACCTTTCCGGTAGGCAAGGAGCCGCACCACCTGATTGCCACGCCCGACGAAAAGTCGCTGATCGTGGCCAACGCCGTGGGGAACGACCTGGTCTTCCTTGACCCGGTGACCGGCAAGGTGCAGCAGCGCGTGCCGAACATCGACGATCCGTACCAGATCGGATTTTCGCCAGACAACAAGTGGTTCGTGGCCACCGGCAACCGGCTGGACCGCGTGGACGTGTACCGCTGGGACGGCCATCAGCTCAAGATGGCCAGGCAGTTTCCGCTGGCCAAGACGCCGAGCCATATCGCGTTCACGGCCGACAGCAAGATTGCCTTCATCACGCTGCAGGATTCCAACCAGATCGCCGCCATCGACCTGACCACGATGAACGTGATGTGGGTCATGGAGGCCGGCTCGGCGCCGGCCGGCATCTGGGTCACGCCCGATCAGAAGTACCTGCTGGTGGGCATGACCGGCGCCGATTACGTGGCCGTGATCGACTGGCGCACGCGCACCGTGGTCAAGCAGATCCAGACCGGCAAGGGCGCGCACAACTTCCGCGCGGTGGGCGACAAGCGCCACCTGTTCCTGACCAACCGCGTGTCGGGCTCGATCAGCATTATCGACCAGCAGACGCTGTCGAAGGTGGGCGACATCACGGGCCTGCTGCCCGGCCCGGACGACATGGAACTGACCGCCGACGGCAAGACGCTGTGGGTGACGTTCCGCTGGGCGCGCTCGGTGGGCCTGATCGACGTGGCCAGCCGCAAGCTGGTCAAGACCATCCGTGTCGGCAAATCGCCACATGGGATCTACTTCAAGACGCGCGCGCCGCTGTACTGACATGCGCCGGCTGATCTCGCGCCTCGCGGCCCTGCTGCTGGCTGCCACCGGTGCGGTGGGGCTGGCTGATGCCGCGCCCCCGGCCGCGCCCCATGCCGGCAACTGCCGCGCCGGCACGCTCTACCTCACGTTTGACACCGGCAGCATGAGCCAGGCCGAACTGATCGCCCGGACGCTGCGCAAGCACCAGATCCGCGCCACGTTCTTCCTGGCCAGCGAGCCCACCGTCAACAAAGACAATTCGCTCGACCCGGCCTGGGCGCCGTACTGGAAGGCGCTGGCCGCCGACGGCCACGCTTTCGGTACGCACACGTTCGACCATGTCTACCTGCGCGGCGTCAAGGACGGCCAGGTGACCATGCGCCCGCAGTTCGGCGCGCAGGCCGGGCACGACATCGTGATGACGCAGGCGTCGTTCTGCACCGAACTGCGCCGCAGCGCGCAGGCGTTCCAGTCGATGACGGGCCAGGAGATGGTGCCGCTGTGGCGCGCGCCGGGCGGCCGTACCGCGCCGCAGACGCTGGCCTGGGCCGAGCAGTGCGGCTTCCGGCACGTGGGCTGGGCGCCGGCCGGCTTCCTGGGCGATGAGCTGTCTTCCGAGAAATTTCCGAACCAGGCGCTGCTCGACAAGGCGCTGCGCAACCTGCGGGATGGCGATATTACGATGGCCCACCTGGGTATCTGGTCGCGCAAGGACCCGTGGGCGCCGGCCGTGCTCGATCCGCTGCTGACCGGGCTCGAACAGAAGGGGTTCTGCTTCGCCACGCTGCGCGAGCACCCTCTATATAAGAAGTGGGTGGCCGGGCAGGGGCACAGCGTGGGAGCGAAACCGTAATGTGGGATGCCTTCACCAACTGGCTGGGCCTGTGGGTCGGGCAGGTCGAAGCCACGGTGTTCCAGGACGCCATCCTGCCGCTGGTCTACAACCTCGGCTTCGGCGGCTATGCCGAAGACGCGTTCACGGGCACCGAGTGGCTGCTGGTGGGCGTGGTGCAGATCGCGGTGATGTTCCTGATCCTCGGCCCGCTGGAGAAACTGCGACCCGTCGAGGCCGTGACCGACCGCGCGGCCATCCGCACCGACATGCTCTACACGGTAATCCACCGGCTCGGGCTGTTCCGGCTGGCGATGTTCTTCGTGCTGGCGCCGCTGATGGACGGCATCGAGGGGCAGCTGCACCTGCTGGGCTGGCAGCGCGTGAACGTGGAGGACTGGTGGCCGGGCGTGACGTCGATCCCGCTGGTCAGCTTTTTCGTCTACCTGCTGCTGTTCGACCTGCTCGACTACTGGTACCACCGGCTGTCGCACACCTACCGCTGGTGGTGGAGCCTGCACGCGGTGCACCACAGCCAGCGCCAGATGACGCTGTGGAGCGATAACCGCAACCACCTGCTCGACGATATCCTGCGCGACGCCGTCTTTGCGGCCGTGGCGCTCGGGGTGGGCGTGGAGCCGTCGCAGTACGTGCTGCTGGTGGCGCTGTCGCAACTGCTGCAGAGTCTGCAGCATGCCAATCTGCGCCTGCACTTCGGCTGGCTCGGCGAGCGGCTGATTGTCTCGCCGCGCTTCCACCGCACCCACCATGCCGTGGGGCTCGGGCACGAGCGGCAGGGCGCCGCTGGCCGCCCGGTGCGCCTGGGTGGCTGCAACTATGGGGTGATCTTCCCGTGGTGGGACATGCTGTTCCGGACGGCCGTCTTCACCGAGGCGTACTACCCCACCGGCATCCGCGACCAGATGCCGCCGCCCACGGGCAAGGGCCGCAACTACGGCGCCGGTTTCCTGTCCCAGCAGTGGCTGGGCCTCAAGCGGCTGCTGCGGCTCGGGTGATGGGTGCCGCCGCGGCGCTGTGCTAGGCTTTCGTGGCTCTCCCGAACTCTCGAACCGTACCAACGCCGCATGAACGATCTCTTCCGCGCCTTCGGGCGCGCCCTGGTCAGCCAGATGCATCCGCGCATGCTGATGCTGACCGTCATTCCCTTCGTCCTGGCCACCGTGCTCTGGGGCGGCCTGATCTGGTGGGGCTGGGAACCCATCATGGGCACCGCCCGCGCGCTGCTCGAAGGCTCCGTGTTCACCAGCTGGATCTACGCGATGCTCGACTGGCTCGGCCTGCAGTCGCTGCGTACCGTGGTGGCGCCGCTGTTCGTGCTGACGCTGGCCATCCCGCTCGTGATCGCCTCGATGCTGATCTTCATCAGCCTGTTCTCGGTGCCGGCCGTGGTGAAGCACCTGGACCGCAGCTACCCGGACCTGCACAAGGCGCGCGGCGGCAGCATCGCCGGCAGCGTGTTCCAGGCGCTTGGCAATACCGTGGTGTTCCTGCTGCTGATCGTCATCACGCTGCCGCTCTGGCTGATTCCGCCGTTCTTCGCGCTGATTCCGCCGGTGCTGTGGGGCTGGCTGACCTACCGCGTGATGACCTACGACGCGCTGGCCGAGCATGCCACCGCCGAGGAGCGCAAGACGCTGATGAAGCGCCACCGCGTGCCGCTGCTGGCGATCGGCGTGGCGGTGGGGCTGCTGGGCTCGGCGCCCACCTTGCTGTGGGTCTGGTCGGCTGTCATCATCTTCCTGTTCCCGGTCGTGCTGGCCGGCACGCTGTGGCTCTACGTGCTGATCTTCATCTTCTCGGCGCTGTGGTTCGGCCACTTCTGCCTGCGCGCGCTGGCCGACCTGCGCGCCGAACGGGCCGCCGCGGCACCGCCGCCCGCTGTCGACGTGATCGAACTGGCGCCGTCGGACGTGCGCCGCATCGAACCATCCTGAAAGAGAGGCATCATGGGTTTCGGTCTGATTGTCATCGGCGACGAGATTCTCTCGGGCCGTCGCGAAGACAAGCACATGCGCCGCGCCATCGAGTTGCTGGCCGCACGCGGGCTGGCGCTGGACTGGGCGGAATACGTGGGCGACGAGCGCGAGCGCATCACGGCCACGCTGCGCCGCACGTTTGCCGGCCCGGACGTGGTGTTCTGCACGGGCGGCATCGGCGCCACGCCGGACGACCACACGCGCCAGTGCGCGGCGGCGGCGCTGGGCGTGGAACTGGCGCTGCATCCCGAGGCGCGCGAGCAGATTGCGCTGCGCATCGCCGAATCGGCGGAAGGCGACCCGGTCAAGGCTGACCTGGCCCGGCCCGAGAACCAGCACCGCTTCAAGATGGGCGAGTTCCCGGTGGGCGCCCGCATCATCCCGAACAGCTACAACCGCATTCCGGGCTTCTCGGTGGCCGACCACCACTTCATGCCGGGCTTCCCGGTCATGGCCTGGCCGATGATGGAATGGGTGCTCGACCACTACTACACGCACCTGTTCCACCTGGACGCCGAGCAGTCGCGCGCGTTCTACGTGTTCGAGGCGCCCGAATCGACGCTGACGCCGCTGATGGAGCGGGTGCAGGAAGTCTTCCCGGGCATCCGCGTGTTCAGCCTGCCCTCGGTGGGCGACGTCAGCCGTGGTGACCGCTTCGGACGCCGGCACATCGATCTGGGCGTGAAGGGGCCAGCCGGGCTGGTGGCGCCGGCCTACGCGATGCTGCTGGAAGGCGTGCGGGGGATGGGCTTCGAGGTGGTGGAGCAGTAGGGGTCGATCAACCGTTCCCTCAAGCCCCGAACCACGGCAAGCCGCGCACGCACCAGCCTTCCACCGTCTTCCTGTGATGGTTGTCGTCACGCGGGCCTTCGAAGCCCTCCAGCACATCCATGGCGTACTGATAACCGGCCTCGGTGGCCACGCGCGCCGCGTGCTTCGAGCGGGCGGCGCTGCGGCACAGGAACAGGACCGGGGCGTCGGTCGGAATGCGCTGTTTGAGCTGGGTCACGAAGTCAGGATTCTGCGTGCCGCCCGGATAGGTCGACCACTCCACATGGGCGAACTGTTCCTCGGGCACGGCCACGCCGCCCACCCAATCCAGTTCGGCCTGCGTGCGCACGTCGACGAGCACGGCGCGCGGGTCGGCCTGCAGCAGCGCGTAGGCCTCCTGCGGCGTCAGGGCGCCGTAATACGGAAGCTGGCCCTGCTGGCGGTCGTGGGCGGTCTGGAGAAGGCTGTCTCGGGTAGTCATGTTTTCTGACGGAGTCAATGAGAAGACGGGCGGTGTCCGGCGCGGGATGCGCCGGGACAACAACGCCGGCGGGCGGGCGGCAGGGGGCTGGGAAGCGGCCGCGATCGGCGCTATTCTAGCGCGCGGCCGTTGTCGACGGCCCGAGAAATGGCATGGGCGGGCCGCCCGGCGCGAGTGCATCGTTATGGTGCCTGCCGGCTCGGATGGCACCAAGATAGTGCGCTGACTTGAGTTGTGCACTGTTATGGTGTTTCATGAGTGGCGAACCCGGTTTCGCAGCCAGACGCCGTGTGATGCGGCCGGCGCAGCGAAGCGGAGCCCCCGCGTGACGTCGCCCCCTTCGCGGTGCGGCGCGCCCTGACAGTGCACGTTTTTCGGGAAGTCCGTGCGATTGGCGGCCGCGGGGCGACTTCCGTTGGCATGCTTTCTGCTAACATCCCTCGTCCCTTTTGGGTGGCCTGGATCGATTCCCCGATCGGCCGCACAACAATGGCTTTCTCAGACACCGCCTCGAATTTCCAGGAGATAGGCATGGCGCAGAGCGTTGCAGATGTGATGAAGCTCGTGAAGGAAAACGACGTCAAGTTCGTCGACTTCCGTTTCACGGATACCAAGGGCAAGGAACAGCACGTTTCGGTGCCGACGTCGCACTTCGACGAAGACAAGTTCGAAAGCGGCCACGCCTTTGACGGTTCGTCCATCGCCGGCTGGAAGGGTATCGAAGCATCGGACATGCTGCTGATGCCGGACTCGGGTACCGCGTACATCGACCCGTTCTATGAAGAACCGACCCTGGTCCTGACCTGCGACGTGATCGAACCGTCGGACGGCAAGGGCTACGACCGCGACCCGCGCTCGATCGCCAAGCGCGCCGAAGCCTACCTGAAGAGCACCGGCCTGGGCGACACCGCCTTCTTCGGTCCGGAACCCGAGTTCTTCATTTTCGACGGCGTGACCTGGAACATCGACATGCAGGGCTGCTCGGTGAAGATCCAGTCGGAAGAAGCACCGTGGTCGTCGGCCAAGGAATTCGAGCACGGCAACAGCGGCCACCGTCCGGGCAAGAAGGGCGGCTACTTCCCGGTTGCCCCGATCGACACGTTCCAGGACATGCGTTCGGAGATGTGCCTGATCCTGGAATCGCTGGGCATCCCCGTTGAAGTGCACCACCACGAAGTGGCTGGCCAGGGCCAGAACGAAATCGGCACGCGTTTCAGCACGCTGGTGCAGCGCGCCGACTGGACGCAGCTGCAGAAGTACGTGATCCAGAACGTGGCGCACACCTATGGCAAGACCGCCACGTTCATGCCGAAGCCGGTCGTGGGCGACAACGGCTCGGGCATGCACGTGCACCAGTCCGTGTGGAAGGACGGCCAGAACCTGTTCGCGGGCAACGGCTACGCCGGCCTGTCGGAATTCGCGCTGTACTACATCGGCGGCATCATCAAGCACGCCCGCGCGCTGAACGCCATCACCAACCCGGGTACGAACTCGTACAAGCGCCTGGTGCCGGGCTTCGAAGCCCCGGTCAAGCTGGCCTACTCGGCCCGCAACCGCTCGGCCTCGATCCGCATTCCGTACGTGGCCAACCCGAAGGGCCGCCGTATCGAGACGCGCTTCCCGGATCCGCTGATGAACCCGTACCTGGGCTTCTCGGCACTGCTGATGGCTGGCCTGGACGGCGTGATGAACAAGATCCACCCGGGCGAAGCGGCTGACAAGAACCTGTACGACCTGCCGCCGGAAGAAGACGCGAAGATCCCGACCGTCTGCTCGAGCCTCGACCAGTCGCTGGAGTACCTGGACAACGACCGCGAGTTCCTGACGCGCGGCGGTGTGTTCTCGAACTCGATGATCGACGCCTACATCGAACTCAAGATGGAAGAAGTCACGCGTTTCCGCATGACGACTCACCCGATCGAGTTCGACATGTACTACTCGCTGTAAAGCGCGTCGTGCGTTGCCAGGTTGCGACCGGGCAACAGTTGCACCAGGAAGGGGCGGCTTCGGCTGTCCCTTTTTGTTTTGCGGCAGCGTTGATCGCTAGAATGAGGCTCTTTTCCCAACCTTCATGTCGACGTTCATGAAAGCGATTTCCAACCAGACGGACGGCCGCGCCGCCAGCGTGCCGATGCACCAGATGCGGGTGGGTTTCACCATTCTGGTGATGGCCATGGCCGGCGTGCTGGCGGGATGGAGCCTGCCGGCCCCGGCGCAGTCCTCGGATGTCTACCTGTGCAAGGGCGCGGGCGGCGTTCCCGAGTACCGCAACGGCAATCCCGGCAACAGCAAGGACTGCAAGCGCCTGAGCCTGCCCGATGTGGTCACGGTGCCCGGCACCCGGACCAGCGGCGGCACGGCGTCCGGTGGCGCCCGGCCGGCGGCCACGTCGCCGGCGGCGTTCCCCCGCGTGGACAGCGCCACGCAGAAGAGCCGCGACAGCGAGCGCCGTGGCGTGCTGGAGCAGGAACTGCAGAGCGAGGAAGCCCGCCTGGCCGGCCTGCGCGCCGAGTACAACAACGGCGAGCCCGAGCGCCAGGGCGGCGAGCGCAACTATCAGAAATATCTCGATCGCACGGCCAAGCTGCGCGATGACGTGGCCCGCAGCGAGGCCAACGTGGCATCGCTGCGCCGCGAACTGTCGAACCTGAAGGATTGAAGCCCATGCGTCGCCTGATTCGCGGAGTCTCACGCAAGGTCACCGGCGCGGACCGCAGGGAGTCTGCCGCCCCGGAGCCGCGTGAGGCCGAGGTACTGCCGCTGGGCGACGTGGCGTATCACCCGGGCCTCGACGTGGTGGCCAACCCGGTGCTGCTGGTGCGCCAGCCGGGCCTGCGCGTGGTGTACGCCAACCCGGCCGCCGAGGCGAGCTTCGCCGTGTCGCGCAAGGCCATGGTGGAGCTGGCGCTGCCGGACCTGTTCGGCGTGTCGGAAGAGCTTGACGCGATGATCGAGTCGGTCATCGGCCGGCAGGTCGACGTGCGCCGCCAGGACCTGGTGCTGCGCCCGCCGCTGCAGGAGGCGCTGCACGCCCACGTGGTGATCGGCGGCATCGAGGGCAGCGCCAGTACCGTGCTGGTGGAGGTCTTGCCCAACGAGCAGAAGGTCAGGAGCGACCGCGAGGAACGCATCCTGGACCTGACCTCGGCCAACAAGGAACTGATCCGCAACCTGGCGCACGAGATCAAGAATCCGCTCGGCGGCATCCGCGGGGCGGCCCAGTTGCTGGAATTCGAACTGCCCGAGCGGGCGCTGCGCGAGTACACCCAGGTCATCATCAAGGAGTCCGACCGGCTGCAGACGCTGGTGGACCGGCTGCTGGAGCCGCACCGGCATCCGCACATCGTCTCGGAACTCAATATCCACGAGGTGCTGGAGCGCGTGCGCTCGGTGGTGCTGGCCGAGTTCCCGAACGGGCTGGAGATCGTGCGCGACTACGACGCCAGCCTGCCTGACCTGCGCGGCGACATGGAACAGCTGATCCAGGCCGTGCTGAACATCGTCCACAACGCGGCGCAGGCGCTGCACGAACGCATCGCGGCGGGCGATGCCCAGATCGTGCTGCGCACCCGCGTGGCCCGCCAGGTCACGATTGCCAAGCGTTTGTACAAGCTGGCATTGGACTTGCATGTGACAGATAACGGCCCGGGCATCCCCGAGGATATTCGCGAACGCATCTTCTACCCACTGGTGTCGGGCAGGGATGGCGGAAGCGGTCTCGGTCTCACACTCGCTCAAACCTTCGTGCAGCAGCACGAGGGCTTGATCGAATGCGAGAGCCGGCCGGGCTGCACCGACTTCCGTATCCTGCTGCCGCTGCACTGATCGCCGGGCGTTCCACGGCGCCCTGGTGCGCCCGGCGGCGGGTCACACGGGAGACTCCATGACACCGAGCAGACAAGCGACGCACATGAAGCCGATCTGGATAGTCGACGACGATCAATCAATCCGCTGGGTCCTAGAGAAGGCCCTTGCCCGTGAAAGCCTGCTCTCCCGCAGTTTTACCAATGTCCGCGACGTGCTCGCGGCGCTGGAAGAGGACGAGCCGCAAGTCCTGATTTCAGATATCCGCATGCCGGGCGGCTCTGGCCTGGACCTGCTGCAGGCGCTCAAGGCCCGCCACCCCGGCCTGCCGGTCATCGTGATGACCGCCTATTCGGACCTGGACAGCGCCGTGGCCGCGTTCCAGGGCGGGGCGTTCGAATACCTCGCCAAGCCGTTCGACGTCGACAAGGCCGTGGAACTGATCCGCCGGGCGCTCGAAGAGAGCCTGCGCGAGGAGGAGATGGACGACCGGCTCGTCGACGCCCCCGAAATCCTGGGCCAGGCGCCGGCCATGCAGGACGTATTCCGCGCCATCGGGCGACTGTCGCAGTCGAACGTCACGGTGATGATCACGGGCGAGTCCGGCACCGGCAAGGAACTGGTGGCCCGGGCGCTGCACAAGCACAGCCCGCGCGCCAATGGTCCGTTCATCGCGCTGAACACTGCGGCGATTCCGAAGGACCTGCTCGAATCAGAACTGTTCGGCCACGAGCGCGGCGCGTTCACGGGCGCCCAGACGATGCGGCGCGGCCGCTTCGAGCAGGCCGAGGGCGGCACGCTGTTCCTGGACGAAATCGGCGACATGCCGTTCGATCTGCAGACGCGGCTGCTGCGCGTGCTCAGCGACGGCAACTTCTATCGCGTGGGCGGCCATAACCCGCTGCGCGCCAATGTGCGCGTGATTGCCGCCACCCACCAGAACCTGGAAACGCGCGTCAAGGACGGCCTGTTCCGCGAGGATTTGTTCCACCGGCTGAACGTGATCCGGCTGCGCCTGCCGCCGCTGCGCGAGCGTCCCGAGGACATCACGCTGCTGGCGCGCCATTTCCTGCAGAAGAGTGCCAAGGAACTGGGCGTCGAGCCCAAGCGCATGTCCGACGAGGCGCTGGCCTACGTCAGCACGCTGCCGTTCCCCGGCAACGTGCGCCAGCTGGAAAACCTCTGCAACTGGCTGACCGTGATGGCGCCGGCCCAGACCATCGAGGTCAAGGACCTGCCGCGCGAGATGATCGGCACGGGGCAGGGCGAGGGCCAGCCGCTGGCGCGGCCCGTGGTAGCCGAGCTGCGCGGCGGCGAGTACGACGCGCTGGATACCTCGGACTACGGCCAGGCCGGCGACAGCGACACGATGGTGGCCACGCGCCCGCCGGCGGTCATGCCCGGGCAAACCGCCGCGCCGGTCTTTGCCGCGCCGGCGCTGGCGCAAAGCTGGGAGAACCTGCTGGCCGGAGAAGCCAGGACCATGCTGGAGGCCGGACAGCCCGAAGTGATGGACCTGCTGACACGGCGGTTTGAAAAGGCCGTTCTGGAAGCGGCGCTCGGCGTCACGCGCGGCCGCCGGGTGGAAGCCGCGACGCGGCTCGGAATTGGACGAAATACGATTACCCGGAAGCTGCAGGAGTTGGGGTTTGATTGAGTGATGTGAATTCACTCATTGTTGTCTCCCCTCTCCCGCCGTGCGGGAGAGGGGAGCAAACCAGCAGTTATTGAAGCCCTCGCGCCCGCAGCAGCCTCTCCGCCATCTCCGCGAATCCCTCTCCACCCGCCGCATCCGTGATGTAAGCAGGCTTCATCGGCAGCTTGTCGAGAATGTCCCGGACATTGGCCACGCCTACCGACAGCGGGAAATGTCCGAACATTGCCACGTCATTGGCCGAGTCGCCGATGAACAGCCATTCGTCGCGGTTCGCGTCGACCTCGTCCCCAAGCAGTTCCTTCACGCACAGCCGGCTCATCGACAGCTTGTCGTGCCGCCCGAACCAGCCATTGACGTGGATCGAGCTGACCGTGGCGGTCATGCCGGCGTCGCGCATCATCGTGGCGATCCGCTCCACGGCGGCCGGGGGCAGCGGGGCCACGTCCTCGGCATGGTCGATGGCCAGGTCGGCGGCGTGCCACGCCTGGTCCGACGCCAGCGCGCAGCCGGGCACCTCGCGCAGGATTTCCTGGCCCAGCGCGTGGATGCGATACAGGTTGGCGTCGCGCGTGGCGGCATCGTCCAGGAAGCGCGTCACGAGCTTGTTATCGACAAGATGTGAATAGAAGGCCCCGTTTTCGCCGATGATTGCATCCACGGGCCACAGCCGCACCAGGATCTCGGCCCACGCGATGCAGCGGCCGGTGACCGGAATCACATGCAGGCCGGCGCGTGCCAGGCGGTCCAGCGCGAGGTAGGTCGGGGCCGGCAGCCGGCCGTCGGTGGTCAGCGTGCCGTCGATGTCGGTCAGGATGCCGCGCACGCGGCGGAGCGCGGCGTCGGGAAGCGAGGCGAAGGGAATCGGTACGGTCATGGCGGCGCATTGTAGCCGCCGCCGCCCCGGCGCGGCGTCCGCCGTTGCCGCGCGTCAATATGCCGCAACATTCTCGCCGGCAAGAGGGGTTTGCCCTGTTTTCCATGACAGAGAGGGGGCGTAACATGCCTGTCACAAAAAATGCATACAGTCGGTCGCTTTTTCAAGAAAATCGCGGACCGAACCAGCCTCAGGAGAAACGCCCGATGTCCATGCCACGCACCGTGTTGAAGTTCGCCGCCGTTGCCAGCCTCGCGCTGGCCGGCACCGCCCACGCCGCCGTCGAGATCCAGTGGTGGCACGCCATGGCGGGGGCGCTGAACGACAAGGTCAACGAGATCGCCACCAAGTTCAACGCCAGCCAGTCCGAGTACAAGATCGTGCCGGTCAACAAGGGGAACTACGACGAAGCCATGGCGGCCGGCATCGCGGCCTTCCGCGCGGGCAGCGCCCCGGCCATCCTGCAGGTGTTCGAAGTCGGCACGGCCACGATGATGAGCGCCAAGGGCGCCATCAAGCCCGTCTCCGTGGTGATGAAGGACGCCGGCGAGAAGTTCGACCAGAAGGCCTACATCCCGGCCGTGGCCGGTTACTACACCTCGTCCAAGGGCGAGATGCTGTCGTTCCCGTTCAACAGCTCGACCACGGTCTTCTATTACAACAAGGACGCCTTCAAGAAGGCCGGCCTGAACGAAGCCCCGAAGACCTGGCCCGAAGTGATGCAGTATTCGGCCAAGCTCAAGGCGGCCGGCGTGAACTGTGCCTACACCACCGACTGGCAGAGCTGGGTGCACCTGGAAAGCTTCTCGGCCTGGCACAACACGCTGTTCGCGACCAAGAACAACGGCTTCGGCGGCACCGACGCCCGCCTGGTGTTCAACAGCCCGCTGCACGTCAAGCACATCACCAACCTGCAGGACATGGTCAAGAAAGGCTACTTCAGCTACGGCGGCCGCAAGGCGGAGTCGCAGGCCAAGTTCTATAACGGCGAGTGCGCGATGTTCACGGGCTCGTCGGCCTCGCTCGCCAACATTCGTAAAAACGCCAAATTCCAGTTCGGCGTGGCCCAGTTGCCGTACTACGCCGATGTGCAGGGCGCCCCGCAGAACACGATCATCGGCGGCGCATCGCTGTGGGTAATGGGCGGCAAGAAGGCCGAGGAGTACAAGGGCGTGGCCAAGTTCTTCACGTTCCTGTCCAAGCCTGACATCCAGGCCGACTGGCACCAGGCCACCGGCTACCTGCCGCTGACGATGGAAGCCTACGAGCTGACGAAGAAGTCGGGCTACTACGACAAGAACCCGGGCGCCGACGTCTCTGTGCAGCAGATGATCGTCAAGACCACTGACAAGTCGCGCGGCGTGCGCCTGGGCAACCTGGTGCAGATCCGCACGGTCATCGACGAGGAACTCGAAGCGGTGTGGGCCGGCAAGAAGGAGCCGAAGGCGGCGCTCGACGCAGCCATCGCCCGTGGCAACGAGCAACTGGAGCGCTTCCAGAAGACCGCGAAGGAATAAGGTCCGCGGGGTCGGAAAACCCTGAAACCTGAAGCGGGCGGCGGCCACTACCGTCGCCCGCTTGCGTTGTGGTATCGGAATCGGAATCGGATCGGGAATCCCGAAGATGGAAAAACGCGTAGTGTTCCGGTCGCCGTGGCTGCCGTATCTGCTGGTGTTGCCGCAGATCGTCATCACGCTGGTCTTTTTCTTCCTGCCGGCCGGGCAGGCGCTGTGGCAGTCGCTGCTGCAGCAGGATGCCTTCGGCATCAACCTCGACTTCGTCGGGCTCGACAACTTCGTGACGCTCTGGAAGGACCCGCAGTACGTGGAGTCGTTCCAGATCACCGGCATGTTTGCGGTGGGCGTGACCGTGGTGGGGCTGTCGGTGGCGCTGCTGCTGGCCTACTTCGCCGACCGGGTGGTGCGCGCCGCCACCGGCTACAAGACGCTGCTGATCTGGCCGTACGCAGTGGCCCCGGCCATGGCCGGCGTGCTCTGGATGTTCATGTTCAACCCGACGCTCGGCGTGGTCTCGTACGCGCTGCGGGCGATGGGCGTGGACTGGAACTTCCTGCTCAACGGCAACCAGGCGCTGCTGCTCGTGGTGCTGGCCGCCGCCTGGAAGCAGATCAGCTACAACTTCCTGTTCTTCCTGGCGGGATTGCAGAGCATTCCGAAATCGCTGATCGAGGCGGCTGCCATTGACGGGGCGGGGCCGTGGAAGCGCTTCTGGTCCATCGTATTTCCTTTACTTTCGCCGACCACGTTCTTCCTGCTGGTCATCAACGTGGTCTACGCGTTCTTCGATACCTTCGCGATCATCGACGCCGTGACCCATGGCGGCCCGTTCAACTCGACCAATACGCTGGTCTACAAGGTGTTCCATGACGGCTTCCGGGGCATGGACATCGGCGGCTCGGCGGCCCAGTCGGTGGTGCTGATGGTGATCGTGATCGCGCTGACCGTGGTGCAGTTCCGCTTCGTGGAACGCAAGGTCCAGTACTGACAGGCACAGGAGAAACGCAATGGTAGAACGTCGTCCTGTACTGGACTTCATCACCCACCTGGTGCTGATCCTCGGCATCGTGGTGGTGGCATTCCCGGTGTACCTGACCTTCGTGGCGTCCACGCTGACCGCCGAGCAGGTGCTCGACGCGCCGATGACGCTGCTGCCGGGCAGCCACCTGATCGAGAACTATCGCACGGTGCTGTTCCAGGGCGTCGGCGAGGCCGCGTCGCCGGTCTCCACGATGATGAAGAACAGCCTGATCATGGCGCTCGGCATCGCGATCGGGAAGATTGCCATCTCGATCATCTCGGCTTTTGCAATCGTGTATTTCCGATTTCCGCTGCGCAAGACGTTCTTCTGGATGATCTTCATCACGCTGATGCTGCCGGTGGAAGTGCGGATCCTGCCTACCTACAAGGTGGTGTCGGATCTCGGCATGCTGGACAGCTACTTCGGCCTGACCATCCCGATCATCGCCTCGGCCACGGCCACGTTCCTGTTCCGCCAGTTCTTCCTGACGATTCCCGACGAACTGGCCGAGGCTGCGCGCATCGACGGCGCCGGCCCGCTGCGGTTCTTCTGGGACGTGGTGCTGCCGCTCTCGCGCACCAGCATCGCGGCGCTGTTCGTGATCCAGTTCATCTACGGCTGGAACCAGTATCTCTGGCCGCTGCTGATCACCACGCAGAAATCGATGACGCCGGTGGTGGTGGGCGTGACGCAGATGGTGTCGCGCTCGGGCGATGCCGCCACGGACTGGAACCTCGTGATGGCCACGGTGATGCTGGCGATGGTCCCGCCGGCGGTGGTCGTGATCCTGATGCAACGCTGGTTCGTCAAGGGCCTCGTGGAAACGGAAAAATAAGGTCAAGCATGGCAAAGCTGTCTCTACGCAACGTACAGAAAACCTACGCCGGCGGCACCCAGGTGGTGCATGGCATCGACATGGAGATTGCCGACGGCGAGTTCATCGTGATCGTCGGCCCGTCCGGCTGCGGCAAGTCCACGCTGCTGCGCATGGTGGCCGGCCTCGAAACGATTACCGGTGGCGAGGTGCATATCGGCGAGAAGGTCGTCAATGACCTGGAGCCGGCGGGGCGCGATATCGCCATGGTGTTCCAGAACTACGCGCTCTATCCGCACATGAGCGTCTACGACAACATGGCCTACGGACTCAAGATCCGGGGCATGTCCAAGGCCGAGATCGAGCAGCGCGTGAAGCACGCGGCCGGCATCCTGGAACTGGCGCCGCTGCTGGAGCGCAAGCCGCGCATGCTGTCGGGCGGCCAGCGCCAGCGCGTGGCCATGGGCCGTGCCATCGTGCGCGAGCCGGCGGTCTTCCTGTTCGACGAGCCGCTGTCCAATCTCGACGCCAAGCTGCGCGTGCAGATGCGCCTCGAACTCAAGGAACTGCACCGCCGCCTGCGCACGACCAGCCTCTACGTGACGCACGACCAGGTGGAGGCCATGACGCTGGCGGACCGCATGATGGTGCTCAACGGCGGCCGGGTCGAGCAGATCGGCACGCCGCTCGACGTCTATGCCAGGCCGGCCAGCACGTTCGTGGCCAGCTTCATCGGCTCGCCGCCGATGAACCTGGTGCCCGTGGTGCGCAGCGGCGCGCAGATGCGCGTGGTGCCGAAGGACGGGCAGGGCGGGGAAGCCACGCTCGGCCATCTGCCGATGGGGCTGCACCTGCCCGAGCAGGCGCTGCTGGGGCTGCGGCCCGAGCACGTGGAGCCGTGCGCGGCGCACGACGCCATCGCCGAGGTCGAGGTGCGCGTGGTCGAGGCGCTCGGCGCCGATTCCTACGCCTACGGCACCCTCGGCGGCCAGCCGATCGTGGTCCGGCTCGACAGCCATATGCCGGTGCGCGCCGGCGACAAGCTGCCGATCACGGCCTCGGCCGACCACCTGCACTTCTTCGACACGCAGAGCGGCAAGCGGATCGAGGCGCTGGCATGACCGAAGCGGCCTGGCCCTATCCGCGCCACATCGCCCATCGCGGCGCCGGCAAGCTGGCGCCCGAGAACACGCTGGCCGCGTTCCGGCATGGCGCGTCCTTCGGCTACCGGATGTTCGAGTTCGACGTGAAGCTGTCCGGCGACGGCAAGGCGGTGCTCATGCATGACGCCACGCTGGACCGCACCACCTCGGGCAGTGGCCGCGTCGATGCCCTGGCATTGGGCGAACTGGCCGCGCTCGATGCCGGCAGCTGGCACGGCCCCGCATTCGCGGGCGAACCGGTGCCGACGCTGGCGGCCATCGCCCGCTACACGCAGGCCAACGGCTTCCTGGTCAACATCGAGATCAAGCCGGTGCCCGGAGCCGAGTACCGGACCGGCGCTGCGGTGGCGCTTGATGCACTTTCGTTGTGGAAGGACGCGGCGGTGCCGCCGCTGCTCTCGTCGTTCTCCGAAACCGCGCTCGAAGCGGCCCGGCTGGCCGCGCCCGGACTGCCGCGCGCACTGCTGCTCGACAGGCTGCCGCCGGACTGGCTCGGGCGCCTGCACCGGCTGGGATGCGTGGCGCTGGATGCCAACCACCGCGAACTCGACGCGGCGGTCATCGGCCAGGCCCATGCGGCCGGGTTCAAGGTGCTGTGCTACACGGTCAACGACCCGGCCCGCGCGGCCGACCTGCTGGACTGGGGCCTGGACGGGCTGATTACCGATGCGGTGGACACCATCGCGCCGGATCGTACGGGCGCCTGATCAAAGTGTCTCGATTTTGCATCACGAAAAGTCCCCACTGTCGATGGGATATCGTGCTATTCTTTTGCGAGTGAAGACTTAGGTCCTTCCCCGCACAACTGGCCCTTTCGGGTCTGGCGGTGAGGCCGAAGACCAACGGCACCCCGGGGCGACCCGCCGGTGCCGTTCGTTCAAGGTGTCACGGTTGGAACCCCCAAGAGTTGTTTGCAATCCGCTAACCGGTCAAGCCGTGTCGCGGAAGGTTGATGAACCCGCTTAACTCCGGCAGACCCGGAGAATAGTGAGCGCCCCATGATGCAGCAGTATCAGAGCAATTCGTACCTCTTCGGCGGCAACGCCCCCTATGTGGAAGAGCTGTACGAGGCCTATCTCCAGAATCCCAGCTCGGTTCCCGACAACTGGCGCGCGTATTTCGACGCGATGCAGAATGTCCCGGCTGTGGACGGTTCCAACGCCCGCGACATCCCCCACGCACCGATCGTTGCCTCGTTCGCCGAGCGCGCCAAGCAGGGCCCCATCAAGACCATCGTTGCCTCGGCCGATTCCGACATGGGCCGCAAGCGCGTCGCTGCCACCCAGCTGATCGCCGCCTATCGCAACATCGGTTCGCACTGGGCCGATCTCGATCCGCTCAAGCGCCAGGAGCGTCCGCCCCTGCCTGACCTGGATCCGGCGTTCTACGGCTTCTCCGAGGCCGACCTCGACATCGTCTTCAATGCCAGCAACACGTACTTCGGCAAGGAGTCGATGAGCCTGCGCGAGCTGCTCAACAACCTGCGCGAGACCTACTGCGGCACCATCGGCGCCGAGTTCATGTACGTGAGCGACCAGGCGCAGAAGCGCTGGTGGCAGGAGCGCCTGGAAACCACGCGTTCCAAGCCCGTGTTCACGCTGGAGAAGAAGAAGCACATCCTCGACCGCCTGACCGCGGCCGAAGGCCTGGAGCGCTTCCTCCATACGAAGTACGTCGGCCAGAAGCGCTTCTCGCTGGAAGGCGGCGAAAGCTTCATCGCCGCGATGGACGAGATGATCCAGCACGCCGGCTCGAAGGGCGTGCAGGAAATCGTGATCGGCATGGCCCACCGTGGCCGCCTGAACGTGCTGGTCAACACGCTGGGCAAGATGCCGGCGGACCTGTTCGCCGAGTTCGAAGGCAAGCACGTCGACGACCTGCCGGCCGGTGACGTGAAGTACCACAAGGGCTTCTCGAGCGATGTCTCGACCGAAGGCGGCCCGGTTCACCTGTCGCTCGCGTTCAACCCGTCGCACCTGGAAATCGTCAACCCGGTGGTGGAAGGCTCGTCCAAGGCGCGCCAGGAACGCCGCGGCGACGTGGGCCACAAGGAAGTGCTGCCGGTGCAGGTGCACGGCGACGCGGCCTTCGCCGGCCAGGGCGTGGTGATGGAAACCCTGAACCTCGCGCAGACCCGTGGCTACGGCACGGGCGGCACGATGCACATCGTCATCAACAACCAGATCGGCTTCACGACCTCGGACCCGCGCGACGCGCGTTCGACGCTGTATTGCACGGACGTGGTCAAGATGATCGAGGCGCCGGTGCTGCACGTGAACGGCGACGACCCCGAAGCCGTGGTGTACGCCATGCAGCTGGCCGTTGACTTCCGCATGGAATTCAACAAGGACGTCGTGGTCGACATCATCTGTTTCCGCAAGCTGGGCCACAACGAGCAGGACACGCCTGCCATGACCCAGCCGCTGATGTACAAGAAGATTTCCCAGCATCCGGGTACGCGCAAGCTGTACGCCGACAAGCTGGTGGCGCAGAACCTGACCCCGGCCGAGTTCGGCGACGACAAGGTCAAGGAATACCGCGCCGCGATGGATGCGGGCAAGCACACGGCCGATCCGGTCCTGTCGAACTTCAAGAACAAGTTCGCCGTGGACTGGATGCCGTTCCTGAACCGCAAGTGGACCGACGCCGCCGACACCGCCGTGCCGGTGACCGAACTCAAGCGCCTGGCCGAGCGGATCACGACAATCCCCGAACACCTGAAGCTGCACCCGCTGGTGGACAAGGTCATCAAGGACCGCGCCAACATGGGCCGTGGCGACCAGATGCTGGACTGGGGCATGGGTGAGCACCTGGCCTTCGCCTCGCTGGTGGCCTCGGGCTACCCGGTCCGTATCACGGGCCAGGATGCCGGCCGTGGCACGTTCACGCACCGCCACGCCGTGCTGCACGACCAGGGCCGCGAGCGCTGGGATGCCGGTTCGTACGTGCCGCTGCAGAACGTGTCGGACAACCAGGCGCCGTTCACGGTGATCGACTCGGTGCTGTCCGAAGAAGCCGTGCTCGGCTTCGAATACGGCTACTCGACCGCCGAACCGAACGCGCTGGTGATCTGGGAAGCCCAGTTCGGCGACTTCGTCAACGGCGCCCAGGTGGTGATCGACCAGTTCATCTCGTCCGGCGAAGTGAAGTGGGGCCGCGCCTCGGGCCTGACGATGATGCTGCCGCACGGCTACGAAGGCCAGGGTCCGGAACACAGCTCGGCCCGTATCGAGCGTTTCCTGCAGCTTTGCGCCGACCACAACATGCAGGTTGTCCAGCCGACCACGCCGGCCCAGATCTTCCACCTGCTGCGCCGCCAGATGATCCGTCTGTTCCGCAAGCCGCTGGTGATCATGACGCCGAAGTCGCTGCTGCGCAGCAAGGACGCCGTGTCGCCGCTGTCCGATCTGGCCAAGGGCCATTTCGAGACCGTGATCCCCGATCACGAGGAACTGAACGCCAGCAAGGTCAAGCGCGTGATCATGTGCTCGGGCAAGGTCTACTACGACCTGGTCAACACGCGCAAGGAACGCGAGATCACCGACACGGCGATCATCCGTCTGGAACAGCTGTACCCGTTCCCGCACAAGGCCGTGGCCGCGGAACTCAAGAAGTACTCCGGCGCGACCGAAATCGTGTGGTGCCAGGACGAGCCGCAGAACCAGGGCGCCTGGTTCTTCGTCCAGCACTACATCATGGAAAACATGACGGAAGGCCAGAAGCTCGGTTATGCCGGTCGTCCCGCCTCGGCTTCGCCGGCGGTGGGCTACTACGCAAAGCACAACGAGCAACAGAAGGCGCTGCTGGACGCAGCGTTCTCGAAGCTCAAGGGCTTTGTTCTGACCAAGTAATTCGTTGGCGCCCCGCACGCGGCCCGAAAGAGGTTGCCGCGGCGGGGTGGCCTGCCTGATACGAAACACAACGCATACATCGAGGAATTAACCAACCATGGCTATTGTTGACGTCAAGGTTCCGCAACTGTCTGAATCGGTCGCCGAAGCGACCATGCTGAACTGGAAGAAGAAGCCGGGCGAAGCCGTTGCCCAGGACGAGATCCTGATCGAGATCGAGACGGACAAGGTCGTGCTGGAAGTGCCCGCCCCGTCGGCCGGCGTGCTGTCGCAAGTGATCAAGAACGACGGCGACACCGTCGTGGCCGATGAAATCATCGCCAAGATCGACACCGAAGCCACCGCAGGCGCCGCCGCTCCGGCCGCCGCCGCTCCGGCACCCGCCGCAGCCGCCCCGGCTCCGGCCGCCGCTGCTCCCGCAGCCGCTTCGGCTGGCGGCATCGCCATGCCGTCGGCTGCCAAGCTGATGGCCGAAGGTGGCCTGTCGGCTTCGCAGGTTGCCGGCACGGGCAAGGACGGCCGCATCACCAAGGGTGACGTGCTGGCCGCCGGCTCGGCTCCGGCCCCGGCCGCCAAGGCCGCCCCGGCTCCGGCCGCCGCCAAGCCGGCCCTGCCGCAGGTGTCGGCCCAGGTCGACTTCGCCGCGCTGGGCGACCGCCCGGAAGAGCGCGTGCCGATGAGCCGCCTGCGCGCCCGTATCGCCGAGCGCCTGATCCAGTCGCAATCGACCAACGCCATCCTGACCACGTTCAACGAAGTGAACATGAAGCCGGTGATGGACCTGCGCGCCAAGTACAAGGACCGCTTCGAGAAGGAACATGGCGTGAAGCTGGGCTTCATGTCGTTCTTCGTGAAGGCGGCCGTGCACGCGCTGAAGAAGTACCCGATCATCAACGCTTCGGTCGACGGCAACGACATCCTGTACCACGGCTACTTCGACATCGGTATCGCCGTGGGCTCGCCGCGCGGCCTGGTGGTGCCGATCCTGCGCAACGCCGACCAGATGAGCCTGGCCGACATCGAGAAGAAGATCGCCGAGTTCGGCGCCAAGGCCCGTGACGGCAAGCTGTCGCTGGACGAGCTGACCGGCGGTACGTTCTCGATCTCGAATGGCGGTACGTTCGGCTCGATGCTGTCGACCCCGATCATCAACCCGCCGCAATCGGCCATCCTGGGCGTGCACGCCACCAAGGACCGCGCCGTGGTGGAAGACGGCCAGATCGTGATCCGTCCGATGAACTACCTGGCCATGTCCTATGACCACCGCATCATCGACGGCCGCGAAGCCGTCCTGGGCCTGGTGGCCATGAAGGAAGCGCTGGAAGATCCGGCCCGCCTGCTGCTGGACCTGTAAGCGGTCCCACTCCCGGACAGACCTCGGTCTTTCGTTTGTCGTCGTCCCCGCGCTCCGGCGCGGGGACCCGGCCAGTGCATCGCCCGGTGCGATGCGCCCGGACGTCTGCCTTCCCCGGCGGACCTGACGTGCCAAAGAGATATTTCCCATGAGCAAACAATTCGACGTGCTGGTGATCGGCGCCGGCCCCGGCGGTTACATCGCCGCCATTCGCGCTGCCCAGCTGGGCCTGAACGTGGCCTGCCTGGAAGGCAATGCCTATGACGATCCGAAGGGCGAAGCCCGCCTCGGCGGCACCTGCCTGAACGTGGGCTGCATCCCGTCCAAGGCGCTGCTGGCTTCCTCGGAGGAGTTCGAGAACGCTTCGCACCACCTGGCCGACCACGGCATCACCGTGGGCGACATCAAGGTCGACGTGGCCAAGATGCTCAAGCGCAAGGACGACATCGTCGGCAAGATGACCAAGGGCATCGAGTTCCTGTTCCGCAAGAACAAGATCACGCTGTTCAAGGGCTACGGCAAGTTCGCCGGCAAGGCCGCCGAAGGCTTCCAGGTGGAAGTCAACGGCGAGACGCTGACCGCCAGGCAGGTGATCGTTGCCACGGGTTCGAAGGCACGCCACCTGCCGGGCATCACCGTCGACAACAAGCTGATCAGCGACAACGAAGGCGCCCTGAAGTACGACTCGGTGCCGAAGAAGCTGGGCGTGATCGGCGCCGGCGTGATCGGCCTGGAGCTGGGTTCGGTGTGGCGCCGCCTTGGTGCCGACGTGACCGTGCTGGAAGCGCTGCCCGCGTTCCTGGGCGCCGCCGACGAAGGCGTGGCCAAGGAAGCGCAGAAGCTGCTGACCAAGCAGGGCCTGAAGTTCAACCTTGGCGTCAAGGTCAACGAAGTCAAGGCCGGCAAGGACAATGTCACGGTCAACTACACGGACAAGGACGGAAAAGAACAGACGCTCGAAGTCGATCGCCTGATCGTATCGGTCGGTCGCGTGCCGAACACCGACAACCTGAACCTGGAAGCCGTTGGCCTGGGCGTGGACCAGCGCGGTTTCATCGAGGTGGACGACCACTGCCAGACCAAGGTGCCGGGCATCTGGGCGATTGGTGACGTGGTGCGTGGCCCGATGCTGGCGCACAAGGCCGAAGACGAAGGCGTGGCCGTGGCCGAGCGTATCGTCGGCCAGAAGCCGCACATCGATTTCAACACGGTGCCGTGGGTCATCTACACGTTCCCGGAAATCGCCTGGGTTGGCAAGACCGAGCAGCAGCTCAAGGCCGAAGGCCGCGCCTACAAGTCGGGCCAGTTCCCGTTCATGGCCAACGGCCGTGCGCTGGGCATGGGCGCCGCGGACGGCTTCGTCAAGATGCTGGCCGACGCCAAGACCGACGAGATCCTGGGCGTGCACATCGTGGCGGCCAACGCCTCGGACCTGATCGCCGAAGCCGTGGTGGCGATGGAGTTCAAGGCAGCAAGCGAGGACATCGGCCGCGTTTGCCACCCGCACCCGTCGATGTCGGAAGTCATGCGCGAAGCCGCGCTGGCCGTCGACAAGCGTCAGCTGAACATGTAATGCCCGTGTTCACCTTGCGGTGAACCCCCGGCGCGCCGCGAAATCCGTGGCGCGCCGTTTTCGCTTCAAAGCCCCCCGTATTCCCGTAGGCCCCCAACGATGAACGTCACCGAGTTTTACGAGCAGGAACTCAAGCAGCGCGGCTACCAGTCCGACGAGGCGCAACTGCGCGCCGTGGCCCGGCTGCAGCAATGCTACGACGAATGGGTGGCCTACAAGAGCCGCCGGAACAACACGCTCAAGAAGTGGCTGGTCCACCCCGACGTTCCGAAGGGCGTCTACATGTGGGGTGGGGTCGGGCGCGGCAAGTCGTTCCTGATGGACAGCTTCTACTCCTGCGTGCCCGTGGTGCGCAAGACGCGCCTGCACTTCCACGAATTCATGCGCGAGGTGCACCGCGAACTGGAAGAACTGCGCGGCCGGCCCGATCCGCTCGACGAACTGGCCAAACGCATCGCGCGCCGTTTCCGGCTGATCTGCTTCGACGAGTTCCACGTCAGCGACGTGGCCGACGCCATGATGCTGCACCGGCTGCTGCAGCAACTGTTCGACAATGGCGTGCAGTTCGTGATGACCTCGAACTACCGCCCGGACCTGCTGTACCCGGACGGCCTGCACCGCGACCGCGTGCTGCCGGCCATCGCGCTGCTGCAGACCAGGCTCGACGTGCTCAACGTGGACGCCGGGATCGACTACCGCAAGCGGGCGCTGGAGCAGGTGGAGGCGTACCACACGCCGCTGAACCGTGAAGCCAGCGCCGCGCTGCGCGATGCCTTCACGGGCATCGCCGGTACCGCCGACGAATCGCCAATTCTCCATATCGAGCACCGCGAGATCAAGGCGCTGCGCAAGGCCAACGGCGTGGTCTGGTTCGATTTCGCCACGCTGTGCGGCGGGCCGCGCTCGCAGAACGACTATCTCGAAATCGCCTCGCAGTTCCATACCGTGATTCTCTCGGACGTGCCGAAGATGACGCCGCGCATGTCGTCCGAGGCGCGCCGCTTCACGTGGGTCATCGACGTGTTCTACGACCACAAGGTCAAGCTGCTGATGTCAGCCGAGGTGCCGGCCGACGAGCTGTACACCGAAGGCCAGATGGCTGGCGAGTTCCATCGCACGGTGTCGCGGATCATCGAAATGCAGTCGCGCGAGTACCTGGAATCCGAACGGCGGGTGATGGACACATCGCTGACCTGACCCGCCGCATGGCCAGCGTCGTGGCGCGCTGGCCGGCAGTCGGGAAGTATTCGCGCAGGTCGTTTCTGACTTGACCTGCATCAACGCAGGGCCTGTTTTTTTTACCTAGTATTCGTCGGGTAAAAAAAGCGCGCCCATGCCGTCGATACCAACCGCCCCCTTCGCGCCGTCCCTTCCTGCCACCCAGGCTGTCACCGCTGGCCCGGGGCCGTTCACGGCAACCCCCTCAGATTCTGCTTCCGACACTGCTTCCGACTGTTTCCACTGTGGCCAGCCGCTGAATGGCGCCGCGCCGCTGTCCGCCGCGCTCGGCGGCCAGCACCGTACGTTCTGCTGCGCAGGCTGCCAGACCCTGGCGCAGACGCTCCATGCCGCCGGCTTCGGCCACCTCTACAGCGATGTCACGCGTTTCGCACGGCCGCTCGACGCCGAGGCCCGCCGCCAGTCCGAGCCCATCTGGGCCGCCTATGACACTCCGGAGTTGCAGGCGCAGTTCGTCCGCGAACTGGGCGACGGCCGCTGCGAGATCACACTGGCGCCCGAGAACATCCGCTGCGCGGCTTGCGCCTGGCTGATCGAGCAGCACCTGGGTCAACTCGACGGCGTGGAGTCGGTGGTGGCGAACGTGGCCACGCGCCGCGTGATCGTGCGCTGGCAGGCCGCGAAGCAGGGTGTGGCGGCGCTGCTGGGCAGCGTGGCCGATATTGGCTATGTGGCGTGGCCGTTCGAGGTGTCCCGCACGGACCAGCAGGATCGCCGCGAGCGGCGCGGGCTGCTGATGCGCCTGGCCGTGGCGATGCTCGGGATGATGCAGGTCATGATGTACGCGTGGCCGCTCTACACCCATGAAGCCACGATCGACCCCGGCCAGTTGCAACTGATGCGCTGGGCCAGCCTGGCCCTGACGCTCCCCGTCGTGCTCTATTCCGCCTCGCCGATCTTCGGCGGCGCGTGGCGCTCGCTGCGGCGGCGGCACATGGGCATGGACGTCCCGGTGGCCATCGGCGTCGCGGCCGGCTTCCTGGCGAGCGTGGCAGCGACCGTGCGCGGTGTCGGCGAAGTCTATTTCGATTCGGTCACGATGTTCGTGGCGTTCCTGCTGCTGGCGCGCTACCTCGAACTGCGCGTGCGCCAGGCGTCGCGCAGCGGCGCCGAAATGCTCGCCCGGCAGCTTCCGGCCACCTGCGAACGGCTGGGCGAGGCGGGCGGGCAGGGCGAGCGCATTCCCGTGGCACGGCTGCGGGCCGGCGACCGGATCCGGGTCAAGGCCGGCGAGATCGTTCCGGCCGATGGCGTCGTCGTGGCCGGCGCGAGCGAAATCGACGAGTCGATGCTGACCGGCGAGGCGCGCCCCGTACGGCGCGTGGCCGGCGATACCGTGCTGGCCGGCTGCTTCAACGCGGCCAGTCCGCTGGAGGTGCGGATCGACCGGATCGGCGCGCAGACGCGGCTGGCGGAAATCGTCGCCGTGCTCGACCGAGCGCTGGCTGACAAGCCTCGGCTGGCTCAGGTTGCCGACCGGGTCGCGGGCTGGTTCGTCGGCATCCTGCTGGCCATGGCCGCCGCAACCGGACTGGTGTGGATGCTGTGGATCGATCCGTCGCGCGCCTTGCTGGTGACCGTAGCGGTGCTCGTGGTGAGCTGCCCCTGCGCACTCTCGCTGGCCACGCCGGCCGCGCTGGCCGCTGCCGGAGCCGCGCTGTCGCGGCGCGGCGTGCTGCTGACGCGGGCCCATGCGCTGGAGACGCTCGCGAGCGTGACCGACGTGATGCTCGACAAGACCGGCACGCTGACCGAAGGGCGCTTCGCGCTCGTTGCCACGCAGACCTTCGGCGTGCTCGACGCAGTGGCCTGCGAGCGGATCGCGCAGGCGCTGGAGCGGGGCGGCGAGCATCCGATCGCCCGGGCCTTCACTGAGCTCCATGCTGCCGAACATGGACCGGCCGTCGCCGTGGACGACCTGCGCAATGTGCCGGGGCAGGGGCTGCAGGCGACGGTCGATGGCCGCACGGTGCGGCTCGGCCGTCCCGCGTTCGTCATGGGGCTGTCAGGGGCTTCCGACCAGCCCGGCCATGCCTGCGGAGGGCATCCCGGCGCGACCGAAATCTGGCTCGGCGACGGAGACGGCATCCTGGCCGCCTTTCAACTGGCCGACATCGCCCGCGCCCAGGCTCCTGCGCTGCTGCGCCAGCTTGCGGCGCTCGGCGTGCGCTGCCACCTGGTCTCGGGCGACAGCCCGGCCGCGGTGCGCTGGTGGGCCGACCATTTCCAGATCGATATCGCGAGCGGCGCCGTGACGCCCGAAGGCAAGCGCGACTACGTGGCCGCGCTCCAGCGCGAGGGCGCCGTGGTGCTGGCGGTCGGCGATGGCATCAACGATGCGCCGGTGCTGGCGCAGGCCCAGGTTTCGATCGCGATCGGCAGCGGCGCGCCGCTGGCGCAGGCCGGCGCCGACGCGGTGCTGACCCACGGCGGCATCGCCGAGATCGCCACCGCCATCGCCACGGCGCGCCGGACGCGGCGGGTCATCCGCCAGAACCTCGGCTGGGCGCTTGCCTACAACGTCACGGCAATCCCGCTGGCTGCCACGGGCTTCGTCACGGCCTGGATGGCCGGCATCGGCATGTCGCTGTCGTCGCTGTTCGTCGTGGCGAACGCCTGGCGGCTGCTGCGTACGCGCGACGCGACGCGGATGGGAGATTCCTGAATGGAGATGCTGTATCTGCTGGTGCCGATGAGCCTGGTCCTGGCGGCAGTGATCGCCGGGGCGCTGTGGTGGGCGCTGCAAGCCGGCCAGTACGACGACCTCGACCGGCCCGGCGAGGCCATCCTGCTCGACAACGACACGCCGTCGACGCCGGAACGCTAGGCAGGCCGTGGGATCGGAATGGTCCGAGTTGGGGCGCTGCGGCGTCCGTATCTGCCGTGGTGGCCACAGACCGGTTTTCTTGCGATGGGTTCTACCGACATTCAGTTGTCTTGATCGAAGTCAACACGACGACCGTGGCGTTTTTCTAAAGTCACACCGTCAATAGGTTTATTCATTCTTAGCTTGGGGGTCTGAATGGCTGTCACCACCGCGTCGCCGCGCGTCGACACCTTCAACTATGGCGTGGTGCGGCAGTTTGCCGTCATGACCGTGGTCTGGGGCATCGTCGGCATGGCCGTAGGCGTTCTGCTTGCGGCACAACTGATCTGGCCGGATCTGAATTTCAACACGCCGTGGCTGTCGTTCGGCCGCCTGCGTCCGCTCCATACCAACGCCGTCATCTTCGCCTTCGGCGGCAGCGCGCTGTTCGCCACCTCGTACTACGTGGTGCAGCGTACCTGCCAGGCGCGCCTGTTCTGCGGGCCGCTCGCCGCGTTCACGTTCTGGGGCTGGCAACTGGTCATCGTGGCCGCCGCCATCACGCTGCCGATGGGCATCACGACTTCCAAGGAGTACGCGGAACTCGAGTGGCCGATCGACATCCTGATCACGCTGGTCTGGGTGGCCTACGCCATTGTTTTCTTCGGCACGATTGTCAAGCGCAAGACCCGCCACATCTACGTGGCGAACTGGTTCTTCGGCGCCTACATCCTGACCATCGCCATCCTGCATATCGTCAACAACATCGAGATGCCGGCGTCGATGTGGAAGTCGTACTCCGCCTACGCGGGCGTGCAGGACGCCATGATCCAGTGGTGGTATGGCCATAACGCGGTGGGCTTCTTCCTGACCACCAGCTTCCTCGGCATGATGTACTACTTCATCCCGAAGCAGGCCGGACGCCCGATCTATTCCTACCGCCTGTCGATCGTCCACTTCTGGGCGCTCAACTTCACGTACATGTGGGCCGGCCCCCACCACCTGCAGTACACGGCGCTGCCCGACTGGGTGCAGTCGCTCGGCATGGTGTTCTCGCTGATCCTGCTCGCGCCGTCGTGGGGCGGCATGATCAACGGCATCATGACCATGTCCGGCGCCTGGCACAAGCTGCGCACCGATCCGATCCTCAAGTTCCTCGTGGTGGCGCTGTCGTTCTACGGGATGGCCACTTTTGAAGGTTCTATGATGTCGATCCGCACGGTCAACGCGCTGTCGCACTACACCGACTGGACCATCGGCCACGTGCATTCGGGCGCGCTCGGCTGGGTCGCCATGATTTCGATCGGCTCGCTCTACTACCTGATCCCGCGCCTGTTCGGGCAGAAGGAAATGTTCAGCGTGCGCCTGATCGAGTGGCATTTCTGGATTGCCACGATCGGCGTGGTGCTCTACATCGCCTCGATGTGGATCGCCGGCGTGATGGAGGGCCTGATGTGGCGCGCCACGCAGCCTGACGGCACGCTGACCTACGCGTTCGTCGAAGCGGTCAAGGCCAAGTATCCGTTCTACCTGATCCGCCTGCTCGGTGGCCTGTGCTTCCTGTCCGGCATGCTGGTCATGGCCTACAACGTCGTCCGCACCATCGCTGGCAAGCCTGCCGTCGATGCGCCGATTCCGGCCAGCCTGCCGGCTTCCGCCCACTGATCGCCGAGGATTGCAACGATGTCTCAGAATCAAGGTTTCTTCCGCCACGAGACGCTCGAGAAGAACGTCGGCTGGCTGATCGTCGCGACCATCATCGTCGTGAGCATTGCGGGCCTGGTGCAGATCGTGCCGTTGTTCTTCCAGCACTCCACCACCAAGCCGGACCCCGGCATCACGCCGTACTCGCCGCTGCGCCTGATGGGCCGCGACATCTATATCCGCGAGGGCTGCGCGGGCTGCCATTCGCAGCAGGTGCGCACGCTGCAGGCCGAGACGGAGCGCTATGGCCATTTCTCGACGGCCGGCGAATCGGTCTACGACCACCCGTTCCTGTGGGGCTCCAAGCGGACCGGCCCGGACCTGGCGCGCGTTGGCGGCCGGTATTCCGACGACTGGCAGCGCATCCACCTGCGCAACCCGCGTGACGTGGTGCCCGAATCGGTGATGCCGTCGTACCCGTGGCTCGAGAAGACGGCGCTGCCCACCGACTCGATCCAGCCGCGCATGCGCGCGCTGCAGCGGCTCGGCGTGCCCTATACAGATTCCGAGATCGCCGGCGCGCCAGAGCAACTGGCCGGCAAGACCGAGGAGGACGCCATGGTGGCGTACCTGCAGGGGCTGGGCCTGAACCGCCGCAACGTGCGGGTGGACACGGCCGCCGCACCCGCCGCGCCGGCGGCGACCGAAGTCGCACCGGCCAAGGAGTAACGCCATGATGATCGTGACTGCAATCGCCACCGTGCTATCGATGGCGACGTTCCTGGCCATCTGCTGGTGGGCATGGTCGGCGGGCCGCAAGGCGGCCAATGAGGAATCGGCCATGCTGCCATTCGCCTTGCCCGACGAAAACAACAACCCAAGCCGGAATCCGTAACCATGAGCGATTTCTTCTCCGATTTCTGGGGCTATTACATTGCGGCGATCGCGCTGATCGGCATCGCGTGGTGTGTCTGGCTGCTGTTCTCCCAGCGCAAGATGCCCAAGGGCGTCAGCACTTCCGACGACACCGGCCACGTCTGGGATGGCGACCTGCGCGAGCTGAACAACCCGCTGCCGCGCTGGTGGATGTGGATGTTCCTGCTGGCCTGCGTGTTCGGGCTGGGCTATCTGGTGCTGTATCCGGGGCTCGGCAGCAATCCGGGCGTGCTGAAGTTCTCCTCGCAAGGCGAGCTGGCTGCCCATCGTGCGGCAGCCGAGACGCGCCAGCATCAGATTTACGCCAGATTCCTGCAGATGGACGTCAAGCAGGTAGCGGCGGACCCCGATGCGCGCGAGATTGGCCAGCGGCTGTTCCTGAACTACTGCGCGCAATGCCATGGCTCGGACGCGCGCGGCAGCCGCGGCTTTCCAAACCTGACCGACAACGACTGGCTGTATGGCGGCGAGCCTGACACGATCCAGCAGACCATCGCCAAGGGCCGCAACGGCATGATGCCGCCGCTTGCGGGCGCCATCGACGCGAAGCAGGCCGGCGACACCGCGCAATACGTCCGGTCGCTCTCCGGGCTGGCTTACGACCCGATCCGGGCGTCGCGCGGCGAAAGCACGTTCAAGACGACCTGCGCGGCCTGCCATGGCTCGGGCGGCAAGGGCAACCAGGCGCTCGGTGCGCCGAACCTGTCCGACAACGTCTGGCTCTACAGCAGCTCGGAAGGCGCCATCGTCGACGCGATCCTGAAGGGCCACAACGGCCACATGCCCGCGCACGAGGAAATTCTGACACCGGAACGGATTCGCATGCTGACCGCCTACGTCTGGGGTCTTTCCAATACCGCGACCGCCGGAGCCGCAGGGCAATAACGAACCGCCCCGGCCGGCCAGGCGGCCTGCCGGGGCTGAGGGCTAGACCATGAACGCGCCCCTGAAAACCCCACCCGAAGGTCCGGACGCTTCCGCGCCCCGGACATGGCGCCCCGCGCCGCCCCCGAAGACGGCCAGCGATGCAACGGAAGAAGCGTTGTACGAGGTGCGTCGCAAGATTTATCCGCGCTCGGTCACGGGCGCGTTTTCGAGCTGGCGCGTCTGGCTCGTCATCCTCACGCAGCTCGTCTACTACGGTACGCCATGGCTGCAGTGGAATGACCGCCAGGCTGTGCTGTTCGACCTCGGTGCACGCAAGTTCTATATCTTCGGGCTCGTGCTCTGGCCGCAGGACGTGATCTACCTGGCCGTGCTGCTGGTCATATCGGCACTGGCCCTGTTCCTGTTCACGGCGATCGCCGGACGGTTGTTCTGCGGCTATGCGTGCCCGCAGACCGTCTACACCGAAATCTTCATGTGGATCGAACGCCGGATCGAGGGCGACCGCATCGCCCGCATCCGGCTGGACGGCGACCCATGGAGCTTGCGCAAGCTGCGCATCAAGGCCACCAAGCACACGCTCTGGATCGTGATCGCGCTCTGGACGGGTTTCACGTTCATCGGCTACTTTGCGCCCATCCGCGAACTTGGCAGCGAGATCCTGCATGTCTCGCTCGGCCCGTGGCAGGCGTTCTGGATGCTGTTCTACGCGTTCTGCACCTGGGGCAACGCGGGCTTCATGCGCGAGCAGGTCTGCAAGTACATGTGCCCGTACGCCCGGTTCCAGGGCGTGATGGTGGACCGCGACACCTACGTGGTGACCTATGACGTTGGACGCGGCGAGCCGCGCGGCAGCCGCTCGCGCAAGGCGGATCACCGCGCCGCCGGGCTGGGGGAGTGCGTCAACTGCAGCATCTGCGTGCAGGTCTGCCCGACCGGCATCGATATCCGCGACGGCCTGCAGTACGAGTGCATCGGTTGCGGAGCCTGTATCGACGCCTGCAATCAGGTCATGGACAAGATGGAGTATCCGCGCGGGCTGATCCGGTACACCTCGGAGAACGCCATGCGCGCGGCGCTGTCGGTGGCCGATGCCCGCAAGCGGCTGGTGCGGCCCCGAACCGTGATCTATTCGGTGATCTGGCTCGCGCTGGTGGCCGGCTTCGTGGTTTCGCTGGCCATGCGCACGCCGCTCAAGGTGGACATCATCCGGGATCGTGGCGCCCTGGGCCGCGAAGTGGACGGCCGCTGGATCGAGAACGTCTACCGGCTGCAACTGATCAATGCCACCGAGGCGCCGATGACGATCCGCGTCAATGCCGACAGCAGCGAGATGGCGGGCCTGATCGTCGAGTACGACCAGACGGCCGGGGCGCTGGCGCCCACTTCGAACCGGTTGCTGCCAATCCGGATCCGCGTGCCGATCGAAGACGCGAAGCAGGGCACGCACAAGATCGACATAACGGTGACCACCGAAACCGAAGCGTCGCGCGGCGTACAGATTCGGCAAAGTACGAGTTTTATTGTCCCCCGCAATCTGTAGCCCCCGCCGTCGACCACGGCAACGAACAGAGGAGAGCGCAATGACCCCAACCCCTTCGCACGCCGCCCATGCGCCGCGTCCCTGGTACCGCGAGCCGTGGCCGTGGATCCTGATGGCCGGCCCGCTGCTGGCGATGATCGGATGCGGCGTGACAATCTGGCTGGCCAACACCCACGCCGACGTGCCGGTGCAAGATGCCAGCCGGCACGGGCTGGTCGTCGAAAAGATCGACGCCGCCGCCGGTACAACGGCGCCGCGGAGCCGCCCATGAGACTGCGCTGGCTGATGTGGGTACTGTGGCCGGCGTTCCTGATGGCAGGGGCTGCCACGGCGGTGGTGTTCTCGGTGGTGGACCCGGGCGATATCAGTTTCTTCGGCCATCCGGTCGAGGCGCCGCGCCAGGCCATTTATACCGTGGGCTTCCTGCTGGCGTGGCTGTTCTGCGCGCTGTCGAGCGGGCTGACGCTCTACACGATGCCGATCCGGCTCAGCGATACCGATGAGTTCGAATAGGGCACGCGCAGCCGATGTCGGGAAAAACAAAGGCCGCCACGGCGCGATGCCGGGCGGCCTGTTCTCGCAGGGGTGCCGGTTTCAGCAGGAACGGCTGTAGACCTGCTTGATGCCCGCCATGTCGATGATCTTCACATGCCGCTGACGAATCTGGATCAGGCCCGCTTCGGCGAAGCGCGAGAACAACCGGCTCACGGTTTCGAGCTTGAGGCCGAGATAGCTGCCGATTTCCTCGCGGCTCATGCGCAGCACGAACTCGGTGGAAGAGTAACCGCGCGCCGCCAGGCGTTCGGACATGTTGACGAGGAAGGCGGCGAGCCGCTCTTCGGCGCGCATCGAGCCAAGTGTGATCAGCATGACCTGGTCCTGCGAGATCTCCTTGCTCATCAGGCGCAGGAACTGGCCCTGCAGCGAGGGCAGGCTACTCGACAGCGACTGCAGGTCATCGAAGCGCACGACACAGACCTCGGTGTCCTCGAGCGCGGTGGCGTCCGAGGCATGCTGCATCTCGCTGAGGCCGTCGAGGCCGATGACTTCGCCGGGCAGATGGAAGCCGGTGATCTGCGTGCGGCCGTCCTCCATCGTGACGTGCGTTTTCAGCGTGCCGAACCGGATGGCGTAGACCGCGGACAGCGGTTCGCCCATGCGATACAGCGTTTCGCCCTTGTGAACTCGCACGCGTTCCTGCACGAGGGTGTCCATTTTCGCCAGGTCCTGCTGCGACATGCCCACAGGCAGGCAAAGCTGGCCCATGGCACAAGTGGAGCAGCGTGGCGACATCTCGGTGACGGGGATCGAAGTCAGCAATTGAGGTGCTCGTTTGAATGCGCTTGTAGCGAGGGCGCGATGCGTGCATTTTACAGCGTCGAGTGACGTGGAAGCGAGGAACAGTTGCCATTTGGCGTGCTTTTAAGCGTTTTTCTGATTGCCTTGTTCGGCGGTGTGCATTGCGCAGCGATGTGTGGAGGAATTGCTATTGCAGTCGAGCAGAATCCGATGCACACGCAACAGACCGTGTCACATTCCGTGGCCTTCGTGCATCGCTCGCGTGCGCGCTGGTGGCTGTCGGTCTGCGTCATGCACGCAGGGCGCGTCACCATGTACATGCTGCTCGGCGCGGCGGCCGGCGCGGTGGGTGCCGCGGCGTGGGCGCACGACTATCTTCCAGTGCAGCGCTGGCTGTTCGGCGCGGGCAGTGCGCTGCTGGTGCTCACCGGGCTTTGCATCCTGTGGGGCTGGACGATCCGCCTCGGCATGGTCGAGCGACTCGCGGCGCGCGCCGCCGCCGGCCTGGCATCCGCGCTGCAAACACTGCGGCGTCGGAATCCCGCCATGCGCGCGACGGGCGCCGCGCCTTCGTTTCCCGGCCGCTACGCCACCGGCCTGGCGTGGGGCATGGTGCCTTGCGGCATGGTCTATGGCGCACTCGCGCTGGCCTTGCTGGCCGGCAACGCACCGTCCGGCGCGCTGGTGATGGGCGCCTTCGGACTAGGTACTTTGCCGAATCTGCTGGTGATCTCGGGGCTATCCGGCTACCTGCGGCAACTGTCGCGCCGGCGTCATGTGCGCACCCTGTCGGCCTTGCTGGTGGTCGGTTTCGGGGTGCTGGGGCTGGCCCGGGCCCTGTGGCTGCCGGACACCCTGGGCCAGCACGGGTTCTGCGTCGTGTTCTGAATCGGCCACAACCCCGGGTTGCGGGATCGAGCGGGAATGCCATACAATCCCGAGAACCACGGTATCGCGCCGCGTCATGCACGAGGCGTCGCCGGGGCGGCTTCCCTGATCTGGGGTGCCCGTCCAGGGTTTTCAGGCATGCGGGTCATGCCGGAACCATCCCCACAGACCATCCGGTTCAAAAGATCTGGTTAAAAGGCCGGCGGCGGTGGGAAGGTGACGCCGGGTCGGGCGAGGTTGCCCGAGCCGATATCCGATTGTTTCTTGCCGTCTTGGCCATCCGTTGGTCCAGGCGATTGTCCGTCCCGAAGGGGGAGGCGCGACGCAAGAGGTCCGTCGACCGGCGATGGCTACCGGCCCCGGACGATCTCCTGCCGGACAGACCCGGCAAATCGATGCAAAGAACGAGGTGCACGGCGGCGCTCCAACCAGCGCGAGCCGGCTGCGCGACGAGATGGCGAAGGCTTCGGCCTCGCTGTATCTGCAATCTCCAGTGCCCCGGGATTCATCCGGGGGCAGGTGCAAAGACAGGCTGCACACAATCACATGAATACCCAAGAGGCGAAGATCGTCCTCGAGACCGCGCTGATCTGTGCGCAGGAACCCTTGCGCGTTGGTGAACTGCGGCGCTTGTTCGCCGACGACGTCGGTGCCGATACCATCCGGGTGCTGCTCGAGGAGCTGCGCCAGGACTGGCAGCAGCGCGGCGTGGAGCTTGTGGCGCTGGCCAGCGGCTGGCGCTTCCAGAGCCGGCCCGAGATGCGCGAGTTCCTGGACCGGCTCAATCCGGAGAAGCCGCCCAAGTATTCCCGCGCGGTCATGGAGACCCTGGCGATCATCGCCTACCGGCAGCCCGTCACGCGGGGTGACATCGAGGAAATCCGCGGGGTCACCGTCAGCACGGAAGTGGTCAAGAAGCTTGAGGACCGCGACTGGATCGAGGTCATCGGCCATCGGGACGTGCCCGGACGGCCGGCACTGTATGCCACGACCAAGGCATTCCTGGACGACCTCGGGCTGCGTTCGCTGGACGAACTGCCGCCGCTCGAAGATGCCCAGGCGCAGGCGCAGGCCACGCTGCTCGACCAGCAGGCCATCAATTTCGAGGACATCGCCACGGCTAACCCCGCTGCGGCCGACGAAGAGACATTCGCCGCGCCCGAGGCAGCAGAGGTGACCGGGGCGGCCGAGATTGCCGGGGAGGGCGACGCAACTGTCGTTGCCGCGCCGGAAGAATCCGAGTCCGAGGCCGCCGCACCAGTTGAGGCAGCCCAGGACGATGCCGGCGCGCCGGCAGAGCACGCAGTACCGCAAGAACAAGAAGACAGCGTCGGGAACGAGTCTCCCACGTCCGCCGAGGACGACGACGCGCCGCTGGCGCATGCCAACGGTTTCCACGTGGACACCCAGGCTTCCGACCCGGAAGTTGCCGAAACGGCTGACCCGGAAGCGGACCAGGAGGGCACTGCGCCTTATCCGGCCGAAGACGACGAGCGCGTGTCCAACTGAACAACATGCAACATCGATAGTGAATACTTTGTCTGATTCCGCTGATCAAGACGTCCGCCAGCCGGACGTGCCGGGCGACGCCGGCGCAGCGCCCGATACGGGCAATGGCGCCGACGGCGCGCCGCGCCGCAAGGGCCTTCGCCGTGGCTTGCGCAACCTGGTGGCCTCGCGCCGCCAGGGCGCCCAGGATCGGGATGCCGGTCGGGGCGACGCCGAAGGCGTGCCGCCGGCCCAGGCCGAGGACGGCGCGCAGCCTGCTGCGCCGCGCCCGCGCGGCCGCCGCAAGCCGGCACCGGCCGCCGAGGCTGGCGAGCAGGGCGCCGCGGCACGCGCCGAGGGACGTCCGAACGCCCGTCAGGCCGAGGCGGGCGATGCCCAGCCGCAGCGCCGGCGCCGGCAGCAGCCGCAACGCAAGGCCGCGCTGGTCGATGGCGACAACAAGCCAGCGGCGGAGCAGGCGGGCAAGCGCAGCAAGCCGGGCCAGCCACGCAAGGGCCAGGGCCAGGGTGGTAGCGGCAAGCCGGGCGGCCGGGGCGAACCGCGCCAGGCTGACGCCCGCCAGGGCGACAAGCCGGCGAAGGCTGCCGGCAAGCCCAAGGCGGCAGGCGCCGAGGACGTGTTCCGTTTCGTGATTTCTGAGCAGTTCGACGCCGAAGAGACGATCGTGCCGCGTACCAAGGCCAAGCCGGTGCGCGAGCTGACCTCGGATGACGACGCCCCGAAGCTGCACAAGGTGCTGGCCGACGGCGGCCTGGGCTCGCGCCGCGAAATGGAAGAGCTGATCCTGCAGGGCCGCGTCTCGGTCAACGGGCTGCCCGCGCATATCGGCCAGCGGATCCTCCCGGCCGACCAGGTGCGCGTGAACGGCAAGCTGATCCACCGCAAGGTGTCGACCAAGCCGCCGCGCGTGCTGCTCTATCACAAGCCGGCCGGCGAGATCGTCAGCCAGTCCGATCCGGAAGGCCGTCCGACCGTTTTCGACAGCCTGCCGCGCATCAAGAACGGCAAGTGGGTGGCCGTGGGCCGGCTGGACTTCAATACCGAGGGCCTGCTGATCTTCACGACCTCGGGCGATATCGCCAACCGCTTCATGCATCCGCGCTATGGCGTGGAGCGCGAGTACGCGGTACGCACGCTGGGCGAGTTGTCCGAGTCGGACCGCCAGCGCCTGCTGCACGGCATCGAACTCGATGATGGCGACGCCAACTTCCTGCGCATCGCGGATGGCGGCGGCGAGGGCGTGAACCAGTGGTACCACGTGGCGCTGACCGAGGGCCGCAACCGCGAGGTGCGCCGCATGTTCGAGGCCGTGGGCCTGACCGTGTCGCGCCTGATCCGTACCCGCTATGGCCAGTTCCTGCTGCCGCGTGGCCTCAAGCGTGGCCGCTGGCAGGAGCTGGAGGCCACGGAAGTGCGCGCGCTGATGGCCAATGTCGGCCTGAAGGCGCCGTCGAAGGACGATGGCGGTGGCAAGGGCGCCACCAAGGTGGGCGGCCGCAAGCAGCGCACCGAGGCAGCGATTGCCGGCATGCCGATGCACACCGGCATGGATGGCCTGCCGCGCTTCGAGAAGAGCAGCGGCAACCGGGGCGGCGGCAGCGCCGGCCGGGGTGGCCAGCCTGATCCGATGCAGACGTCGATGGGCTACATCCCGTCGGGTCCGGCGCCGCTGACGTCGCACACGACCAAGTTCGGCGGCGGGCTGGGCGGTGCCGGCGGCATGCGCGGTGGTGCGGGCGGTGCGGGCAACCGCGGCCGTGGCGGCAAGGCCGGCGGTTTCGGCAGTGCTGGCAACGCAGGCAATGCCGGCGGCGCGGGCGGCAACCGTGCGCGTCGTGGCGGCGGTGGCGATGTGAATGGAAATGTGATGCCGAAGGCAGCCAAGGGTGGCGGTAACGCACGGGGTGGCAGCGGCGCCGGCGGTGCCGGTGGCGGCGCGCGCCGTCCGCGCGGCGGCGGCCGTGGCGGGCATCGTTGATTGAGGCGAGGGGGGCGGCCATGTGCAGCACCGGCCATCGCCCCCTCCCGACGCGGATCAAGCTGGCTTTTGCCTTTTGGACATAATCCGCGTATAATCAAAGTCTATTCAAAAGTATCATCCTCGGCGAGGATGGGCGAATGATGGGCATTGCGCCCATTTTTTTTTGGTTCGCCCATTTGCGCCATTGGCCCGGGTGCGCCACTTTGGCGCGCCGTCCATGGATGATCGGCAGGCAGGGCAGCTTACAGGCCGTTTCGGAAACTCGCTTTCAGAACGTTGTGTTGCCCGGTGGCTGCCAAAGTGTTGAAGGCCACTACTCGGGATTACAGTGCAACTGGCAGATTTGATCGAAACCACCCTTATCGGCATGGGCTACGAGTTGGTTGAGCTTGAGCGTGCCCCGGCCGGACTTCTGCGTGTCTATATCGATCAGCCTGAAACCGGCATCGTCATTGAGGATTGCGAGAAGGTAAGCCGCCAGCTTACCCACGTGCTCACGGTCGAGAACGTGGATTACGAGCGCCTCGAAGTGTCGTCGCCCGGCCTGGACCGTCCGCTCAAGAAGCTTGCCGACTTCGCCCGCTTTGCCGGAGACGAAGTCCGGGTCACGCTGCGCCTGCCGGTCAACGGCCAGAAGAATTTCACCGGCATCCTGCGCGAACCCGCAGGCGAGGCCGGGGCCGAGAAGATCGGCCTGGAATTCGAGGGCAAGGACGGCCCGGCACTGCTGGAATTCGCCATATCCGATGTCGACAAGGCCCGTCTGGTGCCGGTGATCGACTTCAAGGGAAATCAAAGAAAAGGGAACAAGCAATGAGCCGCGAAGTTCTGTTGCTCGTCGATGCGCTAGCGCGCGAGAAGAACGTCGACAAGGATGTGGTGTATGGTGCGCTGGAGGCGGCACTCGCCTCCGCGACCAAGAAGCGCTTCGAGGAAGACGTGGATATCCGCGTCCATATCGACCGTGAATCGGGCGAGCATGAAACGTTCCGCCGCTGGCTCGTGGTTCCCGACGAACAGGGCCTGCAGGAGCCGGACAAGCAGATCCTGCTGTTCGAAGCCCAGGAACAGAGTGCCGACATCCAGCTCGACGATTTCATCGAAGAGCAGATCGAGTCGGTGGAGTTCGGCCGCATTGGCGCGCAGGCTGCCAAGCAGGTGATCCTGCAGCGTATCCGCGACGCCGAGCGCGAGCAGATCCTGAACGACTACCTGGATCGCGGCGAGAAGATCATGACCGGCACGGTCAAGCGCGCCGACAAGAAGGGGCTGATCGTGGAATCGGGCCGCGTCGAGGCGCTGCTGACCCGCGACCAGATCATTCCGAAGGAAAACCTGCGCACCGGCGACCGCGTGCGGGCGTACATCCTGAACGTGGACCGCGCCGCGCGTGGCCCGCAGATCGAGCTGTCGCGCACCGCGCCCGAGTTCCTGATCAAGCTCTTCGAGAACGAAGTGCCGGAAATGGAACAGGGCCTGCTGGAGATCAAGGCGGCCGCCCGTGACCCGGGCGTGCGGGCCAAGATCGCCGTGGTGGCGCATGACAAGCGCATCGACCCGATCGGTACCTGCGTCGGCGTGCGTGGCACGCGTGTGACGGCGGTGCGCAACGAGATCGGCGGCGAGGCCGTGGACATCGTGCTGTGGTCGGAAGACCCGGCGCAGTTCGTGATCGGCGCGCTGGCCCCGGCACAGGTCCAGTCGATCGTGGTCGACGAGGAAAAGCACAGCATGGACGTGGTGGTGGACGAGGAAAACCTCGCCATCTCCATCGGCCGCAGCGGTCAGAACGTACGCCTGGCGTCGGAGCTGACCGGCTGGCAGATCAACATCATGACGCAGGAAGAATCGGCGCAGAAGCAGGCCGAGGAAAGCGAAGTGGTGCGCAAGCTGTTCATGGCCAAGCTGGACGTGGACGAGGAAGTGGCGGACATCCTGATCGAGGAAGGCTTCTCCACGCTGGAAGAAGTGGCCTACGTGCCCATCAGCGAAATGATGGAGATCGAGGCCTTCGACGAGGACACCGTCAACGAGTTGCGCAATCGCGCCCGCGATGCGCTGCTGACGATGGAACTGGCCCGGGAAGAAAAGGTGGAAGAGGTGTCGCAGGACCTGCGCTCCCTCGACGGCCTGACGCCCGAGCTGATCGGCAAGCTGGCCGAAGGCAACATCCACACGCGCGACGACCTGGCCGAACTGGCCGTGGACGAACTGGTCGAGATGGCCAGCGTGACCGAGGATGAAGCACGCGCGCTGATCATGAAAGCACGGGAACATTGGTTTAACTGAGGGACACGTCCGGGTGAACGCCCGGACGCGCTTTCCGCATACGAATTGTCCCGACGTAGAAACCGAGCATTGAAAGGGTTTGAATGGCAAGCACAACAGTTGCCCAACTGGCCGCAGAACTGAGCCGCAGCCCTGCTGCACTGCTGGAACAATTGCAGGCAGCTGGGGTGGGCAAGGCAAAGCCTGAAGACATCATTACCGAATCGGACAAGACCCGACTGCTGGATTACCTGAAGCGGTCGCACGGTCAGTCTGATGACGCGCGCAAGAAGATCACGCTGACCAAGCGCGAGACTTCCGAGATCCGCCAGTCGGATTCCACCGGCAAGACCCGCACGGTGCAGGTCGAGGTGCGCAAGAAGCGTGTCCTGATCAAGCGTGACGAGGCCGAATCCCACGACGATGGCGCGGACGCCCAGGCTGCCGCCGAAGCCGCCGCCGAGCAGGCGCGCCGCGACGAGGAACAGCGCCGGCAGGAAGCCGAGGCCCTGGCACGCCAGGAAGCCGAGGCCCAGGCCGCACGCGAAGCCGCCGAACGCGAGGAAGCCGAGCGCCGTGCGCGCCAGGAAGCCGCCGAGGCCGAACAGCGCCGCCAGGCTGAACTGCTCGCGCAGAAGGCCGCCGAGGAAGCCGCTGCTTCGCAGGCCGCGACCGACGCCGCCGAGGACACCGCCCGCAAGAAGGCCGAGGACGACAAGGCGCGTCTGGCCGCCGAGCGCGTGCAGGCCCAGAAGAACGCCGACGACGCCAAGGCCGCTGCCGACAAGGCACGTGCCGAGCAGGACAGCGCCAAGGCGGCCGCCGACAAGGCCCGCGCCGAGCAGGACGCCGCCGCGCGCCGTCGCCGCGAAGCTGCCGAGGCCGAGGCCCGCGCCATCCAGCAGATGCTGAATGCGCCGCCGCGCGTGCTCAAGGCGCCGTCGGAACGCAAGGCCGAGGAAAAGAAGGCCGAGCAGACCGGCACGCTGCACAAGCCGGTGAAGCCGGCCGGTGCCACGACCGAGGCGAAGAAGGACGAGAAGAAGGCCACGCCGGCCACGACCACCACCACGACGACGGCTACCGCCGACAAGAAGGGTGCGAAGGGCAAGACCGGCTGGCAGGACGACAACCGTGGCGGCAAGAAGGGCGGTGGCCTGAAGACGCGCGGCGATTCGTCGGGCGGCACGGGCGGCTGGCGCAGCGGTTCGCGCGGCCGTGGCGGCAAGCAGCATGCCGACGACCGCAGCAACTTCCAGGCGCCGACCGAGCCGGTGATCCGCGAAGTCCACGTGCCGGAAACCATCTCGGTGGCCGACCTGGCGCACAAGATGGCCGTCAAGGCGTCCGAGGTCATCAAGCAGATGATGAAGCTCGGCCAGATGGTGACGATCAACCAGGTGCTGGACCAGGAAACCGCCATGATCGTGGTGGAAGAAATGGGCCACAAGGCGTTTGCCGCCAAGCTGGATGATCCGGAAGCGCTGCTGGTGGTGGATGGCGAGGACCATACCGACGCCGAACTGCTGCCGCGTCCGCCGGTGGTGACCGTGATGGGTCACGTCGACCACGGCAAGACCTCGCTGCTGGACTACATCCGCCGCACGAAGGTTGCCGCGGGCGAAGCTGGGGGCATTACGCAGCACATTGGCGCGTACCACGTGGAAACCGACCGTGGCGTCATTACGTTCCTGGACACCCCGGGTCACGAGGCCTTCACGGCCATGCGTGCACGTGGCGCCAAGGCGACCGACATCGTCATCCTGGTGGTGGCTGCCGACGACGGCGTGATGCCGCAGACCAAGGAAGCGATTGCGCACGCCAAGGCTGCCGGCGTGCCGATCGTGGTGGCGATCAACAAGATCGACAAGCCCGAAGGCAACCCGGACCGCGTCAAGCAGGAACTGGTGGCCGAGCAGGTGTTGCCGGAAGAGTACGGCGGCGATTCGCCGTTCGTGCCGGTGTCCGCCAAGACCGGTTTCGGTATCGACGACCTGCTGGAACAGGTTTCGCTGCAGGCCGAAGTGCTGGAACTGAAGGCTCCGGTCGACGCGCCGGCCAAGGGTCTGGTCGTGGAAGCCCAGCTCGACAAGGGCAAGGGCCCGATCGCGACGATCCTGGTCAGCAGCGGCACGCTCAAGCGTGGCGACGTCGTGCTGGCAGGCAGCGCCTATGGCCGCGTGCGTGCCATGCTGGACGAAAACGGCAAGCCGGCGAAGGAAGCCGGTCCGTCGATCCCGGTGGAAATCCAGGGTCTGTCGGAAGTGCCGGCCGCCGGCGAGGAAGTGCTGGTGTTGCCTGACGAGCGCAAGGCGCGCGAAATCGCGCTGTTCCGCCAGGGCAAGTTCCGCGACGTGAAGCTGGCCAAGCAGCAGGCGGCCAAGCTCGAAACGATGCTGGAACAGATGGCCGAGGGCGAAGTCCAGTCGCTGCCGCTGATCGTGAAGGCGGACGTTCAGGGCTCGCAGGAAGCGCTGGTGCAGTCGCTGCAGAAGCTGTCGACCGCCGAAGTGCGCGTGCAGATCGTGCACGGCGGCGTGGGCGGTATCTCGGAGTCGGACGTCAACCTGGCAACCGCCTCGAAGGCCGTCATCATCGGCTTCAACGTGCGGGCCGACGCCGGTGCGCGCAAGCTGGCCGAGCACAACGGCATCGACATCCGCTACTACAACATCATTTACGATGCTGTGGACGAGATCAAGGCGGCCATGTCGGGCATGCTGGCGCCGGAGAAGCGCGAAACGACGATTGGCCAGGTGGAAGTCCGCCAGGTCTTCCGCGTGCCGAAGATCGGCGCGGTGGCCGGCTGTATGGTCACCGACGGCCTGGTCAAGCGCTCGTCGCTGGTCCGCGTGCTGCGCAACAACGTGGTGATCCACGACGGCGAACTGGACTCGCTCAAGCGGTTCAAGGACGACGTCAAGGAAGTCAAGCAAGGCTTCGAGTGCGGCCTGTCGATCAAGAACTTCAACGATGTTCAGGAAGGCGACCAGCTCGAAGTGTACGAAATCACCGAGGTGGCGCGTACGCTGTAAGGCGCAACGCAAAGACGGCAGGCTCCGGCCTGCCGTTTTCACATCTGCCCCGGCAAACGCATAGCAAAGTATTGAATGGCCAAGAAAGGCAATATTTCCTCCCGTAACCTGCGCCTGTCCGACCAGATCCAGAAGGAACTGGCCGAGATGATCCAGCGCGAACTGCGCGACCCGCGCCTGGGCCTGGTGACGCTGCAGTCGGTGGCGCTGACGCCCGACTACGCGCACGCCAAGGTCTATTTCACCGTGCTCGGCGCCGAGCCCGACGTGGCGGCCGGCATCCTGCGCGAGAAGGCCGGCTACCTGCACTCGCTGCTGTTCAAGCGGCTGCACATCCACACCGTGCCGACGCTGCATTTCCATCACGATACGTCGGTTGAGCATGCCATCGAGATGTCGAAGCTGATCAACGAGGCGAATGCCACGCGCTCGAAGGACGACGCCGCAGGCGACGACCGCGACGACCGCGACGACAAATAAGTCGCTCCGCACCCCCCGCATACCCCGCGCGCCGGCGTCCGCCGGCCGCGCTCCCCGAATCCCTCCGCAATGACCGATTCCCAAGCCAGCCGTCCGCCCCGCTTGCCGCGCCGTGACGTCCATGGCGTGCTGCTGCTCGACAAGCCGCTGGGCCTGTCGTCCAACGACGCGCTGGTGCGCGCCAAGCGCCTGTTGCGCGCGAACAAGGCCGGGCATACCGGCACGCTCGACCCGCTGGCCACCGGACTGCTGCCGCTGTGCTTTGGCGAGGCCACCAAGTTCTCGCAGGATCTGCTCGACGCCGACAAGACCTACGAGGCCGAGGTGCGCCTGGGCGCGACCACGACCACGGGCGACGCCGAAGGCGAGATCGTCACCGAGCGCCCGGTCACCTGCGACCGCACCGCACTTGATGCGGCCGTGCTGCGCTTTACAGGCGATATCGAGCAGGTGCCGCCGATGTACTCGGCCCTGAAGAAGGATGGCCGGCCGCTCTACGAGTACGCGCGTGCCGGGCAGACCGTCGAACGGGCCGCGCGGCAGGTGACGATCCATGCCATCACGCTGCTTGCGGTCGATTTGGAGAAACTACGATTTACGATGCGGGTCACGTGCAGCAAGGGCACGTATATCCGGACGCTGGCCGAGGATATCGGCGAGGCGCTGGGCTGTGGCGCCCATCTGACCGGCCTGCGCCGGACCGCCGTGGGTGACCTCACGCTGGACGGGGCCGTGACGCTCGAACAGATCGACGCCCAGGCGGACGATGTGCGTCCGGACTTGCTCGCCCCGGTGGATGCACTGCTGCAACGCTGCATGCCGGTGGCGCTCGACGCCACGGCGGCGGGGCGCTTCGTGCAGGGGCAGCGGATTGCGCGCCGGGATCTGCCTGAGGGCCAGGCGCCGGAAGAGGGCGCGCTGGCGCGGGTCTACGGGGAAGGGAAGCTGCTGGGCGTGGCGAGGATGCGGGAAGGGGCGTTGAGGCCGGAGAGGTTGGTGAAGCTGTAACCTCCCGCTCAGTTTTTCCCCTCTCCCGCGTGGCGGGAGAGGGGAGCAAGACCGAGGAGGCAGGCTTCAATGCGCCCCGGCCGCATCCGCCCCGCCGCCGCCCTGCGCCCGCTTCGTCAGCCAGACGAACACGATCAGCACGAAGAACAGCACGCCGGAAGCCCAGAAGATATCGTTGGCGCCCAGCATCGACGCCTGCTGGGAGATATTGCGCTCGATCAACCCCATGGCCTGCATCTTCGACATGCCCATCTGCATCAGGTGGTCGAGCTGCTGCTGGTAGGCCGGGTTGTACGGGTTGATCTGCTCGACGAGCTGCGCGTGGTGCAGCGCCGAGCGGTTCTCCCACAGCGTGGTCGAGATCGAGGCGCCGATCGCGCCGAACGTGATCCGCACGAAGTTCGACAACCCGGACGCGGCCGGAATCCTCTCCGGCGGCTGCCCCGACAGGATGATCGAGGTCAGCGGGATGAAGAACATCGCCATCGCCGCGCCCTGGATCAGCGTGGGAATCACCAGCGCCCGGGTATCCACGCCGGTGGTGAAGCCCGCCCGCATGAAGCTGACCGCGCCGAACGTGATGAACGCCGTGGTAGCCACCCAGCGCGCATCGACCTTGGGCAGCAACCGGCCGATGATCGGCGACAGGATGATGGCGAAGATACCCACCGGCGCGGTGACCAGCCCCGCATCCGTAGCCGTATAGCCAATAATCGTCTGCAGCCACAGCGGCAGGATCACCAGGTTGCCGAAGAACAGTCCGTAGGCCACCGAGATCGCGACCACGCCAGCGGCGAAGTTGCGGCCCCGGAACAGGTGGATATCGACGATCGGATGCTTCTCGTACAGCTCCCAGATCAGGAAAAACAGGAACCCCACGATGGCGATCACGGTCAGCGCGACAATCACGCCCGAGTGGAACCAGTCGAGTTCCTTGCCCTTGTCGAGCATCAGCTGCATCGAGCCGACCCAGATCACCAGCAGCGCCAGCCCGATGCGGTCGATCGGCAGCGACTTGGTGGGGGTTTCGCGGTCCCGGTAGATTGCCCAGGTCACGTAGGCGGTCAGGATGCCGATCGGCACGTTGATATAGAAGATCCACGGCCACGTCATGTTGTCCGAGATCCAGCCGCCGAGCAGCGGCCCCATGATCGGCGCCACGAGCGTGGTCATGCCCCACAGCGCCAGCGCCATCGAGCTTTTGGCGGGGGGATAGCTGGCCAGCAGCAGCGCCTGCGAGAGCGGGATCATCGGCCCGGCCACGGCGCCCTGCAGCACGCGGGCGGCGAGCAGCGTCTCCAGGTTCGGCGCCACGCCGCAGAGCCACGACGAGACCACGAACAGCAGGATCGACAGCACGAACAGCCGCACGGCGCCGAAGCGCTGGGTCAGCCAGCCGGTCAGCGGCACCGAGATCGCATTGGCCACCGCGAACGAGGTGATGACCCAGGTGCCCTGGTTCGGCGAGACGCCCAGATCGCCGGAAATGGCCGGGATCGACACGTTGGCGATCGACGAGTCGAGCACGTTCATGAACGTGGCCAGCGACAGCGCGATGGTGCCCAGCACGAGCTTGCCGCCCGAGAGCGGCGGGTGCGCGGCGGGGCGGGCGGGAGGCGCCGCCGGGGCGGGCTTCGGCGCTGCGGCGTCGCCCGGCGTTGCGGTGATGGAATCAGCCATGGGTGGCAGCGGACTTCGGGGCCACGCCGCGCGTGGCGGCGGCCGGCGCCGTGGTGCGGCCGCCATTGTTCAGGGCGATGATGCGGGCGATCAGCGCGTCGGCATCCTCGGCCACCTTGTCGTAGACATCGGTCTGCAGCGGGCGGCCCTTGGTGGCGCTGAGCATGGCGGCGCCTTCCTCGTTGCGTACGTCGACCGTGACGTTCATCGACAGGCCCACGCGCAGCGGATGGTCCTTGAGCTGCTTCGCATCGAGCGCGATGCGCACCGGCAGGCGCTGCACCACCTTGATCCAGTTGCCGGTGGCGTTCTGGGCCGGCAGCAGCGAGAACGCGGCGCCGGTGCCGGCCGAGAAGCCTTCCACGTGGCCCGTGTACTTGACCTTGGAGCCGTAGACGTCGGCTTCCAGTTCCACCGGCTGGCCGATGCGCATGTGCGTAATCTGCACTTCCTTGAAGTTGGCGTCGACCCAGACCTGGTCCAGCGGCACCACGGCCAGCATCGGCGTGCCGGCCTGCACGCGCTGGCCCACCTGCGCCGAGCGCTTGGCCACATAGCCGGTGACCGGGGCGGGAATCGTCGAGCGGGCGAAGGCCAGGTAGGCCGAGCGCAGGTTGGCGGCCGCGCGCTGCACGCTCGGATGCTTCTCGACCGTGGTCTGGTCGGTCAGCACCTTGTTCGACGCCAGTTGCTCCTGCGCGGCGATCATGGCCGATTCGGCCGCCTTGAGCGCGGTCTGCGCGTGGGCGATTTCCTCGCTCGACACGGCGCCCGAGCCCGCGATGGCCTGGCGGCGGCGCAGGTCGTCGCGCGCCTTGGCCACGTCGGCCTCGCGCAGCGCCACGTTGGCGGCCAGCGAGCCGTTGTTCACGTACAGCGTGCGTACCTCGCGCACGGCCTGGGCGAGCTGCGCCTCCGCCTGCTCCATGCTGACCTGCGAGTCCGCTCGGTCAAGCTGGATCAACGGCTGGCCGGCCGTGACGAGCTGCGTATCGTCGGCGGCGATCGAGACCACCGTGCCACCCACGAGCGGCGTCACCTGGACCACGTTGCCGGCCACGTAGGCGTCGTCGGTATTCTCGAAGTGGCGCGCGTAGATGCCCCAGTAGAGGCCGTAGCCAATGCCGGCCACCACCACGGCGGCGGTCAGGGAGACAAGCAGGCGGCGGCGCTTGCCGTTGTTTTCAGCCACGGGGGCGGATTGCTGGTTGGTGCTCATAGGGAATTCTCGTCCGTGTATTCGTCGTGTTTCTTGCGTGCGGTCCGGTGCGGTCTCTGCGTGGTCTCTGTGCGGGGGGAGGGGCCTCAGCCCTGGTTGCCCGCCGCGCTGTCCGGAGACTCGTAGCCGCCGCCCAGCGCCTTCATCAGCCCGATCTGCAGGTCCAGCCGGCGGGCCTGCAGATCGGTGGCCAGGCGCCGCTGCTGCAGCACGTTGCTTTCGGCGTTGAGCACGGTCAGTTGCGTGCCCAGGCCGGCCTTGTAGCGCGTGATCGAGAGCGTGTAGGCGTGCTCGGCCAGGTCCAGCGCCTCGCGCTGCGTGCGGATCTGCTGGTCCACGCTGCGGATGCTGGTCACCGTGTCGGCGGTCTCGCGCAGCGCGTCGACCAGCGTCTGGTTGTAGCTGGCGGCGGCGATGTCGTACTGCGCGTATTTGCCCTTGAGGTTGGCGCGCAGGCGGCCGCCCTCGAAGATCGGCAGCTTCAGCGTGGGGCCCACGCCGAAGGTGCGGCTCACGCCCATCAGCAGGTTCGACGGTTCGAGCGAGGCAAAGCCGGCAAACGCGGTCAGCGTGATGTTGGGCAGGAATTCCTTCTTCGCCACGCTGATGTCGGCCGAGCTGGCCTCCACGCGCCAGCGGGCGGCCACAAGGTCGGGGCGGCGGCCGATCAGGCCGATGGTCAGGTCGTCCGGCAGTTGCGGCGTGGCGTTGGCCAGCAGCGTCGGCCTGGCGATCTGCAGCCCCCGGTCCGGACCCTTGCCGAGCAGTGCGGCGATCTGGTTGCGGGCCAGCGCGATTTCCTCGTCCACGCGCTGCAGGTCGGTCTGCGCGGCGGCCACGGTGCCGCGTGCCTGGGTGGTTTCCACCTGCGTGTCGAGGCCGGCAGCCAGCCGTTGGCGCGACAGGTCGGTGAGGTCGCGGCGCTGGGCGATGGCCCGCTCGGCGACGTCGCGCTGCGCGTAGAGCGCGGCCAAGCGGTTGTAGCCGCGTGCCACCGAGGTGGTCAGCATCAGCCGGGCGGCCTGGCTTTCGGCTTCCATCGAGCGGTCCTCGGACAGCGCCGCTTCCAGTGCGTCGCGGTTCCGGCCCCAGAAGTCGAGGTCCCACGACAGTCCCAACTGCAGCCGCGACTGGTTCTGCCACGAGCCGGCCAGCGGCGTGCCCTCGAACAGGTCAGTCTGCGAGAAGCGCTGGCGCATCAGGCTGCCCTCGAAATCCACGCCGGGATAGAGCGCGGCGCGCGTGGCATCGGCCATGGCGCGCGACGCCTGCAGGCGGGCGATGGCGACCTGCAGGTTCGGATTGTCGTGGACGGCCTCGTCCACGAGCTTGCGCAGTTCGGGGTCGTGGAACTGGTCGACCCAGTCCTGCGACGGCCACTGGCCATGCTCGTTGGTAAAGGTCTGCGGCGACGCCAGCGTGGCGGCGTCCGCCACGCGCTGCGTGCCGTGCGAATCGCCGAGCGCGGCGCAGCCGGCCAGCACGGCCGCGGCCAGTACGGTCAGGGCCAGGGCGCCGATGCGGCGGGCGGCCGGGGCGTAAGGTGTCATGGGTGTCATGGAGCAGAAACGTTTGCTGACGCGGGGTTCTTCAATGCCTGGGGGGCTGGCGGGGCGGATCGGGCGGTTCCGCTATCCGGAGTTGCGGTCCTCGGGCCAGAGCGGCTCGCCGGCAGGGCAGGTGTTGGTGACGATGCGAAGCAGCATGCCGCGGAACTGTTCGATTTCCTGCTGGCTGAAGCCGGCAAAGCCCCGGCGCATCACGTCGCAGAAAATGGCCGGAAGTTGTTCCACCAGCGCGCTGCCCGCTGGCGTGATGGAGAGATCGACCACGCGGCGGTCTTCATCGCGGCGGGTGCGGGCAATCAGTCCCCGCTTTTCCAGGCGGCTCAGCAGCCGGGTAACCGAACCGGCATCGGTATTCAGGCAGCGGGAAAGCTCGGTCACCTTGGTGCCTTCGCCCTCGGCAAGCACCATCAGGCACACGGCCTGCGTATGGGTCAGGTCCAGGCTGCTGACTTCCTGATCCACGCCTTGCGACAGCGTGTTCTTGGCGCGTGCCAGCAGATAGCCGACGCTGCGGCCAATCCGGTACGTGGCCGGGTCGAACGCATCTGCGGGGGACGGGGATGCTTCCGAGGCGTCGGAGGAAGGTGATCGGGAGGTCATCTCTTGGCACAGCAATATTTGTCTGGGCAAATATAGCTAAACGGCTATGCCGGCGGCAACCATCGCAATTGGTTATTGCCGAATGCGCAATGACGCCTCTTGATCTAAGCTGAACATCTGTAGCGCGTTCTGCGCTGCAACATGCTAGAATGTCGGGTTAATTTTTCTTCCGTAGGCCCGAATTCAGGGGACGCCGAATGACCCGCGCCATCCGTAATATCGCCATCATCGCTCACGTCGATCATGGCAAGACCACTCTGGTCGACCAGCTCCTGCGCCAGGCAGGCACCTTCCGCGACAACCAGCAAATGGTTGAGCGCGTGATGGACTCCAACGACCTGGAAAAGGAACGCGGGATCACGATCCTCGCAAAGAACTGTGCCGTGGAATATAACGGCACGCACATCAACATCGTTGATACCCCGGGCCACGCCGACTTTGGCGGCGAGGTCGAGCGCGTGCTGTCGATGGTCGACGGCGTGCTGCTGCTGGTGGACGCCGTGGAAGGCCCGATGCCGCAGACGCGTTTCGTGACGCGCAAGGCACTGGCCCTGGGCCTGAAGCCGATCGTCGTGATCAACAAGATCGACCGTCCGGGCGCGCGTCCGGACTGGGTGATCAACCAGACCTTCGACCTGTTCGACAAGCTGGGCGCCAACGACGAGCAGCTCGACTTCCCGGTCATCTATGCCTCGGGCCTGAACGGCTACGCCGGCCTGACCGAAGACGTGCGCGACGGCGACATGAAGCCGCTGTTCGAGACCGTGCTGAACAAGGTGCCGGTCCGTAACGACGATCCGGATGGTCCCCTGCAGATGCAGATCATCTCGCTCGACTATTCGAGCTACGTCGGCAAGATCGGCGTGGGCCGCATCTCGCGTGGCCGCGCCAAGCCGCTGCAGGACGTGGTGGTCAAGTTCGGTCCGGAAGGCAACCCGATCAAGGGCCGCATCAACCAGGTGCTGAAGTTCCGTGGCCTGGAGCGCGAGATCGTGCCCGAAGCCGAAGCCGGCGACATCGTGCTGATCAACGGTATCGAGGAACTGGGCATTGGCTGCACCGTGACCGCCCCCGACGCCCAGGACGCGCTGCCGATGCTGAAGGTGGACGAGCCCACGCTGACGATGAACTTCTGCGTCAACACGTCGCCGCTGGCCGGCCGTGAAGGCAAGTTCGTCACCAGCCGCCAGCTGCGCGAGCGCCTGGACCGTGAACTGAAGTCGAACGTGGCCCTGCGCGTGCAGGACACCGGCGACGACACGATCTTCGAAGTCTCGGGCCGTGGCGAACTGCACCTGACGATCCTGCTGGAAAACATGCGCCGTGAAGGCTACGAGCTGGCCGTGTCGCGTCCGCGCGTGGTGTTCAAGGACATCGGCGGCGTGAAGCACGAGCCGTTCGAACTGCTGACCGTGGACGTCGAGGACGGCCACCAGGGTTCGGTCATGGAAGAACTGGGCCGCCGCAAGGGCGAACTGCTCGACATGGCGTCGGACGGCAAGGGCCGCACCCGCCTGGAGTACCGCATTCCGGCACGTGGCCTGATCGGCTTCCAGGGCGAATTCCTGACGCTGACGCGCGGCACGGGCCTGATCAGCCACATCTTCGACGACTACGCGCCGCTGCGCGAAGGCGGCCTGGGTGAGCGCCACAATGGCGTGCTGATCTCGCAGGACGATGGCGACGCCGTGGCGTACGCGCTGTGGAAGCTGCAGGACCGCGGCCGCATGTTCGTGAAGCCGGGCGATGCGCTGTACGAAGGCATGATCATCGGCATCCACAGCCGCGACAACGACCTCGTCGTGAACCCGATCAAGGGCAAGCAGCTGACCAACGTGCGCGCCTCGGGTACCGACGAAGCCGTGCGCCTGGTGCCGCCGATCCAGATGTCGCTCGAATACGCGGTGGAATTCATCGCCGACGACGAACTGGTCGAGATCACGCCCAAGAGCATCCGTCTGCGCAAGCGCCACCTGAAGGAGCACGAGCGTAAGCGTGCTTCGCGCGACGCGGTGTAATTCCCGCATCGCCGTTTGGCCAAAAAAACCGCGCCCTGGTGGCGCGGTTTTTTTATGCTTCGGTTCAAATGCTCTCGGTTTGCTCCCCTCTCCCTCCGGGAGAGGGGCCGGGGGAGAGGGCGGGCATATCAATCTCAGAAGACGCCTTCGCCCGCCATTCCGGCGGTTTCCACAAATACCGCAGATCCCGGTCTCTCCACGCATCGCCGAACATATCCCGCCATTCGTGGAAGGTCAGCGTCAACGGGTTATGCGTGCGCACCTGCCGCGTGATGCCGTAGATCGGTGCCTCCTGCTCTGGCACGAACGTTCCGAACATCCGGTCCCAGATCGTCAGTACGCCGGCATAGTTGCGGTCGATGTATTGCGGATTCCGGGCGTGATGCACGCGGTGCACGCTCGGCGTATTCACGAGCCGTTCGGCGAGCGGCCAGCGCCGCCCCAACCGCGTATGCACGAAGAACTGAAACGCCAGGTTCAGCCCCACGGCCAGGATCACCCAATCTGGCGAAAATCCGATGAACGCGAGCGGAATCCAGAATAGCCACATGCCCGAGATCGGATAGGTCAGGCTTTGCCGGAACGCGGTGGAGAAATTCATCCCTTCCGACGAATGGTGAGCCACATGCGAGGCCCACATCCAGCGCACGCGATGGCTGGCTCGATGGAACCAGTAGTAGAGAAAATCCTGCAGCAGCAACAGCAGCGCAAACGACCACCAGGTCTCGGGCACCGCGCGCAGGCCCTGCGCGTAGCACCAGGTGTAGACCGTGCGGATCATGAGCCAGAGGAAAAACGCATCGGATGCCTGGTGCAGCAGCGCCAGCGTGGCATTCGACAACGTGTCGCGCCAACTGTAGACCGAGCGGTCGCGCTTCGACCAATACCAGGCCTCCCAGCCGATAGTCAGCAGGAAAACCGGCGCGAAGGCCATCAGGATCAGGCCGGGATCGAAACCGGCAGCGGTTGGCGCGGGGGCAGGGGCGGTCATGCCCGCCAGTGTGCCCATTCCACAAAAAACCGCACTGAGGATTTCCTCCATACGGTGGCCCCACTGGCGTCTCCGGCAAGAAGTGGCGCACGCGCAACCTTGCGGCATTCCTCACCAGCATGCACGACTGAACTTCACACAAACGCAATCAAGTCAGGCCGTAAGCGTGCCGTCATTGGAGCGACGGCCATGGAGGAGTGGCCGTCGTTCACGTCACGGAGAGAGTGCCCCCATGTTTCGCAACACTACTATCGGAGCCCGGCTGTGGCTCCTGACAATCGTCACAAATTTGTTGCTATTGATTGTCGGTGCAGTGGGTTGCATCGGCATGTCGCGCAGCAACGATGCCACGCGACAGATCTACCAGCAGCAGTTGTCGGCGGCATCGTATCTTGCTGAAGCGCGGTCGAACCAGTTGCTCGTGCGCGTGCTGCTCGACCAGGCGGCATTCGCCACCAATGCGGCCGACGGCAAGGCCCGCGCGGCCACGGCGCAGGATTTCGCGCGGCTCTCCGATGCAGCCTGGCAGGGCTACATGGCGATTCCGCGCACGGCCGGGCAGGCGCAGGCCACCGACGATGTGTCGGCCAAGCGCCGCGCGTTGTTCGAGCAGGGGGTGGCACCGATGATCGCCGCCTTGCATCGCGGCGACCGCGAGGCCGTGATGCGCTACGTCATGGAGGAAATCCCGAAACTCGATATCGCCTTCACGGCGGTCAATACCGAACTCGCCAAGCTGCAGGTGGCCAGCGCCAAGGCGGTCTATGAATCGTCGCAAGAACGTTACGATTGGCTGCTGACGGTGTCGATCGGCGTGCTGCTGGTGGGCCTGGTATTCAGCACGGTGGTGGCGTGGCGCCTGCGCGCATCGATTGTCCAGCCGCTCGACATCGCCATCGCCCGCTTTGCGCGGATGGCCGATGGCGATCTCAGCGCCTCGGCGGATCGCCATCCCGGCGCCCTGGCCGACGAACACGCCCGGAGCGAGACCGCGCGCATGCTCGGCATGCTGGGGCGCATGCAGCAGAAGCTCGCGCAGATGGTGGGCGAGGTGCGCGGCGGTGCCGATTCGATCGCGGCGGCCAGCCAGCAGATTGCCAGCGGCAACGCCAACCTCTCGCAGCGTACCGAGCAGCAGGCCGCCTCGCTTGAGGAAACCGCGTCGAGCATGGAGCAGTTGACCAGCACCGTGCGCCTGAACGCCGACAGCGCACGCGAAGCCAGCACGCTGGCCGTGGATGCGCGCTCGCTGGCCGAGCACGGCAGCGACGCCGTGGCGCGCGTGCAGACCACGATGCAGCAGATCGACACGGGCGCCAACAAGATCGTCGACATCATCGAGGTCATCGAGAAGATCGCCTTCCAGACCAACATCCTGGCGCTGAATGCGGCCGTGGAAGCCGCGCGGGCCGGCGAGCACGGGCGCGGCTTCGCGGTGGTGGCGGGGGATGTGCGCGACCTGTCACAGCGCTGCGCGTCGGCTTCGAAGGAGATCCGTGGGCTGATCAGCGCCTCGGTGGCCAACGTGCGCGAGGGGACGGCCCTGGTCGATGGCGCCGAACGTGCCATGCAGGATATCGTGGGCGCGGTGCGGCGCGTGACAGACATCATCGGGGATATCAGCGCAGCCTCCGACGAGCAGTCGCGCGGCATCGAGCAGGTGAATGTGGCGGTGTCGCACATGGACGGCATGACCCAGCAGAACGCGGCGCTGGTGGAGGAAGCCGCCGCGGCTGCGGGATCGCTGGAGGACCAGGCGCAGCGGCTCAAGGGGCTGATGGGCACATTCCGCCTGGCGTGAGGCCCCGCCAATGGTTCTCGCCGGGTGGATTTCAGAAAACTACGATGCCCGACTGAGACAAATCTGAAACGCCGCCAGATCGTCTTCGACACCGTGCCGTCACCGCAGTCCGGCACGGTGTCTGGCGTAGAATCGCTGACGACCAGAACGAAGACGGAAGAGACTGCACATGACGGAGTTTGTATCGACGCAACTGCAGGGCGGCGTGGCTTACCTGACGCTGACCCGCCCGCAGGCCCTCAACGCGCTGTCGCTCGACATGATCCGCGCGATGACCGAGGCGCTCACGCGCTGGGAAGCCGACCCGGCCGTGCACGCCGTGGTGGTGGCCGGCGCCGGCGGCAAGGCGTTCTGCGCGGGCGGCGACATTCGCTGGTTCCACAAGGCGTACCACGAGGGTGACCCGCTGCTGGACCAGTTCTTCGTCGAGGAATACGCGCTCAACTACCTGATCCACCGTTACGGCAAGCCCTACATCGCACTGATGGATGGCGTGGTGATGGGCGGGGGCATGGGGATTTCTCAAGGCGCGCGGCTGCGGGTCGTCACCGACCGGACCAAGATGGCGATGCCGGAAACCAATATCGGCCTGTTCCCCGATGTGGGCGGCGGCTGGTTCCTGGCGCGCACGCCGGGACGCATCGGCGAATACCTGGGTTTGACCGGGGTCGTGATCGGGGCGGCCGACGCGCTGTACGCGAAGCTGGCCGACGCCTACCTGCCGTCCAACGTGCTGGCCGAGCTGGTGGCCTCGCTCCAGGCCCGGACCTTCGGCAGCGGCGATGCGGTGCTCGCGCATGTCGCGGGCTATACGGCCGGACACGCGGGGGCCTGCGTGCCGTCCGAAAGCCGGCTCGCGCAGCAGGCGGGATCGATCGACACCATGTTCGGCCTCGACACGGTTGGCGGCATCCTCGATGCGGTCAGCGACGCGCCGGGCGACTGGGCCGCCCAGACCGCCGCGATGCTGCGCAGCCGCTCGCCGCTGATGCTCTGCGTCACGCTGGAACAGGTGCGCCGCGCACGCTCGATGTCGCTGGCTGACGAACTGCGCATGGAGCTGGACATGATGCACGACGTGTTCCGCCACGGCGACGGCGTCGAAGGCATCCGCGCACTGGCCATCGACAAGGACCACCAGCCCCGCTGGAATCCGGGCCGGCTCGACGAGGTCACGCCGGGCCGCGTGCGCGCGTTCTTCGACACCAAGTGGCGCGAAGAAGCGCATCCGCTGGCCGCGCTGGGCCACGCCGGCCGCGGGTAAGGGTAAAGGGCGTCGGCAGGGGCGGGCGAGCTCTAGTAGAGTGTTGGCTGTCTTGCCCCCTCGATTCTCTCCGTCTGAACAGTGAAAGGAGCCGTCATGAGCAATCCCCGCGATGTTGCCGTACTGGTAGGAAGCCTGCGCAAGGAATCCCTGAACCTGAAACTGGCCAAGGCCCTGGCCGCGCTGGCGCCGCCGCAGTTGAAGCTCGACATCGTCGAGCTACGGCAACTGTCGATGTACAACCAGGATCTCGACGAGAATCCGCCGGCCGAGTGGGTCGCGTTCCGTGACCGCATCCGCCGTGCCGACGCGGTGCTGTTCGTCACGCCCGAGTACAACCGCTCGGTGCCCGCCGTGCTGAAGAACGCCATCGACATCGGCTCGCGTCCCTACGGCCAGAGCGCATGGGACGGCAAGCCGGGCGCCGTGGTCAGCGCCTCGCCGGGCAATATCGGCGGCTTCGGCGCCAACCACCACCTGCGCCAGTCGCTCGTGTTCCTGAATATCCCCGTCCTGCAGCAGCCCGAAGCGTACATCGCGGGCGCCGACAAACTGTTCGACGAGCAGGGCGGCATCGCCAACGAATCGACGCGTGGCTTCCTGAGCAAATACCTGACGACCTTCGCCGGCTGGGTCGAGAAGAACGCGGCGAAATAAGGGTTCGCACAGGCTCCGACAACGCCGGACACCCGGGTCAGCCCCGTCCTACAAGGCAAAGCGGGACCGACCCGACACCGCCGTTTAGCCCCCCTTTCTATAGTGGAGTCGTGCCCACCACATATATAGACAAGGAGGAAAACATCATGCCGTACATCCTCGCATGGCTCCTCGGCGTACCGGCCTTCGTCCTGATCCTGATCTGGCTGTTCATGCACTGATCAACGGATCGGAACCTTCGGCAGTACTGTTCCGCAGCAAGCAAACGGCGCCTCCCGCGAGGCGCCATTTTCCATTGCACGAGTGCAGCATCGGTGGCCCTGCCGGCGTAGCCCGCATCTTTTCTGAGGATTCCGTAACTTGGCCGCCGTCCAACGTAGCCGCATGACTATCAAATCTGGCTCGCTTCTCGCTCACCTCGAAGTAAGCCTCATCATTGGTTAATTTGCGGTTGTGCGAGTAGTCCCGTGATTGCAGAACAGACTTGTCGTAGTGGCGCGTACGCTACATTCAGGCTTCCGGAATGGTCCGTCATCCGACCTTGAAAGATGAAGATCTTGCGTCTTCTCCAAACCCACTAGCTTTATAGTGTTTTCGGCGTCGGCCCAGATGTGGCCAACCCGCTCTAAGGAGAAACAGATACTGGCTTGTGTCAAGGTCTGCCCGCCGATAGATCGATCACCACCACGTCAATCAGTGCGCGGCGTGCCTCGGGAATTCGCTTGATTAGCATGGAGCGCATAGCATCGGCGCTGGCAGGCGAGGGGAGCCCATCGGGGGGTGGCTTCAGCCGCCGGTTCGTAGCCGATGGAAAATCACCGAACCACAAGACGCAGTACATGCCTCGTTGCTCGGAACGCCAGTCGACTAGATATTGCGTGCCGAGTTGCCCGATCGCCGCATCCCAAACTTCGCTATGCCACTGACCTTTTATTTCAACTGGCAACTGCATCGTTCCGCGCGCGAACGCTAGGTCCGCACGCTTGGTCTGCGGCATGTCTGCCTCGGTGATGCGCTGGATGTCGTAGCGGCCAAGCTCAGGGCCGATCATTGCGGCCAATCGGTCGCGGCATCGATTCTCGCCGCGGGGGATGCCGTTGTCGGTCCAGAATTCTACGACTGAATCGAGATCGTCGCCCAAGAGCTTGCGCTGCGCGACGGCCATTTCTTCACGCACCAGCGCCTTCAAATCCTCAATGTTGGCCGGTGGGCCATCGTTGAGCAACAAAATTAGATCAGCGGGCGTTAGCGGCGCAGTGTCCTCTTCGGCCCGCTTCTGCCGCTGTTCATTTGCCATGTGGCGGATGAGGCCGGCATAGCCGTCCTTTGGTCCGGTGACGAGCCGCGCGATTGCCTCGGCCGCCTCGATGCTCGTGTCATCGGCAATCCGGTCGATTAGCGACCGCAGAAAGTCGGTCGCATCATTGCCGTTCGTACTTCCTAATTCGGTTCCCCCCCGCTCCGCATACGGCCATTGCTCGCGGAACTCGGTGATGATCCATTCGGCCTGCGCGACTGTCAGCGGCAGCATCCGGCCGCGCGATGTGGGCTGTAAGCGGTCCCGTAAAATCCAGATGAAGTCCGGACGGTGCGTAGCGATCTTGGATAGATCGTGCCGCACAGCATCGAATCTGACCAATATATCGATCGCTAGCCACGATAGCAGGTGATCGACATTGCGGAAGACCGTCTCGGCGCGCGCTTCGGCAACCTCCCGGAGCGCATTGAGCGCGCCACCATAGGTTAGACAGTCGACCAGCTTTGCCTCAACCGTGGCCGGGACATTCGGAAATCTTGTCAGCCAATCGGCGCCAAGGGCCGCTCCAGTCGCCCGCCATTCTGCATCGTGAGCGAGTTTGTAGAGCGCGGCAACATGCTCTTTGCCCACATCGAGCGCAGGCTCAATCCACAGCCTTGCGAACGTCTGGCGAGATTCGGGCGTGGACATGATTTCGGCTTCCAACGCCGCGCGTAACGCGTTCCCATCCTTTTTTAAGTGCCGACAATCGTCATCTATACTAATCAGCAACGCCGCTTGCTTTAGCGGCGTGGATAAGTCGGCAAAGCCCTTGCCGTAGCGCATTCGTTCGTGAAGCCCAGCCAGGATCGGGAAGCTGTAATTGTTAGTCGTATTGTGGGCGAGACCGTCGGCAATCTCAACTGGTGTCGGTAGGTCGGGTCGGTGCAACACGGCCTCAAATCCAGACAGGGCATCATCGCATAGCCCCGGCCCAAGCCAAAACGACAGCCGTTCATTAGGGGGCAATTCTCTCGGCAAGTGGAGGAATTTGTTGAGATAGGCTAGTGCGGGCTGCAAGATCGCATCCAGCTTCCCGGCGCGCAGTTCGTCGCGCATCACGTGGAACCTGCGGCGCGCCATTTCAAACGCCACCTTGCGGTTGCGCTCGCGTTTTGCCGCCAACTTCTCCCGATGGAGTTCCCATGCCGGCTTCTTGGGGTTTTCGAGCTTGTGCAGGAAATCGTTGAGTGGTTTATCGCCACGACGGAACCGTTCCGCAGCAGCACGCACGTGGGGATCGAGCCCATCGGGTCCCCACGCGATGCATACCAGATCCTTCCAGTCCTGTCGCAGCGCGGGATCTTTGTTATTACCTTGGGCGAGTCGGTCAAACACGATGATGACGTCGTCGGACCGGCCCGCCAGGCCTAGGAGGCGACGCTGCAAACGAAATGCGGTGGTCCGCAGGCCATCGTTACGGCGATCGTTCGCGAGCACGTACGCTTGGACAGCGTGGCGCAGTGCCTGCTGTGTTCCAAGCCGCGCGGCAAGTGTCTGCTGTTCATCTCGACTTGGGTCATACACTCGCCCAATTAATTCCAGCCAGCGCCACAGCGACGGCGCCTCTGCGACACCAATAACGCCTTCGTCGATACCGCGAACAATGAGATAGGCGGCGATATCGGCCACTTCGCCGGTAGTTTCCCAGTTGCCATTGCCCAGGAGCCTTGCATAATCGGTCATCACGTCGAGCACCCTGACCAGCCGTGCCGATGGAAGCATGGCGAATAGTGTCTCAAAGTGGGCGAAGGTGTAGATCTGCCGCCTCGGCTGGTAGCGTAGCGTAGACTTAGTGACGCCCAAATTGGCGAATAAGGTCGCGACTAATAAGTCGTCAGAGACGTCGCCATAAATCAGTTGAATCAATTGAAGCGCAAGCCGCGGAGCGTCCTCGCCACCCTGATCGGTAAGCTTGGCGATCGTCGAGCGCCACCACACCCGGTCGCGATGCGGGAGCAGGGCCCTGGCCGCATCGTCGCGCTCACTATAATAGCGATCTGTCGCGAGCACGATCAATTCTAACGTATCGGCCAGGTCCGCCGCGAGCGGCGTGCCTTGGAGTCCTTCGATCAAGAGCGAGCGTAGGTGTGTGCTGCTCGCCGCTGAAGCGATAATTGTTTTTATCTTGTGTTTGAGCGCCGGTATCATCAGGCCAGCTGCGGTCTTGCTGTCCCAGTCTGCTGCCCGGAAATAAGGATCATCATCGGCGAGTCGGCACAACGCGTCAAACAGGCAGTCCGCGAGGTGCGGTACCAGCGCGGCGGCCTCGCCGTAACGCAGCACGCCATAGGGGTCCGCGGCGATGACATCCTTCGCCATCGCCGGACTGTGATAGGCGAGCCAAGCATGAAGCCCGCGCAGGCTTGCCGGAATGCCGCCGCTGCCCTGCAATTGGGCGAGTACGCGCCGTCGCGCGCGTGGCGTCGCCGTCTGACACGCGATCCAGCGCGCTCCGAGATACTCGGCGATGACCCTGTGAATCAGCTTCGCGCGCGAGGGTCCCACGCTTTGAAATAGCTTGGAAGAAAAGACCGCCCGTGCAGCCTTGGCCTCCGGCAAAGCCTCGAGATCGGCGAGCCGGACATCTCCCTGATGTACCTGCGCTGCGCCCGCCACGCTGACGGCCTCCGCACCACCTAATAGCAGTCCGGCCGCGATTGCACCGGCGGCTGACAGCGCTTCTTCCTGCGTCAACTGGGCTAAGCCTTCGTCCTGCCGATCGGGATCATGCTCAGGCCAGATCAGAGTGCAGACCCGCTCGAACAACGTTGCGCGAGTCGCCGGCAGTTGCGAGTCGGTTTCCGCGACACGCCCCATCAGACCGAGCGTCAACGGATTACGGTAAAGATCTTGGAGGCTGTGGCACGCGAGATGATCAAGCACGTGATCAACATCCACGCTCGGATTCCGCGTCAGGAGAAACGCCCGAGCCTCGTTTCGATCGAACGGCTCAAGTGTCAGAACGTGCGGCTCTGCGCCGTAAAGCCGGCGCATACTCGTCAAGCTGCGGGCCTGCCATTCGCGCGATCGACACGAGAGGATGAACGGCGGTGAGCCTGCGTCTTCGAGCTGCGCCACGATCGCGTCCACTGTGTCGCCTTCGCGTCGCGATATTGCTTCGTCCAAACCGTCGATAAGCAATGGCTTCTCCGCTGGTGCCAGCTTGGCCGGATCCTTGGCATTCACGAGGCGGATCGCGGTGACTAGATCAACTCCAAGCCTCCGCCCCAGCTCGCGCATAACCTCGCTCTTGCCCATACCCGGCTCGCCAAGTATGACCAAATTCCCGGTTAGAGCCAGCAATCCGGCTTCGTCGACGCGATTGTCGAGCAAATCCGTCCCGCTGATCGTTAGCCGGCGCGGGAAGTAGGTGGGCGTTGGCAAAGGGCGGATTCCTATGCATGATTGTCCATGGAGATCAATGAGGACAGGATGATCAAGTCAGGCAACTGACGCCAGATAACCGGCCAGGGTGGGTCTTCGGGGGGGGCGGCCGCGCCAACTCCCGTTCGCGGTTGTCTAGCAATGGAGCCGCTGTCGGCCGGCGGTCGAAAGTCTTGCCTTCAGTTGAACACAGTGGCGCAATTGCGCTTCAGGCGGATCTGTGCCGTGTACCCTATACTTCCGTCCTTTCGCGCGCGTTGCGTTATGGTCCCATGGCGCGGTGCTACAGCAGTAGAGGTGTGCTGCAGCGTAGCATTCGGGTCAAAAAATGAGACGGATCCAGATCAAACAGTAGGTAATGGAACAGACCCGCAGTACCCCGCAAACCGAGTCCACAGGCGGCATCCAGGGAAACGTGAGGCCACGCAGAATATCTGTGGCACCCATGATGGACTGGACCGATCGTCGCTGTCGCACGTTTCACCGCAGCCTGAGCCGCCATACGTGGCTTTATACCGAGATGGTGACCACGGGCGCGCTGCTGCATGGCGATGTGCCTCGCCATCTCGATTTTGACGCTGCCGAGCATCCGGTGGCGCTGCAACTTGGCGGCAGCGAGCCGGCGGACCTGGCGCAGGCGGCCAGGCTGGGCGAACAGTGGGGCTACAAGGAAATCAACCTGAACTGCGGGTGTCCGTCAGAGCGGGTGCAGCGCGGGGCGTTTGGCGCCTGCCTGATGGCGGAGCCTCAGCTGGTGGCTGACTGCGTGAAGGCGATGCGCGATGCGGTAGACGTTCCGGTAACCGTCAAGCACCGGATCGGGATCGACAAGGTCGAGCATTATGATTTTGTCCGCGATTTTGTGGGGACGGTTGCCGAGGCCGGCTGCGAAACGTTTATCGTTCACGCCCGTAATGCGATTCTCAAGGGGTTGAGCCCGAAAGAAAATCGCGAGATTCCCCCGCTGCGGTACGAAGTGGCTTATTCCCTGAAGAAGGAATTTCCCAATCTCGAAATTCTGATTAATGGGGGAATTACTTCGTATGACGAGATCGATACGCATCTTCAATATGTGGATGGCGTGATGCTTGGTCGGCAGGCCTATCACGATCCGTATATTCTCGCGGAAATCGATAATTGCTATTACGGCGCCGATACGCCTGCCCCCTTGCGCCAGGACGCCGAGTCGGCGATGCAGTCCTATATCGGAGACCTGGTGGAGCAGGGCGGCTACATGGGCAGTGTCACGCGCCACATGCTTGGCCTGCATCGAGGCATTCATGGCGGGCGCGGCTGGCGACGGGTGCTTTCCGATGCCCGTCGGATGAACGCCGCGAAGACACGGGCGGACGTCGATGCACTGTTCGAGGAAGCGCGCTCCCATCTTCGACCGGATTTGCGCGAGGCCGCGTAGAGGTCATTCGTCAGTGCAGGTGACGCTGAATAGGGCTGAAGAAAAACTCTAGAACCGAACGTGCGTTCCGTGCCGTTGCCTGCAAATGTATGCTCCTGAGCCGTTTGCGGCAGATGGAGATACCCGGAACCCGCACCAGTAAAGGGATTCCCCTAATTCGCCCGGGTCCCCCCATGTTCTTACACTGTGCGTGCCCTCGAATACAGGGCTTTCTTCAACTGATTATTCAGCCCGCCGTGTGCGGGCTGTTTTTTTGGACGTCTCGCCCAGGCAACGAAAAACCGTGGGTTTGCCCGGATGGTGCAGCGGGGTTCGGCCGTCTACATTGAGAGAGCCTTCAGGGCATTGAGATCGCAAAATTTAGAGTCCGCCTCGGCGGGCTCTTTTTTTCTGCGCGATCCGGGGCGCAGTCCGGCATTTCTGCTGGCACCCAAAAAAAAGCAGGCGATGCTCGTCGGGAGTGATCGCCTGTCGGGAATGTCGAGGGGGGTCAATGTCCCTCGGGGAAGAGTATCCAACATCACCAACCGCGCCAGAACCCTGCATTGGTGGGGCAAACACTCCTCTTTTCGGTGGATATGCCGATACTGATTTGTATGGTCATTTCTCGCAAATTGTTCCAATCTGGAAAGTGCGATTCACCAACGCGAGTACGACCGCTACAAATGTGGCGATGACGGCATGTTAGGATTCGCCCAGCAAGCCCCGAGGATAGTCAATGGAAGCGGAAGAACCATTCGGAGAGGTCGTGGAAGACTGCCGGGTGATATGGGTAGCCGAGCAACTGCAGGACGGTAAATGGACCGCCCGGTATTGCTGGCACCCCGGTACGTCGATGGCGGCTGGCCAGGCATTGCATCGTGACGTGATGAACGGCAAGTCGAAGCGGCTGCTCGGCCTGTTCGAGAGCGAGGCGGATACCATCGCGGCGATCAGGCAGGCAGTTCTGCTCGAATCGAAATGGGTCGGCAACCGCTGACCGCTCTACTTTTTTTGTGCGTAATACTAGCCATCCGACCAGAATGATTGTATAGTCTTGTTCTTCGCTGATCGCGCAACGGTTGGCGAAACAATCTCTACGGTGGCTGTAGCTCAGTTGGTAGAGTCCAGGATTGTGATTCCTGTTGTCGCGGGTTCGAGTCCCGTCAGCCACCCCAAAGTATTCAACAGAACGGCCGCTCATTCGAGTGGCCGTTTTGCTTTGCGGCTGGCGTCCCGGTATTTGCGGATTTGCTGCCACGAACAGCGCCACAATTGTTTGCCTTCTCGCGGTCAAGCGCTGTCCGGGGGTGCCGTTAAGGAAGAGGCTGCGCGGTGACGTCTTGTGTCACGCGGCAGCGACGAGCCAAGTCCAACAGCCTCTTTCTCCAACATTCCATGAAGCAGTTTCTTTTGTCGGCCGCGGTGGTTGCTGCGGCCCTGGGTTCGCCTGCGCTGCACGCGCACGAAGTCTATGCGGGTATCGGTACCGAAGGTGTCGGCGCGGGCTTTGCCTATGCGCTCGACGATCATTTCAATGCGCGGGCCGAGATCAACGGCTTCGCGTTGAGCCGCAATTTCAGCTCCGGCGACCTGAATTTCGATGCGCGCGCCAAGCTGTTGCACGGCGGCCTGTACGCTGACTGGTTCCCGGCGCCGGCGTCGGTGCCGTTCCGGCTGGTGGCGGGTGTTCTCGTGGGCGATGACCGCGTCAACGCGACCGCGTCGAGCGCCAATGGCACCTATGACATCAACGGCGTGGTGGTGCCCGCGAATGGCGAAACGGTGACGGCGCGCGTGCGTTTTCCGACAGCGCGTCCGTATCTCGGTATCGGCTTTGGCCACACGCCGAACGGCAAGGCCGGTTTCTCGATGTACTTCGACCTGGGTGTTGCCTACGGTCGGCCGCGTGTTGATCTGAACGTGCCGGCATCGCTGGCGGCGCAGGCCGGTCAGGCCAACGTCGACGCCGAACGGCAGGAACTGCAGGATAAGGCCGACAAGCTGCGCTTCTATCCGATCGTCAAGATTGGTGTGACGTACCGCTTCTGATCTGCTGGGCTGCGGCCAAAAAAAACCGGGCCTTGGCGGGGTCGACAAGGTCCGGTTTTGCGCAGGGCGCCAATGCGCCAGTGATACCTTGCGCGCCACTGAGTTTAACTACGCTATCAGCAGAGTTAAACGATTCCTTAATTACACGTGGTGGGGTTGCAACGCCACTTTTTACAATCTCCTCAAGTTTTCGCGGCATGCCTGCCCGGTAGTCAATCCGCGAGTTTCGCAGCGGGTTCTCCGAGTTCGAGCATGCGGCAGATCGCGGCCATGTTGCCGACCATCGTGCGGCGCTGGGCGCCCTGATAGACGCGTACGCCTTTGATCTGACGGAACGGAACCGGCTTGACCGGACGGCGGGAAGCGACGGGATGGGATGGCAGCATGGCAACACCTCGAAATTTGCGACAGCAGGAGTCCGCACCCGTCGTCCAGATGTGGACGGGGCGGCATGGGCAAGGCAAAGCGGGTGACCAGGGCAGACGGCCGTGCTGCCTGGGTCTTGGTTCGCCGTCCCGGTGAGTCAGTGTTCGGGCGCGGCGAACCAGGCGGGTATCAGAAGCCTGACGATCGAATCAGGCCCACAGCGATACCTTCCAGAGAGAACTCGTCGCGGCCGGACCGCACCACGATGTTCGAGAAATCGGGATTCTCGGCGATCAGTTCGATCGAATCGCCGCGTTTGTTCAGGCGCTTGACGGTGACGTCCTCGCCGATCCGGGCCACGACGATCTTGCCGTTGGCCGCTTCGCTGGCCTTCTTCACGGCCAGCAGGTCGCCATCGAGGATGCCGGCATCGCGCATGCTCAGTCCGCGCACGCGCAGCAGGTAGTCGGGGCGTTCATCGAAGACCGAGGCATCGACCTGATACTGGCGGTCGATATGTTCGGCGGCGAGGATCGGGCTGCCGGCGGCCACGCGGCCTACCAGCGGCAGGGTCAGTTGCAGCACGCCGGCCAGCGGCAGCGAGAACTGGTCCGGCCGCTCCGAATCGCTGCGGCCCACCTTGAGGCGGATGCCGCGTGACGCGCCCGGCGTCAGTTCGATCACGCCCTTGCGCGCCAGTGCGCGCAGGTGTTCTTCCGCCGAGTTGGGCGAGGAGAACCCGAATTCCGCAGCGATCTCGGCGCGCGTCGGCGGAAAGCCGGTGCGCTGGATCGTGTCGCGGATCAGGTCGAAAATCTGCTGCTGCCGGGGTGTCAGGGTTGCCATGGTTCGCCGGTCTCTCGTGCCGAGGCACTGTATGTTTAAACAGTATGCTGTGATTTTATACAGTATCGAGTGAAGTGCAAGCACAATTTGCGCAGCGTGCACAACCTGGCGGCGGGGCAGCGCAGGGTTGCGGCGGATTCCGCCGTGCGGCCGCAAGGTTACAATCGCCGCGCAACCGCCACTCATCGTCCGGACCATCCATGACAGCCTCCTTGCACCGTATCGTCGTGCTCGCCACGGGCGGCACCATTGCCGGCTCGGCCCGCAGCGCCGCCAGCAGCGCCCAGTACCAGGCCGCCACCGTGCCGGTCTCCGACCTGGTGCAGGCCGTGCCGGCGCTGGCCGACGTGGCGCGTATCGAGGCCGAGCAGGTGGCGCAGGTCGATAGCAAGGACATGTCGTTCGACCTCTGGGCCCGGCTGGCGGCGCGCGTGGCGCACTGGTCGGCGGCGGAGGACGTGGCCGGCATCGTCATTACGCATGGCACCGATACGCTTGAAGAAACGGCGATGTTTCTGCACCTGACGCAGGCGGCGCCGGTGCCGGTGGTGCTGACCGCGGCGATGCGCCCGTCCACGTCGTTGTCGGCCGATGGCCCCCTGAACCTGCTCGATGCGGTACGCGTGGCGGCCAACCCCGCGGCGCGCGGCAAGGGCGTGCTGGTCGTGCTGAACCAGCAGATCCATGCGGCGCGCGACGCCGCCAAGCTCCATACTTCGGCCGTCGATGCGTTCGGCTCGCCGATTGCGGGCCCGCTCGGCTTCATCCAGGACGCCTGCGTGCGCTTCACCCGCACGCCGGTTGGTCTGGAGTCGCCCCGCCTGCCCGTGCCCGAGACGTGGCCGATGGTGGAGATCGTCGCCAGCTACGCGCAGCCGGGCACGGTGATGGTCGACGCGCTGACGTCGGCGGGGGCGAAGGGGATCGTGGTGGCGGCGTCCGGCAATGGCTCGATCCACGAGACGCTGGCCGGCGCGCTGGCCAATGCGGCCGGCGCCGGCGTGGCGGTGGTGCGCAGCTCGCGTACCGGTGCAGGGCATGTGGCGATTCCGGCGCGCCCCGTGCCGGCGGCCGGCATCTTCGTGTCGGCCGGCGACCTCAATCCCTGCAAGGCCCGCGTGCTGCTGCTGCTGGCACTGGCCGCCGATCCTGCGCAGGGCGTCGATGCCGTGCGGCTGCAGGCGACCTTCTCGGCATACTAGGCGGCGCGTGGGCCCATGTTGCGGGGGAGGGTGGTTCCGCGCTATACTCGCGGGCTACTCAACCTTGCCGCACCGGACTTGACGCCCGGGTGGCTCATCCAAAAGGAGCGTCAATGCGTCACTACGAAATCGTATTTATCGTCCACCCGGACCAAAGCGAACAAGTTCCGGCGATGATCGAGCGCTACAAGCAGCTCGTGACGTCGCAGAACGGCCAGATCCATCGCGTGGAAGACTGGGGCCGCCGTCAGATGGCCTACATGATCCAGAAGCTGGCCAAGGCCCACTACGTGTGCCTGAACATCGAATGCGGCAAGGAAACCCTGGCTGAGCTCGAGCACGCGTTCAAGTTCAACGACGCCGTGCTGCGTCACCTGATCGTCCAGACCAAGAAGGCCGAAACCGCGCCTTCGCCGATGATGAAGGAAGTCCAGCGCGAAGAAGCCCGCAAGGCCGCGCAAACGACCACGGAAGGCCAGCCCGCCTGAGTGCGGACTGCAGTGTCTCGGTGAACCAGCTTCGGCTGACCGCCACGCTGGCGGAGCGCGACACGCTGCGCTACACGCCGGCCGGCATCCCGGTCGTCAACTGCATCCTGCAGCATGGCGGCGAGGTGGTGGAGGCGGAGACGCCCCGGCAGGTGGAATTCGCGGTCGTGGCGATGGGCATCGGTGCCATCGCCCAGCAACTCCAGCGGCTGCCGCTCGAAGCGGTGCTCGACTGCGAAGGATTCCTGGCGCGCAAGCACCGCAACAGCAAGACACTGGTCTTTCACATCACTCGATGTAAAGCATACGAAAAGGATTGAATCATGGCATTCGTCAAACGTGACAACAAGAACAAGAAGCGCTTCCAGCAACAGAACCCGCTGTTCAAGCGCAAGCGCTTCTGCCGCTTCACCGTGGCCGGCGTCGAACAGATCGACTACAAGGATCTGGACACGCTGAAGGACTTCATCGGCGACAACGGCAAGATCACGCCGGCCCGCCTGACCGGTACCAAGGCTCACTATCAACGCCAGCTCGACACGGCCATCAAGCGCGCCCGCTTCCTGGCGCTGATGCCGTACACCGACCTGCACAAGAACTGATAGTCCCGGGACCGCAAGGAGAAATACAGATGCAAGTCATTCTGCTGGAAAAAGTCATCAACCTGGGCAACCTGGGTGAAATCGTTCGCGTGAAGGACGGTTACGCACGTAACTTCCTGATCCCGACCAAGCGTGCCCGCCGTGCCACGCAAACGGCCATCGCCGAGTTCGAAGTCAAGCGCGCCGAGCTGGAAAAGGCCGCCGCCGAGAAGCTGGCAGCCGCTCAGGCCGAAGGCCAGAAGCTGGACGGCCTGACCGTTCAGATCACCCAGAAGTCGGGTGTGGACGGCCGTCTGTTCGGTTCGGTGACCAACGCCGACATCGCGCAAGCACTGGAAGGCCAGGGCTTCAAGCTGGAAAAGTCGCAGGTCCGCCTGCCGAACGGCCCGCTGAAGCTGGTGGGCGACTACACCGTTGGCGTGGCACTGCACACCGACGTGACGGTTGACATCACCGTGTCCGTCCTGGGCGACCACGTTTAAGGTCGTTCCTGCAAACGACGCGCCGGCCGAGCCGGTGCGTCCGCTGCACGCAAAAGGCAGGAGCCCGCGCTCCTGCCTTTTTTGTTTTTGCGGCCGGCATCGTCCCGGCTCGCGCCGCTATAATTGCCCCCCATGAACGCGCCCGCCGCAGATCCCCAACTAGACAGTCTCAAGGTTCCTCCGCACTCGATCGAGGCCGAACAATCGGTGCTCGGTGGCCTGCTGCTGGACAACGCCGCCTGGGACCGTATTGCCGACTTTCTCTCCGAAGCCGATTTCTACCGCTTCGATCACCGCCTGATCTTCCAGAGCATTGCCCGCCTGATTTCCGCCACCAAGCCGGCGGACGTGATCACGGTCTTCGAGATGCTCCAGGTAGCCGGCAAGGCCGAGGAAGTGGGCGGGCTGGCCTACCTGAACTCGCTGGCGCAGAACACGCCGAGCGCGGCCAATATCCGGCGCTACGCGGAAATCGTGCGCGAGCGCTCGGTGCTGCGCAAGCTGGTGACCGTGGCGGACGATATCGCCTCGGCCGCCTTCGCGCCCAAGGGCCGCGAGGTGCGCGAACTGCTCGATGAGGCCGAATCCAAGGTTTTTGCGATTGCCGAAGAGGGTTCGCGGGGCCAGAAGGGCTTCCAGGAGATCCAGCCGCTGCTGACGCAGGTGGTGGAGCGGATCGATGAGCTGTACCACCGCGACAGTTCCACCGACGTGACCGGCGTGCCGACCGGCTTCATCGACCTCGACCGCATGACCAGCGGCATGCAGGCCGGTGACCTGATCATCGTCGCGGGCCGCCCGTCGATGGGTAAAACGGCGTTCTCGCTGAACATCGGCGAGCACGTGGCGGTGGAGCAGGGCCTGCCGGTGGCGGTGTTCTCGATGGAAATGGCCGGCGTGCAGCTGGCCATGCGTATGCTCGGCTCGGTGGGGCGCCTGGACCAGCACCGGCTGCGGACCGGCCGCCTGCTGGACGAGGACTGGCCGCGCCTGACCCATTCGATCCAGCGCATGAACGATGCGCAGCTGTTCATTGACGAGACGCCGGCGCTGAACCCGATGGAACTGCGCGCACGCTCGCGCCGGCTGGCCCGCCAGTGTGGCCAGCTGGGCCTGATCATCATCGATTACCTGCAGCTGATGTCGGGTTCGAGCAGCGGCGAGAACCGCGCCACCGAGATCTCGGAGATCTCGCGCTCGTTGAAGGGCCTGGCGAAGGAACTCAACTGCCCGGTGATCGCGCTGTCGCAGCTGAACCGAAGCCTGGAACAGCGTCCGAACAAGCGGCCGGTGATGTCCGACCTGCGCGAATCGGGCGCTATCGAACAGGATGCCGACGTGATCCTGTTCATCTACCGCGACGAGGTCTACAACGCCGATTCGCAGGACAAGGGCACCGCGGAAATCATCATCGGCAAGCAGCGTAACGGCCCGATCGGTACCGTCCGGCTCACTTTCCTGGGCCAGTTCACCAAATTCGACAACTTCAGCGGCGGTCCGGCGTTCTTCGACAACGACAACTGAGCGAGTCTTCCAACGATCCGGACGATTTCGGCGTAGGGGTTACACCTACGGCCGGTGCAACCCTGTAAAATATTGCGCTTTGATGACAGCCGCCCACGAGGCGGCTGTCTTGCGATTGCTCTGCCTCCCATTTGCCACACAACAGAGCGCAGCCGTGAGGCGCGCCACAAGGACATTTCATGTTCGGTCGATTCATGCCCACGGAGGGCAAGTTCTTCGAATACTTCAACCAGCACGCCGATTGTGCGGTAACCGCCGCCCACGAGCTGGAAGCGCTGGTCAACGACCTGCCCAACGCCGAAGCCCATGCCCGCCGTGTGCAGGCCACCGAGAAGAAGGCTGACCGCGTCACGCACGACACGATCGACCTGCTGCACAAGACCTTCATCACGCCGCTGGACCGCGACGAGATCCACAAGCTCATCACGACCATGGATGACATCCTGGACCTGATGGAAGACGTGGCCGAGACGATCTCGCTCTATGACGTGACCCACCTGACCGACGAGGCCCGCCACCTGGCCAAGATCTGCGTCCAGTGCTGCGACCAGGTCAAGATCGCCGTGGCGCTGCTCGAAGACATGGGCAACGCCAGCACGATCCTGAAGACGGCCCAGCAGATCGACCAGCTCGAATCCGAGGCCGACCGCGTGATGCGCGCGGCGATGTCGAAGCTGTTCCGCGAGGAAACCGACGTCAAGCGCCTGATCAAGCTCAAGGCAATCTACGAACAGCTCGAGTCGATCACCGACAAGTGCGAGGACGTGGCGAACATCATCGAGGGCATCGTCCTCGAAAACGCCTGAGAACCGCACCGGCATGCAGACTATTCAAATGAGCTTGTGGGTGATCGGGCTGCTGGTCGCGCTGGCGCTGCTGTTCGACTTCATGAACGGCTTCCACGACGCGGCCAACTCGATTGCCACGGTGGTGTCCACGGGGGTGCTCAAGCCGCACCATGCCGTAGCCATGGCGGCCATGTGCAACGTGGTGGCGATCTTCATCTTCCACCTGAAGGTGGCGGCGACGGTCGGCACCGGCACCATCGACGTGGCGATCGTCGACCACTACGTGATTTTCGGGGCGCTGGTCGGCGCCATCGCCTGGAACGTGATTACCTGGTTCTACGGCATCCCGTCGTCGTCGTCGCACGCGCTGATCGGTGGCCTGGTGGGCGCCGCGGTGGCCAAGGCCGGCACCGGGGCGCTGGTGGGTGGCGGGCTGCTGAAGATCGTGGCCTTCATCCTGATCTCGCCGCTGCTGGGCTTCCTGCTGGGCTCGGTCATGATGGTGATCGTGAGCTGGACGTTCTTCCGTACGCCGCCGTCGCGCGTGGACCGTTGGTTCCGCCGCCTGCAGTTGGTGTCCGCCTCGCTCTACAGCCTGGGCCACGGCGGCAACGACGCGCAGAAGACCATCGGCATCATCTGGATGCTGCTGATCGCAAGCGGGCACGTGGTGGCTGGCGGTGAGCCGCCGATGTGGGTCATCGTGAGCTGCTATGTGGCCATCGGCCTCGGCACGCTGTTCGGCGGCTGGCGGATCGTGCGCACCATGGGCCAGAAGATCACCAAGCTCAAGCCGGTGGGCGGCTTCTGCGCGGAGACGGGCGGCGCGCTGACGCTGTTCATCGCCTCGGCGCTGGGCGTGCCGGTTTCGACGACGCACACGATCACCGGCGCCATCGTCGGCGTGGGCTCGGCGCAGAAGATGTCGGCGGTGCGCTGGGGCGTGGCCGGCAACATCGTCTGGGCCTGGGTGCTGACGATCCCGGCCTCGGCGTTCATGTCGGCGATTGCCTGGTGGGTGGGCAGGCATATCCTGTAACGCTCGCGGACATCGCAGTTCTACGAAAAAAGCCAGGCATCGCGCCTGGCTTTTTTGCTATGTGCTGACGACTGGCTGGCTACTGGCGGGCTAATGGCTGGCTACTGGCGGGCGAATGCCGCGATCGGATCGTCGTCCTCGGACGGCAGTTCGGACGGGGCTGCAGGGGCGGGCGCGGGCGTCATCGGCAGGTTGCTGGCGGCCACCACGCGCCGGGCGCCGCTGTAGCGCGAGGCCCAGTACGACTTGCCCATGTCTTCGAGCCGCACGGTGCCGCCGGTGGCCGGGGCGTGGACAAAGCGGTTCTGGCCAACGTAGATGCCGACGTGGGAGTTGGTGCGGCCCGTGGTGTTGAAGAAGACGAGGTCGCCGGACGCCACCTGGCTGCGGTCGAGCGAAGTGCCGCGCTGGCCCATCTGCTCGGTGGTGCGCGGCAGGTTGACGTTGGCGGCGCGCGAGACCACGTAGCGCACCAGTCCGCTGCAGTCGAAGCCGGAGTCGGGGGTATTGCCGCCGTAGCGGTACGGGGTGCCGACCAGCGACATGGCCTGGATCGAGATTTCCTCCAAACCGGCGCTGGGGTCGATCATCGGCGTGCCGGGCGCGCGCGGCGTGGACGAATGTCGCGCCGGCGGGGCGCCGGCGCAGGCGGCCAGCAGCAGGGCGCTGGCGCACAGGGCGCCGAGCGCCAGGCGCGAGCGTTCGAATGGAGACGAGTGAGGCGAAGAAGGTGGGGAAGGCGGGCGCTGCGGCATCCTGGCTGTCGGTCGGGGCCGGATCAGCCCCGACGCAACGCCGGGCGCGTTGCCGCGCCGGTTACCAGCGCAGTTGCGCGTTGCGCGTGCCGGTGCTGATCTTGATGGCCTTGGGCTGACCCTTGTAAGTGGCCTCGATATTGTAGCTGCCTTCGGGCGCACGTATGAGGCAGCGCGGGCCGCCCGCGCGGAATTGGGCCACGGTCTGGCCGTCGCGTGTCAGTTTTACGTCAACATCGGCCAGGTACTCGCCGTTGGCGCCCTGCGTGAACAGCACGCCGAGGTTGAAGTTCTTCTCGCGCTCGCGCAGTTTGGCCTGCTGGTCGGCGGCAATCCCGCCACAGACGTAGCTGATGGGCCCCATCGTGCGGATTACCATTTCCTCGCCCACCGGTGCGCTCGCGGCGCCTGGAGTTGCCGGGGCCGCTGCGGCAGCGGGGGCGCTGGCGGGCGCCACGGCCGGCACACTGGCCGCCGCACTGTTCGCCGCACTGGCCGCCGCAGGGCCGCTGGCGGGTGCATCGGCGGCTTTCGCCGGCTGGAAAGCGGCCGCCAGCAGCACCGTGGCGCCGATCACCGCCGCCAGGGCGATGCGCCGACGCCGTGCGGTGCGGGCACTTTCGGAAAACAGCGTCCTGCTGCTCGACAGGTATCTGCTGAACGATTGTTGTCGGATCATCGACGCCTCCCCGTATCGACATGAGCCATCCAGCCATCATAGCCGGGCCGTGCGGCGCTGGCTGTCGGTCGGAGACCGACGCCGCAGCAGGCGCCACAGTAGGCGATAAGGCCGTCGGCCGGCCATGGAACATGGGCCGGCCGACGGGGTTGCCAGTCGTCTTCGCCTATCCTGCGCCGGAGCGCTACAGCACGTCCGCCGCGTGGTCGGCCAGGCGCGAGCGTTCGCCGCGCGCCAGCGTCACATGGCCGCTGTGGCTCCAGCCCTTGAAGCGGTCCACCACGTAGGTCAGGCCGGACGATCCCTCGGTCAGGTAAGGTGTGTCGATCTGCGCGATGTTGCCCAGGCAGACGATCTTGGTGCCCGGGCCGGCCCGCGTGACCAGCGTCTTCATCTGCTTCGGCGTCAGGTTCTGGGCCTCGTCGATGATCACGAACTTGTTCACGAACGTGCGGCCGCGCATGAAATTCATGCTCTTGACCTTGATGCGCGAGCGGATCAGCTCCTGCGTGGCCGCGCGGCCCCATTCTCCGGCGCTGTCGTCGCTCTTCTGCAGCACTTCGAGGTTGTCGTCGAACGCGCCCATCCAGGGCTGCATCTTCTCTTCCTCGGTGCCCGGCAGGAAGCCGATGTCCTCGCCCACGGGCACGGTGGCGCGCGTGACGATGATCTCGTTGTAGATCTTCTGGTCGAGCACCTGTTCCAGCCCCGAAGCCAGCGCCAGCAGCGTCTTGCCGGTGCCGGCCTGGCCCAGCAGCGTCACGAAATCGACGTCCGGGCTCATCAGCAGGTTCAGCGCGAAGTTCTGCTCGCGGTTGCGGGCCACCACGCTCCACACGTTGTTCTTGTTGTGGGTGAAGTCCTTCAGCGTCTGGAGCAGGGCGGTCTTGCCGTTGATCTCCTTGACCTGCGCGTAGAGCGGCAGGCTGCCGTCCATGGGTTCGAGGTAGACGAACTGGTTGACCAGGAACGACGGCACCAGCGGGCCGGTCAGGCGGTAGAACATCGCGCCGGATTTCGGGTCCTGCCAGCTTTCCACGCCCTTGCCGTGCCGGGCCCAGAAGTCGTTGGGCAACTGCATCACGCCCGAGTAGAGCAGGTCCTTGTCTTCCAGGACCTGGTCGTTGAAGTAGTCTTCGGCCGGCAGGCCCAGCGCGCGGGCCTTGATGCGCATGTTGATGTCTTTCGACACCAGCACGACCTGGCGTTCCGGGAACTGCTGCTGCAGCGCGCTGACCACGCCCAGGATCTGGTTGTCCGCCTTGCCCTGCGGCAGCCCCTCGGGCAACTTGATCTCGTTGAGGCGCGTCTGGAAGAACAGCTTGCCGGCCGCGTCGCGGTTACCCAGCGTCGAGAGCGGCAGGCCCTCGTCGAGCACGCCATCGGTGCCGCCCACGAGCTGGTCGAGCGTGCGGCTGACCATGCGGGCGTTGCGCGCCACTTCGCTCATGCCCTTCTTGTGGTTGTCCAGCTCTTCGAGCGTCATCATCGGCAGATAGATGTCGTGCTCTTCAAAGCGGAACAGCGAGGTTGGGTCGTGCATCAGCACGTTGGTGTCGAGCACGAACAGCTTGCTCGGGCCGGTGTCCTTGCGTGCGCGGCGGGTGGGGCCGGCGGCCGGCTTGACCAGGCTGACGGCGGGCGCCGCGGGCCTGGCGGTGGCCGAGGCCGGGGCGTCGGCGGTCTTGGCCCGGCTGGTGCTGCCGGCGCGCGCACGGGTAGCGGGCGCCTGGGTGTCGCCGGTCTCGAGCAGTGCCTCGCGCTCGAGCGCCGGCACAGGTTTCTTACCCTGCGCTGCTTTGGCCTTGGGCAGTGTGACCGGGGCGAATTCGCTCGGGTCCAGCAGTTGGGCAGGCTTGGCGGGCATGGTAGGCAGCGGCATGCTTGGCTTTCCTTTCAGGGGCTAACGGGGGCTGGAGAAAAAGCTGGCGTACGACCAACGAACGGCAGGAAGCCGGAAAACCCAGGGGTGAGAGAGTGGACGGGAGCCGCCGGCGTGGCGGCGCGGACCAACAACGGGACAGCAGCAGAGGGGACAAACAAAAAAGCCGCCAGGCCTGGGGAACAGGGATGGCGGCTTGCTTCGCGGACCCACGGCACGGCAGGTCCGCTACCAGCCCGAGGACTAAGCCTGATGGGCCGGTACGATACAACAGCGTGGCAACTGGGATCTGAACGCATTGAGAGCCAATCTACCCGAACGATTCCGGTTTGGCAATCAGCCAAAGCGGCGTCGCGGGCACGCAACTTCACGGGCGCGTCATGCGCGCATGGCTCACAGTCCCTTGACGATTTCCAGCACCTCGTCCACGTGGTTGGGCACCTTGATGCCGCGCAGTTCGTGGCGCAGCACACCCTTGCCGTCGATGATGAAGGTGCTGCGCTCGATACCGCGCACTTCCTTGCCATACATCTTTTTCATCTTGATGACGTCGAACGCGCCGCACACGGCCTCGTCGGCATCCGAGATCAGTTCGAAGGGCAGCTCCAGCTTGCTCTTGAAGTTCTCGTGGGACTTCAGGCTGTCGCGCGAGATGCCGAACACGGCCACGCCGGCCGCCTCGAAGGCGTCGTACTGGTCGCGGAAGTTCATGGCCTCGGTGGTGCAGCCGGGGGTGTTGTCCTTCGGATAGAAGTACAGCACCACGGTCTTGCCGCGCTGGTCGGCCAGCCGGAAGTCCCCGCCGGTAGCGGGAGCCTGGAAGTCGGGAACGGCCTGGTTGAGACTGACGGTCATGCTGGTGGCTCTCCTGGAGGCGTGCTTCATCGGTGTCGGCGATCCCGTTCTGGTGAGGGATTGCGCCCTGGCGGGTGCAGATTGGGGCAGTCGGCCAGACTTCAAGCGTGGCGCCGGCTCAACCTTGCACCGGCCGGCCGTCAGCCCTGCGGCGCGGGGTCCACCAGCAGGATCGCGGCCACCTTGCGGCCCTCGGCCATCAGGATATTGTAGGTACGGCACGCGGCCTGCAGATCCATGGCATCCACCCCGATATGGCGGCGGGCCAGCGCGGCGGTGAGCCGGGGATGCGGGAAACGCAGCTTCTGGCCGGTGCCGAGCAGTACCACTTCTGGCGTTTTTTCGAGCAGGGCCTCGAAGTGGGCCGGCTCCAGGTCATCGAAGCCGGCCGCGGGCCAGGGTTCGATGTCGCCCTGGGGCATGACCAGCACCGAGTGCTCGTGCCGCACGGCGTTGATTTCGACGTAGCCGGGGCCGTAGCTGGTCACGGTATTGAGGTTCTGGGGGGTATCGGCGTGGAGTTTCAAGACGGGGGGCCTCATGCCGCGCGGACGGCCCGCCGCCGGGCCCGGATGGGGTGGGGGCGGGGCGGCGGAAACGGTGCGCGGCGGGTTCGTGGCAGGATCGTGCGCGCGGCGGGCCGGAAGGCGCGCCGGGATGCAGGAATCCATGCCGAAGTCTGTCATAATCCGATATCTTATAGCTTTTGCCTCCCGCTCTGCCACGCTCGCCCGCTGCCCGAGGATGCGCGCCGCCAGACGCCCAGGACAATCCAGAAGATTCCCAATACCGCTGCCTCCGGGACGGGCAGCTTGCCCTGACTTCAGCCAACTCTGCCGTGAAACCCATCCAGAAATCGCACAAGCTTCAGAACGTTTGCTATGACATCCGCGGTCCGGTGCTGGAAAAGGCCCGGCAGATGGAGGAAGAGGGCCACAAGATCATCAAGCTGAACATCGGCAACCTGGCCGTGTTCGGTTTCGATGCGCCGGAGGAAATCCAGCAGGACATGATGCGCAACCTGCCCAATTCGGCCGGTTACTCAGATTCCAAGGGCATTTTCGCCGCGCGCAAGGCGATCATGCACTACACCCAGTCCAAGCAGATCCAGGGGGTGGGGCTGGAAGACATCTACGTGGGCAATGGCGCGTCCGAGCTGATCGTGATGGCGATGAACGCGCTGCTCAACAGCGGCGACGAGATGCTGGTGCCGGCGCCCGACTACCCGTTGTGGACGGCCGCGGTGAGCCTCTCGGGCGGCACGCCTGTCCACTACCTGTGCGACGAGGGCAACGGCTGGATGCCGGACCTCGACGACATCCGCCGCAAGATCACGCCGAACACGCGCGGGATCGTCATCATCAACCCGAACAATCCCACCGGCGCGCTGTATTCGGACGAACTCCTCAAGGAGATCGTGGTCATTGCGCGCGAGCATGGCCTGATCATCTTCGCCGACGAGATCTACGACAAGGTGCTGTACGACGAGGTGGAGCACACCTCGATCGGCTCGCTGTCGACCGACGTGCTGACGGTCACGTTCAACGGCCTGTCCAAGAACTACCGCTCGTGCGGCTACCGGGCCGGCTGGATGGTGGTGTCGGGCGACAAGCGCCCGGCGCAGGACTATATCGAGGGCCTGAACATGCTCTCGTCGATGCGGCTGTGCGCCAACGTGCCGGGCCAGTGGGCCATCCAGACCGCGCTGGGCGGCTACCAGAGCATCAACGACCTGGTGGCCGAGGGCGGCCGGCTGCGCCGCCAGCGCGACCTGGCCTACGACCTGATCACGAAGATTCCCGGCATCACCTGCGTCAAGCCCAAGGCGGCGCTGTACCTGTTCCCGAAGCTCGACCTGTCGATGTACCCGATCCAGGACGACCAGGAGTTCATCTACGAACTGCTGCAGGAATCGAAGGTGCTGCTGGTGCAGGGCACCGGCTTCAACTGGGGCGCGCCGGACCATTTCCGGATCGTGTTCCTGCCGCACGAGGAAGACCTGCGCGAGGCCATCAGCCGCGTGGCGCGCTTCCTTGAAAACTATCGCAAACGCCACGGCACGCTGTAAGGCCGGGCGCCCCCATTTTCCGTATCAAGCAACCCAGAGTCAGACGTCCATGAATCCCATCAAAGTCGGCCTTCTCGGCATCGGTACCGTCGGTAGCGGCACGTTCAACGTGCTCCAGCGCAATCAGGAGGAAATTCGCCGCCGCGCAGGCCGCGGCATCGAGATTGCGGTGGTGGCCGACCTCAACACCGAGCGCGCCCGCGAACTGACCGGTGGCGGCGTGGACGTGGTCAGCGACGCCAACGAGGTGGTGACACGCCCGGACATCGACATCGTGGTGGAACTGATCGGCGGCTACGGCATCGCCCGCGAGCTGGTGCTCAAGGCCATCGAGAACGGCAAGCACGTGGTCACGGCCAACAAGGCGCTGCTGGCCGTGCACGGCAACGAGATCTTCGAGGCGGCCCGCCGCAAGGGCGTGATCGTGGCGTTCGAGGCGGCCGTGGCCGGCGGCATCCCCATCATCAAGGCGCTGCGCGAGGGCCTGACCGCCAACCGCATCCAGTGGATCGCCGGCATCATCAACGGCACCACGAACTTCATCCTGTCCGAGATGCGCGACAAGGGCCTGGACTTCGACACCGTGCTCAAGGAAGCCCAGCAACTGGGCTATGCCGAGGCCGACCCGACGTTCGACATCGAGGGCATCGACGCCGCGCACAAGGTGACGCTGATGAGCGCCATCGCGTTCGGCATGCCGGTGCAGTTCGACCGCGCCCACGTGGAAGGCATCACCAACCTGTCGGCCATCGACATCAAGTACGCCGAGGAACTGGGCTACCGCATCAAGCTGCTGGGCATCACCCGCCGCCGCGAGGAAGGCGTGGAACTGCGCGTGCACCCGACGCTGGTGCCGGCCGCGCGCCTGATCGCCAACGTGGAAGGCGCGATGAACGCGGTGCTGGTGCAGGCCGACGCCGTGGGCGCCACGCTGTACTACGGCAAGGGCGCCGGCGCCGAGCCGACCGCCTCGGCCGTGATCGCCGACCTGGTGGACGTGACGCGCCTGCACACGGCCGATCCGGGCCACCGCGTGCCGCACCTGGCGTTCCAGCCCGATGAGCTGTCGAGCGTGCCGGTGCTGCCGATCGAGGAAGTCACCAGCTCGTACTACATGCGCATGCGCGTGGCGGACCAGACCGGCGTGCTGGCCGAGATCACGCGCATCCTGGCCGAAGGCGGCATCAGCATCGACGCCATGCTGCAGAAGGAATCGCGCGAGGGCGAGCCGCAGACCGACATCATCATCCTGACGCACCTGACCCGCGAGAAGCAGATCAACGCCGCCATCCGCAGCATCGAAGCGCTGCAGACGGTGCTGGGCCCGGTCACGCGCCTGCGCATGGAAGAACTGAATTAAAGAATTTGCGATGAAATATCAGTCGACGCGCGGCCATGACGTGCCGCAATCGTTCTCGGAGATCCTGCTGGGCGGCCTGGCGCCGGACGGCGGGCTGTACCTGCCGAAGCAGTATCCGCAAATCACCGCCGACGAACTCGAAGCGTGGCGCAAGCTGCCGTACGCCGACCTGGCGTTCGAGGTGCTGTCGCGCTTCTGCGACGACATCCCGGCCGAAGACCTGCGCGAACTGACGCGCAAGACCTACCGCGCGGAGGTGTACTGCAACGCACGTCCGGGCGACAACACGGCCGATATCACCCCGCTGCGCACGCTTGGCACGGAAGGCGAGGGCGGCACGAAGCTGCAGCTGCTGGGTCTGTCGAACGGTCCGACGCTCGCTTTTAAAGATATGGCGATGCAGTTGCTCGGCAACCTGTTCGAGTACGCGCTCAAGCGTGCCGGGCTGAAGCTGAACATCCTGGGCGCCACGTCGGGCGATACCGGCAGCGCGGCCGAGTACGCGATGCGCGGCAAGGAAGGCATCCGCGTGTTCATGCTGAGCCCGCACCGCAAGATGAGCGCGTTCCAGACCGCGCAGATGTTCAGCCTGCAGGACCCGAACATCTTCAATATCGCCATCGAAGGCGTGTTCGACGACGCGCAGGACATCGTCAAGGCCGTTTCGAACGACCACGCCTACAAGGCGCGCCAGCGCATCGGCACCGTGAACTCGATCAACTGGGCGCGTGTGGTGGCCCAGGTGGTCTACTACTTCAAGGGCTGGCTGCTGGCGACCGATGGCCCGGGCCAGAAGGTGTCGTTCTGCGTGCCGTCGGGCAACTTCGGCAATGTCTGCGCCGGCCATATCGCGCGCATGATGGGCCTGCCGATCGACAGGCTCGTGGTGGCCACCAACGAGAACGACGTGCTCGACGAGTTCTTCCGCACCGGCACGTACCGCGTGCGGACCTCGGCGCAGACGTACCACACGTCCAGCCCGAGCATGGATATCTCGAAGGCGTCGAATTTCGAGCGTTTCATCTTCGACCTGCTGGGCCAGGACGGCGACAAGCTGGCCGCGCTGTTCCGCGACGTGGATGCCCGGGGCGGCTTCGACCTGGCCGGCACGCCGGAATTCGACCGCATCCGCCAGTTCGGCTTTGTCTCGGGCCGCAGCACGCACGAGGATCGCCTGGCGACCATCCGCGACGTCAAGGCGCGCTACGGCGTGACGATCGACACCCATACCGCCGATGGCGTGAAGGTGGCGCGCGAGCACCTGGCGCCGGGCGTGCCGATGGTGGTGCTGGAAACGGCGCTGCCGGCCAAGTTCGCCGACACGATCCGCGAGGCGCTGGGCCACGAGCCCGAGCGCCCGGCGGCGTTCGACGGCATCGAGGCGCTGCCGCAGCGCTTCGAGGTCATGCCGGCCGATGCCGACACGGTCAAGGCGTATATCGCGCAGCACACCGGCCTGTAATTCCCGGTATCGGCGCGCGTAAAGCCGGCCCGGCGCCAACTCGCTACAATCGGGTTTGCCGGGCCCGCCGCCACGGCCCCCGAGCGTTAGCGCGCCGGGGGCTGTTTCATTTGGCAGGGCCAACCCGACCCCATGATTCCATGACCCAACAAGCGGCACGTCCCCCGATGCTGACCATGGCCCAGGCGCTCGACGCGCTGATGGCCGGCGCACGTCCGATCACCGATACCGAAACCGTCGAGACGCTCGACGCCAATGGCCGCGTGCTGGCCACGCCGGTCACCAGCCCGCTGCGCGTGCCGCCGGCCGACAACACGTCGATGGACGGCTACGCGATGCGCGCCGCCGACGTGCCGGCACCGGGCACGCGCCTGCCGGTCTCGCAGCGCATTCCGGCCGGCCATGTCGGCACGGAGCTGGCACCGGGCACGGCGGCGCGCATCTTCACGGGCGGGCTGATCCCGCCGGGCGCCGACGCCGTGGTGATGCAGGAGCAGTGCCAGGCCGATGGCGAGGCCGTGATCGTCAACCACGTGCCGGCGTCGGGCGAGTGGATTCGCCGCGCGGGCGAGGATATCGAGACCGGCAGCCAGATCCTGCCGGCCGGCGCGCGGCTGTCGCCGCAGGCGCTCGGGCTGGCCGCCTCGGTGGGGCAGGCCCGGCTCGACGTGGTACGCCGCGTGCGCGTGGCCGTGTTCTTCACCGGCGACGAACTGGCGATGCCCGGCGAGCCGCTGCGCCCGGGCGCGATCTACAACTCGAACCGCTTCACGCTGCGCGGGCTGCTGGAGAACCTGGGCTGCGAAGTGTCCGACTTCGGCATCGTGCCCGATACGCTGGCCGCCACGCGCGACACGCTGCGCCGTGCCGCCGGAGGCCATGACCTGATCATCACCTCGGGCGGGGTCTCGGTGGGCGAGGAAGACCATATCCGCCCGGCCGTGACCGCCGAGGGCCGGCTGGACCTGTGGCAGATCGCCATCAAGCCGGGCAAGCCGCTGGCGTTCGGACAGGTGGGCAACGGCAACCAGACGCCAGCCTTTTTCATCGGCCTGCCGGGCAACCCGGTATCGAGCTTCGTCACGTTCCTGCTGTTCGTGCGGCCGTTCCTGCTGCGCCTGCAGGGCGTGGCCGACGTGACGCCGCGCCGCATCGCCATGCGCGCCGATTTCGACCTGCCGAAGGGCGACCGCCGCAACGAATTCCTGCGCGCCCGCCTGAACGACGGGGGTGGCCTGGACCTGTTCCCGAACCAGAGTTCGGGCGTGCTGACCTCGACGGTCTGGGGCGACGGGCTGATCGACAATCCGCCCAACCAGCCGATTGCACGTGGCGATACCGTCCAGTTCATCCCGTTTGCCAGCCTGCTGGCCTGACTACCGCCCCTGCACAGCATCCTTGAATCCAATGCAACTCGAACTTCGATACTTCGCCAGCGTGCGGGAACAGGTAGGACAGGGCGCCGAGCGCGCCGAGGTGCCCGCCAGCGTGGCAACCGTGGGCGACCTGCGCGCCTGGCTGCGCGAGCGGGGCGGCGCATGGGCCGAGGCGCTGGCCGAGGGCCGCGCGCTGCGGATGGCCGTGGACCACACCGTGGCCCGCGCCGACACCCCGCTGGCCGAGGGCTGCGAGGTGGCCTTCTTCCCGCCCGTGACCGGAGGCTGACATGACGGTGCGCGTGCAGCACGACGATTTCGATCTGGGCGCCGAAGTGGCCGCGCTGCGGGCCGGCAACCCCGGCGTGGGCGCCGTGGCCAGCTTCATCGGCACGGTGCGCGACGTCAGCGACGGCAGCCGCGTCAGCACGATGGAGCTGGAGCACTATCCCGGCATGACCGAGAAGGCGCTGGCGCAGATCGAGCAGGCCGCGCGCGGGCGCTGGCCGCTGCTCGGCGTGACCATCATCCACCGTGTGGGGCTGCTCCAGCCGCTCGACCAGATCGTGCTGGTGGCCGTGGCCTCGGCCCATCGCGGCGCTGCGTTCCAGGCGTGCGAATTCATCATGGATTACCTGAAATCGGAAGCGCCGTTCTGGAAGAAGGAAGAGACTCCCGAGGGTGCGCGCTGGGTGGATGCCCGCGTGTCCGACGACGCGGCGCTGGAACGCTGGGGCATTGCCTCCCTGAATGCCGATCCGAGCGCCGATCCGAACCAATCCTCCTGACTAGATAAGAAAGGTACCGCATGGGTCCGCTTGGCTTTGCAGCGGTGGGCGTGGGCGCCGCCGTGGGCGCGTGGCTGCGCTGGGGCTTTTCCGTGATGTGGAATGCGGCGAATCCGTCGCTTCCGTACGGCACGCTGGCGTCGAACCTGATCGGCGGCTACCTGATTGGCGTGGCCGTGGCGTTCTTCCAAAGCCATCCGGGCCTGCCGCCGGAATGGCGCCTGCTGGCAATCACCGGGTTTCTTGGCGGTTTGACGACGTTTTCGACGTTTTCGAGCGAAGTGCTGGCCAATCTGATGACCGGCGACTATCGCTGGGCACTGGCGCACCTGGTGCTCCATCTGGGCGGGTCGGTGCTGCTGACCGCCGTCGGCATCTGGTCTTACCGCGCCCTGGCCTGAGCCCGCCTAGCGCGGGACGGTGTTGGGAGACATAGGTAACACTCCCGATCCGTCCGCATCCCTTCAGGTGCTCTTTAGCGCCTACTATTGCTTCACGGCCCGGCCTTGCGCGTTCGCAAGCGCCGGATACGCCGCTTTCATCAGCCGCACGCGCTAGCCGGCCCGCCGCGGCATCGTCAGAATCCGGCCCCTCGCAGTCGCTGTCTCGCCTTATCACGCCCGGCCATCGCGCCCGGGTGGTTGTGACGTGCTTTCCCCAGGTTCGACCATAACGAGGAGACATCCCCATGCAGCCCAGCCATGCCCGCGCTACCCGACGTCTGGCCCAGCGCCGTTTTCGGCGCAACGCGCTGTCCGTCGCCGTCACCGCTGCCGTCGCTGCCCTGACGCTGGCCGCCTGCGGCAGCGATGATCCGCCGCCGCCCAACACCGGCACGCCGCCCAGCCCGACCCAGAACCCGAACAACCGGCCGACCTTCATCGTCGGCACGATCGGCGTGCAGACCTACGATGGCAACAGTGACGACCTGGCCACGGGCGGCCTGGGCAAGGATGGCATTGGCGGCACGGCGCCTGCGTTTGCCGATCCGAACAATCCGACGCCGGCCGAACTGCGCCGCAACGCGATCTTCACCAACTACCGCGCCATCGTCGACATCAACCCGGCAGGCGGCTACGGCACGCTCTACGGGCCCAATGTCGATGCCCAGGGCAATGTGACAAGCGGGCAGGGCAAGGTTGCAGGTGTCGAATACATCGCTTTTTCCGATGACGGGTCGGGGCGCCAGAACGTGACGCTGATGGCCCAGATCCCCGATTCGTTCGATCGCAACAACCCGTGCATCATCACCGCCACGTCCTCGGGCTCGCGCGGCATCTACGGCGGGATCGCGGTGGGCGAGTGGGGGCTCAAGCGCGGCTGCGCGGTGGCCTACACGGACAAGGGCACCGGCGCGGCGCCGCATGACCTGGATTCCGACACCGTGCCGCTGATCAACGGCACCCGCCAGGGTCGCGCCGGGGCCGGCAAGCTGGCCCAGTTCGCGGCCCAGCCGGGCAGCCAGTCGCTGGCCGACTTCACGGCGGCCTATCCGCACCGGCAGGCGTTCAAGCACGCCCACTCGCAGCAGAACCCCGAGGCCAACTGGGGCAGGAACACGCTCCAGGCCATCGAGTTCACGCTGTTCGCCATCAACGACAAGTACGGCACGATGGGCGCGGACGGCGTACGGCAGGCCACGTTCACGCCATCGAACGTGCTGGTGATCGCCTCGGCGGTGTCCAATGGCGGCGGCGCGGCCATCGCGGCGGCCGAGCAGGATACGACCGGGCTGATCGATGGGGTGGCGGTGGGCGAGCCGATGCTGGAAATCCCGCCGACGCCGGCCATCACGGTGCGGCGCGGCGGCACGCCGGTCGCGGCGTCGGGCAAGTCGCTCTACGACTACACCACCACGGCCAACCTGTTCCAGCTGTGTGCCCGGCAGGACGTGAACCTGACCAATGCGCCGTCCGCGGGCGCCTTGCCGCAGGCCACGAACCGCTGCCAGTCCCTGGCTGCCAAGTCGCTGGTCACTGGCGGCAATACCAACGACCAGTCGGCCGCCGCGCTGGCCGCACTGCGCAGCGCGGGCTGGGAGGCGGAGTCCGATGAACTGCACGCTTCGCTGTCGGCGCTCGAAGTGGCCAGCTCGATCTCGGTGACCTACGCCAATGCCTATGCCCGGGCCAGCGTCACCGACCGCTTCTGCAACTACAGCTTTGCGGTGACCGGCGTCGACTTCAAGCCGCTGGCCATCCCGGCCGCCACGCTCGCCCAGTTCTTCTCCACCGGCAACGGCGTGCCGCCGAGCGGCATCGTGACCCTGGTCAACGACGCCAATCCGCTGCCCACCGGCCCGATCAAGGATTTTGCGTCGGTCTCGCCGAGCACGGGCATCCAGGACGCCAACCTTGACGGCGCCCTCTGCCTGCGCAACGCCCTGACCGGCAATGCGACGGTGCAGGCCAGCATTGCCGAGACGTACCGCAGCGGCAACCTGCGCGGCAAGCCGACCGTGATCGTGCATGGCCGCAACGACGCGCTGCTGCCGGTCAACCACACGTCGCGGCCGTATCTGGGGCTCAACAGGTCGGTGGAGGGCAGCGCCAGCAAGCTGTCCTACATCGAGGTGACGAATGCGCAGCACTTCGACGGCTTCATCGACGTGCTGCCTGGCTACGCGGCCCGCTACATCCCGCTGCACCTGTACCTGAACCGGGCGCTCGATGCGGTCTGGGCCAACCTGCGCAGCGGCACCGCGCTGCCACCGTCGCAGGTGGTCCGGACGACGGCGCGCGGCGGCAGCAGCAGCGTGGCGGTCGGCCCGCAGATCCTCCCCGCCAACGTGCCTCCGATGCTCGCCACCCCGGCGGCCGGTGACGTGATTTCGGCCAGCAGTTCCACCGTGGACGTGCCCAACTAGGCTTCCCGAGCCGCCCCCGGCCCGCCTTGCAGCGCCTGCCAGCCGAAAGGTTGTCAAAACTGCAACGCGGGCCGCTTGAAATGTCAAGCCGAAGCCCTATCTTTCGGAAGTATCGTGTCCGGCAGGGCAATCGTGCAAAGGCAGCCGCAGTGCTGCAAGGTCACGCCCTCGCAACAGGACACACTTTCACTATTGAGAGAGGGCACCTGATGCGTATCGACAAACTCACCACCCGTTTCCAGGAGGCGCTGGCCGAGGCGCAGAGCCTGGCGCTTGGCAACGACAACCAGTACATCGAACCCCAGCACCTGCTGCGCGCGCTGCTGGCGCAGGACGACGGCTCGGCGCGCACGCTGCTGTCGCGTGCCGGCGTCAACGTGGCCGGCCTGCAGACCGCGCTGGACGCGGCCATCAAGCGGCTGCCGCAGGTCCAGGGCACCAACGAGATCCAGGTTGGCCGCGACCTGAACAACCTGCTGAACGCCACCGAGAAGGAGGCGATCAAGCGCAACGACCAGTTCATCGCCAGCGAACTGTTCCTGCTGGCCGTGTCCGACGACAAGGGCGATACGGGCCGTATCGCCCGTGAGAACGGCCTGTCGCGCAAGTCGCTCGAAGCCGCCATCACGGCGGTACGCGGCGGCGACGGCGTGAACAGCGCCGATGCCGAATCGCAGCGCGAGGCGCTCAAGAAGTACACCATCGACCTGACCGAGCGCGCCCGGGCGGGCAAGCTCGACCCCGTGATCGGGCGTGACGACGAGATCCGCCGCGCGATCCAGATCCTGCAGCGCCGCACCAAGAACAATCCGGTGCTGATCGGCGAGCCGGGCGTGGGCAAGACCGCCATCGTCGAAGGGCTGGCGCAGCGCATCGTCAACGGCGAAGTGCCGGAGACGCTCAAGAACAAGCGCGTGCTGGTGCTCGACATGGCCGGGCTGCTGGCCGGCGCCAAGTACCGCGGCGAGTTCGAGGAACGGCTCAAGTCCGTGCTCAGCGACGTGGCCAAGGACGAAGGCCAGACCATCGTCTTCATCGACGAGATCCACACCATGGTGGGCGCGGGCAAGGCCGAGGGCGCGATCGACGCCGGCAACATGCTCAAGCCGGCGCTGGCACGTGGCGAGCTGCACTGCATCGGCGCCACCACGCTCAACGAGTACCGCAAGTACATCGAGAAGGACGCCGCGCTGGAGCGCCGCTTCCAGAAGGTGCTGGTGGACGAGCCGAGCGTGGAGGCCACCATCGCCATCCTGCGCGGGCTGCAGGAAAAGTACGAACTGCACCACAAGGTGGAGATCACCGATCCGGCCATCGTGGCGGCGGCGGAGCTGTCGCACCGCTACATCACGGACCGCTTCCTGCCGGACAAGGCGATCGACCTGATCGACGAGGCGGCGGCGCGGATCAAGATGGAAATCGACTCGAAGCCCGAGGCGATGGACAAGCTCGAACGCCGCAACATCCAGCTCAAGATCGAGCGCGAGGCGGTCAAGAAGGAGACCGACGAGGCGTCGCGCAAGCGCCTGGAGCTGATCGAGCAGGAAATCGAGCGGCTGGACAAGGAATATGCCGACCTCGACGAGATCTGGCGCGCCGAGAAGGGCGCTGCCCAGGGTGCCGCCGCGCTCAAGGAAGAGATCGAGAAGATCAAGCTCGACATCTCGCGGCTGCAGCGCGAAGGCAAGCTCGACAAGGTGGCCGAGCTCCAGTACGGCAAGCTGCCCGAACTGGAGGGCAAGCTGCAAGCCGCGAACAAGGCCGAGGCCAATGCCGAGAAGCTGCCGAACAAGCTCCTGCGCACGCAGGTGGGCGCCGAGGAAATCGCCGAGGTGGTCAGCCGCGCCACGGGCATCCCCGTGGCCAAGATGATGCAGGGCGAGCGTGAGAAGCTGCTGAAGATGGAAGACCGGCTGCACAACCGCGTGGTGGGCCAGGACGAGGCCGTGCGGCTGGTGTCCGATGCCATCCGCCGCTCGCGCGCCGGGCTGTCGGACGAGAACAAGCCTTATGGATCATTCCTGTTCCTGGGGCCGACCGGCGTGGGCAAGACCGAGCTGTGCAAGGCACTGGCCGAGTTCATGTTCGATTCGGAAGAGCACCTGATCCGCATCGACATGAGCGAGTTCATGGAGAAGCACAGCGTGAGCCGGCTGATCGGCGCGCCGCCGGGCTACGTGGGCTATGACGAGGGCGGCTACCTGACCGAGGCCGTGCGCCGCAAGCCATACGCGGTGATCCTGCTCGACGAGGTCGAGAAGGCCCACCCGGACGTGTTCAACGTGCTGCTGCAGGTGCTGGATGACGGCCGCCTGACCGATGGCCAGGGCCGCACCGTGGACTTCAAGAACACGGTGATCGTCATGACGTCGAATCTGGGTTCGCAGATTATCCAGGCGATGTCGGGCGAGCCGCAGGAGGCGGTGAAGGGCGCGGTCTGGCAGGAGGTGCGCACGCATTTCCGGCCCGAGTTCCTGAACCGGATCGACGAGGTGGTGGTGTTCCACGCGCTGGACCAGAAGAACATCGAGTCCATCGCCCGCATCCAGCTGCAACGCCTGCAGGCGCGTCTGGCCCGCATGGACATGACGCTGGACATCACCGAGACGGCGCTTGAGAAGATTGCCAGCGCGGGCTACGACCCGGTGTTCGGGGCCCGTCCGCTGAAGCGCGCGATCCAGCAGCAGATCGAGAACCCGGTGGCCCGCGCCATCCTCGAAGGCCGCTTCGCCGCCAAGGACGTGGTGCCGGTGGACTACGTCGACGGCGCGTTCACGTTCGGCCCGAAGGTGAACGAGGTGACGGTGCACTGAGCGGCCCCAGCGTCAGCCCAAGGCAAAACCCCCGCCTGCCGCGATGGCAGCCGGGGGTTTTTGTTTAACGTGAAACCAAGTAAATAAGGAATATGCCACGACAGTGAACTTCCCGTTCTTGAGTCCCAAGATGCTGGTGCTGGCAAACAGTGATCTTTTCCGTGCGTTTGGGCCGTGCTTGCACGCCTATTGATTTGCATCAAGCCGGAAACCGGGGCGGGTCGCTACCATTCATTCCGTCATGGAGATGCGGGGGCGCTCTTCATGACTTGTCTACCCGTTTCCGGAATGGAAACTTGACCCGCAGCGCTTCTCCGGCGCTGCGGGTCTTTTCTTTTGGGCGCGCCTCCACCCGCCTTCCGCCCAGTCTCCGCGGCTTTCCGGCCTTTCCTGCCTTTCCTGCCACTTCCGGCATACCGATATGCCTGCCCGGTCTTATGCGCTTTCCGTGCTTGGATCGATGAAACCATTCGTTCCGTTCAGATAGCCCGGCCGGTAGCCTGTCTTCCTGACAGAAGCCCGGCCATGCCGCTCACCGAGTGTTTCGCCGCGCCGGGCCGTTTTTTCACGACATCGCTATTCTGACGGGAGCAACTGCAATGATTCGCAAGCTGGCTATCGGCCTGGCCGTACTTTCCGCGCTTGGCGCCGCCCAGACCGCCTTTGCCAACACCAATCTGCTGAACGTGTCCTACGACCCCACGCGCGAGCTGTACGTGGATGTGAACGCCGCGTTTGCCAAGGCGTACAAGGCGCAGGGCGGCGACACGGTGCAGATCCGCCAGTCGCACGGCGGCTCGGGCAAGCAGGCGCGTTCGGTGATCGACGGGCTGGACGCCGACGTGGTCACGCTGGCGCTGGGCTACGACATCGACGCCATCGCCGAGCGCGGCTTCATCAAGCCTGACTGGCAGAAGCGCCTGCCGCACAACGCGTCGCCGTACACCTCGACGATCGTGTTCCTGGTGCGCAAGGGCAATCCCAAGGGCATCAAGGACTGGAACGATCTGGTCAAGCCGGGCGTGCAGGTCATCACGCCGAACCCCAAGACGTCGGGCGGCGCCCGCTGGAACTACCTGGCCGCGTGGGGCTACGCGCTGCGCCAGCCGGGCGGCAACGATGCCAAGGCGAAGGAGTTCGTCGGCCACCTGCTCAAGAACGTGCCGGTGCTCGATTCGGGTGCGCGCGGCGCCACCACCACGTTCGTCGAACGCGGCCTGGGCGATGTGCTGATCGCCTGGGAGAACGAGGCCATCCTGGCCATCAAGGAACTGGGTCCGGACAAGTTCGACATCGTCGCGCCGTCGGTCTCGATCCTGGCCGAGCCGCCCGTGGCAGTGGTCGACAAGGTGGTGGACAAGAAGGGCACGCGCAAGGCGGCGGAAGCCTACCTGCAGTTCCTGTACACCGACGAGGGCCAGGAAATCGCGGCCAAGAACTACTACCGCCCGATTTCCGAGAAGGTGGCGGCCAAGTACGCGGCCAACTTCCCGAAGGTGAAGCTGTTCACGATCGACGAGGTCTTCGGCGGCTGGGCCAAGGCGCAGAAGACGCACTTTGCCGATGGCGGTTCGTTTGACCAAGTGTACCAGCCCGGCAAGCGGTAACGCCTGGCGCCGGGGCGTCGCGCCTGCGTCCGCCCCGGCGCGCCTGACAAGGAGCTTGCGATGTCCGCTGTCCCCGCTGCACCCCTGCCCGAAGCCGTATCCCGCCGCATCGCCACGGGGCGATGTCCCGCCTGAACTGAATTCCCGAGCCTGAGGTTCCGCATGCCGCCTGTCGATCCCGACACGCCGGCAGGGCGCCGTGCCGCCATCGCTTTCGTCTTCTAATTTTCAGGATTCTGCTATGTCATCGTCTGTTTTCCGCCCGATTTCCCTGCGCCGGCGCCTGCTGCTGGGCGCGCTGGTCATTGCCACCGGCCTGGCCTACGGGCTGGCCGCCGCGCCCGCCCATGCGCAGTCGCAGTCCGTGAACGGCAAGCAACTGCGCATCGGCTACCAGAAGTACGGCACGCTGACGCTGCTCAAGGCGCGTGGCACGCTGGAGAAGCGGCTGGCCGGGCAGGGCATCACGGTCAAATGGACCGAGTTTCCGGCGGGGCCGCAGTTGCTGGAGGGTCTGAACGTGGGTGCGATCGATTTCGGCACCGTGGGCGAGGCCCCGCCGATCTTCGCGCAGGCCGCGGGCGCCCAACTGGCCTATATCGGCAACGAGCCGCCCGCGCCCACGGCCGAGGCCATCGTCGTGCCGAAGGGCTCGGCGCTGAAATCCGTCACGGACCTGAAGGGCAAGCGCGTGGCGCTGAACAAGGGCTCGAACGTGCATTACCTGCTGGTGCGCCAACTGGAGAAGGCCGGCGTGGCGTGGAACGAGATCCAGCCCGTCTACCTGCCGCCCGCCGATGCCCGCGCGGCCTTCGAGCGTGGCGCGGTCGATGCCTGGGTGATCTGGGACCCGTTCCTGGCCGCCGCCGAGAAGCAGCTTGGCGCCCGCGTGCTGGCCGATGGCCGCAGCGCCGACGGCAAGGCCGTGGTCAGCAACCACCAGTTCTACCTGGCCTCGCGCCCCTATGCCAACGCCCGGCCCGACGTGGTGGCGGTGATCCTCGACGAACTGTTCCAGCTTGGCCAATGGGCCGAGAAACATCCCAAGGACGCGGCACAGGTGCTGGTCAAGGAGACCGGCCTCGACGCCGGCGTGCTCGACCTCGCCGTTTCAAGATTTTCCTATGGCGCGAAGGCGGTCACGCCCGAGGTGCTGGCCGAACAGCAGCGCATCGCCGATGCCTTCGTCGCGCTCAAGCTGATTCCGAAACCGATCAAGGTGGCCGACGCCGCGTGGACCGCCCCGGCTCCCGCCGCTGCCGCGCAGCAGGCCCAGCGCTGAGCGCATCGCCGTTTCTCCAGATCTCCGCACAGCATCACCGAACAGCATCACCGAACGAGAGAGGCCCGACATGCAAGTTTTCTGGTTCATCCCCACGCACGGCGACAGCCGCTACCTTGGCACCTCGGAAGGCGCCCGCGAGGTTGGCTTCGACTATCTGAAGCAGATCGCCGTGGCCGCCGATACGCTGGGCTACGAGGGCGTGCTGATTCCCACCGGGCGCTCGTGCGAAGACCCGTGGGTGGCCGCCTCGGCGTTGGCCGCCGTCACGCGCAACCTGAAGTTCCTGGTGGCCGTGCGGCCCGGTCTGATGACGCCCACGCTGGCCGCCCGCATGGCCGCCACGTTCGACCGCATCTCGGGCGGCCGGCTGCTGGTGAATCTGGTCACGGGCGGCGACACGGCCGAGCTTGAAGGCGACGGGCTGTTTCTCGACCACGCGCAGCGCTACGAGGCGTCGTCCGAGTTCATCCGGGTCTGGCGCGACGTGCTGGCGGCCAGCCACGACGCGGGCGAGGTCAGCTTCGAAGGTCGCCACATCACGGTCAAGGGCGCCCGCGTGCTGTACCCGCCGGTGCAGCGTCCGCATCCGCCCGTGTACTTCGGCGGCTCGTCGGCGGCGGCGCATGACCTGGCGGCCGGGCAGGTAGAGAAGTACCTGACCTGGGGCGAGCCACCCGCCGAGGTGGCGAAGAAGATTGCCGATGTGCGCGCCCGGGCGGCACGGCACGGCCGCGAGGTCACCTTCGGCATCCGCCTGCATGTGATCGTGCGCGAGACTGCGGACGAAGCCTGGGCCGCCGCCGAGCGCCTGATCAGCCGGCTCGACGACGCCACCGTGGCGCGCGCCCAGGCCGTGTTTGCCAAGATGGATTCCGAAGGGCAGCGCCGCATGGCCGCGCTGCATGCCGGGGGCGCCAACCGCACGCGCGAGGCGCTGGAAATCAGCCCGAACCTGTGGGCCGGCGTGGGGCTGGTGCGCGGCGGCGCCGGCACGGCGCTGGTGGGCGATCCGCAGACCGTGGCCGCGCGCATCGAGGAGTATGCGGACCTCGGCATCGATACCTTCGTGCTGTCGGGCTATCCGCACCTCGAAGAAGCCTACCGCTTTGCCGAACTGGTGTTCCCGCTGCTGCCGCGCAAGGTGCGCGACAAGCTGCCGGGACAGGTGCTGTCCGGCCCGTTTGGCGAAGTGATGGCGACCGGCATCGTGCCGCGTGCCTCGCAAAGTTAAAGGAACGGCTATGTCATCGACTTCCAAAGCCGGGCCCGGCCGGGGCATCGGTGCCGTGGGGCAGGCCGTCGCCCCGTGGATCGTTCCCGTGCTGCTGATCGTGGGCTGGCAGGCCGCCTCGCAACTGGGCTGGCTGTCGAGCCGCGTGCTGCCGGCGCCGTTGGCGGTGGTGGAGGCCGCCTGGGGGCTGGCCGTGTCCGGCGAGCTGTGGCGCCATGTCTGGGTCAGCACGTGGCGTGCGCTGGTGGGGCTGGCGGTGGGCGGCGGGCTGGGCCTGCTGCTGGGGCTGCTGACCGGCACGTTCCGCCCGGTGGCCACGCTGCTCGACAGCACGTTGCAGATGGTGCGCAACATTCCCACGCTGGCGCTGATTCCGCTGGTGATCCTGTGGTTCGGCATCGACGAGACCGCCAAGCTGTTCCTGGTGGCGCTGGGTGTGTTCTTCCCGGTGTACCTGAACACGTACCACGGCATCCGCGCCGTCGATCCGGGGCTGGTCGAGATGGCGCGCAGCTACGGGCTGTCTGGCTGGCGGCTGTACCGCGAGGTGATCCTGCCCGGCGCGCTGCCCAACATCCTGGTGGGCGTGCGGTTCTCGCTGGGGCTGATGTGGGTGATCCTGATCGTGGCCGAGACCATCTCGGCGCAGTCGGGCATCGGCTACATGACGATGAACGCGCGCGAATTCCTGCAGACCGATGTGGTGCTGGTGGGCATCCTGCTCTACGCGCTGCTGGGCAAGCTGGCCGATGTGCTGTCGCGCTCGCTCGAACGGTTCTGGCTGCGCTGGCATCCCGGCTACCAGGCCCACTGATTCCGACCCAAGGAGGACTCCCATGCAAACGCTCTATCCGGTGGAAGCCGCGGCGCTGGCCTGGCTCGAAGCAGGGCTGGCGGCGCGCCAGGACGAACGCGCGGCGCGCGAACCGGCGCAGGCCGCACAGGACGCACCGCACGCAGGCGGCATTGCGCTGCACGTGCGGCAGGTGGTCAAGTGCTACGACGGGCGCGAGGTGCTGCACGGCATCGACCTCGACGTCACGCCGGGCGAGTTCGTCGCCATCGTGGGCCGCAGCGGCTGCGGCAAGAGCACGCTGCTGCGGCTGGTGGCTGGCCTGGAAGAGGCCGATGGCGGCGCGGTGTCGCTGGACGGCCGGGCTGGCGGCGGCCTGCGGGACAGCATCCGCGTGATGTTCCAGGACGCGCGGCTGCTGCCGTGGAAGCGCGTGCTCGACAACGTGGCGCTGGGCCTGCCGCGCGCCCGGCGCGGCGACGCCGCCGCCGTGCTCGAACAGGTGGGGCTGGCCGAGCGTGCGGGCGAATGGCCGGCGCGGCTCTCGGGCGGGCAGCGCCAGCGCGTGGCACTGGCCCGGGCGCTGGTCCACCATCCGCGCCTGCTGCTGCTGGACGAACCGCTCGGGGCGCTCGACGCGCTCACGCGCATCGACATGCAGGGCCTGATCGAAGGGCTGTGGCGCCGGCTCGGCTTCACGGCGCTGCTGGTCACGCACGATGTCTCAGAGGCCGTGGCGCTGGCTGACCGCGTGGTGCTGATCGAGGATGGCCGGATCGCGCTGGACCAGCGCGTGGCGCTGGACCGGCCCCGCCAGCGCGGTTCGGCGGCGTTCGCGCAACTCGAAGACGCCGTGCTGCGCCGCGTGATGCGCCAGCCATCGGCGCCGGCGCAGCCGGCAACCCCCGTTACATCATCTTCCAAACTTCACGCGCCGGCCGCCGAGGAACTCCTATCATGAGCAATCAGGCGAACCGCGCACCGCTACGGACGCACCCATGACCCTGCCTTCCGCACTCGACCGCTACCTGGACACCCTGCCGCGCGAACCCGTGGCCGGCCGCGAACTCTGGCGCGATGCACGCGGGCAGGTGCAGGGGCAGTATTTCAACTGCTCGCTGACCAGCGCGTTCGAACCGCTGGCCACGCTGGCCGACCGCCGCGTGGTGGCGCACGAGGGCACCATCCGCACCTATGCCGGCGACGGCGTGGGGCTGGCCGCCTGGAAGCTGTTCGCGATGGCCGCCGACGACGCCTCGCTGGTCTCGCTCGACCGGCTGTCGCGGCTGGTGCATGCGATGAACTACTTTGCGGCGCACGGCGAACACAAGCTCGTGCTCAACGTCCACAACCGGCTGCTTGCCGCGGTGGCCGACGACCACGGCGCCGCGTTCCGGCGCGCGCTCGAATCGCTGGGCCTGCCGGTGGACCGTTTCGTGATCCAGGTGCCGGCCAGCGCCAACGACGACCTGCCGCTGCTGCTGCACGTGGTGGGTAACTACCGCCGCAACGGGTTTGCGGTCAGCCTGCAGGCGTCTGACCCGGCCGAGGCCGGCGCGCTGATGGCGCACGCGCTGCCTGACTGGCTCAAGCTCGACATGCGCCGCACCTGGACCGACCGCCAGCTGGCCGGGCTGCGGGCCAGTGCCGACGGCGCCGGCGTGACGCTGATCGGGCGGCGGCTCAACGACGACGAGATCGTGGAGCGGCTGCAGAACGCCGGGATCGCGCTGGGGCAGGGCGAGGCGGTGGCGGGCGGGCCGGTGCAGGCAAGGCACCTGCACGCGCAGGCGGGGGACCGGACCGGGGCGGCAGCGACAACGACCAAATAACGGCGCGAACGAGGAGGGAGCATGGTGGCATCGGCAGGAACCGAAGGGGGCGCGCGGGCGCCAGGGGCGCGGGGCGCGCCGGGCAGGGGGCGCGAGGTGACGCGGCTCGAAGTGCCGCGCGGATTGCAGGTCCTGACGGTGCCGGGGCTGCACGGCAGCGGCCCGGCGCACTGGCAGAGCCGGTGGGAGGCGCTGTACCCGGACTGGCAGCGCATCGAGCAGCACGACTGGGGCCGCCCGAGCCTGCCACTGTGGTCCGAGCGGGTGTCCGAAGGCGTCTCGCGGGCGCTGCGTGTGGCGTCGCGCGGGGCGGTGCTGGTGGCGCATAGCTTCGGCTGCCTGGCCGCGCTGCGGCAGGCGGCGCTCGATCCGGTGGGCATCGCCGGCGCGCTGCTGGTGGCGCCGGCCGACCCCGACAAGTTTGGCGTGGGCGCCTTGTTGCCTGCCTGGCGCCTGCCGTTCCCCACCGTGCTGGTGGCCAGCACCAATGACCCGTGGATGTCCCAGCGCACCGCATTCAGCTGGGGCACGCTCTGGGGCAGCGAACTGATCGACGCCGGGGCGCTGGGCCATATCAATGCCGATTCCAACCTCGCGGATTGGACAATCGGCCAGGGCTTGCTCGCCACTTTGCTGCAGCGAATCGACTCGGAAGGGCGAATTCTGGCCATGGGTGACGGATCGGACACCTGGGAGGCGTCGGCAGAGGTCAGCCCGACATCGCCTTATATTTAAAACATCTAAGAAAATGCGGAAAGATTCGTTCTGTTTATAAGGACGCATCTGCAAAATTTGTCTCGTACACCGGCGCCTTATGCGCCGGTTTCATATAGACGAGACCCATGCCCCCCTCGATTTCCCTGTCGGATGCGCCACCGCCCGTGGTGAACCACGCGCCCAAGCGGCTGGCCCCGGCCTCGCAGCGGTTTACGGTACTGCCCGGTTTCGGGCTGTCGCTGGGCTTCACGATCTTCTACCTGACGCTGATCGTCCTGATTCCGCTGTCGGCCACGTTCCTGAAGACCTTCACGATGACGTGGGAGCAGTTCTGGACCACGGTGTCGAATCCGCGCGTCGTGGCGTCGCTGGAACTGAGCTTCGGGGCCTCGCTGGTGGCGGCGCTGATCAACACGGCGTTCGGCATCGTGGTGGCCTGGGTGCTGGTGCGCTACCGCTTCTTCGGCAAGCGTTTCATCGATGCGCTGGTGGACCTGCCCTTCGCACTGCCCACCGCCGTGGCCGGTATCGCGCTGACCGCGCTGTTCGCCGGCAACGGCTGGATCGGCCGCTATCTGGAACCGCTCGGCATCAAGGTGGCGTTCACGCCGCTTGGCGTGGTGGTGGCGCTGACCTTCATCGGCCTGCCGTTCGTGGTGCGGACCGTGCAGCCGGTGCTGGAGGATGTGGAGCGCGAACTGGAGGAAGCGGCGGCCAGCCTGGGCGCCACGCGGCTGCAGACCTTTGGCCGGGTGATCCTGCCCGCCATCCTGCCGGCACTGCTGACCGGCTTTGCGCTGTCGTTCGCGCGGGCCACGGGCGAGTACGGCTCGGTGGTCTTCATCTCGGGAAACATGCCGATGGTCTCCGAGATCGCGCCGCTGATGATCTATTCCAAGCTCGAACAGTATGACTACGCGGGCGCCACCGCCGTGGCCGTGGTGATGCTCGTGATCTCGTTCGTGCTGCTGCTGCTGATCAACCTGCTGCAGGCATGGACCCGCCGCCACCAGTCCGGTGCGCGCGCCGCGGCGCTGCCCGACGGCAACCCGGAGGTGAACTGACATGGCCGGCGCCATTTCCCGTCTGGGCGGGAGCCGTCCCGCCGATCTGCGCGACGCCACCGCCGAATCGCCCTGGGTGAAATACACCCTGATCGGCATCGCGGTGCTGTTCCTCGGGCTGTTCCTGTTCATCCCGCTGGCCTCGGTGTTCTACGAGGCGCTGCGCAAGGGCGTGGATACCTACCTGGCCGCGCTCGTGGAGCCGGACGCCGTGGCGGCCATCCAGCTCACGCTGCTGGTGGCGGCCATCGCGGTGCCGCTGAACATCGTGTTCGGCGTGGCGGCGGCCTGGGCCATCGCCAAGTTCGAGTTCCGCGGCAAGAACCTGCTGATCACGCTGATCGACCTGCCGTTCTCGGTCTCGCCGGTGATCTCGGGCCTGATCTACGTGCTGATGTTCGGCGCGCAGGGCTGGTTCGGCCCGTGGCTCGAAGCCCACGACATCAAGATCCTGTACGCGGTGCCCGGCATTGTGCTGGCCACGATCTTCGTGACCTTCCCGTTCGTGGCGCGCGAGCTGATCCCGCTGATGCAGTCGCAGGGCAGCGAGGAAGAGGAGGCCGCGATCGTGCTCGGCGCCTCGGGCTGGCAGACCTTCTGGCACGTGACGCTGCCCAATATCCGCTGGGGCCTGCTGTACGGCGTGATCCTGTGCAACGCGCGGGCCATGGGCGAGTTTGGCGCGGTGTCGGTGGTGTCCGGCCACATTCGCGGCCTGACCAACACGATGCCGCTGCACGTGGAAATTCTCTACAACGAATACAACTTCGCGGCCGCGTTTGCCGTGGCGTCGCTGCTGACGCTGCTGGCACTGGTCACGCTGGGCATCAAGACGCTGGTCGAAATCCGCGCCGGCAAGGAACAGGAGGCACCATGAGCATTCAGGTCCGCAACGTACAGAAGCAGTTTGGCGATTTTGTCGCGCTCAACGATGTCTCGCTCGATTTCGCCGAGGGCGAACTGACGGCGCTGCTGGGGCCGTCCGGCTGCGGCAAGACCACGCTGCTGCGCATCATCGCCGGCCTGGAACGCGCCGATTCGGGCCAGGTGGTGCTGTCCGGGCAGGATGCCTCCGCCACGCACGTGCGCCAGCGCAACGTGGGCTTCGTGTTCCAGCACTACGCGCTGTTCAAGCACATGACCGTGTTCGAGAACGTGGCCTTCGGCCTGCGCGTGAAGCCGCGCGCCGAGCGTCCTTCGGAAGCGAAGATCCAGGAGAAGGTGAAGTCGCTGCTGCAGCTGGTGCAGCTCGACTGGCTGGGCGACCGCTATCCGTCGCAGCTCTCGGGCGGCCAGCGCCAGCGCATTGCGCTGGCCCGCGCGCTGGCCGTGGAGCCGCGCGTGCTGCTGCTCGACGAGCCGTTTGGCGCGCTCGACGCCAAGGTGCGCAAGGAACTGCGCCGCTGGCTGCGCCGCCTGCACGACGAGCTGCACGTGACCAGCGTGTTCGTCACGCACGACCAGGAAGAGGCGCTCGAAGTGGCCGACCAGGTGGTGCTGATGAACAAGGGCACCGTGGAGCAGTTCGGCACGCCCGAGGCGGTCTACAACCACCCGGCCACGCCGTTCGTGTTCGGCTTCCTCGGCAACGTGAACCTGTTCCACGGCCGGCTGGAAGTGGGCGACAGCGGTGGCCTGCTGCACACGGGCGACTCGGTGCTGCCGGTGATCGGCAGCGGCCACGAGACGGCCGGCGACGCGGTGGCGTACGTGCGGCCGCATGACCTCGACCTGGAGCGCTACGCGCCCGGCACCGACGGCATCGCCGTGACGCTGCGCCGCGCGCTGACGCTGGGGCCGGTGGCCCAGCTGGAACTGGAGCGCGAGGACAACCAGGACGTGATCGAGGTGGCGCTGCCGCTCGAACGCTTCCGCCATCAGGGCTTCCGCGAGGGCGAACTGCTGGCCGTGCGTCCGCGCCAGTTGCGCGTGTTCAACCGGGGGCAGGCCGTGCAGGAACAAGGAGCGTCGACATGAACTTCCAGCAACTGCGGTCGATCCGCGAGGCGGTGCGCCGCCAGTTCAACCTGACCGAGGTGGCCAACGCGCTGTACACGTCGCAGCCGGGCGTCTCGCGCCAGATCCGCGAACTGGAGGAAGAACTCGGCGTGGAAATTTTCGAGCGCTACGGCAAGCGGCTGACCGGCCTGACCGAGCCGGGCCGCGAGATCGTGCGCATCGTGGAACGGCTGCTGCTCGAAGCCGAGAACCTGCGCCAGGCCGGCGACGAGTTCGCGGGCCGCCATACCGGCCGGCTGACCGTGGCCACCACCCACACCCAGGCGCGCTATGCGCTGCCCAAGGTGGTGCAGAGCTTCCGGCGCGAGTATCCCCATGTGACCCTTGCGCTGCAAGAGGCATCCCCGTCACATATCGTCGAATTGCTACTTACCGGGCAAGCCGATATCGGCATCGCCACCGAGGCGGTGGCCAACGAGGCCGGGCTGACCTCGTTCGAAGCCTATTCCTGGCAACACGTCATCGTAGTTTCGCCAGAACACCCGCTGACACACCTGCCCGAGCCGACGCTCGAAGACCTCAGCAACTTCCCGCTGATCACCTACGATGCCGGCTTCACGGGCCGCCGCAAGATCGATGGCGCGTTTGCCGAGGCCGGGCTGACGCCCGAGATCGTGCTGACCGCCATGGACGCCGACGTGATCAAGACCTACGCCGAACTCGATCTCGGCGTGGGCATCATCGCGTCGATGGCCTACGACGCCCGCAAGGACGCCGGGCTGGTCAAGATCGACGCCGCCCACCTGTTCTCGCCCAACACCACGAGCGTGGCCGTGCGGCGGGGCGCCTACCTGCGCGGCTACGCGCACGCGTTCATCAACATGTTCGCGCCGCATCTGTCGCGCGACACGGTGTCCACGGCGCTGGCCGAGGCATCGAACCGGGTAGCCGTGGCCGCGTGAGACGATTGAGCAAGAAACAGCATGTTTTCTTGCTCGATCGGATCATCTGCCGGGTTTGCCGCCGGCTGCGCCGCTGAAACGGGCGTTTGCCCGGTGCATGCGCCACGCCGCCCGGACTGCCCTTCGGTCGCGGACGGCCGCCTCTGGCGCCCGCTGCCGCCCCTTCGTCGCACGACGCTTTCCTCCCGTCTGACTCCGGCGTAAAGTCCACTCCAACTGGCCGCCCGGACCTGTCCGATGCCCCGGGCCGCCCCATGCCGCAGTGCATCATCAGAGTGCCACGCGGCCGGCTGGCAAGAAGGAGGGAGAGATTCATGCGCATGTCGTGCGCGGTGCCGTCACGGCTCAACATCCTGGCGCGAGACCTGCTGTTCGTGCTCTGCATGAACACGGTGATCGCCGTCAGCCTGAACTACGGGTTCCAGACCGGCGGCTCGCTGGTGCAGAACTTTGTCTACAGCCAGTTGATCGGACTGGCGATCTGGGTGCTGATCGATATCCCGCGCGTGCTGATCTGGTGGAACGACCGGCCGCGCCGCTGGCCGTTCATGTGCCTGGCCGTGGTGGCGGTGCCGCTGGGCGTGGTGGCCGGCAGCTGGGCCACGCGCGTGGTGCTCGACCTGCCCGTCAAGGATGCGGCCGCCACCGGCGACATGCTGCGCATGTGCCTGATCGTCGGGATGCTGGCGTCGGCGAGCATGATCTATTTCTATTGGTCGCGCGAGAAGCTGGCCTACCTGGAGCGGCAGGCCGCGCTCGACGCGCTGCAGCGCGAGGAGGCCGAGAAGCAACTGGTGCGCGCCCAGTTGATGGCGCTGCAGGCCCAGATCGAGCCGCACTTCCTGTTCAACTCGCTGGCCAACCTCGACGGGCTGATTGCCACCGATCCGCGCGCCGCGCGGCAACTGCTGCAGCGGCTGATCGGCTTCCTGCGCATGTCGCTCTCGCACACCCGCGCCGAGCATTGCACGCTGGCGCAGGAGTTCGAACTGCTGCGCAGCTACCTCGATATCCAGGGCATGCGCTTTGGCGCGCGGCTCGACTACCGGATCGACCTGCCGCCGGCACTGGCCAATGCCGAGATTCCGCCGATGCTGATCCAGCCGCTGGTCGAGAACGCCGTCACGCACGGCATCGAACCGTGCATGCGCGGCGGCACCATCGTGCTGTCGGCGCGCGAGGCCGGGGAGGGCGTGCTGGAGGTGGCCATCGCCGATACCGGCGTGGGCTTCACGCAGGGCGCCCCGTGCAGCAAGGGCGGGTCCGGTCTGGGCCTGACACATGTGCGCGAGCGGCTGGCGCGGATTTTTGGCGCGGCGGCGACGATGCAGATGGAAGAAAACACGCCGCGCGGCGTGGTGGTGCGGCTCACGCTGCCGCTCACGCGCAGCGACGCGCCCGCCATCGCCCCGATGCGCGCCCCCCACGCGGGCCGCCCGACGCCTGCGGGCGCCGAACCCGGCGCAGAACCGGCCACGCCCTGACCATTTCCATGCCCCCGACCCTGCTGATCGCCGACGACGAGCTGCTGCTCGCCCGAGTTCTCGAAGCCGAACTGGGCGCGCTGTGGCCCGAGGCCCGGATCGCCGCCGTGGTGCACGATGGCGTCGCGGCGCTGGACGCCGCGCGTACCCACCAGCCCGACGTGGCCTTTCTCGATATCCGCATGCCCGGCATGAGCGGCATGGACGTGGCGCGCGAGCTGATCGAGTTCGACCGCCCGCCGCTGGTGGTCTTTGTCACCGCCTACGACCAGTTCGCGCTGGAAGCCTTCGAGCGCGCCGCCGTGGACTACGTGCTCAAGCCCGTGCAGCACGACCGGCTGGAGGCCACGGTGTGCCGCCTGAAGGCCCGGCTGGCCGCCAAGGCCGGGGAGGAGAGCGACACCGGGGACGCGCCCGCCGATATCGGCACGATGGTCGATACCGACCGGCTTGCCCAGTTGCTGCAGCGGCTGGAATTGCTGGAGCGGCCCGCCGCCGCGCGTGGCCAGTACCTGCGCTTCATCAAGGCGCTGGTGGGCCAGGAGGTGCGCATCATCCCCGTGGACGAGGTGATCTACCTGGCCGCCACCGACAAATACGTCAACGTGGTGGCTACCAGCGGCGAGGCGCTGATCCGCACCAGCCTGCGCGAACTGATCCAGCAGCTCGACCCCGACCGCTTCTGGCAGATACACCGCGGCACCGTGGTCAACATCGACTGCGTGGCCAGCGCGGTCAACCAGTCGCTGGGACGGCTGTCCCTGAAACTGCGCGACCGGCCGGAATCGCTGCCGGTGGCCAGGCAGTACGCACACTTGTTCAAGCAGATGTAGGGGCGGGGCGGGCGCCAGATCCCACCATCCGAAACGAAATCCTGTCCCGCAAAATCCCCGCCGACATCGCAGAATCGCCATATCCCACGTGGAAGGATGGCTTGCCACATCGTGATAAGCCACGGGCAAGCCATTGAATCCAAAGATGAAATTCGTTCGCCACAAAGTGCTTGGGCGCGCGTGTCCGTCGTTACACTCTTATATAAGACACAGGACTGTGGGGGAAGGGAAATTCGGGAAGCGGCGCGCGACCATCGTGCCGCTGGTTTGGCCCCGCGCCGGGAGACCCCCGGCGCGGGTTTTTTAAGGGATGGGATCTACCGGTAGACGATGACCGGAATATCCGTATGCGTCAGGACTTTCTGGGTTTCGCTGCCGAGCAGCAGTCCCGACAGGCCGCGCCGGCCGTGCGAGGCCATGAAGATCACGTCGCAGCCATGGCGTTCCGCCGCGTCGATGATGCCGAGGTAGGGCACGGCGAACGTGCTCATGTCGGCGTCGAACGGCAGGCCCTCGGCCACGGCGGCGGTCTCGATTTCCTTCAGGTAGAGCCGGGCCTGGTTCTCGATGCGGTCCTTGAACGCCTGCGGGGCCTCGACCACGATCTCGCTGAAGGGCGTATACGGATATTCCTCCAGGCAGACATAGGCGGTGACGCGCGCACCGATGGCCTTGGCCAGTTCCAGCCCGCCGTCGATGGCCTTCTTCGACAACTCCGAGCCGTCGGTGGGTAACAGGATGTGCTTGAACATACCGGACCTCCTTGCACGAGTGGACGGGAAGCAGGCGATCAGTCGTACGGCGTGCCTGTGTGATTCGATTGTAGTCAGTGTGCAGTCTGCGTCATTGCCATTTATCAAGATTGTGCGATTGACCACGCATTCGAATTGTTGTTCAGGCAACCACGGCGTGGACTTCGGCGGCGGCGCTGGACGGCGCCTGCTCGGCGCGGCGCCAGTAGGCCGGGTTGCCGTACGTGTTCTTGAGGTGGTCGATGAACAGCCGCACGCGCAGCGGCAGGTGCTTGCGCTGGGGAAAGACGGCGTGGATGCCGATGGGCGGGGCCTGGAACTCGTCGAGCACGGTCACGAGGCGGCCGCTGACGATCTCCTGGCCCACCTCCCACCACGAGCGCCAGGCCAGCCCGTGGCCCTGCAGGCACCAGGCGTGCAGGACCGCGCCATCGGTGCACTCCATGGTGCCGCCCACCTTGATGGTGACGGGGCGGCCGTCCTGCTGGAAGACCCAGCCGCGCTGCACGTTGGCGCTGGCGCCGAAGGCCAGGCAGTTGTGGCGCGCCAGGTCCTCGGGCAATTGGGGGGTGCCGGCGCGGGCCAGGTATTCGGGCGAGGCCACCACGACGCGGCGGTTCTCGGCCAGCCGGATCGAGACCAGGCTGGAGTCGGGCAGGTCGCCGAGCCGGATCGCGCAGTCGAAGCCTTCATTGACGAGGTCGACCACGCGGTCCGAGAGGTCGAGCGTCAGCGTGACGTCGGGGTGCGATTCGATGAACAGCGGCACCAGCGGCGCCACGTGCTTGCGGCCGAAGCCGGCCGGGGCGGTAACCCGCAGATGGCCGCTGGCCTTGACGCCGCCGGCCGAGACGCTGGCTTCGGCGTTGTGGAGGTCGTTCAGGATGCGCTGGCAGTCTTCGAGAAAGGCCGAGCCTTCGAAGGTCAGCGTGATCTTGCGCGTGGTGCGGACCAGCAGCTTGACGCCGAGCCGCTCTTCGAGCGCATCGATGCGCCGCCCGATGATGGCCGGCGCCACGCCCTCGGCGGCCGCGGCGGCGGACAGGCTGCCACGTGATGCAACCGATACAAATGTCTCAAGCTGCTTGAAATGGTCCACGATTGTTAGCTCGCTGATACACGAGTCTTGATGGAGACGGCCTAGATTAGTAGCGGAAAAGTAAAAGATCAAGTGACCCACCCCGACTTTGCCGCACTGCAACGTCTCTCTACAATGCACTGCATTCAACCGTGTACAGGCCCACTCAGACCTCCGATGAACAAGATCCGCGCAGTCGTTTTCGATGCCTACGGCACGCTGTTCGACGTGTACGCCGTCACCGCGCGCGCGGAGCAGCTGTTTCCCGGCAAGGGCGAGGCGCTGGCGCTGCTGTGGCGCGAGCGGCAGATCGACTACACCCGGCTGCGCTCGCTGGCCGCACCGGACGGCGCCCGCTACAAGCCGTTCTGGGACATCACGATCGACGCGCTGCGCTACGCGGCCGACCGCCTGGGGCTGAAGCTCGACGACGCCACCGAGGCGCAGATGCTCAAGGAGTACGCCTGCCTGTCGGGCTTTCCCGAGAACCTGGGCGCGCTCAAGCGGCTGCGCCGCGCCGGGCTGCCGCTGGGCATCCTGTCGAACGGCAATCCGCAGATGCTGGACATCGCGGTCAAGAGCGCGGGCATGCATGGGCTGTTCGACCACGTGCTGTCGGTGGATGCCGTGCGCCAGTACAAGACCGCGCCGGCCGCCTACGCGCTGGGCCCGCGCGCCTTCGAGCTGCCGGCCGCCGAGATCCTGTTCGTCTCGTCGAACTGCTGGGATGCGTGCGGCGCCACGTGGTACGGCTACACCACTTTCTGGATCAACCGTGCCGGCCACCCGGCGGAGCGCCTCGACGTGGCGCCCACCGGCACCGGGCACGACATGAACGACCTGCTCGACTTCGTCACCGCCGCTGGCGTGGCGGTCTGAGCCAGGCCAACCCTCGATCACCATCGCACACAGGAGAAGACTGATGGCTATCACGCTGCCCGCGGGCATGAAGATTACCGGCGAGATCCTGCCGGCCTACGAAGACATCCTCACGCCGGAAGCCCTGGCGCTGGTCGACAAGCTGCACCGCGCTTTCGATGCGCGCCGCCAGGAGTTGCTGGCCGCCCGCGAGGAGCGCGCCAGGCGCCTCGACGCCGGCGAGATCCCCGACTTCCTGCCGGAAACGAAGAACATCCGCGAAGGCGACTGGCAGGTAGCCCCGGTGCCCCAGGCGCTGGAATGCCGCCGCGTGGAAATCACAGGTCCGGTCGAGGCCAAGATGGTGATCAACGCCTTCAACTCGGGCGCTGACAGCTACATGACCGACTTCGAGGATTCGAACACCCCGAACTGGCACAACCAGATGCAGGGCCAGGTCAACCTGAAGGCCGCCGTGCGCCGCACGCTGACGCTGGACAGCAACGGCAAGCAGTACAAGCTCAACGACAAGATCGCCACGCTGCAGGTGCGTCCGCGCGGCTGGCACCTGGAAGAGAAGCACGTCACGATCGACGGCAAGCGTATTTCGGGCGGCATCTTCGACTTCGCGCTGTTCCTGTTCCACAACGCCCGCGAACAGATCGCACGCGGCGCCGGCCCGTTCTTCTACCTGCCGAAGCTGGAAAGCCACCTGGAAGCCCGCCTCTGGAACGACATCTTCGTGATGGCGCAGAACGAAGTGGGCCTGCCGCAGGGCACGGTCAAGGCCACGGTGCTGATCGAGACGATCCTGGCCGCGTTCGAAATGGAAGAAATCCTGTACGAACTGCGCGACCACAGCGCCGGCCTGAACGCGGGCCGCTGGGACTACATCTTCTCGTGCATCAAGAAGTTCAAGGTGGACAAGAACTTCTGCCTGGCCGACCGCGCCAAGGTGACGATGACCGCGCCGTTCATGCGCTCGTACGCACTGCTGCTGCTGAAGACCTGCCACAAGCGCGGCGCACCGGCCATCGGCGGCATGAGCGCCCTGATCCCGATCAAGAACGATCCGGAGAAGAACGCCATCGCCATGGAAGGCATCATCAGCGACAAGCGCCGCGATGCCACGGACGGCTACGACGGCGGCTGGGTGGCCCACCCGGGCCTGGTGGCCCCGGCCATGAAGGAGTTCGTGGACGTGCTGGGCGACAAGCCCAACCAGTTCGGCAAACAGCGCATGGACGTGGAAGTGAAGGCCGCCGACCTGCTTGACTTCAAGCCCGAAACGCCGATCACCGAGCACGGCCTGCGCATGAACATCAACGTGGGCATCCACTACCTGGGCGCCTGGCTGGCCGGCAACGGCTGCGTGCCGATCCACAACCTGATGGAAGACGCCGCCACCGCCGAAATCTCGCGCTCGCAGGTCTGGCAGTGGATCCGCTCGCCGAAGGGCAAGCTGGAAGACGGCCGCAAGGTCACCGCCGAACTGGTGCGCGCGCTGATTCCGGAAGAACTGGCCAAGGTCAAGGAAGTGGCCGGCACGGGCCCCACCTACGACCGCGCCGCCCAGATCTTCGAGCAGATGTCGACGTCGGAAGATTTCGCCGAGTTCCTGACGCTGCCGCTGTACGAGGAAGTCTGAATGTAGTTTGGCAGGTCGGTTGTTTGAAAAACCCCCACGGTGTGAGCCGTGGGGGTTTTTGTATCCGCACTGCGCTGCCGCGTCAGGACCCTCACGACGGCTGCAGAAGCCCCATAATACGGAAAACTACGATCTGGGAGAGTGAAGTTGCGTTTCGAGCACCTGGTTGAGATCAATGACCCCAACAACCCGCAGTTGGAGCCGCTGACGGCCGACCAGCTCTGGCAGGGGCTGGTGTTGCGGGCCGAGTCGCCTGAATTGTTCGTGCTGGGGCTGGATCGTGCGGAGATTGTCGATCGGGGCGATGGCTGGCTGGAACGCGTGCTGCATTTCGGGCAGGCCAGTATCCGCGATCATGTGACGCTTGAGGCGCGCAGGATGGTGCGGTATGAAACCGAGCCTACGGCCGAGCATGCCGGCGGCTCGCTCTCGATGATCATCGAGACGCCCACGCCGCTGGCGCTGCTGGTGCGCTTCATCTACGAGACCACCATGCCGAACGTCGACCCGTCGGGCGACGACCGCTATGCCGAGATCGTGAAATCCGCCTATCACGAGGCCGATCTCGATACCGTGCGCAAGATCCGCGAGATTGCCGCCACGGGACGGCTCGGGTGAGCGTCCAGGAGCCGCCGCGCGGCGGCCCCACCCGCGCGGCGTTGCGCGAGCGCCATGGCGAGCGGCTGCGCTGGCTGATCCTGATGACGTTGATGCTTGGCACGATGTCTTCCATCGTGTCGTCGACCATCGTCAACGTCGCCATCCCTGACCTGAGCCGCCATTTCACGCTGGGGCAGGAGCGTGCCCAGTGGGTGGCCGCCAGCTTCATGATTGCCATGACGCTGTCGATGCTGCTGACGCCGTGGCTGCTGAACCGCTACGGGCTGCGCCGCACGTTCATCGGCACGCTGGTGCTGCTGGGGGCGGGCGGCCTGATCGGCGGGTTCTCTCCCACGTTCGGCGTGATGCTGGCCATGCGCGTGGCCGAGGGGATTGCCGCCGGGATCATGCAGCCGCTGCCCAACATCTTCATCCTGCGCTTCTTCGAGGAGCGCGAGCAGGGCAAGGCGTTGTCGCTGTTCGGCTTCGGCGTGGTGCTGGCGCCGGCCATCGGGCCGAGCCTGGGCGGCTTTCTGGTCGAGTTGTTCGGCTGGCGCTCGATCTTCTTCGTGGTGGTGCCGCTGACGGTGGCCGGCTGGTTCATGGCGCGGCGCTACATGGCCGTGGATTCCGCGATGATCGGCGAGCGCAAGCCGCTGGACTGGCGCGGGCTCGCGCTGGTGGGCGTGGCGACGGTCAGCCTGCTCAACGGGGTAGTGGAGTTGCGCGGCAACCTGGTGTCGGGGCTGGCGCTGGCCGGTTTTGGCGTGGCAATGCTGGTGGGCTTCGTGGCCTGGCAGTTGCGCGCGCCCGATCCGCTGATGAACATGCGGCTGTACAGCTATCGCCAGTTCTCGGCGGGGGCCGTGGTGGCGTTCATCTACGGGGCGGGGCTGTTTGGCTCCACCTACCTGCTGCCGGTCTATATGCAGACCGCGCTGGCCTATACGCCGTCGGCGGCGGGGCTGGTGCTGATGCCTGCGGGCATCGCGCTGGCGGTGACGATTGCCGTGGCGGGCCGGTTGACCAACCGCATCCTGCCGCACCGGCAGGTGTCGTTCGGGCTGGCGCTGCTGGCCGGATCGTTCCTGCTGATGGCCACCGGCTCGCTGGCCACGCCTTACGTGCTGCTGGTGCTGTACGCGATCATCGGCCGGATCGGGCTGGGCTGCATCCTGCCGTCGCTGACCATTGGATCGATGCGCGGCGTGGATTTCTCGCTGATCGCGCAGGGGTCGAGCTGCATCAACTTCGTGCGGCAACTCGGCGGCGCCATCGGCGTGAGCCTGGCCGGGGTAGGGCTGCAATGGCGCCTTGGCCATCACGGCGCAGACCTGACCACCGGCGGCGGAGCGGCCGCCGAAGCGGCGCGCATCCATGCGTTCGACGAAACCTTCCTGGCGGTAGGCGTCGTCATTGCCACGGCCATCCTGGCCGCCTGGCGCATCCGGCCACGGCCCGCGCCGGGGGTGGGCAGCGCCAATCCTCCTGCTTAACTCTCCCTGCCAGCCAGCAGATCGGCCACCAGCTCCACGTACTTGAGCTTGGCGTCGTCCTGGCTGGTGCCCTTCAGCGTTTCCCACGCTTCGAACTTGTAGCGGCCGACGAAATCGGTCATGCCCGGCTTGTCGCCGTGCGCATCGCCTTCGGCACCTTGTTTGTACAGCGCGTACAGGCGCAGCAGCGTCATGTTGTTGGGACGCTCGGACAGGGTCTTGACGTCGAGTTGGGCCTGGTCGAAACGGGCTTGCAGATCGCTCATGGGGTCTCCGGTGGAATCGGGATGGGTGAGATGGATGGCCGATGATATCGCCTCGTGCCGGCTGTTTCAGACAGGAAAATCAGAGGGAGGCTTCGGTTTTGTCGTCAGGTGGGCCACCGTGCGGGCGACTGCGTCGAATCCATCCTTGTTCCATTCAGATTTCATTCGCTTAGCGCGACGATCGGCCGGTCGGAAATGGTTCCGACATTGGATCGGCAATGGAGCCAGAAATGGAACAGCCAACTACGTATTGTCCGCCTCAAGAACCGTGCCCTCCTGACGCGCCGGGCGGCCCTCTGGGCTTGTCGTCAGGACGGCACTTCACCATCACGATGCGCGGCTACGGCGACACGCCATTCCTGGTCGTGACGATCGACCTGGACCTGAAACGGATCAAGTTCGAGTCCAGCGCTGTACTGGTGCACAGTAATTTCACGACGACTTATGCTTATGTCAGTTTCAAGAATGCTGAAGGCGTCGAAGTTTATTCGCACGATTTCATTGGCAATCAGCGGGTTTCTCCTTCCATCTACACATTTACTCTTTCTGAATCGGGTGGCGAACAGCTGTATTTTTATCATGCCGAGCACAATTCGCGGTGTGTTGTGAAAAATGAGACAACCGGAGCTGTACTGACGGCATCACGGTTTTCACAGGTTGTTGTAAAGCCTGATGGCATTGATATTTCTGCTGCGTCGAACCGCCTGGGTTCGGTCCCGACATTTGCGGGCAACCGGTTCAGGATCATCGTTCGTAATTTTGATGATTACGCCGATGTAATGTATTTCAATATTGACCTGGTTACTGCGAAAATTACCACCGAGGTCTTTCCGGTGTTCCCCAACGTGGATGAACCTCCCGTCGCTTTCAGTTACCTTTTGATGGATAAGCACGGTCAATACGTAAATGGGGCAAGTCTTCTTTCCAATCGTACGCCCGTGCCCTACGCACATGACTGGTCTTTGGAGGAAGGCTGGACGCTGCAACTTAACGTAATGGCCGTACGGCTATTTATCCTCAATCTCGAAACGAATGTTCTGTCGCGTATCGGCACGATTACGCTGAAGTCCGTACCTCGCGGCCTGTTGCAGGTCTGACCACATTTTTTATTTGCCACGTTGCATATGAACCTGATCGGAAACTGTTCCGACAGTGAAAGTTAATGGAGCAGGAAATGGAACATTCTGCAATGCATCAGCCCGCTAAAGTACCGTGCCCCTGCAATGGCCCGGGCCGGCCGCTTGGCCTGTCAACAGGACGGCGCTTCACCGTAACGATGCGAGGGTATGGAGAGACGCCGTTTCTGGTGGTGACGATCGATCTGAATCTGAAGCGGATCGAGTTCGAAACCAGTGCGGTGTTCGTGCACGACAATTTCCCGGATACCTACGCGTATGTCAGCTTCAAGACGGCAGATGGCATCGAATTGTATTCCTACGATTTCATCGGTACCCAGGAGGTTGCTGTCACCAACTATGTCTTCCCGCTTTCCGAATCGGGCGGCGATGTTCTGTATTTCCATCATGCGGAACACAATACGCGCTGCGTCGTCAAGAATGAGACGACCGGCACGGCACTGACGGCGTCACGGAACACGCAGATTACGGTTGGCACGGAGGGTATCGATGTCGCGCCTTCCATGGGGAGGCTGGGAACCGTACCCACGTTTTCAGGGAATAAATTCCGGCTTTTCGTGAATGAATGCTGGGATATGGACACGTATGTGGATTTCGACATGGATCTGGTGTCTGGCACGATCATTATCCGGACCTTTGCAGTGCTTCCATGTAGTGCCTCGCTCGGGGTCGTCGCGCTGTCCTACCACTTGAGAGACAAGAATGGTCAGCTCGTGGCGCAGGCATCAATCAAGAACCATACAACGTCGCCAGCATCGTCCGTTCAGCATGCCTTCTCCGAAGGTTCGACGCTGGAAGTTACGTTGTCCACAGGATTTCCTTATCTACTCAATATCGACACTGATGCGATCTCACGCCTCAGCACCCACTTTACGCTGAAAGCTGTGCCGCGAGGTTTGCTTCAGGTCTGAGAGCAGAATTCCGACGCCTGAAGTGCGCGCGAACGTAAGCGTCTTCCCCCCTCTCCCGCACGCCGCCCTGGCGGCGTGCGCGTGCTGGTTTATCGGCTCGAATCCATGCCAGGCCATAACGAATCCATGATTTTCCATTTTATTTTTCTTTCGGGAGATCGGATTATGAGTTGGTCGGAAACGGTTCCGGCAGTGAAAGAACATGGAGCGAGAAATGGAACAGACTGCAACGCATCATCCAGCTAAAGTACCGTGCCCCTGCAATGGCCCGGGCCGGCCCCTTGGCCTGTCAACCGGCCGGCGCTTTACCGTGACGATGCGAGGGTTTGGAGAGACGCCGTTTCTGCTGGTGACGATCGATCTGAATCTGAAGCGGATCGAGTTCGAAACCAGTGCGGTGTTCGTGCACGACAATTTCCCGGATACCTACGCGTATGTCAGCTTCAAGACGGCAGATGGCATCGAATTGTATTCCTACGATTTCATCGGTACCCAGGAGGTTGCTGTCACCAACTATGTCTTCCCGCTTTCCGAATCGGGCGGCGATGTTCTGTATTTCCATCATGCGGAACACAATACGCGCTGCGTCGTCAAGAATGAGACGACCGGCACGGCACTGACGGCGTCACGGAACACGCAGATTACGATCGGCACGGACGGTATCGATGTTGCGCCTGCCATGGGGCGGTTGGGCTCGGTGCCCACGTTTTCAGGCAATGAGTTTCGGGTGTTTGTAGAAAATTGTTGGAGGTATGACGATGTCATGCATTTCGATATCAATTTGATCACGGGCACCATCATCGTCCGGACCCTTGCTGGCATGCCGTGTGAACAGAATGCGAATATCATCGCTTATTACTATGAGGTTCGGGACAAGAACGGCCACGAGGTTCTGACCGGTAGTGCCCGGCCAAATACCTCGCAGGTGCCAGGTTCGGTCCAACTTCCCTTTCCAGAGGGCAGCACGCTGTATATGGATGGAACCACCGTGTTCCCCAACCTTCTGAACCTCGACTCGGACGTCGTCTCCCGTCTCAGCCAGAAATTCACGTTGAAGGCGGTTCCGCGCGGCCTGCTTCTGGTCTGACCGCGCGATCCTGTCGCGGAAGTTCCAGGAACCTCGTCGATGTTGCTTTCCCCCCGCAGCGATTACAATCGCTGCCATGTCCTGGATCCTAGCTGTCGAGACCTCCACAGAGTGGTGTTCTGTCGCACTCGGACGCGTTGCCGCTGACGGCGCGTTCGAGTGTTGTTCCCGCCATGAGCACACCGGCGCGCGTTCGTCGTCCCGCGTGCTGCCGGCTGTTGGCGAAGTGCTGGCCGAGGCCGGTATCAGGCTGGCCGACTGTGCCGCCGTGGCGTTCGGTGCCGGGCCCGGTTCGTTTACCGGTTTGCGCACGGCGTGCGGCGTGGCGCAGGGGTTGGCCTTCGGCGCCGAGCTCCCCGTCATTCCCGTCAATGTCCTGATGGCCTGCGCGGAAAGTGCGCGAAACGCCATACCGCTGCCCGCTGATGCCTCAGTGCTGGTGGCGCTCGATGCCCGCATGGACGAAGCGTATTCGGCCTGCTTCCGGTGGCAGGACGAGGAATGGCGCGAGACCGGCGCGACGCGCGTCGGGGCGCCGGACGCGGTGGTGCGGCCCGAAGGCGAATTCTGGCTGGCCGGCAACGGCGCGGTGGTGTTTGGCGAGCGGCTGGCCGTGGCCGCGCAGGCCAGTCGGGTGCTGCCGGACGCCATGCCCGATGCCCGCGCGATGGTTGCCATCGGCCTGCGGGCGCTGGCGCGGGGCGAGACGATCGATGCTGCTGACGCCATGCCCATCTACGTGCGCGACAAGGTCGCGCAGACCATTGCCGAGCGGGAAGCGGTGGCGGCCGAGAAACTGAAGGCGGCTCAGACCGCCCAGGGAGCCACACCATGAGCGCCGCGATGCTGCCCGACCCGGCGGACGGCGCGCTGCAGCCGGCCTGGCCGATCATCCCGGTCATGCCGCAGCTCGCACCCGGCTGGACGCTCGACCACATGACGGCACGCGACCTGCAGGAAGTGGCCCGGATCGAACAGCGCGCTTATTCGCACCCGTGGACGCGCGGCAACTTCGAGAATTCGCTCAAGGCGGGGCATGGCGGGCTGACGCTGCGCGACCCGTCGAACACGCTCGTGGGCTACGCGATGCTGATGCCGGTGGTCGACGAGATGCACCTGTTGAACATTACGGTCGATCCCGACCGCCAGCGCCAGGGGCTGGGCCGGCTGTTGCTGGCCATCGCGCTGGCCACCACGCATCGCGGCAACCTGCATACGATGCTGCTCGAAGTCCGGCCGTCGAATCTCGGGGCGCTGGCGCTCTACCTGGAGGCCGGCTTTGTCGAGATCGGCCGCCGCAAGGGGTATTACCCGGCCACGGCGCTGGGCCGCGAGGATGCGCTGGTGCTGCGCCGCATGTGGCCCAGCGAGACAGGCGGGGTGCCGGCATGAGCCGCCGCGCCCTGTTCCTGGAGGCACTCGGCATTCCCGTGGAGTGGGTGCCGCGCGATGCCGCGCCCGGTGGCGCAGCGGAGGCGATGGCCGGAGCCGAGGCCGGCATGGCGCTGGCCGAGCCGGTGCCCGAGGTCGTTGCCGAGGCCGTGCAGCGCGTTGCCGCGACGGCGCCGCCGGCCGTGGTCGACATGGCGCCGGAGCCGTCCGACCTTGCCGAAACCGTCGAGGCATTCGACGCCCCGGCCGAGGTAGCGCCGCGCCCGGTGCCGCGTCCGTCTGCCGATCCGCAGGTCCAGACCGGGCGCGAGGCGGCCATCGCCGCGATGGACTGGCCCGCGCTGTCCGAGGCCGTGGCCGGCTGCACGGCCTGCGGGCTGTGCAATACCCGCACCCATACCGTATTTGGCGTGGGCGACCAGCGGGCCGAGTGGATGTTCGTTGGCGAGGCGCCGGGCGAGAACGAGGATCTGCAGGGCGAGCCGTTCGTCGGCCAGGCCGGCAAGCTGCTCGACAACATGCTTGGCGCGCTGGGCCTGGCGCGCGACCGCAACGTCTATATCGCCAACGTGCTCAAGTGCCGGCCGCCCGGCAACCGCAATCCCGAGCCGGACGAGGTGGCGCTCTGCGAGCCGCACCTGAAGCGCCAGATCGCACTGATCCAGCCGAAGGTGATCGTGGTGCTGGGCCGCTTTGCCGCTCAGACGCTGCTGCGCTCTGACACGCCGATTGGCAAGCTGCGCGGCACGATCTACGCCTATGAAGGCATCCCGGTCGTGGTGACCTACCATCCGGCCTACCTCTTGCGCACGCTGACCGACAAGGCGCGGGCGTGGGAAGACCTGTGCCTGGCACGCGAGGTACATCATCGTGCGGGAGTTGAAGCCTGATCTCGTGCAACCGGGCACGCCGGGCGGCGCCACGCCGGCCGGTGCCGAGGCACGCCTGCCACTCTGGCGCAGTGCCGCGTCGCAGCGCACGCGCGACCTGGCCTGGTGCACGTTGTCGCCGCCGCTTCTGGCCGCGCTGCCCGATGAATACCGCAGCGAAGTGGCGCGGCTGGCCCAGTGGCCGGCTGGCGAGCGCGCCGCGTGGCAGGCCTGGCTCGCACACGCCGACCCGGACACGCTTCCGGAAACCATTGCCGAACTGAGCGGGCACCCGGACCCGACCGGCAGCCGCAGCCTGCGGCTGGGCCGGCACGCCGAGCGCCTGCTCCATTTCGCGCTCGGGCACGCGCCGGGCATGGCCCTGATGGCGGCCAACGTGCCAATCCGGCGCGCGAACGGGCACGGCATCCAGACACTCGGTGAACTTGACCTGATCTGGCGCGATCCGGCGCTCGGGCAGGTGGTGCACTGGGAGATGGCCGCCAAGTTCTACCTGATGGTCGACGCAATCGATGGCGGGACGGATCGCCGCGCCTTCGTGGGCCCGAACCTCGTGGATCGCCTGGGCGACAAGCTCGATCACATCGTGCGGCGCCAGTTGCCGCTGGGGCGCACGGCCGAGGCCGAGGCGCTGGTCGGCTGCCCGGTGAACCGCAGCGAAATCTACCTGCTGGGCTGGCTGTTCTACCGCGATGGGGTGCTGCCGCCGGGGCTGGCCTCGCTCGGGATCGCGCCCGATCATCTGCACGGCTGGTGGTCCACGCTCGAAGCGTGGCATGCCCGGGCCACGGCGCCGGAGAACCGGGGCTCCCGCTGGTGCCGGCTACCGCGGGTGGACTGGCTGTCCGGCGCCCGCGTGGACGAGGCGGGCACCGAGCAGGCAGGCACGCTGTGCCAGGCGCTGGCCCGGCGCTTCGCCGATCCCGATCAGGTCTGGCGGCGCGAGGCGCCCGTCATGATCTGCGAGCTGACGCCGGCCGAAGGCGAGCCGGGTGTCTGGCTGGAACGCTCCCGTGGCTTCATCGTGCCGCCCGACTGGGAAGGCAGGGCCCGGCTGCGCGCCGGCCGGCCATGAGAAAAGCCGCCCTGATGAACTGAGGCGGCTTTGCTGGGTCTGGCGAACGCGGCGCTCAGTGGTGCTTGTCCTCGCCGATCATCGCCAGCGAGTTGTAGACCTTCACATTGTGCTTGTGCAGGCGCATGACCAGCGCCATCGTCGCGCAGATGAACAGGCCCAGCGCCACGATCACGAAGCCGATCGGCACGTTGAGCTTGATCAGCAGCGCGTACAGGCACAGCATCAGCAGTACCGACACGTTCTCGTTGAAGTTCTGCACGGCAATCGAGTGTCCGGCGGACAGCAGCACGTGCCCGCGGTGCTGGAGCAGCGCGTTCATCGGCACCACGAAATAGCCCGACATGGCCCCGACGATGGCCAGGAACACATAGGCGATGGCCATGTGCAGCGGCATTGCCATGCCGAAGAAGTCGAGCGTGACGGCCGGCATGGTGTCCTTGGTGTAGAACGCCATCAGCATCACCGTGGCCCCCATCGCCACGCCGAACGGCAGCACCGACAGCGAGCGGCGCAGCGGAATCCGCGCGGCGGCGGCAATGGCGCCAACCGCCACGCCCACGGCCACCACGGCCTGGAGCAGGGCGCCTTGCGACAGGTTCAGGCCCAGCGACTTCTCGGCCCACTTCAGCACGATGAACTGCAGCGTGGCGCCCACGCCCCAGAACAGCGTGGTCACGGCCAGCGAGATCTGGCCGAGCTTGTCGCGCCACAGCGCGATGAAGCAGTCTCCGAACTCGGCGATCAGCTTGATCGGGTTCTTTTCCTGCTGGGGGTAGCGGGCGCCGGTATCGGGGATGAAGAAATTGAACAGCGCCGCGATGAAGTAGAACACCATGATCACCACCATCGCCGCCTCGGCGGGGGTGTTGATGCCGGTATCGATGTAGGGCAGGTCCAGCCGCAGCAGGATCGATGACAGGTGCACCGAGATCAGCGCGCCGCCCACCACGGTGCCCAGGATGATCGAGCCCACGGTCAGGCCCTCGATCCAGCCATTGGCCATGACCAGTTTCTCGGGCGGCAGCAGTTCGGTCAGGATGCCGTACTTGGCCGGCGAGTAGGCCGCCGCGCCGAAACCGACGATGCCGTAGGCCAGCAGCGGGTGCAGCCCGAACATCATGATGGCGCAGCCGGCAATCTTGATCGCATTGGTGATCAGCATCACCTTGCCCTTGGGCATGGAGTCGGCGAACGCGCCGACAAATGCCGCAAGCACCACATAGGAGAGCACGAAGAACAGCTTGAGCAGCGGCGTCATCCACTGCGGGGAATGCAACTCGGTCAGAAGGGCAATGGCCGCGATGAGCAGGGCATTGTCGGCCAGCGACGAAAAGAACTGCGCGGCCATGATCGTGTAGAAACCCTTCTTCATACCTTGGACTTTGTCTCCATCGCGGATAGCCGGGTGGGCGGGCAACAGTGCACCGGCGGGCAGGGCCGCGGCTTGCAGGGAACCTGTCGCGCCGCCCTTGTCAAACTGGGTCGGTTGCGTAACCTTCGCACGCCGTCCGGCTGTCCTCACCGTCATTGACATTTGCATCTCTTTGAAAACATGGCCGGAGCGTCCGGCTTTATATCACGAAACAACGACATTTCAGCACATTGCGGGACGCGTATTGGACAGTACATCCACGGATGGTTTCCCCAACGCGAGGTTCCCGATGTGTTCAAATATCGCCTGCGCGACGTGGCCCCGACTGCGCGGCGGCGCATACCGGCCAAGCCCGGCATGCCTGCCACCGCACAGTCCTCGCCAGCGTAACGCCCCAATCCGCCAGGGTGCCGACCGGGTCTTCCCCGATCGGCGGCCGGCAAGCAGCCACATCCATGCCAAGACCCATCCACGCCGTCATCCACCAGCCCGCGCTGGCCAACAACCTTGAAGTGGTACGCCGCCATGCGCCCACGGCCCGTGTCTGGGCCGTGGTCAAGGCCAACGCCTACGGGCATGGCATCCGGCGCGCCTTCGCCGGCCTGAAGGGCGCCGACGGCTTCGGCCTGCTGGACCTCAACGAGGCCGTGCTGCTGCGCGAACTCGGCTGGCAGGGGCCGATCCTGCTCCTGGAGGGATTCTTCCAGCCGCAGGATGTTCCCCTGATCGAGCAGTACCGCCTGACCACCGCCGTGCATTGCGAGGAACAGTTGCGCATGCTGGAACAGGCCCGGCCCAAGGGCCCGCTGGCCATCCAGCTCAAGCTGAACACCGGCATGAACCGGCTCGGCTTCCGGCCGGCGCAGTACCGCGCCGCCTGGGAACGGGCCCGGACGATGTCTTTCGTGGGCAGTATCGATCACATGACGCATTTCTCGGACGCGGACAGCCCGCGCGGGATTGCGCACCAGATCGAGGCGTTCGAGGCGGCCACGGCGAATCTGCCGGGCGAGGCCACGCTGTCGAACTCGGCGGCCGTGCTCTGGCATCCGTCCGCGCATCGCAACTGGGTGCGGCCGGGCGTCATCCTGTACGGCGCCTCGCCAACCGGCCTGTCGGCCGACATCGCCGAGACTGGCCTGCAGCCGGCCATGTCGCTGCACAGCGAGCTGATCGGCGTGCAGGACCTGCAGCCCGGCGATACCGTGGGCTACGGCTCGATGTTCACGGCGGACCGTGCGATGCGGATTGGCGTCGTGGCCTGCGGCTATGCCGACGGCTATCCGCGCCATGCGGCCGGCTGGGGCGAGCACCGCGCGCCGGTGCTGGTCGACGGCGTGCGCACCGAGCTGGTGGGCCGGGTGTCGATGGACATGATCTGCGTGGACCTGACCCCGTGCCCCAAGGCCCGCGTCGGCACGCCGGTCACGCTCTGGGGCCATGGCCTGCCGATCGACGACGTGGCCGCCGCCAGCGGCACCGTGGGCTACGAACTGATGTGCGGCCTGGCGCTGCGGGTGCCGACCACGGTGGCCACGCTGACCACGGCCGACCCTGCCGGCCACGCCTGATCCCGCCGATGGCCAAGACCAAGACTGTATACAGTTGCACCGAGTGCGGCGGCACCACGCCGCGCTGGGCGGGCCAGTGCCCGCAGTGCAATGCCTGGAACACACTTGTCGAGAGCGTGGCCGAGACGGGCTCGTCCACCGCGCGGCGCTTCCAGCCGCTGGCGGCGTCCGCCGTGGTGCGCAAGCTCAACGAGATCGAGGCGGCCGATGTGCCGCGCTTCTCGTCGGGTATCGAGGAATTCGACCGTGTGCTCGGCGGCGGCCTGGTGTCGGGCGGGGTGGTGCTGATTGGCGGCGATCCGGGCATCGGCAAATCCACGCTGCTGCTGCAGACGCTGGCCAACCTGTCGGCCAGCAAGCGTGTGCTGTACGTGAGCGGCGAGGAGTCGGGCGCCCAGATCGCGCTGCGCGCGCAGCGGCTGGGCGTGGAGGCCGCGACGCTGGGCCTGCTGGCCGAGATCCAGCTGGAGAAGATCCAGGCCGCGCTCGACGCCGACAAGCCTGACGTCGCAGTCATCGACTCGATCCAGACGCTGTACTCCGAGGCGCTGACCTCGGCGCCGGGCTCGGTGGCACAGGTGCGCGAATGCGCGGCGCAGCTGACGCGCATCGCCAAGAGTACGGGCATCACCATCATCCTGGTGGGGCACGTGACCAAGGAAGGCAGCCTGGCCGGGCCGCGCGTGCTGGAGCACATCGTCGACACGGTGCTGTACTTCGAGGGCGACACCCATTCGTCGCACCGGCTGATCCGCGCGTTCAAGAACCGCTTTGGCGCGGTCAACGAACTTGGCGTTTTTGCGATGACCGAGCGCGGATTGCGCGGCATCAGCAATCCCTCGGCGCTATTCCTGTCGCAGCATGCGGAGCAGGTGGCCGGCTCCTGCGTGCTGGTGACGCAGGAGGGCACGCGGCCGCTGCTGGTGGAGGTGCAGGCGCTGGTGGATACCGCCAACGTGCCCAATCCGCGCCGGCTGGCGGTGGGGCTGGAACAGAACCGGCTGGCGATGCTGCTGGCCGTGCTGCACCGTCACGCGGGCGTGGCGTGCTTCGACCAGGACGTGTTCCTGAACGCCGTGGGCGGGGTCAAGATCACCGAGCCGGCTGCGGATCTGGCGGTTTTACTATCGATCCATTCGTCGATGCGCAACAAGCCGCTGCCGCGCGGGCTGGTGGTGTTCGGCGAGGTGGGTCTGGCGGGCGAGATCCGGCCGAGCCCGCGCGGGCAGGAACGGCTCAAGGAGGCCGCCAAGCTCGGTTTCACGATGGCGGTGATTCCCAGGGCGAACGCGCCGAAGCAGCCGATCGAGGGGATCGAGGTGATCGCCGTGGACCGGCTCGAACAGGCCATCGACCGGGTGCGGCATTTTGACTGAGCGGGTTTGCGTCCGGGGCAGGCAAGCCGCCAGCAAAATGGGTAATAATGCGCCTCGACGCCACATTCGCCGCTGCTGATTGACGCAAACCTCATGCAAGCCAATTCCCGAGCCTATTTCCTGCTGATCGCCTTCATTTCGTTCGCGCTGTTCGGCGCAGCGCTGTATATGCAGCATGTGCAGGGCTACCAGCCGTGCCCGCTCTGCATCATGCAGCGCTTCGCGTTCGCGGGCATCGGTATCTTCTCGCTGCTGGCCGCCATCGCGCAGAACACGCGCACGCTGTGGCAGGGGCTGGGCATGCTGTCCGGCGTGGCCGGCATAGCGGTGGCGGGCTACCACGTCTCGCTGCTGCTGAATCCCAAGGCCTCGTGCGGCATCGACCCGCTGGAAAACTGGGTCAACGCGCTGCCCACCGCCCGCCTGCTGCCGCAACTGTTCTACTCGGACGGCCTGTGCACCGCACCGCTGCCGCCGCTGCTGGGCCTGTCGATCCCGGCCTGGTCGCTGATCTGGCTGGTGATCCTGACGCTGACGCTGGCGGTAGGACTGATCCGGCGGGAGAAGCATTACCGGTATTGATTTTTTCCCCTCTCCCGCAGGGCGGGAGAGGGGAGCAAACCGAACGGCGGGCAAGCATCAAGCAATCTGCTCGATCTGTTCCTGCAGTTCCAGCCATCGTTCCTCAAGCTGATCCAGTTCGCCGGTGACCTCGCCCTGGCGCTTCAGCATCTCCATCAGCTTTGCCTTGTTGGCCTCTTCATAGCTTGAAGATTCGGCCATGAACGCGTCGATCACGGCCTTGTCGGCCTGCAGCGTCGACATGCGTTTCTCCACCTTTTCCAGTTCCCTGGTCAGCGGCTTGCGCAGCACCGACAGGCGTGCCCGCTCGTCGGCTTCGGCGCGGCGCTGGTCCTTGCGGTTCACGGCCGGCGTATCGGCCGCGTCGCAGGCGTGGCTGGCCGCGGCGGCGTTGCGCTTGGCGGCGGCCTGTTGCAGCAGCCAGTCGCGGTAGTCGTCGAGGTCGCCGTCGAACGGGCGGATCGTGCCATCGGCCACCAGCATGAACTGGTCGGACGTGGCGCGCAGCAGGTGCCGGTCGTGCGACACCAGGATCAGCGTGCCTTCGAACTGCGCCAGCGCCATGGTCAGCGCCTCGCGGGTGTCGAGGTCCAGGTGGTTGGTCGGCTCATCGAGCAGCAGCAGGTTGGGCTTCTGCCAGACGATCAGCGACAGCGCGAGCCGGGCTTTCTCGCCGCCCGAGAACGGCTCGATGGGCGAGGTAGCCATGTCGCCCCGGAAGTTGAAGCTGCCGAGGAAGTCGCGCAGTTCCTGCTCGCGGACGTCGGGCGCCAGCCGTGCCAGATGCTGCAGCGGGGAATCATGGTCGCGCAGCGTTTCCAGCTGATGCTGCGCAAAGTAGCCGATGACCAGCCCCTTGCCGAGCCGTACCGTGCCGTTCATCGGCGGCTGGGTGCCGGCCAGCGTCTTGACCAGCGTCGACTTGCCCTGGCCGTTGGCCCCGAGCAGGCCGATGCGCTGGCCATTCTGGATCGACAGGGCGAGCCTGTGCAGGATGGTGACGGGCGGATCGGCCTCGGGGTAGCCGCAGTCCACGCCTTCGAGCACCATCATGGGGTTCGGCGCCGAATCGGGCTCGCGGAACTCGAACGCGAAGCCGGCGGCCACGTGCACGGGCGCCAGCCGCTCCATCTTCTCCAGCGCCTTGACGCGGCTCTGGGCCTGCCGGGCCTTGGTGGCCTTGGCCTTGAAGCGCGTGATGAACGATTCCAGATGGGCGATTTCCTTCTGCTGGCGCGAGTAGGCCGCCTGCTGCTGGGCCATCTGCTGCAGCCGCATCGTCTCGAACTGCGTGTAGTTGCCGCCGTAGCGCTTCAACTGCTGGTTCTCGATATGCACCGTTACGGTGCAGATGGCATCGAGGAACTCCCGGTCGTGCGAGATCATGACCAGCGTGCCGGCGTAGCGCGCCAGCCAGTCTTCGAGCCAGACGATGGCGTCGAGGTCCAGGTGGTTGGTCGGTTCGTCGAGCAGCAGCAGGTCGGAGGGGCACATCAGCGCCTGGGCCAGGTTCAGGCGCATGCGCCAGCCGCCCGAGAACGAAGCCACCGGCTGCGACACCTGCGGCAGCGTGAAGCCCAGCCCCAGCAGCAGCGCCTCGGCGCGGGCAGCGGCGGTGTAGCCGTCGGCATCGGCATAGGCGGCATGGGCTTCGCCCTCGGCCGAGCCGTCGCCGCTGGCCTGGGCAGCGGCGATACGGGCCTCGATGTCGCGCAACTGCGTGTCGCCGTCGATCACGTATTCCACGGCGGTCCGGCCAACCGCCGGGGTCTCCTGCGCCACGTGGGCCACGCGCCACTGCGCGGGTACGAAGACATCGCCGCCGTCCGCGTGCAGTTCGCCGCGCAGCATGGCAAACAGCGTGGATTTGCCGCTCCCGTTGGCGCCGACAAGGCCCACGCGTTCGCCGGGGTTGAGCGTCACGGAGGTGTGGTCGAACAGCACCTTGGTGCCGCGCTGGAGGACAAGCTGGTCGATTCGTATCACGGAGGGAAGCGGAAAAAGCGTTCTTTTGGCAGGCCGGCATTGTAGCGCGGCGGAACGGCCGCCGACGCCCGCGCCGGAGCCGGCGGCTTTCGGCCAGCTTTCATGTTTCGTTCCATGTATTGAGGGATTTCCCCTAAACCGTCACTTTGGGGAGGCCGGGCATGGCAATTGCGTGTAAATTCATTTACATAGATTGGCGCACCGGGAAAGTGCCTTTTCACGAAACGGCGATGTCCGCTTCCCGAACCGGTGCACCGGGCCCACCCGAATCCGACCCACCCGCAGAACCCCATGCCTGACGGCCAGACGATTTCCGAACGCATTGCCCGCGCCATGCCCACGCTGACGCCCGCGCACCAGCGCATGGCGAACTACGTGCTGGACAACCTGTTCCGGGCCGCAACGATGCGTATCGACGAATTCGCCACGGCCGTCGATGTCTCGGTGGCGACTGCCAACCGTTTTGCCAAGGCGCTCGGCTTCGATGGCTATCCGCAGTTTCGCGCCGAACTGGTGCGCGGCTTCGAGGCCACGCTGGCGCCGGTGGAGCGGCTGCGCGACGAACTGGCGCGTCCCACCACGGTGGGCGAGGTGTTCGCCGCCGCGCTGGAAGACGGCGCCCGCAACCTCGAACAGACCCGCCGCAACCTCGATGCCGATGCCGTGGAGCGCGCCTGCGATGCCATCCTGGGCGCGCAGCGGGTCTACGTGATGGGCTTCGGCGCCAGCGGTTTCCTGTCCGGGCTGATGCAGCACGGGCTGGAGATGCACTGCCGCATGGTGACGTCGGTCTCGACGGTGGGGGGCGCCTCGCACGCGGCGCGCCAACTGTTCAAGCTGACGCCCGAAGACCTGGTGATCGTGGTGGCCTTCCCGCGCTACGTCACCGACACGATGCTGCTGGCGCAGCGCGTGAAGGCGCACGGCGGCCGGCTGCTGGCGCTGACCGATGGCCCTACGTCGCCGCTGGCGCCGCTGGCCGACATTGCCCTCTATGCCAACGCCGGCAATCGTCTTTCCGCCAATTCCGACGCCACGGTGCTGGCGCTGATCGAGGCGCTGTGCGGCGCCGTGGCCTACCGTTCGGCGCGTTCCGTCAAGGCCGCCGCCGAGATGACCGAATTCCTGTTGCCGTGGCTGTACGGCGCGCCCGGTGCGCGCGATGGCCGCGCCGCACCGAAATCTCCTGACTGAAGCAGAAGGATTTATGTCTCAAGCTGTTATCGCCATCCACGGCGGCGCCGGCACGATTACCCGTGCGGCCATGGACGCCCAGCGCGAACGCGAGTACACCGCGGCGCTGGAACAGGTGCTGCTGGCTGGCCAGCGCGTGCTGGCCGATGGCGGCAGCGCGCTCGACGCCGTGACCGAAGCCGTGCGGCTGCTCGAAGAGTGCCCGCTGTTCAACGCCGGCCGTGGCGCCGTGCTGACCCACGCCGGCACCTACGAACTCGACGCCTCGGTGATGGACGGCGCCACGCTGAACGCGGGCGCCGTGGCCTGCGTCAAGCGGCTGCGCAACCCGGTGCTGGCGGCCCGCGCGGTGCTGGAGCACAGCGAGCACGTGCTGTTTGCCGCCGAAGGTGCCGAGGCGTTTGCCCAGGCGCAGGGCCTGGAACTGGTCGCCCCGGAATACTTCTTCACGCAGGCGCGGCATGACCAGTGGCTGCGCGCCCGCGAGACGGCCGGCATGGCGCTGCTCGATCACGACGCGGCCACGCTGGCGGCGCAGGCGGCAAAGCCGGCCGATCCGCTCGACGCGGACAAGAAGTTCGGCACGGTCGGGGCCGTGGCTTGCGACGCCAGGGGCAACGTGGCGGCGGCCACCTCGACCGGTGGCGTGACCAACAAGCAGGTGGGCCGCGTGGGCGATACGCCGGTGCTGGGCGCCGGCTGCTATGCCGACGATGTGGCGGCGGTCTCGTGCACGGGCACGGGCGAGATGTTCATCCGGACCTCGGCGGCATTCGACGTGTCGGCGCAGATGCGCTATGCGGGCCTGTCGCTGGAGGAATCGGCCCGGCGCGTGGTGATGGAGAAGCTGCCGGCCATCCAGGGCCGTGGCGGCCTGATCGCGGTGGACCGCGCGGGCAACGTCACGCTGCCGTTCAACACCGAAGGCATGTACCGCGGCGTGGCCCGCGTGGGCGAACCGGTCAACGTCTGGATCTACGGCTGATATGGCGAATACAGTTTCAAAGTCGAAGCAGGGCATCGTGCTGCCGCCCGAGCGCGTGGTGGCGGTGGACAACCTGACGGTGCGTTTCTCCACCTCCGAGCGGACGGTGGAGGCGGTGCGCAACCTCTCGTTCCACGTCAACCGGGGCGAGACGCTGGCCGTGGTGGGCGAATCGGGCTCGGGCAAGTCGGTCACGTCGCTGGCGCTGATGCGGCTGGTGGAACACGGCGGCGGCAAGATCGCGGGCGGCAGCATGCTGCTGCGCCGCCGCAGCGGCGAGGTGCTGGATCTGGTCAACGCGTCGGAAGCCACGCTGCGCGGTGCGCGCGGCTCGGACATGGCGATGATCTTCCAGGAGCCGATGACGTCGCTGAACCCGGTGTTCCCGGTGGGCGAGCAGATCGCCGAATCGATCCGGCTGCACCAGGGCAAGAGCAAGGCCGCCGCGCGCGCCGAGGCGCTGCGCATGCTGGAACTGGTGCGCATTCCCGAGGCACGCCGCGTGCTGGACCGCTTCCCGCACCAGTTGTCGGGCGGCATGCGCCAGCGCGTGATGATCGCCATGGCGCTGTCGTGCAAGCCGGCGCTGCTGATCGCCGACGAGCCGACCACGGCGCTCGACGTGACCATCCAGGCCGAGATCCTGCAACTGATCCGCAACCTGCAGTCCGAGATGGACATGGGCGTGGTCTTCATCACCCACGACATGGGCGTGGTGGCCGAGGTGGCCGACCGCGTGCTGGTGATGTTCCGCGGCGAAAAGGTGGAAGAGGGCACGTCGGACGACGTGTTCCACGCCCCGGCACACCCGTACACGCGGGCGCTGCTGTCGGCGGTGCCGAAGCTGGGCGCGATGTCGGGCACCGATCTGCCGGCCCGCTTCCCGCTGGTGCAGGTGGCCGAAGGCGCCGCGCCGGTCAAGGAAATCCCGCAAGACACGATCCCGGCGGGCGCGCAGCCGATTCTTCGCGTGAAGGATCTGGTCACCCGCTTCGACGTGCCTGGCGGGCTGTTCGGCAAGGTCACGCGCCGCGTGCACGCCGTGGAGCAGGTCAGCTTCGACCTGTACCCGGGCGAGACGCTGGCGCTGGTGGGCGAGTCGGGCTGCGGCAAGTCCACCACGGGCCGCTCGCTGCTGCGCCTGGTGGATGCCCAGAGCGGCACCATCGAGTTTGCCGGCCAGAACATCAGCCAGATGCAGGGCCCGGCCCTGCAGGCGCTGCGCCGCAATATCCAGTTCATCTTCCAGGACCCGTACGCGTCGCTCGATCCGCGCGTGCCGGTGGGCTACTCGATCATGGAGCCGCTGCTGGTGCACAAGGTGGCCAGCGGCAAGGAAGCCGAGGCCCGCGTGGCCTGGCTGCTGGAGAAGGTGGGGCTGACGGCCGCGCATGCGTCGCGCTACCCGCACGAGTTCTCGGGCGGCCAGCGCCAGCGGATCTGTATTGCCCGGGCGCTGGCGCTGAACCCGAAGGTGGTGGTGGCGGACGAGTCGGTATCGGCGCTGGATGTCTCGATCCAGGCGCAGATCGTCAACCTGATGCTCGACCTGCAGCGCGAACTTGGCGTGGCCTTCCTGTTCATCTCGCACGACATGGCCGTGGTGGAGCGGGTGAGCCACCGCGTGGCCGTGATGTACCTGGGCCAGATCGTCGAGATCGGCCCGCGCCGCGCGATTTTCGAGAATCCGCAGCACCCGTACACGAAGAAGCTGATGTCGGCGGTGCCGATCGCCGATCCGGCGCGCCGGCACCTGAAGCGCGAGCCGCTGTCGGACGAGATTCCCAGCCCGATCCGCGCGGTGGGCGACGAGCCGGTGGTGCAGCCGCTGGTGGCCGTGGCCGGCAGCGGGGCGCAGGGCCACTTCGTCGCCCGGCACCCGGTGGGCGGCGCCTATTGAGCGCCTGTTGAGCGCCTGTTGATTTCCTGTCGATTCGCAGTCGATTTGCAGTTCTTGCATTTCCCAAGAGGAGAAGAAGAGATGTCGAAGGTTTCTTTCCGCCTGATGGCCGGTGCTGCCGCAGTGGGCGCCATGGGCATGATGGCCGCCGCGCCGGCGTTTGCCGCCAAGGATGCGGTGATGGCCGTGTATTCCACGTTCACCACGCTGGACCCGTATGACGCCAACGACACCCTGTCGCAGGCGGCTACCAAGTCGTTCTACCAAGGCCTGTTCGGCTTCGACAAGGACCTGAAGCTGGTCAACGTGCTGGCCGACAGCTATGACGTGAGCAAGGACGGCCTGGTCTACACGTTCAAGCTCAAGAAGAACGTGAAGTTCCACGATGGCACCACGTTCGATGCCACGGCGGTCAAGGCCAACTTCGACCGCGTGACCGATCCGGCCAACAAGCTCAAGCGCTACACGCTGTTCAACCGCGTGGCCAAGACCGAGGTGGTGGACCAGTACACCGCCCGCGTCACGCTCAAGGAGCCGTTCTCGCCGTTCATCAACGTGCTGGCCCACCCGTCGGCCGTGATGATCAGTCCGACCGCGCTGAAGAAGTATGGCAAGGACATCGCCTTCAACCCGGTGGGTACGGGCCCGTTCGAGTTCGTCGAATGGAAGCAGACCGACTACCTGAAGGGCAAGAAGTTCGCGGGCTACTGGAAGACGGGCTACCCGAAGATCGACACGATCACCTGGAAGCCGGTGGTGGACAACAACACCCGCTCGGCCGTGATGCAGACCGGCGAGGCTGACTTCGCGTTCAGCATCCCGTTCGAGCAGGCCGCCGTGCTGAAGGCCAGCCCGAAGGTGGACCTGATCGACGCGCCGTCGATCATCCAGCGCTACCTGTCGTTCAACACGATGGTCAAGCCGTTCAACGACCCGAAGGTGCGCCAGGCGATCAACTACGCGATCAACAAGGACGCGCTGGTCAAGGTGGCGTTCTCGGGCCACGCGATCCCGGCCGAGGGCGTGGTGCCCAAGGGCGTGGACTACGCCGAGAAGCTGGGCCCGTGGCCGTACAACCCGGCCAAGGCGCGCGAGCTGCTGAAGGAAGCCGGCTATCCGAACGGTTTCGAGACCACGCTGTGGTCGGCCTACAACCACACCACCGCGCAGAAGGTGATCCAGTTCGTGCAGCAGCAGCTGCAGCAGGTGGGCATCAAGGCCCAGGTGCAGGCCCTGGAAGCCGGCCAGCGCGTGGAGCGCGTGGAATCGGTGGCCAAGCCCGAGGACGCCGGCGTGCGCATGTACTACGTGGGCTGGTCGTCGTCGACCGGTGAGTCGGACTGGGCGCTGCGTCCGCTGCTGGCCTCGGAATCGATGCCGCCGAAGCTGCTGAACACGGCGTACTACAAGAACGACCAGGTCGACGCCGACATCGCGGGCGCCCTGCGTACCACGGACCGTGCCGAGAAGTCGAAGCTGTACAAGGACGCCCAGGAACGCATCTGGAAGGACGCCCCGTGGGCCTTCCTGGTCACCGAGAAGATCGTCTACGCCCGCTCGAAGCGCCTGACCGGCGCGTTCGTGATGCCCGACGGCTCGTTCAACTTCGACGAGATCGATATCAAGCAGTAAGCGTCGGGTTTTCTCCCGCCGCTGGTTTTCTCCCCTCTCCCTTTGGGAGAGGGGCGGGGGAGAGGGCAAGGCGCTTCAACTTGCCACGATGTCGGCAAGCAGAGCCTCCAGCCCTCTCCCCCAACCCCTGTCCCGCATGCGGGAGAGGGGAGCTGTGAAGCGGTAGCAGTAAAGCAGTCGAGAAGTGGTAGCAGTACCTATAACAAGCTGTTGCTGTAAAGCGGTAAGCCGAGAGGCCGCCTGCCTGTGTATTGCGGGGTGAAAGGGCGGGCGGCCGCCGGCCTCAAATTTCTGGTTTCCTGGTGTCAGATGCTGAACTATTTCCTCAAACGAGTCCTGGGCGTAATACCCACCATGCTGATCGTGGCGGTGCTGGTATTCCTGTTCGTCCACCTGTTGCCAGGCGATCCCGCACGGCTGGCCGCCGGCCCGGAGGCCGACCAGGCCACCGTCGAGCTGGTGCGCAAGGATCTGGGGCTCGACAAGCCCATGCACGAGCAGTTCGTGCACTTCTTCACCAATGCGCTGCGGGGAGAGTTCGGCACGTCGCTGCGCAGCAAGCGCCCGGTGTCCGAGGAGATCGGCGAGCGCTTCCTGCCCACGCTGTACCTGACGCTCGCGTCGATGGTCTGGGCCGTGATCTTCGGCATGATCATCGGCATCACGTCCGCCGTCTGGCGCAACAAATGGCCTGACCGGCTGGGCATGACGCTGGCCGTCTCGGGCATCTCGTTTCCGGCGTTTGCGCTGGGCATGCTGCTGATGGAAGTGTTCTCGGTGCAGCTGGGCTGGCTGCCGTCGATCGGCGCCGATACCTGGAAACACTACATCCTGCCGTCGCTGACGCTGGGCGCCGCCGTGGCCGCCGTGATGGCGCGCTTCACGCGGGCGTCGTTCATCGAGGTGCTGCAGGAAGACTTCGTGCGCACCGCCCGCGCCAAGGGCGTGCGCGAGACCGTGGTGGTGGCCAAGCACACGCTGCGCAACGCAATGATCCCCGTGGTCACGATGATGGGCCTGCAGTTCGGCTTCCTGCTGGGCGGCTCGATCCTCGTGGAGAAGGTGTTCAACTGGCCCGGCCTGGGCCGCCTGCTCGTGGACGCCGTGGAGATGCGCGACTATCCGGTCATCCAGGCCGAGGTGCTGCTGTTCTCGCTCGAATTCATCCTGATCAACCTGGTGGTGGACATGCTCTACACCGTGATCAATCCCACCATCCGCTACAAGTAAGGAGGCCGACATGACCGAGCTTTCCACGTCCGCCGCCACGCCTGCAGCCACCCAGGCCCCCGAGGCCGTCCGCACGCCCTGGACCGAGTTCTGGCGCAAGTTCCGCAAGCAGCACCTGGCGCTGGGCGCCGGCGCCTTTGTGCTGCTGCTGGTGGTGATCGCCGTGCTGGCGCCCTACATCGCCCCGTACGATGCCGAGAACTTCTTCGACTACGATGCCCTGAACGCCGGCCCGTCGCTGGCGCACTGGATGGGGGTCGACTCGCTGGGCCGTGACATCTTCAGCCGCATCCTGGCCGGCACGCGCATCTCGCTGGCCGCCGGTTTCTTCTCGGTCATCATCGGCGCCATCATCGGCACGGTGCTGGGCCTGATGGCCGGCTACTACGAAGGCTGGTGGGACCGCATCGTGACGCGCGTCTGCGACGTGCTGTTCGCGTTTCCCGGCATCCTGCTGGCGATTGCCATCGTGGCCATCCTCGGCAACGGCATGGTCAACGTGATCTTCGCGGTGGCCGTGTTCAGCGTGCCGGCGTTTGCCCGGCTCGTGCGCGGCAACACGCTGGTGCTCAAGCGCCTGACGTACGTGGAGGCGGCCCGCAGTATCGGCGCCTCGGACTGGACCATCCTGACACGCCACATCCTGCCCGGCACGGTGTCGTCGATCGTGGTCTATTTCTCGATGCGGATCGGCACGTCGATCATCACGGCCGCCGGCCTGTCGTTCCTGGGCCTTGGCGCACAGCCGCCGACCCCGGAATGGGGCGCGATGCTCAACGAGGCGCGGGCCGACATGGTCACCGCGCCGCACGTGGCCATCTTCCCGAGCCTGGCCATTTTCCTGACCGTGCTGGCGTTCAACCTGCTCGGCGACGGCCTGCGCGACGCGCTGGACCCGAAGATCGACCGCCGCTGAGCGATGGCTGACGCTTCCAGCGACCCCGCCGCTCCGGTCGTCGGCACGCTGCCCGCCGGGCCGCGCAACGCCATCACCGACGTGCCCGGCGTCACGGTCGGGCATTGCACGCTGGCCGACGGCGCCTGCCAGACCGGCGTGACCGTGATCCGCCCGCATGCCGGCGATACCTACCGCAACAAGGTGCCGGCGGCGGCCACGGTGCTCAATGGCTTCGGCAAGAGCATCGGGCTGGTGCAGGTGGACGAACTGGGTGTGCTGGAAACGCCACTGGCGTTGACCAATACCTTCTCGGTGGGTGCGCTGGCCCAGGCGCAGATCCGTGCCGCCGTGGCCGCCAACCCCGAAATCGGCCGCTCCTGGCCCACTGTCAACCCGCTGGTCTTCGAGTGCAATGACGGGTTTCTGAACGATATCCAGGCCATGGCCGTCCAGGCGCCGCACTACGACGCGGCACTGGCGGACGCCGGCGTGGACGTGGCCCAAGGCGCGGTCGGCGCCGGGCGGGGCATGTCGTCGTTCGGCGCCAAGGGCGGCATCGGCACCGCCTCGCGCGTGGCGGGCGGCTATACCGTGGGGGCGCTGGTGTTGTCGAACTTTGGCACGCCGGAATCGCTGATCCTTGCCGGACGTCCGCTCGGCGCCGAACTTGACCGCCAACTGAAGCAGCAGCCCGAGCCCGAGAAGGGCTCGATCATCATGATCGTGGCCACCGACGCCCCGCTCGACGCGCGCCAGTTGCGCCGGCTGTCGCTGCGCGCCGGCACCGGCCTGGCGCGTACCGGCTCGGTCTACGGCCATGGCTCGGGCGATATCGCGCTCGCATTTTCCACGGCCTACACCGTGCCGCACCTCGCCGACGCGCCGATGCCGGCCGTGGCCATGGTCCACGAATCGAAGCTGGACCCGCTGTTCCGCGCCGCCGCCGACAGCGTGGAACAGGCCATCGTCCACGCGCTCTGGCACGCCCAGACCGTGCAGGGCCGCGCTGGCCACACCCGCCGCGCGCTGCGCGACATCCTGCCTGACCTGACCGCATGAAAATCCTGATCTCCGCCGATATCGAAGGCGTGGCCGGCGTATTCCACCCCGAGCAGACACGCGCCGGCAATGGCGAATACGAGCGCGCCCGCGCGTGGATGACCGGCGAGGCCAATGCCGCCGTGCAGGGCGCTTTTGCCGGCGGCGCCACCGAGGTGCTGGTCAACGATTCACACGGCGGCTTCCGCAACCTGCTGCCCGACCAGATCGACCCGCGCGCCCAACTCGTGCTGGGCAAGCCGCGCTACCTGAGCATGGTGGCCGGCGTGGAGCAGGACTGCGACGGACTGTTCATGATTGGCTACCACGGCCGGGCGCAGAGCCGGGGCGTGCTGGCCCATACGATCAACAGCGGCGCCTTCGCACGGGTGTGGTTCAACGGCCTGGAACTGGGCGAGGCGGGCATCTACGCAGCGCTGGCCGGCGAATTCGACGTGCCCGTGCTGATGGCGAGCGGCGATGACGTCTTCGTGCTTGAGACCCGCCCGCTGATGCCGTGGGTGCGCTACGTGCAGACCAAGACCGCCGGCGGGCAGGGCAGCGGCACCTCGCTGTCGCCAGCCGCCGCCCGCGACGCCATCGCCACCGCCGCCGAGGCCGCTACGCGCGCCGCCATCGAACAGCCCGAGGCCCGCTGCTTCGAACTCACCGGCCCGGTCACCTGCCGCCTGCAGACCCAGACCCCGGCCCACGCCGACCTGTTCTGCCAATGGCCCACGTTCGAGCGCGTGGACGGCGTCACGCTGTCCTTCACCGCCCCCACGGTACAGGCTGCCGTGCGCATGCTGAACTGCTGTTCGGCGATGTCGTTCATGTTGAAGTAGGTTGGCGTGTTCGCGGCGCAGAAAATGGGACAATAGCGTCCGTTTCCTGCTTCCACCGCCCCATGACCACACCCCTGCCCGGGAGCTGGATTCCCGTCCGCAAGGATTTTGCCGATCCGTCCACCACGCGCTGCCATGCGCGCAGCGAGAAGGGCGGGCGGCATCATGGCTTTGCCGAGGGTCATGCCTGGATCCTGCGCGGGCCCGATGGGCAGGAGTATCCGTTCGGGTTCGACTGCGCGCGGGCTGCCCTGGCGGTGCCGGGCATGCTCGACCAGATTCCCGACTATACGGAGCGCGACGCCGTCCAGCGCGTCGATGCGGCGTTCGCGCCGCTGCCGCGCCGCAAGCCCACGGCCGCGGAGCTGGAACTGCAGCGGCGCAATGCCGCCACGCGCTACGTGGTGCTGCGGATGGACAAGGTGGCGGGCGTGCCGCGGGTCCAGCCGACCGTGCGGTTTCCGGCGCTGGAAGACCTCTACCGCCAGATTGCCGCCGGGCGGCCGCTGGAGCACGCCCAGGTGCAACGCGTGCTGGCCATCGAGCGCAGCGCGGCCACGCCGCCCAAGCTCAAGAGCCTGAACTTGCTCGATGTCTACACGGCGCACGTCAAGCTGGAGTGGCTGATCGCGGCGTCGAACCGGGTGGACCGCATACGTTTCCTGCGCAGCCTGCATGACTGGCTGGCCAGACATCTGGTGCTGTCGGCGGCCCAGATCGAGGCGGCCGGCATCGTCATGCATCCCCACGCGTTCCGGTCCGCCTGGCCCGATGACAGGGCGAAGGAGTTGTTCTAGCCGCTTTCTGAAAGACGCGGGGCGCCGATTGGCGGTACATTGGCGGCATCCCCACTTGGCCCAGGCCGCAACCCCATGCCTGCCAGTCTCCCCACGGTGGCAACCGTGCCGCCGTCTGCCCTCCAGCGCGGCTTCGCCCGCTCCTATGCCGAGGCGCGGCGCAAGTTCCTCGATGCGGCCGCTGCATGCGGCGCCGCACTCACCGAATTTCCCCATCCCACTGAAACCGGCCACGAGGGCGAGGTGCTGGCCATGGACGTGGCGTGGCTCGGCGCCGCCGATGCCCCGCGCGTGCTGCTGGTCACGTCCGGCACGCATGGCGCCGAGGGTTTCTGCGGCTCGGGCGCCCAGGTGGCGATGCTCGGCGATGCCGCGCTGCAGGCCGCCTGCCGTGACGCGAACACCGCGCTGCTGCTGGTCCATGCGGTCAATCCGTACGGCTTCTCGCACCTGCGGCGCGTGAACGAGGACAACGTCGACCTGAACCGCAACTTCATGGATTTTGACCAGCCGCTGCCGCTGAACCCGGCCTATGCCGAGGTGGCGCCGCTGCTGTTGCCGTCGCAATGGCCGCCGTCCAGCGACGAACACACGGCGCTGATGATGACCGTGGCGCGCAAGGGCATGGCCTGGTACCAGGCGGCGGTCAGCGCCGGGCAGTACCAGGATGCCGACGGCATGTTCTTCGGCGGGCAGCAGGCGACGTGGAGCAACTACACGCTGCGGCGCATTCTGGCGCGGTTCGGCGCCGGACGGCAGTCGCTGCGCTGGATCGACGTGCACACCGGCCTCGGTCCCTGGGGCTACGGCGAGCCGATCTACATGGGACCGGACGATGCCACGCAACTACGGCGCACGCGCGGAGTCTGGGGCGAGAGCGTGACGTCGATCCACGACGGCTCGTCGACCTCGGCCAACCTGACCGGGCTGGCGTGGCTGGCGGTGCCGCAGACGCTGCCCACCATCGACTACGCCGGCATCGCGCTGGAATTCGGCACGCTGCCGCTGGCCGAGGTGCTCGACGCGCTGCGGGGCGACCACTGGCTGCACGTGCATCCCGAAGCCGACGAGAACCAGCGGGCGCTGATCCGGCAGGCCATGTGGCAGGCATTCTATGGCGATGCCGACGACTGGCGCGCGGGAGTCGTGGCACAGGTCAACGAGGCAGTGCACCGGGCGCTGGCCGCCTAGACGGCCGGTTTCAGGCGTCGGCGCCGCTTTCCTCCACCAGCCACTGGCGGAAGGCGCGGGCGGCGGGAGGCTCCGCGCGGTCGCGCGGCCAGACCGCGTAGTAGCCGCCGCCCAGCGACGCGCTGGCCTCGCAGGCGCGCACCAGCAGGCCGGCGTCGAGACAGCGGTCGATCATGTGGCGCCAGGCCAGCACGATGCCCTGGCCCTCGATCGCCATCTGCACCAGCACGGGATAGGTATTGGCCACCAGTTCGCGCTCGAACCGCGTCTCGCGCAGCCCGTTGCGGGCAAACCAGGCGGGCCACGACATCCAGATGCGCTGCGCGTCCTCAAGCACGAGCAGCGATTCGCGCGGCAGGTCGGCGGCGCGCAGTTGCCGGCCCGCCAGATAGCCGGGGGCGCAGACCGGGAAGACTTCCTCGTCGTAAAGCCGGCGCGACGCCATGCCGCTGGGCGCGCCCTCGCGCAGGTAGTACAGCCCGATGTCGAAATCCACGCCCGCGAGCGAGGCCAGGCTGTCGTTGACCAGCAGCCGCACGTGGAAGTCCGGATGCCGCGCCCGGAACGCGGCCAGCCGTGGCGTGAGCCAGAGCACGGCCACGCCGGACGAGCACGCCACGGTCAGCTCCACCTGCCCCTTGCGCTTCATGACGTCCTCGGTGGCCTCGGCACACCGCACGAGCAACCGCTGCACCTGTTCGGCGTACTGCTGCCCGCTGACGGTCAGCCGCAGCGCGCGAGGCTCGCGGATGAACAGTTTCTTGCCGAGGAATCGTTCGAGCTGGGCCACCTGGCGGCTGATGGCGCTCTGCGTCAGGTGCAGTTCGGCCGCCGCGCGGGTAAAGCTGCCATGGCGCATGGTCGATTCGAAGGCGACCAGGCAGGCCAGCGGGGGAAGAGGGGTGATGCGCATGGGGCGAAAATCATTGGCGGGGGGTGGTGCCAATGATAGATGCAAGGGACGTGCCCGTGGGGCTATCGCATGCTCGGGTTTTGCTCCCCTCTCCCGCATGGCGGGAGAGGGGAGCAGACCACGGGGCGGGTTCAAGCCGGTGCGTGAACCTTCCCCGCCTGCATCACCATCTCGATCTTCGCCTGCGGCCCTGCCAGCACGCCGATGTCCTGGAGCGGATCGCCGTCCACCACCAGCACGTCGGCGATGGCGCCGGCCTTGACCACGCCCAGTTCACCTTCGCGCTGCAGGATTTCGGCGGCAATCGAGGTGGCCGAGCGCACGGCCTCGGCATTGCCGAGCAGTTCGGCACGGATCAGGAATTCCTCGGACTGGTACTGGTGCATCTCGCCGAGCAGGTCGGAGCCGAAGCCCATCTTCACGCCGGCCTCGGCGTAGATGGCCAGCGAGTTGCGGCCAGCCTGGCGGACCGTCTCGATCTTGGCCACGGAGTCGGGCGGCAGGCCCAGGCGGGCGCCGTCGCGGGCCAGCGCGTCGTACGTGATCAGCGTGGGCACCACGAACGCGCCGTGCTCGGCCATCACGCGGGCGGCTGCGGTATCCACGAGGTTGCCGTGCTCGATCGTGCGCGCGCCGCAGCGCACCGCGCGGGTAATGGCGCGTGGCGTGTAGGCGTGGGCCATCACGTAGGTCTGGGCGGCCTCGGCCTCGGCCACGATCGCGCGGATCTCGTCCTCGCTGTACTGCGTGTTGCCGATCGGATCGGTCGGCGATGCCACGCCGCCCGAGGCCATGATCTTGATCTGCGTGGCACCCTTCTGGATTTCCTCGCGCACGGCCAGGCGCACGGCGTCCACGCCATCGACCACGCGGGCGATGGCGCCCGCCCGGAAGGCGCACGAGCACGGCTCCAGCGTGTCCGAGCGCGGACGGAAGTCACCGTGGCCGCCGGTCTGCGATAGCGCCTTGCCCGACGGGAAGATGCGCGGACCCGGGATCAGCCCGGTGGCCACGGCCTGCGACAGGCCCCAGTCGGCGCCGCCGGCGTCGCGCACCGTGGTGAAGCCGCGTTCGAGCATGCTGCGCATGATCGGCACGGCGCGGAAGGCCACCAGCACGTTGGGCTGCACCGCGTTCAGGCCGAGGTTGGCCAGCGAGGCCAGCACATGCACGTGCAGGTCGATCAGGCCCGGCATCACGGTCTTGCCGGTGGCGTCGATCACACGCGCGTTCGGTGCCTGGATCGGCGTGGCCGATACCTCGACGATGCGCTCGCCGTCGATCAGCACGTCATGGCGCGGCAGCAGTGCGCCGCGCACGGGGTCGAGGACGTTGCCGCCCTTGAGCAGGATCTGGGTCATGGCTTTACTTCTTCTGGAGATAGGCGGGCTCGCGCACCAGGCGCGTGCCGAAGAAACTGATGGCGGCGGCAATCATCACGTAGAACGCCGGGGCCATGGTGCTGCCGGTACCGGCGATCAGCCACGTGATGAAGAACGACGCGAACCCGCCGAAGATCGTCACGGCCAGGTTGTAGGCCACCGACAGGCCCGTGGACAGCACCTTGGCCGGGAACATCTCGGAGAAGGCGGCCAGGATCGGGCCCGTGTAGGCGGCGATCAGCACGCCGAAGACCACCTGGAACACCAGCAGCGTGGCCAGCCCCGGTGCCTGGTTGATGTAGACGAACATGGGCCAGGCCAGCACGAAGATCAGCGCGGCGGCGCCCGACAGGAAGCGGCGGCGGCCGAAGCGGTCGGCCAGCATGCCCACGATCGGCGCGAACACCAGGATCGCCAGGCCGCCCGCCATGCCGGCGATGAAGCCGGTCGATTGCGGCACCTTGAGCACCTTCACGGCGTACGTCGGCATGTAGAACAGCAGCACGTAGGTGCAGACCGTCCACAGGATCACCATCGAGAAGCTGGCGGCGGTCTGGCGCGGGTAGTCGCGCAGCACCTCGGTCAGCGGCGAATCGGTCTTGTCGGTGGTGGCCTGGAACGTCGGCGTCTCGTCGAGGTTGTTCCGGATGTAGAAGCCCACCGGGCCGATGATCATGCCGATCAGGAACGGCAGGCGCCAGCCCCAGCTGTTCAGCGCCTCGGCGCTCAGCGTGGAGGTGACGAAGGTGCCCACGGCGGCGCCCAGCAGCACCGCCACGCCGATGCTGGCCTGGATCCAGCTCGAATAGTAGGCGCGCTGTTTCTCGGGCGCGTACTCGGTCAGGAAGGCGGTGGCGCCGCCCATCTCGCCGCCGGCCGAGAAGCCCTGCATCAGGCGCGCGATCACGATCAGCAGCGGCGCGAACACGCCGATCTGGTCGTAGGTGGGGGCGATGCCGATCAGCGTGGTGCCAGCGGCCATCAGCAGGATGGTCAGCGACAGCGCCGCCTTGCGGCCCACGCGGTCGGCGTACACGCCGAGGATGATGCCGCCCACCGGGCGCATGAAGAAGCCGACGCCGAACGTGGCCACGGCCAGCAGCAGCGACGAGAGGTCGTTGCCGGTGGGGAAGAACAATTTGGCGATGATCACGGCGAAGAAGCTGTACACCGTGAAGTCGAACCATTCGAGTCCGTTGCCGATCACCGTGGCGATGATGGCGCGGCGGCGTTGCGAGGCCCCGACCTGGGGCCCCGTGTCCGCATAGGCGGGGGCGCTGGCTTGCATGTCTCTCTCTTCCTTTGATAGCCCTCTGTCCAGCACCAGGATCGGACGGCTGGCAGGCTTCGGGCGATCTTAGGGGCGGCGCGATGACACGGAAAACGAATTCTGCGCATGCGGCCATGACGTGGGCGCATGGCCGGTCCGCGCGGCGCCACGCGGGCCGGCATTGCAGTTCGTACCGGCCGCACATGCCAAAACTACCGTTTCCGGCAGTCGCCGTGGGGATTCTTTCAACAGTGAAGCGTGCGGCACATGGGCCGCAAGCCCTTGTAAACATTGGCGAAACGGCGATGCGCGGGCCCCTGGCGGCTGGATCGCCTTATGCGGGCCTCGCATTTGCTACTAAGCTTGGTTGGGACTGTCCGGTTCGCGGGCAGTCTGACGTGTTCCATCTGTGAGGAGATCACGATGCAAAAGAAGACGTTGATTCCCGCGTTCCTGATGGCTGCGGGCGTGCTGGCCGCGCCGTTCGTGCAGGCCCAGCAATCGTCATCGCAGCAAATGCCGGGTCAGACCCAGCCTTCGGGCCCGCGTCCGATGCCGGCGCCGGGCCAGGCCGGGGCCATGCCGCCCACTGCCACGCCGATGCCTCCGGCCACGGGTGGCCGCGCGCCGCAGGGCATGCAGGGGCAAGGCATGCAAGGACAGGGCATGCAAGGACAGGGCATGCAGGGGCAGGGGATGCAGGGCATGCAGGGCCGTCCCGGCTCGCAGGGTGCCATGGCTCCGATGGGCGCCCAGTCGCCGTACTCGCCGAAGACCTGGCAGAAGGGTGACCGCCTGCCGGCCGAGTTCCGCGATCGCCAGTACGTGATCGACAAGTACAAGGACTACAACCTGCCTGCGCCGCGCAAGGGCCACCACTGGGTGGGCGTGGGGGCGGATTACTACCAGGTGTCGTCGAACGGGACGATCTATTCGGTGGGTCCGAACTGACCGATCGGAAGAACGGTTCGCGCGGGGTTCCGGCCTCGCGCGTAGGAAGCAGGCAGTAAAAAAGCGCGCCGTGATCGCTCACGGCGCGCTTTTCATTGGACGACTGATTCTGGCGAAACGGCTATGTCAGACGGTCTTCGCCTTGCCGGCCAACTGGTCGCGGATCGGCAGCGAGCGGATGCGCTTGCCGGTGGCGGCGAAGATCGCATTGCACAGCGCCGGCGCCACCGGGGGCACCGGCGGCTCGCCCACGCCGCCGGGCGGCACGTCAAAGCTGCCGCCCACCATCCAGGTATGGATGGCCCGCGGTGCCATATGCGAGCGCAGCACCTCGAAGTCGTGGAAGTTGCTCTGCTGCACGCGGCCGTCCTGGAACGTGATCTCGCCCAGCATCGCCAGGCTCAGGCCCATCACGCAGCCGCCTTCCACCTGCGAGCGGATACGCTCCGGATTGACCTGCGGGCCGCAGTCGATGGCCATGTCCACGCGCGGAATCGTCACCTGGCCCTTGGCATCGACTGCCACCTCGACCACGGTCGCCACATAGGTCACGAAGCTGTACGCCACGGCAATGCCGAGCCCGTGGCCCTTGGGCAGCTTGCGGCCCCAGCGTGCCCGGCGCGCGGCTTCCTCGATCACGGCGCGCATGCGGCCGGTGTCGAGCGGGTACACGTCGGGCGATTCGGTGTAGTTCCACTTGTCCGACAGCGTGGTCGGATCGATCCGGCGCGCCGGCCCGATCAGTTCCAGCAGGTAGTCCTTCGGATCGCGCCCCGCCTTGTGCGCCAGTTCGGCCACGAAGCTCTGTACCGCGAACGCGTGGGGAATGTTCGAGACCGAGCGGAACCAGCCGATGCGCGTGTGCGCCGGCACATCGGCCGACTCCAGCCGAATGCCCGGAATCCCGAACGGCACGTTGATCGCGGTCATGCCAGCTTCGAAATCGGCCTGGCCCATTGCGCCCACGGCGAACGTCGACTTGATGGTGGGCGCCGCCGTACGGTGCAGCCACGCGCTGGGTTTGCCGCCCGCGCCGAGTGCCGCTTCCATATGCTCGACCGAGACCGTGTGGAAGTAGTCGTGGTGGATATCGTCGTCGCGTGTCCACTGCAGCTTGACCGGCGTGCCGCCGATGGCCTTCGAGACCAGCGCGGCCTCGCAGATGAAATCCGCCATGGACTTGCGGCCAAAGCCGCCGCCCAGCAGCGTCAGGTGTACCGTGACGTCCTTCGGGGCCAGGCCGACATGCTTGGCCACGGCCTCCAGCGCGCCCTGCGGCGCCTGCGACGGCGCCCAGATCTCGCACTTGCCATCGACGAAGCGGGCCGTGGCGACGGGCGTCTCCATCGAGGCGTGGGCCAGGTGCGGCACGTAGTATTCGGCGGAGAGCTTCTGTCCGGCCGGCGCGGCGGCCAGCGCGCCCAGGGCGTCGCCGTCGTTGCGCATGGCCGTGCCCGGACGGCGCGCGGCGGTTTCCAGCGTGGTGCGGAAGGTGGCCGAATCGTAGGCGCCGTTCGCGCCATCGTCCCATTCGAGCTTCAGCGCCGCGCGGCCCTGCATCGCCGCCCAGGTGTTGCTGGCCACCACGGCCACGCCGCCCACGGGGTTGAACAGCGGCGGGCCGTCGAAGCCTTTGAGCTCCACCACGCGCAACACGCCGGGCACCTTGAGGGTGTCTGCGCTGTCCACGCGGCGCAGCTTGCCGCCAAACACCGGCGGGCGGGCGATCACGGCGTAGACCATGCCCGGCAGGCGCACGTCGATGCCGTAGGTGGCTTTGCCCTCGGCGATGTCGCGGCTGTCCGTCGGCATGATGCGGCCCTTGCCGATGTAGCGGAACGCCTCGGGCTGCTTGAGCCGCAGTTGCTCCGCCGCCGGCACCGGCTGGCGCATCGCGGCGCCCGCCAGTTCGCCATAGCCGAGCTTGCGGCCCGTGGGCGTGTGCACGACCTCATGGTTCTGCGCGCGCACTTCGGCCACCGGGACCGACCATTGCGCGGCGGCCGCGGCTTCGAGCATCTGGCGCGCCGAAGCGCCCACCCGGCGCATCGGCATCATGAAATGCCGCATGCTGCGCGAGCCATCGACGTTCTGGCTGCCGTAGCGCGTCTCGTTGGCGTCGGCCTGGACGATCCGCACGCGGCTCCAGTCGGCTTCCATCTCGTCGGCCACCACCATCGGCAGGCTGGTCCGGACCCCGGTACCCATCTCGGCGCGGTGCGCGACGATCGTGACGATGCCGTCCTGGCCGATCGAGACGAACACGAGCGGATTGTCCACCACGCCACCGGGCATCGAATCGGCGCCAAACTTGCCCGGCGCAGCAGCCTCGGCCTTCGAGACCAGGCCACCCAGTTGCACCGACAGCGCCAGCGCGGCGCCCGCCTGCAGGAAGCGGCGGCGCGTGGGTTGTTCCAGCGGAGCGAGATCGGTGCGCGTCATGCCTGGGCTCCCGACCTGGCCGCCGGCTTGCGGGTGCCGGCCAGCGTGGCCGACGCCTGCAGGATGGCGGCGTTGATGCGCTGATACGTGCCGCAGCGGCAGATATTGCCGCTCATCGCGGCAATCACCTGCTGTTCGGTCGGCTTCGGCGTGGCCTTGAGCAGCGCCGTGGCTGCCATGATCTGGCCAGCCTGGCAGTAGCCGCATTGCGCCACGCCCAGCTCGACCCACGCATCCTGCACGGCCTTGCCGACGCGGTCGGACGCCATCGATTCGATCGTGTTCACCGGCTTGCCACCCACTGCCGAGATCGGCGTCACGCACGAGCGAGTGGGCTGCCCGTCAACGTGGACCGTGCAGGCGCCGCACAGCGCCATGCCGCAGCCGAACTTGGTGCCGGTGAAGCCGAGGTTGTCGCGCAGGGTCCAGAGAAGGGGCGTGTCGGGCGACAGGTCCACCTGATGGACTTGGCCATTGATTTTGAGTGTGGTCGTCATGGCGCCTTGGGGCGAGGGGCGTTTTTGTGGGGTGCAGGCATCGCGGGGATACCTACGGGTGCGGATTATGCCCCATGACGCGAATTCCGGCTGAAGGGGGCGCCGTCAGGCGGCCGGCAGTCCTTCCGGGAAGAAAACTTCGGCAACGGCCGCCTCGATGGCGTCGAACGCTTCGGGCTGAACCCGCTGCGCCATCTGCTTGCGCCAGCGATTCGACACCCGGCCTTTCTCGCGGAAACAGCTCGAAACAAGCGTGGCCAGGTCGTTGTTGCGAATGTCGAACTCCGCTTCGACCCGGCTGACTACCTCGTCATAACCGAGGAGAAACTCGGTTTCCGCCTGGAGATCGTGCTCCAGCGCCTCCCGGACCATCCTGACGCCAAATGCGACGCACTCGGTGGCATCCCAGTAGCGGTAGGGCGTGCTGCCGGCTGTGGACTTGCAGTCGAAATCGACATCACTGACGGCCCAGACACGCCACAGAGCGCGAGCCGGCCTGGAGAAGCTCTCCAGCGCGGCGAGATAGTCAGCCTCGTGCCGCTTGATCGCTACCGATACCGGAAGCAGGAAACCCCGCGCCATCTTGCCCGAGCGGCACAGCGCATGATGGATCAGGAAGCGCGACAGGCGGCCGTTGCCGTCCATGAACGGATGGATGAAGACGAACCAGAACGACACGATGCTGGCCACGATCAGCGGGTCGAGGCTGCGCGGCGGCTGGTTGGCGAAGGCTTCCAGCCCAGCCATCAGGGCCGGTACGTCGTCCGGCGCCGGTGGCACGTAGGTCACCGAGGCCGCGCCCCGCCCGCCGCGCCGCAGCCAGTTCTGCTGGATCCGGTACTGCACGGCCCGGTCGTACGGGTTCGTGATGATGTCGTTCTGAAGCTCGGTCAGATAGCTTTCGTCGAGCGGACGACCATCATGGGCGCGCTCCAGCAGGCGGACAAAGCGCTCGGACTTGTCCTGCGTGGGCCGTTCGCGTTCGATCTCGAACGAGCTTTCGGTCTCGCTGAGATAGGCCCAGCTCAGCGCCCGGTCCAGGATGTCCTTGCCGACGGTGGCAATGAACGCGTCCATGCGGCCGAATACGTCCATGTCCAGCACTGCCTGGATTGCGTCGGTTCTTCTCACGGTCACGCATTGGTCCAGCGAGCCGAGGCCGTTGAAACGCACGCGCCAGCGCGGGTGCAGTTGGCCCGGTTCAGCCGTGTAGTAGCGGGCCGGATCGAACAGGCTGACGTAGGGCACCTTCTCCGGCAGGCGTGGCGTCAGTTCCGCGCCAGTGAAATGTTCCCAGAGCCACGCTGCCAGGCGCCCGTACCGGCTGGATGGCTGAGCGTCGACAGACTGCTGGATGTCGGCCTGCGTGACCTGCGGCAACGCCAACGCAAGAATGGCGAGGTTGACACCTTCATGCTTGAGGGCGAACAGCAGATGATCCAGCAAGTCGCCGTCGTCCGGCGGGGCAACCTTGCGAGGGAACAGCAGGGCGTCGCCCGTGGCGAGAATGCGCGTCGTGGCACCGGCACGTGCTTCCGGCTGCACGGGAAATGCCTCTAGTTTCAGCGTGTTCCGAATCCAGGCGTATCCAACCAGACGCATGTTATGCATGGCAACTATCGAATGTGATTTAAGGGGCGCAACCTTTTTTTCACCAATCGAACTTTTTTTATATTTTGAGCCCTCAAGGCATACTTTTTTTAAGGGAGTGCTTCCGAAAGCTCACTTGCCTTGCATTCTGCCGACCAAATTTGCGCCACGCGAACCTTTTTTATATCGCAGGCCCATTCGCCACACAAAATTTTAGGCGGGCGCCAGCCCGCCCCGTGCGCTTACTCCGGCAGTGCCTCGTAAGTCACCAGGAACACCTGGTCGTCCCCCGCGCTGACCGAGAGCCAGACGATGTCGAGGTCAGGGAAGGCGGCCTCGACGTAGCGGCGTTCGTTGCCGATCTCCACCACCAGTACGCCGCCCGGGTTCAGGCGTTTCTTTGCGCCGGCCACGATGCGGCGGACGATGTCCATGCCGTCGTCGCCACCAGCCAGCGCGATGCGGGGCTCGGCCTGGTACTCGGCCGGCAGTTCGCGCATCGACTGTTCGTTGACGTACGGCGGGTTGGTCAGGATCACGTCGTAGGTGGCGCCGGACGGCAGCGGGCCGTACAGGTCGCCCTCGAACAGCGCGATGCGGTCTTCCATCTTGTAGTCGGCCACGTTGCGGCGGGCCACGGCCAGCGCGTCGGGCGAGATGTCCACCGCGTCGATGCGGGCGTTGGGCCAGACGTGGGCGGCGATGATCGGCAGGCAGCCCGAGCCGGTGCACAGTTCCAGCACCGGACCAATCTGCCCGATGTCGCCGATCCACGGCTCCAGGCCGTCGTGCAGCAGTTCGCCCACGAAGCTGCGCGGCACGATCACGCGCGAATCCACGTAGAAGCGCAGGCCGTGCATGAACGCCTCGTGCGTGATGTAGGCAGCGGGCACGCGCTCGGTGACGCGGCGCTCGATGACCTTGAGCACGGCGTCCACTTCCTCGGGCAGCAGGCGGGCGTCGAGGAACGGGTCGAGCGTGTCCAGCGGCAGGTTCAGCGTGTGCAGCACCAGGTAGGCTGCTTCATCGTAGGCATTGGCGCTGCCGTGGCCGAACGACAACCGCGCGGCCGTGAAGCGCGAAACGGCCAGGCGCAGCAGGTCGCGCACGGTTTGCAGGGGAGAGGTGGTTGCCATGGATGTCAGCGTATTGTCAGGGGTGAGGCGTAGCGGGCAAGCGGGGCCGGGCGCTCAGGCGCTCAGGCGATGAGACGTTCCAGCACGCCGCGGTAGACGTTCTTGAGCGGCTCGATGAAGCGCACTTCCACGTGCTCGTCGATCTTGTGGATGCTGGCGTTGGGCGGCCCGAACTCGATGACCTGCGGGCAGATCTTGGCGATGAAGCGGCCATCCGAGGTGCCGCCCGTGGTCGACAGTTCGGTGGTCACACCCATCTCGGCCGCGATCGCCGCCGACAGCGCGTCGGACAGGTCGCCGCGCGGCGTCAGGAACGGCTCGCCGCCCAGTGTCCAGTCGAGCGTGTACTCCAGGCCGTGCTGGTCGAGAATGGCATGCACGCGCGACTTCAGCCCTTCCGGCGTGCTGGCCGTCGAGAAACGGAAGTTGAAATCGATCGTCACATGGCCCGGAATCACGTTCGTGGCGCCCGTGCCGGCATGGATGTTCGACATCTGCCACGTGGTGGGCGGGAAATACTCGTTGCCCTGGTCCCACGTCTCGGCTACCAGCGCGGTCAGTGCCGGCGCGGCCTGGTGGATCGGGTTGCGTGCCAGGTGCGGGTAGGCGATATGGCCCTGCACGCCCTTGACGGTCAGCTTGCCCGACAGCGAGCCCCGGCGGCCGTTCTTGACCATGTCGCCGAGCGTGTCGACCGAGGTCGGCTCGCCGATCACGCAGTAGTCCAGGCGTTCGCCACGGGCCTTCAGCGCCTCCACCACCTTGACCGTGCCGTCGTGCGCCGGGCCTTCCTCGTCGCTGGTGATCAGGAACGCGATCGAGCCCGCGTGATCGGGATGCCTGGCGACGAATTCCTCGCAGGCCACGACAAAGCCGGCGATCGACGTCTTCATGTCGGCCGCGCCCCGGCCGTAGAGCTTGCCGTCGCGGTGGGTGGGCTCGAACGGGTCCGACGACCATTGCTCGACCGGGCCGGTGGGCACCACGTCGGTGTGGCCGGCGAAGGCCAGCAGCTTGCCCGCCGTGCCTTGCGTGCCGCGCTTCACCGCCCAGAGGTTGGTCACGCGGAACGAGTCCGGGCCGCTGACGAGGTTCTCGCAGGTGAAGCCAAGCGCCTTCAGGCGCGCTTCGAGCACGGCCTGGCAGCCTTCGTCGGCGGGGGTGACCGAGCGGCGGCGCATCAGGTCTTCGGTCAGGGCAAGGGTCGGATTCATGGGCAGGGCAGGCAGGGCGTTGCGGAAATCGTAGATTCTTTAAAACAGCGAGGCGTAGTTGTCAGCGGAAAACCCCACGCTGACCTGGCCGTCGCGGTCCAGCACGGGGCGCTTGATCAGCGACGGGCTGGCCTGCATCAAGGCGATGGCGCCGGCTTCGCTCTCGGCGCGCGCCTTGTCGGCGTCGGACAGCGCACGGTACGTGGTGCCTTTCTTGTTCAGCAGCGTGGCCAGCGGCACGTGCCTGAGCCAGGCGCGCAGCATCTTTTCGTCAACGCCTTGCTTCTTGAAATCGTGGAACGTGAACGCGACGCCGTTCGCATCCAGCCACGTGCGGGCCTTCTTGACGGTGTCGCAGTTCGGAATGCCGTAGAGCAGGACGGTCATGATGTCGGGGATCAACGGAACAGCAGGTTGAGGGCGATGACGAGCGAGCCCAGGCCCAGCGCCACGCCGGCCATGGCCACGCCGGTCATCAGGCGCAGGCGGCGGTCCAGCCGAGCGGCCTCGCGGCGCAGCGCCTCGATCGTGATGGCGTGCTGCTCGGCCAGCATCTTGACGGCTTCGGCCTGCTGCATGGCCGCGGCTTCCAGCTCGGCGATGCGGGCGGCGGGGTCGCGCGGCTCGGCCCCCTCGGCGGATTCAGCCGGGGCGCCGTCCTTGCGCTTGCCCTTCTTGAACCGGTCGATGGTCTTGTTGGCCTGTTCGAGAATGGTGGGGAGCAGGGAGAGCACGGTGCTGACGGTGGCGGGGTCGAGGGCCATGAGTCGCTTGCGGAGGGATGGCATCGGCGGGGCTGGCGGCGCCGCCGGCCAGGGCCGGCGGCTCGTACAACGGGCTGGAAGGCGATCAGTCGCCGCGCAGCAGGTCGTTCAGGCTGGTCTTGGCGCGGGTCTGCGCGTCCACCTTCTTGACGATCACGGCGCAGTACAGGCTGTACTTGCCATCCTTGGACGGCAGGTTGCCGGCCACCACGACCGAACCGGCCGGCACGCGGCCATAGTGGATCTCGCCGGTTTCGCGGTCATAGATCTTGGTCGACTGGCCCAGGTACACACCCATCGAGATCACCGAGTTTTCCTCGACGATCACGCCTTCCACCACTTCCGAACGCGCGCCGATGAAGCAGTTGTCCTCGATGATGACCGGGTTGGCCTGCAGCGGCTCCAGCACGCCGCCAATGCCCACGCCGCCCGACAGGTGGACGTTCTTGCCGATCTGGGCGCACGAACCCACGGTGGCCCAGGTGTCGACCATCGTGCCTTCATCCACATAGGCGCCGATGTTCACGTACGACGGCATCAGCACGGCATTCTTTGCGATGAACGAGCCACGGCGCGCCACGGCCGGCGGCACCACGCGGAACCCGGCGCGGGCGAAGTCTTCCTGCGACCAGTTGGCGAACTTGGTCGGCACCTTGTCGTAGAACTGGGCGAAGCCGCCGGCGCTCATCGGCGCGTTGTCTTCGAGGCGGAACGACAGCAGCACGGCCTTCTTGACCCACTGGTTGACGATCCACTCGCTGCCTTGCTTCTCGGCCACGCGCAGCGTGCCGGCGTCGAGCTGCGAGATCACGTTGGCCACGCCTTCGCGGATGTCGGTCGGGGCGGACTTGGGGCTCAGGCTGGTGCGGTCTTCCCAGGCCTGGTCGATCAGGGCTTGCAGAGCTTGCGTCATGATGGTTCTTTCTCGGTGAGATTTGCGAAAGGGAGGCGGCGCCGGAAGCTGGGCCCCGGCGCCGGGGCGTTCGATCGGTGAAGCGGTAAACGTTGGCGCCGGCTCAGGCCAGCGACTTGCAGAATGCGACGATCCGGCGCGCGCCCTCGACACATTCGTCGGGCGTGGCCACCAGTGCCATGCGCACCCGGTTCCGGCCCGGGTTCGCGCCGTGCGCATCGCGTGCCAGGTAGCTGCCCGGCAGCACGGCCACGTTCTGTTCGGCCAGCAGCCGCACGGCGAATTCGGTATCGGTCAGGCCGGTGCGCGAGACATCGGCCCAGAGGTAGAACGCCGCGTCCGGCAGCGCCACGTCCATGACCTCGGCGAGCAGCGGCGTGACTTCGGCGAACTTCTGCACGTAGGCGGCGCGATTCTCGCGCACGTGCGCCTCGTCGTCCCACGCGGCCACGCTGGCGGCCTGCACGGCCGGGTTCAGCGCCGCGCCGTGGTAGGTACGGTACAGCAGGAATTTCCTGAGGATGGCGGCGTCGCCGGCCACGAAGCCCGAGCGCAGGCCCGGCACGTTCGAGCGCTTGGACAGGCTTGAGAACATCACCAGCCGCTCGAAGCCGCGTCCCAGCTTGCGGGCCGCCTCCAGCGCGCCCAGCGGCGGGTTGGCCTCGTCGAAATAGATCTCGGAGTAGCACTCGTCCGAGGCGATCACGAAGCCGTAACGGTCGGACAGCGCGAACAGATGCTTCCAGTCGTCCAGCGACAGCACCGCGCCCGTGGGATTGCCCGGCGAGCAGACGTAGAGCAATTGCACCTTCGGCCACTCGTCGTCGCCAATCTGGGCAAAATCGGGCGCGAAATTGCGTGCCGGGTCGCTGTTGGCGAACACCGGGCGGGCGCCGGCCAGCAGGGCCGCGCCTTCATAGATCTGGTAGAACGGGTTGGGGCACACCACCAGCGGATCAGGCCGGCTGGCGTCGATCACGGTCTGGGCGAAGGCGAACAGCGCCTCGCGCGATCCGCTGACCGGCAGCACCTCGGTGGCGGCGTCTACCCGGGGCAGCCCGTAACGGCGCTCCAGCCAACTGGCGATGGTCTGGCGCAGCGCCTCGGTGCCGGCCGTGGCCGGGTAGACCGCCAGGCCCGACAGCGAGGCCGTCATCGCGTCCTTGATGAACTGCGGGGTCGGATGCCGGGGCTCGCCAATGCCGAAACTGATCGCCGGCTTGTCGGCGGGTTTCACATCGGCCACCAGCACGCGCAGTTTCTCGAATGGATAGGTCTGGAGCAGGTCGAGGCGCGGATTCACGGTGGCAGGCAGTGGGGCGGTGGAAACGCAGCATTATAGAGGAATGCCGCCCGGGGAATGCCGTCCGCCTGCGCTGCGGGTGCGTGAGGTGTGCGCTGCATGGCGCTCCGGCGCCGCCGCTGCCTCAATACAGCATCACGCGCGACACCATGGCCACGATCGGGCGGCGCACGAAGTCTTCGAGCCGGGCGTGCAGGTGCAGCGGCCGCAGCAGCATCCGCACGGTCATTTCCAGTGGCAGATGCCGCCGCACCACGGCGCTGCAGCGCGAATTCAGCGCGCGCACCTCGCGGTCCGGAATGTCCTCGCGGTCCTGCTCGATCCGCAGCACGTTGCGCAGCGCGATCTCGGCATCCTCGTTCTTGATTTCCAGCAGCCGGCGGGCCAGCGCGATGAAGACCTTGCCCCGGCCCAGCCGTTCCTGCCCGCTCAGGGTATTGAAATAGCGGAAGAAGTGCTTGTAGTGGCGCACCTCGTCGTTGGCGATGCGGCGCGTCAGGTCGCGCAGCACCGGCTCGTCGGTGGCCTGCTCCAGCGCCCGGTAGTACGTGGCGGTGCCGGTCTCCACCACGCATCGGGCCGCCATTTCCAGTGCCTGCGACCGCTCGAAGTTGTCGAGCGAGCACGTGAGGCGGTACTCGGCGAAGAAGCGGTCATAGCCGCGCTGCCAGTCGAATTCGGGCCAGACGTGCGCCACGTAGCGGCGCAGCGCCAGCCCGTGCTGCAGTTCCTCCGATTCCCAGTGATTGGAAAGCCACTTGGCGGCGTCGGGAACATCATCGTAGTAGGTGGCGAGGTTGCTGGCGTAGGTGTCGGAGCCGCTTTCGATGAACGAAGCGGCCGTCAGCAGGTAGAACAGCGTGCGGTTGTCGCGGACGCTGGCGATGTCGATCGACGCGTAGTCGATATCGGCCAGCGACCATGGCATTTCAGCCGGCGCGGGCGCCGGTTGCGAGTCGGACATGCTCGAACCTCCAGGCTGGTGCGGCGAGGGCGGTAGGACAGCGGCGGAACAGGCGGCGGGAAGTGCGCTTGCCCGAAGGCATCCGGGATCACGCGGGCATTTCGGGAGACTAGCACTAACCCTAGGAAGTTTCAGTTGCCAATCTGACTGTGACATTTTCGCGAATCCCGCGCCGCGCCTCGAAACAGCTTGCAACCCGGCGGGTAAGTCCCGGAGCCGCAAGGGGTTTTTCCACCACGACCAGGGACGGTTGGGGTGTGCGCAACGGTCGATAAAGCGGTGGGTCGGGGGTTTGGCGATGGTATGATTAGCGCCAATCTAGCGGGCACCGGGGGTGGTTTGCGGCGAAGACGTCACGTCTGGCTGTGTCTCCCGCGTTGGCCCGGCATTCCAATTTCCGTCTTGCCCAAACCACACGACAACCGTGCGACTGTCCTCGATCAAACTGGCGGGCTTCAAGTCCTTCGTCGATCCCACCAATTTCCAAGTGCCCGGCCAACTGGTGGGCATCGTCGGTCCCAACGGCTGCGGTAAATCCAACATCATCGACGCGGTGCGCTGGGTGCTTGGCGAATCACGTGCGTCGGAGCTGCGTGGCGAATCCATGCAGGACGTGATCTTCAACGGCTCCACGGCGCGCAAGCAGGCGGGCCGGGCCAGCGTGGAACTGGTGTTCGACAACGCCGAGGGCCGCGCCGCCGGCCAGTGGAGCCAGTACGCCGAGGTGGCGGTCAAGCGCGTGCTGACCCGCGACGGCACCTCGTCCTATTACATCAACAACCAGCCGGTGCGCCGCAAGGACATCCAGGACATCTTCCTGGGCACCGGCCTGGGTCCGCGCGCCTACGCGATCATCGGGCAGGGCATGATTTCGCGGATCATCGAGGCCAAGCCCGATGACATGCGGATCTTCCTGGAGGAAGCCGCGGGGGTGTCCAAGTACAAGGAGCGCCGCCGCGAGACCGAGAACCGCCTCGGCGATACGCGCGAGAACCTGACCCGCGTGGAAGACATCCTGCGCGAACTCGGTTCCAACCTCGAAAAGCTCGAAGGCCAGGCCGAAGTCGCCCAGCGTTTCAAGCAGTTGCAGTCCGAAGGCGAGGAGAAGCAGCACCTGCTGTGGCTGCTGCGCAAGCGCGAAGCCCAGGCCGAGCAGGAGCGCCACGCCCGTGCCATCGACCAGGCGCAGATCGACCTCGAAGCCCAGACCGCGCAGTTGCGCCACGTGGAAGCCGAGCTCGAAACGATGCGCGCGGCGCACTACGCGGCGTCCGACGGCATGCATGTGGCGCAGGGCGCACTGTACGAGGCCAATGCCGAAGTCAGCAAGCTGGAAGCGGAGATCCGCTACGTGGTGGAGTCGCGCAACCGGCTGCAGGCGCAGATCGCCGCGCTGAGCACCCAGCGTGACCAGTGGCAAGGCAAGGCCGACCAGGCTGGCGAGGACATCGCCCAGGCCGAGGAAGACCTGGCGCTGGCCGAGGCCCGTACCATCGAGTCGCAGGACACCGTGGCGCAGAAGAGCGACGAACTGCCGACGCTCGAAGCGCAGTGGCGCGACGCCCAGCAGACCCTCAACGACCAGCGCAGCGGCATCATGCAGGCCGAGCAGGCGCTGAAGCTCGAAGCCGCCCACCAGCGCAACGCCAACCAGATGCTGCAGCAACTGGAACAGCGCCGCGAGCGGCTGCAGGGCGAGGAAAAGGGACTCGACCGCCCCGACGAGGTACGGCTCGAAGAACTGCGCATGGACCTCGCCGAGCAGGAGGCCACGCTCGAAGAGGCGCAGGCCGTGCTGGGCGATGCCGAGGAATCGGTGCCGCGCCTCGACGCCGAGCGCCGCGCCGCGCAGGAACGTGTGCAGGGCGAAGCGGCCGCCATCGCTTCGCTCGACGCCCGCCTGGCCGCGCTGCGCCAGTTGCAGGAGAGCGTGCAGACCGACGGCAAGGTGCAACCGTGGCTGGAACGCCATGGATTGGCCGAATTGCCACGTCTGTGGAAGAAGGTCCATATCGAGCCGGGCTGGGAAAACGCGCTCGAATCGGTGCTGCGCGAGAAGCTGGCCGCGCTGGAGGTGTCGAACCTCGACTGGGTCAAGGGTTTCCTGGGCGACGTGCCGCCAGCCAAGCTCGCGTTCTACACGCCGCCGGCCGCCGCGCGTCCGGTGGAGGCACCGGCCGGGCTGCGCCCGCTGATGTCGCTGGTGCAGATCACCGAGCCCGGCATCCGCGCCGTGATGCAGGACTGGCTGGCCGATGTGTTCACCGCCAGCGACATGTCGCAGGCACTGGCCGCCCGCAACACGCTGCCCGAAGGCGCGCAGTTCGTGGTGGCAGAGGGCCATCTGGTGGGCCGCAACGCCATCCAGATCTACGCCGCCGACTCCGAGCAGGCCGGCATGCTGGCCCGCGAGCAGGAGATCGAGAACCTGCAGAAGCAGTCGCGCGCGCAGATGCTGCTGTCCGACGAGGCAAAGTCCCAGTCGGTCCGCGCCGAAACCGCCTACACGCACGCCAGCACGCAGTTGATCGAGGCCCGCGCCCGTGCCGAGCAGGCCACGCGCCGCGTGCATGCGCTGCAGATGGACGTGCTCAAGCTGTCGCAGGCCATGGAGCGCTTCTCGGCCCGCAGCAACCAGATCCGCGAGGAACTGACCGAGATCGATGCCCAGATCGACGAGCAGCGCGCAATCCGCGCCGAGTCCGAAGCGAGCTTCGAGCAGCACGACACCCAACTGGCCGAACTCCAGGCGTCGCACGAAGACCAGCAGATGGCCTTCGACGCGCTCGACGCCAAGCTGACCGCCGCCCGCCAGCAACTGCGCGATCTCGAACGCGCCGCCCAGGAAGCCGTGTTCGCCGAGCGCAACCTGGCTGGCCGCATCGACGAGTTGCGCCGCAATATCCAGATGGCCGGCGACCAGAGCGAGCGCATCGCAGAATCTTTAGAAAATGCGCGCGCCGAACTGGAAACGATCAACCAGCAGACCGCCAACACGGGGCTGCAGGAAGCGCTGGAAATCCGCGCCGAGAAGGAACAGAAGCTGTCAGCCGCGCGCATCGAGCTGGACGCGCTGTCCGCGCAACTGCGCCAGTTCGATGAACAACGCCTGGCCGCCGAGCGCAGCCTGCAACCGCTGCGCGACCGCATCACCGAATGCCAGCTCAAGGAGCAGGCCGCGCGCCTGAACCAGGAACAGTTCACCGAGCAACTGGCCACGGCCGAGGTGGACGAGGCCGCGCTGGCCGAGAAGCTCACGGGCGACCTCAAGCCGTCGTACCTGCAGGGCGAGGTCACGCGCCTGAACAACCTGATCAACGGGCTCGGGCCGGTCAACATGGCCGCGCTCGACGAACTGGCCGCCGCGCGCGAGCGCAAGACCTTCCTCGATGCGCAGTCGGCCGACCTGCTGGACGCGATCAACACGCTCGAAGACGCGATCAACAAGATCGACCAGGAAACCCGTGCGCTGCTGCAGGGCACGTTCGACCAGGTCAACCATCACTTTGGCGAACTGTTCCCGGCGCTGTTCGGCGGCGGACAGGCGCGCCTGATCATGACCGGCGAGGAAATCCTCGATGCCGGCGTGCAGGTGATGGCCCAGCCCCCGGGCAAGAAGAACTCGACGATTCACCTGCTGTCCGGCGGCGAGAAGGCGCTGACCGCGATTGCGCTGGTGTTTGCGATGTTCCAGCTGAACCCGGCGCCGTTCTGCCTGCTGGACGAGGTGGACGCGCCGCTCGACGATGCCAATACCGAGCGCTACGCCAACATGGTGGCGCGCATGTCAGACAAGACCCAGTTCGTGTTTATTTCCCACAACAAGATTGCGATGGAGATGGCCCACCAGCTGATCGGCGTGACGATGCAGGAGCAGGGCGTCTCGCGGATCGTGGCAGTGGATATGGATGCAGCCGTATCGATGGCGGAGGCCGCTTAAGATGGAACTGCAGAACGCACTGATCATCGCGGGTGTTGTATTGCTGTTGCTGCTGGTGGCCTACAACCGCTGGCAGATCCACAAGGCGCGGCGCGTGCGCCCGCTGATGCCCGAGGACGACCTGCCGCCGATGCGCGAGCCGGTGGTGACCAAGACCACGCACCCGGAAACGCAGGCCAGGCTCAAGGAAACCGTACCCGAACACATCGCGCGCCGCGAGCCGACGCTCGGCGAGGCGGGCCGGGGCCTGCCGCATGACGAGGCGGACAGCCCGGGCGATGTCGCCACGGCGACCGCCGCCGCCCATGCGGCGGCGCGCACGGCCGATGCCGACGAGGTGGTGGCCGAGGAAGTGGCGGTGGCAGCCGCCGCGCGGGAGGAGGAACCGGTCGATGCGACGGCCGCGCCCGTGGCAGCCGAACCCGAGCCCGTGGCTGTCGCTGCGACCGCCGCTGCCGCTGCCGCGCCCGAACCCGCGGTGATGGACGGCCAGCCGTCGCCAGCCGTGATCGACCCGCTGATCGACTGCATCGTGCCGATGCACCTGGAGCGCAAGGCCTCTGGCGACCGCATCCTGCCGCTGACTGGCCGCCTGCGCCGGGCCGGCACGAAGCAGGTGCATATCGAGGGGCTGCGTGCCGAGGCCAACGCCTGGGAGCCGGTTACCGCCGGACACCAGTACGAAGACCTGCAGGTGGCCGTGCAGCTGGCCAACCGCAGCGGTCCGCTCAACGCGCTCGAATTCTCCGAGTTCGTCAACGCCGTGGAGGCACTGGGCGAAGCGCTCGACGCCTCGGCCGAACTGCCCGACATGACCGAAACCGTGGCCAATGCCCGCGAACTGGACGGGTTTGCCGCCGGTGCGGACGTACAGCTTGGCGTCAACGTGATTTCCGACGGTGCGCCGTGGTCCGCCGCCTACGTGCAGAACGTGGCAACCCAGGACGGGCTGGTGCTGTCGCGCGACGGCACGCGCTTCATCCGCTATGAACCGGGCGCGGACGGCGTGCAGAAGCCGCTGTTCACGCTCCAGTTCGGCGAAACCAACTTCCTGCGCGACGACCTGACGCTGAACGCCGGCCGCCAGATCACGCTGCTGCTGGATGTGCCTCAGGCATCACAATCGATCAAGCCGTTCAAGACGGTCTGCGAATACGGCTACAGCCTGGCGCAGCGCATGGGCGCGCAACTGGTGGACGACAACATGCGGCCGCTGACCGAGGCGTCGTTCGTGGCGATCTTCAACCAGCTCGAAAAGCTGTACGAGAAGCTTGAAGCGCGCGGCATGCCAGCCGGGTCTCCCGTGGCCGTGCGCCTGTTCAGCCTGTAAGCGGAGCCGACCATGACCGCCAAGACCCCGGGCGCGCCGGCTTCGGCTCCCGCGCCGGCCGCTGCATTGCCGGCCGACGCCACGCCCGCCCAGCGTGTGCTGTGGCTGCGCGACGAACTCGATCGCCACAGCTACCAGTATTACGTGCTCGACGCGCCGACCATTCCCGACGCGGACTACGACGCACTGTTCAGCGAACTCCAGGCGCTGGAAACCGAGCATCCCGACCTGCTGACCGACGATTCGCCCACCCAGCGCGTGGGCGGCGCGCCGCTCGCGGCGTTCGATTCGGTGCGCCACCGGGTGCCGATGCTGTCGCTGAACAACGGTTTCGAGGATGACGACGTGGTCAGCTTTGACCGCCGTTGCGCACAGGGCCTCGGCAAGACGGCCGTGGCGGCGCCGGCGGATGACCTGTTCGGCGCGGCCGACGCCGCGGACAACGCGGTGGAGTATTCCTGCGAACTGAAGTTCGACGGGCTGGCGATGTCGCTGCGCTACGAGGACGGCAAGCTCGTGCAGGCCGCCACGCGTGGCGACGGCGAAACCGGCGAGGACGTGACCGCCAACGTGCGCACGATCAAGGCGATTCCGCTGAAGCTGCGCGGCCAGGCGCCCGCCGTGCTCGAAGTGCGCGGCGAGGTGTTCATGTACCGCGCCGATTTCGACAAGCTCAACGCCCGCCAGGCGGAGGCCGGGGAGAAGACCTTCGTCAATCCGCGCAACGCGGCGGCCGGCAGCCTGCGCCAGCTCGACCCTCGTATTACCGCCAAAAGGCCGCTTTCGTTCTTCGCCTACGGCCTGGGCGAACTCCAGGGCGCCGACCGGCCGCCCACGCATGGCGTGATGCTCGACGGCTTTGCCGCGCTGGGCCTGCCGGTCTGCGAGGAGCGCCGCGTGGTGAAGGGCGCGGAGGGGCTGCTGTCGTTCCACCGCGATATCGGCGCGCGGCGCGACCAGTTGCCGTATGACATCGACGGCGTGGTCTACAAGGTCAACGCCATCCCCGAGCAGGAGCAACTGGGCTTCGTCTCGCGCGCGCCGCGCTTCGCGCTGGCGCACAAGTTCCCGGCGCAGGAAATGACCACGACGGTCGAGGACATCGAGGTCCAGGTGGGCCGCACCGGGGCGATCACGCCCGTGGCGCGGCTCGCGCCGGTGTTCGTGGGCGGCGTGACCGTGACCAACGCCACGCTCCATAACGAAGACGAAATCCGGCGCAAGGACGTGCATATTGGCGATACGGTGATTGTGCGCCGCGCCGGCGACGTGATTCCCGAGGTGGTGGCGGTGGTGCTGGAGCGCCGTCCGGCCGATGCCCGGGCGTTCGTGATGCCCACCGCGTGCCCGGTCTGCGGCTCGCACGTGGAAAAGCTCGAAGGCGAGGTCATCGCGCGCTGTACCGGCGGCCTGATCTGTGCCGCCCAACGCAAGCAGGCGCTGCTGCACTTCGCCCAGCGGCGCGCCATGGACATCGAGGGGCTCGGCGACAAGGTAGTGGAGCAACTGGTGGACCAGGGCATCGTGCGCACGCCTGCGGACCTCTACAAGCTGGGCGTGGCCAAGCTGGCGGCGCTGGACCGCATGGCGGACAAATCGGCCTCGAATATCGTGGCGGCCATCGACAAGTCGCGCGAGACCACGCTGAACCGTTTCATCTTCGCGCTGGGCATCCGCCACGTGGGCGAGGCCACCGCCAAGGATCTGGCGAAGCACTTCGGCAAGCTCGACAACCTGCTGGCCGCCGATGAAGCCGCGCTGCTCGAAGTCAACGACGTGGGGCCGGTGGTGGCCCAGTCGATCGCCAACTTCCTGGCCGAGGCACACAACGTCGAGGTGATCGAGCAGTTGCGCGCCGCCGGCGTACACTGGCCCGAATCGGAGCCTGCGGCCCGCGCGGCGCCGCTGCCGCTGTCCGGCAAGACGATCGTGCTGACCGGCACGCTGCCGACGCTGTCGCGCGAGGAGGCCAAGGAAAAGCTCGAAGCGGCCGGCGCCAAGGTGGCCGGCTCGGTGTCGAAGAAGACAGATTACGTGGTGGCGGGCGCCGAGGCGGGCAGCAAGCTGGAGAAGGCCCTGGCGCTGGACGTTCCGGTACTCGACGAGGACGGCATGCTCAAGCTGCTGGCCGACAACAGCGGAGACGCACAATGATTCGCGAAATCCTCAAGATGGGCGATGCCCGCCTGCTGCAGCAGGCCCGGCCGGTGACGCAGTTCAATACGCCCGAACTGCGGCTGCTGGTCGACGACATGTTCGATACCATGGAACACGCCAACGGCGCCGGCCTGGCCGCGCCGCAGATCGGCGTGGACCTGCAGGTGGTGATCTTCGGCTTCGACCGCAATCCGCGCTACCCGGACGCACCCACGGTACCCAAGACCGTGCTGATCAACCCGGTGCTCGAACCGCTGTCCGACGAGATGGAGGACGGCTGGGAAGGCTGCCTGTCGGTACCGGGCCTGCGTGGCGTGGTGCCGCGCCACACGTCGCTGCGCTATACCGGCTTCGACATGCAGGGCAACCGGATCGAGCGCGTGGCGGAGGGTTTTCATGCGCGCGTGGTGCAGCACGAGTGCGACCACTTGATCGGGATGCTGTACCCGATGCGGATCAAGGATTTCACGAAGTTCGGATTTACCGAGATCTTGTTCCCGGAGCTGCCGGCGAACTACGACGATTGAGTCAAGCGTCTCCGCTTCGCTGGTTTTCTCCCCTCTCCCGCGAGCGGGAGAGGGGAGAAAGACTGAGGGAGTCAAACTCCCTCAAAACTTCTCGAACGCCCCCAAGAACCGCCATTGCCCCACCGGCAGGTCGCCCAGTGCGATGCGGCCCATGCGGACGCGCTTCAGTCCCACCACACGCAGTCCCACCTGCTCGCACATGCGGCGGATCTGGCGCTTGCGGCCTTCGCGCAGCACGAAGCGCAGTTGTTCCTCGTTCTGCCAGCTGACCTTGGCGGGTTTCAGCACCACGCCGTCGAGCGACAGGCCGAAGCGCAGACGCTCCAGTTGGTCTTCCGGAAACACCTTGCTGATGTCGCGCTCGACGGGGCCTTCCGGCGACTCCCAGACCACGCGCACCAGATATTCCTTCTCCACGTTCGAATCGTCGCCAATCAGCGCGCGGGCGATACGGCCGTCCTGCGTCAGCACCAGCAGGCCGGTGGAGTCGATGTCGAGGCGGCCGGCCGGCGCCAGGTTCTTGCGCTGCCACGGGGCAAAGCGCTTGCGCGTGGGGTCGTTCTCCCACTGGTTCTCCGGCGCGAACAGCACGGCGGCGGGCTCGTAGCCGTCCTCGGCCTGGCCGGAGACGTAGCCGACCGGCTTGTTCAGCAGCACGGTCACGCGCTCGCCCTGTTCCGAGCGGGCTTCCTGGCGGATTTCGATCGTGGCGTCGGGGCGGATGCGCGTGCCGAGTTCGGTCACGGGCTCGCCGTCGACCAGCACCCAGCCGAGCGGAATCCATTCGTCGGCCTCGCGGCGCGAGCACAGGCCCAGTTCCGACATCCGCTTGGACAGCCGCACGAGGCCGTCTTCACGCGGCTCGGCGGCCGGCGCGGCAGGACGTGCCGGGCGGTCGCCGTAGGCGGGACGCTCGCTGCGCTCGGCACGGACCGGGCGGGCGCGGTCGGCGGTATCGCTGAACCGGCGCGCCGGCGCGACACCGCGGCGCGGCGCGTCGTCGTCGCGGCGCGGGGCGCGTGCCTCGTCGCCAAAGCGGCGCGGGCGCTCGGCAAGGTTGTCATCGCCGAACTGGCGCGGGCGCTCGCCACGGTTCTCACCCTCGAACCGACGCGGACGCTCCGGGCGGTTCTCACCCTCGAAACGACGCGGCCGCTCCGGGCGGTTCTCACCCTCGAAACGACGCGGCCGCTCCGGGCGGTTCTCACCCTCGAACCGGCGCGGCCGCTCCGGGCGGTTCTCACCTTCGAAACGACGCGGACGCTCCGGGCGGTTCTCACCTTCGAAACGACGCGGCCGCTCCGGGCGGTTCTCACCTTCGAAACGACGCGGGCGCTCCGGGCGGTTCTCACCCTCGAACCGACGCGGACGCTCCGGGCGGTTCTCACCCTCGAACCGGCGCAGCCGCTCCGGGCGGTTCTCGCCTTCGAAACGACGCGGACGCTCCGGGCGGTTCTCGCCCTCGAAACGACGCGGACGCTCCGGGCGGTTCTCGCCTTCGAACCGGCGCGGGCGCTCCGGGCGGTTCTCACCCTCGAAACGGCGCGGACGCTCGCTGCGATTGTCGTCGTCGAAGCGGCGCGGACGCTGGGCGCGATCCTCGTCGCCAAACCGGCGCGGGGCGCGTTCGCCGTCCGCCGGGCGCGGCCGGGCAGGGCGGGCGGGCCGCTCCGTGCGCTCGGCGCGTTGCGGCGCGCCCTCGGCCGGTGCCTTGCGCTTGCTCTTCTCGGACGCCCGCTCCTTCGCCTGCTTGATGCCGGTGACCACGTCCTGCACGCGCTTGCGGTTCAGGTCGGACACCCGCACCGGGCGCGTGGCCTTGCGCGGTGCATCCGAGGTGGAGGCGGGGGTCTTGATACCCAGCGTCTTGCGGGGAGGGGTGTTGCTATCGGTCATATCGTTCCAAACGCTCGCGCGCCGGGACATCCGGGAGTCAGATGTCCAGCGCGTCGAGCAAATCCTGTTCAAGCTGAATCTGCAGCCGGTTGTCGGCGGTCAGGCGTGAGCCATCGACCAGGAACACGTCTTCCACGCGTTCGCCGAGCGTATTGATGCGCGCCGAATGCACGGACACGCGGTGTTTGGCCAGCACGCCGGCCAGGGCGTACAGCAGGCCGGTGCGGTCGTTGGCGGACACCGACAGCAGGTAATACTGGCCGCGCTCGTCGGGACGCAAATCCACGCGCGGCTTGATCGGGAAGCTGCGCGACTGGCGCGACAGGCGGCCCTGGGTGGTTTCGGGCAGCGGGCATTCCAGCCGCACGCGCTCGGTCAGTTCATGTTCCACCAGTGCCAGGATGTCGCGGTAGCCACCGTCGAGGCCGGGGTCGGTGATCTGGAACGTGTCCAGCGCATAGCCGTCGCGCGTGGTCTCGATCTTGGCGTCCTGGATCGAAAACGCCTTGCGCTCGAAATAGCCGCAGATGCGGGCGAACAGGTCAGGCTGGTCCTTGACGTAGACCACCACCTGCAGCCCCTCGCCGGCTGGCGACACGCGGGCCTTGACCACCGGATCGGCGCTGTTCACCTTGTTGAACAGGTGCCGGGTGAGCCAGGCGATGTCGCGCGCATCGTGCCGCATGAAGAACGACATGTCCAGCTTGTTCCATAGTGGTTTCGCCAGATCGGGGTCGAACGCGTTCAGGCGCAGCTGGGCGATCGTGTCGTCGCGCTTCTGCGCCCACAGCGAATGCGAATCGAGCCGGGCGCCGCCGAGCACACGCAGCGTGATGCGGTACAGGTCTTCGAGCAGCTTGCCCTTCCACGCGTTCCAGACCTTGGGGCTGGTGCCGCGGATATCGGCCACGGTCAGCAGGTACAGCGCGGTCAGGTAGCGCTCGTTGCCTACCACCTGGGCAAACGCCTTGACCACGTCGGGGTCGGTCAGATCCTGTTTCTGTGCCACGTGGCTCATCGTCAGGTGGTGCTCGACGAGCCAGGCGATCAGGTCGGCATCCTCGCGCGCAATGCCGTGCTGCTTGCAGAAGCGGCGTGCATCGACCGTACCCAGCTTGGAGTGGTCGCCGCCGCGCCCCTTGGCGATGTCGTGGAACAGCGCCGCCACCCAGAGCACCCACGGCCGCTCGAAGCCGGCCATCAGCTGGCTGCAGAACGGGAACTCGTGGGTATGCTCGACGATGGCGAAGCGGCGCATGTTGCGCACCACCATCAGGATGTGCTGATCCACGGTGTAGACGTGGAACAGGTCGTGCTGCATCTGGCCCACGATGCGCCGGAAATTGATCAGGTAGCGCCCGAGCACGCTGGTCTGGTTCATCAGGCGCAGTGCGTGCGTGATGCCCTGCGGCTCCTGCACGATGGCCAGGAACAGCCGGCGGTTCTCGGGATCATTGCGCCAGCTGGCGTCCATGACCGTGCGCGCGTTGTAGAGCCCGCGCAGCGTGCGCGGCGACAGACCTTTCACGCCCGGCGTGCGTTCGTACAGCAGGAACGTCTCCAGGATCGCGTGCGGATTCTTCTCGTAGAGGTCGTCGCTGGTGATCTCCAGCATGCCCTGGCGCTCGACAAAGCTGTCGTTGATCACGCGCGTGACCTTGGACTCGCTCGGGAACAGCATCGCCTCGATATTGAGCAGCAACACGCTGTTGAGCTGCGTCACGGCCTTGGCTGCCCAGTAGTAGCGGCGCATCAGCTGCTCGCTGGCGCGCTTGGCCGTGGTCTGCCGGTAGCCGAACGATTCGGCCAGCGCCGTCTGCAGGTCGAAGACGAGCACGTCCTGGCGGCGTCCGGCCAGCAGGTGCAGGCGGGCCCGGATGGTGCGCAGCAGGCGCTCGTTGCGGGCCAGTTCCTGCGATTCGCGTTCGGTCAGCAGGCCGCGCCCGAACAGCTCTTTCCAGCTGTCGCCCAGGCCGGCGGCCTTGGTCATCCACAGGATGACCTGGAGGTCGCGCAACCCGCCCGGGCTTTCCTTGCAGTTCGGTTCCAGCGCGTAGGGCGTGTCCTGGTACTTGGCGTGCCGCTGGCGCAGTTCGAGCAGCTTGGCCTGGAAGAAATCGCCGGCGTCCATGTCCGCCAGGTAGCGCGTCTGCATGGCCTGGAACAACGGCTTGCTGCCGGTCAGCAGGCGGGCTTCGAGCAGCGCGGTGCGGATCGTGATGTCGGCGGCGGCTTCGCGAATGCAGTCATCCACGGTGCGCACCGACGAACCGATCTCAAGGCCCAGGTCCCAGCACAGCCCGATGAAGCGTTCGAGCCGCGTGGCGGTGTCGGCATCGGGCTCGCCGCGCAGCAGCAACAGGACGTCGACATCCGAATACGGGAACAACTCGCCACGGCCGTAGCCGCCCACGGCCACCAGCGCGGCATCGGCGGGCAGTCCGAGGCCGGTCCAGGCCTCGACCAGCGCGGCATCGACGGCGCGGCGCAGCCGGGTAACCAGCGGCGAAACCTGGTTGGTGACGTCGAACTCGGCGAACAGGGCCTGCTTGTCGGCCTTGAGTCGGTCGCGGATGCGCTGGCAGAGCAACAGTTCCGGCGTGGTGTCCATGGGTGGCGGGAGGATGGGCGTGGGCACGGCTGGAAGAAGAAAGGGCGCCTTGGTGGGCGCCCTGGCGTCCGCGCGGATCAGGCCGCGACGGTTTCCGTGATGAAGGCCGGCGGCTGCGGCGTGCCTTCGGACTTCGTCAGCACCTCGAAGCCGGTTTCGGTCACCAGCACCGTGTGCTCCCACTGGGCCGACAGGCTGCGGTCGCGCGTCTTGACAGTCCACTGGTCCGGCATCGTGCGGATATCGCGCTTGCCGGCGTTGATCATGGGCTCCACCGTGAAGATCATGCCCGTCTTGATCTCCATGCCGGTGCCGGGGCGGCCGTAGTGGAGAATCTGCGGGTCGGAATGGAAGACCTTGCCGATGCCGTGGCCGCAGTATTCGCGCACCACGCTGTAGCCGGCGCCTTCGGCATGGACCTGGATCGCGTGGCCGATGTCACCAAGGCGCGCGCCGTTGCGCACCTGCTGGATCCCCTTCCACATGCATTCGTAGGTGATCTGGGATAGCCGTTTCGCCAGAATCGATGCCTCGCCGACCACGAACATGCGGCTCGTGTCGCCGTAATAGCCTTCCTTGGTTATGACCGTGATATCGAGGTTCACGACGTCGCCGGCCTTGAGCACGCGCTCGCCGGGGATGCCGTGGCAGATCACGTCGTTGACCGAGGTGCAGATCGCGCCCGGGAACGGCGGGTAGCCCGGCGGCGCGTAGTTCAGCGGTGCCGGGACGGTGCCTTGTACGTCACGCATATAGGCGTGGCAGAGCTTGTCGAGTTCGCCGGTGGTGACGCCGGGCTTGACGTGGGGCGTGATGTAGTCGAGGACTTCGGAGGCAAGGCGGCAAGCCACGCGCATTTGGGCGATGTCTTCGGCGGTGTTGATATGGATGCTCATGCTGCTTCGCCTGAAATGTGATGACCCAGCCACAGGCTGCGCCAGAAATATTCGCAAATCGGGATTATCTCACCTTCGAGGTCGGAAAGCAGCGAAATGCAGGGCAGGGCGCAGCAATCGGGTGCCGCGCCGGTGGCATCGGGTTGCGGAAGGGGACATCCAGGGGGCTTGAGCGGACCGTCACTTTGTTGCTACAATCGCGGGCTGACTTGACGAGTGGCCGGAAACGGCGCCGCCAGTCATGAAACTTTTAGTAAATCGCTGGTCCGCCCATCCGGGGTGTTCCTTTTCAGGAATGTCGGGGCGGACTTCAGAAACCAACCCTCTTGGAGTACCTCACATGTCCGTGACCATGCGCGAAATGCTGGAAGCCGGTTGCCACTTTGGCCACCAGACCCGCTTCTGGAACCCGAAGATGGCCCCCTTCATCTTCGGTCATCGCAACAAGATCCACATCATCAACCTCGAAAAGACCCTGCCGATGTTCCAGGACGCGCTGAAGTACGTGCGCCAACTGGCAGCAAACCGCGGCACCGTGCTTTTCGTGGGTACCAAGCGTCAATCGCGCGAGATCCTGGCCGAGGAAGCCGGCCGCGCTGGCATGCCCTATGTCGACGCCCGCTGGCTCGGCGGCATGCTGACGAACTTCAAGACCGTCAAGATCTCGATCAAGCGCCTGAAGGACATGGAAGCCGCCAAGGAAGCCGGCGCGCTGGAAACCATGAGCAAGAAGGAAGCGCTGATGTTCGAGCGCGAGATGGAAAAGCTGGAAAAGTCCATCGGCGGCATCAAGGACATGGGCGGCGTGCCTGACGCCATCTTCGTGGTGGACGTCGGCTACCACAAGATTGCCGTGACGGAAGCCAACAAGCTGGGCATCCCCGTGATCGGCGTGGTCGACACGAACCACAACCCGGAAGGCATCGACTACGTGATCCCGGGTAACGACGATTCGAGCAAGGCTGTCGCACTGTACGTGCGCGGCGTGGCCGACGCCATCCTGGAAGGCCGTGCCAACGCGGTGCAGGAAGTGGTGGAAGCCGTGCGCGGCGACGACGAGTTCGTCGAAGTCCAGGAAGGCTGATTGCCCGCTGGCGCCTGAGGCCGGGATACACCGGCCGCCGGCGCCCGCCTTGCGGCAACAAGAAAAGGGGGCACTCTGGCGCCCCCTTTTTGCAAACGGATTCAGTTGTCATCCGCCGCGGATACGATTCGCCCCGGATGAGCCAAACAACCAAGGAGTGACAAATGGCGGCTATTACCGCAAGCATGGTTGCAGAACTGCGCGCAAAGACCGACGCGCCGATGATGGAATGCAAGAAGGCCCTGACGGAAGCCGGTGGCGACCTGGACAAGGCCGAGGAACTGCTGCGCGTCAAGCTGGGCAACAAGGCCAGCAAGGCCGCATCGCGCGTGACCGCCGAAGGCATCGTCACGACGTTCATCGACGGCACGACGGGCGCCCTGGTCGAACTGAACTGCGAAACCGACTTCGTGTCGAAGAACGACGACTTCCTGGGCTTCGGCGCCAAGGTGGCTGAACTGGTGGCCAAGCAGAACCCGGCCGACGTGGCAGCCCTGTCGGCCCTGGAAATGGACGGTTCGACGGTTGACGCCGTGCGCTCGGCCCTGATCGGCAAGATCGGCGAGAACATGACGATCCGCCGCTTCGTGCGCTACGCCAACGGCGGCAAGCTGGCCTCGTACCTGCACGGCACCCGTATCGGCGTGATGGTCGAGTTCGACGGCGACGAAGTGGCCGCCAAGGACGTGGCCATGCACGTGGCCGCCATGAAGCCGGTGTCGCTGTCGTCGGAGCAGGTGCCCGCCGAGCTGATCGCCAAGGAGCGCAGCATCGCCGAGCAGAAGGCTGCCGAATCGGGCAAGCCGGCCGAGATCGTTGCCAAGATGGTCGAAGGTTCGGTGCAGAAGTACCTGAAGGAAGTGTCGCTGCTGAACCAGACGTTCGTGAAGAACGACAAGCAGACCGTCGAGCAGATGCTGAAGGCCGCCAACACCAACGTGAAGGGTTTCACGCTGTACGTGGTGGGCGAAGGCATCGAGAAGAAGCAGGACGACTTCGCCGCCGAAGTGGCCGCCCAGGTGGCTGCCGCCCAGAAGGCCTGATGTCCGGGTGGCCGGGCCGGACCTCCCCGTGGGGAGCCGGCGCCGCCACCGTATAATGCCGAGGGGCGCCGCGAGGTGCCCCTCTGCACAAGTACGGCCGCGAAGCGTGTCGTGCAGTCTGTTTTCGCAGTCACCTGCCTCTGGCGAGCCCTTTTACAGGACGTTGCCTGCAGATGACGGCGAAAACCGGCTATCCAGTTGTCCAGCTTTCCGTATTCATGCGCGGCCGGTGCGCAGATGCCTTGTGCCGCCCGCGCCCATCCATCCGTTCAAACGAGCGATCGAGAACCAGCCCGAGGTGATCATGCCAGCCTACAAGCGCGTCCTTCTGAAACTTTCCGGTGAGGCCCTGATGGGCGACGATGCCTTCGGCATCAACCGCGCCACCATCGAGGGCATGGTCAATGACATTGCCGAAATCGTGAAGCTGGGCGTCCAGGTGGCCGTGGTCATCGGCGGCGGCAACATCTTCCGCGGTGTCGCCGGCGGCGCCGCCGGCATGGACCGTGCCACGGCCGACTACATGGGCATGCTGGCCACGATGATGAACGCGCTGGCCCTGCAGGACGCCATGCGCCACGCCAACATCGAGGGCCGTGTGCAGTCCGCGCTGCGCATGGACCAGGTGGTCGAGCCTTATATCCGCCCGCGCGCCATCCGCCAGCTCGAAGAGGGCAAGGTCGTGATTTTCGCGGCCGGCACCGGCAACCCGTTCTTCACGACCGACACCGCCGCCGCGCTGCGTGGCTCGGAAATCGGCGCCGAGATCGTGCTCAAGGCCACCAAGGTGGACGGCGTCTACACGGCCGACCCCAAAAAGGACCCCAGCGCCACGCGCTATGCCACGATCTCGTTCGACGAGGCCATCTCCCGCAACCTGCAGGTCATGGACGCCACCGCGTTCGCGCTCTGCCGCGACCAGAAGCTGCCGATCAAGGTGTTCTCCATCGTCAAGCCGGGCGCCCTGAAGCGCGTGATCCTGGGCGATGACGAGGGTACGCTAGTGCACGTTTAAGTGTATCGGACCGCGTCAGAATGCTGATTCGGTCCGGCCTCAGAGTAGAATGTTTCATTTTCGATCCCGCCCGGCGGGATCCTGTCTGGCTGTTTTCCGGAGGTAAACATGACCGTCGCCGACACAAAGAAGAGCGCCGAGCAGAAGATGCAGAAGTCGATCGAAGCCTTCAAGGCCGATCTGGCAAAGATTCGTACCGGCCGCGCCCATACCGGCCTGCTGGACCACGTGCAGGTGGATTACTACGGCTCGCCGGTGCCGATCAGCCAGGTGGCCAACGTTGGCCTGGGCGATGCGCGTACCATCACCGTGCAGCCGTGGGAAAAGAAGATGGTCCAGGCCGTCGAGAAGGCCATCCGTGACGCCGACCTGGGCCTGAACCCGGCCACGATGGGCGACGTGATCCGCGTGCCGATGCCCGCGCTGACCGAAGAGCGCCGCAAGGAGCTGATCAAGGTCGTCAAGAGCGAGGCCGAGGGTGCCAAGGTGGCCGTGCGCAACCTGCGCCGCGACGCCAACGAGCAGTTCAAGAAGCTGGTCAAGGACAAGACGATCTCGGAAGACGACGAGCGCCGCGGTGTCGACGACGTCCAGAAGCTGACCGACAAGTATGTCGGCGAGATCGACAAGCTGGTCACCGAGAAAGAGAAGGAAATCATGACGGTGTAAGGCCGTCCCGGCGCCTGGGCGCCGGGATTGCTCCGCATCGTCCGCGAATCCATGCAGCATATCAGTTCGACGCTCGGCGTTCCCGATACCACCTATGTGCCCCGCCACGTTGCCATCATCATGGATGGCAACGGCCGCTGGGCGACGCAGCGTCACCTGCCGCGCGTGGCCGGGCATACCCGCGGCCTCGATACGGTGCGCGACATCGTGCAGGCATGTGCTTCGCGCGGCGTGCAGTTCCTGACGCTGTTCGCGTTCAGTTCCGAGAACTGGCGCCGGCCGGCCGACGAGGTGTCCTTCCTGATGCGCCTGTTCATGACCGCCCTGCGCCGCGAGGTGGTCAAGATGCACGCGAACAACATCCGCCTGCGGGTGGTGGGAGATCTCGCCCGGTTCAGCCCGCGCATCCAGCAACTGATCAAGGATGCCGAGGCACGCACGGCGGCCAATACCGGCCTGACCGTGACGATCGCCGCCAACTACGGCGGGCGCTGGGACTTGCTCCAGGCGATGCGCAAGATGCTGGCGCGCTCGCCGATGCTCGACGCCGACACCATCGACGAATCGATCCTGGCGCCGCACCTGGCCATGGCCTACGCGCCCGAGCCGGACCTGTTCATCCGTACCGGCGGCGAGCAGCGCATCAGCAATTTCCTGCTCTGGCAGCTCGCGTATTCCGAGCTGTATTTCACCGATACCTTCTGGCCCGATTTCGACGCCGCCGAGCTCGACAAGGCCTTCGCCTCGTACCGCCAGCGCGAGCGCCGTTTCGGCAGGACCAGCGCCCAACTGGTGGCGCCGGGGCTGTCGGGCACGGCCTGATCCTGGCCGGAACCTCCACTTCACATCACGGGACACCGCAACCGCATGCTTCTTACCCGCGTCATCACCGCCGTATGCCTGTTGCTGCTGATCCTGCCCATCCTGTTCCTGGCGCCGCCGGTCGCGCTCGGCGTGCTCGTCGTGGTGATCGTGGCGCTGGCCGGCTGGGAGTTCGGCCGCCTGATCGGACTGGCCGGGCCCTGGCCGTATGTCTATGCGCTGGCCTGCCTGGCGGTGCTGCTCGGCGTCTTCCTGGCGGCTGACGGTCCCGCCACCGAACTGCTCCTCAAGGCGTCGCTGGTGGCGTGGGGCGTGGCGCTGGTGCTGCTGGCACGGGGCGTGCGCAAGGCCACACCGGGTTTCACGCTGCTCGGCGCGGTGCTCGGGCTGATCATGCTGCCGGCGTTCGGCCACGCCGTGATGGGGTTGCGGTTTGCCGGCGTTGGCGTACTGCTGACGGCCGCCGTGCTGGTCTGGGCGGCCGACATCGGTGCCTATTTCGTAGGCAAGGCAATCGGCCGCCGCAAGCTGGCGCCGACCATCAGTCCCGGCAAGTCCTGGGAAGGGGCCATCGGCGGCTGGCTGCTGGCGATGGCAGTGGCACTGGGCCTGGCGGCCAGCCACGCGTTTGCGCCCACCTGGTATTCGCTGATCGCCGACAAGGGCGGGCTCGGCCTGCTGGCCGTGCTGACCACGCTGCTGGTGGCCGCGAGCGTGGTGGGCGACCTGTTCGAGTCGCTGCTCAAGCGGCAGGTGGGCATGAAGGACAGCAGCCGCCTGCTGCCGGGCCATGGCGGCGTCCTGGACCGCATCGACGCGCTGATTCCGGTATTTCCGCTGGCAGCACTGCTGCTGACGTGGGTCTGATCAAAACTTTGAGTTTCACGGGTTCTATGCAACGCATTACGATTCTGGGCGCCACGGGTTCGATTGGCGAGAGCACACTCGACGTGGTGCGCCGCCATCCGGACCGCTACACGGTGCACGCGCTCAGCGCCCATCGTCAGGTGGAAAAGCTGGCTGCGGCCTGCCGGGAGTTCCGGCCGGCCCGCGCGGTGGTAGGCTCCCCCGAGGCGGCCCGCGAACTGGAGTCGCTGCTGCGCAGCGCGGGCCTCTCCACCCAGGTCGAGCATGGTCCGGAAGCGCTCGAATCGATCGCCGCGGATGCCGGCACCGATGCGGTGATGGCGGCAATCGTCGGTGCGGCGGGGCTGCGTTCGTCGCTGGCCGCGGCCCGCGCCGGCAAGCGCGTGCTGCTGGCGAACAAGGAGTCGCTGGTCATGTCGGGCGGCATTTTCATGGACGCGGTGCGCGAGCACGGCGCCACGCTGCTGCCGATCGACAGCGAGCACAACGCCATTTTCCAGTGCCTGCCGACCACCGATCCCCGCTATGGCATGGGCGTGTCCAAGGTGCTGCTGACCGCCTCGGGCGGCCCGTTCCGCACGCGCGACCCGTCCACGCTCCACGACATCACGCCCGACCAGGCCTGCGCGCACCCGAAGTGGGTGATGGGGCGCAAGATTTCGGTCGATTCGGCCACGATGATGAACAAGGGGCTCGAAGTGATCGAGGCCCATTGGCTGTTCGGCGCGCCGGCGGACCGGATCGAAGTGCTGATCCATCCGCAAAGCATCGTGCACTCGATGGTCGCGTACGCGGACGGCTCGGTGCTGGCGCAGCTCGGCAATCCTGACATGCGTACGCCGATCGCCTACGGCATGGCATACCCCGAGCGGATCGACTCGGGTGTCACGGCCCTTGATCTGACGCAGGCCGGCGGCCTGCATTTTGAGAATCCTGACCTTGAGCGCTTTCCCTGCCTTGGGCTAGCCTTTGAGGCGTTGCGTGCAGGCGGTCTGGCGCCTGCCGTGCTCAATGCCGCCAACGAGGTGGCCGTCGAGGCTTTCCTGGAAGGCGCTATCCGTTTTACCGACATCGCGCGCGTGGTGGATGCCGTGCTGGAACAGCCCGTGCAGGGCGCCGCCGACACGCTGGAAGGGGTGCTTGCCGCCGACGCCGAAGCGCGCCGGGCGGCACAGGCACTGCTGAAGACTCTGGCTACGCATTGATCGATCTCGGCCCGGCCGGATCTGGAGAAGGGTGATTTGCCATGCAAACTGTAATCGCGTTCATCGTCGCCCTATGTATCCTGATCTTCGTCCATGAGATGGGGCACTACCTGGCCGCCCGCGCCTGCGGCGTCAAGGTGCTGCGCTTCTCGATCGGATTCGGCAGGCCGCTGGCACGCTGGGTTGGCAAGGGGCCGGACAAGACCGAGTGGACGCTCGCCGCGATTCCGCTCGGCGGATACGTCAAGATGCTCGACGAACGCGAGCGCGATCCGGCAACCGATCCGCCGATCGACGCAGCCGAACTGCCGCGTGCGTTCAACCGGCAGCCAGTCGGCAAGCGATTCGTGATCGTGGCAGCAGGGCCGCTGGCCAACTTCGCGCTGGCCATTGCGCTGTACCTGGTACTGTTTGCCGGCGGCATGCAGGAGCCGGTGCCGGTGCTGGGCGCCCCGGCTGCGGGCACCGTGGCCGCCCAGGCCGGCGTCCGTGACGGCGACCGCGTGCTCTCGCTGACTGCCAATGGCGAGACCGAGCCGGTGAGGTCGTGGAACGACCTGCGCATGGCGGTCTTCTCGCAAGGTTTTGGCGATGCCCGGGCGGTGCTGCGCGTGCGCGGCGCCGATGGTGCCGAGCGCGAGGTGTCGCTGGGCCGCCTGCCCGATACGGGCGGCAATCCCGAGCAGGACCCCCTCGTCACGCTGGGGCTGGCGCTCAAGGGCGGGCCGGTCAAGGTGACCGAGATCGTGCCGGATTCGGCTGCACAGCGGGCGGGCCTGAAGGCTGGCGACACGATCGCCACCTGGCAGGGCCAGCCGCTGACCCAGGCCGGCGAGCTGATCCGTGGCGTGCGCGCCCGGCCCGGGCAGGACGTCACGCTGGGCATCGAGCGGGGCGGGCAACGCTCGGATCTGGTCGTGAAGCTCGATGCGGCCCCGGGAGGCAAGCCCGCCACCGAAGGCGGGCCGGAGCCCACCGTTGGCAAGCTCGGTGCGGCGCTGAACCAGGCCGTGCAGACCGAGGTGGTACGTTACCCGGTGACGCAGGCGCTGGCCCGCGCGGCGGACCAGGTCTGGAGCACCAGCACGCTGTCATTGAAGCTGCTCGGCAAGATGCTGGTCGGGCAGGCGTCGTTGCAGAATCTGAGCGGCCCGCTGACCGTGGCCGACTACGCCGGCCGTGCCGCGAACATGGGCTGGCAGCCTTTCATCAGTTTCCTGGCCTTGGTCAGTGTCAGCCTTGGTGTACTGAATTTGTTACCCATTCCGGTGCTGGATGGGGGGCATTTGCTGTATTATTGCGTGGAATTTTTGACTGGCAAGCCTGTACCAGACCACTGGCAAGCGATGCTGCAGAAGGTCGGCGTCGCCTGCATCTTGCTCCTGACTTCACTCGCTTTATTCAATGACGTCAGCCGACTGTTTCTTGCGCGCGGCTAGTTTCGCGCAGCCGGAAACGCCAGTCGGCCGGGGCAGCCGTTTTTCCGGGGGGGCATTATCCCGCCGGAGAGAGCAGTCGTGCCGGCGTTGTCGGGCCTGACTGGAAACGGCACTGGAGCCAATACCCTGCATGAAATCGATGAGGAAGAGGGGATCGACTTTGATCAGAAATAAGCGCATCTCGCTGGGCTTGCTGACGAGTGCCATTATTGCTGCGTGGAGCCCGGCGGGCTGGGCCGCAGATCCGTTCGTGGTCAGGGATATCCGCGTTGAGGGCCTGCAGCGCGTGGAGCCGGGCACCGTGTTCGGCTACCTGCCGGTCCGCGTCGGCGAGACCTTCACCGACGACAAGGGCGCGGACGCCATCCGTGCGCTCTACAATACCGGTTTCTTCAAGGACGTGCAGATCCGCGCCGAGGACGGCGTGCTGGTCGTGCAGGTGGAGGAACGCCCGGCGATCTCCCAGCTGGAGTTCGTGGGCATCAAGGAATTCGACAAGGACACGCTGCGCCGCTCGCTGCGTGCCGTTGGCGTTGCCGAGGCGCGGTATTACGACAAGGCGCTGATCGACAAGGCCGAGCAGGAACTCAAGCGCCAGTACGTGGCGCGCGGCTACTACGCCGCCGATGTCCAGACCACCGTGACCCCGGTCGACCGCAACCGCGTGTCCGTGGTGTTCAACGTGGAAGAGGGCCCGGTCGCCAAGATCCGCCAGATCAATATCGTCGGCAACAAGGCGTTCAAGGAAAGCACGCTGCGCGACGAAATGCAGCTTTCCACGCCGAACTGGCTGTCGTGGTACACCAAGAACGACCTGTACTCGAAGCAGAAGCTCACGGCTGATCTGGAGGCGCTGCGCTCGTACTACCTGAACCGCGGTTATCTGGAATTCCAGATCGAATCGACGCAGGTGTCGATCACTCCGGACAAGAAGGACATCTACCTGACGCTGAATATCAGCGAGGGCGAACAGTTCAAGGTTTCGGATATCCGCCTGGCCGGCGAACTGCTCGGCAAGCAGGAGGAAATGGAGAAGTTGCTCAAGCTCAAGAAGGGCGACATTTTCTCCTCCGAAAAGCTGACGGCCAGCACCAAGTCCATCACGGACCTGCTTGGCACCTACGGCTATGCTTTCACCACGATCAACCCGCAGCCGCAGATCGACAAGGAAAAGCGCGAAGTGGCGCTGACCCTGATGGTCGATCCGGGCCGCCGCGTCTATGTGCGCCGCGTGAACGTGGTCGGCAACAGCAAGACGCGGGACGAGGTGGTGCGCCGCGAAATGCGCCAGATGGAAAGCTCGTGGTTCGACAGCGAGAAGCTGCAGCAGTCGCAGGCGCGTATCAACCGTACCGGCTACTTCACGGACACCAACATCACGACCGAGGACGTGGCCGGCGCGCCCGACCAGGTCGACGTGAACGTGAACGTGACCGAGAAGCCGACCGGCCAGATCAGCCTGGGCCTGGGCTTCTCGTCGACCGACAAGCTCGTGCTGCAGGCCGGCCTGCGCCAGGACAACGTGTTCGGCTCCGGTACCAGCCTCGGCCTGGACGTCAACACCGCCAAGTCGTTCCGTACCATTGCGCTGACGCAGTACGACCCGTACTTCACGGTGGACGGGATCAGCCGCTCGACCGACATCTACTATCGTACGTCGCGCCCGCTGTACTACACGGGCGACCAGGACTACAAGATCGTCTCGGCCGGCGGCGGCTTCAAGTTCGGCGTGCCGTTCTCGGAGAACGATACCGTGTTCTTCGGTATCGGCTACGAACGCACGCAGGTCTACACGTCGGTCAACACGCCGAGCCAGTACCAGGCATGGCTGCAGAAGATCGGCAAGAACAGCGGCGATCCGATCAACAACTTCCCGTTCACGATCGGCTGGGCGCGGGACCGCCGCGACAGCGCGCTGATCCCGACCAAGGGCCCGTACACGCAGGCCAACCTCGAAATCGGCGTGCCGGGCGGTGATACGCAGTACTATCGCGCCAGCTTCCAGCAACAGTATTTCTACCCGCTGTCGAAGGCCTTCACGCTGGCCTTCAACGGTGAAGTGGCCTATGGTCACGGCTACGGCGATACGCCGTTCCCGGTGTTCAAGTACTTCTACGCCGGCGGTATCGGTTCGGTGCGGGGCTACCAGACCAGCACGCTCGGTCCGAAGGACCAGAACGGCAACCCGGTGGGTGGCGCCTCGAAGCTGATCGGTAACGTGGAATTCGTGTTCCCGCTGCCGGGCTCGGGTGTGGACCGTACACTGCGCCTGTTCACGTTCTTCGACTTTGGTAACGTGTATCAGGAAGGCGCACCGATCACTTTCAGCGACCTGAAGTATTCGACCGGTTTCGGCCTGTCGTGGCTGTCGCCGATCGGTCCGCTCAAGGTCAGCATGGGCTTCCCGCTGAAGAAGGACGACACGGACAAGGTCCAGCGGTTCCAGTTCCAGATCGGCACCGCGTTCTGATCCCCACAAGGATTTGTTTGATGAAACTGCATACTCCACTGATGAAATCCCTGAGCGCGGCTGCTCTGGCCGCAGTGGCCCTGAGCGCGGCAGCGCCGGCGATGGCTCAGGAAACGCGCATTGCCGCGGTGAACTCGGAACGTATCCTGCGTGATTCGCAGCCCGCCAAGGTTGCCCAGGTCAAGCTCGAGCAAGAGTTCTCGAAGCGTGACCGCGAGCTGCAGGACATGGCCCAGAAGATCAAGGGGCTGGCCGACAAGCTGGACAAGGACACTGCCGTGCTGGCCGATGCGGACCGCCAGCGTCGACAGCGTGAGGTGGCCGACCTGGACCGCGAGTTCCAGCGCAAGCAGCGCGAGTTCCGCGAGGACCTGAACCAGCGCCGCAACGAGGAACTGGCCCAGGTGCTGGAGCGCGCCAACCGCGTGATCCGTCAACTGGCCGAGCAGCGCAAGTACGATCTGATCGTGCAGGAAGCGGTCTACGTGAACCCGCGCATCGATATCACGGATGACGTGATGAAGGCGCTGAACGCCGGCGCGAAGTAATCGCGGCCACGTCCCAGCGCAGTCACCGTTTTTCGTTTTTTCAAGGAAGTACCGCCATGCAGACACCCACACTGGGTCAGCTCGCCACCGAATACGGCGCGCAGGTTGTGGGTGATCCCGACCTGCCCGTGCGCGGTCTGGCGCCGCTCGACCAGGCCGGTTCCGGCGATCTGTCGTTCCTCTCCAATCCGCTGTACCAGGCGCAGGCGCTGGCTTCGAAAGCCGGCGCCGTCATCGTTTCGCCTGCGGATCTGGAACGCATCCGGGCCGAAGGCCACGCCGAGGGGCGCAACTGGCTGGTGGCGCGCAACCCGTATGTCTGCTTTGCACGCGTGGCGCAGCGGTTCGACCGCGAGGCCAACCTTGACCCGCGCGTGGGCATCGACGCCCGCGCCACGGTGGCGGTTGACGCCATCGTGCCGGCTTCGTGCTTCATCGGCCCGAATGTCGTGATCGAGGCGGGTGCCCGGCTCGGCGAGCGTGTCCGCATCCTCGCAAATGCCTTTATCGGCGCAGGCGCGGAGATCGGCGAAGATACGCTCATCTACGCGAACGTTTCTGTCTATCATCGTTGCGTGGTGGGCGCGCGCAACATCCTGCACAGCGGGGCGGTGATCGGTGCCGATGGCTTCGGGTTCGCACCCGATATCGGCCCGGCCGGCGTCGAGTACGTCAAGATTCCGCAGGTGGGACGGGCGGTGCTGGGCAATGACGTCGAGATCGGCGCCAACAGCTGCGTGGATCGCGGCGCCATGGCCGACACCGTGATCGAGGACGGCTGCAAGATCGACAATCAGGTACAGATTGCGCACAACGTCCATGTGGGCGCGCATACCGTGATTGCCGGGACGGCGGCGGTGTCGGGCAGCACCCGGATTGGCAAGTTCTGCGTCATTGGCGGCGCGGCCAATTTTTCGGGCCATCTGAATATCGCCGACCGGACCACGGTGTCCGGCGGCACGTCGATTACCAAATCGATAACAAAACCCGGTGGGCATTTCACCAGCGTGTTCCCGTTCACGTCGCATGGCGAATGGGAGCGCAATGCAGCCATCGTGCGCGGCTTGTCGAAGCTGCGCGAGCGAGTAATGCAGCTGGAACGCCGCCTGCGCGGCGCGCCGGCCGGGTCCGATAGCAACAAACAAGACGAAGAGAGATCATCATGACAGCCTCCGATATCGACATCCGCAAGATCCTGAAGCTGCTGCCGCACCGCTACCCGATCCTGCTGGTCGACCGGGTGCTCGAGTTCGAGCCGCAGAAGCGCATCAAGACCCTGAAGAACGTGACGATCAACGAGCCGTACTTCATGGGCCATTTCCCGGAGCAGCCGGTCATGCCCGGCGTGATGATCCTCGAGGCGCTGGCCCAGTCGGCCGGCCTGCTGACGTTTGGCGCGGACATGGAGCGCAAGGAAGGGGCGCTGTACTACTTCGTCGGCATCGATGGCGCACGCTTCAAGCGCGTGGTGTACCCGGGCGACCAGCTGCACCTGAACGTCACCGTGGAACGCTACATCCGCGGGATCTGGAAATTCAAGGCCAATGCCACCGTCGACGGCGAAGTTGCCTGCGAAGCCGAGCTGATGTGCACGGTCAAGCAGGCCGACGCCTGATTGCCCCGTCTCGGGACCCAACCGCAAGTACAGGACACGACGCATGACGAAAATCCACCCCTCCGCACTGGTCGATCCGAAGGCTGAACTGGCTGGCGACGTCGAGGTTGGCCCGTTCTCGATCATCGGGCCGAACGTTCGCATCGGCAGTGGCACGCGGGTTGGCTCGCATACCACGGTCGAGGGTTATACGACTATCGGCGAAGGTAACCGCATCGGACCGTATGCTTCGGTGGGCGGCGTGCCGCAGGACATGAAGTACGCCAATGAGCCGACCCGGCTTGAAATTGGCGACCGCAACACCATCCGCGAATTCACGACGATCCACACCGGTACCGTGCAGGACCGCGGCGTGACCAGTCTCGGCAACGACAACTGGATCATGGCGTATGTGCACATTGCCCATGACTGCCGCGTTGGCAACCACACGGTGTTCTCCAGCAACGCGCAGATCGCCGGGCACGTGGAAGTGGGCGACTGGGCGATCCTGGGCGGCATGAGCGGCGTCCACCAGTTCGTCCGGATCGGCGCGCACGCCATGCTGGGCGGCGCTTCGGCGCTGGTGCAGGACGTGCCGCCGTTCGTGATCGCGGCCAGCGACAAGAACGGCAACAAGGCCACCCCCCACGGCATCAACGTGGAAGGGCTGCGCCGCCGTGGTTTTGACGCCGCGCAAATTGCGTCGCTGCGCCAGGCATACAAGCTGCTCTACAAGTCGGATTTGAGCTTCGATGACGCGCGCAACGAAATTGCCACGATGCTCGGCCAGACCGATGCGGAAACGGGCGCGCCGCTGAAGTCGTTCGTGGAATTCCTGGCCGCTACCCAGCGCGGCATCGTTCGCTGATCCAGGCCGCACATGGCTGAGGTTGCGATGCAGGCCGCGCTTCCCGTCGACGGGATGGCGCAAACGAACAAGCGGGGCACGATCGCCATGGTCGCCGGCGAGGCATCGGGCGATCTGCTCGCGTCGCTGCTGCTTGGCGGGCTGCAAAGCCGGCTGGGCGAGACGGTCAACTATGCCGGCATCGGCGGTCGCCGGATGATGGCGCAAGGCTTTGTGTCGCATTGGCCGATGGACACGCTGTCGGTCAACGGTTATGTCGAAGTCCTGGGTTCGCTGCGCGAGATCCTCGCGACGCGCCGGGCCATCCGCGAGCAACTGATCGCCCAGCCACCGCTGTGTTTCATCGGCGTCGACGCGCCAGATTTCAATTTCGGACTCGAAGTGCCGTTGCGCCGCGCCGGCATTCCGGTGGTGCACTTCGTCAGCCCGTCGATCTGGGCCTGGCGCGGCGGACGCATCCGGACGATCGCCCGCGCAGTGGACCATATCCTCTGCCTGTTTCCGTTCGAACCCGAGATCTACGCCAAGGCGGGCATTCCGGCGACGTATGTCGGGCATCCGCTGGCCGACGTGATCCCCATGGTTCCCGACGTCGCCGGCGCCCGCGCCACGCTCGGCCTGCCGGCGGGCAAGCGTATCGTCGCGGTGCTGCCGGGCAGCCGCCAGTCGGAAGTCCGGAATCTCGGCGCCACATTCTTCGAGGCAATGGCCCGGATGCACCGGATGGATGGCAACCTGGCGTTCGTGCTGCCTGCGGCCAGTCCGGCGCTGCGTGAGATCATCGCCGGGCAGCACGCACAGCATTCCGAACTCGATCTGACGATTGTGGATGGGCAGTCACATTTGGCCATGGAAGCCGCCGATGTGGTATTGCTGGCGAGCGGCACGGCCACGCTGGAAGCTGCGCTGTACAAGAAGCCAATGGTCATTTCGTACAAGGTGCCCTGGCTGACAGCGCAGATCATGAAGCGGCAGGGCTACCTGCCGTACGTCGGCCTGCCTAATATTCTGTCAGGACGTTTCGTCGTGCCCGAACTGCTGCAGGACGATGCCACGCCCGAGGCGCTGGCCCGCGAAACGCTGCTCCAACTCAATGACGAGGGCAACGTGGCGTTCCTGCGCGAACATTTCACCGCCATGCACCAGACGCTGAAGCGCGATACGGCCAACCTGGCCGCCGGCGTGGTGGTCGACCTGATGCACAGCCGGGGAGTGCGCTGATGGCCCGGCCGAAAGCCGCCGCGACGGCGCAACTCGGACTCGAACTGACGCAGACCGTGGCGGTCGTGCAGCGCCTGTGCGGCGTGGACGAGGCCGGACGTGGACCGCTGGCCGGCCCGGTCTACGCTGCGGCGGTAATTCTCAACCCCGAGCGCCAGGTCCGCGGACTGGCGGATTCCAAGATTCTCACGGCCGAGAAGCGCGAGACGCTGTTCGAGCGGATCTGCGAGCGCGCGCTGGGCTGGCATATCGCGTTTGCAACCGTCGAGGAGATCGATTCGATCAACATCCTCCACGCATCGATGCTGGCCATGCGGCGCGCCGTGCAGGGGCTGGCAGCCAGCGGGGTGGTGCCGGATCTGGTGCAGGTCGATGGCAATCGCTGTCCCGAAGTGCCGTTCCCGGTGGAAGCGATCGTCAAGGGCGATGCCAAGGTGCGCGCCATCTCGGCGGCGTCGATCCTGGCTAAGGTGGCGCGCGACCGCAATCTGGTCGAGTTGCACCACCAGTATCCGCAGTACGGGTTCGACAGCCACTTCGGCTACCCGACGCCCCAGCATTTTGCCGCCCTGGACAAGCACGGCGCCACGCCCCATCACCGGCGATCGTTCGCCCCGGTCCGGCAGGCGCTCGAGCGCGAACGCGCCGCGCTTCAGGTGCAGGCCGTGAGCGCCGATGCGCCGCCTTTTTGAGATCCGCTCTTGAAGCATGTCACCTCGCGCGATAACGCGCTGTTCAAGCATCTGAAGGCATTGGTCGGTTCCACGCACCAACGGCGCAAGGCCGGGCAGTCGGTGCTCGATGGCGTGCATCTGGCCGAGGCCTACGTGGCGGCCCTCGGCCAGCCGACCAGCTGCGTCGTTGGCGAGCGGCACTACGACCATCCCGAGGTACGACCGCTGCTCGACCTGATCGAGCCCGAGCGGGTCGTGGTGCTGGCCGATACGCTGTTTGCGCAGGTCAGCAATGTTGTCAACGGTATCGATCTTCTGCTGGTCATCGACACGCCGGCTGGCCACCTGCCGTCGACCATCGACACCGATTGCATCATCCTCGATGGCGTACAGGATGCCGGCAATGTCGGCTCCATCCTGCGCAGTGCCGCCGCAGCGGGCATTCCGCACGCGTTCCTGACCACGGGCTGCGCGTTCGCGTGGTCCGTCAAGACGCTGCGCGCCGGCATGGGCGCCAACTTCCACCTCAACATCGTCGAGCATTGCACGCTCGACATGCTGGCCGGCCGCCTGGCCGTGCCACTGCTGGCGACGTCTTCCCATGCCGATGCCATCGTCTTCGAGACCGACCTGCGCCAACCCGTAGGCTGGATCGTCGGCAACGAGGGCAGCGGAGTCAGCGCGGAATGGATGGATCGGGTCACACGCAAGGTCGGCATTCCGCAGCCGGGCGGACTCGAATCGCTGAACGTCGCCGCCGCCACCGCCGTGTGCCTGTTCGAGGCGGTGCGTCAGCGTCGCTGAGCGCCTACCGGGCCCGATCGAGCAACAGGTCGATCATGCGGTCGATCTTGCCATCGAGCCTGTCGATCTTGCCATCGAGCCGGTCGATCTTGCGGTCTGTCTGTTCGAACCGCCGGTCCATCTGCTCGAACTTTCGGTCGACGGCCTCGAACTTCCAGTCGATGGCCTCGAACTTCCGGTCTATCAGCGCGAACTTCTGGTCAATCTGTTCGAATTTGTCTTCCAGCCGCTCGAACCGGGCGTCCGTCCGGGTTTCGAGCCGCGATATCCGTTCGCCCATGTCGTGCTGCGAGCTTTGCAGCGAGTCGAGCCGAAGGATGATGGCTTCGGTGGTCTTGTCCGTATGCCGGGAGGATAGTTCGAGGATGCCGAAGATGCCGGCGAGCGAAACGGCCACGCCGCCAAAGATGGTGGCAGCCGTACGAAAACCGGGGGTGCTGGACCTGGAGCGAATGCGATCCCGATCGCGGTTGCTCCGTTCGAACGGGGAGTGGTACTGGTCGGCGGTGATGGCAGTCATGGTGGCGTCGATAAGTTGTCGTCGAGTCACGACATCCTGCCTCCCAGGACTGCCCCCTGCCTATTAGACGATTCTCAAACTGGCGAGAAAATCAGTAGTTATCTCGGTCAATCTTGATCTCCTGCAAAATCGTGGTGGCGATCTCCTCGATGGACTTGTGTGTCGAGGACAGCCACTTGATGCCTTCGCGGCGCATCATCGCCTCGGCTTCGTTGACTTCATAACGGCAATTCTCCACCGCCGCGTATTTGCTGCCGGGCCGCCGCTCGTTGCGGATCTCGGTCAGGCGTTGCGGATCGATCGACAGCCCGAAGATCTTGGCCTTGAACGCGTAGAGCGCCGACGGCAGCCTGCCGCGCTCGAAATCGTCGGGGATCAGCGGATAGTTGGCCGCCTTGAGGCCATACTGCATGGCGAGGTACAGGCTGGTCGGGGTCTTGCCGCTGCGCGACACGCCCACCAGGATGACATCGGCTTCCTCCAGGTTCTTGTGTGACTGCCCGTCATCGTGCGCCAGCGAGAAGTTGATCGCCTCGATGCGGTTCTTGTAGGCTTCCGTGTCGGCATTCTGGTGGAAACGGCCGATCGCGTGCGTCGACTTCAGTCCCAGTTCCTTTTCCAGCGGCTCGATGAAGGTCTGGAACATGTCGAGGATCATGCCCTTGGCGCGCCGCATCGCCTTGTTCGACTCGGCATTGACCAGCGTGGTGAAGACAATCGGCTTCACGCCCTCGTTATAGAACGCCTCGTTGATCTTGCTGACGGCAATATGTGCCTTATCCGGCGTATCGACGAACGGCATCCGCACTTTCCTGAAGCGCATCTCGAACTGCGCCAGAATCGAGTGGCTGAACGTCTCGGCCGTGATCCCGGTGCCGTCCGAGACGATGAAAACCGTCCGGACCTGCGGGCGATCGGCCGGGGCCGTGGCGCCGGTGGATGCGGAGCCGGCGGCCGGCGGGGTGGTCGAAAGCGGGGCGGACGCGGGTTGCGGTGCGTCAGGCGCGTCGGGCAGGGACATGTCTGGACAATTATTTTTTGAGACGGCCGCTGCGCGAAAGTGCGATGCGGCACGGTAGAATAGCGGCGATCTTTTGGCTAAGCAATTCCGCCAGCGTCGATCGGGCAACGATTCCGGGCCCGATTGTCGATAATGTGCGGTGCAGCATCGGAGCCATCCGATGGCAGCCGGAATTGCTCAGCCAAGCGATCCGCCGGGGACAGAACATCAATCACATACCATCAATCACATACCGGTCGGTGCAAAAGATTTCTTACTTTGTTTTGAGGCTTTCATGACCAACCAGGTAGATAACGGCGCCTACGTGCTGCCGTTCGAAGAACTGCGCATGCAGGACGTGGAGACCGTCGGCGGCAAGAATTCGTCGCTCGGCGAGATGATTTCGCAACTGGCTACCGCCGGCGTGCGGGTTCCGGGCGGTTTCGCCACCACGTCGCTGGCCTTCCGCGACTTCCTCGCCTTCAACGATCTCACCACCCGTATTTCCGAGCGTCTGAAGACGCTCAACGTCGACGATGTCAAGGCGCTGGCCGAAGCCGGTGCCGAGATCCGCGGCTGGGTGGCCGCCGCCCCGTTCCAGCCCCGCCTGGAAGCCGAAGTCCGCGAGCATTACGCACGCGTGTCGGCCCGTGAAGGCGCCGAGGCCTCGTTCGCCGTGCGCTCGTCGGCCACGGCCGAGGATCTGCCCGACGCTTCGTTCGCCGGCCAGCAGGAGTCTTACCTGAACGTCAGCGGCATCGACGACGTGCTCGACAAGATCAAGCACGTGTTCGCCTCGCTGTACAACGACCGTGCAATTTCCTATCGCGTCCACAAGGGCTTTGCCCATGATGTCGTGGCCCTGTCGGCTGGTATCCAGCGCATGGTCCGCTCGGACCTGGCTGCCTCGGGCGTGATGTTCACGATCGACACCGAATCGGGCTTCCCCGACGTGGTCTTCATCACGTCGAGCTACGGCCTTGGTGAAACGGTGGTGCAGGGTGCCGTCAACCCTGACGAGTTCTACGTCTTCAAGCCGACGCTGGAAGCCGGCAAGTACCCGGTGATCCGCCGCTCGATCGGCTCGAAGCTGATCAAGATGGAGTTCACCAAGCCGGGCGAAGCCGGCCGCGTGAAGACCGTCGACGTGCCGCCCGAACTGCGCAACCGCTACTCGATCACCGACGAGGACGTCAGCGAACTGGCGCGCTACGCGATGATCATCGAGAAGCACTATGGCCGCCCGATGGACATCGAGTGGGGCAAGGACGGCAAGGACGGCAAGATCTACATTCTGCAGGCGCGCCCGGAAACGGTGAAGAGCCAGGCTGCCGGCAAGGCCGAGCAGCGCTTCAAGCTCAAGGGCACGTCCGCCGTGCTGACCAGCGGCCGCGCCATCGGCCAGAAGATCGGCACGGGCCCGGTGCGCGTGATCAACGATCCGTCCGAGATGGAACGCGTGCAGCCCGGCGACGTGCTGGTGGCCGACATGACCGACCCGAACTGGGAGCCGGTGATGAAGCGCGCCGCGGCCATCGTCACGAACCGTGGCGGCCGTACCTGCCACGCGGCGATCATCGCGCGTGAACTGGGCGTGCCGGCCGTGGTGGGTTGCGGCGACGCGACCGACCTGCTCAAGGACGGTACCCTGGTGACGGTTTCGTGCGCCGAGGGCGATGAAGGCCGCATCTATGACGGCCTGCTCGAAACCGAAGTGACCGAGGTCCAGCGCGGCGAAATGCCCACCATCGCGACCAAGATCATGATGAACGTCGGCAATCCGCAGCTGGCGTTTGATTTCGCGCAGATTCCGAATGAAGGCGTGGGCCTGGCCCGCCTGGAATTCATCATCAACAACAACATCGGCGTCCATCCGAAGGCGATCCTGGACTATCCGCAGGTCGATGCCGACCTCAAGAAGGCCGTCGAATCGGTGGCCCGTGGCCACGCCAGCCCGCGTGCGTTCTACGTCGACAAGCTCGCCGAGGGCATTGCCACGATCGGCGCCGCGTTCTACCCGAAGCCCGTGATCGTGCGTCTGTCGGACTTCAAGTCGAACGAGTACAAGAAGCTGATCGGCGGCTCGCGCTACGAGCCGGACGAGGAAAACCCGATGCTGGGCTTCCGTGGCGCCTCGCGCTACATCTCCGAAGACTTCGCCGAAGCGTTCGAGATGGAATGCAAGGCCATGAAGCGCGTGCGCGACGAAATGGGCCTGACCAACGTCGAGATCATGGTGCCGTTCGTGCGGACGCTGGGCCAGGCCGAGCGCGTGATCGAACTGCTGGCCAAGCACGGCCTGAAGCGCGGTGAGAACGGCCTGCGTATCATCATGATGTGCGAAGTGCCGTCGAACGCGATCCTGGCCGAAGAGTTCCTGCAGTTCTTCGACGGCTTCTCGATCGGTTCGAACGACCTGACGCAGCTGACGCTGGGCCTGGACCGCGACTCGGGCATGGAACTGCTGGCCAAGGATTTCGACGAACGCGATCCGGCCGTGGTTTTCATGCTGCAGCGCGCCATTTCCACGGCGCTGCGCCTGGACAAGTATGTCGGCATCTGCGGTCAGGGACCTTCGGATCACCCGGACTTTGCCGCATGGCTGGCCAAGGAAGGCATCAAGTCGATCTCGCTGAATCCTGATTCCGTGGTCGAAACGTGGCAACAACTGGCTTCGTGAGGCATCACGCGTCACAATAGCCAGATCACAATAATGACGACCGGCCGCAAGGCCGGCGTCTTGCGGCACCGGCCCTGCGGCAGGTGTTCCAACTGCCCCCGCAGACGCCGAAAGCGTTTGACGGGGGCTTTGTTTTTCGGGTTGCTGTCACGTCAGAATAAGGAGCGGGATGACGTCGTATTACCTATGGTTCGCGGCCGCCGTGGTGCTGATCATCGCGGAAATGGCCACCGGCACGTTCTATCTGCTGATGATCGCCGCTGGCGTGGCGGCAGGTGGGCTTGCCGCCCTGGTCGGGCTTGACGTGCCATTCCAGACCCTGGCCGCCGCAATCGTCGCGATCATCGCCATCGCGGCGCTGCGGCGTACCCGCTATGGCAAGCTGCGCCGCAAGGATGCCGGCACCGATCCCGATGTCAATCTCGACATCGGGCAGGAACTGGACGTGGCGGCCTGGGATGGATTCGGACGCGCCCGCGTGCCCTACAGGGGCGCCGACTGGACCGTGGAACTGCTGCCCGGGATGGATCGCGCGCCGGGCCGGTTCCGGATCGTGGAAGTCCGCGGCACGACGCTGATCGTTTCGCCGCGTTGAATCTCCGGCGCCGCGAGGTACCCTTGCCGCCGACCTTTTTCTCTTTTGACGGGAGTTGTAGATGCTTCTTTTCCAGCTAGGCGTGCTACCGCTGATTCTGCTCATTGGCGCGATCGTGCTGATTGCCAAGGCCATCAAGATCGTGCCGCAACAGCACGCCTGGGTGCTGGAGCGCCTGGGCCGCTACCACGCGACGCTGACGCCGGGCCTTTCCATCGTGGTGCCGTTCGTCGACCGCGTGGCCTACAAGCACATTCTCAAGGAAATCCCGCTCGACGTGCCCAGCCAGGTCTGTATCACGAAGGACAACACGCAGCTGCAGGTCGATGGCGTGCTGTACTTCCAGGTGACCGATCCGATGAAGGCGTCCTACGGTTCGAGCAACTTCGTGGTGGCCATCACGCAACTGTCTCAGACCACGCTGCGGTCTGTGATCGGCAAGCTGGAGCTGGACAAGACCTTCGAGGAGCGCGATTTCATCAACCACAGCGTGGTCAATGCGCTCGACGAGGCGGCCGCGAACTGGGGTGTCAAGGTGCTGCGCTATGAAATCAAGGACCTGACGCCGCCGAAGGAGATCCTCCATGCGATGCAGGCCCAGATCACCGCCGAGCGCGAGAAACGGGCGCTGATCGCGGCGTCCGAGGGCAAGCGCCAGGAGCAGATCAACCTGGCGTCGGGGGCGCGCGAGGCAGCCATCCAGAAGTCGGAAGGCGAGAAGCAGGCGGCCATCAACCAGGCCCAGGGCGAGGCCACGGCGATCCTGGCCGTGGCGGAGGCCAATGCGCAGGCCATCGAGAAGATTGGCCACGCCATCCGCAACGAGGGTGGGATGGAGGCCGTGAACCTCAAGGTGGCCGAGGAGTACGTGGCGGCGTTCGGCAACCTGGCCAAGCAGGGCAACACGCTGATCGTCCCCGGCAATATGGGCGACATGAGCACCATGATTGCGTCTGCGCTGCAGATCGTGAAGGGGCAGGGCGGTACGCGGGGCCTCTGACGGGGTCCGGGCAACAAAGAAAAACGGAGGCCGAGGCCTCCGTTTTCTCGTTCTTATTCTTTCGACCCGCCTTTCATGATCCGGGCCTTCTCGCGCTCCCAGTCGCGGTTCTTCTCGGTTTCGCGCTTGTCGAACTGCTTCTTGCCCTTGGCCAGGCCGATTTCGCACTTCACGCGGCCGCGCGTGTAGTGGAGGTTCAGCGGTACCAGCGTGTAGCCGCGCTGCTCCACCTTGCCGATCAGCTTCTTGATCTCGTCCGCCTTGAGCAGCAGCTTGCGGGTGCGGACGGGGTCCGGCGTGACGTGGGTGGACGCGCTCTGAAGCGGGCTGATATGGGCGCCGATCAGGAACATCTCGGCATCGCGCACCACGACGTAGCCTTCCTTGATCTGGACGCGGTTCGCGCGGATTGCCTTGACCTCCCAGCCTTCCAGCACGATCCCGGCCTCGTAGCGCTCTTCGATGAAGTAGTCGAAAAAGGCTTTCTTGTTGTCAGCGATCGTCATGCGGGTGGTGGAATCCTTTGCAGGCCGCCGGGTCTGCCGGCGGCCGGTTGTCTGGTGTCGGGCCCGGTATCGCACAGGCGGTGTGGTGTGCGGGCCATGCCGGGCGTGCCGGGTTCGCGGCGGTCGGCTAAAATCGGGATTCTAGCAAACCACCCCGGCCCCGGCCATGATCGCGGGGCCTGCGAACCGAATACATGGCAGACGTCCATAAATCCGTGCTGCTTGGTTTTTCCGCCGAGCAGATGTACGACCTGGTCACGCGCGTCGAGGACTATCCCAAGTTCCTGCCCTGGTGCGGCGGCGTGGAGGTCTTCGAACAGACCGAAACCGTGCTCGACGCCAAGATCAATATCCATTTCAGTGGCATCAAGCAGTATTTTCATACGCGCAACATCCAGGAACGGCCTACCCGCATCGATATGACGTTCGCGGACGGTCCTTTCAAGACCTTCAACGGCTGCTGGCGCTTCACGCCGCTGCGGGCCGATGCCTGCAAGGTCGAATTCCACCTGCACTACGAGTTTTCGAGCGTTCTGCTCGAAAAAATCATAGGACCGGCCTTCAGCGTCATCGCCAACACCTTCGTTGATGCCTTCGTCAAGCGCGCCGAAGTGGTATATGCCGACAAGTCCTGACCCGGCCGGCCCGGTGCGGCTCTCGGTCTGCTATGCGCGGCCCGGCCACGTATTCCTGGAATCCGTGGCCGTTGCGCCCGGCACCACGATCATGCAGGCCGTTCAGTCCAGCGGGCTGATCGCTGCCTGCCCGGAAGTCGATCCGACCACGATGCGGGTCGGCATCTTCGGCAAGCTCAAGACCATCGATACGGTGGTGCGGGAAGGGGATCGCGTCGAGGTCTATCGGGCGCTGACGGCCGATCCCAAGCAGGCGCGCCGCAAACGCGTCCAGAAAACGCGTTCGGGCGAGCGGGAGGGGCAGAAATGGCGGAGTGGGGGCGGGACCGCCTGAGTCGGTCAGCCGGTGCAGTGCTGGCTCATCGATTCGTTGGTCCGGGCCAGTTCCGCGGCGCGCTCGTCGTCATTGAGCCGCTGGGCCGTGCCATCCGCGCCCGCCCGTGACACGCGCATGCCCTGGCTCAGGCCGGTGGCGTAGTTGCGCATTTCCTGGCAGCGTTCCTGCCGCGCCAGTTCCTGGCGCTCCTTGGTGGCAGCTTCCAGATCGGCCTTGATCCTGGCGTCCCGGCGCTCGCGGAATGCCTCGTCCGGGGTGGCCGGCTTGTCGCCAGCCTTGGCGGGCTTGTCGGTGGCAGCCCGGGCGCTGACCGGCTGCATGCGCGGTTCGCCCTTCGCAGCCTTCGGCCCCGACTTGATCTCGGCCGTGCCAGCTTCGTCCTCGACAGGGCGGTAGGCGCCTGCAATGCGCCCCGGAGCAGCCTGGATGGCGCTGGCCGGTACCGATAGCGGCGGCGGCACGTCGCTGTAGACCGTGCGACCGTTGGCGTCCTTCCATTGCCATTGCGAAAAGGCGGTGCCCGGTGCTGCCAGCGCGGTGAGTGCGGCAAACAGGGCGGCAACCAGCGGATACGGCACGGACGATCGTTTCATGGCGATGGCGTGAGCAGGGCGGACGGGAAGAAATCTTCGGAATCAGACGCCGGTGGGGTTGACAGCGATGTGACCCGTGCGGCATCGCGCTAGTCTACTGAGCCTTGTCCGTGGCATGCAAGCGGACGGACCAGGCCACGCCGACCATCAGCAGCACGATGGCGGCGATTTCCAGGGGCCGGGGCCAGCGGTGATCGAACACAAAGCCATATGCCAGCGCGAAAAGCGTCTCGAAGACGATCATCTGGCCCGACAGCGTCAAGGGCAGCCGGCGGCTCGAAATGTTCCAGAGGTTGTTGCCAATAAGCGACGCTCCGAGCGCAACGGCCGCGTTGACAGTCCAGAACCACTGCCAGTCGCGGCCGCTTCCCGGTGCGGTCAGGTGGTCGCCAAACACCATCCAGCCGGCCACGGCCAGGACCAGCGATACCAGCCCCGTCGAAAGTCCGTACAGCGCCGACCACTCGTTGCCGCTGAAGTGCGGATTGCGCTGCAGGTAGCGGGCGTTGTCCACCGCGTAGAGTGTCCAGCAGACCAGCGCCCCTGCGGCGCAGACCACGCCGGCCAGCTTCTGCCAGACCGGCCGCGCCACGGCTTCGGCGGTCGCCCCGTGCGCGCTGCCGCCGCCACCGAACAGGTCGATATTGATGCAGGCGATGCCTGCCGCCACCACCAGCAGCGGCAGCAGCAGCCGACGCAGCGGCACGGCGCCATGGTCGCGCCGGCCCATCAGCGTGACCGAAATCGGCAGGATGCCGATGATCAGCGAGGTTGGCCCCACGCCAGCCAGTTGCACGCCGAACGCCAGCAGCACGTAATAGAGCAGGTTGCCGGTAAAGGCCTGGCGCAGCAGCGCCACGCAGTCGGCGCGGGTCAGTTTGCGCGCAATGCGGCGCATCAGCGGCAGCGCGGCCACGCATGCCACCAGCCCGTACGCCAGGTAGCGGCCGATGGCCAGTTCCCACGGCGAAAACACCGGCAGCAGCTTCGGCGCGATGAAGACCATGCCCCAGAACGCTCCGGCCAGCAGGCCGCACAACACGCCGATTCCCATGGTTTCCGATGCGCCGTTGAAAAAGGAGGCCGAGGATAACAAAGGCATTGCAGGAACGCATCAGCAAATCCTGCATTCCGGTATAATCTGCTTTTGCGCCTAGAGGATTTGCTATGCGTCTTGTCCAGAAAGCACTCACATTCGATGATGTGCTGCTCGTACCGGCCTATTCGGCCGTCCTGCCCCGGGATGTTTCCCTCCGCACCAGCCTGACCCGTTCGATCGAACTCAACATTCCGCTGCTGTCCGCCGCCATGGATACAGTGACGGAAGCCCGCCTTGCCATCGCCATGGCACAGGCCGGCGGTATCGGTATCGTCCACAAGAACCTGAAGCCCGCCGACCAGGCCCGCGAAGTAGCGCGCGTCAAGCGCTACGAGTCGGGCGTGCTGCGTGATCCGATCACCATTTCGCCCGACATGAAGGTGCGCGATGTGATCGCCCTGTCGCAGCAGCATGGCATTTCGGGTTTCCCTGTGCTCGAGGGCAAGACCGTAGTCGGCATCATCACCAACCGCGACCTGCGCTTCGAGGAAGAACTCGACGCCCCGGTGCGCGCCAAGATGACCCCGCGCGACAAGCTGGTGACCGTCGCCGAGGGTGCCCCGCTCGAGGAAGCCAAGCGCCTGATGAACCGCCACCGCCTGGAGCGCGTGCTGGTGGTCAACAGCGCATTCGAGCTGCGCGGCCTGATTACCGTGAAGGACATCCAGAAGGCCGTGGACAACCCGCTGGCCAGCAAGGATGCCCATGGCCAACTGCGCGTAGGCGCCGCGGTGGGCGTGGGCCCCGATAACGACGAACGCGTGGAACTGCTGGTCAAGGCCGGCGTCGACGTGATCGTGGTGGATACCGCGCACGGCCATAGCCAGGGCGTGCTGGACCGCGTGCGCTGGGTCAAGCAGAACTTCCCGCAGGTGCAGGTGATCGGCGGCAACATCGCCACCGGCGCCGCCGCGCTGGCGCTGGTCGAGCATGGCGCCGATGGCGTCAAGGTCGGTATCGGCCCGGGCTCGATCTGCACCACGCGTATCGTGGCCGGTGTGGGCGTGCCCCAGATCACCGCCGTGTCGAACGTGGCCGAGGCCCTGAAGGGCACCGGCGTGCCGCTGATCGCCGATGGTGGCGTCCGTTACTCGGGCGACGTGGCCAAGGCGCTGGCGGCTGGCGCGCATACCGTGATGATGGGCGGCATGTTCTCGGGCACCGAAGAGGCGCCCGGCGAGGTGTTCCTGTTCCAGGGCCGCTCGTTCAAGAGCTACCGCGGCATGGGCTCGGTGGGCGCGATGAAGGATGGCGCGGCCGACCGCTACTTCCAGGAAGACAACACCGCGAACGTCGACAAACTCGTGCCGGAAGGCATCGAGGGACGCGTGGCCTACAAGGGCCCGGTCCAGGCGATCATCCACCAGCTTACCGGTGGTATTCGTGCGTCGATGGGCTATTGCGGTGCCAGCTCGATCCCGCAGTGGCACGAGACTGCCGAATTCGTGCAGATCACGGCCGCGGGCATGCGTGAATCGCACGTCCATGACGTGCAGATCACGAAGGAAGCCCCGAACTACCATATCGACTGATCCTGACCCCGCCCCTGGCCGGACATGCCGGCCCCGGGGCGTCACGGCCGCGCTGGTTTCGTCGGTGTCGACGAGGCCGCGCGGCCGCGCTGCAACTAGGAGCGCCCATCCATGAAGGTACTGCTGCGAGCCGTTCTGTTTTTCGATGCGCTGCTCGACCTGCTGATCGGCATGCTGCTGCTGATGTCGCCGTTCACCACGCTCTACGCCGCGTTGCAACTGCCCGTGCCGGAGCCGGCGCTGTTCGGCCAGTTGCTCGGCGCCGCCACGGTCGGCATGGCCTGGCTGCTGTTCTCGGCGGCCGTCAACGGGCACATGACAGTGCCGGTGGCGCGCACGGTTGGCTGGGTGAACCTGGTCAGCGCGATCCTGATTGCGGTCTGGACGCTGTTCCTCGACATGCCCGTGCAGGGCGCGGGCAAGGTGTGGCTGCTGACGATGGCCGCCATGCTGCTGTTCTTCGCCATCGTGCAGATTCCCGCCGCGAAGAAGGTCCGGCTGCGCGAGCGGGCGCTTGCCGAGCAGGAAAGGGCCAGCCGTGAGGCACGGCCTGCCGAAGTCCATTATCCGAACCACGCCGATGTCCGCGACGCCCGCGACGTGACTGACGTAAGCGACGTGACCGTTGTGACCGACCGCGGCGCCGCCCGCCCGGCGCGTCCGGCGACGTCCCCAGCATCCCCCGAATACCGGCGCGAGCCGGTCATCACGCCGCCCCCCGGTTACGGGCCGGGCACCGAAGTGATGCCCGATTCCGACCCGGAAGCAACGCCAACTGCCCATCATGCACGACAAAATCCTCATCCTTGATTTCGGTTCGCAAGTCACGCAACTGATCGCGCGCCGCGTCCGCGAAGCGCACGTCTACTGCGAGATCCACCCGAACGACGTCACCGACGAATTCGTCCGCGAGTTCGCGCCGAAGGGCGTCATCCTGTCGGGCAGCCACGCCAGCACGTACGAAGACCACCAGCTGCGCGCGCCGCAGGCCGTGTGGGATCTGGGCGTGCCCGTGCTGGGCATCTGCTACGGCATGCAGACCATGGCCGTGCAACTGGGCGGCAAGGTGGAGTGGAGCGATTCGCGCGAATTCGGCTACGCCGAGGTGCGCGCCCACGGCCACACCAACCTGCTCGATGGCGTCGAGGATTTCACCACGCCGGAAGGCCACGGCATGCTCAAGGTCTGGATGAGCCACGGCGACAAGGTCACGGCGCTGCCCGAGGGCTTCAAGCTGATGGCCTCGACCCCGAGCTGCCCGATCGCCGGCATGGCCGACGAGGCGCGCGGCTACTACGCGGTGCAGTTCCACCCGGAAGTCACGCATACATCCAAGGGCCGCGAGATGCTGGAGCGCTTCGTGCTCAAGATCAGCGGCGCCAAGGCGGACTGGGTCATGCGCGACCACATTGCCGAAGCCGTCCAGAAAATCCGCGAGCAGGTAGGCGACGAGGAGGTGATCCTGGGCCTGTCCGGTGGCGTGGATTCGTCGGTGGCCGCCGCGCTGATCCATCGCGCCATCGGTGACCAGCTGACCTGCGTGTTCGTCGATCACGGCCTGCTGCGCCAGGACGAAGGCAAGATGGTCATGGACATGTTCGCGGGCCGCCTGCACGCGAAGGTCATCCACGTCGATGCCTCGGACCAGTTCCTGGGCCACCTGACCGGCGTGACCGACCCCGAGCAGAAGCGCAAGATCATTGGCCGCGAGTTCGTCGAGGTCTTCCAGGCCGAGGCGAAGAAGCTCGGCAATGCCAAGTGGCTGGCGCAGGGCACGATCTACCCGGACGTGGTGGAATCGGGCGGCACCAAGACCAAGAAGGCGACCACGATCAAGAGCCACCACAACGTGGGCGGCCTGCCGGAAACGCTGGGCCTGAAGCTGCTGGAACCTCTGCGCGACCTGTTCAAGGACGAAGTCCGCGAACTCGGCGTGGCGCTGGGCTTGCCGCCCGAGATGGTCTACCGCCACCCGTTCCCGGGTCCGGGCCTCGGCGTGCGTATCCTGGGCGAGGTCAAGCGCGACTACGCCGACCTGCTGCGCCGGGCGGACGCCATCTTCATCGAGGAACTGCGCAAGACCATCGCCACCGAGCAGGACGCCGCCGCCGGCCTGTGCGAGCCGCATCAGGTGGGCAAGAGCTGGTACGACCTGACCAGCCAGGCCTTCGCGGTCTTCCTGCCCGTGAAATCGGTCGGCGTGATGGGCGATGGCCGCACCTACGACTACGTGGTGGCCCTGCGCGCCGTGCAGACCACGGACTTCATGACCGCCCACTGGGCACACCTGCCGTACGCACTGCTCGGCCGCTGCTCGAACCGCATCATCAACGAAGTGCGCGGACTGAACCGGGTGGTGTACGACGTGTCCGGCAAGCCGCCGGCGACGATCGAGTGGGAGTGAGCTTGGCGCCGCGTTGAAGCGTCTACGGTTCGACCAAAAGAAGGCTGCGGAATAGCGGGTGCTGCAACTAGGACACGCTTTCCGAAGCCTTGTCTGTCCAGTATTGATAAAGTCGCTCGACATCTTCCGGGCGCTCCAACCGTGGTCGGCGTTTCAGCGAAGCGATTTTCGCAGCGAGCTTTGCCAGCTCATGGGCGGCCTTGGGATGCCATGCGTTCCTGACCGCCCAATTTCTCATTGTTTCGGGTTCTTCGTAATGACCCATGAGGCGGAGAATGCGCAAGGTTCGGTCGACATGCATCTTGTCCCTGGGGTGGAGCGTCGCGACGAAACCGTTGATGCAGCCAGTCAGCGAAATCAGCGCCTGCTCGACTACCGGGTCGGTGATGAGAGGCAGTATTGCGGTTGAGTCGTGCATCGATTTCTCCTTCAGAGTTTATGCGGTAAGAGCGTCGCCAACCGGCGCTTCGAAGAGGATCACTTTGAGCACGCCGCCCGGTGATGATGTGGATCATTTCGCCGTCATTTGGCTCGCCAGATCAAACGAGTGGCGATGTGGGCGACATTGCCGCCCACGAATCACATCGCGAAACCTTGAAGGCGTAGATCGAACGGCACAGCGTTTGACCTCGCTCATAGTTCGGCCCTGACGCATCCCCAAACCTTGTCGCCCCGAAACTCTGAAGCGCAAGGACCCCAGTGCAACGCTATGCAATCCTCGATCAGATCGCCGATCTTTCGGTCCGTACCCGCACCGTCGAGGGCCTGACGCGGCTGCGCGCCGGGCTTGCCGCGGAGATCCCGGACCGGACCGCCACGCGCACGCTGTTGCTGGCCACCTGGAACATCCGGGAGTTCGACTCGGGCAAGTATGGTTTTCGGTCTGACGAAGCCTATTGCTATATCGCCGAGATCCTGTCGCGGTTTGATCTGATTGCCGTGCAGGAGGTGCGGGACGGGCTTTATCCGCTACAGCGCGTTCAGCAGATGCTTGGGCCGTGGTGGGGGTATCTGGTGACGGACGTGACGCTGGGGGTGTCGGGCAACGCCGAGCGGATGGCCTATCTTTATGATCGCCGCAAGGTGAGGTTTACAGGGTTGGCCGCCGAACTGGTGCTTCCTAAGCCTCGAAACGCCAGGGTGGCGCCAGTGCAGTTGGCGCGATCGCCGTATCTGGCCGGATTTCAGGCGGGATGGGCCTATCTGACGCTCGCTACGGTGCATATCTACTACGGCACGAGCAAGCCCAATGATGCGCGGCGCCTGGCGGAAATCACGGCGTTCAGCCAGACCGTGGCCGGTGCCGCCGGCAAGCTGTCGGCGGCGCCGCAGCCCGCCCCAGGCGTCAAGGCCGAGCCAGGCAATCTGTTGCTGCTTGGCGATTTCAATATCTTCAATCGGCAGGATGTGACCATGGAGGGCATCACGCGGGCCGGGTTTGTCGTGCCCGAGCCGCTGCAGTCGGTGCCGGGCAGCAACGTGGCGAAAAATCGCCATTACGACCAGATCGCCTACTTCCGGCGCCTGTCGCGCATGCGTCCGACCGGCAGGGCAGGTGTGTTCGACCTGTACGAGCATGTTTACCGGCTGGCCGATGCGGATCTCTACCAGGCCGAGCGCCAGGTACGGCCAGGCCGCAGCTTCAAGGACTGGCGCACCTACCGCATGAGCGATCATCTGCCGATGTGGATCGAATTCGATATCGACGATGCCGATGCGTGGCTGGCCGGACGCGTCGCCGCTCCCAGCCAGCCGTTGGCGCTGACTTCCTAGCTCCGCGCTTTGCCGCGCGGGATCGTCAGCATGATCGAGATCGCCGCGACCACGACCATGACGAGGTTGAAGCAAAGCGCCAGGCTGGCCGCCTCGCGCACGGCAATCTCCCTGCCGCCCTCGAAGGCCATCACGCCGTCAAGCAGCGGCGCCCCGGTATCGGCACGCAGCGCCGTGAAAATGGCCGCCGAAATGGCCACGCCGAACGCGCCGCCGAGCGACGACGCCATCTTGTAGATGCCGGCCCCGGCGCCGGCCTGGTTCTCGGGCAGGGCCGACAGCGCAGCGTCGGTGGACGGCGTGGCGTAGAACGCCAGGCCGATGCCTTGCAGCGCGAACCCGGCAATGACCAGGATCTTGTAGTTCTCCAGCGAAACATGGGTCATGCCGAGCAGCAGGATCGACAGGCCCGTGATCATGCAGCCCCACAGCATGGGCTTGCGCGATCCGAACCGCTGCAACAGCTTCTCGCCCACGCGGATGAAGCCGATGATCGTCACCGCGAAACCGATTGTCAGCATGCCCGCCTGCTGGGCCGTGAGCTTGCCGCCGATCTGCACCAGCTGCATGGTCACGATCAGCGTACCCGCCACGCCATTGAGCATGAAGTTGGAGATCGTCGCGCCGGTATAGGTGCTGTTGCGGAACAGGCGGAAATCAATGAACGGACCTTCCGTGCGCAGTTCGTGCCGCAGGAAGATCGCCCCGAACACCACGGCAACCGCGGCGATCGACAGCGTCTCGACACTGCCCCAGCCGAGCCGGCTACCCTGCGTGACCACCACCTGCAGCGCGATCATCGTGACCATGAAGCTGAAGATGCCGAAGCGGTCGGTCTTTGCATCGAGCGGCACGTTGGCGCGGTTCTCCGGCGTGCCGCGAATCATCAGCAGGCCAAGCACCGCCACGACCACGGAAGTCAGGAAGATGGCGCGCCAGCCGAAGTTCTGCGTGACGAGGCCGCCGAACAGTGCGCAAAGCCCGGAACCGCCCCACGAGCCGATCGACCACAGGCTGATGGCGCGCTGGCGTCCGGCGCCGTGCCAGTATGTCTTGAGCAGCGCCAGGCTGGCCGGCATGATGCACGCCGCCGACAGGCCCTGCAGCGCCCGGCCGACGACCAGTGCCGACGCGGCGAGCGTGCCGGTGGGCGCCAGCGCCACCAGCAGCGATCCGGCGATGCTCAGGCAGAAGCCGATGCGCAGGATGCGCATGCGCCCGACGCGGTCGGCGATGCCGCCCATGAAGACGATGAAGATGCCCGAGAACAGGGCCGTGATGGCCACGGCGATGTTCATCGTCGTGGCGGGCAGTCCGAGCGACGTGCCCATGTCGGGCGCGATGTTCAGCGTGGTCTGCGCAAACAGCCAGAATGTCAGGACGCCGAGCACGATGCCGAACAGCAGCCGGTCGTTGCCCTGGAAGTCAGGGATGTCCGCCGCGGCAGCGGCCGGCCGTTGGATCGATGTTGCATTGTTCGGCAGATCTGCCGCGGTGGAGCCAGATGGTTGTGACACGATGCATTCCCCTTGCCAGGCGAGGCGGCGTCGCCGCCGGTTCAAAATTGGAGATGGGACAGCCCTGAAACCGGATTCGCCCAAAGTAGCAGCGGCGGGGCGCGCGTACTTTGTGCCAGCACAGGTTCAGCGCCTCTCGCCTGGCGGGGTATGCGAAGGATTGACGCAGGCCAATATGCGCGGGCCCAATGCGCGCAAACGCACTGACAGTGCAGCACTTTTGCGGCAGGTTGCACGGGCCGGTCGCGAACCGGCGTTGCCCGTGGAAGCGGAGGACCATGCTCACCAATATCCAGGCACTGAGGGCGGTGGCGGCACTCGTCGTGGTGCTGTCGCACCTGCTCGTCACGGCGCGCAGTTACGGCCAGCCGGTCTCGCTGGCGTTGCCGGACGGGTGGGGCGATTTCGGTGTCGACGTGTTCTTCGTGATCTCGGGCTTCGTCATGGTCTATACGCAGGACCGGCGGCGCCGCACGGCAGGTGAATTTTTGAGGAACCGGCTATGGCGAATTGTGCCGATCTACTGGTTGCTGACGGGGGCGATGATCGCGCTGCTGATGCTGGCGCCCGGTGCGTTCCGCGACGAGACACGCAGCGCTGAACTGATCGTGTCGTCGCTGCTGTTCGTGTCGACGCTGGTGGCGGACCGGATGGCGGTGCTGTACGTGGGATGGTCGCTCGAATACGAAATGCTGTTCTACGGCCTGTTCGCCCTCGGACTCCTGTTCCGCCGCGAGCGGGATGCCTTCCTGTTTCCGGTGGTGGCGCTCGTGGTGCTGGTCGGACTGGGCTGGAGCCGGCCCCTGGCGCTCGAATTCGTCTTCGGCATGGGCATCGCCCGGCTCCACCGGGCCGGGATGCTGCCGCTGGGCCTGCCGCTGGCGGCGCTTGGCGCCGGGCTGCTGGCGGCCACACTGGTCTGGCGGCCGGACGCTGACCGGCTGCTGACATGGGGCGTGCCGGCCGCGTTGCTGGTGCACGGCGCGCTGACCATGCGGCAGACCGCGTCGCGGATACTGGTCTACCTCGGTGATGCCTCGTACAGCATCTACCTGCTGCAGGTCTTCACTTTGCCTGCGTTCTACAAGTTCTCCACGCGTCATGCCGACGGCCTGCCATACGATCTGCTCGGCGTGCTCGCTTTGGGATGGACCGTGGCGGCAGCCTGCCTGTTCTATCAGTATGTGGAGCGGCCGCTGCTGGCGCTGGGCAGGAAAAAGCCCGGCCGGAGCCGGGCAGATGGCGCGGATGCGCTCAATCCCACTGCGGTGCGAAATCCGGACTGACCAGCCGTTCGCCCCGGTCCAGTGCGGCGATGGCGGCCATCTCGGCGTCGGTCAGTTTCAGATCGCGTGCGGCGAGATTGCTGGCGAGATTCTCGCGCCGGGTCGAGGACGGAATCACCGTGTGCCCCAGTTGCAGTTGCCAGGCCAGCGCGACCTGTGCCGGCGACACGCCATGCGCTGTTGCAATCTGTTGCAGTACCGGGTCCTCCAGCACCTTGCCGTAGGCCAGCGGCATGTAGCCCGTCACGGCAATGCCGTGCCCGGCCATGAAGTCGGTCACCTTGCGGTTCTGCAGGAACGGGTGCACCTCGATCTGGTTCGTGGCGATGGCCTTGGCGCCCACCACGTCGATCGCCTGCTTCAGGTGCCCGATCGTGAAATTCGAGACGCCGATCTGCCGCGTCAGCCCGGCGGACTGGGCCTCGGCGAGCGCTTCCATCGATTCCCGCAACGGCACGCCGTCATCCTTGGCCGGCCAGTGGATCAGCGTCAGATCCACGTGATCCACCTGCAGCGCGCCAAGGCTCGCTTCCAGGCTGCTGCGCAGCGTGGCACGGTCCAGATTGGCGAGCCAGATCTTGGTGGTGACGAACAGGTCATCGCGCGCCACGCGTGTGGCGGCCAGCGCCTGGCCGATATCGGCCTCGTTGCCGTAGATCTGCGCGGTGTCGATATGGCGGTAGCCAAGTTCCAGGCCGGTGGACACCGATTCGATGACCGCCTCGCCCTTGAGGCGGAACGTGCCGAGGCCGAGTTGGGGCATGTTTTGCATGGGACGCACTCCGTGGATTGGGAACAGCGCAAGTGTGCCGGAGCCTTTATTGCCGGCAAACCCCGTGATCGACAGAAGACTTTTGACTAGAATTCAACAATGACTCTGACTCTTGAAGAACTCCTGGCGTTTGTCACGGTGGTGGACAGCGGCTCGATCACGGCGGCGGCCGAGCAACTGGGCCTGACGGTTTCCGGCATCAGCCGCGCGCTGTCGCGGCTGGAGGAAAAGCTCGACACCACGCTGCTGCGCCGCACGACGCGCCGCCTCGAACTGACCGAGGAGGGGGCCGTGATGCTGGCCCACGCGCGGCAGATCCTGGCTGCGGCGGACCAGGCCGAGGAGCAGATGCGCCTGCGCCGCCAGAAACCGGCCGGACGGCTGCGCGTCAATGCCGCGTCGCCGTTCATGTTCCACGTGATCGTGCCGCTGGTGGGCGCGTTCCGCGAAGCCTATCCCGAAATCTCGCTCGAACTGAATACCAACGACCAGATCATCGATCTGCTCGAACATCGCACCGACGTGGCCATCCGCATCGGGCCGCTGCGCGATTCCACGCTGCACGCGCGGCCGCTGGGCACGAGCCGGATCCGGGTGGTGGCGAGCCCGGCGCACCTGAAGGCGCACGGGCGCCCCAGGACGGTGGCCGACCTGGAGCGGCACACACTGATCGGCTTCACCCAGCCCGAGACGCTGAACCGCTGGCCGCTGCGCGACGCCGCCGGCGCCGAACTCCAGATCCAGCCGGCCATGACCGCGTCGAGCGGCGAGACGCTGCGCCAACTGGCGCTGGCCGGGCAGGGCGTGGTGTGCCTGGCTGATTACATGACCGACGCAGACCGCCGGGCGGGCGATCTGGTGCAGGTGCTGCCGCAGGAGACCATCGAGGTACGGCAGCCGATCCACGCCGTCTACTATCTCAATACGCAACTGTCGGCCCGGATCGCGGTGTTTCTCGATTTCCTGTCTGACCGGCTGCGGGCCATGCCCTAGTCCGGCTTAGCAGAAACCCTAAGTTCTTGATACAATCGCCGGTTGCTCACGCTGCGGCTTTTGCCTAATTTTTGAGCAAAGTCCCACAATACGTCTCCATCAGGACCGAGTCCCCCTACGCATGACCTACGCCGTCAAGGAAATCTTCTACACACTGCAGGGCGAAGGCGCCAACGCCGGCCGCGCCGCGGTGTTTTGCCGTTTCTCGGGTTGCAACCTGTGGACCGGCCGCGAGGAAGACCGCGCGAAGGCCGTGTGCCAGTTCTGCGATACCGATTTCGTCGGCACCGATGGCACGCGTGGCGGCAAATACCGCACGGCGGAGGAACTGGCAGCCGTGGTGGCGTCCGAATGGCAGGGCACCGGCGGCCAGCCGCTGGTGGTCTGTACCGGCGGTGAACCCCTGCTGCAACTGGACGCACCGCTGATCGATGCCTTGCACGCGCAGGGCTTCGAGATCGCCATCGAGACCAACGGCACGCTGCCGGTGCCGGACGGCATCGACTGGGTTTGCGTGAGCCCCAAGATGGGTTCGGAGTTGGTCGTGAAGCGGGGTGACGAACTGAAGGTGGTGATGCCTCAGGACGGCCAGGACTTCGCGGCATACGAGCAACTGGATTTCCGCTATTTCCTCGTGCAGGCCATGGACGGCCCGCTGGCCCGGCAGAATACGGCCGCAGCGGTGGATTTCTGCCAGCGCCACCCGCGCTGGCGCCTGTCGTTGCAGACCCACAAGCTGCTGGGCATTCGCTGACACATGAGCAAACAAGTTTCGATTACCCGCCGGCTCGAATTCGATGCCGGCCACCGCATCCCCAGTCATGGCGGCCAATGCCGCAACATCCATGGCCACCGCTACCGGCTGGACCTGACGCTGTCCGGCGAGGTCCTGCACCAGGAAGGTGCGCCCGATGACGGCATGATCCTCGATTTCGGCGACATCAAGACGCTGGCCAACGAGCATCTGGTCTCGAAGTGGGACCATGCCTTCCTGATCTACCGGGGCGACACGGCGCTGCTGAACTTCCTGCAGACGATGGACAACCACAAGACCGTGGTCATCGACAGCATTCCGACCGTCGAGAACCTCGCGCAGGAAGCGTTCGACATCCTCGCGCCGGTGTTCCGCAACTGCTTCGACCACCATCTGCAACTGACCAGGCTCGTGCTGTTCGAAACGCCGAACTGCTGGGCCGAGGTCAGCGCGCCGTTCTCGCTGCCGGCGCAGGACTGAGCCCCGGATCATGACCACCGCGCCCGTGTTCGACGATGAGGCCGCGCGCGACCGCTTCTATATGGCGGCGGCGCTCGAAGAAGCGCGCCTGGCCGAAGCGGCCGGGGAGGTGCCGGTAGGCGCCGTGGTGGTCTGGAACAACGAGATCATCGCGCGGGGCCACAACCTGCCGATCCGCTCGGTGGATCCGTCGGCCCATGCCGAAATGCAGGCGCTGCGTGCTGCGGCCCGCGTGCTCGGCAACTACCGCATGCCCGAATGCGAGATTTATGTGACGCTTGAGCCATGCGCGATGTGCAGCGGCGCCATCCTGCACGCGCGGCTCAGGCATGTGGTGTTCGGCGCCACCGATCCGAAGACCGGTGCGGCCGGCAGCGTGGTGGACCTGTTCGCTCAGGCCACGCTCAATCACCAGACTTCTGTGACACGCGGCGTGATGGCGGACGAGTGCGGGCAACTGCTGCGTGACTTTTTCGGCGCACGCCGCCGGGCGCAGAAAGCCGCCCAGAAAGCCGCCCAGGCAGAAGCAAGACCTGCGGCCGCCGCCGAGGCGCCGCCAACGCCGCCCTCGCCAGCGCCGGCCGATTAGGCGAGAATCGATGCTTCCGCGCCGAACGCGCCGCCAGAGTCGCCCCCGTTCGCACCTCACAGCCGAAGCATGAACCAGTCTCCCGCCGTCCTCCCCGAAGCTTCCGAATCCGCCGCTACGCGGCCCGTGCCGGTTCGCCTGATCGCCTCGTCCGGCTATCCGCACGACGTGGCCGTGGCCGCGCGTGGCTGCGCATGGCTGCGGCATCACGGCTACCACGTCAACAATCCGGACATCCTCGCGCGCCGCTACCTGCGGTTCGGCGGCACCGACGCGGAACGGTTGGCCGACCTGCACGCCATCGGCACGGGCGGGGCGGGCGAACTGACACTGGCGGTGCGCGGGGGCTACGGGCAGGCCCGGCTGATCGGCCATGTCGATTTCGAGCGGATTGCCGCGCAGGCACGCGCCAGCGGCACGCCCATCGTCGGCCATAGCGATTTCACGGCATTCCAGCTGGCCTACCTGGCCGCCACGGGCGGCGTGACGTTCGCCGGCCCCATGCTGCTGGCCGATTTCGGCGAGGAGCATGTCAATCGGTTCATGTGGGAGCACTTCGAGGGCATTCTGCGTAATCCGGCCTGCCAGATTGCCGTGGAGGCGCCCCAGGCCGACCCCGCTGCCACCGTGGAGGGCACGCTGTGGGGCGGCAACCTTGCCATGATCTGCAGCCTGCTTGGGACACCGTATTTTCCTCAGATCGACGGCGGCATCCTGTTCCTGGAAGACATCAACGAGCCGCCGTACCGGGTAGAGCGCATGCTGCTGCAACTGCTGCAGGCCGGCGTGCTGGCGCGCCAGCAGGCGCTGGTGCTCGGCGATTTCTCGAACTACCGCACCACCGACTACGACAACGGCTACGACATGGCCGCCGTGTTCGACTACGTGCGCACCCAGGTGCGGATTCCGTTACTCACGGGCCTGCCGTTCGGCCACTGCCCGCGCAAACTGACGCTGCCGGTGGGCGCGCAGGCCCGGCTGGCCTCCCAGGCGGACGGCTTCACGCTGGCGCTGTCGGGATACCCCACGCTCTAGCGCCACTGCGGCGCCGTCTTACGGGATACGCGCGCCGGTGGTAAAATGCCCGGTTATTTCCTCATTTCGCTGCGCCGCCGGCATGCCTCACCGCGCCCCTCCCGGGTGCGTGCCGACCGTTGCCGGACAACGGTTCGGGCCGCCAGCAGGCATCCCAGGCTTTTCCACGCGGCACACCCGCTTTCCAGACAAGGTTTCCAGACGTGCTTTCTACCGCAAACATCACCATGCAGTTCGGCCCCAAGCCGTTGTTCGAGAACATCTCGGTCAAGTTCGGCGAGGGCAACCGCTACGGCCTGATCGGCGCGAACGGCTGCGGCAAGTCCACGTTCATGAAGATCCTGGGCAGCGATCTGGAGCAGTCGGCGGGCACGGTGATGCTGGAGCCGGGCATTCGCCTGGGCAAGCTGCGCCAGGACCAGTTCGCCTATGAAGACAACCGCGTGCTCGACGTGGTGATGATGGGCCATACCGAGATGTGGGCCGCCGCCAGCGAGCGCGACGCCATCTACGCGAACCCCGAGGCCACGGACGAGGATTACATGAAGGCCGCCGAGCTGGAGGCCAAGTATGCCGAGTACGACGGCTACACGGCCGAGGCGCGCGCCGGCGAACTGCTGCTGGGCGTGGGCATTCCAACCGAGCAGCACCAGGGCCCGATGAGCGACATCGCCCCGGGCTGGAAGCTGCGCGTGCTGCTGGCCCAGGCGCTGTTCTCGAACCCGGACGTGCTGCTGCTCGACGAACCGACCAACAACCTCGACATCAACACGATCCGCTGGCTGGAAGACGTGCTCAACGAGCGCAATTCCACCATGATCATCATCTCCCACGATCGCCACTTCCTGAACTCGGTCTGCACGCACATGGCCGACATGGACTACGGCACGCTGAAGGTCTACCCGGGCAACTACGACGACTACATGCAGGCGTCGATGCAGGCCCGCGAGCGCCAGATGGCCGCCAATGCGCGCGCCAAGGAGCGCATCAGCGAACTGCAGGATTTCGTGCGTCGCTTCTCGGCCAACAAGTCCAAGGCCCGCCAGGCTACCTCGCGCGCCAAGCAGATCGACAAGATCAAGGTCGAGGACATCAAGCCGTCGTCGCGCCAGAACCCGTTCGTGCGCTTCGAGTTCGACAAGAAGCTGCACAACCTGGCCGTGGAAGCGGACGGCGTCACCAAGACCTACGACCGCAAGATCCTGGACAACCTGTCGATGGCCGTGCAGGCCGGCGAGCGCGTGGCGATCATCGGCGAGAACGGCGCGGGCAAGACCACGCTGCTGCGCAGCCTGCTGAACAACGTGGTGGAAACCGGCGTGCAGCGCGGCGTGGAAGTGGACCGCGGCGCGATCAAGTGGGCCGAAAACGCCAACGTGGGCTACATGCCGCAGGACACGTACGAGGAATTCCCGACCGACGTCAGCGTGATGGACTGGATGAGCCAGTGGACGCAGGCCGGCGACGACGACACGTCGCTGCGCGGCACGCTGGGCCGCCTGCTGTTCTCGGCCGACGACATCAAGAAGAACGTCAAGGTGCTGTCCGGCGGCGAAAAGGGCCGCATGATCTGGGGCAAGCTGATGCTGGGCCGCCACAACGTGCTGGCCATGGACGAGCCGACCAACCACATGGACATGGAGTCGATCGAATCGCTCCAGATCGCGCTCGACAAGTTCACCGGCACCCTGATCTTCGTCTCGCACGACCGCGAACTGATCAATGGCCTGGCCACGCGCGTGATCGAAGTGCGCCCCAATGGCACGGTCACCGACTACCTCGGCACGTACGACGAGTACCTGCAGTCGCAGGGAATCGAGGCTTGAGGGTCGGTTGATCCGCCGAGTGTTTGCTCCCTCTCTCTCTGGGAGAGGGGAGCAAGCCGGAGGCACACATCGCCGCTTCACCCCGGCCACACAATCCCTTCACCACCCCCTCCCACACTGGGCCTCCCGATGAATCCCGGAGCCCAGCCATGCACCGCCGCCGTCCGCTCGACCTCGACGCCTTTCTCCGCCGTGTCCGTATCCTGCTCGAAGTGCCCGAACCGGCGCGCGATGGCGGATAATGCGTGGCGATGAAACAGCCAGCCATCCTCGTCGTCGAAGACGAATCCGCGATTGCCGACACCATCCTGTATGCCCTGCGCACCGACGGCATGCAGGCCACGCATTGCGTGCTGGGTGGCGAGGCGCTTGACCGGCTGCGCAGCGGGCAGCCCGACCTGGTCATCCTCGATGTCGGCCTGCCCGACATCAACGGTTTCGAGGTCTGCCGGACACTGCGCACGTTCTCGGACGTGCCGGTGATCTTCCTAACCGCGCGCCATGAGGAAATCGACCGTATCGTCGGCCTGGAAATCGGCGCCGACGACTACGTGGTCAAGCCGTTCTCGCCGCGCGAACTGGCCGCCCGGGTGCGGGTGATCCTGCGCCGGGCGCGTGCCACCGCAACACCTGCCGCCCCGGCGGCCCCAGCGGCCCCAGCGGCACCAGCGGCACCAGCGGCACCGGGGCTGCCCGATGGATTCCACCATGACGCCGACGGCGCCCGGCTGGCCTGGCGCGGCCGCTGGCTGGACCTGACCCGCTACGAATACCGGCTCCTGGCGGTACTCGTCCAGCATCCGGGCCGTATCTACGCCCGCTCGCAGTTGATGGACCTGGTCTGGCACGACGCGCTCGACACCGTGGACCGTACCGTCGATACCCACGTCAAGACGCTGCGCGCCAAGCTGCGCGAGATCGATCCGGACGCCGACCCGATCCGCACCCATCGCGGCATGGGCTACTCGCTCGAAGCCTGAGCGCCGCCGACCATGCATATCGGCCTGCGCATCTTCTTCGGCTTCTTCCTGATCGTGGGGCTGGCGGCGTTCCTGACGCTGCGCGTGTTCGTGCAGGAGGTGAAGCCCGGCGTGCGGCAGGCAATGGAAGACACGCTCGTCGATACCGCCAACGTGCTGGCCGTGCTGGCTGCCGACGACTTCCGTAGCGGCCACCTCGCGGATGGCAGTTTCGCCAAAAAACTGGCCAGGCTGCAGGAGAACCCGGTCGATGCCAGCGTCTGGGGCATGCACAAGGACGCCATCGGCTACCGGATCTATATCACCGACGCGCAGGGCATCGTCCGCTTCGATTCCACGGGCACGGACGTCGGCGCCGACTATTCGCGCTGGAACGACGTCTACCTGACGCTCCAGGGCAAGTACGGCGCCCGCAGCACCCGCAGCAATCCGGCCGATGAATCCAGCACGGTCATGTACGTGGCCGCCCCGGTCCGGGACGGCGACCGCATCATCGGCGCGCTGACCGTGGCCAAGCCGAACCAGGCCGTGGCGCCGTTCATCGCGCGCAGCCAGGGCAAGATCCTGACCTACGGGCTGCTGCTGATCGGCGGCGCGGCGGTGATCGGCGTGGGCTGCACGCTCTGGCTCGTCTACGGGCTGCGCAAGCTGCAACGCTATGCCCGGGCCGTGGCGGCTGGCGAGCGGGCCGAAATGCCGCTGCGCGGCGCCAGTGAACTGGCCGAACTGGGCCGCGCCGTGGAAACCATGCGGCTGCGGCTCGAAGACAAGCAGTACGTGGAGCACTACATCCACACGCTGACCCACGAGATGAAGAGCCCGCTCGCGGCGATTGGCGGGGCGGCGGAACTGCTGCAGGAAGACATGCCCGCGGCGGACCGGCAGCGCTTCCTTGGCAATATCCGCAGCCAGTCGCAGCGGCTCGACCAGTTGATTCGCAAGCTGCTGGCACTGGCCGAGGTCGAGCAGCGCCAGCGGCTGGAAAACCGCGAGCCGGTGTTGCTGGCGGCAGAGATCGGGCAACTGGTCCAGGCGCTGGAGCCGCGCGCACGGCAGCGCAACGTGGCGCTGCACTGGCAGCCTCCGGCGCAGGCGGTCCCGGCCGTGACCGGCGATACCTTCCTGCTGCGCCAGGCCATCGTCAACCTGCTCGAAAACGCGCTCGATTTTGCCCCGGCGGGCTCGGCCATCGACATCGCGCTCGAAGCGGCGCCGCAGCAGGGCGGCGTGGCGATCAGCGTCGAGGATCGCGGTCCCGGCATTCCCGACTACGCCGTTGGCCGCCTGTTCGAGCGGTTCTATTCGCTGCCGCGCCCCGGTGGGGACCGCAGCACCGGGCTGGGGCTGTGCATGGTGCGCGAGGTTGCGCACCTGCACGGCGGCGAGATCGCCGTGGGCAATCGCAGCGGCGGCGGCGCCCGCGCCGTGCTGACGCTCCCGGCCTAGCCGCTTCACCGACGCTTCGCTTCACCGACACTTCACACCGGGCCCGCAGCGCGCCCACAGACGCTGGCTAGTCTTGCGGCATGTCCACTCGACACCTCAAGACGTCATGAACAAACCCCTGATTTTTCGCATCCTGATGATTGGCGGCGTGGTTGTGCTGCTCTGGATCGCGCTGCAGATGATTTTCGGTATCGTGCGCGAGCGCGGCATCTACCGGGATGACGCCGAGCGCAGCATCTGGCAAAGCTACGCCGGCCCGCAGACGCTGACCGGGCCGATCATCGTGCTGCCCTACAAGGAGATCATCGCCGATCCGCCGGCGGTGGACCGCACGGCCGCCCAGCCCAAGTTCACCCCCGCCACCACCTACCGCGAGGAAACGCGCCAGATCCTGATCTTCCCGAAGAACCTTCAGGTCCACACGGGGGTCACGCCGAGCGAGCGCTATCGCGGCATCCACAAGGCCATTGTCTACGAGACAACCAGCGACCTGAGCGGCACGATCGAGCTGCCGGACGTCAAATCCACCGCCGACCTGCGGAAATCCACGAACCACGTGCGTTTCGAGGTGGAGCAGCCCTACGTGGTAGTGGGGGTGGGTGACATGCGCGGCCTGGTCTCCGTGCCCGTGATCCAGATTGGCGGCGCAGCGGTCAAGCTGGCCCAGGGCACCCGGCTCGGCAGCCTGCTGCAAGGGCTGCACGGCCGCATCGATGCCAGCGCGGCGGTCGGCAAGCCGGCCGAGGCCCGTGTCGTGCCGTTCTCGATGAAGCTGGCGGTGCTCGGCGCCCGTACGATGTCGATCACGCCGGTGGCCGACCTGAACCAGTTCAGCATGCAGTCGCCATGGCCCCACCCGAGTTTCGACGGCGAGTTCCTGCCGCGCCAGCGCTCGGTGAGTGCCGAAGGGTTCAAGGCGGACTGGTCGATCACCTCGTTCAACACCCGCGTGCGGGAACAACTGGCAAGGCCGCAGTACGCGGGGCTGGAGGGCGCCTCGGTCACGCTGATGGAACCGATCAACATCTACGTGCAGGCCGAGCGGGCGGTCAAGTACGGCCTGCTGTTCGTCCTGCTGACCTTCGCGGGCCTCTATCTGTTCGAACTGGTCAAGACGCTGCGCATCCACCCGATCCAGTACCTGCTGGCCGGCCTGGCGCTGGCCATGTTCTTCCTTCTGCTGGTCAGTTTGTCAGAACACGTGGCCTTCCTCGTGGCCTACCTTGCCGCCAGCGCCGCCTGTATCGGCCTGTTGGGCTTCTACCTGACCTTCGTGCTGCGCAGCTGGCAACGCGGCCTGGGCTTCGCCGCGCTGCTGACCGTGCTGTACGGCGCCCTCTATGGCCTGCTGGTCTCGGAAGACAACGCCCTCGTGCTCGGCACCGGGCTGCTGTTCGTCACACTGGTGATCATCATGGGCGTGACCCGGAAGGTGGACTGGTACACGGTGGGGATGTCGACGCCGGCGCCCGTCCAGCGGACGGGCGAGGAAAGCGCGTAGCCTGTGCGACTGGTTTTACGCCCTCTGCCGCGGAACGGAAGAGGGCGTAGTCGAGGAGCGGCGCAATAAAGTGGTGTATCAGTAACCTGCGGGCATCATCACCTCCTTCATTTCCCCGCCTTATCAAAGGGGCTGTCACTCCGTACCCAGCCCGAACCGCTCCGACACTTCACCAGCGTGTACATGTCTACCTTCCCAGCCATATCGCGGATCGGCTGGCACTCCTCGCCGAGCGGAATTTTGAATGAGGGGGCGCCTTCCACCGCGTCAAAAGCCTGTACCGTGGTCGTGGCAACCCATCGCTTGGTACTTGGATATCCGGAGCAGGCCGCGAGAAGCATCAGGGCCGATACGAAGAGGCTATTTCTTGGGATAAGCATGGGCTCTGACAAGTCGTTTCGAACGTCGCAGGCCCGCCATCAGGTCCGCTGGCGAAACGATCTCCATGAAGGACCAGCGAGGGTCGTGCACCTGTATCCCGGCGGCGGCAAGTACGTCAACAATGTTGGACGAGCAACTATTGTTGGCCAGCGAATACGGTTCGTTTGCCGTCATGCGCCGTTCAATCTCTCTGAGCACAGCAGCCTTTTCCGCTGGCGTGACGCCAATCTCGAATCCCCATGAATCCCGTGCCATTTTTACCTGCTGTCGATGGAGATACCGCTCACGCGTGTCTTTGTCCCAACTTCTCGGCGCGCGTCCGTATTCCATGCCGTCGATAAGGAACGCGCTGTGTCCGAACTGCGAGCCCGCCGAAATTGCCCGAGAGTCGCTGATCACAATCTCGATGGTCTCTGTTCTCGCCTCCCGTTGGCTCGCGGTCCGGAAACCGTTGATGCCGGGGGATTCGGGCGTGCCGGAACGGCTGAGTGGCCGGCCTCTCGTGTCGAACCCCATGGCCGCGAGGTCCTCGGCCTCGAATCGGTGGAACATCTGATTCTGCGAAGCGATCATGACGGGTGCCGGCTCGCATCGGCAGGCGCAGATGTCTCCGTCCAGGGCTTCGGTTTTTCCCATCCAACTGTTGTCGAAGCGGGGGCCTACGCCGATGATGACACCCGTGGATTTGCACGCCGGGCAGACTACCTTGGCACCCACGAACGTCATCTCAGTACCCATGATCGTGCATTCGGGCAAGCCCTCGATGACTCGGCCACCGGCGGTGGACCGGTCACCCATCAGGAGGTTGCAGCGAATCATGATTGCTCCTTCTGTCCCAGAGGAGCAGACCCTAGCAGCGCTGCGGCAGCGCTGGCTGTGACTGGGGTCAAGTCTGAATTTGATCGGGGTAACAGTTCGGACTGTTTCGCTGTTCTGCGATTCCTCCGTACTGAGCCCCGCTCAGGGCGTCTCACCTCGCCGGCGCCACCCCCATCTCCGCCAGCAGGTCGTCCAGTTGGTCGACGATCGCGTGGGCGGTGATGTCGCCCTTGGCCTTTTGCAGGGCGGTGCCGAGGGTGTCGCGCAGGGCGGCCAGTTCCACGATGGTCGAGGCCTTTTCCACCTTTACCTGCATCACGTAGCCGCGCAGGCCGAGGTGATTACCAATCACATCGGTATAGAAGTGGTAGAGCCGCTGGTAGCCATCGGCGCCGGCGGGCACCGCGGCGGCGGGAGCCGGGGCGCTCATGGCGGGGGCGATGGTGGTGTCGGCGAGCACGTCGATGCGGTCGTCGATGCCCTTGCCGTCGGCCGAGTTGAAGCCCGAGTAGGCGGCGAACAGGTTGGTTTCGGGCCGGGGGCGGGCCGCTTCGGGTTTGGCGGGGCGGGCGGCGGGAGCCCTGGCGGGTTCGGGCAGCGGCTCCACCAGCCCGAGCGCCAGCAGCGTGTCGAACGCCTCGTCACTGACGCCCATGCCGCTGACTTGCGCCAACAGCGCCGATCTACTGCGTTCTCCGTTCACGATCAGCAGCAGTGCGCGCAGCTTGTGGTCCAGCTTGCGCGCCCGCGTGCGGATTTCCTCCTGACCTGCTTCAGTCTTCTGATAGACCGGGTCGACCATGTCTCGCTCCTTTGTTATGGTTCGGCCGCCCGCGGCGAGGCCCTCGGGTGCGTGGTGCGCGGCCGATTATCGCCACCTCGTTCGGCGGCTTATCCCGATTCGCAAAGATTTCGAAGTCGGAAACCGCTCTACAATGTGGTCCTGCACCATAAAAGTAACAAAAAAATTGCAATCGCCGATTCACCTAATGAGGGCTGTGGCCATGCAACAACGAGACAAGGTTTTCATCAACGGCAAATGGGTAGCACCCCACGGCACCGGAAACATCGAGGTCATCCATTCGGCCACCGAGGAAGTCATGGGCAAGATCCCCGAGGGGCATGCCCGTGACGCCGAGGACGCCATTGCCGCCGCCCGCGCGGCGTTCGACGGCTGGTCGAATACGCCGCCGGCCGTGCGTGCCGGCTATATCCGCAAGATCGCCGAGGGCCTGAAGGACCGCACCGAGGAGCTGGCGCAACTGATCGCCGGCGAAGTGGGCATGCCGATCAAGCTCGCGCGCGCCATCCAGGTGGGCGGGCCGGTCTACAACTGGGGCCAGGCCGCCACGCTGCTCGAAAAATTCGCGTTCGAGGAACAGGTCGGCAACTCGCTCGTCGTGCGCGAGCCGGTGGGGGTGGTGGCCGCCATCACGCCGTGGAACTACCCGCTGAACCAGATCACGCTGAAAGTGGCGCCGGCACTGGCCGCAGGCTGCACCGTGGTGCTCAAGCCGTCGGAAGTGGCGCCGCTGAACGCGTTCGTGCTGGCCGAGGTGATCGAGGCCGCCGGCCTGCCGCCGGGCGTGTTCAACCTCGTCACGGGCTATGGTCCGGTGGTGGGCGAGGTGCTGGCGAGCCATCCGGAAGTGGACATGGTGTCGTTTACCGGCTCCACGCGCGCCGGCAAGCGCGTCTCCGAACTGGCCGCGCAGTCCGTCAAGCGCGTGGCGCTGGAACTGGGCGGCAAGTCGGCCTCGGTGATCCTGGACGATGCTGACCTGCCGTCGGCGGTCAAGGGCACCATCGGCGCCTGCTTCCTGAACTCGGGCCAGACCTGCTCCGCGCATACCCGCATGCTGGTGCCGCGCAGCCGCTACGACGAGGTCAAGGCGATTGCCGCGAAGGTGGTCGAGGGCTATACGCTCGGTGATCCGCTGGTGGAGACCACGCGCCTCGGCCCGCTGATTTCCGATGTGCAGAAGGGCCGCGTGACGAGTTACATCCGGCGTGGCCTGGAAGAGGGCGCCGAACTGGTCGCGGGCGGCCCCGATGCGCCCGAAGGCTTCGCACGCGGCTTCTACGTCAAGCCCACCGTGCTCGGCAACGTCGATCCGCGTGCCACCGTGGCGCAGGAAGAAATCTTCGGGCCGGTGCTGTCGGTGATCTGCTATGACACCGAGGAAGACGCCATCCGCATTGCCAACGACAGCATCTATGGCCTGGGCGGCGGCGTGTGGTCTGGCGACGAGGCGCGCGCCATCAAGGTGGCCCGCCGTATCCGTACCGGCCAGGTCGATATCAACGGCGGCCCGTTCAACATGAACGCGCCGTTCGGCGGCTTCAAGCAGTCCGGCAACGGGCGCGAGGGCGGCAAGTTCGGGCTGGAGGAATTCCTCGAATACAAGTCTCTGCAACTGAAGAAGCCCGCCTGAGCGGCCTGCCGCCACGGTTGCGTACCGAAAACTTCGATGCCCGGCTCGTCCGGGCATTTTTGTATGCTCGGAAATCTGCGATGCTTGCGGTTTTCCACGGGGGAGAGGGTCCGATGCGCTGGTTCAAACGGCTGGGGTGGTTGTTGCTGGGCACGCTGCTGCTGACGGTGACGGGTGCCATTGGCGGCTACATCTGGTATCGGCAGGCGTCGCAGCCTGACGTCGCCGGCACGATGGTGCTGCCTGGCCTGCGCGAGCGCGTGGTAGTGGTGCGCGACCGCAACGCCGTGCCGCACATCCAGGCCGCCAACGCGCTCGACGCCTACTACGCGCTCGGCTATGTGCACGCCCAGGACCGTCTCTGGCAGATGCAGATGAACAAGCGGATCGTGGCGGGCAGATTGGCGGAAATACTAGGTCCGCCGGCGCTCGACAACGACCGCTTCCTGCGCACGCTCGGCGTACGGCGCAATGCCGAGGCCGTCTACGCCCGCGCCACCCTCGAGACCCGCGCCGTCCTGCAGGCCTATGCCGATGGCGTGAACGCGTTCATCGACAACCGCAAGTCGGCGCTCTCCCCCGAATTCCTGATCCTTGGCACGCGTCCGGAACGCTGGGAGCCGGTTGACACGCTCGGCTGGCAAACCATGATGGCCTGGGATCTTGGCGGCAACTGGACGCAGGAAGTGCTGCGCATGGGTCTGGCCCAGCAACTGCCCACCTCGCGGATCGCCGAAATTTTGGCGCCGTATCCCGGCGACAAGCCGCTGCGGACCATGGATTACGCCAACTTCTACCGCCAGCTCGCGCCGGTGGCCACGGCCATGGCGCAGGTGGCCGAGCGCGCCCCGTCCGGCTACGTGGAAGGGATGGGCTCGAACAACTGGGTGGTGTCCGGCGCCCACACGCGCAGCGGCAAGCCGCTGCTGGCCAACGACCCGCATCTGGGCCTGCAGGCGCCCGCGCTCTGGTACTTCGCACATCTGCAGGCGCCCGGCATGGAACTGGCCGGCGCCACGCTGCCGGGCGCGCCGCTGGTGGTGCTGGGCCACAACCAGCGCATTGCCTGGGGTTTCACGAACACCGCGCCCGATGTGCAGGACCTCTATGTGGAAAGGATCGATCCGGCCAATCCGGGCCGCTACCAGACCCCGGACGGCTGGGCCGAGTTCGGGACCCATACGGAAGTGATACGCGTCAAGGGCGAGTCCGATGTCACGCTCAAGGTCCGCACCACGCGCCACGGACCGGTCATGTCCGACGTGGCCGACCCGATCCGCGCCGCCGCCAAACCGCTCGGCGAACGTTATGCCATCGCGTTCCAGTGGACCGCGCTGCGGCCCGACGACAAGACCTTCCAGGCCAGCCTGCACATGGGCCAGGCCACGGACTGGAAGAGTTTCACCGCCGCGCTGCGCGATTTCCACGCGCCGCAGCAGAACATGGTCTATGCCGACGTGGACGGCAACATCGGCTATATCGCGCCGGGACGGGTGCCGATCCGCCGCGCCGACAACGACCTGATGGGTCTGGCACCGGCGCCGGGCTGGGACGCGCGCTACGACTGGCAGGGTTTCATCCCGTTCGAGCAGCTTCCGCAACGCTACAACCCGCCTGAGGGCATGATCGTCACGGCCAACCAGAAAATCGTCGGCGACCAGTACCCGTACTTCATCACCAGCGAATGGAGCGTGCCGTACCGCGCCCAGCGTATCCAGGCGCTGCTCGACGCCACGCCGCGCCACACGCCCGACACCTTCGGCGCGATCCAGAAGGATGTGCTGTCGCTGGCCGTGCGCGACGCGCTGCCGCTGCTGCTGGCCGCCCCGGCGGTCAACGATGCTGCGTTGCCGCCGCGCCAGCGCGACCTGCTCGACGCGCTGCGCAAGTGGGACGCCACGATGGCGGCCGACCGGGCCGAGCCGCTGGTGGCCACCGCATGGCTGCGCGAGCTGTCGCGGCTGCTGTTCGAGGACAAGGTCGGCGAGCCGCTGTTCGGCAAGCTCTGGGACCAGCGCAACGTGCAGCAGCCGATGCTGAACGCGCTGCGCGATCCGGCCGGGGTTGGTGCGTTCTGGTGCGACAACACGCGCACCACCGCCCGGGAGACCTGTGCCGACACCATCGGGCTGGCCTGGCAGCGCGCCATCGCCGACCTGGACCGCCGCTATGGCGAAGACACGGGCAAGTGGCGCTGGGGCAAGGCCCACACGGCGCGCTCGGAGCACAAGCCGTTCGGCAAGGTGCCGTACCTGAACAGCCTGTTCAACGTGCGGGTGCGTACCGGCGGCGATACCTATACCGTTGATGTCGGCCGCCACAGCCTGCGCGACGAGCAGGCACCCTTCGAGAGCGTCCATGCGGCAAGCCTGCGGGCGGTCTATGACCTGTCTGATCTGTCAGCATCGCGTTTCATGTCTTCGACGGGCCAGTCCGGCAACGCGCTGTCGCCGCACTATCGCGACTGGACCGACAAGTGGGCCCGCGTCGAATACGTCACCATCGGCGCGCACCGGCGCAATCCGGGCGGCGACAGCTTCGACACGCTGGTCCTGCAGCCCGCCGCGCCGGCACAAAAGGCCGCGCCGTAGGCAGCAGGGCCGGGGCTTTGGCAGTACCATCCGGTTTTCCGCATTTCCGCATTTCCGTCTTTCTCTTGCAGGAGTCGTCCCGATGACCGAGCCCAGGCGCCAGCCCCGTACCGACGTGATCCAGCACGTCGCCTTTGAACATGCCGGGGTGATCGGCGATGTCGCACGCGACCGTGGACACGAGATCCGCCTGTTCCAGGCTGGCGTGGACGACCTGACGCTGGTGCAGACCGACCCGGCCGACCTGCTGATCGTGCTGGGCGGCCCGATCGGGGTGTACGAGACCGAAGCCTACCCGTGGCTCGAATCGGAAATTGCCGTGATCCGGCAGCGGCTCGACGCGCGCCTGCCGATCATCGGCGCCTGCCTCGGCGCGCAACTGATTGCCGCGGCATCGGGGGCCAGGGTCTATCCCGGCACGCGCGAGATCGGCTGGGCGCCGATCCAGCCCACCGAGGCCGGCAGGCGCTCGCCGCTGGCGCTGCTGGCCAATGCTGACTGGGAAGTGCTGCACTGGCACGGCGACACCTTCGACCTGCCCGATGGCGCCGAGCGGCTGGCTTCCACCGCCGCCACGCCCAACCAGGCCTATGCCATCGGCAAGCATGTGCTGGCGCTGCAGTTCCACCCCGAGGTCAAGGCCGGCGATATCGAGACCTGGCTGATCGGCCATACCGTCGAGCTGGCCAAGGCCGGCGTCGATCCGCGCACGATCCGCCGCCGCACCGCCGAGATCGGCGCCACCGTGGCCAGCGCCGGCGAACTGATGTTCAGCCGGTGGATGGAGGAGGCCGGGCTGTGACGGACGTGGCTGTCGAAGTGGTGGTCGATACCGTGCTGGCTGGCCAGTGCCAGCCGTTCGGACCGAAAGGCGTGCCCAGCGGCATCGCAAAATCGCCAGTTTCCGGGGCGATCCGCGTGACGACGACGGGTCTGGTGACCGACGAGCAGGGCGACCCCAAACACCATGGCGGCCCCGAGAAGGCCGTGCACCACTATCCGCGCGACCACTATGCGGGATGGCGGCAGGAACTGGCCGGGCAGGGCGGCAACGTGGCGCCGCTCGACCAGCCGGGCGCCTTCGGCGAGAACCTCAGCACCACGGGCATGACCGAGGCCGATGTCTGCATCGGCGACCGCTACCGGCTGGGGACCACGCTGCTTGAAGTCTCGCAGGCCCGCCAGCCTTGCTGGAAGCTCAACCACCGGTTCGGCTTCGCGGGCATGTCACGCGCCGTGCAGGGCAGCGCCCGCACGGGCTGGTACTACCGCGTGATCGAGGAAGGCGAAATCGCCGCCGGCGACCGCCTCGTGCTCCAGGCGCGCCCCTATCCGCAATGGCCGCTGCAGCGCCTGCTGCATGTGCTCTACGTGGACCGCCTGAACTACCCGGCGCTCGCCGAAATGGCCGAATTGCCATGCCTGGCCGAAAGCTGGCGCAAGCTGGCCCGCCAGCGCGTGGCCAATCAGACGGTGGAAGACATGGAGAAGCGGCTGGCAGGCGGGTAGGCCGGCTTGCTCCCCTCTCCCGCCATGCGGGAGAGGAAAGCAAAACCCTCACCCCTGCCGGAACCGCCAGGCAGTGCCTTCCGTGGTGATCCGCTCCCAGATCACTTCCTTTTCCGCCTCGCTGAAGAACACCCAGTTGCTGACCTCGCCCGCGGTGCGGCCGCAGCCCTGGCAGACTTCATCGAACAGCGTCGAACAGATGCCGATGCACGGGCTGTCGGGACGGTCGCTCAGCCGTGACTGGGCCTCGTCGGGCGACGAAGAAGGGGTCTGCGGGGGGAGCGAATCGGCGGGGCGGTCGGACATCGGGCGGGAAACGCGGGGGCTGCGGTGATCGAGCGCGCATTATAAACGGCCCGGCGATCGTGCCTGCCGGGCCGTGGGCTGCCGCACTACCCGATCAGTACTTCCAGAGGATCTGCTGCAGCGCCTTCGGATCGCTGGTCTTGGTCAGCGCCAGCGCCATCAGGATGCGCGCCTTCTGCGGCAGCTGGTCGTCGGTGACGATCCAGTTGTACTTGTCGTCGGGCTGCTCGGCGTTGCGTACCACGATGCCGGCGCCGGTGCGCGAGGCGCGCACCACCTGCACGCCCTTGGCCTGAGCGGCCTTCAGCGGCTCCACCATGTACTCGCCCACGCTGCCGTTGCCGGTGGCGGCATAGACGATCGCCTTGGCGCCGCTCTTGACGGCGGCATCGACGGCGGCCGGGTTGACGTTGCCGTAGGCGTAGACCACGGCCACTTCGGGCAGCTTGTCGATCTTGTCGATGTCGAACTCGGTCTGCACCGTGTGCGGGCGTGCCAGCGTGCGGTAGTACAGCGTGCGGCCTTCCACCACGTAGCCCAGCGGGCCGAACGGCGAGCGGAACGTCTCGGTCTTGAACGTGTTGGTCTTGGTCACGTCGCGGCCGGTGTGGATCTCGTCGTTGAGCACCACCAGCGTGCCCTTGCCCTTCGAGGCCGGGCTCGACGCCACCAGCACGGCGTCATAGAGGTTCAGCGCGCCATCGGCGCCCAGCGCGGTGCCGGGGCGCATGGAGCCGACCACCACCACGGGCTTGTCGCTCTTGAGCGTGAGGTTCAGGAAGTAGGCGGTTTCCTCGATCGTGTCGGTGCCGTGGGTAATCACGATGCCGTCCACGTCGGGCTGCTTGAGCAACTCGGACACGCGCTTGCCAAGCTTGATCAGGCGCTCGTTGTTGAAGCTCTCGGAGCCGATCTGGAAGATCTGCTCGCCCTTGACGTTGGCAACCTTCGAGATTTCAGGAACCGAGGCAATGATCTTGTCCACCGGCACCACGGCAGACTGGTAGGCCGCGGTGTTGGTGGCCGATGCGCCGGCCCCGGCAATCGTGCCGCCGGTGCCGATGATCACGATATTGGCCTTGCGCGCCTCGGCCGTGGTACCGGCCGGCGCGGTGGCGCCGGGCGCCGGAGCGAGCTGCGCGTGCGCCGCGCCGGCCAGCAGCGTGGCGGACAGCAGCAGGGCAGTGACGAGGGGTTTGAGCTTGGCAGGATGTTGCATGATTCTCCTCTTGGCGGCGTCTGGCGGCTTCTTGTGGAAGCGGGGACGCCGCTGGTGGTTGGTTCATGGAACTGTGGCGGATGGAACGGCAAGCGTGTCAAACGCCGCAGAGCGAGCACTATACCCACCCAGAAAAGTTGCGTCGACAACTGCACCAGTCACGTCACAAAGCATCCCCCGGCACCCGCACCCATCCCTCCATCAGCACCCGCGCGCTGCGGCTCATGATGGCTTTCTTCACGGTCCACTGGCCGCGCTCCAGCACCGCCTGGGCGCCCACGCGCAGCGTGCCCGACGGATGCCCGAAGCGCACGGCCTCGCGCTCGCCGCCGCTGGCGGCCAGGTTGACCAGCGTGCCCGGCACCGCCGCCGCCGTACCGATGGCCACGGCCGCCGTACCCATCATCGCGTGGTGGAGCTTGCCCATCGACAGCGCGCGCACCAGCAGGTCCACGTCCGCGGCGCCAACCGCCTTGCCGCTCGACGCCGTGTAGCTGGCCGGCTTCGCCACGAACGCGACTTTTGGCGTGTGCTGGCGGGTCTTCGCCTCGTCGAGGTCGCGGATCAGGCCCATGCGCTTCGCCCCGTAGGCGCGGATGGTTTCGAACATCGCCAGCGCCTTCGGGTCGCCGTTGATGGCGTCCTGCAGTTCCGTGCCGGTGTAGCCAATGGCTTCGGCCTCGACGAAGATCGTCGGGATGCCGGCGTTGATCATCGTCGCGCGCAGCGTGCCCACGCCCGGCACTTCCAGGTCATCGATCAGGTTGCCGGTCGGGAACATCGCCCCGCCGCCGTCTTCCCCCTCTTCGGCCGGGTCCATGAACTCCAGCTGCACCTCGGCGGCCGGGAAGGTCACGCCGTCCAGCTCGAAATCGCCGGTTTCCTGTACCGCGCCATCGGTGATCGGCACGTGCGCGATGATCGTCTTGCCGATATTGGCCTGCCAGATCTTCACGGTAACCGTGCCGTTCTGAGGAATCCGCGATGCCTCGATAAAGCCGTTGCTGACCGCGAACGGTCCCACGGCTGCCGACAGGTTGCCGCAGTTGCCGCTCCAGTCCACGAACGGCTGGTCGATCGACACCTGGCCGAACAGGTAGTCCACATCGTGGCCGGGGCGCGTGCTTTTGGCGATGATCACCGTCTTGCTGGTGCTCGACGTGGCCGCGCCCATGCCGTCGATCTGCTTGCCGTACGGGTCGGGGCTGCCGATCACGCGCAGCAGCAGCTTGTCGCGCGCCGGGCCGGGCACCTGCGCCGCTTCGGGCAGGTCCTGCAGCCGGAAGAAGACGCCCTTGCTCGTGCCGCCACGCAGATACGTGGCGGGAATCTTGATTTGCGGTGCGTGTGGCATCGTAGTTTTCCTAATCTTGCGGCATCAGGCCGCGGCGCGCGACGATTCCAGGAAGTCCTGCGCAAAGCGTTGCAGCACGCCGCCGGCTTCGTAGATCGACACCTCCTCGTCGCTGTCGAGCCGGCACAGCACCGGCACTTCGAGGCGGTCGCCGTCGCGCCGGTGGATCACCAGCGTCAGTTCGGCACGCGGGCGGCGCTGGCCCACCACGTCGAACGTCTCGGTGCCGTCGATGCCGAGCGTCGTGCGGTTCGTGCCGGGGTAGAACTCCACGGGCAGCACGCCCATGCCGATCAGGTTGGTACGGTGGATGCGCTCGAAGCCCTCGGCCACGATCGCCTCCACGCCAGCCAGCCGCACGCCCTTGGCGGCCCAGTCGCGCGACGAGCCCTGGCCGTAGTCGGCGCCCGCCACAATGATCAGCGGCTGCTTGCGCTCCATATACGTCTCGATGGCTTCCCACATCCGCACCACCTTGCCTTCGGGCTCGATACGGGCCAGCGAACCCTTCTTCACGGCGCCATCGACCACGGCCATCTCGTTGAGCAGCGTGGGGTTGGCGAACGTGGCGCGCTGGGCGGTCAGGTGGTCGCCCCGGTGCGTGGCGTAGGAATTGAAGTCTTCCTCGGGCAGGCCCATCTTCGCCAGGTACTCGCCGGCCGCGCTGTTCAGCATGATCGCGTTCGATGGCGAGAGGTGGTCGGTCGTGATGTTGTCGCCCAGCACCGCCAGCGCGCGCATGCCGCGCAGCGTGCGCTCCCCGGCCAGCGCGCCTTCCCAGTACGGCGGGCGGCGGATATAGGTGCTCTGCGGGCGCCAGTCATAGAGCGGGTCGGTCGAGGTGTCGTTCTCGGCATGCAGCGCGAACATCGGCTCGTAGACCTTGCGGAACTGCTCGGGCTTGACGCTCTGGCGCACGATCGCGTCGATTTCATCGTCGTTCGGCCAGATGTCCTTCAGGTAGACCGGCTGCCCGTCGCTGCCGATGCCCAGCACGTCCTGCTCGATATCGAACCGGATCGTGCCGGCGATGGCATACGCCACCACCAGCGGCGGCGAGGCCAGGAATGCCTGCCTGGCGTACGGGTGGATGCGGCCGTCGAAGTTGCGGTTCCCGGACAGCACGGCCGTGGCATAGAGGTCGCGGTCGATGATTTCCTGCTGGATCTTCGGGTCCAGCGCGCCGGACATGCCGTTGCACGTGGTGCAGGCAAACGCCACGATGCCGAAGCCGAGCTTTTCGAGGTCGGGCAGGAGATTGGCTTCTTCCAGATACAACTCGACCGCCTTGGACCCCGGCGCCAGCGACGACTTGACCCATGGCTTGCGCGTCAGGCCCTTCGCGTTGGCGTTGCGGGCCAGCAGGGCGGCGGCAATCACGTTGCGCGGGTTGCTGGTGTTGGTGCAGCTGGTGATGGCGGCGATGATGACCGCGCCGTCGGGCATCTGGCCCGGCGTTTCCTCCCACTTGCCGGCAATGCCGCGCGCGGCCAGGTCGGAGGTGGGCAGGCGCTTGTGCGGGTTCGACGGGCCGGCCATGTTGCGTACCACGGTCGAGAGGTCGAAGCGCAGCGTGCGCTCGTATTCGGCACCGGCCAGCGCGTCGGCCCACAGGCCGGCGGTCCTGGCGTAGGTCTCCACCAGTTGCACCTGGGTTTCGTCCCGGCCGGTCAGGCGCAGGTAATCGGTGGTCTGGCCGTCGATGAAGAACATCGCGGCCGTGGCGCCGTACTCGGGCGCCATGTTCGAGATCGTGGCGCGGTCGCCCAGCGTCAGGCTGGCTGCGCCTTCGCCGCGGAACTCCAGGTACGCGCCGACCACCTTTTCCTTGCGCAGGAACTCGGTCAGAGCCAGCACGATATCGGTGGCCGTGATGCCGGGCTGGCGGCGGCCGGTCAGCTCCACGCCAACGATGTCAGGCAGGCGCATCCACGAGGCGCGGCCCAGCATCACGTTCTCGGCTTCCAGCCCGCCCACGCCGATGGCGATCACGCCCAGCGCGTCCACGTGCGGCGTGTGGCTGTCGGTGCCCACGCAGGTGTCGGGATACGCCACGCCGGCCACGGTATCGGCCTGGATCACCGGCGACATCTTCTCCAGGTTGATCTGGTGCATGATGCCGTTGCCCGGGGGAATCACGTCCACGTTGCGGAACGCCTTCTTGGTCCAGTTGATGAAATCGAAACGGTCCTCGTTGCGCCGATCCTCGATGGCGCGGTTCTTCTGGAATGCGTCCGGGTCGAAGCCGCCGCATTCCACGGCCAGCGAGTGGTCCACGATCAGCTGCACCGGCACCACCGGATTGACCTTGGCCGGGTCGCCGCCCTGGTCGGCAATGGCGTCGCGCAGCCCGGCCAGGTCCACCAGCGCGGTCTGGCCCAGGATGTCGTGGCAGACCACGCGGGCCGGGAACCACGGGAAATCGAGGTCGCGGCGGCGCTCGATCAGTTGCCTGAGCGAATCGGCCAGCGTGGCCGGGTCGCAGCGGCGCACCAGGTTCTCGGCGAGCACGCGCGAGGTGTAGGGCAGTTTGTCCCAGGCGCCGGGAGAGATGTCATTGACGGCGGCGCGGGCGTCGAAGTAGTCGAGCTTGGAACCGGGCAGCGGCTTGCGGTAGGCGGTATTCATGGCAGCGTGAGGACTGGGTGCCTGCCGCCCGCGCACCGGCGGGGCCGGCGGCGGGAAGTGGCACTTTTACTATTTTCTGGGGTTGCCCCCGGATGAGGCGGGCGCCGGCAGGCTCAGGCGCGCTTCTCGATCGGCACGAACTTCAGGTTTTCCGGGCCGGTGTAGTTGGCGGTCGGGCGGATGATCTTGTTGTCCACCCGTTGTTCGATCACGTGCGCGGCCCAGCCCGAGGTACGGGCAATCACGAACAGCGGCGTGAACATGGCCGTGGGCACGCCCATCAGGTGGTAGCTGACCGCGCTGAACCAGTCCAGGTTCGGGAACATCTTCTTGGCGTCGGCCATGACCGATTCCAGGCGTTCGGCGATGCTGAACATCTTCATCGAGCCGGCGTCCTTCGACAGCTTGCGCGCCACTTCCTTGATCACCTCGTTGCGCGGGTCGCTGATCGTATACACCGGGTGGCCGAAGCCGATCACCACTTCCTTGTTCTCCACGCGGCGGCGGATGTCGGCCTCGGCCTCGTCCGGCGTGTCGTAGCGCTTCTGGATCTCGAACGCCACCTCGTTGGCGCCGCCATGCTTGGGGCCGCGCAGCGCGCCGATGCCGCCGCAGATGGCCGAGTACATGTCGGAACCCGTGCCTGCCACCACGCGGCAGGCGAACGTCGAGGCGTTGAACTCGTGCTCCGCGTAGAGGATCAGCGAGGTCTGCATCGCCCGTTCCCAGAGCTTGGACGGCGGCTCGCCGTGCAGCAGGTGCAGGAAGTGGGCGGCAATCGAGTCGTCGTCGGTCTCCACCTCGATGCGGCGGCCGTTGTGGCTGTAGTGGTACCAGTACAGCAGCATCGAGCCCAGGCTGGCCATCAGGCGGTCGGCGATGTCGCGTGCGCCCGGGTGGTTGTGGTCGTCCTTCTCGGGCAGCACCGTGCCGAGCACCGATACGCCCGTGCGCATCACGTCCATCGGGTGGGCGCTGGCCGGCACCCATTCCAGCGCGGCCTTGACGTTGGCGGGCAGGCCGCGCAACGCCTTGAGCCTGGCCTTGTAGGCAGCCAGTTCAGACTTGTTCGGCAGCTTGCCGTGCACCAGCAGGTGGGCGATTTCCTCGAATTCGCAGGTGTCCGCGATGTCGAGGATGTCGTAGCCGCGATAGTGCAGGTCGTTACCGCTGCGGCCGACCGTGCACAGCGCGGTGTTGCCGGCGGCAACGCCCGACAGGGCAACGGACTTCTTGGGCTTGGGGGTGGCCAGCGGTTGGGCTTCGGACATCTGGGTCTCCTTTTTCTGGTCTTGCTTGACGTTTCTGACGTTTTTCGAGGGGGATTGGCGAGCGGCCATGGCGTGGAGTCTCGCGGCTGAGGTTGCGGGGCGTCTCGTGGTTACTTGCCCTTGCCCTGGGCGAACAGCGCGTCGAGCTTGTTCTCGTAGGCATGGTAGTCGATGCGCTCGTACAGTTCGGCGCGCGTCTGCATCGTATCGACCACATTCTTCTGGGTGCCGTCGCGGCGGATCGCGGCGTAGACGTTCTCGGCGGCCTTGTTGGCGGCACGGAACGCCGACAGCGGATACAGCGACATCGCCACGCCCACGCTGCGCAGGTCGTCCAGCGTGAAGTACGGGGTGGCGCCGAATTCGGTCAGGTTGGCCAGCACCGGCACTTTCACGGCATCGACGAACTTGCGGTACATGTCGAGGTCGGTCATGGCCTCGGGGAAGATGGCGTCGGCGCCGGCTTCCACGCAGGCCACGGCGCGTTCGATGGCCTTGTCGAGCCCTTCCACGGCCAGCGCGTCGGTGCGGGCCATGATCACGAAGTTCTCGTCGGTGCGGGCATCGACGGCGGCCTTGATGCGGTCGACCATCTCGTCCTGGCCCACGATTTCCTTGCCCGGACGGTGGCCGCAGCGCTTGGCGCCCACCTGGTCCTCGATGTGCATGGCCGCCGCGCCGAACTTGATCAGCGAGCGCGTGGTGCGGGCCACGTTGAAGGCCGACGAGCCGAAGCCGGTGTCCACGTCGACCAGCAGCGGGGTGTCGCAGACATCGGTGATGCGGCGGATGTCGGTCAGTACATCGTCCAGGTTGGAAATGCCGAGGTCCGGCAGGCCCAGCGAACCCGCCGCCACGCCGCCACCCGACAGGTAGATGGCCCGGTAGCCGGCGCGCTTCGCCAGCAGGGCGTGGTTGGCGTTGATCGTGCCCGGAATCTGCAGCGGCGCTTCGTCGATCAGGGCCTGGCGGAAGCGGGCGCCTGCGGAGCGGGCGAGTTCGTTGGCGGTGAAGGTCATGGCGTGGATCTCGTTTTCGTATCGTTTCGATCCTGCTTGCGGGGCAGGGGCGGGGCAGACAGGCGCAAGGGGTGTGCCAGAGTAACCGGACTGGCCGGCGCGCGGCGGCCGGTGCCCTTGCGGTGCGCGTAATCCCTTATGGTTCAAGGGTTTGAGGTGATGTGGCGTTCTCACGGCGCCGCCTTTCCCAACGCTGCTATTTCAAGTTTGGAAAGTTTCGTGCCGTTCACGGATTTCAAAGTTGAAATGCGGCCGCGCCGGGCGCAGAATGGCGGGACGCCTGCAACCACCCCGAGCCATGGCTTCGCTACCCGTTCCCTCGCTGCCTTCCGCTACCCCTGCCGCCGCGCGGCCCCGCATCTGGGCCATGGGCATCAGCCGCCTTTCTCGGGCGTTTGCCGACCTGATCCCGGCCTATGCGGCGCGGGCCGAGTTCCGGATCGTCGGCCGGGCCTTCGAGGCGGCGGCCAGTGCCATCAACCGCGAGGCCCGCGAAAACCGTGTCGATGTGGTGGTGGCCGGTGGTTCGAATGGCGCCTACCTGCGCCAGCACGTGGATGTGCCCGTGGTACTGGTCAAGGTCACCGGCTTCGACGTGATGAGCGCGCTGGCTACCGCGCGTCGTATTTCTCCGAAGGTGGCGCTGGTCACGCACGCCTCGACCTATGCCGAGGTGGACGAGTTCGTGCAGGCGTTCGCCCTCGACATTCCGCGCTACACCTACCTGACCGAGGACGACGCCACGGCGCGCGTGCGGGCGCTCAAGGAGGAGGGTATCCGGGTGATCGTGGGGCCGGGCATGGTGACCGACCTGGCCGACAAGTACGGGCTGGTGGGCGTGTTCCTGTATTCGGGCAACGCGGTGCGGCTGGCGCTGGAAGATGCCATCGAGGCCGCCCGGCTGCGGCGCATCGAATCGACGCGGCGCGACTATGTCAACGCGATCCTGGCGCATCTGAACGAAGGCGTGGCCGCCGTGGATGCCGAGGGGCGCGTCCAGGCATTCAATCCGGCCATGGAACGGTTTCTGGGCACCCCGGCCGGCGTGGCCGTGGGGCGCAAGCTGTCGACGCTGGCGCCGGGGCTGGCGCTCGACGGCGTGATGCAGAGCGGCACGCGCGAGCTGGAAGCCATCCACCGGCTTGGCGACCGCATGGTCGTGGTCAACCGGATTCCGATTGTCGGCGAGGCCGGCAGCGCCGGCGCCGTGCTGACCATCCAGGACGCCAACGCGATCCATCGCGCCGACCGCAACCTGCGCTCCCGCAACCGTCCGCGCGCCGCCGGCGTGCGCTACAGCCTCGCAGACCTGGCTGGCGATTCCCCGGCGATGAGCGGCCTGCGGGCGCTGGCCCGGCGCTACGCCGCGGTAGATTCCACGGTGCTGGTGAGTGGGGAAAGCGGTACCGGCAAGGAGGTGCTGGCGCAGGGCATGCACGACGCCAGCCCGCGCCGCGCGTTTCCGTTCGTGGCGGTGAACTGCGCCGCCTTCCCCGAGACGCTGCTGGAATCGGAACTGTTCGGCTACGAGGAGGGCGCTTTCACGGGCGCGCGACGCGGCGGCAAGGCGGGTTTGTTTGAGTCGGCCCATAACGGCACGCTGTTCCTCGACGAAGTGGGCGACATGCCCCCGGCGCTGCAGACCCGGCTGCTGCGCGTGCTCCAGGAAAAACAGGTGCTGCCGATCGGCGGCATCGAGGCCGTGCCGGTCAACGTGCGGGTCATCGCCGCCACCCACCGCGACCTTGCCGCGCTGGTGCGCGACGGCACGTTCCGGCAGGATCTCTATTACCGGCTCAACATCCTGCGCATCGAGATGCCCCCGCTGCGCGACCGCTCGGCCGACCTCGCGGCGCTGGCGGCCCTGCTGTACCGCCGCGCCCAGGAACGGCTGGGCATCGCCGATCTCCAGCCGCTGCCGGCACCGGTCAGCGCGCGTCTGGCGTCCTACGCCTGGCCCGGCAATATCCGCGAACTCGAAAACGTGACAGAACGCATCGCCGTGCTGGTGGCCGGCGTGGAACTGCCGCCGCTGGCGCTACAGCGGGAGTTGCAGGCCGCCGTGCCGGAGCTGTTCGGCCATGCCACGCCGATCGCAGCAGCGGTGCCCGACGCCCAGTCACTGGCCACGGTGGCCCGCACGAGCCAGGCCGACCATATTCGCCGCGTGTTGGAGGAGTGCGGAGGCAATCGGACGGAAGCCTGCGCGAGGCTCGGCATCAGCGCCACCACGCTGTGGAGGCGATTGAAGGAAGGGTAATGGCCTGCCTCCGCGCCAGCAGGGTCGGAAGCCCTATATCGCAATTAACCGCCATATCACCTCCCCACACCCCAAAGAAAAAGCCCCTCCCGATTTCCATCGGAAGGGGCTTTTTCCTTTCTGCCTCCAGGAAAGGGCCAGTCAAGCCGGACCGGTCAAACATCGTCCGCCAGCCGCAGGCCCGTGAACTGCCAGCGCTGCTGCGGGTAGAAGAAATTGCGGTAAGTCGCGCGGATATGCGATTCCGGCGTCACGCACGAGCCGCCGCGCAGCACCATCTGGCTGCTCATGAACTTGCCGTTGTATTCGCCGACGGCCCCGGTGCTGGGCCGGAAGCCGGGGTAGGGCAGGAAGGCGCTGGCCGTCCATTCCCATACATCGCCGAACATCTGGCGCAGCACGCCCGAAGTGTTCTGCCGGTCGGGCAGCGGCCGCAGCGAGCGGCCTTCGATGAAATTGCCGGTGGCGGGCAGGTTGCGGGCGGCGTGCTCCCACTCCGCCTCGGTCGGCAGGCGGCGCTCGGCCCAGCGCGCGAAGGCGTCGGCCTCGAAGAAGCTCACGTGGGTCACCGGGCTGTCCGGGTCCACCGGGTGCATGCCGCGCAGGCTCATCTGCCACCAGGTGCCGTCGCGCGCCTCCCAGTACAGCGGCGCCTCGATCTGGTTGTCGCAGACCCAGCGCCAGCCGTCCGACAGCCACAGCCCGGCGGTCTGGTAGCCGCCATCCTCGATGAATTCGAACCACTGCCGGTTGCTCACCGGGTGCGAGCACAGCGCGTACGGCCGCAGCAGCACCTGGTGGCGCGGGCCTTCGCAATCGAACGCGAAGCCGTCGCCGCCGTGGCCCACCGAGACGATGTCGCCGGCAAACCTGATCCATTCCGGCGCCGGGCGCGGGTCGGCCACCACCGGCACCACCAGTTCGGGCGCGTAGGCGGGGCGCAGCGGATTCTGGGCGAACAGGTGGAGGATGTCGGTCAGCAGCAGCTCCTGGTGCTGTTGCTCGTGGTGCAGGCCGAGCGTGATCAGCGCGGCCTCGTCGTCGGTCTGCGCGGTCATCAGCAGCGAGAACATGCTCTCGTCGATGGCCTCGCGGTAGGCCAGGATCTCGTCCAGGCTCGGACGCGTCAGCAGCCCCCGGCGCGGACGCGGATGGCGCGCGCCAACGGCCTCGTAATAGGAATTGAAGAGATAGCGATACTGCGGATCGACCGGTTCGTAGTCCGGCACGCGGGCGCCAAGCACGAACTCCTCGAAGAACCAGCTGGTATGGGCCAGGTGCCACTTGGCCGGGCTGGCATCGTCCATCGACTGGACGGTGGCATCGGCGTCGGACAGGTCAGCCACCAGCATTTCGGTCGCGGCGCGCACATGGCGATACTGGCTCAGCAGCGCGGGTTCCTGCGGGGGATGGCTGGCGGTGGCTGGCAACAGTGCTGAGGCTGTGGTCATGCAGGCTCCCGGTGGGCTGGCGGACAGTCGAACCATCATAGACCTATCCGACCGGTGGGGCGAGCGGCGGGAATTCGGCGATCGGTGTCAGTCAATGCCTACAGGCCGCCACAAAAAAACCCGCATCCCCGGTCCGGGCGGACAGGGGATGCGGGCAGGCAGCGTCGGCGCCGAGGGGACGGCGCCGGGGTCTTCACGGAGTCGTTACAAGGCGCGGGCCGGTTCAGGCGGCGGCGCGGACAGCGTCGTTGAGCGCGGCGATCTCGGTACGGGCCTTGTTCAGGCCGGCTTCGCGGGCTTCCGGGCCCATTGCCAGGCCGTGGGCGCGCACGAACTGGATATCGGTGATGCCCAGGAAGCGCAGCACGGCGTCCATGGTGATCTCATGCAGATCCAGCGCCGCGTCATCCTGGCGCACACCGCCACGCGACGACACCACGATGGCGCGCGCCCTGGCCAGCCCTTCGGGACCGTTGGCCGTGTAGCGGAACGAGCGGCCAGCCTGCGCCACGCGGTCGATCCAGGCCTTGAGCTGGCTCGGGATGCCGAAGTTGTACTGCGGCGCGCCGATCACCAGCACGTCGGCGGCCAGGAATTCAGCCAGGAACGTCTCGGTACGGTCGAGTTCGGCCTGCTGCTCGGCATTCAGGCCATCCTTCGGGCCACCCAGCACGGGCAACAGGTGGTTGCCGAGGTGGGCCGGCGCGTCGCGGTCCAGGTCGCGCACGGTGACGTTGGCGCCCGGGTTGGCGGCCACGAGGTCGGCCACGATGCTGGCGGTCAGGTTGCGCGAAACGGAGTTGTCGCCCAGTACGCTCGAATCGATTTGGAGGATGTTCATTTGTCTGGCCCCACTGAAGTTCGTTTGGATGGCTGAAAGATAGAGGCTGGCCATTGATGCCGGTAGTGAGGCAAAATGCAAATGATTGTTCTGTTTGTGCAACGACAGAACGCGTGATTCGTGAAAAGGCCATTCCGATGCAGGATCTCAACGATTTGTCGCTGTTCGCCCAGGTGGTTCAGCACGGCAGTTTCTCGGCGGCCAGCCGGGCCACGGGCGTGCCCAAATCGCGCCTGTCGCGGCGCATCGCCCAGCTGGAGCGCGATCTCGGCGTGCAACTGCTGCGCCGGACCACGCGACAGGTGCGTGTTACGCCACTTGGCGAGGCGTACTACGCGCGCTGCCGCGACATGCTGCAGGCCGCCGAGGCGGCGCGCGACGTGATCGACCATGCCCGCGAGCAGCCCGGCGGTGCGCTGCGGGTCAGTTGCCCGGTGGCGATCGTGCAGATCCTGCTGGCGCCGAACATCGGCCAGTTCATGCGGGCCAACCCCGGCATCGAGCTGGAGATCGAGGCAACCAACCGGCGCGTGGACGTGATCGGGGAGGGCTTCGACCTGGCGCTGCGCGTGCGCAACGTGCTCGACGATTCGAGCCTGGCCGTGCGTACCTTCGGCAAGAGCGACCTGAAGCTGGTGGCCAGCCCGGCGCTGCTCGACAGCATCGGGCGGCCGCGCACCCCGCAGGCGCTCGAAGGCATGCCGGGGCTGGCCCAGAAGCCGCACGAGGGCCGCCATGTCTGGACGCTGTTCGACAAGGCCGGCGAGCCGGTGCACATCGGCTACACGCCGCGCCTGATTTCCGACGAGTTCGCGCTGCTGCGCGAGGCTGCCATCGCCGGTGCCGGGCTGGCGATGCTGCCGCGCATGTATTGCCGCGACGAGATCGAGCGCGGCGACCTCGAAGTGGTGCTGCCGCAGTGGGATTTGCCGATGGGCGTGCTGCACGCCGTGTTTCCCTCGCGGCAGGGCGTCACGCCCGCGCTGCGGCGCTTTCTCGATTTTCTGGCCGAAGTGCTACCCGAGCATGGCCGGCGCGTGGGCATGATCCCCCATGGCGGGCCATCCATGCATGCCGCGCCGCCGCTGGTGGGCGATGCGGCAGTGCCGCCCGGCGGCGGCAAGCCATGACACCGTGCGGATGCGCCGAATTCCGGTCGAACGCGACAAGCCAGCGTCTTTACCTTCACGCCGGCACGGGCTAAGGTAGTTGAATGCAGGTCACATGGAGGATCTGCAATCCAACTATCGGGAGCCAAAGCGATGAGTCGCACGCAAGGAACGCAAGACGTCGGCAAGGCCATTCTCCGCATCGCCCTTGGGGTGCTGATCCTGTTGCACGGCATCGCCAAGCTGATGTCCGGCCCCGGCTTCGTCGAACAGGTGGTCACCCAGGCCGGGCTGCCGGCCTTCGTGGCCTATGGCGTCTACATCGGCGAGGTGCTGGCGCCCGTCCTGCTGATCATCGGCCTGTGGACGCGCGCCGCCGCGCTGATCGTTGCCATCAACATGCTGTTCGCGCTCGGCCTGGTCCACGCGAAGCAATTTGGCGAAATGGCCAATACCGGAGGCTGGGCGCTGGAGCTGCAGGGCATGTACCTGGCGGCGGCGCTGGCCGTGGCGTTTCTCGGTGCCGGCCGCCTCAGCGTGGGCGGCATCGATGGCAAATGGAACTAGGAGCCTGAACACCATGCATCAACCGAACGTCCTGCGTAACACCCCGGCTACGCGCGTGCTGCCAGTGGCCGGCACGCTGCTGGCCGCACTGGTCCTGACCGGCTGCGCCACCGGCCCGGACATCCGCACCGACTACAACCGCAGCGCCGATTTCGCGCAATACCGCACGTTCGGCTTCGTGCCGCGCCCGGGCACCGACCGGCAGGGCTACGAGAGCCTGACCACGCAATACCTGAAAGCGGCCACGTCGCGCGAGATGGCCGCCCGCGGCTACGAATACGTGCCGCGCCAGCCAGACCTGCTGATCAACTTCAACATGCAGTTCCACCAGCGCATCGCCAGCGCGCCGGCGCCGCTGCCGCCGCCGGGCTACCTGGGCTACTACTCGTACCGGGGCGGCCTGTACGCGCCGTGGCCGGGCTATGGCTTCTACAACGACACGTATACCTATACCGAGGGCACGCTGAACATCGACGTGATCGACGCGCGCAAGAACCAGCTGGTCTGGGAGGGCATTGCCCAGGGCGACGTGAACCAGGCCGATCCGCAGAACAACCAGCCGGCCATCGACAAGGTGGTGGGGCAGATCTTCGCCAAGTACCCGTTCCGCGCCGGCCAGCCCGCGCCGGCTGGCGCGCCGCCCGCCAAATAACCTGCCGACCTCCCGCCCCTTGCCCCGCGCACGCCAGAACTTTAGCGAAAGTTCAAAGTAAGTTTTTGCGTGCGCGGCGGTCTGGCCGTGCCAGACCCGCTACAATCCCTGCCCGTGGTTTTTGAACTGTCATATTGAAATGGGTCTGGGCTGGTTCGGAATTTCGACCTTCTGGCTGTTGCCGCTTGTCTGGCGAACGGTGAGCCGCGCGCTGGCCGGCGACCGCCGCCTGTTCGGCCGCGGCTCGCTGCGCGTGTGGATGGGAACGGTGCTGGTGCTCGGCGCCAGTGCGACGCTCGAAGCGCTCACCGGCGGCGAGTCAGCCGACGCGTTGGCCGGAGGCAGTGCAGGGCACGCGCTGGCTGGCGTGGCATCGGGCATGCTCGGCTGGACCGGCGCGCTGCTGATGATGCTGGCCGTGCTGGGGCTCTCGGCGCCGATGGTGTTCGGCGAGACCTGGCGTAGCCTGTTCCTGCTGCACCGTCCGCCGATGGACCCCGAGGATGATCGTCCCGCGCCCAAGCCCGCCGCCCGTGCGGAGGCACGTGCCACGGACACCATGCGCCACGAATCCGTGGCACCAGCAGCCACGCGCGATGGCGCCAGCCGCTGGGAAACCACGTCGATGCCTTCGCAGCCGGGTCGCCAGCCGGTGCGGCAGAAGGGTATCGAGCCCGTCTCCGCGCGCCGCCAGCCCGCGTGGCAGCCGCCGCCGCGCACGCGCGAATCGCCGCCGCAGCCGGGCGAGATCTGGCTCCAGCATGCCGACGCCCCGGGCGCCATCCGCCGCGACCCGCTCGGCACGGCGCCCAAGCCTGCCGTTCCCGAATCGAAGCCCGCGCCGCGCCCCGAGGTACGTCCTGACAGCCGCCCCGACGTTCGCCCGGCGCCGAAGCCCGAGCCCCGGCCCGCGCCGAAGGCCGCTCCCCAGGCCACCGTTGTCAGCAGCCCGTTCCGCAATCCGCAACTCGGCCTGCGCTCGGCCGTGACCACGCTGCCCGAAGCCGTGGCCCGGCCGGCGGCCACCACGGTGATGCCGGTCGTGGCGCCCGCCGCCGCCGCCGTGCTGGCAGACGATGACGTGGCGGTGGCCGAAGCCCCGCCGGAATTGCCAGCCGTCGACCTTGCCGAATCCGAAACCGAATCCGAATCCGAGGCCGAAACACCGCAGGGCGCCGTCACCGTCGAGTCGCTCCGGGCCGAAGCCCTGACGCTGCTCGCCGAACTGCGCGCGCTGGCCGGCAACCGGGAACCGGTGCCCGAGCCCGCCGTGGCGGCGGAAACGCCATCGGAGACCGTGCTGGCCGAGAGCGACGAGTTCGCGGAAGTTGCCGCCATCGAGCCGGAACCCGAACCGGAGCCGGAGCCGGAGCCGGAACCAGAGCCAGTGCCAGAACCCGAGCCCGAAGCCACCCCGGACATCCCGCAGGAAGCGGCCGCCCCGCCGGCCCCGACCGCCTCGGAAGCGATCGACCAGGCCGTGGCCGCCTCGATCGCAGAGGATGAGCCAGGCGCGCCGCCGGCCGCAGAGGAACCGGCGCAGGTCGAGGACGCCAATGTCTTCGTCCAGCCCGCGCCCAAGCCGCGCATCGTGTTGCAGGCCGTGGTCGGCAATACCGTGCCGCTGCATTCCGTACCGGTGGCCAGCCAGCCGGCGCCTCCCGCGCCACCCCCGCCGCCCCGGGCGCCGGTGGACTACCGCCTGCCCGGCCTCGACCTGCTCGCCGCCGAGGACGACAACGTCGAGACCGTCTCCGAGGAACGGCTGCACCAGACCGGCGAACTGATCGCCCAGCGGCTGGCCGAGTTCAAGGTGCCGGTGTCGGTGGTCGGCGCCAGCGCCGGGCCGGTCATCACGCGCTTCGAGGTCGATCCGGCCGTGGGCGTGCGTGGCTCGCAGGTGGTTGGGCTGATGAAGGATCTGGCGCGCGCGCTCGGCGTGACGTCGATCCGCGTGGTCGAGACCATCCCCGGCAAGACCTGCATGGGCCTGGAACTGCCCAATGCCAAGCGCCAGATGATCCGCCTGTCCGAGATCGTCAGCGGCAGCGCGTTCGACTCGCATGCCTCCCGGCTCGTGCTGGCAATGGGCAAGGACATCACCGGCAACCCCGTGGTCACCGATCTGGCCCGCGCCCCGCACCTGCTGGTGGCCGGTACCACCGGCTCGGGCAAGTCCGTGGCGGTCAACGCGATGATCCTGTCGATGCTGTACAAGGCCACGCCCGAGGACGTGCGCCTGATCATGATCGACCCCAAGATGCTCGAACTGTCGGTCTACGAGGGCATTCCGCATCTGCTGGCGCCCGTGGTCACCGACATGAAGCAGGCCGCGCACGCGCTGAACTGGTGCGTGGGCGAGATGGAGAAGCGCTACCGGCTGATGTCGGCGCTCGGCGTGCGCAACCTGGCGGGCTACAACCAGAAGATCCGCGCGGCCGAGGCGGCCGGGCGCAAGGTGCCGAATCCGTTCTCGCTGACGCCCGACGCGCCCGAGCCGCTCTCCACGCTGCCGCTGATCGTGGTGGTCATCGACGAACTGGCCGACCTGATGATGGTGGCCGGCAAGAAGATCGAGGAACTGATCGCGCGGCTGGCCCAGAAGGCCCGCGCGGCCGGCATCCACCTGATCCTGGCCACGCAGCGGCCATCGGTGGACGTGATCACCGGCCTGATCAAGGCCAACATCCCCACGCGCGTGGCCTTCCAGGTCTCGTCCAAGATCGATTCGCGGACCATTCTCGACCAGATGGGCGCCGAAAGCCTGCTGGGCGCGGGCGACATGCTGTTCCTGCCGCCGGGCACCGGCTATCCGCAGCGCGTGCACGGCGCCTTCGTGGCCGACGAGGAAGTGCACCGCGTGGTGGAGCACTGGAAGCAGTTCGGCGAGCCGGACTATGACGAGGCCATCCTGGCCGGCGACGTGCCCGAAGGCGCCGCCGACCTGTTCGGCGAAGGTGGCGGCGACGGCGAGGCCGATCCGCTCTACGACGAGGCCGCCCAGTTCGTGCTGACCTCGCGCCGCGCGTCGATCTCGGCCGTGCAGCGGCACCTGCGCATCGGCTACAACCGGGCCGCGCGCCTGATCGAACAGATGGAGGCGGCCGGGCTGGTCTCGCCAATGGGCCGCAACGGCACCCGCGAAGTGACCGCGCCGGGCGGCCCGGCCGACTGACGCCACACAAGGAGCCGGCCATGACCGCGACCCGAGGCAACCTGCTCCACGATGTACCCGTGCATGCCGCCGGCGAGGTCTTCACCGAACTGGGCGCCTGGCAGGCCAGCGGCAGGGTCCGCATCGAACGCATCGTCTCGAACGGGCAAGCCAGTCCGCCCGGCTTCTGGTACGACAGCGCCGACGACGAATGGGTGCTGGTGATCAGCGGCAGCGCGGCGGTGGCCATCGACGATGGCACCACCCACACGCTCGGCGCCGGCGACTGGCTGCGGCTGCCGCCGGGGTGCCGGCACCGGGTGGCCTGGACGGACGGCGCCCAGCCCACGATCTGGCTGGCGGTACATGTGAGCCCCTGAAAGGGGAGCAGAACACGAGGAGACACCGCTTGCCCCGCTTCATCCGGTTGTTCCCGGCCCTCCTGCTCGCCACCGTCGCCACGGTCGCCACCGTCGCCACCGTCGCCACGGCCCATGCCGACACGCTCCGCGTTGGCTCCAAGCGGTTCACCGAGTCCTACATCCTCGGCGAGATCCTGACGCAGGACGCCGCGCCGCACGCCGAGGTACGCCACCTGCCCGGCCTCGGGAACACGGCCATCCTGTTCGAGGCGCTCAAGGCGGGCAGCATCGACGCCTATCCCGACTACACCGGCACGCTGGCCAGCGAAATCCTCAGACTGCCGCCGCCCGCCACGCTCGACCGGATCAACGCCGCACTGGCGCCGCTGGGGCTGGCCGCCGGCATTCCGCTTGGTTTCGACAACACCTATGCCATCGCCGTGTCCGATGCCCGCGCGGGCAGCCTGCGCACGCTCGGCGATCTGGCGAAGCAGCCGGCGCTGAAGCTCGGTCTGTCGCACGAATTCATCGGACGCGCCGATGGCTGGCCGGCACTGGTGCGCGCCTATGGCATGCCGCAGCAGCCGATCGGCATCGACCACGGGCTGGCGTACGAGGCGCTGGCCAATGGGCAGATCGACGCCACCGACATCTACGCCACCGACGCCAAGATCCGCAAGTACGGCCTGCGCGTGCTCACCGACGACCGCCACGTGTTCCCGCGCTATGACGCCGTGATCGTCCATCGTGCCGATGTGCCGCACCGCTTTCCCGCCGCATGGCAGGCGTGGCAAGGGCTGGCGGGACGCATCGACGCCCCGGCGATGACCGGCATGAATGCCGCGGCGGAGATCGACGGCGAATCGTTCGCCGCCGTGGCGCGCCGCTTCCTGGCCGGCAGCCAGGCCGCCGTGACCCCGGCCGACCGCCGCCATGGGCTGCTGGGGGCCTTGCTGGGCCCGGAAACCTGGCGGCTGACCGTGCGCCATCTGGCGCTGGTGGGCGGCGCGGTCGGTGCCGCCACGCTGGTGGGCGTGCCGCTCGGCATCGTGGCCGCGCGCCGGCGCCGGACCGGGCAGGCGTTGCTGGCCATCGTCGGCGTGCTGCAAACCGTGCCGTCGCTGGCGCTCCTGGCCATGCTGATCCCGCTGCTGGGCCGCATCGGCATCTGGCCGGCGCTGATCGCGCTGTTCCTCTACGCGCTGCTGCCGATCGTGCGCAATGCCTGCACCGGCCTGCAGGAAGTGCGCCCGGGCATGCGCGATGCGGCGCGCGCGCTGGGCTTCCGCCCGTTGCAGGTGCTCCGTTACGTGGAGCTGCCACTTGCCATGCCGGTCATGCTGGCCGGCATCAAGACGGCCGCGATCATCAGCGTGGGAACGGCCACGATTGCCGCGTTCGTCGGGGCGGGCGGATATGGCGAGCGCATCGTCACCGGGCTGGCGCTCAACGACACCACGCAGTTGCTGGCCGGTGCCATTCCGGCGGCCTTGCTGGCGGTGGCCGTGCAGGGGGCGTTCGGCGCACTGGAATGGAGCCTCCAGCGCGGGCGCCGTTGAGGCGGTCGCGTCAAAGGCGGGCGTCGCATGGCCAAGAATTAAAGAATCTGCGATGTACCCCCCGGGGCGTAGGCAGTACGGTAGCGGGACCAGCTTACCTACCTCGGAGATCAGCACCATGAAAAACACCGCGGCCTTCACACTACTGGCATTGGCTTGTGCCGGTGCGCCTGCCGTGGCAGCGGAAACCGCGGACCTCGGAGTCGGCGGCAAGGTCCGCCCCGGCATCTGCAATATCTCGCTCGATTCGTACACCGGCGGCAGCGTCGTGGACTACGGCAACATCGATATCGACAAGCTCATCAAGGATGCGGACGGCAACGGGCACCTGCTCGACGCCGGTGTCACGGTCAGCGTGGCCTGCGGCGCCGGCATCCAGGTTGGCCTGACGGTGTCCGATGGCCGCGCCGGCACCGTGCCGGCCGGCTTCGATACGGCCATCGCCGAGAACTACGCAGGTATCACGCCGGTCGCGGGTGCCTCGTTCGGGCTCGGCAGCACCACGGACGGCGCGCTGATCGGCGGCTACCTGATGCATCTGGCGCCCCAGTTCGGCGGCGTGAAGATCGGCACCGCCGATGCTGGCATGTTGCGCTCCGACGACAGCGGCGCGACCTGGACCGCCCTCGCGTCCGGCGGCGAGAACGCCGGCGCGCGCATCATGCTGCCGTCCGGCAAGCGCGTCCACACCTGGGCCAGCACCACCGATGGCAAGGTCAACACCACACCTGCCGCAGTGACCACCGCTTCGGCGCGCTACGAAATATTCTCGGTCATCCTGCCGAAGGACGACTTGCCGCTGACCGGTGAGATTGCCATCGACGGACAGGCCACATTCACGCTCGTCTATCTCTGAGGCGGAGTTTGCTGGTCAGCCCGAAACGAATTTCTGCAGTAGCCGGCGGAATTCCTCGAACTCCTCATTGGTAAATCCCCGCAATCGCTGGTTGAGTACTTCAGGTGCAATGGTGGGGATTTCCTCTGCAATATTTCTTCCCTTGTTGGTCAGCGTCAGATTTACCACGCGCCGATCGTCGATACTGCGGCTGCGTTCAAGCAGGCCCTTTTCCTCGAGTTTGTCGAGCATGCGGGTCATCAGGCCGCTATCGATGCCCAGGACCTTGCTGATTTCGAAAGGCGTGCTGGCCACGCCGCGCGTCAGGCAGAGCAGGATGCCCATTTGCTGGGCGTTGATATCGAGCGGGCGCAGGGCCGAATCCAGTTCGGTCAGCAGGCTGTTGCGGGCCCGATTCAGGTGGAATCCAATGCTCTGAGTCAGCTGGAAGTTTTCGGGAGTGTAGTGCTTCACTGTGGTTTCCTTTGTGTTGCACCGAAGAAATTTGATCAGTCAGTAACCGATCCGCGGTTTGAACCGCGGTTGCGACGGCGGTTCATGGGAGCGTAGTCTGGCAAATCCTGAACGGTATGGGAATTCAATTTTATTGTCTCTAGATTTAGAAGAAATGGAAACCGTGTCATTGTCTTTTAGGTAATGGCAAAACCTTTGCATTAGTTTTGAGATAATCCCCCGTACGGGTTATTGAATGACCTGACAATATGTCATTGCCTGATACGTTCCGCGTTCCGGAAATCACCCGGATGCGGGATGTGGGAGGCGGGTGCCCTTTTTCGCCGTGACATCGCAAAGAACTTAATACAGGCGACGAGAAAGTTCATCACGTCGGGGTGCGCATCGGAAGAATCGCTCCGGTACATTGGGTTCGGGAGAAGGGTACGTCTCTTGTCCGCCGTCCGATTTGTTCCTGGAGTCCCGAGCATGCGGAAACTTCGCGCCTGGAAGCGTCTTGGTAGTGTCTGTGTCGGTTGTACCCTGTTGGCGTCTGGCGCGATGGCGCAGACCAGTGCCGAACTGGCCAACAAGAGCAACAATCCCCTGAATCTCGCCCCCGCGTTCAATATCCACAATTTCTATTCGCCGCGCCTTTATGGCAGCGGCGCGCACACCAACGATTTTCTGCTGCGCCCGACCATTCCGATTGCGCCGGGCAGCCTGGTGGGCGTACCGCAGATCGTGCGCGGCACCATCCCGATCAGCACGCGGCCGAATGCCAATGGCTCCTATGACACCGGCCTCGGCGATATCAACCTGTTCGACATCTTCCTGCTGCGCAGCGAGGGGATCCAGCTCGGCGCCGGGCCGTTGCTGACGATTCCCACCGCCACCGACCCAAGCCTGGGCACGGGCAAGTGGCAGGCCGGGCTGGCGGGCGTGGTGGTCGACGCCAAGCCGGCGCGGCTGCTGGGCATGCTGGTGCAGTGGCAGCACTCGTTTGCCGGGCAGAGCAGCCGCCCCGACGTGCAGTCGCTGACCGCGCAGCCGTTTGCGATCTTCAACCTGCCACACGGCTGGTATATCCGTTCCACCGGCACCTGGACGTTCGACCTGCAGCGCGGCAGCTACTACGTGCCGGTCGGTCTCGGCGCGGGCAAGGCGTGGAAGGAGGGCAGCACGATCTTCAACGCCTTTATCGAACCGCAGTATTCGGTCCTGCATGACGGCGCGGGCGTACCCCAGTGGACGGTCTTCGCCGGGCTCAACATGACGTTCGGCAAATGAGACGCGCCGCGCCGGCGTTGATGCTGGTAGCAGGCGCCTGGCTGGCCACGGCGCACGGTGAAGCTGCGGCGCAAACCGCTGCCGCCGATGCCCCGGCAGCGGCCCCGGCCGCCGCCGAACCGGCTCCCAAGCCGAAACTGTCGTTCTTCGATCCCGAGGACGGCATGCTCGACGCCAGCGATTTCCTGCTCAACCACAAGGGCGCACTGCCGATCCCGACGATCATCACCGAGCCGGCGATCGGCTATGGCTTCGGGCTGGGGCTGGCCTTCTTCTCGCAATCGATGGCCGAAGCGGCGCAGGAGGCGCGCCGGTCTGGCCGTGGGCCAGCCCCGCCGAACATCACGGCCGTGGGCGGCGCCTACACAGAGAACGGCACGTGGGCGGCCGGGGCCGCGCATTTCCACACCTGGGGCGGCGACCGCATCCGCTACATGGGCGCGATCGGCAAGGTCAACGCGAATCTCGAATACTTCGGGCTGGCCAACCAGCCGCGCGCCTACGAGCTGGACGGCTTCGCGCTGGTGCAGCAGTTGCTGTTCCGGCTCGGCGATTCGCGCTGGTACATCGGGCCGCGCTACGTCTATGCCGATACCTCGGCGACGTTCAAGTTTGGCGGTACGGCCGGGGAGCTGGGGCCGATCGAAAAAAAACAGCGCATCGGCAATGGCGGGCTGGTCATCGACTACGACTCGCGCGACAACATCTTCTATCCGAACAAGGGTATCTACGCCGAGTTCGAGGCGCAGTTCGCGCGGGGCGGGCTTGGCAGTACGCAGAGCTTCGACATGTACAACGCGCGTGGCTTTACCTGGCTGCCGCTGTCTCGCAAGTGGATTCTCGGGCTGCGGGCCGACACGAAATTCTCGACCGGTGACGTGCCGTTCTACGCCCAGCCGTACGTCGACCTGCGCGGCGTGCAGAAAGGCCGCTACCAGGACCGTAACGCGCTGGCCGCCGAAGTGGAACTGCGCTGGGACGTGACGCCGCGCTGGTCGTTGCTGGCGTTTACCGGCACCGGCAAGGCTTATGGCCGCTGGCACGATTTCTCCGACGCCAGCACCGTCTTCAGCGTGGGCGGCGGATTCCGCTACATGCTGGCGCGCAAGCTGGGGCTGTCGATGGGGATCGACGTGGCCCACAGCAAGGACCAGAACGCGTTCTACATCCAGGTGGGCAGCGCCTGGCGCTAGCTCGCCAGGCGCTGCGCCTCACGACACGGCCGGGAAGTCGAGCGTCGTGTCGTTGACGCGGTTCAGCATGTTCGTGAACAGGATGGCGCTGATGGCCTGGATCGCCTCGACGATCTGGGTGTCGGTGTAGCCGGCGGCGCGCACCGCCTCCACAACCGGCGCCGGCACCGTGCCGCGCGTGCTGACCACTTCCACGGCGAAGCGCGTCAGCGCATCGATCTTCGCGTCGTCCGGAAAACTGCCGCCGCGCAGTTGCTTCGTCTGTTCGACGGTCAGGCCAGCCAGCTTCGTCCCGCTCAGCGTATGGGCCGCCACGCAATAGTCGCAGCCGCTGTGCTCGCTGACCGACAGGTTGATGGCTTCCAGTTCCTTGGCCGACAGGCTGCCGTTCTTGAGCGTGGCATTGGTCTGCAGCGCCTGGGCGAGTACCGCCGGGGCGTTGCTGCCGATGGTGGCGTAGGCATTGGGCACCTTGCCAACGGCCTTGCGGATGGCGCCGAAGAGTTCGGCGGTCTGGCCAGTGGCTTCGGCGGCGGAGAGGGTGTGGAGGCGGGTGGTCATGATCGGTTCCTTTCAAAGTTTGGGAGGGCTTCGGCGGCTCGTTGGAATCGCGTTGCCTTGAGAGGAATAGTAGCGGGCCGGGTGAGACGAATGAGCTAGAATCGGCTCACTTTCTTGCTCAAACGTCTCAATTTCAGGGGTACCTCGATGATTGACAGTCTTGGCGAACTCATCCGCATGCTGGCGCCGCGCGGTACGGTAGATCTCCATTGCCGGGTGGCGGGCGCGTGGTCGTCGTTCCACGAGGCCGCGCCGCCGGGGCATGTGCCGTATCACGTCATCCTCGACGGGCAGGCCGATGTGCTGGCGGGCCGCCGCAAGCTGCACGTCACGGCGGGCGACGTGCTGATGTTTCCGCATGGCATGGCGCATACGGTGTCGGGGCGGCACGCCGGTACCCGGCGCGCGCCGTCCGCCCGGTTCAACGGCGTGGTGACCGAGGTGGTGGTGCCCGGCAATGCCGAACCGCTCGACATCCTGTGCGGGACGTTCGTGGTGGGCAGCACGGCCGGCGTGCTGATGGGCAGCCTGCCCGAGATCGTGCGCGTGCCGACTTCGGGCGGCTGGCTGGCCGGGCTGATCGGCATGATGCACGCCGAGGCGGAGACGCCCGGGCCGGGCAGCATGGCCATCGTCGAGGACCTGTCGCGCGCGCTGTTCACGGTGGTGCTGCGCACGCTGCTGGCCGACGGGACGTTTTCGCAGGGTGCCCTCGCGCTGCTCGCGGACGCCGGCACGGCGCGGGCGTTCGACGCCATCCTGGCCGATCCGGTGCGGCCTTGGACGGCGTCGAGCCTCGCGGCGGCCTGCAATGTGTCGCGCGCCACGCTGATCCGCCGCTTCGCGCAGGCCGGGCTGACGCCGCGCAGCCTGCTGGTGCAACTGCGCATGGATCGGGCCGGGCAACTGCTGCGCGAGAGCGGGATGTCGGTGGCCGTGGTGGGGGCCGAATGCGGCTATGCCTCGCCGTCCGCCTTCACACGGCTGTTCACGCGGCACTATGGCATCGGCCCCGCCGCGTACCGGCGCCGGGAACTGGGCGGCGGCGAGGTGTCGGGGGACTGACACCGGTGTCTTTGGCACGGGCTGTGCTCGGTATCGCCACGGAAGTCTGGTCGTGAAGTGATCGTAGCGGCATATTTCGGCATCGCTGCTGGCGTGCCGCGCCGGGCCGACTAGACTTCCGGAGAACGATGACTGGTGTCAGTTGCGGAGGATTCGCCATGGCAGCGCGCTCGATTGCCTCGCTATCGATCAGTTTCGGGCTGGTTTCGATCCCGGTGAAGGTCTATTCGGCCACCGAGACCAAGTCGGCGGTCAGTTTCAATCTGCTGCACAAGGGCTGCGGCTCGCGGCTGCGGCAGCAGTACATCTGCCTCAAGGAAGACGTGGTGGTGGACCGCTCCGAGATGGTCAAGGGTTACGAATTCGAGAAAGACCGCTACGTAACCTTTACGCCGGATGAACTCAAGGCGCTGGAAGACGCGGCCGAGCAGACGATCGACATCGTGTCGTTCATGCCGGTGGGCGCCATCGATCCGATCTACTTCGACAAGGCTTACTACCTGGGCCCCGACAAGCGCGGCGCCAAACCCTACAACCTGCTGGCCGAGGCGATGCGCGAGACCGGCACCTGCGCGCTGGCCAAGTGGGCCTGGAAGGGCAAGCAGTACATGGTGCAGATCCGCGTGGGCGACGATGGCCTGGTGTTGCAGCAACTGCTCTACGCCGACGAGGTGCGCGACATGACCGAACTGCACGTGGAGCGGGCCGATGTGAACGCTGCCGAGCTGAAGCTCGCGCAGCAGTTGATCGAGCAGAACTCGGTGGAGGGCTATGACGCCGCCGCCTACACCGACGAGGAGAAGCAGCGCATCCTCGACCAGATCGACAAGAAGATTGCCGGCAAGAAGATCACGGTGGCCGCCGAGACGCCGGCGCCGGCGGGCGGCGAGGTGATCGACCTGATGGAGGCGCTGCGCAAGAGCATCGGCGCCAACAAGCGGCAGCCGGCAGCCAAGGCGGCCGGCAAGGCGGCCCCCAAGGTGGCGGCCAAGGCCGAGCCGGAGGCGCCGCCAGCCCGCAAGACCGCCCGGCGCGCCACCCCGGCGCCGGCCGAGGCGCCCCGGCGCGCGGCGCGCAAGTAGGGGGCGCCGGCCGCGATGCAATCCTATTCGATGCGCGAAGTCCAGGCGCTGCTTGGCATCTCGCGCACGGTGGTCACCGCCCTGATCGCCGCCGGCGTGATCGCCCCGCGGCGCGGCGCGCGGCATGAATACCGGTTCAGCTTTCAGGACGTGGTGCTGCTGCGCACGGCGCAGTCGCTGCGCGACGCGGGCATCCCGGCGCGCCAGGTCACGCGTTCGCTGCGCCGGCTGCAGGGGCTTGGCGAGGGGCGTCCGCCCACCGGCCTGCGCGTGACGGCCGTGGGCGGCGATGTGACCGTGCAGGACCGCCATGGCCGCTGGCATGTGGATTCCGGCCAGTTCGTGCTCGACCTCGACGCACTCAGCGATTCCGCCCGGGCGGCCGTGCTCGAACTGCGCCGGCCCGAGCGCGATACCCGCGATGCGGCCGGCAACCCCAACGACAATCCCGCCGCGTGGTTCGAACGGGCCGTGGCGCTGGAGCGCACCGACCCCGCCCGGGCCGAGGACGCGTACCTGCGGGCCGTGTCGGCCGCGCCCGACTATCTCGACGCCTGGCTCAATCTCGGCTGCCTGCTATGCGATCAGGGGCGGTTCGCGGACGCGGCGCAGCGGTATGGCGATGCGCTGGCACATCTGCCCGATCAGCCGCTGCTGCACTTCAACCTGGGGGTGGCGCTGGAGGATCTCGGCGCGCCGCGCGCGGCACTCGCCAGCTACCACGCCTGCATCGACCTGGCGCCCGAGTTTGCCGACGCGCACTACAACGCCGCACGCCTGCACGAGGAACTGGGCGACCCGCATCGCGCGATTCGCCATTACAACCAGTACCGCCGGCTGGAACCGGTGGATTGAGGGAAGGGGCAGGGTTCAGCCCACGGCGCCTTGCCAGAGCAGCGCGCCGTTCAGGAACAGGATGATCGCGGCGCAGCCCCAGGCCAGCATCAGCGGCAGGCCCCGCACGCGCCACGCTCCCATCAACTCCCGGCTCGACGCAAAGCTGATCAGCGGCACCACGGCCAGCGGCAGCGTCAGGCTCAGCACCACCTGGCTGGCCACCAGCAGGCTGGCCGAGCCGTGTTCTCCGAATGCGGAGACGGCCATCAGCGCCGGCACGATCGCCACGGCGCGCGTCAGCAGCGCGCGGCGCATGCGCGACATCTTCAGGTTCAGGAAGCCCTCCATCACGGCCTGCCCGGCCAGCGTGCCGGTCAGCGTCGAGTTCAGGCCGCAGGCCAGCAGCGCCACCGCAAACAACAGGCTGGCCAGGTCAGAGTGCAGCAGCGGGGCGAGCAGGCGATGGGCGTCGGCCAGGTCCTCGACATCGGTCAGCCCATTGGCGTGGAACACCGAGGCGGCCAGGATCAGCAGCGCCGCGTTGATCAGGAAGGCGAAACTGAGCGAGCCGAACGTATCGAGGCTCATGCCACGCAGGATTTCGGCCAGCGAGCGGCGCCGCTCGCGGCGCTCGCCGGGCGGCGGCGTGAAGCGGCGCACCAGCGCCGAATGAAGGAACAGGTTGTGCGGCATCACCGTGGCGCCAACGATGCCGGCGGCCAGCCACAGCATGCCGGCATCGCGCACCAGATCGGCCGACGGCGCCATGCCGCCGAGCACGGCGGCCCACTCGGGCTGCGCCATGGCCAGCTGGGCCACGAAGCAGAAAGCCACCAGCAGGATCAGGCTGGCGACCATGGCCTCCATGGTGCGCTGGCCGTGCCGCTGCACCGCCAGCATCAGGATGGTCACCACGGCGGCAATCAGCACGCCGACCCAGAGCTTGACGTGGAACAACAACTGGAGCGCCACGGCGCTGCCGACGATCTCGGCCACGTCGCAGGCAATGATCGCGATTTCGCTGGCCACCCAGAGCGCCATCGTCACCGGCCGCGAGAACCGCTCGCGGCACAGTTGCGCCAGATCGCGCCCCGTCACCACGCCCACGCGGGCCGCAATCCACTGCAGCAGCATCGCCATCACGCTCGATGCCGCAATCACGATCAGCAGGCTGTAACCGTACTTGGCACCCCCGGCAATGGCCGTGGCCCAGTTGCCCGGGTCCATGTAGCCCACGGCCACCAGGGCGCCGGCGCCCACGAATGCAAGGCGCGAGCGCCGGGCCGGCAGGGCGGCGGCGGTGGGCTCGAGTACGGCGGATTCGGTCGGGGGCGGCATGGGACTTCAGACTCCTGGGGCAGTCGGGACCTCGGGAGGATCCCCATACGGCATTCTAGGCTCTTATTGAGAATAGTTCCCAATTGTATTTGCGCAATCGCATGATAGTTGTCGCAAATGCCGGTTCGGACACAAGTGTTCACATAACCACAACAGGTGGACACGTTTTGCGGGGTGTTTCGAGCCCATAGTTGCTCGGTCAACACTTCCAATTCATACGCAAATTACGTACACTATGCATGCGACATTCGTTGAGCTACCGGTATTCGAGAAGAGGCGGTCGGAATTCATGGACGACGAAGGCTTCCAGCTGTTGCAGGCTGCCTTGATGCTGCATCCCACCGGGGGCGATGTCATACCGGGTACGGGCGGACTGCGAAAACTGCGTTATGCCGACCCCCGTCGGGGTAAGGGCAAGCGCGGTGGTCTGCGGGTCATCTACTACTACTGGTGCGGCGGCCTGCAGTTCTGGCTTTTCTCACTATATGACAAGGATGGGCAGGCGGACCTTTCGCCGGCTCAGAAAGAACAGTTGAAGCAGTTCCTGGAACGGGAACTCAGACTAAGGAGGTACACATGACCCGCGACATCTTCGCCGAACTGGTCGACGGCTTCGAAGCGCTGGCCGCCGACCGCGAGGGCAAGGCCACGCTGCGTACGCACAAGGTAAGACTGGCCGATCTCACGGATATCGACGGTAAGGATCTCGTCGAAATCCGGCAGCAGTTCGGTATGTCCCGGCCGCTGTTCGCCATGTATTTGCGGACCAATGCCCGGACTCTGGAGAACTGGGAACAGGGGCGAGCCAAGCCGAATGCCCAGGCGATGGTGCTGATCAAGCTGGTCCAGAAGTATCCGGAAACCTTGGAAAGGCTTGCCTCGCTGGCATGATCGGCCCGTGTCGCAAGCCGGGCTACCGATCCGCCATCCAGCCACTCCCGCCGCTTCGCCCGGCCAGCTTGACGGGTCCGCAGCAGGCGCAGCCGCCGCCATGGCTGCTCGAAGTGCCTTCGACGGCGCCTCCGGGCAGGGCGGGGGCGGCTACCAGCGCGCGGCGGGACGGTTCGCCGCAGAGCGGGCATTCGGCGGGCAGGTCGCGGCTGGCCATGGGGCGGAGCTGCGAGAAATCACCGCATTTGTCACATCGGTAGTCGTAGGTAGGCATTGCGTTTCCGCCAGATCGGTCGTCTGGCGCTAGCTTAGATCAGGACGGGCGCCCGTGGCGATGTCTCGTGCTTCTGGACGGTAGCTGGTGAGCGGGCAATCGCGCAGCGAACGGCGCGGCGTCAACGAATCGATTGCCATCCCTCCCTATAATCGCGCGCATGGAAAAGAATCTCGACAAGCGTTTCGGCTTTCTGGTGGCCGACGTGGGCCGCCTGTCCGGCAAGCGGTTCGACGAACTCTCGCGTGCCTCGCTCGACCTGACCCGTGCCCAATACCGGGTCATTGCCTACCTTGCCTATCACGGCGAAATGAACCAGGCCGGGTTGGCCGATCTGATGGAAGTGGCGCCGATCTCGGCGGGCCGGCTGCTCGACCGGATGGAGGAGGGCGGGTGGATTGCCCGCCGGCCCAATCCGCAGGACCGACGCGAGCGCATGGTTGGCATTACCGACAAGGCCGGCCAGGCGCTGGACGCCGCCCGGCAGGTTGGCGATCTGGTGACCGGCGTGGCGTTGGGTGGCTTTACCGAGGCCGAAGCGGAACAGTTCATGGGCTTTCTGCAGCGCGCCCGGGCCAACCTCTCCAAACCGCTGCCGGAATAGCCGAACCCTTAATTTTCAGTTGGTGGCGCCGGACACGCGCCAGACGATATTCCCCACATCGTCGGCCACCAGCAATCCGCCGCGCTTGTCCACGGCCACGCCCACCGGGCGGCCCTGGGCATCGCCGTCATCGTTGACGAAGCCGGTCAGCACGTCGAACGGGGCGCCCTTGGGCTTGCCCTGATCGAACGGCACGAAAATCACCTTGTAGCCTGCGCGCGGCTTGCGGTTCCAGGAGCCGTGCTGGCTCACGAACATCCCGTCCTGGAAGCGTGCCGGCAGGCTGTTGCCCGATGCCCCGGTCATGCCGATCGAGGCCGTGTGGGTGCCCACGGCGTAGTCCGGCACGATGGCCTTGGCCACCATCTCGGGGGCGGGCGGCTTGACGCGCTCGTCCACGTGCTGCCCGAAATAGCTGTACGGCCAGCCGTAGAACCCGCCGTCGCGTACCGAAGTGATGTAGTCCGGCACCAGATCGCTGCCAATCTCGTCACGCTCGTTGACCGAGGTCCAGAGCATCCTCGTGGCCGGCTCCCACGCCATGCCGTTCGGATTGCGCAGCCCGCTGGCGAAAATACGATGCTGTCCGCTCTGCCGGTCGACTTCCCAGATCGCCGCGCGGCCCGCTTCCTTGTCCAGGCCGTTTTCGCCGACATTGCTGTTCGAGCCCACGGTCACGTAGAGCTTGCTGCCGTCGGGGCTGGCGATGATGTTCTTGGTCCAGTGGTGGTTCAGCGGCCCGCCTGGCAGATCGACGAGTTTCTGGCCCGGTTCGGTGATGCTGGTCTGCCCCGGCGTGTACGGGAAGCGGACCACGGCGTCGGTGTTCGCCACGTAGAACTCGTTGCCCACCAGCACCATGCCGAAGGGCGAGTTCAGGTCCTTGAGAAAGACGCTGCGCTGGTCGGCCACGCCGTCGCCGTCGGTGTCACGCAGCAGCGAGATGCGGTTGGCGCTCGGCACGCCCGCGCCGGCGCGCTTCTGCACCTGCTTCATGATCCAGCCCTTGATGCCCTTGCTGTCGTCGGGCTTGGGCGGCGCGTTGGTCTCGGCCACGAGCACGTCGCCATTGGGCAGGACATAGACCCAGCGCGGGTGGTCGAGCTTGTCGGCGAAGGCGGCCACGCGCATGCCATCGGCCGCCGCCGGTGTCTTGCCGTTCTCCCAGCCCTTGGCCGGTGCGATGTGGACCGTGGGAATCGCGGTCTTGTTCGGCGCCGGCAGCTTCGGCGCGGGGCCGAAACCGGCCGATTCGGGCAGCCTGGCGGACTCGCCGCAGCCGGAGAGCAGCACCAGCGTCGCCGTCAGGGCGAACAGCGTGGCGAGGGGATAGATCATGAAGGGGCGGACGACGGCTCTCACGGGAGGCTCCAGGGGGCATTGCAGAACTACCTGAAGCATAGAAAGCGCCGCGCGCGCTGTATGTCAGCGGCGCAGCATGGCGATGTCGGCTCTCGTCTGACTACGGCCCGCTAACCCTGCATGCCGTGCCGCGCGTGCCATTCCCGCAGCGATTCCTTGGGCCAGGTGCCCACCCGGCGATGGCCCTTGCCGCGCGGCACGTCGACCCAGTCGGGCACGAAGTCCATGCCCGCCTCCACCACTTCGGGCGGGCGCGGCAGCGGCGTGTCGATGGCGCTGGCATACGGGTGGACCAGTTCGGGCCAGCGCGGGTCCCACATCCAGAGCGGGCAGCCGCACTGCTTGCAGAAGTGCCGGTATGCCTTGGAACGGTGGGGCCGCTGGCCCGGCTCGCGCATCACGGCGTGGAAGTGCCCCACGTGCTTCTGCCCGCTCACGCGCAGCGACGCGGCATCGCCGCCCAGATTGATGCCGTAGCCGCCGCTGCCGCCCGTCTTGCGGCAGATCGAGCAGTGGCAGTGCATGAACGGCACGGGCGAATCGGATTCGAGGCTGAACCGCACCGCGCCGCATTGGCAAGACCCTTCCAGATGCATGGCAACTCCAGGAATCGAGATGGCAATGCGCTTCAGTGTGGGCGACGGCGACCCGCGTTTCAAGCACGTTTCGACGCAAATCGCGGCCGGAACTGTGGTGTTGTCGGGCGTTGTCTGTCAGCGCGCGCGAGTTTTTGTAAGGGATTGTGTGAATGCGGCACACGGTACACGAGGTGGCTTCTAAACTTGCGCACACGGTGTGGCAACGCACCTGTTTTTGTTGGTACTCCCGATAACTACATTGAGAGGTCTCAAATGGCTAAGCAACGAATCATTCGCAACACCTCGCTGATTGGCGCACTCGTCGCGGGCCTGATGTCGGCGACCGCATTCGCGCAGACCACGACCGCTCCGAGCGGCACGTCGACGGCAGTGCCCCCGGGCACCGTGCAGATCCAGCCTCCGAAGGATCCGCTGGTGGAACGCCGCGAGGCCCGCAAGGCGGCCAACGACCAGTACAAGGCCGAGAAGGCCGCGGCCAAGGACACCTACAAGCAGGACGTAGGCGCGGCCAAGGATGAGCGCAAGGATGCCAAGAAGGCCGCCAACGAGGCTGCCAAGGCGGAGTTGCAACAGGGGACGAAGCAGTAAGGACAGCGTATCAAGCTGCTGTGATCCTGCTCCCCTCTCCCGCGATGCGGGAGAGGGGAGCAAACCAACCGCACATAGTAAAACCTTCAAATCAGCCGCGCCCCCGGCCACGCTCCCGACATCACCGTCTTGCGTACCGATTGCCGGACGGTCTGCATCACATCCCATAGTTCCGCTACCGCCGGTCGATTGCGTGCCGTGGCGACTGCCACCTGCCGCGTGACCACCGGATCGATGAGCCGCGCCGAATGCAGCCGGCCCTGCGCCACGCGGTCAGCGACTGCCGCGAAGGGCAGCAGTGTCGCGCCGCAGCCATCCTCCACCAGCCGCATCGACACTGCGTTGGACGCATCGCATTCCATTGCCATGTTCAGCGTGATGCCGACGCGCGTGGCCAGCGCCTCGGCCAGCATGCGCAGGCCGCTGTTGGTGCTCGGCAGGATCAGCGGCACCTCGCCCAGGCGGCGGGCCTGGAAGGTTGGCCCGACATGGCTCCATGAGGCTGGCGTGACCAGCGTCAAATCCTCTTCCAGCAGCACGTCCACCTTGAGCGCGCCCTGTTGCTCGGGCAGGTAGAGCAGGGCCACGTCGATATCTCCGGCCGCCAGCCATGACAGGATCGGCGAGGCCAGCCCCTCGACGAAGCGCAGCTTCGTGGCCGGATAGCGTTCCTTGAGCGCGGTGCCGATGGCCGCGAACGCCGTGTTGGCGATGGTCGGTTGGGCGGCGATCACCAGTTGGGCGGGGCCTTGCGCGGACGAGGCCCGCATGGCCGCGCGCGCCTCGGAGAGCGTGGCGGCCACCTGCCGCGCGTAGCCAAGCAGCGTGGCGCCCGCCTCGGTCAACACCACGCCGCGCCCGCTGCGGTGGAACAGGCGCGTGTCGAGCGCCGCTTCGAGCCGCGTGATCTGGCGGCTCACGGTGGACTGGTCCGCGCCCAGTTCCAGCGCGGCGCGCGAGATGCTCTGCGTGTTGGCCACGCAGACGAAGCACGCCAGGTCGTCGGAATTGAGCGAGGACATCGGGTCAGGCCGGCTTCGGGGTGGGCGCGGTGTCGCCGATGGCGAACGACGACAGGTGCTCGATCGCCTTGACCAGCCCCGAGTGGTCCCACGCCGCGCCACCCTGGGCCACGCAGACGTTGAACAACTGCTGCGTCGAGGCCGTGTTCGGCAGCCCCAGGCCCAGAGCCCTGGCCGTCGACAGCGCCAGGTTCAGGTCCTTCTGGTGCAGTTCGATGCGAAAGCCCGGGTTGAACGTGCGCTTGATCATCCGTTCGCCGTGCACTTCGAGGATCTTCGAGCTGGCAAAGCCGCCCATCAGCGCCTGGCGCACGCGCGCCGGATCGGCGCCGGCCTTGGCGGCCAGCACCAGCGCCTCGCTCACCGCCTCGATGGTCAGCGCCACGATGACCTGGTTTGCCACCTTGGCCACCTGGCCGTCGCCGACATTGCCCACGAGCGTGATGTTCTTGCCCATCAGCTGCAGCAGCGGCAGCACGCGGTCGAACACGTCCTGCTTGCCGCCAGCCATGATCGACAGCGTGGCGGCCTTGGCGCCCACCTCGCCGCCCGATACCGGCGCATCCACGAAGTCGCAGCCCAGCGCCTCCACCTGCCGGGCGAAATCGCGCGTCTCGATCGGCGAGATCGAGCTCATGTCCACCACGATCTTGCCCTGGGTCAGGCCCGCCGCCACGCCGTTCTCGCCGAACAGCACGCGTGCCACGTCAGGGGTGTCGGGCAGCATCAGGAAGATGATTTCGGCCTGCTTCGCTACCTCGGTGGCGCTGGCGCACGATTGCATGCCCGCGTCGAGCAGGTCCTGCGGCACGCCGCTGCGGGTGTGGGCGTAGACGGTGTGGCCGCCGGCCTGCAGGTGCTGCGCCATGGGCTTGCCCATCACGCCGAGTCCGATGAATCCGATCTTGCTCATGATTGATGTTCCGGTTGCTTCGGGTTGCTTCAGGTTGCTCAGGAAGGAAAACGTTCGCGCAGCGCGCGGGCCGTGTCGCGCAGCAGCACGTGGTCGATGCCCACGGCCACGAAGTGCGCGCCCATGTCGAGGTAGCGCTTCGCGTCGGCCTCCACCGGCGTCAGCGTGCCGATGGCCTTGCCGGCGCGGTTGGCGGCATCGTAGATTCTTTGAACTGCTGCCTGCACGTCGGGGTGGTTCGGGTTGCCAAGGTGGCCGTAGGCGGCCGCCAGGTCGTTGGGGCCGATGAAGATGCCGTCGACGCCGGGCTCGGCACAGATCGCGTCCACGGCTTCCACGCCCTTGCGGCTCTCGATCTGTACCAGCACGCAGATGTTGTCGTTGATGGTCTTGAAGAAGTCCGGCAGCGTGCCGTAGCGGTTCTGGCGCTGCGCGCCGGACACGCCGCGGATGCCATCGGGCGGATAGCGCGTGGCCTGCACGGCGCGGCGCGCTTCCTCGGCGGACTCCACGAACGGGATCAGGAAGTTGTAGAAGCCGATGTCGAGCAGGCGCTTGATGGCGACCGGGTCGTTCCACGGCGGACGCACCACGGGCGCGCTGGCGCTGTCCTTGAGCGCCATCAACTGCGGCGCGAAGGTCAGCACGTCATTGGGCGAGTGCTCGCCGTCCAGCAGAATCCAGTCGAAGCCGGCCAGGCCGACGATTTCGCTGGTGGTGGGCTGTCCGAGCGAACTCCACAGGCCGATCAGCCGCTTGCGCGCGAGCATGTCGGCGCGGAAGCGGTTCGGCAGCGGGGTGATCTGGGGCAGGTGCGGCGTAGCGGAAGGCATGGCGGGAACTCCTGTTTCAGTCGGCGGCGAGCGCCGAGAGGGGGCCGGGGGACTGGCCCCGTGATTGCAGCACGCGTGCGGCGGCGTCGTCGAGCTGGGCCAGCGTGCCGCCATCCACGGGGATGAACTCGGCGCGCGCCCGGCGCCAGGCGCGCTCGGGGTCGCCGGGCAGGCGGATGTCGTCGTTGCCGGGCTGCAGGCGCGACGCCTTCATCCATTCGACGAACGATTCCACCTCGTGCCCGAACGTGGTGCTGCTGCCGAGCCGCGCCGGATCGAACACGATGGCCAGCATGTTGTTCCAGACGGCGTGCTCGTGCGTGAGGGTCTCGGGACGGATCGTATGGCCGCCGGTCACGGCCGCGCCCAGCAGTTCGCACATCACGGCCAGCACGTAGCCCTTGTGCTCGCCGAAGGTGCGCAGCGCGCCCTGCGGGGTGCCGGGCTCGGGGAACATCACGGCCGGATCGTCGGTAGGGTGGCCGTGCGGGTCCATCAGGGAGCCCGGCGGCACCGGCACGCCCTTGTTGTTGGCCACGCGTACCTTGCCGAGCGCGATGGCGCTGGTGGCGAAATCAAGCACCAGCGGCGGCTGGCCGGCCACCGGCACCCCGATCGTGAACGGATTGGTGCCGAAGCGGGCGTCGTAGCCGCCGTGCGGCGCCACGATCGGCTTGGACAGCACGTTGACGAAGTGGATCGAGATCATGCCCGCCGCCGTGGCCTGCTCGGCCCAGTGGCCCACCCGGCCCAGATGGTGCGAGCGGCGCAGGCCCAGCACGCAGACGCCGTGCTCGCGCGCCCGCTCGATGCCCAGGCGCATGGCCTGCTCGGTCACGGCCTGGCCCATGCCCCGGTTGCCGTCCAGGCTCAGGATGCCGCCCGACTCGTGCACCACGCTGACCTGCTGGTTGAGCTGGAGCTGGTCTGCCTGCCACGACATCACGTACTTGGGGATCATCCCCACGCCGTGCGAATCGTGGCCCGACAGGTTGGCGCCCACCAGATGGTCGGCGGTCAGCGCCGCCTCGCGCGCGTCGGAGCCGGCCGCCAGCCACAGGTCGACCACCCACCGGTGCAGGCCGGCAGTCGGGATTCGGTGTTCACGCATGCATTACTCCAGGTGGATGTTGGCGACCTTGATCAGGTTGGCCCACTTGGCCACCTCGCTTTTCTGGAAGGCGGCCAGTTCGGCCGGGCCGGCGCCGGACGGCTCGACACCCATCGACACCAGTTTGGCCCGTACCTCGGGCTGGCGGATGATCTTGCCGATCTCGGTGGAAAGCTTGCTGACCACCGGCGCCGGCGTGCCGGCCGGGGCGAAGATCGCCTGCCAGGACACAATTTCGTAGCCGTTCAGGCCCGATTCGGCCATGGTCGGCACGTCGGGCAGTTCGGCGGCACGCTTGCTGCCGGTGGTGGCCAGCGCGCGGAACTTGCCCGACTGGATCATCGGAATCGCCGCCAGGCTGTTCTCGAAAACCAGGTCCACCTGGTTGCCGAGCAGCGCCTGCACGGCCTGGCTGCTGCCCTTGTATGGCACGTGGGTCATGCGCAGGCCAGCCATGTTGGTGAACAGTTCGGCGGCCAGATGCTGCGAGGTGCCGTTGCCCGACGAGCCGAAGTTGATCGAGCCGGGCTTGGCCTTGGCGGCGGCAATCACGTCCTGCACGCTCTTCCACGGGCTGCTGGCGTTGACCACCAGCACATTGGGCAGCGTGCCGATCAGCGTGATCGGCTGGAAATTCTTGATCGGGTCGTACGGCATCTTCGGGTACAGGCTCGTGTTGATGGCGTGCGAGCTGATGGTGCCGCCCAGGATCGTGTAGCCGTCGGCGGGCGCCTTGGCCACGTAGTCGGAGCCGATATTGCCGCCGGCACCGGCGCGGTTTTCCACGACCACGGACTGGCCGAGCACCTGCGACAGCCGCTGGCCGATCAGCCGGCCCAGCAGGTCGGTGGTGCCGCCCGCCGCGAACGGCACCACGTAGGTAATCGGCTTCGAAGGATAGTGGTCGGCGGACTGGGCGCCCGCCTGGCCTGCCACGGCCATGCAGCCGGTACAAAGCACGGCCAGCACGGGCCGCATGACACGTTGGGTCAAAAGCATCGGTTGTCTCCTGTTTCTCGGACGGTTCCCGGCATGGCGCCGGTACGGCGTTTCCTCGTTTGTCGTTCTGCCTGCCGGTCTCCGGGTAGGGAGGGGCATCGAACCGGGCGTCTTGTGCGGCGCCTCGCCTGCCAATCTACACGGACAGCCGCCGCGCGGACTTGCAGGAAATGCATAACAGAAATGCACGATAGACCGCGCGGGCGGGCACGTCAAACGGAACAATCGCAGACATTCGATCGCCGTTTCCCGAATTACCGATTTCATTCTTCCTGGACATCGCCATGACATCCGCACCCTCCAAGGCCCGCACCGGCGGCCGCGTTCTGGTCGACCAACTGCGCCTGCACGGCACCGAGCGCATCTTCTGCGTGCCGGGCGAGAGCTTTCTGGACGTGCTCGACGCGCTGCACGACCAGCCGGCCATCGACCTCGTGGTCTGCAAGCACGAGGGCGCGGCGGCCAACATGGCCGAGGCCGATGGCAAGCTGACGGGCCGCCCGGGCATCTGCTTCGTGACGCGCGGGCCGGGCGCCACGCATGGCAGCATCGGCGTGCACATTGCCGCGCAGGATTCCACGCCGATGATCCTGTTCGTGGGGCAGATCGCCCGCGAGCACAAGGGCCGCGAGGCGTTCCAGGAAATGGACTACGCCGCGGTGTTCGGCACCATGGCGAAGTGGGCGGCCGAGATCGACGATCCCGAGCGCATTCCGGAGATGGTGGCGCGTGCCTTCCAGGTGGCCACGTCCGGGCGCCCCGGACCGGTGGTGCTGGCGCTGCCCGAAGACGTGCTCGACGGGCTGGTGGAGTGCGCCGATGCCGCGCCGTACCGTGCCGTCGAGGCCGCGCCGCGCGCCGACGATGCCCGCGCGCTGGCCGATGCGCTGGCCGCCGCCCAGCGTCCGCTCGTGATTGCCGGCGGGGCGTGCTGGACCGACGCCGCCGTGCGTGACTTCAAGGCTTTCGTGTCCGCCTGGAATCTGCCGGTGGCCTGTGCCTTCCGCCGCCAGGACGTGATCGACAACCGCGACCCGCACTACGTGGGCCACCTGAGCCTTGGCGTCAGCCCCAAGCTGGCCGAGCGCGTCAGGACCGCCGACCTGATCGTGGCATTCGGCACCCGGCTGGGCGACATTGCGACCGATGCCTACACGCTGCTGGAGGTGCCGGTGCCCAAGCAGAAGCTGGTGCACATCCACGCCGACAGCTTCGAACTCGGCCGCGTGTACCAGCCTGCGCTGGCGATCCATGCCGGCGTGGCCGCCGGTGCGGCGATGCTCGCCGGCCTGCCGGCCCCGTCGGCCACGCCTTGGAAGGACTGGACCGCCGGCGCCCGCGCCGATCATGAAGCCTTTGTCACGCCGCCCAAGCCCCACGCCGAACTGACCGGGGTAGACCTGGGCGCCGCGATGGCGCACCTGAACAAGGTGCTGCCCGAAGACGCGATGCTGTCGAACGGGGCCGGCAACTACACGGTCTGGCTGCACCGCTTCTATGCCTACAAGCGCCCGCGCACGGAACTGGCGTCGACCTGCGGCGCAATGGGCTACGGCCTGCCCGCCGCCATCGCCGCCAAGCTGCGGTACCCGGAGAAGACCGTGGTCTGCTTTGCAGGCGACGGCTGCTTCCTGATGTATCCGCAGGAAATTGCCACGGCGGCGGCCCATGGCGTGAATCTGGTGACCATCGTCGTCAACAACCGGATGTACGGCACGATCCGCATGCACCAGGAGAAGCGCTATCCGGGCCGGCAGAGCGGCACGACCATCGTCAATCCTGATTTTGTGGAGATGGCGAAGGCGTGCGGCGCCTGGGCTGAACGCGTGGAACGGACCGAGGATTTTGCGGCGGCCTTCGAGCGGGCCTTGCAGGCCGGCAAGCCGGCCGTGCTGGAACTGGTGACCGATCCGCTTCAGATCACGCCGGCCATGCGCGTGACCGAACTCCCGGCCTGAAGCGGCCCGGTTTAGGCTGAATTATTGGATTCCAATAATTATTGGATTTCAATAATTTTGCCTAAATGTCGAGCTCCGCTCAGAAAAGTGATGCCTGAGGCTGTTCGACGCCCAGGATCTGCCGAATCTCGGCAAGATACCGGTCGCCCACGGCGCGATGTGTATTGCGCGCTTCATCCGCAAAACTGCGGCGCGAGGGCGGCCGGATGTTCAACGTGCGGCAAATGGTGGAGAGGTAAGGCTTCTTGCCTTGCGAAGTGGCCCGGCGGGCGGCGGAAGCCAGTGCTGCATCGCCAATCCGTACGCGCAACCAGACCAGGACCTGGCGGTCATATTCGTTCTGTACCCGGATCAGGTGTTCCATCAGAAGACTCCAGAAAGCGCCATTACTGTTCATCCATACAGTACCTGTAAATATATACAGTGCTTCGGAATTTTCAAGGGCGTGAATAGGACGCCGGTGCCACAATGGCAGCCTTTGCCGGACCCCACCGTGTGCTACCGCACGCACGTTCCGGCCAGCGTCCCCGATTCCGACCATGCGTCTTCCCAGTCTGATTGCACTCCAGATGCTTGAGTGCGCCGCCCGCCTGGGCAGCTTCACGCGCGCCGCGACCGAGCTGAACGTGACCGAGAGCGCGATTTCACGGCAGATCCAGGCGCTGGAAGCGCGGCTCGGCGTGCGGTTTTTCGAGCGGGTGCGCCAGCGCGTGGTGCTGACCGCCGATGGCGACCGCTACGTGCGCGAGATCCGCGAGGAGCTAAAGGCCATCGAACGCGCCACCAAGGACCTGGCCTCGCGTGTGGGCGGCATGGAGGTCATTGAACTGGCCGTGGTCCCCACGTTCGCCACGCAATGGCTGATTCCCCGGCTGGCGGGCTTCCGGGCCGAACATCCGCGGGTGGTCGTCAATATCCACGCCCGGCCTGAGCCATTCCATTTCGCCGAATCGATCTTCGACGCCGCCATCTACTTCGGCGAGCGGCCCTGGGAGGGTAGCCCCCATGCCCGGTTGCTCGACGAGGGGCCATCGATCCCGGTCTGCAGCCCGGCGCTGCTCGACCAGCACCGCCCGGCCTTGCGTGAGGATCTGTTGCGCCTGCCGTTGCTGCACCTGGCCAGCCGTCCCGACGCCTGGCCGGACTGGTTCGGCGCCGAGGACGAGGCCGTGCGCCGCAAGGCCCGGCTCGGCGCCCGCTACGACCTGTTCACGATGGTCACCGGCGCGGCCATCTGCGGGCTGGGCGTGGCGGTGCTGCCGGCGATGATGGTTCATTCCGAAATGGCAAGCGGCCAGCTCATGGCACTGCCATTCGACGGGGCGGCCGGCGAGCGGCCCGACGGCGGGGCGTACTTCCTGTCCTACCGCGCCGGGAAGCCCGGGGACGACAAGGCGGCACGCTTTGCCGACTGGCTGGTCCGGCAGTGCCAGGTGGCGTGAGGATGCCACCCGGTTGATGCCGAAACCGCATCAAGTGGCGCAGATTTCTCGCTGGCGGGACACGCGGACCGCACGCACAATGGGCGGCGATTTTTCCCCACCCAGACCATGACAGCCAATTTCTCGTCCCCAAGCCAGATCCGCGCCCAGTTTTCGCGCGCCATGTCCGATATGTATCGCGCCGAAGTGCCGCAGTACGGCACGCTGATGGCGCTTGTTGCCGACGTCAACGCCGATGTGCTGGCCCGCGTGGGTGCGGCCGCAGCCGGCGCGGCGGGGCAGGAATCGCGTATCGAGGTGGAGCGCCATGGCGCGATCCGCGTCGGCACGCCCGAGGAACTGGCCACGATCCGCCGGCTTTTCGCCGTGATGGGCATGTTCCCGGTGGGCTACTACGATCTTTCGGTGGCCGGCGTGCCGGTGCACTCCACCGCGTTCCGCCCGCTCGACGTGGCCGGACTGGCCGAGAACCCGTTCCGCGTGTTCACGTCGCTGCTGCGGCTGGACCTGATCGAGGACGCCGCCCTGCGCGACGCTGCCGCCGCCGTGCTCGCCACGCGCTCGATCTTCACGCCGGGCTGCCTCGAACTGATTGCCCGCGCCGAGGCCCAGGGCGGGCTCGATGACGCCGACGCGGCCCGCTTCGTGAGCGAGGCGCTGGAGACGTTCCGCTGGCACGGAAAATCCACCGTCGATGCCGGGTTGTACTGGAAACTGCGCAAGACGCATCCGCTGATCGCCGACATCGTCTGCTTTCCCGGGCCGCACATCAACCACCTGACCCCGCGCACGCTCGACATCGACCTGGTACAGGCGCAGATGCCTGCGCGCGGCATCCAGCCGAAGGCCGTGGTGGAAGGCCCGCCCACGCGCCGGTGCCCGATCCTGCTGCGCCAGACCAGCTTCCTGGCCCTGAGCGAGCCGGTGACCTTCCGCGACGGCGGCGAGGCCGGTACCCACACGGCACGCTTCGGCGAGATCGAACAACGCGGCGTGGCGCTGACGCCAAAGGGCCGCCAGCTCTACGACCAGTTGCTGGCCGAGGTGCGCAAGACGATCTCGCCGGCCGGCGATGGGTCGAACGCCGATGCGTACCGCACGGTGCTCTCGGAGGTGTTCGCCGCCTTCCCGGATACGCACGAGGGCCTGCGCCAGCAGGGGCTGGCCTACTACCGGATCGTGGTGGGCAACAAGGCAGCGGACGGCAGCGATGTCGAGGCGCTGCTGGCATCGGGCGCACTCGTGGCCCAACCGATCACGTACGAGGATTTCCTGCCGGTGAGCGCGGCTGGCATCTTCCAGTCGAATCTCGGCGACGAGCGCCGCGATGACCTGGAGGCATCACCGAACCGGGCGGCATTCGAGGCGGCGCTGGGGGCCGCGGTCAGCGATGAGCTGGCGCTGTATGCGACCGAGCAGGAGGCGTCGCTGAAGGCGGCGTTGAGGACCCTGGGGATCGGCGAAGCCGCTTGACTCCCCTCCCGGTTTGCGCCCCTCTCCCGCATGCGGAAGAGGGGAGCGAAGCGAAGATCAGAAGCGGTGCCGCACGCCCACGATGGCGCCGAACTGGTTCTGGCCGGCGCCAACCTGCTCGCTCGTGGCCGTGAGCGTGGTGGCGCTGCCGTTCAGCGACGGACCGAAGCCGGTCAGGCCCATCGACGAGCCGTTGCGGTTCTGCGCGTACGAGGCGATGGCATACACGTCGGTGCGCTTGGACAGCGCGTACGAGCTGGACAGCACGAAGCTGTACGGATCGCCGCTGCTGTTGCGCACATCGGTGTAGTAGGCCGCCCCCGTGACCGAGATGGCCGGGGTGACCTGGTAGCTGGCCCCCACCCAGTACAGGTTGGTGCGCAGCGAACTGGTGGCGAAGTCGCCGTAGTACCAGCGATAACCGGCGAACGCACGGCCACGGCCAACGTTGTAGCTGGCGCCGATGCTGGCGCGGCGCTCGCGGTTGTCGTCGGTGGCGATCGTGCTGCCGCGCACCTCGTCATACACCACGCGCGCCGACAACGGTCCGGACTCGTAGCCGCCGGCCACCGACCAGTTGCGGCCAGCCTTGTAGTCGCCCGGCACTTCGCCGCCAGCGCTGCTGTCGTAGCCCGTGCTGTACAGCAGGCCGTAGTAGAAGGCGCCGGTCTTGCCCGTGAACTTCAGCGAGTTGTCCGCCCGGCCCGACATCCACTTGTCGTGCATCAGCACCGAGTAGCGCGTGGCGATGGCCATCGGATCATAGGCCAGCGAGAAATCGTACAGCACGCTCTGGTGGCGGCCCAGCGACACGGTGCCGTACTGGTTCTGCAGGCCAACGAACGCCTGCCGGCCGAACAGGCGGCCGCCCTGGTTCAGGCCGCCGGTATCGAGATCGAAGCCGCTTTCCAGCGTGAAGACCGCCTTCAGGCCACGGCCCAGATCCTCCGAACCACGCAGGCCCCAGCGCGAGGTCGACATGTTGCCGGCCGACATCCGCACGATGTTGTTGCTGCCACCGGTGGCAGTGTTCGGGGCGTGGGTCAGGAACTCCACACCGGCATCCACCACGCCATAGAGCGTGATGCTGGTCTGGGCCTGCGCCACGGCGGGCAGGGCAGGCAGGACGGCCATGGCGGCCAGGCAGGCAATTCGGGTCTTCATGCTTTTCCTTATCGTGAGACACGCGCACGCCTCCCTTGGGCTCAGGGGCTGTGCGGCGGTCTGAAATGTAACGATTGGTGTCGAAGCAAAGAAGAGCGGATCGACTGACAGTCTGTTTCGGGCTCTAGACAATCCGCGCCCTAAAAAATCGGCATCCGCACACCGATCTCGCCGCAATACGATTTCGCTGAAGCGAGCGGCTTTCCACAATGCTTCCCAACGTAGTCACGGGAGCGTGGGATGCGGGATTGCAAGGGATCGTATTTTCTCCAGGTGCCGAGTGCACGGGAGGCTGTGGCGCTGTCAGTGGTCGGCTTCGAGGCAGTCGAAAGGCTGGGCGAACTGTATCGGGTCGTGATCGAACTGACTCACCCGGCGCGGCTGGACCGCACGGATTTTCTCAACCGGCCGGCCGTATTCGTGCTCGACCCGGAAAGTGAGGGCGAGGAAGGCAACGGGACCGGCCCGCGCCGGTTCGGTGGCTGGATCTCCGCCTTCTCCCATATCAGCCGGTGCCGTGATCTCCACGGCTACCGCATCACCATCGAGCCCGAGGCGGCGCGGCTGCGGCTGACATCACGCAGCCGCGTCTACCAGCACAAGACGGCGCCGCAGATCATCGAAGCCATCCTGCGGGCGCACGGTCTCCTGGGCCACCAGTTCGCGTTCCGTCTGTGCCGGGAGTATCCCGAACACCGATTCCGCCTGCAGTATCGACAATCCGACTGGGATTACGTGCGCCTGCTGATGGAGCAGGAGGGCCTCTACTGCTACTTCGAATGGGGAGAGTTTGGCGAGCGCATGGTGTTCGGCGATGACATCGACCACTATCTGTACAAGCCAGCGCTGGACGTGCCGTGTCGGCCAACGGCCGGGCTGGAATCTGGCGCCGAGGCCGTGTTCCGGGTCGAGACCCACGCGCGTACGGTGCCGGCTTCGGTGCGGACCGCCGACTACAATCCGGGCGCCGCCTGGGAGCGCGTCGAAGGCACTGCGAACGTGGCGCGCAAGGACCGAACGACCTACGGCGAGCCGTATGTGTTCGGCACACACCATTCGGACCAGGCCGGCGCGCGCTGGGAAGCGCAATTGCGGCACGAGGCCGCGCTGGCAGGACAGGTGGTCCATGAAGGCGAGAGCAACGTCCTGGCGCTGCGGCCAGGGCGCGTTTTTCGTATGGATACGATGCTGCCCGATTCGCCAGACGGGCAGGTCGTCACCGAGGTCACACATTCCGGCGCCCGGGACCGTGCCTATCGCAATCGATTCCGGGCCATCCCGTGCGACCGGCGCTTCCGGCTGCCCGTCGACGAGACCCGCTGGCCGCGCATTGGCGGCACGCTGAGTGGGCGGGTCACGTCTCCCGGCCAGTACAAGTACGCCTATCTGACCCAGGATGGCCACTATGTCGTCCGCTTCGACCTCGATTTCGACGACTGGCCCGGCGGCGCCGAGAGCGTGCCGCTGCGTCTGGCCAAGCCGTTCGCCGGCGCCCGGCAGACCGGGTTCCACTTTCCGCTGATCGACGGCGCCGAGGTTGCCATTGCGTTCCATGATGGCAATCCGAACCGCCCATACATCGCGCACGCCCTGCACAACAGCCAGCACGAGGATCTGATCACGAGCCGGGATCGTTGGCTATCGCGCAACGTGATCCGTACCCAGAGCAACAACAAGCTGCGCTTCGAGGATTGGGAAGGGCAGCACGGCGTCAAGCTCGCCAGCGGGCATGGCAGCAAGTCGCAGTTGAACCTCGGCTACCTGGTCGACCGGGCGCGCAAGTGCCGCGGCGAGGGATTCGAGCTGCGGACGTCGGCATGGGGCGTGCTGCGCGCGGGCAAGGGTCTGTTCGTTGCCGCGGATGACCAGCCTCGGGCGGGCGGATCACAGCTCGACATGGAGCGGGCGCTGGCGCAACTGCGCCAGGCGCAGCAGATGGTGGAATCGCTGGGCGAGGCCGCGAGGGCGGCCGGGGCCATCGCGGCCGATCACAAGCGGCAGCGCGCGTTGCTGGAAGAGACGCTGGAAGAGCTGAAGCGGGCCGGGCTGCTGGCCTCGGCGCCGGCCGGCATGGCCCTGGCATCCGGTACGGACCTTCAGCTCAGCGCAGCCGAGAACCTGATCGGCACCGCCGGCGGCCATGCCGACGTCAGCGTGCTCAAGCGCCTGACCGTCGCGGCGGGCCAGCGTATCTCGCTGTTTGTCCAGAAACTCGGCATGAAGCTGGTAGCAGCCAGCGGCAAGGTCGAGATCGAGGCCCAAAGCGACGAGATGCGCCTGCTCGCAGATCGGAATCTGACGATCTCCAGTGCTGCCGCGCGTACGGTCATCGACGCCAAGGAAGAAATCATCCTGAAGTGCGGCGGTTCCTACCTCCGTATCTCGGCGACGGGCATCGAGGATGGCACGCGCGGCGAACGCACGATGCGGTCGGCCGGGATCTACCGCGGGGGACCCACGAGCCTGGCGCAGGAAATGAACCAGTGGAAGCACGCCAGCTTCGACGAGGACTTCGTCCTGCGCAATGCGTTCGACGAAACGCCCATCGCGAACCGCAAATTCAAGATTCTACGATCGGACGGCAGCGTCATCCATGGCATGACCGACGCCGAGGGCCGCACCGGCCTGCAGAAGAGCTTGTTCGTGGAAGGCGTGCAACTGGAGATCGATCCCGAATGAACTTGCTCGCATTCCCCTTCAACGCTGGAGATTCCCATGGGTCTTGAACGCATCATCCCTCCTCGGATCGGTCCGGACGGCCGTGTTTCGTACTATTCCACCACCTCACCGCCGGACGACAGTTGCGCGGTCTGCTACGTGATGCCCGACCACATCGTGCCGGTGGTTTTTGTCCCGGGGATCATGGGGTCGAACTTGATGGATGAAAACGGCGAGGCAGTCTGGCTGGTGGACAGTACGTGGACAGTTGCGTCCGAGTGGGGTGGAGCATTACCCGAGAAACGCAGGCGTTTGCTGGACCCGGCGAAGACTTTCGTCTACCGCGAAGGAATACTCCCCACGGGTACTGCCCTTTCTGACGAGGAACTGCGCCGCCGGGGATGGGGCGAGGTCGGCGCCATGAGTTATGGCGATTTTCTGCCTTGGCTCGAACAGCACCTGAATGATTATCTGGCGAAGGATGGCTACGGCCGGAAGGGCCTGCGGGCCGGGTTGATCCGACATGTCCTGAAGCCGGACCTGCCATTGCTGAAGTACGAGGAAGTGGCGGCCTCCTACCACTTTCGGTTCCCCGTTCACGCGGTCGGATACAACTGGCTGCAGCCCAACCAGGATTCGGCGAAACGGCTGAAAGAGAGAGTCGCCGAATTCATCGAGTATTACCGGAAGCGGCAGTTTCGTTGCGACAAGGTCATTCTCGTGACCCATTCGATGGGGGGATTGGTGGCGCGCTATTTCACCGAAGAGGATGAAGGCGCGGACGATGTCCTGGGTGTCGTGCACGGCGTAATGCCGGCCACGGGCGCCGCAGCGGCTTACCGACGCGTCAAGGCGGGCACGGAAGGCGCGGCGGGGTGGGTGCTGGGAGCCAATGCGGCGGAAGTCACGGCGGTATTTGCCACCGCGCCAGGTGCGCTGCAGTTATTGCCGGGCAAAGACTATGGCACGGGATGGCTGAAGGTCCGTGATTTCGACCGGGTAGTCAGCCTTCCGGTTCAGGACCCCTACGACGAGATATATCTCCAGCGCGGCAAGTGGTGGGGTCTCATCAACGACCGCTTTCTGAATCCACTAGATGTGCACAGGACTCAGATTGAGAGTGATTGGCTCGTCTTCAACGAAACCGTCAACGAGTTAGTGAAACCGTTCCATTCGAAGATAAGCCGAAAGTATCACCGCAATACCTATGCCTTCTATGGCGACGACGCCGATACGAAGACGTGGGGCGATGTGGTGTGGAAACGGGCAATTGGCCGCGATGTCGGCGCTCGGCCTCCGAAGCTTGTCCCATACATCCACGATCTTCTGGGGGGCCAGATTCAATGGGACCACGGTTATGGCCGTCTTGGCGTCTCCATCGAGCGAGGAGCACCCGGAGACAGTGCGTACTTCGTGCTTCGGGAGGCCACAGAATCAGGAGATGGCACCGTGCCTGCGCGTTCTGGCAAGGCGCCCGTTGGATGCCCCGGGGTTCGGTACTGCGTGCCATTCAAGGATTTTGGACACGAGGCGGCTTTCAAGAATGACGCCCGACCTGGAATTACGAACTGGGCACGAAACGACGAACGCCGGTTGTTCACACTCTGGTCCATTACCCGGATCGCCAGCGAATATCAAACCTCCGCCAGCAGGAGCCCGCGATGAACCCCTGTCTTCACGCCGGCTTCACGGCACTCCTTGCGCTGGCCCTGACGGCCTGCAATGGGCAACGGCCACTTACCCCGCAGGAGAAGGACACCTTGAATCACCTTACCGAGAATCTGGTCACACGCTGCGTGGGTCGTTATCTGATCGACGTGCCAGCCGACTCCCATATGTTCCAGTCTACGAACGTCGAGAAAGTCATGGTTGAAGCGCAAGCGATGACCCACGAGCGATATCTGAGGGAAATGCAGGCGCGACACGAGGAACTGATGGCTACGAAAAACGATTCTGGCTATCAGTATTTGTACAACGATGGGGTAATCGAAGGGATGCCCGATTCCCGGTATTTCATCGCTCTCCGATCACCCGGTGCGTTGACCGACGCGGGCCGGATGATTGAAGCCTACCGATGGGATCGCGGATATCGAATCAAAATGATGCTGGAGGCCTATTCAGCGAAGGACTCGACCTATTTCAAGGACGACCCTTCGGTGAGGGACAACCCGGGAATGACCAATATCAGCGAGCGCCTGGCCAAAATCGTGTCGTTCCTTTCCAGAACCCAAGGCCGCCCCGACACCGAAATCCCCACCGAACCCGGCATGTGCTTTCCGGGCGGATTTATCGCTGGCCACGCTTCAGAGAAAGAGAATCTCCGCGCGCATTTCGTCCTGGATACGCATCGGGACGTCAGTTTCGATCTCGATACCGACACGGATATTCGGGGTACGACCACGCTCTTGCAGCGCGGCGACGAAATCCGCCGTGTCCTTCGCCACAAGAAGGACGGCCGTACCCTTCGCAACGGGCGCGTCCAACTGACCGATCTGGCCGCCGAGGAGTGGCTGATGGCGGGCGAGACTCACGCAGGGGTCGCTGCGTTCCACTTCCAACTGGAAGCAAATTCGCTTGTCGGCAGTCCCAAGTCGCCATTCCTCCAACTGGAACTCGATGTGGGTACGTCGAACCGTCTGCTCAAGAGCTACCGGGAACCCGCCGGCTCCCTCACCGAAGCCGAATCCGTCGGTCTTTGGGACGCAGTCAGCCGAACCCTGCGTCCCCGGCCCAACGCCTTTTAAGGAATCTACGATTCTCAGCAGCCGCCCCCGACCTCCATCAACCCGTCCACAACCACCGCCCCCTCGGCATTCAGCATCACGGGATTCAGGTCCACCGAGCGGATTTCACCGCCGGCGCGGTGTACCAGATCGCCGACCTTCGCCGCCAGCTTGCAGAGCGCAGCGACGTCGAGCGCCGGTTCGCCGCGCACGCCGTCGAGCAGCGGGGCCATGCGCAGGCGGCGGACCGCGCGTTCGATGGCGGCAGGGCTGGCGGGGGCCAGCAGCACCGTGGTGTCCTTGACGGTTTCCACGTACTTGCCGCCGTCACCGACCAGCAGGACGGCCCCGAAAACCGGGTCCCAATGCGCGCCGACCATGCATTCGCGCTGGCCGCGCGTCATGCGCGCGACGATCACGCCTTCGCAGGGCGCCTGCATGGCGTCGAGCGTGCGGGTCTGGCTGGTATAGGCGTCGACAATTGCATCACGCGTGTTGCAGTTCAGCGCGACGAGCCCATGTTCGCTCTTGTGCGGCACGGCCGGCGAGCTGGCCTTCACCGCCACGGGGGCGCCGATCCGCTGCCAGGCGGCCACGGCCTCGTCAGCGCTCCGGCACAGGTAGTGTTCCACCACCGGCACGCCGGCTTCGGCCAGCCGCGCCAGGCTGGCGGCCTCGCTGAGCGTGTGCGGGGCCGATGCCAATGACACCTGTCCGATCACCGGCATCACCGTTTCGCCAGAAACATCACGTAGCAACTGCCGGTGCGCCGTCAACTGGTGGAACGCGGCAAGTGCGTCGGCGGCATGGAAGAACGTGGGCACGTTGGCGTTGCGGAACACGCTGGCCACCGATTCCTGCCATGCGGCCACGGCGATGGGCTTGCCGGCGGTGTCGGCGAACCGGGCCGCGTCGCGGGCAAAGCGTTCGACGTCGTAGCCCATGCCGGCCACGGGAATGTCGAGCAGCACCATGTCAGCCTGCGGATCGTCGCCCACCACGGGCAGCACGTCGCCGAACAGGCCGCTGTTGGTCAGCAGCGCCGCCGTGACATCCACCGGGTTGCCGGTCGCGGCGAAGCCGGGCAGCTTCTGGCCGAGCGCGGCCTGCGTGGCGTCGGAGAGCGGCGCCATGGTGATGCCGAGCGTGTCGGCGGTATCGGTGGCCATCACGCAGCTTGCACCCGAATTGCTGACCACCACGAGCCGGCGGCCGGCGGGCTCCCAGCCGCGCAGGTAGAGCGGCGCGCAACGCGCCAGCGCGTGGGCGTCGTCAACCCGCCAGATGCCGTGGCGTGCCAGAAATGCGTCGACCGCGCGGTCTTCGTTGGCCATGGCACCGGTGTGCGACGCCGCCGCGCGCGCGCCGGCCTGCGAGCGCCCGGATTTGACCGCCACCACGGGAATGCCGCGCGCACGGGCCACGGCGGCGGCTTCGGCCAGCACGTCAGGGTCGGTCAGCGTTTCGAGGTAGAGCAGCAGCAGCCGGATGTCGGGGTCATGGGCCACGGCCAGCGCCAGTTCGCTGACGGTCACGTCGGCCTGGTTGCCGGTGGCATGCACGTGCCGCACGCCAATGCCCTGGTTGCGCAGCAGCCCGTAGACCAGCGCCGCCGTGCCGCCGCTCTGGCTGACCACGGCAACCGGGCCGTCCTTGGGCGGGATCTCGATGAACATGGTCGAAAAACTGGCGATTGCGCCATTGCCGAAGTTGGCCAGCCCCTGGCTGTTCGGCCCGACGATGCGCAGCCCGGCATCACGGGCAATGCGCACCATCTCGTCTTGCTGGCGCTTGCCTTCCTCGCCGGCCTCGCCAAAGCCCGAGGCGATCACGATGGCTGCACCGACCCCCAGCCGTGCGCAATCAGAGACGGCCTGCACCGCCGAATCGCCGCCAACCACGATGATCGCCAGTTCCGGGGTCTCGGGCAGGGCGTCGAGCGAGGGGTAGGACCGCAGCCCCTGCAACGTCTCGCGTTGCGGATTGACCGGGTAGATCGTGCCGGCGTAGCCCATCTGCTGCATGTAGTAAATCGGCCGGCCGCCAATCTTGTGGATGTTGTCGGAGGCACCGATGACGGCGACGGAACGGGGCGAGAGCAGGGCGGAGAGGGTGTCGGGCATCTTGTCGTATATCTATATAGATAGGGGCGGGAGGAATCAGGCGCGCCGGAACCTCGGCAGCGGCTGTCCGTCGACGTGGAACACGCTGGCGCGCACGCGGTCGCCAATGGCGATGCCGGGGTCTGCGTGGCCCATCACGCGCGGGCCTTCGTCGAGCGTGGCGAGCACAAGCGTGTAGGGCACCAGCGCCTGGAACGCTTCAGTCGGGGCGCGGAACACCTCGGTCACGGCGTGAATGGTGGCCAGGCCGCTGCTATCGCGCCACGCCAACTGGCGGCTGCCGCAATGACCGCACGCGTGGCGCTGCAAGGGCTGCCAGGCGGCGCAGGTTTCGCAGACCTGGTAGCGCAGCAGGCCTGCGGCGAGTCCTTCGGTGTACGGGGATGTCATGCGGCGGCCTCCAGAACCAGGCTGACATGGGACGACAGCACGCCGCCATCGGCGTGGAACAGCGCACGCTGGCGCGGCGCGATCTGGCGCACCCCGGCGCGTCCGGCCAGTTGCCGGGCCGCTTCGGCCAGATGCATCAGCCCGCCCGCCACGCCGGAATGGCCGAACGCGAGCAGTCCGCCGTGGGTGTTGAGCGGCACCGGGCCGTCGCGCCCGAAGTCTCCGGCGCGCAGCCGCGCCACGGCACCGCCGCGCGGCGCGATGCCGAGTTCCTCCAGCAGCATGACCAGCGTGATCGTGAACGAGTCGTAGATGGCCAGGTAGTCGATATCGGCCACGCCGCGGCCGGCTTCCGCCAGCGCGCGACCGCCGGCCTGCGCCGCACCGGTCTCCATCACATCGTCGATGGCGCAAAGGTGCTGGTGCCGATGTGCCTGGCCCGCGCCGGCGATCCGCACCGGTGTCCCGGCGCCCGGCTCGGCGGACACGACCATGGCGACCGCGCCGTCCGAGATCGGGCAGCAGTCCGACAGCCGCAGCGGTGACGCGATGGCGCGCGCCGCGCGGGCCGCTTCGAGGGTCAGCGGTTCGCGCAGGTGGGCGTCCGGGTGGGCGGCGGCATGGGTGCGCATCAGCACGGCGAAGTCCGACAGCGCATCGGCCCCCATGCCGGTCTCGTGCAGATAGCGCGAGGCCAGCAGCGCGTAGTAGGCCGGCACCGAGGCGCCATTGGGCACCTCGATATCGGGCTCCCCGACCTGCGCCAGCGTCTGCACCGACTGGTCGCGGCTCTGCCCGCTCAGGCGGTTCTCGCCGGCCACCACCAGCACATTGCGGCAGCGTCCGGCCCGCACGAGGTCGTGGGCCAGCATCGCCATCAGCCCGCCTGTGGCGCCGCCGCCAGCCATGCCGTGGGCATAGGCCGGCTGCAGCGAGGCGAACTCGCAGAACCGGTCGGCCAGCATCAGGTGCGGCAGCGTGGTGGCATAGCCGCACAGCACGCCGTCGATCTCGTGGCGGCCCAGTCCGGCATCGCCGAGCGCGGCGTCCGATGCTTCGGCCATCAGCGTCAGCGGTGTGCTGCCGGGCAGACGGCCGAAGCGGGTGTTGCCGACGCCCCGGATAAAGGTCCGTGGCATCGTCATTTCTTTAAAAGCGGGCACTGGGACTTGGCCACGGGCATGAATGCCTGGTCGCCGGGGATCGTGGCGAGCAGCTTGTAGTAATCCCACGGGTATTTTGATTCCTCGGGCTTCTTGACCTCGAACAGGTACATGTCGTGGATCATGCGGCCGTCTTCGCGGATGCGGGCGTTCTTGGCGAAAAAGTCATTGATTGGCAGCGCCTTCATCTGTTTCATGACGGGCGCGGTGTCGTCGGTGCCGGCCGCCTGCACCGATTTCAGGTAGTGCGTGACCGACGAATAGACGCCCGCCTGGCTCATGTTCGGCATTTTCTTGACGCGGTCGAAGTACTTGCGCGACCAGGCCCGCGTGGCGTCGTTCATGTCCCAGTAGAAGCCCTCGGTCAGCACCAGCCCCTGGGCCGTCTTGAGCCCGATGGCGTGGATGTCGTTGATATAGAGCAGCAGCCCGGCCATCTTCTGGGTGCCGTTGCGGGTCAGGCCGAACTCGGAGGCGGCCTTGATCGCATTGACGGTGTCGCCGCCGGCGTTCGCCAGCCCCACGACCTGGGCCTTGCTCGCCTGCGCCTGGAGAAGATACGACGCGAAATCGCTGGTATTGATCGGATGCCGGGCCGCGCCCAGCACCTGGCCGCCGGTCTCGTTGACCACGGTCGTCGCCGATTGCTGAAGCGTATGGCCGAAGGCGTAGTCGGCGGTCAGGAAGAACCAGCTCTTGCCGCCGCGCTGGACCATGGCGCGGGCCGTGGAATTGGCCAGCGCGTAGGTGTCGTAGGCGTAGTGGACCGAGACCGGCGTGCAGAGATCGTTCGTGATGCGCTCGCTCCCGGGGCCGGAGAACACCACGATCTTGTTTTTCTGCCTGGCCACGTCGAGCACGGCCAGCGCCGGGGCCGAGGCGGCCACGTCGAGGATGGCGTCGACCTTGTCGGTATCGAACCATTCCCGGGCCTTGTTGGCGGCGATGTCGGCCTTGTTCTGGTGGTCCACCACCACCAGCTCCACCTTCTTGCCCAGCACCTTGCCGCCGAAGTCATCGATTGCCATCTGCGCGGCGGTGGCGCTGCCGCGCCCGGTGACATCGGCGTACAGGCCGCTCATGTCGAGCAGCAGGCCGATCTTGACGACATCGTCGGAGACGGCGGCGTGGGCGGTGAAGGACGCGGCGGCGATTGCTGCGGCGATGATGGGTTTTGTGCTTTTCATGTTGTCTCCTCCGGGTGGATTTTTTCTATGTCGGTTGGTCGATCCCTCGGACCAACCGGTACGACAACGCTACACCGTCGCCACCGGTGTCACCGGCGACCCTACCGCCCCCGGCAGCCGCAGCGGCGGCGCCGTCAGCATGAAGCGGGTGCGGCCATTTGCCCGCAGCCAGTCGGCCAGTTCGCGCAGGTGCCACAGTTCTCCCAGCGGCAGCCCGAGCTTGAACAGGCAGTGATGATGCAGCGGCAGCAGCGGGTGGGTCTTGGCGTCGTCGGGCGGGGGCAGGGCGGGATAGCGTTCCACGGCGTAGTTGTCGGCGATCAGCGCCGCGATGCCGGAATCGGTGATCCAGTTGAGCAGCCGGTCGTCGCGGCCGTTCAGCGCGCAGCAGCTGTGGTGGAGCACGTCTTCGTCGGGATTGCGCTGCATCGACAGCACCACCTCGGCAAAGCCGGTGCGCAGCAGCAGCATGTCGCCGGACTCCACTTCCACGCGGTGGGTTTCCATCGCCCGCATCAGGTCGTCGTAGCCCACGTTGCGGAACTCCTTGCCGAAGACTTCGGCCAGGTCCACCAGCACGCCGCGCCCCTGCATGCCCTTGACGGCGAAGTTCTCGATGCCGAGCGCGTCGGCGTGGCTGCCGTGGCCGTGGCCGCAGTCATGGGCCTCGAAATGGTCGTCCTCGGCGTAGTCCACGGGGCCGACGATGTCCGCGTTGGCGCGGAAGCCGTTGTAGTAGACGCGCTCGGGCCGGCCGTCGCCATCGGCGTCGAACAGCGCGCCCACGTGGGCCAGCGCATCCCATTGGGTGGAATATTGCAGGCTCAGCAGCACCTGGTCATCGCTGATCACGTCGGTGGCGGCAGGGTTGACCTTGGCCAGCGGAAAGTTCAGGTAGGGAATGTCGTCGCGGAAAGTGGGGCGCAGCTGCGGCGGGTGGCGGCGGGGGTTGAGCTTGTTGCCGCCGGGATAGTCGAGCGGCATCGACAGGCAGAAACTGAGGCCCGCCTGGATCTCGCGTGCGCCCTTGACCACCTGTTCGGGGCCGATCAGGTTGACACGGCCTAGCTGGTCGTCGGGGCCGAAATCTCCCCAGTTGGAACCTTCCGGACGTTGCTTCCAGCGCATGCTTCAATTATCCTGTTGTTGCAAAGGTTTTCGTGGCGTGGGGTGCCAGAGCGCCGCAATGGCGTCGGCCTCGCGGCGCAGCGCGCGGGCCAGCGCCGGCTCGCGCTCGGTAATCCGTTCGTTGAGGGCGGCGATGCTGATGGCGCCCAGCGGGTAGCCATCGGGGCCGGGCAGGGCGATGCCGACACCGCCCATGCGCTCCACCACCACATCGAGCAGCAGCGCATAGCCGCGCGCGCGCGTGGTTTCCACGTGGCGCCGCAGCAGGCCGGCGTCGATGCGGGGGTAGCGTTTCAGGGCCGGTTCGATGCAGGCGAGTACCGTGTCGACCTCGCTGTCAGGCAGGGCGGCCAGCAGCGCCAGGCTCCCGGCGCCCACGCCCAGCGGGCGGCGGCTGCCGATGTCGAGATAGTTGGCGCGGATCGGAAAAACGCCAAGTCGTAGCTCCAGGCAGACCGATTCCCAGCCGCTGGGGACCGAAAGAATCGCCGTATCTTCAAAAGCATTGGCGAGGCGGATCAGGGCGGGGCGGACCAGCGGGCGCAGATCGAGCCGGCGCTGCGCGGCGGCCTGGAGCGTCAGCCATTCGCGGCCGGGTGCGAATGCCTTGGTATCGGGGTCGCGCTCGACCATGCCTTCGGCCATCAGCGTATCGAGTAACCGCAGGGCCGACGCCTTGTCGACCTGCGCGGCGTTGGCGAGGTCGGTCAGCCGGGCGTGCCGGGAATCTGACAGCGCGCGCAGCAGACGGCAGGCTTTCTGCACCGAAGTGCTCTGGACAGTCACGGCAGGCCTCTCCCCCGAAGCTGAGATCGTGCGAATTTTACCGGCTGAAATCGTGCCGGTGCAGCAACGGCTCATTTATAGGGGATCGGCGCCGCACGGTCATTTTGCGGCGCATCAAAGTTTTGCGGGCAGAAACTGAGGCGGCTGGACTACTCGCCGAGGAACTCGGCCAGGACTTCGAGCCCCTCGACGTGATCGGCCACGACTTTGGCGATGACCGCGAGCGGAATCGCCAGCAGCATGCCCCAGGTGCCCCAGAGCCATGTGAACAGCAGCAGCGAGACGAAGACCGCCACCGCGTTCATGCGGGCCATGCGGCCGGTCATCCACGTGGTCATGCCGTTGCCGATCAGCGTGGCCACCAGCAGCGAGCCCCCGGCGGCGGCGGCCACCGGCGCCAGCGTGCCGAACTGCATGAAAGCGGCCACGCCCAGGCAGACGGCTGTCAGCAGCGAGCCGAAGTAGGGCACGAGGTGGAGCGCGGCGGCCACGATCGACCACGTGCCGGCGTTGTCCACGCCCAGATAGCGCAGCAGCACGTAGGTGCAGATGCCCAGCGAGGCATTGGTCACCACCAGCAACAGCATGTAGCGCTGGATCGCGCGGTTGATCTCGTCGAGCATGTGCACGCTGATTTTCTTCTGGCTGATGGTCTTGCCGGCCATCTTGATGAACTTGCGCTTGAACATGTCGCCGGCCAGCAGCAGGAACCAGGTCAGGAACAGCACCACCACCGCCTGGGCCAGCAGCGTGAAGACGCCGAGCCCGCCGGCCCAGAGCACCGTATTGAGGCTGTCGCCCGAGCTATCCACCACGATCCGCGCCCCGCGCGGCGTGGGGGGCTGGCCGGTGCCGCCCAGCACCGTGGCGGCGCGGCGGATCTTCTGCACCATCGAGTCGTCGCCGCTCAGCAGTTCGCCCAGGGAACGGGACAGCTTGCTGGCGATGTCCGGCAGCCGGTCCACGATCGACGAGACCTGGCCCTGCAACAGGTAGGCGCAGCACAGGATGACGCCCAGCAGGCCGAGCAGCACCACCGTGGCACCGATGGCCCGGGGTACGCGCTGGCGCTGTAGCCAGGCCACCATCGGATCGAGCAGGTAGGCGACCACGACGGCAAACACCACGGGAACCACGAATGCCTGCGCCACATGCAGCGCATAGAGCGAGGCCAGCGTGGCCAGCACCACGAGCGCCGTGCTGGTCCGTTGGAGCGCAAACGTCCAGGCTGGCGGCGTGAAATCGGGCGATGTCACCGGCGCGGCGGCGATGGCGATGTCTTCGGGGGCGACGGGTTCCGGCACGACCGTCTCGGGCGCGGCCGAGGGCTCGGCGCGCGGCGGGATGTCCGCGGCCGGCATGGCGGAAGAGGAAGGTACGGCCGGGGGCACAGTCGACATGGCTCGCGCTAGGGCAGTCTGGGAAGGACCTGCTCAGAGCATAGTGCGCGTGGACGCGGCGGGATGTCGGTGCGCGGAGGCGCGCGGTGTAGGACGGCGGCGCTCGGCGCCGCCACGGGGCGCCGCCGCCACCCAGGCCGGCAGCCACAAATGGAAAACGCCGGTCACGAGGACCGGCGTTTCCGATGAGGCAGGGTCATGCACGTTACGTCAGCGGGGTGGATCGTCAGCAGCGGGGCCAGAGGACGGATCGAGGCGCTGATGCGATTTGAGCAGGGGGTCGTTCTTGAGCATCCAGCGAGCACCAAAGGCAAGTGCGACGATACAGGCCAGCATATACGCAACGGTCGCAGTGAGAGTCAGCATGGTTTTCTTCACAGGCAGGGTTGCGACCGCAGAAGCCGCGGCACCCAAAAAACGGGCATCGCAGCGGGGCCGGATCGGAACGGATTGTATGTGACAGCAGACGTGATTCCGACCTCATTTCGCCTGAAAGTTTTTGTATGCCGATCTAAGTCCCATTAATATCAGCGCAATTTACGACAATTTCGCTTTTCTGCGAGGTTTCGCACAGACGTCCGCTCAGTAGAAGCACCCCATCGCGTACTGCTCGGCCCGTACCGCGCGGACGGCGTCACGATAGCGGTCGGCATGGCTCCAGTACTCGGTATGTTCCATGGCGCGCTCCGACGCCCGCGCCTGGTATTCGAGCGCCCGGCACTGGTTCCAGAACGTGTTCCGCGCCCGCCAGTCCTGTTCGTCCTCGCGGGCATTCCAGTTATCGATCTGGCGCGACAGCCGCGCGCGCTGGGCCAGGTAATCCTGCTCGTCGCGGCGCACCTTGGGCGCCTTGGTGACGGTGGTCACCTGGCCTTTCATCGCCCCGGTGACATTGCGGTAGCCGGCCGGGCAGGCCGAGGACGTATACAGCGTGTCGCGGTCGTTCTGGCACTTGGTGACGGCATGCGCGGCGCCCGGGGCGGCCAGCGACAGCAGCAGGACGGCAAGGATTCTGGACATGGCGGGGCCTTCGGCGAGTCGTGTTCCGATCACTGTAGGCAGCGCGGCAGGCACCGGCCAAGGCGGGAAAGGTATCCAGATATTTCAGCGCAGCGCCCAGATGCCGTCCGCCTCGGTGGCCACCGCATCTTTTTCCAGCTTGCGCAGATGCGCCATCAGCGAGCGCTGCGCCACCGGGTGCAGGCGCTCGGGTACGTCGTCGTAGACGCTCGCCAGCAAGGCGGCCACATCGGCCGGGGCCAGCGCGCGCAGCGCGTTGAGCACCTTGGCCTCGCGCTGCTGGCGGTGGCGGATCAGCAGCCGGATCGCGTCGTGAGGGCGCGGCATCAGGAAGCCGTGTCCGGGGGCGATCCAGTCCAGATCCTCGTCCAGCAGCGCCCGCAGCGACGCCAGGTAGGCGTGCATGTCGCCATCGGGCGGGTTGATGACCACCGTGGAGCCCTGCATCACGTGATCGCCGGTGAACAGCGTTTTCTCTTCCTCAAGCAGGAAGCACAGGTGGTTCGAGGCATGCCCCGGGGTGTGGATCACCCGCAGCGTGCTGTCCGGACCCAGCACGATGCGGTCTCCATGCTCGGGCATGTGGTCGGGCCGGAAGGTCGGGTCCTGCCGGTCGGCCACGGCGGTCACGCGCCCCCAGACCGGTGCCAGGGTGGCCTCGCGCAGCCGGACCGAGCCGGGCGAGTGGTCGAGGTGGGTGTGCGTGGTCAGGATCAGCTTGACCGGCCCCGGCGCGGCGGCCATCACGGCGGCGAAGTGTTCGGGATCGTCGGGACCGGGATCGATCACCGCCCAGGTGTTGTCGGCGCCGGCCACGAAATAGGTGTTGGTGCCGGGGCCGGTCATCACGTTGCCGTTGTTGGCGGTCACGCGCCAGACCCGTTCCGAGAGCCGCACCGGCAGCGCCGGCTCCAGCGCGTAGCGGCCGTGGCCGGCACCATCGGGATCGATCCGCGCGATCTCCGCGTAGCACGGCTCTTCCGGCATCACGGGCCGCTGGCCCCTGGGGCCCTCGGCCAGGCGCGGCATCACCAGCGCGATGTTGCGCTGCGCGCGGGCGTGGTCGAAACATTCCTGCGCCGAGGCAAAGTGCGCGATCGACTGCAGGATGCGGCGCGTGGCGTTGACCAGCGTCAGGTTGCTGGCCGGATCGGCGGCCTCGCCGGGACGCATCCAGCGGTGCTCCACGGCCTCCACGCCATCGTGGATCGCGGTCTGGCCGGCCGGCAGGATGGCCATGAAGAAGCGCGTGTCGAAGCGCTTGGCCAGGCCGGGCGGGGTCAGCCAGTAGGCACAGTAGGCCAGCTTGTCGACGGCCAGCGTCAGGCCCAGCATCTCGCAGACATGGGCCAGCCCCTTGCCGCCGTAGCTGGCGGCCTCGCGCAGCTGGCGGTGTACCTCGTCGCCGAGGTCGTCCAGCCGGACGATCTGCCCGGTGGAATCGTAGGCAAACAGCAGGTTGGCTTCCTCGAACGCCTCGCGCACGGCGCACAGGTGGTAATCGAGGCCGTGCCCCGGCACACCCAGGCACAGGCTGGCGGCGGCATCGTCGAGCCCCGCGCAGAACGGGTGCAGCGCCGCGTCCTGCGGGTCCAGCACGCCGCCCGGAAACACGAACGCCCCGGCGCTGCGGTCATCGGCACGCTGCGGGCGGCGCATCAGCAGCACTTCCATGCCCTGCGGCCCGTCGCGCAGCACGAGCATGCTGGCGGCGTGGCGCATGGCCTTGGATCGGTCGGGGGAGGCGGGGGCGGCAGTGGACATGGCGGGACGAATGCTCTGCGGATTCTTTTTGGGGAAGGGAGAGGATACCGCAGAGTCCGGACCTGGCCGCCTACTCCCCGAACAGCGCCATCTGTCCGCTCAGCAGCGTGCCGAAGTCATCGTCCAGGAACGGCAGGATCGCGTCGGCAATCGGCTGGAGCTGCCGGGTGACGTAATGGTCGTAGTCGAGCGGCGCCGCGCGGGTTTCCAGCGGTTCCGGCCCGGCCAGCGTCATCACGTAGCTGATCCACCCGCCGTTCTGGTATTGCCGGGGCCGGCCGTGGCGCTCGTTGTACTCGTCGGCGATACGCGCCGCGCGGACGTGGGGCGGCACGTTGCGCTGGTAGTCGCCGAGCTGGCGGCGCAGGCGCTTGCGGTAGATCAACTGGTCGTCGAGCTCGCCGGCCAGCGTGCGGCGCACGGTGTCGCGCACATAGTCCTGGTACGGCTCGCGGTTGAAGATCTTCTCGTACAGCGTCTGCTGGAACTGCTGGGCCAGCGGCGACCAGTCGGTGCGCACGGTTTCCAGCCCCTTGAAGACCATCTCGGGCCGCCCATCGGCGCGCATTACCTGTCCGGCGTAGCGCTTCTTGCTGCCGAGGTCGGTGCCGCGGATCGTCGGCATCAGAAAGCGCCGGAAATGTGTCTCGAACTGCAGTTCGAGCGCGCTCTCCAGCCCGTAGGTCTGCCACAGGTGGTCGCGCCACCAGTCGTTGACGTACGCCACCAGGCTGCGCCCGATGCTGGCGGCGTCTTCCTCGGGCCGGGCGCGGCGCAGCCACACGAAGGTGGAATCGGTGTCGCCGTAGATCACCTCGTAGCCGCGCGCCTCGATCAGTTCGCGGGTCTGGCGCATGATCTCGTGCCCGCGCATCGTGATCGACGACGCCAGGCGCGGATCGAAAAACCGGCACCCACTTGATCCCAGCACCCCGTAGAACGCGTTCATGATGATCTTGAGCGCCTGCGAGAGCGGCTTGTTGCCGTCGCGCTTGGCCGCCTCGCGGCCTTGCCAGACCCGTGCGACGATGGCCGGCAGGCAGTGCTTCGTGCGCGAGAAGCGGGCGCCCCGGAAACCGGGTACGGAATCGGCATCGCCGGGATGCGCCAGCCCCTCCACCAGCCCCACCGGATCGATCAGGAACGTGCGGATGATCGACGGATACAGGCTCTTGTAGTCGAGCACGAGCACCGACTCATAGAGCCCCGGCCGGGAATCCATCACGAAGCCGCCCGGACTGGCCTCGGGGGCGGTATCGCCGAGGTTCGGCGCCACGTAGCCCTGCCGGTGCATCAGCGGCATGTACAGATGCGTGAACGCCGCCACCGAGCCGCCGTTGCGGTCGGCCGGCAGGCCCGTCACCGAGGCGCGTTCGAGCAGGAACGGCAGCAACTCCGTGGCCTGGAAGATGCGCGTCACGAGTTCGCAGTCGCGCAGGTTGTAGCGGGCCAGCGCGGGCTTGTCCTGGGCGAACATCCGGTCGATCTCGGCCATGCGGTCGTAGGGGTTGTCGATCGCCTTGCCTTCGCCCAGCAGCGTCCGCGCCACCGATTCCAGGCTGAATGACGGGAAACTCCACGTGGCCGAGCGTAGCGCCTCGATGCCGTCGATGACCAGCCGGCCGGCCGCCGCCGCAAAATAGTGCTGCTGGCGGTTGTGCTCGCGCCATTCGAGCTCGGCGCCGCCCCGGCCCAGGCGCAGCGGCATGCCGTATTGCGTGGCGTGTTCGCGCAGCACGCGCAGGTCGAACTGCACCAGGTTCCAGCCAATGATCGCGTCCGGATCATGCCGGGCCATCCAGTCGTTGAGCCGTTCGAGCAGGTCCCGGCGCGTGGCGCAGTAGTCGAGCTGGAAATCGACGGCCTCGGCAGGGTTCTGCGGTGCCGGCCCCAGCATGTAGACCTGCCGCTGCCCGCACCCTTCGAGCGCAATCGAATAGAGATCGCCGAACGCGTTGGTCTCGATGTCGAGCGACGCCAGCCGCAGTGGCGGCCGGTAGCCGGCGGCCGGCTTCATCTGAGCGTTGCGCAGGATGCCATCGGCCCCGGCCTCGCCGTCGAACCAGACCGGCGCGGTAATGAAGCGCTCCATCATGTAGCGCTCGGGCGGCCGGATATCGGCCTCGTAGACATCTACCCCGGCATCGCGCAGCGCGCGGTCCAGCCGGATCAACTGGCGATGCTGCTGGCAATAGAGCCCCAGCACCGGCCGCTGCTGAAAATCCTGCAGCGGCAGCTCGCGCAGTTCCACGTCCCCCCGCTCGCCGCGCAGCACCGCCTCGGCCGCCGCCCGCTGCGCAGCCGGCACGAACGCGGTGGAAGGCTGCGGCGACAGCCGGAGCCGGCGCGGCCCATCGTCAGTGGCCAGCCAGAACTCGACTTCGGTACCCGCGGGGGTGTCGCGCCAATGGCGGGTGAGGATGAAACCCTGGTGGAGGGGCACGGGGGTGAAGCAGGGTGGATGTGCCGGGATTTTAACGGAGACGCGGCAGGCAGGGGCTCGCGGCTAGGACTTCAGCGATTTCTTGGGTTGGTGGGCGGATTTTGGCGCTTTTCCGATCTCGAAAGGAGAGGTGGTTGGATAGATTCGATGTCCTTCAACGAGGTGCCGGGCTGCCTTGTGCCGTTCTGCGCGGTGAATGAGGTGCTACGGCTGCATTTTCTGTTTGCAACGACTGATAAGGATATCTCCATGCAGCGCAGGCAATTTCTTCCGCTTCTTCTGGTTTCGTTGCTCGGCACTTCGGGTTGCGTGACCCGGGGAATGTATGAGGCCGATAACTATCCGGACTACGAGCTCTACACGGAAACAGTCAGCCAAATCCTGATGAGTCAGGACGGCAAGAAACTGGTCGTCGTAGCGCCTCTTTACCATTACATATTCGATGCACCTCCCGGCCTGGTCGACCTTCTGAATTCACCGTTGCGCGAAAAGCTCTCCGCCAACTTCTCGGTGTTTACCGTGACGAGAGAGAACGCGGTATCTGGAAACGTGGAAGTGAAGGGTACCGGCGCAAAACAGCCTGCGCTCACGCTACATGGCACGCGCTATCGGGCAGGCACCAAGGCGTTGCCGTTACAGGCCGAGGCATTGAACCAGACCTATGCGGTCACGGTCAGGGAGGAAACGCCATCGGCACCGCTACCCCTGAAGATCCTTGCTACGCCGCTTACCGTGGCCGCAGACGGCGTTATCGTGCTGCTCGCCATTCCTTTGGTTCCCATTTTTGCCGTCGGCATCATCTCCGGGGCCATACCTTTTCGCATCATGTGATCACGTCCACGGCCCGCAGCCCCAAGTTGTCCTCTGCTAACCGGATCATTGCGATAAGAAAACTTATCGCAATGGTCGCGGTTCGTTCGAGTTCATGGCATCGGGACAGTGTTCAAGACGAGACCGGCGTCAAAGAGTGGTGAAGGTGGAAGTGCTACCTTCGTCACCTTCTTTGTACGCATCTCTTCGAGGGCGGTCCAATCTTGAAAGATCCAAACTATGAACTGATTCTGGAAACGACATGTGCAACGCTACGTGGCGGTTGCGCGACAGAGGTGAGTCGGATCAAAGCTCGGGCGATTCGACTTGGCGCGACGCCGGAGCTTTACTACCCGTATGGTTTCCCTGCGGCGCCGCTTGCCATGGCCGTTGCAGACTTGGACAAAATACTATTCCGCCATGGCGTGCCGATCCGATTCCTGAAGGGAATCTATGGCACTTTGCTTGAGCCCAAAGCGATCTTCAGAAGTCGAACCAGAGCAACGTCGATCGGCAGCAGCGCAGTCGTTCTTACCTTCGAGGCCAATCACCTCGGGCCGCTCGTGGTTGCAATGCACGCGGCGGTGTCGCTTGGACGTGAGCGCGTGAACATGGTGAAGTCGATCTATGCCAAGGAGGATCGCGCCTTTGAATCGGAATGGCGCCAGCAGGGCTTGCTGCTGTGGGAGAGGTAAGGGCAGGAGAAATGGAAAAGGGCCGTCAGATGACGGCCCTCGAATGTGACCACCTACGCGACACGACTGTCCGGCTCTAATTGCCCTAAGTGGGACGCCCCGCAAGTGGTACTCCGATTATAAGGGCTGCGTTTCAGCCTGACAAGTAGCCTACTCCCCCCGCCACCGCGGTGCCCGTTTTTCCACGAACGCTTCCACGCCTTCCATGAAATCCCGGCTGCCGTAGCAGCGCCGGACCAGGTCGTCGGTATCGGCTACGGCCTCCACGGTCTGGCGGCGCAGGGCTTCCTTGGCGGATTGCTGGGTCACCGGCGCAAGTTTGGCGAGTTTTTCGCACAGGGCGGCCACTTCGGCGTCGAGTTCGTCGGGTTGGCGGATGCCTTCGAGGAAGCCGCAGGCCAGCGCTGCGTCCGCATCGAGGATCTGCGCCAACAGCAGCATGCGGCGCACCGGTTGCAGGCCCCAGGCGGCGCGCAGCTTGGCCAGGTTCTGGGCCGAGAGCGTGTTGCCGAGCGTGCGGGCAATCGGCACCCCGAACCGGGCATTGGGCGTGGCGAGGCGGAAATCGCAGGCAGTGGCGATGGCCAGCCCGCCGCCGACGCACCAGCCGTCGACCACGGCCACGGTGGGCATGGGCAGTTTCTCGACCAGGGCGATGCCCTCGTCGATCCGTTCCTCGTAGGCAATGCCGTCGTCGCCGCTCTGGAACGCGCGGAACTGGGCGATGTCCGTACCGGCCACGAACGCCTCGCCACCGGCGCCGCGCATGACTACCACGCGGATGCCGGCGCCGCCGTCGCCGGCGAGGTCGCGGCAGTGCTGGCCCAGTTGCTCGTACATCGTCCACGTCATCGCGTTACGCGCGGCAGGGCGGTCGAAGGTGAGGGTGGCGACCTGCCCCTGCACCGCCAGCGTGACCTGCCCGGCCTCGGGCGTGCGGTCCATCGTGCTGGCCGGGGCCGTCATGCGCCGAACGCGCCGGCTGCGGCCAGCGCCTCCTTCTGGTCGTGATCGATGCCGAGTTCGGCGAGCACCTCGTCGGTGTGCTGGCCCAGCAGCGGCGGGTGGCGCCGCACCTGCTGCGGCGTGCCGCCCATCTTGACGGCGAAGCCGATGTTCGGGACCTTGCCCTCGATGGGGTGGTCGATTTCGATGCGCATCTGGCGGTGCTTGCCGTGCTCGCTGTCGAACGCCTGCGGGTAGGTCAGGATCGGCCCGGCCGGAATGCCCACTTCGAGCAGCGATTCAATCCACTCGTCGCTGGTTTTCTGCGCGAAGGTCCGCTCCAGTTCGGCGATCAGCGCCGCGCGGTTGGCAAGCCTGAGGGCGACCGTCGAGAATCGCTCGTCGGCCAGCAGGTCGTGCCGGTCCAGTGTCTGGCAGAGCAGTTGCCAGAGCTTCTGGTTGGTGGCGCCCATCACGAAATAGCCATCGGCGGACTTCATCGCCTGGTACGGGGCGCTCATGCGGTTGGCCGTGCCGAGCGGTTCGGGCTCGCGCCCGGTGCCCCAGTATTCGGACGTGTCCCAGATCGAAAACGCCATCGCCGAATCGAACAGCGACGCGTCGACGTACTGGCCCTTGCCGGTCTCCTTCGCGCCGATATAGGCGGCCAGCATGCCGTAAGTGGCGAACAAGGCGCATCCGATGTCGGCCACCGGCACGCCGCACTTGACCGGGGCGTCGCCGGGGTAGCCCGTCACGCTCATCACGCCCGACATGGCCTGCGCCATCAGGTCGAAACCCGGGCGCTTGGCCCACGGGCCAGACTGGCCAAAGCCCGAGATGCTCACATAGACCAGCTTCGGGTTGATTTCGGCCAGCGTGTCGTAGTCGATGCCGAGCCGCTTCATCACGCCGGGGCGGTAGTTCTCCACGAGGATGTCGGCGGATTCGGCCAGCTTGTAGAGCACCTCGCGGCCGGCCTCGGTCTTGAGATCGAGCGTCACGCTGCGCTTGTTGCGGTTCATGTTCAGGAAGCCCATGCTGTCCGGGCCCTTCATCTTGAATCCCATGGCGCCGCGCGTCTGGTCGCCGCCGTCAGGGGGCTCGATCTTGATCACGTCGGCGCCCAGGTCGGCCAGCAGCATGCAGGCGTAGGGGCCGGCCATCACCTGGCAGACGTCGAGCACGCGCACGCCAGCCAGCGGCAGCGGACGATCGGAGGAGGTGTTGGGTTGCGTCATCGTTGGATTCCGTAGGCAATCATGTTCGGGGGAGGGCAGGGTCCGCAGTGCGTCAGGCTTCGGCCTTGACGCCGGCCTGCTTGACGACCTTGCTCCACTTGGCGGATTCCGACGCGATGAACGCGCCGAACTGCTGGCTCGTGCCGCCCGAATCCTCGGCGCCGAAGCTCTTGAGTTTCTCGGCCACGTCGGGCATGGCCAGCGCCCGGTTCACGTCCTGGTTCATGCGCTGCACCAGCGCCGGCGACATGCCCTTGGGGCCCACCAGCCCGTACCACGAGGCCGCGTCGAGGCCCGGGAAGCCCGATTCGGCCAGCGTCGGCACGTTGGGCTGGCTGGCGGCGCGCTTCAGGCGCGTCTGGGCGATGGGGATCACCTTGCCCTGCGCGATGAACGGCGTGGCGGCGGTCATGGTGTCGAACGCATAGTCGATCTGGCCGCCCAGCAGGTCGGCGATCAGCGGGCCCGAGCCCTTGTACGGCACGTGCACCACGTCGATCTTGGCCTGCATCCGGAACAGTTCCAGCGCCAGATGCTGCGCCGAGCCAATGCCGGACGAGCCGAACGAGATCTGGCCGGGCTTCTTGCGGCACAGCGCGACGATATCGGCCACCGAGCGCACTTTCTGCTCGGGGCGGCAAGTCAGCATGTTGGGGGTCACGCCCACCATGGAGATGGGCGAGAAGTCGGCCACCGGGTCGTACTTGACGTCGAGCAGGGCCGGGCCGATGGCGTGGCTGTTGACGTGCGCCATCAGCAGCGTGGTGCCGTCAGGCGGCTGCTTGGCCACGAAGGCGGCGGCAATGGCGCCGGTGGCGCCGGGCTTGTTTTCAACCACCACGCTGGTGTTCCACATCATGCCGAGCTTCTGGCCGATCACACGGGCCAGCACGTCGGTGCCGCCGCCGGGCGCGAAGCCCACCACCACGCGGACCGGGCCGGTCGGCAGGTCGGCGGCGCGGACCAGGCTCGGGAAGGCCAGGGAGGGCAGGGCCAGGCCGGCGGTCGCCCCGAGAAGGAATTGTCTGCGCTGCATGAGGTGTCTCCATATGGGAATCGTTATGGATCCCATGATGGGCAAGGCGGGCAGCGCGGGCTATCGCTATTTTGGGGAGTCAGGTTTCGCATTTTGCGCAAGCACCGCCAGCACGCCCAGGGCGGCTGACGACAGCGCGTCGTCGGGACGGTGGCACAGCACGAACTGGCGCTCGGCCCAGGGCTCGGCGATCGGTACCCGCACGAAGCGGCTGCCGCCCGCGATTTCTGCGGCGATGGCCTCGGGCATGACCCCCACGCCCAGGCTCTGGGCCACCAGTGCGGCGATGCTGTCGAACCCGCCCACGCGCATCCGCATGCGCGGCACGCGGCCCGCCTCCTCGGCCAGCCGGTCGAGCATGATCGAGATGGCCGAGCTTTCGCCGAGCGTGATCAGGTCGCAGTCGAGCACATCGGCCAGCGCCACCTTGCGCCGCCGCGCCAGGGCATGGCCGCGCGCCACCACAAGCTGGAGGCGGTCGGTGCGGTACGGCGCGGTGGGCAGGTCCACCATGCCGAGGCTGCCTTCGTAGATGCCGATATCGACCGTGCCCCGGCGCAGCGCCTGCTGGACTTCCTGGCTGTTCATCTCCTGCAGGTCCACCCTCACCCCGGGGCACACCACGGCGCAGCGCTGGATATCGAACGGCAGGAACTGGATCACGGCCGATTTGGGCGCCGCCACGCGTACCACGCCAAGGTCGCCGCCGACGAACGAGGCGGCGTCGTCCTGCATCCGCTGCACGGTATGGGTGATGCCCCGTGCGTGCGCCAGCAGCGCGCGGCCGGCCTCGGTCAGGCCCATGCCGTGCGGCAGCCGTTCGAACAGCGCCACGCCAAGCTGGCCTTCGAGTTCCAGCACGCGCCGCGAGGCGGCGGCCGCCGCCAGGTGCAGCCGCTCGGCCCCGCGCGTGATGCTGCCGAGTTCGGCCACGGCAATGAAAAGCTGGACGGTGGTCAGGTCGAAGTGGAGACGGTTGGTCACGGTGGCGGGCGAGGGCGGGGCGTTGGCCGAAGCGGAGACGGGGGCTCCGCATTATAGGCCGGGGCGCGGGAGCCACCATCCGGTAAGGCCGTACTACCGGTATGCAGGATTTACCCGGCTGCCGGCCCGCCGGCCCCGGTCCGGCAAGGCTTTGCGGGCTTGGCACGATCGATGCATCGCCACACCGGAAACTCCCTGCATCCACCGATCGAAAGGAGACTGCACATGGCCGATCCGAACAAGCCCTCGCTGACCGACTACCACTACGGCGGCCACAGCGCCGTGCGCGATGACCGCAGCAACCTGCCCGAGGCGCCCGCCGGCGAACCCTCCGGCATGGTCAAGCCGCAGAGCCACGACAACCTGCCGACCACCCCGTACGTGCCGTCCGGGGGCAAGGAACCCGAAGGCGTGGAGCGCTACGGCATGTACGGCGTGGCGCCCGGTGCCAGCGCACCCGAACCGCTCGTGGCCGGCACGCGGCCCGTACCCGGCCCGGCATCGCTGGGCCAGTACGACAACCGCGACATGGATGCCGTGGCGCCGCTGAGCGACCTGCAGCGCCGCGAGGTCCTGGACGAACGGCTGGCCGCCATCGTCGATCCGGGCGTGGTCACGGCGGAATTCAGCGATGGCGCCTGCACGCTGCATGGCACCGTGCGCGATGCCGCCACGCGCGACCGCGTGGAAGCGCTGGCGCGCGAAAGCCTGCCGGGCTGCGAGATTCGCAACGAACTGGCACTGACATCGGTCTCCTGACCGCGCCACGCCGGAGACAGGGAGGGCGCACATGCTCACCGAAGCGCAATTCGACCAACGGGTCAGGCAGTTGCTGACCGATACCGTGCCCGCCGCCACCCGCCGGGGCTGGAGCGAAGCCGAACTCAACACCTGGTGGAACTCCGTCGCCACGGCGGACGGGCAACTGATGGCCTACCGGCCGAGCGGTGATGCCCCGCCGCTCGACGCCGCCATCCGGGCCTGCCGGGGACTAATTGGCGAAGGCGCGGCCTAGGCCCGGCAAGCTTTACACCGGCGCGCCTTCCAAACTGCAAAGCGGGGCACGGAAGGTGCGCCGCCATCGACCCGCCGCCGCCCACCGGGCCGGGTACGACATTTGCGCGCCCGCACTGCATCACAACATCCCCCACTGGCACGCCCCCTTGCCGGAGACCCCCATGGACGCCCTCGTCACGCCGGGACTCGCTCCCGATACCCACCTTACGCACCTGCGCATCAACGGCCGCGAGTACCAGCTGGAAGTTCCGGCCTGGATGACGCTGCTCGACCTGCTGCGCGACGTGCTCGACCTGACCGGCACCAAGAAAGGCTGCGACCACGGCCAGTGCGGCGCCTGTACGGTGATTGCGGACGGGCGCCGCATCAACGCCTGCCTGGCGCTGGCGGTGGCCTACGATGACGCGGATATCACCACCATCGAGGGCGTGGCCGCGCTCCACGGCGGGCCCGGCCTGCACCCGGTGCAGCAGGCATTCATCGCCTGCGACGCGTTCCAGTGCGGCTATTGCACCCCGGGCCAGATCTGTTCGGCCGTGGCGCTGCAGGACGAACGCCCGCCGCGCAACCGGGCCGAGATCCGCGAGCGGATGAGCGGCAACCTGTGCCGGTGCGGCGCGTATCCGCAGATCGTCGAGGCGGTGTCGCGCGTACTGCTGGCCGAGGGCCGGCAGGTGGACGCGTTGTCGGTGGGCGACGACGCCAACCGGAGCCAGCAGCCATGAATCCGTTCCGCTATGTCCGCGTGGACACCGTTCCCGAGGCACTGGCCGCGATGGCTGGCATCCAGCTGGGCGAGGATGTCAACGCCCGCGCGCGCCCGTTCGCTGGCGGCACGAACCTGCTCGACCTGATGAAGGAAAACGTGATGCAGCCGGGCACGCTGATCGATATCGGCCGGCTGCCGCTGCGGCAGATCGATTGCCTGCCCGACGGCACGCTGCATCTGGGTGCGATGGCGCGCAATGCCGATACCGCCGAGCATCCGGTGGTCTGGGACCGCTTTCCGCTGCTGCGCGCGGCGATCCTGGCCGGCGCTTCGGGCCAGATCCGCAACATGGCCACCAACGGCGGCAACCTGCTGCAGCGCACGCGCTGCTACCACTTCTACGACGCCGGGGTGCCGTGCAACAAACGCCAGCCCGGCAGCGGCTGCCCGGCGGCGCGCGGCCTGGCCCGGCAGCACGCCATCCTTGGTGCCAGCCCGGATTGCATCGCCACGCACCCCTCGGACATGTGCGTGGCGCTGGCCGCGCTCGACGCCACGGTGCACGTGGAATCGGTGCGCGGGCCGCGCGAGATTCCGATGACCGCGTTCCACCGCCTGCCCGGGGACCGGCCCGACATCGACACGGTGCTGCAGCCGGACGAACTAATCACGCATATCAGCGTGCCGCCGAACCCGTACGCGGGCCATAGCGCGTATCTGAAGGTGCGCGAGCGGGCGTCTTATGCGTTTGCGCTGGTGTCGGTGGCGGCGGCGCTGGAGATCGGCGCGGACGGGCTGATCGCCAGCGCCCGCCTGGCGCTCGGCGGCGTGGCGCACAAACCGTGGCGCGACCCTGACGCCGAGGCGCTGCTGGCCGGCAAGCCCGCCACCGAAGCAAGCTTCGCCGAAGCCGCCGCGCTGGTGCTGCGCGAGGCGCGGCCCTGGGGTGGCCCGGCGCTGCCCGAAAGCACGCCCGGCAATGCGTTCAAGATTCCGCTGGCCCAGCGCGCCATCGTGCGGGCGCTGGAAATGGCCGCTGCCGGCATCCTGACCAATACCGGGCAGGACGCCTTTGCGAACGACCCGACGTGGAACGACGGGAACGAGGGGATGCATCATGACTGACACCACGCTGGCACCGTTCGAGATCGACCAGCAGCCACTGGCCCCGCCGGGCACCGGCCGGGCCGGCATTGGCACGCCGGTACCCCGCATCGACGGCGAGGCCAAGGTCACCGGCGCGGCCCGCTACGCCGCCGAGCATCCGGTGCCGGACCTGTGCTATGGCGTGGTGGTCAACAGCACGATTGCGCGCGGCCGCATCGTACGGATCGACAGCGAGGCGGCGCGCGCCGTGCCCGGCGTCATCGACGTGCTGACCCACGAGAACCGGCCCCCAATGCGCTCGATGCGGCTGTTCTACAAGGACATGACCGCGCCGGCCGGCATGCCGCTGCGCCCGCTGCACGACGACGCCATCGGCTACAGCGGCCAGCCCGTGGCGCTGGTGGTGGCCGAGACCTTCGAGGCCGCGCGCCACGCCGCCGCGCTGGTGCACGTGGAATACGAGGAAAAGCCGCACGAGACCCACCTGCTGGCGCGCCGCGACGACGCCCACGACCCGGGCGGTTTCAAGGCCGGCTTCTCGAAGCCGCCCAAGCCCAAGGGCAACCCCGACGCGGCCTTCGCGCAGGCCGAGCTGACCGTCGATGCCGAGTTCTACGCCGGTGCCGAACACCACAATCCGATGGAGATGCACGCCAGCACGGTCATCCGCGACGCGCGCGGGCACCTGACGATCTACGACAAGACGCAGGGTTCGCAAAATTCGCGCTGGATGGTGTCGCGCGTGTTCGGCCTGCCCAAGCGCAAGGTGACGGTGCGCAATCCGTTCGTGGGCGGCGCGTTCGGCTCGGGGCTGCGGCCGCAGTACCAGTTGCTGCTGGCCGTGATGGCCTCGCTGCAACTGAAGCGCTCGGTGCGGGTGGTCATGACGCGCCAGCAGATGTTCACGTTCGGGCGCCGCCCCGAAACCTGGCAGCGGATACGGCTGGGCGCCACGCGCGACGGCCGGCTGACCGCGCTGATCCACGAAGCCGTGGCCGAGACCTCGCGCGACGAGGACTACGTGGAAGTGGTGGTGAACTGGTCAGGGCAGCTCTACGCCTGCGACAACCTCCGCTACGTCTACAAGGTGGTGTCGCTGGACCGGTCCACCCCGATGGACATGCGCGCGCCGGGCGCCGCCCACGGCGTGCACGCGCTGGAAATCGCCATGGACGAACTGGCGTACGCCGCCGGCATCGATCCGCTTGAACTGCGCCGCATCAACTACGCCGAGCGCGACAGCAACGCCGGCCTGCCATTTTCGACCAAGCAGTTGATGGAGTGCTACGCGCAGGGCGCCCGCGCCTTCGGCTGGAACGCCCGCCAGCCGGCGCCGCGCTCGATGCGCGACGGCCATGAACTGGTGGGATGGGGCATGGCCACCGGTACCTGGGACGCCATGCAGATGGCGGCCCGCGCCAGTGCCAGGCTGCTGGCCGACGGCCGGCTGGAAATCGGCTGCGCGGCGACCGATATCGGCACCGGAACCTATACGGCGATCTCGCAGATCGCGGCCGAGGTCATGGGCATGGCGCTGGAACGGGTGGTGTTCCGGCTCGGCGATTCAGACTTGCCGTTCGCGCCGATCGAGGGCGGGTCGTCCCATATCGCCACGGTGGGTTCGGCCGTCCACGGCGCCTGCGAGAAGCTGCAGCGCCAGCTCTGGCGCCTGGCGCGCGAGATTCCCGAGCGGGGTTTCGACAAATGCGCGTTCGAAGACGTGGCGTTCCGCGACGGCAACATCGTCCGCGTGGACCGCCCCGAAACGGCGATGCCGCTGGAAGCCGTGCTGCTCTCGAAAGGCCGGACGCACCTGGAAGTGCGCCACCTGCTGCTGCCAGACCTGCCGAAGCAGAAACAATCGGTGCGCGCCGTGCATTCGGCGGTGTTCTGCGAGGTCAAGGTGGACGAGGTGCTGGGCGCGATCCGGGTGACCCGGGTGGTCAGCGCCGTGGCCGCCGGCCGCATCGTGAATCCGCTGACCGCGCGCAGCCAGATCACCGGCGGCGTGGTCTGGGGCATCAGCCAGGCGCTGTTCGAGGAAACCCACGCGGACCACCGGCTCGGACGCTTCATGAACCACAACCTGGCCGAGTACCACATTGCGTCGAATGCCGACATCGGCGACATCGATGTGATCTTCGTCGACGAAGACGACCGCATCGTCAGCCGCTTCGGGGCAAAAGGGGTAGGGGAGATCGGCATCGTCGGTGTGGCAGCGGCCATCAGCAACGCCATATTCCACGCCACGGGGAAACGGTTCAGGACCACGCCGATCACGGCGGACAAGGTGGTGAGCGCGTGAACGTGCCTGCCCGCTGTGCGTGCTTCCCTCTCCCGCTCGCGGTGGAGGGGAGCACACCATCACCGCTCCCGCGTCGTCTCGATCCCCACGTCCACCACTCCATATGCGGTCACCCCCGACTGGCCATCGTCGTAGCCGGTCCGGCTGGCGCAGCCAGACATCGCGCCAAACAGCAGAAGCGCGCCAAGCGCGGCAACAAGTGACTTTTTCATCGTGAACCTGCAAAAACGGTGACTGGAATCACTCCGACGCCGGCCCGGCCGCAAAAGTTTCCTCCTCGGCCAGCCGCCGGGCCTGGGTCAATGCTGCCAGGATCTCGGCTTCGACGCTGGCGCGGGCGGCCGGATTGTCCACGCGCAGGGCATAGGACGGGTGCCAGGTTGCCACGATCCAGGTGTCTCCGAGCCGAATCGGGGTGGCCATCGCATCGCGCAGCCGTACTTTTTCGCGCACGACGGCGCCCAGCGCGGTAGCGCCAAGCGTGACGATGACCTTCGGACGTATCCGCGCCAGTTCCTGGTCGAGCCAGTGCGCGCAGGCTTCCACCTCAAGCTGGCCGGGCGTCTTGTGCAGGCGCCGTTTGCCGCGCGCAACCCATTTGAAGTGCTTGACGGCGTTGGTCAGATACAGACTGTCACGCGCGACGCCCGCCCCGCGCAGTGCCTCGTCAAGCACATTGCCGGCCGGGCCGACGAATGGCTCGCCCGACAGATCCTCCTGGTCGCCGGGCTGTTCGCCGACCACCATGATCCGCGCCGTCTCGGGGCCGCGCCCCGGCACGGCCTGGGTGGCATGACGCCAGAGGTCGCAGTTCCGGCACTGGTCGAGCGAAGTGGGCGCGGGCCGAACCGGCAGCGCCTGTTCGGCATCGACCGCGACCTGTTTGCCGCGCATGCTGCCGACCGTCGCCGCCTGTCCCACGCGGCGGGCGCCGTTGCGCGCCTCGGCGATCATTTCGGGAATCAGCGCTGCTTCGGGCAGGCCCTTCCAGAAACGCACCGGCATATGCTGGTGCAACGCGGCCTCGTTGAGCCGGGCCGGGTTGAAGATGTTCTTGTAATAGGCGATCCACAGTGGCTCGATCTGGTCGGCGCCGGCCCGGAACGCGCTGGCGTCAGCCGGAGCGGGCGAGTAGCGAATGGTCTGGCCGTCCCACGTGGCCGCCCCGTCCGGCGTGCCGATCCACCACGTAGCCCCGCCCATCCGCTTCGCAAAATGGTCGGCCGCGTAGGCCAGCACGTCGTGGTCAGGCTCGTACCAGGCGAGGTACTTGGGCAAGTCGTCGCCGACGCCCACCGTCATGTCCGGGCGGCGCTCCTGAAACCGCACGTAGGCAATCATGTCGTGCTGGGCGCGCCGTACCGCCTTGGCCATCGCGTAAAGCCGCGCGCCATCTTCATCGGCGGCCGACGCCACGGAGCGGTCGCCATGCGCCCAGCGCCACAGCACGCGGTACAAAAACGCCCAGCGCTGCGCCGAGCGATGGTGCGCGGCGTCGCGCAGCAGGGCGGCCAGTTCCTTCGAAACCTTGACGTCCACCACGCCAGCGCCGGGCAACGCTGCCGGCGCGGCATCCACGCCGAGCGACAGTTGTCCCGAGGCTGCCGACGAGGCAGCGCCTTGCGCATCCCAGGACACCGACTCGGGCGGCCAGCCCTGCGCCAGCGCATGCCGCGCCTGCTTGCGCCAGCCTGCATAACCGCCGTCGACGCTCAGCACGGGCGCGGCAATGTCACTCATATCAGCGCGAGTTGCTGCGGCGCGGGCGCCAGCGCCCGGCGCAGTTGCTCCGAAGATGGTTCGGCCAGCGCGGGCTTGTAGTCCTGCGTCACGACGAATGCCTTGACCGTATCCATAGCGCAGCGCAGCCGGATCAGGTCCTGGTAGCGGATGGCCCGCGTACGTCGTAATTCCGCCAAACGCTTGGCGTTGCGCATGCCGATGCCAGGCACGCGGGCGATCAGCCGCTGCGGCGCGCGGTTCAGGTCAACCGGGAACGACTCCCGATGGGCCAGCGCCCAGGCCAGCTTCGGGTCGATATCGAGCGGCAGCGCGCCGTCTTTCTGGAACAGTTCCTCGGCCCGGAATCCATAGCCGCGCAGCAGGAAATCGGCCTGGTACAGCCGGTGCTCGCGCAGCAGCGGCGGCGCCTGGGCGGGCAGGGCGGAAGGGCTGTCAGGAATGGGACTGAACGCCGAGTAGTAGACGCGCTTGAGCTTGTAGGCGCCGTATAGCGTCTGGGCCGTCTGAAGGATGGTGCGGTCGTCGGCCTCGTCGGCGCCCACGATCATCTGGGTGCTCTGGCCTGCCGGCGCGCGGGCCGTGGGCGGCAATTTCTCGACTTCGGCTTCCTCCTGGGCCAGCCGGATCGAACCCATCGCACGCTTGATCGTATGGACATTCTTCTCGGGCGCCAGCCGCTGCAGGCCGCCGTCGGTGGGCAGTTCGATGTTGACGCTGAGGCGGTCCGCAAACTGGCCTGCTTCGCGGATCAGGCGCGGATCGGCGTCCGGAATCGTCTTCAGGTGGATGTAGCCTCGGAACTGATGCTCCTCGCGCAACGAACGTGCCACCTGCACCAGTTGCTCCATCGTGTAGTCGGCGCTGCGGATGATGCCCGAGCTCAGAAACAGACCGTCGATGTAGTTGCGCCGGTAGAACTCCAGCGTCAGGTTGACCACTTCGGCCGGCAGGAAGCGGGCGCGCGGCACGTTGCTGGACCGCCGGTTCACGCAGTATTGGCAGTCGTACTGGCAGAAATTGGTCAGCAGGATCTTCAATAGCGACACACAGCGGCCATCCGGCGTGAAGCTGTGGCAGATCCCGGCGCCCGTGGTGGCGCCAAGTCCGGCACGGCCGACCGAATCGCGTGTGGGGGCGCCGCTGCTGGCGCATGATGCGTCATATTTCGCCGCATCAGCCAGGATTTCGAGTTTCTTGAGCAGTTCCATGACGGGATACTGTATGGATGTACAGTATTCTACGCGAGCGGTGGAATAGCGCAATCTCCAGTTTTCCTACTTCAAGAAATGGCGACCCTTGCTATGCTGAAGTGGAGATACCGCTACCAAAACTCGCAGAGGAGGGGAGATATGTGCCGTTGGCTGGCCTATTCGGGTCGTTCCGTACCGCTGGAAGCCGTGCTGTTCCAGCCGGAACATTCGCTGATCGACCAGAGCCTGAACGCCAGACTTGGCCATACCACGACGAACGGCGACGGTTTCGGCGTGGGCTGGTACGGTCGGCATTCCGAACTGCCGTTCCGCTACCGCTGCCTGCATCCCGCCTGGAGCGACACCAATCTGCGCGAAACGGCGCGGGCGGTGCGGGCGCCGCTGTTCGTGGCCCACGTGCGGGCGGCTACCGGCACGCCGACACAGGAGACCAACTGCCATCCGTTCCGCTTCGGCCGATGGCTGTTTGTCCATAACGGCCTGATCCGCGAATACCCCCAGTTGCGGCGCGAGTTGATGCTGGCCGTGGCGCCACACCTGTTCCGCTGGATCGAGGGCTCGACCGATTCCGAGGTGATGTTCTTCCTGGCGCTGACCTTTGGCCTGGAACGCGACCCGCGTGGCGCCCTGGAGCAGATGGCCGGCCTGATCGAGGAAACGGCACGGCGCTGCGACGTGCAGAACCCGCTCAACATGACGGTCTGCGTAACGGACGGCAAGCAGATCGTCGCGGTCCGGTATTCGAGCGAAGGCGCATCGCGGTCGCTGTTCCACAGCACGTCGTTCCGCCAATTGCGTGCGCTATATCCGGACGACCCCCGCATCATCGCCGCCGGCGACGACGCCTTCCTGGTGCTGTCCGAACCGCTGATCGACGTGCAGGACGTCTGGGAGGAAATCCCCGAATCGACGATCCTCGTAGCCCGCAGCGGCGCCATCGAACGGCAGCGGTTCAAGCCGAGGCTGCCAGAGATGGAGTGAGGTTGGGGGGATGGCGGGATGGGGAGTTCGGGTGTCTGTTTTGGGGGTTATATTATTTAACATAATAACCATTATTGACATGGTGGGTGTCACGGCCAAGTTTTAATGTCGTACCTGAGCTAGATTGAGATGTCGTACCCCAAGGCTTCGTTGGAGCGCGACATGACACGACCGGACACCATCACCATGAGCCTACGGGAACTGGACCGCTGCAAGATCATCGAGGCCGTCGTGCGGGGCGGCCTGATGGTCTAGCGCGCCGCCGAGAAGCTTGGCATCAGCCGGCGCCAGATCGAGCGGCTGGCGCAGCGCTATCGGCAGGACGGCCCACAGGGTCTGGTCTCCCGCCGCTGGGGCCAATCTGGTCACAACCAGCTCCCGCCAGGCGTCGGGGCTAGCGTGCGCGGCCTGATCCGTGACAGCTATGCCGACTTTGGCCCGACGCTCGCCGCCGAAAAGTTGCGCGAACGGCACGGCATCCACTTGGCCAAGGAGACGGTACGCAGGATCATGATCGACGCGGGCTTCTGGGTGCCACGCAGGCAACGTCCGCCCAGGATCCATCAACCGCGCAATCGCCGGTCCTGTCTGGGCGAGTTGGTGCAGATCGACGGCAGCGATCACGCCTGGTTCGAGGACCGGGCGCCGGCCTGCACGCTGCTGGTCTTCGTGGACGACGCCACCGGCCGCCTGCTGCAATTGCTGTTCGTGCCAACAGAATCGACGCTGGCCTATTTCGCCGCCACACGCGCCTACCTCGAGCGCCATGGCAAGCCCCAAGCGTTCTATTCCGACAAGGCTGGCGTCTTTCGGGTCAATGCGAAGGACAATGCCGAAGGCCGCGGCTATACACAGTTCGGCCGGGCGTTATACGAGCTCAACATCGATATCGTGTGCGCCAACACAAGTCAGGCCAAGGGCCGTGTCGAACGGATGAACGGCACGCTGCAGGACCGTCTGGTCAAGGAGCTGCGGCTGCACGGGATCAATTCGATGGAAGCGGCGAACAGGTTCGCGCCCATCTTCATGGCCGACTTCAACGCTCGCTTTGGCAAAACGCCGCGCAGTGAGTTCGATGCGCACCGGCCGTTGCGCGGCGATGAGAATCTGGCACGGATTTCAGTTGGCGGGAGTGGCGCAAGGTGTCACAGAGCCTGACGCTGCAGTACGCCAAGGTGTTGTACATGCTCGAGGATCTTCCCGAGCACCGGGGGTTGATCCACCACTATATCGAGGTCGCCGAGTATCCCGATGGGCATGTCGAGTTGTGGGCGAATGGCGGCCCCCTCCCCTACACCACTTACGATCGCTTTCCGGAGGTCGACCAGGGCGCGATCGTCGACAACAAGCGGCTGGGCCGGACACTGGCTATCGCAGCGGAGGTTCAGTCGTTGCGTGACAACCGCCGCTTCGCAGCCCCCTCACGGACGCTGCACGGCGAGCCACCGCGGCCCGCCAAGGTGCCGCTGAACGTCAAGCGACAGCGATTGGTAAACCGGCTCGACCTCGAACAGGCGATGCGAAACCATCCTCTCTCTGCATCGAACGACGACTCAGTCGATGGTCCTCCCAGGCCGCCCACGACTTAGATGGCGCTTTCCGACCCTTCTGAGACGTATGAGGACGTTGGACGGATGGCCGTTGCTATCGACTATCAGACATAGAAGTCGCCTCAAATCTGCGCGGCTGGGGCACAGGATGCCCACTCGGCAGCCTGTCTCCAGTCGCGCATCACTGTTCACTTCCCCTGAGGCAGCATCTCGAACTATTCGATGGTGACATTGCCCTCCTTTACGAGGGTAGCGAACTTGCTGGTCTCGTCATTGATGCGCTTGGCAAAAGCTTCAGGCGTACTAGACATCGGCTCGGCACCTGCAGCGAGCATACGTTGCTGGAAGTCGGGTGAGCTGACAATCTTTACAATTTCTGTGTTAAGTTTTGTGACGACGGGCTTAGGTGTTGCAGCGGGAGCGAGCACGCCGAACCAGGTACCAATGTCGAAGCCTTTGAGACCCGCCTCGTCCATTGTGGGTACGTCAGGCATGGCGCTCGACCGCTTCGCTGTGGTGACTGCCAGCGCTTTCAGCTTGCCGCCCTTGATGTGCGGTAGCACCGTCGTCAGGGTGTCGAAAGACATGAAAACCTGACCGCCGAGGAGGTCCGTGGTGAGCGGACCGCTGCCCTTGTATGGCACGTGCAGCAACTTGACGCCGGTCGTCGCCTGAAACTGGGTTCCGATCAGGTGTTGCGCAGTGCCGTTGCCATTGGAGCCATACGACAACTCTGGAGATGTCTTCTTCGCAAATGCGACAAGTTCCGCGACATTCTTTGCGGGCGTCTTTGCGCTGTTGATGACCAGCACGTTAGGGACCATCGCCAGTGTGGATACCGGGGTCAGGTCCTTCTGGAAACTGTAGGGGAGCTTCTTGTAGACGGACGTGGCAATGGTGTGGTGGACGGCGCCCATCAGCAGCGTGTAGCCGTCCGGCTTGGCTTTCGCAACGTAGTCCGCGCCGACCGTGGCACCCGCGCCTGGACGGTTTTCAACAATGACGGGCTGGCCGAGCGCTTTGGACAACTGATCGCCCAGCGCGCGTGCCAGGACATCGGTCGTGCCGCCAGACGGGAACGGAACGACCAGGCTAATCGGCTTGGCTGGCCAGTCCTGTGCAAATGCCTGCGACGCTGCGCAGATTCCAAAGCCGATCACGAAAAGCCCGCAGAGGCCACGGACGCGTTGAGTCGTGAATGTACGCATGTTTGTCTCCTTTGATTGTATTGATGGCAATGCGTGGTGATGTGCTAAATATGGCGCAAACTTGGGAACGCAGCGCGACCGGAAAACGTGGCTGCGCAGCCAAGTTCGGCCTCGATGTAGAGCAGACGGTTGTATTTGGCAACGCGGTCGGAACGCGACAGCGAACCGGTCTTGATCTGCGTAGCAGCGGTGCAGACGCTGAGATCGGCGATCGTCGTATCTTCGGTCTCGCCGGACCTGTGCGACATCACCGATGCGTAGCCCGCGCGATGCGCCATCTCGACGGCCGCCAGTGTTTCGCTCAACGTACCAATCTGGTTCGGCTTGATGAGGATGGCATTGGCCACGCCGCAATCGATGCCTTCCTGGAGGATGACGGCGTTGGTAACAAACAGATCGTCGCCCACCAACTGCACGCGGTCTCCAAGACGCTCGGTCAGCAACTTCCATCCTTGCCAGTCGTCCTCGGCCATGCCGTCTTCGATCGTGACGATGGGGTATTGCGTTACCCAGCCTGCGAGCAGATCGACAAATCCGCTGCTGTCGTAGCTGCGGCCCTCGGACTGCAGGACATAGCTCCCGTCTCGATGGAACTCGGAACTCGCCACGTCCAGGCCCAGTGCTATATCGCGGCCAGCTTGGAAGCCCGCGGCGTGGATGGCTTGCATGATGACTTCCAGCGCCTGCTCATTGGACTGCAGGTCCGGCGCAAAGCCGCCTTCATCGCCTACTGCCGTGGAAAAGCCACGCTGCTTCAGAAGGGCCTTGAGCGTATGGAACACTTCCGCGCCCCAACGCACAGCTTCCGAGAACGATGGGGCGCCGACTGGCAGAATCATGAACTCCTGCATATCCACGCTATTGTCGGCATGCGCACCACCGTTGATGATGTTCATCATCGGCATGGGCAAGCGCATCTGTGCGCCGTCGCCGCCTATCGAACAATAGAGCGGCACACCTGCCGACGCGGCCGCGGCCCGCGCCGTCGCCAACGAGACGGCCAATAGCGCGTTGGCGCCCAGTCGCGACTTGTCGACTGTGCCGTCCAGCCGGATCAGGCATTGATCGATTTCAGCCTGCTCCGATGCGCGCATGCCTGCCAGCGCGCGTGCGATATCGCCGTCGATGTGGCTGACGGCATTGCGCACACCCTTGCCGGCGTAGCGCGCGCTGTCGCCATCACGCAGTTCGATGGCTTCACGCGCGCCCGTCGAAGCACCCGAGGGGGCCGCTGCAAAACCTTCGCTGCCATCGGCCAATAGCACCCGAGCCGCCACAGTGGGATTGCCGCGCGAGTCGAGGATCTCGTAGCCGCGCACTTCGTGAATCACTGACATCCTTTGCCTCCTTACTGGACCTGCGCAATGCGCAGAAGGTTAGTGGTGCCAGCCACGGTGAACGGCAAGCCGGCGGAGATAACGATCGACTGGCCGGGTTCGCCGAAGTGTTCCTTGACGACCGTTCGGCTCGCCAGTTCGGTCATTTCAAGCACATCGACGACTTCATGACACAGCACGGCATGGACACCCCAGGCGAGTGCCAGGCGGCGAGCCGTGGCAAGACGCGGCGTCATGCCCAGGATCGGCACTTCGGGGCGCTCACGTGCCATGCGCAGCGCGGAATAGCCCGAACTGGTGTAAGCGACGGTAGCCGGTACCTTGAGCAACCCGGCCACATGTCGCACCGCGTAGCCGATGGCGTCTGCGGCTTCGGCGCGCGGCGGGGTGTGCGACGACTGAATCGCGTCGTGATAGAGCGGATCGGATTCGGTGCGTGTGATGATGCCGTTCATCATCGTTACGGCTTCAACGGGATACCTGCCCGAGGCCGATTCGGCCGAGAGCATGACGGCATCGGCGCCGTCGTAGACGGCCGTCGCCACGTCCGAGGCTTCGGCGCGCGTGGGCACAGGCGCGGCGATCATCGACTCCAGCATCTGCGTGGCGACGATGACTGGCTTGCCCGCTTTGCGGCACGCGCGGACGATCTGCTTCTGGAGCGACGGCACCTGCTCGGCCGGCATTTCCACGCCCAGGTCGCCACGCGCCACCATCACTGCATCGGACTCGGCAACGATGGCATCGAGGCTCCGGATCGCGGCAGGCTTTTCCAGCTTGGCAACGATGCCGGCGCGGTCCTGCACGATTGCCTTGATCTCCCGGATGTCCTCGGGGCGTTGGACAAAGGACAGCGCAATCCAGTCGACGCCGAGCGTGAGCCCGAAGTCCAGGTCGCGGCGGTCCTTTTCGGTCATTGCCGACATCGGCAGCACCACGCCCGGAACGTTGACGCCCTTGCGGTCGGACAGGGCCCCGCCGTTGACCACGGTGGTTTCGGCAAAGTCGCTGCCGCAACGGTCCACGCGCAAGCGGATCTTGCCGTCGTCAAGAAGCAGCTCGGCGCCTTCGCCCAGTGCGGCGAATATTTCCGCATGCGGGAGACTGACGCGGGAAACCGTTCCCGGCTGATCCCTGTCCAGATCCAGCCGGAACGCTGCGCCCGCCGCCAGTTGGATGGGACCGTCGGCAAACGTTCCGATCCGCAGCTTCGGGCCTTGCAGATCGAGTAGCACACCGATTGGGCGACTACGCGCTTGCTCGATGGCCCGGATTGTGTCGAGCCGTTGCCTGTGATCCTCATGGCTGCCATGGCTGAAGTTCAGGCGGAACACATCGGCGCCGGCGTCGAACAGGGCATCGATGATTTCGGGTGACGTGCTGGCGGGACCCAGCGTAGCCACGATCTTCGCGTTGCGAAGGCGTCTCATGGTGATACTCCATCAGGGCGCGATCAGAATCGCGCGGAAATCGTTGACGTTGGTGAGGGTGGGGCCGGTAATGACTGCATCCCCAAGGGCTTCGAAGAAACCGTGGCCATCGTTGTTGGCTAGCGCATCCTGTGGACGGATACCCAGTGCCCAGGCACGCTGCAAGGTGTCGGGCGTCACGATGGCGCCGGCAATCTCTTCCTGGCCGTCGACGCCATCCGTGTCGCCTGCGAGGGCATGAATGCGTGTGTCGCCGCGCAACGTCAACGCGAGTGCGAGCAGGAATTCGACGTTGCGGCCACCGCGCCCCGTGCCTCGTACGGTCACGGTCGTTTCTCCGCCCGACAACAGCACGCACGGCGAAGGAAACAACTGGTGGTTTGCCGATTCCAGCGCGAGAGCACCGAGCACCAGCCCCACATCGCGCGCCTCGCCCTCGATGGCATCGCCCAGCACATGCACGGGTAGCCCCGCTGCAGACGCCACGTTTGCCGCGGCCCGTAGCGCCATCCGTGGGGTAGCGATCAACGTGGTGTCGATGCGCGGGAGCCGCGGATCGCCGGGCTTGACGGTCTCGGCCTCGTCGGAGTCCAGCACGCGCATGACGTGCGCTGGCAACGCCAGTCCATAGCGCCGGAGAATGTCGATCGCCTCCTGGCGCGTCGTGGGATCGGGGACCGTGGGGCCGGACGCAATGTCGATGGGGTCGTCGCCCGGAACGTCCGACAAAAGCAGGTTGCAGACGCGAGCCGGGTAGCAGGCCGCCGCCAACCGTCCGCCCTTGATCGCCGAGAGATGGCGCCTGACGCAGTTCATCTCCGTGATCGTGGCGCCGGACTTGAGCAGATCGCGATTGATCTGCTGCTTGTCATCGAGCGAGATGCCCGTCAGCGGTAGCGGCAACAGTGCAGAGCCGCCACCGGAAATCAGGCTGACAACCAGATCGTCCTCGGTCAGGCGGGACACGAGTTCCAGCATGCGGCGCGCAGCATTGTGGCCGGCGGTGTCCGGCACTGGATGCGCCGCTTCCACGATCTCGATCTGCTCGCAGGGCACGGCGTAGCCGTAACGGGTCACGACCAGACCCTCCAGCGGACCTTGCCAGGCCCTCTCGAAAGCCTGCGCCATGGCTGCCGATGCCTTGCCGGCACCGATCACGATGGTGCGTCCCTTGGGGCGGTCTGGCAGATGGCGCGCCAGCGTGAGCGACGGCTGCGCAGCGGCGATGGCGGCATCGAACATGCGGCGCAGCAGCGCGCTGGCCTGTGGGGTGTCGAATGTCATCGTCATCGCCTCAATGCATCAGGCCGGCGTGGGCATCGGCGGCACGAGACAGTCTCGATCCCAGTGACGGAGATTCTGCGGTCTCCACCAGCACCTCGGGGTCATCGACAAGTTTGCCGTCGAGTGCATCGTCCAGTTGCTTCTGATCGATGGCGCCCACCCACCGGGCGATGGCCAGCGTACCGACCGCATTGCCTATCGTATTGGTAATGGCACGCGCTTCCGACATAAAGCGGTCCACGCCCAGCAACAGCACCATGCCTGCAACGGGAATCTTGCCCATCGATGCCAGCGTGGCCGCGAGCGTGATGAAGCCGGAGCCGGTCACGCCAGCCGATCCTTTGGATGTCAGCAGCAACACGCCGAGCACCACGAGCTGATCGGTCAGCGTCAACGGTGTGTTCGTCGCCTGGGCAATGAAGATGGCGGCCATCGTGTAGTAGATGCACTGGCCGTCAGGATTGAATGTGAGTCCGGACGGGACCACCAGACCTACCACGGGCTTGGAGACACCGGCGTTCTCCAGCTTGCGCATCAACTGCGGTACGACCGATTCCGACGAACTGGTGCCCAGCACCGTGAACAGCTCGTCGCGGATATAGCGCAGGAATTTCCAAAGGCTGAATCCCGCCAGACGTGCCACACCGCCGAGAACGATCACCACGAACAGGAAGCAAGTGACGTACATCGTTCCCATCAACTTGCCGAGCAAAACTACCGACCCCAATCCATACTTGCCTACGGTAAAAGCCATAGCGCCAAACGCTGCCAGCGGTGCCAGCCGCATGACCATGCCCACCACCGAGAAAATGCCGTGCGTAAAGGAATCGAGGAAGTCCACCACGGGCTTGGCGCGTGGGCCGATGTGCGACAGGGCAATGCCGAACAGCGTGGCGAACACGAGGATCTGCAGAATGTCGTTGCGCGCCAGGGAGTCGATCACGCTGGTCGGCACCATGTTCATCAGGAAGTCGATGAACGAATGCGGTTTCTCGGCAGCGTGGGTGTAACTGGAAATGGCCTTGGCGTCGAGATGCGCCGCATCGACGTTCATGCCGGCGCCTGGCTGCACAAGGTTTACGACGATCAGGCCGAGTGCCAGCGCGAATGTGGAGAGAATCTCGAAGTAGAGCAGCGCACGTATGCCCACACGGCCCAGTTCCTTCATGTTCTCCATGCGCGCAATGCCGAGGACAACGGTGGCAAAGATGATCGGCGCAAAGACCATCTTGATGAGCTTGATGAAAATGTCGCCGAATGGCTTGAGGCTGCTGCCGAGATCGGGATAGAAGACGCCCAGCGCAATGCCGGCTGATACGCCGAGCAAAACTTGCACGTATAGCTTGCCCAATAGCCTTTGAATCATGGCTGTCTCCTGCTGATTCGAGGTGAGTCGCTTGCGGTCGAGGGCTCTGTTGGCCGTTGTCGGAGTCCGCAAGGAAGCGGACGCGTGCGAGGCACGCGCCGGCTGGCAACCCGGCCATGGCCGGGTGCGAGGGGTGCTACAGGTGAAGCAGGGATTGAGGGCTTATGCGGCCTTGGCTTGGCGATGCGCCGCCAGGTAGTCGCAGACGGCCTTGGTCACATCGACCGTCTTTGCATTCCCGCCAAGGTCCCCGGTATGCAGCGCCGGGTTGGCGGTCACGGCTTCGATGGCGGCCATTACGCGTTGCGCGGCGGCGTTCTCGCCCAGATGCTCCAGCAGCATGACCACCGACCAGAATGTGCCGACCGGATTGGCGAGGCCCTTGCCCATGATGTCGAAGGCGGAACCGTGAATCGGCTCGAACATCGACGGATAGCGACGCTCTGGATCGATATTGCCAGTGGGGGCGATCCCGAGGCTGCCGGCCAGCGCGGCGGCGAGGTCGCTCAGGATGTCGGCGTGCAGATTGGTAGCGACGATGGTGTCGAGCGTCTTGGGTCGGTTCACCATGCGCGCCGTGGCGGCGTCCACCAGTTCCTTGTCCCAGGTGACATCGGGAAAGTCCTTCGCTACCTGCACGGCCACTTCGTCCCACATCACCATGGCATGACGCTGTGCGTTCGACTTGGTAATCACGGTCAGCAGCTTGCGCGGACGCGATTGGGCCAGCTTGAACGCGAACCGCAGGATGCGTTCCACGCCAACGCGCGTCATCATCGACACATCTGTCGCCGCTTCGATCGGATGGCCTTGGTGGACGCGGCCACCCACGCCAGAGTACTCGCCTTCGGAGTTCTCGCGCACGATGACCCAGTTCAGATCTTCCGGTGCGCAACGCTTGAGCGGCCCATCGATGCCGGGCAGGATGCGCGTGGGACGCACATTGGCGTACTGGTCGAAGCCTTGACAGATCTTGAGGCGCAGCCCCCAGAGCGTGATGTGGTCCGGAATCTGGTTGTCGCCAGCGGAGCCGAACAGGATTGCATCCTTGTCGCGCAGTGCGTCGAGACCATCGGCCGGCATCATCACGCCGTGCTGGCGGTAGTAGTCGCCGCCCCAGTCGAAGTTTTCGAACTCGAAGCGGAATTCTGCGCCGGCGGCGACCAGGACTTCCATGATTTCCCGGCCAGCCGGGACGACTTCCTTGCCAATGCCGTCGCCGGGAATGGTTGCAATCTTGTACGTCTTCATCTTTCGTCTCCTGTCTGGTCTGGAAAATCCGTTTGGTGCCGTCATCGCTGTCGAGAGCGTGAAACGGATTCTGGACGGTGGACGAAGTTTTGGATCGCGATTAAAGTTAAACCATTCTTAACCACAAGGTTGAAAGTGACCATGGCTTCCAACAGTGCGATCCAGCCGGCCGAGTTGGGCTTTTTCGCGGCATTGGCGACGGCTGGCAGCCTCAGCGCTGCCGCCCGGGACCTCGGCGTCACGACGGCGGCGGTCAGCAAGCGGCTGGGCCAGATGGAGACGCGCATCGGCATGCCGTTGGTGACACGTACCACCCGGCGCATGAGCCTGACACCGGAAGGCGAGGTACTGCTGGAACATGCCCGCCGTATCCTGGGGGAGCTTGACGACCTTGAGCAGTTGCTGACCAGCGCCAAAGGCAGGCCGAGCGGCTTGCTGCGCGTCAACGCCACACTGGGTTTTGGACGCATGCATGTGGCACCGGTGATTTCCGAGTACAGCCGGATGTATCCCGAGGTAGACGTCCAATTGCAACTGTCTGCGGACCCACCCCCACTAACCGAGGATGCATTCGATGTTTGCGTGCGATTCGGGGAGCCGCCCGACGCCCGCATCGTGGCGCGCAAGCTCGCGCCGAATCGCCGGTTGCTGGTTGCCTCGCCACGCTATCTGCGCGAGCAGGGCATACCCCAGACCCCGGTAGACTTGCAACGGCACAATTGCATAGGTATCCGCCAGGGAAGCGACGCCTACGGCGTGTGGCGACTCACGCCCTTGAAGGGCGCCAAGGCACGTACCGAGTCGATCCATGTCCGAGGCAACCTCACAACCAATGACGGCGAGATTGCAGTCAGCTGGGCTTTGGAAGGGCATGGCATCGTACTCCGCGCGGAATGGGACGTTGACCGCTATCTCCGCAGCGGCAGGCTGGTACAGGTCCTGCCGCAGTATGTGACACCCGAAGCAAACATTTATGCGGTCTACCAGCAGAGGCATCAGCTCTCTTCTCGGATACGGCTTTTCGTCGAGTATCTCGGTGAAAAGTTCGCGGCGTTCGGTCAATCGATCTAAGGTTCAGCAACGACCGTTTCCATTCCAAGAAGGGACGATGTGCGAAGCGGTCCCCGTGACCGCTTCTGGCCGATCTGAGACATAGCCCCATCAGACTGGCGGATTGGAGTATCGCATGGTGGCCACGGGCTGCTACCGGCCAGTTTGAGTCATTCGCACAGTCGGCCATGAGTGACCGTTTCAGATCGAACCGGTCATTGATCGACCTGCCCCCAAGAGCAAAAAAAAACTTGTCCAGTAGGACGTGGCAGAACATTCTGAATACCGTCGATTTCTCGGCGCGGCATCGCTGCCTATGACGTTGAACGTGGGTAGTTCGAGTGTGATCTTATCAGCGCCTTTTTACTATTTCACTCGCACGCTTACCTTGAGGCAGTGCAAGTTCGCCGGATCGAAACCTAGAAAATTCCAGAGCACACCCACGCGGAAGTTCTGGGTTCGGCCGGATGAATGTGGTTGATCGTTGATACCGGTAGCCACGCCATCCAAATTGCGCGGCGAGGTCTCGCCCTTCAGCAGCGATGCGTAGTGGTAGTCCATGTCGTTCACACGCCCGCCGGACAGGTTGAGCCCTTCAACAAACACCCATACATCGTCGAGCACGCGATATCCCAGCTTCAGGTTCAGCAGGAACGACGAAGTCGAGCGCACGCTGTTGTCCTTGATCAGCGCGCGCGGACCAAAATAGCGGCTACGCGCGCCCACCGACCAGCGCCCCCAGTTGTACGAGACGCCCATCGATGTCGTGGTCTGGGTCGATGCCGGGATGTAGTCACAGATGGGGCCACAGTGCACCCCGTCCTGTCACCGTGCAAATGGGAAAGCATCGTCTCGCGCGATCTCCCACACTGGATGCTCACCTCGACATCATTCTGATACGGGTATCACACCCACCGGACGCCCATCATGACTCAGCAAGACCCCGTCGTCGCAGTATTCCTGACTCATGCAGCCGCCGACGAAGCTATCAAGGTGCTCGGCGAAACACGGCGTTGACATGAAGACGCTATCGATCATCGGCCAAGGCTAACTTTCGGAGGAACATGCTATCGCCTTCTACAGCGCGGTAGATCGCATCCGGTCCCGGGTTACCCCCGCTATCGCCTCAGCGCTCCCGTGGATGCAGCAGTGCGAACGTCTACATCCAGATTTCCATGGAACGGCACGATGTGTTGCGAACCGCGACTTTGGACAGCCTGTTTCGGCAGCTAATTCCGGCGACCTGTCCCTAGAATTCCTGCGTCGGCCTCGTCTTTAGAGGTCTTCCCGAGAACAGAGAGAACTGCCATGAAAATGCCCACCCCCGATCTCCGCGCCGGCACCCCCAATCTTGCCATGCCACGCCAGATGCGTGGTGCCGAGATGATCGTCGCAGCCTTGCTGGCAGAGGGCGTCCACACGGTATGGGGCTATCCGGGAGGCGCGGTGCTGCCGATCTATGACGCGATTGCTCGACACAGAGGGCTGCAGCACATGCTCGTGCGACACGAGCAAGCCGCCGTGCATGCCGCCGACGGCTATGCCCGTGCCACCGGCGAGGTCGGTGTCGCGCTGGTGACGTCCGGTCCGGGCGTGACCAATGCCGTCACCGGCATTGCCACGGCCTATTTCGATTCGATCCCGATCGTGGTGCTGTCCGGCAACGTGCCCACCTCGATGATCGGCGAGGACGCCTTTCAGGAATGCGACACTGTTGGCATCACCCGCCCTATCGTCAAACACAACTTCCTCGTCTCCGACATCGGCAGTCTCGCCGTCACGCTGAAGAAGGCCTTCCACCTTGCCCGCACCGGCCGTCCGGGTCCGGTGCTGGTGGACATCCCCAAGGATGTGGCGCTCGCAAGCGGGAAGTTCGACTACCCGGAGAAGATCGACATCCGCTCCTACCGCCCCGCGCTGGATGGCCATGAGGGCCAGATCCAGCACGCGGCCCAACTGCTGCACGAGGCGCGCCGGCCCTACCTGTATGTGGGCGGTGGCGCCGTGACGGCGGGTGCCAGCGCCGCCGTGCGCGAGCTGGCCGCGCTGGCAGACGCACCGGTCACCACGACCCTGATGGCCCTGGGCAGCTTCCCCGCCAGCGACCCACGCTTTGTCGGCATGCCCGGCATGCATGGCACCTTTGAGGCCAACCGCGCCATGCAGGAATGCGACGTGCTAGTGGCCATCGGCGCGCGCTTTGATGACCGCGTAATCGGCAACGTAGCCGAATTCTGCGCCACGCCACGCGAGATCATCCATATCGACATCGACCCGGCCAGCATCGGCAAGCGCGTTAAGCCCACGGTTCCCATTGTTGGCGATGCACACCGCGTGCTGGAAAAACTGATCGCAGCGCTGCGGCAAGCACCGGCACCGTCCGTAGACCGTGGTGACTGGTGGCAGCGTATCGCCACGTGGCGTGGCCGGCGCTGCCTGGCATATTCGCGTGACGGGCAGCGCATCAAGCCGCAGTACGTGATCGAGACGCTGTCGCGGCTCGCCAGCGGCGACGCGATCATTTGCTCCGACGTCGGGCAGCACCAGATGTGGGCCGCGCAGCATTACCGCTTCGAACAGCCGCGCCGCTGGATCAACTCCGGCGGGCTGGGAACGATGGGGGTCGGCCTGCCCTATGCGATGGGGGTCAAGCATGCGTTTCCGGAGCGCGACGTGATTGCCATCACCGGAGACGGATCAATTCAAATGTGCATCCAGGAACTGTCCACCTGCAAGCAGTATGACCTGCCGGTGAAGATCGTTTGCCTCAACAACGGCTATCTCGGCATGGTGCGCCAGCTTCAGCACGTGGGGTACGATCGGCGGTACTCGCAATCCTATATGGAAGCGCTGCCCGACTTCCCCGCGCTGGCACGTGCCTACGGCCACGTCGGCTTGTCGGTGCGCGCTGAAGCGGAGGTAGAGCCGGCCTTGCACGAAGCGCTGGCCCAGAAGACCCGCACCGTCTTCCTTGATATCCATGTGGACGGCAGCGAGAACGTCTGGCCGATGATACCGGACGGGCGCGGCCTGGGCGAAATGCTGCTCGGCGAAGACGAGTGATCCGGTAGTAGCTCGCAGACTCGGCGGACTGCCTTAGCAGGCTGCTGAAATACCTTGAGCCATAGTCGACGCGCGGACATGTTCAAACGTTGATCTGAGAACTCGACACGATCCACTTTCCCAACAGCGCATGCGCGGCGCCGACACCTTCACCGAAAGCTTGTTCACCATGCGGCGGCCGGACGATTTCGTACCGAAGTCTCATCCACTGCGTTCGTTCCGGACGATGGCCAATCAGGCACCGGTAAAGATGAATCGGCTGTTCGCCGAGATGTATGAGGCCGACATCAAAGGCGGTCGCCCGAGCATCGCACCGGAGAAGCTGATGCGGGCGATGCTGTTTCAGGTGCTCTACAGCATCCGGCCGATGCGTCAACTGATGGAGCAGACGCAGTACAACCTGCTGTTTCGCTGTTACATTGGGCGGTCGACGGACGATGCTGTCTGGGTGCCCCCAGTATTCACCTAGAATCGTGCGCGCTGATCCAGCACGATGCAGTGATCGAATTCTTCAACGATGTACTGGCCCTCGCGCAAAAGAAGAACTGGTTGTCGGGCGAGCACCTCAGTGTGGACGGCTCGCTGATCCGGGCTTGTGCGGGCCACAAGAGCTTCGTGCGCAACGATGGCAACGACGATAGTGGAGACTTCAGGGTACAGCAGCGCAGCAACGAGACGCATCAGTCCAAGACCGATCCCGATGCGAAGCTCAATCGCAAAGGCAAGACGGGCAGTGAACTGCGCTACATGGGCCATAGGTTGAGTGACTACGGTCACGGCTTGTAGTCAGCGCGCTGGTGAGCGCCGCTGATGGACACGCCAGGCGCGAGGCTGCCAAGGTCATGCTTAACGACGCCCGGCAGGGAACGGTCGACCCGGCCATGGAAATCACAGTGGGTGCTGACAGGGGCTAAGACGCGCAGGAGTTCATCGAAGCCTGCCTGGAGATGAAGGTGACGCCGCATGTGGCGCAAAACACCTCGCGTCGGCGCTCGGCAGTTCTCGGTGCCATTGCTTGCGGCCCGGCTATACCGTCTCGCAGCAAAAGCGCAAGTTGATCAAGCAACGCTTGGAATGGGTCAAGACGGCCGGCCGCATGCGCCAGGTGATGGTGCGGGCATGGCCGCCTACAACCTCGTACGCAAATGTTCGCTGGGAAAAATCCGTCCGCAGTTGCGGTATTCAGGGAAATGAAGACGGAAACTGGTGCCCAGCAGCCGAAAAACTCGATTCAGCGGTGCGCGGCTTCCGGATTGTGAAACTAGACAGTCTCACCTGCACAGGCGAAAAGCATACCGTTTGTGCGGGGAACTTCAGCAGCCTGTTAGTTGCGCCTGCATTAGCTGCGCCGGCCGTGGCTCTTTGGCGTCGGCGCCGGCAGCGGCAGCGCTGTCTGGTACTTGACCTGCTTGAGGGCAAAACTCGACCGGATACTGGTCACACCCTCCAGCCTGGTGAGCTTGTCGATGATGAAATGCTCCAGCGCCTGCACCTCGGTCACCACCACGCGAATCAGATAGTCCGAATCGCCACTCATCAGATAGCATTCCATCACCTGGGGCAAGGCAAGCACCGCGCGCTCGAACGATTCCAGCGCTGCGCGAGTCTGCTTCTCCAAAGATATCTGGATAAAGACGTTCACATCGAGCCCGAGCCTGCGCGGGTCGAGCAGCGTGACTCGCTTGGTGATCAGGCCCGCGTGCTCGAGCACGCGGACCCGCGTCAGGCACGGCGATGGCGACAGGTTGACACGGGCGGCAAGTTCCACATTCGTGAGGCTCGCGTCGCGCTGCAGCTCGCCAAGAATCTTCAGGTCTATTTGATCAAGGTCGATCATGGGTTCCAACTACCTTGCTTCACAATGAAATCATCAACGCGCAGCGGCGAATGGATCCTTTTTTCTGAGGTGCTCTACGCGGTAGGGTGTCGACGGCCCGGTGAAATGGGCGCGCGCAGACTTGAGACTGACAATCCTGCAAGGATGGCGGCAAGGCCGAAGATGTGAAAACCCTTGAGGTGCTCGCCGAGGAAAGCCACTGAAAGCGCCACGCCATAGGCAGGAATGAGATGAATGAAAATCCCCGCGCGAGCCGCACCGATTTTCGCAACCCCGCTAAAATAGAGAATGTTGGCGGCCACCGATGCCACAATTGCCACATAGGCGACTGCGGCGACCGTTGTGCCGTGCCATTCAATATGCGCACCAGTTTTGTACTCCCATAGCGCGAACGGCAATAGTGCGACGGCCGCAATCAGCAACTGAATTGCCATCAGGCCAATGCGGTTCATGTCGGCGGGGAAGTCTCGCAGCCAGAGCGTGTACAAGGCGAAACTGATCATGCCGAGGAAGACGAGCAGATCGCCTTCAGAGAACTGCAATGTGACCAAGCGACTTAGCTCGCCGTGCGCGATGATGATACATACGCCAAGGCCCGACAGCACCATGCCGAACGCCTGGTTCATCTTCAATCTCTGGCGATACACCGCTGCACCGAGCAAGACGATAAGCATCGGGATGGTCGAGTTGAGCAGGAGCGCATTGGAAGCCGAGGTGTGGTGCAGGCCCACATAGACAAACAGGTTAAAGCCCGCCAGCCCAGAGAGAGAGGTGCGGCACAGGCGCCATCGCAATGGCCAGTAACGTGCCCTGTCCCTCCGCATGGCTGCAATCGCAAACGGCAGAAGGCAAGCGAAGGCGAGAAGGTGCCGGATGAACGCAAGCGTCATAGGAGGAATGTCGTCCCGCACCGCTCGCCCAACAATAAAATTGCCGGCCCACAAGAGCGGTGGAATAGCCATGATGAGCCATGCCTTTCCTCGCTGTTTCGCCAGTTCCATGATGTTTTCCCTTTCGCATGCCATTAATGGGCATTGTTGATTTCTTCAACGGATGCAACAATATGCGAAACAGAAATTGATCTTTACGTCATGCGTAAGAATCTGGATAGCGGCTTGCTCCATGCGATGCGCGCCTTTTTGCGGGTGCTCGACAGCGGAAGCTTTACGGCTGCGGCTGAACAGCTGAATCTCACTACGGCCCAGATTTCCAGGCTGGTCACCGACCTCGAGAAACGGCTCGGCGCCACGCTCTTGCAGCGCACTACCCGGCAAAGAGCCTTGACTGACGCAGGCGCCGAATACGCTGAGCGTTGCCGGGAAATCCTGGCGCTAGTGGATGAGGCTGAAGCAAGCCTTTCGCAGACTACGTCAACGCCGAAGGGACGCTTGCGCATCCAATGTATGGCGAGTTTCGGCCAGCACTACGTGGCGCCGATCCTGGCCAACTTCTTCGCCAAGTATCCTCAATTGACTGTCGAATACCGCAGCTCGCAGTATGTGCCTGACATGCTCGCGCGTGGCGTCGACGTCAGCCTGTACCTGGCGGAAACACTGGTCGACTCGGGCGTCGTGGCGCGGCGCATCGGAACCAGCTTCGCCGTGCTATGCGCCGCGCCATCGTATATTGACCGGTTCGGCGCACCGCAGGACTTTCCGGAACTTGCCGGCCACGCATGCCTGCGACTGGTCAATCCGTCTATTTCCCCGGACTGGCGGCTGATTCGCCATGGATCGCCCCCCCGAACCTTGTCGCCCGCCGGACAACTAGTCGCCGACACGCCGGAAGTCTTGCTCGATGTCGCCAAACGCGGTTCAGGCATCACGCTTCTTCCGCTGTTTTCCGTCATCGACGATATTCGCCGCGGACACCTGGTGCATGTCCTGCCTGCTTGGCGTTCCCCAGACATTGGCGTCTACGCGATGCTGCCGTCACGGCATTTTCTGGATGCAAGAACCCGAGCCTGGCTTGACTGGGTTGCCCAGCATATCTCTCCGCAGCTTGAGTCCGACGCAGCATTCTTCAGCTTGCAACATTAAAAACGCGAACAAAACCGGTGTTCTGCGACGGTCACACCACTTCGAACGACTCCGGCCGCGGTCTCCCCAGCCAGCCTTGCTAGCTACCAGCTATCCATCGACGGCTATGCAACGGAGGCAATTCGCATGCTCGCCGCCCTGCATCCGGACTCGCCGCTGCTGGCCAGTCCTCCCTGCCGGAACCCCTCAAAGACATGGCTCCGCCAAAAACCGCATGCCCGAGCCGACATCTGATAGTGGCCAGCCCTACGACATTTGAGCAAAGCCTAGACATGAAATGTAGGGGCAAAGTTGTCCGGCGATGGCCACACCCAGTTTGCCCGGGTTCTGTTCGAGTTGAACGTCGAAGGCATCTGCGCCAACAGTAGCCAAACCAAGGGCCGCGTCGAACGAACCCACCTGACCCTGCGGGACCGCTTGGTCAAGGAACTGCGGCTGCGCAATATCAGTACCATGGAGTCCGCTAACGCCTTCATGCCGGAGTTCATCGCCGACTACAAACTCGCGCTTTGCCAAGGTGCCGCGTAACAACCACAACGCTCATCGTCTGCTGCGATCCGATGAGAACCTGGACTTGATCCTCACCGCGCGTGAGCCACGTTGTGTGTCCAGGAGCCTGACGATTCAGTACGACAAGATGCTCTACCTGTTGGCCGATACTCTGGAACATCGCAAGCTGGCTGGACGCTACATCGATGTCTACCACTACCCGGACGGCACGATTGAGCCGCGGGCAAATGGCGCTGCCTTGCCCTACACGACCTACGATCGTCTTTCGGAAGTCGACCAAGGTGCAATCGTGGACAACAAGCGCCTCGGGCACGTGCTGCAGTTGGCGCAATACGTTCAGGAGAAGCGCGACAATCGACGATCGCAATCCGTACCACGACCCGACGGGACACCACGTAGGCGTGGCCGACCTCCCGGCACCAAATCGCAGCGCTCGCTGAATCAGGACGACATGCTCGATGCATTGCAGAGGCTGCAGAAGCAATCATGGCCGTTAGATGGCACGAACAATTGAAATCGACTGTTAAACGTTTTCCTGACGATTAATGAGTGAGCGAACCTCTTTGCCCACAAGCTTGGAAAGCTCAGATAAACGCCACGGCGGCGGAGCAAAGACACTGTTGTTGTTGTCGGAAGACACACAAAGCCTGATTTGCTTCACAGTCTCGTGGCTGTATTCCACGCGCAGCACCCTAGTAGTGCTGGCTGGTCGCCAATCCACTTGCTTCAAAAAGTAAGTTCTACTGCCGCCACGCTCGACTGAATCAACAACCAGATCGTAGTTTGAGGTCAGAAAATCGTGTAATTCGGACTTGGTCATCACTAGTCAAGATCATGGAATTCCGGACATTTTAACTTTGCCGAGCACCGGACATTTCAACTTAGCCTAGACAATGGGTGTCAGCGCTAAGTTGTAATGTCCGGTTCTGGCAAAGTTCAAATGTCCGTCTGAGGCCAAGGGTTTCTTTCTTTCCGAGGTTACCGGGAGGCGGCTGTTCACTGCGACAAACTAGCAGGAACGCTACGCGCGATCGAAAAGGCGGGCGCGGGGCAAACACCTAATTCCACAAACCGCCTAGCCCTGCTTCGGCCCCATACTGCTCAGCGCTGCCCGGGGTACTGCCTTCTTTGACCAGTTCCAGGAACGAAACAATCGCCTCGGCCTGTTGTGGACTGAAGCTCGCACAGAACGTTTTCCATTCAGAACGGGGCTCATACTTTGGATTATCTGGGAGCAGAGCATCCAATGCCAAGTGCGTGTAGTCGCTGTCCTGTAGGACAGCGACCAGAAGCGAAGGTGAATAATATCGAAAAAATTCATTGCTTGTGGCGCTGCGAATGGCTGCCGGACTGATGCTTTTAATCCAGTATTCGAGTGGTATCTCCGTCCACATTCGATTTGCAAATTTCTTGACATCATTATCCACTTCATAATTCTTGATACCGTCCGCACGTCGATGTCCATATGGAATGGGAACGATAGGAAACGCCGCACGGATAGTCGCCTCCAATTGCGCAGCACGATGGGCGTGTTCGTTAGAGTCCATTGCAAATATCTACCTGTTGTACGACTTTTACCCATTATCTCTGGTGAATTTTGTCTCCGCCACGGAAACAAACATTCATCATCTTCCGTCTCGCGTTGGCGCAAATTTGTAAAGCGTCGCGCTTTGATGCCAGTAAGGCCGGGGTGTCAGATGCTTTGCAGTACTGTTGCCCAGTCTTGCAAGATTGGTCCACATAGGTTTTTAGCTTAGTGTATTCATCGTCATCGCAATCTCCCGGAGGAGTGCTCTTGTCGAAAGAAGAAACGACTGCTTCGAGCGCTTCTCCGCATGCCTTTTGCAACGGTCACGGCTTCGGACGACTCCGGCACCCGGTCTCCCCCGGCCAGGCCCTGGTAGCTACCAGCTATCCCTCGGCACCGGTCGCCGCGGAGTTAATCTGCCTGCGCCCCGCCCTGCATCCGGACTCGGCAGTTGCCGGCCAGCGCCACCGCCCCACCTTTGACCCCACAGCAAGCATTCCACCCCGCAAAAACCGCACACCCGTGCCCACATCTGAGTCTAGCCAGCCCTACGACATCTGAGCAAAGCCTGGACAATGCAAGCGCCAAATCAGAGCATCCATTTCCAGCCAGTCCAGAGCGCGTGCTGGGGTGCGAACGCTCTAAATTCACTACTCGAAACTTTTGAACACGGCCGCGTAGAGGGATTGCTACAGTCACACGAATTCCGATTGGACGTGGCTCTTTTCGGACGACCCTGCAATGCAACCCACAGGTGGATAGTGTGACAGCGATCTCGACAACGTTCATGCGGTCGGCAGCCGCTCTGGTGGTACTTTCCTGCGGCGTCCATGGCATTGCGACCGTGCATGCGCAGACCCGGCCGCCTACCTCGTCGGCGCCGCTGTCCATTCAGACGCCTGACGCGGTCAAGACGCGAATTGGCGAACTTCGCTACCGGGATGGCTTCCCCGACCCGGCCACCGCGAAAACGGTGTACGACTACCTGGATTTCTCTCGTGGCGTCGACAGCTACCTGAACGGCCTACCCGGCGTGTCGCTGTACGCGCTGCGCAAGGGCTTTCGCGACGTGGGCGTCAAGGACGGCGACGTCATCATGTTCTCCCGCCTGATGGATTCCAACTCGCTGTTTCTGACAGCGAATATTGACACTGTCTATTTCTGGACTTTCATTGACCTGAGCAAGGGGCCGGTAGTCGTGGAGCCGCCGCGCGACGTACTTGGCGTGGTCGACGACATGTGGTTCCGCTGGGTCACCGATATCGGCATTCCTGGCCCTGATCGCGGCCAGGGCGGGAAATACCTGCTGGTGCCGCCCGGTTACAACGGACCGATGCCAGAGGGCGGCTACTTCGTAGCGCACTCCCGCACCAACACGGTAACGTTCCTCGGGCGCGCCTTCCTGGAAAACAATGATCCCAAGCCCGCCGCAGACCGCATCCGCGCCGAACTGAAGATGTACCCCTACGGTGCCGGCGGCTACGGTTCCAGCATTGGCAGCTATCTGAACGGCAAAGCCCCGCTGGGAGAACTTGCCAAGCCCGCGTCGCCACGATTCGTGGAAGGGTCGGGGCTGGCCATGAATACCATTCCGCCGAACGACCCGACGTTCTATGACATGCTCGACGCATTGGTCCAGGAAGAGCCTGCGACGGCGCTCGATCCCGAGATTGCCGGGCAGTTCCATGCTATCGGTATTCGCAAGGGCCATCCCTTCAAGCCGGATGACCGCATGCGGGCGATCCTGTCCGATGCCGTGGCAACCGGCAACGCCGCCGGGCGTGTGCTCAGCGCCACGGCCCGCAGCGAAGAAGGCTTCCGGTACTACGACCAGGCATCGCAGTGGACCAACCAGCTCTTCGTTGGCGGATACAGCTTCATGGCGCCCCCACCGAACGTGACCAAGGAAGGCGTTCAGCAATTTCCGGACGACGGCGCGCGCAAGCTCAACGCACGGACCGCCATGTTCTACGTGGCGACCGGCATTACGCCGGCCATGGTGATGCGGCTCCCCAACATTGGCTCGCAGTACATCGGTACGTTCACAGACGCCCGGGGCCAGGCCCTCGACGGTAGCAAGACATACCGGCTGACGCTGCCGCCGAATATCCCTGCGGGGAAGTTTTGGTCTGTCACGCTCTATGACAACCAGACCCGCTCGATGCTGCAGACACCGCAGCGCTTCCCCCGGGCCGGTAGCCAGAGCTACCCCACCCCAGCAGCCCGGGCCAACGCCGATGGCTCCACCACGCTCTACATGAGTCCAGTCAAGCCTTCTGGTGTCACCGCCGGCAACTGGATCCAGACGACGCCCGGCAAGGGTTGGTGGGCCATTCTCCGCTTCTACAATCCACTGCCCTCGTTCTTCGACAAGAGTTGGCGGCCGGGTGAAATTGAAGAAGCCACTTCTGCCGCTTCACGATAAGCGGATGCGCGAAGTGATGGCCAAATTTGGCCATGCTCCCTGCGAGTAAAAATGGCCAGCTTGTGCTGGCCATTCTCTAGCACGCGGTCCCCTTACTTCAAACTCTGCAGCTCCTGCGTGTACACCTTCATGAATGCCGCATTCGAGAAACCGGCGGCGTAGCCATAGTTGGATACCCACTTGACCGTGCGGCCGAGTTCGGGAGACCACCAGCCGGTGACCGTTTCCGAGTACGTGGCGGTACCCAGGTTGCCGTTCGGCAGTTGGGCGTCGTTCGAGTTCGTGTAGGTGATGACGTAGCTGATGCGCAGCGCGTTGAACGTGCCGGCGGCTGTCGTGATGGCCTCGTAGCCCTCCACCTTGGCCTGGACGCTGCCAGTCTCCCGGTATCCTGCCGCGCAGCTGTAGTTCCACGTATCGTTCCACGACTGTCCGACATACATCGGGAAACTGTACAGATTGCGCTTCGGAGCGTACGTGCAAGCGTTGCTGTTGCTCAGGTACGTGCGCGTCAGGCGGTTGCGGTCCTGGTCCTGCGTATAGCTTTGATCCGCAGTGTTGGTGTCGACATTGAAACCGGTCACCGTCGTAATGCCATTGGTGACTGCCGTGGTCGTGTAGGCGATGTGCTGGGTACCGCCGCCGCCGCCAAGACGCTGCGACGTTTCGGCATACGTAGCCACTTCGCCAATTTTCTGGGCCGGCGCGGTGTAGCGTTGCGGCGCCACGTTCAGGTTCAGCTTGAACACCTTGCTGGCATCGCTTACCAGCGTTGCCGTCAGCTGGATGGTGTCGCCAGTCGGGCTGACGAGGTTGCCTGACCAGTTCGTTTCGGTCAGTGTCTGGTTGTCTACCTTGGTCAGGTTGCTGGTGATGACTGCCTGCCATTTGACAGGTGCGCTCGTGCGCAGCGCGATATAGTCGCCCGACTGCACGTTGAGCGTGGCGGCCTGGCCAGTGCCAACCGAGGTTCCTTGCGCGGCGCTACCCGTCGCGCTGACGTTCAGCGTACCGCCGCCCTCCTCGCCGCCACCGCCGCAAGCACAAAGCATCGCGGCCAGCGCGCAGCTGGCCATCCATTTGCTCAATCCCTTCATGATTTCCCCTAACGATTCTTGAATGATCCGGACTTGGATTTTTTTTATTTTCCAAGGCGAGCGATTCTAGAAGGGAGTGGTGTGCGCGGCGCTCCCAACCGGAGAGGGGATTGACGGTTCGCCCTGCCCAACGGGCCAGATCAACACCAGCGTTTCAGGGCAACCCGGGGCTCGTTGCCTTTACATTCAACGCCTGGGTGAATGCCTCCGACGGCAGACGTTTGCTCCCACCCTTTCCCGCCCCGCCCGACGATTGTCGCTTCCCAGGCAACATACTGCGTGCCTTCAGCGCTCTACTGCTGCCCGTCCCCGCTGCCTAGAATCCCCAGCACGATGGTTGCACAAGCCGTGCGACGGTCGAGGAAGAGGTCCGCGCCATGACGCGGGCCGTTCCTGCCGCGCAGTGCGGCCTACCCTCCCATTTGACAGGACGAAAGACCATGACCGAAACAACCCGCAATGTGCAGCCCGTGATTGCCAGCGTTGGCAAGGAAGGTTCCGGCGAACTCGTGTCCTCCCGCTACGCCGTGCGTATTGGCGATGTCGACGTGGTGCTGATCAGCGACGGCGTGCTGCCGCTGCCCACTTCCACGATGTCCACCAACGTCAGCGAGGCGGACCGCAATGCCTGGTTCGATGACCGCTTCCTGCAGCGCGACATGTTCGACTGGGCGTTGAACGTGGCGCTGGTGCGCAGCGGCGACCGCCTGATCCTGGTGGACTCGGGCGTGGGCGACGGCTTCGAGTACTTCTCGCGCGCCGGCCGTTCGGTCATGCGGCTGGAGACGGCAGGCATCGACCTCGGCGCCATCACCGATATCGTCATCACCCACATGCACATGGACCACGTGGGCGGGCTGAACGTGGATGGCGTGAAGGCCAAGCTGCGTCCGGACGTGCGCATCCACGTGGCCGCCGCCGAGGTGGAGTTCTGGAAGAACCCCGACTTCAGCCAGACCGTGATGCCCGAAGCCGTGCCGCCCGCGCTGCGCAAGGCCGCCGCGAAGTTCGTGCAGCTCTACAGCGAGAACATCGTCCAGTTCGACAAGACCGTGGAAGTTGCGGCGGGCGTCACGGCACGCGTGACTGGCGGCCACACGCCGGGCCACTGCGTGGTGGACGTGGCGTCGAAAGGCGAAAAGCTGACGTTTGTGGGCGATGCGATCTTCGAAGTCGGGTTCGAGCAGCCCGACTGGCAGAACGGCTTCGAGCACGAGCCGGAGATCGCCACGCAGGTGCGTATCGCCCTGCTGGACGAGGCCGCGGAGACCGGTTCGCTGCTGGCTGCCGCGCACGTCGCCTTCCCGTCGGTCGGCCACATCGCCAGGAATGGCGACGTGTACCGCTTCGTGCCGGTGCAGTGGGATTACTGATCCTCGCCTGACGTTCTGCGAGGCAAGAAGGCCGCCGCATTCCGGATCACCGGGTGCCGCAATCCGGATTGAGACGGCCCGGCCGCCTTCTTAGACTGGCTGCATTCCAAACGAGGGAGTGCCCGTGTCTATCCTGCCCATTTCAACGCACAAGGTCTGCGGCGCCCTGCTGGCGGGCGCCGTTGCGGCCTGTTCCATCGCCGCTCACGCCGAAGCCTGGCCGGCGAAGCCGATCACCATGGTGGTGCCGTTTCCGGCCGGCGGCGGCACCGATCTCGTGGTGCGCTCGATCCAGCCGTTGCTACAGCGCGAACTGGGCCAGCCCGTGGTCATCGACAACCGGAGCGGCGCCGGCGGCACACTGGGTTCGGGCTTTGTCGCGCGGGCCACGCCGGACGGCTACACGGCGGGCGTGGTCACCACGAGCACGCACGCCGTCAGCGTGGCGCTGTACCCGAAGCTGACCTACAACCCGGCGAAGGACTTCGCCTATGCCGGCTTCATCGGCACCTCCCCCTATGTGCTGGCGGTCAATAACGCGTTGCGCGTGCCGGACACCCGGGCGCTCATCGCCAAGCTGAAGTCGGATCCGGCGCAGCACAGCTTCGCGTCGGTCGGGGTGGGAACCGTATCGCACCTGATGGGCGAGCAATTCCAGAAGCTGGTCGGGGTGCCGATGGTTCACGTGCCCTATCGTGGGGCGGCGCCGGCCTATACCGACCTGATCGGCGGCCCGGTGCAGCTGATTTTCGACAACCCCGTGGGCCTGGCCCCGTACGTCAAGGCCGGCAAGATCGCCGCCATTGCCGTGACCGCCCCCACGCCGCTGCTGCCGGGCGTGTCGACGTTCTCGGCGCAGGGTGTGCCGGGCTTCGAACAGCAGCTGTGGTACGGCATCGCCTTCCCCAAGGGCACGCCCGCCGCCATCGTCGATCGCTTCAATGCGGCCCTGAACAAGGTGCTCGCCGAGAAAGCGGTGGCCGACGACCTGGCGGGCAAGGGGGTCACCGCGCGTCCCGGCACGCCGGCCGCGCTGCAGTCGGCCGTCCAGGCCGACATTCCCTACTGGGGCAAGATTGCCAAGTCCGTGGGAGCCACAGGTGAGTGAAGTCACGCTGATCCGCGTCTTCGTGCGCGATGGACAGGGCGGCAACCCGGTGCCGCTGGTGGCCGACGCCCGTGGCATGAGCGCGCCTGAGATGCAGGCGGTGGCCGCCGCCCATGGGCACGAGTCGGCGTTCGTCCTGCCCAGCGAGATCGATTGCGACTGGCGCTTGCGCTTCTTCGTGCCGCAGCACGAGATGGAAATGTGCGGCCATGCCACGGTCGGCACGCTGTGGGCGCTGCGCCAGTGGGGACGCTGGACGACTGCCACGGCACGTATCGAGACCTTGAGCGGGGTCGTGCTCGCCTATTGGGACGATGCCGGGCAATGCGTGTGGATTTCGCAGCCGGCAGTGCATGCCGAAGCACTCGATGCCGAGGCCGCAGGCCGGGTGGCGGCGCAGCTCGGCCTGCCCGCCGGCCCCCATGCCGCGATCAATGCCGCCACCAGCCGGGTCAAGACACTGGTCGCCCTGCCCTCCGTGGCAGCGCTCGACAGCCTGCAACCCGATTTCTCGACCATGGAGCCGCTGTGTGCCTCGATCGGCTCGACCGGGCTGTATCCGTATGCCTTCGGTACGCCCAGGGCCGATGGGCGGCCCGTGGTGCATGCGCGCCAGTTCCCGAAGTCGTCGGGCTACCCCGAGGATGCGGCCACCGGCATCGCGGCGGCCGCGCTGTGGGGATACCTCCAGCAGGCGGGGGAGCTGCCCCTGCGGGACGGCTCGGCGCCTGCCATCGCGGTCTGGCAGGGTGACGCCATGGGCAGCCCCTCGGAGATCCTCGTGGCGCCGCGCCACGGCGAATCGGGCGAACCCGCCGGATGCTGGCTCAGCGGCAGCGTGGCATGGAGCGAGGCATGACGGCCAGCACGCCCGAAGCCCGGCTGGCCGCCGCCGGGTTCATATTGCCCGAGGTGTCCAGGCCACAGGGCAGCTATGCGCCCTACTGCGCCGTGCAGGTGGACGGTTCGCGCTGGGTGTCGATCGCCGGCCAGGTGTGCCGCCGGCAGGGTATCGCCATGGCCGGGCAATGCCAGTCCGATGACGATCTGGAACCGGCCCGCCGCGCCGCGGAAGTGTCGATGCTCAACGCGCTGGCCGCCCTGCGGGGCGCCTGCGATGGCCAGTTGTCGCGCGTGGTCCAGCTGGTGCGCCTGCGCGGCTTCATCCGTGCGGCGCCGGAGTTCACGCGCCACCCGGCCGTGCTCGACGCGGCGTCGGCGGTGCTGCGCACGGCGTTTCCCGACCAGCCCTTGCCCGCTCGCAGCGCGCTTGGCGTGGCCAGCCTTCCGGATCTGGCGTGGACGGAAATCGAGATCGACGCCGTGGTAGCCAATGCCTGAAAGCGTCGCGGAGCTAGTGCCGATCCGCTGCCTCGCGCAGCAGCCGGTGCAAATGCCCGCTCGACGAAAATCCCAGGTCCACGCTGACGCTGGCGGCGGACCGGCCCTGCGCCATCAAGGTGCGGGCGTGGGCCGCCAGGACGCGCCGCCGTAGCGCCACCGGCGTGGCGCCGAATTCGGCCTGGCAGGCACGCTGCAGGTTGCGGATCGACACTCCCATTTCGCTGGCGACCGCATCGATCGATGGCAGCGACAGGTCGCGCTCCAGCGCCTGATGGAAGCGCCGCACCATGCGCCGCGCCACCGAGGCCGGCTCCTCGGGCAACGCCAGCGGCCGGCTGGCCGAAAGCTGTTCCATGATGGCGCGCACCAGCCAGGACGCACTTTGCACCGAGATGGTCGGAGTCAGAAGCGCCTCGAGCATCGCAATCGTCGCCGCATCGAGGTGGACGGCGCCAAAGCGCCGCCCGGCCGGCAGGCGATCGGCCGGCAGGTAAAGCTCCCCGTGCTGCTGGCGCCCTTGTTCGGAAGCCGTCAGGTGCGACGTCGATTCCGGCAGCAGCACGGCAGTCCCGCGCACCAGCGAGACGGCGTGCTGCGCATCCGGCTCGCCATCCGGCGCATCCCACACCGTCCTGAGCCGCCCCATGCGCGGCCACAGCAGCATGCCGCAGTCGTGCACATGCCAGGCCCGCTGGAAACCGGGCTGCCGGCTGTCGTGCAAGGCAAAGCCATGCTGCGCGGTCAGGTGGAGCTTCGGAGACAGGTGGGGATCGTGGGTCATCGCTGGCGGTCGGCGGGCATCAGACGGGCTGCCGTCGATGATACGCCGTTCGGCCTGTGGCGAGCGCGCGATGCGGTGTCTGATATCGGCCGGCTAGCCCATCCCGTGCGCCATGCGTGCCAGGTCGACCAGCCGGTCGTACTCTTCACCGCGGAGGATGCCGAGTTCCACCGCGGCCTCGCGTGCAGACATGCCCTGCGCCCTGGCATGCTTCACGATCCGCGCTGCCAGGTCGTAGCCGATGTGCGGGTTCAGCGCCGTAGCCGCCAGCAACGGGCTGTCGAGCTGGCGCGCCAGCCGATCGCGGTCCGGTTCCAGTCCGGGAACCACGCGCTCCGCCACGACGCGTGCACTGTCCGCCAGCACCCGGATCGACTGCAGCACGTTGAAAATCAGCACCGGCTTGGCCACGTTCAACTCGAAGCTGCCCGATGCCGCCGCCATTGTCACGGTGACGTGATTGCCGGCCACCTGCATGCCGGCCTGCACCATCACCTCGGCGATGGTCGGATTGCGCTTGCCGGGCATGATCGACGACGTCAGGCCGTCATCGGGCATCCGCAGTTCTCCCAGCCCGCAATGCGGCCCGGAACTCATCCAGCGCAGGTCGTTGGCGATCTTGATGAACGACGCTGCGATCACGTTCAGTGCTCCGGACAGTTCCAACAGCGCATCGTGCGCGGCCATGCCTTCGACCTTGCACGGATTCGGGCGGAACGGCAGCCCGGTCAGGCGGCTTGCCTCGGCGCAGAAAGCCTCGGCGAAACCGGGCGGGGCGTTGAGCCCGGTGCCGGCCGCCGTACCCCCCTGCGGCAGCATCAGCAGGCGGGGCAGCGCCGCTTCCACGCGCCCGATGCTGTGCCCGAGCTGGGCCGCAAAGCCTTCGAAGCCGCGCCCCAGTGTGGTCGGGACGGCATCCATCAGGTGGGTGCGCGCCAGCTTGAGGATATCGGCGAACGCCGTCGCACGCGAAGCCAGGCTGTCGCGCAGCGCGGCCAGCGCCGGCAGCAGGCGGTCTTCGAGTTCCATGACCGCGCTCAGGTGCATCACGGTCGGGAAGCTGTCGTTGGACGACTGGGAGCGGTTCACATGGTCGTTGGGATGCACCGGCCGCCTGGCGCCGAGCGGCTCGCCCAGCCGTTCGTTGGCGCGGTTGGCAATGACCTCGTTGGCGTTCATGTTGGTCTGGGTGCCGGACCCCGTCTGCCAGATCGTCAGCGGAAAATGCGCGTCCAGGGCACCGCTGCGCACCTCGGCCGCGGCGGCAGCAATGGCCTGGGCGATCTCCTGGTCCAGTTCGCCGCACTTCAGGTTGGCCGCTGCCGCCGCCATCTTGTGTAGTCCGAAGGCGTGAACCAGGCATTCGGGAAAGCGCTCGGTGCCGATATCGAACACGGCCAACGCGCGCTGGGTCTGGGCGCCCCAGTACCGGTCGGCCGGGATGTCGACCGGGCCGAAGGCGTCATGCTCCACGCGGGTCTGCGTCATCGCTCAGTCCAGCGTGATGTTGGCCTTGGCCGCCAGCGCCTTCCAGCGGGCCACCTCGGCCTCGGTATGCTTGCCCAGCGCGCTCGCGGTGTACTTGTCGGCCGGCAGCATCTGAATGGCCTGCGCGGCCATGCGGTCCGTGAACGCCTTGTCGGACATGACCTTCAGGTAGGCCGCCTGGACCTTGTCGATCACCGGCTGCGGCGTGCCCTTCGGCGCGTAGATGCCGTACCACGTGGCGGCTTCGAAGCCCGGCGCCACGGTTTCGGCCAGCGTTGGTACGTCCTTGAGCTGCCCCACGCGCGTCGCCGAGGTGACCGCCAGCGGGCGAACCTTCGACTCCGTGATCTGCGGGAGGGCCGTATTGGTCTGGTCGAACATGCCGTCGACCTGCCCGCCGATCACGTCGATCAGCGCCGGGCCCGCGCCCTTGTACGGCACCAGCGACACCTTGATGCCTGCCGCCGACGCAAACATGGCGGCGATCAGGTGGGACGTGGAGCCCATGCCCGCATTGCTGATGAACAGCTTGCCCGGGTTCTGTTTGCCGTACTCGACCAGCGCCCTGACATCCTTGGCGGGGTGGTCCTTGCGCACCATCAGCACCATTGGCGTGTCCGGGAAGCGGAACACCGGGGCAAAGTCCTTCACCGGATCGTACGGCAGCTTCTTGTACAGCGCCGGGGCCGCGCCCATGTATCCCATGTGCCCGACCAGCATCGTATAGCCATCGGCCGGCGCGCGGGCCGCCTTGGCCGCCCCCACCGTGCCGCCAGCACCCGGCGAGTTGTCGATGATGATCGACTGCCCCACCTCGCGCGACACGCGCTCGGCGATATTGCGGGCCAGCGCATCGGTAGGGCCGCCGGCCGCGAACGGCACAATCCAGGTGATCGGCTTGGTGGGCCAGGCCTGGGCCTGGGCGGAGGCAGCGGCGGCGAACGTGGCCACGGCGAGCGCGGCGCGCACGAAGGGAGCGAAGGGTTGCATGGGTGGTCTCCGGTATGGGTTTTGTCAATCTGCAGGGGTCAGCGGGACGTGGCGGGCAGGTTGCCGTCCACGTGGCCCGAGAGCGCGATGGCGCGGTCTACCATCTGCGGGGCCAGGCCGAGATAGTTCACCGGGTTCACCATGTCATCGATGGCGGCGCGGTCGAAGTGCCCGGTGACGGCGGGCAATGCCAGCAGGGCCTCGGCCAGCGTGCCGCCCTGCTCGTTCACGGTGCGGCAGGCGTCGTAGACCACGTCGTGCGCTTGCTGGCGGCCGATATGCGGCGCCATGCGCATCATCACGGCCTCGGCGACGATGAGGCCCTTCGAGATGCCGAGGTTCTGCGCCATGCGCGGCACGTCGACGATCAGGCCGCCCAGCGCGAACTTCGCCTGGTGCAGCGCGCCGGCCGTCAGGATGAAGCTCTCGGGGATGGCGATCCATTCCGCGTGCCATGGGCCGGTGGCGCGCTCGAAATCCTGCACCATCGCGTCGACCATCAGCCCGGCATGCTGCCGCACGGCCTTCGAGGCCGCGAGCATCAACTCGCTGGAGATCGGGTTGCGCTTCTGCGGCATGGTGCTGCTGGCGCCCCGCCCCTTGACGAACGGCTCGTAGACCTCGGCAAACTCGGTCGAGGCCATGATCATGATGTCGAGCGCGATCTTGCCAAGCGAGCCGGTGACCAGCGCCAGCAGATTCACGGCCTCGGCGAAGCCGTCGCGCGCCACATGCCAGGTGGTGGCCGGCACGCCCAGCCCCAGTTCGGCGGCCAGTTCGCGCTGCACGTCGAAACCCTTGTCGCCGAGCGAGGCCAGCGTGCCGGCCGCCCCCGCGAACTCCACCACTGCCACGCGCGGGCGCAGTTCGGCCAGGCGCTGCTGGTGGCGATCGAACATCGCCAGCCAGATCGCCACCTTGTAGCCGAACGTCACCGGGAGGGCCTGTTGCAGGTGGGTGCGGCCGGCCATCGGCGTGTCGCGGTGCCGGGCGGCAAGATCCGCCAGAATGCGGCGCAGGTCGCGGAGATCGGCGTCGATGCTGTCCAGCGCGTCGCGCACCTGCAGGGCCACGGCAGTGTCCATGATGTCCTGCGTGGTGGCGCCCCAGTGAACGTAACGGCCAGCCTCGCCGCACATTTCCACCATCTGGTGCACCAGCGGCAGGATCGGATAGCCGACAATGTCGGTTTCTTCACGCATGTGGTCGAAATCGATCCGCTCGATGCGCGATTCCCGGGCAATGGCCTCGGCGGCTTCCGCCGGGATCACGCCGACGCGCGCCTCGGCCTTGGCCAGCGCCACCTCGACATCGATATAACGCTGAACCAGCGCGCCATCGGAGAAAATCTCGCGCATCGCACGGGTGCCGAAGGCATCGCGGAACAGCGCGGAATCGACAACGGTACTGGCGGCGGGAATCGTGTAGTTGGGCATGGTGAGACCTTGTGGCAATCGAGCAGGAATTCGTATATGTTCGAACATATGCAGCATTAAATATGTTCGAACATATCTTGGAAAGGCATGTAAACCCTGAGTCGGCGGCAGACCCCGCCGCGACGCATGTGCCGTAAAAGGCTTATGAGCAAGTCAAACTCCGCAGAAATCAGCCGCCAGTTGCTGGACGGCATCAAGACCGGCCGTTTTCCGGTAGGCGCACTGCTGCCTACCGAGTTCGAGCTGTGCGAACAGTTCCAGGCCAGCCGCTACATGATCCGGGCCGTGCTGCAGGAATTGCAGGACATGGGGCTGGTGTCGCGCCGCAAGAATGTCGGTACGCGCGTGGAGTCCACGCAACCCCGGGCGGTGTTCAAACCGACGCTGGCGTCCGTTGAAGATCTGATGCAGTTCGGTGAGGCGCACCGCCGCGTGGTGCAGTCGGTGGAAGCGGCGACCGCCCCGCCTGAGGTGGCGGCCGAACTGGGCGGTGCGCCCGATACGCCGTGGCTGCGCATTTCGAGTGTGAGGCTGGACGATGGTGCCAGGGCCGCGCCGATGGCGTGGACCGATATCTACATCGACTCCGCCTATGCCGACATCGGCCCCATCGTGCGCGACACGCCCGACGTGCTGGTCAGTTCGCTGATCGAGTCGCGCCATGGCCGGCCGATCGCCGAGATCGAACAGGACGTCAGGGCTTCGACGCTGCAGGACGCGCGCATTGCAGCGGCACTCGGGCTGGATCTTGGTGCGCCGGTGCTGAAGATTGTCCGCCGCTATCTTGACGAGGCCGGTGAGACGTTCGAAGTCTCCGTGACGATCCATCCGGCGGAGACATTTTCGGTCACGACGCGCATGAAGCGCACGGCCGGTTGATCGCTTGCCCCGGCAGTGACTTAGGCATCGCCCAAGCACTATCCGATTCGCACGGCCAATCACGCGGTGGTGCGGCCGAAACCCGCCCCAAACGGGGCTGCGGTTTCTATCATGGGTACTCCATTCCCTGCCCGTAGGAGGCTCCCATGTTCGACATGAAAGATCTTGGCAACCTGAAGAAGCTCGACGAGAACGCGCCGGAGGCAATGAAGAGTTTCTGGGCCTTCGACAAGGCGGCGTTTGCCGAAGGGGCGCTCTCCGCGCAGCAGAAGCAGATCATCGCGGTGGCGGTGGCGCTGACGACGCAATGTCCGTATTGCATCGCCATCCACAACAAGGCGGCCCGCGATGCCGGCGCCACCGACGCGCAACTGGCCGAGGCCGCGCTCGTGGCGGCGGCGATGCGCGCGGGTGCGGCGGTCACGCACGCCACGCACCTGTTCCGCGAATAACGTCCGGCAAGCAAGGACGCGGCCTGGGCCGCGTCCCCGGTTCAATCGCCGAAATAGGACCCCATCACGTCGAGGAACGCGTCCGGCGTCTCGGAGAACGGGAAATGGCCCGCGTCCTCGAATTCCACCAGTACCGACCCCGGAATACCGCGGGCGATGGCCCGGCTGGCGCGCGGCGGGCAGACCCAGTCGAACTTGCCCACCAGCACCAGCGTACGCGCGGCGATGCGGCCCAGTTGGGGCCGCAGGTCATAGGACGGCGCCAGCGCGGTCATGAAGTGCCGCATCATGTCGACCGAGGGGATGCACAGCGCGGTCAGCGTTGGCGGCACGTCCATGTGGGCCGGCGCCGCATAGTACGGGCCAACCTCGCGGAAGAAATCCGCCACGCTCTCTTCGGTAATCTCGCCGCCAAACAGGCGCCCCGCCACGGCCAGGGTCTCTGGGCCGGCGCGCGAGGCCAGCGAGGGCGCGGGCTCGCCGGTGTCGTCCATGATCGGCTGGACCGTCGGCGAACTGCTGCACAGCACCAGCCCGCCGACCAGCGCCGGATGGCGCAGCGCCAGGTGCATGGCGACGAAGCCACCCGCCGAATGGCCAAACACGTGGACGCGCGGCAGGCCCAGATAGGCGCACAGCGCGGCCACGTCGTCGGCCATCTGTTCCAGCGTGCAGGTGGCCAGCGGCGGGCGGCCCGAGCGGCCCTGGCCGCGCAGGTCGACGTATAGCAATTGCGCCACTTCGCGTAGCGCGCAAAGCCCCGGCTTCAGGTAGGCATGGTCGAAACCAAGCCCGCCGTGGAGGATCACCAGCACGGGTTTTTCCGTCAGCGTGCCCTGCTCCGGGTGAAAGCCTTCGCCGTCGATGTCAAAGAAAATTTCGGTGTCATTCAGTGTTGCGCGCATCGGGTGTCTCGCGGTCGTGGTGGAGTGTGCTGCTCCGCGAGCGTGACAGGGGGCGACCGGCAGGTTTGTCGGATTCGCCCGCTTTTTTCGGCGTTGCCCGGCAGATGTACGCAATGTACTAATGGTTGCCGTGGACAAATTGGTAACTTTTCTGGACGAACTGCGATGCCAGCCGGGCGGTGCGGGCCAATACTAGGGCCATCCACGCATCAGGAGATCCAGACCATGAACGCCCGTCATAGCCAACCCGCGCCCGCCTGGGCCGTCCAGCAATGGTTCAACACGGACCGCCCGCTCAGCCTCGAAGCACTGCGGGGCAAGGTAATCGTGCTCGAAGCGTTCCAGATGCTGTGTCCCGGCTGTGTCTCGCACGGCCTGCCGCAGGCGGCGCGCGTGCACCAGACCTTTCCGGCGTCCGAAGTGGCCGTGGTTGGCCTGCATACCGTGTTCGAGCATCACGAGGCCATGACACCCACGGCGCTGCAAGCCTTCCTGCACGAATACCGGATTCCGTTTCCGGTGGGCGTGGACCAGCCCGACGGCCAGGGCGGCATCCCGCTGACCATGCGCGCCTACGCCATGCGCGGCACGCCGACGCTGATCCTGATCGATGCGCACGGCAACCTGCGCCAGCAGCACTTCGGCTCGGTGGCCGACATGACGCTCGGCGCGCAGATTGCGGAGCTGGTACTTGAAGCGCGGGAATACCGCGCCAGCGCATCAGCGGCGGCACCCACGCGGGCAGCGCCCAGCGCGCAGGACGACGGCTGTGCCACCGGCGCCTGCGCCATCGACGCCAAGTAGCACCCGGGCGACGGGGCTTACTGCCCCTCGCCCCGCACGGCGGCCTCGATCTTCGCCACGTCGATCTTGCGCATCGTCATCATGGCCTCGAAGGCGCGCCTGGCCACCGCCTTGTCGTTGCCCATCACCGCGTCGGTCAGGACGCGCGGCGAGATCTGCCACGAGAGTCCCCAGCGGTCCTTGCACCAGCCGCACTCGCTCTCCTGCCCGCCATTGCCGACGATGGCATTCCAGAGCCGGTCCGTTTCCTCCTGGTCGTCCGTGGCGATCTGGAACGAGAACGCCTCGCTGTGCTTGAAGTACGGGCCGCCGTTCAGGCCGACGCACGGGATGCCGGCCACCGTGAAATCGACGGTCAGTACATCACCTTCCTTGCCGCTCGGATAGTCACTCGGCGCGCGGTGGACCGCCGTGACGCGGCTGTCCGGAAATGTCTTCGCGTAGAAATTGGCGGCAGCCTCGGCTTCGCCGTCGAACCACAGGCAAATCGTGTTCTTGCTCGTCATGGCGGGTCTCCTGGTTGTGTGCCATGCAGACATCGCACTGTCACATCGAACGGGCGATGCGACGGCATTCGCGCAATGTAACGCAAGCCCGGCTACCCAATGTGGACAGCGGCGCGGATACCGCCCGGAAGTGCCCCGTGCGTCATGAACCTGTCATTGGCCTGCCCTAGCCTTGCGGCCTGCCTACCTCGGGCAGTCCCCAAATCACGAGCCAATAACAAACACCATGGAAGAAGCCAACCTGACACGCGGCCTGGCCGCCGCGTGCCTCGCCGCGCTGTTGCTGTGCGCCTGCGGCGGGAGCGACGACGACAAGCCCACGCAACCGCCGGCGGGCAACCCGCCCCCCGCCTCGGCACCGGCCGTCGAGAAGCGCTGCGCGCCCTGACCGCGCGCCGCCCTCCCATTGCCCACCGCACACAGCCTGAACACACCAACATGATCTCCCGCCGCAAGTTTCTGCAGACGGCCACGGGTACGGCGTTCTCCGCCGCCACGCTGGCCGCCTTTCCCCCCAGCATCCGCCGCGCGCTGGCCATCGAGGCCAACAACAAGACCGGCACCATCAACGACATCGAGCACGTGGTCATCCTGATGCAGGAAAACCGCTCGTTCGATCACTATTTCGGCACGCTCCGCGGCGTGCGTGGCTTTGGCGACCGCATCACGATCCCGATGCCCGCCGGCCGCAACGTCTGGCAGCAGGCCCGCGCCAACGGCACCATCCTGACGCCGTACCACCTGAACGGCGCCGCCAACAACGCCCAGCGCACGGCCGGCACGCCGCACGCCTGGGCGGACAGCCAGCAAGCGTGGGACCACGGCCGCATGTCGCGCTGGCCCGTGGCCAAGACCGACACGTCGATGGGCTACTTCAAGGAACAGGAAATCCCGTTCCAGTTCGCGCTGGCCAAGGCGTTCACGCTGTGCGACGCCTACCACTGCGCGATGCACACCGGCACCGACGCCAACCGCTCGTTCCACATCACCGGCACCAACGGCGTGATGCCGCAGAACCGCGCGTTCGTGAACAACGAGTGGGACGCCATCAACGGCATCGCCTCTGACGCCAATGTCGGCTACACGTGGACCACCTACGCCGAGCGTCTGGAAAAAGCCGGCGTCAGCTGGATGAGCTACCAGAACATGCCCGACGAATGGGGCGACAACATGCTGGGCGCGTTCCGCACGTTCCGCCAGGCCAACCTGGCCTCGGGCTTCCCGGTCTCCAGCGGCGGCGCGCCGCAGTCGCCCTACACCAATACCGGGCAGGCGCTGCCGTACAAGGCCTACGATCCGGCCACCGACAACGCCGCCAACCCGCTCTACAAGGGCATTGCCAACACGCTGCCGGGCACCACGCCCGACCAGTACCTGAACGCCTTCAAGGCCGATATCGCCGCCGGCAGGCTGCCGGCCGTGTCGTGGCTCAACGCCCCGTCGATCTACTGCGAGCATCCCGGGCCCTCGTCGCCGGTGCAGGGCGCGTGGTTCCTGCAGGAAGTGCTGGACGCGCTGACGGCCAACCCGGAGGTCTGGAGCAAGACCGTCCTGCTGATCAATTTCGACGAGAACGATGGCTACTTCGACCACGTGCCGTCGCCGTCGGCCCCGTCGCGCCATCCGGACAGCTCGCTGGCAGGCAAGTCCACGCTCAGTGACGCCGACATGGCCGCCGAGTACTACACGCAGAACCCGCCGGACGGCAGCACCAGCCAGCCGGCGCGTGACGGCCGCGTGTTCGGTCCCGGCCCGCGCGTGCCGATGTTCGTGATCTCGCCGTGGAGCCGTGGCGGCTGGATCAACTCGCAGGTGTTCGACCACACCTCGGTACTGCGCTTCCTGGAAACCCGCTTTGGCGTGCAGGAACCGAACATCAGCCCGTTCCGCCGCGCAGTCTGCGGCGACCTGACCTCGGCATTCGATTTCAAGACGCCGAACCTGGGCGTGGTGCCGCAGTTGAATGGCCACCAGACGCGTGCCGCCGCCGATTCGCTGCGTGCCGCGCAGACCGCGCTGCCCGCCGTGCCGGTGCCCACCACCGCCCAGCTGCCACAGCAGGAAGCCGGCACCAGCCCGTCGCGCGCCCTGCCCTACGAGCTGCACACCAGCGCCCGCGTGGCCGCCAACGGCACGGTGCAACTGCTGTTCGCCAACTCGGGCCAGCAGGCCGCCGTGTTCCACGTCTACAACCGCAAGGACATCGACAGCGTGCCGCGCCGCTACGTGGTCGAGGCCGGCAAGACGCTGTCTGACACCTGGACCACCGCGTCGGCCGACGCCGGCCAGTACGACCTCTGGGTCCTCGGCCCCAACGGCTTCCACCGCCACTTCCGGGGCGATACCCGCGTGCTCGGCACCGCCACGCCCAACCCGGAAATCCGCGTCTGCTACGAGATCACCAAGGGCGACGTCTATGTCGACCTGATGAACCTCGGCGCCGGCTCGGGCACTTTCCGCATCACGCCGCTGGCGTACCGCACCGACGGCCCGTGGGAAGCCACCGTGGCCGCCGGCGCCACCCAGACGCTGAACTGGTCGCTCGAAGCCAGCGGAAGCTGGTACGACTTCGCCGTGACCAGCAGCAGCGATCCCACGTTCTACCGCCGCTTTGCGGGCCGCGTGGAAACGGGCCGGGATTCGGTGACCGACCCGGCGATGGGCCAGCTGTAAGCCCGGCAAGGCTCCAGGCCCCGATGTGATCCGGGTCCGTGCGATTCGGAAGCCCATGGCGCGATCCTTCAAGCGGATGTGGTGGCAAAAGACTATGGTTTACGCCACCACACCGACAAAAGGAGCAGCGCCATGGGCAAGACGATTGCAGCGGACCTGATTACCGAAACGCTCTACAACGTAGGAGTCAGGCGCATCTACGGCGTGGTGGGCGACAGCCTGAACGGCCTGACCGAATCGCTGCGTACCCGTGGCGACATCGCCTGGGTTCACACCCGCCATGAGGAAGCTGCCGCCTTCGCGGCCGGCGCCGAGGCCGCCCTGACCGGCGAGCTGGCGGTATGCGCGGGCAGTTGCGGACCGGGCAACCTGCACCTGATCAACGGCCTGTTCGACGCGCACCGCTCGCGCGTGCCGGTGCTGGCTATCGCCGCCCATATCCCGAGTGCCGAGATCGGCCGGGGTTACTTCCAGGAAACGCACCCGGACCAGCTGTTCCGCGAGTGCAGCCACTATTGCGAACTGGTCACCAGCGTCGAGCAACTGCCCGGCGTGCTGGAAACCGCCATCCGCACCGCCGTGGGCCGCCGGGGCGTGGCCGTGATCGTGATTCCGGGCGACGTGGCACTGCGCGAGGCGGCCACGACGCTGCTGTCCACCCCGGCATCGCTGGCCATCACCCAGCCCGTGGTCGTGCCGGATCGCGGCGCGCTCGAATCGCTGGCGGAACTGCTGAATTCTGGAGAAAAGACTACGTTGCTGTGCGGGCGCGGCTGTGCCGGCAGCCACGACCAGGTGCTGCGGCTGGCCGAGACGCTCAAGGCGCCGGTGGTACATGCACTGGGCGGCAAGGAGCACGTCGAGTACGACAACCCCTACGATGTCGGCATGACTGGCCTGATCGGGTTCAGTTCGGGCTACCACGCGATGGAGCAATGCGACACGCTGGTGATGCTCGGCACCGATTTCCCCTACCGCCAGTTCTATCCCACCGGCGCGAAGGTCATCCAGATCGACGTGCGCCCCGAGAACCTTGGCCGCCGCACGCGGCTCGATCTCGGGCTGGTGGGCGATGTCGGCGCCACGCTCGACGCGCTGCAGCCGCTGCTGACGGTCAAGTCCGAACGCAGCCACCTGGACAGCAGCGTCAGCCACTACCACCGCGCCCGTGCGCAGCTGGACGAACTGGCCACCGGCGACAGCGGCCGCAAGCCGATCCACCCGCAGTACCTGGCCAAGCTGGTCAGCGACGCCGCCGCCGACGATGCCGTGTTCACGTTCGACGTAGGCACCCCGACGATCTGGGCCGCGCGCTACCTGAAGATGAACGGCCGCCGCCGCATGATCGGCTCGCTGGCGCATGGCTCGATGGCCAACGCGCTGCCGCAGGCCATCGGCGCCCAGGCCGCGTACCCGGGGCGGCAGGTGATCAGCCTGTCCGGAGATGGCGGTTTTGCGATGATGATGGGCGATTTCCTGACGCTGGTGCAGGAGCGGCTGCCGGTGAAGGTCATCATCTTCAACAACAGCGTGCTGGGCTTCGTGGCGCTGGAAATGAAGGCGTCGGGCTTCCTGGAGGAAGGCACCCGGCTGGAAAACCCCGACTTCGCGGCCATGGCGCGCGCCATCGGCGTGCACGCCCAGCGCGTGGAAGACCCGCTGCTGCTGCCCGATGCCATCGAGAGCTTCCTGCGCCACGACGGCCCGGCGCTGCTGGACGTGGTGACCAACACGCAGGAACTGGCGATGCCGCCCTCGATCAAGGCCGAGCAGGTCAAGGGGTTCAGCCTGTGGGCGCTCAAGGCCGTCATGAACGGCCGGGGCGACGAACTGGTGGAACTGGCGAAGACCAACCTGCTGCGCTAGTCCTCGCCTGACCTTCCCCCGAGCGCCGGGGGGATGGCGCGTCAGTTCGCGCTGATCCCCTTGGCCTTGACGATGGCGCTCCAGCGGTCATAGTCCTTGTTCAGGCGCGCCTGCATCTGCTTGCCGTCCTGGAACGAGGCGATGGCGCCGGCCGTCACCAGCTTCTGCTGCAGTTCCTTGTCGTTGGCGATGATCTCGCGCGTTTCCTTCGCCAGCCGGTCCACGATCGGCTGCGGCGTATCGAGCGGGGCGATCAGGCCACCCCACGAGTCGAAATCGAAGCCCGGGAAGCCCTGGTCCGACACCGTCTTCACGTTCGGCAGCAGCGTCCTGGCGTTGGGCGAGCTCAGCGCAATGGCCTTGAGCTTGCCGGCGCGGATATGCGGCAGCGCCGCCACCACATCGGCGAACATGATGCCCACCTGGCCGCCCAGCAGATCGGCCACGGCCGGTGCGCTGCCACGGTACGGCACGTGCAGCATGTCGAAGTGGCCCAGGTCCTTGAGCTGTTCCATCGCCAGATGGCCAAAACTGCCGGTGCCCGAGCTGGTATAGCTCAGCGGCGTCTTGCTGGCCTTCGCGAAGCGGATCAGGTCAGGCAGCGACTCCACGCCCGGCACCACGGCCGGGTTGATCACGATGGCCATCGGCAGCACGTAGACGGTGGCCACCGACGTGAAATCCTTCTTCACGTCATAGGCGTTGGTCTTGTACATCAGCGGCGCCAGCAGCGCGGGCATGCCGAACATCGACAGGTTGTAGCCATCGGCGGGGCTCTTGATGAAGCTGGCCGTGCCGATGGAACCCGACGCGCCGGGCTTGTTCTCGATGATGACCTGCTGGCCCAGCTTCTCCGAGAGCTTCTGGGCCACGATGCGCGCGGCCGTGTCGGTGGGACCACCGGCCGGGAAGGCCACCACCATCTTGATGAACTTGTCGGGCCACTCGCCCTTGGCGAAGGCGGCGGGCATCACAGCCGCCAGCGCGGCGGCGGCGCCGGCCTTGAGGATGTGGCGGCGGGTCGTGGAATGGCTCATGGTCGTGTCTCCTGCTGAAATCTGAAATCGTCTGGTGGATTCTGAATAGGTAGCGTTTAAATCACGCCCTGCGCCTGCAGCCCGGCGATGGTGTCGTCATCGAGCCTGAGCAGGTCGGCGAATACCTCGCGGTTGTGCTCGCCCAGATGCGGCGGCGCGCGGCGCACCGGCATGCGCTGGCCGTCCAGCGCATACGGCGGGGCCAGCACGGCCTGCGGGCCGGCCTCGGAGTCGTCGAAGCGATGCAGCAGCCCGGCCTGCGCGGTGCGCTCGGACTGCAGCGCCTCCAGCATGCCGAACACCTCGCCGCAGGGAATCTGCGCGGCGGTCAGCCGGGCCAGCAGCTCGGCCCGCGTGAAGCGCGCCAGCGCCTGACGGACCTCGGCCAGCAGGATGTCCCGATGGGCCGAGCGTGCCGTGTTGGTGGCAAAACGCTCGTCCTCGGCCCATTCCGGGCGGCCGATGACCTCGCGGCAGAAACGCTGGAACTGGCCATTGTTGCCCACCGTGATGACCAGCGGGCCATCGGCGGCCTCGAACACGCCGTACGGCACGATCGACGGATGTGCGTTGCCGAACTTGGGCGGATCGCCGGCCTTCAGCAGCGCCTCCATGCCGTAGTACGAGGTAATCATCAGCCCGCAGTCGTAGAGCGCCATCTGCACGTGGCGGCCCTCGCCCGTGGTGTGCCGCGCGTACAACGCAGCGAGAATGGCCTGGGCCGAATACATGCCCGTGAACATGTCCACGGCGGCCACGCCAAACTTCAGCGGGCCCTGCCCGGCTTCGCCGTTGGTGGCCATCACACCGGATTCGCCCTGCACCACCAGGTCGTAGCCCGGACGCCCGGCCTCGGGCGTGAAGCGGGCGTAGCCGGAAATCGAGCAGTAGACCAGGCGCGGATTGACCTCGCGGAGTTGCTCGTAGCCCAGCCCCAGTTTCTCGGCGCCGCCCACCTTGAAGTTCTGGATCACGACATCGCTGATCGCCGCCAGTTCGCGCGCCAGCTTCATGCCGGCCTCGGTCTGCAGGTCGAGCGTGATCGCCCGCTTGTTGCGGTTGGCACTGTTGAAATACGAGGTATTGCGCGCGCCGATGCGCACGCCCCAGTCGCGGGTATCGTCGCCGCGTGCCGGATGCTCCACCTTGATGACGTCGGCACCGAGATCGGCCAGCGCCATCGCGCACATTGGCCCGGCCAGGACGCGGGAAAGGTCCAGTACCCGCACGCCGGCCAAAGGCAGCGCTGGGGCGGAATTCGAGTGTTGCATTGCTGTTTGTCTCCCCGATCACGCGGATCCTGGGAGCGGTCCGGTTGTTTCTGGTGAACCGTGATTGTGGATATGTTCCGGATGCTTGACAATTGCAACCGGTTTTCACCATATCTGGATACTCAGGGTTGACAATGGACCTTAACGCGCTATCCCTGCTCGTGGACATCATCGACGCCGGCAACCTGAGCCGCGCCGCCAGCCAGCTAGGCATGAGCCGGGCCAATGTCAGCAAGCGGCTGAATCACTTCGAGCGCCAGCTTGGCGCCGAACTGTTGCGGCGCAGTACGCGCCAACTGGAGCCCACCGAACTGGGCTGGCAACTCTACGAGAACGGCCGCGCCATCCGCCACCAGTTGCTGGCGGCGCAGGAATCGGTCCAGACACTCGGCAAGCGGCTCAGCGGTACGGTCCGCGTCAGTGTGCCGGGCGGATTTGGCCAACATACGATGTCGGCGTGGTTCCTCGAATTCATGCGGCGGTATCCCGATATCACGCTCAACGTGATCTTCGACAACGACCTTGAAGACCTCATCAAGGGCGCGGTGGACTTCTCGGTGCGCGTGATGGGCGAGACACCGTCGAACGCGGTGGCCTGCAGTCTGGGCGACGTGGAATACGTGGCCTGCGCCACGCCGGCCCTGCTGGCCGAACTGGGCGATGTACCGGCCACACTGGCCGGGTTCGCGGCGCTGCCGCTGATCACGTCCGAACTGACCGGCCAGAAACTGCGCGTCGCCAGCCAGTCCGGGCCGGACGAAGCGCCGGAGATGGCCGGGCTTCCCTTGCTGCGCCCGCGCCTGATGTCCGCCAACTTCTTCTTCCTGCGCGACGCCATCCTCCAGGGTCTTGGCGTGGGCCTGGTGCCGCGCTACATGGTCGACCAGGATCTCGGCGCCGGCACGCTGGTGCGGCTGCCGCTGCCGCAGCAGGAACTGGCGTTCCTGCGCACCACGATGTACCTGCTGTACATGCCGGCGAGATACCAGACGCGGGCAGTGGTGACGCTGATCGGGTTTTTGCGGGAGAAGGCGGCGGAAATGTTTTCTCCCCTCTCCCGCGAAGTGGAAGAGGGGAGCAAACCGAGGGCGGTACTCTAATGCCCCGCCTCCCGCGCCGCTCCCGCCTTGTCGTGCGTGCCGAACTTCTCCACCATCGTCACGCTCGCCCGGTTCAGGCCGATGACCTCCACCGCCACGCCGTTGCGGCGGAACTTGTGGACGATGCGGTCCAGCGCGTCGATGGCCGTGATGTCCCAGAAATGCGCGTGGGACAGGTCGAGCACCACCTGCCGCACCGGCTCCCTGAAGTCGAACTCGCCCACCAGTGCCTCGGACGAGGCGAAGAACACCTGGCCGCGCACGAAGTAGCGGCGTGCGTCGGCCGTCGATTCCGACGTCACCTGCAGCACGCCGGTCACCTTCGAGGCAAAGAACAGCGCGCTGAGCAGCACACCCACCAGCACGCCCAGCGCCAGATTGTGGGTAGCCACCACGATGCCCACGGTTGCCAGCATCACCACCGACGAACTCTTCGGGTGCGTGACGAGATTGCGCAGCGACTGCCAGCTGAACGTGCTGATCGACACCATGATCATCACGGCCACCAGCGCGGCCATCGGAATCTGCTTGACCCACGGGCCCAGGAACACCACCAGCACGAGCAGCAGCGCCCCGGCCACGAAGCTCGACAGCCGGCCCCGGCCGCCCGATTTCACATTGATGATCGATTGCCCGATCATCGCGCAACCGGGCAGCCCGCCCAGGAAGCCAGCCACGATATTGGCGATGCCCTGGCCCCTGCATTCCTTGTTCTTGTCGCTGCCGGTATCGGTGAAATCGTCGATGATCGCCGCCGTCATCAGCGATTCCAGCAGGCCCACCACGGCCACCGCCATGGCGTACGGGAAGATGATCCGCAGCGTTTCCCAGGTCAGCGGCACGCTGGGCAAGGCCGGCACGGGCAGATGCTCGGGAAAGGCGCCCATGTCGCCAACCGTACGCACCGGGAGGTCGAGGTAGATGGCGATGGCGGTGAGCACCACGATGCAGACCAGCGGCGACGGCACCGCCCTGGTAAGGCGCGGCAACAGGTAGATGATGGCCAGCCCGCCGGCGGTGAGCCAGTAGACCGCCATCGGTGCGTGCGTCAGTTCGGGCAGCTGGGCCAGGAAGATCAGGATCGCCAGCGCGTTGACGAAGCCGGTCACGACCGAGCGCGACACGAAGCGCATCAGCGCGCCCAGTTTCAGCAGCCCGGCGCCGATCTGCAGCAGCCCGGCCAGCACCGCCGTGGCGAAGACGTACTGCACGCCGTGGTCCTTGACCAGCGACGTCAGCAGCAGCGCCACGGCGCCCGTGGCCGCCGAGATCATGCCCGGACGCCCGCCCGCAATCGACGTGACCACGGCAATCGAGAACGCCGCGTATAGCGCCACCTGCGGATCGACCCCGGCAATCACGGCAAACGCCAGCGCCTCGGGAATCAGCGCCAGCGCCACGACGATGCCGGCGAGGCAATCGCCACGGATATTGGAAAGCCAGTCCTGGCGGAAGGCATTGGATTGCAAGGTGGAACTCCAGACGCGCGCAAAGGCGGCAGATGAATCGGGGGCAAGGCGCAGGCTATGCTGCGGCGCAAAATGATAGGGGTTCAGCGAGTTTTGGGCAACCGAAGGGCCGGCGCATATAGTGGAAAGTCCAGAAAAGGAGCCCTTATGCCCGCTTCCCGCTTCGCACTTGCCTTGACCATGGCCCTCGCTGCCGCCACGGCCCATGCCCAACTGGGCGATCTGCTGAAATCCGCGCCCGGCGGCACTTCGGGAGGGTCCACCGGTGCCCTCGGCACGCTCGGCAGCCTGTCCCCGTCTTCGGTCAGCGCGGGCACGGCCGGCAACGCGGCGGGAGTGATCGAGTATTGCCTCAAGAAAAACTACCTGAGCGCCGATAACGCCACATCAGCGGTCAAGGACAAGTTGCTGGGGTCGGTGTCGGGCGGCACGTCCGACGCTGGCTATGGCGAAGGCTCACGCGGCATGCTGTCCACCAGCAGCGGCAGCAAGCTCGATCTCAGCGGCGGCGGCCTCAAGGCCGAGATCACCAAGCAGGTCTGCGAAAAAATCCTGGCGCAAGGCAAGTCGATGCTCTGAGCGGCGGCCCGGCTCAGCGGCGTTTTTTCTCGGCATTGAGCGCCACGGCGGCGCGGATCAGGGCGGTCAGCGCCTTTTCCACCTTGGCGTCGACCTTGTCGCCCTCGTGGAAATCGATCGCGCGGCGGGTGTTGCCTTCGAGGCTGGCATTGAACAGGCCGGCCGGGTCCGGCAACGACGCGCCCTTGGCAAACGTCATCTTCACGGCCGTCTTGTAGGTCTCGCCTGTGCAGAGGATGCCGTGATGTGACCAGACCGGCACACCGCGCCATTTCAGTTCCTCGATGATGCCGGGATCGGCGGCCAGCACCACCTTGCGCACACGGGCCAGGGTCTCGCCGCGCCAGTCACCGAGCGTGGCGATTTTCTCGTCGATCTGCCGCGACACTCCGGGGTCGGTCCCTGCCGTCTTGTCCATGGTCCTGTCTCCTTGCGGGAGCATCAGCATACCGCGCTCCCGCGCCGAGGTGGCGGCTCCGGCGCCGGTTGCCTACCATTAGCAGGCGCCGCCTCCCTCCCCCAAACCATGCCAGCGACTGACCTCCCTTTCCAGGCCACGCTCCGCGACGGCCACCAGGTACTGCTGCGCGAGATCCGCGAGGCCGACCGGCCCGGCGTGCTCGAAGCCTTCGACCATCTTTCGGACGAATCCCGTTACACGCGCTTCATGGGTTCCATGAAATCGCTGCCCGAGGCGCTGCTCGACGATGCCGTGCATCCGGTGGCCGGACGGGATTTCGTGATCGTGGCGGTGGCCGGCGACCTGCTGGTGGGTGGCGCCCGCTACACCGGCATACGGGGGCGGGACGCCTGCGAGTTCGCCATCACGTTGCTCGATGACTGGCACCGGCTGGGACTGGCTCCGCTGCTGATGGAAACCCTGATCGCCCACGCCCGCCAGGCCGGCGTGGCACTGATGGAGGGCTACGTGCTGGCCAGCAACCGCGCGATGCGCCGGCTGGCCCGGCGGCTCGGATTTTCGGACGCCCCCTGCCCGGATGACTCCACGGTCCGCATCGTGGCGCTGGCGCTCTGAGGCGTGGCTGGCGCGCGCCGCTGATCCATGCGTGCGCAACCGTACGGAACTGCACCCGCCCCGCCCCGTACATTGGGCCCCGGAAAGGTCCGACGGCTGACGGCACGCTGCGGACCCACCGCCTGCAAGACGCCGTCCGCCCACGGCGCAACCGGAGAGGCCCCCATGGCACTGACCACCCCGTCGCCCGCCGCGACACTGCAGACCCGTGTCTGCGTGATCGGATCAGGACCGGCCGGCATTGCCTGCACGCTCGAACTGGCGCGTCTGGGCATCGACGTGATCCTCGTGGAAGGGGGCGGCGCCGCGCTGCAACCGGCCACGCAGGCCGCCGGCGAGGCCGAGATAGTGGACGGACTGCGCCACGCCCCAATGTCGGACGCGGTGGGCCGCGCGCTGGGCGGTACATCGTGGCTCTGGGGCGGCCGCTGCATCCCGTTCGATCCGGTCGACTTTGCGGCGCGCGACCACGCGCCCGGCGCCGCCTGGCCGATTTCCTACGACGAGGTGGCGCCGTGGTACCGCACCGCCTGCACCTACGCCAACTGCGGCCAACCCGCCTTCACGCTGGGCGAACTCGACGCGCCCACGGCACAGCGGCCGCTGACCGGCTCGTTCCGCCCCGGCGATGTGATTGCCACGGATCTGGAGCGCTGGGCCGGCGAACCGGTCTTCGCGCGCCGCTATGCCGAGGCGCTGCGCGACCATCCCAATGTCCGCCTGCTGCTGGACGCCGCCTGCATCGATATCGACCTCGACCCCAACTCCGAGCAGGTGCGCGGCGTGGTGGTAGCCCAGGGCGGAGAAGGCGCCGCCGACCGCAGCCTGCTGCGCATCGAGGCCGAGCGCTTCGTGCTGGCATGCGGCGGCCTCGGCGTGACGCAGCTGCTGCTCGATGCCAACACGCGCTGCGAGGACCGCCTCGGCAACCGCAGCGACATGCTCGGCCGGCACTACATGGGCCATATCTCGGGCAAGATCGCCAGCGTGCGCTTCAACGCCGAGCCCGGCCGCACGATCTACCACTTCGAGCGTGACCGCGACGGCTTCTACGCGCGCCGCCGCCTGACCGTGCCGGCCGAGGTGCAGCGCCGCGAGGGGCTGCTCAACACGGCGATGTGGCTCGACAATCATCCCCCGGCCGATCCGGCACACGGCAACGGCGTGCTGTCGCTGGCCTATCTGGCGCTGCGCACGCCGGGGCTGAACCGGATGCTGACCGCGCCAGCCATCGCCAAGGCCGTGACCGCCGCCAATGCCCGCGGCGGCCTCGGCGCGCACTGGCGCAACGTGATACGCGCCGTGCCGCAGATCGCCACGTTCGTGCCGCCATTCATCTATCGCCGCTACCTGGCCCGGCCCCGGCTGCCCGGCTTCTTCCTGCCGAGCCCCAACAACGTCTACGCGCTGCACTACCACGCCGAGCAACTGCCGCATGCCGACAGCCGCGTAACCCTGGCCGATACCACTGACCGCCACGGCCTGCGCCGGCTCAGGATCGACCTGCGCTACCAGCAGGCCGACGCCGAATCGGTGGTCCGTACCCATCAACTGCTGGACCGCCATCTGCGCGAGACCGGCGCGGGCCAGCTCGATTTCTGGGTGCCCGAGGCCGAGCGCCCGGCGCACGTGATGGCGCACGCGTCCGATGGCTTCCACCAGATCGGCACCGCGCGCATGGCGGCCGACTGGCGCGAGGGCGTGGTCGATACCGATTGCCGCGTCTTCGGCACGCGCAATCTCTACGTGGCCAGCAGCGCCGTGTTCCCCTCGTCGGGCCAGGCCAACCCCACGCTGACCATCCTGGCACTGTCAGCCCGGCTGGCGGACCACCTCGGCGCGCAATTGCGTGCCGGCGGAACGCTGCACGACCTGCGCGCCGCCGGTTCCGGCGCGCCGGGCCGTCTCGCCGACGTGCCCATGGCCGCGCGTACCGCCGGAGGAATCGCCCCATGAGCGGTCTCGGTTTCGGTTGTGGAGCGATGCTCGGCCGCGTAGGCCGGGCGCAGGCATTGCGGGCGCTCGAAGTGGCCTACGACAACGGCATCACGCATTTCGACGTGGCGCGTTCCTATGGTTTCGGCGAGGCGGAAATGCTGCTGGGCCAGTTCCTGCGCGGCAAGCAGGACCGCGTGACGCTGACCACCAAGTTCGGCATCATGCCGCCGCGCGCCACGTCGAGCCTGGGCTTTGCGAAGACCGCCGCGCGCACGGTGCTGTCCCGGCTGCCCGGCGGGCGCCAGATCGCCCGGGCCGCGGCGCGCAAGATGCTGTCACATCGCGATTACTCGCCGGCCTACGCCCGGGCCTGCCTGGAGACCTCGCTGCGCCAGTTGGGCGTGGAGCGGCTGGACAACTATCTGGTCCACGATCCCGGCGAGCAGGACCTGAGCGAAGAATTGATGCAATGCCTTGACGACGCGCGGCGCGACGGCAAGATCGGCCGCTGGGGCATTGCCGTGGACCGGCACCCGGTGTTGTCCTGCCCACCGGCCCTGCGCGCCCAGGCGCTGCTGTACGAAGCCAATCTCAACGTGCTCGACGCCCTGTGCAAGGTGCCGCAGGCCGAGGGCCGGCCCGTGTTCCTGGCGCGGCCCTTCGGGGGTGGCGGCGACGCCATCGACGGCGCGATGCGCCGCCCGCCAATCCGCCAGGCCGTGCAGTCGCTGGGGCTGGGCCATCTCGACGACCACGCGCTGGCCATGCACTTCGCGCTGAGCCAGGCCGGCCCCACTGGCATGGTGGTCACGTCGATGTTTACCGAGGCCCATCTGCGCCAGAACGTGGCGCTGGTGCGGCAGTTCCACGCGCTGGGCGACCGGGGCCTGGCCCTGGCGCCAACCATCCTGCGCGCGGTCTGCCCGGCCAATTGCCCGCGCGATTGCGCCAGGAAGCCGCTCGCGACGGCGCTTGGCGTGGCCGCCGCCGTGCCGGTCTCGCTGCTGCTGGACTGACCGGCCAGCGCGGCCGCGTCAGCCCTGCCCCTTCAGCACGGCCTGCTGGCCGCCCAGCCGGGCGCCCATGGCTTCGGCCAGCGCGTGCAGGCCCGACATCGGCCGCACCATGACCTCGAATTCCTCGATCCTGCCGTCCGCATCGAAACGCAGCATGTCGATGCCCTTGAGCGCCTTGCCATCGATCGTGGCGCTGAATTCAAGCACCAGGCTGCGGCCATCGTCGGTGGCGAATGTCCGGTGATAGGTGAAATCGCGGAACACCGTATTCACCGTCTTGAGTACCAGCTTGATCGCCTCGCGCCCCGGATACGGCGAGTGGGCCACCGGCGAACGGAAGACGATCTTGTCGGAGAGCAGCGGATCGAGTTCTTCCATCGCATTGCGCGCCAGCAGGTCGTGCCAGATGGCGAGGGTTTTCTGGGCGGCGGGAATCAGGTTCGGTACGGCGTGCATGGCGTCTCCTCTGTTTTTGGCGATATTCTGATATGCAACTGGTTGCATAGTATCGCGTAATTCCAGCTGGCACCACTGATTGCTCCCCTCTCCCGCAACGCGGGAGCGGGGCCGGGGGTGAGGGCAAGGGGCGCGCTGCCTGACTCACCCTCGCAATTTGTACCGCCCCTTCCTCTTGCCCTTTGCTTCCGCATGCGCGGGAAGGGAGAAACTACAAAAAACGAGCCACAAATCACCGCCAAACCTGCGCCAAAAATGCTAGAAATGCAAAATCAGACAAACTCCTACAGCCTCGTGCTGCGCCGCACTCTAGGATGCATCGCAGGACCTTGACCCGTCCTGTTTCAACACCTCCCCCTGCAGCCCGCCTGACCTACCGCCAGGCGGGTTCTTTTTTTGCCGCGGTTTTCACACGAATGCCGCTTTTGTTCGCTTCCGCATATTATCGGGCGGCACATTCCGGAAACATCGCTGTCACAGCCAACCAAGCGGAGACGACAGTCATGGGAGACCTCCCGGAACACCTGCGCCACGCCGGCACCTTCGGCAGCATCCGGGCCTGGCCCGATTCGCCGAGTCCGATCGAAGCTTCCTGGGTGCGTAGCGGCACCCCCACCACACGTTGCAACCTCCATTCGTCCACCGTGGACGGCTTCGCCTGGACCATGGTCTGGGATTGCACGCGCAGCGCCTTCGAATGGCACTACGACATCGACGAGGTGGTGGTGGTACTCGAAGGCAGTGTGCGGGTGACCGACAGCCAGGGGGTCAGCCACACGCTCGGCGTGGGCGACGTGGGCTATTTTCCGCAAGGCACATCGTGGTACTGGGAGGTGGACGACTACGTGCGCAAGGTGGCCTTCTGCCGCAACGAGGTGCCACGCGCGGTCCGCCTGCCGATGCGCGTGGTGCGCAAGCTCCAGCGCGTGGCCGGCAACTTCCGCCCGATCCGGGCCGTATCCCGCGTGGCTGGCGATCTCTGGCGGCGCGTGATCGGCGTGAGCCGCACCACGGCCACCGTGATGCTGATGGGAATTCCGCTGTAGCGCGCCGGCGGCTACTGCGCCGGCACGCGGTCCAGTGCCTGCAGGATGCGCCACGCCGCGTCGATGCGGGCCGGCACGGGCAGGTTGCGGTTGGCCAGCAGCACCACGCCAATCCGGCGGGCCGGCACGAAGGCCACATAGGTGCCAAACCCGTTGGTCGAGCCGGTCTTGTTGATCAGCACGTCCGCCGGCGCCGGTTGCGGCGGCGCCAGCCGCTGCACCGGATGCGCGCCGAGCACGATGCCCGCGTCGTTGCCGGCCTGCAGGTCGGCCAGTGCCACTGGCCAGCCATAGCGCTCCCAGCCCAAACCCTGCGTCATGCCGCCAAGCCGGAAGTAGCCCGTGTGGGTGGTGTCGAGTGCCTGGCGCAAAGCCGGGTCGCGCAGCGTGCTGCCGTCGATGTTCAGTGCCACGAAACGGATCATGTCCGCCGCCGTGGTCTTGATGCCGTAGGCCTGGGCGTCGAACACCCCGGGCGTCACGCGCACCGGTTTGCCATCCTTGCCATATCCCCAGGCGTAGTCGCCCTGACGCGCGGCGGGCACCTGCAGCCAGGTATGGCGCAAGCCCAGCCCGCCGATGATGCGCTGGGTCATGATCCGCTCGAACGGCTCGCCCATGGCCTGCGCGGCCAGATGGCCGAACAGACCGATGCTGACGTTCGAGTAGCGCCGCTGCGTGCCCGGCAAAGCATCGGGCCGCCAGCGGCGCAGCCAGTCGGTCATGCCGGAAAGATTGCCCGCCTCCGCCGGCGCCTGCAGCGGCAGGCCGCCGGCCGTGTAGGTGCCCAGTTCAAGCAGGCTGATCGCATCGAACGCGCTGCCCGACAGCGCGGGAAGGTATTTCGGCGCCTTGTCGTCGAGTGACAGTGCGCCGCGCGCCTGTGCATAGGCGCCGAGCGTGGCGGTAAACGTCTTGCTGACCGAGCCGATCTCGAAGATCGTGGCGTCGGTGACCGGCCGCCCCGACGCCTTCGATGCCACCCCGAAGTTGAACACGCGGGCGTGCCCGGCCATGGTCACCGCCACGGCCATGCCCGGCACCTTGTGCTCGGCCATCAGCGGCCGAATGGCAGCCTCGACGGCAGCCGCCACCGGGTCGCCCGCAGGCGCCGCAAGCGCCGGCAGCGCTGGAGGGCCAAGGCCGGCGCCGGCCATCAGTGCCGCGATGGCGCGCCTCACTCCTTGCTCTCCGAGAACACCAGCCGGTTGCCGAACGGATCGGTCAGCCTGACCTGGCGCGCCCAGTCCTCCTCGACCACGCCGGGCTTGGCGTGACGGTAATCCTTGGCGATCAGCTCTTTCTGCAGCGCGTGGGCATCGTCAATCGGGATATAGACGGCCGAGCCCGGCGTGGCGTCGCCGAAGTGCTCGGTCAGGTGCAGCGTCAGCCCCGAGCGCGAGATCTGCATGTAGAGCGGAAAGTTGTCGCCAAACGTGTGCTCCCAATCCAGCCTGAAGCCCAGGAAGTCGAAGTAGAACTCGCGCGCCTTGTCGACCGAGAAGATGCGCAGGATGGGAATGGCGGGCGAGATATTCATGGCGGACTTGCGGAGAGTGGGGGCAGAGGAACCGCATTGTGCCCTGCCCAACGCGCCTTGACCATGCAGCGATCTTCCCGAAAAGTGAACTGAAATCCTCATAAAAACTTTTACCGTGTTTTATGGATTCCCTATAATTATTGGAATCCAATAATTCAGCCTAAAGCCGCCCATGAGCGACATCTACCGCCGCCCCGACCTCGCCCGCCAGATGGCGCGCCAACTGCTCCACCCCGGCGTGCTCGACGAGGGGCTGCGTTCAGGGCTGTTCCTGTCCGGGCTGCGCCGCATCGGCAAGACCACGTTCGTGCTGAACGACCTGATCCCGGCGCTCGAAGAACTGGGGGCGCTCGTGATCTACGTGGATCTCTGGAGCGATACCCAGCGCAGCCCTTCCACGCTGATCCTGGCCGCCGTGAAAAAGGCGCTGGCCGATCTGGAATCGCCGGGCAGCGCGGTGACGCGCCGGCTGCGGCGGCTGACCGGTGCCGACGTCAGCGCGCTCGGTTTCAAGTTCGGCTTCAAGCTCGACAGCCTGGGCGAGCCCGGCGGTGCCACGCTGGCGCAGGCACTGGGCGAGGTGGTGGACCAGGCCCGGACCGATGTGGTGCTGATCGTCGATGAGGTACAGCACGCGATTACCTCGGACGAAGGCAATCAGATGCTGCTGGCGCTGAAGGCCGCCCGTGACGCGATCAACCCGCGCCCCGACACGCCCGGCCATTTCCTGTTCGTCGGCACGGGCTCGCACCGCGCCCTCGTGGGCGAACTGACCGCCCGCCGCAACCAGGCGTTCACGGGCGCCACGTCGGTGGCCTATCCCGTGCTCGGCAAGCCCTACGTGGACCACCTGCTGGAACGGCTGGCTGCCGAGGGCGTGACGGCGCTGCCGTCCCCCGAGGTCGCCATGAAGGCGTTCCAGACACTCGGCAACCGGCCCGAGGAAATGATCCGCGCCCTGCGGCAATTGCATTTCCACCTGCCGCCGGGCAGCAACCCTGACGAACACCTGCCAGTCATCGCCAATACGCTGCGTTCGGCGGCGGCCGACCTCGAACTCGTGAAACTGGAGCAGCTCGGCGGGCTGGCCACGGCGATCTTCGACCGGATTGCCTCGGCCGAGGGCGACGCGCGAGGGCTGTTCTCGGCCGAAGCCGCCGCGGGCTACTCCCGCGCGCTGGGCCGCGAGGTCAAGGTCGAGGAAGCCCAGCCACTGGTCAATGAGCTGATGGCCAGCAATCTGATCATGCGCAAGGGCCACGGGCTGTACGGCGTCACCGACCCGTTCGTGCAGGAAATGTGGAGCGAAAGGAAGTCGCTCGAAGGCAAGCTCTGAGCGAGACTAAGTGTTAACCCCTGGTTTTCATATAACCAGAAGACTCCTACACTTGCCGCCATGCAGCCAAGGCCAACCACGCTGACCGAGCGGGTCACCCAGCAACTCCGGGCGGAGATCGCCGATGGGACGTTCCCTGTCGGCGCGCGGCTGCCCACGGGCAAGCAATTGTGTGAACGGTTCGGGGTCAGCGCGGCCGTGATCCGCGAAGCCACGGAGCATCTGCGTTCGCAGGGAATGATCGAGAGCCGGCAGGGGCTGGGCAGCACCGTGCGGTCGCGCGTCAGCGACAACGGCTTCCGGCTGGCCGGTGGCACCGACGCCGCCGATCTGGCCGCGATCTTCGAACTGCGCATCGACCTGGAAAGCGCGGCGGCGGGCATGGCGGCCCGGCACCGCACCGACGACGACGTCATGCGCATGGCCGCGCTGCTCGACGAACTGGCGGCGCACCTGGACGACCCCGAGCGCGGCGTGGAGTCCGATATCCAGTTCCACGTGGCCGTGGCCACCGCCACGCACAATCCCTATTACCTGCAGTTGCTGCAGTACATGAATCTGCAACTGCACCATGCGGTGCAGACGGCCCGGGTCAATTCGAGCCAGCATCCGGGCCTGCCGCGCCAGGTGCACGGCGAACACATGGCCATCTTCCACGCCATTCGCTCGCGCGATGCCTATCTGGCGCGCCAGCAGGCCGGCCAGCATCTGCGCAATGCGGCCCATCGCCTGGGCCTCAAGCTGCGCGCCGCCTGACGCATCCGCCCTTCCCCGAATCAGAATTTCCTTAAATCTTGCCGACCACGTTGCCGACCATGTCCGATACGAATTTTGCCCAGCGCCTGACCGAAGCCCTTGGACCCGATGTCGTGGCCACCGCCCCCGAGGCCGTGGCGCCGTTCCTGTCCGACTGGCGCGGCCTGTACAAGGGCCAGGCCCAGGCCGTGGTGCGCCCGCGCACGACCGAACAGGTATCGCAGGCGCTGGCGCTGTGCCAGCGGGCGGGCGTACCCGTGGTGCCGCGCGGCGGCAATACCGGCCTGTGCGGCGGCGCGGCGCCCGATGGCAGCCCGGCCAACGTGGTGCTGAGCCTCGACCGCATGGACAAGATCCGCTCGATCGACACCATCGCCAACACGATGGTCGTGGAAGCCGGCTGCATCCTGGGCAACCTGCGCCGCGCCGCCGAAGAGCACGACCGGCTGTTTCCGCTGTCGCTGGCGGCCGAGGACTCGTGCCAGATCGGGGGCAACCTGGCCACCAATGCCGGTGGCGTCAACGTGGTGCGCTACGGCATGACGCGTGAACTGGTGCTCGGCGTGGAAGCGGTGCTGCCGAACGGCGAGGTCTTCCACGGCCTGCGCACGCTGCGCAAGGACAACACCGGCTATGACCTGAAGCAGTTGCTGATCGGTTCCGAAGGCACGCTTGGCATCATCACGGCCGCCGCGCTGCGCCTGTCGCCGCGCGCCGATTCGCGCGCCGTGGTGCTGGCCGCCGTGGAGTCGTCGCAGCAGGCGCTGCAGTTGTACTCGCTGCTGTTCGCCCGCTGCGGCGCGCGGCTGCAAGCCTACGAGTTCTTTACCGGCGACTGCCTGGAACTGGTGCTGACCCACGCCGAAAACGTCCAGGCGCCCTTCCCCGACCGCCATCCGGCCTATGTGCTGCTGGAGATCGCCGATACCGCCTCGGAAGACGTGCTCAACGCGCTGCTGGAATCGGTGATTGGCGAGGCGCTGGAACAGGGCCTGTGCCTGGACGCCGCCGTCTCGGCCTCGCTGGCCCAGTTGCAGGGCCTGTGGCGGCTGCGCGAGGAAATCTCCGAGGCGCAGCGCATGGACGGCCTGCACCTGAAGCATGATGTCTCGCTGCCGATCGAGAGCATCCCGGCCTTCATGGCGTCGATGCAGGCGCGGCTCGAAGCGGGGCATCCCGGCATCCGGCCGTTCATCTTCGGCCATTTCGGGGACGGCAACCTGCACTACAACCTGTCGCGCCCGCTCGGCGCCGACCCGAAATGGGCGCTCGGCGAAGGCAAGCCGGTCAGCGACGAGGTCATGGCGGAAGTGGCGCGCTACAACGGCAGCATCAGCGCCGAGCATGGCATCGGCCAGCTCAAGCGCGACGCCTTCCTGGCCCTCAAGGACCCGCTCGAACTGCGGCTGATGCAGGCGATCAAGCAGGTGTTCGACCCGCGCGGCATCATGAATCCGGGCAAGCTGCTGTAACGCCGCCGTGGGCGCCGCGCGGTCCGGCGCGCCGCTATACTGGGAGCCTTTTGCGGCATGCCGGGGTCTGTCCCGACCCCGGCATTGACTCCCCGACACGGTTCCCAGGGTTCCAAATTGGCTGACCAAGACCTGAGCAAGCTCAAAATCGACCGCAGCGCCATGGCGCCGGCCCCGCGCCGGCGTCGCCGCTGGGTCCGTTACGCGGTCATCGCGCTGATACTGCTGGCCGTGCTCGCGGTTGGCGCCCGCCTGGCCGGCCCGCAGGCCGTGGAAACCACCACGGTCACCGCCGCCTACCCCTCCCAGAACTACACGCTGCTGAACGCCACGGGCTATGTGGTGCCGCAGCGCAAGGCCGCCGTGGCGTCGAAGGCCCAGGGCCGGCTCGAATGGCTCGGCGTGCTCGAAGGCTCGCGCGTCAGGAAGGACGAGATCATCGCCCGCGTGGAAAGCCGCGACGTGGAAGCCTCCGCCGCCCAGGCGCGGGCCCAGGTGCAGGTGGCCGAGGCCAACCTGCAGCTCCAGCAGGCCGAACTGCGCGATGCCGAGGTCAACCTGAAGCGCTCCGAGCTGCTGCTGGAGCCCAAGGCGATCTCGAAACAGCAATACGACTCCGACGTGGCCCGCTTCAACAAGGCGCGGGCGTCGATCGGCAATGCGCAGGCATCGATCACGTCGGCCAAGGCCAACGCCCGCGCGGCCGAGGTATCGGTCGAACAGACCGTGATCCGCGCCCCGTTCGACGGCGTGGTGCTGGTGCGCCATGCCAACGTGGGCGACAACATCACGCCGTTCTCGGCCGCCGCCGACACCAAGGGCGCCATCGTGACGATTGCCGACATGGAAACGCTGGAAGTCGAGGCCGATGTCGCCGAATCGAACATCGCGAAGATCGCCGTCGAGCAGCCCTGCGAGATCCTGCTCGACGCGCTGCCGAACCTGCGCATGGCCGGGCGCGTCTCGCGCATCGTGCCGACCGTGGACCGCTCCAAGGCCACCGTGCTGGTCAAGGTGCGCTTTGTCGAGCGCGACGCCCGCGTGCTGCCCGACATGAGCGCCAAGATCGCATTCCTGTCCAGACCCGTGCCCGCCGAGGACAACAAGGCCCGCACGGCGGTGCAGCCCTCGGCCGTGGTCGAGCGCGACGGCAAGACCGTGGTGTTCGTGGTGGCTGACAGCAAGGCCCGCCAGGTGCCGGTCACGCGTGGCGAGAAAATCGGCGACCTCGTGACCGTGCAGGGCGTGAAGGCAGGCGATATCGTGGTGCTGGCCCCCGGCGACAAGCTGGCCGACGGCGCCGGCGTCACCGTGGCAAAGAAGTAAGCGGAAGAACCAGCCATGGCCGAAGCCGCTCCCACCGCCGCCGCCCCGCCGCTGGTCTCGATCCGGCACCTTGCCAAGTCCTACCAGCGCGGTGCGCAGACCGTGCCGGTGCTGTCCGACATTTCGCTGGAGATTGCCGAGGGCGACTTCATCGCGCTGATGGGGCCGTCCGGCTCGGGCAAAAGCACGCTGCTGAACCTGATCGCCGGCATCGACCGGCCGGACAGCGGCCAGTTGCTGGTGGGCGGCGTCGATATCTCGGAGTTGCCCGAGGCGTCGCTGGCCGACTGGCGCGCCGCGCACGTGGGCTTCATCTTCCAGTTCTACAACCTGATGCCGGTGCTGACCGCCTACGAGAACGTGGAACTGCCGCTGATGCTGACGCGCCTGTCGCGCGCCGAACGGCGCGAGCGCGTGGAAATGGTGCTCGGCATGGTCAACCTGGCCGACCGCATGGACCACTACCCGTCCGAATTGTCTGGCGGCCAGCAGCAGCGCGTGGCCATCGCCCGGGCGCTGATCACCGACCCGACGCTGATCGTGGCCGACGAACCCACCGGCGATCTCGACCGCACCTCGGCCACCGAGATCCTGGCGATGCTGCAGCGGCTCAACGCCGAGGTCGGCAAGACCATCATCATGGTCACCCACGATGCCCACGCCGCCGAGGCCGCCAGGTCGCTGGTCCACCTCGAAAAAGGCGAACTGCTGCAGACCGAGCGCCGCCAACCCCGGCCGCAGGGCTGACCACGGGGAGCCGGCAACATGTACCTGCCCAGGCTGATCGCCCGCAATGCCATGCGCCACAAGCTGCGCACGGCGCTGACCGTGCTCGGGCTCGTGATCGCCGTGCTGGCTTATGGGCTGCTGCAGACGGTGGTCGATGCCTGGTATGCCGGCGCCTCGGCCGCGTCGAATGCCAGGCTGGTCACGCGCAACGCGATTTCGCTGACCTTTGCGCTGCCGCTGAACTACGAGTACCGGATCAAGGGCGTGGACGGCGTGACGCAGGTGGCCCGCTCGAACTGGTTTGGCGGCATCTACCGCGATCCCAAGAACTTCTTCGCGCAATTTGCCGTATCGGACAACTATCTCGATCTCTACCCCGAGTTCATCGTCAGCCCGGAACAACGCGCCGACTACCAGCGCGACCGGCGCGGCGCGCTGGTGGGCCGGCAACTGGCCGATTCGTACGGCTTCAAGGTGGGCGACGTAATCCCGATCAAGGGCACGATCTACCCGGGCACCTGGGATTTCGTGGTGCGCGGCATCATCGAGGGCCGTGACGAGACCACGATCACGCGCCAGATGGTATTCCACTGGGATTACCTCAATGAAACCGTGCGCAAGAAGACCGCGCGGCAGGCCGACCAGGTGGGCGTGTTCGTGGTGGGCATCGACAACCCCGACAACGGCGCTGCCATCTCGCGCGCCGTGGACAACGTCTTCAAGAACTCGCTGGCCGAGACGCTGACTGAAACCGAACAGGCTTTCCAGCTCGGCTTCGTGGCGATGTCGAACCAGATCATCGCGGCCATCCGCGTGGTGTCGTACGTGGTGATCGTGATCGTGATGGCCGTGATGGCGAACGCGATGGCGATGAGCGCCCGCGAACGCATCACCGAGTACGCCACGCTCAAGGCGCTCGGCTTCGGCTGGGGCTTCCTGGCGCTGCTGGTTTTTGGCGAATCGATGATCATCAGCCTGGTGGGCGGGGCCATCGGGATGCTGCTGACGCCACCTGCGGCGAGCTTCTTCAAGCAGGCCGTGGGCGGGGTGTTCCCGGTCTTCACGGTCTCGCACGACACCATGGCGATGCAGGCCGCCTGCGCGCTGGTGGTGGGCATGGCCGCCGCGATCGTGCCGGCGGTGCAGGCCGCCCGCGTGCGCATCGTCGAGGGCCTGCGGGCCATCGGCTGACCGGACAAAACGTCAAACCGCCCATGGTCATCCCGCTCCACTACATTGCCCGCAACGTCTGGGCGCGCCGCCTGACCACGGCGCTGACCGCCGGGGGGCTGGCGCTGGTGGTCTTCGTGTTCGCCACGATGCTGATGCTCGACGCGGGCCTGAAGCAGACGCTGGTGACCACGGGCGAGCGCGACAACGTTGTCATCATCCGGAAAGGCGCCGAAACCGAGATCCAGAGCGCGATTTCGCGCGATCAGGCGGCCGCGCTGGAAATGCACCCGGCCGTGGCGCTGACCCCGGAAGGCCGCCCGATGGCCTCGCGCGAGGCCGTGGTGCTGATCTCGCTGACCAAGACCGGCTACACCACGCCGTCGAACGTGATCATCCGCGGCGTTTCGCCGCTCGGCGTATCGATGCGGCCGCAGATCCGGCTGACCGAGGGGCGCGTGTTCCGCCCCGGATCGTCGGAAATCATTGTCGGCAGCAGCATCGCGCGCGGCTACGGCAATGTGCGGATCGGCGACCGGCTGCGCTTTGCCCAGCGCGACTGGACCGTGGTGGGCCATTTCGACGCCGGGGGCAGCGGCTTCGACTCCGAAGTCTGGGGCGATATCGACCAGTTGATGCAGTCGTTCCGGCGCACGAGCTATTCGTCGATGGTGGTGCGGCTCGGCAATGTGGACGGCTTCGACCGGTTCCGCGCCGACATCGACGTGGACCCGCGCCTGGCCAACGAGGCCAAGCGCGAACAGCAGTTCTACAGCGACCAGTCGCGCGCGCTGTCCACCTTCATCAATATCCTCGGGCTGACGCTGACCACGATCTTCTCGGTGGCCGCGATGATTGGCGCCATGATCACGATGTATGCCTCGGTGGCCAACCGTGTCGGCGAGATCGGCACGCTGCGCGCGCTGGGCTTCCAGCGCACCAACGTGCTGATGGCCTTCCTGATCGAAGCCGTGCTGCTGGGGCTGGTGGGCGGCATCGCCGGCCTGCTGTGCGCCGCGCTGATGCAGTTTGCGTCGTTCTCCACGACCAACTTCCAGACCTTCGCCGACCTGTCGTTCCAGTTCGTGCTGACGCCCGGGATCATCGTAAAAACCTTAGGTTTCTCGATGGCGATGGGCTTGATCGGCGGCTTCCTGCCCGCGCTGCGGGCGTCGCGGCTGAATATCGTGGATGCGCTGCGGGCGCGGTAAGGCTTGCAGCGAGCAAAACCCTACCCCATCACCTCCTCGCAAACCTCCAACCACGCCCGCGCCGCGTGCGACAGATACCTGCCCGGCGACCAGATATGCGCCAGCGACCAATCCATGGTCGGCTCGGCCAGGCGGGCCACCGAGAGCTTGTCGCGCGTTTCCAGCCGTGACAGCAGCGGTTCGGGCAGGAACGTCGTGCCCAGCCCCGCCGCCGCCATCGCCGCCAGAAAATCCCAGTGGCCGCTCTGCGCCACCACCTGCGGCTCGATCCGCGCCGCCAGAAATGCCTGGCGCAGCTTGCGTGTCAGCGAGAACTCCTCGGTCAGCAACACCAGCGGTTCGTTGCGCAGCGCCTCGAGCGTGACAGTCCGCCCGCTGGCCCACCTGGCGCGGTGCGGGCCGACTGCCCAGATCGGGTATTTGGCGAAAGGACGCGTTTCCAGCGCCAGCCCGGAATCGCCGGGCAGCACCGTGGCACCCACCTCCAGCTCTCCGCTGGCTACCTGCTGCTCCACCACCTGCCCGCCATGCTCGGACAGCGTCAACTGCAGGTTCGGATACCGCTTGCGGAACACGCTGACCGCCGGCGAGAAGAACAGGTTGACCATGGGCGGTATCCCCACGGTCAGTTGCCCCCGGCCGAGCGATGACAGATCCGCCACCTCCAGCGTCAGCCGGTGCACCACGCCCAGCGCCTCCTGCCCCCGGTCGTAGACCACCTTGCCGACATCGGTCAGCCGCACCGACTTCCCCTCCCGGATCAGCAGCGGCTGGCCCACCTCGTCCTCAAGCTGCCGGACCATCTTGCTGATGGTCGACTGCGTGACGTAGAGCGACGCCGCCGCCTGCGTGAAGCTTTTCAGGCGCGCGGTCTCGACAAAGTAGCGCAGCGCCCGGATATCGATCGGCATCGTCGTTTCTCCATGAATATTCCGACTGAGATGCGGAATTTTAAATCATGGAGGGAATGCCGGCGCGCCGCTTACACTGGCGATCCCCGCCCCCATACCGCCGGAGTGACCGGCGAACACCGATATGGCTAGCTGGCCGCATGCCCGACAGTGGCTGTTTTCGCTGAAGGCATTCGCCGCCGCGATGCTCGCGCTCTATATCGCCCTGTCCTTCGGCCTGCCGCGCCCGTTCTGGGCCATGGCCACGGTCTACTTCGTGTCGAACCCGCTGACCGGCGCCACGCGCTCGAAAGCCGCCTACCGGGTGGCCGGCACGGTGCTGGGCGCCTCGGCTGCGGTGCTGACCGTGCCGCAACTGGTCAACATGCCGATCGTGCTGACGGGGGCCATCGCGTTGTGGATCGTAGGGCTGGTGTACCTGTCGCTGCTGCAGCGCTCGCCGCGCAGCTATGTGTTCCTGCTGGCGGCCTATACGCTGCCCATCGTCGCGCTGCCGGCCGTGATGCATCCGGGCGAGATTTTCGACATCGCGGTGGCCCGCGTCGAGGAAATCGGGATCGGCATCGTCTGTGCCGCGCTGGTGCATGCCGTGGTGTTTCCCGCCCGCGTGGCGCCGGCGCTGCGCGACCGGGCCCGGCTCTGGCTCGCCGACGCGGCGGACTGGGCCTCCGATATCGCCAGCGGCGACGCCCATGCCACCATCAGCCGGCACCGGCTGGCCGCGGACATGCTGGCGCTCGACCAGTTGATCGTCCAGTTGTCATTCGACACGGAAACCCGACGCACCCTGAACCATGCCAGCGCGCTGCGGACGGCAATGTTCGGGCTGACGCCGGTACTGTCCGCGCTGGCAACGGTGCGGCAGGCATCGCGCCAGGCCGATCCACCATTTCCCCAGGCCGTGCTGGCCGATACCGCGCGCCACCTCGACGCGAAGTACCGAACCCTGCTGGCCCGCTGCACCGCGCTGCAGGCCGGAATTGGCGATCGTACGATGCCTCCGCCCGCCATCGCGGCGCCGAGGTCCGACACCGCCGCTGCCGAAGCTGACGCCGCTGACCATGGCCCCGCGCCGCACCACGACCACGCGATGCTGCTGTTCGGGGCGGCATCTGCCGGTGTGGCGGTCTTCGGCGCCGGACTGTTGTGGATTTTTTCCGGATGGGAGGACGGCGGCGGCCCCGTGGCCGTGGCCGCCATCGCCTGCTGCTTCTTCGCCTCGATCGACGAACCCCGGCCGCTGGCCTGGCCGTTCCTGCGCTGGAGCGCGGCCTGCCTGCTTATCACGTCGTTCTACCTGTTTCTGGTGGTGCCGCACGCCCAGAGCTTCGACATGCTCGCCGGCATGCTCGCCGCGCCCTATCTGGCCATCGGCCTGCTGATGCCCCGGCCCGGCTTCCAGTTGATCGCCATGCTGCTGTCGGTCAACACCGCCTCGTTCGCCAACGTGCAGAGCGTCTACGACGCCAACTTCGTGGGCCTGTTCAACACAAGCCTGGCCAATGCCGCCGCCATGCTGTTCGCCCCGCTGTGGGCCACGCTGGCGCGCCCCTTCGGCGCACACGTCGCCGCCCGGCGGCTGATCCGGGCGGGTTGGCAGGACCTGGCCCGCGCCGCCACATGGCGCGTGGCCGACGAGCATACCCGCGCCGGCGCGCGCATGCTCGACCGGCTCGGCCAACTGATGCCAAGGCTCGGCGCCAGCGGGGGCCGGCTGGCTTCCGACGGATTCCGTGAACTGCAGGTGGGGTATTGCACGATGGCGCTGCAGCGGGCACTGCCGGGGTTACCCACTCCGGCACGCAAACCGGTCCGGCGGGTGCTCGGCATCGTGGCGCGGCATTTCAGGGCGCGGTTGAAGGCGGGACGGAATGATGTCGTAGCCGTTTCGCCAGATCTGCAGGTCTCGATCGACGCTGCTCTGGCGGCCTTGGCCGGCCCGGGGGTCTTGCCGAATCGCTACCTTGCGGTCGACGCGCGCAGCGCACTCGTGGTGCTTGGCATCACGCTGCGCGAACAGGAAGAAATCGCCTCGATCGCAGATGCTTGAACCGTCGCGGGGAATGTCATCCGCTTCATATGCCGTCATGACGCATCCATCGCTGCAGGGGCTTCGGCGTTTTACCTTGGTCACGTCTACAGCGGCGGGGCTCTACGAAAAGTTCGGTTTCACCCCGCTACACTCGCCCGCCGCCCATATGGAAGTGCTGACAGCCGACATTTATACGCGCGCATCTCGCGCGGGCGACCAGTAGCCGCCCGCCCTACCCCATCCGCCCCACCTCCGCCTCCAGCCGTTCCAGCGTCTGCGCCCAGCCTTCCTCGGCGCCGCGCGTGAAGTCGCCCATCGACGGGTCGAGCGCGGTGTAGCGCTGGTTGACGGTCATCGCCGTTCCGCCGTTCACGGGTGCAAACCCGACCGTCGTCAGTGCGCTGAACAGCGGTTTGCCTTCGAACGTGATGACGGTCACGTCGAGCACCAGCCGGCTGTGCGGGACGATCTCCACGTAGTGGCCGCGCAGCCACTGGTCATAGGTGCCATCGTCTGATGTCATGCGCAGGTCGAACTTGCCGCCGGGGCGGAATTCCACCTCGCACTCGGGGATCGTGAAGCCGTGCGGCGAGAACCAGTTCCTGAGGTGTTCGGCGGCGCTCCAGGCGCGGAAGACCAGTTCCGGAGGCGCGTTGAACGTGCGCGAGACGGTCAGGGATTCACGGGGCTGCTGGGGATCAGTCGGGGTTGCCATCGGGTGTTGCCTCCTTTTTCATCGATTCGAGGTAATCGCCAAGGCGATCGAACTGGCTTTCCCAATCGCGGCGGCGCGCGCTGATCCACTGACTGGCTTGGTCCAGGGCCGCCGGGGCGATCCGGCAGGTGCGCACGCGACCCACCTTCTCGGTGGTCACCAGGCCGGCCTGTTCCAGCACGCCCAGATGCTGCATGACAGCGGGCAGCGACATCGCCAGCGGCCGGGCCAGTTCGGCCACGGACTGCGGACCGTGCGTGAGCTGGATCAGCATGGTGCGGCGCGAGGTGTCGGCCAGCGCCCGGAAAGTGGCGTCGAGCGGATCGGGCTTCGGATCGAAATGGTTAAGCATGTCCTTTAGTGTAGAGCCGCAGGACAGTTAAGCAAGAACTTTAGTGATGGGCTATCGCTGCATCGCGGCGATGCGGGCGAGTACGGCCGCGAGTTCGGGCGGGGGTTCGAGGCGGTCGATCAGCCATTGCACCGAATCGGCCAGGCGATTGGCGTTGTAGTCAGCGGCGAAGCTGTGCAGCGTGGCGCCATGCAGGACGAGGCGCAGCGCCAGCAACTCGGGCTCGGGCGGCGCCTTGGGGTCCTGCCCGAACAGGCGTTCGGGCACGGCGGCCAGCAGCGGCCCGACGGCCTCGGCCAGCCGTTCGTCGCCGCGCGAGGCCATCCAGACTTCCAGGATTGCCAGCGAGGTGTGGCGCTGCCGACGATGCACCAGCGTATGGAGCATCAGGTGCATGCGCACCCGGGCGGGCATCGGCCCGAGCGCGGTCAGCTTGCCGGCCTCGGTGTCGATCAGCGCGGCCACCATGGCCGGCAGCAGGTCGTAGCGCCCTTCCGGAAACTGGTGCCGCAGCGAGCCACGGCTGATGCCGGCGATCTCGCAGACGCGGGCTTCGCCAAATGCGGCATAGCCTTGCTCGATCAGCAAGGTCGTGGCGGCATCGATCAATGCCTGTCGGGTGGATGCACTACGTGCTGCTTGGGTGGCCATGACAGGATTGTAACGAGAACGTCATTGCGCCGAGTTGAGGATTCAACGCCTGCCGCGCCCGATCTGTCGGGCCACCCCCCGTTCAGTTCGCGCTGGCCTTCTGCACCGGCGGCGGCGTCCAGTTGTTCTGCAGGATCTCGGCCTTGGGCCAGTAGGCGCGGATGAACAGCTCGAAATCGCCCTTGGGGGCCGGCAGCCAGTTGGCCAGCTTGCCGGCGGCCGGACGGGCATTCTGGACATAGAGCGTCAACGAGCCGTCCGGGTTGTAGACGAGGTCCTTGTTCTTGGTGCCGAGCGAGTAGCGCTTGATCTCGTTCGGCGCAAAGAAGTGGGCGTCGTCGTAGAGCGTGAGCGACCAGAAACCGTTCACGGGAGGCAGCCCGCCCTTGGGGAAGGTGATCGTATAGGCGTTGGCGCCGTTCAGCCGGGCATTTCCGGCATCGAACTCCTGGCCGTAATAGGCCGACTCCCGGCGCGGATTGACGAAGATGTTGGCCTTGGCCGCCGCCGCCCGGCTGTAATAGTCGGTGCCGAACTCCGCGCCGTTCATCGGCGCCACCCAGCCATTGCCCACCGGCACGCCCGCGCGGGAATACCGGTGCATTTCGGTCATCATCTCCTTGTCGGCTTCGACGGCGGCTTTGGCCAGCGTATCGGCCACGGCGGGGTCTTTCGCGGCGGCGTCGAGCAGCGACTGGAACCACGCGTACAGCGCCTCCTCGCCCCGCTGCGGTGGCACCTCCTTCATGATGGCGGGCAGTTCCTTGAAGAACGCCTCGGGCTTGACCCACTGGGTTTCCGCGCCGCTGCCCTGCTTGCCGCCGGCGGGGTCGGAGAGTTTCGGGATCTTCGACCAGTCCCTGGTCTTCATCCGGCCATCGAACTCGCTGAGCGGGTAGGCCAGGATCTGGCTGACCACCGGTTGCACGGCCCTGCGGTCTTCGGCCGTATCGTCGAGGAAGGCGCGCGGGATGATGTAGGCGATGTTGGTGGACGAGCGGTAGACGCCCCGCACGCCCTTGGGCGTCTTGCCCTTCCAGTCGGGCCCCACCACCATGTAGAAGCCGGGTTTGGTGCCGTACATGCGCCCGGCACCGCCGAGCGTGTCGGTGCGCTGGTCGCCAAGCTGGTAGACCCAGAAGCGGTTGCCGAAGTCGGGCACCTGAAAAATGACGGGCTCTTTCTCCAGCGACAGGATGCCGAAGCCGTAGACCACGTCCTGGTTCGGCGTGGCCACCGCACGCTCCTCGGGCTGGATGTAGTCGGTCAGCATGGTCAGCCGGTTCAGCGGCGCCACCGGCAGCACGCCATCGCCGAGTCCGTTCTCGGGCACCTTGGAGAACACCATGTGCCGGTTGTGGATATTGACCATCGGCCAGCCCCAGATGTAGGCCATCTTGGCGAGGTTGTGCACGTAGGACTGTGGCAGGCTGGTACCGGCCACGGGGCCGGGCGGCAGCTTCGCGGCCGGCTCGCTGGCGGCCTGCGCGGGAACGGAGAGCATCAGCAGCAGCGCTGCGGCGGCGATTGCGGATCGGGTGGAAAGGATTGCCATGGTCAAGGCCGTGCGTCAGGGGAAGAGGCATCCATCGTCCCCCGGCAGCCGGCCGTTCGGAATTCAATTCTTTTGTCAGGCGGTCTAAGCGGGTTCGTGGCCGGACAGCAAAACCGGCGGCCTGCCGTGTGGCGCCCACGCCGCCGCGCGGGCCGCCCTGCGTGCAGCGGTGCGGGAAAGGGCGTATTCTCACGACCTTGTCATTCCCGCGTCGCAGGCGTAGTGTTCTGCATCGCCCGGCGCTCCGGATTCCCTGCCGGCGCGCCCGCCGGGGTGTCCAGGACCGCCCACCTGATTGTTGAAGGATGAACCAGAAATCCCCCAAATTCCCGGATGAACCGCCGCTGCCGGCTACCTGGGATGCCCGCCTTGCCCGCCATCTGGTGCGGCCCCTCAAGAACACCCGTGTCACCCCGAACCACCTGACCACGCTGCGCCTGCTGATTGGCGTGGCCGGCGTCGGCTGCATCGCCCAGGGCGGCTATGCCTGGACCAACTGGGGCGCGCTGCTGGTGGTGCTGTCGAATTTTGTCGACCATACCGATGGCGAACTGGCCCGGATCAGCGGCAAGGGCAGCAAGCTCGGGCATTTCTACGACCTGGCCGCCGATGCGCTGGTGACCGTGCTGCTGTTCGTCGGTTTCGGCCTGGCCATCGCCAATACCACGGCCGAGGCGGCCGGCGCGTTCGGGCCGGCTTTCGGCCCGGTGCTGCGCGGCACGGTGGCCGGGCTGGCCGTGGCGCTGATCTTCTTCCTGCGCATGCGTATAGAATCGCGGGTTGGCAAGAGCGGCACCAAACAGGCGTCGGCGGCCGGTTTCGAGACCGAGGACGTGCTGTACCTGCTGCCGCTGGTCACGCTGACCAATGGCATCGGCCCGTTCCTGACGGCTGCGTCGATTGGCGCGCCGCTGTTTGCCGTGCTGGTCATCGTCGATTACTGGCGCGTCATGCGCCGGCCCGTGGCGGCCACCCCGGAACGCTGACCGACCGAGTTACCCGATTCCCGAGATTTCCCAGATTCCCATGAGCGAGCACGCCACCAGCGACCTGCCCTTTGCTGCCCCGCCCGCCCCGGTTCCGGCCCCGCCGCACGGCCGTCCCGACCCGGCCGTGGCCCGCGTGGTCAGCCAGCTCGACACCCCGGCGCTGCGCGCCGACTTCGAGCGCCAGGGCGCCTTCCTGTACCTGGACCGCTTTCTGGCCCCCGAGGAAACCGCGCAACTGGTGGCGCTGGCCCGGGCGCTGCAGCCCGGGCTGAACCGCAACTACCTGCCCGGCCACAAGCAGGGCGGCAGCGTCAGCCGCCACACGATCGACGAGAAAGCGCCGTTCATCGCCGAGCTGTACCGCTCGAAGGCGCTGATCGGCTGGCTCGAACAGATCAGCGGCGACCCGCTGCAGGTCTGCCCCGATGGTGACCCCCACGCCTACGCGCTCTATTACTACACGCGCCAGGGCGACCACATCGGCTGGCACTACGACACCTCCTATTACGACGGCCGCCGCTACACGCTATTGATCGGTGTGCTGGATGAATCGTCCTGCCGGCTGGACTATGAACTGCACACCCGCAATCCGGACGTGGCCGACGAGCCCGGCTCGGTACAGATCCCGCCGGGCGGCATCGTGCTGTTCGATGGCGACAAGCTGCGCCACCGCATCACGCCGGCCGGCCCGAACGAGATCCGCGTCTCGCTGACCTTCGAGTACGTGACCGATCCGGGCATGCGCCCGTGGCTGCGCTTCATCTCCAACATGAAGGACGCCGTGGCGTACTTTGGCTTCCGCCAGGTGTTCAGGCGCCTGCTGGGCGGGAAGTAACCGGCCGTGAGTCGTGCTGCTTTCCTCCTGCTGTCGATCGGCGCGGCGCTGTTCGTCGGCCTGCTGGCCTGGCAGGGTTTTGGCGCGGTCACCACCACGCTGATGTCGGCCGGCTGGGGGCTGGCCGTGGTGGCGGCGTTCCACCTGGTGCCGCTGATGCTCGACGCCGGGGCCATTGCCGTGCTGCTCGACCGCAAGACGCGCCATGGCTCGTTCTGCAGCGCGCTCAAGGCGCGCTGGACCGGCGAATCGGTCAACAGCCTGCTGCCGGCCGGACAGATCGGCGGGCCGGTGCTGATGGTGCGCTACCTGTCGCACCACGGCGCCCGCATGCGCGACGCCGCGGCGGCCATCACCGTCAGTACCACCACCCAGGCGCTGTCGCAGATGCTGTTCGCGCTGCTCGGTATCATCGTGTTCGGCGCCAATGGCGACCTGTCCGGTTACCAGACGCCGATCATCGCCGTGACCGTGGTGCTGGGCGCCTGCGTGCTGGCATTCTGCGTGCTGCAGCGGCGCGGCATGTTCGGGCGCATGATGCGGATCGGGCAGAAGCTGTTCGGCAAGCGCAAGTCTGCCGACGAGGGCGTGGCCGGTGCCGGCCGCTGGGCCGGGCTGGCGCTGCGGGCCGATGCCGTGGACAGTGCGATTCGGGAACTGTACCGGGATCGGAAAAAGGTGGCGGCCAGTTTTGGGCTTAACCTCCTCGGCTGGCTCGCCGGCACCGGCGAAGTCTGGCTGATCATGCATTTCCTGGGGCATCCGGTGAGCTGGCACGAGGCGCTGCTGCTGGAGAGCGTCGGCCAGGCCATCCGGGGCGCCGCCTTTGCCATCCCCGGGTCGCTCGGCGCGCAGGAAGGCGGCTACCTGCTGCTGGCGCCGCTCGTGGGCCTGCCGCCGGACGCCGCGCTGGCGCTGTCGCTGGCCAAGCGCGTGCGCGAACTGCTGCTCGGCATCCCCGGGCTGGTGTACCTGCATTTCAGTGAACGGAAGTACCAGCGCCGGCGTGCCGCCACGGCCGCGCTGCAAGGGTCGGACTGACGGGAACGACGGGAACGACGGGGCCTGCCCCAAATTTTGAGAAAAATACGATGCGCGCAATCATTCTCGCCGCCGGCCTCGGCCTGCGGCTCCAGCAACAGCAGGGCAAGCAGTTTCCGAAGTGCCTGCTGCGCTTTGACGGCATGACGCTGCTGGAGCGCCACCTGCGCCTGCTCGACGCCGCCGGCGTGACCGAAGTGGTGCTGGCGCTCGGCTTCGAGCCGCAGCAGGTACAGGACGAGCTGGCCCGGCTGGGCCGCGACCTGGAAATCGTGATCAACCCGCGCTACGACCTGGGCAGCGTGCTGACCGTGCATACCGTGGCCGACGCCATGACGCGCGGCGGCGACGTGCTGCTGATGGACGCGGACGTGCTCTACGACGAGCGCATCATGAACAAGCTGGTGGCCGGCCAGACCGCCAACCGCCTGCTGATCGACCGCGATTTCGAGGCCGGCGACGAGCCCGTGAAGCTCTGCCTGCGCGACGGCGTGCCCGTGGAACTGCGCAAGCAGCTGATGGCCGACCTTCAATACGACACCATCGGCGAATCGGTCGGCTTCTTCCGTTTCAAGGAGGATTGCGCGCGCCGCCTGGCCGGGATCGTCAAGGATTACGTCGATTCGGGCCGCGCCAACCTGCCGCACGAGGAAGCCGTGCGCGACCTGCTGCTCGAACAATCGCACGTTTTTGATACCGCCGATGTGACCGGCGCCCCGTGGATCGAGATTGATTTCCCGGGCGACGTCGCACGCGCCGCTGAAGAAGTCCTGCCCCAACTTCTGCCTGTAGGAATCGCCCAATGAACGCCATCGACCCGAACCTGCTTGCCTCGTCCAACGCCACGCCGCTGTCGCGGGCGGCGCGCCTGCGCCAGATGCTGACGTCCAGCGAACTGGAATTCATCATGGAAGCCCACAACGGCCTGTCCGCGCGCATCGTGCGCGAGGCCGGCTTCAAGGGCATCTGGGCCTCGGGCCTGGCCATCTCGGCCCAGTTCGGCGTGCGCGACAACAACGAGGCCAGCTGGACCCAGGTAGTCGACAACCTCGAATTCATGGCCGACGCCAGCGACCTGCCGATCCTGCTGGACGGCGACACCGGCTACGGCAACTTCAACAACATGCGCCGCCTGGTGCGCAAGCTCGAACAGCGCGGCATTGCCGGCGTCTGCATCGAGGACAAGATCTTCCCGAAGACCAACAGCTTCATCGGCGGCGAGCAGCAGCCGCTGGCGGACGTGGACGAGTTCTGCGGCAAGATCAAGGCCGGCAAGGATTCGCAGGCCGATGACGATTTCTCGATCGTGGCCCGCGTGGAAGCCCTGATCGCCGGCTGGGGCATGGAAGAAGCCCTGCGCCGCGCCGAGGCGTACCGCCAGGCTGGCGCCGATGCCATCCTGATCCACAGCAAGCTGTCGAAGGCTGACGAAATCGTCACTTTTGCGCGCGAGTGGGCCGGCCGCAGCCCGCTGGTGATCGTGCCCACCAAGTACTACAGCACGCCGACCGACGTGTTCCGCAAGGCTGGCATCAGCCTGATCATCTGGGCCAACCACCTGATCCGCGTGGCCGCCTCGGGCATGCAGGCCGTGGCCAAGGACATCTACGAGAACGAGACGCTGGTCAACGTGGAAGACCGCATCGCCACCGTCAACGAGATTTTCCGCCTGCAGGATGCCGACGAATACTCGGCCGCCGAGAAGATCTACCTGACCGGCGGCCAGGCGCCCGGCTCGGCCGTGGTGCTGGCCGCGGGCCGCGGCAAGGGCCTGGAAGCGCTGACCGAGGACAAGCCCAAGGTCATGCTGCCGGTGGCCGGCAAGCCGCTGCTGCGCTGGCTGGTGGACGGCTTCAAGAACCAGGGCATCAACGACATCACGGTGGTGGGCGGCTACAAGGCCGAGGCCATCGACGCGGCCGGCATCAACCTGGTGCGTAACGAACGCCATGCCGAGACCGGCGAGCTGGCGTCGCTGGCCTGCGCGGCCGGCGCGCTGAAGACCGACACCGTGATCGCCTACGGCGACCTGCTGTTCCGCAGCTACATCCTGCGCGACCTCGTGGAAACCGACGCGCTGTTCAGCGTGGTGGTGGATTCGTCCGCCTCGGCGCCGTCGAACCAGAGCGTGCGTGACTTCGCCTGGTGCTCGGCCGGCGACGACCGCGACCTGTTCGGCCAGACCATCACGCTGAAGAAGATTGCCGACGACGTGCCGGCCGGCGACGCGCCCAACGGCCGCTGGATCGGCCTGCTGAACGTGCGCGGCGCGGGCCTGGCCCGCCTGCAGACGCTGCTCGGCGAACTGCGCCAACGCCCCGACTTCGACAAGCTCGACCTCCCCGACCTGCTCAACGCGCTGGTCGAGGCCGGCGAAAAGGTGGAGGTCAAGTACGTGCACGGCCACTGGCGCGGCGTCAACGATCTGGACGATTTCCGACGTGCCGGCGACTTCGCCCACACGCAGACCCCGTACGCGCTGGGCAACAACGCCGGCGAGGCGGCCCAATGATCGAGGCGGTCCAGTTCGTGGAAGCCGCGCGCGAGCGCGGCTTCTCGTGGTACGCGGGCGTGCCCTGCTCGTACCTGACGCCGTTCATCAACTACGTGGTGCAGGACGATTCGCTGCACTACGTCTCGGCAGCGAATGAAGGCGACGCCGTCGCCTTCATTGCTGGTGTGACGCAAGGCGCACGCGACGGCGTGCGCGGCATCACGATGATGCAGAATTCGGGCCTCGGCAATGCCGTGAGCCCGCTGACGTCGCTGACCTGGACGTTCAGGCTGCCCCAGTTGCTGATCGTTACCTGGCGCGGCCAGCCCGGCGGCGCGGCGGACGAACCGCAGCATGCGCTGATGGGACCGGTCACGCCGGCCATGCTCGACACCATGGAAATCCCATGGGAGCTGTTCCCGACCGAGCCGGATGCCGTGGGCCCCGCGCTGGACCGTGCCGTGGCCCATATGGACGCCACGGGACGGCCGTACGCGCTGATCATGCAGAAGGGCAGCGTCGCGCCCTACCCGCTCAAGGCCCAGACGCCTCCGGTGGCGCGCCCCCGGGCCACGCCGCAGGTGTCGGATGCCGGTGCGCAGGAACTGCCGAGCCGCCAGCAGGCGTTGCAGCGCGTCATCGCCCAGACTCCGGTCGGCTCGACGGTGGTGCTGGCCTCCACCGGCTTCTGCGGCCGGGAACTCTACGCGCTGGACGACCGGCCGAACCAGCTCTACATGGTGGGCTCGATGGGCTGCCTGACGCCGTTCGCGCTGGGCCTCGCCATGGCGCGCCCGGACCTGAGGGTGGTGGCCGTGGATGGCGACGGCGCCGCGCTGATGCGCATGGGCGTGTTTGCCACGCTCGGCGCCTATGGTCCGGCCAACCTGACGCACGTGCTGCTGGACAACAACGCGCACGATTCGACGGGCGGCCAGGCCACGGTCTCGCACAACGTGTCGTTCGCGGCGGTAGCGGCAGCCTGCGGCTACGCGTCCGCCATCGAGGGCGACAACCTCGACATGCTCGACGCCGCACTGGCCCGTGCGCTGGATGCAACCTCGGGACCGAGCTTCATCGGCCTGCGCACCCGCCCCGGCTCGCCGGACGGCCTGCCGCGTCCGTCGGTCACGCCCGTGCAGGTTCGCACGCGCCTGGCCCGCCAGATCGGCGCCGATCTGGGCACCACCCAACACGCCTGAACGACTGAGGAACCGCATGCTGCTGCTGAATCCGGGCCCCGTCACGCTGTCTGAACGCGTGCGCCAGAGCCTGCTGCAAACCGACCTGTGCCACCGCGAGAGCGAGTTTTTCGACCTGCAGGACGAGGCGCGCGAGCGTCTGCTTGGCGTGTACGGCCTGGCCCCGGCCCAGTGGTCGGCCGTGCTGATGACCGGCTCGGGCACCGCCGCGCTGGAAAGCATGATTGCCGGGCTGGTACCGGCCCAGGGCAAGCTGCTGATCGTGCAGAACGGCGTCTACGGCGAGCGCATTGCCCAGATCGCCGCCCAGTACGGTATCGGCCACGCGGTGGTCAGGCACGAGTGGATGGAAGCGCCCGACCTGGCCCGCCTTGACGCGGCGCTGGGCGCGGACCCGGCCATCACCCATGTGGCGGTGATCCACCACGAGACCACCACCGGCCGGCTCAATGACATCGCGGGCATCGACGCGCTGTGCCAGCAACATGGCAAGCGGCTGCTGGTCGATGCCGTGAGCAGCTTCGGCGCCGAGGCGATCGACTTCGGCGGCAATATCGACGCGGTGGCGGCCACGGCCAACAAGTGCCTGCACGGCGTGCCCGGCGCGGCGTTCGTGATCGCCCGCCGCGACGCGCTGGCCAACGCCGCCAGCCGGACCTACTACCTCGACATCGCCCGCCTGGCCAAGCTGCAGGACCAGCGCAACACGCCGTTCACGCCGTCGGTCCACGCCTATTACGCGCTGGTCGAGGCGCTGCGCGAGCATGCCGAGGAAGGCGGCTGGCAAGGCCGGCATCAGCGCTACGCGGCACTGGCCGAGGAAGTGCGCTCGGGACTGGCCGCACTGGGTATCGAGGCGCTTTGGCCGGCGGCCCAGTCGTCGGTGGTGCTCCGCGCGTACAAGCTGCCGGCCGGCGTGAGCTACGAACAGTTGCACGATGGCCTGAAGGCGCGCGGCTTTGTCATCTATGCCGGGCAAGGCGGGTTGTCGTCGCAACTTTTTAGGATTTCTACGATGGGTGCGCTGCACGCGGCCGACATGCACCGGCTGGTGGCAGGGTTCAGGGAATTGCTGGGGAAGTAGTAGCGGAAAAAACAAACGCTCCTACAACTCCTCCTCCACCGGCAGCAACCGCAACACCCCCTGCTTGAACTTGTCCCACGCGTTCATGTCGGGCTCGCTGTCGTAGGTTCGCAGCACCCCGCCCTCGCGCGTCACCCACTGCAGCGATTTCCCGTCTTCCGACAGCACCACCTGATAGGCCGCATCGAGTAGCGATTCGTCCACGCCCTGGCTCAGCATGGCGCATAGCTCCTTGCTGTCGACCACGATTCCCATCTCGGTGTTGAGCCTGGCCGAGCGCGGGTCCAGGTTCAGGGAGCCGATGAACAGTTGATGCTGGTCAACCATATAGGTCTTGGCGTGCAGGCTCGCCCGGCTGCTGCCGCCCGGGCCGTGGCGGCGCTTCTGCCTGGCCAGTTCGGCGTAGGCGGTGGGCTTCAGCTCGTAGAGGATCACCCCGGCTTCGAGCAGCGCGCGGCGCCGGTGCGAGTAGCCGGCATGGACGGCCGAGACGTCGGTGGCGCCATAGGAATTGGTCAGTATCCGTACCTGCACGCCCCGCTTCTGCATGCCGATCAGCCACGCCATGGCGGAGTCGGGCGGCACGAAATACGGCGAGATCAGCGTCAGGTCGTGCCGGGCGCTCTCCAGGAATGTCACCAGTTGGGGGATGGCGTGCGTGGAGTCGTCGTCGGGCGGCGCCAGTACCTTGGCGGCCCGGTCGGCAATCACGGTGGCCTGGCCCCAGTAGTCGGGCAGCCGGTCCTGCGCCAGCAACTGGACGATGCCAGTCTCCAGCACGGACTTGCCATAGGGCGTGGCGCGCATCGCCACCGCGTGTTCGTCGAGGTAGGTGCGCAGCGTCTGCTGCTGCGTGGCGGCGTCGTCGCCTTCCAGCGGCCTGGCCAGCGCCGAGTGTGGATAGGCCGCCGCGCTGTTCCAGTAGTCGTCGAAGACCGCCGAGACGCGCGGCACCACCGGTCCGCCGGCCAGCAGGTCGAGGTCCGTGAAATCGGTATCGGCCGCGCCGTAGTAGGCGTCGCCCACGTTGCGCCCGCCGACGATGGTCAGTTGGTTGTCGGCGGTCATCGACTTGTTGTGCATGCGGCGGTCGATGCGCCGGAAATCGGTCACGTACTCGAACAACCGCATCTTGCGGCTCGCGAACGGGTTGAAGACCCGCACCTCGATGTTGGGATGGGCGTCCACGGCCGAGAGCGGCTTGTCCTGCCCGGCCAAGTGGATGTCGTCGAGCAGCACGCGCACCCGCACGCCAAGGTCGGCGGCCGCCATGATCTCGGCCAGCAGGGTCAGGCCGGTGCTGTCGGCCTCGAAGATGTAGTACTGGACATCCAGGCTGCGCTGGGCCGTGCGCGCCAGCGCGATGCGCATGGCAAACGCGTCGGTGCCGGCCAGCAGCGGGTAGAAGACCGATTCGCCGGGGTGCTGGGCCAGCCGGGGCGCGAGGCCGCGTGCGAGCGCGGTATCGGCGGTGTCTTGCAGCGCCATCTCGGGCGGCAGTTCCGGCCGCTGGGGCAGGCTCGTGCAGGCCGAGACCAGCCCGGCCACGAGGATCATCGATAGTTGCGCCAGCCAGCCTGGCGCCCGTTGCGAACCAATCGTCATGCGGTCTCCCCGGATGGCTCCGGCGGGAGCCAAGGACACAGATTCAGACGGTTGCGATGGTAACCCGAGCCCGCGCACCGGATGTACTGGCTGCAGATGCCGCGCTCTGGCTTTCAGTTTGAAAGCCAGAGCGCGGCCGGCGCGGGCCGGACAGTGTCAACCCTGCACGGGGTGGATCGGAATCACGGTGCGGGCGCCGCATTCGCGCAGCAGCTCGCGCAGCTCCTTGATGACAGGAAACACCTCGTGGTTCCAGTCCTCGCCCTGCCGGTCGTGGGCGGCCTGTTCCATTTCCACGATTTCGCGGTCTTCCTTGAAGATCCGCTCGGTGAACCAGACCAGCAGCGGCCAGGCCAGGTCGAGCGCGAACGGCACGCCGGGCCGGCGGATCGACAGCGTGCCGAAGGTGCGATTGGTGCGCTGGGCCGCGTCCAGCGGCACGTAGGCGATCCACAGGTCCATGACCAGCGTGCCCGAGGACGTCCGGATCTGCAGCGTCTGGTACGGATAGCCGGTGCGCACCGTCATCACGTCCTTGTTGTTCTGGCCGCCATCCTTGCCGAACACCAGCGCCTCGCCCACGGGCTGCTTGCCCTGCTCGCGCTCGAACGTGTAGTCCACCTCCACATAGCCCTCGCCACGGCGCCGGCCCAGCGAGCGCGCCCGCATCATGCCCATCTGCTTGCGATGCAGGAACTGGTGGTTCATGTCCATCAGGTTCTCGTGCATGAACGAGTAGTGGCACTTCACCGCGCGGCCGAGGCGGCGGGTCTTGTACTTGGGATCGGCCACCGAGGCGAATTCCGGCAGCGCGCGCTGTTCGGCCAGCGCCGGGTTGCCCGGAAACACGAAAATCAGCCCGGCGCGTTCCTCGCACGGATAGGCGCGCACGCCGTTGGGCAGCCGTTCCTTGCCCAGGTACGGCACGTCGATGCAGCGGCCCGAGCAGTCGTACGTCCAGCCGTGGTAGCAGCAGCGGATCGATTCGCCGTCCACCACGCCGGCGTGCAGCGGCACCTGCCGGTGCGCGCAGCGGTCTTCCAGCGCGAAGATCCTGCCCGTGGCGGTGCGCACGATCACGATCGGATCGCCGGCGAACGTCACGCCGTGGGCCTTGCCAGGCTTGACCTCGCGCGACCACGCCAGCGGATACCAGTAATCGGGATGGATCGGCACGCGGCGCAGATCGCGCGGCGCGGACGCGGGCATCACGCCATTCGCGGAACCTGCCGGGAGATCGGCCACCGCCGACGTGGCGGGATCGGTGGAGCGGCGGTCAAGCGCGGACTCTGCGTACATGCGGGGCGTCTCCTTGCGTCCTGGGGGGCGGCGGCAGCCCGGCGCGGGCCGCAGTGGCCGGCGCGGGAGCGCACTGTGAAACCTGACGAGTCTAGCCTACCGGCCCGCCGCCGGTCTGTCAGCATTTATCCGACGGTATGCGAGGCGGCACGTATCGCGCGTCAACCTCCGAATGGGTGGCGAGCCCTGTCCTGAGGCGCTTCGGACGGCTGATTTGCAACACATTACCCTCCAGATGCGCCACTTGCCGCGAACGGGGGTATGCTTGCCGGCAACTTTCAGACAGCCTTGTATGCCTTGACATGTCCAGCGCCGCCCGCTCGCCGGGGTCTGCTCCGGTGACCGGCGAGACCTCCGCCTCCTATCGCCTCCTGGTCGAATCGATCAGCGACTATGCGATCTTCTCGCTCGATGCCACCGGGCATATTTCGAGCTGGAACGCGGGCGCCCAGCGCATCAAGGGCTGGACCCGCGACGAGATCCTGGGGCGGCATTTCTCCGACTTCTATACCGACGAGGCCAAGGCGCGCAACTGGCCGGCGCTCGAACTCGAAGCCGCGGCGCGGCTGGGCCGCTTCGAGGACGAAGGCTGGCGCCTGCGCAAGGACGGCACGCAATTCTGGGCCAACGTGGTCATCACGGCGCTGCACGACGAGAGCGGGAAGCTGGTGGGATTCGGCAAGGTCACGCGCGACATGACCGAGCAGCGCCGCACCGCCGAGGCGCTACGCCAGAGCGAGGAAACGTTCCGGATGCTGGTGGAGAGCGTCAAGGACTACGCGATCTTCATGCTCGACGTGGGCGGCCATGTCATCAGCTGGAACTCGGGCGCCTCCTATATCAAGGGCTACCGCCGCGACGAGATTCTCGGCAAGCATTTCTCGGTGTTCTACCCGGCCGAGGACCTGGCCGCCGGCAAGCCCGCCCGCGAGCTGGTGGTGGCCCGCGAGGTGGGCCGGATCGAGGACGAAGGCTGGCGCGTGCGCAAGGACGGCTCGCTGTTCTGGGCCAACGTCACGATCACGGCCATCTACGACGAGAAGCGCGAACTGCGCGGCTTCGCCAAGGTCACGCGCGACATGAGCGAGCGCAAGCGGCTGGAGGAGCTTGAGCAATCGGAACGGCGCATGAACGAATTCCTGGCCACCCTCTCGCACGAACTCCGCAACCCGCTGGCGCCCATGCGCAATGCGCTGACCGTGATGCAGCTGCGCCCCGACGACCCCGGCGCCATGCTCAAGAGCATGGGACTGGTGGAGCGGCAGATGTCGCACCTGACGCGGCTGGTGGACGACCTGCTCGACGTGGGCCGCATCGCCGCCGGCAAGATCGACCTGCGCCATGAACCGGTGGACGCCAACGACATCCTGACGCTCGGCATCGAGGCCGCCGAGCCCGCGTTGGCCGCGAAGTCCCAGACCGTCACGGTGACCACGGACTCGGGGCCGATGCCGCTGCTGGTGGACCGCACCCGGCTCACGCAGGTCATGCAGAACCTGCTGCTCAACGCCTCGAAATTCTCGCCGCCGGGGGCGGCGATCGCCGTGGCCGCCTCGGTGCGCCAGCGCACGCTCGTGATCCAGGTCATCGACCATGGCCGGGGCATCTCGCCGGGATCGCTGGAATCGATCTTCAACCTGTTCGTGCAGGAAGACCGCCCCGGCAGCAGCGCCCAGGGCGGGCTCGGCATCGGCCTGTCGCTGTGCCGCTCGCTCGTGGAAATGCACGGCGGCTCGGTATCGGCCACCAGCGAAGGACCGGGCATGGGCGCCACGTTCACGGTGCAACTGCCGATGGCGGCCATGCCCGATGCCACGCCGGTACCTGACGACGGCACGCCCGCCACGACCCCCCACCACCGCATCCTGCTGGTCGACGACAACCGCGACGCGGCCGACAGCATGTCGATCCTGCTGGAAATGTCGGGCCACGAGGTCACCATCGCCTACGACGGCATGGAAGCCATCCACGCCGCCGCCCGCGTGCGCCCGGACGTGGCGCTGATCGACCTGGCCATGCCCGGCATGGACGGCTTTGCGGTGATCCACGCGCTGCGCGGCATGCCGGCGCTGGCCAACACGCGCTATGTGGCCCTGACCGGCTTCGGCCAAAGCTCCGACCGCGAACAGACCAAGGCGGCCGGCTTCCATATGCATCTGGTCAAGCCGATCGAACTCGATGTCCTGCTGAAGGTGATCGCGGGGGATTGAGGAAGCCCGGGCGAGGTGCAGCGCTCAACCTTCCGGCAGTGGCTTTTGCATCACAAAGATTTGTGTCGGGAGCGCGCCTTCTCGAACCGGGAGGCTTCCAACGCCAGCCGCAGGTACTTGAGGAAAATCAAACCGAGCAGGAACGTCACGAGCAGGGAAAGCTCGACGATCGCCAACCAGGCCCACGGCCAAACCTCATGCAGGCCGAGCGCGGCTACGGTGACGGCCGCCGCGCAGTAGAGCAGCCCGAGGGCAAGACCAAGATAGACGCCCGAAGCGTCTTTCGAGCGCTGCTGGCTCATGCAACCCCTTTGCGTGTCAGTGAATGTGGCGCCCCCGGCCTGCAGCACGGCCGCAGGGGTACGATGGCTGCCCCCCATGCGATATCTACCCGGGGCCGGTCTTCCGGCTGGCAGCGACTGGCCCCGCTCCGCGCGAGAAATTACCGTCTTTCCCGCACGTCAGGAATCGCTGGTGCAACGCGCTTTTAACGCTGCGCAAAGAAATCCGAAAATCAATGTCTGCCGATTTACCGGCTTCCCGGCACGGCCCACACCCGTCCGTCGCCCACCACGAACAGTCGCTCGCCCGCTTCCGCGCGGACCGACGCCAGCCCCGTGAAGGCGCCGAATGCGGGCAGGATGGCCCCCTGCTCGCCCACCACGAAGCACGGCAGGCGCAGCCGGTCGCCGCCCGCCCCGCGCAGCACGCAGCCGGGGTGCAGGTGGCCGGCCAGCACGTATCCCGCCGGCCTCGGTCCCGGCTCGTGGCAGAGCGCAAACGGCCCCGCCACCAGCGGTTCGGTGACGACCGAGAAGCCCAGCCCTTCGGGCGGGTCGCCGGCGTGGGTGTCGTGGTTGCCGCGCACCAGCGTGCAGTGCACGCGCGACGGCATGGCGCGGCGCCAGTCGTGGAGGGCCAGCAGCACGGCGGCGGTGCGGGCGGCGCGGGCGTGGAGAAAATCGCCGAGGAAGACGAAATCGCGGGCCGGATAGCGGCGGGCCAGGTCGAGCAGGCGCGCGAGGTTGTCGGCCGTGGTGCCGTGCGGCACGGGCTGGCCCCAGGCGCGGAACGCGGCCGCCTTGCCGATGTGGATGTCGGCGGCCATCAGCATGGCGGCGCGCGGCCACCAGATGGCGTGTTCGGGCAGCAGCCAGAGCGTCTCGCCTGCCACCTCGATGACCTGGGCACCCGCCTCGGCTGGCGTCATAGCATCGGCAGCGGCTTGGACGGCTTGCGGGCGCGGCGGGGCTTGCGCGGGTTGCCGGACCTGGCATGGTCGGCCATGCCGAAGCGCGCCACTTCGGCCACCTGCCCGGCATCCGGGGCTTCCTCGTCGGGCGGCGCGTCGTCGCCCCGTGCGGCGGCCTTCTCCAGATCGGCCAGCATGCGGGCGATGCGGTCGGCCAGCTTCTCGGTGCTCAGTTTCTCGCGCAGGAACTCGACGATCAGCGGGAACGACAGCGGCGACGGCCGTTTCAGTTCGCGCAGGTCGAGCCGCAGCGCTGCCATGCGGGCCAGCGTGTCGGCCAGCCGGTGGGCGTCCAGCTCCTGCATCAGTACCTCGCGCTCGGCCTGCCCGAGCAGCAGGTTGCCGGGATCGTGCTTGCGGAAGACCTCGTAGAACAGGCTCGACGACGCCTGAAGCTGCCGCGCGCTGTGATGGGCGCCCGGATAGCCCTGGAAGATCAGCCCCGACACCCGCGCGATCTCGCGGAAGCGCCGCAGCGACAGTTCGCCCGCGTTGAGGCTGCCCATCACGTCGGCGGCCAGGTCGCGCTGGCGCTCCTCGGCCAGCACCAGCGGCAGCCACTTCGCCCAGTCCAGCGGCGCGGAGGCCAGCAGTTCCAGCCCATAGTCGTTGACCGCCACCGAGAACGTGGCCGGCACCTTCTGGCCGAGCCGCCACGCCAGCAGGCTGCCCAGCCCCAGGTGCACCGAGCGGCCGGCAAACGGGTACAGGAACAGATGCCAGCCCTCGCGGGACTGCAGCGTCTCGGCCAGCAGCGTCTGCGGCGACGGCAGCGCGGACCAACGCGCCTGCAGCGCCACCAGCGGCGCGATCAGCGGCAGTTCGGGCGTGGTGGCGGGGTCGAGCCGGCCCGCCTGCACGGCGTCGAGCGTCGCCACCACGGCCTCGGCCAGTTCGGTGGAGAGCGGCATCTTGCTGCCGTTCCAGCGCGGCACGGTCGGGCGCTTGCCCGTGGCGCGGCGCACGTAGGCGGTCATCTCCTGCACGCGCACCAGTTCCAGCAGCCGCCCGCCGAACAGGAAGCAGTCGCCCGGTGCCAGCCGCGCGATGAAGCCTTCCTCCACCGTGCCGAGCGACGAGCCGCCGCTGCCGGCGCGTGTCCAGAACTTCACCTGCATCGTGGCGTCGCTGACGATGGTGCCCACGCTCATCCGGTGGCGGCGCGCCAGCCGGGCGTCGGGCACGCGCCACGTGCCGCTGTCGTCGGGCTCGGCGCGGCGGTAGTCGGGATAGGCGGCCAGCGTCGGACCGCCCTGGCGCACGAAATCCAGGCACCAGTGCCATTCTTCGTCGGTCAGGTTGCGGTAGGCCCAGGTCTGGCGCACCTCGTCGCGCAGGTCGTCGGCCGCGAAGCCGCCGCCCAGCGCCACGGTGACCAGATGCTGCACGAGCACGTCGAGCGGCTTGTCCGGCGATTCGCGCGCCTCCATCCTGCCGGCGGCGATGGCATGGCGGGCCGCCACCGACTCCACCAGTTCCAGGCTGTGCGTGGGCACCACGGTCACGCGCGAGGCGCGTCCCGGCGCGTGGCCCGAGCGTCCGGCCCGCTGCAGCAACCGCGCCACGCCCTTGGGCGAACCGATCTGCAACACGCGCTCCACGGGCAGGAAATCCACGCCAAGGTCCAGGCTCGATGTACAGACCACGGCCCGCAGCGCGCCGTTCTTGAGATTGACCTCCACCCACTCGCGCACGGCCCGGTCCAGCGAGCCGTGGTGCAGCGCGATCTGGCCGGCCCAGTCAGGCCGCGCGTCGAGGATGGCCTGGTACCAGAGTTCGGACTGGGACCGGGTGTTCAGGAACACCAGCGACGTGCTGCTCGATTCGAGTTCGCGCAGCACGTGCGGCAGCATCGACAGCCCGAGGTGCCCGGCCCACGGAAAGCGCCCGGCCGCGTCGGGCAGCAGCGTGTCGACGATCAGCGTCTTCGGCGTATGGCCGTGCACGATCACGCGGCGCTCGGGCGGCACGCCAGCCAGCAGCACGTCGCGCGCATGGTCGAGGTTGCCGAGCGTGGCCGACAGCCCCCAGATGCGCAGGTCGGGCTGCCAGCGGTGCAGCCGCGCCAGCGCCAGTTGCACCTGCACGCCGCGCTTGCTGCCGATCAGTTCGTGCCACTCGTCGACGACCACCAGCTTCACGCGGCCCAGCGCCTCGCGCGCATCGGCCCGGGTCAGCAGCAGCGACAGGCTCTCGGGCGTGGTGACCAGCGCGGTTGGCAGCCGGCGGGCCTGCGCGGCGCGCTCGCTGCTGCCGGTATCGCCGGTACGCAGCGCCACGGCCCAGTCGAGCCCGAGTTCGGCCAGCGGCGCCTGCAGCGCCCGCGCGGTATCGGCGGCCAGCGCGCGCATCGGCGTGAGCCACAGCACGGTCAGCGGCGGCACCGGCGCGCCGGCGCGGGTGGGCGGCGTGGCGAACGCCAGCAGCGCGCCCAGCCAGGCCGCGTAGGTCTTGCCGGTGCCGGTGGTGGCGTGCAGCAGCCCGCTCTGGCCCTGGGCGATGGCGTCCCACACGGCGCGCTGGAAGTCGAAAGGCTGCCAGTGGCGGGCGGCGAACAGCGCCGGCAGCGCTTCGGCTACCGGTGGGGCGGGCGCGAACGGGGCGTCGCCGGCCTTCATGCCGGCTCCCGGGCGGCGGCCGGCAGCATGGCTTCGAGCGTGGCGAGCGTGTCGGCCTCCTCCACGGGCTTGTCGGTGCGCCAGCGCAGCATGCGCGGAAAGCGCACGGCGATGCCGCTCTTGTGGCGTCCGCTGCGGCCGATCCCTTCGAAGCCGAGTTCGAAGACCTGGGTGGGCGTGACGCTGCGCACCGGCCCGAACGATTCCACGGTGGTCCGCCGCACGATGGCGTCCACCGCGCGCATTTCCTCGTCGGTCAGGCCCGAGTACGCCTTGGCGAACGGCACCAGCGCCCGGTCCGGCGTGCCGGGCGGCGCGTTCCAGACCGCGAACGTGAAATCGGTATAGAGGCTGGCGCGCCGGCCATGGCCGCGCTGGGCGTAGATCAGCACCGCGTCCACCGAGTACGGATCGATCTTCCATTTCCACCACAGGCCCACGTCCCGGGTGCGGCCGGCGCCGTAGGCGGCATCCACGCCCTTGAGCATGAAGCCCTCCACGCCAAGCTCGCGCGACGCCTCGCGCAGCCGGGCGAAGTGCGGCCAGTCGTCCGCCTCGACCTGCGGGCTCAGCTCCAGCGCCGGGTGTACGTGGTCGGCCACCACGCGGGCCAGTTGCGCGCGGCGCTCGGCCTGGGGGCGGCCGCGCCAGTCCTCGCCCTGCCATTCGAGCAGGTCGTAGGCCATCAGGATGGCCGGGGCGTCGCGCAGCAGCCTGGCGCCGAGCGTCTTGCGGCCGATCCGTTGCTGCAGCAGCGCAAACGGCTGCACGCGGCCGTCGATCCAGATCACGATCTCGCCGTCCAGCACGGTGCCGTCCGGCAGCGCCTGGGCGGCGGCGGCCAGTTCGGGAAAGCGCTCGGTAATCAGTTCCTCGCCGCGCGACCAGAGCCAGGTCTGGCCCGCGCGGCGCACCAGTTGTGCGCGGATGCCGTCCCACTTCCACTCCACCTGCCAGCGCGACGCGGCCCCGAGCAGGTCGTCGAACTGTTCGACCGGTGCCTGTAGCGGGTGGGCCAGGAAGAACGGGTAAGGCTGGCCGCCGCGCAGCACCGTACCGCCCTCGCCCTCGGACGGATCGACCAGCGCCAGGAAGCGCTCGGCCGTGGGTTTCAGCGAGATATCGGTATAGCCGACCATGCGTTCGGCCACGCGCTTGGGGTCGATGCCGGCCACCTCGCCCAGCGCACGCGTGACCAGCAGTTTCGACACCCCCACGCGGAAGCTGCCCGTGATCAGCTTGAACAGCACCAGCCGGCCGCGTGCGTCGAGCGGCGGCCAGAGCGCGTCCAGCGCGGCGGTCAGCACCTCGGGCGGCTGGCCGCGCAGTGGCAGCAGGCGCTGCTCGACCCATTCGGCAAGGCCGGCATCGTCGGCGTGGTCGCCCTCGGGCAGCAGCAGCGCGATGGTCTCGGCCAGATCGCCCACGGCCTGGTAGCTCTCCTCGAACAGCCATTCGGGCAGCCGCGCGGCCCGCTGCGCCAGTTCGCGCAGCGCCGACACCGGCACGATCTGGCGCGGCTTGCCGCCGGACAGGAAATACGCCGCCCAGGCCGCGTCCTCGGGCGGCGCGCTGCGGAAGTACTCGCCCAGCGCGGCCAGCTTGGCCTTGCTCGACGTGGTGCCGTCGAGGGCGCTGTAGAGGTCGGCGAAGGCTTTCATCGGGGGGCCTCCGCCTCGGCCTCGGCCGGCGCGGCGCCGTCCCCACCGCTGTCCTGCACGTCGTCCACGTCGCCGAACTCGGTCTTGAACGATTGCGCGTCAAGCCCCTGCTCGGCCAGATAGCGCACCATCACCGGCACGTTGCCGTGGGTGACGATGACCCGCTGCGCGCCGGTGGCGCCGATGGCCTGCAGCAGGCCAGGCCAGTCGGCGTGGTCGGACAGCGCGAAGCCACGATCCACGCCGCGCCGGCGCCGCGTGCCGCGCAGTTGCATCCAGCCGCTGGCAAAGGCGTCGATGGCCTCGGCGCCGAAGCGGCGCAGCCAGGTGGAGCGTTGCGCGGAAGGCGGCGCCACCACCAGCGCACGGTGCAGCGCGGGGCTGCGCGCCGGCAGGTCGGCCACGGTCATGGTGGGCGCCAGCGCCACGCCGGCCTCGGCATAGGCGCGGTTCAGGCCGGTCATCGCGCCGTGGACGATGATCGGCCCCGGCATCGCCAGATCGGCACCGGCGTGCCGCAGCATGCCGTGCAGGATGCGCTGCGCCTTGCCGAACGCGTAGCAGTACAGCACGCTGGCCCGGCCGGCGGCGGCGTTCGATTGCCACCAGCGGAAGATCTCGGCCATCAGCGTGGGCTGGTCCTGCCAGCGGTAGATCGGCAGCCCGAACGTGCTTTCGGTGATGAAGGTGTCGCAGCGCACCGGCTCGAACGGCTCGCAGGTGCCGTCGTCCTCGACCTTGTAGTCGCCCGACGCCACCCAGACCTGGCCGCCGTGTTCGAGCCGGACCTGTGCCGAGCCAAGTACGTGGCCGGCCGGATGCAGGCTCAGCGTGACGCCGTGGTGGCTGATGCGCTGGCCGTACGGCAGCGTGTCGAGCGTGATGCCGGGCAGCCGGGCCAGCAGCACGCCGCGCCCGGGCTCGGCGCAGAGATAGTGTTCGTGGCCGAAGCGCGCATGGTCGGAATGGGCGTGCGTGATGACGGCGCGCGCCACCGGCCGCCAGGGGTCGATGTAGAAGTCGCCGGGCGGGCAGTACAACCCCTCCGGCCGTGCCACGATCAGGTCTGAAGCCATGTCGTTCGGGTCATGGGCCGGGCGCCGCCCCGGCGGTGTGGTCCCGGTCCTTCTGCTCGCGCTCGGCCTTGGCCTGGCCCCGCAGGTTCAGCGCGGCCAGCGCAAACTGCAGCACCACCAGTGCCCAGGCGCTGGTATGCAGGCCCCAGCCTACCCAGAGCGCGTTACTGAACAGAAACAGCCAGAACCCGGCCTTGCGGCGGCCCGCGGCGGACGAGCCCACCAGCCACGTGGCGAGCACCGTCACCGCCATTGCGGGCCATTGCAATGCGTCGAGCCAATCCATCGCCCCTCCCCCGCGCGGTTCGCGCCGATGCGCCATGGTTCAAGACTAGGCTCCGGCCCGCCGGGCCGACAGCCGTGGCGCTCCCCGTCGGGGTGTCGGCGATTTCTCACATGGCGATGACCCGTAAGTGTATTATTCGCCACATCATAGTCACATGCTGATTTCGGTTGTGGCGTCAATCAGCCGCAGGCCGATAGTGTGAGCTATGAATCCCTCCTAGAATGAAACGGTTTCGCTTAATTCTGCGGACGCAAACCCGCGTCCGGTGAATGCCAACCCATCAAGAAAGACGCCCGATGCGCCGAGAAAACCAGCGACTTGCCGACCTCCTGCGTGACGAACAGGCCAATATCCTGCGCGGCTGGACCGCCGAATATCAAAGCTACGCCGACGGACGCGGGTTGACCCGGGACCTGCAGGCGCAGCAGGAATCGATCCTGCGCGAACTGGAGGCCGGCGTACGGGCCGACGGCGACGCCGACAACTTCGGCGGCCCCGCCTGGCAGCGGCTGCGCGACGTACTGGCGCAACTCTCCAACGACCGCGCGGCGCAGGGCGAGACCGCCGACGTGACCAGCGGCTTCGTGCTGGCGCTCAAGCGGCCCGTCTTCGACGGCCTGCAGCGCCAGGGCGGCAGCGCCGTGGAGGGCCAGATCGACGCGCTGTGGCTGATCTCGGCCCTGGCCGACCGCATGGCGCAATGGACGGTGGCCAACTACCAGAAGACCCGCGAGGACATCATCGTGCGCCAGCAGCACGAACTGATGGAACTGTCCACGCCGGTGATCAAGCTCTGGGACGGCGTGCTGGCCGTGCCGCTGATCGGCACGCTGGACAGCAGCCGGGCGCAGATGGTCATGGAATCGCTGCTCGAACGACTGGTGGAAACCGGCTCGGAACTGGCGATCATCGACATCACTGGCGTGCCGACCGTCGATACGCTCGTGGCACAGCATCTGATGAAGACCGTGACGGCCATCCGGCTGATGGGTGCCGAGAGCATCATCAGCGGCATCCGCCCCCAGATCGCGCAGACCATTGTCCACCTGGGCATCGACCTGCAGGGCATCGTCACCAAGTCCACGCTGGCCGACGCGCTGCGCACGGCCATGCGCATGACCGGCCACACGGTGGCCCGGGACGCCAGCTGAGCGGAAGGGCATCGACATGGAACGCATTCCTATCCTGCGCATGGGCAAGCACCTGCTTGTCACGATCCAGATCGACATGCAGGACCAGACCGCGCTGCAGCTGCAGGAAGACCTGGCCACGATGGTCGAGAAATCGAGCGCCCACGGCGTGCTGATCGACGTCTCGGCCTTGGAAATGGTGGATTCCTTCATCGGGCGCATGCTGGTCAGCATCTCCGACATCGGCCGGCTGCTGGGCGCCACTACCGTGGTGGTGGGCATCCGCCCCGCGGTGGCCATCACGCTGGTGGAACTGGGCCTGTCACTGGGCGGCGTGAAGACGGCGCTCAACGTGGAGCGCGGCATGGCCCTGCTCGACAACAACCGGATACGATGACGTGGCGACCGAACTTGCCTCCACAGGCAGCGCACCGATCCGCGACGAGCGCGACATCGTGCAGGCGCGTGCCGTGGTACGCACCCTGACGGCCCAGCTGAAGTTCTCGCTGGTGGAACAGACCAAGATGATTACGGCCGCCAGCGAACTGGCGCGCAATACCATGGTGTACGGCCGGGGCGGCGAAATGCGCTGGGAGATCGTGTCCGAAGGCATCCGGCGCGGGCTGCGGCTGCATTTCGAGGACCAGGGTCCGGGCATTCCGGATGTCGAGCAGGCGCTGGTGGACGGCTGGACCACGGGCAGCGGGCTCGGCATGGGGCTGTCCGGCACCAAGCGGCTGGTGAACGATTTCGCCATCCGCACCAAAGTTGGCGAGGGAACCTGTGTCAGCATCACTCGGTGGAAGTAAGCACCATGGCCCGCACCGCGCGGTGCCCATGGGAGACCCGAGCCGGGTAGGCGAAGCACGGCGGTACGCGGCCGACCTGGCCCAGCGTCTCGATTTCGACGCGATCCAGCGCGGCCGGCTGGCCGTGGCCGTCAACGAACTCGGCAACAACCTGCTGCGCCACGCCCGCGGCGGCCGCCTGCTGCTGGCCGCGCGCGCCATGGACGGCGGCGTGGCCATCGAGCTGCTCTCGATCGACGACGGCCCCGGCATGGGCGACCTGCAAGCGTGCATGCGCGATGGCTTCTCCACCGGCGGCAGCGCCGGCCAGGGGCTGGGCGCCGTGCAGCGGCTGGCCGACGATTTCGACATCCACACGCGGGCCGGCGAAGGCACGCTGATCCTGGCGCGCTTCTTCCGCGACCGCGATGCCGGCGGCGGCCCCGTGCGGCATCGCAACGGGTTCGAGGTTGGCGCGATCTGCGTGCCGGCACCCGGCGAGCAGGTCAGCGGCGATGGCTGGGATGTGGCCGTGGTGGAAAGCCGCGTCGACCTGGTGATGGCTGACGGCCTGGGACACGGCCCGGACGCGGCCGAGGCCGCCATGGCGGCGCTCGCGGCCTTCGACTCGGAGCGCGGCGCCCTGCCCGGCAACTACGTCGAGCGCAGCCATGCCGCCCTGCGCGGCACGCGCGGCGCGGCGGTCGGCGCGCTGCGGCTGGACGCCGCCGCCGGGCGAATCCGCTTTGCCGGTGCCGGCAACATCATCGGCCGCGTGATTTCGGGCGTGGCCGACCGCACGTTGCTGACACAGAGCGGCACGGCCGGGCTGCAGATGCGCAGCGTGCAGGAACAGGAACTGGAATGGCCGCCGCATGCGCAGGTCATCCTGCATTCGGACGGCGTGCAGTCGCGCTGGCAACTGGCCGATCCCGGCGTGCTGCAGCGCGACCCCGCGCTGGTAGCCGCCTATGTTTTCTGGAAATTCAGCCGTGGCCGCGACGATGCCACCGTGGTCGTGGTCCGGCGCACCGACAACTGACACGACGATGAGCAGCCCAGACAGCCCCAACGGCCCTGCCGACGCCCCCTCCGACGACGTTGCCGCACTGCGCGCCGCGCTGGAGGCCCGCACCCAGGAGGTGGAGGCCTTGCGCGCCGAGATCGAGGAAACCAACCGCGGCGTGGTGGCGCTGTATTCGGAGCTCGACATGCAGGCCGACCAGCTGCGCCAGGCCACCGAGCTCAAGAGCCGCTTCCTGGCCTACATGAGCCACGAGTTCCGCACGCCGATCGTCTCGATCCAGAGCATTACCCGGCTGCTGATCGACCGCGTGGACGGCCCGCTCACGCCCGAGCAGGAGAAGCAGGTCAAGTTCGTGCGCGATACGGCGGCCGAGTTCTCCGAAATGGTCAACGACCTGCTGGACCTGGCCCGGCTGGAAGCCGGCCGCGTGGACGTGTCACCGGCCTGGTTCGACATGGTGGCGCTGTTCGACGCGCTGCGCGGCATGTTCAAGCCCGTGCTGACCAACCCGGACGTGTCGCTGATCTTCGAGGAGCCGCACGGGGTTCCGAAGCTGTTCAACGACGACCGCAAGCTGTCGCAGATCCTGCGCAACTACATCTCCAACGCGCTGAAGTTCACGCCCAGCGGCGAGGTGCGCGTGGCGGCGGCGTCGGAATCGCCCGACACCATCACGTTCTCGGTGCGCGACACCGGCATCGGCATCCCGCCCGCCTCGCACGGCGAGGTGTTCCAGGATTTCGTGCAGATCGATTCGCCACTGCAGCGGCGCTACCGGGGCTCCGGCCTGGGCCTGGCGCTGTCCAAGCGGCTGGCGGAGCTGCTGGGCGGCCATGTCGGGTTCGAAAGCGAACCCGGCGTCGGCTCGCGCTTCTATGTCACCGTGCCCACCACGCTGCCGGGTACGGCTGCCACCCTTTCCGGAGACGGCCATGGCGGGTGAAATCCTGACGCCGGGGCTACTGCCCAACGGCGAGCCGCCACTGGTGCTGGTGGTGGACGACAACCCGGTCACCCGCTACGCCACGGTGCGCGTGCTGGGCGGGGCGGGCTTTCGCACCGTGGAGGCCGAAAGCGGGCAGGAGGCGCTGCAGCGCGCCGACACCAGCGTCTCGGCCGTGGTGCTCGACGTCAACCTGCCCGACCTCGACGGCTTCCAGGTCTGCCGCGCGCTGCGCGGCCGCCCCGAGACCGCCACGGTGCCGGTGGTCCACCTGTCCGCCACCTACGTGGCCGACTACGACAAGGTACGCGGGCTCGATGCCGGCGCCAGCGCCTACCTGATCCATCCGGCCGAGCCGGCGGTGCTGGTGGCCACGATCTCGTCGCTGCTGCGCGCGAGCGCGGCCGAACGGTCGCTGCGCGAGAGCGAGGCCCGCTTCCGCGCGATCTACCACCAGGCCATCGGCGGCATCTGCACGCTGGACCTCGCCGGCCGCTTCGTCGACGTCAACCCCGCCCTGCTGACCATGCTGCGGCGCCCCGAGGCGGAACTGGTCGGCCAGCCCGTGGCCGCGTTCGCCCCGCTGGAATGGCGCGACAAGGTCCGCGATGCCACCGGGTATGCGCAGCAGGACGGCTGGCAGGGGACGTTTCCGCTCCAGGATGCCCACGGCGAGACGATGCACCTGGAATGGAGCATCTCGGCCGTGCTGGCCACGGGCGTCAAGGTGGCCGTGGTGTCGAACATCACCGACCACATCAACCTGGAGCGCCAGCGCCAGCAGCTGATCGAGCGCGAACAGGCGGCCCGCGCGGCCGTGGAGCGGCTGAACCGGATGAAGGACGACTTCATCGCCATCCTGTCGCACGAGCTGCGCAACCCGCTCAACGTGATCTCGGTCTGGACGCACGTGCTGTCGCGGCACGTGGAATCGGAGGAAGGCCGGCGCGGGCTGGCGGCCGTGGAGCGCAACGTGGCGATTCAGCGCCGGCTGGTGGCCGACCTCGTCGATGTGTCGATGCTCAATGTCGGCAAGATGAAGCTCGAACGCGAGCGCGTGAACCCGGCCGAGGTGGTACGTACCGCGCTCGACAGCATGCTGACGCAGGCCGAGGAGCGCCACGTGATACTGGCCACCGAGATCTCGCCCCGGCTTGCCCCGGTGGCCTGGCTCGACGCCGCACGCTTCCAGCAGATCCTGTGGAACCTGGTGTCGAACGCGATCAAGTTCTCGCCCGAGGGCGGGACGGTGCGCGTGCTGGCGGAGTCTGACGGCGATTACCTGCATGTCAGCGTGATCGACCGGGGGCGCGGCATTCCGGCCGATTTCCTGCCGCTGCTGTTCGACCGCTTCACCCAGAGCGAGGACGCCAACCGCCGCAAGCACGGCGGCCTGGGGCTCGGGCTGGCCATCGTCAAGCACCTGTCGGAGATGCACGGCGGCACGGTGCGGGCGACCAGCGAGGGGCCGGGCATGGGCTCGACCTTCGAGGTACTGATTCCGCTGGAGGACCCCTCGCGCGCCGAGGATGCCGGCGTGCGCGCCCAGGTGCCGGCCACCGAGCCGAGCGTGCCGCTCAACGCGCTGGACGTGCTGCTGGTGGAAGACGACGCCGATGCCGCGGCCGCGCTGGCGGCCATCCTCGGCAACTATGGCGCCCGGGTGCGCACCGCACGCGACGCCGAGGAAGCGATCGGGCAGATCGAGCAGAACACCCCGGACCTGATCATCAGCGATATCGGCCTGCCCGGCCGCGACGGCAATGACCTGATGCGCGAACTGCGCGTGCGGGAGGCCGTGGATTCCCTGCCCCGCGTGCCGGCCGTGGCGCTGACCGCGTTCACCCGGCAACAGGACCGCCGCGCCTCGATCGAATCGGGGTTCGATGCGGTCTGCGGCAAGCCGCTGCGCCTGCAGGAACTGATGGACGCGATCGACGCGGCGCTGGCACCGGGGGGTTGATTTCTCCGATGTTTGCTCCCCTTCCCCGCACGCGGGAGAGGGGAGCCAGCCAGAGGTCAGGGAAACCCCATCAATCCAGCTTCGTCCCCGTCGACTTCACCAGCGCGGCCCACCAGACCGTATCGGTCTTGATCTGCTGCGCGAACTGCTCCGGCGTGTTGCCCACCGGCTCGGCGCCCTGCTCGATCAGCCGCTTGCGGATTTCGGGTCGCGCCAGCACCTTTACCATGGCCTGGTTGAGGCGGTCGATGACCGGGCGCGGCGTGTTGGCCGGGGCCATCAGGCCCTTCCAGGCCGTCACCACATATCCCTTGAGGCCCGCCTCGTCGGCGGTCGGCACCTCCGGCGCGCCCGAAGCGCGTTTCTCGCTGGTCACGGCCAGCGCCCGGAGCTTGCCGGACTGCACATGCGGCCAGAGCGCCGGCATGTTGTCGATCATCAGCGTGATATGGCCGGCGATCAGGTCGGCCACGGCCGGGCCGCTGCCCTTGTATGGCACGTGGCGCATGGTCAGGCCGGCAGTCTGGTTCAGCAGTTCGCCGCCCAGTTGAGCGGGGCTGCCGTTGCCGGGCGAGCCGAAGGTGACGTCGTTCGGATGCGCCTTGGCGTAGGCGATGAACTCCTTGACGGTCTTGACCGGCAGCTTTGCATTGACGGCCATCAGGTTGTGGTCGCGGGCGATCATCGTGATGGCCGCCAGGTCGCGCGCCGGGTCGTAGCTCATCCTGGCGTACAGGCTCGGATTGATCACGGTCTGCCCGGCCGCCGCCATCAGCAGCGTGTAGCCGTCCGGGGCGGCCTTGGCCACGATGTCACCGCCGATATTGCCGCCCGCGCCGGGCCGGTTCTCGATGATGACGGTCTGGCCCAGTTCCTCGCGCAGCGGCTCGGCGATCAGCCGGGCCACGATGTCGGTGGAGCCGCCGGGCGCAAACGGCACCACGAGGCGGATGATCTTGCTGGGATACGGGGCGTCCGCCGCCTGCGCGGGGGCGAGCGCCGTGCCGGCCAGCAGCATGGCTGCGGCCAGGAAAGGCTTGAACATGGGTTGTCTCCGTGATGTGTTGCCCGGCTCGGTGGCGGAATGCCGTCTTCAGCGGCTGCCGCCCTGCGCGAATGTGCGCTTCGCTATATTAATCTGGTGGATCTGGCTGGTGCCCTCGTAGAGCCGGAACAGCCGCACGTCGCGGTAGAACCGCTCGATGCCGTAGTCGGCGATATACCCATATCCGCCGAAGAGCTGGACGCAGCGGTCGGCCACGCGCCCGCACATTTCCGAGGCGAAGTACTTGCAGATCGACGCCTCCATGGTCACATCCTTGCCCTCGTCGCGCTTGCGGGCCGTCTCCAGGATCAGCGCGCGGGCCGCGTGGATATCGGTCTGGCAGTCGGCAATCATGGCCTGCACGAGCTGGAAATCGGCCAGCACCTGGCCAAACTGCTTGCGCTCGGTGACAAAGCGCACCGCATCGTCCAGCATGCGGATGGCCGGCCCGGTGCACAGCGCCGCCAGATGGATGCGCTGCTTGTTCAGCACCTTCATGGCCGTCCGGAACCCCTGCCCCTCCTCGCCGCCGATCAGGTTGGCCGCCGGCACCCGGCAGTTCTCGAAATGCACCTCCGACACCGGCGAGCCGGCCTGCCCCATCTTCTGGTACGGCCGCCCGGTGGTCAGCCCCGGCGTGCCGCGCGGCACGATGAACGCCGAGATGCCACTGGCGCCGGGCTTGTCGGGGTCGGTGCGCGCCATGACCGTGAACATCCCGGCAATCGGCGCATTGGTGATGAAGCACTTGGTGCCGTTGAGGATGTAGTGGTCGCCCTCGCGGCGCGCCGTGGTCTTGAGCGAAGTGGCGTCAGAGCCGGCATCGGGCTCGGTCAGCGCGAACGAACCCGTCACCTCGCCGGAGGCCAGCAGCGGCAGGTAGCGCTGTTTCTGCTCGGGCGTGCCGTCGGCCACCAGCGCCTCGGAGCCGATGCCGGTGTTGGTGCCGACCCGGGCGCGGAACGCCACCGAGCATTGCGACAGCTCGATGGCCGCCAGCACCAGTTCCTCGGTGGTCATGCCCGCGCCGCCGTATTCCTCGGGGATCGAATACCCGAACATGCCCTGGGCCGCCATGGCGTCGACCAGATCCTGCGGCACCTCGTCGCGCTCGGCCACCTCGACTTCACGCGGCACCAGCTTCTCGCGCACGAACCGGCGCAGCATCAGCAGGAACGGATCAAATACCTCCGGGTCTCGGATCATGGTGTCTCCTTCATCGCTTTGTTGTCTCGATTTGAAGAAAAGACTACGCCGGGTTCCGACATAGCGGCATCATTGTTTCGCTATCCTGAACGTTTCAGATGCCGTCCCGGCTGACCGCCGGCTAACATCGGACCCATGGCATCCTCCCGCCCTCACCACCCCGATCCGGAATTCGCCACCACGCTCGCGCATGGGCTGTCGCTGCTGCAATGCTTCCGCGTGGGCGAGACCGTGCTCAGCAACAAGGAACTGGCCGAGCGCACGGGCCTGTCGAAGGCGACCATCAGCCGGCTGACCTACACGCTGGCCGTGCGCGGCCTGCTGTTCTACGACACGCGGCTGCGCCGCTACCGGCTGGGTTCGACCTCGCTGGCGCTCGGGTATCCGCTGCTGGCCAGCCTGCGCGTCCGGCAGGTGGCCCGGCCGCTGATGAAGGCGCTGGCCGACCGCATGGGCGGCTCGGTCTCGCTGGGACTGCGCGACCGCCTGCGCATGGTCTACGTGGAAACCAGCCGCGGCCACGACGCCATCGCATTTCGGCCAGATATTGGCGCGTCGCTGCCAATGCTGAAATCCGCGATGGGCCGCGCCTGGCTGGCCCAGGCGCCCGAGGCATTGCGCGCCGAGGTACTGGCGGGACTGGCTGCCGCCGAACCGGAGGACTGGCAGCGCCATGCGGCCGCCGTGCCCGCCGCCTGCGACGACCTCGCGCGGCTTGGTTTTGCCCGGTCGCCCGGCGACTGGCTCAGCGATGTCCACGCGGTGGCGGTGCCGATGCGCCGGCCCATCGATGGCGAAACGCTGGTCTTCAACTGCGGCGTGCCGGCCGCGCGCATGGCGCCGCACAAGCTCGATCAAGAGATGGGCCCGGCGCTGATGGCGCTGGTGGACGAGGTGGAGGCGCTGCTCGCATGACCGCCGCCGACCGGACCGACCCTCCCGACTCCCCCGATGCCGGCCGCGACCGCCAGTTCGCCACCACGCTGGCCAATGGCATCGACATTCTGCTGGCCTACCGCCCGGGCGAGGCGCTGCTCGGCAACAAGGATTTCGTGCAGCGCACCGGCCTGTCGAAATCCACCGTGGCGCGGCTGACCCATACGCTGGTGGTGCTGGGCTACCTGCGGCACGAGGTGGCGCTGGCCAAATACCGGCTCGGCGCCCCGGTGCTGGCGCCTGGCTACCCGCTGCTGGCGAGCATGCAGATCCGGCAGGTGGCCCGGCCGCTGATGAAGGCGCTCGCGGACGAGGTGGGCGGCTCGGTCTCGCTCGGCATCCTGGAGCGGACCGAAATCATCTACGTGGAAACCGCCCGTTCCAGCGACGAGCAGTTCCTGCTGCCCGACATCGGCGCCTCGCTGCCGATGCTGACCACCGCCTGCGGCAAGGCCTGGCTGTCGCGCGTGCCGGCCGAACTGCGCGATCCGGTGCTGAACCGGCTGCGGTTGCGCGATCCCGACCTGTTCGCCCGCGCCGCCCCTCGGCTGGCGCAGGCCCGGCAGGACCTCGCCACGCTCGGGTTCTGCTCGAACCGGGCCGAATGGCGGCACGACGTGTTCGGCTTTGCCGCGCCGCTGTGCAAGCCGGTGGACGGGCAATGGTTCATCGTGAACTGCGGCATGGTGGCCCGGCCCGGCACGTTCGCCGCCGTGCAGAAACAGGTGGGCCCGCGACTCGTCACGCTGGCGCAGACGCTTGAAGGGCTGCTCGGCCTGCGCTGACCTGCCCCCGGCTCGTATCCCCCGCGTCCCGGCTTAGTATCGTTTTTGTTACAGATGCGCGTATCGATGTGCCTTCCTCGCGCATCGGCTCGTCTTCTTTCGCGCAAAAAGCCACATCGCCTGCATCACCCGCCACCTTCGCCTTGACGGCGCAACGGCGGTTGCGCATCATGCGCCTGCGAACGTTAACAGGAATGATTACCAGTCACGTTCGCATTCACCGTCCAGAGAAGACATCATGACCCAGAGCCATCGCCGGGCCGGCACGAGCCGCCGCCCGTTTCCTTCGTCCATTGCTTCATCCATCCCTTCGTCCGTCCGCCCGCTGGCCGCGTTTGCCCGTACGGCCGTCCTGGCCGGCTTCCCGCTTTGCACGACCCTCGCGTTCGCCCAGGCGGCCGACGCGCCCGAGCAGTCCCTGCCCTCCGTTACCGTGAGTGCAAAGCAGGAAGTCGACATCGGACCGCAACTGCAGAAGAAGGCGTCCGGCGGCGCGCTGGGCAGCCGCTCGCAGCTCGACACGCCGTTCTCGACGACCGTGGTAACGGGCGAAGACCTGGCCGACCGGCAGGTGACCAAGGTGGGCGACGTGTTCTTCAACGACGCCTCGGTCTCGGACAACAGCAACGGCAACAACGCCTGGGCGTCGTACACCACGGTGCGCGGCCTGCAGCTGGACTGGCGCAACGCGTACAAGATCAACGGCATGCCGTTCATCGCGTACGGCATCACCATGCCCTACGAGCAGCTCGAACAGGTGGAACTGCTCAAGGGCGCCTCGGGCTTCATGTACGGCTTTGGCAACCCCGGCGGCACGGTCAACTACGTGACGAAGAAGCCGACCGACAAGTTCACGGCCAGCGTGGAACTGGGCTACCGCTCCTCGCACGTCTGGACCGAGCATATCGACGTGGGCGGCCGTGCCGGCCCCAACGACATGTTCGGCTACCGCCTGAACCTGACGCACGAGGAAGGCAAGCCGGCCAACGCCATCGGCATCAACCGCAACACGGTGTCGCTGGGCCTGGACGCCCGCATCACGCGCGACCTGACCTGGACGTTCGACAGCATCTACCAGGACCGCAACACCTGGGGCGCCACGCCGTCGTTCTACCTCGGCAGCCTGGCCGGCACCCAGCTGCCGGGCGTGATCAGTGGCCGCGGCGGCCTCTACGCCGGCCCGGATACGCACTTCTACTCGAACCTGCAGGTCTACCAGACCGGCCTGCGCTACACGCTGAACCCGGACTGGACCGTCAGCACGACCTACAGCTTCAGCAAGCAGGCGCGTAGCCGCAACGAGAGCACGTTCTTCCTGGCGGACGCCGCCGGCAACTACAGCAGCTCGCGCTATGACGGCGCCGAGAACCAGCAGTTCAGCAACTGGACGACGATGGTCGAGGGCAAGTTCCGCACCGGCCCGTTCCGCCACGAACTGGTGGCCGGCCTGAGCTGGCAGAAGCAGATCGACCGCTACACCAGCAACTTCTACAACAACTTCTCGCTGGCCTCGGGCAACCTGAACGGTCCGTACACAGGCATCCACTACAGCGACACGGTGTTCCAGAAATACCGCGCCGGCGATACCGAGCAGAAATCGGCGTTCGTCAGCGACACGATGCACCTGACCGACAAGTGGTCGGTGCTGGCCGGTGTGCGCGTGACCAACTACGACCAGGGCAGCTACACCGGCACGGGCGTGGGTGACACCAACTACAAGAAGAACGGCCTGCTGACGCCCACGGCGGCGATCATGTTCAAGCCGATGCCGAGCACGACGCTGTACGCCAGCTACGTGGAGTCGTTCGACGGCGGCGGCGTGGTGGCCAGCAACTACCTGAACGCCGGCCAGGGCCTGACCCCGGCCAAGAGCCGCCAGTACGAAGTGGGCGCCAAGACCGACCAGGGATTCTGGACCGGTACGGCCGCGCTGTTCCGCATCGAGCGCCGCAGCGAGTTCTCGCGCGACAACGGCGCGGGCGTGCTGCCGAGCTTCGTGCAGGACGGCAAGTCGGTGTACCAGGGCCTGGAACTGGCTGCCTCGTCGCGCATCGGCTCGCAGTGGGAAGTGGGCGGCAGCACGATGTTCCTGCACACCGAGTACACCGAGGGCGACACCAACATCGGCAACCGCGTGGCCGGCGCCCCGAACTTCATGCTGACCGGCCGCGTGGCCTACCGCATCCCGTTCGTGCCGGGCCTGAAGGTGGGTGTCGACGGCAAGTACACCGGCCCGATGAAGGCTGACGCCGCCAACAACCTGAACCTCGGCGGCTACACGGTCTTCAACCTCGGCGCGACGTACAACACCCGCGTGGCCGGCAAGGACCTGACGCTGCGCGCGGCGCTGACCAACCTGACCAACAAGCGCTACTGGGGCTTCCAGTACGAAAACTACGCCCAGCCGGCCGATCCCCGCGCGATCAGCCTGAGCGCGAAGATCGCCTATTGATTGGATTGCCACTGTAGGGACTCCCCTCTCCCGCCCTGCGGGAGAGGGGAGAAAACAGGCAGCAGATTCCGTGGTCACGCCTTGCTACAATCGCGTCTTTTCTCCCTGCCGCGAGCCCCCGTCATGACCACCCTTGGAACCCCCCTTTCCCCGTCCGCGACCAAAGTGATGCTGCTGGGCTCCGGCGAGCTTGGCAAGGAAGTGCTGATCGCGCTGCAGCGCCTGGGCGTGGAAACCATTGCCGTGGACCGCTACGAGAATGCGCCCGGCCAGCAGGTGGCGCACCATGCGCGCACCATCACGATGAGCGACGGCGACCAGCTCAAGGCGCTGATCGAGGCCGAGCGGCCGCATCTCGTCGTCCCTGAGATCGAAGCCATCGCCACGCCGATGCTCGAAGCGCTGGAAGCCGCCGGCGTGGTCCGCGTGATCCCCACCGCCCGCGCCACGCGCCTGACCATGGACCGGGAGGGTATCCGCCGCCTGGCCGCCGAGACGCTGGGCCTGCCCACCAGCCCCTACAAGTTCTGCGACTCGCTCGAAGAGCTGCAGGCCGCGATCGACGGCGGCATTGGCTACCCGTGCGTGGTCAAGCCCGTCATGAGCAGCTCGGGCAAGGGCCAGAGCAAGATCGACGGCCCGGCCGACGTCAAGGCCGCCTGGGACTACGCCATGGCCGGCGGCCGTGTCAGCCACGGCCGGATCATCGTGGAAGGCTTCATCGACTTCGACTACGAAATCACGCTGCTGACCGTGCGCGCCATGGGCGCCAACGGCCAGGTGGAAACGCAATTCTGCGCGCCGATCGGCCACGTGCAGGTGGCCGGCGACTACGTGGAAAGCTGGCAGCCGCACCCGATGCACCCCAAGGCGCTGGAAACCGCCCAGCACATCGCCCGCGCCGTGACGGCCGACCTGGGCGGCCAGGGGCTGTTTGGTGTCGAACTGTTCGTCAAGGGCGAGCAGGTCTGGTTCAGCGAAGTCAGCCCGCGCCCGCACGACACCGGCATGGTGACGATGATTACCCAGTGGCAGAACGAATTCGAACTGCACGCCCGCGCCATCCTGGGCCTGCCCGTCGACACCTCGCTGCGCGCCCCGGGCGCCAGCGCCGTGATCTACGGCGGCGTGGACGCCGAGGGCATCGTCTTCGACGGCGTGGACGAAGCCCTGCGCGTGCCGCAGACCGAGTTGCGCCTGTTCGGCAAGCCGGAATCGTTCACGAAGCGCCGCATGGGCGTGGCGCTGGCGTACGACAAGGACGTGGAAACGGCCCGGGAGCGGGCGAAGGAAGCGGCTGCGAAGGTAAAGCCGCGCAAGGCGTAATCTCTGCTGGGGGTTGACTCCCCTCTCCCGTTTCACGGGAGAGGGAGCCAAAACCAGCAGGATCGACAGGAATCAAACCACCCTGTCGGCCCAATCCATCTGCGCCTGGGCCGGTTCCCTGGCTCCCGGGTCGGTCGCCGCAGCCGCCATGGCCGCGTGCGCGCCGTACTGCGACTGCTGCCGCGCCGCGCTCAGGTCCGCGCCCGATGGCGACTGGTACAGCCGTAGCCCCAGTTCGGGCAGGATCGCCAGCAGGTGGTCGAAAATATCCCCCTGAATCCGCTCGTAGTCGGTCCAGCCGGTCCGGTTGGTGAAGCAATACACTTCCAGCGGAATGCCCTGCGAGTCCGGCTCCATCATCCGCAGGTTCAGCAGCAGGTCATGGTGGATCTCGGGGTGGGCGCGCAGGAAGGCGATGCCATAGGCGCGGAAGGTGCCGAGGTTGGTCAGCCGGCGGCGGTTGACCGGGTCGGTGTTCTCGCCCAGCAGCACGCGGTTGGTCTGCTCCACCTCCTGCTGCTTGACCTCCAGGTAGTCGTGCAGCAGCCGGAAGCGCATCAGTGCCGTGACCTCGGCATCGTCGAGGAACCGCACCGTCGAGGCGTCGATACGCAGCGTGCGCTTGATGCGGCGCGCGCCGGACTCGAACATGTGGCGGTAGTTGCGGTAGCTTTCCGAGAACAGCTTGTAGGTGGGCACCGTGGTCACGGTGTTGTCCCAGTTCTTGACCTTGACCGTGTGCAGCGCGATGTCCATCACGAAGCCGTCGGCGTTGGACTGCGGCATTTCGATCCAGTCGCCGATGCGCAGCATGTCGTTGGACGTCAGCTGCGTGCTGGCCACCAGCGACAGCAGCGTGTCCTTGAACACCAGCAGCAGCACCGCCGACACCGCGCCGATCCCCGACAGCATCCACAGCGGCGAGCGGTCGATCAGGATCGACAGCACCAGCACCCCGCAGATCAGCCACAGCGCCAGCTGGGCCACCTGCACATAGCCCTTGATGGAGCGCGTCTGGGCCCGCCGGCTGGCCGCGAACACGGTCTGCCAGGCGTTCAGGATGCCAGACACCATCAGGAACACGCTGACCCAGGTGCCGGCATGCGCCAGCCGTTCGATCAGCAGCGAGAACTTGCCGAGGTCCGGCACCTGGCTGACGCCCACCGTGATCACGGCCAGGAACACCGCGTAGCCGAGGCGGCGGTAGGTGCGGTGGCGCATCAGCGCGGCGGCCCATTCACGGTTGCCGGACAGGCTCAGCACGCGGTAGACCACGCGGCCCACCACGCGCGCCACGAGCCACTGCGCGAGCGCGGCAATGGCCACGAGCGCCAGCACGTAGAGCGAGATCTGGGCCCAGGGCTGGGCGGGGATGCGGCGCTGGAACAGGTCCAGCAGTGCGTCAAAAGTCATGAGGGCCAGGCGTCGTAACAGTCAGGTCAAGCCCGGAGTTTACTAGCCTTGCGACGCCCTGCCGCGCTTTTGGCAGGCGCCGGCTGCGCAATCAGATTCGTCTCATGCCGCCGGACCGTCCAAATAGCCGTTTCCTTAATTTGCGTGCGGCGCGTACATCGCCATCAGCTGGTCGTCGGTAAAGCCCCACTGGGTGGGGTCTTCGAAGGCGGTCACGGTGTCGTCGCTATGCGTCAGGTCGATCACCTCGGGCGCCAGCGGCTTCGATTCGGCCACCGAGTAGAACGTCATCACGCGCGGGCGCAGCGTCTCGCCCTCGTTCTGGCCGCACACCACGGCCAGCCGGCCCGAGCGCAGCCGCAGCACCGTGCCCAGCGGGTAGATGCCCACCGTGCGGGTGAAAGCCTTGAACACGCGCCGGTCGAACAGCGTGTCCACGCGCACCGCGATGTACTCCATGGCCCGCGCCGGCGACCACGCCGGATGGCCCGGGCGCGGCGACGTCAGCGCGTCGTAGGTGTCGCAGATCGCCGCGATCTTGGCGTGGACGCTGATTTCATGCTCGACCAGCCCGAACGGGTAGCCGCGCCCGTCCACGCGTTCGTGGTGGTGCACGCAGACATCGAGCGGGATGTTGCTGTAGAGCCGCGCCTCGTTGAGGATGCGGTAGCCGGCCGACGGGTGGCGCCGCATCTTCTCTTCCTCGGACGGCGAGAGATCGCCGCCCTTGAGCAGCAGCGATTCCGGCAGCGTCAGCTTGCCGATGTCGTGCACCAGCCCGGCCAGGCCCAGTTCGCGCACCTCGCCATCGGGCAGCTTCAGGTTGCGGCCCACGGCGATCATCAGCGCGCAGACCGAGAACGAGTGCAGGTAGGTGTAGTCGTCCTTGGCCTTGAGCCGGGCCATGGCCAGCAGCGCCTGGGAGTGGCGCGACAGCGAGTTCGATGCCGAATCCACCAGCAGCAGCGCGCCGTGGGTTTCCAGCGCGCGGCCCATGCGCACGTCGCTGAACAGGTTGCCGATCAGCGCCCGGCCCGCCTTGATCAGTTCCCGGGCGCGCTCCAGTTCGCTCTCGAAGCTGGCTTCGGGCTCGTCGGCCTCGTCGGTCTCTTCGAGCATGTCCGGCGCGGCCGGGGTCGGGAGGTTGCGGCCCTTGAGGATGTCGATCCACACATCCTGCACGTTGGCCGCCTGGATCTGCTCCACCTGCTCGTCGCTGGACACCAGGAAGCGCGAGCGCCAGAACGGGTGGTTGATCCACGGCCCGCCCAGCCTTGCCACAAACATGCCTATCTGCAGTTGTTCTGCCTTGATTCTTCTCAGCATGTACTTGCCCCTGTGTTCAATGGGCGCGAAGCCGGACTCCGCGTTCCCGGTCAAGCGGGGCTCTGTCCAGGCCCCGTTCTCTGACTTCTGCCGACATCTGCCGTTGGCCGCGTTTATCGGCAGGATTGGCCGGATCTTTAGTTTTTTCTTCAGTGCCTGGCCGGGGGACGATGCGCGGGCAGTTCCGCCTGCCGCGCCGTCCTGACCAGCAACCACAGGCCCACGCCCGCCGCGTAGGCCACCAGCCCGATGCCGGCCAGCCGCTGGTCGCCGAGCAGGTAGCTCGCGCACAGCCGGTTGGGCGCATCGATGAACAGCATGCCAAAGGTCAGGCCCATCCAGACCATATTTCCGCCAAAAAACAGCACTAGTGGCCACGGCGCCACACGCAGGCCGACATGCGCGGCCAGGCCCGCGAGGATCAGCGAGGCATCGCGCGCGAGCCCCATCGGCCCGGACAGGCGCGACAGATCGACCGCGATCGGCAGCATCCAGAGGCCCAGCGCCAGCGACGCCACCACGCCCAGCGCCAGGCCGTAGGGCCGCAGGCCCGCCACCAGCGCGGCATGGCGGCGCCCGGACAGCAGCCCCGGCAGCAGCGCGCCGGCCGCGAACAGGGCCGGCATCAGGCCGAGCATCAGCAGCGCCATCGACGCTTCGCACAGCGCGCGCAGCGGCGGCAGGGCCGGCAGCAGGCACAGCAGGCAGGCCAGCCGCAGGCCGGGGCGGCTCATGGCCGGGCTCCCCTGGCATGGGCCAGCGCCGCTGCGTAGGCTTGCTGGAAATCCTCCAGCGGATGGACCGACAGCACCCTGCCCCCGGCATCGACCACATGCAGCCCGCCGTTGTGCTCGAAACCGCCCAGCCCGTCCGCGATGGCGATGACCTCGGCCTGATGCAGCAGATCGGCCATGGCGTCCGGCGCCGCAGCGGCCACCTGCCAGCCCGGCGCCCGGGCCTGGTAGGTGCCGGCGTAGCCGAGCAGGTCGCCCACGGTATCGCGCGGATCGAACGACAGGGAGACCAGCCCGATGCGCCCCGCCATGCCATCGGCCTCGACCTGACGCGACAACTGGGCAAATTCGGCACCCAAAGCGCGGCAGACCGTGGGACAGCGCGTGTAGATGAAGTCGACGATATGGACCGCCGGGCCGGGGCCAGCCGCCCCGCCGGCCCCGAACAGCCGCAGCGGACGCCCATGCTGGTTGCGCACGTCGAGCGCCGGCAGCCGCAGCGTCTGGCGTGCGATGCGGGTTTCGCGCCGCTGGTCGAGCGTCCAGGCCGACAGCCCGGCGGTCAGCTGGTATAGCGCCGCGCCGCCCAGCAGCAGCACCGCCGCCAGCGCCAGCCACGGGCCGGCGGCCGCCCTTCTGGACATTCGGCTATCCGCCGGGCGCGCCAAGCGCCGCGTCGCCATCGAACGGGGCCTGCATGGCGGCCGTCTCGGCCCGCGCCGCCGCCACGGTCTCTGGCGTCACCGCCGGGGCCGTGTTGCCCCACTGGCTGCGCACGTGGCTCAGCACGGCGGCGATCTCGGCATCGCCAAGCTGGGCGGCGAACGCCGGCATCGCGCCGTTGTAGGCCGTGCCCTTGACGGTCAGCTTGCCGGTCACGCCGCGCAGCACGATCTTTGCCGCCCGGGCGTCGCTGCCGGTCACCCATTCCGAGCCGGCCAGCGGCGGGAACACGCCCGGCAGGCCCTGCCCGCTGGCCTGGTGGCAGGCCACGCAGTGGCTCTGGAACAGCGCGGCGCCGTCCACGCTGGCGCCGGCCGCGCGGGGGGTGCCGTGCAGGTCGGCCACGGTGCGCTGGTCACCCAGCGCCGGGGGCTGGTCGATCGGCGCGGTGACGATGTAGTACGCGCCCCAGGCCACCAGCGCCGCCACCATGGCCAGCACATAGCGCGGGATCGGCATGCGGTTCTCGTGCGGGTCGTCGTACTCGCGGGCGCGGGCGGCAGCGGCCTGCCGTGCTTCGCCGGCCTCGGCCTGGCGTGGATCTGGAGAATCGGCCATGCGTCAGTCTCCCGGGGGCGGCAGCACGGCGCCGGTGCGGTTCAGCGACTGGAGGTAGGCCACCAGGTCGAGCGCGGCCCCGGTTGGCACCACCACCTTGCCCACCGGCGCATAGCCGGGCGGCAGCGCCACGGCCTTCTCGCCGGCCTCGGGCGCGTCCTTGACATCGAACAGGAACGGATAGGACGGCATCAGGCTGCCGCTCACATAGGCGCGGGGCTGGTACAGGTGGCCCAGGTGCCAGTCCGCACTGGGCTGGCGCACGCCAATGTTCATCAGGTCCGGCCCGGTGCGCATGGTGCCGAGCAGGTGGGGCTTGTCGTAGTAATAGTCGCCGGCCGTGGCCGCCCGGCCCCAGCCGCGTTTGGCATCGGGTGCGAACGCGGTGTCGCGGGGCTGCTGTGAGTGGCAGTAGATGCAGCCGTTGGCGATATAGACCTCCCGCCCGCGCAGTTGCGCGGCGGTATAGGGCTTGAGCCCCTCGGTCGGCTTCACGTCGTGCAGCTGCATGTACGGCAGCACCACCAGGGCGCTGGTGGCCAGCGCGAGCATGGTCATGCCGCCCGCCAGCAGGGCGCTCTCGTTGTTCACGGTCAGACTCCCTCGGCGGGCTGGTTGCCCTGGTGGAACAGCGCGGGACGGCTGCGGTTGGGCCCCAGCCCGAACGCCACGCAGACGAAGTTGGCGACGAAGCACAGGTGGCTGGCCAGCATCATCGCGCCGCCCACCGAACGCGCCTTCAGGTACGGCACGGTCAGCGTCACCGATTCCATGAACGCGCGCGCGGCGTCGAGCATCGCCTCGCCCTGCAGCCAGCCGCCGATGCTCAGGCCCACGAAATACACGCCGATGCCGCCCACGGCCAGCCAGAAATGGGCGTAGATCAGCCAGCGGTACGGCCACTCGCGGCCCGTGATGCGCGGCACGATGAAATAGATGGCGCCGAAGAACGCAAAGCTTACGAACGCGTACAGCCCCAGGTGGGCGTGCGCCACGGTGTAGTGCGTGAAGTGGGTGACGCGGTTGACCGCCCGCAGCGCCTCGAACGAGCCCTGGATCGAGCTGAGCGTGTACATCATGCCGCCGAAGGTCATGAAGCGCAGCGTGGGCGAATCGATCAGCCGGTGGAAGTTGCCGCGCAGCGTCTGGTGCTGGTTGATCGAGAACGCGATCACCGGGATCAGCATCATCATGCTCTGCACGATCGACAGCGTGATCAGCCAGCCCGGCACCGGTCCGCCCACCAGGTGATGGCCGCCCACCTGCCCGTAGAAGAACGCCAGCGCCCAGAAGCCCAGCAGCGACAGCCCATAGGACTTCACCGGCTGGCCAATCACCTTGGGCAGGAAGTAGTAGATCGACGCCAGCGCCAGCGGCGTGTAGAACAGCCCCAGCACGTTATGGCCGAACCACCAGTTCATGGTGGCCTGCTCCACCCCGAAATGCAGGCCCGGAATGTTGGCCACCAGGAACAGCACCGGGAACCAGAACAGCGCGCAGCCCATGTACCAGACCGACACGTAGAGGTGGTCCACCTTGCGGTTGACCAGCGTCAGCACCAGCGGAATACCCACGAAGGCACCACCGATCACGAACAGGATATCGACCTGCCACGGGATCTCCAGCCACTCCAGCCCGTCTGAAATCCCCGCCCCGATGCTGCCGATGCCGGCAATCAGCCCGGCGTTCCACAGCGCCGCGCCCAGCACCGCCCAGCGCGCGCCTACCAGCGGCGTGCGCAGCAGGCGCGGCAGCAGGAACATGGCGATGCCAAGCCCCGCCATCGGCGCCCAGCCGTAGGCCACCGCGTTCAGATGGATCGTGCGGATGCGGCCAAACGTCAGCCACGGCACCGAGGCCAGCCAGTCGGGCGCGTGGAGCTTGATCGACGCGGTCAGCCCGGCCGTGGAGGCCACCAGCAGCCAGACCATCGCGCAGCAGATGAACAGGAACACCACGGGCGCCGACGACTGGTCGGCCGCGGCGCGCGAGGGGTCGGCCACGCCGGCATCGCCCCGGGCCGAGGCCGGGTCCTCGGGGTGCGTGCCCTCGGCGTCGTGGAAGATCACGCGCGCGGCGGCACTGGACGTATCGAACCAACCCTTCTGCATGCTCCAGATGAAGGCCCCGAGGGCAATCACGGACAGCAGGAAGGCCGACAGCAGGATGGCGACGGTATTCATGGGGGGCTCGCGGGCAAGGCGTCGGGGACGGGAGCATGGCGAACATGCTCCGAATGCAACAAAATCGATGCAACTGCCTCAAATTCGGTAAACGCACGTTTCGACGCGGAGATTAGGCGGTTGTCGTCCGGTAGCCAATCATCCATACGTGTAACTGGCGCGCGCCCCGGCGTATTCCTAGAATGCAGCCGGCGGCGTCCTTGCGGCGCGCCGGCCACGCCAGTGTTCGGCACCCCGCAGACGTCACCCCCCGAATGCGTGATAGTGGAGCGCCGCCCGACGCGCGCCCACCCCGGCGTCAGACAAACGCGGCTTGAGATTCGTCCCGATTTGCCGTTAGCTGTTGTCGACCTCCGATATTGCGTCTTTCCCGCCTGATGCATACCCACTACGACAATCTCAAGGTCTCGCGCGACGCGCCCCCGGAAGTCATCCGGGCCGCGTACAAGTCCCTGAGCCAGAAATACCACCCCGACCGTCATGCCGACGGCGAGGAAGCGAACCGCATCATGCGGCTGCTGAACGCCGCCTATGACGTGCTGCGCGATCCCGGGAAGCGGGCCGAGCATGACCAGTGGATCGTCGCCCAGGAAAAGCTCGAAGCCGACCAGAAGCTGCGGCGTGCGCAGGCCCAGCGCACCGCCGCAGCCGCGCAGGCCCACCAGCAGCGCCAGGCCGCCCAGCGCCAACAGGCGCAGCGGGCCGCGCCCCAACCGCCGCCCCCGCCGCCCGAACCGGAATTCAGGACAAGACCAGCCCGGGAGCCCCGGGCCGCCCGCCCGCGCAAGCCGCGCCGCTTCTGGCGCGAGACGCCGCCACAAGAGGGCCCGGCCGCGCCGCTGCCGAAGTACGGCTCGCTGGCGCTGTATGCCGGCATCGGCGCGCTGATCGTGGTGCTGCTCGGCGACTGGTCGAGCGATGCCACGGCGGGCCGCAACACCGCCGCGCCCGAGGCCGCGCAGTCGCTGTCGGCACTGCCCTCGCTGGCGTCGATCGCCCACGCGGTCACGCCAGCGCCGGCGCGCGAGTCAAAATACGTGCGCCCCTCGCTGACGCCGCGCGGCCTGCCGTGGCCGGCGCAGTCAGGCTACCTGCCCGGCTATCCCGTGCTCAACGACAGCGGGCTCTCGACGCTGACCGTCGACAATTCGTCCAGCCGCTCGGACGTGCTGCTGAAACTGGTGGCGGTGGATGGCAACACGCCGCTGCCGGTGCGCACCAGTTTCGTGCGCAGCGGCGCCACGTTCACGATGGACGCGATCTCGCCGGGCAGCTACGACCTGCGCTACCAGAGCCTGGATACGGGGGAGTTGTTCCGGTCGGAACGGTTCGATCTGACCGAGCTGAAGGAAGCCGGCGGCGGCACCAGTGCCAACCGCAATGTGTTCCGGCTTTATGGGGTGCCGGGCGGCACCTCGCGCTCGGTGCCGATTTCCGAGCGCGAATTCCCCTGAGCGGGCGCCCAGGGGGAACTGACCACGGCGGTCAGTAAGCCTTGGGCTGCGGCTGGCCGTTCGGCGGAGTCCACGGCTTGGGCTTGGGCGCGGGCGCCGGCACATTGCCATAGGCTTTCTGCCAGCGCGATTTCAACCCGTCGGCGATCTCCTTCTGGTTGTACTGCTCGGCGAAGTCGATCACCGTCATGCCCTGCTGGTTCTTGATCCGCAGGTCCGCACCCTCGTCCAGCAGCAGCTTGACCGTGTCGATATGGCCGCCGCGCGCCGCCATCATCAGCGGCGTGGTGCCGTTCGGGCTCTCGGCGTCGATATAGGCCGCGTGATCCACAAGATACTTGACCACGTCGTTGTGGCCATTGGTGGCCGCATAGTGCAGCGGCGCCCAACCCTTCTTGTTCACCTCGGCTTCCTCGCCGTCGACCATCAGCTTGATGCTGTCGAGGTCGCCCTGCAGCGCCGCCATCATCAGCGCGTTCTCTCCAGCCGGGTTGGTCTTGTCGAGATCGATGTTCTTTGCCTTGATCAGCGCCTTGGCCGCCTTGGTCGATTTCTCGCGCAGCGCCAGTACCAGCATCGGGTTGCCACGGCTATCCACGAGATTCGGGTCCACGCCGCGCTGCAGCAGCTTCTGCACCGTGTTGCCGTCATCGAATTCCACGGCCTTGCGCATGTCGTCGGCCGGGGCCGCCTGCACCATCGCGCAGCCAGCCATGGTCGAGAGGCCCACCAGCGCCATCGCCGACAGCAGTCGGCGGATCTTGATATCAAACATGAGCTTTCCTGTCTATATGCTTGAACAGACGGAAGAAATTCTCCGTGGTCTGCTCTGCCACCTGGGCCACGGGCACGCCGCGCAACTGGGCGATGAACTCGCCCACATGGCGCACCCAGGCCGGTTCGTTGGTCTTGCCGCGATACGGCACCGGCGCCAGGTACGGCGAATCGGTCTCGATCAGCATGCGGTCGAGCGGCACCTTCCTTGCCGTCTCCTGCAGGTCGGCCGCGCTCTTGAACGTGACGATGCCCGAGAACGAGATATGGAAGTCCTCGTCCAGCGCCCGCTTGGCGATGTCCCACGTCTCGGTGAAGCAGTGCATCACGCCACCGGCCTCGCGGGCGTTTTCCTCCTGCATCAGCCGGATCGTGTCGTCGGCCGACGAGCGCGTATGGATGATCAGCGGCTTGCCGGTCTGGCGCGCGGCGCGGATATGGGTGCGGAAGCGCTCGCGCTGCCATTCCATGTCGGCGATGCTGCGGCCATTCAGGCGGTAATAGTCGAGGCCCGTCTCGCCGGTGCCCACCACGCGCGGATGGGCCGACAGCGTGACCAGCCGCTCCAGCGTGGGCTCCTCGGCATCTTCCTCGTAGTCCGGATGCACGCCCACCGACGCGTAGAGGTTCGGATGCTGCTCGGCCAGCGCCAGCACGCGCGGAAAGTCTTCGAGCGTGACCGAAATGCACAGCGCGTGGGTGACCTGGTTGGCCGCCATGTTGGCCAGCAGTTCCGGCAGGCGCGCGGACAGGTCGGGGAAATCGATATGACAGTGTGAATCGACGAACATCGTAATTCTCTTAATGCGGCCTCAGTCGAGCCGGCGCCCCAGGATGATCAGGTCGCGCTCGACGCCGTCGAGCACCGCCACGCGCGGCAAGTCGCCCCAGCGCGTGAAGCCGTGCCGCTCGAACAACGCCAGGCTTGGCGCATTGTGGCCGAAGATGAAACCCAGCAGCGTATTGACGCCGACCGCCGGCGCATGCGCCACGGCCTGGTCCAGCAGGAAGCGGCCGAGCCCCTTGCCACGATAGTCCTCGTGCAGGTAGATCGAAACCTCGGCGGTGGCACCGTAGGCGGGCCGGCCGTAGAAATCCGAAAAACTGACCCAGCCAGCCATGCGGCCCCCGGCGTCCTCGCAGACCCAGAGCGGGCGACGCTCGGGCCGGTGGGCCTCGAACCACGCCTCGCGCGAAGCCACGCTGACCGGCTCGGTATCGGCCGTGACCATCCGCGACGCCACGGTGCTGTTGTAGATCCCGACGATGCTGGGCAGGTCCTCGCGCGTGGCCAGCCGCACGGAAAATCCAGAATGACTCATAAATACAATAACTTGCGAAACAATTTTCGCGTTGTTCCTCAACTCAAAGCGTCTGTGTGGGGCGCCCCGATTCAATCGTCTTGCCCAGCAGTTCCTCGACCGCGCGCTTCAGGTTGCGGCCGTTATCGTCGTCCGGCAGATGCACGCCCACGCCGGGCGTCTTCATCGGGGTACCGGCCGGCGTGATCCAGGCCACGGTGCCCTGCACCTGGTACTTCTGCGGGCGGTCCAGCAGCGACAGCACCAGGAAGACCGCTTCGCCGAGCCGGAACGGCCGGTTCGACGGCACGAAAATGCCGCCGCGCGCCAGGAACGGCATGTACGCGGCATACAGCCCGGCCTGATCCTTGATCGACAGCGACAGCACGTTCGGACGCTGCGCCGCGCCGGCCGTGGCCGGACCTGCCGGGCTCGCCGCCGCGCCCGCTGCCGGGCCGGACGGCGCCGCCCGCGGCGGCGTCATGCCTGGTGTGGCTGGTGCATTCATGTTTGACCCCTTGCTGGTTGCCCGCTTTGCGCAGGCTCTTATCGTTGACTGCCGATTTTTACCACGTGCCCACCGCCCTGCCTACGGGCGGTATGCAGTTTCAGACAGTTCTCAAGCAATGGCCGCGCTCACCGGAACAGTTGCCGGTAGTCGAGAAAGACCGACTCCATGACCAGCCGCGCCGCCAGCGGGTGATTCTCGCTGCGGCGATGATTGACGAGCCGCCCCGCGAACGCCTGAAGCCGGTAGGCATCGGTTGCGCCGGCACAACGTCCGAGCGCCGCCTGCTCCTTCGGGAAATAACGCGCCGCACCCGTACCCAGGCCCAGCGACAGCAGATCGTAGGTCCAGCGTTGCAGCGCGCCCAGCACCAGCGGTACCGGCAGCTTCTGGAACTGCTCGGCCGCCGCCAGCGCGTCGAAGGCGGCGCCGGCCCCCAACTGCCCGACCAGCGCGCGCAGCAGCGGCTGTTCCTCGGCCTCGGCCGCGTGCAGCGCCGTCAGCGGCGCGCCGCCGGCCTGGGCCAGTTGGGCTTCCACATCGGCCACGCCCTGGCTGCGTAGCCAGTCGAGCGCAGCGGCCTGGCTCGGACGCGACATCGGGAACTGGCGGCAGCGCGAGAGCGTGGTCGGCAGCACCCGGTCGATGCGGTCGGTGACCAGCAGGAACACCGTGGACGCGGGCGGCTCCTCCAGTGTCTTGAGCAGCGCGTTGGCGCCCTCGGTCTGCAATGCATCGAGCGGATAGACCACCACCACGCGCAGGCCGGCGCGGTGCGTGCCCACGCCCACGGCCTCGATCAGCCCGCGCACCTGTTCCATGCGGATGATCTTGCTGGGCGCCTTCTTCTTGCTGCTGCCCGATTCGGCCTCGCCATCGGCATCCCCGGCTTCGAGCGCCTCGGGCCGCACCACCGTGAAATCGGGATGGTTGCCCTGGCCGAACCAATGGCAGGCGCCACAGGTGTTGCAGGGCTGGCCGTCCGCGAGCGGCGTCTCGCACAGCAAACCCTGTGCGAAATGCAACGCGAGGTCGCGTTTGCCAATGCCTTGCTGGCCATGCAGCAGCAGCGCGTGGGGCAGCCGGTCGCGCAGCGCGGTCAGGCGCAGCCAGTCTTCTTTCTGCCAGGGATAAAGCATCCGATTCAACCAGTTACAGTGAACTGCTCATGTATTGTCGACAGAGCGCGTGCCGACATCATCATGTCAATATAATCTCGCAAAATCAGATACTTGCGAGGATGTCTTCGAGCGTCACACGAATCTGGTCGATCGAGCGCGTGGCATCGATGACGCGGAAACGCTGGGGCGCCTGCGCGGCGCGGCGCAGGTATTCGGCACGGGTCCGCTCGAAGAAGGCACGCGATTCGGCCTCGAATTTGTCCGGCTCGCGGGCATTGGCCAGCCGGGCTGCCGCCGTTTCCAGCGGCACGTCGAACAGCAGCGTCAGGTCGGGCTGCAGGCTGCCCTGCACCCACGTTTCCAATGCTTCCAGACGGTCGAGCGCCAAACCCCGGCCCCCACCCTGATAGGCAAACGTGGCATCGGTGAAGCGATCAGAAATCACCCAGTCGCCGCGTGCGAGTGCCGGATCAATCACCTCGGCAATGTGCTCGCGCCGCGCCGCGAACATCAGCAGTGCCTCGGTTTCGAGGTCCATCTTGCGGTGGAGCAGCAGGCGGCGCAGGTCTTCGCCGAGCGGCGTGCCGCCGGGCTCGCGCGTGGTCACGACCGGGCCGCGCGTGCGCAGGCGTTCGGCCACCCACTCGATATGGGTACTCTTGCCCGCGCCGTCGATGCCTTCGAAAGTGATGAATTTGCCGCGCATGGGATTACTGTTTGCCGCGCTGGTATTTATCTACCGCGCGGTTGTGTTCGGGAAGTGAGGTGGAGAAATGGCTGCTGCCGTCGCCCCGGGCCACGAAGTACAGCGCGTCGGACGGCGCCGGCGTGGTGGCCGCGGCCAGCGAGGCCAGGCCCGGCAGCGCGATCGGCGTCGGCGGCAGGCCGGTTCGGGTGTACGTATTGTACGGGGTGTCGGTGGTCAGGTCCTTCTTGCGGATATTGCCGTCGAAGCTCGGCCCGATGCCGTAGATCACCGTGGGATCAGTCTGCAGCATCATGTTCTTGCGCAGCCGGTTGACGAACACCGCCGCAATCATCGGGCGCTCGGCGGCCTGGCCGGTCTCTTTCTCGACGATCGACGCCATGATCAGCGCCTCGTACGGGGTCTTGTACGGCAGGTCCGGCGCGCGGGCGTTCCAGGCCTCGTTGATCCGCTTCTGCATCGCGCGATAGGCGTGCTTGTACAACTCGATGTCGCTGCTGCCGCGCGCAAACAGGTAGGTATCGGGGAAGAACAGCCCTTCGGGTGACTTTTCCGCCGCACCGATCGCCTTCATCAGGTCTTCGTCGGACATGCCCTGCGTGTCGTGCTTCAGCGCCGGGCTGGCATCCACGGCGGCGCGCATCTTGCGGAATTCCCACCCTTCGATCACGGTGACCACGTAATGCGAGACGTCGCCCTTCGCCAGTTTCTCGATGACCTGCAGCGGCGTGACGCCGGTCTCGAACTGGTAGCCGCCCGCCTTGAGATCGGCACCGTGGCCGGTGGCGCGCGCCAGCAACTGGAACAGGCGCGGGTCCATCGCCACGCCGTCGCGCTGGAGCTGGCGGCCCACGCTGGCCACGCCCGAGTTGGGCTTGACGATGACCTCGACGGGCGACGCGGACAGGCCGAGCGGCTGGTTCGCCCACCAGGCGAAGCCGCCCACGGCGGCCACCGCGAAGACGATCAGCACCCCGACCAGGCGCAGGAACAGACGTTTCATGTAGTTTGGAAGCTTTGCGGGACCGGCTGCCGCGATGCCCCCGCCTGCAGGTCGGGTTCAACGCCGCAGGCGGTCGGAATGGCGACAGGCCCATATAATACCGGGAGCCTTGTGGCCCATGTGTCACCACACGTTACCGCACGCGCGGCCTTGTGCGATGGCACCGGCGCCCCCAACTGCCCCCAATTCCGATCATCCGCTCCACGTCTTCCAGGACCGCCTGCATGTCCGCCACTGAATTTCCGTCTCTCGCCGACAGCTTTGCCGCCCTGCCCGCCGCCGGCATCCTTGCCGTGCCCGCCGGGCTGGGCCTGATCCGCGTGGCCGGCGACGACGCCGCCACCTTCCTGCACAGCCAGCTGACCAACGCCGTGGACGACCTGCCGGCCGATACGGCCCGGCTGGCCGGCTATTGCTCGCCCAAGGGCCGGCTGATGGCCAGCTTCCTGACCTGGCGCGATGCCGAAGGCGTCGTGCTGCAACTGTCGGCCGATATCCAGCCGCCGATCCAGAAGCGCCTGTCCATGTTCGTGCTGCGCGCCAAGGCGAAGCTGTCGGACCTGACCGCCACGCACCGCGTGCTGGGCGTGGCCGGTGCCGGCGCCGAGGCCGCGCTGCGCCAGGCCGGGCTGCCCGCGCCGCAGGGCCCGCTGGCCGTGGCCCATGCCGGCGGGGTGACCGTGATCCGCCTGGCCGACGCCGAGGGCGAGCCGCGCTGGCAGATCGTGGCCGAGGCGGGCCGCGCCGACGCGTTGCAGCAGGCGCTGGGCGCCACGCTGGCCGCCGCCGCACCGGCATTCTGGGATTGGCTGGAGGTGACGTCAGGCATTCCACGCATCGCGCAGGCCACGCAGGAACAGTTCGTGCCGCAGATGATCAACTTCGAGCTGATCGGTGGGGTGAATTTCCGGAAAGGCTGCTATCCGGGCCAGGAAGTGGTGGCGCGCAGCCAGTATCGCGGCACGCTCAAGCGGCGCATGTGGCGGGTGGGCGGCGAAGGTGCCGTGCCGGCCGCCGCGAGCGAGATCTTCCGCCCCGAAGATCCGCAGCAGCCCTGCGGCATGATCGTCAACGCCGCGCCGTCGCCGCTGGGCGGCTGGGACGGCCTGGCCGAACTCAAGATCGACGCGGCCGCCGGTGCGCTGCACCTGGGCGCCGCCGATGGGGCGCCGCTGGCCACGCGTGCGTTGCCGTACGAAGTGCCGCTGCCGAACGAGGCGGAATCGGCGAGTTGAAACACCGGGGAACCCGCACATGAGCGATCATCTCTACGTCTACTTCAAGGTGCCCGACGACCGCGCCGCCGAGGCGCTGCCGCACTGGCACCGCTGGATGGAAACGGTCGCCGAGGCGACCGGGATTGGTGGTACGCTCATGCGCAGGCCGGAGCCCCGCGACGGGTTGCAGACGTGGATGGAGTCGTACGCCGACGTGCCGCCCGCGTTCGATGCCACGCTCGACGGGCTATGGCGCCAGAGCGGTCTGGCGCCATGGATCAGCGGCGCGCGGATGAGCGAGAGGTTCGTCGACCTCGACGTGCTGTAAACGTGGCCGAAGCCGTCAAAGTAGCGAAAGTAGCAAAGGAAGCGACATGTGCCTGATTCTGGTGGCCTGGCAATCGCACCCGGACTATGCCCTGGTGGTGGCTGGCAACCGTGACGAGTTCTACGCCCGCCCGGCGGCGGCCGCGCACTGGTGGCAGGATGCCTCCGAGGTGCTGGCTGGCCGCGACCTGGCCGAGGTGATCGGCGACGCCGGCACCTGGATGGGCGTGGCCAACGCGGCGGCGTCCGAATGGCCGGGCGACTCGCGCGCGCGCTTTGCCGCGCTGACCAATTACCGCGCCCCCTCCGAAAAACGCACCGACGCGCGCTCGCGCGGTGAACTGGTGGCCAACTTCCTGCGCGGCGAGCAGACACCCGACGAATACCTGCACCGGCTGGCCGGTGCGTCGAATGCCTACAACGGCTTCAACCTGCTGGCCAGCGACCTGCACGACCTCTGGTGGTACAGCAACCGCTCGAAGTCGCGCCAGCCGCAGAAGCTCAAGCCGGGCCTCTACGGCCTGTCCAACGCGCTGCTCGACACGCCGTGGACCAAGGTCCGCAGCCGCGTGGGCGCGTTGTGCGAGGTGCTGGCCGCCGACCGGGGCCAGTTCGGGTCGAGCGCCGACCCCTACCTGCAGATGCTGGCCGACGAGAAGCAGGCCCCCGACTGGGAACTGCCGAACACCGGCGTGGCGCCCGAATGGGAAAAGCTGCTGTCGTCGGCCTTCATCCGCTCACCGCACTACGGCACGCGCGCCAGCACGGTGCTGCGCGTCCGGCATGACGGGCGGTTCGATTATGTCGAACGCAGTTTCGATGCGGATGGGAAGACGGGAGAAGTGTCGTACGAAGGGCAGTTGAATGTGACACGCGATACGCGGACAGTGCCGGCGCCGCGTTAAGCGCCCGTCTTCCCTTTTGGTTTTACCCCCCTCTCCCGCCGCGCGGGAGAGGGGAGCGCATAACAAGGCGTGTCGCGCTACATCAAACCCGCTTGCGCATTTCCACATGCGGAATGCCGGCTTCTTCGAATTCCCCGCCCACCTGTTCGAATCCCACGCGCGCATAGAATGCCGCCGCGTGCGTCTGGGCGTTCAGGATCAGCTCGCTGTAGCCTAGCTCGGCGGCCTTGGCCATCAGCGCATCGAGTACCCGGGCGCCCATGCCCGTGCCGCGCGCCACCTTGAGCACCGCCATCCGGCCGATATGCCCATCGGGCAGCAGCCGGCCCGTGGCCACGGGGGTGCCATCCTCGCCAAACGCCAGCGCGTGCCAGCTCGGCGCGTCCATCTCATCCCACTCCAGTTCCACCGGTACGCCCTGCTCCTCGACAAAGACGCTGTAGCGGATGGCGCGGGCGCGCTCGCGGGCTTCGTCCCATTGGCAGACCAGGACGGGGGCGGTGGATGATGCGGACATGGTGTCTTTCTGAGTAAGGTCTGGAGAGAGGCGCAATGATACGCCCGCCGTATCCGCCCTGCATGCCAAAGCAGTGCGATTATCGGCCAGTCTTCGCACCATCCTAGGGATTACCCCGCCTGCCACAGACAGATGAAATTTGTATGATGACCTGACTACCTGACGACGTAATCGTATGTTCCAGAAGATTCCGGCTCGCGCGCTGACCGACAGCGTGGCCGAGCAACTGCTCGACAAGATCCAGGGCGGCACCTTCGCGCGCGGCGCCAAGCTGCCCACCGAGGCTGTGCTGTCCGAGGAATTCGGCGTCAGCCGCACCGTGATCCGCGAGGCGATTGCCCGACTCAAGTACGAGGGGCTGGTGGAATCTCGCCAAGGAAGCGGCGTATTCGTCACTGACCAGGCGGGCATCCGGCCGCTGCGGATCGACTACACCGATGTCGGCACGCTGGAATCGGTGCTCCAGATCGTGGAACTGCGCCGCTCGATCGAAGCCGAGGTGGCCGCCCAGGCGGCGCGCCGGCGCAGCGACGCGGCGATGGCGGTGATCGACGCCGCGCTGACCCGCCTCGACACCGAAGTGGCCGCGGGCGGCGACGGCGTGGAGGCCGACGTGGCGTTTCACCGCGCCATTGCCGAGGCCACCGGCAACCCCTACTTCCTGAAGACGCTGGCCTTCCTGAGCCAGTACCTCGAAACCGCCACGCGCGTCACGCGGACCAACGAGGCGCGCCGCGCCGATTTCTCGCGGCAGGTGCGCGAGGAACACCAGGCCATCGTGGCCGCCATCCGCGCGGGCGACCCCGATGCCGCGCGCAACGCGGCCCAGAACCACATGTACAACGCGGCGCGGCGTCTCTCCCAGCTTGGCGAGGACGACGCCAGCGACCTGCCCGCCGGGCCGTCGCACTAGTCCGCCATCCACACCTGAATTAGGAGAATTACGATGTCCAGAAACATTGGCGTCATCGGCCTGGGCGCGATGGGCAATGGCGTGGCGCAGTCGCTGCTGCGCGCCGGCTTCAAGGTCCACGCCTGCGACCTGCGTCCCGAAGTGCTGCAACGCTTTGCCGATGCCGGCGGCGTGCCGTGCGCCAACCCGGCCGAACTGGGCGGGCGCTGCGATGTGGTCATCACGCTCGTGGTCAACGCCGCGCAGACCGAGGCGGTGCTGTTCGGCGAGAACGGCGCGGCCCCGGCGATGGCGGCGGGCAAGCTCGTGATGGCCTGCGCCACGGTGCCGCCGGGCTTCGCCGCGGCACTGGGCCAGCGGCTGGCCGAACAGGGCCTGCAGATGCTCGACGCCCCGGTTTCCGGTGGCGCCGCCCGGGCCGCCAGTGGCGAAATGACGATGATGACGTCCGGTCCGGCTGCCGCCTACGCGCTGGCCGAAGACGTGCTGGCGGCCATCGCCGGCAAGGTCTACCGGCTGGGCGAGGCCCATGGGGCGGGGTCCAAGGTCAAGATCATCAACCAGTTGCTGGCCGGCGTGCATATCGCCGCCGCCGCCGAAGCCATGGCGCTGGGGCTGCGCGAAGGGGTGGACCCGGACGCGCTCTACGACGTCATCACGCACAGCGCGGGCAACTCGTGGATGTTCGAGAACCGCGTGCCGCATATCCTGGCGGGCGACTACACCCCGCTGTCGGCCGTCGACATCTTCGTCAAGGACCTGGGCATGGTGCTCGACACCGCGCGCACCAGCAAATTCCCGCTGCCGCTGTCGGCCGCCGCGCACCAGATGTTCATGATGGCGTCCACGGCCGGCCATGGCGGCGAGGACGACTCCGCCGTGATCAAGATCTTCCCGGGCATCGAACTGCCCAGGGCGAAGGAGTAAGCGATGAGCAACCGTCCCCTGCTCGGCTGCATCGCCGACGACTTCACGGGCGCCACCGACCTGGCCAACACGCTGGTGCGCAATGGCATGCGCACGGTGCAGACGATCGGCGTGCCGGTGGGCACCGTCGAGGCCGATGCCGTGGTGGTGGCGCTGAAATCGCGCACGATCCCGGCCGACGACGCCGTCGCCCAGTCTCTGGCCGCGCTCGAATGGCTGCGCGCCCAGGGCTGCCGCCAGTTCGTCTTCAAGTACTGCTCCACCTTCGATTCGACCGACGCCGGCAATATCGGTCCCGTGGCCGAGGCGCTGCTGGCCGCGCTGGGCAGCGATTTCTCCATTGCCTGCCCCGCCTTCCCCGAGAACGGCCGCACCATCTTCCGCGGCCATCTGTTCGTGGGCGATGCGCTGCTGAGCGAATCGGGCATGGAACACCATCCGCTGACGCCGATGACCGATGCCAACCTCGTGCGCGTGCTGCAGCGCCAGAGCCAGGCCAGGGTGGGCCTGCTGCGCCATGACACCGTGGCGAAAGGCCCGGACGCCGTGCGCGCCCGTATCGACGCCCTGCGCGCCGAAGGCGTGAAGCTGGCGATTGCCGACGCGGTATCCGATGCCGATCTGTTCGCGCTCGGCGCAGGCTGCGCCGCGCTGCCGCTGATCACGGGCGGCTCGGGCATTGCACTGGGCTTGCCGGAGAACTTCCGTCGCGCCGGGCTGCTTCCCGCACGCGACGATGCCGCCGAGGTGCCGGCGGTGAACGGCCCCGGCGTGGTGCTGGCCGGCAGCGCGTCGCGCGCGACAAACGGCCAGGTGGCGTACTGGATCGCCCAGGGCCGCCCTGCCCTGCGCGTCGATCCGCTGCGGCTGGCGCGCGGCGAGGCCGTGGCCGGCGAGGCGCTGGCTTTTGCCGAATCCCATGCCGAGCCGGTGCTGATCTACGCCACCGCGCAACCCGAGGACGTCAAGGCCGTGCAGGCCGAACTGGGCGTGGCGCGGGCCGGCGAACTGGTGGAACACGCGCTGGCGTCGGTGGCGGCGGGCCTGCAGGCACGCGGCACGCGGCGCTTCGTGGTGGCCGGCGGCGAGACGTCGGGCGCGGTGGTGCAGGCGCTGGGCTTGCAGTCGCTGCGCATCGGCCGCCAGATCGCGCCGGGCGTGCCGGCCACGGTCACGCTGGGCGACCGCCCGCTGGCGCTGGCGCTGAAATCGGGCAATTTCGGCGGCGAGAACTTCTTTGACGAGGCGCTGCAGGCGCTGGGAGCGGCACGATGAGCCAGGAAAGCGCACTGCGAGAGGAAATCTGCCGCGTCGGCGCCAGCCTGCACCAGCGCGGCTACACGGTGGGTAGCGCCGGCAACATCAGCGCGCGGCTCGACGACGGCTGGCTGATCACGCCGACCGACGCCTGCCTCGGGACGCTGGACCCGGCCCGGGTGGCCAAGGTGGGCACGGACGGCAACTGGGTGTCCGGCGACAAGCCATCGAAGACGCTGACGCTGCACCGCTGTGTCTACGACAACAACCCCGAGGCCCACGGCGTGGTCCACACCCACTCCACGAACCTGGTGGCGCTGACACTGGCCGGCGTCTGGCAGCCCGACGACGTGCTGCCGCCGATCACGCCCTACTACGTGATGAAGGTGGGCCACATCCCGCTGATCCCCTACCACCGCCCCGGCGACCCGGCCGTGGCCGCCCGCGTGGCGGAACTGGCCCGCGAGGTGCGCGGCGTGCTGCTGGCGCGCCTGGGCCCGGTGGTCTGGGAAGGCAGCGTGTCGCGCGCCGCGTATGCGCTGGAGGAGCTGGAGGAAACCGCCAGGCTCTGGATGATGCTGCGCGACAAGCCGGCCCCGCTCGACGAGCAGGCGCTGGCGGAGCTGCGGGATACGTTTGGGGCGAGGTGGTGAGTGTGAAGTACCGCGCCTAGTTTTGCTCCCCTCTCCCGTTCTGGCGGGAGAGGGGTTGGGGGAGAGGGCAAGCGCCCGGTCCGGCGACATCGAATAACAACGCCCCGGCCGTCTCCCCAACCCTCTCCCGCCTTGCGGGAGAGGGAGAACACCAACCGGTTCAGACCCAAGGAGACCAACCAATGACCGCATCGAACCCCGCGGCGGGGACCGCCGCATCCGACGCCCGGCTTGACACCGATCAGGCCGTGGAGAAACGCGCCTATACCAAGGTGTTCTGGCGCATCATGCCGTTCCTGATGCTCTGCTACGTGATCGCCTATCTCGATCGCGTGAACGTGGGCTTTGCCAAGCTGCAGATGGCGCAGGACCTGCAGTTCTCGGAGACCGTGTTCGGCCTGGGCGCCGGGCTGTTCTTCATCGGCTATTTCCTGTTCGAGGTGCCCAGCAACCTGCTGATGCACCGCATCGGCGCGCGGGTCTGGATTGCGCGGATCATGATCACGTGGGGCATCATCTCGGCCGCGTTCGTGTTCGTGCAGACCCCCACGCAGTTCTACGTGATGCGCTTCCTGCTGGGCCTGGCCGAGGCGGGCTTCTACCCGGGCGTGATCCTGTACCTGACCTACTGGTATCCGTCGCACCGCCGCGCCAGGATGATCGCGCTGTTCATGTCGGGCATTCCGGTGGCCGGCATGTTCGGCAACCCGCTGTCGGGCTGGATCATGGACGCGTTCCACGGCCACCAGGGGTGGGCCGGCTGGCAGTGGATGTTCTTCATCGAGGCGCTGCCGGCATTCGTGATCGGCATCGTGACCGTATTCGTGCTGCGTGACGGCATCGACCGCGCACCCTGGCTCGACAACGACGAGAAGCGCGTACTCAAGCGCAATATCGAGGAAGACGAGCGCGCCGCCAAGGCGGCCGCCGCTGCCGCCGGCGGGCGTGACATGCACTCGCTGGGCGCCGTGTTCAGCGACCGCCGCGTGTGGTGGATGTGCCTGATCTACTTCTGCTTCGTGACCGGCCAGTACGCGCTGACGTTCTGGATGCCGACGCTGGTCAAGGCCAGCGGCGTGACCGGCAACCTGAACATCGGCCTGCTGTCGGCCATTCCGTTCCTGTGCGCCATCGTGGTCATGAACATCCTGGGCCACAGCGCCGACGCACGCCGCGAACGCCGCTGGCATCTGATCGTGCCGGCGCTGATGGGCGCCACGGGCTTTGCCATCGCGGCCTCGTTCACCCACAATACGACGGTGGCCATTGCGGCGCTGTCGCTGGCCGCCGCCGGTGTGCTGACCTGCGCGCCGCTGTTCTGGTCGCTGCCCACTGCGTTCCTGAGCGGCATCGCCGCCGCCTCGGGCATCGCCGTGGTCAACTCGGTGGGCAACCTGGCCGGCTTTGTCTCGCCGTACATGGTGGGCGCGCTCAAGGACATGACCCAGAGCATGCAGTTGCCGATGTATGTGCTGTCCGCGATCCTGGTCGTGGGCGCACTGCTGGTCTGGCTGACGCCGGCGAAGATGGTCAATCGCTGATTGCCGCCGATCCCGATCTTCCGACACAAGGAGCCGACATGCCCCGCTTTGCCGCGAACCTCTCGATGATGTACACGGAGCACGACTTCCTGGACCGCTTCGGCGCCGCCGCGAAGGATGGCTTCCAGGCCGTCGAGTACCTGTTTCCGTACGACCATCCGGCTGCCGAGATCCGCAAGCGGCTCGACGAGCACGGGCTGACCCAGGCGCTGTTCAACGCCCCGCCGGGCGACTGGGCTGCCGGCGAACGCGGCACCGCCGCCCTGCCGGGCCGCGAGACCGAGTTCCGCAGCGGCTTTGCCCGGGCGCTGGAATATGCCTCGGTGATCGGCAATGACCGCATCCACGTGATGGCCGGGCTGGTGCCGGCCGACGCCGACCGCGCCCGCTGCCGCGCGGTGTACCTGGAGAACCTGGCCTACGCCGCCGCCTCGGCCGCCGCGCACGGCGTCACGGTACTGATCGAGCCGATCAACACGCGCGACATGCCGGGCTACTTCCTGAACCTGCAGGGGGACGGCCAGGCCATCTGCCAGCAGGTGGGCGCCGCCAACCTGCTGGTGCAGTTCGACTGCTACCACTGCCAGATCATGGAAGGCGACATCGCGAAGAAGCTCCAGCGCGACTTTGCCGGCATCGGCCATATCCAGATCGCCGGCGTGCCCGAGCGCCACGAGCCGGACATTGGCGAGCTGAACTACCCCTACCTGTTCGACGTGATCGACCAGCTTGGCTACCAGGGCTGGATCGGCTGCGAGTACCGGCCGCGGGCCGGCACCTCCGAGGGGCTGGGCTGGCTCAAACCTTACCTGACGCGTCGCTGACGCATTGACCGACGGACGTTGCAATGAAAGTTCTGATCACCGGCGGAGCCGGTTTCCTGGGCCTGAAGCTGGCCCGCCTGCTACTGGAACGCGGCGCGCTGAGCCTCGGCGGCCAGGCCGTCGCCATCGACCAGTTGACGCTGCTCGACGTGGTGGCGCCGCAGATCGACGACCCGCGCGTGCGCGCAGTGACGGGCGATCTGTCCGACCCGGCTGTGCTGGCGCAAGCCATCGACCGCGAGACCGGTGCGATTTTTCACCTGGCCGCCGTGGTCAGCGGGCAGGCCGAGGCCGATTTCGACCTCGGGATGCGCGTGAACCTCGACGCCTCCCGGGCGCTGCTCGAAACGTGCCGGACGCTGGGCCACGCGCCGCGCGTGGTGTTCACAAGTTCCGTGGCGGTCTACGGCGGCAAGCTGCCGGCCGTGGTGCAGGACGACACCGCGCTGAACCCGCAGTCTTCGTACGGCGCGCAGAAGGCCATTGGTGAATTGCTGCTGGCCGACTACAGCCGCCGAGGCTTCGTCGATGGCCGCGTGCTGCGCCTGCCGACCATCAGCGTGCGCCCGGGCAAGCCGAATGCTGCAGCCTCGTCGTTCGCCAGCGGCATCATCCGCGAGCCGCTCTCGGGCGAAGCGGCCAACTGCCCGGTGGACCCGGCCACGTCGCTGTGGCTGCTGTCGCCGCGCGGCGCAATCCAGGCGCTGGTCAACGGCATCGAACTCGACGGCGAACGCTTCGGCAATCGTCGCGTGGTGAATTTGCCGGGGCTGTCGGTCACCGCTGCGCAGATGGTGGAAGCACTGCGCCGCGTGGCCGGTGATGCGGTGGCGGACCGGGTCACGTGGAACCGTGAAGAACGGATCGAGAAGATCGTGGGCACCTGGCCGGCGGCGTGGGATGTATCGCGGGCTTTGGAGCTGGGGTTCGAGGGTGACGCGAGCTTCGATGATGTGATTCGGGGTTATGCGGAGGATGCGGGGGTATCCCTGTAACACCAATGGCCGGCTCCCCTCTCCCGCATGCGGGAGAGGGGAGCAACATAGCAGGATCGCGCCGGCCTCAAGCCTCCGGCTTCACCACCTCCCACCCCCCAATCCTCTCCCTCACCTCCCCTGGGATCGGCGCCGATTTCTGCGTCGCCGGATCGGCGCAGACGTAGACGATCTCCCCGGTGATCAGGTGCTCGTCGCCCCGGTACATTTCCACCCGGAACAGCATGCTCGACCGGCCCAGCCGGGCCATCCGCCCGTGGATCTCCAACTCGTCGTCGAAGCGCGCCGAGGCGTGGTACTCCAGCGTCGACTTGACGACGAAGATGTCCACGCCGTGCGCGTGCAGCACGTCTTCCGGGTAACGGATGCCTACCGCGCGCCAGTACTCGGTCACGCAGATGTCGCAGTAGGTCAGGTAGTGGGCATTGAAGACGATCGATTGCGGATCGACTTCTGACCAGCGCACGCGCAGCGGCACGCTGTGGCGAAAGTCCTCTTTGGCCATCGGTTTGGCGCTCCCATGAAAAAACGGGGCGCCCGATGAGCGCCCCGCGTCCGGCTGCCGCTTATTGCGGCTTGGCCAGGCCCAGCTTCTCGATGATCGCGCGCTCGCGCTTGACCGTATCGGCGGCAAACGCCGAATACTGGCTGCTGCTCATGTAGTACGGCTCCATGTCGAACTTGGCCAGCGACTCGCGGTAGTTCGGCATCTCCATGGCCTGCTTGAACGCGTCATGGAGCTTCTTGACGATGGCCGGATCGGTGCCCTTGGGCGCCACGAGGCCGAACGGCGAGGTCTGCACGATGCCCATGCCCAGCTCCTTGAGCGTCGGCACGTTCGGGAAGCGCGCCGAACGCTTGTCGCCCCAGGTGGACAGCAGGCGCAGCTTGCCGTTTTCCACGTACTGGGCCCAGGCCGGGGTATCGGCCACCGACATCACGTGGCCGCCCAGCAGCGCCTGCATCGATTCCGAGTTGCCCTTGTACGGAATGTGCGAGAACTGCACGCCCTGGCGCAGCGCCAGGTCTTCCATCGTCAGGTGCAGCGTGGTCATCGAGCCCGGCGAGCCGTAGGTCAGCTTGCCCGGATTGGCCTTGGCATAGGCGATGTAGTCCTGCATCGTCTTGATCGGCGAATCGGCCGGCACGACCAGGCCGAACGAGTAGCCGGCCAGGTTGATCACGTAGGTCAGGTCCTTGACCGGATCCCAGTTGATCTTCTGCGTGTACGGCAGGCGGTAGACGGGCATGGCCACCTGGGCCAGCGTGTAGCCATCGGGAGGCGTGGCCTGCATCATCTGCGCGGGCAGCACGCCGCCGGCGCCGGGCTTGTTCTCGACGATCACGGGCTGGCCCAGGATCTTCGAGGCGTTTTCAGCCAGCACGCGGAACGGAATGTCGGTGGAACCGCCCGCGGTGTAGCCGATCACGAGCCGGATCGGCTTGTTCGGGAACTTGTCCGCCTGGGCGTATGCCGGCACGGCGGCCGTGGCGATGGCCGCGGTGGCGGCGATCAGGCCCATCTGGGCCATGAATTGGCGGCGTTGCATGAGTCTTTGTCTCCTTCTGCTGCAAAAATGCACTGTTGCGACTTCGATCAAACCGATAAAGCGATAAACAGTTGCAGGCCCGCCCCGGTGTTCTGGTGGGGGGTCGGGCACATGGGTCGGACGTCAGCGGTCGAATGCCTCCCGCAGGGCGGCCACGGCATCGGCATGGGCGCCGGCCACGGCGCCGATGAAACGTCCGAGCTTGAAAAAATCGTGAATCATGGTCGGGTAGTCGGCCAGCGTGGCGGGCACGCCTGCCGCCTGAAGCTTGGCCGCATAGGCCACGCCCTCGTCGTGCAGCGGATCGTAGCCGGCCACCGCGATCCACGCCGGGCAGACGCCGTGTACGTCTGCCCCCCGCCCGCCGCCGTCGAGCGGCGCGAAGCGCCAGTCGTCACGGCTGGCCTCGGCGTCGAGGTACTGGCCGAAGAACCACTGGATCATGTCGGCCGTCAGCAGATAGCCATCGGCCAGCGCGCGGTGCGACGGCGTGTCCTGCCGGGCGCTGGTGCCCGGATAGACAAGCATCTGCAGCACGGGCCGCAGGCCGGTGTCGCGCGCCTCGATGGCACAGGCCGCAGCCAGCGTGCCGCCGGCACTGTCGCCGCCAAGCGCAATGCGCGCCGGATCGGCGCCGAGCCGGCCCGCCTCGGCAAAAACCCAGTGGAGCACGTCGAAGGCGTCATTGGCCGCGGTCGGAAACTTCCAGTCGGGGCCCAGGCGGTAATCGACTGACAGCACGAGGCAATCTGCCTCGTTGCAGAGCATGCGGCACAGCGGATCGTGCGAATTGACACTGCCGACCGTGAAGCCGCCACCGTGGAAATAGACCAGCAGCGGCAGCGGATCGGCCCAACTGGCCTCCCTCGGCGCGTAGAGCCGTACGGGAATGCCGAAGCCGTCGCGCGCGGGGACGGTGAAATCCTCCACCGCATGCACGGCAGCCGGCGGGATATCGAGAATCAGCGCGCTTTTTTCGTAGCCGATCTTGGCGTCCGCCGGATCCATCGTATGGATGGCCGGGCGCCGGGCGCGCGCCACGAGTTCGAGCAACTGCGCGACCTGGGGATCGAGCGGCTGGGCGGGCAGGCCGGGCGTGGATGGAGCAGGCTGAGCGGACATCTGAGACAGTCGAAGTCGGGGCACGCGGGCATGTTAGACCCGAATGCCGACCGGGGGCGCACCAGTTCGGCGTTCAATCGGGGAAAGACCATTTCTGAACGGTCGTTCGATTTACGTATCATGCCAGCGTTTCCGGCAGGCAGCATTACGAAATAACCCTCGGCGCGCCGGTTGCTCCACCTTTTGCGCGATCACCGGCCATGCCACAGGCGGCGTTTGGCGGCTATGCTTGGAAGGCAAACCCTTGGAGACACCATGACAGGCGAACACTTGCAGGTTGTGCACGGCGATATCACGCGGATGGAAGTCGATGCCATCGTCAACGCGGCCAACAACGGGCTGCTGGGCGGCGGTGGCGTGGACGGCGCGATCCACGGCGCGGGCGGGCCATCGATCATGGCCGCCTGCCGGGCCATTCGCGACAAGCAAGGCGGCTGCCCCACCGGCGAGGCGGTGATCACCACCGGCGGGCTGCTGCCGGCGCCCTATGTCATCCACGCCGTGGGGCCGGTCTGGCATGGCGGCGCGCAGAACGAGGACGCGCAACTGGCCAGCGCCTACCGGAGCGCCATCCGGCTGGCCGCCGAACACAACCTGCGCACCGTGGCGTTTCCGAACATCAGTACCGGCATCTACGGCTTCCCGCGTGAGCGGGCCGTCGATATCGCCATCGCGGCCGTGCGGGAGGCACTGGCCAAGGCGCCCTCGATCGAACAGGTGACGTTCGTCTGTTTCGACGACGAGAACTTCCGGCTCTACCGCGACCGGCTGCGGGGCAACTGAGGCCGGACGTGCCGGGCAGCTTCGGGGCAGCTTCAGGGCAGCGCGCCGCGGATCAGCAGGTTGATCCGCTCGGGCTGCTCGTGGATGATCCAGTGCGTGCCTTCCGGAATCCGCTCCAGCCGCAGGTCGGGTACGAAATCCTCCAGCCCGTCCACCAGCGACCTCGGCAGCGCGCGGTCATTCTCGCCCCAGATCACCAGTGTCGGCACCCGGACCACGAACATCGCCGGGTCGAGCCGCGAGATATCGGGCGAGGTCTCGCCCTTGGCGGGCGGATGCATGGGCGTGGCGCGGTAGTAGTTGACGCCGCCGGTCAGCGGGTGCGAACCGTTGTCGCCCGGCTCGGACCACGCGCCGTGGTACCGCACGCGCGTGTCGCCCGCGAACCACGCTGGCAACGCCCCAGCGTCGCCGGTCAGCATTTTTTCCAGCAGCGCAAACTCGTTGGCGGCCAGTGCCTGCTCCGAGCCGGGCTTGCGCAGCCAGTTCATGTAGGCCGAGGCTTGTTGCTGCGCCGGGTCCGCCGACAGCGCCCGGGCGAACAGGTACGGATGCGGCGAGTTGATGATGACCAGCCGCTCGACCAGTTCCGGGAACTGCGCGGCCAGATTCCAGCAGACCGCCCCGCCCCAGTCGTGCGCCACGATCACGCATGTCTCGTAGCCGAGCACGCGGATCAGCTGCACCAGGTCTTCCACGAGCAGCTTGGGCCGGTAGGCCTCGGGCTCGGCCGGCTTGCTCGACAGGTTGAAGCCGCGCAGATCGGGCGCCACGGCGAAGTGGGTCTGGCCAAACTCGGCAAGCTGGCGCTCCCAGGCGTACCAGAACTCCGGGAAGCCGTGCACGAACAGGATCAGCGGCTTGCCCGGCTCGCCCGCGCTGCCGTAGTGCAGCCGCGTGCCGTTGGGCAGGTTGGCGAACTGCAGGTGATGAATCACGGCGGGCGCGGTCATCATGGTCTCCCTCGTCATTTCCGGCATGCGGATCTCCCGTAGGCTATGCAAGAACGTGGCCAGGTCAGCCGCGCAGCGCGGCAACCAGGCTGGCGCGGACTTCGGACTTGTCGCCGAACGGATCGCCCGGGTTGCGCTGGCTGACGATGTCTTCCATGCGCTGGCGAACCGTGGCGAGCGCCTGCGGGTGGGAATAAATATAGAAGCTTTCGTTGCGGATGGCGTCGAACGTGAGCTGACCCACATCGGCCGCGCTGACCTTGCCCGAACCTACCGCCTTGTCGGACAACGCCTGGGACACCATCTGCGAGCGCGTCGGCGGCGCGTCGTTGGTCAGGCCGGCGGGTCGATTGCGGTGCGACTGGCTGATGCCGGTCGGCACGAAGTACGGGCACAGCACCGAGCAGCGCACCTGATCGGTGACCAGGCTCAAGTCCTGGTAGAGCGTCTCTGTCAGCGCCACCACCGCGTGCTTCGACACGTTGTAGACGCCCATTGCCGGCGGGTTCAGCAGACCAGCCATCGACGCCGTGTTGACGATATGGCCCTGGAACGACGGATCCTTCTTCGCGGCCTCCAGCATCAGCGGCGTGAAGATCCGCACGCCGTGGACCACGCCATACAGGTTGACGCCCAGCACCCACTCCCAGTCCTTCTCGGTGTTCTCCCAGACCAGCCCGCCCGCGCCGACGCCGGCATTGTTGAAGACGAGGTTGACTTCGCCGAACGCGGTCATCGTGGCATCGGCCAGCGCCTGCACCTCGGCCGCCTTCGACACATCCGTCCGGAGTCCGATCACCTGGGCGCCCTGGGCCTTGAACTCGGCCACCGTGGTGTCGAGCGCGTCTTCCTGGACATCCGCCAGCACCAGCTTCATGCCGAGCTGGGCGCCGATCCTTGCGAATTCCTTGCCGAAACCGGAAGCGCCGCCTGTGATCACGGCAACCTTGCCTTCGAACTGGTTCATGGTGTCTCCTCGTGATTGTTTTTTGTGTTGCTTTGCTCCCCTCTCCCGCACCGCGGGAGAGGGGTCGGGGGAGAGGGTCAGCGGCTCTGCTTGCCGACTTGTCGAAACTTGACCCGCCTGCCCTCTCCCCTGCCCCTCTCCCAGAGGGAGAGGGGAATACCGTCAGGGCAGGAAGGGGCTAAACCCCCGCCTGCACCCAATACCCCTGCCTCGGAAAATGCACGTTCACCGCACCGGCGCGAGAATCCTGGCGGCGGATCGTCACCACGTGTTCCGTCAGCGTCAGCAGCACGCCGGCCACAGGATCCTTCGCATAGTCGGTGGGCGTGACCGTCACGGCGTCGCCGGCCGAGAAGCCGCCGCCGGGCAGGATCGTGGTGTCGTGCGGCAGCGGATCGTGGTTGTACGCATCGGCCAGTGCCGATTCCGAAGGAATCACGCGCAGCTTGCCGTGGCCGTAGGCCTGCATTCGCGCAAACCACGTCTTGACCAGCGGGTAGCCGTCGAGCAGCGCGGCCAGCGGCGTGGCGCGGCGGATGAACCAGATGCAATGGAACAGCGAGAAATCGGCGACCGACAATTCCGGGCCGGCCACGTGCTGGACGCCGGCCGCGAACTGCTCCTGCAGGCGCGCGAAGGTCTCGTGGAGCATGGCGGCGGCCTCGGGCAGCGGCATGCGCAGCGCATTGGTGTCACCGCGCATGGCCTTGCGGTCGGCCATGAACGCCTGGACCTGGCCCGGGCTCAGATGGGACAGCATGGCCTGCACCCCGGCCGGCTGCATCGTGTAGGTGACCGACGCGGTGAACAGCGCGCTGTCGATCCAGGCCGCCATCATGCGTGCCTGGGCCGCCTGGAAGGCCGGATACAGCGGCGGCTGGGGCGCCAGCCGGTCCAGCACATCGCAGATCAGCGCGGTATCGCAGTAGATATCGGCACCGATCTGCATGACCGGCGTGCGCCGGTAACCGCCCGTCAGCGCGGTTACATCGGGCTTGGGCATGATCGTCGGGATCTCCACCGCGCACCACGACAAGCCCTTGGCGCCCATTACCAGGCGGATTTTTTCAGAAAACGGCGATGTTGCGTACTGATGAAGGATGATGTCGGGCATCCGAGCCTCTCCAGGGAGTGATTAAAAGGGTCTACCCCTGTTAATCGAGCAGATCCGGCTGTTCCTTAACAATACGTGCGTATAACGGCTGGAACTGGAACCAGCCGGCCTGGGCCGTGCCGACGATGGAATACGACTGGCGGGCCGCCGTGTCGCTGATCGTCTTCGGCGCTTGCCCGGTCCGGGCGGCGGCCGATTCGGCCAGGATCTGCACCTGGCACGAGCGCTCCATCGTGATGAACCACCACGCGGCCTCGTCCACGGTCTTGCCCACGGTCAGCAGCCCATGGTTCTGGAGGATCGCCGCCTTGTTCTGGCCCAGCGCGTTGGCGATGCGCTGGCCCTCGTCCAGTTCGACCACCACGCCACCGAAATCGTCGTATAGCGCGTGGTCGTCGTAGAACGCGCAGACGTCCTGCGTGAGCGGGTCGAGCTTGCGGCCCAGCGTGGACCAGGCCCGGCCGTAGGTGCTGTGGGAATGGGCCGCCGCCACGGCGTCCTCGCGCGTCTGGTGGATGCGCGAGTGGATGGCAAAGGCGGCCGCGTTGACCGGGTAGTCGCCCTCCACCACGTTGCCGTGGTGGTCGCAGCGGATCAGGTTCGAGACGTTGACCTGGCTGAAATGGACGCCGAACGGATTGACCCAGAAGGTATCGGTGAATTCGGGATCACGGGCCGTGATATGGCCCGCCACGCCCTCGTCGAAGCCGAACTTCGAGAACAGCCGGAACGCCGCCGCCAGCCGCTGCTTGCGGTGCAGCCGCTCTTCCGCAGCGGTCTCGAACCTGGGCGGGCGCGGCAGGTTGCGGTAGCGGGCCTTGACCTCTTCGGACAGGCCGGACGCGATCTCGTCGCGTTCAGCGGTCACTTGCGGGGCGTTCATGGGCTGTCTCCTGTGAGGGGGGCGCGCCCCTTCGCGGGGCGTCTTTGCCGGGTGATTCGGGCGAATTACGCGAGTTTCACGAGCTGCTTGCCAAAATTCTTGCCCTTGAGCAGGCCCATGAACGCCTCGGGCGCGCTGGCCAGTCCTTCGGCCACGCTCTCGCGGAACTTGATCTTGCCCTGGGCCACGTAGCCGCCCAGTTCCTTCAGCGCCTGCGGCCAGACTTCCATGTGCTCGGACACGATGAAGCCCTCGATCTTGCAGCGCGAGACCAGAATGGCGCGCGGGTTGCGGATCGGCATGTCCTGGCCGTCATAGCCGGCGATCAGGCCGCACACCGCAATGCGGGCGAACGGGTTCAGGCGGGCCAGCACCGCGTCGAGGATGTCGCCGCCGACATTCTCGAAGTAGCCGTCCACGCCCTTCGGCGTCACGGCCTTGAGCATGCCGTACAGCTCCTTGGCATCGTTGGCGGCCTTGTAGTCGATGCAGGCGTCGAAGCCCAGCTCTCCGGTCACGTAGTCGCACTTGTCCTTGCCACCGGCCACGCCCACCACGTAGCAGCCGGCCAGCTTGGCCAACTGGCCCACCACGCTGCCGACCGCGCCCGAGGCGGCGCTGACGACGATGGTCTCGCCGGCCTTCGGCGCGATGATCTTGTTCAGGCCGTACCAGGCCGTGACGCCGGGCATGCCCACCGAGCCGAGGTAGGCCGACAGCGGGATGTGCGTGGTATCCACCTTCTGCATGCCGCTGCCGTCCGTGACGCCGAGTTCCTGCCAGCCGAACATGCCCACGACCTTGTCGCCCACGTTCCACTTGGCGTTCTTGCTGGCGATGACCTCGCCCACCGTGCCGCCGATCATGACTTCGCCCAGCGGCTGAGGATCGGCGTAGGACTTGCCTTCGCTCATGCGGCCACGCATGTACGGGTCCAGCGACAGGAAATGGTTGCGCACCAGCACCTGGCCATCGGCCAGTTCGGGCACGGGTACTTCTTCCAGGCGGAAGTTGTCGGGCGTGACGGCTGCGGTGGGGCGCGAGGCCAGGACGATACGCTTGTAGGTTTGGTTCGACATATGCGGTTCCTTCACTCGGTGGGAGGTAAGTCTGGACAGGGCGCGCCGGGATCAGCCGTCCGCGCCCGAATCGGCCGCCCCGCTTTCGCGCTTGGGCGGCATACGCTTGATGAACTTGAACGTGCCGGAGGCCTTCGAGACGATCTTGCCGTCGGCGTCGACAATCTCGCCTTCGCAGAACGCCATCGTCGACGTCCGGTGCACGGTCTGGCCGCGTGCGGTCAGCTTGCCGCGCCCGGGCGCCATGAAGCTGGTCTTCATCTCGATGGTGACCACGCCGCGCCCGTCGGGGTCCGACGAGCGGCCGGCGATGGCCATGGCCACATCGAGCAGCGTCATGATGACGCCGCCGTGGGCCATGTCCCAGCTGTTCTGGTGCCGCTGCTGGAGGTCAAGCTCGATCTCGCTGCGGCCGCCCTCCATGTAGTTGCAGAGGACGCCGAGATCGGCGAGGAATGGGATGTTGAGGGGGCGTTGGGACATAAGGGGACGAAAGTAGCGTGACCGGGATTATGCGCCTTGTCTGGCACTCAGACCGCGCTGACCCCGCCATCCACCGCCAGCACCTGCCCCGTAATGTGCTTGCCGGCATCCGACGCGAACAGCAGCGCGGCGCCCTTCAGGTCTTCATCGTCGCCCAGCCGGCGCAGCGGCACGCCTTCGCACATCTTGTCCACGCCGATCCGCTCCAGCGAGCCGCGCGTCATCTTCGACGGGAAGAAGCCCGGCGCCAGCGCGTTGACCGTGATGTTGTGCTCGCCCCATTCCGCGGCCAGCGTGCGCGTGAAATTGATCACCGCACCCTTGGACGTGTTGTAGGCAATGGTTTCCATCGAGCCCGGCGGGTTGCCGGCCAGGCCGGCGATCGACGCCACGTTGATGATGCGGCCATGGCGGCGCGGGATCATCGACAGCTTGCCGATCTTCTGTGACAGCAGGAACAGGCCCCGGATATTGAGGTTCATCACCTTGTCCCAGGCCTCGACCGGATGGTCTTCCGCCGGGGCGCCCCACGTGGCGCCGGCGTTGTTGACGAGGATATCCACATGGCCGAGCCGGGCCAGTGCCTCGTCGGCCAGCCGGGCGATCTCGTCGTCGCGTGCGGCATCGGCAGCGATGAACGAGGCGTCGATACCGCGCGCCTTCAGGTGCGCCTGCGCGGACTCCAGTTCATCGGCCTTGCGCGCCGACAGCACCACGCGGGCGCCCTGCTCGCCCAGCGCCTCGGCAATCTGCAGCCCCAGGCCGCGCGAACCGCCGGTGAGCAGCGCGGTGCGGCCCTTGAGATCGAACAGTTGCTGGATGGTCTTCATGGTTGTCTCCCCCTTTCTCTGTCTTGTCAGAACCAGCTGTCCTGCATGTCGAGCGTGGTGCGGTCCAGCGAGCCCAGCAGGTCAAACTGCGGGTACACCTTCGGCAGCTCGAACCGGAAGAAGTATGCCGCCGCCGCCAGCTTGCCGCGATAGAAGTCGGCGTCGTCACCGGCGGCCGAGGGCAGTGCCGCCTGCGCGACCAGCGCCTGTTCGAGCCAGATCCACGCCACCACCACATGCCCGAACGCTTCGAGGTACACCGACGCATTGGCCAGCGTCACGTTCGGATCGCCCGCCGCCCAAAGCGCCTGCGTGACCTCGGCCAGCCGGCCGGCTGCTGCGCCCAGCGCACGGGCCTGTTCGCCCAGCGTGGCGTCGCCAGCGGCCCGCGCCCGCGCACAGGTGTCCTGCACGCGCTTGCCGAGCAACTGGAAGGCCGCGCCGTCCTGCATCACGACCTTGCGGCCCAGCAGGTCCAGGCCCTGGATGCCGTGCGTGCCCTCATGGATCGGGTTGAGCCGGTTGTCGCGGTAGAACTGTTCGACGTTGTACTCGCGCGTGTAGCCATATCCGCCGTGCACCTGGATGGCCAGGCTGTTGGCTTCGAGGCACCACTGCGACGGCCAGCTCTTGGCGATCGGCGTCAGGATATCGAGCAGCAGCGATAGTTCGCGGTGCTTCGCGGCGTCCCCGGTGGCCTTGGCCGCATGTTCTTCGTCCACCAGCCGCGCGCAGTACAGGTTCAGCGCCAGGCCGCCCTCGACATAGCTTTTCTGCGCCAGCAGCATGCGGCGAACGTCGGCATGTTCGACCAGCCTGACCTGCGCCGAAGCCGGGTCCTTGCCCTGCGGCCCCACCGGACGGCCCTGCGGCCGGCTGCGCGCATAGTCGAGCGCATGAAGGTAACCGGTGTAGCCGAGCGCCACGGCGCCCAGCCCCACGCCGATCCGGGCCTCGTTCATCATGTGGAACATGCAGGCCAGGCCCTTGTGCGGCTCGCCGACCAGATAGCCGATGGCGCCGGCCTTGCCGCCCGGCTGGTACTTCATGCCCTCGCCGAAGTTCAGCAGGCAGTTGGTGGTGCCGCGATAGCCCATCTTGTGGTTCAGGCCGGCCAGCACCACGTCATTGTGCTCGCCGAGCGAGCCGTCCGGATTGACGAGGTACTTCGGCACGATGAAAAGCGAGATCCCCTTCACGCCGGGAATCAGCTTGCCATCCGGGCCCGGGATCTTGGCCAGCACGAGGTGGACGATGTTCTCCGACAGCTCATGCTCGCCGGCCGAGATCCACATCTTGTTGCCGCGCAGGCGGTACTGCTGGCCCAGCGGGGACTCGCCCTCGTAGTCGGCCCGCGTGGCCACGTCTGACAGCGACGAGCCCGCCTGCGGCTCCGACAGGCACATCGTGCCGAAGAAGCGGCCTTCCAGTTCGGGACGCACGAAGGTATCGACCTGCGCCGGCGTGCCGTGCGTCAACAGCAGATTCGAGTTGCCGATGGTCAGGAACGGGTAGGAGCTGGTGCCGACGTTGGCTGCCTTGAAATAGGCAAACGCAGCCTTTTCCAGCGTAACGGGCAGTTGCATGCCGCCGTAGTCGTAGTCCTGGCCGGCAGCCATCAGGCCGGCTTCGCAGAACGCCTTCAGCGCAGCCTTGACCTCGGGGATGATCGTGACGGTTTCGCCATCGAAATGCGGTTCGTGCGCATCGCTTTTCTTGTTGTGCGGCGCGAACAGGTCGGTGGCGATTTTCTCGCAGGTATCCAGCGCGGCGTCGAACGTCTCGCGCGAATGGTCTGCAAAGCGGGGAATCTGGGTCAGCGACTCGGCATCGAGCCATTCGTACAGGACGAAGTTGAGATCGCGTCGGGAAAGGATCAGCGACATGGAATGCGAGGCTCCGGGCTGAATCGAAAGGAAGTGGTTTGACTCCCCTCTCCCGCAAACAGGAGAGGGGTTGGGGGAGAGGGCCAGCGGTTCAATTTGCCATGACCGGCAAGCAGAACCCCCTTCCCTCTCCCCCTGCCCCTCTCCCAGAGGGAGAGGGGAAACTACATACAGGCAGTAAGAAAAAACGCTTACAGCACCTCGAACAGCCCGGCAGCACCCTGGCCGCCGCCGATGCACATCGTCACCACGACGTACTTGACGCCACGGCGCTTGCCTTCGATCAGCGCATGGCCGACCAGGCGCGCGCCCGACACACCGTACGGATGGCCCACGGCGATCGCGCCGCCGTTGACGTTCAGGCGATCCATCGGGATGCCGAGCTTGTCGGCGCAGTACAGCACCTGCACGGCGAACGCCTCGTTCAGCTCCCACAGGCCGATGTCGTCGACCTTGAGGCCAGCCTTCTTGAGCAGCTTCGGCACCGCAAAGACCGGGCCGATACCCATTTCGTCCGGCTCGCAGCCCGCCACGGCAAAGCCGCGGAACACGCCCAGCGGCTGCAGGCCGCGGGCAGCGGCCACGCGGGCATTCATCACCACGGCAGCCGAGGCGCCATCCGAGAACTGCGACGCGTTGCCGGCCGTGATCACGCCGCCGGGCATGGCCGTGCGGATCTTCGACACGCCTTCCAGCGTGGTGTCGGCGCGGATGCCTTCGTCGGCGTCGATCGTGACTTCCTTCGTCAGCAGCTGGCCGGTAGCCTTGTCGGCCACGCCGGCGAGCACCGTCATCGGTACGATCTCGTCCTTGAACTTGCCGGCCTCCAGCGCGGCCGCGGCACGCTGCTGGCTCTGCACGCCGTACTCGTCCTGGCGTTCCTTCGAGATGTTGTAGCGCTTGGCCACGTTCTCGGCGGTCTGCAGCATGCTCCAGTAGATTTCCGGCTTGTTCTTGTTCAGCCAGCTTTCCTGGATCATGTGGCGGTTCATCTCCTGCTGCACGCACGAAATGGATTCCACGCCACCTGCCACGAAGATGTCGCCTTCATCGGCGATCACGCGCTGCGCGGCCATGGCGATGGTCTGCAGGCCCGACGAGCAGAAGCGGTTGACGGTGGCGCCAGGCACGGTGACCGGGCAGCCGGCGCGCAGGGCAATCTGGCGCGCGATGTTGGCGCCGGTGGCGCCTTCGGGGTTGGCACAGCCCATCAGCACGTCTTCCACTTCACCGGCCTCGATCTTCGCGCGGGAAATGGCGTGCTGCACCGCATGGCCGCCCAACGTGGCGCCGTGCGTCATGTTGAAAGCGCCCTTCCAGCTCTTGGCCAGCGCGGTGCGCGCGGTGGATACGATGACTGCCTCGTTCATGTGTTGCTCCTCGGATTCTTTGTGTCTCTGCGTCTAGCGGAGGGATGTTCGGTGTCTGCGAACGGACGGTTCGGTATGCCCGTCATGCGTCCGTTCGCGTGGCGGCCAATCAGCCGTTGAAGCCCTTGCCTTCGTCGGCCAGCTTCTGCAGCAGCGGCGCAACGGTCCAGGCTTCGCCGTGGTAACCCTTGGCGTAGCGCTTCATCGACTGGGCCACGTTGAACAGGCCAACCTGGTCCGCGTAGAGCATCGGGCCACCGCGGAACAGCGGGAAGCCGTAGCCGGTCAGGTAGACCATGTCGATGTCAGACGCCTTCGAGGCAATGCCCTCCTCCAGGATCTTCGCGCCTTCGTTCACGAGGGCGAACACCAGGCGCTCGACGATTTCGTCGTCCGAGATCTTGCGGCGCGTGATGCCGAGCGACTTCGAGTGCTCGACGATCATGTCGTTGACCTGCTGGTTCGGGTACGGCTTGCGGTCTCCCGCCTTGTAGTCGTACCAGCCCGCGCCGGTCTTCTGGCCGAAGCGGCCCATCTCGCACAGCAGGTCGGCGGTCTTCGAGTACTGGATGTCCGGCTTGTCCACGGCGCGGCGCTTACGGATGGCCCAACCGATGTCGTTACCAGCCAGGTCGCCCATACGGAACGGACCCATGGCGAAACCGAACTTCTCGATGGCGCGGTCCACTTGCTCCGGCAGCGCGCCTTCGTCCAGCAGGTAGCCAGCCTGGCGGCTGTACTGCTCGATCATGCGATTGCCGATGAAGCCGTCGCACACGCCCGACACCACGGCCGTCTTCTTGATCTTCTTGCCAATCTGCATCACCGTGGCCAGCACGTCCTTGCCGGTCTTCTCGCCGCGCACCACTTCCAGCAGCTTCATCACGTTGGCCGGGCTGAAGAAGTGCATGCCAACCACATCCTGCGGACGGCGCGTGAACGAGGCAATCTTGTTCACGTCGAGCGTGGAGGTGTTGGAGGCCAGGATGGCACCGTCCTTCATCACTTCGTCCAGCTTCTTGAAGACGGTTTCCTTGACGCCCATCTCCTCGAACACGGCTTCGATCACCATGTCCGCATCCTTGATGTCGTCGTACGACAGCGTGGTGCTCAGCAGGCCCATGCGCTGCTCGACCTTCTCGGCCGTCAGCTTGCCCTTCTTGGCGCTGTTGTCGTAGTTCTTGCGGATGATGCCGACGCCACGATCGAGCGCTTCCTGCTTGGTTTCCAGCATGATCACGGGGATGCCCGCGTTCAGGAAGTTCATCGTGATGCCGCCGCCCATCGTGCCGGCGCCGATCACGGCCACCTTCTCGATCTTGCGGACCGGCGTGCCTTCCGGCACATCGGGAATCTTGCTCGCGGCACGCTCGCCGAAGAACGCATGGCGCAGCGCGCGCGATTCCGGCGTGCCCACCAGGTACATGAAGCCTTCGCGCTCTTCCTTCAGGCCCTGCTCGAACGGCTTCAGCGAGGCCGCCACGGCATCCACGCACTTCGACGGGGCCGGGAAGTTCTTGGCCACGGCCGCCACGGTGTTGCGGGCGAACGCGATGAAGCCCTCGGCGTTTTCATGACGCACCTTCAGGTCGCGCACCTTCGGGTGCGGGCCGCTGGCGGCGCCCACGTTCTGCGCGAACTTGATGGCGGCCGGCAGCACGTCACCGTCGACAACCTCGTCGAACAGCTTCGAACCGGCAAACTTCTCCGAAGGAATGGCCGTGCCCGACACGATCATGTTCAGTGCGTGCTCCAGCCCGATCAGGCGCGGCAGGCGCTGCGTGCCACCGGCGCCCGGCAGCAGGCCCAGCTTGACTTCGGGCAGTGCGATCTGCGCGCCCTTGGCGGCCACACGGTAGTTGCAGCCCAGCGCCAGTTCCAGGCCGCCGCCCATGGCGACGGAGTGAATCGCGGCCACGACCGGCTTGGCCGAGGCTTCCAGCACCCGGATCACCGAGTGGAGCGTCGGCTCCTGGGTGGCCTTGGGCGTATTGAATTCGCGGATGTCGGCGCCGCCCGAGAATGCCTTGCCAGCGCCGGTGATGACGACGGCCTTGACGGCTGCATCGTCCAGCGCACGGGTCATGCCTTCGACGATGCCGAGCCGGGTGCTGTGACCCAGGCCATTGACGGGGGGATTGTCGAGCGTGATGACGGCTACGCCGTCCTGAACCTGATACTGCGCTGTCATACAAGTTCCTTTGGTGTGTGCGAGCCCTCGGTTGGTCTCGGGCATCAGTTGTCTCGGGATTCGAATTCTCGAATAAAGGTTGCTGCCAGGATTGCGGCGCTATGGTCTTGTTCCCGCAATCCCTTGCTCCACAAGCCCCTCCGGCTCGAAAGCGGGTCAAGCATACACAAAATAGCACGGTCGTTCAATTTCATTTTTCGGCCATGGAATTTGCGTCATGCGTCCGCTTCATGCACGCATTTGCCGGCGTTCATGGTGAGCCGCCCGACCAGGCAAATCCCTCAGGGGGAACCCGTAGACGGCAACTTCCAACCGGGAGCGTTATGGCGAAAGATGCACTTTATTAATATGAACTCCGGCTTAAACACATTCATTTGACGCCGGCCTCCAATCCACTAAAAAAGAGACGGTAGACTCGCGCCTTTCGTTTTTCCGGGTGGCCACCGGAGACTGTCGCCCACAAGGCTTTGGTTCCGTGGCCCCTTCCCCCCGACGATCCAGCGACCCTGATGTCTTCCGACTCCCAACCTCACCAGCACCCTGTCGTCGAGCACGACGACCTGCGCCGCAAGCTCAAGGCGCGCCACCTGACCATGATCGCCCTGGGCGGTGCCATCGGTACCGGCCTCTTCATTGCTTCGGGCGGATCGATCGCGCAGTCCGGGCCGGGCGGCGCCCTGCTGGCCTACTGCCTGATCGGCCTGATGGTCTACTGCCTCATGACGAGCCTTGGCGAACTGGCTGTGCACATGCCGGTGGCGGGGTCGTTCGTCACCTACAGCGCACTCTACGTCGATGAAGGGTTCGGCTTTGCGCTGGGCTGGAACTACTGGTTCAGCCTCGCCGTGACCATCGCCGTGGAACTGACGGCGGCTCAACTCGTGATGCAGTACTGGTTCCCCGAGGTGCCGGGCGTGTACTGGAGCGCCGGGTTCCTGTGCCTGATGTTCGCACTCAACGCGTTCTCCGTCCGGGGCTTCGGGGAGGCCGAATACTGGTTCGCGCTGATCAAGATCGTGACGGTGGTGGTCTTCCTCGGCGTCGGATTGCTGATGATCTTCGGCATTCTCTCGGGCGGTCCGCAATCCGGCTGGGGCAACTTCACGGTCGGTGAAGCGCCATTTGTCGGCGGCCTGCCCGGCATGTTCGCGGTGGCGATGATCGCCGGGTTCTCGTTCCAGGGCACCGAGACAGTCGGCGTGGCGGCAGGCGAGGCCGAAAATCCTTCACGCACCATTCCCCGCGCCATCCGCCAGACCTTCTGGCGCATCCTGCTGTTCTACGTGCTGGCGATCCTGATCATCGGCGTACTGATTCCCTACACCGACCCCAACCTGCTCCGCAATGACGTGACCGACGTGGGCGTCAGCCCTTTCACCCTCGTCTTCCGCCACGCCGGCCTGGCGTTTGCCGCAGGACTGATGAACGCCGTGGTACTGACCGCCCTGCTCTCGGCGGGCACCTCCAGCATGTACGTGTCGACCCGCATCCTGTACGGCCTGGCGATAAGCGGCCGCGCGCCGCGCGCACTGGCAAGGCTGACCGCCGGCGGGGTGCCGTTCAATGCCTTGCTGGTCAGCACCGCCATCGGCGCGCTGTGCTTCTTCAGCTCGTTGTTCGGTGACAAGGCGGTCTATCTCTGGCTGCTCAACACCTCCGCCATGACCGGCTTCTTCGCCTGGATCGGCATCGCCGTCAGCCACTACCGCTTCCGCCGGGGCCTGGTCGCGCAGGGCTACAAGGTCTCGGACCTGTCCTACCGCTCGCCGCTCTATCCGTTCGGCCCGATCTTCGCCGGCGTGCTCTGCCTGGCCATCGTGGCCGGGCAGAACTATGAAGCGTTCGGCGACATTCCCGGACGCTGGCACGAGATCGTCGGCACCTACATCGGTGTACCGGTCTTCCTGGCGCTGTGGCTCGGATACCGGATCGTGCGCAAGAGCCGGATCATCGCGTACGAGGATATGCCGTTCGAGATACGGCGGCGGGGGTGAGCACCGGAGCGTGGAGCGCCACGGCGGTCCACCTCTCTCAACCAAGTTTTCCGGTAAGCCCCGCATAGGCAAGATAGAACATGAACGCGTAACCGAAAACGAGCATTACGCCGACTGCGCGCAATACGGCTGCGCGCGTCTGCTCGAAATTCTCGTCCGACAGGCATGCCAGTTTCATTTGAATCTCCAGGTTCGAGTCGATAAATCAACGCTGCTGTAACGATGGGTTCATCCCGCGGTCACCACGGGCCGAATCAGAAACACGTAGCCAAGGAAGTGCATTCCTCCACTGAGCACCGACAGAAAGACGCACGTGCGCAACATCGGGCCATCATCCGTGTCCCTCGACAACCAAAGCGCATCGCGCAGGCAGGCAGTCCTGGTAGCAAGCATCACCAGCACAGAGGACACCACGATAACCAGGACATGGGCCGTCATCACGCCCCACATGACCTGTCTCAGCGCCCATGCCTCTTCCAACGCAGACGCCAGCATGTAGCACGCACTGGCGCTCAGTGGAATGACGGCCCAGAGCAATTGCCCATCCTTGATGGCAAGTCTGACTGAACTCCCATGGCGGCCGGCGGGCACGTTGGCGAATTGCATCAACGGCAGCAACGCCAGCGGCGCCAGCAAGGGAATGGCGACGTTGAACACGAACCAGCCGAGCAGTTCCAGAACACTTTGCATGGCACCTCACGCTGAAGACGACGCAGGCAATGCTAGGCCCGAGATTCGCGCTCGCCAAGGGTCCATGTGTCAAATCGACGGGAAGACCGCCCACGGCGTGGCGCGGCACCAACTGAGTCCTGCGGAAGTGTTAAAGATGTAGTCGTTCTACGAGAAAAGGAGTCCTACTGGCCATCGGATGGCTTGCGCTATCGTTCCTCGTGTCAGACGCCAGGCGCCTGAGAGAGTTGGGAAGAAGCGCCGAGAATTGACGCCTCGCAACGACTCGGCGCCACGCATTGGCTATGGTCGGCAGACTTGGAACTGTGGGGAATCTGCACCATGGCTGTCGTGACGCACTCGTTGGTCCGTGAGATAGAGGGAGATCCGATCCTCAGGCGAGCCCTTGCCGAAGCCCATCGGGCCAAGTTCGGGTTGGTCGCGCGTACGACTGATGTCCGGCTGATGGTCGAGATGCTTGGGCTCGAGGAAACCGCGCGGCGCATAGAGAGCCGTTACGCCAGGCTCGACTTTGATGGCAAGGTCCTTCGCTGGATCGAGAATGGCATGGCCTCACGATCATGGCTTGCAGTTTCGGGAGCGCTGGGTTATCAACACAAAAGGTATCAGGACGTGCCAAACAAAGGGCCAATTCCAGAAGGCTTTTACGTTGCCAGACAGGCCGAATTGCAGAGGCGAGAGGATTACGCCGCGTTCAATCGAGTGATATGCCACTTGGGTGGGGTGCCTTATCTGAAGAAATTCTCCGGTGCGTGGCCGGGTTGTGGTTTTGCGTGGGGGGATCGTCGCATCTGGCTCGAACCGTTGGGCGGGAGCTCGATGCTCGGCCGCAACAACTTCTCTATCCACGGAGGAAGCTTCCCTGCATCTGCCGGTTGCATCGATCTCACGTCCGACATGCCCGACTTTGTGGATAAATTTCTCAAGTATGGCAAAGACCTCGAACTTCGCGTTAGGTATTGAGATAGTCATCCGAATAGGCATCTCCGCCCTATCGGCCTTAGTTGCGGTAGGCATGAACGAACATCTGATGTCCGGCCTCTATCCACACTTCACCGGCGCCATAGTGTCGTACCTGTTCAGCGCGCTCCTGAGTCTTGGATCGATGGCGTGGCCAACTCGACTGAATTCCACGCGATGGTATCTAGGCGGGCCGTTCTTCGCGCTGACGGTGCTTGGAATAATATTCTCCGACTGCTCCACCTGCTGGACGGGAATGTTCAAGGTCCATGGATGGCTGGGAATTGACCCATTCTCTTAGTGCTCGTTCCCGCCCCCTCACACCTCCAGCCACTCCTTCCTCACCTGCGCATTCGCCTTCAGATCCCTCGGCGTGCCCTCGAACACGATATGGCCGTGGCCCATCACGTAGACCCGCTGCGAGATATCCAGAGCAATGGCCAGTTTCTGTTCGATCAGCAGCACCGAGACGCCGCGCTCCTTCAGCGTCTTCAGGAAATCTCCGACCAGCGTGACGATCATCGGGGCCAGGCCCTCGGTGGGCTCGTCGATCAGGATCAGGTCGGGGTCGCCCATCAGCGTGCGGCACAGCGTCAGCATCTGCTGCTCCCCGCCCGAGAGCACGCCGGCCGCGGTGTTCTCGCGTTCCTTCAGGCGCGGAAACATGCGGTACATGTCCTCCACTGACCAGCGCGGAGTCTGCTGGCGAGGGTTGCGCTTCTCGCCTAGCAGCAGGTTCTGGCGCACCGTGAGCGTGGGGAAGATGTCGCGGTTCTCGGGCACATAGCCGATGCCGGCGTGGGCAATTTCGAACGTACGGCGCCCGAGGATCTCCTGGCCCCGGAACTTGACCGAGCCCTCCGCGCGAACCATGCCAAGAATGGCCTTGGCCATGGTGGAGCGGCCCACGCCATTGCGGCCTAGCAGCGCGACGATCTCGCCGTCGTCGATGTGGGCGTCCACGCCATGCAGGATGTGGCTCTTGCCGTAGTAGGCGTGCAGACCCGCGACTTCTAGCATGGGCTGGCTCATCCGATGGCTCCTTCCTCGGCATGTTCGTCGAGCGTGGTTCCCAGGTAGGCTTCCTTGACGCGACGGTTGTTGCGGATCGCTTCCGGCGTGTCGGTGGCGATGACTTCGCCGTAGACCAGCACCGAGATGCGGTCCGCCAGGCCGAATACCACGCTCATGTCGTGCTCCACCATCACCAGCGTCTTGCCCACGGTCACCTTGCGGATCAGTTCCACGGCATGATCCGATTCCGAGCGGCTCATGCCGGCGGTGGGCTCATCGAGCAGGATCACGTCGGCGCCGCCGGCAATCGTGATGCCGATTTCGAGCGCGCGCTGTTCGGCATAGGTCAGCAGCCCGGCCTGGCTGTTGCGCCGGTGTTGCATGCCGATCAGCTCCAGCACCTCGTCCGCACGCTCCTTCGCGTCGCGCAGTGCCGATAGCCTGTGCCAGAACGAGTACTTGTAGCCGAGAGACCAGAGCACCGCGCAACGCAGGTTCTCGAACACCGAAAGCCGGTGGAAAATATTGGTGATCTGGAAGCTGCGCGACAGCCCCATCCGGTTGATCTCGAACGGCCGCAGGCCCGCGATGCTCTGCCCGTTCAGCTTCACCGCACCCGACGTCGGCGCGAAGCGGCCCGAGATCAGGTTGAACGTGGTCGACTTGCCTGCGCCGTTCGGGCCGATCAGCGCGTGGCGCTCGCCCTTGCCAATCGTCAGGGTGACACCGCGGATGATCTCGGTCTGGCCGAACTTCTTGCGTACGTCGGAAAGTTCCAGTGCGGCGGCGGTCATGCCAGTCCTCCCGTTTCGGCCTGGATGGCATCGAGTTCCGCGCGGACCTTGGCGCCGGCCCAGCGCCAGGCGGCGCAGCCGACGGCCCAGAGTACGGCCGCAACGATCCATGGCGGCAGCGTCCCGGCGTTGAAGGCGATGCCAAACAGGCTCATGTCGGTGCCGTTGGCGCTGTCCACCTGCACCTTGTAGATCAGTTCGACGGTCAGGATCGCAGCGACCAGCAGGATCAACCCGGCCACGGCGCCCTGCGCATACGAAGGCAGCATCCGGCCGAACTGCTTTTTCGCCACGAGCGGCAGTTGCATCAGCAGCAGGCTGGCGATGCCACCCGGCACGAACATCACCATCATCACGAAGAACAGGCCCAGATACAGCAACCAGGCCTTGGTCAGGTCAGACAATGCCACCGCGAACAGCATGAACACGATGGCGCCGATCACGGGTCCGAAGAACACCCCGGCGCCGCCGATGAACGCCGCCAGCAGCACGCCACCCGAGCGCACCGCGCTGACGTTCTCGGCCGAGACGATCTCGAAATTGATCGCTGACAAAGCGCCGGAAATGCCCGCGAAGAATGCGGAGAGGATCAGCACCAGGTAGCGCACGCGCTGGGTGTTGTAGCCGATGAACTCGACCCGCTCGGGGTTGTCGCGCACGGCGTTGGCGATGCGGCCCAGCGGCGTCTGCGTCCAGGCGTACATGGCCACCATCGACAGGAAGCACCAGATCGCGATCAGGTAGTAGACCTGCCGCCCCGGCCCGAACGTGATGCCGAGGAACGGGTCGCCTACCACCCGGTTGGTGGAGATGCCGCCTTCGCCGCCGAAGAAATCTGGGAACATCAGCGAGCTGGCAAACACCATCTCGCCAATGCCCATCGTGATCATTGCGAACGTCGTGCCTGACTTCTTGGTGGTCACGTACCCGAACAGCACGCCAAAGAACGCGCCGGCGAGCCCGCCCACCAGCGGCAGCATCGACACCGGCAGCCATACCTTGCCGGCCCCGACCATGTTCAGCACGTGCACCGCGATGAAGGCGCCCAGCCCCGAGTAGACCGCATGCCCGAACGAGAGCATGCCGGTCTGGCCCAGCAGCATGTTGTACGACAGCGCGAAGATGATCATGATGCCCATCTGCGACATCAGCGTCACCGCGAAACCGCCCGTGAAGATCAGCGGCATGGCGATCATCAGCAACGCCGTGAGCGACCAGATGACCCACCGCGCCAGGTTCAGGGGCCGGTAGCGCAAGGTGCGGCCCGTCACCACAGGCCGGGAGCTTTGTTGCATCGTCGTGGTTTCCATGGCTCAGCTCTCCCGGGTGCCCATCAGCCCGCGCGGGCGGAAGATCAGCATCACCACGAGCAGCAGGTATGGCAGCACTGGCGCCACCTGGGCCACGGTGAGCTTCCAGAGCGAGCTGAACGGCGTGGCATCGGTGACGGCGAGCCCGAAACTGCCGAACAGCCCGGCCAGCGAGGCATCGATGGTGACCGCGAAGGTCTGCAGCACGCCGATCAGGATCGACGCAATGAACGCCCCCACCAGTGATCCCATGCCCCCCACCACCGCCACCACGAAGACGATGGACCCCACCGCCGCCGCCATCGAAGGCTCGGTGACGAACGCATTGCCGCCGATCACCCCGGCCAGCCCTGCCAGCGCCGCGCCGCCGCCGAATACCATCATGAACACGCGCGGCACATTGTGACCCAGTGCCTCGACCATTTCAGGGTGCGTCAACGCTGCCTGGATGACCAGGCCGATACGGGTACGCGTCAGCACCAGGTAGATAGCCACCAGCATGCCCAGCGACACCAGCATCATGAATGCGCGGTACTTGGGGAACGAGGACGTGAAGACCGTGAAGAGCGGGCCGTCAAGTTCTGCCGGCACCCGGTACGGTACGGCGGCGAGGCCCCAGACGAGCTTGACGCCCTCCTCGATCAGGTACGCCAAGCCGAAAGTAAATAGTAATTCGGCCACATGGCCGTACTTGTGGACCGTGCGCAGCCCGAAGCGCTCCACCAGCGCCCCGGCGGCCGCCACCAGCAGCGGCGCGAGGATCAGCGCGGGCCAGAAGCCGACCTTGGTGGCAATGGTGTAGGCAAAGTAGGCACCCAGCATGTAGAAGCTGGCGTGCGCGAAATTCAGCACACCCATCATGCTGAAGATCAGCGTGAGCCCCGACGAGAGCATGAACAGCAGCAGCCCGTAGCTGAGCCCGTTCAGCAGCGAGATGACAAAGAATTCCACGGCAAGTCCCCGATCCGGAGCCTGATTCGACAAAGGCCATATTGTCAGCGGTTCCCGCGCTGGCGGGAACCCTTCGCGCGCATCAACTTGCGGCTATGGCGCCGAGGGGTGGCCGGGCCAGCGGCGCCCGGCCGCTGGCTACCGGCTTTCCGGCTACTGCGACGAGCCGGGGCGCTTCATCTGGCACGAGGTGGGCTGTGCGGCCACGAACTGGTCGAGCGCGGCGTCGGTCTTCCAGCCGTACCCGGTGTTCTCCTGGTCGTACTTGACGTCCTTGCCGTTGACCTTGGTCCAGGTGGCCACCACCAGCGGCTGCTGGGCCTGGTGGTCGGACGGACGCATTTCCACGGTGCCGTTCAGGCTTTCCACCTTGATGCCTTCGAGCGCCTTGGCCACCTTGACCGGATCGGTCGAGCCGGTGTCCTTCATGGCCTTCGACAGCATGGCGATGCCGGTATACGAAGCCATCACGTAGAAGTCGTCGTTGTACTTCTTCTTGTAGCCTTCGATGACGTCGGCGCCCTTGAACCCGGCGTTGTTGGGGTTGTAGTAGCCCACGTACTTGACGTGCTCCGCGCCGGCCGCGCCCATGGCCGTAGGCACGCCAGTGGTGCCGGCGTAGTAGGTATAGTAGTCCACCGGCAGGCCGGCATCCTTGCCTGCCTTGATCAGCAGTGCCAGGTCGCTGCCCCAGTTGCCGGTGATGACCGTGTCGGCCCCGGCCGCCTTGATCTTGGCCGCGTACGGCGCGAAGTCCTTGACCTGTGCCAGCGGGTGCAGGTCCTCGCCCACGATCTGGATGTCAGGACGCTTGCGCTTGAGGTAATCCTTGGCGGCACGGGCCACCTGGTGGCCAAACGAGTAGTTCTGGTTGATCAGGTAGACCTTCTTGACCTTGGGGTCCTTGGCCAGGAACGTGGTCAGCGCCTCCATCTTCATGTCGGAGTTGGCGTCGAGCCGGAAATGCCAGTAGTTGCACTTGCTGTTGGTCATGTCCGGGTCCACCGCCGCGTAGTTCAGGTAGACGATTTCCTTGCCCGGATTGCGCTCGTTGTGCTTGGCCACGGCGTCTTCGAGCGCCAGGCCCACCGACGAACCATTGCCCTGGACGATGTAGCGGATGTTCTGGTCGACCGCCTGCTTGAGAATGGTCAGGCTCTCCTGGGGGCTCAGCTTGTTGTCGAAGCCCACCACCTCGAACTTGTGCGCACCGGCCCAGTTCTTCTGGTTGGCCAGTTCCGCCACGTACTGCCAGCTCTTGAGCTGATTCTGACCCACCGGGGCCATCAGGCCCGACAGCGGATCGATGAAGGCGATCTTCACCGTATCGGCCGCCGCCACGCCAGACGCCAGCGCGGAACCCAGCATCACGACTGCAGCCACTCCGGTAACCAGCGGACGCAACTTGGTCATACCTGTCTCCTTGGGATTATTGTCGTTGGCGAATGGCAACGGCCGCCGCCCTCCTGTGCGCGGACGGCCGTCCTCGCGAAGCCCCCGCCCACGCGGAGCGGGATGTCGCAAAACGGTTGACGGGATGGACGACACCCGGCGCGGTGCGATACGGCGTTCAGGCGCCCGGCAGCCGGTAGTCCTTGAACTGCTCGCGCAGCTTGAGCTTCTGCATCTTTCCGGTGGCCGTCAGCGGAATCTCGGTCACGAACGCCACGTCGTCGGGAATCCACCACTTGGCGACCTTGCCCTCGAAGAAGGCCAGCAGTTCCTCGCGGCTGATCTCCGTGCCGGGACGCTTGACCACCACCAGCAGCGGCCGCTCGTCCCATTTCGGGTGGTAGGCGGAGATGCAGGCGGCCATGTGCACGGCCGGATGGGCAGCCGCCACGTTCTCGACATCGATCGACGAAATCCACTCGCCGCCAGACTTGATCACGTCCTTGCTGCGGTCCGTGATCTGCATGTAGCCCTCTTCGTTGATCGTGGCCACGTCGCCGGTGGGGAACCAGCCGTCCACGAGGGGGCTGCCCTCGGCGCGGAAGTAGCGGTCGATCACCCACGGCCCGCGCACCAGCAGATCGCCGAATGCCTTGCCGTCCCACGGCAGTTCCTGACCCTCGCCGTCGACGATCTTCATGTCCACGCCGTAGATCACGCGGCCCTGGGTTTCCAGGATCTTGTGGCGCGCATCCTCCGGCAGGTCCTTGTGCCGCGCCAGCAGCTTGCACGACGTGCCGAGCGGCGACATCTCGGTCATGCCCCAGGCATGGATCACCTCGACATCAAGCGCCTCCAGCGCGCGGATCATCGCCGGCGGCGCCGCAGAGCCACCAATCACGGTGCGCCGGAAGGTCGAGAACTTCAGCTTGTTGGCCTGCACATGCTGCAGCAGCCCCAGCCAGACCGTGGGCACGCCGGCGGAGAATGTCACGCCCTCCTGTTCGAAGAGTTCGTACAGCGACGCCCCGTCGAGCTTGGCCCCCGGGAACACCAGCTTGGCGCCGACCAGCGGCACCGAATACGGCAGCCCCCACGCATTGACGTGGAACATCGGCACCACCGGCAGGATCACGTCCTTGGCCGAGCAGCCGAGCGCGTCGGGCAGCGCCGAGGCATACGAATGCAGCACCGTCGAACGATGCGAGTACAGGGCCCCCTTGGGATTGCCCGTGGTGCCCGAGGTGTAGCACAGGCTCGAGGCCAGGTTTTCGTCGAACTGTGGCCAGTCGTAGTTGCCGTCCTGCTGGCTGATCAGGTCTTCGTAACAGATCAGCTCGACCTTGGCGTCGGCCGGCATGTGGGCGCGGTCGCTCATCAGCACCCAGCCCTTCACGTTCGGGCAGTGCGGCGCCACGCCTTCCACCAGCGGCAGGAAGGTGGCGTCGAAGAATACGTAGCGGTCGTCGGCGTGATTGACGATGTAGGCGATCTGTTCGGGGAACAGCCGCGGATTGATGGTATGGCACACGGCGCCCATGCCGGACACGCCATAGTAGATTTCGAGGTGCCGGTAGCCGTTCCAGGCCAGCGTCCCCACGCGCTCGCCCTCGGCCACGCCCAGCGCGCCCAGCGCCTGCGCCACCTTGCGGGCGCGCAACTCGCACTCGGCGTAGGTATAGCGGTGCAGGTCGCCTTCGGTGCGGCGCGAGACGATTTCCGTGCTGCCGTAGTAGCGCGCAGCGTGCTTGATGATGGAGGAAATGAGCAGCGGCGCGCTCATCATTTGACCCATCAATGCCATGAAACGGTCTCCTTGTTCTATGTTCAAGCACGAAAAACGAACAACCGTTCTTATTTTTGACCGATTGTTCCCTCGCGCTGCAAAAGCGTCGACACAATGCGACTAGCGGATGAGGTGATGGGACTGACGCGCAAGAGGCTCTCTCCAACCGCTTGCGGACCCTGTCATGCATGGGATTGATGTCCGCCATGTGCAGCGCTTTTCGAGTGGTCTGCGATGCGGCGGAAACCCTCGGCCAACAGGGGAAAACCGGTGCAAGTACAATACTGCGAGCCCCGATGCGTCTCAATATGTCGTTTTCCCCTAGCGCCGCGTCCGCCGCCCGGCGCGCCCGCCCAACACTCGCCAGCCCCATGCCTACCGACCTCCCCGAAGTCCTGCAGCGCCTGCCCTACGCCGTCCCCTTCGGCACCGCACCCGGCATCGCCGCGCTCGGCGAGCGGTTTTTCACGCGCCTGGCGCCGACGCCGCTGCCCTCGCCCTACCTCGTCAGCGTGGCGCCGGCCGCGGCCGCGCTGCTGGGATGGGACGAGGCCGGACTCGGCAAGGCGGTGGAGGATCCGGCCTTCCTCGACACCTTCGTCGGCAATGCCGTGCCGGACTGGGCCGATCCGCTGGCCACGGTCTATTCGGGCCACCAGTTCGGGGTATGGGCTGGCCAGCTTGGCGACGGACGCGCGATCCGGCTTGCCGAAGCGCAGCGACCTGACGGGCCGTGGGAAATCCAGCTCAAGGGCGCCGGGCTGACCCCGTATTCCCGCATGGCCGATGGCCGCGCGGTGTTGCGCTCGTCGATCCGCGAGTACCTGTGCTCCGAAGCCATGTACGCGCTGGGCGTGCCGACCACCCGGGCGATGTCGATCATCGGCTCCGATGCGCCAGTGCGGCGCGAGACGCTGGAAACATCCGCCGTGGTGACCCGCCTCGCGCCGAGCTTCATCCGATTCGGTCATTTCGAGCATTTCGCCGCCCGCGAGGACCACGCCAGCCTCAGGCAACTGGCCGACTTCGTCATCGACCGCTTCTACCCGGCCTGCCGCGATGCCGCCAGCCCCTACCAGGCGCTGCTGCGCGAAGTGTCGCTGCTGACCGCCGACATGGTGGCGCATTGGCAGGCCGTCGGTTTCTGCCACGGCGTGATGAACACCGACAACATGTCGATCCTCGGCCTGACGATCGACTACGGCCCGTTCGGCTTCCTGGACGCCTTCGACGCCAACCATATCTGCAACCATTCCGACCAGCAGGGCCGCTATGCCTACAGCCAGCAGCCCCAGATTGCGTTCTGGAACCTGCATTGCCTGGCCCAGGCGCTGCTGCCGCTGTGGCGCGACACCGATGCCGCCGACCCGGAAGCCGCCAAGCAGGCCGCCATCGACCTGGCCCACGAGGCGCTGGACCCGTTCCGCGACCGCTACGCCGAGGCGTTCTTCCGGCATTACCGCGCCAAGCTCGGCCTGCGCGCCGCACAGGACAACGACGAGGCACTGATGACCGACCTGTTCCGCGTACTGCATGCCAACCGGGTTGACTACACGCTTTTCTGGCGCCACCTCGGGGACATCAGCGCCCAGGACGCCGGACGCGACGCCCCCGTGCGCGACCTGTTCCTCGACCGCGCCGCCTGGGACGCCTGGGCCGCCGGCTACCGTGCGCGGCTGCAGCAGGAACAGTCGGACGACGCCGTGCGCGCGGCTGCGATGCGCCAGGTCAATCCGAAGTACGTGCTGCGCAACCACCTGGCAGAGACCGCCATCCGCGCCGCCCGGGACAAGGATTTTTCCGAGGTGAACCGTCTGCTGGCCGTGCTGTCGAAGCCGTTCGACGAGCAGCCCGAAGCGGCGCATTACGCCGCGCTGCCGCCGGATTGGGCTTCGGGGCTGGAAGTGAGCTGCTCCTCGTAATCGGCGCGTTCGTCCCCATATCCCCGGGGCAGGCCTTCCCGGGGCCACAACAACGAGAGGAAACAAGATGACCACGACCAAGACCGACGCCGAATGGCGTGAGCAGCTTTCCGACATCGAATACCGTGTGGCGCGCCAATCGGCCACCGAACGGCCGTTCACGGGCAAGTACTGGGACCACTGGGACCAGGGCATCTACCACTGCGTGGGCTGCGGCACGCCGCTGTTCGAATCGGGCACCAAGTTCGACGCCGGTTGCGGCTGGCCGAGCTACTTCAAGCCGATCAACGGCGAGGTGATTGCCGAGCACGCGGACCACACCCATGGCATGACGCGCGTGGAAGTCCGCTGCAAGGAATGCGGCAGCCACCTGGGCCATGTCTTCGAGGACGGCCCCGCGCCGACCGGCCTGCGCTATTGCATCAACTCGGCTGCGCTAAAATTCGACGATCGCGATCCGGACGAGCGCGGGTGACTCTGCCCGCACACCCGGACGCCCGTCCGATCCGCCGCGCGGGTCGCCAGCGGGCCGGCCCTGCCGGCTGGCCCGTCCACCTGATCTCAAACGCATGAAATTTCTCTTCGACCTGTTCCCGGTCATCCTGTTTTTTGTCGCGTTCAAGCTGTTCGGCATCTACCCGGCCACCGCGGTCGCCATTGCCGCCACGGTGCTGCAGATTGCCTGGGTCCGTATCCGGCACGGCAAGGTGGAACCGATGCAATGGGTCAGCCTGCTGATCATCGGCGTGTTTGGCGGCGCAACGATCGTGCTGCACAACGAGACCTTCATCAAGTGGAAGCCCACCGTGCTGTACTGGCTGTTCGCGGTCACGCTGATCGGCTCGGTCATCGGCTGGCGCAAGAACCTGATCCGCGCCATGATGGAGAAGCAGGTCACGCTGCCGGACCCGATGTGGGGCAAGCTCAATACCGCCTGGGCCGGGTTCTTCGCCGTGATGGGCGTGCTGAACCTCTACGTGGCCTACCAGTTCTCGACCGATACCTGGGTCAACTTCAAGCTGTTTGGCGGCATGGGGCTGATGGCTGTGTTCATCGTGGTGCAGAGCATCTGGCTGTCGCGCCATATCCAGGAAACGCCCTCCCGCGAAGGCCGGCCCGAGTAACGGCCGCCCCGCTTCCCGCCCAATTCAAGGAATTCCGATGGCAGCCGATCCCGCCCGCATCGAGGAGTTGCTGCGCGCATCCCTCGACCCCTCCCATGTACACGTGCACGACGACAGCGCGGCCCACGCCGGGCACGCTGGCGCGGCCTCCGGCGGAGGCCACTACAACGTGCTGATCGTCAGCGAGCGCTTTGCCGGCCAATCGCGCGTGGCGCGCCACCGTATGGTGTATGATGCGCTGCGCGAGCTGTTCCCGGCGCAAATCCATGCGCTGGCCGTCAGCGCCTACACCGAACAAGAAAATCAATCCCGCGAAGCATCACGCGACGCGACCCGCAACTCTCAGAACTGATTCCATGAAGACCACCGTCCTCTCGTTCAGCCTGGCGGCTGTGCTCGCTGCAGGCAGCCTGCCCGCATTCGCCCAGAACGCCGCCGTTGTGAATGGCAAGCCCATCCCGTCGGCAAAAGTGGACAAGCTGATCGCCGGCACGGGCCAGCCCGGCTCGCCGGAACTGCGCGACCGTGCCCGCAACATGCTGATCGATCGGGAACTGCTGCTGCAGGAAGCCAACAAGCGCGGCATCACCCAGCGCGAAGACATTCAGGAACAGCTGGAACAGGCCCGCCTGAACGTGCTGGCCGGCGCGGTGTTCGAGGACTATGTCCGTACCCATGGCGCCAACGACGACGAATTGCGCAAGCAGTACGACAAGATCAAGTCGCAGTTCGGTAACGGCAAGGAATACCACGCCCGCCACATCCTCGTGGAGAAGGAAGCCGACGCCAAGGCGATCATCGCCAAGATCAAGGGCGGCGCCAAGTTCGAGGACCTGGCCAAGACGTCGTCGAAGGACACTGGCTCGGCAGCCAACGGCGGCGACCTGGACTGGGCCAACAGCAGCAGCTACGTGCCGGAATTCTCGGCCGCCATGACTGGCCTGAAGAAGGGCCAGATGACCGATACGCCGGTCAAGACGCAATTCGGCTGGCACATCATCGAGCTGGTGGACGTACGCGATGCCAAGGTCCCGACCTTCGAGGAAGTGAAGCCGCAGCTGCAGCAGATGCTGATGGGCGACCAGGCATGGCAGCGCGAGCAGTTCCAGGCGATGATGAAGTCGCTCAAGGACAAGGCCAAGATCCAGTAACTCCGCTCAGGGGCACTGCGATGACAGGAAACCGGCGCTGAGGCGCCGGTTTTTTTATGCGCCGCCCGAGTTATGCGTGATCTGGAACATTCGCGGCCGCTGCGGCGGTTCCCTCGCCCTGCCGGGATCAGTAATATCTCTACGATCGCCGCCGGCACCGTGCGCGGGCGGCCCGGCTGAAGCGCGAAGGAGGCTGTCGTTCATGGCGGTGATGAGCGGGTACTGGAACATGTGGCACCTCTTTTCGAGCGGCGTCGTCTACTGCGCACTGGGCATGCCGCACATTGCCTGCACCGGCGACCGCTGGCGCGAACTCCACCCTCACCTGCCCATCCGCGATCGCTACGCGCAATCCAAGGCATTGCAGGCCACCATCGCCTACATGGAAGTCTGTGGAGAAATTCCGGTGCCGCCCGGCTCGGACCGCATGCGGCTGCTGTATTCCCGCTACGTACCCTGGAGCGCGAGGGGCCAGACCGCCGTCCCGGCTCACGACCAGGGCACGGGCGGAGAGCCCGAGTATCCCCAGTCAGCCGTCGCTTGAGAGTTTTCTCATGATCAGACGCAAACCACACTGCAACTGACACTAAAAGTTAACAAAAACACTCTTGGCGCGCCGTTCCGTGGCGCTTAGCATGGCTGCGTCCATTTCATCTTCAAGGAGCGCCATGACCCATGCCATCGAGATGTTCGGCTGGTTCGTGTTCCATGTCGCCATCCCCCTGCTCGCCCCGCTGGCGCTGTTGCCGCTGGCGCGCCTGCCGGAGTTCTCGCGTTCGCGCAGCGGCGGCATCGTCCGGCGTTCCCTCATCGTAAGCTTTCTAAGTGCTTTTGCGACCTCGGTCGCACATGCCACGCTGTTTGTCGAACTCCCCTGACTGTGGCTTTCTCAGTCCATCAGTAAAAACGAAAGGAAACGAGTATGAGCAATTTTCTCGAGCGCATGGTCACCGACATCGATTTTCAGGAAAAGGTCATCTATCGCACCCTCGCTGCCATTTCCGCCTATGCCGTCTTTGTCGGCTTCTATGCGGTGTACTACGTCTTCACCCGCGAGTAGCCGTTCCCGAAAAGAAAAAACGCCCGCACGTGCGGGCGTCTTCCACTGCCAGCCAGACCGGCCGATCAGCCGACCCACTTCCGCGCGTTGCGGAACATGCGCATCCACGGGCTGCCGCCGTCGGCGATGTCCTTCCAGGCGTCGGGGGCCCAGCTCATGGTCGCGGTGCGGAACACGCGTTCCGGGTGCGGCATCAGGGCCGTGAAGCGCCCATCGACGGTCGTGACCGACGTGATACCGTCCGGCGAGCCGTTCGGGTTCAGCGGATAGGTCTGCGTGACCGCACCCTGGTTGTCGACATAGCGCAGCGCCACGTTCACCTTGCCGATCTCGCCCTGCTGCGAGAAGTCGGCGAAGCCTTCCCCGTGCGCCACGGCGATCGGGATCCGGCTGCCTTCCATGCCCGCGAAGAAGATCGACGGCGATTGCTGGACTTCCACGGTCACGAAGCGGGCCTCGTACTGCTCCGACTGGTTGCGCGTGAACTTGGGCCAGGCACCGGCACCCGGAATGATCGGGGCCAGGTTGCTCATCATCTGGCAGCCATTGCAGACGCCCAGCGCGAACGTGTCCTGACGGTTGAAGAAGGCAGCAAACTGCTCGGCCATCTGGCCATTGAACAGGATGGTCTTGGCCCAGCCCTCGCCGGCGCCGAGCACGTCGCCGTAGCTGAAGCCGCCGCAAGCCACGAAGCCCTTGAAGTCGGCCAGGCTGGCACGGCCGGCGATCAGGTCGCTCATATGGACGTCGACCGTCTCGAAGCCGGCCTTGTCCATGCTGTAGGCCATTTCGATCTGCGAGTTCACGCCCTGCTCGCGCAGGATGGCCACGCGCGGACGGTTACCGGTGGCGATGAACGGTGCGGCGATGTCCTCGGCCGGGTCGAACGTCAGCACCGGGCTGATGCCGGGATCGGCAGCGTCGAGCACGCGGTCGTACTCGCTGTCGGCGCAGGCAGGATTGTCACGCAGGCGTGCAATGCGCCAGCTGACTTCGGTCCAGATGCGCTGCAGCTCGGCGCGCGGCGCACCGAATACCTTCTTGGCGTCGCGGTAGATCTCGATCTGGTCGCTCGCGTTCGGCTTGCCGATCACGTGGCTGCAAGCAGACAGGCCTGCCTCGCGCAGCACGGCGAACACGGCGTCGCGCTCTTCCTGGCGCACCTGGATCACGGCACCCAGCTCTTCCGAGAACAGCGCGCGCAGCGTCTGGTCATTGCGGCGCTCGGCAATCTGCTGCGCCCAGTTCTTGGCGTCGCCGTAGTCCTGCTCCTGGGTCGGGTCGAGCGCCAGCATGTCGACGTTCAGCGAGACCCCGGTGCGGCCCGCGAAGGCCATTTCAGCCACGGCCGCCATGAAGCCGCCGTCGGAACGGTCGTGGTAGGCCAGCAGCTTGCCCTCGCGGTTCAGGCGCTGGATCACGTTGAAGAAGTTCTTCAGGTCCTCGGGGTTGTCGACGTCCGGCACCGTGTCGCCAACCTGCTGCGACACCAGCGCCAGGATGCTGCCACCCAGGCGGTTCCGGGCGCGCCCCAGATCGATGGCGATCAGCGTGGTATCGCCAAGATCGGTACGCAGTTGCGGTGTCAGCGTGCGGTTGACGTCATCGACGGCAGCAAACGCCGAGATGATCAGCGAGACCGGCGCGACCACTTCCTTGTCGCCATCGGCGTCGGACCACTTGGTGCGCATCGACAGCGAATCCTTGCCGACCGGAATGCTGATGCCAAGCGCCGGGCACAGCTCCATGCCCACGGCATGCACCGTGTCGTACAGCCTGGCGTCCTCGCCTTCCACACCGCAGGCGGCCATCCAGTTGGCCGACAGCTTGACCTTGTTCAGGTCCTTCACCGGGGCGGCCGCCAGGTTGGTCAGCGCCTCGCCGATCGCCATGCGGCCCGAGGCGGCGGCGTCGATCACGGCCAGCGGCGTGCGCTCGCCCATCGTCATTGCCTCGCCGGCCCGGCCCTTGTAGTCGAGCGTGGTCACGGCCACGTCGGCCACCGGCACCTGCCACGGGCCAACCATCTGGTCACGGGCGTTCATGCCGCCCACGGTACGGTCGCCAATCGTGATCAGGAACGACTTGCTGGCGACGGTCGGATGGCGCAGCACGTCACGCACGGCCTGCTCCAGCGAGAGGCCCGTCACGTCCACCGGAGGCAGCGACTGCTGCGAACGGCGCACGTCACGATGCATGCGCGGCGGCTTGCCGAGCAGCACGTCCATCGGCATGTCGACCGTGAAGTGCTCCTTCAGCGCAGCGTCGACGCTGGCGTCCACCAGTTGCAACTGCTTCTCTTCGGTGGCGACGCCGACCACGGCGAACGGCGAACGCTCGCGCTCGCACATGGCCTGGAAGCGCGGCAGGTCGTTCGGCGCGATGGCCAGTACGTAGCGTTCCTGCGACTCATTGCACCAGATCTCGGCCGGCGACAGGCCCGACTCCTCCAGGTGCACCTGGCGCAGCTCGAAGCGCGCGCCACGGTCGGCGCCGTCCACCAGTTCGGGGAAGGCGTTCGAGATGCCGCCCGCGCCCACGTCGTGGATCGACAGGATCGGGTTGTCCTCGCCAAGCTGCCAGCACGCATTGATCACTTCCTGCGCGCGGCGCTCCATTTCCGGGTTGCCGCGCTGGACCGAGTCAAAGTCCAGATCGGCGGTATTGGTGCCGGTCGCCATCGAGCTGGCGGCGCCGCCGCCCATGCCGATGCGCATGCCCGGGCCACCAAGCTGGATCAGCAGCGTGCCGGCCGGCAGCGGGTTCTTGTGCGTGTGGTTGGCGTCGATGCTGCCGATGCCGCCGGCGATCATGATCGGCTTGTGATAGCCGCGCACGGTGCCGCCCACGTTCTGCTCGTAGACGCGGAAGTAGCCGCCCAGGTTGGCGCGGCCGAATTCGTTGTTGAACGCGGCGCCGCCGAGCGGGCCGTCGATCATGATCTGCAGCGGCGAAGCGATGCGGTCCGGCTTGCCGGTCACGCCGGGCTTGTCGTCCGGGTTCCGGTGGGCCATCGGCTGGGCCGCGTCACGCGCGTTTTCCCACGATTCGATGGCATCGGGCAGCATCAGGTTCGAGACCGTGAAGCCGGTCAGGCCGGCCTTCGGCTTGGCGCCGCGGCCGGTGGCGCCCTCGTCGCGGATTTCACCACCGGCGCCGGTCGACGCGCCCGGGAACGGCGAGATCGCGGTCGGGTGGTTGTGCGTCTCCACCTTCATCAGCGTATGGGTCAGCGCCTCGTGGCGGCCATACTTCTGGTCCACGCCGCGCGGGAACCAGCGTTCGGCCACGTCGCCTTCCATCACGGCGGAATTGTCCGAATACGCCACGATCGAGCCCTGCGGGTTCAACTGGTGCGTATTGCGGATCATCGCGAACAGCGACTTGTCCTGCGCCACGCCGTCGATCGTCCAGGTGGCGTTGAAAATCTTGTGGCGGCAGTGCTCGCTGTTGGCCTGCGCGAACATCATCAGTTCGACGTCGGTCGGGTTGCGGCCCAGCTTGCCGTAGTTCTCCAGCAGGTAGTCGATTTCGTCATCGGACAGCGCCAGGCCCATGGCCGTGTTGGCCTCCACCAGCGCGCTGCGTCCGCCCGAAATGTCGATGAACTGCAACGGCTTGGCCGGCAGTTCCTGGAACAGGCCGGCGGCCTCGTCGCGCGTGGCGATGACCGTTTCGGTCATGCGGTCGAACAGGTGGGCAGCCACGGCGGCACGGGTGCCGGCGTCGAGCGACTTGCGGCCGCGCAGCAGACCCTTCTTGCAGACCACGGTGATCTCGATACCGCGTTCAATGCGGTGCACGTGCGTGAGGCCGCAGTTGTGTGCGATATCGGTGGCCTTGCTGGCCCACGGCGAAATGGTGCCGAAACGCGGGATCACCACGAAGCGGTCGCCCTCGGCCGGTGCCGTGAACGGCGCGCCATAGGTCAGCATGGCGCCGATGCGCGTCTGGTCCTCGGCGGAAAGCGGCGTGTCGGCATCGACAAAGTGCACGAACTGGCCGTGCACCGACTCGATATCACTGTCGATTTGCTGGAGAGCGGCAAGCAGGCGTTGCTGACGGAAGGCGGAAAGCGCCAAAGCGCCGGGGAAGCACGAAAAATGCGCCATGATCGGTACGGGCAGGAGGCTGGAGGGTCGGGGCTCGCGGCCGCCGGCACTGCTGAATGGAATGCCGGCTGGCGGAAAACCGGTATTGTACCTTGTTACACCGTCCCGAACGCGGGCAATCTCACAGCGAGGTCGCCGAGCGCGCCGCCTGCTCGTAAAGCCCGGTCAGCACGCGCAGCAGCCGCGCCAGTTCGCCGATTTCCACGTTCTCGTCGCTGCCCTCGGTGAAATTGCTCGTCAGGCACTGCTCGCGGATCTCCCGGTAGCGGGCGCAGGCCTCGGTACCGGCCGTGGTCGTGGCGTAGGTAGCCTCCTTGCCGACCCGCTCGCCCGCCACCAGACCCAGCCCCACCAGCTTCTTGAGCGAATACGTCACGAGGTGGGTGTCCTCCACGTTCAGCACGAAGCAGATATCGGCCAGCCGCTTGGCGCGCCCGCGGTGGTTGACGTGGTGCAGCACCAGCACGTCAAGGAAGGTCAGGTCCCGCACACCGGCGGCGCCCATGCAGCGCACCACCCAGCGGCTGTAGGCGTTGTAGGCGGTGTTCAGGCCAAATTCGAACTCGGAAAGCTCCGGACTGCGCACGGAGACCAGATGTGACGAGGAAACAATATTGACACCGGCGGCGCGGGTCAGGGGCGCTGGTCGGGCGGCAGGCGTGGAATCGTCGAGAACGGGAGTTTCCGGGACGGACTTGCGGGGCATCGAGTAGGTTTTCCGGCGTTAATGCTCGGGATTTTATCGGTAAATTCCTGCAAAACCGTGATTTTCGTATGCCGTTGCCACAGTCTCCAATGGCCGGGAGATCCGCAGACGCACGACTGAGGCAGTCCCCGCGCGCCCGCGCAGCCGATAGTCGCGCGGCGACATGCCGTAGGTTCGGTCCCGGTCAGCCCAGGCACACGGCCGTCACCACTTCATCGGGCGTCAACGCGTACTGGACCTCGAACACGGTGCCAGCCGGCCAGCGTTCGTGCCAGTCGCAGGTCAACGCCAGGCTCAGCGTGCCCGGTGCCGAGCCGGCCAGCCGGGCGGCGCTGAAATCGAAGAAACGGCACACGGTGGGATAGAGCGCCTTGTAGAGCGATTCCTTCGCCGAGAACAGCAGGGTCACGGCGTCGGCACGCGGCCGGCAAAGACTGGCGGCCAGTACCGCGATGTCGTCCGGCAGGGCCACCATGTCGGCAATCTCGTCGGCGCGATCGGGCGCCAGCCACTGCTCGACATCGACACCCAGCGCGAACATGGCACCTGATCCGTCCTGGCGCGCCGCCACGGCCACGGCCCGGTCCGACGTATGGCTGATCGACCCCGTCCACCCGTCGGGCCACACCGGCAGGCCATCGGGGCCGCGTGCAGGCGCCATGAGACCGGCGACGGCCTGCGCCAGCGCATGGCGCGCACAGTAACGTCCCGCGCGGAACTGGGCCTGACGGCGCGGCGAGGCGCCATACAGGTCCACGGGAAGCGGCTCGCCCGCAAAGGGTTCCGCGCCCCCGGCCCGCCATGCCACCGCGTGGAGCCACACGGCCTGCGGCAGGCCCAGGGCGGCCCGGAGCGCTTCCGTGTCGAACCGGCTGGCTTCATCGCTCATCGCATCCTCAGGTCGAAAATCGGGTAGGCGTGGCCGGGTTGGTCCCGCCGCAACATACAGAGCATCCCTATCTGTCGGGCCGGGCCGCTTCTTGCTAGGCTCAGGAATCCCCAAGCCCGGTTTCCCGCCCACCGGCAGACGGCCAGTGTAGCGTGCCGGGCACGGGGCTTGCATCAGCATCGAAGCGTTCGACCGTTGCGGCGGGTGGCCGAGCCCCCACCATGCCGGACCGCGCAGTACGTCGTGCAACGCGCCATGTAGCAGACAACCACCACATGGTGCATCGGCAGTTCCAGGTAGTCCAACCCGCGCAGTCGGGCAGGCGCCCACGCGCAACACCAGGAGAGATCGAGATGCGAGTCAAGGCATTGGCAGTCGCGGCGGCGGCATTGATGCTGGCCGCCACGGCAGCACGGGCGGACACCAAATGGGACCTGCCCACGGGCTACCCGGCCACCAACCTCCACACCGAGAACCTGCAGCAGATGGCCGCCGACGTGGAGAAGGCCACGGGCGGCAAGCTCAAGATCGTGATCCATCCGAACGGCTCGCTGCTCAAGGCCAACGAGATCAAGCGCGGCGTGCAGACCGGCCAGGTGCAGATGGGCGAGATCCTGATGTCGCTGCTGGCCAACGAGAATCCGGTCTTCGGCGTGGACGCGGTGCCGTTCCTGGCCACCAGCTACGCTGACTCGTACAGGCTCTGGCAGGCCTCGAAGACCACTACCGACAAGGTGCTGGACCGCCAGGGCATGAAGCTGCTCTACGCCGTGGCCTGGCCGCCGCAGGGCATCTACGCCAACAAGCCGATCAACAGCGCCGCCGACATGAAGGGGCTCAAGTGGCGCGCCTACAATCCGGCGACATCGAAGATCGCCGAGATCGTGGGTGCCCAGCCCGTGACGATCCAGGCCGCCGACCTGGCCCAGGCGCTGGCTACCGGTACCGTCAACTCGTTCATGTCGTCCGGCGCCACCGGCGTGGACACCAAGGTCTGGGAATCGGTCAAGTATTTCTACACGGTGGACGCCTGGCTGCCCAAGAACATGCTGGTGGTCAGCAAGAAGGCGTTCAATGCGCTCGACAAGCCCACGCAGGACGCGCTGCTCAAGGCCGTGGCCGACGCCGAGAAACGCGGCTGGCAGGTCTCGGAGCAGAAGACGAAGGAATACCTGGCCACGCTGGCGAAGAACGGCATGACCGTAGCCCCGCCCTCGGCCCAGCTCAAGTCCGACATGCAGAAGGTGGGCGAGACCATGGTCAACGAATGGGCCAAAAGCGCCGGGGACGATGGCAAGGCCATCCTCGACGCCTACCGGAAGTAGGTCCCGGCGCTGTATCGACTGTATCGCCTGTATTGCCTGCGTTGCCCTGCCTTCCCGCAGCGCACCCTGGCCCGGCGGGCATGCTCCGCGCAGCCCGCCGGGTTCCCTTTTCCGCCCCTGCCTCACAGGTAGCCCGTCATATCCATGGAAGCCCCCTATCCCACCCGACGATGGCTCGACCGCCTGCTTGACCTGTTCGCCGCGCTCGGCGCGCTCTGCATCCTGGCCGTCTGCATCGTGATGATTGCCATGTCGATCTCGCGCGAGACCCAGATCGTGCTCAAGGGCGGCGACGATATCGTCTCCTGGCTGTGCGCGGCCTCGGCCTTCCTCGTGCTGGGCCAGACGTTCCAGCACGGCGGCATCGTCCGCGTGGAAATGCTGCTCGACGCCGTGGGCCCCCGGCGGCGCTGGTTCCTCGAAGCCCTGTCCCTGTCGATCTGCCTGGCATTCGCCGCCTACGCGGCCTGGGCGCTCGGCACCTTTGCCTGGCAGAGCTGGGAGATCGGCGATGTCTCGCAGGGCCAGATCGTGATCCCGCTCTGGATACCGCAGAGCTTCGCGGTACTTGGCACGATCGGTTTCCTGCTGGCCGTGGCCGACGAATGGCTGCGCGTGATGCGCCGCCAGAAGCCGCGCTACCAGCTGGCGCAGGAGGCCAAGCTGGCCGCCGGCGATTTCGGGGAGACCGTCTGATGAGCACGGTACTGGTTGCGCTGATCCTGCTGCTCGTGATGATCGTGTTCCTGGCGATCGGCGCGTGGATTCCGGTGGCCATCGCGGTCACCTCGTGGGTGGGGCTCGTGGTGTTCTCCGACCGCGAGGCGCTGGTCAACCTGGCCAACGCGTGGTGGTCGTCGAGCGCGTCATATACGCTGGCCTCGCTGCCGCTGTTCGTGTGGATGGGCGAGATCCTGTTTCGGACGAAACTGTCCGAGCAGATGTTCAATGGCCTGTCGCCGTGGCTGAACTGGCTGCCGGGCCGGCTGATGCACGTGAACATCCTGGGCTGCGGCATCTTCGGTTCGGTGTCGGGGTCGTCGGCAGCCACCTGCGCGACGATCGCCAAGTCCGCGCTGCCCGAACTGACCCGGCGCGGCTACGACGAGCGCATCACGCTCGGTTCGCTGTCGTGCGCCGGCACGCTGGGCATCCTGATTCCGCCATCGATCACGATGGTCGTGTATGCGGTGTCCGCCGATGTGTCGATCATCCGCGTATTCCTGGCCGGCTTCCTGCCGGGGCTGCTGCTGATGCTGCTCTTCTCGGGCTACATCGTGGTCTGGGCGCTGATGAACCCGTCGCGCACGCCGAAGGCCGAGACGTTCGGCTGGCGCGCCCGGCTGGCGTCTATCCGGCAGTTGATGCCCTGCATCATCCTGATCGCGTTCATCACGTGGATCATGATCACGGGCTACTCCACCGCCACCGAGGCTGCCGCCTACGGCGTGGTGGCGTCGCTGGGGCTGGCCTGGGCCGGCGGCTCGCTGACGCGCAAGGCGTTCTGGGAGAGCCTGATGTCGGCCACGCGGCTGACGGCGATGATCATGTTCGTGCTCGGCGCCACATCGTTCCTGTCCGTGACCATGAGCTTCACGGGCATTCCGCGCGCGCTGGCCGAATGGGTGGCGGCGCTGAACCTCTCGCCATGGGCGCTGATCGCGGTGCTGACCGTGATCTACATCATCCTCGGCACCGCGCTCGACGGCATCTCGATGATCGCGCTGACCACGGCCACCGTGCTGCCGATGGTCCAGGCGGCCGGCTTCGACCTGGTCTGGTTCGGCATTTTCATCGTGCTGCTCGTGGAGATTGCCGAGGTGACGCCGCCAGTCGGCTTCAACCTGTTCGTGCTGCAGAGCATGACCGGCAAGGACAGCAACTACATCGCCCGGGGCTCGCTGCCGTTCTTCATGATGATGGTCGTGGCCATCGGCATCATCACGATCTGGCCCACGTTCGTCACGTGGCTGCCGGACCTCGTCATGGCGAAGGAGCTGAAGTAGCGCCGGGGGCGGGCTGGAGCACGGGCGGCGGATCGGGCAGAATCGTGGCAAGCCCACGAGACCACGACATGACCAGCGCAGCGCCACCCTCCCCGGCCCCCGAACCCGCCCCGGCGTGGTTCCCGCTCGACGCCGCCGGCAACGGCAATCCCACGCCGCTGTACGACCTTGCCGCCGTGCGCCAGATCGAGCAGGCGGGGCTGGCCGCCACGCCGCCGTTCACGCTGATGTCGCGGGCGGGCGCCGCGGCAGCCGACTGGGTTGCCGGGCACGTGCCGGAGGGCCGCATCCTGTTCCTGGCCGGCCGGGGCAACAACGGCGGCGATGCACTCGTGGCCGCCACGCGCCTGCACCAGGCTGGCCGGCTCGTGGAGGCGTGGCTGATCGCCGAGGCCGACCAGTTGCCCGCCGACGCCGCCCGCGCGTGGCTCGACGCCCGCACGGCCGGCGTGCCGCTGCTGGCGATGCACCCGGCACCCGATGCCCCGCTGCCGCCCTGGCCCGCCCACTGCGCCGCCGTGGTCGATGGCCTGCTCGGCATCGGCCTGAACCGCCCCGCCGACGGCAACATGGCCCGCTGGATCGAACACCTCAACGCCGCTCACCTGCCGGTGTACGCACTCGACGTGCCAAGCGGCCTGTTTGCCGATACCGGCGCAGGGCAGCCCGCCGTGCGCGCGCGCCGCACGCTGACCTTCCTGGCGGCCAAACCGGGCCTGCTGACACTGGACGGACGCGATTGCGCCGGCCCCGTCGATATCGCGCCGCTCGGACTTGAACCCGACGCCCCGGCGCCCGCGGCGATGGTCAACCAGCCGGGCGGCTTCGCCCACGCACTGCCGCGCCGCGAGCACGCCGGCAACAAGGGCCGCTACGGCAGCGTGGCGGTCATTGGCGGCAACCATGGCATGACCGGCGCGCCGCTGCTGGGCGCCCGGGCCGCGCTGTACCTCGGCGCCGGCCGCGTCCATGTGGGGTTTCTGGCCGATCCAGCCCCCGCCGTCGATCCGGTCCACCCCGAACTGATGCTGCATCGCCATGCCGAGTTGGCGCTGCAAGGCATGTCCGCGATCGTCGCCGGGCCAGGGATGGGCAGTGACGCCGCCGCGCGCACGCATTTGTCTGCCCTGATCGACGTGTGCGCCGCCGCCCGCCCCGCCATGCCGCTGGTGCTCGACGCCGACGCCCTGAACCTGCTCTCCGCCGACCCGGCGCTGGCCGCGCGGCTGCGCAACTGCGGCGTCCACCTCGTGATGACGCCGCACCCGCTCGAAGCGGCGCGGCTGCTCGGCAGCACGGTCGGCGAGGTCCAGCGCGACCGTCTGGCCGCCTCCCACGCGCTGGCACACCGATGGTGCGCCACGATCGTGCTCAAGGGCTCCGGCACGATCATCGCCACCCCGGGCAATGCCCCGCCAGCGATCAATCCCACCGGCAACGCGGGCCTGTCGACTGCCGGCACCGGCGACGTGCTGGCGGGCATGCTCGGCGCCCTGCTTGCCCAGGGCATGCCGCCGGCCGAGGCGGCGCGCGCAGCGGTCTGGATCCACGGCCGCGCCGCGGATCGGCTCGTCGAGGCCGGAACCGGCCCGGCCGGCATGACGGCCAGCGAACTCTACCTGCCGGCGCGCGCCATCCTCAACGCGCTGCTGGCGGGCCAGCCGGCCTGAAACCGCGCCGCCGCGTGCGGTGGCGCACACACCCACGGCAGCGTCGGACAACGCCCGATACGGCCGTTCGACCGACGCTGGTAAGGTTGCCGTTAGCGCAAGCGCCGTTACTTTTTGCAGCCACTTCGGGCTTTTGCCATCACATGGCGGCGATATACTTGCAGTCGCCCCCCGGCCCCGGCCGGGCTGTCTCCCGCTTTACAGAAGAACGCATGCCGACTGAACTCCACGCCTGGACCGCCCTTCGCCAACACTTCGACGCCATCCGCCACACGCCCATGCAGCAGTGGTTCGCCGAAGCCGAGGCCGCCCGCCGGGTCGAGGATTTCTCGCTGGAGGCCGCCGGGCTCTATCTCGATTACTCCAAGAACCGCATCACGTTCGAGACCTTTGCGCTGTTGATGAAGCTGGCCGAGGAAGCCGGCGTGACACAGCGCCGCGACGCGATGTTTGCCGGCGAACACATCAACACCACCGAGGACCGTGCCGCCCTTCACGTGGCGCTGCGTGCGCTGCCCGAGGCACCGTTCAAGGTGGATGGCCAGTCGGTGATGCCCGGCATCCACGATGTGCTGCACCGGATGCGCGATTTCGCGGACCGCGTGCGCACCGGCGCCTGGACCGGCTTCACGGGCCAGCCGATCTCGGACATCGTGAACATCGGCATCGGCGGCTCGGACCTCGGCCCGCGCATGGTCTGCCGGGCGCTGGCCCACCTGGCCGACCCGCGCGGCCCGCGCATGCACTTCGTGTCGAACGTCGACGGCACCGAACTGGCCGAGACGCTGGTCCGGCTCGATCCGGCCCGCACGCTCGTCATCGTCTGCTCCAAGACCTTCACCACGCTGGAAACGATGGCCAACGCGTGCAGCATGCGCGAGTGGTTCCTGAAGAACGGCGTGGCCGAGAACCAGTTGGCGCGCCATTTCGTGGCCGTCTCCACCAACCGCGAGGCGGTGGTGAAGTTCGGCATCGACCCGGCCAACATGTTCGAGTTCTGGGACTGGATCGGCGGGCGCTTCTCGCTGTGGTCGTCGGTGGGGCTGTCGATCGCGCTGGCCGTGGGCTTCGATGCGTTCGAAGACCTGCTGCTGGGCGGCCGCGCCATGGACGACCATTTCCGCACCGCGCCGCTGGCGCGCAACATGCCCGTGGTGCTCGGCATGCTCGGCATCTGGTACCGCAACTTCTTCGGCATGCCCACCAGTTGCATGGCGCCGTATTCCACGTCGCTGGAGCTGTTCCCCGCCTTCCTGCAGCAACTGGAGATGGAAAGCAACGGCAAGTCCGTCCAGCTCAACGGCGATCCGGCGCATGTGGACACCGCGCCGGTGGTCTGGGGCACGGCCGGCACCAATGGCCAGCACGCCTACTTCCAGATGATTCACCAGGGTTCGCAGATCGTGCCGGTTGACTTCGTGGCGCCGCTGGTCCCGCCGCGCGAACTGACCGGCCACCATGCCAAGCTGCTGGCCAACTGCTTCGCCCAGGCCGAGGCGCTGATGCGCGGCCGCAGCGCCGAGGAACTGCGCGCGGCCGGCGTGACCGACCCGGCGCGCATCCCCCACATGGTGTTCGACGGCAACCGCCCGAGCAACACGCTGCTGATGGAAGACCTGACCCCGCACGTGCTGGGCGCGCTGATCGCGCTCTACGAGCACCGCACCTTCGTGCAGGGCGTGGTCTGGAACATCAACTCGTTCGACCAGTGGGGCGTGGAACTCGGCAAGATCCTGGCCAAGCCGATCGAGGCCGAACTGACCGGCAAGGGCACGGCGACGCATGACGCGTCGACGGCCTCGCTGATCGCCCGCGCCCGCACCGTGCTGACCCGCGGCTGAAACTTCGGAGCGCAGCGCTCAGACTTCGGTGCCCATCAGTTCGTCGCTGGCCACGCGGCCGGCGTCGATGGTCAGGATGCGGCCACAGCGGGCCGCCACCGAGCGGTCGTGCGTCACGAGCACCAGCGTGGAGCCCGCGTCGCGGTTCAGCGCGAACATCAGGGCGATGACGGCCTCGCCCGTGGCGGTGTCGAGGCTGCCGGTAGGCTCATCGGCAAACAGGATGTCGGGACGTGCCACGAAGGCACGCGCCAGCGCCACGCGTTGTTGCTCGCCCCCGGACAACGTGCGCGGATAGTGCGTCAGGCGCTTGCCAAGGCCCACGCGCTCCAGCATCTCGGTGGCCCGCTCCCGCACAGCGTCCGTTTCGCCACGCAGCTCCAGCGGCAGCATCACGTTTTCCAGCGCGGTGAGGTGGCCAACCAGCTGGAACGACTGGAACACGAAGCCGACATGGCGGCCCCGCAATGCGGCGCGCTGGTCTTCGTCGAGTTGGAACAGGTCCTGGCCGTGCAGCCGGACAGCGCCCGTGCTCGGCAGGTCGAGCCCGGCCAGCAGGCCCAGCAGCGTGGATTTGCCCGAGCCCGACGCCCCGACGATGGCCAGCGTTTCGCCGGCCGTGACGGAAAACGAGACGTCATGCAAAATCGTCAGCGAACCCGTCGTGTCGGCTACGGTCTTTCCGAGTGACTCGACAGCGAGAATGGAAGAAGACATGCGCGAGAAGATTGGAAGTGTTGGACGCCGGCGGCTGCTGGCGGCTTGTATTGCGACAGCGGCCGGCGCGTTCGGTTCGCTGGCCACGCCCGCCATGGCCCAGCCCGCTACCGGAACCCCGGCCGCCCCGGGCGCGCCCGCCGTACTGGTGCTGGGCGACAGTCTTTCGGCCGAATACGGCATCGCGCGCGGCACCGGGTGGGTGCACCTGCTCCAGGAGCGCCTGCGGCGCGAGCGGTTCGATTATAGCGTCGTGAACGCAAGCATCAGCGGCGAGACCACCGTGGGTGGCAAGACCCGCCTGCCCGACCTGCTCAAGCGCCACAAGCCGGCGCTGGTGATCGTGGAACTGGGCGCCAACGACGCGCTGCGCGGCCTGTCGCTGCAGTCCACCGAAGCCAACCTGCGCGGCATCGTCGGCGACGCCCAGAAAGCCGGCGCGAAGGTGGTGCTCGTGGGCATGCGCATTCCGCCCAACTACGGGCCGGACTACACCGAGCGCTTCTTCGCGCTCTACGCGAAGCTGGCAAAGGAACTCGGCACCCAGCTGGTGCCGTTCTTCCTCGACAAGGTGGTGACGCGCCCCGACTGGTTCCAGGATGATCGCATCCACCCCAGCGCCGCCGCGCAGGCCACGCTGCTCGACAATGTCTGGCCGGCGCTCAAGCCGCTGCTGAAGGCACCGTCGCCGTCATCGAAGCCCCGCTGACGCCGTCCGCCTGCGCAAGAAACAAAAAACCCCTGCGACCGATCATCGCAGGGGTTTTTCTTGTGCTGCTGCCGGGATGGCGCCCGATCAGCCTTCGGCGTCGCTGGCGGCGGTGTTGCCGTCCGCCGGCTTGGCCGGGCGCAGGATCTTGACCTTCGCCTTGGCCTTGAGCATGTCGTAGTACGCCGCCAGTTCGGTCTGCCCGGCCAGTTGGCTCAGTTGCTGGGCGTCGGCGTCACGCTGACCCGGATTGGCCGGGGCCGGCGTGTCGACCTTCGTGATGCGGTAGATCGCATAGCCTTCGGCACCGAGGTCCACACCCACCACCGACGGCAGCTTGGTCGCGTCGGCGCGCATGATGGCCTCGACAGCCTTCGGCGGCAGTCCGTCGGTCTTGGTGCGCGATACGGCCAGCGTGGCGCCGAAGCCGTCGGCGTTGCCACCCTTCTTCAGCGCATCGAGACGCGCCTCGCCAGCCTTGCGGGCCAGTTCGGCCGCCTGCTGGGCGACATAGGCCTGGCGCACCTGGGCTTCCACGTCCTCGAACTTGCGTGCGGCAGCCGGACGATAGTCCACGACCCGCGCCGCCACCAGCGTGGTGGGGCCCACCTGGATGGCCTCGGTATTGCGCTTGTTCTTGAGCGCGTCATCGCTGAACAGCGCCTTGAGCACCTTCTCGTTGTTCAGCGGATTGTCCTTGCCCAGCGCCGGGTTCGGCTGGCGCGTCACGTTGTCGGCGGTCTGGATCGTCAGCTTGAACTTGTCGGCGGCCGGCTTCAGGCTGTCGGACTGCTCGTAGACCGTGTTGCCGAACGCGTCGGCCTGCTCCTGGTACTTCTTGCTGGCCAACTGCTTCTTCAGTTCAGCTTCCAGCTCCGGGCGCACCGTTTCGAGCGGTTGCGTCTCGGCCGGCTTGATGCCAGTCAGCTTGATGATGTGGTAGCCGTAGTCCGTTTCCACCAGGTCGCTGATCTGGCCGTCCTTGAGGCCATACATCGCGTCCTCGAACGGCTTGACCAGCGCGCCCCGGCCCATGAAGCCAAGATCGCCGCCCTTCTCCGCCGAACCCGGATCCTGCGAGTTCTTCTTCGCCACCTCGGCGAAGGTCTCCGGATGCTTTTTCACGTCGGCCAGCAGCTTCTCGGCCTTCTCCTTGGCAGCCTTGCGGTCGGCGTCCTTGCCGTCCTTGGGCGCGGCGATCAGGATGTGGCTGGCGCGGCGTTGCTCCTCGGTGCGGAAGCGCTGGATATTGCTGTCGTAGTAGGACTTCAGCTCTTCCGGCGTGACGGTCTGGCTGGCGGCCAGCGCATCGCCCGACAGCACCACGTACTCGACCTTGGCCTGCTCAGGCGTCGTGTAGGCCGACAGGTGGGCCTCGTAGTAAGCCTTGAGCGCCGCCGCATCGGGCGTGACCTTCGACGTGAAATCGGCCGACTTGATCGTCAGCGCCTGAACATCACGCTGCTGGTCGCGGATGGCGATCAGGCGGTCCAGCAGCGACTTCGGCACGAATGCGGTGGAACCCACGGCGGCGCCCAGCTGCTGCGTGGCCAGTTCGAAGCGCATGCGCGCATCGAGCTGCTCGGGCGTCATGCCCTGCTGCGCCAGCAATTGCACATAGGCCTTGTCGTCGAACTTGCCGTCCGGACCGCGCAGTTGGGCAACGGCGGGGATGGCCTGGATCGCGTCGCGCACCTGGGTGTCGGACACGGTCAGGTGGTTCTTCTGCGTGGCATCGGCCACCACACGCTGCAGGATCAACTGGTCCAGCACTGACTGGCGCGCGGCGGCACCCTCGAACATGCGCGGATCGTAGTTGTTGCCGAGCATCTGGCGCATGCGCTCGCTCTGGTCTCGCACCACGTTATCGACTTCCTGCACGGTAATGGCGCGGCCGTCCACCTTGGCCACGTCGTGCGAGCCGTCCATGAAGCGCGAGTAGCTCTCGACGCCGAAGAACACGAACGACGGGAAGACGAGCACCAGCAGCAGCAAAAGCATCAGGCGCCGGTTGTTGCGTACGAAATCAAGCATGCTGATCGGAAAAAGGGTTGAGGCCAGGGGCCGAGGGTCAAACCTCGCGATTCTAGCAGGAGCGGGGCTGGAGACTGGCGGAAAGTGCGGGGTGGCTTTCTGTACGGTCAAGAAATGCGCTCGCCCAAAACAAAAAGCCCGCTGGCGCGGGCATTGTGTTTTGGCGGAGTGGACGGGGCTCGCCCACATCCTGCAGGCCGCGGATTCGCTTGCAAGCGAATCCCTTCTCGCCCCGCCGGGCGCTGCGCAGGCAGCGCCCTCCACTCCGCCCAAAACAAAAAGCCCGCTGGCGCGGGCATTGTGTTTTGGCGGAGTGGACGGGGCTCGAACCCGCGACCCCCGGCGTGACAGGCCGGTATTCTAACCAACTGAACTACCACTCCAGAATCTGACCCTGCGGGACGGCTGCGGTGCGACGGGAAAGTGGTGGGTGCTGAGGGGCTCGAACCCCCGACCTACGCCTTGTAAGGGCGCCGCTCTACCAACTGAGCTAAGCACCCACTGGACCGTCGCAGGCCATCTGCCTGCTGGGTAATCTCGCTGCGCACGACTCGGCGGTTACTGCTTCGGTGCCGCTGTTTGCGTTGCGAGGCCGCGATTGTAATACGAGAGTTTTCGGTTTGCCAAGTGTTGTTTGCGCAATCGCGCCCAAACGAAAAACGCCGCAGGTTTGACCCTGCGGCGTTTTCGCTTGCTACGGCGTCACGGCTTAGTGATGGATGCGCTCCACCTGCGCGGCACCCTTGTCCGCCACTTCGGCGGGCTTGGCTTCCTCGTCAGGCAGCGACTCGGGCTTGCGCTCCAGCGCCAGCTCCAGCACCTTGTCGATCCAGCGCACCGGCACGATCTCGATGGCGTTCTTGACGTTGTCAGGAATGTCCGCGAGATCCTTGACGTTCTCCTCGGGGATCAGCGCCAGCTTGATGCCGCCACGGTGGGCCGCCAGCAGCTTCTCCTTGAGGCCGCCGATCGGCAGTACTTCGCCGCGCAGCGTGATCTCGCCGGTCATCGCCACGTCGGCACGCACCGGAATGCCGGTCAGCACCGACACCAGTACCGTCGTCATCGCAATACCGGCCGACGGACCGTCCTTGGGCGTGGCGCCCTCGGGAACGTGGATGTGGATGTCGCGCTTCTCGAACATCTCATCCGCGATACCCAGGCGGCGTGCCCGCGAACGCACCACCGAACGCGCAGCCTCGACCGATTCCTTCATCACATCGCCGAGCGAACCCGTGCGCGAGATGTTGCCCTTGCCCGGCATGATCGCGGCTTCGATCGTCAGCAGATCGCCACCCACTTCGGTCCATGCGAGGCCGGTCACCTGGCCCACCTGGTTTTCCTTGTTGGCCAGGCCGAAATCGTACTTGCGCACGCCGAGGAATTTGTCGAGGTTCTCGGAATCCACCTTGACCGCGCCCGATTCCTTCTTCAGCAGCAGCAGCTTGACCACCTTGCGGGCGATCTTCGACACCTCGCGTTCCAGCGAGCGCACACCGGCCTCACGCGTGTAGTAGCGGATGATGTCGCGGATCGCCGCTTCGGTGACCTCGATCTCGCCAGCCTTCAGGCCGTTGTTGCGAATCTGCTTCGGCAGCAGGTAGCGCGTGGCGATGTTGACCTTCTCGTCCTCGGTATAACCCGACAGGCGAATCACTTCCATCCGGTCCAGCAGCGGCGGCGGAATGTTCAGCGAGTTCGACGTGGCCACGAACATCACGTCCGACAGGTCGAAATCCACCTCGATGTAGTGATCCTGGAACGTGTGATTCTGTTCCGGGTCCAGCACTTCGAGCAGAGCCGACGACGGATCGCCGCGGAAATCCATGCCCATCTTGTCGATTTCATCGAGCAGGAAGAGCGGATTGCGCACGCCGACCTTCGACAGGCTCTGCAGGATCTTGCCCGGCATCGACCCGATGTAGGTACGGCGGTGACCACGGATCTCGGCCTCGTCACGCACGCCACCCAGCGCCATGCGCACGAACTTGCGGTTCGTGGCGCGCGCCACCGACTGGCCGAGCGAGGTCTTGCCCACGCCGGGAGGCCCGACCAGGCACAGGATCGGCGCCTTCACCTTGTCCACGCGCTGTTGCACGGCAAGATACTCAAGGATGCGTTCCTTGACCTTCTCCAGGCCGTAGTGGTCCTCGTCCAGCACGCGCTCGGCATTGGCGAGGTCGTTGTTGACCTTGCTCTTCTTGCGCCACGGCAGGTTCACCAGCGTGTCGATGTAGTTACGCACGACGGTGGCCTCGGCCGACATCGGCGACATCAGCTTGAGCTTCTTGAACTCGGCGTCGGCCTTCTTCTTGGCCTCCTTGGGCATCCGGGCAGCCTTGATGCGCTTGTCGAGTTCCTCGAGGTCGGCACCTTCCTCGCCCTCGCCCAGTTCCTTCTGGATCGCCTTGACCTGCTCGTTCAGGTAGTACTCGCGCTGGCTCTTCTCCATCTGGCGCTTGACGCGGCCACGGATGCGCTTTTCCACCTGCAGGATGTCGATCTCGCCTTCGAGTTGCGACAGCAGGCTCTCCAGGCGCTCGGTGACCTTCACCATTTCCAGGATCTTCTGCTTCTGCTCAAGCTTGATGGGCAGATGCGCGGCAATGGTGTCGGCCAGGCGGCCAGCCTCGTCGATACCCGACAGCGAGGTCAGGATCTCCGGCGGGATCTTCTTGTTCAGCTTCACATACTGGTCGAACTGCGACACGATGGCGCGGCGCAGGGCCTCCGTCTCGGCCGATTCAACCGCTGCGGGCGGCACGGGCACGGCTTCGCACATGAAGTGTGAATCGTCCTCGCTCACCTCGGTGATATTTGCGCGCTGCGTGCCTTCCACGAGCACCTTCACGGTGCCGTCGGGCAGCTTCAGCATTTGCAGGATATTGGCGATGCAGCCGACCTCGTAGAGGTCTTCAGCCGTAGGTTCGTCCTTGGCAGCCGTTTTCTGGGCCACGAGCATGATGCTCTTGCCCGACTCCATCGCAGTCTCAAGCGCCTTGATGGACTTCGGGCGACCCACGAACAGCGGGATCACCATGTGCGGAAACACCACCACGTCGCGCAGCGGCAACAGTGGGAGGCGAATCGGCTCAGCCGGGAGGAGTTGTGTTCCGGACATCATTTTCCCCAGTCAGTCATATAAGGCGTAAATAGGGTCGCGGGTTTCGATTGCAAGATACCCATCATCAATTCCCGGCACAGTCAAAAATGCTGCAAACTGCACATGCGACCCCCAGTGAAACAGCATACCCGCGTTTTCTCCGGTTCGTTTGTGGAATTGAAGAAAAAAAGCCGTTCGCTTCCTCGCGAACGGCCCCTTGAATTTCTGCCTGTGTGGTAGGGACCACGCGGGTCCTGCGCTTCGGCGTCAGATGAGCCTCGCGTCAGTTCGAACCGGCCACCTTGGGTTGCTGCTCCTCATACACCAGCAGCGGCGGCGCATCGCCGGTGATCGTGTTTTCGTCGATCACCACCTTCTGCACACCCTTGTAGTTCGGCAGGTCGTACATCACGTCCATCAGCGATTGTTCGAGGATCGAACGCAGGCCCCGGGCGCCGGTCTTGCGGCGGATCGCCTTGCGGGCGATGGCCGTCAGCGCAGCCGGACGGATCTCGAGCTCAACGCCTTCCATGGCCAGCAGCTTCTGGTACTGCTTGACCAGCGCGTTCTTCGGCTCCACGAGGATCTGCATCAGCGCGGCCTCGTCAAGCTTGGCCAGCGTTGCCACCACCGGCAGACGCCCGATGAGTTCCGGAATCAGGCCGAACTTGATCAGGTCTTCCGGCTCGGTCTGCGGCAGGACCTCGCTGACTTCGCGCTCTTCCTTGCTCTGGACCTGGGCGTCGAAGCCGATGCCGGTCTTGTCCGAACGCTGCATGATGACCTTTTCCAGGCCATCGAACGCACCGCCGCAGATGAACAGGATGTTCGTCGTGTCGACCTGCAGGAAATCCTGGTTCGGATGCTTGCGGCCGCCCTGCGGCGGCACCGAAGCCATCGTGCCTTCCACGAGCTTCAGCAGCGCCTGCTGGACGCCCTCGCCCGACACGTCGCGCGTGATCGACGGGTTGTCCGACTTGCGCGAAATCTTGTCGATTTCGTCGATATAGACGATGCCGCGCTGGGCCTTCTCGACCTCGTAGTTGCAGTTCTGCAGCAGCTTCTGGATGATGTTCTCGACGTCTTCGCCCACGTAGCCGGCTTCGGTCAGCGTGGTGGCGTCGGCAATCACGAACGGCACGTTCAGCAGGCGCGCCAGCGTCTGGGCGAGCAGCGTCTTGCCGGAACCGGTCGGGCCGATCAGCAGGATGTTGCTCTTCGACAGCTCGACTTCGTCCTTCTTGCCGAGGTGTTTCAGACGTTTGTAATGGTTGTAGACCGCAACGGCCAGAATCTTCTTGGCCTGCTCCTGACCGATCACGTACTGGTCGAGGCTTTCGCGGATTTCGTGGGGCGTCGGCAGATCCGAGCGCGTCGTGGCGGCGGCGTCCTTGTCGGTCGCGGCGGCCTCGTCACGGATGATCTCGTTGCACAGGTCGATGCATTCGTCGCAAATGAACACCGACGGGCCGGCGATCAGCTTCTTGACCTCGTGCTGGCTCTTGCCGCAAAACGAGCAGTACAGAAGCTTTTCGCTGGATGAACCTTTTTTGTCCGCCATAGGAATCGTCACATTAGCAGTGTGGTTCCCATCAGAAAGCGCCTGATGGGAAACGCATTAAACGCATCATACGCCAAAACAATTGGCACAGTCGGCGGCATCCCATCCGTGTGGGGCAAAACGCAAAAACGAGGCGCACGGCCTCGTTCCGGTGTAGCCTGCGTCATTCGACGGCAACCTTGCGGCTGGTGCCCGGCAAGCCGGACACTCCCGGACGGTTCCGAGCGCATCGCAACCGGACGGGCGTGCCGGCACACAGGCCGGACCTTAGCTGCGGCGGGTGATCACCTTGTCGATCAGACCGTAATCCACCGCCTGGTCGCCGCTCATGAAGTTGTCGCGGTCGGTGTCGCGCGCGATCTTCTCCACGGGCTGGCCCGTCACCTCGGACAGAATGCTGTTCAGGCGCTCGCGCAGATACAGGATTTCGCGGGCCTGGATCTCGATGTCCGACGCCTGGCCGCGTGCACCGCCGAGCGGCTGATGGATCATGATGCGCGAATTCGGCAGCGCGCTGCGCTTGCCCTTGGCGCCGGCGGCCAGCAGGAAGGCGCCCATGCTCGCGGCCATGCCCATGCACAGCGTCTGCACATCGGGCTTCACGAACTGCATCGTGTCGTAGATCGCCAGGCCGGCCGAAACCGAACCACCGGGCGAGTTGATGTACAGCGACACGTCCTTGTCCGGATTTTCGCTTTCCAGGAACAGCAGCTGGGCCACTACGAGGTTGGCAGTCTGGTCGTTGACTTCGCCGACCATGAAGATGACGCGTTCCTTGAGCAGGCGCGAGTAGATATCGTACGCGCGCTCGCCCCGGCCGGACTGCTCGACAACCATCGGCACCAGCCCGAGACCCTGGGTTTCCAGGGCGGAGGCCTGCGTGGTGGCCAGACGATCAAGCAAATCATTGCGGGTCATGCAGGTTCTCCAGATATTCAGGAATATCGCCGATCGGCCAGCGCGCGCGGCCGATCGGCGTTGGCCGGCGCCGTCCGGTTACCCGGCGGCTTCCGGCCATGCCCGACCTCAGGCTTGCTCGGGAGCGGCAGTCAGTTCTTCGAACGACACCGACTTGTCCGAAACCTTGGCCTTGTCGCACACGAAATTTACCACGTTGTTTTCGAGCACGTAGGCTTCCATCTCGGCCAGGCGTTGCTGGTCGCCGTAGTACCAGCGCATGACTTCCTTCGGGTCTTCGTAGCTCTTGGCGAAGTCCTCGATCTCGGCCTTGACCTGGTCCGGCTTGGCTTCCAGGCCGTTGGCCTTGACGATCTCGGCCAGGATCAGGCCCAGCTTCACGCGGCGCTCGGCCTGTTGCGCGAACATCTCGGCCGGAATCGGCATGTCTTTGGCGTTCGGCATGCCGCGCTGCTCCAGATCGCGACGAGCCATTTCCACCAGGCGCTCCTGGTCCTGTTCGATCAGGGCCTTCGGCACGTCCAGTTCGCTGACCTTCAGCAGCGCTTCCATGACCTGGTCCTTCAGCATGGAATGCGTGCGGCGCTTGACTTCGCGCTCCAGGTTCTCGCGGATGTCGGCGCGCATCTTCTCGACGCTGCCGTCAGCGATACCCAGCGACTTGGCGAACGCATCGTCCACTTCCGGCAGGTGCGCCCACTCGACCTTCTTCAGCGTGACCGTGAACTCGGCGGTCTTGCCGGCCACTTCCTTGCCGTGGTAGTCCTCGGGGAAGGTCAGCGGGAACGTCTTGCTCTCGCCTTCCTTCAGGCCCAGCGTGGCGGCCTCGAACTCGGGCAGCATGCGGCCTTCGCCGAGCACGTAGGCGAAGTCTTCAGCCTTGCCGCCGGCGAATTCCACGCCGTCGATCTTGCCCACGAAGTCGATCGTCACGCGGTCGCCGTTCTTGGCGGCCACATCGGCGCCACCGTCACCGTGCGCACCGGCTTCGCCGCGCGGGTGGTAGTGCACGCGCTGCTTGCGCAGGATGTCGACGGTCTTGTCGATCTCGGCGTCGCCGATCTCGGTCTTGGTACGCGTCACTTCGGCGGCCGTCAGGTCACCGATCTTGACTTCCGGGTACACCTCGAAGGTGGCCTCGAATGCCACTTCGTCGTCGGCGACGCCGTCGGTCTTGAGGTCGAACTTCGGCTGGCCGGCAACCTTGACGTCCTGCGCCTGGGTGATGTCGAAGAACTTGCGGGCAGCCTTGTCGAAGCGGACTTCGAACTCGACCTGCTGGCCATACTGCTTCTCGACCATCTTCATCGGCACCTTGCCGGGGCGGAAGCCGGACATCTTCACGGTCTTCGACAGGCGGACCAGGCGCTCCTGGGTTTCCTTCTGCACTTCAGCCTTGGGGATGGCCAGGGTTACCTTGCGGTCCAGCTTGCCGAGGTTTTCAATGACGTTCGACATGGTCGTTAATCCAATTCAGAAATGTTGTTGTCAGCGCAACCGTTCGCGCGCCTGCCGCCTGGCCGCGGCCAGTGCTCGCTGCGGAGCGCCCGCGCAAACGGAAAACGCGGATTATCGCACGATTTTCATTGGCTTCCGGCAGTTTTTACCCTAGTCAGCCTTGATCCTGATCTGGACGGCCGTCCGGCCTGCCCGGGGCCGGCCCGTGGCGCAGCGTCCGCAGCAGCAGCCGGGCGGGATCGATGGCATCGGCCAGATCGGCTTCGAGCGGCAGCGGTTCGCCTTCGAGCTGGCTGGCGATCAGTTCGGCACCGAGCGCCGCCCATGTCAGCCCGCGCGAGCCGTAGGCCAGTGCGGCGTAGAGGCCGGGCAGCCGGGGCAGATCGCGCAGGTGGGCGCCACGCAGCGCGGTGGATTGCGCCAATGCCTGTGCCGTGTCGGGCAGCCGGCCGATCAGCGGCAGGCGGTTGTGCGTGACCGTGCGCACGCCGACATAGCCACGCAGCGTCGCCGGGTCTACCCCGTCGAGCGCCGTAGCGCGGCCCGGCAGCAGCCCGGCCAGTCGCCCGAGGTTCTCGGCGTGGACGGCCGCGCTTTCGACGAGCGGCCCGTCGTCGGGCTCGTAGCTCGACCCGAAGCGGGCACTGCCGTGCTCGTCGCGCGGCAGCAGGTATCCGCCGCCGGTCACGACGCAGTCGGGCCAGGCGGCGGCGCCCACCTGCCCGGCGTCGAGATCGGTCAGTTGCCCGCGCACGCGGCGCAGTTCGAACAGTTGCTCCGGCACCAGGCGTGCGGCCTCGTGCGCGTTGGCCAGCACCAGTACCGGCGCGGCAGCGAGCACCCTGCCCGCATCGTCCAGCACCCGCCACTGGTCCCCGGCGTGTTCGAGCGCCGCCACGCGGGTCTGGAAGCGGGCGTCGACCGCTGCGCCGGCCTGCGCCAGTTGCGCGCGGCAGATATCGGGCGGCGCCACCCAGCCGCCTTGCGCAAACCACAGGCCGCCGCGCGGGACTGCCGCGGCGTGCTGTTCGGTGGCCTCTTCGGCACTCATCCAGCGCACGAAGGTGTGCGGGAAATCAAGCGCAGTCAGTGACGCACACTGCGCGGCGATATCGGCCTCGTCCTCGCCGATCTGCAGCACGCCGCAGCCGTGCCACCCCACCGGATGGCCGGACGATTCCAACGCGCGCCAGGCACGCAATGCGTGGAGGTTGCCGGCACGCGAGAGCCGGGACAGGTGGCTGTCGTCGGGCGACACATGGGCGTGCATGGCGGCCGCGCGATGACCCGAGGTCTCGCGCGCCGGACCATCGTGCGCGTCGAACAGCGTGACGCGCCAGCCGCGTGCGGCCAGCCGCTCGGTCACGGCGCAGCCCGCCAGCCCCGCACCGATCACGATGGCGTGGCGGTCCGGCCATTGCGCGGCATCGGGCGGCACGTAGCGCCGGTTCTTCCAGGCCGGGGCGAAGCGTGCCACGGTCATGTCGCGCTTGCCGCCGAAGCCAGGCGCCTTCTCGGCCACGAAGCCGGCGGTCTGCAGCCCGCGCCGGACAAAGCCGGCCGCCGTATAGGTGGCCAGCGTGGCGTCCGTCCGGGCCAGCCGCGCCAGGCCGCGAAAGACCATGTCGCTCCACATGTCCGCATTGCGTGACGGGGAGAACCCGTCGAGATAGAACGCGTCGGCGCCAGCGACGAGCCGGGGCAGCATCGCCTCGACCTCGCCGAAGGCCAGCGTCAGCACCACGGCGCCCTCGTCGAACGACAGCCGGTGCAGGCCCGGCAACGGGTCCGGCCACTGCTGCTGCAGCGCCCCGGCCAGCGGCAGCAGTTCGCCCAGGCTGGCGTGCAGTGTCGCCAGCCCTTCACGGGTGAAGGGGTGCTTTTCGATGGAAACGAAGTGAAGGCGCCGGCAGCGCTGCGGATCGCGGCGCCAGGCCTGCCAGGTGGCCAGAAAGTTCAGTCCTTGCCCGAAGCCGGTCTCGACGATGACGAATTGCTCGCGGCCGGCCCAGTTGCCCGGCAGCCCGTTACCGCCCAGGAATACGTGCCGGGCCTGCTCCAGGCCGCCGGCGGCGCTGTGGTAGACATCGTCATAGCGCGGCGAGTACGGAATGCCGTCATCGGACAGAATGGGGTCGGCGGGCTCGATCAGGCGCGGCATGGCAGGCAGGGAAATTGGCCGGGAATCGACCAGGAAACGGTCAGAAATGGCGGCGGATGGTAGCATAGCGCCCTTCCCGCAAACCGCCCCGGCAAGCCTTGTCTGGCCATTGTTTGCGCGCCGTCATACCCTGCCATGCTCAGCTATCGTCACGCCTTCCATGCCGGCAACCATGCCGATGTCCTCAAGCACGCCGTCGTCGTCCAGTTGCTGGACTATCTGACACAAAAGGACAAGCCGTTCTGGTACGTCGACACCCATGCGGGCGCCGGCCTTTATGCGCTGGATCATGCCTACGCGCAGAAGAAGTCCGAATTCGAGACCGGCATCGGACCGCTCTGGCGCGCCGCGCAGGCCGGGCAGGCATTGCCGGAGTTGCTCGAAGCCTATCTGGACCAGGTACGCGAGCTGAACCAGGACGGCACGCTGAAGCACTATCCCGGCTCGCCGTGGCTGGCCTGGCAGATGCTGCGCGAGCCGGACCGCCTGCGCCTGTTCGAGTTGCACAGCACCGAAATCCAGGTGCTGCGCGACAACTTCCGGGGTGCCGGCCGCAAGGTCATGCTGTACGACGGCGACGGCTTCAACGGCATCAAGGCGATCCTGCCGCCCCCGCCGCGCCGGGCGCTGGTACTGATCGATCCCTCGTATGAGGACAAGCAGGATTACGCGCGCACGCTCGACACGCTCAAGGCAGGTCTGGAGCGGTTTGCCACGGGCATGTATGCGATCTGGTATCCGCAGGTGCAGCGTCGGGAATCGACGCAATTGCCGTTTCAACTGACCCGTCTGCCGCTCAAGAGCTGGCTGCACGTGACGCTGACGGTCCGGCATCCGGTCGAAGGCGGGCTCGGGCTGCACGGCAGCGGCATGTTCATCGTCAACCCGCCCTGGACGCTGAAAGCCGCACTCGAAGAGGCGATGCCCAAACTCGTAGAAATGCTAGGTCAAGACGGCGGCGCCACGTTCACGCTCGAATCACTCGATAACTGAGCAACATCCCCACGCCGATGCCCACGGCATCGGCGCACAGATCGAACCATGACGCTTCCCGATAGCTGGTGAGCGCCTGCAGTACCTCGATCAGTCCCCCGTATCCCAGCAAACCCGCGACCACCGGCCACGGCCGGCCCGGCCATGCGCGTGCCGCGAGCGCCGTCAACACCCCGAAAGCCAATACGTGGTTGGACTTGTCCCAGCCCGTGGTGGGCCCCGGCACTTCGGGCGGCAGCAGCGAGAGCACCAGCACGGTGGCCGCGCAGACGCAGAACAGCACTCGGAACCGGGAGGGCGACGGAAGGCGCATCAGAAATCCGCTAGGTGGATGGCAATTCCCACATCCTACACGGCGCGCACTGCACCCCGCGCTGCCATGCAAGGGCAGACACTGCATCGGATTATATGAATATCTCCGAAGTTAATCCGTCACTGGATTAATTTGTCTCTCCGCCTACACTCGACCTGATTCTCCCGGACATTTATCTCTCCGCATTAACAATTAGCAAACTGGATATTTTCGCCCGGAGAAACCGACTGACACTGAAATCCGAGCCAGAGGAAATCATGTCCAATCACATCAGCGCCATCTGGAAACAACTCCCGGTCACCGGGACGATCTGCGCCATGACGGTACTGGGAATCGCCCCGGTCTACGTGGCTTCGGCGGCACGGGCGCAGACCGTCATTCCCGCCGGCACTGATATTGGCACCTACATTATCGGCAGTACCGCGGGCACGCCGCACTGGTCTTCCAGCAGTTATCAGTTCGCAATGGGGGCCGACGCCAACTGGAATACCGTGGTCAATTTGACCTCCTCATCGCCACTGCCATTTTCTCTCGATGGCCAGGGCCATACCGTGCGGCGCGGCAGCAATAGCCTGTTCAATTTCTCGGGTTCGGCCAAGGCCGGCACCGACATCTCGCTGTCGAATATCACGATCAGTGATTCCGGCGTGGCAAACCGGTCGGTCTTCGATTTTGGCAGCGCACAGACCGGCACGGTAAAGATCTCGCTGAACAACGTCAGGTTCGACGGCCTGAACGGCGCCTATGCCAGCGTGTTCGAGATGACCAGCGGCAACCGGCTTGCCGTCGAGGTAAACGCCGGCACCGGCGAGAACGGTGTGACGTTCTCGAACAACAAGACCTACGGCGACGGTGGCGGCATCATGTCCATCTACGCCGGCACCATGACGTTCAATGGCGACTACAACTTCATCAACAACCACACCGAAAACTACGGCGGCGCCATCGCCATGTACGAGGCGGCCGGCAACATTACCTTCAACGGCAAGACCACCTTCACCGGCAACTACGCCACCGATGCGTTTGGCGGCGCGGTGGACATCTGGGGCGGCGCCTCGACACTGACGTTCAACGGGCCCACCACGTTCACCGGCAACCATGTCGTGTCGGGTCTGACCGGCACCAACAACCCCCGGGGCGGCGCGGTCAACATCGGCTACACCAGCCCTGGATCGGGGGCCTCGGTGGTGCATTTCAACAATTCGGTCGTGTTCGATGGCAACTACATCGTCTCTACGGGCGCAGGGGGCAGTGCCTACGGCGGCGCGCTGAGCGCCTATGGCAATGGAGCGTCCTATAACTACCAGTACATTTTCGACGGCCCGGCGCTGTTCCAGAACAATTACGCGGCCAAGGTCGGCAGCGGTTCCGGCGGCGGCTATGGCGGCGCGATCTACTACGACAGTTCGGCCGCGCTGTTGCAGTTTCACTCCGGCACGCGCTTCCTGGACAACATGGCGTCTACCTACGGCGGCGCGATCTACCTGCAGTCCGGCCGGATCGTGCTCGACGCGCACTCCGGCGACATCGAATTCCGGGGCAACCGCCAGGGAGTGCAGTTCGATGAAGAGCGCCTGCCCATCTCGGGAACGGGAACGCCCAACGCCATCATGCTCGGCTCGGGCGGCACCCTGGAGCTCGACGCGGCGGCGGGCCACCAGATCCGCTTTCGCGACCCCATTGCGTCGCGGTCCTCGTCCAAGGCCCATTTGATCAAGGTTGGAGAAGGCGAAGTCATCTTCTATGGCGACAAAGGCGCCACATCGCTCTATGACTCGAACATCGCCATCGACACCACGGTATCGGGCGGGTACTTCACCCTGGCCGACAGCGTGAAATATGGCACCACGGACGCCGGCGATTTCATCGTCACGGCAGGCGCAAACGGTACCGCCGGCACCTTGAGGGGCGGAGACCAGGCTCAGTTGAACGCCCACGCCGTCACGATCGAGGACAAAGGCACGGTGACCATCGACGGCGGCACTTTCACGCTGGAGTCGCCAAACATCCACTTCCAGGGCGGCAGCCGGCTGACCGGCTCTGGCACCTTGGCCGCCAACAACCGCCTGACACTCGACGGCACCGTGGCCGCGGCAATCGATGCCGGCAAGACGCTCCAGATATCGCCCAGCGTGGTCGGCAACGGCGGGCTCGACGTGCAGAGCGGCACGCTGACCCTGGGCGGAGACGCCAACGCCTACACCGGCACCACCCGCATCGCCACCGGCGCAACGCTAGCAAGCACGCTACAAGCCAATGCCTTCGCGCAGAGCAGCGCGATGACGGTGGATGGCACGTTCGACATGAGCAACAACCTCTCCCAGACGGCCAACAACCTGTCGGGCTCCGGCACGATCAACCTCGGCACGCAGGCCAGCACGACGCTGACCGCCGCCAACAGCAGCGCCAGTGCATTCAGCGGCAAGATGTCTGGCGGCGGCAGCCTGGTCAAGACTGGCACGGGCACCCTCACGTTGTCGGGCATCAATACCTATACCGGCGGCACCACAATCAGCGCCGGACAGTTGACCGGCACCAACGCCGGCGCGTTCGGCACCGGTGCCATTGTCAACAACGGCGCGCTGAACCTGGACTTTGCTGCCAACAGCGCATTGGTCAACACGATCTCCGGCACCGGCGGCCTGACCAAGACCGGCTCCGGCGTGACCACGCTGACCAGCACCGGCACACAGGGATCGACCACCGTCACGGCGGGCGAGCTCCGTTTTGGCCAGACCGGCGTGTTCAACACCGGCGCCCACAGCACCGCCTCGGGCGCCACCACATCCCTGCTCGGCCACAGCCAGCTGGCGGTGACCGACACATTCACGCAGGCTTCAGGCGCCACGCTCAATGTGGAATTTGCCGACAATCTCCCGGTAATCACCGCCAAGAGCGCCACCATCGACGGCAGTCTGAACATCACCGGCTTCACCTCACCGGCGCCGGACACCGCCTCCGAGCTGATCGGCACCCAGTTCAACGTGTTGGAGACCACCGACGGCATCACGGGCGATTTCTCGTCGCTGAACCTCGGCGGCGCCTCCAGCGCGCTGGACTTCCTGATCGTGTCAGGCGCCAAGAGCGAGGACCAGTTGAGCTACAGCATCGGCCTGGCCCTGACCTGGTTCGGCGGCCCCACGGTGGGCAACGGCAACTTCACGCTGACCGGCGCGAGCGAGCGTTTCAACGTCGACCTCGTGCTGTCCGACCAGGAGGCATCGGGCACCGGCTGGTCCGGCACCACGCTGAACAAGAACGGCGCCGGCAACCTGGTGCTCTCCGCCGCCAACACCTACACCGGCGCCACCGTGGTCAACGGCGGCACGCTGACGATGGGAATCGCCGACGCGATTGCCACGAGCGAATCCGTGACGATCAACACCGGCTCGACTCTGGCGCTTGGCGATTTCGACCAAACCGTCCATGCACTGTCTGGCGCCGGCACCATCGAACTCGGCAGTTCGGCGGACACTGTTTTGACCACCGTCAATGCCACCGACACCACATTCAGGGGCACCATCCACGGCGCCGGCAGCCTGACCAAGACCGGCGACGGCACGCTGACGCTCTCGGGTGCCAGCACCTTTACCGGTGGCATCACAAACAGCAGCGGCACACTGGTTGGTGCCGGTGGTGGCGCCTTCGGCACCGGTACCGTGACGAACAACGCCGCGGTGCGGCTCGACTTTGCCAGCAGCGGCGTGCTGACCAACGTGTTCGCGGGCGCCGGCAGCCTGACCAAGACCGGCACCGGCACGGCCATGCTGACATCGCCGGGCGCGCAGGGCGCGGTATCGGTGGAAGCCGGCGCGCTGGTCTTCAACCAGACCGGCGTGTTCCAGGCCGACAGCCTGACCACGGCGACGGGCGCCGCCACCCTGGTCACCGGCGATGCCCGCCTGAACGTAACGAACGGCTTCGACATGGCCTCCGGCACCACGTTGGGCGTGGTGCTCGGCTCGAACCAGCCGGTCGTCGCGGCCGGGAGCGCCACGATCGACGGCGCACTCTATATTGTCGGTTTCGCGCCGAGCGGACCGAACACGGCTTCCGGCCTGACCGGTACCCGTTTCACGCTGCTTGAGACCACCGGCGGCATCACGGGCGAGTTCACCTCGAAGAACTTCGGCGGCGCCGCCACCGGGCTTGACTACCTGCTGCTGGACGCCCGCAAGAGCGAGGACAACCTCAGCTACATCGCCGGCCTCGGCCTGACCTGGCGCTCCGGCGCCGAGACCGGCGACGGCTCGTTCACGCTCGGCAATGCCGGGGACCTGTTCAACGTCGACGTGGTACTGGCCGACCAGGCCGCTTCGGCCACCGGCTGGGACGGCACCACGCTCACCAAGAACGGCGCCGGCACCCTGATGCTGTCGGCGGCCAACACCTACACCGGCCCGACCCTCGTCAACGAGGGCACCCTGTCGATGGGCGCGGCCGACGGCTTCGCCAGCAGCCGCGCGGTCACGCTGGCCGAGGGCACCACGCTCGCGCTGAACGACTTCAGCCAGACCGCCAACGACTTGTCCGGTGCCGGCAAGATCACGCTGGGTTCGTCCGCCGACACGGTACTGACCATTAACAATGCCGCCGACCGGACGCTTTCCGGCACGATCAGCGGCGCCGGCGCCCTGTTGAAAACGGGCGGCGGCACGCTGATCCTGGGCGACACGAACACCTATGCAGGGGGCACCACGATCTCGGCCGGCGGCGTGTACGCCTCGGCGGCCAGCCTCGGCACCGGCGACGTCGTGAACAACGGCGCGCTGACCATCGACCAACCCGCGGATGCAACCTTCGCCGCCGCCATCCACGGTACCGGCCACTTCACAAAGACCGGCGCTGGCGCGCTGAATCTCACGGGCAACGGCACGCTTTCCGGACCCACGACCGTCGCGGCCGGCATGCTGAGCGTGAACGGCTCCCTGGCGAACTCGGCCATGACCGTGCAGAGCGGCGCCACGCTGGCCGGCAGTGGCGCGGTGGGCGGCACCTCTGTCCTGGCCGGCGGCACCATGGCGCCCGGCAATTCGATCGGCACCCTCCAGGTCAAGGGCGCGTACTCGCAGGCGGCCGGCGCGACCTACCAGGCCGAGGTGGACGTCGACAGCAACGCCTCGGACCTGGTCCAGGTGGACGGCACGGCGACGCTCGAACCCGGCGCGGTGCTCAACGTGAACAGGGCCGGCGCCGGCGCCCTCACCCGCACTACCCGATACACGGTGCTGAGCACGACCGGGGGCCTGACTGGCACGTTCTCGCTGACCGGCGACCTGCTTTCCGGCTTCTACAAACTCGTGGGTGTCTATGACGCCTTCAACGCCTACCTGGAAACGGTGCGGGTGCGAGACTTCACCGACGCCGCCGTCACCCCGAACGAGATCGCCACGGCGGCCGGCGCCAACTCCCTGCCCGACGACAGCCCGATCAAGGTGGCCCTGAACAGCATCGACAACGACGCCGACGTGCGCCTGGGCCTGAACCAGTTGTCCGGCGAGATCCACGCCTCGCTGAAGACCGGCCTGCTCAACGACAGCCGGCAGGTACGCGACACCGCGGTGGCCCGTATCCGCCAGGCTGGCTGCTCGCCCGACGTGGGCCCCGGCATCGAGGCCGGCACCCCGCGCCCCACCCCCGGCACCGCCGATACCTGCACGGCCGGACGCTGGCAACCGGTAGGCTGGGTCCGCGTGTTCGGCGACTGGGGCACCACCGACAGCGACGGCAACGCCGCCGAGCTCAAGGCCAACACGGGCGGCATGCTGATCGGCACGGACGTCAACGTCTTCGACACCTGGCGTGTGGGTGCGCTGGCCGGCTACAGCCACGGCACGTTCAAGGCCAATGACCGCAGTTCGTCGGCCGATACCGACAGCTACCACGTAGGCATCTACGGCGGCACCCAGCGCGACCGCCTGGGCCTGCGGCTGGGATCGAGCTTCACGTGGCACGAGATCGACACCGATCGCTCGCCCACCTTCCCCGGCTTCAACGAGCACCACAAGAGCGGATACGATGGCCGGACGATGCAAGTCTTCGGCGACTTCGGCTACCAGCTGACTTTCAGCCAGGGAACGCTCGAACCGTTCCTGGGCGTCGCCTACGTCAATCTGCACAACGAGTCGTTCGACGAGACCGGCGGTGTCTCGGCCCTGATCGGCGATAGCGAGACCACCAGCACCACGTTCGGGACGGTTGGCGTGCGTGGCGCCCGAGCGGTCAACCTTGGCAGCCTGCAAGGCACGGTACGCGGCACCCTCGGCTGGCAACATGCGTTTGGCGACGTGGTGCCCACCTCCACCCTCGCCTTCCGCGGCGGCACCCCGTTCGTGATCGCCGCGGTGCCTGTCGCCCGCAATGCAGCGCTGATCGAACTTGGCCTCGATGCCAAAATTAAGAAGAATACGACGCTGAGCTTCTCGCTGGCAGGCCAGTTCGGCGGCGGGGCGAACAGTCAGACGGTGCAGGCCACGCTGCGGACGAGGTTCTGATTCAGAAGAAGTTGCTGGCCGGGGGCGTCACACACCGGCCGGCGGCTGGACGCCGCAAAGGGCCTGCCAGACGCCATCCGGCGTCGGACACTGGCCGGCTCCGCCCAGATTGACGGCCCGGGGCGTCTCCACGACACCGGTCCGGGCGGCGTCCGTATCGGTGTAGACGGCAACCAGCGGCACGTCCAGCGCATTCGCCATATGCGTCAGGCCAGTGTCCACGCCGACGACAGCGGACGCATTCCCGATCAGGCGGGCTGCATCGTGAAGCCCGATGCGCGGCGCCACGATGGCCTCCGGGATCGCGCGCGCCAGCCGAACGGCACGCGCCTTTTCGGCCTCGTTCCCCCAGGGCAACACGGCCGCCAGCCCTTGCACGGCATGGAGCCGATTGCCCAGCGCAACCCAGTTCGCCTCCGGCCACTCCTTCGACGCCCGACTGGTGGCGTGCAACAGCACGGCATAACGCCCCGTGCGCAACCAGGCCGGCAGCAACCCCGCCCTGAGCCCGAAAACCGGCGCACCCTCCACCTGATAACCGAACGTCTCCGCAAACAGCCGCCGGTTCCGCTCCACGGCGGACAACTCCCGGCTCACCGGATGCACCTCGCTGTAGAACAGACAGGCCGCCGCTTCCCGGGCACTTCTGCGGTCATAGCCAATGACCGGCGCCCTGGCGAGCGACGCAAAGACCGCGCTTTTCAGCAATCCCTGGCAGTCGAGCACCAGCGACCACGGTGTAGTCTGCAGCCGCCGCCGGAATTGCCCGAGTTCCCGCCAAGTCGCCCGACTCGCCAGCGACTTCCGCCACCGCCGCCAGGCCATCGGCAACACATCGCTGATCCCGGCATGCAGGCGGGGAATCTCGGCAAACCCCTCCTCCGCCATCCAACTGATACGAAGCTCCGGCCGATGCACCTGAAGATCGGAAATGGCGGGCAAGGTGTGAATGAGATCGCCCATGGAAGACGTGCGGACAATCAGGACGTCCTGTGCGGGCTTGCTGACGAGACTGCGGCTGCGATGCATTTCCTGAAGCGTGTGCGGCGGAAGGGAATGCGGGGGAATCTACAGAAAGCGGCGGGCGGGGATGCCGCGAATCGGGGAGTTTGTGAGGTGGGTCAAACCAGACGCGGAACCAAAGAAAATACGATTCCAGCGGCGATCGTCCGCCAACGCGGCGCACAAACAAAAAAGCCCGCACGGCTGACCGGCGGGCTTTCGAATCTGGTTGCGGAGGCAGGACTTGAACCTGCGACCTTCGGGTTATGAGCCCGACGAGCTGCCAACTGCTCCACTCCGCGGGGCGAACTATACCCGGATTGGGGAAGGAATGGTAGGAAAGTTTGATGCGCAACCGTCAATCCCAGTAGTCGTCGGGTAATTCGCCGGTCTCGAGCAGAGCAGATAGTTGCCATTCCGTGAGGATATACACGCGCTGATCCCTGGCCTTCGCCACTTTTTTCGGACCCGCGTTGGGTCCAGTGCAAAGGAACGTCAGGGACTGGGTGACCGATTGGACGACGCGGAGGCCGGCCACACCCGCCCTTCGCTCCAGATCTGAGCGGTGTTCTTGGGCGAACCCCGTAAAGGTAATCTGAGGCAGATTACGGTCGAAACCTGACGTCCGTGCTCGCGCAATCTTCGGAGGGGCCGGCATATAGGGCTCGGCAAGCAACGCGTATCCGCCACGCAGATACTCGATAACCCGATCCTTTCTGAAGGTTCGGAGAGCCCGCGCCGCCAAGCAGAACCCGCTAACGTAGTAGCCGGCCTCCACCCAGTTTGCGACCTCGTAGTGTTTGGTTTCGCCTTTCGCGTTTCGATACAGGAAATGCAGATTCATAGCCTTTCTCGGGCATGCTGCGGCCCAGTGGAAAGGGGGCGACCAAGGATGTCTACGGGGAGTTGGCGTACATGGCGCCAGAATGAAGTTCGAGAGAAACGACTGCAATTTTAGGCAAGCTTCTCCCGCCTCATCAACTGCCCTAGGACCGGTATAGATGGTTTCAGGCCGGCAACGTCGGACCACCCTTCGGCAATGAGGCTGTCGTCGGCTTTTCGCTGCACCCTATCATTCGCTGCGTGAGTCGCTTGCGCATGATCTCGATCGGCAGTTCGATGAGGTATATCGCAGCAGTGGCTGCGACAAACGTTGCCGCAACATAGAGCAGAGGCGTGGGTTCGACCATCCCGGACCATCGCACTAACGTCCCGACCGGAATCTGGAAGATGTAAACCGGGAAGGAGAGATCCCCAAAGAACTTGTCCAGTCGGCTATTTTTGGTTGCTTCGAAGAGTATGCCCGCGAGCGCTGCAGTGGCCACGTATAGGAGGGTGTACGGCTGAGGGCTTGCCACCCATAAACTGCCGGCTATGACAAGAAACAGTGTCCAATGTCTAGGATTTCGGATATCGCCGACGCGATGCATCCAGTACGACAGGATGCCTAGCCCAAAGAAAAGCATGGCATATGGGTAGTACATATCTACCCGGTAACGAAGCGAAATGTCTGCAGGGGCGAAGAATCTAAGTGAGAGCCAGTAGACAAGACCAACTAACATAAACGCGAGCGACCGCTTGAAATTGCGAACGACGTAAGGTGCCGCGGCGTAGAACAGGCACTCAAAGGCGAGTGTCCACGCCGGCACGTTCAAGATAAGCGACGCGCCATTGTGTTGCTTGTCTACACCAAATTCTGAAAACACCATCCGGCCGTCCACGTTGCTTACATGCGCCAACAGGTCGAGGCCAATGATGAAGGTGTTGGAGAACAGCGTCAAAGCACCCATGACGGTAGGAAGCTTGAGGGCCTGTTCAAACACGCTTGCCACAATGCCAGTGGGTACCAGGATCAGAATGGAGGCTGCGTAGGTTGGCCACAATCTGAGAAAACGCCCGGCATAGAACGCCCGGTTCGCACCCGGTCCGACATAGCGTTCGTTCAGCCCCATCGCGATATAAAAGCCGGAGAGGATGAAGAAACAATACACGGCAGCACCAGCGTCTATGAGCTTTATGCCCCCTAGGTTCCCGGTGTGTGAGAAAAGTACCGCAACCGCCAGAAAGAGTCTGAATAGGCCCATTTGTCTGTGGAGCTCGTTTTTTGTGCCGCGATATTACACGCGGCTCGGACTCGTGCCACAGGTCTTTTGGGGGGTATCTACCCGTTCCAAGCAATGGTTGAACCCTGATATATTCATCTTTTGTAACGAAAAGAGCAAAATAGAGGAAAAATGTCTGAGTTTCAGTTTCGAATCCCGGAAGAGTGCGATATCGAGCCCATTCTCGGACTGATGGCCGCAGCATTTCCCGGCGCTACGCTTTACTCTCGCGACTACCTCAATTGGCTGTACTGGAAGAACCCTGTCGGCGCTGCGGTAGGGTTCAATGCCTGGGACACTGAAGGCTTGACTGGACACGTGGTAGCCATCCCGCAGCAGATCGTCCTGCATGGAAAACCGGAAACCGCGATCTTGCTTCTCAACGTCGCCACCGCCCCTCGAGCGAGGGGCAAAGGTCTGTTTATTGAACTCGTACGCCGGACAATTGAATTGGCCGCCGAACGAGGGCACGCCGCGGTGCTGGGTGTCGCAAATGCCCAGACCTATCGTGCCTACGAGCAAAAACTCGGCTTCCAGAATGTCGCAGGACTAGACGCACATGTGGAGTTCATCTCGCATAAGCTGGACATGATGTGGGCTACAGAACGAGCCCAATTGCACCAGGACTGGACGGAAGAGACGCTGCAATGGCGGTTGTCCAATCCCAACAACCCGCTCAGGATTGTCGCGGCCACTCGCGATAGCATTACCGTCGAAGGAAAGTCGTCGATGCCGATAATCCGGTCTCGCGCCATCATCCCTCGTCGCGGCATTCCGGTAGGGAAGTCGTTGACTGGGACTTCTAGCCGTATCGGCCCGGCTGTAGTTCTCGGCATGGCGCCGAAGGGGACGGTTCGGCATCGTTTCGCTTTGGAGGTGCCGAAAAAAATGCGACCATCACCGCTTCGCTTGGTCTACCGGAATCTGGTGACACCGGGCGACCGACTACACCCTGAAGAGATTCTCTTTAGCTTCCTGGACTTCGATGCCTTTTAGCCTTGCCTGACATCGGAACCCTCTGTGGGGCCTGGCCACCCGCAAGGAACAGACGTACCGCGACCAGACCTCCGGCGCCATCGTCCGCGCTATCGCCGCCCACAACGGTCGCGAACCCACGATATCGTCCGTCCTCGCTGGCCTGAGCATCGACCACAGGTCGAAACGGACGTCTTGAACCGCGACCGCGTCCACCTGCTCATACGCCTGCCCCTGACCGAACGCGTCATCGTCAAGGTCGAGGCGAACCGCTACTCCATCACCCACGCCACCGAGTCGCCCAACCCCTACGACGACCCCACCGGCTAGAAGCTCCCCACCTCGTGAACGCCGACCTCGAAGACATCGCCGCCAGTCCGGCTGGATCACCCAGCAACGCAATCCGGACGGCACGCCCTTCGAGCCCCGCAAGCCGCAGCTACGACCTCCGCCCGGGCGCCTCAGGCGAAAGATGTTCGCCAAGCTGCCGACCACGAAAAACATGCGAGTGCAGGCCGGGCCGGATAGCGCTGTGGTCGAGTTTGCTGGGAGCGTGCGGAGGATGGCGGTAGTCACCCCTGCGGGCTGAGGGATCGGGTGAACCGCCGGTGGTGGGTTGGAGGTCGAATATGCGCGGCGGGAGCTGCTGGGATTCGGGGGGATGTGGGGCGGTTGGGGGAACTGATGTCGGGGTGGATGAGCACCCGAGAGGAGGCGTTGCGCAAGGACGGTTGGCTCGTAGAAAAGGCGCGGGGCCTTGGCAAGGGCAGCGTGCGGCGGATCACGCGAGGGGGGAAGTCGAAACTCTGCTCGATCCGCATTACGCAAGACCAGTTGATCGCTTTTCCCCGCAACGAGATGGACAACGGCTGGAGCAAGCTAGCCGATGTTGACATGGTGGTGGTGGCATCCGGGGATGATCCAGCTTCGCCGCGCGCCGCACGCATTCACCTGTTTGACGCCAATGAGGTGCGTGACCGATTCGACCGCACCTACGCGGCGCGGATAGCCGCAGGGCACTCGATCCCGGTCGGTCGCGGGGTCTGGTTGGGACTCTATACACCGGATGGTGCGCACGAGCCGCCGAGCTGCGTCGGCGGAGGCATTGGCAACAAGTATCCGCCCATCGCGGTGATTCCCTTTGCCGATCTCCAGGCACCCACGGCGAACGGCTTCGACGACGAAGGCGGCGACGATGCCCTGCAATTGGTAGACGGCCACGCAGAGCGTCCGGCAGAACAGCCGGCCGTGCCGTTGACCATTTCCGAGCAAAGCGGCGTTTGGCAGAAGCCTTCGGCGTATCGCCCGAGAACGTGAAGATAACGATCGAGGGGTGACGAAAAAAGAAGCGCCCCCCTGCTTGGGGTCGCTCCTTTCGCATGTTGCGTAGTTCCCTCGAAACAGGGATCAACTGACCCGAAACTCCAGATGCTTCCCCAGCGCCTGAAACGCTGCGGCAATCGTATCGATCGTCGTCGCGTGGCCGCAGCCGCGTTCCTCTGCGGGGGTGAAGATGCTGGATAGCACATCTGACTGCCTCGACAGTAAGTGATGAAGGCGGGAAGTGAGGAGCCGTAGGCTTCCTATCAGACTCCGCCGTCCAGTTTGCATTTTGACAATGCTCCCTCATCGCTCTCCGCAGCTTGCACAGGACTTCGGACTAAACTAAGCTAAACTAGATAAACTAGCTGAAAACCCAGAAGGAGAGCGTATGCAAACGGTGAACATTCACGAGGCCAAAACGAACCTCTCACGCCTCATCGAGGCTGTGGCCGAAGGCCAAGAGGTTGTCATCGCGAAGGCGGGCAAACCGATGGTGCGCATGGTGCCGTTCGCCACGCCGCAGACGCCGCGGCGCCTGGGCGGGCTGAAGGGAAAGATGCGCATCGCAGACGACTTCGACGCCCCGCTCCCCGACGACTTGCTGGCGGCATTTGAAGGGCGGTAATGCGTATTCTGCTCGATACCCATATCTTTCTCTGGGCCGTTTCAGATGACCCGAAGCTGAGCAAGAAGGCTCAGCAGCTGATCGTCGATGCCCGCGAGGTTTACGTCAGTGCGGCAACGATCTGGGAGATCTCCATCAAGGCGGGGCTCGACAAGATCGAGGGCGACGTTGACGAACTGGTCGCGGAGATCGGCGCAGCGGGCTTCCGTGAATTGCCCGTAACGAGTGCGCATGCTGCGACGGTTCGCAGCCTGCCCTACCATCATCGCGATCCGTTCGACCGTTTGTTGGTGGCCCAAGCCATCACGGAGCCGTTGCGGCTGTTGTCAGCCGACGAACACGTCTGGAAATACTCCGATCTGGTGATCCGGGCGTAACCGATGTCCACCATCAGCCCGGCGCCGCGCGAGGTCGTAGTCACCGTCCTGAGCATCGAGGGCGACGGCACCGTAGGTCAGGACGTCCTCGACACCCGATGCGGGTTGTAAAGCAGATGGGACGCGCTGACTGGACGATGATCGCCCGCGTGTATGGCCGCTGGATGCCCTTAACGCGGGGAGTTCGCGGGGAAAATTCGGGGAGCGCGGGGTGATTATATAGTCCGAAAGTGGTCCAATGTGGACGGCGGATCGCCCGCTAAGCCTTGTGGGGACTGGGGTTAAGGGTGTTTAGTGGGAGATAGTGACGTGTTGTGTATTCGTCACAAAATAGGTGGTGGTGCGAGGGAGGGGACTCGAACCCCTACACCATTGCTGGCGTCAGGACCTAAACCTGGTGCGTCTACCAATTTCGCCACCCTCGCGGTCCTTGGGAGCGGCTTCGGGAAAGCAAAAAAGGCGGCTGGAACTGCCCGCCTTTGCTTGCTTGTGGCGCCTGTAGCGCCGGAAGCCGGTCCGTGCCGCGGGGCGTTGTGCAGCCTGCGGCGTAATGAGGAAGCGGATTGTATCGCAAGGCGAACAGGGAATCCAGTCCCCTGCCCGTCCTGCGGATGCCGCGCCGGGGTTACTTGCGGGTGCGGATGAAGGCGATGACCAGCACGGTGGCGCAGGCTTCCAGGGCGGCCACGAAGTACAGGCCCGACGACAGCTGGCCGGTGTTCGACTTGAACCAGCCAATCGTGTACGGCGCCACGAAGCCGGCCAGGTTGCCGATCGAGTTGATCAGGGCGATGCCGCCCGCCGCGGCGGTGCCGGTCAGGAAGGCCGAGGGCAGCGACCAGAACACCGGGAAGGCGGCCAGGATGCCGATCGAGGCGATGGTCAGGGCCACCAGGGCCAGTACCGCGCTGTGCAGCCAGAAGCCGGTCAGGGTCAGGCCCACGGCGGCGATCAGGGTGGCGATGGCGCAGTGCATGCGGCGTTCGCCGGTGCGGTCCGAGTGGATGCCGTTGAGCACCATGGCGATGGTGCCGGCCACGAACGGGATGGCCGAGATCAGGCCGATCTGCAGGTTGCCGTGGACGCCCAGCTCCTTGATGATCGACGGCGACCAGAACGCAATGGTGGCGTTGCCGCTGACCACGCAGAAATAGATCGCGGCGCAGATCCAGACGCGGGAATTGGTGAAGGCGTCCTTCAGGTGGGCATGCTTGGAGGGGTCGCGCGCCTCGGCGTCCACGTCGGCCGTGACGATGGCCTGCTCGCGGGCGCTGAGCCATTTGGCGTTGACGGGCTTTTCCGGCAGGAAGGCCAGCACGGCGAAGCCGGCCAGCACCGAGGGGATGCCCTCGATCACGAACAGCCATTGCCAGTTGGTCAGCCCGTCCACGCCGTCCATCACGCTCATGATGAAGCCGGCCAGCGGGCCGCCGACCACGCCGGCGATGGCAAACGAGGTCATGAACAGGCCGTTGATGCGGGCGCGCCGGGCGGCCGGGAACCAGTAGGTCAGGTAAAGCACCACGCCCGGGAAGAAGCCGGCCTCGAAGATGCCGAGCATGAAGCGCAGCGTATAGAACTGCATCGGCGTCTTGACGAAGATCATCGCCATCGACGCCAGGCCCCAGAGGATCGTGATCCGGGCCAGGGTCTTGCGGGCGCCGATTTTTTCGAGCAGCAGGTTGCTCGGCACTTCGAACAGGAAATAGCCGATGAAGAAAATCCCCGCACCCAGGCCGTAGACGGCCTCGCTGAACTGCAGGTCCTGCAGCATCTGGAGCTTGGCGAAGCCCACGTTGACGCGGTCGATCCAGGCCAGGATGAACAGGAAGACGAGAAACGGGATCAGGCGGACGGTGATCTTGCGGTACGCCTCGCTGCGCTGCTGGGCCAGTTCGGCGGGCGGCAGGCCGTCGAAGGCGCCCGGGGCGCCGGTCATCACGGAAGACATCGGTAAGTACTCCTTGGGTGTGGTGGGCGGGGCCCCGCTGCGTTGGCGAGGCCCTCTACGCTCTTGCGCTGTGCTGGCGCAGGCGGCGGGCGGCGTGAATCCGCCCTGTCGGATACGGGAATCCGGGTTCTGGCAAGCCGGCCGCGATCAGCCGAGCGCGGCCTCGATGGCTGCGGACACCTGCAGCACGCGGGCATCGCTGCCGCGCAGGCCACACACGCCCAGCCCCATGCCCTCCCCCATTGGCAGCGAGGTGGCGCAGCCGTCGAGGAAGTTGATGACGCTCGGGTTGCGCAGCACCAGGCCGTTGATGGCGAAGAAGTCTTCGTCTCGGGTCAGCGCGTCGAGGCGTGGCGGACGCACGGCCACGCTCGGCATGAGCCAGGCATCGGCATCGCGCAGCAGGTCGGCGGCGCGTTGCTGCATGGCGCGGCGCTCGGCCAGCAGGACGATGTAGTCAGTGGCCGACAGCTTCTCGCCACGCCGGATGCGCTGCGCCACGCGCTGGTCGTACTGGTCACCCTTGCTTTGCAGCAACTCGCGGTGCCACGTCCACGCCTCGGCCGCGGTCAGGCCGCCGGCAGCATTGATCTCGGGCAGGCGGCGCAGTTCGGCAAAGCTGAACTCGATGATCTGCGCGCCCTGGGCCGACAGGCGTGCCACCGTGGCCTCGAAGGCCTGGCCGACCTCGGCGTCGATGCCGTCGAACACGAAATCGCGCGTCACGTACAGGCGCAGGCCGCGCAACGGCGCGGGGCGCGTGTCGAGCGTCTCGCCGCTCAGCACGGCGTCCACCGCCGCACAGCACGCCACCGAGCGCGCCAGCGGGCCGGCCGAGTCGAGCGAGGTCGAGAGCGGCACGGCGCCGTCGAGCGGCACGCGGCTGGCGGTGGGCTTGAAGCCGGTCAGGCCGCAGAACGCCGACGGGATGCGGATCGAGCCGCCAGTATCGGTGCCGAGCGTGGCCACCGCCATCTCTTCGGCCACGCTGACAGCGCCGCCCGAGGTAGAGCCGCCGCTGATGCGCTCCGCGTCGAATGGTGCGCGCGGCGTACCGTAATGCGGGTTGAAGCCCAGCCCCGAGAACGCGAACTCGCTCATGTTCGTGCGGCCGATCAGCACGGCACCGGCAGCGCGCAGGCGGGCCACGGCAGGCGCGTCGGCCTGCGCCGGCGCGTTGCCGTCGAGGGCCTTCGAGCCAGCGCGCGTCACCTGGCCGCGCACGTCGAACAGGTCCTTGACCGACACCGGCAGGCCGGCCAGCGGCGAGGCCACCAACCCGGCCGCGCGGGTCTGGTCGGCGGCGCGGGCCTGCGCCAGCGCGCCGGCGGCATCCACGCTCAGGAAGGCGGTGCCGCCGGCCTGCTGATGGCGTTCGATATTGGCCAGCGCCTGCTCGGTCAGGGCCACGCTGGTGGTACGGCCAGCCGCGAGCGCGGCGGCGAGTTCGGCAATGGTCGGGGCTGTCATCGTCTTCCTCTGCTCTCGGGGTTGTCTTACTCGGCGACGGCCAGCGTTTCCACGCGGTAGGCGTGGCGCAGGCTGCGGTTGCGTACCGGGTCGTGCAGTTCCACTTCGAACGATTCGCCGTGGCCCATCTCGCCGATCACGGCCTGGGTGCCGCAGAACATGGCCGTGCCGGCCGGCAGCTTTGCTTCGCCGGTCAGGCGTTCGATCAGGTCACGCGGGTCCAGCAGGCGCGTGACCTTGCCTTCCTGATACAGCGCGCGCTGGCCGTCGCGCACGCGCCAGCAGCGCATGTCCAGCGCGTCCCAGTGATCGGCCACCTCGTCGAAACGCCAGACTTCGCGGCTCATCGGCTTGGCGCACATCTGCTTGGAGACGGTCACGTCATAGGCTTCCACCTTGCGGTCGGTATGGTCCGAGCCGATGCCGATGTAGAGCGCGTCCTCGCCCTGCAGCAGCACGAACTCGGTTTCGCCAGACGAGTCGTCGCGCGGCACTTCGAGCACGTCGTCGGTCGTCAGCAGCTGGGCGGCCAGCGGGTAGAACGTGGGCACCGTGGCGGGCGGCTTCACGCCGATGGCCTTCAGCTCGTCGATATGGTGCTGGACAGCGTCCTTGTCCCGGCCGGTCCAGCCGGCAATGATCAGTCGTTCGATGTCGAGGGCGAGTGCGCCCCCGCCGGCTACCTGGAGTTGCAGTGTCGGCATGGCTTGCTACCTTGTTACGGAGGGTAAAAGTTCGGTCAGAGGGTCCGGATGATGTTTTTCCGGAATTCGTCGATGTGTTCGCGGATGGAATCCCGCACGGCCGGGATGTCGCGCCGTTCAAGGGCGTCGACGATCTCCAGGTGCTCCTGGTACACGTTCTCCAGGTGCTGCGGATCGGACAGCGAGAGGAACCAGAAGCGCGCCTGTTTCTCGTGCAGGCCACGTAGTAGTTCCGCCAGAACGCGGTTGCGCGAGGCGGCGGACATGGCGGTGTGGAATTTCAGGTCGAGCGAGGCCAGCGCGGGGATGTCGCGGCGGGCGATCAGGTCCGGCGAGCGGTCCACGATGTCGCGCATCGCCTTGAAGTCGCTGTCGTGTCCGCGCTCGCAGGCCAGCGTGGCGCACAGCACCTCGTTGGTGGCCCGCACCTCGATCATGTCCAGCACCTCGTTCAGCGACAGCGGCGTCACCAGCACGCCCTTGCGCGGCAGGATCGACACCAGCCCTTCCACCTCCAGCCGGTGCAGCGCCTGGTGCACGGGTGTACGGCCCAACCCCAGCAACGTTGCCACCTGCGCCTCGATCAGCGGCTCCCCCGGGCGGAACTCGCAGGAAATGATGCGGCGCTTGATCTCGGTATATGCCTGCTCGCGCAGGGCCGCGCCGCTCTGGGCGGGGGTCAGCGGTGCCGGTGCGGGATCGGCCGTGCCGACCAGTCGGATGGGATTCGCCATGTACTGCCTTCAGCGATGTTTGAAGTTGCAGTGATACTAGTGTGATATTTCACTGAGGGCAACGGGAAATGGCTTAGGGTAAACGCGGGGAATGGGCCCCCGCACCGCCCCGGAGCGTGCACCGCGCGCCCGATACCATTGGTGCAATGTGATGCCATCGTGGTGCAGTGGCTGGCGGGACGGCGGCTTTGCTATCCCGCATGCTCCAGCATGGCCAGCAGCAAAACGTTGGCCCCGGCCTCGATATGCTCGGGCAGCGCATCCTCCAGTTCGTTGTGGCTGATGCCATCCTTGCAAGGCACGAAGATCATGCCCGCGGGCGCGCGCCCGGCAACGTACACCGCGTCGTGGCCCGCGCCGCTGACCACGTCCATATGCGGCAGGTCCAGCCGGGTGGCGGCGCGGCGCACGCTGTCCACGCAAGCCGCGTCGAAGATGCACGGTTCGAACTTGACCACCTGGCGGATCTCGACGGTCACGCCTGCCATATCGGCGATGCCGCCGAAGGCCGCCCGCATCGCCGCGTCCATGCGGTCCAGCCCGGCCTGGGCCAGGTTGCGGAAGTCCACCGAGAAATCCACGCGTCCCGGAATCACGTTGCGCGAGTTCGGCGTGACCTCGACAAAGCCCACCGTGCCACGCCCATGCGGCGCCTCGTCACGGGCGATGCGGTTCACGGCCTCGATCATGCGGGCCGAGGCCAGCAGCGCGTCGTGGCGCAAGGCCAGCGGCGTGGGGCCGGCGTGAGCGTCCTGGCCGAGCACGGTCACGTCGTACCACTGCTGGCCCAGCGCACCGGAAACCACGCCGATCGGCAGGCGCGCGGCTTCCAGCACAGGGCCCTGCTCGATGTGGGCCTCGAAGTAGGCCGCGTACATGCCGCCCGGCACGTCGCCCGCGGGATGGGCGCCGAGGTAGCCGATGGACGCCAGCGCGTCGCCCACGCTGATGCCGTCGCGGTCCTGCTGCCCGCGGGCTTCCTCCGCATCGAACACGCCCGCGAAGACGCCTGAACCCATCATCACCGGCGTGAAGCGCGTGCCCTCCTCGTTGGTCCAGAACGCCACCTCCAGCGGCGCGCGCGTGGCGATACCGAGGTCATTCAGTGTGCGCATGACTTCGAGCCCGGCCAGCACGCCGAAGTTGCCGTCGAACTTGCCGCCCGAGGGCTGCGTATCGATGTGGCTGCCGGTGGCCACGGCCCGCGCGTCGGGGTCCGTGCCGGCGCGGCGCGCGAACACGTTGCCGATCTCGTCCACGCGTACGTCGAGCCCGGCCTCGCGGCACCACTGCACCACGAGGCCGCGGCCCTGGCGGTCTTCGTCGGTCAGCGCGATGCGGCAGACGCCGCCCTTCGGCGTGGCGCCGATCGCGCCGAGGTCCATCAGCGATTGCCACAGGCGGGCGCCATTGATGCGGGGAGTGAATTGCGAATCCATGTGTGAGTCGTCCGGGTCGGAGAAGGTCGAGCCGCTATCGAGCAAGAAGCAGACCACACGTTTGCCGCGCACCGTTGCGCCCGCGATGGGTGCATGGCCACTGGCACATCACTTGCTAGACCGAACGCAGCCCCATGCAGACGTCCATGCCGGACGTTTCCCCATCACTACGGAGCCATGCCTGTGTCCCACTCCACGCCTTCCCAAGCCAAAGGATTCTCTGCCGCCGTCCGTTCCGTCCCGGCTGCCGTCGCGCTGTCGCTGCTCGTCCTGCCCGGCGCCGCGATGGCCGAAAAGGTCTTGCGCATCGGCATGACCGCCGCCGACATCCCGCGCACGCTCGGCCAGCCCGACCAGGGCTTCGAGGGCAACCGCTTCACCGGCATTCCGATGTACGACGGCCTCACGCAGTGGGATCTGTCCAAGGGCAACGGCCCGAGCCTGCTGATTCCCGACCTGGCTACCGAGTGGAAGGTCGATGACAAGGACAAGACGAAGTGGACCTTCAGGCTGCGTCCCGGCGTGAAGTTCCACGACGGCTCGGCGTTCAACGCGGACGCCGTGGTCTGGAACGTCGGCAAGGTGCTCGACAAGACGGCGAAGCAGTTCGACGCGAGCCAGGTTGGTGTGACGGCCTCGCGCATGCCCACGCTGCGCAGCGCGAAAAAGATCGATGACCTGACCGTAGAACTGGTCACGTCCGAGCCGGACTCGTTCCTGCCGTACAACGTCTCGAACCTGTTCATGGCGTCGCCCACGCAATGGGAAAAGAAGTTCGCTGCGGTGCCCGCCTCGGTGACCGACGCCGCCGAGCGCAGCAAGCAGGCGTGGGTGGCGTTTGCCGCCGACGCCTCCGGCACGGGTCCGTTCAAGATGACGCGCTTCGTGCCGCGCGAGCGCCTGGAACTGGCGAAGAATCCGGCCTACTGGGATGCGAAGCGCGTGCCGAAGATCGACAAGGTCGTGATGTTGCCGATGCCCGAGGCCAATGCCCGCACCGCCGCGCTGCTGTCGGGCCAGGTTGACTGGATCGAGGCGCCCGCCCCCGATGCCGTCGCGCAGATCAAGAGCCGTGGCTTCGAAGTCTACGCCAACGCCCAGCCCCATATGTGGCCGTGGCAGTTGTCGTTCGCCCCGAATTCCCCGTGGCTCGACAAGCGCGTGCGCCAGGCCGCCAACCTCTGCGTGAACCGCGCGGGGCTGAAGACGCTGCTGGGCGGATACATGGCCGAGGCCCGCGGCATTGTCGAGGCCGGCAACCCGTGGTGGGGCAATCCGAAGTTCGACATCAAGTACGACCCCGCCGCCGCCAGGAAGCTGATGGCCGACGCCGGCTACTCGGCGGCCAAGCCGGTCAAGGTCAAGGTGCAGGTCTCGGCGTCGGGCTCGGGCCAGATGCAGCCGCTGCCAATGAACGAGTACGTGCAGCAGAACCTCAAGGAGTGCTTCTTCGACGTGGATTTCGACGTGGTCGAATGGAACACGCTGTTCACGAACTGGCGCATCGGCGCCAAGGACGCCAGCGCGCACGGCGCCAACGCCATCAACGTGAGCTTTGCGGCGATGGACCCGTTCTTTGCGATGGTCCGCTTCGTCAGCACCAAGACCCAGCCGCCGGTTTCGAACAACTGGGGGTTCTTCGGCAACGCCGAGTTCGACAAGCTGATCGAGACGGCCCGCACCTCGTTCGGGGAGAAGGACCGCGACGCCGCGCTGGCCCGGCTGCATGCCCGCATCGTCGAGGAGTCGCCGTTCGTGCTGATCGCCCACGACGTGGGCCCGCGGGCGATCTCGAAGAAGGTCAAGGGCGTGGTGCAGCCCCAGAGCTGGTTCATCGACATTGCGACGATGTCGATGGATTGAGGGGGATTCTGCTCCCGATGGTTTGCTCCCCTCTCCCGCTATACGGGAGAGGGGAGCTTGCTGCAATCGTCATCGCTCCGAATCTACAACCCCACAGCCGGCCACCGCCCATGACCTACCTGCTCCGCCGCATCGTGTATGCGTTGCCCATCCTGCTTGGGGTCGCCCTGCTCTGCTTCTCGCTGGTGCATATCGCACCCGGCGATCCGCTGGTTTCGGTGCTGCCACCGGATGCCTCCGAGGAACTGCGCCAGCAACTGACCGCGCTGTACGGCTTCGACAAGCCGTTCCTGGAGCAATTCATCCACTGGTTCAGCCGCGCGCTGCACGGCGATCTCGGCACCTCGATTGCGACGAACCGCCCGGTGATGGCCGAGGTGTCCAAGGCCGTGATCAACTCGATCCGGCTGGCCGCCGTGGCCACGCTGATCGGCTTCACGTTCGGCTGCCTGTTCGGCTTCGTGGCTGGCTACATGCGCGACTCGGTGTCGGACCGGCTGGCGTCGTTCGTGTCGGTGCTCGGCGTCAGCATTCCGCACTACTGGCTCGGCATGGTGCTGGTGATCGCGTTCTCGGTCATCCTGGGCTGGCTGCCGGCCACCGGTGCCGGGCCGGGCGGCTCGGGCGACTGGTCGTGGGACTGGGAGCACATCCAGTACCTGATCCTGCCGGCCGTGACGATGTCGGTGATCCCGATGGGCATCGTCGCCCGCACCATCCGTGCGCTCGTGGCCGAGATCCTGTCCAACGAGTTCATCGTGGGCCTGCGCGCCCGGGGCCTGTCGGACATGGCGGTCTTCCGCCACGTGGTGAAGAACGTGGCGCCCACGGCGCTGTCGGTGATGGGCCTGCAGCTCGGCTACCTGCTGGGCGGGTCGATCCTGATCGAGACGGTGTTCTCGTGGCCCGGCACCGGCTTCCTGCTGAACTCGGCGATCTTCCAGCGCGACTTCCCGCTGCTGCAGGGCACGATCCTGATCCTGGCCGTGTTCTTCGTGCTGCTGAACCTGGTGGTCGACGCGCTGCAGACGCTGTTCGACCCGCGCATCCAACGCCACTGAGGAGCCTGCCATGGAAATGACGCTGAACAAGGCCCTGGCCCCGCTGCCGGTCGAGCGCTCGCCCGGCTACTGGAGCACGGTTGGCCGACGCCTGCTGCGCAACAGGCTGGCGATGCTGGCCGCGCTGGTCCTGCTGACGCTGATCGTGCTGGCGATCTTCGCGCCAATGCTGATGCCGGCCGATCCGTACGCTTCGTCCATCCTCAAGCGGCTCAAGCCGATCGGCTTCGAAGGCTACCCGCTGGGTACCGACGAACTGGGCCGCGACATGCTCTCACGCCTGATGCTCGGCGGCCGGCTCTCGCTGTTCATGGGCATCACCCCGGTGCTGCTGGCCTTCGTGATCGGCAGCGCCATCGGCATCGTGGCCGGCTATGCGGGCGGCTGGACCAACACCGTGATCATGCGGCTGACCGACATCCTCTACGCGTTCCCGTCCGTGCTGCTGGCCATCGCGTTGTCCGGCACGCTCGGCGCCGGCGTCGGCAACGCGCTGCTCTCGCTGACCATCGTCTTCATTCCGCAGATCGTGCGCGTGGCCGAGAGCGTGACCACGCAGGTGCGCAACCGCGAATTCGTTGATGCCGCACGCGCCTCGGGGGCGTCGTCGCTGACCATCGTGCGCGCCCACGTGCTCAACAACGTGCTCGGGCCGATTTTCGTCTACGCCACGAGCCTGATCTCGGTGTCGATGATCCTGGCGTCCGGGCTGTCCTTCCTCGGCCTGGGCGTCAAGCCGCCCGAGCCCGAGTGGGGCCTGATGCTGAACACGCTGCGCACCGCCATCTACACCCAGCCGTGGGTGGCCGCCCTGCCCGGCGCGATGATCTTCCTGACATCGATCTCGTTCAACCTGCTGGCCGACGGCATCCGCTCGGCCATGGAAATCAAGGAGTGAGCATGACCGAGACGCTTGCACCGCTGCCCCCGGCCGCCGCACCCGACGTGGGCGGCCCGGCACAACCGCTGGTCATCGCCCGCAACCTCGTCAAGCATTTCCCGCTGAAGTCGCCGGTGCCGCTGCGCAAGGGCGGCGTGGTCCGTGCCGTCGATGGCGTCAGCTTCGACGTGCTCAAGGGCGAGACGCTGGGCGTGGTGGGCGAGTCCGGCTGCGGCAAGTCCACCACGGCGCGCCTGCTGATGCAACTGACCCCGCACGACAGCGGCGAGCTGATCTTCGACGCGCAGGGCGTGGGCTCGGCCCAACTCCCCATGAAGTCGTTCCGCAGCCAGGTGCAGATGGTGTTCCAGGACAGCTACTCGTCGCTGAACCCGCGCCTGACGATCGAGGAATCGATTGCGTTCACGCCGCGCGTCCACGGCGTGCCGGCGCAGGAAGCCACCGGGCGGGCCCGCTATCTGCTCGAACGCGTGGGGCTGGAGCCGAAGCGCTTTGCGGGCCGCTATCCGCACGAACTGTCAGGCGGCCAGCGCCAGCGCGTGAACATTGCGCGGGCGCTGTCGCTGCGGCCCCGGCTCGTGATCCTCGACGAGGCGGTGTCGGCGCTCGACAAGTCCGTGGAAGCCCAGGTGCTGAACCTGCTGCTCGACCTCAAGGCCGAGTTCGACCTGACCTACGTTTTCATCAGCCATGACCTTAACGTGATCCGCTACCTGTGCGACCGCGTGATGGTGATGTACCTCGGCAAGGTGGTGGAAGTGGGTGAAACCGAATCGGTGTACGCCAATCCGGCCCACCCGTACACGCGGGCGCTGCTGGCGTCGATGCCGTCGATGGACCCCGATCACCGCACACTGGCCGCCCCGCTGGCCGGTGATCCGCCAAACCCGATCAACCCGCCGCCCGGCTGCAGCTTCCACCCGCGCTGCGCACGCGCCGAGCCGGTGTGCGAGCGTCGCGCCCCGGCGCTGACCGACGCACTGGCCGGGTATCCGGTGTCATGCCTGATGGCGATGCCCGACGGCGGCCACTCGCTGCCGCTGCGGCGCATGACTCCCGGCCTGCACGCCGCCACGCCCTGACCTCGCGGAGAACGATATGTCCCAAGAACTCGGCGCCTCCACGGCCCCCCTCCCGCCCGCGGTTTCGGTGCGCGACCTCCACGTCACCTTCTCGGGCGGCGGCAAGACCATCCGCGCCGTCAATGGCGTCTCGCTCGACGTGTCGCCCGGCGAGGCCGTGGCACTGATCGGCGAATCGGGTTCCGGCAAGAGCGTCACGCTGCGCGCGCTGATGCGGCTGCACCCGCCGCGTCGGACGACGATGACCGGCCAGATCCGCGTGGACGGCCACGAAGTGCCGGCGCTCGACAAGCGGGCGCTGGCGCGGCTGCGCGGCGGCACCATCGCCATGGTGTTCCAGGAGCCGCTGCTGGCCCTCGACCCGGTCTACACGGTCGGCCAGCAGATCATCGAATGCATCCGCACGCACCGCAAGGTGTCGAAGACCGAAGCGCGGGCGCTCGCCCTCAAGGCGCTCGAAGCGGTGCGCATTCCCAGCCCCGAGCGGCGGCTGGCGGCGTATCCGCACGAGATGTCGGGCGGCATGCGCCAGCGCGCGATGATCGCGCTGGCGCTGTCGGCCCGGCCGAAAATCCTGCTGGCCGACGAGCCAACCACGGCGCTCGACGCCACGGTGCAGATCCAGGTGCTGATCCTGCTGCGCGAACTGCAGCGCGAACTTGGCCTGTCGATCGTGTTCGTGACCCATGACATTGGCGCGGCGGTGGAAATCGCCGACCGCGTGGCCGTGATGTACGGCGGCCGCATTGTCGAGGAAGGCCCGATCCGCACGCTGCTGCGCGACGCGCGGCACCCCTACACGATTGCCCTGCTGCAAAGCCGGCAGCACGGCATGGACCGCGGCCAGCGCCTGCAGACCATTGGCGGTGCGCCCCCCGATCTCTCCGCGCTGCCTCCGGGCTGCACGTTCGCACCGCGCTGCGCGCATGCCCGGCCGGCGTGCCTGGCCGAGGTGCCACGCGCTGTCGCGCTCGGCGGCGGCCACCAGGTCAGCTGCGTGCTGGCCGAGGCGCCCGCCATCAGCGAATGCGCCGCCTGATTCCATGCTTCCTGCCACGAGGATTTCACACACCATGAGCCTGGCCACGCATCCCGCCCGTGCCTTCCTGCCCTACCCCGACGCGCCCGTGCCCGGCGCGGCCGATGGCCCGCTGCGCAGCCTGACCTTCGCGGTCAAGGACCTGTTCGACGTGGCGGGCTACCCCACCGGCGGCGGCAATCCCCATGTGCTGGCGCGTTCGGGCATCAAGACGACGACCGCGCCCACGGTGCAGAAGCTGCTCGATGCCGGCGCCACGTTCGTCGGCAAGGTCCATACCGACGAACTTGCGTTCTCGATGAACGGCCAGAACTACCACTACGGCGGCCCGTTCAACGGCGCGGCACCGGACCGCATCACGGGCGGATCGTCGTCGGGATCGGCTTCGGCGGTGTCGAACGGGCTTGCCGACTTTGCGCTCGGCACTGACACGGGAGGCTCCGTTCGCGCCCCGGCCAGCCATTGCGGCCTGTTCGGCATCCGGCCAACGCACGGGCGCATCTCGCTGTCGCAATGCATGCCGCTGTGCGAATCGCTCGACACCTGCGGCTTCCTGGCACGCGACATCGCCACGTTCGCCCGCGTGGCGGACGTGCTGTTCGGCGTCGATGGCGACCCACTGCCAGCCATGCCGAGGCTGCTGCTGGCCGCCGACCTCTTCGAACTCCCCACCGCCGAAGCCCGTGCCGCGCTGGCCCCCGCCGTGGCCCGCATCGAAGCCGTGTTCGGCAAGGCTACCCCGGTGGACGTGGCCGACCGTCCGCTCCCGGACCTCTATTGGGCCTTCCGCTACGTGCAGGGCTGGGAGGCATGGCAGGCCGATGGCGCGCTGATCGAGCACTACGGGCTGCAGCTCGGCCCCGACGTGGCCGGGCGGTTCGCGTTCAGCAAGGGCGTGACGCAGGCGCAATTCGACCAGGCGGGCGCCGTACGGCGCGAGTTCACGGCACATCTGGGCCGGCTGCTCGGCCACGACAGCGTACTGGTGCTGCCGACCATGCCTGATATCGCGCCGCTGCGCACAGCGCCGATGGAATCGCTGGAAGACTACCGCACGGCCGCGGCGCACTCGCTGTGCCTGACGCCGCTGTCGGGCTTCCCGCAACTGAGCCTGCCGCTGTCCGGGCGCAGCGGCGCACCGCTGGGGATCTCGCTGATCGGGCCAAGGGGCAGCGACCGGAGCCTGATTGCCGTGGCGGAGACGCTGATGGCGGGGCTGGCCTCGTGAAGCCCGCTGCAAACCGAACACCTGGTAAAACGAACATGCCCAAGATCCGCATCACCGCCGCCAGCCACACCTTCCTCGCCGAAACCCACCCGGACGCCCCGGAGACCGTCGCGGCCTTCCTGCAACTGTTGCCGTACCGCCAGAAGCTGATCCACGTGCGCTGGAGCGGCGAAGGCTGCTGGATTCCGCTGGGGGAGTTCCGGCTCGGCGTGGGCTTCGAGAACCATACAAGCCACCCGTCGGTGGGCGACATCCTGTTCTACCCGGGCGGCTACAGCGAGACCGAGATCATCCTCGCCTATGGCAGCTGCTGCTTCGCCAGCAAGATGGGGCAACTGGCCGGCAACCACTTCCTGACCATCGTGGAAGGCAGGGAGAACCTGCGCGCGCTCGGCACCAAGGTGCTCTGGGAGGGCGCGCAGGACGTGGTGTTCGAACTCGCGGAGTAGCCGCTACGCGGTATCCTTGGGCCGTCAACGGGGAGCACCGCATGTACATGATCTACTGGACCGAAGCCACCACCGAGGGCATGGCGCCGCACGCTCAGTCCTTTCCGGGCGATGGGCTGCGCGACGCCCTGCAGTTTGCCGAGTCACTGCGCCGGCGCCAGTTCGCCGGCGAGCCGGTCAGCTTCGTCACGCTGTGTTCGGAGAACCCGAATTCGGTTGGCAAGTCCGGCGCCGCCGATCCGCTGCCCGACTACGAGTGGAAGAAGCGGCGGCCGTAGGATCCACGGCCGCCGCTGGCATCAGCCCGCCAGCACGCCCCGGTCGCCATCGGGCGGCGCCACGCGGAACCATGCCGCGTAGAGCGCGGGCAGGAACAGCAGCGTCAGCAGTGTGGCCACGATCAGCCCGCCCATGATGGCCGCGGCCATCGGCCCCCAGAAGACCGAGCGGGCCAGCGGGATCATGGCAAGCACGGCCGTGGCAGCCGTCAGCAGGATTGGCCGGCAGCGGCGCACGGCCGATTCCACGATGGCCTCCCATGGCGGCAGGCCGGCGCCGATATCCTGTTCGATCTGGTCCACCAGGATCACGGAGTTGCGGATGATCATCCCGAGCAGCGCCGTGATGCCAAGCTGGGCCACGAAGCCCATCGGCACGTGCAGCAGCAGCAGCGCGGCGGCCGCGCCGATCAGCCCCAGCGGCCCCGTCAGGAACACCATCACCGCACGCGAGAAACTGTGCATCTGCAGCATCAGCAGCGTGAAGATGATGAAGATACACAGCGGCAGTTGCGCCGCGATCGACGCACCGGCCTTGCCGCTCTCCTCCTCGGCGCCGGCGATGGAGATCCTGTAGCCCGCCGGCAGCGAGGCGCGGATCTCGTCCAGCCTGGGGTTGATCTGCGCGGTGACGGTCGGCCCCTGGATGCCGTCCACGATATCGGACTGCACCGTGATGCCGAAGTCGCGGTTCTCGCGCCAGATCACGCCCGGCTCGGAACGCAGCGTGACGCGCGCCACCTGGGTCAGTGGCACGGCCCGGCCGCTGCTGGTAGGCACCAGCACGTTGTTGAGGTCCGACATCGCGTCGCGCTCCTCGCGTGGCGTGCGCATGATGATGTCGATCAGCTTGTCGGCATCGCGGTACTGTCCGACCGGCACGCCGGTCAGCACGGCCTGCGTGGCGCGTGCCACAGCGTTGGTGGTGACCCCCAGCGCGCGTGCCTTGTCCTGGTCGAGTTCGAGCCGCAGCATCTTGACGTTCTCGTTCCAGTTGTCGTTCACGCCCACGGTATTCGGGTTGTCCGCCATGATCGCAGACACCTGGTCAGCCGCCTTGCGCACCACGGCGGCGTCGGGGCCGATCACGCGGAACTGCACCGGGTACTGTACCGGCGGCCCGTTCGGCAGCAGCTTCACCCGGCCCCGCAACTGCGGGAACTCGCTGGCGATCACCTTCTCCACGCGGCGGCGCAGCGGGTCGCGCGCCTCCACGGTCACCGGCATCACAATCAGCTGCGCCACGTTCGACTGCGGAAAGATCTGGTCAAGCGGCAGGTAGAAGCGCGGCGAGCCGTTGGCCACGAAGGTGGTGATGCTGTCCACCGCCTCGTCGCGCCGCATGGCCACCTCGAAGCGCTTGGCCACCGTTTCCATTTCCACGAAGCTGGTGCCCTCGGGCATCCACAGCTCCACCATCAGTTCGGGCCGGCTCGAATCAGGGAAGAACTGGGTTTCGATGAACTTGAACGCAAACAGCCCCAGCGCGAACATCGCCAGCGTCACGGCGATCACGGTCTTGCGCCACTCGACGCACCAGTTCACCAGCTTGCGGAAGCGCGTGTAGAACGGCGTGTCGAAGACCTCGTGATGCCCGCCATCGTTGCCGCGCGTCTTCAGCAGCAGGTAGCCCAGGTACGGCGTGAAATAGACCGCCGCCAGCCACGACAGCAGCAGCGCCAGGGCCGTTACCGCGAAAATCGCAAACGTGTACTCCCCCACCGTGGATTTGGCCAGCCCCACGGGCAGGAAGCCCGCCGCCGTGATCAGCGTGCCCGTCAGCATCGGCATGGCGGTCGAGGTGTAGGCGAACGTGGCCGCCTCCATCTTCGAGAAGCCTTCCTCCAGCTTGCGGACCATCATTTCCACGGCGATGATCGCGTCATCGACGAGCAGGCCCAGCGCGATGATCAGCGCCCCCAGCGAGATCTTGTGCAACCCGATGCCGAAGATGTTCATGAACAGGAACGTCACGGCAAGCACCAGCGGGATGGTCAGCGCCACCACCAGCCCCGGCCGGACGTCGATGCGCAGCGGCCGGGTATGCAGCCCCAGCGCCACGAAGCTTACGCCCAGCACGATGACCACGGCCTCGATCAGCACGCGCACGAACTCGCCCACGCTGCGCTTGACCGCCTGGGGCTGATCCTGCACCTGCTCCATCTCGATGCCCATCGGCAACTGGCCTTTGAGCCGGTCCGTGACGCGGCGCAGTTCCTTGCCCAGCGCGATGATGTCGCCGCCCTTCTCCATCGAGATACCGAGCCCGATCACGTCCTTGCCGTTGAACCGCATGCGGCTGACCGGCGGATCGACATAGCCGCGGTAGACGTTGGCGATGTCGCCGAGCCGGATGTTGGCGATGCCGTTCGGGCCGCGCAGCACCAGGTTCTTGAGGTCCTCCACATCGCCAAGCTGGCCCGTGATGCGGACTTGCAGGTTGTCCGTCGGCGTCACCAGCACGCCGCTGCCGGTGGGATTGTTCTGTTCCGAGATCTGGTTGGCGATGGCGTTGATGTCCAGCCCGAGCTGGGCAAAGCGCGCCTGGTTGAACTCGATGTAGAGCTTTTCGTCCTGCAGCCCCAGCAGCGTGACCTTGGCTACGGCCGGAATGCGCAGCAGATCCTGGCGCACCAGGTCGGCGTACTCGCGCAGTTCCTTGTAGTTGAAGCCGTCGGCGCTCAGCGCATAGATGGAGCCGTAGACGTCACCAAATTCGTCGTTGAAATAGGGCCCGCGCACGCCCTGCGGCAGCGTCTGCTGGATGTCGCCGATCTTCTTGCGCACCGTGTACCAGATCTGCGCGGTGTCCTTGGCCGGCGAGTTGTCCGCCAGTTGGAAGACCACCGTGGTCTCGCCGGGCTTCGAGAAGCTGCGGATCTTGTCGGCGTACGGCACCTCCTGCAGTTGCCGCTCGATCTTGTCGGTGACCTGCACGGCGATCTGCTCGGCCGTGGCACCCGGCCAGAACGCCTGCACCACCATCACGCGGAACGTAAACGGCGGGTCCTCGTCCTGGCCCAGCTGGAAGAACGCCAGCAGGCCGCCCAGCAGCAGCACGACCAGCAGGTAACGCGTCAGCGGCTGGTGCTCGAGCGCCCAGCGCGACAGATTGAAGCGGGAATGTTCCATGGGCCGGCCTCAGCCCAGATGGCGCGCGAGGGCGCCGATGCGCACGCCCGGATTCGAAGCGGGCTGGGCCGGTGCCACGGACTGCATCGGCTTGACCCGCTGGCCAGCCTTGAGCAGATGCACGCCGGCCGTGACGATGGCCTGGCCCGGTGCCAGGCCCTGCCGGATCTCGATCAGGTTGCCCTGCGCCTCGCCCAGTGTCACGGGCACCGGCTTCACGGTGCCGGTGCCGTCCTGGCCGGGGGTATAGACCCACACCTGGTTGCTGCCCTTCTGCTGCAGCAGCGCGGTCAGCGGGATGCGGATCGCGGCGGCGGTACCGGTGCGGCTGAACGCCACCACGGCGGTCATGCCAATGCGCAGGTCGGCCGGCGGGTTGGGGATTGTGACGCGGGTGGGATACGTGCGGGTGACCGGATCGGCCGCGGCCGAAATCTCGCGCACCCGGCCGGGCAGCACGCGGTCCGGCTCGGACCAGGTATGGATCGATACGTCGGAGAGCCCGCGCAGCATGTCCACCTGATCTTCGGGCAGCCCGATCGCCACCTCCTTCTCGGCGGTCTGCGCCACGCGTACCACGGGCTGGCCGGGCGACACCACCTGGCCCACCTCGGCATCGATGGCGGTCACCACGCCGTTGGCGTCGGCGGTCAGCACGGCGTAACCGGTCTGGTTCGACTGGTTGCGCAGGCTGGCCTGCGCCTGCTCCAGCCGCGAGGCGGCCGAATCGTAGGTGGCCTGGCGGCGGCTCAGTTCGGCCGAACTGATGAAGTTGCGCGCGGCCAGTTCCTTGTAGCGCTTGAGATCGGAGGCGGCCAGGTCACGGTCGGTCCTGGCGGCGTCGAACTGGGCGCGGGCGCCCGATTCGGCGAGCGCCAGATCGGTGGGATCAAGGCGTGCCAGCGGCTGCCCCTTCTGCACCGCCGCGCCCACGTCCACCAGACGCGCCGAAATCTTGCCGCCCACCCGGAAGCCGAGCCGCGATTCGATGCGGGGCCGGATGTCGCCGGAGAATTCGAACTCGGTCTTGCCCGTGGCCGGACTCAGTTGCAGCAGCCGCACCGGCCGCACCGGTGCCTCTGGCTCCGCCTTGCGCTGGCAGCCCGATACGCCCAGCGCCGCCACCAGCACCAGCCCGAGCAAGCCGCCCCCGGCCTTTCGCACACGGCGCCCGAACGCCGCAGCGGCGCCCTGCGGCACCGCAATTTCCTGGGTTTCAACGGCCGCGACTTCCGGCCTGGCAAATGGCACTGGCATGGACAAGCGTCTTTGTAGTGAGATGAAGCGGAACTGCACCAACGACGGGTATTGCCTGGCGCGGCCGGACGGCCGATGGGGGTCTCGCTGGCGCCTCTGCGGGCAGCCTTGCCAGTGTCTCCGCCATGGCTGGCGGGCAATTAATAACTGGCCGGTCAGTAATATAGCCACGTCGGGCGAGTGCGTCAAACGCCGGATGACAAATGGCGGCCTGGTGCGACGAAATGTCTGCCATCCGGCGCCGCCGGCGCACGGGAGCGACCGTTGGCCGATGTTACAATTCGCGGCCCGGCGCTACGGCCCCCCGCCGCCGTCCCCTCCGCCGCCCCACCCGCCTTACCGAAAAAGAGATTGGCGTGACGCCCGATCAGTATTGCCAGGATAAAGCCGCAAAAAGCGGTTCCAGCTTCTATTACAGTGCCCTGCGGCTGCCTCCCGAGCGCCGGCAGGCCCTGACCGCCCTGCAGGCCTGGCGCATCGAACTCGACGCCATCGTCCATGAGAACCACGACGCCGGCGTGGCCCTGCAACGGCTGGACTGGTGGCGTGCCGAACTGCGCCGCCTCTACGACGGCCAGGGCGCCCACCCGGTCAGCCAGGCGCTCCGCCCCAGCCTCGACCTGCTGCCCCAGGCCGAAATGACCCAGGTGCTCGACGGCTCCGAGATGGATCTGGCCCAGTCCCGCTATATAGACGAAGCGGCGCTGGCGAAATACAGCCGTGCCGTGGGTGGCACATTCGGCCGGCTGTCGGCGCGGGTGCTGGGCTGCAGCGACCCCCAGACACTGGCCGCCGCCGAGAAACTCGGCCTGTCGCAGTTGCGCATCCGCATCCTGCGCGAAATGGGCAGCGATGCCCGCCAAGGCCGTATCTATATTCCCGTCGATACGCTGCAGCGCTTCGAAGTGCCCGCGGCGGACATCATGCAGTCGCGGCATGCCGAGCCCTTCGTGGCGATGATGCGCGACCAGGCCGCCCAGGCCCGTGCGTTGTACCGCGAGGCGCTCGACACGCTGCCCCGCGCCGACCGCCGCGCCCTGCGCGCCCTGCTGGCGCTGGCGGCGATCCACCACGCCCTGCTCGACGAAATCGAGGCCAGCCAGTTCCAGGTGCTGACCCAGCGCATCGCGCTGACGCCCATGCGCAAGCTCTGGCTGGCGTGGAAGACCTGGCTGCGGAACCGTTGAAGGAAATGACGATGACTGCTGCACCCCCCTCGCTCGGCGCCCGCATCCTGGCGCGCGCGGCGGAACTTGCCCGCCATTCGGACATGGAAGGTGGCCTGACCTGCGCCTTCCTGACGCCAGCCCACGCCCGTGCCCAGGCCGACCTGGCGGCATGGATGGAAGACGCCGGCATGACCGTGCGCATCGACGCCATCGGCAACGTGATCGGCCGGTATGCCGCCGATCCGGACGAAGCCGCTGCGCAGGTGCTGATGACCGGCTCGCACTTCGACACCGTGCGCGACGGCGGCCGGTACGATGGCCGGCTTGGCATCCTGCTGCCGATTGCCGTGGTGGGCGCGCTGCGCGACGCCGGCATCCGCCTGCCCTACCACTTGGACGTGGTGGCGTTCGCCGAGGAAGAGGGGCTGCGCTTCAAGACCAGCTTCCTGGCCAGCAGCGTGCTGGCCGACCGCTTCGACGCCGCGCTGCTCGACCGCGTGGATGCCGACGGCGTGACGATGGCCGCGGCACTGGCCGGGGCCGGTTTCCCGGGCGCCGGGAAACCGGACGCGCTGCGCGCGGCCGCCGTGGACCCAGCCACGCTGGCCGGTTTTGTCGAAGTGCACATCGAGCAGGGACCGGTGCTGCTGCATCGCGGCCTGCCGCTGGGCATCGTGACGCAGATCGCCGGCAGCAGCCGCTTCCAGGTCCGGATCGAGGGGCTGGCCAGCCATGCCGGCACCACGCCGATGGACATGCGCCGCGATGCCGCCGCCGGCGCCGCCGAGATGATCCTGCTCGTGGAGCAACGCTGCGGCCAGGTGCCGTCGCTGGTCGGCACGGTCGGCCAGTTGCAGGTACCCAACGGTTCCAGCAATGTGATTCCGGCCGCCTGCACGTTCTCGATGGATATCCGGGCGGGCGAGGACGGCATCCGGGAGGCAGCCATCGCCGACATCGTGGCCGGCATCGAGCGGATTGCCACCCGACGCGGCCTGACGGCAAGCGTGGAGCGCGTGACGCCGGTCAACAATGCACCCTGCGCGCGCTGGCTGATGGACCAGTTCGGCGCGGTGCTGCGCAAGCGTGGCATGGAGGTGTTCGAATTGCCGTCGGGCGCCGGGCACGACGCGATGATGATGCAGCGGATCACCGATGTGGCGATGCTGTTCGTGCGCTGTGGCAATGGCGGGATCAGCCACAATCCGCTGGAAACGATCACGGAGGAGGATGCCCAGCAGGCGGCGGAAGTCTTCGTCGACTTTTTGCGGCACTTCCGGCCCAAACCGGTGGAGCAATGACGCGGCGGCAGGTCAGCTGCCGCGGTACATTTCCTTGCTGAGGTCGTAGAGATTCTTGCGCAGCGTCTTGCGCTCGTCGGGCGACAGCTTCTGGCTGCCACCGCGCGGCCCCTGGCGGCCCGCCCGTTCGGCCATGTCGCGCTCGGTCTCGGCCCGGTCGCCGCGGCGCGGCGGTTGCCGGTTGCGGTCGGGCTGGGGCGGATGGCCCTGCCCGTTGGGCGGCTGGCTGCGCGGGTGAAGCAGGTGCGCCATGCCCGCCGACTGGGCGTTTGCCGACGCGGGCGCGACGGCGAGCAGCAGGGTCATGCCGGCAAGAACGCCCACCCGCGCGCAGACCGCGCGACGCAGGGTAAGCCCGTGCCGGTTTTGCTTCACTTTCATTGGATAATTGCGGTGTAGACAGTATCCCGCCGCCCGTTCCGGGGGGCGCGACATACCCGTGGTGACCATGTTTTGCCGGGCCAGCTGAAGGGGCCTCTGGCAACGGTTTGCGGAGTGTAATTGCACAAAAGGTGCACGCCGCCATACCACGGGGTAAAGTATGTAACGTTTTGTTAAGCCATTTTGAGCGAAAGCGATAGTCGCTAAGATACCGCCATGGAAAATACCAGCCACAAGATTCTCGTCGTGGATGACGACCCGCGCCTGCGCGACCTGCTGCGCCGCTACCTCGGCGAACAGGGATTCACCGTGCTCGTGGCGGAAAACGCCACGGCCATGAACAAGCTCTGGCTGCGCGAGCGCTTTGACCTGCTGGTGCTTGACCTGATGATGCCGGGCGAGGATGGCCTGTCGATCTGCCGCCGCCTGCGCGGCGCCAACGACCAGACGCCGATCATCATGCTGACCGCCAAGGGCGAGGACGTGGACCGCATCGTCGGCCTGGAAATGGGCGCCGACGACTACCTGCCCAAGCCTTTCAACCCGCGCGAACTGATCGCGCGCATCCATGCGGTGCTGCGCCGCAAGGGTCCGGCCGAAGTGCCGGGCGCCCCGTCGGAGACGCCCGAGACCTTTGCCTTCGGCGATTTCGTGCTCAACCTGGCCACCCGCACGCTGACCAAGAACGACGAGGAAATCACGCTCACCACGGGCGAATTCTCGGTGCTCAAGGTGTTCGCGCGCCATCCGCGCCAGCCGCTCTCGCGCGAGAAACTGATGGAAATGGCGCGCGGCCGCGAATACGAGGTGTTCGACCGCAGCCTGGACGTGCAGATCTCGCGCCTGCGCAAGCTGATCGAGCCGGACCCGAGCAACCCGCGCTTCATCCAGACGGTCTGGGGCCTCGGCTACGTCTTCATCCCCGATGGCGTGAAGTAAGCCCGGTCCGCACAGCAGCATCGTGTCGACCGCCCTCGGCCGTACCGCAACGCGGTTCTTCGGTTCGCTGTTCTGGCGAACCTTCATGCTGATCGCCCTGTTGCTGGCGATCTCGCTGGGTATCTGGTTCCAGAGCTACCGGCTCTTCGAACGCGCGCCACGCGCCCAGCAGATCGCCATGCAGGTGGTCAGCGTGGTCAAGCTCACGCGCGCCGCCCTGCTCTATTCCGACCCCGCGCGGCGCCGGTTCCTTCTGCTCGACCTCGTCCAGAACGAGGGCATCAAGGTCTATCCGCGCGAGAAGGACGACGACTTTGCGGCACCCAAGGCCAACCCGTTCCTGACCCAGCTGGTGCAGCAGGAGATCCGCAGCCGCCTGGGCGAGGACACCGTGCTGGCCACCACGGTCAATGACATTCCGGGCGTCTGGGTCAGCTTCGAGATCGAGGGCGACGACTACTGGGTAGCCATCAGCCCCGAGCGCTTCGAGCGCGTGCCGGGCATCCAGTGGCTCTGGTGGAGTATTGCCGCGCTGCTGCTGTCGATCATCGGCGCGGCGTTCATCACGGCCCGCGTCAACTACCCGCTCAAGCGCCTGGCCAACGCGGCCAAGCAGATCGGCACCGGCGGCGATCCGCCGCCACTGCGCGAACAGGGCGCCAGCGAGGTGGCCCAGGCCAACCGCAGCTTCAACCAGATGGTGCGCGACCTGCGCCAGCTCGACGACGACCGCGTGGTCATGCTGGCCGGCATCTCGCACGACCTGCGCACGCCGCTGACGCGCCTGCGGCTGGAAACCGAGATGTCGCCGGTGGACACCACCACGCGCGACGCGATGATCGCCGACATCGAGCAGATGGACGCCATCATCGGCCAGTTCCTGAACTACGCGCGGCCCGGGCAGGAAGTGGTCGAGCCCGTGGACCTGTCGGCGCTGGTGCAGGAATCGGTCGGCGTCTATGCCGCGCACGATGACGTACGCGTGCACGTGCGCTCCAACGGCCCGGTCATGGCCGTGGCGAACCGCATGGAGATCCAGCGTATCCTGGACAACCTCGTCGAGAACGCGCGCCGCTACGCCAAGGACGAGGAAACCGGCATGGCCGAGGTGGAGATCTCCACGCGGCTCGACGACAAGGACGCCGTGCTGACCGTGGCCGATACCGGCCCCGGCGTGCCAAACGAGCAGCTCTCGCTGCTGACGCGCCCGTTCTACCGCCTCGACAGCGCGCGCAGCGAGGCCAAGGGCGCCGGGCTCGGGATGTCGATCGTCAACCGCATCCTGCAGCGCAACGGCGGGCGCCTGGTGCTGGCCAACCGCCAGCCGCCGAAGAGCGGACTCGTGGTCACCGCGCTGTTCCGCCGCGCCTGAGCGGCCGGAACCGCCCTGCCCGGCGCTCCCCTTTGCGGATTTGCGCCACTCGCTTCGGATTGACAGGTTTTCTTCAGCTCCCGATATCGGATTGAAAGGCTGCCGACAGCGGATTGACAGCGTCGGCGCGCACACTGGCTGGCAGTATCCGACCACAGGCCCCCGGACCCACGGGCGCCAGACCGAGAGACAGCCATGTCCAGCACTCCGACCTCCCAGCACGGGTTCCGCACCGTGTTCCGCGTCGTCAGCGGCAATTTCCTAGAAATGTACGACTTCATGGTGTACGGCTTCTACGCCGCCGCCATTGCCCGTACGTTCTTTCCGTCCGGCAACGAATTTGCCTCGCTGATGCTGTCGCTGGCCACATTCGGCGCCGGCTTCCTGATGCGCCCGCTCGGCGCCATCGTGCTGGGGGCCTACATCGACCATCACGGCCGGCGCAAGGGGCTGATCGTGACGCTGGTCATGATGGCGCTGGGCACGCTGCTGATCGCGCTGGTGCCCGGCTACGCGTCGATCGGCGTGGCCGCGCCGCTGCTGGTGTTGCTGGGCCGGCTGCTGCAGGGTTTCTCGGCCGGCGTGGAGCTGGGCGGCGTGTCGGTCTACCTGTCGGAAATCGCCAAACCCGGCCAGAAAGGGTTCTATGTGGCGTGGCAATCGGCCAGCCAGCAGGTGGCCGTGATCTTCGCGGGCCTGCTGGGCGTGATCCTGCACGCCACGCTGGCGCCGGCCCAGATGGACGACTGGGGCTGGCGCGTGCCGTTCCTGATCGGCTGCCTGATCGTGCCGTTCCTGTTCATGATCCGCCGGTCGCTGGAGGAGACGGAGGCATTCCGGGCGCAGAAGCACCGCCCGGCCATCGGCGAGATCTACCGCTCGATGCTCGACAACTGGGGCATCATCGTCGCCGGCTGCATGCTGGTGGTCATGACCACGGTGTCGTTCTACATGATCACCGCCTATACGCCCACCTTCGGCAAGACCGTGCTGAAGCTCGGCGACGTGGACAACCTGATCGTGACCATGTGCGTGGGCCTGTCGAACTTTATCTGGCTGCCGGTGATGGGCGCGGTGTCAGACCGCGTGGGACGCAAGCCGCTGCTGGTGGTATTCACGATCGCCACGCTGGTGTCCGCCTACCCGGCCGTGTCGTGGCTCGTGGCCGAGCCCTCGTTCGGCCGCCTGCTGATGGTGGAACTGTGGCTCTCGTTCCTCTACGCCAGCTACAACGGCGCGATGGTCGTCACGCTGGCCGAAGTGATGCCGCCGGCAGTACGCACCACCGGCTTCTCGCTGGCCTACAGCCTCGCCACGGCGCTGTTCGGCGGCTTTACCCCGGCCATCTCGACCTACCTGATCCATGCCACCGGCAACAAGGCCGCACCGGGCCTGTGGCTCACGTTTGCCGCGCTGTGCGGCCTGGTGGCGACGCTGCTGATCTTCCGCGCACGCCGGCAGCAGACGGCGCTGCGCACGGCGTGACGACCGATTCGACGGCTGTCACGACACGGTCAGCGCATGCGTGGCATACTGCGGCCTTCGGCAATTGCTGCACTGCGTCAGTCGAGTCTGCCTATCGGGGCCTTTGAGATTTTCAATTGGCACCCGAGGTGTCCGGCGGCGCATAATCACAGATTGTTGCGATCGCTTTCAGGTACCGGGTACTGCCCGGCAGCCGGCAGCGAATCGCTCGCCTCACTCTCTTCAAACCGTATCAGGAGAAGTCCATGAAGACCGTTGGTCAAAAGCTCGAAGCGTTCCAGATCGTTGGCGTGAAGCCTGGTTTCAACAACCACGAGGAAAACGGCCAGTCGGCTTTCGAAGACATCACCGAGAAGTCGTTCGAAGGCAAGTGGAAGGTGATCTACTTCTACCCGAAGGATTTCACGTTCGTGTGCCCGACCGAAATCGTGGCCTTCGCCAAGCTGAACGGCGACTTCGCCGACCGCGACGCGATCGTGCTGGGCGGCTCGACCGACAACGAATTCGTGAAGCTGGCATGGCGCCGCGAGCACAAGGACCTGAACAAGCTGGACCAATGGCAATTCGCCGACGTGACCGGCTCGCTGGTGGACCAACTGGGCGTGCGTGACGTTGCCGCCGGTGTTGCCCTGCGCGCCACGTTCATCGTCGATCCGGACAACGTCATCCAGCACGTTTCGGTGAACAACCTGAACGTCGGCCGTAACCCGGAAGAAGTCCTGCGTATTCTGGACGGTCTGCAAACGGACGAACTGTGCCCGTGCAACCGCGCTGTCGGCGGCGCCACGCTGTAATTGGCCTGCCTCGCCAGTCGCCGCAAGGCGATTCGGCACCTCGCGCGGAAGGGTCACGCACCCTTTCGCGTCGGAACCCGCTACGTGCGGGTTTTTTGAGCCCTCGTCGATAGGAGAAATAAATGGAATTCCTGAGCACGATCAAGAATTTGATTCCCGACTACGCCAAGGACATCCGCCTGAATGTGGATGGCACGATCGCGCGCTCGTCGCTGGAAGGTACTGACGCCGTGGGCGTGGCGCTGGCCGCCGCCTTTGCCGCGAAGAGCAAGATCATCGTCGACGTGATCCGCAACGCCAACGTGCTGTCGGCCGAGGAAGTCACGGCTGCGCATACCGCCTCGGCGCTGATGGGCATGAACAACCTCTGGTATCCGTACGTGGAAATGGCCGAGGATCCGGATTTGGCCAGCCAGCCGGCCGGCCTGCGCATGAACGCCTATGCCAACCATGGCGGCGTGGACAAGCGGCGCTTCGAAATGTACGCACTGGCCGCCTCGATCATCGGCAAGTGCCATTTCTGCGTGAAGTCGCACTACCAATTGCTGAAGAACGAGCAGGGCATGAGCGCCCAGCAACTGCGTGACGTGGGCCGCATTGCCGCCGTGATCGGCGCTGCCGCCAACGTGATCGCCGCCGAGTAACGTCCGGGGTACACGGCGCGCCTGCGGGCACGGGGCCGGCTGGCATCGCAAGGTGCCAGGCGGCTTTTTTTCGTCGGACGCCCGACAGTTTCCGCACTGTCAATGGGTATTGTCCGACACGGGCGCAGGCCATTGAGGCGGTGCATTTGTGCATCGGACGGCCTACAATCCACGCAAGGTCACGAACTTTGCCGTTGCCATGAGCACCCTGCCTTCCCACACCTCGCCGCGCTTCCGCTTCCGGCTGGCCGCAGTACACGACTGGGGCGATATCGCCGCCGTCACGCAGCAGGCCTACGGCCAGTATGAGCTGGAGATCATGGAGGACTGCCGGGCGTCGTTCCAGCGCGGCATGCAGGCCGTGATGGCGGCCAAGAACAATCCAGACATGGAGTGGTGGGTTGCCGAAACCGACCACGGCGTGAGTGGCGCAGTGCTGTTTTGCCATCCCGGGGCCACGCTGACCGCGCTCGACGGCAGCACACTCACGCTGGAACAACCCGAGGCGCGTTTGCTCTCGGTCAACCCGCAGGCCCGCGGACTGGGCCTCGGCAAGCGGCTCATGCAGATCTGCATCCAGCGCGCGCACGATATCGGCGCCGCCACGCTGGTGTGTCGCGCGATGCCGGAAATGGATTCCGCGATCCGCCTTTGCGAACAGATGGGCTTCCAGCGCCGTGCCGAGCCCGGCTCCCGCCAGGGCGGCAAGACGCGCCTGATCGACTACGTCTACACGATTCCGCCTGACGAGGCCCCGGCAGCGTCGCCGCCGCCGGGCTGAAACGGGCGCGAATCAGTCCTGGCTGTCGGCCGGGCGGCGGAAGATCAGCACCGCTGCCTGGGCGACGATCCCCTCTTCCTTCCCTTCGAAACCCAGCTTCTCGTTGGTCTTGGCCTTCACGTTGCAGTGCGTGAGCGGCAAGCCCAGGTCTTCGGCGAGATTCGCCACCATGCCCCGGATGTGCGGGGCGAGCTTGGGTTTCTGCGCGATCACGGTGGCGTCCACATTACCGATCTCGAAACCGGCCTCGCGCACGCGGCGGGCGGCTTCGCGCAGCAGCACGCGGCTGTCGGCACCGGCAAAATTGGGATCGGTATCCGGAAAATGCCGGCCGATATCGCCCAGCGCGGCGGCGCCGAACAGCGCGTCGGTCACGGCGTGCAGCAGCGCATCGGCGTCGGAATGGCCCAGCAGGCCACGGTCGTGGGGAATATCCACGCCGCCTAGGATCAGCTTGCGGCCCGGCACCAGGGCGTGTACGTCGTAACCCTGCCCTACACGGAAATCGAACGGATTCAAAACGGCTCCTTCAGGTAAGTGTCATGCGCCTGGCGTCGTGCCGGCGCGCAGCAGGACATCGGCCAGCGCGAAGTCCTCGGGATAGGTCACCTTGAAATTACGCAGCGAACCATTGACGAGGCGCGGATGCAAGCCCAGCCGCTCGATCGCGCTGGCCTCGTCGGTCACCACCGCGCCGGCTGCCATGGCATCCTCCAGCGCGTGGCGCAGGACGCCAATCCGGAACATCTGCGGAGTCTGGGCCTGCCACAGGCCCTCGCGCGGCACCGTGGCGCCGATCCGGGCGTCGCTCGGCACCCGCTGCTCGGCGCGCTTGAGCGTATCGGGCACCGGCACCGCCAGGATGCCGCCAATCGGCTCGCTGGCCGCATCGTCCGACTCCACGGCCCGCACCAGCGTGTCGATCATGGCCGGCGTCAGGCCGGGGCGCGCCGCATCGTGCACGAGTACCCAGTCGGTATCGGTGGCGCCCAGCGTCTCCAGATGATGCAGCCCGGCCAGCACCGAGGCGTGGCGCGAATCGCCGCCCACGAATGCCGTATCGAACCGCAGCCCGGCAAACGCCTGGGCGCCGAAGCGCGATTCCAGCGGCATGTCGTCGGGGGCCAGGACCAGCGCGGTAGCACTGATGGCTTCGCAGGCCGAGAACGCGGCCAGCGCGAACCATAGCATCGGGCGTCCGGCCACGGTCTGGTACTGCTTCTGCACGGTGCCTCCGGCGCGGCTGCCGGTACCGGCACAGGGAATCAGGGCGAATCGACGATCGGACACAGGTTCTGCGGAGGATGGGTGGAAGTCCGGCCAGCAGGCCGGCCGGTGCGCATTCTATAATACGGCCCTTGCCCGCCGCCATGCCCAGATGGCGTGGCCGGGATCGCCGACACCCCTGCCCGCGACACGCTGCCCCAGCATCGCCGGCGGGGTGGCGTCGTTTTTGCATCTCTTCGCCCCATGCCAGACAAACTGCCCGACTTCCCCTTCGCCGCCCTGCCGCTGCTCAAGCCCGGCATGCGTCATGCCGTGACCGGACTGACCGGCTCGGCCGACGCGCTCGTGGTGGCCGCCTACGCCCGCCAGCACCCCGCCAGCGTGCCGATGGTGGCCGTGGTCTGCGCCAACGCCATGGATGCGCAACGGCTGGCCGACGAAATCCCGTGGTTCGCGCCCGAACTGCGCGTGCGCCTGCTGCCCGACTGGGAAACGCTGCCTTACGACAGCTTCTCGCCGCACCAGGATCTGGTGTCCGAACGGCTGGCGACGCTGCACGACATCCAGACCGGCCAGTGCGACGTGATGCTCGTGCCGGCGTCCACCGCGCTGTACCGGCTGGCGCCGCCGTCATTCCTGGCGGCCTATACGTTCTTCTTCAAGCAGGGCGAGAAGCTCGACGAGGCCGCGCTCAAGGCCCAGTTCACGCTGGCCGGCTATGAACATGTGAGCGCCGTGATGCGGCCCGGCGAGTACAGCGTGCGCGGCGGGCTGATCGACCTGTTTCCGATGGGCTCGGCACTGCCATACCGGATCGACCTGTTCGGCGACGAGATCGAGACGATCCGCGCCTTCGACCCCGATTCGCAGCGCAGCCTCTACCCGGTCAAGGAAGTCCGGCTGCTGCCCGGCCGCGAGTTCCCGCTCGACGAAGCCGCGCGCACGGCGTTCCGGGGGCGCTGGCGCGAGATCTTCGAGGGCGATCCGACCAAATCGGCGATCTACAAGGACATCGGCAATGGCGTGCCGTCGGCCGGTATCGAGTACTACCTGCCGCTGTTCTTCGAGCAGGGCGCCACGGTCTTCGACTACCTGCCAGCCGGCACCCAGCTGGCGTTCGCGGGCAATGTCGACGAGGCGATCCGGCGTTTCTGGGCCGACACCACGCAGCGCTTCAACTTCATGCGGCACGACCGCGAGCGGCCGCTGCTGCCGCCGGCGGACCTGTTCCTGTCCGAGGAACAGTTCTTCGTCGGCGCCAAGCCGCTGGCCCGGCTGGTGTTGCAGCGCGACCCGGCCCCCGCGGAGTCGCCCTCTTTCTCGGCGGCCCTGCCGGACGTCTCGGTCAACCGCCGCGCCGAGGACCCGCTCGTCAACCTTGAAGCCCTGCTGCTGAACAAGGCCACCCGCGTGCTGATGTGCGCGGATTCCGCCGGCCGGCGCGAGACGCTGCTGCAACTGTTTGCCGAAAGCGGACTGCGCCCGATGGTGGTCGAGGATTTTGCGGCATTCCAGGCCGGCGAGTCGCATTTCTCGATCGTCGTGGCGCCGCTGCAGAGCGGCTTCGCGCTGCCCTCGGCGGCGTACGCGTTCGTCACCGAGAACGAGCTGTACGCCGGCACCGCGCGCCGCGCCGGGCGCCGCAAGCAGGAGCAGGCGAGCACGGTTGACGCCATGGTGCGCGACCTCGCCGAACTGAAGATCGGCGACCCCGTGGTGCACAGCGAGCATGGCATCGGCCGCTACCAGGGCCTGGTGACGCTCGACATGGGCCAGGGCGAGGAAGAATTCCTGCACCTCGACTACGACCGCGGCAGCAAGCTCTACGTGCCCGTGCACCAGTTGCACGTGATCTCGCGCTACTCGGGCGCCGATCCGGACACCGCGCCGCTGCACTCGCTCGGCACCGGGCAGTGGGACAAGGCCAAGCGCCGCGCCGCGCAGCAGATCCGCGACACCGCGGCCGAACTGCTGAACCTCTACGCGCGCCGCGCGCTGCGCGAGGGTTTCGCCTTCCCGCTGCAACCGAAGGACTACGAGACGTTTGCCGAGAGCTTCGGATTCGAGGAAACACCCGACCAGGCCGCCGCCATCGCGGCCGTGATCGCCGACATGACCTCCGGCAAGCCGATGGACCGGCTGGTCTGCGGCGACGTGGGCTTCGGCAAGACCGAGGTGGCGCTGCGCGCCGCGTTCGTGGCCGTACTCGGCGGCAAGCAGGTGGCCATGCTGGCGCCCACCACGCTGCTGGCCGAGCAGCATTTCCAGACGCTGTCCGACCGCTTCGCCGAGTGGCCGGTGCGCATCGTGGAGCTGTCGCGCTTCAAGACCAAGAAGGAGATCGACGCGGCGATCAAGCAGATCAACGACGGCACCGTGGACATCGTGATCGGCACGCACAAACTGCTGTCGGAGCAGGTGAAGTTCCAGCGCCTGGGCCTGGTCATCATCGACGAGGAACACCGCTTCGGCGTGCGCCAGAAGGAGGCGCTCAAGGCGCTGCGCGCCGAGGTGGACGTGCTGACCATGACCGCCACGCCGATCCCGCGCACGCTGGGCATGGCGCTCGAAGGGCTGCGCGACTTCTCGGTGATTGCCACGGCGCCGCAGAAGCGGCTGGCGATCAAGACCTTCGTGCGGCGCGAGGAAGACGGCGTGATCCGCGAAGCCATCCTGCGCGAGCTCAAGCGCGGCGGGCAGGTCTACTTCCTGCACAACGAGGTCGAAACCATCGAGAACAAGCGCGCCCGGCTGGCCGAACTGGTGCCCGAGGCGCGCATCGCCGTGGCGCACGGCCAGATGCACGAACGCGAGCTGGAACGCGTGATGCGCGATTTCACCTCGCGCCGCGACAACATCCTGCTGTGCACGACGATCATCGAAACCGGCATCGACGTGCCCACCGCCAACACGATCCTGATCCACCGCGCCGACAAGTTCGGCCTGGCCCAGTTGCACCAGTTGCGCGGCCGCGTGGGCCGCAGCCACCACCAGGCGTACGCCTACCTGCTCGTGCACGACCCCGAGGGCCTGACCAAGCAGGCCCAGCGCCGGCTGGAGGCCATCCAGCAGATGGAGGAACTGGGCGCCGGCTTCTACCTGGCCATGCACGACCTGGAAATCCGCGGCGCCGGCGAGGTGCTGGGCGACAAGCAGTCGGGCGAGATCCACGAGATCGGCTTCCAGCTGTACACCGACATGCTCAATGCCGCCGTCAAGGCGCTCAAGGCCGGCAAGGAGCCGGACCTGATGGCGCCGCTGGCCGCCACCACCGAGATCAACCTCGGCACGCCGGCACTGCTGCCCAACGACTACTGCGGCGACGTGCACGAGCGGCTGTCGCTGTACAAGCGCCTGGCCAACTGCGAGACGGCCGAGCGCGTGGACGATATCCAGGAGGAACTGATCGACCGCTTCGGCCGGCTGCCCGCACAGGCGCAGGCGCTGATCGAGACGCACCGGCTGCGCATTGCCGCCGCCCCGCTGGGCGTGCGCAAGATCGACGCGGGCGAGGCCACGGTCAGCATGCAGTTCGTGCCGAATCCGCCCATCGACGCCATCAAGATCATTGAACTCGTGCAGAAGAACCGGCATATCAAGCTGGCCGGGCAGGACAAGCTGCGCATCGAGGCCAAGATGGATGACGTGGCCGCCCGCGCGCAGACGATCAAGCACACGCTGCGGCAACTGGCCTGACCGGCGCGCCGGGTGTACGATCTCATCCTTGACGAATCAACGTTTTTTTACGACACACTGCCCCATGCAAGCTACCCACGACACCACCGCCGCCGCCCATGACACCCCGCCGCGCGGCAGCGCGCTCGACTGGACCCAGCGCCTGGTGTCGTTCGATACCACCTCGCGCCACTCGAACCTGGGCCTGATCGAATCGGTACGCGACCATTTCCTGGCCAAGGGCCTGCGTCCTCACCTGAGCTACAACCCCCAGGGCGACAAGGCCAACCTGTTCGTGACGGTGCCGGCTGCGAACGGCGCCACGGACGGCGGCATCGTACTGTCGGGCCACACCGACGTGGTGCCGGTGGACGGCCAGAACTGGTCCACCGACCCCTTCCAGCCCGTGATCCGTGACGGCAAGCTGTACGGACGCGGCACCTGCGACATGAAGGGCTTCATCGGCACCAGCCTGGCGCTGCTGCCGACCATCCTCGAAGCGAAACTGCGCGAGCCGGTGCACTACGCGCTGTCGTTCGACGAGGAAATCGGCTGCATGGGGGCGCCGTACCTGCTGGCCGAACTGCGCGACCGCGGCGTGCGGCCGTCCGGCTGCATCGTGGGCGAGCCCACCAGCATGCGCACGATCGTCGCCCACAAGGGCATCAACGCCTACCGCTGCTGCGTGAAGGGCCAGGCCGCGCACTCGTCGCTGACGCCAAAGGGTGTCAACGCCATCGAATACGCCGCCCGGCTGATCTGCTACATCCGCGACATCGCCGACGAGTTCAGGGCCAACGGCCCGTACGACCAGGCGTTCGACGTGCCGTTCACCACGGCGTCCACCGGCACGATCCAGGGCGGTATCGCGCTGAACACCATCCCGGCCGAGTGCGAGTTCGTGTTCGAATTCCGCAACCTGCCCGGCGTCGACCCCGAGGCGATCCTGGCGCGCATCCAGGGCTATGTCGGCGATGTGCTGGTGCCGAAGATGCGCGCCGAGCACGTGGATGCCGGCATGGTCATCAGCAAGATCGCCGCCGCGCCATCGCTCGACGCCGCCGAGTCGGACGCCATCACGCAGCTGGTGCGCGCCCTGACGGCCGACCGCGAGACCAACAAGGTGGCCTACGGCACCGAGGCCGGCCTGTTCCAGCGCGCCGGTATTCCGGCCGTGGTGTGCGGCCCCGGCGACATCCAGCAGGCCCACAAGCCCGACGAGTTCGTGGCGCTGGACCAACTGGCGGCCTGCGAGTCGTTCCTGCACAAGGTGGTGGACAGCCTGCGGGCAGCGTGATCCGGGCACCCGGGCCGGTTACAATACCGGCCTTCCGCCTCGCCCTCACCTTCCGCTTCTGCCGTCATGCCCCTGATTCTCCAGAGCCTGTCCCCGCTGTCCGCCGCCGATCTCGACGCCGTCCGCACGGTGGCCAATGCTTCGCCGTTCGCCCTGCGTGGCGACACCGTGGCCGTGGCCGAAGACTGCAATCCGCTGACGCCGGCCCTGCGCGCTGCGCTGGAGGATGCCTGCGGCACGCGCGGCATCGATTGGGCCGTGCTGCCGGCCGGCCGCAAGCTGTCGGACTTCAGGCTCGTGGCCATGGACATGGACTCGACGCTGATCACGATCGAGTGCATCGATGAAATCGCCGATTTCTGCGGGCTCAAGGCCGAAGTGTCGGCCATCACCGAAGCGGCGATGCGTGGCGAGATCACCGATTTCAACGAAAGCCTGCGCCGCCGCGTGGCCCTGCTCAAGGGCCTGGACGCCAGCGTGCTCGATCGGGTCTACGCCGAGCGGCTGCGCCTGTCTCCCGGTGCCGAGCGCATGCTGCAGACCATCCAGGCGCTGGGCTTGCGCACGCTGCTGGTGTCGGGCGGCTTCGTCCACTTCACCGATCAGCTCAAGCCGCGCCTGAAGCTCGACTTCACCCGCGCCAATACCCTGGAAATCGTCGATGGCAAGCTGACCGGCAATGTGGTGGGCGAGATCGTCAATGCCGACGTCAAGGCACGCACCGTGCGCGAGGTGTGCGCGCAGATCGGCGCGGACACCTCGCAGGCCATCGTCATGGGTGATGGGTCCAACGACCTGAAGATGATGGCGGTGGCCGGCTTGTCGGTAGCGTTCCGCGCCAAGCCGGTAGTCCGCGAACAGGCCAGCGTGGCATTCAACCACGTGGGACTGGACGGCCTGCTGAATCTCTTTCCGCACTAAATTGCCGGTGAGCGCCTCGTAAGGCACACGAGGCGCCTGCTGCCACACTGCCGGGCGCTCGGCGCATTACATTTCTGTCATTGGTGTTTTGGTCGCAAACTGCACCGGAGTGCACCATAACGCCTTGATTTCCTTGTGAAATCAAATGCGAATGATTATTATTGTTCGCCTCCCCACACTGTCTTTCGATCGCCCGACGCATGCAAGCGTTAGCCATACTCCTATCCCTGGCCGCAGCCGCGTGCCTGTACCTTGCCGCGCCCAACCAACTGCTGGTCGTCGATGACGCCGGCAAGGGTCGTTCCCCGCTTTCCTCCCGCCTGCTGTGCTGGACCGGCCTGCTGCTCGCCGTGGCCGGCACGTGGGTCATGAGCGTTCCGGAAGGCTGGCCCGTGGCCATCGCCGCCACGCTGGTCGTCATGACGTGCTTCCTGTCGTTCTGGCCGTTCATCGGCACGTGGCTGCACCACAGCCGCACCGACGACGAGCCGGCCGACGCGCCCAACGACATGTCGAAGGAAGGGAGCGCATCATGATCGGTACCAAATGGCTCGCCGGGGCGCTGCTGGGCCTGCCCCTGGCCATCGCGCTCTGTACGCTCGGCATCCTGTGGCTGCCCGGTGGCTGGGAAGGCGGCGTCATTATCGGCGTCACGCTGAGCTTCGTGCTGTGGGTGGCCATCATCAGCCTGAGCCTGCTGTTCGAGACCAGCCTGGCCGCCTGGCTGTGGCTGATCGGCGGCAACGTGATCTGCTACGGCATCCTCTGGACGGTACGCGCGATGAATGCGATGCCGCCTGCCTCGGCGCTTTCCGCCGTCACCGGTTCCTGAGGCGATATTCATGAAAGCCAATACCCTCCGCGTCTACAACACGCTCCACACCTGGGTCGGCCTGATGGCCGGCTGGGCGCTGTTCATCGCCTTCTTCGCGGGCGCGATCACCGTCTTCCACCACGAACTGCACGTCTGGCAGAACCCGGCCCGCCTCGAAGGCCAGCACGGCACCGAGGTGCAGGTCGAAGGGCCGGCCGTCGACGCCTTCGTGCAGAAGCTGATCTCGGTCCATCCCGACGCCGCGAACAGCGTCTATGTGGGCCTGCCGAGCAAGGAAGAACCCGATTTCAACGCCTACTGGCAGGACAAGGCCGGCGAGTGGCACACGATGAACGGCGCGCGCCTGAACGGCGACAAGGCCGCGCAGAACGACACGTCGCTCGACCACGCCACCGGCGAACTGTCGGCCTTCCTCAACGCCCTGCACTACTCGCTGGGCCTGGGGCTGAACGGCACGTACTTCATGGGGATCATTTCCGTGCTGTACGGGCTGGCGCTGGTATCGGGCGTGATCCTGCACCTGCCGCGTCTCAAGAAGGACCTGTTCGCCGTGCGCCCGGGCCGCAACCTGAAGCGGTTCTGGATGGATTCGCACAATGTGATCGGCCTGTTCAGCCTGCCGTTCCACCTGATCTTTGCGATCACGGGCGCGATGTTCTGCCTGTCGCTGGTCATGGTGATGGTATTCAACGTGCTGACCTTCGACGGCAAGCTGTTCGATTCCGTGCCGCGCGTGACCAGCGGCACGCCTGAAGTGGTGGCCTCGGGCCGCGCATCGCCGACGATGACGTCCGCCCAGTTGCTGGCCATAGCCCGCGAGCACGGTGGCGAGCGCTTCACGCCTACCGCCATCCGCTTCCAGCGTTACGGTGACGCCAACGCCGTGGCCGACGTGCGCGGCGAAAGCACCCGCGCGCTCGGCAACGGAGGCTCGGTCGGCATCCACGCCGCCGCCAACGAGCCGAACGCTGGCAAGCTGATCGCCAACCAGACCGCCGGCGCCCGCGACACCAACCACATGGTCTACAGCGCCATGTTCGCGCTGCACTACGGCACGTATGGCGACATGGCCGTGCGTATCGTCTACCTGATTGCGGGGCTGGCCGGTGCCTTCCTGTTCTACTCGGGCAACCTGCTCTGGATCGAAACCCGCCGCAAGGCCCGCCAGGCCGAGCAGCCGCGCGTGCACAAGCTGCTGGCGCAGGCCACGGTTGGCGTCTGCATCGGCACCTGCATCGGCGTGGCGCTGTGCTTCCCGGCCGCGCTGCTGTGGCCCGAGCGTGCCGTGAGCTACGTGTTCTGGCCGGTCTTCGGCATTGCCGTGGCGTGGGCACTGGTGCGCCCGCCGATTCGGGCCGCCGTGGAGTTGCTCTATGTGGCCGCGCTGGCCACGCTCACGGTGCCGCTGTCCAACCTGATCCTGACTGGCGACCACCTGTTCGTGGCCGCGCTCAATGGCCGCTGGGTCATTGCAGGTTTCGACATTGGCGCCATCGCCATGGCCGTGGGCTACGTGGCGCTGGCCCGCGCCACGCAACGCCGCGCGGAAAATGGTCCGGTCGAATCGGTCTGGGCGTCGCCGCGCGCCGTGGCCGCCAGAGAGACCAGAGAGCCCCAGGCAGCGATGCGCAAGGCCGACGCGTCCTGAGGCCAGGCGCCCGCCAGCAAAAAAGCCCCGCCGGTTCCGGCGGGGCTTTTTGTTTTCCGGGCTGCGCTCCGGTGCTCAGCGCAGTTGCGACTCCATGGCCTGTTTCAGATCGCCGATCAGGTCGCGCGTATCCTCCAGCCCGATATACAGCCGCACCAGCTCGCCGGCGTTTTCCCACTCGGCGGGCGGCCACGTGCCTGCCGGGCGCATCTCCTCGACGTGGTATGGCACGGCCAGGCTGTGCGCCCCGCCCCACGACCAGCCAATGGCGAACAGTTGCAGCGCCTCCACGAACGCATCGACCTGCTCGCGCGTGTAGCGGCTGTGCAGGATGACAGAGAACAGGCCGCTGGCGCCGGAGAAATCCCGCAGCCACTCGGCATGGCCGGGGCAGTCGGGCAGCGCCGGGTGCAGCACGCGCGCCACTTCGGGCCGCTGCTTGAGCCATTCGGTCACTTCGCGGGCGGCGCGGTCGTGCGCGGCCAGCCGCACCGGCATGCTGGCCAGGCCGCGCAGCACCAGGAAGCAGTCGTCGGCGGACACGCCCCAGCCCATGACCATGCGGGTGCGTTTGAGGCGATCGTGAAGCTTGCCGTCGCGCGTGATGACCGCGCCCATCAGCACATCGCTGCCACCCGACTGGTACTTGGTCAGCGCCTGCACCGAAATATCGATGCCCTTGTCGAACGGCTTGAAGTACACCCCGGCCGACCAGGTATTGTCGATCGCCGTGACCACCCCGCGCGCCCGCGCGGCCGCGACGATGGCCTCGGAATCGGGCACCTCCATGGTCACCGAGCCGGGCGCTTCCATCCAGATCAACCGCGTGTTGGGCTGGATCAGCGCAGCGATACCGCCGCCAATCGACGGGTGGTAGTAACGCACGGTAACCCCGAACTCGCGCGCCAGCCACTCGCCGTGGTCACGGTTGGGGCCGTAGACGTTGTCAGGAACCAGTACGTCGTCGCCCGATTTCAACAGCGCGAAGTAGACCAGCGAGATCGCGCCCATGCCGGACGGCAGCAGCAGCGTGTGGCTGCCCCCCTCGAGCTGCGCCAGTTGCTGGCACAGCGCCTCGCTGGTGGGCGTGGCGTGCAGGCCATAGCGCCAGTAGGTCTTGCTGCGGTCGCCGTAGGCGCGCAGTTCGGCCAGGTTGCGGAAGACGATGGTGGAGCCGCGGTAGGTGGGCGTCGAGAACGATTCGAAGCCGGGCGCGATATCGAGATCGGGCTGGACCGCGGTGGTCTGGGTATAGCGGGACGGGTTGCGGGGCGAGTCAGAAGCGGACACGGCACGTTTCCTCGGAAGTCTGGACAGGCGTCCGAGCTTACCAGCAAATGTGAATCAGTCCACCCCGGCAGCGCAGGGGGAACAGGCGTCAGCGCGACTTGCCCGTGGAAATCGAGGACTTTGGCGGGGGCGGCGCATAGGTGACGCCGCTGTTCGGTGCCATATCGAATGGCGGAATGACGAGATAGCCGCCAAACGGCCGGATGAAGAATGGCAGGACGATGGCCGGATCGTACGGATCGGTCCAGGTGCCGCGCACGGCGCCGTTCCGGTCGATCTGGCCGTCCCAGTTGCCTGAGACGCGCGTGCCGTCGTCCGACTCTTCCATCAGGAAGTTGCCGTTTTCCCATTCACCGGAAAGCAGCCGCACGCCCTTGCCGTCGCCGATCGAGTATTCGCCCTGCAGGCTGTCGCGCGTGTCGGATTTCGGCGCCACGCGCATCCGCACCGGCTTGTCGCCGAGCGTGCCAACGTAGACAGGGTATTGGGCGTACTCGGGGCGGGCAACAAGCACACCGGCAGGCCCGGTGGACAGGGTCGTGCCGCGCCGGCTCTCGCCGGCCCGGATTGCATCGTTGATACCCAGGGAGCCGCCCTGCCCGCCCGCCGTCGACAGGCTATCACCCGCCGCCAGGGCGGCAAACGGGGTCGCCAGCATCGCGGCGACCGTCCAACCGAACAAAGCGGGCAAAGCAGCGGAAAAACGGGGCAAGGCGGACTTCCTAGGGTATTTGTCTGCCGAGACTTTAAACGCGCTCGAAGATCGCGGCAATCCCCTGGCCGCCGCCAATGCACATCGTCACCAGCGCATGGCGACCCTGCACGCGCTGCAGTTCATGGAGCGCCTTGACCGTGATCAGGGCGCCCGTGGCACCGATCGGATGGCCCAGCGAGATGCCGGAGCCGTTCGGGTTGACCTTGGCGGGATCCAGGCCCAGCGATTTCGTCACGGCACAGGCCTGCGCCGCGAATGCCTCGTTGGCCTCGATCACGTCGAGATCCTTGACCGACAGGCCCGCGCGCTCCAGCGCAATCCTGGTCGCCGGCACCGGGCCGATGCCCATCGTCTTCGGATCCACGCCAGCGTGGCCATACGACACCAGGCGAGCCAGCGGCTTCAGGCCACGGCGCTCGGCCTCGGCACGTTCCATCAGCACCACCGCCGCGGCCGCGTCGTTCAGGCCCGAGGCATTGCCCGCCGTCACCGTGCCGTTCTCCTTGACGAAGACCGGCTTGAGCTTGGTCATGTCGTCGATCGTCGCGTCGTGGCGCACGTGCTCGTCGGTATCGAACACGACCTCGCCCTTGCGGCTCTTCAGCGTCACGGGGACGATCTGGTCCTTGAAGTAGCCGGCCTTGATGGCGGCCGATGCCCGGCGATGCGATTCCAGCGCGGCCTCATCCTGCTGCTGGCGGGAAATATCGTATTCCTTTGCCACGTTCTCGGCGGTCACGCCCATGTGGATGGCGTGGAACGGGTCGTGCAGCGCGCCCAGCATCATGTCGATCAGCTTGGCATCGCCCATGCGCGAGCCCCAGCGCGCCATCGGCGCCAGATACGGCGCCCGGCTCATGCTCTCGGCACCGCCGCCAATGGCCACGTCGGCGTCACCAAGCAGGATGGTCTGCGCGGCGCTGACAATCGCCTGCAGGCCCGAACCGCAGAGGCGGTTCACGGTGAGTGCCGGGGCATTGATGGATACCCCGCCGTTCACGGCGGCGACGCGGCCCAGGTACATGTCCTTGGGCTCGGTCTGGATCACGTTGCCGAACACGACGTGTCCGACGTCCTCGCCCGACACCTGGGCGCGGGCCAGCGCCTCGCGCACCACCAGCGCCCCGAGTTCGGTCGGCGCCAGATCCTTCAGGCTGCCGCCAAACGTCCCGATTGCGGTGCGGACACCGCTCACCACCACCACTTCACGCGTCATGTCTTGTCTCCATGCGGAATGTTGCGGCGCACAGTATAGACCCGGGAGCGCAAAAACGAACGACCGTACTTTTACCTAATTGTCTCTACAGGCACGCGGACAGCCGTGCCCATACGGTCAGGCCACCTCGCCCCACAGATCGTGCCCGTCGGCGCCCGTGATCTTCACGTTGACGAAATCACCGGTCTTGTAACGCTGCGACGGCTTGGCCGCCGGGTCGATGTAGACCAGCCCGTCGATCTCGGGCGCATCGGCCGACGAACGGCCGATGCCGCCGTCCTGGTTCACCTCGTCCACCAGCACGCGCAGCGTCTGGCCGACCTTGCGTTGCAGGCGGCGCGCCGACACCTCCTCGGCAACCTCCATGAAGCGGGCACGGCGCTCCTCGCGCACCTCGTCCGGCAGTGCGCCGGGCAGGTCGTTGGCGGTCGCCCCATCCACGGGCGAATAGGCGAAACAGCCCACGCGATCCAGTTCGGCCTCGGCGATGAAGTCGAGCAGCGTCTGGAACTCTTCCTCGGTCTCTCCCGGGAAGCCGGCGATGAACGTGCTGCGGATGGTCAGGTCCGTGCAGATCGCGCGCCAGGCGCGGATGCGGTCGAGCGTCTTCTCGGCATTGGCCGGACGCTTCATGCGCTTGAGCACGTCCGGATGTGCGTGCTGAAGCGGCACGTCCAGGTACGGCAGCACATTGCCCTGGTTCATCAGCGGGATGATCTCGTCCACGTGCGGGTACGGGTAGACATAGTGCAGGCGCACCCAGGCACCATACTGACTGGCCAGTTCGCCCAGCGCGCCAACCAGCTCGGTCATGCGCGTCTTGAGCGGCCGTCCGGCCCAGAACCCGGTGCGGTACTTCACATCCACGCCATAGGCACTGGTGTCCTGCGAGATGACCAGCAGCTCCTTGACGCCCGCCTTGAACAGGTTCTCGGCCTCCAGCATCACCTCGGCCACCGGACGCGACACCAGATCGCCGCGCATCGACGGAATGATGCAGAACGAGCAGCGATGGTTGCAGCCCTCGGAAATCTTCAGGTAGGCGTAGTGCTTGGGCGTGAGCTTGATGCCCGCGGCCGGGACCAGGTCGGTGAACGGATCGTGCGGCTTCGGCAGGTGCGTGTGCACGGCCTGCATGACCTCGCCCAGCGCGTGGGGACCGGTCACCGCCAGTACCTTGGGATGCACCGTGGTCACGATGTCCTGGCCTGCCGAATCCTTCTTCGCGCCCAGGCAGCCCGTCACGATGACCTTGCCGTTCTCGTTGAGCGCCTCGCCGATGGCATCCAGGCTCTCCTGCACCGCCTCGTCGATGAAGCCACAGGTGTTCACGACAACCAGGTCGGCGCCGTCGTACGTGCCGCTGATGGCATAACCCTCGGCCCGCAGCTGCGTGATGATCTGCTCGGAATCGACCAGTGCCTTGGGGCAGCCAAGTGACACAAAGCCGACTTTCGGCGCAGGAGTGGACAGAATGGTTTCAGACGACATGGGGCACCGCGTATGTGGGGATCTGGGCGCGTCCTACCGTCCCCGGTGGCGCGCCGCGCTCTGGCTAAGGGCATCCGGCGAGCCTGCCGGGCGCCGCGTGCCATGGAAGGCCGAGATTTTACCTTGATCGGGCCGGCTTGGCGCGGCGTTCGCCAAGACCCACCCGTTCACCGGCCAAACAGCCCTGCGAGCCGATCGATCACCACCTCCCCGCCGATGGCGTAACCAAGCATGGCGCTGCCACCCGAGGCGAACCAGATCGCCTTGTTAACCCGGTCTCGCAACGCGAGAATACGACCCTCGTTGGCCTGGATCTGGTCGGTCAGATGGTCTTCGAGGCGATCGAACCGCTTGTCGATGTTGGCTTCTGACTTCTGGATCCGAGCCTCGGTTTTCTCCTCGGCCTCGAGGAACTGAGCCTTTACATTCTCCTCGGCCTGGCGGAACCGGGCATCCACTTGTTGGAACCGAATCTCCATCTTCTCATCGGTCTCCCGGAAGCGAGCTTCCATCTTCTCCTCGGTCTCCCGGAACCGCGCTTCCATCTTCTCGTCGGTCTGCCGGAAGCGCGCTTCCATCTTCTCGTCGGTCTGCCGGATGCGCGCATGCAAATCGACTTCCATCCTGTCGACCCGGTCTTCGAACTTGTCGAAGCGGTTCGCCAACTGGTGGATTGCAGCCAGAACCCGGGATTCGGAAACCTCGATTCGATCGGTAACCCGGGTTTCGGTGTGCTTGATCTCTTCCCGCAATGCCACTTCCACGGCGTCGATCTGTCGCTCGTTGCGCTCCACGCGAGCCTCGAGCGCCTGCTGGGAGGCCTTGACCTCGCCAATTTCGCGCTGGACGTGCGTCAGCTGGCCGTAGATTCCCCCGGCAAACTCGACAAGCCTGGCGAGTCCGGATGTGTCGGCGGATTGGGATGAGATGCTCCACGCATGCGCGGGATTAGACATGGATCGCCCTCCGGATCGGACCGGATGGCAGGCAAGGCGGGATGCGCTTGGAAATGGCCATCGTGCAGTGGAAAAAAGGATTGTCATCGGCTTGCCCGGTGCTCAGGGCTTTGCCGATTGGAGCACAAGTCGCCTCCTGAAATCCTTGTTCTGCAACCAACAGCGCGTAAAAAGGGCAAACCGCCACACATCCACAACATTGCGTGGCGCAGAGGCAACTCTTTCCAGCCTGCATTGCACAGGGGGAGAGATGCCCGCCGCCCTTTTTCCGTCAGTCTGGCGAAACTACTTCTTGTCCTGCTGGTTGAACGGGAACGTGCCGAACATGCTCTTGGCCTGGTTCTGCATCTGTTCCTGCATCTGCACGAACAGGTTCTTGCTCTGCTCGATGTAGTTGCTCATCATGCCCTGCATCATCGGGCCCTGCAGGTTCATGAACTGCGACCACATGTCGGGGCTGAAGGCCTCGCCCGAGTAAAGGCCCTTGGAGTTCTCGGCCAGCTTGTTCTGGATGTCGATGAACGCCTGGATGTTCTTCTCGAGGTAGGTGCCCATCATGCCTTGCATGGCATGGCCGTAGAAACGGATGATCTGCGACAGCATGGCGCTGGAGAACATCGGCACGCCGCCCGTTTCCTCTTCGAGGATGATCTGCAGCAGGATGCTGCGCGTGAGTTCGTCACCGGACTTCGCGTCGACCACCTTGAAGTCTTCGGTGTCCATGACCAGTTGCTTCACGTCCGCGAGCGTGATGTAGGTGCTGGTTTGCGTATCGTAGAGCCGGCGATTGGGATATTTCTTGATCAGTCGCTCTGCGCCTTTTTTGGTCGTGGCCATCGATGCTCTATCCTTTTGTCGTCGCTGGTGCCGTGTCCCGGCACCGCTGCTGCGCCCCGGCACGCGCTGCTGCACCGCATGCGGTGCAGTGCGCAATAAAGCGCGTCATTCCGGCCGGGTGACACGCCGCGGGCGCGCAAGATACAACCGGACCAGACCCATGTGGACCGCGCCACTTTGGTGCCGGTTGCGCCATTGCCCTGATTCTATGCTCAAGAAAGCACTATGGAAAGCCGCGGGGCTTTAAGGAAAACCCGCAGCATTCCGCTTGGTCGCCGTTAAAAGCAAACCGTCCGCAGGCCACCAGGCTTGCGGACGGAAAGATGCCCGACAGGCTGATTTCCAGACAGGCGGCACGCTTGTGCAGCGCGCCAGATGCGCCGCATCATCGGCCGCCTTCCCGGGTCAGCCCATGTGCAGACCGCCGTTCAGCGAGAAGTCGGCACCGGTCGAGAAACCGGATTCGTCCGACGCCAGCCAGGCGCAGATCGAGGCGATTTCCGACGGTTCGCCGAGGCGCTTGACCGGGATCGTGCCCACGATCTTGTCGAGTACGTCCTGGCGGATCGACTTGACCATGTCCGTGGCGATGTAGCCCGGCGACACCGTGTTGACCGTCACGCCCTTGGTGGCCATTTCCTGCGCCAGCGCCATCGTGAAGCCGTGCAGGCCGGCCTTGGCCGTCGAGTAGTTGGTCTGCCCGAACTGGCCCTTCTGGCCGTTGACCGACGAGATATTGATCACCCGGCCCCAGCCGCGGTCGGCCATGCCGTCGATCACCTGCTTGGTCACGTTGAACAGCGACGTCAGGTTGGTGTCGATCACGGCGTCCCAGTCCGCGCGCGTCATCTTGCGGAACACCACGTCACGCGTGATGCCGGCGTTGTTGACCAGCACGTCCACCTCGCCCACTTCGGCCTTGACCTTCTCGAAGGCCGCCTTGGTCGAATCCCAGTCCGCCACGTTGCCCTCGGACGCCACGAAATCGAAGCCGATGGCGCGCTGCTGTTCAAGCCACTTCTCGCGGCGCGGCGAGTTCGGGCCGCAACCCGCCACCACCTTGAAGCCGTCCTTGGCCAGGCGTTGGCAGATGGCGGTTCCGATGCCACCCATGCCCCCGGTCACGTATGCAATGCGCTGAGTCATATCCACTCCTAGTTGGCTCGATCGATTCGATGTTGCCGAAACGCTTCGGTTGTTGTTGTCGATGCCGGCGGCGTCCCTCGGTACGGTCCGCCGGCATACCCCTCATGCTCTTGTCGCCAAATGCCCTGCCCTGCTCAGCGCTCGACCGCCAGGGCCACGCCCATGCCGCCGCCGATGCACAGCGAGGCCAGGCCCTTCTTCGCGTCGCGGCGCTTCATCTCGTGCAGCAGCGTCACCAGGATGCGGCAGCCCGACGCGCCGATCGGGTGCCCGATGGCGATGGCACCACCGTTCACGTTGATCTTCGACTGGTCCCAGCCCATCTCCTTGTGCACCGCCAGCGCCTGCGCCGCGAACGCCTCGTTGATTTCCATCAGGTCCAGGTCCTGCACACCCCAGCCGGCGCGCGACAGGCAGCGCTTGCTGGCCGGCACCGGGCCCATGCCCATCACGGCGGGGTCCACGCCCGCGTTGGCGTAGGCCTTGATCGTCGCCAGCGGGGTCAGGCCCAGCTCCTTGGCCTTGGCGGCCGACATGACCACCACGGCGGCGGCGCCGTCGTTCAGCCCCGAGGCGTTGGCCGCCGTTACCGTGCCCGCCTTGTCGAAGGCCGGCTTCAGGCCCGACATGCTGTCCAGCGTGGCGCCCTGGCGCACGAACTCGTCGGTCTTGAATGCCACCGGGTCGCCCTTGCGCTGCGGAATCATGACCGGCACGATTTCCTCGTCGAACCTGCCAGCCTTCTGGGCCGCCTCGGCCTTGTTCTGCGAGCCCACGGCGAACTCGTCCTGCGCCTCGCGCGTGATGCCGTATTCCTTGGCCACGTTCTCGGCGGTGATGCCCATGTGGTACTGGTTGTAGACGTCCCACAGGCCGTCCACGATCATCGTGTCCACCAGCTTGGCATCGCCCATGCGGAAGCCATCGCGCGAGCCCGGCAGCACGTGCGGCGCGGCGCTCATGTTCTCCATGCCGCCCGCCACCACGATCTCGGCCTCGCCGGCGATGATGGCGTTGGCCGCCAGCATCACTGCCTTCAGGCCCGAACCGCACACCTTGTTGATGGTCATGGCCGGCACCATGTCCGGCAGGCCCGCCTTGCGCGACGCCTGGCGGGCCGGGTTCTGGCCCGAACCGGCCGTCAGCACCTGGCCCATGATCACTTCGCTGACCTGGTCCGGCTTCACGCCAGCACGCTCCAGCGCCGCCTTGATCACCAGCGCGCCGAGTTCGGGCGCGGGGATCTTGGCCAGGGAACCACCAAACTTGCCAACTGCCGTGCGAGCGGCAGAAACAATGACGATATCGGTCATTTCAGGTCCTTTCGAGAAAACGGTTCGCGGATCGGGTCGGAACGGAGCCGGCTTCCGTGCGCCGGCCCGCGAGAAAATCAGGCACGCTGTTTGACGTAGCGTCCCGGCGCAGGTTCGATCGCCTTGTAGTGGGCATTGCCGAACGCCTCGGGCGCCGCGCGCTTCTGGCCGGCCTGCTTGCCGAGCCACGCCATCCAGTCGGGCCACCAGCTGCCCGGCTGCTCCTTCGCGCCGGCCAGCCAGTCATGGGCCGAGGCAGGCAGCGAATCGTTGATCCAGTGGCTGCGCTTTTTCTTGACCGGCGGGTTGATCACGCCGGCGATGTGGCCCGACGCGCCCAGCACGAAGCGCAGCTTGTTCTTCAGCAGCGCGGTGGAGGCGTACGCCGCCGTCCACGGCACGATATGGTCCTCGCGCGAGCCATAGATGTAGGTCGGCACGTCGATGGCGCCCAGGTCCACTGGCGCGTTGCAGACCGTGAGCTTGCCCGGCACCTTGAGTTCGTCCTGCAGGTACGTGTGGCGCAGGTACCAGCAGTACCACGGCCCCGGCAGGTTGGTGGCGTCGCCGTTCCAGAACAGCAGGTCGAACGGCACCGGCGTGTTGCCCTTCAGGTAGTTGTCGACCACGTAGTTCCAGACCAGGTCGTTCGGCCGCAGGAACGAGAACGTGTTGGCCAGCTCCACGCCCCGCAGCAACCCGCACGGCGCGCCCGAGGCACCGCCCAGCGTGGCTTCACGCAGTTGCACGTGCGATTCGTCGACGAACACGTCGAGGATGCCGGTGTCCGCGAAATCGAGCAGCGTGGTCAGCAGCGTCAGGCTGGCGACGGGCCGTTCGCCCCGGGCAGCCAGCACCGCCAGCGCCGTGGAGATGATCGTCCCGCCAACGCAGAAGCCAAGCACATTGATCTTGTCGAGCCCGCTGATGTCGCGCGTCACTTCGATGGCGCGGATGGCGGCGTGCTCGATGTAGTCATCCCAGGTGCGCTCGGCCATCGAGGCATCGGGATTGCGCCACGAGACCAGGAATACCGTGTGCCCCTGCTCCACCGCATGGCGCACGAGCGAACTCTCGGGCTGCAGGTCGAGGATGTAGTACTTGTTGATGCACGGCGGCACCAGCAGCAGCGGGCGCGCGTAGACCTTGTCGGTCAGCGGCTTGAACTGCAGCAGCTGGAAGTATTCGTTCTCGTAGACCACCGCACCTTCGGTCACGGCTACGTTGCGGCCCACCTCGAAGGCGGCTTCGTCGGTTTGCGAGATCTTGCCGCGCCCCAGATCCTCCAGCATGTTGCGCACGCCGTTGCGCAGCGACTCGCCGCCGGACTCGATCAGCCGCTGCTGGGCGTCGGGATTGGTGGCGAGGAAGTTGGCGGGCGACATGGCGTCCACCCACTGCGACACGGCGAAGCGGATGCGCTGCCGAACCTTGGGATCGGCTTCCACGGCATCGGCCAGTTCCGTCATTGCGCGAGCCGTCAGCAGATAGAACGCCGCCGTATAGCGATACGCGGCGTTGTTGCGCCAGGCCGGGCTGGCAAAACGGCGATCCGACAGGCGCTGGCTCGCGGCGCCCTCCGCTGCGGGCTGCGTGGCGCCGTTCGGCGCCATCGCGCCGGCGCCCATTTCACGCCACAGTTCGGAGAAATCCTTCAGGTAGCGTTCCTGGATACTGGCCAGCTGGGCCGGCGCAATCTTCACCGCACCCGCCGCGCCATTGCCCTGCAACGCCTCGAACGCCTTGGCGAAGGCGTCGCCGCCGGGGAAGCCGGCAGGAAAGCCGTTGGGGAACCCATTGGGAAAGCCGTTCGGGAAACCATCGGGAAATGCACCGGCCATGCCGGCGGAAAAACCGGGTGGCGTCGTGCCACTGGTTTCGGGTGCCCACAGACGGGACCACTCCAGCCAGGCGGCTGGATCGAATGGCCCCGGCGCAAATTGAAACGGTTGGGACTTGTCTTCCGTGCCGGAAGCTGCCGCACCTTTGCCGGTCGCCATGATGTATTCGTCTCTCTGCCGTCGTGATGGTTGACGGGGACGGGGTAGCTGTCTCCCGACCCGCCCCGGAATCCGGGTTGCGTTCCACGGGCCCACTGGAGCGGCCCGTCACTTACGCTATGCTTGCCGGCGAAACCCTCGAACTTCCTCGGTTCCGATACATTTGAAGGCATTGTTGCCTTGCAATGTAGAGGCTGTCAATGCGGAATTCCGCATTCCCATACGGCCGTCGGGGAAGTCTTGCCCGACCTACCGGACGGTAATCCACATGCGGATTCCCGGGTCCCGGAGGCTCCCTACCAGAACGAGATGAAGCGCTGATGTATATCGTGGCAATTGGCTGGCTCTACGTGGTGCTGATGATGGCGATCACGGAGACCAATGTGGTGGCCGGGGTGGCGACGTTCGTGTTTTACGGGCTGGCGCCCGTGTCACTGGTGATGTACATCCTGGGCACGCCGGGCCGGCGCCGGCGCCGCAAGGAGCAGGAGGCCCGGGCGGCCCAGGCGGCGCGCGAGGCGCCCCCTGCCCGTCCGGAGCAGGACACCGGCGGCTAGTCCGCCAGCCAGACCAGCGTGGCCATGCGGCCCGTGGTGCCGTCGCGGCGATAGGAATAGAAGCGTTCGGCGTCGGTCACGGTACAGGCGTTCCCGCCCCAGACTTCGGTGCAGCCGGCCCGCGCGAGCCGGAGCCGGGCCAGTGCGTACAGGTTGGCCAGGAACTTGCCCGGCGCCCCCGGCACGAAGGCGGCATCGACGCCCGGCCGCTCGTGCGCCAGCGCCCGTTCGAGGAATGCCGCGCGCACCTCCGCACCCACTTCGAAAGCCGCCGGCCCGATAGCCGGGCCCAGCCAGGCCAGCCATCGCGTACCGCTATCGCCGCCAGCCCGCTCGGCCATCCGCGCCAGCGTGGATTCGATCACCCCATCGCACAACCCGCGCCAGCCGGCGTGTGCGGCGCCGACGACCGTCCCCGCCGCATCGCACAGCAGGACCGGCAGGCAATCGGCGGTCATGACCGCGCAGACGGCACCGGGTCGCGTGGCGATGCTGGCATCGGCCTGCGGCACGCCAGGGCCGCCGGGTCCACTGTCGTCGGCCGTGGCGACGCCGCAGCCATGCACCTGTTCGAGCCAGTGCGGCATCGCCGGCAGATGGCTGGCGAGCCGCGCCCGGTTAGACGCCACTGCCGCCGGTTCATCGCCCACGTGGGTGCCGAGGTTGAGTCCGCCCGGCCGGCCGCCGGCCAGCCCGTAGACGCCGGTGCTGACACCGCCGTGGCGCGTGGTGGAGAGCGCCCGTACCCGGGCGGGCGCCGGCCAGTCCGGCACGAGCCAGCCGGCTTCCGTCACCGCGTCAGCGCCCGCGGTCATCGTCATCGTCGTCATCGGCTTCGCCCTCGTACCAGGTGGCTTCGTCGAAATCGTCGTCCTCGTCGTCCTGATCGGCATGCGCCTCGAAATCGAGCGCGTCGATCAACGCCTGCAGGTCATCAGGGGGCGGCGCCTCCCACGAGACCTTGCGGCCCGAGACCGGGTGCACCAGCCCCAGCTTGTAGGCGTGCAACGCCTGCCGCGCCAGCGGCACCGGCAGCGGCACCCGGATGGCCTGGCGCGTGCCGCGCTGCGTGGCCTTGTGGTAGACCGGATCGCCCAGCAGCGGATGGCCGATCGATTCGAAATGCACGCGAATCTGGTGTGTGCGGCCGGTTTCCAGCTGGCACATCACCATCGAGACATGCGAGCGGCCCAGCGGCACCGTACCCAGCGTCTGGAAATGCGTGCGCGACGGCTTGCCGCTGTTCGTATACACGATGGCCATGCGCGTGCGCTCGCGCGCGTCGCGGGCAATCGGGGCGTCGATCGTTCCCTCGTCCGGCGTCTGGCCCCAGACAAGCGCCAGGTACGTGCGCTTGACCGTGCGGGCAGCCAGCTGGCGCACCAGGTCGGTCTGCGCGCTGATCGTGCGGGCCACCACCATCAGCCCGGTCGTTTCCTTGTCGAGCCGGTGCACGATGCCGGCGCGCGGCAGCCGCGCCGCGCCGGGATCGCGGTGCAGCAGGCCGTTCAGCACGGTGCCGCTCCAGTTGCCGGCCGCGGGATGTACCACCAGGCCGGCGGGCTTGTTGATGACCAGCAGCGTGTCGTCCTCGTAGACCACGTCCAGCGGCACGTCTTCGGCCGTAAACGCCGTCGATTCGGGCGCGGCCTGGGGCCGGATCTCGATGCGCTGGCCCATCTGGACCGACGCCTTGGCGCGGCTAGGTTCGCCATCCACGCGCACGGCGCCGTCCTCGATCCATTGCTGGATGCGGCTGCGCGAGAATTCGCTGAAGTGACGTGCAAGCAATTTGTCGAGCCGTTCGCCGTGGCCCGCGCTGTCGACGTCGAGGAACTGCGGCGCCATGTCGGCGGCGCCAGGGGCAGCCCCGGCCACCTCGTCCTGGTCTTCCCCGGCCTCGTCGAGCGCGTCGAAAGGCTCGTCGAGGTCCTCCGCTACGGGGTCGGCGACCTCCGGCGTTTCGATGTGGCCGTCCAGACCGGTTTCGGTGCTGGGGGTTCGGCTATAATGCTTGGCGCTATTTTTTTTCATCCGGAACAGGTTGCCCATGCAATTGCAGAGCATGAAACGCGCTGATTGGCGCGCGAAAATTGGAGCGGTTTTGCTCGCAGGCGGCTGCGTCATGCTGTCGGCATGCGGCCTGCTTGGAGACCAGCCTGACGAAACGGCCAGCTGGTCGGCCAACAAATTATATTCGGAAGCCAAGGATGCCCTCGACGGCGGCGACTACACGCGCGCCGTGAAGCTGTACGAGAAGCTCGAAGGCCGCTATCCGTTTGGCCGCTACGCCCAGCAGGCGCAGATCGATACCGCCTACGCCAACTACAAGGATGGCGAGACTGCCGCCGCGCTGGCCGCCGTGGACCGCTTCATCCAGCTCCACCCGAGCCATCCGAACATCGATTACGCCTACTACCTCAAGGGCCTGATCAACTTCAACGACAACCTCGGCTGGCTGGGCCGTTTCTCGGGCCAGGACCTGAGCGAGCGCGACCCGAAGGCCGCGCGCGCCGCCTACGATGCGTTCCAGATCCTGATCACGCGCTACCCGGACAGCAAGTACACGCCTGACGCCACGCAGCGCATGCAGTACATCGTGAACTCGCTGGCCCAGCACGAGGTCCACGCGGCGCGCTACTACTACCGGCGTGGCGCCTATCTGGCGGCCGTGAACCGGGCCCAGCAGGCGCTGAAGGACTACGACGGCGCGCCGGCCAACGAGGAAGCGCTCTACATCATGGTCCGTTCGTACGACGCGCTGGGCATGACCGACCTGCGCGACGATACCGCCCGGGTCATGGAGCGCAACTATCCGAACAGCGACTTCATCAAGTACGGCGCGCGCCGGAAAGACAAGTCGTGGTGGGAAGTGTTCTGACTTCCGCGCCAACCTGAGCCAAGGCTGACAGTGCCTGCCAGCCCGGCCCCGACACCCCGAATGCCGCCTCAGGCTTCGGGGTGTTTTTGTTTCCGGCGCGCGCCCGGCATCGTCCCAGTCTCAAAATCACCGCATCTGGATTCAGACAATTCCTAGCGTCGCAGCGGGGGTGCATCAATAAGCTGTCCTGAGAGTTTTCTTAGGAGCTTTACCATGCATACGCTGCATCCTACCGCCGCCGAACCCGGTTCGATCATTCCACAGAGTCGCGCGGCGCCGGCTCCGTCTCAGGCCCTTCAGGCCCTTCAGGCCCTTCATGCCCGCCCGCGCGGCCGCTGGCTGTCACGGACCACCAAGCGCCTGTTCGACGTTTCCGCCGCAGTGAGCCTGCTCGTCGTACTGTCGCCGGCGCTGGCCGCAATTGCCTGGCGCGTGGGCCGCGACGGCGGACCGTGCCTGTACGGCCATCCCCGCATCGGCAAGGGTGGCCGCCCCTTCAAATGCCTGAAATTCCGCTCGATGGTGCCCGACGCCGAGGCCAGGCTGAAATCGCTGCTCGAATCCGACCCCGCCGCCCGCGCCGAGTGGGAGGCCACCTACAAGCTTCGCAACGATATCCGCGTCACCGCGATCGGCCGGCTGCTGCGGCGCACCAGCCTCGACGAACTGCCCCAGCTCTGGAACGTGGTGCGCGGCGAGATGAGCCTGGTGGGACCGCGGCCGGTGGTGGAGAAGGAACTGCAGCGCTACGGTGCCTGCGCCGCGTACTACCTGCAGGTGCCGCCCGGCATCACCGGGCCCTGGCAGGTCAGCGGACGCAACGACACCAGCTACGAGGACCGCGTGGCGCTCGACCTCGACTACGTCACCCATTGGTCGCTGGCGCGCGATATCGGCATCCTGTTTCGCACCGTCGGCGTGGTGCTGCGCCGGCGCGGCGCCTACTGACGCGTCACCGGCCTCAGCAGCAGCATCGACAGCGGCGCCAGTGCCGACAGGTGGCGCATGTAGCTGCCGAGGTCCGGCTCGAACAGCATCGACACCGCCACATGGGCCATCACGAGACAGGCCGGCAGGCTCGCCGGGCTGGCTTGTGCCCGGCCGGCCACCCCGCCGGCCACCGCGCGGAACGCCGGCCACGCGGCCAGCCAGAGCCAGAACTGCATGGCCGCCTCCTTCACGCCCGGATGCCACAGCACCGTCAGGTTCAGCCGCAGGCAGGCGTAGAGATAGTTGCCGATGAAGCCCGGCAGGGAGTCGAGCGGATACGGATTCAGGAAGCTCGTGCGCGCACCATACGGTGACTGGAACTGCAGATACTGCACCGCCAGATCCCGGGCAACCTGCAGCGTGTGCAGTATCGCGGGAGGCACCAGCATCAGCGCCAGCAGAGCCACGCCCAGCGCCACGATGCGCCGGCGCGGTCCGAGCCGCGTCAGCAGGTACAGGGCCAAGGCCAGACCGAGGATCAGCGCGTAATAAGGCCGCAACAGGACGGCATAGGCCGTGTAGGGCAGCAGCAGCGCCAGCCACATGCGTATCGGCCGACCCTGACGGGCGCCCGTGGCCACCAAGAGCGCCATCGCCACCACCAGCGTATCCTTGCTCGCCACGAACAGGTTGAAGAACACGCACGCCACGCCAAGCAGCGTGGCCGCCGCCATCAGCCCCGGACGCCGGGCGTCGCGGTACAGGAACCACAGCAGCCACGCGCCAATGCCCATCACGAACGGATCGAGTCCCGCCCCGATCGCCGTGAACAGCTGGCCCGCCACGTCGAACGAACTGCCGGCGTAGGTGTCGGCGCCCGCCATCTGTTGCTCGATCTTCTCGGCGTCCCGGAAGATCGTATCGGGCAGCAGCCGTCGCGCGTTGAGGTACACCAGCCCGTACGACGCGATGGCACCGGCAGCCACGGTACGGGTCACGCCGGCGCTCAACGCCGGGCCCACGCTCAGGCTGCGCATCGACGCCGTCCCGTCATGCCGTGGCGCATTCGCTGTCAGGCGCTGCGGGACAGCGCAATCTCCAGGCAATGGCAATCGCCAGCCACGCCAGCACGGCCGCGCTGAGCACCAAATGCGCCGACGCCGCCCCGAGCATGCCGTGCCCGGCGATCAGCAGCCAGCTTACCGGCACGCCAGCCAGCACCACCGGCAGGAAGCCGCACAGCAGGAAGCCGCGCAGTTCGAGCGCAATCGCCGATACCCATAGCAAATCCGCCAACGCCCGCAGCACAAACGAGCCCAGCAGGACCGCGAAAACGATGCGGTCGGCGGCGCTGGCGTGCCCGTTCGCCAGCGCCAGTACCGGGTCGAGCAGCAGGAACAGTCCCACAGCCATGACCACCGTGGTGGCCAGCAGGCTCACAGACTGGCGCGCGAGCAGCCCCGCGAAGCGCCCCGGCGCCTGGCTGGCCGTGCGCGCCAAGGCAGGGCCAGCCGTTGCCACCAGCCCCGCCTGAGCCAACGTCTGCACGGCATTGGCAATGGCCCACAGGAAGACGTACTGGCCCACGGCCACCGCGTCGAGCCACGCCGAGGCGATGAAGCGCTCGGCGTACTGCGTGCCTGACAGCAAGACGGCGGCCAGATAGAAGCTGGCCCCCGCCCTCCAGATCACGGCCAGCGGCAACGCCGCTTCGCGTGCGCGGACCGGGGGCGCCGCGTCGGCTTCCCGGGCGATGACCCACCAGCCGTGGGCGATCACGCCCAGATTGGCCGCCACCCACAGGCCCAGCACTTCGACCATCGACGTCACCACGCCCGCCGCCAGCCCGGCCATCGCCGCCACGGCCCACAGGCCCGTGCGCACGAACAGCAGCCACGACGCAGCCCGCGTGCGATGCAGTGCGAACAGGTAGCTGTTGACCTCATAGGCCTGATGCTCGCTCACTACCAGCAGCGCAAGCACCACGGCCGCGCTGGCCGGCAGCCAGCCCGCCGGCACCAGCGCGAGGATGGCAAGGCAGACCACCGCGTACGCCATGCCATAGATCCGTTGCAGCCGGATTGCCTCGCGTACCGCCGGCCCGGGCCCGCTGGCAAGCCGCCGGTTCATCTCGGCGCTGTACCCGAGCCCGAGCAGCTTCGTGCCGATGACCGCGGCGGCCAGCGCCAGTCCATACTCGGCCATCGCGGCACCGCCGAGCACCCGCGCGATGGCCAGCGTCAGCGCGAACTTGGCGGCCAGTGCCACGGCCCGCAGCGCGAGCCGGATCAGCATGGTCCTGCCCTCCTTGCGTGACCGCCACCGCTCACATCGCGGGCATGGCGCAGGGTGTCGACCAGCTCGCCCCAGGCCGCCTGGTGATGCGCCGTCCGTCGCCGCAAGCTCCGATGGAAGGCATCGGCGGCACCCGGCGCGAGCACGGTTTGCAGCACGGCCAGCGGATCGAAATCGTTTGCATTGGCCACCCACTCCGGCAGGCCAAGGTCTTCATAGGCGCCGAAACCCTTGCGCTCATAGCTCAGGTGGAACGCCGGCACGCCGGCCAGCACGGATTCCAAGGCACCGTGCAGCCGCACCGACACCACGGCGTCCGGGCGGTCGTTGCGCAGCAGATCGCGCAGCGTGCCAGCCGGCTCGATGCCGAGGCTGCGGTAGTACCGCGCGTCGTCATTGCCGCGCACGGCGCTCTGCACGGCGAAGCTGATGCGGCATTCGCGCCCGAGCAGGTCGATCAGCCGGCGGGTCTGGGCGCGGTACTCCTGCCGGCGCGCGGCGCCCCATGCCGGGGCCTCGCGCAGCACCATCGCCACGTGCCGCACCGTTGTCGGGGTGGCGTCCGGCGTCGCCGACGCCAGCTGGTTTCCCAGCGCGAGCACGGCGAGGTCCGGCGCGCGCCGGACGTTGCCAAGTCGCGCCAGCCACTCCAGCGACCGGCCATCGCGCACATGGACCCGGTGCAACCCGCCCAGATGGTGCGCCAGCGCGCCGGACAGCCCCGCCGCCAACGGTCCGAACGCCGCCAGCGCCGGCCCGATGCTCTGCGGCAGATAGACCGCCGGCACGCCGGACTCCGCCGCCGCGCCCAACTGGACCATATGCCCGGCGTGCAGCTTCAACGCCTCGATGTCGGTGCGCGCACGCAGGTACCCGCCGCCGACCCCGACGATCAGGTCGGAGCCACCCAGCAGGCGCCGCAGCGCCCGCACGTCTGCGGTGGGAATCGCCGCCAGCGTGGCACCGCAGGTCCACAGCCGGCGCCAGCCCGCGCTGGCGATCACGGGGGCAGGCACCACCCGGCCGAAGTCGGCAAAAGACTGCGGGTCAGAGGCCACCAGCGTGATCTCGGCCTGCCCGCCCAGCGCCTCGCGGATCAGGCGCGCGGAAATGTCGACGAGCAGCCCGTCGCCGGAATTGCGGCGGCTGTAGGCGTGCAGCAGGGTCACACGGCTGCGGCTCATTGCATCGTCCCCTGGCGCCGGGGCGCCATCAGATCGTGGTAGAGCCGCATGACCCGGTGCACCATTGCCTCGACCGAATGGCGCTGGGCTGCCGCCGCGCAGTTCCGCCGCAGGCGCTCGCGCAACGCGGCATCGTCATGGACGCGTGCCAGCGCCGAGGCCAGCGGCCATGGATCGTCGGTATTGGTCACCACGAGGCCGATCTCTTCGGCATCGACCAGTTCGCTCGCGCCCGCCACCGCCGTGGTGACAATCGGCACGCCGGCCTGCATGGCTTCGAGATAGACGTATGGCAGGCCCTCGTAGCGGCTGGGCAGCAGCAGCGCGTCGAAGGCGCCGAGATAGCGCCGCGCCTGTGCCACGGCGCCCACCAGCCGCACGTTGGGCGGTACGGCGTCGGCCGGGCATCCCGCCACGGCCGCGAAATCGCCCTGCCCGATTACCGCAATCTGCGCCGGACAGCCAAGCCGGCCACGCAGCAGGTCGGCCACGCCTATCAGGCGGTCGAGCCCTTTCTGGTACACCAGCCGGCCGATGAATCCCACCACGAAGCGGTCAGGATCGATCCCCAGCGTCCGGCGAGCCTCGGCGCGCGGCAGTGTATCGAAGCTCGGTACGCCGTTGGGGATCGTGGTGATGCGCTGCCGTGCGATGCGCAGCGCCTCATGGGCATGGCTGGCTTCGGCGCCTGAGACCGCCACCAGCCGGTCGCAGGCATGGTTGCCGAGCAGCCGTTCGATGCCCCCGATCACGCGCCGCCGCAACGGCGACAGCGCCGGGTTCAGCGTGTAGAGCGCGTGGGGCGTGTAGACCTGCCGCCACGGCCCCCGGCAGCAACGCGCCAGCACGCCGGCCTTGGAACTGTGGCTGTGGACGATATCGGGCCGGATGCGCAACAGTTGCCGGTACACGGCCAGCCACGCCAGCGGATCGCGCCAGCCGATGCGGTGCGGCATCGGCACCTGCCCGATACTGGCGCACCGGTCGAGCACGCTGTCGTCGAAGATGGAGCGGTCGAGCCGCTCTCCGGCCGGCACCACGAGATGCGCCGCCACCCCTCCCGCGGAAAGCCCCCGGATCAGGTCGGCCACATGCATGGCCACCCCGCCGCTCACTGCCTCGGCCACCAGCGCCACCCGCAGTTGGCCCTTCGTGTCTGGATTCACTGTCACTGTCATTGTCGGCGCCCTCCGCGCCAGAGACTTCTTAATCTTGCCGACCACGCGCCCAGGCGCCCCGGCGGTCGGCCGCCGGCACCGTAGCGGCCGTAGCCGCCGTACCCATAGGTGCCGTAGGCGCCGAAGCGCCCGCCGTAGCGTCCCAGGCGGGGCGTCACCCCATTGAGCACCGCGCAGTCCAGTTCGATGCCGCACAGGCGCAGGCGCCGTACCGACTCGCGCAGATCGCCCATGCGCGAATGGCCGTCCCGTGCCACCAGCAGGACGAGGTCCGCGTTGCGGGCAAACAGCACCGCGTTGGTGTTGGCCTGCACCGGCGGGGCGTCGATCACCACGGCGTCGTAGCTGAAACGCGCCTGCGCCAGGAATTCCGCGAGGCGGCCGCCCGCGAACGGCTCCACCCCGTCGCCCGGCGCCTGGCCCTGGGTCAGTACGTCGAGGCCCGGCGCCACGCCGCGATGCACGGCGGCATCGAGCGAGAGCGCGCCGTCCACGACCTCGCAGGTTCCCGGCGCGGCTGGCAGCCGGAATGCCTCATGGACGCGCCCGCAGTGGGTGTCGATGTCCACCAGCAGTACGCGCAGGCCATCGGCCCCGAGCAACGCCGCCAGATTGGTGGCGATGAACGACTTGCCCGAGCCCGGCTCCGAGCCGGTGACCAGCACCACGCGGCGCTGCTGGTTCAGGCGCGTCAGGCGCAGCGCGGTCCGCAGGCTGCGCAGGCTTTCCACGGCGGGATCGTCCGGGGCGACCCCTGACAACAGGCCCCCGCCCTCGCCACGGCTGATCTGCACGTCGAGCGCCCGCTGCCGCTCCGTGCGCGGCACCATCGCCAGCACGCTGACGCCAAGCGCGGCCTCGATTTCCTCCGGTTCGCAAACGCCGCCGGCAAACCAGTCGCGGGCGAATGCCAGCCCCGCGCCCAGCACCAGGCCGCCCAGCAGGCCCATGCCGAGCGCCAGCGGCCATTTGGGCGCGATCGGCGTCTCGCCCGCTTCGGCCATGTCCACCACACGGGCGCCGGCCACCTGCCCGGCCTTCACGAGTTCGAGCTGCTGCGCGCTGCCCAGCAGCGCCATGTAGAGGTCGGTGGCCACGCGCACGTCGAGTGTGAGTTCGGCCACCTGCCGCTGCAGCGCCGGCAGGCCGCGCACGTTGCCCTCCACCTGCTGCAACTGGCGCCGCACGGCGTCCATCTGCCGGTCGATGGCGGTCACGCTGGCGTGGTGGCGCGTGAAACGCGTCACCAGTTCCTCGCGCTTCTGCGTCAGCCACAGCAACTGGGTGCGGGCCTCGGCGGCGGCCTTGAGCGCCAGGCGCGCCTCTTCGGCGAGGTCGGCAATGCCGTGCCGCTCGGTCATCGACGTGTAGCGCTCCTGCGCGGCCTCCAGCTGGCGCTTGAGGTCCGGCAACTGGCGGTCGAGAAACAGCAGGGACTGGGCCGCCTCGGCCGAGCGCTGTTCGATGCTCTGGCGCACGTACTGGTCGCCGATCTCGCGCAGCAGCGCCGTCACGAGGGCGCGGTCGGTGCCCCGCAGCGTTGCCACGAGCACGCCGGACTGCCGCACCTTCTCCTGCACGTTGAACTGGTCGCGCGTGGCCGCCACCATGCTGAGCCGCGAGCGCCGCGTGACCGTGAACTGCGCGCCGGGCGCCGCGCCGCGATCGATCACCTTGATCCGCCAGGGCCCATCCACGGTTTCCATCGCATGTTCCACGCCCATGGCGGCCGTCACCGGGATGCCGAGGCCCGGTCCGTCGAGGCGCCAGTGCCGGCCGTCCGGCAGCACCGTCAGCCGGAACGCCTCGCCTTCGAACGGCGCCGGCACGTCGAACGCCTCGACCACCACCTCGTCCACCCGCTCGCCCAGCCAGCCGCGCAGCACCCCGAGCGCGGCCCAGCGGCCCGGCAGCACCTCGATGTGCAGCCGCAGGCGGGTCACCGCGCCGGCCAGCACGCGCCGCGACGCGAGGATCTGCGCCTCGGCGGCGGCGGTGGTTTTCACGTCGAACAGGTTTGCCATGTCGGCGGGCAGGCCCAGCGTGGTGGCGGCCGTGCCCGCGTCGTCAAGCTGGATCAGCATGTCGGCCTGCCACGTGGGCCGCACCAGCAGCATGAAGGCCATCCCGGCCAACAATCCGGCCAGCACCATGGCCACCACCAGGCGACGGTGGCGGCTCAGCACGTCGAACAGGTGTAGCAGCGTTACCTCGTCGCGCGCAGCGGGCGCTCTGGCAGCGGCAGATGTCATCGGAATCGCGGGATGGAAGTTCTTGATGGGGGTCGGGTCGGCAGCTCGGGAATCCGGCCGCCTCTAGTGCAGCGATCCGATGCGGGCGGTCCACTCGCGCACGCCTTGCCGGATCTGGGCCAAGGCACGCTCGAAGGCGGACCGGGGGTGGCCGTAAGGGTCCGGCACGCCGGGCCCGCCGTGCTGATCGATCAGGAAGACCTTGCCGGAGCCCGGCAGGTACAGTTGCTGGATCGCCGATTTCTGGACCGCGTCCATGACGAGCACGAGATCGGCCCGCATCAGATGCGCCAGCGTCAGTCGCTGCGCGCGGTGTGCGGACAGATCGAGGCCCCTTTCCGCGCAGACTGCCGCCGCCAGCGCATCGGCCGGCGCGCCGGGAATGGCTTCAAGACCGGCCGACCACACCCGCCGCCCCGGCAGTGCCTCGCGCATGAGCCCCTCGGCCATGGGGCTGCGGCAGATGTTGCCGATGCAGACGACAAGAATGGCGCCGATCATTTGAGGACGCTGGCGGTCGAGTTCAGATACTGGGCGCTCGGAATCAGCTGGTTGACGACCCGGGCCCAGCGCGTGATGTCGCCGGCATCGACGAACACCACGTCGCGCGGCTTCAGCGGGAAGCCCTCCGCCAGCGCCAGCGCCACCGGCGAGCGGGCGTCCAGATGAAACACTTCCGGGCCGCCCGTCTCGTGCTTGCGCACCACGTAGATATGCTGCGGATCGCTGGTCATCGGATTGACGCCGCCGGCTTCGCCCAGCGCCTCGTTGAGGCTCAGCCGGCCGTTGCGCGGCAGCACCACGGACGGCTTGTGCACTTCGCCGAGCACGAAAACCTTGCTGTCCTCGCGCTGCGCCACCCGCACGATGTCGCCGCTGCGCAGGCCGATGCCGGCAGGGTCCTGCCCCGCCCGCAGCAGTGCCGGCAAGTCGATGTCCCAGCGCCGGCCGTCGCGGTGTAGCGTGATGCGGCTGCTGTCGCCGCGCTCGGCATGTACACCGCCGGCCCGGTTCAGCGCCTCCACCAGCGTCATCGGCACGTCGTCGATGTATTGCGGCCCCGGCGTCCTGACCTCGCCATCGAGGTAGACCCGCTGGCTGCGGTAGGCCAGCACCCGCACCGTCACCTGCGGCTGCGCGATCACCCGGCCGATGCGGCGCGTCAGTTCGTCGCGCGCCTCGCCCACCGTCATGCCCGCTACCCTGACGCGGCCCGCATAGGGAAACTGGATCTCGCCGGCCCGGTCGACCACGTAGCCCGGCACGGTCGAGGCACCGCCGTAGCCGGGCGCATCGTAGCCGATGCCTACCGAATAGGTCTGGTGGGGAAACATCAGCTCGGGGTGGTCCCAGACGACGATGGAGAGGATGTCGGCCGCGCCGATCTGGTACGGGCCGGGGCGCGCCAGCAGCGCGCCGAGGTCGGCCGGGGGCGCCCCGGCATGGGCCTGAAGCGTGTTGACGAGGTCCCAGGAGATCGCGGTGACGCCGGGTGCGCCGGGTGCGCCGGAGGGGTCGGCGGCAGGATCGCCGGCTTCCGCGGAATCAGAGGCTGTCGATGCGAACGACAGCGCGCCACGCATGCCCGGCGCCAGCATGCAGCCGTGCAGGGCAAGCGCTGCCAGCAGCATGGCGAGCATGCGCGCCACGCCAGTGCAGTACCGTCCGCCCGGGCCATCCGGCCGCCGCCTTCCGCTCATAGACCGCCTGTCAGGTGAAAAGAAACAGGCGGATCGTAACGACGGCGACCCACTGGTCACCATCGGATTTATCCTATTCTTTGCGGTGAATTCTTATGTCAGCGCATCACAGGTTTTCGCGTGTATTCTCGGGATGCGGCACTGCTGTGCCGTGGTCTTTCCCGCAACATCCTTGTTATTGCAATACCCACTGTGACCCGCATCATCCTCGCCGACGACCACACTCTGATCATTACTGGCCTGCGGGCATTGCTGGGCGGGAAAACCAATTGCGAGATCGTCGGTGAAGCGGCCAATCCCGAGGCCCTGCTGACGGTCTTGCAGGAACACCCCTGCGACGTGCTCGTCACGGACTTCCACATGCCCGACGAGCGCTGCGCCGACGGGCTGGTCATGCTCGGCATGATCCGGCGGCGCTTTCCGCAGGTACGCGTGATCGTGCTCACGGCGCTGGCCAATCCGGGGCTGGTCGGGAGCATGCTGCAGGAGGGCGTACGGGGCATCCTCGGCAAAGGCGGCAACATGAGCGAACTGCCGCTGGCCATCAAGGAAGTAATGAACGAACGAATCTACCTCTGCAAGTCGATCCGCCGCGAGCTGGAGCGCTTCGACCGCAACGTCTTCGCCCAACAGCCGACCCGCGTGCTCAGCCCCAGCGAGCTGGAGGTGGTGCGGCTCTACGCCAGCGGCCTTAGCGTGACGAGCATTGCGGGCGTGCTCCATCGCAGCATCAAGACCATCAGCACCCACAAGCGCAATGCCATGATCAAGCTCGGCCTGGACAGCGACGCGGCGCTCTGCCAGTACGCGTCGCGCAACGGACTCAACTAGCGTCGCCGCTGGCGCCCGCATCCGCTTGGGGCAGTTCCGCAGACGCTGCCGAACTGCCGTTCAGCCCTTCCAGGAAGCGGACCACCGTTTCGGACTCGCGCGTGCGCGTAAACGGCGGCAGGCTCTGCCAGATCTGGCGGCCGTAGGGTTTCTCCACGAGCCGGGTGTCGCAGATCACAAGAACGCCACGGTCCGACTCCGACCGGATCAGGCGCCCCGCGCCCTGTTTCAGCGTGATCACGGCGTGCGGCAGCTGGTGCACGGCAAACGGGCTCAGGCCCTTCTTCTGCAGCACCTCCATGCGCGCGGCCAGCACCGGATCGTCGGGCGGCGCGAACGGCAGCTTGTCGATGATGACCAGCGAGAGCGCCTCACCGCGCACATCCACGCCCTCCCAGAAACTCTGGCTGCCCACCAGCACGGCGTTGCCGAGCTGGCGGAAGCGATCGAGCAGCTCGGTACGGCTGGCCTGGCCCTGCACCAGCAGTGGCAGGTTCAAGCCGCGCGCCGCGAACAGGTCGTAGAGCATGTCCGAGGCCTTCTGCACGGCGCGCAGCGTGGTGCAGAGCAGGAAGGTCCGCCCGCCGGCGGCCTCGATCAGCGGCAGCGCCTTTTCCACCACCGCTTCGGTGAATTGGGGCGAGTTGGGCGGCGGCATGTCGCGCGGCACGTAGAGCAGGCCCTGCTTCGCGTAGTCGAACGGGCTCGGCAGCGTCAGCGAGCGGTCCTTGTCGAGCCCGAGCTGCGCGGCGTAGTGCGTGAAGTTGCCCTTCACCGACAGCGTGGCCGACGTGAAGATCCAGGCGCGCGGATGGCCGGCGCGCTGGCGCGTGAAGATCGGCGCGATCGACAGCGGCGTGCGGTGCAGTTGCACGGTCTGCGAGAAGACCTCGACCCAGCGCACGGTGTCGGGGCCGAGTTGCAGCGGTTCGGGTGCCGCGGGTGCCGTGGATGCCGCGGCATCGGTCCCGTCAGCACCCTCCTGGGCGGCCGGGGCTTGCGGTGGCACGGCGGTGGCCACGCGGTCGTCGCGCCACGCCGCCAGGCGCTGCGCCAGTTCCACGGCGCGGCGGTGGCACTGCTCCAGCGTTTCGGCGCGCTCGGCCTGAGATTCCAGCGCCTCGACGAAATCCGACAAGGCGGTGTCCAGCGCGTCGAGTGTTTCCTGGAACGGTTCGCGCATGCGCGGATCGGCCTCGATCTGGCCCAGCGCCAGGCGCATGTTGTCGCGGCCGAAGGCCAGCCGCAGGTCGCGGGCGGCGCGCTCCAGCGGTGCGCCCAGCGCCACCCAGTCCACGGCGTCACGGGCGTGCGACAGGCCCTCGGCCACGGTATCGCGCGCCAGCTCCAGCAGTTGGCTGGTCGAAAGCGTCTCGCCGAAGAACAGCGTGGCCGTCTCGGGCAACTGGTGGGCTTCGTCGAAAATCACCGTGTTGGCGGCCGGCAGCAGTTCCGCCATGCCGGTATCGCGCAGCACCACATCGGCGAAGAACAGGTGGTGGTTGACCACCACCACGTCTGCCTGCTGCGCCTCCTTGCGCGCCCGCATCACGAAGCATTCCTTGTACTGCGGGCACTCGCTGCCCAGGCAGTTGTCGCGCGTTGAGGTCACCATCTGCCAGACCGGCGCGTTCTCGGGCACGGCGGCCAGTTCGGCCTTGTCGCCGGTGGCCGTGGTCTTGGCGAACTTGGCGATGTCGCGCAGCCAGGCCGCGTCCTGCTTCGACGCCAGCCGGCCGTTGGCCTGCGCGCGCTCCAGGTGGTAGTGGCACAGGTAGTTGGCGCGCCCCTTGAGCAGCGCCACCGACACCGGCACATTCAGCGCGTGGCGCACGGTGGGGATGTCGCGCAGGAACAACTGGTCCTGCAGGTTCTTGGTGCCCGTGGACAGGATCACCTTGCCGCCCCACAGCATCGCCGGCACCAGATAGGCAAAGGTCTTGCCGGTGCCGGTGCCGGCCTCGACGATCACCGATTCGTTCTGCGCGATGGCGTCGGCCACGGCCTCGGCCATCTTGCGCTGCGAGGCACGCGGCCGGTAGCCGGGGATGGCGGTGGCCAGCGTGCCGGTCTCCGCGAACATCGTCGCCAGTTGCGCCTGCTGGGCAGCCAGCTCGCTGGCGGGGGCCGCCGCTACCGGCTGCGGGTCCGCCCCGCCATGTTCGGCAGCGGACTCGGGCGCGTGGGCGTGTTCGGAGAGGAGATCGGGCTGGGACAAGGTGGGGTGTCTTCTGTGTGGCTGGCCGGGTGCGCCGGGAGCGACGCTGGCCGGGTACGGCGGCGGTACGGCGGGCGCCCGGCCGCCTGCTGCATCAGGCCGGAACGTCGGGCTCGATATGCAGCTGCAGCAGCGTGATGGCGTCCTTCAGCTTGAGGCGGCGTTTCTTGAGCCGGCGCAGCTGCAGTTCGTCGTGCGTGGGATCTTCGGACAGGCGACCGATCAGGAAGTCGAGATCGCGGTGTTCGATCTGCAATTCGATGACCTGCCGCTCCAGCGTATTCAGATGTTCATCCATGATGCCTTCCTGCTGCGCGGGCGCGCCAGGCGTCCCGCGCGACCCGCCGGGCGTCAGAAGCCGAACGGGCTGGGCTGCTTCGACCCCTGCCCCTCGGACTTCTTTTCCTCGGCCTTGGCACGGCGTTCTTCCAGGTCCTTCTGGCGCTGCGCCGCGTCCTGCTGCTTCTGCTGGTAAGCCTTGACGTTCTCCTGCCGCTGGCGTGCCTGGTCGGCGCCCTTCTCGCGGGCCTCCTGCAGACGGGCGTCGAAATCGTCCTGCTTCTTCTGGTAGGCGGCGGCATTGGCCGCGCGCTCCGGCGCCTGGGCGCCGGCCTGCGCATCGCGCACGGCCTGCTCCTGCTGCTTGCGGTCGTAGGCGTCGCGGCTGGCCTGCTCGTTGGCGGCCCGGCCCGGCTGGCCCGCCTCGAACTCGGCGCGGCGAATGGCCTGGGAGCGGTCACGCTCGGCGGCCCGGAAAGCGCGCTCGGCATCGCCGACTTCCAGCTCCCTGGCGCGCAGCACATGCAACTCCGTGCGCTGCTGGTCCTTGGCCTTCTCGATGCAGCTGTTGACCAGGAACTTGCCGTAGCACTCGCGCTCGGCCACGGCGAAGCGGTAGCGGGTCCAGCTGCGCGAATCCTCGATGGCCTTGCGCTCGGCCTGGAAGTCGCGCGGGGCACCGCCCTGCGGCACCACGGCCGGGGCAGCGGCCGCAGCCGCGGTGGCGGGTGCCGGCGCCTGCGCATGCGCGGCGCGCGGCGGCGCGGCCAGCAGCAGCGCAGCCAGCGCAAGGGCGGAGAACGTGAGGGAAACCGGGTGAGCCATGACGGCCGCAGGGGGCTTGACGATCATGGCGCGATTCTAGCATCCGGCACCACTTCGGGCCGCCCTGCCGGGCGGACATGCGGCCGCCCGGCGAAAAGGCGCCGTAAAAGGTGTCTTCCCGTCACCGGAACGGCGCCGGGCTTGTGGCACAATGCCCCGCTTTCGACTGACTCGTTTTTTCGATGTCCAATCTGCCTGCTTCCGTCCTGCAAAAGATTGTGTCGCTGATCGCGGCCGAACTGTCTGTGCAACCCCGCCAGGTGGCCGCCGCCGTCGGCCTGCTGGACGAAGGCGCCACGGTGCCGTTCATCGCCCGCTACCGCAAGGAAGTCACGGGCAACCTGGACGACACCCAGCTGCGCAATCTCGAAGAACGACTGCTGTACCTGCGCGACATGGAAGACCGCCGCGCCACGATCCTGGCCTCGATCGAGGAACAGGGCAAGCTGACCGACGAACTGCGCGCCGCCATCGAGGCCGCCGAGACCAAGCAGACGCTCGAGGATCTGTACCTCCCGTACAAGCCCAAGCGCCGCACGCGCGCCCAGATTGCCCGCGAATGCGGCCTGGAGCCGCTGGCCCAGGCGCTGCTGGCCGACCCCACGCTCGACCCGCAGGCCGAGGCGGCGAAGTACGTCAACGGCAACCCGACCGCCGACGGCGGCGTGCCCGACGTGAAGGCTGCGCTCGACGGCGCCCGCGACATCCTCTCCGAGCAATTCGGCGAAACCGCCGAGCTGCTGGGCAAGCTGCGCGAACACCTGTGGACCAACGGCCTGGTGTCGTCGTCGGTCATGGAAGGCAAGGAAACCGCCGAGGAAGAGAAGTTCCGCGACTACTACCAGTACAGCGAGACGATCCGCACGGTGCCGTCGCACCGCGCGCTGGCGCTGTTCCGCGGCCGCAACGCGGGTGTGCTGATGGTCAAGCTGGGCCTGGGCGAGGAACAGGACGCCATGGTGCCCCACCCGTGCGAAGGCATGATCGCGCGCCATGTCGGCATCGAGAACCGCAACCGCCCGGCCGACAAGTGGCTGGCCGACGTGTGCCGCTGGTGCTGGCGCGTCAAGGTGCAGCCGCATATCGAAACCGAACTGCTGACCCAGTTGCGCGAAACCGCCGAGGGCGAGGCCATCAAGGTCTTCGGCCGCAACCTGCATGAACTGCTGCTGGCCGCGCCGGCCGGCCCCAAGTCCGTGATGGGCATCGACCCGGGCATCCGCACCGGCTGCAAGATCGCCGTGGTGGACCACACCGGCAAGCTGCTGGAAACGGCCACGATCTACCCGCACGAGCCGCGCCGCGACTGGAACGGCTCGCTGGCCACGCTGGCCCGGCTGGCCGAGCAGCACAACGTGGCGCTGTGCTCGATCGGCAACGGCACCGCCAGCCGCGAGACCGACAAGCTCGTGCAGGACCTGATGAAGAACCTGCCCGAACTGAAGCTGACCAAGATCGTTGTCAGCGAGGCCGGCGCGTCGGTGTACTCGGCATCGGAACTGGCCGCCAAGGAGTTTCCGGACCTGGACGTGTCGCTGCGCGGTGCGGTGTCGATCGCACGCCGGCTGCAGGACCCGCTGGCCGAACTGGTCAAGATCGATCCGAAATCGATCGGCGTGGGCCAGTACCAGCACGACGTGAACCAGCGCGAGCTGGCGCGTGCGCTGGACGCCGTGGTGGAAGACTGCGTGAATGCCGTGGGCGTGGACGTCAATACCGCCTCGGCGCCGCTGCTGGCGCGGGTGTCGGGCCTGAACTCGGTGCTGGCGCGCAACATCGTCGATTTCCGCGATGCCAATGGCGCGTTCCCGAACCGCGATGCGCTGAAGAAGGTGCCGCGCCTGGGCGACAAGACGTTCGAGCAGGCGGCCGGCTTCCTGCGCATCAACACCGGCGACAACCCGCTGGACCGCTCGTCGGTGCACCCGGAAGCCTACCCCGTGGTGCAGAAGATCCTGGAGCACATCAAGAAGGGCCTGCCCGACGTGATGGGCAACCGCGAGGCGCTGCGCGGCGTGTCGGCCCAGCAGTTCGCCGACGACAAGTTCGGCCTGCCGACCGTGCGCGACATTCTCACCGAACTTGAAAAGCCGGGCCGCGACCCGCGCCCCGAGTTCAAGACCGCGACCTTCCAGGAAGGCGTGGAAGACGTGAAGGACCTGCAGCCGGGCATGATCCTGGAAGGCGTGGTCACCAACGTGGCCGCGTTTGGCGCGTTTGTCGACATCGGCGTGCACCAGGACGGGCTGGTCCATATCTCGGCGCTCTCGACCAAGTTCGTCAAGGACGCGCACGAGGTGGTCAAGGCCGGCCAGATCGTCAAGGTCAAGGTGATGGAAGTGGACGTCAAGCGCAACCGGATCGGCCTGACGATGCGCCTGGACGACGAGCCGGGGCAGACGGCGGCCCGCGTGGGCGGAGGCGAGCGCTCCGGCGACAGGGGCCCGCGCAGCGGTGGTGGCAACCGTGGTGGTGGCAACCAGCGCCAGCCGGAAACCCAGGGCGCAATGGCGGCTGCGTTTGCCAAGCTGAAACGGTAAATCTACTTCCGCTGACGGGGTGCTCCCCTCTCCCGCACAGCGGGAACAAAGTAAAAAACCCCGCAATCGCGGGGTTTTTTACATCAAATTTCCACCTTCGTCCCCAGCTCCACCACCCGGTTGGCCGGGATCGAGAAGAAGTCTGACGGCTTGGCGCCGTTCTGGTGCATCCAGGCGAACAGGTTCTCGCGCCACATCGACATGCCCGGCAGCTTCGACGGAATCACCGATTCCCGGGCGATGAAGAACGACGTCTCCATCAGTTCGAAGTGCATGTCGAGCTTGCGCTGGGCGAGGTCCAGCACGCGCTGCACGTCCGGGGTCTCCTTGAAGCCGTATTCCGACTCCAGGATGAACACGCCGCCGCCGAGATCCTTGCAGGTCAGGCGGTGGTCGTCATCCACGTACGGGATGTCGCGCGTGACAAAGCACAGGAACACCACGCGCTCGTGCAGCACCCGGTTGTGCTTGAGGTTGTGCAGCAGCGACACCGGCACCGACTCGGTATTACCGGTCAGGAACACGGCCGTACCCTCCACGCGATGCGGCGGATGCGCCAGCAGGCCGGCGATGAACGGCTCCAGCGGAATGCCGTCCTCCAGGCTGCGCGCACGCAGCAGCTTGCGGCCGCTGTGCCACGTCATCAGCAGGAAGAACGCCGTGGAGCCCATCAGCAGCGGGAACCAGCCGCCCTCGGCCACCTTGAGCAGGTTGGCCGAGAAGAACGACAGGTCGACGATCAGGAAAGTGGCGCCCAGCACCATGACCAGCACCCGGTTCCACTTCCAGAAGCGGCGCATCACGATCACGGCCAGGAAGGTGGTGATCAGCATCGTGGTGGTCACGGCAATGCCGTAGGCCGCCGCCAGGTTCTCGGACTTGCGGAACGACAGCACCACGGCAATCACCAGCACCAGCAGCGCCCAGTTGATCACCGGCAGGTAGATCTGGCCGATTTCGGCCGCCGAGGTGTAGCGGATGCGCATGCGCGGCAGGAAGCCGAGCTGGATCGCCTGGCTGGTCAGCGAGAACGCGCCCGAGATCACGGCCTGCGAGGCGATGACCGTGGCGGCCGTGGCCAGCAGCACCATCGGCAATTGCAACAGTTCTGGCACCATCAGGAAGAACGGATTGGCAATCGCGCCGGGATTGCCGAGCAGCATCGCGCCCTGCCCGAAATAGTTCAGCATCAGGCACGGCATGACCAGCACGAACCAGCCGTACCGGATGGGCCGGGCGCCGAAGTGGCCCATGTCGATGTAGAGCGCCTCGGCGCCGGTCAGCACCAGGAACACGCTGCCAAGCACGATGAACGCCTGCAGCGAGTGGTCGAGCAGGAACGAGATGCCGTACCAGGGGTTGATGGCCTTGAGGATGTCCGGCGACTGCATCAGGTTGTAGATGCCCAGCGCGCCCAGCGCCAGGAACCACGCCACCATGATCGGCCCGAACAGCTTGCCCACGGCGGCCGTGCCATGGCGCTGGATCACGAACAGCACGCAGAGGATCGACACCGTGATCGGGATCACGAAATGCGACAGCCCCGGCGCGGCAATCTCCAGCCCCTCCACGGCCGACAACACCGAAATGGCCGGCGTGATGACCGCATCGCCATAGAACATGCAGGCGCCGAAGATGGCCGACATCATGATGATCTTCGCCATGCGCGAGCGCGGCGCCGCCGTGCGCTGCGCCAGGGCCATCAGCGCCAGTACCCCGCCCTCGCCGTTATTGTCGGCGCGCATCACGAACAGCACGTACTTGATCGACACCACGACGATCATCGCCCAGAACAGCAGCGAGATGATGCCGAGTACCGCTTCGGGGCTGAACGGAATGCCGTGGTCCTTGCTGAAGCATTCCTTGAGCGCGTACAGGGGGCTGGTGCCGATGTCGCCGAAGACGACGCCGATCGCGCCGATCATCAGTGCACGCGTGCTCGGACTCTCGACGAAATAATGGCTGGTTGTGGACTGGGTGGTCATGGATTTGGGTCAGGTGGACCGGCCTGCGTCCTCAGCGCGTCAATATGACTTTACGCGCACAATTCTACTCACGCAGGCGGCGCCGGTCCCCGATGGGGCGCGTTGGCCTTCTCAATTTCTATTGCGTTGCACAAACGCGCGCATTCTAGAGGAAGTGCCCTGCGACGACCACTGTTGAAATTCCCGGGCAGCGGCGCGCAGGCGGCGGCGTGACCGAACAAGCATGGGAAAGAAGCGGGAGCGGGTCAAGGACCGATGCGTCGGGCGGCGCGCCGAGGGGCGGCCGCACCCGTTGCATGGGTACGACAGACATGGCGAATGCATCACATCCGGTTAACCGCGTTCCGCACGCGCATGCTCAGACGCCGAGGTAGCGGTCCAGCGCCGCCGGCGCCGCGGCCAGCTCGGCGGCCGCGCCGGACATGGCCACCAGCCCCTTTTCGAGCACCACCACCCGCTCGGCATGGGCCAGCACCGCCCGGTAGTTGCGATCCACCACGATGCTGGCGATACCGGTGCCGCGCACCGTGGCAATCACGTTCCAGATCTCATGGACGATTTTCGGCGCCAGGCCCTCGGTGGCTTCGTCGAGGATCAGGCAGTCGGGGTTGGTCATCAGCGCCCGGCCGATCGACAGCATCTGCTGCTCGCCGCCCGACAGTTGCTGGCCGCCGTGGCCCAGCCGTTCCTTCAGGCGCGGGAACAGGTCGAGTACCCTGCCCTCGTCCCAGTCCCGGCGGCCGTTGCAGCCGGCGCGCGCCGCCATCAGCAGGTTCTCGCGCACAGTCAGATTCGGAAAAATGCCACGTCCCTCGGGCACGTAGGCCACGCCCAGCCGGGCCACCTCGTGGGGTTTCGCGCGCGACATGTCGCGCCCGGCCACGTGGATCGCGCCCTCGCGCTCGCGCACGTGGCCCAGGATGGTCCGCAGCAGCGTGCTCTTGCCCATGCCGTTGCGGCCCAGCAAGCCCACGGTCTCGCCCTCGCCAACGCGGAAGTCGATGCCGCGCAGCACGTGGCTGGAGCCATACCAGGCGTTGACGCCGGCAATGTCGATGATCGCGGCGGCGCTCATGCCGGCTCCTCCTCGCCCAGGTAGGCCAGCTGTACCTCGCGGTTGGCACGGATCGCGGCCGGATCGCCCGAGGCGATGACGCTGCCGTTGACCATCACCGTGATGCGGTCGGCCACGGCGAAGACGGCTTCCATGTCGTGCTCGACCAGAAGGATCGCGTGGCCGTCGCGCAGGCCGCGCAGCAGATCGAGCATGCGCGCTGATTCCTCGGCGCCCATGCCGGCCAGCGGTTCGTCCAGCAGCAGCGCCACGGGCTCGGTGGCCAGGCACATCGCCACTTCGAGCTGGCGTTTCTGCCCGTGCGCCAATTCGCTGGCCACGCGGTTGGCGTGGCGGGCCAGCCCTGCGCGCTCCAGCGCCTCGTCGGCCAGCGCCTGGCTGGTGCGGCAGCCCTGCGCCGGCTCCCAGATGCGCCACGCCCGCTGGGCGCGCGATTGCGCCGCCAGCCGGCAGTTCTCGCGCACGGTCAGCGGCAGGAAGATATTGTTGCGCTGATAGCTGCGCCCCACGCCCTGGCGCGCCAGCCGGGGCTGCGCCCAGCCGGTGACGTCCTGGCCCTGCAGGTCCAGCCGCCCCTCGCTGGGCGGCAGTTCGCCGGACATCAGGTTGATCAGCGTCGACTTGCCGGCGCCGTTGGTGCCGATCACGGCATGGATCTCGTGCAGATGCAGCGACAGGTCCACCCGGTTGACGGCGGTCAGCCCGCCAAAGCGGCGCGTCACGCCATGGGCCTGCATCACGGGTACGGGTGCGGTGGTCATGCGGCCTCGCGGCTGTGGGTGGCGGCCTCGGAAGCCTCGGCGGCCGTGCGGGCGTGGCGGGGCGCGCGATGGCGCAACACGGCCGGCACGCTGACCAGCCCGCGCGGCAGCAGCGCCACGGCGGCGATGATGAAGCCGCCCATCAGCAGTTGCCAGTGCTTGGTCAGTGCGCCGAACCATTCGGCCAGCAGTACGAACGAGAACGCGCCCAGCACCGCGCCGGCCAGGCTGCCGACGCCGCCCAGGATCACCATCAGCATCGCGTTGCCCGACTGGTGCCACGAGGCGATTTCCGGATTCACGAAACCGAACTGGATCGCGTAGAGAAAGCCGGCCAGCCCCGCCAGCATGCCGCCGGCCACGAAGGCGCCCAGCTGGTAGCGGTACGTGGCATAGCCGGCCGCCCGCATGCGCTGCTCGTTGTGCCGGATGCCCACCAGCGCATGGCCGAAGCGCGAGCGCAGCAGCAGCGCCAGCACGGCCACGGTCAGCACCAGCGCCGCCAGCACCAGCCAGTAGAACTGCACCGGTTCGTTGACGGTCAGCGGCTGTTCCGAGAACAGCCCGAACTCGGGCCGGAAGTAGATATAGGTGCCGTCGCTGCCCCCGGCGATCTTGGTGTCGTGGAACACGAAATACACCATCTGCGCGAAGGCCAGCGTCACCATGATGAAGTAGATGCCGCGCGTGCGCAGCACCAGCGCCCCCACCACCAGCGCCAGCAGCCCCGCCGCGCCCATCGCGCCGAGCAGCAGCAGCCAGCCGTTGCCGGCGCCGCCCTGGGGCGCCAGCATGGCCGTGGCATAGGCCGCCATCGCAAAGTAGGCGGCATGGCCCAGGCTGACCAGCCCGGTGTAGCCGATCAGCAGTTGCAGCGACAGCGCGAAGATCGCCATGATCATCACCTTGCTGAGCAGCTCGACGTAGTACTTGTGGCTGTCGGCGGTCAGCACCAGCGGCGCGGCACAGAGCAGCGCCAGCGCGATGACCCAGCCGGCGGCGGCCAGCCACGTGGGGCGGCGGACTTCGAGTGGCGGCGGGGTTTCGGTGTTGGGTTGCATGTCCATCTAGCTCGGTTATGCGCTCCCCTCTCCCGCACTGCGGGAGAGGGGAGAAAACAATCAGCAAACAATCGGTACGACTTCGCCCTACCCCGCCTTGAACAACCCCTGCGGCTTCCACAGCAGCACCACCGCCATCAGCACGTAGACCAGCACGCCGGCGGCGTCCTGCCAGAACACCTTGCCGAAGGTGTCGACAAAGCCGATCAGCAGCGATGCCACGAGCGCGCCCTTGACCGAGCCGATGCCACCGATCACCACCACCACGAAGCAGATGATCAGCACCTGCCCGCCCATGCCCGGATAGACCGACGACACCGGCGCGGCGATCATCCCGGCCAGCACCGCCAGCGCCACGCCCAGCGCGAAGACAAAGCGGTACAGCACGTTCACGTTGACGCCGAGCGACTGCACCATCTCGCGGTTGGTGGCGCCGGCGCGGATCATCATGCCCACCCGCGTGCGGCGGATCACGTAGTACATCGCGCCGGCCACCAGCAGGCAGACCGCCGAGATGAACAGCCGGTAGACCGGATAGGTCATGTCATTGCCGATGGGCAGCGACCCGGCCAGCAGTTCTGGCACGGGCACGCCGTGCACGTCGTCGCCCACCAGGATGCTGCGCAGTTCCTCGAAGACCAGGATCAGGCCGTAGGTCATCAGCACCTGCTGCAGGTGGTCGCGCTGGTACAGGTAGCTGAAGAACGCCCATTCGAGCACGTAGCCAAAGGCCACCGCCAGCACGATGCCGAGCGGCAGCGCGATGAACAGGTTGCCGGTCAGGCTGGCCAGCGTGAACGCCAGGTAGGCGCCCAGCATGTAGAAGCTGCCATGGGCGAGGTTGATCACGCCCATGATGCCGAAGATCAGCGTCAGCCCGCTGGCCACCAGGAACAGCAGCAGCCCGTACTGCACGCTGTTCAGGCACTGGATCAGGAAAGAGACGAGGTCCATGCGGGCTACCGGGGCACAAAAGGCATGACGGGACCGGTCACAGGCGGCAGCCGCGCGCCGGATCGGCCAGCGCCTTCACGGCCACGCTGCTGACCTTGTTCTCGCGGCCGTCCACCTTGCGCAGGTAGAAATCCTGCACCGGGTTGTGCGCCTTCGACAGCGTGAAGGTGCCGCGCGGGCTGTCCACGCGGGCCGCCTCCATCGCCTTGATGACCTCGGGCTTGCGCGTCATGTCGCCCTTCACGGCGTTGGCCCCGGCCGCCAGCAGCTGGGCGGCGTCGTAGCCCTGCACCGCGTAGACATCGGGCTGCAGCTTGTAGAGCTTGGCGTAGTCGAGGCGGAACGCCTTGTCGCGGGCGTTGGTCAGGCCGTCGGCGTAGTGCAGCGTGGTTTCCAGCCCCTGGGCTGCCGCGCCCTGCGCTTCGAGCGTGCCGTCGGTCAGGAAGCCCGAACCATACAGCGGAATCTTGTCCTTGAGCCCGGCCGCCTGCCAGTCCTTGACGAACTTGACCGCCCCGCCGCCGGCGAAGAACACGAATACGGCGTCCGGCTTGAGCGACGCCACCTCGGTGATCAGCGCCTGGAACTCGACGTTCGGGAATGGCACGCTCAGTTCCTTGACCACCTTGCCGCCCTTGGCCTCGAACGCCTCCTTGAAGCCCTTGACCGACTGCTCGCCGGCCGCGTACTTCCAGGTCAGCGTGACCACCTTCTTCATGCCGCGCTCGGCCACCACCTGGCCCATCGCGTAACCGGGCTGCCAGTTCGAGAACGACGAGCGGAAGATGTTGGGGCCGCACAGCGGGCCGGTGGCCTCGTCGGCGCCGGCGTTCGGGATGATCAGCAGCGTGTTGTTTTCCTTGGCCACCTTGACGATGCCCATCTGCACGCCCGAGTGCACGGTGCCCACCACCACATCCACCTGGTCGCGCTTGATCAGCTTGGTGGCGTTCTCGGGAGCCTTGGCCGGATCCGATTCATCGTCGACCTTGAAATACTCCACGTCGCGTCCGCCCAGCTTGCCGCCCTGCTGCTGCACGTACATCCGGAAGCCGTTCTCGATGGCCGTGCCCAGCGCCGCGTAGGTGCCCGTGTAGGGCAGCATGAAACCCACCTTGACCTTGCCGCCCGCAGGCGCTGCCGCCGGGGCGGCGGTCTGGGCGACGGCCCCCGTGCCCGCCGCGAGCAGCGCGGCGGCGCCGAGCCAAAGGGACAACCGTGCCGACAAGGGACGAGCGTGGGGCGGCCTGCGCGAGGCATTGCGGTGCATGGAATCTCCTCCTGGTGGTCTGAAGCCCGGGCGCGGCGGTCGGCCCCGGTGAGACCCGGGAGCCGGGAGCCGGGAGCCGGGAGCCGGGAGCCGGCCGCACCAATTATTTTAGGATTGAAGTATGTGTGTTTATAAACGCCACGGTGGCCGCCGTCAATGCACCGGCCTGGTCGCGGTGCGGCGAATGCCCACAGCGCGCGAGTTTAAGCAGCACCGTTTGCGGGGCATATCGATGGATACCCTCGATCTGGGCCATCGTGCCGTACTCGTCTTCCTCGCCCTGCACCGCCAGCACCGGGCAACGCAGGTTGTCGAGCAGCGGGCGCAGGTCGAAGGCGCGGAAGGCCGGATCGAGCCAGATATCGTTCCAGCCCCAGAACGCCGAATCCACGTCGTGGTGATGGCGTGCCAGCCTGGCGCGCAGGTCGGTGGTCAGGTAGGTCTCGCGCGTGACGGCGATGCTGCGCACCGACAGGTCCTCCACGACGATATGCGGGGCCAGCACGGTCACGCCGTCCACGGCATCGGGAAAGCTCGCCGCGTGGATCAGCGCGATCGAGCCGCCGTCGCTGTGGCCCAGCAGCCAGGGCTTGCCGTGGCGGCGGCCGGGACCGATATCGAGTGCCGCGAACAGCGCCGGCAGTGCCTCGCGCGCCTGGCGGTGCATGAAATCGACGCCCCACTTCTCGTCATGCGGCCGGGGCGTCGATCCTCCATAGCCGTATCTTGAAAAAACCAGCCCGCGGAAATCGCCGGCCTCGCACAGCTTGCGCGGAAAATCGCGCCACATGCTGACCGAGCCCAGCCCCTCGTGGAGGAACACCGCCAGCGGCCGCCGCACGCGCTCGGGCCGCAGCCATTGGTATTCGATCTCGATCTGGCGCCCGTCGAACGGAATCCGTACTGCCTCGCTGCTCATGTCGTCACCTTGCCTTGCCCACCCCGCGCCCACCTCACACCGCCCGTGCCGCTTCCTCGCGCTGGCGCAGCCGGAACCGCTGGATCTTGCCCGTGGCCGTCTTAGGCAGTTCCGCCACGCATTCGATCTGGCGCGGATACTTGTACGGCGCCAGCTTCGACTTGACGAAGGCCTGCAGTTCCCCCGCCATGCCATCGTGCCATTGCTGGCCCGGCCGCAGCACCACGAACGCCTTGGGCTTGACCAGCTCGTCGGCGTCGGCCACGCCGATCACGGCGGCCTCCAGCACGGCCGGATGCTGCGACAGCGCCGCCTCCACCTCGAACGGCGAGACGTAGATGCCGCCCACCTTGAGCATGTCGTCGCTGCGGCCCGCGTAGGTGTAGTAGCCGTCGGCATCGCACACGTACTTGTCGCCGCTGCGCGTCCAGGCGCCCACGAAGGTATCGCGGCTCTTGTCGCGGTTGCACCAGTACATCAGCGCGGCCGAGGGCCCCTTGATATAGAGGTCGCCGATCTCGCCGGCCGCGCAGGGCTGGCCTTGCTCGTCGAGCAGCTTCAGTTCATAGCCCGGCACCGGCTTGCCCGTGGTGCCGTAGCGCACCTCGCCGGGCCGGTTCGACAGGAAGATATGCAGCATCTCGGTGGAGCCGATGCCGTCGAGGATGTCGCAGCCGAAATGCGCCAGGAAGCGGTCGCCGATATCGCGCGGCAGTGCCTCGCCGGCCGAGGTGCAGACCCGCAGCGCCACGCCGTCGCGGGCCGGCAGGTCGGCGGCGGCCAGCATGCCGGCGAACAGGGTCGGCACGCCGCAGAACACCGTGGGCCGGTGCGCGGTCAGCCGCTGGAACACCGCCTGCGGCGTGGGGCGTTCGGCCATCAGCACCGTCGTGGCGCCCACCGACATCGGGAAGGTCAGTGCATTGCCCAGCCCATAGGCAAAGAACAGCTTGGCCGCCGAGAAAACCACGTCGTCCGCGCGGATGCCAAGCACCTGCCGGGCGTACAGGTCAGCGGTGTGGAACAGGTTGCCGTGGGTATGCACCGTGCCCTTGGGCCGGCCCGTCGAGCCCGACGAATACAGCCAGAAAGCGATGTCGTCCGGACCGCTCGCCACGGCCTGCGCCAGCGGCGCGGCGGCGGCAACCATGCCGGCCACGGTGTCCGGCCCGTCTCCGGCGCCGGCATGGGGGGCGGCCACGATCAACGCCGGGGCCATGGCGGCCTTGTCGATGGCGGCCAGCATCATCGGCCGCAGCGGCGCGGACACCACCACGGCGCGCGCGCCGCTGTGCTCCAGCATGTACGCGTAGTCGTCGGCGGTCAGCAGCGTGTTGACCGCCACCGGCACCACGCCGGCCAGCAGGCAGCCCAGAAAGACCACGGGGAAGTCGATGGTGTCGAGCGCGCACAGCAGCACGCGCTCCTCGCGGCGGTAGCCCGACTGGCGCAGCGCCCCAGCAAAACGCCGGCTGCGCGTGTCGAGTTCGGCATAGGTGATGGCGCCGCCGTCATCGATATAGGCCGGCTTGGCGCCGCGCCCGGCCTGAAGGTTGCGCGAGAGCAGATCGTCGGCGGCGTTGTAGCGCGCGGGCAGCGCCTGCACGGCAGCGCCGGACGAACCGGCGCCGGCGGCAGCGGGGGTTGGGGGCGTCATGTCTCCACTCCTCTGGCCAGCCGGGTCGTAAAAAGTCCAAATGCGGCCCGCATGGCTGTCAGCAGTTTGTCTTCTTGTCCCGACAGCTGGCAGGGCCGCCGCCGGATATGCGATGCATTTTATTTCACATCGACTATTATGCAAGCAAGGGTATGCACTATATAACCGAAGGTATGCCTTTGACGGCCGCCGGTGCCCCTTATAATGCGCGCGCCCCGTGACACCGATCATCCGTAACCGAATCCAGCATGCGCCGAGACCCTGACTCGATCCTGACTGCGGACCACCGCGCCGAGCCACGCGGCGCCGGCGAGCGCGATCCCTACCTGACGCAGCTTGGCGAGCGCATCCGCTCGCTGCGGGCCGCGCGCGGCATGTCGCGCAAGGATCTGGCGCGGGGCGCCGAGGTGTCCGAACGCTACCTCGCCAATCTGGAGACCGGCACCGGCAATGCGTCGGTGCTGCTGCTGCGCCAGGTGGCGGCGGCGCTCGACGTACCGCTGCCGGTGGTGCTTGCCGAAGTGGACGGCCAGCTCGATGCGTCGGGCCAGCCCGGCCAACGCGCGACCGAGTTCTCGCAACTGGTGCAATGGCTCGCGCAGCTGCCTGCCGCCGATCTGGCCCGCGTGCGCGAGGCCGCGCGGCATGCCCTCTCACCGGCCGAATCGCGCGACGCGCGGCACCGGCGCATTGCACTGATCGGCCTGCGCGGGGCCGGCAAGTCCACCATCGGGCGTGCGCTCGCCGCCGCCGAAGGCATGCCGTTCGTCGAACTGAACACGGTGATCGAACGCGAAGCCGGCGCGAGCCTGTCCGAAATCCACTCGCTGTACGGCCAGGCAGCCTACCGCCGCTACGAAAACCGCGCGCTCGACCGTGTGCTGCGCGAGCACGACGCAATGGTGCTGGCCACGCCAGGCAGCCTGGTGTCGGAACCGGCCACGTTCAACCTGCTGCTGGCGCGCTGCTTCACGGTCTGGGTCAAGACCTCCCCCGAGGAACACATGGCGCGCGTGGTGGCCCAGGGCGACATGCGTCCGATGGAGGGCAACCGCGAGGCCATGGCCGACCTGCGCCGCATCCTGCAGGCCCGCACGCCGCTCTACTCGCGCGCCGACGTCTCGATCGACACCAGCGGCCAGGACGCCGCCACCTCGCTCACCGCCCTTCGCGCACTGCTGCCCGTCGCCCACTGACCTGCGCCTCCCCGGCGTAGGGGTTCCACCGGCCTTGCACTGCCCGCATCGATGCACTATATTGCATCAACAAAGATACAGCACTATAGTGCACTGAAGGAGACGCCCCCATGCCGACGGATCTCGCCGCGCCCGCCCCCGTGACCTTTGAGCGCGATCCCGCGCACTACCGCCACTGGAAACTCACTTTTGACGGACCGGTTGCCACGCTGGCGATGGATGTCGACGAGGAAGGCGGCCTGCGGCCCGGCTACGCGCTGAAGCTGAACTCCTACGATCTGGGCGTGGACATCGAACTGCACGATGCGCTGCAACGCATCCGATTCGAGCATCCCGAAGTCCGCACGGTCGTGATCACCAGCGCCCGCGACCGCATCTTCTGCTCGGGGGCCAATATCTTCATGCTCGGCAAGTCCAGCCACGCCTGGAAGGTGAACTTCTGCAAGTTCACCAACGAGACCCGCAACGGCATCGAGGACGCCAGCCGCCATTCGGGCATCAAGTTCATCGCCGCCTGCAACGGCACCACGGCCGGTGGCGGATACGAACTGGCGCTGGCCTGCGACGAGATCGTGCTGGTGGACGACCGCTCGTCGGCCGTCAGCCTGCCCGAGGTGCCCCTGCTCGGCGTATTGCCCGGCACCGGTGGCCTGACGCGCGTCACAGACAAGCGCCGCGTGCGGCGCGACCACGCCGACATCTTCTGCCTGACCACCGAAGGCGTGCGCGGCCAGCGTGCCCGCGACTGGCGCCTGGTGGACGAGGTGGTCAAGCCGGCCGCCTTCGCCGAGCACGTGCGCGAGCGGGCGCAGGCGCTGGCGGCGCAGAGCGACCGCCCCGCCGATGCCGCCGGCGTCAGGCTGACCCCGCTGGCCCGCGAAGCCGGCGATGGCGGCTACCAGTACAGTACGGTCCGGGTCGATCTCGACACCGGCAGCCGCCAGGCCACGATCACGGTTTCCGCCCCGTCGGGCACCCAGCCTGCCGACCTGCCCGCGATCCTCGATGCCGGCGCCCAGTGGTGGCCGCTGCGGATGGCGCGCGAACTCGATGACGCGATCCTGACACTGCGCGCCAACCACCTCGATATCGGCATGTGGGTCCTGAAGACCGAGGGCGACGCCGGCAAAGTGCTGGCCGCCGACGACCTGATCGAGGCCCACGCCGGCCACTGGTTCGTGCGCGAGACCGTGGGCATGCTGCGCCGGACGCTGGCGCGGCTCGATGTCTCGTCGCGCAGCCTGTTCGCGCTGATCGAGCCCGGTTCGTGCTTCGCCGGCACGCTGCTGGAACTGGCGCTGGCCGCGGACCGCAGCTACATGCTACAGGTCTCCGATGTGGCCGACGAGACGCCCACCGTACACGTCCACGCCGCTAATTTTGGCCGATATCCGATGCCGAACGGCCTGACCCGCCTCGCCGCCCGGTTCTACGAGGACGCGCAGGCCATCGGCGCCGTGCGCGAACACATCGGCCAGCCGCTCGACGGCGCGCAGGCCGAGGCGCTGGGGCTGGTCACGATGGCGCCGGACGATATCGACTGGAACGACGAGATCCGCATTGCACTCGAGGAACGCGCGAGCCTGTCGCCCGACGCGCTGACCGGCCTGGAGGCCAACCTGCGCTTCGGCGGCCACGAGACCATGGAAACCCGCATCTTCGGCCGCCTCACGGCCTGGCAGAACTGGATCTTCAACCGCCCCAACGCGGTAGGCGAGCACGGGGCCCTCAAGGTATTCGGCACGGGCAACAAGCCCCGCTTCGACTGGGACCGCGTCTGACCCGGCCCTGCCCCCTATATATATATATAAGAGGAGACCCCATGAGCATCGACTACAGCCAGAAGATCCCGAACAACGTCAACCTGTCCGGCGACCGCGCCCTGCAGCGCGCGCTGGAGCACTGGCAGCCGGCATTCCTCGACTGGTGGCAGGACATGGGCCCCGATGGCTCGCACCATCATGACGTCTACCTGCGCACGGCCGTGTCGGTCGATCCTTCGGGCTGGGCCCATTTCGACCATGTGAAGATGCCCGACTACCGCTGGGGCATCTTCCTGCAGCCGGCCGACGCCGAGCGCCGCATCCACTTTGGCGAGCACAAGGGCGAGGCCGCGTGGCAGGAGGTGCCGGGCGAGCATCGCGCCAACCTGCGCCGCATCATCGTGACGCAGGGCGATACCGAACCGGCGTCCGTGGAGCAGCAGCGGCACCTGGGCCTGACCGCCCCGTCGCTCTACGACCTGCGCAACCTGTTCCAGGTCAATGTCGAGGAAGGCCGCCACCTGTGGGCGATGGTCTACCTGCTGCACCGCTACTTCGGCCGCGACGGCCGCGAAGAAGCCGAGGCACTGCTGGGCCGCCGCTCCGGCGACGAGGACAACCCGCGCATCCTGGGCGCGTTCAACGAGCGCACGCCGGACTGGCTGGCGTTCTTCATGTTCACCTACTTCACCGACCGCGACGGCAAGTTCCAGCTCTGCGCGCTGGCCGAATCGGGCTTCGACCCACTGGCGCGGACCACGCGCTTCATGCTGACCGAAGAGGCGCACCACATGTTCGTGGGCGAATCGGGCGTGTCGCGCGTGATCCAGCGCACCTGCGAGGTGATGCGCGAGCGCGATATCCGCGACCCGGCCGAAGTCCGCGCCGCCGGGGTGATCGATCTGGAGACCATCCAGCGCTACCTGAATTTCCATTACAGCGTGACGATCGACCTGTTCGGCGCCGACCAGTCGTCGAATGCGGCCACGTTCTACAGCGCCGGCCTCAAGGGCCGCTTCGAGGAAGGCAAGCGCACCGACGACCACGTGCTCAAGGGCGACGTCTACCGCATCCTCGAAGTGGCCGACGGCAAGCTCGGCGAGCGCGAGGTACCGATGCTCAACGCGCTCAACGAGGTACTGCGCGACGACTACATCAAGGACTCGATGGGCGGCGTGGCGCGCTGGAACAAGGTGATCGAGAAGGCCGGCATCGACTTCCGCCTGACCGTGCCGCACAAGGCGTTCAACCGCCGTATCGGCACGCTGGCCAACCTGCGCGTGTCGCCGGAGGGCCAGGTCGTCAGCGAGGCCGAGTGGAACGCCAACGAATCGCGCTGGCTGGCCACCGACGACGACCGCCGCTTCGTGGCCTCGCTGATGGGCCGCGTGGTGGCGCCGGGCAAGTTCGCCAACTGGATCGCGCCGCCGGCCATCGGCATCAACCGCCAGCCGGTGGATTTCGAGTACGTCCGGTTCAACTGAGCCACCGACCCACCGCCTCACCGATTGCCAGCCATGGGCGCCGCCGACCTCATCAAGCAACACCTGATCGATCCGGAGATCTGCATTCGCTGCAACACCTGCGAAGACACCTGCCCGATCGACGCCATCACCCACGACGACCGCAACTACGTGGTCAAGGCCGATGTCTGCAACGCCTGCGGCGCCTGCCTGTCGCCGTGCCCCACGGGCGCCATCGACAACTGGCGCACCGTGCTCAAGGCCGACGCCTACCCGATCGAGGCCCAGCTGCTGTGGGACGAACTGCCGGCCGAGGCGCCGCCGTCCGAGGCCAGCATCGACGCCGCCGCGGCCGCCGGCCAGGCCCTGGAGGCCGCGGCCCAGCTTCCGGGCCAGCCCACGGTGCAGCAGGTGGAAACCAGCCGCCACACCTCGGCCCGCGCGCCGTGGTCGGCGGCACACCCCTACGTGAACCTGCACGGCCTGCGCGAGCCGGCTACCGCCACCGTGGCCGGCAACTACCGGCTGACCGAGGCCGATGCGTCGAGCGATATCCACCACATCGTGCTCGACTTCGGCAACCAGTTCTTTCCCGTCCTCGAAGGCCAGGCCATCGGCATCGTGCCGCCCGGCACCGATGCCTCGGGCAAGCCGCACTACATCCGCATGTACTCGGTGGCCAGCCCGCGCGATGGCGAGCGCCCCGGCTACAACAACCTGGCCCTGACCGTGAAGCGCGTGGAGACCGACCACGACGGCAATCCGGTGCGCGGCGTGGCGTCGAACTTCCTCTGCGATCTGGCCAAGGGCGAGACCGTGCAGGTAGTGGGGCCGTTCGGCAGCACCTTCCTGATGCCAAACCATGGCCAGGCCAGCGTGATGATGGTCTGCACCGGTACCGGTTCGGCGCCGATGCGCGCCATGACCGAGCGGATGCGCCGCAACATGGAGCACTTCACCGGCCGGCGCCAGTTGTTCTTCGGCGCCCGCAATCGCCGGGAACTGCCCTACTTCGGGCCGCTGCTGAAGCTGCCGGAGGATTTCCTCGACATCCACTTCGCGTTCTCGCGTGACCCCGACGTGCCCCGGCGCTATGTGCAGGATGCCATCCGCGAGGCCGCCCCCAGCGTGGCGGCGCTGCTTGGCGACCCGCACGGCCACGTCTATATCTGCGGGCTCAAGGGCATGGAGGAAGGCGTGCTGCAGGCGTTCGCGGATGTCTGCGAAGGCGCCGGACTGCACTGGAACGATCTTGAAGCGGCCCTGCGCGCCGAGGGACGGTTGCACATCGAAACCTATTGAGGGTGGCCCCTGGCGCCGACGCCCGGAAAAACCGCCTTCCCTTCTGAAACCTGCTTCCTATAATGTTTCTCAAGAAACAGGAGCAGAGCGAATGCAATCGAGGCAGATTCCGGAGGCAGGACCCGGCGGCAGCCCCGACCCCGGCGTGACGCTGACCAAGGCCGTCATGCGCGCGGCCGGCTTCCTGGGCATCAGCCAGGCCATCGTGGCCAGCGTGCTGGGCATCAGTACCGCTTCGGTATCGCGCATGGCTTCGGGCGGCTACGTACTCGACGTGCATCGCAAGGAATGGGAGTTTGCCGTGCTGTTCGTACGCCTGTTCCGCTCGCTCGACGCCATCCTGGGCCATGACGAGCAAGCGCGGCTGTGGCTGACACATGACAACCTCGCGCTCGGCGGCAAGCCGCTCGAACTGATCCGCACCACCGAAGGACTCGTCCGTGTCGTTCACTACCTGGACGCCACCCGCGGTCGCATCTGAGCGCAAGCCGTTCGCGCTCGCGCTCTGGCGGGCCGTCGAGGCCCAGCATGTGGTCTCGACCATGCCGCTGGTGGACACCCTCGACGAACAGGCAGCGCTCGAAGCCGTACTCGACGCCGGCAAGCCAGCCATTCCGCCCGACGCGCGCCACCTCCACTACCTGATGTTTACGCCGTTCCGCTATCCACCCACCGAATGGGGTTCGCGCTTCCGGGGCGGGCAGGACCCCGGCGTGTTCTACGGCGCGCTGACCGTGCGCACCGCCTGCACCGAATTGGGCTACCGGCGCTGGCGCTTCCTCGAAGACTGCCCCGCGTTGCCCCGCATCGACGCCCGCGCGCAGACCCTGTTCCAGGTTGGCATCCGTACCGAAGGCGTGGCGCTCGACGCCCCGCCGTTCGACCAGGACGCCGCGAGCTGGACCGATCCGGACCACTACGATGCCTGCCAGGCTTTTGCCCGCACCGCACGCGAGGCCCGCATCGGCCTGATCCGCTACCGCTCCGTCCGCGATACCGCGCCCGCCGAGCCTGGTGTCTGCGGTGCGGTCCTCACGCCACTTGCGTTCGCATCGCCCCAGCCGCTGGCCACCACCACGTGGATGCTGACCGTCCGCCACGATCGCGTGATCTGGCAGCGCGACGACTTGCAGCAACGCGACAGCTTCGAGTTCGAGAGTGCCCCCTGGCGAACCTCGCCGCATCGCACAAGCGAAAGTCCGCAATCAGCCTGAACCCACCGTTGCCCACAGCGCTCCAACGACTATGGACACGGGTTTCACGTCCATTTGATGACGAGGCAAAGTTTCTGTTGCATTGCGCCAACACATTGCCTATAATCATCTTCTTCGACGGACGCGGGGTGGAGCAGTTGGCAGCTCGTCGGGCTCATAACCCGAAGGTCGCAGGTTCAAGTCCTGCCCCCGCAACCAACCGATCGAACGCAGTATCGCTACGACAAACCCGCCAACTCAGGCGGGTTTTTTGTTTTCCGGCTCCCGCCTCGCGCGCCCCTCCCTGCCTCCCCACCCGCAATTTCTGCAGCCAGCCCCTGCGCATTCTTCAATCCGCATGCCTCATGAGGCACCTGGCGCCACCGTTTCGGGGCGGAACGACTTTTGCAGACCTACAGGCTCCTACGCAATGTTTCTTCAGTCCCTGAAAGGAGAATTGAAATGACGATGCAAAAGACCATGGCAATCCTGGCCGCCTGCACGATGCTGGCAAGCGGCGCCGTTCTGGCACAAGGTTCGGGTGGCGGCGGAGCCGGTGGTGCAGGCGGTGGCGCGGGCGGCGGTAGCGCCGGCACCGGCGTCAGCGGCGGCGCGCCGGGCACGAGTACCAATCCGGGGCCGACCTCGACCAAACCGGGCAGTGCCACGGGCGCCTCGCCGCGCTCCGACGGTACGGCTACCGGCTCGATCCACGATTCGGGACGCAACACGGACGGAACCCGGCGCGGCAACACGCGCAGCGGCAACGATGCCGGCAGTTCGCAACAGCGCACCACGCCGGGCTCGTCATCCTCGACCGGCGGCACGGCACCGGGCACCGGCATGGGCACCAGCGGCAGCATGGGTACCGGTACGCCCGGCATGGGCACCGGCACGCCCGGCACCGGCACGGGCGCTCCGGGAAGCGGCCGATAAGGCAGCCGCGCAGGGGTTTTCCCACATGGGCACATAGGAGCGACGGGACGGGGCCGGTGTTACACTTGGCGCCATTCTTCCCGGACGCTCCTCCATGAAATTCTGCTCGAACTGTGGTCATGCGGTGGTGCTGCGCGTGCCCCAAGGTGACAATCGTCCGCGCAGCGTTTGCGACGGCTGCGGCACGATCCATTACGTGAATCCCCGCAACGTGGTGGGTACCATCCCGGTCTGGGAAGACAAGATCCTGATCTGCAAGCGCGCCATCGAGCCCCGCTACGGCTTCTGGACGCTGCCCGCCGGCTTCATGGAAGTAGGCGAGACCACGGCCCAGGCCGCCGCGCGCGAGACGCTTGAAGAAGCCGGCGCCCGCGTGGAGGTGGGCGAGTTGTTCTCGATGCTGAATGTGCCGCACGTCCATCAGGTCCACCTGTTCTACCTGGCCAGACTGCAGGACCTCGACATCGCGCCGGGCGAGGAAAGCCTCGAGGTCAAGCTGGTCACCGAAGCCGACGTGCCGTGGGACGACCTGGCCTTCCCCACCGTCATCCACACGCTGCGCAGCTTCTTTGCCGACCGCGCCTCCGGGCGGATCGCCGCCGGCGATTTCCGTCTGCACACCCTCGATATCGACAAGCCAATGCGGCCGCTGACCAGCCGCGCCACGGTCACGCCCTGACGGCCACGGCCGCGCTCCGAACAGCCTGCGCATGATCACCTGGCTTGACCCGCAAGACCCGTTTCCGCCAGTCGAGCACGCGCTGGGAGCCGCCAGCGATGCCCCGGGACTGCTCGCCGCCAGCCGCGACCTGACCCCGCAACGGCTGCTGCTGGCGTACCGGCAAGGCATCTTCCCCTGGTATTCCGACGGGCAGCCCGTGCTGTGGTGGAGCACCGATCCGCGCATGGTGCTGGCGCCCGACGCCCTGAAGATCTCGGTTTCCTTCCGCAAGACCCTGCGCCGCGTGCTGCGCGACCCCGACTGGGAAATCCGCGTCGACGACAACTTCGTCGCCGTGATGCGGGCCTGTGCCATGGCGCCGCGCGACGGCCAGCTTGGCACCTGGATCACCGACGAGATCGTCTCGGCCTACGCCGCGCTGCACCGCGCGGGGCGCGCCCATTCCGTCGAGACCTGGTACCAGGGCGAACGGGTGGGCGGCCTCTACGGCGTGGCGCTGGGCCGCATGTTCTACGGCGAATCGATGTTCGCCCATCGTACCGATGCCTCGAAGATCGCACTGGCCGCGCTCTGCGGGTTCCTGTCGCAGCACGGCGTCGCCATGATCGACTGCCAGCAGGAAACCGACCACCTGGCCTCGCTCGGCGCCGCGCCCATCCCGCGGGCCGATTTCGTGGGCCATGTCAGGCAGGCCACCGCGGCGCCCGACCTCGACCCGTGGCGCTTCGACAAGTCGGCACTGGCACGCTGGACAGCCTGAGCGTCAGCGGCGCTGCTCCAGCCGGCCTTCCAGCCTGCCGACCCGCCCATTCAGCGCACTGACCTCCTTCGAGACGCCCTCGACCCGCTGCTCGATCCGATCCGTGCGGGCATCGAGACGATCCAGCCGCCGATCCACGTTATCGAGCCGGGTAGATAGCCGTTTGTCCATTTCGTCGATCTTGCCCGTCAGCCGCTTGTCCACCTCATCGATCTTTCCCGTCAGCCGCTTGTCCATTTCATCGATCTTGACTTCCAGCGGTGCGATCGCTTGTCCGATGGCCTGCGGAAGCACGCGCTCGACCTCTTCCCGGACCACCTGCGGCACCACCTTCCGCACCTCCTCGCGAACGGCCTTGCCGACCTCGATGCGCACGGTCTCCTGAATCATGCCCGTCTGCTTCTGCAGCATGCCGAACATGGAGCCGACCACGCCGAGGCCCACGGCCAGCACGGTAGCCATGTTGGCGTACCGGTTCCATTGCGCGCCGCCCTGCCCGCCCCCCACCGCTCCTGCGGCTGCCGTCGCCGGCATTGCCAGACCCACCATGACATTCTCCTTTTCATGTGCCAGATGCCCCACATGCTAGAGGTCCGTTTCGCAGAAGGATATGGGACGAGTCTCAAAATGGCCCCGCCCTGCGCCGCGGGGCGGCACACCGTCCGCCATGGCGTCTGATAGACTGCCAATCACACCCCGTGAGCAGGCGACTGATCCGCCCCCGTCGACGTCATGAGCAAGCTGAAGGAACTCCCGCTATCCGCGCTGCAGTTTTATGCGACGGCGCCGTATGCTTGCAGCTACCTGGAAGGCCGCATGGCGCGCTCGCAGGTAGCCACGCCGGCGCACCTGATCAACGCCGATGTCTACTCGCGGCTGGTGCGCGCCGGCTTCCGCCGCAGCGGCATCTTCACGTACCGGCCCTATTGCGACGAATGCCGCGCCTGCACGCCGTGCCGCGTGGTGGTGGACCAGTTCCATCCGGACCGCAGCCAGCGCCGCGCGTGGCGCCAGCACCAGGGGCTGCAGGCGCTGGTGGCGCCACTGACCTATGTCGAGGAACACTACGCGCTGTACCTGCAGTACCAGTCGATGCGCCACGCCGGTGGCGGCATGGACCAGGACAGCCGCGACCAGTACGAGCAGTTCCTGCTGCAGAGCCGCGTCAACTCCCGGCTGGTGGAATTCCGCGAGCCGCCCGGGTCGGCCGAGGCCGGCAAGCTGCGCATGGTGAGCATGATCGACGTCCTGGACGACGGGCTTTCGTCGGTCTACACGTTCTATGATCCGCTGATCGAAGGGGCCAGCTACGGCACCTACAACATCCTCTGGCAGATCGCCCAGACCCGCGAGCTGGGGCTGCCCCACCTCTACCTGGGCTACTGGATCGCCGAGAGCCGCAAGATGGCCTACAAGGCGCGCTTCCAGCCGCTGCAGATACTGACCGGCAACCAGTGGCACGCGTTCGACGAGGCCGCGCCGCCCGTGGCGCCCCAGCCCGCCCCGCGCGCACCGGGCCCGGCCCAGGAATAGCCGCCCGGCCACCTGCGCTCGCGCAACCTGCCGGAGCCGGCCCCGGAGCGGCTACAATGCCGCCCTGGTCCCGACTTCCCGCCGGCCGCCGGCCGCGCCCCGCCTGTGCTCAACGCGCTCTACCCCCTGTTTCGTCCCGCCCTGTTCTCGATGGATGCCGAGGACGCGCACCATTTCACGCTCAACAACCTGATGCGCGCCCAGCGCCTGGGGCTGGCCGGCTGCATCGGCAACAGCATCGCCAGCGATCCGCGCACCGTGATGGGCATCCGCTTTCCGAACCCGGTGGGCCTGGCGGCCGGACTGGACAAGGACGGCGCCTATATCGACGGGCTGGCCGCCTTCGGCTTCGGCTTCATCGAGGTGGGCACGGTCACGCCGCGCGCCCAGCCCGGCAACCCGCGCCCGCGCATGTTCCGCCTGCCGCAGGCCGACGCGCTGATCAACCGGATGGGCTTCAACAACGGCGGCGTCGATGCCTTCGTACGCAACGTGCAGGCCTCGCGCTGGAAGGCCGAGGGCGGCGTGCTGGGGCTGAACATCGGCAAGAACGCCGACACGCCCATCGAACGCGCGGCCGACGACTACCTGTACTGCCTGGAGCGCGTCTACCCGCACGCGAGCTATGTGACGGTCAACATCTCGTCGCCCAACACCAAGAACCTGCGCCAGCTGCAGGGCGCCAGCGAACTGGACAGCCTGCTGGCCACGCTCAAGGACGCCCAGCAGCGGCTGGCCGACCAGCACAGGCGCTACGTGCCGGTCACGCTGAAGATCGCGCCCGACCTCGACGACGACCAGATCCGCAACATCGGCGACGCGCTGGTGCGCCACCGCATCGATGGCGTGATCGCCACCAACACCACGATCTCGCGCGACGCGGTCAAGGGGCTGCCGCATGCCGAGGAAGCCGGCGGACTGTCCGGCCGGCCGGTGTTCGACGCCTCCACGCGCGTGGTGCGCGAACTGCGCCGCGTCATCGGCGACGCCCTGCCGATCATCGGCGTGGGCGGCATCTTCGATGGCGCCGGTGCGCGCGCCAAGATCGATGCCGGCGCCGAACTGGTGCAGGTCTACAGCGGCCTGATCTATCGCGGTCCCACGCTCGTGCGCGACTGCGCCGCCGCGCTCAGAGCGGCAGCGTAAGCCGGGCTTCGAGCCCGCCCTCGCTGCGATTGGCCAGGCGCAGGTCCGCGCGGATGGCCTGCGCGAGCCGCCGCGCAATGGCCAGGCCCAGCCCGCTGCCGGGCGCCCGTCCGGCGGTCTCTGGCGCCCGATACCACGGCTGGAACACGGTCTCGAGCTGGGCCGGCGCGATGCCGGGCCCGGAATCGAGAACGGCCAGCGTCAGCCGCTGCGGCTCCACGTAAACCGCCAGCCGGACATTCGAGCCATAGCGCAACGCGTTGTCGATCAGGTTGACCAGGATCCGGCGCAGCGCGTGCGGGCAGGTCAGCACCTGCTGGCCGATGTGGCCGTCGAGCGGGATCGGCCGCCCGGCATCCTTGTAGTTGTGGAGCAGCGCATCGAGCAGGTGGTCGGCATCGACCTGCCGCAGCGATTGCGGCCCGCTGCCCTGCATCCGCGCGCAGGCCAGGCTGGCTTCGGCAAGCTCGCGCATTTCATCGAGATCGCGCTCGATCGCCCCGCGCAGCAGCGGCTCGTCGATCAGTTCCGCGCGCAGCATCAGCCGCGTCATCGGCGTGCGCAGGTCGTGCGCGTACGACGCCTGCACGGCCAGCAATTCCGCCTCGCGCTCGGTGCATCGTTGTTTCGCCAGATTGATCGTCTGTACCAGTTGGCGAACGATGGCCGGCCCCTCCACGGGCAGGAACTGGCCCGCCTCGTCCGGCGCGGGTGGATCGTCGATCCGGGACGCCAGCTCCATGAGCGCCGCCTGCACCGCCAGCAGATGCGTGGCGCAGAGCGCCGCGACGATGGCCAGGCCCATCACGCAGGCCAGCAGCAGGAGCAGCGCAAGGTCCACGGAAGGCGGCACGTGCGCGATCAGCCTGTGCAGCCCGAGCCAGCCCAGCGCGGCAACCAGCGCCAGGATCACCGCAGACGCGCCAAGCCGCGCCCGGTCATGGCGGGCCAGCGTGGCGCCGCACCGCTGGAGCAGGCTGCGGGCCACGGGCGCCGGCGGCGGCGGGGTCGGCGCGGCCACGCGGGGCGTGCCGTGGGCCAGGTTGGTCAGGGTCGGCTGGATGGTCATGACGTTCTCCGGAGTGCCGCCTCACCGGACAGCTCGGCGCTATGACACCATGGGCTGAGCCAGGGCACCATTGAACGTGAGTTCTCCCACCCTATACGTTGATTTACCTCCCCCTATGCGCGATGACGATTCCAGCGCACTCGCTGTTTCGCCAGTTTCAGCGCGCCGCCACCGTCTTGGGCTCAAGGTATGACACCAGCCCCGCCAGGCCAAATTCCCGGCCGAGCCCCGATTGCCGGACCCCGCCGAACGGCGCCAGCACCTCGGGATCGACGCGGTTGACCAGGATCGTGCCGGCCTGCATGCGCTCGGCAATGCCACGGGCGCGCTGCGCATCGGCGGAGAACACATAGCCGAACAGCCCGTACGGCGAATCATTGGCAATCTCCACGGCATCGTCCTCGGTGTCATAGCCGATGATCGACAGCACCGGGCCGAAAATCTCTTCCCGGGCAATCTCCATGTCGTTGTGCACGCCCGCGAACACGGTCGGTTTGACGAAAAAGCCCCCGGCCAGGCGCTCGGGCAGCCCTTCCGGCTTGCCCTCGCCGCCCGCCACGAGCACGGCGCCCTGTTCCTGGCCACGCCGGATGAAGTGCTGCACGCGGTCGAACTGGGCCTGGCTCGCCAGCGGCCCGAGGGCGGTGGCCGGATCGCGCGGATCGCCCACCACGAGGGCGCCGACGATGGCCTGCACCCGCTCCACCACCTCGCCCATCAGCGCCTGCGGCACCAGCAGCCGCGTACCTGCCATGCACGCCTGCCCGTTGTTCAGGAAGGCGCCGCTGACCGCCATCGGCAGCACCCTGGCGAGATCGGCGTCGGCCGTGACGATCGACGCCGACTTGCCCGACAGCGCCAGCGTGACGCGCTTCATCGTATCCACGGCCGACCGTGCGATGGTCTTGCCGGTCTGCGTCGAGCCCGTGAACGAGATGCGCGCCACGGCGGGATTGGCGCAGATTTCCGCGCCCACGTCGCCGCCCCGGCCCAGCAGCACGTTGAACACGCCCGGCGGCAGGCCAGCCTCGTGCAACGCCTCGCAGAGCACCTGGGTCTGGAGCGGGCTCAGTTCGCTGGGCTTGATGACCGTGGCGCAGCCGGCCGCCAGCGCCGACGCCAGCTTGCTGCACACCGTGCCCGCCGTGCTGTTCCAGGGGGCGATCAGCGCCGACACCCCTACCGGCTCCAGCAGCACCGTGGCCGTGCCCGCGCGGTATTCGAGCGGATACCCGGCCAGCGCGTCGGCCGAACTGGCAAAGCACTGCGACGCGTACTGGCTGACCCATTGGGCCCGGGCCACCGGCGCGCCGTATTCCTCGATGGTCGCGTCGCGGATGGCGTCGGTGTAGCGCAGCACGGCCGCCTGCAGGCTGCGCAGCATGTCGATACGCTCGGCCTTGCCGGTCTGCCGCAGCTGGACCTGCGCACTACGGGCGGCGGCGATCGCGCGCCGTGCGTCGGCGCGATTGGCCAGCGTTACCACGGCGAGCGGCGCGCCCGTGGTCGGGTTGACGATCTCGATCGTCTCCGCGCCCTGCACGCGCACGAATTCGCCATCGATATAGGCAGTGTTCAGGATTTGCATGAGGTTTCTCCAAAGGCACGGCAGCTCCCTGTCGTTGCTGCGTTGGAGACCACTCTAAGGCCGGGACGTATCGCATCCGTAGCCATCCGGTGGCCATTGTGTGAGCGGACGTATCGCGCCGGAACGCCGATACACGCCGATACAAGCCGCCCCCCGCGCCGACACAAACGCAATACACGGCCACGTCTCAATGGAGCCCGGAACACTCCCCATCCCCAACCCCGCCTGGAGAAGCCTCATGAAGACCGTGCACGCCGCCGCCGTGGTGGCCGCAGCCGCCGCCACCCTGTGCGCCACGCTGTTCGCCGCCCATGCCATCGCCGCCGACAAGCCGGCCGCCAACCCCAATGCGTCGCCGATCTATGGCGTGACGATCCCCGAGGGGTATCGCAAGTGGGAACTGGTGGCGCCGGCGCTGGAACACGAGCCGCTCAACGAACTGCGCACCGTGGTGGGCAACCAGATCGCCATCGACGCCTACAAGAGCGGCAAGCTGCCGTTCCCGGATGGCGCCGTGCTGGTCAAGCTGGCCTGGAAGTTCACGCAGTCGCCCGATTTCCCCTCGGCGCTGATCCCGGGCAAGGCCACCACGGTGCAGGTCATGGTCAAGGATTCGAAGAAGTACGCGGCGTCGGGCGGCTGGGGCTACGGGCGCTTCATCGACGGCAAGCCCGCCGACCTGGCCCAGCACCAGACCTGCTTCGCCTGCCACAACTCGCTCGTGAAGGATCGGGACTATGTGTTTACCCGCCTTGCGCCGTGACGCAATTTGTAGAATCCGGCCCTCGCGGCCGGTGAGCGCAAACGCATGAAAATCGGCATTTCGGCGCAATTTATTGCGGCAGCCTTGTTTCCTGGAGACGTTTTACGGCAGGATATGCCGCTCTGCAGCACTAAAAGCAAGCCACCCACCCCCTGAAAATGGTATCCTCGCAGGCTTCGCGCCGTCGCATCCGATGCGGCTACGCGCGCGCCTGCACCTGCCGCCGGGCGCGCAGCGTTCGCCTCGAACCGCCGGGCCGTCATGCAGCACGCATTTCCGTGTACGTGGTCGCCCGGAGGACGGGCGCGCGTACCGCTTGCGGCTGACTGATAGCACCGATTCTTCGGGGGAGAACAATTACATGCTGCGTCTCAAGGCATCCACCACCCAGACCATCCTCGGCAGCGCGGTAGCGCTGGCCCTGCTCTACGGCGGCGCCGTGCAGGCCCAGACGGCCACCGTGAAGGTCCTGTCGATCGTGGATCACCCGGCCCTCGACGCCATCCGCGACGGCGTGCGCGACGAGCTGAAGTCCGCCGGCTACGACGCCGACAAGAACCTGAAGTGGGAGTACCAGAGCGCCCAGGGCAACCCGGGCACGGCCGCCCAGATCGCCCGCAAGTTTGTGGGCGACCAGCCGAGCGCCATCGTCGCCATCGCCACGCCGTCGGCGCAGGCCGTGGTGGCCGCCACGAAGTCGGTGCCCGTGGTGTACTCGGGCGTGACCGATCCGGTGGCCGCCCAGCTGGTGAAGGGCTGGACCGCCACGGGCACCAACGTGACCGGCGTCTCGGACAAGCTGCCGCTGGACAAGCAAGTCACGCTGATCAAGCGCGTGGTGCCCAATGCCAAGACCGTCGGCATGGTCTACAACCCCGGCGAAGCCAACTCGGTGGTCGTGGTCAAGGAACTCAAGGAACTGCTGGCCAGGCAGGGCATGTCGCTCAAGGAGGCCGCCGCGCCCCGTACCGTCGACATCGGCCCGGCCGCCAAGAGCCTGATCGGCAAGGTCGACGTGATCTACACGAACACCGACAACAACGTGGTCTCGGCCTACGAATCGCTGGTCAAGGTGGCCAACGAGTCGAAGATCCCGCTGGTGGCCGCCGACACCGACAGTGTCAAGCGTGGCGCCGTGGCCGCGCTCGGCATCAACTACGGCGACCTGGGCCACCAGACCGGCAAGGTCGTGGTGCGCATCCTGAAGGGCGAGAAGCCCGGCACGATTGCCTCGCAGACTTCCGACAACCTGGAACTGTTCGTCAACACCGCCGCTGCCGGCAAGCAGGGCGTGACGCTGGCGCCGGACCTGGTCAAGGAAGCCAAGACCGTCATCAAGTAAGACCCGCCGCGCCGCGCGCCCTACCCTGCGGCGCGCGGCGCCAAGCGCCCCCGTGGCCCTACCCGGGCCGCCGGACGGCCTGCAAAGGATTCCCCCCATGTCCCTGTTTTCCCTGCTGGGCGCCCTGGAGATCGGCCTGATCTTCAGCCTCGTGGCGCTCGGGGTGCTGATCTCGTTCCGCATCCTCAACTTCCCCGACCTGACCGTCGACGGCAGCTTCCCGCTGGGCGGCGCCGTGGCGGCCACGCTGATTTCCGCCGGCCAGGACCCGTTCCTCGCCACCGTGGTGGCGATCGTCGCCGGCGCCATGGCCGGCTTCGTCACGGGCTGGCTCAACGTGCGGCTCAAGATCATGGATCTGCTGGCCAGTATCCTGATGATGATCGCGCTGTACTCGGTCAACCTGCGCATCATGGGCCGGCCCAACGTGCCGCTGATCACCGAGCCGACGATCTTCACGATCCTGCAGCCCGAATGGCTGCCCGACTACGTGCTGCGGCCGCTGATCCTGTTCGTGGTGGTGATCCTCGCCAAGCTGGCGCTGGACTGGTTCTTCTCGTCGCAGCTCGGCCTGGCCATGCGCGCGACCGGCGCCAACCCACGCATGGCGCGCGCCCAGGGCGTGCCCACGGGCCGCGCCACGCTGGCCGGCATGGCGCTGTCGAATGCGCTGGTGGCACTGGCCGGCGCCCTGTTCGCCCAGACCCAGGGCGGCTCCGATATCTCGATGGGCATCGGCACGATCGTGATCGGCCTGGCGGCCGTGATCATCGGCGAAACCATCATCCCGGCGCGCCGGCTGGTCTACGTGACGCTGGCGGTCGTGCTCGGCGCCATCCTCTACCGCTTCTTCATCGCGCTGGCGCTGAACTCCGATTTCATCGGCCTCAAGGCCCAGGATCTGAACCTGGTGACCGCCGCGCTGGTGACGCTGGCGCTGGTGCTGCCGGCCACGCGCAAGAAGCTGTTCGCCCGCAAGACCGGAGGTGCCTGAGATGTTGCGCGCTGAAAACCTGAAGCTCACGTTCAACCCGGGCACCCCGATCGAGAACCGCGCGCTGCGCGGCCTGAGCCTGGAGATCCCGGCCGGCCAGTTCGTGGCCGTGATCGGCTCGAACGGCGCCGGCAAGTCAACCTTCCTGAACGCCGTCAGCGGCGACACGATGGTCGACAGCGGCCGCATCCTGATCGACGACACCGATGTCACGCGCCAGCCGGCCTGGGATCGCGCCCACCTCGTGGCGCGCGTGTTCCAGGACCCGATGGCGGGCACCTGCGAGGCGCTGACGATCGAGGAAAACATGGCGCTGGCCATGGCGCGCGGCGCACGGCGCGGTTTCCGTCCGGCGCTGAACAAGGCGTCGCGCGAACTGTTCCGCGACAAGCTGCGGCTGCTGAACCTGGGCCTGGAAAACCGCCTGACCGACCGCATCGGCCTGCTCTCGGGCGGCCAGCGCCAGGCGGTGAGCCTGCTGATGGCATCGCTGCAGCCGTCGCGCATCCTGCTGCTCGACGAGCACACGGCCGCACTGGACCCCAAGACCGCCGCATTCGTGCTGGAACTGACCGCGCGCATCGTCGAGGAAAGCCAGCTGACCACGATGATGGTGACGCACTCGATGCGCCAGGCGCTCGACTACGGCCAGCGCACGGTCATGCTGCACCAGGGCCAGGTCGTGCTCGACGTCTCGGGCGACCAGCGCAAGGGGCTCGACGTGCCCGATCTGCTGAAGATGTTCGAGCAGACCCGGCATGAGCAACTGGATGATGATGCGTTGCTGCTGAGCTGAAACTGCGCCCCTCTCCCGTCATGCGGGAGAGGGGAGAAAACCGGCGGCACATTACATCTCTTTCAAGCTTTCCCCGCCTTCTCCAGCCACTTCCCCAACTGATCCGTCACTGCCGTGCTCGAGAACGAGCAGCTGTCTTGCGCGAACACCGCGGACATCTCCATCCGGCGTAGTAATTCCTCCATCGCCTGCCCGAAGACCGGCGGCAGCGTCAGCGACGCCGCCGAGGCGCGCCACTGCGCGATCAGTTCGCCAACCGGCAACTGGCCGGCGACATGGGCATCCAGGGCCTGCCGCATGGCAGCCAGCGTAGTTTGATTGGCGCCCATCAACGCGCCCTCCTTTCTTTGTAAAGTTCTCGGAACGTGCGGCCGCTCGGGGCCGGCATGTCCCGCGTATCGGTCCAGCCGCGGCCGGCCATCGGCAATCGGGAGATCAGCTTGCCGCGTCCACCCATGCGCGCCATCAAGCGCGCTCCAAGGCGCGTGACGAATGCATAGAGATCAGGACGCCGTGCCACATAGCCCCAGACCTGCAGCGCCATGCGCTCCTGCCACGGACGCAGGCCGCGTTCCATCTGCTTCTCGCGCAGCTTGCGCAGCAGGTCGGACAGCGGGATCGACGCCGGGCAGACCCGATTGCATTCGCCGCACAGCGTGGCCGCCTGCGGCAGGTCCACGGCATTGGCCAGCCCCACGTAGCTCGGCGTCAGCACGCTGCCCATCGGGCCGGGGTAGACCCAGCCATAGGCGTGCCCGCCGATCTTCTGGTACACCGGGCAATGGTTCATGCAGGCGCCGCAGCGGATGCAGCGCAGCATCTCCTGGAACTCGCCGCCGATCAGCCCGCTACGGCCGCCATCGACCAGCACGAAGTACATGTGCTCGGGGCCGTCCTGCTCCCCCGCGGCGCGCGGGCCGGTCAGCAGCGAGAAATAGTTCGAGATCGCCTGCCCCGTGGCAGAGCGCGGCAGCAGGCGCATCACCGTGGCCAGATCCTCCAGCGTCGGCAGCACCTTCTCGATGCCGGTCACGGCCACGTGCACGCGCGGCATGATCGTGCACATGCCCTCGTTGCCTTCGTTGGTCACCACGGCCACCGAGCCGGTCTCGGCGATGATGAAATTGCCGCCCGTCACGCCCATGTCGGCGGACAGAAATTCCGGCCGCAGCACCTCGCGCGCCTCGCGCGTCATCTCGGGAATGTCGGTCAGGCGCGGCTTGTTGTGGACGCGGGCGAACAGGTCGGCAATCTCGTCCTTGTCCTTGTGGATCACCGGCGCAATGATGTGCGACGGCGGCTCGGCGTCGTTGATCTGCAGGATGTACTCGCCGAGATCGGTCTCGATGCTCTGCACGCCCATCTCGCCCAGCACCTGGTTCAGGCGCATTTCCTCGGTCACCATCGACTTGCTCTTGATGACCTTCTTCACGCCGTGTTTCTGCGCGATCTCGCCCACCAGCCGGGCGGCGTCGGCGGTGGTCTCGGCGAACAGCACCGTGGCCCCCCGCTTCGTCGCATTTTCTTCAAATTTGGCAAGCCAGACGTCGAGGTTCTCCAGCGCGCGGTTGCGGCGCTCCTTGAGCGCGGCGCGCGTGGCATCGAAATCGATGTCGCGGATCGCGTCGGCGCGGGCCGTGACGAACTTGGTCGACAGCTTCTTGAGGTTCTGCTGCAGGCGCTGGTCGGCCAGCTTCTGGCCGGCGCGCGCCTTGAATTCCATGCTGTGGACTTGCATCGTGGAGGCTCCGATGTGTAGACGGCGTGGCGGCGTCAGGCGTCGCCCGCCAGCACCTGCGCGATATGGAGCACGCGCGTGCGCGCATCGCCAGATCGCCGCAGGCGCCCTTCGATATTGAGGATGCAGCCCAGGTCGCCCAGCACCACCGCATCGGCGCCGCTGGCCTGGATGTTGGCGCACTTCTCGTCGACGATGGCCGTCGAGATATTGCCGTACTTGACCGAAAATGTGCCGCCAAAGCCGCAACACGCCTCGCAATCCTTCATTTCGGTCAGTTGCACGCCCGGCAGCTTGCCCAGCAGCGCGCGCGGCTGCTGCTTGACGCCGAGTTCGCGCAGGCCCGAGCAGGAGTCGTGATAGGTCACGTGGCCGGTAAAGCCGGAGTCGAGGGCATCCACCTGCGCCACGTTGACCAGGAAATCGGTCAGCTCGAAGACCCGCTCGCGGAGGCGCTCGTAGCGGCCGTGCAGTTCGGGATCGTCGCGCAGCAGGTCGTGGTAGTGATGCAGAATCATGCCGCCGCAGGAACCCGACGGGATGACGACGTAATCGAAGATCTCGAACTCGCGCAGGAATTTCTCGGCCAGGTCGCGCGAGACCGCGCGCTCGCCGGAGTTGTAGGCGGGCTGTCCGCAGCAGGTCTGCGCCTCGGGCACCATCACCTCGTACCCCGCCGATTCCAGCAGCTTGAGCACCGAGAACCCGATTTCGGGACGCATGAGGTCCACCAGACAGGTGGCGAACAGTCCGATTCGCATCGTAGAACCTTTATTCCAGACCCGGAAACCTCGCAATTATGCCTGCCCCGCCGCCCGCTGCGGGCGTGTGTCTTCACGCATTGACCGTACCGAAATACCGGGAATCGCATTTCACCAGTTGAAATTTTCACAATGCGAGATAGAATCAGGCAAACGCTTAATTTTTGCCGCACGGCAACATTTCCCATATGGCAGAAGCAGACAAGACACCTGGCAAGACCTCGATCCAGGTGATCGAGCGCATGATGACCCTGCTGGACGCGCTGGCCCAGCACGCGGACCCCGTCAGCCTGAAGGAGCTGTCGCTGGCCACCGGCCTGCACCCTTCCACGGCCCACCGCATCCTCAACGATATGGTGGCGTGCCGTTTCGTCGACCGTTCCGATCCGGGCAGCTACCGGCTCGGCATGCGGCTGCTGGAACTGGGCAACCTCGTGAAGGCACGGCTGTCGGTGCGCGATGCGGCGCTGGCGCCGATGCGCGCGCTGCACCGCGTCACCGGCCAGACCGTGAACCTGTCGGTACGCCAGGGCGACGAGATCGTCTATATCGAGCGCGCCTACAGCGAGCGTTCGGGCATGCAGGTGGTGCGCGCCATCGGTGGCCGCGCCCCGCTGCACCTGACCTCGGTGGGCAAGCTGTTCCTGGCCGCCGACGAGGCGCCGCGCGTGCGCAACTACGCCACGCGCACCGGCCTGGCGGGCCACACGCGCACGTCGATCACCGAGATCGCGCGGCTGGAACGCGAGCTGAGCTGGGTGCGCTCGAACGGCTATGCGCGCGACAACGAGGAACTGGAGTTGGGCGTGCGCTGCATCGCCGCCGGCATCTACGACGATTCGCGCCGGCTCGTGGCCGGACTGTCGCTCTCGGCCCCGGCCGACCGGCTGCAGGACAGCTGGCTGCAGAACCTCAAGGACACGGCGCTGCAGATCTCGCGCGGCATGGGCTACGTGCCCGAGACGGCGATCTGACCCGGCGCCGCGCTGCGGCGAGGCACAAAAAAACGCGCCGGAGGCTCACCCTCCGGCGCGTTTTTCATGGGCGCACGTTGCCTTCAGGTGCCGTGCGCGTGCGCCGACACCAGCATCGCCGTCGGCGATCTAGGACCCTGAGTAAGATTCGGCGTGGACGGAAAAGGGCGCGGTTGGCCCCCTGCCGTCGGGGGCTGGTGTTCGAGCCAGCTACGCACGCGCGTGGCATCGGCAAAGCGCGACAGCTTGCCCACCGAATCCAGGAAGACCATCACCACATTGCGATCGTTGACGCGCGTCTGCATCACCAGGCACTGGCCGGCCTCGGAGATATAGCCGGTCTTCTGCAGGCCGATCTCCCAGTTGCCGCCGCGCACCAGGCGGTTGGTGCTCACGTAATGCTGCGAGCGGCCCAGCACGTTGACTTCGTGCTCGGTCTGCGTGGAGAACTCGCGGATCGTGGGATTGCGGTAGGCGGCGTTGACCAGGCGGGCCAGGTCCATGGCGCTCGACACATTGCTGCTCGACAGGCCGCTGGAATCGACGAAATGGCTGTCGTTCATGCCCAGTTCGCGCGCCTTCTTGTTCATGGCGCTGACAAACGACGGCAGGCCGCCCGGATAGCTGCGGCCCAGCACGGACGCCGCACGGTTCTCCGACGACATCAGCGCCAGCAGCAGCATTTCGTGGCGCGTCAGCGTGGTGCCGAAGCGCAGGCGCGAGCTGCTGTGCTTCTCGGTGTCGCGGTCATCCTCGGTCACCGTCAGCATCTCGTCCATCGGCAGGCGCGAGTCCATGACCACCAGCGCCGTCATCAGCTTGGTGATCGAGGCAATCGGCAGCACCGCCGTGGAATTCTTCTGGAACAGCACCTCGTTGGTGTTCTGGTCCATCACCAGGGCCACTGACGAACGCAACGACAGGGCGTCGTCGGTATCGCGCAGGCCCATGGCCTCGCCCAGCGAAGGCTTGGACGGCACGAATGCCGCCCGCACTGGCGCGGCACGGCTGGCCACGACGGTGCGCTTGCCGTTCTTGACGACAATGACCTTCCTTGCCGAGGGCGCGGCCTTGGCCGCAGCCACCTTCTTTGATGGTTTGGCGGATTTAGACGATTTTGCGACTTTTTCGGTCTTCTTGACCGAAGATTTCGCCGCAGTCGACTTCGTCGCTGCGTACGTAACCGGGGCGGTCATCAGGGCAACCGACACCAGTGCCGTGGTGGCAAAGGCGCTCAGTTGAGGAAGGCCGAAGAGTCGGGACATAAAGGATTCGGTCCGGAACATTGTCTGCTCAGCGCGGGGCGGAATGGCGCTAGTTTAGAAAATTAAGAAATTCATAGCAAGATTAATGACTTACAACGGCTCGTTAAAGTTGAATTTGCAAACATTTCCACAATGTGGAAAAAGAGCCGTTTAAGTCATTCCTCCGCTACCTCAAATACAACAAATTACCTCGTCGTGCTGCCCGAAAACGCCTCAGCCAGCATATCGGTTGTCATTTGACTGTCGTTCGATACAAATGAGACGTTTGAGCAAGAATCAGGCTAAAAATCGTGCAAATCGGCTCACCGGCTCGCGGTCGGTGGTCAACTGGTTGGCCGTGGCGCCGGGATCGGCATAGCCGAGCGACATGCCGCAGACCACCATTTCCTCATCGGTCAGCCGCAGCTGATCCTTGATGATGCGGTGAAACTGGGTGAAGGCAGCCTGCGGGCAGGTGTCGAGGCCACGCGCGCGGGCCGCCACCATGATGCTCTGCAGGAACATGCCGTAGTCGAGCCAGCTCCCCTGCTCCATGATCCGGTCGATCGTGAAGATCAGGCCCACCGGCGCGTCGAAGAACCGGAAATTGCGCGCGTGCTGCTCGTGCATGCGCGCCTTGTCCTCGCGGCGGATGTCGAGCAGGCTGTACAGGTCCCAGCCCACCTTGCGGCGGCGCGACAGATACGGGTCGACCCACTCGCGCGGATAGTACGGATACTCCTCGCGGTACTTGGTGTCGCGCTCGGGATCGTCGTAGGCGGCCAGCACGTCGGCACAGAAGCGCGCCTTGGCGTCGCCCGACAGCACGTAGACCTTCCACGGCTGCGTATTGGTGCCCGATGGCGCGCGGCTGGCCACGGCCAGGATGTCCTCGATGGTCTCGCGCGGCACCGGCGTATCCAGGAACGCGCGCACCGAACGGCGGGTGGTGATGGCGCGATCGACGCAGGCTGCCTCGGCGGAATTCGGGGAAGTCGACATGCCTGGCGGTCTCCTCAATGCTGGTTGATGGCTTCGGGCTGGCCCACGACCAGCTGCTCCAGCGCGTGGCGCAGCGCCTGCGGCAACGGCACGGGCCGGCGCGTCTCGCGGTCCACGTAGACGTGCACGAAATGGCCCTGCGCGGCGGCCGTCTCGTCGTCGTTGCTGAACAGCCCCACCTCGTAGCGCACGCTCGAATTGCCGAGCTTCGCCACGCGCAGCCCGGCCACGACCGTGTCAGGGAACGTCAGCGACGAGAAGTAGTTGCACTGCGTCTCGATGACCAGCCCGATGGTGCTGCCCGCCTCGATGTCGAGCACGCCCGCCTTGATCAGGTACGTGTTCACGACGGTATCGAAATAACTGTAGTAGACAACGTTGTTGACGTGGCCATAGACATCGTTATCCATCCAACGCGTGGTGATCGGCTGGAAATGCGCGTACGTGGAACGGTGAGCAGGTTCGGGCTTCATCGGGATGGGAATCGGTCAGACTGCAACGCCGGAAGCGGCGGGTTGATAGCGTTGCCGCCGCCACACGAGAGGTCGTATGAGCGCACGGTACGCCGCAAGGTTCCAAACTTTTTGAGATGAATGCAACAAAATCATGACGCTTCGACCGAAAGCGAGGCCAGGCGACGGTGATACTGCGCGGCAAGCGTGACCGTTTGCGTGTGCACGGCCACGGTGTTTTCGATCTGGTTGCCGTAGCCGCCGGCCATCGCCACGGCGATCGGCAGCCGGCGCGCGGCGGCGAAATCGAACACCATCGCGTCACGCCGCGCCAGCCCGGCCATGGTCAGGCGCAGCCGGCCGAGCCGGTCGTCCTCGTGCGGATCGGCGCCGGCCAGATAGATCAGCAGATCGGGGGCGAAGCGTGCCGCGAGCGTGTCGAGCGCCCCGGCCAGCGCGGCGGCGTAGGTGGCGTCGTCGCAGCCGTCGGGCAGGCCCACGTCGAGATCGCTCGCCTCCTTGCGGAACGGATAGTTCTTCTCGCCGTGCAGCGAGAGCGTGAAGATGCTCGGGTCGTCGCGCAGGATCGACGCGGTGCCGTTGCCCTGGTGCACGTCGAGATCGATCACGGCCACGCGGCGCACGGCGCCATCGCGCTGCAGGCGCCGCGCCGCGATGGCCGCATCGTTGAACACGCAGAAGCCGCCGCCCTTGTCGGCATAGGCGTGATGGGTGCCGCCGGCCAGGTTCACGGCGATGCCCTGCGTCAGCGCCGCCTGGCACGCGGCAATCGTCGCCCCGGCGGAGCGCCGCGAACGCTCCACCATCTCGGGCGACCACGGAAATCCGATCTCCCGCTGGCGTGCCGCGTCGAGCTGACCTGACGAGACATCGGCGATGTAGGCCGCCGTATGGGCCAGCGCCAGATCGCTGTCATCGGCGCGCGGCGCTTCGTGCAGCGTCAGCCCCGGCACCTCGCGCACCACGGCGTCGCGCAGCATGCTGTACTTGCGCATCGGAAACCGATGGCCAGCAGGCAGCGGCAAGACGAAATGGTCGGCGTAGAAGGCAAACATGGAATCGGGGGCGTGATCGGGCAGCGCGGCCAGGGTGACGCCTTCGCACCATTCCCCGACCGGGCAGTCAGCGATGGTAGCACCGTCGCGACGGGGCTGAGAATTTCCGCTTCAAACGGGTGTTTCTCCCGCATCGCACCACGATGCCGACTCGGTATTTACCCTTGCCGGTCGCCCTTACGTGGAGCAACCTGCCCTTGCCAGCCCCTTCCATGGCCTATTTTTTGTGCGATGCACAAAAACCGCTTGACACCCATCGTCGTTTTCTTAGAATTGGAATTGTTGCGGCGCATCAAAGCCCCGGACCGGAGCCCCGGCCGAAGGCGGTGCCGACAAACATACGGATATACGCTCGGGCTAGCCAGGCTCCAATCAGTCATGGCTCTGACATCTGGGCGGCTTAATTTCTATTTGCTAGACCTTGAAGTTTCACCACTGGAGACCAGCATGATTCTGACCCCGGAACAAGTTGCAGCCGCACAAAAAGCCAACCTCGAGACCCTGTTCGGTCTGACCTCGAAAGCCTTCGAAGGCGTGGAGAAGCTGGTCGAGCTGAACCTGCAAGTGGTCAAGGCCACGTTCGCCGAGAACGTGGACAACGCCAAGAAGGCGCTGTCCGCCAAGGATGCCCAGGAACTGCTGGCCATCCAGGCCACCCTGGTGCAACCGGTTGCCGAAAAGACCCTGGCCTACACCCGCCACCTGTATGAAATCGCTTCGGAAACCCAAAGCGAGTTCACCAAGGTAGCCGAAGCCCAACTGGCCGAAGGCACGAAGAACGTCCAGGCCCTGGTCGAGAACTTCGCCAAGAACGCCCCGGCCGGCTCGGAATCGACCGTCGCCATCGTGAAGTCGGCCATCTCGGCCGCCAACAACGCGTACGAGTCGGTCCAGAAGGCCACCAAGCAAGCCGTTGAAATGGCCGAAAGCAACTTCCAGGCTGCCGCCACGGCTGCTTCGAAGGCTGCCCAGCAAGCCAGCGCCACGGCTCGCACCGCCACCAAGAAGCCCACGGCCGCTGCCTAAGCTTCTGCACCCGTAGTACTCCAGCGCACCGGCTCCGGCCGGTCCGTTGGCCGAGCGCCCTCCCCCGTCGATCAGGACGCTCCGCCAACGGCGGCGACCCCCGCAGCACCCCTCTCGCCCGCACCGTACCGCTGTCTCCTCGGTGCCGATCCAAAAGGTATCGATTCAAACCCGGCCCCTGCATGCAGGCAGCCGGGATTTTTTTCGTCCCGGCCTTCGCGGATGCGACAAAAGCACGGCGGTTAATTGAATTAATTCGAGGCAGAAGAAAACCCGCCAAGGGGCGGGTTTTCCAACGACACAAACCATCAAGGCTTATCGCTTGCGCGGCGGCGGCACGTCCGTGCACACCCCCTCGTAGATTTCGGCAGCCATGCCGATCGATTCGCCGAGCGTCGGGTGCGGGTGGATGGTCTTGCCGATATCCACCGCGTCCGCGCCCATTTCGATCGCAAGGCAGACTTCGCTGATCAGGTCGCCGGCGTGGGTGCCGACGATGCCGCCGCCGATGATCCGGTGCGTTTCCTCATCGAAAATCAGCTTGGTGAAGCCTTCGTCGCGGCCGTTGGCGATGGCGCGGCCCGACGCGGCCCACGGGAACGTGCCCTTCCCGTACTTGATGCCCTGTGCCTTGCACTGCTCTTCTGTCAGGCCGGCCCAAGCCACTTCCGGATCGGTGTAGGCCACCGACGGGATCTGCTTGACGTCGAAGTACGCCTTCTCGCCGTGGGCAGCTTCGGCGGCCACGTGGGCCTCATGCACAGCCTTGTGGGCCAGCATCGGCTGGCCGACGATGTCGCCGATGGCGAAGATATGCGGCACGTTGGTGCGCAGTTGCTTGTCGACCTCGATGAAGCCACGGTCGGTCACGGCCACGCCGGCCTTCTCGGCGCCGATTTTCTTGCCGTTGGGCGTGCGGCCCACCGACACCAGCACCGCGTCGTAGCGCACCGGCTCGGCGGGAGCGCCCTCGCCTTCGAACTTGACGTAGATGCCGTCCGGCTTGGCTTCCACGCCAACCGTCTTGGTCTTGAGCATCACGTTGTCAAAGCGATGCTTGTTCATCTTGTCCCAGACCTTGACGAGGTCGCGGTCCGCGCCCTGCATCAGGCCGTCGAGCATTTCCACCACGTCGATGCGGGCGCCCAGCGTGCTGTACACCGTGGCCATTTCCAGGCCGATGATGCCGCCGCCGATGACCAGCATCTTGTTCGGGATATCGCGCAGTTCCAGCGCGCCCGTCGAGTCGAAAATGCGCGGATCTTCAGGGATGAACGGCAGCTTCACGGCCTGGCTGCCAGCCGCGATGATCGCCTTTTCGAAGCGGATCACGGTCTTCTTGCCCGTGGTCGCCTTGGCATCGCCCTCGGTTTCCTGCACTTCGAGGTGGTTCGGGTCCAGGAACGTGCCGATGCCGCGCACGGTCTGCACCTTGCGCGCCTTGGCCATGCCGGCCAGGCCGCCGGTCAGCTTGTTGACCACGCTTTCCTTGTAGTGGCGCAGGCCGTCCAGGTCGATCTTGGCTTCGCCGAACAGGATGCCGTGCGCGGCCAGCGCCTTGGCCTCGTCGATCACGGCCGCGTTGTGCAGCAGCGCCTTCGACGGGATGCAGCCCACGTTCAGGCAGACGCCGCCCAGCGTGCCGTAGCGCTCCACCAGCACCGTGTTCATGCCGAGATCGGCCGCGCGGAACGCCGCCGAGTAGCCGCCGGGGCCGGCGCCGAGCACGAGCATGTCGCACTGGATATCGGCCGACCCGCTGTGCTTGCCAGCGGCCGGTGCCGGGGCGGGAGCGGGGGCTGCCGCCGCCGGCGCCGCGGCCGGAGCCGGTGCTGCCGCAGGGGCAGGGGCCGGTGCCGGGGCAGCGGCCGCGCCGCCTTCCACCGTACAGATCACGGTGCCCTTGGCTACCTTGTCCCCGACCTTGACCTTGACGTCCACGACCTTGCCGGCCGACGACGACGGCACTTCCATGCTGGCCTTGTCGCTCTCCAGCACGATCAGCGACTGCTCTTCCTCGACCGTATCGCCGGCCTTGACCAGCACTTCGATCACTTCCACCGCGTCGAAATCGCCGATATCCGGCACCTTGACTTCGATCACACTCATGCTTTCCTCCTGGGATGCGCGCCCTGCCCGCCTCGGGGTTCAGGCCGCGCCGTCGTTGTTGGTTGCCGAGCCATCCGGCTGCCGGGGCTGCTGGAATTCCGTCTGGAGCTTCACCGTATGCACGTCGATCGGGCCTGCCGAGCTTTTGTCGAACTCGATGCCGGCATCCACCCCCACCCGCGCGATCTCGCCGGCATCCATGCCCGGCAGGTCATAGACCGCGTGCATCGCGCCCAGCGCATAGTTGCGCCCCGAGCCGATACCCCAGAAACGGTCGAACGAAAACACCTCGCGGTAGGAATAGACGCCATAGATGCCGCCCGGATTGGCGATCAGGCAGACGATCTGCGATGACTCGTAGGGGTCGTCGTCGTCTTCCTTGGTGTTGATGAAATACTCGTTCTTGAGCTTTTCATGGACCTTGAGGAAGGTTCGGAACACCTCGTCGCGGGTCATCAGCCGGCACTCTTCGCCCATGCCCGTCAGCAGCGCGCGCATGACCGGAAAATGGGCCGTGGTGCCCGCCAGCGCGACAAAGCTCTCGCCCACGGGAATCACCTTCTGGTTGCGCTCGTAGGCACGCGACAGCCGCGTATCGCCGAACGTCACCAGCGCATCGGCTGCGATCGCCACCTCGTCACCCTTACGTACGACAACGCAGGTCGTCATGGCTCGCCTCCGTTACTTTGCTTCTCGGCGCCCCGGCATGCCGGGGCGCGTTGCGGTTGCTTAGAGCAGGATGCGGCGGAAGTCCGCCAGCAGCGCCGCAAAGTACGTGTTGAAGCGCGCAGCCTCGGCGCCGTCGATCACGCGGTGATCCCACGACAGCGACAGCGGCAGCGTCAGGCGCGGCGCAAACTGCTTGCCGTCCCAGACCGGCTTCATGTACGACTTGCACACGCCCATGATGGCCACTTCCGGCGCATTGATGATCGGCGTGAAGTACGTGCCGCCGATGCCGCCCAGCGACGAGATCGAGAAGCAGCCGCCCTGCATCTGGTCCGGCTTCAGCTTGCCGTCGCGGGCCAGCTTGGCCAGTTCGCCCATTTCCTGGCTGATCTCCAGCACGCCCTTCTTGTCGGCGTCCTTGATGACCGGCACGACCAGGCCGTTCGGGGTGTCGGCGGCAAAGCCGATGTTGAAGTACTTCTTCAGCACCAGGTTGTCGCCGTCCAGCGAGGCGTTGAAGTTCGGGAACTTCTTGAGCGCCGCCACGGTGGCCTTGATCATGAATGCCAGCATCGTGATCTTGATGCCGGCCTTCTCGTTTTCCTTGTTCATCTGCACGCGGAAGGCTTCCAGCTCGGTGATGTCCGCCTCGTCGCAGTTGGTGACGTGGGGGATCAGCACCCAGTTGCGGTGCAGGTTGGCGCCCGAGATCTTCTTGATGCGCGACAGCGGCTTGGACTCCACCTCGCCGAAGCGCGTGAAATCGACCTTCGGCCACGGCAGCAGGTCCAGGCCCACGCCCGAACCGCCACCAGCGGCGGCGGCCGGCGCGGCGCTCTGGCCGCTCATCACGCCCTTGACGAAGCCCTGCACGTCCTGCTGGGTGATGCGGCCCTTCGGACCGGTACCGGGCACGCGCGCCACATCGACGCCGAGTTCGCGGGCGAACTTGCGCACGGACGGGCTGGCGTGGGCGGCCTTGCCGGTCACGCCCTGGGCCGGCGCGGCGGCCGGGGCCGCGGCGGGAGCCGGTGCCGGGGCGGCGGGAGCGGGAGCCGGGGCGGCGGGGGCAGGAGCCGGGGCGGCCGGCGCGGGGGCCGGTGCGGAAGCGGCGGCGGCACCTGCGGCGCCGGCAGCTTCCAGAATCAGGATCAGCGTACCCTGGGCCACGTTGTCGCCCACCTTGACCTTGACTTCCTTGACCGTGCCGCCCTGCGGCGCGGGCACGTCCATCGTGGCCTTGTCCGATTCCAGCGTCACCAGCGCGTCTTCGGCGTTGATGGTGTCGCCCGGCTTCACGTGGACTTCGATGACGGGTACGGCGTCGTAGTCGCCGATATCGGGGACCTTGACCTCGACGGTGCCGCCACCAGCAGGCGCGGCAGCCGGCGCGGGCGCTGGTGCAGCAGCAGCCGGAGCCGGAGCCGCCGCGGCAGGCGCCGGGGCGGGAGCGGCAGCGGGCGCCGGGGCGCTGGCGCCAGCGGGCTCCAGCATCACGAGGATCGAGCCCTCGGCCACGTTGTCGCCTACCTTGACCTTGACTTCCTTGACCGTGCCGCCCTGCGGCGACGGCACGTCCATCGTGGCCTTGTCCGATTCCAGCGTCACCAGCGCGTCTTCCGCGTTGATGGTATCGCCCGGCTTCACATGCACTTCGATGACGGGAACGGCGTCATAGTCGCCGATATCCGGCACCTTGATTTCAATCGCTTGACTCATTCAGTGTCTCTCCTGGGCAGCCGGCACCCTGGTTGTTGGCGACGTGGCGACAAACGGACAAACGCAATCGGCGAGGTTACTCCGGCCTCACGCATCTGTCACGCTGCCGCGCATCACCAGCGGCCGCGGGCGCCGCCGGACCAGCCGGGGGCACCCGCGGCACGGCGGCATGCCGTGCTGCGGGGGGTTCAGTCGTGCAAGTCCGGGGTCAGACCGACATCGGGTTCGGCTTGTTCGGGTCGAGGTTGTACTTCTTGATGGCTTCCGCCACCTTCTCGCGGCCGATCGCGCCCTCGTCGGCCAGCGCCTTCAGCGCGGCCACCGTCACCCAGTTGCGGTCCACTTCGAAGAAGTGGCGCAGCTTCTCGCGGGTGTCCGAGCGGCCGAAGCCGTCGGTACCCAGCACCACGTAGCGGCGCGGCACGAACGGACGGATCTGTTCGGCGAACGCGCGCACGTAGTCGGTCGAGGCAATCACCGGACCGCGCACGCCCTTGAGCTTCTGGGCGACGAACGATTCGCGCGGCGTCTCGGTCGGGTGCAGCAGGTTGAAGCGCTCGGTGGCCTGGCCTTCGCGGGCCAGTTCGGTGAAGCTCGGGCAGCTCCAGATGTCCGATTCCACGCCCCAGTCCTTCTTGAGCATGTCGGCGGCGGCAATCACCTCGCGGAAGATCGTGCCCGAACCCAGCAGCTGCACGCGCGGGGCGTTGCTGTTTTCCACGCCCTTGCGGAACTGGTACATGCCCTTGACGATATCCTTCTCCGAGCCGGCCGGCATTTCCGGGTGCTCGTAGTTCTCGTTCATCACCGTCAGGTAGTAGTACACGTCTTCCTGCTCCGCGTACATGCGGCGCAGGCCGTCCTGCATGATCACGGCCAGTTCGTACTGGAACGTCGGGTCGTACGAGATGCAGTTCGGGATGGCGGCGTGGAACACATGCGAGTGGCCGTCCTCGTGCTGCAGGCCCTCGCCGTTCAGCGTGGTCCGGCCCGAGGTACCGCCCAGCAGGAAGCCGCGCGAGCGCATGTCGGCGGCGGCCCAGCACAGGTCGCCGATACGCTGGATACCGAACATCGAGTAGTAGATGTAGAACGGGATCATCTGCACGCCGTGCGTCGAGTACGACGTGGCGGCGGCGATCCAGTCACACATGGCGCCGGCTTCGTTGATGCCTTCCTGCAGCACCTGGCCAGTCTGCGATTCCTTGTAGAACATCAGCTGGTCGTGGTCTTCCGGCACGTACTTCTGGCCCTGCTGGTTCCAGATGCCGACCTGGCGGAACAGCCCTTCCATGCCGAAGGTGCGCGACTCGTCCGGGACGATGGGCACCACGTGCTTGCCAACCTGCTTGTCCTTGAGCAGCGTGTTCAGGATCCGGACGAAGGCCATCGTGGTGGACACTTCGCGGCCCTCGCCGGTGGCCTTGAGCAGCGCGTCGAACGCCGACAGCTCGGGCACCTTGAGCGCCTCGGCCTTCTGGCGGCGCGTGGGCAGGTAGCCGCCCAGGTTCATGCGCGCCTGGCGCATGTATTCCAGTTCCTTCGAGCCTTCCTCGAAGGTCAGGTACGGCACTTCCTCGAGCTTGTCGTCCGGCACCGGGATGCTGAACTGGTCGCGGAACGCGCGGATGGCGTCCACCGGCATCTTCTTCTGCTGGTGGGCCACGTTCATGGCCTGGCCGGCATCGCCCATGCCATAGCCCTTGATGGTCTTGGCCAGGATCAGCGTCGGCTGGCCCTTGTGCTCGCTGGCGGCCTTGTACGCGGCGTAGACCTTGTGCGGATCATGGCCGCCGCGGTTCAGGCGCCAGATGTCGTCGTCGGACCAGTCGGCCACCATGGCCTTCAGTTCCGGGGTGTTGAAGAAGTGCTCGCGCACGTAGGCGCCGTCCTTGGCCTTGAAGGTCTGGTATTCGCCGTCCACGGCGTCCATCATCCGCTTCATCAGCAGGCCCTTGGTGTCGCGCGCCAGCAGCTGGTCCCAGCGGCTGCCCCACACCACCTTGATCACGTTCCAGCCCGAGCCGCGGAATTCCGATTCCAGCTCCTGGATGATCTTGCCGTTGCCGCGCACCGGGCCGTCCAGGCGCTGCAGGTTGCAGTTGATCACGAAGACCAGGTTGTCCAGCTTCTCGCGGCCGGCCATGCCGATCGCGCCCAGCGATTCCGGTTCGTCGGTCTCGCCGTCGCCCAGGAACGCCCAGACCTTGCGGTCGCCGGCCTTGACCAGGCCGCGGCTGTCCAGGTACTTCATGAAGCGGGCCTGGTAGATGGCCATGATCGGGCCCAGGCCCATCGACACGGTCGGGAACTGCCAGAAATCCGGCATCAGCCACGGGTGCGGGTACGACGAGATGCCCTTGCCGTCCACCTCCTGGCGGAAGTTGTCCAGTTGCTCGGGCGTCAGGCGGCCCAGCAGGAAGGCGCGCGAGTACACGCCCGGAGCCGAATGGCCCTGCACGAAGACCAGGTCGCCGCCGCTCTGTTCCGACGGGGCGCGCCAGAAGTGGTTGTAGCCCACGTCATAGAGCGTGGCCGCCGAGGCGAACGACGAGATATGGCCGCCCACGTTGGTGTGCTTGTTGGCGCGCAGCACCATGGCCATGGCGTTCCAGCGCGTGTACGAGCGGATGCGGTGCTCCACGTCCTGGTCGCCGGGAATGCGGGCCTGCTGCTCCACCGGAATCGTGTTGATGTACGGCGTCTCGGCGTGGAACGGCTGCGTCACGCCATTCACGCGTGCGTATTCGATCTGCTTGTCGATCAGGAAGGCCGCGCGCTCGGCGCCTTCGGCGTTCAGGACGCCCTGCAGGGCATCCAGCCACTCGTGGGTTTCCTGGGGATCGGCGTCGTTGGCGCTGCTGGCGCCGAGAATCTGCTCTGGTACAGCGGACATGGACTGTCTCCTGGTGAATTCCGGTGGCGGCAAACGCGTGGCGCCCGCCCGCACTCTTTCGGTCGAAGCGATTCTATGGAAGCACAGCAACGGCTGACAAGCGAAATTTTCAGATTACGAATTCCTTTTTTATAATGCGGAATATTGCGGCAGTGCACCAGAAACGGCGCCGCACGCGGGGTTCCGCGCCGGCCCGGCCTGCCGCCAAGCCCTTGTGGCGTATAGGCGGTTTCCCCAAGCGACGCACCGCAATAAAGCCGATACACTGCCCGGTCAGTCGTCAATCCCTTATGCAGTTCTTCGAACGAATCCTCTCCGGCCTGCGCTCGGCCATTTTGCCCCCTGATGCCGCCAGCACCGTGAGCGAGCCCGCCCGGCCCGCCCACGCCGCCCGCATGGGCGGCGCGCCCGCCGATCATGGCGACCCCGGCGAGCACGTGGACGCCATCGAGACGCTGGCCCCGGCGCCGCGCCGGCTGTGGATCCTGCGCTGGCGCAACCTGGTGGCGACGAGCTGGTTCATGTTCATCCCGCTGGTGGCCATCGTGCTGTTCACGGTGGCGATGGGCGTCATCCTGTGGTCGCTGCACGAGACCGAGCGCCAGCAGCAGCGCGACGCGCTATACCGCGACGCCGCCTGGGCGCAGCAGCGCGTGCGGCTCTCGCTGCTCAGCAACCAGGACCAGATGGCCTCACTGGCGCGCGACATTGCCGCCGCGCAGCTCGACCAGGGCGCCTACCGCACCGCCGCCCAGGAAATCCTGCGCGAGAACCCGGAAATCGTCTTCATCAACTGGCTCGATGCCACGCGCAAGGGCCGGTGGTCGCTGCCGTCCACCTCCGAGTTTGCCGGCCGCCTGCGGGAAATGGTGGACAAGCCGCTGGAACCGGAAGTTCTCGACACCTTCGACGCCGCCCGCGAGACCCAGCGCGTGGTCTATTCCCGCCCGCTGACCAACGACCGCGGCGACAGCTTCATGCTGATGGAAGTGCCGATCGTGCGCGACAACGAGTTCCTGGGCACGCTCGGCGCGCTGTACTCGATCAACGGCATCCTGACCCACCTGCTGCCGCCCGAGCTGACCGAGCGCTACCGCTTCTCGCTGATCGACAAGAACAACCAGACCCGCGCCAGCACGTCGGTGCGGCCGGTGCCGGGCAATGCGCTGTCCTACGAAGTGCTGCTTGATCCACCTGGCCACTCGCTCTCGCTGCGCGCCGACGCCTATCCGCCGCCGTCGAACCTGCCCAACAACATGCTGCTGTGGCTGGTGGTGGGGCTGTCGTGCTTCCTGCTCTGGAGCCTGTGGAGCATGTGGCGGCACACCAGCCGCCGCTCCGAGGCGCAGCGCGCGCTGCTGGCCGAGACATCGTTCCGGCGCGCGATGGAAAACTCGATGCTGATCGGCCTGCGGGCGCTCGATCTGAACGGCCGCATCACCTATGTGAACCCGGCCTTCTGCCGCATGACGGGTTGGTCCGAGGCCGAGCTGGTGGGCCGGGTGCCGCCCTTCCCCTACTGGCCGCCCAACGACCAGCAGGAGATGCAGAAGCAGATCGACCTGACGCTGCAGGGCAAATCGCCGGCCACCGGCTATGAAATGCGCGTGATGCGCCGCGACGGCAGCAGCTTCTTCGCGCGGATGTACGTCTCGCCGCTGGTCGACAGCCGGGGCCGCCACACGGGCTGGATGAGTTCGATGACGGACATCACCGAGCCCAAGCGCGCCCGCGAGGAACTGGCCGCCGCCCACGACCGCTTCACCACGGTGCTGGAAAGCCTGGACGCCGCCGTGTCCGTGCTGGCCACCGACAAGGCCGAACTGCTGTTCGCCAACCGCTACTACCGCCAGTTGTTCGGCTGGGAGGCGGAGGGCCACCTGAAGCTGGCCGGCGACGATTTCGACAAGGACCAGATGTCGAGCGACAACACCGACTTCGTCGATGCCTACGCCGGCCTGCCCGCCTCGGAACTGATGCCGTACGCGTCTGACGCGCGCGAGGTGTTCGTGCCGGACATGCAGAAATGGTTCGAAGTGCGCCGCCGCTACATCCAGTGGGTGGACGGGCATCTGGCGCAGATGCAGATCGCCACCGACATCACCGTCCGCAAGGCGGCCGAGGAAATGGCGCGCCAGCACGAGGAGCGCATCCAGTTCACGAGCCGGCTGACCACGATGGGCGAAATGGCGTCGTCGCTGGCCCACGAGCTGAACCAGCCGCTGGCCGCCATCAACAACTACTGCATGGGCGCCGTGGCGCGCCTGCACTCGGGCCGCAGCACGCCCGAAGACCTGATTCCGGTACTGGAGAAGACCTCGGCGCAGGCCGTGCGCGCCGGCACCATCATCAGCCGGATCCGCGGCTTCGTGAAGCGCAGCCAGCCGCAGCGCCGGGAAGCCGCGCTGCACGACATCGTGGCCGACGCCGTGGGCCTGGCCGACCTGGAGGCCACGCGCCGCCGCGTGACCATCCTGACGCGCCTGCCGGCACCGCCGGTCATGCTCTACGTCGATCCGGTGCTGATCGAACAGGTGCTGGTCAACCTGCTCAAGAACGCCGTGGAGGCCATGGCCGGCCTGCCCGCGATGCGCGCCACGGGCGTGGTACGGCTGCATGCCCGCATCGAAAACGTTGAGTTCGGTCAATGTTGCTGCATCGACGTGATCGACCAGGGCCCGGGCGTGGACGAGGCCACCAAGGAGCGGCTGTTCGAGCCGTTCTTCAGTACCAAGTCCGACGGCATGGGCATGGGCCTGAACATCTGCCGCTCCATCATCGAATCGCACCAGGGCCGGCTCTGGGTCGAAAACAATGTGGACGGGATCGGCTGTACGTTTAAAATCACCCTGCCGCTGCAGCCGGCGCTGCCCGAACAGTAACGGGAGCACCCCTGGCATGCCGGGCCTACCTCTGCCGCGGGGCATCGGGAGGGCGCCCGGACATCCACCCCCGGGGGTGTTGCGCGCCGCCGCATGCAGTTACACTTCGTTGCAAACGACTTTGCCCCAGGAGACTTCATGACCGCAACGCCCAGCCCAACGCCGCATCGTGGCGAGACCGTCTACATCGTCGACGACGATGAGGCGATGCGCGACTCGCTGACCTGGCTGCTAGAGGGCAACGGCTACCAGGTGCGCAGCTTCAACAGCGCCGAGCAGTTCCTCTCCGCCTACGACACCAGCACGGTGTCCTGCCTGATCCTCGACGTGCGCATGCCCGGCATGAGCGGCCCCGAGCTGCAGGAACGCATGATTGCCGAGAACATCGACATCCCGATCGTCTTCATCACCGGCCACGGCGACGTGCCGATGGCGGTCTCCACGATGAAGCGCGGCGCCATCGACTTCATCGAGAAGCCGTTCGACGAGTCCGAACTGCGCTCGCTGGTGGAGCGCATGCTCCAGAAGGCCCGCACCGACCACTCCACGGCCCGCGAGCAACGCGCCGCCAAGGACCTGCTCGGCAAGCTGACCACGCGCGAGCAGCAGGTGCTGGAGCGCATCGTGGCCGGCCGGCTGAACAAGCAGATCGCCGACGACCTGGGCATTTCCATCAAGACCGTGGAGGCGCACCGCGCCAACATCATGGAAAAGCTCAACGTGAACACCGTGGCCGACCTGCTGAGGCTGGCGCTGTCGCGGAACGCCTGAGGTTGTCCGCTGCCTCCGGGCCAGCACCCTCTCCCGCCACGCGGGAGGGGTGCAAGCTTCACCCTCCCCCCAGCGCCTGATACAACATCATCCGCACCCGTAGCCGGTTCAGCCGGTTGCGTTCCACCGCCGCCTGCGCCGTGCGCAGCGCCTGCCGGTCCTCCAGCCAGAACCGGATGGTCTGCTTGCCGGCCCGATAGCGGGCCGCGCCAGCCTTTTCCGCCGCCTGCGCCGCCCGGCGGGCATCGAGCAGTGGCGCCGCTTCGCGCAGCAGGCTTTCGCGCTGGCCCAGCGCTTCGCTGACCTCGGCGAACGCCTGATACAGCGTCTTGCGATACAGCACGACCGATTCCTCGTACTCCGTGCGCGAGATTCCCACGTTCAGCCGCACCGTATTCCACTGCAGGAACGGCAGCGCCAGGCCCGCCCCGAGCGTGCCGATCGGGTTGGTCAGCACGTGGCCGAGATCGCGGTGCGCGGTGCCGACCGTGCCGGTCAGCGACAGCGTCGGAAAAAATCCGGCCTTGCTGGCATCGTGCGCCGCCAGGCTGGCACGGATGCGCGCCTGCGCGGCGGCCACGTCGGGCCGGGCCTGCAGCACGCTGGCGGGCAGGCCGGGCCGGACGTCCGGCTCGGGCCCGTCGGGCAGGACAAACCCGGCGATCTCGTCGAGCGGCACGGCTTCGTCGAGCAGCGTCGTCAGCGTCCTGCGCTGCGCTTCGCGCTGCTGCAGCAACTGCTCGTAGGCGGCCTCGTTTCCGGCCATCGCACGGCGGGCCAGCGCCAGTTCGGCCATCCCGTCCGCGCCGGCCCGGTAGCGTGCCGCCACGAGCGCCTCGATGCGGCGGGCGTCGCGGATATCGGCCTGCGCATCGGCAAGCCGGGCGTTCAGCTCGGCAATCGTCCAGTACGTCGACGCCGTGGCGCCGATCAGCGACAGCCGCGCGCTGTCCAGGTCGAAACGCGACGCTTCCGACGCCCAGGCCGCCGCATCGCGGGTCCGCGCCAGCTTGCCCCACAGGTCCAGTTCGTAGCCAAGCTGGAAGGTCAGGCCGTACTCGCGCTGGCTCGGATTGTCGTGCCGCAGCGCCTTGCTGACCGATGACTGGCCGCCCAGGCTGGCGTCGGGCGTCAGGTTGGTGTCCGCCAGTCCCGCCTGCATGCGCGCCCGTTCGAGCCGGATGGCGGCAAGCGCCAGATCGGCATTGCGCGCGAGCGCCCGGTCGATCAGGCTGTCCAGCCGCGCGTCGCCGAACGCCTGCCACCAGTGGTCGGCTTCGCCCTCGCTGGCCGCGCTGCCGCCGCGTGCCTCCCAGGCGTCCGGGAGTTCGACCTCCGGTGCCCGATACGGGGTTTCGAGCAGCGCGCCGCAGCCGGCCAGACTGGCGAGCGCGGCGGCGAGCAGGCAGTTTCGGATCGTCATCGTCGTCACCCTCGCGCCAGCGCCGCCACCGGATCGAGCTTCGACGCATTGCGCGCCGGCACGAAGCCGAAGCCGATGCCCGTGGCAGCGGCGGTCGCGCAGGCGCCCAGCACGGCCAGCGGCGAGAGGTACATGGCAATGGCGTCCTGCAGCCAGCCGAACACGATCCCGATGGCCCACGCCATGACCACGCCGAGCACCCCGCCCACCAGGCAGATCAGCACCGCCTCGATCAGGAACTGCTGGCGGATATCCGATGGCCGGGCGCCCACGGCCATGCGGATGCCGATCTCCCGGGTGCGCTCGCTGACCGACACCAGCATGATGTTCATCACGCCGACCCCGCCCACCACCAGCGACACCACGGCAATGGCCGACACCATCAGCGTCAGCGCATTGGCGGTGCCCTCGATACTGCGGATGAAGCTGTCGTTGGTCGTGACGAAGAAGTCCTTGCGGCCATGGCGCCTGGCCAGCAGCCGCTCCACGTCGGCCACCTGCCACGCCCCGCCGCCCGGCTTGAGCCGGAGCTTGATGCCCTGGAAGTAGTCCTGCGGCGCCAGCCGCGACATGTGCGTGGTGTAAGGCAGCCAGATCCAGAGCGTATCGTCGCCATCCAGTAGCGACTTGCGCGAAACCGCCACGCCCACGATGCGCAGCGGCACCTGCCCCACCAGCACGATCTCGCCCAGCGGGTCGCCGTGAGCACCGAACAGCCGCGTCCTGAGGTTCTCGTCGATCACGGCCACCTGGGCGCGCCGCGCCACATCGTCCGCGGAGAACCACGTGCCCGCCGCCAGCCGGGTATTGCTGGCCCGCGCATAGGCGTGGCCGACGCCCAGCGTCGAGACGTCGAGCCGGCGGTTGCCGCGCCGCAGGGCAGGCGTTCCGTAGGTCACCGGGCTGAGGCTGTCGACGTACGGCTGGGCGGCCAGCACCGGCAGGTCGGCCTCGCGCAGCGACTGCAGCGCGCGAGGGTCTTCGCCGCCGCGCTCGGCCCCCGGGTAGATGTCCATGGTGTGCGAGCCCATCGCATGGAAATCCGCCACCACCCGGCGCTTGGCGCCCTCGCCCAGCCCCACCACGGCGATCACCGAGGCAATTCCGATCACGATCCCGAGCATCGTCAGCAAGGCGCGCATCCGGTGCGTGAGCATGGCGTGCCAGGCCGTGCCCAGGCCGGCACGCAGCGTGGCAAACGGAAGCGCCCGGCGCGCGCCGCCAGCGGCCGGCGGCTCCGGCAGCCTGGCCGGCTGGCTGGTCCGGGCCGACGGGCACGCGCCGGTACGCCGGTCGGCAACGATGGCGCCATCCTGGATCTCGATGATGCGGTCGGCACTGGCCGCCACCTCGGGATCATGCGTGACGATGACGATCGTATGGCCCTCGCGGTGCAGCGCCCGCAGTTGCGCGAGCACGTCATGATGGCTGGCCCGGTCGAGCGCACCGGTCGGCTCGTCGGCCAGGATCACGGCCCCGCCGTTCATCAGCGCCCGGGCGATGCTCACGCGCTGCTGCTGCCCGCCCGAGAGCTGCGCGGGCCGGTAGTCGAGCCGGTGGCCCATGCCGAGCCGCTCCAGCAGCGCGCGCGCCCGCTGGTCGCGTGCGGCACGCTCCATTCCCGCGTAGAGCGCCGGCATGCCGGCATTGTCGAGCGCGCTCAGGTGCGGCAACAGGTCATAGCGCTGGAAGATGAAGCCGAAGTATTCGCGGCGCAGCGCCGCCAGCGCGTCGGGGCCGAGCAGGCTGGCATCCTGCCCGGCGATGCGGTACGCCCCGGCACTCGGCCGGTCGAGGCAGCCGAGGATATTGAGCAGCGTCGACTTGCCCGACCCGGAGCGGCCGATGATGGCCACCCTCTCCCGCGTCGATGCGCAGGTCGATGCCCGACAGCACCGTGGAGGTTTCCCGGCCGTTCCGGTACACGCGCGACACGCCACGCAGTTCGAGCAGCGGGCCGGTCATGGCTGGCCTCCGTCGTCCGGGGACCGGGCGCCCACCACCACGCGCTCGCCCTCCGCCAGCCCGCCCAGCACCTGCACCGAGACGTGGTCGCTGACCCCGGTCTCGATCTGCCGGGATTCCACCCCCGCACCGTTGCCGCCGGACAGCACATCCACGCTGTACCGCCCTGCCCGATCCGGGCCGCGTACCGCCGCGGCCGGCACCACCAGCGCCTGGCTGGCCCGGCCGAGCACGATCGACACCTGCGCCGTCATCGACGGCCTGAGGATGCCGTCTTCGTTCGCCACTTCCAGCAGCCCGTTGTAATAGACCGCACCGGCCGCGCCCGACTGCCCCGGCATACCGTCCTGCGACGCCTGCTCGACCGGCGGCGCCGGTTCCACGCTCTTGAGCCGCGCGTGGAACTTCCGCTGCGCGGCGCCGAGGATCGTGAACCACGCCTCCTGCCCCGCCCGCACGCGCACCACATCGGCCTCCGAGATGCGCGCCTTGACCAGCATCTGGTCGAGTTCCGCCAGCACCAGGATCGTGGGCGCCGCCTGTGCCGACACCACGGTCTGGCCCTCCTGCGTCACGATGGCGATCACCTGCCCGTCCATCGGCGCCGAGATGCGCGTATAGGCCAGGTTGGCGCGCGCCGTCTCCACCGCCGCCCGGCCCTGCCTGAGCTGCGCGTCGAGCGCGGCAATGTTGGCGCGCGTGGTATCGGCCTGGCTTTGCGCCAGTTCGAGATCGGCCACGGCGTTGGCATCGTCGGCGCGCAGTGCCTGCTCGCGCCGCAGCGCCAGTTCGTGCTGCCGCCGCAGCGCCACCTGCGCGGCGCGCTGCGCCTTGAGGTTCTGCAAGGCGGCTTCGGCCTGCAACAGCTCGTTCTGCTGCAGGATGGGATCGATCTCGGCCAGCAACTGGCCCTTGACCACGCGCTCGCCCAGCGCCACCTTCAGCGACTTCAACTGGCCGCTGACCTGGGCGCCGACACTGACCTGCCGGACCGGCGTCAGCGTGCCCGAGGCCAGCACCGCCTCCTCGATGTCGGCGCGCGCCACCGGCACGGTATCGAATTCGGCAGGCGCCGGCTGCAGCAGCCACCCGCCGCCGGCCGCCAGCAGGCCAGCGGCCCCCAGCGCCGCCAGCCATCGCGCATGACGCAACCCGCTCATGAGGTGGCTCCGTCCCCGGCGGGGACCACGCGCACCAGCACGCCGTCCGCCAGTTCATAGACGGTATCGAACATCGGCAGGTACGTCCGGTCATGGGTCACGACCACCGCCGCCTGGCGCCCCGCCGTGATCGCCGCCATCACCTGGCGGGCGCTTTCGCCATCGAGATTGGCCGTGGGTTCGTCGAACAGGCCGATGCTGCGCCGCGCGTACAGTGCCCGCGCCACCATCAGCCGTTGCCGCTCGCCGGAAGACAGCGACGCCGTGGCCTCGCTGACGACCGTGTCGATGCCGGCCGGCAGCGCGCCAATGCGCTCCCCGAGCCCGACGTCATCGATCAGCCGCAGCGCCGCCAGCCGGTCGGGCCGCGCCGCGAACATCGTCACGTTGTCGAGCACCGAGCCGCCGAACAGGATATCGGCCGAGGTCTGCAGGTACATATGGCGGCGCAGCGCCGGCCACGGCGCCTCGGCCCCGTCGATCCACAGCACGCCGTCATCGGGCAGGTCGAGGCCGGACAGCAGCGTCAGCAAAGTGGATTTACCGGCACCCGAAGCACCAAGCAGCGCGATCTTCTCGCCGGGCCGGATGCCGAGTTCGATCTCTGAGAGCGCCACCGGGCTGCTCTCGTGCTGGAACACCAGATGCTCGACCCGGATCGCGTCGTGCCACGGTGCCGGGTCAGGCAGGTCCGCGTCGCGCTCCTGCTCGAAGAGGTCGCGCGCCCGTTCGTTCGCCACATGGTTGGAACGCGCCGCCAGCCAGGCGCCGTAACCGGCCGTGGCCGCGCCAAAGGCGATCTGCCGCAGGAACACGAACGCGTAGAAGGCACCGAACGATAGCTGGCCGGCCAGCATGGCCGACGCGGCCACCCCCAGCATGACCAGCAACTCGATATTGCCGAGCAGCATGTAGCTGGTTTCCTGCCGTATCAGCAGGTTGGCCTTGCGCCGCCAGGTGTCGGTGATGCGCAGGCCATGGTCGCCGTAGTCCGCGGCCCGGCGGTGCGTGGCGAGCGCCGATTTCCAGGCCGTGATGCCGAGCACGGTTTCCAGCAGGAACTGCTGCTGGTCCGCCGCCGCCTGCTCCGATTCCAGCCTCAGGCCCTGCTCCTCGCCCTTGAAGCGCTGCGTCAGCAGGCCCGACACGGCGATGCCCGACACGCTGACCACCGCCAGCCACGGCTGCAGCCAGGCCATCGCCGCAATCGCCACGACCGACACCACGACCGAACACAGCATCGTGTTGGAGAGCCTGACGCGGTCGAGCGCCGCGAAGCCATAGGCGGTAAAGCGCTCGACGATCTCGCCCGGAAAGCGCCGCGAGAAGTAGCGCAGCCGGTTCTCCACCAGCAGGCCGAACCCGTTGTCGAGCGCCCGCATGCCCGTCATGGCGCAGCGCAGGTACATCAGCCGGGCGGCCAGGCGCATGAAGAAGAACGCCGCCACCGTGGCCAGCAGGAAGGCCACCCCGATGCGCAGGTAGGCCGCCATGCCGTCAGCCCCGAGCATGCGGTCCACGGCTGGCCCGACAAACAGCGGCGTCACGAACGACAGCAACGACACCAGCAGCGTCAGGCCAATCAGCCCGGTACCGCCGGCACGGTCGACCAGCGAAGCCAGCGCATGGGACCGGGGTGCGGCATGCGGGTGCGGGTGCACCGATTCGTCAAGGATCAGCGCGTAGCCCGAGGCGGAGGCGGCAAGCACGCCAGCGGGCAGCATCTGCTCGCCCATCGCCGGATCGTAGACCTGGAACAGGTCGCCGCCAGCCCGCATCACCAGCACGAAATGATTGCCGCCGACGTGGAGAATGGCCGGCAACGGCAGTTCCGCCAGCGCACCACGCCCGAACCGGACCGGATCGGACGCAATGCCGTAGCCGGCCAGCACTTCGGACAGGTCGGCCAGTGACATGCCGAGCTGCGGCGCGCCGTAGCGGGCTCGCAGTTCCGCCAGATCGGCGGGAATGCCAAGGGAACCGAGCAGCATGGCCAGGCAGGCCAGCCCGCATTCGGACGTCTCGCCCTGGTAGACCGGCTCGATATCGTGCAGGCCCCGCAGGGTATGGGGAAAGATCGTCTGGAGCATTACTGGCCCCCGTCATTGAAATAGAACAGCGACGGAAAATGCCAGAGCAGCCATTGGTCGCCATGCTCCCGCAGGGCCTGCTCAAGACAGCGTGCGACGTCGTTGCCATCCACACAAGGAGGAAAAACGCGGATCGCAAGCCGTCCGCCCTCCCAGAACACATAAAAGGGAATCAACCGGCCGCCCACCAGCCGGGCCAGCTCCCCGGCGCCGCCATGCAGCCGGGCCGGACGGCCGAACAGCGTCACCGGATGCGTGCGCATGGCTCGCCCCAGATGGGCCTCGGTGAATTGCGGCAGGATGTCCGGAAAAATGGCGAGATTGGCGTGGTTTGCACGCATCTCGCGCAACATGGCCCGGCGCGCGGCGGCCGGCTCGTCCGGGTGATGCTGGATCATCACCGCATCGCGCCGCGCAAAGGCGGCGGCCTCGTCGGCGCCGTAGTGCCCGGCCGCGTAAATGGAAATGGTGTGGGTGCGCCGGGGCGGCACCAGGGAAATGACCGCTACGGCCAGCGCGTCGGAGCAGACATGGAGCGGCGCGAAAACCGGCGTGAAACCCTGCGCGACCATGTTTTCGCGCGCCATCGCCAGTTCGGCGGCGCAGGCTTCGAGCATGCCCACCAGCCCGGACTCGGTGTGGTACATCGCCGATTCCAGCACGAGGCGGCGGCGCACCAGCGCGGCATAGCCCTGGCGCGGCGCCACGCCAAGCAGTTTGCGCTGGTTCTCCCGCCAGGTCCGGGCGCGCGCCCGGTCGCGGGCCGCCTCCCGGCCAATCCGCCAGGGCAGCCGGGCCAGCGACGCCGCCAGCCGGACAGGCATGCAGGACCAGAACGCCGCACCAAGGGCCGCGCTCAGGCGAGCCGCCAGCCGGCTGCGGGCGCGTGCGAGCGCGGCCGCGATACCCGCCCTGCCGAGCGAAATGGCAATGGATAGCTGCATGATGAGGACCTGCGAATGGGAGGAGAAACCAGAAAGCCGTTGCCAGGAGAAACGGCCGGAATATCCGGCCGTCCTTCGTGAGTATTCCTTCCGACGGGAATAATCACGGGTAAAACACCAATCTCGAGAACCGACGATTATTTACCAGGGGTATTGGCGTACCACTGGCCGGTCTTCGAGTCCTTCTTGCATTGGGCATAACGGCTGCGGCAGCCTTCGAACGTCTTGAACATCTGACGTTTTCCGCCAACCACCGCCATGGCCTGCTGCGGACTGAGCTTCTGAATCCTGGCTTGGGTGTCTGACATTTTCTTCGAGTGCAAAATCGCGCCTGTTTATCTGATGGGTACCGGCTTGCGGCGCATGCAAGACCGCCCCATCGTCCGGAGCCCGTTGGAAAACACTCCGGATAACCGGAATACTAGGCAGACGGCAGAGACGTGAAAATCGAAGAAAGCTTAAATTACAGCGCTGCAATCAAGTAGCCGCGATACTTCTGATATTGCAGGCTCTGCTACGCCAGATATTCGCGCCCGTTGAAAGTCAACACCCAGTGCGGACGAAACACGACGAATATCGCCACCAACATGCCGGTCAGGAACGCGTCGCCAAAGGCCATGATGACGACCCCGGTCAGCCGGTCCGCCACACTCAGTCCGGCCCCGCCGGGCGCCGAGGTCTGCACCAGCCACGCCACGCGCAGGCCGCCTGCCACCATGGACGCCAGCAGCGCCGCGAAATAGCCATGCCCGAGGATGAAGACGAACAGGTGCCGGGGCAGGCGGCGGCGCAGCACCGCCTGCAGCGCCGCCGTGACGAGCGCGGGCACCGCCGCCATCCAGATGAAGCGCGGCGCCAGCGCCACCCAGCCGATGTCCGGCCACGCCTGCCCTGACAAGTAGGCCAGGCCGAGCAGCGAGACCACATTGGCCAGCGCCAGCGAGATCAGCGCCAGCGGCAGGCCGAACATCGTCACGGCCAGCGTGGCGCCGGTCAACTGGATCACCACGTCGTGGCCCACCGTGGCCCGCGCGGACCACAGCAGCGTCAGCAAGACCAGCGATCCCAGCCACGCATGCTGGATCGGCTCGCGCTGCAGCACTTGCCACGGCCGTTGCATCACTGCCCAGAGCAGCACGCCCACCGCCAGCGTGGGCAGCGGCCAGACCGCCAGGAACTCCAGAATTGAAGATTTTTCGATGTGCATGGGCGGATGCTAGCAGCCCGCCCGCCGCGGCCACTTGCATGCGATCAAGCGCGCCGGGATGCCGTCGCGCCGCGCCGGAGCCTTTATAATCCCGGTTTCGCGCCGCCGCCCCCGGCCCGGCGCCCGCCTTTCCAGTCATTCCAGCCACGTATCCCATGTCCGCACAACTGATCGACGGTAACGCCCTCGCCAAACATATCCGTGCCGAAGCCGCCCAGCGCGCCGCCCGCCTGACCGCCGCCGGCCACCAGCCCGGCCTGGCCGTGGTGCTCGTGGGCGAAGACCCGGCCAGCCAGGTCTATGTGCGCAACAAGGTCAAGGCCTGCGAGGACAACGGCTTTCATTCGTCGCTGGACCGCTACCCGGCCGACCTTTCCGAAGCCGACCTGCTGGCCCGCATCGACGCGCTGAACCAGGACCCGAAGATCCACGGCATCCTGGTGCAATTGCCGCTGCCGAAGCACATCGACAGCCACAAGGTGCTCGAAGCCATCGCCCCCGGGAAGGACGTCGACGGCTTCCACGTGGCCAACGCGGGCGCGCTGATGACCGGCGCCCCGCTGTTCCGCCCGTGCACGCCGTATGGCTGCATGAAGATGCTGGAGTCGGTGCAGTTCCCGCTGCGCGGCGCGCGTGCCGTGGTGGTGGGCGCGTCGAACATCGTCGGCAAGCCGATGGCGATGATGCTGCTGCAGGCCGGCGCCACCGTCACCATCTGCAACAGCAAGACGCGCGACCTGGCCGCCCATACCCGTGACGCCGACGTGATCGTGGCCGCGGTGGGCCGCCGCAACATCATCACGGCCGACATGGTCAAGCCCGGCGCCGCCGTGATCGACGTGGGCATGAACCGCGACGATGCCGGCAAGCTGTGCGGCGACGTGGACTTTGCCGGCGTGCGCGAGGTGGCCGGCTACATCACCCCGGTGCCGGGCGGCGTGGGTCCGATGACGATCACGATGCTGCTGGTCAACACGCTGGAATCGGCCGAGCGCGTGGCCGGGCTGGGCTGAGGCCCGCCGGAGGCGCCCTGCCGGCGCCTCAATCGCACCCATAGCAAAGTCGTACTGGATATTTGGGCCCAAAGGCCTCATCTTGCACAGGTAACGTGCCGCGCCGTCCCAGTCGCGCGGCCCACCAGCCGGGAATTGCCATGACTGATACCACCGACCGCGCCAACAATCCGCTGCTCGATTTCTCCGATCTGCCGCGCTTCGCCGAGATCCGCCCCGAGCACATCGGCCCGGCACTGGACGTGCTGCTGGCGCAGGCGCAGGCCGCCGTCGACCGCGCCGAAGACCCGGCCACGCCGGCCACCTGGAACACCGCCGTCGAGGCGCTGGAAACCGCCACCGAGCCGCTGGGCCGCGCCTGGGGCGTGGTGGGCCACCTGAGCGCCGTGGCGGACACGCCCGAACTGCGCAAGGCCCATGCGGACAACCTGCCGCGCATGACCGAATTCTGGTCGTCGCTGGGCCAGAGCCTGGCGCTGTACGAGAAGTACAAGGCCGTGGCCGCCGGCCCCGAGTTCGCCGGCCTGAGCCCGGCGCGCAAGCAGTTGCTCGAAAACGAGCTGCGCGGCTTCCGCCTGGGCGGCGCCGAACTGGCCGAAGACCGCAAGCCGCGCTTTGCCGAGATCCAGGAAGAGCAGGCCCAGTTGTCGAAGGCGTTCTCCGACCACGTGCTCGACGCCACCAACGGCTACGCCCTCTATATAGAAGATGGCGCGCGGCTGGCCGGCATCCCGGCCGATGCCCAGGAAGCCGCCAGGCTGGCCGCCGGGAAGGACGGCAAGCCGGGCTACAAGTTCACGCTCCATTTCCCGTCGTACTACCCGGTGCTGCAGTACGCCGACGACCGCGCGCTGCGCCGCACGATGTACGAGGCCAGCGTCACGCGCGCCTCGGAACTGGGCCCGCAGTACAACAGCGGCCAGGCCGACTGGGACAACACCGCCAACATGCGCGACCAACTCGCGCTGCGCCGCGAGGAAGCCCGGATGCTGGGCTACGCCAACTACGGCGAGGTCTCGCTGGTGCCGAAGATGGCCGAATCGCCGGCCGACGTGCTGAAGTTCCTCGATGAACTGGCCGTCAAGGCCCGCCCCTACGCCGAAGCCGACTGGAAGGAACTGCAACAGTTTGCATCAAGCGAACTGGGCCTCGACAGGATCGAACCGTGGGACGTGGCCTACGCCTCGGAGAAGCTGCGCCAGAAGCGCTACGCGTTCTCCGACGACGAGGTGAAACAGTACTTCCAGGAGCCCAAGGTGCTGGAAGGGCTGTTCGGCGTGGTCGAGAAGCTGTTCTCGGTCAGCATCCGGCCGGACACCGCCCAGACCTGGCACCCGGACGTGCGCTTTTTCCGCGTGGTGTCGCCGCAGGGCGCGCTGCTGGCGCAGTTCTATATCGACCTGTACGCCCGCGAAGGCAAGCGCGGCGGCGCCTGGATGGACGACGCCCGGGGCCGCAAGGAACGCGGCAACGGCACCGTGCAGACGCCGGTGGCCTATCTGACGTGCAACTTCACGGCGCCGGTCGGCGGCAAGCCGGCGCTGTTCACGCATGACGAGGTCATCACGCTGTTCCACGAGTTCGGCCACGGCCTGCACCACATGCTGACGCAGGTGGGCGACCTCGGCGTCTCGGGCATCAACGGCGTGGAGTGGGATGCCGTGGAACTGCCGTCGCAGTTCATGGAGAACTTCTGCTGGGAATACGAGGTGCTGGAAACGATGACGGCCCACGTGGAAACCGGCGCCCCGCTGCCCCGCGCGCTGTTCGACCGGATGCTGGCGGCCAAGAACTTCCAGAACGGCATGATGACGCTGCGCCAGATCGTGTTCTCGTCGTTCGACATGCACCTGCACACCGATTTCGATCCCCAGGGCACGGTCTCGGTGCTGGAACTGTCGCGCCAGATCAACGACAGCAAGCACGTGGTGCCGCAGTCGGCGCTGTCGCGCTGGCCGAACACGTTCAGCCACATCTTCGCGGGCGGGTACGCGGCCGGCTACTACAGCTACAAGTGGGCCGAGGTGCTGTCCGCCGACGTCTACGCGGCGTTCGAGGAAGCCGGCAACCTGTCGGGCAGCGTGCTCGACAGCGCGGTGGGCGAGCGGTACCGGCGCGAGATCCTGTCGGTGGGCGGCAGCCGGCCGGCCATGGAATCGTTCGTCGCATTCCGCGGCCGCGCCCCGCAGATCGACGCGCTGCTGCGCCACGGCGGCATGGCCGAGACGGCTGCGGCGGCCTGATCGCCTGAACGCCTGAACGCCTGATCGCCTGATCCCGCCACCGGCGCCCGGCCATGGACCTTCCTTTCCCGATTCGCAAGGAATGTCCGCCGGGCGCCTGCGTCTGCAACCGCGAGGCGCTGCTGGCCGACCCCGGCGCCGACCTGCGCATCCTGCAACTGACGCAGCAGGAAGAGAAGAAGCTCGTCGAAAGGCTGGAGAACGTGGCGTCGCTCGACGAACTGCTGCGCATGCAGGCGCGCATGCGCGACCTGCTCGGCATGGAGATTTCGATCACGCCCAGCGACAATGTCGTGCGCACCACGCGCGGCTTCCGCATCGAAATGGCCGACCAGCCGGGCCTGTGCCGCAAGACGCGGCAGGCCATCCCGGCGGCCATCCGGCGCAGCATGGACAACCATCCGGAAATCGCTTTCGCTATCCTGAACCAGCGCGACCTGCTGGGCGGGTAGCATGCTGTCCGGGCCGGACAACCCCCGAAGAATAAAACCAGAGCCACCGATGAGAATTGCCAGCTGGAACGTCAACTCCCTGAAGGTCCGCCTTCCCCAGGTCTTGCAATGGCTGGCCGCCCAGGACGCCGCCGGCACGCCCGTGGACGCGCTGTGCCTGCAGGAACTGAAGCTGCCCGACGACAAGTACCCGCTGGCCGAACTGGAAGCCGCCGGCTTCCACAGCGTCTACACCGGCCAGAAGACCTATAACGGCGTGGCCATCGTGGCGCGCGACGGCACCATGCCGGCGCCCACCGACGTGGTGCGCAACATTCCCGGGTACGAGGACGCGCAGCAGCGCGTGGTGGCCGGCACCTATGGCGACGTGCGCCTGATCAGCGCCTACTTCCCGAACGGCCAGGCGCTCGACTCCGACAAGTTCGTCTACAAGCTCGACTGGCTCAAGGCCATGACCGACTGGCTGCGCGCCGAGATGGCCAGGTACCCGAAGCTGGCGCTGCTGGGCGATTTCAACATCGCCCCCGAAGACCGCGACGTGCACGATCCCGCCAAATGGGAAGGCCAGAACCTGGTCTCCCCGCAGGAGCGCGATGCGTTCAAGGCACTGATCGCCATGGGTTTCGTGGATTCGTTCCGGATGTTCGAGCAGCCCGAGAAGACGTTCTCCTGGTGGGATTACCGCATGATGGGCTTCCGCCGCAACGCGGGGCTGCGCATCGACCATATCCTGCTGTCGCCGGCGCTGGCCGGGCGCTGCAGCACCTGCATGATCGACAAGGAACCGCGCCGCTGGGAGCAGCCGTCCGACCATACGCCGGTCGTGGCCTCGCTCGACCTCGCCTGACCGCGGCCCACCGATGAGCGTCGCCGCCCGCGCCCACCCCCCTGCCCTGCAACGCTGGTTCCCCTGGCTGCGGCGCGTGACACCGCTGACGCTGCGCGCCGACGCGATTGCCGGGCTGCTCGGCGCCGTGCTGGTGCTGCCGCAGGGCGTGGCCTTCGCCACGCTGGCGGGCCTGCCGCCGCAGTACGGCATCTACACGGCCGTGGTGCCGTGCATCGTCGCGGCGCTGTTCGGGTCGAGCTGGCATGTGATGTCGGGGCCAACCAACGCCAACTCGCTCGCGCTGTTTGCGATGCTGAGCCCCGTGGCGTTCGCCGGCAGCCCCGCCTACATCGCGCTGGCGCTGGCCGTGACGATGCTGGTGGGCGTGCTGCAACTAGCCGTGGGGGCGCTGCGGCTGGGTTCGCTGGCCAACTTCATCTCGCCCTCGGTGCTGCTCGGCTTTACCTGCGGCGCCGCCACGCTGATCGGGCTCTACGCGCTCAAGGACCTGTTCGGCCTGGCCGTGCCCACGGGCACCAGCGCCTTCGGCGTGGTGCGCTTCCTGTTCGACAATGTGGATACGGTCAATGCCAGCGCGCTGATCGTGGGCGCCGTCACGCTGGCGGTGACCATCGCCATCAAGCGCGTGTGGCGCCGGCTGCCGTTCATGCTGCTGGGCCTGCTGGCCGGCTACGGCACCGCGATGCTGCTCAACCATAGCGGCTGGGCCGCCGCGCAGCACGTCAACGTGGTGGGGCCGATCCCCTCGGCCATCCCGCCGTTCCACGTGCCCGACATCAACTGGCGCACGGTGCCCGACCTGCTCGGCATTGCCGCCGCACTGACCATCGTGGCGCTGGGCCAGTCGATCTCGATCGCCAAGGCCGTGGCGCTGCGCTCGGGCCAGCACGTCGACGCCAATCGCGAGTTCATCGGCCAGGGCCTGTCGAACATCGCGGGCGGCCTGTTCTCGGGCTATATCTCGTGCGGCTCGCTGAACCGCTCGATGCCGAACTTCGAGGCCGGCGCACAGACGCCGCTGGCCAGCGTGTTCTCGGCACTGCTGCTCGTGGTGCTGGTCATGGTCAGCGCGCCGCTGCTGGCACAGATTCCGCTGGCGGCCATTGCCGCCATGCTGCTGCTCGTGGCCTGGGGCCTGTTCGACTTCAAGCGCCTGGGCCGCATTGCCCGGCTGTCGCGCACCGAGTTCGCCATCGCGGTGGGCACCTTCGTCGCCACGCTCGTGATCCGGCTGGAGATGGCCGTGCTGCTCGGCACGATCCTGTCGCTGGTGGCCTACCTGTACCGCACCTCGCGCCCGGCCGTGCGCAGCCTCGTGCCCGACGCCGACGACCCGGGCCGCCGCTTCACTCCTCTGGACGAATTACGACGTCCGCAGCCAGAATGCCCGCAGCTGAAACTGCTGCGCATGGAAGGTGCCATCTACTTCGGCGCGGTGCAGTACGTGACCGACCGCCTGCACTGGCTGCGCACCGTCGACGCGGACCAGAAACACCTGCTGGCGATGACCAAGAGCATGAATTTCATCGACCTGGCCGGCGCTGAAATGTGGGAGGCCGAATTGGCCGAGCGGCGCGCCGAAGGCGGCGACCTCTACTTCCACCGGCCGCGCACGCAGGTGCTGGAAACGTGGACGCAGACCGGCTTCGCCGACAAGCTCGGGCCGGACCATATCTTCCCGACCAAGCGACAGGCGCTCCGCACGATCATCGCCAGGCTCTCGCCCGAGATCTGTGCGCAGTGCCATGTGCGCATCTTCGAGGAATGCGCAGCCCGTCCGGGCGGCCCCGACCATCGCGGCACGACGCAAGCGGACGCACAAACGCGTCACCCGGCCTGAGCGGCGATCGGTTCAACCAGACAAATTTGAAGTTATTACGAGATACGGTAGGAATGTAGCGCGCCGGCCGGCCTGTCGTGACAACAGGACCAGAACCGGCGGCGGAGGGTTGCTGCCGTCGGTCGGTCCTCAGACCGGCGCTACGTGCGCGCGCTTGACCACGACCGGCTGGGGCACGCCCTGCTCGATCAGCACCACGGCCGCGCGTTCGATCGTGTCACGACCGGCGCGGAACGCCTCTTCCAGCGACAACACCTGGTCGGCACTGAAGCCTTCCCAGAGCGCTTCGCGCGTTACCACACAGGTCACTTGTTCACCATTGACCACCGCGTGGAACAGCAAACCCTCATTGTTGATGTCGTAGCGGTCTTGCTCCTGGAATTTGATTTCCATCATCACAGCCCTCCATATGCAAGTGGAGAAGCATCCTAACATGGCTTTGCGGAAATCGTCTGTGATCCCCTGCACAAGCCATGCCGAATGCGATTCGTCTCATTCGTCGCGGTCATCGACCCATCGGATCTCGTTTGCCGCGAGCATGACGCACGCATGTGTCAGCGTGATGTGCCCGATCGTTTCGATCACGCGGACGGTTGCCGCGCGCAGTCGGACCACCACTTTCGGGGCCTTTCACGAAACGTTTGACAACGCGGAAAATCCTGCTAGAATCTCGGTCTTCGTCGGGGCGTTAGCTCAGTTGGTAGAGCAGCGGACTCTTAATCCGTAGGTCGAGTGTTCGAGTCACTCACGCCCCACCAGACACAAGAAAGGCCGGAAGCAGCGATGCTTCCGGCCTTTTGCTTTCCGGCGCCAGGCTTTTCCGCCCCTACGCCGCCTGCGAGCGCTCGAACAGCGTGCGCGCGAGGCGCCGGTGATCGGCCAGCACATGCGGCAGATCGGCCGTCAGCAGCACACCGTCGCGCACCACCGGCCGGCCATTGATGATGCTGGTCGACACATTGGCCGGCGTGCAGAACACCAGCGCCGCCACGGGGTCATGCCCGGCCCCCGCAAATCCGACGTCCGACATGTCGAACGCGACGATGTCAGCCGACATGCCCGGCGCCAGCGCGCCAATATCATCACGGTTCAGCACCCGCGCGCCGCCGAGCGTGGCAATCTCCAGCGCCTCGCGCGCACTCATCGCCGCCGGGCCGAAGCCCACGCGCTGCAGCAGCATTGCCTGCCGCGCTTCGCCGAGCAGATGCGCGCCATCGTTGGAGGCGCTGCCGTCCACCCCCAGCCCCACCGGCACACCGGCGTCGCGCATGCGGCGGATCGGCGCGATGCCCGACGCCAGCCGCATGTTCGAGCACGGACAATGCGCCACGCCGGTACCGGTGCGCGCGAACAGCGCCACGCCCTCCTCGTCAAGCTTCACGCAATGCGCGTGCCAGACATCGTGCCCGACCCAGCCCAGGTCCTCGGCGTACTGCGCCGGCGTCATGCCGAACTTTTCCCGCGAATAGGCGATGTCGTTGTCGTTCTCGGCCAGATGGGTGTGCAGCGACACGCCGTAGTGGCGCGCCATCACCGCCGACTCGCGCATCAGGTCGCGCGATACCGAGAACGGCGAGCACGGCGCCAGCACCACGCGCAGCATGGCGTGGCGCGAGGCGTCGTGATACTGCTCCACCAGCCGCTGGCTGTCGCGCAGGATGGCCGGCTCGGTCTCCACCACCACATCGGGCGGCAGCCCGCCCTGGCTGCGCCCCACGCTCATCGAGCCGCGTGCGGCGTGGAAGCGCATGCCGATCTGTCGCGCGGCGTCGATCGAATCGTCGAGGCGGGAGCCGTTCGGGTACAGGTAGAGGTGGTCGCTCGTGGTCGTACAACCGGACAGCATCAGTTCGGCCATCGCGGTCTGGGTCGAGACGCGGATCATCTCGGGCGTCAGGTGCGACCAGATCATGTAGAGATTGGTCAGCCAGCCGAACAGCTCGGCGTCCTGCGCGGCCGGCACGGCGCGCGTCAGGCTCTGGTACATGTGGTGGTGGGTATTGACCAGGCCCGGCGTGACCACATGGCCGCGCATGTCGATGACCTCGGCGCCGCCTTCGTCGACCAGGCGGCGGTACTGCGGGGGCAGCTCGGCGGTAGGCCCCACCCACTCGATGGCCGGACCATTGGCGACGAGCGCACCATCGGCAATCTCGCGGCGCTGGGCGTCCATGGTGACCAGGACGTCGGCGTGCTGGAGGATCAGGGTCATGGTTGTCTTCCGTCTCGGATGTGTACGAGCCGAAGTCTACTTGCCGCCCGCAGGCCGCCCAAAGCGCAGAATTCCGCGCCGGGTGTGCGCAAATTGTGGACACCCGGCGCGCCGCAGCCCTAGCGGAACAGGTTGGCCAGCGCCGCCCCCATGGCCTCGGCCATCAGCTCGGCCGCCGGCGTCAGCGCACTGCGCCCGCGCGCCACCAGCCGCAACGTCTGGCGCTGCAGCCCGGCGTCCTGCAGCGGCACGAAGACCACCGAGCCGCGTGCGCGGTCTTCCATCACGTCGAGCGGGTTGAGCAGCGCCACGCCACCGCCAGCCGCCACGAGCCGCTGGATCAGCACCACCGACGTGGATTCCACCGCCGGCGCCACCTCGATAGCCTGGCGCGCGAACGCATCGTCCACCAGTGCGCGGATCGACAGCGACGGCGCCGGCAGGATCAGCGGGTAGCCGGCGCACTCGGCCAGCCGCGCGGAAGTCTGCGCCGCCAGCGGGTGCCCGGGCGCCACCACCGCGCCGATCGACCACTCGCGGCTCGCCACCACGCGAAAGGCGGCCACCTCTGGCAGGTCGTAGCCCAGGCCAAGGTCGGCATCGCCCTGCTCCACCGCCGCCACGATACCGCTGACGGGCAGATCGGCCACGCGCACGACAATGCCCGGATGGTGTTGACGGAAGTCATGCACCAGCGACGGCATCAGCGCCCCGGCCAGCCCCGAGGTGGTGGCCACCGTCACCATGCCGCGCCGCGCACCCCGGATCTCGGCCACGCGCGCCTGCAGCGCCTCGTGCTCGCGCAGCGTCTGCCGCACATGGGCCAGCACCATCTCGCCGAGCGGCGTCAGTTGCAGACGCCGGTTGATGCGGTCGAACAGCGGCGCCCCCAGCGAAGCTTCCAGATCGAGGATCTGGCGGTTGATCGCCGTGGGCGCCACGTGCAGGACTTCCGCCGCGCGCCGGATCGATCCGCGCCGGACAACCTCGTCGAGATAGCGAAGCACGCGCGCATGCATGGCGGGGAGCGGTTGTTTGGGACCGGCGCATTGTAATGCCGGCCAGTCTTCGACAAAAAAATCGCAAAAGGGGCTTGCGCGGTACTCGATGGCTTGCTAGAATCTCTTTCTTCGTTGGGGCGTTAGCTCAGTTGGTAGAGCAGCGGACTCTTAATCCGTAGGTCGAGTGTTCGAGTCACTCACGCCCCACCAGCGAATTCCTCGAAAGCCCGAAGCGCGCAAACGCTTCGGGCTTTTGTCATTTCCGGGCCACCTCGCTAGTGGTCTGACCTCCGCGGGTTCGCCCCAATGTTCGCCCGTACGCTTTCGCGGTTGAATGCTCTCGACGCACATCACGGAACGAAGTTCCGTATTGCGGAACATAGAAGAGCAACACCTCGGAGGCATCTCTTGAAAGCAGTTCTGAAAGCGGGCGCGATGGGCGCCCTTGCGGCGTTCGGCCTGAGCGCGGCCGGCGTGGGTCACGCACAGTCCTACCCCACCAAGCCGATCCGCCTGATCGTGCCGTTTGCCGCGGGCGGTACCACCGATATCGTGGGCCGCGCCGTTTCCGAGGCGCTGGGCCGCGAGCTGGGCCAGCCCGTGGTCGTCGAGAACAAGGGCGGCGGCGGCGGCGCGATTGGCGCCGACGCACTGGCCAAGTCGGCTCCGGACGGCTACACGCTGGGCATCGCCACCGTCAGCACGATGGCCACCAACCCGGCCACCAATGCCAAGAACCCCTACGATCCGATCAAGGACTTCGCGCCGATCACGAACCTGGTGAACGTGCCGAACGTGCTGACCGTCAATCCGAAGGTGCCGGCCAAGAACCTCAAGGAATTCGTGGCGCTGATCAAGGCCAATCCGGGCAAGTACAGCTACGCCTCGGCCGGCAAGGGCAGCATCTCGCACCTGGACGGCGAACTGTTCAAGTTCATGACCAAGACCGACATGGTCCACGTGCCCTACCGCGGCTCGGGCCCGGCGCTGAACGACACGCTGGCGGGTCAGGTCAACGCGCAGTTCGACAACCTGCCGTCTTCGATGCCGTTCATCCAGAGCGATCGCCTGCGCGCGCTGGCCGTGGCCGCGCCCAAGCGCGTCGAGGGCCTTCCCAACGTGCCGACTTTTGCCGAGGAAGGCATGAAGGAAATGAACAACATGGCCTGGTACGGCCTGGTGGCACCGGCCGGTACCCCGCCGGCCATCGTCGCCAAGGTGCACGACGCCGCCGTCAAGGCGCTGCAGGACCCGGCCGTCAAGAAGCGCCTGCACGATGCGGGCGCCTATCCGGACGGCAACACCTCGCAGCAGTACGCGGCCCAGATCAAGCGCGAGCTTGACCTGCGCAAGAAGATTGCCGTGGATCAAAACATCACGCTGGAGTGATGCAACGATAACCCAGCGAGTGGCGCGCCCGTCTCAGGCAGTGTTGCCGGTACAACACCCCGGTCTGCGGGCCGCCACAATCCCCGGTACAGTGTCAGGATCCAATGATCCATGTTCAGGCCGGAGACCCATCCCCGGCCGTCTCTCGAGAGGAAGATGATGCTGAAGAAGACCGTACCGACGCTGATCGTTGCCGCACTGACTGCCCTCGGCGCCGTGCAACTGGCCCACGCGCAGCAGAAGAACTACACCGAAGGCGGCGACCTCTACAGCGGTAGCCGCGCCAAGGACAAGGCCAATCCGAACCAGAATCCGGCCAAGTCCGGCAAGTTCGATCCGTACACGGACGGTGCCAGGAAGTCCACCCGCACCGACCTGGCACCGCGCAAGGCCGATCCGTACACCGACGGCGCCCGTGGCGGCACGCGCGACCCGTACCTGGACGGCGCCCGCACCGGCGCGCGCGACCCGTACACGGACGGCGCCAAGACCGGCAAGCCCGATCCGTACACCGACGGCGCCAAGAAGTAATCCACGCCCCGCGCTGGCCGGATCACCGGCCGGCACGCCCGTCCCAGGCAACCTCGCCCGGGACGCGCCGCTTCACCTTGCCACCGCCTCCGGGGTGCCGACCACCTGAAGTCTCGGCAGCCACGTTGCAGGTCCGGGCGGCACGACCACCTTCCCCTTTGCCTCGACCCGCCGGCCGGCCAGCTCCCGCGCCTGGGCCTCGCCCATGCCCGATAGCTCCCAGGTGCCACGGTCCGCCGTTTCGAGCATGACCACGGGAAAAGGCGCGCTGCCCTTGATCCGCAGGTCGCCGACCAGGGTTTCCAGTTCCGGGGCCGCCGAGGTGGCGCACGCCACGATGCCGAGCGCCGCGACGGCGCACGCAAGAATTGCCTTCAACTTACAGTCTCCGAAAACAGGACGGGGCAGCCTTCGCCGCCCCGCCCTGCTGCCATATGGCGTGGTTGCCGAACGGCCTTATTGGATCACGACCGACAGCGTTGAGCCAGCCGGCACCTTGACCGTCTCGCTATACGTGCCCGTCACGGCCTTGCGGACCACCGGCAGGCTCGCGTACGGCTGGAGCGTGGCCGGCACGGCCTGCGTCAGCGTACGGCTCGGCAGCTGCTGTTGCGGGTCGATGACCGGCAGCACGAAGCCGCCCTCGCTGCGCGCCGGGAAGCCGAAGCCGCCCGGGCTCGGCGCCTTCATCAGCGCGCCCGAGGTGGCCGCAAAGCGGCGCAGTTGCTCGCCCAGGCTCGACGTGGGCGCCACGGCGCGGATCGCGTTGTCGAGGACCACGACCGAATCCGTGCTGCTCACGTTCGCCAGCAGGCCCTTGTAGAACGTCAGGCCGAGCTGGCGGTCCAGGAAGCCGCCCAGCGAACCGGACACCGAGTAGCTGTCGCAGGTGGCGCCGAATGCGGTCCAGTCCAGCAGGTTGCAGTTGTACGAACCGGCCTTGTACCCGATGTAGTTCGGGAAGCGGACGTCGCGGATGGCGTTGTACGTGGGCTCGATCGACTGGCTGGCGAAGTCCTCCATCATCATCGCCGAGGCTTCTTCGAGCCAGGTGTCGAACTGCTTCGTCGGTCCGGCCACCACGCCGCGGCGATAGAAGTTCTGCATGTGCATGCCTTCGTGCGCCATGGTCAGGAGCATCGACTTCATGCCTTCCGGGCCGCCCAGGTACAGCGTCTCGGCGTCCAGGTACAGCGACACCGAGTCGTTGCCGTACGGGTTCTCCGTCGGGTCGCTCTTCACGGCATTGCGCGAGTAGAAGTAGCCGATCATGCCGAACGGCGTGCCATCCTGGTCGAAATTCAGGATCACGATATCGATCGGCTGGCCCGTGCCGGAGATCAGCTCGGAATAGCCGTGCGCCCCCCAGAGCGGACCGCCCACGGACTTCAGCATGTCGTAGATCTTGCCGGTCGGGGAGAATCCTGCCGCCAGCGTGTTGACGATGGCCGGGGTGACCTTCCCGGTCATGTTCTCGGCCGTTTCCACCCAGAAATTGATGACGGTGCCGTCGCTGGCCGTGTCCTGGCGCACCAGCGTCGCGGGGCGGGCGCTGTTGTCCTCGTGATAGAAGACGCGGGTGTCGTTGACCACCGAGCGGGTCGGGGCACCGATCATCGAGGCGCTCGGGCTGCCCGTACGGGAACCGGCCTTGGCCACCCAGCCCGTATGGTTGAAGTCCGAGATGCGGCGCTTCGCCTCTTCCACGCCATTGCGCCACCGCACTTCGCTGGCCGCCACGTTCGGGTAGTACGACGCGGTCAGCGGGATCGTCGGCATGGTCTGCGCGGTGCCGGTCTGGTTCGTGAAGACCAGCGTCACATCCTGGCCGGTCAGGCCGGCGATGCTGACGGGCATCTCCACGGCCGAGGCCGTCGCATTGATGTTCTGCCAGACACCCACGCCGGAGCCGGCATAGGTATTCGCATCGACGGCACCACAGCCGCTGCAGGCCGGCGAGACGACGCTGGTAGGCTTGGCCGCCGGATCGGACGACCCCGTGTTGCCGGTATTGCCAGTCGTGCCGGTAGCGCCGGCCGTGCCGCCCGAGGCCGTGGTGGCCTGCGTGGCCGGGGTGCCGCCGTCACCGCCGCCTCCGCAGGCGGCCAATACGGCTGATGTCAGGACTGCCAGAGCAAGGGACCCCGGGAAAGACAATGTGCGCTGTTTGCGCATCGCGATTTCTCCAAATTGTTAGCCAGCCGACACCTGTCGCGGCGTCTTCTGCTAACGGCAGCCCCGGCATGCCCTGCACCCGACTTCAGAGGGATTCCCCGTCCCTGCGATCCCTGCGGCACCTCCACCAAAAGATTGACTAGGACATACCCGACCTGTCATGCAATTGTCTCGACATTGCTGCTAGTGTTGCGCCTACCGAATTTTGTCGTTCCGCGACCGGCCCGGATGAGGCTGGCGCCCAAGCCGCCCGGGCCGGCCAATGCACCGGCCCAAGAAGTGTCACAGGCGGCAAGAAAACCCTGATAGGGAGACCTGAGCCAATGCAGCCAAAAGCACTCGAGATTCACGAACCCGTAGTCCTGTCGCTCGTCGATGCGGTCACCGCATGGCAGGACGCGCTGGACCGCACCCTGAACGTGTCGGGGCTGACCTATCCGAAGTGGCTCCTGCTGCGGGCCATCAAGCAGGACCAGTTCACGCGCGGCCAGCCGTGCCCGGGTGCCATCCTCCTCGATGTGCCACAGACCGAACGCCTGCTGCGCGAACTGCACGCCGACGGCTGGCTGGAATTCCCGGCCGACGGCTCGCCGCGCATCGCCGCCAGCGCCGAGCGGCGTATCGAGCGCGCCGCCCAAGGCGTGCGCGCGCTCCATTCGGTCTCGGTCTGCAACCTGAACGCCGCCGAGCGCGCCGCGCTGACCGGCCTGCTGCACCGCATGACGGCCACGCTGGAGGACCACTCGGCCCGCCACGCCCGCCATGCCGCGTGGGATACCCATCCGCTGTCGATCGTGGTGCCCGACGACGCCGGCCACGGCACCCGGCACGCCCTGGCCGCCTGAGCCCGGCGCTTTCTGCCTTCCGCGCCTTCCCTGCCTTCCCGGCAGCCCGACGCCCCGCCCTGTGCGGGGCGTCGCCGTTTTGTCGCCCGGCGCGCGCAAATCTTGCCTACAGTGTGAGAGCACCGGCACATGGCCGGGCGCCACCGTGGAGAAGCCATGCCCCCGGAAAACGAAGAAAAGGTAGCGCAGCTGCTTGAAGACCTGGTCGCCTTCGCGCGCGAGCGGCTGCCCGACGCCACGTTCGCCATCGTCGAGCCACTGCTGCGCCACTACTACGACCTGGCCGATGCCGAGGACCTGCTGGCCCGCAACGTGGCCGACCTCTACGGCGCCGTGATGGCGCACTGGCAGACCGCCCAGAAGTTCGTGCCCGGCACGGCGCGGCTGCGGGTCTACAACCCCAATTTCGAGGAGCACGGCTGGCACTCGGACCACACCATCGTCGAGATCGTCAACGACGACATGCCGTTCCTGGTCGATTCGGTGACCATGGAGATCAACCGGCACGGCATGACGCTGCATTCGGCGATCCACCCGGTGTTCCGCGTCTGCCGCGACGGCCGGGGCGCGATCGAAAGCCTGGGGCTGGGCGGCAGCGAATCGGGCACCGAGACCTGCCGGCTCGAATCGTTCATCCACTTCGAGATCGACCGGACTGGCGAAAGTACGAGGCTCGACGCGCTCCGCTTCGGCATCGCCAGCGCGCTGGGCGATGTGCGCGCCGCCGTGGAGGACTGGCCGCGCATGCGCCAGATCGCGCAGGAGACCGTGGCCGGCATGGCCCAGGCCCGCGACGCCGGCTCGCCCGACGCGCTTGAGGCGCGCGCCTTCCTCGAATGGATGCTCGACGACCATTTCACGTTCCTGGGCCACCGTGACTACGAACTGATCGCCCGCGACGGGCAGTTCTTCCTGCGCGGCGTGGCCGGGTCAGGCGCGGGCATCCTGCGCGAGGCGCTGCGCGATCCGGGCTCGGACGACCTCACGCCACTGCCGGCCGCCGCGCGCGCCATCATCGAGGGCGCCTCGCCGATCTTCGTGACCAAGGCCAACTCGCGCGCCACCGTGCACCGGCCCGGCTATCTGGACTACGTGGGCGTCAAGCTGCTCGATGCCGACGGCAAGCTGTTCGGCGAGCGGCGCTTCGTGGGGCTGTACACGTCCACGGCCTACATGGTCAGCGCCAGCGAGATTCCGATCGTGCGGCGCAAGTGCGCCAATATCCTGGCGCGCGCCGGCTTCCTGACCAAGGGGCACCTCTACAAGTCGCTGGTGACGATCCTTGAGCAGTACCCGCGCGACGAGATGCTGCAGGCCGACGAGGACGAGCTGTTCGGCATCGCGCTGGGCATCCTGCGGCTGCAGGAGCACCAGCGCACGCGGCTGTTCGTGCGGCGCGACCGCTTCGACCGCTTCATCTCGTGCCTGGTCTTCGTGCCGCGCGACAAGTACAACACCGACCTGCGCCAGCGCATCCAGAAGCTGCTGGTCCAGGCGTTCAACGGTACCAGTTGCGAGTTCACCCCGCTGCTGTCGGAGTCGCCGCTGGCCCGCATCCAGCTGACCGTGCGCGGCGAGCCCGGCACGATGCCCGAGGTCGATACCCGCGAACTCGAAGCCCGCATCGTGCAGGCCACGCGGCGCTGGCAGGACGACCTGGCCCAGGCGCTGCACGACAACCGCGGCGAGGAACTCGGCAACCGGCTGCTGCGCCACTACGGCGATTCGTTCCCGGCCGGCTACCGCGAGGATTACGCGGCGCGCACCGCCGTGCGCGACATCGAACTGATGGAACACGCGCGGCAGCACCCGGGCGGGCTGGCGATGAACCTGTACCGGCCCATCGAGGCGGCGCCGGGCGCGTTCCGCTTCAAGGTCTACCGGGCCGGGCAGCCCATCGCCCTGTCGCTGAGCCTGCCGATGCTCGAACACCTGGGCGTGCGCGTGGACGAGGAGCGCCCGTACCTGATCGAGCCCGATGCCGGCGCGCCGGTGTGGATCCACGACTTCGGCCTGGAAATTGCCGCCGACCCGGACGGCCGCCCGCTCGACGTGGACCTGGAGAAGATCAAGCCGCTGTTCGAGGACGCCTACGGGCGCGCCTGGCACGGCGAGATCGAGAACGACGACTTCAACCGGCTGGTGCTGCGCGCCGGGCTGGCCGCGCGCGACGTGACGATCCTGCGCGCCTATGCCAAATATCTGCGCCAGGTGGGCTCCACGTTCAGCAACGCCTATATCGAGCGGGCGCTGACGGCCAACCCGGAAATCGCCGCGATGCTGGTGTCGCTGTTCATGGCCCGCTTCGACCCGGCCCAGGCGGGCGCCGACCCCGCAGGGGGTGCCGAGGCGCGCAGCCGCAGATGGCTGGACCAGATCGACGCCGCGCTGGACAAGGTGCCCAACCTCGACGAGGACCGCATCCTGCGGCTGTTCCTGAACGTGATCAACGCCACGGTGCGGACCAACTACTTCCACCGGGGCGCGGACGGCCAGCCGCGCCCCTATGTCTCGTTCAAGTTCAACCCGGCGCTGGTGCAGGGCCTGCCCGAACCGCGCCCGATGTTCGAGATCTGGGTCTACTCGCCGCGCGTGGAGGGCGTGCACCTGCGCGGCGGGCGGGTGGCGCGGGGCGGGCTGCGCTGGTCAGACCGGCGCGAGGATTTCCGCACCGAGGTGCTCGGCCTGATGAAGGCCCAGATGGTAAAAAATACCGTGATCGTGCCGGTCGGGTCGAAGGGCGGCTTCGTGGTCAAGCGCCCGCCGCCCGCCACCGACCGCGACGCATTCCTGGCCGAAGGCGTGGCCTGCTACCAGACCTTCCTGCGCGGCCTGCTCGACCTGACCGACAACCTCGTCTCCGGCGAACTGGTACCGCCGCCCGACGTGGTGCGCCTGGACGAGAACGACCCCTACCTGGTGGTGGCCGCCGACAAGGGCACGGCCACGTTCTCGGACTACGCCAACGCGATTTCGGCAGACTACGGCTTCTGGCTCGACGACGCCTTCGCCTCGGGCGGCTCGGTCGGCTACGACCACAAGAAGATGGGCATCACGGCGCGCGGCGCCTGGGAAAGCGTCAAGCGCCATTTCCGCGAGATGGGCACCGACATCCAGACCACGCCGTTCACCGTGGTGGGCGTGGGCGACATGTCCGGCGACGTGTTCGGCAACGGCATGCTGCTGTCGCCCCACATCAAGCTGCTGGCCGCATTCGACCATCGCCACATCTTCCTCGACCCCGACCCCGATTGCGCGAAAAGCCTGGCCGAGCGCCAGCGCCTGTTCGATTTGCCCCGATCGAGCTGGGCCGACTACGACACCACGCTGATCTCGGCCGGCGGCGGCGTGTTTCCGCGCTCGGCCAAGACCATCGCGCTGTCACCGCAGGTGCGCGCCGTGCTCGGCGTCGAGGCGGCCACGCTGTCGCCGAACGAACTGATGCACGCCATCCTGTCGGCGCCGGTGGACCTGCTCTACAACGGCGGCATCGGCACCTACGTCAAGGCCAGCACGGAGACGCACCTGCAGGCCGGCGACCGCTCGAATGATGCCATCCGCGTGAACGGCAGCGACCTGCGCTGCAAGGTGGTGGGCGAAGGCGGCAACCTCGGCTTCACCCAGTTGGGGCGCATCGAGTTTGCGCGTCACGGCGGGCGGATCAATACCGACGCCATCGACAACTCGGCCGGCGTCGACTGCTCCGACCACGAGGTCAATATAAAGATTCTGCTAGGTCTGGTGGTGGCCGACGGCGAAATGACCGAGAAGCAGCGCAACAAGCTGCTGGCCGAGATGACCGACGAAGTGGGCCTGCTGGTGCTGCACGACAACTACTACCAGACGCAGGCGCTGTCGGTGGCCGGACGCGAGGCACCCGCCCTGCTCGACGGCGAGGGCCGGCTGATCCGCTGGCTCGAACGCGCGGGCCGGCTCAACCGGCCGCTGGAGTTCCTGCCCTCCGAGGCCGAGATCGCCGAGCGCCGCGCGCTGGGCCAGGGGCTGGCTTCGCCCGAGCGTGCGGTGCTGCTGGCCTACAGCAAGATGTGGTTGTACGACGAGTTGCTGGCCTCGGACCTGCCCGAGGATGCGCTGGTGGCCGGACTGCTGCTCGACTACTTCCCCGAGCCGCTCCGGCAGCGCCATGCGGCGGCCATGACGCGCCATCCGCTGCGGCGCGAGATCCTGTCCACGCATCTGACCAATCTGCTGGTCAACCGGATCGGTGCCACGTTCGTGCACCGGCTGATGGAGGAAACCGACGCCCGCCCGGCGGACATCGTGCGCGCCTGCCTGCTGGCGCGCGACGTGTTCGGCCTGAGCGGCCTCTGGGCCCGCATCGACCAGCTCGACAACCGCGTGGACGATGCCGTTCAGGCGCGCATGTTCGGCGCGCTGGGGCGCCTGCTGGAACGCGCCACGCTCTGGTTCATCCGCTACCTGCGTGGCGGCGGCACCGTGGAACCGGGCGCGGCGCGCTTTGCCGAAGCGGCCCAGTGGCTGACGCCGCAGCTCTCGGCCCTGCTGCCCGAGGACGGCGCCAGGGAACTGGCCGAACGTGCCGCCGCGCTGACCGAGGCCGGCGTGGACGACGACCTCGCGCTGCGGGTAGCCGCCGGCGACCTCTCGGCCGCCGCGCTCGACATCGCCGAAGTGGCCGCCTCGTGCCAGCGCACCCTCGACGCCGTGGCCGGGGTCTACTTCGCGCTCGATACCGAGATGAATTTCGCGTGGCTGCGCGAGCGCACGCTGTCGCTGCCGTCCGATACGCACTGGGACCTGCTCGCCCGCACCACCACGCTCGAAGACCTGGGCCGGCTCAAGCGCGCGCTGACCACGAGCGTGCTGGGCCAGGCGCACGACGGCGAAGCCGCGCCGGCCATGATCGAGCGCTGGCGCGGCCACCGGCAGGTGGCGCTGGAACGCTACGCGCAGATGCTGACGGACCAGCGCGCGTCCGGGGTGTCGGGCGCGGCGGCGTTGTCGATGCTGTCGGTGGCGGTCAGGGAGATTGGCCTGCTGGAACGCGCCTGACCGGAACGCGCCCGAAGTGCGGGGCGCGTCCGGCAGGCGGTGTCAGTCGTCGTCGATGACGTCGTCATCGTCCATGTCGCGCAGCGGCGGCGGGTCGTCACCATCTTCGGTGAGATCGTCGTCGCCGTCGCCACGGGCACGGAATTCGAGATTGAGGCGGAGGAAGAGGTCGAACGCATCGGCCAGCAGGTGTTTCTGGCGCGGCAGCAGGCTTGCGTAGGGCATGTCGTAGATGGACTGATGCGTGCCACGCGCGCCCTTGAGCCCGCGGTCGCGCGCGATGTCCGACAGCAACGCGGCAAAGCCCGAGAGATCCTGGGCCGCCAGCGCCGTGTTCAATACACGCGCGATGACTTGCGGGGAAGCACCCGACCATCCAATGACTTCGGCATTGGAGGCGGAATCGTGGGAAAGATCGCTGATGTCCATGATTGCCTTAACGGTCCGGCACCCGCCGCCTTGAGCGAACTTCGGCGACTTCACCCCTCGCAACCGCCGTCGCCCCTCTTGAGGGGGGAGATCAGGCGCGTTTGCCGCCACGCCGGCCGTCCGCGGGCCGGGCCGGTTTCGGCGATTCCTTGAGGCGGGCCACCTGGCGGTACTTCTGCGTGCCGTCGGGCGCCTGCTTGACCTCGAGCGGATTGCGCGCGCCGCACTGGGGGCAGCGGAACAGCGGACCCTGGCCTTCGTTGCGGATTTCTACCTCGTCCTGCGCCCACTGGGCACCGCAAGGCTGGTTCTGACAGACAAACATCTATGGACTCCGATCGAGCGAGTCATCGTACCACGAGAGCAGGAAAGATCACCTGAGCGAGGCGCCCTACATCGGCGGGGTACGTGACTTGAGGTTATACCAATGGGGCGCGTACGCCAGGGAAGTCACAGCGCGTCGTGCAAACGCCAGACAACGGCGCGGCAAAGGCCGCTATACTACTGTACGTTTATACAGTATCGGACCGATCCCATGCCCGCCTATCAAGCCGCCGCGATCCTGCTGGAAGCCCACTACTTCGGCGACGACGCCGAGACCCTGCACCTGCCCTGCGACAGCGTGACCGTGCAAGGCGGCGCCATCCTCGTGGAGGGCGTGGAGATCAGGTTCCTGCGCGGCCTGCGCTGGACGCCGGATTATCTGTCATTCCAGTCCGGGGGTGACCATTATCGGTATCCGGTGGGCCGCCCGGCCGTGGTGGGCCCCCAGGCGGCGCGCTTCGGGATGCTGTAGATCGTGGAAGCGGGCAGGACTATCGCGCCGCCCGCAACGCAAACGTCAGCCGCGTCCCCTGCCCGCCCTCCACCAGCCGCACCTGGCTGCCATTGAGTTGCAGCATGCGCTGCACGATCAGCAAACCCAGCCCGCCGCCGCGATGCGCCCCGCCTGACGGAAATGGCCGCTGGAAGATCGATTCCCGCAAGGCGGCGGGAATGCCGGGGCCGGTATCGCTGACCGTGACGGCGACCTTGCCGTCCTGGCTGGCAAGGTCGATTTCCACGGTGCCGCCGGCCGGCGTATGGCGAATCGCGTTGTCGAGCAGGTTGGTCAGCACGCGCTCGATCATGCCGAGATCGGCCGAGACCGCCGGCAGCGCGGGCGGCACCCCGGCGCGGAGCTGGAGCTGCTTGGCCTCGGCGGACAGCGCGAACTTCTCCAGCACGTCCTGCGTGAGGTCGACCATCGAGAAGTCCTCGGGCATGGCCTGCACCATGCCGTGTTCGAGCCGCGCCAGTTCGAACAGCGATTGCGCCAGCCCACCCACCTTGGCGCTCTGCGCCAGCGCAATGGCCAGGTAGCGCTGGCGCTCCTCCACGCTCAGCGAATCGGCCTTGACCGACAGCGTTTCAAGATAGCCATGCAGCGAGGTCAGCGGCGTGCGCAGGTCGTGCGAGATATTGGCGACCATCTCGCGGCGCTCCTGGTCCTGCTGGCGCAGCGCGCGCCATTGCGATTCGATGCGGCCAGCCATCTGGCGGAAGGCGGTCTGCAGCGCGGCAATCTCGTTGCGCGGCAGCGGCTCGGCCAGTTTGTCGGGCACGGCCGCCTGCCCGTCGCCCGAGTCGAAACGGCGAATGTCCTCGGTCAGCCGGCGCAGCGGGCGCGTGATCAGCCCGAACGCCACCAGGCCGGCAACGAGGCACAGCGCCGCCACCAGCCCCATCGACCAGAGCGTGGTGCGCATCACCGACAGCTCCGACGCCTGCGCCGCCAGCTTGTCGTGCGCCTCGCCCATCAGCACCACGTAGATATAGCCGCCCTGACGCAGCGGCGCCGCGCTGAAGACCTTGCGGCCAGTGGCGCTGCGCGGGTCGTCGCCGAGGATGGGCAGCGCGCCGCCGTCGATCAGCTTCTTCACGGGCGCCAGGTCCACGCGGTCGCGCACGAGGTGCCCGCTCGGGGCGTCGTGGCCCCGGATGCGCCCCTGGTCGTCGAGCAGGTACACCTCGACGCTCGGGTTGACCACCATCAACTGGCCGAACAACTGCCGCAGCGCCTGCGGCGCGAGCGCGCTCTGGTCCTCCAGCAGCGCGTTGCGGGCGATATAGGCGGCCAGCCCGCGCGAGATGTCCTGGATCACCTCTTTCTCGTGCATCGCGTTGGCGCGCACCTGAAGCCAGGCCGAGGCGCCGCAGCAGGCCAGCAGCAGCGCGGCAAAGACCAGCGACAGCCGCTGGGTCAGCGAGAGGTTCTTCATGGCGCGGCTCCGGGCTCGGTGCCGTCCGCCGGCGGGTTTGCCGACAACTCGGCCTGCGGATCGGCCACGAAGCGGTAGCCCCGGCGCCAGACCGTCAGGATGCGCCGCGGCGCGGCCGGATCGACCTCGATCTTGGTGCGCAGCCGGTTGATATGGGTGTTGACGGTGTGCTCGTACCCTTCGTGCTGGTAGCCCCAGACCGCGTTGAGCAGGTCCATGCGCGAGAACACCTTGCCGGGATGGCGCGCGAAGTAGTACAGCAGGTCGAACTCGCGCGGCGTCAGGTCAAGCCGGCGGCCATCGAGCGTGACCACCCGCGCCAGCGGGTCGATCGTCAGGCCAGCCAGGTCGAGCGTGCCGGCATCGGACCGCACATCACGCGCCATGGCCTCCACGCGCCGCAGCAGCGCCTTGACCCGGGCCACGAGTTCGAGCACCGAGAACGGCTTGGCCAGGTAGTCGTCGGCGCCCAGTTCCAGGCCGAGGATGCGGTGCACCTCGCTGGAGCGGGCGCTGGTGATGATGATCGGGGTGTAGCGCGTCATGGCCCGGGCGCGGCGGCAGATCTCCAGGCCGTCGACGCCGGGCAGCATCAGGTCGAGCACCAGCGCGTCCCAGCCCCCCTGCTCCAGCAGCCGCAGCCCCTCGGCGCCGTCGGCGCTGTGCACCACCTCGTAGCGCTCGTCGCGCAGGTGCATCGCCAGCACATTGGCGATGCCGACATCGTCTTCGACCAGCAGGATGCGTTTGGCTTGTTCCATGTTCTCTCGGGCCGGGGCCGGGTGGCGCGGGGGTCGCCCCGGCATGCCGCTATTGTGCAGAAATCCGCGCGAGCGGGTGTTCACGAATTGTTTAAGGTTTGGCGAAGACTCCGGGACCGCCGCCTGCCTACGATTCGTCTCATCCCGCAATCGATCCGGAGACCATCATGCGCATGACCCGTCGCTTTCTGCTGTCTGGCGGCACCCTGACCGCCGCGGTGGCCGCCGTGGGCGGCTGGCGGCTGCTGGCCGACAACCTGGCCAATGCCGCGTCCACCGCCTCGGCCGCCAAACCCGGCGCGCCCGCGCCCCAGACCTTCGCCGTCACGCTGACCGACGCCCAGTGGCGCGCCAGGCTGACGCCGGCCCAGTACGACGTGCTGCGCCGCGAAGGCACCGAGCGCCCGTACAGCAGCCCGCTCAACAACGAGCACCGCAAGGGCGTGTTCGCCTGCGCCGGCTGCGCGCTGGACCTGTTCTCGTCGAACACCAAGTTCGACAGCGGCACCGGCTGGCCCAGCTTCTGGGCGCCGCTGGCCGATGCCGTGGGCACCACCAGCGACCGCACCTTCGGCATGCTGCGCACCGCCGTGCACTGCCACCGCTGCGGCGGGCACCTGGGCCACGTGTTCGACGATGGCCCGAAGCCGACCGGCCTGCGCTACTGCATGAACGGCGTGGCGATGACCTTCCGCCCGGCTTCGGCCTGACCCCGCGCTCCCACCCCTGACGAGGCCCTTGCCATGTTGCTGCTGATTCTCTCCTATCTGGGCGGCGTGCTCACGATCCTGAGCCCGTGCATCCTGCCCGTGCTGCCGTTCGTGTTCGCCCGCGCCGACCAGCCGTTCAGGCGCTCGGGCCTGCCGCTGCTGGCGGGCATGGCGCTGACATTCGCCGGCGTGGCCACGCTGGCCGCCGTGGGCGGCGGCTGGGTGGCGCAGGCCAATGAATGGGGCCGCTGGCTGGCCATCGCGCTGCTGGCCGTGTTCGGCATCACGCTGCTGTTCCCGAGCGTGGCCGAGCGGCTGACCCAGCCGCTGGTGCGCGCCGGCAGCCGCCTGACCAACATCGCCCAGGCCGATGGCAAGCCGGCCAGTCCGGCCTCGTCGTTCCTGCTCGGCATCGCCACGGGGCTGCTCTGGGCGCCGTGCGCCGGGCCGATCCTGGGCCTGGTGCTGACCGGCGCCGCGCTGCAGGGCGCCAGCGTGGGCACCACGTTGCTGCTGCTGGCCTACGCGGCGGGCGCCGCAACCTCGCTGGCCGTGGCGCTGCTGATCGGCGGACGCGTGTTCGCGGCCATGAAGCGGTCGCTCGGGGCCGGGGAATGGGTGCGGCGCGGCATTGGCGCCGCCATGCTGGTGGGCGTGGGCGCCATCGCGCTCGGCCTCGACACGGGCATCCTGACCCGCATCTCGACCGTGGCCACGGGCGGGCTGGAGCAGCGGCTGGTGGACCGGTTCGCCGGGCGGGCGGACGCGGGGGCTGCGGGCGGCGCGATGATGATGCAGGCCGGCGGCAACCCGGCCATGGCGATGGCCGCCAAGGCTGACGCCGGCAACCTGCCCGTGGAAGGCAAGTTCCCGGGCCTCGACGGTGCCGTGGCGTGGATCAACTCGCCGCCGCTGACCGCCGCCGAGTTGCGCGGCAAGGTGGTGCTGGTGGATTTCTGGACGTACTCGTGCATCAACTGCCTGCGCACGCTGCCCTATGTCAAGGCGTGGGCCGACAAGTACCGCGACCAGGGCCTCGTGGTCATCGGCGTGCACGCGCCGGAGTTCGCGTTCGAGCGCAATCTCGACAACGTGCGCAAGGCCGTCAAGGACCTCGGCATCACCTACCCCGTGGCCGTCGACAACAACTACGCCATCTGGCGCGCCTTCCAGAACAACTACTGGCCGGCGCACTACTTCATCGACGCCCAGGGACGCATCCGCTACCACCATTTCGGGGAAGGCAACTACGCCAAGTCCGAGCAGGTGATCCGCGAACTGCTGGCCGAAGCCGGACACGCGGGCGCCGAGAAGCTGGCGATGACCGGCCCCGACGTCGCCCAGGGCGTGGAGATGGCTGCCGACAATGAGGCGCTGCGCTCGCCCGAAACCTACATCGGCTTTGCCCGCGCCGAGAATTTCGCGTCGCCGGGCGGACTGAAGCCCGATGCCGCGCAGGACTACCGCGCCCCGGCCGACCCGGCACTGAACCAGTGGGGGCTGGCCGGCGACTGGAAGGTTGGCCGGGAGCACGCCACGCTGGCCAAGGCTGACGGGCGTATTACCTACCGCTTCCACGCCCGCGACCTGCACCTCGTGCTCGGCCCCGGGGCGGATGGCAAGCCGGTGCGCTTCCGCGTGACCATCGACGGCCAGGCGCCCGGTGATTCCCACGGCACCGACGTGGCCGCCGATGGCACCGGCACCGTCACGGGCCAGCGCCTGTATCAACTCGTGCGGCAGACCGGCGATATCCGCGACCGCACCTTCGACATCGAATTCCTGGACCCCGGCGTGCAAGCCTATGCCTTCACGTTCGGCTGATCCCGGCCCTTGCACCGCTGCTTTTTCGTAGAACTACTATTGCTGAACAGGTTGAAAAGGAAACGACCATGACAACCAACAAGACCAATACCACCGCCACCGCCACCGCCACCACCACCACGCTGCAACGCTGGATGCGTCCGACCACGCTCAAGATGATGGGGCTGGCGGTGCTGGCGGCCATCGCCACCACGTGGCGGGTGCCCGCGCTGTCGGCCGAGGACGCCGTGCGCATTCCCGCGCCCGTCGTGGACCAGAAACCGGGCGCGAGCCATGCGGAATCGGCCGTCTTCGCGGGCGGCTGTTTCTGGGGTGTGCAAGGGGTGTTCCAGCATGTGCGCGGCGTGACGCTCGTCACATCCGGTTACGCAGGCGGCGCCGCCAACACGGCGCAGTACGAGAAGGTGGGCACCGGCAACACCGGCCACGCCGAAGCCGTGGAGGTGCGCTACGACCCCACGCAGGTCAGCTACGGCAAGCTGCTGCAGATCTTCTTCTCGGTCGCCCATAACCCGACCCAGCTCAACTACCAGGGCCCGGATCGCGGCACGCAGTACCGCTCGGCCATCTTCCCGCGCTCAGCGGAGCAGCGCGCGGTGGCCGAAGCCTACATCGCGCAACTGGGCGCCACCAAGGCGTGGAAGGCACCGATCGTGACCACCGTGGAAAACGACAGGAAGTTCTATGCGGCCGAGAACTATCACCAGGACTTTCTGGTGAAGAACCCGAATTATCCGTACATCGTCATCAACGACCTGCCCAAGGTCAGCAACCTGAAGACGATGTTCCCCGATGTGTACCGGAAGGACCCGGTACTGGTGAATGCGAAGGGCGGGTGACACGTGCCTCCGCTGGCGGGCTTCAACTGGACAATCTGACTGCGACAGTCATGATCCAGCCCGCCAGCACGCAGGCGCCTACCCAGCCAATTCCGATTACAAGAACGTCACGCCAACTCATTGCCATTCCGGTTGCCTGGATTGGGGTTAAGGCTAGACGATCTCGCACCCGGAACAATGTCCAAGATGTAAGGAATCGTTGCGATTTGCGACGATTACCGACCTCTTGAGACAGTTGCAATATTTACGATACCAACTCAATACGCGCGGGCCAGGAAGTCCCGCGTCCGGGCATGCACCGATGCGCCGAACAGTTGCGCCGGCGCGCCCTCTTCCACGATCCGGCCGCCGTCCATGAACACCACATGGTTGGCCACTTCACGCGCGAAACCCATCTCGTGCGTGACCACGAGCATCGTCATGTGCTCCTCGGCCAGTTGGCGCATGGTGCGCAGCACTTCGCCGGTCAGTTCGGGGTCGAGTGCCGAGGTGGGTTCGTCGAACAGCATGATGTCCGGTTCCATCGCCAGCGCGCGGGCAATGGCCACGCGCTGCTTCTGCCCACCCGACAGCCGCGACGGATAGTTGTCGCGCTTGTCGAACAGGCCGACCTTGCGCAGCAGCGCCTCGGCCGTGGCCACCGCCTGGGCGCGCGGCAGTTGCTTGACCGTCATCGGCGCCTCGATCAGGTTTTCGAGCACGGTCAGGTGCGGGAACAGGTTGAACGACTGGAACACCATGCCCATCCTGGCGCAGATGCGGCGCAAGTGCTTCGCGTCGGCGTACTTCGCGCGCCCGTCGGTCGTGGCGGCCAGCACCTCGCCCTCGACCACGATCTCGCCGCTGTCGATGACTTCCAGATGGTTCAGGCAGCGCAGCAGCGTGCTCTTGCCGGAGCCGGACGGCCCGATGACCGCCGTCACATCGCCCTTGCGCAGCGACAGCGACACGCCCTTGAGCACTTCCAGCTCCCCGAACGACTTGTGGATGTCGCGGGCGCCGATCATCAGCTCACTGTTCATATCTTGCATAGCGCTTCTCCAGCCGCTGGAAGAACCACGTCAGGACCAGCGTCATGACCAGGTAGAACGCCGCGGCCACCAGGAACGGGGTGGTGGTGAAATCGCGCTGCACGATGCTGCGGGCGGTGCGCAGGATGTCATTGAGCGCCAGCACGTAGATCAGCGAGGTGTCCTTGACCAGCGTGATGGTCTCGTTGCTGACCGGCGGCAGCACGCGGCCGATCATCTGCGGCAGCACCACGCGGCGCATGGTCTGCACGTAGCTCAGCCCCAGCACCTTGCTGGCCTCGTACTGGCCACGGTCCACGGACTGGATGCCGGCCCGGAAGATCTCGGCGAAGTACGCGGCATAGTTCAGCGCGAACGCCACCACGGCCGCCGGAAAATCGGGCAGCCGGATGCCCACATACGGCACGAACGGCAGCGCGAAGTAGATGAACAGCATCTGCAGCATCAGCGGCGTGCCGCGCATCAGCCAGATATAGCCGTTGACGAGCTGGCTCAGCGGCCGCCAGGCCGAGATGCGCATCAGCGCCAGCGCCAGCCCCAACGGCACGGACAGCGCCAGCGTGATGGCGAACAGGGTCAGTGTGACCTTGGCCCCTTCCATCATCGGGGGCAGCAGTGATAGTACGTAGTCCATGCGGGAGCGTCAGGGCCAGGGCGGCGCCGGTTGCGTGATGACTGCCTGTCTTATTTCGTGATGTCCGAGCCGAACCACTGCGCCGAGATCTTCGCGGCCGTGCCATCCTGCTTCATCGCGGCCAGCGTCTTGTTGAGCTTGTCGAGCAGCTCCGCGTCGTCCTTGCGCACGCCCACGCCGTAGTCCTCGGTGCCGAAGTTCTCGTCCAGCACGCGGTACTCGCCGGTGCGCTTGCTCGCCAGGTAGCGGCCCACCACTTCGTCCACGACGATCGCATCGAGGCGGCCTGCCGACAGATCCATCAGCGCCGTCACGTTGTCGCCGAAGGTCTTCACTTCCTTCAGGCTGGCGGCGGTCTTCTCGTCCTTCCTGATCGCGTCCACGGCGCTGCTGCCGTCCTGCGCACCCACGATCTTGCCGGCCAGGTCGGCCTTGGCCTTGATCGGCGAGTTGGTGGTCACCATGATGATCTGGTGATTGGTCATGTACGGCGCCGTGAAGCTGATGTTCTTCTTGCGCTCTTCGGTGATCGTCAGGCCGTTCCAGAGCACGTCCACGCGCTTGCCGTTCAGCTCGGCTTCCTTGGCGCTCCAGTCGATCGGCTTGAACTCCACCGCCATGCCCAGGCGGTTGGCCGCTTCCTTCGCCATGTCGATGTCGAAGCCGACCAGCTGGTTCTTGTCATCCCGGAAGCCCATCGGCGGGAAATTGTCGTCAAGGCCAACCACCACGGCGGTGGCGGCGCCAGCAGCCGGCTTGGCCGGCTCGGCGTCCTTCTTGCCACAGGCGGCCAGCGTGACGAGACCGGCGATCATCAGGAGAGCTGCGATTTTCTTCATGGGTTCTGCACTAGAGTCGATTTCAACGGCGATACGATACCAGCGGAGCATGCGCCCCGACTCGCACCACAAATGACACAAATGAAAAAACCCGCCTGGCTTTGAGCCAGGCGGGTTTTTTGATTTCTGGTCGGGGCGAGAGGATTTGAACCTCCGACCACCTGCACCCCATGCAGGTACGCTACCAGGCTGCGCTACGCCCCGAAGAAGAACGAGAGTATATCAGAGCCATCGCCGATGGCTAGAGGTTTGCGTGCATTTTTATGCGCGCCGCGTGATCTCGCCGAGCTGGGCGAGCAGGTTCTGCACGTCGAGCAGTTCGCCGCGCAGCGTGGCGAGGTCGACGGACAGCGCCGGCGACGTCTTTGTCTGCGCCGGTTGAGCTTCGTCAAGCTCGGCGGCCAGGCCGGCGTGGTGCCGCACTTCGTCCAGCCGATTGCGGGCGCCATTGATCGTGAAGCCCTGCTCGTACAGCAGTTCGCGGATGCGGCGGATCAGCAGGACTTCGTGGTGCTGGTAATAGCGGCGGTTGCCGCGGCGCTTCACCGGCTTGAGCTGCGTGAACTCCTGCTCCCAGTACCGCAGCACATGCGGCTTGACGGCGCAAAGCTCGCTGACCTCACCGATGGTGAAGTAGCGCTTTGCGGGAATCGGCGGCAACGCGATGCGCTCGCTGGCTTTGTCCGTCATGCGATGGAGGTGCTGGTATCCGGGCCAGGGGCCCATGAGCGGTTGGCGCGACGCGCGCGCGGCATTGCAGGATACAGATTGCCAACCCCTCGGGCAATCCACATGGCGGGGGTCGCGGGGGTGACTGTATGGTGGCCGCTACGCCCGGGACGGGCAGCGGCGCCGGAGGCGGGCTCCGGCGGCCGGGTCGGCGTCAGATTCGGTTCAGCCGGGCAGCGCCAGGTCGGCACGCTCCTCGACCAGGCTCTTGAGCTTCTGGCTGGCGTGGAACGTCACCACGCGGCGCGCGGTAATCGGGATGATCTCGCCGGTCTTGGGGTTGCGCCCGGGACGCTGCGCCTTGTCGCGCAGCTGGAAGTTGCCGAAGCCGGACAGCTTGACGCTGTCGCCCTGCTCCAGGGCTTCGCGGATCACGTCGAAAAATGCCTCGACCATGTCCTTCGATTCGCGCTTGTTCAGCCCGACCTGGTCGAACAGCATTTCTGCGAGTTCGGCCTTGGTCAGCGTGGGCACCTCGGTCGCGCGGGCTTCCGGCGATGCATCGTCGAGGGAGGCAGCGTGCCGGTCGCTCACCTCGCCCAGGTCTGCAGCATTCATGGAAATCGCGTCTCGATCGTTCATCCTAGATCGCTCTGTCAAATCTGTCTGGCGATCCGCCCGGAAGCTGTGTCCGGGCGCTCCTGATGCGGGTTACCGCTCAACCGCGCAGGCGGGCGTCGAAGCCTGCCGTCAGCGCATCGACCATGCAGCGTACCGCGCTGTCGACGGTCTCGTCCTGGAGGGTCGCCCCAGTATCTTGCAAGGTCAGGCGGAACGCAAGGCTTTTCTCGTCGGCGCCGATCGAGGCCGAAGCGGCCTTCGGACGGAACTCGTCGAACAGCACCAGCCCCTGCACGAAGTGGCCCAAACCGGCCTTGTCCAGCGCCGCGCGCATCGCGTCGGCCATGTCCTGCACACGCACCGACTGCCTGACCACGACGGCCAGATCGCGCACGGCCGCCGGGAACTTCGACACTTCCGTGTACGCGGGCAGGCCCACGTCGCGCAGTGCGTCCAGTTCCAGTTCGAACACCACCGGGGCGTTGACCAGTTCGTACTCCTGCAGCCAGCGCGGGTGCAACTCGCCCACCACGCCCACCGGCTTGCCGTCGACGATCACGCGGGCGGCGCGGCCCGGGTGCAGCGCCGGGTGCGACACCGGCTCGAAGCGCGGCGTGCGCGGATGGAACAGCGCCTCGACGTCGCCCTTGACGTCGAAGAAGTCGACCTGGCGCGTCGCCACGCCCCACTGCTCCTCGAACGCCGGGCCGTAGGCGATGCCGGCGGCCATCATCGGCTGGCGATAGCCGGCCACGGTCAGGCCGCCGTCGGCTACGCTGGCGTCGCGGTGGAACACGCGGCCGACTTCAAACAGCCGTACGCGCGCCGCCTTGCGGTTGAGGTTGTAGCGGACCTTGTCCACCAGCCCGCCGATCAGCGTCGAGCGCATCACGGCCAGTTGGCTGGCGATCGGGTTCAGCAGGCGGATCGGGTTGTCGTTGGCCGCGAAGTCGCGCTCCCACTGCTCCTCGACGAACGCGAAGTTGATGACCTCGTGGAGGTCGCGGGCCGCCAGCGCGTGGCGCACCACGTGCTGCGAGCGGCGGGCCTCGTTGGTCGGACGCATCTCGCTCTCGGCGATCGGCGGGCGAGCCTGGATGCGCTCGAAGCCGTAAATCCGCGCCACTTCCTCGATCAGGTCTTCCTCGATCTCGATGTCGAAGCGGTAGCTCGGCGGCGTCACCTCGAACACCTCGCCCTCGGCACCTTCCGAACGCGTGAACGGCAGCTTGAGACGCAGGAACACATCGGCGATTTCCGCCGAAGACAGTTCGATACCCAACACACGCTCGGCACGCGCCACGCGCAGCTGCACCGGGGCGCGCTGCGGCAGGTTGACCACGTGATCGTCCACCGGACCCGCCTGGCCGCCGCAAATTTCAAGAATCAGCGACGTGATGCGTTCGATATGCTCGACCGTCGTCGCGTAATCCACACCGCGCTCGAAGCGATGCGCGGCATCGGTCGAGAAGTTGTAACGGCGCGCACGGCCCTGGATGGCGTTCGGCCACCAGAAAGCGGCTTCCAGATAGATGTTCGTCGTGTCGAGTGTCACGGCGGTGCTGTCGCCGCCCATGATGCCGGCCAGGCTCTCGATCTCCTTGTCATCGGCGATCACACCCACCTGCTCATCCACCTCGACCGTGTTGCCGTTCAGCAGCTTGATCTGCTCGCCCTTGCGGCCCCAGCGGACGTCCAGCCCGCCGTGGATCTTGTCCAGGTCGAACACGTGCGACGGACGGCCCAGTTCGAGCATCACGTAGTTCGAGATATCGACCAGTGCCGAGATGCTGCGCTGGCCCGAGCGCTCCAGGCGCTGGACCATCCAGCCCGGCGTGGCCGCGCGGGCGTTGACGCCGCGGATCACGCGGCCCGAGAAACGGCCACACAGGTCCGGTGCCGAGATCCTGACCGGCAGCTTGTCCTGCAGCGTGACCGGCACCGGCGCCATCGCGGGCAGCGTCAGTTCGGCGCCGGTCAGTGCCGACACCTCGCGCGCCACGCCATGGATCGACAGGCAGTCCGCCTTGTTCGGCGTCAGCTTGATCGTGAAAACCTGGTCATCCAGGTCAAGATAGCTGCGGATATCCTGGCCGACCGGCGCATCCTCGGGCAGCACCAGCAGGCCGCCGGCGTCCTCGGACAGCTTCAGTTCGCGCGCCGAGCACAGCATGCCGTAGCTTTCCACGCCCCGCAGCTTGCCCACCTTGATCTCGAACGGCTTGCCGCCCGCCTCGGCCGGCGGCAGCACCGCGCCCACCAGCGCGCACGGCACCTTGATGCCTGGCTTGACGTTGGGCGCGCCGCACACGATCTGCAGCGTCTCGCCCGTGCCCACATCGACCTGGCAGACGTTGAGACGGTCGGCATCGGGATGGCGCTCGGTGGCCAGCACGCTGGCCACCACGATCTTGCTGAACGGCGGCGCAACCGGGCCCACCTCTTCGACTTCGAGCCCGGCCATGGTCAGGGCGTGCGAAAGCGCGTCGGTGGAGATCTTTTCAGGATTGGCGAAAGTACGAAGCCAGGATTCCGAGAATTGCATGGCGCTTCTGATCCGGTAGGTATTCTGTGATGTCTTTGACGATGCGGGCTGGGTGTTCCGGCGCTTTGGCGATCAGGCGCTCAGGCGAACTGGCGCAGGAAGCGCACGTCGCCCTCGAAGAACAGCCGCAGGTCGTTGATGCCATAGCGCAGCATCGTCAGGCGCTCCAGGCCGGAGCCGAACGCGAAGCCGATGTAGCGCTCGGGGTCCAGCCCCATGTTGCGCAGCACGTTCGGATGCACCTGGCCCGAGCCCGAGATTTCGAGCCACTTGCCGTTGCCGAACGCCATGTCGATTTCCGCCGACGGCTCGGTGAACGGGAAGTAAGACGGGCGGAAGCGCACCTGGATATCGTCGCGCTCGAAAAACTTGCGCAGGAAATCGGTGTAGACGCCCTTCAGGTCGGCAAAGCTCACGTCCTCGCTGATCCACAGCCCTTCCACCTGATTGAACATCGGCGAATGGGTGGCGTCGCTGTCCACGCGGTAGGTGCGGCCGGGGCAGATCACCTTGATCGGCGGCATGGCGCGGCCGGCGTACTTCTGCACGTGCATGCGCGCGTAGCGGACCTGCATCGGGCTGGTATGGGTGCGCAGCAGCAGGAGCTTGTCGTCGCTGTCGCGGCCGTCCACGTAGAACGTGTCCTGCATCGAACGTGCCGGATGGTTGTCCGGGTTGTTCAGCGCCGTGAAATTCATCCAGTCGGTCTCGATCTCGGGGCCATCGGCCACGTCGAAGCCGATCGAGCCGAAGATCTGTTCCACGCGCTCCCAGGTGCGCATCACCGGATGGACGCTGCCGCGCGCCACGGCTCGGCCGGGCAGCGTCACGTCGATGGCCTCGGCGGCCAGGCGGGCGTTCATCAACGCGTCTGCCAGCGCCTGGCGGCGGGCCTGCAACGCGGCTTCCACCTGCTGCTTGACCTGGTTGATGCGGGCACCCTCGGTCTTGCGCGCCTCCGGGTCCAGCTTGCCCAGGCCCTTGAGCAGTTCGGTCAACGCGCCGGTCTTGCCCAGGAAGCGGGCTTTTTCGTTTTCCAGCGTGGCGTTGTCGTTGGCACCCGCGAAGGCGGCCTGTGCGTCGGCGACGATTTGTTCCAGATCCAGGGACATGACGGCAATACGTGGACAGTACGTGGAAGGGTGGCCAGCCCCGCGCGGCAGATCACGCGCGGGATGGCTTCGGCATTGCGAATGGCGTTTCGACGATTGACACGGGTGCCAGGATCGACACGGCATTCGCAATGAAAACGGGGCTCGGTAAGGAGCCCCGTTTCAGCGGACCTTGCGGTCGGTGCTTGCCCGGAAGCGCCTTTCAGCGCGTCCGGCAGCCGGCATCAGGCAACGGTGGCTTTCACCTGGTTGACGATGGCGGCAAAGGCAGGCTTGTCATGGATAGCCATGTCCGACAGCACCTTGCGGTCCAGCTCGATCGAAGCGCGCTTCAGACCGTTCATGAACACGCTGTAGGTCATGCCATGCTCACGCGTCGCGGCGTTGATACGTGCAATCCAGAGGGCGCGGAACACGCGCTTCTTGTTGCGACGATCGCGGTACGCGTACTGGCCAGCACGCATGACCGCCTGCTTGGCGATACGGTAGACATTATTGCGACGGCCGCGGTAACCCTTGGCAGCGTCGATGACTTTCTTGTGACGGGCCCGTGCAGTGACCCCACGTTTTACTCGAGGCATATGAAGCTCCTTTCGTTATCGTTGAGGGTTATGCGTAGGGCATCATGGCGCGAACCGACTTCAGGTTCGTCTCATGGACGTCCTGGGTGCCGCGCAGCTGACGCTTGTTCTTGGTGGTCTTCTTCGTCAGGATGTGACGCTTGAAGGCCTGGCCACGCTTGAACGAACCGTTCGGGCGTGCCGTAAAGCGCTTGGAGGCGCTTTTCTTGGTCTTCATCTTAGGCATGAATAACTCCAGCTCTATGACATGCATGCAGGTGGACGGCTGACGCCATCGCTTGCAAGACCCGCATCCACTTGTTTTTGTACGCCGCACCCCGCAAGGCGCCGCGCACGGCTTCCGCACGAGGCGACGCCGGGATGCGCATGGCATCCCGGCCGTCCTCCCCGCACAGGAATTACTTCTTCTTCTTGGGCGCGATGACCATCACCATCTGGCGACCTTCCATCTTCGGCATCTGCTCTACCTGACCCAGTTCGTCCAGGTCAGTCTTCAGACGCTCCAGCACGCGCGCGCCGATTTCCTGGTGAGCCATCTCACGGCCGCGGAAACGCAGCGTGATCTTGGTCTTGTCACCCTCTTCCAGGAAGCGCTTCAGGTTGCGCAGCTTGACGTTGTAGTCGCCATCATCCGTGCCAGGACGGAATTTCACTTCCTTGACCTGGATGATCTTCTGCTTGAGCTTGGCCTCATGGGCGCGCTTGGCTTCCTCGTACTTGAACTTGCCGTAGTCCATGATGCGGGCCACGGGCGGAGCCGCGTTGGGCGCGATCTCCACCAGATCCAAGTCCTTGTCCTCGGCCATGCGCAGTGCGTCCATGAACTTGACGATGCCGAGCTGCTCGTTATCAACCCCTACCAGGCGCAGCTCAGGCGCGCTGATCTCACGGTTGATACGGTGACCTTTGTCTGTAGCGATGTTCCGTTACCTCAAGAAGACAAAAAAACAAGCCGTGCTTCACACCCTCAGGCTTTGCTGGAGACGTCGTTCTGAAGACGCTCCACGAACGCGGAGACGGGCATCACACCCAGATCCACGTTGCCTCGGGCACGCACGGCCACTTGATTGGCGTCCCGCTCCTTGTCGCCTACCACCAGCAGGTAAGGGATCTTCTGAAGCGAGTGCTCGCGGATTTTATACGTAATTTTCTCGTTACGCAAATCTGCCTTTGCCCTAAACCCTTGTTTTTGCAAGAGTTGCACAACGCTCTCGGCATATTCCGATTGCGATTCCGCAATGTTCATCACCACCACCTGCTCCGGCGCCAGCCAGGCGGGCAGCGCACCTGCGTGGTTTTCCAGCAAGATGCCCAGGAACCGCTCGAACGAACCGAGAATGGCCCGGTGCAGCATGACCGGACGCTTCCGGGCGTTGTCGTCGGCGACGTATTCGGCACCCAGGCGCTCCGGCAGCACCAGGTCGAGCTGCAGCGTGCCGCATTGCCACGAGCGGCCGATCGCGTCCTTGATGTGGTACTCGACCTTCGGACCATAGAAAGCGCCCTCGCCCGGCAATTCTTCCCACTCCACGCCGCAGGCACGCAGTGCCAGGCGCAGGCCCTCCTCGGCGTGGTCCCAGACCGCGTCCGAGCCGGCGCGCTTTTCGGGGCGCAGCGACAGCTTGACCTTGACATCCTTGAAGCCGAAATCGTCGTAGACCGAGAAGGCCAGTTCGTTGAACGCCTTCGCTTCCTCGACGATCTGCTCTTCCGTACAGAAGATGTGTGCATCATCCTGCACAAAACCGCGCACGCGCATCAGGCCGTGCAGCGCGCCCGAGGGCTCATTGCGGTGGCAGGCGCCGAACTCGGCAAAGCGCAGCGGGAGGTCGCGGTACGAGCGCAGGCCGTGGTTGAAGATCTGGACATGGCCCGGACAGTTCATCGGCTTGATCGCGTAGTCGCGCTTCTCCGACTCCGTGACGAACATGTTTTCCTTGTAGTTCTCCCAGTGGCCGGACTTCTCCCAGAGAGAACGATCCATCACCTGCGGCGTGCGCACTTCCTGGTAGCCACCTTCCGTCAGGCGGTTGCGCATGTACTGCTCCACGGCCTGCCAGACGCTCCAGCCCTTCGGGTGCCAGAACACCATGCCCGGCGCCTCTTCCTGCAGGTGGAACAGGTCCAGCGTCTTGCCGAGGCGGCGATGGTCGCGCTTTTCGGCTTCTTCGAGCATCGTCAGGTAGGCTTCCTGGTCTTCCTTCTTCGCCCAGGCCGTGCCGTAGATGCGCTGGAGCATCTCGTTGTTCGAGTCGCCGCGCCAGTAGGCGCCGGCCACCTTCATCAGCTTGAAGACTTTGAGCTTGCCCGTCGACGGCACGTGGGGGCCGCGGCACAGGTCGACGAAGTTGCCTTCGCGGTAAAGACCGATTTCCTGGTCGGCGGGAATCGACGCGATGATCTCGGCCTTGTACTTTTCGCCCATCGATTCGAACAGCGCCACCGCCTCGTCGCGGTTCCAGACCTCGCGCGTGACCTTCTCGTCCTTGCGGGCGAGTTCCGTCATCTTCTTCTCGATGGCGGCCAGGTCTTCGGGCGTGAAGGGGCGCTTGTAGGCGAAGTCGTAATAGAAGCCGTTGTCGATGACCGGGCCGATCGTGACCTGGGCGTCCGGATACAGCTCCTTGACCGCGTAGGCCAGCAAGTGGGCCGTGGAGTGGCGGATCACGTCGACACCATCGGCGTCCTTGTCCGTGACGATGGCCAGCGCGGCATCGCGGTCGATGCGGTAGCTCGTGTCGACCATCTGGCCGTCAACCTTGCCGGCCAGCGCGGCCTTGGCCAGGCCCGAGCCAATGCTCTGCGCCACTTCGGCCACCGTGACGGGGCCGGGATATTCACGGCGGGAGCCGTCCGGCAGCGTGATTGCGATCATCATTGCACCTCTTGTGGAATCCGCCGCGCCGGCGTCGGGCGCCATGGCGAGCGGAGCAAAGCAACTTTTGTGGCGCCGGCCCGTCACGTCAGATGCGGACAAACCGGCTACTGGATTCTTCTGGCCGACGCGCCGCCGGAACCTCACGGACACGGGCGACGCGGCAGCATAGCAGCACGCTGGCAGGCGACAGACGAAAAAAAACGCGGCCAAGGCCGCGTTTTTCTGTGTTTCCCCGCATCCGCTGCGGGTCGAAGGCGCACCTCGACTACTGTCGCTAACCAGCGGTAGTAGTTCGAGTTGTCATGTTCATGATGCGCTTCCGGCGTTGTACTGCATGTGCGTTGGTAGGCTCGATTGGACTCGAACCAACGACCCCCACCATGTCAAGGTGGTGCTCTAACCAGCTGAGCTACGAGCCTAGCGAAGCGCAGAGTATAACCTTATTTCCGGCGCGCGTGCAACACCCCCTGCACTTCCTCGATCAACGACACGGCGCGCTGCAGTTGCGTGGCCTCCGCCACTTCGGCCGTGAACTGCATGCGCGCCACGCCCTTGCTCGACAGGGTCTTGACGCCGGTCACGTTGATCTTCTCGCGCGACAGCACTTCGGAGATATCGCGCAACAGCCCCTGGCGGTCCACCGCTTCCACGTGGATGTCCACCGGGTAGACGGAATCGCTGCGCTTGCCCCATTCGGTCTGGATCACCCGCTCCGGCGCCCGCGACGACAGTTGCTGGAACGTGCTGCAGTTGCGCCGGTGGATCGACACCCCGCGCCCGCGCGTGACGAAGCCGACGATATCGTCGGGCGGCGCCGGCTTGCAGCAGCGCGACATCTGGGTCATCAGCGAATCCACCCCCACCACCAGCACGCCGCTCTTGGCGCCGCGCGCCACGCTGGTGGCGCGGCTCTTCTTGGTGACGGCCTCTTCCTCGTTGAACTGCGGCTGGACATCGCCCTCGGGGTGGCGCAGCGCGTGCTCCACGTGCCGCAGGCTGAACTCTTCCTTGGCCACCGCGGCAAACAGGTCATCGGTGGTCTTGAAGTTCAGGCGCGTCGCCAGGTCGTCGAGGGCAACGGCGGTCTTGCCCTCGCGCTGCAGCGTCTTCTCGATCAGGGTCCGGCCCTGCGCGATGGTTTCCTGCGAGTCGAGCGCGTTGAACCACGCCCGCACCTTGGAGCGCGCCCGGCTGCTGGCCAGGTAGCCGAGATCGGCGTTCAGCCAGTCGCGCGACGGCCCGCCCTGCTTGACCGCCACGATCTCCACGGTCTGGCCGTTCTTGAGCGGCGTGTTCAGCGGCACCATGGCGCCGTCCACGCGGGCGCCCCGGCAGCGGTGGCCGAGATCGCTGTGGAGGTAGTAGGCAAAGTCCACCGGCGTGGCGCCCTGCGGCAGCGCCACCACGCGCGCCTGCGGCGTCAGCACATAGATATGGTCGTCGATGGCCGCATGCTTGAGCTGCTCCCATGGCGAATCCTCGTGGGCCACCGTGTGGTCGGCCTCGTCCTTCCAGGCCAGCAGCTGGCGCAGCCACGCGATCTTCTCGTCGTAGCTGTCGTCCGCCGTGAACTGGCCCGAGTAGCCCTTGCCGCCCGCCTCCTTGTAGCGCCAGTGCGCCGCCACGCCGTATTCGGCAAAGTGGTGCATCTCCTGCGTGCGGATCTGCACTTCGAACGCGCGGCCGTCGTCGCCAATCACCACCGTGTGCAGCGACTTGTAGCCGTTGGCCTTGGGCCGCGAGATATAGTCGTCGAACTCGCGCGGGATCGGCTGCCAGATATGGTGCACGATGCCGAGCACCGTGTAGCAGTCCTTGATGTCGTCCACGATCACCCGGAACGCGCGCACGTCATACAGGTCGGCGAAGTCGAGCTCCTTGCCGCGCATCTTCTTCCAGATGCTGTAGATGTGCTTGGGCCGCCCCGACACCTCGGCGCGGATGCCGGCGGCGTCCAGCTCGGCGCGCAGCCGCTCGATCGCGCCCGCGATGAAGCTTTCGCGCTCGATGCGCTTCTCGTCGAGCAGCCTGGCGATGCGCTTGTACGTATCGGGCTGTTCGAAGCGGAAAGCCAGGTCCTCCAGCTCCCACTTGACCTGCCAGATCCCGAGCCGGTTGGCCAGCGGCGCGTAGATGTCGAGCGTTTCGCGCGCCACGCCGGGCAGCGGCAGCGTCTTGGTCTGGGCCAGCCAGCGCAGCGTCTGCAGCCGCGAGGCCAGCCGCACCAGCACCACGCGGATGTCCTGCGCGAAGGCCAGCAGCATCTTGCGCAGCGCCTCCACCTGCTCCTGCCGCGCGGCCGCCTGGGACTTCGACGATTCGGAAACGTCCGCCTGGCTCACGGCAATCGCGCCGATCCGCAGCAACTGCCGCACGCCGCGTTCGAGCCGGCACACTTCCTCGCCGAACCGTTCGGCCACGCCGGCCTCGGCGCCGGGCACGAACGCCGACACCGCGAACAGGCAGGCTGCGGCGCGCGCGGCATCGTCCACGCGCAGGCCGTCGAGGATGCGCAGCATGCCCTCGGCATGCGACAGCACGCTCTCGCCGGTGGGCAGCAGCGCGGGCTGGCCGTCTTCCTCGCCGCCCGCCACCTCGCGCACATACGCCAGCGCGCGCTCGACGAGCCCGGCGTCCGGTACCCCGGCCGTCTGCCCCGTCAACTCCGTGGACGTCACCATGTCACTACGCCTGCCATCAGTTGAGGGCGGCGGTCACCACCACTTCGATCAGGTAGTCGGGGTTGGCCAGCCTGGCCTCCACCGTGGCGCGCGGCGGCGTGTTGCCCTGCGGCACCCAGGCGTCCCAGACCTCGTTCATCTCGCCGATGCGCGTCACGTCGGTCAGGAAGATCTGGCACATCAGGATGCGGGTCTTGTCGCTGCCGGCCTCGGCCAGCAGGCGGTCGATATGGCCCAGCACCTCGCGGGTCTGGCCGCGCAGGTCGGCCTTGGGATCGACCTCGGGCACCTGGCCGGCCAGGTAGACCACGCCGTTGAAGACCGCGTATTCGGACAGTCGCTGGCCCACGTGGGCGCGCTTCAGGGTGTTGGTGCTCATCGCAATTTCTTTAAATTGATGGAATCAGATTGTTCAGGTGCCCAGGAAGAAACGCCGGGCGATGTCGACCTGGGCGGCATCGACAAAGGTCGGTGCGTGGCCCACATCGGGAATGTCGATGGTCGTGACCTGCTTGCCACGCGCGACCATGTCGGCGGCCGTCTCGCGCAACAGCAGGTCCGACTGCGCGCCGCGCACCACCAGCGTCGGTCCCGGCGCGGCTCCGAACAGGTGCCAGAGCGCGGCCTCGCCAGCCTGGACCACCTCGGGCGTCGTGTTCCGGAACGGCACGGCCAGCGCGGGATCGTAGTGCAGGCCCCACTCCAGGCCCTCGGCGCCCTGCACCGGCTTCAGGATGGCCCCGTTCAGTTCGCGCCATTGTTCCGGCGTGTGCCGGCCGAACGACGCGCTGATGGTCTGCAGGTAGGCCAGCCCTTCCTCGAACGTCTTGAAGCGGACCGGCAGGCCCAGGTAGGCGCCGATGCGCTCGATGGCCTGTGCCGTGATGCGCGGGCCTACGTCGTTGAGCAGCAGCTTGCGCACCGGCGATTTCGGCAGTCCGGCCAGGCTCATGCCGATCAGGCCGCCCATCGACGTGCCGAACCAGTCCACCTGCTCCACATTGAGCCGCGCGATCAGCGTGACCATGTCCGAGACATATTGCGGCAGGATGTACTGCTTCGGATCGGCCAGCCACTCGGAGCGGCCACGCCCCACGACATCGGGGCAGACCACGCGATACTCGTCAGACATCGTACGCGCGAAGACGTCGAAATCGCGGCCGGTCCGCGTCAGGCCGTGCACGCACATCAGCACGCGCGGATTGGCCGGATCGCCCCACTCGTGATAGGCCATGCGGTGCAGCCCCGCGGGACTGATGCATTGAACGAAGCCGAGGCGCGGGCTGGAGGTCATCGGGACTCCTGTGGGAAGGCCGCCGCATCCCCTGCGGCGTGCAGTTTTTCAGGAACAGCTGCGCGCGATCAAATGATGCGCGGACGTGGGCAACCAGGCAAAAGACCAAAGCCGGATTGTACGCCCTGCGGGTACAATGCCGCAGCACATCCTGACACTCCCGACGGAGGCTTCCATGCTCAAAGGCAAGACGGCACTGGTCACGGGCTCGACCAGCGGTATCGGACTCGGCATCGCACAGGCATTGGCTGCGCAAGGCGCCAATATCATCGTCAACGGTTTCGGTGACGCCGACGGCGCAAAGGCGGAGATCGCCAGCGCGGGCGGCGGCATCCAGGTGGGCTACCACGGCGCCGACATGAGCAAGGCGGCCGACATCGAGGACATGATGCGCTACGCCGAGAAGGATTTCGGCGGCGTGGACATCCTCGTCAACAACGCCGGCATCCAGTTCGTGGCGCCGATCGACGAATTCCCGGCCGAGCGCTGGGACGCCATCATCGCCATCAACCTGACCTCGGCCTTCCACACCACGCGGCTGGCGCTGCCGTCGATGAAGGCGAAGAACTGGGGCCGCATCATTAACGTGGCCTCCACCCACGGGCTGGTGGCATCGGCCAACAAGTCGGCCTACGTGGCCGCCAAGCACGGCATCGTCGGCTTCACCAAGGTCACCGCGCTGGAAACCGCGCAGACCGGCATCACGGCCAACGCCATCTGCCCGGGCTGGGTGCTGACCCCGCTGGTACAGAAACAGGTCGAGGCGCGCGCCCAGAAAGAAGGCATTCCCGTGGAACAGGCCAAGCGCGAGCTGGTGCTCGAAAAGCAGCCGTCCGGGCAGTTCGTCACGCCGGAAGAACTGGGCGCGCTGGCCGTCTTCCTGGCCGGCGACGCGGCGCGCCAGGTGCGCGGCGCGATCTGGAACATGGACGGCGGCTGGGTGGCCCAGTAAGGAGTGGCGATGATGAAGACGCGTCGCGATGCATTGCGGACGCTGGGCGCCGGGGCCTTGATGCTGTCACCGCTGCTGGCGGCAGCACAGGCCGCCAGGCCGCTGGCCATCACCGTCTACAAGACGCCGACCTGCGGCTGCTGCGGCGCGTGGGTCCAGCATCTGCAGGACAACGGCTTCACGGTGACCACGCACGATGTGGACGACACCGGCCCGTATCGCCAGAAATATGGCATTCCGGAGCGCTTCGGTTCCTGCCATACCGGCGTGATCGACGGTTACGGCATCGAGGGCCATGTGCCGGCGGCGGATATCCGGAAACTGGTGGCGACCAGGCCGAAGGCGACGGGGCTGGCCGTGCCGGGCATGCCGGTCGGATCGCCGGGCATGGAGGTTGGATCGCGCAAGGATCCGTTCGACGTGCTGCTGGTGAAGGCCGATGGGGCGGCTTCGGTGTTTGCGAGCTACAACAGGAAGGGGTAGGACTTGTTGCTTCCCTCTCGCGCCATGCGGGAGAGGGAAGCAAACCCAGACTTAAACCAGCTCCGCGCCGGTCTTGGCCTGGACTTCCTCACGGGTGACGCCGGGCGCCGTTTCGACGAGCTTCAGCCCTTGCGGCGTCACGTCGATCACGGCCAGGTCGGTGATGATGCGATTCACCACGCCCACACCGGTCAGCGGCAGGTTGCAATCCTTGAGGATCTTGAGGTCCTCGGTGCCATCCTTTTTCTTGGCGGTGTGCTCCATCAGCACGACCACGCGGCCCACGCCGGCCACCAGGTCCATCGCGCCGCCCATGCCCTTGACCATCTTGCCCGGGATCATCCAGTTGGCCAGGTCGCCGCGCTGGCTGACCTGCATCGCGCCGAGGATGGCCAGGTTGATCTTGCCGCCGCGGATCATTGCGAACGAATCGGCCGACGAGAAGATCGAGGAGCCGCGCAGCGTCGTCACGGTCTGCTTGCCGGCGTTGATCATGTCGGCGTCCACCTCGTCCTCGGTCGGGAACGGGCCGATGCCGAGCAGGCCGTTTTCGGACTGCAGCCACACCTCCATGCCCTGCGGCACGTGGTTGGCAACCAGCGTCGGCAGGCCGATGCCGAGATTCACATAGAAGCCGTCCTGCAGCTCGGCGGCCGCGCGCGCGGCCATTTCATCACGTGTCCATGCCATGATCTGTCTCCTTACTTGGCACGCACGGTGCGCTGTTCGATGCGTTTCTCGGGATTCGTGTTCAGCACGATGCGGTGCACGAAGATGCCCGGCAGGTGGACGTCGTCCGGATCGATCTCGCCGGTCTCGACGATTTCCTCGACCTCGGCCACGGTGATCTTGCCCGACATCGCACAGACCGGGTTGAAGTTGCGCGCGGTGCGGCGGAACACGAGGTTGCCGGCCTTGTCAGCCTTCTGGGCCTTGACCAGTGCCACGTCAGACACCAGCGATTGCTCCATCACGTACTGTTCGCCGTTGAACTCGCGCACTTCCTTGCCCTCGGCCACGATCGTGCCCACGCCGGTCTTGGTGAAGAAGGCCGGGATGCCCGAGCCGCCGGCGCGCAGCTTCTCGGCCAGCGTGCCCTGCGGGGTGAATTCGAGTTCGAGTTCGCCGGCCAGGTACTGGCGCTCGAACTCCTTGTTCTCGCCCACGTACGACGAGATCATCTTGCTGATCTGGCGCGTGGCCAGCAGCAGGCCCAGGCCGAAGCCGTCGACGCCTGCGTTGTTCGAGATGCAGGTGAGCTGCTTCGCGCCACTGTCGCGCAGCGCGGCGATCAGTGCCTCGGGGATGCCGCACAGGCCGAAGCCGCCCACGGCGATCGTCTGGCCGTCGCGCACGACGCCCGCGAGCGCCTCGGCGGCACTGGCGTAGACCTTGTTCATGTTTGCTCCTTCCTCGGTAGTCCCGCTGCGCGGCCGGGCGGCCCCGCGCGGAAATTGTAACGGTACAATCGGCGGTCAGGCGCCGCCGTTGACGACCCAAAGCATACGTCAACGCATGGCGAAAACGCCATTACGTAAAAGTACATAAGGGATAATGCCCGCCATCGATTACCAGACCGCTTTCCAGCTGGCCCCGGTCGGCCTGGTGCTTTCGCGCGCCCGCGTGATCGAGGATTGCAACGACGAGGTGTGCCGGATCTTCGGCACCACGCGCCAAGCGCTGATGGGCCAGTCGTTCCAGGTGCTCTACCCCACCGCCGACGAGTTCGAGCGCACCGGCGCGCGGATCGTTCCCGTGATGAACACGAAGGGGCTGTATTCGGACGAGCGGATCATGAAGCGCGCCGGCGGCGAGCTGTTCTGGTGCCACGTGACGGGCCGCGCGCTGGACCGCAAGGACCCGCTCGGCGCGGGCATCTGGACGTTCGAGGACCTGTCCCAGAAGCGCCCGGTCACGGCCGAACTGACCGCGCGGGAGCGGGACATTGCCGCCCAGCTCGTGGAGGGCCGGACCAGCAAGCAGATTGGCAAGCTGCTGGCGATCAGCCCGCGCACCGTGGATATCTACCGGGCGCGGCTGATGAAGAAGTACGGGGCCCACACGGCGGTGGACCTCGTGCAACGGCTGGTGAACCACTGAGGCCACCGGCCGCCCGCTGGCTTCAGCGCTTGGCGATCGACGCTTCGGCCTTGCCGACCAGATCGGCGCCGATCTGCTTCTTCCACTTGTCGTAGACCTTGGCCGTGGCCTTCTTGAACGCGTCGTGCTCGGCCGGGGTCAGCTGCGTCACTTTCACGCCGTGCTGCTCCATGTCCTTCCAGGCCGGGGCGCCGGCCTCGACCAGCCCCTTGCGGGCCAGCGCGATTTCCTGCTTGCCGGCGTCGATGGCGGCCTGCTTCACGATCTCTCGGTCAGCCGGGGTCCAGCTTTCCCAGATCTGCTTGTTGACCACGAAGATCAGCGGATCGGCCACGTAGCCCCAGGTCGTCACGTACTTCTGGCCCACCGTGTACAGCTTGGCGGCGGCGAACACGCTTTGCGGGTTCTCCTGGCCGTCCACGGCGCCAGACGCCATGGCGGGCTGGGCGTCGGCCCAGCTCATCTGCGTCGGGTTGGCGCCGAGCGCGTTGAACGTCTCGATGTAAAGTGGCGAACCCACCACACGCAGCTTCAGGCCCTTGAGGTCTTCGGGCTTGCGGATCTCATGCTTGGAGTTCGACACCTCGCGGAAGCCGTTCTCGCCCCAGGCCAGCGGCACCACGCCCGCCTTCTCCAGCGTGGTGAACAGTTGCTTGCCCACCTCGCCCTGCGTCAGGGAGTCCAGGGCCTTGTAGTCGGGCATCAGGAACGGTAGCGAGAACAGGTTCAGTTCCTTGACCTGCGGCGACCAGTTGATGGTCGAACCCACGGCCATGTCGATCACGCCCTGGCGGATGGCCGAGAACTCGCGCGTCTGGTCGCCGGCCACCAGCGAGGTGCCGGGGTAGAGCTTGATGTTGATCCGGCCATTGGTCCGCTGGCGCACCAGGTCGGCCCAGATCTCGCCGCCCTTGCCCCACGGGAAGGCGGGGCCGAGCACCAGCGACATCTTGTATTCGGACTTGTAGGTCTGGGCCGAGGCGGCCGCCGGCAGCAGCGCGGCGGCGGCGATCGAGGCGGCAACGGACAGCATCAGGGCACGGCGTTTCATGCGGGAATCTCCTTGAGTCGGTTTTCTTGTCACTGTTGTTGAATCAGTAGCCCAGATAGTCGGGCAGCCACGTTGCCAGCGGCGGGTAGGCCAGCACCATCAGCATGGCGATGAACATGGCCAGCAGCATCCAGATCACCCACGGCACGGTTTCCTCCATGCGTACCCTGGCGATGCGGCACGACACCATCAGGTTCACGGCCAGCGGCGGCGTGAACTGGCCGAGCGCCACCTTGAGGGTCAGGACCACGCCAAACCATACCGGATTCCACTGGAAGGCGTTGGCAATCGGCAGCAGCAGCGGCACGAAGATCAGGAAGATCGAGATCCCGTCCAGGAACATGCCCACTGTCATCAGCAGCAGCACGATCAGCGCCAGCACGCCGTACTCGCCCAGCCCGGAGTTGGCGATGGCATGGGCCAGCGGGTCGATCACGCCGAGCGTGGACAGCGCGTAGGCGAAGATGCCGGCCAGCGCCACCACGAGCAGGATCACCGCCGAGGTCTCGGCCGCCTCCTGGAAGATCGTGAACAGGTCGCGCATGCCGATGCTGCGGTAGATCACCATGCCCACGAACAGCCCGTAGACCACGGCCACCACGGCGGCCTCGGTGGGCGTGAACCAGCCCGCGCGCATGCCGCCGAGGATCAGGAACGGCGCCACCAGGCCCCAGGCGGCCTCGCGCAGGCTCTTCCAGAACGGCGGACGCGGCAGCGCGGCTTCCACCGCGCCCATGTTGTGCTTGCGCGCCAGCCACACGGCCGGCACGATCAGCGCCACGCCGGCCAGGATGCCGGGGATCAGGCCCGCGGCGAACAGCGCCGGCACCGAGGCGCCCGGCACCAGCACGCTGTAGATGATGAATGCCACCGAGGGCGGGATCAGGATGTCGGTGGCCGCAGCCGCGCCCACCACCGCCGCGCTGTACGAGCCCGGATAGCCGGCCCGCGACATCGCCGCGATCATCACGCCGCCCACGGCCGCCGCGTTGGCCGGGCCCGAGCCCGAGATGCCGCCCAGGAACATCGCCACCAGGATGGCCACCAGCGGCAGCATGCCCGGCCCGCGCCCCACCACGGCGATGGCGAACGTGACCAGCCGCGCCGCCACGCCCGAGCGGTCGAAGATCGACCCCACGAGCACGAACATCGGAATGGCCAGCAGCGGGTACTTGGCCAGCCCCGCGTAGAAGTTCTGCGGCACGGCCAGCAGGCCGAACATCTGGGTGTCGAGGTTGGACAGGCCGATGGCCACCAGCCCGCCCAGGCCCAGCGAGACGCCGATCGGCACGCCCAGCAGCATCAGGCCGATGAAGATGACGAAGAGAATGATGGCGACCAGGGTCATGGCGCGCCCTCCCCGCCTTGCCGGCGCAGCGCCTTCAGCGCGCGGAGGTTGCGTCCGGCCAGCGCCAGCGCCCGCAGCGCGATGGCTACCGACAGCACCGGCAGCCAGACCGAATACCACCAGCTCGGCACCCCGATGCCCGGCGAAGTCTCGCCGAACGTGTATTCATCCCATGTGATCCGTACGCCCAGTACGGCCAGCGCCAGGAACATGGCGGCCACGGCCAGCGCCGAGAGCACCGCCAGCCGCTTCTGCCGGGTGGCGCTGCCGCGCTCGAAGAAGTACTCGATGCGGATGTTGCGGTCGCGCGCCACGGCGGCGCTGCCAGCCACCAGCGCCAGCACGATCATCAGGAAGACCGAGAATTCCTCGGTCCAGGCGAACGATTCATCGGTGAAGTAGCGCACGACCACATTGGCGAACGTGATGCCGACCAGCAGCACCATGACGATCACGCCGATCCAGTCCTCGATACGTGGGGAAATGCGGAATTCGCTGTCGCGCGCCTCGTCGGCCGCTTCGGGGATGACCGCCGAATCGACGAGATGCTGCGGCCCGGCGTCGCGCCGTGCCTGTTTGTCTTGATCCATTTTTGCTACCCGGCCTCCGGTTCCGGGCCGCCCGGGGGCCTTGCCGGCCGCCGGGGCGTCTCATTCTTATGTTTCTTCGCGGCCTGTCTCCTCCCGGGGGCGGAGTTCAGACCATGCCATCGTCGGCGGTGACCACCGCGCCGTTGATGAAGCGCGATGCATCGGACGCCAGCAGCAGCAAGAGGCCATCGAGGTCTTCGGGTTGGCCCAGGCGCTTGCGCGGCAGCATCTGGATCAGCTTCTGCCCCGCGTCGGTATCCCAGTGGTGGTGGTTGATGTCGGTATCGATGTAGCCCGGGCAGATCGCGTTCACGTTGATACCGTGGCGCGCCCACTCGAGGGCCATGGCCTTGGTCATGTGAACCACGGCGGCCTTGCTCATGCAATAGACACCAATCTGCGACAGTACCTTGAGACCGGCCACCGACGCAATATTGATGATGCGTGCCTGGGGCAATGGATTGCCCTGTTTTTCGGCGCCCTTGGCCCGCGCGATCATGCGCTTGGACACTTCCTGGGCCACGAAGAACGCGCCCCGGGTGTTGGTATCGAACACGAAATCGAAGTCGTCCGGGGTCACGTCGGTGAGCTTCTGCGTGGTGGACACGCCCGAATTGTTGACCAGGATATCGATGGAGCCAGCCTCGGTCTCGGCATGCGCCACGGCGGCGCGGATGCTGTCGGGGTCGGTCACGTCGAGCCGCACCACGTGGGCGCTGCCGCCATCGGCCTCGATCGCCGCGCGCAGCTCCTTGAGCAGTTCCACCCGGCGCGAAGCCAGTATCACCTTGGCGCCGGCGGCCGCCAGCACATGGGCGAACCGCGTGCCCAGCCCGCTCGAGGCCCCGGTCACCAGCGCGACCTTGCCTTCCAGATTGATCGACAAACCCATAGTTACCTCGGTATTGGTGCCCTCCGGGCAGGGCCGGACGGCGCGTTCGTGTTCCGCTCCGCGGGCGCCGGGCACGCGCTCCGGCGACCCTTCGAAAAAAAAGAACGGTCGTTCCAAAAAATTGCTTGCCTGAGGGTGTCGAGTCCCGGACAATGCCGAAGATTCTAAGAACTTGGTCCCCAAAGGGAAAGAGGAAAAACGCCTAGTTCAGGCCCGGTGATCCGCCGGCAGCCCTGTTCGCAGCGCCTTGTCCGCGTGCGCAAGCACCCACCGGCGCACAAGGACGCGCCCGCCGCCCGCCTCGCTCCCCGCCCGTTCCCGGTTCCGCAGAGCACGCTCACCGCATCCCACAAACCGCAGTTCCGCGTCACGCGCTGCAAGTTACGCGCTGCAACCATGCGGCAGTATTGCCGCCCAGAAGAAACAGAGGGTTAGAGACAATGGATCAGCAACAGCTCGTCGAGCAGTTCGGACCGCGCGAAGCCATGGAGTACGACGTCGTCATCGTTGGCGGCGGCCCCGGCGGCCTGGCCACGGCCATCCGCCTGAAGCAGCTGGCGGCGGAAAAAGGCAGCGACGTCAATGTCTGCGTGCTCGAAAAGGGCTCCGAGCCCGGCGCGCACATCCTGTCGGGCGCCATCATGGACCCGATCGCGCTCAACGAACTGATCCCGAACTGGAAGGAACTCGGCGCGCCGCTGAACCAGCCCGTCACCGAAGACAAGTTCCTGTTCCTGGACGCCAACGGCTCCAAGGGCGCCCCGCTGCTGCCCGAGTGCTTCCACAACGAAGGCAACTACATCGTCAGCCTGTCGAACTTCGTGCGCTGGCTGGGCCAGCAGGCCGAGGCGCTGGGCGTGGAAATCTTCCCGGGCTTCCCGGCCGCCGAAGTGCTCTACAACGAGGACGGCTCGGTCAAGGGCGTGGCCACCGGCAACCTCGGCATCAACAAGGAAGGCGAGCCCACCGAGAACTTCCAGCTCGGCATGGAGCTGCACGCCAAGTACACGATCTTTGCCGAAGGCGCCCGTGGCCACCTGGGCAAGCAACTGATCGCCAGGTACAAGCTCGATGCCGGAAAGGACCCCCAGAGCTACGGCATCGGCCTCAAGGAACTGTGGGAAATCGATCCGGCCATGCACCAGCCGGGCCTGGTCGTCCACACGGCCGGCTGGCCGCTGGACCCTGCCACCTACGGCGGCTCGTTCCTCTATCACATGGAGGACAACAAGGTGGCCGTGGGCTTCGTGGTGGGTCTCGACTACACCAACCCGTGGCTGTCGCCGTTCGAGGAATTCCAGCGTTTCAAGACCCATCCGGAAATCCGCCAGTATTTCGAGGGCGGCAAGCGCATTGGCTACGGCGCCCGCGCCATCACGGCCGGCGGCCTGCTTTCGCTGCCGAAGACGGTGTTCCCGGGCGGTGCGCTGGTGGGCTGCGATGCCGGCTACCTGAACGCCTCGCGCATCAAGGGCAGCCACGCCGCGATCAAGACCGGCATGCTGGCCGCCGAGGCCGCGTACGACGCGCTGCAGGCCGGCCGCCAGCACGACGAACTGGGCGCCTACCCGGCCGCCTTCGAGCAAAGCTGGCTGCACAAGGAACTGCTGCAGGCCAAGAACTTCAAGCAGTGGTTCAAGAAGGGCCGCACCACGGCCACGCTGATGACCGGTATCGAGCAGTGGCTGCTGCCGAAGCTCGGCATCCGCAACCCGCCGTGGACGATCCACCGCGAGAAGCCGGACCACGTCTACCTGAAGCCGGCCGCCGAGTGCCAGAAGATCGAGTATCCGAAGCCGGACGGCAAGCTGACCTTCGACCGCCTGTCCTCGGTATTCATCAGCAACACGAACCACGAGGAAAACCAGCCGGCGCACCTGACGCTCAAGGACGCCAGCGTGCCCGTGAACATCAACTGGGAAAAGTACGCCGGCCCCGAGGCCCGCTACTGCCCGGCTGGCGTGTACGAGTTCGTGCAGAACGACGAGGGCAAGGAGCGCCTGCAGATCAACGCGCAGAACTGCGTGCACTGCAAGACCTGCGACATCAAGGACCCGACCCAGAACATCGTCTGGGTCACGCCGGAAGGCGGCGGCGGCCCGAACTACGTGGGCATGTAAGCCCTCGATGTCGACACGACGCCGGCCCCGCGCCGGCGTTTTTTCATGGTTCAGGCGCTGCTGCCGGGCGGGGGCCGGAAGACCTGCACATCGGGCGGCGTTCCGTGGAATTTCTCCGCCTGGGCCATTGCCGTATGGCCACAGTTGCCATTGGCCAGCTTCGAGGTGGCAATGTTCGACGTGAGGTTGTTCACGTCGCCGTACCGGCACAGCGTGCCGGGCTTGCCGGGTTCGACCGGATCGTACCAGCCCCCTTCCGAGACCCGGATGGCGCCGCGCCGGATCTGGTCGGTCAGCCGCACCCCCACCAGCATCTGCCCGCGATCGTTGAACACGCGGATCACGTCGCCGTCGACAATGCCGCGCGCCCGGGCGTCCTCGGGATGCATCAGGCACGGCTCGCGCCCGTGGATCGCGTAGGTTTCGCGCAGCACCGTGCCGCATAGTTGCGAATGCAGCCGCCCCGCCGGGTGGCTGGACACGACGTGGAGCGGGTACTTGGTGCCCGTGCCGCCCAGCCGTTCGAGCGGCTCCATCCAGGTGGGATGCGGCGGGCAGTCGTCGTACTTCATGTGCGCGATGTTCGAGGAATAGATCTCGATGCGCCCCGACGCCGTGCCCAGCGCGTTGAGCAGCGGATCGTCGCGGAACTCCTTGTGACGGATATACCCCTTGGCTTCCTCGCTGATCGGGAACGCCAGTGGCTTGTTGCTGTTCCAGAACACGTCGAAGACCGGCATCTCCATGCGCTTGCCGCGTGCCTGGATGCGCGCGGCCTCGTAGAAGACCCGGATCCAGCCCATCTCGTCGCGCTCCTCGGTAAAGGCCGAGCGGGTGCCCATGCGCTCGCAGATCGCCGTGAAGATGTCGTAGTCGTTGCGCGCCTCGAATAGCGGATCGACGACCTTGCGCATCGGCAGGATATGGCTCATCGCATAATCGCCAATTCCCTCGATATCGTTGCGCTCGTACGAGGTGGTACACGGCAGCACGATATCGGCATGGCGCGCCGTGGCGGTCCACTGGTAGTCATGCACGATGAAGGTGTCCAGCTTCTGCCAGGCCTTGATCATCCGGTTGCGGTCCTGGTGGTGCATGAACGGGTTGCCGCCCACCCAGTACGCCAGGCGGATGTCGGGATAGGTCTCGCGCTTGCCGTTGTGGTCGTAGGCGCCGCCGGGGTTCTCCAGCATCTCGACGATGCGCGAGACGGGAATCGTCTCGGTGCCGCCCGCTTCGAGCCACTCCGAGCCCGGCGGCGGCTTGGCGCCGGCCGAAATGCCGGGCAGCACCGGGCCGGTGGCCGTGGGACTGCCACCATTGGCATAGTGGTACGTGAACCCGTAGCCCCCGCCGGGCAGGCCGATCTGGCCCAGCATGGCCGCCAGCGTCACCAGCATCCAGTGGGCCTGCTCGCCGTGGTGCTGGCGCTGGATCGACCAGCCAGCCGCCAGCATGGTGCGCTTCGACGCAAAGCGCCGTGCCAGCGCCCGGATCGTGTCGGCGGGAATCTCGCAGATATCCGATGCCCACTGGGCGTCCTTGGGCTTGCCATCGGACTTGCCGGTCAGGTACGGCACGAACTGATCGAAGCCGGTGGTGTAGCGTTCCAGGAACTTGGCGTCGTGCAGGTTCTCGGTGTAGAGCGTGTGGGCGATGCCGAGCATCATCGCCACGTCGGTCTGCGGGCGCGGGGCCAGCCATTCGGCGCCGAAGAAGCGGCACGTCTCGGTTTTCTGCGGATCGATGCAGATCACCTGGACGCCCCTGCGCCTGAGTGCCTCCATGCCGGGATAGGCACCGTGGTCCGGCACCTGCCAGCCGATCTGGTTCGTGACCATCGGGTTGGCGGCCCAGAACACCATCAGCTCGGTATGCTCGGCCAGCACCGGCCAGACCGTGGGCTGCTCGTAGACATCGATCGATCCCACCACGTAAGGCAGGATCACCTGCGCCGCGCCGGTCGAATAGTCGCCGCTGCGGCTCACAAAGCCGCCATTGACCGTCAGCGCGCGGGCCAGCAGCGTCTGGCAGTTGTGCAGCTTGCCCGGGCTCTTCCAGCCATACGAACCACCGAAGATCGAGGTGGGCCCGTAGTGCTTGCGTACCCGCGTCAGTTCGTTGGCCACCAGGTCGAGCGCCTTGTCCCAATCCACCCGCACGAAGTCGCCCTTGCCCCGCCCTGCCTTGTCGCTGCCCGGTCCGTGTTCGAGCCAGGCGCGCCGCACCATCGGATAGCGGATGCGGGTGGGCGAATAGATCGAATCGCGCACGCCCGGCAGTTGTGGCGAAGGGTGCGGATCGCCTTCCCACGGCCGGATGCCCGTCACATGACCGCGCTCGGTGCGCATGTAGAACGCGCCCCAGTGCGAGCCGGTCAGGACTTCGGCCGGCCCCGGCGGCGCCGCCCGGGCGCCCGGCACCAGCAAGCCGGGGCGTACGGCGCCGAGCGCCCCCATCGCCAGCCCGGCCTGGATCAGGCGGCGGCGCGTCAGCTTCGCGCCATGGTCGCCATGGTCGTCATGGTCGTTGGAATCATTCGGCATCGTGGCTCCCTTGTCGTTGTGGGGCCGGGGCTCCCATCCCCAGCAGGCTTTCGAGACATTGCGCAAGTCCGCCGTAGAAGCCGCCGGCATCGTGCCGGCGGCAACCGGCGACAAACGCCGGCATCCAGCCCGCCAGCCGCGTGCGCAGCAGCGCCACGCCTTCGGCATCGCCATCGCGCAGCAACGCCGCGTAGAAGGCCAGTTCGATGGCCGCGTGGTCCGGCGGCTCGCGGCTGTCACCCACGGACAGGTCGTAGCGGCCTAGCAGATCGGCCATTTCGTGGGCGGCCGGGCCGAACAGCTGCGGCGTGGGCTGGCCCGTGGCAGCCGGGCCCGTGGCATGGAAACTCTCGTAGAGCGATACGGCCGGCGGCCCCGCCACGCCTTCGAACAGCCGGGTGTAGGCCACGGAAACATCGAGCGCCACGGTCTCGACGGATCGCTCCGTCCCCCCGTCCAGCCCCCGCCACAGTTCGCGCATGGCGTCGTGGCAGCCCAGTTCGTCGGCCATCGCCTCGCAGACCCGGCGCCCTTCTGGCGTGCGCAGCATCGCCACCTCGGTCACCCCGGGCGGGGCCGCCAGCAGGCCCGCCATCCATTCGAGCATCGAGGCCTGCAGGCTGGCGGCGTCGGCGTCGGCGGTCATCATGGCTTCGCTCCCCGGGCGGCGGCGCCCACGTCCTTGGCGTGGTACTGCAGCCACGACAGCAGGAGCCGGTACTCGGCATCGTCGAGCGACGTGTAGCGCTTCATCGCCCCGAGCGTGCCGATCCACTGGTTGGCGAGGAAATCCTCGGGATGCGGCAGCGCGTGGCAGGTGGCGCAGGTAGCGCGGAAGGTCTCGTCGCTGTGGCGCCACAACTGGGCCAGATCGGCGGAAAGACCCTTCTGGGCGATCCATACCGTCAGCCGCACCTCATGCCACGACTGGTCCGCGTGTTCGGGCTTGACGGTACGCAAGCGCTGGACCGAGGCAATCGCCTCGGCGGACAGCACCGCCTGGAGGATGCGCTGCCCCGGCAGCGCGTAGATCACGCTGTCCGAGCCCTCCACCTGCCAGCCATCGACCCGCACCTGCAACCAGCCCTCCTGCCGCGACAGCACCGTTACCCTGGTGGCGCCAAGCAGCTTGCCGTCCTCGCCCGTGTGCTGCGGGGCCTGGGCGAGCACGAATGGCGTGGGCGAAATGACATAGAGCGCCTGCGCCCTGGCCTGCTGGTCGGGCGACGCCGCGAGCGCGTCGAGCCGCGACGGCCCGGCGGCCGCGTGTGCCGCTGGCAGCATCACGATCTCGTCGGTCCGGTTCGGCTTCGGCTGGCCGGCGTTGGGCGCGTCCACCGGCGGCAGCGATTTCAGGTACTCGGCCATGGCGAGCCGGTCGTCGGCATGCAGCCGCGAGGTGTTGGCGATCACCTCCTTCATGTCGCCGCCCGCCTTCATGGCGATCGGGGTCACGCCTTCGGCCAGATAGCGCGCGATGTCGTGCACCGACCAATACCCAATGCCGGTCTCGTCGGGCGTGATGTTGGGGATGTAGCCGGTGCCTTCCACATTGGGCCCGCCCGAGAAGCGCCGTCCCAGCGGCACGGCACCCATGGCGTTGCGCGGCGAGTGGCACTCCACACAGTGTCCGGGGCCCTCCACCAGCGCGCGGCCCCGGTGCCACGCGGCGCTCTTGTCCGGCACGGATGCGTCGAGCGGCTTGCCATCGAGGAACATCAGCCGCCACAGGCCCACGCCGCGCCGCATCGAGTACGGGAAGTGCAGGTCGTGGTCGGGCGCCGCGCCGACCTCCGGCGGCAGCGTCTGCAAGTATCCGAACAGATCGCGCAGGTCGTTGGCGGACATGCGCTGGTACGAGGTGTACGGGAACGCCGGGTACGCGTGCCCCTTGTCGGGCAATACCCCTTCGCGCATCGCCGTCACGAACTGTTCGAGCGTCCAGCGGCCAATGCCATCGCCGGGGTCGGGCGAGATATTGGGCATATGGAAGGTGCCGAACGGCGTCTCCAGCGCCCGGCCGCCGCCGAGCAGCGTTTCCTCGTTCTTGCCCGGCGACGCGTGGCACGTGGCGCAGTCGCCGGCCAGGAACATCGTGCGGCCGTTGGCAAGATCGGGCGGGGCGGCGTCGGGCAGGTCGCGCGAGGCGTGCAGCAGCCGCCAGGTCGACGGTGCCGTCAGCGCGAAGAACGCGCCGATGGCGATCAGCACGATCACCAGAAGAACGATGCGTGGGGACGCTCTCTTTTTCATGGCACCACCTCCCTGGTTGCTGGAGCCCGCTGCCCTCCGGGCATGCCGTAGTGTTCCCGACAATGCGTCACACAGGGGGAGAGTGTGAAAACGTGAAAAACGACGCCGCAGACTCGGTCCGCGCGCAAAAAAACGCCGGTCACTGACCGGCGTCTCTCATTGGCAATTCCTGACTTTTCAGCGCTTCAGCCGCCTGCCCCGCGCGGGGCCTTGAACACCTCCACGGGCGGCGGCGTGCCCTTGAACTTCTCCACGTCGGCCATCGCCGTGTGCCCGCAATTGGCCTGGGCGAGCTTCGACGTGCCGATGCCGGTAGTCAGGTTGTTCACGTCGCCATACCGGCACAGCGTGCCCGGCTTGCCACCCTCTGCCGGGTCATACCACGCGCCCTCGCAAACGCGGATCGCGCCGGGCCGGATATCGTCGGTCAGCCTGACCCCGGCCAGCATCTGCCCCCGGTCGTTGAACACACGCACGAGGTCGCCATCGGCGATGCCCCGCCTGCGCGCATCCTCCGGGTTCATCAGGCACGGCTCGCGGCCCTGGATGGCGTAGCTTTCGCGCAGCACCGTGCCGCAGAGCTGCGAATGCAGCCGGCTCTTGGGATGGCTCGACACGATGTGCAGCGGGTATTTCGTGGTCGGCCCGCCCAGGCGCTCGATGGGCTCCATCCAGGTGGGGTGCGGCGGGCAGTCGTCGTACTTCATCCGCGCGATGTTGGACGAGTAGATCTCGATACGCCCGGAGGCCGTACCCAGCGCATTGAGCAGCGGATCGTCGCGGAACGACTTGTGCCGGATATAGCCCTTCGCTTCCTCGCTGATCGGGAAGGCCAGCGGCTTGTTGCTGTTCCAGAACACGTCGAACACCGGCATTTCCATGCGCTTGCCGCGCGCCTGGACCCGTGCCGCTTCGTAGAACGAGCGAATCCAGCCCATTTCGTCGCGGCCTTCGGTGAAGGCCTTGCCGGTGCCGAGGCGCTCGCAGATCGACGCGAAGATGTCGTAGTCGTTGCGCGACTCGTAGACCGGATCGATGACCTTGCGCATCGCCAGGATGTGGCTCATCGCATAATCGCCAATTCCCTCGATATCGTTGCGCTCGTACGAGGTGGTACACGGCAGCACGATATCGGCATGGCGCGCCGTGGCGGTCCACTGGAAGTCGTGCACGATGAAGGTGTCGAGCTTCTGCCACGCCTTCAGCATCCGGTTGCGGTCCTGATGGTGCATGAACGGGTTGCCGCCCACCCAGTACGCCAGCCGCACGTCCGGGTAGTTCGCCCGCCGGCCGTTGTGGTCGTAGGGCTTGCCCGGGTTCTCCAGCATTTCGACCACGCGCGCCACCGGAATCGTCTCGGTGCCGCCCGCTTCGAGCCACTCCGAGCCCGGCGGCGGCTTGGCGCCGCCGACGATGCCCGGCAGCACCGGACCCGTGGCCGTGGGGCTGCCGCCATTGGCGTAGTGGTATGTGAAACCATAGCCCCCGCCGGGCAGCCCGATCTGGCCCAGCATGGCCGCCAGCGTCACCATCATCCAGTGCGCCTGCTCGCCGTGGTGCTGGCGCTGGATCGACCAGCCACCGGCCAGCATGGTCCGCTTTGACGCAAAGCGCCGTGCCAGGTCACGAATCGTATCGGCAGGAATCTCGCAGATTTCCGATGCCCACTTGGCGTCCTTGGGCACGCCGTCCGACTTGCCGGTCAGGTACGGCACGAAGCGGTCGAAACCGGTGGTATAGCGCGCCAGGAACTTGGCGTCGTGCAGGTTCTCGGTGTAGAGCGTGTGGGCAATGCCGAGCATCAGCGCCACGTCGGTCTGCGGGCGCGGGGCCAGCCACTCGGCGCCGAAGAACCGGCAGGTATCGTTGCGCACCGGGTCGATGCAGAGCACCTTGATGCCCTTCTGCTTGACGGCATCCATGGCCGGAAAGGCGCCATGGTCCGGCACCTGCCAGCCGATCTGGTTCGTGACCACCGGGTCCGCGCCCCAGAACACCAGCAGCTCGGTGTGCTCCACCACCACCGGCCAGACCGTGGGCTGCTCGTAGACATCGATCGAGCCAACCACGTACGGCAGGATCACCTGCGCTGCCCCAGTCGAATAGTCGCCGCTGCGGCTTACGAAGCCGCCGTTCACGGTCAGCGCCCGCGACAGCAGCGTCTGGCAGTTGTGCAGCTTGCCCGGGCTCTTCCAGCCGTACGAACCGGCGAAGATCGACGTCGGCCCGTGCTTGCGGCGCACGCGGTCAAGTTCCTTCGCCACCAGGTCGAGCGCCTTCTCCCAGCTCACGCGCACGAAATCGCCCTTGCCCCGCCCTGCCGTGTCGGCTCCCGGGCCGTGTTCGAGCCAGGCACGCCGCACCATCGGATAGCGGATACGGGTGGGGGAATAGATCGAATCCAGCACCCCCGGCAGCATGTGCGACGGGCGCGGATCCTTCTCCCATGGCCGCAGGCCCGTCACGCGGCCACCTTCCACCTTGGCGTAGAACGCGCCCCAGTGCGAGCCGGTCAGTATCTCGGCATTGCCGCCCGCGCCCTGCGCGCGGGCGCCGGCAGCCAGCAATGCGGGGCTGGCGGCGCCGAGTGCGCCGGTAGCCAGGGCGCCCTGGATGAAACGACGGCGCGAGACGCCCGATGCGCCCGTGTCACGGTAGTTATTCTCATTCGGCATGGTGACTCCATTCTTGTGATTCGAGGCCCGGTGCGTGCTGCAGCAGCACGCCGAGCAGACTGGCGACGGCGCCATGAAACCCGCCGGGGTCGTTCAGGCGGCACAGTTCGATCAGCGCGGGCACCCAGCGCGACAGCCGCTCGCGCATCAGCGCGATGCCATCCGCGTCGTGGCGCCGCAGCAGCACCGCGTACAGCGCAAGCTCCACCGACACGTGATCGGCGGGTTCGCGCTGCGATGCCAGCGAGACGTCGAAGCGCACCAGCAGTTCGTTCATCTCGTCGACTGCGCAGCCGAACAGCCGCGCGGCCGGCCTGGCCGGGTCGTCCGCGTAGGCGCTTTCATAGAGCGGCACGGTCGGCGCGCCCATGACACCCTCGAACAGGCGGGTCCAGTCCACCGCGATGTCGAGCGCCAGCGTCGACGCCGGCCCGGCCGCCAGCGCCGCACGCAACTGGGCGATGGCCGCCCTGGCGTCGAATTCCTGCGCGATGGCGTCAAGCAGCACCTGTCCCTCCGGCGACTGCAACTGCGCGATGGTCGGCTCGCTCGGCGGCTCGTCGAGCCAGGCGGCGATCCGTTCGAGCATCGCCGCGCAGATCTCGCGTGGCGCCCAGTCCGATTTGTCCGGTTTGTCCGGTTTGCCGTGCCCGATCATTGCGCCCTGCCGTGCGGTGTCTCGTCGTGCGCTCCGCCCACGTCCTTCGAGTGGTTCTGCAGCCAGGCCAGCATCAGCCGGTACTCGGCATCGTCAAGCGACGTATAGCGCTTCATCGCCCCGAGCGTGCCGATCCACTGATTTGCCAGATACTCGTTCGAATGCGGCAGCGCGTGGCACGAGGCGCACGACTGGCGATAGGTCTCGTCGGCATGCTTCCAGAGTTGGGCCAGGTCGGCCGACAACCCGGCGGGCTGGATCCACACCGTCAGGCTCGTCTCGTGCCAGTCCTGTCCGGTTTCGGCGTCGCGCACGGTCTGCTTGCGCTCGGCCCTGGCAATGGCTTCGGGCGACAGCACCGCCTGCATGATCCGCTGGCCCCTGAGCGCGTACAGCGCACTCTCCGATCCGTCCTGCTGCCAGCCATCGACGCGCACCTGCATGCGGCCGCCGTCGCGGGCCAGCACGGCCACGCGCGTGGCGCCGAGCAGCTTGCCGTCCTCGCCCGTGCCGCCGGCCTCGATCGTGAACGGCGTGGGCGCCACCACGAACAGCGCGTCGTGCCGGGCCAGTTCGGCGGGCGGCGCCGCCAGCGACGCCAGCCGGGACGGCCCCGCGTGGCTGCGGTCTTCCGGCAGCAGTACCACCTCCCCCGTCCGGTTCGGTTGCGGCGCGCCTGCATTGGGCGCATCCACGCCGGGCAGCGACTTCAGGTAGACCGCCATCGCCAGCCGGTCACCCTCGGACAGCCGCGACGTGTTCATCACCACTTCCTTCATGTCCCCGCCGGCCTTGATGCCGATTGGATTGACGCCTTCCTCCAGGTAGCGGGCGATGTCGTTGACCGACCAGTAGCCGATGCCCGTTTCGTCCTGCGTGATATTGGGGATGTAGCCAGTACCCTCGGGGTTCGGGCCGCCCGCGAAGCGTTTGGCGAACGGCACCGCGCCCATCAGGTTGCGCGGGGAGTGGCACTCCACGCAGTGCGCCGAGCTTTCCACCAGGTACCTGCCGCGGTTCCATTGCTCGGTCTGCGTCGGGTCGTCCTCGACGGGCTTGCCGTCAAGGAACGCCAGCCGCCACAGCCCCACGCCGCGCCGGATCGAGAAAGGGAACCTCAGATCGTGGTCAGCCACCTTGCCCGGCACCGCCGGCAGCGACTGCATGTAGGCAAACAGGTCGCGCAGGTCGTTGGCCGACATGCGCTGGTATGACGTGTACGGAAAGGCCGGATAGGCGTTGCCCTTGCCGGGGATCACGCCTTCGCGCATGGCCATGATGAACTGTTCGAGCGTCCATCCGCCGATGCCGTCGCTGGCGTCCGACGAGACGTTGGGCATGTGGAAGGTGCCGAATGCTGTTTCCAGCGAGCGCCCGCCGCCGAGCAGGGTTTCGTCGCCCTTGCCCGGCGAGGCGTGGCACGTGGCGCAGTCGCCGGCGAGAAACTGGATGCGCCCGTTCCTGAGATCGGGCACGGATGCATCCGGGACATCGCGTGCGGCGTGCAGGAGCCGCCAGGTGGATGGTGCCGTGAGCACCAGGAAAGCGGCGATGCCGATGACCGCCACGGCGGCGATCATGATCAGGGACCTTCTTCTCGTTTTCATGCGGTTACCTCGTTGAGCAATCCGTGATTGCCCGTAACCGTATGCCCTGCCGCCAATGTTGTTATTGACCCTCGGCAAGCCTTGCTATGGCCGCGATAGTCTGAGGCAATCTGCCCCCGCGGCCTTGCGCCGCGTCATGGTCACGCCCGCGGCCGGCGTCGCGCGCAGGCGACAGCCGCCGGGGGCCGGCCCCGCTCAGGTGCCCTGCACCGGCATGCAGGTCGAGGCCAGCAGTTGCTCGTAGATGAAGCACTGCAGCAGGGTCAGCTCACGCTCGCCCAGCGCGTCGAATGCCACGCCGAACGCCGGGAACTCGTCATCGTCCTGCGACGGCGCGCTGCGCACCGCGCCGTCGACCGTGATCTCGGTATCGAGCGAGGCCGTGCGCAGCTGGAAGCGCAGCCGCACGCGCTGGCCCACGGCCGGCGCCGGAGAAGACGTCTGCACCAGCGCGCCGCCCGTGCTCAGGTCGGACAGCAGGCCCAGCCGTGCCAGCCCTTCGCTCATGCAGGAGTCGAGGCACGCGGTCGGCGGCAAGGCGGCGGCGTCCGATGCCGCGTCGTCGGCGCCTTCCAGGTTTTCCACTAGATAGGCGGCCAGCCGGGTTGGCACCCGGGCGGCCCGGCGCACCGGCATCTGCTCGGTCTGGGCCGGCGCCGACAGCACCAGGTAGCGGAACGGGCTGCGGCACACCGCCGTCACCGTGGACGTGAAGCTGTGGATGGCGTGGCCCGAGAAGCCGCGCAGCAGCAGGTCTTCGCCGGCGTTGATCGTCAGTTCGCGGCCGCCCAGCGTGGGCCAGGTCACGAACAGGCCGTGCTCGATGAAGCCGATCAGCCGGCTCGCGGCGGCGCGTGCCGTGTCGCCGGGCGTCTTGACGTGCAGCAATGTGCCGACCTGGAGCCCGAGCGGCCCGGCGGTCAGCCGCGACGCGCCACGGGCGTCGGGTTCGTTGCCGGCCTCGGGCATGTCGTCCGGGCGGCAGACCGTGCCGTGCCGGAACATCAGCGCGAGGTCGCGCGCATCGGGGATGATGCTGCCGCTGCCAAGCATCAGGTTGCCCTGGCCGTCGAGCAGCGACCACGGCAACGGCTGCCCGACGGGCAGGTCCTGCGGAGTCAGAGGGATCATGGCGGATGGCTCTCCATGAAGCGCCGCACCGGCGCGGGCAGGCGCCGGTGCGAGGAAATCGATGAGATCGGGCCGGCACATGGGCTTGGCCGTGCACAACCCGGATGTGTCAGCTATCGACAGTTGTCCGTGAACCTTGACCCCCCGATGGGGGCATGATGCGGCGCCCCGCCATCGCCCCCGGGCCTCGCGCAGCGTCGGCGGAAGGCAAACGGGCCTTGACCCAAGCCAGCCTACGTCGCAAAATCGCCAAACGCAAAAAAAGCTGTCAGACAGCCTGACATCCGAACGGACGTTCCATGGACCGACTCACCCGCCCGGCCACGCTGGCCAGCCGCATCGCCCAGACGCTGCGCGACGACATTGCCGCGGGCCACTTCGCCGCGGGCGCACGCCTGCCCGCCGAGGCCACGCTGGCCGAAACATTCGACGTCAGCCGCCCGATCGTGCGCGAGGCCATCGCGCTGCTCAAGGCCGATGGCGTGCTGGTCACGCGCAAGGGCTCCGGCGCCTATGTGTCCGATACGCCCGGCGGACAGGTCTGGCGCCTGGCCAGCGCGCCCGATGGCGGGCCCACGCTGGCGCAGCTGTTCGAGCTGCGCCGGGTCGTGGAAACAGCCTGCGCCGAAATGGCGGCGCTGCGCCGGACCGACGCCGATGTGGCCGCGATGCGCGACGCGCTCGACGCCATGCAGCGCCAGGCCGACGATTTCCCGAGCGCCGCGGCGGCCGATATCGCCTTCCACCACGCCATTGCGCAGGCGGCCCACAACCCGTGTTTCACGGGCCTGACCGATTTCGTGAGCCAGCAGTTGCTGGCCGCCCGACAGCGGGCCTGGGAGAACAGCGCCCGCCTGCGGACCACCGGCGCCGCGCCACGCGCGGCCGATGCCGAGCATGCGGCGCTGGCCGACGCCATTGCGCTGGGCGACCCGGTGGCGGCCCGTGCAGCGGCCACGGCCCACCTCGGGGCAGCGGCGGCACGCATGGGCCTGGCCTGAATCGCCAAATCAAATCGTAAAAACGCCAGAAAAGCAGGAGCAGACAGATGGAACACGTAGATTGCGTCGTGATCGGCGCCGGGGTGGTGGGGCTGGCCGTGGCCCGCGCCATGGCACTGCAGGGCCGCGAGGTCATCATTCTCGAAGCCGAGAATGCGTTCGGCACGATCACGAGCGCGCGCAACAGCGAGGTGATCCACGCCGGCATCTACTATCCGGCCGGTTCGCTGAAGGCCGAACTGTGCGTACGCGGCAAGGCCATGCTCTACGACTACTGCGCGAGCCATCACGTGACCCACCAGCGCTGCGGCAAGCTGATCGTGGCCACCAGCGAGGCACAGGTGGCCACGCTGGCCGGCATTCGCGCCAAGGCCGAGGCCAACGGCGTCCACGACATGCAGTTGCTGACCCGCGACGAGGCCCGCGCGCTGGAACCCCAACTCGAATGCCACGCGGCGCTGCTGTCGCCCTCGACCGGCATCATCGACAGCCACGGGCTGATGACGGCGCTGCTGGGCGACGCCGAGCAGGCCGGCGCGATGCTGGCCGTGCAGTCGCCGGTGCTGTCCGGCGCGGTGACGCCGGACGGCATCCGCCTGGAAGTTGGCGGCGCCGAAGGCAGCACCACGCTGCTGGCGCGCACCGTGATCAATTCGGCTGGCCTGACGGCCCCCGAACTGGCGCGCCGCATCGACGGCATGCCCGCCGGGCACATTCCGCCCCAGTTCTACGCCAAGGGCTGTTATTTCACGCTGGCGGGCCGCGCGCCGTTCTCGCGCCTGATCTACCCGGTGCCCGAAGCGGCGGGGCTGGGCGTGCATCTGACGCTGGACCTGGGCGGCCAGGCGCGCTTCGGCCCCAACGTGCGCTGGATCGACGACATCGAGTACAGCGTGCCGCCGCACGACGCCGACAGCTTCTATGACGAGGTCCGCCGCTACTGGCCGGGGCTGGCCGATGGCGCGCTGCAGCCGGGCTACGCGGGCATCCGCCCGAAGATCAGCGGGCCGGGAGAGACCGCGGCGGATTTCCGCATCGACGGCCCCGCGACGCATGGCGTGCCGGGGCTGGTGAACCTGTTCGGAATCGAATCGCCGGGGCTGACGTCGTCATTGGCGATCGGGGAACGGGTGGCCGCGCTGCTGCAGCGATGAAAGGCCGGGGTCAATCCTGACCCTCGCCCCGGAAACTCATCGCCGCGCAACCTGCCCCCACCAGTGCCGCCGCGGCCGCCAGCCCGAATGTGTGCATCGGCGCCAGCGTCTTCCACGTCCAGCCCATCGCCAGCCCGCCCAGCGTGCCGCCGAGGCCGTACGAGATGCCGGTGTAGAGCGCCTGGCCACGGCCCTGCAGCGGCCCGGCGAACCAGCGCTGCAGGCGCTTGAGGCTGGCGCTGTGGTGCGCGCCGAACGTGGCGGCGTGGAGGATCTGCACCACGGCCATCAACCAGACGAACTGGGTGAAATATCCGGTCAGCCCGAAGCGCAGCGCGGCCAGCACGAACGTGCCGGCCAGGATGGTCCGTAGCGCCAGCGCGCCGAACAGCCGCCCCTGATAGAAGAAGAACACGATTTCCGCCACCACGCCGATGGTCCACATCGCGCCAATGGCCAGCTTGCTGTAGCCCAGTTGCTCCAGGTACAGCGAATAGAACACGTAGAGCGCCGCGTGCGCGAACATCATCAGGAAGGCCGAAGCCAGGAACCAGGCCACGTCAGGGCGCCGCAGCAGCGGCAGCGCGGGCGGTGGCCTGACGCGCGGGCCCTCGTCGGCGGCATCGCGCATGCCGAACACCACCACGGCGAACAGTGCCAGCGTGGCACTGGCCAGCCACGGGAAGGCCGGCATGCCGAAGTGCTCGAACAGCGCACCACCGGTCAGCACGGCCGCGATGAAGCCGACCGAGCCGAACATGCGCACGCGGCCATAGCGATGGTCGAAGGCGCCGTGGCGGCGCAGCGTGGAGATCGTCAGCGCGTCACCGAGCGGTGACATGGCGCTGGTGATCAGGTTGAGCCCGATCATCATCGCCATCATGCCGCCGTAGCTCGTGATGCCCGGCACGGCCAGGAAGGCAAGCAGCGCCGTCACGGCCGCCAGCCGCAGCAGCTTGACCCGCGTGTGCATGACATCGGACAGCCAGCCCCAGAGGTAGGGGCCAACAATGCGGCTCAACTGGAAGCACGCCATCAGCACGCCGATCTGCACCGGCGAGAAGCCGCGATCGGCGAAGAACAGGCTCACATACGGCGAAATGACGCCGACATAGGCGTAGTAGCCGAGGTAGAACAGCCCGAAGCGAAGGTAGGTGGCCCCGTCGATCGATCCCGGCGAGGCCGTGGTCGTGCCCAGGGCGTCTCTCAGGGGGTGTCCTGGACCGGGATATGGGCCGGGATGCGCGGGGTATCGACGTGGACATCGCCGCATTGCGCCCGGTGGCGCAGCGCGTGGTCCATCAGCACCAGTGCCAGCATGGCCTCGGCGATCGGCGTGGCGCGGATGCCCACGCACGGGTCGTGCCGGCCAAATGTCTCGACGCTGGCGCTGTTGCCCCCCTTGTCGATCGATTCCCGCGCGGTGCGGATGCTCGACGTCGGCTTGATGGCCAGCGACACCGTGACGTCCTGCCCGGTCGAGATCCCGCCGAGCACGCCCCCGGCATTGTTGGTGCGGAAGCCGTTTGGCGTCAGTTCGTCGCCATGGACCGTGCCGCGCTGCGCCACGCTGTCGAAGCCGGCGCCGATCTCCACGCCCTTGACCGCATTGATGCCCATCATCGCGTGGGCGATATCGGCGTCCAGCTTGTCGAACAGCGGCTCGCCCAGCCCCACCGGCACGCCGCTGGCCACCACCTCGATCCGGGCACCCACGGAGTCGCCATCCTTGCGCAGCGCATCCATGTAGGTTTCCAGCTCGGGCACGATGTCGGCGTTCGCCGCAAAGAACGGGTTCTCCGGCACATGCTTCCAGTCGGTGAACGGCACTTCCACCTCGCCAAGCTGCGACATGTAGCCGCGAATCTCGGTGCCGTACTGCTCGCGCAGCCATTTCTTCGCAATGGCGGCCGCGGCCACCACGGGCGCGGTCAGGCGGGCCGACGAGCGGCCGCCGCCACGATAGTCGCGGATGCCGTACTTGTGCCAGTAGGTGTAGTCGGCGTGCCCGGGGCGGAAGGTCTCGACGATATTGCCGTAGTCCTTGCTGCGCTGGTCCGTGTTGCGGATCAGCAGGCAGATCGGCGTGCCGGTGGTCTTGCCTTCGAACACGCCCGAGAGGATTTCAACCTGGTCGGCTTCCTGGCGCTGCGTCACGTGGCGCGAGGTGCCGGGCTTGCGGCGGTCCAGGTCGATCTGGATATCGGCCTCGGTCAGCGACAGTCCCGGCGGGCAGCCATCGACGACCGCGCCAATCGCGGGCCCGTGCGATTCGCCGAAGGTGGTGACTGTGAAAAGCAGGCCGAGAGTATTGCCAGACATGATCGAAACCGCGCAGGAATTGGGGACGGCCTACATTGTACGGCCATTGGCGACGGCCAAGGGCGGCACGGCCGCCTGCGGCGCCGCTGCCCCGCCAAACCCGGCCGCAAACACGCCGCTGCCCTCGAAGCCGGGATAGAACTGGCTGCGCATCCGCGCCAGATACGCCTGCAGCCTGGCATGCGACTCCGCTGCCGCGCGGATCGGCGTCTCGAAGACCGGTGACTGGAGGCTGGCGCCAAATGCGAACAATGTGGCGTCCGCGCCGCATGGCCGGTCGCCCATCAGATAGGGCTTGTCGCCGAGCACGTCCGCCACGGCCTTGATCCCGTGCACCGCGATGGCCGTCATGTCGGCTTCGCTATGGCGCCCCAGCCCCTGCGCCCACAGCATCTGGCGCACCTTGCGCCGCACCAGCGCCTTGACCAGCCCGCGCGCCGGCTTCGGCACGATGTTGAAGAACTGGGCGGGGCCGCGCTCGAAGTTGTCGCCTTCCAGCCAGCGCACCCGCGCCACGGCCCAGTACAGATTGTCTTCGAGCAGTTTCTCCACCGCCCACGCCGTGCCACGCTCCGCCGGCGTCAGGCCCTCGTCGAAATCGATGTGGTACGTCTTTTCCAGATGCCAGCGGATCAGCGTGGAATCCGCCACGAGCCGGCCCATGTCGTCGAGGTAGGGCAGCTTGCCCTTGGGCGCGCGGCGCACGTCGCCCCGCTTCGCCTGGTATGGCAGGCCGGCGAGCTTGAGCAGCATCTCGGCCTTCATGACGAACGGGCTGGCATCGGGCAGCCCGAACGCCGGGCCGAAGGTGTAGAGCGTGATCATGGCGTTTTTCCGATCTTTCCGAGGGTTGTCCGCTTACTTCCAGTCGCCGCGCAGGGCGAGCACCATCTGCTGCAGGCTTTCCGGCGTGGCCGCTTCGGGCGGCACCGGTTCGCCGACCACCAGTTCGAGCCGGCTCAGGATGCCCCGCCGGAACGGCCGCGTCATCGCGGGCGCGCCCTTGCGCGAGAAGAAGCTGCCCCACAGCCCGCGCAGCGCCATCGGCACCACGGGCACCGGCGTGCGCTGGATGATCTGGTGCACGCCGCTCTTGAACGGATTGAGGTCGCCGGTGGCCGTGATCTTGCCCTCGGGGAAGATGCAGACCAGTTCGCCCTCGGCCAGCGCCGCCGCCACGGCGTCATAGGCCCGCGCCAGCATTTCCGGATGCTCGCGCGCCGGGGCAATCGGAATCGCCTTGGCCTGGCGGAAGAACCATGACAGGCCCGGCACCTTGAAGATATTGTGATCCATCACGAAGCGCACCGGCCGCGGGCTCGCCGCCATCAGCACCACCGCATCGGCAAAGCTCACGTGGTTGCAGACCAGCACGGCCGCGCCCTCCTCCGGGATGCGTTCGGCGTTGATGCGGCGCAGCCGGTAGATCGTATGCACGAGCAGCCAGGCGATGAAGCGCAGCAGGAACTCGGGCACCAGCGTATAGATATAGATGGCCACCACGGCGTTGAGCAGCCCGACCACCAGGAACAACTGCGGGATCGAGTAACCCGCCTGCGTCATGAACACGCCCAGCAGCGAGGCGGCAATCATGAAGAAGCTGTTCAGGATATTGTTGGCCGCGATGATCCGGGCGCGGTGCGTGGGCGCCGAGCGGCTCTGGATCAGCGCGTAGAGCGGCACGCTGTAGAAGCCGCCAAACATCGCCAGGAAGAACAGGTCGGCCAGCACGCGCCAATGCCCCGGCTCGGCCAGGAAGCCGCCCACCCCGCTCAGCGCGGCGCCGGCGGCCTGCCCCTGCGAGGCGAAATAGAGATCCACCGCGAACACGGTCATCCCGATCGAGCCGAACGGCACGAGGCCGATCTCCACATGGCGCCCCGACAGCCGCTCGCACAGCAGCGACCCGATGCCGATCCCGACCGAGAACACCGCCAGCAGCAGCGTGACCACGTTCTGGTCGCCGCCGAGCACGTCCTTGGCGTAGCTGAAGAACGAGGTCAGGAACGTGGCGCCAAGGAACCAGAGCCACGAAATGCCAAGCAGGCTCAGGAACACCACGCGGCGCTCGCGCGCCAGCTTCAGGTTGCGCCAGGTTTCGGTGAACGGGTTCCAGTTGATGCGCAGGTCGGGCTGCGGCGCCGGCGACAGCGGCACCCCCTGCGACACCACGCGCCCCGCCACGGCGATCAGCACGCAGGCGACCCCCACGTAGAACGGCCCCACCACGGTACCGTCGCCGCGCGTCAGGCCCGCCATTTCGCCGCCCAGCAGCGTGCCGAGCAGGATGGCCACGAACGTGCCCATTTCCACGAGCCCGTTGCCGCCCACCAGTTCGGTCTGGTCCAGATGCTGCGGCAGGTAGGAGAATTTGACCGGTCCGAAAACCGTGGAATGGAGCCCCATCAGGAACGTGCCCAGGTACAGCAGCGGCGCGCTGTGCAGGTAGAAGCCAGCCAGCCCGAACAGCATGATGACGATTTCCAGCGTCTTGACCAGCCGGATCAGCTTCGCTTTCTCGATCTTGTCGGCAATCTGGCCGCTGGTGGCGGAAAACAGCACGAACGGCGCGATGAAGATGGCCGAGATCAGGAAGGCCGCGCTATGGGGGTCGACACCCTCGAACAGCGCCGCGTGGTAGGTCACCAGCGAGGTGAAGGCGACCTTGAAGACGTTGTCGTTCATGGCCCCCAGGAACTGGGTCCAGAAGAACGGGGCAAAACGGCGCAGGCCCAGCAGGCGAAACTGGCTTTCTTGGCTCATGGATGCAAACGGAAATTGGCCCCGGTGACCCACGGGGGGATCAGTTCGCCGCCATCATGCCAGCAGCCGGCGGTGCCGGCTATGGGACGATTCTCAATCGGAACCAATTAGTAGAAATACGAGGCGGCCCGTTGACAGGGCCGCCTGGAGGGGGTGCCGGAGCCGAAGCCGGCTCAGCCGGCGCGGTTCTGCGGCTCGGCGCCGCGCTCGCCGGTCTCCTCGGGCCAGTCACGGATATACGCCTTGAGCATGCGGTTCTCGAAGCTTTGCTCCTCCACCACGGCCTTGGCCACGTCGTAGAACGAGATCACGCCCATCAGCGTGCGCTTCTCCAGTACCGGCAGGTAGCGGGTGTGGCGCTCCAGCATCATGCGGCGCACCTCGTTGACGTCGGTTTCGGGGGTGCAGGTCAGCGGCGCATCGTCCATGACCTTGCGGATGCTGTGGGTACCAAGCGTGCCCTGGTTGGCCGCCATGGTCTCGATGATCTCGCGGAAGGTCAGCATGCCGACCAGGTCGCCGTACTCCATGACCACCAGCGAGCCGATGTCGTGGCCGGCCATCGTCTGGATGGCCTCCAGCAGCGGGGTATCCGGCGTGACGGTGAAGAGCGTGTTGCCCTTGATCTGCAGGATGTCGCTGACTTTCATGATGGTGTCTCCGCTGCCTCGGTGATGCGCCCGTGGGACCGGGCTATATATATAGGACCTGGGCTGACGCCCGATGGCCGATCCTAGCCCAATTCCGCGCCGCAAGTAAAGCGAGGGCGGCCCCGGGAGCGGCGCCGGCGGCGCCGGACGCCGAGTTACCCCCGATGGCGCGGGCGCCGCATGGTGCTAGGATGCCGGGCAGAGACAATCCATCGATCGAGAGAAGCCCAATGTCCGGTACCCGATTCGACACGCTGGCGCTGCACGCCGGCGCCGCGCCCGACCCCGCCACCGGGGCCCGCGCCACCCCGATCCACCTGACCACGTCGTTCGTGTTCCGCGACAGCGAGCACGCCGCGTCGCTGTTCAACATGGAGCGCGCCGGCCACGTCTATTCGCGCATCAGCAACCCCACGGTGGCCGTGTTCGAGGAACGCATCGCCGCGCTGGAGAATGGCGCGGGCGCCATCGGCACCGCCTCGGGCCAGGCCGCGCTGCACCTGGCGGTGGCCACGCTGATGGGCGCCGGCGCGCATATCGTGGCGTCCACGGCGCTGTACGGCGGCTCGCACAACCTGCTGCACTACACGCTGCGCCGCTTCGGCATCGAGACCACCTTCGTCAACCCGCGCGACATCGATGCCTGGCGTGCCGCCATCCGCCCCGAAACGCGGCTGCTGTTTGGCGAGACGCTCGGCAACCCGGGGCTTGACGTGCTCGACATCGCCACGGTGGCGCAGATCGGGCAGGACCACGGCATTCCGCTGCTGGTCGATTCCACGTTCACCACGCCCTATCTGCTGCGCCCGTTCGACCATGGCGCGGGGCTGCTCTACCACTCGGCCACCAAGTTCCTGGGCGGCCACGGCACCACCATCGGCGGCGTGCTCAGCGAAGGCGGTACGTTCGATTTCGAGGCATCGGGCAAGTTTCCGGAGTTGTCGGAGCCCTACGAGGGCTTCCACAACATGGTGTTCACCGAGGAAAGCACGGTGGCGCCGTTCCTGCTGCGCGCCCGGCGCGAGGGGCTGCGCGATTTCGGCGCCTGCCTCAATCCGATGGCGGCCTGGCAACTGCTGCAGGGCATCGAGACGCTGCCGCTGCGCATGAGCCGCCATGTCGACAACACGCGCCGCGTGGTGAACTTCCTGGCCGGCCATCCGATGGTGGAATCGGTGGCCTATCCCGAACTGGAATCGCATCCCGACTACGAACTGGCGAAACGGCTACTCCCGAAAGGGGCCGGCGCGGTGTTCAGCTTCAACCTCAGGGCGGACCGCCAGGCAGGCCAGCGCTTCATCGAGAGCCTGGCGCTGTTCTCGCACCTGGCCAACGTGGGCGATGCGCGCTCGCTGGTGATCCATCCGGCCTCGACCACGCATTTCCGCATGGACGCCGCCGCGCTCAGGGCCGCCGGAATTGGCGAAGGTACGATCCGGCTGTCGGTGGGCCTGGAAGATCCGGACGACCTGATCGACGATCTCAAGCGCGGCCTCAAGGCTGCCGAGAAGGCCATGGAAAAGGGAGGCAAGGCGAAATGAGACTGGAACTCTCCGGCCAGCCGGCTTATGCCTACACCGGCGGCAAGCCGTTCGATCCCGCCCTGCCCTGCGCGGTCTTCGTCCACGGCGCGCAGAACGACCACAGCGTCTGGGCGCTCCAGACGCGCTGGTTCGCCAACCACGGGTTCTCGGTGCTGGCGGTCGACCTGCCCGGCCACCATCGCAGCGGCGGTGCCCCGCTGGATACCGTCGAGGCCATGGCCGACTGGGTCATGGCGCTGGTGGCGGCGGCTGGCGTGACGGCGCCGGTGCTGGTGTTCGGCCACAGCATGGGCTCGCTGATCGCGCTCGAATGCGCGGCGCGGCATCCGGCGGCGGTGCGCGGCATCGGGCTGCTGGCCACGGCGTACCCGATGAAGGTGTCCGACGCGCTGCTCGACGCCGCGCTGCACCGCGAGCCCGACGCCATTGCGATGGTCAACCAGTGGTCGATTTCCAGCCTGGCCAGCAAGCCGTCGTCGCCCGGCCCCGGCGCGTGGATGCACGGCGGCAGCCAGCGGCTGATGGAGCGCATTGCCGCCCGCAACCCCGGCGCGCACGTGTTCCACACCGATTTCTCGGCCTGCAATGGCTACGCGCACGGCGAGCAAGCGGCGGCGGCCGTGGCGTGTCCGGCGTTGTTCGTGGTCGGCAGCAAGGACATGATGACGTCGCCCAAGGCGGCCCAGGCACTGGCCGGGCGCATGCGCGACGCCCGCGTGGTCACCGTGCCCAGCGGGCACGCGATGATGGGCGAGAAGCCGGACGAGGTGCTCGACGCGCTGGCGGCATTCGCACGCAAGGTGCTTGGCGCCGGATAGCCGGCCGCGCACTACACTGCAGTGAAACCATAAAAATCAGGAGACTGCCATGGCCCACGCCCCCACGAAGGAATTTGCAAGCTTTGCCGAGTTCTACCCGTTCTACCTGAACGAGCATCGCGACCGCACCTGCCGGCGCCTGCATTTCGTCGGCTCGACCATCGCGCTGTGCTGCCTGGCGGCACTGGTGGTCACGGGCAACGCCTGGTGGCTGCTGGCGGGGCTGGTCTCCGGCTACGCCTTTGCCTGGGTGGGCCATTTCGGCTTCGAGAAAAACCGCCCGGCCACGTTCCGGCACCCGTTCTACAGCTTCGCCGGCGACTGGGTCATGTACGCCGATATCTGGCGCGGCCGGATTCCGTTCTGAGCCGGTCCGCCCCCGGCCGCTGGCCTTCAGACCTGTCCGTGCCAGCCCGGCGGCACCACTTCCACCACCCTGCCCTTGCCGGCCGCGGCCTCGTTGGCGGCGGCATCGGCCGTCTGCTGGCGGAACACGGCCTCCAGCGGCTGGTCGAGCTGGGGGTTGTCGAGGATGCCACGCAGGATCTCCACGCCCTGCATCTGCTGGGCCAGCGCCGTGCGCGGCAGGCGCGCCAGATTCAGCACCAGCCGGTCATGCAGCATCCGCAGCGTGACCTGGGCCGGATCGCACAGCAGCGCCCAGTGCGCCTGGCCCCGGTCCTGCTGGAGCTTGCCCACCAGGTGCAGCGTCTTGAGCTTGCCGAGCAGGCCGGCCAGATAGTCGGCCTCCACGCGCAGCTTGCGGCCCAGGTCCAGCTCGCCGACGCTGCGCGGCACGTCGTCGCGGGCGCGATACAGCACATAGAGGATACCCAGCGCGTCGAAGAACTCGCTGCCGGCAAAGGTGCGGCGGCGCCAGTGGCCCTCGCGGATCACCGGCAGGTTGGCGGCGATCGTGGCGCCCAGCAGCGTCACCAGCCAGCTCACGTACATCCAGAGCAGGAACAGCGGCAGCACCGCGAACGTGCCGTAGACGGCGGTATAGGTCGGGATATGGGTGATGAAATAGCCGAACACGCGCTTGGCGATTTCGAACGCCACGGCGGCCACCACCCCGGCCGTCAGCGCGTCGCGCCAGTCCACGTAGGCGTAGGGCACGGCCATGTAGAGGAACGCGAAGGCCACGGCGGACAGCAGCACCGGCACCACGCTCACCAGCAGCGTCACGCCGAACGGCAGGTTGCCGACATAGCCCATCGAGATCGACAACAGGTAGGAACTGACCGACAGGCTTGCCCCGATCAGCACCGGCCCCAGCGTCAGCACGGCCCAGAACACCAGCACCCGCTGGGCCAGCGGCCGGCGCCGCTTGACGCGCCAGATCGCGTTGAGGGCGTCTTCGACGGTCAGCATCGTCAGCACCGACGTCACCATCAGCCCGCCCAGGCCCAGCGCGGTCAGGCCGCGCGCGCTCTTGGCGAACTGGCCGATGTAGCGCGATACCGAATCGCTGACGTTGCCGCCCGGAATCAGGTTCTGGAACAGGAACATCTCGATCTGCCCCCGGAAGTCGCGGAACACCGGGAACGCCGCCAGCAGCGCAAAGGCCACCGTGAGTACCGGCACGACCGCCAGGAACGTGGTGAAGGTCAGGCTGGCCGAGACTTGCGGCAGGCGGTCTTCCCCCGCGCGGCGCAGCGCATAGCGCGCCAGCGCGCGCACCTTCTGCAGGTTCCACTCCCTGCGCAGACGGGCGATTCGGGCAGCGGCACGGGCGGCGGCAGACATGCGGGGAAGGACTCCTGGATTGGGACGATTCTGAATCTGACAGGCCGGGAGCCACGGCTACGGCACCCGGCGCGGGGGCACAACTATAATACGCGGATTGTTTCGCGGCGCCCTGCGTCACCTTTCGTTGCAGATTCCGTTGCAGATTCCGTTGCAGATTCCGCCGCGGGCCCCGTCTACCCCTGTCCTTCCACCCCGGAGCCACCCTCCCGCCGCCGGACCCCGATGACCGACATCCTCGTCCTCTACTACAGCCGCCACGGCAACACCCGCAAGCTGGCCGAACTGATTGCCGCCGGCATCGACCGCGTGCCCGGCGCCCAGGCCCGGCTGCGCACCGTGCCACCTGTGTCCACCGTCTGCGAGGCCACCGCGCCGGATATCCCGCCCGAGGGCGCCCCGTACGCCGAATTGCGCGATCTCGAAGAGTGCGCGGGACTGGCGCTCGGCAGCCCCACCCGCTTCGGCAACATGGCGGCGCCGATGAAGTACTTCCTCGACGGCACCGTGGCCCAATGGCTGTCCGGCGCGCTGTCGGGCAAGCCGGCCTGCGTGTTCACGTCGACCGGCAGCCTGCACGGCGGGCAGGAAACCACGCTGCTGTCGATGATGCTGCCGCTGCTGCACCACGGCATGCTGATCGTCGGGCTGCCCTATTCCGAGCCGGGGCTGATGACCACGGCCGCCGGCGGCACGCCGTACGGGCCGAGCCACCACGCCCATGTGGACAACCACGGCCCGGTCACCGACCACGAGGCCTCTCTGGCCATCGCCATGGGCCGCCGCCTGGCCGAATCCGCGCTGAAGCTCGCCGCATGACGCCCTCGCCGACCGCCCCATCCGCCACCGCCACCGACCGCGCCCTGCACCACGCCGGGCTCTGGCGCCTGAGCCTGTGCAGCCTGGTCGCGCTGATCGCGCTGTGTATCGCCTGGGAGTGGTTCCTTGCCCCGCTGCGGCCCGGCGGGTCATGGCTGATCCTGAAGTTCCTGCCGTTGCTGCCGGTGCTGCGCGGCGTCTGGCGGCGCAACCGCTACACGATGCAGTGGTCGTCGATGCTGATCCTGCTGTACTTCACCGAAGGCATCGTGCGCGCCACGAGCGACCGGCCGCCCTCGGCGTGGCTGGGCTGGGTCGAGGTGGCGCTGACGCTGCTGTTCTTCGTGGGCACGGTCTTCTATCTGCGCCCCTACAAGCGCCGCGCCCGCGCCGCCGCCCAGGCCGCCGCCCCTTCCGCCAACCCGCCTACTTCCCGCTGACCGTCATGACCGCTGCGCATACCGATTCCTTCCTCGACCTCTGCCGCGCGGCCCTCGGTCCGCAGAACGTGCTGACCGACCCGGCGGACAAGGCCCCGTATCTGACCGACTGGCGCCGCCGCTACACCGGCGATGCCCTGGCGGTGCTCCGCCCCGGCTCCACCGAGGAAGTGGCCGCCGTGATGCGCGCCTGCCATGCCCACCGGCTGGCCGTGGTGCCGCAGGGCGGCAACACCGGCCTGTGCGGCGGCGCCACGCCCGTGGGCGCCGATGCCGGGCGCAACACGGTGGTGCTGTCGCTGCAGCGCATGAACCGTGTCCGGCAGGTGGACCCGCTCAACAACACGATCACGGTCGAGGCCGGCGTGATCCTGCAGCAGTTGCAGGACGTGGCACAGCAGCACGGCCGGCTGTTCCCGCTCTCGCTGGCGGCCGAAGGCAGTTGCACGATCGGCGGCAACCTGTCGACGAATGCCGGCGGCACCGCCGTGCTGCGTTACGGCAATACCCGGGAGCTGTGCCTGGGGCTGGAAGTGGTCAACGCCCGGGGCGAGGTCTGGGAGGGGCTGCGCGGACTGCGCAAGGACAATACCGGCTACGACCTGCGCGACCTGTTCATTGGCGCCGAAGGCACGCTCGGCATCATCACGGCGGCGGTCATGAAGCTGTTCCCGGCTCCGCGCGCCCGCGTCACGGCGCTGGCGGCCGTGCAGAGCCCGCGCGCCGCGCTGGCGCTGCTCGCCATCGCCCAGTCGCACGCCAGCGCCATGCTGACGGGCTTCGAGCTGATGTCGGCGATGTGCCTGGAACTGGTGACGAAGCACTTCCCGCAACTGCGCTACCCGTTCGACGCGCCCCACCCGCAACTGGTGCTGCTGGAACTGTCCGACAGCGAGAGCGAGGCGCATGCGCGGGGCATCTTCGAGAAGATGATGGAGGCCGCCTTCGAAGCCGGCGTGGTCAGCGACGCCGTGGTGGCGGAGTCCGTCCAGCAGTCGCGCGATTTCTGGAACCTGCGCGAGCACATTCCGCTGGCGCAGGTCGAGGAAGGCAAGAACATCAAGCACGACATCGCCGTGCCAATCTCGCGCGTGGCCGATTTCATCGAAACCACCGACAGCCTGCTGCAGGACGCCTACCCCGGTGCCCGCATGGTCACCTTCGGCCACCTTGGCGACGGGAACCTGCACTACAACGTATCGCCGCCGGCCGGGGTCGATCACGAGCATTTCCTGCAGCACCAGGACGCCATCAACCTGATCGTCCACAACAGCGTGCATGCCCACCACGGCTCGATCTCGGCCGAACACGGGCTCGGACAGCTCAAGGTCGAGGAAAACCAGCGCTACAAGAGCATGGTGGAAATGACCATGATGCGGGCCATCAAGCACGCGCTGGACCCGCAGGGGCTGATGAATCCGGGGAAGGTGGTCTGAGCGGCTGCTAATGCAGGACCGGCGCCTCTCCCCCTTCGCCCTCGCCGAACAACTCCCCGCACAGCGCCTCGCCCTCCTCGGTCAGCCGGGCCGTGCCGCGGCCGTCCTCTTCCATGGCGGTGACCACGAGGTCGGCTTCGGCGAGTTGGGTCAGCATGCGCCGCAGCACGCTCATCTGGGCGCCGGAGCGCTTGCTGAGGCGGGCCAGCGAGAGGTCTTTCGCGTGGTCTGCCGGCCCCACGGCGCTGCGGGCGTGGTCCCAGAGGGTCTGGAGCACTGCCGCCAGCACCGGGTCGAGGCCCTCGCCGGCTTCGTCTTGCTGGTCTGTGTTGTCCGTCATGTTGTCTCCCGTTCCTGCAACGTCGCCACGAGCTTGCCCAGCGTGACCACGGCCGCCTCGACCTCGGCGGACCAAGCGCCGCTGTAGTTCAGGCGGATGCAGTTGGTATAGGTCGGCACCGGCGAGAAGATATGGCCGGGCGCCACGGTGATGCGCCGCTCCAGCGCGGCGTGGTACAGCGACATCGCGTCCACCTCTTCGGGCAGTTCCACCCACAGGACATAGCCGCCGGCGGGGCGCGAGACCCGCGTGCCGGCCGGGAAGAACCGCCGCACCGCCGCCGCCATGATGTTGGCCTGCTGTGCGTACGCCTTCCGCACCCGACGCAGGTGGAAATCGTAACCGTCTTTTTTTAAGAATTCTGCGATGGCTAGCTGGGGGATGGTCGAGGTGGTCAGCGTATTCAGGAACTTGAGCCGCTCCACCTTCTCCTTGTAGCGTCCCGGCAACGCCCAGCCGATGCGGTACGCATTGGTCAGCGTCTTCGAGAACGACGAGCAGTGCAGCACGATGCCAGCCGTGTCATAGGATTTCAGCGAAGTCGGATGCACGTCGCCGTAGTACAGCTCGCCGTAGACATCGTTCTCGATGACGGGAATGTCACGGTCGGTCAGCAGCGCCACCAGCGCCTGCTTGCGCTCGTCAGACATCTGGAAGCCCAGCGGATTCTGGAAGTTCGGCATCACCATGCAGGCGGCCACCGGGCGTTCATCGAGTAATTTCGCCAGGGCCTCGACGTCGATGCCGGCCACCGGGTCGGTGGCCACTTCCACGGCCCGCATGCCGAGCCGCTCGATGGCGTGCAGCATCGCGTAGTACGTGGGCGACTCCACGGCGATGGTGTCGCCGGGCCGCGCCACGGCCTGCAGACACAGGTTGATGGCCTCGGTGGCGCCGATCGTGACGATGACCTCGTTGGGGTCGACGGTGTAGCCGTTTTCGAGATAGCGGCGCGTGATCTGGCGGATCAACTGCGGCGAGCCCGGCGGCAGGTCGTCGAGCACGCTCCAGGTGTCGTAGCGCTTGCCGATCGCATTGGCGTACTGGATGATCCGCTGCCACGGGTAGAGCTTGGGGTCGGGATACGGCGAGCCGAGCGGAATGGCATCGTCGGCGCGGATCGAGCGCAGCGTCGACAGCACGAGCGCGCTGACATCCACGGCCGAGGGGCGCGCGGCGGGCCGGCTGGGCTGCAGGTCGATGGCCGGCTCACCGGGCCGGGCGCGCACGAAGTAGCCCGACTGGGGCCGGCTTTCCAGGATGCCGCGCGATTCCAGCAGCAGGTAGGCCCGGATCACGGTGGTGATGCTGAGCCGGTGGTGCTGGGCCGCCTGCCGTACGGACGGGATCTTCTCGCCGGGCAGCAGTACGCCCTGCTGCACCAGCGCTTCGATATCGGCGGCAAGCTTTTCGTACAGGGTGGCCAACGGGGGCGCCTTTCAGGGTTGTCCGGCCGTGCCGGCACCCGGAGGCGGTCAGCCTGCGGTCACTGGCGCGTCGGTAGCGGTCACGGAATCAGCCGAAGTGTATTCGACGTAGCCGTCCTGGCGGCAGAAACTGAGCAGGCGCAGCCCCGCCTGGCCGGCGATGCGGATGGCCAGCGAGGTTGGCGCGGAGATCGTGGCCAGCATCTGGATCCGCATCCGCGCGGCCTTGCGGACGAGTTCGTAGCTGGCCCGGCTCGACAGAAAGACGAAACCGTCGCCGAAATTCTCGCGGGCACGGGCCAGGTGGCCGATCAGCTTGTCGAGCGCGTTGTGGCGCCCCACGTCCTCGAACACGGCGCGCAGTTCGCCGTCCGGGCCGCACCAGGCCGCGGCATGGACGCCGCCGGTGGCCGCCATCAGCGGCTGGCGGGCACGCAGCGCGTCGGCGGCGCGGCGCATCATGGCCGGGGTGGGCGAAATCCGGTGCGCGGGGGCGCCCATCGGCTCGGGAACGAGGTCGAGCAACGCCAGGCTCTCGATACCGCAGACGCCGCAGCCGGTCCGCCCGGCCAGCGAGCGCCGCCGGGCCTTCATCGCCATGAAGGCGCGCTGGGAGATCTCCAGCCGGACCTCGATGCCGTCGCAGCCGGGCTCGACCTCGACCTCGTAGATCTCGCCAACGCCGTCGACAATGCCTTCGGTCAGCGAGAACCCCACCGCGAACGCTTCGAGATCGAGCGGCGTGGCCATCATCACGGCATGCGAGATGCCGTTGTAGACCAGCGCCACGGGCACCTCGTCGGCCACCATGTCGATTTCCAGCGCGACGGCGTCGCCCTGGTGGCGCCGGATATCGCGCGCCACGTAGCCTCGTTCTGCCATGCCTGCTCCCGCTGTCCGGCGTGTCAACCCAATGTCGCCCGCTCAGCCCGCGCGTTGCAGCAGCACGGGGATCGACTTCGACGTGGGCGTGCCCGACCGGTCGCCGATGCTTTCCAGCGGCACCAGCGGGTTGGTCTCCGGGTAGTAGGCGCCGAGGCAGCCCGCCGGAATGTCGTAGTCGACGAGCAGGAAGTCTTGCACGTGGCGCGTGATGCCGTCTTCCCAGACGCTCGTGACATTTACGCGTTCGCCCTCTGCAAACCCCAGGCGCTCGCGGTCGGCACGGTTGATGAAGATCACCCGGCGCAGGCCGAACACGCCACGATAGCGGTCGTCGAGCGCGTAGATCGTGGTGTTGTACTGGTCGTGCGAACGGGTGGTCATCATGACCATCAGGTCGTCGCCGTACTGCTGGCGGGCACGCTGGATCGGCGTGTCGCGGTCGATCGCGTGCACCAGGAACTGCGCCTTGCCCGACGCCGTGCGCCAGACGCGGTTGCGCGAGGCCGGGGTCAGATGGAAGCCACCCGGCTGCGCCACGCGCTCGTTGAAGCGCTCGAAGCCCGGAATCACCTTCTCGATGGCGTCGCGGATGCGCGAGTAATCCTGCGCGTACCAGCGCCAGTCCACCTTCGCGGTGCCAAGCGTGGCTTCAGCCATGCGCGCCACGATCATCGTCTCGGACAGCAGGTGCGGCGAGGCCGGCTTGTTCATGCCGTACGACATGTGCACCATGCAGACCGAATCCTCGACGGTCACGCCCTGCGCCACGCCGTCCTGCTCGTCGATCTCGGTGCGGCCCATGGTCGGCAGCAGCAGCGCGTCGCGGCCGATGACCAGGTGGCTGCGGTTGAGCTTGGTGGCGATGTTCACGGTCAGGTCGCACTGGCGCAGCGCCTCCCAGGTGCGCGGCGTGTCGGGCGTGGCGATCGAGAAATTGCCGCCCAGCCCCACGAACACCTTGACCTTGCCTTCCAGCATCGCGGCGATGGCCGCCACCACGTCCTGGCCGTGCTCGCGCGGCGGCTCGAAGTCGAATACCTGCCCCAGGCGGTCCAGGAACGCGGCATCGGGTTGCTCCTCGATGCCCATGGTGCGGTCGCCCTGCACGTTCGAATGGCCGCGCACCGGCATCAGGCCGGCGCCCGGGCGGCCGATATTGCCGCGCAGCATCATCACGTTCGACAGCAGCTGGATGGTGCGCACCGACTGCTTGTGCTGCGTCAGGCCCATGCCCCAGCACATGATCGTGCGCTCGCTCCTGACGTAGACGTCGGCCAGCGCGTCGATGTCGGCACGCGGCACGCCGGATTCGGCCACGATGTCGGCCCAGCTTTCGGCGCGCAGGTCGGCGGCGAAGGCCTCGTAGTCAGCGGTGTGCTCGCGGATGAAATCGATATCCACCACGCGCTTGCCGCCCGTGGCCACGGCCTCGTCGTCGAGTTCGATCACGCGCTTGCCCAGGCCCTTGAGCAGCGCGAAGTCGCCTGCCAGCGTGGGACGCACGAACATCGAGGCGATCTGCGTGCCGCCGCCGCCCAGCATCTCGGTCACGTGCTGCGGGCTGACAAAGCGCTCCAGGCCGCGCTCCTTGAGCGGATTGACCGAGACGATGGTCGCGCCGCGCTTCGAGGCGTCGCGCAGCTCGTTGAGCATGCGCGGATGGTTGGTGGCCGGGTTCTGGCCCCAGACCATGATCGTGTCCGCCAGCTGGAAATCGTCGAGCAGCACCGTGGCCTTGCCCACGCCCACCGTCACCGGCAAGCCCCGGCTGGTGGCCTCATGGCACATGTTCGAGCAGTCTGGGAAATTGTTCGTGCCGTACATCCGGACGAACAACTGGAACAGGAATGCCGCCTCGTTGCTGGCCCGGCCGGACGTGTAGAACGTGGCCGCATCGGGGTTGTCCAGCCGCTGCAGGTGCGCGGCGACCAGGCGGAACGCCTCGTCCCACTCCACCGGCACGTATTTGTCGGTGGCGGCGTCGTAACGCACCGGATGCGTCAGGCGGCCATGCTGCTCCAGCTCGTAGTCCGACTGCTGCATCAGCTCCGCCACCGTGTAACGGGCGAAGAACTCGTTGGTCACGCGCTTGCTGGTGGCCTCGGCGGCCACGGCCTTGACCCCGTTCTCGCAGAATTCGAAGGTCGACGCATGCTGGCGATCGGGCCAGGCGCAACCGGGGCAGTCAAAGCCATCGGGTTGGTTCTGCTTGAACAGCGTCTTGTACTTGCCGCCGGCAACCTTTTCCTTGACCAGGTTGATGGCGACCTGCTTGAGCGCGCCCCAGCCAGCGGCCGGGTGCGTATACGGGGCAACGTGTCCCTTTTCGGGTGTCGGGGTACTCATCGGGGGCGACTTCCAGCTAAAGAGCCCGAGTGCCCGGCCCGGTTTTCCGTGTCTATCCGGACGCTCGCAGCGATAGCTGGAAGCCTAAGCGCGCCATGTGACGCGGGGGACGTACAGAGGGACGACGACCAGAAGAGTACAGTTTGTGACAACGCAGTGCACAAATCCGGAACTGTGCTTGTTATTTGTGCATGGGACGCCGGATTCAGGAGTGCACGGCATAAAAAACGTCAAGAACGGCAAGGGGTTCTCCATCGTGCTTGCCATAGACAGCATTAAGTACGATATTGCTGGTTATGCCACGCAACAGCGCCTCTCCACTGCCGCCCGAAGTTGCCGCCCGCCTTGAAATGCTCGGGGCGCGGATCCGTGATGCCCGCCTGCGCCGGAAATTTCGGCAAGTCGACCTCGCCACCCGCACGAAGCTGTCCCGCTCCACGATCGAAGCGATCGAGCGCGGCAGCCCCGATACGGCGATCGGCGCCTATGCGCGCGCGCTGTGGGTCATGGGGCTCGACCGTGAGATCGACCTCATCGCTGATACCGCGCTGGACGCCGAAGGCGCGGCGCTGGAGTACCAGCCCGGCGAACGGCGGGTGCGGGTACGCAAGGGGTTGGACAATGACTTCTGAAGTCTGGGTCTGGGCCTGGCTTCCCCGCGATACCGAACCAACGCTGGCGGGACGCTTCGTTCATGCGCGGCTGGCGCGGGACGCCGGACTTCCCCGCTTCCTGGGCCGGTTTGTCTACGGACGCTCCTATCTGGCCAACCCCGACGCGCTGGCGCTCGATCCATTGCATCTGCGGCTCGCTGACACCACCTACGAGACCGTTGCACTTGGCGGCTTCTTCGGAGCGCTGCGCGACGCCATGCCCGACGACTGGGGCCGTTTCGTCATCGACCGGATGTGGGGCCGGCAGGAAGACGCAACAGGCTACCTGCTGAACGGCAATGGCGACCATATCGGCAACCTGGGCTTCAGCGCGTCGCGCGAGGCGCCGCCGGAGCGACCGGTCCTGCCCGAACTCGATGTCTTGAAGCCGGCGCGGCAGGTGCTGCTCGGCATGGCACTTCAGCGAGAACCTGACCCCGTCCTGCGAGGGCTGGTGCAGCCGAACACCAACCTGGGTGGCGCGCGGCCGAAGCTGACCATTATGGATGGCGGCAAGCAGTGGATCGCCAAGTTCCCGGCGCGCGAAGACCACGGTGCGCCGATGGCCCGCATCGAAAACGCGATGCTCAAGCTCGCGCGGGCGTGCGGCATCGACACCGCTCATGCCCGCGTCGTGGAGGATGACATCCTGCTTGTCGAGCGCTTCGACCGTGCGCTCGTCGCGGATGGCACCGGATGGCGGCGCGACGGGTTCCTGAGCGCCCAGACCGTTTTTCATGGCAATGTCGAGGTACAGGCATACAGCTTCCCGGGAAGTTATCCCCGGCTGGCCCGCGAGATGGCGCGTTTTAGCGAGGAGCCCGCCGCCGACCAACGGGAATTGTTCCACCGGATGGTCTTCAACTGCTGCATCTCGAATACCGACGATCACGAGCGCAACCACGGGTTCCTGGCCGCTGACACTCCCGGATTCTATGCGCTGTCCCCCGCCTACGACATGGTGCCGCGCCACCACGCGACCCGCAGGAAGGAGCATGCACTGGGAATCGGCCAGCATGGCGCAGTGGGGACCCGCGAGAACCTGCTTAGCGACTGCGAGGTCTTTGGCCTGACCCGGGCGCAGGCGCGCGAGATCCTCGAACGGGTCGAGCACACCGTGCAAGCCGACTGGGAACAAACCCTGCGGGATGAGGGGCTGGACGGCGCAGCCCTGGACGCGTGGCGCCCCTGTTTCGCGCCGCTGCCCGAGACGCTCTGATCCTCCACCTCCGCCGCCTACTCCGGCGCCTGCGGCGTAGCCGCGATGATGTCTTCCAGCTGGGCGCTCATGGGAATACCGAGCCGTTCGCCGGTGGGCAGGCGGTTCAGGAACCACTGCTTGTAGAGTCGTTCCAGCTCGCCCGAGGTGATCAGGTGGCGCACGGCGTTGTCGACTACGCTGGCGAACTGGGGGTCGTCGCGGCGCAGCATGATGCCGTAGGGGTCGTAGGACAGGAAATCGCGCGTCACCACGAATTGCTTGCCGGCGTCGGCGCGGGCCAGGAAGCCGTACAGCAGCACATCGTCGCCGGCATAGGCGGCCGCGCCGCCGTTGCGCAGCACTTCGAACGCGTCGGCGTGGTCGCGGGCGCGGATCAGCTTCACGCCCAGGTTGAAGCGCTGCGACAGTTGCTCGATGGAATCGGCGTTGGTCGTGCCGGCGGTGGCCACGACGGTCTTGCCCTTGAGGTCGCGGAACGCCTTGATCGGCGAGTTGCGCGGCACCATCAGCTTGGTGCCGGCCACGAAAATAACTGGAGAAAATGCGACGGTGCGCATGCGCTCGGCGTTGCGGGTGGTGGAGCCGCATTCGAGGTCGATCCTGCCCGAGGTCATCGCGTCGAAGCGGTTTTCGGAGGTCACCGGCACCCACCGGATGGCCAGTTCCCGGCTGATCTCGGCGGCGGCGGCGCTGACGATGGCCTGGCAGATATCGATCGAGTAGCCGATCGGCCGTTTTGCCTGGTTAAGGTACGAGAACGGCAGCGACGATTCGCGGTAGCCGATCACGAGCGTGCCGGTGTCGCGCGCCTTCTTCAGCGTGCCGGCCAGCACCACCGGTTCGGGCGCGGTGGTCTGGGCCGCCGCCATCGGCGCCAGCACGGCCAGCCATGCCGCCAGCACCGCCGGGAGGGTAAGGCGCCACGCGCGCATCGCGTCAGGCTCCCGCCGATTCGGGCTTGGTGCCGGGAATGTCCTTTTCCGTCTCGGGCACCGGCCCCGTGGTCAACTGCCCCTCCCACTTGGCCACCACGGCGGCGGCAATCGAGTTGCCCACGGCATTGGTGGCCGAGCGGCCCATGTCAAGGAACTGGTCCACGCCCATGATCAGCAACAGCCCCGCCTCGGGAATGCCGAACTGGTTCAGCGTGGCCGCGATCACCACCAGCGAGGCGCGCGGCACCCCGGCCATGCCCTTGGACGTGAGCATCAGCAACAGCAGCATCGTGATCTGCGTGGCCATCGGCAGGTGGATGTCGTACGCCTGGGCGATGAACAGCACCGCAAACGTGCAGTACATCATCGAACCGTCCAGGTTGAACGAGTAGCCCAGCGGCAGCACGAAACTGGAGATTTTACGATTCACGCCGAAGCGGTCGAGCGAGTCGAGCAGCTTGGGATAGGCCGCTTCCGAGCTGGCCGTCGAGAACGACAGCAGGAACGGCTCGCGGATCAGCCGGATCAGCTCGAACACGCGCCGGCCGAGGAACACGAAGCCCGCCAGCGCCAGCAGCCCCCAGAGCACGAACAGCGCCAGATAGAAGCTGCCCATGAACTTGGCGAACGTGATCAGGATGCCCAATCCCTGCGTGGTCACCGTGGAGGCAATCGCCGCGAACACGGCCAGCGGCGCCATCCACATCACCGCGCCGGTGATCTTCAGCATGATCTGCGCCAGATCCTCGATCACGGCGGCCATGCGCTGGCCGCGCTCGCCCAGCGTGGAAATGGCGGTGCCGAAGAAGATCGAGAACACCACGATCTGCAGGATCTCGTTGTTGGCCATCGCCTCGGCCACCGATTTCGGCACCAGGTGCGAGATGAAATCCTTGAGCGTGAACGCGTTGGTCTTGAGGTTGGTGGCGGCGCCCACGTCCGGCAGCGGCAGGCCGATGTTGATGCCCGGCTGCAGCAGCGTGGCCATGATCAGCCCCAGCGTCAGCGAGACCAGCGAGGCCGTGATGAACCAGGCCAGCGCCTTCACGCCCACGCGCCCGACGGTGCTGGCGTCGCCCATGTGGGCAATGCCCATGACCAGCGTGGAGAACACCAGCGGCGCGATGATCATCTTGATCAGCCGCAGGAACACATCGGTGATGATCGAGATGTAGCCGGCGATGTCCTTGGCCACCTTCGGGTCGGGGAACGCGGTATTGCACGCGTAGCCCACGGCGGCGCCGAGCACCATCGCAATCAGGATCCAGGTCGTGATACTTGACTTGCTCATGGCGTCTCCAGGGATGGACCGATGGCTCCCGCGCCGGGGCACGTGGATAACCATAGGTCGCAGAAGCGCCAAAACGCAAATCGCTACGCAAACCCGGATGCACTCCCGGCGCCCCGGGGTGCCGCCGGTAGCACCTCGCACGCGCCGGGTGGCGGATGGTGCCCAACGCTAACGCTTCTGCCAGACCCGCAGGCCGAACAGCGGCAGCACGCCATAGATGTGATCGAAGAGGTCCGACTGGATCTGCTCGAAACGCTCCCAGCGCGTGTCGTTGACGAACAGGAACACTTCGAGCGGCAGGCCCTGGCTGACCGACTGCACGTGGCGCACCACGAGCGGCAGGTCCTGCCGGATGGCGGGATGCTGGCGGAAGTAGCCCAGCATGTAGCGGCGCAGCAGGCCCAGGTTGGTCAGGCGTGGCTCGCCGGGCTCCGGCGTCAGCGGCACGCGCAGTTCCGCGTGGCTGGCCAGTTGCGCCAGCAGTGCATCGTCGCAGAAGCGCACGCTGTCGGCATCCACCGGGATGCTGTGCCGCACCCGGCGCGCACCGCCTTCGAGCATGCCGCGCCAGTTCCTGACGCCGTTGGTCAGCAGCACATAGCTCGGCAGCGTGATGATCGTGTTGTCGAAGTTCTGCACCTTGATCGTGTTCAGCGCGATGTCGGTGACGACGCCATCGGCCACGTAGCCGGGCACCTCGATCCAGTCGCCGATGCGCAGCATGTCGTAGGCGGCCAACTGGATGCTGGCGACAAAGCCCAGGAGCGAATCGCGGAACACGATGATCAGCAGCGCCGTCATCGCGCTGACGCCGGTCAGGAAGTACGCCGGCGAGCGCCCCAGCAGCAGCGACACGATGCTGATGAACGCCACCAGGTACAGCACGATGGCGGCCACCTGCAGGAAGCTCTTGATGGGCCGCGTGGCGGCATGCGGAAAATGGCTGTAGCGGTCCTCGATGCTGGCCAGGAACGCAAACCCGGCGCGCAGCCCCGCCACCACCATGAAACAGGCCGCCAGCACGGCCACCGGCTTGCCGAGCATGGCGATCAGCGGAAACGTGAGGCCGGAGAGCAGCGGCGCCGACAGGAAGACGATCAGCGCCGGCACGATCGGCGCGAGCCGGTGGAACACGCGGCGCTGGGCCGCGGCCCGCAGCCACTTGCGGTGCTCGCCCCGCGCCAGCCTTCCCACGGCCCAGAGCAGGACCCAGCGCGTGACGTAGTAGCACAGCACGCTGGCCAGCACGATGGCGAGCAGCAGCCCGGCCACCAGCAGGATGGCCACCGGCAGGCTGTCGGTCTGGGCGTACAGATGGCGCGATCCATCTGGCCCGGTCACGATGCGGAAGATGTCTCCGGACATGGCACCTCGCGGCCGCCGGCAAATGGCGGCAATGTGGCGGTGGACCGGCCACCTTGACCGATCGCCCCGCCCGCTTCGGTGCGCTGGCATACACGGCGATACAAAAACCCGCCTTCCGCCACACATCGCCGATACGCGCGGCCAACACCATGGGTCCGGTTCAGACGCCCCGCTCAGTCCCCATGCGCGAAGATTCCCATCCGCCGTTCGATGAAGTCGAGCACTTCGAGCACCGCCGCGGGCAGTGGCCGGCCGGCCTTGACCAGCAGCCGCGCCTGGGTGCCGCGGAACAGCGGATGGTCGATCGGCACCGTGGCCAGGCTGCCGGCGGCCACCTCGCGGTAGGCCGCGAACTGGCCGATCAGCGTCACGGCATCGCCATTGGCCACGAACTGCTTGAGCGCCGCCAGCGAGTTGCTGACCAGCGTGGGCCGGATCGAGATGTTCTCGGCAAATTCCAGCATCCGCGCCGCGTGCCCGATGCCGTAGGACTCGGGCATCAGCGCCAGCGGGTACTCCAGCACCTCGCGGATCGTGGCCGGGCCGCCGCGCAGCGCCAGCGGATGGCCGTTGCGGGCCAGCAGCACCACGGGCTGGGCCGAGCTGGCCCGATGCTCGATGCGCGGATGCAGCGGCGGGTTGTAGGCCAGCCCGATATGGGCGCGGCTCTCGGCCACCTCGTCGAGCACGTCGTCCACGGGCAGGATCTCCATGCGGATATCGACCTTCGGGTACTGGGTGCAGAACGGTGCGATGACCTCGTTGACCAGCGCGTCGACATAGCCCTCGCTCAGCACGATCCGCACCGTGCCCTGCTGCAAGCCCTTGAGCGCGTGCAACTGGTCTTCGAGCTTCTCCTGGTGCGAGCGGTAGCCGCGCCAGAACTCCAGCAGATGGGCGGCGGCCTCGGTGGGCCGCACCCCGCGCGGCAGGCGCTCGAACAGCGTCGTGCCCAGTTCCTCCTCCAGCAGCCGGATCTGCCGCGTGATCACCGAGGGCGACGTGTTCAGGCTTTCCGCAGCGCCCCGGATCGTGCCGTGCGCCAGGACTTCGCGGAAGTACCGCAGCCGTTGCTGATTGATTTCCCGCATGTTGCCGTCTCGATGTCGATCATGAATCACTTCGAACCGGCGTGGCCGCGTGCCGTTGCCCTGGCAAGAACGAAGTGTGGACTTTGTTGCTGTTGGTGCAAGTCTAAGCCGCTGCCACTATCCAAGCCAATCCCACAACCATCACAACGCTTCGGAGACTGGCAATGTTAGTGATGTCGAACCCCGGCGCCCTCGACGGCACCACCGCCCTCTACAACAAGATCAACCTGCGGCTGCTGCCGTTCCTGCTGGTCTGCTACCTGTTCGCCTACCTGGACCGCGTCAACATCGGCTTCGCCAAGCTGCAGATGCAGTCCGACCTCGGCTTCTCGGACGCCGCCTACGGCGTGGGCGCCGGCATCTTCTTCATCGGCTACGTGCTGTTCGAGATCCCGAGCAACCTGATGCTGCCCCGTGTGGGCGCCCGCAAGACGTTCAGCCGCATCCTGGTGCTCTGGGGCATCACCTCGGCGTGCATGATGTTCGTGCGCGACGTGCCCACGTTCTACGCCATGCGCTTCCTGCTGGGCGTGTTCGAAGCCGGCTTTGCGCCCGGCATGATCTATTACCTGTCGTGCTGGTACGGCCCGCAGCGCATGGCCCGGGCGATTGCCATCGTGTTCCTGGCCGGCCCGATCGGCGGCATCATCGGCGGCCCCGCGTCGGCCTGGCTGATGACCTCGCTGGCCGGCCACGGCGGCCTGGCCGGCTGGCAGTGGATGTTCCTGGTCGAGGGGCTGCCCTGCCTGCTGCTCGGCGTGCTGGCGCTCAAGCTGGTGCCGGACCGCCCCGCCGATGCCACGTGGCTGACCGCCGACGAAAAGCGCCTGCTCGAACAGGAACTGGCGGTGCCGGCCGCGCACAAGCACTCGTTCGGCGCCGTGGCGCGCGACCCCAAGGTCTACGTGCTGGCCACGGCCTACTTCTGCGTGATCGCCGCCATCTACGCGCTGAGCTTCTGGCTGCCGACGCTGATCAAGGCGCAGGGCGTGGCCGATACCGTGAAGCTGGGCTGGTACACGGCCCTGCCCTACCTGGGCGGCGCCATCGGCATGGTCTACATGGGCCGCCGCTCGGACCGCAAGGGCGAGCGCCGCTACCACGCCGCCGTGCCGGCGCTGGCCGGTGCCGCGCTGCTGGCCGGCTCCACGCTGGCCGACGGCCACCTGTTCGTGACGCTGGCGCTGCTGACGCTGGGCACCACGGCGCTGTGGATGACCTACACGGTGTTCTGGGCCATGCCGCCCGAGTACATCAAGGGCCCGGCAGCGGCCGGCGGCATCGCGCTGATCAACACCATCGGCCTGTCGGGCGGCTTCTGGGGACCGGCCATCATCGGCTGGGCCAAGACCGCCACCGGCAGCCTGCACCCGGGCGTCCTGGTGATGGCCGCCATGCCGCTGGCCGCCGCGCTGATCATCCTCGCCAACAAGCTTCCCTCGCGCCGCTGACGTGCGCTTTACACCCCATAACAGGAGAACCCCATGCTGCTGCACCTTTCCACCTGGTCCGAAGTCGATCAATTCCTCAAGCGCAGCCAGACCATCGTGATCCCGATCGGCTCGAACGAGCAGCACGGCCCCACGGGCCTGCTCGGCACGGACTGGCTGTGCCCCGAGATCATCTGCCGGGCGGCCGAGACGCAGGGCGACATCCTCGTGGCCCCCACCTTCAACATCGGCATGGCGCAGCACCACCTGGGCTTTGCCGGCACGATCTCGCTGCGGCCCACCACGTTCATCGCGGCCATCATGGACTGGGTACATTCGCTGTCGCGCCACGGCTTCAGGAAGATCCTGTTCCTGAACGGCCATGGCGGCAATGTCGCCTCGATCGAGGCCGCGTTCTCGGAGATCTATGCCGAGTCGAGCTTCGCCGGGCGCCGTGCCGGCTTTGCGCTGAAGCTCTGCAACTGGTGGGATCTGGAGGGGGTGAACGAGCTGGCGCGGGACATGTTCCCGACCGGACACGGCGCGCACGCCACGCCGTCGGAGATCGCGGTCACGCAGTTCGCGTTCCCGGACACGATCAAGCATGCCGACTATGCGCCGAAGATCGCCCCGTCGGGCCCGATCCGCGAGGCCCTGGAGTTCCGTGGCCGGTTCCCCGATGGCCGCATGGGCTCGGACCCGGGCCAGGCCACGCCCGAGAAGGGCCGCGCCCTGGTGGAACTGGCCGCGCGCAGCCTGCTGACCGAACTCGCGGCGTTCACCAACGAGTCCGTGCCGGCCTGATGCGGGAGGGGCGCAGGCCCCTCAGGCTTTCTCGCGGTGGATCGACAGCGGGCCGAACGACTGCGTCACCGGCATGACTTCCACGAAGTTGATGTTCACGCGGGCGGGCAGCGTCGCGGCCCAGAACACGGTCTCGGCGATGTCCTCGGGCGTCAGCGCATCGGCGCCTTCGTAGGTCTTCTCCACACGCGACTGGTCGCCGTCGAAACGCACCGACGAGAACTCGGTGCCGCCAACCAGCCCCGGCGCCACGTCCGTCACGCGGACGCGCGTGCCGGTCAGGTCGGCGCGCAGGTTCAGCGAGAACTGGCGCACGAACGCCTTGGTCGCCCCGTAGGTATTGCCGCCGGGGTAGGCATAGGCGCCCGCCACCGAACCGATGTTGACCACGTGGCCGCGGTTGCGCGCCACCATGCCGGGCAGCACGGCGCGCGTCATGTAGAGCAGGCCCTTGATATTGGTGTCGACCATCGTGTCCCACTTGTCGAGGTCGGCGGTCTGCGCCGATTCCAGCCCCCACGCCAGCCCGGCGTTGTTCACGAGCAGGTCCACCTCGGCAAAGCCGGCCGGCAACCCGGCCACGGCGGCGGCCACGGCGTCACGGTCACGCACGTCGAGCACGAGCGGCAGCACCTTGTCGCGGCCCAGCGCGTCGGCCAGCGCTTCGAGCCGGTCTTCCCGGCGTCCGGCGGCAATGACGCGGTGGCCGGCTTCGGCAAAGCGGCGCGCAATGGCAGCGCCAAATCCTGCGGTGGCGCCAGTGACGAATACGATCATGGTTGCTCTCCAGCATCTAACGGGTTCGGGTGGCGATGGTACACCGGGTTGCGGGAGAGGGTATGCGGGTTGCTCATCACTCCGCCCGCCACCCTCCGCTCGTCGCCACCATCGTCTGGGCCAGTTCCATCGTGCCGCTGCCCTTGACCACGCGGGCCAGCACCGGAAACGCCTGCTGGACCCGCGCATCGCCGGCCCATGGCGCGGCGTCGAGCGTATAGGTGTAGCGGACCGTCGTCACGGGCCGCCCGGCGTTGTCGCGCGCCGCCTGTGGCTTGTCCCAGCCGGTGACCCTGGCCAGCCGCACATGGCCGTAGCACAGGTCGGGCGTCTCTCCCGCGCCATGCGCCGCGGTCTTCGGGTGGGCGTTGACGAACGAGCGGCCCTTGTCGGTCAGGCCGTAGCGCAGCGCCTTGACCGTTTCGCTGGACCCGTCCTGATGCTTCAGCGTCATCTCGGCCGGCACGTGCGCCACCAGCCCGGCGTGTTCGAGCGCGGGCATCTGGATGCCGTCGCGCATCTGGGCGGCCACCGGCAGGTCGGGCACGTCGACCGGCCACTCGTGCCGGCCGATGCAGAGGTCACCATGCGCGGCGAGCTGCTGCTCCAGTCCGGCACGGAAATTGGCTTCGGTCGCCGCGTCGGGATGGCCGCAGCCAGCCAGCAGCGCGATGCCGCCGGCGACGGCGGCGCAAAGTTGGATCGTTTTCATCTCGGTATCACGGGTTGCGCACGGGCGTGCCCGAATGCCCTGCGGCGAACTCGGCGGCGGCACGGGCTACGGTGTTGGTCTGCCGGGCGGCCTGCGCGGGCGGCACGAAACCATCGGTCAGGGTCTTCAGGAACGTGACCAGATCCTGCATCTCGGCATCGGTCATCGGCGGCTTGCTGCCCGCGCGCCGCTGGTCCAGCGGCATCTGTCCGTCGAGATTGGCGCGGTACTGCGCCGGCAGGTCGTCGAACTTGTTCACGCGGCCCCTGGCATCGCGCGGGTACCAGTTGCCGGGCGCCGTGTCGCGCGTGTTGTAGAAGCGCACCACGTCTTCCAGCGAATGGAATACCCCGTTGTGCATGAACACGTGCCGCGTGGCCACGTTGCGCAGCACCGGCGTCTTGAACATGCCGCACGTTTCCTTGGCGCCCTTGTCCTTGCCTGGCCGATGATCGGTGCGCAGCGGCCCGCACAGGCCCAGGTCGAAATACTTCGGGTCGGCGTTGGCCGGTATCTCGCGGTTGCGGGGCACGCCGATGGCCGCGAAAGAGTAGTCGCTGGTCATGTCCTGGCTGCCGTCGTTGCCCCCGCCCAGCAGGTGGCAGGCCATGCAGTTGCCCTTGTTGGGATCGAGGAACACGCGCAGGCCGCGCAGTTCGGCATCGGTCAGCGCGCCGCCCACCTTGTTGGTGCGGTAGCGGTCGAACTTGCTGCTGTAGGGATGGAAGCTGCGGTCTTCCACCTGGAACGCCTGCAGCGCGGCGCCCACCAGCGAAAAGGCCCGCTCGGTGTCGTCGAACGCCTGGGCGCCGTAGGCTTGCCGGAATGCGCCGGCATGGGGGCCGCGCCGCACCGCCTCGACCACGGCCGCCTTGCTGGCCGCCGCCATCTCGTTGGGCGCCAGCAGCGGAATGGCCGCCTGCTCGGCGATGGTGTTGGCGCGTCCGTCCCAGGTCAGGCCGCCGCCGGGACCGGGCGCGCTGATCATGTCGGGGTTCTCGAACGTGTCGGAGTAGGCGTTGGTGTACTCCTTGTACATCAGCGTGGGCACGGCGCGCGTGCCCGGTTGCCGCCCGTCGCTGCCGCCAAGCTGGACGGACAGATCGTTGGCCGGCGCGAACGCATGGTTCGGATCGTGGCACGTGGCGCACGACATCTTGCCCGAGCCCGACAGCGACGGATCGAAGAACAGCCTGGCGCCGACCTGCGCGGCAGGCGTCAGCGGGTTGGCCGGGGCCGGCGCGGCCGGATGTGCCACCTGCACGGCGGCTGCCTTGGGCAGCACGGCGGCGTGGGCCGGTGCGTGCGATGCCGCGTCGGAGGGCTTGCAGCCCGCCAGTGACGCCGCGCACGCTGCCGCCAGCAGGCTGGCGGCGAGAATGGGAAAGCGCATGATGCTCGGAGAACGGTAGCGACGGAATGGCGGCGGCAAGCGCCGGAGCGCCCGCCGCCGCCGCGCGTGCATCAGGACTTGATGGCCCAGATGCTGGTCTGCGTGGCATCCGGCCCCGCGGCCGTGTTGCCGCCGCTCAGCGAGCCGCTGCCGCTGACGCCCTTCGTCGCCCCGCCCGAGACCAGATCGCCCGACTGCACCACGTACTTGTGGTTCATCGGCCGGACCGAGTCGAAGTGGGTGTTGGCGCTGCCCGAGTACTCGGCCAGGTTGGCCAGGTTCTGGGCGATGTACTTCTCGGTGTACTTCGAGCGGTTCATGTACGACGTGGCCACGCCGGGGTCAGCCAGCGCGAACATGTCCTGCATCGTGCGCACGAACGAGAAGTGGCTGTAGGCGTCGGAGTCGATGACCTGCTTCGGCGCGTTCGGCTGGTTGGTCAGCAGCGAGAAGATGGTGGGACCATCGCCCTTGTTGCCGCCGTTGTAGCGCGCCACGGCCGTGTTGATGCCCTCGCCCAGCGGCCAGCCGCTGGTGGCGCCGCCGCCCACGTTCCAGCCGCAGCACGACGAGCTGCCGTAGAAGCTCGACCCTTCGTCGAACAGCATGACGATGGCCGAGCGCCGGCTGGTGTTCTTCCAGACCGGGCTGGCCTTGATGGTCTCGACGAGGTATTTGGCGTAGGCGTCGCCGCGCTTGATGCCGGCCGCGGCGTTGGTGCAGTCCGCCACCGCCGAACCCGTGCCGTGGATGTCGTCGCACTGGTCCGGCACGATGTAGTTCAGCGCGCCGATGTCGCCGCTCTTGAGGTCATCCTCGAACTGGTGGGTGTTCCAGGTGATGCCCTTGCCCTTGGCGTAGGTATCGATGGCCGCATCCCACTGGCCGCCGCCAACCGTGCGGTTCAGGTTCCGGAAGAAGTCGGGACGGTTGCGCACCTCGTCGAAGTTCACCGCCGGGTGGTGCTTGGTCTTGTACAGGCTGGCGATCATCGGCTCGGTGGCGCCCAGCCCGGACGTCACGTTGACGGCCGTGATGGCCGCGTTGCCGGCGCCGTCGCGGCGCGGGTCCTGGCCCGGGTCCATCGACTCGCTGTAGACACGCGTGGGCATGCCAACGTTGTAGAGCGCCGTGAACAGGTTGCGGCGGCCCTTGAGGTTGTGCACCTTGGTGTCCGCGTTGCAGGCGTTCAGCGGCACGTAGACATCGGTGGGCTGGTTGGCCGTGTCGCCGGCCGGCAGGCAGTTCCACGCGTTGTCGTCGGCCACGCCCCAGTCGTCGGCGCTGGCCAGCGAAATGTAGTTCGGCTCGCTCGGGTTGCCGGTCGAGAAGTAGTTGGCGGCCTTGTTGCCTTCCTGGTTCAGGTACTTGTAGAAGTTCGGATAGGCCGGGTCGTCGATGGTCTGGTTGCTGTGGTTCTCGAACACCACCACGAACAGGTGGTCATAGCGCGGGATGCCTTCCGGGTTGAACGCGGCGTCCTGGGCGGCCTGGATCGTGCTCACCGGATCGGTGGCGGCGTCGCTGGCGTAGCCCCGGTCGAGAATCGCCGAGGCCAGCTGGTAGCGCGTGGCGAGCGTGTTTGCTTCGGACAACAGCGCGGCCGAGGCGCGGGCATCGGCTACCTTGGCGGGCAGTGCCAGCACGTCGTCGGGCGCGACCGTGACGTCGGCGGTGCCGCCGGTCAGGCTCAGGCGGGCCGCGATGGCTGCCTTGGCATCGGACACGCTCAGGTGCTCGGCTTCGGTCAGCCGCACCACTTCGGTCGACAGCGGGCTCAGCGCCACCGTGGCGCCGTTGGCGGCCTGGTCCGGCACGCTGCGCAGCACCATCTTGCCGGCCACCCTGGCGGTGCCGCCGCTGGCGTCGGTGTACGTGGCATCGGTGTCGACCACGGCCACGAGGCTCGCAGCCGCCGTGGTCAGCTTGAAACTGCCGTCGGCCGCCGAACGGGTGGACGGCTCGCCGTTATCGCACGCGCCATTGCCGTTGGTGTCGGCGCAGACCGTGGCGTTGGCGTAGACGGTGGGCACGATCTTCTGCTGCACGTCATCGCCGGTGGTGCTTTTGGCGTAGTCGACGCCGCTGGCCGACGATGCCGCGAAGCCCGTGGGGTTCCTGAGCGTGGTGCCGCCCACTACGCCGCTGACCGTGGCGGCCGGCGTGGTGCCGCCGGTGCCGCTGTTGCCGGATGAGGTGGAGCCGTTGTTGTCGTCGCCGCCGCAGGCGGCAAGCATGGCCGCCGCCGCGAGCGCGGTCAGCAGCGGTACAAAGCTGGAGTGTTTTGGATGCATGTTCTGGCTTCGCCTGGACAAGGGCGAGAATTTTTAGTGGGAGGTAGGACACCGCGTCATGGTGGGCATGACTGCAGCGGCCCCGATCCTAGAAGCCGAATATGACGTTTTGATTGCGTCGCATGTATCGGCGTTGACGCATCAAGTTACGGAATATTTCAGCGCCAGACCCCGTTGGCAGAAGCGTCCGATTGGCGCATATTTGCGGCCTTCTGAAGCCATCCGGGGCCCGCCACCTTTCAACTGCTGAAAGGTTCTTGCCTCCGTCTCCATGTCATCGACCGCCGCCCGCCAACTCGCCACTGTCCATTTCTCGAACGAACTGCGCGACTGGATCGTCAATGCGCTGCGGCGCGGCGGCCAGCCCGACGAGATCGTGCGCGCGCTGGCTGCGCAGCGCTTCGACGCCGGGGTAGCCCGCGATCTGGTCGATGCCTTCGGGCGCGTGCTGCGCGAAGGCGGGGCCATGCCCGAGGGCAGCCTGACCATCGCCCGGCAGGCTCCGCAGCCTGCCGCACCCCGGCTGCCGCGCGCCACGGTGCTGCATGGCGGCGACCGCAACGTATCGGTGCTGACACGCCACGACAAGCCCGTGGTGGCCGTGCTGGAGGCGGTGCTGACCCATGCCGAGTGCGACTCGCTCATCGCCGCCGCGCGCCCTCGCCTCGCAGCCTCGACCATCACCGATCCGCAAACCGGCGAACAGGTGGTCAGCCCCGACCGCACGAGCCGGGGCATGTTCTTCCGGCTGGCGGAAACGCCGCTGCTGGCACGGCTTGACGCCCGGATCTCGGCGCTGATGCAGATGCCGGTGGCGCATGGGGAGGGTCTGCAGGTGCTGCACTACACCGCCGGCGCCCAAAGCCGCCCGCACTTCGACTTCCTGATGCCGAACAATGCCGCCAACCAGGCGTCGATCGCCCGCAGCGGCCAGCGCGTCAGCACGTTGGTGATCTACCTGAACGAAGTGGCCGAAGGTGGCGAGACGGTGTTCCCGGAGATCGGCCTGTCAGTGGTGCCGCGCAAGGGCAACGCGGTGTACTTCGAGTATTGCGACAGCCAGGGGCAACTCGACGGCCGCACGCTGCACGCGGCAGCCGAAGTCATGCGGGGGGAGAAGTGGGTGGCGACGAAATGGATGCGGGAGCGGATGTTCGTGGCGGCGCAGGGGTAGCTTCGGCTTTTTCTCCGCTCTCCCAGTGGGACAGCGGAGAAAACCAGAGTGGGAGAAAACCTACCTCTCCACCACGCCCTTCGCAAACCCTGCAAACATCACCCCCAGCGCGCCCCACAGCACCGCCTGGATGCCGAACGTCGCCATGCGGTACTGCCACAGCAGCGTCGCCGGGAAGTGGTCGGGCACCTCGTCGATGCCGGGCAGCAGCGCGTGTCCCAGCAGCGCCAGCACGACGAACACCGCGCCCGCGCCCAGCCAGGCGTGCCAGGCATCGCGGCGCGCCGCGAGCTGGCGGGCGACGATGACCGCCACCACCATGGCCGCCAGCGACAGGCCGATCATCGTGAAGAACAGCCCGGTACGCAGGCCGATGGTCGACGGATCGCCGATGGCCGGCGGATTGGGCGGATACTTCAGGAACGGCACCAGCACGATGGCCACGAAGCCCAGCCCGGCCATCAGCAGCGCCGTGGCGCGGGCGCCCAGCGCTCCGATGCGGCCGTAGACGTAGGCGAAGGCCAGCGCGAACAGGCCGCCCACGGCGGCGCCGAACACGCCAAGGCCGACGAACAGGCCCAGCCCCGACTGGGTCTCGCGGCTGACCAGTTCGGGCATCTCGTGCTGATGGCTGCCGCCCATCGCGTGGGCCATCTGTTCCTCGAACGCGATGGCGCGGTCCACCTGGGGCTCGCCCACCATGTGGGCAAAGACGAAGGCCAGCACGCTGGCCAGAAAGCCCGCGAGCATGCCGCGGACCAGCAGGTCTCTCACCATGTGGCTACCCGCTCAGTGGCAGGGAAAGCCAAGCAGGTGCCGGCCGTCATGGACGAACTCGTGCACGTACATGGTGTTGAAGATCGCCGCGGCGCCCTCTTCCACACCGACGAAGTAGATCGCCAGCAGCATCAGCATGCCGCCGAAGATGGCCCAGGGCAGCAGTTCGCCCAGCGGAATCGAAACGGGAACGACGGCCGGTGCGGCCGGGTGGTGAAGCGTGGCTTGCATGGAAGCTCCTGGAGGATGACGCGTCCTGTGGCGGATGGATCGATCGATGCGGAGGTCTGGCTTGTCTTCCCGCCCGCCGCCGTCTGGCAGAAGGGCTGGTTGATATACAGTGGCGCGACCGCGCCGGAATTGCACCGGCTTCCCCGCATCGAGAGTCCGCGCATTATAGACCGCTCCCACCGCAAGATGGCCACTTCCGCCCGCCCCGGCCCTGTCCGCCTCACGTTGCTCTGCCCGCCCGCCACGGCGGCGCTGCGTGCCGGACGCTTCCCCGACGATGACCCGCTCGACGCCGCCGGACTGGCGCTGCTCGCCGCCGCCCCGGCCGTGCACGCTGACCGGGTGCTCTGCAGCCCGGCGCGCTGCGCCCGCGAAGCCGCCGCCGCGCTGGGTCTGGCAGCCACCGTCGCACCCGATTTGCGCGAGATCGGCCATGGACGCTGGACCGGCCAGTCGCTGAAGGCCGTGGCGGCAGATGAGCCGGCATTGCTGTCGGCGTGGCTGTCCGAGCCCGATTTCGATGGCCACGGCGGCGAATCGATCGCCCATGCGGTGGCGCGCGTGGCGCGCTGGCTGGCCGGCCACCCGTTCGGCGAGGAGCATGCGCTCGTGATCGCACCCGCCAGCATCGCCCGCGCCATCGTGGTAGCGGCGCTCGAAGCGCCGGTGCGCAGCGTCTGGCAACTCGAACTGGCGCCCCTGACCGTGGCGCGGCTGGCCGGCGGACCGGGCCGCTGGCGGCTCGCGGCGCTGGGGCTGCCACTCTCAGGCGGCTAGAGCAGCACGGTCAGCAGCTTCAGCAGCGTCTCCTTGACCGGAAACTGGCCCGCCACCAGCAGCAGCATCGGCAGCGCGGCCGGCACGGCGATGGCCAGCAGCACCCCCTTGTTGAGGATCACGGGCCGGATCCTGGTCACCGACTCGTAGAGCGTCTGGGTATCGGCCGTGGCGCCCAGTTCGTTCGCGTTGAGCATGGCGTCGTCGTCGAGCCCCGCCTCGCCCGCCAGCCAGCGGCGCTGCACCTTGCGTCCGTGCTCGGACAGCAGTACGCCATAGTCCAGCATGGCCTCGCGCTTCAGGCGCAGCAGCGACGGCGTGAAGCACAGCAGCGGCATGGCCACCAGCACGATCAGCACCAGCGCGAGCAGCACCATCTGGACGTAGAGCGAAGGCACCGGCACGTCGTGATACTCGACGAGGTGCGCCCACGACGCCGCCACCACGGACGACACCGCCAGCGTGAACGGCCCGAACACGGCCGGCAGCCGGGCCAGGAATCCGAGCCCGCCCACGCGGTCCGGGTGGCTCGGCACCAGGCGCAGCGGCAGCCGCGCAATGCGGACCAGCACCACCGACGCCAGCACCAGCCGCCAGACCCACGCCAGCAACAGCACCGAGAACAGCGGCCGGACCACCAGCAGCAGCCACCATGCCCCGAACGTCCGGGCGGAACGGTCGCCCGCCCAGGCAATCTCGTCCGGATTCGGCGCCATCAGCACGGTGGTGGTCCAGACCACGACCAGTCCGCCGATCACGACCCACGGATAGGCCCGGTCCCGCAGCCGCATGCCGCCCGCGATCACCTCGCGAAAGCGCGGGACCAGCGCCTCGCCGACGATTCCCGTCCGGACGAACTGGGCGAAGCACAGCGGCACCATCCGCTGCGCCAGCGCCTCGCCGAACACCATCAGCGGGATGGCGACGAGGCAGCGCACATGCACGCCGTAGTGGCCCAGCAACGGCTCCCCGGGCCCGCCCGGCAGCATCCGGCCGGTGCCCCAGGCCCACACCACCAGCGGCAGCCAGCCCAGCATGCTGTAGAACAGCGCACGCCGGCCAATGCCCAGGCCGGCCGGCGGGATCAGGCCGACCCGGCGCTGCAGGTGGAACAGCAGGTCATCGCGGACGAGGGAGAAGGACTGGATGTCCGCGTGGCCTTGCGACGTTGGATTCATGGCGGTTCCTGGACGCCGCAACGCGGCCGATCGATGGTCGGTCATTCGGCATCGGCGCAGAAGTGAATCTTTTAATTTCTGCCTGAAACGGATTGGGATGCCGGCCCGACCGCCGTACACTGCCGGCATGTCTTATCCCCCCGCTCCGCCATCCACCCCCACCGCCCTGTTCTGGAGCGGCGAGACCCTGCGCAGCCGGCGCGTGGCCCAGACCGTGCTGGCCGGCCGGATCGGGATTCCGCCGCTCCCGCCGCGCCTGCTGGCCGACTGGCAACGCGAGATCTCGGCGCGGATGGTGCTGGAGCCCGGCGATGTCGAGGTCATGCCGCTGGCGCGTGCCCGCGTGCGCTGGCCGGAGTACCGCGCGTGCGTGGAGGCTCTGGCGGCATGGGCGGCCACGCTGGGCCTGCCCGGCCTGCCCGGACTCGGTGACGTGGCGCTGATGGTGTGCCGGGGTGCGCGCTATCACCATGACGGCGGGCAGTATGCCGGCGCGGCGTTCTGCAACCTGTTCCTGAGCGAAGACAAGGGCCAGGACGTCCATTTCCCCGGACTCGACCTGCGCGTCCCGCTGGCACCGGGTACGGCGCTGATCTTCGACACCTGCCAGCCGCACGGCGTGATCCCGCGCACGCGCGGGCATTTCGCGCCGGCCGATTTCCCCGACGGGCGCGACGACACGCAGGTGTTCCTGACCTGGGAGTTGCCGATCGAGCACCCGCCGCTGGCCGCCGCGCTCGGCATCGCGTTTGACCCGGCATCGCGCGCCCCGTCGCAGGAAGCAGACGAAGGGCTGTGGCTGGACGGCAGCCGGGCCGAAGTCTGCCCGGCGACGGGCGCCTGGCTGCGCTAGGCCGCGCTATCGCGTCACTTCGTGCAGCGCGTCCTGCCAGTCCGCCACGAAGCGGCCGATGCCGAAGCGTTCCTGCGCCGTCCGGGCCGCCGCCCGGCCCCAGCGCTCCGCCATCCGCGGGTCTTCGATCAGGCCGCGCATCGCATCCACCAGCCCCTCCACGCGGGTATCCACGTAGCCGTTGACCCCGTTGCGGATCACGGTCGCCAGTTCCGTGGTGGCCAGCCCCACGACCGGCATGCCGATCGTCATCGCCTCCACCACGGCCAGCCCCAGGCTGGTATAGCGGATCGGATGGAAGAAGAAGCGGTAGCGCGCCATGAACGCGGCAAGCTCCGGATTGGCGACCTCGCCGATGCCGCCCGACGCCCGCGCGTCCATGCCGACCAGATCGAGCGCCACGTGGCGGCGTGCGTGGTCGAACACATCGGCACCGAGCCGCCGGCCACGCCGCGCAAGGTGGTTGACCACGCTGATGCCGCGCGCAAGCTGGCCCGTATAGCGCACGGACGGGTCCACCACCACGCCGTGGTCGATCACGCGCACCGGTGTGACGCCGCTATCCCACATCAGCGCGTTGAACGGCGTCACGTGCACCAGCAGCACGTTGGGGTCCTGCACCGGGTGGCGCGTGTTGGTAGGGTGCTCCTGCGGAGGGTCGTGTTCGAGGTAGATCGTCGGCAGCCGTCGCTGGGCCGGGCTCAGCAACATCTCACGGTCGCTGGCCCAGTGGTCCCGGTGCTGGTACAGCACGCAGTCGAACGCCGTCTCGCGCACCCTGTCATGCGGCACCTCGTGGACGTTGCCGCCCCACGGCAGTTGCCCGCCCACGCCGGCGTAGCCCGGCGGGTATCCCGGTTTCGTCACGACATGGAAGTCGTGCGGCACCTGCGAGAGGTAGTAGAGATAGTTGCCGTGGACATGCCACGTCAGGATGCGCAGGCGCTCAGGCATGGTGGAAGGGCCGCTCCGCAAGTTGGGTCGCCGTCTCGGCAACGGTGTCCGCTTCGATGCGCAGCGCGCATTCGTGGCCATACGGGCAGGACTGCCACGCGCAGGGCCGGCACGGCGGGTGGTACGCGAGCACCCGGTGCAGCGTGTGGTCCAGCGGCGCCCAGCGCCCGCTGTCGCTCCCGCACGACACCACCACGCTCGGCGTGCGCACCGCCGCGGCAATGTGCGAAGCCCCGGTATCGTTGCAGAGCAGCAGCCGCGCGTGGGCGACCAGCGCGGCCATTGCCCCGAGCGACGTCCTGCCGCACAGGTTGACCACCGGCCCGCCAATCAGCGCGCAGAGCCGGGCGTCCAGCGCGGCCTCGTCGGGCGCCCCGGTCACCACCACGCGCCAGCGCCGCTGCAACTGCCGCGCCACGTCGGCGAACCGCTCGACTGGCCAGCGCCGTGACAGCATGCGCGCGCCCGGATGGATGCAGACGAACTCCCCGTCGCGCAGCCCGAACTCGGCGGCCAGCCGCCGCCAGCTCTCGGCATCGTGCTCCTGCAACGGGAACGACAGCCGCGTATCGGCCGACGGATAGCCCAGCGCCTCGGTCAATGCCAGCAGGCGGCTGATCTCGTTGCCTCCCGGCCACGGCACCCAGAGCCCCGGCGCCGCCGGCCGCGCGGCGCCACCCGGGAAGAACCCGCCCACGCGCCGCGCGCCCAGCCGGCTGACGATCTGGTTGGTCAACGTCCCGCTGCCATGGAGCTGGATCGCAAGGTCGAACTGCCGCGCGCGTGCCGTCTCGAAGAACCGCTGCAAGGCGGCGTCGCCGCCATCAGCCTGTTCCGGCAGGCCCGGCGCACCGGGGAATGCAAGGAAATCGTCCAGGAGGCTGGCGTAGCGCCGCGCGAAGTCGTGCGCCCAGGGCAACCCCACCAGCGTGATCTGCGCGCCGGGCTCGCCCCGCCGCAGCGCCGCCAGCGCGGGCACGGCCACGAGCATGTCGCCGAGTTGCAGGGCGCGGAAAACGGCGATCCGGCGTTTGGCAGTGGCGGCCATCAGAGAAACCCCGTGCGAAAGGCCAGCGCGCCGCGCAGCCGCCAGTACAGCGACAGCGGCGGAATCACGATCGACGTTGCCAGCATCTCCAGCACATGCGGCAACGTCCACGACGCGCCGCGCAGCCGGCGCAGGCAGAACGCACCGGTCAGCACCAGCCAGACCGTCCCCGCCATCGCCGCCACCTGCACGCTGCCGGCCAGCGTGGCGCCGATGGCCACCAGCGCCGCCAGCACGATCGCGTAGTAGTCCCAGGGCGGCACGCGCCGGATGCGGGCACGGTACAGGCGCGGATGCTTCTTGAACAGCAGCGCGTCGAAGAACACCCTGGCCTGCGCGGCCGCGCTGCTGCCCCAGCGCGCGGGCCGCACCGGATGCTCCACGACCGCGCCGCCGATTCGTCCCACGGGCCCCACCTGCTGTTCGAGCCGGAACTGGAGGTCCGAATCCTCGCGCCACGCCCGCGTGAAACGTTCGTCGAAGCCGCCCACGCGTTCGAACGCCGACCGGCGCACGAAACAGTTGGCGGTCACGAACTCGGCCTCGGCCAGACCACCGGTATCGCGCTCATGGTCGGTGGGCCGTTGCGGCAACGGCACCACCACGCGGCCGGCCGCCGCGCACCACGCCGGCAGGGCCGCCAGCGCGAGGTAGCCCTCGCGTACCCAGTCGGGCGACGGAATCGTGTCGTCGTCGGTAAACGCCAGCAGTTCGCCGCGCGCCAGCGTGGCTCCGGCGTTGCGCGCCCCGGCCGGACCCTGCGTACGCACCACGGCCGTGTAGCGCAGCGCCAGCCCCGGATGCGCCGCAGCCAGCCCGGCCACGAGGTCGGCGATGCGCGGCTCGCAGCCATCGTCCGCCACGATGACCTCGAAGCCCCGCCGGTCCATGCGTTGCGCGCACAGCGCCAGCAGGCAGCGCCGCAGCAAGTCCGGGCGCCGGAACGTGGCGATGACGACCGACACGATCGGCTCAGGCGGACGCATGGGGCTTCTCCAGCAGGAACGAGCCGATGACCAGCGCATCGAGCGGCGATGTCCAGAAGCACTCCACGGCGTCGCGCGGCGTGCAGACGATGGGCTCGCCGCGCGTGTTGAACGAGGTATTGACGAGGACCGGCACGCCGGTCAACTGCTCGAAGGCGGCCAGCACGTCGTAATAGATCGCGTTCTGGTCGCGCCGGACGGTCTGCACGCGCGCCGTGCCATCGACGTGCGTCACCGCCGGAATGCGTGCGGCCTGCTCCGGCAGCACGTCATAGACAAACAGCATGAATGGCGCGGTGCCGTCGCCGGGCTTGTCGGCGTGGAACCATTCGTCGAGCCGTTCCTCCATCACCACCGGCGCCACCGGCCGGAAATCCTCGCGGTCCTTGATCTGGTTCAGGCGCTGCTGCATGCCGGGATCGAGTGGCGACGCCAGGATCGAGCGCGCGCCCAGCGCACGCGGCCCGAACTCCATGCGTCCCTGGTACCAGCCGATGATGCGATTCTGCGCCAGCAGTTCGGCGGTCCGCGCGGGCACGTCATCGAGCTTGCGGTACGGCAGCCGGGCCCAGTCCAGGAACCCGGCGATCTCGTCGTCGCCGTAGGCCGGGCCAAGAAAGGCATGGTCCATCCACCAGTGGCGGGCGGGCCTGCCGCGCGCATTGAAATCGGTCCACAGCGCGGCCCCCAGCGCAGTGCCGGCGTCGCCCGCCGCCGGCTGCACCCAGACCGCGTCGAACGGGCTGCGGTCGCGCACGCGGGCGTTCATCACGCAGTTCAGCGCCACGCCGCCCGCCATCGCCAGATTCTGCTCGCCGGTCGCCCCGGCCAGCCACGTGGCCATGCCAACCACGGTCTCCTCCAGCACATGCTGCAGCGAATGCGCGATGTCGAAATGGCGCGCACCGAACTCGCTGCCGCGCACGCGCGCCGGCCCCAGCACCGCCGCAAGATCTGTCTGCGCCACGCGGTAGCCGCCCTCCCCGTCGCGGGTCACCATCTGGCGAAACGCGTCAACATAGGCGGGCTGGCCGTACGACGCCAGCGCCATCACTTTGTACTCGTCGGACGAATGCAGGAAGCCCAGGTGGCGGGTCACACGCTCGTAAAGCAGCCCGAGCGAATCGGGCAGCTCGATGTGCTTGATGCGGCGATAGTCGTGGCCGTCGAACACCCCGTAGCTGGTGGTCACGCGCTCGCCCCGGCCGTCCATCGTCAGCACTGCGCAGCGCGGAAACGGCGCCGCCAGGAACGCGCTGGCCTCGTGGCCCATGTGGTGCTCGACAAAATGCCAGCGGAACGGCCCGTCGTGGCGCACGCCGCCGAACCGCCCCGACAGGTGATGCGGCACCCCCGATGCCAACTGGCGCGGTGCGTTGACCACGTACGACAGGAACAACTGGTCCCACGGCGAGGTGGCCACATCGGCCTGGCCGTGTCGCGACGGTTCGAGCGGCAACACCAACGATTCGGCGCCCTTCAGTTCGCCCAGCAGCAGCGCCGGATCGTAGGAATAGGCCACATGGTCGAGCTCGGCCAGCGTGATGCCGGCTTCGCGCAGGCAGTAGTCGATGGCGTGGTAGGGCAGCTCCCAGGCGCTGAACGGCACCGGCCGCTTGCCGTGCTTGACATGGGTGAAGCGCTCGTCCTCGGCGGCCGCCAGCACGGCACCGTCGTGGACCAGACAGGCGGCGGAGTCGTGATAGACGGCATTAATGCCAAGTGTGTACATGCGCGGTCTCCTCGGCGAACGGTGGCGTATCGGACGCGAGCCCGGGCGCGGCGGGCACGGCGGGCACGGATGGCGCCGCAGCGGCGGCCGGCGGGTGCCACGGCATGGCGGTCTCGCAGGCTTCGCCGGCAAGCAGCGCCCGCGCGGCGTCGAGCACCTGCTCTACCGTCACCTCGCGCAGGCAGCGGTGGTGGCCCTGCGGGCAGGCACTCTTGTAGCAATAGCGGCATGGCACGTCATGGAACAGCACGCGGTGCGGCACCATCCACGGCGTGTGCTGCGGATTGGTCAGCGCGTAGAGATCGGCCACCGGCGTGCCCAGCGCGGCGGCAAGGTGCACCGGGCCGCTGTTGTTCGAGACCAGCAGGTCGGCACTGGCCAGCAGCGCGCCCATCTCGCCAAGCGAGAGCCGGCCCGCCAGCGGCACCACTCCGGCGCGCCCGGCCAGTGCGCAGACCTGCGCGACGATCCCGGCCTCGCCCGCCGAGCCGGTCACCAGTACCAGCGCGCCGGATTCGTCGGCCAGTTGCCGCGCCACCGCGGCAAAGCGTTCGGGCGGCCAGCGCCGCGAGGGCGCCGTGGCACCTGGATGCACCACGACATGGCGCCGCGCGCCCAGTTGGCGCAGCAGCGCGGCCACGCTGTCGCGGTCGGCATGGGCCAGCCGGAAACGCAGCCGGGGATCGCGCGTGGCCGCGCCCACCTGCGCCACGAGGTCGAGCTGCCGCTGTGCCTCGTGGCGTGGCGGACGGTGCGTGTCGAGGTTGGGCTCGGTATCGCGGACCCAGTCGCTCAGCAGCGCGTAAGGGTTCTCGCGGCAATGCGCCAGCCGCAGCGGAATGCCGGCCATGCAGCAGAGGATCGCGGCCGGCAGCGGGCTCTGGCTGTACACCGTGAAAATCACGGCGGCGTCGAACGACCGCGCCGCCAGCCGCGCCGCGCAGGCGGCAATGCCATCGGACACCTCGCGCGTGCCGGGTTGCGGATCGTGGCGCACCCATGGCGCATCCCAGGTCATGACATCGGCCACCATCGGCAGATGCGGCGCCAGTGCGGCGCAGGGGCGCGAGGTCAGCAAGGTCAGTTCGCGGCCCGGCAGGCTGTCGGCCAGCGCCTGCAGCGCGGGCGTGGTCATCAGCACGTCGCCCATGTTGTCGAGCCGCACGCACAGCACGCGCCGCGCCTGCTCCCAGCCTGCCCCGGAACCGGCCGTGCTCATGGCCGCTCCGACATCATGGGCGGCGACGGCGCCACGGGCAGCCCCGCTGCGATCACCTGCGCCGCGCGGTCGAGCGTGGGGACGATGAAGTCGGGCGTGCGGAACGGTCCCGGCATCCATTCGGTCTCGTTGCCGCAGTCCACCAGCACGGTATGGCAGCCGGCGCGGCCGCCCGCCTCCACATCGTCGAGGATGTCGCCAACCATCCACGATTTCGCCGGATTGCAGCCCAGCGCCGCGCAGGCGTGCCCCAGCAGCCCTGGCGCCGGCTTGCGGCACAGGCAGTGCATCGCATAGCGCGGCACCGACCCCGCCGGGTGGTGCGGGCAGTAGTGAAAGCCTGCCAGCCTGGCACCGTGGCGCGCGAACAGTTCGGCCAGCACGCGCTCCACGCGGGCCAGCGCCGCTTCGGGGAACAGCCCCAGCGCCACGCCGGGCTGGTTGCTGACCACGGCCAGCGGCATGCCCAGCCGCGCCAGGCGCCGCAGCGCGTCGCCAGCCGTGTCGGCCAGCCGGATCCGCGCCGGGTCCACGTTGTACGGCACGTCGTGCAGCAGCGTGCCGTCCTTGTCGAGCAGGATCGCGCCCGCCGCCTGCGGGCTCAGGGCCATGACGTCTCCTTCATCGGCAGCACCATGACCTCGGGGATCACGGTTTCCTCGGGCTGCGTCAGCACGAAGCGCACCGCGCGCGCCACGTTGGCCGGGTCCTGCAGCGTGGAAGTATCGATATCGGCGAAGCGGTCGAGCAGGAACGGCGTGCGCATGCCGCCCGCCACCACGGCCGACACCTTGATCCGGTGCGGCCGCAGTTCGGCGTGCAGCGCGTGCGAGAAGCCGAGGATGCCCCACTTCGTCGCGTGGTAGGCCGACGCATTGGGCCAGGCGCGCTTCGACGCCGTGGACGCAATGTTGACGATATGCCCGCCACCCTGCGCCTTCAGCAGCGGCACGGCGGCGTGCGCCAGCAGGTACGGGCCGTACAGGTTCACCATCAGCACGCGGCGCCACTGCCCGGTGTCCACTTCGTCCACGGGCAGCGTGATGTCGATGGCCGCATTGTTCACGAGCCCGTCGAGCCCCCCGCCCTCGCGGCCGATCTCGCCGAACAGCCGTTGCACGGCATCGGGATCGGCCACGTCCACGGCAAACGCGCGGGCCTGCGCACCGCTGTCGCGCAACGCGGCCGCGCTGCGCTCGCCGAGCGCTTCGTCCACATCGGCCACGTACACATGGGCGCCGGCCTCGCCGAGCATGCGGCAGATCTCGCTGCCCAGCCCCCGGCCGCCTCCCGTGACGAGGTAGCGCTTTCCTTCGAGCAACGGATCCTTGCCTTGCGTCTGCATCTCATCTCCTTGGATGTGGGACGGCGAGCGGTGGAGGCCGATCGAGCGAAATACATGCCACGGGGACAGCCAGGCCGGCGGCTTCATGCCGCTCGCGCACAGCCGCACGCAGCAGCGCCGCCACGCAGCGCGCAAACGCCTCGTCGTACCAGCCGTTGGCGCCGCTGGCGGCCACCACGATGCCGTCCTGCGCCACCGCGCCGGCCAGCAGCATGTCGCCGTCGCACAGCAGGTGCGCGGCACTGGCGGCCACCTGCCCGCTGTCGATACCGGTGCGCCACGTCAGCCGGGCCTTGCCGCGTGCGTAGTGCGCATAGTCGGCATCCCAGCGTCCGCGCGATGGCAGCGAATGTTCGTAGAGGATCGCGTCCTCGAACCGGTATTGGCCGACAGCCTTGCCTGGGTCCATCACCACCACATGCATGCAACCGCTCTCGCCCACGGCACGGTCGTCGAGGCTGGCCACCAGCATCGGCAGGGCCAGCGCCACGGCGCGGCGGGCGGCATCGGCATCGAGCAGGGGCTGCGCGGTGTCGGAATTGGCGTTCGGCATGCTTCGCTCCCGGCGGGACAGAGGGAAAGCGCTGGGAACGCAAGCTTCGCGCCGGGCCCAGGCAGGCGAGTCTGCGGCGTGCCTCCACGCGCGGCAACCACGGCCGGCAGCGCTTCTACACGCGGCAAGTAGAAACGGCTCTCGCGAACTGCAAACGGCTGTCCGCAACGGCATGGCCGGCGATATGGACACGGAACCGAACGAGAACCGGTTCAACGCTTCTCTTCATCGGCTCGGCGGCGGGCACGGCCCCGCACTGGCATGCAAGGTGCAGACAGCGGGTCTGACCTTCGACACCACCAGCATGCCCACGGGAGTCCACCATGCGAAGAATCGCCCTGATCAGTGAACACGCGTCGCCGCTTGCCAGCATCGGCAGCATCGACAGCGGTGGGCAGAATGTCTACGTGGCGCACCTTGCGCGCCAGTTGGGCAAGTGCGGCTATGCGGTGGATGTGTTCACGCGGCGCGACAAGGCGCTGCTGGCGGACGTGGTGCCGTTCGCGCCGAACGTGCGCGTGGTGCATGTGCCGGCGGGCCCCGCCGTGCACGTACCGAAGGAGGCGCTGCTGCCGTACATGGCCGATTTCGGGGACTTCATGGTCGACTTCATGCGGCGCGATGCCATCGGCTACGACATCCTGCACGCCAATTTCTTCATGTCGGGCGTGGCGGCACTGCGGGCCCGCCGTGCGCTCGGCATCCCGCTGGTGATGACCTTCCACGCGCTTGGCAAGGTACGCCGGCTGCACCAGGGCAGCGCCGATGGCTTTCCCGACAGCCGCTTCGACATCGAGGACGAACTCGCGCGCGAGGCCGACTGCGTGATTGCCGAGTGTCCGCAGGACCTGGAAGACCTGGTCACGCTGTACCGCGGCGACCCGGCCCGCATCGAGACCGTGCCCTGCGGCTTCGACGACGAGGAATTCGCGCCGATGGACCGCGATGCCGCGCGCGCATCACTGGGCTGGGAGCGCGAAGCCTTCACGGTGCTGCAACTCGGTCGGCTCGTGCCGCGCAAGGGTATCGACAATGTGATCCGGGCCATGGGCTGCCTGCGCCGGCACTTCGGCATCGCGGCACGCCTGCACGTGGTGGGCGGCAACGCCGAGCAGCCCAGCGTGGAGGCCACGCCCGAAATCGGCCGGTTGCGTGGCGTGGCCGAGCAAGCCGGCGTCGCCGACGCCGTCACGTTTGTCGGCCGGCGCGGACGCGAGCAGTTGCGCACGTTCTACAGCGCTTCCGATGTCTTCGTGACCACACCCTGGTACGAACCGTTCGGCATCACCCCGGTGGAAGCCATGGCGTGCGGCGTGCCCGTGGTGGGCGCCAGCGTGGGCGGCATCCGCTCCACGGTGGCCGATGGCGAGACAGGCTACCTCGTGCCCGCGCATGATCCCGACACGCTGGCCGCCCGGCTGGCCGACCTGGCGCGTGACCGCGCCACGGCACGGCGCATGGGCGAGGCCGGGCGCCGCCGCGCGCAGGCGCTGTTCACATGGGCCGGCGTGGCGCGCCAGATGGAGCAGGTCTACGCGCGGCTGGCCACCGCGCACGCCGGCAGCGGCCGCGTGGCCGCCTGATGGCCCGGTACGGAGGCATGCCATGAAGGATCCGGATCACAAACGCATCGTCGTCACGGGCGGGGCGGGGTTTCTGGGGTCGCACCTGTGCGACCGGCTCGTCGAGGCCGGCCACGACGTACTGTGCGTCGACAACTTCTACACCGGCAGCAAGGAGAACATCGCCCACCTGCTCCAGCGGCCCAACTTCGAGCTGCTGCGTCACGACGTGACGTTTCCGCTCTACGTCGAAGTGGACGAGATCTACAACCTTGCCTGCCCGGCCTCGCCGGTGCACTACCAGAGCGATCCGGTGCAGACCACCAAGACCAGCGTGCACGGCGCCATCAACCTGCTGGGGCTGGCCAAGCGCGTCAGGGCGCGCATCCTGCAGGCGTCCACGAGCGAGGTTTACGGCGACCCCGACAACCATCCGCAGCAGGAGAGCTACTGGGGCCACGTGAACCCCGTGGGGCGCCGCGCCTGCTACGACGAAGGCAAACGCTGCGCCGAGACGCTGTTCATGGATTACCACCGCCAGCACGGTGTCGACGTCAGGATCGCACGCATTTTCAACACCTACGGCCCCCGCATGCATCCGGCCGACGGGCGCGTGGTCTCGAACTTCATCTCCCAGGCATTGGCCGGGGAGCCGCTCACGCTCTACGGGGAAGGCACCCAGACGCGCTCCTTCTGCTATGTCGACGATCTCGTGGAGGGGCTGATCCGGCTGATGGCCTCCGACGCGGCCGGAACCCCGGTCAATCTCGGCAATCCGTGCGAGACCTCGATGCGGGACATCGCCAGCGAGATCCTGCAGGCCACCGGGTCTGCCTCGCGGATCGAACATCGGCCGCTGCCCGAGGATGACCCGCGCCAGCGCTGCCCCGACATCACGCTGGCGCGCACGCTGCTGCACTGGCAACCGGCCGTGCCGCTGCCCCAGGGCCTGCGGCTGACCGTAGCCTACTTCGTGTCGCGCTACGCACGGACGCAGCGGGCCCGCGCGCACGCACCCGACTGGCAGGCCCCGGACACGGCGGCGTGGCGCGCCGCCGATTCCCGCTGACCGCACGCGCCCTGCCCGCGCGGGGCCACCGGCGGCGCTGAACGTCACGCCGCCGGCGCCCCCGGCGCGCCCGACGAACCGAGCGCCACGGTGCGCGGCTGGCCGTGGGCGACGATGGCTGCGATCAGCTCGGCCATCTGTACCGGTTTCGACAGGTGCCGCTGGAAGCCGGCCATCATTGCCCGAATCCGGTCCTGCGGCTGCGCGTGCCCCGACAGCGCGATGGCGGTCAGCCGGTGGTCCAGCGGTACATCCCGGTTCGATTCGAGCCGGCGCACCTCGCGCAGCACCGTGTAGCCGTCTTCATCGTCGAGCGCGATATCGCACAGCAGTACCTGCGGCCACGCCGCCGGCGCGGTGCGCGACAGCCAGCCGAGCAGGTCGCGCCCATGCGCGAACGCCTGCGCCTCGGCGCCGAGATCTTCCAGCGCCTCCACCAGCACCTCGCGCGTGGGCGGGTCGTCATCGAGCACCAGCACCTGGCTGCCGCGCAGCGTCTGCGGCCCGAGTGCCACCGGGTCGGCCTCGGCGAAGCTGGCAGGCGCCAGCACCTCGCTGACCGGGCGCATCGGCATGCGCAACTGCCAGGTGTGCCGCGCCGCATCGTGGGCCAGCGCAACGCCCGCGTCCGCCAGGCGGTCCTGCAGAGGCTGGAGTTCGCCGGCCGGCAGCGTGAGCCCCTGCGTGGAAGGCGTGGCCGAGAGCGTCAGCGACGCGTCGCCATGGCTCCGTTCGAGCCGCAACTCGATGCGCCCTCCTGCATCCACCGACGCCACAATGCGCTCGCAAAGCTCCCACAGGGCCTTCTGCAGCAGCCCCGGATCACCCGTGACGCGCAGCTCGGCCTCGCCCACGACCGTGAACAGGTGGATGTGCCGCTGCGCAATGGGCTCGCGCAGTCCGTCGACCACGCCCGCCACGATGGCCTCCAGCCGAATCGGCTGCAACGCCAGCCGCTCCTCGGTGCGTTCGAGTTCGCGCTGCTGCTGTTGCAGGCGCCACATCTGCGCGTAGACGCCGCCGCGCGCCAGCAGCGCCTGATGCGTGCCGGCTTCGACCACGCGCCCGTGCTCCATGACCAGGATATGGTCGGCATCGGCGATCGTGGACAGCCGGTGCGCGATGATGAACGCCGTGCGCCCCTTGGCCACGCTGGCCAGCTCGTGCTGGATCGCGCGCTCGGTGCGCGTGTCGAGCGCCGACGTGGCCTCGTCGAACACCACGATCGGCGGGCGCTTGAGCATGGCCCGCGCGATGGCCACGCGCTGCCGCTCGCCGCCCGACAGCCGCACGCCGCGCTCGCCCACCATCGTCTCGTAGCCCTCCGGCAGGCGGTCGACAAAGCTGTCGAGCTGCGCCGCGCGCGCGGCCGCCACCACATCCGCGTGCGAGGCCCCCTCGCGGCCGTAGGCGATGTTGTAATGGATCGTGTCGTTGAACAGGATGGTGTCTTGCGGCACGATCCCCACGGCCTCGCGCAGGCTGCGCTGCGTCACGAGCCGCAGGTCCTGGCCATCGACCAGCACCCGGCCGGAGTCGGGCTGGTACAGGCGGAACAGCAGCCGGGCCAGCGTGGACTTGCCCGAGCCGCTGCCCCCCACCACCGCCACGGTCTGGCCCGCGCCCACGCGGAAGCTCACATCCCAGAGCGTCTGCCGGCTGGGGCCATAGCTGAAGTTGACATGCTCGAAGACGATCTCGCCCTGCCCCACCGCCAGCGGACGCGCGCCCGGCGCGTCGTCATCCTCGCCGGGGCGGCCCCGCGCATCGAGCAGCGCCCAGAGCCGCTCCACGTTGGTCATCGCATCGTTGGACTCCCGGAAGATGAAACCCAGCGTGTTCAGCGGCAGCACCACCTGGATGATGTAGGCGTTGATCAGCACGAGGTCACCCACGGTCAGCGTGCCCTGCGCCACGCGCTGCACGCCGAGCAGCATCACGCTGGCCACGCCGATGGCGATACAGGCGCTCTGGGCGATGTGCAGCGCGGACAGCGCGTACTGGTTCTCGATGCCGACGCCTACCCAGCGGTCCAGCAGCCGGCCCAGCCGCTGCGACTCGAACGACTCCCGCGCGAAGTACTTGACCGTGTCGTAGTTCAGCAGGCTGTCCACGATCCGGCCGTTGGTCTGCGCTTCCACGGCATTGACCTTGCGCTGGACCCGCATGCGGCGCCGTGTCAGCAGCACGGTGCAGACCGTGTACAGCGCAAACACCACCAGGATGATGGCCGCGAACTGCCCGCCATAGGCGCTGACCAGGATCACCAGCACCGCGGCAACTTCGAGCAGCGTGGGGACGATCGTGAACACGGCCACGCCCAGCAGGAAGCCGATCGCGGCAGTGCCCTTTTCGAGGTCGCGAATGATGCCGCCGGTCTCGCGCTGCGAATGGAAGCGGGCCCCGAGCCCATGCAGGTGCGCGAATGTCCGTGCCATGAAGCGGGCCACGGTGCCTTGCGCCACGCGCGCAAACACCACGTCGCGCAGCTCATTGAACGCGTTGCCAAGCAGACGCAGTACCGCGTACGCCAGCACCAGGAACACCGGCACGGTGATCACGAGCCGCACGAACGGCCCGGCGCTGGCCGCGCCGGCAGGGTTCGCCAGGGTCTGGGTCGAGGCCGCCTCGTCGACGATCAGCTTGAGCACCAGCGGCACCGCCACCGTGGCCGCCTTGGCGAGCAGCAGCAGCGCCACGGCGGCGAGCACGCGCAGCCGGTGCGCCGAGATGGCGCACCACAGTTCGGCGGCGATACGCCGGCGCGAGACCGGCGGTGCGGCATGAGGCAATGCGGGCTCCGTTCCGGCAGACAGGACCCGTCTGGGGCGCAAGGTCCATGCCGGGGAAGCGGTCGCTCTGCACCCGGCCCGAGGCCCATGCCGCAGCCTCCCGAAAGCGGCCCCGCAGGACGCAACTTTTGCAGGAAGCGTGGCCTCGCGCGCTTCCCACATTGCAAACGTGGCGGACGCGCCGCTAGCGTTGCGCGTCGCGGATGCGCATGATGGTCTGGCGCGACACCTGGAGCCGGCGCGCGAGTTCGCTGACCGAGGTGCCCTGCCGCAGCGCCTCCCGGACATCGTCCTGGGTGCCCTGCGGCAGCGCCGGGCGCCGGCCTAGCCGGGCGCCGCGCTGGGCAGCCTGCTCGGCGCTGGCCTTCATGCGCGCGCTGCGCGTGCTCTGCTCCAGCGCGTTGGCAGCCTCCAGCGCGCGGCATACCGGCGAGTCGGTCACGGTCAGGTCGGCGTTGCCGGCCTCGATGCAGAGCAGCCGCACGCCGAGCGTGCGCAGCCGGGCTACCGTGCCGAGCACTTCCCGCAGCGACGCGCCAAGGTTCCTGAGATGGAACGTGACCACCGTATCGCCGGGGCGCAGCCGGCGCAGCATTTGCTGCATGCGCGGCCGTTCGAGCGCCGGCATGGCGATCGGCACGCGTTCCCACCAGGCGAGCCCGAAATCCACCACGAAGCCCTCGGCGTCGAGCTTCACGCACTCCGTTTCGAACTCGCCAAGGTTTCCGGCCTGGTTGGTGTAGATGTGAGTGGGCATGTCCGTGTCGTGACGTCTGGGCGACGTGGCATGTGCAATGGGTCCAAGCTTAGCAGTCCGTACTCAATCGGGCCATTCCGGACATCCCGTAAACAGTGTCGGCCCTGGCCGATTCTCCGTACCATCGAGCCACGGACCCGGCTTGCGGCGGGCCCGGCCCGGGAGACAAGGAGGCCAGCCATGGCAACACAGCAATACTATGGGCATACGGTCGAAGGCGCTGCCATGTTTCTTGCAGAAGGCAACTGGCAGGCGTCGGGGCGCGTCGCGCAGTGTGGCGCCGTGGTCGTGCAGTCATGCACGATCGGCATTTTCCGGACGCGCGAACGTGCCATGGCCGAGGGGCTGGCGTGGGGCAAGCATTGGATCGATGCCAACCAGTGCTTCGACCACGCGCTGCCCGCTGATCTGCCGTTCCCTGCGGAGCAGGCCGAGCAGGCAACGCCGGCGCCCTAGCGGCCGCCGGGCCCCCGACCCCGCTTCAGCGGCCCGGCGACTGACGCAGCCGCAGCAGCGTCGACAGCAGATTGTCGACGATCACCGGCTTGGGCAGGTGCGCGTCGAAACCGGCATTGCGCGCCGCACGCACATCGCTCTCGCGCCCGTAGCCGCTCAGCGCGATCGCCAGCACGCTCTGCAGTTCCGGCTGCGCACGCAGACGGCGCAGCAGCTCGTAACCATCCATGTCTGCCATGCCGATGTCGGACAGCAGCAGGTCGGGCCGCTGCGTCATCATCTGCGCCAGCGCCGACCTGCCGTCGAACGCCACGTCGACGGTGGCCCCCTCCGACTCCAGCAGCACGCGGAACGCCTCGACCGTCTGGGCGTCATCGTCTACCAGCATGATGCGCATGCCGTCGAGCAGCGTGGCCGACACCACCGCTGAAGGCTTGCCGTCCCGCGCGGCGCTGCCCACCGGCAGTTCCACCGTGAACGTGGCGCCCTCGCCGCGCCCCGGCGATGCCGCATGGACAGTGCCGCCGTGCAGCGTGACCAGTTCCCGTACCAGCGACAGGCCGATCCCCAGCCCGCGCGGGCGGCCCGTAGGGGCGCCGTCCTGCCGGAACAGGTCGAAAATGAACGGCAGCGCCTGCTCGGCGATGCCTTGCCCGGTATCCCGCACCGTAAAGCGCGCCATGTCGCCGTGGGTCTCCAGCAGGACCGTGACCTCCCCGCCCTCGGCGGTGAACTTCAGCGCGTTGCTCAGCAGGTTCCACGCCACCTGTTCGATGCGCGTCACATCCGCGTGGATCCACAGCGGCGCCTGCGGCAGGTTCACCGTCAGCGTGGTGCGCTGCGCGCGCGCCTCGTCGCGCACGGCGTCGGAGACCTGCCGGACCACTTCCACCAGATCCACGGGCTGGCGCGTGATCGACAGCTTGCCGGTGCGTACGCGCGACATATCGAGCAGATCGTCGATGATCTGCGCCTGGCTCAGCACAGTGCGGCGGATGGTGTCGGTGGCACGCGCGATCAGCGGGTTCTGGCGCGCCTCGGCCGAGCGCGAGATCAGCTCGCTGCTGGCGCTGATCAGGTTCAGCGGGTGTTTGAGTTCATGCGACGCCACGGCCAGGAATTCATCGCGCTGCGCGTTGTCGTGGCCATGCCGCCAGCCCGACTCGTAGCGGGGCGCGCCCGGCGTCAGCACCTCGTCCAGGTCGCGTGCGATCTTGGCAAACCCGGACACGCCGCCCTCATCGAGCCGCGACAGCACGCCGCTGGAGCGGAACCGCGAGCCATCCTTGCGCAAGTGCCAGCGGTCTTCCTCCACGCGGCCGAACTTGCGGGCGCGCGTCATTTCCTCGGCCGGCACCTTGCGGGCCCGGTCCTCGGGCGTGAACAGCATCTCGGCCGGCTGGCCCAGCATTTCCTTCTCTTCGTAGCCGAAGATGCGCTCGGCGCCGTGGTTCCAGCTGGTCACGTGGCCATCGTCGTCGAACGTGATGATGGCGTAGTCGCGCGTGCTCTCGGCCACGATGCGCATGCGGCGCTCGCCTTCGCGCAGCCGCTCCTCGGCCGACATGCGCGACGTGATGTCGATGAACGACAGCACCGCGCCGTCGATACGGTCCTCGGTGGTGCGGTAAGGCAGGAAGCGCGCCAGGTACCAGTGGCCATCGGCGCTGCGCACCTCGCGCTCGATCAGCCGCAGCGAATCGAAGGCGTCGGTGGCATCGTCGGCCAGCTTGTCGTAGTCGAGCCGGTGCGTGATGTCCAGCAGCGAGCGGCCGATGTCCGACGGGATGATGCTGAAGACGTCCGTGGCGCGCGGCGTATAGCGCTTGATGCGCATGGTGCGGTCAACGAAAATCGTGCCGATATCGTTGGCCGTGATCAGGTTGTGCAGGTCGTCGTTGATCTTTGAGGTTTCCTCGACCTTCGACTTCAGCTCGGCATTGACCGTGGTCAACTCCTCGTTGATCGACTGCAGTTCTTCCTTGCTGGTTTCGAGTTCCTCGGTGGCCGAACGCAGTTCCTCGTTCATGGCCTGCAATTCCTCGTTCGACGCCTTCAGTTCCTCGGTGGACGTCTCCGACTGCTCGATCGTCGCCTGCAGCTGCTCCTTGGTGCGCTGCAGCTCGCGTTCGAGCTGGCGCACCACGGGGTCGGGCATCGGCTTCTGCTGCACGTCGGCGTCCGCGCTCATGCTGTCCTCTACCTCGTCGAAGAGGATCAGCACGAAATCGGCATTTGCCTCGGCGTCATGCACCGGCCGCGCGATCATGTTGACGAAGAAGCGGCGCCCTTCGCGCGTCAGTTGCACGCGGCGCGCCTCCACGCTGTGGTTGGCCTGCAGCGCCTGGAAGATGGCGGTGCGCAGTTCCAGCCGCAGTTCGGGCCGCACGGCCGCGATGATGTTGTGCGAAGGCTCGCCGCCCGCGTACTGCAGGAAGCGCCCGGCCCGGTCCGAGAGGTGCACGATGTCCGATTCGCGGCTCACCAGCACGCTGGGCGGCGCGTATTGCTCCACCACCCGCTGGTGGAGGTCGCCGAACGAGAACTTGCGCCGGCCCGGCTGGGTCATGACCGTCAGCGGCAGCCGCGCGCTCTGCATCGTCGCCGTCATCGGCACCGGCGCGTCGCTGCGTACCGCCACGTTGGCGCGGTAGATACGCGCCTTCTTGTCCACCACGGTGAACAGGCCACCCACGCTGTCGGCCGCCTCGGAGCTACCCAGGAACAGGAAGCCGCCCGGCCGCAGCGCGAAGTGGAACGTGCGCAGCACGTCGTGCTGGGCGTCGCGGTCCAGGTAGATCAGCAGGTTGCGGCAGCAGATCATGTCGAGCCGCGAGAACGGGGGATCGCGCAGCAGGTTGTGCAGCGCGAACAGCACGTGTTCGCGCAACTCCTTCTTCACGCGATAGTGGGCGGCATCCTTGACCAGGAAATGGCGCGCCCGGCCCGGCTCCACGTCCGCCAGGATCGATTCGGGATACAGCCCGGTGCGGGCGTAGGTGATGGCCCGCTCGTCGATATCGGTGGCGAAGACCTGGAACGGCACGCCTTCGGCACTGCGCGACGACGCATCCTGCAGCAGCATCGCCACCGAGTAGGCTTCCTCGCCCGTGGCGCAGCCGGCGGACCAGATCCGGATCGGCTCGCTGGCCGGGCGCTGGTCGAGCAGTTGCGGGATCACCTCGGACTGCAGCGCGTCGAACGCCTCGCGGTCGCGGAAGAAGTTGGTCACGCTGATCAGCATGTCCTGCAGCAACTGCGGCGTCTCCTCGGGATGCTCGTGGAGGAAATCGCGGTACTCAGCCAGTTCGGCCAGCCCATTGACCTGCATGCGGCGCTCGATGCGGCGCAGCACCGTGGCGCGCTTGTACTGCCGGAAGTCATGCGAGGTGCGCGTGCGCAGGATGACCATGATCTCGCGCAGCACCCGCTCGTTGACCGTGGCCAGTTCCTCGTCGGTCTCGTGCAGCGCCTCGGTCGCGCCGCGCATGCGCTGGACGTTCGACCACATCTCCATCAGCTTCTGCGGCATTTCGGACACCGGCATCACGAAATCCACCTGCCCGGTACCGATCGCCGCGCGTGGCATGCTGGACACCCCGGCATCCTCGGGATGCTGAGCCATGACGATACCGCCCAGTTCCTTGATCCGGGTGATGCCCACGGCCCCATCGGAGGCGGCGCCCGACAGCACGATGGCCACGGCACGCTCGCGGTGCGCCTCGGCCAGCGAGCGGAAGAACAGGTCGATGGCCGCCCGGCGATCGTCGCGCGAGGCCAGGGGCTGCACCCGGAGAATGCTGTCGACCATCGTCAGCACCTTCGACGGCGCAATCAGATAGACATGGTTGGCTTCGACCGGCACGGCGTCCGTCACCTGGATCACCGGCATCGACGTCACGCCACCCAGGATCTCCGGCAGCAGGCTCTCGTGGTCTGGCGAAAGATGCACCACGATCACATAGGCGGCGCCGGTCCGCGCGGGCAGCGTCTCGAAAAACGTCTTGAGCGCCTCCACCCCACCGGCAGACGCGCCAATGCCCACCACCGGAAAGTTGAGTTGGCTCGGGATGGATTTCACCTGCGTGCTGACCATTGGCGTTCGGACGACCGGGAATAGGAGAGCCTGCATATTACTACGCAGGATGTCTGCCGGCGCCGCACCCGGACTGACCACGACCGTGTGGCGCAGGCAAAAAAAAGCCGCTCCGGAGAGCGGGAGATGAAACAAATAGCCTGCGGCGCGAACCTCTGCAGGTGCAGCGACTGTATGGCCGCCGACTCATCCCATGTCCGTACGTAATGCATGAATTACGGACATTAAATTCGGACAGTCAAACCCGTCCGGCCGGTCCATTCTGGTTATAGTGACCACAGAGTCTGACGGTCGCGCTGCCGCGTTGCCGGCGCGGAGGAAGCATGCAAAAAGGAAAGATGTTGCGCGATCTGATCGTCCTCGACCGGTACATCGCCGAGCGCGAAGCGGAACTGCGCCGTACGGAAATCGCCGCCCGGCAAGTGGCGCATCCGGCTGGGACCCCACCGCCGGCCGAGCCGCCCGAGGTGGCGGCATTGCGCCGGACTATCTACGTGCTGAGGGCGCGGCGCGACACGCTGAACGGGCAGGTCAAGCGCGTGGCCTGAAGCGATTCGCTACCCCTGTCCTGCCCTCCACGCATCACTTGCCGGTCTTTGGCGCAGGCTGGTCAGACGTTCCGCCTGACGCCTTGCCCTGGTGCTGCTTGCCGGGATCTTCGTTCTTGAAGCCACCGTAGCTGCTCTGGCCCGGATCGGCGCTCCGGCTCTTGATCTCGCCGGCGTCGCGGTCCTCCCGCACGCCCGGATTGCTCGTCTCCTGCTTCTCCTGCTTCTCCTGCCTGCCGGAATTCCCTGCCTTGCCGTGGGTGTCGTGGCGATTCGTCATGACGGTCTCCTTGGAGTTGGTATCCCGCAGTGCCGCAAGGCGTATGCCAGCCCCCCCCCCGGAACGCCACCAGCCAGCGCCGGCGGTCGGCACAAGGCTTGCATCGAAGCGGTGACTTTGCCAAGGAGTCCAGCGATGCAACCCGTCCGCTTCCTACCCGCTGTCGTCGGCCTCGCGCTGGCGCTGATGTCGACCACGATCTACCTCGCCACCCCCGACGCGGCACCGCTGTCGGACAAGCCCGGCACCGCGCTGGCCGGCGACGCCGACGTGATGTTCCTGCGCAAGGCCGCTCAGGCTGGCGCGCTCGAGATCGAGGCCAGCCGCATGGCCGAGAAGAAGGCCAGCAGCGCCGCCGTCAAACAGTTCGCCGCGCAGATGATCAAGGACCACAGCGCCGCCTCGGCAAAGATGGAACCGCTGGCCAAACGGCTTGGCGTGCAGTTGCCCGCGTCGCCGCCGGAAGTCCAGAAGCAGGAACTGGCGCAAATGAACACGTTGAACGGCGCGGCATTCGACCAGGCCTACGCGCAGAAGATCGGCGTGGAAGCTCACGAGGAGGCTGTCAGCCTGTTCCGCGAGGCGGCCAAGGACACCAAGGATGATGGCGTCCAGGCATTCGCGCGCGACACGCTGCCCACGCTGCAGCACCACCTCGACATGGCGAAAAAGATGGCCGGACAGGTAAGAAAGTAAGTCGAAAACTTGCCAGAGGACCGGCGGTCATGGGCTGGTGTGCCGTAACCGCAATGGAATGGGTTTTGCATCGGGTTCCCGCAGCGCCCGGCCCGTCCCGGCGGGCGCCATAACTTCCATCCCCACACAGCAAGAAAGACGACATCATGGACAAATCCAAAGTACCCGTGGACCAGCGCGCCGCGCTGTCGCTCCTGCTCGATGACCATCGTGCGCTCAAGAAGCTGTTCAAGCAGTTCCAGGATGCGAAGGACGACAGCCAGAAGGCGTCGATCGCCGCCGAGACCTGCCACCAGCTGACCGTCCACGCGCAGATCGAGGAAGAGATCTTCTACCCGTCGCTGCGCGGCGTCAGCGACAAGCTCGATGACATGCTCGACGAGGCCAACGTGGAGCATGCCGTGGCCAAGGAACTGATCGCGAAGATCGAGTCCGGCGACAAGGAAATGCTCGAAGCCCACTACACGGTGCTGTCCGAATACGTGGGCCACCACGTCGAGGAGGAAGAGAACGAATTGTTCCAGGCCGTGATCAAGGCCAAGGTCGACCTGACCGAGGTGGCGCAGCAGATGGAAGGCCGCAAGGCCGAGCTGATAGGCCAGCCGGCCTGACGCAGCCTCGACACTTTCCCGGCGCGGCGCACGTGCGGCAAGCCCGCGCGTGCGCCGCGTTCGTGTCAGACACTGTGTTGTCCGTAGCCGCTCACATCCCTGAATCCTCTCGCTAGAATGCACGCCACTGCGGTATTGCCCGCTTTTTGACATGCAGGTCGGGAGGCCAAATGAACCGGAAAATTCTGATTGGCGTGATCGCCATCGTCGCGGTCGTCGTGGTGACGAGCTACGCCAGCCCCTACTGGACCATCTACCAGATGCGGGGCGCGATCGAGAAACACGACGCCGAAACGTTCTCGAAGTACGTTGACTACGCGGCGCTGCGCGAGAACCTCAAGGCGCAGCTCGCGCCGGGCAGCAAGGACGCGCCGAAGGACCATACGCTCGCCGGTCTCGGCCAGATGATCGGCGGCGCGGTGGCCGACAAGGTCGTGGACGTCATGGTCACGCCCGAAGGCGTCATGGCACTGATGTCCGGTGAAAAGCCCGGCCCGCAGATCGCCCGCCGCAAATCACAGACCGCTCCGGCCGCCGCACCCGACGCCGCAGCCAAACAGGAGGCCGCCAGGGACGCCGTGAAGTACAGCGTGTCGTATCGCGGCTGGAGCCTGGTCCAGGCCAGCGCGATGCGCGACAACGGCCAGCCAATCATCGTCGATCTGCGCCGCCACGGCCTCTGGTCGTGGAAGGTGGCCGGCGCCCGGATTCCGGGATTGTCCAGCCACTGAACGCCGGGGGCCGCGCTACCGCTTGCCGGACATCTGTTCGAGCGTCTCCAGCAGCGGCACGTCGTCCGGCTCCCCGTCGTAGCGCGTACCGTTCAGGTAGAGCGCCGGCGTGCCATTGACGCCGCTGCGCACGCCACCCGCAAAGTCCGCCCGTACCTTGCGCGCGAAAGCCCCGCCGAACGCCCGCTCCACGAGATCCTGCGGCACGCCCAGATCCTGGGCGTAGCGCGCGAGATCGTCGTCATCGAGCGCGTCCTGATGCTCGAACAGCCGGTCATGCATCGGCCAGAACTTTCCCGCCGCCGCAGCCGCCTCGCTCATCAGCGCGGCCGCACCGGCATGCGGATGCATGTCGACCAGCGGGAAATGGCGGTAGACCACGCACAGACGATCCCCCAGCGCCTGCTGCAGGCGCTGGATGATCGGATACATCCGCCCGCAGAACGGGCACTCGAAATCGCCATACTCCACCAGCACCAACGGCGCATCGAGACGGCCCTGGTGATGGTCTTCGGCAGTCACCGGCACGACGAGATGGCTCATGACAGGTCTCCGGCAACAGCGGCCACGGCCCGCTTCGGCAGCCGGTCCAGCGCGGCCAGGATGCCATCGACGCCGGGGTTGATGGCCAGCGGCGACACGTAGCTCCAGCGCACGACTCCGTCGGCATCGATCACCACCAGCGCCCGCTCGGCCGTACCATCGCCGGCGCGGTACACGCCATACGCCCGCGCCACCGCGCCCTTCGGCTCGAAATCGGCCAGCAGCGGAAAATGCAGGTGGCGCTGTTCGGCAAAGGCCGTATGGCTCCAGACCGAATCGACCGAAATGCCGAGCAGCACCGCGCCATAGGCTTCCAGCTCGGCGCGCGCCGCGTTGAACAGGCTCATTTCGTCCCCACAGACCGGACTCCAGTCGGCCGGATAGAACGCCAGCACCACCGGCCGCCCGCGCAACTCGCGCAGCGCGATGGTCTGGTCAGGGGTGGCATGCAACGTGAAGTCGGGCGCGGTCGCACCCACGAGCGACGCGGAGGACGGTCGCGCCGAAACGGAATCTGGCACCTAGGGCTCCTTGGACTGGCTGCGCGGCTCGAACGCCGCGCCTGAAGCCATTGTTGCCAAGGTGCCCGGAGAGGACTTGCGGGAGAACGGGAGCGATTTCGCATTCGACCCGTCAAAAAAACAAAAGCCCGGGAAGACCGCGATCTTCCGGGGTTCCGCCGCCATATACAGACGTATTGGCGGAAACGGTATCGAAATCTTCGGGCGGACCAACGAGTTGGCCGTCTTCGATCGCGCGATGGAGCGACTGCAGCGTACCGAGGAGCGAGTGGGTGACCCAGAAATCAGTCACCTCGTGCGACGCTTTGAGCATCTGCTCGCTGGGCAGATCTCCAGCCGAGAATCGGATCGCGGCGGCGCGACAACAGAGCCAACTCAACGCACCGGCGAAGTGATTGGATAGCGGAGTATTGATGCAACTGCTCATGCGCTATCTCGTTCTATCAGGCGGGTTGCTACCTTCCATGCGGTTCGCCGATCTGCAGGCTGGGTGAAGGTCTCAGGACGGCCAGTTTGAGTCATTCGCAGGCGGCCATGAATGACCGTTTCTGTTCGGATCAGTCGTTGATCGACGTTCTCAAGGGCAAAAAAAAACCACGTCCCGTAGGACGTGGCGGAACGTTCTAAGTACCGCCGATTTCTCGGCGTGGCATCGCTGCCCGCTACATTGAACGTGGGTAGTTCGAGAGTGATCGCATCAGCGCAGTCTTACCACTTCACGCGCACACCGAGCTTCGCGCCAATCGCATTGCTGTCGCCGAAGTTCTGCAAGCTGGTGCGTGCCAGCAGTTCGCCGTAGACGGTGTAGTGGTCATCGTCCCAGTTCATCGAAGCACCCACGCCCAGTCCGGCCCACAGCGCCTGCTCCTTGCTGACCACGCTGATATCCGCCACGCGTGCCGACGTGCCGTGCAGGAAGTCGTAGTACAGGTTGGTGATGCCGTACACATGCGAGCGGCGAGTCTTGCCGTTGGCGGCCATCCACTTGGTTTCGTGATCCAGCGAAACGCCCAGGCGCGAGACCAGGCTGTTGCCGTTGTCGCGCGAGACATTTGCGCCGTACTGGTCCGTGAACGCGTCGAAGCGCACTTGCGACCAAGCGAGTTGCGCCTGCGGCGTGATGGACCAGTTGCCGCCCAGCGCGAGCTGGTGGCCGGCTTCCACGCTGGTGGCCACGCCGCTGCCGCGATTGCCGTTGGTAAGCTTGGCCGAGAGTGTCGACGAGCGGATGTCAGTGTCGTACCACGTTACCGTGGCGCGGGCATCGACATACGAACCATTGTTGCCGTACCACGTTGCCGTGCCGCCAAAGCCGTAGCCGCTGGCATCGATCGCGCCGTTGCCGAACATCGACGAGACATTGGAGTTGGCAACGCCGTAGTGGAACGTCGGGCCAACCACCAGCGTGCCGGAGGCGTTCTCGATGACCGGCGCATCCACACCGCCCTCGAACTTCCACATGCGCACGTTGTAGCTGGCGCTGGTCGTGCTGGTGGACGGATCGATATGTGTGTTCGAACCTTCGACACGCGCCCAGGCGCCGCGACCGATGATCGGCTTGCCGGCGTCCTGCTCGGCTTGAACGGCAGCGTTGGGCGACCACGAACGGTTGCCGACGCGCTGTTGCAGCGTGCCCAGTTCGTTGAAGCGTTGCAGGACGCTCGAATAGGCTTCATACAGCGGCACGGTCGGCGACAGCAGCGGAGCGGTGGCCGATGAGGCCGCACTTCCGCCAACCGTCGTATCGGCCAGCGTCGAGCGCAGGTACCAGTCGCCATCGGCCGGCGTGGACACGCCATTCTTGTAGAGGCGATACGCGTACGCGCCCGCCACCACGGCTTGCTGGCCCTGGAACGTGTAGTCGCCTGCCAGCGTGAAGGCACCATTCGATGCCCCTTGCACGTCGATCACCTTGATGCCATCGACAGTCGCTGCACCCGAGCCGCCGACATTGACCGCACGGATCTGGCTGGTGCCCGAGGTGTCGCCCGTCACCACCAGTCGTCCCGTGGCCGAGGTATCGCCGCCAAACACGGTGTTCACGCGCACCAAGCCGCCATTGCCGATGTAGTTGCCGGCGACGGTCAGCACGCCCGAGCCGCCGCCCGGCGTGACCGTGCCCGTGTTCGTAACATCGCCGAAGATCGTGCCGGCGCCCGACAACGTACCGGCGGCGTTTACGGTGACCGGGCTCGTGATAGAGCCATCGATGGCCAGCGTGCCGAGGTTGATCGTAGTCGGACCCGTGTACGTGCTGGCTGCCGTCAGCACCGTGGTGCCCGTGCCGTTCTGTGCCAGACCGCCTGCGCCCGAGACGATACCGCCATACGTATAGGCATCGGAACGATTGAAGGCGAGAGTGGCGCCGGTGTTGACCACCACGTTGCCGGCGAGGCTGCCGCTGGTGCCGCCATTGCCGATCTGCAACGTGCCTTGGTCTACCGTCCACGGCGCGGCGACCGTACCGGTGCCGATCAGCGCCCAGGTGCTGGCGCCGGTCTTCGTGAAATTGTCGAAGTAGCGGTACTGCGCGGTATCGCCGATGGCGGAGACATCGAACACGCTGTTGGTGTCGCCGCCGAGGCGGAAGGTGTCGTTGGTCGCGCCGCTATGGGACACGACGTTGCCGACGATATTGGAACCGGCTTGTAGTTCGAGCGTGAGGGAGCCCGTGCCAGTGGCGAACTCGACGGCATTGGCGTATCCGGTACCGGCACGGAGGGTGCCGGAGTTCGTGACAGTAAACGTGCCCGCGCTGGAGCCGGAAATGATTGCGGCGTTGCCCGTACCGCCTTCGATCAGCCCGGAGTTTTGTATGGTTGCCGTGCCGACGGTCAGCCGAACGCCCGCGCCACCGGGTGTAGTACCGGAAAGATCGGTGCCGCCACGAATGGTGCCTTGATTCACAAGACTCCCATTGACGGTGTTGGTGAACGCCACGCCGTTGCCTACCGAGCCGCCCATTCCGTCGCCGCCCACGATCAGCCCGGTCGCCGAGTTCACAAGTGTCGCGCCGACGGACAGATTGACGCCGGCAGCACCGTTCGCGCCAGCAACAGTCGCATTGCCGCCCTTGATCGAGCCGTTGTTGATGAGGTCCGTGTTAGGGAACACCGAGATGGCAACCCCGGCTGCCGCGCCGGCGGCGGTGGAGTCCCCGCCCGTAGCGACGCCATTGAAGATTGCAAGTCCACCGGCACTGAGGGCGAGCGCGGTATTGGCGTTGGTGCCCGCCGTAGCCACGTAGGTTCCATTGAAAGTCCATGGTCCCGTGGCAGACGTACCAAAGGTGCCGAGGGGCACGTCCTTGGTCAGGACGAAACCATCGGTATCAAGGGTGATCGGCTTGGTCGGTGTCGGTACGCCGGTCAGCGTAGTGTTCAACGTAAAGCTTCCGGTCAGACGGATGATGGCATTCGCGTCGCCATCGGCATTTGCGGCGGCCACCGCCGCTTGCAACTCGGCCAGATTGGAGGCGGTGTATTCAGCCGCCGATGCGCCGACCGGAAAAAGCAATGCGACGGCCACCGTGATGGAAGAAACTTGCGGTGCGCACACCCCTGGGCGCCGGATTCCACGACTAATTTTGGACTGCATGGGTCTACCTTTGTTTGTATTGTTTTGGCTACAAATCGCAGCCGTGGCGATGGTAGATCACGCCATGACGTTATGTAAGCGTTACAAGAAAAGGTGTCGCGATGTGGCTACGGGATATCTTTCCCCCCATTGCGAGCAGGGACAAAAAAGTATTAGAGCCTCCTCTCTAACAGGGATTTGTTCACGCAGGATATCGCCGCCCAATTCGAAAATCCCCAGCAGTTCGACCCCGCAGGCTTGTTCTCTTTGTGGGCCGACCTGTGCGCAGTAGTGAATCAGCCAGCCCCACACGAAAATCGTGGGGGTACGCTTGCTCTCCTCGGGAAGGCGGTATGCGTCTCGGCCCCATAAGGATCAGCAATTCCCTGATCCATGGAGATCTCCGGCCACCACATGTTGCAATCCCCTTCTGCCAAGGAGATTCACGATGGATGACCATACAACACATCCGCTACTACTCTACCCTCTTTGCCGCAGGGTCGACGGTCGTCCGGTGCGACGATGCGAAGAGGGCACGGGATGATCCGCGCGCTCACTACCGTTTGTGATGAGCCGATCGGCGAGGTCTGCCCGATCAGGTTAGGCATGCCCATCACGGCACACTGGGGGTTCATGGGGCCCGTGAAGAGGAGATAGAGTCGCCGGTATCACGCTAAAGAGGGAGCTTTTGTGGTAATACCTTCGCGAGCAACTTCCTCCTCGCTCTAGCAATCAGACGGTGGCTCCGGCCAGATTCCCGACGAACTGTGTAATTGCCGGCTGTTAGCGTGGACGCCTAGTTGATGATGATCTTGCCAATCACCTGTCCGGACTCCTGCGCTTCATGCGCAGCGACGATGGCGTCGAGCGGTAGATGCAGTCCGATAGTGGGACAATAGGCACCTTCGGCCAGGCATTGGCTGATCGCCGAGATGGCTGCGGACTTTGCGGTGAAGGGGACTGTGTAGATGTAGACGAATCGGAAACCGCATCCGGCGATCATGGCGCGGAGCAAGTTAACGCTCAACTGATCGTCAGAGGCGCCCATTGCATAGGCGCTGATAACCCCGCCGTTCGCCAGGCACCCTATATCGATCTCCAGATTCTCCTTCACGCTGACATCCACGATACGGTCAACGCCGCGCTGTCCGGTTGCCGCTTTTACAACAGTCGTCACATCCTCGCGCCACCGATCGATAACCACGTCCGCGCCGGCGCGGCGCGCCGCATCCGCCTGGCCGGGCGTCGAAACAGTCGTCGCGACCCAGGCACCGGCCCATTTCGCCAGCAGGATCGCTGCCGTGCCTACGGCTCCCGCGCCGCCGTGGACAAGTACGGCCCGCCCTTTGATTTCTCCGTCAGCGAACAGACAACGATGCGCGGTGAGCGCAGGCACGCCCAGACAGGCACCAACCTCGTAGGACACGTTGTCAGGCAAACTGACGGCTTGCTGCGACGGCACGACGACAAACTCGGCAGCCGTGCCAAACGCGCGCAGGTACTGCGCTTCGAACAGCCACACTCGTTCGCCGATGCGAGCGGAATCCACACCGGTCCCCACCGCGTCGATCACGCCCGCGCCATCCTGATGTGGAACCACCAGTGGAAAACTCATTCCGCCGGAGAAACCTGTTCGCGCCTTGATGTCGCTGGGATTCAGCCCTGAAGCATGGATGCGTACGCGGACCTCACCGGCACCTGGTTGTGTAACGGGAAACTCGCCAAGCCTCAACACTTCCGAAGCCTTGCCCTGTCGTTCGTAATAAGCCGCCTTCATCGATCTCACTCCTTGCATGAACGTCGCGGCCCACCTTGAACTGCGACGCACAATCGAGCCTGCACTATCCGCGGCAGATCGCTTTCGGACAAGACGGCACATCTTTGATATATAGGGATACAAAGTATCCTAATGAAAACGGGAGTCGGAATGACCTCTTCGGTTACCACGTACCAGTGCTCGGTGACAGCAACCGTCGATGTGGCAGGCGGCAAATGGAAACCGCTGATCGTTCACTACCTGATGGACGGTACCAAACGGTATGGCGAACTCCGGCGCCTGATCGGAACGGTCACCCAGCGGTCATTGACGCTGCAGTTGCGCGAACTGGAACTGGACGGGATCGTGATTCGCGAAGTGTTTGCCGAGGTACCGCCGCGCGTGGAGTACACGCTGACGGAATTCGGCAGGACGCTAGCGCCCGTGCTCGATGCAATGAAGGCGTGGGGCGATGCGTATATTGAACGACTGGGGCATCCGGTTCTGAGAGAAAGCCGGGCCGATCGCTAGCTGAAGGCGCTCACTCCACTTGGAGATACCGACGAGCGCAGTGTATCGCGAGCGGGCCTGCGCTAGGCAAAAGTACTGGTCATCAACCGGTGCTCTCAGCCAGATCCGCTCCTAGCGGAACTCGCCGCGAACGTGCACGACATGGCGTTGAACTTTGGCGGCTTCTCGCTCGTATCTTGGCGGGGCGTGCGTATCGTTCCGGTAAGACCCCACCTTAAATTCTCACCCTCTATTTGATAATGCGAATCGTTTATGAGAGTGAGAAGAGAAAATGCCGCGCGCGGCCGAAAGCTGCGGGCCACGTCTATGGTTATTGCCGCATTTTCAGCGTTACCGGCGTTTGCAGAACCGGGCGCGGACCAGGCGACAAATCGCGATGGGCGAAATGGCGATGTGGCAACACTGCCGGCAATGACCGTCACGGCGCGAAAGTCAGAGGAAGCACCTCTCGATGTCCCCCAGAGCGTGACCGTCATCGACAGCGATAGCCTCGGCGCAGCGCCGCTGGATCCCCAGGCGGCGATCGTGCAAGGCTCGGCGAATGTTGTGTGGAACACGTGGAGCGGCGCACAGGGGTTTTTTGCGGTCCGCGGAATCAGCTCGCTGGGGGCGCCAGTCAACAATGCCGACGGAACTGTTGCCTTCAACATTGACGGCGTTCCGACCAGCATGCTTGGGCTGTCAAGCCCAACTCTTGATGTCCGCCAGGTAGAAGTCTTGCGAGGGCCCCAAGGAACGCTCTGGGGCAGCAATGCCCTTGGCGGCGCAATCAATGTCACGACCAACCGGCCTGACGGTGAGCGTGATTTTCACGTCAAGACGGAGGTCGGCTCGCACGGCTACCGACTAGGCGAAGCGGTGATGGGTGGAAACCTGATTCCGGATGCACTGGACGGTCGCCTTGCTGTTCAGGTCGCCAATTCCAACGGCGACATCAATAGCCTGGCGACAGACAGGCTGGGCCAGCGCGACGTACGTGGCGCAAGGGGTGGACTGCGCTGGCACGATGGGACCAACTCCGTCTCGGTAACCGGCTTCTATGCCAAAGACCGCGGGAACGCGCCCTTTTTCCTGCTGAAGGACTCGTCCGGATTTCCAGTCAGCGGCACCATGACAATGCCGACGCAGGACACCCAGCGCGGCGGCACAATCGTTAAGATCGAGCATGCGTTTGATTCGGCCACACTGACATCCATCACAAGCTTTCAGCAAAATCGCGTCTCCAACTATGTCGATGCGACAGATTCGCTTGTCTACGCGGAGGCCGGCATCCCCGCAGCATTCTTGACCAGTACGCCCGGTTTTACCGACGATAAAGAGAATCTCTACTATCAGGAGATCCGGTTGAACTCTCTGGCTGGTGGACCGGTGAGATGGGTTGCTGGTGGTAGCGCGAGCTACTCTGATGCAGAACGACATTGGGGGAACGGACTGCAACAGAACCCTACCTGGCACGATACGCGCCTAAAAACTCGCAGCTTCGCCATGTTCGGCGATGCGACGATTCCATTTGGCAACCAATGGTCGCTCTCCCTCGGGGGGCGGCTGAACAATGATGCAATAGACATGGACGTTCGCAACATCCAGCGGTTTCCAGGTGCATCCGGTCACAGCGACACGTCGCAGACGTATCTCACAGGGAGAATGTCTCTTGCCTACACGTGGAGCCCCGTCTTAATGAGCTACGCCTCCGTCAGTCGCGGCCACGCCATGCGGATCTACAGCCTGTATGGCACTGCGGCCAACGGCGCGTTGGCGGATCCATATCCGGCTGCGACCGGCATCACTTATGAATTCGGGACCAAAGTCGACCTCTTTGATAAGCGACTCCAACTCGATGGCGGCGTCTTTCTCAATGAGATCAAGAACGGCGTACTAACCTACCTCGACCCAGCGTCCGCTACATTCAGAACGAGCTATCAGGACTATCGCACGACTGGCTTTGAACTGCAGGCGCGAGCGCTGGTAGTGCGCGGGCTGACGTTGTCAGGTAGCGTCGGTTATACACACGCCGAATTGCGCGATGACAGCTTCGCGACAAGCCGCGTACCAAACATTCCGTCCTGGACGGCTACCGCATCCCTTCAGTACGCCTTCCCTGCGCAGGCCTTCGCTCTCCCAGGCTCCTTTTCGATCGCCGCCGACTATCGCTATGTCAGCTCAAGGGTTGCCGATGTCGATCGTTCGTTCTCCATGGCACCGTACAGCATTGCGAACGCAGCCTTGAGTTGGCAAAGTCCAGGAGGCGCCCTACAAGTATCGTTGTTTGCCCGTAACCTGACAGACAAGCGCTACTACACCTATGGATCGAGCTTGAACGCGATACCGATCGTCACAGTGGGACAGGGACGAGTGCTTGGGGCCGGGGCGACTATACGATTCTAGGCCAGACCATAGCAGCGTTCCGTGCAAGGAACTGGGTTGGGCTCACGCCCAGTTCCTTGCGGAACAACGCGCTGAGCGTAGAGGCGTGCGCGTATCCAAGGGTGTGCGCCACATCCGCCACCGACAGACCCTGCTCTAGCAAAGCGGCCGCACACGATATCCGAAATGTTCGAGCCCACTCACCAAATGACATGCCGGTCTCCTGCCGGAACAAGCGCATCAGACTCCGTTCACTGAGACCAACGAGTTGCCCCCAAGCCTGAGCGGTCAGATGCATACTAGGGTCTCGAGACAGAAGGTAGACGAGACGCTGCAAGCGTCGATCTACAGGTATCGGCAAGGACGCGCCAACTTCGCTTGCCATCCCCAACTCGTCTCGCAATAGCTGTTTATACCGCCGCCCGTGCTCTTCGCTCATGAGCTGACCGTCGTTCAACCGCCGCCGAAACCCGCGAATCAGTTGTTGCGTGAGAGCCGACAGGTTCAATAGTGCGCAACGCCCTTGCGTCAAGATGCCTTCGTTCGGTTGGAATGACAGGCAGGCCACGGTCTCTCCACTGCCGTACCGAAGTCGGTGGGGCAACCGAGGTGGTATCCAAAGTGCGATGGCCGCAGACAGCAGATGGCGATGACACCCAACTTCTACAAGAATGGGCCCGGTCATTGGCCAGAGGAGTTGCCCTTGGGCATGGGCATGCATCCCCTCATCGTCTGTGGCAACGACTTCGCTCCCCCAAATCGCGACTTCCTCCGCATGGGTCAAGGCCAGTTGAATGCCAGAAGCTGGTCAATTTCGGCATCCAGTTGGTCCTGCGTGACAGCCCGCATCGGCACGCCAAAGACTTTGCCGAGGGGCACGAGCAACGGTTGAAGCGTGACTGCCGCGGCCCTGTTGGAGACCACCGCCACACTTCCTGCGCAATGCTGCACCAGCAGTGAACGATTCTTCTTTAACCAGAGAACCAGGGGCTTCATATCGATTGGCTTGCCGTCCCTGCCTCCGCCGGGATCCCTCGTTAGCAAGACGAATCGACCTTCCCGCTGTAGAAGTTGGTCGAGATCAGACTCCCATGAGCCTGCATGTTCGGCACTCCACCATACCCGGGGGAAGTCCGTCGTATCGATCCTCAATCGTCTCTCCAGTCAGAAGCCCAACAAAAGACGTCGTCCGAGCGGCGTTTTTTTTGCCGCCCGCTCCCACGGTGAATGCCGCCAATCATCCGGAATTCCGGTTGATCGGGTACTCCGTGGGCCCATCGTCCTTGAAACCTAACACTGTTAGTGTATCATTCGCTCAACCAAACTAACAGCGTTAGGGTGAAGATATCCGGATCGCCCGGTGATGCGGTGAAGGTCTGGGCAAGACAAGCGATTGATGAACCCGAGACGGGGAGACAACAAGTGGAACGAATGACAAATGAGGACCGTAAGAGCTTGACGGACGAAGCGCTCAGGCGGCTGGCAGGCGGCCTTCAACTCGGCAATTGGACGGAAGAAGAGAAGACTGCGCTCGCATGTCGGATGCTGGCGCTTGAAGGCCACTCTCGCACGCTCGCGGGACAGATTACGGTAAGGCGTTCCGACGGATCGTTCCTGACCACTCCGTTGGCCGTCGGCTTCGACGAGGTCGGCACAGACCAGATCATCCGTATCGACGATTCGATCAACGTTATCCAGGGCAGTGGCGCTGCCAATCCGGCCATCCGCTTTCATCTATGGATATATCGCCAGCGTCCGGACGTCAATTGCATCATCCACACGCATCCGCCTTACGTATCTGCGTTGTCGATGACCGGGCGTCCCCTGCGCGTTGCCCACATGGATGCGACTCCGTTCTTCAACGACTGTGGCTTCCTGTCCGAATGGGCCGGACTGCCGATCGCTGATAGCGAAGGCGCAATCATCGCCGCAGCGCTCGGTTGGAAACGCAGCGTGCTGCTTGCGCACCACGGGTTCCTTTGCGCGACTGGCTCTATCGAGGAATCGGCTTACCTGTCGATGCTCATCGAGAACGCTGCCCAACTACAACTACTGGCGGAGTCGACGGGGAGGCCGATTGCGGAGCTGGATCCCGAGCTAGCGCAAGAGTCTCATGACTTTCTGCTTCGTCCCGACATCGTCCAGTCGAGTTTTGCGATGTTCGCGCGACGAGCACTCCGCAACGGCGCTCAGCATCGTCACGTGAGCAAAAGTTTGTGACGACCGCATCCCCCTCGCAACCATGAAACCGATGTCCGCATGAAAGACCCTGGGTACGAGGACGTCCAGTGTCCCGACCCATCATTGAACAATGAAAGGATGCACATGAAATATCAGGCTGTCATTTCCGGCGCCGGCCCAGTTGGATGCTGGCTCGCCGGTGAGTTGCAACTTGCTGGCGTCTCGACTCTTCTGCTGGATCAAAGCGAATCGATTGATCCGCAGTCGCGCGCCTTGACCGTACACCCACGCACTATCGAGACCTTTGCGTCCCGAGGCATGGAGACAACGTTTCTTCAAGAAGGCGTTGCGATCCCGGCCGGCCACTTCGCACTTTTGGACTATCGACTCAACTTTAGTCCACTTGAATCTACCTACCCCTTCACACTGGCCATTCTTCAAGCCAGAACCACCGAGTTGCTGCAACAGCGTGCACGCGAACTCGGCGCCGAGATCCGTCGTGGGCATCGGGTCGAGTCATTCACGGAAAACGACTCCGCGGTCACGGTAGCGGTGCAGGGTCCTACGGGGTCATATCAGGTGGAAGCCCAATACCTGGTTGGTTGCGATGGCGTGCGAAGCACGGTACGCAATTGCGCCGGCATTGCCTTCCCCGGAACGGACCCCACCGTGTACGGCTGGTTGGGTGACGTCATTCTGGACTCGCCGCCTACCGACGTTGCTTTCAACAAGTGGACGTCCGACGGCACGATGGCGGTCGTCAAACTGACTGACAAGCTTCACAGGCTTGCCGGAATTTCGCCCGATGACGTCCAATCCAAGCATCCCGGCGATTTTACACTCGAGGAGTTGCGGGAGAAGACCATCGCGATCATGGGGACTGACTACGGAATGCACAGCCCTGCGTGGCTTGCTCGCTATAGCAATACGGCCCGGCAGGCGGCGACATACCGAAAAGGACGCGTTCTACTGGCTGGCGATGCCGCTCACCAGCATTTCCCTGCTGGTGGCGTCGGACTCAATGTTGGGATTCAGGACGCCATGAATCTTGGATGGAAACTTGCCGCAACCATTAACGGCTGGGCACCACAAGGGTTGCTCGACAGCTACCACACGGAACGGCATCCGGTCGGTGAAGCTCTTCTTGAACACACGCAGGCGCAGACGTTGCTGATGAGCGTATTCACGAATGAATGTCGAGATCTTCGGTCCTTGCTGCAGAAGCTGATCCTAGACAATCCGGAGCTCGAGATGAGCCTCGTCAAGCGGCTGACTGGCTTGGCGGTGGCATACCCATCCGCCGATCCATCGGCTCACCCTCTGGTCGGCCAGCGTGTTCCGAACCTGGCGTTCCAACGCCCCGGTGGGCGCCCCTTTGAAACGCTCCACGCAGGTCGCTATGCCCTGATCGATATGCGGACGGATGCGGAGTTCTCCAGCCCTCTTCGCGCCGGCGATCTCGGTGGTCATGCCGGGATGCATGTAACCGCGCATTGCGGTCCATCAAGCGCCGATACTCCTGCCGCCTGGTCCAATCTCACCGCCATGCTGGTACGCCCGGACGGGTATCTTGCGTGGGCGAGCGAGAGTACTGACACAGCCACATTGAAAGGTGAATTGGCCAAAGCAGGCAACGCCATGTTCGCAAAAATCGCCGCCTCCGCGCCGGAGGTACTCTGATGTCCACCCTCCTGACTCCTGGCGGTGAAGCCGGCAACGGCCCGGTGGACTTTCCTGACACGATGCTAATTGGCGGGACCCTAGTTCGGGGCGCGGACTCGATGGACGTGGTAAATCCCGCCACAGGCGGAGTCCTGGCCGTCGCACCGCGCGCATCGGCTGCTCAAGTGGACCAGTCCATTGCAAGTGCAAAGGCAGCGTTTGCGACGTGGTCGCGCACCGATCTGTCGTACCGGCGAAGCGTCCTGCGCGACATTGCCGATGTGGTTGAAACGAACGCGCAGCAACTTGCCCGTCTTCTCACACAGGAACAGGGCAAACCTCTTGCCGACGCGATGGCGGAAGTCCAGGCTACCGCTACGTTCTTTCGGCATGTCGCTGCGGCCGAGTTGCCAACGACGTCCCTGGAACACAGCGATATTCGACGGGCCGAACTGCATCGACGCCCGCTGGGCGTGGTGGCAATCATCGTACCGTGGAATTTTCCGCTGCTGCTGATGGCCTTCAAGGTACCCGGGGCGCTTCTGACCGGCAACACCGTAGTCGTGAAGCCGGCGGCGACGACGCCACTCACCACGTTGATGTTTGCACGGCTAGTCGCGCAACTGGTTCCTGGCGGCGTTCTCAACGTGATAACGGACGCAAACGACCTGGGTGGAATTCTGACTTCGCATCCGGATGTCGCCAAGGTGTCGTTTACCGGGTCGACGACCACCGGATACGCGGTGATGGCAAATGCGGCGAAGACGCTGAAGCGCGTCACGCTGGAGCTCGGTGGAAACGATCCGGCAATCGTGCTGGATGACGCCGTAACGGCTGACATCGCCCAAGGCATATTCCGCGCCGCGTTCTTCAATGCTGGCCAGGCGTGCATTGCCATCAAGCGCCTGTACGTCCACGCATCCATCTACGACGAACTTTGCACCGCCCTCGCGGGTCTTGCCGCTGGCGTCACGGTCGGTAACGGCTTGGACAGCCGGACGACCATGGGACCTCTCCAGAACCGCGCTCAGTACGAAAAAGTCAAGCACATCGTGGCCGAGGCGGCGACGAAAGGGAGAATTGTCAGCGGCGGGCTAATCGATGATGGGGACGGCTACTTCATCCGTCCCACCATCGTCGCCGACATTGAGGAAGGGACCCGCCTGGTCGACGAGGAGCAGTTTGGTCCCGTGCTGCCGCTGATTCGCTATACCGATCTGGACGACGCCATCCAGCGGGCAAATGCCAGCGAGTATGGCCTTGGTGCATCGGTGTGGTCCTCCGATGTGGTCCGGGCACGTGCTGTTGCCGAGCAACTGGTATGCGGCAGCGTCTGGATCAACCAGCATCTCGACCTTGCGCCGAATATTCCTCAGGCGGGAGCAAAACAGTCCGGTTTCGGCGTGGAGCTTGGCAACGATGGTCTCCTGGAATTTACGCAAATTCAAGTCATTAACGTTCGTCTTGACGAAGTACAAACGGAGTTGAACTGATGAAAGGCAATGTGCGCTGCATCAATCCCCCGGGACTTCCGAAACTCGAGAGCGTGATCTCCCATGCAATCGTGGTCGAACCGGCAGGATTGATCTATGCCTCCGGGCAGCTTTCGTGGGATGAGAACGGTGTGCTCATCGACGGAACCATGCTCGACCAATTGTTCCGGGCTTACGCCAATATCGACGTCGTTCTTCAGGCCGCAGGTTCGTCGCGGGAGAAGATCGTGAACGAGGTGATCTACCTGGTCAACTATTCCCCCGATAACGCAGGCCAACTCGTCGCCGCGCTTGCGGCGATCCGCCCCACCGGGTCCGTTCCACCCGCGAGTACCGTCGTCGGCGTTCAGTCGCTGTTTGCCCCCGGCTTTCTCGTTGAAGTGCAAGTCGTCGCGACAACCTGATCGTGTAACGAAAGCCGGCGTCGCAATGGATTCGCACCGGGATGGCGTGGGTCCAGGTCGGCCCCAGCCGCGAGAGCGGTTCAACCACAACGGCAAGTGCGCCGGGTCGTCACAGGTCGACGCTTGATCAACAACCTTGACCTCCGGCAGCTTAACTCACCGCCAAGGACCCGGCGCGCGCAACGCCGGCAGACACCACAAACCTGCCAACGTTCTTCCTCGGCCTCACCTAACGGCGTATGCGGATCTTGGCCGAGTACGTCCTCCTGGTGATCGGAATCTAGTCTCACCGGTTCGCGCCAAAAGGTAACGCCGACGAACTGGCCTCAGTTCTGGCGCCGTGCACCCGCGCTCGTCCCGAAGACGATGCTGACGCTGACTGCAAGCCAGATGTATCACGACAACAAAGGAGACAGTGGTGAAATTGAATCGTTTTGCAGCAGTTGCCCTGGCCGCGTGCTCGGGTTCCGCACTGGCACAGTCGAGCATTACACTTTACGGCGTGGTCGATGCCAACATCGAGTATGTGAACCACGTGGGCGCGGTGCCGACAGCGGCCAATGGATTTAATCCTGGGCCTGGGCATGATGTTGTTCGCGCGAACTCAGGCGGCTTTTCCGGGTCTCGCTGGGGTATCCGCGGTGTGGAAGACCTCGGCGCAGAAATGCAAGCCGTGTTTGTGCTCGAAAATGGATTTAACGGCGATGCCGGTACGGTGCAGCAGTCGGGCCGACTATTCGGTCGGCAGGCCTTTGTGGGGATAAAGCATGCGACCTATGGCCAGATCAGCCTTGGACGTCAGTACACCTCATTGTTCGACAGCATTGTCAACTTTGTGCCGACGTACTTTGCCACGCAATACGAACCAATCACGCTTTTTACCGGTTCAAACTTCCGTGAGGACAACACGCTCAAGTACACCTTGAACGTGACGAATTTCACGGGTGTGGCGCACTATTCCTTCGGCACCGGCTTGGCGCTGCCGCAGACCGTGGAGTCCGGCCTGGCGATCGGCGGGAATGGCGAAGTGCCAAGCCAGGCGCGAAGAGACAGCGCCTATGGCGCATCGCTGTCCTATACCGGTGGTTCGCTGTGGGCAGCGATCGCGTACGACCAGTTCAATCCCTCCATTGGCACGACAAGTAGCACGAGCAGTGGCAGTTTCAAGAAAGCCACGGCGGCCGTCAGTTACAGTTTCCCGTGGGGACGCGTGATGGGCGGCTATCGATGGGGGCAAAACAAGATGCCATCGGGAGCCACGATCGGACGCGATGATTTCTTCTGGTTCGGTGGCATCTATCAGGTAACGCCGGCGTTTAGTCTGATGCTCGAGTACGACTATGACAAGGTTCGCAACGTATTCGGCAACACGAGCGTTGCGAATCCCTGGCAGGTGAACCTGATTGCCGATTACAACTTCTCGAAGCGAACGGACGTGTACCTGTCGGTCGCCTATGCCAAGCATGCAGGGTTGGGGCTCGACTCGGCGTTGATTGCAAATGCGGTTAGCCTTGCGCTGGGTAACAGCTATGCGCGTGGCAACGGCAACTCGTCGATGATGGGTGTGTCAATTGGCGTGCGGCACAGATTCTGACGTACCCGAGCGCAAGCCATCCTACCTCACGTCTGCCAACCGCTGGCAAACGAATCGGACGGCTTGCGGCGGCATGCCAATGGCGGCGGTTAGCGGAACACGTTCTCAAACAATGGTCGTGATGCGCGAAATGCTACACTAACGACGTTAGTTTTTAAGAGCTTCCACTAAAACCTGCACCGATGAAAGCCCCGAGAATTCAGCGAAATCAAGTGATTGACGCAGCATTGACGCTGTTGGAGGAGGAAGGCCTGGAGGGGCTGACCATGCGCAAGCTTGCCCAGGCGCTGCAGATTCAAGCCCCTTCGCTGTATTGGCATTTTGAGAGCAAAAGCGCATTGCTAGACGGCATGGCCGATGCCCTCGTGGAATCTGTCGCCGTCACTGTTGCTGATGACAACCAGCCCTGGGATAACCGCATGCGCCAGATTGCTGGGGAGTTGCGCCAAGCGTTGCTGAAGCGTCGCGACGGTGCCCGCGTGTTTGCCGGTACCTACGTTGTCACGGACAACATGCTGCGCATCAGCGAAAACATGATCGATGCGCTTGTCAAGGCAGGCTTCCCCTCCGGTCGGGCTGCGACGCTCAGTTTTAGTATTGCCTACTACGTCTTGGGGTTCGTGACCGAAGAACAGGCACTTGGCCCTGAAGGAGTACCTGACCTGGACACTCGCAAGACAGCCTTCTTTGAATTGGCGAAATTAAAGTACCCGCAGAACTGGGCCGCACGTCACGCAATTTTTTCCGAAGACTTCGATGGGCGATTTGCTGTTGGTCTCGACACTTTGCTTGCCGGCATCAGCACCCAGATCGATCATGTGGCCCAACACGCGAAATCGAAGCCATCCAGGAGTCGCACGATAGCTTCCAAAGCGAAGGCTCCGCACAAGGCTAAAGCGTAACGGCATTCTGGAGGCATTGGCCGTAGGGGCGGCAACGTCCTCAGTTAGCAAAGCCGCGATAGCCTGATAAGCTACCTTGCAGCGGACGCGCTACTTTCACACTCCGTTTTGCGGCCGAAACGCGCGTCGCGCGCCGGCGACTGGCCGAACATGCGGCCATATTCGCGCGTGAATTGCGGCACGCTTTCATAGCCGACGGCAAACGCTGCGCGGCTCGCAGTGGCGCCTTCGGCTTGCATCAGCCGTCGAGCCTCCACGAGCCGAAGATGCTTCTGGAACTGCAGCGGTGTCAAAGAGGTCACCGTCAGGAAGTGCTGGTGGAAGGCGCTCTGGCTCATACCCGCCACTGCGGCGAGGCGCTCGACCGTAAGGGGCTTGTCGAATTCAGCGCGAATCATTGCCACGGCGCGAGCCACCCGTTGGGCATTTCCGTTCGCTTTGGCTAGCTTGCGCAGTGCCGAGCCATGGCGGCCCATCAACAGCCAATAATGCAATTCGCGCACCAATGAGCCCTGCAAGATCTCCGCCGCCATCGGACGGTCGAGCAACCGGACCAGCCGCAGCAGCGCATCGGCAACTTCGGCGTCCGCCGGGTCCACGCGCACAGGCTTTTCGTCGACCTCCCCTACCACACCGATTTCCTCGCTCAGCGCGGCAACGAGCCCTGCATCGAGCTCCATGCAAACCGACAGGTAGGGTGCGGCAATGCTCGCCTTCGTGATCTGACTGACGGTAGGCACGTCCGCCGTAATCAGCAGCGATTCGCCGGCGGCGAAATCGAAATCCTCGGTGCCCATTGTCACCCGCTTGCCACCCTGTTGCACCATGCAGATCATGGGCCGTGATATCGAGTAGAGAAGCGGGCTTGGCGATGCGGCATGCACGATGGTGAGGCCTGGAATGGGCTTCGCCATTACTCCGGAGGCGAGGGCATCGACATGGCGCTTGGCGGCGGAAAGCAGTCTGGATTCCATGCCCGGAAGATTACACCGTGCCGTGCGCCTACGCATCGAATTTGCAGGATCAGGCAAGAAACACGGAGCTTCAGACAACTCGCCAGCGCCGCGCCATTCGATACTGATTCCCGTCAATCCACCCCGAAGAAAGTAGCCAATCATGACCCGCATCACCCTTGTTACCGGCGCAAGCCGCGGCCTGGGCCGCAACACTGCATTGAGCATCGCCCGTCAAGGCGGGGATGTTGTCATCACTTACCAGAGCCGCGAGGAGGAAGCCAAGGCCGTAGTGGAGGAGATCGAGGCCATGGGCCGCAAAGCAGTGGCATTTCGGCTCGACGCCGGAAGCGTCGGCGTTTTTGGTGCTTTCGCCGAGCAACTGCGCCATGCCCTGCAACAGCACTGGGGACGGCCGACCTTCGATAGTCTCGTCAACAACGCCGGCCATGGCGACTACGCGATGATCGGAGAGACCACCGAAGCACAGTTTGACCGGCTGGTGGACGTCCACTTCAAGGGAGTGTTTTTCCTGACGCAGGCACTGGCTCCACTCATCACGGACGGCGGTAGCATCGTCAACCTTTCATCGGGGCTAACCCGCATTAGCTATCCTGGATACGGCGCCTATGCCGCAGTGAAGGGCGCGATCGAAGTGCTGTCCGTCTACATGGCCAAGGAACTGGGCTCGCGCGGAATCCGTGTCAACACCGTCGCCCCGGGCGCCATCGAAACCGATTTCGGTGGCGGCGCGGTGCGGGACAACGCCGAACTCAACCAGTCCTTCGCCACCATGACCGCACTGGGACGCGTCGGCGTGCCCGACGATATCGGCGCCATGATCGCCCGCCTGCTTTCAGACGACAACCGATGGGTTAATGCGCAACGGATCGAAGTGTCTGGGGGACAGTGCATCTGAAGATGGCGGCTCGTAAGGTCGACGCCGGTTGGTGAGCGTCACCAGCCACCGGCGTCTGGGCGCCATAGTCACACCCTGTTGGCTTCCAGTGCCCCGGGGGCGGCCATCCGCGCAATCTTCTACAACCACACTGGCGAAGTCGGCAATGCCGACACCTTCGGATGCTTCCGTATCCGGAGAATGGTCACAAAATGAACGCGTGCCTGATACCTAGCCTTTGAACAGGATTGGCTGCGAAGTCTCTACGCGACTGCTTCCGCAGACGCTGACGCGGCAGCCGCCTCCACCAAAAGCGATAACAGTTGGGCACCTTCCGCGACCTGCTCGCCGCTGCCATAGAGAATCTCGCCGACCCTCCCGTCGTTCGGGGCAGTGATGGTGTGCTCCATCTTCATCGCCTCCATCACCAATAGCGGCATGCCCCGCGTGACCTGGCTGCCTGGTTCGACCATGACGGCAATGACCTTGCCAGGCATTGGCGCGGTCAGCTTGCCGCCTTCGTCTTCGTCTTCCCCGGCATGCGATAGCGGGTCGAGCCATTCCAGCGTCGTGTGCTCGCCGCCTTGGAAGACGTGCGCCGTATCCCCGTCTTGATGTACTTGCCCGTGGGTACGGCGCGTGCCCAGGTCCACGCGGATGTCGTCGGCGTTGAATGTGTAGGCGAACGGCGCGGCCTGGTCCGCGCAGATCAGCGTGCTGCGGCGCGTGTCGCGGGTATCGCCTTTAAGCACCACTTCGAGCTTGTGCCCGGCACTCTGGAAGTTCAGCGCGCGCGCATCGCAGCCGTTGAGGCGCCAGCCGCTGGCGTGTGTCCACGGCGAATGACGGTCGGCTTCGTCGATGCGGCGCTCGCGCGCCTCGCGTTCCAGCAGCGCCGCCACAGCCAGCGCGATGGCCTCGATGCCCACCGATTTCTGCGGCGGGAACAGCACGGTCTGGTTGCGCTCGATCAGGCCCGTATCCAGATCGGCCGTGCGGAACGCTTCGGACTTCAGCAGCCGCTGCAAGAACGCCACGTTCGTCGACAACCCCACGACGTGATAGTGCGCGAGCGCCTGGCTCATGCGATGCAATGCTTCATCGCGATCACGGCCCCAGACGATCAGCTTGGCGATCATCGGGTCATAGAACGGGCTGATGGTGTCGCCCTCCCGCACCCCGGCGTCGATACGGATGCCCGCAGGGCCGTGAAAGTCTCCGCCGCGCATGAACTGCACCGCCGGCGGCGTGCGCAGGAAGCGCAGCGTACCGGTAGAGGGCAGGAAACCCTTCTCCGGGTTTTCGGCGTAGATCCGCGCTTCCAGCGCGTGGCCGTCGATCTTCAGTTGCTCCTGCGTCAGCGGCAGCGGCTCGCCCGAGGCGACGCGCAACTGCCACTCCACGAGATCCTGGCCCGTGATCATCTCGGTAACCGGATGCTCCACCTGCAGGCGCGTGTTCATCTCCATGAAGTAGAACGAGCCGTCCTGATTGGCGATGAACTCGACCGTGCCCGCACCCACATAGCCGACGGCACGTGCCGCGGCCACGGCGGCCTCGCCCATGGCGCGGCGACGCTCTTCCGTCATGCCCGGCGCGGGCGCTTCTTCCAGGACTTTCTGATGGCGACGCTGCACCGAACAGTCGCGCTCGAACAGGTAGACGCAGTTGCCAAGCGTATCGGCAAAGACCTGGATCTCGATATGGCGCGGACGTGTCAGGTATTTCTCGACGAGCACCTTGTCGTCGCCGAAGCTGGCAAGTGCCTCGCGCTTGACCGAGGCCAGCGCGGCCTCGAAGCCCTCGCCCGCCTCCACCACGCGCATGCCCTTGCCGCCGCCTCCGGCACTGGCCTTGAGCAGCACCGGATAGCCGATGCGATCGGCCTCGCGCCGCAGCAGTGCCGCATCCTGATCCTCGCCGTGATAGCCGGGCACCAGCGGCACCGCAGCCTTCTCCATCAACTGCTTGGCCGCACTCTTGCTGCCCATCGCGTGGATGGCCTCGGCCGGCGGGCCGATGAAGACGAGTCCCGCTTCCGCGCAGGCACGGGCAAAGTCCTCGTTCTCCGAAAGAAAGCCGTAGCCCGGGTGAATGGCCTGGGCGCCGGTTTCCTTCGCCATCTCGATGATGTGGTCCGCGCGCAGATAGCTGTCGCGTGCGGCCGGGCCGCCGATATGCACGGCCTCGTCGCAAAACGCCACATGCCGTGCGTCGGCGTCTGCGTCCGAATACACGGCCACCGTGCGAATGCCAAGGCGGCGGCAAGTCGCCGCTACGCGGCAGGCAATCTCGCCACGGTTGGCGATCAGGATCTTGTTGAACATGATTGTTCCTTTACATGCGGAAGACGCCGAACTTCATGTCGCCAATCGGCGCATTGAGGCTCGCTGACAATCCCAGGCCCAGCACGGTGCGCGTCTGCGCGGGATCGATGACGCCATCGTCCCAGAGCCGCGCGCTCGCAAAATACGGATGACCCTGGTGTTCATACTGCTCGCGGATCGGGGACTTGAACGCTTCTTCCTCGTCAGCGCTCCACTTCCCACCCTTGGCCTCGATACCATCGCGGCGCACCGTCGCGAGCACACTCGCGGCCTGCTCGCCACCCATCACCGAAATCCGCGCGTTCGGCCACATCCACAGGAAACGCGGCGAATACGCGCGGCCACACATGCCGTAGTTGCCTGCGCCGAACGACCCGCCGATGATGACCGTGAACTTCGGCACCTGCGCCGTCGCCACAGCGGTGACCATCTTTGCGCCGTTGCGCGCAATGCCTTCGTTCTCGTACTTGCGGCCCACCATGAAACCCGTGATGTTCTGCAGGAACACCAGCGGAATCTTGCGTTGGCAGCACAGTTCGATGAAGTGCGCACCCTTCAGCGCCGACTCCGAGAACAGGATGCCGTTGTTCGCGATGATGCCCACGGGGTAGCCCCAGATGCGCGCGAAGCCGCAGACCAGCGTGGTGCCGTAGCGCGCCTTGAACTCGTCGAACTCGGAACCATCGACGATGCGTGCGATGACCTCGCGCACGTCGTACGGCTTGCGCGTATCGGTGGGAATCACGCCATACAGTTCTTCTACCGGATACAGCGGCTCTTGCGGTTCGTGCAAACGAATCTGGTCGGGCTTGCGACGGTTCAGGTGCTGCACGATATTGCGTGCGAGGGAGAGCGCGTGATGATCGTTCTGCGCGAAGTAGTCGGCCACGCCCGACAGGCGTGTGTGCACGTCGGCGCCACCGAGATCTTCCGCGCTGACTTCTTCACCGGTAGCCGCCTTCACCAGCGGCGGACCACCCAGGAAGATCGTGCCCTGGTTCTTGACGATGATCGACTCGTCGCTCATCGCGGGCACATACGCACCGCCCGCCGTGCACGAACCCATCACCACGGCGATCTGCGGAATGCCCTGCGCGGAGAGATTCGCCTGGTTGAAGAAGATGCGGCCGAAGTGATCGCGATCGGGAAACACATCGTCCTGGTTCGGCAGGTTCGCGCCACCCGAATCCACGAGGTAGATGCACGGCAGGTTGTTCTGCTCGGCGATCTCCTGCGCGCGGATATGTTTCTTGACCGTCATCGGGTAGTACGTGCCGCCCTTGACCGTGGCGTCGTTGCAGACGATCACGCATTCCTGCCCTGCCACGCGGCCGATGCCGGTGATGATGCCGGCGCCGGGCGCGGCATTGTCGTACATGTCGTAAGCCGCCAGTTGCGACAGTTCGAGGAACGGCGTACCGGGGTCAAGTAACTGCTGCACGCGATCACGCGGCAGCAGCTTGCCGCGCGACAGGTGCTTGTCGCGTGCGGCCTCTCCACCGCCTTCGGCCAGTTTGGCGACCTTCTTTTCAAGGTCGCGCACAAGCAACTGCATGGTCTCGGCATTCGCCTTGAAGGCCTCCGAGCGTGCGTTGAGTTTGGTCTCGATTCTTGGCATGGCTGCTGTCCCCGCTTACATCGTTTCCGCGAACAATTCGCGGCCGATCAGCATGCGGCGGATTTCCGAAGTGCCCGCGCCGATCTCGTACAGCTTGGCGTCACGCCACAACCGGCCCACCGGATACTCGTTGATATAGCCGTTGCCGCCCAGGATCTGCACCGATTCGCCGGCCATCCACGTGGCCTTCTCGGCGGTGTACAGGATCACTGCCGCGCAGTCCTTGCGCACCTGGCGCACATGATCGGTGTCCAGCGAATCGAGGTTCTTGCCCACCGTGTACAGGTAGCTGCGCGCGGCCTGCAGCGTGGTGTACATATCGGCGACCTTGCCCTGAATGAGCTGGAATTCGCCGATGCTCTGGCCAAACTGCTTGCGGTCGTGGATGTACGGCGTGACCACGTCCATGCAGGCCTGCATGATGCCGACCGGGCCGCCCGACAGCACGGCGCGCTCGTAGTCCAGCCCGCTCATCAGCACCTTGGCGCCGCTGTTTTCCGCGCCGAGGATGTTCTCGACGGGCACTTCCACGTCCTGGAACACCAGTTCACCGGTGTGCGAGCCGCGCATGCCGAGCTTGTCCAGCTTCTGCGCCACCGAGAACCCCTTCATGCCCTTCTCGACGATGAACGCGGTCATGCCGCGCGCGCCGAGGTCCGGCTCTGTCTTGGCGTAGACCACCAGCACGTCGCAGTCAGGACCGTTGGTGATCCACATCTTGGTGCCGTTCAGCACGTAGCGGTCGCCCTTGAAGTCCGCGCGCAGCTTCATGCTGACCACGTCCGACCCGGCGTTCGGCTCGCTCATGGCCAGCGCACCGATCCACTCGCCCGACACCAGCTTCGGCAGGTACTTCGCTTTCTGGGCGTCGGTGCCGTTGCGGTGGATCTGGTTCACGCACAGGTTCGAATGTGCCCCATAAGACAGTCCGACCGATGCCGATGCGCGGCTGATCTCCTCCATCGCGATCATGTGCGCGAGGTAGCCCATGTTGGCGCCGCCGTATTCTTCAGCCACGGTGATGCCGAGCACGCCAAGGTCGCCCATCTTCTTCCAGGCGTCCATCGGAAACTGGTCGGTGCGGTCGATCTCGCCGGCGCGCGGCGCCAGTTCGGCCTGGGCCCAGTTGCGCACCGATTCGCGCAGCATCTCGATGTCTTCGCCAAGGTCGAATCTCAGGCCAGGAAGTTCATACATGGTGGGGGTCTCCAGTTTTATTTCGCATCCAGTATGGATATGCGGATGACGTTGTATCGAGTCTATGAGGGGTAGGCGTTATTGCAAAATCATCAATTCAGACTTCTGGTATCCGACGAACGCATACCATCTTCAACCCCGTGTACTCGATTGCAGCGCGCGGGCCACCTTCGACGCTGCTGGTCGGCCAAGGTACGAAGAAATGAACTGACTGGCGGCAAGCAGCGGAGCCATATCGACACCCGTTTCCACACCGAGCGCGTCGAGCAGGTAGATCACGTCCTCCGTGGCGACATTGCCGGAAGCACCTTGCGCATAGGGACAGCCGCCGAGTCCTGCCACTGACGAATCGAAAGTCGCCATCCCGAGTTGAAGCGAAGCGTGGATATTGGCGATCGCCATGCCATACGTGTCATGGAAGTGGCCGGCCAGTTTTCCCATCGGCACACGCCTGGCCACCTGCTGCAACATGCGCTGCACCTTCACCGGCGTTCCCACGCCGATGGTGTCGCCTAAGGACACTTCGTAGCATCCCATCTCGATCAGGGCACTGGCCACGCTGGCAACTTTCTCGGTGGGTACATCGCCGTCATACGGGCAGCCCACCACGCACGACACATACCCTCGCACCGGCACGCCATCCGCATGCGCGGCGGCCAGCACCGGTTCAAAGCGCGCGAGACTCTCGGCGATCGAACAATTGATGTTCTTCTGCGAGAAGGCCTCGGAGGCCGCAGCGAAGATGGCTACCTCATCGGCGCCGCCATCGCGGGCTGCCTCATAGCCTTTCATGTTTGGTGTAAGCGCCGCATAGCGGACGTCGGGCTTTCGAACGATGCCTTGCAACACATCGGCGTTGTCAGCCATCTGCGGCACCCACTTTGGCGAGACGAAGGCGGTCGCTTCGATCGTCGCCAGGCCGGCATTGGCCAGTCGTTCGATCAACGCGATCTTCACGTTGGTGGGTACGAGCGCTTTCTCGTTCTGCAAGCCATCTCGGGGACCCACTTCAACGATCTTCACCGTCCGGGGGATGCCGCCATCAAAATGTTCCATGCTCACTCCTGTTCCTCACCAAGAACGCTTCATGCTGCTACCGGGACCTGATGCGGGCAAACGCTGCCGTCATGGCGTTCGCGGCAGGCCGGAGCCCCAAATCTGTTTGCCGGCTTTCCCGTCCGGCTGCATCGGTGCCGCACTGCCCAGTACACGCCGCGACAGTGGAGGTTGTCCTGTCCCAGTACCTCCTTGGCCCAGTTGAGCAGCGCGTCGTCCGGATACCACTGCAACTCGGCCGCACTGCCGAGAACGACAGCCACGTCGGTGGCCGATCGTGTAAGCAATGCGTTCACCAGCAGAGAACCCAATGCGTGCTCCAGCATGTCCGTGTTCCCGTTGGCTGACCGCGTTTCACGCCGGAGTCGTCCAGCAGAGGCTCGTATCAGGTGGAGAAGCTGCGTGGTATCCATGCTGATGTCTTACGCCACACCGGCGGCCATGGCGTCTGCCGGCTCGGATAGCCCACCAGTCCGATAGGCCGCCATCAGTTCGGCGCGCTTTGTGGCCACACGCGCGATCGACGCCTCCTTCACATGCCCGTAGCCCCGGATATCGTCGGGAAGGCTGGCGAGATCGATCGCCACGCTCAGTCGCTCCGCAGTCAGGGTGCGCGTAAACTCTTCAACCAGTGCGAAATACTCCGCCACCAACGCGCGTTCCACGCGGCGCTCTTCCGTTCGGCCGAATGGGTCGAACGCCGTGCCGCGCAGGCCCTTGAGTTTTGCCAGCACTTTGAACACCGTCATCATGTGCGGACCGAAGCGGCGCTTCTTCGGCGTGCCCGGTTCCCGTCCCGTGAGGCTCGGCGGCGCCAGCCAGAAGTTGAGCTGATAGTCACGGCCGGGCTCGCCCTCGAACTGCGCACGCAGTTTGTCGAGGAAGGCCGGATCGGCGTGAAGCCGCGCCACTTCGTACTCGTCCTTGTAGGCCATCAACTTGGCGAGATGCTTCGCCACCGCTTCGGTCAGAGGCCTTTTGGAGGGGCTGCCGATGGCATCTTCAACCGCGCGCACCCTGGCAACGGCGTCGGTGTACCGCTTCGCATAGGCAGCGTTCTGATAGTCGGTCAACATTGTTGCACGGTGGCGGATCGTGCTGTCGAGCGTTTCCGGCATGGCGACCACCTCCTGACCAGTGGTGTTCTTGCCCAGCATCGCCTGCACCGCATCTTCGCCAAGGTGCGCCAGCGCGCGGCCCCATGTGAAGGCCTGCTTGTTGCGGTCGACGGAGACCCCGTTCAGTTCGATGGCTCGCGTCAGGCTTTCCAGCGACAGCGGCACCCAGCCACGCTGCCATGCATAGCCAAGCAGCAGCGGGTTCGAATAGATCGCATCGCCGAGCAGCTTCAACGCCCACGCGTTCGCGTCGAGGAACTGGCACGCCTCGCCCACGCTGGCGCGGATGTCGTTTTCCGCGGACGTGTCGGGGAACGACCACTTGGGGTTCGCCAGGAACTCGGCGGTAGGCGTCTGCGCGCTGTTGATCGCGGCAGCCGTGCGACCGTTCTGGACCTTGGAAAGTACCTCGGCGGAAGCCGACACGATGGCATCGCAACCGATGACGAGCCGCGCTTCGCCGGTGGCAATGCGCGTGGCGTGCAGTGCTTCAGGCGACGGCGCCAGTTGGACATGGCTCAGCACTGCACCGCCCTTCTGCGCCAGGCCAGCCATGTCAAGCACCGTGACGCCCTTTCGTTCGAGGTGCGCCGCCATGCCCAGCAGCCCGCCTATCGTGACCACGCCAGTGCCACCGATCCCTGTGACAAGGATGCCGTAGTGGCTTTCAAGCGGTGCGAAGTACGGCAGCGGTAGTGTGGCCTCAAGTCCGGTACCGCCCTTCCCGCCTTGGGCTGCCGGCTTGCGCACCTGTGCGCCTTCTGCCGTGACAAAGCTCGGGCAGAAACCGTTGACGCATGAAAAGTCCTTGTTGCACGACGACTGGTTGATGACGCGCTTCGTGCCCAGCGGCGTCGCCAGCGGCTCCACGGACAGGCAGTTCGACTTGACCGAGCAGTCGCCGCAGCCTTCGCACACAGCGTCGTTGATGAAGGCCCGACGTGCGGGATCGGGATACTTGCCCTGCTTGCGACGGCGCCGCTTCTCCGTGGCGCAGGTCTGGTCGTAGATCAGGATCGTCGCGCCTTCCACTTCACGCAGCCGCTTCTGCACGGCATCGAGTTCATCGCGATGATGCACGGTCACGCCCGCAGCCAGCGCATCGGTCTTCGCGTACTTCTCTGGCTCGTCGGTGACGATTACGATCTCGCGCACGCCTTCGGCCTTCACCTGATGCGTGATCTGCGGCACGGTCAACACGCCGTCCACGGGCTGCCCGCCCGTCATGGCAACGGCGTCGTTGAACAGGATCTTGTAGGTGATGTTCACCTTCGCCGCGACGGACGCACGAATTGCGAGCAGGCCCGAGTGGAAATACGTGCCGTCGCCAAGATTCACGAAGACATGCTTCTCGTCGGTGAACGGCGTCTGGCCGATCCACGCCACCCCCTCGCCGCCCATCTGACTGAACGTATCGGTATTGCGATCCATCCACATCGCCATGTAGTGGCAGCCGATACCAGCGAGCGCACGCGAGCCCTCGGGCACGCGGGTCGACGTGTTGTGCGGGCAACCCGAACAGAACCACGGCTTGCGCTCCACGGAAAGGCGCGGCTTGGCGGCTTCGCGCTCCTTCGCTTCGATCAACGCCACACGGGCAGCGATGCGGCTGCGCACGTCAGCAGGTAGATCGAATGTGTCCAGCCGCCTGGCGATGGCCTTGGCGATCAGTGCTGGCGACAACTCGTAGTGCGCAGGCAGCAGATACTGCCCCTGCGGCACCGACCATTCACCGCCCTGGTTGCCACGCTCGTCAAACTTTCCGAACACCTTTGGCCGCACGTCCTCGCGCCAGTTGTAAAGCTCTTCCTTGAGTGCGTACTCGAGAATCTGCCGCTTCTCTTCCACGACGAGGATCTCTTCGAGCCCCGTCGCGAACTCGCGAGCGTCCTGCGCATCGAGCGGCCACACGCATCCGACCTTGAACAGCCGGATGCCGAGCCCCTTGCAGGTGTCATCGTCCAGACCCAGATCGCGCAGTGCCTGCCGCACGTCGAGATAGGCCTTGCCGGCAGCCATGATGCCGAAACGCGGCTTGTCCGAATCGAGCACGATGCGGTTGAGCTTGTTGGCACGGATGTAGGCCAATGCGGCATATAGCTTGTGGTCGAGCAGCCGGGCTTCCTGCGCGAGGGGCGAATCGGGCCACCGGATGTTCAACCCTTCGGCCGGCACCTGGAAATCGGTGGGGATCTGTACCTGCACGCGATCCGGGTCGATCTCGACCGACGAGGTGGATTCGACCACATCGGTCACGCACTTCATCGCGACCCAAAGGCCGGAGTAGCGGCTCATCGCCCAGCCGTGCAGGCCGTAGTCGAGATACTCCTGCACGTTCGACGGATACAGCACCGGAATGCCCGCCGACAGCAGCACATGCTCGGATTGATGCGCGACCGACGAGGACTTCGCCGCATGGTCGTCACCGGCCAGAACCAGCACACCGCCATGCTGCGCCGAACCCGCTGCATTGCCGTGCTTGAGCACATCCATCGAACGGTCAACGCCGGGACCCTTGCCGTACCACATGGCAAACACGCCGTCCCGGTTTGCTTTTGGAAAGAGATTGATCTGCTGCGTGCCCCACACCGCCGTGGCAGCCAGATCCTCGTTGACGCCGGCCTGGAAGACCACGTCGCTGGCGGCGAGATGCTTTTTCGCCTTCCACAGCGCCATGTCCAGTGCACCGAGCGGTGAGCCCCGGTAGCCGGATACGAACCCTGCGGTGTTGAGTCCGGCCGCCGCATCGCGCGCCTTCTGCAGCAGCGGCAGGCGCACCAGTGCTTGCGTGCCGCTCATGTACACGCGCCCCTTCGACAACGTGTACTTGTCGTCAATGGTGGTCGACGCAAGCGCATCGGCAAATGCTTGTTGGGATTGTGGGGTAAGCGGACTATTCACGGCGTAGTCTCCAGGGCGATACGCCCTTCTCTATAGGTTTGCCCCAGTGTATGGATCCATCCAGCGATCGTAAAATCACGAATTCAGACACCTGCTATTTGTTTTTCGGATACCCATGAGCGCACCCCAACCGAAGGCCAGCCGTAGGAAGATGCAAGGCATCGAGAGCGCGTTTCCCGCCGCAAAAGAGATCACGCTGCGGCAGATGCGCTACTTTCGCGCTGCGGCGGCGACGGGCCAGTTTTCAATGGCCGCTACCGAAGAACACGTTTCACAGTCCGCCATCACCAACGCAGTCCTGGCGCTGGAACAACTGCTTGGCGTCCGCCTGTTCGACCGCTTCCCACATGGCGTTGCACTGACCGCAGAAGGCAACCACCTGTACCAGCACGTCACGCGCATTCTCGAATCGGTGGAAGATGCGCTGCGGCAGCCTCGCATTCGCCTGGATGCACTGGAGGGCAGTGTCAGCATCGCCGCCACCTATACCGTTCTTGGTTATTTCCTGCCCGGCCTGCTCGCGCGTTTCCGAAACAACTATCCCAACGTGGAACTGGATCTGCACGATCTTGATCGTCTCTCCGTCGAGGAACAGGTGCTGCGCGGAGACATAGAACTAGGAATCGTGCTGCTCTCGAACGTCGAGGAGCCCACCAGGTTCGGACACCGTCCGCTGATCCGCTCGCGTCGTCAGCTTTGGGCGGCGCCGGGTCACCCGCTACTGCAAGGGCCGCCCCCTACGCTCAGGCAGATTGCCGAGTATCCCTACATCCTTCTCACGGTCGACGAGGGCGAGGCTTCGACGATGCGCTACTGGCAGAGCAAACGGATCGCGCCGAACGTGGGGTTCCGAACGACTTCGATGGAAGCGCTGCGCGGACTGGTCGCCCACGGATTCGGCGTGACCGTGCTCTCTGACATGGTCTTCCGGCCGTGGTCGCTTGAAGGCAAGGAAATCGAAGCGAGGCCGCTCGCCACGCCGGCACCGGATATGGAAGTGGGGGTCATCTGGCGCAAGGACACGGAACTGTCCGTGCCCGCTACCGCGTTGCGGGACTTCCTGATCTACGCGTGCAGCCGCTAGTCGAATATCACGCGCTATTGCTCGTGCAATGCCGCGTGACTGAGCAACAGTCCGTCTGCATCGACATAGACATATCCCCCGGCGCGAAAGGAAATGCCGGCGATGACAACATCAGCATCCCGTTCGCCTTGTCCGTGCAGACCACCCCGCACGGGCACTGCGCCGAGGGCCAGCACACCAATATCGAGCGTAGCCAGCGTGACGCAGTCGCGCACATTGCCGTTGACGATCACACCGGCCCAGCCGTTGCCGACTCCCAACCGCGCCATCCTGTCGCCCAGTACCGCGACGCGCCGCGAGCCGCCTGCGTCGGCTACCAGCACGCGTCCGTGTCCTGGCTCCGACAGGTAGTCCCGAGTGGGGCCAGCATCCTCGAAGCAGGTGACCGTCGCAATTGGGCCGTGGAACGCGCTGCGTCCTCCATATGACTGGAACGGGGATGCGTAACCTTCGACATCATCCGGCCGGCTATCGGCGAGATCGCTGGTAGAGAATCTGTCGGCGCTATCTGTTGCCATGGTCATGTCCCATGCTCAGTTCAACGTCGCGCCGGCCTGCTTGACGATCCTGGCATGCTTGTCGAGTTCGGTCTTCATGAACGCACCGGCGCTCTCCGACGCAGCGGTCGACACAATGACGCCTTGCTGCACAAGTTGCTCCTGCACGTCCTTGTCCTGCAAGGTTGCCTTGATCTTCGACTGAAGCTGCGCAACGTTTTGCGCCTGCATGCCAGCGGGGCCGACGATGGCAAGCCACGCATCGAAGTTGTATTGCGGAAGCCCCGATTCCGCGAGTGTCGGCACATCGGGGAGGCCGGGCACGCGCTGCGTCGTTGACACCGCAATAGCCTTGAGCTTGCCGGCCTTGACGAGAGGCAACACCGTCTGCAAGGTGAGGAAGCCGAGCTGGACCTGACCGCCGACCAGATCGGTGGTGTAATTGCCCGCGCCCTTGTAGGGGACGTGGCTGACTTCGACTTTCGCCTCGCTGGCGAACAACTGACCTGCGAGATGGAGCACGGTGCCATTGCCCGACGAGCCGTAGTTGAACTCGCCCGGCTTGGACTTCAGCAACGCTACGAGTTCCTTCGTGTTGTTCGCGCGGACTGACGGGTTGACAACCAGCACCAGCGGCAGCGTGCCAATGACGGTGATGGGCGTAATGTCCTTCAACGCGTCGTACGGCATGTTCTTGTAGATGAACGGGTTGATGACGTGATTCGATGAGATCAGGCCGAGCGTCGTGCCGTCCTTCGGGGCACGCACAAGCTGTTGGGTGCCCGGCACGCCGCCCGCACCGGGCAGGTTTTCCACCACCACGGAGTGGCCCAGGTTCTTGGACAGCGACTGGCTCATCGCGCGCGCTACGGCATCGGCTTGCGAACCGGCCTGCGTCGGCACGATCAGGCGAATGGGTGTCTGTGCCTGGGCCGGAGAGATACTCGCGGAAACCAATACGAGCGACGTCATTACGGCAAATGCATGACGCACTTGCTTCCGAAGTGGGGTGGGCATTCCTGTCTCCGTCTATTGTGTGACACCGCCTCCGTGGGCGACATCTGGTTGGACGGAGTGTAGTGCGACGGCCTGCGTCAGAAGAGTGCTATTCCGGGGCACCGGCTATCGCACTCAGGCATAGCGTAGTTTCCCTAACCTTCCTGTCTAAGGGTGTCGATCAGCGCAGTCACCGCGCGCAGGCGCGGCGTCTTGTATGGCGAGTAGACGAGGAGGTGCCTGCTGCTCCATGCCTCGTGCAAAGGAATGCGCATGAAACGCTCGGTCCCGGCATAGGCAGCGCTCGCGCTTGCCGGCAGCACGGCGATGCCCAGGCCTGCCTCAACCATACGGCAGGCGGCCTCGAAGCTGGAAACGGTGACGCTCTGGTTGAAAGGCTTGCGCAGATTCGTCGCCTGTTCGCCAAGCTCCTTCGCCAGCGCACCACCGGCCTGAACGACCACGAGGGGATGGTCGAGCACTTCGACAAAGCGCAGACGTTCGCGGTTCGACAGCGGATGTTCGTTCGGCACCACCACGTTGAGCGGATCGACAGCAAACGGCCACGACTCCAGGCCGGGCACGCCACTCGTCGCAACCCCGATCCCCACATCGGCGGCATCGTCAAGACAAGCGCGGATGCACTCTGCCGTCGAACGCTCGAACAACGCGATCCCGACATGCGGATAGGCTTGCTTGAAACGGTGCAGCCGCTCCGGCAGGAAGCCGATGATCGCCGAGGGGCTGGCCGCCAGCCGCACTACGCCGCCCACCTGTTCGCCAAGATCCTGTACTTCGCGTGCAAAGGAGACGATGTCCGCATTGAGTTTGCGGCCCAGTTCCAGCGCCCGTTCGCCCGCGTTGGTCAGCACCACGCCAGTGGTCGAGCGCACGAAGAGGGTCACCCCGAGACTCCGCTCCAAATCCGCGATGCGGCGGCTCAGCGCCGACTGCGCGATGTGTTCCAGTTCCGCCGCGCGCTTGATGGAACCTTCCCGCGCCACCGTGAGAAAGAGCTGGATGCTGACAGGGTCGATGCGATGCAAAGGGTATACCCGCTATCTTGGTCTGCGATACCGGGAATGCTACATCAGCGCTTCACCTTGCGGAACGCACCGACGTAAAGTCCAACAAAATCCCACAGGAGCACCCCCATGAACGTCCTCGAGGCCGCCGGCCGTATCTTGTATCTGGCCGACTCGTCGACGGCGATGGCGCAGCAACTGGCGGGCGAGGATCTGACACTGGCTGCTGCAGGGCCGCTACGCGACGACGTTTCCACCGACGAGATCACGCCCGTCCCTATCCTCACGCATTACGACGATGCGCTCGGACGCTATCCCTACACTGGCTACAAGGCCGGCGACACGCTGCCCTTCGTTCCCGATTCGGTTCGCATTGGCAAGTTCGGCGTCACGGTTGCCGGCAACCGGTATGGCAAGGGCTCGTCACGCGAGCACAGTCCGGCTGCCGAGAAGCTCGCCGGTATTCGCCTGGTCGTGGCAAAGAGCTTCGAGCGCATCTACCGCCAGAACGCCGACAATATCGGCCTCTACACGTCCACGGACTTCGGACTCGTGGCACGCCTGGAAGCGGGCGAGCCGATTCCGGTCGACGATCTCGTGGCTGGACGCGACGCCCTCGCCGCGTCAGTCCTCAAGCATGGCGGCCTGCTGAAGTTTGGACAGCAATACCTCACGCGCGTACAGCCAGCCGGTACCGTTGACGACCAACAACCGCAAACGCTGTTCGAGAAAATCGTCCGGCGCAACTTACTGTCGACACCGGTCACGCCCGCACATCCGAATCCTGGCGACGGCATTTTCGTGCAGGCGCACTGGCGATTCATCCACGAGTACTACACGGGCATGTGTGCACACATGTTGCATGCCAATTTCGGCAAACCTGTGCAACTCAAGCAGGCTGACCATATTGTCGTCTTCGAGGATCACACGTCCTACGTGACGGAGAGTCCGGCGCATGTGCGCAACGGTCTGGTCGAGAACGTCGTGCAGATGCGGTACGCGCAGCGCGACTTCGTCAAGACCTATGGGCTGACGTTTCACCGCACGCTGACTGACGAGGAAGTGCGCCTAGACGACGGCAGCAATGTCGCAGGCATCTCTCACGCGATGATGGCCGAGCGCTACGCGCTACCAGGACAGGTCGTCGTCGGCACCGACTCGCATACGCCGCACAGTGGCGCGCTGGGTTGTGTAGCCTTCGGTGTCGGCACCACAGACATGGCGAATGCGTTCGTCACCGGTGCGGTGCGGATGACGTTGCCGGAATCGATCCGCGTGGTGCTCGATGGCACGCTGCAGGCCGGCGTGACCGCCAAGGACGTGGTGCTGCAACTGCTGGCCCAGCCCGCCATCAAATCCGGCGCCGGCGTGGGAAAAGTCTTCGAGTTCACGGGCCCGGTGGTATCGGCGATGAGTGTCGACGAGCGCGCGACGCTGACCAATATGTGTGCCGAACTCGGCGGCTTCACGGGCATCGTGGCGCCGGATGCGGAGACCGTGCGCTTTCTTCGCGAACGGCGCGGGATCGAATTCGAAGTGGAACCATGGATGTGCAGCGATGACGGCGCGCGCTACGCCTCCACGCTCGAAGTGGATTGCAGCACCCTGACTCCGATGATCGCGCGGCCAGGCGATCCCGGCAATGGACTCCCTATCGGCGAGCTCGACGAAACGGTAAAGGTCGACATTGCCTACGGCGGGTCCTGCACCGCTGGCAAGCGCGAGGACTTCGACCAATACCACGCTGTGTTCCAGTGGGCATCCGAACGTGGACTGCGCATTCCCGAGCACGTCACGCTGTACCTTCAGTTCGGCACCACCGACGTACGAGACTACTGCCAGAAGCAAGGCTATATGACCGCATTCGATGCGGTCGGTGCACGCATCCTCCAGCCCTCCTGCGGCGCATGCGCGAATTGCGGCCCCGGCTCTTCCACCAGCCCTGAGCAGGTCACCGTGAGTTCCATCAACCGCAACTTCCCGGGCCGTTCCGGACCCGGCAAGGTCTGGCTGGCCAGCCCCCCTACCGTCGCGGCGAGTGCTATCGCAGGCATGCTGACGTCCTTCGAAGACTTGCAGCGACGCACGCCCGCGCAGACTCGCTGAATCACTGATCCACTGATTCACCACGGTTTATCCCGCGCAGTCCCGTTCCGGACTGCGGGAGAACGTTCGCCCTGATTCGCATGAAGTGCCAGTCAAAAGGCACGTAACAACCATACCAAACCAGAACACAAGGAGGAGACCATGAAGGAAAAACTGATGACGGTCGCTGCATTGGCAGCACTATCGCCCCTGGCATTCGCACAGTCCTCGGTCACGCTGTACGGTGTTGCCGATGCTGGCGTGGAGTACCTCAACCATGCCAACGCCAATGGCAACAGTCTGACGCGCCTGACATCGGGCAACATGTCGGGCTCGCGTTGGGGCCTGCGCGGCGTTGAGGACCTGGGCGCGGGGACCAAAGCACTGTATGTGCTGGAGAGCGGCTTCGAGATCGACACCGGCGTAGCATCGCAGGGCGGCCGGCTGTTTGGCCGGCAGGCGTATGTCGGCCTCGAGCACCGTCTGGGCCGGCTCACGCTCGGCCGGCAACAGAATGCGTTGTATGACCTGCTGATCAACTATGACCCGATGGTGCTGGGCGCACGCTACTCGTTGCAGATGGTCGATTCGTCATTCGTCGGCCGCTACGACAACATGGCGAAGTACACCGGCAAGTTCGGACCTGTAACCGCCATTGCCCTCTACAGCTTCGCGCGAGGCACCTCGATCACAAGCGGCGGCGCGACGTCGTTCGCTGGCGAAGTGCCCGGCGACCCGAAGAGCGACCAGGCGCTCAGCGCCGGCTTTGACTATTCGTCCGGCCCCATTGGTATGACCGCGATCTACGACCAGCAACAAGGCACGTTGGGCATCACAGGACAGAACACGAGCCAGCGCGACCGTCGCATCGCCGTGGCCGGCAGTTTCAAGTTCGGCACCACCGGCAAGCTGTTCGCAGGCTATCGCTGGCTGAACGGGGATATCGGCGTGCTGGCAGGGCAGCCTTCGAAGCGCAGCGATGTCTACTGGCTCGGCTACCAATATCAGATACTGCCGGCACTCAGCCTGACCGCAGCGAGCTATTACTTCAACGACAAACGCACGGGCCGTGACCCGTGGAGCCTGATCGGGTCTGCCAACTATGTGCTCTCCAAGCGCACCGACGCGTTCCTCAACGTGGGCTATGCTCGGAACAAGGACGGTTCCAACCTTGGCCTGAACGGCTTCGGGACCAGCATCACACCGGGTAACAATCAGACAGGGGTGATGCTCGGCTTGCGTCACAAGTTCTGACGCCCGACATCCCAGCATGAGAGCGTAAGGAGCGGTATGCCGAAGAACCAGATCCTGACCTATGTCGATGCCGGCGCATCGGATTGGACGGCAGTTCTCATGCGTGCCGTGGCACACCAGCTTCCCACTGGCAGCTACGAAATCCGCGCGGTGGTGGCCGACGATATTCGCTTCGACAGCACACTGTTCGACGATGCCGCATTGTTCATCATGCCCGGAGGTGCCGACCTTCCCTATTGCGCGTTGCTGAACGGCGCACCCAATGCGCGGATTCGAACTTATATCGAAGCTGGCGGCAACTATCTCGGAATCTGTGCCGGCGCCTACTACGCCTGTCGCGAGATCGCCTTCCACGCCGGCACGCGGGGCGCAATATGTGGAAGCCGCGAACTACGTCTGGTCAATGCCGCTGCAGTCGGCTCCCTGCCAGAGCTGACTTCTGGCAAGTTGTACGACGGCACACCTGGCACTGCGGCGGCCGTACGGCTACGCACCACCGAAGCGCTTTCTCCGGAATCCATTGTGGTTCGCAGCCACTATCACGGTGGCTGCCGATTTGACTTCGGCGGACCTGTTCCGGCTGGCACCGAGGTTCTCGCGACCTATGCCGACACCAACGAGGTCGCGCCCGCAATCGTCGCCGCCAGAGTGGGGCTGGGCACCGCGGTTCTCACGGGAGTGCACCTGGAGATATCCGCAGAAGATTTCGCTGAAATGCTTGCGGCTCACCCGGACAGCGCGAGACATCAGGAAATTTGCGGCTTGCTCGCGACTGACTGCAATCAGCGCCAAAACGTGTTTCGACAGGTTCTAAGGCGCGCCGGCCTCGTACTCAATGCTTGAGGATGCAGTTCTGATCTTCCGACAACCTGCGCCGCCGTGGTCGCCGGCCTGAGAAGATGCTCCGCAGAGGATGACAACAGTTAACTGACCTGGACAATATCGTGGTCGCGCAACTTGTCGTCCTGCGATAGCACAAGACGCTTCGTCGTGACTTCGATCAGCGGCTGCAGGGCCTTGACTGCCTGCTGGGTGAGGGGATGTGGGTGTGCAAGACGCAATCTGCGGCGCACGTTATCAAAGTAGGCGGTGAAATACTCAGCCAACGCCGCGGCATTGCGGTTGGCCTCACCGATCGAATCGGTGCGGAGCCGGAAGCAAATTTCCTTGGGAACCGCATCGCCAGCAAAGGCACGCACGTGCGTCGGCAGGGCCATCCGGAAATACGGTTTGCCGTTGCGGACTTTGATGTAGGAGGGAAATTTCATGGAAGCCACCTCTCCATGGTACGCCGTCTGGTACAGACGATGGGACAGTGGCACGGACTTAGTGGCCCGATTCTAAACCAGAACCCGGCCCCCGCAGGGGCCGGGCTGTCTTCTGGCGGAGACGGAGGGATTCGAACCCTCGATCCGGGTTTTGGCCCAGATGCTCCCTTAGCAGGGGAGTGCCTTCGACCTCTCGGCCACGTCTCCCAAACCTGCGTTGTGCGAGGGAGGCCGCACAACGAAGCGCGTATTCTAGCGAGACAGTTGCAGCCGGTCAACGGATTTTCGATGACCCATGACAAAAATCGCTGCAATCGCCCGCCAGAAAAACTTCAGAATCCGATCACGCCTGATCGAGTTCGAACACCTTGTGCAGCGCGCGGACGGCAAGCTCCATGTACTTCTCGTCGATCAGCACCGAGATCTTGATTTCGGAGGTGGAGATCATCTGGATGTTGATACCTTCTTCCGACAGCGTGCGGAACATCTTGCTGGCGATGCCCACGTGCGAGCGCATGCCCACGCCCACCACCGAGACCTTCGACACCTTCGGGTCGCCCGACACACTGGCGGCGCCGATATGGGCCTTCACGCCATCGCCGAGGATGGTCAGCGCGCGCTGGTAGTCGCCGCGCGGCACCGTGAACGTGAAGTCGGTCTTGCCGTCCACGGACTGGTTCTGGATGATCATGTCGACGTCGATGTTGGCATCGGCGATCGGGCCCAGGATCTGGTAGGCGATGCCCGGCTTGTCCGGCACGCCGAGCACGGTGATCTTGGCCTCGTCGCGGGCGAAGGCGATGCCGGAGATGACGGCTGCTTCCATTTCAGAATCTTCCTCAAAAGTAATCAGCGTGCCCGAGTGCATTTCCTGCTCGAGCGGCATCAGGGGGTCGGTCAGCGACGACAGCACGCGGGTCTTCACGCGGTACTTGCCGGCAAACTCCACCGAACGGATCTGCAGCACCTTGGAGCCCAGGCTGGCCATTTCCAGCATTTCCTCGAAGGTGATCTTGTCCAGGCGGCGGGCGTCCTCGACCACGCGCGGGTCGGTGGTGTACACGCCGTCCACGTCGGTATAGATCAGGCACTCGTCGGCCTCGATGGCGGCGGCAATGGCCACGGCCGAGGTATCCGAGCCGCCCCGGCCCAGCGTCGTGATGTTGCCGTCCTCGTCGATGCCCTGGAAGCCGGTGATGACCACCACCTTGCCCTGCTCCAGATCGCCGAGGATGCGCTCGTCATCGATCGACTCGATGCGGGCCTTGGTATAGGCCGAGTCGGTCTTCACCGGCACCTGCCAGCCCGTGTAGCTGACCGCGTCGATCCCCTCGCCGTGCATGGCGATGGCCAGCAGCGCCACGCTGGCCTGCTCGCCCGTGGAGGCCAGCATGTCCAGCTCGCGCGGGTCCGGCTGCGCGGAGATTTCCTTGGCAAGGCCAAGCAGGCGATTGGTCTCGCCTGACATGGCCGAAGGCACCACGACTACGCGGTGACCGGCGCGGTGCCACTTGGCTACGCGCTTGGCGACATTCTTGATGCGTTCCGTGGAACCCATCGAAGTGCCGCCGTATTTGTGAACGATGAGAGCCATCTTCTTGTCGACGCCAGCGGTTGTGCAAACCGTCGAAAATACACGATCCACGCTTGCCAGTAAAGGCTGGCAGGCCGGAAACAACCCTGAAAACACCGTATTATTCTGATTTTTCTTGTGAGTTCTATTCACAAGTACGCGGACGGCGGCAGTTCCTTCCACTCCACCCGCCAGCGCGGCGCGCGGGCGGCGCTGCCCGGCCAGCGCCGTTGCATCCCGAGCCCGGCGGCCAGCACGAGCACCTCGCCGTCCCCCTCCCCGCTCCACAACAGCGGCAGGAACGCCCGCCGCCACGCCGGGACGCCCGCCTCCTGGTAGGCCTGCTTGAGCGCCCGGGCGGGGCCGCCCGGCCGCAGCACGATGCGTTCGCCGCCCGCACGCCCTGCCAGCCGCAGCGGCTGCTCCAGCACGGCCTGCGGCACACCGAAATCGTCGTCGCGCGTGAGATGGAGTTCCCCCCGCCAGGCCGGCACGACGATGCGCGCCTCACCACGCCAGCCGAACCGGAACGGCGCAGGCGGTTCGTCCGGCACGGCGCGGCAGGCCAGCACGCGGTCACGAAAGCGGCGCAGCACCAGGCCGTCGTGCGCGATGGCGGGTTCGCCGCCGCCGTGCTCCACCAGTTGGGCGCGCATGGCCGCCAGGCGCGCCGTGGTGGGCGGCTGCGTGCCAAGGTCGCCCAGCCAGTGGCGCAGCACCGCGTCGGCCTGCTCCGGCGGCAAGGCGCGCAGGCCCGGGAGTTCGAGTTCGGAGAGGGTATCGGCGTCGCGGCCGCTTCTGACCAGGCCGGCCAGCGTGCCGGCGGTCTGCGCATCGAGCATGGCGGCGGCCTGCCCGAAGTGGGCGGCGGCCTGCACTACATTGCCGTCGAGGCCCGCAAACGCCTGGCGCAGCAACGGCAGCTGGGCGCGCAGCGCATTGCGCGCGAAGCGCGTATCGGCGTTGGAGGGATCGTCGATCCAGGACAGCGCCTCGGCCGTGCAGTATGCCTCGATGCCGGCGCGCGGCACGTCGAGCCAAGGCCGCAGCAGTTGTACGTCGCCCTCGGCGTCGAGTGGCCGGCGCGCCGGCATGCCGGCCATGCCGGCCACTCCGGTGCCCCGGAACAACCGCAGCAGCACGGTTTCCACCTGATCGTCGCGATGGTGGGCGAACAGCAGCAGCGCGGCGCCCTGCGCGCGGCACATGCGCCCCAGCGCCGCGTAGCGCGCACGCCGCGCGGCGGACTCGATGCCCTCGCCGGCGGCCGGCTGCACCGACACCCGCGCCACGGACAGCGGCACCTGCCAGCCGGCGCACAGTTCGGCGCAGAAATCGCTCCACGCGTCCGCCTCGGCCTGCAGCCCGTGGTGAACATGCAGCGCGACCAACCGCGCCAGCGGAAACGCCTCGGCCAGCGCCGCGCGCGTGGCGTGGAGCAGCGCCACGGAATCGCGCCCGCCGGACAATGCCACCGCAACGGTCACTGGCGCGCCAGAAACAACAAAGGCCGCACCAGCCTGGAGAGCCTGTGCGACCTTCGTGGTCAGGAAGTGCTCAGCGTTCACTTCACTCCTGGACGCCGGTTTCCTTGAACTTGCCATATGCCATCAGCCGTTCGTGCCGGCGCGCCTGCAGTTCCTTGACGCTCATGCCCTGGAACTGGCGCAGCGATTCGGCCAGCGTGCGCTTGAGCATCGTGGCCATGCCCTTGGTATCGCGGTGTGCGCCGCCAAGCGGCTCGCTGACGATCTTGTCGATCAGGCCCAGCGCCTTCAACCGGTGCGCGGTCAGGCCCAGCGCCTCGGCGGCCTCCGGGGCCTTCTCGGCGGTCTTCCAGAGGATCGACGCGCAGCCTTCCGGCGAGATCACCGCGTACGTGGCGAATTGCAGCATGTGCACGACGTCGCCCACGGCAATCGCCAGCGCGCCGCCCGAACCACCCTCGCCGATGATCGTGGCGATCAGCGGCACGCGCAGGCCGGCCATGACGTAGAGGTTATGGCCGATGGCTTCCGACTGGCCGCGCTCTTCGGCGTCGATGCCCGGGAACGCGCCCGGCGTATCGACGAACGTGAAGATCGGCAGGCCGAACTTGTCGGCCAGTTCCATCAGGCGCTTGGCCTTGCGGTAACCCTCGGGCTTCGACATGCCGAAGTTGCGCAGCGCGCGCTCCTTGGTGTCGCGGCCCTTCTGGTGGCCAATCACCATGCACGCCTGGCCGTTGAAGCGGGCCAGGCCGCCGACGATCGACAGGTCGTCCGCGAACGCGCGGTCGCCATGCAGTTCGTGGAAATCGGTGAAGATCTCGCGCACGTAATCCAGCGTGTAGGGACGCTGCGGGTGCCGCGCGATCTGCGCAACCTGCCACGGGGTCAGGTTGGCGTAGATATCCTTGGTCAGCTGCTGGCTCTTTCCGGCCAGCCGCGAAATCTCTTCGGAAATGTCGACAGCCGAATCGTCCTGCACGAAACGCAGTTCTTCGATCTTTGCCTCGAGCTCGGCAATCGGCTGCTCGAAATCCAGGAAGGTGGTTTTCATAAAACGCGGACCAGTCTGTGAAGGGGCGCATTCTACCGGAAAATTTTCCGCTGTCGGAGCCCCAATATGTTGATTTCAATGCACTTATGCGTGGAATCAACGCCCTTGCCGCCGATTCGGCGCCGCCGGTAACTAATACGTCACAGGCAGCGGATCGAGGCTGCGCCACATGTACCAGGTAGCCACCGTGCGCCACGGCTCCCAGTTTGCCGCCACTTCGCGCGCCTCGCTGCGGGTGACGGGTTCACCACTGAAATAATTGGCCGAGATCGCGTTGATCAGCCCGACATCGTCGAGCGGCAACACGTTGGGCCGCATCAGATTGAACATCAGGAACATCTCGGCCGTCCAGCGGCCAATACCGCGGATCTGGATCAGCTCGGCGATCACGGCCTCGTCGTCCATGCTGGCCCATTCGTCCACGTGGACACTGCCCGACTTGAAATGCTGCGCCAGGTCGGTGATGTACTCCGCCTTGCGTTTCGACAGCCCACAGCCCGCCAGGTCTGCCACGCCGGCCTTCAGGAACTGGGCCGGCGTCAGGCGCGGGCACAGTGCGGCCAACCGGTCCCAGACCGCCTGCGCTGCCTTGACCGAAATCTGCTGGCCGACGATGGCCCGCGCCAATGTGATGAAAGGATCACCACGAGATACCAGGTGAGCGGGGCCATATGTCGGAATCATCTTGCGCAGGATGCGGTCGCGCTTCATCAGGTCCGCGCAGGCCTCGTCCCAGTAGGCGGGGCGCTCCGCGTCGATGACGGTTTCCACCGGCAGCGGCACGGCGTCCGCCTCGGGCAGTTCCGCCCGCGCACGGGTGCCAGCCGGCTTCGCAGCCTTCGCGGCAGGCACCCTGGGCGCCTGCCGCGCCGCTACCTTGCCGGCAGGGGCCGGCCCGGTGGCGGCGGTCTTCGGCTTGCGCGCGGCAGCGTTCAAGCACGCCTCCACTCGGTGGCACCGCCCGGCTTGTCTTCGAGTACCACGCCGGCGTCGAGCAGTCCGGCGCGGATGCGGTCGGCTTCGGCGAAGTTGCGCTCTGCCTTGGCCGCCTTGCGCGCCGCGATCTGCGCCTCGATCTGCTCGCCGCTGAGCGCGCCGGCCACGCTGCCGCCCTGCAGGAACGTGTGCGGATCGCGCTCCAGCAGCCCCAGCGTGCCGGCCAGCGCCTTGAGCTGGCGCGCCGCCACTGCCGAGCCGGTACGGTTCACTTCGCTGGCCAGGTCGAACAGCACGGACACGGCGATCGGCGTATTGAAATCGTCGTTCATCGCCTCGGCGAAGCGCTTCGCGTGCGGCTCCTCCCAATCCACCGCGCAGCCGCCCGGCTGGGTTTCCTTGAGCGCCGTGTACAGGCGCGTCAGCGCGTGGCGGGCGTCGTCCAGGTGGGCGTCGCTGTAGTTCAGGGGGCTCCGGTAGTGCGCGCGCAGGATGAAGAAGCGCACGACCTCGGCGTCGTACTCCTTGAGCACATCGCGGATCGTGAAGAAGTTGCCAAGCGATTTCGACATCTTCTCGTCATTCACGCGCACGAAGCCGTTGTGCATCCACATGTTGACGAACGGCTTGCCGCTGGCCCCTTCGGACTGCGCGATCTCGTTCTCGTGGTGCGGGAACTGCAGGTCCGCGCCGCCGCCGTGGATGTCGAAATGCTCGCCGAGCAGCGTGCAGCTCATGGCCGAGCACTCTATATGCCAGCCCGGGCGGCCGCTGCCCCACTTCGAATCCCACTTGCTCTCGGGCGGCTCGCTCTCCTTGGCGGATTTCCACAGCACGAAGTCGAGCGGGTCCTGCTTGGCATCGTTGGCGCTGACGCGCTCGCCGGCCCGCAGGTCTTCCAGCGACTTGCCCGACAGCTTGCCGTAGCCCGGGAACTTGCGCACCGAGTAGTTCACGTCGCCGTCCGGCGCGTGGTACGCCAGGCCCTTCGCCTCGAGCTTCTCGATGATGTTCAGCATCTGCGGCACGTATTCGGTGGCGCGCGGCTCGTAGTCGGGCCGGATGATGCCCAGCGCGGCGGCATCCTCGTGCATGTACTGGATGAAGCGGGTGGTCAGCTGCCCGATCGTCTCGCCGTTCTCGGCCGCGCGGCGGATGATCTTGTCGTCGATGTCGGTGATGTTCTGGACATACGTAACGTCGTAGCCCGCCGCCCGCAGCCAGCGGTGCACCATGTCGAACACCACCATCACGCGCGCATGGCCCACGTGGCAGTAGTCGTACACGGTCATGCCGCACACATACATGCGGACCTTGCCGGGTTCGATAGGCACGAAGGGCTGCTTTTCACGCGCGAGCGTGTTGTAGATGTTCAATTGCTGCATGAAGCGGATATGAGTGGGTGACGGCGGGGGAATGCGCGCGCCACGGCGCGCAAGGCCCCATATCTTACCGGAACCGCCCGGCGCCGGCCCGGCGTGCCCCTCCAAAGCGGCATGCGCCGGCAGCGGCCCCGGTGCGCCGCGTCCTGCACGCCGCGCCGCTTTGCTAGAATGCCGCGGATATCAAGAACCGCCACGATCCGTCCACGATCCGCCTCTTCATGCGACCGCCTCTGCCTTTCCTGCATTCTGCCGCTGCCCGCCGTGGCGCCACCCTCCTCGCGCTGGCCGGGGCCCTGGCCGCCGCGCCGGCCGCCGCGCAGAATGGCCCGCTGTCGCTGGAGGCGCCCCCGGCGCCCGTCAGCGGCGTGAATTCGGCCGATCCCGGCATGGTGCCCGCCCAGAAGGCCGTCAACGACAAGCGCTACGACGATGCGGTCAAGGCGTTCGACAAGGTGCTGGCCGGCAACCCGCGCAACGTCCAGGCCCGCTTCCAGCGCGCCTGGGCCCTGGCCAAGCTCGGCCGCGACGACGAATCGGTCCAGGCCTTCGTCGAGATGGCGCAGGATTTCCCCGAACTGCCCGAGCCGCACAACAACCTTGCCCTGCTCTACGCGAAGCGCGGCGACCTGAAACGCGCCGAGGCGGAACTGCTGCTGGCGCTGCAGGCCAAACCCGACTACGCCATCGCCTACAGCAATCTTGGCGATGTCTACCGCCGCCTGGCCGAGCAGGCCTATGGCGACGCGGTACGCCGCAACCCGGCCGATACCCGCGCCGCCGCGGCGCTGCGCCAGGTGCGCGGCACCGATGCGACGCCGGCAGCGCCGGGCGCCACCCCCGTGGCCCCGGCCAGTGCGCCGGCCGCGCCGCGTGGCAAGGCACCGGCCGCCCGCTAATCTCAACCCCGTGCATTCTTTCCAGTGCATTTGACTGCCTGAACCGCTTTTCCCGGAGTCCAGACATGACCGTTTCCCGCCGCATCGCCCTGGCTGGCCTGATCGCCACCGCCGCCGCCCTGTCCCCGCTGGCCGCCCTGGCGCAGGGCGCCAGCCCGGCCGCCGCCACGCAGAAGGCCGAGCGCGTACAGTTCGCCACCAGCGCCGGCAAGTTCACGATCGAGGTGTATCCCGACGCGGCGCCCAAGACCGTCGCCAACTTCATGGAGTACGTGAAGAGCGGCTTCTACACCGGCACCATCTTCCACCGCGTGATCAATGGGTTCATGGTCCAGGGCGGCGGCTACGACCGCGAGATGAAGGAAAAGCCCACGCGCGCCCCGATCCCGCTGGAGGCGCAGAACGGCCTGAAGAACAAGGCGTACACGGTGGCCATGGCCCGCACGTCGAATCCGAACTCGGCAACCGCCCAGTTCTTCGTCAATGTGGTGGATAATCCGAACCTCGACTACCCGCAGCCCGATGGCAACGGCTATGCCGTCTTCGGCAAGGTGGTGGAAGGCGCCGACACGATCGACAAGATCAAGACCACGCCGACCACGGCCTACGGCGCCATGCGCAACGTGCCGGCGGCCCCGGTCGTGATCGAGTCCGCCACCGTCGTCACCAAGTAACAACCGCGTCCCCCCCGGATGCGGCAGTAACCGTCACCGAACCCCGAACGAGAGGTAACCCCATGAGCAAGGTACAACTCCAGACGACGCAAGGCGTCATCACCATCGAACTGGACGCCGAGAAGGCCCCGAAATCGGTGGAGAACTTCCTGTCGTACGTGCGCAAGGGCCACTATGACAACACGGTCTTCCACCGCGTGATCAAGAACTTCATGATCCAGGGCGGCGGTTTCGAGCCGGGCATGAAGCAGAAGGACACCGACGCCCCGATCGAGAACGAAGCCGGCAACGGCCTGAAGAACGACCGCTACACCGTGGCAATGGCCCGTACCAACGCGCCGCACTCGGCCACGGCCCAGTTCTTCATCAACGTGGTGGACAACGACTTCCTGAACTTCAGCTCGCCCACGCCGCAGGGCTTCGGCTACGCCGTGTTCGGCAAGGTCGTGGAAGGCACCGACGTCGTGGACGCCATCAAGGGCGTGCGCACCGGCAGCTCGGGCTTCCACCAGGACGTGCCGATGGAAGACGTGGTGATCCAGAAGGCCACGATCGTCGAGTAACCGGCCATCCACGCCAAACCGGTTGCGGCATGCCGCGCATGGTGAACACGTCCATCCGACCCGCATGACCGCACCCGCCCGCACGCCGGCGGCCGCACCGATTCCGGTGCCGGCGCCGGCGTGGTTCATTTCCGACCTGCACCTGACCCCCGGCATGCCGCGCACGCTCGACGCGTTCGGCCGCGTGCTGGACGATGCCGTGCAGCACGCCCGCGCGCTGTTCATCCTGGGCGACTTCTTTGAATTCTGGATCGGCGACGAAGAGACGGCCACGCCGTTCGCCGCCGACGTAGCCGCCGCGCTGCGCCGGGTGGCCGAGGCGGGCGTGCCGGTCTTCCTGATGCACGGCAACCGCGATTTCCTGCTCGGCCGGCGCTTTGCCGCCGCGGCGGGGGCCACGCTGCTGCCTGACCCCACCGTGATCGACTGCGCCGGCCGGCGCGTGGTGCTGAGCCATGGCGACATGCTCTGCACCGACGACGAGCGCTACATGCGCTTCCGGCGTTGGACGCGCAGGCGCTGGGTGCAACGGCTGTTCCTGCTGCTGCCGCTGCCGGCAAGGCTGCGCATCGCACAGCGCCTGCGGGCCGACAGCGAGGCCGGACGCGCGCGCCGGCCTGCCGACGCCCCGCCGCCCACCTATGGCGACGCCACGCCGGCCGCCGTCGAGGCGCTGCTGGCCGATTCCACCGCCGGCACGCTGGTCCACGGCCACACCCACCGGCCGGCCCGCCACGTGCATGGCGCCGGCGAACGCTGGGTACTGACCGACTGGGACCTCGACGGCCGCCATCCGCGCGCCGCCGTGCTGCAACTCGACGCCGCAGGCTTTACCGTGCTGCCACGGGCCTGAGCGCCCCGCCTCCCACGCCCTCGTTACTTCATCATCCGGCGCAGTTCGCTTGCGTCGAAGCGGTCGTTGGGGGTGTTCTCCAGGTGCTCGCCCAGCCGGTCCAGCGCGGCCAGCACGGCCTCGATCCGGTCATGCTGCTTGGCGGCATTGTCGATCAGGCTCTTGAGCGCCAGCGACACCGGATCGTCGGCATTCGGCGTGATGCCGTACGCGGAGAACTCCTGCCTTGCGCCCTGCTGCGCCGCCGGGGCGTCCGGCATGATGATGCGGGCCGGGATGCCCACCGCCGTGGCGCCGGGCGGCACCGGCTTGAGCACCACCGCATTCGACCCCACGCGCGCGCCGTCGCCCACCTCGAAACCGCCCAGCACCTTGGCGCCAGCGCTGACCACCACGCCCGCGCCCAGCGTCGGATGGCGCTTCTGGCCCTTGTACAGCGACGTGCCGCCCAGCGTCACGCCCTGGTAGATCGTGCAGTCGTCGCCGATCTCGGCGGTTTCGCCGATCACCACGCCCATGCCGTGGTCGATGAATACGCGGCGGCCCAGCTTCACGGCCGGGTGGATCTCGATGCCGGTCAGGAAGCGCGACCAGTGCGAGATCCAGCGGCCCAGCCAGTGGAATCCGGCACGCCAGCAGGCATTGGCCACGCGGTGGAACATCACGGCATGCAGGCCCGGATAGCAGGTCAGCACCTCCAGCCGGCTGCGCGCGGCGGGGTCGCGCCGCATGATGGCGTCGATTTCTTCCTTCAGGCGAGTGAACATCGTTATCGTGTCGTGTTGCCACGCCCGGTCGCCGTGCCTGCCGGGAGGCAGGACGGTCGCCGGCGCGGTCATGAGCGGGCTCGGCGCTGGTGGCGACCGCCGGGGACGGGTCGGGTCGCACGCGAGCAGCGAGTGTAAGAGATTTGCCAGCCTGCCGCCGGCCCTGACGCCGTCAGGGCTTTTGGGGCCGCGCGGTCCTCAACATCGTCCCGGCAGCCGGCAACACGCGCTCGCACCCGGACGGCGGGGGGCGCCTCGGGAGTCGTGCGGGAGGAATGCCGGTCGGAAGCTCACGGATGCGGGTCCTGGTCGTTGTCGAGGTCTTTGCCTGCCTGATCGCCTGCCGGCGGCGTGTCGCCGCTCAGCACCATGCGCTTGGCGATGCCGCGCAGGATGTTGACTTCCTCGCGTTCCAGTCCGGTGCGCGCAAACATCCGGCGCAGCCGTGGCATCAGCTTGCGGGGGTTGGCGGGATCGAGAAAGCCAATCGCCGCCAGGCCCGCCTGCAGGTGCCCGAACATCGATTCGATCTGCTCGGCCGTGGCAGGCTCACCAGCATAGCCGATATTCGGTGCGGCGTCCGGGGCACCCTGCACCGGCACCTCCAGCAGCGCCAGCCGCATTTCGTAGGCGATCAGCTGCACGGCCTGCGCCAGGTTCAGCGACGCATAGGCCGGATTGGCCGGGATGTGCGTCACGGCGGAACAGCGCAGCACGGCCTCGTTGGGCAGGCCATAGCGCTCGTTGCCAAACACGAAGGCCACCTCGGCGCCGGCATCCCTGCTCGCCAGGCTGCCCAGCACCGTACGCGCCTGGGCCGCCGCCGCGCGCGGCATCAGCCGCGGCGGGCCGAACTCGCGCTGCCGCGCCGTCATCGCCACGGTAAAGGCCGTGCCGGCCAGCGCGGTCTCGATGTCGGGGACGATGCGGGCACCGGCCAGCACGTCATCGGCGCCGCTGGCCATGGCCACGGCATCGGCATGCGCGAGCACAGCCGGCTCGCGCGGCGTCACCAGCACCAGGCTGCCCGGCGCGGCGCCGAAACCCATGGTTTTCATGGCGCGCGCCACCGAGCCGACGTTGCCGGGGTGGCTGGTCTCCACGAGTACCACGCGTACCCGCGAGAAAATGTCTGCCGGATCACATGGCACCGGAGCTGCCGGGTCCGACCCGGCCTGGGGATTCAACGCTTCGCTCATCTGGGATGGCCCATGGCCGCCGATTGCCGCCGTTTGCGGCATCGACGCGTGCGTGGGCCCGGGTTTCCTATACAATGCTGCCTTCAAATTGCGGCGCGTCGCCTCTCAGCTGGCGGCGCCCCTCGTTCTTCTACAATCCGTTGTGTTGTTCGGCCAACGCCGGGCATTCGCGCCTCCCTCGCCCCAGCTGGCCGGGACGCCGCGCGAACCATGCCCTGCCGCGCCGTCTGGAGAGATTCATGCATCCGATGCTCAATATCGCCGTCAAGGCGGCCCGCAAGGCGGGTTCCATCATCAACCGTGCGTCGATGGACGTCGACCTGGTGCGCGTTTCGCGCAAACAGCACAACGATTTCGTGACCGAAGTCGACCGCGCTGCCGAAGCGGCGGTGATCGAGGTCATCCGCACCGCCTACCCCGAGCACGACATTCTAGCGGAAGAGTCCGGCCAGTCCTGGGCCGAGGGCGAGGAACAGGGCGAATTCACCTGGGTCATCGACCCGCTCGACGGCACCACCAATTTCATCCACGGTTTTCCCCAGTACGCGGTCTCGATCGGCCTGCTGCACAAGGGCGTGCCGTCGCAGGCCGTCGTCTACGACCCCACGCGTGACGAACTGTTCACGGCCAGCAAGGGCGCCGGCGCATTCCTGAACAACCGCCGCATCCGCGTGACGCGGCGCGACAAGCTGGCCGACTGCCTGATCGGCACCGGCTTCCCGTTCCGTGACCTCGAAGGCATGGACGAATACCTGGAAATCTTCTCGCTGATGACGCGCAGCTGCGCGGGCCTGCGCCGCCCGGGCGCCGCCGCGCTGGACCTGGCCTACGTGGCCTGCGGCCGGCTGGATGGCTTCTTCGAGCGCGGCCTGAAGCCGTGGGACATGGCCGCCGGCATGCTGCTGATCACCGAAGCAGGCGGCCTGGTGGGCAACTACGCCGGCGAATCGCGCCAGATGGAACAGGGCGAAGTACTGGCGGGCAACCCCAAGGCGTTTGCGCAGATGGTGCGCCTGCTGTCGCCGTTCTCGCTCGACAACGCCCGCCCGGCGCTCAAGCCGATCGTCGACTGATCGCGCTGCCCCGCGGCGCCGCTCAGGCGCTGCGGTCCAGCGTGCAGGCCAGCGGCAGGTACGACGGCTTGAAGCCGTCATTGCCGCCCCGCACCGCGCAGTTCCACGAGCCGTCTGCCAGCCGCCCCACCGTGATCCTTGCGTTGCGGGCGGCCACATGCACATCGCCGTCGAGCGTGACGACGATGGCGCCGGAACCGTCGGCGTTGAACACGAACGTGCTGGCCGTGGCCGTCAGCGGCGACCGGATATAGCCCAGCGCGGCCACCGGGTCCGGAAACGCATGGACGCCGGCGTGCAGCCGCTCCTCCACCGGAATCTTGTAGGCCGACGCCTCCCAGAACGCCCGCGCCACCTGGGCCTTGACCGTGTAGTCCTGGTACGTCGGGATGGCGATCGCGGCCAGGATGCCAAGGATCGCCACCACGATCATCAGTTCGACCAGCGCGAAACCGCGCGCCGGCTTCCGCCGCCTCCCACCTTCCCGCTGCCCCGCTCTCGTCTCGTTTCGCATCGCTTTGCCCGGTGTGCTGTCCCCGGAGCCATCCAAGGACCGTGCCATGCCGTGCAACGCCCCAAACTGACAATTTGTGTCCCGCAGGACACCCCCGGCGGGACCCGGCTGACAAGTTCGCGGCGCCCGCCCTCGGCGCGGTGACAAATCGCGGCACCATAACCGCGGCACCATAACCGCGGCACCGTCAGTGCGGCACCGTAAAACGCTCAAAAAGTCCGAGTCATTTTCAGAATCCGGCACGGGACAAACGGGCCATTGCGACCCTACATTGATCCCACACCAATAAATTCACTTGCGCCCCCTCACACCGTGTGTATTAATACACACGGATCAACCGAAGGGGTCACCTTGCATTCATCGGCCTTGATCCGCCTGCTGGAGCGGGAGGGATGGGAACTGGCGCGGTGTCGCGGCAGCCATCTCACGTTCAGGCATCCGTCGCGCGCGTTTATCGTGACCGTGCCGCATCCGCGCAAGGACCTGCCCGTGGGCACGGTCCGCAGCATCCTGCGCACGGCCGGGCTCTGAGGCGCACGCAACGCGCGAACCATCGAACCAACATCTTACGAACGAAAGGAAAACACCACATGGACTTTCCCATCGCCATCCACAAGGATCCGGACACCGTCTACGGCGTCACGGTGCCCGACGTGCCGGGCTGCCACTCGGCGGGCGCCAGCATCGAGGAAGCCATCCGCAACGCCCGCGAGGCCATCGTGAGCCACATGGAAGTGCTGCTCTCGATGGACAAGGACATCAATCTGACGCCCACGCCCATCGCCGAACTCTCGGCGCGCGAGGAGTTCGCGGACGCGGTCTGGGCGCTGGCCGACGTCGACATGAGCAAGCTCGACACGTCTCCCGAGCGGATCAACGTGAGCATGCCGCGCTTCGTGCTGCACAAGATCGACATGTTCGTGAGCGGCCGCCACGAGACGCGCAGCGGCTTTCTGGCCCGGGCCGCCATGGCGGCCATCGCCGCCACGCGCTGATTTCTTGCGCGAGGCGAAACTTCCCCTTCAAAAATGGGAAGCCGCCACCGCGATCGCAGCACAGGCAGGCAGTAAAATGCCGCTTTGCGCCGCAGCCGGGAACTGCCACCCGGCCGCGGCTACCGATACACAGGCGGCCCTGCCAGGCCGCCCGCGAGGAACGCATGTCCGCAGAGATCCTTTCCAACCCTTCCGCAACCGAGAACGCGGCCGCCGACGAAGCCGGCGCCCCGGCAACGCCCGAGGCTGCCGCTCCGGCAAAGCCGGGCCGGCCGGCCAAGCCCGCCCGGACGGATGCCGCGAAGCCGTCCGCGCCGGCGGAGAAGGTCACGCCGATGATGCAGCAGTACCTCGGCATCAAGGCCGACCATCCGGACACACTGCTGTTCTACCGGATGGGCGATTTCTACGAACTGTTCCACGACGATGCCGAAAAGGCCGCGCGCCTGCTCGACATCACGCTGACCGCACGCGGCCAGTCGGGCGGCGTGCCGATCCGCATGGCCGGCATCCCGTTTCACTCGGCCGACCAGTACCTCGCGCGGCTGGTCAAGCTCGGCGAGTCGGTGGCCATCTGCGAGCAGATCGGCGATCCGGCCACCAGCAAGGGCCCGGTCGAGCGCAAGGTCGTGCGCATCGTCACGCCGGGCACGCTGACCGACGCCGCGCTGCTGCCCGACAAGATCGACTCGTTCCTGATGGCCGTGCACCAGCAGACCACGCGCCGGGGCGTCGGCAAGACCGGCCTGGCCTGGCTGAACCTGGCCAGCGGCGAACTGCGGCTGATGGAGTGCGACGGCGCGCAGCTCTCGCGTGAGCTCGAACGTATCCGCCCGGCCGAACTGCTCTACGCCGACGGCATCGAACTGCCGGCGCTGGCCTGCGCCCGCACGCGCCTGCCCGAGTGGCATTTCGACCAGGAGGCCGGCACGCGCCGGCTGCGCGAGCAGATCGGCGTGGCCAGCCTGGAGCCGTTCGGCTGCGCCGGGCTGGGCGCCGCGCTCGGTGCCGCGGGCGCCCTGCTCAACTACGCCGCCAGCACGCAGGGCCAGTCGCTGCGCCACGTGCAGGGCGTGACGGTCGAGCGCGAATCGGAATTCGTCGGCCTCGACACCGCCACGCGCCGCAACCTCGAACTGACCGAGACGCTGCGCGGCGGGGAGTCCCCCACGCTGTTCTCGCTGCTCGACACCTGTTCCACGACGATGGGCAGCCGTGCGCTGCGGCATTGGCTCCATCACCCGCTGCGCGATCCCGCGCTGCCGCGGGCGCGCCAGCAGGCCATCGGCACGCTGATCGCCCAGGACCCCGACCCACTGCGCGCCCAGCTGCGCAAGCTGTGCGACGTCGAACGGATCACGGCACGGCTGGCGCTGCTGTCGGCCCGGCCGCGCGATTTGTCGTCGCTGCGGGACACGCTGCGCGGGCTGCCCGACGTGCAGGCCAGCATCACCGGCGGCGACGATGCGGCACTGCTGGCCCAGACGCTCGAGGAACTGGAGGTGCCCCAGGAGTGCCTCGACCTGCTCGTCAGCGCCGTGGCCGAAGAACCGTCGACCGTGATCCGTGACGGCGGCGTGATCGCGCGCGGCTACGACGCCGAACTCGACGAACTGCGCGACATTTCCGAAAACTGCGGCCAGTTCCTGATCGGCCTGGAAACGCGCGAGCGGGAGCGCACCGGCATCGCCAACCTGCGCGTGGAATACAACCGCGTGCACGGCTTCTATATCGAAGTCACGAACGGCCAGGCCGACAAGGTGCCGGACGACTACCGGCGCCGCCAGACGCTCAAGAACGCCGAGCGCTACATCACGCCGGAACTGAAGGCGTTCGAGGACAAGGCGCTGTCGGCCCAGGACCGCGCGCTGGCACGCGAGAAGCAATTGTATGAAGCGCTGTTGCAATCGTTGCTGCCGCATATCGGCAACCTGCAGCGTGTGGCCGGGGCGCTGGCCCGGCTCGACGTGCTGGCCACGCTCGCCGAACGCGCCCGCACGCTGGACTGGACCCAGCCGGAACGCGTGAGCGAGAACGTGATCGACATCGTGCAGGGCCGGCATCCCGTGGTGGAAGGCCAGCTTGCCGCCGAGTCGGTCGCCTTCATCGCCAACGACTGCCACCTGACCGAAGCGCGCAAGCTGCTGCTGATCACCGGCCCGAACATGGGCGGTAAATCGACATTCATGCGCCAGACGGCGCTGATCGTGCTGCTGGCCTGCGTCGGCGCCTGGGTGCCGGCCCGCCGTGCCGTGATCGGCCCGGTCGACCGCATCTTCACGCGGATCGGCGCCGCAGACGACCTGGCCGGCGGGCGCTCGACGTTCATGGTCGAGATGACCGAGGCGGCGGGCATCCTGCACAACGCCACGCCGTCGAGCCTCGTGCTGATGGACGAGATCGGGCGCGGCACCTCGACATTCGACGGCCTGGCGCTGGCCTGGGCCATTGCGCGCCACCTGCTGTCGCACAACCGCAGCCACACGCTGTTCGCCACGCACTACTTCGAACTGACGCAACTGCCGCAGGAGTTCCCGCAGGCGGCCAATGTCCACCTGTCCGCCGTGGAGCATGGCGACGGCATCGTGTTCCTGCACGCGGTACAGGATGGCCCGGCCAGCCAGAGCTACGGCCTGCAGGTGGCGCAACTGGCCGGCGTGCCGCAGCCGGTGATCCGCGCCGCGCGCAAGCACCTGGCCTGGCTCGAACAGCAGTCCGCCGACGCCACGCCCACGCCGCAGATGGATCTTTTCGCCGCGCCGCCGACCCCGCCGGACGAGGAGTTCGAAGACTTCCCGACGAGAGAGCGCGTGACGGTCGGGATCGAAACTTCGCCGGCACTCGATGCGCTGGCCGAGATCGATCCGGACAGCCTGTCGCCGCGCGACGCCCTCGAGGCGCTGTATCGGCTCAAGATGCTCGCGCAGTCCAACGCCACGCCATGACGGCACCGCGCCCGATCGGTTCGACGGGCCGCACGCGCCGCCGCGCCTCGGTGGCGCTGCTCGCGCTCGCCACGGCGGCATGCTGCGCGTGGCTGGCCGCACCACGCCCGGCCCACGCCACGCGCACCGGCAAGGTCCGGCCGCCGCCCGCGCCGGTGGTCCAGCCCCTGCGCATCGGGCTGATTGCCGATGTGCCGCAATGGCCGGCGGCCGAGACGGACACCGCGGCGCTGTTCGACCTGATGAACGCACGCCAGATGGCGCTGATCGTCCATGCGGGCGGCATCAAGGGCGATACGGAATCCTGCGCGGATGCGGTGCTGGCCGCGCGGCTGCGCGTGCTCGACGACTCCCCTGCCCCGCTGCTCTACGTGCCGGGCGAGACCGACTGGGCCGAATGCCGCAAGCCGGTCGCGGGCAAGTTCGACGCCGTGGAGCGGCTGAACCGCCTGCGCGAGCTTTACTTCCCGGTGGATACGACGCTGGGCCGCCGCACGCTGCCAGTGGTCCGGCAGTCGGACCAGGCGATGTTCCGCAGCTTTCGCGAGAACGTGCGGCTGGTGGCGGGCGGCGTGATGGTGGTGGGCCTGAACCTGCCCGGCGACAACAACCACTACCGCAGCGAGGGGGGCCGCAACGGCGAGTTCGAAGACCGCCGCGAGGCCAACCGGCAGTGGCTGCAGCGGGCGTTTTCCGTGGCCACGCAGCGCGACCTGCCCGGCGTGCTGGTGATCGCCCATGCCGACCCCGAGTTTGGCAATGGGTGGGAGAAACGCGGCAGGCCCTCGTTGCTCGACGGCTTCCTGCGCCGGGGAACGCGCGACGGCTATCTGGAGTTCAAGCGTCAGTTACGCGATCTTTCGGCCAGATTCCCGGGGCAGGTGCTGCTGGTACACGCCAGCGACAGCGGATTCAGCATCGACAAGCCGCTGCGCGACAAGGAAGGCAAGACACTTGGCAACTTCACGCGTGTGGCGCTGCCGATCGGGTCGCCGTCACGCTGGGTCGAGCTGACCGTGACGCCCAATACGCGCTCGGTATTCCAGGTGGCGCTGCAGGACGGCCCCCGCAACAATTGATCTGGCACAAGCCGCACGCAGTGCGTGGAAAACAAGAAAGCCGGCGTCTGCCGGCTTTCTTGTTTGCTGCGTGCGATGACCTGTCGCGTATCGCCCGGATGGGTGGCTCAGTGCAGCGTGCGGGGGCTCTCGTCGCCGTCTTCGTCCTCGTCGACGACTTCGATGCCCGATGCGCCGTGGGCGTGACCGTGCTCGACTTCCTCGGCCGTGGCTTCACGGACGTCGGCCACCTGCAGGAAGAACCGCAGCGCCATGCCGGCCAGCGGGTGGTTGCCGTCCAGCACGACCTTGTCTTCGGCAACGTCGGTCACCGTGTAGATGATCGTGTCCTCGTCGTCGCCATCCTCGGGCACGCCTTCGAACTGCATGCCCACTTCGAGCGGCTCGGGGAAGCGGTCGCGCGGCTCCACCTTCACGAGTTCGGCGTCGTAGTCGCCGAAGGCTTCTTCGGGCTCCAGCTGCAGCTGGGTCTCGAAACCGGCGTCGTGGCCGTCCAGCGCTTCCTCGATCTTGGGGAACGTGCCATCATACCCGCCGTGCAAATAGACCATGGGCTCATCGGACTCTTCGATCAGATTGCCCTGCGCGTCCGACAGCTTGTACACCACGGACACCACCGTGTTCTTAGCGATTTTCAATTCTTGACTCCATGAGCGATTCCGCATTATACGCGCAGGCCCTGCCTGCGGGACCCATTGATCCTGACGCGCCGCTCACGCTGCTCGGGGGCATGACACCCGCAGCCTTCATGCGTGACATCTGGCACCGCAAACCGATGCTGATTCGACAGGCCGTGCCTGGAATCGTGCCCCCAGTGTCGCGCGAAGCGCTTTTCGAACTGGCGGATCGGGACGACGTGGAATCGCGGCTGGTGTCGTACTTTCGCAACCGCTGGAAGCTCGAACACGGGCCGTTTGCCGAGGACAACCTGCCCTCGCGCAAGACCGGCAAATGGACGCTGCTGGTCCAGGGCGTGAACCTGCACAACCAGGCCGCCGCCGACCTGATGAGCCAGTTCCGGTTCGTCCCCGACGCACGGCTCGACGATGTGATGATCAGCTACGCCACCGACGGCGGCGGCGTGGGTCCGCACTTCGATTCGTATGACGTATTCTTGCTGCAAGTTTCGGGCCGCCGCCGCTGGCGGGTGTCGTCGCAAACCAGGCTGGACCTGATTCCGGACATGCCGCTGAAGATCCTGTCGGATTTCAGCACCGAGGAGGAATGGGTGCTCGAACCCGGCGACATGCTCTACCTGCCGCCGCAGTACGCGCACGACGGCACCGCCGAGGGCGAGTGCATGACCGCTTCGATCGGCTTCCGCGCGCCGCCGTACCGCGAGCTGGCCGGGCACTTCCTGGCATGGCTGTCCGAGACAGTGGAAGGCAACGAGGGGCTCGACGGCCGCTACGCCGACGCCGGCGAGGCCGCAACGCCCACCCCGGCGCAGATCCCGGCCCATATGGCCCGTGCCGTGACCGAGCGCCTGCAGGCGCTGAAATGGAACGCCGGCATGGTCTCGGAGTTCCTTGGCACCTACCTCTCGGAGCCCAAGGCCTCGGTGCAGTTCGAGGAGGTCGGCGAGATCACGCTGAAGCAGTACGCGAAGCTGGCCAAGGCACATGGCGTGGTCCTTGCTCCGGGTTCTGTCGCGCTGTATGACCGTGCGGGCTTCTACCTGAACGGCGAAGCGTACGAGCCGCCGCCAGCATTGGCCAAGTGGCTGCGGCGTCTGGCTGACCATCGCCAGCTGACTGCGGAGGAAGTCAATGCTTGTGCGGCCCTGCCAGACCTGATGGACACTTTTCATGACTGGGCCATGGAGGGCTGGTTGCAGTTTTCGCCTGCACGCGTGTAATAATGCGTAACAGATCGAACCGGTAAATTTCGGCTATACACAAGCCGGGGAAACGCGGATATAATCGCCCGCTGGCTAGTACTGTGGACCACTGCACTGTCGGCACCCGGGAGAGCCTTTATACGCAGTACAAGAGCGATAATTACCGGTAATTATTCATCGCCTGTTTTCGTTTTATTAAAAGTTAAAGGACGAACAATGAAGAAGTCTCTCCTGATCGCATCCCTGCTGGCTGCTGTTGCCCTGGCCGCTTGCGGCAAGAAGGAAGAAGCCGCCGTTCCGGCCGCTGACACCGCTGCTTCGGCTCCGGCCGCTGCCGCTCCGGCTGCTGACGCTTCGGCTCCGGCTGCAATGGCTCCGGCCGCTGACGCATCGGCCCCGGCTGCCGACGCATCGGCTCCGGCTGCTGACGCTTCGGCTCCGGCTGCCAAGCAGTAATCGGATTCCTCCGATAAAAAAGCCGACCTTCGGGTCGGCTTTTTTATTTTGCGGATTATCGCGGCACCCGCCACACCACCCTGCAAATGGGGGGAAGCCCCGGCGCGCGATTATGGCCGCACCGGCTGCCAGCCCAGCCCCTCCTCCTGATCGGCGACGAGAATATCGTCGGCCAGCACTCCCAGTACTGCCGCCAACGCGCCGGCCGCCAGGTCACGGGTATTGTTCTGCTTGCTCAGATGGGCTGCCACCACGCCTGACAACTGCGGGTGTTTGACCTGCGACAGGATGCTGGCCGCGATGTCGTTCGCCAGATGCCCGAAATCGCCGCCGATACGCCGTTTCAGCGAGTACGGATAGAGCGAGTTGCGCAACATTTCCCTGTCGTGGTTGCATTCGAGCACCAGCGCATGCACGCCCGCCAGCCGCGCGGTCACATACGGCGTCTCCATGCCGGCATCGGTCAGCACACCCAGCCGCGCATCCCCATCGGTCAGGACGAACTGCAGTGGCTCGCGTGCATCATGAGGCACTGTATAGGGATGGATTTGCAGGCCGCCCACCACGAACGCGTGGTCGGCGCAACACACCCTGACGTCCGCCGCGTCGGCGCCGCGCAGGTGGGACGTGGCCAGCCAGGTGCCGTGGCTCGTGTGCACGGGCAGCTTGTGGCGCGCCGCAAACGCGTAGGCCGAACCTACGTGGTCGCCATGCTCGTGCGTGACCAGCACGGCATCGAGCTGGTCGGGCGTGACACCGAGCCGCTCCAGCCGCCGCGCGGTTTCCTTGATGCCGAAGCCACAGTCCAGCAGTACGCGCGTGACCGTGGCACCTTCGGATGATTCGATCAGCAGCGAGTTGCCCTCGCTGCCGCTTCCCAAAAAAGCAAAGCGCATCATCGATGCGCTCGCCCGGGGCGATGCCCGACGGCGGGCGCCGTCGGCATCTGGCCATGACAGACCACGGCCATCAGTGCAGCTGTTCGTCGAGCAGCGACAGGATGCGCTTGCCGATCTCGGTGTTCTCCGGCTGGCCGGCATCGTTCTGCACGGTCACCGTGGTGCCCGTACCGCTGCCCTTCAGCGACACGCGATACTTCTTCGCGGTCTTGCCGTCGTTGGCCTTGGTGAAGATCTTCGAGAAGAAGCCGCGATCGTCCACGGCCTGCTTCGGATCGACGTAGCGCACGTAGTACAGGCCCTGCGCGCGATCGCGGTCCTCGACCGTGAAGTTGACGCGGTCCAGCGACAGGCCCACCGAGCGCCAGGCGCGGTCGAACGGCTCCGGCAGTTGCAGCGCCGGGGCACCATTGACCTGCGACAGGAACGACTTGCCATCGCCACCTTCGGCGGCGCCCGTGGCAGCGCCAGCGCCGATGCCGGTAGCGGCGCCCGACGGGGCTGCCGGTGCGGCCGCCGCGCCGATGCCAGCCGGCGTCGGGTTCTTGGCCATCATGTTGGCCTGGTCCTTCTGCACGCCCAGGCGCTGGGCCAGGCGCGACAGGAATTCGGCTTCCAGCTCCGGATCGGCCGGGCGCGGCGTCCAGACCGTGGTCGACTTGTCGACACCGGTCAGTTGCTCCTGCGCGCCACGGTGGCTGATGAACACCTCCAGCTGGCCGTTCTGCGAGCGCTCGACGCGCGTGCGGAACTTGTCACGCTCGGACGTCGAGTACAGGCCGTCGAACACCTTGCCGATCGTATTGCGGATGATGTCCTGCGGAATCTTGGCGCGGTTCTCGGCCCAGTCCGTTTCCATGATGCCGGTCTGCGGCGAATCCTGCGTCAGCAGGAAGCCGTTTTCCTGCCAGAAGCCGCGCAGCGTCTCCCACAGCTGGTCGGCGCGCATGCCATTGCTGACCACGAGCCAGCGCTGGTTGCCGTCGCGCTCCATGCGGATGCCCTGGGCGCTCGGCAGCACGTTGGCGCCCGGCTCGGCCTCGCGCGTCTTGGTGGCCTGCTGGTAGTTCGACAGCGTGGACGTGCCGGCGGCGTCGGGCACCGTGTAGCGGCGGTCGCCTTCGAGCTTGGTCAGGTCCGGCGGAATGTCCAGCGATGCGGTCTTCTTGCCCTGGGACTTGTAGTCGATCTTGTCGGGCTGCATGGCCTCATTGATGCTGCTGCAGCCGGCAATCAGCGTCAGCGCCAGCACTGGCGCAACCACGGCGACACGGCGGATCTGCGTCGCGCCGCGACGGTTAAGCTTCTGTTTCATTGACACGTAATCCTGGTTTCAAGAATCGGCGATTAGCCGAACGTTCAGCCGGTGAATCTCAGCCCAGCAGGCCGGCCGCTGCCAGCGCGCGGCGCACATTCTCATGCTGGCTCTCCACCAGCGGGGTCAGCGGCAGGCGGATGCCGCCGGCCATCTTGCCCATCTGCTGGAGCGCCCACTTCACGGGAATCGGATTGGCCTCGACGAACATCGCGCGGTTGAGGTCGATCAATTCCATGTGCAGGCGGCGCGCCGTGACCACATCGCCCTTCAGGGCGGCCACGCACATGTCATGCATCTTGCGCGGCGCCACGTTGGCGGTGACCGAGATATTGCCATGGCCGCCCAGCAGAATCAGCGCCACCGCGGTGGGGTCGTCGCCGCTGTAGATCGCGAAGCCTTCCGGGGCGTCCTTGATCAGTTGCGCGGCACGGTCGATATTGCCCGTGGCTTCCTTGACGCCGACGATGCCCGGCACCTGCGCCAGGCGCAGGATCGTGTCGTTGGCCATGTCGGCCACGGTGCGGCCGGGCACGTTGTACAGCAGCACCGGCAGTTCCACGGCTTCCGCGATGGTGCGGAAATGGCGGTACATGCCTTCCTGCGTCGGCTTGTTGTAGTACGGCACGACCTGCAGCGAGGCATCGGCGCCCACCTTCCTGGCGAAGGCCGTCAGTTCGATGGCCTCGCGCGTGGAGTTGCCGCCGGTACCGGCGATGATGGGCACGCGGCCCGCCGACTGCTCGACGGCCACGCGGATCAGCTCGCAGTGCTCCTCGACATTGACGGTCGGCGATTCGCCCGTGGTACCCACGATCACGATGCCATCGGTGCCCTCCGCCGCGTGCCAGTCGATCAGGGCGCGCAGGGCCGGGTAATCCAGGCTGCCGTCCTCATGCATCGGGGTGACGATGGCCACGATGCTGCCGGTAATCTGTGTCATAGCTCAGGGATTCGGAAATTCGAAACAACCGCGATTGTACCGGAACCGTCAGGCACGCCGGACCCCCGACGATGAGGGAAAACGTGAGCGTGCGTAACGGCTTGCCGGGGCCGTCACCCGGCCAGCGGATAACGTGCCGGCGCCGCCGCGCCGGCGTCCTCGCAAACGGCACAAATCCGCTGCACGAAGGCCGGTTTTGGCGATTCCACGAGGCCGTCCTCGTAGCCAACCACCCGAAGATGATCACGCGTCACATCGAGCAATTCGCCTGGCCGCAGCAGGAAATCCGGCCGGGACGGTTTGCCGAGGGTCTCGTTGCCGGCCGCGAAGGTCTCGTAGACCAGTACGCCACCTGGCGCCAGCGCACCAAGCAGGTGCGGCCACAGCGGCCGGTGCAGGTAGTTGGTCACGACGATGGCGTCGAAGCGGCCCGCATCGGCCAGCGGCCAGCCGCCCTGCTCCAGATCGGCCACCCGGCCCCGCACGCTGGCCGGCAGGCCGGCCACGGCATCGGCGTCGCGGTCCACGGCCAGCACGTCGAAGCCCTGCCCGGCCAGCCAGCCGGCATGGCGGCCGCTGCCGCAGGCCAGGTCGAGCACGCGGCCCGCCGGACGGATCAGGTGCGCCCAGCGAACCAGCCAGGGCGACGGCGCGGCCGGTGCCGCGGGGTGTGCAGGAGTCATGGGGGAAAGGGACGGGAATCCGGGGGAAAGACGCCTGCTGGCCTACTGGAGCACCATCAGCACGGGCCGCAGCATCAGTTCCACCATCGACAGCAGCACGGTCATCACGGGCTGCATCCAGATCTGGGTGATGACCCCGGCCGCCACCAGCGCCAGCACGATGAAGATGCCGTAGGGCTCCACCTTGCCCACGGCCTCGGCCGCGCGGCGCGGCAGGAAGGCGGTCAGCACCCGGCCGCCGTCGAGCGGCGGGATCGGGAACAGGTTGAAGGCCGCCACCACGGTATTGACCAGCACGCCGGCGCGCGCCATCTGGTTCCAGAACGGCTCCGGCACCTGCGCCACGGCCAGTCCCACGGCCACCAGCGCCCACAGGAACGCCTGGATGATATTGCTGGCCGGCCCCGCCAGCGCCACCCACATGCCATGCCAGCGCGGGTTGCGCAGGTGGCTGAACACCACCGGCACCGGCTTGGCGAAGCCAAACACGAACTGGCCGGCCGTCAGCACGTAGAGCAGCAGCGGCACGGCCACGGTGCCGATCGGGTCGATATGGCGCACCGGGTTCAGGCTCACCCGGCCCAGCAGCCAGGCGGTGTTGTCGCCGAAATACTTGGCCACGAAGCCGTGGGCGGCCTCGTGCAGCGTGATGGCCAGCAGCACGGGCAGGGCGTAGACGGCAATGGTCTGGACGATCGAGGAATCCATCAGGTCATTCTATCGGGCTGGGGTCAGCATACCGGCGCGGCATGTCGGTGCATTGTGCGGTATGTATCAGAAAGGATCGGACAGCCTGGCCCCTCATGCGGCGGCCAGGCCGAAGCGTTCGATATCGCCACGCCCGAGGCGCACCAGTTCCGGCTCGCCGCCGGTCAGGTCGATCACGGTGGTGGGCTGCGCGGGCGCGGCGCCGCCGTCGATCACCAGGTCCACCCGCCTTTCGAGCCGGGCACGGATCTCCGCCGGGTCGTTCATCGGCGCCTCGTCGCCCGGCAACTGCAGCGTGGCCGAGATCAGCGGCTCGCCCAGTTCGGCCAGCAGCGCCAGCGGGATGGCGTGGTCGGGCACGCGCACGCCGATGGTCTTGCGGGCCGGGTGCGAGAGCCGGCGCGGCACTTCCTTGGTGGCTTCGAGGATGAACACGTACGGTCCCGGCGTGGCGCCCTTGATCCAGCGGTATTGCCGGTTATCGACCCGCGCGAAGTTGCCGAGTTCCGACAGGTCGCTGCACATCAGCGTCAGGTGGTGGCGGTCGTCGATCTCGCGCAGGCGGCGCAGCCGCTCCACGGCGGCCTTGTCGTCGAGCGGGCAGGCCAGCGCGTAGCTGGAATCGGTGGGCAGCGCGATCAGGCCGCCCTGCCGCACGATCTGCGCGGCCTGCTTGACCAGCCGCGCCTGCGGGTTGTCGGGATGGATCTCGAAGAACTGTGACATGAGGCGCGAAGGCTCCCGGCGTGCGTGGCAGGCTTACCAGTTGTGCCAGACCGGCGTGACGTCCGACGGCAGCGGCGGCAGCGTGCCGAGTTCGACCCGCCCCTCCCCCGGCCCGTGGAAATCACTGCCGCGCGAGGCCAGCAGCCCGTAATGGCGCGCCACGTCGGCGTAGCGGCGGTACTGGTCCGGCGTGTGGCTGCCGGTGACCACCTCCACCGCCTGGCCGCCAAGCTGGGTGAACTCGTCGAACAGCGCGTCGTGCTGGGTGTCGGTGTAGTTGTAGCGGCCCGGATGGGCCATGACCGGGATGCCGCCCGATGCGCGAATCCAGCCCACGGCCTCTGGCAGCGCCGACCAGCGGTGCGGCACGAAGCCGGGCCGGCCTTCGGACAGGTATTCGCTGAACACCTCGCCGATGGTCTTGCAGTAGCCCTCGTCCACCAGCCAGCGGGCGAAGTGCGTGCGCGAGATCAGGTCGGGGTTGCCCACGTGGCGCAGCGCGCCCTGGTAGGCGCCGGAAATGCCGACTTTCGCCAGCGCGTCGCCGATATCCTGGGCGCGGCGGGCGCGGCCGTCGCGGGTGCGGGCCAGTCCGTCGATCAGGTCCGGGTGGAACGGATCGATCTGCAAGCCCACGATGTGGACGGTCTGCCCGGCCCAGGTGACCGAAATCTCCACGCCCGGCACGTAGCGCATGCCGAGCGCCTCGGCGGCGGCGCGGGCCTCGGCCTGGCCACCCACCTCGTCATGGTCGGTCAACGCCCAGAACGCCACGCCGCCGGCGTGCGCCCGCGCGGCCACCTCGGTGGGCGCGAGCATCCCGTCGGACACGGTGGAGTGGCAGTGCAGGTCGGCGTTGATGGCGTGAGGCGTTTGCATGGCGTTCATTCTACTCCCGGGAAGGTTTTTTAGCCCTGCCGCCAGCGGTGGCGTGCCCGGATTGCGGGCGGGCGCAAGGTATGATGGGCGCCTGTTTTCGATCCGCTGCCCCAGCGCCTGCCATGTCCGCCACCGCTCCGACGACTCCTGACACCACCCAGACTGACGTGCTGATCATCGGCGCCGGCCCCGTGGGCCTGTTCGCGGCCTTCCAGGCCGGCGTGCTCGGGCTGCGCTGCGAGATCATCGACGTGCTGGACCGCGCCGGCGGACAGTGCACCGAGCTGTACCCCGAGAAGCCGATTTACGACATTCCGGCCGTGCCCGGCTGCCTGGCCCAGGATCTGGTGGACCGGCTGCTCGAACAGTGCGCGCCGTTCGACTTCCCGATGCATTTTGGCCAGCGCGCCGACTCCGTCACCGATACCGCCGGCCCGGACGGGCATCCGCGCCTGCTGGTGACCACCGATGCCGGCAAGCGTTTCGATGTGGCCGCGGTGCTGGTCTGCGCCGGCGCCGGCGCGTTCGCCCCGCAGCGGGTGGCGCTGCCAGAGGCCGTGGCGCTGGAAAATCGCCACCTGCACTACGCGGTGCGCGAGGTCTCGCACTTCGCCGGCAAGCGCGTGATCGTGGCCGGCGGCGGCGATTCGGCGCTGGACTGGGCGCTGGCGCTGCGCAAGGTGGCATCCCGCGTGACGCTGCTGCACCGGCGCGAAGGCTTCCGGGCGGCCGACCACACGGTCAGCGCGATGCGCGCCGCCGTGGCGGCCGGCGAGATGGATTTCGTGGTCGGCATGCTGGGCAGCCTGCAGACCGGCGACGACGGCTCCCTGGTCGGTGCCATCATCAAATCGCGCGACGGCGACCAGACATTGGCCGCCGATGAACTGGTGGCGCTCTACGGACTGGTCTCGGAGCCGGGCCCGATCGCCCACTGGGACCTCGACATGCACGCGGGGCGCATCCACATCGAGAACACCACCACCTACGAAACGTCGCGCCGCGGCATTTTCGCGGCCGGGGACATCGCCGTTTATCCAAACAAGCAGAAACTGATCCTCTCGGGCTTCCACGAGGCCGCACTGGCACTGCGCCGCGCCTACCACTACGCCTTCCCGGACAAGGCGCTCGTGCATATGCACACGAGCAACAACCCGGGGTTGAAGGCGAAGCTGACGGCGTAGCGGCATTCAACCCGCCAGGAACGCCTCGATCAACCCCGCCACCACTTGCGGCTGGTCGTGGTGCAGCATATGCCCGGCGTCATCCACGATGGCCTCCCGGAAATCCGGAAACGCCCGGAAGCGCTCCCTGAACTCCTCGATGCTCTGCTTGTGGGCGATGTGCTTCAGCGTTTCCGAGTCGCGCGCCTCCACGTGCAGCACCGGTGCCGTGACCTGGCCCCAGATCGCCATGATCTCGTCGATCCGGTACAGCGTGGGATTGGTCATCTTGTGGGCCGGGTCGCCCAGGATCTCCCAGCGGCCCTCGTCGTTGCGGCGCGACCAGTGCGCGGCCAGGAAGGCGGCGCGGTCGTCGGGCAGGCGGGGGTTGGTCTTCTGCAGCCGGGCCGCCACGGCGGCCTCGCTCTCGTAGGTCTTCAGCACCGGCGCCGCGCGCAGTTCGTCGAGCCAGCGCGCCAGGCGGGCCGGCGCCTGGTCCGGGCGCGTGCGCGTCAGGCCGAAGCCCTCCAGGTCCACCACGCGGCGCACCCGCTCCGGCCGCACGCCGGCGTAGATGCAGACCACATTGGCACCCATGCTGTGGCCCACCAGGTCTACCTGCCCCTCGGGCTGGTAATGGTCGAGCAGCGCTTCGAGGTCAGCCACGTAGTCCGGGAACCAGTACGACTGTGTGCCCGGATGGCGCGTGGGGTAGTCGGTTTCGCCAAAGCCGCGCCAGTCCATGGCGATGACGTGCCAGTCGCGCTCGAAGGCATCGACGAGGAACTGGAACGAGGCCGCCACGTCCATCCAGCCATGGAGCATGAACAGTTTGGGGGCGCCGGGTTGTCCCCAGTGGCGCACATGCGTGCGCAGTCCGCGCAGCGTGATAAATTCGGAACGCGAAGTTTCCGTGATGGTCATGGTGTCTGCCCTCTGTGCCCGGGTCTTCTTGAGCGTGCAGGGAGTGGGTGTCCACCGCACGGCCGCCCGGATAAAAAATAGAACGATCGTTCGCTCGGCGGATTATAGCCACAATGGCCAGCCGCCTGCAGCGATCCCAAAAGACAGACAGGAGACCCTGGCATGACCGCCTTGCCGGCCACGCGCCGTGACGACTATCACGCGCTGCACGAATCGTTCCGCTGGAACGTGCCCGAATTCTTCAACCTGGCCGAGGTCTGCTGCGGCCGCTGGGCGCGCGACCCGGCCACGGCCGGCCGCATCGCCGTCCATACCGAGCATGAGGACGGACGGCGCGCCTCGTACACCTACGCCCACATCCAGGCCGAGGCCAACCGCCTGTCGAACGCGCTGCGCGAACTGGGCGTGCAGCGCGGCGACCGCGTGGCCATCGTGATGCCGCAGCGGATCGAGACCGTGATTGCCGGCATGGCCGTGTACCAGCTTGGCGCGGTGGCCATGCCGCTGTCGATGCTGTTCGGCCCCGAGGCGCTGTCCTACCGGATCGACCACAGCGAGAGCCGCGTGGCCATCGCCGACGAGACCTCGATCGACAACCTGCTCGCCGCCCGGCCCGAATGCCCGACGCTGAAGACCGTGCTCGGCGTGGGCGGCGCCACGGGCCGCGGCGACCTGGACTGGGACACCCTGCTGGCCGCCCAACTGCCCGAGTTCACCGCCGAGCAGACCGAGGCCGACGAGGCCGCCGTGCTGATCTACACCAGCGGCACCACCGGCCCGCCCAAGGGCGCCGTGATCCCGCACCGTGCGCTGATCGGCAACCTGACCGGCTTCGTCTGCTCGCAGAACTGGTATCCGCAGGACGACGACGTGTTCTGGAGCCCCGCCGACTGGGCCTGGACCGGCGGCTTGTGGGACGCGCTGATGCCCGCGCTCTACTTCGGCCGGCCCATCGTCGGCTACCAGGGCCGCTTCACGGCCGAGCGTGCCTTCGAACTGCTGGAACGGTACGGCGTGACCAACACCTTCCTGTTCCCCACGGCGCTCAAGCAGATGATGAAGGCCTGCCCGGTTCCCTCGGAAAAATACGATCTCAAGCTGCGCGCGATCATGAGCGCCGGCGAGGCCGTGGGCGAGACGGTATTCACGTGGTGCCGCGACGCGCTGGGCGTGATCGTCAACGAGATGTTCGGCCAGACCGAGATCAACTACATCGTCGGCAACTGCACCGCGCAGTATGACGACGCCCGCCTGGGCTGGCCCGCCCGCCCCGGCTCGATGGGCCGCCCCTACCCCGGCCATCGCGTGGCGGTGATCGACGAGGACGGCAAGCCCTGCCCGCCGGGCGAGGATGGCGAGGTGGCGGTCTGCGCCACCGACATCCATGGTCATCCGGACCCGGTTTTCTTCCTCGGCTACTGGAAGAACGACGCGGCCACGGCCGGCAAGTATTCGGAACATGGCGGCCTGCGCTGGTGCCGCACGGGCGATCTGGCGCGTATCGACGCCGAGGGCTATCTCTGGTACCAGGGCCGCGCCGACGACGTGTTCAAGTCTTCGGGCTACCGGATCGGGCCGAGCGAGATCGAGAACTGCCTGCTCAAGCATCCGGCGGTATCGAACTGCGCCGTGGTGCCGTCGCCGGACCCCGAGCGCGGGGCCATCGTCAAGGCGTTCATCGTGCTGACGCCGGCCGTGGCGCGCTCGCTGGACAACGACGCGGCGCTGGTCAGCGAGCTGCAGCAGCATGTGCGCGGCCAGCTGGCGCCGTACGAGTACCCCAAGGCCATCGAGTTCATCGACCAGTTGCCGATGACCACCACCGGCAAGATCCAGCGCCGCGTGCTGCGGCTGATGGAGCAGGAGCGCGTGCAGAAGGCGGCGGGCGCCGCCTCCAGCTAGCCCGCCGAGGCTTCGAGCCAGGCAAGTTCGTCCTCGTCGAAGCCCGCCGCGCGGCGGGCTTCGAGGTTGAACGGGCCGCGCAGCTTCGGCGCCTTGTACTGCTCGGCCAGTGCGGCGTAGGTGGCCACCGGTTCCAGCCCGCGCTGGCTGCAAAGCCACCGGTACCAGTGGTTGCCGATGGCCACGTGGCCCACCTCGTCGCGCAGGATGATGTCGATGATGGCGGCGGCGGCGGCGTCGCCCGCCTCGGCCAGCCTGGCGCGCACCGGCGGCGAGGCGTCGAGCCCGCGCGCCTCCAGCGTGCGCGGCACCAGCGCCATGCGTGCCAGGACGTCCCCCGACGTCTTGTCGGTCATTTCCCAGAGGCTGTTGTGGGCCGGCAGGTCGCCATAGCTGGCGCCGAGCGTCTGCAGATGGTCGGCCAGCAACGTGAAGTGGTACGCCTCCTCGTCGGCCACGCGCAGCCAGTCACGGTAGTAATCGGCCGGCATGCCACGGAAACGCCACACCGCATCGAGGGCGAGGTTGATGGCGTTGAACTCGATATGGCACAGCGCGTGGATCATGTTGGCGCGGCCCGCCGTGGTGTGGATCGACCGGCGGCGCGCCACCGCTTGCGGCGGCACCAGTTCGGGCCGCGCCGGGCGGCCCGGCAACGCCACGGCGGGGTCCGCCACGATGGCGTCATCGGGATCGACTACGGTCTGGCCGTCACCGAGCGACGCATAAAGCCGGCGCGCGGCGGCGGCCTTGCCCCGGGCATCGGCCATGCACAGCACCTCCAGGGCCTGGCGGCGGGCCGGGCGCGGTGAATCGGCGAGGTGGTCGGGTGCAATCACTGGCATAGGCGTAAAATCCGGGGAGCCGCCATTGTAGAGCCTCGCCGGCGCCCCGCCGGTGGCGAACATGGCTCTTTTAATCTGCGCGGCCATCCCCAATTACGATCATCAGGCAGGAGACCCCATGGCGCTTTACCAGCTCGGCGATATCGCCCCGTCCATTCACGAACACGCCTATGTGGCGGCGGAAGCCACCGTCATCGGCAACGTGACGCTCAAGGCGCGTGCCAGCGCCTGGCCCGGCGTGGTGATCCGCGGCGACAACGAGCCGATCGTCGTGGGCGAGGACACCAATATCCAGGAAGGCTCCGTGCTGCACACCGATCCGGGCCGCCCGCTGACGCTGGGCGACAAGGTGTCGGTGGGCCACCAGGCCATGCTGCACGGCTGCACGGTGGGCGAAGGCTCGCTGATCGGCATTCAGGCCGTGGTGCTCAACGGCGCCGTGATTGGCAAAGAGTGCCTGGTCGGCGCCGGCGCGGTGATCACCGAGAACAAGGTGTTCCCGGACCGCTCGCTGATCCTGGGCGCGCCCGCCAAGGTGGTGCGCGAACTGACTGACGAAGACGTGGCCAACCTCTATCGCAACGCCGAGACGTACGCGAAGCGGCAGGCCCAGTACAAGACCGAACTCAAGCGCATCGGCTGAAGCCGGCGCCCCAACGCAAGAAAGACAGACCCGTGACCGCTTCCTCGAATCCCGACACCCTCCAGAAATTCCTGTTCGACGCGGCCCCCGTGCGCGGCGAGCTGGTGCGCATGGAGGCCACCTGGCAGGAGGTGCTGAACCGCAACGCCTACCCGGCGCCGGTGCGCCGCCTGCTGGGCGAGATGATGGCGGCCGCGGCGCTGCTGTCGGCCAACCTCAAGTTCAATGGCGCGCTGGTCATGCAGTTGCATGGCGATGGGCCGGTGCGCATGCTCGTGGTGGAATGCCTGTCGGACCTCTCGATGCGGGCCACCGCCAAGATTGCCGAGGGCGCCGGACTGGCCGATGACGCCACGCTGAAGCAACTCGTCAACGTGCACGGCAAGGGCCGCTTCGCCATCACGCTCGACCCGCAGGACAAGCTGCCGGGCCAGCAGCCCTACCAGGGCATCGTGCCGCTGGCCGACGAACACGGCCCGCTGGCAACCATGACCGAGGTGCTCGAACACTACATGCAGGCGTCCGAACAGCTCGATACCCGGCTCTGGCTGGCGTCGAACGACCAGGTGGCGGCCGGCATGCTGCTGCAGAAGCTGCCGTCGTATGGCGGCACCATGGAAGCCCGGCTCGGCGAGACGGGCGCGCCACTCGGCGACGAGGGCCGCGCGCAGGATCTCGACACGTGGGACCGGGCATGCCAGCTCGGCGCCACGCTCAAGGACGACGAACTGCTGGCGGAAACGCCCGACACGCTGATCCGCCGGCTGTTCTGGGAAGAGCTGCAGGCTGCCGGCCTGCGCGTCTTCGAGCCAATGACCCCGCACTTCCAGTGCTCCTGCTCACGCGAGCGCGTGGGATCGATGCTGCAATCGCTGGGCCGGGACGAGATCGAAGGCATCATCGCCGAGCGCGGCGAGGTGGAAATCCATTGCGATTTCTGCGGCCAGCGCTATGCGTTCGACCCGGTGGACGCGGCGCAGCTGTTCACGGCGCCGGTGGCGACCGGGGCGGGCGAAGGGGCACAGCAGCAGCATTAAGCGGTGGTTTTCTCCTCTCTCCCGCATGGCGGAGAGGGGAGCCAAGTCAAAGGCATGGTTACACCGTGCGGAACCCCACACAGGGTTCCCCGGGTCCAATGGCATGCTTGTTACCTGGCTGCCGAAGGAGTCCGACATGACAGCGACAATTCGTTGCACTTCACTGCTGACCGCTGCGGCGGCCGCCATCCTTGCCGGCTGCGCGGCGCCCGTGCCGCGTGACATGGACGGCGTGCCAGCCACGGCGCGCCTTCCGGCCGGCTCCATTCCGCCAGCACCGCTCAACGAGCCCGAGCGCCAGAAACTTTCCACATTGAACCAGCAGATCCTGCGCGAGCAGGCCACGGTGATGGCCAGCGAGCAGCAGGCCGCGGCGTGGAGCCGCGCGGCATATGCCAGTCCGAACACCAGCTTCAGCCTGTTCTATGGCGGCTGGGGCGGCGGCAACTGGGGCGGTGGCGTGGGAATCAGCTCGCCCGGCTATGGCGGATATGGCGGCTGGGGGGGATGGGGCGGCTACCCCTACGGCTGGTGGTAGGCAGCCGGATGCCGGATCAGTGGCCGCCGCGTCCCGCGACCGAATTGGGCGGCGGCGGCAGCGGTGGCGTGGCGCTGACCTTCGGGGCCGGGGCCACGAACTGCACGAAGACCTCACTGTCCTTGACCATGCCCAGCTCGTAGCGGGCACGTTCCTCGATGGCGCCGGTGCCGTCCTGGAGATCCTGGACCTCCCCTTCGAGCTTGGCATTGCGCAGCTTCAGCGCCGTATTGTGCGTGGCCTGTTCGTTGACCTGGCGGTTCAGGTCCCAGACGCGCAGCCAGCCGCCCTTGCCCAGCCAGAGCGGGTACTGGATGGCGATCAACAGCACGAACAGCAGCAGCGAAATCAGGCGCATCGGGGCTCAGGCGCAAGGGACAGATGGCTCCGGCGGAGCCGGATCGGCACCAATGATCCACCAAGCAGCCGAAGATTGCAAAACAAAAGACGCTACAAAGCGCAACAACGACACAATACTGTTGCAAACCCCGCGCGCCAACAAAAAACGCCGCCCCGAAGGGCGGCGTTTCCACGAGCGGACTGCCGGATGACCGGCCGCCGGTCAGCGCAGGTTGTAGAACGCGCTCTTGCCCGGGTACGTAGCGATATCGCCGAGGTCTTCCTCGATACGGATCAGCTGGTTGTACTTGGCGATGCGGTCCGAACGCGACAGCGAACCGGTCTTGATCTGGCCAGCGTTGGTGCCCACGGCGATGTCGGCAATCGTGCTGTCCTCGGTCTCGCCCGAGCGGTGCGAGATCACGGCCGTGTAGCCGGCGCGCTTGGCCATCTCGATGGCGGCGAACGTCTCGGTCAGCGTACCAATCTGGTTGATCTTGATCAGGATCGAGTTGCCGATACCCTTCTCGATGCCTTCCTTCAGGATCTTGGTGTTGGTCACGAACAGGTCGTCACCCACCAGCTGCACGCGCTTGCCGAGCTTGTCGGTCAGCGTCTTCCAGCCTTCCCAGTCGCCTTCGGCCATGCCGTCCTCGATCGAGACGATCGGGAACTTGTCGCACAGGTTGGCCAGGTAGTCGGCGAATTGCGACGACGACAGCTTCAGGCCCTCGCCTTCCAGCGAGTACACGTCCTCGGCCTCGTGGTAGAACTCGCTGGCGGCGCAGTCCAGCGCCAGCAGCACGTCCTCGCCCACCTTGTAGCCGGCCTTTTCCACGGCCTGCACGATCGTGTTCAGGCACTCCTCGTTCGACGAGAAGTTCGGCGCGAAGCCGCCTTCGTCGCCCACGGCCGTCGACATGCCCTTGTCGGCCAGGATCTTCTTCAGTGCGTGGAACACTTCGGCGCCGCAACGCAGGGCTTCACGGAAGCTGGTCTGCGACACGGGCATGATCATGAATTCCTGGATGTCCAGGCTGTTGTTGGCGTGCGCGCCACCGTTGACGATGTTCATCATCGGCACCGGCATCTGCATCGCGCCCGAACCGCCGAAGTAGCGGTACAGCGGCAGGCCGGCCTCTTCGGCAGCGGCCTTGGCCACGGCCATCGACACGGCCAGCATGGCATTGGCGCCCAGGCGGCCCTTGTTCTCGGTGCCGTCCAGTTCGATCAGCGTGCGATCCAGGAACGCCTGCTCGGAAGCGTCCAGGCCCATGATGGCCTCGGAGATTTCGGTGTTGATGTGCTCGACGGCCTTCAGCACGCCCTTGCCCAGGTAGCGAGCCTTGTCGCCATCACGCAGCTCGATGGCTTCGCGCGAACCGGTGGACGCGCCCGACGGCACGGCCGCACGGCCCATCACGCCCGATTCCAGCAGCACGTCGCATTCGACGGTGGGGTTGCCGCGCGAGTCCAGAACCTCGCGGCCGATGATATCTACGATTGCACTCATATTTCCTCTCAGGACTGTTGAATCTTGCCAATCTGCTGCGTCATGACGCGCTCAGGATGCCCGACAAATATGTCAGGCGCCTTCCACGACGATCATGTTCATCTTTGCGGCATGCTCGCGCGACTTGCGGGCGGCCAGGTATTCCTCGCTGGCGTAGAACGACTTGGCGGCGTCGTAGCTCGGGAATTTCAGCATCACCACGCGCGTGGGCGCCAGTTCGCCCTCCAGCGGCTCGGTCCGGCCGCCACGCGCCAGCACTTCCGCGCCGTGCGCCTGCATGGCCCGCGTGGAAAGCACCTTGTACTGCTCGTACTGCTGGGGGTCCGTCACGTCGACGTACGCGATGATATAACCGGCGGCCATCCGTTATCTCCAAAGCTTTTGTATTGTCTTTCGATACTGTTGCAACGGCTTTGATGCAACTTCAAGCGACACCGCCCGCGACAGGCGCGGGCGGCGGTTACTGCGGGCGGGCTCAGGCGCAGGCCGGCCAGCCGAAGTTGTCTTCGAGGAAGCCGGCGCGCTTGGTCAGCGCGTCCAGATCCTTGAGCACGGACAGCAGGTCCTTCATGCGCGAGAGCGGCACGGCGTTCGGACCATCGGACATGGCCTTGCTCGGGTCCGGATGGGTTTCCATGAACAGGCCGGCCACGCCGGTCGCCACGGCGGCGCGCGACAGCACCGGCACGAACTCGCGCTGGCCGCCGCTGCTGGTGCCCTGCCCGCCCGGCAACTGCACCGAGTGGGTGGCATCGAACACCACCGGCGCGTTGGTTTCGCGCATGATCGCCAGCGAACGCATGTCCGAGACGAGGTTGTTGTAGCCGAAGGAGACGCCGCGCTCGCAGGCCATGAACACGTCGTCGGGCAGGCCAGCTTCGCGGGCGGCGTCGCGTGCCTTGTCGATCACGTTTTTCATGTCATGCGGCGCCAGGAACTGGCCCTTCTTGATGTTCACCGGCCGGCCGCTCTGGGCGCAGGCGCGGATGAAATCCGTCTGGCGGCACAGGAAGGCCGGCGTCTGGAGCACGTCCACCACGGCCGAGACCGGCTTGATCTCGTCGATCTCGTGGATGTCGGTCAGTACCGGCACCCCGATCTCGCGCTTGACCGTGGCCAGGATTTCCAGCCCCTTCTCCATCCCCAGGCCGCGGAACGACTTGCCCGACGAGCGGTTGGCCTTGTCGAACGACGACTTGTAGATGAACGGAATCCCGAGCGAACTCGTAATTTCCTTAAGTTGACCGGCCGTGTCGAGCGCCATCTGCTCGGACTCGATCACGCACGGGCCCGAGATCAGGAAGAACGGCTTGTCGAGGCCAACGTCGAATCCACACAGTTTCATGGCTGTCTCCTTCGTCGCGGGCCGCTCAGGCGCCCTTGCGTTGCTGCGCGGCCAGCGCGGCTTCCACGTAGGCCTTGAACAGCGGGTGGCCATCGCGCGGCGTCGAGGTGAACTCCGGGTGGAACTGCACGCCGACGAACCACGGGTGCATCGACTCCGGCAGTTCCATCATTTCGGGCAGGTTCTCGGTCGGGGTCCGGGCCGAAATCACCATGCCGGCGCCTTCCAGTTGCGGCACGTAGTGGTTGTTGACTTCGTAACGGTGGCGATGGCGCTCGTTGACTTCGGCGCCGTAGATCTGCGCGGCCTTCGTGCCAGCCTTGACCGGCACGCGCTGGGCGCCCAGGCGCATCGTGCCGCCCAGGTCGGAATCGGCCGAGCGCTGTTCCACCTTGCCCTCGCGGTCCAGCCACTCGGTGATCAGTGCCACCACCGGGTGCTCGGTGTCGAGGTTGAATTCGGTCGAGTTGGCATCGGCCATGCTGGCCACGTGGCGCGCGAACTCGATCACGGCCAGTTGCATGCCCAGGCAGATGCCGAGATACGGCACCTTGTTCTCGCGGGCGTACTGGATCGCGCGGATCTTGCCTTCCGTGCCGCGCTTGCCGAAGCCGCCCGGCACCAGGATGGCGTCCAGCGGCTGCAGCGCTTCGAGGTGGCCCGATTCCAGATCCTCGGAATCGATGTACTCGATGTTCACGCGCGTGGCGGTGTGCATGCCGGCGTGGCGCAGCGCCTCGATCAGTGACTTGTACGACTCGGTCAGGTCGACGTACTTGCCGACCATGCCGATCGTGATTTCGTGTTCCGGGTTCTCCTGCGCCTTGACCAGCTTCTGCCACATCGACAGGTCGGCCGGCTTCGGGTCCAGGCGGAGTTCCTCGCAGATCAGGCGGTCGAGGCCCTGCTCGTTGAGCATCTGCGGGATCTTGTAGATGCTGTCGGCATCCCACACCGAGATCACGGCGTCCTGCGGGATGTTGGCGAACAGCGAGATCTTGGCGCGCTCGTCGTCGGGAATCGGACGGTCGGCGCGGCACAGCAGCGCGGTCGGCGAAATGCCGATCTCGCGCAGCTTCTGCACCGAGTGCTGCGTCGGCTTGGTCTTCAGCTCGCCGGCGCTGGCGATGAACGGCACCAGCGTCAGGTGCACGAAGGCGCAATGGTTGCGGCCCATGCGCAGGCTCATCTGGCGCGCGGCTTCGAGGAACGGCAGCGATTCGATATCGCCCACGGTACCGCCGATTTCCACCAGCGCCACGTCGGCCTTGCCGTCGTGCGAGGCGGCCGCGCCGCGCTCCACGAACGCCTGGATCTCGTTGGTGATGTGGGGAATGACCTGCACGGTCTTGCCGAGGTACTCGCCACGGCGCTCCTTGCGGATCACCGATTCGTAGATCTGGCCCGTCGTGAAGTTGTTCGACTTGCGCATCTTGGCCGAGACGAAGCGCTCGTAGTGGCCGAGATCGAGGTCGGTTTCAGCGCCATCTTCCGTCACGAACACCTCGCCGTGCTGGAAAGGGCTCATCGTGCCGGGATCGACGTTGATGTAGGGATCGAGCTTGAGGAGGGTGACTTTGAGGCCGCGCGACTCGAGAATGGCCGCGAGCGAAGCAGCAGCGATGCCCTTGCCGAGAGAAGAGACGACGCCACCGGTGACGAAGACGAATTTGGTCATAAACCGAGCTTGCCGGGGAAATCGGGATTATACATGAGAGCCCGTGCGCCGCCGACCCGGAATTTGTGACAACGGCATGTCCGGCCGCCGTCGGTTTCGAGGGTTTCGGCGCCGTCAGCGGCCCTCCCGCATCGCGCCGATCAGCTCGCGCACCAGGCCGGCCGTCTCCAGCGGGCGCTCCATCGGATAGAGGTGGCCGCCCTCCACGAAGCGCAGCCGCTCGCCCACGAGCTTGCGGGTGGCGCCCAGTCCCACCTGCCGGACTTCCTTCGAGCGCGTGCCGGCGATGAAGCTGACCGGCACCGGTGCTCCATGCGCCACGCGCCGGCCGAGGCTGGTCGGCAGCGTGCGATAGATCGTGTATTCGACATCGCGGTCGAAGCGCAGCCGGCGCTCGGCGGCACGGCCCGTGGGCTCGGTGCCAAGCTCGGTGTAGTCGCGCAGCACCTCGGGGTCCCAGACCTGGAAGTTGCGCTTGGCCTGGAAGTGGGTCCAGACCGATTCGGCGTCGGGCCAGTGCGTGCGGCGGTTCTTGGTCACGGCGGCCGGGCTCGGCTTCTCGTCGAGCCCCAGCACCTGCGAGGCGCGCAGCAGCGAGGCGCGCCAGCCGGCGATGATCGGCGAATCGAGCATCACCACGCCCTGCACGCGGTGCGGCTGGCGCAGCGCGGCCATCAGCGACAGGAACCCGCCCAGCGAATGGCCCACCAGCCAGACCTTGCGCTCGTCGGCCCCGCCCCGCCCGGCGCGCGCCATCTCGCGTAGCAGTTCCTCCACGAGATTGGGCCATTCGCGGGTGACCGGCAGCTTCGGATCGTGGCCGTAGCGCTCCACCGCGCGAATCTCGAAGCTGTCTTCCAGTGCGCCGAACAGCTTGCGATAGGTCGGCACCGGAAAACCGTTGGCGTGGGAGAACAGCAGGATGTCGCGCATGGGGGCGTTGGCGAAAATACGATGGAATATGCCTGGGAAGGGCATGCCGCCGCAGAGTGTACTGCGTCGGCATGGCCGTTCCGGCTAGGCAATTTCCTCTATCGCCGGCCCCGCGCCAGGACGTTCAGCGCTCGCGGCGCGCCCGCACGGGCTGGCCCCAGCGGTCCATGTCGTCACGGGCCAGCGGGAATTCGGCGGGCTGGGCGGCATCCCACTCAGGGTTGCTGATCTCGCCGAACACCTGGCGCAGGCGCTGGCCCCAGGTGTCGCGGATCATGCGGAAGTAGGCATTGCGTTCGTCGATGTTGACAAAGCGGGTCACGCGCAGCGCGTCGGCCTCGTAGACCAGCAGGTCCAGCGGCAGGCCCACCGAAATATTCGACTTCAGCGTCGAATCCATCGAGATCAGCGCGCATTTGGCGGCCTCGCCCAGCGGCAGCGATGGCGACACCACGCGGTCGATGATCGGCTTGCCGTACTTGGCCTCGCCAATCTGGAAATAGCAGTTCTCGGGCGTGGCTTCGACGAAGTTGCCGGCCGCGTAGATATTGAACAGCCGCGTGCGCTCGCCCCGGATCTGGCCGCCGAACACCATGCTGACGTTGAAGTCGATGCCGGCGTCGCGCAGCGCATGGGCGTCGCGCTTGTGCACGGCGCGCACGGCCTCGCCGACGATGGTGGCGGCCTCGAACATGTCGCGCGCCGTCCACAGCGAGCGCTTCTCGTCACGCGCCTCGGCCAGGCACTGGCGCACGGACTGGCTGATCGCCAGGTTGCCGGCGGTCATCAGCACCATCATGCGGTCGCCCGGCTCTTCGAAGACGGTCATCTTGCGGGCCGTGGAAATGGCGTCCACGCCGGCATTGGTTCGGGAATCGGAAAGGAATACCAGGCCGGCATCCAGCCGCATGGCTACGCAGTACGTCATGAGGTGATTTGTTGTTGGGGGCAGCCGACACGGCAAGCTTGCATTTTAGCCGGTCGGAAAAATCGGGGCGTTTGAATAGAGGCTAGTCCGTGGGCGTAATCACGATTTCCACGTCCAGCGTTTCCCCCGCTCCGCCTTCGAGAATGCCCCGGATTGGTGCAGCCGAGGTGTAGTCGCGCCCCACGGCGAGGCGGACATGACGGGTATCCGTCACACAGCGGTGGGTGATGTCGATGCTGCACCAGAGCCCCTGGGCCGGATCGAGGCAGATATCGGCCCACGCATGGCTGGCCATGGCCGTGGCGGCGGGGTCGTAGAAGTAACCGCTGACATAGCGCGCCGGAATGCCCAGCGCGCGGCAGGCGGCCACCATGACCTGCGCCTGGTCCTGGCAGACCCCGCTGCCGCGCCCGAACGCCTCGGCGGCGGAAGTGCCCACGTCGGTCGTGTTCGACTGGTAGCGCACCTGGCCGGCGATGCCGTCGGCCAGCGCCAGCAGCGCCGGCAGGTCGTGGCCGGCGGCCAGGTACGGCGCGGCGAATGACTGGAGCGCGGGCGGCGCCTGCGTCAGCGCGGTGCCTGACAGGAAGTACAGCGGCGAGACACGGGCTTCGCCGGGTTCCGGCGCGTCGTGGAACGCCGCGGGGCCATCACCGTCGACGGCCCGCACGTCCACCTCGCCCGTGGCGGCAATGGCGATGGTCACCGCCGGCCCCGCCATGGTGAAGTTGTGGACGATATTGCCGAAGCCGTCACGCGCCTCGGTCAGGTTGCCCGGCACGGTCAGCCGCCAGTCCTCGACCCATTGCAGCGGCCCCGAGCGCGGCGCCAGGCGCAACTCGTGCACGCTGCGGCGCACCGGCTCGGTGTAGCGGTAGACAGTCTTGTGTTGGATCCGGTATTTCACGATGGGTTGTGCGCGCCACGCCCTGCCTGGCCGGTTCGGAGCGACGCTTCCGTCACAACTGGCTCAGGCAGCCAGCGGCACGAGGAAGTCGCGGCTGATGCCGTTGCCGAGATCGCTGATGCGCTCCAGGAAGCTGGTCAGGTAGGCGTGCAGGCCGACGCCGAAAATGTCGTCGATGCGCGCGTATTTCAGGTCGGCGTGGAGTTTACCAGCCTGCCGCCCGGTTTCCGCCGACTGCTGGTTGGCCACCAGCGCCAGGATCGCCACCACCTCCTCCATGCTCGCCACCAGCGAGCGCGGCATGTCCGGCCGCAGGATCAGCAGTTCGGCCACGCGCTGCGGCGTGATCACGGTGCGGTAGATCTTGCGGTAGACCTCGAAGCCCGACACCGAGCGCAGCACCGCCGCCCAGTGGTAGAAATCGTTCTGCTCGCGGTTGGGATCGTCGGTATCGTTGTCGTCGCGGCCCGACGCCTGGAACTTGACGTCCAGGATGCGCGCGGTGTTGTCGGCGCGCTCCAGGAAGGTGCCCAGCCGCATGAAGTGGAACGCGTCGTCCTTGAGCATCGTGCCGAACTGCACGCCGCGCGCCAGGTGCGAGCGGAACTTGACCCATTCGAAGAAGCGCGACGGGTCCTGGCGCAGTTCGCCATCGGCAATCATGCGCTGGACGTCGAGCCAGGTGGTGTTGATGGTCTCCCAGACCTCGGTCGTCAGCGATCCGCGCACGGCCCGCGCGTTCTCGCGGGCGGCCCGCAGGCAGCTCATGATCGATGACGGATTGGTCATGTCGCGCACCATGAAGTCGATCACGTCGTCCCGGTGCAGCAGCCCGTACTTCTGGTCGTAGACGTGCGTCAGCTCGGAGATGTCGAGCATCGCCCACCAGCCCTGCTCGGCCACCTCGGCCGACTGCGGCATCAGCGAGGTCTGGTAGTTGACGTCGAGCATGCGCGCGGTGTTCTCCGCGCGCTCGGTGTAGCGGGCCATCCAGAACAGGTGGTCGGCGGTACGGCTCAGCATGGCGTGGCTCCCGGGTTGTCTTCGTTCACGGACTCAGCGTTCCAGCACCCAGGTGTCCTTGGTGCCCCCGCCCTGCGAGGAATTCACCACCAGCGACCCTTCCCGCAGCGCCACGCGCGTCAGCCCGCCCGGCACCATGCGCACCTCCTTGCCCGACAGCACGAACGGCCGCAGGTCGATATGGCGCGGCGCGATGCCCGATTCCACGTAGGTCGGGCAGGTGGACAGCGCCAGCGTGGGCTGGGCGATGTACTGCTCCGGGCGGGATTTGACCACCTCGCGGAACTGGTCGATCTCTGCGCGCGTGGCGGCCGGGCCCACCAGCATGCCGTAGCCGCCCGCGCCGTGCGTCTCCTTGACCACGAGCTTCTCCATGTTGTCGAGCACGTACTGGAGGTCGTCCGGGCGCCGGCACATGTAGGTCGGCACGTTCGACAGGATGGCCTCCTCGCCCAGGTAGAAGCGGATCATGTCCGGCACGTAGGGGTAGATCGACTTGTCGTCGGCCACGCCGGTGCCGATGGCATTGCTGATGGTCACGTTGCCGGCCCGGTAGACCGACAGCAGCCCGGCCGCGCCGAGCGTGGAATCGTGCCGGAACGCCAGCGGGTCGAGGAAGTCGTCGTCCACGCGGCGGTAGATCACGTCGATGCGCTGCGGCCCCTGCGTGGTGCGCATGTAGAGGTGGTCGTCCTCGACGAACAGGTCGCTGCCCTCCACCAGCTCCACGCCCATCTGCTGGGCCAGGAACGCGTGCTCGAAGTAGGCGGAGTTGTACATGCCCGGCGTGAGCACCACCACGGTGGGGTCCGCGATGTTCTGCGGCGACACGCTGCGCAGCATGTCGAGCAGCAGGTCCGGGTAGTGGGCCACGGGCGCCACGCGGTTGCGGGCGAACAGCTCCGGAAACAGCCGCATCATCATCTTGCGGTTTTCGAGCATGTACGACACGCCCGAGGGCACCCGGAGGTTGTCTTCCAGCACGTAGAACTCGCCCTCGCCGGCGCGCACCACGTCGATGCCGGCCACGTGGGCGTAGATGTCGCGCGGCACGTCGATGCCGAGCATCTCGGGCCGGTACTGGGCGTTGTTGTAGATCTGGTCGGGCGGGATCACCCCGGCGCGGATGATGTCCTGGCCGTGGTAGATGTCGTGGATGAACCGGTTCAGCGCCGCCACGCGCTGGCGCAGGCCGCGCTCCAGCATGGCCCACTCGCTGGCTGGGAAAATGCGCGGGATCACGTCGAACGGGATGGTCCGCTCGGTGCCGCTGTTGGACTCGTCCTTGTCGCCGTACACGGCAAAGGTGATGCCCACCCGGCGAAAGATCAGGTCCGCCTCGGCCCGCTTGTTGTCCATCCCCCCGGCGGACTGGCCGCCGAGCCAGTCGGCAAAGCTGCGGTAGTGCGGCCGCACCGTCCCGGCCGGCAACGTCTGCCCGGCCTCGATGGCCGCCACCGTGCCGTCTTCCCGCCCTTCCAGCATCTCGTCGAAAAACCGCGCCGCCATGATGGCCGCTCCCTTGGTGGAATTCTTGGTATCGAGACTACGCTTTCAGCATATCCACGCCGGCAAATCCCGCAAGGGAAGCCTGCTTGAACGCGTGGGAAGGGTTAGCAAGATGCGAGCCAGCGGCAGGGAATACCAGTGAGATGGCGGTTACCGGGCCGCGCCTCCCGCACAAGACGCCGATTCCGGCGGGCAGTTGTCGAGGATGTCCTGCACCAGCGTCTCCGGGGGGCGCCGGATATCGAGCACCAGCGCGTCGCGCGGCTCTTCGAGCGTGTCGAACTGGCTTTGCAGCAGCGCCGGGTTGAAGAAGTGGTCCGAGCGGACCGACAGGCGGCCGCCGATCGTGGCCGCATCGCCCTTCATGAACACGAACGTCACGCCGCCGTCGGGCGGGCTCAGGCGGTCGCGGTAGATCTGGCGCAGCGCCGAGCAGGTGAAGACGTGGGTCCGGCCCTCGGCACGGGCTGCGTCGATGGCGGCGCGCATGGCGGCCAGCCACGGCCAGCGGTCGTCATCGGTCAACGGAATGCCGGCGTGCATCTTGGCCTTGTTGGCCTCGCTGTGAAACGTGTCGGCATCGTGGAAGCCGCAATGCAGGCGCTGCGCCAGCATCTGGCCCACGGTGGTCTTGCCGCTGCCGGAAACGCCCATCAGGATATAGATCATGTCTGCTCCATCGATCATGGTGTCGGATGGTGTCGCCATCCTTGTCGGTAGCCGCCACGCGGCAGTCGGCTGCGCGGCGGTGCCCCGGACGCCCTGGCGCCGGGGAAAACCTAGGAATTTCTTGAGAAACGGCGGCTGATGCCGCCTATTGTGCGACGGCCGCGTGGGTTTGGACAGCCGCCGCGCCGGCATCGGCTTCGGACAGGTCAAGCGCGCTGCCGCCCTCCTCGGCAATCCGCGCATGGCGGCGGAACAGGCCGAACAAGCCGCGCCCCATGCTGAACTGCGCGAAATCGTCGGCAGGTGCGGCGGCCGGCTGGCGCGCGGCAAATGCGGCCTGTACCGCGGCGTCGCCCACCAGTTCGAGCGTGCCGGCCACGGCATCCACGCGAATGACGTCGCCGTCACATACCCGCGCGAGCGCCCCGCCCACCAGCGCCTCGGGACCCACGTGGATCACGGCTGGCACCTTGCCCGACGCCCCCGACATGCGGCCATCGGTCACCAGCGCCACCTTGTGCCCGGCGTCCTGCAGCGCGCCGAGTGCCGGGGTCAGGCGGTGCAGCTCGGGCATGCCGTTGGCATTCGGCCCCTGGAAGCGCACCACGGCCACCACGTCGCGGTTCAGTTCGTCGGCCTCGAACGCGGCCTGCAGCGCCTCCTGCGAATCAAACACGCGCGCCGGGGCCTGCACCACGCGGTGCTCGCCGGCCACCGCCGACACCTTGATGACGCCCCGCCCGAGGTTGCCGGCCATCAGCCGCAGCCCACCCTCGGCCGAGAACGGCGCGGACGCCGGCGCCAGCACGCTGGCATCGCCGCTCGTGGTCGGGCCATCGCGCCAGCGCAGCACGCCGTCCGTCATCACTGGCTCCTGCGTGTAGCGCGCCAGGCCCGGACCGGCCACGGTCTGCACGTCCTCGTGCAGCAGGCCGGCGTCGAGCAGTTGCCCGATCACGTAGGCCACGCCACCCGCCGCGTGGAAATGGTTCACATCGGCGGCGCCGTTCGGATAGACGCGCGCCAGCAGCGGTGTCACGGCCGACAGCCGGTCAAAGTCGTTCCAGTCGATGATGATCCCCGCCGCGCGGGCCATGGCGACCAGATGGATCGTATGGTTGGTGGACCCGCCCGTGGCCAGCAGCCCGACCATCGCGTTGACAATGGCGCGCTCGTCGACGATCCGCGCCAGCGGCGTGTACTCCCGGCCGCGTGCGATCAGCGCCAGCGCGCGCTGGGCGGCCGCCGTGGTCAGCGCATCGCGCAGGCCGCTGTCCGGATGCACGAAGGCCGCGCCGGGCATGTGCAGCCCCATGATTTCCATCAGGAACTGGTTGCTATTGGCAGTGCCGTAGAACGTGCAGGTGCCGGCGCTGTGGTAGGCGGCACTCTCGGCTTCGAGCAGCGCGTCGCGGCCCACCTGCCCCGTGGCGTAGAGCTGGCGCACGCGTGCCTTCTCCTTGTTCGACAGCCCCGAGGCCATCGGCCCGGCCGGCACGAAGACCACGGGCAGATGGCCGAACTGCAGCGCGCCCATCAGCAGGCCCGGCACGATCTTGTCGCAGACGCCGAGCATCAGCGCCGCATCGAAGGTGTTGTGCGACAGCCCCACCGCCGTGCTCATGGCGATGGCGTCGCGCGAGAACAGCGACAGCTCCATGCCGGCATTGCCCTGCGTGATGCCGTCGCACATCGCCGGCACGCCACCCGCCACCTGCGCCACCGCGCCCACGGCACGCGCGGCCTCGCGGATCACGGCCGGATAGCGCTCGTAGGGCTGGTGCGCCGACAGCATGTCGTTGTACGCGGTCACGACGCCGAGGTTCGGCGCATGTTCCACGCGCAGCCTGAGCTTGTCGTCGGACGGCAGCGCCGCGTAGCCGTGGGCCAGGTTGGCGCACGACATGCCGCGCAGCGGCCCCAGCTCCTGCTGGGCGCGCTCGCACCGGGCCAGATAGGCGGCACGGCTGGCGCGGCTGCGTTCGACGATGCGTTCGGTAACGGCCGAGACTTCGGCACGGGCGTGGCCCGGGGCGGCTGGGGACATGGCGGAATCGATCCTCGTGGGGGAAGCCGGGAACCAGCAAGGCTCCCGATCCTGTAGATTTTCTACATTATAGCCAGGAGCGACGCGGCGACGAAAGCCCCGGATCCCCGCTGGGGCGCTTGAGGCTTGGAAATTGGGGTAAATCCCGAGATTCACGCGTACCGGGAAGCACAGGAAATCGACGGTCAAACGTGTAGAATCTCTACAAGAACAAGGCGGACACCCCCCACACCGCCGGCCCGACACCACGCACACCATCACCATGCGCGACCGAATCCTCGCCGTCTACGACACCCTGCGGCCCTCCGAACGCCGCCTTGCCGACTACGTGACCCGGCACGGCGCCAGCGTCATCCGGCTCACCATGCCCGAACTGGCCGAGCGCGCCGGCGTCTCGCAGCCCACCATCGCGCGCTTCTGCGCGGCGCTCGGCTATGACGGCTTCAAAGAGTTCAAGCTTCAGTTCGCCCAGAACCTCGGCGGCGGCATCCCGTTCGTGCACCAGGACGTGGCGGCCAGCGACCGTCCGGCCGACATCGCCGGCAAGGTCTTCGACCGCACCATCGCCACGCTGATGACCGTGCGCAACGCGCTCTCGGCCGACCAGATCGAGCACGGCATCCGCCTGCTGGCCGGCGCGCGCCGCATCGAGTTCTACGGCTGCGGCAATTCGGGCATCGTCGCGCTTGATATCCAGCACAAGTTCTTCCGGCTCGGCATCCCGACCACGGCGTATTCCGACCCCCACGTCTTCAGCATGTCCGCCGCGCTGCTGCGTCCCGGCGACGTGGCCGTGCTGGTGTCCAACAGCGGCCGCACCTGGGACATGCTGACCGCCGCCACCCTGGCCCGCAGCAGCGGCGCCAGCGTGCTGGCCCTGACGCACAGCGGCTCGCCGCTGGCAAAGCTGGCCGATGTCTGCGTGTTCTCCGACGTCGAGGAAGACAGCGAGGTCTATACCCCGATGACCTCGCGCATCTGCCACCTCGTGCTTGGCGACGTGCTCGCGGCCGGCGTGGCCCTCGACCGCGCCGAAGCCGTGGCCGGCGGATTGCAGCGCGCCAAGGCCCATCTGCGCGAGCGCCGTATCGCCGGCGCCGACCCGGCCCCGCTGCCGGCCGAAGCCAAGCCCGCTACGTCGCGCAGAAATCGTAAAACTACGACGTCCACACTGTAGGGCGGCACGTTCATCGCGGGGCTGCCACGACATCGCGCCAGTAGCGGCGGTGTTGCTGGCGATACGTCGCCACGGCCTGCCCCTCGCCTCTTGTCTCGATCGTGACGGCCCCGGTCTCGTCACTCCGGTAGCGTGCAATGCCGGCGCGGGCGTAGCGCCGCCAGACGTCATCGCGCGGATGCCGGTACCGATTGCCAAAGCCGAGCTGGAACACCGCCAGCTCCGGCCGCACCGCCCCCAGGAAACCTCGGCTCGACGATGTGCCACTGCCATGATGTGGCACGAGCAGGTAGTCGGCCCGCAACGCGCCGGGCGCCAGGCGCCGCGTCAACGCCAGTTCCTCGCGCTCGCCGATATCGCCGGTCAGCAACGCACTGCGCCGCCCGGTGGACACGCGCAGCACGCAACTGCGTGCGTTGCTGGATAGCCGGCTGCTGTTGAGGTCCGCCGGCGACGGATGCAGGATGTCGAACGACACCCCGTCCCAGGTCCATGCCGCGCCGGCCAGACAAGGCCGCCAGCCCGCCGTTTGCCCCGCCGTTTGCCCCGGCGCCAGCAGCCGGTGATCCGGCGGCGCCGCCGTCAGCCGCGCCGCTACCGGCACCGCGCCCAGCACATCGGCGACACCGCCCGCGTGATCGGCGTCCTCGTGGCTGACCATCAGCATGTCGAGCCGCCGCACGCCGCTGGCCCGCAGGAACGGCACGATGACCTGCCCGCCCGCGCTGGTGCCGGAGACGTAGACCGGCCCCGCGTCATAGAGCAGTGTCCGGTCCCGCGTCTCCACGAGCACTGCGGTGCCCTGCCCCACATCGAGCGCAGTCAGCCGGAACTCGCCATGCGGCACTGGCGTGCGGCCCGCCGCCAGCATCGGCACCATCAGCACGGCACCGGTCCAGCGGGGCGGAGCCCGCCCTTGCGGGCCGCGCGGCACCAGCAGCACGACCACGCCGAGCCACGCCAACCCAAATGCAAGCGGCCCGGCCTGGGCGGCCTCCCAGACGGCCCAAGAGGGCGCCGCCAGCCACGCCAGCCCCTGCACCAGCCACGCCAGCGCGCCATGGGCGATGGCGAGCAGCGGCGGCGCCAACCCCGCAGGCGCCACGGCCGCAAACAATGCCAGCGGCGTCACGAGCAGGCTGACCACGGGAATCGCCACCGCATTGGCCAGCCCGGACACCACCGATACCTGACCGAACAGCAACAAGGTCAGCGGCACAAGCCCGATCGTCACCGCCCACTGCGTCCGCGCGGCGCTGGCGATGCTGGCACGCAGCCTTGCCGCCCAGCCTTCGGGCGCGCGCTCCCGGCCGGCCTCGTCGGCGCGGCTCGCATGGAAGAAGATCACGGCGACCGCGCCGAACGAGAGCCAGAAGCCCGGCGACATGACCGCCCACGGATCGATCGCCACCGCCAACGCGGCCGCCCACGCCAGTACGACCGACGCCGGCGGCGCCCGCCCGCTCCATAGCGCCACGGCAGCGACGGTCAGCATGGTCACGGTACGCAGCGCCGGAATCTGCATGCCGGCGATGGCGGCATAGGCAAAGCCGGTGGCCACGGCGACGACGAGGGCGGCTTTCTGGGACGGCCAGAGGAGGGGGAGTGGAATCAGCCGAAGGCGCCGGTTTGCTCCCCTCTCCCGCAAGCGGGAGAGGGGGCAGGATGCGCATCGGGTGCGCCCGAGCCACCGCCCGAACCCGAACGACCGCCGCCAGCCCCACCCCGCCAGCGCCCCGGCGGCGCCGGACAGCATCGTGATATGCAACCCCGAAATGCTGACCAGATGCGAGATACCGGTGCGACGGAACACCTCCCAGTCCTCGCGGGCGATGCCGCGCTGATCGCCGATCACCAGTGCCACGAGCACCGCGCCGAAGCGGGCGTCGGGCGGCAGCGCCTGCCGCAGGTGGTCGCGCAGGCCGGCGCGCCAGCGGGCGATCCGGACGGCGAGCGGCAAGTCACCGGCATCGGCCACGAACGCTCCGGCGCGCACGTGTCCGGTGGCATCGAATCCCTGCGCCAGCAGCCAGTAGCCGTAGTCAAAACCATGCGGATTGGCCAGCCCGCGCGGCCGGCGCAGGCGTACGGTCAGGCGGTAATGCTGTCCGGGCTCCAGCCCTTCCGGCGCATCGCGCCATGTCAGCAATAGCCGTTTCGCCAGAAACTGCGTTTCGCCCTGCCCTTCCCAGTGCGAAGGCAGGAATGCGAAGCGTGTGCCGTGCGGCGCCGCGTCCGGCAATCCGGCCACGATGCCCGTCACGCTCAGTTCACGCCCGGCCAGCGAGGGGTCCAGCCAGTGTCCGAGCCGCACCTCGGCCCGCCACGCGGCCCACGAGAAGCCGGCCAGCACCGCCAGCGCCACCCCCGCCGTCCAGCGCACCGGCGCGCGCAGCCGCCCCACCGCGCAGGCTGCCGCTGCCGCGCACGCGGCCACCAGCAGCCACCACGCGGACGGCAGCGCGCCCTGCTGCTGGAGCCACCAGCAACCGGCGACGAAAGCCAGCAGCAGCACACGCATCGGACCCTTCCTTCGCAAGATGGAAAGCCGTACTTGTACCGCGTGGAAATCAGGAAAAACGTGTCCGGATGTTGTGCCGAGGTGTCGAAAGCGTGAAATCGGCGCGCAGGATGACGCGCGTCAACGCGGCGCCATGATGTCGGCGAAAGTGCCAAGCCGTGGCAATGCCGCCACGGCGTTGCGCCACATCAGATCGGCCAGCTCGCGCTCGCCGATGCCGCGCAGCCCGGCCATCACGCGTGCCACGCCAGCCACCTCGCCGGGCGTGTTGCGCGCCTTGTGCTGCTCGCCGAACTGGTCGTCCGAGAGCCATGCCGGGGCAATGTCGGGCGCATCGGTTTCGAGCACGATCGCTTCGATGGGCAACCCGGCGGCCAGCCGGCGGATCTGCTTCGCGCGGGAAAACGTCACATTGCCGCCAAACCCGAGCTTCATGCCGTGCTCCACGTAGCGGCGCGCCTGCTCGTTGCTGCCGTTGAATGCGTGGGCGATGCCCTGCCGCACGCCCACGCGCCGCAACTGGGCGTAGACCTGATCCTGCGATTTGCGCACGTGCAGCAGCACCGGCAGGTCGAACTCGCGTGCAATCTTCAGTTGCTCGGTGTAGAGCCAGGTCTGGTGCGCGGCGTCGAGGCCGGGCACGAAGAAATCGAGCCCGATCTCGCCAATGGCCACCAGGCGCGGATCATCGATCGAGGCTGCCACCTGCTGGCGCAGGGCGTCGAGATCGGCCTGTCCGGCGCCAGGCGTGCACAGCGGATGGATGCCGAGCGCGTAGACGCAGTGGCGGTTGCCGTGCGCCAGCGCGCGCACCGCGCCGAAGTTCGACACCGCCACGGCCGGCAGCACGATGCCGGTCACGCCCGCCGCCACCGCGGCCGCCGTCACGGCGTCGCGGTCGGCGTCGAACTCGCTGGCGTCAAGGTGGCAGTGGGTGTCGATCCACATACCGGCTCAGCGCTCGCTATGCAGGTGGCCGTCGCGCAGCCGGAAGATCCGGTCGCAGCGGCCGGCCAGTTCCATGTCGTGGGTGACGATCACGAAGCTCGTGCCCAGCGTGCGCGACAGTTCGAGCATCAGGTCGTAGACGCCGCCGGCGGTGTGGTCATCGAGGTTGCCGGTCGGCTCGTCAGCCAGCACGCAGGCCGGCTGGCCTACCAGCGCCCGCGCCACGGCCACGCGTTGGCGTTCGCCGCCCGACAGCTCGCCGGGCCGGTGCTTCGAGCGCCCGCCCAGGCCCACGCGTTCGAGCATGGCCTGCGCGGCCTCGCGCGCCTGCGCCTCGCTGAGACCGCGAATCCGCATCGGCATCCCCACGTTGTCGAGCGCGGTGAATTCCGGCAGCAGGTGGTGGAACTGGTAGATGAAACCGAGCGAGCGGTTGCGCACCACGTTGCGTTCCTTCTCGCGCAGCGCCGTGAAGGGCTTGCCAAGCAGCGCCACGCGGCCCGAATCGGGATCGTCGAGTCCGCCCAGCACGTGGAGCAGCGTCGACTTGCCCGAGCCCGAGGCGCCCACGATGGCCACTTTCTCGCCAGCATTGACGTGCAGGTCCACACCGCGCAGCACCTCCACGTCGAGCCCGCCCTGGCGGAAGCGCTTGGTCAGGCCCTCGCCCACCAGCACCGGGGCGCCGGTGCGCGCGGCCGGCGCGGCCGGGGAAACCTCCTGGAGCAGCGTCGAATCATTCATAGCGCAGCGCCTCCGCCGGGTTCACGCGGGCGGCACGCCAGCTCGGGTAGAGCGTGGCCAGCGTGGCCAGCACGAAGGAAATGATGCCGATGGTGGCGATGTCGTTCACGCGGGGGTCCGAAGGCAATTCACTGATGAAATAGATGTCCTTGGGCAGGAACTGCACGTGCAGCAGCCGCTCGATGAACGGCACGATCACGTCGATGTTGGTGGCGATCAGCGTGCCGCCCAGCACGCCCAGCACCGTGCCGATGAAGCCGATGGCCACGCCCTGCACGATGAAGATCTTCATGATCGAGCGCGGCTGGGCGCCCATGGTGCGCAGGATGGCGATATCGGGCTGCTTGTCGGTCACCGTCATCACCAGCGTCGACACCAGGTTGAAGGCGGCCACGGCGATGATCAGCGTCAGGATGATGAACATCATGCGCTTTTCGGTCTGCACGGCGGCGAACCAGTTGCGATTCTGGCGCGACCAGTCGCGCAGGTAGAGGTCGCCGGACATCGTGCCGGCCAGCTCCTGCGCCACCTGGGGCGCCTGCTGCATGTCCCGGAGCTTGAGCCGCACGCCCGACGGGCCGTTCTGGCGGAACAGCACCTCGGCGTCGGCCATGTTGACCAGCGCCAGCGCGCTGTCGAACTCGTAGTGGCCCGACGAGAAGATGCCCACCACCGTGAACTGCTTGAGCCGGGGCAGGATGCCGGCCGGCGTGATGGTGCCCTGCGGCGCCACCAGCGTGACCTTGTCGCCCACGCGCACGCCCAGCGCGTTGGCCAGTTCGCTGCCCAGCGCGATATCGAAGCCGCCCGGCACCAGCGCGTTCATGCTGCCGGCCTTGAACTGGCTGCCGATATCCGACACCTTGGGTTCCTGGGCCGGGTCCACGCCGCGCAGCAGCACGCCGCGCACCGCGTCGTCCCGGGTCAGCATGGCCTGGGCGGCCACGTAGGGCGCGGCGCCCACCACCTCCTTGTTGCGCTCGGCCTCGGCGGCGGTCTTCTGCCAGTCCTGCAGCGGCGCGGCGCCGATCACCTCGATATGCGCCAGCACCGACAGCATGCGGTCGCGCACCTCCTTCTGGAAGCCGTTCATGACCGACAGCACCACGATCAGCGCCGCCACGCCCAGTGCGATACCGAGCATCGAGATCATCGAAATGAACGAAATGAACGTATTGCGGCTGGCGCGCTTGCTGGCGCGGGTGTACCGCCAGCCAATCTGCCACTCGTAAGGAAAGTTCAAGGGAAGTCCTGTTGTTCTGGAAATGCGTCCGGCGGCAGTCTACCTTGGGTGACGGAAAACTGGCGCCGGCCAGCCGGGAGTTTACAATCTCGCCCACCATGACGACGCACCTGACCCTGATTGTGCCCTTTTCCGTCCCGCCGGGCGCCGGCGACGACGCCACGGACGATGTCGTGCCGGGCGCGCTGCTGCGCCAGTTGGAGTTGCCCGCGCTCGGAAAGTTGCTGACCCGCGCCACGCCCGGGCCGCGCGAGACGCATGACGACCCCTACCTGCGCTCGCTGCCCCAGGAGCGCTGGCTGGCGGGCCGGGCCGGGCTGGACACGGCACAGGTACCGACCGCCCCGTTCATGCGGCTGGCGGACCGCGCCGCCGCCGGGCTGCCGGCCGGGGACGCCGGGGACGCCGGGGAAGCGGGGGAAGCCGGCTGGGCCTGCCTGCAGCCGGTGCACATCCATGCCGCGCGCGACCATCTGGTGCTGATGCATCCCGACCAGGTGGAAATCGCCCCGGCCGAGGCCGACGCGTTGCGCGCCGCCATTGCCGGGTTGCTCGACGAGTCCGGCATCCGGCTCGAAGCTCCCCGGCCGGCCCGCTGGTATGTGCCAGAAGCGACGTTTGGCGAACTTCTGGCCACCACGCCGGTGCGCGCCACGGGCCGCAATATCGACATCTGGATGCAGGCCGGCCCGCGCGCGCGGGACTGGCGGCGCTTCCAGAATGAAATCCAGATGACCTGGCACAGCCACCCGGTCAACGAGGCCCGCGAGGCCACGGGCCGGTTGCCGGTCAATTCGGTCTGGCTGCACGGCGGCGGCAAGGTCCGCCCGGTCCGGAAGCTGGCCGATACCGTGCTGTCCGACGATCCGTTCCTGGCCGGGCTCGCGCTCGCCGGCGGCAGCCAGACCGGCCCGCAGCCGGCGCGCTTCGCCGACCTGCCCGCCCCGGACGGCGCCGGGAGCGTCCTGACGCTGCTCGACAGCGCCACCGAAGCCCATATCTCTGCCGACTGGGGCCTGTGGCTGGAACGGATGCACGCGCTCGATGCCGAGTGGTTCCAGCCCGTGCTGGACGCACTGATGGCCGGGCAACTGCAGGCCGCCACGTTCGTGCTCGGCGGCGAGAACCACTTTGCCGAATTCACCGTGACCCGGGCCGACCTGCGCAAGTTCTGGCGCGGCCTGGGCGCGCGCGGCGACTGGCGCGCCCTGCTCTCCAACCTGGCCATGGCCGCCTGACCGCTGACGGCCGACGCACCCCCTGCCGCGAGACCCCATCCCCACATGACCCGGATCGCCATCCGCTCCCACTCCCCCGAACATGCCGGCGTGCTGTCCGCCGCGGGCCTGCACCCCACCCTGGCGCGCATCCTGGCCGCGCGGGGCGTGCTGCACCCGTCCGAACTGGCAACCGACCTGCCCGAACTCGTGCCGCCGGCCCGCATGAAGGGCATCGACCACGCCGCGCAGTACCTGGCCGACGCCATCGCCACGGGCCGCAAGCTGCTGATCGTGGCCGACTACGACTGCGACGGCGCCACGGCCTGCGCCGTGGGCGTGCGCGGCCTGCGCATGCTGGGCGCCAGGGTCGATTTCATCGTGCCGAACCGCTTCGAGTACGGCTACGGGCTCACGCCGGAAATCGTCGAACTGGCCGCGCGCCAGCAGCCGGACGTGATCGTCACGGTCGACAACGGCATTGCCAGCGTGGACGGCGTGGCGGCCGCCAACGCGCTCGGCATCGACGTGGTGGTGACCGACCACCACCTGCCCGGCGCGGTGCTGCCGGACGCCGCCGTGATCGTCAACCCGAACCAGCCCGGCTGCGAGTTCCCGAGCAAGAACCTGGCCGGCGTGGGCGTGATGTTCTACGTGCTGCTGGCGCTGCGCGCCGAGCTGCGCCAGCGCGGCGTCTTCACGAAGGAAACCCAGCCGCCGCTGCAGACCCTGCTCGACCTCGTGGCCCTCGGCACGGTGGCCGATGTGGTCAGGCTCGACACCAACAACCGCATCCTCGTGGCGCAGGGCCTCAAGCGCATGCGGGCCGGGAAGATGCACGCCGGCGTGGCCGCGCTGTTCCGGGCCGCCGGCCGCGAAGCGCAGCGCGCCAACACGTTCGACCTTGGCTTCGGCCTCGGCCCGCGCCTGAACGCGGCCGGGCGGCTGGCGGACATGTCGCTCGGCATCGAATGCCTGCTGACCGACGACGCCAACCGGGCCTGGGAGATTGCCCAGGAACTGGACGGCATGAACCGCGAGCGGCGCGATATCGAGGCCGGCATGCAGCAGGAGGCGCTGCAGATCCTGGAGCAGCCGCTGGACGGCCTGGACCCGGCCTCGCGCCATACGGTCAGCGTGTTCCACGAGACCTGGCACCAGGGCGTGATCGGCATCGTGGCCTCGCGGCTCAAGGAGAAATACCACCGCCCGACGATTACCTTCGCACCGGGCGACGACGCGCATATCAAGGGCTCGGGCCGCTCGATCCCGGGCTTCCACCTGCGCGACGCGCTGGACCTGGTGTCCAAGCGCCATCCGGGCCTGCTCGTGAAATTTGGCGGACATGCGATGGCCGCGGGCCTGACCGTGCGCGCGGCCGATTTCGACACCTTCGTGGCCGCCTTCGAGGCCGTGGGCCGCGAATGGCTCAACGCCGAGCAGCTGGCCCGCGTGATCGAGACCGATGGCGATATCGAGGACGCCTGCTTCTCGCCGGAATTCGTGACCTTGCTGGAAGGTCACGTCTGGGGCCAGGGCTTCCCGCCACCCACGTTCTCGGGAGAGTTCGACGTGCTGCGCCAGACCGTGCTCAAGGGCAAGCACCTCAAGCTCCAGCTCGGGCGCGGCAGCCAGCGCTTCGACGCGATCTGGTTCAACCACGCCGACGCGCTGGACGGCGCCAGCGCGCTGGTGGCCTACCGGCTCGACAACAACACCTTCAACGGCGCCACGCGCGTGCAACTGATCGTCGAGCACGCGCAATAGCGGGCAACAGCGCACCGGCGCGGCGTTGCCCCGGTCAGCGCGACGGCAGGTAGCTGGCCGGATTGACCGGCTTGCCGTTGCCGCGCACCTCGAAATGCAGTTCGCTGGCGTTGTTCATGCTGCCCAGCTCCTGCCCGACCGCCACGCGGGCGCCTTCCTTGACCAGTGTCTTGTCCAGGTTGCCGTAGACGGTCAGCCAGTCGTCGTTGTGCTTGATGATGACGAGCTGGCCGTAGCCGCGCAGCGTGCCGACGTGGATGGCCCACCCCGACGCGGCCGCGCGGACCTTGCCGCCGGCCGGCACCTCGATGCGCAGGCCCTTCTCGGCCGGCGGCGCGAAACGGCCCGTGACCCGGCCATCGGCAGGCCACTGCAGGCTGATGGCGCTGGCGGGCGGCTTCGACGGCGCTGGCTCGGCGGCGGCCGGCTTCTCGGGCTTGTCGGCCACGGCCGGACCCGCGCCGGCCTTGGCGGCCGAGATACCGGCGCCCGCCGGCGGCTTGATCCGCACCAACTGGCCGACCTCGATCTGGCTGGTATCGGAGATATTGCTCCAGCGCGCCAGTTCGGCCACCGAGCGGCCGTTGCGGCGGGCAATCGAGTACAGCGTGTCGCCGCGCTCGACGCGGTAGTAGCCCTCGGGCGCCGGCTCGCTCGGCGTGGTGCCGCAGGCGGCCAGCAGCACCGCCACGGACACGGCGGCAAGGGACCCGGCCAGGCGGCGGGCGGCGGACTTGGGACGGAATACGGAAGAACTTGTCATGCTCGGGGGGAGAGGAAACAGCCGGAACGTGACCGCTATTGTCGCCGAAGTGAAGGCAAAGGCGGGCGCGAAGCCGACATCCGATGCCCCGGAGCCCTTCCGGGATGCGGCCGGTTGGCAGGATTACCACGCCAAACCGGGCGCGGGGGCCGGAAAGACGGCCCCGATCCGCTATAATTCCACGTTTTCGCAAGCGCAGAATTCTAGGAATCCCATGGAAGTAGAACGCCTCAACGCCATTTCCGGTGCCATCTCCGATCTCCGTTCCCGGACGGAAGATCTACGGGGGTATCTTTGACTACGATGTCAAGGAAAACCGCCTAGACGAAGTCAACGGACTGCTGGAAGACCCGGCCGTCTGGAACAATCCCAAGCGCGCCCAGGACCTGGGCAAGGAAAAGAAGGCGCTCGAAGCCGTCGTGCAGACGCTGCGCAAGCTGACCGAGGACCTCTCCGGGGCGGACGAACTGTTCGAACTGGCGCGCGAGGAAGGTGACGACGACACGCTGATCTCGATCGAGACCGACGTGCAGGGCTTCGAGGCCATCGTCGCCGACATGGAATTCCGCCGCATGTTCTCGGGCGAGATGGACCAGGCCAACGCGTTCATCGACATCCAGGCCGGCGCCGGCGGCACCGAGGCCTGCGACTGGGCCTCGATGCTGCTGCGCCAGTACCTGAAGTACTGCGAGCGCAAGGGCTTCAAGGCCGAGGTGCTCGAAGAGTCCGAAGGCGACGTGGCCGGCATCAAGAGCGCGACGATCAAGATCGAGGGCGACTACGCCTTCGGCTACCTGCGTACCGAGACCGGCGTGCACCGGCTGGTGCGCAAGTCGCCGTTCGATTCGTCGGGCGGCCGCCATACGTCGTTCTCGTCGGTGTTCGTCTACCCCGAGGTGGACGATTCGTTCGAGGTCGAGGTCAACCCGGCCGACCTGCGCGTGGACACCTACCGCGCGTCGGGCGCCGGCGGCCAGCACATCAACAAGACCGATTCGGCCGTGCGGATCACGCACATCCCGACCGGCATTGTCGTGCAGTGCCAGAACGACCGCTCGCAGCACCGTAACCGGGCCGAGGCGATGTCGATGCTGAAATCGCGCCTGTACGAGCACGAGATGCGCAAGCGCCAGGCCGAGGCCGACAAGCTCGAAGCCGGCAAGACCGACGTGGGCTGGGGCCACCAGATCCGCTCGTACGTGCTGGACCAGAGCCGCATCAAGGACCTGCGCACCAACGTGGAAATGTCCAACACGCAGAAGGTGCTCGACGGCGATCTCGATCCGTTCATCGAGGCCAGCCTGAAGCAGGGGCTGTAACCCGAGCCGCAAGACCGCCCGCGCCGCGCGGCCCCGCTCCGCCAGCGGGCCGCGCGGCGCGCACGAGAATAACCCGAGCCAACCACCGCCAGCCGTTTCACAGAGGAAGGTCCACGTCATGACCACCGGAACGCCCCGCTCCACCCATCTCTACATCGTCACCGGCGCTTCGCGCGGCCTGGGCGCCGCACTGGTGCGCGCGCTGCTCAAGCCGGGCAACCGCGTCATCGGCGTGGCCCGCAGCCGCAATACCGGGCTGGAAGCCGAAGCCTCGGCCAGCGGCGTGGCCGTGGCCTGGCACCTGCAGGACCTGTCGCAGCCGGGCCCGTCGGCGGGCTGGCTCGGCAGCGTGCTCGACGCCGTGGACGACACCCCGGCCAGCATCACGCTGGTGCTCAACGCGGGCGTGGTGGAGCCCATCGGCCCGATCACGCAGCTGCGCGACACCACGCTGGTGCCGCACCTGCAGACCAACCTCGTCACGCCGATGACGATGACCGGCGCGTTCATCGAGCACACCGCCCGTTTCGACTGCCCGCGCCGCGTGCTGGCGATCTCGTCGGGCGCCGCGCGCAACCCGGTGCCGGGCTGGAGCGCCTACTGCGCCGGCAAGGCGGGGCTGGACATGTTCATCCGCTCGGTCAACGCCGAATACGCGAGCCTGCCCGCCGAGCGCGCGGTGCGCGCCGTGGCGCTGGCCCCGGGCGTGGTGGACACGGGCATGCAGGAAACCATCCGCGAGGCCGATTTCGCCCAGGTGCAGCGCTTCCGCGACCTCAAGGCCAATGACCAGCTGGCCTCGCCCGACGACGTGGCCGGGCGCATCGTGGCCTACCTGGGCCGCGACGATTTCGGCACGACCGAACTCGACGACATCCGCAACTATTGAACTGCCGCGCGGGGTTCCGCCTCGCGCAACCGAATTTCACACCATGACCGAACCCACCCGCACGCCCGCCGCCCAGCCCACCGACGCGCCGGCCGTAGACGAGAACAAGATCATCGCCGAGCGCCGCGAGAAGCTGCAGGCACTGCGCGAGCAGGGCATCGCCTTCCCGAACGACTTCCGCCCCACGCACCAGGCCGGCGCGCTGCATGACCAGTACGACGCCACCGAGGCGCCCGAACTGGAAGCCAGCCCGGTGGAAGTGGCCATCGCCGGCCGCATGATGCTCAAGCGCGTGATGGGCAAGGCGAGCTTCGCCACGGTGCAGGACGCCACGGCGCGCATCCAGTTCTACGTGAGCCGCGACGCCATCGGCGAGGAAACCTACGCCAGCTTCAAGAAGTGGGACCTTGGCGATATCGTGGCGGCACGCGGCACGCTGATGAAGACCAAGACCGGCGAGCTGTCGGTGGCGGTGACCGAACTGCGCCTGCTCTCCAAGAGCCTGCGTCCGCTGCCGGGCGACTTCTACGGCCTGGCCGACCAGGAAATGAAGTACCGCCAGCGCTATGTGGACCTGATCGTCTCGCCGGAAACGCGCGACACGTTCCGCGCCCGCACCAAGGCGATGTCGTCGCTGCGCCGCCATATGGCCGACGCCGGCTTCATGGAAGTGGAAACGCCGATGCTGCACCCGATTCCGGGCGGTGCGGCAGCCAAGCCGTTCATCACGCACCACAACGCGCTGGACATGCAGATGTTCCTGCGCATCGCGCCCGAGCTGTACCTGAAGCGCCTGATCGTCGGCGGCTTCGAGCGCGTGTTCGAGATCAACCGCAACTTCCGTAACGAGGGGGTGAGCCCGCGCCACAACCCCGAGTTCACGATGATGGAGTTCTACGCGGCCTACACGGACTACCGCTGGCTGATGGACTTCACCGAGAACCTGATCCGCGAAGCCGCCATCGACGCCCGCGGCAGCGCCACGCTGACCTACCAGGACCGCGAACTGGACCTCTCGAAGCCGTTCCACCGCCTGACGATCTGCCAGGCCATCCAGAAGTTCGCGCCCGAGTACACCGACGCGCAACTGGCGGATGCCGCATTCCTGCGCACCGAGCTCAAGGACAAGTTCAAGATCAACACCAACGCGCCGCAGTTCCTGAACGCCGGGCTGGGCACGCTGCAACTGGTGCTGTTCGAGGAAACCGCCGAGTCGCAACTGTGGGAGCCGACCTTCATCGTCGACTACCCCGTGGAAGTCTCGCCGCTGGCGCGCGGCTCCGACACGCAGCCGGGCATCACCGAGCGTTTCGAGCTGTTCATCACGGGCCGCGAGATCGCCAACGGCTTCTCGGAACTGAACGATCCGGAAGACCAGGCTGACCGCTTCCGCAAGCAGGTCGAGCAGAAGGACGCCGGCGACGAGGAAGCGATGTACTTCGACGCCGACTACATCCGCGCGCTCGAATACGGCATGCCCCCGACCGGCGGCTGCGGCATCGGCATCGACCGCCTGGTCATGCTGCTGACGGACAGCCCGAACATCCGCGACGTGATCCTGTTCCCGCATCTGCGCCGGGAAGATTGAGCGGTCTCCCCCCCTGGGTGTTCCCCTCTCCCGCCATGCGGGAGAGGGGTCGGGGGTGAGGGCCAGTTTTCTGTTACGCCCACCCTGTCAGACACCTTCCGACACCGCCGTAACCCCCTGATTCACAAGCGTTTTCCGCGCTACACCTCCTTACAAAATCGAACGGATTTTGCCGCGCGATTGGGCCAGACTTCCAGTATCCCGAGCGATTTGGAGTTTTTGCCATGTCTGGTCCGGAAACCGTCCCTACCCTGCCGCGTTCGCGGCGCCTGCATCCGCTGATCGCCACGGCCGCCGTGGCGGTGGTGATTGCCAGCCTGACCGCCGTGGCCGCTGTCACGGGCGTCCTGCCGATCGGCAAGGCCGACACGTCGCCAGCATCGTCATATCGCCAAAGCCAAACCGCCCCGAGCCAGCCGGCCGGCTCGGCCACTCGCCCGCCCGAGCGTGAAGTTGCCCAGCGTGCCGAGCCGAAGCCGGCACCGCGCCCGAGCAGCACAGCCGGCCATGTGACCGGTGTGCAGGTCGTGGCCGCCGAGAAGCCGACCAGCGGCCTGGGCGCCCTGGGTGGCGCCGTGGTGGGTGGTTTGGTGGGGAATCAGATCGGTAACGGCAACGGGCGTATCCTGGGCACCGTCGCGGGCGCTGCCGCAGGCGGGCTGGGCGGGAATTACGCCGAGAAGAAGCTGAACACCGACAAGACCTATCGTGTCAGCGTGAAGATGGACGATGGCTCGCGCCGCACGTTCACCTATCAGAACCCGCCGGGGGTGGAAGTTGGCGAGCGCGTGCACATGGAGAAGGGTGTGCTGGTGCGGGGATAACAACAAAACGCAACAAAAAGCACGGCGCGAAGCCGTGCTTTTTACTATGCCGTGAGGCGTTGGGAAAACCGCCTCAGGCCGCTTCCTCGATCCACGCCTGCTGGATCGCTTCCAGGATCTTCTCGCCCGAGCGTTCCGGCAGGTCATCGAAACCTTCGAGTTCCAGCACCCACTGGCGCAGTTGCGTGAAGCGCACCGTCAGCGGATCGACGTCAGGAAACTTGTCGTAGAGCGCGGCGGCAACGTCGTAGGTATCTGTCCATTTCATGGGAAAACTCCTCGCGTGGGCCTTAGTGGCCTTCCTTGGCGTGGTTGATCGTGTATTTCGGGATCTCGACGGTCAGGTCGCTGTCAGCGACGATGGCCTGGCACGACAGTCGCGAGTTGGGTTCCAGCCCCCAGGCCTTGTCGAGCAGGTCTTCCTCGGTTTCCTCGGCATCTTCGAGCGAGTTGAAGCCCTCGCGCACCACCACGTGGCAGGTCGTGCAGGCGCACGACTTCTCGCAGGCGTGCTCGATGTTGATGCCGTTCTGCAGCAGCGCGTCGCAGATGCTGGTGCCGCTGCCGGCTTCGAAGACGGCGCCCTCGGGACACAATTCCACGTGGGGCAAGACGATGATCTGTGGCATTTCTTTCCTGTGCTTGCGTGCGGTTGCGGCGCTCAGCCGAGTTCCTGCACGGTCTTTCCGGCCAGCGCGCTCTTGATCGAACGATCCATGCGGCGCGCGGCAAATTCGTCGGTGCCATGCGAGAGCCGTTCCACCTCGGCCTTGATGGCGTGATGGTCCTCGCCCCGGGCGATCTCGCGTACGCTGGCCATCAGCGCCTGCACGGCGGCGCGTTCCTCGGCCGACAGCAGGTCGCCGTCGACATCGAGCGCCCGCCCCGTGGCTTCCACCAGCCGCTCGGCCTCCACGCGTTCCTCGGCCAGCGCGCGGCTCTTCATGTCGTGCTCGGCCTCGCGGAAGCTCTCCTGGAGCATGCGGGCGATATCGTCGTCGGCCAGCCCGTACGACGGCTTGACGGTCACCGAGGCTTCCACGCCCGAATTGGTCTCGCGCGCCGACACCGACAGCAGGCCGTCGGCATCCACCTGGTACGTCACGCGGATGCGTGCCGCGCCGGCCACCATCGGCGGAATGCCGCGCAGCTCGAAGCGGGCCAGCGAACGGCAGTCGGCGGCCAGTTCCCGCTCGCCCTGCAGCACATGGATCGCCATGGCCGTCTGGCCATCCTTGAACGTGGTGAATTCCTGCGCACGCGCCACCGGAATGGTGCTGTTGCGCGGGATGATCTTCTCCACCAGCCCGCCCATCGTCTCCACGCCCAGCGAGAGCGGGATCACGTCGAGCAGCAGCCAGTCGTCGCCCGGTGCATGGTTGCCGGCCAGCAGGTTGGCCTGCATCGCGGCGCCCAGCGCCACCACGCGGTCCGGATCGAGGTTGGTCAGCGGCTGCTGGCCAAAATACTCGCCCACGGCACGGCGGATGGCCGGCATGCGCGTGGCGCCGCCCACCAGCACCACGCCCTTGACGTCTTCGGGCCCCACGCCGGCATCGCGCAGCGCCTTGCGCACCGGCGCCAGCGTCTTCTCCACCAGATGCTTCGTGATCTCGATAAAGGTCGCGGCGTCCAGCGGCAGGTGCACGATCTCGCCGCTGGCCAGCACGGCATCGATCACCGTGCTGTCGCTGGCCGAGAGCGCCTCCTTGGCCGCGCGGGCACGCACCATCAGCAGGCGCATGTCCTCGGCCGACAGCGGCTGCAGCCCGGCCTGCTCGACGATCCAGCACATCAGGCGCTGGTCGAAATCATCGCCGCCCAGCGCCGAATCGCCGCCGGTGGACATCACCTCGAACACGCCCTTGGTCAGCTTGAGCACCGAGATGTCGAACGTGCCCCCGCCCAGGTCGTAGACGGCATAGATGCCTTCGGCGGCGTTGTCCAGGCCGTAGGCAATGGCCGCCGCGGTCGGCTCGTTGAGCAGCCGCAGCACGTCCAGCCCGGCCAGTTGCGCCGCGTCCTTGGTGGCCTGACGCTGCGCGTCATCGAAGTAGGCCGGCACCGTGATCACGGCGCCGACGATATCGTCACCGAGCGAATCCTCGGCACGCTGGCGCAGCGTGGCCAGGATCTCGGCCGAGACCTCCACCGGACTCTTCACGCCGGCCACGGTCTTGATCTGCACCATGCCCGGCGCATCGACGAAGTCGTACGGGCTGTGCTCGATATTGGCCACGTCGCGCAGGCCCCGGCCCATGAAGCGCTTGACCGAGACGATGGTGTTCTTGGGGTCGCGTACTGCCTCGTCCTGGGCCTTGTAGCCGATGTGCGCGCCGCCGGCCGGCAGGTAACGCACCACGGACGGCAGCAGCGCGCGGCCGCTCTCGTCGGGCAGGACTTCGGGAATGCTGTTGCGCACGGCGGCCACCAGGGAGTTGGTGGTGCCAAGGTCGATACCCACCGCCAGACGGCGCTGGTGCGGCGCCGTGGACATGCCGGGTTCGGAAATCTGGAGCAGTGCCATGAGAATCTTCTAATCTTCGAGCCGATCGATCGCCTCGCTGGCGTCGTGTTCGATCTTCTCGATAAACATCAGTTGGCGCGCGGCGGCACCGGCCGCCTCGTTGTCGCCACCGTCGAGCAGCGCGCCCAGCGCCGCGTGGCGATCACGCTTTTCCTGGCGCAGCTCGCGCAGCAGGCGGTCGAGCCGGCCCACGTCGCGCGCCTCCACCGCGTCCTGCAACGCCTCGCGCCATTCCATCTGCTGCATCAGGAAGGCCGGCGCCATCGCCGTGTTGCTCTCGGCCTGGATGTCCACCCCGCGCATCTGCAAGAGGTAGATGGCCCGCTTGAGCGGCTGGCGCAGCGTCCGGTAACCCTCGTTGGCGTGCGCGGCCCACTGCATGGCCACGCGCCGTTCGGCATCGCCGGCATTGGCGAAACGGTCCGGGTGGGCCTGCGTCTGGACGGTCCGATAGGCCGCATCGAGTGCCGCTTCGTCCACTTCATACTGGGCGGGCAGCCCGAACAGCGAGAAGAAATCGTCTTTCAAAGCGCGTCTTTCAAAAACTTCGCCAACAAAAAGGAGCGGTCGAGCCGCCCCCTTGTCGTGGTGCCACGCCGGGCCTCAGACCCGGAACGACTCGCCGCAGCCGCACTCGTCCTTGACGTTCGGGTTGTTGAACTTGAACCCCTCGTTCAACCCCTCGCGCGCGAAATCGAGTTCGGTGCCGTCGATGTACGGCAGGCTCTTCGGATCCACGATGACCTTGAGGCCACGCGTCTCGAAGACCTGGTCCTCGGGCAGCACCTCGTCCACATACTCGAGCTTGTACGCCAGGCCCGAGCAGCCAGTGGTCTTCACGCCGACGCGCAGGCCCACGCCCTTGCCGCGACGTTCGAGGTAGCGGGCGACGTGCTTCGCCGCCTTTTCGGTCATTGTGATCATCTTCGCCTTGCTGTCGTCAAAACTTCAAAAAAGCCGTGCGCCGACGCTCAGGCAGCCTGTTCGGCGCCGTGCTTCTTCTTGTAGTCCTCCACGGCCGCCTTGATGGCGTCTTCCGCGAGGATCGAGCAGTGGATCTTCACCGGCGGCAGCGCCAGTTCCTCGGCGATCTGCGTGTTCTTGATCTCCAGCGCCTGGTCGACGGTCTTGCCCTTGACCCATTCGGTCACCAGCGACGACGACGCAATGGCCGAGCCGCAGCCGTAGGTCTTGAACTTGGCGTCCTCGATCACGCCCGATTCGTTCACCTTGATCTGCAGCTTCATCACGTCGCCGCAGGCCGGAGCGCCGACCATGCCGGTGCCCACCGCGTCGTCGTCCTTGTCGAACGAACCGACGTTACGCGGATTTTCATAGTGGTCGAGAACCTTGGTGCTGTAAGACATGTTGGTTACCTCTGACGAATCTTCATGGGGTTCTTGTTATGTCCGGCCGGCTGCGCTCAGTGCGCGGCCCACTGGATCGAATTCAGGTCGACGCCGTCCTTGAACATTTCCCAGAGCGGCGACAGTTCGCGCAGCTTGCCGATCTTGTTCTTGAGCAGTTCCACGGTGTAGTCGACTTCCGATTCCGTAGTAAAACGTCCAACGGTGAAGCGGATCGAGCTATGCGCCAGCTCGTCGTTGCGGCCCAGGGCACGCAGCACGTACGACGGTTCCAGCGACGCCGACGTGCAGGCCGAGCCCGACGACACGGCCACGTCCTTGATGGCCATGATCAGCGACTCGCCCTCGACGTAGTTGAAGCTCACGTTGAGGTTGTGCGGCACGCGGTGTTCCATCGAGCCGTTCAGGTACACCTCTTCCATCGACGACAGGCCGTTCCACAGGCGGTCACGCAGCATGCGGATCCGCTCGTTCTCGGTGGCCATTTCCTCGCGGGCCAGACGGAACGCCTCGCCCATGCCGACGATCTGGTGCGTAGCCAGCGTGCCCGAACGCATGCCGCGCTCGTGGCCGCCGCCGTGCATCTGCGCCTCGATCCGGATACGCGGCTTGCGGCGCACGTACAGCGCGCCGATGCCCTTCGGGCCGTAGGTCTTGTGGGCCGAGAACGACATCAGGTCGCACTTCAGCTTGCTCAGGTCGATGCCGACCTTGCCGGTGGCCTGCGCGGCGTCACAGTGGAAGATGATGCCCTTCTCGCGGCAGATCTCGCCAATCTGCTCGACGTCCTGGATCACGCCGATCTCGTTGTTCACCAGCATCACCGACACCAGGATCGTGTCCGGGCGCAGCGCCTGCTTGAACACGTCCATGTCGATCAGGCCGTCGTCCCTGACGTCGAGGTACGTCACCTCGAAGCCCTGGCGTTCCAGTTCACGCGTGGTGTCCAGCACGGCCTTGTGCTCGGTCTTCACGGTGATGATGTGCTTGCCCTTGCCCGAGTAGAAATTGGCCGCGCCCTTGATGGCGAGGTTGTCCGACTCGGTCGCACCCGACGTCCACACGATCTCGCGCGGATCGGCACCCACCAGCGCCGCCACCTGCTCGCGCGCCTCTTCCACGGCGCGCTCGGCGTCCCACCCGTAGGCGTGGCTGCGCGAGGCCGGATTGCCGAACTGCTCGCGCAGGTACGGAATCATCTTGTCGGCAACGCGCGGGTCCACCGGCGTCGTGGCCGAGTAATCCATGTAGATCGGGAAGTGTGGGGTGGTGCTCATCTTATGACTGCCTTATAGGGATCGCTAATCGCGTACTGCCTACCGATAGTTTAGTATAAATACTGCGACGCTGCTCAGGACTGGGCGAGGCTGAACACGGAATTGACCACACGCGCACGCGCGGGCTTTTCCTGTTTTTCGGATTTGTTGCGGGAAACGGTGACCGGTTGCTGCGCGGCGTCATCGCGGCGGTCGTGCAACACGGCCGGCTGGCGGGCACGCTGCTGGTCGACCAGATTCTTCAGTGATACGGAATCGAGGTACTCGACCATCTTCTGGTTCAGCGTGGCCCACAGTTCGTGGGTCATGCAGCGGCCGGAGCCGTCATCGCCATTGCAGTTGCCCTTGCCGCCACACTGGGTGGCGTCCAGCGGCTCGTCCACGGCGATGATGATGTCTGCGACGGTGACGTCCTCGGCCTTGCGGGCGAGGCTGTATCCGCCTCCCGGACCGCGCACGCTTTCCACGATCTCGTGGCGGCGCAGCTTGCCAAACAGCTGCTCCAGGTACGACAGCGAGATCTTCTGACGCTGGCTGATGCCCGCAAGAGTCACGGGGCCCTGATCCTGGCGCATGGCCAGGTCGATCATTGCAGTGACCGCGAAACGGCCTTTGGTGGTCAGTCTCATGATGCTCGGGGAGAGGGAATACTTGAGGATTTCGGTCGAGTTTACGATATCCCGACTAAATCAGTCAAGTTCCCCCTGCTGCAACGCACTGTTCCGAAACCCATAACGATGGCCCCCGGAACGGCGCTTCCAGCCCGGTTTTCCCCTGCCGAAACGCGCGATTCTACCGGCTGCGGCGCACTTGCGCAGCGCCCGGCGCGGCCTGCGGGACGGCTACAGCTGTTCGGCCAGCGCCCTGCCCCGGGCGAAGCCGGCCGCTTCGGCGTCCTGCGGCGTCTTGAAATGATCCGTCGGCGGCGCATTCTCGACCAGCGAGGCCGCCGACCGGATATTGGTCCCCTTGCGGCAGACCCGCACCGTGTAATCCCATTCGATGGGTGTGCGGGGCTTCACGAGCACCTGGATTTCGTGGGTGTCGAACACCTTCTTCTTCCATTCACTGCTGTAGGCCATTCCTGTCTCCTGGCCGGCTGTGTCTCGGTCCAACCCCTGGGCCCTGGTCAGTTCACTTCGCCGGCATCGATGGTGCGCATGGCTTCGGCCTCGGCCAGGGCGAGTGCCGCCTCTGGCGTTTCGGCCGTGCCTGTCTCGGTTTCAAACGTGGGGCCGCCGGGCTCGCCGAACGCGTCCGCTATCGTGACCACGCCGGCAAACCCGCCCGCCGCGTGCCGCACGGCGCGGACCACCACCGCATAACCACCGTACTCGAACTGCGTCACCATGGCGCGCTCCTGGGTTCGTGGCGCGGCCCAAGGCCGCGGGGCAGCCGCCTAACCACTATAGGACGCCGTGCCGCAACGTGCGCATCGGCGGCACGCGCGGCGGCTCGGGGATTGCCTCAGCTTGACGGCGGCAGCAGATGGTCGCCGTCGGCGCTGCCGCCGAACACCTGGGCACGCAGCTTGGCCAGCTTGTCGCGCACCTGGGCGGCCTTCTCGAACTCCAGGTTCTTCGCATGGTCGAGCATCTGCTTCTCCAGGCGCTTGATCTCCTTGGCCACCTGCTTCTCGCTCATGTCCTCGTACTTCGCGCGCTCGGCGGCGGCCGACGCCTCGGCCTTGACCTCGTCCGGGTCGTAGACCCCGTCGATGATGTCCTTGATGCGCTTGACCACGCCGCGCGGCACGATGCCATGGGCCTCGTTGTGCGCCATCTGCTTGGCCCGGCGGCGTTCGGTCTCGCCAATGGCCACGCGCATCGAATCCGTCATGCGGTCCGCGTAGAGGATGGCCGTGCCGTTGACATTGCGCGCGGCCCGGCCGATCGTCTGGATCAGCGAGCGCTCGGCGCGCAGGAAGCCTTCCTTGTCGGCATCGAGAATCGCCACCAGCGACACCTCGGGAATGTCGAGCCCCTCGCGCAGCAGGTTGATCCCCACCAGCACGTCGAACGTGCCCAGGCGCAGGTCGCGGATGATTTCCACGCGCTCCACGGTGTCGATGTCCGAATGGAGATAGCGCACCTTGACGCCGTTCTCGGACAGGAACTCGGTCAGTTGCTCGGCCATGCGCTTGGTCAGCGTGGTCACCAGCACGCGCTCGTTGACCTTGACCCGCGCGTGGATCTCGCCCAGCAGGTCGTCCACCTGCGTGGTGGCGGGCCGCACCTCGATGGTCGGGTCCACCAGCCCCGTGGGGCGCACCACCTGCTCCACCACCTGGCCGGCGTGCTCCTTCTCGTAGGCGGCCGGCGTGGCCGTGACGAACACCGCCTGGCGCATCTTGCGCTCGTATTCGTCGAACTTGAGCGGCCGGTTGTCGATCGCCGACGGCAGCCGGAAGCCGTACTCCACCAGCGTGGTCTTGCGCGCCCGGTCGCCGTTGTACATGCCGTTGAGCTGGCCGATCAGCACGTGCGATTCGTCAAGGAACATCAGCGCGTCGGGCGGCAGGTAGTCCACCAGCGTCGGCGGCGGCTCACCGGGCCTGGCCCCCGACAGGTGCCGCGAATAGTTCTCGATGCCCTTGCAGAAGCCCAGTTCCGAGAGCATTTCGAGGTCGAAGCGTGTGCGCTGCTCCAGCCGCTGGGCCTCGACCAGCCGGTTCTCCTTGTAGAAGAAATCCAGCCGCTCGCGCAGCTCGGCCTTGATGTTCTCGATGGCCCGCAGCACGGTCTCGCGCGGCGTGACGTAGTGGCTCGACGGGTAGACCGTGAAGCGCGGAATCTTCTGGCGCACGCGGCCCGTGAGCGGGTCGAAGAACTGCAGCGAATCCACCTCGTCGTCGAACAGTTCCACACGCACGGCCATCTCCGCGTGCTCGGCCGGAAAGATGTCGAGCGTGTCGCCGCGCACCCGGAACGTGCCGCGCTGGAAATCCGAATCGTTGCGCGTGTACTGCATGGCGATCAGCCGGGCGATCACGTCGCGCTGGCTCAGCTTGTCGCCGGTGCGCAACGTCAGGATCATCTGGTGGTATTCGCTCGGGTTGCCAATGCCGTAGATCGCCGACACCGTCGCCACGATGATCGTGTCGCGCCGCTCCAGCAGGCTCTTGGTGGCCGACAGCCGCATCTGCTCGATATGCTCGTTGATCGACGAGTCCTTCTCGATGAACAGGTCGCGCTGCGGCACATAGGCCTCGGGCTGGTAGTAATCGTAGTAGCTGACGAAATACTCCACCGCGTTGCGCGGGAAGAACTCGCGGAATTCCGAGTAAAGCTGCGCCGCCAGCGTCTTGTTTGGCGCAAATACGATGGCCGGGCGCCCCATCCGCGCGATGACGTTGGCCATCGTGTAGGTCTTGCCCGAGCCGGTCACGCCCAGCAGCGTCTGGAACGACAGCCCGTCCTCCACGCCCTCCACGAGCTGGCGGATTGCCTCGGGCTGGTCGCCGGCGGGCGGATACGGCTGGTAGAGCTGGAACGGGGACCCCGGAAACGTGACGAACTTCTCTTCGTCGAGAACGGGGGCGGCTTCTGCGAGATTCGTCATGAAATTAGGGAAATACCTCAGGAAAACGGGCGGATACGCTAGAATCTTGGGGTTGCGCGGCCCGGTTCAACCCCTGCCCCGGTCCGCCGCAGCCCTGCGCAGTCCGAAGCATTCTACGCCCTCCGTTTTGTTACACAGCTGACCACGAGATTCCAAATGAGTTTGTTTTCTGCCGTCGAGATGGCCCCGCGCGACCCGATCCTGGGCCTGAATGAAGCATTCAATGCCGATACGCGTCCCACCAAGGTCAATCTGGGCGTGGGCGTGTACTTCACCGACGAAGGGAAAATCCCGCTGCTGCGCGCCGTCCAGGAGGCCGAGAAGGCCCGCCTGACCACCGCCACGCCGCGCGGCTACCTGCCGATCGAGGGCATCGCCGCCTACGACCAGGCCGTGCAGACCCTGCTGTTCGGCAAGGAATCGCCGCTGATCACGGAAGGTCGCGTAGTGACGGCTCAGGCACTTGGCGGCACGGGCGCGCTGAAGATCGGCGCCGACTTCCTGAAGCGCCTGTACCCGGACGCCTCGGTCGCCATCAGCGACCCGAGCTGGGAAAACCACCGCGCGCTGTTCGAAGCCGCCGGTTTCCCGGTGGTCAACTATGCCTATTACGATGCCCCGAGCCACGGCCTGAACTTCGCCGGCATGGTGGCATCGCTGAAGTCGTACCCGGCCAACACGATCGTCGTGCTGCACGCGTGCTGCCACAACCCGACCGGCGTGGACCTGAACGACGACCAGTGGAAGCAGGTGGTCGAGCTGGTCAAGGAGCGCAACCTGATTCCGTTCCTGGACATGGCCTACCAGGGCTTTGCCGACGGCATCGACCGTGACGGCGCCGCCGTGCGCCTGTTCGCCGAATCGGGCCTGCCGTTCTTCGTGTCGAGCTCGTTCTCGAAAAGCTTCTCGCTGTACGGCGAGCGCGTGGGCGCGATCTCGATCGTGACCACCAGCAAGGACGAAGCCCAGCGCGTGATGTCGCAGGTCAAGCGCGTGATCCGCACGAACTACTCGAACCCGCCGACCCACGGCGGCACCGTGGTGGCCACCGTGCTGAACAGCCCGGAACTGCGCGCCATGTGGGAAGAGGAACTGGCCGAAATGCGCGACCGCATCAAGCTGATGCGCAATGCGCTGGTGGACAAGCTGGCCGCCGCCGGCGTGCCGGGCGATTTCTCGTTCGTGAAGGCCCAGCGCGGCATGTTCTCGTATTCGGGCCTGACGTCGGCCCAGGTGGACCGCCTGCGCACCGAACACGGCATCTACGCCGTGGGCACGGGCCGCATCTGCGTGGCCGCGCTGAACAGCCGCAACATCGACGCCGTGGTGAAAGCCATCGCCGCCGTCTACTAAGCGGGCTGCCGCACCCGGGCGTTGCACCAAACTGCAACGCCCGCCCCCGAAAAGGCGACCTGAAGGCCACTCCGGTCGCCTTTTCGCGTCTTGTCAGCCGTTGTCATCCAGATATAGCGCCATTGTCCTATTGTCTTCAACGCGTGGCAGCGTACCTTTGGAAGGTATGCTGCAGAGCACGATCGTTCGATTGCTGCCATAATCGTTGTGCGAGTCACTCGCGACAAGAAAGGCTAGACAGGCATGCTTTATCAATTGCATGAATTCCAGCGCTCGATGCTGAACCCGCTTACCGCGTGGATGCAGGCGACCGCCAAGACACTGACCAACCCCCTCAGCCCCCTTTCGCTGCTACCGGGCGCGCCCCGGCTTGCGGCGGGCTACGAGCTGCTGTACCGGCTCGGCAAGGAGTACGAGAAACCGGCGTTCGACATCAAGACGGTGCGCTCCAACGGGCGCGATATCCCGATCGTCGAGCAGACCGTGCTGGAGAAGCCGTTCTGCAAGCTGATCCGCTTCAAGCGCTTCGCGGACGACCCCGATACCATCAAGCTGCTCAAGGACGAGCCGGTGGTGCTGGTGGCCGCGCCGTTGTCGGGCCACCACGCGACGCTGCTGCGCGACACGGTCCGCACGTTGCTCCAGGATCACAAAGTCTATGTGACCGACTGGGTCGATGCCCGCATGGTCCCGGCCTCGGACGGTGACTTCCACCTCTCCGACTATATCTATTACATCCAGGAGTTCATCCGCCACATCGGCGCGGAGAACCTGCATGTGATCTCGGTGTGCCAGCCCACCGTGCCCGTGCTGGCCGCGATCTCGCTGATGGCTTCGGCCGGCGAGAAGACGCCCCGCACGATGACGATGATGGGCGGCCCGATCGACGCCCGGAAGAGCCCGACATCGGTCAACTCGCTGGCGACCAACAAGTCGTACGAGTGGTTCGAGAACAACGTCATCTACACGGTGCCGGCCAACTATCCGGGCCATGGCCGCCGCGTCTACCCCGGCTTCCTGCAGCACGCCGGCTTCGTGGCGATGAACCCGGACCGCCACCTGACCTCGCACTATGACTATTACCTGAGCCTGGTCGAGGGCGATGCCGACGACGCCGACGCGCACGTGAAGTTCTACGACGAGTACAACGCGGTGCTGGACATGGCCGCCGACTACTACCTCGACACGATCCGCGAGGTGTTCCAGGAGTTCCGGCTGGCCAACGGCACGTGGGAGATCGACGGCGTGCCGGTGCGTCCGCAGGACATCAAGTCCACCGCGCTGCTGACGATCGAAGGCGAACTCGACGATATCTCGGGCGCCGGCCAGACCGCGGCCGCGCACGACCTGTGCGGCGGCATCCCGAAGACACGCAAGCAACACATCACCGCGCCGAAGTGCGGGCATTACGGGATCTTCTCGGGCCGACGCTGGCGCGAGAACATCTACCCGGAGCTGCGCGACTTCATCCGCAAGCACTGAATTGCCGTAGTCGATCCGCCAAAAACAAGACGCCCGCGAGTATTCGCGGGCGTTTTGCGTTGGGTCAGCCGCTGAGCGCCGTCAGCGCCGCTCAGCGCCGGGTCAGGTACGACAGCAGCATGTCCGTATGGAGGTCGGCAAAGCGCGCGTGTTCTTCTTCCGAGGCCACGTCGCGGCCGATCACGGCACTGATCGTGTAGCGGTTCGACAGCACGTAGTAGCCCAGCGCGGAGATCGTCAGGTAGAACTGCGGCACGTCGATGCCCTCGCGGAACACGCCCTGCTGCTGGCCGCGCGCGATGATGTCGGCCAGCACGTCGACCACGGGATTGATGAGCTGGTGCAGTTGCGCGGATTTCTTCAGATGCCGCGCCTCGTGCAGGTTCTCGCTGTTGACCAGCCGGATGAACTCGGGGTGAGCGTAGTACCAGTCCCAGACAAAGCGGGCCAGCGTGCGCACCGCTGCCACCGGGTCTTCGTCGGTGATATGGAGCTGTTCCTCGGCCGCGCGGAACTCGGCGTACTGCTTTTCGAGCACGGTCAGGAACAGGCCCTCCTTGCTGCCGTAGTAGTAGTACAGCATGCGCTCGTTGGTCTCGGCGCGGCGGGCAATCTGGTCCACGCGCGCCCCGGCCAGCCCGCCCTTGGCAAACTCCTCGGTCGCGGCGGCCAGGATGCGCCGGCGCGTGCCTTCCGGGTCCCGCTTGGTTCTTGGCTCGTTTGACATGTAGTTCCGGTCTGTCGATTGCGCGGATTATGGCACAGCCGTCACCCCCCTCGCCTTCCTCCCTCGATCGGGTGACGGGTCATGATCGCCGTTTCTGCACTGCGGCGAAATCGGGGATAATCCTTGCCGCACACGCTCCGCAGAGGGCGTTGGCGAACCGTCGCTCCCACGAAACATCCCAATTCGCTGTCCGCAGTGTTGCAGTCGTGACCCACACCCCCCCGACCGCCACCGGCCCCGCCGGCCTGGCGGACCGCCTGGAAGCCGTGCTGCCCCAGACCCAATGCACCAAGTGCGGGTTCGATGGCTGCCGTCCCTATGCCGAAGCCATGGCCGCGGGCCAGGCCGAGACCAACCGCTGCCCGCCCGGCGGCGTAGCCGGCATCGTGCGGCTGTCCGCGCTGCTGGGCACCGCGCCGCAGCCGCTCGACCCGGAACGCGGCACCGAACAACCGCGCGCCGTGGCGCGTATCGACGAATCGCTCTGCATCGGCTGCACGCTGTGCATCCAGGCCTGCCCGGTGGACGCCATCGTGGGCGCCGCCAAGCAGATGCATACCGTGCTGCCCGACTGGTGCACCGGGTGCGACCTCTGCGTGGCGCCCTGCCCCGTGGACTGCATCGCCATGATCCCGGTCACCGGCGCCGCCACGGGCTGGCAGGCGTGGTCGCAGGAACAGGCCGATTCGGCCCACGCCCGCTACGTGTCGCGCCGTGCCCGGCTGGTGCGCGAACGCGAGGAAAACGACGCCCGGCTGGCCGCCAAGGCTGCCGCCAAGCTCGAAGCCCTGCAGGCCGAGAGCGCCGCCTCGGCCGAGGAACAGGCCGCGCAGGCGCGCAAGAAGGCGATCATCGAGGCCGCCATTGCCCGCGCCCGGGCCAAGGCCGCGGCCGTGAAGCCGCGCAACACCGACGAGACACCATGAACCCCGCCAAGCGCCTCGCCATCTTCGAGACCCTGCGCGAAGTCAATCCGAACCCCGAGACCGAGCTCGAATACAGCTCGCCGTTCGAGCTGCTGATCGCCGTGCTGCTGTCGGCGCAGGCCACCGATGTCGGCGTGAACAAGGCCACGCGCAAGCTCTATCCGGTGGCCCACACGCCGCAGCAGATCCTCGACCTCGGCGAGGCCGGGCTGATCGAGTACATCAAGACCATCGGCCTGTACAAGACCAAGGCCAAGCATGTGATGGAAACGTGCCGCATCCTGGTGGCACAGCACGGCGGCAAGGTGCCGCCGGTGCGCGAGGCGCTGGAGGCGCTGCCCGGGGTAGGTCGTAAGACCGCCAATGTGGTGCTCAACGTCGCGTTCGGGCAGCCGACGATTGCCGTCGATACCCATATCTTCCGCGTCGCCAACCGCACCGGGCTGGCGCCGGGCAAGACGCCGGACGCCGTGGAACTGAAGCTGCTCAAGGTCACGCCGACCGAGTTCCTGCACGATGCCCACCACTGGCTGATCTTGCACGGGCGCTATGTCTGCAAGGCGCGCAAGCCCGAATGCTGGCACTGCGCCATCGAGCCGCTCTGCGAGTTCAAGCCCAAGACGCCGGCCCCGAACGTCTGAAGCGGCGCGCGCCCCGAAAGCCCAGGCAATCGCTGGCAATTCGGGAAAGTGCGAGGTTGGGCGGATTCTTCCAAACACCGCCGTCCCGCACCCGCCCCGGGCGCAACGCTGCTACCCTATGCGGTCATCGCACGCGTCCGGGACCTGTCATGACCGCCCCCGAAGTCCATGCAGCAGACGATGCAGTTTCTTCAGGTTTTTCCGATGCCGAAGGCATCCTCGACGTCCTGATCGTCGGTGCCGGCCTGTCCGGCATTGGCGCCGCGCGCCAGCTCCAGCAGCAGTGTCCGAACAAGCGCTACGCCATCCTCGAAGCGCGCGACGCCATCGGCGGCACCTGGGACCTGTTCCGCTACCCCGGCATCCGCTCCGACTCCGACATGTACACGCTCGGCTACCGCTTCAAGCCGTGGCGGGGCGCCCGGGCGATTGCCGATGGCCCGTCGATCCTCTCGTATATCCGCGAAACCGCCGACGAGGCGGGCATTACCCCGCGCATCCGCTTCGGCCACAAGGTCGTGGCGGCGGCCTGGCACAGCGCCGAGGCATGCTGGACCGTCGACGTCGAACGCGCCGCCGACCAGGCCCGCCAGCGCTTCAAGGCGCGCCTGCTCTACGTCTGCGCCGGCTACTACAGCTATGCCGAGGGCTACCGGCCCGACTTCCCCGGCGAGGCCGGCTTTCGGGGCACGGTCGTCCACCCCCAGTTCTGGGATGCGTCGATCGACTATGCGGGCAAGCGCGTGGTGGTGATCGGCAGCGGCGCCACGGCCGTGACGCTGGTGCCCGCCATGGCCGAGACGGCCGCCCATGTGACGATGCTGCAGCGCTCGCCCACCTATATCGTGACGCGCCCCGGCGAGGACGCCATTGCCAACCGGCTGCGCAGCCTGCTGCCGGCGCGCGTGGCCTATGGCCTGACGCGCTGGAAGAACGTGCTGCTCGGCATGTTCTTCTTCCAGCTCGCGCGCCGCCGGCCGGCGAAGGTCAAGCAGCGGCTGGTGCAGATGGCCGCCGCCCAGCTCACGCCCGGTTTCGATGTCGACACGCATTTCACACCGCGCTACAACCCGTGGGACCAGCGCGTCTGCCTGGTGCCGGACGGCGACCTGTTCCGTGCGCTGCGCCAGGGCCGCGCCTCGGTGGTCACGGACCAGATCGAACGGTTCGACGCCAACGGCATCGTGCTGCAATCGGGCCAGACGCTGCCGGCCGACGTGGTGGTGGTGGCCACCGGCCTGAAGCTGAACGTGCTCGGCGACATCGCGCTGACCGTCGACGGCCAGCCGCGCCGGCCGTCCGAGTGCCTGGCCTACAAGGGGATGATGCTCGGCAACGTGCCGAACATGCTGCTGGCGTTCGGCTATACCAATGCCTCGTGGACGCTCAAGGCCGACCTGACCGCCGAGTACGCCTGCCGCCTGCTGCGCTTCATGGACCGGCGCGGCCACCGCATCGCCATGCCCCGCCCCGCGCCCGATCTCGCCCCATCGCCGTTTCTTGATTTCACGTCCGGCTACGTGCAGCGCGCCGCAGCCGTGCTGCCGCGCCAGGGCGACCGCAAGCCGTGGCGCGTGTATCAGAACTACCTGATGGACATGCTGACCAACCGCCATGGCCGCATCGACGATGGCGTGCTGCGCTTCGACACCGCGCAGGCCGCCCCGCTACCGAACCACGACCCGCTCGCCGAGGCCCAATCTTGAAGATTCTGCTATTGATCGTTCTCGCGGCGGTGGCGCTGGCCGCGCTGCTGCTGGCCTTCCTGTTCCTGTTCACGTGGCGCACGGCGCGCCGGATCGGGGCCGCGTTCCCGCCCACGGGCCGCTTTGTCGAGGTGCCCGGCGCGCGGCTCCACGTGGTGGAGCGTGGCGAGGGCCAGCCGGTGCTGCTGGTGCACGGCCTGTCGGGGCAACTGGCGAATTTCGACTACGGCATGATCGGGCCGCTGGCGCGCGACCATCGCGTGGTGGCGGTGGATCGCCCCGGCGCGGGCTGGTCCACCCGCGCGCCGGGCGCGTCCGCCGATCTCAAGGCGCAGGCCGACACGCTGGCGGCGCTGATCGACCAGCTTGGACTGGAAAAACCGCTGGTGGTCGGCCACTCGCTCGGCGGCGCGATTGCGCTGGCGCTGGCCGCCTATCACCCGGAGCGCGTGGGCGGGCTGGCGCTGATCGCCCCGCTGACCCATCCGCCCGAGGTGGTATCTCCGGTGTTCGCGGCCATGGCGATGAAGAGCGCGTTCGCGCGCAAGCTGATTGCCTGGACGCTGCTGATTCCGATGTCGATCCGCAACCGCGAGCAGGTCATGGACATCGTATTTGGTCCAGATTCAGTACCTGAGGATTTTCCGACGCGCGGTGGCGGCCTGCTGGCGCTGCGCCCCGGCCATTTCCTGGCCGCTTCGGAGGATTTGCGCGGCGTGCCCGACAGCCTGCCGGCGCTGTTGCCGCTCTATGGCACGTTGCAGGTGCCGGTCAGCATCCTGTTCGGCCGCGAAGACCGCATCCTCGACTATCGCGAGAATGGCGAGGCATTCGTGGCCCGCCTGCCGCATGCCCGGCTGACGCTGGTGTCCGGCGGCCACATGCTGCCGGTGACGGCGGTGGACACCAGCGTGGCGTTCGTGCGCGAGGCGGCGGCCAGCCTCGCGCAACCGGTCACCGCCGACGCCTAGTGCGATAGGGTGAGACGATCGAGCAAGAAAACATGCAGTTTCTTGCTCGTTTGTCTCACTCCGATCCCGCTCAGACGATCTTGCAGGCTTCGTCGAAGGTCAGGCGCGGCAGGCGCGGATGCAGCTTGTCGGCCTCGCCATAGCCCAGGTTGATCAGGAAGTTGACCTGCCACTTGCCGTCCGGGAAGAACGCGGCGTTGAGCTTGTCGGCATCGAAACCGGCCATCGGGCCGCAGTCCAGGCCCAGCGCGCGAGCCGCCAGGATGAAGTAGCCGCCTTGCAGCGAGCTGTTCATCAGCGCGTCGCGGGCAATCTTGGCGTCGTTGCCGGCGTACCAGGCGCGCGCATCGGCGTGCGGGAACAGCTTCGGCAGTTGGTCGTGGAACGCGTTGTCGAACGCGACGATGGCCGTCACGGGCGCCGAGCGGGTCTTCTCCACATTGCCGGCCGCCACGCACTCCACCAGACGCGCCTTCTGCTCGGCCGACTTCACGAACACGATGCGGGCCGGCGAGCCGTTGGCGGCCGTCGGGCCGAACTTCATGGCCTCGTAGATCTGCTTGAGCACGGCGTCATCGACGTGCTTGTCCTGCCACACGTTATGGGTGCGGGCTTCAGTGAACAATTGTGCAATAACGGCCTGATCGACGGGTTTCATTGCGCGTTTTCCGGTTTTCGTGATGAAAGAGAGCGCAATTGTACCTACGCTGTTGCACTCGTGCGCGACGGCCTTCGTCGAAGTCGTTCAAAACGATTCAATCCCGGGCGTCTGCGGGCGGCGTGCCGCTGGCCCGGCGCGTCAGCCAGAGCACGCCGAGCAGGATCAGCGCCCCGCCCACGGCCTGCGTCACGCCAATGTGCTCGCCGAGCAGCGCCGCCGCCAGCACCACGGTGACCACGGGTTCGAGCGTCGAGAGCATCGACGCCTTCGCCGCGCCCAGCCGCTGCAGGCCGGCGAAGAAGGTCAGGATGGCCAGCACCGTGGACACCAGCGCGATACCCAGCAGCGCCAGCCAGCCGCCGCCGGTGCCCGGAAACTGCGGCGGCACGCCCAGCCCGGCGCGCACGATGCCGACTGTCACGTAGACCACGGCCGCCGCCGCGCAGATCACCGTGGTGGTGGCAATGGCGTTGACGCCGGCCGTCACGCGCGCCCCGACCACGATGTAGACCGAATAGATCACGGCCGCCGCCACGCCCAGCGCGATGCCGAGCGGCGCGCCCTCGCCGCCGCCCACGGTCAGCCCGGCACCAACCGAGCACAGCACGAGCGCGATCACCGAGGTGGTGGTCAGCTTTTCCTTGAGGAAAACGGCCGCCAGCAGCGTCACGAACAGCGGATAGAGATAGAGCAGCAGCGCCACGAGGCTGGCCTGCGCGTGGTTCAGCGCGGTGAAGAAACAGTAGGACTGGCCCACGTAGCCGATGCCGCCCATCGCCGCCAGCGCCAGCACCCGGCGCCACGGCGGCAGCGCGATGCCGCGCGTACGCAGCACCACGGCCATGGCCACGGCGGCCACCACGAAACGGACCGCCAGCAGCCCGTAGACATCGGCACCCGAGGCATAGGCGAAACGCGCGAAGATCGCCATCGCGCCGAAAGCGGTGGCGGACAGTGCAATCAGCAGCACGCCAGCGAACTTGTCGCGGGCCGGACCGAGGGTGGCGGAAGCGGTCATCGTGGGGAGCGGGAGCCAAGAGAGCGGGAACGCTGCATTCTACTGGCCTGCGCGACGCCGGCGGCACCCGGCCGATCCCCGATGCCGCGCCGGCGCATTCCGGGGCGCTGCCTTACAATAGCGCCCATCATGTTCAATCCCTCAAGAGAAGAAGTCCGCCGTTTCTTCTGCGATGCCTGGCAGAAGCGCGTAGCGGGCAATGTCCTCACGCCGCTCGAAGCCATCGCCGTCGACTGGATCGACCAGCACCCCGAATACCACGCGCTGCTGACCGATACCGAAGGCGCCCTGACGCGCGACTACACGCCCGAAGGCGGCCAGACCAACCCGTTCCTGCACCTGGCCATGCACCTGTCGATCTCCGAACAGGTGTCGATCGACCAGCCCCCCGGCATCCGCGCCGCCTGCGAGGCCCTGAGCCGCCGGCTCGACTCCACCCACGACGCCCAGCACCAGATCATGGAAGCGCTCGGCCAGATGCTCTGGAACGCCCAGCGCAACGGCATGCCACCGGACGGGCAGGCGTATGTGGACGATATCTTGCGGCGGGCGCGGGGATGAGACGCGATTGAAGCGCCCCATGTATCACATTCATCCGGCGCTCCCTATTCTGCTTCCTCAAATACCAGACAACGCCTGACAAGCGCGCTTCTGCGCACGTGCTAGGCTTGCCGGCATCTTTGTCCCAGTAGTGCCGCCGCTGCTGCGCGGCGCTTCCCGCCATGCCCCAATCCTTTGCCGACCGCGCCGGCCTGCGCCGCGCGGCCTCCCCTTCGCTGCGCTGCGTTTCCGCCATGGCGGGCGCCGTGCTGCTGCTGGCGCCGCTGGCGGCGCACAGTGCCGTGGCGCTGCTGCAGCCGCCGCGTGCCATCGACGGCACCAAGCCGCTCACGCTGACGCTGCTGATTACCGCCGATGACGACACGCGGCGCTACGAGGTGCCGGACACGCTGCAGGTCACGGCCGTGGGCGACCTGGCCGCGCCGGTGAAGATGGAACTGAAGCGGGTGGACAAGGCTGGCAAAGGCCCGCGCATCCTGAACCTGCGGCGTGGCGACAACCGCACCGTCAGCTACACCGCCGACTGGCCTGCCGGGCTGCGCGGCATGGTGCGGCTCGACGTGGCGGGCATCGACGCGGCGCCGGTCACCATCACGCTGAACCGCGCCCCGCTGCCGGGCGAAGCCACTCCCACGGCGCCGGTCATCGTGGCCAGACCCGCCACGGCGACCGACACTCCGGCTGGCGCGCCGACCACGACCGAGCGCGACCTGGCCAACGCGCAGGGCACGCCGATGTCGGACGAGGCCGTGACGCCCGTGGTCTCGGATGGCGCCGCGCCGGCGCCGGTGCCGGCCGATCTCCGCGACTCGCAGCGGCTGGCGTTCAACGAACCGATGTACCTGCTGTTCGGCGCGCACAACGGTGCCAACGCCAAGTTCCAGATCAGCTTCCGCTACCGGATCTTCGAGGGCGAGAACCCGAACTCGAAATCGGTGCTCGACAACCTTTACTTCGCCTACACGCAGTTCTCGCTCTGGGATCTGGCCAGCGCCTCACGGCCGTTCAAGGACACGAACTACCGGCCAAGCCTCTATTACTACCTGTCAGACGTGGGGGTGAAGAACAGCGTGATCAGCCGGATGTCGATCGCCACCGGTTTCGAGCACGAATCCAATGGCCGCGACGGCGACAACTCGCGCGCCGTCAATACGCTGTTCGTGAAGCCCACGATGTACTTTGGTGACCAGACCGACTGGCACTGGCGCGTGGCGCCCAAGGTCTACGCCTACGTGGGCAAGAGCGACAACGAGGACATTGCCCACTACCGCGGCTACATGGACCTGAACATCGCCTACGGCCGTCCGGATTCGTGGGAGATCGCCACCACGCTGCGCAAGGGCACGCGCAAGGGCTATGGCAGCATCGACGCCCAGCTGACCTACCCGCTGGCGCGCCTGCTGCCGGGCACGGCCGGCTACCTGATGGCCGGCTATTTCTACGGCTGGGGCGAAAGCCTGCTGTACTACAACCAGAAGACGCCGTGGCAGTTCCGGATCGGCTACGCGCTGTCCCGGTGACGCTGCCTCGACCGTTCAGCCGGCCAGCGGCTTGCCCTCGGCCTTGAGCCGCGCATTGCCGACCGCCGCCGCGAACTGCCCGTGGCCGTGCCAGCCCGTGGCGCGGCCCAGCTTCTTGCCCTTGTGGAAGAACATGAACACCGGGATGCCGTGCAGGCCGAAGCGTCGGCCCAGTTCGGGGTGCTCGTAGACGTTGGTGTGCAGCCAGCGCAGGTTCAGCGCCCGGATCGGCTCGGGATTGGCGAGCATCGCCTTCTTGGCCATTTCGCAGTTGAAGCAGTCCACGCCCCAGAAGAACACGCAGACCAGATCGTCATTGCCCGCCTCGCCGGCAATGGCGGCGTCGATGGTGGCGGGGTCCACTTCCTGCATGGCGAGCGCGTCGAAGGCGCGGTGGTCGAGGTGATCGGGTGGGGTGGGTTGCTCGGATTGGGGCGCGTCAGCCATCACAAATTCTCCAGAAACGACAACGCCCGATGGCCTTGCAGCCACCGGGCGTCGTTCACATCGTCATTCGGCCAGCGGTCAGGCCAGCGCTCAGCGCGGCGCCGAAACGGTCACCAGCGCCGGGCGCAGCACTCGGTCGGCAATCGTGTAGCCGCGTTGCAGCACGCTGACCACGGTGTTCGGCTCCTGCTCGGACGGCACCATCGAGATGGCCTGGTGGCGGTGCGGGTCGAAGCGCTCGCCCACCGGGTTGACCTCGACGATCTTGCCGCGCTCGAAGGCGGCGGCCAGCTGGCGGGCGGTCAGTTCCACGCCTTCGCGCAGCTTGGCCACATCGCCGCTGTTGTCGGCCAGCGCGGCCTGCAGGCTGTCCATGACCGGCACGAGGTTGTCGGCGAAGCTCTCGATGGCGAACTTGTGCGCCTTGGACACTTCGTCCTGGGAACGGCGGCGGATGTTCTCGCCCTCGGCCGTGGCGCGCAGGAACATGTCGTAGTGCTCCTTGGCCTTGGCTTCCAGTTCGGCCACCTGCTGGGTCAGGCGCGCCACATCATCGGCACCGGCTGCAGCGTCGGGCGCCTGCGCGCGGGCGGCGTCATCGGCCGGCGGCTGCATGTTCGGATTCGGCGTCAGATTCTGTTCTTCCATGTCGATTCGTATCAAAAGCTGAAACAAGCCTGCCGGGCGATGCCGGCAGGCCGGGGAATGGTTCGATGCCGTTCGGACATCAACGGGCAAGTCTAGCCGACTTGGCGACGCCACCCCGGTTTTTCAAGAGTGGCGGTTCAGGGACGCAGAAATACGCCGTTACAAAGGGCGGGTTTCATGAGGCGGAGTGTTCATTGCCTTGCTGCATCGCAAACACTAAGATTCATGCAGGAAAAATGACAAAAATAACGGGAGCCGAGGTGGATCCATTCGATGCATCCTGGGGAAGGCGCACCATGCACAAGCTGCCAGTCGTGACCGTATGCCTGATCGCCGCACTGTCGGCCATGACGGTATTCATCTGCCTGTCCGAAGCGGTCAGCGCCCGCGACACCGAATATGGCAGCGGCAAGGCCGTGTTCAAGCACTACCTCGTCCACTACGTCCGCTAACCACCAGCCCTGAATCAGTGCCGGAAGTCGTCGATCCGGCGCCGGTCGCGCTTGGTCGGACGGCCCTGCAACTGCGCCGCCGGTTCGGGCTGCAGCTTGCGCCGCTCGGCGTCGGCCTGGCGCCGGGACTGGCTTTCGGGCGTTTCCTCGTACGTGGTCTGCGCGATGGGCGCCGCGCCGCGCGAGGCCGGCACGCCCCTGACCTCCACCTCCCAGCGCTGCTGGTGCGCCTCCAGCACGACCCGATCGCCCGGCTTCACCTCGCGCGAGTTCTTGACCGCCTGGCCGTTCACCGTGACCTTGCCGCGCTCCACGGCATCGGCCGCCAGCGAGCGCGTCTTGAAGAAGCGCGCGCACCAGAGCCATTTGTCGATGCGCATGCGCGCGCCAGCGTCGAAATCCACCTGCATGTCCTGCCTCCTGCTTGCTGCGGTCAGGCCGCCGCGCCGCGCGCATGGGCACGCGTGCGGCGCGCCTCGATCTCATGCGCATGCAGCGGCGCCAGCGGCCAGCCCTGCAGATGCTGCAGGGCAATATCGGCCAGGCCGGCAATCCAGACCTCCGAATCATTCATGCATGGAATGAAATGGAAGTCGTTGCCGCCGGCCAGCCGGAAGTCGTTCTGGCCTTCCATCGCAATTTCTTCAAGCGTCTCGATGCAGTCTGCCGGAAAGCCGGGGCAGAACACGTCCACGCGCTGCGTGCCGACCTTGCCGAGTTCGGCCAGGGTCGGAGCTGTATAGGGCTGCAGCCATTCGGCCTTGCCGAAACGTGACTGAAACGTTACCTGGTACTGGCCCGGTTGCAGGCCCAGCGCCTCGCCGAGCAGCCGCCCGGTCTTCAGGCATTCGCAGTGGTACGGGTCGCCCAGGTCCAGCAGCCGGCGCGGCAGGCCGTGGAAGGACAGGATCAGGCGGTCGCCCTGCGCGAAATCAGGCACGCCGTGCTGGCGCCAGTAGGCACGCACCTGTTCGTTGAGCGCGCGGATATAGGCCGGGTGATCGTGGAAATGCTTCACCAGCCGGAGTTCGGGCTGGTTGCGCCAGCCGCCCAGCACGCGGAACACCTCGTCGAACGCGGTGGCCGTGGTGGTGCCCGAGAACTGCGGGTACAGCGGCAGCAGCAGGATCTGTTCGGTGCCCTGGCGCCGCAGCGCCTCCATGACCGACTCGATCGACGGGTTGCCGTAGCGCATCGCGCAGGCCACCGTCACGTCATGCCCCAGTTTCTGCATCAGCAGCTGCAGCGCGTGCGCCTGGCGCTCGGTATGCACCAGCAGCGGCGAACCCGTCATATGGGCCTCGCGCAGCCAGATCGACTCGTACTTGAGCGCCGAGGCCCGCGAGCGGAACGGCAGGATCAGCCCGTACAGGATCGGCAGCCAGGCCAGGCGCGGGATTTCCACCACGCGCGGGTCGGACAGGAAGGCTTTCAGGTAGCGCCCCACCGCCGCGGGCGTGGGGGCGTCGGGGGTGCCGAGGTTGATCAGCAGGATTGCGGTGCGCGGCGAGTGGCCGTGCTGGTAGGCCGGTTCAGGCGAAAACGTCATGGGGTGTCCGTTGCAACTCCGGGGGCGCCTGGGGATTGGCCTAATTCTGGCTCAGCGCGCTGGACAGCAGGCGCGCGGTGATGTCGACGATCGGGATCACGCGTTCGTAGGCCATGCGCGTGGGGCCGATCACGCCGAGCGTGCCCACGATCTGGCCGTCCACCTCGTACGGCGCGGTGATCACCGCCATGTCTTCAAGCGGCACCAGCTGGCTCTCGCCGCCGATGAAGATCTGCACGCCCTGGGCGTGGCTGGACACGTCCAGCAACTGCAGCAGGCTGGTCTTGTGCTCGAAAACGTCGAACAGCCGGCGCAGCTTGTCCATGCTGGACGACAGGTCTTCCACCTCCAGCAGCTTGCGCTCGCCCGAGATGAACACCTGCTCGCTGTTGTCCTCGGCCATGGCGCTGCTGCCAGCCTCCACGGCCGCTTGCATCAGCGACGACATGTCGCGCCGCAGCGCCTGCAGTTCCACGCGCAGGTGATCGCGCACGGCGTCGAAGCTCATGCCCGCGTAGTGCGCGTTGAAGAAATTGGCGGCCTCGATCAGCTGGGCCGGGGTATACGATAGTTCGGTCTGGATGATGCGGTTCTGGACGTCGCCTTCCGGGCTGACGATGATCAGCAGGATGCGCTTGTCTGACAATCGCATGAATTCGACCTGGCGGAACGCCTGGGCGCGCCGGGGCGTCATGACCACGCCGGCGAACTGCGACAGGTTCGACAACGTATGGGCGGCCGCCGTGATCATGCGCTGGGGCCCGAGCTGCTGGTTGGCCATCTGGCCCTGGATCTGGTCCTTGAGCCCGGCCAGCTCGGCCGGCAGCACCACCTCGCCATCGAGCGGGCGGGCGGTCAGCATGGCGTCGACGAACAGCCGGTAGCCGCGCGGCGTGGGAATCCGCCCCGCCGACGTGTGCGGGCTGGCGATGAACCCCATTTCCTCGAGATCCGACATCACATTGCGGATGGTGGCCGGCGAGAGGTCCAGCCCCGAGTACCGCGACAGGGTGCGCGAGCCGACCGGCTGCCCCTCGGCGATGTAGCGCTCGATCAGGGTCTTGAGAAGGGTTTTCGAACGTTCGTCCATGATGCCCCGATTCTAATCAAATCTGCGCGGTTCGGGCGGCACGGCGCGCGGGCACGGCCCGAGGCTGACAATGGTCACGCCGGTATGGTCTAATCCCGCCATGTCTGCCCCCTCAAAGACCAGCGCCACGCGCGCCCCGTTCAAGACCGTCGCCCTGGTGGGCCGGCACTCGACCGCCGGCATCGAAGGCCCGCTCGAAGAGCTGGCGTCGTGTATCTCCCGCAACGGCCAGGATGTCGTGTTCGAACGCGCCACCGCGCTGGCTACCGGCCTGACCGGCTACCCGGCCCTGACCGCCGAGGAAATCGGCCGCCAGGCGGACGTGGCCGTGGTGCTGGGCGGGGACGGCACGCTGCTGGGCCTGGCGCGCCAGCTGGCCGGGCACGATGTGCCGGTGATCGGCGTGAACCACGGCCGGCTGGGCTTCATGACCGACATCCCGCTTGAAGACGTGACCACGGCCCTGCCCGAGATGCTGGCCGGACGGTACGAGGCCGAATCGCGGATGCTGCTCGAATCGCGGGTGATCCGCGACGATACGGTGATTTTCTCGGCGCTGGCGTTCAATGACGTCGTGGTCAACCGCTCCGGCATCTCCGGCATGGTCGAACTGGCGGTCTCGGTGGACGGCTATTTCATGTACAACCAGCGCTCGGACGGCCTGATCGTGTCCACGCCCACTGGCTCCACCGCCTACGCGCTGGCCGCCGGCGGGCCGATCCTGCATCCCACGCTGTCCGGCATGGTGCTGGTGCCGATTGCCGCGCACGCGCTGTCCAACCGCCCGATCGTGCTGCCGCACGATGCCGAGGTCACGATCGAGGTGGCCAGCGCACGCGATGTCAGCGTCAACTTCGACATGCAGTCGCTGGCCTCGCTGCTGCCCGGCGACCGCATCGTGGTGCGCCGCTCGGCCAAGACCGTGAGCCTGCTGCACCCGGTGGGCTACAACTATTACGCCACGCTGCGCAAGAAACTGCACTGGCACGAATTCCCGACCGAGGACAACCGGCTGTAAGGCTTGTCCTTGCGCACCCGCCGGCCCTTCCGCCCCGCCACCCCGATCCGACCCCACCCAGCCCACCGCCCAAGATGCTGCGCAGCCTGTCCATCCGCGACTTCGTCATCGTCGATACGCTCGACCTCGATTTTTCGAGCGGCTTCACCGTGTTCACGGGTGAAACCGGCGCGGGCAAGTCGATCCTGATCGACGCGCTGGCACTGGTGCTGGGCGAGCGCGCCGATGCCGGCGTGGTGCGCGAGGGCGCCGCCCGCGCAAGCCTGGGCGCCACGTTCCACACCCACCCGGCGCTCGACGCCTGGCTGGCCGAGCGCGAACTGGCCGGCGACGACGACACTGTGCTGCTGCGCCGGACCGTGGACGCCAGCGGGCGCAGCAAGGCGTTCATCAACGGCGCCGCGGCCACGCTGGCGCAACTGCGCGAGGTGGGCGAGCAACTGGTGGATATCCACGGCCAGCACGCCCACCAGCAGTTGCTGCGCCCGGACGCCCAGCGCCACCTGTTCGACGCCCATGCCGGGCTGACCGAGCAGGCCGGCGCCGTGGCCGAGGCCTGGCGCGCGTGGCGCGTCTGCGTGAAGCAGCGCGAGGCCGTGGAGCACCAGTCGCGCGAGATGCAGCTGGAGCGCGAACGGCTGGAATGGCAGGTCGGTGAACTCGACAAGCTGGCGCCGCAGCCCGGCGAGTGGGACGAGATCCAGTCCGAATACAACCGGCTGTCGCACGCCGCCGGCCTGATCGACGGCAGCCGCGCGGCGCTCGATGCCCTGTCGGAATCCGACGGCGCCGTGGCCTCGGTGCTCAACGGCGTGGTGCACCGGCTGCAGCAGCTGGCCGATGTCGACGCCGCCCTGCGCGACGTGCTGGCGGCGCTGGAACCGGCGCTGGTGCAGGTGGAGGAAGCAGCCCACTCGCTGAACCGTTACGTCGACCGGCTCGAACTCGATCCCGAGCGGCTCGCCGCCGTGGAGGCCCGCATGCAGGCCCTGCACACCACCGCGCGCAAGTACCGGCTGCCACCCGAACAACTGGCCGACGAACTGCTGGCCCGCAAGCAGCAGCTTGACGACCTGCAGGCCGCGCAGGACATCAACAAGGTGCTGGCGCGCGAGGCCGCCGCCCGCGCCGCGTACCTGACGCTGGCGCAACACCTGTCGGCCGCGCGCAAGGTGGCCGCCGAGGCGCTGTCGAAGGCCGTGACCGAGGCCATGCAGGGCCTGTCGATGGCTGGCGGCACGTTTGCCGTGGCGCTGAACCCGCTCGAAGAGGGCCAGAGCCACGGCCTCGAACAGATCGAATTCCTCGTGGCCGGCCATGCCGGGGTCAGCGCGCGTGCGCTGGCCCGCGTGGCGTCGGGCGGCGAACTGGCGCGGATCAGCCTGGCCATCTCCGTGATCACCAGCGAAGCGGCGCCCACGCCGACGCTGATCTTCGACGAGGTGGACACCGGCATCGGCGGCGCCGTGGCCGAGGTGGTGGGCCGGCGCCTGCAGGAACTGGGCCGCGCGCGCCAGGTGCTGTGCGTGACCCACCTGCCCCAGGTGGCCGCGCAGGCCGGCACCCATCTGCTGGTCAGCAAGGAGAGCCGCGCGGACAAGCACGGCGCGGTGACGCGCTCGCGCATCCGCGCACTCGACGCCGAGGGACGCATCCAGGAGACCGCGCGCATGCTGGGCGGCGCGACGGTCACGGCCACCACGCTGCAGCATGCCGAGGAAATGCTCGCGCAGGGCCGGCTCGCCAGCCAGGCCGCGCCGGCCGACGAAGCCGCCAACGCGCCGCGCGAGGGCGGCGGCCGCAAGCCGCGCCGCGCGGCCGGCTGAACATACAGGAGTTTCAAACCGATGACCCATGGCAAGCTGCCATCGACCTTCCGCCAGTTGCCGCGCTCGGTAGCCGTGACTGCCTTCGCCGCGCTGGCCCTCACCGCCCTCTCGGGCTGCGCCTCGGAGTCGAAATCGTTCGCCCCGCCGCGCGGCAGCCTGACCGACGACCGGGCGCTCGGCGACATCCTCGTCAAGTTCACGCCGCCCGACGTGGTGGTGTCGGAAGACGCCGGCAAGCTGCTGGCCACGGTGCCGGGTCCGGTGCGCTACGTGGTCAAGCGGCCGATGTCCGGCGGCGTCTGGCTGGTCACGGCGATCACCACCTCGGCCGACGTCACGCTGGACCAGGCGGTGGCGACGCTGCAGGCCGCTCCGCGGGTGGAATCGGCCACGCCGGACCGCATGCTCAAGCCGCACCGCAGCCGGCCGACCGGCCGCGACATGCCCGCCAGTTGACGTGTCCGGCGCCTCAATCCCGGTCGGCGCCGGCCGTTAATGACCTGACGAGAACCAATATAAGAACCAATAACCGGAGCACCGGTATTCCTCAGCAGTTCGTTTGACGCGATCTTCCCAGGAGTCCAGATGCCGTACGTTCCGCCCGTTTTCCATTCGCTTTCGCGTCCTTCACGCCCCATCCTGCTGCTGCCGGCCGTGCTGCTGGCGCTGGGCGCCACGCTGACCCTTGCCCCGGCCGCCCACGCGCAGGCCGATGCCAGCGCCGCGCAGGCCCGCCCTGCCCCGCGCTACACCGGCAACTACATCGTGCGCTGGCGCGATGGCAGCCAGACCGTCGACAGCCAGGCCGACACCTCGCGCATGAAACGCGTGGCCTCGAATACCGGCCTCACGCTCTCGGTCAGGCGGCCGATGGGCGGCGGCTCGCAACTGCTGACCGTCAAGGATGCGCGCGGGGAGTCGCCCGAACTGGTCGCCAGGCGGCTGCGCAACGACCCCCGCGTGGCCGATGCCGTGCCCGACCGCTGGCTGCAGTTGCATGACACCACGCCGAACGACCCCGAATTCGCCGTCAACCAGCCCTACCTGGGCACGCCGGCATCGCTGACCGGCGCCGCCAACCTGACCCGCGCCTGGGATCGCTCGCGCGGCAGCAGCAGCATCGTGGTGGCGGTGGTGGACACCGGCATCCTCGCCCATCCGGATTTGGCCGGGCGGCTGGTGCCGGGCTACGACTTCATCTCCACCACGACGGTTTCGGTCGATGGCGACGGACGCGACAGCGATCCGACCGATCCGGGGGACTACGTGCCAACGGGCGAGACCTGCCCCGGCGGCGGCGACCCCGATCGCACCAGCACCTGGCACGGCACGCGCGTGGCGGGCGTGCTCGGGGCGGCAACCAACAACAGCCTCGGCATTGCCGGCGTGGACTGGTCGGCGCGTATCCAGCCGGTGCGGGTGTCGGGGCGCTGCGGGGCGCTGTTGTCCGATACGGTGGATGCCATGCGCTGGGCCGGCGGCCTGAACGTGCCGGGCGTGCCCAACAATCCGACGCCGGCCAAGGTGATCAACATCAGCCTGGGCGGCGGGAGCTGCAAGGACTCGCCTGAGCAGAAGGCCGTCGACGATCTGAACGCTGCCGGCGTGGTGGTCGTGGCGGCGGCTGGCAATCAAGGCAGCGCCGTGGAATCCCCCGCAGACTGCAGCGGCGTGATCGCCGTGACGGCCCATGCCAACGACGGCGAGAACGCGAGCTACGCCAACGTTGGAAAGGAAATCGCGATCAGCGCGCCGGGCGGCGGCTGCGGCACTTCGAAAGTTGTGGAGTCAGGCGGCATCACCACCTGCGCCTCGCGCGGACCGCTCGGCATCACCACGCTGTCGAACGACGGCGCGGCGTCGCCGGGGGCCTACACGATCTCGCGCAACTCGGCCGGCACGAGCTTCGCCGCCCCGATGGTCTCGGGCGTGGCGGCGATGATGCTGGCGGTCAACCCCTCGCTGACGCCGGCCCAGGTGACGGCCGTGCTGAAGGCATCGGCCCGTGCGCATCCGGCGAACACGTACTGCACGGCCAGCGTCAACGCGGGCAAGTGCGGCGCCGGCCTGCTGGACGCCGACGCGGCGCTGGCGCTGGCACCGACTCCGCCGGCGACGGGCAGCAACGCGGCGCCGCCGCCTGCAACCGCAGGCGATAGCGGCGGCGGTGGTGGCGCCTTCGCGCCGTGGAGCGCGGCAGTGCTGCTGCTGGTTGGGATTGCCGGCTTCGTGACGCGCCGGCGAGGATAGTAGTTTTCTGAGTTTCTGCGGGTTGGCTCCCCTCTCCCGCCATGCGGAAGAGGGGAGCCAACCACGTGGCTACTGACGCCGCCACCACCACTCCTGCAGCAGCCAGCATCCCAAACCTGCCATTGCACCGGCCGCGTGGGCGCCGCGGGCGACGTTGAAACCCCAGGACGGGTCGAAGACCAGTGCTGCCAGCCAGGACTGTTCGGTCCAGACCTTGCCCAGCACCACCACCGCGATCACCACGCCGATCACGCGCGGCCAGCCGGCCTCCTGCAGCAGGCGCAGCGCCGTCCAGAGCGCCAGCCCGTGGGCCGCGCCGGACAATCCGCCGTACCAGCCCACCGCCGGCATGCGCAGCAGCGCCACCTGGGCGACCAGCCCGCAGATCACGAGCACGGCCAGCATCTCGCGGATGCGCGCGACGCGGCCGGCCAGCAGCAGCAACCCCACCGTGGCGGCCACGTCGGCCAGATAGTGTTTCCATCCGAGATGCACCCACATCGAGGTCAGCACGCGCCACCACTCACCCTCGAAGCGCACCCCGTGGCGCAGGTACATCCCGTGCGCGTGCAGCCACGGCACGAACGTGAACGCCGCGGCCAGCGCGGCGACGGCGGCCGACGCCGCCAGCATGGCGGGCCAGCCGGGCAGTCTCGTGGGGGGCGGCGAGGTCGGTTCGGGCAGCACCATCCTCAGCGGGCGCCGAACACGGCCTGCCAGAGCGCGCGGACCGGGGCGGTCTGCTCGCTGACGCTGTCGGGCGGCACGCGGGCCTGATCGTGGCCGTCGAGCCGCAGCTTGTGCTGGCGGGCGCGGAAGACGCGGTAGGCATCGCCCACGGCCAGCGCCAGCCCGGCATCGATCAGGTTCAGCACGCCCGCCATGCGCAGCAGCGCGATGTTGCCGGCATTGCGCGTCAGCTCCGGGTGCGCGCCGCTGTGCAGCAGCACCAGGTACTGCACCGTGAACTCGATATCGACCATGCCGCCACGGTCGTGCTTGAGGTCGAACAGCGGCGTCGGGTTCGGGTGGCCCTCGGCCACCTTGGCGCGCATCTGCACGATTTCCTCGCGCAGCGCGGCGGCGTCGCGCGGCTGGCGCAGGATCTCCTCGCGCAGATCCTCGAAACGGTTGCCGATCTCGCGGTCACCCGCGCCGAAGCGTGCCCGCGTGAGCGCCTGATGCTCCCAGACCCACGCGGTGTTGTCGCCCTCGCGCAGCTGGTAGCGGCGGAACGCATCGAAGCTCGTCACCAGCAGCCCGGCGGCGCCGTTCGGCCGCAGGCGCGTGTCCACGTCGAACAGCATGCCGGCCGCCGTATGGCTCGTGAGCCAGGTGATCAGGCGCCGCGCATAGGCCGCGTAGACGTCGGGGGCGCGCTCGTGGTCATCGTCGTAGAGGAAGATCAGGTCCAGGTCCGACGCGTAGCCCAGTTCCTTGCCGCCCAGCCGGCCGTAGGCGATCACCGCGAAGCGCGGCGTGTCGCGGTGGCGCGTGGCCAGTTGGCGCCAGACCGCCTGCATCGTGACTTCGAGCATGGCGTCGGCCAGGTCCGACAGCCGGTCCGCCACCTGCTCCACCGTCAGCAGGCCGCGCAGGTCCTGCAGCAGGATGCGGAAGGTCTCGGCATGGTGCTCGCGGCGCAGGATGTCCATCTGCGTCTCGACCTGGCCGTCAGACGCGTGCAGCCGCTCGGCCAGCCGGTCGCGGAACGCCGCCCAGTCCGGCGCGGCGGCCAGCGCATCGCTGTCGAGCAGTTCGTCGAGCAGTTGCGGGTGGCGCGTCAGATAGGCGGCCGCCCAGCGCGAGGCGTGCAGCGTCTGGGCCACGCGGTCCATGGCCTGCGGGTACTCGGACAGCAGCGACAGATAGGACGCGCGGCGGCTGATCGCGTCGAGGAAGTCCAGGAAGCGGGCGATGGTGCTATCGGCATCGTCCTGCTTCGCGGCCAGGTCCAGCGCGCGGTTCACGAGTTGGTCGAAGCGGTTGCGGCTCGATTCGGACAGCGCGCGATAGCGCAGCGACGTGCCGATCGCGCGCAGCCGGTCATAGAGGCCGGTGCAGTCGCCAAAGCCCGCCGCCTGCAGCGCCTGGCACGGCGACGACTGCGGGTCGGTCTCGTCGTCGGGGCTGGCCTGGGCTGCGCGCGAGGCCATTTCCTCGCGCACCAGCGCCGGCCACAGCGGCTCGCTCTGGGCCGCTTCGTCATCGGCAAACGGATCGGCGAAGGTGGCCTCGAACTGCTGGGCCACCGGCGCCATCAGCGTATCCATCTGGGCCACCAGCGCCGGCCAGTCGGCGCAGCCCATCATCAGCGCCACGGCGTGGCGTTCCTCGTCCGAATTCGGGAGATGGTGCGTCTGGGCGTCGTCGCGGTACTGGAGCCGGTGCTCCAGCTGGCGCAGGAAGCGGTAGGCGTCGGCCAGCTCGCCGGCCTGCCCCACCGGCAGCAGGTTGCGCGCCACGGCCACGTCGAGCACTTCGAGCGTGGGCCGCACCCGCAGCGCCGGGTCCTGTCCGCCCCGGATCAGCTGGAACACCTGCGCCATGAACTCGATCTCGCGGATGCCGCCGCGACCAAGCTTGATATTGAAGGATTTCTGATTGACACCGTGCCCGGCCAGCCCCCCGCTGCGCTTGGCAGCCTCGGAGCGGATCTGCGCGTGCAGCGCCCGGATAGCGGCGATCACGCCATAGTCGAGGTAGCGGCGGAACACGAACGGCGTGGTCAGCCGGCCCAGCAGCGCGGCCGCGCGTTGGGCGTGCGGCGTGTCGATGGCGGACACCACCCGGCCCTTGATCCACGCGTAGCGCTCCCACTCGCGCCCCTGCACCACCAGATACTCTTCGAGCATGCCGAAGCTGCAGACCAGCGGGCCGGCGTCGCCATTGGGGCGCAACCGCATGTCCACGCGGAACACGTAGCCGTCGCCGGTCACCTCGGACAGCAGCGTGATCAGCCGCCGCCCGAGCCGGATGAAGTATTCGTGGTTCGACAGGCTGCGGCGGCCGCCCTGGGTGTCGCCGTCCTCGTCGTAGAGGAAGATCAGGTCGATGTCCGACGACACGTTCAGTTCGCGCCCGCCGAGCTTGCCCATGCCCACCACCACCAGTTCCTGCACCTCGCCGCTCTGGGCGCCGGTGGGCTGGCCGTAGGTGGCGCCCAGGTCGTCGCCAAGCACGCGCAGGCCGTGCTGGATCGACAGTTCGGCCAAATCGGTCATGGCGCCGGTAATCTCGCCCAGCGTGGCCAGGCCACGCAGGTCGCGCTCGATCACCACGCACATCACTTCGGCACGCAGGCGGCGCAGCGCCTGGGCGGCGGCCGCCTCGGCATCGGCCGAGGGCACCTGCAGCACCTGCAGGCGCTGCACCATCCAGTCACGCGTGATCGGGCCCACCGCGGCCTCGGCCACCACGCCGGGCGCGCCAGGCCGCGCGGCCAGCACACGGCGCGCGTAATGGGAGTACGCCGCCGAGTACAATACGTGGCCTTCGGTTTCGACCGGCGTCAGACCCTGCGCCGACATGGTGGCAAAAGCCCCCTGGGCCATGCTGCCGATGGGCCCCGCGGCGCCTTCGGGCGTCAGGTCCAATGTGGTGCCGGCGCCATTTTGCACGCCCTGCGGGTCGGTCGGAGCGCGGGCTTGGCCCGCGGCGGAACTCGTCGGATCAGGGACAGTCATTCCAGTTACTTTTGCATGTTTGGGTAGCGCCGCGAACCTTGCGGCGGCGCGGCCCGCACCACTTTGGAGAGCGGCTAGTATTGTCGGATAATCTGCGCATGTCCAGCCGCCCCACCGCCCCCCACGACGGTTCCGCGCCCCCTGGCGCGGCCGCCGACGGTGCCGCCGCCGCGGCCGCTGCCTCCCCTTCCCCCTCTTCCGCCGCCGGCCGTGGCCGGCGCGCCGGCGTGCGTGCGCTCGCCTTGCTCGGCGCCGCCGGGCGCGCGGCCCTCGCGCTGACCCGCCATCCGGCCTGGGGCCGGCTCTGGCGCGTGCTGGTGCGCGTGCTGCTGGTGCTCGCCGCGCTGGCCGTGGTGGGCGTGCTGCTGATCCGCTTCGTGCTCTGGCCGCAGGCCCATACGGCCCGCGAGTGGCTGGAGCGCGAGGGGTCGGCGGCGCTCTCGGCGCGGCTCACGATCGGCCAGCTCGATACCTACTGGGAAGGCTGGCACCCGGCCTTCCGCGCCCGCGACGTGCGTGCGGTGGATCGCCAGCAGCGCACGCTGCTGGCCGCCGGGGCGCTGGAGGGCAAGCTGTCGTGGCAGTCGGTGCCGTCGCTGGCGCTGCAATTTGCCAGCCTGACCGCCGACCGGACCGATGTCTTGATCCGGCGCACCCCGCAAGGCCAGTTGCTGGTGGCCGGCGTGCCGGTGGACGCCAACAAGCGCAGCGACGACAACGACCCGTTCCTGAACTGGCTGCTGTCGCAGGGCCGCATCGAACTGGTCAGCGGCAACCTGCGCTGGCTGGACGAGAAAGCCCGGTTGCCGCAGCTCGACGTGGCGGACATCCACTTCACGTCGCAGCGCCGGGGCGCCCAGCACACGCTGCGGCTGGAGGCGCGCAGCGCCTCGCTGGCGCCGCAGCCGCTGGTGGTGCAGACCACGCTGCGGCACGACTATCTGTATGGCGCCGGCAACTGGCAGCACTGGACCGGCCAGGCCAGCTGGCAGTTCAACCAGGTTCAACTGCCAGTGGTGCAGCGCTACCTGGCGATTTTCGACAATGTGGGCAGCGGGGTCTTCAGCACCGACGGCACCGTCGATTTCCGGGGCGGGCACGTGCTGCGCAGCCAGTTGCGGATGCGCGCCGCCGATGTGGACCTGCACCTCTCGGGCGCGCCCGAGGCGCTCAGGCTGGCCAACGCCCAGGCGCTGCTGCTGCACAACGGCGACCGCAACGGCAACAACACGCTGACGATCGATACGCTGCTCTGGCAGGCCGAGCCGCTGGCCGGGCCGCCATCGGCCTCGGACACCTCGTGGCGCGAGGGCATGCGCAAGGTCACCATCGCCTGGACACGCGACGACGCGGGCCGGCTGCGCAAGTTCGCGCTGCGCGCGCCGACGTTCGACCTGAACACGGTGCGGGCGCTGGCGGCATCGATGCCGCTGGACATGGCCGTGCTGCGCCAGTTGCGCGCGCTGCAGCCGGCCGGCCATATCGACAACCTCGATGTCAGCTGGGCGCGCGAGCGCACCGGCATGCTCGGCCGCACGCCGGGCGCGCCGCACTACACCGTGCAGGGCACGCTGCGCGGTGTCTCGGTCAACAGCCAGCCGGCCGTGCCGGCCGTGGGGCCGGACGGCAAGCCACACACGGGCATGCCGGGCTTCACGCGGCTCTCGGGCACGTTCAGCTTCGACGACCGCCAGGGCAGCGCCCGCGTGGACAGCAGCGGCGCCACGCTGAGCTTCCCGGGCGTGTTCGACGATCCGCGCGTGCCGTTCGACTCGCTGCGCGGCGAAGTGCGCTGGACCCACGAGGGCGAGCATCTGGTGGTCCGCTCTGACGGCATACGGTTCGCCAATGCCGATACGGCGGGCTCGGTGCGCGGCTCCTGGCGGGCCGGCGGCGACGGCGCCAGCGGCATCGCGGACCTGACCGGCCAGCTCGACCGCGCCCAGGCCAACCGCATCCCCCGCTACCTGCCGACGACGATGCCGGCCACGCGCCACTATCTGGAAGGCGCGCTGGTGGGCGGCGAGGCCCATGACGTGAAATTCCTCGTCAAGGGCGACCTGCACCACTTCCCGTTCCATCCGCCGTTCGCCCGCGCCGGCGATTTCCGCGTGGAAGTGCCGGTGCGCAACGTGAGCTACCAGATTGCCCCGCACGAGCACGGCCCCAATGTGGGCGGCAGCGCCGCCACGGTTTCCAATGGTGCCGGCAGTGCCGGCACTGCCAATGGCGGCACGGCATGGCCCGATTTCACCGACATCTCGGGCCATCTGCTGTTCGAGCGCAGCAAGATGTCGTTCGTGGCGAAGCAGGCCGGCGTGCGGGGCGTTCCGGGCGTGATGCTGCGCGACGTGAGCGGCCAGATCGACGATCTCAGCGACCACGGCCGCCTGCAGCTGGACGGCTCGGCCACGGGCCCGGTGCAGTCGTTCCTGCGCTTCGTGGCCGCCACCCCGGTCAAGGGCTGGACCGGCAACATCACCGAAAACGCCCGCGCGCCCGGCCATGGCGACCTCAGGCTCAAGCTCGACCTGCCGCTCGCCCACGCAGCCGGCACCAAGGTCAACGGCGAGTTCCGCTTCCCGGGCAACGACATCACGCTGATGCCGGAACTGCCCACGCTCCACGGGGCTACCGGCGCCGTGGCATTCGACGAACACGGCTTCCAGCTCAACGGCGTCCGCGCCCGCTTCCTGGGCGGCGAGACCCGCATTGCCGGCGGCACGCAGCCGGACGGCACCACGCACGTGACCGTGGGCGGCACCGCCACGGCCCAGGGCCTGCGCGAGGCGCTGGGCGCCGAAGCGCCCGGGGCGCGCATCGAGGGCACCACGCCCTACTCGGCCGTGATCGGCGTGCGCGAGAAGCGGCTGCAGGTGCAGGTTTCGTCCGAACTGAACGGGCTGGCGCTGAACCTGCCCGCCCCGCTCGGCAAGACGGCCACGCAGGACATGCCGCTACGCGTGGACCTGCGTCCCGTGGCGTCCCGCACCGGGGCCGCCGGGCTCGACGAACTCTCGGTCCAGCTCGGCAGCGCCAACAGCGCGCGCTACCTGCTGCGCCGGGGCGAATCCGTGGAGGTGGTGTCGGGCGGCATCGGCATTGGCCAGGCGGCGCCGCAGCCGTCCGGCGGCGTGGCGCTCGCGGTCAGTGCCGAGCGGCTCGATGTCGATGCCTGGCGTGGACTGCTCGCCGGGCCCGGCGGCGAGGAGCGCCGGCCGGCTGGCGAGGTGGACCGCTCGTCGCCGTTCCTGCCCGAGCGCATCAATGTCCGCACCAAGGCACTCGACGCGTTCGGCCGCAGCATCGATGACGTGACGATCGAGGCCAACCGCCAGTCCGGTGGCTGGAACCTGCAACTCGGTTCGCGCCAGGTGGCCGGCACGGGCCAGTGGCGGCGCGACGCCGGCAGCCCCTCGGGCGCGCTGTCGGTGCGGCTGACGCACCTGGAGATTCCCGACGCCGTCGACGACGGCCACTCGGCCGAGGCCATCACCCGCAGCGTCGAGGAAATGCCGGCGCTGGACCTGGTGGTGGACCGCTTCGTGCTGCACGGGCGCGATTTCGGCAAGCTCGAAGTCAAGGCCCACACGAGCCACGCCGACAACCAGCCCGTGTGGACGCTCGACAGCCTGACCATCGCCCAGCCCGGCGCCACGCTGACCGGCAACGGCAGCTGGCGGCTGCCGCGCCGGCTGCGCGAGGCGGCCGCCAAGGGCGCGACGTCGCCCACCGAGGGCCGCCGCACGCTGCTGAACTTCAAGCTCGACATCCGCAACGCCGGCGACGTGCTCGACCGCATGGGCATGGCGCACACGGTGCGCGACGGCAAGGGCACGCTCGAAGGCCGCATTGCGTGGCGCGGCTCGCCGATGTCGATCGACTACCCGACGCTGTCCGGCAAGCTGAACCTGCAGCTCGAAAACGGCCAGATCCTCAGCGTGGACCCGGGCGCGGCGCGGCTGCTCGGCGTGCTGAGCTTGCAGAGCCTGCTGCGCTTTGCCACGCTCGATTTCCGCTCGCTGACCAGCAAGGGCATCGTGTTCGACGACATCAGCGGCGCGGGCACGATCGAGAACGGGGTGGGCAAGATCGACGATTTCAGCTTCAAGGGCAGCCAGGTCGTGGCGTCGATGCGCGGCACGGCCGACCTGCTGCACGAGACCCAGGACCTGAACGTGTCCGTGACGCCGCGCATCAACGCCACCACCACCTCGGTGGCGGCGGCGTTCATCAACCCGGTGCTCGGCATCGGCACGCTGGCCGCGCAGCTGATGTTCGCCGACGAGTTCTCGAAGGTCTTCACCCAGCACTACCATGTGAGCGGCTCGTGGGCCGACCCCAAGGTGGCCAAAGTGGAGGACAATGAGCCGCGCAAGCCGCCGATCCTCGACCGCTCGGGCGTGTACCCGCGCTAGGCGGCCCGGGGCCGTCGATCCGGCCCGCCCTCTCGCTCCGATGCTCCAGGAACCCACGATGACCGCTCATCCGTCCAGCCCGCCCGGTACGCACCGCTCGCCGTTCCACGTTGCCGCGATCCAGACCGTGACGGGCACGTCGCCCGACGACAACCTGGCACGGGCCGACGAACTGATTGCCGAGGCCGCGCGCGGCGGCGCCCAGCTGGCGCTGCTGCCCGAGTACTTCGCCATGATGGGCCGGCACGAATCGGACAAGGTGGCCATCCGCGAGCAGGACGGCGACGGGCCGGTGCAGCGCTTTCTGGCCGACGCCGCCCGGCGCCACCGGATGTGGCTGGTGGGCGGCACGCTGCCGATGTGGTGCGGCGACGACAAGCGCGTCTACAACACCTCGCTGGCGTTCGATCCGCACGGCCAGCGCGTGGCGCGCTACGACAAGATCCACCTGTTCGGCTTCACCCGGGGCGAGGAGAATTACGACGAGGCGCGCACGATCCTGGCCGGCAAGACACCGGTGGCCTTCGACGCACCGTGCGGCCGGGTGGCGATGTCGGTCTGCTACGACCTGCGCTTTCCCGAGCTGTACCGCGGCCTGGGCGCCGGCCGCGACGGCCAGGGCGTGAGCTTGATTCTGATGCCGGCCGCCTTCACCTACACCACGGGGCAGGCCCACTGGGAAATCCTGCTGCGCGCCCGCGCCATCGAAAACCAGTGTTATGTGCTGGCTGCGGCACAAGGCGGCAAGCACGAGAACGGCCGGCGCACCTGGGGCCACTCGATGCTGGTGGACCCGTGGGGCGAGCTGATGGGCGTGCTGCCCGAGGGCGAAGGCGTGGTGGCGGGGGTCATCGACCCGGCCCGGCTGGCCGAGGTGCGTCAGAACCTGCCGGCACTGCGCCATCGCGTGCTGTAGGATTCAGGACATTACGTTTCAACGTTTGCATGCCGCCGTGGCCAGGTCGCCACGGGGTGAAAGACCAAGGAAAATCATGAACGCCGGCGATCTCGGAATCCGCAACCTGGCCACCGCGCAGCAACTGCTGCTGGCACCGTACGGTCTCGACGAGGCCAAGCTCCAGCGCGTGCTGGCCGACATCTTCACCCACAAGGTGGACTACGCCGACCTGTACTTCCAGCACACGCGCAACGAGGCGTGGAGCCTTGAGGAAGGCATCGTCAAGTCTGGCAGCTTCAGCATCGACCAGGGCGTGGGCGTGCGCGCCGTCTCGGGCGACCGCACGGCGTTTGCCTATTCGGACGACATCAGCCTGGCGGCACTGTCGCAGGCGGCGGCCGCCACGCGCACGATCGGCAAGACCGGCAGCGGCCGCGTCAAGGTGGCCGGCGCGCTGGCCTCGCAGACGGGGCGCAACCTGTACACGCCGAACGATCCGCTCGATTCGATGACCGCCACCGAGAAGGTGGCGCTGCTGGAAAAGATCGAGAAGATGGCGCGCGCCAAGGACCCGCGCGTGGTGCAGGTCATGGCCGGCCTGGCTGGCGAATACGACGTGGTGCTGGTGGCGCGCAGCGACGGCGTGATTGCCGCCGACGTGCGCCCGCTGGTGCGTGTGAGCGTGACCGTCATCGCCGAGCAGAACGGGCGCCGCGAGATCGGCTCGTCGGGCGGCGGCGGCCGCTACGCCTACGGTTACTTCACCGACGAACTGCTGCGCAAGTATGTGGACGAGGCCGTGTCGTCGGCGCTGGTCAACCTCGAAGCCCGCCCGGCCCCGGCCGGCGCGATGACCGTGGTGCTCGGCCCGGGCTGGCCCGGCGTGCTGCTGCACGAGGCCGTGGGCCACGGGCTGGAGGGCGACTTCAACCGCAAGGGCTCGTCGGCCTTCGCCGGCCGCATGGGCGAGCGCGTGGCCGCCAAGGGCGTGACCGTGGTGGATGACGGCACGATTGCCAACCGCCGGGGCTCGCTGAACCTTGACGACGAAGGCAACCCGACGCAGTGCACGACGCTGATCGAGGACGGCATCCTGACCGGCTTCATCCAGGACACGCTCAACGCGCGCCTGATGAAGATGCCGGTCACCGGCAACGCCCGCCGCGAGAGCTACGCCGCGCTGCCGATGCCGCGCATGACCAACACCTACATGCTCAACGGCGACAAGGACCCGGCCGAAATCCTCGCCAGCGTGAAGCGCGGACTCTATGCCGTGAACTTCGGCGGCGGCCAGGTGGACATCACCAACGGCAAGTTCGTGTTCTCGGCCAGCGAGGCCTACATGATCGAGGACGGCAAGATCACGTACCCGGTCAAGGGCGCCACGCTGGTCGGCAACGGCCCGGAATCGCTCAAGGACGTGACGATGATCGGCAACGACATGCGCCTGGACTCGGGCGTGGGCGTCTGCGGCAAGGAAGGCCAGAGCGTGCCCGTGGGCGTGGGCCAGCCGACGCTGCGGATCGAGAACATGACGGTGGGCGGGACGGCGTAAGCGTTTCACCCACCCTTTTGTTTGGCTCCCCTCTCCCGCTCGCGGGAGAGGGGAGCGAAACATCCCCCTACGGCCTCACCTCGTACACCAGGTTGAACGGCGTCTGCGCCGCCCGCCTGAAGCTCCCGAATCCCCCCTGCTCCGTCACGCCGCGCATGCGCGCCTCGCCCGCCTGGGCGCCCAGGCACATCGCGCCCTCCTGCGCGCGGGAACCCGGCGTGCAGATGAACGTCGACGCCGAATAGAACACCCTTCCCACCGGATTCAGATTGTCCTGCAGGTTGTCGTTTGCAAACGGCTCGACGATCATCCAGCAGCCGTCCGGCTTCAGGGTCTGGCGGATATGCCGCGCGGCGCCGACCGGATCGCCCATGTCGTGCAGGCAGTCGAACACGGCCACGAGGTCATAGTCGTTTCCTGAAAAATCCTTGGCCGATGCCACTTCGAACGTGACACGATCGCCCACGCCGGCGCGCCGGGCGGCGTCCGTGGCATAGCGGATCGACGGCTCGTGGTAGTCGAAGCCGCGGAAAGTCGAGGCCGGAAACGCCTGCGCCATGATGATCGTCGAGGCGCCATGGCCGCAGCCGACATCGGCCACGGTGGCGCCCGCCTCCATCCGCGCCGCCAAGCCTTCGAGCGCCGGTATCCACTCGTCCACCAGATGGGCCGCGTAGCCGGGCCGGAAGAACCGCTCCGTGCCATGGAACAGCGACGGATCATGTTCGTGCCAGCCCAGGCCCCGCCCGTTGCGGAAGATGTCGAGCATGCGGGGGATCGCGCGGAACTGCGCCACGGCAATCTGGAACGCGCCCGGGATGAACGCCGGACTGCCCTCCTGCGCCAGCGCGAACGCCTGCTCCTCGGTCAGCCAGAAGGTGTCCTGGCCGGGGTCGTACTCCACGTAGCCGCTGGCCGCCTGGGCCGACAGCCACTCGCGCAGGTAGCGCGGATCAGTCCTGGTCTTGGCGGCGAGCGTGTCGGCGGTCATCGGCTTCTCCGCCAGCGCCTTGTAGAGCCCCAGTTCGTCGCCCACCACCACGGTGGCGGCGTGCATCACCGCGCCCAGATCCTGGACGAACTGCCCCATGAAGGCATTGAGCCTTGCTTCATCGACTGCCATGATCGCTTCCCCCATGTGGATTCTTGTCGGGGGCGCCCGCCCATCCCAGGCGTCCGATTCCAATATAGGCAGGCGGAATGCTCTGCATTCGCTTAAATGCGATGCAGTTGCCGCTTGCAACCATTCCGGAAAAGCGATATAAAGATGCTTCGTTGCGGCGCACGCGGCGATTGCACCCCGGCCTTTGACAGACCCCGGCGCAATAAAATGCCTTTCGATCACGCGCCGCAGCATAAATGTCACGCATCCGCGTAAAACCGACACAAGCTGACCCTGCCCACTTCGATTTCCGCCATGACCGCCAAGTTTTACTTTTACTTCTTTTGGCATCTCACACCGCTGGCGGATAGAGAGGGACGGATGTAAGCAGACCCCGAATGCAAAAGAAACCGCCAGCAACCCTGGCGGTTTTTTTATTCCCGCCACGACTGCGACGCACCATTCCAACAGAATCCACACCTCACAAGAACCCGGAGCCATCATGCTGAAGAACACCGACGACCTGCGTATTCGAGAACTCAAGGAACTGCTGCCCCCGGCGCACCTGATCCGCGAGTTCGCCTGCTCGGAAGCCGCGTCCGACGTGATCTACGGCGCCCGCCAGGCCATGCACCGCATCCTGCACGGCATGGATGACCGCCTGATCGTGATCATCGGCCCGTGCTCGATCCACGACACCAAGGCGGCGCTGGAATACGCCAGGCTGCTCAAGGTGCAGCGCGACCGCTTCGCCGGCGAGCTGGAGGTGGTGATGCGCGTCTATTTCGAGAAGCCGCGCACCACGGTGGGCTGGAAGGGCCTGATCAACGATCCGCACATGGACGGCAGCTTCAAGATCAACGACGGCCTGCGCACCGCCCGCGAACTGCTGCTGAACATCAGCGAAATGGGCGTGCCGACGGGGACGGAATATCTGGACATGATCAGCCCCCAGTACATTGCGGACCTGGTCAGCTGGGGCGCCATCGGGGCGCGCACGACCGAATCGCAGGTGCACCGCGAACTGGCGTCGGGGCTCTCCTGCCCGGTGGGCTTCAAGAATGGCACCGACGGCAACGTCAAGATCGCCGTGGACGCCATCAAGGCCGCGTCGCAGCCGCACCACTTCCTGTCGGTGACCAAGGGCGGCCACTCGGCCATCGTGTCGACCTCGGGCAACGAGGACTGCCACATCATCCTGCGCGGCGGCAAGGCGCCGAACTACGACGCCGCCAGCGTGCAGGAAGCCTGCGACGCGATCTCGAAGTCCGGCCTGGCCGCACGCCTGATGATCGACGCCTCGCACGCCAACAGCAGCAAGAAGCACGAGAACCAGATGCCGGTCTGCGAGGACATCGCTCGCCAGATGGCCGGCGGCGACCGCCGCATCATCGGCGTGATGGTGGAATCCCACCTGATCGCCGGCCGCCAGGACCACGTGCAGGGCACGCCGGTGGAAGACCTGACCTACGGCCAGTCCGTCACGGACGCCTGCATCGGCTGGGACGACTCGATCGGCATCCTGGAAACTTTGGCCAACGCCGTGAAACAGCGCCGCCTGGTGCCCGGCAGCGGCAACTGAGCCGAATCGACTCCAGATGTGACGACGCCGGCCATGGGCCGGCGTTTTTTTATGGCGGCAACACCGTGCGCTAGGCCAGTTCCATGGCGGCGAGACGGTCTGCGGAGGCTTCAAGCTGTTCGAAGATGGGGTCCGCGACGCGGGCAGGAAACCCTTGCGGCACCCGCCCCGCCACCTCGGCGATGGCACCAGGCAAGCGTTCCAGAAGACCGGTCAGGACTGGCTCGGCGGACGTGCCGACGTAGCAGCGCCGCGCCATAGCGTTGAAATGGCGGCGACGAATATCGCGGAGCAGGAAGTGGCGATTCTTGCCTGACACGGCCATGGCCAGCTTGACCCGCTGATGCGGCACTTGATTCGGTCCGTTGCCCACGATCGGCCAGACCGACATGATGTCGTACAGCGGCGCAAGCCGGAAACGGCCGCCGGGCAGAAGATGGATGCTGAAGTTCTTGGCATGCCCGTCCGTGGCAGCGAGCATCCAGAACACGATCTGCGCGGCGAGCAACGTGTCGAGATCGCGCCCGGCGTTGACCGACTGCCGCAGCACACCCGCCAGATCCGTCATGCCGGGACCGCCGTCCGCCTCATATTTCAGATGCGAAGGCAAGCCCAGCGCCTGGCAAAAATCCTCCTGTGGCAGACGCATGATCCAGGTGCCGCTCGAATGCATCTGCCGGTCGAAGCGTTTCACGGATAGCACGCGCTGCGTGCCGAACGTCAGCATTTCGCAGTCGGCCGCCGGCAGGCCCAGCGCCTGCACCATCTGCATGCAGAGCCATTCGTTCTCTACCGAAGTCGTGAGGTCCGCGCGTCGGTTGCCGACCAGTCCGATCGGCATCTTCAAGATGTGAGTGGTGGGCGTGGCGCCCCGCGGCAGCATCCACTGCCCGCCGTGAACCAGCAGCGCCGTCTTTTCCTGCATTCCGGCGATAGAAACTCGGAAATCTACGATTTCATCGATCCCGAGGGGCCCCGGCGCGGTCACCGTGCGCGAGAGCAACGTCTCGATGTCTTCGTCGGACAACGGCGTACCTTCGATGCGCTCTATGTTCTCCGGCTCCTCATCCTCGCCGAGCATTTGCACGGCGCCAGTACAGTCCCGCCCGATGGCCGCGAGCAGATCGAACGCATCGGTCGAACTGGTCCGGTGCCGGGCGGCCAGCCGGCGGCGGATGACATCGCTGTCCGGCAGGAGATTGTCGAAATAGTTGAGGACGGCCTCGCCCCGCAGCGGGCCGGTGTCGATACCAAACGGCAGCGAAAGGGACAGCGGTCGACCGGCGGCCGACGCCATCCACGCTGCATCGTAGGAAAATTCCATCCCGGAGCGCGCCGGGATGCGCCACGTTCCCACGCGCTGTCCGTTGGTCCAGACAGAAATCGCCCGGCCTTTCGACGGTCTGCCCATCTTTACCACTCCGTTGTCGATGCTTCAGGCGGGGGCGACTTCGGATGAATCACGAGTTCGAGTCCGTAGAGACTCAACAGAGCCAGTAATTGTTCTGCAGAGATCACCTTCGGGTCAAGTTCTAGCGCGGACAGGCGGCTCTGGCTGAATCCGAGCCGCGCGGCAGCATCTGACTGACTGAGTTTGCGCGCGCGGCGGGCCGATCGAAGAATCTGGCCAATCTGCCCTGCTGTTGTTATCACCTGATGCATGCCTTTTTACCTCTTATGCAGGTAACCACATAATAGCTGTAAATCAGGTAAATGCAAATTACGCGTATAACAGGTAATCAAGCTCCAGGCGAAAAAAGGCCGTCCACTGGGGACGGCGCTTCCGGTCAGCAACTCAGACCGCTGACCTACTTCTTCACCACCAGATCGCCCTTCAGCGAGCCGATATAGGCGGCCATGTTCTGCAACTCCGCCTTGGTGAACGGGCGCGGTTTGCCGCTCTTGTCCGTCACGGCGGGGTTGCTGTTCATCTGGCCGGCCATGATGGCGTTGGTGCGGCCCACGATCGGGTTGCCGCTGGTCTGGTAGGCCGACATGGCGTGGTAGAGGTAGTCCGGATGCTGGCCGGCCAGCTTGGGGTAGTCCGGCGAGATCGGGGCGTTCATGTCCTTGCCGTGGCAGGCCACGCAGCCGCCCTTGTCGACCAGCGCCTTGCCGGCGGCGATATCGGCGGCCTGGGCCGGCAGCGCGGCAAACCCGAGTACGGCCGCGCCCAGCGCGTACGAAACTGCTTTCAGCGTCTTCATGATGGCGGGTTCCTACTTGAGCGTGTTGTTCTTGGTATCGGACTTCTGCTGCGAGTAGTAGGCAGCCAGCGCGGTGATGTCCTTGTCCGTCAGGCTCGCGGCAATCGCATGCATGGTGGGGTGCTTGCGGTCGCCCTTCTGGTAGCCCTTGAGCGCGTTCTCGATGTATTTGGCGCTCTGGCCGCCGAGCAGCGGCACCTGGTAGGTCTCCGGGAACGATGCTCGGTAGCCGGGAATGCCATGGCAGCCGATACACATGGCCACCTTGTCGCGGGCGGTGTCGACACTGCCCTTGTCCTGGGCATGCGCAGCCGTTGCGGCCGCGCCCAACACCACCATCGTGAGGAGCTTTTTCATTGTCGTAGCAGATAGGGAAGTGTTAAACCGCGTGTGACCTGCCCCTTGCCGGGACGCCAGACGGAATGCGGGATGGGGACGTGAAGCGGTTCGCCGGAAATCGGCCGAGGTCGTCGGCCAGACAGGGCGCAGCCGGGCGTGATGCTGATGTGCCGCGGTGCTCAGACACCATTCTTGCAACCATCTCGCGCTGTTGCCGCCTCCCGATGCTCCGCCATGTCTCGGGTGGCGGAACTGCCGGGCTTGAGGAGGGTATTGACTTTGGGGGCGCGTCAAACCGGCGCATTGTACCGCAGCGTGCACGCGCTGGTCCACGCCGTGCGCCTTCGGGTGTGCCCCACTGAACACGAACGCCGATCTGCTCTTATACTGGCCCATTCCGGCCGGATTTCCGATTGTCCGCGCGGTTTGTCGGCCGGGCCGGTTGCCGTTTCAGAAGTGCCGTTCCCAATTGTCCGCCGACCGGCCTGCCAGGCAGGCCGGCGCGCTACACCAGGTTGCTCAATGTCCACCAACGCCAACGCCAATCCGTCCCAGCAGGTCAAGTTCGAAGGTAGTGCCCAGTACGTTGCCACCGACGACCTGAAGCTGGCCGTCAACGCCGCGCGCACGCTGCAGCGTCCGCTGCTGATCAAGGGCGAGCCCGGCACCGGCAAGACCATGCTGGCCGAGGAAGTGGCCGCCGCGCTGGGCATGCCGCTGCTGCAGTGGCATATCAAGTCAACCACCAAGGCGCAGCAGGGCCTGTACGAGTACGACGCCGTGTCGCGCCTGCGCGACTCGCAGCTGGGCGACGACCGCGTGCACGACATCCGCAACTACATCGTCAAGGGCGTGCTGTGGCAGGCGTTCGAGGCCGACGAGCCCGTGGTGCTGCTGATCGACGAGATCGACAAGGCCGACATCGAATTCCCGAACGACCTGCTGCGCGAACTGGACCGCATGGAGTTCTACGTCTACGAGACGCGCGAACTGGTCAAGGCGCGCCACCGCCCGCTGGTCATCATCACGTCGAACAACGAGAAGGAACTGCCGGACGCGTTCCTGCGCCGCTGCTTCTTCCACTACATCAAGTTCCCGGACGCCGAGACGATGCAGCGCATCGTCGACGTGCACTACCCCGGCATCAAGCGCGAACTGGTGGCTGCCGCGATGGAATCGTTCTACGAGATGCGCAACCTGCCGGGCCTGAAGAAGAAGCCGAGCACGTCCGAACTGATCGACTGGCTCAAGCTGCTGATGGCCGAGGACATTCCGGCCGAGGCGCTGCGCAGCCCCGACCGCAAGGCCGCCATCCCGCCGCTGCACGGCGCGCTGCTCAAGAACGAGCAGGACGTGCACCTGTTCGAGCGCCTGGTGTTCATGAACCGCGCCAACCGCTGAACGACCGCCACACTTCAAGCGAAGATTTAAGCGAATTACGATGACGAAGTTTGTCCAGCCCGTCACGCTGACCGGGCAACACGCCACGCTGGCCCCGCTGTCGCGGGACCACGCCGCCGGGCTGCGCGAAGCCGCCGCCGATGGCGAACTGCATCGGCTCTGGTACACATCGGTGCCAACGCCCGAGGGGGTCGAGGCCGAGATCGAGCGCCGCCTGGGGCTGCAGGACCAGGATTCGATGCAGCCGTTCACGGTGCTCGACGCCGGGGGCCGCGTGGCCGGCATGACCACCTACATGAATATCGACGGCAAGAACCGTCGCGTGGAAATCGGCTCCACCTGGTACGCAAAGCGCGTGCAACGCACGGCGCTGAACACCGAGTGCAAGCTGATGCTGCTGCGCCACGCATTCGAATCGCTCGACTGCATCGCCGTGGAATTCCGCACGCACTGGATGAACCACCAGAGCCGCACGGCCATCGCCCGGCTTGGCGCCAAGCAGGACGGCGTGCTGCGCAGCCACCTGCGCATGCCCGACGGATCATTGCGGGACACGGTGGTCTTTTCCATCATCGCCAGCGAATGGCCCACGGTGCGCGCCCACCTGCAATACCAGCTCGAGCGTCCGCGCTGATCGCCCGCCGGGCCGGAGACACCCATGCTGATCGACTTCTTCTTCTCGCTGCGCCACGCCAAGCTGCCGGTATCGGTCAAGGAATACCTGACGATGCTCGAAGCGCTGCGCGCCCAGGTGATCGCGCCATCGATCGACGAGTTCTATTACCTGTCGCGCATGACGCTGGTCAAGGACGAAAAGCACTTCGACAAGTTCGACCAGACCTTCGCGGCCTACTTCAAGGGCGTGGAGAGCCTGGTGGACTGGAAAAGCGACATCCCGCTGGACTGGCTCCAGAAGACGCTGGAGCGCGAGCTGTCCGCCGAGGACAAGGCGAAGATCGAGGCCATGGGCGGCCTGGACAAGCTCATGGAGCGCCTGAAGCAACTGCTGGAAGAGCAGAAGGAGAAGCACGAGGGCGGCAGCAAGTGGATCGGCACCGGCGGGACATCGCCGTTTGGCCACGGCGGGTACAACCCCGAGGGCATCCGCATCGGCGGGCCGTCGAAGGGCAACCGCACCGCGATCAAGGTCTGGGAGGCGCGCGCCTACAAGGACTATGACGACCAGGTGGAACTGGGCACGCGCAACATCAAGGTGGCGCTGCGCCGCCTGCGCCGGTTCGCGCGCGAGGGTGCCGACACCGAACTCGACCTCGACGACACGATCCACTCCACGGCGGCCAACGCCGGCATGCTCGACATCAAGCTGCGGCCCGAGCGCCACAACAAGGTCAAGGTGCTGATGCTGATGGACGTGGGCGGCTCGATGGACGACCACATCAAGCGCGTGGAGGAACTGTTCTCGGCCACCAAGACCGAGTTCAAGCACCTGGAGTACTACTACTTCCACAACTGCCTGTACGACTACGTCTGGAAGAACAACCGCCGCCGCCACGCCGAGAAGATCGCCACGTGGGACTTGATGCACAAGTACACGCCGGACTACAAGGTGATCTTCGTCGGCGACGCGACGATGAGCCCGTACGAGATCCTGCAGCCGGGCGGCTCGGTGGAATACAACAACCCGGAAGCGGGCGCGGTCTGGCTCAACCGGATGATCGAGCAGTTTCCGCGCTTCGTCTGGCTCAATCCCGAGCCGGAGGGGCTCTGGCAGTACCGGCAGTCGATCACGGTGATCAACCAGATCATGAAGAACCGGATGTATCCGGTGACGCTGGCGGGGCTGGAAGAAGCGATGAAGGTGCTGTCGAAATAAGGTTTCTACGATGCGCGTGGGGTGTGCTTCAGACCACGACATCGACCCCTTCCATGACCCACTGCCGGAACGTCTGCAGCGCCGGCAGATGGGCCTTCTGCTCCGGGTAGCACAGGTAATAGCCCTTTCTGGCCAGCACCCGCGCCGGATGCGCGACGATCAGCGTGCCGGTGGCCAATTCCTCCTCGATCAGGCAGCGCGGGATCAGCGCGATGCCGAGCCCCGACACCGCCGCCTGCGTCAGCAGCGTGAACTGGTCGAAGCGCGCGCCAGCCCAGGCCTCGCGCGTGGAAATGCCGAGCGCCGCAAGCCAGTCCGGCCACGCTTCGGGCACCGTCGTGTGGTGCAGCAGCGGATAGCGCAGCAGCGATCCTGGCGTTTTTGCGATGCCGTCGGGTTCGTGCACCAGCAGTCCGGGGCGGCAGACCGGCAGCACTTCCCTTCCCGTCATGTAGTCGGCCTGGGTGCCGGGCCAGACGCCGTCGCCGAAGCGGATCGCCGCGTCCAGATCGGGCTGCGAAAAATCGTAGCCCTGCGCGTGCGGCACGAATTCCAGCGTGACTTCGGGATAGCGGGCGAAGAACTGCGGCAGGCGCGGAATCAGCCATTTGGCGCCGAGCGTCGGCATGCTGGCGATGTGAAGAATGCCCCCACGGCCCTGCCGCGCGATCAGTTCCACGCTGGCTGATTCGATCGTGTCGAGGCTTGGCCCGATCCGCTCCAGATAGCGCGCCCCGGCCTGCGTCAGCAGCAGCCGCTGGCGCACCCGTTCGAACAGTTCGACGCCCAGAAACGCTTCCAGGCTTCGAACCTGTTTGCTGACCGCGCCCTGCGTCACGTGCAATTCGCGCGCCGCCACCGTGAAACTGCTGTGCCGCGCGGCGGCCTCGAAAGCCACCAATTCGGTCATCGACGGGCATAAGCGCCGCATGAGCCACCTCACATCCATTTACTTCGATACCAAATGGAATGATCGAGGGATTTTATTTCGTTTGCAAGGGTCAGGTGTTGGCGCGCAGAATCGACCGGCGACGGGGAACACAGATTTCCTGCGATTTCGCCGAGGCCCCTCAGGCCCCTCAGAGGCCGATTGTCTTCTCTCTTTCAACGGAATCCCTTCGATGCAACGCCGTCCCCTGCTGAAAGTCCTTGCCGCCGCCACCGCCTTCGCCGCCGCCGGCATGACCCTGCCCGCCTTCGCGCAGGGCACCTATCCGAGCAAGCCGATCACGCTCGTCGTGCCGTTCCCGGCCGGCGGCACCACCGATATCGTGGCGCGCATCGTGGCCGACAAGCTGGGCCAGCAACTGGGCCAGGCCGTGGTGGTGGACAACCGCGGCGGCGCCGGCGGCAGCATCGGCACCGGCTTCCTGGCCAAGGCGGCCCCGGACGGCTACACGCTGGGCATTGCCACCGCGTCGACGCACGGCATCAACCCGGCCGTCTACCCGCGCCTGCAATACGACGCCACCAAGGATTTCACGACCATCACGAACCTGGCCTCGGTGCCGAACGTGATGAGCATCAACCCGGCGGTCAAGGCCACGGACATGAAGTCGTTCATCGCGCTGGCCAAGTCCGAGCCGAACAAGCTGGCCTACGGCTCGGCCGGCAACGGCAGCGTGTCGCACATGATGGGCGAGCTGTTCAAGATGAGCAGCAAGACCGAACTGCTGCACGTGCCGTACAAGGGCGTGGGCCCGGCGCTGAACGACGCACTGGCCGGCCAGGTGCAGATCCTGTTCGACAACCTGCCCTCGTCGCTGCCGTTCATCGAAGGCGGCAAGCTGCGCGCGCTGGCCGTGGCGGCGCCCAAGCGCGTGGCGGCCCTGCCGAACGTGCCGACCTTCGCCGAACTGGGCCTGCCCGAAGTGAACGACGCCGCGTGGTTCGGCCTGATCGCCCCGGCCAAGCTGCCCGCCGATATCCAGGCGAAGCTGAACGCCGCCGCCATCAAGGTACTGGCCATGCCGGAAGTCAAGGCCAAGCTCGAAAAGCTGGGCGCCACCCCGGTGGGCGACACGCCGCAGCACTTTGCGCAGCAGATCGCCACCGAAGTGGCCAAGAACAAGAAGGTGGCGGCCGCCGCCAAGATCTCGCTGGACTAATCCGATCCACCACAGGCAGCACGTATGACCGAAGCAGAACGAAAGACCGCGGAAAGCCCGTACTTCCTGCGCATGCCGGAAGGCGAGAGCGGACCGCTCTTTCTGGATTCACCGCATAGCTGCACCACGTACCCGGCGGATTTCCGCTACGCCGCCGGGCTGCCCCTGCCGCTGCTGCGGCAGGCGGAAGACACGTTCGTGGACGCGCTCTACGCCGATGCCCCCGCGCGCGGCATTCCGCTGCTCGAAGCGGGCTGCCCGCGCAGCTACCTCGACGCCAACCGCGGCCTCGCGGAAATCGACGAGAGCCTGCTCGACGCGCCCTGGCCCGGCCCGAAGCAGGAAACCTCCAAGACCCGCCTCGGCAAGGGGCTGGCCTGGCGGGTGCTGGACACGGGCGAGGCCATCTACGACCGCAAGCTGACCGTGGCCGAGCTGCAGGCGCGTATCGACACATACTACGTGCCCTACTACGCCCAGTTGCAGCGGCTGTCTGACCAGGCCGTGGCGCGCCATGGCGTGGCCTTCCACATCAACTGCCACTCGATGCCGAGCGAGGCCGCCAGGTTCGCCACCGAGCATCCGGGCCTGCAGCATCCGGATTTCGTGGTGGGCGACCGCGACGGCACCACCTGCGACCCGCGCTTCACCGACCGCGTGGAGGGGCTGCTCAAGGAAATGGGCTACGACGTGTGGCGCAACCACCCGTACAAGGGCGTGGAAATCGTGCGCGTGGTGGGTCAGCCGCAGGCCAACCGGCACAGCCTGCAGCTTGAAATCAACCGCAAGCTCTACATGGACGAAGTGGGCCTGACCCGCTCGGCCGGCTTCGACGGGCTCCAGCGCAATCTCAACGCGCTGATGGACGAACTACTACGCTTCGCGCGTACGTTCTGACGCGGTCTGGCGGACGCTGCAACGGCGTCCGCCGTCCCCGGACACGCGCCATGGGTGTCTCGGGGATCGCCTAGTTGTGCAAGAACCGCGATTTCGATAATGACCGCGTGAAAATCGTCGCCGATCGCTACCAGATGTAAGCAATTAGAACGAAGGGTAACAACATTTGGGAACTCTGCCGGTAGGCTTTCCTCTATCATGGCAAACCTTCACCAACCCTCCTTGCTTGCCTGAGCAACGACGATCCCGTGATCCGACGAATTTCCGAACTGTTCGGCAGCCAGCTTCGCATGCTGACTGCCGCAGTGGCCGGCGCCATCGCCCTGGCCGGCTGCGCTACCGCGCCGACCGAAGAGGCCGCGCCCGCCGCCCCGACACCCGCCGCCGCCCCGGCTGCCACCGCTCCCACCCCGCCGGCCGTCAAGCCGCCGCCGGTCGTCAACAAGAATCCGCCTACGACCACGGTCACACTGCCTGACAAGGGCCGCGTGAGCCTGGCCGAGTACCGCACCCGGATGCGCGAGCAACTGATGAAGTCAGAAAACGCCACCGCACCGGTGGCTGACTGCGCGGCCCATGCGAGCTGGGTCGTGCCGCGTTCGGCAAATTACGATGCGCTGAAGATTCCGACCGGCGCGCTGGCCACAGGCCAGGCGGTGGAGGAACGTTGGGAAGGCCGCTTCTCGCCCGGCAAGCAGGCCGTGCCGGTCAGCTCGGTGGTGACGTTCAGCGCCACCGCCCACAAGCGGCGCGGCGAGGCCCAGTGGCAGCCCGTGAAGGTGCGCTGCGGCTACAACGACGGCATGATGCTGGCCTACGAACTGCTCGACAGCAACGGCGACACGATCATCGAACCGCCCGCCGCCCCGGCCGTAGCCACCCCGTCGCAGACAAGGAAGAAGGGCAAGAGCAGCGCGAAGGCGACTTCCTCTGCGAAGAAGTCTTCGGCGAAGTCGACGTCTTCGAAGAGCAAGAAGAAGCAGTAGGCGCCGCAACCGGTACCGCTGGCGTACTCCCCTCTCCCTAAGGGAGAGGGGAGAAAACCCTACCCCAGATACTCCCCGATCGCCTGCAGCATCGCCGTTCCCAGCAGCGCGCTTTTTGCCCCGTTCCAGCCCACGGCTGCATCGGGAAGATCGGCGTTGTCCTTGAACGGCATTTCCAGCGTCAGCGCCAGGCAGCCGAAGGTGTGGCCGATGTATTTCGACGCCAGCTTCAGCGCGTCGGCGTTGTACTTGCTCGCCGCGTAGCCGTGCACGTCCTGGAAGTCCGGCGTGGCGCGCTTGAAAGCCTCGATGAAGCGCGACTGCTGCTCGCGCTGGGTCTCGGTAAAGCCGGGCAGCATCTCGCTGCCGGCCACGAAGTTGTACGGCAGCGCCTCGTCGCCGTGGATATCGAAGAACAGGTCCACGCCGGTCCGCTCGATCGCCTGGCGCACGTAGAACACCTCCGGGCTGGTTTCCTCGCTCGGCTGCATCCACTCCCGGTTCAGGTTGGCGCCCGCCGCGTTGGTACGCAGGTTGCCGCGCGCCGAGCCGTCCGGGTTCATGTTCGGCACGATGTGGAACACCGCGCGCTCCAGCAGCCGGCGCGCAACCGGGTCTGCGCTCCACATGCCGGTGCCGGTCAGCCGTTGCAGCGTGCCCTCGACGAACCATTCGGCCATGCTTTCGCCCGGATGCTGGCGCGCGATCATCCAGATCGTCTTCTTGCCCGGCCCGGGCTGGCCCACGGTCACGCAGGTCAGGTCGCGGCCATCGACCGTGCTGCCCAGGTGCGACAGCTTCGCCAGCGGCGAGCGCTGGCACGTGGCCAGCAGCATCAGGTGGCGCTCTTCCGGATACGGCTCGAAATAGGCAAACCAGACACTGTCGTGCTCGGGCGTGAAGTCGACGGTCATCGTCGTGCCGTCGTAGCGGGTCGGCACGCGGAACCAGTGGGCGCGGTCGTACGAGGCCACCGCGCGGTAGTCGCGCCAGCCGTCGGGATAGGTGCACTCCCCGGCGTTCAGGAACTTGAGCGTGCACGCCTGGCCCGCCGCGCCCTGCAGCCGGAAGTGGAACCACTGGCGGAAGTCGGCGTGCGAATCGGCGCGGATGCGCAGGCGGATGTCGTCGGCCCGCGCGAGCGATTCCACCTCGATGGCGCCCGAATCGAACAGCGTGGAAATATGCAGTGCTGAGGTCATGGTTGTTATCCTTCGGTCCCTCGGTCAGTCTTCCAGCCGGCGGCGGAACACCCAGCGGGCGTCGTCCGAGGCCGTCTTGTCGAAGGCGTAGCCGTCTTCGGCGAACCGCTTCAGCCTGGCCGCGTCGGTGATGCGATGGGTCACCGCGTAGCGGGCCATCGTACCGCGCGCCCGCTTGGCGTGGAACGAAATGATCTTGTAGCGCCCGGCCTTCCAGTCCTCGAACACGGGCGTGATCACGCGTGCGGCCAGCACCTTGGGACGAATGGCCTTGAAATACTCTTCGGAGGCCAGGTTGACCAGCGTGGGCTGGCCTTCGTGCCTGAGGTCGGCCAGGTCCTTGTTGACGAGCTGCGTGACGTCATCGCCCCAGAACGCGTACAGGTCCTTGCCGGCCGCCGTATCCAGCCGGGTGCCCATTTCCAGCCGGTACGGCTGCATCCAGTCCATCGGGCGCAGCACGCCGTACAGGCCGGACAGGATGCGGATGTGCTTCTGGGCGAAGGCCAGGTCCTCGGTGGACAGCGACGTGGCATCGAGCCCGTCGTAGACGTCGCCGTTGAACGCCAGCACGGCCTGCTTGCTGTTGGCGGCGGTGAACTCGGGCGACCAGTCGGCGTAGCGGGTCACGTTGAGCACCGCGAGCTTGTCGGAGATATCCATCAGCGAGCCCACATCCTGCGGCGCCAGCTTGCGCAGGCGCTCGATCAGCGTGGCGGAACGGTCGATGAAGCGCGGCATCGTATGGGTCTTGATGCGGGGCGGCGTCTCGTAGTCCAGGGACTTGGCGGGAGACAGGACGATGAGCATGGCAAAATCGCGGACAGAACAAAGCTGAGATTGTAGCGAATGCCCACCGAAGTGACTGCCGCCACCCCTGCCGCACCCGTTTCCGCCTCCCCGCCACCCCGCGTCGTGCTCGATTCCAACGTCTGGGTGGACTTGCTGGTCTTCCGCGACCCCCATGTGGAGCCGATCCGCGCCGCGCTGGCCGCCGGCACCATCGCCCCGGTGATCCGCGCCGACTGCCGCGAGGAGCTGCGCCGCGTGCTGGCCTACCCCCAGTTCGCGCGCTTCGCCGTCGATATCCCGGCGGCGCTGGCCGAAGTGGACCGCCTGGCCACGCTGGAACCGCTGCCGGACCCGGCCGAGGCGGACGCCATCCGGCTGCCGAAATGCCGCGACACCGACGACCAGAAGTTCATCGAACTGGCCCACCATGCGCGCGCCGCGCTGCTGGTCTCGAAGGACAAGGCCGTGCTCAAGCTCAGGAGCCGCTTGCGCCGCACGAGCGGCGTGGAAGTGCTCACGCCGCCCGCCTTTGCCGGATGGCTGGCCGCCTGGGTACCACCCGGCGAACCCCGCTAGAATGTCGCAGCCGCGTTTCACGCATTCCTCACGTTTTCCGTCACTGTCCATGTCCGAATCGTCGCCCGCACCCCTGAATCCGCCCCCCTCGCGCCTGCCGAACGTCGGCACGACCATCTTCACCGTGATGTCGGCGCTGGCCGCCGAGAAGAACGCCGTGAACCTGGGGCAGGGTTTTCCGGATTTCGACTGCGATCCGCGCATCGTCGACGCCGTGGCCGACGCCATGCGCGCGGGCCACAACCAGTATCCGCCGATGGCTGGCGTGCCCGCGCTGCGGCAGGCCATCGCCGCCAAGATCGCCACGCTGTATGGCCACCAGTACGACTGGAACACCGAGATCACGGTCACGGCCGGCGCCACGCAGGGCCTGCTGACGTCGATCCTGAGCGTGGTGCATCCGGGCGACGAGGTGATCGTGCTGGAACCGTGCTACGACAGCTACCTGCCGTCGATCGAGCTGGCCGGCGCCAGGGCGGTGCCCGTGCGCCTGGAAGCGCCGCTGTTCCGCATTCCGTTCGACAAGCTGGCGGCCGCCATCACGCCGAAGACGCGGCTGATCATGATCAACACGCCGCACAACCCCACCGGCACGATCTGGCGCGCCGAAGACATGCAGAAGCTGGCCGGCCTGCTGGCCGGCACCGACATCCTGCTGCTGTCGGACGAAGTCTACGAACACATGGTCTATGACGGCCAGCGCCACGAATCGGTGGCGCGCCACCCGGAACTCGCCCGCCGCAGCTTCGTGGTGTCGAGCTTCGGCAAGACGTATCACGTCACCGGCTGGAAAGTGGGCTTCGTGGCCGCGCCGGCCGCGCTGATGAACGAATTCCGCAAGGTGCACCAGTTCAACGTGTTCACCGTGAACACGCCGGTGCAGGTGGGGCTGGCCCAGTACATGGCCGATCCGGCGCCGTACCTGGAGCTGGCCGGCTTCTACCAGGCCAAGCGCGACTATTTCCGCGCCGGTCTGGCCGGCTCGCGGTTCAAGCTGCTGCCTTCGGACGGCACGTACTTCCAGTGCGTCGATTATTCGGCGATTTCCGACATGAGCGAGGCGGATTTCTCGATGTGGCTCACGCGCGAGATCGGCGTGGCCGCCATCCCGGTGTCGGCGTTCTACTCCGAGCCGCGCGAATCGGGCGTGGTGCGGTTCTGCTTCGCCAAGAAGGAAGAAACGCTGAAGCTGGCGCTGGAGCGGCTGGCGAGGATTTGATCGTCATGCGCCGGTATTCTCCCCTCTCCCGCGCGCGGGAGAGGGGAACCAACCCACTGAGGGAAATCAGGTTCCTTACCGATTCCGGCTCAGCATCAGTTCCGTATTCGCCTTCCGCTCGGCATTGACCTTCTGCACCGACGGGCGCTCGGACATCGCCTTCAGGTAGTCCTTCACCGGCAGGCCGGCCAGCAGGTCCTGGCCATAAATGATCTTCGTGCACGACGAGATCAGCGGCAGGTGGCACACGGCGGCGCAGTCGGCCAGCGTGAACGTGTCGCCGGCGATGTAGGGCGAGAACTTCGCCAGCTTGCCGAACGCCGGGATGTACTTGTCGAGCAGCGCGCGCTGGCGCTCCTTGACGCGGTCGCTGACCTTGCCGCCGAAGAACGCCTCGGCATACAGCTCGCGGGCGGTCAGCTCCAGATACAGCTCCAGATACGTGACGATCTCGCGCACCTTGGCTGCCTGGTACGGGTCCTTGGGCAGCAGCGGCGACTGGAGATAAGTGGCTTCCAGGTACTCGGCGATCGTTTCGGACTCGCACAACGGGCCGGCATCGGTGATGATGTAGGGCACCTTGCCCAGCGGCGACGCGGCCAGGTCGGTTTCGCCGAGCCAGGCCAGCACTTCCTCGAACGGCAGGTTCTTCTCCAGCAACGCCAACTTCACCTTGTTGTAGTAGTTGCTGGCGGCAAAACCGCAAAGCTTCAGCATGTCGTCTCTCTCCGTTGGAAATATGTCCGATCAGCGCACGCCGCATGTGCCGCCCCTCTGTCGCGAAGGGTGCAGAAAACGTACGATCGTGCTAATTTAGCCACAACTTTTTTGGACCAACAATGAGCAATTCCACTATCCAGTCGCTGGGCATCGTTGGCACGGGCGCCATGGGCCGGGGCATCGCCCAGATCGCCGCCCAGGCGGGCCTGACGGTCAGCCTGTTCGACGTCAACGCCCAGGCCGTGGCCGCCGCGCGCCAGTACCTGCAGGATACCTTTGCCAAGCTGGCCGACAAGGGCAAGATCAGCGCCGCCGACAGCGAGGCCGCACTGGGCCGCGTCAAGGCGTGCACGGCGCTCGAAGACCTGGCCGGCTGCGACATGGTGCTGGAAGCCATCGTGGAACGCCTCGACGTCAAGCGCGACCTCGTGGCCAGGCTCGAAGCCATCCTGCGCGAAGACGCCGTGATTGCGTCGAACACCTCGTCGCTGTCGATCACGGCCATCGCCGTGGGATCGAAGCATCCGGGCCGCGTGGTGGGCTACCACTTCTTCAATCCGGTGCCGCTGATGAAGGTCGTGGAAGTCATCGACGGCCTGTCGGGCGACCCCGCCGTGGGCGACCGCCTGATGGAACTCTCGCGCCGCATGGGTCACACGCCGGTGCGCTGCAAGGACATGCCGGGCTTCATCGTGAACCATGCCGGGCGCGGCATGAACATCGAGGGCCTGAAGGCCGCGCAGGAAGGCGTGGCCGAGTTCGTCGACATCGACAACATCATGCGCGAGCAGGCCGGCTTCCGCATGGGCCCGTTCGAGCTGATGGACCTGACCGGGCTGGATGTGTCGCATCCGGTGATGGAATCGATCTACAACCAGTTCTACCAGGAACCGCGCTACCGCCCGTCGCCGATCACGGCGCTGCGCTCGGTGGGCGGCCTGCTGGGCCGCAAGACCGGCGCGGGCTTCTATGCCTACCCGGAAGGCCAGAAGCAGGTGCCCGCCACCCGCGCGGTGCCTGACAGCCGTCCGGCCAGCGTCTGGGTCAGCCGCGCCAACGCGCGTGGCCATGCCATGGCCGTGAAGCTGCTCGGCGCGCTCGGGGCAAATGTCGAAGGCGGCAACACGCCGTCCGCCGACGCGCTGATCGTCGTCACGCCGCTGGGTCTCGATGCCACCACCGCCGCGCTGGAGGAAGGCCTGGACGCCACGCGCGTGGTTGCCATCGACACGCTGCTGCCTTTCGAGGCCACCAAGCGCCGCACGCTGATGACCACGCCGGCCACCAGCGCCGCCGCCCGCGACGCCGCGCACGGCCTGTTCGCCAGCGATGGCGTGCCGGTGACCGTGATCCGCGACTCGGCCGGCTTCATCGCCCAGCGCATCATCGGCTGCATCGTGAACATCGCCAGCGACATCGCCCAGCAACGCATTGCCACGCCGACCGATATCGACCTGGCCGTGAACCTGGGCCTGGGTTACCCGAAGGGCCCGCTGGCCCTCGGCGATACGATCGGCGCGAACGTGATCCTGGAAGTGCTGCGCAACATGAACCGCCTGACCGGCGACATGCGCTACCGCCCGAGCCCCTGGCTGTGGCGCCGCGCGGGCCTGGGCCTGTCGCTGCTGACTGAAGAAGCCTGATACCGAAGCGGGCGCCCCGACGAGACACGGGGCGCCTTTTTGTTTTCCTGCCCCAGACAATGAGGCTGCCATGACTGCCCAGCTGCTGTCCGAACGCGTCGGTTCGACGCTCGTCCTGACCATCTCCAACCCGGAAGCCCGCAACGCGCTGCATCCGGACATCTACGCGGCCTCGCGCAAGGCGCTCGACGCGGCCACGACCGACGACGCGATCCGCGCCGTGGTGCTGACCGGCGCCGACGGCGTGTTCTGCGCGGGCGGCAACCTGAACCGGCTGCTCGGCAACCGCTCGCAGCCGCCTTCGGTGCAGGCGGAAAGCATTGGCGTGCTGAACGCATGGATCGAGTCGTTCCACGCCTTCCCCAAGCCGATCATCGCCGCCGTGGAAGGCCCCGCCGCCGGCGCCGGCTTCTCGATCGTGCTGGCCTGTGATTTCGTGGTGGCGGCCAGCGATGCCAAGTTCGTCATGGCCTACGTGAAGGTGGGCCTGACGCCCGACGGCGGCGGTTCGTACGAACTGGCGCGCATGCTGCCGCGCCAGCTCGCCAGCGAAATGATGATGGAAGGCAAACCGGTGGACCCGGCCCGTCTGGCACACTTTGGCATCGTCAACCGTGTGGTCGCCCCGGGACAGGCACTGACCGAGGCGCTGGCCATCGGCGCGAACATCGGCCGCGAATCGCCCAACGCGGTCAGCGGCATCAAGGCGCTGATCAACCATGCGGGCACCGCCACGCTGGGCGAACACCTGGCCGCCGAGCGCGACAGCTTCGTGGCCGCGCTGCACCACAAGGACGGTGGCGAAGGCATCAGCGCCTTCCTGGAGAAGCGCAAGCCGGACTACCGCTGAAGCTGGCGCAACCCATGACGTAACGCAATCCAAGCGACATAGCAAAAAATCCAAAAAATTCCGGAGACACGATGAGCACCAACGTTTCGCACTTCGAAGGCACGCGTCCCGTGGCCGACCAGCAGCGCTTCGACGTAGGCGCGCTCGAGGCATGGATGCGCGAGCATGTAGCCGGCTTTGCCGGCCCGCTGACCGTCGAGCAGTTCAAGGGCGGCCAGTCGAACCCCACGTTCAAGCTGGTCACGCCGGGCCAGACCTACGTGATGCGCGCCAAGCCGGGCCCCAAGGCCAAGCTGCTGCCCTCGGCGCACGCCATCGAGCGCGAATACCGCGTGATGAAGGCGCTGGCCGGCACCGACGTGCCCGTGGCCCATATGTACGCGCTGTGCGAGGACGAGGAGGTAATCGGCCGCGCGTTCTACATCATGGAATTCGTCAGCGGCCGCGTGCTCTGGGACCAGTCGCTGCCGGACATGACGCCAACCGAGCGCGGCGCCATCTACGACGAGATGAACCGCGTCATCGCCGCGCTGCACTCGGTTGACTACCAGGCCATCGGGCTGGGCGACTACGGCAAGCCCGGCAACTACTTCCAGCGCCAGATCGAACGCTGGAGCAAGCAGTACAAGCTCTCCGAGACCGAATCGATCCCGGCCATGGACCAGCTGATGGCGTGGCTCCCCGAGCACATCCCGACCGAATCGGCGGACCTGACCACCATCGTCCACGGCGACTACCGGCTCGACAACCTGATGTTCCACCCCACCGAGCCCAAGGTACTGGCGGTGCTGGACTGGGAGCTGTCGACGCTGGGCCATCCGATGGCCGATTTCGGCTACCACTGCATGAGCTGGCATATCCAGCCAGGCCAGTTCCGCGGCATCGCCGGCCTGGACCATGCCGGGCTGGGCATCCCCGACGAAGCCACCTATCGCCGCCTGTACGAGCAGCGCACCGGCCGCCAGATCACCGGCGACTGGAATTTCTACCTCGCCTTCAGCATGTTCCGCATCGCCGGCATCCTGCAGGGGATCATGAAGCGCGTGGTGGATGGCACCGCCTCGTCGGCCCAGGCGCTGGACGCTGGCAAGCGCGCCCGGCCGATGGCGGAGATGGGTTGGGAGTATGCGAAGAAGGCGGGGGGTTGAGCGTTACCGATCGCGCTGATTGACTCCTCTCTCCCGCCGTGCGGGAGAGGGGAGCAAAAACCGATCGCAATCCCTGGAATGTTGTATGACAACCGAGAACCCTCGGCTGTCCTCCGCGCTTGCCTCCATGTCCCTACATTAACCGTTTGTTCTACGTGTTTTCCCGATAGACCAGCGCCCCGCGCCAGCCTACACTTGCGTCAATCGTTGTACGACAACTGATGATAAGTGTTGACTGGAGACACAGCATGACCTCTTCTCGCCGCCAATTCCTTGGCCAGCTTTCTGGCCTGGCTGCCATGGGCACCGTGGGCACGTCTGGCATCCTGGCCCCGGCATCCGCCTGGGCGCAGGACAAGTGGCCGAACAAGCCCATCCGCCTGGTAGTGCCCTACCCCGCCGGTGGTTCGTCCGACATCATTGCGCGCCTGATCAGCAAGCCGCTCGGCGAGGCCCTGGGCCAGGCCGTGGTGGTCGACAACAAGCCGGGCGCGAACGGCAATATCGGCGCGGCCATCGTTGCGCAGTCGGGCACCGACAACCACACGCTGCTGCTGTGCGACGTAGGCGCGCTGGCCATCAGCCCGTCGGTCTACACCAAGCTCACGTTCAATCCGGACAAGGACCTGAAGGCCGTAGGCATGCTGGCCTACTCGCCGCACCTGCTGGTCGTGCACCCGTCCGTGCCGGCCAACAACCTCAAGGAACTCGTGGCGCTGTCGCACAAGCAGCCGCTGAACTTCGCCGTGACCGCCATCGGCAGCGCGCCGCACCTGGCCGGCGTGGCCGTGCAGCAGGCAACGCAGGCATCGTGGCAGTACGTGCCCTACAAGGGCGGCGCACAGGCGATTGCCGATACCGTGGGCGGCACCGCTCAAGTGCTGATGAACGGCATGCTGGCCACGCTGCCGCACGTGCAGTCGGGCAAGCTCAAGCTGCTGGCTGTCTCCAAGCGTACGCGCATGGCGCTGGTCAGCCAGACGCCGACCATCGCCGAGAGCGGCGTGCCGAACTTCGAGTCGGGTACGTGGCAGGGCGTGATGGCACCGTCGGGCATGCCCGATGCGCTGGTGCAGCGGATCAACACGGAACTGGTGCGCATCATCCGCACGCCGGAAATCCGCGCCAACCTGGCCGGCCAGGGCGCCGAAGTGGTCACGATGAATCCGGCCGACACCGGCAAGTGGTTCACCGCAGAAGAAAAACGCTGGGCGCAAGTCGTCAAGGCGTCGGGGGTCAAGCTGGACGCCTGACAGGCGGACTCTGGCGGCAAAAAGGAAGGGGCGCGAGATTCGCGCCCCTTTTTTTCATTGCCGCGCGCCGGTCAGTCGCCCAGCGCCACGCCCTCGCGGCGCGGATCGGCGCCGCCCGCCCAGACCTGCCTGCCGTCCACGGTCTTGCGCATCACCACCTGCGTACCGCTGGTCATCTCGATCTCGGCCACCTGATGGCCCTGCTGCTTGAGCGCCTCGACCAGACGCGGCGTGACCAGGCCACGCTCCACCTCGGTGGGCCCGTTGCGGCTGCCGAAATTGGCCATGCCAACGGCCTGCTGCACGTCCATGTCCCAGTCAAGCAGCCCGACCAGCGCCTTCGATACATACTCGATGATCTGAGAGCCGCCCGGCGAGCCCAGCGCCGCCACGAGCTTGCCGCTCTGGCGGTCGAACACGAGCGTCGGCGCCATCGACGAACGCGGCCGCTTGCCCGGCTCTACCCGGTTCGCCACCGGCTTGCCGTTCTCGGTCGGCGTGAACGAGAAATCGGTCATCTCGTTATTGAGCATGAAGCCGCGCACCATGATGTGCGAGCCGAAGTACGACTCGATCGTGGTGGTCATCGACAGCGCCCCGCCCCGGTTGTCCACGGCCACGATCTGCGACGTAGACACGCGCGGCGGCGAGCGGTCCGGCGCGAAGGCCACCTTCACGCCGGGCGGTGTGCCGGGCTGTGCACGGCCCATGCTCTTGTCGCTGATCAGCGCGGCGCGCTCGGCCAGATAGTTCGGGTTGACCATGGCCGCCACGTCCACCGGCACGAAATCGGCGTCGGCCACGTACAGCCCGCGATCGGCATAGGCCAGCCGGTCCGCCTCGGCAATGGCATGCACGGCCAGCGGGTTCGGTTCGAATTTCGACGGCAGGCTGATGGCGGTCGGCTTCAGGCTGGCCAGCGCATAGCGCGGGTCACGCTTCTCCAGCGCCTCCAGCGTGCCAAGGATCTGGGCAATCGCAATCCCGCCCGATGACGGCGGCGGCATGCCGCAGATCTTCCACTGGCGGTAGTCGGTGCAGACCGGCACGCGCACCTTGGCCTTGTAGCCCTTCAGGTCAGCCAGCGACAGGCTGCCGGGATTGGCATGGCCGTTGACCTTGGCCACGATCTCGCGCGCAATCGGCCCGTTGTAGAAAGCGTTCGGGCCGTGCCGGGCGATCTCGCGCAGCGTCTGCGCCAGTTGTGGATTTTTTACGATGGTGCCGACGGCCTTCGCCTTGCCCTGGCCGTCTAGGAAGTAGGCGGACATGTCTGGCGAGCCGCCCATGAACTTGTCGGCCGCCACCTGGGTGTAGAGCCGCTGCGACATCGGGAAGCCTTTCTCGGCCAGCCTGATCGCCGGCTGGAACAGCCGCGCCCATGGCAGCCGGCCGTGCTCGCGGTGCGCCATCTCCAGCGCGCGCAGCACGCCGGGCACACCTACCGAGCGTCCGCCGATCTGCCCTTCCGAAAATTCCATCGGCTTGCCGTCCGGGCGCATGAACAGGTTCCCGGTCGCCCCGGCGGGCGCGGTCTCGCGGCCGTCATAGGCCTGCACGCGCTTGCCGTCCCAGTACATGATGAACGCCCCGCCGCCGATGCCGGTGGCCTGCGGCTCGACCAGCGTCAGCACGGCCTGCATGGCCACGGCCGCATCGATCGCCGAGCCGCCGGCGCGCAGGATCTCGCGCCCGGCTTCGGTCGCCAGCGGATTCGCCGCGGCGGCCATGTGCTTCTGCGCGATCGTGGTGGTCATGTCGGGCCGATAGCCCGACGACACTTCGGGAGCCGGCGGCATCGCCGCCGTGGCCGGCCGGGCGGTGCCGGCGGATGGCGCGGCCGGTGCCGTGGCACTCTTCTCCGCCGTGGTACCGCACGCCGCCAGCAGCACGGCCAGCGCCGCGGCCATGGCGCCGCGCCAGTGCAGGGAATCGGAAGGGTTCGACCGGGATACCCGGGATGCTGCCGCTGCGTCCGTCATGCCGTCACTCCATGGGGGGAAGGTTCGGCGATTGTAGCGGCGATCGGGGCCCTGAATATATGAGAACAGTCTGAAAAGGCGCTTCGGCCTGCTCGGCCGAATGCACGACGGGAGGCTCGCGCCTCCCGTCCGGACCCCGCTGGAACCGCCCGGCGGGCCGCTTACAGCGTGGTGAAGGACCAGTTCAGGTTGACGCCCTGCCCGTTCAGCGTGCCGCCGACCGTGACGTTGTAGCGCGTCTTGCCCGCCAGCGGCGCGCGCGGCGTGCAGATGGCCAGCCCGCGTGCGGCGCCCGACATGCCCGAGGTGCGGGCGTCCACCTTCTCGCACGGCACGTTGTTGCCCGAGGCATCGGTGATCGTGAAGGTATCGGCATTCAGCGCCAGCGCGGTGTTGACCGCCTGGACCGTGACCGGATAGCCCATGGTCTGCCCGGCGTAGGCCGGTGCCGGATTCGGGCTCTCGTTGTTGACCCAGCTGGTCGGCACATCGGCCTGGCCGTTCCAGGGGTAGGCCACCATCTGGTTGTCGGCGCCGCCCACGCTGCGGTCGGCGAGGTCGATGGTCTGGTAGTAGTACGCGGCCGTGCCGGAGCCGTTGGGGCCCACCGATTCGGCAAACCCGCTGCCGGCCGAGCCATAGCTGCCGAGCAGCGCGGCGCGGTGGAACGGCGCGTTGACCAGATCGATGACCAGCGCGTCCTTCGGCGCCATCGACAGGCTTGCGTTGGCCGCAGACGTCCAGCGATTGGCGCCGGCCACCACTTCGGCCGTGGCGTTGCTCGGGTACGCGGCCTGGATGCGGTCGTTGGGCGCGGCGCCGGTGTAGCCGGTCTTGCCCGCCTGCTCGTCGTGCGTCAGCGTCTGGTTGGCGAGCATGTAGGCCGTGTGGTTCTGCGCCGCGGTGTTCAGCGCATCGCGGGCGGTCAGCGGTGCCAGGCCCACCTGCTCGCGCCGGTAGTTGGCATAGCAAAGGCCCGCCGTGCGCGGCTCTTCGAGCGTGCGATAGCCGGAAACACCGGTACCGCGCGCCGGCAACAGGCTCACGGCGCCGGTGACGGGCGCCGGGGCATTGCCCGTGACGGTGTAGCATGCCCGGTCGCCACCTGCCGGCAGCGAGGCCGCCGGGTTCGTGGCGGACTGCTGGGCGCTGGTGTTGCCCGCGCCCGGCGTACCGGAGGCAGCCGGTGCGCCGGCCGCGGCGGGGGTGGCCGAGCCGCCATCGCCGCCGCCACAGGCAGCGAGTGTCAGCGCCGCGCACGCGGCGAGCGTGCCGGCCGCGAGCGGGTTGCGGTGGAAGAATGCGTGGCGCAAGCGCGAGTGTTTCCCTGGCATGTGGATGCGGCCCGATGGCCCGATGGATTGGAATGGGGGAACTGCCCGCGAACCCGGTGCGAGGACCGGGTGGGACGCCAGGGCGCGGCAGCGCCTCGATGTGATGCGTCCTGGAGCAGAGGAACGGGGACGATGGTAGGCATGCCCACCATGACCGTCCAGCTTCAGAACATTTTCTTACGGTGTGATCCGAGCGCGGGGCACCCGGCGCGGGCCGTCAGCCCGGCGCGGACGCTGCCACGTCGGCCATGCCGGTGCCGAGCGACGCCATCACGGCCATCAACTGGTCGCGCAGCCAGCGGTTGGCGCCGTCGTTCTCCCCGCCGGCGTGCCAGTAGAGGTGCAGTTCGAGCGACGGCACCTTGAACGGCAGCGACAGCAGGCGGTTGGCGTACGGCTCGTTCGCAATGCGCGCGTAGCGCATCGGCAGGGTCGCCAGCAGGTCCGTACAGCTGACCACGCGGCAGGCGGCCGCATAGTGCTGGCAGCGCAGCCGCACACGCCGCGTCAGGCCCATGCGGTGCAATGCCTGGTCCTCCAGCCCCGCGCCGCGCCGCCGCGACGACACGTGCACGTGTTCGGCGGCCAGGTAGCGCTCCAGCGTCAGTTCCTTCATCACCAGCGGATGGTCGCGCCGGGCCAGTACCACCATGGGGTCGGCCATGAACGCGGTGTGGTGGATGGCCGGGGAGACCGGCAGCAGGATGTCGAGCGCGGCATCGAGGGTGCCGGCCAGCAGTTCCGACTCCATCTCGCGGCGGTCGAAGCGGATCGCGGCAATCTCGACATGCGGGGCGATGGCCGTGACGCGCGCCATCAACGGCGGCAGCAGCGTGGATTCCAGCGCGTCGCGCATGCCGATGGTGAACCGGCGCGTGGTGTTGGCGGGATCGAAGTGGGGGGTGTCCTGCAGCGTGCGCGCGAACGATTGGAGCGCGGTGCGCACCTCCCCCGCCAGCGAGCGCGCCAGCGGCGTGGGCGCCATGCCCTGCCCGCGCCGCTCGAACAGCGGATCGTCGAACAGCGTGCGCAGCCGGCCCAGCGCGTGGCTCACGGCCGGCTGGGTCAGGTTGAGCTGCCGCGCGGCAGCGGTGATACTGCCCTCGCTGTAGATGGCGTTGAAAACCACGAAAAGATTGAGATCGATCCGGCTGAGCTGCATGGCACTTTCCTGGCACGGGAGCGTTGGCGCATTCTGGCATGAAAATGCAGCACATTGATACTGACCAATCCAGAAAATTCATTTTTCTAATTTCACTTCCTGGGCTAGAGTAGCCACGGTTGGCACGGCGTGCCCGTCACAAACCCAGTCACCAACCCGGCCCGGTGCGGCACGGGTTACCGAGGAGACCCCATGCAATTCGAGTACTCGCCCAAGGTCAAGGAGATGCAGGCCAGGCTGCTGGCGTTCTTCGACCAGCACATCTACCCGAACGAGAAGCGCTTCTACGCCGAGGTGCAGGCGAACCGCGAAGCCGGCAACGCGTGGATTCCGACCAAGGTGGTGGAAGAACTGAAGCCGCTGGCCCGCGAAGCCGGGCTCTGGAACCTGTTCCTGCCGCGCTCCAAGCGGGCGCCCGAGGGGCTGTCGAACCTCGAATACGCGCCGATGTGCGAGATCATGGGCCGGGTGCCCTGGTCGGCCGAGGTGTTCAACTGCGCCGCGCCGGACACCGGCAACATGGAGACGCTGGAGCGCTACGCCTCCGAGGAACTGAAGGACCAGTGGCTGGAACCGCTGCTGCGCGGCGAGATCCGCTCGGCCTTCCTGATGACCGAGCCGGCCGTGGCGTCGTCCGATGCCACCAACATCGAATGCCGCATCGAGCGCGACGGCGATCACTACGTGATCAACGGCACCAAGTGGTGGTCGTCGGGCGCCGGCGATCCGCGCTGCAAGGTCTACATCGTGATGGGCAAGACCAACCCCGACGCCGGCCGCCATGAGCAGCAGTCGATGATCGTGGTGCCGGCCGACACCCCGGGCATCACGATCAAGCGCTTCCTGCCCGTGTTCGGCTACGACGACGCGCCGCACGGCCACATGGAAATCGAACTCAAGAACGTGCGGGTGCCCGCCGGCAACATCCTGCTGGGCGAAGGCCGCGGCTTCGAGATCGCGCAGGGTCGCCTGGGCCCGGGCCGCATCCACCACTGCATGCGCAGCGTGGGCGTGGCCGAGCGCGCGCTGGAACTGATGTGCAAGCGCAGCCTGGAGCGCGTGGCGTTCGGCAAGCAGGTGGCCCGCCATGGCGTGACGCAGGAGCGCATCGCCGAGGCCCGCTGCGACATCGAGATGGCCCGCCTGCTGACGCTCAAGGCGGCCTACATGATGGATACCGTGGGCAACAAGGTGGCCAAGGCCGAGATCGCCATGATCAAGGTGGTGGCACCGAACGTGGCGCTGCGCGTGATCGACTGGGCCATCCAGGTTCACGGCGCCGCGGGCGTGTCGGGCGACTTCCCGCTGGCCAACTGGTGGGCGCACCAGCGCACGCTGCGCCTGGCCGACGGTCCGGACGAGGTGCACCGCAACGCCATTGCCAAGCTCGAACTGGCCAAGCACATGAGCCTGAATCCGGATAGCATCCAGATGCCGGTGACGCGCGGCTCCTGATCTGGCAGGACGTACGGCAGAAAGGCCCGACGGCAGTCCGCGTCGGGCCTTTTTTCGCTCGAACATGCGCTGCGAGCAGGGTTATTCCATTCATGCTTAAATGCCCCGGCCTAACCATCAGGGAGCACGTTGCAAATGATCGACGTCTATTCGTGGGCCACCCCGAACGGCCACAAGGTTCACATCATGCTCGAGGAGTGCGGCCTCGCGTACAAGGTGCATCCGATCAACATCGGCGCCGGCGACCAGTTCGGTGACGAGTTCCTGCGCATCAGCCCGAACAACAAGATTCCCGCGATCGTCGACAGCGACGGCCCCGACGGCGCGCCGATCTCGCTGTTCGAATCGGGCGCGATCCTGCTCTACCTGGCCGGCAAGACTGGCAAGTTCCTGCCCGGGGACGTGCGCGGCAAGTACGACGCGCTGCAGTGGCTGATGTTCCAGATGGGCGGCGTTGGTCCGATGCTGGGTCAGGCCCACCACTTCCGCATCTACGCACCCGAGAAGATCGAATACGCGGTCAACCGCTACACGAACGAAGCAAAGCGTCTGTACGGCGTGATCGACAAGCAGTTGGCCAGGCACGCCTGGCTGGCCGGCGACAGCTATTCGATCGCCGACATCGCCACGTTCCCGTGGCTGCGCAGCTGGAAGAACCAGGGCGTGGAACTGGAAGACTACCCGCACCTCAAGCGCTGGTTCGACGAGATCGCAGCGCGCCCGGCCGTGCAACGTGGCGTGGAGGTACTGGCCAAGGAGCGCCAGCCGCTGCAGACCGACAAGGAGCGCGAGTTCCTGTTCGGCGCCACGCAGTATCAGCGGCGCTGAAGCGCATCCCCCGAACGGGTCAGGCGGCCTGGTGCCAGGACGCCGGCTGGCGCGAGGGAGTGGGTTCCGGCAGGCGCATGCAGCAGAGCAGGCTGGCGCCGGGCAACAGCGCATCGACGCAGAAATCCTCGCCGGCGCCCGGCGCGAAACTCATGCCGGGCTGCAGCAGAATGGTGCGCGGCCCGTCGGGCATGGTGTCATCGCGCCACTGCAGGCACATGGCGCCGTGGTGGCAATGGGCCCAGTACAACCCGCGCGCCTGGAGTCGCAGCCCCCAGTCGGCCTCGCCGGGCTCGAGCGCGACAAATTCGCCCATGCCGGCCGCATCGGGATCGTGCATGCACCGTTGCAGGGCGATGGTCCGCACGACAATGCTGTCGAGCACGGCCTGCACGACATACTCCCGGCCGGGCTGCGCGACGAACGCATCGCCGCTGGCGAGGATCGCCAGCTCTGCTTCACCGTCGAGTACGCGTACGCCGCCATGCTGGCATGCCCACCATTGCGGACGCTCGGGATGCGGCATCCGATAGCGCGTGCACGCCGCCAATCGCGCGGTTTGGCGACATGTCCGAGCCGGGCCGTTGCCGGAATGACACATACGCGCGAAGTAGAGTCTGTTGTAAAAGGCGTGATTTCGCACGGCAGTGCACCGCGCGCACGGGTGTCGGAGGGCGTGAAAATCTGCATGGCATTTCTACGAAACGGAGCATGGGACGCAGCAGGTCCCGACATGCGCAATGGACGGCGCGAGGCGGTTCTCCGCCCGACGACCCACTGCGCGACAGCCCCGTTTCGGCACGGTGCGCGGCACCGTCCGGTCAGCCTCCGATGCCGCACCCATTGGCGGGCGCATCCCTTAAGATGCGGAACTGGCACCGATAGAACGACAAACTATAAGTTGTCGTTGCCTATAGGTCAAACCCTTAGGCTCGATCGATTAGCGACTTATTATCCACAAAGTAGCACTATGACAGCAGACCCACTCAAGCTGTTCGGACGCCATTTGACCTGGTTGCGCAAGCAGCGCGGCTGGTCGCAGGAGGCCCTGTCGCTGGAGAGCGGCCTGGCCAGATCGTACCTCAGCGGCATCGAGCGCGGCACGCGGAATGTTGCGCTATATAACATCTGTACCCTGGCAGACACGCTCGGCGTTGCACCAAACGATATGCTTGACTTCGGCAAGCATGTTGCGCAAGACAGCACCGAGCCGGCCCGGTCGCCGTTCGACGCCGAGCAGTCTCCGTCGGTGCAGGCCACGCTGCGCTACATGTCCGAACTCAACGACGTGGATCGTGATGTCGTGGCCGGCGTGGCCCGCGCACTGGCGCGCCGCCACCCCCGGTAGCGTAGCGGCACAGGTCCGGGCGCGCTTCAGACGCCGAGCATGCCCTGCCGCTCGATGAAGGCGATCACTTCATCGAGCCCCTGCCCTGCCTTCACGCTGCCCATCACGAACGGGCGCTCGCCGCGCATCTTGCGCGTGTCGCTCTCCATGATCCCGAGGTTCGCGCCCACGTACGGCGCCAGGTCGGTCTTGTTGACCACCAGCAGGTCGGACTTCGTGATCCCCGGCCCGCCCTTGCGCGGGATCTTCTCCCCGCCGGCCACGTCGATCACGTAGATGGTCAGGTCCGACAGTTCGGGGCTGAACGTGGCGGCCAGGTTGTCGCCGCCGGACTCGATGAAGACCACGTCTGCATCCGGAAACTTCGCCAGCATGCGATCAACCGCTTCCAGGTTGATCGACGCATCCTCACGGATCGCCGTATGCGGGCAGCCGCCCGTCTCCACCCCCATGATCCGCTCGGCCGGCAACGCGCCCGAGACCGTCAGCAGCCGCTGGTCTTCCTTGGTGTAGATGTCATTGGTGATCGCCACGAGGTCGTAGCGGTCGCGCATGGCCTTGCAGAGCATTTCCAGCAGCGTGGTCTTGCCGGAGCCGACAGGGCCGCCCACGCCAACGCGCAGCGGAGGATTCTTCTTGGTACGGGTCATGGTGGACTCGGAGGATCAGGATCGGAACAGCCGGGAGTACTGCGTCTCGTGTCGTGCGGACAGCAGGCCCAGCATCGGGGAAAACGTGGAAAGCCGCGGTGGCTCGGTGGCGGCCCGGCGAAGCGCCTCGTCGACGGTTTCGCGCACGGCGTCATGCAGCCCGAGCAGAATGCGCTGCCCGGCCACCTGGCCGAGGGGCACCGCCTTGATGGCGGCGGCCACCTGGTTCTCGGCCCAGTTGAAGGCGTAGGCCGCCAGCCCGTCGCGCTCGTCGATGCCCAGCGCCACGCAGGCGGCCGTGAATGCGGTGGGCAGGCAGAGCGGCGCCAGCCCGCCCAACGCCTCGCGCAGGGCGGCGTCGCCCCACGCCATCTGCCCGACGAGTTTGGCCAGCGACCAGCCCATCTGCTCGGTCTCGAGCCTCAGCTCCGACGTTTCGCGCGTAGCGTGGAACCACCCGTTCCACTTCGCCACGGACACGTGGTCGCCAGCCACCCAGGCACGGTGGAGCAGCAGCCAGACCGGCGCCTCGCACTGGGCCTGGACGTGGACGAGGTTGTCATGAATCCAGCGGCATGCGCTATCGGCGTCCTTCACCAGTCCGCAATCGATAGCCGCCTCCAGCCCTTGCGAGTAGCTGAAGCCACCGATCGGGAGGGCCGGGGAAGCGAGGTGAAGGAGGGAGATGAGTTGGGGCAGTGCGGTCATTGGAACTGACTCCGCTTGATGCGCCTGCCCTCTCCCCCTGCCCCTCTCCCAGAGGGAGGGGGGAGCGAACCACCGGTGTTCTCCCCTCTCCCGCCTGCGGGAGAGGGGTTGGGGGAGAGGGCTGGCGGTTGATTCATCGTGAGATCACATCAGTGCTTGTGCCCACAGTGTTCCCCATGCACATGCCCATCCCCATGATCGTGGTCATGCCCATGGTGATGCTCGTGAAACACGGCCTGCGCCGCAGCATAGTCTTCCGCGAACGTCGCGTCGTGTCCATGCTTGTGGCCGCCGCCGTACGCCCCGGCCTCCGGTTCGAATGGAGCATCGGCGCGCGTGGCCTGGACGCCCAGCCGCGCGAGCATGTCGGCCAGCACCGGATCGTATTCGAGCCGCAGGTATTCGCGCCCCACTTCCACCGGTGTGTGCCGGTTGCCGAGGTGATAGGCCGCGCGCATCAGCGCCTGCGGGTCGCGGGCGGACACTTCGAGCACCGCTTCTGCCGCAGCCTGCACCTCGATGAACGTGCCGTCCTCCGCCACCAGCAGGTCGCCTCCGCGCAGCACGGTGCCGCGCGGCAGGAACAGGGCGGCCTCGGCGCCGTTGCCGAGCACGGCGCGCAGGCGGCTTTTGCTGCGGTCGCCAAACGGCAGGACGAGTTTGGGTGCGCGGTTCACCAGCACCGGCGCAATGCCGTGTGGCGCGGGCAGGACTTTATCGATCTTGATCACGGGTCAGAACAGGAAATAGCGTTGCGCCATCGGCAGTACGGTGGCCGGTTCGCACATCAGCAACTGGCCGTCGGCCACGACCTGATAGGTCTCGGGATCGACCGTGACATGCGGCTGCCAGTCATTGTGCACCATGTCGCGCTTGCTCACGGTGCGCGTGCCGCGCACGGCGGCCAGCGTCTTGGCCAAGCCGTAGCGGCCGCCCACATCGGCCTCCAGCGCGGCCTGCGAGACGAACGTCAGCGACGACTTCGGCAGTGCGCCCCCCGCCGACGCGAACATCGGCCGATAGTGCACCGGCTGCGGTGTCGGGATCGACGCGTTGGGGTCGCCCATGGCTGCCGCCGCGATCATGCCACCCTTCAGGATCAGGCTCGGCTTCACGCCGAAGAAGGCCGGCTTCCACAGCACCAGGTCGGCCCACTTGCCAACCTCGATCGACCCCACCTCGTGCGCGATGCCGTGCGTCAGCGCCGGGTTGATCGTGTATTTGGCGATGTAGCGCTTCACGCGGAAGTTGTCGTGGCCGCCGCGCGCATCGTGCGGATCGCCGGGCAACTTGCCGCGCTGCGCGGCCATCTTGTGCGCGGTCTGCCAGGTGCGGATGATCACCTCGCCCACGCGGCCCATGGCCTGCGAGTCGCTCGAAATCATCGAAAACGCACCAAGGTCGTGCAGGATGTCTTCGGCGGCAATCGTCTCGCGGCGGATGCGCGATTCGGCAAAGGCGATGTCCTCGGCAATCGACGGGTCCAGGTGGTGGCACACCATCAGCATGTCGAGGTGCTCGTCCAGCGTGTTGACCGTGTACGGACGCGTGGGATTGGTCGACGAGGGCAGCACGTTGGACTCGCCGCACACCTTGATGATGTCCGGCGCGTGGCCGCCGCCGGCGCCCTCGGTGTGGTACGTATGGATCGTGCGGCCCTTGAACGCGGCGATGGTGGCCTCCACGAAGCCGCCCTCGTTCAGCGTATCGGTGTGGATGGCCACCTGCGTATCGGTGGCGTCGGCCACTGACAGGCACGTGTCGATGGCCTGCGGCGTCGTGCCCCAGTCCTCGTGCAGCTTCAGGCCGATCGCGCCGGCTTCCACCTGCTCGGTCAGCGGCTCCGGCTGGCTGGCGTTGCCCTTGCCGAGGAAACCGATGTTCATCGGGTAGGCGTCGGCCGCCTGCAGCATGCGCTCCATGTACCACGGGCCCGGCGTCACGGTGGTGGCGAAGGTGCCCGTGGCGGGCCCGGTGCCGCCGCCAATCATCGTCGTCACGCCACTCATGAGCGCCTCGTCGATCTGCTGCGGGCAGATGAAGTGGATGTGTGTGTCGATGCCGCCGGCCGTGACGATCATGCCCTCGCCCGCGATGACTTCCGTCCCCGGTCCCACCACGATCGTCACGCCCGGCTGGATGTCCGGGTTGCCGGCCTTGCCGATGGCGGCGATGCGCCCGTGCTTGAGGCCGATATCGGCCTTGACGATGCCCCAGTGGTCGATGATCAGCGCGTTGGTGATGACGGTATCGACGCAATCCTTCGACATGCGCTGGCTCTGCCCCATGCCGTCGCGGATCACCTTGCCGCCGCCGAACTTCACTTCCTCGCCGTAGATGGTGAAATCCTTCTCCACCTCGATCACGAGTCCGGTGTCGGCCAGCCGCAGGCGGTCACCCGTGGTGGGTCCGAACATCTCGGCATAGGCCTGCCGCGAAATCTTCACGCTCATTACAGCGCTCCCATGATCTTGCCGTTGAAGCCGTAGACGATGCGGTCACCGTCCAGCGCCACCAGTTGCACCGTGCGCGACTGGCCCGGCTCGAAGCGCACCGCCGTACCCGCCGCGATGTCGAGCCGGAAGCCGCGCGCGGACTCGCGGTCGAACGACAGCGCGGCATTGGTTTCATAAAAGTGGAAGTGCGAGCCTACCTGTACCGGGCGGTCGCCGGTGTTGGCCACGGTCACGCTGATCGTCGCGCGCCCCACATTCAGTTCGATCTCGCCGTCGAGCGGCATCAGTTCACCGGGAATCATCGCCTTGCTCCTTTGCGTGTGGCCCGTCGCGTCAGGCGACCAGCAGGCCAGCGCCGTACAGCGCCACGCCGGCACCGGCCACGCGCGCGATCCAGCCGGCATGGCGGCGCAGGAACGCGCCAGCGCCGATACCCATCACGTGCAGCGCCATCGTGCTGACGGCGAACCCGCCCACGTAGGCCAGCACCGCCGGCATTGCTGCGGCCGTGGCCGGCAGTTCGGCGCCGTGCGCATAGCCATGGAACAGCGCGAAGCCGCCGACGATGGCCATGCCGGCCATGGCCGGGAGCCGGGCGCGAACCGCTACCAGCAGGCCGATCACGAGCAGCGACGCGGCGATCATCGGCTCCACGGCGGGCAGCGCCACCCCGGCCAGGCCCAGCGCCGCACCGATCAGCATCATCGCCACGAACGCAAATGGCAGGCGCAGCAGATCGAGCCTGGACGCACCAGCATCGAACGAACCTTTCGGCGATGCCGCCAGCGCGCTCCAAACGCCCACCGCGGCCATGGCCAGCAGGTGGTCCGCCCCCGTGAACGGATGCGCCAGGCCGGCGAACAGGCTTGCGCCAACGGTGGCGCCATCGTGGCCCGGGTGAGCGAAGGCCGAGACTGCGGTCAGGGACAGCGTGGCGCCGGCGAGCAGGCGTGCGCCGAGCGCGCGATGGTTCGGGTGCATAGGGTTCATCCTCTTCTTGTTGAATGCGTGAGCGGTGTCAGACGATAGGGTGATGGACGGTCACGAGCTTGGTGCCGTCCGGGAACGTGGCTTCCACCTGGATCTCGGGAATCATCTCGGCCACGCCGTCCATGACGTCCTCGCGCGCCAGCACGGTGGTGCCTTCATGCATCAGTTCGGCCACGGTGCGGCCATCGCGGGCACCTTCCATGATCGCGGCCGTGATCAGCGCCACGGACTCGGGGTAGTTGAGCTTGAGTCCGCGCGCGCGCCGGCGTTCGGCCAGCAGCGCGGCGGTGAAGATCAGCAGCTTGTCTTTCTCGCGAGGCGTCAGTTCCATGTCGGCTTCGGTTCCATGTGTGCTTGGTTATGGTTCAGGTGGCCCAGAGCCGCAGCGGCCGGGCGGGCACGCCGTGGATGGGCATGCGCAACGTTTGCCAGCAATCGATCATCAGGTGCCGCACCGCTTCCATGTCGCGGCCCAGCACGCGCACCAGCAGCATGGGCTGCGCCTGCGCGCGTGCTGCCAGGCAGGTCACACCGGCGCGCAGCGCGGGCTGGTACGGCAGGCGTTCGGCCAGCGATTCGGCAAGGTCCTGCGTGGCACCCGGCCCCACCGCCCAGAGCGTGCCCAGGATCGGCAGGCCATCCATGCCGGCCACGGCGCCGCGCAGCGGCGAGCCGGCTTCGAAATGCGACTGTTCGATCCACAGGGGCTGGCCGGGCGCGCCGATGTGCGTATCGAGCCAGAGCGAGCCGCTGGCCCACCGCTCGCCCGACGCCAGCCGGCCCAGCACCACGGCATCCCAGCCTATGGCACTGCCGCCCGGCGCCACCACCACATCGGTGGCGATCCGCGCACGGGCATCGTCGAACACGATGTTCTCCTGCGGCAACCAGTCGAGCCGGGCGCCTTCGGCCACGTCGATACGCACGTGCTGCGCCGCGTCACGGCCAGCCGACTTGTACCACTTGGTGGCCCCCGGTGTGGCCAGTACCGCGTGCGCGCCCGCTTCCACAGCGATATCGATGTCGAGCAGGTCGCCGCCGGCCACGCCCGCAGGCGGATGCAGCACCACGCCATGGCAGATCTCGCCCTCGGGATACAGCGGCTTCTGCACGCGCAGCGGCCCCTCGTGGCGGCGCTCGACCATGGCGGTGCGGCCGGCGCGCACCGCAAAGCGCAGGCGCAGGCGGGCGTGCCAGGACGAGGGCACGGCGAGCGACGAGGGAAAGTCAGGGTGACGCATGAACAGGGGCGATGGCGTGGAGACGCGGGAGCGAAGCCGGCGAACGGTGGCGCAGATCATAGCGCGCGGGCGCCTTCGCCGAAAGGCGTCCGCACGGTGTTCGCGCAGCGCAATCCGCTACACCGCGATCAGTTCTCGCACGCCGTCCTGTTCCATGGTCGCGCCCGGCCCCCTGGCCACCACCTCGCCGCGGCTCATCACCACGTAGTGGTCCGACAGATGGCGGGCGAACTCGTAATACTGCTCCACCAGCAGCACGGTCATGCCGTACTCGTCCACCAGCAGGCGCAGCGCGCGGCCGATGTCCTGGATGATCGACGGCTGGATGCCTTCGGTGGGTTCGTCCAGGATCAGCAACTTGGGCTCGCTCATCAGCGCCCGGCCGATGGCCAGTTGCTGCTGTTGTCCACCCGACAGATCGCCGCCGCGCCGATGCCGCATCGTGCGCAGCACCGGGAACAGCTGGTAGATACGATCCGGCACGCCAGCGGGCTTGCCCCGGCTGGCCGCGCCGATCAGCAGGTTCTCCTCGACCGTAAGCCGGGGAAAGATCTCGCGGCCCTGCGGCACGTAGGCCAGTCCGGCCGAAACGCGCTCATAGGGAGCCTTCTTTTCCAGCGCCTTGCCGTCCCAGCTGACGCTCCCGCTGCGCGTCGGCACCACGCCCATCAGGCATTTCAGCAGCGTGCTCTTGCCCACGCCGTTGCGGCCCAGCAGCGTGGTCAGCTTGCCGTGCGGCACGTCGAACGAGACGTTGCGCAGGATGTGGCTGCCGCCGTAGTACTGATTCAGTGCATTGACCTGCAGCATCGTTATCTTCCCAGGTAGGATTCGATCACGCGCTCATCGCGCTTCACGGCATCGAGCGTGCCCTCCGCCAGCAGGCTGCCTTCGGCGAGCACGGTCACCTTGCCCTTCTCGCCGGCCAGCGCGGCCACGAACTCCATGTCGTGCTCGACCACCATCATCGAGCAGCTGCCGCGCAGGCTGTTCAGCAATCCGGCCAGCTGCATGGTCTCCTCGTCGGTCATGCCCGCCACGGGTTCGTCCAGCAGCAGCAGTTGCGGCTGCTGCATCAGCAGCATGCCGATCTCCAGGCGCTGCTTCTGGCCATGCGAAAGCAGGCCGGCCGGGCGGTACGCCTCGTCCTCCAGCCCGGTCAGCGCCAGCGTCTCCTCGATGCGGCGGTGGCCCTCGCCGGTCAGCCGCGCGCGCAGCGACGACCACCAGCGCTTGTCGGCCTTCATCGCCAGCTCCAGGTTCTCCCAGACCTCATGCTGTTCGAACACGGTGGGCTTCTGGAACTTGCGGCCGATGCCGGTCTGGGCGATCTTCGGCTCGGTCATGCGCATCAGGTCGATGGTCTGCCCCAGGAACACGCGGCCCGTGACGTTGGCATTGCGCGGCCCGGTCTTGCCGGTGATCACGTCCATCATCGTGGTCTTGCCCGCGCCGTTCGGGCCGATCACGCAACGCAGTTCGCCGTGGTCGATCGACAACGACAGGTTGTTCAACGCGCGGAACCCGTCGAACTGCACGGTCAGCCCTTCCACATAGAGGATAGGTCCGTGCGTGGTATCGATGACGCCGGGTTCAAGGATGCGGCCCAGCCCGGTGGCGTCGCCGCTTTCGGCCTGCTCTACTCCCAGTGCGGCATTCATGCGTTGCTCCCTTGTTGCGGGGCCGGCACCGGTTCGCCGGCAGCGGCTTCAGTCTTCCGGGCGGGCTGGCGCGTGGCGCGCAGCCGGCGTACCAGGCCCACTACCCCATCGGGCAGGTACAGCGTGACCAGGACGAACATTGCGCCCAGCAGGAACAACCAGTATTCGGCGAAATAGGCCGTGAACATGGTCTTGGCGCCGTTCACGAGGAAGGCGCCGATGATCGGGCCGATCAGCGTGCCGCGACCGCCCACCGCCACCCAGACGGCCATCTCGATCGAGTTGGCCGGCGACATTTCGCCTGGGTTGATGATGCCCACCTGCGGCACGTACAGTGCGCCAGCGATGCCGCACAGCACGGCCGAGAACGTCCAGACGAACAGCTTGTAGCCGAGCGGGCTGTAGCCGGAGAACATCACGCGCATCTCGGCATCGCGCACGGCGGTCACCACGCGGCCCAGCTTCGACGTCACGATGTAGCGGCACGCCACGAAGCCACCGATCAGCGCCAGGAAGGTCAGCACGAACAGCGCGGTGCGGGTCTCGGGCGCCGCCACGGCAAAGCCGGCGATCCGCTTGAAGTCCGTGAAGCCATTGTTGCCGCCAAACCCGGTTTCGTTGCGGAAGAACAGCAGCATCGCGGCATACGTCAGCGCCTGCGTGATGATCGACAGGTACACGCCCTTGATGCGCGAGCGGAACGCGAAGAAGCCGAACAGCCACGCCAGCACTCCCGGCACCAGCACCACCAGCAGCAGCGCGTACGGCAGATGCTCCGTGCCGTGCCAGAACCATGGCAGCTCCTTCCAGTCGAGGAACACCATGAAATCGGGCAGGTCGCTCTTGTAGACACCCTCGCGGCCGATCGAGCGCATCAGGTACATGCCCATGGCATAGCCGCCCAGCGCGAAGAACAGCCCGTGGCCGAGGCTCAGGATGCCGCAATAGCCCCACACCAGGTCCAGCGCGATGGCGGCCAGCGCGAAGCACATGATCTTGCCGATCAGCGTCAGCGCGTAGGCCGAGAGATGCAGCGGATGCCCCTCGGGCAGGACCAGTGCGCAGACGGGCACACCGATGCCGACGATGATCGTGAACGCCACGAGCAGCGTCCAGACGCGGCCCGAGAACAAAGGCTGGCGCTCGGGAACGGCGAGCCGGAACGCCTTGCCGGATTTCGATTGGAAACTGGACATGTCAGGCCTCCGCGCTGCGCCCCTTGAGGGCGAAAAGTCCCTGCGGGCGCTTCTGGATGAAAAGCACGATCAGCACGAGGACGAATATCTTGGCCAGTACCGCGCCGTAGAACGGCTCGATGAACTTGTTGATGATGCCGAGGCCGAACGCGCCGACGATGGTGCCCGCCAACTGCCCCACCCCGCCAAGCACGACCACCATGAACGAGTCGATGATGTACGCCTGTCCGAGGTCGGGCCCCACATTGCCAATCTGCGACAGCGCGCAGCCACCGAGGCCCGCGATGCCGGCGCCGAACGCGAACGCGTAGCTGTCCACTTTCCAGGTCCGCACGCCCACGCAGGCCGCCATGGTGCGGTTCTGCGTCGTGGCGCGCACGAACAGGCCCAGGCGCGTGCGGTTCAGCACGGCCCACGCCACCGCTACCACGGCCAGCGCGAACAGGATGATGACCACGCGGTTGTACGGGATCACCAGTCCGGACATGGCCTCGAAGCCGCCGCTCATCCACGAGGGGTTGGCGACCTCCACGTTCTGCGCGCCGAAGATCGTGCGCACGGCCTGTTGCAGCAGCAGGCTGATACCGAACGTGGCCAGCAGCGTTTCCAGCGGACGGCCGTACAGGTGGCGCAGTACGGTGCGTTCGAGCACGAAGCCGACCGCCCCGGCGGCCAGGAACGATGCCGGCAGCGCGGCCACCAGGTACCAGCCAAATGCCTCGGCCGGCAGGTAGGCGCGGAACAGCGTCTGCACCACATAGGTGGCATAGGCGCCCAGCATCAGGAACTCGCCGTGCGCCATGTTGATGACGCCGATCAGGCCGTAGGTGATGGCCAGGCCCAGCGCGGCCAGCAGCAGCACGCTGCCCAGGCTCAGGCCCGCGAACAGGTTGCCCACCACTTCGGCGCGGCGTTCGTTGCTGCGCAACTGGTCGAGCGCCTTCTGGGCGGCCACGCGCACGCCTTCGTCGGGCTCGCGATACTTGCCGGACTCATCTTTCTCCACCAGCGGGGCCAGCTTCTGGCGTGATTGCGGATTGCTGTCGCTGGCCAGCAGGCGGATCGCTTCCAGCCGGGCGTCGCGCGCGGCGCTCGCACCTTCGGCCAGCACCGTGCTGGCCCAGATCACGTCGAGACGCGCCCGCAGGGCGGCATCGGCCTCGGCCTTGCGGGCGGCTTCCACGGCGTCACGCGAGGCGCTCTCGGGCTGGTCGAACAGGGTGTTGATGGCTTGCGTGCGTACGGCGATGTCCGGCGACTGCAGCAGCAGGCTGCTCGCGGCGCTGTCGACGATCGAGCGCAGGCTGTTGTTCAGGGTCAGGGATTCCAGCTCGTCGGGCTTCGCCGTGACAGGCTGGCCCGTGATGGCGTCAAACGTCTTGTCGCCCTCGGTGCGCACCATGCCGACGGACGGCGCAAACTGCAGCGCGTCGTCCTGCAACGCCTTGAGGATGGGTCCGGCCTGCGCCGCCGGCGCCTGGGTGATCTTCGTGAGTGCGGCGGTCTTGGCGTCGAAGTCGTCTTCGGCGAGCGGCTTCAGGTCAGCCTGTGTGAGCGGCGTGGCGGCCCATAGCGGGGCAGCGGCCAGCAGCAGCACAGCGAACATGGCGCGCAGCCATGAACGGATGTCGGGTCGGTGCATTCAGGAGCCTGTTGGTAGCGCGATGGTTCGCGTCTTGTGTCTGTGGAATTTGCCGCGGTGTTCTCCCCTCTCCCACTTCATGGGAGAGGGGAGCGAATAGCAACGGATAGCAGCGATGCCTTAGTTGCTGACCTTGTCCGCCTTGCCTTCGTTACCCGCGATGAACGGGCTCCACGGCTGGGCGCGGATCGGCTTGGCGGTCTTCCACACCACGTTGAACTGGCCGTCGCCCTTCACCTCGCCAATCATCACGGGCTTGTAGAGGTGGTGGTTGTCGCCCATCGTCAGCGTGAAGCCGTCGGGCGCCTTGAACGTCTGGCCGTACATGGCGGCGCGCACCTTGTCCGGATCGGTCGAGCCGGCTTTCTTGACGGCCTGCGCCCACATGTGGATGCCCACGTAGGTGGCTTCCATCGGGTCATTGGTCACGCGCTTGTCACCGCCGGGCAGGTTGTTGGCCTTGACCCATGCCGCCCACTGCTTCTTGAACGCGTCGTTCTCGGCGTTCTTGACCGACATGAAGTAGTTCCAGGCGGCCAGGTGGCCCACCAGCGGCTTGGTGTCGATCCCGCGCAGTTCTTCCTCGCCCACGGAGAACGCCACCACCGGCACGTCCTTGGCCTTGAGGCCGGCGTTGCCCAGTTCCTTGTAGAACGGCACGTTGGAGTCGCCGTTGATCGTCGAGATCACGGCCGTCTTGCCGCCTTGCGAGAACTTCTTGATGTTGGCGACGATGGTCTGGTAATCGCTATGGCCGAACGGCGTGTAGACCTCCTCGATATCCTTGTCGGCCACGCCCTTGCTCTTCAGGAAGGCGCGCAGGATCTTGTTGGTGGTGCGCGGGTAGACATAGTCCGTACCCAGCAGGAAGTAACGCTTGGCACCGCCGCCTTCCTTGCTCATCAGGTATTCCACGGCCGGGATGGCCTGCTGGTTCGGCGCGGCGCCCGTGTAGAACACGTTCCTGGACATTTCCTCGCCCTCGTACTGCACCGGATAGAACAGCAGCGAGTTCAGTTCCTCGTAGACCGGCAGCACCGACTTGCGCGACACCGACGTCCAGCAGCCGAATGTCACGGCAACCTTGTCCTTGGTGATCAGCTGGCGCGCCTTCTCGGCGAACAGCGGCCAGTTCGACGCGGGGTCTACCACTACCGGCTCGAGCTTGCGGCCCAGCACGCCGCCGCTCTTGTTGATCTCGTCGATCGTCATGAGCGCCACGTCCTTGAGCGACGTCTCGGAAATGGCCATGGTGCCCGACAGCGAATGCAGGATGCCGATCTTGATCGGTTCCTTGGTCTGCGCCATCAGCGGGCTGGTACCGATCATCGCGGCGGCGGCTACGGCCGTCAGCGTCAGCATGTCACGTCGTTTCATTGCAGCTCCCAGTTCGTCCGGTTCGTGTGGTTTGTGTTTTGGCAGGGACTACGCACCCCGGGTGATGCTTCTGCAACTAGCGTGCCAATGGACCGGAAGCCGGCACGTGACGTCAGGCAAGCGAGGAAGCGCCGCAGGCGACGGAACGGACCTCGCGTCCGGCAATGCGGCACCAGAACAGTGCTCATCGGGCAGCCGCGTCGATGCACCGCGACTGTGCAACACCAGAGTTGGTGCATCCCGCCCCACTTCTGGCGTTTTAAGGAAACGGCCATTATTAGGTTTCGCATGACCGACCAGAATTGACTGCGTAAGCCCTCGCACAGAGGTACGGGGTTTCTGACTAGGAGAATTGCGATGAACACCGCACAACGAATGCTGGCCGGCGTGGTGCTCGGTTTGTGTGCAATGGGGGCGCAGGCTGCAGAGAATGCCGACCTGAGCGTGGGCGGCTTGATCCGTCCTGCCGCATGCAACGTCAGCCTGTCGAACAATGGGGTAGTCGATCAGGGCATCGTCAAAGCCCTCGATCTGAAGAATTCGGAGTTCACCCGGCTGGACGACGCCACGCTAACCATGAACATCGACTGTGAAGCCAGCATGGCGGTCGCGGTAGGCCTCACTGACGCCCGGTCCGGATCCAGCGTGAGCGGCATCCCGCATTTCATTACCTCGGCGTACTACGACGGCAATGGCTTCGGCCTGGGAAAGAGCGGAAACAACAAGCTGGGTTCGTACGTCATCGTGCCGAAGCATACCGCCACGGCGGACGGCAAGACCGTCACAACTATCTGGAAGGGGGCATCGACGGGGTGGAAAGCGTATTCGAGCAACGACGCGATGGGACCAGCCTGGATGCATAGCTGGAGCGGCACCAGCGGTACCTCGCCGGTGAATCACCAGAATATCTCCCAGGAACTGGTCATCAAGACAGCGCTGAACAAGAAAGCAGATCTGCCGAATATCGATAGCGACCTCCCGATCGACGGTCTCGCCACGTTTACCCTGCGGTACCTCTGAAGCTGCCGACCCCGGATCGGCGCTGCCGCAGGGCTCGCGCTGCCGGCGGCGGCAGGCAAAAAAAAACGGGACCCGCTGGGGTCCCGTTTTTCATGCAGAGGCGAGGATGCTTACTTGCTCATCCACGGCATCATGTTGGCGTTCATGTTGTGCATGATCCAGAGCGAACCGGCCAGCACGATGAACAGGATCAGGACCGTGAACAGCAGGGCCATCACGTTCCACTTCTGTCCATCCGAACCGTCCAGGTGCAGGAAGTACTTCAGATGCACGATGATCTGCACCACGGCCAGGCCCAGGACGATCCAGAGCATGGTGGCGCGGTCCATCGAGCCATCCATCACGATCTTGAACGGGATGGCCGTCAGGATGACCGCCAGCACGAAGCCGATGACATACGACTTGACGCTGCTGTGGCCATGCGAGGCGCCATGGGCGCCCGTAGCGTGTTGCTGTGCCATTTACATTGCTCCCATCAGGTAGACGACGGTGAACACACCGATCCAGACCACGTCCAGGAAGTGCCAGAACAGGCTCAGGCAGTTCAGGCGCTTGGTCACGACCGGGGTCAGGCCCTTCTTCGACAGTTGGTACATCAGCACCAGCATCCACAGCATGCCGCTTGCGACGTGCAGGCCGTGGGTGCCCACCAGCGTGAAGAACGACGACAGGAATGCGCTGCGGCTCGGGCCGGCGCCTTCATGGATCAGATGCTGGAACTCGTAGATTTCCATGCACATGAATGCCGCGCCGAGCAGGAACGTCACGGCCAGCCAGAACATCACGCGGCCGCGCTGCTGGTTTTGCATCGACACCATGGCAAAGCCATAGGTGATCGACGACACCAGCAGGATGCCGGTTTCCACCAGCACGAAGTTCAGATCGAACAGCTCCTTGCCCGACGGGCCGCCTGCCACTTCGCCGCGCAGGACGGCGTAGGCGGCGAACAGGCACGCGAACAGGATGCAGTCGCTCATCAGGTACAGCCAGAAACCGAAGACGGTGTTCTCGCTGGTGTCGTGATGCGCGTGGTCGTGCGACTCGTCGTGCGAGTGCGCATGCGCGGGGGCTTGCGCCCCGAAGCGGTCAAGTACTTCTGTCGACATGGTTATCAGCCCTGGGCAGCAACGCGCTGCTGGTAGCGGGTTTCGATCTGCTCGACCTCGGTGGCCGGCACGTAGTAGTCGATGTGGTCATCGTTGGCGCGGCGGATGAACGCCACCACCATGCCGACCAGGCCCACGGCGGCAAGCCACCAGATGTGCCACGTCAGCGCAAAGCCCAGCGCCAGGCTCCAGGCACCCATGTAGAAGCCGGCAGCGGTGTTCTTCGGCATGTGGATCTGCTCGAAGCCGTCCGTGCGGATCTTCTCGCCACGGGCCTTCATGTCGGCGAACGCGTCCAGGTCACGCACCACCGGGGTGTGCGCGAAGTTGTAGAACGCGGGCGGCGACGACGTTGCCCATTCCAGCGTACGGCCACCCCACGGGTCGCCAGTCACGTCGGCCAGCTTCTTGCGGTCGCGGATCGACACGATGATCTGCAGCACCTGGAAGCCGATGCCCATGGCCACGAACACCACGCCCACCACGGCCAGATGCAGCCACGGCGTCCATTCCGGGTTGTCGGTGTGGTTCAGGCGACGGGTCATGCCCATCAGGCCCAGCACGTACAGCGGCATGAAGGCGAAGTAGAAGCCCACCAGCCAGCACCAGAAAGCGCACTTGCCCAGGCGCTCGTTCAGCTTGAAGCCGAACGCCTTCGGCCACCAGTAGGTGACGCCGGCCAGGTAGCCGAACAGCACGCCGCCGATGATCACGTTATGGAAGTGGGCAATCAGGAACAGCGAGTTGTGCAGCACGAAGTCAGCAGCCGGCACGGCCATCAGCACGCCGGTCATGCCGCCGATCACGAACGTGACCATGAAGCCCAGCGTCCACAGCACCGGCGACGTGAACTCCACGCGGCCACGGTACATCGTGAACAGCCAGTTGAAGATCTTCACGCCCGTCGGGATCGAGATGATCATCGTGGTGATGCCGAAGAACGCATTCACGTTGGCGCCGGAGCCCATCGTGAAGAAGTGGTGCAGCCAGACGATGAACGACAGCACCATGATCGCGCTGGTGGCATAAACCATGCCCTTGTAGCCGAACAGCTTCTTGCGCGAGAACGTGGCGATGATTTCCGAGAAGATACCGAAGGCCGGCAGCACCAGGATGTAGACCTCGGGGTGACCCCAGATCCAGATCAGGTTCACGTACATCATGGCGTTACCGCCGCCATCGTTCGTGAAGAAGTGCATGTCGAAGTAACGGTCCAGGCCCAGCAGTGCCAGCGACACCGTCAGCACCGGGAAGGCGGCCACGATCAGCACGTTCGTGCACAGCACGGTCCACGTGAACACCGGCATGCGCATCAGCGTCATGCCCGGGGCGCGCATCTTCAGGATCGTCACCAGGAAGTTCACGCCGGTCAGCAGCGTGCCCAACCCTGATATCTGCAGGGCCCAGAGGTAGTAGTCCACCCCCACGCCCGGGCTGTAGTCGATGCCCGACAGCGGCGGGTAGGCCAGCCAGCCGGTCTTGGCGAATTCGCCAACGCCCAGCGACACGTTCACCAGCATCGCGCCAGCCACGAACAGCCAGAAGCTCAGCGTGTTCAGGAACGGGAACGCCACGTCGCGCGCACCGATCTGCAGCGGCACCACCAGGTTCATCAGGCCCGTCATCAGCGGCATGGCCACGAAGAAGATCATGATGACGCCGTGCGCCGTGAACACCTGGTCATAGTGCTCGGGCGGCAGGAAGCCGGTGTTGCCGTTGGTGGCAACCGCCAGCTGGGTACGCATCATGACCGCGTCGGCAAAGCCGCGCAGCAGCATGATCAGCGCCACCAGCGAATACATGATGCCGATGCGCTTGTGGTCGACCGAGGTAATCCACTCGGTCCACAGGTAACCCCACTTCTTGAAATACGAGATCGCACCGAGCAGCGCCAGCCCACCGAGGGCGACGCAGGTCAGTGTGACCATGATGATCGGCTCATGAAACGGAATCGCCGACAAACTCAATTTGCCAAACATCATTGCTCCTAGATTTGCGCGCCCACGGCCGGGGTGGCCGGCGTGGTGAGGGACACACGCTCTTCGCCGAGCGTGTTACGCGACGTGCAGACCGGACCGCCATCGAAACCTTCGCGGGCGACTGCCTGGCCGTCGTGGCCCATGTACTGGTGCAGGATGCCGGTGAACAGTCCGTCTTCGACACGGCCGAAGTACGTCACCGGTTCTGCTTCGCTCGGCTTGGCCAGGACCTTGTAGTCTGCCGAAGCGAGCTGCTTGCTGGACGCGCGCACCTGTTCCACCCACTTGTCGAACTCGAAGTTCGACATGGCGAGCGCCTTGAACTTCATGCCCGAGAAGCCGCCGCCGCTGTAGTTGGCGGACATGCCGTCGTACGAGCCGGCTTCATTGGCAATGAGGTGCAGCTTGGTTTCCATCCCGGCCATGGCATACACCTGGCTGCCCAGTTGCGGGATGAAGAACGAATTCATGATCGAATCCGACGTGATCTTGAAGTTGACCGGGGTGTTGACCGGCAGCGCCAGCTGGTTCACCGTCGCGATCTTCAGTTCCGGATAGATGAACAGCCACTTCCAGTTCATCGCCACGGCTTCCACCTGGATCGGCTTGACGTTCGATTCCAGCGGCTTGTACGGATCCAGGTCGTGCGAAGACTTCCACGTGATGATGCCCAGCGCGATGATGATCAGGCAGGGAATCAGCCACACCACCACTTCGATCCTCGTGGAGTGCGACCAGTCGGGGTCATAGGTGGCCTTGGTGTTGCTGGCGCGGTATTTCCACGCGAACACGAAGATCAGCACGATGACCGGCACGACGACCAGCAGCATGAGCCAGGTGGCGATCAGGATGATGCCCTTGATGTCCACGCCGACTTGCCCCTTGGGGTTCATCAGGGCGTAGTCGCAGCCGGCCAGCAGGAGCAGGCCAAGGCAAGGCAGGAACCGCATCAGGCGCGGCAATGTTGGTGTCTTCATGTCACGACGGTCTGGTTGCGCCACGCCTGTGCACAAGCGTGGCACCGCCACCTGCTGCACGGGGCAACGGGCTGGCTGGGCTGGGGAAAACCGGGGACGTGTCCAAAGCTGGCGATGCGGATGGGGCGATGGACCATGCGGCCGGGCAACGCCATGAACGCGGCTTGGACAGCAACTGACGACTGCGTGCGCGAAACGCCGGGGGCGGAAGCGTGCGCTGAGGTAACCGACTGCCTGAACTGCGATCGTTCCCGGTTCGGAGCAGCCACCGGGAGAAGCGTTGTGTAACGATGCCCACGCGATTACCGCTTGCTATAGACCGCTACGCCAGCGCAGCGAAAACGGTCTCCGAGCGGATATCGCATTACATAAAACATCGTTGGCCGCGAATGTACCGCAACGCAACATTGCGGGTAAACCCAAACACATCGGAAACACTGTTCTTTTTATCGGACAATGTTCACAGATGTAGCGCAGACGAAACAGTCACACTGTGATCCGATGCGGAGTGCGAAATTTTCTGGACAAAAGAAACGGGCCGCGTTCTAGCGGCCCGTTTCGATCCGATGCTGGACGCTCAGGAATAGCGCCGGCTGATCGATTCTGCCACGCAGACCGGACGGTCACTGCCCTCGCGCTCGATCGTGACCTCCCACGTCGACTGCGCGCCGGTCAGGCCGTTCGGCGTCGGGTCGAGCCGCTCGACCTTCAGCAGCTTCACACGGCCGCGCAGACGGCTGCCCACCGGCACCGGCGCGGTGAAGCGCACGCGGTTCAGCCCGTAGTTGACGCCCATCTTGACGCCTTCCATGTGGATCGCGCTGGCCATCAGCTGCGGCAGCAGCGACAGCGTCAGGAACCCGTGGGCCACCGGGGCGCCGAACGGCGACTCCCGCCGGGCGCGCTCGACGTCGACGTGGATCCACTGGTGGTCACCCGTGGCCTCGGCGAACAGGTTGACCTGCTGCTGGGTGATCTCGAACCACTCGCTGACGGCCACTTCCTGGCCCTGAAGGGTTTCCAGCTCTTCGAGCGATGCGATGGTGCGCATGTTCTCTATCTCCTTGTTGTTGGGGGCAGGACGCTACGCCGGGCGGCGCTTGTACATGCCCATGCCCTTGACCGTGCAGACCACCTCGCCCTTCTGATTGGTGCCCACCCACTGGGTCAGCACCACGCCACGGTCGGGCTTCGAGTTCGAGGGCCGCGTCTCCAGGATCCGCAGCACGGCGGTCAGGGTGTCGCCGGCATAGACCGGCTTGATCCAGCGGACTTCATCCACGCCCGGCGAACCCATGCTGGTCGACCGGTCGCCCATCGACTGTACCAGCAGGCGCATGATGATGCCGCACGTCATCCAGCCGCTCGAGATCAGCCCGCCGTAGATGCTCTGCTCGGCGGCGGCCTTGTCGACATGGAACGGCTGCGGGTCGTACTGCCTGGCGAAAGCGACGATCTCTTCCTCGGTGACGTGGTAGCTGCCGAGCGGGATCTCGCTGCCAACGACGTAGTCTTCGAAATACATCTTGTCGGACATGGGGGCTCCAAAGCAAAAAACCGCGCTCGGGGTCTCCGGCGCGGTTCAAGTCAAGGCTGTCGATCAGGCGGCTTCCTGGAAGCCCGGCTGGCTGGCGAATCGGCCCAGGTGATGGTCCACATCGCCAAAGGTCGTGTTGATGAACGTCAGCCGCTTGAACATGTGCGCGGCCGGCATTTCGTCGGTCACGCCCATGCCGCCGTGGATCTGCACCGCCTCCTGGCCTACCGAGCGGGCCGCCTGGCCCACGCGCGCCTTGGCGGCAGACACGTAGCGGCGGCGTTCCTCGGGGCTGGCCTCGTCGAAACGGGCCGCGGCCAGCAGCGTGATCGAGCGCGACTGCTCGGCATGGATGAACATCTCCACCATGCGGTGCTGCAGCGCCTGGAAGCGCGCGATCGGCACGCCGAACTGCTGGCGCGTCTTGGCGTAGTCGAGCGTCGTGGCGTTCAGCGTGTCGAGGATGCCGACTGCTTCCGAGCACAGCAGCACTGCTGCATAGTCGGCCGTGGCTTCGAGTACGTCCCAGCCCTTGCCTTCCGTACCCAGCAGCGTGGCCGGCGCGTCCTGGAACGTCACGTCAGCGGCATGCAGGTTGTCGAGCGTGCGATAGTCCTGCACGGTCACGCCGGCGCCGTTCGTGTCGACGAGGTACAGCGAGATGCCGTCCTGGTCGCGCTGGCCGCCGCTGGTGCGGGCCGACACCACGAGCTTGTCGGCTTGGGCGCCGTGCACCACGACCGTCTTCTTGCCGTTGAGCTTGCCGCCCTGGGCCGTCACGCGGACGTTGTTCAGTTCATAGCGCGACTGCTGCTCGCCGAACGCCGTTGCCAGCTTCACCTCGCCGCCGGCCACCTGCTCCAGCACGGCTTCCTGGCCGCCGGCCAGCTTGAGTGCCTGGGCGCCCACCACCGTCGCCAGGTATGGCTCCACCACCAGGCCGCGGCCCAGTTCCTGCTGCACCACCATCATGTCGACGGCCGTGCCCGAGAAGCCGCCCTGCGCTTCCGGCACCGGCAGCGCGGTCAGGCCGAGTTCGACCAGTGCGCCCCAGGCGTTTGCGCCGTAGCCCTGCTCGGACTTCATGTTTTTCTTGCGCGATTCGAAATCGTAGCTCTTTTCCACGAAGCGGCGGATCGCGTCAGCCAGTTGCTTCTGTTCGTCGCTGAGATTGAAGTTCATGTCGCGTGTCTCCTCACAGCCCCAGGATCATCTGGCTGATGATGTTCTTCTGAATTTCGTTGGAACCACCGTAGATCGAGGTCTTGCGGTAGTTGAAGTAGTACGCGGCCAGCGGCGCGGCATCGTCGTAGCCGGTGACCGTATGCGCCTGCTCGCACTCCAGGTAGGCCGGATCGAACGGCATGGCGTACGGGCCGGCGGCCTCCACCATCAGTTCGGTCAGCATCTGCTGGATCTCGGTGCCCTTGATCTTGAGCATCGAGGCCTCGGGGCCGGGGCCCTTGCCGGCCGCTTCGCTCGACACCACGCGCAGCACGGTGATCTCCAGCGCCATCAGTTCGATCTCCAGCGCGGCCACCTTGCCGGCGAACACCGGATCTTCGAGCAGCGGCTTGCCGTTCTTCTCCTGCTGGCGCGCCACGCGCTTCAGGAAGCCCAGTTCGCGCTTGGATGCGCCCACGCGGGCAATGCCGGTGCGCTCGTGGCCGAGCAGGTACTTGGCGTACGTCCAGCCGCGGTTTTCCTCGCCGACGCGGTTCTCCACCGGAACCTTGACGTTGTCGAAGAACACTTCATTCACTTCGTGGTCTTCGTCGAGCATGATGATCGGACGCACCGTGATGCCCGGCGTCTTCATGTCGATCAGCAGGAACGAGATGCCTTCCTGCTTCTTGGCCTCGGGGTCGGTGCGCACCAGGCAGAAGATCATGTCGGCGTGCTGGCCGAGCGTGGTCCAGGTCTTCTGGCCATTGACGATGTAGTGCTTGCCATCGGCGGTCAGTTCGGCACGGGTCTTCACCGAAGCCAGATCCGAGCCCGAGCCCGGCTCCGAGTAACCCTGGCACCACCAGTCGGTGCAGTCCAGAATGCGCGGCAGATAGTACGACTTCTGCTCGGCATTGCCGTACTTCATGATCACGGGCGCAACCATCGCCACGCCAAACGGCAGCACGCCGGGCGCGCCGACGCGGGCATTTTCCTCATCCCAGATATGGCGCTGCGTGGCGTTCCAGCCCGTACCGCCAAAATCCACCGGCCAGTGCGGCGCGGACCAGCCCTTCTTGGCCAGCGTCTTGTGCCAGAGCACCAGATCGTCGCGGCTGGGGCGGCGGTGGTTGAGAACCTTTTCGCGGATTTCCGCCGGCAGGTTGGCCTCGAGCCAGCTGCGCACTTCCTGACGGAAGGCGTTGTCGGCCTCCGAGTAGTTGAGATCCATGCCCGTCTCCATTGGTGGTGCCGGCGGGCGCCGGCCGTTTGTTATACCCGGCGCATCGCTGCGCTGGATAGAACCGGGCACAGGATGCTTGTTCAGTGGGCCGTCTGCTTCAATGCATCCGGCACGATGAGCGGAAAGGTGTCGATGCCCTCGTCGGCCAGCGCCTGCACATCCTCGGGAGTGGCCGAGCCGCGGATACCGCGCTCCGGTGCCTCCTCGTAGTGCATGCGCCGTGCCTCTTCCACGAAACGCTCGCCCACGTCCTCGGTCTGCGCCATGACCTGCCGCACGGCCTTCAGGTAGGTGGCCTGCAACGCCTGCATCATCTGCTGCGCGTCGGCCTGCCCTTCCCCGCCTTTGCGGCCCTGGTCCGGCGCCGGCTTCGCGGTCGCACCCGACAGGTTCAGGCGCGGCGCGCTCGGCAGGCGGCTGACCGCATGGTCGCCACAGACCGGGCATTGAACGAGATCGCGTGAAATCTGCGACTGCGCATCTTCCGCCGAGGCGAACCAGCCCTCGAAACGATGGTCTTGCGCACAGCGCAGGTCGAGCACCTTCATGATCTTTCCAGCCCGTCGGGCAATGTTAGCCGTGAATCGAAATTTTGTGAACGGTCGTGCTAATTTTTTTCGTGACCGTTTGCGGCGGGCGGATGCGTGGACGACACAATATCGACGCGAACGCTGCCGGAAGCCGCTGAACCGAGGGAAAACCCGGCCCGTTGGCGGACACAAGCTTACAGGATTCGGGCCGTTGAGGTCATCGGCCCTGCGCACGGATGCAGGCTACTGCGGGCGGGGCGCCTGCGCCGTTGCCGGGGAGTCGCGATCAAGCATGGCCGCGCGCGCGGCCTCCGCTGCATTGGCAAAGTGCTGCCTGCGAACGGCTTCGAGTTGCCGAGCGGCCTCGTCCGGATCCAGTCCGCCGTGGTTGGTGACATGTGCGGCAGCGGCCCGATAGTTCTCATATCTGGCGGCCCAGAACGCGTCGTCCTGGCGCTGGGCGTCGAAGCGGCGCACTGCATCCTCGCCCACATTGGCGCGCAGGAACTCGCGCATCTGGTCAGCGCTTGCGCCTTGTGCACGCAGAGACTGAAGCTGCTGGGTCAGCGCCTGGGCCCGCGGTACCGGAGCTGGCTCCACTTGCTGGCCTTCGCCGGACCGGAGACTGGCAAGCACTCGTTGCTCGCGGTCTTCCTCTGCCCCGTACCAGTCCCTTGCGACCTCCGGACCCAGATACTGGCGCCGCATGTCGGACCTCGCCCTGAGGAACTCGGCGATGCGAGGCAAATCGGCCGTGCTCACTGCGCCGGCCTGGCGCGCAAAGCCATAGGTCGGCAACAGCGCGTCGTGCGCGTCCATATAGGCGATGAACCGCTGCGCGAGGTCCATCGCCTGGGCAAAGGCAAGTGGTGCGGGCTTTGCCAGAACGTTCCTGATGTGCCCCTCCAGCCGCGCAATCTGGTGCTGTCGGTTGGCTTTGGGGGCGCTCGCCAGGAAGTACTCGAACAGGTGCCGCGTTTGCAGCGTGATCCGCAACCGTCCGTTGGCGTCAGTCAGGAGTCCGTCGGGCGCAGCGGTATCCGCGCCGGCCCTGGTGGGGTGCGGATCGGGCTCGCCTCCGGCCGCCTCTATCCGTGCTGGTACACCAACGCCGGGGCGGGCTGATTCTGCCGCATCCCCGGAAGGTGGTTCACCTACACCAAACACGAAGAGCAAGACAGCAGCGAAGCCGATTCCAGCCGCCGCCCACTTCATGCCTCGGCTTCTCACAACCCTTCCAGTTTCAAGCGATTGGCATGCTGCCGGATCACTGCCACGGGATCGGCCGACCACAACCCACGCAAGCCAAGAATCTGGTTCACCTCGTCGAAGTGGTTCCAGTCGTAGATGCCGAGCTCCTTGCCGAACCGCGCGCTGCAGACAGAGACGAAGCCGTCGTGGCTGCCGCCGTTGCGGGACTCGATGAGCGCTCCGACCGGAATGAATACGAGATCCGACGGATCCAGTACGTTAGTGCCTGCCGCATCCCCCATCCACGAGTAGAGAAGCTGACGCTGCCCGTTGCGGACATCGACTTCGCCGGTCGGGCCGGTACAACTGGCCGGCAGGCCGGCGCTGGGATATGCGGTGTTGTACTCCGCCGAACCCGCGGTGGACAGCTGCTGTTGCGCTGCCAGTGCATCGGGCGGGAGTGGCTGGCCAGATGTCAGGTCGATGGCGTAACCGATCAGGTTGAACACGATGGTAAGCAGCGCCAGCACGGCCGGCGGTTGCTCGCCGGCCAGGTCGAACAGTTCCATGCCCTTGTGAGGCGTGCCGATCGTGGTCACCGAAACTACGTTGTTCGGCAGCACGGAAGCGGCATAGCGGGAACTCAAGCCACCCATGCTGTGCCCGATCAGGTTGAACTGCGTGGGACCATTCACCACCATGAAGTCCTGCATCCACTGGACCAGTTGGCCGCCACGCCGGTCAGGGCCCTCGCCGTTGACGGAGCCCACCTGCACGACATAGACCTCCGCGCCATTCTGGGCGAGGTCTTCGGGGATCCCGTAGAAGTAGTTCACCAGCCCGAGATACTGTGACGTGCCGAGACCCCCGTGGACGAGAATGATCGGGTGCTGGGTGCGTGCATACGTCGACTGCGCCGATGCTGACAAGGGCGCCAGGAAGATCGATACCGCGAAGCCGAGCGAGAAGAGTCCGGTGAGTGTCGTGCGTAACATGGGGGTCTCCTGTGAGCCGGAGCACCTCGTATGGCGCCCCTGCCGTCAGACCGCAGCCCGACGCCTACCCATGCTAGAAAACGAAAAAACCTGTTTCAACGTGACACTGCATTGACGCTAACTGCCCCGACGGGAGTTGAGAAGGTGAATCGCCACCCGCCACCGACGCCGCGCCGCGGGTGGCCAGACGCATCACCCGTTCGCCCGCACGACTGGAAAAGGCGGCTCGGACTGCTCGCCCGGCTGCCACGCGCCGGAGACAATCTTCTCGAGCCAGAAAGCGCCGATGATCGTCTTCACGTCGGTGATGCGGCCCTGGCGCACCCAGTCGATCACCTGCCCTACCGGGGTAATGAACGTCTCGAGGAACTCGCCGTCATCGAGCTTCGCTGCGCCGGCGGTCAGGTCGCGCGCCAGGAAGAGGTCGATGAATTCGGTGGAGTAGGAAATGACCGGGTGGATGCGCGTCAGGTAGTCCCAGCGCCGTGCCGTGTATCCCGTCTCTTCTTCCAGTTCGCGCTCTCCGCAGCGCTGCGCCCCCTCTTCGGGGTCGAGCTTGCCAGCCGGAAATTCCAGCATGACCTCGCCCACCGGGTAGCGGAACTGGCGCTCCATCAGCACCGTGCCGTCGTCGAACAGCGGGATCATCATCACCGCGCCGGGATGCAGCACATACTCGCGGCCGGTCTGCTTGCCGTCGGGCAGGCGGACGATGTCTTGCTTGAGAGTCAGGAACTTGCCGCGATGGATCGTCGCCGAGGCGACGGGAGTTTCCCTCAGATGCCCGTCATCGGGCTCGGAAGCACCGGACTGGCTGGCGGGAATGGCGGCGGTAGTCTTGTCGGACATGGACGCTCCGGATGTGTGGCACGGTCCCGGGGCGTCAGGAAGTTGGCCGCGTCAGGCCGTGCGATGTTTGACCAGGTATTGCCAGGTGAAGCCGGGAAAGGCGAACACCAGCATCATGCAGCCCGTGATGGCGTAGAACTGCCAGCCTTGCGCAAAGGTGCTGCCAAGGCTGGCTTCCACCGCAAGACCGGCCGCGCCGGCCACCACGTACCACGTGAAGAGCTCCACCAGGCGCAGCCACAGCGGCTTGCGGGCCCACTTCAGGCCCACCGCCGCGAACAGGCGCTGGTTGACGAACGGCAGGTTGGCACACACCAGTGCCAGCAAGATGACAAACCAACCGCCTGCCGAGGAACTCATCGCATCACCTCAAAACGTTGCTGCGTCAGGACGCCAGTGTCGCACGGATCGCCTGGTAGCACAGGCCCATCAGCGCCGCCGGGAAGATACCCAGCAGGATCACGGCCAGGCCATTGATACTGAGCATCGCGCGTACGCCGCCCGAAGCCTCCAGCGGCTCGTCGCCGGCCGGCGCATCAAAGTACATCAGCTTGACCACGCGCAGGTAGTAGAAGGCACCGATCAGCGAGAACACCACGGCCACCACCGCCAGCCAGCTCATGCCAGCCTTGACCACGGCCTGCAGCACGGCCAGCTTGGCGTAGAAGCCGACGGTCGGCGGAATGCCGGCCATCGAGAACATCATCACCAGCATCAGAAACGCGAACCACGGATGGCGGCGCGACATGCCCTTCAGGTCGTCCAGCGTTTCAGCCTCGAAACCCTTGCGCGTACGCACCAGGATCAGGCCGAACGTGCCGAGCGTGGTCAGCATGTACGTGATCGAGTAGAACATCGACGAGCTGTACGCATTGGCCGCGCCATCCGCCTTGTTCGCCACCACGCCGGACAGCATGCCCAACAGGATGAAGCCCATGTGCGAGATGGTCGAGTACGCCAGCATCCGCTTCAGGTTGGTCTGCACGATGGCCGTCAGGTTGCCGATCACCAGCGAGGCAATCGACAGCACCACCAGCATCATCTGCCAGTCGGTGGCCAGCGGCAGCAGGCCTTCCACCAGTACGCGCAGGATCAGCGCGAAGGCGGCAACCTTCGGGCCGGCCGCGATCAGCAGCGTCACGGCGGTCGGCGAGCCCTGGTAGATATCCGGGATCCACATGTGGAACGGTGCGGCGCCAAGCTTGAACGACAGACCGGCCACGATGAACACCACGCCGAAGGCCAGCATCGTCGTATTGACGCGACCCGACTCCACCACGCGGAAGACCTCGCCGAGGTTCAGCGAACCCGTGGCGCCGTACATCATCGACATGCCGTACAGCAGGAAGCCCGAGGCCAGCGCACCCAGCACAAAGTACTTGATGGCCGATTCCGACGTCACGCGCGAATCGCGGCGCAGCGCCACCAGTGCGTACGAGGACAGCGACAGCAGTTCCAGACCCAGGTACAGCGTCAGGAAATTGTTGCCGGTGATCATCACGATCTGGCCGCCGAGCGTGAACAGCGCCAGCATGTAGAACTCGCCGGCGAACATGTCACGCTCGCCAAGGTAGTGGCGCGTGTAGACCAGCGTCAGGAACATGCCCAGCGCGCAGAACGCCGACAGCACGTTGGCCATCGGATCGATCACGACCAGGTTGGCGAACGCATAGTGCGTTTCGCCATTGGCCGCGTTCAGGCCGAACCAGCCCGTCAGGACGAGCGTGACCAGCAGGGAGAGCGGGTAGGCCAGGCTCGTGCGGTTCTTGCCACGGGCGAGGTCGATCCAGTTGATCGCCGCGATGGCGACCGCCAGGAAGATGATTGGCGCCACCGGGGCCAGGCTAGAGGACGATTGCATGTTTATTCTCTCCCCCGCTTACAGCTTGGACTGTGCCACGTGGGACAGCAGGTTCACCACCGAGGCGTGCATCACGTCGGTGAAGGGTTTCGGGTACAGGCCCATGTACAGCGTGAGGATGGCCAGCAGGCCCAGCATCAGGAATTCGCGCTTGTTCAGGTCCAGCAGTTCGCGCACATGGTCGTGCACGATGTCGCCGAAGATCACGCGCTTGACCATCCACAGCGAATAGGCTGCACCGAAGATCAGGGCGGTGGCGGCCAGCAGGCCAATCCAGAAGTTGTACTTCACGGCGCCCAGGATGACCATGAACTCGCCCACGAAGCCCGACGTCGCCGGCAGGCCGCAGTTGGCCATGGCGAAGAACACCGAGAAGGCGGCGAACTTCGGCATCACGTTCACCACGCCGCCGTAGTCGGCGATCTGGCGCGAGTGCACGCGGTCATACAGCACGCCGATGCACAGGAACATGGCGCCCGAGACGAAGCCGTGCGAGATCATCTGCACGATACCGCCCTCGACACCGATGTCGTTGAAGATGAAGAAACCGAGCGTCACGAAACCCATGTGGGCAATCGACGAGTACGCCACCAGCTTCTTCATGTCGGCCTGGACCAGCGCCACGAGGCCGATGTAGATCACCGCGATCAGCGAGATCGTGATGATGAACGGTGCCATGTAGTGGCTGGCGTCCGGGGCGATCGGCAGCGAGAACCGCAGGAAGCCGTAGGCACCCAGCTTCAGCATGATGGCGGCCAGCACCACGGAACCGCCGGTCGGCGCTTCCACGTGGGCATCGGGCAGCCAGGTGTGCACCGGCCACATCGGCACCTTCACGGCAAAGGCCATGAAGAAAGCCAGGAAGATCAGGATCTGCTCTTCGAACGACAGCTTGGCCTGGTGCCAGGTCAGGATGTCGAACGTCCCCGTCTTGTTGTACAGGTACAGCAGCGCGACCAGCGTCAGCAGCGAGCCGAGCAGCGTGTAGAGGAAGAACTTGAACGCGGCATACACGCGGTTCGGCCCGCCCCAGACACCGATGATGATGTACATCGGGATCAGCGTGGCCTCGAAGAACACGTAGAACAGCATGCCGTCCAGCGCGCAGAACACGCCGACCATCAGGCCCGACAGGATCAGGAACGCGGCCATGTACTCGGCCACGCGCTCGGTGATCACTTCCCAGGCCGCGATCACGACGATCACGGTGATGAACGCGGTCAGCACCACGAACCACATCGAGATGCCATCCACGCCAAGGTGGTAGGCGATGTTGAAGCGCTCGATCCAGTTCGCCTGCTCGACGAACTGCATCGCAGCCGTCGACGTATCGAAGTGCAGGACCAGCGGCAGCGTGACGATGAAGCTGGCGATGGCGCCGAACAGCGACATCCAGCGCACGAAGCACTTGCTGTTGTCGGAGCCGAACATCAATACCAGCAGGCCGAAGAAGATAGGCAGCCAGATTGCGAAAGACAGAACCATTTCTTTGTTTTCCTTACTTGGTGCCTATCACTTGGTGCCTATCACGCCAGTGATCGTCAGCGTCAGGAGCACCAGCATGCCGAGGATCATCGCGAAAGCGTAATGGTAGATGTAGCCAGACTGGATGTAGCGGCTGGCTGCGGCGAACGAGGCCACCACGCGGGCCGAGCCGTTGACGAACAGTCCGTCGATGAGGCTCTGGTCGCCGCCCTTCCACAGGCCCGTACCCAGCAGGCGTGCGCCACGGGCGAACACGGCCTGGTTGAATGCGTCCATGTAGTACTTGTTGTCGAGCAGCGTGTAGAGGCCCGAGAAGCGTTGCTTGATCGCCGCCGGGATGTCCGGGCGCTTCATGTAGAAGAACCACGACAGCACCACGCCGGCAATGGCCAGCCACAGTACCGGGGTCTGCAGCGAGTGGATCGCCATCGGCACCCAGCCATGGAACATTTCTTCCAGTTCCTTCATCGCATGGTGGTTCTCGCCGACGAAGATCACGTCCTTGAACGCCACGCCATGCTTGAAGAACTCGCCGAACAGCATCGGCTCGATGGCGATGGCGCCGATGATCACCGACGGAATGGCCAGCAGCACCAGCGGCAGCGTCACCACCCACGGCGACTCGTGCGGCTTCTGTCCCGGAGCCAGGCCATGGTGATGGTCGTCGCCGTGCGCATCTTCCTCGTCATGGTGGTCGTGGTGGTCATGTGCGTGAGCCTTGCCCCAGCGCTCTTCACCGTGGAACACCAGGAAGTACATGCGGAACGAGTAGAACGCGGTCACGAACACGCCAGCCAGCACAGCAAAGTACGCGAAGCCCGAACCGGCCAGGTGCGACTCGGCCACCGCCTCGATGATCGAATCCTTCGAGTAGAAGCCCGAGAAGAACGGCGTGCCGATCAGCGCCAGCGAACCCACCAGCGACGTGATCCACGTGATCGGCATGTACTTGCGCAGGCCGCCCATGTTGCGGATGTCCTGGTCGTGGTGCATGCCGATGATGACCGAGCCGGCGCCCAGGAACAGCAGTGCCTTGAAGAACGCGTGCGTCATCAGGTGGAACACGGCCACCGAGTAGGCCGAGGCACCCAGCGCCACGGTCATGTAGCCGAGCTGCGACAGCGTCGAGTACGCCACCACGCGCTTGATGTCGTTCTGGATGATGCCAAGGAAGCCCATGAACAGCGCGGTGATCGCACCGATGACCAGGATGAACGACAGCGCGGTGTCCGACAGTTCGAACAGCGGCGACATGCGCGACACCATGAAGATGCCGGCGGTCACCATCGTTGCCGCGTGGATCAGTGCCGAGATCGGGGTCGGGCCTTCCATCGAGTCAGGCAGCCACACGTGCAGCGGGAACTGCGCCGACTTGCCCATCGCGCCGATGAACAGGCAGATGCACGCCACGGTGATCATCAGCCAGTCGGTGCCCGGGAAGATCACGGCGGCCAGTTGCTCGCGCTGGGCGAATACGTCGGTGTAGTTCATGCTGCCGCTGTAGGCCAGCAGCAGGCCAATGCCGAGGATGAAGCCGAAGTCGCCCACGCGGTTGACCAGGAACGCCTTCATGTTGGCGAAGATCGCGGTCGGACGCGTGTACCAGAAGCCGATCAGCAGGTACGAGACCAGGCCCACGGCTTCCCAGCCAAAGAACAGCTGCAGGAAGTTGTTGCTCATCACCAGCATCAGCATCGAGAAGGTGAAGAGCGAGATGTAGGCGAAGAAGCGGTTGTAGCCGGGGTCCCCTTCCATGTAGCCGACGGTGTAGATGTGCACCATCAGCGAGACGAAGGTCACCACCACCATCATCATCGCGGTCAGCGAATCAACGAGGAAGCCGACTTCCAGCTTCAGCGTACCGATGGTCATCCATTCGTAGACGGTGGCGTTGTAGCCGGCGCCGTCCATGACGTCACGCAGCACCAGCAGCGAGAGCACGAACGCGATGGCGACGCCGAGGATCGTTGCCGAATGGGCGATGATCCGTCCGCCGCGCGTCTCGGAGGAGAACGTGCCGAAGAACTTGGTGCCGAACAGGCCGGCTATCGCGGCGCCGGCAAGCGGCGCCAGCGGAATCGCCAGCAGCAGGTTGGGGTTGAGCGTGGTTGCCATAGGACGCTTATTGGTGTGCGGTCAGGGAGCGGTCTTGGTTCTTGTCGTGGACGTTCATGTCAGCCCTTGAGGGTATCCATGTCGTCAACGTTGATCGTGTCCAGATTACGGAACAGCACGACCAGGATTGCCAGACCGATTGCCGACTCGGCAGCGGCCACCGTAAGGATGAAGAAAACGAAAACCTGTCCGGCCAGGTCGCCCATATAGTGCGAGAAGGCCACGAAGTTCATGTTGACCGCAAGCAGCATCAGTTCGAGCGCCATCAGCAGCACGATGACGTTCTTGCGGTTCAGGAAGATGCCAACGATGCTGATCGCAAACAGGATGGCACCGAGCACGAGAAAGTGGGCGAGAGACAGCACAGCGGGGTTCTCCGGGCTTAGTTCTTGTTGGCGGAAGCCGCGGCATCCGCTTCGGCCCGGCCCTCGGCCGGCATTTGCACCAGGCGCACGCGCTCGTCGCGGCGCACGCGCAGCTGGGCGCCCACGTCCTGGGCCTTGACGTCCTTGCGGCGACGCAGCGTCAGCGCCACGGCGGCGATGATCGCCACCAGCAGGATGATGCCGGCCACTTCGAACGCATAGATGTAATCGGTGTAGATCAGCTTGCCCAGCGCCGCGGTGTTCGAATAGTTCGGGTCCTGCGAGCCGGCTGCCGCCACGGCATTGGTGGTGCCGATGAAATTGCGCACCAGCACGATGGCCATCTCGGCGATGATCAGCGCGCCGACGATCGAGGCCATCGGCACGTAGGTCCAGAAATCTCGCCGCAGATGCTCGATGTCGATATCGATCATCATCACCACGAAGAGGAACAGCACCATCACCGCACCCACGTAGACGAGCACGAGCAGGATGGCCAGGAACTCGGCCTTCAGGATCATCCAGATCGCCGCGGCGGTGAAGAACGCCAGGACGAGGAACAGTGCCGAATGCACCGGGTTCTTCGCCGTGATGACTTTCAGTGCGGAGAGCACCAGCACCAGGGCGAAGGCGTAGAAGATGGCTGTCGTGAGTTCCATGGTCCTTATCGGATCCTCTCTGGGCCGCGCTGCCCGGGGCTCCCCGTGGGAAACCCGTGTGCCGCGCGGCATCCTTCCGTTGGCCCCTTGCGGGACCGATTCAATGTCGTTGGCGGGAATGACCCCGCCCAGCTTCGGTTGCTTAGCGGTACTTCGCGTCCGCGGCCTTGGCCGCGGCGATCTGCGGTTCGTAGCGGTCGCCCACGGCCAGCAGCATGTCCTTGGTGAAGTACAGGTCGCCGCGCTTCTCGCCGTGGTACTCGAGAATATGCGTTTCGACGACCGCGTCCACCGGGCAGGCTTCCTCGCAGAAACCGCAGAAGATGCACTTGGTCAGGTCGATGTCGTAGCGCGTGGTGCGGCGGGTGCCATCGGTACGCACGTCGGATTCGATCGTGATGGCCATGGCCGGGCACACTGCCTCGCACAGCTTGCATGCGATGCAACGCTCTTCCCCATTGGGATAGCGGCGCAGTGCGTGCAGGCCGCGGAAACGCGGCGACATCGGCGTTTTCTCTTCCGGGAACTGGACAGTGATCTTCCGGGCGAAGAGATAGCGGCCGGTCAGCGCCATGCCCTTGAAGAGTTCCTTCAGGAGCAGGCTGTTGAAGAAGTCCTTGATGGCGAGCAGCATGACGATTGCTTCCTAAGTATTTCCGCGCGGCGCGCCCTGCCCCATCGGGCGGCGCGCCGTCGCCAGGCCTGTCACGGCCAGATGTTCCACGGCGACTTGATCCAGATCGCCACAATGATCAGCCACGCCACGGTCAGCGGAATGAAGATCTTCCAGCCCAGACGCATGATCTGGTCATAGCGGTAACGCGGGAACGACGCACGGATCCAGATGAAGACCGACAGCAGCAGGAATACCTTGAACACGAGCCAGAAGAAGCCCGGGATCGCATTGGTCAGCGCGCTCGAGAACGGCGGTGCCCAGCCACCGAGGAACATCAGCGAGGTCATCGTCGAGATGATGATCATGTTGATGTATTCGGCCAGGAAGAACAGCGCGAACGTCATGCCCGAGTACTCGATCATGTGGCCGGCCACGATTTCCGATTCGCCTTCCACCACGTCGAACGGGTGACGGTTGGTTTCGGCCACGCCCGAGATGAAGTACACCAGGAACATTGGCAGCAGCGGCAGCCAGTTCCACGACAGCGCATTGATGCCCATGTTGGCGAAGTAGCCGGTGTTCTGGCTGTTCACGATGGCCGACAGGTTCAGGCTGCCCGACACCATCAGCACCGTCACCAGCGCGAAGCCCATGGCGATTTCGTACGACACCATCTGCGCGGCGGCGCGCATCGCGCCGATGAACGCATACTTGGAGTTCGACGCCCAGCCAGCCAGGATCACGCCGTAGACGCCCACCGAGCTGATCGCCATCACGTAGAGCAGGCCCGCGTTCACGTCGGCCATCACCACTTCGGCCTGGAACGGAATCACGGCCCAGACCGCCACGGCCGGCATCAGCACCATCAGCGGCGCCACCAGGTACATGCCCCGGTTGACCTGCGACGGGAACATGACTTCCTTGAGCAGCAGCTTCAGCACGTCGGCGATTGGCTGCAGCAGGCCCAGCGGACCCACGCGGTTCGGGCCGATACGGACGTGCATCCAGCCGATCAGCTTGCGTTCCCAGAGAATCAGGTAGGCAACGCACAGCAGCACCGGCACCACGATGACCACGGCACGGATCAGGATCCAGATCAGCGTCCAAGCGCTGCCGAAGATGGCCTGGCCTTGCGAGGTAATGAGATCGATCATGTAGCTATCCCGCTCTTCTTATACGGTCGCCGTCGCCGCGGCATTCTGGCCGGCCGACAGGTCGATGGCTTTTTCCACGGCGACGTTGCCGAACAGCGCACCCAGCGTCGCGGCGGCCACGGTACCGGCCGGCACGCGCACGGTGTTCACCGGCAGCGTCTTTTCCAGCGCCGCGGGCAGCACCACACTGGCACCATCCTGCGTCACGCGCACCGGGTCACCAGCCTGCACGCCCAGCTTTTCGAACAGGTCGGCCGACAGCGCCACCTGCATCGCACGGCGCGCGGCCGCGGTCAGCTGCAGCGATTCGGCACGTCGCACGATCGGATCGGCGTGGTAGATCGGCACATCGGCGATACGCTCGATACCGTTGGCAGCAGCGGCCGTCACGCGGATCGCCGCATCGGTGGCGTTGTTCAGCTGTCCAGCCACCGGCTGGGCCAGCGCGGCGTCGCGCACGGCCTCGGCCGTCTCGAAATCGAAGCCCGGCACGTCAAGCAGATTGCCCAGCACGCGGAGCACCTTCCAGCCCGGACGCGATTCACCCAGCGCGCGGACCACACCGTTGAAGCTCTGGGCACGGCCCTCGGCGTTCACGAACGTACCGGCGGTCTCGCTGAACGGCGCGATCGGCAGGATCACGTCGGCGTATTGCAGCGCGGCTTCCGAGCGGAACGGCGACAGCACCACGACCGTACCGGCCTGCTGCAGCGCGGCCAGCGACTTGCGGGCGTCGGCCGAATCGAACTCCGGCTCGGCGTTCAGCACGATATAAGCCTTGCGCGGCGCTTCCAGCATGGCTTGCGCATTGGCGCCGCCCTGCTGCGGCAGCGCGCCGGCGATGTAACCACCGACGGTGTTGGCCGCTTCGGTCAGGAAGCCCAGCGTGGCGCCCGTTTCCGTGGCGATCCACTGTGCCAGCGCATGCAGCGCCGAGAATTGCGGGTGACGCACGGCCTCGTTGCCGAGGAATACGGCGCGGCGCTCGCCCGACATCAGCGCATCGGCGGCGGACTTCGCGGCGTCGCCACCGTCGAAACCATCGGTACCGGCCGGAGCAGCCACGCCCTTGGCCGTTGCCACGGCGCGGGCGATACCTGCCAGCGCGGCGGTCCAGCCCGACGGTGCCACGTCGATGCGGGCAGCCGGCATCAACAGGTCTTCACCACCGGCGCCCAGCACGGTCACGCGGGCACCCTTCTTGACGGCCTGGCGCAGGCGCGATGCCAGCAGCGGCTGGTCCTTGCGCAGCGAGGCACCGATGACCAGGGCGCGTTGCAGCGTGGTCACGTCGGCGATCGGCATGCCCAGCCACGGGGCACCCTTCAGGGCGGCCGAGAAATCGGCCTGGCGCAGGCGGAAGTCGACGTTGTCGCTGCCGAGGCCGCGCACCAGCTTGCCCAGCAGGAACAGTTCTTCCAGCGTGCTGTGCGGGCTGGCAATGGCGGCGATCTGGTCCGCGCCATGGTCGCGCTTGATGCTCGCCAGGCCGTTGGCCACGTATTCGAGCGCGGTCTGCCAGTCGGTTTCCATCCACTGGTTGCCCTGCTTGAGCAGCGGGCGGGTCAGACGGTCGGCGCTGTTCAGGCCCTCGTACGAGAAACGATCCTTGTCCGAGATCCAGCATTCGTTGACGTCTTCGTTCTCCAGCGGCACCACACGCATCACGCGCTGGTTCTTGGTCTGGATCACGAGGTTGGCGCCCACGCCGTCGTGCGGCGACACCGACTTGCGGCGGGCCAGTTCCCACGTACGGGCCGAGTAGCGGAACGGCTTGCTGGTCAGCGCGCCGACCGGGCACAGGTCGATCATGTTGCCGGACAGTTCCGAATCCACGGTCTGGCCAACGAACGTCGTGATTTCCGAGTGCTCGCCGCGGTTCAGCATGCCCAGCTCCATCACGCCGGCCACTTCCTGGCCAAAGCGCACGCAGCGGGTGCAGTGGATGCAGCGGGTCATCTCCTCCATGGAGATCAGCGGGCCCACGTTCTTGTGGAACACCACGCGCTTTTCTTCCTTGTAGCGCGACTCCGAAGCGCCGTAACCCACCGCCAGATCCTGCAGCTGGCATTCGCCGCCCTGATCGCAGATCGGGCAGTCCAGCGGGTGGTTGATCAGCAGGAATTCCATCACGGACTTCTGGGCCTTGACGGCCTTTTCAGAGTTCGTGAAGACCTTCATGCCGGGCGTCACCGGGGTGGCGCAGGCGGGCAGCGCCTTGGGCGCCTTTTCCACTTCGACCAGGCACATGCGGCAGTTCGCCGCGATGGACAGTTTGCGGTGGTAGCAGAAGTGCGGGATGTAGGTGCCCAGCTTGCGGGCCGCTTCCATCACGAGGCTGCCTTCCGCAACCTCCACCTTCTTGCCGTCGATCTCGAGTTCAACCATGTTCTGCCACGCTTCAGGAATGGGCCGGGACCATGCACTGCTTGTGTTCGACGTGATACTCGAACTCTTTCCAGTAGTGCTTGAGCATGCCGCGTACCGGCATCGCCGCGGCATCGCCGAGTGCGCAAATCGTGCGACCCATGATGTTTTCCGCGACGTTATTGAGCAGGTCCAGGTCTTCCTGGCGGCCTTCTCCGTGTTCAATGCGATTGACCATGCGATAGAGCCAGCCGGTGCCTTCACGGCACGGCGTGCACTGGCCGCACGATTCTTCAAAATAGAAATACGACAGGCGCAGCAGCGACTTGACCATGCAGCGCGTCTCGTCCATGACGATCACGGCGCCCGAGCCCAGCATCGAGCCGGCCTTGGCGATCGAATCGTAGTCCATGGTCGAGGCCATCATCAGGTCGGCCGGCACCACCGGCGCCGACGATCCGCCAGGGATCACCGCCTTCAGCGCCTTGCCGCCGCGCATGCCGCCCGCCAGCTCCAGCAGCGTGGAGAACGGCGTGCCCAGCGGGATTTCGTAGTTGCCCGGACGCTCGACGTCACCGGAGATCGAGAAGATCTTGGTGCCGCCGTTGTTCGGCTTGCCCATCTTCAGATATTCCTCGGGGCCGATTTCCAGCAGGAACGGCACCGCGGCAAACGTCTCGGTGTTGTTGATCGTGGTCGGCTTGCCATACAGGCCGAAGCTCGCCGGGAAAGGCGGCTTGAAGCGCGGCTGGCCTTTCTTGCCTTCCAGCGATTCGAGCAACGCCGTTTCCTCGCCGCAAATGTACGCGCCATAGCCATGGTGCGCATGCAGCTGGAAGTTGAAGCCCGAACCCAGGATGTTGTCACCGAGGAAACCGGCACGGCGTGCCTCTTCGAGGGCTTCCTCGAAGATCTTGTACTCGTTCCAGATCTCGCCGTGGATGTAGTTGTAGCCCACGGTGATACCCATCGCATACGCGCCGATGGCCATGCCCTCGATCAGCGAATGCGGGTTGTAGCGGATGATGTCGCGGTCCTTGAACGTACCCGGCTCGCCCTCGTCGGTATTGCAGACCAGGTACTTCTGGCCCGGGAACGTACGCGGCATGAAGCTCCACTTCAGGCCCGTGGGGAAGCCCGCACCACCGCGGCCGCGCAGACCGGACGCCTTCACGTCCGCGATCACCTGTTCGGGGGGCACCTTGCCCTCGAGAATGCGGCGCAGCTGCTTGTAGCCGCCGCGCGCAACGTAATCCTCGAGATGCCAGTTCTTGCCGTCCAGGCCAGCCAGGATCAGCGGCTTGATGTGACGGTCGTGCAGAGAGGTCATGTTACTTGTCCCCCTTGGCGGCGGCTTCGGCCTTGAGCTCGTCGACGAGTGCGTCGAGTTTGTCGTCGCTCATGAAGCTGCACATGCGGGTATTGTTGACGATCATCACCGGGGCATCGCCGCAGGCGCCCATGCACTCGCCTTCCTTCAGCGTGAAGCAGCCGTCGGCGGTCGTCTCGTTATAGTCGATCCCGAGCTTGCGCTTCAGGTATTCGCCCGCCCGGTCGCCACCAGACAGCGCGCAAGGCAGGTTCGTGCAGACGGTGAGCTTGTACTTGCCCACCGGCTTGGTGTCATACATGTTGTAGAACGTGGCCACCTCTTCCACCCACACGGGCGGCATTTCCAGGTAGCTGGCGACGAACTGCATGACTTCGGGGGAAACCCAGCCCACTTCGCCCTGGGCCACGGCGAGTGCCGCCATCACGGCCGACTGCTTCTGGTCGGTCGGATACTTCGCGATCGCGCGATCGATTTCCTTGAGAGCTTCTGCTGATAGCATGGTCATTGCAGTATTACTACGGCGAAGCCGCGCACACGCGCCACTCCGCTGGTTTGCAGCCGTCGCTGCCATGTCCTGCCGGCCGGATGCATGATGCATACCTGCCGGTCCGTTGCAGGCACCTGCCTGCCGCCACCGCTACCGCCGGGGCCGGCCGAACACGCCCGGATCGTCGTCCGGGCAACGGCCTGTGACGGGATACTTCCCGAGGTTCCGGGTATCCCTTAGCGGTCGATCTCGCCGAACACGATGTCCTGCGTGCCGATGATCGTGACCGCATCCGCAATCATGTGTCCCCTGGCCATTTCGTCGAGCGCGGCCAGGTGGGCATAGCCCGGTGCCCGGATCTTCAGGCGATACGGCTTGTTCGCACCGTCGGAGATCGCGTAGATGCCGAACTCGCCCTTCGGGTGCTCCACCGCCGCGTAAGCCTCGCCCGGCGGCACGTGCATGCCTTCGGTGAAGAGCTTGAAGTGGTGGATCAGCTCTTCCATGTTCGACTTCATGTCCACCCGCGACGGCGGCGCCACCTTGTGGTTGTCGGTGATCACCGGACCCGGGTTGCGGCGCAGCCAGTCGATGCACTGCTTGATGATCCGGTTCGACTGGCGCATTTCCTCCACGCGCACCAGGTAACGCGAATAGCAGTCGCCGGCCGTGCCCACGGGGATGTCAAAGTCGAGCTGGTCGTACACTTCGTAGGGCTGCTTCTTGCGCAGATCCCACTCGATGCCCGAACCGCGCAGCATCGGGCCGGTGAAGCCCATCTGCAGTGCGCGCTCCGGCGTGACCACGCCGATATCCACAAGACGTTGCTTCCAGATACGGTTATCGGTCAGCAGCGTCTCATATTCATCGACATACGTCGGAAAACGGTTCGTGAAGTCCTCGATGAAGTCCAGCAACGAGCCCGAGCGGGCTTCGTTCATCACCTTGATGGCCTTCTCGTTGTGCACCTTGGACGCACGATATTGCGGCATCGTGTCAGGCAGGTCGCGGTAGACGCCGCCCGGACGGTAGTAGGCCGCGTGCATGCGCGCGCCCGACACCGCCTCGTACATGTCGAACATGTCCTCGCGCTCGCGGAAGGCGTAGAGGAACACCGCCATCGCGCCCACGTCCAGCGCGTGCGAGCCGATCCACATCAGGTGGTTCAGCAGGCGGGTGATCTCGTCGAACATCACGCGGATGTACTGCGCGCGCACCGGCACTTCCAGGCCCAGCATGCGCTCGATGGCCATCACGTACGCATGTTCGTTGACCATCATCGACACGTAGTCGAGACGGTCCATGTACGGAACGCTCTGGATCCAGGTCTTCTGCTCGGCCAGCTTCTCGGTGGCACGGTGCAGCAGGCCGATGTGGGGGTCGGCGCGCTGGATGACTTCGCCGTCCAGCTCAAGCACCAGGCGCAGCACGCCGTGGGCTGCAGGGTGTTGGGGGCCGAAGTTCAGGGTGTAGTTTTTGATATCTGCCATGACGCCGTTCTCAGTGCTGCGTGCCGCCGTATTTGTCCTCGCGGATCACGCGGGGCGTGATTTCGCGCGGCTCGATCGTCACCGGCTGGTAGATGACCCGCTTCTGCTCCGGGTCGTAACGCATTTCCACGTAGCCCGAGACCGGGAAGTCCTTGCGGAACGGATGGCCGACGAAACCGTAGTCGGTCAGGATGCGGCGCAGGTCGTTGTGGCCTTCGAACACGATGCCGTAGAAGTCGAACGCTTCGCGCTCGAACCAGTTCACAGAGTTCCAGACGTCCACCAGCGACGGCAGCACGGGCATGTCGTCATCCGGGGCGAACGTGCGCAGGCGCAGGCGCCAGTTGTGCGTGACCGACAGCAGGTGCGTGACCGCGGCAAAGCGCGGGCCGTCCCAGGTGCCTTCGGCGTATTCGGAGTAATCGACGCCGCAGAGATCGAGCGCCTGCTCGAAGCGCAGCGACGGATCGTCGCGCAGCAGCAGCGCCACGTCGAGGTAGTCGGCAGCCTTGACGATCAGCGTCAGTTCGCCGTTCGCCTGGCTCAGATTCTGTACACGCTTGCCCAGCACCTTCTCGAGCGCGGCCTTGAGGGTATCGAGATTCGCCATGTCAGCCCTTGCGCGCGATGGTGTTGGTGCGCTTGATCTTGTTCTGGAGCTGGATCACGCCGTAGATCAGCGCTTCCGCCGTCGGCGGGCAGCCCGGAACATAGATGTCGACCGGCACGATGCGGTCGCAGCCACGCACCACCGAATACGAGTAGTGGTAGTAGCCGCCGCCGTTGGCGCACGAACCCATCGAGATCACCCAGCGCGGTTCCGCCATCTGGTCGTAGACCTTGCGCAGCGCCGGAGCCATCTTGTTGCACAGCGTACCGGCCACGATCATCACGTCGGACTGACGCGGCGACGGGCGGAAGATCACGCCGAAACGGTCCATGTCGTAGCGGGCGGCGCCGGCGTGCATCATTTCCACGGCACAGCAGGCCAGACCGAACGTCATGGGCCACAGGGAACCCGTGCGGGTCCAGTTGATCAGCTTGTCAGCGGTCGTCGTGACAAAGCCTTCATTGAGAACGCCTTCGATTGCCATTTCACATCACTCCCAATCGAGCGCGCCCTTTTTCCAGATGTAGACGAAGCCCACGATGAATTCCAGCAGAAACACGCCCATGGCGATGAATCCCGGCCAGCCGATGTCCTTGAGGGCAACGCCCCACGGAAACAGGAAGGCAGTTTCGAGATCGAACAGGATAAAGAGGATGGCGATGAGGTAGTAGCGCACATCGAATTTCATGCGCGCATCCTCGAACGCTTCGAAGCCGCACTCGTAGGGCGAGAGCTTCGCTGCGTCAGGCTTGTAGGGACCGAGGATCCGACCGATGGACATCAGTACTCCACCGAGCACGACGCCAAAGAGGATGAAGATGAGGACGGGGAAGTAGGCTTCGAGAGTCAAGGTACGGCCAGCCTTATCTGGAATGTTGTCAACAGCACCAGCTAGCGGCGTCCTGTTGCCCACCCCAGGCGCCATCCCGTCTTAGCTACGGCGCCGCCTTGCGGACTGCCGGACAGCCCCACACGCCCATCTTCGTCAATGGACATGCACGGGACTCCCGATCAAGTTTTTTGGTGCCGACGGCGAGACTCGAACTCGCACAGCTTTCGCCACTACCCCCTCAAGATAGCGTGTCTACCAATTTCACCACGTCGGCTGGGGGAGAAACAATATTGCCTTGCGCCGGGTTTTGAGGCCCTACGAAGCGTGGTCAGAGAAGTCTGTCCTCTGGCTTTCGCCCCGCGCTGGGGAATCGTTTCAAGCCTTGCATTCTAACTCATGATTCCCGATTTGTTCAATGCACAACCACAAATAAAATCAGGAATCCGCGAACACACTGTTCGATTATTGCGCGCTATCCGGACTTACTTGGGGACAGCGGGCGCGCCCGGCACCGAGGCGCCATTGGCTGCCGGCGCCGAAGCTGCCGCAGCCGAGGCCGGCGCCGGTTGTTGTGCGGCGCCCATGACGCCAAGCGAGGCCTGGGGCTTGTAGTTGCCAAGCAACGTCAGGCCCAGCGTGCACGCGAAAAACAGCGCTGCGAGGACGGCCGTGGTACGCGACAGGAAGTTGGCCGAGCCCGAGGCGCCGAACAGACTGCCCGACGCACCCGAGCCAAACGCCGCACCGACGTCCGCGCCCTTGCCATGCTGCAGCAGGACGAGGCCGATCACGCCAAGCGCGGACAGTACCTGCACAACGACCAACAAAGTCTTGAAGATTGCCATTTGGTTAAATTCGTTTCGTACTTGCCTGATCAGACAGTCGCATCCGGCATTCAGGCATTGCCGATGGCGAGGAAATCATCCGCTTTCAGCGAGGCGCCGCCAATCAGGCCCCCGTCGATATCGGACATCGAAAACAGTTCTGCGGCGTTGTCAGGCTTGACGCTGCCGCCATACAGGATGGCCAGGCCCTGCGCCACGCCCGCGTCGCGCGAAGCCACCTGGGCGCGCAGCGCAGCGTGCACGGCCTGGGCCTGCTCGCTCGACGCGGTCTTGCCCGTGCCGATGGCCCAGACAGGCTCATAGGCCAGAACAATCCGACCAAGCTGCTCGATAGACAGCGCATCGATGACAGCCTGCAACTGGCGGCCCACCACGGCTTCGGTCTGGCCGGCTTCGCGCTCGGCCAGGGTCTCGCCGACACAGACCACGGGCACGAGGCCGGATTCCAGCGCACGCAGGGCCTTGGCAGCTACGGTGGCGTCAGTCTCGCCGTGATAGGTCCGGCGCTCCGAGTGACCCACCAGCGCATAGGTGCAGCCGAACTCGGCCAGCATCGGCGCAGCGGTCTCGCCGGTGAACGCGCCGCGCGCCTCCGCCGACACATCCTGCGCACCCCAGGCCACCTGGGAACCCGTGAGCAGCGACTGGCACTGGGCAAGATAAGGAAACGGCGCGCAGACCGCCAGCTTCGCCTTGGCGGGCGCGACCTTGATGCCTTCCAGCAACGCCGCGTTGGCGGCCAGGCTGCCGTGCATCTTCCAGTTGCCGATGACCAGCTTTTGTCTCACAACGGTCCCCCTCGAAAATCAAACCCGCTATTGTAGCGTGGTCAAGGGGTTGCGGCCAGCGCGCGGCAGACAATCGCCGCCCGTCCGCGCGCCGGGCCGATCACCAGGTCAGCACGATCTTGCCGATATGTTCGCTCGACTCCATCAGGCGATGAGCATCGGCGGCCTGCTCGGCCGGGAACACCTTGTGGATCACGGGCTTGATCTTGCCGGCCGCCAGCAGCGGCCACACGTTCTGGTGCAGCGCCTGGGCGATGGCGCCCTTGAACGACGCCGGGCGCGGACGCAGCGTGGAGCCGGTGATCGTGATGCGCCGGCGCAGGATGTCACCAAGCGGAATCTCGGCCTTGCCGCCACCCAGCAGCGCGATGATCACGATGCGGCCATCGTCGGCGATGCACGACAGTTCGCGGGCCAGGTAAGAGCCCACCACCATGTCGAGGATCACGTCGACGCCCTTGCCCCCGGTCAAACTCTTGACCTCGGCCGCGAAGTCCTGCGTCTTGTAGTTGATCGCCCGATCCGCGCCCAGCTCCTCGCACGCCTTGCACTTGTCGTCGCTGCCCGCCGTGACAAACACCTTGAAGCCCATCGCCTTGGCCACCTGGATGGCCGTGGTACCGATGCCACTGGAACCGCCCTGGATCAGCAGCGTTTCCGCCGCGCCGCGCGGGCCCTTGCCCAGCAGGCCACGGTCGAACACATTGCTCCAGACCGTGAAGAACGTTTCGGGCAGCGCCGCCGCCTCGATGTCGCTGAGGCCCTCGGGCACCGGCAGGCACTGCTCGACCGGCGCGGTGCACAGCTCCGCGTAGCCGCCGCCCTGCACCAGCGCGCAGACGCGGTCGCCCACCTTCAGGCCAAAGCGGTTGGCCGCGTTCGACAGGTCACCGCCCACCACCACCCCGGCCACTTCGAGGCCCGGCAGATCCGAGGCGCCCGGCGGCACGGGATAGTTGCCGGTGCGCTGGAACACGTCGGGGCGGTTGATGCCGGCCGCCGCAACGCGGATCAGGATCTCGCCGGCCTTCGGCTCCGGGTCGGGACGCTGCGCGGGTTGCAGGACCTCGGGGCCGCCGTACTCGCGGATCTCGATGGCTTTCATGATGTCTCCTTATGAATGGCGGGATCGATGCACGCGCGGGCTTGGCACTCGGCGCGCGGCACACGGAAAAATGACTGACCGGCAGTGTAAACAAAAAAGCGGCTGGACATCGCCAGCCGCTTTCATCGCTACTACCGCCGCGAAAATCAGCTTACTGCTGCTGTTCCGGTGCGGCCGAGCTGTCGCCCTGCGGGTTGATCGGGCTGATGCTGCCGCCCTCTTCCGCCAGCGCAGCCTTCAGCGACAGGCGCAGACGACCCTTCTCGTCGGCCTGGATCAGCTTCACGCGCACCTGCTGGCCTTCCTTCAGCCAGTCCTTGATGTCCTTGACGCGCTCGTTGACGATCTCCGAGATATGCAGCAGACCGTCCTTGCCCGGCAGGATGTTCACGATGGCGCCGAAGTCCAGCAGCTTCAGCACGGTGCCGGCGTAGATCTTGCCCACTTCGGCTTCCGCGGTGATGCCCTCGATGCGGCGCTTGGCTTCGGCCATGCCGTCGGTCGAGGTCGACGCGATCGTGATCGTGCCGTCTTCCTGGATGTCGATGGTCGTGCCGGTTTCCTTGGTCAGCGCCTGGATCGTCGAGCCGCCCTTGCCGATCACTTCGCGGATCTTGTCCGGATGGATCTTCATCGTGATCATGCGCGGTGCGTGCGCCGACAGTTCCGTGCGGGCATGGCCCATGGCGTCCTGCATCTTGCCCAGGATGTGCATGCGGCCTTCGCGGGCCTGCGCCAGCGCCACCTGCATGATTTCCTTGGTGATGCCCTGCACCTTGATGTCCATCTGCAGTGCCGTGATACCGGTATCGGTACCCGCCACCTTGAAGTCCATGTCGCCGAGGTGGTCCTCGTCGCCCAGGATGTCGGTCAGCACGGCAAACTTGTTGCCTTCCAGGATCAGGCCCATGGCCACGCCGGCCACGTGCGCCTTGACCGGAACGCCGGCGTCCATCAGTGCCAGGCAGCCGCCGCAGACCGAAGCCATCGACGACGAACCGTTCGACTCGGTGATTTCCGAGACCAGGCGGATCGTGTAGGCGAATTCGTCTTCCTTCGGCAGCACCGGGATCAGTGCGCGCTTGGCCAGGCGGCCGTGGCCGATTTCACGGCGCTTCGGGCTGCCCACGCGGCCCGTTTCGCCGGTGGCGAACGGAGGCATGTTGTAGTGGAGCATGAAGCGGTCGCGGTACTCGCCGGCCAGTGCGTCGATGATCTGCTCGTCGCTCTTGGTGCCCAGCGTGGCCACGGCCAGCGCCTGGGTTTCACCACGCGTGAACAGCGACGAACCGTGGGCGCGCGGCAGCACCGACGAACGGATCTCGATCGGGCGCACGGTGCGCGTGTCGCGGCCGTCGATACGCGGCTCGCCGGCCAGGATCTGGCCACGCACGATCTTTGCCTCGAGGTCGAACAGGATGTTGCCGACTTCGACCTTCTCGGCCTCGACACCGGCCTCGGCCAGCTTGGCCTGCACGGTGGCGTAGACTTCCTTGAGCTTGGCGCTGCGGGCCGACTTCTGGCGCAGCTGATACGTTTCCTGCAGCAGCGGCAGGCCAATCTCGCTCACCTTGGCGATCAGGGCTTCGTTCTTGGCTGCCGGGGCCCATTCCCACTCGGGACGGCCGCCTTCACGCACCAGTTCGTGAATCGCGTTGATGGCGACCTGCGACTGCTCGTGGCCGAACACCACGCCGCCCAGCATCACGTCTTCCGACAGTTGCTTGGCTTCCGATTCCACCATCAGCACGGCGCGCTCGGTACCGGCGACCACGAGGTCCAGGTCCGACGTGGCGATCTGCGAGCGGGTCGGGTTCAGCAGGTACTGGCCGTCCTTGTAACCCACGCGGGCAGCGCCCACCGGGCCGTTGAACGGGATGCCCGACACGGCCAGCGCGGCCGACGAGGCGATCAGCGCCGGGATGTCGGCCGGCACTTCCGGGTTGATCGACAGCACGTGGATCACCACCTGCACGTCGTTGTAGAAGCCTTCCGGGAACAGCGGACGCAGCGGACGGTCGATCAGGCGCGACGTCAGCGTTTCGTTTTCCGACGGACGGCCTTCGCGCTTGAAGAAGCCACCCGGGATCTTGCCGGCGGCGTAGGTCTTCTCGATGTAGTCGACGGTCAGCGGGAAGAAGTCCTGGCCCGCCTTCGGGCTCTTGGCTGCCACCACGGTGGCCAGCACCACGGTGTCTTCGATATCGACGATCACGGCGCCAGACGCCTGGCGGGCGATTTCGCCGGTTTCCATGCGGACCTTGTGCTGGCCCCACTGGAATTCCTTGACGATCTTGTTGAACATGGTCATGAGCGTTCCTTGATTACTTGCTTTGCCGGCCGTCAATACCGATACGGCCAGCTGGCGCCTGCGCTCGCAGCGGCAGGCGAACTGCCGGAGTCGCTCCGGACCGCAGTCTCAGGGAAGTGCTATGCCATTCCATCGCGCCACCGTTCGGGAAATCCGTACGATGACGATGCGCGCGCGATGGAATGACACAAAACCCCGTTTCCTTGGCCGGCTCCGGTGTCACGAAGCTTGTTAAAGCACGATAAAGAGCGAGGTAACTTACTCCGTCGCATCGCTCGATGCAACGGCGCCAGGCGCTCGGGCCCAGCCGAATAGTGACGCAATTACCACTTCAATGCCAACCGGGCAGCGCAAACCACCCGGCCAGAAAAGCAAAATGCCTGCCTCAGCAGAGCTGACGCAGGCATTGCGGCCTCACGTGAAATCGTGCGCGAACCACTGACGCAGGACCCGTGCTGCCATCCGCGGACCTTACTTGCGCAGGCCCAGGGCTTCGATCAGGGCGCGGTAACGGTCGGCGTCGCGGGCCTTAAGGTAGTCCAGCAGACGGCGACGGCGGCTCACCATGCGCAGCAGACCGCGGCGGCTGTGGTGATCCTTCATGTTGGCCTTGAAGTGGGGGGTCAGTTCGTTGATGCGGGTGGTCAGCAGAGCGACCTGGACTTCGGGGCTACCCGTGTCGTTGGCGCCGCGGGCGAACTTCTGGATGACTTCGGTCTTGTTGATTTCGGCAAATGCCATGACGATTTCCTTTTACTTGCGAACGCTGCAGCACGGAATGTGCCGCCTGCGTCGTGCCTTGTCGGAACTTGGCAACCGCCGCCCGGGAACGGACGACAGCCGCGCATTATAGCCCAAAACGGCCCGTCCGCGACATCGGGCGGTGCCACCGCGGTCAGCGCGCCGCCGGGCGCTCCATGCGGCACGTGGTGGGCAGCGTGGTCTGGGCGGTCTTGAGCTTCTTCACCGTCCGGAACCCATAGCCCGAACCTTCGTTGTCGAAGCGCACCGCGCCGCCCTGCCGGGCCATTGCCGAGACGTATAGCGGCTGCAGTACCTGGTGGTCGTCGGCCCGAACCGTCGCGTCGTGGAAGCCGTTCGTGAACCGCATGTTTTCCAGCGCGTAGGCCACGGCCACGGCGTCCGTGGAACCGGCCTGCTCGATGGCGCGCGCCAGCATCTCCACCATCATCTGCATGCGCAGGTGGACATAATCGTCGCGCGGGTCCGGATAGCGGGCGCGGAACGACTGGTAGAACGCGTCGGAGGCCGCGCCGCCCACGTTCGGGTGCCATTCGGCCACCGCCAGCACGCGGCCCACGCCGGCGTCGCCCATTGCCGCCGGGGCGCCTAGGCCATTGCCGTAGAAGGTATAGAAGCGCGCATAGAGCCCGCCTTCGCGTGCGGCCTTGACCATCAGCGTCAGGTCGTTGCCCCAGTTGCCGGTAATGACGGCGTCGGCGCCGCTGGCCTTGATCTTGGCGATATAAGGCGCGAAGTCCTTGATCTTGCCGATCGGATGGAACTCGTCGCCCACGATCTGGATATCGGGCCGCTTGGCGGCCAGCATCTCACGTGCCGAACGCGCCACCTGATGGCCGAAGCTGTAGTCCTGGTCGATCAGGTAGACCTTGCGCACCCCGTGTTCGCCCCGGATGGCCTCGGTCAGCGCCTGCATGCGCATGTCCGAGCTCGCGTCGAACCGGAAATGCCAGAAACTGCAATTCTCGTTGGTCAGCGTGGGATCGACGGCGGAGTAGTTCAGGAACAGCACGCGGGCGTCGGGCTGGCGCTGGTTGTGGCGATTGATGGCCGCCACCAGCGCGCCGGCCACGGCCGAACTGTTGCCCTGGAGCACGAACGGGATGCGCTTGTCCACCAGGCTCCGGAACTGGATCAGGCTCTCGTCGACATTGCCCTTGCTGTCGAACGTCACCAACTCCAGCGGGTGCTGGCCGTCGGGCAGCTTCACGCCACCCGAGGCATTGATGCGCTCGATCGACAGCCGCAGGTTGCGCACCACGGCGTCGCCCGCATTGGCGAACGGCCCCGAGAGGCCATCGATCATGCCGAGCCGGATCGGCTTGCCCTCCGCCTGCGCCTGGACCCCCGCTGCCAGGCACAGCAACGCCGCCCCCAGGCAGGCACCCAGCCCGCGCTTCACCAAACCTACCATCTACCCACTCCAATACTGCTGCGCAATGCAGGACGCGCGATCTTACGGCAGTTGCCACCGATGCCGCAACGCGCCCGCCACGCCACCGCCGGCGCACATCGTCGTCGTCAGGCCACTACACTTGCGGATATCTCACCAGACGACACTCGGGGCCATGGCCATGCAACACCCTCTCCTCCGTTTCCCACACGCCCGCCGCTGGGCCGCCGCCCTGCTGCTGGCCGCGACGATGTCAGGCTGCGCGACGCTGGCGCCGGTCAATACCGGCCTGAAACTGGTCGGCCAGCCACAAAGCGCCGTACAGGCTACTTTTGGCAAGCCGACCGATGTCTATCAGCTTGCCGATGGCACGACCCGCTGGTTCTACTCGGAGCAACCGCTGGGCGAATATTCCTACGCTGCCGATTTCGACCGCGAAGGCCGGCTGACCAATTTCCGCCAGATGCTGACCACGGCGGAGCTGTACAAGGCCAAGATCAACGTCTGGACCAAGCAGGACGTGCTGGAGCACTTCGGCGCGCCGCGCGAACCCAACCAGTACTACCCGCGCCTGAAACGCGAGGCGTGGAGCTACCGCTTCCTGCACGAGGACCAGTGGTACTCGATGTTCAATTTCATGTTCGATGATGCCGGCGTGCTAAGGCAGACGCTGATCACGCCGGACCCGCTGCGCGACCGCGCCGAGCGGGACTAGCTCCCCCACTCTCCCCGCGAGAAACGGAAAAACCGCCCTGCCGCGCTGGATCAGCGCCGGGGGCGGTCCTTGCCAGCCGGGCCTTCTGGGCCCGACCGGCGCATCGCAGGTTTCCGAATCAGATCTGCGGGTTGATCTTCTGCACGGCCTTGTCGTGCAGCTTGTTCAGTGCAGCCAGGTAAGCCTTGGCCGAGGCGGCGACGATATCGGGATCGGTACCCACGCCGTTGACGATGCGGCCAGCCTTCGACAGGCGCACGGTCACTTCACCCTGCGCCTGCGTGCCCGCCGTGATCGCGTTCACCGAGTACAGCACCAGTTCGGCGCCGCTGCCAACCTTACCTTCGATCGCGTGCAGCGTGGCATCCACCGGGCCGTTGCCCTCGGCCTCGCCCACCTGCTCGGTGCCGTCGGCGTTGAACACCACGCGGGCGTGCGGCCGCTCGCCCGTTTCGGAGCGCTGCGACAGCGAGACGAAGCGGTAGTGCTCATTGGCGTGCTCCTGCTCCTCGTCGGACACGATCGCCATGATGTCTTCGTCGAAGATCTCGGCCTTCTGGTCTGCCAGTTCCTTGAAGCGCGTGAACGCGGCGTTGACTTCCGCCTCGCTGTCGAGCGCGATGCCAAGTTCCTGCAGGCGCTGCTTGAACGCGTTGCGGCCCGAGAGCTTGCCCAGCACGATCTTGTTGGCGGTCCAGCCCACGTCCTCGGCCCGCATGATCTCGTAGGTATCACGCGCCTTGAGCACGCCGTCCTGGTGGATGCCCGAGGCGTGCGCGAAGGCGTTGGCGCCCACCACGGCCTTGTTCGGCTGCACCACGAAGCCGGTCACCTGCGACACCAGCTTCGAGGCCGGCACGATCTGCGTGGTGTCGATGCCGACATCCATATTGAAGTAGTCGCGGCGCGTCTTGACGGCCATCACCACCTCTTCGAGGCTGGTATTGCCGGCGCGCTCGCCCAGGCCGTTGATCGTGCATTCGATCTGGCGGGCACCGCCAAGCTTCACGGCAGCCAGCGAGTTGGCCACGGCCATGCCGAGGTCGTTATGGCAGTGCACCGACCATACCGCCTTGTCCGAATTCGGAATGCGTTCGCGCACCGAGCGGATCAGTTCGGCATAGCCTTCCGGCACGGCGTAGCCCACGGTATCCGGCAGGTTGATCGTCGTGGCGCCTTCGGCGATCACGCCTTCGAGCACGCGGCACAGGAAATCCATGTCCGAACGGCTGCCGTCTTCTGGCGAAAATTCGATGTCGTCGGTGAACTGGCGGGCAAAGCGCACGGCCAGGCGGGCCTGTTCGTACACCTGATCGGGCGTCATGCGCAGCTTCTTCTCCATGTGCAGCGCCGACGTGGCGATGAACGTATGGATCCGGAACGAGTTGGCGGGCTTGAGCGCCTCGGCTGCGCGGGCGATGTCCTTGTCGTTGGCGCGGGCCAGCGAGCAGATCGTCGAATCCTTGACCACCTGGGCAATCGAGCGGATGGCCTCGAAGTCGCCATTGGAGCTGGCCGCAAAGCCGGCCTCGATCACATCGACCTTCAGGCGCTCCAGCTGGCGCGCGATGCGGATCTTCTCCTCGCGGGTCATGGAGGCACCGGGCGACTGCTCGCCGTCGCGCAAGGTGGTGTCGAAAATGATGAGTTTGTCAGACATTTGTGGAGCTCCTGGGCTGTGCCTTATGTGCTGTGTGTGCCGTATCTGCCGACGACCCGCATTCCGTACACCGGGCATTCGGTCGGAATGCAAAACGCCCCGGCGTGCATCGATGCAGGCCGGGGCGTTTGAAAATCCTGGTGATTTCCGCGCTAGGGCGAAACGACGATCCCTTAGCGCGCGCGCAACCCGACCTGACGGCCTAGTAGGCCACCTAGTGCGGTGCGGGCGATGAGGATCTGGCGCGAAATCATGTCGGCGACTATAGCCGGTTTGCAGCAGGCTTGCAACCGGGGCGTTTCCCGGGGGCCAGCCGCGAACCGGAGGCTACCGCTCAGCCAATCACTTCGGCGGGATGCGCAGCTTCTGGCCCGGATAGATCTTGTCCGGGTGCGTCAGCATCGGCTTGTTGGCCTCGAAGATCTTGTTGTACTCGGCGCCATTGCCGTAGGCGGCCTGCGAGATGGCCCAGAGTGTGTCGCCCTTGACCACGGTGTGCCACTGGGATTCGGCGGTCTCCACGTTGACCGACATCTTGTCCTCCACCGATTCCACGCCCTCCACGTTGCCGGCGCACAAAATGATCTTCTCGCGCGTGGCCTGGTCCGGTGCAACGCCGAACACGGTCACCTTGCCCTGCGACCCGTCCACGGTCACGGTCAGTCCCGTCGCGCTCAGGCCCATCTGCGCGATATACGCCTCGATGGCGTCGCCGGCGGCACGGTTGGCGGCCTCGGCCTTGTCGCTGGCGGACGGGTCGGCCTTTGCAGCCTCCTGGGCCGCCTTGGCCTCGCCCTTGCCGAACAGCTTCTCTCCCGCTTCCTTGATGAAGTCGAACATGCCCATGACATTCTCCTTGGTGTGGCGCAGAAAAACGAAGGGCGCCCGAGAGCGCCCTTCATCAGAAAAACTTTAATTGTCCTTGCCGGGGTTGCCGCCGGCACCCAGTGCACGCTGCTTCCGTACGCCGCCGGGATCGCCATGGATGGACCGCCAGGCCCACAGGATGTAGCCCGAGATCGCATAGGCCACGAACAGGCCGAACAGCGCGACGGGCGGGTCCGACGACACCACCACGAACAGCACCAGCACGAGCACCATCATGCCGAACGGCACGCGGTAGCGCACGTCCAGGGCCTTGCCGCTGTAGAACGGCGCGTTGGATACCATCGACAGGCCGGCGTACATCGTGATCCCGAACGCCGCCCACGGCATCCACAGTTCCTTGACCGGCAGCTTGTTGTCGATCGCCAGCCAGACGAAACCGGCGATCAGCGCCGCCGCGGCCGGGCTCGGCAGGCCCTGGAAAAAGCGCTTGTCGACCACGCCGATATTGGCGTTGAAGCGCGCCAGACGCAGCGCCGCACAGGTGCAGTAGACAAACGCGGCGATCCAGCCCCACTTTCCGAGGTCGTGCAGGATCCACTCGTACATCACCAGCGCCGGCGCCACGCCGAACGAGGTCATGTCGGACAGCGAATCGTACTGCTCGCCGAAAGCGCTCTGGGTATTGGTGATGCGCGCCACGCGGCCGTCCATGCCGTCAAGCACCATGGCCGCGAAAATGGCGATGGCCGCCACATCGAAGCGCATGTTCATCGCCTGCACGATGGCAAAGAAGCCGGCGAACAGCGCGGCGGTGGTGAACGCGTTGGGCAGCAGGTAGATGCCGCGCCGGCGCGGGCGCACGTATTCGATGTCGTGCTCGTCGTCGGCGTCGTAGGCGTCGGCCTCGTTGCGCAGCTGGTTATGGCGGAACGGCCGCAGGTGCGTCACGTTGCCGCTGCTGACGCGCTTGTTGCGTCGGTTGAAGGCACCCATGCCTGGTCTCCTGTCCTGACGGTTCGGGGGCCGCTCAGCCCTGGACGTCCAGTTCGGCCAGCACGGTCGCGGACGCCGACACCTTCTCGCCGATCGTCACGCGCGGGCGGGCATCCACCGGCAGGTACACGTCCACGCGCGAGCCGAAGCGGATAAAGCCGTAGCGCTGGCCGCGCGACAGCGTGTCGCCCACCTTCGTGTAGCACAGGATACGGCGGGCCACCAGGCCGGCCACCTGCACCAGCGTCACCAGCTGGCCATCGGCCGCGCGGCGCACCACTACCGCGTTGCGCTCGTTCTCCAGCGACGCCTTGTCGAGGTCCGCGTTGACGAACTTGCCCGGGAAATATTCGAGCTTCTCGACCTTGCCATCGAGCGACGAGCGGTTCGAGTGCACGTTGAACACGTTCATGAACACGCTGATCTTGAGCGCCTCGCGGCCCGCATACGGGTCCATGGTCTTTTCCACCACGACGATGCGGCCGTCCGCAGGCGCCAGGATGGCGTTCGGGGCAGAGGGAATCGGGCGCGGCGGGTCACGGAAGAACTGCAGCACGAAAACCGTGATGATCCACAGCGGCAACGCCCACCAGAAACCCGCGCTGACATGGACCAGCAGCGAGATGATGAAAGCGCCGGCCAGGAACGGCCAGCCTTCACGGGCGATCAGCGGATGAGGATAGTTCATGCAAGCATTGTTCTGTTGGTCGCGCGGTTTTTGCAAACCCTGTCGACAAGGCCGGGGCGGCGCATGGCGCGCACGCGTTTCGCGCCTGTCGAAGCGAAATATAAGAAAAAATCAGGCCTGCGCCTGAAAAAGTCCGACAAGGATAACAAAAAGCCGCCCAGTCCCCGCCGAAATGTCTCCCGATAGGCAGGGAAACCGGCGCCCGACTGGGCGGCTGTGGCAGGTGGCGGGTGTCCGGCCAGCCGGCCGGGCCCGCCCCTGGCCCGTACTGCTTAGTTCTTCGACTGGTCGACCAGCTTGTTCTTGGCGATCCACGGCATCATCGCGCGCAGCTTGCCGCCCACTTCCTCGATCTGGTGCTCGGCCGTCAGGCGGCGGCGCGAGATCAGCGTCGGGGCGCCGGCCTTGTTCTCCAGCAGGAAGCTCTTGGCGTACTCACCGGTCTGGATGTCCTTCAGGACGTCCTTCATGGCCTTCTTGGTCTCTTCGGTCACGACGCGCGGGCCGGTGACGTATTCGCCATATTCGGCGTTGTTCGAGATCGAGTAGTTCATGTTGGCGATGCCGCCTTCGTAGATCAGGTCGACGATCAGCTTCAGCTCGTGCAGGCACTCGAAGTAGGCCATTTCCGGCGCGTAGCCGGCTTCCACCAGCGTCTCGAAGCCAGCCTTGATCAGCTCGACGGTACCGCCGCACAGCACGGCCTGCTCGCCGAACAGGTCGGTTTCGGTTTCTTCGCGGAAGTTGGTCTCGATGATGCCGGCACGGCCGCCGCCGTTGGCGGTGGCGTACGACAGGGCGATGTCACGCGCGGCGCCCGACTTGTTCTGGTGCACGGCGATCAGGTGCGGCACGCCGCCACCCTGCGCGTACGTGGAACGCACCGTGTGGCCCGGGGCCTTCGGGGCGATCATGATCACGTCCAGGTCGGCACGCGGGATCACGGCACCGTAGTGCACGTTGAAGCCGTGGGCGAAGGCCAGCGCGGCGCCTTCCTTGATGTTGTCGTGCACTTCGTTCTTGTAGACATCGGCGATCTGCTCGTCCGGCAGCAGGATCATGACCACGTCGGCGCCCTTCACGGACTCGGCCACTTCCTTGACCTGCACGCCGGCGTTCACGGCCTTGTTCCACGACGCGCCGCTCTTGCGCAGGCCGACCGTCACGTTGACGCCCGAATCCTTCAGGTTCAGCGCGTGGGCGTGGCCTTGCGAGCCGTAGCCGATGATGGTGACGTTCTTGCCCTTGATGAGGGAGAGGTCGGCGTCCTTGTCGTAAAACACTTTCATGATGGTTCCTTCAATTTCTCAAATCTTCGTATAGGGGTGGCGGCGGGACGCTACGGCTATTGGTAACGTGCGCCGCGCCGCTTCGGGATACTGCTGTCGGCTTGTGGCCGTGCTCTGTTGCCGGGGGCGCCGGTCAGACCTTCAGGATGCGCTCGCCACGGCCGATGCCGGAGCCGCCCGTGCGGACGGTTTCCAGGATCGCGGTGCGGTCGATGGCATCGAGGAACGCATCCAGCTTGCCGCCGTTGCCGGTCAGCTCGATGGTGTACGTCTTTTCGGTCACATCGATGACGCGGCCACGGAAGATGTCGGCGGTGCGCTTCATTTCCTCGCGCTCCTTGCCCACGGCACGCACCTTGACGAGCATCAGCTCGCGCTCGATGTGCGCACCTTCGGTCAGGTCGACCACCTTGACCACCTCCACCAGCCGGTTCAGGTGCTTCGTGATCTGTTCGATCACGTCATCCGAACCGGTGGTGACGATGGTCATCCGCGACAGCGACGCATCTTCGGTGGGGGCCACCGTCAGCGTCTCGATGTTGTACCCGCGTGCAGAGAACAGGCCCACCACGCGCGACAGCGCGCCGGCTTCGTTTTCCAGCAGGACCGAGATAATGTGTCGCATCACAGGTCCTCCACGCCGAGCAGCATTTCGGAGATACCCTTGCCGGCCTGGACCATCGGCCACACGTTCTCGGTGGGGTCGGTCTGGAAGTCCAGGAACACGGTGCGATCCTTGAGGCGGAACGCTTCGCGCAGCGCCGGCTCGACGTCTGACGTCTTCTCGATGCGCATGCCGACGTGGCCATAGGCCTCCGCCAGCTTCACGAAGTCAGGCAGCGCGGTCATGTAGGAATGCGAGTAGCGGTTGTCGTACTCGATTTCCTGCCACTGGCGCACCATGCCCAGGTAGCCGTTGTTGAGCGAGCAGATCTTGACCGGGGTGTCGTACTGCAGGCAGGTGGACAGTTCCTGGATACACATCTGGATCGAGCCTTCACCGGTGATGGTGACGACTTCCTTGTCCGGGAACGCCTTCTTGATGCCCATGGCGTACGGCAGGCCCACGCCCATCGTGCCCAGGCCGCCCGAGTTGATCCAGCGGCGCGGCTCGTTGAACTTGTAGAACTGCGCGGCCCACATCTGGTGCTGGCCGACGTCGGAGCAGACGAACGCGTCGCCCTTGGTCAGTTCCCAGATCTTCTCCACCACGTACTGCGGCTTGATGATCTCGGAATCGCGGTCGTACTTGAGGCAGTTCACCGAACGCCACTGCTCGATCTGGTCCCACCACTTCGCCAGCGCCTCGCGCTTCGGCTTGACGTCGCTGGCCTTGATCTGGGCGATCAGTTCCTGCAGCACGTCCTTGACGTTGCCGACGATGGGGATATCCACCTTGACGCGCTTCGAGATCGACGACGGATCGATGTCGATATGGATAATCTTGCGCGCCTGGGAAGTGAAGTGCGCCGGGTTGCCGATCACGCGGTCATCGAACCGTGCGCCGATGGCGATCAGCACGTCGCAGTTCTGCATGGCCATGTTGGCTTCATACGTGCCGTGCATGCCGAGCATGCCCAGGAACTGCTTGTGCGAACCCGGGAACGCGCCCAGGCCCATCAGCGTGTTGGTGACCGGATGGCCCGTCAGCGCCGCCAGTTCGCGCAGCTCGTCGCTGGCATTGGCCAGCACCACGCCGCCGCCGGTGTAGATGTACGGACGCTCGGCGCCCTGCAGCAGCGCCACGGCCTTGCGGATCTGGCCCGAATGGCCCTTGTTGACCGGGTTGTACGACCGCATGTCCACGGCCTTCGGGTACTCGAACTTGCAGGCGTTGCGCGACACGTCCTTCGGGATATCGACGACCACGGGGCCGGGACGGCCGGTGGCGGCGATGAAGAACGCCTTCTTGATCGTCGCGGCCAGGTCGCGCACGTCCTTCACGAGGAAGTTGTGCTTGACGATGGGACGCGTGATGCCAACGGTATCGCACTCCTGGAACGCGTCCTGGCCAATGGCGTGGGTCGGCACGTTGCCGGTGATCACCACCATCGGGATCGAGTCCAGGTAGGCCGTGGCGATGCCGGTGACGGCATTGGTCACGCCGGGACCCGAAGTCACCAGGGCGACGCCGACCTTGCCGGTCGCGCGGGCATAGCCGTCAGCGGCATGCACGGCGGCCTGCTCGTGGCGCACCAGGATGTGTTCGAATTTCTTTTGCTTGTGGAGCTCGTCGTAGATATACAGCACTGCTCCGCCGGGGTAGCCCCAGACGTACTCGACGCCTTCTTCGGCAAGTGCGTGAACGAGGATTTCCGCTCCGATCATTTCGCGAGCGGAGGATGAATTGCTGTCTGCGTGGGAGAATTCCGCGCTGGGCATGTTCATTTCAGTCCTTTGCAATTTTCGGCAAAAAATTGTTTGGATGCTCTCTGCCGGGCTTTTGGCTCGGGTTCAAGCGGTGCGCGTCTGCATGAAAAGACCGCCTTATAAGCGGTCTGATGAGACAACCACTGATGTCGTGTGAACCGCCGATGATACTGCAATGCACCAGCGCGGACAATGGACTTTTGCACCACGGCGCCCCGTGCGGCGCATGGACGCGACAGCCGCCCCGCCAGGGGCAGGCATCCATGTCTGCACATCCAGACAGCAGTGGCCGGGCACAGCCGTTTTTTGCTAGGATCGCAGACATTTCCGGCGTGCCACAGGACTTCCAAGGCACATTTGCCGGTGTCATCCCTCGATTCCTGCCCAACCCGCCGCTTTTCGCCTGCATGGCCACCGACAAGGAACTCTCCGATTTTCTAGCCAGTGTGGAACGCCGCGCCTTCAAGCAGGCCGTGTTCGCCGTGCGGGACGACGAAGCCGCGCTCGATATCGTGCAGGACGCCATGATCAAGCTGGCGGAGAAGTATGGCGACAAGGGCGCCGCGGAGTTGGCGCCGCTGTTCCAGCGCATCCTGCAGAACACCATCCACGACTGGTTCCGCCGCCAGAAAGTGCGCAATACGTGGGTCACGCTGTTCTCGAACCTGCGCGACGAGCGCGACGGCGACGACAGCGACCTGCTGGACACGCTGGTGTCCGAATCGGGCACCGAAATGTCCGAAAGCAGCGCCGACAAGGTTGAGCGGGCACAGGTCATGCATATCATCGAACAGGAAATCCAGCGCCTGCCCACGCGTCAACGCGAGGCTTTCCTGATGCGTTACTGGGAGGATATGGACGTGGCCGAGACGGCAGCCGTGATGGGCTGTTCGGAAGGCAGCGTCAAGACGCACTGTTCCCGTGCAACGCACACACTGGCGCAGGCCTTGCGCGCGCGGGGGGTCCGACTATGAGCAGAAACGAACGAGATATCCACGAACGGCGCATCGCCCGTCAGATCCGCTCGGCACTCGATGCCTCGGCGGACGCGGTGCCGCACGACATTGCCGAACGGCTGGCCGCCGCGCGGCGCATGGCGCTGGCCGCGAAAAAGGCCGAGGCGCCCGCCCACGTGCCGCAACTGGCCATGCCGGGCGCCGCGCGCGGCTACAGCTTCGATGACGGTGACGATGGCCCGCTGCACCGTGCCGGGGCATGGATGCGCAAGCTCGCCCTGGTCTGGACGCTGGTGGCGCTCGGCGCCGGCCTGCTCGGCATCTACCGCTGGCAGGAGCAGAAGCGCATCGAGGAACTGGCCGATGTCGATGCCGCGATGCTGCTCGACGACCTGCCGCCCACCGCCTACGCCGACCAGGGATTCCACGTGTTCCTGAAGCGCGACCACGATCAGTGATGGCGCACCGCACCCCTCTGACCGCCGCGCTGCGCCGCCGGTTTGCCGCACTATGCGTTGCAGTTTCGGCGGTGGCTGCGCTCGGTGTCGATGCTGTGATCGATACGGCACGCGCACAGGGCCACGGCGCCAGCCAGCCGGTGGCGCGGCCCGTGGTCAACGCCCGCCCCACCTGGGCCGAGTTGTCGCCGGGCCATCAGAAGGTGCTCGCCCCGCTGCAGCCGCTATGGGACACCATTCCAGAACTGAACCGCCGCAAGTGGCAGCGCATCGCCGATCTCTACCCGCGCCTCAAGCCCGAGGAACAGGCCCGGCTGCAGGAACGTATGGCCGAGTGGGTCAGCATGACGCCGCAGCAGCGCCGCCTGGCGCGCGAGAACTACCAGATCACCCGCACGCTGCCTCAGGAAAAGAAGGCCGAGGCCTGGGATCGCTACCAGCAACTGCCGGAAGACCAGAAGAAAAAGCTGGCGGCCGCCGAGAAGGTGCCGGGCCGCCCCGGCGCGGTCAGCGCCCTGCCCTCGGGCAAGCGTCCGCTGCCGGAGAGCAGCCGGCCGGCTCACCATCCGTCGCGCAAGGCCGCCAGCCACCCGGAGGCGGCGCCGGCCTCCGCGCCCGCCGCGGAAGCCGTGGCGGGCGCGTCGGCACCCGCCCTGCCCGTGGCGCCCGCTGCCGTGCCGGGCGCCGGCGCTTCGGCGGTGGCCGCCGCTACGGCCGATTCGCTGACGCCCCCTGTCACCGGCGAAGCCTCGACGAACTTCCCGCAGTCCGAGGCGCCGCGCCAGTAATACCGGTACAGCGGCACGGCAAGTCACACGGACGCCCGGCTGGCCCGGACCGTTTGGCATAATGGCCGCTCGATCCCCTGCCCCGCCGCCCAGCGCCATGCCCGCCGTCACGCCAGCCTTTCCCAGCCCGTCCGCCGCTTCCGCCCCGCGCACCCCGCCGCTGCGCCGCCGCCTGCTCTGCATGCTTTATGACGGCGTGCTGCTGTTCGGCGTTCTGATGCTCGCCAGCGCCGTCTATGTGGGCGCCCGCCCGCTGCTGCAGCAGGCCGGACTCGACCATCCCTACGCCCGCCAGGCGTGGATCTTCGTGGTGCTGGCGCTGTATTTCTCCTGGTTCTGGCAACGCAGTGGCCAGACGCTGGCAATGCAGACCTGGCGCATCCGCCTGGAAAACCGCGCCGGACACGCCCCGGGCTGGACGCAGGCGCTGCTGCGCTATGTGCTGGCGTGGCTGTGGCTGCCGCCGGCCGCCGCCGTGGGCCATGCGCTGGGGCTGACCAAGGGGCCGTTTCTCGGCGTGCTGGCCGTGGGCCTGCTGATCTGGATGTCGCTGGCGTGGCTCGATCCGCGCCGGCAGTTCCTGCATGACCGCCTGGCGGGCACCCGGCTGACCGACCTGCGTCCGCAGCAGTCGTGAGCCTGACGGCAGCCGCGCTGCGCCGCGTGGCCGTGGTGGTACAGGCCACGGCGGCACTCGCGCTGGCGGCCTGGCTCGCGCGATGGGTCGGCTGGCCCGTCCCGCTGGCCGTGGCGGCGGCCGTGGCGGCGGTGCTGGCAGGCTTTGGCCTCGGCGTGGCGCTGGCGTTTGCCGCCACGCTCGGCGGTTTCGGCATCGCGGCATCCGACCGCCTGCCGCTTTCGCCGAACTCCCCTTCGCATCCCGCGCTGGGCGCCGTGCCCGCGCTGCGCGGCTACCTGGCCGAATGCCGTGCCGTGTTCCGCATGTTCAACTGGCTGCAGCCGTTCCATTCGCGTCTGGCGTTTGTCCAGCCCGCCCGGCCGCTGCCCGACGCCCCGCCCGTGCTGCTGGTCCATGGCTATGGCTGCAACCATGCCATCTGGCTCGACATGGCGCCGGCGCTGGCGGCCGCCGGTTACCGGTGCGAAGGCATCGACCTGATGCCGGTGCTCGGCGATATCGACGACTATGCCCGCCCGCTGCTGGCCCGCGTGCGCGAGATCGCGGCGCGCACCGGCCGGGCGCCGCTGCTGGTTTGCCACAGCATGGGCGGGCTGGCCGCGCGCGCGGCCCAGGTACTGGCCGTGGCCGAGGCGGAAAGCGATGTGCCGCCCTGCGCCGGCATCGTCACGCTCGGCAGCCCCCACCATGGCTGTGCGCTGGCGCGCCTTGGCGGCGGACGCAACGCGCGGCAGATGCGCTGGCGCAGCCCGTGGCTGGCGGCACTGGCGGCCGCCGAATCCCCGGCCATGCGCGCGCGCATCGTCTCGGTCTTCAGCTGGCACGATTCGATCGCCGGCCCCGCAGGCACCGCATGGCTCGATGGCGCCCACCATATCGCGCTCGGCGGCATCGGCCATGTTTCGCTGCTGCGCGACCCGCGTGCGATCGACGCCACGCTCGCCGCGCTGGCCCACCTGCGCGGCGTGGCGGCCCCGGCACCGTGCGTCACCGATCGCTGAAACTGTCCGGCGAATTCATGTGACATTCATGTTTCCGTCATGGCTCCGTCATGGCGCGCTGGCCCAATGCAGCCATCGCCGACACCGGGGCCGCCATGGTTCAAGCCATCCGATCTACACGCGGTAGTTTCTCCAGGCTTGCGCAGCGCCTGCGCGGCAAGCCTGACGTGGCACTTCAGATGTCGGCCGCCTTCGCGGCGTTCATGCCGCCGCAGATGGACCTGCCGAGCTCGGCAACGGCAGCACCCTCCGCACTGCACCCGACCAGCGAGTCCGCCTCGCGCCCCGTGGCCGAGGGCGATGCCCCGACGCAGCGCTACCGCGCAATCTGGCTCTCGGACATCCACCTCGGCACGCCGGGCTGCCAGGCCACCTACCTGCTCGATTTCCTGAAGCACAACGACTCCGACGTGCTGTATCTCGTCGGCGACATCATCGACGGCTGGCAGCTGCGCCGTGGCTGGTACTGGCCGCAGAGCCACAACGACGTGGTGCAGAAGCTGCTGCGCAAGGCGCGCAAGGGTACCGAGGTGATCTACGTGCCCGGCAACCACGACGAAGCCGCGCGCCAGTTCGACGGCATGGCTTTTGGCGATATTACGGTGCGCGAAGACACGGTCCACGTGACCGCCACCGGCAAGCGGCTCTGGGTGGTGCACGGCGACCTGTTCGACGGCGTGGTGCAGCATGCCAAGTGGCTGGCGCACCTCGGCGATTCGCTCTACACGATGATCCTGGCGCTGAACCGGCATTTCAACCGCATCCGCGCCCGGCTCGGCTTCGACTACTGGTCGCTCTCGCAGTACCTGAAGCACCAGGTCAAGAACGCCGTGAGCTACATCAACTCGTTCGAGCACGCCATGGTGGACGAGGCGCGCCGGCGCGGCTGCGATGGCGTGGTCTGCGGCCATATCCACAAGGCCGAGATCCGCGAGGTGGACGGCCAGCTCTACTGCAACGACGGCGACTGGGTGGAAAGCCTCTCCGCGCTGGTCGAGACCATGGAAGGCGAGCTGAAGATCGTCTACTGGACCACGCTGATCGACCCACCCGAGCCGGTGAGCCGGCGCCGGCGCCGCTCGGCCACGGTGGCCGCCTGACCGGCACCCACTCCCTTCGCGCTGCCTGCGCGCACCGGCCTGCCGGCGTGCGCAGGCGCCGCGTCACCTCCCGCATCACCCCACTTCGGCCCGAACCGCCGCAAGGAGCCTCCCTATGAGAGTCATGATCGTCACCGATGCCTGGGAACCGCAGGTCAACGGCGTGGTGCGCACGCTCAAGTCCACGCGCCGCGAACTGGAGGCCATGGGCCACACCGTGGATCTGCTCACGCCGCAGGAATTCCGCACGATCCCCTGCCCCACCTACCCCGAGATCCGCCTGTCGATCCTGCCGGGCAGCCGCGTGCGCCGCCGCATCGACGCTTTCAGGCCCGAGGCGCTCCATATCGCCACCGAGGGCCCGCTCGGCATCGCCGCCCGCGCCTACGCGATCAGGCACCGGCTGCCGTTCACCACGGCCTACCACACGCGCTTCCCGGAGTACGTGCAGGCGCGTTTCGGCATTCCGCTGGCCTGGACCTACCGCTTCCTGCGCTGGTTCCACGGCCCGGCGCGCGCCGTCATGGCGCCCACGCCCGTGGTGCTCGACGACCTGCACCGCTATGGCATCACCCACGGCGTGCTGTGGACGCGCGGCGTGGACCTCGATGTCTTCACGGCCCAGCGGGCAAACGTTTTAAACACCGCACATCCGATCTTTCTCTACGTGGGCCGCGTGGCGGTGGAGAAGAACGTCGAGGCCTTCCTGCAGCTCGACCTGCCCGGCTCCAAGTGGGTGGTGGGCGACGGCCCGGCGCTGGCCGGACTCAAGGCGCGGTATCCGACCGCGAACTATCTGGGGGTGCTGAAACAGCCAGAACTGGCAAAGGTGTATGCTTCAGCAGATATTTTCGTGTTCCCGAGCCGGACCGATACCTTCGGGCTGGTTCTGCTCGAGGCGCTGGCCAGCGGCCTGCCCGTGGCGGCCTACCCGGTGACGGGTCCGATCGATGTGCTTGGCGACAGCCCGGCCGGCGTCATGCACGAAGACCTGCGGGAAGCCTGCCTGGAAGCGCTGCGCATCGACCGCGCCACGGCGCGCGCGCATGCCGAGAAGTTCTCGTGGCGCGCGGCCTCCGAGCAGTTCCTTGCCCATCTGCGCCCGCTGATGTCGAAGGCGGGTGGCACCGACAACCCGGCACAATCCGTCGCACCCGATCATGGCCAAGCCCCATCCCACGCAACCGCCCGATCCGTCGCTGCACCGGCCGACAGCCGCCCGAATGGCAGCTGAGGTGGAATCGGACTATTCCGTCGAAAACAATCCCCACAAGGGCAATCGCGGCCTGAGCCGTGCCTGGCATGCCGGCATCAACTCGCTGTCGGGCCTGCGTTACGCGGTATTGGAGGAAAGCGCGTTCCGTCAGGAACTGACACTGGTGGTGATCCTGGCGCCGTGCGCGTTCATCCTGCCGGCGACGATCGTCGAGCGCGTGCTGTTGCTCGGCACGCTGCTGCTGGTGCTGATCGTGGAACTGCTGAATTCAAGCGTGGAAGCGGCCATCGACCGGATTTCACTGGAGCGGCACAGCCTGTCGAAGCGCGCCAAGGACTTTGGCAGTGCGGCCGTGATGCTGGCGCTGGTGCTGTGCGGCGGGACGTGGCTGGCGATCGGCGGGCCGCACGTGGCGCGATGGATCGGAACCTGGCTGGGGTAGGTCCGCCACTCAGGGATAGTGGATCGATATCGTGGCCGAGCCGTCGATGGGAATGTCATCCACCAGCGGCGGCAATAGCGAGCGCTTGTTGATGCCGGGGTGGACGAAATAGACCTGGGTGATGGTCCGGAACTGCCCGGGGAACAGGGTCCCGGGCGCCGCCCAGCCGTGCTGGCGATCGGCGTGCGAAAGCCCGTTCATGCCGTCGTCCACCGGCTTGCCGGGTACCCAGGTCTTGCCACCGTCGTTGGACGTGATCATGTCGGCGAGGACGCCGTCGCCAGTGCCCTCCTTGTTCCGATAGATCAGGTACCCGCCGACATACTTGCCGTCCACCATGCCGACTCCGAACACATCGGCGTCGGTGCGATGATTCTTGTCCATGAACTTCCCCAGGCCCGGCGCCGCGGTTCCGGAGCGGTTGTCCGAGGCCGAAATCGACAGGCGGACCGGGTCGCTGCACGTCAGCGTCAGCAGGACCGGCAACGGAATCACCGACTTGAAGTCGTTTTCAGGGACATCTCTGGACAGGATGATGCCGAAATCCGTCACCCCATGTTCCGAAAGCTCCACCGAACAGGCCACCGGCTTGATGGTCCCACGCAGCTTCAGGTCAGATGACTCGGCCGCGCGCGTGGATGCCGGCAGCGTTTGCAGCATGATGGCGGCGAAAGAGACGACGGCGAAACAGCGTGGCATGGCAGGTCTCCGGACAAGGACTATCCGAAGTATTAGAGAAAAAGTGGCGAGAAGGTAGCAACCTCGGCACAGTCAGTGATTGGGCAGACGCTCCGGCCGTGGCTGTCAGGTCTTCTCGCGCCCCGCCTGCCACTTGTCCACCACCACGCGCGGCGCCGCCGCCAGTTTGCCGATCAGGTCTTCGGGGCGGGTCGACACGTGGAGCATGTCGGCATGGACCTGCTTCAGGAAACCCTCGTCCACGGCATGACCGATGAACTGCAGCATGCCATCGTAAAAACCTGAAATGTTGAGCAGGCCAACCGGCTTGTCGTGGTAACCGAGCTGGGCCCACGTGAACGTCTCGAACAGTTCTTCGAGCGTGCCGACGCCGCCGGGCATGGCGATGAAGGCATCGGCGCGGTCCGCCATCATCTGCTTGCGCTCGTGCATGTTGCGCACGACGTGGAGTTCGGTCAGGCCGCGATGACCCACCTCCTTCTGCATCAGCGCATCGGGGATGATGCCGATGGCCGTTCCGCCATGCGCCATCACGCTATCGGCCACGATGCCCATCAGTCCCACCTTGCCGCCACCGTAGACCAGAGCCAGGCCCTGCCCGGCCATGAGCCGGCCGAGTTCCTGCGCGGCCTCGGCGTATTCGGGCCGGAATCCGGGGCTGGAACCGCAGTAGACGCAGATCGATTTCACTTGCGTTCCTTGTCGGCGCGGGCCTGGTCTTCCGCTGCCTTCTGCGTGGCGTACTCGCGTGCCAACTGGTCGAACGCCTCGCGGGCCTTGCCGCGCAGGTAGGGGGCCAGAATGGAGAAAATGTGATAGCTGGAGCCGTGCAGGTAACCGCGGATCTGTTCGGGATCGTTGTACTGGCGCGGATGCTGCACGAACTGGAACGACAGCCAATAGGTGGCTATAACAACGATATTGGTGCACACCGCATCGACCTGTTCGGGCGTGGCCTCCATGTCGCCGTCTTCCTGGAACTGCCGGCAGATCTCCAGCGCAAAGCGCTTCTTCTGCTCGACAATGCGCTTGAAGTTGGTTTCCAGCATCCGGTTGCGCGCCAGCAGGTCGTTGATGTCGCGGTACAGGAAGCGGTAGTTCCAGAGAAACTCGGACATGTACTGCAGGTAGCCCCAGCTCTCGCCCAGCGTGGCCTTGTGGTCCTCGGGCATCTTCAGTCGCCGCTCCATCTCCTGCTCGAAGCGCACGAAGATGGAGTTGATGATGTCGTCCTTGTTGCGGAAGTGATAGTAGAGGTTGCCGGGACTGATCTCCATGGCCTCCGCGATCGTCGTGGTAGTGACGTTTGGCTCGCCCAGTTCGTTGAACAGGCGCAGCGAGACGTCGAGAATGCGGTCCCGGGTGCGACGCGGGCCAGTTTGCGGCTTGGCTTCCATGGTTATCTGGAGAGACTTTCGATCGGCAGGATTGGGATTATAAGCACAGCGGCCTGGCGAATCGGACGGGCCAGTATCGGCCAGGCGACCCGGCCATCACGGAATCAAGGAAACGGCTATTCCCGCAACCCATGCTGACACCGACAATTCAGCCGTGATCCACACGTAATTCGGGAGACTCCGCCATGCGCCCACGCCGTCTGCTCTCTGCCATGAGCCTGCTGGCCGCGGCGGCTGCATTCTCGGCGTCGGTTGCCACAGCCGGTTCCACCGCCCCGTTCCGCGTACGCGCCGACGTGCTGCCGGTATCGTGCGACGTGATCCTGGCCAACAATGGCGTGGTCGACTTCGGCGTCATTCCGGCCCGAAACCTCAGCGACAACGCGTTCGTCATGGCCGGCGAACGCTCCATCAACCTGACGCTGACGTGCGACGCACCGGCGCAGGTCTCGATCACCGCGACCGATGGCCGCAAGGGCACGGCGGTGGCGGGCATGGGAGCCTTCCTGTTCCCCGGCGCGCAGAACGACCAGTCGACCTTCGGCGTCGGCAGCGTCGACGGCAAGAACGTCGGAGGCTATGTCCTGTGGCGCAGCACGGCGGCAGTCGCCGACGGCGGCAGCACCGATTTCATCGCCTCTTCGGACAACGGCGCGGTCTGGCAGCGCGGCACGACCGCCACCAACGCGCTGATTCCCGACGCCCGGATGCACGGCTGGGCGCTGACTGGCACGACCATGCCGGGCGCCTACTCGACGATCAGCCAGACTTACAACATCCGGCTGGGCCTGAACAGCCGCAACGGCCTGCCACCGCTGACCGGCGACACGGCCATCGACGGCCTGGCCACCATCACGATCCACTATCTCTGACCGGCGGCACCCCGCTCAGAACGACGAGCCGGGCTGCTTCAGGAAGTCCACCTCCTCCGCCGAACTCTCGCGCCCCAGCACCGCGTTGCGATGCGGGAAACGTCCGAAGCGCGCGATGAAATCACGATGCTTCACGGCCCACTCCACCACGTCGACGGCACCGGCCGTCTCCTCACGCAGCGTGACGAACTCCCGCACCGAAATATCCTGTAGCGCCATGTCCTCGGCATGCTCGAACGGCAGGTAGCAGAACATGCGATGCCACGGCGAGGGCATCTGACGGTCCCAGCCGTCGGCCAGCAGCCGCTGCGCCAGCGCCAGCGCCTGGCCATCGGTGGCGAAGCTGCGCGGATCGCGACGGAACATGTTGCGCGGGAACTGGTCCAGCAGCACGATCCGCGCGCAGGCGCCGGCGGGCGTCACGGACCAGTCGTCCGGCGCCCCATCGTGCGCGGCCTGCCAGTCGGGCAGGAAGCGCGCGCGGATTTCGGCATCGAACGCATCTGACTTGGCGAACCATTCGCGGCGCGCCTGGTTCCACGTGGGCGCGTCCGGCAGGCCAAACCAGAAGTCGAGCACGGCCCGGGCGGCGGCGGGCGTCTGATCAGCGCTGGACATTGCGCATCCAGTCGGCGGTCTGGAACAGGGCCTGCATCAGCCGCATCTGCAAGGTTTCCGGCACGTTCACGTCCTGCATGGCCAGCGCGATGCAGCGCATCCACTGGTCGCGCTCGCTGGTGCCGATCTCGAACGGCAGGTGGCGGGCGCGCAGCTTGGGATGGCCGAAGCGGTCGATGAAATAGTTCGGGCCGCCCAGCCAGCCGCACAGGAACCAGAACAGCTTGTCGCGCGAGCCGTCGAGCGACGGCGGATGCAGCGCGCGCAGGCCGGCGAACTGGGGCTCCAGGTCCATCAGGTCGTAGAAACGGTCCACCAGCTCGCGCACGCGCGCCTCGCCGCCCAGCAGCTCGTAGGCGGTGATTTCCTGGCGCTGTTCGCCCTGGTTGTCTTCCTTGCCCGTCTCGGGGGTGTTCTCACTCATGGCAAAAATGCTTAATTCACGTCGCGCAGGGTTGCCAGCGCGGGTTGGCGCAAGACCTCGCGCAACCCCAGCCAGCCCCCCGCAAAAGCGCACAGCATGCCAGAAACCACGCCGACCGGCAGAATCCATGCATTGAAGCGATACGGGAAATCGAACACGAATTGCGACAGGCCCCAGCCCACCGCCACGGCGCCCAGGCTGGCCAGCAGCCCGGCCAGCCCGCCCACGACGAGGAACTCGGCATACTGCGTCTGCCGCACCATGGCCGCTGACGCGCCGAGCGCCTTGAGCAGGCCGGCATCGCGCTTGCGCTCGTCGCGCGCTCCGGACAGTGCCGCATACAGCACTGTGACGCCGGCCAGCAGCGTGAAGACGAACAGGAATTCCACGGCGGCGATGACCTGGTCGAGCACGCCCTGGATCTGACGCAGGATCAGGTCGGTATTGACCACGGTGATGTTCGGGAACGCCGCCGTCAGCCGGTTGCCGAGCGCGGCCTGGGCCGGCGGCAGGTGGAAGGCCGTGATGTAGGTGGCCGGCATTTCCTGCATCCGGGCCGTGGGCAGGATGACGAAGAAGTTCACGCGCATCGAGCCCCATTCCAGCTTGCGCAGCGAGGTCACCGGGGCTTCCACGGTCTGCCCGGCGACGTCGAACCGCAGCGTGTCGCCAAGGCGGATATTTAAGGTTTTTGCGATGCCCTCCTCGACCGACGCCCCCTCGGCGCTGTCCCACTTCCCGGCGATCACCTCGTTGCCCTCGGGCAGCGTATCCATATAGGAGAGGTTGAATTCGCGCTCCACCAGCCGCCGCGCGCGGTCGTCATGGTAGGTGTCGGCCTGCACGGCCCGGTCGCCGATCTGGATCAGGCGCCCACGCACCATCGGATAGATCAGGTCGGTCACGCCACTGCCGGCCAGCATGTCGCGCACCGGCTCGCGCTGGTCGGGCTGGATATTGATGATGAAGCGGTTTGGCGCGTCGGCCGGCGTGGCGTTGCGCCACGAGTCGATCAGGTCATTGCGCGTCATGCCGAGCAGCAGCAGGGCCATCAGCCCCACGGCCAGCGCCACGGTCTGCAGCACGGTCACGCCCCGGCGCCGCTCCAGCACGGCCAGCGCAAAACGCCAGCCCACGTTGCCGCGTGCCCGGCCCCGCATGCCGCGCGAGAACGCCAGCAGCAGCCCCAGCGCCAGCACGGCGAACACCGCGCCCGCCCCGACGAAGCCGCCCGCCGTGGTGATGCCCAGTTTCACGTCGCGCGCCGCCACCAGCAGCAGCGCCACGAACGCGGCAAGGCCGAGCGCGTAGGCAATCCACGCCGACACCGGCGGCGGGCCGATATCGCGGCGCAGCACGCGCAGCGGCGCCACCCGCGTCAGCGCCAGCAGCGGCGGCAGCGCGAAGCCCGCCAGCAGCACCAGCCCGGCGGCCACCCCTACCAGCGCGGGCAGCAGCGACGGATGCGGCAGCGAGACCTGCAGCACCCCGCCCAGTGATTTCAGCAGCCCGTAGTGGGCCGCGTAGCCGATCGCCACGCCCACCACGGCGCCGCCCAGCCCCAGCAGCACGAACTCGATGCCGAACGCCGTCAGGATCTGGCGGCGCGACAAACCCATGCATTTGTAGACCGCGCAGGCGTCGGTATGGCGCTGCATGTAGCGGCGCGCGGACATCGCAATCGCCACGGCCGCGATCATCGCCGACAGCACGGCCACCAGCGACAGGAAGCGCTCGGCGCGGTCCAGCGTGGCGCGCATCTGCGGCTGGCCCGATTCGAGCGATTCCACGCGGGTGTTGCGCAGATGCTTCTGCTCGATCTCCTGCCCGGCCCATTTCCGGTAGGCGTCGCCGGCCGCGTCGGGGCCGGCCACCAGCAGGCGGTAAGTCACCCGGCTACCCCAGCCGATCAGTTTCGTGGCGTCGAGTTCGGCCATCGGAAAGATCACGCGCGGCGCGAAGTTCATGAAGCCGGCGCCCCGGTCCAGCTCCTGCGTGATCAGCCGCTCGATCCGGAACGTGCTGCTGCCAAGCTGGATGCTGTCGCCCATGCGCAGGTTCAGCGCCACCAGCAGCGATTCGTCCACCCACGCCGTACCGGGCGCCGGAATGCCCTCGGCCGCCATCTCCGCGCCGCCAGGCACCTGCGCCACCTTGAGGCTGCCGCGCAGCGGATAGCCATCACTGACGGCCTTGAGCGCGGCCAGCTGGCTGGCAGCCTCGCCGGTCTGCGGGCCACCAGCCGGGCGCGCCGTGGCCATGCTCGGGAAGGTCACGGTCTGCGCCACCTGCAGGCCATCGCGTTTTGCCCGGTCGAGGAAGGCCGGCTCGAACGGCTGGTCGGCGCTCAGGCGCACATCGGCGCCGATCATCTGCCGCGCGTCGCGCTCCAGCCCCAACCGCATGCGGTCCGCCAGGAACCCCACGCTCGACAGCGCGGCCACGGCCAGCACCAGCGCAAACAGCAGCAGCGTCAGCTCACCGGCCAGCCAGTCGCGGCGGGCCATGCGCAGGGCCTGGCGCCAGGCGGAAAATCGGACGGGGGGATCGGCGGGAACGGTCTCGGCAGGCATCGGGGCTCGGTGGTCGGAATTCGGCAAGCGGAAGAACGGAAAAACGGGATTCGGCAGGTGGGCGCCCTCAGGGCCGGTGCGACGGCCCCTGCGTGGAGCCGCGGCCGACGCCGCGCAGCCCGGCATGCAGGCGCTTGACGCCGCGCCAGAGCCGGGGCAGCAGCCAGATCGCCACCAGCAGGAACACGCCCAGCAGCACCAGGAACACCACTGGCAGGAAGATCGCCAGCAGCAGGCCGCCCACGGTGCCCACATCCTCGGTGAATGAGGCCACCCAGTTCGAGAAAGGTTCGGGCGAGACGTTGATCAGGGCCCGCGTGCCGGCCTTGGCGGCGTGGGCGGTGCCGGCCAGCGTGCCGCCCACGAGCCCGGCGGCCACGGTCCACTGCGGGTCCATATGGCCGAACGCGGCGGCGGCCAGGATGGCCCCGGCCGGAATGCGGATGAAGGTCTGGATGCCGTCCCAGGCGGTGTCGAAACCCGGCACCTTGTCGGCCACGAACTCGGTCACGGTCAGGATGGCGGCCACGCCGATCACCCACCACGACGACAGCACCTCCAGCCCGGACGGCAGGTCGAGCCAGCCCAGGCGGGCCAGCACGCCGGCCGTCAGCACGGCCAGGTAGAGACGGAAGCCGCTGGCCCACGACATGCCGGCGGCCAGCGCGGCGGTTTCGAGCATGGCATTCCCTCGTTTGCAGCGCGTCAGCGCATTGGCGCAGCCGCGTCAGGCAGTGTAATCCCACCGCCGCCGGCGTGCGCTCCTGCCGCGATTATGCCTTTTTCGCCACCTCAGGGCCCGGCGCTCACCGGTTCGAGGCGGGGCAACTGCGGCAGGTCGGAGGCCACCTCGGCGATCATGCGGCGCAGCCACATCACGTCCGGCGCCGCGTGGCAGCGCTCATGCCAGAGCTGGTAGAAGCGCATGCGCGGGAACGACACCGGCGACGGCACCATCCGGATCGGCAGGTACTGGGCGTAGTGGGCCGCGAACTGGCGGCCCGTGGTGAAGACCATGTCGGTCTTCATCAGCACGTAGGGCACCAGCCCGAAATACGGGAGCGTGACCTGGATATTGCGCTTGTAGCCCTGTTCGGCCAGCGCCTGGTCGATCATGCTGCGCTGCATCGACGCGTACGGCGCCGGCGCCAGGTGCGGCATTTCGAGATAGTGCCGCAGCGTCAGGCCATGGCGCGCCAGCGGGTGCTGGGCGCCGAGCATGCAGACCACCTCGTCATCGAACAGCGGCGAGATATGCAGGTGTTCCGGCGGCGACAGCCAGTTGCCCACCACGATGTCGAGATGGCCCTGCTCCAGCGCATCGAGGAAGTCGGTGGACTGCGTCATCGGGTGCACGAACAGTTTGGCACCCGGCGCCAGCCGGCGCACGCGCTCGACGATGTTGGGCAGGAAGAACGCGTCCAGGTAGTCCGGCGCGCCAAGGTGGAACGTGCGCGTGGTGGTGGTGGGATCGAACTGCTGGGGCGGCCGGGCGATGCGGTCCATCGCCGCCAGGCTTTGCTCGGCCAGCAGCAGCAGTTCGCGGCCGCGTTCGGTGGGCACCATGCCGCTCTTGCCGCGCACCAGGATGGCGTCGCCGGTGATCTCCCGCAGCCGCTTCAGCGTGTTGCTGATGGCCGGCTGCGACTGGCCCAGCCGGACGGCGGTGCGGGTCACGCTCTGCTCGGTGAGCAGCGTGTGCAGTACCCGCAGCAGGTAAGTATCGAGATGGTCGCGTCCGTGCATGGCAGGTGCCCGCGCGCGCGGCGGCTCTTGCGGGCTGGCGCGGCTGGCGTGGGGGAAGGGAACGGCGCATAGTGTATGACAGCCACCCCTGATGCGGTCAAATCGGGCGCCCGCCGGGCCCCGACTACGGGAAGACCCGGAGAATGCCGCCAGACCGCCACGGGGCTGGGCTCCAGGCGCCGGCGCGCCTTCGGGGGCGCGCCTTGATGGGGCATATCACATGGGCCGAATATTGCATCAGGAGGCCAATGCTATGTTTGCAGCCATCCCCGAAAGAGAGAAGACCATGGAGACGCAAACCATCCGCTTTTTCCACCGCGGCCAGGTCCAGGAAGTTGCCGACGCCCCCGTGACCCGCACGGTGCTGCAGTACCTGCGCGAGGACGTGCGCTGCACCGGCACCAAGGAAGGCTGCGCCGAGGGCGACTGCGGTGCCTGCACCGTCGTGCTGGGCGAGCTCAAATCCGACGGCGACGTCGAGTTCAAGGCCGTCAACGCCTGCATCCAGTTCCTGCCCACGCTCGACGGCAAGGCGCTGATCACGGTGGAAGACCTGCGCCAGGCCGACGGCGCGCTGCACCCGGTGCAGGAAGCGATGGTGGAGTGCCACGGCTCGCAGTGCGGCTTCTGCACGCCTGGCTTCGTGATGTCGCTGTGGGCGCTGTACCAGCAGCACACGCCCGGCGCGGCGCCGCCGGCCCGGCAGGAGATCTGCGACGCGCTGACCGGAAACCTGTGCCGCTGCACGGGCTACCGCCCGATCGTCGACGCCGGCCAGCGCATGATGGCCCTGCCGGCCCCGACCGCCAGCCGCCTGAATCCGAAGCAGATCGCCGATACGCTGCGAAACCTCAAGCGCGGCGAGACCTTCCACTACAGCGTGCGCGGCCAGCATTTCTACGCCCCGCGCACCGCCGCCGAATTCGGCGCGATCAAGGCCGCCGAGCCGGGCATCCGCATCCTGGCCGGCAGCACCGACGTGGGCCTGTGGGTGACCAAGCAGTTCCGCGAACTGGGCAACCTGCTCTACGTGGGCCAGGTGGCCGATCTCAACACGGTGGCCGAGCGTGACGGTTTCATCGAGATCGGCGCCGCCGTGACGCTGGAAACCGCCTACGCCGCGCTGGCCGCCGCCCACCCGGACCTGACCGAACTCTGGAAGCGCTTTGCCTCGCTGCCGATCCGCAACGCCGGCACGCTGGGCGGCAACGTGGCCAACGGCTCGCCGATCGGCGACTCGATGCCGGCCCTGATCGCGCTGGGCACCGAGGTGGTGCTGCAGCGCGGCGAGACGCGTCGCACGATGCCGCTCGAAGACCTGTACCTGGCCTACCAGAAGACCGCCATGGCCGAGGGCGAATTCGTCGCCGGCCTGCGCGTGCCGGTGAAGGGGCCGCAGCATTTCCGTACGTACAAACTGTCCAAGCGCTTCGACGAGGACATCTCCGCCGTGTGCGCCGCGTTCGGCATCGATGTCGAGGATGGCATCGTCAAATCGGCCTGCATCGCCTTTGGCGGCATGGCGGCTACGCCCAAGCGCGCTGCGCTGGCGGAAGCCGCCCTGACGGGCCAGCCGTGGACCGAAGCCACGGTGCGCGCCGGCATGGCCGCACTGGGGCAGGACTACACCCCGCTGTCCGATATGCGTGCCACCGCGGCCTATCGTGCCCGTGGGGCCGCCAACCTGCTCTATCGCTTCTGGCTGGAGACGCGCGAAGGCGCCCTGCCCGCCGCCATGGTCAACGTCCGCGCGCCGGGCGCCGGCGAGGCCGTGGATGCCGGTGAAACCGCAAGCGCCTGAGGAGAGCCAGCATGAACAAGCAAACCGAACCCTTCCTGCTCGACGCCAGCGTGGCCGCCGAGTCCACGCCGCAAGTGGGCATCTCGCGTCCGCACGAATCGGCGCACCTGCACGTGGCCGGCACCGCCACCTATACCGACGACATCCCCGAGCTGGCCGGCACGCTGCACGCGGCGCTGGGCATGAGCACCAAGGCGCATGCCCGCCTGAAATCTGTCGGTCTCGACCGCGTGCGCAAGGCGCCGGGCGTGGTGACCGTGCTGACCGTGGACGATATCCCCGGCGTCAACGACTGCGGCCCGATCATCCACGACGATCCGATCCTCGTGAAGGACACCGTCCAGTTCATCGGCCAGCCCATCTTCATCGTGGTGGCCACGTCGCACGACGCCGCCCGCCGCGCGGCCCGTCTGGCCGACATCGACTACGAGGACCTGCCGCCCGTGCTGTCGCCCGAAGCCGCCCACGCGGCCGGCAGCTACGTGCTGCCGCCGATGCACCTGACGCGCGGCGAGCCGGCCGCGCGTCTGGCGTCGGCCACGCACCGCGACAGCGGCAGCATCCGCCTGGGCGGACAGGAGCAGTTCTACCTCGAAGGCCAGATCGCCTACGCCGCGCCGCGCGAGAACGATGGCATGCACGTGTGGTGCTCGACGCAGCACCCCACGGAGATGCAGCATGCCGTGGCCCATATGCTGGGCTGGCATGCGCACCAGGTGCTGGTGGAGTGCCGGCGCATGGGCGGCGGCTTCGGCGGCAAGGAATCGCAATCGGCCATGTTCGCCTGCTGCGCCGCGCTGGCGGCGTGGAAGCTGCTGTGCCCGGTCAAGCTGCGTCCGGACCGCGACGACGACATGATGATCACGGGCAAGCGCCATGACTTCACGTTCGACTTCGACGTGGGCCACGACGACGACGGCCGCCTGGAAGGCGTGCGCGTGGAGATGGTGTCGCGCGCCGGCTTCTCGGCCGACCTGTCCGGGCCGGTGATGACCCGCGCGATCTGCCACTTCGACAACGCCTACTGGCTGCCGGACGTGCAGATCGACGGCTTCTGCGGCAAGACCAACACGCAGAGCAACACGGCCTTCCGGGGCTTCGGCGGCCCGCAGGGCGCGTTTGCGATCGAGTACATCCTCGACAACGTGGCGCGCAACGTGGGCAAGGACTCGCTGGACGTGCGCCGCGCCAACTTCTATGGCAAGGGCGAGCGCAACGTCACGCCGTACGGCCAGACCGTGGAAGACAACGTGATCCACGAACTGATCGACGAACTGGTGCTGTCGAGCGAGTACCAGGCGCGCCGGGCCGCCACGCGGGCATTCAACGAGACCAGCCCGATCCTCAAGAAGGGCATCGCCATCACGCCGGTGAAGTTCGGCATCTCGTTCAACGTGGCCCACTACAACCAGGCCGGCGCGCTGGTGCATGTGTACAACGACGGCTCGGTGCTCGTAAACCACGGCGGTACCGAGATGGGCCAGGGCCTGAACACCAAGGTGGCGATGGTGGTGGCCCACGAACTCGGCATCCGCATGGAGCGGGTGCGCGTGACGGCGACGGACACCAGCAAGGTGGCGAACACCTCGGCCACGGCGGCCTCCACCGGCGCCGACCTGAACGGCAAGGCCGCGCAGGACGCCGCGCGGCAGATCCGCGAACGCCTGGCCGAATTCGCCGCCCGCAAGGCCGGCGTGGACGTGGCCACGGTCCGTTTCAACGATGACCTGGTGGTTGCCGGCGAACTGCGCCTGCCGTTCGGCGACCTGGCCCGCGAAGCCTATGTGGCGCGCGTGCAACTTTGGTCGGACGGCTTCTACACCACGCCCAAGCTCCACTGGGACCAGAAGGCGCTGCAGGGCCGGCCGTTCTACTACTTCGCCTACGGCGCCGCCTGCTCGGAAGTGCTGGTCGACACGCTGACCGGCGAGTGGAAGCTGCTGCGCGCCGACGCGTTGCACGATGCCGGCAAGTCGCTGAACCCGGCCATCGACATCGGCCAGGTGGAAGGCGCGTTCGTGCAGGGCATGGGCTGGCTGACCACCGAGGAACTGTGGTGGAACGCGGCCGGCAAGCTGATGACCCATGCCCCGTCCACGTACAAGATCCCGACGATCAACGACGTGCCCGAGGGCTTCCACGTGCGGCTGTTCCAGAACGCCAACGTCGAGGACAGCATCCATCGCTCGAAGGCCGTGGGCGAGCCGCCGCTGCTGCTGCCGTTCTCGGTGTTCTTCGCCATCCGCGATGCGATTGCCGCCGTGGGCGACTACCGCGTCAACCCGCCGCTGCGCGCGCCGGCCACGAGCGAGGCCATCCTCGATGCCGTGGAAGCCGTGCAGGCCAGCATGGCCCCGGCAGCCTGAGCGAAGCGAGGATCATCATGCAGGACGCCCCGCTCAAGCCGTTCCGGTTTGCCGATGCCGCCCGCTGGCTGCGCGCCGGCGTGCCGGTGGCCATGGTCACGATCGTCGAGGTCAAGGGTTCCGCGCCGCGCGAGGCCGGTATCCGCATGCTGGTGACGGCCGACGACCTTGTCGGCACGATCGGCGGCGGGCATCTGGAATGGCGGGGCATGGATATCGCCCGGGCGATGCTGGCCAATCGCCACGTCGGCGGCAACCCGCACCGGCGCGTCGAGCGCATTCCGCTCGGGCCGGCGCTGGGGCAGTGCTGCGGCGGCGTGGTGAAACTGGCGTTCGAGGTGCTCGGCCCGGCCGACCTGGCGTGGCTCGATACGCTGGAAGAGACGTTTGCCGAGGGCAGATCGTTGCAACGGTCCGTGCCGCTGGCTGGCGCCATCACGGTATCGGACAGCCGCGCGTTGCTGCCGTCCGTGACGCTGCACGCCGACGACAGCTGGACCGACACGCTCGTCCCCTCGCCCATGCACGTGGTGCTGTTCGGCGCGGGCCACGTGGGCCACGCGCTGGTCAAGGTGCTGGCCACCCTGCCCTGCACCGTGCACTGGGTGGACGAGCGCGACACGCTGTTCCCGGGCGGACTGCCCGAGAACGTCGAGGCCGAGGCGTCCGACACGCCCGAGGCCGTGGTGGACCAGGCGCCCCCTGGCACGTATTTCCTGGTCATGACGCACAGCCACGCGCTGGACCAGAGCCTGTGCGAGCGGATCTTCCGCCGCAACGATTTTGCGTACTTCGGGCTGATCGGCTCGAAGACCAAGCGGGCCAGGTTCGAGCACCGCATGGCGGAGCACGGCATCGACCCCGCGCGCTTCCCGGAAATGACCTGCCCGATGGGTGTGTCAGGCATCACAGACAAGGCACCGGCTATGATTGCGGTAGCCATCGTCGCCCAGCTGCTCCAGGTACGCGACCAGCGCATTGCCGCGCTGGCCGCCAACCGGCTGGAGGCGATGCATCCGTAACAGGACGGCCGTGATCCGGCCGTCGCCATAGAAAAGAGGCCCCATGACCATTGATGCCGCGCTGGCGGACAAGATCCGCCGTACCCCCAAGGCCGAACTCCACGTGCATATCGAAGGCACGCTCGAACCCGAGCGCATCTTCCGGCTGGCCCAGCGCAACAACGTCAAGCTGGCCTACCCGGACGTCGAGGCGCTGCGCGCCGCGTACGCCTTCACGGACCTGCAGTCGTTCCTGGACATCTACTACGCCGGTGCCAGCGTGCTGCTGACCGAGGAAGACTTCTTCGACATGACGATGGATTACGTCAAGCGCGCCGCCGCCGACAACGTGCGCCACGCCGAGATCTTCTTCGACCCGCAGACCCATACCGAGCGCGGCGTGCCGATGGGTACCGTGATCGACGGGATCTCCGACGCGCTGGCGCAGGCCAGCACCGAGTACGATTTTTCCAGCAGCCTGATCCTCTGCTTCCTGCGCCACCTCTCCGAGGAAGACGCGTTCGCCACGCTCGAAGCCGCACTGCCGTACCGCGACCGCTTCGTGGGCGTGGGACTCGACTCGTCGGAGCGCGGCAACCCGCCCGAGAAGTTCGCGCGCGTGTTCGCCCGGGCGAGGGAACTGGGCTTGCGCCTGGTGGCCCATGCCGGCGAGGAAGGCCCGGCGCAGTACGTGACCGATGCGCTGGACATCCTCAAGGTGGAGCGCATCGACCACGGCGTACGCGCCATCGACGACGATGCCCTGGTACAACGGCTGGCGCGCGAGCGCATCGCGCTGACGGTCTGCCCGCTGTCGAACCAGAAGCTGAAGGTGTACCCGGATCTGGCCGACCATTCGCTGAAGCGGCTGCTCGACGCCGGCGTGGCCGTGACGCTCCACTCGGACGACCCGGCCTACTTTGGCGGCTACATGAACGCCAACTGGGAAGCCACGTTCGACGCGCTGCCGCTGGACGCCGCCGACGCCTACAAGCTGGCCCGCAACAGTTTCGAAGCGGCCTTCCTGCCTGACGCGCGGAAAGCCGATTTCCTGGCCGAAGTCGACCATTTCTGGTCGGCCTCGCCCGCCAACCCGCCCGCGACGGCCAACGTGAACCCCACGACCTGACCGGGCGCATACGAAGAATGCCGGAGCCGCGCCCGCCGCAAGGTCGACAGACCGCGCGGGCGCCGGCCCCGGCCGCCCCGAGACAAGACGATGACGACCACCGCCCCCACCTCCCGCCCGTCCACAACCCGCGCCGTGCGCGGCCGCATCCTCCATTTCCTGCGCGATCCGCAGTTCCATGAGGATGCCTTTCAGTATTGGGAGGATGGCCTGCTGATCGTTACCGACGGCCGCATCGCGGCGGCTGGCGCCTATGCCGACCTGTCGCGCGACATCCCGGCCGGTGCGGAGGTGATCGACCATCGCGGCAAGCTGATCGTGCCGGGCTTCATCGACACGCACATCCACTATCCGCAGACCGACATCATCGCGTCGCCATCGCCGGGCCTGCTGCACTGGCTGGACACCTATACGTTCCCGGAGGAGCGCCGTTTCAGCGATGCCACCTACGCGCGCGGCGTGGCCGACTTCTTCACGGACGAACTGCTGCGCAACGGCACCACCACGGCGATGGTCTGGAGTACCGTGCACGCGGCCTCCGCCGACGCGCTGTTCGCGGCCAGCCAGGCCCGCAACCTGCGCATGATCACGGGCAAGGTGCTGATGGACCGCAACTGCCCCGATTTCCTGCAGGACACCGCCGAGAGCGGCGCCCGCGAATCGGCAGACCTGATTTCGAAGTGGCACGGCAAGGACCGCCTGGCCTACGCCATCACGCCGCGTTTCGCGCCCACCTCGACCGAGGCCCAACTGGCGGCCTGCGGCGAACTGGCGCGCGCCCATTCGGACGTCTTCATCCAGACCCACGTGGCCGAGAACCGCGACGAGGTGAAGTGGGTGGCCGAACTGTTTCCGGACGCGCGCAGCTACCTGGACGTGTACGACCGCTACGACCTGCTGCGCCCGGGCGCGTTCTACGGCCACGCGATCTATCTCGACCCCGACGACCGCCGCCGCCTGGCCGACAGCGGCGCGGCCGTGGCGCACTGCCCCACGTCCAACCTGTTCCTGGGCAGCGGCTTCTACGACTTCCACCAGTCGGACGCCAACCGGCTGAACGTGACGCTGGCCACCGACGTGGGCGGCGGCACCTCGTTCTCGATGTTCCGTACCATGAACGCGGCGCACAAGGTGGCACGGATGGGCGGCTACCACCTCACGGCGCTGCGCATGTTCTACCTGGCCACGCGTGCCGCCGCCGATGCGCTGGGCTGGCAGGACAAGGTCGGCAGCTTCGAAGTGGGCTGCGAGGCCGATTTCATCGTGCTCGACCCCGAGGCCACGCCGCTGATCGGACGCCGCAGCAGCCGCTGCGAGACACTGGAAGAGCAGTTGTTCGCGTTTGCCATGCTGGGCGACGACCGGGTCATCGACAATGTTTATGTGATGGGAGAGGCCACCCGGCCGGTGGCGGCCTGAGGCGAGCCCGGTCGGGATGCCGGGAAATACCCCTTTCCCGAAGGTGTCTTGACCGGAATCAACACAGAAGTCATCAAACCCTTCTAGCCTGTCGGATTCGCGCCCCTTCCCTCGATTGCCGTTTAGGATGGGCGCAGCCAAGACCACGACTTGCCCGACCATCGATGACTGCCCGACCCGATACCTTTGCCCCGGCCGACGCCGGCAGCCCGGCGGAAGACGCCGGCCCGGCGCGCCGGACGCGCGCCTCCGGCGACCTGCCCCTGCCGGAACCCATCGCCTTCGAAGCCCCGTTCCCGAACCGCAAGACCATTCGCAGCTGGCTGATCCCGCTCGGTGACCGCAGCACGCCTCGCGCGCTGATGCTGTTCGCGTTCGACTACCTGCTGTTCGCGGCCGTGCTGGCCGGCGTCGTCCTGGCCCCGGCCTGGTGGGCCAAGGTTGGCCTCGGCATCCTGGCCGGCCTGATCATCGCCCGCCTGTTCATCATTGGCCACGACGCCTGCCACCAAAGCCTGACCAACCGGCGCGGCCTCAACAAGTGGCTCGGCCGGCTGACGTTCCTGCCGTCGCTGACGCCCTACAGCCTGTGGGAAGTCGGCCACAACGTGGTCCACCACGGCTATACCAACCTCAAGGGATTCGACTTCGTCTGGGCGCCCTACTCGCTCGAAGAGTTCCGCGCGCTGCCGCGCCGCCGCCGCGTCATGGAACGCATCTACCGCAACGGTTTCGGTGCGGGCCTGTACTACCTCATCGAGATCTGGTGGTTCAAGCTGTTCTTCCCGAGCAAGCGCCAGATGGCCACGCGCCGCCCGATCTTCCTGTGGGATTGCGCGCTGGTTGCCACTTTCGGCGCCCTGTGGATCGGCGCGCTGGCCTGGCTGGCCGTCGCCACGGACCAGTCGGTGGTGCTGATGGTCGGCACCGGCTTCGTGCTGCCGTTCCTGGTCTGGAACACGACGGTCGGCTTCGTGCTCTACGTCCACCACACGCACACGAGCGTGGCGTGGTACGACACCAAGCCGATGTGGGCCAAGGCGCAGCCGTTCGTCTCGACCACGGTCCACCTGCGCTTTGGCATGGGCATCGGCGCCGCGCTGCACCACATCATGGAACACACGGCGCACCACGTGGACATGAGCGTGCCGCTGTACCAGCTCAAGCGCGCCCAGGCCCTGCTGGAACACGCGCTGCCGGGCCGCATCATCATCGAGAACTTCTCGTGGCGCTGGTACTTCCAGACCGCGCGCCGCTGCAAGCTCTACGACTTCAAGGCGCTCTGCTGGACCGATTTCCGCGGCCGCCAGACCAGCGAGAACTCGCCGGTCCCTGTGTAGGAACGATTGCCAGCTTCATCGCATTTCAGCCAGATCGGTGGACAGCCTCCGCTCATCTGGCTACAATGCCGACTTCCATTGGGGAGTAGCCGCCCTGATCTCACCGCGCCGCGCAATGCGGCAACCGGAAGACAGGGGCGTACGTCAACAGACTTGACTGCAATGCAGTTATGGCGTGCGCAGCTTCGGACCTTGCGTCCGGCGCCTGGCGAGACCGATGACCATACGTTTCCGGCCGGGCCGGGGAAATGTATGTGTCATTGGCATCTCGCAGATGCGCCTTCGGCCCGGTTATTCGTACCTATAAGAACATGGCATCCTCATTCCTCGTCTCCACGGGAATCGTCGCGCTCGCTGAAATGGGCGACAAGACACAACTGCTTTCGCTCGTGCTGGCCGCGCGCTATCGCAAACCCATTCCAATCATTCTCGGCATCCTGATCGCCACGCTGGTCAACCATGGCTTCGCCGGGGCACTGGGCGGATGGCTGACCAACGTGCTGGGCGCCAACCTGCTGCGCTGGATACTCGGACTTGGCTTTATTGCGATGGCGGCGTGGATGCTGATTCCCGACAAGCTCGATGACGCCGAGGAAGCCCGCCCGGCCAAGGGCGCGCTTGGCATCCTGGGCACGACGATCGTGGCCTTCTTCTTTGCGGAAATGGGCGACAAGACGCAGATCGCCACCGTGGCACTGGCTGCGCGCTTCCATGGCGAGGTACTGGCGGTGGTGGCCGGCACGACGCTTGGCATGATGCTGGCGAACGCCCCGGCCGTGGTGCTGGGCGACAAGTTCGCCAACCGGATGCCGATCGCACTGGTGCACAAGATTGCCGCAGCCATCTTCCTGGTGCTGGGCCTGCTGGCCCTGTTCAACGTCGGCAACTAAGCGAATCGTAGAAACGCCATAAAAAAACGGGGCACGAAGCCCCGTTCAAACCCTCGCCGGTCCGGAACAGCCGGCTGCCAACTGCGCAGCCTCCGGACCGTCGATCACCGATGCACGGTCAAATTCAGTTGGTGGTCTTGGCGCCGCCCTCGAACCACTGGCCCAGCAGCGCACGTTCGTCGTCCGTGATCTGCGTGACGTTGCCCAGCGGCATCGCCTTCTGCTGCACGGCCTGCTGGTAGATCAGCTGGGCGTGCGACTTGATGTCATCCACGGTATCGAGCTTGATGCCCTTGGCGGCGGTAGGCATCATCTTTGGCTGCTCGGCATGGCACTGCACGCAGCGCGAGTTCATGATCTCCTGCACCTTGACGAAGCTCACCGCGTTGGCGGCACCCGCGCCGTCGGCCTTGGCCACCTGCTGGCGCGGCTGCGGCGCGATCAGGAACGCCACCACGCCCAGGCACGCCACCCCGGCCGCCGGCCACGCGATGTTGATCTTGCCCTTGTGCTTCAGGATGAAGAACTGGCGGATGAACACGCCGGCCAGCATGATCGCGATCAGCACCGCCCAGTTGTTCTTGGCCGCGTAGGTCATGCTGTAGTGATTCGACAGCATGGCGAACAGCACCGGCAGCGTGAAGTACGTGTTGTGCACGCTGCGCTGCTTGGCCCGCTTGCCGTGGATCGGGTCCACCGGCTTGCCTTCCCGGAGCGCCGCCACGGTCTTGCGCTGGCCCGGGATGATCCAGAACAACACGTTGGCGCTCATGATCGTGGCGATCATCGCGCCGGTCAGCAGGAACGCCGCACGGCCCGAGAAGATGTGGCACGCCACGTACGCGGCCACGCCGACATAGATCGCCACCAGGATGCCCACGGTCTTGTCGCTCTTGCCGAAGATGCGGCAGATGGCGTCATAGACTACCCAGCCCACGATCAGGTACGACACCGCAAAGCCCACGGCCGCGCCGGGCGACATGTCGTAGACGTTCTTGTCGATCAGGAACGTGCTGGCATTGAACAGGTACAGCACCACGAACAGCGCGAAGCCGCTCATCCACGTGGAGTACGACTCCCAGTAGAACCAGTGCAGGTGTTCCGGCAGCTTGGCCGGCGACGTAAGGTATTTCTGCGGGTTGTAGAAGCCGCCGCCGTGCACGGCCCAGAGTTCGCCGCCGACACCTTTCTGCCTGAGGTTCTCGTCGGTGGGGGGCGTCAGGCTGTTGTCGAGCCAGACGAAGTAGAACGATGAGCCGATCCAGGCGATGGCCGTGATGACGTGCAGCCAGCGCAGCAGCAGATTGGCCCAGTCGAGAATGTAGCCTTCCATGACTTGTCTCCTTTCCCTTCCGCCGGTCTCAGCTGCCGCGGTAGGTCGAGTACGACCACGGCGATACCAGCAGCGGCACGTGGTAGTGGCCGCTTGTGTCGGCAATGCCGAAGCGCAGCGTCACCACGTCGAGGAATGCCGGCTCGGGCAGTTTCGCGCCCTGCGCCCGGAAGTAGTCGCCCGCGCCGAAATCGAGTTCGTAGACCCCCACCTGCAGGTCGGCGCCTTCCAGCAGGGGCTGGTCGGCACGGCCGTCGTGGTTGGTCCGCATCGTTTTCAGCGTCTCGCGGCGATTGTCGACAATTTTATGCAGGGAAACCGACATGCCGGCGCCGGGAGTGCCGGCCGCGGTGTCGAGAACGTGAGTGGTCAAGCGTCCCATCCTGTTCTTCCTTTGGAGTGTGGGTTGTGAGGGGCGCCGCTGCCTTCACTAGCACCATTTGTGGGGAATGGTGCCCGCTCGGTACGTGTTTCAACGCATCCCGGCGCTAGGTTGGTGCGAGGCGACAATGCGCCTGCACCGACCCGGTGACAACTCGGTAGATACCCGTAGTTGTCGAAAACCGTCCTTGGTTTTGTTGACAATAGTGCTTGCATATCCAAATAATTGTCAACAATTTTTAGATCCGCGCAGCCGTATGACCGATATCAAGACGCTTGATGTCGATATCGGAACCGGTCGCTACGATCGCTGACCATCGCCCTTCAAAGTTTCCAGCGAGTGTCCAGGATGTCCAAGAATCTCAAGCTCATTGCCGCCACCCCCGCCGACGTCCTGACCGCGTCACCCGACAACAAGCCAGTCCGCAAGGGATCGGTGGAAGAGCGCATGTATCACGAGATCTATGACGCGATCATGGAACACCGCCTGCCGCCGCGCACCAAGCTGACGGAGCACTCGCTCTGCGAGATCTATGCCACCGCGCGCCACACCGTGCGCAAGGTGCTGTCGCGGCTGGCCGCGGACGGCATGGTGGACCTGGAGCCGAACCGCGGCGCGTTCATCGCCAGCCCGTCCACCGACGAGGCGCACGACATGTTCGAGCTGCGCCAGATGCTGGAGCGCGCCGTACTGGAGAAGCTGGCCTCGCTGCCGAACGTGCGCACCGTGATCGCGCCGCTGCGCAAGATGGTGGCCGATGAGCGCCAGGCCTTCCTCACGCACGAGCGGCCGCGCTGGATTCGCCTCTCGGCCGAATTCCACACCGCGCTGGCCGAGCTGTCCGGCAACCACCTGCTCGTGACGATGATGCGCCGCCTGGTGTCGCGCACGACACTGATGATCGCCAGCGTGGAAGCCCCCGGCCACAACGCGTGTTCGTTCGACGAGCACGACGAGATTCTCGACGCACTGGAACAGGGCGACGCCGCCCTGGCCCGGTCGCGCATGGCGCACCACCTTGGCGCGTGCGCCGACCGCGTGCAACCCGACGAACCAGGCAATTTCGATCTTCGCAGCGTGCTGGGCCGCTCCACCTAGCGCAATGTTCCCGCCGCCGGGCAACAGAGGTCCCCTGTTGCCGATGCCGCCCACCGGTTTTCGCCATCCCATCCGCCCGTCAGAGGCACGGTGAATTTCCGGACAAGAACCGTCGACAAATGCCCACGACAAGAGGCACCGACAGAACGGTCAAGGGCAGAACCCGGCGCGCGTTCCCATCCAAAACCAAAGGAGAGGAGACAACTCATGAATTCCGCAAGCACCACGGTCCCCACGGACCTCACGAACGAGCGGCTGCCCTCAGGGCGGTTGCTGGCGCTGGGCCTGCAGCACGTACTGGTGATGTACGCCGGCACGGTGGCGGTCCCGCTGATCGTTGGCGGCGCACTCAGGCTCCCCAAGGACCAGCTGGCATTCCTGATCAACGCCGACCTCTTCGCGGCCGGCCTGGCCACGCTGATCCAGGCCATCGGGTTCTGGAAATTCGGCATCCGGCTGCCGGTGATGATGGGCGTGACGTTCGCCTCGGTGGCGCCGATGATCGCCATCGGCAATGATCCCAACGTGGGCCTGCTCGGCATCTATGGCGCGGTGATCGCGTCAGGGCTGTTCGGCATCCTGATCGCGCCGATGATGGGACGCATGCTCGGGCTGTTTCCGCCCGTGGTGACCGGTACCGTGATCACGCTGATCGGCGTGTCGCTGATGCGGGTAGGGATCAACTGGGCCGGCGGCGGGCAGCCCACCACGCGCGCCGTGATCGACGGCGTGGTCAAGGAGGTGCCCAACCTAGCCTACGGCGACCTGGGCAACCTGGCCATCGCGGGCCTGGTGCTGGTGGTGATCCTGGTCCTGAGCAAGTTCGGACGCGGGCTGATCTCCAACTGCGCGGTGCTGCTCGGCATCGTGATCGGCACGCTGGTGGCCATGGCCATGGGCAAGGTGTCGTTCGAGGGCCTGCACGAGGCAAGCTACGTGGCGATCATCACCCCGCTGCACTTCGGCATGCCGACCTTCGAGATCACCGCCATCCTGTCGATGTGCATCGTGATGCTGATCACGCTGGTGGAGTCCACCGGCATGTTCCTGGCGCTGTCCGACATCACGGGCCGCAAGCTCAGCCGCAGCGACCTGACCGCCGGCCTGCGCGCCGACGGCCTCGGCACGGTGATCGGCGGCGTGTTCAACACCTTCCCGTACACCTCGTTCTCGCAGAACGTGGGCCTGGTCACGGTCACCGGCGTGCGCTCGCGCTACGTGGCGGCAGCCGGCGGCGTGATCCTGATCGCGTTCGGGCTGTTTCCGAAGATGGCGCACGTGGTGGCCTCGGTGCCGCAGTTCGTGCTCGGCGGCGCCGGCATCGTGATGTTCGGCATGGTGGCCGCCACGGGCATCCGCATCCTGGGTTCGTGCGATTTCAACAAGAACCGCCACAACCTGTTCATCGTGGCGATCTCGATCGGCTTCGGCATGATTCCCACGCTGTCGCCCACGCTGTTCCAGTACCTGCCCAAGTGGACCGACCCGTTCACCCACAGCGGCATCGTGCTGGGCACCATCGTCGCCGTGGCGCTGAACCTGTTCTTCAACGGCATGCAATCGGCCGACGAAGCCATGCGCAACGCCGCCGCCAACTCGCACGGAACGGAGTAACGACACCGACGATTGACCCACGACAATCCATGACGACAATCGGGCGGCAACAATCGCTGCACGCCGCCGCCACGATGTCAAGCCCGCCAGTGCGCCTCTGGCACGCGCTTTGCGTAAGTGAAGCCGCTGCCAGGCGCCCGGCCGAGCGGGCAGATCCAGTTTCTCCCTGGGCATCCGAAGCACCTGAAGCAGACACAAGAACAGATGACACACGATAACTATCCACGCGATCTCATCGGCTACGGCGCGCGGCCGCCGCACGCCCGCTGGCCGGGCGGCGCACGCATCGCGCTGCAGTTCGTGCTCAATTACGAAGAGGGCGGCGAGAACTGCGTGCTGCATGGCGACGCCGCCTCGGAGCAGTTCCTGTCCGAGATCATCGGCGCCGCGGCCTACCCCGCGCGCCACATGAGCATGGAGGGCGTCTATGAATATGGCTCGCGCGCCGGGGTCTGGCGCATCCTGCGCGAGTTCGAGCAGCGCAAGCTGCCGCTGACCGTCTTCGGCGTGTCGATGGCGCTGCAGCGCCATCCGGAGCTGACGCGCGCCTTTGTCGAACTGGGGCACGAAATCGCCTGCCACGGCTGGCGCTGGATCCACTACCAGGGCATCGACGAAGCCACCGAGCGCGAGCACATGCGCATCGGCATGCAGATCATCAAGGACCTGACCGGGGAGATGCCGCTGGGCTGGTACACGGGCCGCGACAGCCCCAACACCCGCCGGCTGGTCGTGGAACACGGCGGGCTGCTCTACGACTCGGACTACTACGGCGACGACCTGCCCTTCTGGACCGAAGTGGAAGTCAGCGGCGGCGCCCGCAAGCCGCACCTGGTGGTGCCGTACACGCTCGACTCCAACGACATGCGCTTTGCCACGCCGCAGGGCTTCAATACCGGCGAGCAGTTCTTCCAGTACCTCAAGGATGCGTTCGACGTGCTCTACGCCGAGGGCGATCCGAGCGGGCTCGATTCGCCCAAGATGCTGTCGGTGGGCATGCACTGCCGCCTGCTGGGCCGGCCGGGCCGGTTCCGGGCGCTGCAGCGCTTCCTCGACTACGTGCAGTCGCACGACAAGGTCTGGATCAGCCGGCGTATCGATATCGCCCGCCACTGGATCGAACACCACCCCCATCGGAGCGCAGCATGAGCCAGACCACGTTTTCCATCGCCGAGCTGAACGCGCTGCCGGAAGCTGAATTCGTCAAAGTACTAGGCGGGATCTACGAGCACTCGCCGTGGTTCGCCGAGGCGGCCGCCAAGCATCGTCCTTTCGCCAATACGGCCGAACTGGCCACGGCGCTGCGCGGCGCCGTCGATGCCGCGGGCCGGGACGCCCAGCTGAAGCTCGTGCGCGCCCACCCGGAGCTCGCCGGCAAGGCGGCCGTGCGTGGCGAGTTGACCGCCGAATCCACGCGGGAACAGGCCGGCGCCGGCCTGGACCAGTGCACACCCGAGGAATTCCAGCGGCTGCAGGGGTTGAACGCGGCCTACAACCAGAAGTTCGGCTTCCCGTTCATCCTGGCTGTCCGGGGCTATGACCGCCACGGCATCATCGACGCTTTTGCAAGACGTCTGGAGAACACACCCGATGTCGAGTTGCAAACTTGCATCAACCAGATCCACCGCATTGCGCAGTTCCGGCTGAACGACTTAGTATCCGCCTGAAAAAAAAGTCCACGGCAGTCAAGGAAGAGAAATCCGAAAGACGCAAAAGAAGCCCAACAGGGCTCCGGCACACAAGAAAAAACGTTTCGCGCAGCATTTCACAACCACGGAGGTCTTTACATGAAGAAGCAGTACAAGCCGGCTCTCAAGCTGGCGGCAATCGCGGCCACCCTTTTCTCCGGCGCGGCCATGGCCCAGTCCAGCGTCACGCTGTACGGCCAGGCTGACATGTTCGTCGGCGGCATCAAGAGCGTGGGCGGCGCCGACCGCGCCTACGTGGCCAACTCGGGTGGCATGCAGACGTCGTACTGGGGCATCAAGGGTACGGAAGACCTGGGCCTGGGCACGAAGGCGATCTTCGACCTGAACGGCTTCTTCCGCACCGATTCGGGCAGTTCGGGCCGCTTCAACGGCGACGCCATGTTCAGCCGCAACGCCTATGTCGGCCTGCAGAACGACCGCCTGGGCTCGGTCAAGCTGGGCCGCAACACCACGCCCTACTTCGTGTCGACCATCCTGTTCAACCCGCTGGTTGATTCGTACGTCTTCAGCCCGATGATCTTCCACACGTACTTCGGCGCCAACAACGGCAGCGTGTACGATCCGGGCATCATCGGCGATTCGGGCTGGAACAACTCTATCGTCTACTCGACGCCAAACTTCGGCGGCCTGGTGGCCAACTTCATCTACAGCGCGGGCGAATCGGCCGGCAACGCCAGCAAGGCCAAGTGGGGCGGCAACGTGACCTACTTCTCGGGCCCGCTGGCCGCCACGGTGGCCTTCCAGCAGGTCAAGTTCGACAACACGCCGTTCGACCTGACCAACCCGCCGACCACCCCGAACGCCAACACGCCGTACATCGTCGGCTTCGACAAGCAGACGGCCGTCCAGGCCGGCGCCTCGTACGACTTCAAGATTCTCAAGGTCTTCCTGCAGGGGCAGTACATCAAGACCGACGTCAATGCCAACCCGAACGGCGATATCAAGCATATCGACGGCCAGGGCGGCGTGTCGATCCCGGTGGGTGCCGGCAACATCCTGGCGTCGTACACGTACGGCCGCGTGCTGAACGAAGTGTCGAGCTTCAAGCGCAACACGATGGCCGTGGCCTACGACTACAACCTGTCGAAGCGCACCGACGTCTACGCCGCCTATTACTACGACAAGATCACCGGCATCGAGCACGGCGACAGCTTCGGCGTGGGTGTCCGCCACAAGTTCTAAACGCGAACCCCGCGTTCGCGAGCCGTACCGCAGCCCTGAAGCCTGCCCTGGTGGCAGGCTTTTTCATGCGTGCAAAGCTCCGCCTGGGGCCATAAATCCTCACGTCCATGGTGCATCGCAGCACGTCATTGCGCGGCGGACAAGGATGGGAAACGGCCGCTTCATAGTCGCTTTCAATTGGCGGCGCCCCGCGCTTATACCTAGATTGGTTTTCCGGACTGTGTGCCGGACCACGTAAATCAGGACGAGTGAGGTGACGCATGCGGCGCTATGTGAAGTCCCGATCGGAACTCATGGCCATATTGAGCCAGTGCCTGGACAACAATCCGGAATGCGGCGAGATGGAATTGCACGCGATGCGTGTGCATCAGCCGGACCATACGGGTTGCAACTGGAGCGCGGAGGTCGATTTGCGGCAGGAGTCGTTCGATGACGTGGCATTGCAGATGGCCGCGGCTCGCTCGATCATCGTGGTAATGCGGGAGCAATACAACGTGCTGCAGTGAGCGGCACGATCGTGCGTATTGACCCGCCGACGCGCTGGTACCCCGGCAGAAGTGCCAGCGCACCGACAAAAAAACCGGGCCGCATCAGCGGCCCGGTTTCTTTTTTGCGATGACGCCCGGATCAGCGGATCGCGTTGGCTTCCGCCACGGCCACGGCCGTCATGTTGACGATGCGGCGGGTGGTGGCCTGCGGGTTCAGGATGTGCACCGGCTTGGCTGCGCCCAGCAGGATCGGGCCCACGGTCACGCCCTGGCCGCCCGTCATCTTGAGCAGGTTGAACGCGATGTTGGCCGCGTCCAGTGTCGGCATCACCAGCAGGTTGGCGCTGCCGGCCAGCTTCGTGCCCGGCAGGAAGTGACGGCGCACGTCCTCGTCCAGCGCGGCATCGCCCTGCATTTCCCCTTCCACTTCCAGTTCCGGCGCCACGCGGGCCAGGATCGCAGCCGCCTCGCGCATCTTCTGCGCCGACGGGCGGTTCGACGAACCGAACATCGAGTGCGACATCATCGCGGCCTTCGGATGCAGGCCGAAGCGTGCAATCTCCGCCGCCGCCAGTTGGGTGATGTCCGCCAGTTCCTCGGCGCTCGGGTCATCGTTGACGAAGGTGTCGGTGATGAACAGCGTGTGCTTTTCGAGCATCAGCGCGTTCATCGCGGCGAACACCTTGGCGTCCGGCGCCAGGCCGATCACGTCGCGCACGTGCTCCAGGTGCGCCTCGAAGCGCCCCACGGTGCCGCACAGCAGCGCGTCGGCGTCGCCCATGTGCATCAGCATCGTGCCGATCAGCGTGTTCGAGCGGCGCAGCGCCACCTTGGCCATGTCCGGCGTCACGCCGTCGCGGCCACGCAGCGCGTGATACGCCTCGTGGTACGCACGGTAGCGCGGATCGTCTTCCGGGTTGATCAGTTCGAAATCCACACCGGGACGCAGGCGCAGGCCCGCCTTCTCGATGCGCATCTGGATCACGTGCGGACGGCCGATCAGGATCGGACGTGCCAGGCCCTCGTCCACCACGCCCTGCACGGCGCGCAGCACGCGCTCTTCCTCGCCCTCGGCGTAGGCCACGCGCTTCGGCGCGGCCTTGGCGGCCGAGAACACGGGCTTCATGATCAGGCCCGTGTGGTAGACATAGCTCGACAGCTGCTGGCGGTAGGCGTCCAGATCCTGGATCGGACGCGTTGCCACGCCCGACTCCTCGGCGGCCTTGGCCACGGCCGGCGCGATCTTCTCGATCAGGCGCTGGTCGAACGGGGTCGGGATGATGTAGTCAGGGCCGAACTTCAGCTCGCGGCCACCATAGGCGGCGGCCACGGCGTCGTTCAGTTCGGCTTCGGCCAGCTCGGCAATCGCCTTCACGCAGGCCAGCTTCATTTCTTCCGTGATCTTCGTCGCGCCGCAATCGAGCGCGCCGCGGAAGATGTACGGGAAGCACAGCACGTTGTTGACCTGGTTCGGATAGTCCGAACGGCCCGTGGCGATGATGCAGTCCGGACGCGCGGCCTTGGCCACTTCCGGGCGGATTTCCGGTTCCGGGTTGGCCAGCGCCAGGATGATGGGCTTGTCGGCCATGGTCTTGACCATGTCGCCGGTCAGCACGCCCGAGGTGGAGCAGCCCAGGAACACGTCGGCGCCGTTGACGATGTCGGCCAGCGTGCGCGCCGTGGTGTCCTGCGCGTAGCGGGCCTTGTTGGCTTCCATGTTGGCGTCGCGGCCCTGGAAGATCACGCCCTTCGAATCGACCACGAAGACGTTCTCGCGCTTCACGCCGAGGCTGACCATGGTGTCCAGGCAGGCAATCGCGGCAGCGCCGGCGCCGGAGACGGCCAGCTTCACATTGCCAATCTCCTTGCCCACGACCTTCAGGCCGTTCAGCAGGGCGGCGGCCGAGATGATGGCCGTGCCGTGCTGGTCGTCATGGAAGACGGGAATGTTCATGCGCTCGCGCAGCTGCTTCTCGATGTAGAAGCACTCGGGCGCCTTGATGTCCTCGAGGTTCACGCCGCCCAGCGTGGGCTCCAGCGCGGCCACGATCTCCACGATCTTGTCCGGGTCGCGTGCGTCGAGTTCGATGTCGAACACGTCGATGCCCGCGAACTTCTTGAACAGGCAGCCCTTGCCCTCCATCACCGGCTTGCCGGCCAGCGGGCCGATGTCGCCCAGACCCAGCACGGCCGTGCCATTGGTGATCACGGCCACGAGGTTGCCGCGCGAGGTGTACTCGGCAGCCATCGCCGGATCCTTGTGGATCTCCTCGCACGCATACGCCACGCCGGGCGAATAGGCCAGCGACAGGTCGCGCTGGTTCGAGAGCGCCTTCGTTGCCGTTACCTGAATCTTGCCTTTGGTCGGGCTGCGGTGATATTCGAGTGCCGCCAGGCGCAGTTGGGCTTCGGGGCTGTTCGGGGCGTGTTGCGGTGCATCACCGCTGGTCTTGCTGCTCATCTGCTTGGTCCAGGAGAGAAGGCGAAAAAAATCGAGGAGCCATTCTAGCCCAGTCAATACGCGCCGGCGGACCTTTGCAACGTGCATTTCAAGGTTTTTGCCGGCCGCGCCGGCAAATCACCTGTGACCATGTGGCACGCAATGCGCGCCGTCTCACCAGTCAACCGCGAAGGTGGACGAATGTCGACGATTGCATGCGGAGCCCGTGCCCCCGGCGGCTACGGTTTGCTGTCCTTTTCCACCTCCAGCGTCACGCGCCGGGGCCGCCCGCTTTCCGCCGGGAAATCGGTGAACGCGCTGCGGATCATGTAGGGCATCACGCCGGTCAGGGTGCCGCCCTCGGTCGTGTTGCGGGCCGTCACCTGGTAGACGCGCTTGCCGCTGGCAGCGTCCTTGAAGAAGACGCGCAGGTTCGAGAATGTCACCGGCACGTCGCGCACCACGGTCTGCGGCGGCCAGTAGCCCGGCCCCCAGCCGTACGGGCCCCAGGGGCGGTACCAGCCGTAGGGGCCCCAGTACGGCCCCCACGGGCCGTACCACGGATCGGGATAGTAGGTTTCGGCCACCCGCACGAAGCCCGGCGCCGCGTCGTAGTCCATCGAGACCAGGTAGCGCGCCTGTTTCGGCGGCAACTGTTCGAAGCCAAGCCCGGCCAGCGATTGCGCCAGCCACAGCTCGTAGGTCTGCCGGTCAAGCTGGTCGGCCTGCTGGGGCGTCCGGTCGAAGGCGTAGGTGCGCGGGGCGTCGTTCTGCCAGCCGGCCTCGCGAAATGCCGTCACCTCGGTGGTGATGGTACTGGCGCAGCCCGACAGCCACAGCGCCCCGAGCGCGATCAGCGCCCAGCTTCCACCCCGCCGTGCCGGGCCGGTCCAGCCCGCCCCGCCGACCCGTCTGCTCCACGCCGTCACCGCTTGCCACATCGTAAATCCTTGAAATAGTTGGTCCGCTCACGTTTCCTCAGACACGTCCGGGGCGTCCGAATTCCCGTGCCCGCCCCCCTCCGGCGCAGCCCGGCAACCCCTTGGCTACAATGAGGGCTCCAGGGACCGTTCCGCACGGCCCGCCGCCCCCGGTCACTCCGAAGACAGGACTTCCCCATGCTGCGCACCGATACGCCCGTTACCGTCTATCGCAAGGACTATACTCCGCCCGCGTTCGCCATCGACCACGTCGAACTGGTGCTCGATCTCGACCCGCAGCGCACCATCGTCACCAGTACGCTGACGCTGCGGCGCACCGCCACGACCGACGTGCCGCTGGTGCTGGCCGGCGAGGCGCTGGAACTGGTCGGCATCCGGCTCGACGGGCAGCCGTTCACGGCGTTCAGCCTGGACGACGACACGCTGACGCTGAGCGGCCTGCCCGAGCAGGGCACGCTCGAAATCACCGCCGCGTGCAATCCGGCCGCCAACACCACGCTGTCCGGCCTCTACGTGTCGAACGGCAACTTCTTCACGCAGTGCGAGGCCGAAGGCTTCCGCCGCATCACGTACTTCCTCGACCGGCCGGACGTGATGGCCACCTACCGCGTCACGCTGCGCGCCGACCGCGCGGCCTGCCCGGTGCTGCTGTCGAACGGCAACCTGCTGGGCGAGCGCGACCTGCCGGACGGCCGCCACGAAGCCGTCTGGGAAGACCCGTTCCGCAAGCCGTCCTACCTGTTTGCATTGGTCGCCGGCAAGCTCGAACGGATCGAGAAAACGATCCGGAGCGCCTCGGGCCAGGACAAGCTGCTGCAGGTCTGGGTGGAGCCGCAGGACCTCGACAAGACCCGGCACGCGATGGACTCGCTGGTGCACTCGATCCGCTGGGACGAGCAGCGCTTCGGGCTGGAACTCGATCTCGACCGCTTCATGATCGTTGCCGTGAGCGACTTTAACATGGGGGCGATGGAGAACAAGGGCCTGAACATCTTCAACACCAAGTACGTACTGGCCAATGCGGAGACGGCTACCGACGTGGATTTCGCCAATATCGAATCGGTGGTGGCCCACGAGTACTTCCACAACTGGACCGGCAACCGCGTGACCTGCCGCGACTGGTTCCAGCTCTCGCTCAAGGAGGGCCTGACGGTCTTCCGCGACCAGGAATTCTCGGCCGACATGATGGGCTCCGAATCGGGCCGCGCCGTGAAGCGCATCGAGGATGTGCGCGTGCTGCGCCAGGTGCAGTTTCCCGAGGACGCCGGTCCGATGGCCCACCCGGTGCGGCCCGACAGCTTCGAGGAGATCAACAACTTCTACACGGTCACCGTCTACGAGAAAGGCGCGGAGGTGGTGCGGATGTACCAGACGCTGCTGGGCCGCGACGGCTTCCGGCGCGGCATGGATCTCTACTTCCAGCGCCATGACGGCCAGGCCGTGACCTGCGACGACTTCCGCGCCGCCATGGCCGATGCCAACGGCCGCAACCTCGACCAGTTCGGGCTCTGGTACAGCCAGGCCGGCACGCCGGTGGTAACCGCCACGACGCAGTGGGACGCCCAGGCCGGGGCCCTGACGCTGACGCTGGCCCAGCGCTGCCCGAAGGTAGGCATCGAGACCCGCGCCGGCTCCCCCGACAAGCAGCCGTTCCACATTCCGTTCGCCATCGGCCTGCTCGATGCGCACGGCAACGACCTGCCGCTGCAACTCGATGGCGAGGCCGCCGCCGGCGCCACCACGCGCGTGCTCGATTTCACGCAGGCCGAGCAGACCTTCCGCTTCGTCGGCCTGCCCGCCGGTGACCGCGCGCCCCTGCCCTCGCTGCTGCGCAACTTCTCCGCGCCGGTCATCGTCGACCATGAGTACAGCGACGCCGACCTGACGTTCCTGCTGGCCCACGACAGCGATGCCTTCAACCGCTGGGAAGCCGGCCAGCGGCTGGCCACCCGTGCGCTGCTGCAACTGGTGCAGGACGTGCAGGCCAACCGCGAGCTGACGCTCGACCCGGCGCTGGTGTCGGCCTTCCGCACCGTGCTGACCGATGGCTCGCTGAACCCGGCGTTCCGCGAACAGGCGCTGATGCTGCCGGCCGAGGCCTATCTGGCCGAGCGCATGGGCGTGGCCGACCCCGCCGCGATCCACCGTGCCCGGCTGTTCATGCGCGAGGGCCTGGCCCGCGCGCTCAAGGCCGAATGGCTGGCCGCCTACGGCGCCAACGCCACGCCCGGCGACTACAGCGCCGATGCCGACTCGATGGCCAAACGCGCGCTGCGCAACCTCGCGCTCGGCTATCTGGCCGACACGGGCGACGCCGACATGCAGGCGCTGGCCGACGAGCACTATCGCGATAGCACCAACATGACCGACCGCTTCGCGGCGCTCTCGGCACTGGTCAACAGCTTCGCGCCGGGCCGCGAGCACGCGCTGGCCGATTACTACGAGCGTTTCGAGACCGACGCGCTGGTCATCGACAAATGGTTCTCGCTGCAGGGCATGCAACGCGGCGAGGTAGGCCCGCACGCCGGCAAGCGCACGATCGACACCGTGCGCGCGCTGATGGAGCATCCCGCCTTCAACCTGCGCAACCCGAACCGCGCCCGCTCGCTGATCTTCAGCTTCTGCTCGGGCAATCCGGCGCAGTTCCACGCCCAGGACGGTTCGGGCTACCAGTTCTGGGCCGACCAGGTGCTGGCGCTCGACGCGATCAACCCGCAGGTGGCCGCGCGGCTGGCACGTGTGATGGATCGTTGGCAAAAGTACGAGATCCCGCTGCGCGACCGCATGCGCGCGGCGCTGGAACGCGTGGCGGCGGCTTCCACGCTCTCGCGCGACGTACGCGAGATTGTGGGCAAGGCGCTGGCCAGCTAAGGGCCTCCGGGCGACCGAAAACGGGCTGTCCGTAGCGGCGGCCCTGTAGAATGGCGGCCATCCAAGGAGAACGCACCATGACACGCATCAGCCTCACCCGCTATCTGGTCGAGGAGCAGCGCAAGCACAACACGATCCAGCCGGAACTCCGGCTGCTGATCGAGGTGGTTGCGCGCTCCTGCAAGGCCATTTCCAACGCCGTCAGCAAGGGCGCCCTCGCCGGCGTGCTGGGCTCGGCCGGCACCGGCAACGTCCAGGGCGAGACCCAGCAGAAGCTCGACGTCATCGCCAACGAAGTGCTGCTGGACGCCAACGAATGGGGCGGCCACCTGGCGGCCATGGCATCGGAGGAAATGGACTCGTTCTACGAGATCCCGAACCGTTACCCGAAGGGCGAATACCTGCTGCTGTTCGATCCGCTCGACGGCTCGTCGAACATCGACGTGAACGTGTCGATCGGCACGATCTTCTCGGTGCTGCACATGCCCAAGCCGGGCGAAACCGTGACCGAGGCCGATTTCATGCAGCCGGGCACGCAGCAGGTGGCGGCCGGCTACGCAGTCTACGGCCCGCAGACCACGCTGGTGCTGACGGTGGGCAATGGCGTGCACATGTTCACGCTGGACCGCGAGGCCGGCAGCTTCGTGCTGACGCAGTCCGACGTGAAGATCCCCGAGGACACCAAGGAATTTGCCATCAATATGTCGAACATGCGCCACTGGGCACCGCCCGTGCGCAAGTACATCGACGAATGCCTGGCGGGCGAGGACGGCCCGCGCGGCAAGAACTTCAACATGCGCTGGATCGCCTCGATGGTGGCCGACGTGCACCGCATCCTGACCCGCGGCGGCGTCTTCCTGTATCCGTGGGACAAGCGCGAGCCCGAGAAGCCGGGCAAGCTGCGCCTGATGTACGAGGCCAATCCGATGGCGTTCCTGGTCGAGCAGGCCGGCGGCGCGGCCACCAACGGCCACGAGCGCATCCTGGACGTGCAGCCGACCAAGTTGCACCAGCGCGTCTCGGTGATCCTCGGTTCGAAGAACGAAGTGGACCGCGCCACGCGCTACCACCTCGAAGACGGCGCGAAGCCGGTGAACTGACCGCCGGTTCGGCCGGGCGACGGAACACGGGGTGCCTGCGGGCACCCTGTTTTTTTATCGGGCGTCGATCTCCCACTGCATCCGCCATGTGGCCGAGGCGCCCGGCTCCAGCCGCCGCAGGCCCGTGCCTTCCCAGCCGCGCGCCGCGAGATTGACGGCGTCAGCCACATGCGAGACCGGTTCGAGGCAAAAGAAGTCGCAGCCGCCCGGGGCATGCAGCACGAGGTGTTCGAGCCCTTCCCCGGCGCGCAGCGTCAGCGCGGCACCATCGGGGCGTTTCAGCGTTGCCGTACGCTTCCAGCCGCCGTAGTAGCGGCTGAAATCACCCTCGGGCAGGTCGCGCTCGCGCAGGAAGCGCTCGCGCTCGCCCACAGTGGTCCGCGCGGTAGCCACCCCGCCCGCATCGGCCGGCCACACGTACGCGGCATCGAACTGCACGCGCAGCCCCGGCACCCGGGCGAAGAACGGGTGAAAGCCACCGCCCACGGGCATCGCCGTTTCGCCATCGTTGCGAACCGCCATTTCCACTTCGAGCCCTTCCGGCGTCAGGGTCAGTGTCTGCCGCGCGGCGACCCGCCATGGCCAATCCTCGCCCGAGGGCGCGTGCGCCAGCGTCATGACGATGCGGCCCTCGCCCGGCTCGGCCACCCACGGCCGCGCATGGCCGAAACCGTGCATCGCGTGGGCCTGGCCCGGGTGGGCGGGCAGCACGATATCGCGCCCGTCCCAACGGAAGCGCCCTTCGCGGATACGGTTGGAGAACGGCAGCAGCGGATAGCTGCCGGACTTGGGCCACTGGTGCGCGTCGAAGCCCTGGGTTGTGTCGAGTGGGGCCAGCCAATCGATGATCGCGCCGTTGGCGCGCGTGGTTTGAAGCGACGCCATGCGGCCGCCGAGCGATGGGGCGATGACTAGCGTGTGAAGGCCGGCTTGGAGAGTGTGAATGGGGCCGGCGGAGAGCAAAGCCATGTTCAACGTTTCACAATGTTTGCTCCCCTCTCCCCCGCAGTGGGAGAGGGGAGACAACCGGGAGCATCTGATACTTGCCCTCGCGATTACTTCAACAACATCTCAGGCAGCCACAGCGAGAACGCCGGCACATACGTCACCAGCAGCAGCGCGGCCAGCAGGGCACCGTAGAACGGCCAGATCGTGCGCATCACCTGCCCCACCGACACGCCGCCAATGGCGCAACCCACGAACTGGGTGGTGCCCACGGGCGGCGTGTTCAGCCCCAGCGCGCAGTTGATCAGCATCATCATGCCGAACTGGACCGGGCTCATGCCGTAGTGGATGCAGATCGGCAGGAAGATCGGCGTGCAGATCAGGATCGTGGCGGCCATGTCCAGGAACGTGCCCAGGATGAACAGCATCACGTTGACCATCAGGAAGATCATCCACGGGCTGCTCGACATCGAGCCCAGGAACTCGCCGGTCAGCGCCGCCACGCCGTACAGGCTGATCATGTAGCCGAACGTGGCCGAGATGCCGATCAGCAGCAGCACCACGCCGGTGGTCTTCACGGCCTTGGCGGCCGCCTTGATGAACTGTTCCCGCGTCAGCGAGCGGTACAGGAACACGGTCAGCGTCAGCGCGTAGAGCACGGCCACGGCCGCGGATTCGGTCGCCGTGAACACGCCCGACAGGATGCCGGCGATGATCAGCACCACCACGAACAGACCCGGCAGCGCGGCGGCCAGCGAATGGCCGACGATTTCCCAGCCCGGGAACGAACCGGCCGGATAGCCCCGCTTGCGTGCCACGAAGTACGCGGCCGCCAGGTTGCAGATGGTCAGGATCAGCGCCGGCAGCAGGCCGGCCAGGATCAGCGCGGCAATCGACACCTTGCCGCCCGCGGCCAGCGTGAAGATGATCATGTTGTGGCTGGTCGGCATCAGCGCGCCCACCAGCGACGCATGCGTGGTCACGTTGACCGCGTAGTCGGCGTGATAGCCCTCCTTCTTCATCATCGGGATCATGACCGCGCCCATGGCCGACACGTCAGCCACCGGCGACCCCGAGACGCCGCCGAACAGCGTGCAGGCGACCACGTTCGACATGCCCAGCCCGCCGCGCACATGGCCGGTCAGCGACTTGGCGAAGTCGACGATGCGGTTGGCGATGCCGCCGTACAGCATCAGCTCGCCCGCGAAGATGAAGAACGGGATGGCCAGGAACGAGAACGCGTTCATGCCCGAGGTCATCTGCTGGAACACCACGGCCAGCGGCAGGCCCTCGTACAGGATGGTGGCCACGGCCGACAGGCCAATGGCGAATGCAACCGGCACCCCGAGGATCAGGAAGCCGAAAAAGCTGATGGTGAGAATGATCAGTGCCATGCCGGCTCCACTTCCGTGCCTTTCAGCACTGCAATCAGGTGTTCGATCGAAAACAGCACGATCAGCACGCCGGCGATGACCGGCGGCAGGTAGCGCCAGCCCTCCGAGATGCCGAGCGTGGGCAGCTTGTAGTCGGCCACGGACAGCGCCAGCAGCGCGCAGTTGTAGGCCATGATGGCGCCGAAGCTGCCCACCAGCACGTGGATCAGCAGCTCGATCTTGGTGCGCACCGCATCGGGCAGCAGCACGAGCAGCGATTCGAGGCCGATATGGCCCGCGTCGCGCACGCCCACGGCGGTGCCGAACATCGTCACGTAGAGCACCAGCAGCATGGCGATCGACTCGGCCCAGGTGGGCGTGTCGTTGAGCACGTAGCGGCCAAACACCTGCGTGAGCACGGCCACGACCAGCAGCACCAGCCCGAGGACACCGAGTCCGAGGCAGGTGCGGGCCAGCGTGGCGCACAGACGTGTGTAGAAGTTGGCGTGGACGGCGGGCGCCTCGAGGGCGTCGGCGCGCACGCCCTCCGCCGGGCTGGCCGGCGTGGGGGATGGCGAAAGCATGATGAAATTCCTGCAGCGGTACGACGGCAAAAAGGACTGCCCGCGGCGCCGGGTCAGCCCCGGGCCACGGCCACTACGGTGACGGCAGGGCTTACTTGGTGTCCTGCGCGCGGCGCACCAGGTCCTTCATCTGGGCGCTGGTGATGAAGCGGTCGTACACCGGCTTCATCGCGGCCTGGAACGAGGCCTTGTCCACCTGGATGATCTGCACGCCCGACGCCTCCACGAGCTTGCGCGACTTCAGCTCGCGCTCGTCCCACAGCTTTCGCATGAACGGCACCGAATCCTTGGCTGCCTGGCGCACCATTGCCTGGTCGTCCTTCGAGAGCTTGTCCCAGGCCACCTTCGAGAACAGCAGGATTTCCGGAGCCATCGAGTGCTCGGTCAGCGAGTAGTACTTGGCCACCTCGAACTGGCGCGAGCTTTCGTAGCTGGGCCAGTTGTTCTCGGCGCCGTCCACCAGGCCGGTCTTCAGCGCGGTGTAGACCTCGCCCCACGGCATCGGCGTGGCGTTGGCGTGCATGGCTTCGAGCAGCGAGACCCAGAGGTCCGACTGCTGCACGCGGATCTTCATGCCCTTGGCGTCAGCCAGCGACTTGATCGGGCGCTTGGTGGTGTACATCGAGCGCGAGCCGCTGTCGTACCAGGCCAGGCCGATGAAGCCGTTCTTCTCGCACGACTTCAGGATGTCGTCGCCCACCGGGCCGTCCAGCACGTGGCGCATGTGCTCGGTGGAGCGGAACAGGAACGGCATGGTCGGGACGATGGTCGCCTCGCAGATGTTGTTCATCGCGGCCGAGTTCACGCGCACCATCGACAGCGCGCCGATCTTGGTCTGCTCGATGGCGTCCTTCTCGCTGCCGAGCGCGCCCTGCGCGAAGACCTTGACCGTCATCTTGCCGTTGGAACGCTGCTTGAGCAGTTCGCCCATCTGGCGCACCGCCTGCACGGTCGGATAGTCGTCCGGGTGAATGTCGGCGGAGCGGAACTCCACGGCCTGCGCGGCCAGCGGCAGCGCCATGGCGGCGGCCACGGCAGCCATCAGGGTTGCCAGGCGGGTACGGGGTTGCGAGAAACGGGTAGAAAACATCGATGCCTCCAGTGTTGTATTTCTTCGGTGCTTCGGTACTTCGGTATTTCGAAACTTCGCTCAGTCGCGCAGGACCGGCTCGGCGATGCCGCGCACGCCGGGCCGCAGCGCCACGACCGCGCCCGACAGCGGATCGGTGTCGTCGGTGCGGATCGACGTGACGTAGAGCGTGTCGAGCCCCGCCCCGCCGAACGCGCACATCGCGGGCTTGGCGAACGGCACGGCCACGCTGCGATCGAGCCGGCCATCGAGCGTGAAACGGTGCACCTGGCCCGCGTCGTTGCCGCAGATCCAGTAGCAGCCCTCCTCATCCACGGCGGCGCCATCGGGCCGCCCCGGATAGGTGTTCATGTCGATGAACAGGCGAGGGTTCGACGGCGTGCCGGTGCCGGTGTCGTAGTCGTATGCCCACACGGCCTGCCGCGCCGGGTGCGAATCGGACACGTACATCGTGCGGCCGTCAGGACTGAAGGCCAGGCCGTTCGGCGTGATCAGTTCGTCGCGGATGACGTCGAGGGCGCCGGTGCGGGCGTCGAAGCGGTAAAGCTTGCCGTCGGTGGCGGCCAGCGACATGTCCATCACCATCGTGCCGGCCCAGAAGCGGCCCTGGCGGTCGCAGCGGCCATCGTTGAAGCGCATGCCGGCGTGGCTGTGGGCCACGGTCGCCACTCGCGTGGCGGCCGGCGCCGGTTGTCCCGGCACCAGTCTGGCCGTACGGAACAGTCCCGTCTCCATCGCCAGCAGCCAGCCGCCGTCGGCAGTCATCGCCATGCAGCCGGCCATCTCGGGCACGGCCCAGTGGTCGGCGCGGCCGGTGGCCGGATCAAAGCGCCAGAGCGTGCGGTTGGGGATATCGGTCCAGTAGAGCGCGGCCTCGGCGGCGTGCCAGACGGGGCTTTCGCCCACGCCGCAGCGCATCTCGCCGATCCGTTCGATGCCTTGTGCGAGGCTGGTCATGGCTCAGTCCCCGAACGGGCCAGCCTTCACGAAGGCCCCGCCCTGGTACCAGCCCGCCGGATCGTCGGCCGGCAGCGGCGGCACCGATTCCACCTTGGCGCGGAACTGCTCGGACGACTCCACGGGCCGGAAGCCCAGGCGCGCGGCCTTGCTGTTGTCCCACCAGCTGTCGCGGTTGGCCGAGGCGCCGTAGACGATCAGGAAGCCCACTTCCGGGACGAAGATCGCGCGCCTGACCAGTTGTTCGAGGTCGTCATAGCCGAGCCACGTCACCATCATGCGGCGGTCCTTGGCCTCGGGGAACGACGAGCCGATGCGCAGCGCCACGGTCTCGATGCCGTAGCGGTCGCTGTAGAAGCTGGCCAGTTGCTCGCCGAACGCCTTGCTGACACCGTAGTAGCCGTCCGGCCGCGCCGGGGTGTCGGCGTCCAGCACCTCGCCCTGACGGTAGTAGCCGATCACGTGGTTCGAACTGGCGAACACGATGCGCCGCACGCCCTGGCGGCGCGCCGCCTCATAAAGGTTGTACGTGCCCTGGATATTGGCTGGCAGGATTTCCTCGAACGGGCGCTCCACGGACACCCCGCCCAGATGCACCACGGCATCGACGCCCTCCAGCAGCGCGTGGACGGCCTTGGCATCGGACAGGTCGCAGGTGACCACCTCTTCCTGCTCGCCGGCCGGGCCGAGGTTGGCGATGTCGGACACGCGCACCACGTCCGCGTAGCGCTTCAGCCGGTCACGCAGGACCTTCCCGAGGTTGCCGGCGGCGCCAGTCAGCAGGATGCGGTGGCAACGGGTGGCAACGCCGTCGAGTGGATCTTTCAGAGTCTGGGACATGTTTCGGCTGCATGGGTACGCGGGACCTGGCCGGCGAACTCATGACTGATTTGAGAGTTATTGATCTGTCGTCATACAACGCCACTGGAATCTAATCGTCGGCCTAATTTCGGTCAAGATCACTCCGCCTCAGTGAATTCCCTAGAAGTTTTAAGTTGCAGACATCCAGACGTTAATTGCTGCACTGCAAATTTCTTAACTCAATTGAGTGAGAGCACCATTTTGGGGATACTCATATATTAGCTCTCCTAAAATCCGGAAACCGTTATGGATAATGGGAAAGCGGTCTATTAAGCGAACCGCGAAAAGATACCTTGCGGCAGTCCGAAAGCATCTTGCTTGCATCGGTCAAGTTGAAGAATGCCGCTCTGCATCAACGGCTGGCGGCTGAAATCAGCCTCTTTCTCTTGGCGCCTGGTGTTGTTCTACAACGCAATGTCTTGTCGTATGTCTTGCGATGTTATTTTTCTGTAAGGTACGATGTCATAGGACATCACATCACATGAATTGCCTTTCCCAATTCCATGTCACGCGTGTCCCGGCGCGTGGAAGACCGTTAATTCCACGCGCCACCCATGCCCGCCGGTGCAGGTAATGCCCGAGCCAGACGCAGCAGAAGTCAAAGCATTCGCCACCGGCAATTTCAAATCCAACGTCATAACAAGCCAGGATGGAGACTCAAAACATGAAGCGAGCCCTAGCGCCCTTCCTCACCACGGCAGCACTCGCGGCGCTTGGCGCCCCGGCTGCGGCCCAGGCGCAGTCCAATGTCACGCTCTACGGCATCGTGGACACCACGATCCGCTACACCACCAACGAAAGCGCCAATGGCAACGGCAAGGTGCAGATGACCGACGGCGTGCTGACCGGCAGCCGTTGGGGCCTGTACGGCGTGGAAGACCTGGGCCGCGGCTACCAGGCGCTGTTCGTGCTCGAATCGGGCTTCTCGCCCGACGCCGGCCAGAGCCTGCAGGGCAACCGCCTGTTCGGCCGCAAGGCCTACGTCGGCATGCAGGGCGACTTCGGAACGGTCACGCTGGGCCGCCAGTTCACCGTGATCCACGAGGTCATCGCCAGCTACGACGCCTACGCACTGGCCAATCTCTCGATCGTCGGCTTCCAGGGCGGCAACTACACGGGCGGCGTGCGCCAGGACAACATGATCAAGTACGCCGGCAAGTTCGGCGGCCTGACCATCGCGGCCCAGCACGCGTTTGGCGAACAGCCGGGCAGCGTGGCCAAATCGTCGTCGACGGGCGGCAGCCTGACGTACGCGGCCGGCCCGTTCATGGTTGCCGGCGGCTACCAGATCATGAAGGACACCACCACGTACTACGGTGTCACGGTGCCCAACAGCGACCAGAAGGTCTGGACGCTTGGCGGCACGTACACGGCCGGCCCTGCCACGATCTACCTCGGCTACACCAACAGCAATGTCGACAACGCCGGGTACAAGAACCAGGCCGGCTACCTCGGCCTGAAGTACCAGTTCAACCCGGCCTGGTATGTCCTCGCCAGCGGTACCTACGACCACCTGAAGACGGGCAGCGACTCGGGCAACCGCGTCACCGCCGCCGTGATGCTCGACTACTCGTTCAGCAAGCGGACCGACGTCTACCTGGAAGCCGACTACACGTCGCTGACCGACGCCTGGCGCACGCTCGGCGCCCAGCCGACGTTCCAGACGCCGTTCTACGGCCACGGCAGCCGCGTGGGCGTGATGGCCGGCCTGCGCCACAAGTTCTGACCCGGGGCGAGCCCCGCTCAACGGCGAAAAGGGGGCGACATCGCCCCCTTTTTCAAGCCTCGCTCAGGCGCGCCCCGTGCGATGCTTACGTCTGTCAGCCAGTGACATCGCGGCGATGGCCCCGGCAGACCCGGCGAAAAAATTCGCACGAGGGGCTTCACAAACCGAAAGGTCGCTGCTAATATTGCTGGCTCTGTTGGACGCGACGCAAAACAGCCTAACGCGGTGAAAACCGCAGCAAGTTCGGCTAATTTGCACGAATGTCGAGCCCACGGAACAGGTTTCACAAGTCCAGGTTTCGCCGGTGTAGCTCAGTTGGTAGAGCAGCGCATTCGTAATGCGAAGGTCGTAGGTTCGACTCCTATCTCCGGCACCATCACTTGAGTAGAAAGGGCAGCCCATCCGGGTTGCCCTTTTTGCTTTGGGCGTTCCGCGCCAGGCGCGCGTGCCGTCAGTCCGGCGCTACGTCGCAAGGGCGTCCGGCATCGCATCCCCCATGTCGTCCAGTTGCTCCTGGCACCGGATCACGATGCGGGCATTGTTCGCCAGCGCCCTGCGCATCTGCGCCCGGTCGATTTCGCCACCGATCCGGTAGTCGGCCTGCAGGCGCAGCACCCTGCCCCGGTTCAGCATGCGCGCCAGCGCGATGGATCGCCCGTAGAGCGGATGGCCGCACCGGATGCCCGGGTGGTAGAGCTGGCTGACCAGCGTCTCATGGCGATCACCCCGGCCATTGGCGCGCCCCGGCACCGGCAGCGCACGGTGCCAGGCGTGGGCCGCGTGGTAGGCAGCGTAGTAGCTGCGGCTGATTGCCGAACGGAAGTTGGCTTCCCCGTGCGCGGCCTCGGCGATGACCGTCGCGCAGCGGAGGATTTCGAGCGCGCCGACGCTCATGGCTCGAATACCACGTCGAGCCGGGCCGACGGCACCAGGCCACGGGCGACCTGCACCGCGGTCAGGCCCTCGTTGAGCGCGAAGATATCGGCCTTCTCGCCCACGCGTACCACGTATTGGACATGCTCGTCACTGGCCTCGAAGCCGGCGCGCTCGCGCACCACGACGCATTGGTCCAGCGCGATGCCGTGGCGCTGGAGCAGCGTCGCCGCCGCGGCAAGATGCGCGGCCTCGTCGTCCGGGCCGCCCGTCCCGCCGCCCAGCGCAACGCCGCTGACCACGGCGCGGACCGCCCTGCCCGCGGCGAACGGGTCCGGCATGGCCGCCGGCATACGGTTCAACGTCATTTCCATCATCGATCTTCTCCTTGTCAGTCAGGTTATCCAGGACGGATGCGGAGAATTCTAGGCAGGAAACAAGCGGGAAAACCGGGGGTGCCGGCAAATCAGATTCGTCTCATATCGAGCCAATGAGACACGCGCGCCCCCCCTACGACATCGCGCGCGGCGACAGGTAGACCGGCCGCCAGCCATTGACCACGCCGGCCTGCAGCGGCACGAATCCCTCGCAGCCCATCATCTGCAGCACCGACGCCTCGATGCGCTCGATCGACGCGGTCTTGGGCAGTTGCTCCACCACGCCGCAGGCGTCCGGCGCCGCCGGCACGCGCGCCCACATGTTGTCGGTCAGCAGCAGGATGCGGGCATTGGGCAGCGCCTGGTGCAGCCGGCGCAGCAGGTACCAGTTGTCGGCGCTGTCGTCCGACATGCCGTAGACCACCGGCACCAGTTCTGCACTGCGTTCCAGCGAGACGATGGCGGCCGGTTCCAGCGCGCGGACCGGGCCGACGCCCGGAATCCGTTCCATCATGCGCTGCATGCCCAGGCGGATCAGCGGCTGGCTTTCGATCACGAGTGCGGTCATGGCAAGTCTCCCCGTATGGATGTAGTGGCGGAGATTCTGCAAACGCCATGCCAGCCAGCACGGCCGTCTCCAGGATCGATCCCGGGAGCCCGTCCGCCACCCGCCAGCCTTTGTCCACGCTGGCTTCGCGGGTTGCAGGGGTGGGCCGCTGGCTGTGCGGCGGCCATGACGCCGCGCGTCACCCCCGACGTTACGCGTGACGTAACGTGGCAGTCTCCCGGCGTAACACCACCCCGGCGCAGCGGGCGCCGCTCAGTTGACCGTGATGCGGTCTTCCACCACCCGCACCTGCCCGCCGGACTTGTCCTCCATGACCTTGAGCACCTTGTGTCCCACCTGCAGCGTGACGCCACCGTGGATACGCCGGCTGGCGGCGATCACCGCATCGTCGGACGGCTTGATCTGCTCGGTGAGCCGGGCAATCTCGGCATCAAGCTCGAACAGCTCGCGGTTGATCTTGTACATCGTGGCGCGCGCTTTCTCGCGGACATCGCCCTGCGCCCGCTCGGGATGCTTGGCGAAGAACGCCACCAGTTGCTGCAGCTTGGCCTGATCGTCGAGCACCTGCCGCCGCCGCGCCTCGACCTCGGCCTTCTGTTCGTCGGCAAACGGGTTCAGGCCCACCTGCACGGCGGTGGCGCTGCCCGCCGGGGCGCCGAGGATGGCGGCGCTCACGGCCTGCAGGGCGCGCGTGCGGCCGCCGCTGATGCTGCCCTGCCCGGTGGGCGTGCCCACGGCCACGCGTTCGCCGGCCGAGACATCGCTCTGGCGGATGCCGCTCTCGACGATCACCTCGGTGGCCGCCTCCACGATCGCGTTCTGGATGAAGCGGGCATGCACCGCGCCCTTGCTGCGCACGCTGGCGATCTCGTTCGGCGCGCCGCCATGGGCGCCTTCGGCCTTGCCGATGATGCCGCCCTTGACGATCACGTCGCCGCCCGCTTCCACGTGCGCCGCCTCGATCGTGCCCTGCACCACCACGTCGCCGGTCACCCGCACCGACATCCCGCTGCGGATGTCGCCCGACACCCGCAGCGAGCCGTCGAACGTGACGTTGCCCGAGTGCAGGTCCACGGCATCCACGTCCACCACCGGGCTGACGATCACGCCATTGGGCAGCACGCGCGGCGAGCCGGCGATCACCGCCAGCAGCAGGTTCGGGTCATTGGGATCAGGTGCCACGCCGCTCATGTCGGCCGCGAACGGGGTGTCCACCACCACGTCGGCCGGAATCGGCTTGCCGAGCACGTCCATGCCGTCCTTGCCCGGACGGGCCGGCGTGCGGCGCATCAGGGCGGTGCCGGGGTTCACCAGCAGCAGGCTGCCGAGGTCGCGCAAGTCCACGCGGTCGTCCTCGTTTTTCACCTGGGCGGGCCGGGGCTGCTGCACGAGGCTGTCGAAACGCGCCGTCTCGCCCTGCACCGGCGCCACGCCGCGCGCGATCTCGCGCCCTTCGCAGCTTCCGGCTTCGAGCGCCACGCCGATGGCGGCCGAATCGAGCAGCGCCACGACCTTCATCGACGCCGCCGCCGCCGCGATATCCTCCCCGGCGATTGGCCGGCCGCCCTCGGGCGGCATCAGCGTCAGCAGAAGCTGCAGTTTGTCGGCGGTGATTTCGAGTTCGAACGCGCCGTCGAGCACGCTGCCGATGACGGCATCGATCTCACGGTCGGTCAGCTGGCATTGCGTCAGGAAGCCGGTCACGGCGGCCTGGTCGAGGCGCGCGCGCGCCCAGCCGTGTTCCGCCAGCCCGGCGTCCAGCGCCGCCCGGTCAGGCGGCAGGCGCCCCGGCTCGGGCGCAAAGCATGCTCTTACCAGATCGCCAGGCTGGCTAAGTTCCAGGCGCAATCCCATGTCGGCTGTCATGGCTCCCCACTTTCTCGTTCTGGGTGGCGACAGCCGGCCCGGAGCCGATGCCCCGATAGGTTTTCCGCAAAACCCGCCGCAACCGCGCCAACTCTGCTTGTCGTGATCCCAGGATCAACGGCAGAAAGCCAAGTGAACTTTAGCCCACAAAAGTGGGGGCGCCGGGATTTCGGTAAACTGTCGGCCTTTCCAGCATCACCCCCCACCCAGATGTCCAGCCAGAACGAAGTCCGCCCGGGTCAGTCCATCGAGCTGCTCAAGGAACTCCATATCCTGACGCGCGACGGCAAGATGAACCAGGACAGCCGCCGCAAGCTCAAGCAGGTCTACCACCTGTTCCAGTTCATCGAGCCGCTGCTGCGCGAAGTCAAGGATGCACGCGGCGCCGTCTCGCTGGTGGATCACGGCGCCGGCAAGTCATACCTCGGCTTCATCCTCTACGACCTGTTCTTCAAGGACCTGAAGGACGATTCCCATATCTACGGGATCGAGACGCGCGAGGAACTGGTCGCCAGTTCCGAGGATTTGGCGAAACGACTAGGTTTTCCGGGGATGTCCTTCCTGAACCTGTCGGTGGCGGACTCGATCACGTCGCCCAAGCTGCCCGAGACCGTCGACGTGGTCACGGCGCTGCACGCGTGCAACACGGCCACCGACGACGCCATCCGCTTCGCGCTGGCCAAGCATGCGCAGCACATCGTGCTGGTGCCGTGCTGCCAGGCCGAGGTGGCGTCGGTGCTGCGCAAGCACAAGGGCCGCATGCTGGCCGGCAATCCGATGACCGAGATCTGGCGCCACCCGCTGCACACGCGCGAGTTCGGCAGCCAGCTGACCAACGTGCTGCGCTGCCTGCAACTGGAGGCGCACGGCTACCAGGTCAGCGTGACCGAACTGGTGGGCTGGGAGCACTCGATGAAGAACGAGCTGATCGTGGCGCAGTACAAGGACCTGCCGCGCCGCCGGCCCGCCGAGCGGCTGCAGCAGGTGCTGGAATCGGTCGGCCTCGACGAACTGCGCGAGCGGTTCTTTACCGAAGCCGCCGCAGCCTAGCCCCGCCGCCGGAGCCGGTCAGAGATCGCTCTTGCCGGCCATCCATTCGAGCCAGCCGGCGTGTCCCAGCCGGCGCAGCGTCTCCATGTTCCGCTCGTAGATATCTTCCGCCTCCGGGAACGCGTCGGCCGCCCGGGCAATGCTGTCCTCGCGCAGCAGATGGAAGATCGGATACGGCGCGCGGTTCGTGTAGTTTTCGATATCGTCGGGTGCCGTGCCCTCGAACTGGTACTGCGGATGAAAGCTGGCGATCTGCAGCGTGCCGTCCAGCCGCAGGCTCTGCAGCAACTGGTCGGCGACGTAGAGGAAATCGTTGTAGGCCAGGAAATCGCCCAGCGCGTACGGCACGATCAGCAGCGTGGTGTCCACCTGCTCCGGATCGGCCTCGGCCAGGCTGCGCAGTTCGCGGTCCAGCTCGTCAAACAGCGCCGCATCGTCCGTGGCGTCGCTGACCACGTAGCGAACCTGCCCCTTCACATGCACGCTCTTGGCAAACGGGCACAGGTTCAGGCCGATCACGGCACGCGTGAGCCAGTGGCGCACCTCGCCCGCGATGCGGTCACGTTCGGCGCCTGCACTGACCTCGGTCATGGCCGTCACTGCCCGTTCGTGATATGCAGCGCCACGGCTTCGGCCACCTCGATGCCGTCGATGGCTGCCGAGTAGATGCCGCCCGCGTAGCCCGCGCCCTCGCCCGCCGGATACAGGCCGCGCACGTTGATGCTCTGGCAGTCGTCCCGGTTGCGGCGGATGCGCAGCGGCGACGACGTGCGCGTCTCCACGCCCGTCAGCACCGCGTCGTGCATGGCAAAGCCGGCAATCTTCTTGTCGAGTTCGGGCAGCGCCTCGCGGATGGCGTCGATCACGTAGTCCGGCAGCGACGTGCTGAGATCGGTCGGCGTGACGCCCGGCTTGTACGACGGCTCCACCGAGCCAAGCGCGGTCGAGGCCCGCCCGGCAATGAAATCGCCCACCAGTTGCCCCGGCGCACGGTAGTCGCTACCGCCCAGTTCGAACGCGCGCTCTTCCCACTTTCGCTGGAATGCGATGCCGGCCAGCGGGCCGCCGGGAAAATCCTCGTCCGGCGTGATGCCGACCACGATCCCGGCATTGGCATTGCGCTCGGCGCGGTAGTACTGGCTCATGCCGTTGGTCACCAGCCGGCCCGGTTCGGACGCCGCCGCCACCACCGTGCCGCCCGGGCACATGCAGAAGCTGTAGACCGCCCGGCCGTTGCTGGCGTGGTGCACCACCTTGTAGTCGGCCGCGCCCAGCAGCTTGTTGCCGGCGAACTTGCCGAAGCGGCTGCGGTTGATCAGCCCCTGCGGATGCTCGATCCGGAATCCCAGCGAGAACGGCTTGGCTTCCATGAACACGCCGCGGTCGTGCAGCATGTGGAAGGTGTCGCGCGCACTGTGGCCCACGGCCAGGATCACGTGGTCACAGGCCAGGTAGTCGCCATTCGAGAGCTTCAGGCCGCGCACGTGGCCGTTGTCGATGTCGATATCGTCCACGCGCGTCTCGAAACGGATCTCGGCGCCCAGTTCCAGCATCTCCGCGCGCATCTTCTCGACCATGCTGACCAGCCGGAACGTGCCGATGTGCGGACGTGCCTTGTAGAGGATGTCCTCGGGCGCGCCGGCGCGCACGAACTCTTCGAGCACCTTGCGGCCGTAGTGCTTGGGGTCCTTGATCTGGCTGTACAGCTTGCCGTCCGAGAACGTGCCCGCGCCGCCCTCGCCGAACTGCACGTTCGACTCCGGGTTCAGCACGTTCTTGCGCCACAGCCCGAACGTGTCCTTGGTGCGCTCGCGCACTTCCTTGCCGCGCTCCAGGATGATCGGGCGGAAGCCCATCTGGGCCAGGATCAGCCCGGCCAGCAGCCCGCACGGCCCCAGGCCGATCACCACGGGCCGCAGCTTCGGACCACCTTCCGGTGCCCTGGCCACGAAGTGGTACGCCATGTCCGGCGTCACGCTCCAGTTCGGCTTGCGCTGCATGCGCTTGATTGCCGCGGCCTCGTCGGTGACCTCGATGTCGATGATGTAGGTCAGCTTGATGTCGTCGCGCTTGCGGGCATCGTGCGCGCGGCGGAAGACGGTGAACTTGACGAGGCCGTCGCCCTTGACGCCGATCTGGGCCAGATGGCTGCGCACGGCAGCCTCCAGGTCGCTCTCGGCATGGTCGAGCGGGAGTTTGACTTCACTGAGACGTAGCATGGGGTACCGATGGTTCTGCGGCCTTGTCGTCTGGTGGCCGGGCGTATCCCGGCAGGAGGCCAGAACGGCCGAGCCGGGATTTTATCAGCCGCCACAGGCTCGGGCGCGGCGCCGGCCACAGGATTCTCAGTTGTGCCGGCGAATCGGCGACGATCCGGTGCCATCCTGCCTGATCGATCACTTCCAGACCCTCGCCCTGCGGACGCTGCCATGCCATGACCGGCTGCTCGGCCAGCCAGCGATGGCGACCCACTGCCACCCGCCCCGCCTGCACGTGCACGGCGGCACCTTCCGGCAGGTGGATCATCAGGCACTGGCCCGCCGCAAGGCGGACCGTATCGACACGAATCTGGGGGGCTGGCATGACAGGTCTCCTGGCGAAAATACGAGCCTCCAGCCTATCGGCCGGCCCCCGCGGGCAACAGGCACAAGGGCTTGCCACGACAACCGGAACAGATTCGATCCCCCCGCCCTGTTACGATACAGCGACCGCAAATCTGTATCTGTTCCGGACGTCGCGCCCGCGCGATGATGTCGCCATGTCAGTCGCCTCCAACGCCCTCCGCGCCGCCGCCGGCCCGCTCTACCAGCAACTGGCGGGGCACTACCGCCAGGCCATCTCGGCCGGCACGCTGACGCCGGGCGACCGCATGCCCTCGGTACGCGCGTTGATGGGCCTGCACGATGTCAGCCTGTCCACCGCGCTCCAGGCCTGCCGCGAACTGGAGGCCGCCGGGCTGCTCGAAGCACGCCCCCGCTCGGGCTACTTCGTTTGCGCGCCCCGCCGCCCGGCACTGGCCCCAATCGAGGAACCCGCGCACGGCCTTCCGGACCCGGCCCAGTATGTGGGCATTCACCAACGTATTTCGGCGATCCTGGCACGCAGCCGCCATCACCGCGTCAACCTCGGTGGCGCCTGCGGCGCCCCGGAGCTGTATCCGGCAGACGACCTGCGCAATGCGGCCATCCGCGCGCTGCGCAGGCAGCCCGATCTGTTCGGCAGTTCCGTCGATGCCGACGGCCACCCCGCATTCCGCGCCGCGCTGGCCCGGCATGCGCTGCGCCACCGGATCACCGTGGCGCCCGAGGACATCGTGGTCACGCACGGCGCCACCGAGGCGCTGACGCTCGCGCTGCGCGCCGTGGCGGTGCCCGGCGACGTGATTGCAGTGGAATCTCCCACTTACTACGGGCTGTTGCAGATCCTGGAAAGCCTGGGCATGCGGGCACTGGAAATCCCGTGCAGTCCGCAGACCGGCATCTCGCTGGAGGCGCTGGAACTGGCCGCCCAGACCTACGACAACATCAAGGCCGTCTGCGTGGTGCCCAACCTGCAGAATCCGCTCGGCTGCGTGATGCCCGACGCCCACAAGCAGCGCCTGGTGGCGTGGTGCGCGGCGCGCGGCATTGCCATGATCGAGGACGACTGCTGCTCGGCCACCTTCGACGACGACACGCCGCTGACGGCGGCCAAGTCCTGGGATACCACCGGCACGGTGATCCATTGCGCCTCTCTGCACAAGATCCTGGCGCCCGGCATGCGGCTTGGCTGGATCACGGCCGGCAAATGGCAGGCGCGCGTGGAGATGCTGAAGTTCGGCCTGTCGCGCCCCAACGAGATGCTGACCCAGATCGCGGTGGCCGAGTACATGGGCACCGGCGCGTTCGAACGCCATCTGCGCCGGCTGCGCACCCAACTGCGTGTGCAGCGGGAGTGGGTGGCGCAGAAGGTGGCGGCCACCTTCCCGGCCGGCACGCGGCTGACGCTGCCGCGCGGCGGGTTGCACCTCTGGGTCGAAATGCCGGCAGGCGTCGCGTCCGAGACGCTGTTCGAGCACGTGCTGCGCGACGGCATCCGCGTGATGCCCGGTGCGATGTTCTCGAACTCGAACCGTTTCAATCACTACCTGCGGCTGAACTGCGGCAACCTGCGCACGCCCGAACTGGAAGCCGCGCTCGACACCGTGTCGGCCGCCGCGCGCCGCCTGGCGGGCTGACCGGCGTGGCGCGCACGCCAAAGCGCGCCGCTCCGCCGCAAGATTTCTCCCCTAATCGACGTCCGCTCGCCTATCCTAGGCGCGGTATGCCATCCGTCACAACAATGGAGAAGAAATTGGGGCACGCACCGGCCACTGCACGGCTCGACAATGACTACCAGACGCTCTTCCAGCTGGCGCCCGTCTCGCTCTGGCTCGAAGATTTCAGCGCCGTGCGGCGCGAGTTCGAGCAATTGCGCGCCGATGGCGTGACCGACCTGCGAAGCTACCTGCGCGAGCATCCCGCCGAAGTGGCCCGCTGCTCGGCGCTGATCCGCGTGCTGGACGTCAACCGCCGCACGCTCGACCTGTTCCACGCGCGCGACCTCGCCGACCTCGTCGACAACCTCGACGCCGTGTTCCGCGACGACATGTTCGACCAGCACGTGGAGGAACTGGCCCAGCTCTGGGACGGTGGCCAGCATTTCGAAAGCCAGACCGTCAACTACACGCTCGACGGCGACCGCCTCGACATCCGCCTCGAAGCCAACGTCATGCCCGGCCACGAGCACGACTGGTCACGCGTGCTGCTATCGATCGAGGACATCACGGCCCGCGTGCGCTCCGAGCGCGAGCTGCGCCGCAGCCAGCAGTACGCACGCGGGCTGTTCGAGCACTCCCCGGTCTCGCTGTGGGTGGAAGACTTCAGCGCCGTGAAGATGCTGCTGGACGAAGTACGGGCCGCCGGCATCACCGATTTCCGCACCTTCCTGAACGTCCACCCCGATTTCGTCTCGCGCTGCATGCAGGAGATCCGCGTGCTCGACGTCAACCAGCAGACGCTGGCGATGTTCGGCGCGCCGAGCAAGGAAATCCTGCTGTCCCGCCTCGGCGACGTGTTCCGCGACGACATGCGCATCCACTTCGCCGAGCAGCTGATCGACCTCTGGCACGAAAAGCTCTGGCAGCAGCGCGAGGTCATCAACTACGCGCTCGACGGCCGCCCCGTCGACGTCTTCATGCAGTGGTCCGTCTTCCCCGGCCGCGAGGCCGACTGGGATCAGGTACTGGTCTCGCTGACCGACATCACCGCCCGCAAGAAAGCCGAAGCCTATGTGGAGTTCCTGGGCAAGCACGACGTGCTGACCAAGCTCTACAACCGCGCCTACTACGAGGATGAACTGGCGCGCCTGGGGCGCAAGGGCCCATGGCCCGTAAGCGTGATCGCGGTAGACCTGAACGGCCTCAAGATCATCAACGACCAGTTCGGCCACAGCGACGGCGACGCCCTGCTGCGCCGCACCGGCGAAGTCCTCAAGAAAGCCGTCGGCGAACAGGCCTGCATTGCCCGCATCGGCGGCGACGAGTTCATGGTCCTGCTGGCCGGCCGCGACGAGCGCGGCGCCGCCACGGTGGTGGAGCAGATCGAGGAAGTGGTCGGCCTCAACAACCAGTTCTACCCGGGCGCCCGGCTGTCATTCTCGGTGGGCGCGGCAACCTGCACCCAGGGCGACCGGCTTACCGACACAGTGAAACTGGCAGACAGCCGGATGTACGAGGCGAAACGGGCGCACTACGAGGCGCTGGGGAATGAGAGGCGGCGGGAGTGAGGGGGATGGCTCGAGGCAGTGGGGTGGAAGGCAGAAGGATGCAGCGAACCGGCACGGCGTGCACGTAGAAGGCTAGTGCTTCTGAAAGGGGCACGTTGCATGTGCCGCAGGGTCGAAATTGGGGTCCATTGAAAAATGCGTAACCTTTCGGCTTCTGTAGTTCTTGTACGAAAAGTTGTAAATCATCGCCCCTTGACTCGTCATCGTGTATTCACCGGTAAATCGACCGCCCACAACCTCCCACCAGGTACGTGTCACTTCATATGGTCGGTCTGGATCCAATATTTCCACATGGCGGCTTTTCAGAATAAGTGGAATAACAGTGGATGCATTCTCATATTTCACTACCGCGCCAGACCATTCTATTTCCCGGTCATAGTAGCTACGGAATTCCAGCCCCTTTGCTTCACCACCCGAAATAAAACAGTATGCATCCGCGACAAAGCCCAACGCGGAACTAGGGAGCGCAAACAGGAACAAAATCGGCCAGTATTTCATTTTCATTCGGGCAACTGTTTCTCAAGCGACACCTTGATGCGGTGCGTGGTGAGGTGATGCTTTTTCTTGACGCGCCCTGCCGCCGATTCTGGCACTGCAAGGGACTCAACCGGCTCTGGGTCGGAGTTCCGTCTCCATTGGAACGACATATCGAATGTCCTTTCGAACATTTCATCCAGAAGGATATTTCGGAGATAAACGACCGATTGCAAGCGGAGATCGAGACCGTTCAAATTCTGAATCGCGACATAGCCGTTAACATCTTTACTAGCCATTATTGCATGACTCTGATTAACTCCCGCGTCCAAGTGGCGTAGCATATTACTACGCATTACGACGTAAAAACCCGCACTATCCGCGCAATTGTCGCGGTGCAGATTTCCCACATTGTTGGCGGCAATCAGCCTATCCGGATCCCATCCTAGGTCGGCAAACTTTCCCGGCACACTTAGATTTCGAGGAAAGGCACGAAAAACTCCATATTTCTGATAATTCTCAAGATGGGTAAGCTGAATCAGCCCACGACCGTAATAAGGTTTATACTTGGCATATTCCCCGTCGATTTCCCTGACTAAGCGCAGATTTCCAGTTTCTGGAATGACATGCGAGAGCCAGTGAAGAAGACGCCGCCTGCTGTCAGCGAGTCCGTACTTCCGTCCAGCACAATTGAAGGGCGTCTTCCACTCTTTGGATTTGCTGTGCGCAACGCTCCAACGCGTTACTTCCGGCTTGAAAAGCCGACCCTTTAATTTAAGCAACTTCCTCGGAAAACACTGCGCCAATTCCTCCGCGCTCAACCACCCACACCTCCTGAAATGCCGGATAAACGCCATCGGATGGAAGTACCAGAACTTCTTTCCCTCGCCGAGCGGCGTTTGGCCCATGAACTGGAATTTCCGGTTGAACCGCAGAAAGTTCTCGTAGCCGTCCGGATCGATATCCATGCGCCTGCCGAAAAACTCGCCCGGTTCCTTGAGCCGTTGGTAGCGCGCTTCGATATTGCTGGCGTCCCATTCGCTCGGGGCGTGGCAGATCAGGCCCCGCAGCTTCTGGCGGACCGCTTCGCTGCCTCGGATATAGGAAGTCACGAGCTTGTCGGGTTTGCAGTCCTCCTCCGTCTCGATATTCGGAAAGCGCCCCTGGTCTGCCTCGTTCAGCAAGCTCACGAGTTCGTCGTAGTCGCACAGGCCGTCATCGTCGAATGGCGTGTTGCCTTCGCAGACTTTCTGCCAGCCCATGAACGCCGGAAAATCGGCGTCTGAAAGCTTCTGGACCGTGTCCTGATTGATATCGATATAGCCCTGGCGCTCCGCTGTGAATGGCACGGCGACCCACGTCACCCGTTTGCCCGGCGCCAAAATCGGCGCGTCGCTCAAAATGCGTCCGAAGCGCAACATTTCATAGCCGTCGCTCGGGCAATCGGGATACAGCGTGGTGGCGCGGTCGTAAAGCTTGTATTCGTAGTCGGCGTAGCTGTCTCGAACGGGGCTTGGCGTCAACGGGATGATCTTGCCGTCCTTGCCGAGCCACGAGCGGGTATGACGCTGGCCCTTGAGGAAATACACCTCGACGTACAACGTGCTGGCATCGTCCAGCACGCCATCGCTGAGCGGTGGGAAATAGGCGCTGGTGGCACGCGTCAATCCAGGTGGCACGCTGGCGAACCGCTGTCCGCCCGGAATCACGAAATAGGTGTGCCCCCAATATTCCTTCGATGCGGGCGTGATGGGATTGGCCGCCGCGCGCGCGTCATTGCCTGGCCGCTCGAACCATGCCGAGAAATCCTCCTCGGTCATGAAAATCTCGAAATGAATCTGGCCCACCTGATGCATGCGGCCCGGATATCCCAGGAGATCCTTGCGATATACCTTGATGCCGGTTGGTGCCACGACGCCATCGGTGGGAAAACACAGCCAGCGCGGCAATTCGGAAGCCGAACCTGTTTCGGGCGGATTATTCACCTGCGCCCCGATGTTGAGGTACGAGGACAGGTCCAGCAAGTGCATGTACAGCGAATAAAACGTGATGGTCCGGCCTTCGTCCGTCTCGGTACGGTGCCGTAGCAGCACGAAGCCGATATTGGATCTCCGTGGACGGCCATTGCACAGGTCGTCTTCGCTCTGGTAGATCGGTTTCTGGGCGACGCGGTACGCCACCACCTCGCCGTCAGCGATGGCGCGCACCCCCTCGTTCTGTTTCCGGGGGCACAGATGCGTGCCGCAATGCCAGCGGCGATCGAGCGTAAGCGGAAAAACGCCATGTCCGATGGGCTCGTACCAGTCGACCCAATCGGCCATCGGATCGGTCGAGACGACCTCGGCGGGCGCTAGCGCGTCTTGCGGCAGGAACGGCGGGCTGATCAGCATGCGGTGGGTAGCAGGGCGGAGGACGCCATACCCTAGCCTTATGCCGATGCGCGCGGAATGCTGTCGCGACGTAACTTTGCTGAAGCGCAAACGCCGCTCATGCAGAGGAAAAATCCAGCGCGATACGATGGACACGGGGGTACCCACCCCAAACAAAAAAGCCGGCACACGGCCGGCTTTCCTGTGAACAAATCACACCGCTCAGAGAAAGATAATCAGCGCCACCCCGCCAACAATCAGGCCGAACTTCGTCACGTAGTACACGTTCTTGTTCCACAACTTGAAGCGGCGGCGGTATTGGCCACCCAGCCAGACGAAGCGGAACAGCTTGTTGATCATGCCGGTCTGGTCGTTCTCGTCGTTGGGCGAGCTGGCGGCCGTCATGACCTTGCGGCCCATCCAGTGGTTCACGGCGGCGGCCCAGCGATAGCGCATCGGACGCTCGATGTCGCAGAACAGGATCAGGCGGTCGGTCTCGCTGCGGTTTTCGGCCCAGTGCAGGTAGGTTTCGTCGAAGACCACGCCATGGCCATCGCGCCAGCTGTGGCGCTCGCCGTCCACCTCGATGAAGCAGCGGTCGTCGTTGGGCGTGGACAGGCCAAGGTGGTAACGCAGCGAACCGGCAAACGGGTCGCGGTGCGGATTCAGTTTGCCCCCCGGCGGCAGCTCGGCGAACATCGCCGCCTTGACGGTCGGCATGTCGCGCAGCAGCGCCACGGTGTTCGGGCACAGCACTTCGGCGGACGGGTGCTGCGCCTCGTACCATTTCAGGTAGAAACGCTTCCAGCCGTACTTGAAGAATGAATTGAAGCCGGCGTCGTCGTTCTTGTCGGCGGCCTTGATCTTGCGCATGGCGATCAGCGCCAGGCCCTCGTCACGAATCTGCGGCCAGGCGGCGCGCAGCTTCTCGAGGTCAGGAAAACGGTCGACCGGAATGTAGGGCGTGCGCGGGACGCCCGAAAACAGATACATGAAGCAATTGATCGGCGCGACCAATGCCGAATGGTCCAGCATCTGGCGCATGAACGGCAGCCTGACCTTGCCGCGGAAGTGCACATACAGGATGGCACTGAGATAGACCGCGACGATAATCCACTTGATCACCCGAATTCTCCAGGACAAACCCACCCGCCGGCTGGCCCGTTCGGGTGAAAACGCCGTATTTTAGCGAATTGGCGACCGTTTGGCAGCGAGTGACCAACTCATCACCCACTACAACCACGGCTCAGGGCTGGCCCCGCGACTGGCGAGCGATCCGGTCGATCAGTACCCGGGCATCCTCGGCCTTGCCCATCAACGTCAGCAGGCGGGCATTGAGCACGATGTTCTCCAGCACGAGCTTGGCGGTGGAGACCCAGAGCGTGGCCAGCAGCGCGTCCTGCGACATGCCCGACGATTCCAGTTCGACCGACCGCTCCGCGATCAGCTTGCAGGCCAGCGCGCGCAGCTTTACGTCGTCGAACGGCAGGTTCGCATAGTCGATCGGGTCGGCCTTCTCCACTTCTGTGATCAGTTGCAGCAGCATATCCTCGGTCATCTCGGGCTCCTGGAAGACAGCGGGTCAGACACGGAAATCGGCGGCCATATCGGCATCGGTGCGCGCCTCGAGGCGCCCCGACCGGCAGGCGGCGACGAATACCTCGTAATCACGCTCGACCTGGTCGGCGTAGGCAATGGAATAGGCCACCAGCGCATCGGCCATGCGGTCGCTGGTGCCAAGGTAGCCGCTGGCCTCGGCCGCCATGCCGCCGGCCTTGGCATGGGCGCGGGCCAGCACCCAGCCGCAGGTCCGGGCGTAGGCGGCCAGCACGTTCACATCCATCAGTTCCAGGTCGGCCGAGAATTTCATGTCGCGCAACTGGCGGATATAGAAGTGCCGACCCGACGGCCCCTTCGACCAGCCCAGGAACACGTCGCTGGCGGCCTGCATCAGCCGCTGGCCTTCCACCACCCGGCGCCCCTCGTGCGCCACGGCCGGCGACTTGAAGTAGCGCGCCACCACCGATTTCGTCGCCTCCTTGGCCTGGAGGAACAGCGGCTTGCCGTGCGAATCGATCATCAGCAGGATCAAACAGCGCGTGCCGACGCTGCCCACGCCCACCACCTTGAACGCGGTGTCGTGCAGCCTGAAGTGCGAGAGCAGTTGCTGGCGGTCCTGCGCCAGCGTGGCGGTGTAATCGCCAAAGCAGCGGTTCACGATGGCGGCGGGATCGTCGTAGGCAAGCCAGTCATCGTCGGGCTCGAACAGCGTCTGCTCGCCGCGCACGTGGAAGATGGCCGGCGGCGCGTCGAGCAGGCGCCAGCGGCCGTCCCGCCCCTCGCACACGCCGAGCTTGGGCAGCAGCGTTTCGTGCGTACGCTGCGCAGCGCGCTCCATGGCGCGCCGGACGCGTTTCTGGAGGTCGGCGTCTTCGGCGGTTTCCAGCAGACGGTCGAACGTGATGCGGTCGTACCAGGTCTCCAGGATGCTCATCTCGGCATACTCGGCCATGCGGTCACGGTAGCTCGTGACCACTTCGCGGACCATGCGTTCGTTCTCCACGGCGTCATGGCGCAGATGACGGCCCGCCACCACGAAACTTGCGCAAAGCCGCTTGAGGTCCCATTCCCACGGTCCGGGGCTGGTTTCGTCGAAATCATTCACGTCGAACAGCAGCGACCGCTCGGGCGTAGCAAATCCGCCAAAGTTGGACAGGTGGCAGTCGCCGCAGATCTGGTGGATCAGCCCGGAGCGCCGGGTACCGGCCAGGTCGTGCGCCTGGATGATGGCACTGCCGCGATAGAACGCGAACGGCGAGGCGACCATGCGCCCGTACCGGAGCGGAACCAGGCGCGGCACGCGGCCGGCACTGCTCTGTTCGAGCAGTGCGATCGGATCGCGATCGACGTGGCCGATCGCACCATGCGTGCTGCGCGGCACCATCTGCCGCAAAGCCTTGCCGCGTTCGCGCCGCGCCTGCAGTTCCGCCACGTTTTCCACGCCTGCCTCCCCGCTCGCCGAGCCACGGATCGATTGTGCAGCAAATGTAACCAAGCTAAGACAGCCGCGTCACATTGTCAATTTGGTCGGGCACACAAGGGAGCCGAGGAGCGCAGGTACCCCTCTGATCACATCCGAATGCGCCGCGAAAAATATCAGACGCTTCCCGACAAAAGCGTCACAACTAACCGTGTAAGCTGTGGTCTCAATTCGCAATGACAACGAGAAGAGCAGCATTCATGACCAAGGGATTTCTTGCTGCCATGCGTCAATACGTATGGTTCAGAGGGGTGAAGCATCATGTGGTGCAGGGCGTCGAAGCGCTCGCCGACCTGCTGAAGTCACCCTCCGTCGCGGCACGTGCCGTGGCAGCGATCGTGTCCGAGACCGAACACGGCGTACAAGTCTGGGTTTCCTATTTCGGCAAGCCGATGGACCCGCATACCAACTACGTGCTGTGGCCCAATCGCGCGCTCAAGCCGGCCCGCCGCCGCGTGGCCGCGCCCCCGCAGTTGCCGCGCAACTGAAGCGTCCGAACCAAAGCGTCCAAAACGAACTGGGAGCCTTCATGTCCGAGCCGCAACATGACGAAGCACTGGTCAACAATATCCTGGAACGCGTATCCGCGCTGTCGGTGAGCGCCTTCGATGGCGCCGACGTCAACCAGGAACTGACCCAGTTGATGCAGGAAGCCGCGCAGCAATGCGGCCAGGGCGGTAACGCGGCAGTGCTCGCGGCCCGGCTGAAGGATCGTGCGGAGGCGGCCGAACGCGAAGGCCAGCCCCAGGTGCGCGACACGTTCGCACGCGCAGCGTCGCTGTTGAAGGCGTAACGCGGCACAAAGCGCCAGACGACGAAACGTTTCGCGTCGAAGGGTCTTGCTGATTCGGAAAATTGGCCGGATGGCCGGAGACGACTACCGAGAACTTCTGGAGAGCCAGAACCGAAAGGTACTGGTTGCGGGGGCAGGATTTGAACCTGCGACCTTCGGGTTATGAGCCCGACGAGCTGCCAGACTGCTCCACCCCGCGTCTGAGAAGAGAGATTATGCAGCAGTGTGGCGCATCTGGCAAGTCTTGCATGCACCAAAATGGAAAAGGCCTCGGCATGACCGAGGCCTTTCTTTCGCTACGTCGCGGCATTTGGCTGCGCGACAACCTGTTGCCGCGTCACGCGCGGCGGCGCCGCTCCACATCTTCCGCTTCGAGCATCCTCACGGTGTCGCTGAGGTAGCGGTTCACATGCTCCAGCGCTTCGAGCTTGGTGTCGAACGGTTGCCGCGGAAACGGGTTGTGACGCGCCACCAGCACCGCGCTGTCCCGCCGCCGCATGATCTCGACCATGATTGCCCACTTCTCCTTCGGCATGGCAATCACTTCGTAGACGATCTTGAAGCCTTCGAACTCGGGCATCCGTACTCCTTTCTCTGCTGCTGGCGCGCACCACGGCGCGCCTCACTTGCAGACTAGGAGCGAAGGCCCAAAGCAAAAATGATCTCGATCAAATCGAGGGCAATGACCCGGGAACCGGCATGTTACGGGTCATTGCACGCATCGCAAGAAACTTAATCCGGCTCAGCGTACCGGGCCAAGCAGCTTGTCGATCAGGGCATAGCCCGCGTTGAATGCGGCCTCTTCCGCCGCATGGCGCGAGGCGAATACGTGGGTGCCGCTCGACAGCACTTCGGTGTCGCCGGCATCGGCGGGATCCATGCCCTCCTGCGCGACCCGTACCTCGTAGCCCCAGGTCTGCGTATCGCCGACACTGCCGGCCACGGCGTCACGCTGCGACGTCACCAGTATGTACACGTCCATGCCGCGATGCTGTTCCACACGCCAGTCGTCCTGTTGCATGCGCCCTCCTCGGTTGGCATTGAAGATAAGGATTCGAGCGGCGCAACGCGCGCGCGTTCCCCGGCCCATGCCATCAAGCATAGACGCGATGTGAAACAAGCGAGGCAAGGGACGGGGAGTGAGGGATTGGGTGACCGAGGGGTGCCGGAATGCAAAAAGGGCTTCCATTTCTGGAAGCCCTTCTCACGTATCGGGTTGGCGCGGCTGGCAGGATTCGAACCCACGACCCCTTGGTTCGTAGCCAAGTACTCTATCCAACTGAGCTACAGCCGCAACCGAGAAAAGAGATTATATAGAAGTTTTCAGTTTTGTGAACCCCCCTGCCCGCATTTTTTTACTGCAGGGGGTCCGTGGAACGCAACTTCCTATAATAAGAGCCCGATGAAGTGATCCGGACCATGAACAAGGCATTTGTCAAAGAGTCGTCGAACGATGACGACGACGATCTTCCCGAGGGCGCCACGCCGCTGCCCGCCGGCACCAAGAACTACATCACGGCCACCGGCTACCAGCGGCTGCGCGACGAACTGATGCACCTGATCGACGTGGATCGGCCCGATGTCGTGCAGATCGTCTCCTGGGCCGCCTCGAACGGCGACCGCTCCGAGAATGGCGACTACCTCTACGGCAAGAAGCGCCTGCGCGAGATCGATCGCCGCATCCGCTTCCTGACGCGCCGGCTGGACAAGGCCGAGGTGGTCGACCCCTCCCTGCAGGGCGATAACGACCAGATCTTCTTCGGCGCCACGGTCACCTACGCCAACCAGTCCGGCGAGGAGACCACGATTACGATCGTCGGCATGGACGAGGTCGACCTCGACAGCAACCACGTAAGCTGGATTTCGCCGATCGCCAAGGCGCTGATCAAGGCGCGCGAGGGCGACACCGTGCCGCTGCGCACGCCGGTCGGCGTCGAACAGATCGATATCCTGGAAGTGCGCTACCCGGCCAAGGGCAGCGCCTGAGAGGCGTCAGCCGTCGTTGCGGTCGCGGAAGATCCGGATCACGTCCGGATTGCGGCGCAGCGCGCGCATGACGTTGGCCAGGTGCAGGCGATTCTGTACCTGGATCACGAACTGCATGTAGGTGGCCTCCTGGTGGCCGCCCTGCTGCTGTTCCATGGCCACGTGCGCCACGTTGGCATCGGCGGCGGTCAGGTCGGCCGCCACGCGTGCCACGATGCCCTTGACGTTGTGGACCATGATCTTGATCGACACGTCGAACGCCCGCGTCGTCTTCTTGGCCCACATCACCTCGATCCAGTGTTCAGGGTCCTTGCTGTGCAGGCGCTTGGCCACCTTGCAATCCTGCACGTGGATCTGCAGCCCCTCGCCCTTGCCCAGGTAGCCCACGATCGAGTCGCCCGGGATCGGGCGGCAGCACGCCGAGAAGATCATCGACATGCCCTCGTCGCCGGTAATCGGCACGGCCGGGGCTTCCTCGCCGGCAAAGGTCTGCACGGCGGCCAGCAGCGCGCTGTCCACGTCGCCGGACAGCTCCTGCAGCAGGATTTCCATGCGGCGCGCCACCACGGCGGGCACGCGCCGGCCCAGCGCCAGGTCGGCGAAGATATCCTCGCGCGCCTTGTTGCCGGTCCACTGGATCATGCGCTCCCACACCGACTGCGGCACCGCCTTGAGTTCGATGCCGAGCTGGCGCGCGGACTGGTCCAGCAGCCGCTCGCCAAGCTGGATGGCCTCGTCGAGCTTGGTGGTCTTCAGGAAGTGGCGGATCGCCGCGCGGGCCTTGCCCGTGCGCACGAACGCCAGCCACGCCGGATTCGGCTTCGAGTACGGCGCCGTCACCACCTCGACGATATCGCCGCTCTTGAGTTCGGTGCGCAGCGGCAGCAGCTCGTTGTTGATCTTGACCGCCACGCACTGGTTGCCCAGGTCGCTGTGCACCGCGTAGGCGAAATCGAGTGCCGTGGCGCCGCGCGGCAGCGCGCGGATATGGCCCTTGGGCGTGAACACGTAGACGGCGTCCGGGAACAGGTCGATCTTGACGTGCTCCAGGAACTCCTGCGAATCGCCGGTCTGGCTTTGGATATCGAGCAGCGACTGCAGCCACTGGTGGGCCTGGTGCTGGATATCGTTGGCATGCTCGGCCTGGTGCTTGTACATCCAGTGCGCGGCCACGCCTGCCTCGGCAATCTGGTGCATGCCGCGCGTGCGGATCTGGAACTCCACCGGCGTACCGAACGGGCCCACCAGCGTCGTATGGAGCGACTGGTAGCCGTTGATCTTCGGAATGGCGATGTAGTCCTTGAACTTGCCCGGCATCGGTTTGTACAGGCCGTGCAGCGCGCCCATCGCCATGTAGCAGTGCATCTGCGTTTCCACGACCACGCGGAAGCCATACACGTCGAGTACCTGCGAGAACGACAACTGCTTGTCATGCATCTTGCGGTAGATGCTGTAGAGCGTTTTCTCGCGGCCCGACAGTTCCGCCACGATGCCGGCCTGGGCCAGCCCCGCCTGCGCGGCCTCCAGAATCCGCTTGACCACCTCGCGGCGGTTGCCGCGCGCGGCCTTGACGGCCTTCTCCAGCGTGGCATAGCGGAACGGCGAGCCGACCTTGAACGACAGCTCCTGCAGCTCGCGGTAAATCGTGTTGAGACCCAGCCGGTGCGCGATCGGCGCGTAGATCTCCATGGTTTCGAGCGCGATCCGGCGCCGCTTCTCGGGCGGCACGAAATCGAGCGTGCGCATGTTGTGCGTGCGGTCGGCCAGCTTGACCAGAATCACCCGCACGTCGCGCGCCATCGCCAGCAGCATCTTGCGGAAACTCTCCGCCTGCGCCTGCTCCCGGCTCTGGAATTCGAGCTTGTCCAGCTTGGTCAGGCCATCGACGAGTTCGGCGACCTTGGGGCCGAACTTCTCGGCCAGCTCGCTCTTCGTGATGCCCTGGTCTTCCATCACGTCATGGAGCAGCGCCGCCATGATCGACTGCACGTCCAGCTTCCAGTCCGCGCAGAGTTCAGCCACCGCCACCGGGTGCGTGATGTACGGCTCGCCGCTTTGCCGGTACTGACCGAGGTGGGCCTCGTCCGAGAACTGGAACGCCTCGCGCACCAGCGTCTGGTCGGCCGGCTTCAGGTAGGCCAGCTTCTCCATCAGCCGCGAGATCGAGATGACCTGCTGGCGCGGCGGCACCGCCGGCTGCGAGGTCGGCCCGAAGAAGTGCCGGTATGACTGCGCCAGCACTGCGTCGATGAAGAGATCCCCGCCCGGCGTGGCCGGCACGGTGCCCGCCACGGGCTCGGCAATCAGGTCGTTGGCCAGCGCGGCGCGCGATTTGCCCTGCTGGATCGGCGGGACGACGGCACGCTCGCCGACGACGTTGTCGCCAAGCGGATCGGGAAGATTGGGGGCACCAGTTCGGGCAGTCACGGATGAAGAATGTCCGGGGCGCTTACGTCCTGGAGAGCCGGAGACGGAAGACGGTGCGGGAGGAAGGACGGATGACACCGGAATGGCTTCCGGCAGTGGTGCACCGGGCGGCACGGGTGTGACCGGAACACCACCCGGCGATGACACCATGGTCCTTGCGGACCGCTTCGGCGCCGGCTGGCCGCGCGACTCGGCGCCGGATGAATCCGGCGGCGCGACGGCGGGTACGGTCGGCAACGAAGGCATGGCGGCGGCCCCTGGAATCCGGCTGGATGCGCAAAGGATTGCGTACCCATGCGAAGCAACGATGAACCACGGACCGCCCGGGCAATCAGGTCGGGACCTTCTTCAGCATCTCGATGCCGACCTGGCCCGAAGCGATTTCGCGCAGCGCCACGACCGTGGGCTTGTCCTTGGCCTCTACCTTGGGCGTATGGCCCTGCACGAGCTGACGTGCGCGGTAAGTCGCGGCCAGCGCGAGCTCAAAGCGGTTCGGAATGTGTTTCAGACAATCTTCGACGGTAATACGCGCCATATCAAATCCACCTTGGGATGAAACCTGTTCGACAGGCCGTTATTTTACAGCACGCGGCCGGAACCTTGCCGGCGGCCGCTTGCTTCAGTGAATACCAAGCTCGATGAACAGCTCGGCGTGCCGTGCCTTTTGCGACGAAAAGCGCAGACGGGTCGCGTGAACGACGTTCTGCAGCTGGCGCAGCGCGTCCTCGAACACCTCGTTGATGATCACATAGTCAGACTCCGACGCATGCGCCATTTCGCTACCTGCGGCCAGCAGGCGGCGCGTGATCACGTTCGGCTCGTCCTGGCCGCGCTTCTTGAGCCGCTCCTCCAGCGCCGTCAGCGACGGCGGCAGGATGAAGATCTCCATGGCGTTGGAGAAGCGCTTGTGCACCTGCTGGGCGCCCTGCCAGTCGATCTCCAGCAGCACGTCGTTGCCCTGGGCCATCTGCTGCTCGATCCAGACGCGCGAGGTGGCGTAGTAGTTGCCATGCACTTCGGCCCACTCCAGGAACTCGCCCCGGTCGCGCGCCGCGCGGAACTCGTCGACGGTCGTGAAATGGTACTCGCGGCCGTTTTCCTCGCCCGGACGCGGCTTGCGCGTGGTGTGCGAGATCGACAGGCGGATGGACTGGTCCTGCGCCAGCAGCGCGTTGACCAGCGTGGACTTGCCGGCCCCGGACGGTGCCACCACCATGAACAGGTTGCCGGGATAGACGGTGTCGATGGCGGTGTGGGTCGTTTCACTCATGATCTTATTCGAGGTTTTGAATCTGTTCGCGCATCTGCTCGATCAGGAGCTTCAGCTCCATCGAGGCATCGGCGAGTTCCTTGGCGGCGGCCTTGGAGCCCAGCGTGTTGGCTTCGCGGTTGAGCTCCTGCATCATGAAGTCCAGCCGCTTGCCGACCTGCCCGCCCTTCTTCAGGATATGCCGCGTTTCGACCAGGTGGGCCTGCAGCCGCGACAGTTCCTCGGCGATATCGATCCGGATGCCGTAGACCGTGGCTTCCTGGCGGATACGCTCGCCGATCTCGTCGCGGGTCATGTTCGGCATGCCGTTCGGGGCGGCCAGGTTGAAGGCTTCCTGCAGGCGCTCGGTCAGTTTTTCCTGATGATGGGCGATCAGTTGCGGGATCATCGGCGTCAGGCGCTCGACGATCACCAGCATGGCGTCGATCCGTTCGTCCAGCGTGGCCTTGAGCGCCGCGCCCTCGCGGCGACGGGCTTCGAGCAGTTGCTTGAGCGCCTCGCGGGCGGCGCCGGTCACGGCCTCGCGCAGGGCGTCCTGCGACAGTTCCGGCTCCACCAGCACGCCGGGCCAGCGCAGCAGCTCGCCCATGCGCATGGTGCCGGCGCTGGCAAACGTGGCGCTGACGGTCGATTCCAGCGCGCGGATCTGGTCCAGCAGGCCCTGGTTCAGCGCCAGCGTGGCGCCGCCGGTATCGGTGCGCTGCAGGTTGATGCGGCATTCGAGCTTGCCGCGCGACAGCTCGCCCATGAGCATCTCGCGCAGGGCGGGCTCGAACGCCCGGCATTCCTCGGGCGCACGGAACAGCAGGTCGAGAAAACGCGAATTGACAGTGCGGAATTCCACCGAAACCGAGGCGGTGCGGCCGCTGGGCTCGCCCTGGGCGTTGGTCAGCGGTGCCTGGCGCGTCGCCAGGCCATAGCCTGTCATGCTGTGGATCATCGTCGTGTATCTCGCGTAAGTGTCGAAAATCGGGGGGTCGGGCGCGCCCGGGCGGACGGCAGAAAGCCCGCAAAATCAAGGGGAATCGCGTGCGGAAAAAGCGCGGAGTTTTGGCAACACACCCCGCTACGGATTTCTTTACAAGTGACCGATTAGCCCGGAGAATCCGGGAGCAAATGAGGTCCCGAATCCTATGACAGAGTCCAAGGGCGCCAATCCACCCAAGAGCGCGCCGCTTCCCATCGGCACGCTGCTCGCCAACTACCGTATTGTAAAGAAGTTGGCCAGCGGGGGGTTCAGTTTCGTCTACCTGGCCACCGACGAGACCGGCGCCCCGGTCGCCATCAAGGAATACCTGCCGTCGTCGCTGGCTCGCCGCAGCCCGGGCGAGCTGATCCCGGTCGTGCCCGACGAGAACGCCGCGTCGTTCCGGCTGGGCCTCAAGTATTTCTTCGAGGAAGGCCGCTCGCTGGCCCGGATCTCGCACCCGAGCGTGGTGCGCGTGGTGAATTTCTTCCGCGAGAACGCCACGGTCTACATGGTCATGAACTACGAGCTGGGCAAGACGCTTCAGGAACACATCCTGCAGGCCCGGCAGCAGGGCAAGTCCAAGGTGCTGCGCGAGCGCTTCATCCGCAAGGTATTCCACGATCTCATGAGCGGCCTGCGCGAAGTGCATATCCACAAGCTGCTGCACCTCGACATCAAGCCCGGCAACATCTATCTGCGCGAGGACGAGTCGCCGATCCTGCTCGATTTCGGCGCCGCCCGCCAGATCCTGACGATGGAGGCCGCGCGCTTCCAGCCGATGTACACCCCCGGTTTCGCCGCACCCGAGCTGTACGGCAAGCACAGCGACCTGGGGCCCTGGACCGATATCTACAGCCTCGGCGCCACGCTCTATGCCTGCATGGCCGGCATGCCGCCGCAGGAGGCCAACCAGCGCGAGAAAGACGACCGCATGGCCGAGTCGATCGCCCGGCTGCGCACGACCTACACCAACGGCCTGGTCGATCTCGTCGAGTGGTGCCTGCGCCTGACGCCGTCGGAGCGTCCCCAGAGCGTGTTCCGGCTGCAAAAAGAGCTGCGCGACCAGAGCAACGCGCTGGGCGAGCAGTCGGCCGCCGCCGCGGCCGCCAACCCGGTGACCATGCCGGCCGGCGAGCGGATGAACGCCACGAGCCGCTTCATGACCTTGCTGCGCCGCCGCGAGGAGCGCGGCACCGCCAAGCCGGCACACGAAACCGACAACCAATAAAGCAATGCGATTCTCCGTCTACCAGGAAAGCCGGAAAGGCGGCCGCCGGATCAACCAGGACCGCATGGGCTACTGCTTCACGCGCGACGCCCTGCTGATGGTGCTGGCCGATGGCCTGGGCGGCCACGCCTTTGGCGAGGTTGCCGCCCAGCAGGCGCTGCAGACGCTGGCACGGCAGTTCCAGGCCCAGGCGCGCCCGTCGATCCGCAACCCTGCCGATTTCCTGCAGGACACGATCATGCTGGCGCACCGCGACATCCACCGGTACGCCGAGGCCAACCGCCTGGCCGACGTGCCGCGTACCACCGTGGTCTGCTGCCTGATCCAGAACGGCCAGATCCACTGGGCCCACGCCGGCGACTCGCGCTTCTACCTGATGCGCAAGGCGGCGCTGCTCACGCGCACGCGCGATCACTCCAAGATCGAGAACCTGCTCCAGCAGGAGCGGGTGCTGCCGATGGAGGTTGCCAACCACCCCGAGCGCAACAAGCTCTACAACTGCCTGGGCTCGCCCAACCTGCCGCTGATCGACATTGGCGGGCCGGTCCGGCTGGAACCGGGCGATGTGGCGCTGCTGTGCTCCGACGGCCTGTGGGGCAGCCTGGAGGAAGACGTGATCGTCGACAAGGTTACGCACCTGTCGGTGGTCCATGCCATTCCGGACCTGATCGAACGCGCGCTCGCCAACGCCGGCGAAGGTGCCGACAACACCACGGCCATCGCCATGATGTGGGAAGCGGACGCCACAGCAACCACCGAGGAAGCGGTGCTGACCGACACCTTGCCACTGAACGCGTTCACCACGTCGATCCTGGAGCGCACCGGCAACGAGACCGACCTGCTCAGCGAGGAAGAAATCGAACGCTCGATTGCCGAAATCCGCGCCGCCATCGACAAGACCAGCAATCTCATGCGCTGACGCCGGAAAAACCGGCACCGGCGGGCGCCCGGGGCCGGTCGGCGTTAGAATCGCGGTCTTATCCGATTCCAACGAAAAATCCCCATGCGACCCAGCGGACGCGCAGCCGATGCACTGCGACCCATCACCCTGACCCGCCACTACACGCGCCACGCCGAAGGATCGGTGCTGTGCGCCTTTGGCGACACCAAGGTGCTCTGCACGGCCAGCGTGCTGGCCAAGGTGCCCCCGCACAAGAAAGGCAGCGGCGAAGGCTGGGTGACGGCCGAGTACGGCATGCTGCCCCGCGCCACGCACACGCGCTCGGACCGCGAGGCCGCCCGCGGCAAGCAGACCGGCCGCACGCAGGAGATCCAGCGCCTGATCGGCCGGGCCATGCGCTCGGTGTTCGATCTCCCGGCGCTTGGCGAAAATACGATCCACCTCGATTGCGACGTGCTGCAGGCCGATGGCGGCACGCGTACCGCCGCGATCACGGGTGCCTTCGTGGCCGCCCACGACGCCGTGTCGACGATGCTGCGCGCCGGGACGATCGCGGCCAGCCCGATCCGCGATTTCGTGGCCGCCATCTCGGTGGGCATGGTCGATGGCGTGCCCGTGCTCGACCTCGACTACGCTGAAGACAGCAACTGCGACACCGACATGAACGTGGTCATGACCGGCAGCGGCGGCTTCGTCGAGGTGCAGGGCACGGCCGAGGGCGCGCCGTTCAGCCGCGCCGACCTGGACGCCATGACCCGGCTGGCCGAGTCCGGCATTGCCGAACTGGTGCGCCAGCAAAAGCAGGCGCTCGGGCTCTGAGCGCGAAAAGGAGTGACGATGCAACGCCTGGTCCTGGCTTCGAACAACGCCGGCAAGCTGCGCGAATTCAGCGCGCTGCTGTCGCCGCTCGGCTTTGACGTGCTGCCGCAGGGCGACCTCGGCATTCCCGAGGCCGAGGAACCTTTCGGCACCTTCGTCGAGAACGCGCTGACCAAGGCGCGCCACGCCAGCCGGCTGGCCGGCATGCCGGCGCTGGCCGACGATTCGGGCATCTGCGTCGATGCGCTCGACGGCGCGCCGGGCGTCTACTCGGCGCGCTATGCCCAGATGGTCGGCAAGCCGAAGTCCGACGCCGCCAACAACGCCCACCTGATCTCGCAACTGGCCGGCAAGCTGAACCGCCATGCGCACTACTACTGCGTGCTGGTGATGGTGCGGCATCCGGAGGACCCCTGCCCGATCATCGCCGAGGGCACCTGGGACGGCGAGGTGGTCGATGCCCCGCGCGGCGCGGGCGGCTTTGGCTACGACCCGCACTTCCTGCTGCCCACGCTCGGCAAGACCGCCGCCGAACTGAGCGCAGACGAGAAAAACGGCGTCAGCCATCGCGCGCTGGCGCTGCAGGGCCTGGTGGCCCGGCTGCAGGCATCGCGAGGCAGGACGGGCGCATGATTCCGATCATTCCGGCCGGCAGCGGCATGCCGGTCCCGAAGCCGGTTTCTCCGGCGGACAACCAGCAGCTCTGGCTCAAGCCGGGACAGATCGCGCTGCCCGGCTCGCCGCCGCTCTCGCTGTACGTGCATATCCCCTGGTGCGTACGCAAGTGTCCGTACTGCGATTTCAACTCGCACGCGGCGCCCGGCAAGGCCGACAGCCATGACATTCCCGAAGACGCCTACCTCGACGCGTTGCGCGCCGATCTCGAACAGTCGCTGCCGCTGGTCTGGGGCCGCCCCGTGCATACCATCTTCATTGGCGGCGGCACGCCCAGCCTGCTGTCGGCGGCCGGCATGGATCGCCTGCTCTCGGATATTCGCGCCCTGCTGCCGCTCGACGCCGACGCCGAGATCACGATGGAGGCCAACCCGGGCACGTTCGAGGCCGAGCGCTTCGCGAGCTATCGGGCCAGCGGCATCAACCGGCTGTCGATCGGGATTCAAAGTTTCAACGATGCCCATCTCCAGGCGCTGGGCCGCATCCACGGCGAGCGCGAGGCGCGGGCGGCCATCGACATCGCGCTGCGGCACTTCGACAACGTCAATCTCGACCTGATGTACGCGCTGCCGGGCCAGACGATGCAACAGTGCCAGCGCGATCTGGAAACGGCGCTGTCGTACGGCACCACGCACCTGTCGATGTATCACCTGACGCTGGAGCCGAACACGCTGTTCGCCAAGTTCCCGCCGGCGCTGCCGGACGAGGACATCGCCTACGAGATGCAGGACCTGATCGAGGCCCGCACCGCGCAGGCCGGCTTCCGGCACTACGAAACGTCGGCGTACGGCCAGCCGCACCGCGAGGCGAAGCACAACCTCAATTATTGGCGTTTCGGCGACTACCTCGGCATCGGGGCCGGCGCGCATGGCAAGCTGTCATTCCCGCACCGCATCCTGCGCCAGATGCGCCACAAGCACCCGGCCACCTATATGGAGCAGGCGCTGGCCGGCAACGCCGTGCAGGAACAGCGCGATGTCAGCGCCGACGACCTGCCGTTCGAGTTCATGCTCAACGCGCTGCGCCTGACCGATGGCGTACCGGCATCGAGCTTCCACGACTACACGGGCCTGCCCTTGCATACCATCGGCAAGACGCTGGCCGCCGCCGAGAAGAAGGGATTGCTCGAAGCCGATCCCACGATGATCAAGCCCACCGAACTGGGTCGCCGCTTCCTGAACGACCTGCAGGAGATGTTCCTCAAGGACTGACGCGGCACGCAGCCGCCGCGCCAATGAAAAACGCCACACGGGCAAAGCCGTGTGGCGTTTTTACTATGTTTCCGATTGTCGGCCGGTCAGACCGATCAGTACGGCGTCGCCATGTCGTTGGCCACGCGGGCGCGGTCACCCACGCGCAGGTTGCCCAGGTTCGACTGCGTTACCGTGGCCACGCGGCCATCGTCGAGCCGGACATTGACGCGATACACGGTCTGCGTATTACTGCCCGTGCGCTTCTCGATCTGGTTGCCGGCCACGGCGCCACCCACCGCGCCGACGATCGTGGCCGCCGTCTGGCCGCGACCGCCACCGATCTGGTGACCCAGCAGGCCGCCCGCCGCACCGCCGATCACGGTACCCAGGATGCCGGAGCTGCCCTGCGTGGTCTGGATCGGCTCGATCGATTCCACGCGGCCCGTGAACACCGAACCCTGCGGCGCCTGATAGACGCTGCCGGGCTGCTGGTAACCGGTAGGCTGCTGTTGCGGCGCGGCGTTGTAGTTGCCGTAGCCGCCATAGCCGGGCTGCGCGCAGCCGGCCAGGCCGGCCACCAGGGCCAGCGCACCCAGGCCGCCCAGCGCCAGCCACGGCCTGCGTTGTTCCTGGTGTTGTGTGTTGCGTTGATTCAGCATCGGGTCTCTCCTCGAATGACTGTTTGAAAAGCCAACTTGCGGGGGCACGCGCGGCGCATGCCATGCTCCTAGGAGAGGTTAGGCCCCTTCATGGTTCCGCGCTGTCCGACAAACACCGACAAACCTGTCCGTAACGGCACACCGCCAATCCGCCTGTATAATGCGCGGCCGGACGTATCCGCCAGCGCGATACAATCCCGGTTCCGTCAGAGATGTACCAATCCGGAAGCGTGGCCGAGTGGTTTAAGGCAGCAGTCTTGAAAACTGCCGATGGGGTGACCCATCCGTGAGTTCGAATCTCACCGCTTCCGCCAGATACGAAAAAAGCCGCAGCGCGTGCCCTCGACCGAGAGACCGCGCTGCGGCTTTTTTCCTTGCCAAGGCCGCAGACCGCTCAGTCCGCCTGGTATTTCGGCGACCGCGGCCAGGTCTTGACGGCCGCGTGCGGGACGAAAAAAAACCCCGCCGGGTGGCGGGGTCCTGCGATCGATGCATGAGCCTTCCGAAGCTTACTCGGCCGTGATCTTGCCCTGCTCGATCACGGTCTTCCAGCGCTTCAGTTCCTGGTTCTCGAACTCGACGAACTGCTCGGGCGTGTTGGCCACCACCTCGAAGCCTTGTTCGTTGAGCTTCTTCTGCATGCCGGCGTCCTTGAGCGAGCTGACGAGCGCACCGTGCAGGCGCGTCTTCACGTCGGCAGGCAGTCCCTTGGGCGCGGCAATGCCCTGCCACGAATAGACTTCCACGTCCTTGACGCCGCCCTCGGCCATGGTCGGCACGTCGGGCAGCACGGCGGAGCGCTTGCCCGAGGTCACGGCCAGCGCCTTGAGCTTGCCGGTGCGGATGTGCTGCAGCACCGCGTTGACGTTCTGGAACGAGACCTCGACCTGGCCGGCCAGCAGATCCGAAATGGCCGGCGCGCCGCCCTTGTACGGCACGTGCAGCCCCTCGGTGCCGCTCTTCTGCCAGAACAGCGCGGCGGTCAGATGGTCGGACGAACCGGCGCCGGAGCTGGCAAACGTGACCTTGCCCGGGTTCTTCTTCATGTAGGCCACCAGCTCCGGCAGCGACTTGACCGGGAAGTTGGGGTTGGCCACCAGCACGTTGGGCGCGCGCACCGCCACGGTCAGCAGGTCGAAATCCTTGGCCGGATCGTATTGCAGGTTCTTCTGCAGGAACGGGTTGACCGCGAACACGCCGATCGACGCCACCATCATCGTGTAGCCGTCAGCCGGCGCCCGCTTCACGGCGGTGGCGCCAATCGCACCCGTGGCGCCCGGCTTGTTGTCCACCACGAACGGCTGGCCGAGCTTCTCGTTGAGTGGCGCGGCCAGGTAACGGGCGATGGTGTCGGTGGATCCGCCGGCCGGGAACGGCACGACGACCGATACCGGCTTCTGCGGCCACGCCGCAGTGGAGGCCACGGCCACGCCGCTGACCGTCACGCCGGCAGCCAGCGCGATGGCCACGCCGGCAAAGCGGCGCACGAGCGTGGAAAAATGGGTGGAAAGACGGGCCGCTCGCGGGGCGGCCGGGTGCTTGTTGACCATGGGTTGTCTCCTGCTTGGACTTCTCGGGTTTTAAAGATTTTGCGATGAAGCTCGATGCCGGGTGCCGGAACGCTCAGCGCACCATGCAAGGCATCTTGTTGTTGAACTTCCAGTTCGGAATCAGGAACTGCATCGCGATCGCGTCGTCGCGTGCGCCCAGGCCCTTCTCCTGATACAGGCGATTGGCGCGGGCCAGCGCGTCCATGTCGAGTTCCACGCCCAGGCCCGGCGTCTTGGGCACCTGCACCAGGCCGCCCTCGATCTTCAGCGGGTTGCGCGTCAGGTGCTCGCCGTCCTGCCAGATCCAGTGCGTGTCGATGGCCGTGACGCGGCCCGGCGCGGCGGCGGCCACGTGGGTGAACATCGCCAGCGAGATATCGAAGTGGTTGTTCGAATGCGAACCCCAGGTCAGGCCCCATTCCGAGCACATCTGCGCCACGCGCACCGAGCCCTGCATGGTCCAGAAGTGCGGATCGGCCAGCGGAATGTCCACCGAGTGCAGGCGCACTGCGTGGCCCATCTGGCGCCAGTCGGTGGCCACCATGTTGGTGGCGGTCGGCAGGCCGGTGGCGGTACGGAATTCGGACATGATCTCGCGGCCCGAGTAGCCGTCCTCGGCGCCGCAGGGGTCCTCGGCGTAGGCCAGGATACCGTGCTTGTCGCGGCACAGGCGGATGGCGTCCTTGAGCAGCCAGCCGCCGTTGGGGTCCAGCGTCACGCGCGCATTCGGGAAGCGCTCGTGCAGCGCGATGATCGCTTCCATTTCCTCGTCGCCACTCAGCACGCCGCCCTTGAGCTTGAAGTCGTTGAAGCCGTAGCGCTCGTACGCGGCCTCGGCCAGGCGCACCACGCCCTGGGCGTCCATGGCCACCTCGTTGCGCACGCGGAACCACGCGTTGTCGGCGTTTGGCTCGGTGCGGTAGTCGAGCGTGGTCTTCTGGCGGTCGCCCACATAGAACAGGTAGCCGAGCATCTCCACGGCGTCGCGCTGCTGGCCTTCGCCCAGCAGGGCCGCCACCGGCACCTGCAGGTGCTTGCCGAGCAGGTCGAGCAGCGCGGCTTCGAGCGCGGTCACGGCGTGGATGGTGATGCGCAGGTCGAAGGTCTGCAGGCCACGGCCACCGGCGTCGCGGCTGGCAAACTGCTCGCGCACGCGGTTCAGGATCGCCAGGTACTGGCCGATGCCCTGCCCCACCACCAGCGGACGCGCGTCTTCCAGCGTCTGGCGGATGGCCTCGCCGCCCGGCACCTCGCCCACGCCGGTGTTGCCGGCGCTGTCCTTGAGGATCACGATGTTGCGGGTGAAGTACGGGCCATGGGCGCCCGACAGGTTCATCAACATGCTGTCGTGGCCGGCCACCGGCACGACGGTCAGTTCGGTCACGACCGGGGTCGCGCCTGGGGCAAGGGTGGTTGCGTTCATGTGGATCGTCTCCGAGTCCTGGTCTGTTTTACCGCCGGGATCGCGCTCTCCCCATGACGTGGAAATGCGCCCTGCTATCGTAGCTCATACGCTAATGTATTAGCTGGCCGAAACGTTGATGCGGCGTGACTGCCACATTGGCCTCACGGCCGCAACTTCCTGTGCGTTATCGGTCGTCGTATGACTTATGACGCAGTATAATGAGCGCGTACCCGACCGGTCAACAGTGCCGCCGTCAGGGTCATCCCCACATTGGTCCATCACCTGCACGCCCATGTCCAACGTCTCGATGTCTTCGCCCGCTCCCCTGCGCCGCCGCGGCCGCACGCTTGCCGAAGAAGTGGTTGGCAACCTGACCGACAGCATCCAGCAGGGCCAGCTCAAGCCGGGCGACAAGCTGCCGACCGAATCCGAAATCATGGCCACGCTCGGCGTGAGCCGCACCGTGGTGCGCGAGGCGCTTTCGCGCCTGCAGGCCAGCGGCTACGTGGAGACGCGCCACGGCATCGGCACCTTCGTGCTGAACCGCCCGGCCGAGAGCCATTCGCCGTTCCGCATCGATCCGTCGGCGATGGTCACGGCCATGGACGTGCTGGCGATGCTGGAATTCCGCGTGAGCCTGGAAGCCGAGGCCGCCAGCCTGGCAGCTACGCGCCGCAGCGACGAACACCTGCGCGCCATGCGCCGCGCGCTGGACGACATGAAGCGCAATGCGGCCGAAGGCAGCGACGCGGTGGGCTCGGATTTCGAATTCCACCTGTCGATTGCCCGTGCCACGGGCAACCGCTATTTCACTGACATCATGGGTCACCTCGGCACGATGGTGATCCCGCGCAGCCGGCTGCAAGTCAGCCAGCCCGAGCGCGAGCAGTACCTGGAGCGCGTGAACTTCGAGCACGAAAGCATCATCGATGCGATCGAGCGGCGCGATCCCGAGGCCGCCAAGGCTGCCATGCGCATGCACCTGACCAACAGCCGCGAGCGGCTGCGCAAGGCGTCGGCCATGGCAGGTTCGCCGGCCTGAGCGGCATGCGCCGTCCGCTGGCACCCGACGGGCGGCGCGGTTGCGGGACGGGAAGCGATGTCATATGATGTCTTACGACGCTTCCGGTCGGCATCGCATGCTTTTCCTCCGGTGGGCACTTCTGCCCGCTTCTTCCATTGCGTGACGGTGTTCTGGCCGTCCTTTCATCACTTTTCCCGCAGGACCCAATCATGACGATTTCTGGCGAAATGCTGATCGGCGCCACCGCCGCACGCGGCACCGAAGAGACTTTCCACGGTATCAATCCGGCCACCGGCGAAAAGCTGGAACCGGCTTACCAGGGCAGCACCGCCGCTGACGTGGACCGCGCCTGCGCGCTGGCCGAAGCCGCGTTCGACACCTATCGCGCCACCTCGCCCGAGCAGCGCGCCGCGTTCCTCGAAGCCATCGCCACGGGTCTGGAAGGCCTGGGCGACGAGTTGATCCAGCGCGCCCACGCCGAGACGGCACTCCCGATTGCCCGCCTGACGGGTGAGCGCGGCCGTACCGCCGGCCAGTTGCGCCTGTTCGCCCGCGTGCTGCGCGACGGCCGCTGGCAGGCTGCCACGCTCGACAGCGCCCTGCCCGAGCGCACCCCGCCGCGCCCGGACCTGCGCATGCAGCGCATCGCCGTGGGTCCGGTAGCCGTGTTCGGCGCCAGCAACTTCCCGCTGGCCTTCTCGGTGGCTGGCGGCGACACCGCCTCGGCACTGGCCGCCGGCTGCCCGGTGGTTGCCAAGGCGCACCCGGCCCATCCGGGCACGTCCGAACTCGTGGGCCGTGTGATCCAGAAGGCTGTTGCCGATGCGGGCCTGCCCGAAGGCGTGTTCTCGATGGTCCAGGGCGTGGGCAACGCCATCGGCACCGCACTGGTGGCGCACCCGGTCATCCAGGCCGTGGGCTTCACCGGCTCGCGCGCCGGCGGCCTGGCGCTGATGAACGTGGCCAACAGCCGTCCGGTACCGATCCCGGTCTACGCCGAAATGAGCAGCATCAACCCCGTGTACCTGCTGCCCGAAGCCCTGAAGGCGCGCGGCGAGCAGATCGCCCGTGACCTGGTGGATTCGCTCGTGATGGGCGTGGGCCAGTTCTGCACGAACCCGGGCCTGCTGCTGGCCGTCGAAGGCCCGGCGCTGGAGAGCTTCCGCGCCGCCGCGCACACCGCGCTGACCGGCAAGCCGGCCGGCACGATGCTGACCCCGGGCATCCACGCGGCATTCGAGCGCGGTGTCGCCCAGCTGTCGGAAGTGTCCGGTCTGACCCGCGCCGCCTGCGGCGTGGACGCCACCGGCCCGAACCAGGCTCGCCCGGTGTTCTTCGAGACGTCGGCCGACAAGTTCATCGCCGACCACCGCATGCACGCCGAAGTGTTCGGTCCGTCGACGGTGCTGGTCGTCTGCAAGGACGCCGACGCGCTGGTGGAAGTCACCCGCATCCTCGAAGGCCAGCTGACCGCCACGGTCCAGGCCGACGCCGGCGACCACGCGATTGCTGCCAAGCTGCTGCCGGCGCTGGAACGCAAGGTTGGCCGTATCCTGTTCAACGGCTACCCGACCGGCGTGGAAGTCTGCTTCTCGATGGTCCACGGCGGCCCGTTCCCGGCCACGTCGGATACGCGCACGACCTCGGTGGGCACCACGGCGCTGGACCGCTTCCTGCGTCCGGTCTGCTATCAGAACCTGCCGGCCGACCTGCTGCCCGAAGCGCTCAAGGACGGCAACCCGCTGAAGCTGTGGCGCCTGAAGGACGGCGAGCTGGGTCACGCCTGATCGGGTTTCAGGATAAAAAAACGGCCACGTCATGTGGCCGTTTTTTTTGGCCCCCCCGCAGTGGGGGGCTCCCCTCTCCCGCACGCGGGAGAGGGGAGAAAACCCGAGGCAAGCGAGCTTACGCCGCCGCCCGCTCCTTCCCCAGCGGCGGGGCCGGCGCCGGCCCGATCGTCGCCAGCGGCGAGCTGGCCGGCGGCTGGATCACCGGGGCATTGCCGCGCGAGCGGCCCGAGCTCAGGTAGTCGGCAATCGATTCCTGGGTGACTTCGCCCAGGTAGGCGCCCTCGCCGTCGATCACCGGGAGCCAGCTCGTGTTGTGCTGGTACATGCGCGACAGCACGATGCGCAGGTGTTCGTCGAACGCGGCGGTGGTGGTGAACTGGCGCATCACGTCGGCGCAGTTGCCGCCCTTCGTCAGGGCCGCGCGCACGTCGCGGCGGGTGACGTAGCCGATGGCGCGCTGGGCGTCGTCCACCACCGGCAGGTGGCGCACGTCGGCTTCGTCCATCACGCCGAAGGCGTCGGCCAGCGTCATGTCCGGGCGGGCCGTCGGCGGCATCGTGGCCGCATCGCCGGCGCGCACCAGCAGCAGGCGCTTGAGCGTGTTGTCGTGGCCCACGAAAGCCTGCACGAAGTCATCGGCCGGGTGGGCCAGCAGCGCGTCGGGGTGGTCGAACTGCACCAGCCGGCCGCCACGGAAGACCGCCACCTTGTCGCCAAGCTTGATCGCCTCGTCGATATCGTGCGAGACCATGATCACGGTCTTGCCCAGCGCGCGCTGCATCTGGAAGAACTCGTTCTGGATGCTCTCGCGGTTGATCGGGTCCACCGCGCCGAACGGCTCGTCCATCAGCAGCACGGGCGCGTCGGCGGCCAGGGCGCGGATCACGCCGATACGCTGCTGCTGCCCGCCCGACAGCTCGCGCGGGTAGCGCTTGAGCATCTTGTCCGGGTCCAGCTGCACCATGCGGATCAGCTCGCGGGCGCGCTCGCGGCACTGCTTCTTGTCCCAGCCCAGCAGGCGCGGCACGACCATGATGTTCTCCTCGATGGTCATGTTCGGGAACAGGCCGATCTGCTGGATCACGTAGCCGATCTTGCGGCGCAGCGCCACGCCATCGATGCCGCGGGTGTCCTCACCGTCGATGCGCACCGTGCCAGAAGTGGGCTCGATCAGCCGGTTGATCATCTTCAGCGTGGTGGTCTTGCCGCAGCCGGACGGCCCCAGGAACACGCAGATCTCGCCGCGCGGCACGGTCATGCTGACCTCGTTCACGGCCCGCACGTCGGAACCGTCCTTCTGGGGGAAGGCTTTCGTGAGTTTGTCGAGTTCGATCATTGTCGGATTCCTTTCGGTGTCAGCGCGCGTTGCAGCGCCTGCAGGGCCGCGTCGGCCACGATGGCGAGCAGGCTGACGAGGACGGCGCCCACGGCCAGCTTGCTCATGTTGCTCTGGCTGATCGCTTGCAGGATCAGCACGCCCAGGCCGCCGGCGCCGATGATGGCGGCAATCGTTGCCACGCCGATGTTCATCACCACGGCGGTACGCACCCCGCCGAGGATCACGGGCACGGCCAGCGGCAGGTCCACCAGCCGCATGCGCTGCCAGGTGGTCATGCCGATGCCGCGGCCCGCTTCCTGGATGCCGGCGTCCACGTTGGCCAGCGCCGTGTACGTGTTGCGCATGATCGGCAGCAGCGAGTAGAGGAAGACGGCGGTCACGGCCGGCACGTAGCCCAGCGCGTGGCCGAAGCGCGCGAAGATCGGGATCATCAGCCCGAACAGCGCAATCGACGGCAGCGTCAGGACCACGGTGGCCAGCGTCAGCAGCGGCGTGGCCAGAAAGCGATGGCGGGTGATCACGATGCCGAGCGGCACGCCGATCACGATGGCCATGCCCACGGCAGAGCCCACCAGGGCCAGGTGCTCGCCGGTCAGGCGCAGCAGCGTGGGCCAGCTATGGTGCAGGTAAGTCAGCAGATCCATGCGGGGCTCCTCAGATCAGGCCGTGGCTGCGCAGGAAATCGCCTGCCACCTTGTCCACGGGCTGCTGGTTGATATCGACCTGGTAGTTCATGTCGGTCATCGCCGCGTTGTCGAGCTTGGCCGACAGCGCGTTGAGCAGGTCGGCCAGTTCCGGATGCGCGTCGAGCACGGCCTTGCGCACCACGGGCACCGCGTTGTACGGCGGGAAGAACTTCAGGTCGTCCTCGAGCAGCACGAGGTCGAAGCCCTTGACGCGGCCATCGGTGGCATAGACCAGGCCCAGGTCCACCTGGTTGTTTTTAAGCGCCGTGTAGACCAGGCCCGGATCGAGCTGGATGATGTCGCGGCGCGTGAACGGCAGCTTGTAGGTGGCCTTGAGCGGCTCAAGCCCGTCAGGGCGCGCGGCAAACTCCATGTCCACGGCCAGCGGATGCTTCTTGTCCTCGCCATCGGCGCGCATCTTCGCGGCATAGCCCGACAGCGTGGTCACGCCACCGGCGCGCTCGCGCGGCATGGCCAGCGCGTAGGTGTTGTTGATCTCGGACGGCGCCAGCCAGACCAGCCCCTTGGCGGCGTCCAGCGTCTTGACGCGCGCATAGGCCGCCGGGCCGTCGAGCTTTTCCTCGACCTTGTTGAATACGATCAGCGCGGTGCCGGTGTAGTCCCACACCACGTCGAGCTGGTTCGATTCCATGGCCTGGCGCATCAGCGTGCTGCCCAGCCCCGAGGTCAGCGTGGCGCCCACGCCCTTGGCCTTGAGGTACTGCGTGGTCATCGACGACAGGATCAGCTGCTCGGTGAAGTTCTTGCCGCCCACGCGGATCGGCTCGCCCTGCTGGGCGCGCGCCGGAGCCGTGCACAGCAGCAGCGCGGCCGCTGCGGCGCCGATGGCGGCGAACAGCCAGAACGCGCGGCGCTCGGTCAGGCGGTGTTTCGTTTTCGGGTTCATGCGATTCCTCACTCAGGCCAGGCCGCGCCGGCGCAGATAGACGTGGCCGGCTGTGGCGAACAGCGCGTCCAGGGCCAGGGCCAGCAGCGCGGTGGCGGCGGCGCCCAGCAGCAGCAGCGGCTGGTTGTTCAGGTAGATGCCCGGGAAGATCAGTTCGCCAAGGCTGTTCGCGCCGATCAGGAACGACAGCGGCACGGTGCCCACGTTGATCACCAGGCTGATGCGCACGCCGGCCAGGATCACGGGCAGCGCGTTGGGCAGTTCCACGCGCAGCAGGCGCTGGCACGGCGTCATGCCGATGCCGCGCGCTGCTTCCTTGAGCGCGGGCGAGACGGTGCGCAGCCCTTCGTAGGTATTGCGCACGATCGGCAGCAGCGAGGCCAGCCACAGCGCCAGCACCGCCGGCCGCTCGCCAATGCCGAGCACGGCCAGGGCCAGCGCCAGCACGGCCAGCGACGGCACGGTGTTGCCGATGTTGAAGACCTGCATGAGCTTGTCGGCCCAGCGGCGCATGCACGGGCGGCTCAGCGCGATGCCGGCCGGCACGCCCGTGAGCAGCGCCAGCGTCATCGAGATCGCTACCAGGCGCAGGTGGTCGGCCACGTCGTAGAACAGGCGATCCTGGTACTGGCGGATGACATCGACGCCGATCCACGCCACCAGTCCTGCCAGACCGGCGGCAACGACGACGCACCAGGCCACGGCCCGGATGGTTTGCTTTGACATATTTCCCCTCTCCAACTCCGGATTGCAGCGCAAATGCATCAGCCGCCACATCCCGGATGCGGAAAACAATAGGGCCGGCGGAATTGTCGATGGGTGCCCGCCGGGGCCCGGTTCAGATTGCCTTGCCGCCATGACCGGCACGATTGCCGGCGGACGGACTTGGGTGCGACGCCGAGTGGAGGTCGGCGAATCACCCGATTGATGGGGTTCAGGCATGAAGCCCGGACCCGCAGGTGCGGCGCAACCCGCGGGATCACCCGCAGGGGAGGCCAGTGGCGGCGACTGATGTCGTGTTGGAACGCGCTTTCGGTATGGCGCCGCCGGTCAATCGGCCGTTGCTGGACAACGGATTGCGGGGGTTCGGAGTGCAGGCTCGCCCACCACAATTCTCAGCAACGGATGACAAAGAGACCGCTATTATACAGAACTTCTGCGATCCTGTCATCTTCCCGCTTCCACGGCCCGGATGGGTGCGAATATTCCGGCGGGTGCGCCACGCCCGGCCGTTCCAGTTATCGACTATCTGTGCCCGGCTCGTTCCGCTCATGGAACAATGTATTGCCTTCGCGCTGCCTACCGCTTTTTTGCCAAACCCTTACATTGGCTGGGTAGATCGAACGGCCAGCGGCGCCATCACCCACGAACGCGCCCCGCCGTCGCAACCGGAGAACAACCATGACCGATCGCCTTTCCACCGTTCCAGCCACCGCTTCGGAAACCGTCCAGCGCTCGCGCGCCGTGGACCGCGTGGTGCGCGGCGTTGCCACGTCTGATGGGGCCGGCGTCAAGCTGACGCGCGTGCTGACGCAGAACCTGCAGCGCCGGCTCGACCCGTTCCTGATGCTCGATGCCTTTGGCACCGACAACAAGGACGACTACATCGGCGGCTTCCCTGACCATCCGCACCGCGGCTTCGAAACCATCACGTACATGCTGGCCGGGCGCATGCGCCACCGCGACAGCGCCGGCCATGAAGGCCTGCTGGAGAACGGCGGCGCGCAATGGATGGTGGCCGGCTCCGGCGTCGTGCATTCGGAGCTGCCCGAGCAGGAAGACGGTCGCATGGAAGGCTTCCAGCTCTGGCTGAACCTGCCCGCCGCCGACAAGATGGCCACGCCGTGGTACCGCGATATGCCCGCAGCGGCCATCCCCACCGTGGCGCTGCCGTCGGGCGGTACGGTGCGCGTGCTGGCCGGCGCCTCGCACGGCGTGGCGGGCGCGGTCACGCGGCCGGTGACCGCGCCGCTCTACCTCGACGTGCACCTGCCCGCCGGGCAGACCTTTGCCCAGGCGTTGCCGGCCGGCCACAACGCCTTTGTCTATGTGTACCGGGGCACGGTGCAGGTGGGCGACGATGGCGCCGTGCTGGAAACCCAGCGCATGGGCGTGCTCGACAATGCCGGGCAGGCCGATGGCGTGGTGATCGCGGCCAGCGAGGATGCGCGGTTCCTGCTGATCGCCGGCCAGCCGCTCAACGAGCCCATCGCGCAGTACGGCCCGTTCGTGATGAACACGCAGGAACAGATCTACCAGACGCTGGCCGATTTCCGCGACGGCCGCTTCGCCACGATTCCTGCCAGCGCCGGCTGACCTTCGCCCTGACCCTGGTCAACCCTGACCGCCGCCCTGCCCTGACCGGCAGCGCGGCGGTTTTTCTTTGCCAGTGTGGCCGGCACGCGACTTGCAACCTCCTGTCAACCGTTGTGGGGCACGGTTAGAGGGCCAATGTGGTCCGGCCAGCCCCCACGCACTTATATAATTCAGCGCAAATTCCGGGCATCACGCATTCATGATGATGACGATCTGCCGCGCGGCGATGCTGCGCCACGCACGCCGCCGTCACAGTGCCTGAACCAATCGTTGCTGCCACAACAATTCGAGCCGCCTCAGTGACATTACAAACACCCCCCAGGCTGGCGCTTGGCCATATCACCAAGCGCTATCCCGGCGTGACCGCCAATGACGACGTCAGCCTGACCGTCGCCCCGGGCGAGATCCACGCTGTGCTCGGCGAGAACGGCGCCGGCAAATCCACCCTGATGAAGATCATCTTCGGCGCGGTCCGACCCGACGCCGGCGAGGTGCACTTCAACGGGGCGCCGGTATCGATCGCCAGCCCCCACGACGCCCGCAACCTGGGCATCGCCATGGTCTTCCAGCATTTTTCGCTGTTCGACACGCTGACCGTGGCCGAGAACATCGCGCTGGGCCTGTCGCCGAAGGAAGCCGGCAACATGAAACAGCTCGGCGAGCGCATCCGCGCCACGGCGGCACGCTACGGGCTGCCGCTGGAGCCGAACCGCCACGTGCACACGCTGTCGGTGGGCGAGCGCCAGCGCGTGGAGATCGTGCGCGCGCTGCTGGCCAACCCGCAACTGCTGATCCTGGACGAACCCACGTCGGTGCTGACCCCGCAGGCCGTCGGGACGCTGTTCGTCACGCTGCGCCAACTGGCCGCCGAGGGCACCAGCATCCTCTATATCAGCCACAAGCTCGACGAGATCCGGGCGCTGTGCCACCGCGCCACGGTGATGCGCATGGGCCGCGTGACCGGCGTGTGCAATCCGCGCGAGGAAAGTGCCGCGTCGCTGTCGCGCCTGATGATCGGCGGCGAGCCGCCCCGCGAGGCGCGCGTGACCACCGAGCGCGGGCCGGTGCGGCTGGCCGTGCGCGACCTGTCGCTGCCGCGCGCGCACCAGTTCGGCACGGCGCTGGAGCGCATCTCGCTCGACGTGCATGCGGGCGAAATCGTCGGCATTGCCGGGGTCTCGGGCAACGGGCAGCAGGAACTGCTGGCGGCGCTGTCTGGCGAGGATGGCCGAGGCACGGCCGCCGCCGTGCAGCTCGACGGGCGGCCGGCGGGCCGGCTCGATGCACGCGGCCGCCGCCGCGCGGGGCTGGCTTTCGTGCCCGAGGAGCGGCTGGGCCGCGGCGCGGTGCCGGGCATGAGCCTGGCGTCGAACGTGCTGCTGTCGCACCAGGCGCCGCCATTCGTGCGCGGCGGGATGGTATCGGCCAGCGCCGCCGCCGGGCTGGCGGCCAGCATCATCAACCGCTTCCGCGTCAAGGCCAGCGGGCCGGACGCGCTGGCGCGCAGCCTGTCGGGCGGCAATCTCCAGAAATTCATCGTCGGCCGCGAGATCGAGGCCGGCCCGAAGGTGCTGATCGTGGCGCAGCCCACCTGGGGCGTGGACGTGGGCGCGGCCGCGCAGATCCACAACGAGATCCTCGCGCTCAAGGCCACCGGCTGCGCCATTCTCGTGGTGTCCGAAGAACTCGACGAGCTGTTCGGCATCTGCGACCGGCTCCACGTCATCGCCCGCGGCCACCTGTCGCCGTCGATTCCAGTGGAAACGGCCACGCGCGAACAGGTCGGGCTCTGGATGAGCGGCCTCTGGGAAGGCGGCCCCGCCAGCGCGCGGCCCGATGCCACGGCGGAGGTGCCCGCACATGGCTAAATTACTATCCCCGATCGCCCTGGCGCCGCGCGGCACCCCGTCGCGCGCCATGGCCTATGCCTCGCCCGTGTTCGCCATCGTGCTGACGCTGCTGTTCGGCGCGCTGCTGTTCCTGGCGCTGGGCAAGGACCCCGTGGCCGGGCTAAAGGTTTTCCTCGTCGATCCTTTAAGAGACAAGCGCGCGATTGGCGAGGTGCTGCTCAAGACCGTGCCGCTGGTGCTGTGCGCGCTGGGCCTGTCGATCTGCTACCGCGCCAATGTCTGGAACATCGGCGCCGATGGGCAGTTGATTCTCGGCGGCATCTTCGCCGGAGCCACGGTGCTCTGGTTCGACGTGCCCGGCAACGCCACGAGCGGCTTCGTGGTGCTGACGCTGGCGGCGCTGGCCGGTTGCGTGGGCGGCATGGCATGGGCGTCACTGACCGCGCTGCTCAAGGACCGCTTCAACGCCAACGAGATCCTGGTGTCGCTGATGCTGACTTACATCGCCCAGCAGTTGCTGCTCTGGGTGGTCAACGGTCCGCTGAAAGACCCCAACGGCATGAACTTCCCGCAGTCGAAGGTGTTCGCGTCGGCCTTCCTGCTGCCCAACCTGCTGCCCGGCTCGCGCCTGCACGTGGGTTTTGCGGTGATGCTGGTGCTGGTGGCGGTGATGACGGTGTTCGTGTTCCGCAGCTTTGCCGGCTACCGGCTGCAGGTGGGCGGCACGGCCCCGCTGGCCGCGCGCTACGCGGGGTTCTCGTCGCGCAAGGCGCTGTGGAGCGCGCTGCTGATCTCGGGCGCCACGGCCGGGCTGGCCGGCGCGTTCGAGGTGACCGGGCCGATCGGGCAACTGCTGCCGTCGATCTCGCCGGGCTATGGCTTCACGGCCATCATCGTGGCGTTCGTGGGCCGGCTGCATCCGGTGGGCGCGGTGTTCGGCGGCATCGTCATGTCGCTGTTCTATATCGGCGGCGAGATGGCGCAGTCGCGCCTGGGGCTGCCGTCGGCGCTGGGCTGGGTGTTCCAGGGCATGCTGCTGTTCTTCCTGCTGGCGTGCGACACGCTGATCGACAACCGGCTGCGCTGGCGCGCACGTGCCGCCTGACCCCGGAGCTGACAATATGGAACAACTCGCTCCCCTGATCGCCACGGCGATCAACGCCGGCACGCCGCTGCTGCTGGCCGCGCTGGGCCTGCTCGTCAACGAGCGCGCCGGCGTGCTGAACCTTGGCGCCGAAGGCATGATGCTGGTAGCCGCCGCGCTCGGCTTCATGGTCGGATACCAGACCCAGTCGCCGATGCTCGGCTTCATCGCCGGGGCCGGCGCCGGCATGCTGATGGCCTCGCTGTTCTCGTGGCTGGCGCTGGTGCTGGCCACCAACCAGGTGGCCACCGGGCTGGCGCTGTCGATCTTCGGCACGGGCCTCTCGGCCTTCATGGCCCAGCGCTTCGTCGGCTACGCCATGCCCGCGCAGGCCAAGGCCGTGCCGGGGCTGTCCGACCTGCCCTTCGTCGGCCCGGCGTTCTTCCAGCACCACTGGATGGTCTACTTCAGCCTGCTGCTGTGCTTCGGCATCATGTGGTTCCTGTTCCGCACGCGCGCCGGCCTGACACTGCGCGCCATCGGAGAATCGCCAGAATCGGCGCATGCACTGGGCTACCCGGTGCGCTGGATACGGTTCTGCGCGCTGCTGTTCGGCGGCGCGTGCTGCGGGCTGGCCGGCGCCTACCTGTCGCTGGTCTATACGCCGATGTGGGTCGAGAACCTCGTGGCGGGCCGGGGCTGGATCGCGCTGGCGCTGACCACGTTCGCCACCTGGCGTCCGGGCCGCGTGCTGATTGGCGCGTGGCTGTTCGGCGGCGTGACGATCCTGCAGTTCTACCTGCAGGGCATCGGTGTCTCGGTGCCCTCCCAGTTCCTGTCGATGCTGCCGTACGCGGCCACCATCGTCGTGCTGGCCCTGATCTCGCGGAACCCGGCCTGGATCCGGCTCAACATGCCCGCATCGCTGGGCAAGCCGTTCCGGCCGGGCAGCGCCTGACACCGGCCTCACCGAAGCTCAAAAAATTACAAAGCAGTAATCGAAGTCAAACCACATCACAAAGACGTCTTATCAAGGAGAGATCGATGATCGTGACACGCAGGACCACGCTGGCGGCCCTGGCCGCCACTGCCGTGCTGGCCCTGGCCGGCTGCGGCAAGAAGGAAGCCGACAAGCCCGCCGAGACCGGCGCTGCCTCGGCCCCGGCAGCCGCTGCCGCCGAGCCGCTCAAGGTGGCTTTCGTCTACATCGGCCCGGTGGGCGACGCCGGCTGGACCTACGCCCACGACGCCGGCCGCAAGGCGGTGGAAGCCAAGTTCGGCGACAAGGTCAAGACCACGTACGTGGAGAACGTGCCCGAATCGGCCGCCGACGCCGAGCGCGTGTTCCGCGACCTGGCCAGCCAGGGCAACAAGCTGATCTTCGGCACCACGTTCGGCTACATGGAATCGATGCTGAAGGTGGCCAAGGAATTCCCGGACGTCAAGTTCGAGCACGCCACCGGCTTCAAGACCGCCGACAACCTGGCCCAGTACGACGTGCGCACCTATGAAGGCGCGTACCTGGCTGGCGTGGTGGCCGGCAAGATGAGCAAGAGCGGCAAGATGGGCGTGGTGGCATCGGTGCCCATTCCCGAAGTGATCCGCAACATCGACTCATTCGCGCTGGGCGCCCGCTCGGTGAACCCGAAGGCCACGGTCAAGGTGGTCTGGGTCAACAAGTGGTTCGATCCGGGCAAGGAGCGCGAGGCCGCCACGACGCTGATCGGCCAGGGCGTGGACATGCTGATGCAGAACACCGACTCCGCCGCCGTGGTGCAGACCGCCCAGGAGAAGGGTGTCTATGCGTTCGGCTGGGACAGCGACATGACCCGTTTCGGCGAGAAGGCCCACCTGGCCGCCTCGGTGATCACGTGGGGCGTCTACTACAACAAGGTGGTGGAAGACGTGCTGAACAACCAGTGGAAGAACAGCACGATCTGGTGGGGCCTCAAGGAAGGCATGATCGACCTGAAGGCATTCAACGCCGTGGTGCCGGATGACGTCAAGGCGCTCGTGGAAGAACGCAAGAAGGGCATCGTCGATGGCTCGGCGCCGATCTGGAAGGGTCCGCTCAAGGACAACACCGGCAAGGAGCAGCTCGCCGACGGCAAGGCCGCCGACGACGCGTTCCTGCACAACGTGAAGTTCTACGTGGAAGGCGTGGAAGGCAACGTGCCGGGCTGAGCGCCTGGCAGTGCCACGCAAGCCTCGGAACGCCGGCCCTCGCGCCGGCGTTTTTTCGTTGCCGCCCGAGGGAACTTGAATCGCCACGCATCGGCCCAAGCTACTGCTTCATACCCGCTGAACGTGTGACCAAGGAGGCCCATCATGTGGAAGCGATTCTCTGCCCTCTGGACCCTGGTGCGCCGTGACGGCCGCCTGTTCTGGTACGCGCTGCGCCACCCCGATGCACCGCCCTGGCTCAAGCCGGCCGCGTTCGGCCTGCTGGCCTATGCGATCTCGCCGATCGACCTGATGCCGGACATCGTGGCGGGACTGGGCATCGTCGATGACGTGGTGATCATCCCGCTGGCGGTCCACCTGATTCTGAAGCGCCTGCCGCCGCACATCCTGCGCCAGGCTGAAATGCGCGCTGCCGCAACCACGGTCCGGCCGCGCTGATCCCTCTCCCGGCCGCCATCGAAAACCGCTGCCACCCGCAGCGGTTTCTTCATGTCGGCAGCGAACTGGCCGACGCGTAAATCGCCGTAATTTTATTGTGGGTCGTCGTTTGCGGCACGTCGAACAGTCGCCGCTTTCGCCTTGGTCGTCAGATTCGCCGCCGGTAACGTATGCCGCTCACCACTTTCGGAGCGAGCGGTATGGCGGGGACGGCGGACGTGTTGAGCAGCATCGGGGCCGCAATGGCCCGTGCCCTGATCGGGCATCAATCGTATTTTCTTGAAGTTCCGTCGGCTCCGACCGCCGTCGCGCTGTCGGTGGTCTCGTTCGATGCGGTGGAACGGCTCGGCGAACCGTGGCGGGTCGCGGTCACGCTGACGCATCCGCTCGAACTCGATCGCGCGGAGTATCTCCGCAAGGACGCCACCTTCGTCATCGCCGCCCCGGGGGTCGCGCCGCGCACCTTCAGCGGCTGCATCATGCGGTTCTCGCGCCTGCGGGGCAGCCGTGACTTCGTCACCTACGAGATCGAACTGCGGCCGAAGGTGGCGCTGCTGGGGCTGACCAAGCGCAGCCGTGTCTACCAGCACCAGACAGCGCCGCAGATCATCGAATCGATCCTGCGCCGCCATGAGCTTGGCGGGCATCAGTTCACGTTCCGGCTCCGCCGCGAGTATCCCGAGCACCCGTTCCGGCTGCAGTACCAGATGTCCGATTGGGACTACATCCGGCTGCTGATGGAACAGGAGGGGCTGTACAGCTACTTCGTGCCCGGCAAGTTCGGCACCGAGTTCGGCGACCTGTTCACGGTGGCCGACGACATCGACCACTATCTCTACCTGCCTGAACTGCGCGTGCCCTACCGCGAGACGGCCGGTCTGGAGGCTGGCGTGGAGACGGTGTCCGCCATCCAGACCCACGTGCGCACGGTCCCCGAATCGTTCGCCGCCGCCGACTACAACCCCGCGCAGTCCTACGAACGCCACAGGGACGAGGCCAATGTCGCGCGCCAGGAAAAGGGCAACTACGGCCAGCCCTATGTCTACGGCACCCACCACCTCGACATGGCTGGCGCGAAATGGGAGGCCCAACTGCGGCACGAGGCGGCGCTGGCCGGCCAGATCGTCTACGAAGGCGAAAGCAACGTGGTGGAACTGCGCCCCGCCCGCATCCTGCGCATGGACATGGCGCTGCCCGACGCGCCGGACGGCCAGGTCATCACCGAGGTCATCCATGGCGCCGCGCGCGATGCGGCCTACCGCAACCGCTACAAGGCGATTCCGTGTGGCCGGCGTTACCGCCTGCCCATCGACGAGAGCCAGTGGCCGCGCATCGCCGGTACGCTGAGCGGGCGCGTGAGCTCGCCCGGCAACTACAAGTACGCCTACCTGACCGGACAAGGCCACTACGTGGTACGCCTCGACCTCGATTTCGACGACTGGCCAAAGGGCTGCGAGAGCGTGCCGCTGCGGCTGGCCAAGCCGTTCGCGGGCGCCCGGCAGACCGGCTTCCACTTCCCGCTGATCGACGGCACCGAGGTGGCCGTGGCCTTCCACGACGGCAACCCGAACCGGCCCTACATCGCGCACGCCCATCACCATAGCCAGCACGAGGACCTGGTCACCGCCCGGGACCGCTGGCTGTCGCGCAACGTCATCCGCACGCAGAGCAACAACAAGCTGCGCTTCGAGGATTGGGAGGGCCAGGAAGGCGCCAAGCTTTCGACCGATTACGGCGGCAAGAGCCAGCTCAACCTTGGCTATCTGGCCGACCGTCAGCGCAAGCAGCGCGGCGAAGGCTTCGAGCTACGCACGTCCCGCTGGGGCGCCGTCCGCGCGGGCAAGGGCCTGTTCCTGACCGCGCACGACCAGAACGCCGCCAACGGCCCGCAGCTCGACATGCAGGAGACGATTGCCGAGCTCGAACGCGCCCTGCAGCTCGCCCGCTCGCTCGCGGACGCCACCACGCAGGCCAACGCCGCGCCGGCGGACATCCCGGCACAGCAACGTGCCATCCAGGATCTGGAGAAATTGCCATCTCCCGGGCTGCTTGCCAGCGCGCCGGCCTCGATCGGGATCGCCTCGGGACGCAGCATCCAGCTTGCTGCCGGCGGCCATATCTCGGCCGTGGCCTCGGAAAACGTCGACGTCAGCACGCTCAGGCGAATCACGATGGCAGCGGCCGAACTGATCTCGTTCTGTGCGCACAAGGCGGGCATCAGGCTGTTCGCGGCCAAGGGCAAGGTGGAGATCCAGGCGCATGAGGGAGGCGTGGACCTGTTTGCGGACGGGAGGGTGGATATCGGGAGTGAGAGCGGGGAGGTACGGGTCAATGCGAACACGAAGGCCATGCTGGCGGCGTCGGGCGCCAGCATCACCGTGGAAGACGGCGGCGTGGTGATCCGTTGCGCCGGCGACTTCCGCGTGGAAGCCGCCTCATTCACGCTGGCCGGCCCCCATCAGGGCCAACTCACTTTGCCGGGGCTGCCGAAGAGCAACCTGCGGGTGGAAGGCCATCTCTCCTCCTCCAGCTGAATCATGCTCATCAGCCCACCGTTTCTGCCGGACACCGACCCCGTCTCCAACGATCCCGCCTGCACCGATCCGATGATGGATGTCGTGGACCGCTTCGCCCTCGGCAACCACGGCGTCTACCCGATCGCCATGGACGGCCGCTGGCACTGCGGCACCCATCTCGCGCCGCATCCCTCCACCGAAGCGGTGCGCGCCATCGCCGATGGCGAGGTAGTGGCCTACCGCGTAGCCGCCAAGCCGGTCTCCGATGGACGAGAGGCGCCCGACGGCAGCCTTCCTCTGAACACCAACACCGGATTCGTGCTGCTCCGGCACAAGACCGATACCGGTGACGGCCGGAGCATCACCTTCTACTCGCTCTACATGCATTTGCTGGACATGCGCGCCCAGGAGGCCATCCATGCCCAGCCGGCCAATCCGCCTGCGGTGGGCTCGGGCAGCGCCCTGCCCCGCTGGCTGCTGCGCCCCACGGAGGGTGTGAAAATCGGCGACGGCAAGTTGAAGGTCTATCGCAAGGACATGCTGGGTTACCGCGGCCGGCGCCACGGCCACCCGCACCTGCATTTCGAAATCTTTCTGACAGACGCCGATTTCGACGCCTATTTCGGACGCACCCAACTCGGCCGCGCCGAACCCGTCACGCCGGCCGGCGCCGACTGCTGGGGCCGGATGTACTACGTCATCCCGGGCGAACAAGAGTTTGTCAGCACGCCGCCCGGCAAAGCCAGCGCATCGTACTTTCCTGAATTACAGACCGGTTCGCTTGCAGCCGGCAGCACGCTCCATGTCGAGGTGTTCTTTCACCTCGGGCAGCGATACACGCGAAGCTGGATCGAAATCAATGGCCAGCGGACGCTTCTGACCCCTACCCCGGTCAAGGACCCGTACGACGACTACGAATACAACCTGTTCCGGCGCGCCACGGCCCTGTATCCCCGATGCCCCAGCGCCGGCTATGAACTACTGCGCTTCGGCCGCGTCCTGAGCCCCGAACTGCCAGCGCTGACCGCAACGGAAAGCCAGACCTGGGTCGCGGTGACGTTCGACGCGGAGGGAAATCAGGGTTACCTCGACATCAGCCGCGCAGAGATCCAGAAACTCTCCGATGCAGATTTCCCGCGCTTCACCGGCTGGCAAAAAATCGAGGAAGGCCGCCCTCCATTCACCGCGGACGGCGTCTGCGACCACCAGGCGTTGCGCCAGATCGTCGAAACCGTCGAATCGGCTATGACACCGGAGCAGCGACTGCTTCCCGCCGACCAGCAAGCAGAACAGCTAACCGCCTATATCCATGGCAACGAGGCCGTGCGTGATCAATTGAAAGGCTTCGTTTGCCACGCCCCGAGCGAATGGGACAAGGGCAATAACACACAGCGCTATGGCCGGCTGAATGAGCCGGAGGGCTTCTTCGGCAAACGCAAGGCCATTGATCCGGATGGGTATTCGAAATTCATCGGACTGGTGGAAAGGCTGCAGTTTCTGGAGCAGGTGCCGGGGCTAGGCGGCGGGCAGAAGTTCTGGTTTTTCCATCCACTGGCGTTTATCCGGCATTTTCGGAGGTGTGGGTGGTTGAGTGTGAGGGAGCTGACGCAAACGTTACCTCGACGTTCGTCCCCTGAAGCGGGTGGGCATATTCCATGGCAAAGAGCATATACCCGGTGGACAGAAGGTGCGGGTTCCCCAAAATCCATGCCACCAGGTATCGGCATGGCGATGAATCGCATGTGGCTCAAGTACGGCTTCACCACACCGCTACGACAAGCGCATTTCCTATCGCAGATCTTCAAGGAGACTGGAGCCCTTACGCTGACGACAGAAGGCGGAGGCGAGAGATATTTCCGGACAATGTATGAGGTAATTACACCTGAAGAAGCAGGCGACGATTATGACACCAAACTACCTTGGCTAAAGAAGATGGGCTTGCTGAAGAATAGAGATCGAGCCGCTTACTCCGCCGGGAGACCCGACGACGTATCGGATAAAGCCATCGAACTCGGCAACACCGAAGAGGGAGACGGGGCGAGATTTCGGGGCCGTGGACTAATTCATTTGACAGGACGTCAGAAATACACCGACTACCAAAAATTCGCTGGCAAGGACTTCACAGCGGATGCCAATTCAACGCTCATCTCCGCGCAGGCAAAGTTTTGCACTGACTCTGCCGGATATTTCTGGACAAGCAAGTTCATGAACTCCAAGAACAGTGGGGCTTACCGTGGCGGTTTTAATATACATCGAAGAACAGATCTAGGCTCCGGTTACAAGAACGTACTCGCGATTACCAAGGCCGTCAACGGTGGAGCGAATGGCCTATCCGAACGATTCGAATACTTTCAGCACGCATACTATCTCATGGGAGATAAGAAATCTTCCTCCAACCCAGAAACTCGGCAATTGGAGCCATCAGAATGATCGCAAAACTCTTGTTGATGATATCAATTTTATTATCAGCTTTCGAATCCACGGCTACCTGTCCAAACGACAGATTTGGTCAGCCCACCGACAGCTTTCTCGATTGCGGCGTTCGGGCCACATATTCCGATTCATTATCCTTGGGTCCAGAGTTCTGGTTCAGAAAATGCACTGGGTACTCCACCACCAGGGGCGGCTATTTCTCATTCGCTCCCGTCGGAACTGGTAGCCACGATCCCGGGTGGCTCGAACGCATACCCCATTTGACCATCAAACGTGTTCCCCTGAAGGAAGCGGCAAAATCTCGGCCTTGGGTCAAGCGCTCCACGGCTTCTTACCGCGTCTCGGAGATTTCCGGAAAAAATTGGAAGGGATGGATGGTAGAGAACGTCAGGATGTCGAAAGAATATACGACCAAGTATTCGCACGAGCCATTCGTTGGGGAATTCAAGTGCATTCGCTTGCTGATCGGTAACTCAAAGGCCAGCGCCTCGATGGACGAATACTGCCTCCAGGATACCGAGATGTACGATATTGACGGCGGAATAAACTATCCAATCTTCATGGGCATACTTAATTCTGTTGAATTTTCTGAAGACTGATCCATGAAATCGTTTCTCGCTGCAACTTTATTAACCTGCGGGGCAGCGTATGCAAATGACGACTCTGCAATTAGCGCGCAAAATGCCCTGCATGACTATTGCGGGTATTCTCTAGGACCAAAGCTACTAGCCGCAACCATCGCCACAAATCATCGATTCACCGAAGGCATTGCTGTTATAGCGCTTGACATCGCTTTACCGAACAAAAGTAAATCTAGAAGAAAGATTGGGAATCTATCTTTCGTCTGCCGGACAGAGCAAACTTCGCCGGAGGACACCTATAGCGCAGATGTAAAGGAAAGACACGCCGCAGGCACGACTGCACGAGAAGAAATCGACGATGAGGATTTACGGGGTAGATATGGGCGAATAGTTGCATGGCAACGAGAATATCAAGGTGACAATTTTAAAGGGACAATCGCATACACAGATTATATTTTTGGAGATGGCTACAGGTTCATGCATGAACCCCAATTCTACGTCTGCCCCACTCGTCCGGGAATTTCCTGCTTTTCACTCACAGTGCAAAATGACGAACGCCTGACCAAGAGCGAAATCGCCGCCACCGCCCACCTGCTCAGAGACATAAGCCTGGTTCAGCCTGAACCCATCGCCCAACCATGCCCATCGACCTGACACCCCCCGGTTCAGCCATCCCCTACCCCCGCCACGGCCCTCCCCCACTGGCATGGGCCGGCATATGGCTCCTCTGTGCTGCGGTCGCCACGGCCCTGGTCCTACTTTTATGGCCAAACGGCCATGCCGCGGAGGGGCCGCTGTTCTGGGTTGCCCTGCTTGTGCCGCCCAACCTGGCCTTCGCACTATTAATAAGCATCCACCGCGCCGGGTTCGAAGCGTTTTGGCTTCGTGCGTTCTTTCGCAACAAGGCCCGGCAGGATTGGCTGGATCAGGCCGTGGCGCAAGCGCAGCGGCCGCTGCGGGTGCTGGGCGTCGGGTACTGCCTGCCGTTGAATGGTTCAAGCCTTGCCGGAGTGGTGGAGGCTGGCGTGCCGCTGACGCGGGCGCAGCAGACCCGGGCCGCTTCGGGGTTGGTCGTGCATAACCGCTTCGACGATGACGCGATCACCGTCGTCGATATCTCGGCAGACACCGCGGATGAAGAGGCCGACGAGGACATTGCCCTCGCCAACAGCGAGACGACCGCCGTCGCCACCGTAGTCCTGAAGCTTGCCGAAGCCTTGCTTCCCTTGGCCGAGCCGTTGCAATCGCTCTCGCAGTACGGCCCGGACTACGCCCCTGCCGTTCGCGTGCTGGCAGATCCCTCGGCTTCGGCCCTCCGCCTGCAGCAGGTGCGCGAAGCGCTGCGGATGGCCGGGTTGCCGGTGCTGGAATGCGAAGCCATTGACGCCGACACCGGCCTGATGGTGGCCGATACGTGGTTGGACGCCCTCGAACGCCGTCCGCTGCTGGTCATTGCCATGGCGTGGCACGACGCCACGCCCGCGCCCGGCAGCGGCGAAGGCTGCGTGGCCGTCCTGCTCGATCCGGGCTACTACCGTCTGCCCGATGGGCTCGCAGCATACGGCGCGCTGCACCGTCCGGTTTCCGGGGATGCCAGCGCGCTGGAAGACCTTCTCCGGCTGGCGTTGCTGTGGGGTGCGGCCGACGCCCCCGCCGTCAACCGCGCCTGGCTGACTGGCCTCGGCAGCCAGCACGACCTGACGCTGCACAAGGCGTGGACGGATGCCTCGCTGGAGCATCTGGCAGACGCCGCGTCGCAGCGTCGTCCCGACCGCGTCGTCGGCGCCGCCGTGCCGCTGAATCCCTGGCTGTCCGTGGCCGCCGCGATCGAACAGGGCGCGGCCGGCCCCCAGCTCATCGTCGATGGCGCGCAAGCCGCCGTCCTTCACGTCATCCCATCCTCGAATGACCGATCCGACCCGTAACCTGCAGGCCCTCGCCGCACACCGTCCGGCCCCCGCGCAGCCTGTCACGCTGGCCACCTGGGGTGTGCCCCTGCTGGCGTTGTCGCTGTTCATCCTCGCTGCGGCGATCGTCTGGTTCCGAGGCCACGACGTGGGCCTGCCGGACGAGCGCGAGCGCATCTCCGTGCTGATCTGGCTGGGCGCCGTCCTCGTCGCCGTGGTCGTCCTGCATCTGTTTGCCGTGCTGGTCGGCGCCTATGCGCTGGCAAGGCGATGGCTGAACCACCACGCAGGCGCCGAACGGACCAGACGTCTCAGGCGAGATGGGCGCCTGCAGTGGCTGGCGGACGAGTTGCGCGTCACGCTCGGCTGGCGGTGGCGTTATCGGCTGCCGTGGCTGCTGGTGTGCGGGGATGCCGGGCAGGTCAACGCCGTGGCGCCGGGCCTGAAGCAGGCGGGCGTCCTGCAGGTCGATCATGCCGTGCTCGTACACGCGGCGCCTGACGGTATCGACGCCGCACAGTGGCGCCGGCAATTGCGGCGCCTGCGCGCACGCCGGCCGGTCGATGCGCTGGTTCAGGTGGTGCCCGCGAACCAGCGTGAGGCGGCCGCGACCGATCAACTGCGCGTGCGGGCGGGGATCGAATCGGATTTGGGCTGGGCGGCGCCCGTGGTCTACCTGCACTCCGTGGAACTGCCCGACCAGCCGCCCGAACAGTTCGACGCGGTAGGCGCGTTCGTCGCGGCCTCGGACAACGGCGCCGGCGAACAGGCCGCGACGGGCTTCCGCGAGGTGCTGGACACCCTGGAGCAACGCACCGTGCGCCAGGGCACCCTGCTCTGCCTGGAACCTCACCACTCCCGGCACCTCGCCCTGATTTCGGCCTACATCAGTGCCCAGCGCGCACGCATCGAGGCGAATTGGCAGGCGGTGCTGGCGTCGAAATGGCGCCGCGCAACGCTGGCCGGCATCGTATTTGCGCCAGTTTTCCCGGTCCCTGCCGCGCCGGTGCCGATGCCAGCCCGTCCGGACGCGTCGGGCGATCTCTGGCGCACCGCCCGACCCCACCCGTCGCCGAACCAGCCGGCCGCGCTGGCCACCACATGGCAGGCCATCTGTACGGAATCCCGCCGCTACCGGGGCCGCCGGGTCGGCGTGCACGCGGCGACGGTGGTGGCCATGCTGGCGCTTGCCGGGGTCGTGGCCTGGACCGCCGGCATGGTCGCCTCCGGCGTGCGCAATGCGCGCGATATCGGCGCCGCGCGGCAGGCGGTGCGGGACCTGGCCTCCACCGCCGATGGCGCCCATCGGCTACAGGCACTGGACAACCTGCAGCAGCAGATCCTGCGCTACACCCACCGCATCGGGCAAGGCGCCCCGCTTGGCACGCGGTTTGGCCTGAACCGCGATGCCGAGGTACTGAACTCGCTCTGGGCGCCGTACGCCAACGCCAGCCGGGAACTCGTCGTGGCACCGGTCGTGCGCGACATCGAGGCTTCGCTGACCAGCCTCACGCAGCTGCAAACCGCCGGCCTCCGTGACGAAACCCTGAAATGGGCGCTGGAAGGCCGCGCCACGCTCGAAACCTACCTGATGCTGGCCCAGCCCGAGCGGGCAGACGCCGCCGTCCTCGGCAGGAACCTTGCGGAACGCTGGACCACCGGCGCGCGTATCACGCCGGGCAAGCGGGCCGACCTGGCCGAACGCTTCGGCAGCTTCTATGCGGACCATCTGCAGGACCACCCGCACTGGCGTATCGCGACCCGGCCCGAACTGGTGGCAGGCGCGCGCCAGACGCTGCTGGAGGCCATCGGCCAGCGTAACGCCGCCGATGCCATCTACCAGTCGATCATCGCAGGTGTCAGCCACAAGTATCCGAACCAGACGCTGGCATCGCTGACCGCCGGCACGGACACGCGCGGACTGCTGCGCGCCACCGGCAGCGTGCCGGCCATCTATACCCGCCAGGCGTACGAAGGATACGTGCGGGCAGCCATCGAGACGTCAGCGGCGCGGGTCGATGTATCGGACGACTGGGTGCTCGGCGACAATCCATCCGCCGACCGCCAGACCGGAAGCGACGGGCAAGCCCGGGCGGCCGACCTGCGCGCGGCACTGGCCGAGCGTTACTTCGCCGACTATGCCGACCACTGGCAGCGCTTCATGAACGGCCTGCAGTGGGAAAGCGCCGCCACGCTGCCCGCCGTGGCCGACCAGCTCAAGCTCATGGCCGACGCGCGGCAGTCTCCGGTGATTGCGCTGCTGAAATCGCTGCAGTACCACGGCGGGGCCGGCGCCCACCGGGCATCGCTTTCCGAGGCGCTGGTCGCCCGTGCGCAGGGCATCCTCGGCACGCCGGACAACCAGCGGGACAACGCCGGTCCGGCCGCTGCCGGACGTGCCCCCGGCGGACCGCTCGACCCGGCTTTCGGGCCAGTGCTGCGACTGACCGGCGATACCGGCCAAGCCGGCACCGGCACCGGCGAACTGAGCCTGCAGCGCTATCTCGACCGCATCACGGCGGTCCGGCTGCGGCTGCAGCAGATCGCCCAGGGCGCCGATGGCGATGCGCAGGCACTGCAGCTGGCCCAGGCGCTGTTCCAGGGCCGCAGCTCCGATCTGGCCGATACGCAGGCCTATGCCCAGCTTGTCGCAGCCAGCCTCGGCACGGGCTGGGCCGGCATGGGCGAAACCCTGTTCGTGCGGCCGGTTGCCCAGGCCACGCAAGCGGTGCTGCAGCCGGCGCTGGCCAGCCTCGACGAGGCGTGGCGGGTGTCGATCGCGCTGCCCTGGAACCGTGCATTCGCCAGCCGCTATCCGTTTGCCGATAGTCCCAATGACGCCTCGCTGCCAGAAATCGCCCATTATGTGCGGCCGCGGAGCGGCCTGATTCCTGCCTTCGTGCTGGCGGAACTGTCCGGGGTGCTGGCGCTGCGCGGCGACCGCTGGACGCCGGTGGGCAGCGGCGCCCACGCACTGCGATTCGATCCCCGCTTTGTCGAGTTCATCAACACGCTGCAGCGCGTCGGCACGCGCCTGCTGCTGCAGGGCGATCCCCGCTACCGCTTCGACCTCAAACCCGTCCCGACCCCGGGCCTGACCAGCACGATATTGACGATAGACAACCAGACGCTGCGCTACTACAACCAGCGCGAGGCCTGGCACGCGATGACCTGGCCCGCAAGCGACCTGCAGCAGCCGCGCGCGATGCTGGCGTGGCAGACCGAGACGGCGGGCATGCGCAAGAACCACGAGGCCGAGGGAGTGTGGGCCTGGGTACGGATGCTGGAGCGCGCGGAAGTGACGCCGATCGACAGTGCGACGGTGCAACTGACATTCCAGACGACCGCCGATGCAACACCGGTCGGGGCCGAAACGGTCGACAGCGTCCCGGCAGCCGGGCGGGCGCAGCTTTGCTACCCGATCCGGTACCAGATGCGCTCGGCGGCAGGCCAGGGACCGTTGGAGATCCTGGCGCTGCGCCACCTGCAGGTGCCTGAACGGATGTTCCTGCCCCGGGGGACCGAGGCAGTTGCGGCGGACAGCCGGCGGGCGCCGGCCATCTGACGCGCGGGAACTACTTGCACCCGCTCTCGACGCACTGCCGTGCCAGTTCGACGATCAGCAGCTCGGCCGTGGCCAGATTGGTGGCGCACGGCACGTTGTGGACGTCGCACGCGCGCACCAGCGCGTTGATATCCGGTTCGTGCGGCTGCGGCGTCATCGGGTCGCGCAGGAAGATCACGGCGGTGATCCTGCCTTCGGCCAGTTGGGCGCCGATCTGCAGGTCGCCGCCCCACGGGCCGGACAGCATCCGCGAGACGTTGAGGCCCGTCTCGGCGGCAATCCGCCCGCCCGTGGTGCCCGTGGCCAGCAGGTCGCAGCGCGACAGAAAGTCGCGCTGGCGTGCCGCGAAGGCCACGATGTCGTCCTTCTTGTGATCGTGGGCGATCAGCGCGATGCGGGGTTTCGTGCCGCCGTCGGGACGCAGCGCGGGCATCAGAAGGTTCCCGGGTACGCGCCGCCGTCGAGCAGCACGTTCTGGCCGGTCATGAAGGCGGCCTGCTTGCTGCACAGGAACGCGCAGGTGGCGCCGAACTCGGCCGGATCGCCGAAGCGGCGCGACGGATTGGCGGCCGCGCGGCGCTTGGCCATTTCGTCGATGCTGATGCCGGCCTTCTGGGCGCCGCCCTCCATCGTCTTCTTCAGGCGGTCGGTGTCGAACGGCCCCGGCAGCAGGTTGTTCACGGTCACGCCATGCTGCGCCACCTCGCGCGCCAGGCCGGCCACGAAACCGGTCAGGCCCGAGCGCGCGCCGTTGGACAGGCCCAGCACGTCGATCGGCGCCTTGACCGCGCCGCTCGTGATGTTGACGATGCGGCCCCAGCGGCGCGCGATCATGCCGTCCACGGTGGCCTTGATCAGTTCGATCGGCGTCAGCATGTTGGCGTCGAGCGCGGCCAGCCACTCGTCGCGGCCCCAGTCGCGGAAGTTGCCCGGGGGCGGGCCGCCGGCATTGTTGACGAGGATGTCGAGGTCGCCAAGCTTGGCCACGGCGTCGAGCGCCAGCTTGCGGCCCTCGGGCGTGGTGATGTCGGTGGCCACGGCCAGCACCCGGCGGCCATAGCGGGCGCGCAGGTCGGCGGCGGCCTTCTCCAGCGCCTCGGCGCCGCGCGCCACGATCACCACATCGACGCCTTCGGCCGCGAGCGCCTCGGCGCACGCGAACCCGAGTCCCTTGCTGGCGCCGCACACCAGCGCATGCTTACCGCGCAGTCCGAAATCCATGGTCTTCCTCTCCTTGGTTGAACCCTTGTTGCCTTGTTGAATTCTTGTTGCCGTCAGCCCTTCTTGCGCGACAGCAGGTACATGCCCCCGAGCACCAGCGCGCTGCCGGCGATCTGCACTTCCGTGACCGGCTCGCCCAGCAGCCAGAATGCCAGCACCAGCGTGGACACCGGGCCGACCATGCCGGCCTGCGAGGCCAGCGGCGCCCCGATGCGCGCCACCGCGATCATCGTCAGCGACACCGGCAGCACCGTGCACATCACCGCGTTGACGGCCGACAGCCAGAGCACCGGCGCCGGCTGCGCCAGTTCGGCCACGGGCCGGCCCAGCGCCAGGTACTGGATCACGCAGCAGAGCGTGGACACGCACATCGCGTAGGCCACCAGCCGCAGCGACCCCACGCGCTTGACCAGCTCGCCGCTCAGGATCAGGTACACACCATACGACAACGCACTGGCCAGCACCAGACCTCCGCCGAGCCAGACCTGCGTGCCGCTCACATCGAGGTCGTGCACGAACACCAGCACGATGCCCGCATAGGCCAGCAGCAGCGAAATCCACTGCCGGGCATGGATGTGCCGGCGAAACACCAGCGCGGTGAACAGCAGCACGAACGACGGCGTCAGGAACAGGATCAGCCGCTCCAGCCCGGCCGTGATGTACTGCAGCCCGAGGAAATCGAGAAAACTCGACAGGTAGTAGCCGATGAAGCCCAGGAACACCACGCGCCCGCGGTCGGCCCACGACAGCGCCGGCAGCTTGCGCGCCTGCCACCAGCCGATGGCCATGAACAGCGGCGCCGCCAGCACCATGCGCAGCGTGATGACCATCACGGCATCGACGTTGTAGCGGTACATGAGCTTGGCCACGATGGCCTTGGCGGAAAACAGCATCGCGCCGATGGCGGCGGTGGCGAGTCCGACACGATGCCCGGCGGGCAGGTCAAGCGAGGGGGACAGGGACTTCTGGGATGCGGACACGGGAAAGCGGGGTTGGGGCGCGGTCGCAGCCGGTCCGGCCGCGACGAACCCGCCGATTGTATGCCAAAAGGCGCGGCGGCCTGCGGCCCGGCTTGTTGCGCGATGCGCCGAATGCGCCACTTCTAGCGCCCAACCCCGGGCGGCTCGTCCCGGCACTTCCTGCCGACGCGCAACGGCGCGGGCGATCCCATCCATTACAATCCCGCTGCATCGGTCCCCCGCTTCCGGGCAGACCTCCCCATTCGCCTATCGCCGCCTACCCCGGCCGAGCCGCCATGAAACAAGATCCGCGCTTTCCGAACCTGTTCATCCTCAACCACCCGCTGATCCAGCACAAGCTCTCGCACATGCGTGACAAGGAGACATCCACGCGCACGTTCCGCGAACTGCTGCGCGAGATCACGCTGCTGATGGGCTACGAGATCACCCGCAACCTGCCGCTGACCACGCGCCGCATCGACACCCCGCTGGTGCCGCTGGACGCCCCCGTGATCGCCGGCAAGAAGCTGACCATCGTGCCGGTGCTGCGCGCCGGCGTGGGCATGAGCGACGGCCTGGTGGAGCTGATTCCGTCGGCCCGCATCGGCCATATCGGCGTCTACCGCGATGACCAGCACCGCCCGGTGGAATACCTGGTGCGCCTGCCCGATGTGGAAGACCGCTCGTTCATCCTGTGCGACCCGATGGTGGCCACGGGCTACTCGGCCGCCCACGCGGTGGACGTGCTCAAGCGCCGTGGCGTGCCCGACGAGGCCATCACGTTCGTGGCGCTGGTGGCCGCGCCCGAAGGCGTCGAGATCTTCCAGAAGGCCCACCCGGGCGTGAAGCTGTTCGTGGCGTCGCTCGACAGCCACCTCGACGAGCACGCCTACATCGTCCCCGGCCTCGGCGACGCGGGTGACCGTCTGTTCGGCACCAAGAACTGAGCTCGTCTACTTCCGCTTGCCGCCGCCGAGCAGGCTGCCGAGCACGCCGCGGATCAATTCGCGGCCGACCTGCGAGCCCACGGTGCGGGCGGCGGATTTCGCCATCGATTCCAGGATCGAATCGCCGCGGCCGGTCTTGCCGGTGCCACGCGTAAGCGAGCCGAAGATCTCGCCGGCCCAGCTGCTGCCTTCCTCGCCGGCCTCCGCTTCCGGGGCGCCCGGCTTCGGGGCCGGCTTCTTGCCTGCGGCTTCCACGGGGGCACCGCGCGCGGCGCCGGCCGCGTCGCCACGCAGCTTCTCGTAGGCCGATTCGCGGTCGATCGCGGTTTCGTAGGTGCCGGCCACGAGCGAGCCGGCGATCAGCGCCTTGCGTTCGTCGTCGGTGGCGGGGCCGATGCGGCTGCCCGGCGGGAGCACCCAGGCGCGCTCGGTCACGCCCGGCGTGCCCTTGGCGTCGAGGCACGACACCAGCGCCTCACCCACGCCAAGCTCCCCGATCGCCTGTTCCAGATCAAGCTTCGGGTTGGCCCGCATCGTGGTGGCCGCCACCTTCACGGCCTTCTGGTCGCGCGGCGTGAACGCGCGCAGCGCGTGCTGCACGCGGTTGCCGAGCTGGCCGAGCACGGTGTCCGGGATATCGACCGGGTTCTGTGTGACGAAATACACCCCCACGCCCTTGGAGCGCACCAGCCGCACCACCTGCTCGATCTTGTCGAGCAGCGCCTTCGGTGCGTCGTTGAACAGCAGATGGGCTTCGTCGAAGAAGAAAACGAGCTTGGGCTTGTCGAGATCGCCGGCCTCGGGCAGCTTCTCGAACAGCTCCGACAGCATCCAGAGCAGGAACGTGGCGTAGAGCCGGGGCGCGTTCATGAGCTTGTCGGCCGCCAGGATATTGATGACGCCCTGTCCTTTCTCGGTCTGGATGAAGTCCTCCAGGTTCAGCATCGGCTCGCCGAAGAACCTGTCGGCCCCCTGCGACTCCAGCCCCACCAGCCCGCGCTGGATCGCGCCCACCGATGCCGACGAGATGTTGCCGTATTCGGTGGTGAACTGGCTGGCGTTCTCGCCCACGTACTGGAGCATGGCGCGCAGGTCCTTGGCGTCGAGCAGCAGCAGGCCGTTGGCATCGGCAATGCGGAACACCAGGTTCAGCACGCCCTGCTGGGTGTCGTTGAGTTCCAGCATCCGCGACAGCAGCAGCGGCCCCATGTGCGAGACCGTGGCGCGCACCGGGTGGCCCTTCTCGCCGAACACGTCCCAGAGCGTGGTCGGGCAGGCGCCCCAGGCGGGCTCGGGCAGGCCGTGCCCGGCCAGCCGGGCCTTGAGCTTGTCCGATGGCTTGCCCACCTGTGATATGCCGGTTAGATCACCTTTTACGTCTGCCATGAAGACCGGCACGCCGAGCCGGGAAAAGCCCTGGGCCAGCGTCTGCAGCGTGACGGTCTTGCCGGTACCGGTGGCGCCGGTGATCAGGCCGTGCCGGTTGCCCATCTCGGGCAGCAGCACCAGTTCGTGGTCGGCATTCTTGGCGATGAGGATGGGATCGGCCATGGCGGGTCTCGGCGGTCGGCGTGTCAGGGGACTGGAAAGGCAGGAAACCGCGCGGCCGTGCGCGGCCGGGGCCACAGATCGTGCTGCGGCACGGCAGGGGCGCGTGATAAAATCCTGCGCTGATTATAGCCAGCAGATCGGCACATCAATCACATGGCGTGGCCGCCGGAACCCCGGGCGGCATCCCGCCGGCGCAAGGCCGCCGGGCTTGCACACCACACGATACATATTCCGCTTCGGAGAGAAACATGGCCGGTCATTCCAAATGGGCCAACATCAAACACAAGAAAGCCGCCGCCGACGCGAAGCGCGGCAAGGTCTGGACGCGCCTGATCAAGGAAATCACCGTGGCCGCCAAGCTGGGCGGCGGTGAGGCCGATTCGAATCCGCGCCTGCGCCTGGCCATGGAAAAGGCCATGGACGCCAACATGCCCAAGGACAACATGCAGCGCGCCATCCAGCGCGGCGTGGGTGGCCTGGAGGGCGCGAGCTACGAAGAAATCCGTTACGAGGGCTACGGCCTGTCCGGCGCCGCGATCATCGTCGACTGCCTGACCGACAACCGCACCCGTACCGTGGCCGAAGTGCGCCACGCGTTCTCGAAGCATGGCGGCAACATGGGCACCGAAGGTTCGGTGGCGTTCATGTTCACGCACTGCGGCCAGTTCCTGTTCGCCCCCGGCACGCCCGAGGACAAGCTCATGGACGCCGCGCTGGAAGCCGGTGCCGACGACGTGGTGACCAACGACGACGGCTCGATCGAGGTGACCTGCCCGCCGAACGATTTCGGCGAGGTCAAGTCGGCCCTGGAAGCCGCCGGCTTCAAGGCCGAGGTGGCGGACGTGGTGATGAAGCCGCAGAACGACGTGAGCTTCACCGGCGACGATGCCGTCAAGATGCAGAAACTGCTGGACGCGCTGGAAAACCTGGACGACGTACAGGAAGTCTTCACCAACGCGGTGATCGAGGACTGACCCTCGCGCCGCGCCCCACGGCGGCAGCCCGGCCTCGTCCAGCTGCCGCTTTTCGCATGCGTTTCTTTTCTGGCAGTGGATCATGAAAGTTTTGGTTGTCGGTTCGGGTGGGCGTGAGCACGCACTGGCCTGGAAGTTGGCCCAGTCCCCCAAGGTGCAGGTCGTCTACGTGGCCCCGGGCAACGGGGGCACGGCGCTCGACAAGCGCCTGCAGAACGTGCCGCTGACCGACCCCGAGGTGCTCGCCGCCTTCGTGGAGCGCGAGGGCGTGGCCTTCACGGTGGTGGGCCCCGAGGCGCCGCTGGCCGCCGGCATCGTCGACGTGTTCCGCGCGCGCGGCCTGCGCATCTTCGGGCCAACCCGGGCCGCTGCCCAGCTCGAATCGTCGAAGGACTTCGCCAAGGCGTTCATGCACCGCCACGGCATTCCCACCGCCTACTACAAGACGTTCGCCAGCGCCGCCGACGCGCACGCCTATATCGACGCCCAGGGCGCCCCGATCGTGATCAAGGCCGATGGCCTGGCCGCCGGCAAGGGCGTGGTCGTGGCGATGACGCTGGAAGAAGCCCACGGCGCCGTGGACATGATGCTGGCCGACAACAAGCTTGGCGACGCCGGCGCCCGCGTGGTGATCGAGGAATTCCTGGAAGGCGAGGAAGCGAGCTTCATCGTCATGGTCGACGGCAAGAACGTGCTGGCGCTGGCCACGAGCCAGGACCACAAGCGCCTGCTGGACGCCGACGCCGGCCCCAATACGGGCGGCATGGGCGCCTACTCGCCGGCTCCGGTGGTCACGCCGGCGCTGCACGCGCGCGCCTTGCGCGAGATCATCCTGCCGACGGTGCGCGGCATGGAAAAGGACGGCATCCCGTTCACCGGTTTCCTGTACGCGGGCCTGATGATCGACCCGGAAGGCAACCTGAAGACGCTGGAATTCAACTGCCGCATGGGCGATCCGGAGACGCAGCCGATCATGGCGCGCCTGAAGACCGACCTCGTCGACGTGATGGAAGCGGCCGTGGACGGCAAGCTGGACCAGATCGAACTGGACTGGGACCGCCGCACCGCGCTGGGCGTGGTCATGGCCGCCTTCGACTACCCCGAGAACCCGCGCCGCGGCGATGCCATCACCGGCATCCCGGCCGAAACCGACGACGCGGTGACGTTCCATGCAGGCACCACGCTGCAGGACGGCACGCTGCGCACCTCGGGCGGGCGCGTGCTGTGCGTGGTGGGGCTGGCCGATACGGTCAAGGCCGCGCAGAAGAACGCCTACGCCGCCGTGGAGCAGATCCGCTTCGACGGCATGCAGTTCCGCACCGATATCGGCTACCGCGCGATCAAGCGCTGATCCGGGCATTGCCGGATTCGGCCCACGGCCCGTGGGGCGAATCCAGCCGGTACAATCATGACACCGCCATGACGGCCGGCGCACCAGCCCGGCCGTCTTGCCACCGGCCCACCCCCATCCACGATCATGATCGATTCCCAGGCAGTCCGTGACTATCTGCTCGGCCTGCAAAACCGCATCACCGATGCCATCGCCGCCGTCGACGGCCAGCCGTTCCTGACCGATACCTGGGAAAAGCCGCCCACCGAGCGGCTGCGCGGCAACGGCCGCACCCGGATCCTGGAAGGCGGCGCGGTCATGGAACGGGCCGGCGTGGGCTTCTCGCACGTGCGGGGCGATACCCTGCCCCCCTCGGCCACGGCCAACCGGCCGGAGCTGGCCGGGCGCGGCTTCGAGGCGATGGGCGTGTCGCTGGTGTTCCATCCCCGCAATCCCTACGTACCGACGGTGCACATGAACGTGCGCTGCTTCGTGGCGCGCAAGCCGGAGGCGCCGGACGCCGAGCCGGTCTGGTGGTTCGGCGGCGGCATGGACCTGACGCCGTACTACGGCGACGCCGGTGACTGCACGCACTTCCACCGTACCTGCCGCGACGCGCTGGCGCCGTTCGGCGACGATCTCTATCCGCGCTTCAAGCAGTGGTGCGACGAGTATTTCTTCCTGAAACACCGGGGCGAGGCGCGCGGCATCGGCGGCATCTTCTTCGACGACTTCTCGGCATTGGGCTTCGACCAGAGTTTTGCGATGATGCGCGCGGCCGGCGATGCCTTCCTGGACGCCTACCTGCCGATCCTGCTTGCCCGCAAGGACACGCCCTACGGCGAGCGCGAGCGGGAATTCCAGGCCTACCGGCGCGGCCGGTACGTGGAATTCAACCTGGTGTTCGACCGGGGCACGCTGTTTGGCCTGCAGTCTGGCGGCCGGGCCGAATCGATCCTGATGTCGATGCCACCCCAGGTTTCGTGGCGCTACGACTGGCAACCCGCGCCCGGCACGCCGGAAGCGGCGCTCTACGCGGATTTCCTGCCCGCACGCGACTGGGCCTGATGGCATGAACGAACCTCTGCAGGCGTCCCAACCGTCCCGCCCCCACCGCCCTTACCGCCTGGGTATCCTTGGCGGCACTTTTGATCCGCCGCACCGGGGCCATGTTGCCCTGGCACAACTGGCCCTGGACCATCTGGACCTCGACGAACTGGTCTGGATACCCACCGGCCAGTCCTGGCAGAAGGGCGACCATGTCACCCCGGCCGCCGACCGCCTGGCGATGACCGAACTGGCCGCGGCCAGCCTGGTGCCGGCGCGCGGCAAGGTCGGCGTCAGCCGCATGGAAGTGGACCGGGCCGGCCCGAGCTACACGATCGACACCGTGCGGCACCTGCGCGAGGCCTATGGCCCCGAGGCGTCGCTGTCGTGGCTGATGGGCGCCGACCAGTTGCTGCGGCTGCACACCTGGCACGGCTGGGAGGCGCTGTTCGAATATGTGCACCTGTGCATCGCCACGCGGCCGGGATTCGACCTCGACGCGCTGGAGGGGCCGGTGCTGGAAGCCATGCACGAGCGTCAGGCGGACACGCACCTGATACAATGCTCGCCCTCCGGACATATGTGGATCGACCAGACGCTGGCCGTCGATTTGTCGTCCACCGGCCTGCGCCAGCACCTGGCAGGCGGCGTGCTGCCGGACCAGGCAGATGACCAACTGCCGGCCGGCGTGGCACACTACATCGCGCGTCACGGGTTGTACCGAAACCCCTGAGCCGACGCGCTCCCTACCCGAATGAAGCTGAACAAGAAAGACACCATGGATATTCGTAAACTGCAGCGCGCGATCGTCGACGGGCTCGAGGATGTGAAGGCGCAGGACATCAAGGTGTTCGACACCACTCACCTGACGGAACTGTTCGACCGGGTGGTGATCGCCAGCGGTAGTTCGAACCGCCAGACCAAGGCGCTGGCGGCGTCGGTACGGGATACGGTCAAGGACGCCGGCGGCCACATCGTGGCGGTCGAGGGCCTGGAGACCGGCGAATGGGTGCTGGTGGACTGCGGCGACGCCGTGGTGCACATCCTCCAGCCGCAACTGCGCCTGTACTACAACCTCGAGGAAATCTGGGGCGACAAGCCGGTGCGCGTCAAGCTGGCCGCGAAGAAGGGCCTGGCCAAGGCCAGCGAGCCGGACGAGGACGAGGACGCCGAGCCGGCACCGCGCGTGCGCCGCGCCTCGAACCTGCGCCCGGCGCTGGCCCGCCTGCCGGAAGGCATGAAGGAGCCGTCGCCGCCGATGGGCCACGAGGACACCGACGCCGACGCGCTGGCCACGATGGGCGCCCGCGCCCGCAAGACGGCCGTGACGCGTACGACTTCCACCGGCGTGCCGCTCAAGTCGCCGGCCCGCAAGTCGGCCACCGGCACGGCTGGCAAGGCCCCGGCCCGCAAGACCGCCGCCGGCACCACCGCCAAGGCACCCGCACGCAAGACCGCCACGGGCACGACCGCCGCCAAGGCCCCGGCCCGCAAGACCGCCGCCACGAAGACGGCAACCAAGACCGCAACGAAGACGGCCGCCAAGACCGCCGCCCCGCGCAAGCGCGCCACGCGCTCGGCCTGAACGCGGCTGGCAAGCGGGTAGTTCCGACCACCGGGCATCGCACATGCAACTCGTGATCGTGGCCGTGGGCCACAAGATGCCCGCGTGGATCGAAACCGGCTTTGCGGAGTATGCCAAGCGCATGCCGCCGGAGCTGCGCATCGAACTGCGCGAGGTCAAGCCGGAAGCCCGCTCCTCCAGCAACAATGCCGCCACCGTGATGCAGCGCGAAGCCGCCCGCATCGAGACGGTGCTCGGCTCGCTGTCGAAACAGACCCGTATCGTCGCCCTCGACGAGCGCGGCAAGGACTGGACCACGGTGCAGCTGGCCGACCAGCTGACCGGCTGGCAACGCGACGGCGGCGACACCGCCTTCCTGATCGGCGGCGCCGATGGCCTCGATCCCGCGCTCAAGGCGCGCGCCCAGACACTGTTCCGGCTCTCCAGCCTGACCCTGCCGCACGGCATGGTGCGCGTGCTGCTGGCCGAGCAGCTGTACCGGGCATGGTCGGTGACGCAGGGACATCCGTACCATCGGGTGTAAGTGTTTTGCTGCGCGCTCCCATGCGACGGGAGCGCGCAGCAAACCCTCGGCGCCTGCCGACCACGCGTACAATCGGCGCACTCCTTCTCGCATCGATTGTCCGTGCCCGCCCTCCTCTATCTCGCCTCCCAATCCCCGCGTCGCCGCGAGCTGCTGACCCAGCTTGGCGTCGCCCACGAACTGCTGCTCGCCGATGCCGGCGAGGACGCCGAGGCGCTCGAAACCGTGCTGCCCGGCGAGACGCCCGATGCCTACGTGCAGCGCGTCTGCGCGCTCAAGGCCGACGCCGCGCTGCAGCGCCGCATCGGGCGCGGACTGCCCGACGCGCCGATCCTGACCTCCGACACCACGGTCTGCCTGGGCGGCGACATCCTCGGCAAGCCCGCCGACGCCGACGATGCGGCGCGCATGCTGGCGGCGCTGGCCGGCACCACCCATCGCGTGCTGACGGCGGTGACCGTGGTGTCCGCGCTGGGCCAGCGCCACGCGCTGTCGATCTCGCACGTCACTTTCCGCGCCATGAGCGAGGCCGAGATCGGGCGCTACGTGGCCAGCGGCGAACCGTTCGGCAAGGCCGGGGCGTACGGGATCCAGGGCCGCGCGGCCGAGTTCGTCGCGCGTATCGACGGTAGCTATTCGGGTATCATGGGCCTGCCCCTTTTCGAGACGGCGACCCTGCTGCGTGAAGCGGATCTGCGCTTCTGATTCGTCCGACGCCAGCCGCCTACCTGCCGCACTCATCGCCATGACCGAAGACATCCTCGTCAATATCACGCCGCAAGAAACGCGCGTGGCCATCGTGCAGCAGGCCGCCGTGCAGGAACTGCATGTCGAACGCACGCTGACCCGCGGGCTGGTCGGCAACATCTATCTCGGCAAGGTCGTGCGCGTTCTGCCGGGCATGCAGTCCGCGTTCATCGATATCGGCCTGGAGCGCGCCGCGTTCCTGCACGTGGCCGACATCTGGCACCCGCGCGACGGCGAGAAGAATGGCCACCTGGCCATCGAGAAAACGCTGTACGAAGGCCAGGCGCTGATGGTGCAGGTCATCAAGGACCCGATCGGCACCAAGGGCGCCCGCCTGTCCACGCAGGTCAGCATTGCCGGCCGCACGCTGGTGTACCTGCCGCAGGACCCGCACATCGGCATCTCGCAGCGCATCGAAGGCGAGGTGGACCGCGAGGCGCTGCGCGCCCGCGTGCAGGGGCTGGTGCCCAGCGAGGAACGCGGCGGCTTCATCGTGCGCACCATCGCCGAGGAAGCCAGCGACGAGGAACTGGGCAACGACATCGCCTACCTGCGCAAGATCTGGGCGTCGATCCGCCAGAACGCCACCACGCAGCCGGCGCCGAGCCTGCTCTACCAGGACCTGAACCTGGCCCAGCGCGTGCTGCGCGACTTCATCAACGACGCCACGGGCGTCATCCAGGTGGACTCGCGCGAGAACTACCAGAAGCTCGTGGAGTTCGCCCAGGAATACACACCGGCCGTGCTGTCGCGGCTGTCGCACTACACCGGCGAGCGCCCGATCTTCGACCTGTTCAATATCGACGCCGAGATCGAGAAGGCGCTGTCGCGGCGGGTGGACCTGAAGTCGGGCGGCTACCTGATGATCGACCAGACCGAGGCGATGACGACGATCGACGTCAACACCGGCGGCTACGTGGGCGCGCGCAACTTCGACGACACGATTTTCAAGACCAACCTGGAGGCGGCGCATACCATCGCCCGCCAGCTGCGGCTGCGCAACCTGGGCGGCATCATCATCATCGACTTCATCGACATGGAAAATGTCGAGCACCGCGACGCGGTGCTGTCGGAGCTCAAGCGCGCCCTGTCGCGCGACCGTACCCGCATCACGGTCAACGGCTTCTCGCAGCTCGGGCTGGTGGAGATGACCCGCAAGCGCACGCGCGAATCGCTGGCCCACGTGCTGTGCGAGCAGTGCCCGGTCTGCACCGGCAAGGGCCAGGTCAAGACGCCCCGCACGGTCTGCTACGACATCTTCCGCGAGATCATGCGCGAGTCCCGCCAGTTCAACCCGCGCGAATTCCGCATCCTGGCTTCGCAGGACGTGATCGACCTGTTCCTCGAAGAGGAAAGCCAGCATCTGGCCATGCTGGGCGACTTCATCGGCAAGCCGATCTCGCTGCAAGTGGAGTCCACGTTCCATCAGGAACAGTACGACATCATCCTGATGTAGGCGGGCGGACCGGCGCGAACCGTAGGCAAGACACCGCGCGCCGGCCCTGCCACATCCACGGTCCCCATCGGAAAACCTCCGGTTCCGGTCATCGTTCTGTCATCCGCTCCCCCCAGAATGCGCAGGTCATTCAAGCAAGGGAGTCGACATGACGCATGCAATCGAAGTCCGCGGGCTGAGCAAATCGTTCCGCGCGGACCGCAAGGCGCTTGACGATGTCACGCTGCACATCGCCCCCGGCGAAATGGTTGCCCTGCTGGGCGCCTCGGGGTCGGGCAAGTCGACGCTGCTGCGCCACGTGGCCGGCTTCGTCACCGGCGATGCCGGCTCGGGCGAGATCCTCGTCAATGGTCGCACCGTGCAACGCAACGGCCGCCTGGCCCGCGATGTGCGCCGCGTACGTGCCGAGATCGGCTTCGTCTTCCAGCAATTCAACCTCGTTGGCCGCCTGCCCGTCATCACCAATGTGCTGGTCGGCATGCTGACGCGCATTCCAGCCTGGCGCAGCCTGACCCGCATCTTCAAGGCCGAGGAAGTCCAGGCCGGGCTCGACGCACTGGCCCAGGTTGGTATAGACGACTATGCGTTTCAGCGTGCCTCGACGCTGTCGGGCGGCCAGCAGCAGCGCGCGGCCATTGCGCGCACGCTGGTGCAGAACGCCCGCGTGATCCTGGCCGACGAGCCGATCGCCTCGCTCGACCCCGAATCGTCGCGCCGCGTGATGTCGCTGCTCTCGCAGATCAACCGCACGCGCAAGGTGGCCGTGGTGGTGTCGCTGCACCAGGTGGATGTGGCGATGCGCTACTGCCCGCGCGTGGTGGCGCTGCGGCAGGGCAAGGTGGTCTACGACGGCCCGTCGGCCGCGCTGACCCCCGGCATGCTGCGCGACCTCTATGGCACCGAGGCCGACGAACTGCTGCACGACAGCGTGCCGGAAGAGCCGGCGCCGCTGGGCGGTGCGCCCGTGCCGGCAATGGTCCGCATGGACCTGGCCGCGGCCTGATCTCTCCCGTCCGTCTTCCTGACAGACACCAACAGCCTTACCAACAGTCTTTCCAACGGAGTTTTCGATGCTTCGCAGAACTTTCCTCGCCCTGGTGGCTTCCGGCGTCGTGGCGCTGCCCGCCTACGCGCAGGACGCCAAGACCCTGAACATCGGCTTCATCTCGACGGAATCATCGTCGAACCTCAAGACCGCCTGGCAACCGCTGATCGACGACCTGAGCAAGACGCTCGGCGTGCAGGTCAAGCCGTTCTTCGCCTCGGACTACGCCGGCATCATCGAAGGCATGCGCTTCAACAAGGTGCAGATCGGCTGGTTCGGCAACAAGGCCGCCATGGAGGCAGTGGACCGCGCCCAGGGCGAGGTGTTTGCCTCGGTCATCGACAAGGACGGCAACCCGGGCTACTGGTCGCTGCTGGTGGTGCGCAAGGACAGCGACATCAAGTCCGTCGAGGACGTGATCAAGCGCGGCAAGGAGCTGACCTACGGCGCCGGCGACCCGAACTCCACCTCGGGCACGGCCGTGCCGGGCTACTACCTGTGGGCCCACAACAAGGTCGAGCCGAAGACGCTGTTTAAAGCGGTGCGCATCGGCAACCACGAGACGAACCTGCTGTCGGTGCTGAACAAGCAACTGGACGTGGCCGTGAACAACACCGAGAACCTCGAACGCTACCGCATCAACACGGGCAAGAACGCCTATGACGAGCTGCGCGTGCTGTGGAAGTCGCCGCTGATCCCGGCCGACCCGATGGTCTACCGCAAGGACCTGTCGCCCGAGCTGAAGAAGAAGATCCAGACGTTCTTCGTCAACTATGGCAAGGGTGCCGATGCGGTGCGCGAGAAGCAGGTCCTGGCCACGCTGACATACCAGGGCTTCCGCCCGTCGTCCGACGCCCAGCTCGTGCCGATCCGCCAGATCGAACTGGCACGCGAAAAGACCCGGATCGAGTCCGACACCACGCTGGCCGACGCCGACAAGGAAAAGAAGCTCGCCGACGTCACGCGTCGCCTGGCCGAGCTGGACAAGTCCGTCAGCACCCAGTAACACCCCGCGCCGTACCCGGAGGGCTGGCGGCACCGCCGGCCCTCCCGCCCCGTATCACTTCCGGATTCACCCGATGACCGTCACCGCCAAGCCCGGCCTGCCTCCCTCGCGCCCCAGCACCGTCCGCCCGCCCCGCACATCGCTGCCGATGATGCTGGTCTGGGGCATCCTGCTGGCCATGCTCGCCCTGTCGTGGCAAGGCGCCGACATGCGTCCGCTGGACCTGATCCGCGACTCCGGCAACATGGCGAAATTCGCCGCCGAATTCTTCCCGCCCGACTTCCGCGACTGGCGCCACTATCTCGACGAGATGCTGGTGACCGTGCAGATCGCGCTGTGGGGCACCGCACTGGCCGTGGTGATGGCCGTGCCGCTGGGCCTGCTGTGCTCGGCCAACATCGTGCCGGCGTGGATCTACCAGCCGGCGCGCCGCATCATGGATGCCTGCCGTGCCATCAACGAGATGGTCTTCGCCATGCTGTTCATCGTGGCCGTGGGCCTGGGGCCGTTCGCGGGCGTGCTGGCGATCTGGATCCACACCATGGGCGTGCTGGCCAAACTGTTTGCCGAAGCCGTCGAGGCCATCGACCCGCGTCCGGTGGAAGGCGTGCGCGCCACGGGTGCCGGTCCGATCGAGGAAATCGTCTACGGCGTGATCCCCCAGGTGTTGCCGCTGTGGCTGTCGTTCGCGCTGTACCGCTTCGAATCGAACGTGCGCTCGGCGTCGGTGGTGGGCATCGTCGGCGCCGGCGGCATCGGCACCGTGCTCTGGGAGATCATCCGCAGCTTCCAGTACGCCCAGACCTGCGCCGTGATGCTGATCATCATCCTGTTCGTGACGGCCATCGACATCGTCTCGGCCCAGATCCGCAAGGTGCTCGTCTGATCATGCTGACGCTCCCCCACCCGCAAGCGGGAGAGGGGAGCAAAGCGCAGGTGTCTGGTGCGCGGGTGGTGTTCTCCCCGCTCCCCCCGGCAGAGCGGCCGGGGATGAGGGCAGGCGGCTCAGGAAGCGACCGAGCCAATCAGGTCTGCCAGCCTTGATGCTGACTCCGCCAGCACCCCGCTGTTATCGATCTCCACGACCCGTACGCCCTCCGGCACGTCGAACCCCTGTGCCGCACGCGCCAGCCGCCTTGCGATCTCCTCTTCCGACTCCCGTCCGCGCTGCCGCAGCCGCGCCGCCAGCACCTCGGGCCGCACACGCACATGCACCGCGCACAGCGCCGGATAGCGCCCGGCCGCCTCGGCCAGGTATTCGCGCGAGCCATTGACGATGACCTTGAGCCCGCGCGCCAGCCACTGGTCGATCTCGACGCCAATGCCATAGTGCAGGCCATGGCTCTGCCAGTGCAGCGCCAGGCAGCCAAGGTCCACGCGGCGCCGGAATTCCTCGGTGGAAAGTGCTACCGACGCCTCGTTGGCGTCGGCGGGACGCGTGATGTAGCGATGGGCCACCACGACCGGATCGGCGGGATGCACCCGCTCACGCAACGCGCGCAGCAGCGAGTCCTTGCCGCTGCCCGAAGGCCCCATCACGTAGAACAGGCCATCGCCCCTCGACGCCGCCGTCATGGCGCCAGGTAGCGGGCGCCCGCGCCATTGCGCGTGGACCCGTCGAAGCCGTAGTGCCGCCCCATCACGAAGTCGGCGCCGGGCTCGGCCTGGACGAACACGCTGATGCCATCCACACGCAGCGGCTGGTCGAGCAGCGCCCCACTGGCGTTGTGAAGCAGCTCCAGCGCCGCCGCCTCATCGGCGGCGCCGAGCATGCCGGTCAGCGTGATGTGGAACGTGAAGGTGTCGAACACGTAGGGATAGCCCCAGGCGTCGAGCATCGCGCGCTGCGTGGCGCTCAGTGCCGTGGGATTGCGGCGGGCGATATCGGCCGCCGTAGGCGCCGCGCGAAAGGTGTCGAACTCGCGCACGCAGGCGTCGGCCAGCGCATGCATCGCCCTGCCACCCTGACCATGCACGTCGGCCAGGCACCAGGCCAGAAAGCCGCGCAGCGCGCGCAGTACCAGCGGCGCCTCGAACGGCGTACGGCCCGCGGCGAACGCGCGGGCAGTGTGGTCGAGCATGGCGGCGTCGGCACCCTCGGCCAGCCGGAATGGCGGCTTCAGCGTGGCGTGCAGCGCGTAATGCGCGGGGGCCTCGACCCACGCCGCAGGCCGTTGTGCCATGCCGGGCGGCAGCGGTTGCGCTGCGCCGGTTTCGGCATCCCGGCCCAGCCATTGCGCGCCGAAGCTGCGGTAGGGCTCGGCAGGGGCGAGGTAGATCGCGTATCGATGGGCGGCGCGCGTCATGCCGCCAGGCTGGCGCGGTCCGCCAGGTCGATGGTCGGCAGCGCCATCGTCGCATGGCGCACTTCGCCGTTGACGATGGCGGCGCACACGCGCGGCAGGCCCGGCTCGCTGTCGTCGACCAGAATCGCATCGGCGCGCATGCCTGGCATCAGCAGGCCGCGGTCGCGCAGCCCCGCCGCCCGCGCCGGGTTGCGCGACACCAGGTGCCACGCCGCCGGCAGGTCGCAGATACCAAGCTGCACGAGCCGGAACGCTGCCTGCAGCGGCGCCGGATAGTAGTAGTCGGACGCCAGCACCGTGCACAGCCCCGCCGCGATCATCTCGGTGGCATTGGGCGCGCCGGTGTGGCTCTTGCCGCGCAGCACGTTGGGCGCACCGAACACCGTTTCGTCGCCAAGCTGGCGCGCCAGCGCGGCGACCTCGACGGTCAGCGGGAACTCGGCGATGCCGCAACCGTGGCGGTGATAGTGCTGGCGTGTGGCGGCATCGGGGTCGTCGTGCGAGGCCACCGGCAGGTGGGCCGCGCGCGCGGCGGCAATCAGCCGGGTCATCTCGGCCGGCACATCCTGCGCATGCCGGCTCGCGGCGCGCAGGCGCGAGCGGAACGCTTCCATCTCGCACTCGGCGCGCTCGGCGTACTGGGCCAGCTTGCGATCGTCATTCATGCGGCGCGCCATGGTTGGCAGGTGATCGTTGATCGCCAGCAGGCTGACCCGTCCTTCCTGCATCCACTGGATTGCCGTATCGACGCCGGCCAGGTGGTAGGCCTCGAAGCGCAGGTGCACCTTGTGCGACGCGCCAAGCACCGGCTGCAGCTGCGCCAGCGCCTCGAACATGCGCAATGCATAGGCTTCGCCGCGCAGGCCGCCTTCCCATGACAGCGTCACGCCGTGGAACTCGGTCGTGATGCCGTGGGCCAGCAACTGGCGGTCCACGTCGAGCAGCGCCGGCCCATACGGAAAGCTCACGCCGGGGCGCGGCATGACCGATCGCTCGAACGCGTCGCCGTGAATGTCGACGATGCCCGGCAGCACGAGCAGGTTGCCCGCGTCGATGCACGGGCCGCTGTCCGGCGCCTGCGGGGCGACGTTGCCCTGCGCGAAGCCGAGCGTGGCGGGGGCGATGCCGGCGGCGCCAAGTACCCGGCGGCCGGTGATGCCGCGCAATGCGGTCTGGTTCTGGTTGGTCGTTTGCATGGGCGTTACGTTAGCTTCGGCAGATGACAGACAGATGTCTAGACCAATGCGACCAGGGAGCCGCCTCGCTGCCGTGCGAGGCGCTCCCGGTCAGTCGTCCGCGACGGTGAGCTGCACCCAGTCGCCGGCAAAGCGGGTCATGCTGTACTGCACCGGCGCGCCGTCGATATCGACGTTGAGGGCTTCCACCTGCAGTACCGGCCGCGTCTTCGGCTGGTTCAGCAGCCGTGCTACCGGTGCGCTCGGCATGGCGGCGGTGATGCGTGACCATTTGCGCGTGTAGTCGGCAATGCCGAACTGCGCCAGCGCCCGCGAGACCGATTGCGTCTCGCGCACGCGCTCCTCGAGGTCCGGAAAACGCTTCAGGTCGAAATAGTGCTCGGCCACGTCGATCGTGCGGCCCTCGGCCTTGCCGACCATCTGGATATGCAGCACATCGGCCGTGCGTGGCAGACCCAGGTGCTTCGCCACCTCGGCGGCCCGGATCTTCTGGCTGTCCACGACCTCCAGGTGCCCGCGCATGCCCTGCGCGGCCAGGTTCTGCGAGAACCGCGTGCGGCGCCCGATCGCATAGTCGATCGCGTGCTCCTGCACGAAGGTGCCCCGGCCCTGCTCGATCCTGACCAGCCCGCTCAGTTCCAGCTCGCCCATCGCGCGCCGGATCGTGTGGCGATTGACGCTGAAGCGCGTGGCCAGCTCCGGCTCCGGCGGCAACTGCTCGCCGGGTCCGTACAGCTTGTTGCGGATGTCGTCCGCCAAGGCCTCGCCAATCTGGCGCCATACGGCTACGCCCGAGCCGCGTTCCACTTCCCGTTCAGACATCTTCTACCCTGTGTCATCAATGCTTCATCGTTACCGTGCGATTGTGCCTCAGACCGGCTGCTCCAGTCGCGTGCCCGAGCAATGCCCCGATGCGTCATGAAACGTTCATGCGGCTATGGTCTAGTATCGCCGTGTTGTGTTAGTTTACATCTAAACGTATAGACGTATAGGGGTGATCATGCAGAAAGAAATCGCCGATCCGGCAGCCCAGGCGCCCAATGCGGCGCGTGCCGGGTGGCTCCGGGTGCTGGCGCTGGCCCAGTCCGATGCCCTGGATGCCGCGTACGCCCGCCTGGCCGAAGCGGCGACGCCGCCCGCCTACCGGCTGCTGCGCAAACCCGAGACGGGCATGGCCATGGTGCGCGCCCGCGCCGGCGGCACCGGCGCCCAGTTCAATCTCGGCGAAATGTCGGTCACGCGCTGCGCCGTGGTGCTCGATGAAGCCGAGGGCCAGGCGGCCACGGCCGGGGTGTCCTACGTGCAGGGCCGCGGCATGCGCCATGCCGAACAGGCCGCCGTGCTCGACGCCCTGCTGCAGCGGCCCGCCTGGCACCAGCGCGTACAGGACACCGTGATCGCGCCGCTCGCCCGGGCGCTGTCCGACCGTGCCGCGCGGCAGGCCGCCACCGCCGCGCAGACCCGCGTGGAGTTCTTCACGATGGCCCGCGGAGACGACTGACATGCTGTCCACCTCCCAATCGATGCAGGCTCCCGCCACTTCGCTGCTGCCCGGTTTCGCCGATCCGGTCGATGACGCCCAGCAGGTCTTCCGCGCCACGCTTGAGGCGTTCGCCCATCCGGGCCGACTCGAAACGCTGCCCGCACGCAGCGAGGGCCAGCCCGACGGCCTGTCCCCCGCACTGACCGCGCTGCTGCTGACGCTGGCCGATCCCGACACGCCCGTCTGGCTGCCCGTCGAGGTACCCGCTGCCGCGCGGGCCTTCCTGCGCTTCCACTGCGGCTGCCCGCTGGTCGATGCCGTGGGCGACGCCACCTTCGTCTGCGTGCCGGCCGGCCATGCGATGCCGGCGCTCGACGCCTGCGCGCAGGGCCTGCCCGACTACCCCGACCGCTCCGCCACGCTGATCGTCGAACTGCCGTCGCTCGACGCAGGCGACGCCTTCACGCTGCGCGGCCCCGGCATCGAGACCACCCAGACGCTGCGCGCCACGGGCCTGCCTGACGATTTCCCGGCGCGCTGGGCCGCCAACAACGCGCGGTTCCCGCTCGGCGCCGACCTGCTGCTCGCCAGCGGCGACCGCTTCTGCGCGCTGACGCGCACCACGCAGGTGGCAGTGCCAGCCAACCCGGAGACCTGACATGTACGTAGCCGTCAAGGGAGGCGAACGCGCCATCCTGAACTCCTACCAGATGCTCGACACCTACCGCCGTGGCGATACGTCGGTACCCGAGCTGACTCTGGCCCAGATCCGCGAGCAGATGCCGCTGGCCGTGGCACGCGTGATGGCCGAAGGCTCGCTCTACGATCCGCATCTGGCGGCGCTGGCGCTCAAGCAGGCCGCCGGCGACCAGATCGAGGCGATCTTCCTGCTGCGCGCCTACCGCACCACGCTGGCGCGCTTTGGCTACACCGAGGCGCTCGACACCGGCACCATGGCGCTGCAGCGCCGCATCTCGTCCACGTTCAAGGACGTGCCGGGCGGCCAGGTACTCGGCCCCACCTATGACTACACGCAGCGCCTGCTCGACTTCTCGCTCGAAGCCGGCCGCGATCCCGCGCCGCTGCCGCCCTCGCCCGAACCGCTGGCCGCGCACATGCCGCGCGTGACGGGGCTGCTCGAAGCCGAATCGTTCGTCGAGGCCGAGACCATTCCCGCCGATGATCCCGCCCCGCCCGACCTGACGCGCGAGCCGCTGACCTTCCCGGCCAGCCGTGCCGCCCGCCTGCAGAACCTGGCGCGCGCCGACGAAGGCTTCCTGCTGTCGATGGGCTACTCCACGCAGCGCGGCTACGGCAACTCGCATCCGTTTGCGGCGGAGATCCGCTACGGCAGCACCGAGGTGGAGATGTTCGTCGAGGAGCTGGGCTTTGCCGTGACCATCGGCGAGGTGGAGCTGACCGAGTGCCAGATGATCAGCCAGTTCGACGGCAACGCCGACGAATCTCCGCGCCTGACGCGCGGCTACGGGCTGGTGTTCGGCTACAACGAGCGCAAGGCGATGTCGATGGCGCTGGCCGACCGCGCGATGCGCGCGGCCGAACTGGGCGAGGCCGCCGACAACCCGGCCAACGACATCGAGTTCATGCTGTACCACAGCGACAACGTGGAAGCGTCGGGCTTCGTCCAGCACCTGAAGCTGCCGCACTACGTGGACTTCCAGGCCAACCTGGAACTGCTGCGCCGCCTGCGCGCCGGGCAGGATGCCGAATCCCCTGCCACCGCGCCCGCCGCGGCCCAGCCCCGGCCGCAACCGCTCCCGCAAGAGGAATCCCTGGCATGACCATCGCCACCACCACTGCCACCACTGGCACCCCCGCCCCCCGGATCCACAATCCGCCGCAGGGCGTGGCCCGCGACGACCACTACAACTTCGGCTACCTCGACGAGTCCACCAAGCGCATGCTGCGCCGCGCGCTGCTCAAGGCCGTGGCGATTCCCGGCTATCAGGTGCCGTTCGGCAGCCGCGAGATGCCGCTGCCGTACGGCTGGGGCACGGGCGGCATCCAGGTGACCGCCGCGATCATCGGCACGCAGGACGTGCTCAAGGTCATCGACCAGGGCTCGGACGACACCACGAACGCGATCAACATCCGCCGCTTCTTCGGCCGCGTGACCGGAGTGCGGACCACCGAGCGCACCGCCGACGCGACGATCATCCAGACGCGACACCGCATTCCCGAGACGCCCCTGAGCGCCGGCCAGACCATGGTCTACCAGGTGCCGATTCCCGAGCCGCTGCGCTGGCTGGAGCCGAGCGAAACCGAGACGCGCACGATGCACGCGCTGGCCGAGTACGGCGCCATGCACGTGAAGCTCTACGAGGACATCGCGCACCATGGCCATATCGCCACCACGTACGACTACCCGGTGATCGTGAACCAGCGGTACATGATGCGTCCATCGCCGATCCCGAAGTTCGACAACCCCAAGCTCGACCGCAGCCCCGCGCTGATGCTGTTCGGCGCCGGCCGCGAAAAGCGCGTCTACGCCGTGCCGCCGTACACCTCGGTCAAGAGCCTCGATTTCGTCGATCACCCGTTCACCGTGGAGAAATGGTCGAGCTGCTGCGCCCAATGCGGCGCCACCGACAGCTATCTCGACGAGATCATTACCGACGACGCCGGCACGCGCCTGTTCGTGTGCTCGGACACCGAATACTGCGCCGACCGCCAGGCCGCAGGAGCCAGCCGATGAACGCCACCCCCCTGCTTTCCGTCCGCCACCTGACGCACACCTGGGACGGCGTGCACGGCTGCCATGACGTCAACTTCGACCTCTATCCCGGCGAGGTGCTCTGCGTGGTGGGCGAATCCGGCTCGGGCAAGAGCACGCTGCTGCAGGCGCTGTCGATGCAGGTGCGCGCCCAGCGCGGCAGCGTCAGCTACGACATGCGCGAGGCCGGCCTGACCGATCTCGCCACGCTGTCCAGCGCCCGCATGCGCCTGCTGGCGCGTACCGACTGGGGCTTCGTGCGCCAGCACGCCCGCGACGGCCTGCGCATGCAGGTCAGCGCCGGCGCCAACATCGCCGAGCGGCTGATGGCCGTGGGCAACCGCCACTACGGCGACCTGCGCGAGATCGCCGGCGCCTGGCTCGAAAAGATGGAGATCGATCTGGCACGGCTCGACGACGTGCCCGGCACGTTCTCGGGCGGCATGCAGCAGCGCCTGCAGATCGCGCGCAACCTCGTCACGCATCCGCGCCTGGTGTTCATGGACGAGCCCACGGCCTCGCTCGACGTCTCCGTGCAGGCCCGCCTGCTCGACCTCATGCGCCGCCTGGTGACCGATCTCGGCCTGGCCGCCGTCCTCGTCACCCATGACCTGGCCGTAGCGCGCCTGCTGGCGCACCGCACGCTGGTGATGCAGGGCGGCCGCGTGGTGGAACAGGGCCTGACCGACCAGATTCTCGACGACCCCCAGCACCCCTATACGCAGTTGCTGGTCTCCTCCATCCTGCAAGGCTGACGACGATGCCACACGAAACCTCCAGGCTGATCGAAGTGCGCGGCCTCGGCAAGATGTTCACGCTGCACAACCAGGGCGGCATCCGCCTGCCCGTGCTGCAGGCGATCGATTTCGACGCGTCGCGCGGCGAGTGCCTGGTGCTCTCGGGCCGCTCCGGCACCGGCAAGAGCACGCTGCTGCGCTGCCTCTACGGCAACTACCTCGCCACCGAAGGCACGATCCGCCTGCGCGACACCAGCGAGCCCGGTGCGCCATGGGTGGACCTGACCGGGGCGCCCGAGCAGCGCGTACTGAAGCTGCGCCGCGACGTGATCGGCTACGTCTCGCAGTTCCTGCGCGCCATCCCGCGCGTCCCGGCGCTCGACGTGGTGGCCGATCCGCTGCAGCAGCGCGGCACCAGCCTCGAAGAAGCCCGCGCCCGCGCCGCCGTGCTGCTGGAACGCCTGAACCTGCCGCGCCGGCTCTGGGATCTGCCGCCGGCCACGTTCTCGGGCGGCGAACAGCAGCGCGTCAACATCGCACGCGGCCTGATCGGCGGCCACCCGATCCTGCTGCTCGACGAGCCCACCGCCTCGCTGGACGCCGACAACCGCGCCGTGGTGATCGCGCTGATCCGCGAAGCGCTGGCCGAGGGCCGCGCGCTGATCGGCATCTTCCACGACGAGGCCGTCCGCGACGCCGTCGCCACCCGGGCGTTGCCGCTGCAGCCCGTGGCGGCGGCCAACGCCTGAAACCGCCCGCCCGAACCCCAACAGGAACCGGACATGTCCACCACCTACCTCACGCACGCCACCCTCGTCCTGCCGGACCGCGTGCTGCACGACAGCGCGCTGTTGATCGCCGACGGGCAGATCGCGGCGATCGAGCCCGGCGCCGCACCCGCGCACGCCCACGTCATCGACCTGCACGGCCACACCGTGATGCCGGGGCTGATCGACGTGCACTGCGACGCCATCGAGAAGGAAGCCGAGCCCCGTGCCAACGTGCTGTTCCCGCTCGACTTCGCCGTGGCGCAGATCGACCGCCGCAACGCCGCCGCCGGCATCACCACGCCCTACCACGCGCTGTCGTTCGCCAGTAACGTTTTCGGCGTGCGCAACAACGACACCGCCGCCACGCTGGTACGCGCCGTGGCGGCCTACCGCGCCCACAGCCTCGTCGACAACCGCATCCACTGCCGCTACGAGGTCTCCGATGCCTCGGCCGTGCCCGTGCTCGACAAGCTGATGGCGGAGGGCGTGGTGGACCTGCTGTCGGTCATGGACCACTCGCCGGGCCAGGGCCAGTTCAAGACGCTCGACGCCTACCTGTCGTACATGATGGGCAACCACGGCATGAGCCGCGAGGCCGCCGCCGAGGCCGCCGCGAAGAAGTTCGCCGACATGGACGGCGCCACCGAGCGCGTGAACCAGTTGGTGGCCCGGGCGCATGCGCTCGGCATTCCTACCGCGAGCCATGACGACGACTCCCCGCAGCGGATCACCGCCATGCAGGCGCTGGGCGTGCGGATGAGCGAGTTCCCGATCAACGTGGAGACCGCGCAGGCGGCCTCGGCCCACGCGCTGCCGACGATCCTCGGTGCGCCCAACGTGCTGCGCGGCAAGAGCCAGAGCGGATCGATGCGCGCCATCGACGCCATCCTGGCCGGCGTGGGCGACATCCTCTGTTCGGACTACCAGCCCTCGACGCTGATCGCCGCCGCCTTGGCCGCTGCGCGGCTGGCCGACCTGCCGCTGAACGCCGCGCTGGCACTGGTCACCGCCAATCCGGCCGATGCCTGCCTGCTGCACGACCGCGGCCGGCTGGCGGTGGGCAAGCGCGCCGACGTGATTGCCGTGGCCAGCGTGGCCGGACAGCCGCTGGTCACCCACACGTGGTCGGCCGGGCGGCTGGTCTTCGCCGCCGGCTATCCGGCCGTGCAGCATGCCGCGCCGCCCGAGCGCGAAGCGCAACTGGCCTGAACTCGAACGCGCGTTTCGAAAAAGCAGAAGGCCGCGCACCCGAAACGGTACGCGGCCCATCCTCTGACTATAGCTGGCGCCCCGGTTTTCGCACGGTAGGGCTAGTCCCCATCACGCAAGGCTGGCCTTTGCCGGGCCATCCCCTACATTGAAGACGGAGGGGTAGTCGAAGGGGATGGACATGAGGTCGACGACGATATCAGTGCCGGCGATGCTGGCTATTTTTTTGTGCGGCGCGTGCGCCCCGCTGCCCGAGCGCGTGGACCGCTCGCCGCCGCTGGCCGGCCCCACCGTCAATACCGACAAGGTCTACCCCCCGCCGCCCGCCGCCCGGGCCACCCCCATCGCCGCGCGCGAGATCACGCTGGCGGGCGCGTGCAAGCGCACCGAGGAAGACGGCTTCCGCGAGGACGCCGTGGTCCGCGTCTCCCGCAATGCCGTGCAGACGCTGACCTGGAAACTCTGGGTCTCGCGCAAGGGCTCGTGCCAGTTCGACCTCGCCCAGTTCCGGCAGGTACAGCAGACACCACACATCGAGCTGCACGCGGTGGACGGCGGCGGCTGCAAGCTGATGGTCTGGCAGGACCCGCGCCGCGTCACGCTGGCCCATGCCAAGTGCGAGAAGTTCTGCACCCCCGGCATCTACGAACAGGCCTGGCCGGTGCTGTTCGATCCAAAAAGCGGGGCTTGTGCGCAGGTGCGGTGAGGCGCGACCGCACCACTGACCGGTCCCCCTCTCCCATGAAGCGGGAGAGGGGAGAAAACCATGGGTCGCGGCAAGCGCGTTACTTTGCTTTCCCCACCCGCCCCATCAAATAAAACTCCTCATTCGGCCGCATGCTGATGGTGTTCGCCATCCGGTTCGACAGCCCGAAGAACGCGGTGATGGCGGCAATGTCCCATGCGTCTTCATCGTCGAAGCCATGCGCGCGCAGCGCCTCGAAATCGGCCTCGCCCACTGTGTGCGATGCCTCGCACACCTTCATTGCAAAATCGAGCATGGCGCGCTGGCGCGGCGCGATGTCGGCCTTGCGGTAGTTGACGGCCACCTGGTCCGCCACCAGCGGCTTCTTCTCGTAGATGCGCAGGATGGCGCCGTGGGCCACCACGCAGTACAGGCACTGGTTCACGCCCGACGTAGCCACCACGATCATCTCGCGGTCGCCCTTGGTCAGGTTGCCGGTCTCCTTGAGCATCAGCGCGTCGTGATAGGCGAAGAACGCCCGGCACTCGGCGGGACGGTGCGCCAGCGCCAGGAACACGTTGGGAACGAAGCCGGCTTTCTCCTGGACTTCCAGCACGCGCTGCCTGAGGTCGTCGGGCAGGTCGGCAATGGCCGGAACGGGAAAGCGGCTGATTGGGGTAGTGCTGGCGGAGGTGCTGGCGGACTGCGCGGTCATGTCTGTCTCCTCGGGGTATGCGTCCCCTGTTGGTACATGCCCGGCCGTGGCGCCCGCCACGGCCGTGAATCCTGTTGCGTGAAGCTCAGTGCGCGGCCGTGGCGAACTGGATCCGGTGCAGGCCGGCATACAGGCCGTTGGCGGCCAGCAGGTCGGCATGGCTGCCATGTTCGGCCACGCGGCCCTGTTCGAGCACGACGATGCGGTCGGCGTTCTCGATGGTCGACAGGCGGTGCGCGATCACCAGCGTGGTACGCCCCACCATCAGCGATTCGAGCGCGGCCTGCACCTGGCGTTCCGATTCGGAATCGAGCGCCGAGGTGGCTTCGTCCAGGATCAGGATCGGCGCATCCTTGTAGATCGCCCGGGCAATGGCCAGGCGCTGGCGCTGGCCCCCCGACAACTTCATGCCGTTGTCGCCAATATTGGTTTCCAGCCCCTCCGGCAAGCCCTTGACCGTTTCAGTCAGATAGGCCGCGGCCAATGCCCGCTCCACGCGCGCCATATCGATGGCCTCGCGCGGATGTACGCCATACGCCACATTTGCGGCCACGGTGTCGTTGAACAGCACCACATCCTGGCTCACGAACGCGATCTGCCGGCGCAGGTCGTTCAGCGCGAACGATTCGATCGGCTGGCCGTCGAGCATGATGCGCCCCTCGGTCGGGTCGAAGAAGCGCGGCACGAGGTTCACCAGCGTGGTCTTGCCGCTGCCCGAGGGGCCAACCAGCGCCACCACCTCGCCCGGCGCGGCGCGGAAGCTCACATGATGCAGTGCGGGCCGGCCGGCATCGCCGTAGCGGAACCCGACGTTCTCGAACACCAGGTCGCCCTTGGCGCGCTCCAGCGCGGCGCCGCCGGTCAGCGGCTCGACCGGTTCATCGATCAGCCGGAAAATCATCTCGGCGGCGGTCAGGCCGCGCTGCAGCGGCTGGTTCAGGTCGGTCAGGTGCTTGAGCGGCGAGATCAGCAGCAGCATCGCCATCACGAAGCCGGTAAAGCCGCCGATCGTGGTCTGGTCAGCCTGCGCCTGCACCATGGCGATGGTCAGGATCACCGACAGCGCCAGCGACGCCAGGAACGCCGTCACCGGCTGGTTCAGCCCACCGGCCACGGCCATGCGCATCGAGTAGCCGCGCAGGCGCTCTGCCATGGTGGCGAAGCGCGCGGTCTCGTAGGCCTCGCCGCCGTGCAGCTTGACCACCTTGTAGCCGCCGGCCGCCTCTTCCACGACATAGGCCGCCGTGTTGGTCAGCGTCTGGTGCTCGCGGTTGAGCCGGCGCAGGCGGCGGTTCACCTTCGACATCACGAAGCCGATGCTCGGCAGCAGCACCGCCACCACCAGCGTCAGGCGCCAGTTCGTGTAGAACAGGTAGATCAGCAGCGCCAGCACGGTCAGCGAGTCGCGGACCAGCGTGATCAGCACCCCGGTCAGCACCTGCATGACCTGGTTGACTTCGAAGATGACGGCGTTGATCAGCGACGCGGCCGTGTTGCGGTGGTAGAACAGCGCCGGCGCCCGCAGCATGCGCTCGAACATCTGCATGCGCATTTTCAGCAGCACCTTGTTCGAGATCATGGACAGCAGGTAGCCGGATGCGAACTGCGCCACGCCGCGCACCAGCGCCACGCCGACCAGCAGCGCCGGCACGTGCCAGAGCTTGCCGGCATAGGCGCCGCCAAAGCCCTTGTCGAGCAGGTCGTTGACCACCTTCGGGATGATGCCCTCGCTGGCGGCCACCAGGCCCATGGCCAGGATCGCGAGCACGAAATTGCGCATTTCTGGCTTCAGGTAGGACCAGACGCGCTTGAGGGTGTCGGTTTCCTGGGGCGTTTGCTTTGTGTTGTCGTTCACGTTTGCTCCACTTGCCGGGCGGGCCGCGCACCGTCTGCCGCTAGAATGGCGGGCAAATCCGGACTGCGGGCTTCCTTCGCAAGCATCTCTATGAAAATCTCAGTCGTACTGATTACCAAAAACGAGGCACACAACATCCGCGAATGCCTCGAAAGCGTCTCCTGGTGCGACCGCGCGATTATAGTGGACTCCGGCAGCACCGACGGCACCCTGGAGACCGCCCGCGCCATGGGCGCCGAGGTCCACGAGACGGCCACCTGGCCCGGCTTCGGCCCCCAGAAGAATCTGGCCCTGTCGAAGGTCCAGACCGAATGGGTGCTGTCGATCGACGCCGACGAGCGCGTCACCCCGGCCCTGCGCGACGAGATCCTGGCCGCCATCGGCTCCGGCCAGGCCGACGCCTACGACATGCCGCGCCTCTCGCGCTTCTGCGGCCGCTTCATGCGTCACAGCGGCTGGTATCCGGACCGCCTGACCCGCGTGTTCCGCGTCGGCAAGGCCCGCTTCACCGACGATATCGTCCACGAGAACGTGGTGACGGACGGCGCCATCGGACACCTGCAGACCCCGCTGCTGCACTACACCTACGACGATTTCTCGCAGGTCCTGCGCAAGGTGGACCAGTACTCCACCCTCGGCGCCCGCCAGGCGTTCCAGCGCGGCAAGACCAGCTCGGTGGGCAGTGCCTGGGTCCACGGCGCCTGGGCGTTCCTGCGTACCTACCTGCTGCGGCGCGGCTTCCTCGACGGCCCGCAGGGGCTGGCCGTGGCCCTGATGAACGGGCAGGCCAGCTACTACAAGTACATCAAGCTCTGGCTGCTGCAGCAGCAGGCGCGGCAGCCTGCCGGGTCAGGCGACCGACCAGTCCACTGAACGCCGCGGCGGTCGGGCCGAAACCCATCTGCTCGATATGGCGCGCGGCGTGGTCGCGCAGCGACTGCCGCAGCGACTCGTCATGCAAGCCGCGCGCGATGGCTTCGGCCAGCGCGGCGGGGTCGCCCACCGGCACCAGCAGCCCGGCGCGGCCTTCGTCCAGCATCTCGCGCGGCCCCACCGGGCAATCGGTGCTGACCACGACCAGCCCGACCGCCAGCGCCTCGACGAGCACGTTGCCAAGCCCTTCCATCTTCGAGCTGAACGCCATCAGCCGGGCGTGGCGCATCCAGACGAACGGGTTGGCCTGGAAGCCGGCGAAGCGCACGCGGGCGTCGATGCCGAGTTCACGGGCCAGCGCCTCCAGCGCCTGCCGCGAGGCGCCGTCGCCCACGATCACCAGATCTTCGGCAAGGCCCTGCCGCACCAGTTGTGCATAGGCGCGCAGCAGCGTGCCAAAGTCCTTCTGGCTTTCCTCCAGCCGCGCCACCGATACGATATACGGCCGCTCCGGCAACCCCGGCTCGGCCTCCCCGGCCAGGCGCCGGATGCGCGCGAAATCGAAGGCGTTGTAGAGCTTGACGAACTTGTCAGCCGACTCCGGCATCAGCCGCCGCGCGTCCGCCGTCATGCTCTCGTTGAGCAGCACCACGGCGTCGTAGTCCACCTGGCACTGGTGCCGCAGCTTGCGCAGCTTGCGGCCGTGCCCGCTGGCCAGATGCGCCACGCTGAAGTGCTGGTAGCCGATCATCGGCACCGCCAGCGGCCCGGTGATCCGCGACAGCGACATGTCGTAGTCGACCACGGCCTCGTAGCCACCGGGAACGCCTTCGCGCAGGATGCGCAGGAAGCGGCGCCGCACCACCGGCTTGCGCACCGGCGGCAGCAGCGCTTCCTCGTAGAGCTTGCCGAGCGGCCCGAGCCGTCGTTGTTTCTTCAATTGCCGGCAGTGCGACAACCAGCGCTCGGGCGCCAGCACGTGCACCTGCACATGTGCCGGCAGCCTTTGGCGAAAATGCGATTCGAGTTCGGGCGATGGGTACGTCACCGTCAAACCCAGTTCGAAGTGTTCCGGATCGAGCGAGGCCAGCAGCGACACCAGCGAGGTCTCGATGCCGCCATGCATGAAATGCGTGACGTGGAACAGGATGCGCTGTTTGCGCCCGCCCGGCGCCGGCATCGCCTCAGCCATAGATCATCGAGACACTGTCGCCCAGCGCGCTGCGGAATTCCGTCAGCGCCTCCTCGGACGGCGTGATCTGCCATTGCGCGCCGAGCATGGCCTCGCAGCGGGCGGTCTTGTTGACGTAGCTGATGCGCACCGGCAGCCCCGGCGACTGCGCCACGCTGGCCAGGTACGGCGTCAGCAGCGCGCGCAGCCGCTCGGTCGAGGCATTGCCGTTGAAGCCCAGGCACACCGCCTCGGCATAGCGCGAGCGCGCCGCCACGAGGTCCATTACCGACTCGGCCGTGAAGCGCACGCCACCCGTGAACGTATCGTGCCGGGCGTTACCCTGCGCGATGATCAGTTCGTCTTCCTTGAACATGTGCCGGTTGGCGTCGTACAGCTCGTTGAAGACGGTCATCTCGATCTGCGCCGTGCCGTCGTCGATCATGACGATGATCAACTTGCCACGCTGGGTCATCTGCGTACGCACGCCCATGATCACGCCAGCCACCACCTTGCCGCGTACGTCGCGGCCATAGCCGCCGCCGTTGCCCTGCACTTCCTTCTCCAGGCCCGCCAGCGTGCCCTTGACGAAGCGGCGCACCTCGTCGCGCGAGGCGTCGAACAGGTGGCCCGAGAAGTAGTAGCCGAGCGCCTGCTTTTCTTCCTGCAGCGTGCGCTTGGGGGTCCAGGCCGGCTCGGAAACCAGCTCCGGGCGATGCGCCTCGCCGGCGTCCTCCATCAGGTCGAACAGCGACACCTGGTTGGCCGATTCGGCCTTCTGCTCGGCCGCTTCCATGGCGATCGACACCGACGCCAGCAGCTGTGCCCGGTTGGCATTGAGGCTGTCGAACGCACCGGCGCGAATCAGCGCCTCGATGGTGCGGCGGTTGACCTGGCGGCGGTCCACACGCTCGCAGAAGTCGAACAGGTCCGTGAACGGCCGCTCCTCGCGCGCGCGCAGGATGTCCTCGATCGCGCCCTGGCCCGACCCCTTGATGCCACCCAGGCCATAGCGGATCGTCTTCGCATCGGTGGGCGCGAAGCGGTATTCGCTGGCATTGACGTCCGGCGGCAGCACGGTCAGCTTGTTGAGACGGCAGTCCTCGAACAGGATCTTGACCTTGTCCGTGTCGTCCATGGCCAGCGACATGTTGGCTGCCATGAATTCAGCCGGGTGATGCGCCTTGAGCCATGCGGTGTAGTACGCCAGCAGCGCATAGGCCGCCGCGTGCGACTTGTTGAAGCCGTAGCCCGCGAACTTCTCCATCAGGTCGAAGATGTCGTCCGCCTGCTGCGCGCTGAGGCCGTTCTTGTCGGCGCCCTCGCGGAACAGCTCGCGGTGCTTGGCCATTTCCTCGGCCTTCTTCTTGCCCATGGCGCGGCGCAGCAGGTCGGCGCCACCGAGCGAGTAGCCGCCGATGATCTGCGCCATCTGCATCACCTGCTCTTGGTAGACCATGATGCCGTAGGTCTCCTTGAGCACGGGCTCGACGCGCGGGTCCGGATACTCCACCTTCTCGCGCCCGTGCTTGCGTGCGCAGAAACTCGGGATCAGGTCCATCGGGCCCGGCCGGTACAGCGCCACCAGCGCGATGATGTCCTCGAAGCGGTCAGGCTTGGCGTCCTTGAGCATGCCCTGCATGCCGCGGCTTTCCAGCTGGAACACCGCCACCGTGTTGGCGCTCTTGAGGATGTCGAAGGCGGGGCCGTCGTCGAGCGGAATCTGGCTGCAGTTCCAGCCGGCCTTTGACGGATCGAGCCGGCGGATATAGCGCTCGGCCCAGTCCAGGATCGTCAGCGTGGTCAGGCCCAGAAAGTCGAACTTGACCAGGCCGGCGGCTTCCACGTCGTCCTTGTCGTACTGGCTCACCACGCCGCTCATGCCGTCGGTGCCCTGCGTGTAGAGCGGGCAGAAATCGGTCAGGCGGCCCGGCGCGATCAGCACCCCGCCGGCGTGCATGCCGACGTTGCGGGTCATGCCCTCCACGCGCTGCGCCAGTTCCAGCAGCTGGCGCACCTCTTCCTCGTTGGCCTCGCGCTCGGCCAGCGCCGGCTCTTCCTTCTTGGCTTCCTCCAGCGTCACCAGCTTGCCCGGCTTGAACGGGATCAGCTTGGCCACGCTGTCGACAAAACCGTAGCCGAGGTCCAGCACGCGGCCCACGTCGCGCACGGCCGCCTTGGCGGCCATCGTGCCAAACGTGGCAATCTGCGACACCGCTTCCTTGCCGTACTTCTCCTTGACGTACGTGATCACGCGGTCACGGCCGTGCTGGCAGAAGTCGATGTCGAAGTCGGGCATCGAGACCCGCTCCGGATTCAGGAAACGCTCGAAGAGCAGCGCGTACTTCAGCGGATCAAGGTCGGTAATGCCCAGCGCGTAGGCCACCAGCGAGCCGGCGCCCGAGCCGCGGCCCGGCCCCACCGGCACGCCATTGTTCTTGGCCCAGTTGATGAAGTCCGCCACGATCAGGAAGTAGCCCGGGAAGCCCATCTTGATGATGGTGCCGGTCTCGAACTCCAGCCGCGAGTAATACTCGGGCCGCTGGCGCTCGCGCTCGGCGTCGTCCGGGAACAGCACCTCCAGGCGCTTCTCCAGACCCTCCTTGGCCATGTGCACGAGGTAGTCGTCCAGCGACATGCCCTCCGGCGTCGGGAACAGCGGCAGGCGCGGCTTGCCCAGTTCCAGCGTCAGGTTGCAGCGCTTGGCGATTTCCACCGCGTTCTGCAGCGCCGACGGGATGTCCGCGAACAGCGCGCACATCTCGTCCTGGGTCTTGAAATACTGGTCGGTCGTGAACTTGCGCGTGCGGCGCGGGTTGGCCAGCAGCTCGCCCTCGGCGATGCAGACCCGGGCCTCGTGCGCGGTGAAGTCATCGGGTGTCATGAACTGCACCGGATGCGTGGCCACCACGGGCAACTTCAGTTGCGCCGCCAGTTGCACGGCCTGCTGCACATAGGCATCGGTGCCGGGATGTCCGGCGCGTTGCAGTTCGATATAGAAGCGCTGCGGAAACACGCGCGCCCAGTGCTGCGCGGCACGGCGGGCTGCCTCGGTATTGCCGTTGGCCAGCGCCTGGCCGACATCGCCGCCCATCGCGCCGGACAACGCGATCAGGCCGGTGGACAGCGGCAGTCCTTCCTCGCCCGGCTCCTCGAACCAGCCCGGCTCGAATTCGGCGCGGCCCTTGTACTGGTTGCCGAGCCAGGCGCGCGACAGCAGCGCGCACAGGTTCAGGTAGCCGATGCGGTCCTGCACGAGCAGCAGCAGCCGCGCGGGCTTTTCGCGGTCGTCGGCATTGGTCAGCCAGACGTCAGCGCCCACTACCGGTTTGACGCCGCTGCCGCGGGCCTCCTTGTAGAAGCGGATCAGGCCAAAGGCATTGGCGAGGTCGGTCAGCGCGAGCGCGCCCATGCCGTCGCTGGCGGCGGCCTTGACGGCGTCGTCAAGGCGCACAATGCCGTCCACGACGGAGTATTCGGAATGCAGGCGGAGGTGTACGAAGCGGGGTGCAGACATAGGGCGCCATTGTACCGGCTCCCCCCGCTCCGATTGCTGAGACTTTCGTAAAGTGATGTCACCTGCCAGGGCCGGCGCCCCCCGTGGCGGCCCCGCGGCGACGGGTATCGGGAGCGCCGCCGAACGGCTATAATTTCGCCTTTCCAATCAGGCATTTACCGAGCGCGCCCGCGCCCGGCCGGCAGCGTCGCACCATGCAGATCGTTAATATTTCGGCTTACAAGTTCGTCTCGCTCGACGATATCGAGACCCTGCGTCCCGCCATGCGCGAGCGCTGCGAGGCCGCTGGCCTCAAGGGCACGATCCTGCTGGCGCCGGAGGGCATCAACATGTTCCTGGCCGGCACGCGCGCACAGATCGACGGCTTCATGGCCTGGCTGCACGCCGACGCCCGCTTCGCCGATATCGCGCCCAAGGAGAGCCTGTCCGAGAACCAGCCCTTCAAGCGCATGCTGGTGCGTGCCAAGAAGGAAATCATCACGATGAAGATGCCGCTGATCCGCCCCGAGGCAGGTCGCGCGCCGGCGGTGCGCCCGGTCGATCTCAAGCGCTGGCTTGACCAGGGTCATGATGACGAGGGCCGGCCGGTGGTGATGCTTGATACACGCAACGATTTCGAGGTGGCGGTCGGCACGTTCGACAATGCCGTGGAATACAACATCTCGAAATTCAGCGAGTTTCCGCCAGCCGTGGCCGAGAACAAGGCCGCGCTTGCGGGCAAGACCGTGGTGTCGTTCTGCACGGGCGGCATCCGCTGCGAAAAAGCGGCCATCCACATGCAGGAAGCCGGCATCGAGCGCGTCTACCAGCTCGAAGGCGGCATTTTGAAGTATTTCGAGGAAGTGGGCGGCAGCCACTACCAGGGCGACTGCTTCGTCTTCGACTACCGTACCGCGCTGAATCCGAACCTGGAGCCGGCCGGCCCGGTGCAGTGCTTTGCCTGCCGCGCCGTGGTCACGCCCGAGGAACAGCAGCACCCGAAGTACGTGGTAGGCAAGAGCTGCCCGCATTGCGCGGACGCCGCCGCAGCCGCAGCCGCAGCCGCAGCCTGAAGACTATCCGGCCGCTCAGGCGGCCAGCAGGTGGTACAGGTTGCGCAGCATGCCGGCCGTGGCGCCCCAGATGAAGCGGTTCCCGCCTGCTTCGAGCGGGTACGGCATCGCGTAGAACTGCCGTTCGCCGCCTTCGTACCGATAGACGCGGCGCTCGTGCCGCGACGGGTCCATCAGGAATGCCAGCGGCACCTCGAAAACCTCGGCCACCTCGCCCGCATCGGGGCGCAGCGTGAAGCCGGGGCGCACCAGCCCCACCACGGGGCTCACGTGAAAGCCGGTTCCCGTGATGTAGTCGGGCAGGGAGCCTAGTACTTCTACGAAATCCCGCTCGATCCCGACCTCTTCCTCGGTCTCGCGCAGCGCCGTGGCGATGCGGTCGGCATCGTAGGTTTCCTGGCGCCCGCCCGGAAAGCTGATCTGCCCGGCATGCGACGACAGGTTGGCGTTGCGCTGCGTCAGCAACACGGTCAGGCCATGCTTGCGCTCCACCAGCGGCACCAGCACCGCAGCCTCGCGCAAGCCACGCGTCTTGTCGTAGATCCTGGATTCGTCAGTCAACTCCGGCTCCCAGGCCGGCGGCGACAGCAGCCGGTGCCGGATGAAGTCGGGCTGCATGCGCGGCGCGGAAAGCGGCGCGCGCTGGAGGTCGGTCGCGATGACCGGTAGTGTCTCGGGGTCGAAAATGGGGCGCATAACGACGTCAAGTATGACAGGAAGCGCCGTATCGCGTCAGGCGCGCCCCGGGCGCCACAAAGCAAAAAGGACACCCCGAGGGGTGTCCTTCGCAAAGCCGGTCTGGCGCGGCACCAGTTGCCCGGTGCCTCCAGGAAAGCTTACTGGGCGGCGGCGACCTTCGAGGCCTTCGTCACCAGCTTTTCCTTGATACGTGCCGACTTGCCCGAGCGCTCGCGCAGGTAGTACAGCTTCGCACGACGGACGTCGCCGCGACGCTTGACTTCGATGCTGGCGATCAGCGGCGAGTACAGCTGGAACGTACGTTCCACGCCTTCACCCGACGAGATCTTGCGCACGATGAAGGAGCTGTTCAGGCCACGGTTGCGGCGAGCGATCACCACACCTTCGTAAGCCTGCACGCGCTTGCGCGTACCTTCCACCACATTCACGCTGACGATAACGGTATCGCCGGGTGCGAATTCGGGGATGGTCTTGTTCGCGGTCAGACGCGCGATTTCTTCCTTCTCGATCTGCTCGATGATGTTCATCGTTTTCTCCTTGACCATCGTACCGGCGTTCAATGCCCCAGAACCTTGCTGGGCCCCGGCAGAGGATGGGGGTTTCACTTGGCGGGAGCGAACTCCCGCCCTGCTTTCGCTGCCAGTTCCGACAGAAACTTCTCGTCGGCCCTGGACAACAATCCTTGCGCGCGCGCCGCCACGATCAGATCGGGACGCTTGCGCGCGGTATTGGCCAGCGCCTGCTGGCGCCGCCATTTTTCGATCTCGGCGTGATGGCCCCCGAGCAGTATCTCGGGTACCCGCACGCCTTCATATTCTTCCGGCCGCGTGTAGTGCGGACAATCGAGCAGGCCATTGACGAAGCTGTCCTGCACCGCCGACTGCGCATCGCCCAGCACGCCGGGCAGATGCCGCACCACCGCATCGATCAGCGCCATCGCGGGCAGTTCGCCCCCGGACAGCACGAAATCGCCGAGGCTGATTTCCTCGTCCACGCGGCGGTCGATCAGACGCTGGTCGATCGCCTCGTAGCGCCCGCACAACAGCACCAGTCCGGGCTGCTGCGCCAGCGACATCACCTTGCCGTGCGTCAGCGTGGCACCCTGCGGCGACATCAGCACGACGTGCGGCCTGGCTACCCCGGCATCGCGCTGCGCGGCCCCGGCGGCGTCCAGCGCAGCGTCGAGCGGACCGGGCAGCATGACCATGCCGGGACCACCGCCATACGGCCGATCGTCGATCGTCCGGTAATTGTCCACGGTGAAATCGCGGGGATTCCAGCTGCGCAGCGCATAGCGCTGCTGCTTGGCCGCCCGGCTGGTGATGCCCCAGTCGGTCAGCGCACGGAACATCTCGGGAAACAGCGTGATCACATCGAACTGCATCGCGCCTCCCTGGACGTCACGTCAATACTTCAGAAATCGAGCCCCCAGTCGACCACGATGCGCCGGCCGGGAACATCCACCGTGCGCAGATAGGCGTCGACAAACGGAATCAGCCGCTCGGCCGTCGTTCCGTCGGGCAGCGCATAGGCTGCCTGCAGGATCTGGTGCGCGCCATTGTCGATCAGGCCGGTCACTTCGCCGAGCGCTTCGCCCTGCTCGTTGACCACGGCACAACCGATCAGGTCGACCCAGTAGAACTCACCTTCTTCCGGCGCCGGAAAATCCGCGCGCCGGATCCAGACGCGGCGGCCCTTGAGCATCTCGGCGACATTGCGCTCCGAAACGCCGGCAGCTTGCGCCACCACGGTACCGCTATGTTCGCGCGACTGGGCGATCTTGATGCTCAACGCTTCCGCCGACGACCCTGGCACTGCCACCCTGCCGGGCGGTGGCGCGGGAAGCAGCCACCAGCGGCGGGCGTGAAGCAATGCGGAGGCGTCGTCCGCATGCGGCTGAACCTTGATCCAGCCGCGGATACCGTAGGCCGCAGCCACGTAGCCCACCTCGACGAGATCGTCGGGCAGCGCATCGGTGTACAGCAGCGCGGCAGGTACCCTGGCCGGTCGGCCAGCGGCACCGCCCGGCGTGGCGGCATTGGACAGATTCAGCGGCCGGCGGCCGGTGGCATTGCCAGTCACGTTGGCGGAGCGTCGTTCAGACATCGCCGTGAACCGGAAACCGGTGCACGGACGACAAGCCTATCAGGCAGCCGGAGCAGCCTTGGCGGCTTGCTTGACCAGGCGGGCAACGGTCGGCGACAGTTGGGCGCCAACGCCTTGCCAGTAGGCCAGACGGTCCTGCACCAGGCGCAGGCCTTCCTGCTTCTCGGTAGCCAGCGGGTTGTAGAAGCCAACACGCTCGATGAAACGGCCATCGCGACGGTTGCGCGAATCGGTAGCAACGATATTGAAGAAGGGGCGCTTCTTGCTGCCGCCGCGAGCCAGACGGATTACGACCATTGTAAATTCCTCGAAAAAACGGGGTGTGCGAACACGAAACGCAAGAGTATAGCCCACTTCCCGAGCGCAAACAAACACTTAGGGCATTGCGCCACAGGTTTTCGCGTCTGTGGCGCGCAGGATGCGCCGCGCACGCAACCCAGGCACCCCGAGAGCGCCCTCTAAATCCCCGCCACGCCCGCGCTGGCGCGGTTGCGCAGCCGAGGCGCCAAAGCTGGCAAAAATGACGAAACAATCCGTTACACCGGTAACGGGTTTCGCATAGGCCATCACAGGGCTGCTGCGTACCATGGACCCAACGCCTGACTCATCACCTGGACTTTGGGAAACCGCATGCTTACCCGCCCCCACCTGCGCTCTCTGGTGGCTGGTACCGTGGCCGTCATCGGCCTGGTTGGCGCCATCGCCACCAGCCACGCACAAGTTGCCTTCTGGCAGCGCGCCGCCGACTTGCCGGTGCGCGCGGTCCGGCTTGGCGGCGAGACCTACGACGTCGCCGCCATGCGCGCCGAGAACCGCCAGCACGTTCAGCAGCAGATCGACCGCATGGAACAACGCGCCCGCAACGACGACCGCCTCAGCGGCCGGCCACCGGATGCGGGCGGCCGCGATGACGGACGCGGGCGCCAGGCTGGCGGCCCGGACCGCAACACGGCCGATGGCGCGATCCGCGGCACCGATGTGCGCCCGACGCAGGTCGGCCCCGGCTGGCAGGCGCGCGGACGCGACGGCGGACGCTGATCTGCCCCCTCGATGATGCCACGGCCGGAACTTCCGGCCGTTTTCACATGTCTGTCTTCTGTGCACGCCTTAAAACGCCGCACAGGCTGCTGCCCGGCGCTGTCCGGGGCCCTTCAGCGTGCCGTTGTTGTACAGACGGCAAACGAACTGACCTGCCTCTGTCCGGCACCCACTGCTCGGACCCCGAGGTCGGGCACGGCCTCCACAAGAACATCTGTCGAGGTTCAGCATGTCACCCCTCCTCCACGACCTGGCCCGGCATGCGGGCCAGTTGTCGCTGGCAGTTCTCTTCATGCTGGTGCTGACGTTCGTCCTGTGGGGCGAACCGCACATTTCCACGCTGTTCTCCAACGCGCTCGCGAGCCTCGCGCCTTCCTGACGACGTCCGGCCGCGGCATGGCTCGGCGTACAATGTGCCGATGACTGCCGCCAGCCAAGCCCCCCTCCTCGCGCCTTCCCCGCCCGCCGGCCCGATCCGGCGGAAGTCCAAGCTCGTCACGGTCGCGCTGGCGTTCCTGCTGGGCAGTGTCGGCGCGCACCGCTTCTACCTGCACGGCTTCGGCGACAGGTTCGGCTGGGCGCACCTCGCGGCCATTCTGGCAGGTGCGGTTGGCGTCGCTTCGATGGTGCTCGGCGTCGGCAATGCGGCGCTGAACTGGACGTTTGCCGTGGCCGGCGGTATATCGGTAGTCGCCGCGTTCCTGACCGCGATCGTGTTTGGCCTGCGCCCCGACGACAGATGGGACGCCCGCTACAACACCCACGGCCGACCGACGCGGTCGGGCTGGCCCGTGATCATCCTGGTGATCCTGTCGCTGATGATCGGCACGGGCCTGCTGATGGCCGGCCTGGCGATCAGCTTCCAGACTTTCTTCGAATCCCAGGTGGAAGCCGCCAAGGCGCTTTCGCAGGAGTAGTCTGCAACTCCCCCTCACTGCCGGGGTGGTCATCCTTCCGTTCCGCTGCAAATCACCCATACTGCTTAGTCCCGGTTCTTGCAGTCTGCTGTCGTCCGCCCAGGAGGCATAGATGGAACATCCGAGCTACGAGGAAGGACGCCTGGCGGCAATCGCCGTCAGGTTGGCCATGTCATCCGGCCTGCCACCGGCCAAGGCCCGCGCGGCACTGGAAATGGCCTGCCGCATGATCGATGACACGGTTGCTGACACCGCGCGGCACGCGGCGGCGGATCGCCGCCCCTCCCCGCCGGTGCTGCGCCGGCATGCCGCGACGAGCTTTCCCGGCTTGCCCGACAACACCCCCTAGCCCCTGGCCCCCTGGCCCTCAGAACAGGCTTCCCTGCGGCGATGCCTCTTGCGGCACCCGGAACTGATCGAGCCGCAGCGGCGGCCGTTCCTTGTTGAGCCCCAGCCGCCGGCACGCCTGCTGGAAGCGCTTCTCCACAAGGTCTGCAAAGATGCCGGTGCCGCGCATCCGTTGCCCGAAGGTGGCGTCGTTGTGGCGGCCGTCGCGCAACTGCTCGATCAGGCTCAGCACGTGCCGCTTGCGGCCCGGATAGTGTTGTTCGAGCCACTCCACGAAGATGTCATGGACTTCCAGCGGCAGGCGCAGCATCACGTAGCCGGCTGACGCCGCGCCAGCCTCGGCGGCGGCTTCGAGGATGCGTTCGATCTCGGTGTCGGTCAGCGCGGGAATGATCGGCGCCACCATGACGCCCGTGGGTATGCCCGCCTCGGCCAGCCGCCGGATGCCCTCCAGGCGCCGGGACGGTGTGTTGGCGCGCGGCTCCAGCTTGCGGGCGATATCGGCCGACAGCGACGTGACCGAGATATAGACCCGCGCCAGCCCTTTTCCGGCCATACGGGCGAGGATGTCGATATCGCGCGTCACCAGGGCGGATTTGGTCGTGATCGCCACCGGATGGTTGAATTCCTCCAACACTTCGAGCACCGAGCGCGCCAGCCCCAGTTCGCGCTCGATCGGCTGGTAAGGGTCGGTATTGGTGCCGATGGCGATAACGGAAGGCTGGTACGACTTCCTTGACAGTTCCTTGCGCAGCAACTCGGCCGCATTGGGCTTGGCGAACAGCTTCGTCTCGAAATCAAGCCCCGGCGACAGGCCCATGTAGGCGTGCGTGGGTCGCGCGAAGCAGTAGGAACAGCCATGTTCGCAGCCCCGGTAGACGTTGATCGACTGGTCGAACGGGAGGTCCGGCGACTGGTTGCGCGTGATGATCGACTTGACCGACTCGATCGTCACCGTCGTGCGCGGCACGGGGCGCTCGCCGTGGGCGTCCAACTCGCCGGCCAGGCCGTCGAGGTCCACTTCGCGCGACCAGCCATCGAACCGCGATTCGACATTGGATACGGCGCCCCGGCCCTTCTGGGGCTGCGCACGATAGGAAGCCATCGGTTCTCTCCGGCAAGCACGACTAACACTGTATAAATATACAGTGTCCCGCCGGGAAAATCCAAGGGGCGGCTCAGGAGATGGCGGGGCCGCCGCCTTCCAGCGCCTCGACCGAAATGGCGAGCGTCTCCTTGATCTCTTCCATCACCACGTAGCTTTTTGACTGCGCCGCGCCGGGCAGTTGCAACAGGATGTCGCCGAGCAGCCGGCGGTATTCGCCAATCTCGCGGATACGGGCCTTGATCAGGTAGTCGAAATCGCCCGAGACCAGATGGCATTCGAGCACCTCGGGGATGCGCGACACCTCGCGCCGGAACTGTTCGAACATGTTGCCCGACTTGTTGCCGAGCGAAATCTCCACGAACACCAGCAGCGCGCTGCCGAGCAACGCCGGATTCAGCCGGGCGTAGTAGCCCATGATCACGCCGTCGCGCTCCAGCCGTTTCACGCGTTCGATGCAAGGCGTGATGGTCAGCCCCACGGCCTCGGCCAGGTCCTTCATCGAGATGCGGCCATCCGCCTGCAGCACCGCCAGGATCTTCCGGTCCAGGCGATCCAGCGTTCGTATCGGCTGACGGCTCGTACGCATGATTTTTTCCTGTTTCTGTGAGAAGTTCGAAAACTATGACTGGTTCAAAGCCAATAGTATAGAGACAAATTCTTCTACAGCTTGAATCCGCAGGTTGGAGCCCCCGAAAATGCGAGTCCTGGTCCTTGGCAGTGGCGTGATTGGTGTAACAAGTGCGTGGTACCTGGCGCGCGCCGGTCACGAAGTGGTGGTGGTGGACCGCGAATCCGGGCCGGCGCTTGGCACCAGCTTCGCCAACGCCGGACAGATCTCGCCGGGCTACGCGTCGCCGTGGGCCGCACCGGGCGTGCCGCTGAAGGCGATCAAGTGGATGTTCCAGCAGCACGCGCCGCTCAGCATCAAACCCGATGGCACGCTGTTCCAGCTTCAGTGGATCTGGCAGATGCTGCAGAACTGCACGGCCGACCGCTACGCCACCAACAAGGAGCGCATGGTCCGGCTGGCCGAGTACAGCCGTGACTGCATCCGCGAACTGCGCGCCGAAACCGGCATCTCCTACGAAGGCCGCCAGCAGGGCACGCTGCAGGTGTTCCGCACCGAGGCGCAACTGGAAGCGGCCGCGCGCGACATTGCCGTGCTCGAAGAAGCCGGCGTGCCCTATGAACTGCTCTCGCGCGAGGCGCTGGGCGCCGCCGAGCCGGCGCTCGCCGCAGCAGGCCAGAAGCTGGCGGGCGGCCTGCGCCTGCCCAATGACGAGACCGGCGACTGCCAGCTCTTTACCGAGCGCCTGGCCGCGATGGCCGCGTCGATCGGCGTGCAGTTCCACTACAACCAGTCGATCGATGGCCTGCTGACCGAAGGCGATGCCGTCACAGGCGCCATCGTCGCGGGCAAGCCGATGATGGCCGACGCCGTGGTGGTGGCGCTGGGAAGCTGGTCGACGCCGTTCGTCAGGCACGTGCTGCCGGGCCTGTCGAACCTGCCCGTCTATCCGCTCAAGGGTTTCTCGATCACGGTGCCCCTGCTGGACGCCGAGAAAAGCCCGGTCTCTACCGTGCTCGACGAAACCTACAAGGTGGCGATCACGCGCTTCGACGACCGCATCCGCGTGGGCGGCATGGCGCAGATCGTCGGCTACGACCGCTCGCTCGATCCGAACAAGCGCCGCACGCTCGAACACGTGGTGACGGACCTCTTCCCGGGTGCCGGCGATGTGGCCCGCGCCACGTTCTGGACCGGCCTGCGGCCGATGACGCCCGATGGCACCCCGGTGGTCGGCCCCGCCGGCATCCGGGGCCTGTGGCTCAACACCGGCCACGGCACGCTGGGCTGGACCATGGCCTGCGGTTCGGGACAGTTGCTGTCGGATCTGGTCTCGGGCGCCCGCCCGGCGATCCGCGCCGATGATCTGTCCGTCGAGCGGTATCGCAAGCCGGCGCGCCCGCACCATGTACCGCAGCCGGTGACGGCGTAAAAAAATGGCGACCCGAGGGTCGCCATTTTTATCGCTGCCTGCGGGTCAGAACTGCTCCGCCGTCAACGCGTTCACCGGTTCGGCTCCCGCCACGATTGCCGCGCGGAGCGAGCCCGCCTGCGACAGGATGTGCTCGCCGAAGAAGTGCGCCGTGGCAATCTTCGCGTCGTGGAACGACGGATCTTCCGCCCGCTTCGCGTCGGCCGCCAGCATCGCGCGGCCAAACTGCCAGCCCGAGAGCACGATGCCGCAGAGCTTCAGGTAAGGCACGCTGCCAGCGAACACCGCGTTGGGATTCGACTTCGTGTTGTCGACCACGAACTGCACCACCGCTTCCAGCGCCTCGCGTCCCTGCTTCAGTTGCGCCGCCACGGCCGTGAAAGCCGCGCCGCCGTGCCGGCCCAGCGCCGCCTCGGTCTCGGCGATCTGCGCGCAGAGGTTGCGGGCCACGGCGCCGCCGTCACGCACGGTCTTGCGGCCTACCAGGTCATTGGCCTGAATCGCCGTCGTGCCTTCGTAGATCGGCAGGATGCGTGCATCGCGGTAGTGCTGCGCCGCGCCGGTTTCCTCGATGAAGCCCATGCCGCCGTGCACCTGCACGCCCAGGCTCGTCACGTCGATCGACAGTTCGGTGCTCCAGCCCTTCACGATCGGCACCAGGAACTCGTACAGCGCCATGTTCTGGCGGCGCACCGCCTCGTCGGGATGCTGGTGCGCGACGTCACTGGCCGCTGCCGCAAAATACGCCACGGCACGCGCGCCCTCGGTCAGCGCCCGCATCGTCATCAGCATGCGCCTGACGTCCGGATGGTGGATGATCGTCACGCCCTCGCGCGCCGAACCATCCACCGGGCGGCTCTGCACGCGGTCCTTCGCATACGCCACCGCCTGCTGGTAGGCGCGCTCGGACACTGCAATTCCCTGCATGCCCACCGAGAAGCGCGCCGAGTTCATCATGATGAACATGTACTCGAGGCCGCGGTTCTCCTCGCCCACCAGCGTGCCGATGGCGCCGCCATGATCGCCGAACTGCAGCACGGCAGTCGGGCTGGCCTTGATGCCGAGCTTGTGTTCGATCGACACGCACTGCACGTCGTTGCGCTCGCCCAGCGATCCATCGGCGTTGACCAGGAACTTGGGCACCGTGAACAGCGAGATGCCCTTGACGCCCTCGGGCGCGTTGGGCGTGCGCGCCAGCACCAGATGGACGATGTTCTTCGCCATGTCGTGCTCGCCGTACGTGATGAAGATCTTGGTGCCGAAAATCTTGTAGGTGCCGTCGCCCTGCGGCTCGGCGCGCGTGCGCACCGCGGCCAGGTCCGAGCCGGCTTGCGGCTCGGTCAGGTTCATCGTGCCCGTCCACTCGCCCGAAATCAGCTTGGGCAGGAACGCCTGCTTGTGGGCGTCGGTGCCCGCAGTCAGCAGCGCCTCGATGGCGCCATCGGTCAGCAGCGGACACAGCGCGAACGACAGGTTGGCCGCGTTCAACATCTCGTTGCACGGCGTGGCCACCAGCTTGGGCAGGCCCTGGCCGCCAAAATCGGCCGGATGCAGCACACCCTGCCAGCCACCCTCGCCGAATTGGCGGAAAGCGTCCTTGAAGCCGGGCGTGGTGGTGACTTCGCCATCCTTCCAACTGCTCGGATCGAGATCGCCGGCGCGGTTCAGCGGCGCGACCACTTCCTCGTTGAAGCGCGCGGCTTCTTCCAGAATGGCTTGCGCGGTGTCGGGGGTGGCATCCTCGTAACCGGGGAGCTGGCTCAATTGCGCAAGGCCGGCCAGTTCGTTCATGGCGAACAGCATGTCCTTGAGCGGTGCACGGTAGGTCATCGACGTCTCCTGATCTGTAAAAAAGCCGCTCGCGGGATACCCGGAACGGCTTCTTGTTCTTCTGTCCCGGCCGGATCATCCAGGGAAGTGGAAGATCCGGCTTGGGCGGGCTGTCGATCAGCCCAGTGCGGCCACCAGTTCCGGCACCACGGTGTTCAGGTCGCCCACCAGGCCGTAGTCCGCCACCGAGAAAATCGGGGCTTCCGCGTCCTTGTTGATCGCCACGATCACCTTGGAATCCTTCATGCCGGCCAGATGCTGGATCGCGCCGGAGATACCGACGGCGATGTACAGCTGCGGGGCCACGATCTTGCCGGTCTGGCCCACCTGGTAGTCGTTCGGCACGAAGCCGGCATCGACTGCCGCACGCGAGGCGCCCATGGCCGCGCCGAGCTTGTCGGCCAGCGGGGTCAGCACCTTCGTGTAGTTCTCGCCCGAGCCCACGCCACGGCCACCCGAGACGATGATCTTGGCGGCGGTCAGCTCCGGACGGTCGCTCTTGGTCACTTCACGCGACACGAATTGCGAGATGCCCGCATCGGCCACGGCCGGCAGCGTTTCCACCGCAGCCGAGCCGCCTTCGGCGGCAGCCGGGTCGAACGCCGTGCCGCGCACGGTGATGACCTTGATCTTGTCGGCCGACTTCACCGTGGCAATCGCGTTGCCGGCGTAGATCGGACGCTCGAACGTGTCGGGCGAATCCACCTTGGTGATGTCCGACAGTTGGGCCACGTCCAGCTTGGCGGCCACGCGCGGCAGGATGTTCTTGCCCGAGGCGGTCGCCGGGGCCAGGATGTGCGAGTAGTCGCTGGCGATGGCCAGGATCTGGTCGCCCACGTTCTCGGCCAGGCCATCGGCGAAGTACGGTGCGTCGGCCAGCAGGACCTTGGCCACGCCCGCGATCTTCGCGGCGGCATCGGCGGCGGCGCGGGCATTCGAGCCAGCCACCAGCACGTGGACATCGCCACCGCACTGGGTGGCTGCCGTCACGGCGTTCAGCGTGGCGGCCTTGATCGATTGGTTGTCGTGTTCAGCAATGACAAGTGCAGTCATGTTCTATCTCCCCGCGCTCAGATGACCTTGGCTTCCGACTTCAGCTTCTGTACCAGCGTGGCCACGTCCGGGACCATCTGGCCAGCGCTGCGCTTGGCCGGTTCGACGACCTTCACGGTCGACAGGCGCGGCTTCACGTCCACGCCGAGATCTTCCGGCTTGACGGTTTCCAGCGGCTTCTTCTTCGCCTTCATGATGTTCGGCAGCGTCACGTAGCGCGGCTCGTTCAGGCGCAGGTCGGTGGTCACCACGGCCGGCAGCTTGACAGACAGTGTTTCCAGGCCGCCGTCGACTTCACGGGTCACCGATGCCTTGCCATCCGCCACCACGACCTTCGAGGCGAACGTTGCCTGCGGCAGGCCAGCCAGCGCAGCCAGCATCTGGCCGGTCTGGTTCGAATCGTCGTCGATCGCCTGCTTGCCGAGGATCACCAGCTGCGGCTGTTCCTTGTCCACCAGGGCCTTGAGCAGCTTGGCCACGGCCAGCGGCTGCAGGTCTTCGGCGGATTCCACCAGGATGCCGCGATCGGCACCGATGGCCATCGCGGTACGCAGCGTTTCCTGGCATTGCGCCACGCCGCACGATACGGCAACCACCTCGGTGACGACGCCGGCTTCCTTCAGGCGCACGGCCTCTTCCACGGCGATTTCGTCGAACGGGTTCATGCTCATCTTGACGTTGGCCAGGTCGACACCCGAGCCATCCGACTTCACGCGGACCTTGACGTTGTAGTCCACCACCCGCTTGACTGCGACGAGTACTTTCATGCGCTCACTCCACTGATAGCTGATAGTCCAAAGTTTTGAATCGCTCGCCATTATAACCACCGGGGTGGCGGCGCTTTTGATTTTCGAACGATCGTACTATTTTATAGACAAAGAATTGCCGGGCATAGCCGGCAACTCGAAAAATCCCCACACATTGTGCCGCAGGATGCCCCGCGCGCCCAGTGTCTGGATGAAAACCCCTAGAACTTACCAGGCCGTAATGACCGATTCCTTGAAGGTGGTCTGCACGTACTGCTTGATTTCGGGCGAATGGTAGGCCTTCACGAGCTTGGCCACCCACGGCTTGTTCTTGTCGGCCTCGCGGATGGCGATCAGGTTCGCGTACGGACCCTTGGGGCCTTCGGTGGCGATGGCGTCACGCGTGGGCGACAGGCCTGCTGACTCGGCATAGTTGCCGTTGATCGCGGCAGCCTCGAGGTCGTCCAGCGAGCGCGGCAGCTGGGCGGCGTCCAGTTCCACGATCTTGATCTTCTTCGGGTTCTCGACGATATCCAGCGGCGTGGCCTTGAGGCCGGCGTCGGCGCGCAGCTTGATCAGGCCCTTGGCCTGCAGCAGCAGCAGGCCACGGCCGCCGTTGGTGGGATCGTTCGGCACGCCAATGCGGGCGCCCTGCTTCACCTGGTCCAGCGACTTGATCTTCTTCGAGTAGACGCCCATCGGGAACGTCACCGTGAAGGCCACGTGCGTGAACTTGTAGCCGCGATCCTTGATCTGGGCTTCGAGGTACGGCAGGTGCTGGTAGCTGTTGGCATCGAGGTCGCCAGCGGCCAGCGCGGCGTTCGGCTGGATATAGTCGCTGAACTCCACGAGCTGGATGTTCAGGCCGTCCTTGGCCGCCACTTTCTTGACCTGTTCCATGATCTGCGCGTGCGGACCACCGGTCACGCCCACCTTGATCGGCTTCTCCTGTGCGAACACGCCACCCGAAACCGCCACACCCAGCGCCAGTACCGCAGCGCTCTTCAGCACATTACGACGTTGCATTTCGATTTACCCCGTTTTCCCTGTAGAAACTAAAGAATCAGCGATGCCTAGCGGTGGCTGATCCGGCGGACAAGCCAGTCGCCGAAGCTCTGCACCGCCTGCACGAACACGATCAGGATCAGCACCACGGCGACCATGATCTCGGTGATATAGCGCTGGTACCCGTAGCGGATGCCCAGGTCGCCCAGCCCGCCGCCGCCAATGGCGCCGGCCATCGCCGAATAGCCAACCAGGCTTACGAACGTGATGGTCAGGCCCGCCACGATGCCCGGCATGGCCTCGGGCAGCAGCACCTTCCAGACGATCTGGCGCGTGGTGGCGCCCATCGACTGCGCCGCCTCCACGAGGCCCTTGTCCACCTCGCGCAGCGCCGCTTCCACCAGGCGCGCGATGAACGGCACGGCGGCGATGGTCAGTGGCACGATGGCCGCCGTGGTGCCGATCGACGAGCCCACGATGAAGCGCGTGAACGGAATCACCACCACCAGCAGGATGATGAACGGGATCGAGCGCACCGCGTTCACCACCACGCCGATGGTGCGGTTGAACAGCGGGTGGGACAGCACGCCACCGTTGTTGGTCAGGTGCAGCAGCACGCCCAGCGGCACGCCCAGCAGCGAGCCCACCACGCCGGAGATGCACACCATCAGCAGCGTCTCGTAGAACGACGAAAGAAAGAGGTCGAGCATTTCAGACCACATGTTCGAGCTCCTCCACCACTACGCCTTGTGTCTGCAGATAATCCATGGCCGCGCGCACGCTGGCCGGGTCCCCCGTGGCCATGATCGCCAGCGAGCCGAAAGCCTGGCCCTGGATCTCGTCGATATGGCCGTGCAGGATATTGAAATCGAGCCCATGCTGTCGGATGGCCTGCGCGAGCACCGGCTGGTCGACGTTGTCGCCCGTGAAGGCCAGCCGGTAGACGTGATCGCGGCCATTGCCGAGCCGGCTTTCCACGCGCTTGAGCACGCTGGCGGGTAGCTCCTGCGCGATCACGTCGCCGATCATGGCGCGCGTGACCTCATGCTGCGGCCGCAGGAATACGTCGATCACCCGGCCGGTTTCCACCACCTGCCCGGCTTCCAGCACGGCCACGCGGTCGCAGACCTGCTTGATCACTTCCATCTGGTGCGTGATCATCACGATGGTCAGCCCCAGTTCCTTGTTGATCTGCTTGAGCAGTTCGAGGATCGAGCGCGTGGTCTCGGGATCGAGTGCCGAGGTGGCCTCGTCCGACAGCAGCACCTTGGGCTTGCTGGCCAGCGCGCGGGCAATGCCGACGCGCTGCTTCTGGCCGCCGCTGATCTGCGCCGGAAAGCGGTCGCGCAGCGCGGACAGGCCCACCAGTTCGAGCAGCGGCTCCACCGTGGCGGCGATCTCCTGCTTCGACTTGCCCGCCAGTTCCAGCGGCAGCGCCACGTTGTCATAGACCGTGCGCGACGACAGCAGGTTGAAATGCTGGAAGATCATGCCGATCTCGCGCCGCGCGGCGCGCAGCGGCGCCTTGCCCAGCGCGGTCAGGTCCTGGCCGGCCACGATCACGCGGCCGCTCGTGGGCCGGTTCAGCAGGTTGATGGCGCGCACCAGCGTGCTCTTGCCGGCGCCGCTCCGGCCGATGATGCCGAAGACTTCACCGGCGGCGATGGAGAGGCTGACATCACGCAGCGCGTGCACTTCCCCCGACCCGCCGGGGAACCGCTGCGACAGCCCTTGCAATTCGATCATTGGAAAACGAAAAAACGGCAACAGCGCGGGGTCTCCTGCGTTGTTGCCGTACTTATTTTTATGAAGCCCGCATTTTATGCGATCCGCTTCATACCTCAAACGAGATTTTTACGATGGCGTTATGCGTTAGCGTCATATAGAACGCACGTAAATGACGCAAAAGTCATTTGCAGCGCAGGTCAAGCCTCCATCAGCACTTTGAGATGGGCCGATACACTGCGCGCCAGCGCGCTGAGGTTATAGCCGCCTTCCAGACAGCTCACGATGCGGCCCTGGGCGTGGGTCCGTGCCAACTGCACCAGTTGCTCCGTGATCCAGGCGTAGTCCTGTTCCACCAGCCCCATCTGTCCGAGGTCATCCTCGCGGTGCGCATCGAAGCCGGCCGAAATGAACAGCATCTCCGGCTTGAACTCGTTGAGGCGCGGCAGCCAGATCGTTTCCACCACCTCGCGTACGGCCATTCCGTTGGTATAGGCCGGCAGCGGGATGTTCGACATGTTGGTCGCCAGATGCTCGGTACCGCTGTAAGGATAGAAGGGATGCTGGAAGAAACTGCACATCATGACGCGGGGATCGTCGCGGAATGCCGATTCCGTACCGTTACCGTGGTGCACGTCGAAATCGACCACGGCCACGCGTGCCAGCCCGTGGGCCTCCAGCGCGTGGCGCGCCGCGATGGCCACGTTGTTGAAGAAACAGAAGCCCATGGCGCGGTCCGGTTCGGCGTGGTGGCCGGGCGGACGCACGCAGCAGAACGCGTTCTCGATCTCGCCGGCCATCACCGCATCGGTCGCCGCCACGGCCGCGCCGGCCGCATGGGTGGCGGCGGACAGCGTGTGGCAGTTCATCGACGTATCGGGATCGATCGGGAAATAGCCCGTCGAGGGGCTGTTGCCGCTCAGGCTGGCCACGTACTCGGGCCGGTGCACGCGCTCGATCTGGTCCTCGGTGGCGGCCGGGGCCTCGCGCCGGTCGAGCAGGCCATCCATCCCATGCGAAATCAGATGGTCCTCGATGGCCTGCAGCCGTTCCGGGCACTCGGGATGGAAATGTCCCATCTCGTGCAACAGGAACGACGGATGCGTGTAGTAGCCCGTTGGCATTGTCGTTTGCGGGTCAAGTTTGTCTCCAGACGTTACGTTAGCACAGGACGTGCCCGCGCTCAGCGCGCGCCGCGGGGCGTCAGCGGTAGCCCTTCCGCTATACTCGGACCCGACTTGCAAAGGACAACATGACCGACCAACAGCGCTCCCTGCGCCGCCCGCTGCTGGGCGCCGCACTCACCGCTGCCGCATTGGGACTGTGCGGCGTTTCTCCCAGCCTGCTTGCCGCCGGCAAGCGCCGCGTGAGCGTCCGGGAAGAGGAAATCGAACCGGGCCGCTACCAGAATCATCCGCATGCGCGTGCGTTCATCGACGAGATGGTGGCCCGCAACGGCTTCCCGCGCGCCGAACTCGAATCGTATTTTGGCCAGGCCGTGTACTCGGCAACCGTGTCGCGGCTGATCATGCCGCCGACGACGCCGGGCAAGAAAAGCTGGCGCGCCTATCGCTCGCGCTTCATCGAGCCAATCCGCATCAACGCCGGCGTCCGCTTCTGGCAGCAGAACCGCGAAACCCTGCGCCGCGCCGAGGCCGAGTTCGGCGTGCCGGCCTCGGTCATCGTCGGCATCATCGGCGTTGAAACGATCTACGGCCGGGACATGGGCACGTTCCGCGTGATCGATTCGCTGTCGACGCTGGCCTTCGACTATCCGGACACCCCCAACCGGGCCGCCCGCACCAAGCTGTTCCGAGACCAACTGGCCGACTACCTGCTCTGGTGCCGCGACACGAAGACCGACGTGTTCTCGGTGCTCGGCTCCTACGCCGGCGCGGTGGGCATTCCGCAGTTCATGCCCACGAGCCTGCGCGAGTATGCCGTCGACTATGACGGCGACCGCCATGTGGACCTGCGCAACAGCCCGACCGACGCGATTGGCAGCGTCGGGCGCTTCCTGCAGCTACATGGATGGGAGGCGGGCCGCCCGGTGGCGTGGCGCATTGCCAGCGACGCCGGCAGCCTGGGCGTGGCTGCGGCAGCCGCCGACGGCGAGCCGTGGCCGACCCGCACGCTGAACCAGCTCACGCGCGCCGGACTGCGCGTGGACGAGCCGATCGACCTGCAACGCGAAGGGGAAACCGGGGTATTGGTGGTGGATCTGCCGACGCCGGACCAGCCCGTGGAGTACATGATCGGGCTGCGCAATTTCTATGTGCTGACGCGGTACAACCGGAGCTTCTTCTACGCGCTGTCGGTGTACCAGCTTGGAGAAGCGGTGAAGGCGGCGATGGGCTGACGCCGGTGGAGATGTGCTCCCCTCTCCCGCAAGCGGCGGGAAAGGGGAAAGAACCCATCAAGCCGGAAACACGCCCGTCGATAGATACCGATCGCCCCGATCGCAGACCACGAACACGATCGTGGCGTTCTCCACTTCCTCTGCCACGCGCAGCGCCACGCACAGCGCGCCCGCCGCCGAGATTCCGCAGAAAATTCCCTCTTCCCGAGCCATGCGGCGCGCCATGTGTTCGGCATCGGCCTGCGTCACCGGCTCCTGGCGGTCGACCAGCTTGTCATCGTAGATCTTCGGCAGATAGGCTTCCGGCCACTTGCGGATGCCCGGAATACGCGAGCCCTCCGCGGGCTGGGCGCCGATGATCTGGATGGCGGAATTCTGTTCCTTGAGATAGCGTGACACGCCCGTGATGGTGCCGGTCGTGCCCATGGCGGACACAAAGTGCGTGATGCGGCCCTCGGTATCGCGCCACAGTTCGGGGCCGGTGGTCTCGTAGTGCGCGAGCGGATTGTCCGGATTGGCGAACTGGTCGAGGATAACGCCCTTGCCTTCGCGCTCCATGGCATCGGCCAGGTCCCGCGCGTACTCCATGCCGCCTTTGACCGGCGTCAGGATGATCTCGGCGCCATAGGCAGCCATGCTCTGGCGGCGCTCAAGGCTCAGGTCCTCGGGCATGATCAGCACCATCCGATAGCCGCGTACCGCCGCGGCCATGGCCAGCGCAATGCCGGTATTGCCGGACGTCGCCTCGATCAGCGTGTCGCCGGGCTTGATGCGGCCGCGCGCCTCGGCACGGCTGATCATCGACAGCGCCGGCCGGTCCTTGACGGAGCCAGCCGGGTTGTTGCCCTCGAGCTTGCCGAGAATCACGTTGCCGCGCGCCTCGATGGCGGCACCGGGAATGCGTTGCAGTCTGACCAGCGGCGTGTTGCCGATGGTGTCTTCAATCGTTTTATAGGCCATGGTGCGGGGTCGTCAGTATTCGTCGGCCATTGTAATCCACCCACCTTACCCGCACCGGGCGCCGGGCCATTCCGGCCCGGCCGGCCCGCGCCAATGACGCGGTGGGTCAGTGGGTCAGGCCCTGCTCCTCCTCCCGCCCCTTGCCGAGCAGGTGGTAGAGCAGGATGGCGCCAAACGTGGCGGTACCGATACCGCCCAGCGTCATGCCGCCGAGCTTCAGCGTCAGGTCGCCAGCGGCCACGGTCAGCGTGGCGCCCACGGTGATCAGGTTGCGCGAACTCGAGAAATCGACGTGGTTCTGCACCCAGATGCGCCCCGCCGTGGCCGAGATCAGGCCGAACACGACGATGGTCAGCCCGCCGATCACCGGACCGGGAATGGTCAGGATCAGCGCGCCGAACTTCGGCGAGAACCCGAGCAGAATCGCCACGGCAGCGGCCACGACGAAAATCAGCGTCGAGTAGATCTTGGTCACCGCCATCACGCCCATGTTCTCGGCGTAGGTGGTCACGCCCGTGCCGCCGCCCGAGGCGGACAGCATCGTCGCCACGCCATCGCCGATGAACGCGCGGCCGATGTACGGATCGAGATTGCGGCCCGTCATCACCCCGATTGCCTTGATGTGGCCCAGGTTCTCGGCCACCAGCACGATGGCCACCGGCGCTATCAGCAGCATGGCATTGAATTCGAACACCGGCGTGGTGAATTCCGGCATGCCGAACCAGCTCGCCGCCGCCACGCCAGAGAAATCGATGGCCTTGCCCATGCCCATCACATTGGTAGCGACGAAGTAAGCCAGGTAACCGGCCAGCCCGCCCAGCAGCACCGGCAGGCGTCCCAGCATGCCGGGCGCGCGCACCGCGATGAGGCCAACAGCCAGCACGGTCAGCAGGCCCACCCAGGTGTCGAGCGGCGCACCGCTGACGGCCTTCACGGCCACCGGCGCCAGGTTCAGCCCGATCGCCGCGACGATGGCGCCCGTGACCACCGGCGGCATCAGCTTCTCCACCCACGAGTAACCTACCGCCTGCACGACGAGCCCGATCACGGTGTACAGCGCCCCGGCCGCGATGATGCCGCCCAGCGCCACCGGAATATTCGGGTTGGGGCCGCTACCCGCATAGCCGGTAGCGGCAATCACCACGGCGATGAACGCGAAGCTCGAACCCAGGTAGCTCGGCACCCGGCCGCGCACGCACAGGAAGAACAGCAGGGTGCCGATGCCCGAAAACAGGATGGCGATATTGGGATGGAAGCCCATCAGGATCGGCGCAATCGCCGTGGAGCCAAACATCGCCACCACGTGCTGGATGCCCGCGAGCAGCGTCTGCCCGGCCGGCAGCCGTTCGTCGGGCCCGATCACACCCGTGGTCTTGAGCCGCCATGTCGGCAGGAAACTCCCGTCGTCGGTACTGTCCTGGCCATTCGCCATCTTGTTCTCTCCCTGTCAGCGGTACGCCCGTGCTGGTCTGTTGTGTCGTGTTGTGTTGTCATCGGCTCCGGCGGATCCCATGCGGGGCCGGAGCGGCGATGCGGATGATACCGCGCACCCTGCGCCGTGCAAAACGGCACCGGCGCGGCACCGATGCCAGCCAAGCACAACGCATACCAGGGTCGGTGTGTTGACCGCCCACACCCTGCGGGCAGGTCAGCGGGCGGCGGGCTTCTGGGCCGGCGCCTTCGCGGCCGGTGCCGGCGCAGTCTGGGCCGCCTGGGGCGCCGCCCGGGCCGGCGTTGGCGCGGCGGCCTTGCCGAAGGTCAAGCCTGCGGCTTCGAGGTTGGCTGCCGATTTCGGCCCCACGCCCGGCACGCGGTCCGCGAGGTCGATGGCGTCCTTGAACGCGCCGTGCTTCGTCCGCTCGTCGAGGATGCGTTTGGCGGTGGCCGGGCCGATACCCTTGACCGAGGTCAATGCCGACTCGTCGGCCGCATTGATATCGATCGCGGCGCACGCGGGGCCCATCGCCAGCATGGCCAGCGCGGCGCCGAAGGCCACGGCCACACGCCGGCAGCCGCCACGCGCGGCGTCGGCCATTTCGGACAGCAGGGATACGAACGTCTTTTGCATCAGGAACTCCTTTTCCGTTGGATTCAACCCGCCACCGGATGGCAGCGGGACGATCAGGATAGGAGTCCGAGCGGACGACAGAAACGGCCGGACACACAAGTTCACAACTCCCGCGCGCTTATGTGTCCGAACTGCAATAGGAGCGTTGCACTCCCAGAATTTCTACGAGATTCACGGGCGCAAAGCGACGGCCGGCGTCGCGCTCCCGCCACAGCATTCCGGCTCAGCTACGTTCCATCAGCCACTTGCAGTAACGCGTCACGCCTTCCTGCACGGTCAGGAACGGTGCGTCGTAGCCGGCCGAACGCAGGCGCGAGACATCGGACTGCGTGAAGCACTGGTACTTGCCGCGCAGCGCATCGGGAAACTTCACGTACTCGACCAGCCCTTCCTGCACCATCTCGTCGAGCGAGAGCGGCGGCTTGTCGTCAGCCTCGCGCAGCGCATTGACCACCGAGACGGCGATATCGTTGAACGGCTGCGAACGCCCCGTGCCCAGGTTGAAGATGCCGGACTTCCCGGGATGGTCGAGGAAGTACAGGTTGACCTTGACCACGTCTTCCACCGAGACGAAATCGCGGCTCTGCGTGCCCGGGGCGTAGCCGTTGTACTCGCCGAACAGCTTCACGGTGCCTTCGGCACGGAACTGGTTGAAATGGTGGAACGCCACCGAAGCCATGCGGCCCTTGTGATACTCGCGCGGGCCGTAGACGTTGAAATAGCGGAAGCCGACGATCTGTGACAGCGCCGACGGCAGGCGGCGGCGCACCACCTGGTCGAACAGGAACTTCGAGTAGCCGTAGACGTTCAGCGGCTTCTCGTACTCCCGGTCCTCGCGGAACATCGTAGAAGCGCCATAAGTAGCCGCCGACGACGCATACAGGAACTGCGTGCCCTGCTCCAGGCAGGCCTCCATCAGCGCCAGCGTGTAGCGGTAGTTGTTCTCCATCATGTAGCGGCCGTCGGTCTCCATGGTGTCGGAACACGCGCCCTCATGGAACACCGCACGGACACGGCCGAAATCGCCGCGCCGGAAGCGCTCCACGAACTCGGTCTTGTCGAGATAGTCGGCGATTTCGCAATCGACGAGGTTGTTGAACTTCTCGGCGCGCGTGAGGTTGTCCACGGCGACGATGTCGCTCTCGCCGCGGTCGTTGAGGCCCTTGACTAGGTTGCTGCCGACAAAGCCGGCGGCGCCGGTCACGATGATGGTCATGGCGGTATCTGGCTGTGGCGCGCCTCAGGCGGCGCCGAACAATTCGGAATAACTGACGACGGCGGTGCCGAGCTTGCCGACAACGATGCTGCCGGCGCGGTTGGCGTGCTGCACGGCTTCCTTGAGCGGCACGCCGGCGCCGAGCATGGCGGCCAGCGTGGCAATCACGGTGTCGCCGGCCCCCGATACATCATAGACTTCGCGCGCCTGGGCCGAGACATGGAGCACCTCGGCCTCGGTGTAGAGCGTCATGCCCTCTTCCGAGCGGGTCAGCAGCAGTGCTTCGAGCTGCAGGTCGCGGCGCAGGTTCTGCGCGCGGATCGTCAGGTCGGCCTCGGTCTTCCACGCACCGACCACGGCGCGCATTTCGGAGCGGTTCGGCGTGATCAGCGTGGCGCCGCGATAGCGCGAGTAGTCGTCGCCCTTCGGGTCGATCAGCACGGTCCGGCCGGCCGCGCGGCCGGCCTCCACCATGCGGCCCACGTGCGTGAGCCCGCCTTTGCCGTAGTCAGACAGCACCAGCACCTGGTAATCGTTGACCAGCGCGTTGTAGCGGTCCTGTACCGAAGCCAGCACTTCGCTGGCCGGGGCGTTCTCGAAATCCACCCGCAGCAGTTGCTGCTGGTGCGCCACCACGCGCAGCTTGATCGTGGTGTTCAGCGATTTGTCGTGGTGCAGGTAGGGCTGCACGTCGCTGGCGGCGAGCAGCGTCTCCAGCGTGCGGCCGGGCTCGTCGTCGCCGACCACGCCCAGCATGCCGACCCGCGCGCCCAGCGCCGCGGCGTTGCGGGCCACGTTGGCCGCGCCGCCCAGACGTTCGTCGCTGCGCTTGATCTGCACCACCGGCACCGGCGCTTCGGGCGAGATGCGGTGCACGTCGCCGAACCAGTAGCGGTCCAGCATCATGTCGCCCACCACCAGCACCTGGGCCTGGCGGATCTGCTCCAGCGGAATCGTGTTCTTGCTCATGAACTGTCCTTTACGGTGCCAACGGGATCAGGACGCGGCGTTGGAGCGCCCGATCGCGTGGTATTCGATGCCGGCCTGCGCCATGGCATCGGGTTCATAGAGGTTGCGGCCGTCGATGATGACCGGCGTCTTCAGCAGCTTGCGGATCTGCGCGAAATCGGGGCTGCGGAACACCTTCCATTCGGTCACGATCACGAGCGCATCGGCGCCGTCCAGCACGTCCATCTGCGCCTCGCAGAACTGCACCCGCGCCATGCCGCCGGGAGTGCCGGCCAGGTCCTGCTCGATCACGCGGCGGGCTTCGGCCATGGCCACGGGATCGTGCACCCGCAGCGCCGCGCCGCGCGACACCAGTTCACGGGCCAGCACGCGCGAGGGTGCCTCGCGCATGTCGTCGGTATTGGGCTTGAACGCCAGGCCCCAGACGCCGAACGTGCGGCCGCTCAGGTCCTCGCCGAAGCGGCGCACCACCTTGTCGCCCAGCACCTGCTTCTGGGCGTTGTTGACGCGCTCCACGGCCTCGAGCACGCGCATCGGCTTGCCGTGGTCGCTGGCGGTGCGCATCAGCGCCTGCACGTCCTTGGGGAAGCACGAGCCGCCGTAGCCGGCGCCCGCGTAGAGGAAGCTGTAGCCAATGCGCGGGTCCGAGCCGATGCCCAGGCGCACCAGTTCGATGTCGGCACCCACTTCGTCAGCCAGGTTTGCCAGCTCGTTCATGAACGAGATGCGCGTGGCCAGCATCGAGTTGGCGGCGTACTTGGTGAATTCCGCCGAGCGTACATCCATATAGAAGGTGCGTTCATGGTTGCGGTTGAACGGCGCGTAGAGCTGGCGCATGATCGCCTGCGCGTGCCGGCCGGACGCATCGGGCGCGCAGCCCAGCACGATGCGGTCGGGCCGCATGAAATCCTCGACGGCCGCGCCCTCCTTGAGAAACTCCGGGTTCGACACAACCGAGTACTGCAGGTCCTCCAGCCCCCGTGCAGCCAGTTCCTCGCGGATGGCCGCGCTGACGCGGTCGCCGGTGCCCACCGGGACCGTCGACTTGTCCACCACGACCTTGAAGCCGGTCATGTGCCGGCCGATATTGCGCGCGGCCGCCAACACGTACTGCAGGTCGGCCGAGCCGTCCTCGTCGGGCGGCGTGCCCACGGCGATGAACTGCACGTCGGCATGCTCGACGCTGGCCGCCACATCGGTCGAAAACGTCAGCCGGCCCGCCGCGCGGTTGCGGTCGATCAATTCCTTGAGGCCCGGCTCGTAGATCGGCACGCCGCCGGCGTTGAGCAGCGCGATCTTGCGCTCATCCACATCGAGGCAGAACACAGCATTGCCAAGCTCTGCCAGGCAGGCGCCGGTCACCAGACCCACATAGCCGCTGCCGATAATCGTGATTTTCATTGCTGAAGGTCCAGAACGGTGGCGTTTGCCTCAGATGACCTAGCCAAGCGCTTCGGAACGGCGTGGCGCATACGTCTCCCAGCGATTGCAGCCGGGGCATTGCCAATAGAACAGGCGCGCCCTGAAACCGCACTCGCGGCAGGTGTAGCGCGCCAGATTACGCGTGCGAAGTTGCAGAAGATCGCGGATGGCGGCGGTTTCCTGCGACTGGGCGTCGGGCGCGCCCGTGCCGTCCGCCGCCTGGCCCGCGGCCTGGGCTTCGAAATACCTGGTCAGCGCCAGCAGCGATGGCTGACGGCGCAGTTGCTCGCGCATCAGGGCCGTGGCCCCCTCCGGACCATTGACCTCGAGTTCGGTCTTGTACGCGGTATCGAGCAGTTCCGGCGCCAGGTTGCCCTTGAGCAGCCCCCGCAGCCAATCCAGCGCCTTGCCCTGCTCGCCCAGCGCGCCATAGGCCTTGACCACGCGGTCGGCCACCAGCGGCAGGTAGGCGGCATCCTGGCTCTCGATGGCGAGCCAGTGCTGCAGCGCGCCCGGCAGGTCGCCGGCGGCGGCCGCCACGTCGCCCAGCAGGATCGGGGCGCGCACGTTGGCGGGGTTTTCCTCGCGGGCGCGGCCCAGCCAGGCGATGGCGTCCTCGGGTTTTTTCTTCTGCAGCGCGTCCTGCGCCAGTTCGCAGCAGAACTGCGCGATCTGCACGCGGTAGTCCTTCTGTTCCAGCGTCTGCAGTTCCCGGGCGGCGTCGATGGCCTTGAGCCATTCCTTCTCGACTTCGTACAGCTCCAGCAATACCCGCTTGGCCGACGCCGCGTACGGCCCCGACATCAGCCGGCGCAGCGATTCCTCGGCGCGGTCGAGCAGGCCGGCGCGCAGGTAGTCCTGCCCCAGTTCATAGAGTGCGTGCTCACGTTCGGGCTCGGGCAGGTCAGGACGCGTGGCCAGGTTCTGGTGCACGCGGATCGCACGCTCGGTTTCGCCCCGGCGGCGGAACAGCGCGCCGAGTGCGAAGTGCAACTCCGTGGTCTCGGGATCGAGCCGGGCCACCTCGACGAAGGCGTCGATCGCCTGGTCCGGCTGCTCGTTGAGCAGGAAATTGAGGCCCTTGAAATACGAACGGGGCAGCGCGCCCTGCTCGCTGATCAACTGGCGCAGGTCGAACCGCGCCGCCATCCAGCCAAGGCCAAAGACAAGTGGCAGCGCAAGCAGCCACCAGGTTTCAAACATCATGGATCAGACTTTCGGGCCGACTACGTTATAGGGGACGCCCGGCTTGGCCTCTGGCGGCACGGGATCGACAGGCGCCGTTGCGGCGCGCACCTGGTTCAGGGCGCGGCGCAGCCGTGCGGCTTCCATGCGCTGGCGCATCAGGCCCGGCGCCACCGACGCCAGCGCCGCCAGAATGCCCAGCCCAAAGGCGGCCAGCAGGATCAGGATCAGCGGCGCATGCCAGACCGCGCCAAAGAACAACTGGAGGTCGGCATCGGCGGTATTGCGCAGCGCCAGCACGAACAACAGGACGAACAGGACGATGCGGAAGATCCAGGCGACAAGTTTCATGCGGTGAGGGCCATCGGAACGAGAGCGGAGACCCGGCCGGCAATTGCGCAGCGGGGCCCGGGCGACGGATTCCCGGCATTGTAGCGGAATCACTTCGGCCAAACGGTAACCATTGGTCGCTTATTCGTCGCTTTCGCGCATAGTTGGCCTCCATTACGGCGCCGTAACGGGGGCGTAAACGAAGAAAGGCGCTCCCGGGGGAGCGCCTTCCAGAGACTGCAGTACTTCAGAGCAGGCTACGAGCGGACCAGATTGAGCTGGCTATCCTCGTGCAGCCCCACCGAAGTGGACTGCACGGCGGACGATGCCGACATCGACCCGGCCTTGCCGTGCGACGCCTGGCCGTTGGCGGCCATGACGCCAGCCTGCGGCCCGGCCGGACGATCCACCCGTTCGCGCAACTCCTTGCCCGCCTTGAAGTGCGGCACCCGTTTCTCGGGCACCAGCACGCGTTCGCCGGACTTGGGGTTGCGCCCCACGCGAGGCGGCCGCCGGTTCAGACCAAAGCTGCCGAAGCCACGGATCTCGATGCGATGGCCATCGGCCAGGGCCTCGGACATCGCGTCGAGAATCGTTTTCACCGAGATGTCCGCATCCCGCAGCAGCAACTGCGGGAAACGGGCAGCCAGTTTTTCGACGAGCTCGGACTTGGTCATGGGCGGTCTCGCTGTTCGCGCGGCGCTCGGATATTACTGGTTGTCCTGGCCCAGCTTGGCCTTCAGCAGCGCGCCCAGGTTGGTCGTGCCAGCCGTGCCGGTGTCAGCCTGGAACTTCTGCATCGCTTCCTGCTGCTCTGCGCTGTCCTTGGCCTTGATCGACAGGTTGATGTTGCGCGACTTGCGGTCCACGTTCACCACCAGGGCGGTGATCTGCTCGCCTTCCTTCAGCACGTTGCGGGCATCTTCCACGCGGTCGGCGGAGATTTCCGAGGCGCGCAGGTAGCCTTCGACGTCGTCGGCCAGCTGCACCACGGCACCCTTCGGATCAACGGCCTTGATCACGCCATTGACGAGCGAACCCTTGTCGTTGGCCGAGATGAAGTTGTTGAACGGATCGCCCGACAGCTGCTTGATACCCAGCGAGATGCGTTCCTTGTCGACGTCGATGCCCAGGACGACAGCTTCCACTTCGTCGCCCTTCTTGTACTTGCGCACGGCTTCTTCGCCCGACTCCTGCCACGACAGGTCCGACAGGTGCACCAGGCCGTCGATGCCGCCCGGCAGACCGATGAACACGCCGAAATCGGTGATCGACTTGATCTGGCCCGACAGCTTGTCGCCCTTCTTGTGGTTGCGGCTGAAATCGTCCCACGGGTTGGCCTTGCACTGCTTCATGCCCAGGCTGATACGACGCTTGTCTTCGTCGATATCCAGAACCATGACTTCGACTTCGTCGCCCAGCTGGACAACCTTCGACGGGGCCACGTTCTTGTTGGTCCAGTCCATTTCCGACACGTGGACCAGGCCTTCGATACCGGCTTCGATTTCCACGAATGCGCCGTAGTCGGTCAGGTTCGTGACCTTGCCGAACAGGCGCGTGCCTTGCGGGTAACGGCGCGAGATGCCCACCCACGGATCTTCGCCCAGTTGCTTCACGCCCAGCGAGACGCGGTTCTTTTCCTGGTCGAACTTGAGGATCTTGGCGGTGATTTCCTGGCCAACCGACAGCACTTCGCTCGGGTGGCGGACACGGCGCCAGGCCAGGTCGGTGATGTGCAGCAGGCCGTCGATGCCACCCAGGTCCACGAACGCGCCGTAGTCGGTGATGTTCTTGACGATACCGTTGACGATCGCGCCTTCCTTCAGCGTTTCCATCAGCTTCTGGCGCTCTTCGCCCAGCGTGGCTTCCACCACGGCGCGGCGCGACAGCACGACGTTGTTGCGCTTGCGGTCGAGCTTGATGACCTTGAATTCCAGGGTCTTGCCTTCGTACGGCGTGGTGTCCTTGATCGGACGCACGTCGACGAGCGAACCGGGCAGGAACGCGCGGATGCCGTTGACCATGACGGTCAGGCCGCCCTTGACCTTGCCGGTCACGGTACCCGAGATGATCTCGCCGTCTTCCAGCGCCTTCTCGAGGTTCAGCCACGATGCCAGGCGCTTGGCCTTGTCGCGGGAGAGAATCGTGTCGCCATAGCCGTTCTCGAGTGCGTCGATGGCCACGGAGACGTAGTCGCCGGCCTGCACTTCGAGTTCGCCCTGGTCGTTCAGGAACTCCTCCACCGGCACGAATGCCTCGGACTTGAGGCCGGCGTTGACGACCACGAAGTTGTGGTCGATGCGCACCACTTCAGCGGAAATCACTTCGCCAGCCTTCATGTTGGAGCGGGCGATCGATTCCTCGAACAGTGCGGCAAAGGATTCGTTAGTTTGCAGGTCGGACATAAACGTAGTTAGCAATCCGCAATACAGTGGCCGGCACGACTATCGCGCTCAGTCTGCCAGTGCAGCGGGGTTAGGTTGCAATGCACCGGACATCGGATCCTTCCGAGCCGTCCGGGCTCCAGCGGTGCTGCAGCCCGCCTGCCGTTATCGCGCTTCAATGCGTTGCGCGCACGGCGGCATACCACTCCAGCACCTGCGTCACCGCCTCGTCCACCGTCATTTCAGAGGTGTCCAGGCGCTGCGCATCCTCTGCGGGACGCAGCGGCGCGGCGGCACGGGAACGGTCCCGCGCGTCGCGCGCCTCGAGGTCACGCAAAAGGTCTTCGATATTAGCAGAAATACCCTTATCAATCAATTGTTTATAGCGCCTGCGGGCGCGCGCCTCCACGCTGGCCGTCAGGAACACCTTGAGGCGGGCCTCCGGGAAGATCACGGTGCCCATGTCGCGGCCATCCGCCACGAGTCCCGGCAGCTTGCGGAAGCCGCGCTGGAGTGCCGTCAACGCATCACGGACCGGCTGGTGCACCGCCAGCGCCGACGCACGGTTGCCAATCGCCTCCTGGCGGATCAACTGGCTGACTTCCTCGCCGGCCAGCCATACGCGATCCGGGCCAAACTTTACGTCGAGGTGCAAAGCCGTCCTGGCAAGGGTGTCGACGTCCTGCACGTCCACATTGGCACGGTCGCTGGCCAGCGCCACCAGCCGGTAGAGCGCGCCGCTGTCGAGCAGGTGGAAGCCAAGGGCATCCGCCACCTTGTGAGCCACCGTGCCTTTGCCAGACGCGGTTGGCCCATCTATGGTGATGACGTCGATGATAGTCATTCTTTATTAATTAGCTTGAAACTATTGATTTCCGAACTTGATGTCGAATCGATATGATGGGTGCCATGGTTGCGTGGCAACGGCGCCTCCCGAAGTCGGCGCTCCCCACAAAAGACGCTGCGCAACCATCCAGAATCAGGCAGCGGCCGGCGTGCGCGCCTACCGCGCCACCCCGGCAAACACCGGAAAGTAATCCGGGAACGTCTTGGCCACGCAGCCCGGTTCGTTGATCCGGACCGGCAGCGGTCCAAAAGCGGCCAACGAGAAACACATGGCCATCCGATGATCATCATAGGTGCCAATCCCGTCGGCGGGGGTCTGCCAGGCCGATGGGGATGAAGGGGGCGTCACTTTCAGGTAGTCAGCGCCCTCTTCCACCTCGGCGCCAAGCTTCCGGAGTTCGGTTGCCATCGCGGCGATGCGGTCGGTTTCCTTGACACGCCAGCTGGCGATATTGGTCAGCGTCGTGGTCCCCTCGGCGAACAGGGCGGCCACGGCCAGCGTCATGGCGGCGTCGGGAATGTGGTTGCAATCGAGTTCGATGCCGTTCAGCCGGCCATCGTCGCGCTCGGTGCCGCGCACCTCGATCCAGTTGTCACCAGCCATCACGTTGGCGCCCATGCGGTTCAGCGCGTCGGCGAAACGCACATCGCCCTGGATGCTCGACAGTCCCACGCCCTCCACCCGCACCGGGCCGCCACCGATGGCGCCGGCCGCAAGAAAATACGATGCGGTCGAGGCATCGCCCTCGACATAGATCTCGCCCGGCGAGCGGTACTCGGCGCCGGCCGGCACGAAGAACCGCTCCCAGCCCTGCCGCTCCACCACGATGCCGAAGCGGGCCAGCAGGTTCAGCGTGATCTCGATGTAGGGCTTCGATATCAGTTCGCCCACCACCTCGATCTCGATTCGCCCCGACGGCGCCGCCGCCATCGGCAGCGTCATCAGCAGCGCGGTCAGGAACTGGCTCGACACGTCGCCGCGCACGCGGATCGGCGCGTCGATGCGGATGTCGGCCGGGCGGATCTGCAGCGGCGGATAGCCGGGCGTGCCGAGGTAGTCGATCGCGGCGCCCACCTGCAGCAGGCCATCGACGAGATCGCCGATCGGCCGCTCGTGCATGCGCGGCACGCCGCTGACCTTGTAGCTGCCGCCCTGCAGCGCCAGCGCGGCCGTCAGCGGCCGGATGGCCGTGCCGGCATTGCCCATGAACAGGTCGGCCGACTTGTTCGGAAACTGGCCGCCGGCACCGGTGACGATGCAGTCTCCGCCCTCGCGCCGCCACGCTACCCCTAGCACCTTGAGGGCGTCGAGCATGACGCGCGTGTCGTCGGAATCGAGCAGGTCGCGCACGCGGGTCTCGCCCGTGGCCAGTGCCGCCAGCAGCAGCACGCGGTTGGAAATGCTCTTCGAGCCGGGCAGGCGCACCGTGCCCGATGCGCGGGTCAGGGGTCCGAGGGTCAGATGTTCCATGGTCTTGGCAGCATGCCATCGCGCCCGAGGACGCGGCGGCTTTCAGGGTTCTACGTTATGGAGGGCGTTGGCGCGGGCAGCACCCCATTTCAGGCGCGTGTCGCTGGCGCGCTTGAACACGCGTTCCAGCGCGTCGCCGTCGCCGGCCTTGATCTGGGTCTTGAGATAGCCGAGCACCGCCTCGTAAGTATCGATCTCGCGCAACAGGGCGTCCTTGTTGGCCACGCAGATGTCGCGCCACATTTCGGGCGAGGACGCCGCGATCCGGGTGAAATCGCGGAAGCCGCCGCCGGCAAAATCGAGCTTCAGCGGGCCGTCCTCGGCGTTGGCCACCTGCGCCACCAGCGCGTAGGCCAGCACGTGGGGCAGATGGCTCACCGATGCGAATACCGCGTCGTGCTGCACGGCGGACATCACGTGGCAGTCGGCACCCGCCGATTCCCACATGGCGCGCACGGCGGCCACGTCGGTCCGGCTGTTCTCCTGCAGCGGGCAGAGCACCACCTTCTTGCCAAGGTACAGGTCGTTGAGCGCCGCCTCCACGCCGTTCAGCTCGCGCCCGGCAATCGGATGGGCCGGCACGAACTGGGCGACCTTGTCGCCGAGCGCGGTCTTGGCCGCCATGATCACGTCGGACTTGGTACTGCCGGCGTCCGTGACGATGGTGCCGGGCTCCAGGTGCGGCTCCAGCGCATGGAGCAGCGCGAAGTTCTGGGCCACGGGCGCGCACAGCACGATCAGGCTGGCGCCGCGCGCGGCGTCAGCCAGCGACGTGGCGGCCTCGTCGATCACGCCGAGCCTGACGGCCTTTTCGAGCGAAGCCGCCGTGCGGCCCACGCCGACCACGGTGCCCACCACGCCGGCGCGCTTGAGCGACAGCGCCAGCGATCCGCCGATCAGCCCGACGCCGACGATGACCACACGGGAAAAATGCAGAGCGTTCACGGGTTCAGACCTTTCTTCACTTCAACGCCTGCTCGAGCGCCGCGATGCACGCGGCGTTCTCGTCCGGCAAACCGATCGTGATGCGCAGCCACTGCGGCAGGCCGTAGTTGGCTACCGGGCGTACGATCACCCCTTGCCTGAGCATCGCCAGGTTGACACGGGCGCCCGCGCCATCGTCGGTGCCCACGCGCACCATCACGAAATTGCCCGACGATGGCACGTATTCCAGCCCCAGCCGCTCGAACGCCGCCACGAGCTGGGCCTTGCCGTCCCGGTTCAGCGCGGCGCTGCGGGCCAGAAAGTCCTCGTCTCCGAGCGCGGCCACCGCCGCGGCCTGGGCCAGGCTATTGACGTTGAAGGGCTGGCGCACGCGGTTCAGCAGATCGGTCAGCGGCGGCTGCGCCACGCCGTAGCCCACGCGCAGGCCGGCCAGGCCGTAGGCCTTCGAGAACGTGCGCGAGACCATCAGGTTCGGATACTTCCGCACCCAGGCCACCGATTCATACTGCTGCGCCGGGTCGAGATACTCGTTGTACGCTTCGTCGAGCACCACCACCACATGGGGCGGCACCTTCGCCAGAAACGCCTCGATCTGGGCGGCCGTCACGAAGGTGCCGGTCGGATTGTTCGGATTGGCGATGAATACCAGCTTGGTGTCCGGGGCAATCGCGGCGGCCATCGCGTCGAGATCGTGCCCGTACTGGCGCGCAGCCACCTCGATGGCACGCGCGCCCACTTCCTGCGTGGCCAGCGCGTACACCGCGAACGAATACTCGGCGTAGACGATCGATTCGTCAGCCCGCACCAGGGCGTGCGCGGCCAGCTCCAGAATGTCATTGCTGCCGTTGCCGAGCGTCAGCCATTCGGCCGGGACATCGTATTTTTCCGAAAGCGCGGCCTTCAGCGCGAAGCCGTTGCTGTCCGGGTAGCGTCCCAGGTCTTCCACCGCCGCCGCAAGCGCGGCCCTGGCCGACACCGGCATGCCGAGCGGATTCTCGTTCGACGCCAGCTTGACGATGCGCGCCTCGTCGAGGCCGAACTCACGCGCCACCTCGGAAATTGGCTTTCCTGCGATGTACGGCGAAATCCTGCGCACGTAGGTCGGGCCGAAGTAGTCGGCCGCCTTGCCCTGCTCTGCCATGGTGTCTCCCCTGCGTGTCACTTGCTCGACGGATACGAGCCCAGCACCTTCAGATACGCGGCGTTGGCGCGCAGCATCTCGATGGCCCGCGCCACGGACGGGTCGTGCTGGTGGCCTTCCACGTCGACATAGAAGTAGTACTCCCAGGCACCGCTGCGCGCCGGACGCGACTCGAAGCGGCACATCGACACGCCGTTCTCGGCCAGCGGCGCCAGCAACTGATAGACCGCGCCCGCCTTGTTCGGCACCGACAGGATCATCGACGTCTGGTCGCTGCCCGAAGGCTCGGTTTCGTAGCGGCCGATCACCGCAAAGCGCGTGCGGTTGTGCGGATCGTCCTGGATGTGCGTGCGCACCATGTGCAGGTGGTAGCGGTTGGCCGCCGTCTCGCCGGCGATTGCCGCCACGGTGGGGTCCTCGCTGGCCATGCGCGCCGCCTCGGCGTTGCTCGATACGGCCTGGCGCTCCAGGTGCGGATAGTTGGCCGTCAGCCAGTGCTGGCACTGGGCCAGGGCCTGCGCGTGGGCGCGCACCACGGTCACACCCTGCATGTCGGGCGTCGCCGCCATCAGGTTGTGGTGCACCTTCAGCGCGATCTCGCCGCTGATCTTCAGCGACGTCTGCAGGAACAGGTCGAGCGTGCGCGACACCGCGCCCTCGGTGGAGTTCTCCACGGGCACCACGCCATACTCGACGGTGCCGGCTTCCACCGCGCGGAACACCTCGTCGATGCTCGGGCACGGCACGCCCGACACTTCATGGCCGAAATGCGCGTAGAGCGCCTGCTCGGAGAACGTGCCAGCCGGGCCGAGGAACGCGATCTCCAGCGGCTTCTCCAGCCCGCGGCAGGCCGACATCACCTCGCGCCAGATCGACGCCACGCTTTCGCCAAGCAGCGGGCCGGGATTGGCGCCCTGCACCTTGCGGATGACTTGCAATTCACGCTCGGGACGGAACACCGGCGCGCCGTACTTCTTCTTGACCTCGCCCACGTCGAGGGCCAGTTGCGCGCGGCGGTTCAGCAGCGCCAGCAGTTCACGGTCGACGGTGTCGATCTGGTCGCGCAGCGGCGCCAGGTCGGCCGACAGCGCCTGCTCCTGGGGGCTCGGTCCCGGCGTGGAGCCGTTGGCGTCGGGCTTGTCTTGCTGTGTCATATCAGGGCCTGTGGGGCGCCCGCGGGGGCGGCCTCGGAAAAGTCTGGGGCAACGCTGCCCGGCGCGCGGGCGGCGGGGCGTCGGCTAACCCGCCGTCAGGCGGCGGTACGCTCGAACTCGCGCATGAACTCCACCAGCGCGGCAACGCCTTCGAGTGGCATCGCGTTGTAGATGCTGGCGCGCATGCCGCCCACGGACTTGTGGCCCTTGAGCTGTACCAGGCCGTTCGCGCGCGCCTGGGTCAGGAACGCTTCGTTGCGCGATTCGTCGCGCAGCAGGAACGGTATGTTCATGCGCGAGCGGCAGCTGGGATCGATTTCGTTACGGTAGAAGTCGCTCTGGTCCAGGAAGTCGTACAGCATGCGCGCCTTGGCGATATTGCGCTGTTCGATCGCGGCCACGCCGCCCTGGGCCTTGAGCCACTGGAACACGAGCCCGGCGACGTAGATCGCATAGGTGGGCGGCGTGTTGTACATCGAATCATGTTCGGCCACCAGGCGCCAGTTGAACGCCGAGGGGCACAGCGGGTGGGCGAAGCCGATCAGGTCTTCACGGACGATCACGATCGTCACGCCGGCCGGGCCGATATTCTTCTGCGCGCCGCCGTAGACCACCTGCACGCGCGACCAGTCGATCGGGCGCGAAAGGATGTGGCTCGACGCATCGGCCACGACGATGCGGCCCTTGTCGTGCACGCCGGTCTGGCCGATATCGGGAATCTCCTGGAACTCCACGCCGACGATCGTCTCGTTGGTGCAGAGGTGGACGTACGAGGCATCGTCCGACAGCTTCCACGACTTCACGTCCGGAATCTTGTGCCACTTCTGGTCCTTGCTCGACGCCGCCGTGTTGACCTCGCTGTAGCGCCGCGCCTCCTGCTCGGTCTTGACCGACCAGGTGCCGGTCAGCACGAAGTCCGTGCGCGGCTTATCGGTATTCACGCGGCCCGCCAGGTTCAGCGGCACGATGCCGTTCTGGCCGATGGCCCCGCCCTGCATGAACAGGATCCGGAAGTTCTTCGGAATGTGCAGCAGCTCGCGCAGATCCGCCAGCGCCTGCTGGTGGATGCTGTCGAATTCCTTGCTGCGGTGGCTCATCTCCATGACCGACACCCCGGTGCCGCGCCACGACAGCATTTCCTCGGCGGCCTGCTGCAGGACTTCCGTCGGCAGGGCCGCCGGACCGGGCGAGAAATTGAAGACGCGCTCGGCCAGCGAACGTTGCAGGCCGGTCAGGGCGGGATTCTGGGGATCGTTCATGGGGAAAAAGAAAAATGGCTGCCGGATTGAACCAGGCAGCCATTATCCCCCAAAACCCGCGCCCCTTGGACACCGGGGGCGTCCGGAGCGGGGCGGGAACAGCCGGCGGGGCCGGCCGTCGATCACTTCGCGTGCTTACTTCGACGCGGCGGTGATTTCCTTCTCGGCGGCGTCGCGCATCGACTTGCCAACCTGCGGGCCGTACTTCTGCATCATCGAGCCCCAGATTTCCTGGGTGGCCTTGCCCTGGTTCTGCATGAACTTCTGGCCCGTCGGCGACTTCAGGAACGTGGTCAGGTCCTTCAGCTCCTGCGTCGTGTAGTACTTGCCGAACGCGTCGTAGTGCGCCTGGATGGCGTCCTTGCGGAAGCCATCGGTGTTGAACGCGGTGCCCGCGCCGTCCACCATGCGCTGCACGGCGCCGTTCTTCTTGAGCTTCTCGACGGCGGCCTGCTTCTGCTTGTCGTTCAGCGTCTTGTTCTCGACCAGCACCTGCTCCAGCACCAGCGGCGCTTCCTGCTTGGCGCCCTGCTGCCAGTTGTCCGCCTGGCCCTTCACGGCCTGGTCGGCCTGCATGACGGACAGCAGTTCCTTGATGGCCGCCGTCTTGTCCTTGTCTTCCTGAGCGTGCGCACCTTGCGCCAGCATCATCATCGGAGCAAAAGCAGCCAGAACAGCAATACGTCGATAGGTTTTGAGCATTGTGACTCCCTGGAAAATACGTCCCGTTTAGTCCGGCCGGCCGTCTGGCGAGTTCCGGCCGCCGTCCCGTTGTTGCAACAAATTACGAATTGGCGTCCGCGTCCGTGGCGCCCGCATCGGTCGCGCCGGTGGTGTCGTCCGCCGCCGTCTCGTCGTCGTCCGCACCGTTGTCGGCATCGGTCTCGACAATGCGCTGCAGGCCCGACAAGCGGGTCCCCTCGTCCACATTGATCAGCGTCACGCCTTGCGTGGCACGGCCCATTTCGCGGATTTCGGCGACCCGGGTGCGGATCAGCACGCCGCCGGTCGTGATCAGCATGATCTCGTCCTCGGGCGATACCAGCGCCGCAGCCACCACACGGCCATTGCGCTCGCTCGTCTGGATCGCAATCATGCCCTTGGTGCCACGGCCGTGTCGAGTGTACTCGCTGATCGGCGTACGCTTGCCGTAGCCGTTCTCGGTGGCCGTCAGCACGCTCCCCGCCGGCGCGGCGGTGCCTTCGGCAGCGTCGGCGGCGTCAGTCTCTGCCGGCGCCACCAGCATGGCGATCACCGACTGGCTCTCGTCGAGATTCATGCCGCGCACGCCACGCGCCTGGCGGCCCATCGGGCGCACGTCGTTCTCGTCGAAGCGCACGGCCTTGCCGGCGTCGGAGAACAGCATCACGTCATGCTTGCCATCCGTCACGGCCGCGCCGATCAGGAAGTCACCCTCGTCGAGGTCCACCGCGATGATGCCGGCCTTGCGCGGGTTCGAAAAATCGGTCAGCACGGTCTTCTTGACCGTGCCGCGCGCGGTGGCCATGAAGATGAAATGCTCGGCGTCGAACTGGCGCACCGGCAGGATCACGTTGATCTTCTCGCCGTCGGCCAGCGGGAACATGTTCACGATCGGACGGCCACGCGAGTTGCGCGATCCCTGCGGCACCTCGTAGACCTTGAGCCAGTACAGGCGGCCACGGTTCGAGAAGCACAGGATGTAGTCGTGGGTGTTGGCCACGAACAGCGTGTCGATCCAGTCGTCTTCCTTGGTGGCCGTCGCCAGCTTGCCGCGCCCGCCGCGCTTCTGCGCGCGGTACTCGGAAATCGGCTGGCTCTTCATATAGCCGGAATGCGACAGCGTCACCACCATGTCCTGCGGCGTGATCAGGTCCTCGGTGTCGAGTTCGGTCGCGTTCAGTTCGATCTGCGAGCGGCGCTCGTCGCCGAACTCGGCGCGGATGGCGCCCAGTTCCTCGGTGATGATCGTGGTGATGCGTTCCGGACGCGCCAGGATGTCGAGCAGATCGGCGATCACGCCCATCACCTCGCGGTATTCCTGGACGATCTTGTCCTGCTCCAGGCCCGTGAGGCGTTGCAGGCGCATTTGCAGGATTTCCTGCGCCTGGCCGTCGGAAAGGCGGTACAGGCCGTCCGGCTGCATGCCGAACACCGCCGGCAGGCCATCGGGACGATACGAAGCACGGCCGCCGGAAGTGTCGCTTTCGGCACGCGCGAGCATCTCGCGCACCAGGCTGGAATCCCATGCCTTCGACATCAGTTCCTGCTTGGCCAGCGGCGGCGTCGGCGCGGCCTTGATGATCGCGATGAACTCGTCGATGTTGGCCAGCGCCACGGCCAGGCCTTCCAGCACGTGGCCGCGCTCGCGCGCCTTGCGCAGCTCGAACACGGTGCGGCGGGTCACCACCTCGCGGCGGTGCGACAGGAACGCACCCAGCATCTGCTTGAGGTTCAGCAGGCGCGGCTGGCCGTCGACCAGCGCCACCATGTTCATGCCGAACGTGTCCTGCAACTGGGTGTTCTTGTAGAGGTTGTTCAGGACGACCTCGGGCACCTCGTTGCGCTTCAGTTCGATCACCACGCGCATGCCGGACTTGTCCGACTCGTCACGGATGTCCGAAATGCCCTCGACCTTCTTCTCGGTCACCAGCTCGGCGATCCGCTCCAGCAGCGTGCGCTTGTTGACCTGATACGGCAGCTCGTCGACGATGATCGCCTGGCGCTGGCCACGGTCGATGTCCTCGAAGTGCGTGCGCGCACGCATGACCACCCGGCCGCGGCCAGTGCGGTAGCCTTCGCGCACGCCCTGGATGCCATAGATAATCCCGGCGGTCGGAAAATCGGGCGCCGGAACCAGTTCGATCAGTTCGTCGATGGTTGCTTCGGGATTACGGAGCAGATGCAGGCAGGCATCGACGACTTCATTAAGGTTATGCGGCGGGATATTGGTGGCCATACCCACGGCAATACCCGACGAACCATTGATCAGCAGATTAGGAATACGGGCCGGCAAAATGCCCGGCTCTTTCTCCGAACCGTCATAGTTCGGCTCGAAATCGACAGTTTCCTTGTCGATATCGTGAAGCATTTCATGGGCAATCTTGGACAGGCGGATTTCGGTATAACGCATCGCCGCGGCGTTATCTCCGTCCACCGAACCGAAGTTACCCTGGCCGTCCACCAGCATGTAACGCAGCGAGAAATTCTGCGCCATGCGGACAATCGTGTCGTAAACAGCGGTATCGCCGTGCGGGTGATACTTACCAATCACGTCACCGACGATACGGGCCGACTTCTTGTAGGCCCGGTTCCAGTCGTTGTTGAGCTCATGCATCGCATAGAGCACACGCCGGTGTACCGGTTTCAGGCCGTCCCGGACGTCAGGCAGCGCACGGCCCACAATCACGCTCATGGCGTAATCGAGGTAGGAGCGGCGCATTTCCTCTTCCAGCGAGACCGGCAGGGTTTCTTTGGCGAATTGATCCATTGCGACGTGGTTTATACGGCGGGTTTAAGCAAATGAAGCCCGCGAAACCGGTGGCCACGGGAGGGGCTGCCGGCGACGGGCGAACATGGCATTCTAACACGCGCGCCACCCCTCCCCGCCCCCGCCGGAGACCCTCGCCAGGACACTCTCCAAACGCCCGGCGCGCGCCTGCCCCCTACCCTGCAAGCCATACAGGACAAGGGTTTGCAGGCGCCGCAAGTGCGATGTTGCACAAACACCACAGGCCCAAAACCCCGTTGTTGAATCGAATATATTTACTTCTTAGGAAACGAGCCTTGTGGCACAATTCCCCAGCGAAGAGCCAGACATTGTTCGAAGTGGAGCATACTCCACATCGTGAATGTTATACTCCGAAGAATGTATGACTTGTTTTCGTCCATTTGCTCGCAGTAACCCTGCGGTGATCTCATCCTGAGAGGAGAAATATGAAAAAATTTGCCAAGCTCGCACTCGTTGCAGCTACCGCAGTAATGGCTGCATCCGCTCAAGCCCAGTCCGTCCCCTATGAAAAGAAGGCCGTGAACGATAACTGGGGCAACGGTACGAGCGAGTACGTGTGGAAGAATGGCACGAACGAGCTCTGCTGGCGCGACAGCTCCTGGACCCCGGCAACGGCCAATGCCCTGTGCGATGGCGCACTGGCTCCGGCTGCTGCTCCGGCTCCGGCACCGACCCCGGTGGCTCCGCCGGTTGTGTCGAGCGAGAAGGTCACTTTCGCTGCTGACACCCTGTTCGACTTCGACAAGGCTGTTCTGAAGCCCGAAGGCAAGGCCAAGCTGGACGACCTGGTCTCGAAGCTGCAAGGCATCACGCTGGAAGTCATCATCGCCGTGGGCCACACCGACTCGTTCGGTTCGGACAAGTACAACGATCGCCTGTCGATCCGCCGTGCTGAATCGGTCAAGGCTTACCTGGTGAGCAAGGGCGTCGAAGCCAACCGCGTCTACACCGAAGGCAAGGGCAAGCGCCAGCTGAAGGTCGATCCGAAGTCGTGCAAGGGCAACCGCACCGCCCAGATCGCCTGCCAGCAGCCGAACCGCCGCGTGGAAGTCGAAGTGGTCGGCACCCGCAGCGCACGTTAATCGGATCTCCTCCGATGAAGAAAGCCCAGCGCAAGCTGGGCTTTTTTTTCGTCCATACGCCGGATTTTGGTAAAGTTGCCGCAGCCTTCTCACAAGACCGCCGGTAACACGGCCACAAGATGTCGCAATCGACCACGCTCCACCCTCCGCTCGACGCCCACCCCGGCCGCAATGCCGATCCCAGGGAGATCGACAAGTTCAGCGAACTGGCGCACCGCTGGTGGGATCCGAACAGCGAATTCAAGCCGCTGCACGACCTGAACCCGCTCCGGCTCGGCTGGATCGACGGGCTCGCCGGGCTGGCCGGCAAGCAGGTGATCGACGTCGGCTGCGGCGGCGGCATCCTGTCAGAAAGCATGGCACGCCTGGGCGCCACGGTGCGCGGCATCGACCTGTCGAAGAAGGCCCTGAAAGTGGCCGACCTGCACAGCCTCGAATCCGGCGTACCCGTGACCTACGAGGAAATCGCCGTCGAGGAACTGGCCGCCCGCGCGCCGGCCAGCGTCGACGTGGTGACCTGCATGGAAATGCTCGAACACGTGCCCGATCCGCAGTCGATCGTCCGCGCGTGCACCGCCCTGGTCAAGCCGGGCGGCCACGTATTTTTCTCGACGATCAACCGCAACCTGAAGGCCTACCTGCTGGCCATCGTGGGCGCCGAGTACGTGCTCAACATGCTGCCGCGCGGCACGCATGACTACGAGAAGTTCATCACGCCGTCGGAAATGGCGCGCTACGCCCGCAACGTAGGACTCGAACTGGTGGAGATGCGCGGCATGACGTACAACCCGCTGACGCAGGTCTATGCGCTCAACCGCGACACCGACGTCAACTACATGATGGCCTACCGCAAGCCCGCCTGATGCCGACCTTCGACGCAGTCTTCTTCGATCTCGACGGCACGCTGGCCGACACCGCTCCCGATCTCGCCGCCGCTGCCAACCGGCTCGTGGTCGAGCATGGCCTGCCGCCGGTCGCCTACGAAAAGCTCCGGCCGGTGGCCTCGCATGGCGCCCGCGGCCTGATCGGCGCCGCCTTCGGCAAGCGCCCCGAGGACCCGGAGTTTCCGGCGCTGCGCGACACGTTCCTCGACTACTACGAGGCCGACATCGCGGTGCACACGCGGCTGTTCGACGGCATGGAGGCGGTGCTGGCCGCGCTGGAGACGGGCGGCATCCGCTGGGGCATCGTCACCAACAAGATCGCCCGCTTCACGGTGCCGCTGGTGGACGCCATCGGCCTGACCCCGCGCGCCTCGGCCGTGGTCAGCGGCGACACGACCGGCCATCCCAAACCCCACCCTGCCCCGCTGCTGCATGCCGCCGAAATCAGCGGCGTGGACCCGGCGCGCTGCCTCTACGTGGGCGACGACCTGCGCGACATCCAGGCCGGCAAGGCCGCCGGCATGGCTACCGTGACGGCCGCCTACGGCTACTGCGGCAAGGACGAGCCCCCCGAGACCTGGGGCGCCGATCACCTGATCCATCATCCGTCCGAACTGCTTGCATTGCTGCGTTGAGCCCCCATCTGCCCGACACGGAACCGGAGCGCGCCAGCGGCGTCGAAACCGGGTACAATCCGTTTTCTTTCGCGTTTTACGACGCACATTGGGGCCGACCTGGTTTCGACGTGGGTTACAAAGCAGTGGAGGGCATACCGAGGACCCGTCACCTCGTTAATCAATGGGAATGCAATAACTGCTAACGACGAACGTTACGCACTGGCAGCCTAAGGGCCGCCGTCCTCGCACTGGCTCGCTGACGGGCTAGGGTTCGCAAGAACCAGCGAGGTCATTTACGTCAGATAAGCCCCGGGAGTGTCACGTGCCTGGGGACGAAAACCTAGTGACTCGCCGTCGTAGAGCGTGTTCGTCCGCGATGCGCCGGTTAAATCAAATGACAGAACTAAGTATGTAGAACTCTCTGTGGAGGGCTTGCGGACGCGGGTTCGATTCCCGCCGGCTCCACCAAATTCTTTTGGCATCAAGCAAATAGCCCCTCGGGGCTATCTTGTTTTGGGAAAACCACACCAACTTCCGGCATCTGAGTCGTTTCATCGCTGTCATTGGTCATCCTCGATGCAGACACATAGACGACTGGCGAAGTTGTTCCCGCGATTAGCGGGCGGGTTGAGAACCGAGCAGCGTACATTCCGGTACCACGTGCCGATGGTACGGCGTTTTGGGTTCCCTCCCGGCATTCGAGTGACATCGGTTTTCACGGATGACAGGGCACTGAAGGCGGATCCTGACTACCGGGCAGCTAAAGCAGGAGATGACGAAGCTGCAGCTGGTGTTGTAAGTCGGTTGGCGATGGGGCTACTGGATTCAGCCGCTGACCTTTTCCCGCCAGATTGCATTTTCGTCGCACCTCACGCCAGCGAGGCGCAAGGGGATAACGCTATCCCACAGGTGCTTGCTGCAGCACTCGGCATATTTGCGAATGGGCCTGTGGACTACCAGATTGTCCAGGTAACCAAGGTTTACCATACAGGCGCCGACCCGATGGAGCGGCTGAACGCACGCCCTCGCTTCATCGGCGCGGTGCAGTACGGCGCTCGCTATGTATTGGTCGATGATGTGACGACGATGGGCGGCACTTTGGCCGAGCTATCGAACTACATTCAGGCTAAGGGCGGAAGCGTACAAGGCGTGGTAGTCTTGGTTAACGCAAGCCGGTCCGGGGTGCTACAACCAGGTAAGAAGGTTGTACGAATACTGACCGAGAGGTTTGGAAATGAGATCACAGAAATTTGCGGCATCGCCACTCATGCACTCACAGCGGACGAAGCGAACTACCTCGTCGGCTTCCGCACAACTGACGAACTCCGAAATCGAAAAGCTGCAGCAGCAAAAGAGACTAATCGCAGGCTCCGCTCGAAAGGTCTTCTCGGCATTGGCCGCCCAGAAGGCCTAGCGGCGTTCGACCCTCGGATCGCTGCTCACTTCCGGCGTGCACTATGGCGCGACCATCGCCGGAGGCGACTTCAAGGCTGAACGATCTCCACCAAACAAAAAAACCCAACCTTCCCAGGTTGGGTTTTTTCTTTTCCGCGTCGTGCTGTGTGCCGCTCAGTGCATGACGGCGCCGGTTGACGGCAGGCTGTCGAGCCGGGCCTTGTAGAAGCGCTCCACGGGCAGGGTGACGCCGAGCCAGGCGAACATGTGGCCGGCGTGGTCGACGGACTCGATCATGCCGGGCATCCACAGCCGTTGCAGGCGGGCGGCGTCCACGCCGGAGCGTTCGGCGAAGCCAGCCACGCCATATTCCTGGATGGCCTTGAAGAGGACGAGGCCGACGAGGTACATGTCGCCCGTGTCGAGGGCGATTTCAGCCTGGGCGGTCCAGCGCGCTTCGCGGTTCTGAATTTTTTCTGCTTCTGCAAAGCGCTCGCTCATGTCTGGCTCCTGCGCGCTGCCGAACAGGTGAAACGAAAGACTCATTGCCCGTCTCCAAATCCCGTGTCGAAATTGCAATGACGGCAATTGACGCCGAAAACTGTAGCGATCGGTATAGATCGCTGCAATTTTCAGCGCAAATACAACAGTTAGCGGACGATGCGCCACAGCGCAGGCGTGCTCGCTGGGGTCCATCCGGCACCGTCCCAGGCCGTGTGACGCTGCAGGCAGGCGTAGCGGCGGCCCTCGTAGGTCACGATCTGGCCGACCTCATAGGACTCCCCCTCGCTCCATGCCGTGCCGCCCTGGCCGCTGCCGCCGCCATCGACGGGGCCGGTGGACGGTGCCTCCTTGTCGACTTCGAACCGGTAGCCGGGGTAGCCGTTGCTCAGGTAGACGCGATTGCGGGCGGCTGAAGTCTGCGGCACCACGCTGGCTACGCCGTTGCGCGACTGGAGTTCGCCGATGCGGAAGATGTGCGATTCGGCGTTCACCTTCTGGGCGAGCTGGTAGGCCCACGCATCGGGCTTGGTGCTCCCGGCCGCGATCTCGACGGCATGCCTGGCCACGTCCCGGCCGGTGCTGTCCATGGCACGGAAGGTCAGCTTCGTGCCGGCTGCGAGGTCGCCGGCGGCGACGAGCGGGCCCCGGTCTTCCCAGCCGACCGTGGGCGCCGGTACGCCATCGCCAGGGAACTTCACGTCGGCGCAGGCATAGAAGGCTTCGGGGCTGTCGCTGCGCTGCCAGACGCTGTAGATGATGTGGCTGCCCTTCTTGCCGGACGGCAGGCGCACGGTCATGTGATAGCGGCCGTTGTCGCTGGTGGCCGATGCGCCGGGCACCGAGGCGAACTCGACGAGGTCGCTCCAGGCCAGCGGTTTCGAGCGGTCCCAGCCGTCGCGCGTGATGTAGTACTTGAAGTACTGCGAGGAGTGGCGGGCCGTGGCGCGCCAGACGAACGTGTAGTCGCCGGACGGCGTCGGCACGATCGACGTCTCCTGCCAGTCCCCGCGCGGCAGGTCGAGTCCGCGGAACAGCGACGAACCGCCCGAGCACAGCATGCCGTCCGGCACCACGGCGCGATGGTTGCCGCCAGCGCCACCCTGGCGCACGCCATTCCAGTCATAGAATTGCTGCGAGCCGCCGGCCTGGCGCGCGGCCTGGCAGCCGCCCGATTTCGGACGCTCGGCGCCCTCGTTGTAGCAGTTCAGCACACGGCTGACGGGCAGTTCCAGGGTACCGTGGGCCATGGCGGACAGCGGCGCCGCCGCGGCCAGCGCGAGCCCCGCGAGGGTGATGGTTTTCTTGGACATATCGCACCTGATGAGAGTGCCGGAAGGAATCTTCCGACTGGGACGGGCCCCGGAAGTCCGGGGCCACGGCGCGATTTCACCGTCAGCATGCGGCTATTTAAATAGTATTTTTCCTAAATATTCGAGAAAGTGCGAAGTCTTATACTGGGGTGTCTCGCGCCCTGGGCAAGGTGTCAGCGGCTGGGGTCGGACGGCGGGCGCTACAATAGCCCGTCGACCCTCCTCCGCCCTGCCCTCATGTCCGATCATCCGCGCTTCACCATCAACCGTTCCATGATCCTGCTGCTGCCCGAGCAGCCGTTCGTTGACTGGATCCTGGCCGTCGATCCCGAGCCGCCGCCCTCGCTGACGCTGGAGGCCGTGCGCGACGATGCGAGCGTGTTCCTGCTTCCCGAGGACATCGCCAATACGCCAGAAAACGCCCAGCATTGGGTGGAGAAGCGCTGGCGGCCGATGTTCGAGTTCATGCTCGCCGAGTGGTTCGACGATTCGCTGTGGCCCGAGGACATCACGCTGGACATGTTCCGCAAGTGGTTCACGGTGCGGTATCACTCGATGATCTGGGACATGGCCCCTGAAACCACGCTCGATCTGGAAGATTGGGAAGAGGACGACGAAGACGGCTCGACCATGCTCCACTGAGCCAGCCCGCTCCCTGCCCGCCAACGAAAAACGGCACGCCTTGCGCGTGCCGTTTTTTCGTTGAACTGCGATACCTGCCGACCGTTCAGAGGAAGCGGTCGAGGATCTTCCGGCTTGGCTTGTCGAGCGCGAACTGGTCGCGGATCAGGTAGTGGATGCCGTGGCTGTCGGAGATCAGCAGCGTGTTGCCGGTCAGCCGGCGGATATCTTCCTCGCCGCGCAGCACCAGATCGGTCTGGCCGCGGTCGGTCTTCACGGTCCAGACGCTCGGCGTGGCATAGGTGGAAACGCCCACGATCTTCTCGATCTCGGGCATGAACTCGCGGCTGGCCAGTTCCGCCTCGATCATCTCGCGTGTCGGCGCGGGCAGCGTGGCAAGGCGCGGAACCCAGACCAGTTCCCGGCCATCGGTGCTCATCAGGCCCAGCCCGTCCTCCGCTGCGGAAATCGGAAAAGCGCGCACGGGCACCACGCCCTCGTGCTGCGTGCCGTCGGCAAACGTCAGCACGAGCTTGCCAAGGCGGTTGCGGGTCAGGGTGAAGTCAGGCGATTGCATGGCCGTTTGTCCAAAAAATCCGTTACTGGGCACTGAGCGGCTCGGCCACTTCGGCGCGGTCGCCGCCATCGGCATCGTCGGCATCGGCATCCACGTTGCGGGCCTGCGCCTGGTACAGCTTGTAGTAGTGGCCCTCGCGCGCCAGCAATTCGTCGTGGTTGCCCACCTCGACGATCTGGCCGCGATCCATCACCACGAGCCGGTCGGCCTTGCGCAGCGTCGACAGCCGGTGCGCGATGGCAATCGTCGTGCGCCCTTGCACGAGGTTGTCGAGCGCCTTCTGGATTTCCTTCTCGGTGGTGGTGTCCACCGACGACGTGGCCTCGTCCATGATCAGGATGCGCGGGTTGATCAGCAGCGCCCGGGCGATGGAGATGCGCTGGCGCTCGCCGCCCGACAGCGCCTGGCCACGCTCGCCCACCAGCGAATCGTAGCCGTGCGGCAGGCGCAGGATGAACTCGTGGGCATGCGCGGCGCTGGCCGCGGCGACGATTTCCTCGCGGGTGGCCTCGGGCTTGCCGTAGGCGATGTTGTCGGCGATGGTGCCGAAGAACAGGAACGGCTCCTGCAGCACGAGGCCGATGTTCTGGCGGAATTCCGATACCGGCAGCGAGCGGATATCGACGCCGTCAACGCGGATCGCGCCCTCGGACACATCGTAGAAGCGGCAGATCAGGTTCACGAGCGTGCTCTTGCCCGAGCCGCTATGGCCCACCAGGCCGATCATCTCGCCGGGCCGGATCGACAGGTTCAGCCCGCGGATCACCGCGCGGTTGCCGTAGCGGAAGCCCAGGTCGCGCAGTTCGATGGCGCCCTGCACGTTCTGGATATGCACCGGCTTCTGCGGTTCGGGCACGCTCGACACATGGTCGAGGATGTCGAAGATCCGCTTGGCGCCGGCCGCCGCCTTCTGCGTGACCGAGACGATGCGGCTCATCGAGTCGAGCCGGGTATAGAAGCGGCTGATATAGGTCAGGAAGGCGACCAGCACGCCCACGGTGATCGCGTCGTGGCTGACCTGCCAGATGCCGAAGATCCAGACCACGAGCAGGCCCACTTCGGTCAGCATCGTCACGGTGGGCGTGAACAGCGACCACACCGCGTTGACGCGGTCGTTGATCGCCAGGTTGTGGCGGTTGGCCTCGCGGAAGCGGGCCACCTCGCGCTTCTCCTGCGCGAACGCCTTGACCACGCGGATGCCCGGGATCGTATCGGCCAGCACGTTGGTGATCTCCGACCAGATCCGGTCGATCTTCTCGAAGCCGTGGCGCAGGCGGTCGCGCACCAGGTGGATCATCCACGCGATGAACGGCAGCGGTACCAGCGTGACCAGCGCCAGCCAGGGGTTGATCGAGATCAGGATGATCGCGGTCATGGCGATCATCAGCACGTCGGTGGCGAAATCGAGCAGGTGCAGCGACAGGAACACACTGATCCGGTCGCTTTCCGAGCCGATGCGGGCCATCAGATCGCCCGTGCGCTTGCCGCCGAAGTATTCAAGCGACAGTTTGAGCAGGTGTTCGTACGTGGTGGTACGCAGGTCGGCGCTGATCCGTTCCGAAACGCGCGCCAGCAGGTAGGTGCGCGCCCAGCCCAGCAGCCAGGCCACCAGCGCGGCGCCCAGCAGGCCGCCAAGGTACATCTTGACCAGGTCATAGTCGATCGGCACGCCGTTCTGATACGGAATCAGCACCTTGTCCATCAGCGGCATGGTCAGGTACGGCGGCACCAGCGTGGCGCCCGTGCCGAGCAGCAGCAGCAGGAAGCCGCCGATCAGCTCCCAGCGATACGGCCGGGCAAAGCGCCACAGGCGCAGCAGCGCCCAGGTGGACGGCGGCGTTTCAAGCTCCCGGCTGCATTGCGGGCACTGTTCCTCGCCCGGCGGAATGGGCGCCTTGCAGGTCGGACAGAGGTCGGCGTCGACGTCGCTCGACCGGCCCGTGGCCAGTAGTTCGCGGCGCGCCTCGAACTGGTCGGCCAGCCGCAATGCGTCAGGATTGTAACCAAGCGTATAGCGCCAGCTGGCCAGCCGCTGCTGGCCGTTGGCCAGCTCCAGCGTGCCGACCCCGGCATGGTCGCCGTGCGACAGCGCCAGTCCGGCCTCGATGTCCCAGTGGCGCAGCGTGTCTTCGCCCGGCGCGCGGGCAATCACGCGACGATCCGTCACAACCAGCCACCCTTGGGTAAAATGCAGCCTCGCGTCCAGATCCAGCCTGAGCCCGGCCAGGACGTTTTCCCCGGGCAGCAGGCTGGCGCCCAGTTCGGCCGACCAGGGATCCTGGGTGCCAGAGGATGGGGAAACAGACGGGGAAGAAGGGGTCATCGTTGGCGCGGGAGCAATGAAACCGGCATCAAACCAGCAGGAAAACTGCGCGGCAAGGCCGGTCGAGAGCGATAAAACGTGTCAGAAGCCCGTCCGGACGACCTGAAAACGATCAAAATCGGACATAACTTGAAACAATTTCCGCGGCGCGCCGGCTGGCGGGCCGCAATTTTGCCGCAAGTATACATAACGCAAACGAGCGGAGCGGCTGCTGCACTGCACAAGACGCGATGGCACGAACCGGAGCCCCCTTCGGGGTCAACCCGGGGCGTGCAGTAACGTTACTGAAAGGTTAGTCTTCCATTTCTCGGGCACTCGCCCACTGCCTCAAGTAGATCAATGAAAAAGAAGGACATTGAGATTTTCGATGTCATGTCGCTGCGCGGCCCGAATATGTGGACATATCGGCCAGTGCTCGAGGCATGGGTCGACATCGGTGAACTGGAGGATTTCCCCTCCAACACGATCCCCGGGTTCTACGAGCGCCTGTCGGCCTGGCTGCCCACGCTGATCGAGCACCGCTGCAGCCCCGGCGTGCGCGGGGGCTTCCTGATGCGGCTCAAGGAGGGCACGTGGCCGGGCCACATCCTGGAGCACGTCACGCTCGAACTGCAGAACCTGGCCGGCATGCCCGGCGGCTTCGGCAAGGCGCGCGAGACGCCGGTGCGGGGCGTGTACAAGGTGATCGTGCGCGCCTGGCACGAGCAGGTGACGCGCGCCGCGCTGTTCACCGCGCGTGACCTGGTCATGGCCGCGATCGAGGACCGCCCGTTCGACGTGCCGGCCGCCGTGGACAACCTGCGCCGGCTGGTGGACGAACACTGCCTGGGGCCGAGCACCGCCTGCATCGTCGATGCGGCCGACGACCGGGACATCCCGTCGATCCGCCTGTCCGACGGCAACCTGGTGCAACTGGGCTACGGCGCCCGGTCGCGCCGCATCTGGACGGCCGAGACCGACCGCACCAGCGCCATCGGCGAATCGATCTCGCGCGACAAGGACCTGACCAAGAGCCTGCTGGAGTCGTGCGGCGTGCCCGTGCCGGAAGGCCGCATGGTCGAGAGCGCCGGGGACGCCTGGGACGCCGCCGAGAGCATCGGCGTGCCGGTGGTGGTCAAGCCGTACGACGGCAACCACGGCCGGGGCGTGTTCACGAACCTGATGACGCGCGAGGAAGTGGAAACGGCCTATGCCGTGGCCATCGACGAGGGTAGCGGCGTGATCGTCGAGCGCTTCATCCCCGGCAACGAACACCGCCTGCTGGTGGTGGGCGGCCGCATGGTGGCGTGCGCGATGGGCGAGACGGCTTCGGTCGTCGGCGACGGCAGGCAGACCATTGACGAACTGATCGAATCGCAGATCAACTCCGATCCGCGCCGTGGCAGCACCGAGGACCACCCGCTGAACCGCGTGCGCCTGGATTCCGCCGCACGCCTCGAACTGAAGCGCCAGGGCTATGCCGATGGCGGCGCCGTGCCGCCCGAGGGCCGTACCGTGCTGATCCAGCGCAACGGCAACGTGGCTTTCGACGTCACCGACCGCGTGCACCCGAGCGTGGCGGCGCATGCCGCGCTGGCGGCGCGCGTGGTGGGGCTGGACATCGCCGGCGTCGACCTGGTGGCCGAGGATATCTCGCGCCCGCTGGCCGGGCAGCGCGGCGCCGTGGTCGAGGTCAATGCCGGTCCGGGCCTGCTGATGCATATCAAGCCGGCCGACGGCGAGCCGCGCCCGGTGGGCCGCGCCATCGTCGATCACCTGTTCCCGAGCCGCAACGGGGTCGAGGACGACGGCCGCATTCCGGTGGTCGGTATCACCGGCACCAACGGCAAGACCGTGGTGGCCAAGCTCGTGGCACGGCTGCTGCAGCTGTCGGGCAAGCACACCGGGCTGGCCTGCAGCGACGGCCTGTTCCTGGACCGCCGTCAGGTTGAGGGCGGCGGCCGGGGCGAGAAAGCCAGCTGGGACGCCGGCCATCGCATCCTGATGAACCGCGCGGTGGAAGCCGCCGTGTTCGAGAACGACAGCGGCATGATCCTGTCGCAGGGCCTGCCCTACGACCGCTGCCAGGTTGGCGTGATCACGAACTTCGGCCAGCCTGACCACCTCGGCGACTACTACGTCGAAGACGAGGACCGCATGTACAGCGTGCTGCGCACGCAGGTGGACGTGGTGCTGAAGACCGGCGCGGCCGTGCTCAACGGCGCCGACGCCCGCCTGGTGGAAATGGCCGAACTGTGCGATGGCGACGTGATCTTCTTCGGCCTGTCCGCCGACGTGCCGGCCATTGCCGCGCACCGCGCCGCCGGCAAGCGCACGGTGTTCGTGCGCGACGGCAAGGTGGTGCTGGCCACGGGCAGCAGCGAAACCGCGCTGACCGATGTCTCCGCCATTCCGCTGACCTACGCGGGCCGCGTGGCGTTCCAGATCGAGAACGTGCTGGCCGCCGTGGCCACGGGCTGGGCGCTGGGTATCTCCAACGACCTGATCCGCGCCGGCATCGTCACGTTCGACGTGGGCCAGGTGGACGTGCCGGGCCGCTTCACGCTGTTCGAGCGCAACGGCGCCACGGTGATCGTGGACGACGCCCACAACGCCCCGGCGCTGACCGCGCTGGCCGCCGCGCTGGACCGCTTCCCGTCGGAGCGCCGCCTGCTGGTGTTTGGCGCCGGCGTGCAGCGCCGCGACGAGGATCTGGTGGCGCAGGGCAAGATCATCGGCCGCGCGTTCGACCGGGTCTTCCTGTGCGAGGACCGCAGCGTACGCCGCGACCTGCCCGAGACCGAGGCGCGCGCCCTGCTCAAGAAGGGCCTCTATGAAGGGCGCCGCGTGACCAAGATCATCGATGAAGGCGCGCGCAACGTGGCAGTGGACGCCGCGCTGTCGCAACTGGTGGCCGGCGATCTGCTGGTCCTGCAGTGCGACGAGGCATCGGTGGACAGCACGGTGGAACAGGTACACCAGTGGATGGGCCGCAACGGCCGCCGCGCGTGAGTCCGGCCCGGAAGAACAACGGATAAAGAGTCTATGGAAGTTTCTCGCATCCGGGCCCTGCGTGGCCCGAATCTCTGGTGCCGGCACACCGCCATCGAAGCCATCGTGGCGTGTTCCGACCAATCCCACCTGCTGGCCGAGCTGCCCGGCTTCGAAGACCGCCTGCGTGCGCGCTTCCCGGCCATCGGCCCGATGCGGCCCGACGAGGAAGCCGGCTCGCCCTCGATGGCCCATGCGCTGGAAGCCGCCGCGCTGGGCCTGCAGGCCGCGGCCGGCTGCCCGGTGACGTTCAGCCACGCCGCGCCGACGCTGGAGCCGGGCACCTACCAGGTGGTCGTGCAGTACAGCGAAGAAGAAGTGGGCCGCCTGGCCTTCGAACTGGCGGAACAACTATGCCTGGCGGCGCGCGACGACCAGCCGTTCGATCTCGACGACGCGCTGCACCGCCTGCGTGAACTGGACGAAGACGTGCGCCTGGGCCCGAGCACCGGCTCCATCGTCTACGCCGCCGTGGCGCGCGGCATTCCGTACCGCCGCCTGACGCAGGGCTCGATGGTGCAGTTTGGCTGGGGTAGCAAGCAGCGCCGCATCCAGGCCGCCGAGACCGACATGACCAGCGCGGTGTCCGAATCGATCGCGCAGGACAAGGAACTGACCAAGGCCCTGCTCCACGCCGCCGGCGTGCCGGTGCCGCTGGGCCGCTCGGTGCGCAGCGCCGACGAGGCCTGGGCGGCCGCGCAGGAGATCAACGGCCCGGTGGTGGTCAAGCCGCGCGACGGCAACCAGGGCAAGGGCGTGGCCGTGCGCATCCGCACGCGCGAGGAAGTGATGACGGCCTACGAAGTGGCGGCCGACATTTCGTCCGACGTGCTGGTCGAACGCTACATTCCCGGCCACGATTTCCGGCTGCTGGTGGTTGGCAAGCACCTCGTGGCCGCGGCCCGCCGCGATCCGCCGCAGGTGATTGGCGATGGCCACCACACGGTGCGCCAGCTCGTGGACCAGGTCAACCGCGACCCGCGCCGGGGCGAGGGCCATGCCACGTCGCTGACCAAGATCCGCTTCGACGACATCGCGCTGGCCACGCTGGCCAAGCAGGGCCTGAGCGCCGACGCGGTGCCGGCCAACGGCGTGCGCGTGGTGTTGCGCAACAACGCCAACCTGTCCACGGGCGGCAGCGCCACCGACGTGACCGACGACGTCCATCCGGACATCGCCGCACGCGCCGTGGCGGCGGCCCAGATGGTGGGCCTCGACATCTGCGGCGTGGACGCGGTCTGCGAAACCATGCTCAAGCCGTTCGAGGAACAGGCCGGCGGCATCGTGGAAGTCAACGCCGCGCCGGGCCTGCGCATGCACCTGCAGCCGTCGTACGGCAAGGGCCGCGCGGTGGGCGAAGCCATCATCTCGACCATGTTCGCCGATGGCGACGATGGGCGGATTCCCGTGGTGGCCGTCTCGGGCACCAACGGCAAGACCACCACCGTGCGCCTGATCACGCACTTGCTGGCGTCGAGCGGCCTGCGCATGGGCATGACCGGCACCGATGGCGTCTATATCCGGGGCGAGCGCATCGACACCGGCGACTGCAGCGGCCCGCGCAGCGCGCGCAATGTGCTGCTGCATCCCGACGTGGATGCCGCCGTGTTCGAGACCGCCCGGGGCGGCCTGCTGCGCGAGGGCCTGGCCTTCGACCGCTGCGACGTGGCCGTGGTGACCAACGTTGGCGAGGGCGACCACCTGGGGCTGTCGTACATCAGCACCGTGGAAGACCTGGCCGTGCTCAAGAGCGTGATCGTGCAGAACGTGGCGCCGCACGGCATGGCCGTGCTGAACGCGGCCGACCCGATGGTTGCGCGCATGGCCGATGCCTGCCCGGGCACCGTGACCTTCTTCGCCCATGACGCGGGGCTGCCGACGATGGCGCTGCACCGCGCGCAGGGCAAGCGGGTGGTGTTCGTCGAGGGCGCCGAGATCGTGGCCGCCGAGGGCGAGGTCGTGGCGCGCTTTGCGCTGGCGGACATTCCGCTCACGCGCAATGGCTCGATCGGCTTCCAGGTGGAAAACGCGATGTCATCGATCGCCGCGGCCTGGGCGCTGGGCATCGACTGGAACGTGATCCGCCGGGGGCTGGCCACGTTCGTCAGCGACGCCGCCACGGCGCCCGGACGCTTCAACGTGTTCGACTACAAGGGCGCGACGCTGATTGCCGACTACGGCCACAACCCGGACGCCATCCAGGCGCTGTGCAACGCCGTGCAGTCGATGCCGTCGAAGAAGCGCGTGGTGGTGATCAGCGGTGCCGGCGACCGCCGCGACGAGGATATCCGCAAGCAGACCCAGATCCTGGGCGGCGCGTTCGACGACGTGCTGCTGTACCAGGACCAGTGCCAGCGCGGACGCGAGGATGGTGAAGTGCTGGCGCTGCTGCAGGAGGGTCTGGTGGGCGCGCCTCGCACCACCCATACCGAGGAAATCCGGGGCGAGTTCCTGGCCATCGACACCGCGCTGGCACGCCTGCAGCCGGGCGACCTGTGCCTGATCCTGATCGATCAGGTGGAAGAGGCGCTCGACCACATCGCCAAGCGCGTGGCCGGGCAGTAACCGGCCGGCGGCCCCTTCCCGCCCGGGAGGGGGCTAGTTGCGCGTGGGCAGCGCGAGCCGGCGCTCCATCACGTGCTGGAGCGCCGACAGCGCCGTGCTCAGCACCCAGTAGATGGCGGCCGCCGCCAGATAGAGCGGCAGCGGCTGGTAGGTCGCCGCGATGATTTCTTGTGATGTTCGCAACAACTCCGTCACAGTGATCACAGAAACGAGTGAAGTGTCCTTGATCAGGCTGATCAGGCTGTTCGACAGGCTCGGCACGGCCAGCCGCAGCGCCTGCGGCCCCACCACGTAGCGCAGCGTCTGCAGCGGCGTCATGCCCAGGCTGTACGCGGCCAGCCATTGCCCGCGCGGCACGCCCAGGATGGCCCCACGCATGCTCTCGGACAAGTAGGCGCCCACGTTCAGGCTCAGCGTCAGCACCCCTGCCGGGGTCGGCTCCAGCGAGATGCCGAGGCTCGGCAAACCGTAATACACCACGAAGATCTGCACCAGCAGCGGCGTGCCCCGCATGATGCTGACGTAGATGCGCGCCGGAATCGTCAGGATGCGCAACTGGCTGATACCCATCAGCGCCACCCCTACCCCCACCAGCAGTCCGAACGCCATCGACAGCACGGCGAACTTCAGCGTAAGCAACGTGCCCTGCAGCAGCACAGGCAGGGAATCAATGACGAGCTGGAGGGCAGACATGGCGAAGGCGGGGGAGCGGTCGAGGGCCGGAATGCCGGGATCATACGTGATCCGGGGCCGGCGGGCAGCGCTGCGGCGCAGGAAGGCGTGCGGAATGGCAAACGAGGATTGCCAGCAGAACTGGCAACCCTCGTCGGGGTATCGGATCTACCGAATTTGCCGCTGTGACCTTACTTGGCCGGCTTGGTCACGTCCGAGGCAAACCACTTGTTCGACAATTTGGCCAAAGTGCCATCGCGCCGCAGATCGTCGAGCGCCTTGTCCACGGCGGCGGCAAACTTCGGGTTGTCCTTGCGGAACGGGATGGCCACTTCGGTGTTGGCGCCCGGCAGCACCGCGCCCGGACGCAGCGGCAGGTTGGCCTGCTTGATCAGGTAGTTGACCATCAGGCGGTCATTGAGGGCGGCGTCCACGCGCTGGGCGGCCAGGTCGCGCAGATACTCCGGGGCCCCCGGGTAGGTCTTCACGTCGATGCCGGGCACCGACTTGGCCAGTTCGTTGTAGTTGCTGCCCAGGCTGACGCCGAGCTTGTGGCCCTTGAGCGCGTCGAGCGAGCCGAAGTCGCGCTTGTCGTCCTTGCGCTGGATCAGCTGCGCGGCCGAATAGACGTAGGGCGTGGAGAAATCGAGCACCTGCTTGCGCTGCGGCGTGACCGAGACCTGGTTGACGATGATGTCGAACTTGCCCGCCTGCAGGCCGGCGATGATCGCGCTCCATTCGGTGGTCACGAACTCCGGCTTGACGCCGAGCTTGGCGGCCACGGCGCGGGCCACGTCCACATCGAAGCCGTCGAGTTCGTTGTTGGCGCCGCGATAGCCGAACGGGGGGTACGTGCCTTCCAGGCCCACCTTGAGCACACCCGCCTGCTTCACGGTGTCCAGCAGGTCGGCCGCCTGGGCCGCCGTGGCGGAAAGGCCGCCGGCCACCAGTGCGGTAGCCAGCAGCGTCTTGAACCAACCCGATCGAATCGTTCGCATGTCTTCTCCAGTGGGATGCGGTTGACGGCCAGACCTCCCTTTTAAGGAAATCCGGCGGCTCCATGAGCCTATAACGGGCTCAAAGGTACCGCAAACACTATCGATGGCGAAATAACGATTTGATATGGCTATATAACCGCGACTGCCCTTACGCCTTACTGGAAAGCCTTGTCGTTCGGCGCTGCAAACAGTTGCTTCATCTCCGGCGACAGCGCGTAGTTCATGTTGATGTTGCGCGGCGGGATCGGCTGCAGGAACCACTTGTTGTACATCTTCTCGGCGCGGCCGCTCTTCTGGATGTCGGCCACCACGTCGTCGACGAGCTTCTTGAACTGGGCGTCGTCCTTGCGGAACATGCAGGCATAGTTCTCGGTCTGCAGCGGCGTGCCGGCCACGACCCAGTCGGCGGCGTTCTTGGCCTTGGTGCGCTCGCCGTACAGCAGCGGCTCGTCCATGACGAAGGCCGCCGAGCGGCCGGTTTCCAGGATCAGGAAGGCCTGGCCGTGGTCCTTGGCGCTGGTCAGGTTCATGTTCCAGCCCTCGCCGTTCATCTTGACCAGCAGGCGCTCGCCGGTGGTGCCGGCCGTGGTGACCACGTTCTTGCCCTTGAGGTCGGGGAAGTCGGTCACGCCCGAATCCTTCTTGGTCAGCATGCGGATGCCGTAGATGAACAGGCTGTTCGAGAACGCCACCTGCTTCTGGCGCTCGGTGTTGTTCGTGGTGCTGCCGCACTCGATGTCGAGCGTACCGTTCTGCATCAGCGGAATGCGGTTCTGCGACGTGATCGGCGTCATCTTGACCTGCAGGTTCGGCATGTTGAGCGTCGACTTGACCTTGTCGACGATCGCCAGCAGGTAGTCATGCGAGTAGCCCATGACTTCCTTGCCGTCGGAGTACGAGAACGGAATCGACGACTCGCGGTAGCCCAGCGAAATCAGGCCGCTGTCCTTGATCTTCTTGAGCGTGTCGCCATCGGCGGCATGGGCGCCGGCGGCGGCCCCCAGCAGCACGGTGGCGGCCAGCAGGCGATGGAGGGTGGTTTGACGGACAGACAGTGACTTCATGATTCGCTCCTTGCAGGGGCTTGGTTTAATGGCACGACGAGGCAATCTCACTACCACTCACGACAACTTCACCTAACTTCAGCACAACCCGTGTTGCGGCCACCCGATCCGGCTAGGCGGCCGCTGCACTGAAATCTTCCGTATCGATGGCTGGCCGGCGCCCTGCCATCTGGTCCGCCAGCAGGCCCGCGCTGCCCATGGCCAGCGTGAAACCCAGCGCGCCATGGCCAAGGTTCAGCCACAGCCCGCGCACGCGCGATTCGCCCACCATCGGCAAACCCGTCGGCGTGGCCGGACGCAGCCCGGCCCACGGCTGCAGCCCGTCCAGCCCGGCCCCGTTCATCACGTTGCCGAACACCGCGCGGGTCTGCGCCACCAGCGTCTGCGCCCGCTCGCGGTCGATCACGGCGCCGCCGCGCACGATGTCCGCCATGCCCGCCACGCGCAGCGTGTTGCCGATCCGCGCGTAGACGATCTTGTTGGCGAAGTCCGTCACGCTGATATGCGGCGCCCGCCCGCCCTCGGCAATCGGCACCGTGATGCTGTACCCCTTCAGCGGCCACAGCATCGGCCGCACGCCCGCCGGGCGCAGCAGCGGCACGCTGCCGATGCCGCCCGACACGATCACCGCATCGGCCCCGATCTCGCCCTGGTCGGTGCGCAGGCCGCTCACGCGCTCGCCCTGGCGCATCAATCCGGTCACCCGCGTGCCGAAGCGCAGCGTCACTGCGGGATTGCCTTGCAACAGATGGGCCAGCGACACGCAGAAGCGATGACAATCGCCCACTTCCTCGCTCGGCGTATAGATCGCGCCGGCAATATCGTCCCGGATGCCGCCCAGCGCCGGCTCCAGCGCCACCGTGGCGGTGCGGTCCAGCGCCTGCTGCTCGCAACCGAGGCTGGCCTGGTAATCCAGCAAGCGGCATGCCGAGTCGTACGCTGCCGCGTCGCGGTGCACCACGAGCTTGCCGCGTCGCGCGAAATCGAAACCACCGCCCTCCTCCCGGGCTTCGGGGCGTTCCACGAACGCCTGCATCAGATCCCGCGAGTAGAACGCCAGCCGCAGCAGCTTGCGCGTGGTGGCCTCGCTGGTCGTCGTGTTGCAGGCCCGCACGAACGCCAGCAGCCAGCGCCACTGCGCCGGGTCCGGCGACGGGCGGAAGCGCATCGGCGAATCACGGTCCAGCAGCCAGCCGGGCACCTTGCCCAGCACGCCCGGCCCGGCCAGCGGCGCCACGTAGCTATAGCTGAGCTGCCCGCCGTTGGCGAAGCTGGTTTCCTCGCCCGGCCCGGCATGGCGCTCCACCACCGTCACCTCGTGCCCGTCACTGGCCAGCCGCCAGGCGGTGGTCATGCCCACCACGCCCGCGCCCACGATTGCGATCCGCATCTGCACTGCTTCCTTCTGAACGATGGCCCAGAGCGTAGAGCACGCAGCGCCGCTTGCCCAATGCCAATACGTGCCAGAATATGTCCTCAAGCTATGGGCGCCCGCCACCCGGGTCTACCCGTAGTGCACCGCACCACCAGCCCGCACCAACGCCGCGCCACGGCGGAATTCCTTGGCACCACAACGATGCGCCTGCGCCAGATCGAAGTCTTCCGCGCGGTGATGCTGACCGGCACCGTCAGCGAAGCCGCGCGCCTGCTCCATGTTTCCCAGCCCGTGGTTTCGCGCGTGCTGCAGCACGCCGAGGCGTCACTGGGCTTCCGCCTGTTCGACCGCCAGCGCGGCCGGCTGCAGCCCACGCCCGAGGCGGTGGCGCTCTACGGCGATGTCGAAAGGCTATATGGCGAGATCGAGCGCGTGCGGCGCGTGTCGGAGAGCCTGCGGCACAAGGGCGCCGGCCGGCTGCGCGTGGCGGCCACGCCGAGCCTGGCCAATCCGCTGCTGGTGCCGGCCGTACGCCGCTTCTGCGCCCTGCACCCCGACACGCAGGTCCAGGTGCTGACCCACCACACCAGCGAGATCGTGGCGGCCCTGCTCGCCAACCAGATCGACGTGGGCTTTGCGTTCTCGCCGCCCGGCCACGAGGCGATCGCGAGCCGGCCCGTGTCGGCGGGACGCATGCTGCTGGCGGTGCCGCGCACCCAGCCGCTGCCCTCGGGGGGCCGGCGCGGCGTGGTGCCGATCCACAAGGTGCTGGAACGCCCGTTCATCGGCTACGACGATGACAGCTCGCTCGGCCTGCTCGTCCGCCAGACGCTGGCCCGCCACGCGCTGGAGCCGCACTCGACGCTCGAAGTCCAGACCTACTCGCTCGCGCTGGCGCTGGTGGACGCCGGCCTGGGACTGACCCTGCTCGACCAGTACACCGCGCTGAGCGCCAGCCCCGATCACGTCATGCTGCACGACGTGCAGCCCGAACTGGGCTTCGAGATCCAGATGCTGCGCGCCAGCCACCGGGGCGCGTCGAGCCTGGTCGACGCCTTCCACCAGCAGTTCATCGAAGCCGCCGCCTCGCTGGCCGGCACGCTCGGCGACAGGCTGGAACCGGCGGTGGTCCACTTCGATCCCCCCGGCCGCTGACCGCGCGGCCATTGACCTGACATTTGACAGCGCCCCGCGCTGTGCACCATTATCAACACGCCCCTCCGGGCGCGTGAAACTCCTATGTTCGTCCTGACCCTGACCCTTCTTGTGCTGGCGAGCGCGTTCTTCTCGATCTCCGAGATCGCCCTCACGGCCGCCCGACGCACCAAGCTCCAGGTGCTGTCCGAACGCGGCGACCGCCGCGCCACCAAGGTGCTGCTGCTCAAGGAAGAGCCCGGCAACTTCTTCACGATCGTCCAGATCGGCGTCAACAGCGTGGCGATCCTGGCCGGTATCCTCGGCGAGAAACACGTCTCGGACCTGATCTACGAGCTTCTGCTGGGCTACATGGACCCGTCGATCGCCCAGCGCGTGGCCAATATCGGCTCGTTCCTGGTGGTGACACTGCTGTTCATCCAGTTCGCCGACCTGATCCCGAAGCGCATCGCCATGACCTTCCCCGAAGCCTGCGCGGTGCAGGTAATCGGCCCGATGCTGACGCTGCTGCGCGTCTTCAAGCCCGTGGTCTGGGTGTTCAATGCCGCCGCCGACGCCATGCTGCGCCTGTTCGGCATCCCCACCAAGCCGGTGGACCAGATCACCACCGAGGACATTGCCGCGATGGTCGACGCCGGCGCCGAGGCCGGCGTGCTGCACAAGCACGAGTTGCACCTGATCGAAAACGTGTTCGAGCTCGATTCCAAGCCGATCACGGCAATCATGACGCCGCGCGACGACGTGGTGTTCCTGACGCTGGACGAGTCCGCCGACAGCATCCGGCGCAAGCTGGTCAAGCAGCCGCACGCCCAGTACCCGGTCTGCGGCAAGAGCGTGGACGACGTGCTCGGCTACATGGATTCCAAGGACATCCTGCAACTGCTGCTGGCCAACGAAAGCGCCGCCGTGCTCGACGACATCGGCAAGCACTACGACAAGAACGTGCTGGTGATCCCCGACACGCTGACGCTGTCCGAATCGCTGACGCGGTTCCGCGAGATGCACGAGAACTTCGCGGTGGTGATGAACGAGTACGGGCTGGTGGTGGGGGTGGTCACGCTCGACGACATCGTGGGCGCGCTGATGGGCGACATCCTCTACACCAACGAGGACGAGCAGATCGTGCGGCGCGACGAATCGTCGTGGCTCGTGGACGGCGTGACGCCGCTGGTGGACCTGAAGAAGGCGCTGGACCTGGAGACACTGCCCGGCGACGACTATGTCGACACGGCCGCCGGGCTGGTGATCTATGCGCTGAAGCGGATCCCGAAGAAGTCCGAATCGATCACCGTGGCGGGCTTCCGCTTCGAGGTGCTCGATATCGACCACCACAAGATCGACCAGTTGCTGGTGTCGAGGTTGCCGGGGACGGCGGCGACGCCGGCCGCCGAATAGCCACCCGTGTGGCCCAAAAACAAAACCGACCTGGGCTTGCGCCGAGGTCGGTCCGAGTTTTACTACTGTCTTTTGGCCTGCCGGTGGTCGAATGCGTCGGCAGCTTCTTGTTTTGGCGGAGAGGGTGGGATTCGAACCCACGGTACCGTCGCCGGTACGCCTGATTTCGAGTCAGGTACATTCGACCACTCTGCCACCTCTCCGGTAACTGGGTCGTTGCGTTTCAGCAGCGAAGCCAAGATTATAGGGACATTGCCACGATTTGCGCAAGCCCCTTTCCGCAACTTTTTTACGCTTCCGGTTCCAGCCGCTCGGTGCCGCCCATGTACGGCTGCAGCGCCTTCGGCACGGTCAGCGAACCATCGGCATTCTGGTAGTTCTCAAGAATCGCCACCAGCGTACGGCCCACGGCCAGGCCCGAACCGTTCAGCGTGTGCACCAGTTCCGGCTTGCCCTGCGCGGCGCGCGAGCGGGCCTGCATGCGGCGGGCCTGGAAGTCGCCCATGTTCGAGCACGAGCTGATCTCGCGGTACGTGTTCTGCGCCGGAATCCAGACCTCGATGTCGTAGGTCTTGGTGCTGCCAAAACCCATGTCGCCGGTGCACAGCACCACGGTGCGGAACGGCAGTTCCAGCTTCTTCAGGATGGCCTCGGCGTGGCTGGTCATCTGTTCGAGCGCGTCCATCGACTGGTCGGCCGGCACCACCTGCACCATCTCGACCTTGTCGAACTGGTGCTGGCGGATCATGCCGCGCGTGTCCTTGCCGTAGGAGCCGGCCTCCGAGCGGAAGCACGGGGTATGCGCCACGAAGCGCAGCGGCAGCGTCTCGGCCGCGACGATCGCATCGCGGACCATGTTGGTCAGCGGCACCTCGGCGGTCGGGATCAGGTAGAAGTTCTCGATCGTGTCCTGGCCGTCCTCGCCACCCACCTTGCGCGGCACCTTGAACAGGTCGTCCTCGAACTTGGGCAACTGGCCCGTGCCGCGCATCGACGCGGCGTTGACGATGTACGGCACGTACATCTCGGTATAGCCGTGCTCCAGCGTGTGGGTATCGACCATCAGTTGCACCAGCGCCCGGTGCATGCGGGCGATGCCGCCGCGCAGGAAGGCAAAGCGCGAGCCGGTGACCCTGGATGCCGTCTCGAAATCGAGACCCAGGCGGGCGCCCACGTCGACGTGGTCCTTGACCTCGAAGTCGAACGCGCGCGGCGTACCGACGCGACGCACTTCCACGTTCTGCGTCTCGTCCTTGCCCACCGGCACGCTGGCGTCCGGCAGGTTCGGAATCGACATCATCGCGTCGTTGAGCTGGCCCTGGATCTGGCCCAGGCGCTCGGCCGACGCCTTCAGCGTATCGCCGATGCCGGCCACTTCGGCCATCGGCGCCGAAGCGTCCTCGCCCTTGCCCTTGAGCATGCCGATCTGCTTGGACAGCGCGTTGCGGCGCGCCTGCAGCTCCTCGGTCTGGGTCTGCAACTGCTTGCGTTCAGCCTCCAGGGCCTGGAACGTCGCCACGTCGAGTTGGAATCCGCGCGTGGCGAGGCGTTGGGCCACGGCGTCGATGTCTTTGCGGAACAGCTGGATGTCGAGCATGTTGCGGGGTCGGTGTGCAGTACCGGCGACATGCCGGCGGAACGCGACATTTTACTGCACCGGCAAGGCGGCACGGCGCCGAATCTGGCGGGTTTTAGGCCGTTGTTCTCAGAAGGCTACGGTCCGGCATGCGATGGATCGGACGGCGCCGCACGATGGCAACGCGCTTCAGCGGCTTTCCGGGTCTCCTCCCGAGGCTTCCATTTGCACCTTGAACACCCATTCCTCCCACTCCGCTTCGGCAATATAGGACCGCGTCCGATCCCGCCAGCGCTCCAGGAAAATGTCCCGCTCCTCCGCGCTCAGACTCTTCCAGTAGGGAGCCCAGATATAGGCGGACCAGAAATCGGGGTCCCCCTGGTTATAGGGCACCGGCCCGAGGTCATACCAGATCACCCACGGCGGCGGCGGGCCGAACTTCGAAATGGCCAGCGATTCCAGCAAATCGACGTCGTTGGTCAGCAAGCGGATATTCCTGCCACCGAATTCATCGTCATGCGTCAGAAAGGTATGTGCGCTGCCACGGGTAAAGTGATGGTACGAAAACTCACTCCTTCCCGTTCTGATCAGGTTGATACAGCGGGGAAAGGCTTCAATTTCGATATTCAGCGTCACCAGGAAAGCCTCGATGCCGAGATCTTTCAAACCCTCCGCGCACGGATATTCAAGCTGCCAAGCGCCAACCGGCGTCGAAAAGAGTTCCCGGAATGTTCAGCCGACACCCCGAACACGTGAGTTAGCGCTTCTCGCCGACCCCTCTCATAGGTAGCCAGAAAACGCGCGTCGCGTCTTTTCATTGCGTAATTCTCGATGGCACGAGTCAGGGAAAACATATTCTCTCGGTTATCCGGGATCGCGCTATTTCTTCCCAGCCTCCTCATCCCACTTCTTCAACAACTCGAGTTTCTCCCCGATCTTGAGCTCCAGCCCGCGGGGCACCGGCTGATACCACCCCGGAGCGTGCATGCCTTCAGGCAAATACGTTTCACCGGCCGCGTAAGCGTTCGGTTCGTCATGGGCGTATCGATAGGCATGCCCGTAGCCCAGTTCCTTCATGAGCTTGGTCGGCGCATTCCGAAGGTGAACCGGAACCTCCCGGCTCTTGTCCTGCTTCACGAACGCCCGCGCCTGGTTGTAGGCGTTGTAGCCGGCGTTGCTCTTGGCGGAAACGGCGAGATAGATCACGGCCTGACCCAGTGCCAGTTCGCCTTCGGGGCTGCCGAGCCGTTCATAGGTCAGCGCCGCATCGTTGGCAATCTGCATGGCGCGCGGGTCGGCCAGGCCGATATCCTCCCAAGCCATGCGGATGATCCTTCGCGCCAGATATTTGGGATCGGCGCCGCCATCCAGCATGCGGGTCAGCCAGTAAAGCGCAGCATCGGGATGCGAGCCGCGCACGGACTTGTGCAGCGCGCTGATCTGATCGTAGAAGGCGTCACCGCCCTTGTCGAAGCGGCGCAGGTTTTCGGCCAGTGCGCTGCCCAGCAGCGCCGTGTCCACCGCCTGCACCCCGGCGCTGCGGGCGGCGCGGACCACGATTTCGATGTTGTTGAGCAGCTTGCGGCCGTCGCCGTCGGCGGAGCCGACGATCAGCGCCATGGCCTCGTCATCCCACGCCACGCCGCCCAGTTCCTCGCTGGCACGGAGCACGAGTTGCTTCAGTTCGGCCTCGTCGAGGCTCTTGAGCACGTACACGGCGGCGCGCGACAGCAGCGCGCCGTTGACTTCGAACGAGGGGTTCTCGGTGGTGGCGCCGATGAACGTGAACAGCCCGCTCTCCACATGGGGCAGGAAGGCGTCCTGCTGACTCTTGTTGAAGCGGTGCACCTCGTCCACGAAGACCAGCGTGCGCCGGCCGTGGGCGCGGTACTGCTCGGCGCGCTCCACGGCCTCGCGGATGTCCTTGACGCCCGACAGCACGGCCGACAGCGCGATGAACTCGGCATCGAACGCATTGGCCATGAGCCGCGCCAGCGTGGTCTTGCCCACGCCGGGCGGGCCCCACAGGATCATCGAGTGGGGTTCGCCCGACTGGAACGCCACGCGCAGCGGCTTGCCCGGCCCCAGCAGGTGCTGCTGGCCGATGACTTCGTCGATATTGCGCGGGCGCAGCCGCTCGGCAAGCGGTTGCCGGGAACGTTCAGGGGGATCGGAAAACAGCGAGTCCGCCACGATTGCAAAGCCTCTCAGTCTGGTGCGGCCGCCGGGGCGGCGCGGAACGACACAGTGTAGAGCATCCGGCGCGGGCCACATTTCCGGAGGGCGCCCTAAAGTTCGGACCGCGAACTGCCGATAGCCTCCAATGGCCCGCGTTTCAAGCCACTCGGGCAGAGACGGCGCCGGCACGACCGGCGGCACACCGCAGGACATTGTTTTCGAAACTTCGGGGATTTGTATGCTGCGTTACCGCATGCTGATGTTCAAGCTGAACCGGCTGGCGAACAAGAACAAGCTCAATGCCGTGGACGAGGTGTCGCTGGCCGGCCAGTTCACGGAACTGATCGAATCGCAGGAAGATGCCGACCGCGTCATCGAAGACCTGTTCGACCACGAGAATCCGCACGTGCGCCGTATCGGCCTGTCCGCCATCCGCCGCACGCGCCGCCACGGCGGGCGCCTGCTGCCGGCCGCGCTGCTCAAGCGCATGGCCGACGCGGAAGGCTGGATCCGCCACGACGCGATCTGGATCGTCCAGGAAGCCTCGATGGATGGCGCCGAACTGCGCGCGGCCCTGCGCCGCGTGGCGGGCAATGTGAAGCTGCCGCAGGACGCCGTGCGCGCCAAGCAGAACCCGGCCGACGGCCACCTCAATGCCGCCGTGCGGGCGCGCCAGTATCTCGACGTGCTGATTGCGAAGTCAGCGGCCGCTCACAATGAAGCCCTTGCCGCAGGCGGTGGCCTGGCTGGCGCCACCGATGGCAAGCCGTACGCGCAGGATTCCGTGGGGCATATCCGCGCCGTGCATCGCCAGTTGCAGAAGAAGACTGCCGGACGCAAGCTCAAGAGCAGTACCAGGCTCACGTTCCGCAAGGTCGAGCCCCGCTATGCCGAGAACGACAACCGGCGCTTCCTGACCTGATGGCCCGCCCCCCCGTCCCGCCCGGCCGATCTGAATTCTTTTTTCAGGCGGACAACGCGGGGCTGCGGGGCCTTACCATGGCAGGCAGCCGGCAACTGGCGCCGGCATGACAGGAGGACATCACTGCCATGGCCATCACCACCCGCATACGCAAGAAGAAGCAATATCGGAAAGCGGTGTTGAAATTGCGCGCCGCCATCAAGCGCGGCGACGACGAGGCGATCCGCATCCGCCGCGAGAAGCTCCAGGCACTACCCAAGCCACGCCAGCGCTACGCGCGCGAGGCGCTGGCCTAGCTGCCAGCCGCCGCGGTCAGCCGCGCGCCCGGTCGGTCAGTGCCTTGACCGCATCGGCCGGCAGCGGGCCGTGGCAGCTACGCTCGCCGCCGGGCTGGCCGAGTACCAGCCACACCTTGTCCGGCGCTCCCTTCGGATGGAATACCCAGGCCGGTCCGCGTGCGAGGCTCGCGGCGGGCAGGTCTTCGAGCGCGCCACGGTCCGGCGACTGCAGCATCGCCGCGCACTCGGTCTGCGCCACGCGCGTGGCCTTGAGAAAATCGGTGTTGGCCAGCACCTCGGGCAGCGCGGTGTCGGAACCGCGCAGGAAGGCATCCACGTCGAACCGGCTGGCGTGCCCGGTGGCGCAGCCGGCCAGCACCAGCGCGGCGGCCAGTGCACTGCCGGGCGCGGCAAGCATGTGGAGGGAAGGCAGGAAAGCGGGGGCGTCTTTCATTGTCGGTGTCCTTGGCCGGCCTTACTGCTTCATCACGTCGGCGCCCTGCGGCACCGTGAAGCGGAACGCGTCAGCCGGCAGCGGCGGGTTCTTCTGGATGCCCGTGAACGTCAGCATCGTCGTATTGCCGAACGCGTCACGCAGTTCCATGGCTTCGAGGTTGCCGGCCTTGAAGCCAATGCCGATCCGCTCGAACTGCGTATCCTTGGCTTTTGGCGTCAGTTCCAGCCACTCCACACCGTCGCGCGTGGCGCCGTTCTTCACGTCGAAATTCTTGCTCAGGTCGTTGCTGCCGAACAGGATCGCCGCCGGGCTCGAACCCAGCGCGCCGTCCAGCTTGCGCTCGGTCACCTGGTTCAGGTCCTTGTCGTAGATATAGAGCGTCTGGCCATCGGCCTGCAGCAGTTGCTCGTACGGCTTGGTATAGCGCCAGGTGAACTTGCCGGGACGGGCGAACGCGAACGTACCGCTCGACGTGCCGGACACCTTGGTCACGCCGCCCTGCCCCTTGATCTGCTTCTGGGTGAACTCGCCGCGCGCGGACTTCACGCTGGTGACGAAGGTCTGCAACTGGTCGGTCGCGGCGGCCTGGGCGGCCGGAACGGCGGCCAGCAGCGCCAGCGTCGCGCACAGCGGCGCGAGGATGCGGTGTCGCATGGAATCCAATCCTTTCTGAGTCGCGGATGACGGTTAGAGCCTGGCGCGGAACGTCAATTCCGCGACAGGCTGTGACCGGCGTAACGGTATATTACCCGTCACATGGCCGGCCAGGGGGCGGTCAGTCGTCGCCGCCGGCGCTGGCGCCGGCCGGCACCAGGATGTCGCGGTTGCCGTTGCCCGACATGGCCGAGACCAGTCCGGCCTTTTCCATGTCCTCCAGCAGGCGCGCGGCGCGGTTGTAGCCGATGCGCAGGTGGCGCTGCACCAGCGAGATCGACGCCCGGCGGTTCTTGACCACCACTTCCACGGCCTGGTCGTACAGCGGATCGACCTCGCCGCCCGGGCTGCCGATGCCGGCGCCGCCGCCCAGGCTGTCGCCCGCGCCGTCGCCGTCGACCAGCCCGCCTTCGAGAATGCCCTCGATATAGTTGGCCTCGCCGCCTTCCTTGAGCTTGTCCACCACGCGGTGCACTTCATCGTCCGACACGAACGCGCCATGCACGCGTACCGGCATGCCGGTGCCCGGCGCCAGATAGAGCATGTCGCCCATGCCCAGCAGCGCCTCGGCGCCCTGCTGGTCCAGGATCGTGCGCGAATCGATCTTGCTGCTGACCTGGAATGCCATCCGCGTCGGCACGTTGGCCTTGATCAGGCCCGTGATCACGTCCACCGACGGACGCTGCGTGGCCAGCACCAGGTGCAGTCCGGCGGCGCGCGCCTTCTGGGCGATCCGGGCAATCAGTTCCTCGACCTTCTTGCCGACCACCATCATCAGGTCGGCCAGTTCGTCGATCACGATCACGATCGTCGGCAGCTTGTCGAGCGGCTCCGGCGCGTCCGGCGTGAGGCTGAACGGGTTCGGAATCTTCTCTTCCTTCGCGGCGGCCTCGTCGATCTTCTTGTTGTAGCCGGCCAGGTTGCGCACGCCCAGCTTGCTCATGAGCTTGTAGCGCCGCTCCATCTCGCCCACGGCCCAGTTCAGCGCGTTGCCGGCCTGGCGCATGTCGGTGACCACCGGGCACAGCAGGTGCGGAATGCCCTCGTAGACGCTCATTTCCAGCATCTTCGGATCGATCAGGATCAGGCGCACCTGATCGGCGCCGGCCTTGTAGAGCAGCGACAGGATCATCGCGTTGATGCCGACCGACTTGCCCGAGCCCGTGGTGCCCGCCACCATGCAATGCGGCATCTTGGCCAGATCGGCCACCATCGGCTTGCCGGCGATGTCCTTGCCGAGCGCCATGGTCAGGTTCGACGTGCTCTCGTTGTAGACCTGGGAACCGAGGATTTCCGACAGGCGCACGGTCTGGCGCTTCGGATTCGGCAGTTCCAGGCCCATGTAGTTCTTGCCGGGGATCGTCTCGACCACGCGGATCGACACCAGCGACAGGCTCCGCGCCAGGTCGCGCGCCAGATTCACCACCTGGCTGCCCTTGACGCCCGTGGCCGGCTCGATTTCGTAGCGGGTGATGACGGGACCCGGATAGGCCGCCACCACCTTGACCTCCACGCCGAAGTCCTTGAGCTTTTTCTCGATCAGGCGCGACGTGTACTCCAGCGTCTCGGCGCTGACGGTCTCCTGCTGGGTCGGAATCGGATCGAGCAGCGACAGCGGCGGCAGGTCAGAATCGCTGATATCGGCGAACAGCGGCTGCTGCTTCTCGCGCTCCACGCGCTCGTGCTTGGGCACCGCCTGCGGGCGCACGATCTGCACCGGCGCGGCTTCCTCCTGCTTCACGCGCTGCACTTCCACGGTCTCGGTGCGCTCCACCTTGGCGGCGGCACCGATGATGCGGTCCTGCTTCTTCTCGCGGCGGGCCTTGAAGCCCGCAAAGCCGGTCTCGACGAAGCCGCCGACATGCTCGGCCACGGTGATCCACGAGAAATGGAAGAACAGCGACAGGCCGATGGCAAACATCAGCAGCAGCAGCAGCGTGGCGCCCGAGAAACCCAGCGCCAGTTGCAGCCAGCCGCCGAGCAGGTCGCCCAGCACGCCACCCGGGGCGCGCGGCAGCGCCGAGCGCAGCGGATACATGCGGATGGCTTCGAGGCCCATGCTGGACACCAGCGTCAGCGCGAAGCCGATCCAGCTCACGGCGGTGCCGTGCTGCTGCGGCTCAGGCAGGCGCTCGGGCAGTTCGGCGGTCAGCACGCGCCAGCCGCGCCAGCAGCGGCGCATCAGCAGCACGCTCCACCAGTAGGCCGAGAAGCCGAAGATGAAGAACAGCACGTCGGCCACCCAGGCGCCCACGCGGCCGCCCAGATTGTGGATGTCGGCCACCTGGCTGGCATGCGACCAGCCCGGATCGGCCTTGCTGTAGCTCGCCAGCACGCAGACGAAGCCGAGAGTCACGGCAAGCAGCAGGAACCAGCGTACCTCGCCCAGCAGCTTGCCGATACGCGAGGGAAGTGCCGACGGGTCGGTCCGGGTAGTCGTGGTTGCGCGCGCCATGCCTCAGGTGTCAGTCGATCGGTCGGAGTGGACGATGGCGGCCATTTTACCCTTGGCCGGCGCTATCGCACCCATTGGAATTTGCAACAGTCGGCAAACGCCGCGCCACTTATAATGGCGGTTTCCGATGATACCGGCGCGAGCGCCGTGCCGGTGCATCTGCTGCCTACAGGAACGCATCATGTCCGCAAAACACGCAAAAGTGCTGATTCTCGGGTCGGGTCCGGCCGGCTACACCGCCGCCGTCTACGCAGCCCGCGCCAACCTGAACCCGGTGCTGATCACCGGCCTGGCCCAGGGTGGCCAGCTGATGACCACCACCGATGTGGAAAACTGGCCCGCCGATGCTAACGGCGTCCAGGGCCCGGACTTGATGCAGCGTTTCCTGGCGCACGCCGAGCGTTTCAACACCGAAATCATCTTCGATCACATCCACACGGCCAAACTGACCGAAAAACCGATCCGCCTGATCGGCGATTCGGGCGAGTACACCTGCGACGCGCTGATCATCGCCACGGGCGCCTCGGCGCAGTACCTGGGCCTGCCGTCCGAGGAGAGCTTCATGGGCCGCGGCGTCTCCGCCTGCGCCACCTGCGACGGCTTCTTCTACAAGAACCAGGAAGTGGCCGTGATCGGCGGCGGCAATACCGCGGTCGAGGAAGCGCTCTACCTGTCGCACATCGCCAGCAAGGTCACCGTGATCCACCGCCGCGACAAGTTCCGCGCCGAGCCGATCCTGGTGGACCGCCTGCTCCAGCGCGTCAAGGAAGGCCGCGTGGAGCTGCGCTACGACCATACGCTGGACGAAGTGCTCGGCGATGACTCGGGGGTGACCGGCCTGCGCATCCGCAGCACCAGGGACGCGTCGCAGACCGAAGACCTGAAGCTGGCCGGCGTGTTCGTGGCCATCGGCCACAAGCCCAACACCGACCTCTTCACCGGCCAGCTGGACATGAACAACGGCTACATCGTGACCAAGAGCGGCCTGTCGGGCGACGCCACCGCCACGAACATCCCGGGCGTGTTCGCTGCCGGCGACGTGCAGGACCACGTGTACCGCCAGGCCATCACCAGCGCCGGCACGGGCTGCATGGCCGCGCTCGATGCGCAGCGCTATGTCGAGGCGCTGAAGTAAGCAGACAGCCAGCCGAAAGTAAGCGGACACCAACCCGGCCGCCGCAGGCGCCGGGGCAGGACCGATCGGGGACGCCCGCCTTGCCGCGGCCGTCCCCGATTTCCTTATAATCGACGCCAAGCCTTTTGAGATTTTTGCTATGTCACACGGCGCCAAGACTCCTCCCAAGCGGTTCGGCCTGAACGACCTGGCCGCGCTGCGTGACAACCTGAAAGCCGACGCCGAACGCCGCGAGGCCGAGCGCGTGGCCGCCGAAGCCGCCGCCCGCCGCGCCGAGGAAGAAGCCAACGTCTTCCGGGCCAATGTCGGCACCGTCAGCACGCTGCGCGACCGCAACCGCGTGCAGGCCCCGCGCCAGGCGCCGGCACCCATCCCCGTCCAGTCCCGGCTCAACGACAAGGCCGTGCTGGAAGCATCGCTGTCTGACGAATTCGATGTGGAGAACCTGCTCGATATCGACGAGACGATGTCGTTCCGGCGTCCCGGCATCGGCGAGGACGTCATCAAGAAGCTGCGCCGGGGCGAGTGGGTGCCGCAGGACAAGGTGGACCTGCACGGCCTGCGCAGCGACGAGGCCCGCGAGGCGCTGGCCACTTTCCTGCGCCGCTCGGTGCGTAACGGCGTGCGCTGCGTGCGCGTGATCCACGGCAAGGGCATCGGCTCGCCAGACAAGCTGCCGGTGCTCAAGGGCAAGGTCCGCAGCTGGCTCGTGCAGAAGGAGGAAGTGATCGCCTTCGTGCAGGCCCGCGAATCGCAGGGCGGCGCCGGCGCGCTGATGGTGCTGCTGCGCCAGCCCAAGCCCTGACGCCATGCACCTGCCGTTCGATCTGCTGATGGGCCGGTTGCCACTGATCCTCCACGTGATGGAGGTGATCGGCGTGCTCGCCTTTGCCGTGTCGGGGGTGGTGGACGCCCGCAAGCAGAAGATGGATGCCGTGGGCACCTTCATCGTCGCCTTTGCCACGGCGTTCGGCGGCGGCACCGTGCGCGACGTGCTGCTGGACCGCCGGCCGTTCTACTGGGTCGAGCACGAATACTACGTGCTGTTGATCTTCGCCATGTCGATCGGTGCCGCCATCGTCTTCCGGGTGGTCAACACCGTGGCCTCGGACCGCACCATGCTGGTGGCCGACGCCATCGGGCTGGGCCTGTTCTCGGTCACCGGCACCTCGCTGGCGCTGGTGGCCCAGATGACGCCGACCGTGGCCGTCATGATGGGCATCATCTCGGCCGTGTTCGGCGGCGTGCTGCGCGACATCCTCTGCAACGAGGTCCCGATGATCCTGCGCGACCGCTCGCCCTACGCCACGTGCTCGTTCTTCGGGTGCTGGGTCTACGTGGGGCTGACGTGGATGCGCACCGGGCAGGAGGTGGCGCTGCTGACCGGCGCGCTGGTGACCATCGGGATGCGGCTGGTGTCGGTGCAACTGAAGTGGAAGCTGCCGAGTTAGCGGCGACGCGAAGACCAGGACAACAAAAAACCGGCCCAGAGGCCGGTTTTTTTCCTGGCGCTGACGACGCCTCAGACTGCCGCTTCGTCCTGCTCGCCGGTGCGGATGCGGATCACGCGCTCGATTTCGGTGACGAAGATCTTGCCGTCGCCGATCTTGCCCGTGTGGGCGGCCTTGACGATGGCGTCGAGCACGGTGTCCAGCTGGTTTTCGGCGACCACCACCTCGATCTTGATCTTCGGCAGGAAGTCCACCACGTACTCGGCGCCGCGATACAGCTCGGTATGGCCCTTCTGGCGGCCGAAGCCCTTCACCTCGGTCACCGTCAGGCCCGTCACACCCACATCTGCCAGCGCCTCGCGCACTTCGTCGAGCTTGAACGGTTTGATGATGGCGGTAATCTGCTTCATGGCTGGCCTCTGTGTCTCTGATGTCGGAAGATGACAGATTCTAGCCCGAAACACCACACGGGGACTGCGGGCATACCCACATTGTCAGCAAACCCCATGCCAATCAGTCCGGAATCCGGGCCAGGTCGCGCATCCAGACCGCCGATTCGCCATCGCTGGGCGCGCGCCAGTCGCCGCGCGGCGACAGCGAGCCGCCGGACCCCACCTTGGGCGCGTTCGGCACGCACGAGCGCTTGAACTGGCTGGTGCGGAAGAAACGATCGACGAAAATCCCGAGGATGCGCTTGATTTCCGGGAGTTGGTAGCTGTTGCGCGTCACTTCGGGACCGTTGGGCCACATGCCCCGTTCCACGTCGCCCCAGGCGTGCAGCGCCAGGAATGCCACCTTGGACGGCGCATAGCCGTAGCGCAGCGTGTAGTAGAGGTTGAAATCCTGCAGTTCGTACGGCCCGATGATCTGTTCGGTCTTCTGCTCCGGCGCCTTGTCCTGGCCGCCGCCGGCCGCGCCGCTCGGCACCAGTTCGGGGCTGATATCGGTGTCGAGCACGGCCATCAGCACGTCCTTGCCCGTGTCGAGTACCTGGCCGGTATCGGCTACCCAGCGCACCAGGTGGCTGATCAGCGTCTTGGGCACGCTGGCGTTGACGTTGTAATGGGACATATGGTCGCCCACGCCATAGGTACACCAGCCCAGCGCCAGTTCGCTGAGGTCGCCCGTGCCGATCACGATGGCGCCGTTGTGGTTGGCCAGCCGGAACAGGTGATTGGTGCGCTCGCCGGCCTGCACGTTCTCGAACGTGACGTCGAAGACCGGCTCGCCACGCGAATAGGGGTGGTCGAGGTCCTTGAGCATCGCCATGCAGCTGGGGCGGATGTCGATTTCGCGGGCCGTGCAGCCCACCACCTCCATCAGTTCCCGGGCCTGCCTGAGCGTGCGGTCGCTCGTGGCGAAGCCCGGCATCGTATAGGCCAGGATGTTGGCGCGCGGCAGTCCCAGGCGGTCCATGGCCTTGGCGCAGACCAGCAACGCGTGGGTGGAGTCGAGCCCGCCGGACACGCCGATCACCACCCTGGAAATCCTGCTCTGCGACAGCCGCTGCACCAGCGCCTGCACCTGGATGTTGTAGACCTCCATGCAGCGCTCGTCGCGGCGGCGCGGGTCCGCCGGCACGTACGGGAAGCGTTCGAGGCGGCGTTCCAGCGCCAGCGGGCGCTCCGTGGGCACATCCACGCGGAAGGCCACCACGTCGAACTGCTCCACCTCGCCGAGATGGCGCCGTACCGACTGGCCGAACGAGGTCTGGTGCATGCGCTCGCGCGACAGGCGCTCCAGGTCCACATCGGCAAAGACCACGTGGGAGGTGTCGGCAAAGCGCTCGGACTCGGCCAGCAGTTCGCCGTTCTCGCAGATCAGCGCCTGGCCGTCCCAGGCCAGATCGGTAGTCGACTCGCCCTTGCCAGCCGACGTATACATATAGGCAGCCATGCAGCGGGCCGACTGCTGCGACACCAGCTGGTGCCGGTAGCCCGACTTGCCGACCACGATGTTCGAGGCCGACAGGTTCACCAGCACCGTGGCGCCGGCCAGCGCCGCGAACGACGACGGCGGAATCGGCACCCAGACGTCCTCGCAGATCTCCACATGGAAGCGGAAAAACGGGATGTTCTCGATATCGAACAGCAGGTTCGGGCCGAACGGCACTTCGGCGCCCAGCAGCGAGATCGTGTCGACGGCCGCGGCGTCGGCCGGGCTGAACTGGCGCGCCTCGTAGTATTCCCAGTAGTTGGGCAGGAACGTCTTGGGCACCACGCCCTGCACCGCGCCGTTGTTGACCACCACGCCGCAGTTGAACAACTGGTGCTCCACCAGCACCGGCATGCCGACCACGATGGCCGCGCGAATATCCACCGACGCCTCGACGATGGCCTGCAGCGCCAGTTCGCACTCGCGCAGCAGCGCGCGCTGGTGGAACAGGTCGTCGCAGGTATAGGCCGGCAGGCCCAGTTCCGGGAAGGCCACCAGCACGGCGCCGCCCGCGGCGGCCTGGCGCGCCAGCGTGATGGTCTGCTCGGCGTTGAAGGCGGGATCGGCCACGCGGCACTCGGGCACGCCAACGGCCACGCGCGCAAAGCCGTGGGAATAGAGGTTGTGGAACGGGTGCGTCATGTCAGTGTGCCTGGCGAAAGTGCCACGAAAGTCCGGACGGCGTGGCGCGGGAGCGATGCAGGCATTCTACGATGCCGGGCGGCCAGACGGCGTCCGCGTCACGCTGACAACGGCTGCAGCACATATTGGATTCCGGTAGACTCGGCCAGCCCTTCGCTGCCATGACCACGTCCCGATGACCGAACCGCGCCCCGCTTACCGCACGGAGATCGTGTCGGACCTTGCCGAGATCGATGCCGCCGACTGGGACACCCTGCTCGCCGCCCAGCCCGAGCCCACGCCGTTCCTGCGCCATGCCTTCCTGCACGCGCTGCATGCCAGCGGCAGTGCCAGCGACGACAGCGGCTGGTCGCCCCGCTTCCTGGCGATCTGGGTGATCGACGGCAAGGCCCCGGGCCAGGACCGGCTGGCCGCCGCCATGCCGCTCTACGCCAAGTCCCACTCGTACGGCGAGTATGTGTTCGACTGGGCCTGGGCCGACGCCTACCGCCAGCACGGCATTGGCTACTACCCCAAGCTGCTGTCGGCCATTCCGTTCACGCCCGTGCAGGGCGCCCGCCTGCTGGCCGAAGACGATGCCGCACGCCGCGTGCTGCTGCAGTTCGCGCTGACGCTGGCCGAGGAAAGCGGGCTCTCGTCGCTGCACATCCTGTTTCCGTCGCCGGGCGAGGCCGACCTGATGGCCGGCGCCGGCATGATGATGCGCCACGGCGTGCAGTTCCACTGGACCAACCCCGGCTACGCCAGCTTCGACGCCTTCCTGGCCACGCTCTCGCAGAAAAAGCGCAAGAACATCCGCGCCGAGCGGCGCCACGTGGCCGAGGCCGGCATCACGTTCCGCCACCTGCGCGGCGCGCAGATCGACGATGACGCGTGGAAGTTCTTCAACCGCTGCTACCGGCAGACCTACCGCGAGCATCACTCCACGCCGTACCTGAATCTGGACTTTTTCCGACGGATCGGCGCGGCGATGCCCGGCAACCTGCTGCTGGTGATTGCCAGCCGCGACGGCCACGACATCGCCAGTTCGCTGCTGGTCTACGACGCCGACCCGGCCGTGAGCACGCTCTACGGCCGCTACTGGGGCGCGCTGGAGCACCACCCGTGCCTGCACTTCGAGACGGCCTACTACCAGCCGCTGGAATTCTGCATCGCCGAGGGCATCGCCACGTTCGAAGGCGGCGCGCAGGGCGAGCACAAGATGGCGCGCGGCTTCCTGCCCGTGGCCACGCGCTCGGCGCACTGGCTGGCCCACCCGTCATTCGCCGATGCCGTGGAGCGTTTCCTGGTGCGCGAGCGCGAGGGGATCGACAGCTACCTCGACGAACTAAACGAGCGCAATCCGTTCGCGCGGGCCGGCTAGCGCCGGTGCCCCATCCGGCGCATCGTATTGTCGCCAAGCATGTAGTGCCGGAACAGCGCCGCCATGGCGTGCAGGCCAATGATCAGGTAGAACGCCTGGCCGAGCGCCTCGTGGAGGTCGCCGGTGGCGTCGTTGAGCGCCGGGCTGGGCGGGACGATGGCTGGCACCTCGATTCCCACGTAGGGCAGCACCAGCAGCCGGCCCGCGGCGTTCATCATCACCAGGCCCAGCAGCGGCTGGGCGATCAGGTACACGTAGAGGGCGCCATGCATCAGGCCGGCCAGCCGGTGGCCCCATTGCGGCCCCGGCTCTGGCGCGGGCCCGCCGCGCACCAGGCGCCACAGCAGGCGCGGCACCACCAGCGCCAGTATCAGCGCGCCGGCCCATTTGTGCAGGTCCATCAGGAACATGCGCGCCACGGTGCCCTTGTCGAAGAAGTCGCGCAGTTCGATGGTGGCATAGGCCATCGCCACCAGCATGAACATCAGCCAGTGCAGCGCGATGGCGAGCGCGTCATAGCGTTCGTAGTCGGGAAACGGGGCGACGGTCGGCGCGGTGAGCCGGACGTCCGTGGAGGGCTGCGGAGAAGACATCGGGTTGCTGCTGTGGTGTGGGAAGTCGGCAAGCCTACCGCCGGCGGCACCCGCCCCGCGTTGTCGCGGATCAGGCGCGCCCAACAAAAAACCCCGCCGGAGCGGGGCTTCTTGCGCGGCGAAGTGGCTTACTTCTTGAAGTTGGCCACGCCGTCGGTGATTTCCTTGTGGGCTTCCTCGATGCCGGCCCAGCCGTCCACCTTGACCCACTTGCCTGCTTCGAGTGCCTTGTAGTGCTCAAAGAAGTGCTTGATCTGGTCCAGCGTGTTCTGCGGCACGTCCGACAGGCCCTTCATATACGCCGTGGCCGGCGACAGCTTGTCCACCGGCACGGCCACGAGCTTGGCGTCCACGCCGGACTCGTCGGTCATCTTCAGCATGCCCAGTGCACGGCAGCGCACCACGGCACCGGCCAGGATCGGGAACGGCGTCAGCACCAGCACGTCCACGGGGTCGCCGTCGCCCGACAGCGTCTGCGGGATGAAGCCGTAGTTGGCCGGGTAGCGCATGCCCGTGCCGATGAAGCGGTCCACGAACAGCAGGCCGGTTTCCTTGTCGGCCTCGTACTTGACCGGGTCGCTCTGCGCCGAGATCTCGATGATGACGTTGAAATCGTTGGGCAGGTCCTTGCCCGGGGAGACGAGATTGAAGCTCATGCGAGTTCTCCGAATACCTGTGGAATGGGATGGGCGGCATTATAGCGGGTCAGCCCTGACCGTACGCTGACAAAGCGTGTCCGGGGCCGCCGCCGGCCCGAGCCTTGCGCCGGCGGCGCGGTGCGAGATAATGCGGCATTCCCGAAATTCAGCATGTGCTCCATAACCGGAGCCGTGGAGACCTGCATGCATGCCCAGCATTTCGTCGCCAACCGCCTGATCGCGCCCGATTCGGGCCTGCGCATCAAGGTATTCGATCCGTCCAGCGGCCAGCCCTTCGCCGAGATCGCCCGTGGCAACGCCACCGACGTCAGCGTGGCCGTGCACGCCGCCCGCCAGGCCGCCGAGGGCGCCTGGGGCACGATGAACCCGGCCGACCGCGTGCGCCTGCTGAACCGCCTGACGGTCAGCCTGATCGAGCACGAGGACGAACTGGCCGCGCTGGAAGCGCGCGACACCGGCAAGCCGCTGCGCCAGGCCCGCGCGGACGCCCGCGCCGTGGCCCGCTACTTCGAGTTCTACGCCGGCGCCGCCGACAAGCTGCACGGCCAGACCATCCCCTACCAGTCCGGCTACACCGTGCTGACCGTGCGCGAGCCGCACGGCGTGACGGGCCACATCATCCCGTGGAACTACCCGCTGCAGATCTTCGGGCGCAGCGTCGGGGCGGCGCTGGCCACCGGCAACGCCTGCGTGGTCAAGCCGGCCGAGGACGCCTGCCTGTCGATCCTGCGCGTGGCCGAACTGGCCGCCGAGGCGGGCCTGCCCGAAGGCGCGCTGAACATCGTGACCGGCTATGGCCACGAGGCCGGCGCCGCGCTGGCCCGCCATCCGGGCATCAACCATATTTCCTTTACCGGCTCGCCCCAGACCGGCAGGCTGGTGTCGCAGCTGGCCTCGGAAAACCACGTCCCGGTGACGCTCGAACTGGGCGGCAAGTCGCCCCAGATCGTGTTCGCCGATGCCGATCTGGACGCGCTGCTGCCCGTGGTCATCAACGGCATCGTGCAGAACGCCGGCCAGACCTGCTCGGCCGGCAGCCGCCTGCTGGTGGAGCGCCCGGTCTACGAGGCGCTGCTGGACCGGCTCTCGGGCGTGTTCGAATCGCTGCGTGTCGGCCCCTCGGAACTGGACCTGGAATGCGGCCCGCTGATCAGCCGCAAGCAGCAGCAGCGCGTCTGGGATTTCGTGTCCGACGCCCAGCACGCCGGCATCTCGGTGATGGCGCAGGGCCAGATCGTGGGCGAGGCGCCCGAATCCGGCTACTACCAGGTGCCGATGCTGTTCCGCGACGTGCCGCCGACGCACCGGCTGGCCCAGGAGGAAGTGTTCGGCCCGCTGCTGGCCGCGATGCCGTTCGACACCGAGGACGAGGCCATCCGCCTGGCCAACGGCACCGCCTACGGGCTGGTGGCCGGCGTCTGGACGCGCGACGGCGCGCGGCAGATGCGCCTGGCGCGCAAGCTGCGCGCGGGGCAGGTCTTCATCAACAACTATGGCGCCGGCGGCGGCGTCGAGCTGCCGTTCGGCGGCACCGGCCACTCGGGCTACGGCCGTGAAAAGGGCTTCGAGGCCCTGTACGGATTCACCACTCTGAAAACCATCGCCATTCAACATGGGTAACATCAATTTCCTGTCGGTCGCGTTCGCCATCTTCTTTTTCTGGATGGGCTGGCACGTCCGCAACAAGCGCGCCACGAATCCGTCCGGCATGCCCCGCCTGCAGGTCTTCAAGCGCAAGTGGGGCGAAACCGTGGGCGACCGCGTCCACTGGTGCCTCTACGTGGCGCTGCCGTTCCTGCTGGCCGTCATGATGGTTGGCAACGCACTGCGTAACAAGGGACCGTTCTAGGCTCCGACATAGCAATTCGTCCAAGTTGTTCCGCCCGCAGTGCGGCAATCCACGACAGACCGCGCCGGGCTTCACCATGACAGGAGACAGGCAATGACCAGGCTGGCTGGCAAGGTAGCGGTAGTGACGGGCGGCGGCTCGGGATTCGGCGAAGGCATCGCCCACACGTTTGCGCGCGAAGGCGCCAGCGTGATGGTGGCCGACCTGAACCTCGACGCGGCGGAGCGTGTGGCGGGCGCCATCCGCGACGCCGGCGGCCAGGCGCGTGCGGTGCGCGCCGACGTGGCCCGGGGCGACGACGTGGCCGCGATGCGCGACGCCACCATCGACGCATTCGGCCGCGTGCACTGCGTGGTCAACAACGCGGGCACCACCCATCGCAACAAGCCGATCCTCGACGTGACCGAGGACGAGTTCGACCGCGTCTACGCGGTCAACGTCAAGAGCATCTACTGGTCGGCGCACCACTTCATTCCACACTTCCGGCAGCACGGCGGCGGCAACTTCGTCAACGTGGCGTCCACGGCCGGCATCCGGCCGCGCCCGGGGCTGGTCTGGTACAACGGCAGCAAGGGCGCCGTGATCGTGGCCAGCAAGGCCATGGCTGCCGAACTCGGTCCTGACAACATTCGCGTCAATTGCGTCAATCCTGTAATCGGCGCGACCGGCCTGCTCGAACAGTTCATGGGCGTGCCCGACACCCCCGAGAACCGCGCGAAGTTCCTGGCAACGATCCCGCTGGGGCGCATGTCCACCCCGCAGGACGTGGCCAACGCCTGCCTGTACCTGGCTTCGGACGAAGCCAACTTCATCACCGGCACCTGCATCGAGGTGGACGGCGGACGGTGCGTGTGAGCCGTCCGGCCGGCGTTTTATTCCACCCCAAATAAAACAACATAATTCCTGACACAGGAGACACCCATGACTTCCACCGCCGTCAACGCCGGTGCGCATGACGCCGCCTTCGCCGACGCCACCTACCGCAAGGTGAGCTGGCGCCTGGTTCCCTTCCTGCTGCTCTGCTACGTGGTGGCCTACCTGGACCGCGTCAACGTGGGCTTCGCCAAGCTGCAGATGCTCAACGACCTGCAGTTCAGCGAGACGGTCTACGGCCTGGGCGCGGGCATCTTCTTCATCGGCTACTTCCTGTTCGAGGTGCCGAGCAACGTGATCCTGCACAAGGTGGGCGCCCGCATCTGGATCGCCCGGATCATGATCACCTGGGGCCTGATCTCGGCGGCGATGATGTTCGTCACCACGCCCACCATGTTCTACGTGCTGCGCTTCCTGCTCGGCATCGCCGAGGCGGGCTTCTTCCCCGGCATCATCCTGTACCTGACCTACTGGTATCCGGCCAACCGGCGCGGGCGCACCACCACGTTCTTCATGACGGCCATCGCGCTGTCGGGCGTGATTGGCGGGCCGCTGTCGGGCTGGATCATGCAGAACTTCGACGGCCACAACGGCTGGTCCGGCTGGCAGTGGATGTTCCTGATCGAGGGCATTCCGTCGGTGCTGGTCGGCATCTGGGTGCTGGTGCGGCTCGACGACCGTATCGCCCACGCAAAATGGCTGAACGACGATGAAAAGGCGCTGCTCGAACGCAACATCGCCGCCGAAGACCAGCACAAGGAAGACCCGCCGATCCGCTCGGTGCTGTCGAGCCCGCGCGTCTGGCTGATGAGCGCGATTTATTTCAGCTTTGTCATGGGGCTGTACGGCGTGAGCTTCTGGCTGCCGACGATCATCAAGCAGACCGGCGTCAAGGGCGCGCTCGACGTGGGGCTGCTGACGGCGATTCCGTACGGCTGTGCCGTGGTCGGCATGATCCTGGTGGCCTACAGCGCCGACAGCCACGGCGAGCGCCGCTGGCATATCGCCCTGCCCGCCCTGCTGGGCGCCGTGGGGCTGGTGCTGTCGGTGCAATGGCATGGCGACACCATGCTGGCCATGGTGGCGCTGACGCTGGCCACGATCGGCATCCTGACCACGCTGCCGCTGTTCTGGAGCCTGCCCACGGCCTTCCTGGCCGGCACCGGCGCGGCGGCAGGCATCGCGCTGATCAATTCACTGGGCAACCTGGCGGGATTCATCAGCCCGTACGCCGTGGGTTGGCTCAAGGACCTGACCAAGAGCACGGACTCGGGCATGTACCTGCTGGCGGTGTGCCTGGTGGTGGGCGCGGCGCTGACGCTGTCAGTGCCGGCGGGGATGGTGAACCGGAAGAATTCGTAGAATTACGATGTGGTTTTGCTCCCCTCTCCCATGCAATGGGAGAGGGGAGCCAACCGTCAGATCAACAAGTTGATCCGTTTGAGCAAGAAAACACTACATTTCTTGCTCAAACGTCTCACCCCTCGCCCAGCATCTGCGCCACGGACCCCGCCGTACCGGCTGATTTCTCGCCGATCAGTTGCTGCAGCGTCCGCAGCAGCTCGTCCTCGTTGAACGGCTTGCCCAGGTACACGTTGACGCCGATCTCGGCCGCGTAGCGGCGGTGTTTCTCGGCCGTGCGCGACGTGATCATGACGATCGGCATATGGGTCGTGTTGCTGTCGGCGCGCACGTTGCGGGTCAGGTCGAAGCCGTCCATGTTCGGCATTTCGATATCCACCAGCATCGCGTCGGGCATGACTTCCTGCAGTTGCCGCAGCGCGTCCACGCCGTCGCGGGCCAGCACCACCTTGTAGCCGGCGCGCGTCAGCAGGCGCTGGCTGGCCTTGCGCACGGTCAGCGAGTCGTCCACCACCATCACCGTCGGCTGGGTCAGCAGGCCGGCCACCGGCACGGCCGCGCCGGCGTCGATGAACTCGGCCACCGCACCCATCTGGGCCGGCGCCGCCAGTTGCAGCGGCACCGCCGGGGCCACCTCGCCGCGCTCGCGGGTCCAGCGCTGGGCCAGCACTACCGGGTTGTAGATCAGCACGATTTCGCCATCGCCGAGCGTGGTGGCCCCGGCAATGCCTTCCAGTCGCGCCAGATGCGGGCCGATGTGCTTGACCACCACTTCGCGGTTGCCGATCACGTCGTCCACGTGCACGGCCACGCGCTCGGCGCCCGAGCGCACCACCACCACCGGCGAATACTTGCGGCCCGAGGCCATCGCCGCCACTTCCTCCAGCAGCGCGCCGAAGTAGAAGAACGGCGCTTCCACGCCGCCCGCCGCGAAGCGGCCCGCGTTGTAGGCTTCCACCAGCGGCTTCTCGCGCAACTGGTGAACCTGGTCGATCATGCCGCTCGGAATCGCGTACAGCCGGCCGCCCAGCGACACCAGCAGCACCTGCGTGATCGCCGTGGTCAGCGGCAGGTGCACCGTGAAGCTGGTGCCGCGCCCCGGCTCGGTCGAGAGCGTGATGCGGCCGCCGAGCGCCACGGTTTCCGCGCGCACCACGTCCATGCCCACGCCCCGGCCGGCCAGTTCCGATACCGTGTCAGCCGTCGAGAAGCCCGGCGCGAAGATCATTTCTGTCAGGCGCGCCTCGCTGGCGTCCTCGTCGGCAGCCAGCAGCTGGCGCGCCACCGCGCGCTCGCGGATCCGGCCCAGGTCCAGTCCGCCGCCGTCGTCGAAGAACGTCAGCACCACCTCGTTGCCTTCCTGCTGCACTTCCAGCGTCAGCGCGCCCGTGGCCGACTTGCCCACGGCGCGGCGCGTCTCGGCCGGCTCGATGCCGTGCACCACGGCATTGCGGATCAGGTGTTCGATCGGGCCGGCCATGCGATCCAGCACCGAGCGGTCGATTTCCACGGTGCCGCCCTTGATCAGCAGCCGCACTTCCTTGCCGGTCTCGGTGGCCGCCTGGCGCGCCACGCGATACAGCCGCTCGGCAAGTGCGTCAAACTGCACCATGCGCGCCTGCATCAGGCCGCGCTGCAGGCCACGGGTCAGCCGGGCCTGCGCGGCGAGGTCGCCCGAGGCGCGGTCGAAGCCGCGCTGCAGGTTCTGCTCCACGGTTGCCACGTCGTTGACCGACTCGGCCATCATCCGCGTCAGCTCCTGGAACCGCGTGAAGCGGTCGAATTCGAGCGGATCGAACTCCTGGTTCTGCTGGGCGTCGGCGATACGCGACGCCATCTGCGTCTCGGCCTGGATTTCGATCTCGCGCAGCTGCATGCGCAGACGCGCGACGTTGTCGTTCAGTTCGCCAAGGTAGCTGCGCAGCGCCAGCAGTTCGCTGTCGAGGCGGGCACGCGTGGCGCCCACTTCACCGGCGTCGTTGATCAGCGTGTCGAGCGTGCGGGCCTGCACGCGCACCAGCGCGCGCTGGCGCTCGGCGTCGGTCGGCAGCGCGGCGGGCGTGACGGGCGCGACCGGCAGCGACGCCTGCACCGGCACCACGGCCTGCGCCGGGCCGGATGCCTGCGCCGGGGCGGCCACGAGGCCGTTGATGACGTCGGCATCGTCCACGGGCAGCAGCTTGCCGGCCTGCAGCGCCTCCCCATGCGCCAGGATGCGGTCGTACCAGGCGTAGAGCTTGCCGAACAGGTCCGGCGTCACGCGCTGGCCGCGCACGCTGGCTTCGAGCAGCGTCTCCATTTCGTGGGCGGCCTGGCCCAGCGCCATCGCGCCGGCCATCCGCGCGCTGCCCTTGAGCGTGTGCAGGCCGCGCAGGATCAGGCCGCCGTGCTGGGTCTCGGCCGGCGCGGCTTCCCAGGTGCGGACCAGCTTGCCGAGGTCCGGCAAGGCGCCCTGCGCTTCTTCGAGGAAGATGTCGACGAGCGCCGGGTCGAGCGCGGCGATGTCAGCCAGGGCGGCATCGGCAGCGTCGGGCGGCGTGTCCGGCGAAGCAGCCGAGACGTGGGCCACGGCGATCGAATCGTGGCGCGGCGCCGGCATCGAGATCACGACCGCGTCGTGGATCGGCGTCACCGACGTCACCGACGTCACCGGCACCACCACCGGTGGCAGCGAGGTGATCGGCGTCAGCTTGACCGCCGGCAGTTCAGCCACGGGCGCCTGGTTCCCGATCTCGGGCAGCGGCTGGCCGCCGAACAGTTGCGCAACGGAGCCTTCCTGCCCGGCCGACTGGCCCGGCGGCACCACCGCACGCGGACGCACCAGCGCCCGCTCGCCGAATTCGTACAGTTCCCGGCACAGCGCCGGCTCGGCGTCGGGCCAGATGCCAGCGGCAAACTGGTGCAGCATCGCGCGCAGCCGGTCCACGGCCTGGTCGAGCAGGCGGAAATCGGCCGGATGCATGACCACCGGATGGCGGCCCAGCAGCAACAGCAGTTGTTCCAGCGCCTCGGCGATGTCGCGCACCGGGGTCAGGCCCACGGTCGACGCGCTGCCCTGCAGCGTGTGCGCCACGCGCAGCGCCAGTTCGCTCGGGCACGGGTGGTTCTCGTGCTTCCACTCGGAGAGGTCGGTGGCGAACTGCCGCAGCAGGTCGTCAGCCTCGTGCAGGTACACGTTGTAGAGCGCCAGCCCGATGCGGACCGGGCCGATGACCTTGTAGTGATCGTCCTCGTCCACCAGCGCGCCGCCGAGGCGGAACGGCAGCACGTTGCTATCGGTGTCGATGTCGGTGTCGGTGTCGGGGGTGGGCTGCGGCTGCGGCAGTGCGGCGGCTTCGGCCAGCAGTGCATCGAGCGGATCGGCCTCGGGGGCCCCGGGGGCCTCGACCCCTTCCGCTGCCTCCACCGGGGCCGGCGCCCCGCCCTCGCCCGGCTCGCGCACGGCCTGGGCGGCGCCCAGCAGCGCGGCGGTATCGCGCAGCGTCAACGGGTCGTCGCGCAGCGCCAGCGCCCATTCGCGCAGCAGGTCCTGTGCCTGGCGCAGCAGTGCCAGCAGCGCGGGTTGCGGTGCGCGCGCCTCGGCGATCCACAGGTTCATGACCTGTTCCACGGCCCAGGCGGCCTCGCCGTAGCGGTTCAGGCCCACCATGCGGCTCGAACCCTTGAGCGTGTGGAAGGCGCGGCGCAGGCGGCTCAGCACGTCGGCATCGGCCAGCACCTCGACGCCAGCGGCCAGGTCGGTGTCGATATTGCCGAGCACCTCGTCGGCTTCGGACAGGAAGATGTCGAGCAGTTCGGCGTCGATCGCCGCCGCGTCGGCCGGCAGCGGGGCCGGCGCGGGCTGCGGGGCGGACGGCGCGGCGGCGGGCATCGGGTCGGCCAGCGCCACCACCAGCCGCTCGGCGGCCGAATCGCTGCCGGCCAGCCACGCGTTCAGTTGCGTGGCGGCCTCGCTGGCCTGGCGGCGCAGCGTGGCGTTGTCGTCGATGGCGGCCTGGTCGGCCACGGTCTGCAGCGCGGCGCGCAGCCGCTGGATCTCGGGCGAATCGGCCGTGGCGGCCACGCGGATCGCGTCCATGGCCGCGCCGCGCGCCGCCGCCAGCGTGCCTTGCGGCAGCGGCTCGCGCTCGGCGGCATCCCAGGCCAGCGGATCGTCGGGATCGTCGGCGCCGGGCTTGCGACCGAATTCGAGCAGGTCGGCAAACGCGTGCACCGCGCCCAGTTCGGCGGCGATGTCGGAAAGCTGGTCGATGCGGGCCGCTTCGTGTTCGGTCTGGCGCAGCACGCCGAGCCGTTCCAGCACCGCGCGCACCGCCGCCAGCGCGGCGTCGGCCGGGGCGTCGAGGCCCTCGGGCAGCGCGGCGCCGCCGTGCAACCGTTCGAGCGTGGCCAGCAACGCGCCAAACGCCTGCGCAGCCTCGTCGAGGGCGCTGCCGGCATCCGGACGCGCCGCGTTGCGGTCATAGGTATCGAGCCACGATTCGCCGCTGTCGAGCTGGGCGCGCAGCTGCGTCAGGGCCTCGGCCCGCTGTGCCTGGGCGCCGGCGGCCTGCACCATGTCGGCAAGCCAGTCCGGGGCGGCGGCGGCCGGGTCAGCCAGACGCGCGGCCAGCACGTCGCACTGTTCGGCAAAGGTCTTCGCGGTGGGATGGCCCGATTTGCCGTGCACACGCCACGGCATGGCCAGCGCGCGCGACAGGAACAGCGCCACGCCGGCCCGGCCCAGCGCGTCGCCAGCCGGACGCTGGCCCGCGTAGGCAGCGGCGGCGCTCAGGGCCTGCTGCAGCGCCGGCTGGGCCAGCGGCAGCGCGGCCTCGGCCAGCGACGCCAGTGCCAGCTCCCAGCCGGACTGGTCGTCGCCGGCCGCGCGCCCGATGGCGGTGGCCGCATGCTGCAGGTTGCGGGTATCGATCGGATCGAGCCAGCCGTAGTAACGCTGGCGGTGGTCGGCGCGCGCCACGGCATGGGCGGCATCGATGCGGAACGCCTGCAGCGAGCGCGCGATATCGGCGCGCAGTACCTCGATGGTGGCCTGCACGCCGGGCGGCGTGGTGGCGGGGTCGCCGTCGGGGGTCTGGCCGGTGCTGACCAGGAAGAATACGGCGTCGTTGAGCAGCGCCTGCGGCACGCGCACCTGCCCCTGCAGGTACTGGCGCACCAGCAGGTGGGCACGGGCGGCGAAGCGCTTGGCCAGCAGGTCGGACGGCAGCAGCCCGTGGGCCAGCGCGCGGCACACCAGCGCCAGCGCGTGCCAGATGCCTCGGTCGGGGTTGTCGGTGGTGCGGCGGGCGTCCTGCTCGTGGTTGCGTACCTCGTCGAGCGCCGCCTGCAGCGGCAGCCAGGCTTCGCGCAGCAGCGCGGCCTCGGGGCACGGCGTGGGCAGGCGCAGCGCCTTGAGCAGCGCGGCCTCGAAACGCTGGCGCGCCCGCGTGACCGCCGACGCCGAACGCGTGGGCAGCACAATGCCGGGCAGCATCTGCAGTTCCTCGATCCACAGGTCGGCCGGATGCACGCGCTCTTCCTTCATCAGCGCCAGCGCGGCCGCGAAGGGCTGGAACAGGCGCAGCGGGTCTTCCGCATCGCCGGCCATCAGGTCGTCCACGTACTCGGCCAGTGCCTGCACGCCCGTGCGGAACACGGCCAGCGTGGCGGCATCGGCGGCCACGGTGCCAGCGTCGATCGCCTCCAGCAGCCGGCGCAGCGCCTGGCAATAGGCATCCACGCCGCGCAGGCCCACGATATGCACCGCGCCGGCGGCCTGGTGCAACTGCTGCCCGGCCAGGCGCAGCGATGTGGTGTCGCGTGCACCCAGCGCCTCGGGCGTCTGGCGGATTTCGTCGACGTAGTGGCCCAGTTCGGCCGCTGCATCGTCCAGCGCGGTGCGCAGGCTCGGCGCGAGCCAGGCCAGCACGGAGAGATCGCGCGCCGGTGCGGCGGGCAGGGTTGCCGGGGCTGCCGGGGCCACGGTCTCGTGGCCCGGCCCGGCGGGCGGTTGCAACGCGGCCGGCTCGGCCGCGTCGCTGATGGCTGTGGAATGCAAGGACATGACCAGTTCCGGTGTGCCCGTACTTTTACGGGCAGGCCTCAGGCGATCTTGAATCGCGATACCGAGTTACGCAGTTCCTCGGTCAGCGCCGTCAGCTGGCGCACCGAGGTGGCGGTCTGGCGCGTACCGGCCGTGGTCTGGGCCGTGACCTGCAGGATGCCTTCGATGTGGTGGGCCACGTTGGTCGCCAGCCCGGCCTCGTGCGATGTGGTCTGCGAGATCTGCTCGATCAGCTCGGCCAGCTGGCGCGACACCCGGCCGATCTCGACCAGTGCGGCACCGGCGTTGTCCGAGAGGCGCGCCCCTTCGACCACGCCCGCCGTGCTCTGCTCCATCGCGTGCACGGCGTCCTGGGTATCGGTCTGGATCGTGCGGATCAGCGCGCCGATCTGCTTGGTGGCCTCGCCCGAGCGTTCGGCCAGGCGCTGCACTTCTTCGGCCACCACAGAGAAGCCCCGGCCCGCCTCGCCGGCGGACGCGGCCTGGATGGCGGCGTTCAGTGCCAGCACGTTGGTCTGCTCGGTAATGTCCGAGATCAGCTCGACGATTTCACCGATCTCCTGCGACGATTCGCCCAGCCGCTTGATGCGCTTGGACGTCTCCTGGATCTGCTCGCGGATGCCGTTCATGCCGGCAATCGCATTCTGCACGGCCGACTGGCCCTGCTCGGCAGCCGCAAGAGACGCACGCGCCACATTGGCCGACTCGGCCGCGCCGCGCGATACCTGCGTGATGCGGTCCGCCATTTCCACGACCGACTCGCCGGTCTGGCGGATCTGGCGCGACTGTTCCTCGGTGGTCGCCGCCAGCTGGACGGACGTCTCCTGCACCTGCGAGGACGCGTTCTGCACCTCCCCGGCGGTCTGCTGCACGCGGCCCACCAGTTCCTTCAGTTCTTCCACCGTGTAGTTCACCGAGTCGGCGATGGCGCCGGTAATGTCCTCGGTCACCGTGGCCTGCCGCGTCAGGTCGCCGTCGGCGATGTCCTGCAGCTCGTTCATCAGTTGCAGAATGGCCTTCTGGGTGGCGTCGTTGTTACGCTTTTCGTCCAGGCGGCGCGCTTCGGCCTCGCGCTCGCGCGCCTCGGCTTCGAGCGCCCGGACGCGCGAATCGCGCAGGTACAGCGCGGCCAGACCGGCCAGGCACAGCAGCGTGGCCGCGGCCGAGATCACCATCGCGCCGAGCGTCCACGGGCGGAAGCGCGCGTTATCGGCGTAGGTGGTCTGCAGTTGCGAGAGTTCGCCGCGCAGGGCCTCGTTGTCATTGAAGATCTGCTGCTGGGCGCGCTTGGCGGCGATCAGGCCCGGCAGGTTCTGCAGGATGGTCTGGGTGGTCTTCTGCACCGCCTCGAAGCGCTGCGAGAGTTGCGTCAGGTAGGCGCGCGTCTCGGCATCGTTGGCCGGTGAGAGCCGCAGCGCCTCGGAGCCGTTGGTCAGGCCGTCCAGCGTCTCGCGGAACGTGTTGGTGTCCTTGCCGAGCAGGAACGCCGTTTCCGGGTTCACGCCTTCGCCGGACAGGAACTCGTTCAGGTTCTTGCCCAGGCGCTGCGTCAGCATCACAAGCTGCGCGGACGCGGCCACCTCGCGCGTGTTCGAGCCGGCCTGCAGCTTGATGGCGGCCACCTGTTCAGCGGCTTCGAGCAGTTCGGGGTTCGAGGCGTTGAAGATCTGCAGCGTCTGGCCGATGGTGGTCAGGATGGGCTGCTGGGCCAGCACGTCGGCGGCGCTCTTCTCGGAGCGCTTCCACGACGCCATGGCCTTGTCGAGCAGCGGCACGGCGTCGCCGGCGGTGGCGCGCACGTGCTTCTCGTCGCTGCCGCTCTGCAGCGCCAGCAGGTCGGCCGTCAGTTGCTCCTTGGACTGGCGCAGCTGCGTGAACGCCTGCGCATTGCCAAGCAGCGCCACCGGCACCGCCTTGCCCAGGCGCTGCGAGTGCATCAGCATGTTGCCGGTGATTTCGATCTGCGCCGTGCCGTTGGTGGCCTGCCGGTTATCGAGGTAGACCGAGGCCAGCAGCGCCAGCAGCGACACCACCACGCCCGCCGTCAGCGCGCGCTGCTGCGAGGCGAACGGCATGCCGGCCAGCCAGCCCGACATCCGCGCGGCCGGGCTCTGCGCCGGGCCGCCCCGGGCGAACACCGACGCGCGCGGCGCGGTGGCTTCGGCAGCGGCGCCCGCGGTGGCGGTACGGCGACCCAGGCTGATCTTCTTGATACCCATAGCAACCCTTTTTCGTGTGATCTCGGTCTGTACTTGTCTGTACTGCGATGTTTTGGTCGTTGCAGCCGTGCGCCGCCCGCTCAGGCCGCGTCGCGGCCCGCCTGCAGGAAGGCCGGCGCGTCCAGCAGGCGGCCGATGTCGAGCACCTGCCAGCCGCGCCCGTCGCGGTCGGTGAACGGCGCGCCCTGCCAGGCGCCGCCCGGCTCGGCTCCGGCCGCCGGGGTCAGGTCCACGGCATGGCGCAGGCCCACCACGCGCGTGGCGACGATGCCGCAGGCGCGCTCCACGTGCCGCGACAGCACCACGATCTTGCTGCCCGGCTGCACCGGCGTGGCACCTTCGCCGCAGAACAGGCCGAAATCGATCACGCCCAGCAGGTTGCCGCGTGCGTTGACCAGCCCGCGATACCACGGCTGGGTCAGCGGCACCGGCGCCGGCGCGCGCATCTCGATCACCTCGCCGGTCTCGGCCAGCGGCAGCAGCCAGTGGCGCTGGCCCACCAGCACGCCGAGGTAGCTGTCCACGGCGGGCAGGCTGCGCGCCTCGCGCAGGCGCCGGGCCAGCATGGCCTGGTAGTCGTGCAGACGGGTCTGGCGGGCTCTGACATCCTGGCGCGGCGCGTTCATATCGGGGTACCGGGTGGAGCGGGTCGTAAGGCGGAGGGGTGAGGCGATGCCGGCGGGGAGCCCCGGGGGACTCCGGACGCTCAGTGCGTCAGCGCGGCGATCTTCGTGAACAGCTCCTCGCTGTCCACCGGCTTGACGATGTAGTCGGACGCGCCCTGGCGCATGCCCCAGATGCGGTCGGTTTCCAGCCCCTTGCTCGTGCACATGATCACGGGGATGTCCTTGAAGCGGTCGTCGCGCTTGATGGCGCGCGTGGCCTGGTAGCCGTTCTGGCCCGGCATGACCACGTCCATCAGGATCAGGTCGAAGGCTTCGGATTCCAGGCGCGCCATGGCCTGGTCGCTGTTGCCGGCCACCGAGACCTTGAAGCCCTTCTTGCCGAGCAGGTCGGACATGAACAGCGCCTCGGTGGGCGAATCGTCGACGATAAGGATTTTGCTGATGGTCATTGTTGGTTCCTGGATGCTTGCGGCGGCATCGGTCATGCCGCCACGGCCGTGCCCGTCTCGGCCGCGCAGCCGCCCAGGCAGGTCTGTACCGCCTGCAGCAGGGCTTCGCGGGAGAACGGCTTGGCCAGATGGTTGTGCGCGCCGACGAGCCGGCCGCGCGAGCGGTCGAACACGCCGTCGCGGGACGACAGCATGATCACGGGGATGGCGTGGAAGCGCGGGCTTTTCTTGATGAGGGAGCAGGTCTGGTAGCCGTCGAGCCGCGGCATGAGGATGTCGCAGAAAATGACATCGGGGCGCAGGTCGCCAACCTTGGCGAGCGCCTCGAAGCCATCCTCGGCCAGCATGACCTGGAAGCCCGCCTGCGTCAGGAAGATCTCCGCCGTGCGGCGGATGGTGCTGGAGTCGTCGATCACGAGCACCTTCGCGGCGGCCTTGCGCGGCGCGCCGGAGCCCCCGGCGCCGGCCATGCCGCCGCCCTCGACCCCATCGACTGACGTGTCTGATTCAGTAGGATTGACCCGCATGTTGTTCCCGCGACCAACTGCCTGAAACTGCAACAGGCGTCGGCATTCACTTGAGAACTTCCGCACGGCAGACGCTGATGGCGCGCCGGCGGCCCCCGATTTTCGTTTTCCCAATCAAAAAAGCCCGGCTATCCTGCCGGTGGCGGCGCGTACCCGAACGCGCTGCCTGGACTGCATGTTCTTTTGCTGCGAACGCCGCCTGGCCCAAGTGGCCGGACCGACGCTCAGTTTTGCCGCAGAGTGTGACAACTCGTGATGGGGCCGTCAATCCGGACTCTCCGGACCGCCCGGCGCCACCTGCCGTTCTGTCGCTTTGGCGCGACGAACGGACCTTCAGGACGGCTGCCTCAGATGGCTACCATCTCGAAATCTTCCTTGCGGGCACCGCATTCCGGGCAGGTCCAGTTGATGGGCACGTCTTCCCATTTGGTGCCCGGGGCGATGCCGTCTTCCGGTGCGCCGGCGGCCTCGTCGTAAATCCAGCCGCAGATCAGGCACATCCAAGTCTTGTATTCCATATGCAGGCTCTCGCCACTCTCCATTAAAATCCAGCGCATGATGGTACCCAATCAGCGCCGATGACGCCACCCATGGACGGGGGTGCCCGGCCCGATATCGCCGCGTTCGCGCACTTTAGCGTGGAGATGCCGCCCGAACGGCACCCTTTTGGCCCGGATTGCCGCGTTTTTGGCAGCCGGCCCCGCCCCGCGCGCCCCTGCCCCCGGCCGGACGCCCGTCTTTCCTGAATTTTCCTGACCCCGATTCCCATGACCCGTAACCAGCAGCTCTTCGACCGTGCCCAGCAGACCATTCCCGGCGGCGTCAACTCGCCCGTGCGCGCCTTCCGCTCGGTGGGCGGCACGCCGCGCTTCATCACCCGGGCCGAGGGCGCGTACATGTGGGACGCCGATGGCCAGCAGTACATCGACTACATCGGCTCCTGGGGGCCGATGATCGTCGGCCACGCCCACCCCGACGTGGTGCGCGCCGTGCAGGAGACGGCCAGCCAGAGCTTCTCGTTCGGCGCCCCGACCGAGGCCGAGATCGTGATGGCCGAGGAAATCTGCAAGCTCGTGCCGTCGATCGAGCAGGTGCGGCTGGTGTCGTCGGGCACCGAGGCCACCATGAGCGCGCTGCGGCTGGCGCGCGGCTTCACGGGCCGCGACCTGATCATCAAGTTCGAGGGCTGCTACCACGGCCACGCCGACAGCCTGCTGGTCAAGGCCGGCTCGGGCCTGCTGACGTTTGCCGACACTACCCAGAACGCCCCGTCCTCGGCCGGCGTGCCCGCCGATGTGACGCGCCACACGATGGTGCTCGAATACAACAATGTCGCCCAGCTCGAAGAGGCGTTCGCGCGCCACAAGGGCGAGATTGCCGCGGTGATCGTGGAGCCCGTGGCCGGCAACATGAACCTGGTGCGTGCCAGCGATGCCTTCCAGCAGGCCATGCGCAACCTGTGCAGCGAGCACGGCGCCGTGCTGATCTTCGACGAGGTGATGACCGGCTTCCGCGTGGCGCTGGGCGGCGCGCAGGCCCACTACGGCATCACGCCCGACATGACCTGCCTGGGCAAGGTGATCGGCGGCGGCATGCCGGCGGCGGCCTTCGGCGGCCGGCGCGACATCATGGCCAAGCTGGCGCCGCTGGGCGGCGTGTACCAGGCCGGCACGCTGTCCGGCAACCCGCTGGCCGTGGCCGCCGGCCTGGCCACCCTGAAACTGATCCAGGCACCGGGCTTCTACGATCGACTGGCCGCCCAGACCCGCAAGCTGACCGACGGACTGACCGCCGCCGCCCGCGCCGCCGGCGTGCCGTTCTCGGCCGACGCCATCGGCGGCATGTTCGGCCTGTACTTCACCAATGACGTGCCGGCCAGCTTCGCCGAGGTCACCAAGGCCGACGTGGGCCGCTTCAACCGCTTCTTCCACGCGATGCTCAACGAGGGCGTCTACCTGGCACCGTCGGCGTTCGAGGCCGGCTTCGTCTCGGCCAAGCATGACGACGCGATCATCGCCACGACGATCGAGGCAGCGAAGAAGGCGTTCGCGGCGGGTTGAAGGCTCCAACCTGCTTCAGGTTTGCTGCCCTCTCCCCCAACCCCTCTCCCACTTCGCGGGAGAGGGGAGCCAAAACATTTGAATTCAGCCCCACCACCGCCTGCACTACACTCCATATTTGCCTGAACCGAATTCAAGGAGTGCTTCCGATGCGCAATGTTTCCGCGCTGTGCCGCTGGATGGTGCTGGCCGCGATGGTCAGCCTGTTGTCCGCCTGCGGCTACAACGACTTCCAGACCAAGGACGAGGCCGTGAAGGCGGCCTGGGGCGAGGTGGTGAACCAGTACCAGCGGCGCGCCGACCTGATTCCGAACCTGGTGGCGACGGTCAAGGGGTATGCCAGCCATGAGCGCGAGACGCTGGAGGCGGTGACGCGGGCGCGGGCGCAGGCCACGAGCATCCAGGTCACGCCCGAGACGCTGAACGATCCCGAGGCGTTTGCGAAGTTCCAGCAGGCGCAGGGGCAACTGACCGGGGCGCTGTCGCGGCTGCTGGCGGTGGCCGAGGCGTATCCGCAGCTCAAGGCCGACGCGGCGTTCCGCGACCTGCAGAACCAGCTCGAAGGCACCGAGAACCGCATCACCGTGGCGCGCCAGCGCTACATCGCGGCGGTGCAGGACTACAACGTGCTGGCGCGCAGCTTCCCGACCAACCTGACCGCCATGGTCTTCAAATACCCGGTCAAGCCATCGTTCACGGTGGAGAACGAGAAAGCCATCGCCACGCCGCCGGCGGTCAAGTTCTGATTCCGGATCTGGCGAAACGACGATGCGCAGGCTGATCCCGCTCTGGTTCCTGGCGTTGCTGCTGGCCCTGCCCTCGTGGGCGGCGAGCGCGGCGGACGGCTTCGTGGCCGTGCCGCCGCTGCAGGCGCGCGTGACCGATCTGACCGGCACGCTGAGCACCGACCAGCGCGGCGCGCTGGAGAACGTGCTGGCCGAGTACGAGCAGCAGCGCGGCAGCCAGATTTTCGTGCTGATGGTGCCGACCACCGAGCCCGAGACGATCGACCAGTACAGCATCCGCGTGGCCGAGGCGTGGAAGGCGGGCCGCAAGGGCGTGGATGACGGCGTGATCGTGCTGATCGCCAAGGACAACCCGGCCGGGCTGCGCAAGATGCGGATCGAGGTGGGCCGGGGCGTGCAGGGGTCTCTGACCGACGCGGTGTCCGGGCGCATCCTGCGCGACGTGATGGCGCCGCATTTCCGGCAGAACGATTTCTACGGCGGGCTGGTGGCCGGGGTCTCGGCGATCCAGTCGGCCATCGACAAGGAAGGACTGGCCGCGCCGGACCGCACCAGGGCCCAGGGCGATATCGTCGGCGAGTGGCTGCCGGTGCTGTTTCCGATTGCCATCATCGCGTTCTTCTTCATTTCGGCGCTGTTGCGGCGCGGCCGGCAACCCTATGTCGTGACGAGCCGGCGCGGCTGGCCGACCGGCACCGCCGGTGGGCTGGGCGGCATGACCGGCTACGAGATCGGCCGGCGCTGGGGCGGTGGCGGCGGTGGCTTCGGCGGAGGCGGCGGCGGCGGTGGTTTCGGCGGCGGTGGCGGGGGCGGCTTCGATGGCGGCGGCGCCTCGGGCAACTGGTGAGGCATCGGCGATGAAGAAAGCAAAGGCTCCGCATCCGCCGCTTGGCACATCACTGCAACGCACGCTGCGCCATGCCGGCAGTGGCGTGGGCGTGGCGCGCAAGGCGTTTCCCGACGAGGCGCGGCACCAGATCCAGGTGGCCGTGCACAAGGGCGAGCAACATCACCGCGGCGAGGTGCGCGTGGTGATCGAGGCCAGCCTGCCGCTGGCGCTGGCCTGGGCCGGCACCACGCCGCGCGAGCGCGCCCGCGCGCTGTTCGGCGCGCTGGAGGTCTGGAATACCGAGGACCACTCGGGCGTGCTGCTCTATATCAACCTGGCCGACCACGCCGTGGAACTGCTGGCCGACCGGGGCATCGACGCCTGCGTCAGCCCCGACGCCTGGCGCGCGATCTGCGACGAGCTGGTGCACGGTTTGGCGGAACGGCTATGCGTCAAACCGGTGCTCCACGCGATCGAACAGATCCACGCGCTGCTGGTGGCGCACTTTCCGGCCGAAGCCGGGCACAACCCCAACGAACTCGACGACCGGCCGATCATCCTCTGACGATCTGCCGGCAAGCCGTCACTGGCGCGCCTGCGCGGCGCTGCGCGACACCTCGATCACGAAGATGAAGGTCAGCACCACGGCGGCCAGCGCGAAGATCGCGTAGCCCATGTTGGTGCCTTCGAGCGCGAGCAGCGTGGGGGAATAGGTGCGGCCGGTGCAGATCATCGTGCCGGCGGCCATGCCCGTGTAGTGCATGCCGCAGACCGCCACGCCCATCACGAACGCCGCCACCACCTGCCAGCCGCGCGTCTTCACGGTGGTGGCCAGCCACAGGCCGACGATCGATACCACCACGGCGATGCCCGCCGACAGCGCCACGATCTGCCAGTCCCACTCGAAGCGGCTGTTGGTGTGGATGGCGGCCATGCCCGTGTAGTGCATCGTCGTGACGCCCAGCCCGGTCAGTACGCCGCCCGCCACCACATTGCCGGCCACGCTGCCGGTATGGCGCGAGGCGCGCGCCAGCCCCGCCGCGACAAAGGCCATGACCACCAGCAGCGACCCCAGCGTGGTGAACAGGCCGAACTCGCGGCCCGTGGGGGTGCGGTAGGCCACCATGCCGATGAAGTGCATCGCCCAGACCGCCCCGCCGCCAAGCGCCACGCTGGCGCACAGCAGCCGGTCGCCGTCGAGCGAGCCGTCGGCGCGGCGGATGCCGCGCGACCAGCGCAGCGCCACGTAGGCGCCGCAGACCGAAATCAGGAAAGACAGGCCGACCATCGGCCAGTTGTAGAGGTACGGCACCACCGCCCCCGGAACCGCCTGGAAACCCTCGAACATGACCCCTCCGCTTGGCTCTGTTGTCCAGTGCCGCAGAGTTTGGCGAGCGCTTCAAACGTTCACCTATACCTAATACGAGTATCGGAAGTGGGGTATCGGGGTGGGCCGGCGCGGCTCAGGGCCGCTTCTTCTCCATCAGGTACCAGAGCGCGGCCAGCACCTGCACCACGACCAGGCCGCCCCAGACCAGCAGATGGGCCGACACGGGATGGCGGCCGTCCACCGTGGGGAAGACATCGAGCACGACCCCGATGCCGACCTGGAACACGAAGGTGGCCAGGAACACCGTCAGCGTCATGGCCGTGGTGGCCCGGCCGATCAGGTTGTCCGGGAAGCGGCGCGCCAGCAGCGCATAGGTCAGGATGCCGCTCGACCCGAACACGCCGTAGGCGCCCCACAGCAGGCCCAGCGGCAGGAACGGCAGCCGGGCCATCAGCAGCAGCTGGACCACGATGAACGAGATCATGCCGAATCCGGCAAACGCATAGAGGCTGATGCCGCGCCGCTCCAGGTGGCGCGCGGCCCAGCCGGCGCCGACGCAGCCCCCCATCATCGCCAGGCCGATCACCGACACCAGCCGCGCGCTCTCGGCCGGGCCGAGCCCCTGCACGTCGTGCATGAAGGCGCTGACCCACAGCGTCTGCACGGCCAGGAAGATGCCCTGGTTCAGCAGCGTCAGCGGCACCACGCGCCAGAAGCGTTCGCTGCCGAGGATCTGCCGCGTGCCGCGCATCTGCTCGGCGAAGCTCTCCTTGGCGGGGCGCCGCGCATCGGGCACGCCAAACCACAGCAGCAGCGCCATCGCCAGCGAAAGCAGGCCCATGCCGATACTGACCGTGCGCCAGTCCGTGATCGACATCAGCCACGACAGCGGCGCCCCCACCACCACGGCGCCCAGCCCGCCGATGGCCATTACGAGGCCGTTCAGGAACGGCATGCGCGCCAGCGGAAACCACATCGACAGTGCCTGGATGGCCGCGCCGAGGCAGACCGATACCCCTACGCCGATCATCGCCCGCCCCGCCGCCAGCCCGGCCATGCCGGGCGCCCAGGCGAATACCAGCGAACCGGCCACGGCCAGCAGCAGCAGCGCCGCCTCGGTACGGCGCGGGCCAAAGCGGTCCAGCAGGATGCCGGCCGGCAATTGGGCGCAGGCGAAGCCGAGGAAATAGAAGCTGGTCAGCAGGCCGAGGTCGCCGGCGGTCAGCCCCAGATCGCGCGTCAGGAACGGGGCAAAGCCCAGATTGACGCCGCGGAAGATGTACGAAACCAGAAAACCGAGCGAGAAGACCGCAAGCACGCGCCAGCGGGCCGGCGAGGCATGACGGGATTCGGGAGTGGCCGTGGCGGACTGGGGTGTGGCGGGGGCGGTAGACGTCGTCATTTCGCCATTGTGAATCACCACCGTGGTGCAAATCCACCACTCCATCCGGTGACGCAGGGGTATCAGGCGCCCCGTCCGGGGGAGACCGTGTTTGAAAAGTCTGCCCGGCTGGTGTCACACGGTTGAGACAGGCAAACGGCCGGCCGTCTTCAAGAGCCTTATCAGACGCTTCAGGTACGTAACAAAGCGCGGCCAGCAGCCCGGTCAGTTTCATGAATGCAACCATTTGGCTTCCGACGCATTTTGCTGGGGGTTGCGCGACGTTCCTCCATCTTCCGGACGAATTGACAGGGCCTCTGCACCACTTTTGGGTTCAGCATCGGACGGAAGGATGAGGGAAGGCTCCGCGCGATGCCTGCCCTGCGCCGGCCGGCAACGTCGGGGTGAGACCGCCGGAAGACCGCCCGGCGAGGGGTGACGTCATCCGCCCGGCTCCCCTCTTCGGACGGGTCACCCAACAAATGCCTTTTGCGCCGCTTCAACAATGCAACGTTTCTGGCCGGCAGGCGCTGATCGGTGCCGACCCCTACCAGCCTTGTACAAAGGATCGCAAGCGCCGCTTTTGGAGTCGGCCATACGCCACAAAACCACGTAAAAGATACAAAGCACGCCCCACAGATGGCGAAAAAAGCACGTAACGATTCAGAAACATCTGGTTACACAGTCTCGGAAACGACGCACCGGCGGAAACCCACCTCCATATAAATCAACGAGTTAGCACCGGTGGCACGTTCGTCGCTGTATGGCTGGCACAAGGCAGCGCGGCAAGCCACCCAGAACAGGCCACCGACGCAGCCGGCAGACAGGAAGCACGGAAGAACGGGGAAGGACGGCAGCACGCAGCAAGGCAGGACGGGAGAAGGGGCGACGGTGCCTGGCACCCGCAGCCCCGGGGGAGGAAAGAAGTTGCAGCAAATTCGGGTGTGGGAACGATCCCTGGAGAAGGGTCGGATCGAACCCGCAGTGTCCGTCAGGGTGCAACGCGCCGCCGGGAGTGGCGCCGCGCATCGGACACCGGTGGAGACACGCCTTGCGGCGCGGCTCCGCCCCCGAGCCAGGTGGAACCGGAACAGCGGCCACGATCCCGTGGCATCTGGCTGGTTTGGCCTCGGCCGGTTTCCGGCCGGAACCTTGTGCCCGATCTCCAGCGGGCATTTTTTTCCACCAACCATGACGTGAAGGAGAAGGACATGAACACCATGTTCAATGGCATCAAGCATTTTGCCCAGGAAGAAGACGGCGCCGCCGGCATCGAATACGCCCTGCTGCTGGCGTTCGTGGCCCTCTGCATGGTCGCGGCTGGCCCTGCGGTCAAGACCGCGGTGACGTCGATCTGGACCGCCATCTCGGCCGCCCTGACCGCTGCGGCCTGACGCCCCACGCGGTCCGGCGCGACGCGCCACGCGCCGGACCGCAGTGGCCGCCTTTGCCACACCCCGGCGCACCCCATTTCGCATGAGAGGCTGCCATGCAGATCACGGAACGCTTCACCGCCTTTGACCCGCTCACCACGGCCTGCCTGCTCGCCGTGCTTGGCGTGGCCGTGGTGACGGACGTGCGCAGCCACCGCATTCCGAACCGGCTGATCGTCGTGGCGGCGCTGGCCGCGCTCGGACTGCAGATGTTCCAGCACGGCATGGCCGACGGCGCGTGGCGCTGGGCCACCGGCCTCGCGGCCGGGCTGGTGCCGCTGCTGCTGCTCTACATCGTCCGGGCCGTGGGTGCGGGCGATGCCAAGCTGATGGCCTGCGTGGGCGCGCTGGCGGGCGCCCACGCGGTGCCGGCGATCCTGCTGGGCACCGTGCTGGCGGGCGGCGTGCTGGGGCTGGCGGTCATGCTGGCCCGCCGCGAGACGCGGCGCACGCTGCAGGCGGTGCTCGGCACGCTGCTGTGGCTGCCGTTTGCCCGCGACGCGGCGTCCGCCACGCCGGCGGCCCCGGCCCCGGGCAGCAGCGGCGGCGGCACGCAGCGGCTGCGCACGACCAGGAGATTGCCCTACGCGGTAGCCATCGCGGCGGGTGTGGTGCTGGCGATGGCGCGCGTGTTCTGACACGCGGCGCATCGGCCAGCCAGACGAGGGAAAAAGCCCGGCACACCGGGCGGGAACGGGAGAACGATCATGGCCAGGAAGCTTCGCAACAATGTCAGCACGCCCGGCACGCGCCGCTGCCCCTCGCGCCTGTTCGACCGCGCACCGCTGACCCAGCGGCCGGCCCAGGCCGCACGCACGGTCCGCCAGCACATCGGCTGGGTGTTCCACCACTAGCGGCGCACCGCCCGCCTCACACCGCGCACCGCATCGCCTGACCCGGCATCCCGCATGGCGCACCGCTTCCGGTGCCGCCAGGGGCGCCTGCACCCCGGAACAACGGAGGACCATCAAATGAGAAACGTACGCACCCTGATCATGCTGCTGATCGCGGCCCTGGCCGGCCTGGCGGCGGTCGTGCTGGCCTCGCGCTGGATGGTGGAACAAAGCGCCGGGAGCACCGTGAAGGTGGCCGTGGCCAGCACCGACATCAATCTGGGCCAGCGCCTGGCGCCCGAGTTCGTGAAGCTGGTGGACTGGCCGCGCGAAAGCCTGCCGCCGGGCACGCTGGCCGACCTCAAGGCCATCGACGGCCGCGTGACCAAGGCCAGCGTGATGCGCGGCGAGCCCGTGCTGGAAAGCAAGCTGACGCCGGCTGGCACCAAGGGCGGCCTGTCGGCGGTGATTGCCGACGGCAAGCGCGCCATCACCGTGCGGGTCAACGACGTGGTGGGCGTGGCCGGCTTCGCGCTGCCGGGCAGCTTCGTCGACATCATCGTCAATACCAACAAGGACGCCAAGGGCAGTGGCACCGAGCCCGAGCAGTCGATCTCGAAGATCGTGCTCGAAAAGATCCTTGTGCTGGCCGTGGCGCAGGAGGTCAACCGCGACGAGACCAAACCCAAGGTGGTCAACGCGGTCACGCTCGAAGTCTCGCCCGAGGAAGCCGAGAAGCTGGACCTGGCGCGCAGCGTGGGCTCGCTCTCGCTGGTGCTGCGCAACCAGATCGAGGCCCGCCCGGTGGATACGGCCGGCGCCACCAAGCGCAGCCTGCTCAACGAGCCGGTCGTCCAGGTGGCCGCGCCGGCGCCGGCGGTCCGGCCCATCCAGGTCGTCCAGCGCGTGGCCGAACGCAAGACCAACACCAACTGCGTGGGCGTGATCAGCGGCATGCATCAGGACAAGGAGTGCTTCTGAGCGGGCCTTTGCCCAGCCAGAAGTCACCAACCGGGGGAACATCATGAAGACCAACCAATCGATGCACCGCACGCTGCGCCTGGGGACGCTCTCCACGGTGGCCATCGCCAGCGTCTGGCTTGCCAGCACGCAGGTGCAGGCCGCCGAGGAAGCCGCCGCCGCGGCCGCCCAGCCCACGCGCATCGCCGCCAGCGGCCCGATCCAGCTGACCATCGGCGCGGCCGCCACGCCGGCCCCGGCCAGCGACGCCGCCAGCCGTGGCCCGAGCTGCGTGGGCGCCGCCGCCGAGGCCGAGCAGGTCACGGTGCCGGTCGGCAAGTCGCGCATGCTGCCGCTGCCCGAACCGGTGCGCACCCGCACGCTGGGCAACCCGAGCGTGGTGCAGGCCATGCTGGTCTCGCCGCAGACCATGTACCTGCTGGGCCTGGAGGTGGGCACCACGAACATGATCGTGCAGGGCCGCAGCGGCCGCTGCACCGTGATCGACGTCGTGGTCAGCGCCGATCCGGGCGGGCTCCAGCAGGCGCTGCGCTCGCTGCTGCCCGGCGCGCGCAACGTGCAGGTGGCCGCCGCCGCCGACAGCTTGGTGCTGAGCGGCAACGTGCCCGATTCCGCCACGGCCCAGCAGGTGATGGATATCGCCAACGCGTTCGTGCAGCGCCAGTCGCGCAGCCCGCTGCAGGCCCCGCCGCAGGCGCTGGGCGCGCCGGCCAACGCGCCGGGCGGCCCGGCCATGATGATGCCGATGGGCGGCGTGATGATGCCGGTCTCGTCGGCCACCACGCAGAACAGCGGCATGCCGGTGCGCAGCAGCCGGCTGATCAACATGCTGACCGTCGACGCACCCCAGCAGGTCATGCTCGAAGTCAAGGTGGCCGAGGTCTCGAAGACGCTGATCGACCAGCTCGGCGCCGCCGCCAACCTGCAGGGCGCGTTCGGCAGCTGGTCGTTCGGGCTGCTGGCGAACTTCCTCTCGGGCGGCGCCGGCGTGATTGCCGGGGCCAAGAACAACGCGCTGCCGCTGAACTTCCAGATCGACGCCCAGAAGGGCGACAGCCTGGTAAAGATCCTGGCAGAGCCGAACCTGATGGCGATCAGCGGGCAGGAAGCCAGTTTCCTGGCCGGCGGCAAGGTGTTCATCCCGGTGCCGCAGTCGTCGTTCGGCGGGGTCACCACGATCGTGCTGCAGGAGGAAACCTTCGGCGTGGGGCTCAAGTTCACGCCCACGGTGCTGCCGAACGGCCGCATCAACCTGAAAGTGGCGCCCGAGGTCTCCGAGCTGTCGCCCACCGGCGTGGCGCTGACCGCGCCTAACCTGCAGGGCTCGACGATCCTGCCGCTGATCAACACGCGGCGCGCGTCCACCACGCTGCAGGTCATGGACGGCCAGAGCTTCGCCATCGGCGGGCTGATCAAGAGCAACGTCACCGGCAGCCTCAAGGCCCTGCCCGGCGCCGGCGAACTGCCAGTGCTCGGCAACCTGTTCCGCAGCACCAACTTCCAGCAGGACCGCAGCGAACTGCTGTTCGTGGTCACGCCGCGCCTGGTCAAGCCGCTGCCGCCGAACTATCCGATGCCGACCGACTCGTTCGGCCCGGGCACCAACGGCGAGGTCTACATCAACGGCAACATGGAGGGCCACCCGGTGCGCGTGCCGGACAACCTGGCGCCCATGCCGGCGGCCGCGCCGGCACCGATGCCGACCGTCCCGGCCGCCCCGGCCCAGCGCACCGCGCCCACCACGTCGATCGGCCCTGCGCCGGCCGACGCCCCGGCGGCCAGCGGCCAGTTCACGCCGACCGCCGCCCTGCCGCCCACCACCGTGGCCGCCAACGGCGCGCAGTGACCGCGCGACCCGACATCCACCGACACAGACAGGGGACGATCATGACCGCCTACGCAAACCTGAGCCGCCTCGGCCGCGCCGCCGCCCTCGCCCTGCTGGGCGCCGGCCTGGCCGGCTGCATGAACACATCGCCGATCTGGGACGCCAACTTCGGCGAATCGGTGCGCACCGTGCGCCAGCTGCAGACGCTGAACCCGAACGCCACGTTCGCCAACAGCACCGATCCGGTCACCGGCATCGACGGCCGCGCCGCCACCTACGCGATGGACCGCTACGGCCAGTCGTTCCGCGCCCCGCCCACCAACGGCAATACGTTCGTGATCGGCGTGGGCGGCGCGACCAGCGCCGGCGGGGCCTCGCAGTAGGCGCCCGCCACCCCGGAATCCATTCCACACCACCACACGGAGCCGCGACATGGCCAAGCTGATACTGATGTCCGCCGACGAGACACGCGCCCGGCAGATGCTCGCCCTGGCCCAGCAGGCCGATACCCGGCGCCAGCCGCAACTGGTGTGCATGGACCCGGCCAAGGCGCTCGGCACGGCCGGGCTGCTGCACGCCACGGATTTCGTCGTGCTGCAGGCCGACGAGTTCGACATGGACATGCTGGAGCGGCTGCGCCAGCGCTTTCCGGAGCCCGGCGACGTGCCCTGCATCCTGGTTACGCCGCAGCCATCGGCCGAGCTGCTGATGCGCGCCATGCGCATGGGCGTGCGCAGCGTGCTGCGCTGGCCGCTGGACCCGCGCGAGTTCAACGAGGAACTGGCCCGGCTCGACACCCGGCAGGAGGCGGAGGCCGGCGCGCAGGCCCGCACCGTGGCGTTCACCTCGTGCAAGGGGGGCAGCGGCACCACGTTCGCCGCGTCGAACTTCGCCTACGCGGTGGCTACGCTGCGCAACAAGCGCGTGCTGCTGGTGGATCTGGACCAGCAGTTCGGGGACGCCGCCTTCGTGGTCACGGACAAGACACCGCCTGCCACGCTGGCCGACATCTGCCAGCAGGTGGACCGTCTCGACGCCGCGCTGCTCGACGCCTGCGTCACGCACGCCCACCCCAACCTCGACGTGATTGCCGGCGCCGGCGATCCGGTCAAGGCCGCCGACATCCGCGCCACGCACCTGGAGCGCCTGCTCGACCTGGCGCGCCCCGCCTACGACGTGCTGGTCTTCGACCTCGGCCAGGCGATCAACCCGGCGGCGATCATGGTGCTGGACCACTGCGACACGATCCACCCCGTGGTGCAGCTCTCGCTGCCCTACCTCCATGCCGGGCGGCACATGATGGAGATCTTCCAGTCGCTGGGCTACGCGGCCGAGCGCACGCAGGTGCTGGTCAACCAGTTCGAGAAACACGCGCCGGTCACCATCCGTACGCTCGAAGACGCGCTGGGCGCCCGCGTGGCGCACACGCTGCCGCTCGACAGCAAGCACGCCCGCGAGGCCGCCAACCAGGGCGTGCCGGTGCTGCAGCTGGCGCCGCACAGCGCCACCTCGCGCGTGCTGCTGCAGATGGTCGAGCAGATGTTCCCGGCCCCGGCCCGGAAAGAAGAGGGGCTGCTGGCCCGCCTGCTCGGCCCGCGTGGCCAGAGCGGCCAGAGCGGCCAGAGCGGCCAGAGTAGCGATGGCGCCCGGCCGCTGCCCGTCGGCCGCCACGCGTAACGCCAGCGGAGAACCATCATGTCACTGCGTGCCCACCTCTTCGAGAAAGCCGGCGAGACGCCGAGCGAGCGGCTGGCCGACCGTACTGGCGACCGTCCGGCCGAGCGCGCCGCCGAGCGGCCCGCCAGCCCCGGCGCCAGCGCCGCCTACCACCAGCTCAAGGTCGACATGCACGCGGCCATCATCGAGCGCGTGGAGCTGGAAAAGCTGCAGCGGCTCACGCCGGACCAGGTGCGGCGCGAGCTGGCCACGCTGGTCGAGCGGCTGATCGACGAACGCAATATCCCGATCAACGAGGCCGAGCGCCGCCGGCTGATCAATGACGTGCGCGACGAGATGCTGGGCTACGGCCCGCTCGAACCGCTGCTGGCCGACCCGACGATCTCCGACATCCTGGTCAACACGGCCAGCAAGGTCTACGTGGAGCGCCGGGGGCGGCTGGAACTGACCGATGTGACCTTCCACGACGACGCGCACCTGATGAAGGTGATCGACCGCATGGTGTCGCGCGTGGGCCGGCGCATCGACGAATCCAGCCCGATGGTGGACGCCCGCCTGCCCGACGGCTCGCGCATCAACGCGATCATCCCGCCCTCGGCCGTGGACGGGCCGCTGCTCTCGATCCGGCGCTTCGCGGTCAACCCGCTGATGGTCAAGGACCTGGTGGAACTGCAGACCCTGACGCCGCCGATGGCCCAGCTGATCGAGGCCATGGTCAAGGCCAAGCTCAACATCCTGATCTCGGGCGGCACCGGCAGCGGCAAGACCACCATGCTGAACATCCTGTCCGGCTTCATCCCCGCCAACGAGCGCATCGTGACCATCGAGGATGCCGCCGAACTGCAGCTGCGCCAGGACCACGTGCTGCGGCTGGAAACGCGCCCGCCCAACATCGAGAACCGGGGCGAGATCACGCAGCGCTCGCTGGTGCGCAACGCGCTGCGGATGCGCCCGGACCGCATCATCCTGGGCGAAGTGCGCGGCGCCGAGGCGCTGGACATGCTGCACGCCATGAACACCGGCCACGAGGGCTCGCTGGCGACCATCCACGCCAACACCGCCCGCGACGCGCTGACCCGGCTCGAAAACATGATCAGCATGGCCGGGCTGGCGCTGCCGCCGCGCACGATGCGCCAGCAGATCACCTCGGCCATCACCGTGATCCTGCAGGTGTCGCGGCTGACCGACGGGCGCCGCAAGCTGATGAGCATCCAGGAAGTCACCGGCATGGAGAGCGACGTGGTCAACATGCAGGAGATCTTCACGTTCCGGCGCACCGGCGTGGACGCCGAAGGCCGCGTCAAGGGGCACTTCTGCGCCACCGGGGTCCGCCCGCACTTCTCCGAGCGGCTGGCGTCGTTCGGGCTGTCGGTGCCCGAGCGGCTCTACGACCCCTCGGTGCGCTTCGAGGTCTGAACCCGGATCCGGTCAAGGAGACCCGCCATGAGCAATACGATGATCGGTTTCGGCGCCTGCCTGTTCGTCGCCATCGTGACCGCCGTCACGGTGGGCTACCAGTGGTGGCATCGCCGGCACAGCGCCGCGGCGCGCCGCTTCGGGCGCCGGCTGCGCGCGGTGGCTTCGGCGCCCTGGCAAGGCGAGGGCGAGGCGTCGATCATGAAGGCCCGCGCGCTGGCGCAGTCGCCGTTCATGACCGCGCTGCTGCGCCGGCTGCCGCTGGGCTCGCTGGACCGCACGCTGCAGCAGTCGGGCCTGCAATGGACTGTCTCCACGTTCGTGACCATGACACTGCTGCCACCCATGGCGCTGTGGGTGGCTGGCCGGGTGCTGGACCTGCCCGGACCGCCGCTGGCCGCCGCCGCCCTGCTCTGGCTCGCGGTGCCGGCGCTCCACGTGCGCCGGGCGCGTGCGAAACGGCTGCAACGCATCGAAACGCAGTTGCCCGAGGCCGCCGACATGATCAGCCGCGCGCTGCGGGCCGGCCACTCGTTCTCCAGCGCGCTCGACATGGCCGGCGAGGAACTGCCCGAGCCGATTGGCGGCGAATTCCGCACCACGTTCGACGAGATCAACTTCGGCACCTCGATGCATGACGCGCTGGGGGCCCTGGTGGAGCGCGTGCCGCTGCCGGACCTGCGCTACCTGGTGATCGCGGTGCTGATCCAGCGCGAATCGGGCGGCAACCTGGCCGAGATCCTCGGCAACGTCAGCGCCATCATCCGCGAGCGCATGAAGCTGCTGGGGCAGGTGCGCGTGCTGTCCGCCGAGGGCCGGCTCTCGGGGCTGATCCTGGCGCTGCTGCCGTTCGTGGTGGCCGGTGCCATGTATCTGCTGAACCCGGAGTTTCTCGACCCGCTCGCGCAGGACCCGGCCGGGCCGTGGATCGTCGGCTACGCGCTGTTCCTGATGGCGCTGGGGCTGGTCTGGATGCGCCGGCTCGTACGCATCCACATCTGAGATTGGACTGAGGAACGCATCATGAAAACCGGCCAGATCCTGATCCTGCTGCTGACCTTCGTGCTGACCTTCGGCGCCGCGCTGGCCGCGATGCTGCTGGCCCAGCCCAACGCGCTGCGGCGCCGCATCTCGCAGGCCACGCTGGTGCGGACCGAGGAAAACACCACCCCCGCGCTGCAGGACGAATGGCTCCAGCGCATGGCGCGCGTCTCGCAGCCGCTGGCCAAGCTGGCCGTGCCCAAGGAGGGGTGGGAGGCTTCCACGCTGCGCACGCGCTTCCTGAACGCGGGCTGGCGCAACCCGTCGGCCATCCCGCTCTACTTCGCGGCCAAGACGCTGCTGGCGCTGGCCTTTCCGCTGGCGCTGTTCGCGGCCACCGGCGGCACGCTCGGCGAGGACAACCCGCGCCTGCTGCCGGCCGCGCTGCTGGGCGCCGCCATCGCCGGGTTCTACCTGCCCGACCTGGCACTGCGCCGGCGCATCGCGCGCCGCAAGCAGGAGATCTTCGAGGCCTTCCCCGACGCGCTGGACCTGATCACGGTGTGCGTGGAAGCCGGGCTTGCGCTCGATGCCGCGCTGCTCAAGGTGGTGGAGGAACTGCGCGCCAGCGGCACGGCGCTGTGCGACGAACTCGAACTGCTGGTGCTGGAACTGCGCGCCGGACTCTCGCGCGAGAAGGCGCTGCGCAATCTGGCCCTGCGCACCGCCGTGGACGATGTGGACATGCTGTCCAGCATGCTGATCCAGGCAGACCGCTTCGGTACCAGCATCGCCGAGTCGCTGCGCGTGCAGGCCGACACGCTGCGCACGCGCCGCCGCCAGCGCGCCGAGGAGCGCGCTGCCAAGATCGCCGTGAAGCTGCTGTTCCCGCTGATCTTCTTCATCTTCCCGTCGCTGATGGTGGTGCTGCTGGGCGCGCCCGCGCTGCAGTTCTACCGCTCGCTGATGCCGTTCATGACGAGCCAGGGCGGCTGAGCGCCACCCCGTCACCCCAGCCCAGGAGCCGACCATGCTTGCGCGCAACCCTGCCAGCCACGCCACCCGCAGACACCGCGGCGCCAGCGCCGTGGAGTTCGCGCTGGTGGCGCCGATCTTCTTCCTGCTGCTGTTCTCGATCGTCGACTTCGGCGCCATGATGTGGGCCAACCTGACGATGCAGCACGCGGTGCGCGAGGCCGCCCGCTACGCCGTGACCGGCCAGAAGGGGCTCGACCCGAACCAGAGCCCGCAGCGCTACCGGGCCGTGCTCGAAAAACTGGAGCAAAGCTCGCTGGGGGTGTTCAACATGTCCAACGCGCAGGTCAGCACCTGGGTCAACGGCTCGTCGCAACCAAGCGGCGCGGGCATGTTCGGCACGGCCGGCGACATCGTGGTGATCCAGGTGACCTGCAACTGGCCGTTGCTGACCCCCGTGGTGGCCGCCTTCTACAAGCCGACCAACGGCAAGTACCGCTTCAGCGTGGCCGCCACCATGCGCAACGAAGCCTTCTAACCGCCTGAACCGCGCCAGCCGCCCGGGGGACCGCCATGACCGCCTGCAACCTTCGCCAGACCCGCCGCCAGCCTGGCCGCCACACTGGCCGCCGGCGCCAGCCGGCGCGCGGCATCGCCGTGATCGAGTTCGCCATCCTGCTGCCGATCTTCATCTTCATGACGCTGCCGGTGATCGACTTTGCCCGCGCCATCCAGGCCAATCTGATCCTGATCAACCTGACCCGCGAAGGCGCCAGCCTGGCCTCGCGCAGCTCGCAATTGCCGCAGACCATCATGGACTCGCTGGCACAGACCACCCCGCCGCTCAAGATGGGCCAGCGCGGCATGATCTACATCACCAAGGTCATGGGCAACGCCGAGAACTGCAACAGAAATGGCAACAACTGCACGGTGCGCAACATCGTCCTCGAACAGCACCGCTGGACGGACGGCTGGGGCAGCGGCGGCAGCGCGCCCGGCAGCAAGGTCTACGGCTGCGCCAGTTTCAGTTCGGGTGACGGCGCCTGCCGCAACCTGCCCACGCCCGGCACCAGCTCGCCCACCGCCAACGCCATGACCGGCAAGCTGACCGACGGACAGGTGATCTACGTGGTGGAGAGCTACTACAACTTCGAGATGCTGTTCCAGGGGCTGACGATGGGCGTGCTGCGCATGCCCACGCTCGGACCCAACCTCTATTCGTCCACGACGTTCTGAACCGGCGCACCCCGGCAAAGGAGGCCCCATGACCACGACACCACGCCGCGCCCCGTTGCGCCCGCGCCCGGCACGTCAGCGGGGGCAGATCACCATCGTCGCCGCGCTGCTGATGTTCGGGCTGGCCGGTGCGGCCGGGCTCGGCATCGACGCCGGCATGGCCTACATGACCAAGGCCCGCCTGAACGCGGCGGTGGATTCCGCCGCCGTGGCCGCCGCCCGTGCGGTCACCAACGGCACTACCCAGGCCGAGCAGGCCGCCGCCGCGCGCCAGGCCGCCACCGACTTCTTCAACGTCAATTACAAGACCGACTACCTGCGCGGCAGCCGCTCGATGGCCACGCCAAACGTGGCGTTCGACCAGGGCAAGGTCACGATCACGGTCTCGGCCAACGCCACGATGCCGTTGTCCTGGATGAAGGTGCTGGGCTTCAACAACGTGGCCGTGGCGGCATCCTCCACGGCAATCCGCAAGGATCTGGACATGGTGTTCGTGATCGACGCCTCGGGGTCGATGGGCCCGGTCTGGAGCACGGTGCGCAGCAACGCCAACAGCTTCCTGAACCAGTTCAGCCCGTCGACGGACCGGGTGGGGCTGGTGCATTTTGCGACCGGGGCCGTGTCCGACATCGCCATCCGCACGTCGCAGCGCGGCTTCGACAGGCCGGCGATGCAGACCCGGATTACCGGGCTGACCAACGACGGCTCCACCAACTATGCCGAAGGACTGTGGCAGGCCCGCTCGCAACTGAACAGCATTCCGCAACTGAACCGGTCAAGCCTGCGGGTCATCGTGTTCTTCTCGGACGGCAAGCCCAATACGCTCGGCGCGGCCTACCGGACCAAGAACGGCAACACCTGCACGGGCAGCCTGTCCGCCTCGGGCGGCCTGGACGGCTACTTCGCCGTCGACCAGCAGGACACCCGGCTCGGCGGCAACTGCAACAGCCTCAACGGCAACAAGGAGCCCAGCCAGATGCCGGCCTACTACACCGCGCACAGCCCCACCGACACCGAGTTCCGGATCGTGGGCAGCAGCCCCCTGACGGTGTCCTCGTCCGTCACCAGTGGCAACGTCGGCAACGCTTCGTACAACGTTCCGATCGCCATGGCGTCGGCGCTGCGCGCCCAGGGCGTCTATATCTTCACACTGGGGCTGGACGGCAACGGCGGCTTCGACGAGGCGCTGCTCAAGCGCATGGCCAATACGCCAGACGCCACGGGCTACAACAGCAGCCAGCCCAGCGGCATCTACTGCTACGCGAAAACCATCAACGACCTGCGGCCCTGCTTCTCGAAGCTGGCCTCCGAGATCCTGCGGATCTCGCAGTAACGTCGCAGTAACCGATCGCCGACCGGGGACCGGCCACCCTCGCCGCACGCTTGACGGCGGGGGTGGGCCGGGGCGGCGAAGCGTGGGAGAATCAGCCCGATCGCGGCCAGCGTTGCCGCCACCGGGAGTCCCCATGAAGCTGCGCATCCTCAGCGACATCCATCTGGAACACAACACGCCCGACGCCGTGCCCGACTGCGCGGCGGACCTCGTCATCCTGGCCGGCGACATCGCCAACGGCCGCGACGGCATCGACTGGGCGGCCCGGTCCTTCGCCGGACCCGTGGTCTACGTGCCCGGCAACCACGAATACTACGAAAGCGCGTTCGACGCCGTGGACCCGCTGATGGCCGAGGCTGCCGCCGAGTCAGGCAACGTGACGGTGCTCAACGGCACCGTGGCGGAATTTGCCGATGCCGGCGGCCAGCGCGTGCGCGTGATCGGCACCACGTGGTGGACCGACTACTGCCTCTATGGCGAGAACCGCGCCGAAGAAGCCATGGAAGCCTGCTCGCGCGTCATGGTCGACCACCGGCTGATTGCCACGGCCGACGCCAACGGCCGGCACCGTGGTTTCACCCCGGCCGATGCGCTGGCCCGCCATCGCGCCGCCACCGCCTGGCTGGAAGACGTGCTGGCCCAGCCGTTCGATGGCCGGACCGTCGTGGTCACCCATCACGGCCCCGACCTCGGCAGCCTCGACGCCCGCTACGCGCACGACATCGTCTCGGCCGGCTTCATCTCCCGCCGCCCCGACCTGGTGGCACTGGCCGATGTCTGGATCCACGGCCACACCCATACCAGCTTCGACTACTGGATCGACGATTCGCGCGTGGTGTGCAACCCGCGCGGGTATATCTCCAGACGAAGCGGGCAGCCCGAAAACCCGGCGTTCGACTGGGGGAAGGTGGTCGAGGTTTAGCGCTTCCTGCCCGCTCGGTTTTCTCCCCTCTCCCACTTTGCGGGAGAGGGGAGTCAATCCGAGGAGATTCAAAAAACAAAAACCCCCGAGGGCTTGCACCCTCGGGGGTTTTTGACAGAACAGTCAGGCTGGTTGGCCTGGCAGTCCGGCTTGATTTACATCATGCCGTCCATGCCGCCCATGCCACCCATGCCGCCCGGCATTGCCGGAGCCGACTCTTCCTTCGGCGTTTCGGCAACGGCGCAGTCGGTCGTCAGCATCAGCGAAGCCACCGAAGCGGCGTTCTGCAGCGCGGTGCGGGTCACCTTGGTCGGGTCCAGCACGCCCATTTCCACCAGGTCGCCGTACTCGCCCGAGGCAGCGTTGTAACCGTAGTTACCCTTGCCTTCGATGACCTTGGCCACCACGACCGAAGCCTCTTCACCGGCGTTCAGCACGATCTGGCGCAGCGGCTCTTCCATGGCGCGCAGCACGATCTTGATACCGGCGTTCTGGTCCGGATTTTCGCCGGTCAGGTTCGAGATGGCAGCACGGGCGCGCAGCAGGGCCACGCCACCGCCAGGAACAATGCCTTCTTCCACGGCGGCGCGGGTGGCGTGCAGTGCATCTTCCACGCGGGCCTTCTTTTCCTTCATTTCGACTTCGGTGGCAGCGCCAACCTTGATCACGGCAACACCGCCGGCCAGCTTGGCCACGCGCTCTTGCAGCTTTTCACGGTCGTAGTCCGAGGTGGCTTCCTCGATCTGGGCGCGGATCTGCTTCACACGGCCTTCGATGGCCGATGCGTCGCCGGCACCGTCGATGATGATGGTGTTTTCCTTGCCGATCTCGATGCGCTTGGCCTGGCCCAGGTCCTGCAGCGTGGCCTTTTCCAGCGTCAGGCCGATTTCCTCGGCGATCACCGTGCCGCCCGTCAGGATGGCGATGTCTTCCAGCATGGCCTTGCGGCGGTCGCCGAAGCCCGGAGCCTTGACGGCGGCGGTCTTCAGGATGCCACGGATGTTGTTCACCACCAGCGTGGCCAGGGCTTCGCCTTCCACGTCTTCGGCGATGATCAGCAGCGGGCGGCCAGCCTTGGCCACTTGCTCCAGCACCGGCAGCAGGTCACGGATGTTCGAGACCTTCTTGTCGAACAGCAGCACGAACGGGCTGTCCAGGGCAACAACCTGCTTTTCCGGGTTGTTGATGAAGTACGGCGACAGGTAGCCGCGGTCGAACTGCATGCCTTCCACGACTTCCAGCTCGTCGGCCAGCGACTTGCCGTCTTCGACGGTGATGACGCCTTCCTTGCCAACCTTGTCCATGGCTTCGGCAATGCGCTCGCCGATCGAGGCGTCGCTGTTGGCCGAAATCGCGCCAACCTGGGCGATTTCCTTGCTGGTGGTGGTGGGCTTGCTCAGCTTCTTGAGCTCTTCCACGGCCGAGGCCACGGCCTTGTCGATGCCGCGCTTCAGGTCCATCGGGTTCATGCCGGCGGCCACGAACTTCATGCCTTCGCGGACGATCGACTGGGCCAGCACGGTTGCGGTGGTGGTACCGTCACCGGCGTTGTCGCTGGTCTTGGAAGCCACTTCCTTGACCATCTGCGCGCCCATGTTCTGCAGCTTGTCCTTCAGCTCGATTTCCTTGGCCACGGACACGCCGTCCTTGGTCACGGTCGGGCCGCCGAAGCTGCGCTCCAGCACCACGTTGCGGCCCTTCGGACCCAGGGTAACCTTCACTGCGTTGGCGAGAATGTTCACGCCTTCGACCATCTTGGCACGTGCGGCGTCGCCGAACACTACGTCTTTTGCTGCCATGTTCTGAATCTCCGAATCTGGGATAACCGCCCCGCGGTCATGGTGGGGGCGGTCAGGGAATCTGGGGTGTTGCGGTCAGGCTTCGCGTCAATTACTTGTTGACGACGGCCATGATGTCTTCTTCGCGCATGACCAGCAGCTCCTGGCCATCCACCTTCACGCCCTGGCCGGCATACTTGCCGAACAGCACGCGGTCACCCACCTTGACGTCGAGGACAATGTTGTTGCCCTTGTCATCCTTCTTGCCCGGGCCAACGGCCAGGACTTCGCCTTGATCCGGCTTCTCGGCTGCATTGTCGGGAATCACGATGCCGGACGCGGTCTTGGTTTCGTTGTCCAGACGCTTCACGATCACACGGTCGTGCAGAGGACGCAGGTTCATACGGACTCCTAAATACAAAAAGTGAGTTTTGATTCACAAAACGGCCGTGCCACGCACAAGCCGTCGGGGTTCGGTCTACCGCAGAGGCGGCGCCAACAGGTTGTTAGCACTCTCCCCTAGCGAGTGCTAATTATAGGGACGGGGTATTTCCTTTTCAAGACGCGAACTGAATGGGGGTATACCCGCACCCACCCGAAAAGCCTCGCCAGACGAAAAAAACCCCATGCCGGGGACCGGCACGGGGCGTCAGCGATACAGGGGCGCGGCAAGGCCCAGGGGCGCCGCCGCGTCCGTCCATCAGTACTTCACGGCGTTCGGGTTGGTCGTGTAACCCATCTGCCCGTATGTCACGTTGGCGGGGCCGACCTTGGGTTCGGCGAACCCGGGCTGGCCAGTGGACGAGCCCGGCGACAGCTTGACGCGGTCGGACGGTTCCACGGTGGGCCACGACGACTGCCCCGGTTCGGCCCGCACGAGCTGCCCGTCCGCGGGATCGCCCGCCGTGGGGGTCACGGCCGGCTGCTGCGGCTGCTGCGGCTTGGGCGGCACGGCTGGCGCCACCTTCGGGGCACCCGAGCCACCGCCTTGCAGCAGCGAATCGTACGACTTGCCCGTGTTGGTGTTCATCTCGCGGGCGCCATTGAAGCCCGAGAGACCCGTGGACGAGCCCGGCGAGAGATTGACACGATCACCGGGCTCCACCGTGGGCCACGACGACTGGCCCGGTTCGGCCCGCACGAGCTGGCCGTCGGACGGCGTACCCGATGTCGTGGTCGCGGCCGGCTGCTGCGGCTTCGGCGGCACCGCCGGCGTCACCTTCGGAGCACCCGACCCACCGCCCTGCAGCAGCGAATCGTACGACTTGCCCGTGTTGGTGTTCATCTCGCGGGCGCCGTTGAAGCCGCCCATGCCCGTGGAAGACCCCGGCGACAGCGTAACGCGCTCCGGCGGCTGCACGATGGGCCACTTGCGGCCCTCGGCGCGGCCATCGGGATTGCCGGCCTGTTGGCCCGAAGCGTTGTCCGGCTGGTCGCCGCCACCTGCCAGCTTGCCTGCGGCATTGTCCGGCTGGCCGCCTCCCTGCCTGCCGGCGTCGACCGGCTTGCCGCCATCCGCCGGCTTGCCGGGATTGGCGCTCGTCGCGCCGCCCAGCGGGATAGCCGTCTCGGGCGTCTTCAGGATGCGGTTCTCGACTTCGGCACGCTTCTCGACCACCCTGCCGCGGACCAGATAGGGATCCGCCGGACCGGAGGACGTCTGGCCGGGACCGTCGTCGAAATCGGTCTGCGACGTGAAGTCGGTCGTGCGGCCACCGCCGCCGTTGCCCGGCAGCGAGGGATCGCTGCCGCTGCTGCGGCGCGATCCACCGGGACTGTCGTCGAAGTCCGTCTGCGAGCTGAAGTCCGTGGTACGGCCCGGACCATCGGCGTCGCCATTGCCGCCCCGGTTGCGCGGCGCCGGCACCGGCAGGTCTGCGCCGCCATCACCACTGCCACGGCGTGACGCAGCCGGGCTGTCGTCGATCGGCGTGTAGTGCTCGCGCGTGCCGCCCGTCTCGGTCGGAAGATCGAAGCTGCCTTTCTTCTTGCCGACGATCTTGGTGATGTCGCCAATACCGGCGGTAAACGACAGCTTGTTGCCGGTTGTCGTCTTGTCGGTGATGGTCTGCGTCGCCTTGCCCGCCTCGGCATTCACGTCGCCATTGACGCCACCGGCCGTGACCGAAACGCCGGCGATCGTGGCATTCTGGCGGGTCTGCTTGTCCACGTCGTCCACGGTCTCGCCCCAGGCGCTGACCGTGCCCATGCCGGTGCGGGAAATACCGAACCCGCCGCCGCCATAGCCACCGTCCTGGTCGATCTTGTCGTTGACGTTCTCGGCATTGACCGAGCCGCCGATGTTGGCCGTGCCCTTGCCGGCGTCCGAAATCAGGTGGCCGCCCTTCAGGTTCAGATCGCCGCCGGTCTCCACGTTCAGCGAATCACTGCCCTTGATACCGGACTGCGCAGCCGTAGTCCGCTCCGTACGGTGCTCCGTGCCCCCGCCAGCCTGCACCGAGAACGTCGGAATGACGTACACGGTACCGGTTGCCTGGATCACGCCAACCGCGGCGCCTGCCGACAGGCCGGCATTGGCCTTCTTGCGATTGTAGTCAACCGTGTCCTGGACCGACTCGATATTGAGCTTGCCACCGGTCTTTACCGACACGTCCTTGGCATTGACGTTGGCACCCGCCAGGGTGGTGTCGCCGCCAGACCGCATGTTCACCTTGTTGGCGTCCAGCGTCGTATTGCTGTTCTGGGTCCACTTGGCGTGCGAGCCGTCGTAGGTGCCGCTGGCGTCCACCGAGACACCCACGCCGGAGCCGAACAGCGATGCCCACGCACCGGCCGAGGCGCCCACCTTCACGGAGTAGCCAGTCGTATCCTGGCTGCCCCCGCTCTGCGCCGTGCCCATCCTCAGCTCGCCCCCTGCATCGAGGTTCGCTTCGTCGGCCTTCATCTTCACGCCCTTGAGGTCGATGTCGTTGCGGGCCTGCATGTTGATCTTGCCCGCCTCGATGTGGTTCTCGTTCTCGGACCACGTCGACTGGTTGGTCTTCCCGCCGGACACGCTGACGCCAGTTGTCACGGACGCGCCCGCCAGGTCGTTGAAGATGACGTTCGAGATGTCACCGATCACCTGCAGGGTGGTCATCCCGGCATCGGTCTTGTTGCCCTCCTTGGCCGCCGCGTTGCCCAGTTCACCATACTTGTTGGCCGCATCGGCCAGCACGCTGTGCACCTCGCCCTTGGTGCCCACCATGACCGACGACTTCGATTCGGTCGAGCTGTGGCGATCGACATACTTGGTTGTCTGGATATCGTCGGCCTTGACGTCGAGCGTCCCGGTGGTCTTGATGTTGGCGCCGCCCATGTCCACCGTGCCCGCGCTCATCGAAAGCCCGCCCTCGCCGAACGACAGGTTGGTGTTGTTGTGCGTTTCCGACGACTTGCTCGACGACTCGGTAGTCCGGCTGTAGCCAAACTTCACGCTGGCCATGTCATCCACCCCCGCCCGTCCAGGCTTCTTGGCGTTGGTGGAGTTCGAGTTGCCATCCTGCTCCGGATTCTGGCGGTCGCTGACACCGGCGTAGGTCGATGTGCCGGTCTGCGAGGCCGCACCGGCACTGGCCTCAAAGCCCAGGGCCTTGGCCCCCGCCGAGATGCCGAACTGGCTGACCGTGGTCTTGTCGGTCTCATGGCTATAGTTCGTCGTGGTCTTCACGTCGATCTTGTTGCCCGCCACCATGTTGCCGGACTCGCCGGAGAACTTGCCGCCCTCGAGCGTGATGTCGTTCTTGGCACCCATGTTGAGCGCACCGCCCGCCTGCACCGAGCTGCCCACGCCGGTGGCACTGGCCGAGCTGGACTCCTTCATGGTGAAGTTCAGCACGCCCTTGGTGCGCTCGTAGTAGTACGAGCTGTCGGCCTCGTGCATCTCGTTGGAACGCAGGTCGCCCTCGGTGGCCACGATGTTGGCGTCGTTGCCGGCCTTGATGCTGGCACTGTTCAGCGTGACATTCTTGCCGTAGATATTGACGTCCTTGCCGGCATTGATGCCATCGTCGAATTCGTGCAGCTTCAGCTTGCCCGCCTCGTCGTAGCCCGCGCTGGCCGTGATGTCGATATTGCCCTTCTCGGCCAGCAGTGTGATGTCGCCGCCCGCCTTGATGGCCGCGCCGTTGTTGATCACGCTGCCCTCGGTGGAGATCAGGTTGACGTGGCCGCCGGCGGCGATGCCGCCGCTCATGCCAGCGCTGACGTTGGACAGGTCGCCCTTGGAGCGCACCACCACGTCCTTGCCGGCCGTCAGCGAACCGCTGGCGTTCTGCATGCGTTCAGCGTCGATGCTGATGGTGCCACCGGCATTGACCAGCGCGGCCCCGTCGCCTTCGCCGCTGCGCATGGCCGTCAGCGTGGACTGGGCCAGATAGACGCGCGGCACCATGACGGCCTCGCCATCGATGGTCTCGCTCACGAACCAGACGATGTCCTTGTCGAGCGATGCCATCTGCTCCTTGGACAGCGCCTTGCCCACTTCGAGGCCCTCCACGTCGGCGGCGTTGCCCATCAGCATCTTGACCAGCTCCGCATCCTGCACGCCATCGCGCACGGCGAAGAACGCGCCCACGGAGTCGTTCATCTGGCGCCGGATCAGTTCCGTGACGAAATAGTTGTCGCCAATGACGTTGACAGGTATCTCGCTGTTGTAGCCGATCTGCTGGAAGAAGTAGTCCGAGCCGTAGAACTTGCTCTGGTCGATGAACTTCAGGCGGGTCTCGTACATCGGTACCACCTTGACGCCGTTGTTGGCCAGGCCCTCACCGCCCTGGCCGCCGGGCAGCCCGGTGGCATCGCCGGCCGCCTGCGCGCCTTTCTTGCTGAGCCACGCCGACGAGCGGCTGAACATGCCCTTGATCGACGTGAGGTCCTTCAGCGCGGGCAGCGTGCTGATGCCCATCTCCAGTTCCTCGAACTTCTTCGGGTTCACGGAGACATCGTAGGTTGGCGCCACGATGTCGATCTCCTTGTCGCCCACCTTGACGTTGATCTTCTTGTTCTCGACACGTACGCCGCCCAGGCCGTTGTCGAAGGTGCCCTTCTCGTGCACCACATTGCCGCCGGCCGTGATCGCGCTCTTTTCCTGCGGCAGCAGATAGAACTTGCTGTCCTTGAGTTGGGCGTCACCATCGGCCTTCAGTTCCCTCCAGCGCTTGCTGAGATCGCCGTTGGACATCGCGCGCCAGGTCGGGCCAAACAGCGTGGACATCAGCAGGTTCAGCGTCGGGCCTTCCATCTGCTTGAAGACCGACTGCGGGTCGCCGTCGCCACGGTACCAGTCGTACCAGTAGTTGCCCGATCCGGCGCCGCCCCACAGAAAGTCGATGAAGTGGTACATGCTCTCGAAGTACACCGGCTCATCGCGATTCTTGCTGGCGTCCATCTTGATCTTCTTCGGCCGCTTCGCCGTCATGAACGAATAGAGGTCGACCGTGATGAACTTGGGCTGGTTGACCACATCGCCACTGAGGTAAAGGTTCTTGCCGGCCGCAATCAGTCCACCTTCGTTCAGGACCGAATCGAAATCGCGCTTGCCGTCCACCACGGCGTTGGCGCCGAACTTGTTCCGCTGGTTGATGAACAGGTTGCCACCGGCCGATATTTCGGCCGACTTGTCGAGCGCCAGGTTCGAGGTCAGCGTCGGCAACGCGATGTCGAGCTGCACCCACACCCGCTGCGCCGCCCGGAACTTGAACCGCGCGCCGTGGGAGCTGAGCGAGTCCGGGCCTTCCACCAGTTCCTGTCCCGTGTAGGCCGAGAGATTGCGCAGGTCGCGCGCATCGATGGCCATGTCGCCCTCGCTGCGGATCGTGCCGGCCTCGTTGAGGATGGTTGGAGCCACCAGGGACAACGTATCCTGGCTCAGGATGTTGGCGTTCCGTTCGTTGTGGATCCATTCGTCCGCATCGAGCGACACGTCCTTCATCGCCCAGATCAGGCTGTCCTTGCTGTTACGGATCTGCTTCGCGCCGAGCGCCACGCCGTTGGCGCTGATGATCGCCGCGTTGTTGGTGAGAGCCTTGCCCGAACGCAGCCGGATCGAACCCAGGTTCTCGATCGTCTGGTCCACGGTAATGTCGCCCGTGGCCTTCGCGTCGAGCAGCTTGCCCGAATTCAGGGCCCCGGCGTTGCCGCCGAAGACGAGGTCGTCCTTGACCGATACCGCCAGCGTATCGCCGGCCCAGACGGTGCCCTTCTCGTTATCGAGCGTATCGACGTCGATGTTCACGTTGTCCGTGGCTTCGACATCACCCTCGTTCACGAGCGACTTGCCCGAGAAATCGACACTGCCGCCCACGATGACGGCCGAGTCGTTATGGATGGAAGACTTCCCCTCCACCGTGACGCGCCCGCCATCAGAGCCCATCTGGGCCTTGCCCGTATTGGCAATCTGGTCGGCGGTGAAGCGCGCGATGCTGTCACTGAGCATCCGCGCCTTGTCCTCGTTGGTGAGCCGGTCCGCATCGATACCCAGTTCCTTCTGCGCGTACATCAGCGCACCGTCTGTATTGAGGACGGTCTTGGCCTTGGCCGTCAGCTTGCCGCTGGAACTGATCTGCGAACCCGCGCCACGGTTCTCGATGGCATCACCGGAGAGCGCCAGGCTGGTTTCGCCATGGATCATGGCACCGTCGGCGTTCTTCAGCTTGCTGGCGTCGATACCAAGGTTGGCGTCGGACGAGATCAGGCTCTTGCCGGTGTTGTTGAGGTCGGTTGCCCCGATCTTCGCGTCCCCGCCAGCCTGGATGCGGCTGCCCGCGTTGTCGAGCGTCTCGGCATCGACTGACAGGTCGCCGCCCGCCACGATGATGCCGGCGCCGGTATTGTCGAGATCGGTGGCCGAGATCGTGGCATCGGCGCCCGACTGGATGCGGCTGGCATCGTTGGCAAGCGTCTTCGCGTCGATCGACAGGCCCTTGTTGGCCACGATGGTGGCCGCCTTGCTGTTGATCAGCTTCTCCACGGCGTCGATGGCCACGCGGCCGTCGGAGGCGATGGTGCCCGCGGTGTTGGTGACCGACTTGATCTTGCGCAGCGCGAGCGTCTCGCCGGCAGCCAGCGTCGCATCATCGTTGAGCAGGCTGTCGGCGCCCTCCAGCGTGACGGTCTTCGCGGCCTGGATCGCACCCTTCTTCTTGTTCTCGATCTTCCTGGTGTTCTTCACCTCGACCGTGTTGCCCTGGATCGTCGCACCGCTGTTGGAGAGCGACCCTGCCTTGTCAATGCCGAGTGCGCCGCCGGCCAGCAGCACGGCGCCGTCCTTGTTGTCGATCGAGCCGATGTCCGTCAGCGAGACGTTCTGGCCCTGGATCCGGCCGCCGTCGCGGTTGACCAGGGTGTTCAGGCCCTTCAGGGCAAGGTCCCCGCCGGTCTGCACCGTGCCGGCATTGTCCAGGCGCCTGGCAACATCGAGGCCCAGTGTCTCGCTACCCGATACCAGTCCGGAATTGTCGAGACTGTCGGTCTCGAGGCCCACCTTGGTGCCCAGAATCGCGCCGCTGTTGTCGATGCTGCCGGCCTTGGCGGTCAAGCTGGTGCCGTTGAGCACACCGCTGTTGTCCAGCGTGGTCGACTTCAGGCCGATGGTGCCGGCCTGCATGCCGCCAGCGTTCGACAGCGCCTTGGCGGCCACGTCGATACTGCCGGCTCCGAGATAGCCGGTGTTCTGGAACGTCGCGGCGGCCACATCGAGCTTGCCGCTCGCGTTGGCCATGCCGGCGTTGCGGAACAGCTCGGCAACGTCGAGTACCAGCGCGCCATCGGCAGCGATCAGCGCGCCCCCGGCATTCTGGACCTGCGTCGCCACGATCTTCACGTCGCCGGCCGTTGCGCCGACCTGTGCCGTCGACGCCACGCGCGCATCGTCGATCAGTGCGCCCTGAGCGTCTTCGACCACGAAGCGGCCGTCGCGCAGCACCACGCGGGCGTCTGCGATCTGCTCGCCCTTGGCGTTGATCGCGTACAGCGTACCGTCGATGCGGTAGTCGCCCACGGTAATGCGGATAGCCGGCACCGAGAGGTCCGCGGCCGTGCCGTAGTAGGTCAGGATCGACGCCGCGGTCTGGATCAGTGACTCCGCATCGATGGCAATGGTGCCTTCATGGCTGATCACGTCGGCGTTGACGCCAATCGCCTTCAGTGCGCGGATCGCCACGCTGGAGATGCTGTTGATGCGCCCGTCGATCGTGGCACTGGTGCCGGCGTCGATGGACACCTGGCCCTTGCTGATGGTTTCACCGTTGAGGTCGACCGAGGTGCCGGCCACCACCGAGACGCCGTCGCCATGGCTCAGCAACTGGCCGTCGGTGCTGACCGAGTCTCCGGCACGAATGGCAAGCTTGCCGCGCGCTTCCATGTTCGCGTTGCCGGACACGCTGCCGCCCGCGTCCACCGAGACGTCGCCGTAGCTCAGCAGCGAGCCGTCGACCTTTGCCGCGCCGCCTGCCTTCACCGACAGGTCACCCTGGCTGGCCAGCCCGGCCGCGATACCGGCGGAGCCGCCCGCGTCGATGCCGAGCTTGCCACGGCTGAGCAGGTCGCCGGTCACGTCCACATTGCCGCCCGCGCCAATGCCCATGTTGCCGGAGCTTTCCAGGTTGGCCTTGATGCTGGCTCCCTGGCGTGCCCTGATATCGATATCCTTGTCGGCGATCAGGCCGATCCTGCCGGTGTCGGGCGTGCCCTGCACCGATACGTTGCGGCCAGCCAGCGCGATTCCGCCCTGCTTGCTCTGTGCCGCGCCCAGCACGATGTCGCCATCGGCCGTCACCCGGATGTTGTCGCCGCCAAGAATCACGCCTTCATGGCGCACGCCGGCACCGCTGTCGGTAGCCACGAGCTCGATCATGCCGCCGTACATCGAGCCCAGCTGGCTGCCGTCGATGGCAATGGCCTGCTCGGCCTTGGCGCCCGCCTTTGCCACATGGGTGCGGGTGGCCGGGTCATACTCGCCCTGGCCGGCCACGACCTTCACATTGGCGGGGCCGTTGATCTCGCCGTTGATCTGCGCCGTGCGGCTGACGATGTCGAAGTGCGACAGGCCCTCGGTCGAGATGCCTGCCCCTTCGATGCCGACCATGCCGCCCTCGATACCGAGGCGCATGGCGCCGTCCGGCCCGCCGAGCACCTTGCCGGTGGATAGCGTCAGGCTGTTCGCGTTGATCGTCGAGGCACCGTTCACCGAGATGCCGTTGGGGTTGGCGATGATCAGGTCGGCGCGGCCGCCGAACACTTCCATGGCACCACGGATACCGGTGGTGCCGGGACCGGTCACCTCGCCGATGATCGCCCTCGCCTGGTTGCTCAGGTTGGGGTTGTTCATCGTCAGGCCGCCAATGGCCGACACGCCGTCCTTCATGCTGTTGTTGAAGACCACGCCGTTCGGGTCGACATTGAACTTCTGGAACTGGTTGTGCGAGATGCCGCGCTGGTTCGGATTCACGATGTTGACCAGCGGCGTGCCGTTGGCCGTGACATTCATGCCGGCGCGCTGCGCGGCGTTGGGGTCGACCACGATCTCGGCGCCGGCAATGGCCGGCATCAGGGCGACCACGGCCGCGTACAGCGGGTGCAGGCGCATCCGCTGCTCGCTGGAGCGGGTGGGTCTATTGCCCTTGCGAAGGGCGGTGCCTTGCTTGGAGTGGAGAATTTTCTTGCTCATGATTGACACTGGATTCTGGTGTGGAACGGGACGGCTTCAGGCCGTCCATGGGCCGGCGACATGTCAGTAGCGGAGATCGAGCCGGTAGTTGATGGCTTTCGCCAGGGTCTGGGTGGAGCCGGGCGACATCAGCGGCCATCCGTAGCTCAACGAGCTCGTGAAATACTTGCCGCTGAAACGCAACCCGACGGCTGCACCCATCAGATACTCGGGTCTGGCGCCCGGCTGATTCTTGTTGACGAAACCGACGTCGTAACCCACGAATGGGGCCAGTTCGATTCCGCCCAGTACGTTCGCGCGCAGCGGCATGCGCAGCGTGTTCGAGATCCACGCCCCGCTGTCGCCGTAGAACGCCGTGTCCTTGAAGCCGCGCACTGTGTACTCGTCGCCGAGCGAGAGCTGCGCGTCGTTGACCATGCGGTTCTCGGAGTACTGGAAGCCGCCGCCGGCCTCGTACTGGAACTCGGCGCTGCCGATCCTGAACGGCCGCGACCACGTCAGGCTGCCATTGACCTTCACGAAGTCCGGATCGAAATGCCGCATGTCCGGGTCGTCGCGCCAGGTGGCGCCGAACCAGGGCACCCCGGCGGTCAGACTCAGGTCGCCGTAGACCCAGCCCCCGCCCAGCTTGCCCACGTGGCTCAGGCCGAAGCCCAGCTCCGAATACATCTTGGAGCTGACGCCCAGGTCGAAACCCGCCACGCTGTTGGCGTTGTCCTTGACGCCAAGCTTCACGTAGGCGCTGGTCTTGCCGTCCGCATCGCGCATCAGCAGCCGCGACAGGCGCGCGTTGTAGCGCTGCGAGCTGCCCTCGCTGAGGTAGTCGCCCAGAACGCCGCCGGTGATCTTCTCGTAGCGCGAGCCGTACCAGGAGGCGTCGAAGTTCCACTTGCCGATTGGCAGGCTGTAGCTGACCGAGCCAATCTGCTGCAGGTTGCGCGAGTCCTTGAAATCCTGCTGCGCGTAGTAGGTCGACAGCGTGTCGTTGAGACCCGTCAGGTTGTTGATGCCGAGCGAGCCGGAGTACTGGTTCCAACCTTCCGATTCACGGCCGCTGTTGTTCATGCCCACGCCCAGGTTGAAGCGCTTGGGCGGCGCCGTCACCACGTCGAGCGTCGACTTGCCGGCTTCCACGTCGGGCACGATGCGGATCACGTCCTGGCTGCCGGCCTTCATGAGGTTGTCCACGGCCTGGTCGATATCGCCCATGTCCAGGACGTCGTCCGCCGCGAACGGCAGCGCGCTGAACAGCCGCAGGTGGTCGCGGATGCCGTCCGGCGGCTGGCCGTTGATCGTCATCCCCTTGATCGTGCCCCACTTGACCTCCAGCACGAGCTTGCCCTGGTTCAGCGAGCCGGGCTGCACGGTGACGATGGTCGTCACGAAGCCCCGGGCCATGTAGTGGTTGGTCAGGTCACGGACGATGGCCATGATCTCGTGGGCGCCCATCGGCTTGCCGCGGTACGCCGCCAGGATGGTCTCGACCTCGGGCGCGGGGTCCTCGTCGCCGAGCAGTTCGATCTCGTTGACCAGGAACCTGGCCTCGGTGTCGGCCGCCGGCGCGGCAGCGCCCGGCGCGGGAGCCGCCGGGCCCAGTTGCTGCTGGCGCTCGCGTTCGCGTTCGATCTCCTGCTGCACGCGGCTCTGTTCCCGCTGGCGCTCCAGGTTGTCGAGATCCATGCGCTGGTCGCGCATCGGCGACACGATGCCGCCCGTCTGCGCCTGGGCCAGCGGTGTCATGCCCAGCAGGGCGACCACGCCAAGCCAGATGCTGTTTCGCCTGAGGTAATGTCTCATGGCTGTTTCCTTTCCTATCGGATGTTGAGCGTGAAGACGACGAAGGCGTCCACGCTTCCCGGGCTCAGGGTCTCGCCCCGGATTGGGTACATCCGCGCGTTGTAGTCGAAGGTGCGCGCGCCGCTGATCTGGCCGAGCGCCACTTCGCGGCCCAGCCGCACGCCAAGCAGGCCGCTGTCATCGAGCAGGCGCACGGCGACGCCGCCCGCCGTGCCGTCGTTCTGGATCAACCCGTTGACACCGCCCGCGAACGGTGCGGTACCGTTGAACGTGATGCCCACGCTGGCCGGATTCGGGCAGTTGAAGGCAAGCTGGAACGGCACCACGTTGCTGCCGCCCCGCGCCTCGATTTCCGCCACGGTGTAGTTCCCGAGATCCACGCGCACATCGGACGTCACGGAGCAGGTATTCACGGCGATCGTGATCGGATTCATCAGCGACACGGTCAGCGCCGTCAGCGGCGAGGACGATGTGGACGGCGCAAGCAGCGTTGCCACGCCCAGCGTGCCGGCGGGCAGCGTGCCCGCGCTGATTCGTCCGGTCTGCACGAATTCCACGCGCAGCGTGCTGGCCGGCACCGAGCAGTTGCCGCTCTGCGTGCCTGAGCAGCGCAGCGCGTTGGGCCACCAGGTCGACGACGGCCAGCGCAGGCGGTACCCGAGGCCGGGAATGCTCGTGCTGTAGACGTTGTCCACCGCCGTGGCGGCCGAGCCGGTCGCCAGGGTCGTGCGCAGTTCGGCGTTGACGTTGGCGCCGCACGTGTATTCGATCTGGCTCAGCGGAATGTCGCGCGTGGCCAGCACCGTGCCAGCCACGCCGGCCGTGGCGGCGGTGATCGAGTCCACGCGCACCTCGGCCCGCAGCGGCTGTCCGCCGTTGGACACGATCGAGCAGGCGGCCCACGCCGACGGTGCCGACGCGAAGCCGGCCACCGCCAGGGCAAGTCCGAGAAGGGGTCTGAGAAGTTTCATGATTGCTCCTGCGTCGCCAGCGGCGCTGGCGGCACGGCTGGGACGCTGCCGGGTTCGCACGCCATGGCGCGGACATGCAGCCCTGCGTCTCCGGCGCCACCGTTCGCGGCCGCCTGGGGTTCGTAATGGACCGAGCACTGCTGGCCTGCGGACTTGCCCCAGACCACGTTCAGCGAGCCGCTGTCCGGCAGGTCCGCGGCCACCACGGTGCCGCCACCGCCCACGGTGCCCACCGTGGTGCCGTCGGGCAGCGTGACGCTGGCGCCGAACGGCACCGGCGTGCCATCGGGCTGGCTCAGCCGCAGTACGGCAGACGCCGTGCGCCTCGAATCGAACTTGACCTTGACCACGGCGCCGGCCGTGGGCGCGGTGCTGATCTTCGTGTTGTCGACCTGCACGCCCATGTCGGCGCCCTTGAGGTCGAGCTCGACGTTGTTCCACGTGTAGGGCGTGATGTACGGCACGATGGCGGTGCCATCCTTGCCGACGCGGGTCCGCGAGAACGGCAGCACCTTGGCACCGGCCGCGCCCTCGGCTTCCACCAGCGCCACGGTGTCGCCCAGCTCGCTGGTGAAGGCCACCCCGCCGCCGTGCACCACCACGCCACCGCTCAGGTTGGCGCCGAAGCTGTTGACGCCCGGCGAATAGCCATAGGTCACGTTGCCCTTGGCCGCGTCGCCGGCATAGCCGAGCGTCGCGCCGGCCGAGCGGCGCCCGCCGCTGCCGACGTCGAACCAGGTGTCGTACGACGCGCGTGCGTCCTCGTCGAAGTTGCCGATCAGGTTGGCGCGCATGTCCGTGGCATCGCCCACCCGCGACGCCGTGAAGCCCAGCGTCGGCGTGGTTGGCGTGGCCGAGCGCCCGAGCGGCAGGGACACCGACAGGAATACGCTGTTTTCGTGAGCCCCCATCGCGTTGCGGGTGCGGCCCACGCTGATGTGGTAGCGGGCACGGCCCCAGCTGTTCGAGTAGCCAGCCTGGTACGACAACGTGCGGCCGTTGTCTTCCCAGCGCCGGCCGTAGGAGCCGGTCAGGAACAGGTTGCCCCAGCCCTCGCCGAGCGACTGCGTCACGTTCATGTCGAAACGGTCACGCAGGCGCAGCGGTTCCACCGACGAGTTGCCGTTGCGCACTTCGCGCAGCAACATGGCGTCCATCAGCGAATAGAAGCCCGGGCTGGAATAGCGGTAGCCCACCAGGCTGAAGTAGGTGCCTGTGCTCGTGAACTGCCTGCCAAGGCTGGCCCGGACGCTGTAGCCCGAGGCCTCGCAATCCCGCGCGGTGTCCACGCAGAGCGAGAAAGACTGCGTGACGTCGAGGCCGAGCGCGCCCAGCGGCGTGTTCACGGCCAGGCCACCCATGATCGAGGCGTAGTACGTGGGCGCCGTGATCTGCGCACCGCCGTAGAGCGTGATGTCGTCGGTCAGGCCATGCTGGACCGTGCCTTCCATCAGGATCGGCGCGTGGTTGATCGCGTCGTCGCGGATCTGGCCGAACGTCAGGCTGTACTTCGTGTAGTCGGCCCGCAGAAGCTGGGCAATGCTGCCGTAGGGCACCGCGAAGCGCTGTACCGAGCCATCGGCTTCGGTCACGGTCACGTCGAGGTCGCCGCCATAGCCGGTCGAGTAGAGATCGCGGAACTCGAACTCGCCCGGCGGGACATTGGTTTCGTACAGCACCGCGCCACCCTGGCGCACCGTCACCACCGCGTTGGACCGTGCCACGCCGCGCACCACTGGCGCGTAGCCGCGCTGCGATTCGGGCAGCATGCGGTCATCGGTGTACAGGCTCACGCCCCGGATACCGGTGGAGTCGAACAACGTGCCCGTGGTGTTCCAGTCGCCGAAGATCGCTTCGGACTGGATCGACGGCAGCGGGCGCTGCGCGTAGGCCGCCACGTGGTTCCACCGCGTGGCCTGGCCGTCGCTCGACGACAGCGTGCCGTAGGTGCGGAAACGCCACGCACCCAGGTTGAAGGCGCTCTGCAGCCCGCCATAGAGGTACTCGCCCGAGCCCTTGCCGCTGTACTGGCTGTTGGTGTAGCTCAGCGAGTACCGGAAGGTGGCGGCGGTGACGCCGGTATCGAGCGCGTCGAGCGGAACATAGCCGCGCGGACGGTAGAGCAGGAATGCCTGCGGAATCGTCATGCTCAGCTTCTGCTCGCCGCCGTCGTACTCCGAGGCGGCGCCCTCGACCAGATCGTCGAGGAAAGCGCACTGGCCGGCTTCCACGGGCTTGAGCTGGCGCTGCGGGTCCAGCCCGATACGCTCCAGCAGCGTCGCCGGCAGGCACGCCTCGATGCGGCCGCTCGCGGGGTTGCGCTGGAACGGCAGTGTCAGCGTGCCGTATTCCGTGTCGTTGATGACCAGTTCCACGGGGTGTTCACCCTCGGTCACCGACTCGTCGCGCTCGAAGCGCGACAGGTCGATGTCCTGGCCCAGCGCCCGGATGAAGCCGCTTTCAAACTCCACCAGGCCCGGCACGGCTTTCGAAGCGCCGCGCTTTGCCGATGGTTGCTGGCTGCCGATGGGCGCTCCGGTATCGGTTTCGGCCATTTCCGCGGCCATGGCGGGTGCGGACGCTGCCAGCGCCACGCCAAGCGCGATGGCGCGCAGCGAGGATCGCAACGGAGCCTGGCTTTTGCGCAGGCGGGTATCGCAATACATGGTCAGCCCCCCGCACCCAGGGGAACGGAACCCGGCACGAAGGCGCCGAGATCAGTGATGTAGTCGAAATCGAGGCTCAGCGGGCCGCTGCCGGCTGCCGCCGCCTTCTCGAAGCGGAACTGCGTCTGCCCGCGCGGTGCGGCCATGCCGCCGCCGAGGTCGACCTGCTTCTCGCCCTGCTTGAGCGCGAGCTTGGCAAACGACACATACAGCGCGCCGGGGTTGTCGCAGGTGACCACGTAGTCGGCCCCGTCGCGCCGGACGTGCCACTTCAGGGCTTCGGCGGCTTCCACGATGTCGGTCTGGATGCCGGTGGGGCGATAGAACAGCTTGAGCCGGGTACGCAGCGCGATGTTGAGCCGGTTCACCGCCGGCGCGCTTTCGTCGGCCTTCGATTTGGCCGGGATCTCCAGGACATTGAAATAGAAGACCGATTCGCGGTCGGTGGGTAGCGTGGCGATGTCCGCGGACTTGAAGATCCGCACGACTTGCGCCTTGCCGCTGTTGAGCCGCGCCACGGGCGGCGTCAGGATGAACGGGGTGTCCTGGGCACCCGCCTCGACCTTGCCGGGACCCTGCGGGTCGTCGCGGTCGAGCCAGATCTGGGTCAGGACGGGCGTCTCGGCCGTGTTGGTCAGCCGGACGGTCTGTTCCTTCTGGTCCCCGTCAAATACGATGCGTGTGCCGGTGACCTCGATCGCGGCATGGGACACGCCCGCAGCCATGACGAATGCCGTCAGGGCGGTCATGCATAGATTCTTCGCTTTCACTTCGGTACCCCTTCGGTGGGCCGGCCACGCGCATTCGCGCGAAAGCCGACACACCTGGACACCCGGGCGCCACCGTATCTTCCCGAGCACGATGGCCGGGGAAAATCAGTTGTAGATGATCGAATAGACGACGTCGGTGCTGACCGTACCCGCCGTGGCAGCGCCGCCCGTGGCCACGTACTGCGCCCAGTAGTCGAACTGCGCGGCATTCGAGGCAATGGTCCGGGTGGTCTGCGGCGTGTCGTTGAACATGTTGATCGCCGCACGGTTCGAGTTCAGCAGGCCCACTTCCACGCGGGTGGCGCGTCCGGTGCCGGTCGCATTCTTCAGGTTGCCGGTCGCCGCGTTGATGTTCGTGCTCTGGGCAGGTTCGAAGTACACGCGGGCCACCGCACCGTTGGTGCAGGAGGCGCCCGACAGACGGATGTAGAACGGCGTGTCGCCGGCGCGCTCGCCCGCGGCGTTCAGCGAGGTGACGCTGACCCGGGGCAGGCCCACGGTGAAGTTGCCGTTCGCGGCGCCCGTGACGGTGGGACCGCCGCCCGTCACCACGCAGGTGGTGCTGGCGATGGAACCGGTGAACGTGATGCGCCCGTCGTCGGCGGCAGCCGACGATGCGGCAGCGCCCAGTGCGCAGGTCATGGCGATTGCCTGAAGCGGCTTGCGATAAGCCGTCAGATACTTTTGAGTCGAATTTTCCATAATGTTGGCCTGAGGTAAGTTTCAATGCCGCACTAACCGGCGACGCTTGAATTAAAACTCGGCCAACTCATGGCTTAAATCGCCATATTCCTAAAACTGCCGAAAACATTCTGCGACAGTTGCCACAACGGCGATTATAATGTGCAAAGACAAATACAGATAATCGTCGTTTCTTTAAAAAACGACGAAAATGAGCGCTCAATCGCGCGATTCGGCATCGCCAAATTCTGATTTTTCAGATGAAGAATTCCCGCCGGCGATTCCATTCAGCCTGGCCGGCGCGATATTTATATATTATTTCTGGATAATCGGCAGAATCAGATTAATCGAAATTGCAATCTGACTTAACGGATATTGAAGGCCGCGCCGGTTTAATTCAGGCCGCTGCTGTCGACATAACCGAGCGCCTCGCGCACGGCCTTGCGCGCCTTGAGCACGTAGCAGACCTCGTGGTTGCGGATCACCAGCACCAGCAGATTGGCCTGGGTCATCTCCTGGAAGCAGTGCGCGGCGCGGCGCAGGGTCAGGCCGGCCTCCTGCGCCAGGCTTGCCGCGGGCAGGCCCTCGTCTCCGGCGGCCAGCAGCGCGCGGCAGATGGCGGCGCGGGCCGGTACGGTCAGCAAGGCAAGGGCCAGGGTGCTTTCCTGCATCTCCACGATCGTTCTCCGCAAGGCCCCCTGGGCGGCAAGGGGCGGTGAGCGACCATGATGACGCACCGGGCGGCGGAAGGAAATGGCCGTGCGCGCGTTTGCCCTATCCGAACTTGCCCTCGTTGGCGCGGCGCCACGGCCGGCATAGAATCGGCAATCCCCATGCCGGAGTTCGCCATGAACTGCGATGAAGCGCGCAATCTGATGCAGGCCTGTGCCGACGGGAAGATCGGCGCCGCCGACAGCGTCCGCCTTGAAAAGCACCTGGAGGACTGCGACGACTGTATCGAGGTGATGGCCGCGCTGCAGGCGCGCCGTGCGGCGCACCGGCCCGGCAGCGCGCTGGAAGCGCTGGGCACCCCGCCGCCCGCCCTGGCTGGCGCGCCCACCTCGGCGTCGGCCCGGATCAGTACCACCGGGGACTGAGGCCGCCGGCTCCGCGCTATCTGGTCGTCAGGAACAGATACAGCGCGTTCAGGTCGGTATCGTTCATCTTGGCAAAGGCACTGAACGGCATCACGCGGCTCACGTCGGTGCCGTCGGGCCGCTTGCCGGTACGCATCATCGCCACGAATTGCTCCGCCGTCGGGTACGCCTTCATGGCGTGGCCGGGCTGCAGGTTGGACGCGGGCGGCCAGTCGGGCGGCGCGCCCGGAATATGCCCGCCGCGCAGGTTGGCACCGTGGCAACCCTTGCACGATTCGGCCACATAGGCTCCATAGCGCACATTCACCGCAGCGGCCACGGCTGGCGCCGGCGGCAGGCTGTGGTCGATCTTCTCGGCAGCGTCCTTGATCACGCCGGCACCATACATGCCCTGCACGAACCAGGGCAGATGGACCTCGCCAGGTTGTCCACCGGCCGGCGGCAGGCTGCGCAGGTAGGCCACCAGTGCGCCGAAATCCTCGTTCGAGAGCCGGTTGTAGTCCTCGCTCGGCATGACCAGTAACGGGCGCCCCGACGGCGCCACGCCGTGGCGGATGGCCCGGTCCCAGTCTTCGGGCGTGTACCGGTCGATGGCGGGATTGGCGCGAGTGATGTCCGGCGCACGTACGCGGAACCCGTTGGCTTCGTCGAACACCTGTTTTCCGCCACCATTGGCGCCATGGCAGTCCATGCACCCGCGGGATTCGTAGAGATACCGGCCGTGCGCGATCTGCGCGGCGCCCGTGGGAATGGCCACCGGTTGCAGTGGCACTTCCACCGTGCGCTCCAGCTTGCGCCCGCCCCACCAGTAGGTGGTGCCCACCGCCACCACCACGACCACCGTGAAGGCCACCAGCGCGGAGCTGGCAATGCGGAAGAATCGCTTGACGTCCATGGGTGTCCCCCTGATCAGCCGCCGGTCGGCGCCGGCACATTGCACCGGCCCTCACCTTCCCATTCCGTGCGCGATCGTACAGAACGCGCGGCGCCGGCACCAGCACCCCCGGCAGTCTGTGCGTCGCATGGCGCACACGGCAGGCGCGGTGCATACCAAAATTCATGACGATGCGCCAGCCCCAACAAAGCCATCGACTTGCCCCTATCCCGGCCGTCGGGTTCCGCCAGTCGGGACTACGATGCCGCCTATGCTGGGCACCGTGCGACCTCCGTACCCCTCCGGCGCAGTACTCTGACGCGCGCCGCGCGTCCCTGGAAATCGACAGAAATGATGTCTGAATCGGTCGCGTCCCCTTCGACCCAAGCGCCACAGTCCGTCCTCGGGCGCTGGCGTCCCCTGCTGCTCGCGGCCGGGGGCTATTTCTTGCTGGCCCTGGCCGGCCTGTGGCTGGCGCGCGTGCCGGGCCACGCGGCGGCCGTCTGGATGGCCAATGCGTTCGGGCTCGGGCTGCTGCTGCATCGCCCAAGCCGCGAGGCACCGGCGCTGGTATCGGCGATGTTCGCCGGCAACCTCGCGGCGGACCTGCTCAGCGGCCATCCCGCCGGCGCGGCGCTGATGCTGGCCGGCGCCAACCTGCTGGAACTGGTGGCTACCGCCGCCGTGCTGCGCCGCATCGTCGGCCACCCGGTGCTGGCGCGCAGCGGCCAGCTCGCCACCTTCGCGCTGACGCTCGGCGTGGCGTCCACGGTGGGCCCGGCACTGAGCGGGCTGATGGGCGCCTGGATCATCTCCGCCACCTTCGGCACGCCGTTTCCCAAGGTCTGGTGGAACTGGTGGAACGCGGGCGCCATCGGCATGGTGCTGTTGCTGCCGCTGATGGTGTCGATCTCGCGCGAGCGCGTGCGCGCCGCCTTCCAGCGCGCCATGCTGGCCCGCCTGGCCGGCATGCTGGCGCTGTGCATCGGGATGGGGGCCGGCGCGATCCAGGCCGGGCACGACCCGTTCGTGGTGATGTCCCTGCCGCTCGTGATCGTGGCGCTGGCCAGCAACCCGTTCGCCACGGCGCTGCTGACCCTGCTTTCGGCCATTGCCGCCGAAGCCATCTCGCTGGCCGGCGGCATGGATTTCCTCGCCTCGCGCTCGGTGCCGCTGTCCGGCGCGCTGATCCTGGTGTTCCCGGTCTGCATCGCGTTCATGACCGAGCAGAACCGCAAGGGCCGGCATGACCTGCGCAGCAGCGAGCAGCGCTTCCGGCAGGCGCTCGAACATTCGGCCATCGGCATGGCCATCGTGGGACTGGACGGACGCTGGCAACTGGTGAACCGCGCCATGGTCGAACAGCTCGGCTATACCGCCGACGAACTGCGCGACCTGCCGTTCCAGCTGATGACCCACCCCGACGACCTGGCCGCCGACCTGCGCCAGATCGAGCGCATGCTGGCTGGCGAGATCGACTCGTACCGGCTGGAGAAGCGCTACCGCCACAAGGACGGCCACTATCTCTGGACGCTGCTGGCCGTCTCGCTGGTGCGCGACGACGACGGGCGCCCGGACCACTTCATCTCGCAGGTCGAAGACATCCACGCGCGCAAGCTCGCCCAGCAGCAGCTGGAGGAACTGGCGCGCCGCACGCAGCTCGCCGTGGAAGCGGGCGGCGTGGGCATCTGGGAATGGGATTTCTCGCAGGCGTCGATCACCTGGGATGCGCGCATGCACGGCCTCCACGGCACCCACCCCGAACTTGGCCCGCCCACGCTGGCGCAGTGGATCGCCATGGTGCACCCCGAGGATGTGAGCCGGGTCAGCACCGAGATGCGCCAGGCCATCCGTGGCGTGCGCCGCTTCGACACCGAATACCGCATCGTGCGTCCCACCGGCGAGATCCGCCACGTGCGCGCCATGGCCACCACCTCGCGCCACGACGACGACACCACCAACGCGCTGGTCGGCACCAACTGGGACATCACCGAGCAGCGCAACCTCACGCGCGCGCTGTTCGAGGAAAAGGAGCGGCTGCACATCACGCTGCGCTCGATCGGCGATGCCGTGATCTGCACGGACCCGGTCATGCGCGTGACGTTCATGAACCCGATCGCCGAACAGCTGACCGGCTGGAACATGGACGCCGCGATGGGCCAGCCGCTGGACCAGGTGTTCCGGATCGTCGACGAGGACACCGACCTGACCATTCCGAGCCCGGTCGAGCAGTGCCTGGAGACGCTGCGCCCGGCCTACCTGCAGGAAGGCGCGGTGCTGCAGAGCCTGACCGGCGAGCGCCACGACGTGCAGGATTCGGCCGCCCCGGTGCTGGCCAACGACGGCGGCGTGCTTGGTGCGGTGCTGGTGTTCCAGGACATCACCACGTCGCGCGCGCTGCAGCGCGAGCTCGCCCATTCGGCCACCCACGACGCACTGACCGGCCTGCCCAACCGCGCCTGGTTCGAGAAGCGGCTGCGTGAAGCGTGCGAGCAGGCCCGCTCGAACGGCCACCGCGCGGCGCTGTGCTTCATCGACCTGGACCGCTTCAAGATCGTCAACGACACCGCCGGCCACGGCGCCGGCGATGTGCTGCTGCGCGAACTCGGCCACGTGATCCGCCATCATGTGCGCCCCGACGACCTGCTGGCCCGCCTGGGTGGCGACGAATTCGCGCTGCTGCTCAAGGATTGCAGCATCGAGCACGCCGAGCAGGTCTGCCAGAAGGTCATCGACGCAGTGCGCGAGCGCCGCTTCCCGTGGAACGGCCGCGTCTACGACGTGGGCGCCAGCATCGGCATCGCCGCCATCGACCTCGACGTGCCGGCCGTGGGCGAACTGATGAGCCGCGCCGACGTGGCCTGCTACGCCGCCAAGGCGGCCGGCCGCAACCGCGTCTCGGTCTACCGCCGCGACGAGAGCGACGCGCGCCGCCATCACCGTGAACTGGAGGTGGCCGCGGGCATCCACTCGGCGCTCGATTCGAACCGCTTCCGGCTGTACGCGCAGGAGATCCGCTCGCTGCGCCCGGGCCAGGACGACGCCCAGCACGTGGAAATCCTGGTGCGCATGGTGGACGAACAGGGCACGCTGATCATGCCCGGCGCGTTCATCCCGGCCGCCGAGCGCTACGACCTGATGGGCCACATCGACCGCTGGGTGATCCGCAACGTGCTGCAGCAGTATGGCGAGCGGCTGGTGCGGGTGCCGGGGCTGTCGGTGTCGATCAACCTGTCGGCCAACTCGCTCGGCGAGCCATTCCTGCTGCCGTTCCTGCACGCCGCGCTGGAAGACTCGGCGCTGCCGGCCAACCGCATCCGGCTGGAAATCACCGAGACCGCGCTGATCAACAACATGACCGCCGCCAGCCGCGTGGTGGCCGACATGCGCAGCGCCGGTTGCACGGTGGCGCTCGACGACTTCGGCGCCGGCCTGTCGTCGTTCGCCTACCTCAAGCAGTTCCCGGTGGACTATCTGAAGATCGACGGCAGCTTTATCCGCAACCTGGCCCGCAACGCCGTGGACCGCGAGATCGTCAGCTCAATCAACGACATCGGCCACCGTCTGGGCGTGCGCACCGTGGCCGAGTGGGTGGAGGACGAATCCACGCTCCATACGCTGCGGGCCATCGGCGTGGACTACGCACAGGGCTACGCGATCGGCAAGCCGATGCCGCTGGAAGCGTTTCTCGATAGTTGCGAGAGCGCGGCGGCTTGAGCCTTGTGCTTCCCGGTCGGTTTTAGCTCCCCTCTCGCGCCATGCGGGAGAGGGGAACAAAAAAGGACGCGGGACAGGGGAGCCAACCAGGCATCACAAACGCCTGACCCAACGTTCGGAAACCCGAACACCCCACCCCTCCCCAGTTCGGATTCCCGGACATTACGTCATCGTCATACTAAAAATCCCTTTGTATTCATCGCCTTACCGGTGCATACAACCGCCCCGGAGCTGGCATGCCTCGTGCAATCTAGGCGCCGCCGCAGGGCCAACCGCCTGGCCGCGCCGCCACAGAGTGCCGTGCGCGCCATGCCAGAGACAAAGGAGGGATGTACCCACGATGACAAAACGACTGCCAACCCTGATCTTCATCGCGATGCTGCTCGGCGTGCTCGCCGGCACGGCCGCGCACAACCTGGCGCCCGATGCCGCCGCCGCCAAGGCCATCGCCGACAAGCTCTCGATCCTGACCGACGTGTTCCTGCGGATGATCAAGATGATCATCGGCCCGCTGGTGTTCGCCACGCTGGTGTCGGGCATCGCCAGCATGGGCGACGGCAAGGCGGTGGGCCGGATCGGCCTGAAGGCCATGGCCTGGTTCATGGCCGCCTCGATCACGTCGCTGCTGCTGGGCCTGATCATGGCCAACGCGCTGGCGCCGGGCCATGGCATGAACCTGCCGCTGCCGGCCGCCGACGCCGCGTCGAACCTCAAGACCGGCGCGCTGAACCTGCGCGACTTCATCGCCCACATGTTCCCGAAGAGCTTCGTCGAGGCGATGGCCACCAACGAGATCCTGCAGATCGTGGTGTTCTCGCTGTTCTTCGGCTTCGCGCTGGGCACGATCAAGGACGGCGTGGGCAAGCCCGTGCTGGCCGGCATCGACGGCCTGGGCCACATCATGCTCAAGGTCACCAACTACGTGATGGCCTTTGCGCCGTTCGGCGTGTTCGGCGCCGTGGCCGCCGTGATCACCGCCCAGGGCCTGGGCGTGCTGGTGGTGTACGCCAAGCTGCTGGGCGCCGTGTACCTGTCGCTGGGCCTGCTGTGGATCGCGCTGATCGCCGGGGGCTTCTTCTTCCTTGGCCGCGACATCTTCACGCTGATCCGCCAGTTGCGCGCGCCGCTGATGATCGGCTTCGCCACGGCCAGCTCGGAATCGGCCTACCCGAAGGTCATCGACCAGCTCACGCGCTTCGGCGTCAAGCCGCGCATCACCAATTTCGTGCTGCCGCTGGGCTACTCGTTCAACCTGGACGGCTCGATCATGTACACCTCGTTCGCCGCGCTGTTCGTGGCGCAGGTGTACGGCATCGAGCTGTCGCTGACCCAGCAGATCACGATGCTGCTGGTGCTGCTGGTCACGAGCAAGGGCATCGCCGGCGTGCCGCGCGCCTCGCTGGTGGTGGTCGCGGCCGTGCTGCCCATGTTTGGCCTGCCTGAGGCCGGCATCCTGCTGGTGCTCGGCATCGACCACGTGCTCGACATGGGCCGCACCGTTACCAATGTGCTGGGTAATGCCATCGCCACGACCGTTGTCGCCAAAAGCGAGAACGCGATCGGCGCACCGGAACTGGACGACGAGGAAAACACCTCGGCGGACGCCGCTTCCGGCCTGACACCGGTTCAGGCCCTGGCCAGCAAGTAAGCCGCTGGCAGGTGCGCCGGGGCCCGGTTGCCGATCAGGCGGCCGGGCCCTTTTTCTTTCGCGGAGCGCCTATTCGCGCACATCTCGTCCGGTTACCGCCCGCCTTGCGGAACCGTATCACCCGTTCGGGTCTTTGGCGGTAGCGCGGGTATGGTAAAACGTCGCCTTGCCGGTGCCGCGTGTCGGACCTCAAAATGCCCGATACGCCACCCGCAGTGCTCGCCATCGCCGATTCCGCATGATTTTTTCCCCTTCCGACGGCGCCCCGCCAGCCACCTCGCCGTGGCGCCGCATCGTCCCGTTTGTCGCCCTGCTCGCGCTGGCCATCCTGGTGACCGGGGCCGGCTGGCTGGGCTACCGCTATACGTATGACGCCGCGCTGGCGCGCCAGGCCGAGCGCGGCCAGGTGCAGATGCGGCTCTACGCGCAGGCGCTGGAAAGCGAACTGGCGCGCTACGACTATGTGCCGAGCCTGCTGTCGCTCGACGCCCGCATCGACGCCCTGCTGCGCCAGCCGGCCGCCCCGGGGCGCGTGGCGCAGGCCAACGACTACCTGGCCGCGCTCAATGGCCGCGCCGGCACCCGCGTGGTCTACGTGCTCGATGCGCGCGGCAAGGTACTGGCCACCAGCAACCATCAGCGCCCCGACAGCTACCTGGGCGAGGACCTGAGCTTCCGGCCGTACTTCCGCGCGGCCATCGAAGGCCAGCTGGGACGCTTCTACGGGGTGGGCACCACGCGCAGCGAATCGGGCTACTACCTCTCCGCGCCACTTGGCGACCGCGACAAACCCCTCGGCGTGGCCGTGGTCAAGATCGGGCTCGAACCGCTTGAAAACCGCTGGCAGGGCAACGACAGCCAGATGCTGCTGGCCGACGAGAACGGCGTGGTCATCCTGGCCTCCGACCCCTCATGGAAGCTCGCCGCGCTGCGCCCGCTCTCGCCCGAGCAACGGCAGACGCTGGACCGCTCGCTGCAGTACAACCGCGCCCCGCTGCCGCAACTGGCACTCTCCATGGTGCGCCCGCTGGCCAACGGACCGGCCCAGGGCGGCGACGCGCTGGTGCGGCTGCGCCAGGGTCCGCCGATGCTGGCGCAGCACCTGGCGCTGCCCGGCACCGACTGGGACCTGACGCTGCTGACCAACACCTCGCAGGCGCGCGTGGCCGCGCTGAACAGCGCCGCGCTGGCCGGTGTGCTGGCCGCGTTCGTGCTGCTGCTGGGCGCCGCCTGGAACGTGCGCCGGCGCATCGCCAGCGAACGGCTGGCCGCCCGCGCCGCGCTCGAGGCCGCCAACAGCGAACTGGAGCGCAAGGTGGCCGAGCGCACCGCCGACCTCTCGGCATCGAACCATCTGCTGCAGGCCGAAGTGGCCGAGCGGACGCGCACCGAAGCCTATCTGCGCCAGGCGCAGGACGGGCTGACCCAGGCCGGCAAGCTTGCCGCCGTGGGACAGATGTCGGCCGGCATCGCGCACGAACTGAACCAGCCGCTGGCCGCGCTGCGCACGCTGTCGGGCAATACTGGCAAGTTCCTGGCGCGCGGCGACTACGACACGGCACAGCAGAATCTTGAAAAAATCATCGGGCTGGTGGAGCGGATGGGCCGGATCACGGGCGCACTGAGATCGTTCGCGCGGAACCCGGCCGCCGGCCAGGGCCATGCCGCCAGGCTGGCAGACGCGGTCGACAACGCGCTGTTCCTGCTCGACACCCGCGTGGCCGCCGTGGCGCCGCGCATCGAGCGCGAGATCGCCCCGCACCTGGTGGTGGCCTGCGATCCGAACCGGCTCGAACAGGTCTTGGTCAACCTGATCGGCAACGCGCTCGACGCCATCAGGAACCAGCCCGCGCCGTTGCTGGCACTGCATGCGTACGAGGCGGGCGGCATGGTGCACCTGACCGTGCGCGACAACGGCCCGGGGCTGTCCGAGGCCGCCTTCGCACGGCTGTTCGAGCCGTTCTTCACGACCAAGCCCGCCGGCGAGGGACTGGGGCTCGGCCTCACGCTGTCGGCCGGCATCCTCAACGAGAACGGCGGCAACTTGACCGCGATCAACCATCCCGACGGCGGCGCCTGCTTCACGCTGGCACTGCCTCCCGCACACGAGGCCCCACGGCATGTCGGCTGAGAGGTACGACCACTCCAACCCGCTGGCCGTCCTGATCGTCGAGGACGATGCCGACGTGCGGCTGGGCTGCGAGCAGGCGCTGGCCCTGGAAGGCATCGCCACGCGCGCGGTGCCAAGCGCCGAGGCCGCGTGGCACGAGATCGGGGCCGGCTTCGCGGGCGTGGTGGTGACCGACATCCACCTGCCCGGCGCCGATGGCATGTCGCTGCTGCGCGACACCGTGGCGCGCGACGCCACGATGCCGGTGATCCTGATCACCGGCCATGGCGACATCACGCTGGCCGTGCAGGCCATGAAACAAGGCGCGTATGACTTCCTGGAGAAACCGTTCTCGCCGGAACGGCTGGTCGCCACGTGCCGCCGCGCACTCGACAAGCGCCGCCTGGCGCTGGAAGTGGCCGACCTGCGCGCCCGGCTGGCCAGCCGCGACGGCGCAGTCGCCAGCCTGATCGGGCATTCGCCGGCCATCGAACGGCTGCGGCGCATGATTGCCACGGTGGGCGGCACGGCGGCCAACATCCTGATCCACGGCGAGACCGGCACCGGCAAGGAACTGGTGGCCCGCTGCCTGCACGAGGCCAGCGCCCGGCGCACCCGGCATTTCGTGCCGATCAATTGCGGCGGCCTGCCCGAACAGCTGTTCGAGTCAGAGATCTTCGGCCACGAGGCCGGCGCGTTCACGGGCGCCGCGCGGCGCCGCATCGGCAAGATCGAGCACGCGGAGGGCGGCACGCTGTTCCTCGACGAGATCGAGAGCATGCCGATGCCGATGCAGATCAAGCTGTTGCGGGTGCTGCAGGAACGCGTGGTCGAACGGCTCGGCTCCAACCAGCCGGTGCCCGTGGATACCCGCGTGGTGGCCGCCACCAAGGCTGACCTGCGGACGCTGGCCGATGCCGGCCAGTTCCGCGCCGACCTGTATTACCGCCTCAACGTGGTGACGCTGGAACTGCCGCCGCTACGCGAGCGACGCGAGGATGTGCCGCTGCTGTTCGAGCATTTCGTGGCCCAGGCCGCGCTGCGCCACGAACTGGAAGCCGTGCCCGCCAGCCCCGCCGAACTGGCCGCACTGGTGGCGTATGCCTGGCCCGGCAACGTACGCGAGCTGCGCAACCTGGCCGAACGCCACGTGCTCGGCCTGGGCTGCGACCCGCGGCACGGCACCGGAGCCACCACGGCCATGCCGTTGCCGCAGGCCGTGGAACAGTTCGAGCGGGCGCTGATCGCCGATGCGCTGCGCCGCCACGACGGCAACCTGACGCGTACCGCCGAGGCATTGGGCGTGGCCAAGACCACGCTGTTCGACAAGGTTCGCAAATATGGACTGTCGTGATGGGAAAAGCCGCGACAGTGAGCGCTCATGTTGCGCCTGCCGCAGATCTCCAACGATCGCGCCGGCAACGATGCGGTTGTAGCAAATGTATTCCCGCAGGGAACCGCCGAGCGCCGCACGGAGTCTCTCTTGAGCGCGCATGGGCGCAGGCCATGTCTGCATACATGTCGATCGTCATCGGGTTGTCTACCGAATGGGCGCGATGTTCGTTAAACAACAAAAGTGTGACGCCAATCATTGCTTTCCCTGTGGCGACGAATCATCTTGAAGTCATACTATTCGCATCAGCGGTCCGGGCATGGCTGGCGCGCATATTCGCAGCAGACGCGCACGGCAACGTGTAGCGGTTGCTACGTCAACAGGTACCAAAGCAACAAAGGCCTGCCGGGGAGCGGGCTGCAAGCAGCAGGGTCAGAAATACAAACGGCAAGCCCGGCCTCAGGCCGGCGTGGCGTGTCCGAGGGCGCCACGCAGTGCAATGCACTGTGCTGCCGATCGACACTACGGGTGATTGGATGAAACTGGATCCGGAACTGGCTGAAAAGCCGTACTACAGCACGCGCACCGCCGCCAAGCTGCTCAATGTCTCGCTGGGAACGGTGCAGAAGATGGTCGAGCGCGGGGAACTCGGCGCATGGAAGACCAACGGCGGCCATCGCCGCATCCACAAGGAGACGGTGCACCGGCTGCTGGCGAGCCGGGCCATGCCCGACTCCGGCGTGGAGCACGACCTCGACCTCGTGGTCTTCCACCCGAACCATTCCGAGGCGCAGCGCATCAGCGCCCAGCTCGGCAAATGGTCGCTCCCCCTCAAGACGCAGGTGCTGGAGGATGTGGTCGACACGGTGATCACTTCCGTCGATGCCCATCCGCGCGTGGTGCTCTACTACGTCGAAGAACTCAACGACGCGGAATCCGCCACGATCGAGAAACTACAGAACTTCTTCGCGCGCCAGCGCGTGATCTTCGCGGTCATCACGAACCGCCAGGCGTACGAGGGCGTGGCCGATGCCCTGCAGCAATGGGGCATCATGGTCTTCCTGAAGACGCCGTCGCTGGAAGAGATCAAGGGCTTCCTGCGCGCCCAGCTGATGATGGGACGCGGGGGGTAACTGGAGAAATTACGATGCATAGAGCCCGGACACGAGTCCGGGCTTTTTTATTGGTTCTTCCGTCTCCCGAAGCATCCACCCATACAGATCCCTCGGCTCGGGCGGCATGGCAACCAGTTCGATGAACTGCCCGGCGTGCCGCGCCAGCGCCGTGGCGTGCAGCCAGCGCAGCGCCGAGTAGTCTTCCAGCGCAAACCCGACCGAATCGAACAACGTCACGTCCTCCGGCGCCACGCGGCCCGGCGCCGTGCCCGACAACACCTCCCACAGCTCGCTGACGGGCGCCTCCGGCCACTGCTGCACCTCGCCCTCGATGCGCGACTGCGGCGCATATTCCACGACGATGCGGGCGCGATGGAGGATGTCGGCATGCAGTTCGGTCTTGCCGGGGCAGTCGCCGCCCACTGCATTGAGATGCACGCCGGGACGGATCATGTCGGGCGACAAGATAGTTGCGCGTGTCTTGTCGGCAGTGACTGTCGTGACGATGTCGGCACCGTCGAGCGCATCGCGCACCGAACCGGCCGGCGTGATCGCAAGTCCGGGTACGTCCGCGAGGTTGCGAATCAGCCGGCGCGTGGCCACCGGATCGATGTCGAACGCACGGATAGTGGAGACGCCAAGCATGGCGTGAAACGCCAGTGACTGGAACTCGGCCTGGGCGCCGTTGCCGATCAGCGCCATGGCGCGCGCGCCGGGACGAGCCATGGCACGCGCGGCCAGCGCCGAGGTGGCGGCGGTACGCAGCGCGGTGGCGAGCGTCAGGTCGGCCAGCAGCAGCGGAAAGCCGGTCTGCACTTCCGCCAGCATCCCGCACGCCATGACGGTGGGCAGCGCATACACGGCATTGCGCGGATGGCCGTTGACGTACTTGAAAGCGAACTGCACGCCATCGCTGACCGGCATCAGTTCGATCACGCCAACCGGTGAATGGCTGGCGAGCCGCGCCGATTTTTCGAAGGCCGGCCAGCGCAGGAAATCCTGCCGCACGAAGTCGGCCATCTGCACGATGGCCTGGCTGACGCCCACGCCGCGCACCAGCGCCGCCACGGCACTGGCGTCGAGAAAGCGCGTCATCGCATTTTCCTTAAACTCGCGCGTTTTCATCATTTGTTTCATGATGGGCTCCGGTCACGCTGCCACGGCCCGGCGGGCGGGCGTGCTGGCGCGGTCGAGCCGCAGCGTCATGCAGTAGGCGCCGCCGCCGGACATCATGTACGGCGACAGGTCCACCTCGCGCAGCCGGTAGCCGCGCCGGCCCAGTTCGTGGCGCAGGTGCGGCGTGGTGCAGGTCATCACCACCTGGTCGTCGAGGTTGACCGCGTTGACGCTGAAATGGCGCAGGTCATCGGCGGTGGCCTCGATGCGCTGGCCTGCCGGCACGCGGGCGCGCAGCGTGGCCAGCGCGGCGTCGCTCAGCGCGGGCGGGAAATAGAGAATGTCGCCGCCCGCCAGCGGGCAGAAGCAGACGTCGAGGTGGTAGCTCTGCTCGGTGGCCAGTTCCAGCGCAACCACCTCCTGGCCGAAGTGGCGCGACATCGCATCGGCCGCCTCGCGCGACGAGCGCGGCCCATACCCGGCCCAGAAATGCCCGCGCCGGGCGTCCCAGATGCAATCGCCCGCGCCTTCCTGGAAGCAGCCAGCCGGCAGCGTCTCCACCGTATCGATCAGCCCCCGGCGGCGCAGCCCGTCGAAGATCGCCGCAAACGGCGCTTCCTCGCCGCGCCGCTGCGGGTAGCGGAAGCGCGCCAGCACCGCCTTGCCGTCGAGCACCACGGCGGCGTTGGCCGGGAACACCATGTCGGGCTGGCCCGGCGTGCCCTCGGCCACCTCGACCGCGAAGCCGGCGGCGCCCAGCGCCTCGTGCAGCGCATCGAACGACGCGCGGGCGCGGCCGTGCATGCCGGCCGGATCGCGCGACCACGCGGCAGGGTCCATCCACGGATTGATGCTGTAGGACACGTCGTAGAACGTGGGGGCAACCAGCAGGATGGTAGGGGTCTCGATCATGCGCGGGCTCCTGTGGGTAGTCGTTTCTCCATAAGTGAATTGTGGTGCCCGCACGCGTTAGCGAATAGTTGGCAGACTGGACAAATTGCGATGCCGATCTGACAATCCGCCACATCGGCCTGACATTTCGCCAGGCCGCTGCCAGGAGGCTGCGATGGATGCCACGGATCGTCAGTTGCTGGGGTTGCTGCGCGATAACGCCCGGATGCCGGTCACGGCGCTGGCCAAGGCGCTGCGCGTATCGCGCGCCACGGTACAGAACCGCATCGGCAAGCTGGAACAGGAGGGGCAGATCGTCGGCTATACGGTGCGGCTCAGGCCCGAGGCCGAACCGCACCGCATCCGCGCCTGGATGACGGTGGCGGTGGAGGGAAACAAGGCGCGCCAGGTGCTGCAGGCGCTGCGCGGCGATCCCAACGTGCAGACGCTGCACACCACCAATGGCCGCTGGGACATCATTGCCGAGTTGCGCGCCGATACACTGGAGCAGTTCGACCGGACGCTGGACCGCATTCGGCTGGTCGATGGCATCTCGGCCACCGAAACCAGCATCCTGCTGTCGACCTACAAGCTCTGAGCGCCGCGCAGCCGCTCGCGGCGCGTTTCCTCGTGCAGCACGTCGCCGCTCGGCGCCAGCAGGTCGCGCAACGACACCATGCCCACCAGCCGCATCGACGCCAGGCTGTCGACCACGGGCAGGCGCGCCACGCTCAAGGCCGCCATCTGGCCGGCGGCGGCACGGCCAGTCTGGTCTGGCAACAGGGCCGCCGCAGCGGCGCCGCCCTGCCCGGCCAGCAGGTCACCGCATCGTAGCTTCTCCAGATCGCCGGCCTCGGCCGCCAGCGCCGCGCTGCGGTGCAGCACGCCAAGCACGCGGCCGTCGGCCACCACGGGATAGGCGCGGTGCGCGGCATGATCGCCGAAGTAGCGCGGCAGCGCCTCGGCCAGCGGCAGCGCGGCGTCGATGGCTACCACGTCGCGCGTCATCAGGTCGGCCACGTGGGCGCGTTCGAGCGGGTCCACGCCGTACTCGCGATAGATATGCAGGCCGCGCCGCGCGATCTTCTCGGTCATGATGCCGCGCTTCATCGTCAGCACCGAGAAGCCGTAGGCCACCGCCGTGGTCAGCAGCAGCGGCAGCAGCGCCTCGCCGTCGTGGGTCAGGCCGAACGCGAACACGATGGCCGTCAGCGGGGCGCCGAGCACGCTGCCCAGCACGCCGGCCATGCAGACCAGCGCCCACAGCGCGGGCGAGCCACCCGGCAGCACCGGCGCCAGCACCACGCCCAGCCCTGCGCCCAGCATCAGTAGCGGCGCCAGTACCCCGCCCGACGTGCCCGAGCCCAGCGCGGCAATCCAGATCACGGCCTTGACCGTCAGCAGCGCCACGGCCACGCCAAGGGCCAGCCGGTTGTTGAGCAGATCGCCGATCACGTCGTACCCCACGCCCAGCGCGCGGGGCTCCAGATAGCCGCCGATGCCGACGATCAGGCCGCCGATGGCCGGCCACCACATCCAGTGCACGCGCAGCTGGCTGAAGGCGTCCTCGGTGCGGTACAGCGCCAGGGTCAGTGCCGCGCCCAGCATGCCGCACAGCAGCCCGGCCAGCACGCAGGAGCCCAGCGCCACGGTGCCGGCCGGCGCGGTCTGCAGCGGGAACAGCGGCCCGGCCTCGAACACGAACGGACGCAGGAAGCCGGCCACGGCACAGGCCAGCGCCACCGGCAGCAGGCTGCGCGGGCGCAGTTCGAACAGCAGCAACTCGATGGCCAGCAGCACCGCGGCCACCGGCGTGCCGAAGATCGCGGTCATGCCGGCGCAGGCGCCCGCCACCAGCAGCGTCTTGCGCTCGGCGGCGGTCAGGTGAAGGTATTGCGCCAGCAGCGAGGCGATCGAGCCGCCCGTCATGATGATCGGCCCTTCGGCACCGAACGGCCCACCGCTGCCAATCACGATGCCCGACGACAGCGGCTTGAGCACCGCCACTTTCGGCGACATCCGGCTCTTGCCAAACAGCACGGCCTCGATGGCCTCGGGGATGCCGTGGCCGCGGATCTTGTCGCTGCCGTAGCGGGCCATCAGCCCGACGACCAGCCCGCCAAGCGCCGGCACCAGCACGACCCAGGCGCCCAGCGTATGGTGGGCGGGCGAGCGCTCGGCGAACGACAGCGTCTGGAAGAAGAACAGGTTGGTGAAGAAGCGGATCAGGTTGACCAGCACGAACGCGGCGCCGGTGCTGATGGCGCCGATCAGCAGCGCAACGCCGGCCAGCATCGGCAAACGGCCGTTTGAGGCGTAATCGCGCTTCTGGGCGGCGTGCAAGGCATGCGGAACGGATGACACGGGCAATTTGGACATGGGGCGAGCAAGCCTTGAGCGGCTGGGAGATAATGCGGGGGCGTACAGCCGGCGCAATATATCATGCTGTGATATATTGCGCCGGCACCGCCAAGGCCCAATGCGGCCACAGAAGTCACGAATCGGCCCCCCGATTTGCTTCCGATTCGCCCCCGACAACCTGCCCCCGGCCGCCCCCAGCCCCCGACTTCGATGCCCACCGCATTCGACCCTACGCAATCCATTGCCGCCGCGCGTGACTGGCTGCGCACTTTTGTCCCGATGCCGATCGCCGCCAACCGGTTCGAGCGGCTCAAGAGCTGCCTTGGCGCGCTGATCGGCCTGGCGCTCACGGAGTGGATCTGCCGCCAGTTCCTGCAAGGCTTCAACCCATGGTTCATCGCGCCGATGGGCGCCTCGGCCGTGCTGCTGTTCGGCGTGCCGGCCAGCCCGCTGGCCCAGCCATGGTCGATCATCGGCGGCAATCTGGTGGCCGCCACGGTCGGCGTGGCCTGCGCGCGCTGGATTCCGGACCCCGGGCTGGCCGCCGGCGTGGCCGTGGCGGGCGCCATCGCGCTGATGTTCCAGTTGCGTTGCGTGCACCCGCCCAGCGGCGCGGTGGCCGTGACGGCGGTGTTCGGCGGACCGGCCGTCACCGCGCTGGGATTCGGCTTCGTGGTGATGCCGGTGGCCATCAACTCGATGCTGCTGCTGCTGACCGCGCTGGCCTTCAACAACCTGGCGCGGCGCCGCTATCCGCACCGCCCGCCCGAACCTGCCGCCCAGCACCACACCAAGGATGCACCGCCGAGCAAGCGGGTGGGCTTCACGCGATCCGACCTTGACGCCGTGCTGGCGGCGCGCGGCGAATTTCTCGACATCGAGGAAGACGACCTGGAAGCCATCCTGGTGGCGGCCGAGCTGCGCGCGTATTCGCGGCGCTTTGGTGATGTGCGCTGCGGCGACATCATGTCGCGCGACGTGGTGGCCGTGCGCCCCGGCCAGCTGGCCGCCGACGCCGCCGCGCTGCTCACGCGCCACCATATCAAGGCGCTGCCCGTGATCAATCGGCAGCGTCGGCTGCTCGGCATCCTGACCCAGAGCGATTTCTTCCACGCCCACCGGGTGAATTCCCGGCGCGTGAACGGGGCGGTGCGCGACCTGATGACGCGCACCGTGGTGACGGCGCGAGCCGACCAGCCGATCGTCGAACTGGCCCAGGCGTTCTCCGATGGCGGCCTGCACCACGTGCCCGTGCTCGACACCGACCGGCGCGTGGTGGGCATCCTCACGCAGTCCGACCTGGTCGCCGCGCTGCTGCGCAACACTGCCACGCCAACGTCACAGGAGGCGCCAGCCGCGGCCACCTGAACGGGGGCCGGGGAAAACCCGGAGAATCCATCGAATTCCGCTATGCTTACGGCGTTTTCCCCACCTGGACGCCTGGCGGCGCGCAACGATGAGTTCCGGACAACTGATTGAGAAGCTTGCCGCGGTCTTCGCGCTGATTGCGCTGATCGGCGGCTCGCTGCTGGTGCTGGCGCCATTTGCCACGGCCCTGGTCTGGGGCGCGATCCTGGCCTACAGCTCGTGGCACCCCTACACCGTGCTGTCGCGCTGGCTCGGCAACCGGCGCGGGCTGGCGGCGCTGGTCTGCGTGCTGCTGGCGGCCGTGATCGTGCTCGGCCCGTTCGTCTACGCCGGGGCCAGCTTCTCGGCCCACCTCGACGAGCTGACCGCCCTCTTCAACCGCTACACCGAGAACGGCTTCCCGCAACTGCCCGAGTGGCTCAGCGGCCTGCCCTACGTGGGCCCGCAGCTGCAGTCGGCCTACGACCAGGTCATCCACGCCGATTCCGAGATGGTGGCCAACCTGCGCAAGCTGATCGCCCCGGTGGGGCACCTGCTGCTGGGCGCGGGGCTGTCGATCGGCGGCGGCCTCGGGCAACTGGCGCTGTCGATCGTGCTGGCGTTCTTCTTCTACACGGGCGGCGAACTGGCCGTCGACTGGCTGCGCGGCGGCATGCGGCGCGTCAGCGGCGAGCGCGCCGACCACCTGCTGGCGCTGGCCGGCAACACCGTCAAGGGCGTGGTCTACGGCGTGCTGGGCACGGCGTTCATCCAGGCGGTGCTGGCCGGCGTAGGCTTCTGGATCGCCGGCGTGCCCGGCGCGGCCATCCTCGGCTTTGTCACATTCTTCCTGTCGGTGGTACCGATGGGCCCGCCGCTGGTCTGGATTCCGGCCGCGCTGTGGCTTTATCACGGCGGCGAGACGGGCTGGGCCATCTTCATGGTGGTGTGGGGTGCCGTGGTGGTCGGCATGGCCGACAACGTGATCAAGCCGCTGCTGATCAGCAAGGGCACCGGCCTGCCGCTGATCTGGATCATGATGGGGGTGCTGGGCGGCGCGCTGGCCTTCGGCTTCCTGGGGGTGTTCCTCGGCCCGACCGTGCTGGCGGTTGCCTACGCGCTGCTGCGCGACTGGACCATCGGCACGCAGGAACGGGCGCCGGTGACGGCGGTCACGCCCGCGCCGCCGACCCAACTGACACCCGACGCATGACGCAGCCGCAACCGGACGCCCCGCCCGGCGCAGCGCAGGATTTCCACCGCCTGGTGGCCTGCGAGTACTGCGACGCGCTCTACGAGCGCACCGCGCTGGCGCCGGGCGAGCGCGCCATCTGCCTGCGCTGCGGCGGCGCGCTGTACCGCGAAAGCTCGCGCGCCTACCGGCGGCTGCTGCCGCTGGTGGTCACGGCGCTGATCCTGTTCCTGATCTCCAACCTGTATCCGATCGTCGAGATGGACCTCAAGGGCGTGCGCACCGAGACCACGCTCTGGGGCGCCGTGCAGGCGCTGCATGCCGACCACATGACGCTGGTGGCGCTGCTGGTGTTCGGCACCACCATCCTGTTTCCGCTCTCGGAAATGCTGATGATGTGCTATCTGCTGATCCCGATGACGCAGCACCGCATGCCCTACGGCTTCGACCGCATCGTGCGCGGCATCCGCCAGACGCGGCCGTGGGGCATGATCGAGGTCTTCATGATCGGCGTGCTGGTGACCGTGGTGAAGCTCTCGACCATGGCCCAGGTGATTCCCGGCGTGGCGCTGTGGTCGTTCGGGGCGCTCGTGGTGGTGCTGGCCGCGATGCTGTCGTTCGATCCGCGCGAACTGTGGCACTACCTGGAGCCGGCCGGGGCTGACGAGGCCCCCGCGCGCCGGCCCGGAGACGCCGCGTGACCGCCCCGCTACGCCCTTCGCGCACCGCCCGGGCCCGCGAGCGCCTGGCCCGCTCGCGCCGCGCCGCCGCCGAGGTGGTGGCGGAACTGACCGACGACGACGAACGCACACCGCTGGCCGAGGTGCCCACGGCGGCCTCGCGCGGGCTGGTGTCGTGCCACGCCTGCGACCTGCTCAGCCCCGTGGCGCTCGACGGCGAGCCCTGCCCGCGCTGCGGCGCCACGCTGCACCGGCGCAAGCCTGCCAGCCTGGCGCGCGCCTGGGCCTTCCTGCTGTCGGCCTATATCCTGTACATTCCGGCCAACCTGCTGCCGGTGATGGTGACCGAGTCGATCCTCGGCACGCAGCGCGACACGATCATGTCCGGGATCATCTACCTGTGGCTGTCCGGTTCGCACCTGCTGGCCGGCGTGGTGCTGATCGCCAGCATCATGGTGCCGCTGCTCAAGATGATGATTCTGACGCTGCTGCTGGTGTCGGTGCATTTCAGGTCCACCTGGCGCATCCGCCAGCAAACCCGGCTCTACGGCCTGGTGGAAATCATCGGCCGCTGGTCGATGCTCGACATCTTCGTGGTGGCGCTGCTGGCCTCGCTGGTGCGGGCCGGGGCGCTGGCCACGATCATTCCCGGCGCGGGCGCGCTGGCCTTCGGTGCCGTTGTCGTGCTGACGATGCTGGCATCGCTGTCCTTCGACCCGCGCCTGCTCTGGGACGCCCTCGACGCGAAGGCCCCACCGAAATTGCCGGAACCCGACAATGCCCGATCCTGACAACCTCCCTCCGAATCCCGGCGTGCCGCAGCCGGCGCGCAGGCGCCGCGCCCGCTGGCTGCCGTCGCTGGTCTGGCTGATCCCGATCGTGGCGGCCGTGGTCGGCGTTTCGCTGCTGGTCAACACGCTGGCCTCGCGCGGCCCCGACATCACCGTCACGTTCCGTACCGCCGAGGGGCTGACGCCGGGCAAGACCGCCGTGCGCTACAAGGACGTCGATATCGGCCTGGTGAAGTCCGTGCGGCTGGCGCTGGACCGCTCGCACGTGGTGGCCAATATCGAACTGACCAAGGACGCCGAGAGCTTCGCGGTCAAGGACACGCGCTTCTGGGTGGTGCGGCCGCGCTTCGCCATCAGTGGCGTGTCGGGGCTGGAGACGCTGCTGTCGGGCGCCTATATCGGCGTGGACGCCGGCAAGTCAGTGGAAAGCACGCGCAGCTTCACCGGGCTGGAGGTGCCGCCCGTGGTCACGACCGATGCCTCGGGACGCCAGTTCGTGCTGCGCGCGCAGGAACTGGGCTCGCTCGACATCGGCTCGCCGGTCTACTACCGGCGCGTGCAGGTGGGCCAGGTGGTGGCGTACCAGCTCGAACCGAACGGGCGCGACATCACGCTGCGGGTCTTCGTCAACAAGCCCTACGACAAGCTCGTCACGGCCGATACGCGCTTCTGGCACGCCAGCGGCGTCGACCTGAAGCTCGACGCGGGCGGGCTCAAGCTGTCCACGCAGTCGCTGGTCACGGTGCTGCTGGGCGGCGTGGCCTTCCAGGCGCCGGAAAACACCACAGCCACCGATGCGGCCGCCGAGAACACCCAGTTCCTGCTGGCCGGCGACCAGGGCGAGGCCATGAAGGAGCCCGAGGAACTGGCGCCGACGCTGGCCGTGCTGAACTTCGACCAGTCGGTGCGCGGGCTGGCCCCGGGCGCCCCGGTGGACTTCCGCGGCGTGATCGTCGGGCAGGTACGCTCGATCGGCATCGAGTACCAGCGCGAGCGCAAGGCGTTCCGCATGCCGGTGGTGGTGGAGCTGTACCCGTCCCGGATGGGGTTCCGCGAGCGCGACGTGGCCGACCAGGCGCGCCAGCGCACCATCGTCCAGGGGCTGATCCAGCGCGGCATGCGCGCGCAGCTGCGCACGGGCAACCTGCTGACGGGCCAGCTCTACGTGGCGCTCGACTTCTTCCCGAAGGCGCCGCCGCCCCGCGACCTGAATCTGGACGCGCCGCTGCCGGAGTTCCCGACCACGCCGGGCACGTTCGACGAACTGCAGGCCAAGCTGGGCGACATCGTCAACAAGATCGACAAGGTGCCGTTCGACCAGATCGGCCAGGAGGCGCGCACGGCCATGGTATCGATGAACCGGATGCTGGACAGCGCCGACAAGCTCGTGGCGCAGCTGAACGGCGACGTGGCCCCGCAGGTGCTGGCCGCGCTGCAGGACGCGCGCCGCACGCTGACCGCCGCCAACGGCACGCTGGCTTCCGACGCGCCGCTGCAGCAGGACACGCGGCGCATGCTGCAGGAACTGACGCGCACGGCCACCTCGCTGCGCGCGCTGACCGACTATCTCGAACGCCATCCCGAGGCGCTGCTGCGCGGCAAGACGGAGGACCGGAAATGATCGCCAGAAACACCCCGGAGCGTGCCGCGGCACGCCCGCTCGCCGCGGCCGCGCTGGCCGCCCTGACGGTGGCCGTGCTGCAGGGCTGCGCCTCGCCCGAGCCGCGCTACTACACGCTGGCCACTGGCGCCATTGGCGCCACCGGCGCGGCCCGCCCGGCATCCGCCACCGCGCAGCCGCTCTGGATCGAGGTGGCGCCGGTGCGCGTGCCCGAGCGGCTCAACCGCGCGCAACTGGTGGTCAGCGACGGCAATCCCGGCGGCGTGCGGCTGCTCGACCAGTCGCGCTGGCTGTCCCCGCTGCCCGACGAGATGCGCGACGCGCTGTCGCAGCAGCTTCAGACCAATCTGGGCGCGGTTGACATCTACCAGCAAGGGTTGTCCGAAGTCGGCACGCTGTTCCGCATCACTACCGAGGTGGTGCGGCTCGATGCGGAGCCGGGCCAGCGCGCCGCCGCCAGCGTTGCCTGGACCGTGCGCCGCCTGCCGGACGGCAACCTCGTCAGCGGCCGTACCGAGGCCGAAGTGCCCGCACCGGGCCAGGTCGATGGCGTGGTGGCGGCCTACCGGCAGATCGTGGCCGCCACCGCCGCCGAGATCGCCGCGGGCGTGCAGTCGCTGCGCCAGCAACCGAACACCGCCACGGCACGCTGACCCTGGCCGGACGCGCCCCGTGCGCGTCCCTTCCCGCTGCCGGCCGCTCGCGCCGGCCAGGACTTGCGCTCCCCTTCTCCACCCCCTGTACTCGCCGAAGGCCCTTCAAGCGTCATGGCCGTCGTGCGTGCCGCGACATGACCTAGATCAGATTTTCCTCACGCGCGTTCAGATTTCTCCGAAGCTGCTTGATCGATATTTCGTAGCATTCCTATATCCGGTCAGCTTCTGAGGTCTTAGCCTTCGTCCGCCACGTTGCAAAAGTGAGCGGACAGGATGAGATGCCGTCCCGCCGCCACCGCAGCCCGTGACGACATTTCATTCACTCTCGAAGGCCAGAAAATGAAACATCTCAAGGCAACGCTCTGCGCGGCAGCAGCGACCCTCGCCACCATGGCGCCCCAGGCATTCGCCGCCGACGGCACCATCACCTTCACCGGCGCAGTCAGCGGCCAGACCTGCACGGTGAATGGCTCTACCAGCGGCTCCGACTTCACCGTGGCATTGCCCGCGGTCCGCGCCGCGTCGCTCGACGCCGATGGCGATACCGCCGGCCGCACGCCGTTCACCATCGCGCTGACGAGCTGCAACCCCACCACCGGCACCGTCGCCGTGCATTTCGAGACCGGCGCCAATACCGATGTCGTCACCGGACGCTTGCGCAATACGGTTGTCACCACGGCAGCCACGGAAACTGCCGCTGCTGTAACCGGCGCCGGCAACGTCCAGGTGGGCCTGCTGAACGCCGACCAGTCGGCGATCGTGCTCGGCGCGGCATTCGGTGCGCAGAACAGCCAGACCGTGGCACTGGCCTCGGGCGCGGCCAACCTGCAGTACTACGCCCAGTACGTGGCCACGGGCGCCGCCGCCACCGCCGGCACGCTGAGCACCTCGACGACCTACACGATCGTGTACCCGTAAGGGTTTCACCTTCACGCGGCATGCCGACGCATGCCGCGCTTTCGTCCTGCTCCGCAGGAACCGAACGCATTCCCGAGATAGCCGTCATGTCATGCATTGCAAAGATCCGGGCACCGCTCGCGGGCCTGCTGCTGGCCCTTGCCGCCCACTCCACGTCTGCATCGGTGGTCCTGACCGGCACCCGCGTGGTCTACCCGGCGGAGGATCATGAGGTCACGGTGAAGCTGACCAACGAGGGCCAGGCGCCCGCGCTGGTGCAGGCGTGGATCGACGACGGCGATGCCGGTACGGCGCCCGACGAATCGACCGCCCCATTCCTGATTGCACCGCCGCTGTTCCGGCTCGAACCGCAGAAAGGCCAGTCGCTGCGCATCATCGCGCTGGACACGTCGCAGCCGGCTGACCGTGAATCGGTCTACTACCTGAACGTACTCGAAGTACCGCCGATGGGCGATGCCAGCGGCGACACCGCGTCCAACACGCTGCAGTTCGCGCTCCGCTCCCGCGTCAAGCTGTTCTACCGGCCCACAGGGCTGGCGGGACGCGCCGACGATGCACCCACCCGCGTGACGTGGCGGTTTGCCCGTAACGCGGAGGGCCGCCCCGTACTGGCCGCCCACAACCCGTCGGCGTTCCACATCACGTTCACGCGCGTCCATGCCACGCTGGGCGCCCGCGAGTTCAGCAATGCCGATGGCGGCATGGTGGCGCCCGGCGGCACCATGGAATTCGCGGTAGGCGACGGGGCGCCTGCCGAAGGCCAGCCCGACCGCGTGCGCTTCATCACGATCAATGACTTTGGCGCGGACGCGACGGCGGAGTACGAACCCCGCCGCACGGGCGCCGCGGCAAGATGAGAGCCCGCCCGCAGAGACCGGCCGCGCCGCGCCGCCTGGTGGCGCACTGGCTGCTGGCCGCCGCGATGCCCGCTGCCGCAATGGCCGGCGAGGAGCCCGGCGGCATCAAGGTTGCCGAGGTCCAGTTCAACCCCGATTTCTTCCGCCGCCCCAACGGGTCGAGCGTCGACGTACGCCGCTTTGCGCGGGGGAACACCATCACGCCGGGCGATTATCCGGTGGACGTCTATCTGAACGGTCGATGGGAGGCGCGGCAGTCGGTGCGCTTCCGGACGCGGGACGGGGAGCGGCAGCCCACGCCGTGCATGGACCGGACGCTGCTCGGCACCCTCAACCTCGACGAGCGGGCGCTGTCGCCCGCGTACGCCGCCGTGATGGCTGGCGAGAACGGCGCCTGCGTGCAGCCCGCCGATATCGCCGATGACTTCACGTGGTCGTTCGATTTCAACGAACTGCGGCTCGACCTGAAGGTCGCGCAGACGCTGCTGCGCCGCAGCCCGCGCGGCACCGTGGACCCATCGCTGTGGGAAGAAGGCGTACCCTCGGCCACGGTAGCGTACAACCTCAACACCTTCCACGCCACCGGACAGGACAGCACCTACCTTGGCGTCGACAGCGGCATCAACATCGGCCGCTGGCACCTGCGCCAGCGCTCGTCGATGACCTGGCAGGGCGGCGCCGGCACGCGCTCCTACGACTATCAGAACATCGCCGCCTACGTGCAGCGCGACATCGAGCCGCTGCGCAGCCAGCTGACGCTGGGCGACGCCTTCACCGATGGCGCGGTCTTCGACAGCTTCTCGGTGCGGGGCGTCAACCTAGCCACCGACGACCGCATGCTGCCCGATTCGTCGCGCGGCTACGCGCCGGTCGTGCGCGGCGTGGCGCGCTCCAACGCACGCGTCACGGTCACGCAGAACGGCAACAAGCTCTACGAAACCACCGTGGCGCCCGGGCCGTTCGAGATCGACGATCTCTACGCCACCGGCTACGGCGGCAACCTGATCGTCACGGTGACCGAGGCCGACGGCAGCCAGAGCAGCTTCACGGTGCCCTATTCCTCGGTCGTGCAATTGCTGCGGCCCGGCACCACGCGGTACTCGGCCACCGTTGGCGAATACCGCAATGGCTCCTCCGGATCGAACAGCCGCGAGAAGCTGGTGCAGGCCACGGTGCAGCATGGCTTCAGCAATTTCGTCACGGGCTACGGGGGGCTGGTGATGTCGGAAGGCTATCAGGCCGGCATCGCCGGGGCGGCGTTCAACCTGCCCATCGGCGCGCTCGCCCTGGACGGCACCTATGCGCGCGCCAGCATTTCGGACACGGAACGCACGAGCGGCCAGAGCCTGCGCGTGAGCTACAGCAAGTACGTGCCATCGACCAGCACCAGCGTGGCGGTTGCGGCCTATCGCTACGCCACGCGGGGCTTCTGGACCATGCGGGACGCCTTCCAGGCCCGCTCGGACCCGGGGCGCGGCGCCTTCCTGGACCGCGCCCGCAGCCAGGTGCAGCTCACGCTGAACCAGAACCTTGGCGAGCGCTGGGGCAACGTGTACCTGACCGGTTCGTCGGTCACCTACTGGAACCGCGATACCTCGGCACTGACATTCCAGGCCGGCTACAGCAACGCGATGAACCTGCTGGGCCTGTCGGTCTCGTACAACCTGTCGGTCTCGCGCCAGCGGGACGCGTTCACCGGCAGCTACAGCACCCAGGCGTTCCTGAACCTGATCGTGCCGCTGGGAGGCGGCCGCCACGCGCCGATGCTCACGATGGGCGCCACGCGCGACGGCTCGGGCCAGACCTCGCAGCAGCTTCGCCTCAGTGGCACCGCCCTCGAAGACAATGCCTTCACCTACGGGCTGAACGCGGACCGCAACCGGGGATCGACAACGACGGGGGCCAATGTGCAGTACCGCAGCCCGTTCACCACGCTGTCGGCTTCGGTGACGCGGGCCGACAGCTACACGCAGTACTCCGGTGGCCTGCAGGGCGCGCTGGTGGCCCACGCGGGTGGCGTGACGCTGGCCAACTTCCTGGGCGACACGATTGGCATCGTCGAGGCCAAGGGCGCCGCCGGCGCGGCGGTGCTGAACTCGCCCGGCGTGCGCATCGACCCATTCGGCTATGCCATCGTTCCGTACCTCCAGCCGTACAACATGAACGCGATCGAACTCGATCCACGCGGCATGCCGCTCGACGTGTCGCTGGACGCTACCAGCATGAAGGTGGCGCCGCGCGCCAATGCGGCGGTGAAGATCGCCTTCGCCACGCTGAAGGGGCGCTCGGCCATCCTCTCCGCGCCGTTGCCCGATGGCACCCCGCTGCCGTTTGGCGCGGCCGTGGCGGACGGGAAAGGCGGCGAGGTCGGCATGGTGGGCCAGCGCGGCATCATCTTCGCGCGCGGGCTGGAGGATGTTGGCCGCCTGGAGGTGACGTGGGGCAAGGGCGCGGCCGAGCGCTGCGAGATCGCATACCGGCTGCCGGAGTCATCCGGCAAGGCTGCCAGTTACGCACGCGTCAAGGCCGTGTGCCGGACCAGCACCGAGGAGAAGTCATGAACCAGACCGTACGCCAGCCGATCCGGCTTGCATTGCCCGCTGCCGCCCTGGCCTTGCTGGCATTCGGCCCGTCCGGCGTCCTGGCCCAGGGGGTACAGTGCCAGATCACTACCTACCCCCGGCCGCTCGCGTTCCGTGACATCGCCATCGCCCGCGATGCGGCGGTGGGCGCTCCGATCAGTGAGGAACTGATGGTCCGCTCGCTGATCCGCTGTCCGCGCAACGCCAGCTTTGTGCGTGGCAGCGTCGGATTCGAGGTCCAGATGATCCCCACCCAGGGTGGTTCCCGCACCGTCAGCAATGCATGGGAGACAGGTATTCCGGGGATCGGAGTGCGTGTCTTCAGCGTGAGCCTTGGCAGGACGATTTCGGGCCCTTCCCCGGCGAACGCCATTCCCACCATCAACAACCGCAATCCCACCACGGCGAACTACTTTTTCCGGCATCAGCTGGTCAAGACGGGACCGATCTCGCTCACCGGAAACATCACCGGGCGCACGATCTATACGATGCGCAACCGGATCGCTTCCAGCGGCCGGATCACGGACACGCTGGACACCGTCAACCTGGGGACGCTGTCGGTGACCTCCCGCACCTGCACCGTCACCACGCCCAGCGTCAACGTGCCAATGTCTCGTGCGCTGGCGTCGACGCTGTCCCGGATTGGCGAGGTCACCGGCACCACGAACTTCACGATTGGCCTGCAGTGCGAGTCCGGATTCGCGGTACATATCACGCTGACCGACGCCACCACGCCAGGCAACCGTACGGACATCCTCACGCTGGCCCCGGCTTCCACGGCGGAGGGTGTGGGCATCCGCATCCGCAAGGCCGACAACATGCCAGTCAGCTTCGGACCGGATTCCGCCGTTCCCGAGAATACCAACCAGTGGCTGGTGGACGTATCGGATGGCCTGAGCAGTATTCCGATGACGGCCGAGTACGTGGCGACGGGCGCCGTCACGCCAGGCACCGTGCACGGCCTGGCGACCTTTACGATGAGCTACCAGTAGCGCGGCGCCCGGCTTCGGCCAGTGCCGCGAGGCATGCTTCGGCATCGCCGTGCACAAGGTGGACGCTGCACGCCAGCATCAGGTTCATGGGCAGGCCGAAGTCCTCGACCAGATAGCCGCGGGCGTCGTGCGCTTCGCCCTCGGCATTGATGCTGGCAGGCACGCGGTCCCGCAGCGTGCCGGCTTCGGCCGCATAGCCCCAGACAGGCTTCTGCAGGGCCACGGCGAAGCCCACTTCGAACGCCGTGCCGCTGTCCGGCTCGCCTGGGCCACGGAAGTCGCCGAGGTTGGCCAAGACCAGATCGGCACGGCGAATCAGCGCCACGTTGGCCTGGTAGATCCAGCGCGCGGTGTCGGGGCCGGAAAGCCCCTCGGGGGCCGCCTGGTCCAGCGGAAAAAGCCCTTCATAGCCATGGCGCGCGCACAGCGCCTTCAACTGCTCGCCCCAGGCCAGGGCATCCTTGCGGAACACGTCGAATCCGGCAAGGTAGATCGTCTTCATGGCGGCGGGTCCTCGGGGGGCTGGTGGGTTCGGGGAGGATACACCGCGGCTGGGATGGCTGGCTGGGTCTCTACGGATTCAACGCCGGATGCTTCAGCGCGTGGGCGGCCTCGGCCATGTGCTGCCGGTACTGGTCCTCATCCGGCGGCAGGTCGAGCTCGCCGTTGCGGTAGGCCATCGCCAACGCCTGCAGCGCGGCCGGATGCTCGCGTTCGCCGGCCGCCTCGTACCACGACACCGCGCGAGCGGTATCGCGCGCCACGCCGTCGCCGTCGCGGTAGGCATTGGCCAGCAGGAACATCGCCTGTGCCACGCCACCCTCGGCGGCCGCCTGGAACCAGCGCGCGGCGCGTGCCGGATCGGGCTGGCGGCCGTAACCGCCCCGGTACAGCAGGCCCAGATAGTAGGCCGCGCCGAGATCGCCCGACTTGGCGGCGGCATCGAGCCATTGCCACGCGAGCGGCAGGTCGGTGCGGCCAGCAGCCAGCGTGCCGAGCATCGCCGCCTTGCCGAGCACGAATTGGGCGCGATGGTGCCCCTTGCCAGCGGCCGCGCGCAGCCAGCGCTCGCCCTCGGCACGCGTGGCGGCATCGGCATGCGCCAGCAGCGTCTCGCCAAGCGCCGCCTGCCCCGCTGTCTCCCCGGCCGTTGCGGCCTGTTGCAAGCGCTGGAGCGCACCGGCATCGGCCGCCGTCGCAGCCAGGTGCTGCCATTGGGCGATGTCGGACTGGCGCGCATCAGCCTGATGGCGCCAGGCAGCGGCGCCGGCCACGCCCGTGGCGGCCACCACAACCGCCAGCGTGGCGGCCGCGAACAGCGGGTGGATACGGAAACCGCGGCGATGGCCAGCCAGGCCGGGCGGAACTGCGGAGGTGGCGTTGGCTTGCATGGCGTTACTGGTTCAGATCGATCTTGTACTTCGACAGGTTCTTGTTCGCGCCATCGTCGGCCGCCACCAGCGTCACCCCGGACACCCCGCCGGCCGACGCCTGCGCCAGCACACCCACGGCCGAGCTGAAGACCACGTCGCCGGCGGTGGCCACCTTGGTGAAATGCCAGCTGCGCGCGCTGCCGTTGGCCGCACGCGTGACGCCGCCGAGGTCCTTGATGTACTGGATCAGCACGTCGCGGTTGGCATCGGGCGAAGCATAAACAATCTTCGTGCCATCGAGCCCCGGGAAGCTGCCGCCGCCGCTGGCGCGGTAGTTGTTGGTGGCGACGATGAAGTCCTGCGCCGCCGTGACCGGCGTGCCCTGGTAGGTCAGGTTCCTGATGCGGTTGCCCACGGGCTGGGTGACGTCGATCTCGTACTGCATGTCGGCGTCGGTGAACATGTCGAAGTTGTAGCCCGGGAAGCTGCTGATCAGCTGCTGCTCGGTGGTCTTGGCCGGATCGATCTGGTTGAAGCGCCTGGCGGCCGTTTCCAGCCACGCCTTGACCTCGTCGCCGTTGACCTTCACTGCGTAGACCGTGTTCGGATACAGGTACAGGTCGGCCGCGTTGTTGATCGCCAGGTTGCCGGCAGCCACGTCGGTGTAGTCACTGCCGCCGCCAAAGCCGCTCTTGAACGGCGCCGACACCGACAGCACCGGCAGCGAGGCCAGCGCCGGCAGGTTGGCGGCGATGTACTGCTTCACGTAGGCGGCCTGCGCCAGGTTGACGATCTGGATCGCGCCCGGGTCGCCCACATCGGCGAAGTAGCTCGTCATGCGGTAGTCCGTGGTACCGATCGGCGTCTTCACGTACTGGATGGTGGCCTGGTGCTCGGTGTCGATGGCCGCGGCCACGCTGGCGTCGGCGGCCACGTAGGTCTTGTCGGCGTTCTGGATCGAACGCGCCTCGACCCGGGTGTTGGCGCGGTCGACGCTCCACTTCGTGCCGTCATGCGTCAGCGCCAGGCTGACCACGCCGAGGTGCTTGCCCCAATAGTTGGCCATCACGGTCGGCACGCCATTGACCGTGCCCTTGACCTTGTCGACGCCCGGCAGGTTGAACTGGCCCACCGTGCTGGCGGCGTCCGGGAAGATCTGGTGCGAGTGGCCGATCAGCATGGCGTCGACGCCGGCCACGTTCGACAGGTGGTAGCTGCCGTTCTCCATCGTCGGCGAGTACGTGGAGTTGTCTAGCCCGCCATGCGAGATCACCACGATCAGGTCGGCACCCTTGGCGCGCATTTCGGGGATGTACTTCCGGGCCGTTTCCACCACGCCCTCGGTGTAGACCTTGCCGTCGAGCCAGCGCTTGTCCCAGCTCAGGATGGCCGGCGGCGCGAAGCCGATGATGCCGACCCTGACCGGCGCGGTAACGGACTTGCCGTCCGGGCCCGTGGCCGTGATGGTGCGTTCGAGGATCGCGTAGGGCTGGAACAGCGGCGCGCGCGTCTTGACGCTGTAGACGTTGGCCAGCACCTGCGGGAACTTCGGACCGGCGCAGGTGGGCTGGGCGGCCGGCTCGGGCAGGCCGTCGACGTTGAAGCGGTTGCCCGTGACCTGGCTCAGGTACTGCAGGCCGTAGTTGAACTCGTGGTTGCCGATGCCACCGCCGTCGAAGTTCGCGGCGTTCATCACCTTGTACATCGCCAGCGTCTCCACGCAGCTCACGGGCTTCACGAGTGCCTGATAGTCCGACAGCGCGGTGCCCTGGATCGTGTCGCCGTTGTCGAGCAGCAGCGTGTTCGGAAACTCCGCGCGGGCGGCCTTGATCAGCGTGGAGACCCGCTCGAAGCCCATCGACTTGTCTTCGGCCAGCTTGAAGTAGTCGTAGCTGAGCACGTTGGTGTGCAGGTCGGTGGTCTCCAGCAGTGCCAGCGTGGCCCTGGTGCCGGCCGCCACGGTGCTGCCGCCATTGCCGCCGCCGTTGCCGCCGCCGCCGTTGTTGCCGCCGCCCGCGTTGTTGTCGTCGGAGCCGCACGCGGCCAGCGCCGTGGCGCCAGCCACCATGGCCGCCAGCATGGCGGTTCGGATGCCTCGGAATTGCATGGTCTCGGATTCCCTGTGGATGTTCTTGTGTGCTGTGCTGCTGCAACGGGGCATTTTGGGAAGACCGGATGGCAGGAAAGTGGCGAAATGGCGGCAATTCCATGACAGCGACGTCATATATGACATATTCGGCATATCTCCGGGCGAGCGACGGGCGACCCGGCCTATCCCCCGGCCAATTGCGCTCCGTTATATAGATCGGTATATTGCGCATGGAATCGCCGTGCCTTTGTCTTCTCTTTCCTGACTCTACGAGCCCGATCACCATGCGTCTGCCCTCCTTCCTGCGCCGCACCGTCTCCGGCGCCGCCCTGCTCGCCGTGGCCCTTGCCACAACGCCCGCCTCGGCCGCCGATCTCGTGGTGTCCGCCGCCGCCAGCCTGACCAATTCGTTCAAGGCGCTGGCCGAGCAGTACGAGCGCGCCCATCCGGGCACGAAGGTGGTACTGAATTTCGGGGCATCCGACGTGCTGATGCAGCAGATCGTGAAGGGTGCGCCCGCCGACGTGTTCGCCTCGGCCGACCAGGACGCGATGAACAAGGCCGCCGCCGAACAGGTAGTGCTGCCGGCCACGCGCAAGGACTTTGCCGCCAACGCCATCGTGCTGATCGTGCCGCGCGACAGCCGGCTCGGCATCGCCGGCCCGAAGGATCTGACCCGCGCCGAGGTCAGGCGCGTGGCGTACGGCAATCCGTCGTCGGTGCCGGTGGGCCGCTATACGAAGGGTGCGCTAGAGGCGCAGGGCCTCTGGGAGGCCGTCTCGGCCAAGGGCGTGCCGGCGCAGAACGTGCGGCAGGCGCTGGATTACGTGGCGCGTGGCGAGGTCGACGCCGGCTTCGTGTTCGCCACCGACGCCGCCGTGATGCCGGACAAGGTCACCGTGGCCGCGCGCGTGCCGGCCACCACACCCGTGACCTACCCGATCGCCGTCACCGCCCAGTCGAAACAGGCTCCGGCGGCCGGCAGCTTCGTCCAGTACGTGCTGTCGCCCGAGGGGCAGGCCACGCTGGCGAAGTTCGGCTTCCAGAAGCCCTGAACGGCGCCGCCTGACCGCCATGGATGCCGTCTGGGTGCCGCTGCTGCTGTCGCTGAAGGTGGCGGGCTGGGCCACGCTGCTGAATACGATCCTGGGAGTGGCTGCCGCCTACGCCATCGCGCGCTGGCGCTCGTCGGCACGCGATATCGTCGACGCCATCCTCACGCTGCCGCTGGTGCTGCCGCCCACGGTGCTCGGCTACTACCTGCTGGTGCTGGTGGGGCGGCGCGGCGTGTTCGGGGCGTGGCTCGAAAGCCTTGGCATCGAGCTGGTGTTCACGTGGCAGGGCGCCGTGCTCGCGTCGACCGTGGTGGCGTTCCCGCTGGTGCTGAAATCGGCACGCACCGCCTTCGAGGGGGTCGACCACCAGTTGGAAAACGCCGCGCGGGTGCTCGGCATCTCCGAGGCGGCGATCTTCTTCCGCGTGACGCTGCCGATGGCACTGCCCGGCATCGTGGCCGGCGTGCTGCTGGCTTTCGCCCGCGCGCTGGGCGAGTTCGGCGCCACGCTGATGGTGGCCGGCAACCTGCCGGGCCGCACCCAGACGCTGTCCGTGGCGATCTACGAGGCCGTGCAGGCCGGCAATGACGATACCGCCAACCTGCTCGTGCTGGTGACGTCGGTGACCTGCGTGGTGCTGCTGGTAGTGGCCGCGCGGCTCGTGCCGCCGGCGCAGCGCGGCACGGCCAACCTGTTCGAGCGCCGCCGCTTCCGGCGCGACGCCCGCGTCCGGTGAGCGCACGATGAGCATGCACATCGCCATCCGCAAGCAAATGGCATCGCAAGATCGCCAATTTGCGCTCGATATCGCCTTCGAATCCGACAGCGGCCGCATTGCGCTGTTCGGGCCGTCCGGCGCTGGCAAGAGTCTGACGCTGCGGGCCATTGCCGGCCTCATGGCCCCCGACAGCGGCCGCATCGTGCTGAACGGGCGCACGCTGTTCGACAGCGAGACCGGCGTCGATGTCCGGCCGCAGGAGCGCCGCGTGGCGTACCTGTTCCAGGATTACGCGCTGTTTCCGCACCTGACCGTCGCCCAGAACATCGGGTTCGGGCTGCGGCGCGGCTGGCGCAATCCCGCGCGCCGGTCGCTGCCGCCCGAGGCCGCACGCTGGGTCGAGGCGTTCGGGCTGCGCGAGATCGTCAACCAGTATCCGGCCCAGATCTCGGGCGGGCAGAAGCAGCGCGTGGCGCTGGCGCGTGCGCTGGCGGCACGGCCCGACATCCTGCTGCTCGACGAGCCGTTCTCGGCGCTCGACCCCGCGTTGCGGGCCCGCATGCGCACGGAACTGCGCGCGCTGCAGGAGAGCCTGGACGTGCCGATGCTGATGATCTCGCACGACCCCGAGGACGTCGAGGCGCTAGGCGACCACGTGCTGGAGATTCGCGACGGGCGCATCCACGCCAGCGGCCGCGATCATCGCCATCCGCCCGTCTACGCCCCCGCCCACGCTCAGGTGGTCTGACCCTGCCTCAACAGATCGAGGTAGGCGCCCTCGACCAGCGCGCCCGGCGCCACGCCAAGTTGCGCCATCAGCGCGTGGGCCTCAACCACGCCGGCGTCAGCCGTCTCGCCGTCGCCGAGCACCACCTCCAGCTCCAGGAAGTCGCCCAGCCCTTCCACGCGGTCCAGATGGATGCGCGTCCGCCCGGCCAGGAACAACGTGCGGTGCTTGCGCACCCGCCCGCTCGTGCCGTGCGCGGCGGTCAGCGCCTCGCGCAGCGTGTCGGGCGAGGATGTCGGCGACAGGATGTAGAAGCTCTCCTTGGGCCCGGCCTGGTCAGGCCGGGCGTAGAAGATCAGCTGGCCCTGCTGCCCGTTGAACGCCCGGAGCTTCAGCCGCCCATGCGGGCATGGAAAGAACGTGTCGTCCTGCTCGATCAGGTCCGGACCCTGCGTGGCGATGGCGGCGGCGCGTGGCGCCACGGCCTCGATGCTGTCGATACGCGCCTTGATTTCGATATTGCGGGCCATCGGCGCTCAGGACATCGTGCCAAGGATCACGCTGGACGCCTTGAAGATGGCCAGCGCGCGGACACCCTCCTTCAGGCCGAGATCGCTGACCGCGCCATTGGTGATGATGGCCGCCACCGTGCCGCCGCCGTCGAGGTCGAGCGCCACTTCGGCATTGACCGCACCGGGCGTCACGCGCGCCACCACGCCGGGCAGCTGGTTGCGCGCCGAGAGGCGCAGCGCGGGATCGGGCAGGCCGATCATCACCGATGACGCCTTGATCAGTGCAAAGGCTTCGGCGCCGGGCGCCAGGCCCAGTGTTTCCACGCTCTCGTGGGTAATGGTGGCTACGATACGCTGGCCGCCCGCCAGCGCGAGCGTGACTTCATCGTTGACGGCGCCGCCGCGCACGGCATCGACGCGGCCAAACAGCTTGTTGCGGGCACTGGTCTGGATCATGATTCGTTGCATCAGGTGAAGGTCGTCGGAATCGGCCTGCGCCATGGCGCTGCCGGCTTTTTCGAGATGGGCGATGAAGCGCGCGTGCTCGGCCTCCAGCGCGCGATAGGTGGCGATGAGCCGCTCGGCGCGCGCCGTGAGCCGCGTGCCGCCACCGCCCTTGCCGCCGGCGGCGCGTACCACCAGCGGCTCGCCGGCACTGTTGTTCATCGCGTCGATGGCATCCCAGGCACCCTTGTAGCTGATGCCTGCCGCGCGTGCGGCGGCGGTGATCGATCCATGTTCGCCGATGGCGGCCAGCAGCGCGATGCGCTCCTTGCCGCCCCAGGCGTGCTGGCCGGCGCGCAGCCAGAGGGCGCCCTGGAGTTCAAGCATGTGAGGTGGTTCCGGCAGTGGCAAATGCCGTATGGTAGCGCCTGTCAGCTCTGATGGGCGGGGATGTACCAGCGCATCACGCTGCCGGCAAAATACTGCTTGTCGAATTGCCGCAGCAGCCGCCAGGCGGTGAACGGGTCGATGGCCAGATCCACCCAGGCCCACGGCCGGTCCGGGTCGCCCTCACGCACGATTTCCACCGAATTGACCGGCGCGTAGTCCTTCAGCTTCTCGCGCAGCATTTCCTCGGTCACATCACGGTGCAGCCCGCGGATCAGTACCTGCATTGCAGCCTCTCCCTGTGCTGGAAGTGGTGATGCCTGTAGTGTAGGCCGCACGCCGGCGCCCGGCGCCGGCCGATGCGGCTATCGCACGAATCACGCCATGATGTGCACGCCCCCGTCCACGTAGACCGTATTGCCCGACAGGCGGCGCGCATACGGCGTGGCCAGGTAGGCCGTGGCGAACCCCACGTCCATGATGTCGACCAGCTCGCCGAGCGGCGCGCGGCCGGCGGCGTCGGCCAGCAGCAGGTCGAAATCCCTGAGCCCGGAGGCGGCACGCGTCTTCAGCGGCCCCGGCGACATCGCATGGACGCGAATGCCCTGCGGCCCGAGTTCGTGCGCCAGATAGCGGCAGCTGGCCTCCAGCGCGGCCTTGACCGGCCCCATCAGGTCGTAGTTCGGCACCACGCGGTTGGCGCCCTCGTAGCTCATGGCGAACAGCGTGCCGCCCTGCGTCATCAGCGGCGCCGCGCGGCGGGCCATGCGGATGAACGAATGGCACGAGATATCCATGGCCCGCGCGAAGCCCTGCGCCGACGAGTTGATCAGGCCATTCTGCAGGTCGTCCCTGGGCGCGAACGCCACCGAGTGGACGGCCGCGTCGAGCCGGCCCCAGACCTCGGCAAGGCGCGCGAACAGCGCGTCCATCTGGGTGTCGTCTTCCACGTCCAGCGGCATCAGGATCGGCGCGCCGATCTGCTCGGCCAGCGGCGCCACATGCGGACGGGCTTTCTCGTTGAGGTAGGTCATGGCCACCTCGGCACCGAGTTCGTGGAAGGCCCGCGCGCAGCCCCACGCGATCGAATCCTGGTTGGCCACGCCCACCACCAGTACGCGGGCGCCGGACAGCGGCGGATTGGGTACCTGGACCATGTTCAGTCTCCCGCCTTGTCGGCCTTGCCGCCGCCGTGGTCGGTGCCGAGCACCGCGGCCACCTCGCGATAGCGCGCCAGCCACTCGTCGTCGAGCGGGCCGCCGATGGTCAGCACGCGGTGCGCCAGCACCATAACCTGGCGGCGCGCCTTCATCTCCGGCACCAGTTCGGGCAGCGCGCGCAGCGCGGCTTCCGGATCGAGGCTGACGATATAGCTCTGGCGCCGCACCGACTCCTTGAACTCGGCCAGCGTGATGCGTGTCTCTGGCGGGTTCTCGCGCGCCAGCTTGCGCAGCAGGTTGAACGGCCGCTCCTCGATCGCCGAGCGCCCCTGCGTCACGTACGACAGCACGCGCAGGAACGCGTCCAGCGCCGTGCCGGTGCCGATCTGGCGCTGCGCCTCGCGCTGGCGCAGTTCGGCAACCTCCTTGCGCAGCGCCGTGATGGCAGGCGATTCGGCCCGCTTCGGCGAGGCACCCATGCCGAGCAGCGCCGGCAGCCATGGCCCCGCATAAATCGATTCGAACAGCCGCTCCTGGAACGCGTCGCGCGCATCGCGGTACTGGTCGAGCGACCGGACGATCTGCGCCGAGGCTGCCTGCTGCATCTGCAGGAACGGGTTCTCAGGCGACACCGGCTGGCGCGCGTCGCGCACCATGGGCGCCATGGCGGCCACCCACTGCATCCACGGGTTGGTGTCGCTCAGCGCCGAACGCTCGACACGCGACGGATGCACCGCCCGGATCGCCTCAGCCGTGGTCTCGTTCGACATCGCGCGCACGAACGGCGACGCGAAGGTGTCGTAGAGGTGCTGGTTGATTTCGGCCACCCGGCGCACCACCTCGAACGGCTGCTCGTCATCGCGGCCATCGTCGAGCGCGAGGATATCGTCGATGGTCCGGCGCTCGAAGCGCACCAGGTAGCGCCCTTCGATCAGTTCGCTGTGCGGGGAATCGGGCGCGAAATCCTCGATACGGGCCTCGTAGAGGCCAGGCGGCAGCACGTCGATCAGGTCCAGCGCGCAGAACAGCTCGGAGTGCTCCTTGTTGGCCACGCTGCCGGACACGAAGATGCCCAGGTGGCCTATCGACGGATGCAGGCAGTAGACGATGGTCTGGTCGTTGGCCACGATCTCGTCGACGTTCGCGTAGAGATCCGGAATCCAGTTCAGCGCCTGCTGCGGCGGCGTGATGTTGTCACCCCAGGACGCGAAGACGATCACCGGCGAGCGCACGTTGCGCAGGTCGATCACGTGCTCGCCGTCCTTGCTGCGCACCTCGCCGGCCGTCAGGTGGTTGCCGACGAACAGGTTCTGCACGATCCAGTCGATCTCGGCACGGTTCATCAGGAAATGCCCGCCCCACCAGCGCTCGAACTCAAGGAAGCGCGGCCCTTCGGTATCGGCGCGGGCGTAGACGTTGTAGAGCTTCTCCCAGAGCGTATTCGAGGGGTTCAGGTTCTCGAAGTTCTGCACCAGCCAGGCGCCGTCGAAGCGCCCGTTGCCCATGTCCGCCGCGAGCGACGACAGCCACGTGCCGCCAAGCAGCCCGCCCGCGTAGCGCATCGGGTTCTTGCCGCGCACGCCGGACCAGTACGCCACGGGCGCGCCGGCGAGCAGGATCGGGCCGGTCACGTCGGGCGCCGCCGCCGCGAGCATCAGCAGCGCCCAGCCGGCCTGGCAGTTGCCCACCACGAACGGCTTGCCCGGCGCGTCGGGATGGCGGCTGGCCACCTCGCGCAGGAAGATGCCTTCGGTGCGCGCCACGTCCTCGATGGTCTGGCCCGGGCAGGGATCGCGGAAGAACGTGATGAAGTAGCACGGATGGCCCGAGCGGATGGCGTTGCCGATCTCGCTGTCGGCCTTGAAGCCGCCGATGCCGGGGCCGTGGCCGGCGCGTGGGTCCATCACCACGAATGGCCGGTTGGTCATGACCGTCGGGAACTCCGGCGCCGGCACGATGCGCAGCAGCGCGTAGTTCACCGGTCGCGGCAGGTCGCGCCCGTCGATCAGCACCTCGTGCCCGAAGGCCAGCACGGCCGGGAAGCCGCCGCGCTCATGTTCGAGGGTCTCGTTGCCGCGGCGACGCAGGATGTCGAGAAACAGGACCGAACGCTGCCAGGCGTCGATGCCGTATTCCCAGGCTGCGTGGGCAAGCGGGAGCGGCGCGAAGGCGGCGGGAAAGGACGGGACGGGGGCGGCGGAGCGGTCGGCCTCGGCAGGAACATCCTGCGTCGGCGCCTGCCCGGCCATGGGCTGGCGTGCATTCATTTCCGTTTCTCCTTGGGGATTGGCGGAGCCCTGCGGCTGCAGTGGGGCGCGAATTCGCTTGCTGCGATGCAACAGCAAAAATCTACCAGCGAAGCGGGCGCATGACAACCGGCGCGATGTCCCAGCCCGCTGACCGCGCCGAATATGACAGGTCGATGTCGTCCCCGCGGCACCCGCGTTCGCCTATACTGCCCGCAGACGTTTGCGCAACGCAGCATCCGCCTGGCCCCGGGATGCTGGCTCGCCACCCTTCCGTCACGGATGCCTGCCATGCCGACTCCCTCCACCACCGACAAGTACGCCCGCCTGCTCGCCCGCTGCGAGGGCCAGCCGCCGATTCCCACTGCCGTCGCGCATCCCTGCGACTATTCCTCGCTCGATGGCGCACTCGAAGCCGCCCGGCTCGGCCTGATCGTGCCGCTGCTCGTCGGCCCGCCCGACCGCATTCGGCAGGTGGCCCGCGAGCACGGGTTCGATCTCGGCAGCACGCAGATCATCGAGGCGCCGCACAGCCACGCCTCCGCCGAAGCCGCCGTCGAGGCCGTGCGCACCGGGCAGGCGGAACTGCTGATGAAGGGCAGCCTGCACAGCGACGAACTGCTGCAGGCGGTGACGCGCAGTACCAGCGGTCTGCGCACCGCGCGGCGCCTGTCGCACGTCTTTGCCATGGACGTGCCCAGCTACCACAAGCCGCTGTTCATCACCGATGCCGCGGTCAACATCTTCCCCACGCTCAACGACAAGGCCGACATCGTGCGCAACGCCATCGACCTCGTGCGCGTGCTCGGCATCGAGCGGCCCAAGGTGGCCATCCTCTCGGCGGTGGAGACAGTGACCGACAAGATCCCGTCGACGATCGAGGCCGCCGCGCTGTGCATGATGAGCCTGCGCGGCCAGATCGAAGGCGGCATCCTCGACGGCCCGCTGGCCTTCGACAACGCCATCAGCCGCGCTGCCGCGGACACCAAGGGCATCCGCTCCGACGTGGCCGGCGACCCCGACATCCTGCTCGTGCCCGACCTCGAAGCCGGCAACATGCTGGCCAAGCAGCTGACCTTCCTGGCCGGCGCCGAGGCCGCCGGCATCGTGCTCGGGGCGCGTGTCCCCATCGTGCTGACCAGCCGCGCCGACAGCGTGCGCGCCCGCATTGGCAGCTGCGCGATTGCGGTGCTGCTGGCCCACGCCCGCCGGGTCATGGACACGTCGGCCAAGGTCTGAACCCGCGTTTCGAGGAACGAGCATGAGCACTGCCCACGCTGCACACCCAGCCCACCACCACGCCAATCCGGTCATCCTGGTCGTCAATGCCGGGTCGTCGAGCATCAAGATCTCGATCTACGTGGTGCCCGACGCCGCGCACGACAACATCGACGTGCAGCCGACACTGGCCGCGCACGGCCAGATCGAAGGCATTGGCGTGGCCCCGCACCTCGTGGCGCGCATGGCCGACGGGCGCGTGGTGGCCGAGGAACACTTCCCGGTCGAGCAGGTGGCCGACCACAACGCCGCGTTCCGGCTCATCCGGCTGACGCTGAGCGTGGGCCTGCGCGATTCGCCGCCCGTGGCGATCGGGCATCGCGTGGTGCACGGTGGCATTGGCTATACCGACGCGGTGCGCATCGACGATGACGTGATCGCCACGCTCGAAGCACTGGTGCCGCTGGCCCCGCTGCACCAGCCGCACAACCTGACCGCGATCCGCGCGATCCGGGGTGCGGCGCCCGACCTGCTGCAGGTGGCCTGCTTCGACACCGCATTCCACGCCGGCCACGATCCGCTGGCGCAACTGATGGCGCTGCCGTACGAGTATTACGAGCGGGGCGTGCGCCGCTACGGCTTCCACGGCCTGTCGTATGCCTATATCGCCCGGCAGTTGCGGCAGGTGGCGCCGGACATCGCCTCGGGCCGCGTGGTGGTGGCGCACCTCGGCAACGGCGCCAGCCTGTGCGCGATGCGCGACGGCAGGAGCGTGGATTCGACAATGGGGCTGACTGCGCTCGACGGCATGCCGATGGGCACGCGCTGCGGCTCGATCGACCCCGGCGCGGTGCTCTACCTGGCCGCACACGGCATGGGGGCGGACGAGATCCAGGCGATGCTGTACGGCAAATCAGGGCTGCTCGGCATTTCCGGCATCAGCAGCGACATGCGCGCGCTGCTGGCCAGCGACGCGCCGCGCGCCCAACTCGCGATCGATTTCTACGCCTACCGCGCCGCGCAGGAGATCGGCAAGCTGGCGGTAACGCTGGGCGGCCTCGACGCGCTGGTCTTCACGGCCGGCGTCGGCGCCAACTCGCCCGAGGTGCGCGCGCGGATCTGCGCGCACCTGGCCGATATCTTCGGCGTAAGGCTCGACCCCGCCGCCAACCAGGAGAACCGCCAGCGCATCAGCAGCGCCAGCGCACGCGACGCGAGCCGCATCCCGGTACTCGTTCTGCCGACCGACGAGGAAGGGATGATCGCGCTCTCGACCGCACGCATCCTGCGCGAAAGCGGCGGCCTGCCCGGCGGGGGTCAGGCTTCGAGATAGTGTCCGCGCAGGCGGTCGAGGTCGATGCCCAGGTGATCGCCGACAAAGCCCTCGACGCTGCCGTACGCCGTGACGATGGCGTCCATTGACGCCTCCAGGTACTCGGGCCGCACGTCCAGCAGCGGCTTCATGGCCTCGGCCGACACGCCGTGGTGCGAGGCGCCAGCCAGCATGCGCTCGTTGAAGCCGGCGTTCCAGTGGTTCGATTCCAGATAGTTGGCGACGATATCGTCCTGCGCCACGCCCAGCGCCCCGAGCAGCAGAAGCGAGGCGAAGCCGGTGCGGTCCTTGCCGGCCGTGCAGTGGTACAGCAGCTTGCGGCCCGCCTCCGCGTGGCGCAGGAACGTGCCGAACGCGTCGCGGTAGCGGATCGGGAAGTCGCGGTAGATCTCGACCATGAACGCATGCATCTGCGCCGCCGTGCTGGCCCGCACACGCGGCATCAGCACGTCCATGGCCATGGCGCCTTCGAGCACCGGCACGGCCAGCCACTGGAAGCGCTGGCCGAACGCCGACTCCGCCGCCGACTTCTCGCCGGGCGAGCGGAAATCCACCACGATATCGAGTGCCAGCGCGTGCAGGGCATCGAGGTCGGCCGCGCAGGCCAGCGCCGGGTTGGCGCTGCGGAACAGCTTGCCGTGCGCCACACGGCGTCCGCCGCTGGCGGCAAGGCCGCCGAGATCGCGGGCGTTGGCGATGGTTTCCAGCGCCAGGCAGGGCCGCAGGGCTGCCATCGCGCGTGGTTCGGATCGATTGTTCATCTGGATCTGGGCTTGGGCGCGTCGGCAGACACGCGTTCGAAATTGTTCAGCATCGACGGCAATTATTTCAGATCGTCGCCCGGCAGGACACCCCGCGCGGGCAGATCGCCTGAGAACCATTGCCACACCTGCAACACGCCATTTGGATCGGCAGAATCCGACCGCGCAACGTTTTGATCCAGCGCAGAAACAGCGCTGGAGTGTCCTTGGCACTGTCCGATGGCGTTCACATAATGAACGCGTTGTCGGTGCGCAGCGGCGCCAATGCCGCCGCGCAGGCCCGACCGGCTGATCCAGATCAAAGGACTTCCAGATGCCTGATCCGCAACCGTCCACCGCCCCCGCCCTCGCGACACCTGCCGCGCCTCCGATCCGTATTCACTGGGGCCTCTACTTTGCCGTGGCCGTGCTGGTCGCGGTGCTGCTGATCCCGATGCCGCCCGACCTTCCCGAGGCCGGCCAGCGCATGCTGGCGATCCTGGCATTCGCCGTGGTCGTCTGGATTACCGAGGCGGTGTCGTACGAGACCAGCGCCATCATGATCACGTCGCTGATGGCGGGCCTGATCGGCTTCGCGCCGATGGTCAGCGACCCCACGACGATATACGGCACCTCCCGCGCGCTCGGCATGGCGCTGGCCGGCTTCTCGAACACCGCGCTGGCGCTCGTGGCGGCAGCCCTGTTCATCTCGGCGGCCATGACCGTCACCGGACTGGACCGCCGCATCGCGCTGGTCACACTGTCGGCCATCGGCACCAGCACGCGCCGCATCCTGATCGGCACCATCGCGGTGACGATGATCCTGAGCCTCGTCGTGCCGAGCGCCACCGCCCGCAGCGCCTGTACGGTGCCGATCATGATGGGCGTGATTGCCGCGTTCGGCGTGGACAGGAAGTCGAACACCGCCGCTGGCATCATGATCATGGTGGCCATGGCAACGAGCATCTGGAACGTCGGCATCCAGACCGCCGCCGCGCAGAACCTGCTGACCGCCGGCTTCATGGACAAGCTGCTCGGCGAGCGCGTGACGTGGCTGCAGTGGCTGATTGCCGGTGCGCCCTGGGCGCTCGTGATGTCGGCGGCGCTCTACTTCCTGATCCGGTGGCTGTTGCCGCCCGAAACCGATGCGATCGAGGGCGGCAAGGAAGCCGTGCAGCGCGAACTGGCCGCGCTCGGGCCCATGACTGGCGCGCAGAAGCGCCTCGCGGCGGTGTCGATCGGGCTGCTGCTGTTCTGGGCGACCGGCGGCAAGCTCCACAAGCTCGACACGGCGACGGTCACGTTCATCGGACTGGTGATCCTGATGATGCCGCGCATCGGCGTGATGGACTGGAAGACGATGCAGCAACGCACCCCGTGGGGCACGCTGATCGTGTTCGGCGTCGGCATCAGCCTGGGTACGGCACTGCTGTCGACCCAGGCCGGGCAGTGGCTCGGCCGCTTCGTGGTCACCCATACCGGGCTGGCCGAACACGGCACGATGATGGTGTTCGCGGTGCTGGCCGCGTTCCTGATCCTGATCCACCTGGGCTTTGCCAGCGCCACCGCGCTGACGGCGGCGCTGCTGCCGATCCTGATCTCGGTGCTGCAGACGCTGCCCGGCGACTTCAACAAAGTGGGCATGACGATGCTGCTGGGCTTCACGGTCAGCTTCGGCTTCATCCTGCCGATCAACGCGCCGCAGAACATGGTCTGCCTGGGCACCGACACATTCAATGGCCGGCAGTTTGCCAAGGTGGGCATTCCGCTGACGGTCATCGGCTACCTGCTGATGCTGCTGTTCGCGGCCACCTACTGGCGCTGGCTCGGCTGGGTCTGACGGCGCCGCCCCCGGGGCGTGGCGGGCCGGACACGCGGCGATGGCACAATACGCGCCATGCAACGTCTCTGGTCCGCCTTCATCAAGTTCGTGCTGCTCGCCATCGTGGGCGGCGCGCTGCTGCTCGCGTTTGCCGTGCTGATGGCCAGCCGGCAGCTTCCCTCGCTCGACGCGCTGATGGCGTTCCGGCACTCGCCCGGCTACGTCCAGCTCGCCGATTTCCCGCATACGCTGCCCGAGGCCGTGGTGGCCATCGAGGATGACCGCTTCTACCTGCACGATGGCGTGGACTACGTGGGCGTGATGCGCGCCGGCGTGGCCAACCTGTCCGACGAACTGTCGCAGGGCGCCTCGACCATCACCATGCAGGTGGCGCGCAACTTCTTCCTGTCGCGCAAGAAGACCTACACGCGCAAGCTCTACGAGATCCTGCTGGCCTACCGCATCGAGAATGCGCTGAGCAAGGACGAGATCCTGGAGCTGTATCTGAACAAGATCTACCTGGGCCAGGGCGCCTACGGCTTCGGCGAGGCCGCCGACACCTATTTCGGCAAGCCCGTGGAGCGGCTCACGCTGGCCGAATGCGCCATGCTGGCCGGGCTGCCCAAAGCCCCTTCCGCGAACAATCCCGTGGTCAATCCGCGCCGCGCCCGGCAGCGCCAGGCGTACATCCTGTTGCGCATGAAGGAGCTGGGCCGCATCACGGGTGCGCAATACGACGCAGCGCTGCTCGAACCACTGCGGCTGAAGTAGGCCGTGTCAGCCGCCCACCGACGGCGGCGCCGCCGGTGGCGTGCTAGCCTCGCTGCACCACCGGTACACCCCGGGCAGACAAGAACGAGGCAGCCATGGACGGAATCTGGAGCGAGGTTTACAGCACGCTGCGGTCTGAGTTTTCAGACGTGCCGAACGCCAGCGAACTCACGAAAATTCTCGTCAGGCTGACGCTGGCCTGCCTGCTTGGCGGCATGATCGGCTGGGAACGCGAGTCGGCCGGCAAGGCCGCCGGCCTGCGCACCCACATGCTGGTGGCGATGGGATCGGCGCTGTTCGTGCTGGTGCCGCTGCTGGCAGGCACCCAACTGGCCGACATGAGCCGCGTGCTGCAGGGCCTGATCGCCGGCATCGGCTTTCTGGGCGCGGGCGCCATCATCAAGCACAAGGACGAGCAGGACATCCGGGGCCTGACCACGGCCGCCAGCATCTGGACGACGGCAGCCATCGGCGTGGCCTGCGGGCTGGGCCGCGAGTCCACCGCCGTGATCGCCACGCTGTTCGGCCTGGCGATCCTGCAGGTGCTCTACCGCGTCAAGAAGTAGCCAGCGCGTCAGCGCGCGGCGTGCGCAGCGTCACCTCGAACTTGTCGGGGTGGCGCGCGAGCGCTTCGTGGACGATCGGGTCGACACCCTCGCCGCCCGCCTCCATGTGCGCCAGGAACGCACGCTTCATGCGCGGCTCCCAGAACTTCTTGATATGGCCGGCGATGTCGGCCAGCGCCTCGTCATGATCGGGCATGGCCTCGAAGAAGCTGCCGATCTGGTTGGCCATCTTGACCAGGTTCTCAATGTGCATTGCCAGACCCCTATGCAATCTGTAGTCGTTGGGGATGGGAGTAGACGACGAGGCTGCCGCCGCGCACGAAGCCGGCCAGCGTGATGCCGGCGGACTCCGCCAGCCGCACCGCCATCGCAGTGGGTCCGGACACCGCCGCCAGCACCCCGGCGCCAATGGCGGCCGTCTTCTGCACCATCTCGTAGCTCGCACGGCTCGTGACGATCACGGCGCCGCGCGCGATGTCTTCCTGCCCGCCACGTGCCAGCGCGCCGGCCAGCTTGTCGAGCGCGTTGTGGCGGCCTACGTCCTCGCGCACCAGCGCCAGTTCGCCATCGGCGCGCATCCAGCCCGCCGCATGGGTGGCGCCGGTATCCCGCAGCAGCGCCTGCCGCTTGTGCAGTGCGGAAAACGCATGCTCGAACACGGCGGGGTCGAATGTGGCTTCGCTGCTCACCGGGGCGGGCATGCGCATCACCTCGTCGAGCGATTCGGTGCCGCACAACCCGCAGCCCGTGCGTCCCGCGAGCGCGCGGCGCCGGCCCTTGAGCGCCACGAAGGCGCCCGTGGCGATCTCCACCCGTACCGTGATGCCCTGCGCGCCCGCCTCCACATCGATGCCGTAGAGATCGGCGGCCGCCTCCACGATGCCTTCGCTGAGGCTGAAGCCGATGGCGAAATCCTCCAGGTCGGCCGGCGTAGCCAGCATCACCGCATGCGAGATGCCGTTGTACTCCAGCGCCACGGGCACTTCCTCGGCCAGGTGGTCCACCTCCGTCCCGGCTGCGCCATGCCGCCAGCGGCGTACCGCGAAGGTACGCTGGGCCGGCATCTCGGCGGTGCCGGCCGCGCTGTCGGGAGATGGCACGTCGCGCTTCATCTTTCAGTCTCCTGCCTGCCTCAGCCGGCCGGGGCCGTCTCGCCTGCCGCGCGGAGGTGGGCCAGCTGTTCCTCGTTGAACGCCTGGTAGTTGCGCTGCCACGTGGAAGGCTGCGCCACCGGCATCACCTGCACCGCCGTCACCTTGTACTCGGGGCAGTTGGTGGCCCAGTCCGAGTTGTCGGTGGTGATCACGTTGGCGCCCGACTCGGGGAAGTGGAACGTCGTGTAGACCACACCCGGCTGCATGCGCCGGCTCACGATCGCCCGCAGCACCGTCTCGCCGGCGCGGCTTTGCACGCCCACCCAGTCGCCATCCTTGATGCCACGCTCCTCGGCATCGTGCGGATGGATCTCCAGGCGGTCCTCGTCGTGCCAGTGCACGTTGGCGGTGCGCCGCGTCTGCGCGCCCACGTTGTACTGCGACAGGATACGCCCGGTGGTCAGGATCAGCGGGAACTTGCGGTTCACCTTCTCGTCAGTGGCCACGTACTTGGTGATGATGAACTTGCCCTTGCCGCGCACGAAGCCATCGACGTGCATCGTCGGCGTGCCCTGCGGTGCCTCGGCGTTGCAAGGCCACTGGATGCTGCCCAGTTCTTCGAGCTTCTGGTAGCTCACGCCCGAGAAGGTCGGCGTCAGCGCCGCAATCTCGTCCATGATCTCGGACGGGTGGCTGTAGTTCATCGGATAGCCGAGCGCGTTCGACAGCAGGATGGTGGCTTCCCAGTCCGAGTAGCCGGCTTGCGGCGGCATCACCTTGCGCACGCGCGAGATGCGGCGCTCGGCGTTGGTGAACGTGCCGTCCTTCTCCAGGAACGACGAGCCCGGCAGGAATACGTGCGCGTACTTGGCCGTCTCGTTCAGGAAGATGTCCTGCACGACGATGCACTCCATCGACGACAGCGCCTCGGACACATGCTGCGTGTTCGGGTCCGACTGGACGATGTCCTCGCCCTGGCAGTACAGCCCCTTGAACGTGCCGCCCAGCGCGGCCTCGAACATGTTCGGGATGCGCAGGCCCGGCTCCGGATTGATGTCGACGCCCCAGGCGGCTTCGAACTGGCCGCGCACCGTGGAATCGGACACGTGGCGGTAGCCCGGCAGTTCGTGCGGGAACGAGCCGATGTCGCACGAGCCCTGCACGTTGTTCTGGCCGCGCAGCGGGTTCACGCCCACACCCTCGCGGCCGATGTTGCCGGTGGCCATGGCGAGGTTGGCGATGCCCATCACGGTCGTGGAGCCCTGTGCATGCTCGGTGACGCCCAGCCCGTAGTAAATGGCTGCGTTGCCGCCCGTGGCGTAGAGCCGCGCTGCGCCGCGCAGCAGGTCGGCCGGCACGCCGGTCACGGCCTCCATCGTCTCGGGCGAGTTCTCGGGCAGCGCCACGAAGTCACGCCACTGCTGGAAGGCACGGTCCTCGCAGCGCTCGGCGATGAACGCTTCGGCCAGCAGGCCCTCGGTCACGATCACATGCGCCAGCGACGTCACCAGCGCCACGTTCGTGCCCGGACGCAGTTGCAGGTGATAGTCGGCGCGGATGTGCGGGGAATCGACCAGGTCGATCTGGCGCGGATCGACGACAATCAGCTTCGCGCCGGCGCGCAGGCGGCGCTTCATGCGCGAGGCGAACACCGGGTGGCCGTCGCTCGGGTTGGCGCCGATCACCATGATCACGTCGGCCTTGGCCACCGAGCGGAAGGTCTGCGTGCCCGCCGATTCGCCGAGCGTGGTCTTCAGGCCATAGCCGGTGGGCGAGTGGCAGACGCGCGCGCAGGTATCCACGTTGTTGTTGCCGAACGCGGCCCGCACGAGCTTCTGCACGAGATAGCCTTCCTCGTTGGTGCAGCGCGACGAGACGATGCCGCCGATCGAGTCCTGGCCGTGCTCGGCCTGGATCTTGCGGAACTGCGAGGCCGCATAGCCGATGGCCTCTTCCCACGACACCTCGCGCCACGGATCGGTGATCTTCGCGCGGATCATCGGCTTCAGGATACGGTCCTTGTGCGTGGCATAGCCCCAGGCAAAGCGGCCCTTCACGCAGGCGTGGCCCTCGTTGGCGGCGCCGTCCTTGTACGGGACCATGCGCACCACCTCGTTACCCTTCATCTCGGCCTTGAACGAGCAGCCCACGCCGCAGTACGCGCACGTGGTGACCTTGCTGTGCGACGGCTGACCCAGCTGGATTACCGAGGTCTCGGTCAGCGTGGCCGTCGGGCAGGCCTGCACGCAGGCGCCGCACGAGACGCAATCCGACTCCATGAACGGCTGGTCGGTGCCGGCCGACACGCGCGACTCGAAGCCGCGCCCGCTGATGGTCAGTGCGAACGTGCCCTGGGTTTCCTCGCAGGCGCGCACGCAGCGGTTGCAGACGATGCACTTGGACGGGTCGTACGTGAAGTACGGGTTCGACTCGTCCTTCTTCATGTGCGTGTGCGTGGCGATCGGCGCGGCGCCGCCGGCGCCATCGGCATAGCGCACCTCGCGCAGGCCCACCACGCCGGCCATGTCCTGCAGTTCGCAGTTGCCGTTGGTCGGGCAGGTCAGGCAGTCGAGCGGGTGATCGGAGATATACAGCTCCATCACGCCGCGGCGCAGGTCGCCGAGCTTGCCGCTCTGCGTGCGCACCTTCATGCCGGCTTCGGCGGGTGTGGTGCACGACGCGGGGTAGCCGCGCCGGCCCTCGATCTCCACGAGGCACAGGCGGCAGGAGCCGAACGGCTCCAGCGAATCGGTGGCACAGAGCTTGGGCACGCCAATGCCGGCTTCGGCGGCGGCGCGCATCACGGATGTGCCGGCGGGTACGGTGACGGACACGCCGTCGATCTCCAGCGTGACCTGCGTGGCGGCCTCGATGGCCGGGGTACCGTAGTCAAAATCGTCGCGAGCGTTCAAGGACGTCTCCCGAAATACTGCTAGTGAGGATGCGCACCCCTGAGGGATGCGTCGGTCTGTTTCTTGCCGTTGCCGGCGCGCCGGTCGGGGCTAGGCCGCCTGGGCCGGCTTGGGCTGCAGCCCGAAGTCTTCCGGGAACTCGTTCAGCGCCGACAATACCGGGTAAGGCGTCATGCCGCCCATCGCGCAGAGCGAGCCGTTGAGCATCGTGTCGCAGAGGTCGCGCACCAGCGCCACGTGCTTGACGGGCTGGTCGCCGGCCATGATGCGGTCGATGACCTCCACGCCGCGCGTCGACCCGATCCGGCACGGCGTGCACTTGCCGCACGACTCGATGGCGCAGAACTCCATCGCGTAGCGCGCCATCTTCGCCATGTCCACGGTTTCGTCGAACACCACAATGCCGCCGTGCCCCACGACCGCACCGAACGCGGCATATGCCTCGTAGTCGAGCGGCGCGTCGAAGCGCGATTCCGGCAGATAGGCGCCCAGCGGACCGCCCACCTGCACGGCACGGATGGCCCGGCCGCTGCGCGTGCCGCCGCCGAAATCCACCAGCAGTTCGCGCAGCGTCACGCCGAATGCCTTCTCCACGAGCCCGCCCTGGCGGATATTGCCGGCCAGCTGGAACGGCAGCGTGCCGCGCGAGCGGCCCATGCCGTAATCCTTGTAGAACGTGGCGCCACGCGCGAGGATGATCGGCACCGTGGCCAGCGAAATCACGTTGTTGATCACCGTGGGCTGGCCGAACAAACCCTTGAGCGCCGGCAGCGGCGGCTTGGCGCGCACCACGCCGCGCTTGCCTTCCAGGCTTTCGAGCAGCGCCGTTTCCTCGCCGCACACGTAGGCACCGGCCCCCTTGCGCACTTCCAGGCGGAAGCGCCGGCCGCTGCCGCGGATGTTGTCGCCAAGCCAGCCGGCCTGCGTGGCCGTCTCGATCGCGGCCTCGGTGGCGGCAATCGCGTGCGGGTATTCGGAACGCGTGTAGATGTAGCCCTGCTCGGCGCCCACGGCCAGCCCGGCAATCGTCATGCCTTCGATCAGCATGAACGGATCGTCCTCCATGACCATGCGGTCGGAGAACGTGCCCGAGTCGCCTTCGTCGGCGTTGCAGACGATGTACTTGACCGGCGATTGCGCAGCCAGCACCGTCTTCCACTTGATGCCGGTCGGGAACGCCGCACCGCCCCGGCCGCGCAGGCCGGAGTCGAGCACTTCCTGGACGATCTGCTCGGGCGCCATCGACAGCGCACGGGTCAGGCCGGCAAAGCCTTCGTGGGCGATGTAGTCGTCGAGCGAGAGCGGATCGGTGATGCCAAGCCGCGCAAAGGTCAGGCGCTCCTGGTTCTTCAGGAACGGGATGTCGTCGGTCAACCCATGCGCCAGGGCATGCTGGCCGCCCGTGAGGAACGCTGCGTCGAAGAGGCCGGGCACATCGTCCTCGGTAACGGGGCCATAGGCCACGCGGCCGGCGTCCGTCTGCACCTCGACCAGCGGTTCGAGCCAGAACATGCCGCGCGAACCGTTGCGCACAATGCGCACGTCGGCGCCGCGCCGGGTTGCCTCGGCCGCGATGGTCTGCGCCACTTCGTCGGCACCGAGCGACAGTGCCGTGGAATCGCGCGGCACGAAGATCGTGATGGGAGACGTGCTCATGCGCGGGCCTCCTCGTCTTCGCGTGCCGCCTCGATCAGGCGGTCGAAGCGCCGGGCATCGACCCGCGCGTGGAGCCGGTCGCCAATCATCATGGCCGGGCCCGTCGCGCACTGGCCAAGGCAGTAGACCGGTTCCAGCGTGAACTGGCCGTCTGCCGTGGTCTCGTGGAAATCGCATCCCAGCGACTGGCACGCGTGCGCGGCCAGGCCGTCAGCGCCCACCGACTGGCAGGCTTCGGCGCGGCACACCTGCACCACGTGGCGCCCGGCCGGATGATCGCGGAAATGGTGGTAGAACGTGATCACGCCATGCACCTCGGCGCGCGACAGGTTCAGCGCCTTGGCGATGACCGGCACCGCGCCGGGCGGGATATAACCCTGGCTGTCCTGGATCTCGTGCAGGATCGGCAGCAGCGCGCCGGGCATGTCGCGCCGGGCTGCCACAATGGCCGCGATGGCCGCCGTGCCGGCAGCCGCGTCGTCATTGCCGGCGGGCGCCGTGGGGATGGCGATTTCTGGCATCTTGTCTCCATTTGTCGTATCGGCCCCGATATCGGCTTTTTTGTTCATATTCGGGACCAACCCAGCGGGCTTCGAGGCCGCTTTATGCGACTATAGGACCGTGTTTTGCACCGTTCAATATGCTATTTTCCGCATATGCTACGCATCTCGATCCTCCCCCACCTGCAGATCCGCGACGACACCTCCCCGGCGCCCGCGCCAGCGCTCGATGTGTCACGTCTGGTCGCCCTTTTGAGCCTGATAGAGTCCACCGGCAACATCGCGCAATCAGCGGAAGCCATGACGTTGTCATATCGCTACGCCTGGGGCATCCTGCGCGACGCCGAGACATTGTTTGGCGGCGCGCTGATTGCCAAGACCCGGGGCCGGGGGTCGACGCTGACCCCGATGGCCCAGCAACTGGTCTGGGCCAGCAAGCGCATTGCCGCCCGCCTGACGCCGACGCTGGACAGCCTGGCGTCCGAGCTAGAAATCGAACTCAAGAAGCTGATGGCGGCATCCGACCCGGCGGTACGCATCCACGCCAGCCATGGTTTCGCCGTTGCTGCACTGCGGGATTTTCTCGACGAGCAGAAGGTGCGCCACGACCTGAAGTACTGCGGCAGCCTCGAAGCTACCGCCGCGCTGGCCGAGGGCGCCTGCGATGTGGCGGGTTTCCACGTACCGATCGGCGAGTTCGAGGAAGAAACGCTACGTGGCTTCGCGCGCTGGCTCCATCCCGACAAACACTGCCTGATCCACCTGGCCACGCGCCAGCAGGGCCTGTTCGTCCGGCCCGGCAATCCGCTCGGCATCACGTCGCTCGAAGACCTCGTCCGCTCCGACGTACGGTTCGTGAACCGGCAACTCGGCTCCGGCACGCGGCTGCTGCTGGATCTGATGCTGGCGCGGCGTGGCATCGACACCACGCGCATCGAAGGCTTCAACAACGGCGAATTCACCCACGCGGCCGTGGCGGCCTACATCGGCAGCGGCATGGCCGACGTGGGGTTCGGCGTGGAAACCGCCGCCCGCCGCTTCGGCCTGGAGTTTGTCCCGGTGCTGCAGGAACGCTACTTCTTCGCGCTGGAAAAAGAGGCCCTGCGCAGCCCCGCGCTGCAGGGCGCGGTAGGCGCGATGAAAAGCGGCATGTTCCGCGAACGCGTCAACGCCCTGCCGGGCTACGACGGCACGCGGACCGGGCTGGTGCAGACGTTCGAGGAAGCGTTTCCGGGGGTGGTTTTGTAGTCCCGCTCAATACACCACCACCGACAACGTCACCCCCGCCGGCACCCTCACCTTGTCGCTGTACACGCCGTTGCTGTCGCTGCGCGGGGCGATGTAGCTGCCCAGGCTCAGCAGCGCCGCCGGCGCGGTGGCGGGCAGTTTGCGCAGCGTGGTGTACTTGCTGGCCGAGGGATCGAGGGCGGGCAGCGTGAAGGTGCCGTCGGTCCAGGCCGGATAGCCGTATTCGTCCGGGGTGCGGGCGGCGGGCATGCTGCTGTTCGTGGTGGCGCGCCAGTTCACGAACGCCGTGTCGAACGTCCAGCCGGGCCGGGCAGCGGAGATGGCTTCGCCGAGCACCTGTTTCGAGTTGGCCGTGCGGCGCGTGAGCAGGTCGCGGAAGAACGCCACGCCAAGCTGGCGGTTCAGGAAGCCGCCGAAGCTGCCCGACACCGCGTAGCTCTCGCATGTCGCGCCGAAGCCCGTGAAATCGAGCAGGTTGCAGTTGTAGTCGCTGTAGCGGTAATAATCGGGCAGGCGTACGTCGCCGATGGGGTTGTAGCCCGACACGATGGCGCCGCTCAGGAAGTCCTCCATCTGCATGGCCGTCATTTCCTCTAGCCAGGCGTCGTAGGCGAACTCGCTGCCCATGCTGACCTGGCGACGGTAGAAGTTCTGCATGTGCGTCCCCTCGTGGGCCATCGTGGTCTTGATCGACTGCATGCCGCCCGTGGCGCCGAGCGACAGCGTCTCGCTGTCGAGGTACAGCGAGACCGCCTCGTTGCTCCTGGCCTCCCTTGCCTTCAGGAAGTTGTGCACGCCCCAGAAGTAGCCCACGGTGCCGTAGGGCTTGTTGTCGTGGTTGAAGTTCAGCACGACGATGTCGATCGGCATCCCGGCAGGCAGCAGCGTGCCGTTGAACGCGTTCGCGCCCCACACCGCGCCGCCGACGTTGACGAGGCGGTCGTACAGCAGGCCGGGGCCGGCAAACGTGTTGGCGAGTTCGAGGACCATGTTGTTGGTCACGGCGGCCGATTCGGCCGTCTCCACCCAGATATTGACCCGGGTGCCGTCGCCGGTGGTCACCTGCCTGCGCAGCGTGGCCGGCCGGAGCGTGCCATCGGTGTGATACCAGCTGCGCGACGCGCCCTCGGTCATGCCGGCGGTGCCGAGCGAGGCCGCCAGCGGCGCTGGCGCGGCCAGCGTGCTCTTCATGGCGCCGGACGCGGCCTGCGTGCCATCGACCCAGCCCTTGCGGTTGAATTCGCGGATCGCGCGCTGGGTGGCTTCCTCGTCCGATTCGACACTGAGCGATTGGGGCGAGAGCCGCTCGGCCATCACGCTCGCCGAAAGCGTCGGCAGCGCCACGCCATTCGCGCCCAGGTTGGCGAGTTGCAGCGCGATGGTCTTGCCTGCCACGCCGGTGATCGCGTACTGCACGTCCACGTCGCCGCCCGTGGTGTTGGGGTAGCCCCAGGTGCCGACGCCACCGCCGGCATAGGTGCTGCTCGTGGCAGCACCGCAGCCGGAGCAGGTCTGCGAGAGCCCTGTCACCAGGAGCGGGCCCGCCGGCGCCTCGGCCGGTGCGGCCGCAGCCTGTGCGGTGGTCGCCGCAGCACCGTCGTCGCCCCCGCCTCCTCCGCACGCGGCCAGCGCCAGTGCGGCGGCAGCGGCAACGAAACGCAGACCAGGGGGAACAGGGTGGCGCAGGGGGCGCAGGGGCAGGAAACGCATCGCGGAACTCCGGAAACAGGTACGGTCTCCGGAACGGCAACGCGCGTGGCGCCGGCTCCGGACAATCCATCAATAACGACGCGCAACGCCCGCCTTTGAGCGCAACCTGCGTCGTCCGGACCATGTTTCGTCCCTACGATCGTTTCAATCTGTTGTCATCCGCACCCAGCGCCGGGCACGAAAAAAGGCACGGCAGAGCGCCGTGCCTTGGGGGTGGAGCAAACCCGGCGAACGCTTAATAGATCTCCGGGATGACCATGGTCGAGGGCACCGGCTGGCGCGTGTAGTCCGCATGGCGCTCGCGATCGGGCAGCACGATGCTCGGCTGCGACGGCTCGACATACGGCATCTGCGCGAGCAGGTGGTGGATACAGTTCAGGCGGGCGCGCTTCTTGTCCACGGCCTGCACCACCCACCACGGCGCCTCCTCGATATGGGTGCGCTCGAGCATGATCTCCTTGGCGCGCGTGTAGTCTTCCCAGCGGCGGCGCGACTCCAGGTCCATCGGGCTCAGCTTCCACTGCTTGAGCGGATCGTGGATGCGACTCAGGAAGCGCAGGTGCTGCTCCTCGTCGGTGATCGAGAACCAGTACTTGATGACCTGGATGCCCGAGCGCACCAGCATGCGCTCGAACTCCGGCACCGACCGGAAGAATTCCTCGTACTGGTCGTCGGTGCAGAAGCCCATCACGCGCTCCACGCCGGCGCGGTTGTACCAGCTGCGGTCGAACAGCACCATCTCGCCCGCCGCCGGCAGGTGCGAGACGTAGCGCTGGAAGTACCACTGCGTGCGTTCGCGGTCATTGGGCGCCGGCAGCGCGGCCACGCGGCAGACGCGCGGGTTCAGGCGCTGCGTGATGCGCTTGATGACGCCGCCCTTGCCGGCCGCGTCGCGCCCCTCGAACAGGATCACGACCTTGTGGCCCGTGGCCACCACCCAGCTCTGCAGCTTGACCAGTTCGCCCTGGAGCCGGAACAGTTCCCGGAAGTACATGTGACGCTCGGCCCGCTCGGCCTCGTCGCCATTGAGGTTGCTGCTGTCGCCGGGGCCGCCGGCGTCGCCAGCCAGCACCCGCTGCACCAGCGCGGGATCGCGGTCCTCGAGTTCCAGTTCGAGTTCCTCGTCGTAGTAGTCGGCCACCTCGCGGTGAATGCGCTGGATCAGCGTTTCGTCGTTGTAGTCCATGGCTTTCCTCCGTCACATGCGCCCGAACAGACGCATGGCTATGGCCAACCATCCTACGCTTGTTACATTTCAAATGGGTGACTTGTCATATACCCGGGGCGGGGCTTGGGGTGCGGCTCAGTGCTGCTGCTGCTTGCGGAATGCCCAGCGGCCGGCCAGCGCCGTGAAGCTGGCCACCAGCGCCACCAGCACCCAGAAACCGTGCGGATGCTCGGCCAGCGGGATGCCACCGACGTTCATGCCGAAGAAGCCGGCCACGATGTTGATAGGCAGGGCCAGCACCGTGACCATCGTCAGGGTGAACAGCGTGCGGTTGGTCTGCTCGTTGAGCTTGGCGGCGATTTCTTCCTGGAGCAGCTTGATCCGCTCGACCAGCGCGGCCAGATCGCTCAGCACCAGCGAAAATTCCTCGGTCGACTCACGCAGTTCCTGCAGGTCGGTCTCCTGCAGCCAGGCCGGCGGCCGGTTCAGCAGCCGGAACAGCGCGCCGGGTTCGGGCGCCAGCAGACGCTGCAGCCGCACCAGCCCGCGCCGCATGGCACCCACATCGGCGCGCGTGGACTGCAGCCGCTGTGACAGCAGTTGATCCTCGATCTGGTCGACATTGACGCCGGTCTCGCGCACGATCTGCACCAGCACGTCGGCCTGGTCGCGCAGCAGGTGCACCACCAGATCGAGCGGCGAGCGGAACGATTCGCCCCGTCGCACCGCCGCCCGCAGGCGGTCCACCGAGCGCAGCGGCCGGGCGCGGGCCGTGACCAGCAGCCGGTGGTCGGCATGGGCCCACATCGTGGCGATGTCGGTCGAGGTCACGCCGAAGTTGTAGATCACGTCATTGACCACGGCCAGCAGCGCGGCGTCCTGGCGTTCGATGCGCGTGGAATGCGAGCCCTGGCGCAGAGCTTCGAAGAAATCGTCGGGCAAGCCGAGCTGGCCGCGCATCCAGCGTTCGCAGGCGCTGTGCGCGAGGTTGAAGTGCAACCAGACGAAGGGCTGCGCGACGGGCTGGCCCGCGCTGGCTGCCGGCGTGGTCGCCTGGGCCTGCAGCCAGCCCGCTGCCTCGCGGGAATCGATCTCGCGGACCGGCTGGCCCGGTACGAACAGGAAACCGCTGATCAGCCCGACCGGGTCGGATCCATAGCCGGCTTCGACAATGCCCGATTGCATGAACTCTCCTGTGACCTTTGACCTGTGGCGCTCGCGCGACGTTAGCACGCCGGCGTGACGCTGCCCCGGGCGCGCGCCGCGGCGAGCTTCTTGTAGAAGGCGGCGCGGCTGATGCCGACGCGGGCGGCGGCGTCCGCGACGCGGCCGTCGCAGGCGTCCAGTGCCTGGGCCAGGAAGGCGGCTTCGAAATCGGCGAGGGCGTCGGCGTAGGTGGTGGGGGCGGATCCGGGCGTGGTCGGAGACCGGGACGCCTTGCCCTCATCCCCGGACCCACTCCCGCTCGCGGAAGCGGGAGCGGGGAGCAAACCGCCAGCATCGGCGACGCCGTGGGTGTTCTCCCCTCGCTCGCCTGCGAAAGAGCGGCCGGGGTTGAGAGACGGCGCATCGATACCTGCCGTCCCCCGCCGCGACCCCAGCAACGGCCCCAACACCTCCGCATCGACAAAGTCCTCGTCGCACATCAGCACCACGCGCTCCAGCACGTTACGCAGTTCGCGCACGTTGCCGGGCCAGTGGTAGTCGTGCAGCAGCGTCAGCGCATCGTCGCGCAGCCCGATCGGGTGGCGCTCGGCACGCAGGCAGAGTTCCTCGATGATCGCGTAGGCCAGCGGCAGCAGGTCGGCACGGCGCTCGCGCAGCGGCGGCAGGTCGATCGACAGCACGTTGAGCCGGTAGAACAGGTCGGCGCGGAACTGGCCGGCGGCCACCAGCGCCGGCAGGTCCGCCGAGGTGGCGGCAATGATCCGCACATCGCTGCGCACGATGCGGTTCGACCCCAGCGGCTCGAACTCGTGATCCTGCAGCGCGCGCAGCAGCTTGCTCTGCAGCGCCAGCGGCATGTCGCCGATCTCGTCGAGGAACAGCGTGCCGCCATCGGCCAGTTCGAACTTGCCTACCCTGCCCTTGCGGTCCACGCCGGTATAGGCGCCCGGCGCCGCGCCGAAGAATTCCACCTCCAGCAGCGTCTCGGGAATGGCCGCCACATTGACCGTGACCAGCGGCTGTTCAGCGCGCGCCGAGCCTGCGTGAATGCCATGCGCCAGCAGTTCCTTGCCGGTGCCGGTCTCGCCAAGCAGCAGCACCGGCGACTCCGCCAGCGCGGCCCGGCGTGCCTGGCGCTTGACCTCCTGCGCGGCGGGACTGGTGCCGACGAAGCTGGCGAACGTGTACTTGGCGCGCCGCGCATGGTCGAGCGAGCGCCGCGCGGCGGCCAGTTCGGCCTGGGCGCGCGAGTAATGGGCAAAGATCGGGGTCAGCGCCTTGAGTTCGTCGAACAGGGCGAACCCCACGCCGCCGATGATCCGGCCAGCGTCGTCCTTGATCGGCAGCCGCGTCACGATCATCGGCTCCCGGTCGGTTTCCAGCAGATCCAGCAGGATTGGCTTGCCCGTGGTCACCACCTCGCGCATCAGGCTGTTCGGGATGACCTGCTCGCAGTCCAGCCCGATTGCCGCCTCGGGGTCAGTGAAACCGAACCGCGCCGCGTAGCGCTTGTTGATCCAGACCACCCGGGCGAGCTCGTCCACCACGAAGGTGCCTTCGCTGAAGTTTTCAAACGTCCGGAACAGCGATTCCATCGCGCGGCGCGCCACGTCGTCGTAATCGAACAGCAGGCCGCCGCCTGGCTCGGCAATTTTTTGCATGGCCGATGTCTCTTTTCTTGTTGCTTCTTGTTGGGTCTCGGATTCGAGACGCGAAGTGTCTCACATTGGAGATTTTCAGGTCTTGCGCGCCCCTTGTTTTGTCTCAAAGAAGAGACATGGCCACTGGAACTACACTTCTGGCGCCGTTTTCGTAACTCTCGGGTGTGGCACGGACCCTGCTAAGCAAGCGTCCCCTTGTCATCTTCACAGGGGAAGCTTTGCCAAGGCGGCTACCGGCATCACGCATGCCGCCGGCCGCATCCAAGAACAAGCAATGGAGACCCCATGTCTTTTGTCGTTGTCATCGCCGCGCTGGCGTTTCTGATGTTTGCCGCCTATCGCGGCTACAGCGTGATCCTGTTCGCACCGCTTGCGGCACTGGGCGCCGTGCTGCTGACCGACCCGTCGGCCGTGGCCCCCGTCTTTACCGGCATCTTCATGGAGAAGATGGTCGGCTTCGTGAAGCTGTACTTCCCCGTGTTCATGCTCGGCGCCGTGTTCGGCAAGGTCATCGAACTGTCGGGCTTCTCGGAGGCCATCGTGGCCGCCGCCATCCGCTACATCGGCCGCTCGCGCGCCAATGCGGTGATCGTGGCGGTCTGCGCGCTGCTGACCTACGGCGGCGTGTCGCTGTTCGTGGTGGTATTCGCCGTGTACCCGTTCGCCGCCGAGTTGTACCGCCAGAGCAATATCCCGAAGCGGCTGATGCCGGGCGCCATTGCGCTGGGCGCGTTCTCGTTCACCATGGATTCGCTGCCGGGCACGCCGCAGATCCAGAACATCATTCCGACCACGTTCTTCAACACGACGTCGTGGGCCGCGCCGGTGCTCGGCGTGATCGGCTCGCTGTTCATCATCGTGGTGGGCCTGTCGTACCTGGAATGGCGCCGCCGCGCCGCTGCGGCGCGCGGCGAGGGCTACGGCACCAACCTCGTCAACGAACCCACGCGCATGGAAGGCGGCAAGCTGCCGCCGCCGTGGCTGGCCATCCTGCCGCTGATCGTGGTCGGTGTGTCGAACTTCTGGCTCACGCGCATGATTCCGCTCTGGTACGGCCAGGCGCACAGCGTGTCGCTGCCGGGCCTGCCGAAACCGGTGGAAACCAAGATCGCCAGCGTGACCGCCATCTGGGCCGTCGAGGGCGCGCTGATCCTGGGCATCCTCGTGGTGCTGGTGACCGCGTTTGGCACCGTGCGCCAGCGTTTCGCCGAAGGCACCAAGGCTGCCGTGGGCGGCGCGCTGCTGGCGTCGATGAATACGGCATCGGAGTACGGCTTCGGCGGCGTGATCGCCGCGCTGCCGGGCTTCCTGGTGGTCAGCGACGCACTGCGCAGCATTCCGAACCCGCTGGTCAACGCCGCCGTCTCGGTCAGCACGCTGGCCGGCATCACGGGCTCGGCGTCGGGCGGCATGAGCATCGCACTGGCCGCAATGTCCGAAACGTTCATCCAGGGCGCCCACGCCGCGCAGATCCCGCTGGAAGTGCTGCACCGCGTGGTGTCGATGGCCAGCGGCGGCATGGATACGCTGCCGCACAACGGCGCGGTGATCACGCTGCTGGCGGTGACCGGGCTGACACACCGCGAGTCGTACCGCGACATCTTCGCCATCACCGTGATCAAGACGCTGGCCGTCTTCTTCGTGATCGCCGTGTTCTACATGACCGGCCTTGTCTGAGGAGTTCTCCATGATCGATCTGCAAGGCAAGACCGCCCTGGTCACCGGCTCCACGAGCGGCATCGGCCTCGGCATCGCCGAGTCGCTGGCCCGGGCCGGCGCCAACATCGTCCTGAACGGCTTCGGCGACGTGGACGCGGCGCTGGCGGCCATCACCGCCACCGGTGCCCGGGCCGTGCACCACTCCGCCGACATGCGCCGCCCCGACGAGATCGAGGCCATGTTCGCGCTGGCGCAGGAGCGCTTCGGCGGCGTGGATATCCTCGTCAACAACGCCGGCATCCAGCACGTGGCGCCGGTGGACGAGTTCCCGGTCGGCAAATGGGATGACATCCTCGCCATCAACCTGACCTCGGGCTTCCACACCACGCGCCTGGCCCTGCCCGGCATGCGCGCGCGCAACTGGGGCCGCATCGTCAACATCGCGTCGGTCCACGGACTCGTCGGCTCGGCCGGCAAGTCGGCGTATGTGGCCGCCAAGCACGGCCTGGTCGGCCTCACCAAGGTCACCGCGCTGGAGACCGCCGCCACCGGCGTGACCTGCAACGCGATCTGCCCCGGCTTCGTGCTGACGCCGCTGGTTGCCGCACAGATCGACGCCATCGCGCAGCGCGAAAGCATCACCGCCGACGCCGCCCAGGCGCGCCTGCTCGCCGACAAGCAGCCATCGGGCCAGTTCGTCACCCCGGAGCAACTCGGCAACCTCGTGCTGATGCTGTGCTCGGCCATGGGCGACCAGGTACGCGGCGCAGCGTGGGCAATGGATGGAGGGTGGACCGCGCAGTGAGGTCCACCTGAACCATGTAGCACTGGGAACCCCGGCCGATGCCGGGGTTTTTTCGGCCTGCGGCGCCGAATGTGAACGTATCGCCGCGCCGCCTTCGTGACCCTCATACTCCCCACCCACCCGATCATACAAAAGCATCCACCGGTCGATACCGACGTGTAATGGTGACGTGGGGCCCGGCCTCCGAGAATGGTCCCGCGCCGTGACGGGCCGCTGTCATGGGGACAGCGGCGTCACGGCGCGGCATTGTCAGGAGGCTGCGACATGGACGTCCAGACCATCCGGGAGCGCGCGTATGCCACGCCGCTGGTCAGCCCGGCCTATCCGAAGGGACCGTACCGGTTCCTGCAGCGGGAGTACTTCGTCGTCTCTTACCGCACCGATCCTGCGCTGTTGCGGCAGGTGGTTCCCGAGCCGCTCGAAGTGGCCGAACCCGTCGTGCATTACGAATTCATCCGCATGCCCGATTCCACGGGCTTCGGCAGTTACACCGAGTCGGGCCAGGTGATTCCGGTCACATACCAGGGCCGGACCGGCAACTACACGCACGCGATGTTCCTTGACGACCACCCGCCGCTGGCGGCCGGACGCGAGCTGTGGGGCTTTCCGAAGAAGCTGGCCAGCCCCCGCCTGTCGATCGAGGCCGATACGCTGGTCGGCACGCTCGACTATGGCCCGGTGCGCGTGGCCACCGGCACGATGGGCTACAAGCACCAGTGCATCGACAGCGACCGGCTGCGCCAATCCCTGGCCACGACACCGAACTACCTGCTCAAGATCCTCCCGCATGTCGACGGCACCGCGCGCATCTGCGAGCTGGTCTGCTATTTCCTCAAGGATGTCGAGGTCAAGGGCGCCTGGACCGGTCCCGCCGCGCTGTCGCTGTTTCCGCACGCGCTGGCCCCGGTCGCCCAACTGCCCGTGCTCGAAGTCATCGATGCCAGGCACTACGTCGCCGACCTCACGCTCGGCCTGGGCGAAGTGGTCTACGACTACCTGCAGTCCTGAAACCTGATTCCCCTTTTTCGCACCGGCATCCGTCGGGGAGGCCGGGCACCCATCCGGAGAGCAACATGAAGCTTCAAGGCAAATCGGCCATCGTCACGGGCGCCGCCAGCGGTATCGGCCGCGCCATCGCGGAACTGCTGGCCGCCGAGGGCGCCGCAGTCGCCATTGCGGACCTGAATGAAGACGCTGCCGCCAGCGTGGCCCGGGGCATCGAGGCCAAGGGCGGCATTGCCATGGGCGTGGCGATGGACGTCACGAACGAGCAGGCCGTCGATACTGCCACCGAGCGTGTGGCCGAGCGGTTCGGAGGCGTGGACATCCTCGTGTCCAACGCAGGCATCCAGATCGTCAATCCGATCCACGAATACAGCTTTGCCCACTGGAAGCGGATGCAGTCGATTCACCTCGACGGCGCCTTCCTGACCACGCGCGCCGCGCTGCGGCACATGTACCGCGACAACCGCGGCGGCACCGTGATCTACATGGGCTCGGTGCATTCGCACGAGGCCTCGCCGCTGAAGTGTGCCTACGTGGCCGCCAAGCACGGCCTGCTGGGCCTGGCGCGCGTGGTGGCCAAGGAAGGCGGCGAGCATAACGTGCGCTCGCACGTGATCTGCCCCGGCTTCGTGCGCACGCCGCTGGTCGACAAGCAGATTCCCGAGCAGGCCCGCGAACTCGGTATCACCGAGGAAGAAGTGGTGCGCCGCGTGATGCTGGGCGGCACAGTGGACGGGGTCTTCACCACCGTGGACGACGTGGCACAGACCGCGCTGTTCCTGAGCGCCTTCCCTTCCAATGCACTGACGGGACAGTCGTTCGTTGTCAGTCACGGATGGTTCATGCAGTAAGGCAATGGCGCACCGCGCCGTGGCCGGCTCCCCCTCCCGTCCCGCGGAAGCGGGGAGCTGCCGGCGCCGGCGCCAGTACAGGAATTCCAACATGTTTCATGAAAAACCACCGCGCCACGGCTCCTCGGGTGCCGTCGGCACGCGTCCCGAGATCGACAAGGGCTATGCCGTCAAGGCGCTGGTGCTGCAGGGCGGCGGCGCCCTGGGCTCATATCAGGCGGGTGTCTACGAGGGGCTGGCCGAGGCCGGCATCGAGCCTGACTGGGTCGCCGGCATCTCCATCGGCGCGCTCAATGCAGCGATCATCGCGGGTAACGCGCCCGGCCAGCGCGTGGCACGGTTGCGCGAGTTCTGGGCGCATATCTGCCGGCAGCCGTGGCTGCCGAGCCTGTTCCCGTACGAGATGGTGGCCGAGAGCGCGCAGCACTGGCCCGATCCGCTGCGCGTCTGGTTCGATGGCGTCGAGGCCGCGCGGGCGCTTGTAGAAGGCCAGCGCGGCTTTTTCTCGCCGCGCCTGTGGCCCACGGGCTTTGCCCAGCCAGCCACGGCACATACCGCGAGCTACTACGACACCACGCCGCTCAAGGCCACGCTGGAACGCTTTGCCGATTTCGACCGCATCAACCGGCCCGGGGAATTGCGCGTCTCGGTCGGGGCCGTCAACGTGCGCAACGGAAACTTCGTCTACTTCGATAACACGCAGATCCGCCTGGAGCCCGAGCACTTCATGGCTTCGGGCGCGCTGCCACCCGGTTTTCCGGCCGTGGAGATCGACGGCGAGTATTACTGGGACGGCGGCCTGGTCTCGAACACGCCGCTCTCCGCCATCCTGAAAGCCAGGCCGCGCCGCCACGCGCTGATCTTCCAGGTCGACCTGTGGAGCGCACGCGGCCCGCTGCCGCACACGCTGGCCGACGTGGCCACGCGCCTGAAAGACGTGCAGTACTCCAGCCGCACGCGCTTCATCACCGACTACATGAGCGAGCAGCAGCACTTTCGCCGCCTGCTCGACGACGTGCTGTCGCTGGTGCCGCCAGAGCAGCGCAACACTGCCGCCTACCGGCGCGCGGCGGAGAGCGCCTGCGACGCACGCGCCAATGTGATCCAGCTGATCTACCGCGACAAGCCGTTCGAAGGCAGTGCCAAGGACTTCCAGTTTGGTCCGCTGACGATGGGCGAGCACTGGACGAGCGGACTGGACGATATCCGCGACACCCTGCGGCACCCGGAATGGCTGGCGATGCCGCCGCACGACGAACCCTTCGTCTCGCACGACATCCATCGCCGGCCAGACGCCGGCTGATCCGCTCAATACCCCGGCGCCGCCCATTGCGGCGTCGCACCCCTCTCGCGGCGCGAGCTGCCGGCTGATGCGGTCTCGCGCAGCAGCAGCGGCATTTCCAGCTCCAGCGCCATCTTCACCAGGTCGGCAAACGTCCGTGCCGCCATCTTGCGCATGGCCCGGCTGCGATGGATCTTGATGGTCACCTCGCTGATGCCGATGGTGGCCGCAATCTGCTTGTTCATGAGCCCCGACGCCGCCAGCGTCATGACCTCGCGCTCGCGGTCGCTGAGCGTGGCCAGGCGCGAGCGCAGATCGTCGCTGCATTGCAGGACATGGCGCTTCTTGCGGTCCGCGGCAATGCCCTCGGCTACCGCGTCGAGCAGGTCCTGGTCGCGGAACGGCTTGGGCAGGAAATCCACCGCGCCTGCCTTCATGGCGCGCACCGACATCTCGATATCGCCATGGCCGGTGATGAACACCACCGGCAGGCACATGCCGCGCCGCTCCATCTCGCGCTGCACGTCGAGCCCGTTGGTGCCGCGCAGCCGTACATCCATGACCACGCAGCCGGGCGCCGTATCGAGCGAAGCCGCCAGGAACGCGTCGGCCGACAGAAAGGCACGGGTGCGCAGGCCCACGGAGCGAAGCAGGTCCTGCACGGCGTCGTTCATGCCGACATCGTCGTCGACGACATAGACCACAGGTTCGCTGGGCGCGCGGCCATTGGGGAGCGAGGGCAAGGCTTTCACGATGGACTCCGATGTACGGGATGGACTTGAGATCGAGCGCCGTACGGCTCGGAGAAATATGTTGCATCGGCCATACGACTTTATGTCAGCAAGTCTAGGCACCGGCGCCGCGCGTCACAAGACACACGGGGGGGAAGCGGCGTTTCCGGATGCGCACCAATCGCCGGCGGCTGGCGGCAGACGAAAAAAAGCCGGCGCCCCCGGAGGAGAAGGCGCCGGCCAACGGGATGAATCCTGTCTTCGTCTGCGTTACGGCGTCAGGCGTAGCTGATGTCGGGGTCGCCGGCGGCCAGCGCCTGCTCGCGCTCGGCGGCGGGCGGATAGATCCACTGCGTGTTGATCAGCATCTTGCGTTCCTTGCCCTCGGCCCGCACGAGCTGGACGTCGCGCTCCCAGCCTTCCGTGTACACCGCGCCCCAGGCACCCAGGTCCAGGCAGGTGGCGTAGAACGGCTGGCGATAAGTCTTGGTGGGCAGGCCGAGCAGGTCGGCAGCCACGTTGTAGCCGGCAAAGCGGCCCATGAACAGCGCGTGCTGGCACGACATCAGCGAGTAATGGCCGTCGTCGTCGGTCAGCGCCTTGACCACGTCGCCGGCACCGAAGACATCTTTCACACCGGTCACGCGCAGGTCCTCGCTCACCTCCAGGCGGCCCTGGCGGTCTACGTCCGGCACCACCTGCGCGGCCAGCGCGCTGGCAACCATGCCGCCGGTCCAGATCACCGTGGCGGCGTCGATGCGCTCGCCCGTGGCCGTGACCACGCCGTTGGCATCGAACGACACCACGCCGCCACCGATGCGCGTCTCGATGTTCAGCTGTTCGAGGGCCTCGAGAATTTGCGGGCGCGGACCCGGGCCCAGGTCCGGGCCGATCGCGTCGGCCCGCTCCACGATCACGATGCGCGGACGCATGGTATCGCCGAAGATCTTGCGCAGCCGCTCGGGCAGTTCGGTGGCCACTTCGAGACCCGTGAAGCCGCCGCCCACCACCACGAATGTATTGCGCGCGGCGGTCTCGGGCTTCGCCGCCAGCCCTTCCAGATGCTCGCGCAGCTTCACGGCCTCATCGAGCTGGTCCACGGCGAACGCGTGCTCGGCCAGGCCGGGCAGCGGCGGGCGGAACAACCGGCTGCCGCTGGTCAGCACCAGGCGGTCGAACGTGAACGCCACGGTCTGGCCGCTGGCCGTGACGATATCGACACTGTGGTCGGCCGGGTGAATGCGCTCCACGGTGCCTTCGATGAATTTCACGCCCACGGCATCGAGCAGCGGCAGGAACGGCACGGCCATCTGCTCGGGGTGGGTTTCGTGCAGGCGCGGGCGGATGTGGATCTCGGCGCGCGGCGAGACCAGCGTGATCTCCACGTCGTGCGCCGCCTTGCGCTGCAGGTCGAGCACGCGCGCGGCGCCCAGGGCCGACCAGAGTCCGGCAAAGCCGCCGCCGACGATCAGGATCTTTCGAGTCATGGTGTTTTCCTCACAAATTCAAGGTGGACCGATGCCAGTTGGCGGTTTCGGCGAATGCGGAACGAGCGCCCCCCTGCCGGAGGCGCCGTGGCGCCGGCAGACAAAGGCGGGAATCACAGGTGGAGTGGGCGCGGCCAGCACGGCCGCGCCAAGGGACAGACGGGCTACTTGACCGGCGTCAGGATCGGCGCCCCCTGCTTCTTGAGCAGGAAGACGACGAACTTCGCCGGCTTGGTCTTGCTGGCGTTGCGGCCCACGGTGTGGATGTCGTCGGGGCCTTCGTAGAAGGTGTCGCCGGGCTTCAGCGTGACTTCCTTGCCGCCCTTCACACCCATCACGATGCTGCCTTCGAGCACGTAGATGAAGCCGTGCGCGTCGTGGCGGTGGACGGGATCGGCCGCACCGGGCCCGTACTCCACGACGATCATCTGCCCTTCCTTGCCGGGATAGTCCGGCAGCGGCTTCACGATCAGGTCCTTGACCTGCACGTCGTCCGTCGCGGCCCGGGCCGGCGGTGCCGCCATCAGCACCGACAGCGCCAGTGCCGAGGTCATGGATACGAGCGCTTTCATGGCATCACTCCAGGCCGGCCTTGTCGAGGCCGAACGCCTTGTCCGACGATCCCGGCACGATGCGGAACGCCACGTTCAGGCGGTTCCACGTGTTGATCGAGCCGACCAGGAACGTCAGGTCCGACAGTTCCTTCTCGCTGAACTGCGTGCGCACGCGCTCGAAGATTTCGTCGGACACGCCGTGCGCGTCCAGATGCGTCACGGCCTCGGTCCAGGCCAGCGCGGCACGCTCGCGCGGGGCGAACAGCGTGGACTCGCGCCAGATGGCCACGTGGTACAGGCGCAGCTCGCGCTCGCCGTGGATCTTGGCCATCTTGGTATGCATGTCCACGCAGAACGCGCAGCCGTTGAGCTGCGATGCGCGGATCTCGACCAGCTCGCGGATATGCGGCTCGATCGTGGTCTTCTGGAACAGCGCGCTCAGCTCCATGAGCTTGCGCGACAGTTCCGGGGATTGCTCGAAGAAGTTGCTACGTTGCGTCATGGTCTCTCCTGGTGGACGATGGGGCGATGCGGTCATGCATCGCGTGGAATGCATCGTAGGTGGCGGCGCGGCGCGGCGGAAGTACCGCCAGGGTGTCAACGCTGTTGCCCGCCGCGCACCAATCGCAACAGCCGCTCAGTTCGATACCGTCACCACGCAGTGCATGCCCTCGCGCGCCACCTTGGCGTACGGGCACATGCGCTCGGTATCGCGCACGAGTTCCTCGGCCAGCACCTTGTCCACGCCGGGCAGCCGCACGCGCACGTCGGCCACCAGCGCATAGCCGCCATCGACCGGGTCGCGCCCGAACGCCACCTGCACGGCGACCGAGATCCCTTCGACGTCAAGGCGCTCGCGCCGGACGATCAGGCTCAGCGCGCCGTGGAAGCACGCGGCAAACCCCGCCGCGAACAGTTGCTCGGGATTGGTGCCGCCGCCCGGCCCGCCCAGCGCCGCCGGCAGGCGCAGGTCGAGCAGCAGGTTGCCGTCGTCGGAACGCGCCACGCCCGAGGCGCGGCCATGGCTGGCTTCGCCGCCCGAGACCGTGACCGTGGTCGTGTAGAGCGAGGTAAAGCTCTCGCCCCGGAAGCGGTCAAGCAGGCTCAGTGGCGGGGGTTGCAGGCTCTCTTCCTTTTCCATGAAGTCTCCTGTGCGGTGCGGTCTACTTCTTCTGGTTGGTGCGCATCCATTCTTCGAAGCCGACGCGGCCAAGCCGCGCGGCACCCTCGGGCACCAGCGAGCTTTCCTCCAGCGGGGCGCCGAAGTAGCCCGCGGCCGGATCGGCGGTCACGGTGCGCGCGTCGCCGGTGGCCTTCAGATAGCGCGCCACGATGTCGCAGAGCCGGTATTTTTCGGGACCAGCGATCTCCACAATGCCGTTGACGGGCGCTGCCAGCGCAGCGTCGGCCACGGCCAGCGCCACGTCGTCGGAGGAAATCGGCTGGATCAGGGCCGGTGTGAGGCGGATCGTGTCGTCCCCGCCCGCCGACTGCGCGATGCTGCCGAGGAATTCGAGGAACTGCGTCGCGCGCACGATCGTGTACGGGATACCCGCCTGGCGGATCAGCCCCTCCTGGGCGTTCTTGGCGCGGAAGTAGCCGCTTTGTTCGAGCTTGTGAGTCCCCACCACCGACAGCGCCACATGGTGCGCCACCCCGGCGGCCTTCTCGGCCTCGGCCAGGTTGCGGCCCGAGGTCTGGAAGAAGTCGAGCACGGCCTTGTCCTCGAACGAGGGCGAGTTGGCGACATCGACCACGACGCTGGCGCCAGCCAGCGCCGCGGCCAGCCCTTCGCCGGTCAGCGCATTGACGCCGGTGCTGGGCGCACCGGCCACCACCTCGTGGCCGTGTTCCTTGAGCCGGGCCACGACCTTGCTGCCAATCAGGCCCGTACCGCCGATCACTACGATTTTCATGATGCGCCTCCGTCTGGGAAATGTGGAATGACTCCACGCTCATGCTAGGCATTGGCCCAGGCATGCACCAGACCGACGCAAGGCGCACGGTGTTTCCCATTTCGCACCAATCGCGGTGCCTGGGCGGAGGGACGGGATGGCAGCCGGCTAGCGGTTGACCTTGAGCCGGTACTCGCTCGGCGACAGCCCGAAGTGCCGCTGGAACGCCACGCGCATGCGCTCCTCGCTGCCGAAGCCACATTCGCGCGAGATCTGGTCGATGGGCCGCGCCGGGTCCTGCAGCAGCCGGCGCGCCGCCTCCATGCGGAAGTGCTCCACGCCCTTGGCCGGCGTGCGGCCGGTCTTTTCCTTGTAGACCCGGGCAAAGTTGCGCGGACTCATGCCGACATGCTCGGCCAACTGCTCCACGCCGAGCGCCTGGCGCGACAGGTTCTGCACGATCCACAGGTGCAGCGTCTCGAACAGCGGCACCTGGCGGCTCTGCGAGATCAGGATCTCGCTGAGCTGCGGCTGGCCGCCCGGGCGCTTCATGTACACCGCAAGTTCCTTGGCGGCGTTGAGCGCCACCTCGTGCCCGTAGTCGGCCTCCACCATGGCCAGCGCCAGGTCGATGCCGGTGGTCACGCCAGCCGAAGTCCACAGGTTCTGCTGCTGCACGAAGATCGCCTCGGGATCGAGGTCCACCGTGGGAAACAGCTCCCTGAAGCGGTCGAGCATGGCCCAGTGGGTCGTGGCGCGCTTGCCGTCGAGCAGGCCCGCATAGGCCAGCAGGAACGCCCCGCTGCACACCGAGGCCACGCGCCGCACGCTGCCGGACACCGTATGCAGCCACGCGATCAGCGGCGCGGAGTTGCGCGCCACCTGGAGGATGTCGGGCGAGCCCGGCACGATCACGGTATCGATCACGCGCGGGTCCCACTCGCACAGCGACTGGGTCTGCATCACGGTGCCCTCCACGCTCGACATGGTGCCGCCCGCATAGCTCGCCGTCAGGCAGCGGTAGCCGGCCATGCCGCGCGCACGCGCGTAGTTGCTGGCGGCCCAGAACACGGTCTGGGGTCCGGCAAGGTCGAGAAGGCTGACATCGGGATATGCCACAAACAGAATGTTGCGTGGCATGTCTTCAGCGGTCCCGGAGACTGGGGGCAGATTGGGATCCATGGTGGGCGGGGCGGTAAGTACCGGATGTTACGTCAAGCAGACATGCCCCGGCAATCGCTCCCCCTGACGGTGGGCGCCAGCGCCAGGACGGGACCGGCATGCCTTCTGCGGGCAGGTGGTGGGACACACGGACCACGTCTTCCTCCATCGTCGAATCGGGAGCGCCCAGGGGCACGATGAAGAGAAAGTCTAGTGAGCGCCGATACCGGTCACAAGACGGCTCGGAGGGAGGCGGCGTTTCCTCGAACTCACCAATCGGCCCCGAAACCTGCCAAACGTGGCGAAGTCTGCCTCTGATCTGGCAGTAAACAAGGGAACGCTGTCATTTACGGCAAATGCACGCGTTATTACCATCTTCTTGCCGTAATTTGGTCAGGGTGAGTACTTAGGCGGGCGCGGCGCGCGGCGCCTCGCAGCCAGTCGACAGTAAGGAATCGAGCATGAATCCAGCACGTCTCGCGATGGTGGGCAAGAGCGGGCACGGCCGGCTGTGCACGCCGGCAACCTAGGCCGTCAGCCGATGCAGCCCGAACACGTGAACCGCCTCGGCATCCTGGGGCGGTCCGTCGCCATGATCGTCCACGAGGCCATGCAGCCCGTGGCGTCGGTGGTCACGCGCGGGCAGGCAGCGCTGCGCTGGATGCGCCAGGACGAACCCGACACCGCCGCCGCCATCGCCTCGCTCGAACGCATGGTCAGCGACGCCCAGCGGGCAGCCACCGTGCTCTCCGAACTGCGTTCGCTGGCCTCGCCGCCCTCGGCCGCCCCCCGGCCCCGTGCACCGCTGGCGCTCGGGGCGCTGCTGCGCGACACCATCCGCTGGCTGGACGATGAACTGCGCCGGATGCAGCTCAGGCCCGACGTCGGACTCCCTTCCGAGGATGTATCGGTCACCGCCGATCCGACGGCGCTGCGGCAGGTGTTCCTGAACCTGCTGCTGAACGCGCTCGAAGCCATGGCCGATTGCCCGCCCGGGACGCGCCGCCTCGCCGTCACGCTGGCCGTGGCCGGAGAGTGGGCCGAGATCACCATTGCCGATGCCGGATGCGGCATCGCGCCGGACGTTGCCGATACGCTGTTCCGCGCCTTCTACACCACCAAGCGCGACGGCATGGGCATGGGGCTGGCGATCTGCCACCGCATCGTCACCAACCATGGCGGCAGCATCCACGCCGAGAACCAGCCGGGCGGCGGGGCCCGCTTCGTGGTGCGCCTGCCGTGCACACCGTTGCCGCCGGCGCCTCAGGCGGCTTCCTGCGCCGCGGCGAGGTAGCCGTGGATCTGCGACACCACAGCGGCCCCCTCGCCCACGGCCGTGGCCACGCGCTTGGTCGAGCCCGAGCGCACGTCGCCGATGGCGAACACGCCCGGCACGCAGGTTTCCAGCGTATGGGTGGGCAGGCCAGCCTGGGTTCCCGTCAGCACGAAGCCCTTGGCATCCACCCCCACGCGGCACCCGCCCAGCCAGCCAGTATTGGGCTCGGCGCCGGTGAACAGGAATACGTGCTCCACCGGCATGGTGCGGCGCTGGCCGGTATCGCAATGGCGCAGCACGGCCTCCGCCAGATGATCGTCGCCGCCCAGGTCGGCTACCTCGGTGCGCGCATGCACGGTGATGTTGGGCTGCGCGGCGATGCGGTCGATCAGGTAGCGCGACATGCTCTGCTCCAGGCTCGCCCCGCGAATCACCACATGCACATGGGCCGCCTGCGCGCCCAGGAACACCGCCGCCTGGCCGGCCGAGTTGCCGCCGCCCACCAGCACCACCTCCTGCCCGGCGCAGAGCTTGGCCTCCACGGGCGACGCCCAGTAATAGATGCCGCGTCCCTCGAAATCGACGCGATGCGGAATCGGCGGGCGCCGGTACGCGGCACCCGAGGCGATGATGACGGTACGCGCCTGGATCACATCGCCGGCGCGCGTCCGGAGCCGGTGCACGGTACCGCATTCGAGCCGCGCCACTTCCACCGGGCTGGCGATATGGGCGCCGAACTTCTGTGCCTGTGCGTAGGCGTTGGCGGTCAATGCCTGCCCCGAGATGCCGGCCGGAAAGCCAAGGTAGTTCTCGATCCGCGCGCTGGCGCCCGCCTGCCCGCCCGGCGACAGCGCATCGAGCACGATCACGCGCAGCCCCTCGGACGCCGCGTAGACCGCCGCCGCCAGCCCGGCCGGGCCCGCGCCGATGATCGCGACGTCATAGACCAGCGTGGCGTCGATCTCGGGCAGCAGGCCAAGGCAGGCGAGCACCTGCGTGGTGTCCGGCCGGCGCAGCACCGTGCCGTTGGGACAAATCAGCAGCGGCAGGTCGGCGGGCACGGCGCCAAACCTGCCGAGCAGGTTGGCGGCGCCCTCGTCGGCATCGATGTCGAGCACCGAGTACGGATAGTTGTGCCGGCGCAGCAGCGCCTGCAGATCGATCAACGCGGCATCGGCACCCCGGCCGATCAGCGTCGGGCCACGCCCGCGCTGGATCAGCCCGGCGCGGCGCTGGATCAGCGCCTGCATGATCAGCTCGCCGAGCGCGGCCTCGGCCACCATCAGCGAGCGCAGGCAGGCCGGGCGCACCACGATGGCGCGCACGTCCTCGATGGCAATGGCGTCGACGAGTTCGGGCATGCCGGACAACTGCCCGATCTCGGCCAGGAAGTTACCGGGGCCGTGTTCGATCACCAGTGCGCTGTCGCCCACGCCGTCGCGCTGCACGATGCGCACCCGCCCCGCCAGCACCAGGATCATGCCGTTGGCCGGATCGCCGGTACGCACCACGTGCGCGCCGGCCTGCCAGGTGCGCTCGCTGCCATAGGGCGCGATGCGGGCGATCTCGGCGGCCGACAGCGTGGGGTACATCTGCTGGCGGTTCAGCATGACCGGCGTGGCCGCGGGCGGCGCCGCGGCAGCCGAGACAGCCGAGACGGCGGAAAGCGACACGCGCGATGGCACGCCGGTGTCGGGCTGCTGGCTCGGGATGGGGGCGTTGGCGGGTTCCATGGCGGCACGCTCTGCAGTGAAGTTGTCCGTGCAAGCAGCCTAGCAGCGCGCGCCGCCAACCTCACTCATGCACTCGGTCACGCCTCTAGTACTTACGTATGCGTGCCTCGCCCCCACGTATTTCATGCCGCCGCGCCGGGCCTTTGCCAGCCTGGCCTGGCGGCCATCCTGCCCCGCATTGTCTTTCTTTGGAAACCCCAGTGATGCCAGACAAGAACCAGTCGGAGTCGACTATGGAGCCCTTGCCGGAGCCAGACGAGGAGATCGGCGCGGACGATTCCGTCGAACCGGCCGAGCGCGGCTTCCGCGTAAGCCTGCCGAACCGCGCCGACGCCCTCTCGACCAGCTTCGCCGCCAGCTACGCGGGGATCATGGCCTTCATGGCCGTGGCCAGCGAGGGCAGCTTCGCACGCGCCGGCGAGCGGCTCGGCATCGGCCGCTCGGCGGTCAGCCGCAACGTGCAGAAGCTGGAGACGCAACTCAGCACGCGGCTGTTCCTGCGCACGACGCGCACCACGCAGCTCACGCGCGAAGGCCAGCGCTTCTTCGATAACTGCAGCCAGGGCGTGACGCACATCGTCGACGCCATGAACGACCTGCTCGAACTGCGCGAAGGCCCGCCGCGCGGGCTCGTGCGCATCAGCTCCACGGTGGGCTTCGGCCGCAAGGTCGTGGCGCCGCTGCTCGACAAGTTCATGTCGGCCTATCCCGACGTCGCCGTGGACCTGCTGCTCGACGACCGGCCCACCGACTTCGCTGCCGAGCAGATCGACGTGGCGTTCCGCAACGGCCGCATCGAGGATTCGAGCATCATCGCGCGCCAGTTGATTCCGATGCAGATGGCGCTATGCGCGGCGCCGTCCTATGTGCAGGCGCATGGCCTGCCGCAGACGGTGGAGGAACTGGCCCGCCACCACTGCGTCAACTTCCGCTTTGCCAGCGGCCGCATCTTCGAATGGGAGTTCAAGGTGGACGGCCGCGTGCGCAAGTTCATGCCCACCGCGCGGCTGACGTTCAACGACGCCGACCTCGTGCTCGACGCCGTGCTGCGCGGCTGGGGCATCGCCCAGATCTCGGGCTACCAGATCTGCGACCACCTCGCCGCCGGCCGGCTGGTGGTGGCGCTGGCCGGCCACATGCCCGACGACCGCGGCCACTACATCTGCTACCTGAGCCGCCAGCACCTGCCCGCGCGTATCCGCGTGTTCATCGATTTCATGATCGAGAACATCCGCGCGCTGCAGCTCAATTGCCTGACCGCGTTCAACACGGAGGAAGCCTGACGGCGGACCTCCCGCGCGGCAGCGGAGACCAGACACCGGCATGCAACCACCGGATCCGACGAAGGTCTCGGGTGCCTACGATGAAAGGCGTAACGGGATCGGACGATGGTCGCGCTTGCCGTCTTCTTCCTTGAAAAAATGCTGCAAAAAGACGCGTTTTGGCGCGCTACCACCGCTTTCTGGATGTTAGGCTGAAGCCCTTTTGCAAACTGGGCGCCGGTCTTTGCGGCTGCCATTTCTCAAGGAGGTAAGCATGAGCACGCAACCGGGTTCGCCCGAGAAGAAAACCGCCTACTGGGGCGTTCCATGGGAAGACGCATATGGCTATGCGCAAGCCGTGCAGGTAGGCAACGAGATCTATGTGTCCGGTCAGCTCAGCCACGACAGCAGCGGCAATCTGATCGCGCCGGCCAGGCTTGACGAGAACGGCAAGCCGAGCGACTTCTCCACCATGGAAGCCCAGATGCGCGCAACCTACGAGAACCTCGCCACCCTGCTCGGCCGGTTCGGCGCAACGCTGGACAATGTGGTCGAAGAAACGGTCTACGTTCTCGATGTGGACGCCGCCTTCGCGGTGGCAGGCAAGGTTCGCAAGGCAGCGTACGGCACAGAACGCCCGCAATGCGCCAGCAACCTGATTGGCGTCTCCCGCCTGGCGATGCCGCCGCAGTTGATCGAGATTGCCTGCAAGGCGGTGTTGAGTCCCAAGGCAACTGCCTGAAACTGACGGCCGCAGTGCAAGAGAGCCCTCGCATGGAGGGCACTCTTTTCTGGACTACCCGGCGTGCGGTACCTCACGCAACCTGCTGGCCCCGAGACGAAGCCAGGAATGCGGCCAGCGAGACCAGCGCCAGTGTGCCTCCCGTGGCCACGATGCCAGCCCATCCGAAACGGGTGTACAACGTGCTGGCAATCGCCGATCCTGCCGCGCCACCAACAAAGATCGCCGTCATGTACAGCGCATTGAGGCGGCCCCGGCTGGCTGCATCCAGTGCATAGATCGCGCGCTGTCCAAGCACCATGTTCATCTGCACTGCAAAGTCGAGGAACACGCCGGTCAGCCCAAGCGCCAGGATCGCCAAGCTGCCGCCCAGCAGACCAGGCAGGAAGCTGAGCGCCGCAGTGACCATGGCAGCCAGGGAAGCGGTGCGGCTATGTCCGGCATCCGCCAGCCGTCCGGCAATGGGGGCCGCCACGGCGCCCAGCGCCCCGACCAGGGCAAACAGGCCAATCTGCGACTGAGAGAGCCCGTGGCGGCCTGCGAGCTCCATGGGCACCGCAGTCCAGAAGAGGCTGAACGCCGCAAAAAGCAGCCCCTGGAACAGTGCTCGTTGACGCAGGACCGAGAAGCGCGCGAACAGGTGCCAGAGAGACGCCAACAGGCTCGCATAGCTGGCGCGATGCTGGGGGACGCGACGAGGTAGGGTCACTGCGATGACGCCGACCGTGAGCAGCGTCATCGCTGCAGCAATCACGAACACGGCACGCCACCCGAGCCACTGGGCGGCCATGCTGGAGAGCGGCCGGGAAAGAAGAATCCCGGAAAGCAGGCCTCCCATGATGGTGCCGACAGTGCGACCCCTGAGTGCCTCAGGCGCCAGATGCGCGGCCAGCGGTATGAGGATCTGCACGCTCACCGAGCTCAACCCGAGCAGCAGCGACACCATGAGGAAAATGCTTGGCTGCGAAGACAATGCCGCAGCCGCCAGGCTTGCCGCCGCAGCGATGCCACTGATGATCAGCAAGCGGCGATTTTCGAGCAGATCCGCGAGGGGGACGAGAAAGAAGAGTCCGATGGCGTAGCCGATCTGCGTGAGGGACACGATGACGCTCGCCCGCTCGATCGACATGCCGATCTCCGGCGCGATCAGCTCGATAATCGGCTGTGCGTAATAGAGATTGGCGACCAGCACGCCCGCGCACAATGCGAAGAGACCGACCAGGCCGGCGGACATTGGTGCATGTTCGCCGCTGGCAAGCGTCGGGGAGGACTGGGTAGACATGGTTCCGTGCTCCAGTGGAAGGGATGCACGGAGGTTACCGATCCGAAGATGTTGCGAGAATCGCAACCGGGCGCAACACAACGTTGCGCCCCGGACATAGCGCTCAGCGCGCCGGACTCCGGTGGAGGCCCGTGGGGCCTGGCAGCGTCTTCAGGAACTCAAGGAAGGCGGCCACGCGCCTGGACCCTCGGTGATTGGGAAGATAGAGCGCCGTGACGGTAGAGCTGGACTGATTTGGCGTCACCTCCCATGCACTGAACAAGCGTTTCAGCCGACCATCGGCAATATCCGAGGCGACCAGCCAATCCGGAAGCAAGCCGATACCGAGCCCCGCAAGCGCCGCATCCCTCAGAATCTCGATGTTGTTGCTGCGCATCGGCCCTTGCACCGGCACGACCAGTTTGCTGGCGTCCTTCTCCGCCCCGCTTTCGCGGAACGCCCAGACCTGTTCGCGGGAGCCGAAGGTGAAACGCAGGCAACGATGGTCCACCAGGTCAGACGGGTCCGAAATAGCTGGCCGTTGCTCCAGGTACGAAGGGCTGGCCACCACCAGTCGGCGGAAAGCGCCGACTTCCCGCGCGATGAGTTCGTCGTAGGCCGAGGCACTGCCAAGGCGTACCGAGACATCGATTCTTGCTCCGACAAGGTCGACGATGTCGTCGCTCAAGTGCACGTCCAGTTCGAGTTGTGGATGTTGCGCCATCCATTGACCGAGATAGGGGGATATACAGCAGCGTCCGAACGCAACAGGCAGCGACACGCGCAGTTGACCCACCGGCGCATCTCCGCGGTCCGCGATTTCGGCGTCGGCCTCCTCCACGGCGTCAAGGATTCTGCGCGCGTGGTGATAGTAGCTGGCACCTGCCTCGGTGATGGTGACTTGCCGCGTCGATCGGTTCAGCAGCACGGCCCCAAGCGACCTTTCCAGCTGGTCGATGGTGCGAGTCACGGAAGACGTGGCGAGGTTCATGCGACGCGCCGCGGCCGAGAACCCTTTTGCGTCCACGGTTTCCACGAAGGTCTTGAGGGCAACTAGCTTGTCCATGACGCTGGGAGTGCGGGAGAAGACGTTGAAGCAGAACTGGGCGCCAAAAAGAAAGCCCTCACTCGGAGGGCTCTCTTTTCGCAACTTTGGCGCGGGGGACTATCGGACCTTCCGAAGTATCGCGCCGCCGCTTCAGGCGAAGTTCTGGGCGGCGAAGTCCCAGTTCACGACGTTCCAGAATGCCTCGACGTACTTCGGACGGGCATTGCGGTAGTCGATGTAGTAGGCGTGTTCCCAGACGTCGCAGGTCAGCAGGGCCTTGGCGTCGGTCGTCAGCGGGGTGGCGGCGTTCGAGGTGGACACCAGGTCCAGCGAGCCGTCGGCCTTCTTGACCAGCCAGGCCCAGCCCGAACCGAAGGTGCCGACGGCCACCTTCGTGAACTCTTCCTTGAACTTGTCGAACGAACCCCACTTGGCGTTGATCGCGTCGGCCAGGGCGCCGGTGGGCTGGCCACCGCCGTTCGGCTTCATCGATTCCCAGTAGAACGTGTGGTTCCACACCTGGGCCGCGTTGTTGAAGATGCCGCCCGACGACTTCTTGACGATCTCTTCCAGCGAGGCGTTCTCGAAGTCCGTGCCCTTGATCAGGTTGTTCAGGTTGGTGACGTAGGTCTGGTGGTGCTTGTCATGGTGGAACTCCAGCGTCTCCTTGGAGATGTGCGGAGCCAGGGCATCATGCGCGTACGGAAGCGGGGGGAGCTTGTGTTCCATTGTTCTGTCTCTGGGTTTTGGTGGGGAGAATTGCCGATTGTAGGTGACTTGCCAGACCCGCGCAAACGGCGCCGGAAAGCCCCCTGGGGTCATGTTAGTTTGCGCCGCGTCGAGTGAGAATCAGTCTCAAAACGTGCCCAGCTTGGGCTGGACGCCGGCGATCTCCAGGTCTGCACTGCCCTCGGCGAGATGGGCCTCGACGATGCTGCCGGCCCGCAGTTCGGCCGGCGAGCGCAGCGCGTGGCCGCGCGGGTCGAGCAGCACCGCGTAGCCGCGTTCCAGCGTGCGCTGCGGCGCCAGCAGTTCGAGCGCGCCGGCCACGCGCGCCAGCCGCTGCGCTTCACGCTCGTGGCGCCGTTCGGCCGCCGTGTCGAGCCGGGCGGCCAGCCGGCCCAGCGCCGCCTGCGCCGCGCCGGTATCGGGTTTCAGCGCGCGCCAGCGCATGGCCAGCACGTCATGGCGATGCCGCTGGGCCGACACCGTGTCGCGCAGCGCCGCTCGCAGGTGCCGGGCCAGGTTGTCCACCCGGGCGCGCCGCTCCTGCAGTTGCGCCTGGGGGCTGCGCAGCCGCCGCGACAGCCACTCCAGGTGCTGCGCGCGGCGTTCGAGCTGCCGGTCCATGCACTGGGCCAGCGCGTCGCGCGCGCGGCGGGCGGCCTGCAGCAGATGGGCGCGATCGGGGCTGACCAGTTCGGCCGCGCCGGTGGGCGTGGGCGCGCGCACGTCGGCGACAAAATCGGCAATCGTGAAGTCGGTCTCGTGGCCCACGCCCGACACCAGCGGCAGCCGGCTACGGGCAATCGCCTGCGCCACCACTTCCTCGTTGAATGACCACAGGTCCTCGATGCTGCCGCCGCCCCGGCACAGGATCAGCACGTCGCATTCGCCGCGCGCGTTGGCGTTGTCGATCATCGCGGCGATCTTCCCGGCGGAGCCCGCCCCCTGCACCGGCACCGGATAGACCACCACCGGCACGTGCGGCGCGCGCCGCTGCAGCGTGGTCAGCACGTCGCGCATGGCCGCCGCCTGCAGCGACGTGATCACGCCAATGGCGCGCGGATGCGCGGGAATCGCGCGCTTGCGTTCGGGATCGAACAGACCCGCCTCTGCCAGTTTCTCCTTGAGCCGGAGAAAAGCCTCGTAGAGGTTGCCCAGGCCGGCCCGGCGCATGGCTTCCACGCCGAGTTGCAGTTCGCCGCGCGCCTCGTACATCGACACCACCGCGCGCACCTCCACGGCCTCGCCCTCGCGCGGCGTGAAGTCCACATGCTGGTTGCGCCCCCGGAACATCACGCAGCGGATTTGCGCGCGCGCATCCTTGAGCGAGAAATACCAGTGTCCGCTGGCCGCCCGGGTGAAGTTCGAAATCTCCCCCCTGACCCATGCCAGCGGAAAGCTGCGTTCGAGCACGCCGGCAATCGCCTGGTTCAGTTCGCTGACCGCAATCACTTCACGGGTCCGCGCGGGCGGCTGAGACGGCGCAAAACGCGAAAGGTTCTCGTTCTGGGACATGGGCGACAACCGCGCAGGCGGCGTGGGATGGACATGTCCACAGCATAACGGGTATGTCAAGAGGGATGGATCATGGCGCGTGTTCGGCCGCCACAGCCCCGCCACTCCGTACAAGCCTTTGATTCTTATGCATTTTCAGACGGGACCAAAAAACAGGCAATGTAGGAGAAAACCTTTCGCGTCAACCACTTACCAAAAACGGAAGCGGCTTGTTCACAAAGTTATCCACAGAAGCTTTGGATAAATGATTTGTCAAGGGCCGCGCCTGTGGACAACGTATACGGCACCGCCGCAACCCCTCTCCGGCAACGGCCAAGGCGCCGCCGGCATAACCTGCCATGCTGCGGCCCGCCCGGGGCGGTTTTGCCCGGTTTTTAGGCAAAGCACTGCCCTCCCATACCAATCAAGGGTTTACGTCGCTTCTCCCGGGTTTATCCACAGGCGGTCCACAAGCCTGTCCGGCGCCGATGTGGACAGCGCGGCGTTGTCTGATTGACAGCCTTCAGGCTTTTGCGTCCGCCCTTGCCCTTTTTTTAGGCACGGCAAGCTTTCTCCTTTTCGATCAATGACTTGCCACGCTTCTCCGACAACTGTCCACAGCCGGTCCACAACACTGTCCCGGTTCGCTGTGGATAGCGGGGGCGGCGCATCGCCGGAAACGCCCGTTCCGGCGATTGCACAAAAAACAGGCAGGCGATGTGACTCCCTTTGCATTCAAGGAGTTAGCGGCCTTTTCCGAAGGCTGTCCACAACCGGTCCACAAGACTGTCCCGCGTTGGTGTGGAAAGCCGCAGACAGCGCGCGCCGGAGTGGCTTGCCGCTGCCATCGGCGCGGGGTAGAGTGGCGCCTGAAATTTTTTCGAGCATCGCCGCTTGCGCCGCCGGAACCGGACGCGCAACAAAGGCTGCCGCGTAGTCATCCGTCGAGTTTCCATTTCGGGTCTGTCGTCCGTCGATTTCGGGGGTCCACGTGTTTTCCATCATTCAAGCGGCCGGCTGGCCGATCTGGCCACTGCTGCTCGCGTCGGTCCTAGCGCTGGCGCTGATCGTCGAACGTTTTGTCTCGCTCAAGCGCAGCAAGGTGCTGCCCCCGCGCCTCTACGAAGAGGCGCTGTCCGCCGCGCAGCAGCGCAAGGCCACGCCCGACGTGGTCAACAACCTCGAAAAGAACTCGCCGCTGGGCCGCGTGCTGGCCGCCGGCCTGCGCCATGTCGTGCTGCAGCCGCAGACCTCGCGCGACGCGGCCAAGGACGTGGTCGAGGAAGCCGGCCGCATCGTGGCCCATGACCTGGAGCGCTACCTGAACGCGCTCGGCACGATCGCCTCGGTGGCGCCGCTGATGGGCCTGCTGGGCACCGTGATCGGCATGATCGAGATCTTCGGCAGCCAGGGCGGCACCGGCGCCAACCCCGAACAACTGGCCCACGGCATCTCCGTGGCGCTCTACAACACGGCCTTCGGCCTGATCGTGGCCATCCCGGCGCTGGTGTTCTGGCGCTATTTCCGCCGCCTGGTCGACGACTACGTGGCCGAACTGGAATTCCGCGCCACCGCGTTCCTCGACGCCATCCTGCCGCAGCGGCGGGCCTGACGCGCACCGGAAACCCGCCATGCGCTTCCGTTCCCGCCAGCGGCGCGAGGAGCCGGAGATCAACCTGATCCCGCTCATCGACGTACTGCTCGTGATCCTGATCTTCCTGATGATCTCGACCACGTACTCGCGCTTTACCGAACTGCAGATCCAGCTGCCCACCGCCGACGCCGAGCGCGCGCAGCAGCGCCCCGCCGAGATCGTGGTGTCGATCTCGGCACGCGGGGTCTACTCCGTCAACAAGCAGGTGCTCGAACAGAAGGACGTGACGAGCCTGGCCGACCAGCTGCGCCACGCCGCCGGCCCGGCCGCGGATGGTCCGCCTCCGGTGGTCATCGTCAACGCCGACGCACAGGCCACCCACCAGGCCGTGATCAACGTGATGGAAGCGGCCCGCGTGGCCGGTCTGTCGCGGCTGACGTTCGCCACCCAGGCCAGCCAGTCCGCCGGGCAGCGCTGACGCCGCCCCGGGCCCGCGCGGCGCGCCGATGGACGGCACGCTTGCCGCATGCGCTGCGCAGTGCCCATAATGTCTGCATTCGACCGGTGCCACCCCTGCGGTGGCATCGTCCTTTTCCATCGGTCCCGTTCATGCCCATTCCCCGACATACCCTTGCCGAGTTCGTGACTGCCCAGTGGCAGCACCGCGGCTGGTTCGCCTGGCTGATGTGGCCGTTCTCGCTGCTGTTCGGGGTCATCGCACGCGTGCGCCGCCTGGGCTACCGGCGCGGCTGGTTCCGGTCCACGCGGCTGCCGATGCCGGTGATCGTGGTCGGCAACGTCACCGTGGGCGGCACCGGCAAGACGCCGGCCGTGATTGCGCTGGCCCAGGCGCTGGCCGAGGCCGGCATGCGGCCCGGCGTGGTGTCGCGTGGCTACGGGGTGACGCTGAAGCATCCGCGCCGCGTCAAGGCCGACTCGAAGGCGGCGGACGTCGGCGACGAGCCGCTGCTGATCGCCCGCGCCACCGACGTGCCGGTCTGGGTCTTCCCGGACCGCGCGCTGTGCGCGCAGACCATGCTGGTGTCGCACCCCGGCGTCAACGTGCTGCTGCTCGACGATGGCCTGCAGCACTACCGCCTGCAGCGCGATTTCGAGATCGTGATGTTCGACGCCCGCATGGGCGGCAACGGCATGCTGCTGCCGGCGGGCCCGCTGCGCGAGCCGCTGGACCGCCCGCGCGACGCCACGCTGATCAACGACCCCAATTTCAAGGCCACGCCCGACAAACCCGATGTCTACGGCATGCGCCTGGAACTCGACGACGCCTGGCAGCTCAACGACCCCACGATGGCGCGCCCGGTCTCGCACTTCGCCGGCAAGCGCGTGCTGGCGGCGGCCGGCATCGGCAACCCGGAGCGCTTCTTCGCCAGCCTGCGCCGCGCCGGTGTCTCGCCCGCCGCCACGCTGCCACTGCCCGACCACTACGACTTCGCCGACGACCCGTTCGCCGGCAACGACGCCGCGCTCGCCGCCGACGTGATCCTGATCACCGAGAAGGATGCCGTAAAATGCGAGCGCTTTGACGACCCGAGGATCTGGGTCGTGCCCACCACGCCCGTGATCGACGCGGGCCTGATCGACAAAATCCGCCGCGCCGTGCTGGCGCGCAACCCGTCCGTCGCCACGCCCGTCACCACCGGGCAAGCCACTGGTGCGACGAACGGCCTAGACAAGGAACACCAGGATGGACAACCGGCTGCTTGAAATCCTCGTCTGCCCGCTGTGCAAGGGCAAGCTGGAACATGACCGCGCCGCCCAGGAACTGATCTGCCATGTCGACAAGCTGGCCTATCCGATCCGCGACGGGATCCCCGTCATGCTGGCCGACGAGGCCCGCCAGTCCGTGCCGGGCCGCGTGATCCCGGTGGAGCCGTCCGGCGCCGGCAACTGAACGGCACGGGCATCCGCACCATGAGCGTTCCCGCCTTTACCGTCGTGATTCCGGCCCGGCTGGCCTCGACCCGCCTGCCGAACAAGCCGCTGGCCGATATCGGCGGACACCCGATGATCGTGCGCGTGGCCGAGCGCGCGCGCGCCTCGTCCGCGCAGCGCACCGTGGTGGCGACTGACGCCCCCGAGGTGGCCGCCGCCTGCGCCGCCCATGGCGTGGAGGCCGTGCTGACGCGCGCCGACCACCCGTCAGGCACCGATCGGCTCGCGGAAGTCGCCGCCCGACTGGGCCTGCCCGACGACGCCATCGTCGTGAACGTGCAGGGCGACGAGCCGCTGATCGAGCCGACACTGATCGACGAGGTGGCGCTGCACCTGGCCAGCCATCCCGACTGCGCCATGGCCACGGCCGCCCACCCGCTGGCCGAGGCGGCCGATGTCTTCAATCCCAATGTGGTCAAGGTGGTCTGCGATCAGGCCGGCCGCGCGCTGTACTTCTCCCGGGCGCCGATTCCATGGGCCCGCGACGCCTGGGCCGGCGTGCCCGCCGCGCCCGCCGCCTCGGCGCAGGTGGCGTTGCCGGCCATGCCGGTGTTGCGCCACGTGGGCATCTACGCGTATCGCGCGGGCTTCCTGCGGCGCTTTCCGACGCTGGCGATCTCTCCGGTCGAACTGGTGGAGGCGCTGGAGCAGTTACGCGCCATGTGGCATGGCGAGCGCATCGGGGTGATGGTGACGGCCGCCGCGCCAGCGCCGGGCGTCGACACGCCGGCCGACCTCGAACGCGTGCGTGCGCTGTGGGCCGAGGGCATGGCCCAGGACGGCCCCTGAACGGGCTGGCCAGACGCCTCCCGGGGCGCCATTGACCGCGGCCAACCGCTGAAGTTCATACTGCTGCAACCTGCATGCAGGCCGAAAAGGCGGTGGCCCATGGCATAATGCCTGCCGATACAGAGCCTCTGGCCGCCCGCGCGGCCAAAAAGGCTCGGTGGGGAGATAGATCGAGCCCGCCCGGATGCGCACCGCTGACCATCGTCCACAAGACCGGCCAGTCGCTGCAGCGCTTCGGGCCCCGCGCCTGAGCGGACGTCGGCAACTGCCCCGGCCTTCACGCCGGGCGGCGCCGCGCGTAAGTCCTGCGTCAAGTTGCGGCGTTACCCTCCATTTATCCCCCGCCAGACCGAATTCAAATACCTTGAGGACCCGTAAATGCGTTTGATCCTGTTGGGCGCGCCTGGCGCCGGCAAAGGCACGCAAGCCAAGTTCATCTGCGAGAAGTTCGGCATTCCGCAAATCTCCACCGGCGACATGCTGCGTGCCGCGGTGAAGGCCGGCACGCCGCTGGGCATCGAAGCCAAGAAGGTGATGGACGCGGGCGGACTGGTGTCGGATGACATCATTATCGGCCTGGTGAAGGACCGCCTTAAGCAGCCCGACTGCCAGAAGGGCTATCTGTTCGACGGCTTCCCGCGCACGATTCCCCAGGCCGAGGCCATGAAGGAAGCCGGCGTCGCCATCGACTACGTGCTCGAAATCGACGTGCCGTTCGACGCGATCATCGAGCGCATGAGCGGCCGCCGCGTGCACGTGGCCTCGGGCCGCACCTACCATGTGCGCTACAACCCGCCGAAGGCCGAAGGCGTGGACGACGAGACCGGCGAGGCGCTGATCCAGCGCGACGACGACAAGGAAGAGACGGTGCGCAAGCGCCTGGACGTCTACTCGCAGCAGACCCGACCGCTGGTCGACTACTACTCCGACTGGGCCACCAAGGGCGACGCCTCGGCCAAGGTTGCGCCGCCGCAGTATCGCAAGATCTCGGGCGTGGGCGACGTGGACAAGATCACGGCAAGCGTGTTCGAGGCGCTGCAGTAAATCTGGCGTTTCTGCGATGGTTCGGAAAAGGCTCGGCTTCGGCTGGGCCTTTTTTGTTTTGGGAGGTGTTCTCCCGAGAGCGAATTTACGTTAACGTAAACGGAAGCTAAAACCATACACACCAACAGGAGACAACCGCATGGAGATCCAGGGCAACGTTTTCATCGTCACGGGCGGCGCATCGGGGCTGGGCGCGGGCACGGCGCGGATGCTGGCGGAGGCGGGCGGCAAGGTGGTCATCGCCGACCTCAACGAGGCAGCCGGCACCGCGCTGGCGCAGGAGCTGGGTGGCCAGTTCGTCAAATGCGACGTCAGCGCCGAGGCCGATGGCCAGGCAGCCGTGGCGGCCGCGCAGAAGCTCGGCCGGCTGGCGGGGCTCGTGAACTGTGCCGGGATCGCCGTGGCGTCGAAGACGGTTGGCAAGAACGGCCCGCATCCGCTCGACGCCTTCGAAAAGACGATTCGCGTCAACCTGGTCGGCACCTTCAACATGACCCGGCTGGCCGCCGCCGCGATGGTGCAGAACACGCCGGACGCCGAGGGCGAGCGCGGGGTCATCATCAACACGGCCTCGGTGGCGGCGTTCGACGGCCAGATCGGGCAGGCCGCCTATGCGGCATCGAAGGGCGGCGTGGTGGGCATGACGCTGGCCATCGCCCGCGACCTGGCGCGCGACGGCGTGCGCTGCATGACGATCGCCCCGGGCCTGTTCGAAACCCCGATGCTGCTCGGCATGCCGCAGGAAGTGCAGGACGCGCTCGGCAAGATGGTGCCGTTCCCCTCGCGCCTGGGCCGCCCGGCCGAGTTTGCCCGGCTGGCGCAGGCGATCATCGGCAACACGATGATGAATGGCGAGGTGATCCGCCTCGACGGCGCCATCCGGATGCAACCGAAGTAATTCAATCCGCCGGCATCAGCAGCGCCAGCATCATGCCCGGCGCGGCCGGCGGCACCAGCGTCAGTTGCTCGAAGGCGATCAGGCCGCGTGCCGGATGGTGAAAGCCGCGCCGGCCGCCCTGCCGCTCCTCCACGTCCTGCGAACGCCACGCGTTGGCAAACGCCGGGCTGTCGGCCATCAGTTGCTCGATCAGGGCGCGCGTCGGCGGGTCTTCGGCGTGCCGCAGGCTGTGCACGCGGAATTCGGCCACGAGCCGCGCCGCGCGGTGCGGCCAGTCGGCCACCAGTGCCTGCAGCCCCGGTGACAGGAACATCGCGCGCAGCAGGTTCTTCTCGCTGGCGCCCTCGTCCAGCCATCCCACGAACAACCCGGCGGCCGCCTGGTTCCAGGCCAGCGCGGTCCATTGGCGGTCCAGCAGGTAGGCCGGTACGCCAATCGCGTGCACGCTGGCCAGCAGGGCCGGTGGCACGCCCGGATCGGTTTCGGCGCGCGGCTCGGGCTTGCCGGCCAGCGCGAACAGGTAGGCGCGCTCCGCCCGCGACAACCGCAGCGCCTGCGCAAGGCTGTTGAGCGCCCGCGCCGACATCGTCACCGGCCGGCCCTGCTCCAGCCACGTCACCCATGTCGCACTGAGCCCCGCCAGTTGCGCCACTTCCTCGCGGCGCAGCCCGGGCGTGCGGCGCCGGCGCCCTGCCGGCAGGCCGATCTCGGCCGGCGTCAGGCGCTCGCGGTGGCTGCGCAGGAAGGCGCCGAGTTCGCTGTCGCGCGAAGCCGGCGGAGCGGGAAGCTGGAGCGGATCGTCAGACATCGTGGTGATTCTTATACCAGGATAAAACTGTGGCTTGTACCGGGAAAAAGCGAGGTCTACATTACGTGAACCCCGGGCCCAGGGCAATCGCAACCCCTCTCCACAAGAACGAGGCACCCCTCATGCAACAGCAAGAACTCGTCGCCGCCCAGTTCGGCGCCACCGCCAGCGCCTATCTGACCAGCGCCGTACACGCCCAGGGCGCGGATCTCGAACAACTGCGGCAGGCGCTGGCCCACCTGAAGCCCGTCAGCCACAGCCGCGTGCTCGATCTCGGCTGCGGCGCCGGACACGCAAGCTTTGCCGCCGCCACCATGGCAAACGAAGTGGTCGCTTACGACCTGTCTGCCGAAATGCTCGGCGTGGTCGCTGCGGCGGCCTCCGATCGGGGTCTGACCAATATCCGTACCCGGCAGGGCGCGGCCGAGGCGTTGCCGTTCGACGACGCCAGCTTCTGCGCCGTGGTGTCGCGCATGAGCGCCCATCACTGGCGCGACGTGCCGGCCGCGCTGCGCGAGATCCGCCGTGTGCTGAAGCCGGGCGGCAAGGTGGTACTGATCGATATCGTGGGCGCCGAGGACCCACTCTGCGATACCTGGCTGCAATCGGTCGAACTGCTGCGCGATCCGTCGCACATCCGCGACTACACGCCGTCAGGCTGGGCGCAACTGTTCCGGGAGGCCGGCTTTGGCGCCGAGGTGTCGCCGGTCTGGCGCATCCGGATCGAGTTCGCCAGCTGGGTGGCGCGGATGCGTACGCCCGAGGTGGCGCAGGCCGCCATCCAGCACCTGTGGAGCAAGGCCCCGGCCGAAGTACGCGAGCGCTATCTTGTGCAGCCCGATGGCAGTTTCGCGCTGGAAGCGGCGCTGATCACGGCACTGCCGCGGTAGCGTCCGCCGGGATCGGCATGGTCCGGACCATCTGCCAGACCGCCGCGGCGGCTGGCGAGAGCGAGCGATCCTCGCGCCGGACCATGACGATGCTGCGATCCTCGCGCGGCGTCAGCGGCAGCGACACCAGCGGCGACGCGGCGGGCAGCGGCAGCGAGAACGATGGCAGCACCGAGGCGCCGATCCCCGCCTCGACCATCCCGAACACACTGGCCGAATGGCCCAGTTCCTGCACCACGTGCGGCGCCACGCCGTGGCGGGCCAGGATGCGGTCGATCAGCGGACGGCTGCCCGAGGCAAAATCCAGCAGCACCAGCCGCTCGCCATGCAGCGCGCTCCACGGCACCGAGCCGGCCTGCGCCAGCGGGTGGTCGCGCCGGCAGACAAAGCAGAACGGGTCGGTCGCCAGCGGCGCAATGGTGAGGCCGTCGCGCGCCAGCGGATCGATCAGCACGCCAAAATCCACGGCCCCGGCGCGGATCTGTTCCAGCCCGTCGGCCTGCACGTTGTCGCGCACGAACAGCCGGATCTCCGGATACTGCGCCGCGCAGGCCGCGACATACATCGGCATCAGCCGCGCCGAGATGGTCGGGGCGCTGGCTATCACCACCCTCCCCCGATAGCGTTCGCCTGACTGCCGGGTCTCTTCGAGCGTGTCATCGAGCTGGCCCAGAAGTCGCTCCAGTGCCGGAACCAGCGCGGTACCGGCGTCGGTCAGCATCACCTCGCGCGTGGTGCGGTCGAGCAGACGTATCCCCAGCGCCTCTTCCAGTTCCGCCACGCCACGGCTGACGGCGGGCTGGGTGAGGCCCACGGCATCTGCCGCCCGGCTGAAGCTGCCGTGAGCCGCCACCGCCAGGAAAACCCGCAACTGCCGCAGTGTGTAATTCATGCAACTACGAAATGAATGAATGAAATAAATGAATTTGCATTCTAGACAAGACAAGCGAACAATACCAAGCGGAAACCCTTACGCACTATCCCGAATGTCTGTGATTCTTGCCCCCTTCAAAAAGCTTTACGACCTGATCGACGGGTTCGTCCTCGTCATGCTTGGCGCCATCGGCGTGGCCCTGCTGGCGCCCGAAATCGGCGCCGGCGACGGCCCGCTGCGACTTGGCATCGTGACCAACCTCGGTGTCGCGCTGGTGTTCTTCCTGCACGGCGCCGCCCTCTCGCGCGAAAAGCTCGTGGCCGGGGCCCGCCACTGGCGCCTGCACGTGTTCGTGCAATCGTTCACCTATATCGTGTTCCCGATCGTGGGCGCGGCGCTGATGTTCTCGCTGCACGACCAGTTGCCGCCGGAACTGCTGCTGGGGGTGTTCTACCTGTGCGCGCTGCCGTCCACGGTCTCGTCGTCGGTGGCCATGACGTCGATGGCGCGCGGCAACGTGCCGGGCGCCATCTTCAACGCCACGGTCTCCGGGCTGCTCGGCATGGCGCTGACGCCGCTGCTGATGGGGCTGGTGATCAGTGCCAGCGGCGCGTCGATGCCGCTCGGGCGCGCGCTGATGGGCGTGGCGCTGCAACTGCTGCTGCCGTTTGCGCTCGGGCAGGCCGCGCGCCCGCTGATCGGCAAGTGGCTGGCCACCAAGAAGCAGATCACCACCAAGATCGACCGGGGCGTGATCGTGCTGATCGTGTATTCGTCGTTTTGCGATGCCACGGCGGCCGGACTGTGGCACCAGTACTCGTGGCAGACGATTGGCGCCGTGATGGGCATTGCCGCGATCATGCTGTTCGTGATCCTGGCCACCACCACCTTCACCGCGCGCCGCCTGGGCTTCCCGGTCGAGGACGAGATCACCGCCGTGTTCTGCGGCTCGAAGAAGAGCCTGGCGAACGGCATCCCGATGGCCAAGATCCTGTTTGCCGGCCATCCGGCGCTGGGGCTGCTGGTGCTGCCGCTGATGGTCTACCACCAGTTGCAGCTGATCGTCTGCTCGGTGCTGGCCTCGCGCTACGCCCGGCGGGACGATGTGGAGAACGGCAACGCGGTGCGTGCCTGAGCGGTCTCGGGACTTCATGAAAAACGGCGCCGAGGCGCCGTTTTTTTTGTCCCTGCACCTCCTACACCGACGGATTCTTCGACAACGGCGGGTTCTTGGCGAAGTAAGCCTTGATCCCGCGCAGGATGGCGTTGGCCAGTTGCTCCTGGTGGGCGTCGTCGTTGAGCTTGCGCTCTTCCTCGGGGTTGCTGATGAACGCGGTCTCGATCAGGATCGAGGGGATGTCCGGCGCCTTGAGCACGGCAAACCCGGCCTGTTCCACGCTGCCCTTGTGCAGCCGGTTCACGCCGCCGATCTCCTGCAGCACCGCCTTGCCCACCTGCATGCTGTCGTTGATCTGCGCCGTCGTGGACAGGTCGAGCAGCACGCGCGACACCTGGGCGTCCTTGTTGCCCATGTTGGTGCCGCCGATCAGGTCGGCATTGTTTTCCTTGTTGGCCAGCCAGCGGGCCGCCGAACTCGACGCGCCGCGCTCCGACAGCGCGAACACCGACGCCCCGCGCGCCGTCGGCTGGACGAACGCGTCGGCGTGGATCGAGACGAACAGGTCTGCCTGCACGCGGCGCGCCTTCTGCACGCGCACGTTCAGCGGCACGAAGAAATCGGAGTCGCGCGTCATCATGGCGCGCATGTTGGGCTCGGCGTCGATCTTCTTGCGCAGCCGGTGCGCAATCTGCAGCACCACATCCTTCTCGCGCGAGCCTGCCGCGCCCGTGGCGCCGGGGTCTTCACCGCCGTGGCCCGGGTCCAGCGCCACCGTCAGCAGGCGGCGCATCTTGAACTGGCTCGGCGGGGGTACGTTGGTCTGCGCCACCGGCGGCGGCACCGGCGGGGCCGAGGGTTTCTCGGGCGCCGAGGGCTTCGGCTTCACGGTAGCCACCACCGGCGGCGGAGCCGTGGTGCCGGTGGGAATCTGGTCACGGTCCTCGAACTTGCGGACGATCGCGCCAATGGCGTCTTCCTCGGCGCCGGCCGGGGCGCCGGCCACCTGCCCGCTGCCGGGCGGCGGCGGGTTCGAGGCGAAGCGGCGCTGCTTGTCCTCGGTATCGCGCACGAGCTTCCAGAGCGGGTCGGGCGGATTGACCGGGTAGAGGTCGAAAACCAGGCGGTTGCGGTAGTCGCCGATCGGCAGCAGCGAGAACACCTGCGGCGAGACGTCTTCCTTGAGGTCGAACACCATGCGCACCACGTGCGGCCGGTTCTGGCCCACGCGCACCGACTGGATATACGGGTCGTTCGGGGTGATCTTGGCCACCAGCTCGCGCAGCGTGGGCGAGAGGTCCAGCCCGTCGATATCGACCACCAGGCGGTCCGGGCTGCGGATCATCTGGTGCACGGCCACGAGCTTCTCGTCCGATTCGATCGTGACACGCGTGTAATCTTCAGCGGGCCAGACGCGCACGGCCACGATGCCGGCGCCGCGCGCGATCTGCGGTCCGGCCAGCGTCAGGACCACCGTCCCGGCGCTGACCTTCAGGGCCTGCGCCATCCATTTGCGGCGGGCCTGGAGCAGTCCGTCGGGTCCATCGGGGCGGTCGGTGGGAAGTCGCTTGATCAGCATGCGTTCAGCAAGGTAAGTCCAACGGGAGTATAGGCGCGCAGCGTGGCCATGCGGCGATCGGCGCCCGCTTCGGCACCGTTATCGGCCGGATCGGCGCCGTTTTCAACAGCTGGCGGCACGCGGTTGTCCGATTGGAGCAACACGTGCAGGTCGGGTTCCCCAAGCAGGCGTCCGGCTTTCTCGGGCCACTCCACCAGATTGAAGGCCGGCTCGGCGAAGCAGTCGCGGAAACCCGCGTCGATCCACTCCTCGGGATCGGCAAAACGGTACAGGTCGAAGTGGTAGACGGTCAGCGGCGAGCCATCGGCGCGCGCCACGGCGTAGGGCTCGCACAGCGTGTAGGTGGGGCTGCGCACCTTGCCGGCGTGGCCCAGCGCGCGCAGCACGGCGCGCGACAGCGTGGTCTTGCCCGCGCCGAGGTCGCCGGACAGCTGCAGATGCACCGTTTGCGGCGGCAGGTTGCGGACCGTGGCGGCCAGCGCGGCGCCGAAGCGGTCGGTGGCGGCTTCATCGGGCAGCGGCAGGATGCGTTCTTCGAGCAGGGGCATTGCGTACAATTCAGGGATGATCGACCGTGCAGTGCCCGCCCCGTCCCCCGAATCCCGAGAGAAAGATTCCGTTCCGGCGCACGCCGGTCCGGCTTCGGCCGCCAACCTGGCGCCGGGGGCGGACCTGGCGGCGCTGGCGGCATCGCTGCGCGGCTGGGGCGCCGAACTGGGGTTCGACGCGGTGCGCATCGCCGATGTCGATCTGCGGCACGCCGAGGCGGGCCTGCTGGCGTGGCTCGCGGCGGGCCACCATGGCGACATGGATTATATGGCGAACCATGGCACAAAGCGCGCCCGGCCCGGCGAACTGGTGCCCGGCACGGTACGCGCCATCGTGGCCCGCATGCCCTACCTGCCGGCCGCCGGCCCCGCCGACTGGCGCGGCCACGAACTGGCCCGGCTCGACGATCCGGCCACCGCCGTGATCTCGCTCTACGCGCGTGGCCGGGACTACCACAAGGTGCTGCGCAACCGGCTGCAGCAGCTGGCCGCGCGCATCGAGGCGGCCATCGGCCCGTTCGGCTACCGCGTCTTCACCGACTCGGCGCCGGTCATGGAGGTGGCGCTGGCCAGCCAGGGCGGGCTGGGCTGGCGCGGCAAGCACACGCTGCTGCTGGACCGCGACGGCGGGTCGATGTTCTTCCTCGGCGAGATACTGGTCGATATCCCGCTGCCGGCCGATCCGCCCACCGCGCCCCATTGCGGCCAGTGCCGCCGCTGCATCGACGTGTGCCCCACGCAGGCCATCCTGGCGCCGTACCGGCTTGACGCGCGGCGCTGCATCTCGTACCTGACCATCGAGCACAAGGGCGCCATTCCGGAAGACCTGCGTGCCCCCATGGGCAACCGCGTCTATGGCTGCGACGACTGCCAGGTGGCCTGCCCGTGGAACAAGTTCGCGCACCGCGCCACGCTGCCCGATTTCGACGTGCGCAACGGTTTCGACGCGCCGGACATGGTGGACCTGTTCGGCTGGAGCGAGGCCGAGTTCAACCAGCGGCTCGAAGGCAGTCCGATCCGGCGCATCGGACACGAGCGGTGGCTGCGGAATCTGGCGGTCGGGCTCGGAAATGGCTTGCGGGCGGCGGGTGTCGCGGACCCGGCGCAGGCGGGCCGTATCCGGGCGGCGCTGCGGGCGCGGCTCGACGGCGCCACGCCGCTGGTACGGGAGCATATCGAGTGGGCGCTGCGGCAGGAAGGACCGGCCGCCTGATCCGTTTGAGCAAGAAAACGCATGGTTTCTTGCTCAAACGTCTCATTTCGCGCTAGCTGACCAGCACCAGCCACAACGGCGTGGTCAGCACCGCCGCGATCGTCATGGCCGAGATCGTGGCCGCAACCATGGGTCCGTTGCCGCCCATGCGCACGGCGAGGATGTACGCGCTCGATGCCGTGGGCAGCGAGGCGTAGAGCACCACGATCTGGTACTGCAGCGTGGTCAGCGGCAGGTAGCGCCCCACCACCCACGCGAAGCACGGCATGGCCAGCAGCTTGACGCCGGTCCACCAGGCCATCGGGCCCAGCGCCCCCGTGGCGCCGCTGACCTGCAGCCCGGCGCCCACCGTCATCAGGCCCAGCGCGGTCGAGGCCGAGCCGAGCCGGTTCAGCGTCATCGCCACCACCTCGGGCGGATGCAGGCCCAGCAGGTTGGTCACGAGCCCCGTGGCCGTGGCCAGGATCAGCGGATTGCGCGCCAGCTCGCGCAGCAGCTTCGACTCGCCGTGCCGGGCCAGCGCCCACACCGCCACCACGTTGCACGCGGGCACCGTGATGCCCACCACCAGCGCCATCAGCGCCAGCCCTTCGCCGCCGCCGAGCCGCGCGGCCAGCGCCAGCCCGATATACGAGTTGAAGCGGAATGCCGTCTGCACGCCCGAGGCAAAATCCACCGGGTTGGGGCGCAGCACGAACTTGACGAGGTAGCCGGTGGCCATGCCGAAGGCCATCGTGGCGACGGCCAGCCCGAGCATGGCCGAGGTGGAGGAAAAATCGAACCGGGCGCTGTTGGTGGACTGCAACAGCAGTGCCGGGAACAGCACGAAGTAGACCAGGCGTTCCACGCCGGCCCAGAAGCCGCGGTCAAAGGGGGTGTAGCGGACCAGCAGCCAGCCGATCAGGATCAGGCTGAAATCCGGCACCAGCAGCAGCGCGGCAGACATGTCTCGAATGTTTCTCTGGTTATCGTCGCATCTGTCGGCACCTTTCGTGAAAAGTGAAGGCTAGGGCAGATACGGATGGGTATTTTTTCAGAATTCCGGCAGCATGGCACGCTGAATTTCGCCTTGCCCGCGCGTTTTGCGCGCATCCGCAGTCATCTTTCGCAGCCATGAAGTACCAGCCGTCCCGCTTTCTCCGCACCCGGCCCGTGCGCCGTCTTGCCGCCTCGCTGAGCGCAGCGCTGGTGCTGGGCGCGCTGTTGCCGCCGGCCGCGGCGATGGAAGTGGGCGGCGTGCGCTTTGACGACGCCGCGCGCCTGGGCGGCAAGGAACTGCCGCTCAACGGCACGGGCCTGCGCCAGGTGTTCGTGCTCAAGGGGTACGCGGCGGGGCTCTACCTGCCCGAGCGGGCGCGCAACGCCACGCTGGCGCTGGTCACGCCGGGGCCGAAGCGGCTGCAGATCCGGCCTCTGCGCGAGGTGGAGTCGGCGTCTTTCGTCAAGGCGCTCAACACGGGGCTGCGCGAGAACCACTCGGAGCTGCAGCTCAGGCAGTTGTCGGACCGCGTGTCGCAACTGGAGCGCACCATGGCCCAGATCGGGCCGGCGCACCGTGGCGACATCATCAATTTCGATTTCACGCCCGATGGCGGCACGGCCATCACGCTGAACGGCATTCCACGCGGCCAGGCCATCCATGGCGAGGATTTCTACCAGGCCGTGCTGCGCATTTTCCTGGGTGAGCACCCGGTGGACCGCAACCTCAAGCGCGGACTGCTGGGCGGCTGACCCGGTAAGCCGGCGCGCCCTGGCAACCCGCCCAGGACGCACCAGTGATGCAACCTCGCCGGACGCGATCCGTCCGGCCTTATGACGGGAGACTCTCTTCTCATGCAAGCTCGCAAAACCATCCTGACCGTGGCCATCGCCGCCGTTGCCTCCGTGGCATCGCTCGCGCACGCCCAGACCGCCTATCCGACCAAGCCGATCCGGCTGATCATCCCGTTTGCGCCGGGCGGCACCACCGACATCGTCGGCCGTGGCGTGGGCGACCAGATGAGCCGCATCCTCGGCCAGCCCGTGGTGGTGGAGAACCGTGCCGGTGGCGGCGGCTCGATCGGCGCCGATGCCATTGCCAAATCGGCCCCGGACGGCTACACGATCGGCATCTCCACGGTGTCGACCATGGCCGTGAACCCGGCCTGCAACCCGAAGCTGTCGTACGACCCGATCAAGGACTTCAAGCCCATCGCCAACGTGGCGAACGTGGCCAACGTGATCGCCGTGAACCCGAACTTCCCGGCCAAGGACTACAAGGAGTTCCTGGCCGTGCTGAAGGCCAATCCAGGCAAGTTCTCGTACGCCACGTCGGGCACCTGCGGCTTCGGCCACATGCTGGGCGAGCAGTTCAAGGTCTCGACCAAGACGTTCATGGTGCACATTCCGTACCGTGGCGCGGGTCCGGCGCTGAACGACGTGCTGGCCGGCCAGGTGCCGATCATGGTCGACAACCTGCCCTCGTCGATGCCCTACATCAAGGCCGGCAAGCTGCGCCCGATCGTGGTGGCCTGGAACAAGCGCGTGGAGGGCCTGCCCGACGTACCGACCTTTGGCGAAATGGGCCTCAAGGAGCCGAACGACCCGGCCTGGTACGGCCTGGTGGCCCCGGCTGGCACGCCTGACGACGTGATCGCCAAGCTCAACGCCGCCGTGGTCAAGGCGCTGCAGGACAAGGGCTTCGTCGAGCGCCTGCGCGGCGCCGGCGCCGAGCCGTCGGGCAACACCCCGGCCCAGCACGCCGCCGAGATAAAGAAGGAATTCGACAAGATGAAGAACCTCGTGAAGGTTCAGAACATCAAGCTGGAGCAGTAAAGGCGTCAAACTGCCGCTTTCTCGCTCCCCTCTCCCGCGCGGCGGGAGAGGGGAGAAAGACAACACGAATCGGCATAGAATCGCGTATTTCCGCCCTACCCTCACCCCCATGTCCCCCAACTTCGATGCCATCCTGCCTGCGCCATTCGGCAAGGTCGGCGTGCGCATCGCAGGCACGCAGGTGCATGAGATCGTCTACCTGCCAGACAGCTTCGAAGAGATTGCGCCCGCGGATGCCTTGCTGCAGCGCGTGGCGGAACAACTCGATGCCTACTACGCCAACCCCGACTTCCCGTTCGACCTGCCGCTGGCCGCACGCGGCACCGATTTCCAGCGCAAGGTCTGGGGCGCGATTGCGGCCGTGCCGCGCGGCGGGCTGACGACCTACGGCACCATCGCAAAATCTTTAAAAAGCGTACCGCGCGCCGTGGGCCAGGCGTGCGGGCAGAACTGGTTTCCGATCGTGATCCCGTGCCACCGCGTGGTGGCGGCCAACGGGCTGGGCGGCTTTGCCCACCATGGCGAGGAAGGATTCCACCTGGGCGTCAAGCGCTGGCTGCTGCGCCATGAGGGCGCGATGCTGCTATGACGGCGGGGCTTGACGACGACCTGTTGCTGGTCGACCGCTTCTGCGATGCGCTGTGGCTCGAAGACGGGCTGTCGCGCAACACCATCGACGCCTACCGCCGCGACCTGGCGCTGCTGACGCGCTGGCTGCACGAGAGCGAGACCGGCACGCTGCTGGCCGCCGACGACACCGCGCTGTCGGCCTATTTCGCCGCGCGCCACACGCAGACGCGCGCCTCGTCGGCCAACCGGCGGCTCACGGTATTCCGGCGCTTCTTCCAGTGGGCGCTGCGCGAGCATCTGGTCAGCGCCGATCCCTGCCTGCTGCTGCGCCCGGCCAAGCAGCCGCCGCGCTTTCCGAAGACGTTGTCCGAAGCCAATGTCGAGGCGCTGCTCGAAGCGCCCGATACCGGCACGCCGCTGGGCCTGCGCGACCGCACGATGCTCGAACTGATGTACGCCAGCGGGCTGCGGGTGTCCGAACTCACGAACATGAAGACGATCGAGATCGGCCTCAACGAGGGCGTGGCGCGCGTGGTGGGCGGCAAGGGCAACAAGGAGCGGCTGGTGCCGTTCGGCGCCCAGGCCGGCGACTGGCTGCGCGACTACCTTGCCGAGGCCCGCCCGGCGCTGCTGGCGGGCCGCGCCTGCGACGCGCTGTTCGTCACCCAGCGCGGCGACGGCATGACGCGCCAGGCGTTCTGGCACCTGATCAAGAAGCACGCGCGCGAGGCCGGCATTCACGCGCCGCTCTCGCCGCACACGCTGCGGCATGCGTTTGCCACCCACCTGCTGAACCACGGCGCCGACCTGCGCGTGGTGCAGATGCTGCTGGGCCACGCCGATATCTCCACCACGCAGATCTATACCCACGTGGCGCGCGAGCGCCTGCGCGAGCTGCACCTGCACCACCATCCGCGCGGCTAGCGCGCGGCGGTTCGACCCCCACGCACCATGAGCAAGAGCAAGCACGTCTCCGAGACCCCGGCCACCCAGCAGTTGCGCCGCCACGGCGTGGCCTTCGGCGAACATCCCTATGACTATGTGGACCATGGCGGCACCGGCGAATCGGCGCGCCAGCTCGGCGTGCCCGAGCACCACGTGGTCAAGACGCTGGTCATGGAAGACGAGGCCGCCCGCCCGCTGATCGTGCTGATGCACGGCGACTGTTCGGTCTCGACCAAAAACCTGGCGCGCCAGATTGGCTGCAAGAGCGTGCAGCCGTGCAAGCCCGAGGTGGCGCAGCGGCACAGCGGCTACATGGTGGGCGGCACCTCGCCGTTCGGCACCAGGAAGCGGCTGCCGGTCTACGTGGAGGCGTCGGTGCTGGCGCTCGACACGATCTATCTCAACGGCGGGCGCCGCGGCTACCTGGTGAGCATTGCCCCGGCGGTGCTGACGGCGCTGCTGGAAGCAAAACCCGTGGAATGCGCGCTGCCGGACTGACCGGCGCCGCGCTACAATCGCGCCAGCCCGAAATCAGAGCCAGACTCAGACTCATGTCCCCCACAATGGTCAACCTGCTATTTGCCGTCCTCGCCTACCTGATCGGGTCGGTGTCCTTCGCCGTCGTGGTCAGCAAGGCCATGGGCCTGCCCGATCCGCACACCTATGGCTCGGGCAACCCCGGCGCCACCAACGTGCTGCGCAGCGGCAGCAAGAAAGCCGCCATCCTGACGCTGCTCGGCGACGCCCTGAAGGGTTTCGTGGCGGTCATGCTGGTCAAGCTCCTGGGGCCGGGGTACGGGGTGGACGATTCCGGCGTGGCAATGGCCGCGCTGGCCGTGTTCCTGGGCCACCTGTTCCCGGTCTTCCACCGCTTCGCGGGCGGCAAGGGCGTGGCCACGGCCGCCGGCATCCTGTTCGCCATCCACCCGCTGCTGGGCGCCGGTACGCTGGCCACCTGGCTGATCATCGCGGTCTTCTTCCGCTATTCCTCGCTGTCGGCCCTGGCCGCCGCTATCTTCGCCCCGTTCTTCTATGTGCTGATGTTCGGCGTGAACCTGATGGCCGGCGCGATCCTGCTGATCAGCGTGCTGCTGATCGTCCGGCACCGTAGCAATATCGCCAATCTGCTGGCGGGCAAGGAACGCCGGATCGGAGAGAAGAAGAAGGTTTGAGGGGGGTAGCGGTAGCTATCCCGCCGGGGTTCGCCGGCTACGCCGCCTGCGCCAGCGCCGTGAACGGGAACACCATCTCCACGCGCAAGCCGCCTTCCGCGCGGTTGCTGATCGACAGCCTGCCCCCGCCCTGCCGGACCAGCCGGTCCACGATCGCCAAACCCAGGCCCGAATGGGCATTGCCGCCGCGTGCCGGATCGAGCCGGACGAACGGCATCGTCACGCGGTCGATGGCGTCCTCGGGGATGCCGGGGCCCTGGTCTTCCACGGTCAGCAGCCAGCCCTCGTTGGTGCGCGACGTGGCCACATAGACCGGTGGCGCGCCGTAGGCGTAGGCGTTGTCCACCAGGTTGCCGATGATCCGGTCCACCTGCGTGGCGATCATGCGGAAGCCGTCGCCGGCCGTCAGTTCGAGCACCACCTGGCGGTCCTGCTCCAGCAGCGAGGCGGCCAGCTCGTGGATGCGCTTGTCCACGGGCACCGGCCGCGCGGTGGGCTCGCTGCTCTGGGCAAATGTCAGGAACTGCTCGACGATGGCCGACATCGACTCCACGTCACGTGTCACGCCGGCGGCCGCCTTGGGGTCCGTCAGCATCTCGGCGCGCAGCCGCAACCGGGCCAGCGGCGTCTTGAGGTCGTGCGCGATGCCGGCCAGCATCGTGTTGCGCTCCTGGTCGATACGGAACAGGTCCGCGACCATGCGATTGAAGCGCTCGATCAGCTGGCGCAGCTCGTGCGGCCCGCGCTCGCGCAGCGGCGGCACGGCCTGCTGGCGCGACAGCTTCTCGGCCGCCTCGGCCATGTCGCGCACCGGGCGCTGGATCTGCCACGCCACGAACAGCGCGAAGATGATTGCCACGCCCACCACCAGCACCACGCCCGGCACCAGACGGTTGTCGGGCGGCGGGTTGTGCACGAACAGGATCGGCATGGCGATCCAGCGGTTGCGGTTCGGCAGCTTGATCCACAGGCGCGGCGTGGACAGTTCGTCTTCGAGCCGCACCTCGGTACCCGTGGGCAGGCGCCGCGTGAACTGCTCCACCAGCCGGCGCGGACGGCCGGGATTGGGCGCGCCGGCCTGCTGGTCCACGCCGGCCGTCTCGGACACCTCGATCAGGCTCGGCAGCGCCACGGGCGGCCTGGCGTCGAGCGCCCGCTCGATGCTCTCCAGCTGGAACATCATCTGGTCCACCGAGTAGTCGATCTGCTGCTGCCGGCGGTCCATGCGCAGGATGGCCAGCCACGAGAAATGGCTGATCACCAGCACGGCGGCGATCAGCAGCGCCATGCGGCCGAACAGGGTGTCGATGCGAAGCTTCATTGCGGAATGCTGTCCTCGGCCTCGTCGGGCACGAATGTATAGCCCCGGCCGCGCACGGTCTGGATGTAGCGCGGGCGCTGGGCGTCCTCGTCCAGCAGCCGGCGCAGGCGCCAGATCTGCACGTCGATGCCGCGGTCGCTGATGCCGTTGGCGGTGCCGTACATCAGTTCCACGATGCGTTCGCGCGAGAGCACTTCCAGCGGATGCATCAGCAGCAGCTTGAGCAGCGCGAACTCGGTATCGCTGATCGACACCGACTGGCCGGCGCGCTCCAGCGAGCGCTGGCGGAAGTTCACGCGGAATGGCCCGAAGGCGATCGATTCGCGGTCTTCGGGGGCGGCGGCCGGGCGGGCCAGCTTGCGGCGCAGCACGGCATTGATGCGCGCCAGCAGCTCGCGCGGCGAGAAAGGCTTGCCGAGGTAGTCGTCGGCGCCGATTTCCAGCCCCACGATGCGGTCGATCTCGTCGCTGCGCGCGGTCAGCAGGATCACCGGGATGTCGTCGTTCTTGGCGCGCAGGTTGCGCAGCGCGGTCAGGCCGTCCACCTTCGGCATCATCAGGTCGAGCACGATCAGCGCGGGCCGCTCGCGCTCCAGGCGGGCCTGCAGGCCGTCGCCGTCGTGGAGCACCGAGACGGCAAAGCCCTGGGATGTCAGGTACTCGCGCAGCAGGTCGCGCAGTTCGGGGTCGTCGTCGACGACGAGGATCTGGGTGGGCTGGTTCGTTCGCATAGCCGAATGATAGTCAGGGCGGCCGCTGCACATCGTAATTCGGCCAAGGCGTTTTGTTTCCGGAGGTTACACCCGCGCCGCTGGTAATCCGCTGTAACAAAAGCGGCGCGGCGCGAAATACGTGGGATCACGGGGGCACATTATGCTTGCATCCCATAACGTGCCCGACCGTGTCAGTCGTGGCGCCATCCCACCAGACGGCGGTTAGTCCTGCCCCGGCGATGCGGCATACTGCTGCCAATTCCTCGTCACAGCCGGCCGTCACCGTCGCAGTGCGAATACCGTTTGGCACGCGCCCCTTTTTTGTCGTGCCGCTCCCAGGATTCCGTTCATGTCCCACCCACAACAAGGCCAACCCATTCCGCCCACTCCGCCCCGCCGCCGTCGCCCGGCCCGCCGTACCTGGATTGCCGCCGCCGCGGTGGTGGCGCTGGCCGCCGCCGGCTGGTACTGGCTCAGCCAGCGCCAGGCCGCCCAGGCCCCGGCGGCCGGGGCGCCCGGCGCCGGCATGGGCCAGCGCGGCGGCCCGGGCGGACCCGGCGCGATGCCGCGCTCGCCCGTGGTGGTCAACACGGTGGCCCGGCGCAACATGGACGTGGTGCTCAACGGGCTGGGCAATGTGACGCCGGTGGCCAATGTCACGGTGCGCGCGCAGGTGTCCGGGCCGCTGCTCAAGGTGCTGTTCAAGGAAGGCCAGATGGTCAAGGCCGGCGACCTGCTGGCCGAAATCGACCCGCGCCCGTTCCAGGCCACGCTCGACCAGGCCGTGGGCCAGCTGGCGCGCGACCAGGCGCTGCTGCAGAATGCGCGGCTGGACCAGCAGCGCTACAAGACACTGCTCGGTCAGGATTCGATCTCCAGGCAGCAGGTGGATACCCAGGACGCGCTGGTGCGCCAGTACGAGGGCACGGTCAAGACCGACCAGGGCAATGTGGATACGGCGCGCATCCAGCTTGGCTACACCAGGATCGTGGCGCCCACGTCGGGCCGGATCGGCCTGCGGCAGGTGGACCCTGGCAATATCGTGGGCACCAGCGACGCCAACGGCATCGCGCTGATCACGCAGATCCAGCCGATCACGGTGCTCTACACGATCCCCGAGGACAACCTCCCGGCGGTGCTGAAGAAGCTCAACGCCGGCGAGAAACTGTCGGTGCAGGCATGGGATCGCCAGATGCGCAACCAGCTGGCCGACGGCACGCTGCTGACCACGGACAACCAGATCGACACCACCACCGGCACGGTCAAGCTCAAGGCCATCTTCGAGAACAAGGACGGGATGCTGTTCCCGAACCAGTTCGTCAACGTGCGCACGCGCGTGGACACGATGGAAGACGCCGTGGTGGTGCCGGTGGCCGCCATCCAGCGCGGCCAGCAGGGCACGTTCGTCTACACGGTGGGCGACGACAACGCGGTCAAGGTGCAGGCCGTGACGCTGGGCCCGACCGACGGCAGCCGCACCGTGGTGCTCAAGGGTGTGGAACCCGGCCAGCGCGTGGTGGTGGATGGCGCCGACCGGCTCAAGGAAGGCATGGTGGTCGAGGCCGTGGACCCGGCGGCACGCGCTGCCGCGCTGACGCCGGCCAGCGCCCCGCGCGGCCGTGGCCGGCGCGGCAACTGGAGCGGCGCCAGCGGTGCGCACGGGGCCAGCGGCGCCCATGGCGCGAGCGATGCCGCCGGCGCCTCGGCCGCCCATGGCGAGCGCCGCCGCCTGCGCGATGCCGACGCGAATCCGAACCCCACCACGCCCACCCCGGCCAATCCGGCTGGCAGCGTCGGCCAGCGGCCGCAGCAGTAACGGCATCGCCAGGAGCGCAGACGCGGCATGAATCCTTCACGCATATTTATCGAGCGGCCCGTCGCCACGGCCCTGCTGATGCTGGCCATCCTGCTGTCGGGGCTGGTGGCATTCCGGCTGCTGCCGCTCTCCGCCCTGCCTGAAGTCGACTACCCGACGATCCAGGTCACCACGCTCTACCCCGGCGCCAGCCCCGATGTGATGACTTCGGCGGTCACCGCGCCGCTGGAGCGCCAGTTCGGCCAGATGCCGGGGCTCAAGCAGATGTCCTCGTCGTCCTCGGGCGGCGCCTCGGTCATCACGCTGCAGTTCGAGCTGACGCTGTCGCTCGACGTGGCCGAGCAGGAGGTGCAGGCGGCCATCAACGCCGGCGGCAACCTGCTGCCGGCAGACCTGCCCATGCCGCCGGTCTACAGCAAGGTCAACCCCGCCGACGCGCCGATCATGACGCTGGCGATGACCTCCGACACGCTGCCGCTGCCCAAGCTGCAGGACATGGTCGATACCCGCGTGGCGGCCAAGATCTCGCAGATCCAGGGCGTGGGACTGGTTACCATCAGCGGCGGGCAACGCCCGGCCGTGCGCATCCAGGCCAACCCCACGGCGCTGGCCTCGCTGGGAATGTCGATCGACGATCTGCGCACTGCCATCGGCAGCGCCAACGTGAACGGCGCCAAGGGCAGCTTCGACGGCCCCTCGCGCGCCTCCACGATCGACGCCAACGACCAGCTCAGGTCCGCCGACGAATACCGGCAGATCATCATCGGCTACCAGAACGGCGCGCCGATCCGCATCACCGACGTGGCCGAGATCGTCGACGGTCCCGAGAACAGCCGGCTGGCCGCGTGGGCCAACGCCAGGCCCGCCATCGTGGTCAACATCCAGCGCCAGCCCGGCGCCAACGTGATCGACGTAGTGGACCGCATCAAGACGCTGCTGCCGCAGCTGCAGTCGTCGCTGCCGGCCTCGGTGCAGGTGCAGCTGCTGACCGACCGCACCACCACGATCCGCGCCTCGGTCAAGGACGTGGAGTTCGAGCTGCTGCTGGCCATCGCCCTCGTGGTGATGGTGATCTTCGTGTTCCTGCGCAATGTCTCGGCCACGATCATCCCGGGCGTGGCCGTACCGCTGTCCCTGGTGGGCACCTTCGGGGTCATGTACCTGGCCGGTTTCTCGATCAACAACCTGACGCTGATGGCGCTGACCATCGCCACGGGCTTCGTGGTGGACGACGCCATCGTGATGATCGAGAACATCATGCGCTACATCGAGGAAGGCGATTCCCCGATGGCGGCGGCGCTCAAGGGCTCGAAGCAGATCGGCTTCACGATCATCTCGCTGACCTTCTCGCTGGTGGCCGTGCTGATCCCGCTGCTGTTCATGGGCGACGTGGTGGGCCGGCTGTTCCGCGAATTCGCCATCACGCTGGCCGTCTCGATCCTGATCTCGGCCGTGGTCTCGCTGACGCTGACCCCGATGATGTGCGCGCGGCTGCTGCGCCACGTGCCGGAAGCCGAGATGAACCGCTTCCACCGCGCCACGGGCCGCTTCTTCGACCGCGTGATCCACCACTACGGCCGCGCGCTGGAGTGGGTGCTGGCGCGCCAGACCGCCACGCTCGTGGTGGCCATCGGCACGCTGGTGCTGACCGGCCTGCTTTACCTGGTGGTGCCCAAGGGCTTCTTCCCGATCCAGGACACCGGCGTGATCCAGGCCATCACCGAGGCCGCGCAGACCAGCTCGTTCCAGTCGATGGGGCGCAAGCAGGAGGCCGTGCAGAAGGTGATCCTCGAAGACCCGGCCGTGGCCAGCGTATCGTCGTTCATCGGCGTGGACGGCACCAACCAGACCATCAACGCGGGCCGCATGCTGATCAACCTGAAGCCCAAGGGCCAGCGCGACAGCATGGCGGTGGTCACCCAGCGGCTGCAGGATGCGGTGCAGAAGCTTGGTGGCGTGTCGCTGTACATGCAGCCCGTGCAGGACCTGACCATCGAAGACCGCGTGGCGCGCACGCAGTACCAGTTCACCGTGGAAGACCCCGACCCCAAGGTGCTGGCCGAATGGGTGCCGAAGCTCGTGGAGCGCCTGAAGCAGGAGCCCGAACTGCGCGACGTGGCCAGCGACCTGCAGAACAACGGCCTGCGTGCGTTCGTGGAGATCGACCGCGACGCTGCCGCACGCTTCGGCATCACCACGGCAGTGATTGATAGCGCACTCTATAGCGCCTACGGCCAGCGTTTGATCTCGACGATCTTCACGCAGGCCAGCCAGTACCGCGTGGTGCTGGAGACCATGCCCGAATTCCGCACCTCGCCGGCGGCGCTCGCCGAACTACGGCTGCCGTCGTCGTCGGGCGGGCAGGTGCCGCTGGGCTCGATCGCGCGCATCTCGGAGCGGACCGGCCCGCTGGTGATCAACCACCAGGGCCAGTTCCCGGCCTCGACGATCTCGTTCAACCTGGCCCCGGGCGCGTCGCTGGGCGCGGCGGTGGACAAGATCACCGCCGTCGAGCAGGAAATCGGCCTGCCGATCTCGATGGCCACCGAGTTCCAGGGCGCCGCGCTGGCGGTCCGGGCCTCGCTGTCGAACACGCTCTGGCTGATCCTGGCCGCGGTGGTGACGATGTATATCGTGCTCGGCGTGCTCTACGAGAGCACGATCCACCCGGTGACCATCCTCTCGACGCTGCCGTCGGCCGGCGTGGGCGCGCTGCTGGCGCTGCTGGTGTTCCGCCAGGACCTCGGCATCATCGCCATCATCGGCATCATCCTGCTGATCGGCATCGTCAAGAAAAACGCCATCATGATGATCGACTTCGCGCTCGAAGCCGAACGCGAGCAGGGCATGAAGCCGTACGACGCCATCTTCCAGGCTTGCCTGCTGCGCTTCCGGCCGATCCTGATGACGACCATGGCCGCGCTGCTGGCCGCCCTGCCGATGATGCTGGGCTCGGGCATCGGCTCGGAGCTGCGCCGCCCGCTCGGCATCACGATGGTGGGCGGCCTGCTGGTCAGCCAGGTGCTGACGCTGTTCACCACGCCCGTGATCTACCTGGCCTTCGACCGCCTGGCGCTGCGCCTGAGGGACTGGCGCCAGCGCCGTTTCGGCGGCGATGACGACGGCGACGAAGGTCCGCGCCAGCATGGCCCGATCGTGCCGCGCCCGCAGGAGCCGAACGCCTGATGAACCTGTCGGCCGCCTTCATCCAACGCCCGGTCGCCACTGCGCTGCTGACCATCGGCATCCTGCTGGCCGGTCTGGCCGCGCTGCGGCTGCTGCCGGTCTCGCCGCTGCCGCAGGTGGACTTTCCCACGATCTCGGTCTCGGCGTCGCTGCCCGGCGCCAGCCCCGAGACCATGGCCTCCACGGTGGCCACGCCGCTCGAACGGGCGCTCGGCGCCATCGCGGGCGTCACCGAGATCACGTCGAGCAGTTCGCTGGGCTCCACGCGGGTGACGCTGCAGTTCGACCTCTCGCGCGACATCGACGGCGCCGCCCGCGACGTGCAGGCCGCCATCAACGCCTCGCGCGCCACGCTGCCCACGAGCCTGCCGAACAATCCCACCTACCGCAAGGTGAACCCGGCCGACGCGCCGATCATGATCATCGCGCTGACCTCGCCGACCATGACGCGCGGCCAGCTCTACGACGCGGCCTCGACCATCCTCTCGCAGAAGCTGTCGCAGGTGGAAGGCGTGGGCCAGGTCACGATCGGCGGCTCGTCGCTGCCGGCCGTGCGCGTGGAACTGAACCCCACGGCGCTGAACAACTACGGCATCTCGCTGGAGGACGTGCGCAACACGATCTCGGCCACCAACGCCAACCGGCCGCTCGGCATCCTCGACAACCGCGACCACGCGTGGCAGGTCTACGCCAACGACCAGGCGATGACGGCGAAGGAGTACATGCCGCTGATCATCCGCTACGCCACGCCGGGCACCTATTCGTCCACCTCGGCCGGCGCGCTGATCGCCAGCACCGCCAACGCCACGGCCGGCGGCAACGTCAGCACCAAGACCGTGAACGGCGTGACCACCACGACGATCACCACCAGCAGCGGCACCCAGACCATCAGCTCCGGCGCCACGGGCGGCAACGCGGCCAACCCCGGCCCGAACTCGTTCGCGGTGCCGGTGCGGCTGCAGGACGTGGCAAATGTGACCGATTCAGTACAGGACATCCGCAACGCCGGCTCGGCCAACGGCAAGCCGGCCGTGCTGCTGGTGCTGAACCGCTCGCCGGGCGCCAACATCATCGAGACCGTGGACCGCGTCAACGCGATGCTGCCGACGCTGCGCAAGATGATCCCGGCCACGATCTCGATGGACGTGATGATGGACCGCACGCCCACCATCCGCGCGTCGCTGCGCGAGGTGGAGCACACGCTGATGATCTCGGTGGCGCTGGTGATCATGGTGGTGTTCGTGTTCCTGCGCAATGTGCGCGCCACGCTGATCCCGAGCGTGGCGGTGCCGGTGTCGCTGGTGGGCACGTTCTCGATCATGTACCTGGCCGGCTTCTCGCTGAACAACCTCTCGCTGATGGCGCTGACGATTGCCACCGGCTTCGTCGTGGACGACGCCATCGTGGTGCTCGAAAACATCTCGCGCCACATCGAGGAAGGCATGAAGCCGATGGCCGCCGCCCTGCGTGGCGCCCGCGAGGTAGGCTTCACGGTGCTGTCGATGAGCCTGTCCCTGATCGCCGTGTTCATCCCGCTGCTGCTGATGGGCGGCATCGTGGGCCGGCTGTTCCAGGAGTTCGCCATCACGCTCTCGGTGGCCATCCTGGTGTCGCTGGTGGTCTCGCTGACCACCACGCCGATGATGTGCGCCCGGCTGCTGCGCCCCGCCAGCGAGCAGCAGCACGGCCGCTTCCACCGCGCCACGGAACGCGGCTTCACGTGGCTGCAGGACCGCTACGCCAGCACGCTCGGCGTGGCGCTGCGGCACGGCCCCATCGTCTGGATCGTGCTGCTGCTGACCATCGCGCTGAACGTCTACCTCTACGTGATCGTGCCCAAGGGCTTCTTCCCGCAGCAGGACACGGGCCGGCTGATCGGCTTCATCCGCGCGGACCAGGCCACGTCGTTCCAGCTGATGCGCACCAAGCTCGACACCTTCATCGGCATCGTGCAGTCCGACCCGGCCGTGGTCAACGTGACCGGCTTCACGGGCGGCTCGCAGCGCAATACCGGCCAGATGTTCGTGACGCTCAAGCCGCTGTCCGAGCGCTCCGAGACCGCCGACCAGATCATCGCGCGGCTGCGCCTGAAGCTGGCCAAGGAACCCGGCGCGAGCCTGTTCTTCGCGCCGGTGCAGGACATCCGCATCGGCGGCCGGCAGAGCAGTTCGGCCTACCAGTTCACGCTGCAGTCCGACGATCTGGAAGTGCTGCGCGCCTGGGAGCCCAAGGTGCGCGCGGCGATCTCCAACATCAAGGGGATCGAGGACGTGGACACCGACACCAACGACAAGGGGCTGCAGACCACGGTCACGATCGACCGCGATACGGCGTCGAAGCTCGGCGTGACCGCCCAGCAGGTGGACGCGATCCTCAACGACGCGTTCGGCCAGCGGCTGGTCTCCACGATCTACCATCCGCTGAACCAGTACCGCGTGGTGATGGAGCTGAGCCAGGAGTACCTGCAGAGCCCGAACGCGCTCAAGGACATCTACATCATCACCGGCGGGGGCAACCGCGTGCCGCTGTCGGCCTTCGCCACCATCGCCCCGACCAGCACGCCGCTGGGCGTGAACCACCAGGGCCAGTTCGCGGCGTCGACGATCTCGTTCAACCTGGCCGAGGGCTTCTCGCTCTCGCAGGCCACCGACGCGATCAAGCTGGCGATGGCGAAGATCGGCGCACCCGAAACGCTGCAGGCCAACTTCCAGGGCGGCGCCAAGGCGTTCCAGGACTCGCTCAAGAGCCAGCCGCTGCTGATCCTGGCCGCCATCGTCACGATCTACATCGTGCTTGGCATCCTGTACGAGAGCTACGTCCACCCGCTGACCATCCTGTCCACGCTGCCGTCGGCGGGCGTGGGCGCGCTGCTGGCGCTGCTGCTGTTCAAGACCGAGTTCAGCATCATCGCGCTGATCGGCGTGATCCTGCTGATCGGCATCGTCAAGAAGAACGCGATCATGATGATCGACTTCGCCATCGACGCCGAACGGCGCGACGGCCTGACGCCGCGCGAAGCCATCTACCGCGCCTGCCTGCTGCGCTTCCGCCCGATCATGATGACCACGGCGGCGGCACTGCTCGGCGCCATCCCGCTGGCCATCGGCCGGGGCGACGGCGCGGAGCTGCGCGCGCCGCTCGGCATCTCGATCGTGGGCGGGCTCGTGGTCAGCCAGTTGCTGACGCTCTACACGACACCCGTGGTCTACCTGACGCTCGACCGCTGGCGCCTGAAGGTCAACGCCTGGCGCGCGCGGCGCCGGCGCGGCCACGGAGACGGCGCCACGCCGCACCTCGAACACTGATGAAAGCTTCCGCCATGTTTCGCCGCCATTCCCCGATTTCCGCTGCCGCACTGGCCTGCGCCCTGCTGGCCGGCTGCGCCGTGGGCCCCGACTACCAGCGCCCCGATGCGCCCGTGCCCAAGGCCTTCAAGGAAGCCAGCGACGCCATGCCGGTCTGGACCGGCGACTGGAAGACCGCCGAGCCGCAGGAGCTGATGGCGCGCCCCGACTGGTGGCGCGCGTTCGACGACCCCGTGCTCGATGGTCTGATGTCGCAGGTGCAGGTCTCGAACCAGAACATCAAGGCTGCCGAGGCGGTCTACCGCCAGGCCACGGCGGCGCTGGCCGCCGCGCGGGCTGGCTACTTCCCGAACGTGGGCGCCAACGCCGGCGTGTCGCGCGGCGCGGCCAGCTCGGGCGGGCGCATCACCAACGGCCAGAACGCGACGCTGTCGGCCACCTGGGAGATCGACGTCTGGGGCCGCATCCGCCGGCAGGTGGAAAGCGCCCAGGCCGGCGCACAGGCCAGCGAGGCCGACCTGGCCTCGACGTTGCTCTCGACCCAGGCCACGCTCGCGCAAAGCTATTTCCTGCTGCGCGTGGCCGATGCCCAGCGCGCGTTGCTCCAGCGCACCGTGGCGGACTACCAGCGCTCGCTGCAGCTTGTGCAGAACCAGTACAACGCCGGCACCGCCCAGCGCTCGGACGTGCTGCAGTCCGAAACCCAGCTGAAATCGGCGCAGGCCCAGCTGATCGACATCCAGATCACGCGCGCCCAGTACGAGCATGCGCTGGCCGTGCTGGTCGGCAGGCCGCCGGCGGACCTCGGCATCGCCGTGGCCGAGGCCGACGTGACGCTGCCGCGCGTGCCGGTGGCCGTGCCGTCGACGCTGCTCGAACGCCGCCCCGACATCGCCGCCGCCGAGCGCCGCATGGCCTCGGCCAATGCCGACATCGGCGTGGCACAGGCCGCGTACTACCCCACGCTGTCGCTCTCGGCGTCTGGCGGACTCACCGCCAGCACGCTGGCCCGCTGGCTGTCACTGCCGGACCGGGTGTGGTCGGTGGGCGCCGGCCTGGCCGGCACGGTCTTCGACGGCGGCCTGCGCAGTGCCGCCAAGGCCCAGGCCGTGGCCGCCTACGACCAGACCGTGGCCAATTACCGGCAGACCGTGCTCGAAGCGTTCCAGGAAGTCGAGGACAACCTCGCCTCGGCACGCCTGCTCGAAGAAGAGGCCACGGTCCAGTACGACGCGCTGCGCTCGGCCCGCGAGGCGCTGGCGCTCGTCAACAACCGCTACAAGGCCGGCACCGCCGGGCTGCTCGACGTCCTGACCGCCCAGACCGCCGCCTACACCGCCGAGCGCACGGCGCTGTCGATCACGGGCCGCCAGTACACGGCGGCGGTGACGCTGATCAAGGCGTTGGGGGGTGGGTGGCATGGGACGGCGGCAGAGACGGCAGGCGAGCCGGCGGCGAAGGCTGATGCTCAGCACTCGTCGTGACGGAGCAGGTACTCCCAATTGTCGTTGCTGCGCTGAGTGGAAGGCGTGGCGCCGTAGACACGCGATAGTATTCGCACGCGCCTGGCGATACCCGGAAGATTCCGGCGACGCCGGGGTCGCGGTGACAAAACTTCAGGTTTGCCGGTCGTTCAGGTGGAGCGAGGCAACGACCCAGCGTCCATCGCACACGATCCAGAACTCGGAGAATTCGCACTCGCTAATGACTTTCCCGTTGCGACGAGCGATGGACGAACCCGCCACCGTCGCCCAGTCATCCTGTTCGTGGATCGCATGAATTGTCTGAGTCAACTGAAAATCGTCGCTACGCGGGAGTGCCTGCCTGCGCGTGGATAACGCCTCGATCTGCTCGACCTTGGTCGTCATCTCTGTTCCCTGCAGCACCACGAATCCCGGTGCTTCGATGCATTGCAGCGATTCCACATCGGCGCTGACGAACGCGTCGATCCATGCACGCCGCGCGCTTGCCAACGAGTCCTTGTCGGTCATGATCTTCCTCACTTGAGATGGCGGCCGACTGGAACCGCCCGCCGACGATGTTATCGGTCAGTCCTGGCTGCGCAAATATGCGTAGCCAACGGCGGCAGCCCAGCTTGACCCATCTCAACCCTCTCGCCCCTACCGCTCCGGCACCGGCAACGCCTGCTGGCTCACCCGGTCCCGGAGCCACGTCGCTGCCTTCCCCAGTGGCCGCTGTTTGTGCCAGATCAATTCGAGCGGCACGGGCCAGTCCTGGTCCTGGAAGGCGAGCTTCGGCGAAACGAGTCCGGCGGCGGCAGGCGAGTTGGCCACGACGTGCCATGGCACGAAGGCCCAGCCCAGCCCGCGCTTGACCAGTTCGACGATGACCCACTGGCTCTCCACCCACCAGACCTCGGCCGCCACGCGCAGGCGCTTCTTTTCCTCGCTGTCGCTGCGCGTGGCCACCATGAGCTGCCGGTAGCGCTTCAGGTCCTCGAAATCGACGCGCACCTGGCCCGCCAGCGGGTGGTCCGGCGCGCAGACGATGGGCAGCGGCACCCAGCCCAGTGCGTGGAACCCCAGTTCCGGCGGCAGGATTTCCTGGCGCCACATGATGCCGATGTCGGCGCACTGGCTCAGCACCAGGCGGCTGACGTCCTCCATCAGCGGAAACAGCAGTTCGAGTTCGACGGACGGAAAGCGCTGCGAGAATTCCTCAAGCATCCCGCCCAGCGCTTCCTCGGGGTACAGCTCGTCCACGGCCAGCGTCAGGCGCGATTCCACCCCCTCGCCCAGGCTCTTGGCCACGCCCCGGAAGTGCTCGCACCGCTCCAGGATCACGCGCGCCTCCACCAGCAGGCGCTCGCCGGCTGGCGTCAGCACCGGATAGCGGCCGGTGCGGTCGAACAGCGCGGTATCGAGGTCGATTTCGAGATTGGCCACGGCAGCGCTGATCACGGACTGGGCCTTGCCCAGATGGCGCGCGGCGGCCGAAAACGAACCGGCTTCGGCGGCGGCGGCAAACGACTGGAGTTGGTCGATCGAGAGGCTCATGGCGAGTTCCTGGGTTACGCGGTGGCCGACGAAACATGGCGCTTTCGCCAATCCATCGGAATTTCAGATACTACCTAACTTGCCACCAGCGGTATGGCCGATAGAATGCCACGCATTGTCCTCACACGCCCCACAGGAGAAATTCGATGCGCACCACAGCAGACCGTATCCGTCACACGATCGGTTTCGAGGTGATCGGCCTGATCACGTTCGCGCCGCTGGCCACCCTGGTCTTTGGCTACGAACTGCACCAGATGGGCATCGTCGGCGCCGTCGCGGCGCTGATCGCCGCCACCTGGAACTTCATCTACAACATCCTCTTCGACCGCGCGATGCTGCGCTACACCGGCCAGCTCAAGAAGAGCACGCCGGTCCGCGTGCTGCACGCCATCCTGTTCGAAGGCGGCCTGCTGATCGTGTTCCTGCCGTCGGTGGCCTGGTATCTCGACATCGGGCTGTGGGACGCCTTCATCATGGATATCGCCGTGGCCGGCTACTACATGGTCTACGCGTTCTTCTACAACTGGGCCTACGATGTGGTCTTCCCGATCCCGAACGCAACCGGCGCCAAGACGGCGTCGGCCACGCAGGATTGCCAGGCCGCCAACTGACGCACCCCGGCCACGCGGCGCGTGGTCGACCTCCCACCCGAAAAGCGGCCTGAAACGGCCGCTTCACGTCATCCGGCGCACGTGGGGCATGCGTTAACATGCTCGCCATGCCCAAGTCCGCGCCCCGCCTCCGTTTTCATTCTCCCGTTCCTGCCGCGCTGCTGCGCCGCCGCCTGGCCTCCGCCGTCACCGCAGCCGTGTTGACCGTCTTCGGCGTCTCCACGGTGCAGGCGGCACCCGCCAAGCCCGCGAAGTCGTCGAAATCGGCCAAGGCCGGCAAGGCAGCCAAGGCGGCCGCCGCTGCCGGCGCCACCGCCGCGGTGGCCTCGCGCGCGCGGGCCGAGCCGGCCGATCCGGCCGCGGCCCGCTCCGGGTTGCCGGCGACGGTGACCACGGCGCTGCGGCGCGCCAACGTGCCGCTGTCGAGCACCAGCTTCTATATCGTCAAGGTCGGCGCGCCCCAGGCGCGCGTGAGCTGGAACGCCGAGACGCCGATGAACCCGGCCTCGACCATGAAGGTGGTCACCACGTTCGCCGGCCTGCAGCTGCTGGGGCCCGAGTACCGCTGGCAGACCTCGCTCTACGCCGACAGCCAGCCCACCTTCGACGGCACGGTCAACGGCAACGTCTACCTGCGCGGCAGCGGCGATCCGAAGCTGGTGCCCGAGGAAATGGCCAAACTGGTGGCCAAGGCCCGGACAGCCGGCGCCAGCACGATCAACGGCGACATCGTGCTCGACCGCAGCTATTTCGGCGACGGGCTCAATGGCGGGGACTACACGATCGACGGCGAGACGCAGCGCGCCTACAACGTGAACCCCGACGCGCTGCTGTACGCCTTCAAGACCCTGTCGTTCACGATCACGCCCGACGCGGCAAACCGCAGCGTGGGCGTGGCCGTCACACCGGCGTTGGCGCAATTGCGCGTGGACAACCGCCTGACGCTCGCCAACGGCCGCTGCGGCGACTGGAAGACCCGCGCCACGCCGAGCATCACGCCGCAGCCGGACGGCACCGTCGTCGCCGCGTTCGACGGCAACTATTCGGCCGATTGCGGCGAGCACATCGTCAATCTGGCCACGCTGAGCCACAGCGACTTCATCTGGGGCGGGTTCGTGGCCGAGTGGCAGTCCGCTGGCGGCCGCTTTCAGCACCCGCCGGGCCTGCGCAGCGGCCCCGTGCCGCGCGGCGCCTTCCTGCTGGCGCGCCACCACGGGCAGCCGCTGTCCGAAATCGTGCGCGATATCAACAAGTACTCGAATAACGTGATGGCGCGCCAACTGTTCCTGACCATCGGCGCCGAGATCGACCGCAATGGTCCCGCCAGCACCGAGAAATCGGCGCGCGTGATCAAGCGCTGGCTGACGCGCCAGGGGCTGGACATGCCGAATCTGGTGATGGAGAACGGGTCGGGGCTGTCGCGCGAGGAACGCATCAGCGCCTATGACATGGCGCGCCTGCTGCAACAGGCGGTGGCCAGCAACGTCGGCCCGGCCCTGCTCGACTCGCTGCCGATCCTCGGCGTGGACGGCACGCTGCGCAACCGCCTGACGCGCGCCAATGCGGCCGGCAATGCCTACCTGAAGACGGGCACGCTGGCCGATGTGCGGGCGCTGGCGGGGTATGTCGATGCGCTGAACGGTGACCGGTACGTGGTGGTGGCGTACATCAACCACCCTAACGCCTCGGCGGCGCAGGAAGCGCACGATGCGCTGATGCAGTGGGTGTACAAGGGCGCGCAGTGATTGACGGCCTGCTGGGTTTTGCTCCCCTCTCCCGCGCCCCTCTCCGGCCCTGCGGGAGAGGGGAGAAAACCGAGAGTTAATCAGCTGTTTTCAAACGCCGCCGCAGCCCGACCCAGCCGGTCCCGCACGCCATCCCACTCGTGGGACCCCGGCACCGGTTCGAACACCAGCCGTTGGAAACCTTCCTTGTCCAGGCGACGCAGCAGGCCATAGAGCGCCTGAGCATAGGCATCCGGAGTGGCAGGCGCCTGCACGAACACGCAGCGCGTATCGATGCTCGCCGGTGAGCGGGCGACGAACGCGATCCGCCCGTCTGCGGGCAGCGCATCCAGATACGTCTGCAAACCCTCCGCCGTGCCCAGCGTCAGCGTGGTGCGCGGCGCGTAGTGGGCCTTGAGCGTGCCCGAGGCGCGCGGTGCCGCGGCGTCGGGCGCCAGCGGCGCCGTGCCGAGCACTTCGGCCATCATCTGCGCCGTGATAGCGCCCGGGCGCAGCAGCACCGGCCCCACGGTATCGAGGCGCGACAGATCGATGATCGACGATTCGATGCCGATATCCACGTTGTCGCCTTCCAGTACATACACCACACCGCCGAATTCATCGCGCACATGCTCGGCCGTGGTCGGGCTGACCTGGCCGAACTTGTTCGCCGAAGGCGCCGCAATGCCGCCCCGGCCGCGCTTGAAGCGCCCCAGCAGCGCCTGGGCCACCGGGTGCGACGGGCAGCGCAGGCCGATGCTGTCCTGCCCGCCGGCCACGGCTGCATCGATATGGGCGGCGCGCTTGAGAATGAGGGTCAGCGGACCGGGCCAGAAGGCGTCGATCAGTGCCCGCGCAGCGTCGGGCACCTCGTCGGTCCAGTAGCCCACGTCCGCGCCGTCCACCACGTGCACGATCACGGGATGGTTCGACGGCCGGCCCTTGGCGGCGAAGATGCGCGCCACGGCCTCGGGGTTCTCGGCATCGGCGCCGAGTCCGTAGACCGTCTCGGTCGGAAACGCCACGAGCTGGCCCGCTTCGAGCAGGCGCACGGCTTCGTCAAGCTCGGCGGCGGTGGGCAGGCGGGAAGACATCAGAAAAACCTTAAAGCTGGATATGCAGGGCCTTGGCCGACGCGTCGAACGCCTCGGCGGCTTCGTCGGCGTGCTCGCCCACGCAGTTCACGTGGCCCATCTTGCGCGACGGCCGGGCGTCGTTCTTGCCGTACAGGTGCAGCTTGGCGCCCGCCGTTCCCATCACCTCGTCCCAGGCCGGCGTGCGCTCCAGGCCGAACTCGAACCAGCAGTCGCCCAGCAGGTTCAGCATCTTGCCGGCCGAGTGCTGGCGCGTGCTGCCCAGCGGCAGGCGGGCCATGGCGCGCACCTGCTGCTCGAACTGGCTCGTTTCGCACGCGTCCATCGTAATATGGCCAGAATTGTGCGGGCGCGGCGCCATTTCATTGGCGACCAGCGTGCCATCGGTCAGCACGAAGAACTCGATGCAAAGCACGCCGACATAGCCCATTTCCGAGGCCACCGTCGCGGCAGCCGCACGGGCGCGGGTAGCGATATCGTCGGACACGCTGCCCGAGGGCATCGTGGTCGAAAACAGGATGCCGTCGCGGTGCACGTTCTCGGCCAGCGGCCAGGTAGCCGTGGTGCCATCGGCGGCACGCGCGGCCAGCACCGAGACCTCGTAGGCCAGCGGCAGCATCTGTTCGAGCACGCACGGCACGTGCTGCATGGCTTTCCACGCGGCGCGCACGTCCTCGCGCGTCTTCACGCGGGCCTGGCCCTTGCCGTCGTAGCCCATGCGCGCGGTCTTCAGGATGCCCGGCAGCACGGCGTCGGGCACGTTGTCCACGTCTGCGTCGTGCTGGATTACCCAGTGCGGCGCCGGCGGCACGCCGGTGCGCTCGGCGCACGAGGCAAAGAACTTCTTCTCGCCAATGCGGTTCTGCGCAATCGACACGCAGTAGCCGCGCGGCGCCACGAACACGCCGGCCTGTTCCAGCCGATCCAGCGAGATCGACGGCACGTTCTCGAATTCGGTGCTCACCGCCGCGCACAGCTTTGCCATCTCGGCCAGCGCGGCCTCGTCGGTGTAGGTGGCGCAGATATGGCGGTCCGCCACGTTGCCGGCCGGGCTGTCCTGGTCCGGATCGAGCACGCAGACCCGGTAGCCCATCGACTGCGCCGCGTGCGTGAACATGCGCCCCAGCTGGCCGCCGCCGAGCATGCCGAGCCAGGCGCCGGGCAGGATCGGCGAGTTCGGGGTATCGACGCCGAACTCGGCGCGCGACTCCTCGGTGTGCGCTTCGGACAGGTAGGGATGGATATCGGTCGGCATGGCTCAGGCTTTTCTACGGGTGTGTCCCGGGCGGCCGGCTGCGGGCCGCCCCTGTGTTCAAACGGGCAGCGTCATGGCCCGCGCGGCGGCGGTCTGCTTCGCGCGGAACGCTTCCAGCGCCTCGGCCAGCGCCGCGTCGGTGGTGGCCAGCGTGGCGATCGCGTGCAGCGCGGCGTTGGCGGCGCCGGCCTCGCCAATGGCGAACGTCGCCACCGGCACGCCCTTGGGCATCTGCACGATCGACAGCAGCGAATCCTCGCCGCGCAGGTACTTCGACGGCACCGGCACGCCGAACACCGGCACGATCGTCTTGGCGGCGATCATGCCCGGCAGGTGGGCGGCACCGCCGGCCCCGGCGATGATCGCCCGGATGCCACGGCCGCGCGCCGACTCGGCGTAGGCGAACATATCGTCGGCCATGCGGTGCGCGGAGACCACTTGTGCCTCGAACGCCACACCGAAATCCTTGAGCATGGCCACGGCGTGCTGCATCACGTCCCAGTCGGAACTGCTGCCCATCACCACGCCCACCACGGGCTTTGCTGCTTCAGTCATGTCTTGTGTCCGGTCCCGTGGCTCAGAGCAGTTCCTCGCCGGTCAGGCGGGTCAGTGCTTCCTTGTACTTGTCGGCGGTCTTCTGCACCACGTCGGCCGGCAGTTGCGGCGCCGGCGCGGTCTTCGGCCACGGCTTGCCGTCGATGCGCACGGCTTCGAGCCAGTCGCGCACGAACTGCTTGTCGAACGACGGCGGGTTGGTGCCCACCTGGTACGAATCGGCCGGCCAGAAGCGCGACGAATCGGCGGTCAGCACCTCGTCCATCAGCGTCAGCGTGCCGTCCTCATCCAGGCCGAACTCGAACTTGGTGTCGGCGATGATGATCCCGCGCGTGGCGGCATACTCGGACGCTTCCTTGTAAAGCTGGATCGAGATGTCGCGCATCTTCGCGGCCAGCTCGCGGCCAATGCGCTGCTCGGTTTCCTCGAACGAGATGTTCTCGTCGTGCTCGCCCAGGTCAGCCTTGGCGGCCGGCGTGAAGATCGGCTCGGGCAGCTTCTGCGAGTTCTGCAGGCCGGCCGGCAGTTCGATGCCGCACACCTTGCCCGTGGCCTGGTAGTCCTTCCAGCCGCTGCCGGCCAGGTAGCCGCGCACCACGGCTTCCACCAGGATCGGCTTCAGGCGCTTGACCACCACGGCGCGGCCCTTGACCTGGGCCACCTCGTCGGCCGCCACCACGCTCTCGGCGCTCACGCCGGTCTCGTGGTTCGGCACGATGTGGGCCAGCTTGCGGAACCAGAAGTTGGCCATCTGGTTGAGCACGCGGCCCTTGGCCGGGATCGGCTCGCCCATGATCACGTCGAACGCCGACAGCCGGTCGGTGGTCACGATCAGCAGCTTGTCTTCGCCCACGGCGTAGTTGTCGCGGACCTTGCCCTTGCCGAGCAGCGGCAGGGACTGGATGGAGGATTCGTAGAGGGCGTCAGACATGATGTGAAAGCGGCTGCGGCTGAAAACAGGCGGGGCTTCCGGCGCAGACATTGCGCGAAGCCCCATGAAGTACGAACGCCCCGCGCGCAGGCACTGCGCGGCGGGGCGGCAGGACGAAAATTACTGCACCACCTGGGCGAGCTTGCCGGCCTTGTACTGGCCGGCGATGTCCACCAGCGAGACCGACTTGATCTTGCTGGCCTGGCCTTCGCAGCCAAACGCGATGTAGCGGGCCTTGCAGACCTGCTTGGCGGCCTCGCGGGCCGGCTTCAGGTATTCGCGCGGGTCGAACTTGCTCGGGTTCTCGGCAAAGAAGCGGCGGATCGCGCCGGTCATCGCCAGGCGGATGTCGGTGTCGATATTGATCTTGCGCACGCCGAACTTGATGGCTTCCTGGATCTCTTCGACCGGCACGCCATACGTTTCCTTCATGTCGCCACCGAACTTGCGGATCTCTTCCAGCAGTTCCTGCGGCACCGACGACGAGCCGTGCATCACCAGGTGGGTGTTCGGAATGCGCGCGTGGATTTCCTTGATGCGGCTGATCGCCAGGATGTCGCCCGTGGGCTTGCGCGTGAACTTGTAGGCGCCGTGCGAGGTGCCGATGGCGATGGCCAGCGCATCCAGCTGGGTGGCCTTGACGAAGTCGGCGGCCTGCTCCGGATCGGTCAGCAGCATCGAGTGGTCCAGCACGCCTTCGGCGCCGATACCGTCTTCCTCGCCGGCTTCACCGGTTTCCAGCGAGCCCAGGCAGCCCAGTTCGCCTTCCACGGTCACGCCCACGGCGTGGGCCAGCTGCACCACCTTGCGGGTCACGTCGACGTTGTAGTCGTACTCGGCCGGCGTCTTGCCGTCCTCGCGCAGCGAGCCGTCCATCATGACCGACGAGAAGCCCAGGTCGATCGCGCCCTGGCAGATCGCCGGCGACTGGCCGTGATCCTGATGCATCACGACGGGGATGTGCGGGTAGGCTTCCACCGCGGCTTCGATCAGGTGACGCAGGAAGTGCTCGCCAGCATACTTGCGGGCACCGGCCGACGCCTGCATGATCACCGGGGCGTTGACCTCGTCGGCGGCCTGCATGATGGCCTGCACCTGTTCGAGGTTGTTCACGTTGAAGGCCGGCAGGCCGTAGCTGTTCTCGGCGGCATGGTCCAACAGCTGGCGCATGGATACGAGTGGCATGTCTGACTCCTGAATGTAAAAGCTTGGGGTTCCGAATTCTGTTCGATGCGGCGCCGGGCAGGTTCGCGCACCGGTGGCGCCGCGTCTGTCCGCCGCGCCACATGGACGTTCTGTTATTTCTTGCCGACTCTCACGATCTTCAGCGTGTTCGTGCCGCCGGCCTGGCCCATCGGCTCGCCGATCGTCAGCACGATGAAATCGCCGTGCTGCACCACGCCCTGCGCCAGCAGCAGTTCCTCGGCCTGCTCCAGCGCCTCGTCGCGGTCGGTGCTCGACTGCAGCGGCAGCGGCACCACGTTGCGGTACAGCTGCATCTTGCGCTGCGAGGCCAGGTTCGGCGTCATCGCGTAGATGGGCACGTGGATGCGGTGACGGCTCATCCACAGCGCGGTGGCGCCGGAATCGGTCAGCGCGGCAATCGCCTTCACGCCTAGATGATAGGCGGTGAACAGCGCACCCATGGCGATCGACTGGTCGATGCGCGAGAACGTCTGGTTCAGGAAGTCCGTGTCGAGCTGCACCACCTCGGACTTCTCGGCTTCCAGGCAGACCGCGGCCATGGTTTCGACCGTTTCCACGGGATAGCGCCCGGCGGCGGTCTCGGCCGAGGTCATCACGGCATCGGTGCCGTCGAGCACGGCATTGGCCACGTCCGACACCTCGGCGCGCGTGGGCACCGGGTTGACGATCATGCTCTCCATCATCTGCGTGGCGGTGATGGTCAGCTTGTTGGCTTCGCGGGCGAGCCGGATCATGCGCTTCTGCAGCGCCGGCACGGCGGCGTTGCCCACTTCCACGGCCAGGTCGCCGCGCGCCACCATGATGCCGTCCGAGGCGGCCAGGATTTCTTCGAGCACGCCCGGCCGGATCGCCTCGGCACGCTCGATCTTGGCGATCATGCGCGCCTTGTGGTTGTGCGGCTGGCCGGCCACGTTGGCCAGCTGGCGCGCCATTTCCATGTCGGTGGCGTTCTTCGGGAAGCTCACGGCCACGTAGTCCGCGCCCAGTGCCATGGCGGTCTTGATGTCCTCCATGTCCTTGGCGGTCAGCGCCGGCGCCGACAGCCCGCCGCCCTGGCGGTTGATGCCCTTGTTGTTCGAGAGATCGCCGCCCACGCGCACCGTGGTGAAGATCTCGGTGCCGATCACGCGGTCCACCACGAGCACGATCAGCCCGTCATTGAGCAGCAGCAGGTCGCCGGGGCCCACGTCGCGCGGCAGGTCCTTGTAGTCCAGCCCGGCGCGTTCCTGGTTGCCAAGCTGGCAGTTCGAATCGAGCACGAACGGATCGCCGGCCTTGAGCGTGACCTTGCCGTTCTCGAACTTGCCCACGCGGATCTTGGGGCCCTGCAGGTCGGCCATGATGGCCACCTCGCGGCCGCACGCGGCGGCCGCCTCGCGCACCATGGTGGCGCGGTCGATATGGTCCTGGGCGGTGCCGTGCGAGAAATTCAGGCGCACCACGTCGACACCGGCCCCGATCATGCGGGTCAGCACTTCCAGCGTGCTGGAGGCGGGGCCAATCGTGGCGACGATCTTGGTGGAACGGGTCATCCGGGCGGCTTCCTTCAATGGGGGCGTTGCATGGTCCTGCACGTCAGGCCGGCACGTGCCGGCCGCCTGTGCGCCGCGTCAGCCGGCGGCGCGCTGTTCCAGCACTTCGAAGGCCGGCAGCTTGCGGCCTTCGAGGAATTCCAGGAAGGCGCCGCCGCCCGTGGAGATATAGCCCACGCGGTCGGCAATGCCGTATTTGGCGATGGCGGCCAGCGTGTCGCCGCCGCCGGCAATCGAGAACGCCTTCGACGACGCAATGGCTTCGGCCAGCACCTTGGTGCCGTTGCCGAACTGGTCGAACTCGAACACGCCGACCGGGCCGTTCCAGACGATGGTGCCGGCCGTCTTCAGTTGGTCGGCCAGCATCGCGGCGGTCTTCGGGCCGATGTCCAGGATCATGTCGTCGTCGGCCACATCGGCCACGTCCTTGACGGTGGCGGCGGCCGTGGCGCTGAATTCCTTGGCGCAGACCACGTCGACGGGAATCGGCACCGAGGCGCCGCGTGCGGCCATGATGTCGATGATGGCGCGGGCGTCGCCTACCAGGTCGGCCTCGGCCAGCGACTTGCCGATCTTCAGGCCGGCGGCCAGCATGAACGTGTTGGCGATGCCGCCGCCGACCACGAGGTTGTCCACCTTGTCGGCCAGCGCCTTCAGGATGGTCAGCTTGGTCGACACCTTCGAACCGGCCACGATGGCGGCCAGCGGACGGGCCGGCTGGCCCAGCGCACGGCCCAGCGCGTCGATTTCGGCAGCCAGCAGCGGGCCGGCGCAGGCGATCGGGGCGTACCTGGCAATGCCATGCGTGGTGGCCTCGGCACGGTGGGCTGTACCAAATGCATCATTTACGTACACATCGCAGAGCTTGGCCATTTTCCGGGCCAGTTCGTCGCTGTTCTTCTTCTCGCCCTGGTTGACGCGGCAGTTTTCGAGCAGCACGACCTCGCCCGGTGCAACGTCCACGCCATCCACCCAGTTCTGCACCAGGCGTACCGGCTTGCCGAGCAGTTCGGACAGGCGCGTGGCGATCGGGGCCAGCGAATCAGCGGGCTTGAATTCGCCCTCGGTCGGACGGCCCAGGTGCGACGTGACCATCACCGCCGCGCCCGCCTCCAGACTGGCCTGGATGGCCGGCACGGAGGCCCGGATACGGGTGTCTTCCGTGATGTTGCCGGCGTCGTCCTGCGGCACGTTCAGGTCGGCGCGGATGAACACCCGCTTGCCGGAAAGTTTGCCTTGGGAAATGAGATCGGAAAGACGCAGGACAGAGGTCATGGCTATGAGCGCGGAGGACGGACGGCATGATGCCGCACATGAAAGTCGGGGAAACCGGCATTTTACCTGATCGCCGATACGGATTTGAGGGTTTGCCGACAGGTGTCGAAAGGACAACTTCCGACACGCGAGTACCCCCACCAAATTGGGGGATACAACGGGTTGCAGACGCGCGTGTTTGGTTTATTGTATGGCCCAATGTATTAAACATATGCATCGTCAGACACCCAAGCCATTTTTGGCGGTTTTAGTACATTATGGTGACGAGCCGACCCAGATCGGCCGTTGACGAAAAGACCATTCCCGCAGGCTGAGCAAATCGGCGGGAAGGATGTCGTTGGAGTGCACAGGGGTAGTCACATGGAATCTGCAACCGTCCACGGTTCGAGCCGTGGTGTATCCGCACGTCTTCTGTTCTGTCTCGCGCGTCATGGCGGCGCGCATCCCACCCAGGTTCTTCATCCTGCCCATGCGCGCGCCACGGGGCGGCGCGCCGTCGCACCGTGATCCCCCATCCGGCACCGGCCCTCGAACCGGCACGCCCGGGCAGCCTGACATGCGGAACCGTCTTCCCGCGCCTGCCCCGACAAGAACAGCCTCACGAGACAGGAAGAAGCAGGATGACCGAAGGTGACATGCACGAGACCATCCGTGGCCTCTATCAAGGTGTTTTCGACCCGATGGCGTGGCAACGCAGCCTCTACGCCCTCTGCCGGTACAGCGAAAGCAGCCAGGCCTCGCTGGTTGTGGTCGACGCCGGCCGCCACACCGTACTGGCACGCCATGCCGTGGATATCGTGCCCGGCGATCCCGCCCGCCCCACGCGCTCGCCCGCCCTGCCCGGCGGCCTGCCGTCCTCGGGCTCGCTGCCCGTGGGCAGCTGGCACATCGACCGCCGCGAGGTGCCGCTGGCGGCGCCGGCCCGGTTTCCGCTCGACGGCAACGCCTTCGACGAGCCCCTGCACACGTCGACGATGACCTGCCTGGTGGATCGCCAGCGCAGCCACGAGGTGTACCTGGCCCTGCAGCGCCCGGCCGGCGAGGCGGGGTTCTCCGAGGATGACGCGCGCCGGCTGGACTGGGCCATCCCGCACCTGCGCGAGGCCATGGCGCTGCGCGAGCGCATGCACGGCGTGGCGGCCCAGAGCCATGTCTCGGCAGACCTGCTCGACCGGCTGCCGTTCGGCGTCATCGTGTTCGCGGAGTCCGGCAAGGCGCTGCTGACCAACCCGGCCGGCGAGCCATGGGTTCGGCGGCTGCTGCCCGGCACCGCGGCAGCGGATGCGGCCCGGGCGATGGCGCCGGGCACCCCTGGCGCCCCCGGCCAGGCCAACGGCCATGGCTGGCGGCTGTCGCGCCCGTTCGGCGAGGTGTTCCGCGCGCTGGCCGATCCCGGCACGCTGCAGGCCACCCAGGCCATCCAGGCCATTGGCGCCGATGGCCGCGCCGCGCAGATCGTGGCGCTGGCGATGAAGCCGGCCCTGTATCTCACGCCCGACTGGCAGGGCCAGCCGGTGCTGGTCACGATTCACGAGCACCACGGCTCACCGCGCGCCATCCCGGCCGTGCTGCGCGATCTCTATGCGCTGACGCCGGCCGAGTGCCGCCTGGCGGTGCTGCTGACCACCGGCATCGGCCTGCCCGACGCCTGCCTGCAGCTCGGCATCAAGCGCGAAACCAGCCGCTCGCAGCTCAAGTCGATCTTCACCAAGACCAATACCAGCACGCAGGCGCAGCTTGCACACCTGCTCACGCGGCTGGGCAGTGTCCTGACCGAGCCCGCCCCCTGCGACGCCCGCTAGCCCAGCAGGCGCAGCGCGGTGTACACCGCCATCCCCACCACGATCATGCCCACCATGCGGCGGGTCAGCACGTAGCAGACCGTGGCCGCAATGCCGGCCATGAGTTTGTCGTTGCCGGGCGAGAGCGCAAGATGGCCCTCGAACGTGAGCAGGTCCGGCAGGATGATCGCCGCCAGCGCAGCCGCCGGGGCATAGCGCAGCGCCCGCTGGATGCGGTCCGGCACGGTCACGCGCTCGCCTGCCATCAGGAACAGCGCGCGCGAGAGCACCGTGACCACGGTCATGCCGACGATGGCGATCCAGGTTTCCGTGGCGCTCATGGGCGGTCTCCCGCCTGCGGGCCGCTGGCCTGCTCCCGCGTGCGCGCCTCCGGCCCGCGCCGGCGGATGCCGCGCAGCGTGGCGCGCGCCGCCATCTCGTCGCTGGCCATGCCGGCGGCAATGGCCGACACCACGGCCAGCACCAGCGCCAGCCGGTACGGCAGGTCGAAGCAGAGCAGCGCCACCACGCCGGCCACCACCACGGCCATCAGCGTGGAGCGCGAGTTGATCGTCGAGACCATCACCGGGATCAGCGCCAGCGTGCCCGCCAGCGCCAGTCCCCAGCTGTCCGGGAACAGGCTCGCCAGCAGGATGCCCACCAGCGACGACACCTGCCACGTGGCGCAGTTGATCAGCGCCATGCCCCAGAAATAGCCTTCCTTGCCCGGCGCGTAGCCGGGCTCGGCATAGCGCTGCATGAAATAGACGAAGTGCAGGTCGCCGTTGAAGAAGCCCAGCAGCGTGCGGCGCCACCCCGGCAGGTAGCTGAAATGCGGCAGCAGCGCCGCGCTGAAGATCAGGAAGCGCAGGTTGACCACGGCCGCCGTGAGCCAGACCGTCCAGATCGGCAGGCCCGCCGCGAACAGCGGCAGCACGGCCAGCTGGGCCGAGCCCGCGTAGACCAGCAGCGACATGCCGATGGCCTGCGGCACGGTCAGCGCCGACTTGCTCATGGCCACCCCGGTGACCAGGCCCCACGAGAAGATCGCGGGCAACGAGGGCGCGAAGAAACGCGCGCCGTCGAGAAAGGCGTTGCGCTCGACCTCGGCAAAGCGATGCCAGAGGCGAGACCACGCCGGGGACAACTGTCGGGGTGTCATGGGCGGAAGGCGGAGAGGAAGCGGGACGGCGGCCGTCTTAAGCGGCGTCGCCATCGGATACGCCATCGGCCACGCAAGGCGCGGCCGATGGCGGAGCCCCATTATAGGCGCGCGGCCGCCGCTGGTAAGCAGTGACTTAAAAGTGATCCGGCGACTGTTGTTTCGTGGCGAAAATACGATGCGTGCCGCGATGCCGCCACCCTATCTGCGCAGCAGCCCCACCAGTTCGTCGATATCGGGCAGCACCGCCGCGCGCCCCATGGCTTCGCCGTCCGCCGCGTCGAGCACGCCGTCCGCCAGCGCGCGCTTGCCCTGGTGCAGGTCGACGATCCGTTCCTCGATGGTGCCCGCCGAGATCAGCCGGTAGACCGTGACCGGCCGCTGCTGGCCGATGCGGTGCGCGCGCCCCATCGCCTGGTCCTCGGCGGCGGGGTTCCACCACGGATCGGCAATCACCACGTAGTCGGCGGCAGTCAGGTTCAGCCCGAAGCCGCCCGCCTTGAGGCTGATCAGGAACGCATCGCCCTCGCCCGCCTGGAAGGCCGCCACGCGGCGCGTGCGCTCCGGGGCCGGCGTGGCGCCGTCCAGGTACTGGTACGCCAGCCCGGCCTGCGCCATGGCGTCGCGCAGCATCTGCAGGAAATCGACGAACTGGCTGAAGACCAGCGTCCGGTGGCCGTTGGCGGCCAGCGTGGCGACCAGATCGGCAAAGGCCCGCACCTTGGCGCCGGGCTGCGCCACCTCGGGCGTGACGAGCCGGGGATCGCACGCGGCGCGCCGCATCCGCATCAGTTGGGCCAGCACATGGATACGCGCCTCGGGCTCGGGCAGCGTCGCCCGGGCGCGCTTGTCCTGCTTCGGACGCAGCAGCGCGCGCTCGGCCTCGGACAGCGCCTGGCGCCGCAGCGCCTCGTAGTGCGCCGCCTCGGCCGGCTCCGGCGTCACGCGGATCACCAGTTCGGTACGCGGCGGCAGTTCGTCCAGCACCTGCGCCTTGGTCCGGCGCAGCACGAACGGCGCAATCAGCCGGCGCAGCACCACGCGCGGCGCGCGGGCACCGTTGCGCTCGATCGGATTGGCGAAGTGTTCGTTGAAGCGCGCCAGCGACCCGAGCAAGCCCGGATTGCAGAAGCGCATCACGGCCCAGAGTTCCGCCAGGCGGTTCTCCACCGGTGTGCCGGACAGCGCGATGCGGCAGCCGGCATCGAGCGCGAACATCGCCTGCGCGCGCCGCGAGGCCGGATTCTTGAACGACTGGGCCTCGTCGGCCACCACCGTGTGCCAGTGCCGCGCGCCGAACGCGCGGCGCGCCTGCTGCAGCAGCGTGTACGAGACGATCACCAGATCGTGCGCGCCGGCCTGTCCGACGATGGCATCCCGCCCGCCCTCGCCTTCCGCTTCGGCATAGACCTGCACGCGCAGCGACGGCGCGAAGCGGCGCGCCTCGGCCGCCCAGTTGCCGCACACCGAGGTCGGCGCCACCACCAGCGCCGCCCCGTCCGGCGCGCGTGCCAGCAGCACGGCCAGGGACTGCAGCGTCTTGCCCAGCCCCATGTCGTCGGCCAGGCAGGCGCCCAGCCCGGCCTCGGCCAGCGACATCATCCAGCGGAAGCCCTCGCACTGGTACGGGCGCAGGTCGGCGGCCAGGGTGGCCGGCACCGGCGCGTCGGCCTCGCGTGCGGCGCGCAGCCGCCCGACCCGGGTGCGGAAGTGGGCGTCGGGATCGACGCCCACGCCGGCCAGCACATCGTCGAGCCACGGCGTGGCCACCAGCGGCACACGGATGCCGTCGCGCACGGTATCGCCCACGCCAGCCAGGTCGCGCAGGCGGTCGCGCAACTGCCGGGTCAGCGCCACGTAGACGCCGTGCTCCATCGGGATGAAGCGCCCGGCATGACCGTGCGCCCATTTGACCAGTGTCTCCAGCGAAAGTACGAGGCCCTCGGCCACCTGCAGTTCGCCCACCAGCTTGAACCACTCGCTGCCGGTTTCCACGCTGACCGCCAGTTGCGGCAGGTCGGCGGCCACCAGGCGCAGTTCGCGGCCGCGCGGCCATTCGAGGTCGAGCACGCCGGCCAGGCCCGGCAGCATCTCCACGGCGGTCAGTGCGTCCTCGGGGTCGTCGAGCGTCCAGCTGTGTTCGCCGCTGGCCGGCGCCTGCTGCACGAGGAACGGGAGCGCATCGAACACTTCGGCCACATGGGCCAGTTCGGCGTCGAGGTCGCGCGTGGTGACCAGCGTCTCGCCGCCCAGCGTGGCCATCAGCTGCGCGCGGCCATGGCCCGGCGCCAGCCGTGGCCCGAGCGGCCCCAGCGGCGTGACCACGAGCCGCAGGCTGATGCCGCGCCCCACGGGCGCCACCTCGGCGCGCAGCCGCGTTTCGGGCTCGCGCTCGCGCGCCTCGCCCGCACGATCGGCGTGGATCTGGAAATGCCCGGCCAGCGCCCGCAGCGTGCTGTCGAGCCGCGCCTGGGCGTTGGCCGGCACCGCCAACCCGCCCGCGATCAGCTTCGCGGCGCCCTGCTGGGCCTCGGTGAAGCGGATCACGCGCAGCCGCCGCGCGCCGTCCTGCAGCACCGTGATCTGGCGCAGCGCCTCGGCCTCCTGCTTCGCGGCGGCGGGCAGGAAATCCTCCATCGCCCGGGCCGGACGCGGCGGCGGCACGATACGGAGCAAGTAGCGGTCGCCCTCGCGCACGGCTTCGAGCGCAGGAGACCCTTCCACCACTTCCAGCAACACGGTCGGCGCGTGGGACAGGACCACGGCGGGGTGCCCGACCAGCGCCAGCGCGGCGGCGGCGCGGTCCAGCACGTGGCGGCGGCTGCGCGAGGTGTCGCGCCGGATCGCCCGTGCCACGCGGGCATCCCAGGGCGGCAGCGTGTCGTCCGCGGCCACGCGGGCCAGCGGAACCGGCCGGGGCTGGCCCCAGCCGCGCGGGCCGCAGCCCTGCGCCAGCGGTTCGATCGTGCCGATCTCGCCGTCGACATCCAAGGTCAGCGCCCAGACCAGCCGGCGGGCGCCGCCGGGGGTCTCGGACGGCGGCGCCCCGCCCGCCAGCGCTTCGAGCGCCCCGAGCGTGTCCTGCCAGTCCGGCGCGGCGGGATCGGCAGGGTCGTGCGGTTCGGGGCGGTCGGGGACGGGATCGGGCTGGGCCACGCGCAGGCTTCCGGGCAAAGCTGCGATTGTAGATCGGTAGAACGGGCGTCCGGCGGCCCGCGTTGGCACGCAAGGCCCCGCGGCTTACAATGGCGCCTTTACGACTTTCGTTGGTGCAGAGGGAGACAACCATGTCGATGGCGGATCGCGACGGCAAGATCTGGATGGACGGCAAGCTGATTGAATGGCGCGACGCCAAGATTCACGTGCTGACGCACACCCTGCACTACGGCATGGGCGTCTTCGAAGGCGTGCGCGCCTACAAGACCCCGGACGGCCCGGCGATCTTCCGCCTCAAGGAGCACACGCGCCGCCTGTTCAACTCGGCCAAGATCTTCCAGATGGCCATGCCGTTCGACGAAGCCACGCTCGAAGCCGCCCAGCGCGAGGTGGTGCGCGCCAACAACCTCGATTCCGGCTATATCCGTCCGCTGGTCTGGATCGGCTCCGAGAAGCTCGGCGTCTCCGCCAAGGGCAACACGATCCACGTGGCCATCGCCGCCTGGCCGTGGGGCGCCTACCTGGGCGAGGAAGGCATGGAACGCGGCATCCGCGTGAAGACCTCGTCGTTCACGCGCCACCACGTCAATGTCTCGCTGGTGCGCGCCAAGGCCAGCGGCTACTACATCAACTCGATCCTGGCCAACCAGGAAGCCACCGGCCTGGGCTACGACGAGGCGCTGCTGCTCGACACCGACGGCTACGTCAGCGAAGGCTCGGGCGAGAACGTGTTCATCGTGCGCAACGGCGTGATCTACACCCCGGACCTGGCCTCGTGCCTGGACGGCATCACGCGCGACGCCACGCTGACCATCGCCCGCGACCTCGGCATCGAAGTCCGCGAAAAGCGCATCACGCGCGACGAGATGTACTGCGCAGACGAAGCCTTCTTCACCGGCACCGCCGCCGAAGTCACCCCGATCCGCGAACTGGACGACCGTGTCATTGGCGAAGGCCGCCGTGGCCCGATCACCAAGCGTATCCAGGACACGTTCTTCGCGGCCGTGGGCGGCACCGACGAGAAGTACAAGAAGTGGCTGACGCTGGTCTGACCGGCGCCCGCCCACCAGAATTCCTCCTCCCTGCAAGACAACGCAAGACAAACGCAAGACCATGACGCAAACCGCAACCCTCGTAGAAATCGGCGCGGAAGACATTCCGCTGCACTGCCCCACCGGCAACACCCCGGCCTGGAACTATCACCCGCGCGTCTTCCTGGACGTGGCGGATACCGGCGAGGTCAAGTGCCCGTACTGCGGTACCGTGTACAAGCTCAAGCCGGGCACCGTGCTGAAGGGTCACCACTGATCCGCACGGCGCACGCTTCCTCCTGCCGTTTCGACCTGACGCCCCGGGCCGCCCAGCGCCCCGGGGCGTTGACATGCCCGGGCACCGCAGAAAAGGGCCACGCAAGACCCACTCCATGAGAAAAGCCCTCGTTATTGCCCCGAACTGGATCGGCGACGCCCTGATGGCGCAGCCGCTCTTCGCACTGCTCAAGGCGCGCCACCCGCGCCTGGTGATCGACGCCCTGGCGCCCAAATGGGTGGCGCCCGTGCTGGCGCGCATGCCCGAGATCGGCAAGGTGTTTCCGAGCGATCTCGCGCACGGCAAGCTGCAGCTCAGCGCGCGGCTGATGTTCGCCCAGCAGCTCAAGCACGAGGGCTACGACGTGGCCTACGTGCTGCCGAACTCGCTGAAATCGGCGCTGATCCCGTTCCTGGCCGGCATTCCGCTGCGCATCGGCTACCGGGGCGAGGCGCGCTTCGGCATGCTCAACATCCGCCACGCCAACCCGCCGCGCGACAACCGCCCGCCGATGGTGGAGCACTACGCGCGCCTGGCGCTCAAGCCCGGCGCCCGCCTGCCCGAATCGATTCCCGACCCGCAGCTCAAGGTGGACCCCGCGCGCATGGCGGCCACGGCGGGCCGCTTCGGCATCGCCCCCGGCACGCGCGTGATCGCGTTCTGCCCCGGCGCCGAGTTCGGCCCGGCCAAGCGCTGGCCCGCCGCCCATTTCGCGGCGCTGGCGCAGATGCTGCGCCGCTCGTATCCGTATGCACAGATGATCACTCTGGGCTCGGCCAAGGACAGCGAGATCGCCGGGGAAATCGTCGCCGGGGCGCCCTTCGTGCGCAACCTGTGCGGCCAGACCTCGCTCGACGACGCCGTGGACCTGCTGGCGCTGTCCGAGGCCGCGGTCTGCAACGATTCGGGCCTGATGCACGTGACGGCCGCCCTGAACCGGCCCCAGGTGGCCGTCTACGGATCGAGCGACCCGCGCCATACGCCCCCGCTGTCACAGGCTGCGAGTATCATGTGGCTGCAACTCGAGTGCAGCCCTTGCTTCAAACGTGAGTGCCCGCTCGGCCACCTGCGCTGCCTCAAGGAGATCGAACCCGAAATGGTGTTCGTCGAGTTGCGCAAACTCCTGCACCGCCCCTGACCACGCCAACATGCCTCGTTTCGCCCGCCTGTTCGATTCCGCCGAAGACATCGTCGATGCCTTCCGAGAAGCCATGAAGTTGCGCGACGCCGAGGGCGCGCTGCGGCTCTGGCTGGACGAAGACTCGGTTACCTGCGTCATGCCCGACGGCCAGCGCCTGATCGGCCACGACAGCCTGCGCCAGGCCTTCGCCCAGTTGCTCGAAGAGCAGCCCGTGCTGATCGATGCCATCGAGACCAGCAGCCACGCCTCGCTGGGCGTGTCGATCTTCGACGTGACCGAGGCGCTGCGCTTCGGCGACGGCCGCGTGGAGGCCGACCTGTTCGTGCACACCACCTACGTGCTGATGCAGAACCACGAGGGCTGGCGCCTGGCCCATATCCACTGCAGCCCGGCCAACGCGGTGCAGGTGGCCGCCGTGGCCTCCGCCCCGGGTCAGGCCCTGCACTGACGGCCGGGGCGCCCATGCTGTTCGGCGACGCCTTCCAGACGCCCTGGTGGCTGCGCGGCGGCCACGCGCAGACCATCCTGCCGGCCCGCTTCACGCGGCACCGTCGCGTGACGTTCCGGCGCGAGCGCTGGACCACCCCGGACGGCGATTTCATCGATCTGGACTGGACCACCCACCCCGCCGCGCCCGACGCGCCGCTGGTGGTGATGTTCCACGGCCTCGAAGGCGACTCGCGCAGCCACTATTCCCAGACGCTGATGACCGCGCTGCGCGAGCGCGGCTGGCAGGGCGTGATTCCGCACTTCCGCGGCTGCTCGGGCGAGCTGAACCACGCGCCGCGCTTCTACCACTCGGGCGACTCGGCCGAGATCCGCTGGGTGCTGCGGCGCCTGCACGACACCGTGCACACCGCCACGCCGGCCCGCCCGATGCTGGCCGTAGGGGTCTCCCTGGGCGGCAACGCACTGCTGCGCTATCTCGGCGAGGACGGCCACGCGGCCGGCTTCCTGCGCGCGGCGGCGGCCATCTCGGCGCCGCTGGACCTGGCCGCCGGCGGTGCGGCGCTCTCGGGCGGCTTCAACATGCTCTACACGCGGATGTTCCTGCAGACGCTCAAGCGCAAGTCGCTGGCCAAGCTCGACCAGTTCCCGGGCCTGTTCGACCGCGCCACGATGCTGGCCAGCCGCGACCTGTATGCGTTCGACAACGTGGTCACGGCGCCGCTGCACGGGTTCCGCGATACCGACGACTACTGGGCCCGCGCCTCCAGCAAGCCGATCCTGGGCGAGATCCGCATTCCCACGCTCGTGCTGAACGCGCGCAACGACCCCTTCCTGCCGGGCCGCCACCTGCCCGGCCCCGCCGAAGTCAGCGCCGATGTCACGCTGGAACAGCCCGAGCACGGCGGCCACGTGGGCTTCATGACGCCACGCGAGGGGCTGCTCGGCCACCTGCCGCTGCTGCCCGTGGCCGGCCATATCGACTGGCTGCCGGCGCGCATCCTGGCGTACTTCGACACCGTGGGCGCCACCCGCAAGTAAAAGGAGACCGACCATGGACGAGGTAGTCAGGCAAGCCATGGCCCGCTGGCCCAATGTGCCGAACTGCTTTGGCTGGCTGGCGCTGGACCGGCGCGGCCAATGGCGCATGCGCAACGAGTACGCGCAGCAGCACGGGCTGTCGGGCGACCCGATCCGCCACGAGGCGCTGATCGGCTTCATCGAGCGCAACTACACGCACGACGAGCGCGGCGGCTGGTTCTTCCAGAACGGCCCGCAGCGCGTGTTCGTGTCGCTGGCCTACACGCCCTGGATCGTCCGGCTGCACAACGGCGTGCTGTCCACCACGACGGGCCGCGCGTTTGTTCCGACTTCATGCTTCACCGACGAGCACGGCAACGTGGTGCTGGCAGGCACCGTGGCCGGCGTGGCGGGCCAGCAGGCCGCGCTGCTGCACGACCATGACCTCGACGCCTTCAGCACGAGCTGCGACTGGCACGGCGAGGCGTGCGGGGCGACGCTGGGGGTGTTTCACTACGGCGGGCGGGATCTGGAGATCGAACCGATTGTGCAGGCCGAGGTAGCCGGAAGGTTCGGGTTCGTGAGGGAACCGGTGGGGGAGTGATTGTTGTCTCCCCGCTCCCGCAAGCGGGAGAGGGGAGACAACCACGGGAAGAACCAAGCCTGCTAGTTCGGCATCCCCTTGCTGTCCTGCCGGTCCTCCTTGTACTGCAGCTGCAGCTGATGCAGCCGCGCGTCGACCTCCGACAGCGTGTAGAAATCGCCATCGGTCGCCTTGCGGGCGATCTGCAGTTGCTCGATGGCGGCCTGGTAAGAACCATCCATCGCGTACTTCTCGGCCAGCGCCTGATGCTGCTGCAGCCGCTTGCCCTGCGCCGCGTAGGCGCGCGCCAGCAACTCCCACCATTCGGACCGGCCCGTTTCCTCGCGCGTGCGGGATCGTAAAAACGCCACGGCGTCGTTGAGGCGATTCGCCGCGACCAGGGTGTCCGCATAGGCCAGCGCGGCCGCGTGCGAGAGCGGGAACGCCTTGAGCGTGGCCGACGCCTGGTTCAGCGCGTCCTGAATGCGACCTTCCCCGCGCGCCAGCTCCACGGCCATCACATCGAGCATCGGCGTGCCCGAGGTGGCACCGGGAATGTTGCCGTAGAGCCGCCGGGCCTCGGTCAGTGCCTTCTCGGCATCCTGGAACCGCCCGAGCCGCTGGTTGGCGAACGCCATGCCGTAGTAGACCGCCGGCAGCCGTACGGCCGAGGCCGTGCTGGTCTGCGCCTGGAACGAGGCCAGCACGTTGCGCACGTCGTTCGGCGTGGGCGCCTGGATGACAGCGGCCCGGGCGCGTGCGAACTCGTAGTCGGGGGTGTTGGGCACCTTGCGCGCCGAGACATGGCGGGCGCGGTCGGTCATGTCGGCGATCCGCTCGGAGGTGAGCGGGTGGGTGCGCACGTAGGCCGGCACCGAAGTGTCCGAGATGCCGGTCACGCGCTGCAGCCGCTGGAAGAAATCGGGCATGCCCTGCGGATCGAAACCGGCGGCGGTCATGATCTGGAAGCCGACCCGGTCAGCCTCACGCTCGGCGCCGCGCGAGAACGACAACTGGTTGGCCACGGCCGCGCCCTGCCCGCCCATGGCCAGCGCCGCCGCCGCGTCGCCGCTCTTGGTGGCAGCCAGCCCGGCAAGGACCATCGACGCCAGCGCAATCCACATCGACTGGTCCTGGGTCGTGATCCCGCGCGCAATGTGGCGCTGCGTGACGTGGCCGATTTCGTGGCCGAGCACCGAGGCGAGTTCCGACTCGGTATCGGACTGCACCAGCAGCCCCGTATGCACGCCGATATAACCGCCCGGCATCGCAAACGCGTTGATCGACCGGTCGCGCACGCCAAACAGCTCGAAACCCGTGGCGAACGTGCCAGCACCCGACGTGCCGGCAAGGTTCTGGCGCCGCGCGGCCTGCACCAGCCGGTAGCCGATGGCGTTCAGGTAATCGTTCAGCAGCGGGTCGGACACGTAATCGGGATCGCGCCGGATGCTGCGCATGATGCGGTCGCCTAGCCGTTTCTCCATATCCGGCGACAACGACGCGGTCGACGGATCGCCCAGATCGGGTAGCTGGATGCCCGACGACTCCACCACGGTATTGCCGCTGCGCAGCCCGAAATCTGACTTCTGCCCGGCGCGCACGCTGCGGCTGAGATTGTCGTAGACCTGATCGCTGACATCGCCGGAAAGCCCCGGCGGTACCGACGGCGCCGGCAACCCGGCCGTCGCCGCGGGCTGGCCGGACAACCGCAGATTGGCGGCAGCGGCGGCACCCGGCGCCGAGGCCGGCGTGCGCCCCGCCGAGGCACTTTGCGGCCACGCCGGCGCGGCCACAGTCAGCACGAGCGCAGCCGCCAGCGCACGCGCCAAAAGTGACGCACGGACGGCAGGCGGAGCAGAGACGGCAGGAACGTTTGCGCGGGCGCTCGACCGGACGGGCAGGCGGCGAGGCCATGAAGTCTTTGGCATGTTGCTATGATAGCGGCCTCTCGATGACGTTCCCATCGGGCAAGCCCTGTCTGGCCCGCTTCCGCCCATGACCCAGCTCACCCATTTCGACAACGCCGGCCAGGCCCATATGGTCGACGTCGGCAGCAAGGCCAGCACCCACCGCGTGGCCGTGGCCACCGGCACCATCACGATGCAGCCCGAAACCTTCGCGCTGGTCCGCGACGGCACCGCCAGGAAAGGCGACGTGCTCGGCATCGCCCGCGTGGCCGCCATCATGGCCACCAAGCGCACCGCCGACCTGATCCCGCTATGCCACCCGATCGGCCTGACCCGCGTCGCCGTCGACTTCGCCCTCGACGCCCCGAGCAGCACTGTGGCCTGCGTGGTCCGCACCGAAACCCAGGGCCAGACCGGCGTGGAAATGGAAGCCCTCACCGGCGTCCAGATCGCCCTGCTGACGATCTACGACATGTGCAAGGCGGTGGACCGGGGCATGGTGATCGGCAATGTGAAGCTGCTGGAGAAGCATGGCGGGAAGTCTGGGGATTGGGTGGCTTCCTGAGGCCGCGCCCGGCTATCTGGCGAAATTGCCACGGCACCAGTGCTCTTCGCAGGGCACCCCGTCGCCATCGCCGTCCATTTTTGTGCCGGGACAGTTGTTCAGGAAGAACCGGGCCTCCGGGCACGATGTCATTTCGCTGCAGTGCTTCCGGCCATCGCAGCGGAAGGCGACAGGCTGCACCGCCACCGGTTCCTCGACTGGTTCGGTGATCGACGCCACAGGCGGGCTGGACCGCCTGGCCAGGCTGTCATACCCGGCGAACGCGGCAGCACAGAGCATGGCAACGACGACCCATGCCGTCACGCGGTAGCCGGTTACTTTCCCCGTGCGGACTGGCGGTTGCGGACTCCCCCGGCGAGCCGCTGCCGGGGCGGCACCGGGTCGCTGGACCAGAATCGCCCGCGTCTTGCCATCCCGGTTCAGCATGATCTGGAAGTTCAGCCGTTCGCCGGGCCTTGGTGGTCCGCCCTCCCTCGGAAAATCCGAGATGTGGACGAAGACATCCGGGCCACCCTCCATGGGCGTGATGAACCCGAATCCCTTGTCGCCATTCCAGCTCTTGAGTCTCCCTTCGATCCGCATGTTCAGCGGTTTTGAGGATTCGGCCATGTCGGGGCTTCTCACCAATTATTCGTTTGGTCTGCAATCTAGCAGAACTGCACGCAATGTTCTGGTTGCGGCACCCCAACACCCCTCCAAGGGGCTAAGCTCCGTCTGGTTGTCCTGCCGGTAATAGCCGTAACGCCACATTTCAGAAGCCTCCGCGCGGTGCCGGTCTCGGGCAAATTGATGTTCAATAGAACGTAACAATTCCGCCATCTGTGCCGGTATCCCGGCAGTACGAGTCGGACGTTAATGGGAAGTTGGCGGGCGTCGGCCTGCGGCAAGGCAATTCGAGGTAACGATCATGAACGGGCGCAAGCTCTGCCAGGTGGCTCTGGCGCTGGCCGCGATTGGGGCGGTCGCATTTGCAACGACGGCCGAGGCGCGCACGCGTGTCGGCGTGGGGGTCTATGTGGGACCGGGCTGGGGCTATGGCCCGGGCTGGGGTCCCGGCTGGGGTGGTCCGGGCTGGGGGCCGGGATGGGGACCGTACGGCTCCTACTACGGGCCGTACTATGCGCCGGGCTACTACGCGCCGCCGGCTGTGGTGGCGGTGCCGGCGCCGAATCCGCCGCAGTACATCGAGCAGGGCAGCGACGGCAATCCGGCGCTGACCGATGGCACGTCGCCCAACGCCTGGTGGTACTTCTGCAACCAGCCGCAGGGCTATTACCCGTACGTGAAGGAGTGTCCGGGCGGCTGGCAGCGCGAGCAGCCGCGTGCGCCCTCTTCCGCCGTGCCGGTGCCGGGCGCGCCCACGGCCTCGTCCGCCCTGCCGGGAGCCGCGTCATGAGAACCCGTTCCGTTTGTCTGCTGCTGGCCGCCACGGGCGCGCTGGGCGCCTGCGCCGTGATGCCATCGGGTCCGAGCGTGATGGCGCTGCCGGGTACCAACAAGTCGTTCGACCAGTTCCGGGGCGACGACTACAACTGCCGCCAGTACGCCTTCGGCCAGATCGGCGGCACCAGTCCGCAGCAGAACGCCAACGCCGCCGCCGTGGGTAGCGCGGCACTGGGTACGGCGCTGGGCGCTGCCGCCGGGGCGGCGTTCGATGGCGGCTCGGGTGCCGCGGTCGGGGCCGGCATCGGCCTGCTGACTGGCGCGGCGGTGGGCGCGGGCAGCTCGTACAACGCCGGCTATGGCTCGCAGCAGCGTTATGACGCCGCCTACGTGCAGTGCATGTACGCCAGCGGCAACCGCGTGCCGGTCTATGGGCGCATGGTCAACACGCCGCCCCCGGCGCGGGCGGCGATGCCGCCGGCCAACTACCAGCCCTACTACCCGCCTCCGCCGCCGCCCGGCTACGTCCGCTGAGGCACGACCGTCCGCCTCAGCCGCCGCCGCGCGGATGACGCTCGCGGTGCGTGGCCCAGGCGCAGAACTCGCGCGGCCGGTGGCTGGAAGCCACCGCCTCGCAATCGTGCACCAGCGCCGCCAGTTGCGCGGCCTCGTCGCCCTGGTAGTAGTAGCGCAGGCGTTCCATCCATAGCCGCGCGCGCACCTGCTCGCCGGTCAGCGCGAGCAGCCACGCCGTGCGCCGGATCATCGTCGGCGTTGGCAGCAGGTGCAAGGCCGCCATATGGGCCGGCAACAGCGTCCGCGCGTCACCGTAGGTAATCGCCGCCCGCTCGGCCGCGTCTGACGCGGCGTGCTGGCGGAACCACTGGCGCGGCATCGGCAGGCTGTCGCGCTGGGCGTCGCTCGCGTATTCGCGGGCTTCCACGCGCTTGTAGTCCTGCCACATCCCCGCCAGCACGAAGCCCGCGGCCACCACGAACACCACGCCGGCCAGCCCCGCCGCACCGCGCGGCAGGCGCCGGCCAAACCCGGACGGATCGAGCCACGCGAGCATGAAGCAGAACGGCAGGAAGAAATAGAGATAGTGGAGCGGGTATTCGAGCATCGAATGCGCGCCGAGCATCGCCAGCCAGACCAGCACCGGGGCCGTGGCCACGCGCTCGGCCGTCGACCCGCGCCAGATGCGCGCCCGTACCACGCGCCAGAGCCACGCGGCAAGCACCAGCGCCACCCCGCCTGCCCCGGCCGCGCCGGTCTTGGCCATCAGGTCGAGCACCGCGTTGTGGGCATGCAGTGACATTTCGGCCACCACGCCCACCTCGGCCGCCTGCTGGAACTGCGCCCAGCCAAACTCGCCGTAGCCCACGCCAAACAGCGGATGGGCGCGGAACATCGCCAGCGCCTGCGCCCACATCGCGCCGCGTGCCGACATCTGGTTGCTCGACTGCAGTTGCGCCACGGTGTCGAACAGTTGCCAGTCGAACGCACGCCCGGCCAGCTTGATGCCGGGCTGCATCACGAGGATGCCCACCACCAGGATCACCGCAGCCGCCACCAGCCCCGGCGAGCGGTGCATCGGGCTGGCCCCGCGCGGCGTGCCGCGCGCCATGGCCGCCGCCATCAGCGCGTAGCTGGCAGCCAGGCCCACATGGACGACACCCGTGCGCGAGCCCGACAGCGCGATCCCGCTTTCCAGCAGCAGCGTGGCCACGAGCCAGCTCGGAAACTGCAGCCAGCCGCGCGTGGCCAGCCAGACCGCCGCCGCCAGCGCCAGCCCGTGGATCGTGGCCTGGTGGTTCGGCTGGTTCAGGTTGCCCCACAGCCGGCGGTTGGCGCTGTAGAAGTACTCGGAGACGAGGCCGAACGCCTGGTCTTCCATCCGGAACACCTGGACCCACTGCGCCAGCGTGCCCAGCAGCCCCGCCACCAGCAGCGCAATCGCCAGCGCATCGACGATCGTGGCGCGCCGCTCCGTGGACATGTTCTGGCCGAATTGCCATGTGGCGAGCATCGTCGCGGCGCCGAGCGCCAGAACGAGCTGCGTGGTGAGCCGCGTGCCCGTGATGTCGGCCATGCCCGTGGCGGCCTGCGCGATCGTCACCACGATCAGCCACAGCGGCAGCCAGGCCACCCATGGCAGCGCGCCGCGCACCGGTGCGAGCCGGTCTTCGAGGCGCGTCAGCGCCAGCACGGCCACCAGCAGTACGCCGAGTGCGGCCGCCGTCCACTCGCCATAGAACGTGGCCAGCGGCAGCGTGTGCTTCGACACGAGCAGGGGAACGGTAAAGGCGACGACGATCATCGCCGCCGGAAGCGTGGCTTTCTGTGCCGGCATGCGCACCAGGTGGGAGGGCAAAGGCGCCATGATAGCGTGGCAGGTGGCGCAGGATGCAACGCCCGGCACCATGGCCGGACGTCACCCGGATCATTCCGATCCGGACCCCGCTCACTTGCCGGCCGGTGTCACGGCAACCTGGGCGCAGACCTGCGGAAGGAACTTCTTGTCCGCCGACGACTGGCAGGCCCACGTGACCGAGCCCTTGTCGGCGTTGCCCATCGTCAGTTTCACGTATTTGCCGAGCAGCCCCTTGGCGATCCCCGCCTCCTTGAAGTTCGCCGTGATCGTGCAGCCGCCGGCCTCGCTGGCCGTGCCGCCCACCTCCACGCCGGCCACGTAGCTGCCCTGGATCGACGTTGCGGTGGGAATGCCGTCAGTCCCGCCGCTCGCGTTGGACGGGCAGATGCCCTTGTACGAGAACGCTTCGGTGACCGCCGCCTTCTGGCCCGACGCCAGGCTGAGACCCTCGGAGAACTGCGAACGCGCCACGTAATCCTGGTACTGCGGAATGGCGATGCCGGCCAGGATGCCGATGATCGCCACCACGATCATCAGTTCGATCAGCGTGAAGCCGCCGGCGCGGCGCGGCCGTGCGGGCGAAGCGAGTGGCCTGCGCGAAGACGGGCAGGCGCGGCGGATGGCGTTGAGCTTGTGTTGCATGGTGACCCCTTTCGGTTGTGTAGGAAGAAAGCGTGCCTGTGTGGCACGGGGGTCATCATCGGCAGGCTGCCGCGCGCCCGATCTGACCTCGGACAAATCCGACCGGCTTGCGCAAAAAGTTTAGAAAACCGCAGGAGTCCGTGGTTTGGAAGCCGCACCCGGCGGGGCGGACCGGTGTCCGGGCTGGACGCGGAAAGCAAAACGGGCGACCGTATCGGGTCGCCCGTTTTGCTGGCTGACTGTCCCGCGCAGGGCGGGAAATCGTCAGGCGGTCTGCGTGTTGCGGCGCTGGAGCAGCTTGCCCACCAGCACCACCAGTACCGCGCCGGCGATGCCGAACACCAGGTGGGCGTGCGGCACGTGCACTTCGAACCAGGCGGCGTCCACCGGATCGCTGACCAGCATTTCGCCGGCCAGGTAGCCCAGCAGCGCGGCGCCCAGCACGATGATGATCGGGAAGCGCTCCATCACCTTGAGCAGCAGCGTGCTGCCGAAGACGATCAGCGGGATCGACAGGCCCAGGCCGATGATCAGCAGCATCAGCTGGCTGCCTTCCGGACCCTTCTGGGCGGCGGCGGCCACGGCCACCACGTTGTCGAGCGACATGACCAGGTCGGCGATCAGGATGGTGCGGATCGCGGCCCAGATATTGTCCTTGGCGTCATGGCCGTCTTCGCCGTCGTCACCGGTCAGCAGTTGCACGCCGATGTAGACCAGCAGGATGGCACCCACGATCTTCAGGTACGGCAGGCTCAGCAGTTTCACTGCGGCCACAGTCAGTACCACGCGCATGATGATGGCGGCGGCGCTGCCCCAGAAAATGGCCTTCTTCTGCTGGGCGGGGGGCAGGTTGCGCGATGCGAGCGCGATCACCACGGCGTTATCGCCCGACAGGACGATGTTGGTCAGGATGATCGAACCCAGCGCAAGCCAGAACGTGCTGCTGGACAACAATTCCACGGCAAGACTCCTCGAATTTCAAAGTTATGTTCCGTGCCCTTGGGCGGCCTCGCCGGCTGTGGCGGAACCGTTGCAACTGCGGGCATTCGGATGTCTGAACTACCAGACATGAAGATGTATCGCACGAACCTTTCGATTCGGTTTCAATTACAGCGCTGTAATGTTGGGAAATACCCTAGGATCGGTGCCGCCAGAACGACATTGCCCCCGCCAGTGACGGCGGGGGCAATGTTTGCGGCCGATGCGCCACCCCGTTCGCGCTGGAACGGGGCGCCGCGGCGGCCACGGCTTTCACCGGAGTGGCTTACAGCATTGCCTTCAGCAGGCGGGCCATTTCCGACGGGTTCTTGGTCACCGTGATACCGCAGGATTCCATGATTTCCAGCTTGGCCTGTGCCGTATCGGCACCGCCCGAGATCAGCGCGCCGGCGTGGCCCATGCGCTTGCCCGGAGGCGCGGTCACGCCAGCGATGAAGCCAACCACCGGCTTCTTCATGTTTTCCTTGATCCAGTAAGCCGCGTTGGCTTCGTCCGGACCACCGATTTCACCGATCATGACCACGGCGTCCGTATCCGGATCGTCGTTGAACATCTTCATGACGTCGATGTGCTTCAGACCGTTGATCGGGTCGCCACCGATACCAACAGCCGACGACTGGCCCAGGCCCAGCGCGGTCAGCTGGCCCACGGCTTCGTACGTCAGCGTGCCCGAGCGCGACACCACGCCGATGCGGCCCTTGCGGTGGATGTGGCCCGGCATGATGCCGATCTTGATTTCGTCCGGCGTGATCAGGCCCGGGCAGTTCGGTCCCAGCAGCAGCGTCTTCTTGTTCTGCTTACGCATCTTGTCCTTGACTTCCATCATGTCGCGGACGGGGATGCCTTCGGTAATGCAGACCACGAGGTCCAGGTCGGCGTCGACGGCTTCCCAGATGGCGGCGGCAGCGCCGGCGGGCGGCACGTAGATCACCGACACGGTGGCGCCCGTCTGCTCCTTGGCGTCCTTGACGCTGGCGTAGATGGGAATGCCTTCGAAGTCTTCGCCGGCCTTCTTCGGGTTCACGCCGGCAACGAACGCGTTCTTGCCGTTGGCATAGTCACGGCAGCCACGGGTGTGGAACTGTCCGGTCTTGCCGGTGATGCCCTGGGTGATGACCTTCGTATCCTTGTTGATCAGAATGCTCATTTGCTAGTCCTTTTAGTCGCCCCGCCCGGCCCGTCGTTCACGTCGGCCCGGCGGCAACGCAGTTGTCCTTACTTGCCAGCGGCAGCGGCCACGACCTTCTGGGCGGCTTCTTCCATCGTGTCGGCCGAAATGATCGGCAGACCGGATTCGGCCAGCATCTTCTTGCCCAGGTCTTCGTTCGTGCCCTTCATGCGGACGACCAGCGGCACGCCCAGCTGAACAGCCTTCGAGGCCGAGATCACGCCTTCGGCGATCACGTCGCAGCGCATGATGCCGCCGAAGATGTTCACCAGGATGGCTTCCACGTTCGGGTTCTTGAGCATCAGCTTGAAGGCTTCGGTCACCTTCTCGGTCGTGGCGCCACCGCCCACGTCCAGGAAGTTGGCCGGCTCGCCGCCGAACAGCTTGATGGTGTCCATCGTGGCCATGGCCAGGCCGGCGCCGTTCACCAGGCAGCCGATGTTGCCGTCCAGCGAGATGTAGGCCAGGTCGAACTTCGAGGCTTCGATTTCGTTGGCGTCTTCTTCGTCCAGGTCACGGTACGCGACGATTTCCGGGTGACGGAACAGGGCGTTGGAGTCGAAGTTGAACTTGGCGTCCAGCGCGATGACCTTGCCGTCGCCGGTCAGGATCAGCGGGTTGATTTCGGCCAGCGAGGCGTCGGTGTCCCAGAACGCCTTGTACAGGCCCTGCAGCGCCTGGCGGGCTTGCGGCACGCTGGCGTCGGGCACGCCGATCTTGCGGGCGATGTCGTCGGCGTCCGAATCCTTCAGGCCTTCAGCCGGGTCCACCAGCAGCGTGTGGATCTTTTCCGGGCTGTGGGCAGCCACTTCCTCGATGTCCATGCCGCCTTCGCTCGATGCCATCAGGGCAACCTTCTGCGACACGCGGTCCACCACCAGCGAAACGTACAGTTCCTTCTTGATGTCGGCGCCTTCTTCGATCAGCAGGCGGTTGACCTTCTTGCCTTCCGGACCGGTCTGGTGCGTCACCAGGGTCATGCCCAGGATGTTCGTGGCGTAGGTCTTGACGTCCTCGATGCTCTTGGCCACCTTCACGCCGCCGCCCTTGCCGCGGCCGCCTGCGTGGATCTGTGCCTTGACGACCCACACCGGGCCGCCGAGCTGTTCAGCGGCCTTCAGGGCCTCTTCGACCGAGAAAGCCGGGATGCCGCGCGGAACCGGCACATTGTATTTGCGCAGGATTTCCTTGCCTTGGTACTCATGGATATTCATGCGTGTTTCCTTTCGGGTAGGCGTAAAGGGATGGGAAAAGATTGGAATCGAAGGGCTTGCGCCTGTTCCTTGGGCAGACCGTGACGGTCAGCCCGACGTACCGTTGGGCCGGTGGACCGGGGTCTCCCCCCCTCCCGATGCCGTGGCATCGGCGCGTGACGCGCTCTGGGGGGACGACGCCGTGGCGCCGGCTCGCGGTTTCGGCTGGTGACCATACCAGCGCGGGTAAAACTTGCGGACCACCTCGCCCTCGAAATGCAGGGCATGGCAGCCGTGGAGCTGCATCGGCGGCTCCGGATTCGGATCATCGCCGCCGTCGCGGATCTTGAACACGTCGCCGGCAAAGGCCTGGATCGCGGTGGTCGGCAGCACGCCGGCCAGCTCCGTCAGGTGGCTGCATCCGGCCACGCCGCCCAGGCGCTCGCGCACGGCCTTGCGGAACCCCTTCATCAGGTTCAGGCCGATCAACTGGCGATAGGCCGGGCCGATCGTGTCGCAATGTGTCGGATAAGGCACCCAATCGGAACACGCTTCGGCGTCCACGATGGTCAGGCGCAGATCCACCGTGACGCGCAGCCACAGGTCATGGAGCGGCTGGCCCTCGGGGCGGATGCGGTTGCCGGCCAGCTCGATGTCGCGCGGCTTGGTGTCGGTCAGGCGCGCTTCGATGTCCCACAGGCCGTCTTCCCGCAAATACGCTTCGGCCGTGATGGCACGGCGATGACGCAAGGCTCGGTTGACTGGGGGGGAAAGCGGCATGACACCAGGGGCTGACGCGGCAGGCTGTTGTGGCGGAAATGGGGGCGAAATTCGCGGCGAAGATGGCCGGACAACAAGGCAGACGGCCCGGCAACAGACCGGACGGCCGCCATGGCCGGGAAAACGCGTGGAGTTTAACATGCCGCGCCGCTCCGACCGGGAACATCCTGCGCGACAGTCTGTCTGGCGCCGATTGTTGCATCGACAAAGCCCGCAAACCCTTGCTGCACAAGGACATCAGACATCCGCCGCGATTTGCCGCTGCGTTGCACCAGTGGTACGACAACTGCCTTGACGAGCGCACGAATACCCCTTATGCGTACGCAGGTATGCAGATGCCTACTCGTCGGCGCCGTCGAATTCGCCCTCGTCCTCGGCGCCTTTGAGTATCCGGCCAACGACCGAGCGCGAAAACCCGCGCGCCATCATGAAACGGATCTGCTTCGCGCGGGCCTCGGGGGTGTCCGGCGGACTGCCGAAGCGTTTGCGCCAGACCTCCGTGGCGCGTTCCAGTTCGGTGTCGCGCAACCGGTCCTGCAGGTCGCGCAGTTGCTCGCCGCCAAGTTGGTGGGTCTTCGCTTCCTGCATGACGCGGGCCGCGCCATAGCGGCTGGCCCGCCGGTGCACGAGGCTATCGACGAAACGGTCATTGGACAGCCAGTTCTCGCGCTCCAGCGCATCGAGCAGCGTCTCCACCTGCTCGGCCGATTCCGCGTGCGGCGCCAGCTTGCGCGCCAGTTCGGCACGGCTGTGCTCGCGGCGCGAGAGATAGCCGACGGCGCGGGCCTTCAGGGAGAGCGGGGGGCGGGGCATGGCGAAAATACGAGGCAGGCGATCAGAAACAAAAAAGCCGCCGCACGATCATGCGACGGCTTTTTCTACCGGGTCAGGTTTGCAAGGCCGGGACGGCTCAGCCTTCCACCTCGGCCGGCGCCGTGGCGCCGTTGGTCAGCGCCACGCCCAGCGCGGCACGGACCTTGTTCTCGATCTCGTTGGCGATGTCGGGATTCTCGCGCAGGTATTCGCGCGCGTTGTCCTTGCCCTGGCCAATCTTCTCGCCGTTGTAGCTGTACCAGGCGCCCGACTTCTCGACGATCTTGGCGTCCACGCCCAGGTCGATGATTTCACCCTGGCGCGAAATGCCCTGGCCATACAGGATGTCGAAGAACGCTTCGCGGAACGGCGGCGAAACCTTGTTCTTGACCACCTTGACCTTGGTTTCGTTGCCGATGACCTCGTCGCCCTTCTTGATCGAGCCGATACGGCGGATGTCCAGGCGCACCGAGGCGTAGAACTTCAGCGCATTACCGCCGGTCGTCGTTTCAGGTGAACCAAACATCACACCGATCTTCATGCGGATCTGGTTGATGAAGATCACCAGGCAGTTGGTGCGCTTGATGGTGCCGGTCAGCTTGCGCAGCGCCTGGCTCATCAGGCGGGCCTGCAGGCCGGGCAGCGAGTCGCCCATTTCGCCCTCGATTTCGGCCTTCGGCACCAGTGCGGCCACCGAGTCGATCACGATCAGGTCGATCGAGCCCGAGCGCACCAGCGCGTCGGTGATTTCCAGCGCCTGCTCGCCGGTATCCGGCTGCGAGATCAGCAGGTTGCCGACGTCCACGCCGAGCTTGCCCGCGTACTGGACGTCCAGCGCATGTTCCGCGTCGATGAACGCGCAGGTGCCGCCAAGCTTCTGCATCTCGGCCACGACCTGCAGCGTCAGCGTGGTCTTGCCCGACGATTCCGGGCCGTAGATCTCGACCACCCGGCCGCGCGGCAGGCCGCCGACGCCGAGCGCGATGTCCAGGCCCAGCGAGCCGGTGGACACCACCTGGATGTCCTGTTCGACGTCGCCGTCGCCCAGGCGCATGATCGAGCCCTTGCCGAACTGCTTCTCGATCTGGGAGAGCGCGGCGGCAAGCGCCTTCTGCTTCTCAGCGCTCACGCCGGCGCCGGCCTTCTTGTCGTCCATGGTCGTCCTTCAGTTCAATGGGTAGCAATTGGTGTATAAATAGGCCGCATGCGGCGCGGCGCCTGATTTTCAAGACTTTTCCGATTGTTTTCGGAGGATTTCGAAGTTTTCGGCGCCCTGCCCGGCCCTGCGCGAGTCCCTTTCGGCCACCTGCGCGGAATGTCGGGTACTGTATAAAAAAACAGTATGCTTGGCAAGCCCCACCGGTACCGCAGCCGGCGGCCGGCGATGCCAGGCCATAAAAGCTGCACAAGGGTGGAGACAACCATGCGGATTCTGATCGCCGAAGATGACGATGTACTGGCCGATGGCCTGACGCGGTCGCTACGCCAGTCTGGCTATGCGGTGGACCACGTCGCCAATGGCGTGGAGGCGGATTCGGCACTTTCCACGCAGAATTTCGACCTGCTGATCCTCGATCTGGGCCTGCCCCGCATGCCCGGCCTCGAAGTGCTCAAGCGCCTGCGCACGCGCGGCGCCATGCTGCCGGTACTGATCCTGACCGCCGCCGATGGCGTGGACGAGCGCGTCAAGGGGCTCGATCTGGGCGCCGACGACTACATGGCCAAGCCGTTCGCGCTTTCCGAACTGGAGGCGCGCGTGCGCGCCCTGGTGCGGCGCGGCGCCGGCGGCGGGGCCACGCTGATGCGCCACGGGCCGCTGGCGTTCGACCAGGTAGGCCGCATCGCCTATCTCAACGACCAGATGCTCGATCTCTCGGCGCGCGAGATCGGCCTGCTGGAGATCCTGCTCACGCGCAGCGGCCGGCTGGTGTCGAAGGAGCAACTGGTGGATCACCTCTGCGAATGGGGCGAGGAAGTCAGCAACAACGCGATCGAAGTCTACGTGCACCGGCTGCGCAAGAAGATCGAGGTGGGCGGCATCCGCATTGCCACCGTGCGCGGGCTGGGCTACTGCCTCGAAAAATTCCAGCCGGCGCTGGCCGCGCATGGCTGACGGGGCCGGCGCCTTGCGTCCATGAGCCTCCTGCGACTGCCCTGGCGGCGCCAGCCAGCCGCCGCGCGCGCGTCGGACACGGCCCGCCCCACGCTGGCCGACGCCGCCGCCGATGACGCGGCGCTGGCCGATGCCCTGCCCCACCTCGAAGAAACCTCGGCGCATCCCGCGCCGCGCTCGCTGTTCGGCGAGATCCTCGACTGGATGCTGGCGCCGTTGCTGCTGCTCTGGCCGATGAGCATCGCGGTCACGTACCTGGTGGCGAAATCGATCGCCAACGGCCCGTTCGACCGCGCGCTGGAATCGAGCGCCATCGTGCTGTCGCAGCAGGTGCGCGAGGTGAACGGCCGCGTGACGCTGCAACTGCCGCTCTCGGCGCGCGAGATCCTGCGCGCCGACGAGACCGACAACGTCTATTACCAGGTGGTGGGCCGGCGCGGCGAGTACGTGGCCGGCGACCACGACCTGCCGCTGCCGCCCGAGGACGAACAGGGCCACGCGGGGCTGGTGTCGCTGCGCGACGACCGCGTGGGCGGCAACGACGTGCGCGTGGCCTATACCTATGTCGACCTCAAGAACGTGGGCGGCCCGCAGCACGTGCTGATCCAGGTGGCCGAGACGCTCGACAAGCGCGCCCGGCTGGCCAACGAGATCATCAAGGGCGTGATCCTGCCCCAGTTCGTGATCCTGCCGCTGGCCGTGGTGCTGGTCTGGTTCGGCCTGTCGCGCGGGCTGGCGCCGCTGACCGCCATCCAGCAACGCATCCGCGCCCGCAATCCCGGCGACACGAGCCCCATCGACGAGCGCGCCGCGCCGCAGGAAATCACGCCGCTGGTGGCGTCATTCAACGGCCTGCTGGCGCAGCTCGACCAGTCGGTGCAGACACAGAAGCGCTTCATCGCCGATGCCGCGCACCAGATGAAGACGCCGCTGGCGGGGCTGCGCATGCAGGCCGAGCTGGCGCAGCGCGAGCAGTCGCCCGAGGAGTTGCGCCGCTCGCTGGCGCAGATCGCCGGCAGTTCGGAGCGCACGGCGCACCTGGTCACGCAGTTGCTGTCGCTGGCGCGCATGGAGAACCTGGCCGGCGCGGGCGGCATGGTGCCGCTGGACCTCTCCGCGCTGGCGCGCGACGTGGTCAAGGACTGGCTGCCGCAGGCGTGGTCGCGCCGCATCGACCTCGGTCTGGAGGCCGACGACCACCCGGTGCTGATCACCGGCAACCGGCTGATGCTGACCGAGATGCTGAACAACCTGCTCGACAACGCCATCCGCTACACGCCGTCCGGCGGCCACGCCACGGTGCGCGTGGCCAGCGACGCGTTCGAGCCGTTCGCCTATCTCGATGTGGAAGACACCGGCCCCGGCATTGCCCCGGCCGAGAGAGAACGCGTGATGGAGCGCTTCTACCGCGTGCTGGGCACCAACACCGATGGCAGCGGCCTGGGGCTGGCCATCGTGCGCGAGATCGTGCAGCAGCACGGCGGCGAGGTGAAGATCGACGACCACGTCTACCAGCAGTCGCCGCGGCTGGCGGGGGCGCGGCTGCGCATCACGCTGCGCCGCACGCCCACGGAAGACACCCCGGCATGAGACGGCCGCCACGTGACCGGATGACGCCGCTGGAGCGGCGCGCATGGCGCCACAACGTGCGCTGGATCGGCGCGCTGGTGGCCGTGTGGTTCGTGATGACGTTCGGCGTGAGCTGGTTCGCACGCGAGCTGCGCTTCGACTTCCTGGGCTGGCCGTTCTCGTACTGGATGGGCGCCCAGGGCGCGCTGATCCTCTATGTACTGATGGCCGCGCTGTACGCCTGGCGCATGAACCGGGCCGACGACGAACTGCACGAGCGCGAGCGGATCGGGGCCGAGGCCCATCCCGCCGCGCCGGCAACACCGTCCCCGCCGGTTCCTGACACGTCCGGCGCCGGCGCGCGGCCCGTGCCGTAGGGGTTTTCGCCAACCGCGCCACGCGATGCTGCGCAGCAAGAGGGCCCGCCGCCGCGCTGCGGGGCGCCCCGCGCGCCGATCCACGGCATACCGCCCCGCGCCGCAGCAAAACCGCCGGCCTGCACCGCGCGGCGCCCGAGTAGCGTATACCCCGACGCTTTCGGCGACGTTTGCCGAAGTTCTGTCAGAACGCAGTAAGTTTCGCCTCCCACAATCCTTCCAACTTTGGTGAACAGGCCGGCACGCGCTCATGCACGGACCTGGCGCCGGGGACCATTTCGACGGAACGACGTCAAACGGAGGAGATAACAAATGGCAAACGCGCAAAACGTGGGGACGGTCCCGTCCGCCAGCAATGCGCCGATGACGAAGGAAGAACGCAAGGTCATTCTGGCGTCTTCCCTCGGCACGGTGTTCGAGTGGTACGACTTCTATCTGTACGGTTCGCTGGCGGCCATCATCGCCAAGCAGTTCTTCGCGGGGCTGGACCCGACCTCGGCCTTCATCTTCGCGCTGCTGGCGTTTGCCGCGGGCTTCATCGTGCGGCCATTCGGCGCGCTGGTGTTCGGCCGCCTCGGCGACATGATCGGCCGCAAGTACACCTTCCTGGTCACCATCCTGATCATGGGCGTGTCGACGTTCATTGTCGGCCTGCTGCCCGGCTACGCCACCATCGGCTGGGCCGCCCCGATCATCCTGATCCTGCTGCGCATGCTGCAGGGCCTGGCGCTCGGCGGCGAGTACGGCGGTGCCGCCACCTACGTGGCCGAGCACGCACCGCACGGCAAGCGCGGCGCCTACACGGCGTGGATCCAGACCACGGCCACGATGGGCCTGTTCCTGTCGCTGATCGTGATCCTGCTGTGCCGCGAACTGACCGGCCCGGCGTTCGACGTCTGGGGCTGGCGCATCCCGTTCCTGCTCTCGATCCTGCTGCTGGCCATGTCGGTGTACATCCGCCTGTCCATGAGCGAATCGCCGGCCTTCCAGAAGATGAAGGCCGAGGGCAAGACCTCGAAGGCGCCGCTGTCCGAGGCATTCGGCCAATGGCGCAACCTGAAGATCGTGATCCTGGCGCTGGTGGGCCTGACCGCCGGCCAGGCCGTGGTCTGGTACACGGGCCAGTTCTACGCGCTGTTCTTCCTGACGCAGGTGCTCAAGGTGGATGCCAAGACGGCCAACCTGCTGATCGCCGGCGCCCTGGTGATCGGCACGCCGTTCTTCATCTTCTTCGGCTCGCTGTCGGACAAGGTTGGCCGCAAGTGGATCATCATGCTGGGCTGCGCGCTGGCCGTGCTGACCTACTTCCCGCTGTTCAAGGCGCTGACGCACTACGCCAACCCGGCGCTGGAACGTGCCCAGCAGTCGGCCCAGATCGTGGTGACGGCTGACCCGAAGACCTGCTCGTTCCAGGGTAGCCCGATTGCCCGCGAGATCGACTTCCGCAGCTCGTGCGACATCGTCAAGCGCACGCTGGCCCAGGCATCGGCCAGCTACGAGGTGATCGAAGCGCCGGCCGGTACGGTGGCCTCGGTCAAGATCGGCGACAAGGAGATCAAGGCGTTCGACGCCAACGTGACCGGCGGTGCCTTCGACGACGCCAGCAAGAAGCAGATCGCCGACTTCAAGAAGGCAGTCAGCGGCGAGATGACCTCGCACGGCTACCCGACCAAGGCGGACCCGGCCCAGATGAACACGATCATGGTGCTGGTGATCCTGGTCATCCTGGTGATCTACGTCACGATGGTGTACGGGCCAATCGCGGCCATGCTGGTGGAAATGTTCCCGACCCGCATCCGCTACTCGTCGATGTCCCTGCCGTACCACATCGGCAACGGCTGGTTCGGCGGCCTGCTCCCGACCATCTCGTTCGCGCTGGTGGCCCAGAACGGCAACATCTACTACGGCCTCTGGTACCCGATCGTGATCGCCGCGATCACCTTCGTGATCGGCGCGCTGTTCGTGCGCGAGACCAAGGACGTGGACATCTACGCGAACGACTGAATGTCCCACGGCTCAAAGCCTTATCGGAGGGACCGGTAACCCTCGCTCAGGATGGCTGGCCAACCGGCCAGCCGCTCCTTCCAGGCAGACCCTCGGGTCTGCCATTTTTTTTGGCAGCCGGCCGGCCCCTGCCGAAGCTTGCAGAAAGTTGTCACAAAGGTGTTGACAGCCCGCGATCCACAGGTATAATTGCGGTCTTCGTTGGCGAATTAGCTCAGTCGGTTAGAGCGACGGAATCATAATCCGCAGGTCCGGGGTTCGAATCCCTGATTCGCCACCAGTATTTCCAAGGGGTTAGCGCAAGCTAACCCCTTTTTGCTTTGGGCGGCTGTCAACGAAGTGTCAACGGCCGCCAACGGTAGCGCCTGACGTGGTGCTCCCTCCCTCGCTCCTATATGGCCGCCTCGGGAGTTCCGGTAGACTTAGTTTGTTAGGGGGAAACCATGGCAGCCGCAGACTCGCTGAAGGCTTTGTTGCACTCGCATGTTCGTGGAGACGACGAGCAGTTCTACTCCATAGCCATGCAACTTGCAGCGAGCCAAGCTCGCCAAGGTCACGCGAAGCTAGCGCAAGAACTGTTGAGTCTTGTAGAGGAAGGCAAGGAGCGGTCAAAGCAAGACACGCCACATGGTGTTGGCCGAGCTATTCCCCTGCGCCGCCCTAAAGGCGAACTCGGCACAATTCTGACAGCTGAATACCCGCGAACCCGAATGGGTGACCTTGTGATCGAAAGCAGCGTTCGCGAAAAGCTCGCTCGCACTGTTCAGGAACAACGAAATCATTCAAAGCTTGCGCGATATGGATTGACGCCACGACGCAAGCTTTTGCTTGTTGGCCCGCCGGGTACGGGCAAAACGATGACCGCCTCGGTTTTGGCAGCAGAGTTGGGCATACCGTTGTTTTCGGTACGTCTTGACGGCCTTATCACCAAGTTCATGGGCGAAACTGCAGCCAAGCTGCGACAAGTCTTTGATGCGGCAGCTCAAGTACGCGGCGTTTACTTCTTTGATGAGTTCGACGCCATAGGATCCCAACGTGGGCTGAGCAACGACGTCGGTGAAATTAGGCGCGTGCTCAACAGCTTTCTGCAGTTGCTTGATCTGGATCATTCGAGCAGCCTGTTTGTTGCTGCAACCAATCATCCCGAGATTTTAGACTACGCACTGTTCCGTCGTTTCGATGACGTGCTGGAGTATTCGTTACCGAGTTCGGATCAAGCAGTGGCGATGCTCAAACATCGGCTCGCCTCGTTCAAAGCCCCCAGGATTCAGTGGGCAAAATTGGCTGATATGGCGCAAGGATTGAGCCATGCGGACATTGCCAAGGCCGCAGAGGATGCCATCAAGGACGCATTGATAAACGACCGTTCTGCTCCGGCGGAGAAGGACCTCGCCAGAACGATCTTGGAACGCAAGGCCTCACGTGCAAGGCTGCGAACAAGTTAGCACACACCCTCCAAGTTAGCGATGGCACAAGAAAATCAAGAAGGTCGGTCGCATATTTTTCTCTCGGGCTTCGTTTCATCGGGCCCATATCAACGCCCTCCCCGGGCTGTTACGCCGCCTGAGCGCCCAGAGATTAATCGTGCAATCCACGGGGCAGGTCTTGTCGCTTCCATACTAGGCCTACAGGCTGATGCGACTACCGCCAATGAAGAGCAAGTAGCGGCTGGCTTGCCCGGACGAGGCGGCATCATTATCGAGTTTCGGAGTTTTGGCGACGATTTGCATCTACCGGGACTGGAAGATGCGAGGCAGGGCATTGAAGTCTTGAACGTACGTCATGGTCATGACGGCAATCGCTCGTACACATTGGCTACCGTTTTTGTTCCGCACGGTCGCCTGACGAGCTTTGAGGAGCATTTTCGTCAGTATGCGGAAGACCCTCTGCAACCCGGCAGAAGCAATCCAAGATACCGAGACCTTTCCGAGAGCATTGCAGCTATCCGGCGAGCTGCCTTTGATGCGCTTTGGAACGACCCCGTGGAGTTGCTACCTGCCGACCCCGACCTGAGAGTTTGGTGGGAGGTATGGTTGCCTGTGCGAAATAATGCCGACGGAGTCTTGCAACGGTTTCGCATCGCAGCCATGGCTATCGGCGCCGAGCTTGGTAGGGATGTACAGCTGTTTCCGGAGCGCATGGTTACGCTGCTCAAGGCATCCAAGACACAGTTGAGCGAGCACTTGCCGCTTCTCGACACAATTGCCGAATTGCGTAAGCCTAAATCCACTGCCGAGTTCTTCACCAATCTCACGCCCGTAGAACAGTGGGAGTGGGTGGATCATCTTAAAGGGCGTTCTGAGCTGAGCGAAAACTACAACGCAGTAGTGTGTCTCATCGACACAGGCCTGAACGATGGGCACCCATTGATTGAACATACCGTTCGCCCGGGTGGCACGTATGCAGTTGACCCTGACTGGCACACCGGTGACGAGCACGGTCATGGTACTGAGTTGGCCGGCCTTGCTATCTACGGTGACCTCAGCCGACTACTCGACTCTAACGATCCTGTTCGCATTGAACACAGACTAGAATCCGTAAAGCTCCTGAGGCAACCCGGCGACAACGACGATCCACGGCTGTATGGGCATCTCACGGGACAAGCCGTGGCTCGACCCGAGGTCGATCTACCGCATGTAAATCGAGTCTTTAGCCTAGCAGTGACCACCGGTGACGACCATGATAGAGGTCGCCCTTCATCCTGGTCGGCTGCGATCGATAGGCTCGCTTTCAATCCCGTCGACGAGGGGGCAAAACGCCTAATAGTTGTTTGCGCAGGAAACGTTGACGACGGCGACGCTTGGAAAGAGTACCCCCAATCCAATCAGCGACGACATATTCATGATCCGGGTCAGGCTTGGAACGTGTTGACGGTCGGCGCGTACACGGCAAAGGCATTGGTGGCTGAAGGCTTTGACGAAAGCTACTCACCAATTGCGCCCGCCGGAGGACTAAGCCCGTTTAGTACCACTGGCATAGGCTGGAACTCTATGCACCCTCTCAAACCTGACGTCGTCATGGAGGGCGGGAACGTTTTGATAACCGATATGTACGCAGAACCTTACGTCGAAGCCAATGACAAGCTGATGCTGCTATCGTGTGCCCACGGAGTTGCCGATCGACTGTTCAGCGCAACGGGTATGACTAGCGCGGCGACGGCCCTTTGCGCGCGCTTCGCCGCTCAGTTGATGGCGAAGTATCCCGACGCTTGGCCAGAGACGGTACGGGCGCTTGTTGTTCATTCGGCCGAGTGGACCGAAGAAATGAAAAGCCAATTTCTAGGGCCACGCGCTAACAAAGCAGATCATGCGCGATTGGTGCAACATGTTGGTATGGGCGTCCCCAACCTCGAACGTGCGCTAGAAAGTTATAGCAATTCTCTTGTCCTGATTGCGCAAGAATCGATCCAACCATATCGCCGGGATGCTACGGCGTCCCCGCCGCGAGCAAATGAGGTCCACTACCACGAGCTTCCGTGGCCCAAGGAATCTCTTGAACAACTGCACAGCGATGTTCGGCTCAAGGTTACGCTGTCATACTTCATTGAGCCGAATCCGGGAGTCAACGAGAGAGGGTACGCAAGCAGGTATTCATACGAGTCCTTCGGGCTTCGCTTTGATGTCAAACGTGGGAATGAAACCGTAGAATCGTTCGCTCGCCGAATTAGCGCGCTCGCTGACGCGTCTCCGGACGTCCCCGATTTGGAGACTTCCGACCCCGATTGGCGTTTCGGGCAAAGGCGTAATTCCGGCTCTATCCATACTGACGTATGGGAGGGATCCGCCGCGGAACTGGCAGCACGCGGAGTGATCGCTGTTTTCCCTGCGTCGGGCTGGTGGAAAACCCGTACCGGCCAGAGGAAATGGGACTCAGTTGCGCGTTATTCACTCGTGGTGTCGATACACGCCCCAGACGTCGACACCGACCTCTATGCCGAGATTGTTACCCTCATCGAGGCACAAGCAGCGGCGACAAGTGTTGAAGCCCACGTTGCCAACTAGTCTTCACGCAACGGCAAGATTTAGACCCGCGAGCGGATTTAGCTGCCGTGCTTCGATTAGATGGTCAGGCGCCAGATGCGCATAGCGCACTGTCATCGTCAGGCTCTGTCCATGCAAGCTATGCGCTTCGCTAACGACGAAGTGTCAACAGCACTGCGGCCTATAGCTGTCCAATGGAGGATTCGGCAACGGCGGCAGCCCTATAGCAGGACATTGCTGTCCAAAGACGTCCTCCGTCACGGAATCATAATCCGCAGGTCCGGGGTTCGAATCCCTGATTCGCCACCATCTATTAGAAAAGCCGCAGTCCCCCACGGGATTGCGGCTTTTTGCTTTGGGGCGGCGAAATGAAAATTTCGCAGAGGGTGGGTTCGTAAAACAACGATGGCTGTCTCGCGGAGGCGCCCCCACGCCGGGTAAAGGCAAGGGCAGCAAGAAGAAGAAATAGAAAAGGAAACGCCCCCTGCGATGAGGGGGCGTTCAGAATTAACGCGGGGATCTCTTGGGTATTCCACTCCTGGTGGAACCTCAGCACGTCGAGTCTTGCATCGAGGCGCCGCCGAGGCGGCTCTTAGCTTTCGAAACCGGACACCCCGCAAAGCTAAGTCTTTCCGATCCTGATCGAACTACCGGAGCATCGGGCCATTGCCGGCTATAGACACATGGCCATCAGCGGACATTGGACTTGGTGCAACAGACGGATTATAGCCACCGGTCAGCGGGGTCGCAGCGCAATGCCGTGGTTGACCCCAGCATGCTCCGACATAAAGTGCGAAAAAAGTCACCTTAATAAGCCGCCCTGCCCCACGCTGAGACATTCGAGCAAGAAAACCGCCGTTTACTTGCTCGAATGTCTCATCACCGCCGCCAGCTTCCCGCTTTTCCCCGCCAGTTCCCGTTGTTCCGCCAACACGGCCTGCAGGATCTCGTGGGTGGTGTCGGGGTTGGCCAGGACCACGCGGAACACCGCGATGGCGCGGCCGGCCCATTGCGATGACGTCAGTTGCGTGCGGGAGACGAACGAGCGGCCGGCCTCGCGCTGCATTTCCTGGATGTCGATCGTGAGCGCGTCGAGCGCCTGCTGGAGCTGTTCGCGCCGTTCGGGCGGGGTCGCGGGCGAGGCCAGCGCGGCGCGGGCGGCCTCGGGCACGTAGCGGTAGGTCAGGATGCAGAGCTGCGGGCGGCTGTCGAGCTCGAAATCGGGCTGCTGCTCGATCAGCCCGGCGAAGTAGCGGGCGTTGTCGATGCCGGTTTCGATCAGCGTGGCCAGTCCGCGCCGGCCCAGCAGGTGCAGGTTGGCGTAGAGCATGACGGCGGCGGCGCCCCGCGAGCCTTCGAGCGTATGGCGGCCCAGGTCGACCGAGCCCTTGCGGACGATGTAGTTGGCGTGCTGGATGATGTCCTGCGTCCAGGCGGGATCGCGGAACAGCACCATGCCGGCGCCCATCGGCACGTAGAACTGCTTGTGGGCGTCGATGACGACCGAATCGGCGCGCTCGATGCCGGCGAACCGGCCCCGCTCGCGCGCCGACAGCAGCGTGGCACCCCCCCAGGCGGCGTCCACGTGGAAGTGGCAATCGAACGCCTCGGCCACGTCGGCGATGGCGTCGAGCGGATCGACGGCGCCCGTCTCGGTCGAGCCGGCGATGCCGACGATTGCCAGCGGGCGGATATTGCGTTGCTGCAGGTCGTGCAGGGTGCCGCGCAGCAGGTCGACGCGCATGCGGCCATCGGCGTCCACGCCGACCGGCACGAGGTTGTCGCGCCCGATGCCGAGCACGTCGGCGGCCTTGCGCAGCGAGTAGTGGCCCCGCTCCGATACGACGATGGCAAGCCCGTCATACCCGTAGTGCCGCAGCGCGGCCACCAGCCCGGCGCTGTGCAGGCCGGCAAACCCGTCGCGGGCGCGCAGCAGGTTGTTGCGGCTGGCCCAGAGCGCGGCGAGGTTGGCCGTGGTGCCGCCCGCGCAGAAGGCGCCTAGCGAATGTTCGGGATCGTGCAGCCACTGCGCGTAGAACGCGTCGCCGCATCCGTAGACCAGCCTGTGCAGCATGCCCACGACCTGCCGCTCCAGCCCGGTCAGTGCGCCCGAGGTTTCGAGCTTCACCACGTTCTGGTTCAGCGCGGCCACGATCTTGGCCAGCGCCGGCATGAACGAAGGCAGCGACGAGGTCATGTGGCCGATGAAGGTCGGCGAGGCTACCGGCATGACGTGCCGGAACACGTCATGGAGCAGATGGTCCGCATGCACCTGCGGCGCCGTGGGGTGCTCAGGCAGGTCCACCGAGGCAAACTGCGCCTCGCGCGTGGCGCACGCGCCGGCCGGCTCGAAATCTGCGCTGGCGAAGAACCCGGCAGGATGCTCCGCGATACGCCGTTCGAGGTCCTCGAACGCGCCGCGGTCCGTGTCGAACCAGTGCAGCGGGCAGCCTTCGTCCGTGCGCGTGTCGTGCCCGGCCGTGCCGCGAGCGTCCTGCAATGTCTCCGCCTTCGCCTTCATTTGCCTCACCCGGTCATGCCGGCGCCGCTGAAGCCGGCGCCGGTCGGACTGGGGATTATGCCGGATTCGGCGGATTGGCCGGAAGCCCCGCCCGGCGCGGGTCAGCAGGCCAGCTGGTGGCGCCGCGCGAACTCGGCGAGATCGATCAGCGAGTTGAAGCCGAGCTTGGTCATGATGCTGGTCTTGTGCGAGCTGACGGTCTTGTTGCTGATGCCGAGCACGTCCGAGATCGCCTTGTTCGACTGCCCCACCGCCAGGAAGCGCAGCACGGTCAGCTCGCGCCGGCTCAGCAACGTGCGCGGATCGGCCGGGTTGGTGGCGGCGCGGCGGATGGTGGGCAGCGACGACAGCGGGAAGGCCGCGTAACCGCCCATCACCGCGCGCACCGCGTCGCCCAGGTTCTCCAGGCCGCCGCCCTTGTCCACATAGCCATGGGCACCGCTGAGCAACGCGCGCTCGGCCGCCTGCGGCAGCGCGGAGAGCACCAGCACCCGCGTCAGCGGGTAGTTCGACACCACCTCTTCGAGCACGGCGTCGCCGGGCAGGTCTTCGAGCTGGAGGTCGAGCACGACCAGATCGGCTTCGCGCTCGCGCAGCGCTTCCAGCGCCGCGGCGCCGCCGTTGGCGAACCGGACTTCGTCGAAACCGGTCTGGTCCTTCAGTACAGCCAGCGCGCAGCGGCGGATGGCGGGATGGGAATCGATGACAAGAGCATTGGGCATGGCAGTTCTCCGAGTGAACGAACAAGCCGCAGCTTAATTTTTCCTTTGGCGGGAGGGATGGGGAAACGTCCGGAAGTTACGAGCGAAAACTCCGATCATTCCTACGGAAATTTCAGACGTTGTGGAGTTGTGTCGTGCGGCGCGCTTTCTTGGGTGGCAAAGCTCGATTGCTGACCACAAAGCGAGCAACATGACAATCGTGAAAACATTAAATATTCGCCGCGGAATTGATCTAAGTTACGGTGTAAGCACCCCTCGCGTGCCATGATGGTTTTTGCGGCGCCCCGAGGCGCCCGCCGTTTGCAAACAAGGAGATTGCGCCATGACCCAGATCGTTCTCGCCACCGACGGCTCCCCGTTCAGCGATGCCGCCGCGCGTTTTGTCGCCGAAGGCCGGCTGCTGCAGCCCGGCTACACCGTGCATGTCGTGCACGTGACGCCCGATGTCACGGGCGGGGTGCGCGCATTCGTGAACAAGGAAACCATCGACGCCTGGCACAACGAAGAAAGCGGCAAGGCCATGAACTCGGTCTGCACCATCCTGGAGGCGGCCGGCGTGCCGTTCGAGCGCCACGCGCTGCATGGCTTTGCGCCGGAGAAGATCATGGGCTTCGCCAGGTCGATCCAGGCCGACGCCATCGTGATGGGCACCCACGGGCGCGGCTCGTTCTTCGACGCCGTGCTGGGCTCGGTGGCCGGGCGCGTGCTGTCCCAGGCCGACTGCCCGGTGATCATGGTCAAGGCGGAGAAATCGGCCGGCTGACACCGGCCTGCGGGGCTAGGCCGTCGCCCAGAGCGGCGGCTCGTCCATCAGCGCGATCTGTTCGCGCAGTTCAAGAATGCGGTCCTGCCAGTAGCGCGCGGTGCCGAACCACGGGAACGCCGCCGGGAACGCCGGATCGCGCCAGCGGCTGGCCAGCCAGGCGCTGTAGTGCAGCAGCCGCAGCGTGCGCAGGGCTTCCACGAGCCACAGTTCGCGCGTATCGAATTCCGCAAAATCCTCGTAGCCCGCCACGATGTCGGCCAACTGGTCCTGCATCGCGGCGCGGTCGCCTTCGAGCAGCATCCAGAGATCCTGCACGGCGGGCCCCATGCGGCTGTCATCGAAATCCACGAAATGCGGGCCCGGCGCGCCACGTCCGCGTGCATCGGCCTCGTCGATCCACAGCACGTTGCCGCGATGGCAGTCGCCATGCAGCCGCAGCAGGCGCACCGCGCCGGCGCGCTCGTAGCAGCGGCGTACCGCGTCAAGGGCCAGATCCACCGCCGCGCGCCACGGGGCGAGCAGTTCCGCGGGAATGCAGTCGTGGGAGAGCAGGTAGTCGCGCGGGGCCACGCCGAACGTGTCGGGATCGATGGCCGGGCGCGACTGGTACGGCGCGGCGGCACCCACGGCGTGGATGCGGCCGATGAAGCGGCCCAGCCATTCGCGCGTCTCGCGCTGGTCGAGGGCCGGTTCGCGGCCGCCGCAGCGCGGGAACACGGCAAAGCGGAAGCCGGCGTGCGTCAGCAGCGTGCCGGCGGCCCCGCCCAGCGCGGGCACGGCGGGAATTTCCGCGTCGGCCAGCTGCTGCACGAAGGCGTGCTCTTCCAGGATGGCCGCGTCGCTCCACCGGCCGGGCCGGTAGAACTTGGCGATGACCGGCGCGGCATCCTCGATGCCCACCTGCCAGACGCGGTTCTCGTAGCTGTTCAGCGCGAGCAGCCGGCCGTCGGGCAGATACCCCGCCGATTCGAGCGCATCGAGGATGCACTCGGGAGTGAGGCCCGCGTACGGGACCTCGTCATCGGGCTGGGGCGCCGTGCCGGAGTCGAGCATGGTGCCGCGTCAGGGCGCCGGCTTGCGGCTGCCGCCGAGCAGCGCGGCCTGCGGGGCCGGGCGACGGTTGCGCGCGGGCGGCGCGGCAACGTCCTGGGCCGGGCGAGCCTGCTGCGGACGGGCCTGTTGCGGGCGAGCCTGTTGCGGACGCGGGGCGTTGGACTTGGCATTGGCGGCGCCATTGCCGTTGCCGTTGCCATTGCGGGCGCCTTGGCCACCCTGGGCGCCATTGCGGGCGCCGTTGCCGTTGCGGCCCTCGCCACGCGCGGGCTGGGCCGACTGGCCCGCCTGCGCCGGACGCGGCTGGCGCGGCGTTTCCTGGCGCTGGCCCTGCGGACGCGGGCGGCGCTCGCCACCGTTGCCCCCGCTCCCACCATTGCCGGCGGCACCCTGGCGCGGCGCGCCCCGGCCCTGCCCCTGGCCGCCGCCGCGTTGCTGGCGGCCCTTCTGGATCGGCTCGGCGGCGATGCTCGGGTCCACTTCGAAGCCCGGCAGCACCACCTGTTCGATCTGGCGCTTGATCAGACGCTCGATATCGCGCAGCAGGACGTGCTCATCCACGCAGACCAGCGAGATCGCCTCGCCCTCGGCGCCCGCGCGGCCGGTGCGGCCGATGCGGTGCACGTAGTCCTCGGGCACGTTGGGCAGGTCGAAGTTGACCACGTGCGGCAACTGGTCGATGTCGATGCCCCGTGCGGCGATGTCGGTGGCCACCAGCAGGCGCAGCGTGCCGGCCTTGAACTCGGTCAGCGCACGCGTGCGGGCCGACTGGCTCTTGTTGCCGTGGATCGCCAGCGCGGACAGGCCGTCCTTGGTCAGCTGCTCGGCCAGCCGGTTGGCGCCGTGCTTGGTGCGCGTGAAGACCAGCACCTGGTGCCAGTCGTGCTGGCTGACCAGATGCGCCAGCAGCTCGCGCTTGCGGTCGCGGTCCACCGGGTAGACGCGTTGCTCCACGGTTTCGGCGGTGGTATTGCGGCGCGCCACCTCGATCGAGGCGGGGTTGTTCAGCAGGCGGTCGGCCAGCGCGCGGATATCGTCGGAGAACGTGGCCGAGAACAGCAGGTTCTGCCGCTTGGGCGGCAGCACGTTCAGCACCTTGCGGATATCGTGGATGAAGCCCATGTCGAGCATGCGGTCGGCTTCATCGAGCACCAGCAGTTCCACATGGCTCAGGTCGATGGTCTTCTGCGACACGTGGTCGAGCAGACGGCCCGGCGTGGCCACCACGATATCGACGCCGCGCTTCAGGGCCTCGATCTGCGGATTGATGCCGACGCCGCCGAACATCACCATCGAGCGCAGCTTCAGGTATTTGCCGTAGTTGCGGACGCTCTCTTCCACCTGCGCGGCGAGTTCGCGCGTCGGGGTCAGCACCAGCGCGCGCACAACCGGGCGGCCGCCGCGCGGCGCCGGGTTCCTGGCGGCCGAATCGGACAGCAGTTGCAGCAGCGGCAGCGTGAAGCCCGCGGTCTTGCCGGTGCCGGTCTGCGCACCGGCGAGGAGGTCGCCGCCCTTGAGGATTGCGGGAATGGCTTGCGCCTGGATCGGGGTCGGCGTGGTGTAGCCCTGTTCGGCCACGGCACGCACCAGCTTGTCGGACAAGCCGAGTTCGGAAAAAGACATGAAAGGACGCTTCGGCCACCCGTCGCGCAAGGGAAGTGCGCCAATCGTGGGGTGGCTCGGGTAGAAAACCGTACCTGAGGGTCAGGGCCGGCGGGACGGGTCGATTGCCCCCGGTTCCCGGGCTAGGAAAGGCCCGTAGTGTACCAGTGTGTGGAAACGGCTGCGCCGTTGACGGGCCGGCCGGGGGGCTGCGCTATGATGGCGGCCACCCGGCGCCGGGCGCGCCGACCTCCACCAGCCGTTGCCCCTCGCCATGCGGTTCCGCTTTCTCGAAGACCAGGAAGTCACACTGTTCGCGGCCATTCCCGTGGGAATCCTGGCCGGCGTGGTGACCACGCTGTTCAAGGACGCCCTGGAGGCCAGCGGGCTGGTCATGTTCGGCCAGGACGCCGATATCGTGATGATCTTCGCCGGCCTGGCGCTGGCCTGGCGGGTGCTGATCCCGACACTTGGAGGCGCCGTGGCCGGCGCGCTGCTGTGGCTGGCGCAGCGCGAGGCACGTACCGAGCCGCTGCCCAGCGAATACATGGAGGCCGTGGCGCGCGGCACCGGCCGGCTGCCGGTGAAGATCACGCTGCTGCGGGCGCTGTCGTCGTTCTGCTCGATCGTCTCGGGCAGTTCGGTCGGCAAGGAAGGCGCGATGATCCAGCTGGCCGCGCTGGCCGGCTCGGTCTTTCCGTCCACGCGCGCTGACCAGGCCAGCGGCAACAGCAACATGCGCCGCATGCTGACCGCCTGCGGCGCGGCGGCCGGGCTGGCCACGGCCTACCACACGCCCCTGTCCGCCGCCGTGTTCGTGGCCGAGGTGGTCTTCGGCGCGCTGGCCGTGCAGCGCCTGATGCCGCTGTTCCTGGCGTCGGTGGCCGGCACCATGGTCAGCCAGTGGCGTGGCGGCCTGGAACCGCTCTACACCGGCCTGCACATGGCGCCTGACATCCTCCAGCCACATCTGCTGCTGGCCGCCGCCGGGATCGGGCTCGCCGCCGGGGTCTCGGGCGCGGTCTTCATGCGCGCCAACACGCTGGCCCGCAACGCATTCCGCCACGTGCCGGGCGGCCCCGTGGCGCGGCTCGCGCTGGGCGGGCTGCTGGTGGGCCTGCTCGCCATGGCCGTGCCCGAAGTGGTTGGCAACGGCTACTACACGATCCGCACCATCCTGCACAACGAGCCGCTCTCGGTGGCGGTCTGGGCCGTGCTGCTGGCCAAGCTGCTGGCCACGGTGGTCAGCATGGGCTCGGGGGCGGTAGGCGGGGTGTTTACGCCGTCGATGTTCGTGGGCGCGGCGCTGGGCCAGATGCTGGCGATGGCAATTCCGGGCGGCACCGCCTCGCCGGTGCTGCCGCTGGTCGGCATGACGGCCTTCCTGGCGGCCACGAGCCAGGCGCCGCTGATGTCGATCCTGATGGTGTTCGAGATGACGCTGGCGCCCACCCTGCTGCTGCCGCTGATGATCGGCGCGGTGGCGGCGTACTACACGGCCTCGCGCTGCCAGACGCTCTCGCTGTACAGCGTGGTGGTGGAGCGCGCCGAGGCGTCGGCTGCCGTGGAGCGCGCCCGGCGGCTGCAGCTCGACGGCCTGTGCGACCCCACCGACACCGTGATCGACCCGGCCGCCTCGCTGGCACAGGCCGCCGACAAGTTCGCCGAGACCGGCACGCGCTACCTCTATCTGGTGGACGCCCAGGGCGCGCTGCGCGGGGCGATCTCGATCCACGCGGTGCAGCGTGCCCAGCGCGACGGCACCCACGCCACGCTGCTGGCGCTGGGCGAGCCCGATTTCCCGAGCCTGACGCCGGACTCCCGGCTGCGCGATGCGCTGGCGATCTTCGCCGCCCACGGCATCAACCGCATTCCGCTGGTGCGCGACAACACCAGCCGCGAACTGCTCGGCACGGTCTCCAAGCAGCGCGTGCTGCAGGAGGCATCGTGCCTGTTCTGACCGGCTCGATGTAATGTTTGCGCCACATCCTCAGCCTCGCGGCGGGTGACGCAAACGGGTAGAATCGCGGGTTATCCAGCCTGCGCGTACCCCCACAGCAAGCGTGATGGCGTCCGGCGCCGGCGGTATTCCTTATTCCTATAACGATTGCCGTATTTTTTTGTCGGGAGCTGTCATGCTGAAGCTGTCTGGGCTGTTGTCGGGCGCCGCGTGCGCCATGGCGCTGCTGGGCCCTGCCCATGCGCAGGAAATGTCGATCACCACCGCGCCAGCCGCCATGGCCGGCATCACGGCGAACCCCGGCACACCGGTGCGCGTGATCCCGGCAGATGCAGGCATGGCACGCATGGAAATGGCGCCGCCCTCGGCGGCCGAGCCGCTGCGGGCCAGGCTCGACGGCAAGGTGATTGGCGTGGCGCCGGGGCTGCGCATCTTCAGTACCGAGACGCTGCTGCTCAATCCGGTAGCCATCGCCGGCAAGAAGCTCAACGTGCGCTACAAGCTCGACCTCTACGGCCAGTTGCTGACGGCCTGGGTCATGACCGACGCGGAAGTGAAGGCCTGGAAAGCCGCCCACTGACCGTTTTTTGCATTTGCATCAACCTGTTGTGCCCCGATGCCCCCAGGTATAACACTGAGACCGGCACCCATGAAGAAGGTATTTGTCAAAACGTACGGCTGCCAGATGAACGAGTACGACTCGGACAAGATGGTGGACGTGCTGAACGCCACGCAGGGCATGGAGCCCACCGATAACGTCGAGGACGCCGACGTGATCCTGTTCAACACCTGCTCGATCCGCGAGAAGGCGCAGGAGAAGGTGTTCTCCGAACTGGGCCGCATGAAGGCGCTGAAAGCCGCCAAGCCCGGCCTGGTGATTGGCGTAGGCGGCTGCGTGGCCAGCCAGGAAGGCGCGGCGATCGTGTCGCGCGCGCCCTATGTCGACGTGGTGTTCGGCCCGCAGACGCTGCACCGGCTGCCCGACCTGATCCACCGCCGCCAGCAGACCGGCGTGTCGCAGGTGGACATTTCCTTCCCCGAGATCGAGAAGTTCGACCACCTGCCGCCGGCCCGCGTGGACGGCCCCAGCGCGTTCGTCTCGATCATGGAAGGCTGCTCGAAGTACTGCAGCTACTGCGTGGTGCCCTACACGCGCGGCGAGGAGGTGTCGCGCCCGTTCGAGGACGTGCTGGCCGAGGTGGCCGGGCTGGCCGACCAGGGCGTGCGCGAGGTGACGCTGCTGGGCCAGAACGTCAACGCCTATCGCGGGGCGATGGGCGGCACCACCGAGATCGCCGATTTCGCGCTGCTGATCGAGTATGTGGCCGAGATCCCCGGCATCGAGCGCATCCGCTACACCACGAGCCACCCGAAGGAGTTCACCTCGCGCCTCGTGGAGCTGTACGAGCGCTGCGACAAGCTCGTGAACCACCTGCACCTGCCCGTGCAGCACGCCTCGGACCGCGTGCTGGCGGCGATGAAGCGCGGCTACAGCGTGCTGGAGTACAAGAGCATCATCCGCCGGCTGCGCGCGATCCGGCCGCAGATGTCGATGTCGTCTGACTTCATCGTCGGCTTCCCCGGCGAGACCGATGCCGATTTCGAAAAGCTGATGGCGATGGTGGAGGAGATCGGCTACGACACCTCGTTCTCGTTCATCTTCAGCGCGCGCCCCGGCACGCCCGCAGCCAACCTGCACGACGACACGCCGCACGACGTGAAACTGCGCCGGCTGCAGCGGCTGCAGGCGACCATCGAGGAAAACGTGGTGCGCATCAGCCATGGCATGGTGGGCAGCGTCCAGCGCATCCTGGTGGAAGGCCCGGCCCGCAAGGACCCCACCGAGCTGCACGGCCGCACCGAGAACAACCGGGTGGTCAACTTCGCGCTGCCGGGCGTGCCCCAGGCGCAGCGCGACCGCATGATCGGCCAGACGGTCGACGTGAACATCACGCAGGCGTTCCCGCACTCGCTGCGCGGGGAAGTCGTCGTGCGCCAGTGAGTGCCCCGAGCCCATGAAAGTCTCGACCGCCGAATTCGTCGCCCCCAAGGACGACAACTCCCGCCTGCAGAACCTGTGCGGGCCGCTTGACGAGAACCTGCGCCAGATCGAGCAGGCGCTCGACGTGACGATCCAGCGCCGCGGCCACCGCATGACCGTGCGCGGCGAACGCGCGCAGGACGCCGCGCTGGCGCTGGAGCGTTTCTACAACAGTGCGAAGACCGAACTGTCGGTGGACGACGTGCAACTGGGGCTGGTGGAATCCCGCCAGATCTCGGCGCACGGTGCCTACCTGCCCGGCAACGGCGCAGACGAGCCAGCCAGCGCCGACGACGAATCGCCGGTGCTGCACACGCGCCGCACCGGGCTGCAGGGCCGCACGGCGATGCAGCGCGAGTACCTGCGCAACATCCTGTCGCACGACCTGTCGCTCGGCATCGGCCCGGCCGGTACCGGCAAGACCTACCTGGCCGTGGCGTGCGCCGTCGACGCGCTGGAGCGCGACGCGGTGAAGCGCATCGTGCTGACGCGCCCGGCCGTGGAAGCCGGCGAGCGGCTGGGTTTCCTGCCCGGCGACCTGGCGCAGAAGGTGGACCCGTACCTGCGCCCGCTCTACGACGCGCTCTACGACCTGCTCGGCTTCGACCGCACGCAGAAGATGTTCGAGCGCCAGATGATCGAGATTGCCCCACTGGCCTACATGCGCGGCCGCACGCTGAACCACGCGTTCATCATCCTGGACGAGGCGCAGAACACCACGCCCGAGCAGATGAAGATGTTCCTGACGCGGATCGGCTTCGGCTCGAAGGCCGTGATCACCGGCGACACCACGCAGATCGACCTCCCGCGCGGCCAGAAGAGCGGCCTGGTGGAGGCGCAGCACGTGCTGCGCGACGTGCGCGGGGTGTCGTTCACCCGCTTTACCAGCATCGACGTGGTGCGCCATCCGCTGGTGGCCCGCATCGTCGAGGCTTACGACGAATACCACGCCCAGCACAAGGACGCCTGAACTTGACCAAGAAGTCTCCTCCCCCCCAACGATCGGGCAAGCAAGCCGCCAGCCTGGTGCTGTTCGATGCCGAGGGCCGCGCCCGCAAGGCCACCGCCCACGCGCTGCGCGTGCAGCTGGCCGATGGCCGCAGCCTGACGCTCGACCTCTCGCAGGCCGAGGACGGCGTGGTGGCCCTGCTGGCCGAACACACCGACCCGCGCCAGCAGGCCGGGCTGCTGATGCGCCCGGACAACAGCGACGCGCTGTCGGTGGCGGTCACCGCCACCCCGCTGGTCACCACCACCGGCACGCCCGCCACGCCGCCCGAAGTCGATCTCGACGTGCAGCACGGCGACGGCACGGCCCGGCGCGCCGGGCTGCCGGGCCGCCGCCAGATCGAGAAGTGGGTGCAGTCGGCGCTGTACGAGGACGCCGCGCTGACCGTGCGCTTCGTCGACGAGGAAGAGGGCCGCACGCTGAACCGCACCTACCGCGGCAAGGACTACGCCACCAACGTGCTGACCTTCGCCTACGCCGAAACCGCCGACGACCCGGTAACCGGCGACATCGTGCTGTGCTGCCCCGTGGTGGAAGCCGAGGCCCGCGAGCAGAACAAGCCGCTGGAAGCCCACTACGCCCACCTGATCGTCCACGGCGTGCTGCATGCCCAGGGCTACGAGCACGAGGACGACGGCGAAGCCGAGGAAATGGAAGCGATCGAAACCGAGACGATGCAGGCGCTGGGGTACGGCGACCCGTATCAGCCGGTGCGCGAAATCTGAGGAAGGATTCGGGGAGATTGCGGCGAATAAGCCACCGTAATCCCCCCGTCACGGGCATGCAAGCCTTTTAGTGTATGCTTCAGACGATCTCCACCACGCGCTAGCCGCGACATGAACGACCCCTATCCCAGTTCGAAGTCTGCCAATTTCAAGCAGACGGATCGTCCCAGATCTCTTCTCGAACGCCTTTCGGATTTCATTTCCCCCGAGCCTGACACCCGCGCCGAACTGCTCGAAGTGTTGCAGGATGCGCACGAGCGCAACCTGATCGACGCCGATTCGCTTTCGATGATCGAGGGGGTGTTCCAGGTCTCCGAACTGACCGCGCGAGACATCATGGTGCCCCGGGCCCAGATGGACGCGGTCAACATCGCAGAAACGCCAGAACAGTTCATCCCGTACATGCAGGAGACGGCGCATTCGCGCTTCCCGGTGTACGAAGGCAACCGCGACAACATCATCGGCATCCTGCTGGCCAAGGATCTGCTGCGCTACTACACCGATGCCACGTTCGACCTGCGCGAAGCGCTGCGTCCGGCCGTGTTCATTCCGGAGTCGAAGCGGCTGAACATCCTGCTGCGCGAGTTCCGGATCAACCGCAACCACATTGCAATCGTGGTCGACGAATACGGCGGCGTGGCCGGGCTGGTCACCATCGAGGACGTGCTGGAACAGATCGTGGGCGATATCGAGGACGAATTCGACCTCGACGAGGACCAGGACAAGATCCTGCCCACCGCCGAGGGCGCCTGGCGCGTGCATGGCCTGACCGAGATCGAGCAGTTCAACGAGGCGTTTGGCACGGCTTTCCCGGACGACGATGTCGATACCGTGGGCGGCCTGCTCACCAATCATGTCGGTCACGTGCCGCACCGTGGCGAAATCATCACGTTGCCGCCGTTCCAGTTCGAAGTGCTGCGGGCCGACGCCCGTCAGGTGCACCTGCTCCAGGTGAAGCGCGAAGCACCTGTTGAAATCGACGGCGTGGCCGAAGCATGAAGCGTGTCGGCGCGCCCGACGCCGTGGGTACTGGCCGCGCCGATCCGGCGAGCGGCAATGCCTCGCCAAACCCGATTCCCTCCGCACCGTCTGCAACGCTGCGCGACGCCACGCGCGGCGCCCACCTGTTCCGGCTGCTGATCGCGGCCGTGCTGGGCGTGGCGCATACGCAGGCGTTCGCCCCGCATGACTGGTGGTGGCTGCAGTTGCTGGCGCTCTCGGGCCTGTTCGCGCTGCTCGCCGGCGCCCCGCGCCCCCGGGCGGCGGCCGCCACGGCCTATGCGTTCGGCCTGGGCTGGTTCCTCTCGGGCATCTGGTGGCTCTATATCAGCATGCACGTCTACGGCGAGATGCCGGCGTGGATGGCGGCGCTGGCCGTGGTGCTGTTCGCGGGTTACCTGTCGATCTGGCCGGCGCTGGCCGCCGGCACGTGGCACTGGCTGACCGCGCGCCACCGCAACGGCGTGCTGACGGCGCTGGCCTTCGGCGCGGCCTGGGCGCTCTCGGAATGGTTGCGCGGTGTGGTGTTCACGGGCTTCCCGTGGCTCGGCAGCGGCTATCCGCACACGGACGGCCCGCTGGCGGGCTTCGCCCCGCTGGTGGGTGTCTACGGGATCACATTTATCGCGGCGAGCCTGTCGGCGCTGCTGGCAACGGGGGTGCGGGCATGGCTGCGCCGTACCGAGCCGCACGCCGCGCGCACCGCTGGCTGGTCTGCCGGACTGGTCGCGGTGGCGCTGGGCGGCGGCACCGGCCTGGCCGGCATTGCCTACACCAGCCCGATCGGCACGCCGATTGCGGTGCGGCTGCTGCAAGGCAACGTGGCACAGGACATCAAGTTCGAGCCGGCCGGCATCCAGCGCTCGCTCGAACTCTACCGGGACCTGATCACGGCGGCGCCGGCCGATCTGGTGGTCACGCCGGAAACCGCGTTCCCGATCATCCTGCAGGACCTGCCGGTCGATATCGCCCGGGACGTGCGCACCTATATGGAGAAGACCGGCACGACCGTGGTCTTCGGCGCCGCCGGGGCCGATTCGCCGGTGGATTTCACGAACAGCGTGTTCGCCATCGGGCCGGAGCAGGAACAGCTCTACCGCTACAACAAGCACCATCTGGTGCCGTTCGGCGAGTTCATCCCGTTCGGGTTCCGCTGGTTCGTGGACATGATGAAGATGCCGCTCGGCGATTTCCGGCGTGGCACGCTCGACCAGCCGGCCGTGCCGGTGCGCGGCATCCACGTGGCGCCCAATATCTGCTACGAGGATCTGTTCGGCGAGGAAATCGCCGAAACGCTACGCAAGCAGCCGACCCCGGCCAACATGCTGGCCAACGTGACCAACCTGGCGTGGTTCGGCGACACCATCGCGCTCGATCAGCATCTGCAGATCTCGCGGATGCGGGCGCTGGAGATGCGCCGGCCGATGCTGCGGGCCACGAACACGGGCATGACGGCCGTGGTCAGGCCGGACGGGACCGTCCAGGCAACCTTGCCGACCTTCGAAGTGGGCACGCTCGCGGCCACCGTGCAGGGCATGCAGGGGCTGACCCCGTACATCCGCTGGGGCAATCTGCCGGCGCTGGCCGGCTGCGTGCTGGTACTGGTGCTGGCGTTCCGGGCGCGCCGCGCGCGGCGCCCCGCCTGACCCGGCGGCCCGGGCATGGCCCGGGCGGCGGCGCCTAGGTGGCCAGCGACGTCACCATCGAGACCGCGGCGGCAGCCGCCATCACGGCGATGGCGACGAGATAAGGTTTGCGAGAGAGCAGCGACATGACCAATCCCCTTCAATAACGTTCGACCTGCAGCCGTTTGGTTTTGTTTGCGTCGGCTGCGTGTTTCAACTGTATACAAAAACGGTATCGGCATCGATAGGCCGGTTCTGAAACGCGGATCGGGATTTTCCCCACCCGTTGCGCGCCGCCGACAGCCTGCCCACGCACGATCCGTGCCCTGCCTCACGCTTTATGGCCGCGCCCGGCGGGACGCCGCCAAAAACCCGATAGAATTCGGGGTTTGGCAAACTGGCCCGGGCCGTCCCGGGCACTTGCCCGCCAGCTTCCTTTTTCGTCTTCCTATGCTGACCTTCCAACAAATGATTCTGACCCTGCAGGCCTACTGGGACCGGCAGGGCTGCGCATTGCTGCAACCGATCGATCTGGAGGTCGGCGCCGGTACGTCGCATGTGCACACGTTCCTGCGCGCCATCGGCCCCGAGCCCTGGCGCGCCGCCTACGTGCAGCCGTCGCGCCGGCCCAAGGATGGCCGCTACGGCGAGAACCCCAACCGCCTGCAGCACTACTACCAGTACCAGGTGGTGCTCAAGCCAGCGCCCGAGAACATCCTGGAGTTGTACCTCGGCTCGCTGGAGGCGCTGGGTCTGGACCTGAAGCAGAACGACATCCGCTTTGTCGAGGACGACTGGGAGAACCCCACGCTCGGCGCCTGGGGCCTGGGCTGGGAAGTCTGGCTCAACGGCATGGAAGTCACCCAGTTCACGTACTTCCAGCAGGTGGGCGGCATCGACTGCAAGCCGATCACGGGCGAGATCACCTACGGGATCGAACGCCTGGCGATGTACCTGCAGAAGGTGGAGAACGTCTACGACCTGGTCTGGACCGAGTGGGAAGAAAACGGCGAGACGCGCCGCCTGACCTATGGCGACGTCTACCACCAGAACGAGGTGGAACAGTCCACCTACAACTTCGAGCACAGCAACACCGAAATCCTGTTCCGCCACTTCGCCGAACACGAAGGCGAGGCCAAACGCCTGATGGGCGATACCGGCGAGAAGAACGAGGACGGCACGCCGAAGACCACCGATACCCGCCTGGCCCTGCCCGCCTACGAACAGGTGCTTAAAGCGGCACATACGTTCAACCTGCTCGACGCCCGGGGCGCCATCTCGGTGACCGAGCGCGCGGCGTACATCGGCCGCATCCGCAACCTGTCGCGCTCGGTGGCGCAGGCGTACTACGATTCGCGCGAAGCCCTGGGCTTCCCGATGTGCGGCAACGGGGCGCGCGCATGAAGGCCCGCGTGCGCGGCGTGATCGCCCTCGCCGCGTTTGCCGTGCCGGTCATGCTGCCCGCCGCGCTGGGCGGCAGCGCGCTGGCCTCGGCCCGCACCGCGCCGGCACCGTCGCCGCAGGCGCTGTACCTGCCGGCGGACCTCGCCAATGTCTGCGAGGCCGACACGCAATCGCTGCAGCAGGCCATCGCGCGGCACTGGCGCCCGGCGCTGTCGTCGATCGACCAGTGGACCCAGCTCGTGCGCTCGTTCTCGTGCGACCTGTCTGGCTCGCGCGACCTGGGCTGGCACCGCGTGCCGCTGCGCGCCTATGAGAGCGCGATCCGCTATCCGCTGCAGTGGGTGTCGTGGGAGGAGCGCAACGGCCGCTCGCGCCGCACCGTGCGCACGTACTACTCGGCGGCCCAGTTGCCGCAGAAAATCGATTTCTGGGTGGGCGGGCGCATCGACGAGATCCGCTATGACCGCCGCGCGCAGCGCATCGACGCCCGCTTCCCGGCCGCCGGCACCCGCGGCGCCTCCGGCGTGGCCGCGCAGTGCGCGTACACCACGCTGCAATTCCGCCAGCAGAACGGCCTGTGGCTGCTGTCTGGCGTGGAACCGAACAACGCGCCGCGCTGCTGACGCAGGCGCCAACTAGTTGGAAACGCATTCATGTCGCAACCCATGACCGATTCGCTGCTGATCGAACTGTTCACCGAGGAACTGCCGCCCAAGGCCCTCGCCCGCCTGGGCGAGTCCTTCGCGCAGGGCCTGGCCGACGGCCTGCGCGCCCGCGACCTGCTCGACGCAGGCGCCGCCGTGACCCCGTTCGCCACGCCGCGCCGCCTGGCTGCGCTGGTGACCGGCGTGCGCCGCACCGCCCCGGACCGCGAACAGCGCGAGAAGGTGCTGCCGCTGACCGTGGCGCTCGACGCGAACGGCGCCCCGACCGCTCCGCTGGCCAAGAAGCTGGCCGCGCTGGCCAAATCCACGGGCGTGGCCGAGATCGACTGGCAGACGCTGGAGCGCGCCTCCGACGGCAAGGCCGAGGCCTTCTTCCATCGCTACACCGCCCGCGGCGCGACGCTGGCCGACGGCCTGCAGGCCGCGCTGGACGACGCGCTGGGCAAGCTGCCGATCCCCAAGCTGATGAGCTACCAGCGCCCGGACGGCACCACGGTGCACTTCGTGCGCCCGGCGCACAGCCTGATCGCGCTGCACGGCGCGGAGATCGTGCCGGTGTCGGTGCTCGGCCTGCCCGCCAGCAACATCACGCAGGGCCACCGCTTCCTGTCGCAGGGCACGATCGAGATTCCGCACGCCGCCGAGTATGCCGGCCTGCTGGAATCGCGCGGCCGCGTGGTGGCGAGCTACGCCGACCGCCGCGAGCGCATCCGCACGGCGCTGCTCAGGGAAGCCGGCGCCGACCAGGTGGTGATGCCCGACGCGCTGCTCGACGAGGTGAACTCGCTGGTCGAATGGCCGGTGGTCTACCCGTGCCACTTCGAGGAAGCCTTCCTGGCGGTGCCACAAGAGTGCCTGATCCTGACCATGCAGACCAACCAGAAGTATTTCGCGCTGACCGACGCCGCCGGCCAGCTGCGCAACCGCTTCCTGATCGTCTCGAACCTGGCCACGGACACGCCGCAATCGATCATCACCGGCAACGAGCGCGTGGTGCGCCCGCGCCTGGCCGATGCCAAGTTCTTCTTCGACCAGGACCGCAAGAAGACGCTGGCGTCGCGCGTGCCGCTGCTGGGCAACGTGGTCTACCACAACAAGATCGGCAGCCAGCTGGACCGCGTGCAGCGCCTGCAGCAGATTGCCGGCCACGTGGCCGACGCGATGAACGCCGCCGGCGCCCCGGTCGACAAGGCCGCCGCGATGCGCGGCGCCGAACTGGCCAAGGCCGACCTGCTGACCGACATGGTGGGCGAGTTCCCCGAACTGCAGGGCACCATGGGCACGTACTACGCGCGCCATGACGACGAAGCCGCCGACGTGGCGCTGGCCTGCTCCGAGCACTACCGCCCCCGCTTTGCCGGCGACGCGCTGCCCGAGGGCAACGTGAGCACGGCCGTGGCGCTGGCCGACAAGCTGGAGACGCTGGTGGGTATCTGGGGCATCGGCCTGCAGCCGACCGGCGAGAAAGACCCGTTCGCGCTGCGCCGCCACGCGCTGGGCATCCTGCGCATGCTGATCGAGAAGCCGCTGGCGGTGCCGGTGGACACGCTGCTGGCGCTGACGGAACAGGCATTCGCCGGCATCGCGGCCGTGAAGCCGGCCCGCGAGGCCATCGCCGACTTCCTGTACGACCGCGTGCGCGGCTACCTGAAGGACAAGGGCTACACCACGAACGAGGTCGAAGCCGTGGTCAGCCTGCGTCCGCAGACGCTGCACGACGTGCTGGCCCGCATGGAAGCCGTGCGCACGTTTGCCGCGCTGCCCGAGGCCGAGGCGCTGGCCGCCGCCAACAAGCGCATCACGAATATCCTGAAGAAGACCGACGAGGCCATTGGCAGCGTCGATACCAGCCTGTTCCGGGAAGCCGCCGAGGGCGCGCTGCACCAGGCCATCGAGCGCGTGCGCCCCGGTGTGGAAGCGGCCTTCGCGGGCGGCGACTTCACCGCCGCGCTGCGCGACCTGGCCCAGCTGCGCGAGGCCGTGGACCGCTTCTTCAACGACGTCATGGTGATGGCGGAGGACGCGAAGCTGCGCGCCAACCGCCTGGCGCTGCTGGCCACGCTGCACGGCCTGGCCAATCGCGTGGCAGACATCTCGAAGCTCGCGGCCTGACGCGGGCGAGGAAGCCGACATGCCCCAGTCCCATCCGAAGTTCGTGATCCTCGACCGCGACGGCGTGGTCAACCTCGACAGCGACCAGTTCATCAAGACACCCGATGAATGGGTGCCGATCGAGGGCAGCCTCGAAGCGATTGCCGCGCTGAACCAGGCCGGCTACCGCGTGGTGATCGCCAGCAACCAGTCGGGCATCGGGCGCGGCCTGTTCGAAATGAGCGCGCTCAACGCGATGCACGAGAAGATGTACAAGGCGCTGGCCAACCTGGGCGGGCGCGTCGACGGCATCTTCTTCTGCCCCCACACGGCCGCCGACAACTGCGACTGCCGCAAGCCCAAGCCGGGCCTGTACGAGCAGATCGGCGAGCGCTTCGGCATAGAGCTGCGCAACGTGCCGACCGTGGGCGATTCGCTGCGCGACCTCGAGGCCGGCGTGGCCGTGGGCTGCGTGCCGCACCTGGTGCGCACCGGCAAGGGCCTGCGCACGCTGGACAAGGGCGGCCTGCCTGCCGCCACCCGCGTGCACGACGACCTGGCCGCGTTCGCGCGCTGGCTGGTGGCCGAAGGCGCCCAGTCCGCGCACGGCTCCCACAAGGCTGCCGCCCCGGCGCCGCAGCCTGCTCCCTGAATTTCCGGTTCCCATCGATGCTCTTCATCCGTTCCCTGCTGTTCGCGCTGTACCTGCTGATCATCACGCCGCCGTATGCGTGCGCCTGCTTCATCGTCTTCCCGTTCGTGAATGCCGAGAAGCGTTTCCGCTTCGTGCGCGGCTGGCCGGTGCTGGTCATCGGCGCCGCCCGCGTGATCTGCGGCATCGACTACCGCATCGAGGGCCGGGACAAGATGATGGCGATGCTCGACAAGCCCGTGGTGCTGCTCTCGAAGCACCAGTCCGCCTGGGAGACCATCGCCTACATGGCGCTGATGCCCAAGCCGCTGTGCTTCGTGTTCAAGCGCGAGCTGCTGTTCGTGCCGTTCTTCGGCTGGGCGCTGGGCATGCTCAAGATGGTGCACATCAACCGCAAGGACGGGACGCGCGCCTTTGCCTCGGCCGCGCGCCAGGGCCGCGAGCGCCTGAACGAGGGCGCGTGGATCATCATGTTCCCGGAAGGCACGCGCACGCCGTCGGGCAAGGAAAACCCGCGCTACAAGAGCGGCGGCGCCCGGCTGGCCGTCGAGACCGGCGCGTGGGTGTTCCCGATGGCGGTCAACTCGGGCCGCTGCTGGCCGCGCAACACGTTCATGAAGTACCCGGGCACCATCACGATCTCGGTGGGCGACGCGATCCCCTCGGCCAACAAGACGGCCGACGTGCTGAACCAGGAAGTCGAGGCGTGGATCGAGGCGGAAATGCGCCGCATCGACGCCGACAGCTATCGCCGCAGCGCCGGCCGGGCCGCCGCATGAAGCTGCTGCGGCCGACTCCCGACAACCCCCAGCTCGAACTGCCGCTGGCCGATTCGCTCGTGCCCGGCGTGGTGCACGAGCCGCCGCAGCCCGACATGCCGGGGCAGCCCGCCGCCGAGCGGCAGCCGGACCCCGCCGCGTGGCCGCCGGCCCAGCCCAACGCGCGGATGCTGCGCGTGGGCGAGCGCACGCTGCACTACGCGCTCAAGCGCTCGTCGCGGCGGACCATCGGCTTCACCGTGGACGATCGCGGCCTGTCGATCACGGCGCCGCGCTGGGTCACGCTGGGCGATGTCGAATCGGCCATTCTGGAGAAACAACGATGGATCTTCGCCAAGCTCGGCGAATGGCGCCATCGTGAGACGCGCCGCGTGCTGCCGACCGTGCAGTGGCGCGACGGGGCATCGCTGCCGTTCCTGGGCCAGCCGATCACGCTGCGCCTGGAATCGCCGGCCGCCGTGCTGATGTTCGACGCCGACACCCGCGTGCTGCATCTGGCGCTGCCCGCGCATGCCGACGACCAGCAGATCAAGGACCGCGTGCAAGGCTGGCTGCAGGCCCAGGCGCGCCGCCTGCTGGCCGAACGGCTGGACCTCTACGCGGACAAGCTCGGCGTGCGCCATACCGGCTTTGCACTGACTTCTGCCGCCACGCGCTGGGGCAGCTGCACCGCCGACGGCAAGATCCGGCTGAACTGGCGCCTGATGCATTTCCCGCTGTCGATGATCGACTACGTGGCCGCGCACGAACTGGCCCACCTCAAGGAAATGAACCACGGCCCGCGCTTCTGGGAGACCGTGGAATCGATCTTCCCCGAGTTCCGCGACGCCCGCGCCGAACTGCGCGCCCATCCGCCCGAACTCCTGCCGACGTTCTGAGCCCCGCCCCGGGGCTTTCCGGCGCGATCCGGCCGACGGGTCTAAAATGGCGGCCTTCGCCCTGACTTCAACCTCACACAGAAGGCCCCCATGCGACTCCTCCACACCATGCTGCGCGTTGGCGACTACCAGCGCTCGATCGACTTCTACACCCGCATCCTCGGCATGCAACTGCTGCGCGAGAGCGACAATCCCGAATACAAGTACCGGCTGGCCTTTGTCGGCTACGGCCCCGAGACCGAGACCGCGGTGCTGGAGCTGACCTACAACTACGGCGTCGACAAATACGACCTGGGCTCGGCCTACGGCCATATCGCGCTGGAAACGCCGAACGCGGCCGAAGCCTGCGACCGCATCCGCGCGGCCGGCGGCAAGGTCACGCGCGAGGCGGGTCCGGTCAAGGGCGGCACCACGGTCATCGCCTTCGTGGAAGACCCGGACGGCTACAAGATCGAACTGATCGAGCGCAATTCCACGCGCGACGCCGCCCGCCCGTAAGCGGCGCCGTCGATGGGCACACCAACAACAACAAGGCGCCCGCTGGACAGCACGGCCATCGGCCTGATGGTGCTGCTGTGCGCCGCATGGGGACTCCAGCAGGTGGTGATCAAGGTCACCGCCCCCCTGATGGGCGCCGTGCTTCAGGCCGGCGTCCGCTCCGCCATCGCCGCGCTGCTGGTGTTTGCGTTCGCCGCCTGGCGCCGCACGCCGCTCTGGGAGCGCGACGGCACCCTGCGCGCCGGCATCGTGGCCGGGCTGCTGTTCGGGGCGGAGTTCTTCTGCATCTTCGTCGGCCTGGGGCACACCACGGCCTCGCGCATGGCCGTCTTCCTCTATACGGCACCGATCTTCACCGCGCTGGGCCTGCACCTGTTCGTGCCGGGCGAGCATCTGCAGCGCAGCCAGTGGCTGGGCGTGGTGCTGGCGTTCTGCGGGATGGTGCTGGCGTTCGCCGATGGCATCGTGGCGTCCACGGCCCAGTCGTCGACACTGCTCGGCGACGCGCTGGGCGTGGTGGCCGGGGCGTTGTGGGCGGCCACCACGATCGTCGTGCGCGGCAGCAAGCTGTCTCACGCGCCGGCCAGCAAGACTCTGCTCTACCAGTTGACGGTCTCGGCCGTGCTGCTGCTCGTGATGGCGCTGGCGGCCGGCCAGATGCACCGCGTGGAGATCAGCGGCTTCGTGGTGGCCAGCCTGTTCTACCAGTCCGTCCTCGTGGCGTTTGCCAGCTACCTGATCTGGTTCTGGCTGCTGCGCCAGTACCTGGCCTCGCGGCTGTCAGTCTTCTCGTTCCTGACACCGCTGTTCGGCGTGGCATTTGGCGTGCTGCTGATGCACGACCAGGTGGGCGTGCGATTTGCCGTGGCGGCGGTGCTGGTGCTGGGGGGAATCGTGCTGGTGAACCGGCGGGGGTGATTCACCTTTCGCTGGTCTTGCCCCCCTCTCCCGCGTCGCGGGAGAGGGGAGCAAACCCCCGGCAAGCCGAGATTACTTCGGGAACGAGAACATTCCCACTGCGCTGCGCACTTCCTCCAGCGTCTGCTGGGTCAGTTCGCGGGCTTCGGCGGTACCCTTCCTGAGCACATCGAACACGTAGGCCGGGTCCTGCGCCAGTTGCTCGCGGCGTTCGCGGATCGGGCGCAGCATTTCCTGCAGGACGCCTTCCACGCGGCGCTTGAGCACCATGTCGCCGAGGCCGCCGCGCTGGTAGTGTTCCTTGAGCGCCTGCACTTCCTCCACGTTCGGGTCGAACGCGTCGAGGTACGTGAAGACCACGTTGCCCTCGACCTGGCCCGGATCTGACACCTTGAGGTGGTTCGGATCGGTGTACATGCGGTGCACGGCCTCGCGGATCTGGTCCGGCGACGCGCCGAGCGGAATCGCATTGCCGAGCGACTTGCTCATCTTGGCCTTGCCGTCCACGCCGGGCAGGCGGCCATACTTGGGAATCAGCGCGGCGGCCTCGGGCAGCACCTCGCGGCCCACCTGATGGTTGATGCGGCGCACGATCTCGTTGGTCTGCTCGATCAGCGGTGCCTGGTCCTCGCCCACCGGCACCAGCACGGCCTTGAAGCCGGTGATGTCCGCGGCCTGCGACGCCGGGTAGCACAGGAAGCCCGCCGGAATGTCACGGCCGAAGCCGCGCGCCTGGATCTCCTCCTTGATCGTAGGATTGCGCTCCAGACGCGCAACTGTGACGAAATTGAGGTACATCAGCGTCAGTTCGGCCAGCGCGGGCAGGTGCGATTGCACCGTGATCGTGGTCTTGGCCGGGTCGATGCCCACGGCCAGATAGTCGAGCGCCACTTCCAGCACGTTGCGGCGCACCTTCTCCGGATCGTGCGCGTTATCGGTCATCGCCTGGGTGTCGGCCAGCAGTACGTACTGCTTGTGCGTCTCCTGCAGCGAGACACGGCTCTTCAGGGAGCCGACATAGTGCCCCAGGTGCAGCGGGCCAGTGGGGCGGTCGCCAGTCAGGATGACGGGACGCGGATCGGTCTTGGTCTGTTCGGTCATGAGCGTCGCAAAAACTTCAAATTTGAACGAAAACGGTAAGGTAGCGCGGCGTCAGGCCGTGCCACGCGCGGCTGGCGCGGCGCTGTTGCCGACGATGCGCGCCAGTTCCACATATTCGGCCACGGCCACTTCCTCGGCGCGGCGGCCCAGGTCGAAGCCCAGCGCGTCGAAATCCACCTGGTCGCGCAGGAACGACAGCGTGTTGCGCAGCACCTTGCGGCGCTGCGAGAACGCGGCGGTCACCACGTCGCCAAGCACATTGGCGTCGCAGGCCGGGTACGGCGAGCGCAGCGTGCCATCCTCGGCGCGCGGCCACGGGATCATGCGCACCACGGCCGAATCAACCTTGGGCGGCGGGTTGAACGAGGCCGGCGGTACGTCGAGCACGTGCTCCATGTGGTAGCGCACCTGCAGCATGATCGACAGCCGCCCGAACGCCTTGCTGCCGGGCTCGGCCACCATGCGCTCCACCACTTCCTTCTGCAGCATGAAGTGCTGGTCATGCACGTGGTCGGCAAAATCCATCAGGTGGAACAGCAGCGGGCTCGAAATGTTGTACGGCAGGTTGCCAACGATGCGCAGCGCGCGGCCGGGCTGCTGCAGCTTGCCGAAATCGAACGCCAGCGCGTCGCCGGCATGGACCGTCAGCCGGTCCTCGTAGCGGCGGCGTAGCCGTTCTACGAGATCGCGGTCCAGTTCGACCACCTGCATGCCGGGCAGCCGCTCCAGCAGCGGGTCGGTCAGCGCACCAAGGCCCGGGCCGATCTCGACGACGATGTCGCTCGGCTGTGGATCGATGGCGTTGACGATGCCGTAGATGATGCCGTCGTCGACCAGGAAGTTCTGGCCGAACCGTTTGCGGGCCACATGGCCCTGATGCACGTTTGAACGCATAGGTCAGTGCCGGCCGCCGGCGGACGCGCCGTTGCCGTGGCGTCCGCTGGCGTGGCCAGCCATGTTGATGGCGCATCGGATCGCCTCGATCATGCTGCCGTGCTCGGCCCGGCCGGTGCCGGCCAGGTCGAGCGCGGTGCCATGGTCCACCGATGTGCGGATGAAGGGCAGGCCCAGCGTGACATTGACGCCGTGGCCGAAGGTGCCGTATTTCAGCGGCGCGAGGCCCTGGTCGTGGTACATCGCCAGCACGCAGTCGGCATCGCGCAGGTGGCGGGGCTGGAACAGCGTGTCGGCGGGATAGGGGCCGCGCGCGTCGATATTGGCATCGGCCATCTCGCGCAGCGCGGGCTCGATGACCTCGATCTCCTCGCGGCCCATGTGTCCCGCTTCGCCGGCATGCGGGTTGAGGCCGGTCACCAGGATGCGCGGGCGGGCGATGCCGAAATGGCGGCGCAGGTCGTGGTCGACGATGCGCAGCGTCTCGGCCAGCATCGGCACGGTCAGCGCGTCGGGCACGGCGCGCAGCGGCAGGTGCGTGGTGGCCAACGCCACGCGCAGCATGGCATTGCCATGGGCGGGCTGCGGACCAGCCAGCATCATCACCACGCGCGGCACGCCGGCGCGCTCGGCCAGGTACTCGGTATGGCCGGTGAACGGGATGCCGGCGTCGTTGATCGTGCTCTTCTGCACGGGTGCGGTGATCATGGCCGCATAACGGCCGTCCTGCAGCCCGTCGATGGCGGCATCGAGCAGTGCCAGCACGTAGCGCCCGTTGCGGGCGTCGAGCTGGCCCGGCTCGCAGGCCACGCCCAGCGGGACGTCCCGCACCTCGACATGGCCGTCCGCGATCCGCCGCTGCCAGGCATGGGCCACGCCCAGCGCCTCGGCACGCGCCATCAGCAGGCGTGCATCACCGATCACATGAAACCGGAAGTCGGCCCCGCCGCCGTGGCCTGCCGCCGCGTCCTGGCCGTTGGTGCCGGCCAGCTGCAACAGGGCGCCGATCGTGATATCGGGGCCGATGCCGGCAGGCTCGCCGGTGGTGATCGCCAGCACGGGCGATGCGGAAGACGGGGCAGGTGCAGGGTCGGGCATGGGGCGAGTGGGGGCGCTGACTAGCGCTGGCGGTTGATCCGGTATTCCACGTACGCCGCGCTGCGCAGCTGGCGCACCCAGTCATCATAGGCGGCGCGCATCTTCTGCTCACGCACTTCGGCGCGGGCGAAATCGCGCTGCTTCTCCGGCGATACCTCGGTTTCGCGGCGGTTCTCCACCTGGATCAGGTGCACGCCGAACTGCGACACCACCGGCTCGGAGATCTCGCCCGGACGCAGCCGGCTCATGGCCTGCTCGAATTCCGGCACCAGCTCGCCCGGCGACACCCAGCCCAGTTCACCGCCCTGCTGGGCCGAACCGTCCTGCGAGTAGCGGCGCGCCGCATCGGCAAAATCGCCGCCGTGCGTGATGCGGTCGCGGATCGTCGCCATCTGGCGCTTGGCTTCCGCCTCGGGCATGTTCGGGCCGGTGCGGATCAGGATATGGCGCACCTGGGTCTGCGTGATGCGGTCCGCGGCGGCCGGCTGCGCCTGGCCCATGCGCTTGGACGCCAGCTTCAGCACATGGAAGCCGTTGGCGGATTCCACCACCTCGGGCACCACGCCGCCGGGCTGCAGGTCGACCACGGCGTTGGCGAACAGCGCCGGCAGGCGTCCGATCTCGCGGAAGCCCATCGAGCCGCCCTGTGCCGCCTCGGGCCCCTCGGAATTGGCACGCGCCAGCGCGGCAAAGTCCGCATTGCCCTGGGCCTGCTTGAGCAGCCCCTCGGCCTTGGCCTTGAGCTGGGCCTTCTGCGCCTCGGAGGCGTCCTCGGGAACGCGCACCAGGATCTGCTGCACGTCATACTCGGCCGGGCCGCTGGCGGCGCCCTGCCCGCTGCGCGCGGCGACGAAATTGTCGATCTCGCCGTCGTAGACCTGCACCTTGGAATCGACCTCGCGCTCGCGCAGGCGGATCACCTGCACCTGCTTGCGCAGCTCGTCGCGGTACTTGGTCCAGCTCATGCCGCTGCCTTCCACGCGCAGGCGCAGGTCGCCCGGCGACATCTTGTTCTGCTGCGCCACCGACTCGATGGCACGGTCCACTTCCTGGTCGGTCACCTTGATGCCGGCGTCCTGGGCCGCCTGCGTCTGCACGCGTTCCATTACCAGGCGCTCCAGCACCTCGCCCAGCAGGTCCGCGCGCGGCGGGATCTGGCGGTTGGCGGCGCGCAGCTGGTTCTCGATCTCGTCGGCACGGTCCAGCAGTTCACGGCGCGTGATCACGCTGTTGTTGACGATGGCCACGACCTCGTCCACCAGTTGCGAGCGCTTCTGGCCCGACTGCGGCGACGGCACGCCCATCTGCGGCTGGCTCGGCGCCACGGTGCTGCCGTTCTGCGGCACGAAGATGCCCTGCGTGCGCGAGCCGGCGCCCGGCGCGCGCAGCTGCGCGGCGGCGGGAGCGGCCAGGGTCACGAGGACAGCCGAAACCAGCAGGCGCTGCCAGGGGTTCAGGCGGGACAACACGGAGAAAGCTTGACGTTTCATCTTGGTCCGTCATTCATAGTGATCGTACGGCGACGCAGGCACCGGTCGCGCGGTGGCCGGCTCGTAGCCGGGCACGTTGAGGCGCAGCATGTTCAGCGGGTTCGACCCCACCTTCGACAGGCCACGGAACTCCACCTGCAGGAAGAACCGGCCAGTGTAGCCGTTCGTGGTGTTGCGGAAGCGCTGGTAGACGAAACGCCCCACCCAGCAGTCGGCCGCATATTCCAGGCCGGCCAGCGCGTCCACCAGCTGGCTGGCGGACTGGTCGTAGGCCACCCGGCCAATCCCGTAGGTACGCTGCGTGATCGGCCACTGGCCCGACAGCTCCACCTGGTCGATCGCGGTATTGTCAGTGACTGACGTCGCGCGGCGGTAGCGGTAGCCCACGTTCAGCACCTTGCGCGACTCCGGACGCCACGTGAACGCCACGTTCGAGTAGTTGACGCGGTTGTCCTCGGGGTTCCACTGGATGCCCGCGTCCAGATAATAGCCGCGGAACAGCTGGATGGTGGTGGCGGCCAGCAGGTCCGAATAGCTCGGCTTGGTGTCCGTCAGCGTCCCGCCAATCTGCACGCGCTGGCCGGTGAAGTCCACCCGCTGGGCAATCGTGCCGCGGAACCGCTCGACGCCGGTCTCGGCTTCGATCAGGCGCGTGGTCAGGCCGGCCGTCAGCTTGTTGTTGTCCGCAATGCGGTCGTAGCCGCTGAACGGGTTCTCGGTGAAGATCTGGCCGTAGCTGAAGTCAGACTGCACCGTGTCGAAGACCGGGAACTGGCTCTGGTCGCGGAACGGCGTGTAGACGTAGAACAGGCGCGGTTCCAGCGTCTGGGTGTAGTTCACGCCAAACAGCCGGCTCAGGCCCGGCGCGTCGCGCTCGAACGTCATGCCCGAGTCCAGGCTGACGGTCGGGATGGCGCGGCCCATCGTGTTCGAGACACCGGTGGTATTGGTGCCCACGTCCATGTCGTACTGCGCCGCGTTGAAGATCACCTTCGGCGTCACGTACCAGCCCGGCCGGATGATCGGATAGCTGATCGTCGGCTGGAAGTAGGCGCGGCTGCCCTCCGGCTGCTGCAGGCCCGTGGACGTGAGCGGGATGCGGAAGCGCGTGTAGTCGGTGTCGATCGCAATGTCGAAGCCGCCGAAGTCATAGCGGTTGTACTTCGCATTGAGCTGCGGCTCGCGCTCGTACGACGGCTCGCTGGGGCGCAGCGTCTGGAACTTCTGCACGCGCGCCAGGAACGTCCAGTAGTTCCAGTTGTAGATCACGCCGCCTTCCTGCGTGTACTGGCGCAGCGTGGACTGCGAGACGGTACGCGTCAGGTCATCCGGGTACTGGTCATCCGAGACCTTGCTGATGTTGGCGTACGCCACCATGCCCGGGATGATCTGCTGGTTGTGCTGGAACGAATACGCCCAGCGGTCCCGGCCGGCCTTCTTGTCGTCGGGCAGGAACTCGGCCCGCAGGCGGCCGCTGTAGCCATCGCCCAGGTAGCGGAAATCGCCGCCCAGCTGCACGCCGCGCTCCGACAGCAGGCGCGGGAACAGCGTCAGGTCGCGGTTCGGCGCCAGGTTGAAGTAGTACGGCACCGTCAGGTCGAACCCTGACTTCGAGCTGTACCCCATCAGCGGCGGCAGCACGCCGCTGCGGCGGTCGTCGTTGAGCGGGAACGTGAAGGCCGGGGCGCCCGCCACGGGCACGCCGAAGAAGTGCAGCACGCCGCCATAGGCGGTACCCACCTCGCGGTCGCTGTCGAGATCGAGCTTGCGCGCGCTGAAATACCAGTCCGCGTTGTCGGGCGAACAGGTCGTGTAGGTGGCTTTCTTGAGCGTGCTGCGGTCCGGATCGAGAAAATCGACGCGCTCGGCGCTGCCGGCGCCGCCGGTCTGCTGGAAATAGTAGTCCGGCGACAGCATGTGGCCTTCATTGGCCTCGATCCGCATGCGGGCCTCGGGGCCCACGGCCAGCGTGCCGCCCTGCGACATCCGCACGTTGCCCGTGGCATGGGCCTGGTCGGTGTCCTGGTCGTAGGTCAGCTTGTCGCCCTTGACCACGGCGCCGTCGCGGCGCAGCTCGGCGTTACCTTCCAGTTCGACGCCCTTCTCGTTGTAGCCGGTCATCCGGTCGCCCGAGATATAGGCCGGGGCGTTCGGGTTGGACGGCGTCGAGCCCTGCGTGGCGCCCAGCGGATTGTTGCCGGTCGGCGCGCCCTTGGCGGCCGGCTCGGCCAGGCGCGGCACCAGTTCGCCGGCCTCGGGCGGCGGCGGGGCCTTGTCGGGCGCCTGGGTGAAGGTCGGCTCGGACAGGTCGATGTCCGGAATCGACGACGCGGCGCCATACTGGGCGTGGGCGTTGACCGAAAGGCCGGCCATGGCCAGCACGAGCGGTCGCAGGGCGCCCGCGGGCATGCGGACGCGCCGGTGCTTGCCGTCGCGCGCGGGCGGTCGGGTGGCCGGATGATGCGGTGATCGTCGTTGTTCGGTCATGCAAACGGTTGTCGGTCGGCTCGGCAACGGGCGCGGCGCGGGCTGCCGCAAAGCGGGTCCCGCTCCCTGCAGCCCCAATGCCAGAGCGGGCTGCGGGGCAACAAAGGCCCCTCCCGGGGGCCACCCGGCGCCCGGGTCTGGTCGGGTATTATACGGGGCATCGTATCCTCCCTTTCCGGCATGGCAGCACATATTCCCGACCCGGGCCACGACCCGCGCATCGAACAACTGAAATCGTGGGTAGCCGGGCTTGGCGCGGCATGGTCGATCGACCCCGCCTCGTGCGCGCCGGCATCGGCCGACGCGAGCTTCCGGCGCTATTTCCGCGTGCGGACCGGCCACCCGGCCCACCCGACCGCCATCGTCATGGACGCCCCGCCCGCCCACGAGGACTGCCGCCCGTTCATCCACGTGGCGAAGCTGTTCGGCGACGCCGGCGTGACCGTGCCCACCGTGCTGGCGCAGGATCTCGACCAGGGCTTCCTGCTGCTGGCCGATCTTGGCAGCCAGACCTACCTGTCGCGCCTGGACGCCGCCTCGGCCCGCCCGCTCTACGGCGACGCCGCCGCCGCGCTGGTGCGCATCCAGCTGGCCACGCGCCCGGGCGAACTGCCGGCGTACGACCGCGCGCTGCTGCAGCGCGAGCTGGACCTGTTCCCCGAGTGGTACGTGGCCCGGCACCTCGGCATCACGCTCGACGAGCGCCAGCAGGCCGACCTGCGCGAGGTCTTCGACGCGATCCTGGCCAACAACCTGGCCCAGCCGCAGGTCTACGTGCACCGCGACTACCACTCGCGCAACCTGATGGTCCTGCCCGAGGGGGCGTCCGTGGGCGCCAACCCCGGCATCCTCGATTTCCAGGACGCCGTGATCGGCCCGATCACCTACGACGCCGTGTCGCTGTGGCGCGACGCCTATATCGAATGGGACGAGGAACAGCAGCTGGACTGGCTGATCCGCTACTGGGAGCAGGCACGCAAGGCCGGCCTGCCCGTGGCGCCGGATTTTGGCGATTTCTACCGCGACTACGAATGGATGGGGCTGCAGCGCCACCTCAAGGTGCTCGGCATCTTTGCCCGCCTGTACCACCGCGACGGCAAGGACGGCTACCTGGCCAACCTGCCGCTGGTGCTCAAGTACACCCGCAACGTGGCCGGGCGGTATTCCGAACTGCGCAAGCTGGTGCGGCTGCTCGATGCGTTCGAAGGCACCGAGCGCCCCACCGGCCTGACGTTCTGAGCCGTGGCCCATTCCACTGACCCGGCTGCCGGTCCGGCCATCACGCGCAGCGGCGAATGGTGGGCCGGCGCGCGGGCGCTGGCGCCGATGCTGCTGGGCGTGGTGCCGTTCGGGCTGATCTATGGCGTGCTGGCGGTCAACGCGGGCATGCCGGCGTGGCTGGCCTGCGCGATGAGCGCGATCGTCTTTGGCGGCGCGTCGCAGATGATCCTGACGCAGCTCTGGACCGCCGGCACGCCGGCGCTGGTGATCGCGTTCACCGTGGCCATGGTCAACCTGCGCCACGCGCTGTATTCGGCCACGATCGCCCCGTCGCTGGCACCGCTGCCGCGCCGCTGGAAGGCGCTGGTGGCCTACCTGCTGACCGACGAGGCGTTTGCCGCCATGACGCGCCGGCTCGGCGACACCGGCCCGCGCGCCCGCTATCGCCACTGGTTCTACTTTGGCGCGGGTTTCTCGCTGTGGTCGAGCTGGCAGGTCTCCACGCTGGCCGGCGTGCTGGTGGGGGCCCAGGTGCCGCGCGACTGGCCGCTCGATTTCTTCCTGCCGCTGACCTTCATCGCCATCATCGTGCCCAACCTGAAGCACCGCGCCCAGGTGGCCGCCGCGCTGGTGGCCACGGCGCTGGCCGTGGCCTGCTACGCGATGCCGCACAAGCTCGGCATCATGGCGGCGGCGCTCGGCGGCATTGCCGCCGGCATGCTGCTGCTGGGCCGCGACCGCCACGGGCATGGCGCCGAGGCGCAGCGCGAGCGCCGGGAGCCCGCCGCATGAGCACGACGACCCTGCTGTGGGTATTCATCGTGGCCGGCATGGCCACCTACCTGATCCGCCTGTCGTTCATCGCCGTGGAAGGCCGCGTGCGGCTGCCGGCGTGGTTCCGCACGGCGCTGCAGTTCGTGCCGGCGGCGATGCTGTCGGCGCTGATAGCGCCGGACCTGCTCATGCGCGACGGCAACCTTTACCTGAGCCCGCTCAACGCGCGGCTGGTGGCCGGCCTCGTGGCCATCGTCATCGCCGCCCGCACGCGCAGCGTGGGCTGGACGATCGCCGGCGGCATGGCCGTGCTGATCGCCATGGAGACCCTGATTTGAAAGCCATGATCTTTGCCGCCGGCCGCGGCGAGCGGATGCGTCCGCTGACGGACACCACGCCCAAGCCGCTGCTGCCCGTGGGCGGCAAGCCGCTGATCGTCTGGCAGATCGAGGCGCTCGTCCGCGCCGGCTTCACCGATATCGTCATCAACCACGCGTGGCTGGGCGACCAGCTCGAAGCCGCGCTTGGCGATGGCGCCCGCTTCGGCGTGCGGCTGCACTGGTCGGCCGAGGGTACGGCGCTGGAAACCGCTGGCGGCATTGCCCAGGCGCTGCCGCTGATTACCGGCCCGGAAGGCCCGGACGGCATCTTCCTGGCGGTGTCGGGCGATATCTTCTGCGATTTCGACTACCGCACGCTGCTGCCGCGCGCCGGGGCCATGGCCGGGGCGGAGCGTCCACGGATGCACCTGGTCATGGTGCCGAACCCGCCCTTCCACCCGCGCGGCGATTTCGTGCTGGACGCCGAAGGCCGCCTGGCGCTGCCCGGCCCGGACGCCGGCGGCGAGTCACTGACCTTCGGCAATATCGGCCTCTACGACACGCGGCTGTTCCATGAGATCGTGCCGGGGCAAAAGGTGGCGATGACCCCGTACTACCGCGCCGCGATCGCCGAGGGCCGCGCCACCGGCGAGCGCTTCGACGGGCGCTGGGAGAACATCGGCACGCCCGGACAACTGGCCGCGCTGGACCGCAGCCTGCCGGCCTGAGCGCCTCAAACGGCACGCGCTGCCTACGCAGCACGTGCCGACCGGTTTAGAATCGGCACATTCCCTCAACAGCCCCGCTCCGGCCCCGCGCCGGGCCACCGTTCATGTCCGCACCCGATTCCGCTTTCCTCGGCGCCTGCCGCGAACGCCGCGCCCGAGTGCTGCAACACCTGCGCACCCACGGCGGCGGCGTGGCCATCGTGCCCACCGCGCCGGAAGCCATGCGCAACCGCGACAGCGACTATCCGTACCGGCACGACAGCTATTTCTATTACCTGACCGGTTTCACCGAGCCCGAGGCCGTCCTCGTGCTGGTGGCGGGAGCGCCCGGCCAGGGCGGCGACCGCAGCATCCTGTTCTGCCGCCCGAAGCACGAGGAACGCGAGATCTGGGACGGTTTCCGCTACGGCCCCGAAGGCGCGCTGGCGACATTCGGCTTCGACGAGGCGCATTCGGTCGAGGAAATCGACGCGCTGCTGCCGCCGCTGCTGGCCAACCGCGCACAACTGGCGTACCCGCTGGCGGCGGACACCGATATCGACGTCAACGTGCGCCGCTGGCTCGACGCCGTGCGCATGCAGGGCCGCGCCGGCGTGGCCGCCCCCTCGGTAGCGGTCGATGTCCGCACGCTGCTCGACGAGATGCGCCTGTTCAAGGACGCCGGCGAGGTGGCCACGATGCGCCGCGCGGCCGAGATCTCGGCGCAGGCCCATGTACGGGCCATGCGCGCGTCGCGCGCCGGGCTGCGCGAGTACCACCTCGAAGCCGAACTGCTCTACGAATTCCGCCGCCATGGCGCGCAGAGCGTGGCTTACAACTCGATCGTGGCCACCGGCCCCAACGCCTGCGTGCTGCACTACCGCGCCGGCCCGGCCGAACTGCGCGACGGCGACCTGTGCCTGATCGATGCGGGTTGCGAACTGGACGGCTACGCGTCGGACATCACGCGCACGTTCCCGGTCTCGGGCCGCTTCACGCCGGCCCAGCGCGAACTGTACGACCTGGTGCTGGCGGCGCAGGAAGCCGCCATCGCCCAGACACGCGCCGGCGTGCCCTACAACGTGCCGCACGACGCGGCCGTCAGGGTACTGGCGCAGGGCATGCTCGACACGGGCCTGCTCGACCGCAACAAGGAAGGCACGCTCGATGACGTGCTGGCCAGCGGCAGCTATCGCCGCTTCTACATGCACCGCACCGGCCACTGGCTCGGCATGGACGTCCACGACGTGGGCGAATACCGTGTACCGGGCCCGCTGCCGGCCGGCCAGGAAGGCGAGCGCCCGTGGCGCCCGCTCGAAGCCGGCATGGTGCTGACCATCGAGCCGGGCATCTACGTGCGCCCGGCCGAAGACGTGCCCGAGCGCTACTGGCATATCGGCATCCGCATCGAGGATGACGCCGTGGTGACGGCGGGCGAATGTGAACTGATCACGCGCGGCGTGCCTGTGAAGGCCGACGAGATCGAGGCACTGATGCGCGGCAACGGAGGATCGTCGCGATGAAGGCATTGTTGAGCAGGCTGTTTAACACCGGTACGACCCGGCACCGCACCGCGGTGCCCCAGGTGGACCCGAACCAGCCTTTCGTGGTGAATCTCTACGATGACCGCCTGGTCGTGCACCGGCCGGACGGCCAGCGCGAGGAACTTGCCTGGGACGCGCTCGAACGCGTGGTGATCCGCGTGTCGGACCGCGAGCCCTGGGCCGGCAAGCCGTGGCTGATCCTGGCCGGCGACGCCGAGAGCCAGCAGGGCTGCGTGGTGCCGATGGCCGCGGCCAATTTCGACGCGCTGCTGCAGCGACTGCAGCAACTGCCGGGCTTCCACCAGCAGAAGCTCGATAACGCGATGCGCGACGCCGGTGCCGGCAAGACCCGCACCGACGCCAATCTCTGGAAGCGTGGCGAGGCCGCACCGGCCGCCGCCGCGCCGGCGCAGGAGGCACCCAGCCATGACACCGCAGGCCAGCCCTGACACGCACGCCGGCACGGCTGCCGTGCCGTGCGACATCGCCATCGTCGGCAGCGGGCCCGTGGGGCTGGCGCTGGCGGGGCAACTGCTGCGCTGCACGCCGCTGCGCATCGCGCTGATCGACGCCGCCACGCCCGCGCGTGCGGCACGCGATCCGCGCGCCATTGCGCTGTCGCACGGCAGCCGCCAGTTGCTCGAACAGATCGGCGCCTGGCCGGTGCCGGCGCAGGCCATCGAGCACATCCACGTCTCGCAGCGCGGCCGGTTCGGCCACGTGAAGCTGCACCGCGAGGACTACGACGTGCCGGCGCTCGGCTACGTGGTCAAGTACGGCGACCTGTGCCAGACGCTGGAGCGCGCGCTGGCGCGGGCGTCAGAGGCGGCGCCCGGCCGGCTGCAGCGCGTGTTCGAGACCCGGATCGACAATATCGAACAGGACGCCTCCGACACGGTCACGCTGACCGGAACCTCCCATGCCGACCATGATGGCCTGCCCGTGGCCTACACCGCCTCACTGGCGATCCAGGCCGAAGGCGGCCTGTTCCACCAGCAGGCGCAGCGCCTGGCGCGCGGAACCGAGGCCAGCCGGCGGCGCGACTACGGGCAGACCGCCATCATCTGCCATGTGACGTGTACCCAACCCCAGCCCGGCTGGGCGTGGGAGCGCTTTACCGAGGAAGGCCCACTGGCGCTGCTGCCGCACGAGGAACACGGCGCCACCGGCTATGCGCTGGTGTGGTGCTGCCCGCCGGAGCAGGCCGAGCGGCGGCTGATGCTGTCCGAATCGGATTTCGCCGAGGAACTGGGCCGCGCATTCGGCACTCGCATGGGCCGCTTCACGCTGGCCGGCAAGCGCCACGCGTTTCCGCTCGGGCTCAACGCGGCGCCGGTGACCGTCAGCGGACGCGTGGCGGCCGTCGGCAATGCGGCGCAAACGCTACATCCGGTGGCAGGTCAGGGCCTGAACCTGGGCCTGCGCGACGCCTTCGCACTGGCCGATTCGCTGCGCGCGGGCGGCACGCCCGGGGCATTGCAGGATTTTGCGCGCCGCCACCGCGTGGACCGGGCGATGACGATCGGCATCACGGACCTGCTGCCGCGCGTGTTCGGCGTGGGCGGGTCGCTGGCGGCACATGCGCGCGGCGCCTCGCTGGCGGCGCTGGCCTGCCTGGCACCGGTGCGCCACACGCTGGCACGCCACATGATGTTCGGCGCCCGGCGCTAGACGCGGCACCCGACCGCTCCCGAACCCTGCGTCGAACGCCGCCTCGAACGGTTCCTCGACGATATTTGCTCATTTATTGGGCAACCCGGCCGGTTTGGCGGTAAAATCCCGCCCTCGCACATGACCCCAGGCAGCCGGCAACCAGTCCGGCCGGGGCATGTTTTCGCTTCCCCGCCGCGCGCGCGGCACCGGAAGCCAGCCCTACAGCCCAGCCCGCCGCCGTGCAGATCGGTCCGCATATCCTTCGCAACAACCTCTTCGTCGCCCCCATGGCCGGGGTGACGGACCGGCCGTTCCGCCAGCTGTGCAAGCAGCTCGGGGCCGGCTATGCGGTCTCGGAGATGGTGGCGTCGAACGCCCAGCTCTGGAAGAGCGAGAAGACCATGCGCCGCGCCAATCACTCGGGCGAGGTGGAGCCGATCTCGGTGCAGATTGCCGGGGCGGAGCCGTCGATGATGGCCGAGGCGGCCCGCTACAACGTGGACCGTGGCGCGCAGATCATCGACATCAACATGGGCTGCCCGGCCAAGAAGGTCTGCAACGTGGCGGCCGGCTCGGCGCTGCTGCAGAACGAGCCGCTGGTGGTGCGCATCGTCGAGGCCGTGGTGGGCGCCGTGGGCGACCGCGTGCCCGTGACGCTGAAGATCCGCACCGGCTGGGACCGCGAGCACAAGAATGCCCCGCGCGTGGCGCGCATGGCCGAGGATGCCGGCATCAGCATGCTGACCATCCACGGCCGCACGCGTGCGGACCTGTACCACGGCGACGCCGAATACGAGACCATCGCCGCCGTCAAGGCCGCGCTGCGGATTCCGGTGGTCGCCAACGGCGACATCACGTCGCCGCAGAAGGCGAAGCACGTGCTGGCCGTGACCGGTGCGGACGCCATCATGATCGGCCGCGCGGCGCAGGGACGCCCGTGGCTGTTCCGCGAGATCGAGCACTATCTGAAGACCGGCGAGCTGCTGCCGTCGCCCGAGGTGGCCGAGATCCGCGCGATCATGAATCATCACCTGGCGGACCACTACGCGTTCTACGGCGAGTTCACGGGCGTGCGCACCGCCCGCAAGCACATCGCGTGGTACACGCGGGGGCTCAAGGGCGCAAACCTGTTCCGGCACCGGATGAACACGCTGGAATCTACCGGCGCGCAACTGGAAGCGGTCAACGCATTCTTCGACGAGCAGGCGGCCATTTCCGACCGCCTGGTCTATGACGACGAGAGCGCGCCGGAGGCAGGACAAGACATCGACAACAACAAGAAACGGGAACCGCTTGCCGCATGAGCCGCAACGCTATCGACCAATGTATCCGCGACAGCCTGGATACGTACTTTCGCGACCTGGACGGCGAAGAGCCGTCCAACATGTACAACATGGTGCTGGAGGCCGTGGAACGGCCCCTGCTGGAAGCCGTGATGGCGCGCGCCGAGCGCAACCAGTCGCTGGCGGCCGCCTATCTCGGCATCAACCGCAACACCCTGCGCAAGAAACTGCAGCAACACGGATTACTTTGAAGCGTCTCCCCCAGCCATGATCAAGCAAGCACTCCTCTCCGTTTCCGACAAGACCGGCATCGTCGAATTCGCGCGTGAACTGAACGCGCTCGGCGTCACGCTGCTTTCCACCGGCGGCACCGCCAAACTGCTGGCCGACGCGGGCCTGCCCGTCACGGAAGTGGCCGACTACACCGGCTTCCCCGAAATGCTCGACGGCCGCGTCAAGACGCTGCACCCGAAGGTGCACGGCGGCATCCTGGCCCGCCGCGACCTGCCCGAGCACATGGCCGCGCTGGCCGAGCACAAGATCCCGACGATCGACCTGCTCGTGGTGAACCTGTACCCGTTCCAGCAGACCGTGGCCAAGGACGACTGCACGCTGCCCGACGCGATCGAGAACATCGACATCGGCGGCCCGACCATGCTGCGCTCGGCGGCCAAGAACCACCGCGACGTGACGGTAATCGTCGACCCGGCCGACTACGCCGTGGTGCTCGATGAAATGCGCGCCAACGCCAACAGCGTCGGCTACGACACCAACTTCCGCCTGGCCACCAAGGTCTTTGCCCACACGGCCCAGTACGACGGCGCGATCACGAACTACCTGACCAGCCTCGGCAGCGACAAGTCGCACCAGGGCCGCAGCAGCTACCCGCAGACGCTGAACCTGGCCTTCGAGAAGGTGCAGGAAATGCGCTACGGCGAGAACCCGCACCAGTCGGCCGCCTTCTACCGCGACCTCAAGGCCGTGGACGGCGCGCTGGCCAACTACGTGCAACTGCAGGGCAAGGAACTGTCGTACAACAACATCGCCGACGCGGACGCCGCCTGGGAGTGCGTGAAGTCGTTCGATTCCGCTGCCGCCGCGTGCGTGATCATCAAGCACGCCAACCCGTGCGGCGTGGCCATCGGCGCCAACGCGCTGGAAGCCTACGACAAGGCGTTCAAGACCGATTCGACCTCGGCCTTCGGCGGCATCATCGCCTTCAACGTGGAACTGGACGAAGCCGCCGCGCAGGCCGTGGCCAAGCAGTTCGTGGAAGTGCTGATCGCGCCGTCGTTCAGCACGGCCGCCCGCAATGTGTTCGCGGCCAAGCAGAACGTGCGCCTGCTGGAAATCCCGCTGGGCCGCGGCATGAACCAGTATGACCTGAAGCGCGTGGGCGGCGGCCTGCTGGTGCAGGGTCCGGACGCCCGCAACGTGCAGCCGTCCGAGCTGCGCGTGGTGACGCGCCGCCATCCGACGCCCAAGGAAATGGACGACCTGATGTTCGCCTGGCGCGTGGCCAAGTTCGTCAAGTCCAACGCCATCGTGTTCTGCGGCAACGGCATGACGCTGGGCGTCGGCGCGGGCCAGATGAGCCGCGTGGACTCGGCGCGCATCGCCAGCATCAAGGCCCAGAACGCCGGCCTGACGCTGGCCGGCTCGGCCGTGGCCTCGGACGCCTTCTTCCCGTTCCGTGACGGCCTGGACGTGGTCGTGGACGCCGGCGCCACCGTGGTGATCCAGCCGGGCGGCTCGATGCGCGACGACGAGGTGATCGCCGCCGCCGACGAGCGCGGCATCGCGATGGTGCTGACCGGCACGCGCCACTTCCGGCATTAAGGCGTAGGCAAGTTCCGGCGCGCTCGTGCCGGAACGGCTTGCCCTCTCCCCCAACCCCTCTCCCGCTTGCGGGAGAGGGGAGCAGTTCTCCGCAGTTCAAGCTATTGCGGCGTACACTACGCCCATCCCTCTTTCCTCCCCCGCTTCATGCGTATTCTCGGCATCGACCCCGGTCTGCGGACCACCGGCTTTGGCGTGCTCGAAAAGCACGGCAACAAGCTTGCCTACGTGGCATCGGGCACGATCCGCAGCAATGGCGACGAAAGCCTGCCGCAGCGCCTGAAGACGCTCTATGACGGCATTGCCGAGGTGGCGCGCACCTACGCCCCCGACTGCGCGGCGATCGAGAAGGTGTTCGTCAACGTCAACCCCCAATCCACACTGATGCTCGGCCAGGCCCGGGGCGCCGCGATCTGCGGGCTCGTCGGCCAGGGCCTGCCGGTGTTCGAGTACACCGCGCTGCAGCTCAAGGTGGCCGTGGTCGGTTACGGCCGGGCCAACAAGGAGCAGGTGCAGGAGATGGTGATGCGGCTGCTGGCGCTGTCGGGACGCCCGAGCAGCGATGCGGCCGACGCGCTGGGCATGGCGATCTGCCACGCCAACGGCAGCGACACGCTCGGCACGCTGGCCAACATGGCGCCGGAGCTGGCGCGCAAGGGCATGCGCGTGCGGCGCGGGCGGCTGGTGGGCTGAGCGCCGGGCTTACAATCTGGCTCTTGCCCACGCAGGAAGCCTCCGGATGCCGTCTCTCGCCTCGCTTCGCCTTGCCCTGGCCGTCACCACGGCCGCGTTCATCGCCGGTTGCGCCACCCCGCCGCAAGCGCCGCGTACCGCGGCGCCCTCGCCCGCGCCAGCCGCGCCGGCTCCGTCCGTTGCCACGCCCGCCACGCCGGCGCCGAAGCCGCTCGTGATCGCCCACCGTGGCGCCAGCGCGCTGCGGCCCGAGCACACGCTTGCGGCCTACCAGAAGGCCATCGACGACGGCGCCGACATCATCGAGCCCGACCTGGTCGCCACGAAGGACGGCGTGCTGGTGGCGCGCCACGAAAACGACATCACGGGCACCACCAACGTGGCCGACCTGCCCGAATTTGCCGAGCGCCGCCGCATCAAGGTCATCGACGGCGAGCGCATCGACGGCTGGTTCACCGAGGATTTCACGCTGGCCGAGCTGAAAACGCTGCGCGCCCGCGAACGCATCCCGAAGCTCCGCCCCTACAACGCCAAGCTCGACGGCCAGTTCGAGGTGGCCACGTTCGACGAAATCCTGAAGCTCGCGGACCAGGCGGCGGCCCGGCGCGGCAGCCCGATCGGCCTCTACCCCGAACTGAAGCACCCGAGCTACTTCCGCGGCATCGGCCTGCCGCTCGAAGAAAAGCTCGCCACGGCGCTGCAGGCCAGCGCCTACGCCCGCGCCGCGCCGGTCTACGTGCAGTCGTTCGAGGTTGGCCCGCTGCGCACCATGAAGCGGCTGCTGGGCGCGTCCATGCCGAACGTGCGGATCGTGCAGCTGATCGGCAACCCGCGCGGCCGCCCGGCCGACTGGCGGCTGGCTGGCGACAGCCGCACCTATGCATCGATGCTGACCCCGCTGGGCCTGCGCGAGGTGGCCACCTACGCCAACGGCATCGGCCCCGAGAAAAGCCTGGTGATCCCGCGCGACGCGCAGGGCAACCTGGCCGCTCCCACGGCGCTGGTCACGCACGCCCACGCGGCCGGCCTGACCGTCCACCCCTACACGTTCCGCCCCGAGAACAGCTTCCTGCCGAGATCGCTGCGCGCGCCCGGCGACGACGCCACGCGCAGCCCCGCCGGGCTGGAGCGCGAGATCCAGGCGTTCGCGGCGGCCGGCGTGGACGGCGTGTTCACCGATGACCCCGCGCTGGGCCGCAAGGCCGTGGACGGGCGATAACCCCGGCAAGGCGCGCTACCACGCTACACTTGCGGCCACTCTTTCCCTCGCACCCATCATGATCGGACGCATCGCCGGCACCCTGCTCGAAAAGAATCCCCCGCATCTGCTGGTCGACTGCCATGGCGTCGGCTACGAGATCGATGTGCCGATGAGCACGTTCTACAACCTGCCGGCCGTCGGCCAGCCCGTGACGCTGCTCACGCAGCAGATCATCCGCGAGGACGCGCACCTGCTGTTCGGCTTCGGTACGGCCACCGAGCGCAACACGTTCCGCGAGCTGATCAAGATCACCGGCATCGGCGCGCGCATGGCGCTGGCCGTGCTGTCGGGCCTGTCGGTGCCGGAACTGGCGCAGGCGGTGACGATGCAGGAGACCGGCCGGCTCACGAAAATCCCCGGCATCGGCAAGAAGACGGCCGAGCGGCTGCTGCTCGAACTCAAGGGCAAGCTCGGCGCCGAACTGGGCCACGCGCCGGGCTCCACGCCGGTTGCCGACAACGCCGCCGACATCCTCAACGCGCTGCTGGCGCTGGGCTATTCCGACAAGGAGGCCACGCTCGCCGTCAAGCAGGTACCGGCTGGCACGGGCGTGTCCGAAGGCATCAAGCTGGCGCTCAAGGCGCTGTCGAAGGGCTGAGGCGCCCGCGCCGGGCAGCGTAGAATGGCGCCATTCCGCATCTGACCTGCCATGATCGAAACCGACAAGCTGACTGGTGACCGCCCGCCCGAGCGCGTCATCGCCGCCACCCCCGCCTCGAAACAGGAGGAAGCGTTCGAGCGCGCCCTGCGCCCGAAGCTGCTCGACGAGTACGTGGGCCAGGAGAAAGTGCGCGGTCAGCTCGATATCTTCATGCACGCGGCCCGCAAGCGCCATGAGGCGCTGGACCACGTGCTGCTGTTCGGCCCGCCCGGCCTGGGCAAGACCACGCTGGCCCATATCGTCGCGCGCGAGATGGGCGTGAACCTGCGCCAGACCTCCGGCCCCGTGCTGGAGCGCCCCGGCGACCTGGCCGCGCTGCTGACCAACCTCGAAGCCAACGACGTCCTCTTCATCGACGAAATCCACCGGCTGTCCCCCGTGGTGGAGGAAATCCTGTACCCGGCGCTGGAGGACTACCAGATCGACATCATGATCGGCGAGGGCCCCGCCGCCCGCTCGGTCAAGCTCGACCTGCAGCCGTTCACGCTGGTGGGCGCCACCACGCGCGCCGGCATGCTGACCAACCCGCTGCGCGACCGCTTCGGCATCGTGGCCCGTCTGGAGTTCTACACGCCCGACGAACTGGCGCGCATCGTCACCCGCTCGGCACACCTGCTCAACGCCGTGATCGAGCCGGCCGGGGCGCTGGAGATCGCGCGCCGCGCCCGGGGCACGCCGCGTATCGCCAACCGCCTGCTGCGCCGCGTGCGCGACTTTGCCGAGGTCAAAAGCGACGGTACGATCACACGCGAAATGGCCGATGCCGCCCTGGCGATGCTCGACGTCGATAGCGTCGGCTTCGACCTGATGGACCGCAAGCTGCTCGAAGCGGTGCTGCACAAGTTCGACGGCGGCCCGGTGGGCGTGGACAACCTTGCCGCTGCCATCGGCGAGGCGCGCGACACGATCGAGGACGTGCTGGAGCCGTACATGATCCAGCAAGGTTATCTGCAGCGCACACCACGCGGCCGGGTGGCCACTGCCGCCGCGTACCGCCATTTCGGCCTGGCGTCGCCCACGGCCTCGCGCGACGGCGAGATGTTCGACGCGCCCTGAGCGCGTACGGGCCTCCGGGCGCCTCGCGCTGCACGCGCAGAATCGCCATTTAAACGGTTTCGGCAACCATCAGAAATTTTTTCGAAGTGGATTGCCCCGCTATGGCCCGTTGTCCACAATGACTGCACCCGTTTTTACAATGCGCCACTGCGCGCTAAGGACAGTCATGAACCAGCGAGCCAGCCATCCCCTCTCCCTGCTTTGCGCCGCAGCCTGCCTGGCCTTCGCCATGGCCGGGCCTGCCCACGCCCAGAAGTCCGCGACCGGCCCCGCGCCGATCGGCGTGGCCGAGGAAGCCGTGGTCAGCGGCAAGGTCGTGGAAGTCGATCCCGACGCCAAGGGCGTGCTGGTGCAGGGGCCGCGCGGCAACCTGATCGCGCTGATGGCCGGCGACGAAGCCAAGAACATGGGCAATGTGAAGAAGGGCGACATCGTCACGCTGACACGCGGCGCCGCCGTGGTGGCCGCGCTGGAACCGGTAGGCAGCAAGGATACGGCGCTGATGGAGCAGGTCGAGCGCGTCTCGCGCGCGGCCGAAGGCGGCAAACCCGGCGTGATGCGCGAGGTCACGACCACCGTGACCGCCGAGATCACCAACGTCGACGCCAAGAAGCGCACCCTGACGTTCCGCGGCCCGCGCGAGACGCTGCGCACGGTCAAGGTCAATGACCCGGCGATCGACCTTGCCGGCATCAAGAAGGGCCAGATGGCCAAGATCGTGGTCAAGGAAGTGGTGTCCATCACCGTCAAGTCGCCGACCGCCGGCTGATCCGCACATGGCATGCCGTGGCGGCCGGTTGCCGCCAGCGCAGCACTTGTCCCAAAGAGGAGACTTCATGGATCGACGTCAGTTTGTCACCCGGGTGGCCGGGTCGGGCCTGCTCGTGGCAACCGCCGGCTTTGCGGCCGGCTGCACCACCACGGGCGCCAGCACGCCCACCGACGTGGCCGCCCGGCGCAGGGAAATCGACGAGGGCGCCGACGGCGCGCTGAACCGGCTCTACAGCTCGGTCAACGGCGCCCGGGAGCTGGCCAGCCGCTCGCAGGGCATGCTGGTGTTCCCGCGCGTGCTGGCGGGCGGCCTGGTGATCGGCGGCGAATACGGCGATGGCGCGCTGCGCAGCAAGGGCGCGACGCAGGGGTACTACCGTACCGTATCGGGCACGATCGGCCTGACGGCCGGCGGCCAGTCGCGCTCGGTCATCATCCTGTTCATGACACCCGAGGCATACAACAAGTTCGTGCAGTCCAAGGGCTGGACCATCGGCGCCGACGCCAGCGTGGCACTGGCCAAGATCGGCGCCAATGGCACCATCGATACCGTGACCGCCCAGCAGCCGGTGATCGCGTTCGTGCAGACCAATGCGGGCCTGATGTTCGACGTCTCGCTGAACGGCTCCAAGATCAGCAAGCTCGATCTGTAGCAGGCCGCTCCCAGGCAGCCCCGACCGATCGCAGACGCCCGGCTCCGGCCGGGCGTTTCTTTTGCGGCACACCGGGACCACGCGCTGGCCGTGCCGCTGGCATAATCGCCCGACACCAGCGCCCCGCACCCGTCCATGCCCCCGTCTCCCGCCTCACCCGCCGCGCCGCAGTCCGCGCCCCACACCGGCCGCGTCTACCGCTACTACGACCTTGTCATGGTGGCCTTCGTCACGGTGCTGCTGTGCTCGAACCTGATTGGCGCGGCCAAGGCGGCGCAGGTCACGCTGCCGTGGATCGGCGCGGTGACGTTCGGGGCCGGGGTGCTGTTCTTTCCGGTCTCGTACATCTTTGGCGATGTGCTGACCGAGGTCTACGGCTACGGGCGCGACCGCCGCGTGGTCTGGGCCGGGTTTGCCGCGCTGGCATTTGCGACGTTCATGGCGTTCGTGGTGCTGCGCATGCCCGTGGCGCCGTTCATGAGCGACTACCAGAAGAGCCTGGAAGACGTGTTCGGCAACACCTGGCGCATCGCGCTGGGCTCGCTGGTGGCGTTCTGCTGTGGCAGCTTCACCAACAGCTACGTGCTGGCCAAGATGAAGCTCTGGTCGGGAGGCCGCTGGCTCTGGACACGCACCATCGGCTCCACGCTGGCCGGCGAACTGGTCGATTCCTCGCTGTTCTACGTGATTGCGTTCTACGGCATCTGGCCGCTGGAGAAGGTCGTCCAGGTGGCCGTGGCGCAGTATGTGCTGAAAACGGCCTGGGAAGTGGTGATGACGCCGGTTACCTACCGGGTGGTGGCGTTCCTGAAGCGCGCCGAGAACGAGGACTGGTACGACCGCGACACCAACTTCACGCCGTTCCGGCTCAGGGTCTGACGCCGCTCAGGGCACGCGCCGGTCCACCTCGTCGAGCGTCAGAGACTCCAGGTGGCCGATGTCGGCCCATTGCAGCAGCGTCAGCGCGGCGGTGTCGCAGCGCAGGCGATTGATGCTGGCGTTGAGCAGTTCGTGCTCGCGCGGCGCTTCGAGCGTCATGCCGGTTGCCTCGCGGTACAGGCAGTCGAGCACGCCGCCATGCGCCACCAGCGCGATCCGCTCGCCCGGATGGCGGCGCGACAGTGCCAGCGCAATCTCCACCGCCCGCTCGTGAAACGCGCGCAGCGACTCGCCGCCCGCCGGCGCGTAGTCGGGCACGCGCGCCTGCCAGTTGGCGAAATCCTCGGGCCGCTTCTCCGCCACCTCGGCATAGGTCATCGTCTGCAGGTCGCCGTAGCAGCGCTCGCGCAGCCGCGGCTCCGGGCGCACCGCCAGGCCAAGCCTGCGCGCCAGCGGCGCCGCCGTTTCCATCGCCCGGCCCAGGTCGCTCGAATACACCGCATCGATCGGCTCCCCGGCCAGCGCGCCAGCCAGTGCCTCGGCCTGCGCGCGTCCGGTATCGTTCAGCGGGATATCGACCTGGCCCTGCAGCCGCCGTTCACGGTTCCAGGCCGTCTCGCCATGCCGGATGACGATCAGATGGGTGAAGGCCAGCGTTTGCGGCCCGGTGCTTTGCGACATGCCGGTTCCTTGGGGGCGATGGACGGCGGTCCGGTTGGTTATTTGACGAGGCGCGGATTGAGCGTGTACGTGCCGGTGTAGCTGGCCTCGGCCAGCACATGGCCATGGATGGCCTGGCGCACGTCGGCCCCGGTGAACTTGCCTTCCACCGGCACGCGGTCGATATCGAGCGCGTAGACCGTGAACACGTAGCGATGGACGATCGAATCGTTCCACGGCGGGCACGGGCCGTCATAGCCGAAGTAGTCGCCCTTCATGTCCGGGTCGTTGGCGAACCAGCCCGTGTAGTCGTTCAGGCCATGGCGCAGGCCGCCGGCGGTGGCGGTACCCACCAGCGCCTCGGGGCCCGGCTTGCCGCGCGCAATCACGCCATCGCTGTGCGTGCCGGCCGAAATCGTGTTCAGGCCCGGCGGGATATCGATCAGCACCCAGTGGAAGAAATCCACGCGCGGCAGCGATTCCGGTACCTCGCGCCCCGCCTGGTTTACGTCGTCGCCACGGCTGGGCACGTCCGGATCATGGACGATCAGCGCGAACGAACGCGTGGCGGCCGGAAAGTCTTCCCAGTGCAGGTCCGGGTTGCGGTCGCTCGACAGCGTCACGTGGCTGGCCGCGTCGGGCACGCAGAACGCGAATTCGCCAGGAATCGGCGCGTTGTCGGCAAATGCCTTGCTCCAGAGTTTCATGTGGATCTCCTTCGACTTGGGATTCGGTTGCAGCGGAGGCGGCGCTCGTTCTGGCGTTTTTACGATGTCACGCCGTGCCGGCCGGCGGCACGCGCAGCCAGAACGTCACCGGGCCGTCATTGGTCAGGCTGACCTGCATCATCGCGCCGAACTCGCCGGTCTGGACCAACGGGTGCGCGGCGCGTGCACGGGCCACGAAATGATCGTACAGCCGGCGGCCGTCCTCGGGCGAGGCGGCCGGGGTAAAACTGGGACGGGTGCCGCTGTTGGTGTCGGCGGCCAGCGTGAACTGCGAGACCACCAGCAGCCCGCCGGCGTTGCCCTGCCCGTCGATGTTCTGCACCGGCAGGTTCATCTTGCCGCCGGCATCGGAAAACACCCGGTAGGCCAGCAGCTTGGCCAGCAGGCGCTCGGCCTGCGCCTCGGTGTCGCCACGTTCGGCGCACACCAGTGCCAGCAGGCCCGCGCCGATCTCGCCGGTGGTACGGCCCGCCACGGTCACGCGCGCCTCGGCGACGCGCTGGATCAGGGCAATCATGCGCCGCTCAGGCCAGCGTCACGCGCGCGAAGCGGCGCTTGCCCACCTGCACCACGTACGTGCCGGCTTCCACCTTGACGGACTTGTCGGCCACCACGGCGCCGTCGATCCTGACGCCGCCTTGCTCGATATTGCGGTTGGCCTCGGACGTCGACGGCACGAGATTGGCCTGCTTGAGCAACTGGGCGATGGCCAGCGGCGCGCCGCCGAGGCTCACGGCCGGGATATCGTCCGGAATGCCGCCGCGCGCGCGGTGGTTGAACGCCTCCAGCGCGCTCTCGGCCGCGGCCTGGCTGTGGAAGCGCGTGACGATCTCCTGCGCCAGCAGCACCTTGCAGTCGCGCGGGTTGCGGCCGGCGGCGATCTCCTGCTTCATCAGGTCGATCTCGGCCAGCGGGCGGAACGACAGCAGCGTGAAGTACTGCCACATCAGGTCGTCCGAGATGCTCATGAGCTTGCCGAACATCTCGTTCGGCGCCTCGGTCACGCCAATGTAGTTGTGCTTGGACTTCGACATCTTCTCGACGCCGTCCAGCCCCACCAGCAGCGGCATGGTCAGGATGCACTGCGACTCCTGGCCGTACTCCTTCTGCAGCTCGCGCCCCACCAGCAGGTTGAACTTCTGGTCCGTGCCGCCCATTTCCAGGTCGGCCTTGAGCGCCACCGAGTCATAGCCCTGCATCAGCGGGTACAGGAATTCATGTACCGAAATCGGCACACCGGAACGGAAGCGCTTGGTGAAGTCGTCGCGCTCCATCATGCGGGCCACGGTGTACTTGGCGGCCAGCTGGATCATGCCGCGCGCGCCGAGCGGATCGCACCACTCGCTGTTGTAGCGGATTTCGGTGCGCGCCGGGTCGAGCACCAGGCTGGCCTGCTTGTAGTAGGTCTCGGCGTTGGTCTCGATCTGCTCGCGCGTCAGCGGCGGGCGCGTGGAATTGCGGCCCGACGGATCGCCAATGGTCGACGTGAAGTCGCCGATCAGGAAGATCACCTGGTGCCCCAGGTCCTGCAGCTGGCGCAGCTTGTTCAGCACCACGGTATGACCCAGATGGATGTCCGGGGCGGTCGGATCGAGCCCGAGCTTGATGCGCAGCGGCACGCCGGTGGCCTCGCTCCGGGCCAGCTTCTGCAGCCATTCGGCCTCGACCAGAAGCTCGTCGCAGCCGCGCTTGGTGATCTCCAGTGCGCGCATCACCGACGGCGTAAGTGGATAGTTGGCCGCGGCGGCCGGGGACACTTCACTCATGGCGTAAGTCTTTGAAATCTTTAGGGAAACGGCTACGGATGACAGAATCGTTTCTGATATACTTCGCAGCTTCTCGACCGACAGATTATCGTCGGTGACCGCCTCGGAGGCGGCTCGCAGAGGACGCCCGCACCGCACCTTGGGGAAGGAAGGCAGACGAGAAATATCGTCAGCGGCAGCGGCCCTTGCAATACAGAAAGTTGGAATTCTACGTGATGTGGTCTAGTCTCCGCGAAGTTTTCGCGCGTGAGCTGGTAGTCCTGGTTGACCCGACAAATCCCCAGCACACACGCCGCCGCAAGCAGCTGACCGTCGCCATCGGCACGGTCTTCACGCTCGGCATGGCCGCTGCCATGGGTGTTGCGCCGCGCAACGCCTACGATGATCCGCTCGCCCCGCGCGTGCAGCAGTCGCTGCGCATGCCCGACCTGCGCGCGCAGCTCGAACAATTGACCGAGGCGTCCGATGCCGGCGTCTATGTCCGGCAGGAACGCATGCAGCGCGGCGATACCATCGCCACCCTGCTGCGCCGTCTCGGTGTCGATGATCCCGACGCGCAGGCGTTCATCGTCAAGAACCCTACCGCGCGCGGGCTGTTCAACCTGAACCCCGGCCAGGCCGTGCAGGCCGAAATCGACAGCAGCAACCTGCTCGTCTCGCTCCAGGCCAACCTCGGCGGCGACGCCAGTGCCTCGCGCGAGCTCGTGATCGAGCGCGTGGCGCCGCGCAAGGAAGGCGGCGACTACACGTACAAGGCGCGCATCGCCGCGGTGGACAACGACCTGCACTACGAAATGGCCTCCGGCGCGATCGACGCCCACGGCTTCTTCAGGTCGATGGACAACGCCAACGTACCCGACGAAGTGGTCAACCAGATGATCTCGATCTTCTCTGGCGTGATCGACTTCCACCACGACATTGCCCGCGGCGACCGCTTCCGCATCGTCTACGAGGCCGGCTTCCGCGATGGCGCGTTCGTGCGCAACGGCCGTGTGGTGGCGATCGAGCTGATCAACCGCAACACGCTGTACCAGGCCCTGTGGTATGCGCCGGAAGACGGCGAGCCGGGCGCGTACTACACGTTCGACGGCCGCAGCATGAAGCGTCCGTTCCTGCGCTCGCCGGTCGCGTTCACGCGTGTGTCGTCGGGCTTCGGCGGCCGCGAGCACCCGCTGCACCACAAGTGGGCACAGCACAAGGGCGTGGACTTCGCCGCGCCGCAGGGCACCAAGGTACTGGCCACGGGCGACGCCACGGTGCAGTTCGTCGGCCAGCAGAACGGCTACGGCAACATCATCGTGCTCCAGCACGCAAACGGCTATTCCACGTTCTACGCCCACCTGTCGCGCTTCGCCAGTCTGCGCGAGGGCCAGCATGTCTCGCAAGGCGAGCTGATCGGCTACGTGGGATCGACGGGCTGGGCCACCGGGCCGCACCTGCACTACGAGTTCCGCTACAACAACGTGCCGCAGAATCCGATGACTACGACGCTGATGGAAGCGCCGACGCTGACCGGCAAGTCGCGCACGGAATTCCTGAGCTACTCGAGTGCCATGTTGAGCCGCATCAACATGCTGCGCACCTACAATGTGCTGACCGCCAGCAACTGAGCTTCGCCCCCATGTCCATGCCCCCCGGCTCCAGCGACTGTTTCATCGGCCTGATGTCGGGCACCAGCATGGACGGCGCCGATGGCGTGCTCGTCGATTTCTCGGCGGGCCAGCCGGCGGTGCTGGCGGCCGCCCACGCGCCGTTTCCCGAGCCGCTGCGCGAAGCATTCGCGGCGCTGCAGCAGCCCGGCGAAGACGAGATCCACCGGGAAGCGCTGGCGGCCAACGCCCTGGCGCGCGTCTATGCCGCCTGCGTGGACGAACTACTACGAAAAGCCGAGGCCACTGCCAGCCAGATCACCGCGATCGGCGCGCATGGCCAGACCATCCGGCATCGTCCCGGCCTCTATGACGGCACGGGTTACACGCGCCAGAGCCAGCACCCCGCGCTGCTGGCCGAACTGACCGATATCGATGTCATCGCCGATTTCCGCAGCCGCGATATCGCGGCCGGCGGCCAGGGCGCACCGCTCGTACCGGCCGTCCATGCGGCGCTGTTCGGCGCCCGCGACGAGACCCGCGTGGTCTGCAACATCGGCGGTATCTCCAATATCAGCATTCTCCCGGCGGCGAACCGGGGCCGTCCGGTTACGGGCTTCGATTGCGGTCCGGGCAACGCGCTGCTCGACGACTGGGTGCAACGCCATCGCGGCGTCCCCTATGACGATCGGGGTGCCTGGGGCGCCACCGGCCGCGTGGACGAGGCGCTGCTGGCGCAACTGCTGGCCGAGCCCTACTTCCGCGCACCGCCGCCCAAGAGCACCGGGCGCGACCTGTTCCACCCGGGATGGCTGCAGGGCATGCTCGACGGCCTGCCCGCGCCGCTGGCGCCCGCCGACGTGCAGGCCACGCTGACCGTGCTGACGGCCACCGCCATTGCGCGCGACGTGCAAGCCCATGCGCCGGACGCCCAGCGGCTGATCGTCTGCGGCGGCGGTGCCCTCAATGACGAACTGCTGCGCCGGCTCGGAGAGCTGCTGCCCGGCAAGGCGGTGCAACTCTCGGACGACTATGGCGTGCCGGTCTTGCAGGTGGAGGCGCTGGCCTTCGCCTGGCTGGCGCGACAGTGCGTGCGCCGCGCGCCGGGCAATGTGCCGACCGTCACGGGCGCCGCAGGGCCGCGCGTGCTGGGCGCGATCTATCCACGCTGATATCGACTGGCGGGCGGCAATAAAAAAAGCGCACCGGTTGGTGCGCTTTTTTTGGCGAAACAACTATGCGTCAGACCGAGAACGACGAGCCGCAACCACAGGTGGTCGAGGCGTTCGGGTTCTTGATCACGAACTGGGCGCCGTTGATGTCTTCCTTGTAGTCGATCTCGGCGCCGACCAGGTATTGGTAGCTCATCGAGTCGATCAGCAGGGTGACGCCGTTCTTGACCATCTGGGTGTCGTCTTCGTTCACGTCCTCGTCGAACGTGAAGCCATACTGGAAGCCGGAGCAACCGCCGCCCTGCACGAACACGCGCAGCTTCAGTTCGGCGTTGCCCTCTTCCTCGATCAATTGCTTGACCTTGTCGGCCGCGCTGTCAGTAAAGACGAACGGTGCCGGCACGTCCTCGGTAACGGGTGCCTCTGCGACTGCGTTCATGGGGAATTCTCCTGGTTAGGTACGCCCGTATTCTAAGCGCTACTCTGAAATCGTGCCGAAACCCCTTGATTTCAAGGGGCACTGGGGCTATTGCGACGCGACGGTCACTCCCGGCCGCGTCGGCTCAGGCCGCGGACTTCTCGCGCAGCGGTTCTTCCTCGGTGACCTCGCTGACGTCGCTGACGTCGGTAACCGCCTCGGCGGCCACGTCAACGGTCTGCGCCGGCTCGGCTTCCTGAGCCTGGGCGGCCTCCGGCTCCGAGGGGACGGCCTGATGGGTCAGGGCACGAACCTCGGCCTGCACCAGCGGGATCAGCCGCCCTTCGACCAGCGCGCCCTGCTGCATTTCAAGCGCCGCATAACGCACTTCTCCATAGACTCGCGCATGGGCCTGCAGTTCGAGCAGTTCAGCGGCATGGACCGGGCCGGTGACGGTGCCATTGAGCACCAGATGTTCCACCCGGACTTCGCCCTCGACCGCGCCCTTCTCGCTGATCACGAGCATGCTCGACTTGCCTTCGATTGCCGTGACATTGCCGCGCACGCGGCCGTCGAGACGCAGTCCGCCGGAAAACGCCACATCCCCCTCGATGACGGTGTCCTGACCGATCAGCGTATCGATGTTCAGGCCTTTTTTCTTCGAAAACAGCATCTTGTGACTCCTATTGCTTTGCGCTGGGGCGTGGATTCCGCAGGTCCGTGATTGTATCGCCGCATGCACGGCAAGCCGATGAAATGCTTCAAGTACTGATATTGGCAATACTGAACACTGCAACAAAATATCCGCGGCGGCCGGGCGAAAAAAAACCGCACGAACCTCCGTGCGGTTTTTCCGGCCTTGCCGGATCCGGCGAACCGGACCCAGGCAATGACACATCAGCGCTTCGAGAATTGCTTCCGACGACGTGCCTTGTGCAGACCAACCTTCTTACGCTCGACTTCACGTGCATCGCGGGTAACGTAGCCAGCCTTCGACAGGGCCGACTTCAGCGTTGCATCGTAGTCGATCAGGGCGCGGGTGATGCCGTGGCGAACAGCACCGGCCTGGCCGGTTTCGCCGCCACCGGTCACGTTGACCTTGATGTCGAACGTTTCGGCGTGAGCCGTCAGTTCCAGCGGCTGGCGCACGATCATCAGCGAGGTTTCGCGGGCGAAGTACTCGTTGATGGGCTTGCCATTGACGACGATGTCGCCCTTGCCCGACTTGATGAAGACACGAGCCACGGCGCTCTTGCGGCGGCCAGTACCGTAATTCCAGTTACCGATCATGGATTGTGGCCCCCGTTAGATTTCCAGCACCTTGGGCTGCTGTGCGGTATGCGGATGCTCGGCTTCGGCGTAAACCTTCAGCTTCTTGATCATCGCATAGCCCAGCGGACCCTTCGGCAGCATGCCCTTGACAGCCTTTTCCAGGGCGCGGCCCGGGAAACGTTGCTGCATCTTGCCGAACGTGGTTTCGTAGATACCGCCCGGGTAACCCGAATGGCGATAGTACTTCTTGTCCTGTTCCTTGGTACCCGTCACGCGCAGCTTGGCCGCATTGACGATGATGATGAAATCACCGGTGTCGACGTGAGGAGTGAATTCCGGCTTGTGCTTGCCGCGCAGTCGGCGTGCCACTTCGCTGGCAACACGGCCGAGGACCTTGTCCGTCGCGTCAATCACGTACCAGTCGCGCTTTACCTCTGCAGGCTTGGCGGAAAAGGTCTTCATGATTTTTCCTGATTAGAAAACTGCCCGATGTGACGGTCGCCGTTTTAGCGTCCTGTCGTCGGCCGGTCCTGAGGACCTGACCTTCCTGCTTGTATCTGCAGGCTCTCCCTGAATCTTTTTCCGGGGGCAATGACCGGAAAGCCGACGATTATAACGGGCGGCGGCCCGATCGCACAAGCAAAGATTCAGGAAGTCGTCAAGTGCGCGTGGCGGCGCCCCGTGGCGCGTACCGTGCAGACCTTGCAATGGGCGAAAAAAAACCCAAGTCTGTCTGACTTGGGTTTGAATCCACCAAAGGAGGAGGGTGGAGGAGACACCGGGCGATCGACGGGGCCGGTCATGGCGGGCGGTGCGGTCGGCGAAGGGGTCTCTACCCGGATTCGCTTTCGCACTCGGCGCGCTCTTCATGCGCCGTCGTTCGATGGAATGGATTATACATACGGGCTTCCGGGAAGCAAGAAAATCTACACTGCGAAATCAACTTCCATAATATGGAATGGCATATAGCGCACTGAATTTGCTGGCAAATTCAATAAAAACAATGACTTGCCGCTATATGCAAAGTGCGGCATCGGCGCGACAGTAGAGGAAACCCTCTGATTTCTAGGGGAAATCCCGCACCCGGGACCGTGCCGGCAGTTGGCCTATACTCGCGGAAAGCAAGACACCTGTCTGCGCGCAGGTGAACGCAAAAACACAATCACGAACCGAGGAACGAACAAGATGGAATGCAAAGTGACATGGTCGGGCCCGGAGGGCATGAGCTTCATCGCCCAGACCGGCAGTGGCCACCTGGTGGCGATGGACGGCGCGCCGGACGGCGGCGGCAACAACCTGGCACCGCGCCCGATGGAAATGGTGCTGCTGGGCACCGGCGGCTGCACCGCCTATGACGTGGTGCTGATCCTCAAGCGCGGCCGGCAGGATGTGCGCGGCTGCTCGGTCAAGCTGCAGGCCGAGCGCGCCGACGCCGATCCAAAGGTATTCACGAAGATCAATTTCCACTTCACCGTGACCGGCAAGGGCCTGGACCCGGCCAAGGTGGAGCGCGCCATCGAGCTGTCGCACGAGAAATACTGCTCGGCGTCGATCATGCTGGCCAAGACGGCCGAGATCACGCATACCAGCGAGATCGTGGAAGGCTGACCCTCGCCGTTTCGCCAGAAAGTGAAACGCCCGGCCGTGTCGACGACACGCCGGGCGTTTTCGTATGCGAAGCAAAGCAGGCCGATAAGCCGGATTCTGTGCACGCCGGGCACCCTTGCGGGCCCCCGCCATGTGACAACCATTCCTCTAGACCGGCCGTTACCGGACGGTTCCAGCTCCCTACCCGCAGACTCAGCGGGCCGCCTCAACGTCTGCCTATTTGGGATTGCTCCAGGTGGAGGTTACCGCGTTTCACCCTTCCCGCCGGCCGAAGCCGGCGGCAAGACTCGTCTCTGTGGCCCTGTTCCGCACGTTGCCGTGGATGGCTGTTAGCCAACACCCTGCCCTGTGGAGTCCGGACTTTCCTCCCCTCGCCTCCTTGCGGAGACAAGCAGCGATTGTCTGGCCTGCTTTGCGGGCCGCAGTCTATCACCGAACCGGGCGGACTGGTCAGCCGGGCGCCGCCGGCAGCCGCCGCCCCGGCCGGAAAACCGTCACATCGTCATAGAACGAAGGATCGGCGTTGCCATCGCACCAGCCCGGAATGCCCATCACGGGCAGCGGCGAGAAGCTGCGTCCGCCGGCCAGCCGGCCAGCTTCGGCTGCGCCGGCCAGTGACGCCGCCAGCAGGGCGTCGAGCCGGTCCGGCGGCGTATCCGGCGGCGCCCGCAGCCGCCAGGCGTGGGCCGTGATCGCCTTGTAGGGCTGCGCGAGCTTTTCGAGCAGCGCGTGGCCGAACGAGACGACCGTGCAGGCCTGGTGCCAGGCGTCGCGGCGCGTGACGAACAGTTCGCGCCAGCCAAACCCGGCCAGGGCGCCTGCCAGCGCGTCATCGCACGTGAGCAGGATCACGGCGTTTTCGTCGAACAATGTCGCGGCATCGCGCAAGCCGCCACGGATCTGCCGCACGCCATCGCGGGCAATGGCCTCGGCCTGCAGCCGGTTCAGCAAGCGCTTGGTTTCGGGAAAGTGCAGCCAGATCAACGCGTTGAAGGCGTCGTGGAGGTTGTCGCGCGTCGGCACCTGGCCGGTGGCGAAGATATGGGATTCGTAGGCGACGCCCTCGGCCAGCGATGACTGCGGCACGAACCGCAGCGGCAGGCCCTGCGCGTTACGCAGGGCGCCGGCCCGGGCGTTGAGCGCCATCCGGAGGTCGGTCTGGCGAAACAGCGATGCGGACACGGCGAATGGCGCCAGCCACGGCCGCGTCCAGTCGACATCCGGCAGCAAATCGCGCCGCCTGTCGCTCAGCTGGCCTTCCAGCGCATGGTTTCGCCGGCCCGCAGCGGCACCAGCGTGGTCTCGCCGTACGGCAGTTCGGCCGGCAACTCCCAGTCTTCACGCGTCAGCGTCAGCGTACCGGTATTGCGCGGCAGGCCGTAGAAGGCGGGGCCGTTGAAGCTGGCGAACGCTTCGAGCTTGTCGAGCGCGTCGGCGGCCTCGAATGCTTCGGCGTACAGCTCCATCGCGTGCAGCGCCGTGTAGCAGCCCGCGCAGCCGCAGGCGTGCTCCTTGAGCCCCTTGGCGTGGGGCGCGCTGTCGGTGCCCAGGAAGAAGCGATCGCTGCCGGAGGTGGCGGCCTTGACCAGCGCGGCGCGGTGCGTCTCGCGCTTGAGCACCGGCAGGCAGTAGTAATGGGGACGGATGCCGCCCAGGAAGATCGCGTTGCGGTTGTAGAGCAGGTGATGTGCCGTAATCGTCGCAGCGATCGGACCCTTGGCCTCGGCCACGTACTGCGCCGCGTCGGCCGTGGTGATGTGCTCGAACACGACCTTCAGTTCGGGGAAGTCGCGGCGCAGCGGTTCCATCACGCGCTCGATGAACACGGCCTCGCGGTCGAACAGGTCGATGTCGCTATTGGTGACTTCGCCGTGCACCAGCAGCGGCATGCCCGCGCGCTGCATGGCTTCCAGCGTCGGGGCGCAGCGCTTGATGTCGGTCACGCCGGCATCGCTGTTGGTCGTGGCGCCGGCCGGGTAGAGCTTCACGGCGTGCACGAAGCCGCTGGCCTTGGCGGCGACGATTTCCTCGGGCGGCAGGTTGTCGGTCAGGTACAGCGTCATCAGCGGCTCGAACGCCATGCCGGCCGGCAGCGCGGCCAGGATGCGGTCGCGGTAGGCGGCGGCCTGCGCCACCGTGGTGACCGGCGGCTTCAGGTTCGGCATGACGATGGCGCGCGCGAACTGGCGGGCGGTGTCGGGCAGCACGGCGGACAATGCCGCGCCGTCGCGCAGGTGCAGGTGCCAGTCGTCCGGGCGGGTAATCGTAATCTTCTGGGTCATGGGGACAAGCAACAACTAGAGAATCAGGATGGCGCGGAAATCGTTCACATTGGTCCGCGTGGGGCCGGTCACCACGAGGTCGTCCACGGCCTGGAAGAAGCCCCAGGCATCGTGCGCGTCCAGACTGTGCCGGGCCGATACGCCGGCGGCTTCGGCCCGGGCCAGCGAATCGGGGCCCAGCAGCGCGCCGGCATTGTCTTCGGAGCCGTCGATGCCGTCGGTGTCGGCGGCAATCGCATGGATGCCGTCGGCGCCGCCCAGTTCGATGGCCAGCGACAGCAGGAACTCGGAGCAACGCCCGCCGCGCGCGCCACTGACGCCGGCCGGCAGGGTGACCGTGCACTCGCCGCCCGAGATCAGCGCCACGGGCGCGGAGAACGGCGCATTGTACTTGCGAATTTCGCGCACCAGCGCCGCGTAGACACGCGCCACCTCCTGCGCCTCGCCGGTCACGGTGTCGCCCAGCAGCACGGGTTCGATACCCTGGCGGCGGAACAGCGCCGCCGCGGCCTCCAGGCTGCCGTGGGCGGTGGCGATCATGCGGTTGTCGACGCGGCCGAAGAGCGGATCGCCCGGCTTTGGCGTTTCGTCGATCTCGCCGCGCGCCCCGCGCTCCAGGTGTGATTGCACGCTGGCCGGCACGGTGGCGCCAAAGCGCTTCAGGATGCCGAGCGCGTCGGCATAGGTGCTCGGATCGGGTACGGTCGGGCCCGAGGCGATGGCGCTGGGGTCATCCCCCGCCACATCGGACACGATCAGCGTGGTCACCGGCGCGCGGCTGGCCTGCGCCAGCCGGCCGCCCTGGATGCGCGAGACGTGCTTGCGCACGATGTTCATGTCGGTGATCGGCGCGCCGCAGCGCAGCAGTTCGCGCGTGGTGGCCTTCAGATCGGCCATCGGGATGCCTTCGGCCGGCAGCGACAGCAGGCTGGATCCGCCGCCGGAGACCAGCACGATCAGCCGGTCCTCGGGCCCAAGCGACCGGACGCGCGCCAGGATATCGGCGGCCGCCTGTTCACCGGCCTCGTCCGGCACCGGATGGCCGGCTTCGATCACGCGGATATGCTCGGTCGGCAGGCCGTGCGCGTAGCGCGTGACCACCACGCCTTCGAGACTGGCGCGGCCGGCGTAGGCGCGCTCTACGGCCAGCGCCATCGACGCGGCGGCCTTGCCGGCGCCCACCACCAGGGTGCGGCCGCCGGCATGCGGCGGCGGCAGGTGGTCGGCCACGATCTGCAGGGGGTCCGCGGCAGCAACCGCGGCATGGAAACTTTCGAGCAACAACGTGCGGGGGCAGCCCTGGAAGTTCATCGTGCCTGGCTCCAGGGAAGGTCCGTTCCGATTCCGTCTCCGGGAATGACAGCGATCTTGTATTGACTCATGGCTGGGAAGGGAGGGGGCTGGCGAGTGCCGCGCTTGGCAGCGTCCGGCACGCGAAGGATAATGGCCCCATTCTATTGCAAAGCGGCAGCCCCCTGCCGTTCACGGTGCCCTCGCCATGTGCCAGCTGCTAGGCATGAACTGCGCCACGCCGACCGACGTGACGTTTTCCTTTACCGGCTTTGCCGCCCGGGGCGGCCTGACGGACCACCACGCCGACGGTTTCGGCGTGGCGTTCTTCGAGGACAAGGCCTGCCGCCTGTTCATCGACAACCAGTCGGCGGGTACCTCGCCGGTGGCGGACCTGATCAAGCGCTACCCGATCAAGTCGAAAAACGTGATCTCGCATATCCGCAAGGCCACGCAGGGCACGGTCCGGCTCGAAAACTGCCACCCGTTCATGCGCGAACTCTGGGGCCGGCACTGGATCTTCGCCCACAACGGCGACCTGCACGGCTTCGCGCCGTTCCTGTCTGGCGTCTACCAGCCGGTGGGCGATACCGACAGCGAACTGGCGTTCTGCACGCTGATGCAGGGCCTGCGCAAGCGGTTTCCGGGCTCGCAGCCGCCGCTCAACGAACTGGGCCATGCGCTGGCCGATATCACGCGGGACATCACGCTGCACGGCGTTTTCAATTTTCTACTATGCAACGGGCAGGCGCTGTTCGCGCATTGCTCCACGCGGCTGTATTACATCGTGCGGCAGTGGCCGTTCTCCAAGGCGCATCTGATCGATGCGGACCTGTCGATCGATTTTGCCCAGGTCACCACGCCGGACGACCGCGTGGCCGTGATCGCCACCGCGCCGCTGACCGACAACGAGACGTGGACGCAGTTCGCCCCGGGCGAGCTGATCATGTTCGAGAACGGGAAGCCCGTCATGACGTGGACGGTACCGATTCCGCCCGAGGTGCAGGCGAAGAATGCCGCGAACGCGGCTTGTACTTGAGGGGTGTCCCCTCTCCCGCGCGGCGGGAGAGGGGAGCAAACATCAGTGCTGCAGGATCTTTGAGAGGAACTGGCGGGCGCGTTCGGAGCGGGCTTCGATGTTGCCGAAGAACTCTTCCTTGGCGCAGTCTTCCACGATCTTGCCGGCGTCCATGAAGATCACGCGGTTGGCCACCTTGCGGGCGAAGCCCATCTCGTGGGTCACGCACATCATGGTCATGCCTTCGTTGGCCAGCTGCACCATCACGTCGAGCACTTCGTTGACCATTTCCGGGTCAAGTGCCGAAGTCGGCTCATCGAACAGCATGCAGATCGGATCCATCGACAGCGCGCGGGCAATTGCCACGCGCTGCTGCTGGCCGCCCGACAGCTGACCGGGGTACTTGTCCGCCTGGCTCTTCAGGCCCACGCGTTCCAGGTACTTCAGGCCCTTGGCGTTGGCTTCGTCCTTCGAGCGGCCCAGCACCTTCATCTGCGCGATGGTCAGGTTCTCGGTGATCGACAGGTGCGGGAACAGTTCGAAGTTCTGGAAGACCATGCCCACGCGCGAGCGCAGCTTGGGCAGGTTGGTCTTCGGGTTGCCCACCGAGGTGCCATCCACGAGGATGTCGCCCTTCTGGAACGGCTCCAGCGCGTTCACGGTCTTGATCAGCGTCGACTTGCCCGAGCCCGACGGGCCGCACACCACCACCACTTCGCCCTTGGCCACCTTGGTGGTGCAGTCGGTCAGCACCTGGAAGGCGCCGTACCACTTGGAAACGTTATTAATCTCGATCATACGGCCACCTTTTTCTGATAACGCTTGACCAGCAGCGAAGCGGAGAAACAAATGATGAAGTACACGAGGCCGGCGAACAGCAGCATTTCGACGATGCGGCCGTCACGTTCGCCAATGCCGTAGGCCTGGCCGAAGAAGTCCGCCAGCGCGCTCACGTAGACCAGCGAGGTATCCTGGAACAGGATGATGCCCTGCGTCAGCAGCAGCGGCACCATGTTGCGGAACGCCTGCGGCAGGATCACCAGCCGCATGGTCTGGCCATAGGTCATGCCCAGCGCCTGCGCGGCGAACATCTGCCCGCGCGACACGCTCTGGATACCGGCGCGGATGATTTCCGAGTAGTACGCGGCCTCGAACAGCGAGAACGCGATCAGCGCGGAAGTCATGCGCAGATCCGATGCGGCCGACAGGTTGAACACCTTCTGCAGCAGCTGCGGGATGATCAGGAAGAACCACAGCAGCACCATCACCAGCGGGATGGACCGGAACAGCGTCACGTACGCCTGCGCGAACCAGTTCAGCGGCTTGACCGACGAGAGCCGCATCATCGCCAGGATCGTGCCCCAGACGATGCCCACGATCACCGCCGTGACCGTGATTTTTAAAGAAACGGCCATGCCCTCGCCGAGCACGTGCAGCGTGGACGCGTTGATCGAGCTGAAATCGAATTCGTATGCCATGTTCCAGCTCCTTACTTGCTGCCGATGAAGCCCGGCACGCGGGTACGGCGTTCCACCCAGCGCATCAGGAACATCACCGTGAAGTTGATCAGCGCGTACAGCACCGTGACCGCGATGAACGACTCATACGGGCGCGCCGTGTAGTCCACCAGCTGGCGGCCCTGGGCGGCCAGTTCCAGCAGGCCGATGGTCGATGCCACCGCCGAGTTCTTGAAGATGTTCAGGAACTCGGAGGTGATCGGCGGCACGATGACGCGGAAGGCCATCGGCAGCAGCACGTGGCGGTACGTCTGGGCCAGCGTGAAACCCATGGCCAGGCCAGCGTTTCGCTGGCCGCGCGGCAGCGAGTTGATACCCGAGCGCACCTGTTCGCAGACCCGGGCGGCCGTGAAGGTGCCCAGGCAGACCATGGCGGCCAGGAACTGCTGGGTGAACGGGTTCATCTGCTTGATGGCTTCGCCGCCCGGCAGTAGCTCGGGGCCCACGAAGTACCAGATGAACAGTTGCACCAGCAGCGGAATGTTCCGGAAGATCTCGACGTAGGTGGCGGCAAACCCCGACAGCCACTTGTTCGGGACCGTGCGCAGCACGCCCAGCACCGAGCCGAGAACAAGGGCGATCACCCACGACGACAGGCCCAGCGCGATCGTCACCTTGAGACCGGAGATCATCCAGTCCAGGTACGTCTCGTTGGAAGCGGCCTGCTCGAGGAAGACTCCCCAGTGAAAAGCGTAATCCATAGTGCGTCCTCAAAAAGAAACGGAAGGACTGCTCCTTCCGTTTCGCACTGCGCCAATCGCTAAGATCAGTCGAGTGCCTTGTCGTTCGGGTTCTTGAAGAGCGCCTTCATGTCTTCCGACAGCGGGAAGTCCAGGTTCAGGCCCTTCGGAGGCACCGGCTGCTGGAACCACTTCGTGTACATGGTGTTGATCGAACCATCCTTCATCAGGCCGGCGATCACGGTATCGGACAGCTTCTTGAACGGCACGTCGTCCTTGCGGATCATGCAGCCGTACGATTCACGCGATTGCGGCTTGCCCACCACGATCCAGTCGTTCGGGTTCTTGGCCTTGGCGCGTTCGCCGTAGAGCAGCGCGTCGTCCATCATGAACGCCACGGCACGGCCCGATTCCAGCGTCAGGAACGACTGGCCATGGTCCTTGGTGCTGATGATGTTGATGCCCAGCTTCTGGTCGTCGTTCATCTTGCGCAGCAGGCGCTCGGACGTCGTGCCAGCCGTGGTCACGACATTCTTGCCCTTCAGGTCGGCCCAGTCCTTGATGCCGCCGTCCTTCTTCACCATGATGCGCGTGCCGATGATGAAGATGCTGTTCGTGAACGAGGCCTGCTTCTGGCGCTCGAGGTTGTTCGTGGTCGAGCCGCACTCGATATCGATCGTGCCGTTCTGCAGCAGCGTGATGCGGTTCTGCGACGTGATCGGAATTTCCTTGACCTGCAGGTTCGGCAGCTTCAGCTGGTTCTTCACGGCTTCCACGATCTTCATGTTGATATCGTAGGAATAGCCGACCTGGCGCACGCCGCCCAGGTTGTAGTTGAAGGGGATCGAGGATTCCCGCACGCCCAGCGTGATGACACCCGTGTCCTTGATCTTCTGCAGCGTACCCGTCAGCGGCTCAGCTGCCTGCGCGCTCGCGCACAACACCCCTGCCGCAATCATCAGGCCTGCCAACTTGGCAACATTCATAACATCTCCTTGACCTTGAAGAGAAAGGCGGGACTGTATCAGACTGTCCCACCGGCGAAACAGTATTGCTTAGCTCGTCACCCAAGACAACGGGTTTTTCCCCTAACTGGTGCCGCATCGGGCAGGGTTTCGCGGCATTGCGCCAAAATGAGACACAAGTGCGCACCGATACTTGGCATCGTTTCAAACCCCTGATAACAAAAAACGCGGCAATCGGAGCCATCCGATCGCCGCGTTCCCGGAGCAGCGGGAAACCGGTGGTTTTTGCTGCATCGCAGCAAACCGGTTCCCGCGTGTCATGCCCGCCCTCGCCTCAGGGATACAGGCCGCGCATTTCGCGGGCCTGGAGGATGCGCGTACAGGCAACGATGAATGCCGCCGTACGCAGCGTGACCTTGTTTTCCTGGGCAACCTGCCAGATTGCCCGGAAAGCTTCTTGCATGATCCGTACCAGGCGCTCGTTGATCTCCTCCTCGGTCCAGAAGAAGCTCGAGAAATCCTGCACCCACTCGAAATAGGACACCGTCACGCCGCCGGCGTTGGCAATCACGTCCGGGCAGACCAGGATATTGCGCTCGCGCAGGATATCGTCGGCCTGCGGCGTGGTCGGGCCGTTGGCGCCCTCGATGACCAGCTTTGCCGTGATCTTCGGCGCGTTCTGGGCCGTGATCTGGCCTTCCAGCGCGGCCGGGATCAGGATGTCGCAGTCGACCTCCCAGAACTGGTCGCCCTTCAGGACTTCGGCCTGGAAGCCGTCGATCGTGCCGCTGTGCGACGCGTATTCCATCATTGCCGGCACATCCAGCCCGGCCGGGTTGTACAGCGTGGTGCGGTGGTCCTGCACCGCCACCACCTTCGCGCCGGCCTCCTGGAACAGCCTGGCGGCCACGGCGCCCACATTGCCGAAGCCCTGCACGGCCACGCGCGCACCCTTGACGTCCATGCCGAGGTTGCGGGCGGCTTCCGAACCCACCACGAACACGCCACGGCCGGTGGCCTCGTGGCGGCCCAGCGAGCCGCCGAGCGAGATCGGCTTGCCGGTCACCACGCCGGTGGACGTGCTGCCCGAGTTCATCGAGTAGGTATCCATCATCCAGGCCATGACCTGGGCGTTGGTGTTGACGTCCGGCGCCGGGATGTCCTTGTTCGGCCCGATGATGATGTTGATTTCGCTGGTGTAGCGGCGCGTCAGGCGTTCCAGCTCGCCCTTGGACAGCGTGCGCGGATCAACGCGGATGCCGCCCTTGGCACCGCCGTAGGGCACGTTCACGGCCGCGTTCTTCACCGACATCCAGGCCGACAGCGCCATCACCTCGGACAGCGTCACGTCCTGGTGGAAGCGCACGCCGCCCTTGCCGGGGCCGCGCGACAGGTTGTGCTGCACGCGGTAGCCCTCGTAGTGGGCAATGGTGCCGTTGTCCAGCTCGATGGGTACGTCGACGATCAGCGCGCGCTTGGGGCGCTTGAGGGTTTCGACCCAGCGTGCCAGCGAGCCCAGGTAAGGCGTGACACGGTCGACCTGCTGCAGGTAGATGCCCCACGGGCCGAGATTGTCGGCATTCAGGTAGGAAGGCAGGGCATGGGCGTTCGAGACGTTGTACGTCGGTGCTGCGGAAGACATCGTAGGTTTCCGAGTGAAGGTGACTCGCAGGATATCGGCGCCACCCCGCGCCGATCCAATGCCGTTTGTTCATCCCGCCCGGCACGGTTATGCAAGGCGCGCATAACGTTGTCAGCCAGCCGGGGCGGTCAGCGCGGCCCAGACCTTGTCCACGAACTGGCGCTTGCGGCGTTGCGGCCCGCCGCGCCGCTCCGAGCCGTTATCGGACGGGCGTTCCCGGTACAGCCGGATTTCCATGTCGATCGACTGCGGCAGCCCGCGCGCCGCCTCGGCCCGGACCAGGCGGCCGGCGGCCACGTCGTCGCGCACCGCGCTTTCTGGCAAAAATGCCATGCCGTGGCCGGCCAGCGCCATGACCTTGAGCGCCTCCGCCATATCGGTCTCGTAGCATTTGTCGAGCTTCAGGGTGTCGGCGGACTCCGCCAGCAGCATGTCCACCATCCGTCCGAGGAAGGCATTGGGCGTGTAGCTCAGGAACGGAACCGGCTTCTTGTCGGTGCCGGGCAGGCGGAACAGCGGGCGTCCGGTGGCGTCCGGCACGCTGTACGGCGACAGCCGCTCCGTGCCGAGCACGAGCATGTCGTAGTGCGCCGGGTCGAGCTGGATGGCCTGCCGGGCGTGGTGGTAGACCATGACCAGGTCGCAGCCGCCTTCCACGAGCATCAGCACCGCGTCATGGACATTGAGCGCCCGCAGCCGGCAGGGCAGCGTGCCGACCTTGCGCTCCACACCCTTGAGCCATTCCGGGAAGAACGTCAGCGACAGCGTGTGGGGCACGGCAAATTCGAGCACCTGGGCGTTGGCCGAGCGCTGCCCGCGCATCAGCGCGCGGGTCTCGCTGACCTGCGCCAGCATCGCCAGCGCCTGCTCGTAGAACACCTTGCCGGCCGGCGTCAGGCTGGTGGGATAGCTCGACCGGTCGATCAGCTCGGTGCCTACCCACGCCTCGAGCGACTGGATCCGGCGCGAGAACGCCGGCTGCGTGACGTGCCGCAGCTCCGCCGAGCGCGAGAAGCTGTGCGTCTCGGCCAGGCTGACGAAGTCTTCAAGCCATTTGATTTCCATGCCGCGGATTATCGCCTGCAGGCCGGGACCGCGCACCGGCACGGAAATATTTTTCCTCGCATCCGACCATCTGTAGAACAGGATTACACTATCCGGGCATTCTGGATCGTTTTTTGCAGGTTTGTGCTCGGAGGAGGCCACTAAGATGGATGCCATCGCATACCAACCAGAACAAGCGAGCCATGCAAGCGACCGCCACCCCCTTCGTCACCCCGGTTCCCGCCGTCCCCGGACCCCTGGCCCTGCTGGCCACCGGCATGGACGCCACGCTGTCCCACAGCGCGCGCACCGTAGCCGAGCACCTGGCCGCCAGCCTGACCGATACCGACGCGCTGCTGGCCAGCCTGCCGCCCGGCGCGCTGGCAGGCAGCCCGGACCGCTACACGCGGCATCTGGTGTACGCCGATCCGTACGAACGTTTCTCGGTCATGCTGCTGATCTGGCGTCCGGGCCAGCACAGCCCGGTGCACGGCCATCGCGCCTGGTGCGCCTACCGCGTGCTGCGCGGCACGCTGGCCGAACGCCACTACCGCTGGAACCCCGAGAACCGCACCGCCACGCAGGTGGGCGCCGCAACACGGGAAGCCGGCGACACCTTCAGCGTGCCGGCCGGGCTGCAGCATATCCACGCGCTCGGCAACGACAGCCACGACATCGCCGTTTCCCTGCACATCTACGGCGTGGATCGGGACAATATCGCCACGGGCGTCAACCTGCTCGTGGATACCATTGTCAGCTGACCCCCTGCCATGAGGCGGCGGGGGCTGGCATTCACCCCCCTACCGTGACATCCCATGGACCGCTATGACCGCCAGATCCTGGACATCCTCCAGGAAGATGCCGCCGTGCCCGTCGCCGAGATCGGCGAGCGGGTCGGGCTGACCTCCACGCCCTGCTGGCGCCGCGTGCAGAAGCTCGAAGAATCCGGCGTGATCCGCAAGCGCGTGGCGCTGCTCGACGCCGCGAAGCTCAACGTCGGCGTCACCGTCTTCGTGTCGATTCGCACCAGCCAGCACAACGTGAAGTGGCTCAAGGCATTCCACGGCCTGGTGGCGTCGATCCCGGAAGTGACCGAGTTCTACCGGATGGCGGGCGATACCGACTACCTGCTGCGCGTGGTGGTGCCCGATATCGCCGCCTACGACGCGGTGTACAAGAAGCTGATCCAGGGCGCGGAGCTGGCGGACGTGAGTTCGAGCTTCGCGATGGAGCAGATCAAGTACACCACGGCGCTGCCGCTCGACTACGCCTGAGCGGCGCGCGCGGCCGTCAGCCCCGGTGAGCCCAGCCCGTCATGCGTTTCTCGATCACCGCAAACAGTTCGTACATGAGCATCGCCATCACGGCGATGACCACCAGCCCCGCAAACGCCAGCGGCATCTTCATCGCCGAACCGGCCGAGACCAGCAGGTAGCCGATCCCCTCGTTGGCGGCGTTCATTTCCGAGACCGTGGTGCCGACGAAGGCCAGCGTGATGGCCACTTTCAGCGAGGCGAAGAAGAACGGCATGGCGCGTGGCAGGCCCACCTTGAGCAGCACGTCGCTGCGCCTGGCGCCGAGCACGCGCAGCACGTCCTCCAGTTCCGGTTCGAGCGTAGCCAGCCCCGTGGCGATGTTGACCATGATCGGGAAGAACGAGATCAGGAAGGCCGTGATGATCGCCGGCCCGGCGCCCAGGCCGAACCAGACCACGAGGATCGGCACGAAGGCGGCCTTGGGCAGCGCGTTGAACGCCGTCATCAGCGGGTACGTGGCCGCGTAGGCGAGCCGCGACGAGCCCATCAGCATGCCCAGCACCACGCCCACGACGATGGCCAGCCCGAAGCCGACCATGGTCGTCCAGAACGTGCGCCAGGCGTGGGTGGCAATCACGCCGCTGTATTCGGCCAGCGAGGTGACGATGGCGGACGGGCTCGGCAGGATGAAGTCCGAGACGTTGAACACCAGGCAGGCGCCCTGCCACAGCAGCAGGAAGGCGCCGAGCAGGACCCAGGGGGCGACGCGCTGCACGCGCTTCGCCTGGAGAGAGGACATCGTGGCCATGATCAGTGTTGGTCGTGCTGGTTGCCGGGCTTGTGGCCGATCTTCTCGCGCAGTTCGTGCACGCGCTCGGCGAACGGCTCGGTATAGGTGATGTCGAGCGGACGCGGGCGTGGCAGGTCGATCTCGCGGCGCAGCAGGATGCGGCCCGGGCGCGGGCTCATCACGTAGACCGTGTCGGCCAGGAACACCGCTTCGCGCAGGTCATGGGTGACCAGGATCACGTTGAAGCGCTGGGCCTGCCAGAGGTCACGCAGCACGCACCAGAGTTCCTCGCGCGTGAAGGCGTCGAGCGCGCCGAACGGCTCGTCCAGCAGCAGCATGCGCGGCTGGTGGATCAGCGCCCGGCAGATCGACGCCCGCTGCTGCATGCCGCCCGACAACTGCCACGGGTACTTGTCCTCGTAGCCCGCCAGGCCCACGGTCTTCAGCAGCGCGCGGGCACGCTCCACATACTCGCCGCGCCGCTTGCGCATGGTGGAGCGGTACGGCTCGACGATTTCAAGCGGCAGCATCACGTTGTCGAGCGTGGTGCGCCACGGCAGCAGCGTGGGCGCCTGGAACGCCATGCCCACCTGCTGCAGCGGCCCGGCGACCTTCGCGCCGTTGATGCTGACTACGCCGCGCGTGGCGGGACGCAGGCCGGTGGCCAGCTTCATGAACGTGGACTTGCCGCAGCCGGACGGACCGACGATGGCAATGAACTCGCCCGCCGCCGCCTGCAGCGAGATGTCCTCGACCGCGAACTCGCCACGGCGCGCGAGTTCGTCGTCGTACGCCAGCCACACGCGGTTGAAATCGACGAACGGCTTGCCGGACCCAGCGGCCGCGGCGGTTGCTGCCGCCGGGTCCGTGGACAACAGGGCTTCCGTCGCCGTCATCGCAGCACGTCCAGTTCGGCCGCGGACGGCAGGTAGGCGTCGGTCCACAGTGCGTCGGGGTTGATGCGGCCCTTGGTGCCGAACGCGTCGGCCACCTGCGAGGCCATCAGCGACAGGCGCGGCTTGCTCACGCGGCCGAAGCCCTCTGCCCTGGCGTCGGGCGACTTCACCACGCTGTCGAGCGCGAGCCTGAGGCGCTTGACCTCAAGCTTCTCGTCGATGATGCCGTCCCGTGCCTTGACCGCCTTGATGCCCTCCTCGGGATGCGCGATGACCTCCTTCGCCGACTTCGAGAACGCGCGCAGGAACGCCTTGACCGCCTCGGGGTTGCTCTTCAGGAACTGCTCCGAGGTAATGATCGCGTTGCCATAGAGCTTCACGCCATATTGCGGGTACGGCAGCACCACGATGTCCTCGTCCTTCACGCCGCGCGCGTTCAGGTTCAGGATCGACGTGAACGAGAACCCGGTGATGGCGTCGAGGTCGCCACGCGTCAGCATCGTCTCGCGCAGCGTGGGGTCCATCGCCTGCCAGTTGAACGAGGCGGCCTGCAGGCCGTTGGCCTTGGCGAAGATCGGGAAGGCACGGCGGCCGGCGTCGAACACCGGGGCGCCGAGCTTCCTGCCGGTCAGGTCCTTCGGTGCCTTGATGCCGGACTTCTTCAGCGCGAGGATGGCGGCCGGCGTGTTGTTGTAGACCATCATCACGGCCACGGGCTTGTTCTTCGCATCGGGATTGTTGCCGTAGAACTCCATCACCGAGGCCAGGTCGGCAAAGCCCATGTCGTACGTGCCAGAAGCCACGCGGTTGACCACGTTGCCCGAGCCGTTGCCCGCGTCGATCGACACGTCGAGCTTCTCGTTCTTGAAGTAGCCCTTCTGTTCGCCGAGCAGGAACAGCGCCGACGGTCCTTCGAAACGCCAGTCGAGCTGGAAGCGGACCTTGGTGGCGGCTTGCGCCTGCGCGGTGCCTGCGCAAAGTGTTGACAGCACCATCGTGGTGCCGGCCAGCGTGCACAGCTTCAGCAGATGACGGCGCAGGGGGGATTGCGGCATGAACCTTCTCCAGTCGTTGATCGTTCTGGAGGGTGCTTTTCGCAAGGGGCGTGCCAGCCATTGCAGCGGCATGCCCGCACCGAAGCGACGCATGGCCGCGGTGCATTGGCACACCAGGATTGTGCGGCCGTGCGTGTCAGCACGGGTTGCCGCTGGCGATTGTCAACAATCGCCAGCGGCGGCTATGGCTCAGGCGTCAGGCGTCCTGCGTCTCGTCGCCAGCGTCGATGGCCAGTACGTCGGTGTCCGGCGCGCCATGGGCGGCGTTGCGTGCCTGGATCTGCCACATGCCGGCATAGCGGCCGTTGGCACGCATCAGCTCCGCGTGGGTGCCACGCTCGACGATGCGGCCGTGATCCATGACCAGGATCTGGTCCGCATGCACCACGGTCGAGAGCCGGTGCGCGATCAGCAGCGTGGTACGGTTCTGCGCCAGCCGCATCAGTTCGGCCTGGATGGCCTGCTCGGTGCGCGAATCCAGCGCCGAGGTGGCTTCGTCGAACACCAGGATCGGCGGGTTCTTGAGCAGCGTGCGCGCGATGGCCACGCGCTGCTTCTCGCCACCGGACAGCTTCAGCCCGCGCTCGCCCACGGGCGTGTCGTACCCCTGCGGCAGTTCGCTGATGAAGTGGTCGATCTGGGCGGCGCGGGCGGCCTCGATCACCTCCTCGCGCGTGGCATCGGGCCGGCCATAGGCGATGTTGTAGTAGATGCTGTCGTTGAACAGCACGGTGTCCTGCGGCACGATGCCGATCGACGCACGCAAGCTGGCCTGCGTCACCGCGCGCGAGTCCTGCCCATCGATCTCGATGCCGCCCCGGTTCACGTCATAGAAGCGGAAAAGCAGCCGGGCCAGCGTGGATTTTCCCGACCCGCTGTGGCCGACCACCGCGGTGGTGGTGCCCGCCGCGATCGTGAAATCCACATCGTCGAGGATGGTCCGGTTCGACTCGTAGCCGAATCCCACATGACGGAACCGCACTTCCGCCCCATTGACCCGCAGCGGCGCGGCGCCGTCGGCATCGGCCACCTCCTGGTTGGTGCCCAGCAGCACGAACATGCGGTCCATGTCGGTGGTGGCCTGCTTGATCTCGCGGTAGATCACGCCGAGGAAGTTCAGCGGGATATAGAGCTGGATCATCAGCGTGTTGACCAGCACGAGGTCGCCCAGCGTCAGCTTGCCCGCCGCCACCCCCACCGTGGCACGCCACAGGATCAGGATCAGCCCCACGGCGATGATCGCCTGCTGGCCGAAGTTCAGGAACGACAGCGAATTCTGCGAGCGGATGGCCGCCGTGCGGTAGGTGCGCAGGTTCTCGTCATAGCGCCGCGCCTCGTACTCCTCGTTGCCGAAGTATTTGACGGTCTCGAAGTTCAGCAGCGAATCGATCGCCTTCTGGTTGGCGCGCGAGTCCAGCTCGTTCATCTTGCGCCGGAAGTGCGTGCGCCACTCCGTGACCACGATCGTGAACGCGATGTAGCCCACCAGCGCGCACAGCGTGATGGCGGCGAACCAGATGTCGTAGTGCAGCAGCAGGAAGCCGATCACCAGCGACATTTCCACCAGCGTGGGCAGGATGCTGTACAGCGAGTACGAAATCAGCGACTGGATGCCGCGCGTGCCGCGCTCGATGTCGCGGCTCATGCCGCCGGTCTGCCGCTCCAGATGGAAGCGCAGCGACAGCGCGTGGAGGTGCCGGAACACCTGCAGCGCGATCTCCCGCACCGCGCTCTGCGTCACCTTGGCAAAGAGGATCTCGCGCAACTCGGTGAACAGCGTGCCCGAAAGCCGCAGCAGCCCGTAGGCGACGATCAGCCCGGCCGGCACCACCAGTAGCGCCGTGGCATTGCCCGGCGCGATGTTCATCGTGTCGACGAGCTTCTTCATCAGCACCGGCACGCCGAGGTTGGCCACCTTGGCGGCCACGAGGCAGGTCAGCGCCAGGATGACCCGCCACTTGTAGTGCCAGACATAGGGCAGCAGGTTGCGGACGGTCTGCCAGTCGCTGCGGGGGGCGCCGGCGCCCTGGAACAGGGATTTGGCCGGCTCGGCGGGGGCGGGCTCGGCGGTCGTGGAGTAGCGGCGCATACGTTAGAATTCAGGCCAATGCCGCGATTGTCGCAGAGATCGCCCGGTCCGGCAGACCATCACCCCCGCCCCATGAATTCGCCGTACTTCCCGCTTTCCTCGATCGCCGACATGTCCAAGACCGCCCCGCTCTCCGAACTGCCCCCCGGCAAGAACCCCGCGCTGCGCGTGGTGCCGATGCCCGCCGACGCCAACGTGCACGGCGACGTGTTCGGCGGCTGGATCATGGCCCAGGTCGACATCGCCGGCTCGATTCCGGCCGTCGAGCGCGCCCAGGGCCGCGTGGCCACGGTGGCCGTCAACTCGTTCCTGTTCAAGCACCCCGTGTTCGTGGGCGATCTGGTCAGCTTCTACGCCGATGTCGTCAAGACCGGCCGCACCTCGATTACGGTGGAAGTGGCCGTCTACGCGCAACGCATGCGCCACAGCCATGAGATCGTCAAGGTGACGGAAGCCACGCTGACGTATGTGGCAACCGATGAAGACCGGATGCCGAGGGTGTTGCCGGTGGTTTGAGGGGTGGATTTGCCTTGTTCCCCTCTCCCGCAATGCGGGAGAGGGGAGCACACCGATCGGGGTGCAACGTCTCAATCGAACTTCGAGAAATCCGGCTTCCTCTTCTCGAAGAACGCCGTGAATGCTTCCTTGGCTTCAGGCGCCAGCAGCATGCGGCGGAATACCTCGCCCTCCTCGCTCATCTTCTTTTCCACGGCCGGTACGTCGTCGCCCTTCATCAGCCGCTTGGTTTCACGCAGCGACGATGCGGGCAGCGCCGCGAGTTTCCGCGCCTGCTGGCGCACGTAATCCGACAGCTCGGCGATCGGTAGCACCTTTGTGACCAGCCCGATGGCGTGCGCTTCCTGCGCGCTGAATGCCTCGCCCAGCAGCAGCTTCTCGGCAGCGCGCTGGTAGCCCATCAGGCGCGGCAGCAGCAGACTCGATGCGGCCTCGGGGCACAGGCCCAGTTGCGCGAACGGCAGCGACAGCTTGGCCGTCTCCGATGCATAGACCAGATCACAGTGCAGCAGCAGCGTGGTGCCAATGCCCACCGCCGCGCCGCTCACCGAGGCCACCACCGGCTTGCTGGCGTGGCTGATGGCGTGCAGGAACTGGAACACCGGGGCCGGCGTGCCGTCTCCGCCGTGGGTCGGCGGGCGCTTCATGAAGTCCTCAAGGTCGTTGCCGGCCGTGAAGATCTCCGGCTTGCCCTCGATCACGATCACGCGCACGGCGCTGTCGGTCTCGGCGGCGCGCAGTGCGTCGGCCATGGTCTGGTACATCGCGGCCGTGATCGCGTTCTTCTTGTCGATGCGGTCGAAACCAATGGTCAGGACGCCCTGGTCGATGCGGGTGGCAATGCTCATGTCTTCCTCGTCTCGGTCGGTATGGGATGCACGCCGCGCTCACACGAACGGCGGCGGCATTTCGGAAAGATAACTGAGCCCGAACGCGCCGGCGCCCACATTGAGCGCCACGGTCAGACTCATCGGCGCGAGCATCAGCTCAACGCCGTGCCGGGCGGCGGTATCGGCCAGTGACTGCCAGGCTGGCCACGACGTCACCTCGTCGATATCGCCCGCATACGCGGCGCCCACGGCCGGCGTCAGCAATGCGCCGGCGCGGATGCATGCTTCCACATGGCCCAGCAGGCGGCGGATGCCATCCTCCGGCCCACGTGCCTTGGCAATGGCCTCGGTCTCGCCGCGATGCATATGGATCACGGGCCGGATATTGAACGCGCTGCCCAGCATGTAGCGGCCCCAGGTGATGCTGTTCTCGCCCTTGAGCTTGGCGCGCGTGTACATGTACAGCAGTTCGTCCGGGATCAGGAACATGTGGGCCGCGTCGCGCAGGCGGTTCTCCACCGCTTCCACCACGGCGGCCGCGCTCGCGCCCTCGCCCAGCATGCGGGCGGCCTCGCGCACGATCAGCGCCTGGCCGGGGCCGATCGCGCCCGTATCGATTACCGTCAGGTCGAACAGCCCGCTGCGGCCCGCATCCTTGCGCAGCTTGAAGCTGCGCGCCACAGTGCCCACCACGGCGCCATTCGCGTTCGCGTAGAACTTGCTGCGGCTGCTGGCAATCGTCAGCAGGATCGCGCGGTCGCAGCCGGCCACCACGTTGCGTAGCAGGTGGTCCTCCAGTTCGCGTTCAAGCAGAGGGATCGATTCGGCGTAGTGGTCCTGCTTGCCGACCAGATATTGGCGGTAGAGGTCGGGCAGCGCGTCCTCGTCGCGCGTGTCCGCCAGGAAGCGGTCCCCAGCGCGGATGCGGAACGGAATCGTGCGGACGCCAAGCGCGTCCATCATCGCGCGCGGCATGTCGCATGCCGCGTCGGCCAGAATGGCTGTCTCCTGCATATTGTTATGTTCCTCCGGGTCAGTGCGTCAACGTGTTGGCATCTTCGTGTCCATACATTTCTTCATCTGATCGAAGGCGGGGGCGGCCACCCGTGGACGGCCGCCCCGCTGGCGCGTTTAAACGCGCTCGAAGATTCCGGCGGCGCCCATGCCTGTACCGACGCACATGGTCACCATGCCGTACTTGAGGTTGTGGCGACGCAGCGCGTGCACCACAGTGGCCGAACGGATCGCGCCCGTGGCGCCGAGCGGGTGGCCCAGCGCAATGGCTCCGCCCATGCGGTTCACGCGGGCCGGGTCGAGTTCCAGGTCACGCATCACCGCCAGCGACTGTGCGGCAAACGCCTCGTTCAGCTCGATCCACTCGATCTGGTCCTGCGTCAGGCCACCGGCCTTCAGCGCGGCCGGAATCGCGGCCTTCGGGCCAATCCCCATGATCTCGGGCGGCACGCCACGCACCGCGAACGACACGAAGCGCGCCAGCGGCAGGAGATTGAACTGCTTGAGGATCTTCTCGGACACGAGGATCAGCGCGCCGGCACCGTCCGACGTCTGCGAGCTGTTGCCGGCCGTGACGCTGCCCTTGTTGGCGAACACCGCGCGCAGCTTGCCCAGCCCTTCGAGCGACGTGTCGGGGCGCGGGCCTTCGTCGAGCGACACCGTGCGCGTCTTGACGCCCACCTGCCCCGAGGCGAGGTCCGGGAACTTCTCGACCACCTCGATCGGCGTGATCTCGTCGTTGAACTCGCCGGCCTGCTGCGCGGCGATGGCCTTCTGGTGCGATGCCAGCGAGAACGCGTCCTGATCTTCGCGGCTCACCTTCCACTGCGTCGCCACCTTCTCGGCGGTCAGGCCCATGCCATAGGCGATGCCCACGTTTTCGTCGCGCTCGAAGATCGACGGCGACATCGACGGCGAGTTGCCCATCATCGGCACCATGCTCATCGACTCCACCCCGGCGGCGATCATCACGTCTGACTCACCCACGCGGATGCGGTCGGCGGCCATCGCCACGGCCGACAGGCCCGAGGCGCAGAAGCGGTTCACGGTGATGCCGCCCACGGTATTCGGCAGGCCGGCCAGCAGCGCGCCGATACGGGCCACGTTCAGGCCCTGCTGCGCTTCGGGAATCGCGCAGCCAACGATGGCGTCTTCGATCAGCGCCGGGTCCAGGCTCGGCACCTGGGCCACGGCGGCCTTCAGGATGGTAGCCAGCAGATCATCGGGGCGGGTGTTGCGGAAGGCGCCCTTGGGAGCCTTGCCAATCGGCGAACGGGTAGCCGCAACGATATACGCGTCTTGCAGTTGTTTCATGATGTCGGTTCCTCGTTGGCGGGATTAGTTGCGCACCGGCTTGCCGGTCTGCAGCATGCGCATGACGCGCTCCTGCGTCTTGCCCGTGCCCAGCAGGTCGATGAACGCCTTGCGTTCCAGCGCCAGCAGCCATTCCTCGCTGACCAGCGAGCCCGCTTCCACGTCACCGCCGCACACCACTTCCGCGATGCGCGAGGCAATCAGGAAATCATGCGCCGAGATGAAGTTGCCGTCGCGCATGTTCACCAGCGACGCCTTGATCGTGGCGATTCCCGAACGGCCGGCCACCGGAATCAGCTGGCCCGGCAGCGGCGCGCGGTACCCGGCATTCGACAGCGCCCGCACCTCGCTCTGCGCCACGTAAAGCAGTTCGTGAACGTTGTAGACGATGGTGTCCGTGGGTTGCACGTAGCCGATCTTCTGTGCGTCCAGCGCCGAGGTCGACACCTTGGCCATCGCCGCCGCCTGGAAGCGGTTGGTCAGGAAGTTCAGGTAGTTCGTGCTGCCTGCCGCCTGCGCGGCCTTGGCCGCGGCAATCGCCGCTTCCTTGAGGCCACCGCCGGCCGGCACCAGGCCCACGCCCACTTCCACGAGGCCGATATAGCTTTCCAGCGCCACCACGCGCTTGGCCGAATGCAGCATCAGTTCGCAACCGCCGCCGAGCGCGATGCCCGACACGGCCGGGATCACCGGCACCGCCGCGTACTTCACGCGCATCAGCGTGTCCTGGAACTTCTTCACGAACGGCTCGATGCCCTTGGCGCCGCCCATCATGAACTGCGGCATGGCCGATTCGAGGTTGGCACCGGCCGAGAACGGACCGCCCGGCGCGCCAAGCTGCAGCGACGTCGGCTGCCACACCACCAGGCCCTTGTACTCGGCTTCGGCCAGTTCCACGGCACGCACGAGCGAGTCGAGTACGTCCGGGCCAATCGTGTTCATCTTGCTCTTGAACGAGATGACCAGCACGTCGTCGGCACCGTCGCTGGTCCAGATGCGCGCACCGTCGTTCTCTTCGATCGTCTTGCCCGACTTGCGCGGGTCGGCCGCGTCCGTGCCCTTGAGCGCGGCGCGGAACACCTGGCGCTCATACACGGGCAGCGCGGCGCGCTTGACGAAGCTGCTGGTCGCCGGCGACCACGAACCCTGCGCGCCATGCACACCGCCGTTGTCGGCCACGGCACCCTCGAACACCCATGCGGGCAGCGGCACGTTGGCCAGTGCCTTGCCGGCGTCGATATCTTCCTTGACCCACTCGGCCACCTGCTTCCAGCCGGCAGCCTGCCAGTCTTCAAACGGACCCGAGTTCCAGCCGAAGCCCCAGCGGATGGCCAGGTCCACATCGGCTGCCGAGCCGGCGATCTGCTCCAGGTAGACGGCGATGTACTGGAACACGTCGCGGAACACGCTCCACAGGAACTGCGCCTGCGGATTGGTGGATTCGCGCAGCAGCCTGATGCGCTCTGCCGGCTCCTTCTTGAGCATGCGCACGACGATCTCGTCGGCCTTCTTGCCCGATTCCACATACTGGCCGGTCTTGGCGTCGAGCACCTTGATGGCCTTGCCTTCCTTCTTGTAGAAGCCCGCGCCGCTCTTCTGGCCCAGCGCGCCTGCATCCACCAGACCCTTCAGCACGGCCGGCGTCTTGTAGACCGAGGCGAACGGATCGCCGCCCAGGCCGTCCTGCATCGTCTTGATCACGTGCGCCATCGTGTCCAGGCCCACCACATCGGCGGTGCGGAACGTGGCTGACTTGGCGCGACCCAGCTTGGTGCCGGTCAGGTCATCGACGATGTCGAACGGAATGCCGAACTTCTCGGCTTCGGCAAACACGGCCAGGATCGAGAAGATGCCGACGCGGTTGGCGATGAAGTTGGGCGTGTCCTTGGCACGCACCACACCCTTGCCGAGCGTGGTGGTCAGGAACGATTCCAGGCGGTCCAGGATGGCCGGCTGCGTCGTCGCAGTCGGGATCAGTTCCACCAGATGCATGTAGCGCGGCGGGTTGAAGAAGTGCACGCCGCAGAAGCGCGCCTTCAGCTCGGCGTCGAAGCCATCGGACAGCGCCGTGATCGACAGGCCCGACGTGTTCGTGGCGAAAATCGCGTGCGGCGCCAGATGGGCCGCCACCTTCTTGTAGAGGTCGTGCTTCCAGTCCATGCGTTCGGCGATCGCCTCGATCACCACGTCGCATTCCTTGAGCAGCTCGATATCTTCCTCGTAGTTGGCCGCGCGGATCAGGCCCGCCTCGTCCTTGATGCCGAGCGGCGCCGGCGACAGCTTCTTGAGGTTCTCGATGGCGCGAAGGGCAATGCCGCTCTTGGGGCCTTCCTTGGCGGGCAGGTCGAACAGCACCACGGGCACGCGGGCGTTGACCAGATGGGCCGCAATCTGTGCGCCCATGACGCCGGCGCCGAGCACGGCAACCTTCTTGACGATGAAATTGGACATGCGCGCTCCTTGGGTATCGTGAGCGTTTTGAGGAGAGAGAGTATCTATTTGCTACCGGTTTGCTCCCCTCTCCCGTGAAACGGGAGAGGGGAGCAAACCCACTGCAATATCAGAACAAATCCGCGTCCAGCGCCATCAGCGTGGCCGAGCCGGCGCGTGCCTTGCGGATTTCGCCGGCGGTTTCAGGCAGCAGCTTGGCGAAGTAGAAGCGCGCCGTGGCCAGCTTGGTCACGTAGAACTTGTCGCCGCTGTCCTGCTTTTCCAGCGCGATCTTGGCCATGCGGGCCCAGAAGTACGAGAACACCAGGTGACCCACCACGCGCAGGTACGGCACGGCTGCCGCGCCCACCTCGTCGGGGTTGCCCATGGCCTTCATGCCGATTTCCATCGTCAGCTTCTGCACCTTGTCGCCGATGTCGGCCAGCGGGTTCACGAACTCCTGCATCGCCTCGTTCGTGCCCTCCTCCTCAACGAACTGCTGCACGATCTTGCCGAACGCCTTCATCTTGGCGCCCATGTCGCCCAGGATCTTGCGGCCCAGCAGGTCCAGCGCCTGGATCGTGTTGGTGCCTTCGTAGATCATGTTGATGCGGGCGTCACGCACGTACTGCTCCATGCCCCACTCGGCGATATAGCCATGGCCGCCAAATACCTGCATGCCCTCGTTGGTCGACGTGAATGCGTTGTCGGTCAGGAAGGCCTTGATGACCGGCGTCAGCAGCGCCACGAGGTCGCCGGCTTCCTTGCGCACGGCGGCGTCGGGGTGCGACAGTTCGCGGTCGATCTGCAGCGCGGTCCAGTAGCTGAACGCGCGGCCGCCTTCGGCATAGGCCTTCTGCGTCAGCAGCATGCGGCGCACGTCCGGATGGACGATGATCGGGTCAGCGGCCTTCTCGGGCGCCTTCGGGCCGGTCAGCGCGCGCATCTGCAGGCGGTCCTTGGCGTAGGCCAGCGAGTTCTGGTAGGCCACTTCGGTCAGGCCCAGGCCCTGCGCGCCCACGCCCAGGCGTGCGGCGTTCATCATCACGAACATCGCGTTCAGGCCCTTGTTGGCTTCGCCAACCAGCCAGCCGCGCGCGCCATCCAGGTTCATCACGCAGGTGGCGTTGCCGTGGATGCCCATCTTGTGCTCGATCGAGCCGCACTTGATACCGTTGCGCTCGCCCGGGTTGCCGCTGGCATCGGGAATGAACTTCGGCACGACGAACAGCGAGATGCCCTTGGTGCCTTGCGGCGCGTCCGGCAGGCGGGCCAGCACCAGGTGGATGATGTTCTCGGCCAGGTCATGTTCGCCGGCCGAAATGAAGATCTTGGTGCCCGAGATCGCGTACGAGCCATCGGCCTGCGGCTCGGCCTTCGAGCGCAGCATGCCCAGGTCCGTACCGCAATGCGGCTCGGTCAGGCACATCGTTCCCGTCCATACGCCCGAGACGAGCTTGGTCAGGTAGGTCTGCTTCAGTTCCGGCGTGCCGTGCGCGTGCAGGGCCTCGTAGGCGCCGTGCGACAGGCCCGGGTACATCGTCCACGCCTGGCCGGCCGAGTTCAGCATCTCGTACAGCGCGTTGTTGATGATGATCGGCAGGCCCTGGCCGCCGTATTCCGGATCGCAGGCCAGTGCAGGCCAGCCGGCCTCCACGTACTGCTGGTAGGCTTCCTTGAAGCCCTTGGGCGCGCGCACCACGCCGTCGCCCTCGTACGTGCAGCCTTCGCGGTCGCCCGGCTGGTTCAGCGGGAACACCACGTCGGCGCAGAACTTGCCGGCTTCCTCGATGACCTGGTTGATGGTGTCCGCGTCGATGTCCGCGTGCTGCGGCATCGCCTTGAGTTCGGCTTCGGCGCCGAGCAGTTCATGGAGCACGAACTGCATGTCGCGCAACGGTGCGGTGTACTGGCCCATCAAAGACTCCTTGGAGGTTTTCAATGCCGCCACACGCGCATGCCGCACGCCCTGGAGGGGACGCGTGCGACCGTTGCCGGGGGGCGGCTCAGGTTCGGTAGGACTGAATCAGTTTGTTGAGCGCAACCATGGCAAGCTCGGCACTGTCCGGCAGGCGCAGGAAGCGGGCATCGTGATGCAAGCCTAGTTCAAGGCTGTACATCTCGAACAGCATCAGGCGCGGATCGCAGTCCGCGCGCAGGTGCCCTTCTTCCCTCGCCTGGTCGATCGCCCGCATCAGCGCGGCCCGCCAGATCGTGACGCTCTTGACGAGTTCGTCACGCACCGGGCTTTCCGCGCGATCGTCGTACTCGACCGCACCGCTGATGTAGATGCATCCCGTGGTCACTTCCTGGATGCGCTTTTCCATCCAGCGACGCACCATCGACCACAGGCGAGGCAGGCCGCGCGGCTCCAGCAGCGAGGGATAGAACACCTCCTGCTCGAACCGGCGGTGATACTCGCGCACCACTTCCACCTGCAGGTCTTCGCGCGAACCAAAATGCGCGAACACGCCGCTCTTGCTCATCTGCATGCGTTCCGCGAGCAGGCCGATGGTCAGCCCTTCCAGCCCGTCGCGGGACGACAGTTCCAGTGCGGCATCGAGAATCGCCACGCGCGTCATCTCGCCCTTGCGCAAGGGCGCGGGCGCGGCGGCGGATTCAAGACGAACTGACTGGTGTCGCATGGTTATCTCTCCATTCTCGGCAGCACCCACCTGGGTGCCGTTTTCAGCCCGACCCTGCCTGAGGCGAGCACCACGAACGCCACGGACGGCGTCGTAAATGCACGAAGTCTAAGCCAAAAAAGAACGGTCGTTCAGATTATTCTGGCGCGGCGGACTGGCATCAAGCTTTTAATTAGATCGCGGTTTCTAAACAGCCGGGGCGTTGCGCCCGGTCATCGCGGCGCAATGCAACATCGTGCTGGAAACCCCGCCCCGCGGGTGCGGCGCGGGGGTAGCCCGACCTCGCGTGCGGCAGGGCAGCATGTTACCGCGCGGCCCTCAATAACGCCCCGTCACGCCGGCAATCACGACGCCCAGACGCAACACGTAGTAGGCCGCCCAATTGGCAAACCGGCGCAGGCGCGGCAGGCTCGCGTGCGCCTCGGGCACCACGCGCGCGCTGCGCTGGGCCATCGCGCGCTCCAGCCGCTCGCGTAGCTCGCCCGCAAACCCGGCGTCGTAGACCGCCACATTGGCCTCGCGCGCCAGCAGCAGGCTGAACGGGTCCATGTTGCTCGACCCCACGGTGGCCCAGATATCGTCCACCACGGCCACCTTGGCATGCAGGAAGCTTTCCTCGTACTCGTAGATCTCCACCCCGGCCTCCAGCAACGTGGCGTAGAGCGCATGGGTGGCATAGTGCTGCAGCTTGTACTCGACCATGCCCTGCAGCAGCAGCCGCACCCGCACGCCGCGCTTGCGGCACGCCAGCAGCGCGCGGCGCATCTTGTTGCCGGGCAGGAAGTAGGCGTTGGCCAGGATCACGTCGCGGCGGGCGGCGCCGAGTGCGTACAGGTATTCGCGTTCGATGGTGCGGCGGTTGCGCAGGTTGTCGCGCATCAGCAGCGCGGCCGGCACGCCATCGGGCTGTACGTCGCCGCGCGCCTGGCGTGCCGCCTTCGTCAGCGTCTCCACTTCGGCAAACGCGCTCGCGGTCTCGCGCAGGCCACGGCGCTGGGCGATGCGGAACCAGAGCCGCGCCGCGGCCAGCGCGATCTGCGCCACCAGCGGGCCGCGCACGCGCACGGCGAAGTCGTAGCGGGGGCCAAGCTCGGGCAGGTCGAGCGGGCCGTGGTTGAAGTCGTCGATGATGTTGATGCCGCCCACGAAGGCCACGCGGCCATCGATCACGGCGAGCTTGCGATGCAGGCGCCGCAGGTGGCGGCGGGCCAGCTTGAAGCCCCGCAACGGACCGTAGACTTCCAGGTTCACGCCGCCGTCGCGCAGCCGCTGGATCAGTGCGGCTGGCATGTCGCCGGCCCCGAAGCCATCGACCACGAGCCGGGTATCGACGCCGCGCTGCGCCGCGGCAATCAGCGCGTCGCTGAGGCGCGCCCCGATCGCGTCATCGGCATAGATATAGGTCTCTACCACCACGTGCACCTCGGCCGCGTCGATGGCTTCGACCAGGGCGGGGAAGAAATCCGTGCCATTGCAGAGCAGGTCGACCTTGTTGCCCGGCACCGGACTGCCGCGCCGGCTGACCCAGTGCAGCAGCCGCGCCTTGGCGCGCGCACCGGCGGCGCCAATCTCCTGGACGGACGTGGGGATACCCGCCGGGGCCGGCGAGCCGGGAGCCTGCGCGTCGGGCAACGCGGGCGAGGTGGGCGGGGCCGCCGTCTCCGGGGAGCCGGGCTCGGCGCGATCGTAGATCCGTGACATGGCTCGATTATCGGCCAACGGGCGGCTCCTGCACATGGCCCGTGCCAACTCTGCTATTGTCAGCGCATTCTGACGCCCAAAAGAGAACGCATTGTGAAGGTATTCGGTATCGCCGGTTCCTCGGGCAGCGGCAAGACCACGCTGCTGGACCAGTTGATTCCCCGGTTCGTCGCGGACGGCCTGCGCGTGGCCGGTATCAAGCACACGCACCATGGTTTCGATCCTGATACACCTGGCAAGGATTCGTGGCGCATGCGCCAGGGCGGTTGCGAGAATGTCGTGCTCGTGGGGGCGCGCCATCTGACGCTGATGCGGCATTATCCCGAGGGCAAGCCGTCTCCCGAGATCGGCGAGGCGCTGGCCGTGCTCCCGCCCGACACCGACCTCGTAATGGTCGAGGGCTACAAGTGGAGCGATTTCCCCAAGCTGGAGATCTACCGGCCCGCCAACGGCAAGCCGCCGCTCTGGACCGATGTACCGGGTGTGGTGGCCGTAGCCACCGATGCGAAGGACCAGGTCATCGGGCAGACGTCGCTACCCGTGCTCGATCTGGCCGACGCGGACGCCATCTACCGCTGGGTCCGCGACTACCTGGCATCGCACTGACCGCAGGCGCCCCGGTGGGGCGCTATGCCTCCGGAATGGCCACGCGATGTGCCAGTTCCGCCATCAGCGGCACATGGTCCGACCGTTCGGCCCACTCGCGGCCGGTCAGCGCCTGTGTGCGCTCGATCTGGAAGCCACGCACATAGATGCGGTCGAGTTGCCACCACGGCATATGGCTCGGAAACGTGTGGATGCGCCCGTTCTTGGCATGGGCCGATTCCACCGCATTGAGCGTGTTGCAGATCTTGGCATCGAGCCGATGGTTCCAGTCGTTGAAATCGCCCGCGATCACCAGCGGCGCGTTGTCCGGCACCACGGCGCGCACCCGTTCCACCAGCGCGCTGGCCTGCCGCACCCGGCTGCGGGCGAACAACCCGAAATGCACGCAGATCAGGTGCGCCTCCACGCCATTGATCTCGGCCACCGCGTGCAGCAGGCCGCGCTGCTCGAAACGATGGTCCGAAATATCAAGATTTTCCGACATCAGGATCGGATGGCGCGACAGGATCGCGTTGCCATGATGGCCGTGCTCGTACACCGCGTTCCGGCCATAGACCGAATGCGGATAGGCATCGGTGGCCAGGTAGTTGAGCTGGGTATGATCGGGATCGAACAGTTCGGCGGCAATCAGGCGGTCGTTGCGGTCCTGCACTTCCTGAAGGAACACGATGTCGGCGTCCATGGCCTGCAGGCCGGAGCGCACGCTGTGGATGCGCGGCTTGCCCGAGAACCCCTTCACGCCCTTGTGGATGTTGTAGGTGACCACGCGCAGTTTCATCGTGCCACCCCGCCTGCCAGCGTCCGGTCCAACTGTCCGGCCTGGGTCCGCCAGGCCAGTTGCCGTACCGCCTCGGCATTGCTGCTGGAAAAACAGCGCTCGGCGGCGGCCTGCCACGGCAGCCACTCGAACCGGGTATGCTCGCGCGGCGCCAGCGTCACCGGCACCGGCTCTGGCACACACAGGCCGAACCAGTGCTCGGTATTGCGCGTGATGCCGGCCGCATAGCGGTGGCGCCACTGGGGGTAGATCTCGTAGTCGATCGTGTGTTGCCAGTCGGTCAGTTCGAAGCTGGCCGCCAGGATGCCCGTTTCCTCGGCCACCTCGCGGGCGGCCGTGACGGCCAGCGGTTCGTCATCGGCGTCGAGACTGCCCGTCACCGATTGCCAGAAGCCTGGCCGGTCGGCGCGCTCGATCAACAGGACTTGCAGGTCTGGCGTGTGGATCACGACCAGTACCGATTCAGGAATCTTGTAGCGCATGGGGCGGCGGTAGGAACAGACCCCAAGCATAGCGCAGCGGCGCCAGGCCGGTGTGTCGGAGCCCGTCCGATTACCGCGATGTGGAATCAGGCGACGGTCTGCTCGCCCGGCTGGCGCGGCGACAGGTAGTGATCGCGGGAAGATGCCTTATTCTGCACTTGCGAATCATCCTGCGCGGGGTGTCCGTCCGGCGCGCCGCGCAGCCAGGTATCGAAGACTTCCGGCGAATCGCCGTGGCCCCAGGCCGCACGCAACTGCTGCATCAGCGGGGTCAGGGTGCGCGTGTAGCGCTGCGCGGCCACATGGGCATGCTCGGCCAGCGCGTCAGTGCTCTCGCGGACCTGCGCGGCCAGTTCCTGGCGCTCCTGGGCGATTTCCTTCTCGCGCTGCCCAAGCTGGTTGTACTTCTGGATCAGAAAACGCTGGTAGTCACCCGCTTCCACGCCCTGCGCCGCCTGGGCGTTGACCTGCTCGAACCGCATCACGATGCTCGCCGTCTCGTGCTCCACGCGGGCCGCCTCGGTGTTCAGATCCTGCAGCACGTCGTTCAGGCGCAGCGCCTCGCGGCGATGGGTCTGCAGGCGCGTGGCTTCGTCGTCGAAGGTACGCTGGGCGTCGAGGTAGGCTTGCACCACGGGCTGGGGTGCCACCACCAGCAGCGGATCGGCGCCCCCGGCGCGGCGGCCGGAGATCAGCGCGTCCTCGGGCAGGCGGAGGTTGCCGACGTCTTCCAGCCAGCGGCCTCGCGCCATGACCGTGGCAACTGTTTCCAGTGCAAGCTTGCGCACGGCCTCGGCGCGCTGCGCCGCCACCGCGTCGCCATCGGCCGCAATCCCGGCCACGCCGGCTGGCTGGGCCTGGGCCGCATGGGCGATATCGGGCACGCAGGCGGCCACGGTGGTGGCCACCGATTCCGACATTGCCGTCACGGAGCGCCGCACCGCGCGGCGCAGTTCGAAGCGCGCCACCAGCATGACCAGCAGGCCGGCCACGAGCCAGGTCAGGATCGTCTCGGCGTGGGCCAGCAGGAAGGCCCGGATCAGTTCGGTATCGAGTTGCATTGGTGTTGTCCTCCCACGTCACGGCTGGCCTTTCGGGTGGGCCCGCTTCGCGCGTATCCGTGGAAAGACATTTCCGGCACCTGCTTCGTTCCGGCCGGTAACAAATCGAAACGCATCCTTGCGCCGGAAACAAAAAAGCCGCGCGTTGGCGCGGCTTTCCTGCTGACGGAAGAAACGACCTCAGGCCGTGGTCTTCGGCTCCTGGGCGCGCAGGCGGATATGCAGCTCGCGCAGTTGCTTCTCGTCGACCGAGCTCGGGGCCTGCGTCAGCAGATCCTGGGCGCGTTGGGTCTTCGGGAAGGCGATCACGTCACGGATCGAGTCGGCACCAGCCATCATCGTCACGATACGGTCCAGGCCGAAGGCCAGGCCGCCATGCGGCGGCGCGCCATATTGCAGCGCGTCGAGCAGGTAGCCGAACTTGGCGCGGGCTTCCTCGGCACCGATCTTCAGCGCGCGGAACACCTTGCTCTGCACGTCCTCGCGGTAGATACGGACCGAACCGCCACCCATTTCCCAGCCGTTCAGCACCATGTCGTAGGCCTTGGCGATGCACTTGCCCGGATCAGTTTCCAGGTACTGCATGTGCTCGTCCTTCGGGCTCGTGAACGGGTGGTGCATGGCCACCCAGCGCGCGTCTTCCTCGTCGTACTCGAACATCGGGAAGTCGATCACCCACAGCGGCTTCCAGGTGTCCTCGAACAGGCCCGTGCTCTTGCCGAATTCCGAATGGCCGATCTTCAGGCGCAGCGCGCCGATGGCGTCATTGACCACCTTGGCCTTGTCGGCGCCGAAGAAGATGATGTCGCCATCCTGGGCGCCGGTGCGCTTCAGGATCTCGGCAATCGCGGCGTCGTGCAGGTTCTTCACGATCGGCGATTGCAGGCCATCGCGGCCCTTGGCCACTTCGTTGACCTTGATCCAGGCCAGGCCCTTGGCGCCATAGATCGCCACGAACTGGGTGTAGGCATCGATTTCACCACGCGAGATGGCATGGCCACCCGGCACGCGCAGACCCACCACGCGGCCGTTCTCGCTGTTGGCCGGGCCCGAGAACACCTTGAAATCGACGTCCTTCATGACCTCGGTCAGCTCGGTGAACTCAAGCTTGACGCGCAGGTCCGGCTTGTCCGAGCCGAAGCGGGCCATGGCCTCGCGGAACTCCATGACCGGGAACCGGGCGTCCAGATCCACGTCGATGGCGTTCTTGAACACCGTGCGCATCATGTCCTCGAACAGGTCGCGGATCTCCTGCTCGGTCAGGAACGACGTCTCGCAGTCGATCTGCGTGAACTCGGGTTGGCGATCGGCGCGCAGGTCTTCGTCACGGAAGCACTTGGTGATCTGGTAGTAGCGGTCGAAGCCGGAGACCATCAGCATCTGCTTGAAGATCTGCGGCGACTGCGGCAGCGCGAAGAAGTGGCCCGGGTTCACGCGCGACGGCACGAGGTAGTCGCGGGCGCCTTCCGGCGTGCTCTTGCCCAGCATCGGCGTCTCGATGTCGATGAAGCCCTGGGCGTCCAGGTACTTGCGCACTTCCATCGCCACCTTGTAGCGCAGGCGCAGGTTGTACTGCATCTGCGGGCGGCGCAAGTCCAGCACGCGGTGCGTCAGGCGGGTGGTTTCCGACAGGTTGTCGTCGTCGAGCTGGAACGGCGGCGTGACCGACGGGTTCAGCACCGACAGCTCATGGCACAGCACCTCGATCTTGCCCGAGGTCAGGTTGCTGTTCTCGGTGCCGGCCGGGCGCGGGCGCACCTTGCCCACCACGCGGATGCAGAACTCGTTGCGGATTTCCTCGGCGGCCTTGAACATTTCCGGACGGTCCGGATCGCACACCACCTGCACCAGGCCCTCGCGGTCGCGCAGGTCGACGAAGATCACGCCACCGTGGTCGCGGCGGCGCTGCACCCAGCCGGTCAGGGCCACTTCCTGGCCGATCAGTTGTTCGGTCACCAGACCGCAGTAGTGAGTACGCATGGAGGACATAGGAGGAATTCCCTGTAAAGCACGGCCGCAAGGTGCGGGCCGCGCGCAATTCAATTGGTTTGCGTGTCGGCGATTTCGCCGCTGGCCGCTTCGGCATGCGCCACGCGCGCCTCGTCGGGGGCCTTGCGCGGCAGTTCCGTCGGCGCCACCACGCCCATCGACACGATGTACTTGAGCGCCGCGTCCACGGTCATGTCGAGCTCGATGGTGTCGGCCTTCGGCATCATCAGGAAGAAGCCCGAGGTCGGATTCGGCGTCGTGGGCACGTAGACGCTGACATATTCGCCCTGGAGGTGATTCTGCACGTCTCCGCCCGGCCTGCCGGTCAGAAACGCGATGGTCCACGAGCCCTCGCGCGGATACTGCACCAGCAGCGCCTTGCGGAACGCGTTGCCCGACGACGACAGCAGCGTGTCCGAGACCTGCTTCACGCTGGTGTAGATCGGGCCGACCACCGGGATATGGCCCAGCAGCGCCTCCCACCAGCGTACCAGCCGCTGGCCGATGAAGTTATGCGTCAGCACACCCACCAGCAGGATAAACAGCAGGGTGAGGATCGCACCGAGCCCCGGGATGCGACGGCCGAACAGGTTTTCGGGCTGCCATGCCACGGGCAGCAGCGCCATGCTCTGGTCCATCGTGCCGATGATCAGGTTGAGCACCCACAGCGTGATGCCCAGCGGCACGAGGACGAGCAGGCCGGTCAGGAACCAGGTCTTGACGGCGGAGGTTTTCTTGGCGACCACGTCTTGCCCGCGCTTATTGGCTGGCGGACGAGCCGGCGGCGGGGGCCGCCGGGGCTGCGGCCGGTGCCGGGGCAGGAGCGGCCGCGGGCGCCGCCGTGGCGGTCTCGCCCGAGGCGGACGACGCAGCCGGCGCGCTCGCGCCGCCGCTACCGCCACGGAAGTCCGTGACGTACCAGCCCGAGCCCTTGAGCTGGAAGCCGGCGGCCGTTACCTGCTTCTTGTAGGTTCCGGTGGCACCGCAGGACGGGCAGTCCGTGAGCGGGGCATCGCTCATCTTCTGCAGCACATCGCGCCCGTGGCCGCAGGCGTCGCAACGGTAGGCATAGATCGGCATGGTTCTTTCGTGGAATCGGGTACGTAAAGCGGGTAGATGGCACCGCCGCCGGAAACAGCAAGGGGCGGGAGGCCGAAATGGAGCCACGGCCCTGCGACGATGCAAAACCCCGGATTATAAACCGACGCCAGCACCGGCACCGGCCGGAATTGCGGTCATTCGGCGGCCTATTCGTGGCAAAGGGCTTTGCCGCCGCTTATGTTACGCAATATGCACTTCTTGCGTGGGCGGCCGGTCGCTGATCAGTTGCGGCAGCAGCGACCCGAACACCATGCCGCCGATCGAGAACAGCAGGCCCACCATCTGGGGCGGCACGGCGGCGTCGGCGAAGGCCACTTCGCAGGTCAGCCAGGACACCAGGCCTAGCACGATGGCCAGCAGGCCGCCCTGGCGCGTGGCCGGCTTCCAGAACAGCCCGAACGCCAGCGGCACGAACGACGACACCAGCGTCACCTTGTACGCGTTTTCCACCATGTGGAAAATGGACAGGTGCGAGTTCAGCGCGAACAGCGTGACCAGCACCGTGAACACCAGCACCACCGCCTGCATCACGCGCAGGAACTGCTTGTCGGTCAAATGGCGGAAATACGGTCTCAGGATGTTCTCGGCAAACGTGACCGACGGCGCCAGCAGCGTAGCCGACGCGCAGCTCTTGATGGCCGACAGCAGCGCGCCAAAGAACATTACCTGCGCGAACATCGGCGCGTGGGTCAGGATCAGTTGCGGCAGAATCAGTTGCGAATCGGTATTGATGTACTTTTCGACCATCTGCGGGTCGATCATCGTGGCCGAGTAGGCCAGGAACATCGGGATGAACGCGAAGAAGAAGTACAGCACGCCGCCCAGCACCGAGGCGCGGCCGGCAATCTGCTCGGTCTTCGACGAGGTCACGCGCTGGAACACGTCCTGCTGCGGGATCGACCCGAGCATCATCGTAAACAGCGCCGCCGCGAAGCCGATGATCTGCACGAGGTCCAGCGCCGGCCAGAACTCGAACTTGCCGGCTGCCGCCGCGTGCGACACCACCGCCGTGACGCCGCCGGCCTGGCCGCTGACCTCGTAGCCGATGTACAGCATGCCGATCACGATGATGATCATCTGGATGAAGTCGGTGACCGCCACCGACCACATGCCGCCGAACAGCGTGTAGACCAGCACGCTGGCCGCGCCGATCATCATGCCGGCGTCCTGCGACAGCGCGCCGTCGGATACCGTGTAGAACACCAGCCCCAGCGCCTTGATCTGCGCCGCCACCCAGCCCAGGTACGACACCACGATACACAGCGTGGTCAGCACCTCGGCCAGCCGGCCATAACGGTTATGGTAGTAGTCGCCGATCGTGAGCAGGTTCATCCGGTACAGCGGCCGGGCAAAGAACAGACCCACGAGAATCAGGCAGAGGGAGGAGCCAAACGGGTCGGACACCACACCCGACAGGCCCTCCTTGAGGAACACGGCCGGGATGCCAAGCACGGTTTCGGAGCCGAACCATGTGGCGAACACCGTGGCGGTAACGATGTAGAACGGCAGGCTGCGGCCCGCGACGGCGAAGTCGGCGGTGCCCTTGACGCGCAGCGCCGCCCACAGGCCGATGCCGACCGAGATGACCCAATAGACGATGACGAACCAGATCAGCATGCCGCTGCCCTATCCCAAAATGCCAGAAATGCCCTGGTGGCGAGAAACCGAATGCCGGCGGCGGCTGCATCGTGGCAACGGCCTGCCGGAGTCCAATTCATCGGTCGGGGCCGCGGGCGCCCGGCGGGGGGCATGAGCGGTCGTAGCCGAATCAAAACGCGGATTATAGCGACGGAGGCTGTCCGGGGCGAAAAAAAATCCCTCGGCGCGGAGAAATGCCCGTATTCGGGCACTTCCTGTTGTATCGCGGACGTTGCCGCGCCCGCCGCCTTACCAGTAGCCGGCCCAGGCCATCGCCTGGACGATCACGATGCCGGCCAGGAAACCACCCATCAGCATCAGTGCCGTCGTCAGCCGGCGGTTGGTGCGGCGCTGCTCCACCACCAGCTGGGCCAGCAGCCGCTCCTGGTCGCCGTTGTTCACCATGGCGCGGCGCTCCAGGAACTGGTGCGCCAGGCGCGGGAAGTCCGGCAGCATCTTGGCCCATTGCGGCGCCTCCACCTTGACGCGCTCCCAGGCGCCCTGCCAGCCCACCTGCTCGTACATCCAGCGTTCCAGGAACGGCTTGGCCGTCTTCCAGAGGTCGAGGTCGGGATCGAGTTGCCGCCCAAGCCCTTCAATATTGAGCAGCGTCTTCTGCAGCAGCACCAATTGTGGCTGAATCTCCACATTGAAGCGGCGCGAGGTCTGGAACAGCCGCATCAGCACCATGCCGAGCGAAATCTCGCGCAGCGGCTTGTCGAAGTACGGCTCGCAGCAGGCCCGCACCGCCGACTCCAGTTCCTCGACCCGCGTCTCGGCAGGCACCCAGCCCGACTCCACGTGCAGCAGTGCCACGCGGTGGTAGTCGCGCCGGAAAAAGGCGATGAAATTCTGCGCCAGGTAGTTCTTGTCGAACTCGGACAGCGCCCCGACGATGCCGAAGTCCAGCGCGATATAGCGCCCGAACGTCTCCGGCTGGATCGAAACCAGAATGTTGCCCGGGTGCATGTCCGCATGGAAGAAGCCGTCACGGAACACCTGCGTGAAGAAAATCTCCACGCCCTCCTCGGCCAGCTTGTGCATGTCCACGCCGGCCGCCTTGAGCGATTCGGTGCGCGAGATCGGGATGCCGTGCATCCGCTCCATCGTGAACACCGAGCTCGTGCACCAGTCCCAGAACACCTCGGGCACGCAGAGCAACTGGCTGTCGGCGAAGTTGCGGCGCAACTGGCTGGCATTGGCCGCCTCGATCATCAGGTCCAGCTCGTCGTGCAGGTACTTGTCGAACTCGCCCACCACTTCACGCGGCTTCAGGCGGCGGCCATCGACCCAGAAGCGTTCGAGCCACGTGGCCATGTCCGCCATCAGCGCCAGATCGCTGTCGATGACCAGCAGCATGCCGGGGCGCAGCACCTTCACCGCCACCTCGCGGCCATGGTTGGGCCCGCCGCGAAGCGTCGCAAAATGCACTTGAGCGATCGATGCACTCGCCACCGGCTGGTGCTCGAAGTTCTCGTAAAGCTGGTCCAGCGGGCGTCCGAGCGACTTTTCGATGATCCGGACCGCCAGCGCCGAATCGAACGGCGGCACCTGATCCTGCAGCATCGCCAGTTCGTCGGCGATATCGGGTGGCATCAGGTCGCGCCGCGTGGACAGAACCTGTCCGAACTTGACGAAAATCGGGCCCAGCGCGGTCAGCGCCAGCCGCAGCCGCACGCCGCGCGGTTGTTCGAGCTTGCGGCCGATGGTGATGACCCGGACCAGGAACTTGATGCGCCGGCTCTTGAAGCCGGACAGCACGAGTTCGTCCAGCCCGTAGTACAGGATGACAAAAATAATCTTGCAGAGTCGCAGCAGGCGGGTCATGCGGAGTCTTCAGGGTGTGCGCCGCACGCAGCGGCGACGGAAAGCGACAAGGTGCGACGGGGCGAGGGCATCGGCCGGGCGATCAACGGTGGGCCGAGGGCAGCGCGGCCGAACTGCCGGGGCCCGTGGACCGCTCCAGGCGCTCCAGGCGCTTTTCGAGCCGCGCCAGGTCATCGCGCAGGCGCGCCACATCGGCGCTGAAGCCGTCGAGCGCGGCATGGCGAACCAGCGTCGGCTGCTCGTCCAGCAGGTATTCGGTCACGTTGTCGAGCAGCGCCCGGCCCACGCGCGTGGCGCTTTCATGCGCCTGCCGCGCGCCATCGACCACGCGTTGCGCCACGCTGTCGCTGACCGGGCCGCCCATCACGCCGCGCAGGGCACGCGACAGGTCTTCGGCAGCATCCCAGCGCAGGTTGCGCGCCAGCGTGGAGACAGCATTGGCCAGTTCGGCATCGCCCTCGATCCGTACGTGGCGCATGGCGGCCGCCTGCCCGCCTTCGGCCACGTCCGCCACCACGAGCGGCCACTGCTGCAGCGGCACCAGCAACGTCACCGCCGCCAGCTCGGCCGGGGGCGCAAGTTCGATGCAGCCCTGCCCGGTCACGCGCAGCGACAGCGCGAAAGCGGCCGCGTCGAAAACGATCACGCGGCCGGCAAACGGCGCCAGCAGGCTGCACGCCCAGGGTTCCTGTTCGATCAGGTGGTTCAATGCGGCGACGATCGGTGCGGCCAGCGGGGTCGGCAAGGCGTTCATGGCGTCCGGGGAGTTCGGGCTTGGCCCAACAAAAAAGGCCCACGCGTACGTGGGCCTCCATTCTAAGCTACTCGCCCGCCGCTTCCTGTCATCGAAGCGGCCGAGAGCGTGTCAGCGATCAGGACTCCTGCTGGATACCAGCCAGTTGCCAGCCACCGCTGCCCGCCGTCGACTTGGCCAGGTTCCAGACTTCGCCGAACGGCTGCGCTGCTTCGTCGGCCTTCTCGCGGATCATGCCCGAGAAGCGCACGCTGGCGATGTACTGGGTGTCGGTCGTCTCGATCCCGAGCAGTTGCGCGTCGAGCGTCACCACATCGGTCTTGTTGACCTCGCCTGCCGGGCGCTCGGCCAGATCCATCTTCAGCTCGGCGAACATTTCCGGCGTCGAGAACTCGCGGATATCGTCGAGGTTGCCGGCATCCCAGGCGGCCTGCAGGCGCACGTAGTGGACCTTGGCATTGCGCACGAACGAGTCGACGTCGAAGTCGGCCGGCACGCCCCACGGCTGCTGGGCCGCTACGGCGCCCGCTGCGGCGGCACCACCCATCACGGGATTGGCTGCCGCGCCACCATAGGACGGCGCGTTCGACACCGGGGTATCGGCCTGACGGAAAGTCGGCTCCGCGTCACGCGCGGCGCCACCGAACGGCGAGTTATTGCCGCTGGCGTTGCCCATGCCCGCGAAGGCCGGCTGGCGCGAGGTCTTCGAGCCGCCGCGGAACTTGCGGATCAGCCAGACGGCGACCAGTGCGATCAGGCCGAACAGGATGATGTTGCTCAGGATGCTGGCGGCTGCGCCGCCGAGACCGAAGTGCGAGAGCAGGTAGCCGATACCCAGGCCAGCCGCGAGGCCGCCGAGCATGCCGCCCCAGTTACGCTTCGGCGCCGCGGCCGCTGCGCCACCGGCAGCGCCGGCCGCAGCCGGAGCCGCCGCGTTCTGCGCGGGCTGGCCCGGCGCGGCGTTCTGCTGCGGCGGCGTGGCCTGGCGCTGCTGCGTCACGTTGGACGACTGCTTGCCGACGCTGCGCGAACCGCCCATGCGCTTGGCTTCCGCATCCATTGCCGCCCCGAATGCCACCGTCGCGATCAGCGCGATGGTAAGGAATTTTCCACGAAAAGAAGTCATATGCAGTGATCCCCTGTCATTTCCGGCTTATTTTTGTCCGGATATGGCGAATTAGTACTTTCTACCGACGTGGAGCGCCACGACTCCGGCCGTCAGATTGAAGTATTCGACCTTTTCGAGGCCCACTTGTTCCATCAAGCGTACAAGTGAACCCTGGTCTGGATGCATTCTGATCGATTCCGCGAGATAGCGATAGCTAGGGGCATCCCCGGCGACGCGTTCGCCCAGCCACGGCAACACCTTGAACGAGTAAACATCGTAGGCTTTTTCCAGCGGCTTCCAGACCTTGGAGAACTCCAGCACCATGACCTTGCCGCCCGGTTTGGTTACCCGGCGCATCTCCGCCAGCGCCCGGTCCTTGTGGGTCATGTTGCGCAGGCCGAAGGCCACCGTGACCAGATCGAAATAGTTGTCCGGGAACGGAATCTTCTCGGCGTCGCAGAGCGCCACCGGCGTGACCACGCCCTTGTCGAGCAGGCGGTCGCGGCCCACACGCAGCATCGACTCGTTGATGTCGGTCAGCCAGACTTCGCCGGTCGGCCCGGCCTTCTTCGCGAACGCCTTCGCCAGATCGCCCGTGCCACCGGCGATGTCCAGCACCTTCTGGCCCGGCCGCACATTGGCCTGGGCGATGGTGAAGACCTTCCAGAGCCGGTGCATGCCGCCGGACATCAGGTCGTTCATCACGTCGTACTTGCTCGCCACCGAATGGAAAACGCCGGCTACCTTGCCGGCCTTTTCCGTTTCGTCGACTTTTTCGAACCCGAAGTGGGTTTCGCTCATTCTCTGACTCCAGGTACTGAATTCAATGGTGATGGCCGCACGCGTGGCCGCCCGGGGCGGCCATCGGGGTGTCGCGGTCCGCCCCGGCGGCCTCCAGCCGCTTCAGGTAGTCCGCCCAGAGCGCGTCCTGCTCGTCGCCCAGCCGGTAAAGCAGTTCCCACGAGTAGATGCCGGTGTCGTGGCCGTCGTCGAAGCGGATCAGGATCGCGTAGTTGCCCACGGGCTCCACGGCTGCGATGCCCACGCCGCGCTTGCCGGTCTGCAGCGTTTCCTGGCCCGGGCCGTGGCCCTTTACTTCCGCCGAGGGCGAATACACGCGCAGCAGCTCGAACGGCAGCCGCCAGGTGCGGCCGTTGTCGAAGCCGACTTCGAGCACGCGCGACTGCGTGTGCACGGTCAGCGCGGTGGGGTGCGGGGTGTCTTTGTCCAGGCCGGCCATGTTACGGGCGCGACGTCGCCGTCACGCATCTTGTACGACCCGATAGCTTACTCCACCGTCTCCGGCTTGCCCATCCGCCGCCCGCACATAGCGCAGGCGCCGGTCGTGGAACGCCGCCACGGTGCTGCGGTGGGCAATGCTGACGATGGTCGCGTCGGGCAGCGTCTCGACCATCAGCCGGTACATGGCCGCCTCGGTTTCCTCGTCAAGCGCGCTTGTGGCTTCATCGAGGAACAGGAAATCGGGCTTCTGCAGCAGCGCGCGGGCAAACGCCAGCCGCTGCTGCTCGCCCGGCGACAGGCGCAGCGACCAGTTGTCGAACACGTCCAGGTGCCTGACCAGCGCGCCAAGCCGCGCCTGCTCCAGCACCCGCGCCAGCGCGTCGCGCGAATGGGCGGTGCCCGCGTCGGGGTAGGACAGCGCATCGGCCAGCGTGCCGATCGGCAGGTAGCTGCGCTGCGGCAGGAACAGCACGCGTGCCTGCGGCGTGGTGATGCGCCCGGCGCCGTACGGCCAGATGCCGGCCAGCGCGCGGAACAGGACACTCTTGCCGCAACCCGAAGGCCCGTTCACGAGCCAGCGCTCGCCCGGTCCGATCGTCAGCGAGAACGGCGCCACCAGCGGCAATTGCGCCGGCTGTGCCTGCGGATCGACGCCCTCTTCGTCCACGTCGAGGTCGGCACGCACCGGCAGTGCCAGCGCGAGGTCGGAAATGGCGATATGGCGATCCGCCGGGTTGGCCGAAGGGGCCACCTCGATATCGCCGGCGCCGCCCGGCGCCAGGTCCTCGCGCTCGGCCACGCGCATCGCTTCCTGGAAATCGATCAGGCGGTTGGCGGCGGCCTTCCAGCCGACCAGCGTCGCGTAGCTGTCGACGAACCACGACAGTGCGCCCTGCACCTGCCCGAACGCCGAGTTGATCTGCATGAGCCCGCCGAGCGTGAGCTTGCCGGAGAAGTAGCGCGGAGCGGCCACCAGCAGCGGGAAGATGATGGCGAACTGGCCGTAGCCCGAATTCACGAACGTCAGCCGCCGCGTGTAGCGCATCAACTGGTTCCAGTTCGCGCGGATGCGTTCGAAGCGCGCGCGCAGGCTGGCCTCCTCGGTTGGCTCGCCGCGATAGAGCGCCACGGGCTCGCTGTTCTCGCGCAGGCGCACCAGCATGAAACGGAAATTTGCCTCGTACTGTTCCTGCTGGAACGACAGGCCGATCAGCGGCCGCCCGACAAAGTGGGCAATCAGCGACCCCACCACCGCGTAGGCGATGGCGAACCAGACCATGTAGCCGGGGATCGTCACGTCCACCCCGCCCAGCATGAAGCTGATCGGGCCGGACACCACCCAGAGGATGCCGATGAACGAAACCAGCGTGACCACGGAGTTCAGCAGCCCCATCGACAGCGTCAGCGCCCCGTCCGTGAACTGGCGCAGGTCGTCGGCCAGGCGCTGGTCGGGGTTGTCGGTGGAGTGGGTCTGCTCGATGCGGTAGTACGCCTGGTGGCCGAGCCAGCGTTTCAGGAACGTGCCGGTCATCCATGTGCGCCAGCGCATCTGGAGCATCAGCTGGTAATACTGCCGGAAGATGGCCAGCACGATGAAACAGGCGGCGATCCACGAGAACCGCAGCAGCAGCGCCTTGAACGAGACGAAATCGCGCTGCTCGATCGCGTTGTAGAACACGCGGTTCCACTCGTTGAGCAGCACGTTGATGTAGACGATGCCGAGGTTGAGCGCCACCACCAGCACCAGCAGCCCGAGCCCCGCCTTGCGGTCCTCGGACTTCCAGTACGGCTTGATCAGCGCCCAGGTGGCGCCGAGGCGCAGCCGGCTTTGCTCTTTGAGTGCCTGGGCGGGGACGGCCGGGCCGGGCACGGTGACGGATGACGGGGTGGAAGACATGGCGCCAGCGGGTTGGCCCGCCGCATCAGGCCGGCAGGCATGTTGTTGTTCGACCGGAGTCAGACGCCCCGCCGCGCGGGCGGGTTCCGTACCAGACCGTTACGGCACTTTACCAAGCCACGGAAAACCGTGCGCCGACGCAACGATCCGCGCGATTCCGCCGGCGCCCGGCCTGTCAGTCCGCGCTTCCCGGTTCGGACAGTGCCGACAGCGCCAGCCGCAGCGCCGGCAGCCGGCCCGCCAGCTCGGCGATCCGGTCCGGCTCGGCCGCCCGCTGGGGCGCCGCCCAGACTGCCTCGGGGAAGTGGGTGTCCCAGCGGTAGCGCGGGATGATGTGCCAGTGCAGGTGCGGCACCATGTTGCCGAAGGCCGCCAGATTGACCTTGTCCGGCGTCATGATCTCGCGCACCAGGCGCTCGACGCGCGCCACCAGGCGCATCAGCCAGGCCTGGTCGGCCTCGTCGAGGTCGGTCAACTCGGCTGCGTGCTCGTTCCAGACCACGCGGCAAAACCCGGGAAAGCGGTCCTGCTCGACCAGGATCACGCGCGCACGGTCGCCCATCCAGACCAGCTCGCCGCCGTCGGCTTCGCAGAGGGGGCAGTTGGGATGTCGGTGCATGGCTGGCGGCTTCAGACCAGCACCCGCTCGATCCCGCCCGAATTCGCCTTGGCCACGTACTCCGGCATCCAGTTCTCGCCAAGCAGGTGCCGGGCCATCTCCACGACGATGTAATCGGCGGTTACCGTTGCGTCCTCGTTGTAACGCGACAGGCCCTGCAGGCACGACGGGCAGCTCGTCAGGATCTTGACGTCGCCATTGAATTCCCCGGTGCGCAGTTTGTCGGCACCCTTGCGCATTTCCTCTTCCTTGCGGAAGCGGATCTGCGTGGAGATGTCCGGCCGCGTCACGGCCAGCGTGCCCGATTCGCCGCAGCAGCGGTCGTTCTTCTCGATCTTGCCGGCGCCCTGGTTGCCGCCCATCAGGTCGTTGACCAGCTTGGTCGGGTCCATCGTCTTGATCGGCGTGTGGCAGGGGTCGTGGTACATGTAGCGCGTACCGGTGACGCCTTCGAGCTTGACGCCCTTTTCCAGCAAATATTCGTGGATGTCGATGATGCGGCAGCCCGGGAAGATCTTGTCGAATTCGTACCCGGCAAGCTGGTCGTAGCACGTACCGCAGCTCACCACCACGGTCTTGATGTCGAGGTAGTTCAGCGTATTGGCCACGCGGTGGAACAGCACGCGGTTGTCGCTGACCATTTTCTCGGCCTTGTCATACTGGCCGGCGCCGCGCTGCGGATAGCCGCAGCACAGGTAGCCCGGCGGCAGCACGGTCTGCACGCCCACATGCCACAGCATGGCCTGCGTGGCCAGCCCCACCTGCGAGAACAGCCGCTCCGAGCCGCAGCCCGGGAAGTAGAACACGGCCTCGGTCTCGGCCGTGGTCGTCTTCGGGTTGCGGATGATCGGCACGATCTCGTTGTCCTCGATATCGAGCAACGCGCGCGCCGTCTTCTTGGGCAGGTTGCCCGGCATCTTCTTGTTGATGAAGTGGATTACCTGCTCCTGCACCGGCGGCTTGCCAACCGTGGCGGGCGGATGCTGGGTCTGCTTCTTCGCGAATTTCTTGAGCACCTCGTTGCCCAGGCGCTGCGCCTTGTAGCCCACGCCCATCATCGCGGTGCGCGCGAGGTTGATGGTCTGCGGGTTGGTCGCGTTCAGGAAGAACATCGACGCGGCGGCACCGGGGTTGAACTTCTTCTGGCCCATCTTGCGCAGCAGGTTGCGCATGTTCATCGACACGTCGCCGAAGTCGATCTTGACCGGGCACGGCGTCACGCACTTGTGGCAGACCGTGCAGTGGTCGGCCACGTCCGAGAACTCGTCCCAGTGCTTGATCGAGACACCACGGCGCGTCTGCTCCTCGTACAGGAACGCTTCCACCAGCAGCGACGTGGCCAGGATCTTGTTGCGCGGGCTGTACAGCAGGTTGGCGCGCGGCACGTGCGTGGCGCACACCGGCTTGCACTTGCCGCAGCGCAGGCAGTCCTTGACGCTGTCGGCAATCGCGCCGATATCGCTCTGCTGCATGATGATGGACTCGTGTCCCATCAGGCCGAACGACGGCGTGTACGCGTTGCGCAGGTCGGCGCCCGGCAGCAGCTTGCCCTTGTTGAAGCGGCCCTGCGGGTCCACGCGCTGCTTGTACGCGCGGAACTCGCCGATCTCTTCCTCGGTCAGGAACTCCAGCTTGGTGATGCCGATGCCGTGCTCGCCCGAGATCACGCCGTCCAGCGAACGCGCGAGATCCATGATGCGGGCCACCGCGCGGTGGGCCTCCTTCATCATGTCGTAGTCGTCGGAGTTGACCGGCAGGTTGGTGTGCACGTTGCCGTCGCCCGCGTGCATGTGCAGCGCCACGAAGACGCGGCCGCGCAGCACCTGCTTGTGGATCTTCTGCGCCTCGTCGAGGATGGGCTTGAACTCGCCGCCGTTGAAGATCTTGCGCAGTTCGGCGCGCAGCTCCTGCTTCCAGCTCACGCGGATCGTGCGGTCCTGCAGCAGATGGAACACCGTGGCGTCCGGCTGCCCCTGCAGGCGCTGCTCGAAGGCCGGGCCCAGCAGGCCCAGGCCGTGGCCGATCAGTGATGCCCTGGCCGTCTGCAGCGGCGTGTCGAGGTGGTCCTGCAGGTAGAGCCAGCGCTGGCGGATCTCGCGCAGCAGCGTCAGCGCGTGCTGCACGCGGTCTTCGAGCAGTTCGGCGCTGGGAATCTCGTTGGCGTCGTCGCTGCGGCCCAGCGGCAGGTTGCCACGGGCGAAGAACGCTTCGAGTTCGTCGGTCAGCTTGAGCTTGTTCTTGATCGACAGCTCGATGTTGATGCGCTCGATGCCATCGGTGTACTCGCCCATGCGCGGCAGCGGAATCACCACGTCTTCGTTGATCTTGAAGGCGTTGGTGTGGCGCGCGATGGCGGCGGTACGCGAACGGTCGAGCCAGAACTTCTTGCGCGCCTCGGGGCTCACGGCAATGAAGCCTTCGCCGCTCTTGCCGTTGGCCATGCGGATGACCTCGGACGTGGCGCGGGCCACGGCGTCCTCGTCGTCGCCGACGATATCGCCGATCAGCACCATCTTCGGGAACGCGTTGCGCTTGCTCTTGGTGGCATAGCCCACCGCGCGCAGGTAGCGTTCGTCCAGATGCTCCAGGCCAGCCAGGATGGCGCCGCCCTCGCGCTTCGACTCGCTATCGAGGAAGTCCTTGATCTCGACGATGCTGGGGATCGCGTCGCGCGGCTGGCCGAAGAACTCCAGGCAGACCGTGCGCACGTGCTTCGGCATGCGGTGCAGAATCCAGCGCGCGCTCGTGATGATGCCGTCGCAACCTTCCTTCTGCACGCCGGGCAGGCCGGCCAGGAACTTGTCGGTGACGTCCTTGCCGAGACCTTCCTTGCGGAACTTGCGCCCTTCGATGACCAGCGTCTCGGTGCGCAGCACCTTCTCGCCCGGGGCGCGGTTACCGTCCGACCACGTCAGTTCGAACGTGGCCACCGGCACATCGTGGATCTTGCCGAGGTTGTGGTCCATCCGGGCGATCTCGAGCCAGTTGCCCTCCGGATCGACCATGCGCCACCAGGCCAGGTTGTCGAGCGCGGTGCCCCACAGCACGGCCTTCTTGCCGCCCGCGTTCATCGCCACGTTGCCGCCGATGCACGAGGCATCGATCGAGGTGGGGTCCACCGCGAAGACCAGCCCGGCGCGGTCCGCGGCATCGGCCACGCGGCGCGTGACCACGCCGGCGCCCGAGAAGATCGTCGCCACCTTGTGCGGCACGCCGGGCAGGTCGGTCATCTCGACCGCATCGAGGCGTTCGAGCTTTTCAGTATTGATGACGGCCGAAAACGGCGTCAGCGGCACGGCGCCGCCGGTGTAGCCGGTACCGCCTCCGCGCGGAATGATCGTCAGGCCGAGTTCGAAGCAACCCTTGACCAGGCCGGCGATCTCTTCCTCGGTGTCCGGGGTCAGCACCACGAACGGGTATTCCACGCGCCAGTCGGTGGCGTCGGTCACGTGCGAGACGCGCGACAGGCCATCGAACTTGATGTTGTCCTTCTGCGTCACGCGGCCCAGCACGCGCTGGGCGCGCTTGCGCAGCGCGTAGGCATCGGCGAATTCCTGCTTGAATGCCTCGATCGCCTGCTTGGCGAACACCACCAGTTGCTCCACGCGGTGCGAGCGGTCCTCGGCGGCCGGTTCGGCATGCTCGGCGCGGTCGGCAGCGCGGCGCTTCTCGATTTCGGCGAGGCGGTGATGCAGCGCATCCACCAGCATCTGGCGGCGCTTGGGATTTTCGAGCAGGTCGTCCTGCAGGTAGGGGTTGCGGCGGACCACCCAGATATCGCCGAGCACCTCGTAGAGCATGCGGGCGGAGCGGCCGGTGCGGCGTTCGCCGCGCAGTTCGTCCAGGATGCGCCAGGCTTCCTCGCCCAGCAGACGGATAACAATCTCGCGGTCCGAAAACGACGTGTAGTTATAGGGGATCTCGCGCAGGCGCGGCGGGGCGTCCTGCGCTGCGAGCTTGGCGTCGAGCACGAGTGGGGCGTTCATGGGCGGGACCGCTTTTGAAGCAGCGCACGGGGACGGTGCGCAATTTTTCGTCATTAAAGGGCGATTGTACTGCAACGCCCCGTTTTGCCGCACTGCAACAAGACCACTTCGTGGCAATAACCACCAGCTTTGTCAGGGATTCGCCCCGTTTCGGGCATTTTCCTGCTGTATCTGGCGCCGAAGCTCAGAACCACTGCCGGATGGCCTCGCCCACGCCGCGCCAGAACGAGTCCGGAATCCACAGCAGGCTGGCCGTCATGATCAGGTAGCGCGCGAACTTTCCGATCGCCATATAGAAGACGCTCTGCCAGAACGGCAGCCGCAGCCAGCCGCCTAAAGTGCACAATGGATCACCAATGGCAGGCAGCCACGACAGCAGCATGGTCGGCGGCCCCCAGCGCTTCATCCAGCGGAAGTATTTCGCGTCGAGCTTGGGCTTGTGGGGCTTGCGCGGGTGGGGACGGTGCTGGGCGTGCTCGATCTCGTGCTCGTGGTGCTGGCGCCGCTGGCGGTAGCGCACCACGGCCAGCTTGGCGGCATAGCCCAGCCACCAGTCGATGGCGCCGCCCACGGTGTTGCCCGCCGTGGCCACCAGCACGGCCGGCCAGAACATGTCCGGGTTCAGCTTGACGTAGCCGAACACCGCCGGCTCCGAGCCCAGGGGCAGCAGCGTGGCGCTGATCAGGCTGACCACGAAGATCGCCGGCAGCCCCACCTTGGGCAGGGCCACCGTGTCGAACAGCCAGTCGGTAAAAGCTTCCATACGAGAAGGGGCGCGGGGCTGCCGGCAGGGGAAACCGCATGGCGAGCCCGGGGGATTTGTGATTAACTGTTAGAGCCTGTTGCGGCGATTCGTTCATTGCGCCGCCACCACCGGGCATCAACACCGACAGTACCCGGCAGCACCAATATCACGAAATAGCCGTCCCAACCAAGCGGCAGTACCGCGTCGTGGCCAGTCCCGCGCAGTGTCAATTCGGGATTCGGCGGAGCTTGCCATGCGCGCACCCACAATGGAGACAAGCATGGCGATTTCCCTCCGCCTGACGGTCAATGGCAAGCCCGTTGACGTCCAGGTCGAACCCCATACCCTTCTGGTCCAGTTCCTGCGCGAGCAATTGCGCCTCACGGGCACCCACGTGGGCTGCGACACCGCGCAGTGTGGCGCCTGCACCGTCCATCTTGACGGCCGCGCCGTGAAATCCTGCAACATGCTGGCCCTCCAGGCGGAAGGTGCCAGCATCACCACGATCGAGGGGCTGGCGCGCAACGGCGAGATGCACCCGATGCAGCAGGCGTTCCGCGACTGCCACGGCCTGCAGTGCGGCTTCTGCACGCCGGGCATGGTGATGGCCGCCACCTCGCTGCTGGCCCAGCAGCCCGACGCCGACGCCCACGCCATCCGCGATCAGCTCGACGGCAACCTGTGCCGCTGCACCGGCTATCACAACATCGTGCGTGCGGTGCAGCAGGGCCAGGCCGCGATGCAGGGCAAGGGCACCGCGCAGCAGAGCGACCTGGCCACGGCCAGCGCCGAATAACGGAGGCCCGCCATGAACGCACCCGAAACCCAATCGCTGATCGGCGCATCGGTCAAGCGCAAGGAAGACTACCGCTTCCTGACCGGCAACGGCCAGTACACCGACGACGTCACGCTGCCCCACCAGAGCTACGCCTGCTTCGTGCGCTCCCCGCACGCCCATGCGCGCATCCGTTCGGTCGATACCGCGCAGGCACTGGCTGCCCCGGGCGTGGTGGCCGTGCTGACCGGCGCCGACATGGCCGCCGACAAGGTGGGCGGCCTGCCGTGCGGCTGGCTGATCCACAGCATCGACGGCACGCCGATGAAGGAGCCGCCCCACCCTGCCCTGGCGCATGACCGCGTGCGCCACGTGGGCGACCAGGTGGCGCTGGTCATTGCCGAATCGCTGCAGCAGGCGCGCGATGCCGCCGAGCTGGTCGATGTCGATTACGAGGAGCTGCCCGCCGTGGTCAGCCCGGCCGATGCCGCGTCGGCCTCGACCATGGTCCACGATGACGTCCCCGCCAACACCTGCTACACCTGGGGCCACGGCGACAAGGCCGCCACCGATGCCGCGTTCGCCGGCGCCGCGCACGTGACCACTCTGGAGATCGTCAACAACCGGCTGATTCCCAACGCCATCGAGCCGCGCGCGGTCAACGCCAGCTACACGCGCCAGGACGACGGCTACACGGTCTATGTCTCGAACCAGAATCCGCATGTGGAGCGCCTGCTGATGGGCGCGTTCGTGCTCGGGCTGCCCGAGTCGCGGCTGCGCATCATTGCGCCCGATGTCGGCGGCGGGTTCGGCTCGAAGATCTTCCTCTACCCCGAGGACGTGGCGCTGACCTGGGCCTCGAAGAAGATCGGCCGCCCGGTCAAGTGGACGGCCGAGCGCAGCGAATCGTTCCTGACCGACGCCCACGGCCGCGACCACGTGACCAAGGCCGAACTGGCGATGGACGCCGACGGCAGGTTCCTCGCCATGCGGGTGCACACGGTGGCCAACATGGGCGCGTACCTGTCCACGTTCGCCAGCAGCGTGCCAACCATCCTCTATGCCACGCTGCTCGCCGGCCAGTACGCCACGCCGGCCATCTACGCCGAGGTCAAGGCGGTCTTCACGAATACCGCGCCGGTCGACGCCTACCGTGGCGCGGGCCGGCCCGAAGCCACCTACGTGGTCGAGCGGCTGGTCGAGGCCGCCGCGCGCGAGCTGGGCACCGATCCCGCCGCGCTGCGCCGCAAGAACTTCATCCGCAACTTCCCGTACGCCACGCCGGTGGGCCTGACCTACGACACCGGCGACTACGAACCCTGCCTGGCACGCGCCCAGGAACTGGCCGACGTGGCCGGCTTTCCGGCCCGGCGCGACGAGGCGAAGCAGCGCGGCAAGCTGCGCGGGCTTGGCTACTCGTGCTACATCGAGGCATGCGGGCTGGCGCCGTCGAACATCGCCGGCGCGCTCGGCGCACGGGCCGGCCTGTTCGAGGTGGGCGAGATCCGCGTGCACCCCACGGGCACCGTCACGGTGTTCACGGGCTCGCACAGCCACGGGCAGGGCCACGAAACCACCTTCGCGCAGATTGTGGCGCAGCGGCTCGGCATCGCGCTGGACGCCGTGGAGATCGTGCACGGCGACACCGGCCGGGTGCCGTTCGGCATGGGCACCTATGGCTCGCGCTCGCTGGCCGTGGGCGGCTCGGCCATCATGAAGGCGCTCGACAAGATCGAGACCAAGGCGAAAAAGATTGCCGCGCACCTGCTGGAGGCGTCGGACACGGACATCGAGTTCAGCGACGGCGTGTTCCGCGTGGCCGGCACCGACCGCACCAAGACGTTCGGCGAGGTGGCGCTGACCGCCTACGTGCCGCACAACTACCCGCTCGACAAGCTGGAGCCCGGCCTCAACGAGAACGCGTTCTACGACCCCACCAACTTCACCTATCCGTCGGGCGCCTATATCTGCGAGGTCGAGGTGGACCCCGACACCGGCCGCTCCGAAGTCATCAAGTTCACGGCCGTGGACGACTTCGGCAACGTGATCAACCCGATGATCGTCGAAGGCCAGGTGCATGGCGGTATCGGCCAGGGACTGGGCCAGGCGATGTACGAGCAGTGCATCTACGACCCCGACAGCGGCCAGTTGCTGACCGGCTCGTACATGGACTACGCGATGCCGCGCGCCGGCGACCTGCCCGACTTCACGGTGGAAACCTCGTCGGGCACGCCGTGCACGCACAACCCGCTTGGCGTGAAGGGCTGCGGCGAGGCTGGCGCCATCGGCTCGCCGCCGGCCTTCATCAACGCGCTGGTCGACGCGCTGGCGCCGCTCGGCGTGCGCGATATCCAGATGCCCGCCACACCGCACCGCACCTGGCAGGCCATTCAGGCCGCACAGGCTTCGCAGGGCGCCACTGCCTAGGGGACACCACATGTACGCATTCCAGTTCGAACGCGCCACCGATGCCCAGGCAGCGGTGGCCAAACTGAAGTCCGATGGCGACGCCAAGTTCCTGGCCGGCGGCCAGAGCCTGCTCGCCGCCATGAAGCTGCGCCTGGCCGCGCCCTCGATGCTCGTCGACGTGGCGCGCATTCCCGGCATGGCCGACATCAAGGTCCAGGGTGATGCCGTGGTGATCGGCGCCGCCGCCTGCCATGCCGACGTGGCCGCCAACGCCGAGGTCAAGGCCCGTATCCCGGGGCTGGCCGCGCTGGCGCTCGGCATCGGCGACCGGCAGGTGCGCGCGCTGGGCACGCTGGGCGGCTCGCTCGCCAACGACGACCCGGCAGCCGATTACCCGGCGGCGGTGCTGGCGCTCAACGCCACGGTCATCACCGACCGCCGCGAGATTGCCGCCGACGACTTCTTCAAGGGTCTCTATGAAACCGCGCTGGCGCCCGACGAGCTGATCACGGCGGTGCGCTTCCCGGTGCCCGAGCAGTCCGGCTACGTCAAGTTCCGCAACCCGGCCTCGCGCTTTGCGCTGGTGGGCGTGATGGTGGCCCGCACCGGCCAGACCGTGCGCGTGGCGGTCACCGGCGCGGCAGACAGCGTGTTCCGCGCGCCGGCGCTGGAACAGGCGTTGGCCGCAAGCTTCACGCCGGCAGCGGCGCGCGCGGTAAAGATGGACGCGTCCGGGCTGAATACCGATCTCCATGCCTCGGCGGCGTATCGGGCGCATCTGATTCCGGTGCTGGCGGCAAGGGCGGTGGAGGCGGCGTTGAGGGGTTGACGCGGTAGTGGTTGGTTGCTCCCCTCTCCCACTTCATGGGAGAGGGGAGCGCATAGCGAAGGGTATTTGCACTGAACAATGCTTCCAGACTCCATCGACACCACCCTCACACAACTCGCCGCGCAGCAATATTTCGCCGACCGCGAAACCGCTACCGTGCTCTATCTCGCCCTGCGCATGCAGCGGCCGCTGTTTCTGGAAGGCGAACCCGGGGTAGGCAAGACCGCGCTGGCGCAGGCGATGGCCGCCATGCTCGGCACGCGGCTGCTGCGGCTGCAGTGCTACGAGGGGCTCGATGCCGCCAGCGCGCTGTACGAATGGGACTATCCGCGCCAGATCATGGCGCTGCGGCTGGCCGAGGCGCGCGGCGAACGGCCCGGGGAACAGTCGCTCTACCGCGACGAATTCCTGCTCAAACGCCCGCTGCTGGAGGCACTGCTGCCCGACCCCGCCGCGCCGGGCGTGCCGCGCGTGCTGCTGATCGACGAGATCGATCGGGCCGACGAGCCGTTCGAAGCCTTCCTGCTGGAAGTGCTGTCCGAGTACCAGGTGTCGATTCCCGAGATCGGCGTGTTGCGGGCCGAGCGGCCGCCGCTGATCGTCATCACGTCCAACCGTACGCGCGAGGTACACGACGCGCTCAAGCGCCGCTGCCTCTACCAGTGGATGGGCTATCCGGACCGCCAGCGCGAACTCCAGATCGTGGCCGCCCGAGCGCCCGAGGCGGCCGCCGCGCTGCAACGGCAGGCCGTCGATTTCATCCACCGGCTGCGCGGCATCGACCTGTTCAAGGCACCCGGCATTGCCGAGGCCATCGACTGGAGCCGCGCGCTGGCCGCGCTGGGCGTGACCGAACTCGATCCCCAATCGGTACGCGACACCCTCGGCGTGCTGCTCAAGTACCAGGACGACCTGGCACGCGCCGATGGCCCGACCATCGCCGAACTGCTGGCCGGCCCCACCCCCGCCTGACATGCTGACCGCCCCGCTGCCGATGCTGGCGCGCAACGTCACCCATTTCATGCGGCTGCTGCGCGACGCGGGCTTCGGGCTCTCGCCGGCCCATGCCGTCGATGCGCTGACCGCGCTGCACCACGTCGATATCGGCCAGCGCGACGAAGTCCGCGCCGCGCTGGCCGCGCTGGTGTTGTCCGGGCCCGACCAGCGCCCGCTGTTCGACGCCGCGTTCGACCTGTTCTGGCGCGACCCCGACTGGGAGGGCAAGCTGCGCGCGATGCTGCTGCCGCGTGTCGATGCTGGCGCGCCGCCGCCGAAACGCAGCAACCGGCTGGCCGATGCACTGGCCGCGCGCCAGCCCGCGCCGCCGACACCTGCGGAACCGCCGCGCGAGGAGCGCTTCACCGCGCCGCTGACGTTCTCGGATCAGGAGCGCCTGGCGAGCCGCGATTTCGAAACCCTGACCGCCGACGAGTGGCGCGCGCTGCAGCATCTGGTGCGCACCCGCCGCGCGCATCTGGCGCTGCAGCGCACGCGCCGCCTGAAGCCGTCCGCTACCGGTACCCATGCCGACCTGCGCGCCAGCGCCCGGCTGGCGGTACGCCAGCACGGCGAGTGGCTGCGCTGGAAGTTCCGCCGCCACGCCCGCCGCAAACCGCCCGTGGTGCTGCTGCTCGATATCTCGGGCTCGATGAGCCAGTACTCGCGCGCCGTGCTGTACTTCTGCCACGCGCTGATGCAGGGCCGCGAGCGCATGCACGTCTTCCTGTTCGGCACGCGCCTGACCAACGTGACCCGCGCGCTGCGCGAGCGCGATCCCGACGAAGCGGTCACGCTGATCACCGAACAGGTGCGCGACTGGGCCGGCGGCACGCGCATCGGTGCCGCGCTGGCCACGTTCAACCGCCAATGGGCCCGCCGCACGCTCTCCGGGCGCGCCACGGTGCTGTTCGTCAGCGACGGCATCGACCTCGAACAGATCGACCTGCTGGCCGACGAGATGGCGCGCCTGCGCCGCTTCGCGCACCGCATCGTCTGGCTCAATCCGCTGCTGCGCTACGCCGGCTTCACGCCGCAGGCGCGCGGCATCCAGGCCATCCTGCCCCATGTGGATGCCCTGCATCCCGCGCACAACCTCGACAGCCTGTTCGCGCTCGAGGCGCTGCTGGCCGACACCCCGGCCGCCGCCGTTCCACCCATGAACCAACGCCAAGGACGCCCCCATGGAAATGACCCAGACCCAGCGCCTGCCCGTGCCGCAGCAGGTAGCGTGGGAAGCGCTGAACGACGTGGCGCTGCTCAAGCAATGTATCCCCGGATGTGAGAGCATCGAGCCCGACGGCGAGAACGCGTACCAGTTGGCGCTGACTGCCGCGGTGGGCCCGGTCAAGGCGCGCTTCAAGGGGCGCATGGCCCTGCTCGATATCGCGGCGCCCGACAGCTACACGATCCAGTTCGACGGCCAGGGCGGCGCGGCGGGCTTCGGCAAGGGCTCGGCAAAGGTCACGCTGGCGCCCGAAGGCGACGAGACGCTGTTGACCTACGCCGTGCAGGCGCAGGTCGGCGGCAAGATCGCGCAGATCGGCTCGCGGCTGGTGGATGCCGCCGCGCGCAAGATGGCGGACGCGTTCTTCGCACGATTCACCGAGGCCGTGAGCGGCCCGGACGGCAATGACGAAACCCAGGGCAACGAGTCCGCCGGCGATGCGGATGGCGATGCCGGTGGCGATGAAGACAGGAAGCGGAAACGATCATGGACAGCGTGGATCTCGAAGTCCTGAAGAGCAGTGTCAGGTGGCAGCAGGAAGGCCACGGCGTACTGCTGGTGACGGTGGTGCGCACGTGGGGCTCGTCGCCCCGGCCCGAAGGCGCGATGCTGGCGGTGCGTGACGATGGCCTGGTGGCGGGCTCGGTGTCGGGCGGCTGCATCGAGGACGACATCATCTACCGCGTGCACCGGGAAGGCATCCGGGCAACCGTGCCCGAGGCGATGAAGTACGGCATCAGCGCCGAGGAGGCGCATCGCTTTGGCCTGCCCTGCGGCGGGACCATCGAACTGGTGGCCGAGCCGCTGGCCGCGCACAGCGGCATCGACGCGCTGCTGCGTGCCGTCGAAGGCGGCCGGCTGGTGGCCCGCACGCTGGACATGGCCACCGGCCGCGCCACGCTCGGGCACGCCGAGGCGGCCGACGGGCTGTCGTTCGACGGTGCGACGCTGCAGACCATCCACGGCCCGCGCTACCGCATGCTGGTGATCGGCGCCGGGCAGTTGTCGAAGTACCTGTGCCAGATTGCCGTGGGGCTCGGCTTCCAGGTCACGGTCTGCGATCCGCGCGAGGAGTACACCGAGACCTGGGACATTCCCGGCGTGACGATGGTGCGGACGATGCCCGACGACACCGTCGAGGCCATGAAGCTCGACGAGCGCTGCGCCGTGATCGCGCTGACCCACGACCCCAAGCTCGATGACCTGGCGCTGATGGAGGCGCTGCGCACGCCGGCGTTCTATGTCGGCGCGCTCGGTTCGCGCCGCAACAACCAGGCGCGCCGCGAACGCCTCAGGGAGTTTGACCTGACCGACCAGCAACTGGCGCGGCTGCATGGCCCCGTGGGCATCTATATCGGCAGCCGCACGCCGCCCGAGATCGCCATTTCGGTGCTGGCCGAGGTCATCGCGGCCAAGAACCATGTCTCGCTGCCGGACATCCTCCAGGTGGAGGGCGCCAAGGCCGCGCGCGAGATCGCGGCCGGCGAGTCCGAGTGTCCGATCCTTCCCCAAGGCCAGACCATCACCGCCGCCCAGCCATGACGAAGCCCGCCCGCGCCCCGCTCACGCAGACCGACCTGCCCACCGGCATCCTGCTGGCTGCCGGCTTCGGCCGTCGCTTCGATCCCGCCGGCCTGCGCAACAAGCTCATGGAGAAGATGCCAGATGGCCGCACCGTGGCGTGGCGCAGCGCCCGCACGCTGGCGGCGGGCCTGCCGCACTCGATCGCCGTGGTACGGCCCGGCCATCCCGAACTGTCGGAGGAACTGCGGCGCGGCGGCTGCAAGGTGGTGGAAGCCGCCGAAGCGGAGGCTGGCATGGGCGCGGCACTGCGTGCCGGCGTGGCCGCGAGTCCCGATGCACGGGGTTGGGTCGTGGCGCTCGCGGACATGCCGTGGCTGTCGATGGAACTGGTGCGTGCGGTGGCACTGACAATCACCGCGCGCAACACGATTGCCGCGCCGTGGCGGGACGGCAGGCGCGGACATCCGGTGGGATTTGGCGCCGCGTGGCGCGATGAACTGTTGAAGCTCGATGGCGACGAAGGCGCGCGCGAGTTGCTGAAGACGCAGCCCGTGACGCGGATTCTGACAGAGGACGATGGGCCGTTCCGGGATGTGGATTTGCCGGGAGATCTGGTTTAGGTCGGGTTCATGCGTGATGGGCTGTTGACGCGCCAGCCGTTCAACAGCCAACCACATCGAACGCATCAACCCCCATCCAGCTCCATCAGCGTGCGCAGATACTCGCTGCTCCACCAGTGCACGTCCTGCTGGCGAATGCGTTCCAGCAGCTTCTGGTGCCGCGTGCGCCGTTCGGCCAGCGGCATGTGCAGCGCCTGCTGCACGGCCTGCGCCGTGGCGCGCGTGTCGTACGGGTTGACCAGCAGTGATTCCTTGAGCTGCTCCGCCGCCCCGGCGAACCGTGACAGCACGAGCACGCCGGGATCGTCCGGATCCTGCGCGGCGATGTACTCCTTTGCCACCAGGTTCATGCCATCGCGCAGCGGCGTGACCAGCGCCACGCTGCTGGCGCGGCACAGGCCCGGCAGCCGCTTGCGCGACGTGGAGCGGTGGATGTAGCGCACTGGCATCCAGTCCAGCTCACCATACTCGCTGTTGATCGCGCCGGTGATGCCCTCCATCTCGCGCCGCAGGTCGGCGTAGGCATCCACCGATTCGCGCGACGGCGCGGCGATCTGGATCAGCGTGGCGCTGGAGCGGTTCTCCGGATACTCGGCCAGCAGCGTCTGGAACGCCTTGAGCCGCTGCGGCAGCCCCTTCGAATAGTCGAGCCGGTCGATGCCGAGCAGCAGCCGGCGCCGCGCGTACTGGCCGCGCATCATCTCGTAGGTCTCGCGCGCCTCGTCCTGCTGGCCAAGGCCGATGAACTCGTCCACGTCGATGCCGATCGGGAACGCCTGCGCGCGCACCGTGCGGTGGAACGCGCGGAAGCGGTACTCGCCCATCGGCTCCGCCCCGGCCTCGCCCTGCACGTAGCGCGAGAAGTGGTCGAGGTCGGCCTGGCTCTGGAAGCCGAGCAGGTCGTACGCAAACAGCGCGCGCATCAGCCATTCGTGCTGCGGGATGGCCGCCAGGATCAGCGGCGGCGGCAGCGGGATATGCAGGAAGAAACCAATCTTCTGCGTGCAGCCGATGGCGCGCAGTTCCGCCGCGAGCGGGATCAGGTGGTAATCGTGGATCCAGATCACGTCATCCGGCTTCAGCAGCGGCGCCAGCTTGCGCGCGAACAGCTGGTTCACGCGCCGGTAGGCGTTCAGGTTGCCGCCGGCGTCGAAATCCGCCAGGTCCACGCGGTAGTGGAACACGGGCCAGAGCACGCCGTTGCTGTAGCCAAGGTAATACTGGTCATAGTCGTCGCGGCTCAAATCCACCGTGGCCAGCGTCACGTTGCCGGCCTGGGTCTGGTGCAGCTCGCCCTCGCCCGGCGTGCCGCCGTGCGCGGCATCCACCACCTTGCCGCTCCAGCCGAACCAGAGGCCGCCCGTCTTGTTCAACGCCTCGGAGAGCGCCACGGCAAGGCCGCCCGCCGCATGGTTGCGGGGGTCCGCCACCCGGTTCGATACTGCTACTAGTCTGCCCATATATCGCTTCTTGTTGTGGCCAATCCTTTCCTCAGATCACGGTGTCCCAGGGTGCCGACAGCCGCATGGCACCGTTGATCAGCCCGACCATCGAGTAGGTCTGCGGGAAATTGCCCCACATCTCACCGGTGACCGGGTGGGTGTCTTCCGACAGCAGCCCCAGCGGGTTGCGCGCGGCGAGCATCGACTCGAAGATCTCGCGCGCTTCCTCGCGGCGGCCGATGCGTGCCAGCGCGTCGATGCGCCAGAACGTGCAGATGTTGAACGCGGTCTCGGGCTTGCCGAAATCGTCGGGCGCCTCGTAGCGCCGCATGTAGGGGCCGTCGCACAGGGTCTCTTCGAGCGCCTTGACCGTGGAGACGAAACGCGGGTCCTTCGGGTCGATGAAGTTGACCTCGGCCATCAGCAGCACGCTGGCATCCAGTTCCTTGCCGCCGAAGCTCTCGGCAAACGCCTGGCGCTGCTCGTTCCAAGACTCCTCCAGGATGCGCCGCTTCATGCGGTGCGCATGGTCGTGCCAGTAGGCGGCGCGCGCCGGCTGTTCGAGCTTCTCGGCGATCTTGGCCAGGCGATCGCACGCCACCCAGCTCATCAGCGCCGATGACGTATGGATGCGCGCCCGGGTGCGCAGCTCCCACATGCCCGCGTCGGGCGTGCCGAACACGCGCACGGCCTGCTCGCCCACGTCTTCCAGCTTGGCGAACTCGGCCGGGCCGCCGCGATGCAGCAGCCTGTGGTCATGGAACGCCTGCGCGGCGGCCAGCACCACGTTGCCGTACACATCGTGCTGGAAGTGCTCCTGCGCCTGGTTGCCCACGCGCACCGGCCCCATGCCGCGATAGCCGCCCAGATGGTCGAGCATGCTTTCCGGCAGCTCGCGCTCCAGGCCGATGCCGTACAGCGGCTGGATGTGGCCGTCCTGCGACTGCATCACCACGTTCGAGAGCCAGCGCAGGTAGTCTTCCATCGTGCCGACTTCGGACAGGCTGTTCAGCGCGCGCACCACGAAGAACGCGTCGCGCAGCCAGCAGTAGCGATAGTCCCAGTTGCGCTGGCTGCCCGGCGCCTCGGGGATGCTCGTGGTCATGGCCGCCACGATGGCGCCGGTTTCCTCGTACAGCGACAGCTTCAGCGTGATGGCCGCGCGGATCACCGCCTCCTGCCACTCGCGCGGCACGGCCAGGCGGCGGCTCCAGAGCTTCCAGTACGACGTGGTTTCCTGCTCGAAATCGCGGGCGATCTCCTCCACCCCGGCCGACAGCGTCTCGTCCGGGCCCAGGATGAAGTTGTAGCCGCGCGTGACCAGGAATGGCGTGTGCGACAGCACGTAGGCCAGCGGCGCGTCGGTGGTCAGGCGCAGCGTCTGGTCCTCGCCCACGTAGCGCGCGTGGCTGCTGCCGCGCGTGATCTTCGGCTCGGCGCGCCCCCAGTTGAAGCGCGGCGCCAGCGTAACGCGCACGCGCGGGGCGCCCCGCACCGGCTTGATCCGGCGCACCAGCGTCAGCGGCCGGAAGTAGCGGCCCAGCCGGAAGAAGCGCGGGCAGAAATCGGTGATCTCCAGGATGCTGCCGTGGCTGTCGATCAGGTGCGTGCGCAGGATGGCCGTGTTCGGCTCGTACCACTGGGTGGCTTCCTGGAAGTCCTCGATCTCGATATTGAAGTGGCCGGCGTTGTCGCTGGGGTCGAGCAGCGCGTTGAAGACCGGGTCGCCGTCGAAGCGCGGCATGCAGCACCAGACGATGCGGCCCCGGCCGTCCACCAGCGCCGAGAAGCCGCAGTTGCCGATCATGCCGAGCGACAGCGACGGATTGGCGTGGCGGCTGGCGGCGTTGGAATCGGTGTTGACGGCGGGCGCTTCGCGCGCGATGGATGGCGGCACCTGGGCAGAGGTGGCGAGGTCACTCACAGCGGGTCCTCCCTGCGTGGCTGTTGGGGGTTGGCGGTGTCGTCCCGCTGCGCCATCAGATGGGTCAGCGCATGGGCCGATTGATGGAGCCAGTCGCGCAGCACGTGCGGGGCCGGCACGCTGAGGGTGGCGGCCGTGGCACGGTTGCCTACCAGCACGCCCACGCCGCCGAGCTCGCGCACGACCGAGAAGCCGGCCTCGTCGGTCACGTCGTCGCCGGCAAACACCGGCAGGCGGCCCGCGAACGGCGCCGAGCGCATGAACGCGGCGATCGCGTCGCCCTTGTCCACGCCGGCCGGCTTGATCTCGATGACCATCTTGCCGGGCAGCGCATCCAGCCCGATGGCATCGCGCAGCGCGTCGGCCACGGCAGCCCGCACCAGCGGCTCCAGCTCCGGCGCCTGGCGGTAGTGGATGGCCACGGCCACCGACTTGCGTTCCAGCATCAGGCCCGGATGGCGGGCCACCAGCGCTTCGAGCCGGGGCAGCAGCGGGCCGATGCCGGGCGCCGGCGGCGTGACGATGCGCTCGGCGCCGTTGCGGAATTCCGCGCCGTGCACGCCGGCGGACGGCAGCCGCAAAGGCTGGAGGAAATGGTCGAGTTCGGCCACGGGCCGTCCCGAGACGATGGCCAGCGCGCCGTCCAGGCAGGTGTGCAACGCCCGCAGCGTGCCCACCAGGCCCGACTCGACCTGCACCAGCTCGGGGCTCGGGGCCAGGTCGGCCAGCGTGCCGTCGAAGTCCAGGAACAGCGCGGCATGGGGTTCGATAAGAGGTAGGGGGTGCATCGCGTAAAACCGTAACACGTCGTTTTGACAGGCGTCCACCGGGCGCTGTCCTACAGCAGTGGCTTTCCCGGCACCCGGCGGCAGGCGGAGCGGTGGCCGGGGCCCGCCTGGGCGCCATCCATTATCATTGGCGGTTTCCGCCGATTTTTCCGGCTTTTTTTGCCACCGCCCCGTGGCAACCGCAGACCCATGACCCGCACCCCCGCCAAGCCCGACTACCTGAAGAAGATCCTGACCGCCAAGGTGTACGACGTGGCCCAGGAGACCGAGCTGACCTACGCCGCCGCCCTCTCGGCGCGCACGAACAACGCGGTCTGGTTCAAGCGCGAGGACACCCAGCCGGTGTTCTCGTTCAAGCTGCGCGGCGCGTACAACAAGATGGCGTCGCTGACGCAGGAAGAGCTCAAGCGCGGCGTGATCGCCGCCTCGGCCGGCAACCACGCCCAGGGCGTGGCGCTCTCAGCCGCCCGGCTGCAGTGCAAGGCCATCATCTGCATGCCCACCACCACGCCGCAGGTCAAGATCGACGCCGTGCGCGAGCGGGGCGGCGAGTGGGTCAGGATCGTGCTGCACGGCGACTCCTACAGCGACGCCTACCTGCACGCCGCCGAACTGGAGGCCAGGCAGAAGCTGACCTTCATCCACCCGTTCGACGACCCCGAGGTCATCGCCGGCCAGGGCACCATCGCCATGGAGATCCTGCGCCAGCATCCGGGCCCGATCCACGCGATCTTCGTGGCCATCGGCGGCGGCGGGCTGATTTCGGGCATCGCCTCCTACGTCAAGGCCGTGCGCCCCGACATCAAGGTGATTGGCGTGCAGACGCTGGACTCCGACGCCATGAAGCGCTCGGTGGACGCCGGCAAGCGCGTGGAACTGAAGGACGTGGGCCTGTTCTCGGACGGCACCGCCGTCAAGCTGGTGGGCAAGGAAACCTTCCGCATCACGCGCGAACAGGTCGACGAGATCATCCTGGTCGATACCGACGCGATCTGCGCCGGCCTCAAGGACGTGTTCCAGGACACGCGCAGCATCCTGGAGCCGGCCGGCGCCATGGCCGTGGCTGGCCTGAAGGCGTACGCCGAGCGCGAGAAGCTCAAGAACCAGCACCTGGTGGCGATTGCCTGCGGCGCCAACATGAACTTCGACCGCCTGCGCTTCGTGGCCGAGCGCGCCGAGGTGGGCGAGGCCCGCGAGGCCGTGTTCGCCGTGACCATCCCCGAGGAACGCGGCAGCTTCAAGCGGTTCTGCGAGCAGGTCGGCACGCGCAGCGTGACCGAATTCAACTACCGGATCGCCGACAAGGGCGTGGCGCACATCTTCGTGGGCCTGCAGATCGCCTCGCGCAGCGAGAACGACAAGATCGCCGCCAGCTTCCGCCGCCACGGCTTCGACACGCTGGACCTGTCCAACGACGAACTGGCCAAGCAGCACATCCGCTACATGGTGGGCGGCCACTCGCCGCTGGCGCACGACGAACTGCTGTACCGCTTCGAGTTCCCCGAGCGCCCCGGCGCGCTGATGCGCTTCCTGTCGAGCATGAGCCCGAACTGGAACATCAGCCTGTTCCACTACCGCAACCAGGGCGCCGATACCTCGAACATCCTCGTCGGCATCCAGGTGCCGAAGAACGAGAAGCGCGAGTTCCGCACCTTCCTTTCGACGCTCGGTTACGTACACTGGGATGAAACCGACAACCCCGTCTACAAGCTGTTCCTGGCCTGAACCCGAATCCGATCATGACGCTTCCTGAGCACTCGCCGCTGGGCAAGCCCTCGGCCTACAAGACCGAGTACGACCCGTCGCTGCTGTTCCCGATCCCGCGCCAGCCCAAGCGCACCGAGATCGGGCTGGCCGAGGGCAAGCCGCTGCCGTTCTTCGGCGTGGACCTGTGGAACGCCTACGAGCTGTCGTGGCTGAACCTCAAGGGCAAGCCGCAGGTGGCGCTGGCCGCCTTCGTGATCCCGGCGGACACCCCGAACATCATCGAGTCGAAATCGTTCAAGCTGTACCTGAACTCGTTCAACCAGAGCCGCATTGCCTCGCCCGAGGCCGTGCAGCAACTGCTGCACCACGACCTGTCCGAGGCCACGGGCGGCACCGTGCAGGTGCGGCTGGTGACCGAATCCGACCTGGCCGGGCAGAAGATGGGCGAGCTCGACGGCCTGCTGCTGGACCGCCTGGACATCGAAACCGACATCTACGAGCCGGACCCGACGCTGCTGAAGGCCGACCAGGACGAGTCGCCGGTGGAGGAGACGCTGGTCTCGCACCTGCTGAAGTCGAACTGCCTGGTCACGGGCCAGCCCGACTGGGGCAGCGTGCAGATCCGCTACGTGGGCGCCCCGATCGACCAGGAAGGGCTGTTGAAGTACCTGATCTCGTTCCGCAACCACAACGAGTTCCACGAGCAATGCGTCGAGCGGATCTTCACGGACGTGCTGCGCATGTGCAAGCCGGTCAAGCTGGCGGTGTACGCCCGCTACACCCGGCGTGGCGGGCTCGACATCAACCCGTTCCGCACGAACTACAACACGCCTTGGCCGGATAACCGGCGGAACGCGCGGCAGTAAGCGAATGTGAGACGTTTGAGCAAGAAACCACATGTTTTCTTGCTCAAACGTCTCACCCGTTCAAAACTCCGCGTGCGCCCGCACCCCGATGAACTTTGCCGGACCCCGGTCGCGGTTGTAGCCCGGGTTCCGGATGTACTGGAAGTCCGGGCTCAGGCTCAGCGTCTTCCAGACCGCGAAGCTGTAGTAGACCTCGAACACCTGCTCGGGCCCGTAGCGTAGCGCGCCATCGCCGAGGAAGGCGCCGAGCCCACCCGCGGCCAGATAGCTGCGGTGGGCCGGGCCGAGCATGTTCACCGCCACCGCCAGCCCCAGTTCGTCGTTCGGACGCCCCCAGGCACGGCCCTTGACCGTACCGCCGCCGGCCACCTGCCGGCCGATCTCGGTGAAGGCGTAGGTCTCGGTCTTGTCGTCCGACCAGTTGGCGCGCAGGAACACCCCGGCGTCGTTGCTGACCTCCTGCACGAACGCCAGCCCCACCCCCATCTTGGCGTGCTCGCGGCGCACATCGGCCAGGTCTGGCGTGACGCCGTTGGCCTGCCCGAACGCAATGGCGTCGTTGTAGGCGCCCATCTTCGCCTTGTTGCGCCAGAGCAGCAGCCGCGCCTGGCCGGGGCGGCCCGCCAGCGCGTAGCGCTTTTCCAGCTCCAGCATCTGGCCGTAGTGCTCGAACAGCCGGGTATCGAGTTCGCGCCCGTTCGATTCCAGCGGCTGCAGGAAGTGGCCGAAACGGGCCGACCAGCCATCGCCGATGTATTCCAGCGCCGCCCCCCAGTTGTAGCCGCGCGAATCGGCCGGATAGTCCCACGACCCATGCGTCATGAACGACCAGTTCATGAACTGCGTGCGCGGGTCGGAGCCGTACGGGTTCTGGTCGAACACGTCGATCACGCCGAAGTTGCCGGCCGTCAGCACCACGCGCTGCTTGTCCACGGTGCGCGCGAACTGGTTGAAATCCGATTCCAGCGTTTCCTCGCCGCCGCCCATGCCCCAGTACTGCCGCACGAACGCCCGGGCCCGGTAGAACTTGGGGCTCGTGCTGGCCGTCTTGGCCAGTTCGCCGTTCGACAGGCCGCCCAGGCCGTGCAGGTCTGAAAACGGCACGCCCTGCGCCACCTCGGGGTTGAAGTGGAACTCCGCGCCGCGCCAGAGCCGCAGCCCCAGGTCCAGCGTGCTGGTGAACGAATAGCTTTTGGCGCGCTCGGGCGTGAGGCTGTTCTCGCCCGAGTAGGCCGCGCCGAACGACGGCTTGCGCTGCCACGCCCAGGTGGCCTGGCCGTGGATGGCAAACGGGTTCTCGGTATCGGGCCCGGCCGGGGTGGCTTGCGCCACCGCGGCGGCCGGCAGGACCAGGCCGGCGGCGGCCAGCAGCGGGGCAAGGCGGCGCAGCCGCTTCGATGGAGCCGGAAAGCAGGAACGCAGCATAGGAAAAAAGGGAAGGATCGGCGGCGCGGGACGCGCTCCGGGGCGTTGGCGCGAAGCATAGCCAAGCCCACATGACATGTCCACCGGCCTTGTTGCAGCGCAGCATCGACAGCCCCACCCTCAATTTGTAACCGGCCTTGATTTAATTAATTCAAAAATTAATATTGGTTCTGCCCATACCCACCGCTTGTGCCATGCCCAACCAGCCGCCGTCCGATCCCAAGCGCCGCCCCGGCCGCCCCTCCGCCCGCACCGACGATCCGGGCCAGCGGGACCGGCTGGTCGAAGCCGCCGTGATGCTGTTCGCGCGGCATGGCGTGGCCGCCACCTCGACCAAGGCCATTGCCGCCGAGGCCGGCGTGACACCGGCCCTGGTGCACTACTACTTCCGTGACCGTGAAATGCTGCTCGACGCCGTATTCGACGAACGCCTGCAGCCGCTGATCGACCACGTCTTCGGCGCGATCCAGTCTGAATCGCTCGACCCCGTGGTGCGCCTGCAGACGCTGGCCGGGCAACTGATCCGTACCGCTGCCGCCACGCCCTGGTTCCCGGGCCTGTGGATCCGGGAAATCGTCGGCACCGACGGCCAGTTGCGCGAACGGCTGCTGCAGCGCGTGGCCGTGCAGCGCGCGCAGTTCATCGCCGGGCCGCTGGCCGCCGCGCATGCCGGCGGCCAGCTCAATGCCGACCTCGAACCCGCGCTGATCATGGTCTCGCTGATCGGCCTGACGCTGCTGCCGCTGGCCACCACCCACATCTGGCGGCACCTGCCCGGTGCGGCCGATATCGACACCGAGACGCTGGTCCGCCACGTCACCGCCCTGCTTGGCCACGGCCTGTCCGTGCCGCCCGCCGCTCAACCGTGAAATCCGGAGACTCCATGTCCTACCCCCATCGCACCTGGCCGCTGCCGCTGCTGGCCACCCTGCTGCTGGCCGCCTGCAGCAACGACCGGCCCGCCACGTGGCAGGGCTATGTCGAAGGCGAATTCGTCGCCGTGGCGTCGCCGTTCGCCGGCCGGCTCGACAAGCTCTCGGTCGAGCGCGGCCAGCAGGTTGCCGCCGGCGCCCCGCTGTTCGCGCTCGAATCCGACGACGAGCGTGCCGCGCGCCAGCAGGCCGCCGAACAGGTGCGCGTGGCCGAGGCCCAGCTGGCCGACATCCAGACCGGCAAGCGCCCCGTGGAAGTGGCCGTGAACCAGGCGCAGCTGAGCCAGGCCCGGGCCCAGGCGGTGCGCAGCGCGGCCCAGAGCAAGCGCGACGAGGCCCAGTTCGGGATCGGCGGCATTTCGCGCGCCCAGCTCGACGAGAGCCGTGCCACCGCCGAGGCCGATGCCGCGCGCGTGCGCGAGCTGCAGCGCGATATCGACGTGGCGCGCCTGCCCGGCCGCAAGGACCAGCTTGCCGCGCAGACCGCCCAGATCGAAGCCGCCCGCGCCGCGCTGGCGCAGGCCGAGTGGAAGCTGTCGCGCAAGGCCGTCAGCGCCACGGCGGCCGGCCTCGTCTACGACGTGCCGTTCCGCGCCGGCGAATGGGTACCCGCCGGCAGTGCCGTGGTGCGCATGCTGCCGCCCGGCAACGTCAAGGTGCGCTTCTACGTACCCGAGGCCGTGGTCGGATCGCTGAAGGCCGGCCAGGCCATCACGGTCCGCTGCGACGGCTGCGCCGCGCCGGTGCCGGCGACCATCACCTATGTCTCGAACGAGGCCGAGTTCACGCCGCCGGTGATCTACAGCAACGAGACGCGCAACAAGCTCGTGTTCCTGATCGAGGCGCGCCCCAGCGCCGACAACGCGCCGAAGCTGCGCCCCGGCCAGCCCGTCGAGGTGGCGCAATCATGAGTGCGGAACTCGTCATCGACGTACACGGCCTGAACAAGCACTTCGGCGCCAAGCACGTGGTCAACGACCTGACCATGCAGGTGGCGCGCGGCGAGATCTTCGGCTTCCTCGGCCCCAACGGCAGCGGCAAGACCACCTCGATCCGCATGATGTGCGGCCTGCTGACGCCGGACTCCGGCTCGGGCACCTGCCTCGGCTACGACATCCTGACCGAGGCCGCCGAGATCAAGCGCAACGTCGGCTACATGACCCAGCGGTTCTCGTACTGGGAAGACCTGTCGATCCGCGAGAACCTCGACTTCGTGGCCCGCGTCTACGAGATGCCGGACCGCAAGGCCGTGGTGGACCGCGCGCTGGAAGACCTCGGGCTGCAATCGCGCGCCGAGCAGCTGGCCGGCTCGCTGTCCGGCGGCTGGAAGCAGCGCCTGGCGCTGGCCGCCTGCCTGCTGCACGAGCCGCGCCTGCTGCTGCTCGACGAACCCACGGCCGGCGTGGACCCCAAGGCGCGCCGCGACTTCTGGGAGCAACTCCACCAGCTTGCCGCACGCGGCATCTCGGTGCTGGTCAGCACGCACTACATGGACGAGGCCGAGCGCTGCCACAAGCTCGCCTACATCGCCTACGGCAAGCTGCTGGCGCAGGGCACGGCCGACGAAGTGGTGGCGGGCCAGCATCTGAGCACATGGAGCATCGAGGGCGGCAACCTGGCCGACCTGTCGGCGCGCCTGCAGGGCCAGCCCGGCGTGGACCAGACCGTGGCGTTCGGCACCGCGCTGCACGTGACCGGCCGCGACGCGGGCCAGCTCGAACAGACGCTGAAACGGCTCGCCGGGGCCGACCAGCGCCTGGCCGAGACGCAGACCAGCCTGGAGGACGTGTTCATCCACATGATGGGCGGCGCGCAGGACAACATGGCCGCCACGCCGCCGCAGGCCGCCGCACCAGGCAAGGGGGCCGCATGAACGCCACCTCCCGCCGCCAGGGCGCGCGCCACGGCTTCTCAGCGCAGCGCTGGTGGAGCATCGTGCTCAAGGAATTCCTGCAGCTACGGCGCGACCGGATCACGTTCGGCATGATCGTCGGGCTGCCGATCGTCCAGCTGCTGCTGTTCGGCTTCGCCATCAACAGCGACCCGCGCCACATGCCCACGGCCGTGATCGTGGCCGAGCACAGCGATTTCTCGCGCACGTTCATCGCCGCGCTGGAGAACACCACGTATTTCAAGGTGGTGCGCACCATGCCGGACGAGGCCGCCGGGCGCGAGGCGCTGGAACGCGGCGACGTGCAGTTCGTGGTCAGCATCCCGGCCGATTTCTCGCGCCGGCTGCTGCACGGCGACCGCCCGTCGATCCTCGTCGAGGCCGACGCCACCGATCCCTCCGCCACCGGGCCGGCCATCGGCGCGCTGGCGCAACTGCCTGCGAGCGTCGCGCGCATCGACCTGAAAGGCGCGCTGGCGCCGCTGGCGGGCGGCAAACCGGCCTTCGACGTCAATGTCCACCGGCTCTACAACCCCGAAGGCATCACCCAGTACAACATCGTGCCCGGCCTGATGGGCGTGATCCTGACCATGACGATGGTGATGATGACCGGCCTGGCGATGACGCGCGAACGCGAGCGCGGCACGATGGAGAACCTGCTGGCCACGCCCGTGCAGCCCATCGAGGTGATCTCGGGCAAGATCGTGCCGTACATCTTCATCGGCCTGATCCAGGCCACCATCATCGTGCTGGCCGCGCACTTCGTGTTCGCGGTGCCGTTCCTCGGCTCGGTGGTGGCCGTCTATATGGCGGCGCTGCTGTTCATCGCCGCCAACCTGACGGTGGGCATCACGCTGTCGTCGCTGGCCAGCAACCAGCTCCAGGCGGTGCAGCTGACGTTCTTCTACTTCCTGCCCAACATCCTGCTGTCCGGGTTCATGTTCCCGTTCGCGGGCATGCCGGCCTGGGCGCAGTGGATTGGCAACGTACTGCCGATGACGTATTTCAACCGCATGATCCGCAGCATCATGCTCAAGGGCAGCGGGTGGGTGGAACTGTGGCCCAACGTCTGGCCCGTGCTGCTGTTCACGGCCATCGTCATGACCATCGCGGTGCGCTTCTACAAGCGCACGCTCGACTGACCGGAGGGCATGCCATGCTCAACGCTTCGAAACTGGTGCCGCTGCTGGCGACTCTGCTGGCGGCGGGCTGCGCGGTCGGCCCCGACTTCCGCGCACCCGATGCCGTACCCGATGCCCGCTACACGGCGGGCCCGCAGCCTGCGCAACTGGCGGCTGCCGGCTACCCCGCCCAGTCGCTCGCGCCGGGCGACGTGCCGGCGCAATGGTGGACGCTGTTCCGCAATCCGCAGCTCGACGAAACCATCCGCCTGGCGCTCACGGCCAGCCCGACGCTGACCCAGGCCAGCGCACGGCTGCGCGAGGCGCAGGAGAACCTGGCCGCGCGCACCGGCGCCACGCAGTTCCCGCAGGTCGATGCGAAGTTCGACGCCACGCGGCAGCAGGTCAACCTGCAATCCGTCGGCATCACGCAACTGCCGAGCCCCGGGCCATTCACGCTCTACAACGCCAGCGTCCAGGTCTCCTACGCGCTCGACCTGTTCGGCGGGCAGCGCCGCGAACTGGAGGGGCTGCAGGCCGCCGTGGACTACCAGCGCTTCGAGCTTGAGGCAGCGCGGCTGTCGCTCGCGGCGAACGTGGCGACCACTGCCATCCGCGAGGCCGGGCTGCGCGCCCAACTGGCCGACACCACGGCCATCGCCGAGGCCCAGCGGCGGCAGCTCGGCATCCTGCGCCAGCGTTTCGACCTCGGCGGCGTGGCGCGCGTGGACGTGCAGCGCCAGCAAGCCGAACTCGCGCAGACCGAGGCGCTGATCCCCGGCCTCTCGCAACAGCTCGACGCCACGCGCCACCAGCTCGCCGTCTACACCGGCCAGACGCCCGCCAGCGCGCAGCTTCCCGAGTTCCGGCTCGACACCCTGCAACTGCCCGAGTCACTGCCGGTCAGCCTGCCCTCCGAGCTTGCACGCCGGCGCCCCGACATCCGCGCCGCCGAAGCACTGCTGCACCAGGCATCGGCAAACATCGGCGTGGCCACCGCCAACCTCTATCCGCAGATCACGCTGACCGCCAGCGGCGGCACGCAGGAGATGCGCATGCGCGACCTGTTCGGCAGCTTCAACATCTGGAGCCTGGCGGCCGGCGTGGTGCAGCCGGTGTTCCACGGCGGCGAACTGCGCGCCCAGAAACGCGCCAAGGAGGCGGCGTACGAGCAGTCGCTCGGCGCCTACCGGCAGGCCGTGCTGCAGGGCCTGCAGAACGTGGCCGACACCCTGCGCGCCCTCGACGCCGACGCCGCCACGCTCCAGGCCCGCGCCGTCAACGCGAAGCAGACCCGCGACACGCTTGCCATCGTCAGCGAGCAATACCGCCTCGGCGGCGTCAGCCAGTTCACCGTGATCGACGCCGAACGCCAGGCCCGCCAAGCCGCCCTCGACCTCGCCCAGGCCCGCACCGCAAGACTGGCAGACTCGGCGGCGCTGATGCAGGCGCTGGGCGGCGGCTGGTGGCAGGAGGAGGTGGCGGCGCGGTGATTTGAGACAAATCTGAAAGCGCTCCGCGCATATTGACGGACCACCGGTGAACGGCCAATATCGGTCCTGTAGCGACGCGGCGGTTTAAACTGCTTCGACGGCCCAGGGCCCCTGCGACAAATGGCGTCGTAATCGTAAGCGTACTTTGAGTGCGTCAGACCTGGGTACCGCATCCCTTTCGGTAGCCTCCCTTTGGGGAGGCTATTTTCATATGGCCATCACGATCTATCTCGACGAGTGCGGCTGCCTCGGCTGGCAGCTCGACAAACCCTATCAGCAGGGTGGCTCCAGCCGGCACTTCACGCTGGCCGCCGTTGTCATTGCGGATGGCGATGAAGCCAATCTCAGCCGCCCTGTACGCGGTCTGTACAAGAAGCGCGGCCGGGCCTTGTCAAACGAACTCAAGGCCGTACAGATGTCGGCCACCGAGCGCTGCCGATTCGCCAGCGATATCGCCAAAGCTGCCTCGGCCGGTCACACTATCCAGCTCCGGGCAATCACGGCCCGCAAGACCAACGTTTCCGACGCGTTCCGCGCGCACCCCAATGGCCTGTATCACTACATGACACGGATGCTTCTGCTTGATGTCATGGCCGACCATAGATCGGTGTCGTTCATTCCCGACGCCCGCTCGATGAAGGACCAACTAAAGCATTTCATGCATGATTACCTCCGGCTGGAGCTAGCTGTGCGAGACGCTGCCACGTCGCTCCAGACAACGCCGTGGGAGAGCAATATATGCCTGCCGCTACAGTTCACGGACATCATTGCGAGCATCGTCTGGGCACATCACGAGTTCAACAATAGCATTCCGTTCCGGCATATCGAGCACGTTATCTCCCAGCGCACGCTCTTCTTTCAGCACAAGAATCGCCATTCCGCATCGGACACCAGCATGCCCGGCTGAATGGCGCGCCAATCCTCACTCAATCAAACCACCCCCGCATCCCCTCCGCCGTCACCGCCGCGTACCCCAAGCCCTCCAGCGGGCGGCGGACCGCTGCCAGCAGTGCCGCGTTGTCCGGGGCCATCGCTCCATCGGGCAGGGCCATGTTGTTCTCGAAGCCGATCCGGGCGTGTCCGCCAAGTAGTACGGCCGCTGCGGCGCAGTCGGCTTCCTGCTTGCCGAAGGCGCACACGGCCCATTCGATGCCGGCGCTGGCGAGCCCCGTTTCCTGCCAGGCGGCCAGGAACGGCAGCAGGTCGGCGGGCGCAGACTTCTGGCCGGCCGAATAGCGGCCCAGCACGAACAGCACCCAGTGGCGCCCCTCGGGGATCACGCCGCTGGCGCGCAGCGCGGCGTAGCGGTGCACGTCGTTGGCGTCGTAGAGGATGTACTGCGCTACCACGTGCTCGCGGTGCATCCAGTGGAAGAACGCTTCGGCGGCCGGCAGCGCGGCGGCGTCGGGCGCCAGCTCGCGCACGGCGACCGACGCTGCCTCCGGGCGCAGCGCGCGGATGGTGGCGATCTGCTGGGCGGGCTGGTAGATGCCCACGGCTTCGGTGGTCAGCTGGAGTACCAGCGCGTTGCCCACCGCCTGGCGCACGGCGGCAATGGCCGGCTCGTAGTCGGCAACTTCGAGGCTGTGCGTGGCGTCGGGCCGGCGCACGTGCAGGTGGATCATTGCGGCGCCGGCGTCCACGCACTCGCGGGCGCAGCGGGCCAGTTCGGCCGGCGAAACCGGCAGCCGGGCATGGTCGGCGTGAGTCTTGCGCGCGCCGTTCGGCGCCACCGCCAGCGCAAAGGGGCGGCGAATCGTGTCGTTCGTCATGGTGATCTTGTCCTCAGGCCGGCAGCACCGCGTGCACGGCCTGCGCGAATCGGTCGACGATATTGTCGATGTCGGCTGCCGTGCAGATGAACGGCGGCGCAAACAGCACGTGGTCGCCCCGCACGCCGTCGACCGTGCCGCCCATCGGATAGACCAGCAGCCCGTGATCCATGCACGTGCGCTTGAGTGCTGCGTGCGTCCTGCGCGCCGGGTCGAGCGGCGCCTTGGTGGCACGGTCGGCGATGAACTCCACGCCGACGAACAGCCCGCGCCCGCGCACGTCGCCCAGATTGGGATGGTTGCCGAGCGCCTCGCGCAGCCGGCCGCGCAGTTGCTCGCCGCGCGCCAGTACGTTTTCGAGCAGCCGGTCCTCGGCAATCGTCCGCTGCACCGCCAGCGCCGCCGCGCAGGCCGTGGCGTGGCCGATATAGGTATGGCCGTGCTGGAAGAAGCCGCTGCCCGAGACGATCGTCTCGTAGATGCGCGCCGTCGACAGCATCGCGCCAATCGGCTGGTACCCCGCGCCGAGGCCCTTGGCGATGGTGACGATGTCGGGCACCACGCCGTCTTCCTCGCAGGCGAACAGGTAGCCGGTGCGGCCCATGCCGGACATCACCTCGTCCAGGATCAGCAGCACGCCGTACTTGTCGCAGACCGCACGGATGCGCTTGAGGTAGTCCGCCACCGGCGGCACCGCGCCGGCCGTGGCGCCCACCACCGTCTCGGCCACGAATCCGGCCACCGAATCCGGGCCGAGTTCGAGAATCTTCGCTTCGAGTTCGTCGGCCAGCCGCTGGACGTATTGCTGGTCGCTCTCCCCGGCGGCCTGGTCGCGGTAGGCGTAGCACGGCGCCACGTGGTGCGCGGGCACCAGCAACGGCAGGAACGGCTCGCGGCGCCAGGCGTTGCCGCCAATCGCAAGCGCGCCGAGCGTGTTGCCGTGGTAGCTCTGCCGGCGCGCGATGAAGTGGCGGCGCTGCGGCTGGCCGGCTTCCACGAAATACTGACGCGCGAGCTTCAGCGCGGCCTCCACGGCCTCGGAGCCGCCCGAGACGAAGTAGACATGGTTCAGGTCGCCGGGCGCGGCGTCGGCCAGCGTCCGCGCCAACGTCTCCGAGACTTCGGTCGTGAAAAACGAGGTATGGGCATAGGCCAGCGTATCCACCTGCGCCTTGATCGCCTCGATCACGCGCGGATGGCCGTGGCCCAGGCACGACACCGCCGCGCCGCCCGAGGCGTCGAGGTAGCGGCGACCCTCGCTGTCGAACAATTCGATACCCCGGCCGCCAACGGCAACGGGCAGTGCTTGCTTGGGATTACGGTGGAATACGTGCGTCATGGCGAGGAATGTGGGAATCGCCGGCGCGCTGCCGGCTGAGGCCAGTATAGGAACGGACGGGAATTAATGCAACAATCGTTTCATGTTTTGGGCTTAACGATACAAATGCACCAAAGATCAGGGGACCCGGCTCCTCCGACCTGTGCAACAATCGTTGCAACTCCTGTCTTTCGCCGCCAGATGTCCGCCCATCCCGCATCCCCGCCGCAAACCCTCGACGCCCTGCTCACGCAGTTGCGCAATGACTTCCCGAACCTGAGTGTGCAGTTCCAGGGCGGCGTGCGCTATCTGCTCGACCATCCGCGCGACATCGCGCTGCAGTCGATGCGCAAGGTTGCCGCCAACGCCGGCGTGCAGCCGGCCACGCTGGTACGGCTGTCGCAGTCGCTCGGCTTCGAGGGCTGGCAGGCGCTGCGCGAACTGTTCGTCGAAGCAGTGCGCGACGATGGCCGCCAGCCGTACGCGCGCCGGGCGCGCAAGGTGGTGCAGGCATCGGACAAGCCCAGCGGGCCGGGCCGCATGCTGGCCGAAATGGTCGAGATCCAGCATCACAACCTCGACGCGCTGCTGGCCAACAATGCCGACACGCTGCCGCTGGCCGCCGACGTGCTCGCCGCCGCGCCCACGGTGCACGTGGCGGGCTTCCGCTCGTGCTTTCCGATTGCCTTCACCTTCCACTATATCTATGGGCTGTTCCGCAGCTCGGTACGGTTGATCCGGGGCGATGCCGGCACGCTGGAGATGGAACTCCGCGCGCTCGGCCCCAGGGATGCCGTGCTCGTGGCCGGCTTCGCCCCGTACTCGCACGAGAGCCTGCGCGTGGCCACGGCGGCGCGCGAGGCGGGCTGCAAGGTGGTGGCGCTGACCGACAGCACCGTGGCGCCCATCGCGCTCCAAGCCGATGTGACGCTGCTGTTCGCCGTGGACAGCCCGTCGTTCTTCCCGTCGATCACGTCTGGCGTGACGATGGTCGAGGCGCTGGTCGAGCAACTGCTGGCGCGCAAGGGCAAGGGCGCGATCCGCGTGCTGGAGCAGACCGAGGGCCAGCTCCAGCGCACCGGCGCCTACCTGCCCGAGCGCGGGGGCTGAGGCGCCGGTCGGCGCCTATTCGAACGCCTCGTCGCCCGGGTTCGAATAGGCCTTCCTGACCTGTTCGTTCTGCGGCAGGTCGAACGACAGGTTCTTCGGCGGCACGGGCTTCTGGAACCACTTGGCGTACAGCGCGTTGATCTCGCCGCTGCGCATCAGGCCGCTCATCGCGCCGTCCACCACCTGCTTGAAGCCCGGATCGTCCTTGCGCATCATGAAGCCGTAGGCTTCGAACGACTGCGGCGTGCCGACCACCGCCCACTCGTCGGGCCGGGGCGCCAGCGTGCGGGCGCCGGACAGCAGCACGTCATCCATCATGAACGCCGCGGCGCGCCCCGACTGCAGGATCAGGAACGATTCCCCGTAGTCCTTCGCGCTCTGGATCGTCATGTTGGCGCCCTTCTCGTCGTTGAGCCTGCGCAGGATGCGCTCGGACGTGGTGCCGGCATTGGTCACCACGCTCTTGCCCGACAGGTCGCCGAAATCGCGGATCGGGCTGCCCTTCTTCACCAGCAGCCGCGTGCCGGCCACGAAGTACGTGGTCGAGAACGCCACCTGCTGCTGGCGCGCCTTGAGGTTGGTGGTGACGCCACATTCGAGGTCCACCGTGCCGTTCTGCACCAGCGACATGCGGTTCTGCGACGTCACCGGCACCATGCGCACCTGCAGGTTCGGCGTGCCGGTCTCCTTGCGCACCGCATCCACCACGCGGTCGCAGATGTCCTGCGCGAAGCCGACCACCTTCTGGTTGGCGTCGTAGTACGAAAACGGGATGGACGAGGTGCGGTGCCCGATCGAAATCGCCCCGGCCTGCCTGATCTTGGTCAGCGTGGGACTGGCGGCCACGGCTGCGGCATCGGCGGCAAGCGCCTGTCCGGCGCCCACGGTGGCGGCCAGCAGGACGGCGGAACGGATTGCGGACGGGATCATGGCATCACTCCTCTCGATGGAAAGCATCAACTGTTGCAATGCTAGTCATTGAGCAACAAGTGTTCCATCATGGATAACCATGAAACAAATGGATTTTCGCCGCCGGTGCACAGCCGGCGGGCGTCGATGCGCCAGGTTGGGGATGCGCCGCGCCGCTGTGAAGCATCCGGCCCGGCGTGACGGTCAGGTCGCCGCGGCCTCGCGGGCCAGCCGCAGTGCGTCGAGCAAGGTCTCGTGATCGCCGATATGGTTGGCCAGCAGCAGGATCAGGCGCGCATTGGCGGCCTGGCTGCGGGCCTCGTCGAGGTCGCGGTGCATCTCGATCAGTGCCTCGTAGAAGTCGTCGGGGCGCGCGAGATTGGGGGCGGTATTGAGCGGCATGGGTGTCTGTGCGGGTCGGTCAGGCCAGGGCCGGGGCGGCCGGGGCGGACGGTGCAGACCGTGCCGGCACGGCCACCGGCTGGCCCGTGGCCCGCGCCAGCGCCTCGCCGAGTGGCGCAACGTCCACCTGGCGCCAGCGGGCGCAGACGTGCTGGTCAGGGCGGATCAGGTAGCAGGTGCCCGCGCGGGCGTCGTAGCGGCGCGCCGCAAGGCCCTCGGCATCGCGCAGCACCGTGGCGCCGGGCCAGGCCGGCACCGACGCCGAGATGGCCGCGTCGGTCACGAACACCACGCGCAGCGGGATGCCGCCGTGCTGCAACTGCCGCAGCGCACCGACCGTAGACGTATCGAGCCCGGCCGGCGCGCCGAAGATCAGCACCACGAAGCCATCGCCCAGATGCTGCAGCAGCCACGGCCGGCCGCCCGCATCGGCCACCGGTGCGTCCACGCAGGCCGCGCCGGGCGCCATCGCGCCGGCAAACCCTTCCGCATCGGGCGTATTGAGCGGTGAGTCGTGCAGCACGGCCGGCACCGACAGCCGCCCGCTGTTGACCAGTTGCCGCGCGAAGGCATGGTCGCGCGCCAGCGTCAGCACGGCATCGCGGAACACCCGGCTCACTGCGCTCTTGGGCGTGATGAAATCAGTCGAACGCGTGGAGTGGCGGATGTTCTCGTCGGCGGCGGCCTCGCGCTCGCTGGCGTAGGTATCGAGCAGGCTGTCGGGCGCCTTGCCCTGCAGCACGTAGGCCAGCTTCCAGGCCAGGTTCTCGGCATCCTGCACGCCGCTGTTGGCCCCGCGCGCGCCGAATGGCGACACGCCGTGGGCGGCATCGCCGGTGAACAGCACGCGGCCATGCCGGAAGGTGTCCATGCGCACGCACGAGAACGTGTAGACGCTGACCCACTCCAGCTCGAACTGCGCATCGGCGCCGAGCAGCGCCCGCACCCGCGGAATGACCTTCTCGGGCGCCTTCTCGGCCACCGGGTCGGCGTCCCAGCCTAGCTGGAAGTCGATGCGCCAGACGTTGTCGGGCTGCCGGTGCAGCAGCACCGACTGGTTGGGATGAAACGGCGGATCGAACCAGAACCAGCGCTCGGGCGGGAACGGCGCGTCCATCTTCACATCGGCAATCAGGAAGCGGTCGCGGAAGGTATGGCCGTGGCTCTCCAGCCCCAGCATCTTGCGCAGCGCGCTGCGGGCGCCGTCGGCGGCCACCACGTAGCGGGCACGCAAGGGGTAGCAGCCGTCCGGCGTCTCGATGGTCAGCGCCACGTGGCCGGCGTGCTGGCTGGCGGCCACCGCGCGGCTCTTCCAGCGTATCTCGATGTTCGGCAACGACCGCGCCAGATCCAGCAGGTAGCCCTCCACGTAATACTGCTGCAGATTGATGAACGCGGGGCGCCGGTGGCCCGATTCGGGCAGCAGGTCGAACTCGTAGACTTTCTGGTCGCGCAGGAACACCTTGCCGACGTGCCAGCGCACGCCCTTGTCCACCATGCGGTCGCCGCAGCCGAGCCGGTCGAAGATGTCGAGCGTGCGCTTGGCGAAGCAGATCGCCCGCGAGCCGGTGGACAGCGTGCAGTCATCGTCCACAAGGATCACCGGCACGCCCTGCCGCGCGAGGTCGATGGCCGTGGCAAGCCCCACCGGCCCGGCACCGACCACCACCACGGGATGCGGTGCCTCCGCGCACCGCCCCGGCTGCTGTTCGGCGCACGGCGCGTAGGCGTAGGTCTGCCGCTGGTAATCGGTTTCCATGCTGTCTCCGTGCCGCTGTGTCTTGTTATCTCTTGTTCTCTGCTAATCTTGCTGCCCGGTCCTACCCCTGCAGCGCCGTCCACATCTCCTGGTCCCGCTGGGCCGTCCAGATGCGCGGATGCGTGATCCCGGCCGCCTCGTCGAACGCACGCGACACATCGAACGGCAGGCAGTGTTCGTAGATGAACACCTGGCCGAACTTCGGGTCCATCGACTTGCGCGTATGGGCCATGGCGGCCTTCAGGTCCATCTTGCCTGCCACCGCCTCGCGCCCGGCCTGCAGCAGCGTGGTGACGAAATCCTTGGTGTAGGCCAGGCCCTTGGCCACCTCGCCAGGGTTGGTCAGCGCCGGCCCCCGGCCCGGTACGAGCTTCTCGGGCGCCAGCGCCGCCAGCGCGTCGAGCGTGGCCGGCCACTGTTCGAGCTGTGCATCGCCGCAGTAGCACGCGGCGTCGTATTCCACCAGGTCGCCCGAGAACAGCACCTTCTGCTGCGGCAGCCAGACCACGGTGTCGCCCTTGGTGTGCCCGGCGCCCAGATGCGCGATCCGTACCTCCAGCTTGCCCAGGAACAGCGTGATTTCCTTCTCGAACACCAGCGTCGGCCAGGTCAGGCCCGGCACCGTCTCCACGCCGGCGAACAGCCGCGGAAAGCGCTCGATCTCAGATTTCATGTCGGCCTCGCCACGCTCGACGATCATCTCGTACGTGCCCCGGCTGGCAATGATCTGCTGCGCGCCCTCGGCGAAGTACGCCGACGCGCCCAGCACCCGCACCGCGTGATAGTGCGACAGCACCACGTACTTGATCGGCTTGTCCGTGACCTCCCGGATGCGCGCGATCAGGTCCTGCGCCATGGCTGGCGTGGCGGTGGTGTCGATGATCATCACGCCGTCGTCGCCAACGATCACGCCCGAATTCGGGTCACCCTCGGCCGTATAGGCATAGGCGTTTTCCGAAAGCTTCGTGAACGTGATCTGCTTGGCTTCCAGGTCGGCCTGGGATGCGAACGCTTTTGCCATGGGGCTGCCTCTTTATCGTCGATATGGGGAATGAGTGGATAAATCTTAGGAAAACGACTATTTTTAGTCAATGGCAAACGTTATTGTCATTCGCTAAGCAGGGCAAACCCCTATCCGTATCGCTTACCATGTGCGCTTTGCGCAGCGCCTCCCTCCCATGGCACGACCCCCGGGCGTATCGACCGAATCAGGCAAGACCCAGCGCGGCATCCAGAGCGTGGAGGTTGGCGGCCGCCTGCTGCAGGCGCTGGCCGACGCGCGGCGCCCGCTCGCCCTCGCCGAACTCGCCGCGGCCGCCCAGATCGCCCCGGCACAGGCGCATACCTACCTGGTCAGCCTCACGCGGCTCGGCCTGATCAAGCGCGACCATCTCGATGGCGGCTACGAACCCGGCCCGCTGGCGTTGCGGCTCGGCATGCTCCACCTCGACCACCAGCCCGCGTACCGCGCCGCCGTACCGCGCGTACAGGCGCTGGCGCGCGAGATCGGCTGCAACATGGCGATCAGCCTGCCCACCGCCCAAGGCCCGACCATCGTCCACTACGTGCCGGCCGGCACCCCGCTCCATGTGAACCTTCATGTCGGTACGGTCATGGCGCTGGCGGCCACCGCGACGGGCCGCACCTACTGCGCCTTCCAGCCCGACATCCACTGGCAGCCGATCTGGCGCCAGCAGCAGCCCATCGCCTCGCCCGACGCGCTGGCGCGCTTCGCCAGCACGCTCGAACCCATCCGCCAACGCGGCATGGAACACAGCATCGACACCCCCAGCCCCGCCGTCAGCAGCCTGGCCATGCCGCTCATCGGCGCCGGGGGCGTGCTGCGGCTGGTGCTGACCGCGATCGGCTCCACCGGCACGATCGATGTGGACTGGCACGGCCCGGTGGCGCGAGCCATGCGCGCGGCGCTCGACGCCATCCCGCAAACCCCGGAGCGCGCATGAACGGCCCCGACGACAGCAAGCCCCAGCGCGGCATCCAGTCGCTCGACAACACCGGCCAACTGCTCGACGCACTGGCCGACGCGGGGCGTCCGCTGTCGCTCGGCGAACTGGCCCGCGCCGCCGGCATGGCTCCGGCCAAGGCATTCCCGCACCTGGTCAGCCTGCAGAAGATCGGCCTGCTGTCGCGCAATGCCGACGGCGATTTCGAGGCCGGCACGCTGGCGCTGGACCTGGGCCTGATGGCGCTGCAACGACTCTCGCCCACCCGCGAGGCCGAGCCCGAAGTCATCGGCCTGGCACACGCCACCGGCCTCTCCGTGGCGATGGCGGTGCTCGGCCCGCTCGGTCCCACGATCATCCGGCTGGAAGAATCCCCCCGTCCCCAGCACGTGAGCCTGCGCGTGGGCACGGTACTGTCGATGGTCAACACCGCCATCGGCCGCACCTTCGCCGCGCACCTGCCCGACGAGACCCGCCGGCAGGCACTGGATGACGACGCCATCCGCATGGCCGGCGCCGCCACGGGCGCCCCACCCGACCTCGCCGCGCGCTGGCAAGCGATCCGCGACGCCGGCCTGGAACAGGCGCTGAGCCACCCCATCCCCGGCATCGACACCCTCGCCGCACCGGTCTTCGACCACACGGGCACCCTCGCCCTGGTCATCGCAGCCATGGGCAGCAGCGGCAGTTTCGACAGCGGACTGAACGGAGACGTAGCCACGCTGGTAAAGCAGGCGGCCGGACGGTTGTCATGGCGGTTCGGGGCGGTGGGCGGCGACACGTACACGGGCAATTGATTTCGATCATCGACTCCTGCTGCCGCTGTTGCGCGGCGAGGCAGTGCGCCGTCAAGATTTCCCGGCGTCAGTGAGAGCGAGGCGTTGCGTAGCGCGCCGCTCTCCATAACAACAGTGCGGCGCCGGGACGTCGCAAAGCCTTCTAGGGTCGAACATCGTTGCATGGAAACTGGCGAAACGATGATGCCCATGAGCAGTCAGTCAGCGTCGCGCCTGATACGCCCTCAACTCGTCGAGGTCACCTTGTGCATACCGCGGACCTGAGTCTGGCACGTGAGGCTCCCGAATATGCGCCAACACGGCTTGCTGCGTCGCCAATTCGTCGAACAACCGGCCGCTGTAGCTCCGCCTGTAGATTTGCACCGTCTGGGGACACATCCAGTCAAGCAGGCCCAACATTCCAGCACGGCGACTTCTAACGCGATCCAGCACCTCGCTCCAATGTTGCGTCGCGCTGCTCCGAAACCAACCTTCCGTCCAAACCGGTTTGCAGTGCGCGATGCGGTTACGCCACCCCTTGACGTCCTTCACCATGTCGATAGCTGCCTTGCGGTTGTCGGCATGGTTCCAGTGTTTCTGGGGCTTCTTGGGATAGTGGGCGAAGACCTCGCGAAATGTCCGCGCCTGAATCACAGGGTTGGGAAGCTGCTGTTCCAGGATGTTAGGCCAGACTCCGAACGAGAGTTTGGCCACCACACTGTCCGGCGAAGGCAGGACCGCAAGTCGACGCTGATTCTCGTCGCAGAGCAACGCCTCGACTTTGTCGAAGGTTGCTCCTTGCAGCCTGAGCGAGACCATTTGATGGTCGTACCAAGGAAAGGAGTCAGAAACCTGCCCGCTTTTCTCCGACATTTGACGTGACAGGCTTACATGAATGCGATTGCGGAGCGTGACTTCAAATGTCAGCATGAGGGACTGCAGCGCCATGCCCATGGCCTGCCCCCAAAGCACGGCACCGCCGGTTTCGGCTGGATTCAAGGTACGGAAGACGCGCTTGTAGACACTGCTTCGAGGTCCCGAGAGCGTCGCTAGAAATGCTTCATACGGCATTTGACCCAAATCTCCCTTGCTTGCTATACTCCACGCATACACGGTTGGACCAGCCGCTCCCAACCTGGCTTTGCCAGGTGCCGCCAAGCCCTTTGGGCCCAAACTGGTGATGCCCCACCCGTACCAGAGATTGAAACCAACGCCACCCCCTGGGTGGCGTTGGCCTTTGTGGAAAGCGCTCGGTGCGCGTTCCTGCCCCGCTTGGACAAAGCCCCGCATGACGCGGGGCTTTTCAATGTTCGTTCCGTGACGACGGTTGTCAGAAGGGTTCTGTTGCGTCACCGCGTAAACATTGACGGCAAGAATGCATGGGGCGCCGGTTTCGGGGCGAGGCAGCCCGGAAGCCGTAAAGATTCG
>NZ_SGXM01000002.1 GCF_004217045.1 Cupriavidus agavae
TCCCTGCGGACTGCCCGGGGGACTCGAACGGATTGCGCTTGCCAGCGCAATCCCGGGGTCGCGCATGGGTGACCGAGTCCTCTTCTGGGCACCAAATTCGAAACCCTCGCTCGCAAGAGCGGGGGTTTTTTCGTTTACGGTTCCGAAAGGGGAGTTGCTGGGCGTTACATCAAGCCCTGATGGTTTGCTCCCTCTCCCGCCTGCGGGAGAGGGGCTGGGGGTGAGGGCCGGCGTGGGCCAGGCGGAAAACCGCCAAAGCCAAACCGCCTTGAATCACCACAAACACCCAAACCACCACTTCCACCGCAACCAGTTTCTCATCCTCCTGTCCGGCGTCCGATCCCACATTCGGCGCTAACCAAGCGCAAGCCTTTGACCTATGCTCAAACTGACCGGGCATGGTTCGAACAACGTCCGGCGAGGGTGGTCAACATGTCCGTACTGTTGCTGTGCGGGAGAGAGGAGAGCACCGGGCGCGAGTCCGGGCGGGGGTGCCGCATGCCGGCGCATCCCGTGCATCATCCTGGTCTCCCCCTGTGCCTCGTGTTCATGCTGCTTGCCTGTGCGGCCGCGCAGGCCCGGGCGTTCGCGGACGGGCCGCCGTTTGGCGAGGAGCCGCCGCTGATCGAAGCGGCCGCGCCACCCGCCATGGCGCCCAGTGCGGCTCCGGACCCCGCCATGAGCCTGTTGCCGCCGCGCCTGGTTGTCGAGAACGACGAGCCGGACCTGCCGATCCCCGTGCATGCCTCGCGCATGCCGGACCGGCAGATGCCGGTGGAGGCCGAGCCGGTGGTCATCAACCTGGCGTCGATCGACCGGGTGGTCGAGCGCTATCGCAGCGCGCCGCGCGAGCCGCTGCTGCACGTGGACGACGGCTCATCCGGCTCCAATTTCGTGGACAGCCGCGTGCGCAGCATGGCGCTGGCCCTTGACGCGCCGCTCGCGCGCAGCGGCCTGACACTGCAGTCGCGCGTGGAAATGGCCTACCGGCCCGGCATGGCGCCCGTGCCCGGCAACTGGGATGCCGCGCCCGGCGAGGCCAGCGCCACCGGCCTGGCGGTGCGGCTGTACAGCTCCAAGCCCACGCGGCTGAACGGCGTCTATCCGTTCGTCGAGGCCGACTGGTGGCAGGACAACCGGGCCCGGACCATCAACATCAACGGCACGCGGATCGACACCGACCTGCTGCGCGGACTGTTCTCGTTCAACGTGGGTGCGCAGAGCCGCTCGAACACGGGCATGAAGGTCTGGTTCAAGGCGCGGGGCGGGCGGAATGCGGGCGCGACGGTGGGGGCGCGTTACCGATGGTGAGGCGCGGCTTTTCAAATCAGTCAAAAAACACTTGCGCGCCAAATCAGTTTCTATATAATTCGGGCCTCGCGTGCGGCTGTAGCTCAGTTGGATAGAGTACTTGGCTACGAACCAAGGGGTCGTGGGTTCGAATCCTGCCAGCCGCGCCACCTATGCAGTGAGGAAGGGCTTCCGGAAACGGAAGCCCTTTTTCTTTGTCCGTCGTTGTCCGTCTTGTCCGCGTCCTTGCGCATTTTTCCCCGGCCTTCCCTCCTGCGTGCAGTTTCAGGCACAGCAGCCGGACCCTCGTCCGGCCCGGCTCCCGCACCAGTGTTCGCTTTCGCCCGGAACCGCCGCGTGGGGTCATTGACAGGGGGAAACCCGCGGCACATCATTCGTCCGGAATAGATGCGCCTCCGGAGCTACACGTGCCCCCGACGTCGTGACACGTCTGCCCGGAAGGCTGCCACTCCAAAGGGAAACGGGGTCATGATCCGATCAGTCCGCCAACTGGCAAGCGTGGTCGCGCTTGCCGCCTTGCTTTCAGCCTGCGCGTCCGCGCCGGAACCCGTCGCTGCCACGCCGCCCGTGGAGCAGCCGCCGTCCGATCAGGCCATGAAGGCGCTCTCCGCCGAAGTGTTCACCTTCGGCTATCCGCTTGTCCTGATGGATGTCACGCGCGAGGTCATGACCGCGCGGGTGCCAGCCAACACGTTCTCGCACAAGCGCGTCTTCCCGGACGCCTCGTTCGCCGACGTGGTCAGCCCCAACGCCGATACGCTGTACTCCACCGCGTGGCTGGACCTCTCGAAGGAACCGGTGGTCATGTCGGTGCCGGACACCGCCGGACGCTATTACGTGATGCAGATGCTCGACGCCTGGAGCAACGTGTTTGCCGCGCCGGGCAAACGCACCACCGGCACGAAGCGCGGCGCGTTCGCGATCGTCGGCCCGGACTGGGAGGGCACGCTGCCCAAGGGCGTCAGGGAAATCCGCGCGCCTACCGACATGGTCTGGGTGATCGGCCGCATCCAGACCAATGGCAAGCCCGACTACGGCAATGTGCATCGCCTGCAGGACCAGTTCCGGCTGGTGCCGCTGTCGGCCTGGCGCAAGGGCACGCGCAGCCTGCCGCCGGCGGCGCCGCGCGCCACGCTGGTCGATACCGAAACGCCGCCCGTCGAGCAGGTGGCCGCCATGGACGCGCAGGCTTATTTCAGCCGCCTGGCCGCGCTGCTGCAGGGCAACCCGCCTTCGCCCGATGACGACGCAATGGTCGACAGGATGCTGCGCATGGGCATCCGCCCCGGCGAGCCGTTCAAGACTACGGTGCTCGAACCCTCGACGGCCCGCGCGGTGCAGGAGGGCGCCACGGCAGCATTGGCAGCCATCGCCGCCAACTCGCGCAAGAGCGTGGCGGGCAGCACGGGCTGGCGCGTGTCGCGCGACGGCGGCGCCTACGGCATGGACTACGCGCGCCGCGCGGCCGTGGCAATGTTCGGGCTCGGCGCCAACCTGCCCGAGGACGCGATCTACCCGACCGCCCGCGCCGACGCCACCGGCCGGCCGTTCGAGGGCAACGGGCGCTATGTGATGCATTTCGAGAAGGGCCAGCTGCCGCCGGTGAAGGCATTCTGGTCGCTGACGATGTACAACGACAAGCAGGCATTTGTCGGCAACGACCTGCAGCGCTACACCATCGGCAGCCGCGACCGGCTGCGCTACAACCGCGACGGCTCGCTCGACATCTATATCCAGTACGAGCGTCCCCCGGCCAACCAGATGGCCAACTGGCTGCCCGCGCCGCCGGACAGCTTCAACCTGATGATGCGGGCGTACTGGCCCGACCAGGTCTTGCTCGACGGCAAATGGATGCCGCCTCCGGTCCAGCGCGTGAACTGATCTGGCGCATGGCGCCGCGAGAAGGCCCTTCCGGCGAGGAAGGGCCTTTTTTCATGGCGTCGCGGATTCGCATCGGCTTTCATGGCCGTTCTACGAATCTGTTTTGCGTCTTGTCAGTTGTCAATCGAGGGGGAGCGGCGCGCTTGCATCCTGCCTGAAGGATCGGGCCCCGGGGCGGGGCCTGGCTTCAGACAGGAAACTCCATCATGCCTACGTTGCTCCTCAAGTCCGGCGCATGGCTGGCCGCCGCGTTGCTGGTTGCCGGGTGTCCATCGAATCCGTCGCCCGGCATGCCCCCGGCACCGCCTGCCCCAGTGCCACCGCCCGGGCCGCCAGTGCCGCCCGGGCCGCCCGTGCCGCCCGTGCCGGTTGCGACCGTGGACCCGGCGTGCTCGGACTGCGCCGCGATATCGGCCACGCAGTACGCCGGCCAGGGTACGGGCGTCTGGACGTTCGTCAACGACACCGACGCCCCCTACGCCGTGCCGGTCTCGCTGGGCGGCCTGACCGGCCAGAACGTGTCGCTGGTGTTCGTCAACGACAGCGACAGCGCGCAGCCGATGTCCGAACGCCCGAAACAGGCCGGGCCGGCAATGGTCCGTTCGACGCCGCATGCCACGGGCGGCCACACGCCATCGTTCGCCGAGCGCGTGCGTGCCTTCAACCGGACGGGCTGGGCGGAGCGCATCGGGATGCAGGGCAAGGCGCAGGGCAGGACGCCGCAGTCCGCCGAAGACCGGGCCGGCGCGCCGGCGCCGGCGCCGAACGCGGAGGTGGGGGATGCCCGGCAGTGGTATGACGCAGAGGAAGAGAACCTGCGTGACACCACACTGGTGCGGCAGGCGGTGGCGGGCGATGGCGTCACGCTCAACTTCTGGCTGGAAGACAGCGAGAACGAAGACGGGAAGGTGACCGATGAAATGGTCGATCTGCTATCGGCTGCCTACGGGCAGCCGGATGGCATCTACGACTTCCTGACCGGGATCGGCGGGCCGATGTGGGGGCCGCACGCGCATCCCCGCCTGATCGCGGGAACCGGGCAGCCGGTCAATATCGTTTTCATGAAGATGGTCGAGCAGGGCCTTGAGGGTTACTTTTACAGTGACAACGCGTTCCGCCGGACCCCGGCGGGAACCGACGCCCAGCACAGCAACGCGGCGGTGGTGATATTCATCAACAGCGAGCCGTTGTATGCGAACGCCGACAGCGGCGTGGCCAAAGCTGCCCTCACGATGGCGCACGAGTCGGTACACCTTCAGAATTTCTACCGTCGCGGCGTGCGCATGGGGGCCGCCCATTCGATGGAAGATTGGCTGGAAGAGGGCTCCGCGGTCATCGTGGAGGATTTCGTGAGCCAGTTGGTGCTGCGGGACTACAACGAGGTTCGGGACGAGCGGCTGCCGGACTACGTGTCGGCGCCAGACTACGCCTGCAGCGTATTCCGTTGGCCGAGGGCGGGAGAGGTGTGCGACGGCTATACGATCTGGAGCACCTGGGGCGGCTATCTGAACCGCCAGCTTGGCATGCCCTTCTACCGGAATCTGCTCTACAACACGAATACCGCGTCGAGAGCGATCCTGGATACGGCAATCCGCGCGGTGCGTCCTGGTTCGGGTACGGACCCGGAGCTGCGGCGCTGGTCCGCGTCGGTCGGATCGATGATGCCTGCCGACCATGCACCGCCTGGATACGGATATCCCGAGCGCACCGAACCGGGCTATGGCCTGCCGGCCATCGACCTGCAGACGATGGTCGGGCAGCGCACCTTGCCGGAGCCGGTTGGCCTGCTACCGGCCCGCGCGATGCTGCCAGTGGTCCGGCGCAACGTCACCGGGACCTTTGGCGAGCAGGTGCTGGTGCCGCCGCAGAGCACGTTGATGGTGGTGATCCACGACGGCGAGGTCTGACCCGGCCCCGCACGTGGGGGCCTGCCCGCCGGCGGTGTCGTGGGGCTGCATCAGCGAATCGTAGCCGTTTTACGAAACCGTTTCTGACTTTGCCGGCAATCAATGGATGGCGCGCGGCGCGAACGCATCCTGTTCGATTGACTCCGGCCCCGGCCGGGGTCTGGCTCTCGACAGGAAACTCCATGATGCAAACGTGTCGCCTCGCGTCCGGCGCAATGCTGGCTGCTGCCATACTGGTCGTCGGATGTTCATCCGACCCCTCGCCCGGATCGCCTCCGGCAGCGCCAGTGCCGCTGACGCCCCCGCAGCCCCCGGCGCCAACGCCCCAAACCCCCGCAACCCCCGGAAATCCCGACACACCCGTACCTCCTGAAACCCCGGTCACGCCCGTCTCGACCATCGACCCGGCCTGCTCCGACTGCGCAGCCATCTCGGCCACGCAGTACGCCGGCTCGGGCACCGGAATCTGGACCTTCGTCAATGACACCGACCAGCCCTATGCGGTGCCGGTCTCGCTGCACGGTCTCAGCGGCCAGAACGTCTCGCTGGTGTTCAGCAACGACAGCGACAAGGCCCAGCCGCTGGCGGTCCTCGCCAGGCAGCCGGCCCAGCCCCGCGCGGCACGGCACGCGGTGCCCGGCGCGGCGGCGTCGTTCGCCGACCAGGTGCGCGCGTTCAACCATACGGGCTGGGCGGAGCAGGTCGAGGCGCTGCAGAGGGCGCGGGCGAAGCTGCCGCAGGCGGCGCAGGACCAGACCGGCGAGCCGGAGCCCCCGGCGGGCGCCCGTCTCGGGGACGCACGCCAGTGGTATCAGAACACCGCCGGGGACGTTCGCGACACCACGCTTGTGCGGCAGGTCTCCACGCGCGAGGGCGTGGCGGTCAACTTCTGGCTGGAGGACGGCGAGCAGGCGGAGGGCAAGGTGACCGACGCCATGCTCGACACGCTATCGGCTACCTATGTGCAGGCCGATGGCATCTACGAATTCCTGAGGGAGGTCGGCGGGCCGCTGTGGGGCAGGCACGTCGTGCCCGGCCTGATCGCGGGCACCGGCCAGCCGGTCAACGTGGTCCTCGTGAGGCTGCAGGAGTACGGGTTGGCGGGCTACTTCTGGGCGCTCAACACGATCCGGCGAACCCGCCTGGATCCACGCACCCAGTTCAGCAACGAGGCGGTTGTCTTGTTCGTGGACAGTTCGATGATGTATACGGACGCATCGCACGGCCTGTCGATGACGTTGGTGACGCTGGCGCATGAGTCCATGCACATGCAGAACTTCTACCGGCGGGGCGTGCGGCTGGGGCCGGCCTATGCGATGGAACAGTGGCTCGACGAAGGCACCGCCGTGATGGCGGAGGATTTCATCAGCCAGCGGCTGATGCTGGAAGACAACGAGATCCGGGATCGGCAACTGCCGCGCTATGTGTCGGCGCCGCTCTATGGCTGCGGCGTGCTGCGCTGGCCTGCCTATGACGAGATGTGTGACGGTTACGCCGTATGGGGCGCGTGGGGCGGCTACCTGAACCGTCAATTCGGCATCCCGTTCTACCGGAACCTGCTCAACGACCGGACGAACCGCTCATCGAAAGCCGTGCTCGACGCGGCCATTCGCTCGGTGCGGCCCGGTTCCGGTACGGTGCCGGAACTGCGGCGCTGGGCCGCGTCGGTCGGATCGATGATGCCCGCCGCCGGCGCGCCGCCCGGGTACGGGTATCCGGCCCGCACCGAAACAGGCTACGGCCTGCCTGCCATCGACCTGCAGACGCTGGTCAGCGAGCGTACCCTGCCGGAACCCGATGACGTGATGAGCGCGTACTCGATGCTGCCGGTCGTGCGGTCCGGCGTGACCGGTACCTTCAGCGAGGAAGTGTCCGTGCCGCCGCGCACCACCTTGATGGTGGTGGTCCACGACGGCAAGGTCTGACCCGTGCGCCGGTCAAGCCACGGCCTGGCCGGCGCAGTCCACGCCGCAGCCTGCGCCGTGCGCGTGGGTGGTGGCGGTACGGCCGGGGACGGCCGTGGCCCGCTTCCACTGCGCCGGTGCCTCGTGCGCCAGCCGTGCCCGCAGTTGCCGGGTGGCACTGACCATGTTGGCCAGCGCGGCCTCCGTCTCGGGCCAGCCCCGGGTCTTGAGGCCGCAGTCCGGGTTGACCCACAGCCGCTCGGGCGGAATCACCTGGCAGGCGCGTTCGAGCAGGCGCGTCATCGCATCCACGCCCGGCACGCGCGGCGAATGGATGTCGTAGACACCGGGCCCGATCTCGTTCGGATAATCGAATTCCCCGAATCCTTCCAGCAGTTCCATGGCCGAGCGCGAGGTCTCGATCGTGATCACGTCGGCGTCCATCGCGGCGATGGCCGGCAGGATGTCGTTGAACTCGGCGTAGCACATATGGGTGTGGATCTGCGTCTCGTCCCGGACACCGCTGGCCGAGAGCCGGAACGCCTGGACTGCCCAGCCGAGGTAGGCGTCCCAGTCTGCCCGGCGCAGCGGCAGGCCCTCGCGCAGCGCGGGCTCGTCGATCTGGATTACGCGGATGCCGGCGGCCTCCAGGTCCACCACTTCGTCACGGATTGCCAGGGCGAGCTGGCGCGTGGTGTCGGCGCGCGGCTGGTCGTCGCGCACGAACGACCATTGCAGCATCGTCACGGGGCCGGTCAGCATGCCCTTCATCGGCCGGGTGGTCAGGGACTGCGCGTAACGCGCGGTATCCACGGTCATCGGCTCGGGCCGGTAGACGTCGCCATAGATCACCGGGGGCTTGACGCAGCGCGAGCCGTAGCTCTGCACCCAGCCGTTCTCGGTGAACGCATAACCGCATAGCTGTTCGCCGAAATATTCGACCATGTCGTTGCGCTCGGCCTCGCCATGTACCAGCACGTCGAGCCCCAGTTCCTCCTGCTTGCGCACCGCCAGCGCGATCTCGCCGCGAATGCGTTCCAGATACTCCAGCGCGCCGATATCGCCGCGCTTGTAGGCGGCGCGGGTCTGGCGAATGGCGGGGGTCTGCGGGAACGAGCCGATCGTCGTGGTGGGCAATGCCGGCAGTTGCAGGGCCTCGCGCTGGCGGGCGATGCGGATGTCGAACGGGCTGTTTCGCCCGGCCATGGCCGGATCGAGCGCGGCCAGCCGCTTCTGCACCTGCTGGTTGACCACGCGGCGCGAACTGCGGCGGGCTGCCTGGGCCTCGTCGGAGGCGGCAAGGCGGGCCGCCACGGCGGCTTCGCCTTCGTTCAGCGCGGTCGCCAGGGTTCGTAATTCGTCCAGTTTTTCTGTGGCGAAGGCGAGCCAGGATCTCAGTTCGGGGTCGAGGCGGGTTTCGGCGTCGAGCGAGACCGGCACATGGAGCAGCGAGCACGACGGCGCCAGCCATAGCCGATCGCCGAGTCTTGCGTGCAACGGCTGCAGCGTCTGCAGCAGGCGGCGCAGGTCGGCGCGCCAGATATTGCGGCCGTCGATCACGCCGGCGGACAGCACGGCGGCTTCGGGCAGCACGGCGAGCCAGTCAGCCAGTTGCTGCGGTGCGCGTACCAGATCGATATGGAAGCCGTGCACCGGCAGCGCGGCGGCGCGGGCCGCGTGCGGGGCGGCGGTATCGAAATAGGTGGCCAGCAGCAGCCGGACCCCGGTTTCGGCCAGCGGTGGGTAGGCGTGGTCGAAGGCATCGAGCCAGGCCGGCGGCAGGTCGAGGCACAGTGCCGGCTCATCGATCTGCACCCACTCGATGCCGCGCGCACGCAGTTGCGACAGGATGCGCTGGAAGGCGGCGGTCACCTTCGGCAGCAGGCTCAGGCGGTTGAAGCCGGGCACGTGCGACTTGGACAGCCACAGGTAGGTCACGGGCCCGATCAGTACCGGCCGCGGCGTGAGGCCCTGCGCCAGCGCCTCGTCGATCTCGTCGAAATACCAGTTAGCGCCGCCGTCGAAGGTGCTGTCGGCGTCCAGTTCCGGCACCAGGTAGTGGTAGTTGGTATCGAACCACTTGGTCATTTCCATGGCTGGCTGGGCGGCATTGCCGCGCGCCAGTTCGAAATACTGGGCCAGCGTCAGCGCCGCCGGATCGAAGCCGAAACGGCTCGGCAGGGCGCCCAGCAGCGTGGTCAGGCCGAGCATCTGGTCGTACCACGCAAAATCGCCGGCGGCCACGGTCGGCAGGCCGGCATTGGCCTGCAGTTGCCAGTGGCGGCGGCGCAGCGTGCTGCCCGTTTCGCGCAGGGCGGCTTCCGAGGTTTCGCCGCGCCAGAACGCTTCCTGCGCGAATTTCAGTTCACGGCGCGCGCCGATGCGCGGAAAGCCGAGGAGGTGGGGGCGGGCCATGCTGTGCTCCGTAAGTTCGATGTGGCGCACAGTGTCGAGTCACGGCTAGAATGAATCAAGCGACAAGTTTTAAACATTATATGAATTGGATTCATCTCACTTGCGGACAGTTCTGGCGCGGCGGTCCGGCATGATCGAAGTTCGCCACCTCCGCTCGCTGGTTGCCATTTCCGAATCGGGCAAGCTGGCCACCGCTGCCCAGCGCGTGCACCTGACGCAATCGGCGCTGTCGCACCAGATCAAGGCGCTCGAAGCCCACTTCGGGCTGCCGCTGTTCGAACGCACGCGCCAGGGGCTGGTGTTCACCCCGGCCGGGAACCACCTGCTGTCACTGGCGCTCCACGTGCTCGCGGCCATCGGCGATACCGAGCGCGACCTGGCCCGGCTCAAGGGCGAAAGCCATGGCGAACTGCGCGTGGTGCTCGAATGCCACACCTGCTTCGACTGGCTGATGCCCGTCATGGACGAATTCCGACGCCGCTGGCCCGAGGTGGAAATCGATCTGGTGGCGGGCTTCCATGCCGACCCGCTGGGCCTGATCGGCGAGGGCAAGGCGGACCTCGTCATCGGCTCGAAGCCGCCGCCCAGGCGCCGCCTGCACGTGGCGCCGCTGTTCCGCTTCGAGATCCTCGCGGTCATGGCCAACGAACACCGGCTGCGCAACAAGCGGCGCCTGGAAGCGGCCGATCTGGTGGGGGAGACGCTGATTACCTACCCGGTGCCCGAGGCGCGCATCGACCTGATCCGCGAGGTACTGGAGCCGGCCGGCATCCGCCTGCCGCGGCGCACGGCGGAGTTGACCGTGGCGGTGCTGCAACTGGTGGCCAGCCGGCGCGGCGTGGCGGCGCTGCCGAACTGGGGCGTGAAGAACTATGTCGACCACGACTACGTACTGGCCAAGCGCATCGGCGCCAAGGGGCTGTGGAGCGAGTTGTACGCGGTGATGCCAACGCCGCTGGCCGAGCGCCCTTACGTCCGCGAATTCGTGGCGATCGTCCGCGATATATGTGCGATGCAGCTCGATGGCATCGAACTGCTGCCCGAGCACTGAGGCTCAGGCGGCCAGCGCGGCGGCCTCCTGCGCGGCGTCGTCGAGCGTGTCCACATCCTCGGAGAACTCCGCGTCGACGATTTCGAGGTCCACGCCATGCGCCACGCGCCGCACAAACAGTTGCAGCAGCTCGACCATAGGCGCCTCGCAGACCAGCCGCACGGCGTTGGCACGGCTGGCGTCGAACTGCATGGTCTGGAGCGACAGCCCGGTTCGCCGGGCGTTGGCGAGCACCCATTCCAGGCTGCCGAAGACATCGGCGCGGTCAAGTTGGAGAGCAAGCTGGAGGGAGGGAAGCGACATGGCGGATCCGGATGTGATGGCGAAGACGCCCGGTTAATTTACCAGCGATGGCCAGGAATGGGCTTCTGAATATTCTCCTGTTTTGGGGTTTCTGGAGAACGAATCGAGAATATTTGGGTATATTCGCGGATAGATCTTTCTCTGATTGATATTCTCCGTGATGAATTCGCCCAAACTCGATGAAACCGACCGCCGCATCCTGCGCGAACTGCGCCGGGACGGGCGCCTGTCCAATGCCCGGCTTGCCGAGCGGGTAGGGCTGTCAGCCACGCCCTGCTGGAACCGGGTCAAGGCGCTGGAGGATGCGGGCGTCATCAGCGGCTATGCGGCGTTGCTGAACCAGAAGGCGCTGGGGCTGCCCGATACAGTGCTGATCGAAGTGACGCTCGACCGGCACGACGACGACATGCTGCACAAGTTTGGCGAGGCCCTGGCACTGTTGCCCGAGGTCATCGAGGCCCATCTGCTGACCGGGGAATACGACTACCTGATCAAGGTGGCCGTGGCGGGGACCGAGGGGTACGAGGAATTCCTGCGCCACAAGCTCTACAAGCTGCCGGGGCTGCGGCACAGCCACTCCACCTTCGTGCTGCGCACGCTCAAGCGCGAGCTGTCGGTGGAGCCGTAACCCGTAAGGCGAGGCGCGGTCATTGCGGGCGGGTATCATCGCGCTCGGCGCACGGCGCCGCCCCTCTCTTTTTGGCTGTTTTCCGATGAATCCGACCGCGCTGAACCCGATCGCCATCTTTTTCGTACAGGCCTGCCTGGTGGTGGGGACACCGCTGGTGCTGTGGAACGTGCTGCGGATGCGCGGCGTGGTGCCGCTCGTGGTGATGCAGATCGCCGGTGGCATCGTGCTGGGGCCGTCGCTGCTTGGCGCCATCTGGCCCGAAAACTGGCAGGCGCTGTTCGGCGCGCAGAAGCTGACGGCGCTGTCCGGCCTGCAATGGCTGGCGGTGGTGCTGTTTGCATTCCTGTCCGGGCTGCATCTGGGCGGGCCGGAAAGCCGGGGCATGCGGCGCATCGCCATCGGCGCCGCCGTGGGCTGTGTGGTGGTGCCGTTCCTGCTGGGCGCCGGGGCGGGCTACCTGCTGGTGGCATGGCGGCCCAGCCTGGCCGGCACGGCGGCCACGCCATGGCAGTTTGCGATTGCCGTGGGCGTGTCGATGGCCGTGACCGCGCTGCCGGTGCTCGGCGCCATCCTGCGCGAGATGAAACTGACCGACACCACGGCCGGCCGGCTCGCGCTGACCTGCTCGGCGTTCAGCGACGCGGCGATCTGGATCGTGCTGTCGTGCATCCTGGCCAGCACGGGGCAGGCCGCCCACGATCCGCTGCGGCTCGTGCTCGGCGGGGCCATCTATGTGGCGATCATGCTGGGCGTGGTGCGTCCGCTGCTGGCCCGCGTGCTGCCCGGCCTGCAAGGCAATGACGCCCGCCTGGCGACGGTGGTGGTGCTGGTTTTCGCGTCGGCGTGTGCCTCGGAACTGGTCGGGCTCCACTACATCCTGGGCGGATTCCTGGCCGGCGTGGTCCTGCCCCGGCAGGCCGCGGCCGAGATCGGCCGGCAACTGGAGCCGACCACCGTGGTGGTGCTGATGCCGTTCTTCTTCCTGATGACCGGCCTGCGCACTGACCTCAGTACGGCCAGCGGCGACGCGCTGGTGGTGTTCGCCGTCACCACGCTGGTGGCCGTGGGCGGCAAGATGGCCGGTACGGCACTGCCCGCGCGCTGGGCCGGGCTGGGCCGCCGCGATGCCTGGACGGTGGGCGCGCTGGCCCAGACCAAGGGCCTGATGGAAGTGGTAGTGCTGGCCATCCTGCTCGAAAACCAGCTGATCGGCACGGCGGCATTTTCGGGGCTGCTGCTGATGGCGCTGGCCACGACGGTGCTGGCCAAGCCGTTCACGCTGGCGGCACTGCGGCTGCGCGAGGGCTGAGGCCCATGGCCGTTCAGCGAGTTTCGCAGGGTTTGCGTATATTAGTGGGCTCGCTTATCGAACCAGACAGGGCTCATCCATGACGACGCAAACCGAAACCGCAATCCTGGCCGGAGGCTGCTTCTGGGGCATGCAGGACCTGCTGCGCCGCTACCCCGGCGTGCTGACCACGCGCGTGGGCTACACCGGCGGCGACGTCCCGAACGCCACCTACCGCAACCACGGCACCCACGCCGAGGGCATCGAGATCGTGTTCGATCCGAAGCAGATCAGCTTCCGCCAGATCCTCGAATTCTTCTTCCAGATCCACGACCCGAGCACCAAAAACCGCCAGGGCAACGATATCGGCACCAGCTACCGCTCGGCCATCTTCTACCGCGACGACGAACAGAAGCGCGTGGCCGGGGAGACCATCGCCGATGTGGACGCGTCTGGCCTGTGGCCCGGCAAGGTCGTGACCGAACTGGCCCCCGCCGGCCCGTTCTGGGAGGCCGAGCCCGAACACCAGGACTATCTGGAACGCCTGCCGAACGGCTACACCTGCCACTTCATCCGCCCGGACTGGAAGCTGCCGCGGCGCGGCTGAGCATCAGGCCGCAGGGCGCTCGACGAGCATGTCCAGCGGCACCGCCAGCGCGGCGGCCAGGGCGCGCACGATCTCCAGGCTGCCCTCGCGCTTGCGGTTCTCGATCTGGCTCAGGTACGGCTTGCTGAGCCCGGCGGCGGTGGCCAGCGCGTCCTGGGTCAGCCGCCGGTAGTCGCGCCACGCCTTGATGGGGTGATCGCCGGCCAGCTGCGCGTCGAGGACCGCGGCCGGCACCCGAACGCCATCGTCGGCCGCGATGGTGGCGTCATAAAGCAGCGCGTCCTCGGCATCCTCGATGAGATGCTTGACGCGCTCCCAGATATCGATGGGCACCACGGCGTACTCGCGCCGGCCTTCGTGCTCGATGAACTGGATGGTAGTAGTGGTCATTGGTATGCGCTCCCACGGGGTTTGATGTTCAGGACGACAATGACGAGCCGGCCTGACTGGATGTGATACAGCACCCGCCAGTCGCCGACCCGCAGCCGGAACCCTTCACGGCCCGCAAGCTTGCGGACATTGGCATTTGCCGCGTAAGGATCCTGTGCAAGCAGGTCGATCCTGGCGCGGATGTTTGAAGCGACATTGCGCGGCATCGAGACAAGTTGTTGCGCAGCCTGCCTGGTGAATTCGATTTGGTACATGCGGATGTTAGCTTATCGCTAACGATATGCAAACAAAAGTTGCAGGCATCGTTGCGCGATCGACACAGGGGCGGCTTCCTGCCATCGAGCCATCGCATTCAGATGCCGTACGCGGGCTCGGTGGGCGTCGGCAGAGTAGGAGAGGCGGCGGTCAGTGGCTTTGAGGCGCCACAACGTCTCATGGCAGTTTCAGCACTTTGAGATTCCGCTGATATCGACGGAATCCGGAAAGTCCATGGCGAGTGACCTCGTCACCCATGGGGATAGGATGACTGTACGTTTATACAGTATAGTTACGTGATCATCGGCGCCCGGCGCGCCTCCGCTGTCGTGTGAAACCACTTCAGCAATCGATTTCAACCTATTGATTCGAGGCAAGAAATTGTCAGATTCCGGCACGATCCGCATTCGCGGTGCCCGTCAGCACAATCTCAAGAACGTTGACCTGGACCTGCACACGGGGCAGATGACCGTGGTCACTGGTCCGTCGGGATCGGGCAAGTCGAGTCTGGTGTTCGACACGCTGTACGCCGAGGGGCAGCGGCGCTATGTCGAGACGTTCAGTGCCTATGCGCGCCAGTTCCTGGACCGCATGGACCGGCCGCAGGTCGACAAGGTGGATGGCGTGCCGCCGGCGATTGCCATCGACCAGACCAATCCGGTGCGCAGCTCGCGGTCGACGGTCGGCACGATGACCGAGCTGAACGATCACCTGAAGCTGCTCTACGCGCGCGCGGCCGAGCTGTTCGACCGCCAGACCGCGCTGCCGGTGCGGCACGATTCCCCCGAGACGATCTATACCGAGCTGCTGGCCCGCACGGCGGCCGGGCAGCCGTTTGCCGACGCGCGGCTGGTGGTGACGTTTCCGGTCGAATTGCCCGAATCCGCCACGGAAGCCGAGGTCGAGCAGTGGCTGTCGGTCAGCGGCTACACGCGGGTGCACGGCCAGCGGATCGTGGAATCGGCCACGGGCCGGCGAAAGGTGCTCGACGTGGTGGCAGACCGGTTCCGCGTCGGCAACGTCGAGAAAGCACGGGCGCTGGAAGCGATCGAAGCGTCACTCAAGCGTGGCAGCGGCCGCGTCAGCGTGCAGGTGGTGACGGACGAGGGCGACGGCCCGGTCTGGAAGTTCTCGACCGGCCTGCACAGCCCGGAAAGCGATATCCGCTACGCCGATCCGCAGCCGGCGCTGTTCTCGTTCAACTCGGCCTACGGCGCGTGCGAGACATGCCGGGGTTTCGGACGCGTGATCGGCGTCGACCTCGGGCTGGTGATTCCCGATGGCCGCAAGTCGCTGCGCGATGGCGCGATCAAGCCGATGCAGACGCCGGCGTGGAAAGAGTGCCAGGACGACCTGATGCGCTACGCGGCCAAGGCCGGCATTCCACGCGATCTGGCGTGGAACCAGCTCAGCGAGGCTGAGCAGCACTGGGTGATCCACGGCTCGCCGGACTGGACCGGCCAGTGGAACAAGCAGTGGTACGGCGTGATGCGGTTCTTCAGCTATCTGGAGTCCAAGGCATACAAGATGCACATCCGCGTGCTGCTGTCGAAGTACCGCAGCTACACGCCGTGCGAAACCTGTGGCGGCGCGCGGCTGAAGACAGAGGCGCTGCTGTGGCGCCTGGGCAGCAAGGACAACGCCGATACGGTGCTGGCACCGGCCGCCCGCTTCCTGCCGCGTGGCGTGGACTGGGACCGCAGCCAGCTCGAAGCCCTGCCGGGCCTGACCGTCCACGACCTGATGCTGATGCCGATTGCGCGCATCCGCCGCTTCTTCGACGACCTGACGCTGTCGAGCGCGCTGCTCGATGACGCGCTCAAGCTGCTGCTGGCCGAAGTGCGCACGAGACTGAAGTATTTGTGCGACGTGGGTCTGGGCTACCTGACCCTGGACCGCCAGAGCCGCACGCTGTCCGGTGGCGAGGTGCAGCGGATCAACCTCACCACCGCGCTCGGCACGTCGCTGGTCAACACGCTGTTCGTGCTGGACGAGCCCAGCATCGGGTTGCATCCGCGCGACCTGAACCGGATCGTCGAGGCGATGCACCGGCTGCGCGATGCCGGCAATACGCTGGTGGTGGTGGAACACGATCCGTCGGTGATGCTGGCGGCAGACCGCCTGATCGACATGGGCCCGGGGCCGGGCGAGCGTGGCGGGGAGATCATTTTCGACGGCTCGCCGGACGCGATCCGCAAGGAACGCACGCTGACCGGCGACTACCTTGGCGGGCGCCGCCGCGTGACCGACGCGTCCGACTGGCAATCCCGGCCGGTGGACGCGGCCACGCCGCGCCTGACGCTGGAAGGCGCGAGCGAGCATAACCTCAAGGACGTGACGGTCGGCATCCCCCTGAACCGGCTGGTCTGCGTGACAGGCGTGTCCGGTTCGGGCAAGTCCACGCTGCTGCAGGATGTGCTCTATCCGGCGCTGGCGCGCCATTTTGGCAAGGCGACCGAATCGCCGGGCGCGTTCCGCGACCTGATCGGCGCCGAGCAGGTGGATGACGTGGTCTTCGTGGACCAGTCGCCGATCGGCAAGACCGCGCGGTCGAATCCGGCCAGCTATGTCGGGGCCTTCGACGAGATCCGCAAGCTGTTCGCCAAGGCGCCGCTGGCACTGCAACGCGGCTATACGGCGGGGACCTTCAGCTTCAACTCTGGCGACGGGCGCTGCCCCACCTGCGGCGGCTCGGGGTTCGAGCACGTGGAAATGCAGTTCCTGTCGGACGTCTACCTGCGCTGCCCCGACTGCGACGGCACCCGGTATCGCGCCGAAGTGCTGGAGGTCAGGATCGAGCGGGCCGCACGCGGCCAGGCCCCGCGCCAGCTCAGCGTGGCCGATGTGCTGGAACTGACGGTCAGCGAGGCCACGGCGCTGTTCGAGGGCGATGGTCCGGTGCTGCGCGTGCTGGCCCCGATCGCCGATGTGGGTCTGGAATACGTGAAACTGGGCCAGCCCGTGCCGACGCTGTCGGGTGGCGAGGCGCAGCGCCTGAAGCTGGCCGGCTTCCTGGCCGAGACGGCGGCGGCGCAGCCGGTGAAGAACCGCAAGGCGGTGGTGCTGCCCAAGCGGCTGTTCATGTTCGACGAGCCGACTACCGGCCTGCATTTCGATGACATCGCCAAGCTCATGCGCGCGTTCGGCAAGCTGCTCGACGGCGGGCATTCGCTGATCGTGATCGAGCACAACCTCGATGTGATCCGGGCCTCGGACTGGATCATCGACCTCGGGCCGGAAGGCGGCGATGGGGGCGGCGAACTGCTGTGCGAGGGCACGCCCGAAGACGTCAAGGGCTGCGCGAACTCGTATACCGGCCACGCGTTGATCGCCTACGACAAGGCGCTCGGGGACGGCACGCTGGCCGCGGAGCAGGCGGCCGACGCCGAGGGCAAGCCGCTGCAGACCGCCATCCAGGCGGCGCGGGCGCGCCGGGCGGTCGAGGGCGAAGGCGTGGTGCGCATCGTCAATGCCCACGAACACAACCTGAAGGCGCTCAACGTCGATATTCCGCACGGCAAGTTCAACGTGATCACGGGGGTGTCAGGCTCGGGCAAGTCGACGCTGGCGTTCGACATCCTGTTCCACGAGGGGCAGCGCCGTTATCTGGAATCGCTGAACGCCTATGCCCGGTCGATCGTGCAGCCGGCGGGGCGGCCCGAAGTGGACGCCGTGTACGGCATTCCGCCGACCGTGGCGATCGAGCAGCGGCTGTCGCGCGGCGGACGCAAGAGTACCGTGGCGACGACCTCCGAGGTCTGGCATTTCCTGCGCCTGCTCTACGTCAAGCTTGGTATCCAGCATTGCGTCCACGACGGCGCGCCGGTGACCTCGCAGAGCCCGGCGTCGATTGCCGCGCAGTTGCTGCGCGACTATCGCGGCCAGCACGTGGGATTGCTCGCGCCGCTGGTGGTGAACCGCAAGGGCGTCTACACCGATCTGGCGAAATGGGCCAAGGCGCGCGGCAATACTCATCTGCGCGTGGATGGCGAGTTCCTGCTGGTCGATCCGTGGCCGCGCCTGGACCGTTTCCGCGAGCACACGATCGAATTGCCGGTGGGCGACATCGTAGTTTCTCCAGATAACGAGGCGGCGCTGCGTGCGCTGCTCGACCAGACGCTCGAAGCCGGCAAGGGCGTGATGCACCTGCTGGCGCCGCTCGATGGGCTGCGCGACGCGATGCAGTGCGGCGAGACGCATGAGTGCGAGACAGTGGTGTTTTCCACCAAGCGCGCCTGCCCGGTGTGCGGCACGAGCTACCCGGAACTCGACCCGCGCATGTTCTCGTACAACAGCAAGCACGGCTGGTGCGGCACCTGCGTGGGCACGGGGCTGGCGCTGACCGGCGAACAGCGCGCGGTCTATGACGACACGGTGCTGGGCGGCGACGACCGGGGCCGCGAACAGAGCCTGCCTTCCGAGGAACAGGAGCCCGAGGGCGTGGGCGATACGCCGTGCCCGGACTGCCATGGCACGCGGCTGAATCCGGCGGCGCGGGCCGTCACGTTCGATGCGCACGCGATTTCCGATGTGGCCCAGTGGACCGTATCGGACACGCGGCGGTGGGTGGACGGCCTGACGCTGGCTGGCCGCGAGGCCGACATTGCCCGCGACGTGGTGACCGAGATCGCCAGCCGCCTGCAATTCCTGGAGGAGGTGGGGCTGGGCTACCTGAGCCTGGATCGTGCCGCGCCGAGCCTGTCGGGGGGCGAGGCACAGCGTATCCGGCTGGCCGCGCAGCTTGGCAGCAACCTGCAGGGCGTCTGCTACGTACTGGACGAGCCGACCATCGGCCTGCATCCGCGCGACAACCAGATTCTGCTCGACGCGCTGCGCAAGCTCGGCGACAAGGGCAACACGCTGGTGGTGGTGGAGCACGACGAGGACACGATCCGGCGCGCCGACCACATCATCGACATCGGCCCCGGGGCGGGCAAGCGCGGGGGGCGGCTGGTGGCCGAGGGCGGCGTCGATACGCTGGCCGCGGCGGCGGATTCGACGACCGGCCGCTTCCTGGCCAATCCGATCGTCCATCCGTTGCAGGAACGCCGCCCGGTACGGCCGGCGCGGGCCGGCAAGGCGGCCGAGCCGGAACAGTGGCTGACGGTGCAGGGCGCGCACCTGCACAACCTGCGCCATGTCACGGCACGGATTCCGCTGGCGCGGCTGGTGGCGATCACCGGGGTGTCGGGGTCGGGCAAGTCGACGCTGGCGCGTGATGTGCTGATGGCCAACCTGCTCGACGCGGTGGGCCGCTCGGTGATGTCGTCGCCGGCCACGCGCCGGGCGCGGGCGGCCGCCGAGAAGGCCGGCAAGCCCACCGCGACCAGGGCGCTGAGCGTGGAACACGCCTGGCACGGCTGCGAGGGGATCACGGGCTGGGAGACCATCGACCGCGTGCTGGAAGTGGACCAGACGCCGATCGGCAAGACGCCGCGCTCGTGCCCGGCGACCTATATCGGCGTCTGGGACGCGATCCGCAAGCTGTTTGCCGATACGCTGGAGGCCAAGGCGCGCGGCTATACGGCGTCGCGGTTCTCGTTCAATACCAGCGATGGCCGCTGCCCGGCCTGCGAAGGGCAGGGCGTGCGGACCATCGGCATGAGCTTCCTGCCCGATGTGAAGGTGCCGTGCGACGTCTGCCATGGCCAGCGCTTCAACCCGGAAACGCTGGCAGTGACATGGCGCGGCAAGAACATCGGCGACGTGCTGACGATGGAGATCGACGAGGCCGTGGAGTTCTTCTCGGCCATCACGCAGATCGGCCATCCGCTGCAGTTGATGAAGGACGTGGGACTGGGCTACCTGACGCTGGGGCAGCCGTCGCCGACGCTGTCGGGCGGCGAGGCGCAGCGGATCAAGCTGGTGACCGAACTGTCGAAGGTGCGCGACGACATCACGCGCCGGGGCCAGAAGGCGCCGCATACGCTCTACGTGCTCGACGAGCCGACCGTCGGCCTGCACATGGCCGACGTGGCGCGGCTGATCCGCGTGCTGCACCGGCTGACGGACGGCGGCCATAGCGTGGTGGTGATCGAACACGACCTCGACGTGATCGCCGAGGCGGACTGGATCATCGACCTGGGACCGGAAGGCGGCTCCCAGGGCGGCACGATCGTTGGCGCGGCCGACCCGGAGGCACTGTCGCGGATCGCGGCAAGCCATACGGGGGCGGCGCTGGTGCCGGTGTTGGCGCGGACGGCGGCGGTGACCACGGACCAGTCCGCTCTCCGGCTTGCGGGAGAGGGTTAGGGTGAGGGCGGGCGGTTGCCATGCGAGATGGTCGGCAATTCGTACCGCCCGCCCTCACTCCCGGCCCGTCTCCCGCGTGGCGGGAGAGGGGAGCAAACCAGCGGTCATCCGGGCTTCCGCGGCCCCTCCAGCGCTGCCGCACAGAAATCGACCAGTTCCTCCACCGGCGGCGCGGCGCGGTTGCGCTTGCCGCGCTCCCGTACCCAGTGGGCCAGCGAGTAGACCACGGTGTCCATGAACCAGATCATCCGCAGTCGCAGCACGTCGCGCGGCATGCCGGGGAGCAGGGCGTGGATATGGTCGCGCACGCGGTAGAGCGCGCTCATGGCAGTCTTGTCGACGAGTCCCTTGTTGAGCAGCGCCGGGCTGAACGTGGTCTGCGCCAGCACCTGCAGGTAGTTGGTGCCCCAGCTGGTCTGCAGGACGACTTCGACCAATGGATAGACGGTGGCCTGCACCACGGCGTGGATGTCGATGGGGCGGCCGCTGGCTTCGAGTTCGTCGAGGTAGCGATGGCGCACGCGGTTCACCTCGTGCAGCCGCCGGTTCAGCAGGTGGCTGACCAGCGCCTCGCGCGAGCCAAAGTGATAGTGCAGCGCCGAGCGGTTGCGCTGGCCGCTTTCCACCACGATCTGGCGCAGCGGCACCTGCTCGACACCCTGCTCGGCAAATAGCCGTTCGGCTATTTCGAGGATGCGCTGGGCGGTGTCGGTCAGGGCTTCGCCGGCATCGGGGGCGGGGGCGGCGGCATCGGCCGGCGACGCGGGCCGCGCGGCGGGGGTGGCCCGGCGGGGCCTGGCTGGGGCCGACGGCTGTGGCGCATCCGCAATCAGGGCGCGTGCTTGCTTGAGCTTCATGGGCGTCTGGGGGCCGGCTTCGTGAGCCTGTCTGTGAGCCTGTCGTTGTCGAAAATGCAAAGCCTCGCAAGGATACGGAAAAATCCGATGTCAGACATCGGGGCGATGTCGTATTACCTCCAATTCCGGTGTATCTCGGGGAAAATCCTAACTATCTGAACTGGCGGATGCCGTTAGCCTTCGTTTCGTGCCGAATTAATACGAGAGATTAATTCCGGCATGTCAGGCGCTGGTGGAGGAGAGACAGCTGGCGCCGTGGGCCATCACACCAGAACACGGAAACCAACACATGAAGAAGACGCTGTTCGCCGCCATTGCCGGCGCATTGCTTGTGCCGGCCGCGTGGGCGCAATCGTCCGTGACGCTCTACGGGGTTGTCACCACGAGCATCCAGTACGTGAACAACGTGCAGAACACCAGCAACGGGGTGCTGGCTCCGGGCAGCGGGTCGGCCACGCTGATGACCTCGGCGGGCATCGCGCAGTCGCGTTTCGGCCTGCGCGGCGTGGAAGACCTGGGCGGTGGGCTCAAGGCCATCTTCACGCTCGAAAACCAGTTCAACACCGATGACGGCAAGATGGGCAATGGCGGCCTGCTGTTCGGCCGCCAGGCGTTCGTGGGCGTGCAGCACCGCTACGGCAGGCTGACGTTCGGCCGCCAGTACACCTCGGCGTTCCTGACGATGGGCAGCTTCACGCCGGTGGCGTACGCCCCCGAGTTCGAGCCCGTGGTCGGTATTGCCGGGCCGAACTTCCGCGAGAACAACATGGTGCAGTACCAGGGCACCTTCGGCCCCGTGACGACGATGGCGCACTGGTCCTTCGGCGAGCGGACCGGCACCTTCGCGGCGGGCTCGGCCTACGGCGTGGGCGTGGCGTACAACAGCGGCCCGCTGGGGCTGGCGGCCGCCTACGACGAGGTCAAGACGCTGAACACGGCGCAGGCCGCCGGCACCTCGGGATCGAACGACTACGGGCGCGACATGCGTGCGATGGCCGGCGCGAGCTACCGCGTGGGCCCGGTCAAGCTGGTGGCCGGCTACCGCTGGGGCAATTCGGTGGCGCCCGCCACCGGCACGCCCACGCTGCTGCCGCACCGCGACGACATGTACTGGCTCGGCGTGAACTGGGATGCCACGGCCGCGCTGCGCCTGTCGCTGGCGTGGTACTACGACGACATCAAGGCGGCGCGCATTGCTGGCGTGACCACCAACCCGAAGAATCCGCAGCAGTTCCTGGCGCTGGCGGACTACAACCTGTCCAAGCGCACCGATGTGTTCTTCGCGGTCAATTACGCGCGCAACGCGTCGCTGAACTGGGACAACATCGCCTATCTGCCGAACGGCCAGTCGGTGGGCTACCTGCCGGCGACATCGCAGGTGTACTACAAGACGCCCGATGCAAAGGGCCAGCTCGGTATCTCGCTGGGTATGCGGCACATTTTCTGACAAAGCAGGGGGGAGAACGACAAGCGAGGGGCCGGCGCGGTGCTCCACTCCGCGCGCAGGCATTGATGGCGTCGCAGCCTGGCGGTTGCGGCGCCTTTTTTGCGTTCCGGAGCCCCAGCGGGCCGGCCAGCCAGGTTGCTCCAAAGGCATTTCTGGCATAGAGTCGATGGGATCGCGCCCCCGTCCTCCGACGGTTCCCACCGACTCCGGATACGACCCGATGCCACGTTTCCTCCCTTTCCGTACGTCCGCGCTGGCCTTGTTGGCCGCCGTACTCGCTGGCTGCGCCAGTACCCCGATGCCGCCGCCGCAACCGCAGCGCGTGCCGCCGCCGCCGCCGGCCACCATGCCCGGCACGACCCTTTCCACGCCGCAGTCGGGCGTGAGCCGCGCGCAACTTGAAGCGGCCGGCAATGCCTGCGAGAAGGTGGTGGCCAATGCCGTGAAGACGCGCTATCCGCAGCCCGGCAGCGTGATGATGATGCCGGACCGCGAGCGCATCATGCAGCAGACGGCCAACCAGACCTCGGTGGCAGGCGAGGGCGTGTTCGAGCCCGATGCCAGCGAGCAGGCCATGGCGTTCCGCTATACCTGCCTGTACAACCTGCGCACCATGCGCGTGGACGACGTGCAGATGCGGTACTGACGCCGCACGGGTTCGCCGGGGCGCCAGCGCGCTCCGGCGTTTTGTCGTATTGTCTCGATCTGACGATTAATTGACGTTGCAACGATCTGGGCCGGTGCCGGCCTGTCGGGGCCGCGTCCGCCCCCGGATCGAACACCGTGCAGACCCCCGCCACGCCGCCGTCCAGCAGTTCCACGCCCGCCCCCGTTCCCGCCAGCACGCCCGAAGGCCCTGATGCGCCGATGACGCCGCGCGAGAAGCGCGCGATGGCGGCCATCATGATTGCCGTGTCGCTGGCCACGCTGGACACCGCCATTGCCAACACGGCGCTGCCAAACATTGCCGCCGACCTGAACAGCACCCCGGCCGCCTCGGTCTGGATCATCAATGCCTACCAACTGGCCATGGTGGCCACGTTGCTGCCGTTCGCGGCGCTGGGCGGCATCGTCGGGCATCGGCGCATCTATCTGGGTGGGGTGGTGGTCTTCATCGTGTCGTCGGTGATCTGCGCCATGGCGTGGTCGCTGCCCTCGCTGGCCGTGGCGCGGCTGGTGCAGGGCGTGGGCGCGGCGGCCATCATGAGTGTGAACACGGCGTTGATCAGTGCGATTTTTCCGATTCACCGGCTCGGGCGCGGGGTGGGGCTCAATGCGCTGATCGTCGGGGTGTCGTTTGCCGTGGGCCCCACCGTGGCGTCGGTGATCCTGTCTTTCGGGCCCTGGCCGTGGCTGTTTGCGGTCAACCTGCCGATCGGCCTGCTGGCGCTGGTCATTGCCTGGCCGTCGCTGCCGCAGACCAGGCGCAGCCCCCATCCGTTCGATCCTGTAGCGGCAGTGCTCAACGCCATCACCTTTGCCGCGCTGATTTTCGCGCTGGGCGAGGGCGTGCAGCGTGAGCCGGCCGAGTACGTGATTGGCGCCGTGATCGTGTTTGCAATTGCCTTCACGCTGCTGCTGCGGCGCGAGCGCGGCCATCCGGCACCGATGCTGCCGGTGGATCTGCTCAAGCGGCCCATGTTCGCGCTGTCCACGGCCACCGCCGTGTGCTCGTTCGCGGCGCAGGGGCTGGCGTTCGTTTCGCTGCCGTTCTATTTCGAGCATGTGCTGGGGCGCGACCCCATCGAGACCGGCTTCCTGCTCACGCCGTGGTCGGCCGTGGTGGCGCTGATGGCACCGCTCGCGGGTCGGCTGTCCGACCGCTATCCGCCCGGCCTGCTGGGCGGGGTGGGGCTGGCGATCATGGCCGTGGGCATGGCGTCTCTGGCGATGATGCCGGCTGACGCGAGCGCGCTGAACATCGGCATCCGCATGGCGATCTGCGGCGCGGGCTTCGGCTTCTTCCAGTCGCCAAACCTCAAGGCGCTGATGGCCAGCGCGCCGCGCGAGCGGGCCGGCGGCGCCAGTGGCGTGGTGGCCACGGCACGGCTGCTGGGCCAGGCCACCGGCGCGGCGCTGGTGGCACTGTGCTTCGGCCTGGCCGGCGAGCACGGCCCGACGCTGGCGCTTGGCCTGGGCGCCGGCTTTGCCGCCGCGGCTGCCGTGGCGAGCGGCCTGCGCCTGGTCACTGCCCAGAGCGAGGACAGTGCCGCGATGCAGGGGGCGCGCAAGTCGCCGTGAGGCGGTGTCGTTCATGGGTGGAGCCGGCGTCACTCGCAAGACCTGCGCGCACGGTTTGTAGAAACTGCACGGCATCGTCTGCGAAGTGCCCGTTATCGACTGCCTTCTTGCATCGGTATGAAACTTGCCGCTCGTGTCTTGTCGGGGCCGCCGTGCCCCTGTTGATGGAGGCAAGACAATGAATCGATCAGACGACTACGGTCGCCGCCGCCGCCCGGACCAGCGCTACGGAGGCTTCGAGGAAGGTTACGGAAGGCGCGCCCCCGGGGGCAACACGGTCTACTACCCGGGCCGGTCCGTGCAGGAAGAGCGACTCGATGAAAGCTCGCCGCACAGCCAGGGTTACGTCAGCGCCTACAGCAACGGTTACGAAGATGGCTATCAGGCCGGACTGCGCGCGGCGCAGGAGGGCACATCAGCGGCCGATCAGGGCTGGCGCGGCAACGGTGGCCGCTTCGGCAGCCAGGGCGGCGGCGAGTACCTGCGCAGCGACCCGCGCGGCGCTCGCTCGGGTACGGGCTATGAGGATTACGGCGTGGAGGCAGGCCGCAACTTCCGGCAACGCCCGCATGTGCACGAGAAAGATTCGCCGGCGCGCGGCGCCTATGGCTATGCCCGCCCCACGGGGCCCAAGAACTACCAGCGTTCCGATGCGCGGTTGCAGGAGGAGGTCTGCGAGCGGCTGGCGCACGCGCCCGCCATCGACGTCAGCGAGGTCACCGTGTCGGTCAGCGGCAGCGTGGTCACGTTGACCGGTAGCGTTGACAATCGGCGCACCAAGTATGCGGTGGAGGACATCGCGGACGACACGTATGGCGTGACCGACGTGATCAACCAGATCCAGGTGCGTCCGTACGGCGTGCTGGCATCGGAATAACGCCAGATCGCGCGGCACCTGTGTCGAAAACGACAACGCCCCGGCATGTTCCGGGGCGTTGTCTTTTGGGGTGGGCGGTCCGTGATCTACAGGTCGCTGCCGTTCGGCGGATTTTCCATGCGCTTGTCGGTCTGGTCGGCGCGGTCCACCGGCGTGTCGGCCGGCAGTTCCTCGGCCGCGCGCTGCACTTCCTCGGAAATTTCTTCCTCCGGCAGTACGTCTTCGGTGCCGCCGCGGCCTTCGCGTTCGACGTCGCTCAGGTCATCGTCGAGTTCGAGGTCGAGATTCTCGGTGTCGAGGTTCGGGTCGAGCGTGCTCGGGATGCTGCGCGGATCGCTGGCGCCGGTGTCGTCGGGGGTTTCGGGCGGGGTGGTGCGGGTGGTCTTGCTCATGGTGGCTCCTTTCGTGGCGAGGTGCGTTGGTACCGGAGCGGCAAGTTGCATGCCAGTGGGCGCCGGAGCCTGCGCTGGCCGGGCGCCACGCCTATAGTGGTGGTGGGGACCATCGTGGCACAACGGCCGTATCCGCGCCCGCGCGAGGCTGGAACGGCAATTGCTGAGGCATGGCTGCATCGTGCGGAGGGAGGAAGCGATGAACCTGACAAGCATTCTGGTCACCCTGAGCCTGGCGTCATCGGTGGCCGTATCTTCCACGCCGGTCGAGAAAAAACTGCTGGGCATCAGCCCCGGCGAATTCGCACAGCAATTCAACGCGGTGGCCCAGGAGGGCGGCGCCACGCTGGCCCTGCCGGTGTTCGGCGCCAAGGGGGGCTGGCACCGCGCGCATCCGGGTGCCGGGGTCTCCGTGCTGGTCCGCGCCGCGCCCACGGGACACGCGCTCGACGAGGTGGTGGTGGTGTGCCGCTCGGCCGAGCAATGCCTGCTGACGATCTTTACTGTGGCCAAGGCCATCGACGCCGACGTGGACCCGCATCTGCTCCAATACTTCATCGCGGCGCGCGTGGCCTCGCAGATCGGCGAGGTGGCGCTGGTGATGTCGGGGCTCGTCTACGTCGTAATTTCGCCAAAAGACGAGGATTACGTGGCGCTCGTGATCCGGCCCTACAAGCCCCAGGAAGCGTTGACGGCCCAGCGCCAGGCGTAGGCCCGGCAGTTGGTCAGTGCATCGGCCGGGCCGGACGCCGAGCCGCCATGCCGGCAATGCGCGAGGGCGTGAACTCCATGGCGCGCTGTTCCAGCAGGCGCTGCAGTTCCGTGGCACCCCGGTAGTAATGGGCCAGCAGCAGCCGCAGTTCGGGCTCGCGCATCGGCTGGCGCAGCACCTCGCCGTAGGCGGCAGCGGCTCGCGCCGCGTGCTGGGCCGCGTAGCGCAGCAGTGGCAACTCGCCCGATTCGGCCGGTGGCGGCAACGTGTCGCGACGCCGCGCCTGACCAGCGGCGGGCGTGGTGCCATCGAGCGGTCCCGCCCGCGCGGCCAGTTCGGCGGCCGCGCAGCGCTGCAGGTTGGCCCGGTGCGCCAGCACGGCGCGGATCTGCGGGTCCGATGCGGCGGCGGCCACGGCGACCAGCGCTTCAGCGCACTGCGTGGCGTGCAGGCTGAGCCTGGCGAGGGTGGAATTCAGCGCATCCCGCTCCGCATCCATGTCCGCATCCCTTTCCGCATTCATTTCCACCTCCGGTTCATACCCTAACTTTAGGCGACGCAGATTGCCGATCCGAGGCAGCGATATGCGCGCGTGGTTAATTTGCCGCGCTTCGCTGGTGCCGCTGCGGACCAGACACGCAAAACACACGCAAAAAACGCGCCGCACACGGCCACAAGGGCCGGGTACGGCGCGCCGTCGCGAATCTCAAGGGCCGGAAGGCCCCAGGGAAAGACGGATTCGCGGCTGGAGGGGGAAGCTCCGCCAGGGGGCTTCGGTTACTTGGTGGTGCCCGGCGCCGGATCCGGCGAGTCGCCCTTCGGGCCCGACGGTGCGGTCGGCGACGCGGTGGCGGCGGCACCCTGCTCACGCGGCTTCTTGTGGCGCGCGCCCGTGGTCTTGTCCTTGTTCATCGTGCCGCTGCCCGTGGCGCCCGAATGCGTGGTGTCGTTCGTCACCGCCGAGCCGGACATGCTGCCGCTCTTGGCGTTCTTCGGGCCTTCAGGGGTCGGCGGGGTGCCCGGCGTGGCCGACTGCGGCGAGGTCGGGGTCTGCTGGGCCATCACGGGCAGCGTGAGCGCGGCACCGAGGGCGATGGCGGTCGTGGCAAGTAGGCGTTTCATCGTACGTCTCCGGAATGGGTGATTGGTGTCTCCACGATATGCGCAGCCTCCGTGCGCCTCACGGGGGCGATGCCTGAAACGCATGTAGGACGTTGACTACAGGTCGCTTGGCGGGCTGCCGGAGCGGCGCGGCGGCCGGATGCACCTTTTTATATCGCCGTGTAAATCGGTATCCCGGAGTTCACACCATGGCGGTCTCCTGTGTCGCTTGCCACGCGTGGCGGTGCGCGGTACGGAACTTGCAGCGGCCGAGGGCGAAGCTTCCACGGACTCATGGAGAGACCCATGCGAAACGATGACCCACGTTTTCGAAGTCGAGACAGCCGGGACCGTCGTGAAGAAAGTCCCGTTTCGAGCGGCGCAGGCTATGGCGGGTACGAAGAGCTGCCCCGTCGCTACACCGGTGGCTACCGCGTCAGCGGCAGCGGCAGCGGCAGCGAGTGGACCTCGCAGCGCGGCAGCCAGGACGACGAACTGGGCCAGGGCCGGCCGCCCTGGGACGAACCGGGCGATGGCCGGGGCAGCCAGCGGCCCGACATGCGCACGCATTACCGGGGCGAATATGGCGTGGCCGACTTCGAGCCGCCGCCCTGGCAGAGCTACCAGACCTGGCAGCGCGCCGCCGCCACCGAATGGCTCGAAGACGACGAGCGGCAGGCCGGCCCCGGCGATCCCGAGCGACGCGCCTACGAACATTTCACCGGGGCCGAGGAACGCTCCAGCCTCAACCGCGGCTATGGCGGGGCGGGCGGATCAGCCATGGCGCGGCATCTGGGCGAGGGTACCGGCCACAGCCGGGAAGCCGAAAGACGCAAGGGTCCGAAGGGCTACCAGCGCTCCGATACCCGCATCCGGGAGGATCTCTGCGAGCGGCTCTCGCTGTACCGCAGCCTCGACGTGCGCGAGGTGGAGGTGTCGGTCACCGGCGGCATCGTCACGCTGGCCGGTACCGTGCGCAACCGTGAGCAGAAGCGCCGCATCGAGGACATCGCCGACGACATCTTCGGCGTCAACGACGTGCAGAACGATATCCAGGTCCGACCATAAGTCTGAAGAGAAAGGAGATGCCATGCCATTCGCCTACGCCGGAACCCGCCGCCGTCGCAACCGAGACCGCCGGCGCGCGCATGACGCCAACGACGCCAAGCCGTCGGACCCGGATCGCGCCGAGGCCAGCCCCGACCCGCGTGCGGAGTCGCCGCTGGCCCGCAACGAAGGGAGCGGCCAGCCGGAGCGCCGCGATACCTCGGACGTGGACCGTCCGGCACGCCAGGAAACACCGCGCGGCGACGTGGAGCGCGGCGAGGTCGTGCCCGGCATCGGCAGCCAGGACCTGCTCGATCCCGGCAACCGCGACCCCGACGCACCGCCGGTCGACAACCGGTCCTGACCGCCGTTTCCGCTGACAGAAGGACAGACAGAGAGGAGAAAACCATGCGACAACCGATCATCCGCAGCGCCTTTGTCGTGGTGTCGATGCTGGCCGGCGCGGCCGCGTGGGCCCAGGCTGGCCCGACACCCAAGGTGGACAACCGTGCGCCGGGCACCCCGGCATCGGACGTCGCGCCGGGCGCCCCGGCCACTGGCGTCTACAAGGACGGCAGCCGCCAGCGGCGCGAGAGCAAGCCGGCGGTCAACCAGGGCGCCTCGGCGGCCCAGACCTACGACTATCCGGCCTCCGCGCCCAAGACCGCCCCGGCCAAGCGTCCCTGAGTCTGCCCGGCCGCCCGGCCGCCCGGCCGCCCGGCCGCCCGGCCGTCAGTCGGGCAGCACGGCCACGGCCTCGATCTCGAACAGCATGCCGTCGAGCGCGAGCCGTGGCACCGGGATCAGCGTGCAGGGCGGCGCCGGCCAGTCGCCCAGCAGTGCCTGCCAGGCCCGCGTGAAGATTGCCAGCCGTTCCATCGAATGGTCGACGATCAGCACCGTGATCTTGGCCACGTCGGGGATGTCAGCGCCGCCGGCCTGCAGCGCCACGCGCAGGTTGGCCAGCGCCCGGTTCACCTGTGAGGAGAAATCGGCCAGCAGGCCGCCGCACATGTCTTCGCCGCCCTGACCGGCCGCGAAGATGAACTTCGCCGGGCGCGTGACCAGCGACACGTGCGAATAGCCGTTGAGCCGGGGGTCATAGAGATCGGGCGGATTCATGAACTGCAGGTAGGGCGCGCGCGGCGACTCAAGCAACATGGCAGGGTCCTTGGTGAACTTCGATCGGAAGAAGGACGCCAGTGTCAAACCTCAAGTTTGGTTGAGGTCAAGTCTTGTTGCGATACCATGCGCGGTGCAAGGGCTTTCCTTGCGCTACATCATCCCGCCATGAGCCGCCCCACCAAGCCTGCCCCCATCCGGCCGATGCGCGCCCGCGATCCCCTGACCATCGGCGAGGTGGTGGAGCGCAGCGGCGTGGCCGCGTCGGCGCTCCATTTCTATGAATCAAAGGGATTGATTTCAAGCACGCGCAGCGCCGGCAACCAGCGCCGCTATCCGCGCGGCATCCTGCGCCGGCTGGCCGTGCTGCGCATCGCCCAGCGCATGGGCGTGCCGCTGGCCGTGATTGCCGACGCCTTCGCGCGGCTGCCGGCCGGCAAGGCGCCTACGGTCGCCGACTGGCGGCGGCTGTCGGCCTCGTGGCGCACCGACCTCGATGCCCGCATCCGCGCGCTGACCATGCTGCGCGACCAGCTCGACGGCTGCATCGGGTGCGGCTGCCTGTCGCTGAAGGCGTGTCCGCTGCGCAATCCGCAGGACGTGATGGCAGGGCAGGGGCCGGGCGCCCATGTGGGCGAGGGCGCCTGCCCCGGCGCCATCGTCGAAACACCAAAAAAATAGCGTTACTGGTTCTTCATCGCCGCCGCCAGCCGCGCGATGATTTCGCCTTCGGACTTGAACGCCTTCTGGGCGTAGGCCGCGTACTGCTCGGACGTCATGTAGTTGGTGTCCATGCCGAACTGCCGCGTCACGTTCAGGAATTTCGGGTCCTTGAGCGCGTTGCGGAAGGCGTCGTCGAGCCGCTTGACCACGGCCGGCTTCATGTTGGCCGGCCCCACGATCCCGAACGGCGAGTTCGACCAGACCGGATAGCCCACTTCCTTGAGCGTCGGCGCGTTCGGGAAATCGGCCGCGCGCTTCTCGGACAGCGTCGCCAGCACCCGCATCTGGCCGTTCTGGACATAGGGCAGCAGCGTGTTCGACAGCACGGCCACGTCTGACGACCCGCTCAGCAGCGCGGTGATGGCCTCGGCGTCGCCCTTGTAGGGCACGTGGGTCCAGTTCGACTGCGACACGCGCGCCAGCTCCGAGATCGTCAGGTGCTGGCTGCCGTAGATGCCGGTCGTGCCGTAGCTGATGCCCTTCTTGTCAGCCTTGGCGTCGGCAATCAGCTCCTGCATCGTCTGCCACTTGGCGTCCTTCTTGACCGCCACCGCGAAGTTGTAGTCCGCGATCATCGACACGTACGTCAGGTCCTTGAGCGGGTCGTAACGCATCTTCTGCACGTGCGGCAGCCGGAAGATCACCACCGGCGCCATGCTCAGCGTATAGCCATCGGGCTCGGTCGTGACCATCTGCGTGGCGCCCAGCGTGCCGCTCACCCCCGGCTTGTTCTCCACCACGATGGTCTGCCCCAGTTCGCGCCCGGCCGCATCAGCCAGCGCGCGCGCCACCTGGTCGGTCACGCCGCCGGCGCCATACGGGACGATCAGGCGGATTGGCCGGGTGGGAAATTCGTCAGCGGCGTGGGCGGCCGTGAACACGGCGGGAGCGAGGGTGAGGCCCGAAGCGGCCAGGGCAAGGCCAAGAATTTTCCGTCGTTGCATGCGTAGTCTCCTGTTGTGTCTGCCGGACTGTCGGGGCCCGGTCTGCGAGGTTGTCTGCGCAGTATGACAAGTGGAAGACGGCGGGGATATGGGGTTTTGACCGATATCGGGTAGCCAACGGCGGCTTATTGGGGGATTTCATTGGGGGTATGAGGGGGGTGCATGGGACGGTGGCGCGCACGATCATGACGTGGATTCTCGTCATCTGTCGTCCCGGGCTGGCTGCGGGTTTTGCGCTCGTGTTACGCCGCAAAGGAAGGAAGCGCCGAAAGTCCAGCTGATCGCCCTTCTTCAGGGGTAGTTTCCGAATCAATTCTGTATCCCAGAATCATTCAGAAGTGAAAAAGGTGAAGAACAAAGAGGGGAGCGAAAAATGAAGCGCGTCGATACCAAGGCGTTGAGCACTCGCTCAGTTGTCGCACTAGCCATCCTGGTTGCCTCTCAGGCCGCGCTCGCGGACACCGCTGCCGATCTGGCGCAGGAAAAGGCGCGACTTCAACTGGAAAACCTGGATCTGCAAAACCGCTACGACCAGTTGAAAATCATTTCCGACACGCAAAAGCTGTCTTCCGATCTGTCCAGGGCGGGAACAGTTAGTAATGTTTCCTTTCCTCCGCTGCTTGCAACCCAAAAAGCATCCTGGGCGGCTGCGGCTGACGCCGCAGCCTGTCTCTGCAACAGCGAGCCTTTTCGGCGTTATCGTCATGACGCCGGATCGCAGACGCAGTGGGTGTCGACAATAGAGAGTCCACTTGATGCGGCCGACAAAGCGGCATTGCTGGACAGTTACGTTACCAGCCTCATAGATAGCGTCAAAAAGTCAATTTCGACGCTAACCCCGAAAAAGCCACGGGAGACCGCGGATGGAGATCTTCATCCATTCGCCTTCCCGCTTGCTGCACTTGGCGCCATTGCTACGGCACAAGCTGTGATCTCGTTCTCGGTGCAAATCGCAAAGATGTTCCGCTCTGATTACGGAATTTCAACGACGCCGGCAGTAGTTCCAAAAGAAGCCATCCTCCAATCCGAGTGCAATTTCGAGATTCTCTCAATTGACACGCTACGAGACAACAAGGTAAGACTGGCACAAATCAAAAGAGTCAAGGCTGCAGTCAGCGAGCTCAGGGCGAAGCTTGATGATCTCTCTGCTGCACTTGCTCCATACTCCGACAACAAAAATCCACCTTCTTATGTGGTGGCAAGCAAGCAGGTACTACAGGATGGGAGTGCCGCATATGCGGCGATCAGCAAACCCGACGCGTTGATCGCAATGGCCAACGGCCTGGCAATCCGCGATATTTTTTCCCCTGATCTTGACTATTCCTCTCAAAGCCCCACGGCAAATCAAAAATCCGAAAATATAGAAAATGCCCTCGCGTCAGCTTCTCGGCCCAATAACGTACTGATAACGGCCTCGTTATCGGCGGAAACCGTCAATCTTCAGAAGGAGCATTGGTGGTCGACCCCGATGACATTTGCAACTGGCCGGATGGATTTGCAAATCTGGAATTCAGCCGGCAAGGTGGAGCTTTACGGAACCGCAACCAAATCAACGGAGACTCAGAAACTAAGGCCAGAGGAGCTTTCTCGCGACACGGATGGGGTTCTGATATTTGATCAACGACGAAGCGGACAGCACAATAATTCGTCTTGTACCGTCACCGTCCGGTAGCAAAGTCCCGGCATTGGACCACTGACAGGGCATCGCTCCTTACCGGCTGCCGCTACCCATCCACTCGGAGCTGCCCAGGCAAAGGCTGAACAGTCCCAGGCGTCCTGATACCCCGAGCCTGCGATAGATGCTGCCGACATGCGTGCGCACCTCGGCGAGCGTCATGCCAGTCCGGGTGGCGATCTGCCTTTCGGAGGCGGAAGTCAGCAGCTGGAACAACACCTCGCACTCCGGGGCAGCCAGCGCGGCAACCACCGCCTGGGGCAGCAGGAAGCTACCCGGGGTCTTCCGCGACGCAGTGACGTCGCGGGCTATCCCGAGGCGCAGTTGGTTGGTTTCGAGCCAGCGCGCCGACCAGCGGAAGTGGACGTTTGCGCCACTGCGATGCTGGTAGCGATTCTCGAATCCTTCCCGGCGATTGCCCGCAAGCACCTGACGCGCTTCGCGCAGCGTTCTTTCCCGGTCGTCCGGCGCCACGAGATCAAGGATCCGCGTGCCTGTGAGGTCGGATGCGGCATAGCCAAGGGTGGCCGCGCAATGGCGGTTGACGTATTGGATCCTCCCGGTGGCATCCACCAGGAACACGCTCTGGAGGGAGCGGTCGGCGATATCGAGGAGCGATTCGTCTGCTGGGGGATCTTGCATACGGGGCGGATCGGGATCACGCGCCGATGGTGACACAAAACCGCCCGGGCATGGGAGAGAGATGACAACCGCGGGAGGCCGGAACCGTTGCGTAATACGTAACGCGCTCTCACCCCGCGCTTCGCCCGGTTTCCCGGTGTCCGGGACACCGGCATGCCTATTCGTAGATCATCGTATAGGTGGCCAGCGCATTTGCACGCCCCGGTCGAACCATACTGAAATCGTTGGTGAGAAAATAGCGCGCGCCAAAGATAAAAGTGTTCAGTCCGTCATGTGCCGGGTTGACCAGGAAGACCGGGTTAGCAAGCGGTATCGGGGTCCCTGTGGCGTCAAGCAGTTGCACGCCAATGCCGCGGGTGTTCGACCGGCCGACAGGAATGCCGAGAATATTCGGATAGCCGGACGCGGCGGTCACGGGATCGAACTGGATGGATGTTCTGGGGCTCGAAACGCAGTTGGTGGATAGCTGGAATCGCGTTGTCGGTCCATATCCACCCGCCTCGCGGGAGCTAAACCCCGCAGGATATCGAATTTCCCCCATATCCACTTGCAGGTCCCGAGACCCGAGGCTGACGGAACAAGAGCGCGTACTCATCGTTCCCCGGATGTTGACCTGCGTGTAGGTCGATGTGTTGCTCGCACCATCTGCTGCCGATACGTTCAGGTTGCCACCGGCAAACTGAAGTGGGCCAGCCTGCCAGTTTGTCGCCGTCTTGATAACCTCGACTCTGATCAGCAAAAACCCCGTACCGTAAGCCGGGCCGCCGCTGACCCAGTCGTTTTGCAGATTGGCGTTCAGTGTCAAGGGGATATACGTGGGCACGGTAGGCGTGCCATAGTAGCTTCGATTCGCCCATATCGAAATCCGCACCCCCACGCCCACAAGATTTGTGGGATAGACATTCTCAAAACCCGTAACCGGCGCACCCGGCATCGTGAAATTCACGCGCGTTTGCACGCGGTCATTTGCAGATTGAGAGCTTTTGCACCAGCCTGCATTGTGACCGCCGTGGGCATCCCACCTGCCTTCCACGGAATAAATCACGGTGCCCACTGGAACGGGGTTTGCCGTCCCTTCGGAGACTGTCCCGAGGTCCACATTCATGACCGCGACGGGTCTGAGGGCAGTGCACCAGGAAGCCATCGCGGGAAATGCATTCATCTGCAAGAGGACGAATGCGGCATACAAAACCACTCGTTCTTTCGACAACCCTTTCCAATGCAGAAGCATGGCGCAACCCCATTCACGTCATTCAAATACTCCCGAGTGGAATGAGGGAACAGTACTCGCCAAATAGCCGCTGATATCCGTTTCGGCCTGCTTCCCCGGGCGCTTGGAGGGCCGAGTATGTCGCATGTCCGTATCCGGCCATATAGCCATATCTTCAAATTGCTCCCGCGGCTACATGGATCGCGCCAGGCAGCGCGTCAAGGCGGAACGCCGCGCGGCGCCCCGCCTCGCAAACCTGGACTCACCCGTTAACAATCACCCGCGACCGGATGAAGGCGTCGTGCTGCATCAGCTTTTCGGCCCAGCCCGCCGGCGGGACGAGGCTGATGTCGGTGATGGCATAGCCAATATCGCCCTCGGTCTGCAATTGCTGCGCCTCGATATTCGCGCCGATTTCGGCCAGCGCCTGGTTGAAGTGCGACAGCGTGCCGGGGCGGTTGTAATGGATGTTGAGCACGCGGGCCGGGGAGTCGAGCGGGTTGGGCTGGATCTGGGGCAGGTTGACGGCGCCGATGGTGGCGCCGGTTTCGAGGAAGTTGGCGAGTTTGGTTGCCACTTCCACGCCGATGTTCTCCTGGGCTTCCTCGGTGCTGCCGCCCACGTGCGGCGTCAGGATCACGTTTGGCTTGCCTTGCAGCGGCGAGACAAACGGGTCGGTGTTGCTGCGCGGTTCCTCGGGGAAGACATCAATGGCGGCGCCGGCCAGGTGGCCGTCGTCAAGCAGTCTGGCCAGGGCGTCGATATCGACCACGGTGCCGCGCGAGGCGTTGATCAGAATGCCGCCGCGACGCATGCCGGCCAGCGCCTTGGCGTTCATCAGGTTCTTGGTCTGCGGCGTGGCGGGCACGTGCAGCGTCACGATGTCGGCGTTGGCCACTGCGTCTTCGAGCGAGTGCATCGGCACGGCGCCGCCGATCGAGAGACGGGGGCGGATGTCGTAGAACACCACGCGCATGCCCATGGCTTCGGCCAGGATGCCGACCTGGGCCCCGATATTGCCGTAGCCGATCACGGCCATGGTCTTGCCGCGGATTTCGTACGAGCCCTTGGCGGTCTTCTGCCAGGCGCCCTCGTGGGCGGCACGGCTTTTCTCGGGCACGCGGCGCATCAGCATGATGGCCTGGCCGATCACCAGTTCGGCAACCGAGCGGGTATTCGAGAACGGGGCGTTGAAGACGGGAATCCCGGCGTGGGCAGCCGCGCCAAGATCGACCTGCGACGTGCCGATGCAGAAGCATCCCACCGTCAGCAGGCGTTGCGCGTTGGCGAACGTCTCGGCGGTCAGGTGCGTGGCCGAGCGGATGCCGAGCAGTTCATGGTCGCGCACGGCGGCCAGCAGCGGGTCGCCGGTCAGGGCCTTGGGCTGCGTGGCAATGTCGATCTGGTGGCGGCCCAGCAGTTGCTGGCCGCTGGCATGGATGTTTTCGAGGAGGAGAGCGCTTGCCATGGGTGGTCGGGCGGGCTTCAGAAGTTGAGAAAGCGGTTGGCGTCCTGTGCCGGACGCGCAAAGCCAGACGATAGCACCCGCCCAAATCCGCGCTGCTGAAGGGGTCATGACGCGTGCGCCACAGGCACCGGCCAAGTCGTCATACAAGTGCTTGCCAAGCCTGCGCATTCCTCATAGGATGTCCTACAACTGCGCGATGCAGATCCTGGGGCGAAGACCCTTCAACATGAGGAGACACGATGAACGAATTCAACGGCATTCCCGGTATTCCCGGCATCCCCGGCATCCCCGGCATCCCCGGCATTGACGCCGGCCGCCGGCGCCTGCTCAAGACCGGCGCGGCGCTCGGTGCGCTGGCCGCCAGCGGCGCCGCGCTGGCGCAGAGTTTCGAGTTCAAGCCGGCCCAGCGCTACCCGGACCCGGCCGTCGAGATCCTCGATCCGAGTTTCGCAAAGTACCGCCTGTTCAGCTCGACCGTGGAGCAGGTTGCCACCGGCTTCCGCTGGGTAGAAGGGCCGGTCTACTTTGCCGATGGGCGCTACCTGCTGTTCTCGGACATCCCCAATAACCGCATCATCAGGTTCGATGAGACGTCGAACCAGTGGAGCGTGTTCCGCGCGCCGGCCAACTTCGCCAACGGGCACTGCCGCGACCGCCAGGGCCGCCTGGTCAGTTGCGAGCACCTGACGCGCCGCGTCACGCGCACGGAATACGACGGGTCGATCACGGTGCTGGCCGAACGCTACCAGGGCAAGCGTTTCAACTCGCCGAACGACATCGTCTGCAAATCCGATGGCTCGCTCTGGTTTACCGATCCGCCATTCGGCATCTCGGGCGACTGGGAGGGCGACAAGGCCGCGTCCGAACTCCCGCACGCGGTCTACCGGATCGATCCGAACGACAACAGCGTCACGCAGGTGATTGCCGACCTGAACGGTCCGAACGGGCTGGCCTTCTCGCCCGACGAGAAGAAGCTCTACGTGATCGAGGCGCGCGCCCAGCCCAACCGGCTGATGTGGGCCTACGACGTGGGCGCCGATGGCCGGCTTGGCAACAAGACGCGGCTGCTCGACGCCAACGGGCCCGGGGCGCTGGACGGCTTCAAGGTCGACGTGGACGGCAATATCTGGGCTGGCTGGGGCAGCAACGGTGCGGCCGGCGTCGATCCGGCCAGGCTCGACGGCGTGCGCGTCTTCAACCCGCAGGGCAAGGCGATCGGCCATATCCATCTGCCCGAGCGTTGCCCGAACCTGTGTTTCGGCGGCCCCAAGCGCAACCGCCTCTACATGGCCAGCAGCCATTCGGTCTACGCGCTGTACGTGGAGACACGCGGCGCGGTCTGATTCGGCGCGCGCAGAGGCCATGAGGGACCGGGGGCGGTTCTGGAAATCTTTTAATTCACATGCGAAGAAAACTGAATTCCAATCGCCGCCCAATCTGCGAGGATGCACCATCCGCATCATCCAGGGCGTGCGACGGCCCGGACCCCCTCAGGAGACAAAGCATGAAACGCGCGAGTACCGCCCTCGCCGGCGCGCTGGTTGCCGGCGGACTGTGTCTGCCATCGGCGGTGTACGCCACCGAAGGGGCGCTGGGGCGGCCGGTGTCGGGCACGAGCGTATCGCCGAACGCCGGCCTGGTGCCCAACCAGCCGGTCTGGATTGCCAACCTGCAGCAGCTCTACCTGGACGGCTCGGTCAACGGCTCGCGCGAAGTGCCGGTGGGCGGCCGGGTCACGGCCGGCATCGATGCCAGGCTGGCCCTGACGCTGGCCACGCTGATGAAGGTCTGGGACACCGGCCCCGGCGCCTGGAACTTCGCGTCCAGCTTCACGCTGCCCTATATCTGGACCACGGCGCATAGCAGCGCCACGCTGAGCGGCCCATCGGGGTCTGTGACGTCGCGGGGCACCTCGGACCGCGCCTCGAATCTCTATGATCTCTACTTCAGCCCGATCATCGCGGGCTACCATTTTTCCCAGACCAGCCACATGGCGCTGAGCTTCAACGTCTGGGCACCAACCGGCCACTACGACAAGAACGCGCTGTCCAATCCCGGCCTGAACACGTGGACCTTCGTGCCGCAGGTGGCCTTCACGCACCTGATGCCGCAATACGGCCTCGAATTCAACGCCGTGGCGGCGTTCCAGTTCTATACCCGCAACACCGCTACCGACTACCAGAACGCACCGCTGTTCACGCTCGATCTCATGGGGGTGAAGAAGTTCGGCAAGTGGGGCGCCGGGCTGGTGATGGGTACCGTCCAGCAACTGGGCGACGACACCGGCCCGACCGCCGACCGGCTGAACGGCTTCCGGGGCCACGACTTCGCCATGGGCCCCATCGTCACCTACGACACCAAGCTCGGCGGCAAGGCGCCGCTGTCGTTCAGCCTGCGGTGGGTGCCGACGGTCACGAGCACCAAGCGTCTGGACAGCACCGCGACCGTGATGGCCACGGCTACGCTGGTGTTCTGAGCAGGCGGGATGATCTGACGCAAGGGCGTGGTTTGCCGCAGTGCCATCATCGGCGCAGTGTCTCATTCACTGCCGAAAGGATGACCTGCCATGAAACGTTCCCTCTCTCCCCGTCTGGACAAACAGCTTGCCGCGCTTGGCCGCACGGTGTCGGTTGCCGCCGTGCTCGGCTTCGTCACGCTGGCCGGCCCGGCACAGGCCGATACGGATGGCTACAGCGCCCGCGCGGCGCTGCGGTCGGGCGACATCGTGCCGCTGTCGAAGGTGCTCGATGCCGTCAACCGCCAGTACAACGGCGACGTGATCGAGGTCAAGCTCGACCGTGACCACGGCCGCTGGACTTACGAGGTCGAATTGCTGCTGCCCTCCGGCGCCATCGCCGAACTGGAATACGATGCCCGCGACCTGAAACCCATCAGCGCGTGGGGCCACGAACTCGACAAGGCCCACAAGCCACCGGCCCGGTAACGGGCAGGGCGGGGGGCCGGCGTCGGGTATCATCGCGCCTTTCGTTTTTCCGCGCCTCGCTGCCGTCCCGCCTTGTCTGAAGCTGTATCCCGCGCCGGGACGCCCCTCCGCCGGCGCCAGCGCCCGCCTGTTGCACCGGCGCGCCAACTCGGTCCCCATCATTTCGCGTTCTATCGCGGCTACCTGCAAGGTCTCGATCCGGGCCGGCTCTCGGGCCGCTATCTGGGGCCGGGCCTCGACCTGCGCCAGGCCAGGTCGACGCTGGTCTGGATCGAGGATGAACTGGCACGCGGCGTCGGCCGGCTGGCCACGCGGCCCCGGCACGATGGCGAGGCGGCCTTGCTGACCGCACCGGCCTGGCTGGCACTGATCCACGGGCGGCCGCAGGAGACGGCGGCCGCGCGCCAGGCTCGCCAGCGCAAGCTGCTGCGCGCGCTCGACGCGCTCCAGCCGCTGCTGCTGGCGCGCCCCCAGCCCGGTGATGCCGTGGCGGGATGGTTCAGTCCGGCCGTGGCCGGCAAGCTCGACGCCGCCGGGTGGCCAACACTGGGCGTGCTGCAGGCGGCCATCGCCACCGCGCCGCGCCAATGGTTCCGGGGCGCGCACGGCATTGGCGCCGCCACGGCCCGGGCCATCGAGGCGTGGCTGCGCGGCCAGTCTTTCGACACGGCGGGGACCGGGCACGAGCCGGTGGCGCCGCTCGAAGCGCTTGCCCACGGCCCGGCAGCGGCCGACGCGGCAGCCATCGCCGAATGGCTGAACGGCCATGCCCCCGAGACCAGCCATACGTGGCGCGCCTATCGCTCGCAGGCCGAGCGCTTCCTGCTGTGGGTCGTGCATGCGCGAGGCAGGACGCTGGCCGACCTGGGCGCCGAGGACGGCGTCGCGTACCTGCATTTCCTCGCCGATCCGCAACCGGCCGCGCAATGGGTGGGCAAGCGCGGCACCCCGCGCGACCAGCCCGAGTGGCGGCCATTCGAGGGGCCGCTCTCGGCATCAAGTATTCGGCATGCGGCCAAAATCGTCAGAATGCTATGCGGATGGCTTGTGGCGACCGGCCGGATACCGGCCAACCCGTTCCATGCCGCCACGCAGCCGGCGCCTGCCGCCGCGCCCCGCATCGACGCCGCGCGTAGTTTCAGCGCCGCGCAGTGGCAGTACCTGAAGTCTTTCGTGGCCACGCTGCCGCCCGAAGACCCCCGTACGGTGCGCCTGCGGTTCATGTTCCGGCTACTCCATGCCACGGGGCTGCGGGTTTCGGAACAGGTCCGCGCGACGTTGGGCGATCTGCGGCCGGTCGGCGGCTGGGTGCTCGACGTGCCAGGCGCGCGGCCGCGCTCGATGGCCTTGCCCGAAACGGTGGTCGACGCGCTGCGCGACCATATGGAAGCGCGCGGTCTGGGGCGCGACATCGAGCGCCTGCCGCCCGCCACGCCGCTGATCGGGCGCGTGCGGGACGCCACGGGCGACGGCACGCTGTCGGTGGCGCAGATCTCGGCCATCTGGAAGCGCTGCTTCGCCCGGGCCGGCCTGGCACTGGCTGCCGACGATGCCGCCGGCGCCGCCCATCTGGCCCGCGCCAGCGCGCACTGGCTGCGCCACACGGCCGGCGCGCATGCGCTGGCGCGCGGCATGAGCCGCCAGGCCGTCCAGCGGCAACTGGGCCATGCGTCGATCGACACCACGGCGGCCTACGCGGACCCCGCGCTGCACTGAGGGCGGGCCCGCACGAAATCGTGCAGATCGCCCGCGAAAACATTGCATTCCCCTGGCGCTGGCGCGGCGGCCATACTTTGTGCCCGGTTTCCAACGATTGGAGTCGAGAGAATGGCTTTGTCAGCACGAAGGGAATCAGCCCGAAGGGAAGAGGCGCGAAGGGAAGAGGCACCGGCCCGGCTGCGCGTTGCCGTGGCGGCAGCGGCCATGTCGCTGGCCGTGGCGCTGGGCGGTTGCGCGTCGGGCACCCACCACGCAGATGCCCAGGCGCCCGGTGTTGCGGCCGGCGCGAACCAGCCGGCGCAGGCCAGCGCCGCCTTGCCCTCGTGGCGCGACGGCAAGGCGCGGCAGGCCATCGTGAGCTTTGTCGAGCGGGTGTCGAAGCCCGGCTCGCCGGACTTCGTGCCGCCCGCCGAGCGCATCGCCGTGTTCGACAACGACGGCACGCTCTGGAGCGAGCAGCCGATGTACTTCCAGTTCTTCTTCCTGCTCGACCAGGTGAAGGCTGCCGCGCCGCAGCATCCCGAGTGGAAGAACGATCCGGCCTTCAAGGCACTGATGGCCAACGACATCCCCGGCGCGCTGCGCGAGGAGAAGCGGCTGATGGCGCTGATCGCGCAGGTCAGCGGCGGCATGACGGTGGATGCCTACGACAAGATCATCCGCACATGGCTGGACCAGGCGCGCCATCCCACGCTGAAACGTCCCTATACCGAACTGGTCTACCAGCCGCAGCTGGAGCTGATGCGCTACCTGCGCGAGAAGGGCTTCAAGACCTTCATCGTGTCCGGCGGCACGCTCGAATTCATGCGGCCATGGTCGGAGCGCGTGTACGGCATTCCGCCAGAGCAGGTGGTGGGCTCGACCTACGGCATCACCTACGCGCTGCGCGACGGCCAGATGACACTGGTGCGCGGCCCCCGGCTCGAATTCAACAATGACGGCCCGGGCAAACCCGTGGGCATTTATCGGCACATCGGCAGGCGGCCGATCCTGGCGGTAGGCAACTCCGATGGCGATCTGGAAATGCTCCAGTACACGATGGCCGGTGCCGGGCCGCGCATGGCCGTGCTCGTGCATCACGACGACGCCCAGCGCGAGGTGGCCTACGACCGCAAGTCGAAGATCGGCACGCTCGACAAGGCGCTGGACGTTGCCAACGCGCGAGGCTGGACCGTGATCAGCATGCAGAAGGACTGGGCGCAGATCTTCCCGCCGGCGCAGCGCTGACGGCTGCGCTAAGCAAAGAAGCCCTCTCCCGGCCGGGAGAGGGCTTCTTGCATTGGCCGCAGGCCAGCGCGGCTTAGTCGGCCGTGATGTTGCCGGTCTGGATCACCTTCTTCCAGCGTGCGAACTCCGAGGCCTGGAACGCCGTGAACTGCTCCGGCGTATTGGCCACCACTTCGAAGCCCAGTTCGAGCAGCTTGGGCTTGACGGCCGGATCGTTCATCGCGGCCACGGTGGCGTTGTGCAGCTTGGCCTTGATATCGGCCGGCAGCCCCTTGGGCGCGGCAATGGCTTGCCACGAGTACACCGTCACCCCCTTGTAGCCCAGTTCCTCCATGGTCGGCACGTCCGGCAGGATCGGCGAGCGCTTGCTGCTGGTGATGGCCAGCGCGCGCAGCTTGCCGGCCTTCAGGTGCGGCACGGCGGTGTTGATGTTCATGAAGGTGGCATCCACCTGGCCGCCGAGCAGGTCATTCAGCGCCGGGGCGCCGCCCTTGTAGGGCACGTGGGTGCCGGTGGTGCTGGTCTGCTGCCAGAACAGTTCGGCGGTCAGGTGGTCGCTGGTGCCGTTGCCGGCCGAGGCGAACGTCATCTTGCCCGGATTGGCCTTCTCGAAGTTGATCACATCCTGCAGCGACTTGTGCGGCGACGCGACGGGCACGGCCAGCACGTTGGGCGCCTGCACGGCCACGCTGATGTAGTCGAAATCCTTGGTCGGATCGTAGCCGGCGGTCTTGGTCAGGTGCGGGCCAATCACGAACGGGCCCAGCGACGAGACGAACAGCGTGTAGCCGTCGGCCGGCGCACGCTTGGCCGCCGCCGCGCCGATCATGCCAGCCGCGCCCGGGCGGTTGTCCACCACGAAGCTGCCGCCAAACGTCTGCTGGAACTTCGCGCTCAGGATGCGGGCCACGTTGTCGGTGGAGCCGCCCGGCGGGAACGGCACGATCATCGTGACCGGCTTGTCGGGCCAGGCCGCATGGGCGCCGGCCATCGTGGCGCCCAGCAGCAGCGTTGCCAGAAGTTTCTTCATGGGTTGTCTCCTCTTGTGATGTTGGCTTATGCGTTGAAATCGGCCTGCTCGCGCGTCCAGGCGCGCGCCTGTTCGCTGACGGTCAGCCCCAGGCCGGGGCGGGTGGGCACCTTGATGCGGCCATTGCCGATCTCCAGGCGTTCGTTGAACAACGGTTCGAGCCAGTCGAAATGCTCGACCCAGGGCTCGCGCGGGTAGGCGGCGGCCAGATGGACGTGCAGTTCCATGGCGAAATGGGGGGCGATCATCAGTCCGGCATGGTCGGCCAGCGCGCAGACCTTCAGGAACGGCGTGATGCCGCCCACGCGCGGCGCGTCGGGCATCAGGTAGTCGGCGGCGCGGTGGCGGATCAGGTCCCAGTGCTCGGCGGCGCTGGTCAGCATCTCGCCGGTGGCGATCGGGGTGTCGAACTGCTGGGCCAGCGCGGCGTGGCCCTCGTGGTCGTAGGCGTCGAGCGGTTCCTCGATCCAGACCAGGTTGAAGGCCTCGAAGGTGCGGCACATGCGCTGCGCGGTGGGGCGGTCCCATTGCTGGTTGGCATCGACCATCAGCGGCACGGCGTCACCAAGCTTCTCGCGCACGGCGGACACGCGCTGGATATCGATCTTGCCGTCCGGCTGGCCCACCTTGAGCTTGATGCCGCCGATGCCGCGCTCCACCGAGGCGGCGGCGTTGACCAGCAGTTGATCGAGCGGCGTGTGCAGGAAGCCGCCCGAGGTGTTGTAGCAGCGCACGGAATCGCGGTGCGAACCCAGCAGTTTGGACAGGGACAAACCGGCGCGCTTGGCCTTGAGATCCCACAGCGCCACGTCGAATGCGCCGATGGCCTGCGTCGACAGGCCGCTGCGGCCCACCGAGGCGCCGGCCCAGCAGAGCTTGTCCCAGAGCTTGGCAATATCGCTCGGGTCCTCGCCGATCAGCGTCGGGGCGATCTCGCGGGCGTGGGCGAACTGGCCGGGGCCGCCGGCGCGCTTGGAATAGCTGAAACCCAGCCCTTCGTGCCCGTTCGCGGTACGGATCTCGGCGAACAGGATCGCCACCTCGGTCATCGGCTTCTGGCGGCCGGTCAGCACCTTGGCGTCGCTGATCGGCGTGGCCAGCGGCAAGTAGCAGGACGAGAGGCGGATGGCGGTGATGGCGTCGGCGGCAGGCGTCTGGGTCATTGGATTCGATACTTCCGTTTGGCGATGCCGAAGACTTCTGACATCGTATGACATCGTTGTCAAAAATGGCCGGAGACCGGCCGGAATGGCGTTGCTATAATGCGGCCCCTTGCAGCCTCCCCGAGGCTGCTGCAGCGCACAAGCCACGGCAACGCGCCGTGCTCTGCCGCCCCGGGTGCAAGCCGGCGAGACAGCAGGTGCGAAGAATGCTAACGTTGTCATTTTGGTCGGTCAACTGCTATCGCAGCACTTGGCCTCATCGTTTACCCGCAACATGTCAGAACCTTCCGGCGGCAAGTCCGTCACGCTGCACGATGTGGCCCGCGAGGCCGGGGTCTCGCTGATCACCGCGTCGCGCGCGCTCAGCAATCCCGGCCTGGTGTCGGCCAAGACCATCGCCCGCGTCCAGCAGGCCGTGGAGACCACCGGCTACATCCCGAACCTGCTGGCGGGCGGGCTCAAGTCGCGCCGCAGCCTGACCGTGGCGGCGCTGGTGCCCAACATCGCCGTGGCGCAGTTCATCCCCACGGTCAAGGCACTGACCGATGCGCTCGACGCGGCCGGCTACCAGCTGATCCTCGGCCAGACCGGCTACGACCACGCGCGGGAAGAGGCCCTGCTGGGCACGATGATCAGCCGCCGCCCGGACGGGATCGTGGTGACGGGGCTGGTCCACGCGCAGGCGTCGCGCGACCGGCTGCGGCGCTCCGGCATTCCCGTGGTGGAAACCTGGGATCTCAGCGACCGGCCCGTGGACATGGCCGTGGGCTTCTCGCACCTCAAGGTGGGCAGCGCAGTGGCCGGGTACTTTCTGGGCAAGGGGTGGCGGCGTTTCGGCATCGCCACCGGCGACGATCACCGGGCGGCGGTGCGCCGCGAAGGGTTCCTGTCGACGCTCGGGCACGAGGTGCCCACGGTGCGCGTGCCGTCGCCAAGCAGCCTGGGGCTGGGCCGGCAGGCGCTGCGCGACCTGCTGGCGCTGGACCCGGGCATCGAGGCCGTGTTCTGCAGCTCGGACCAACTGGCGCAGGGCGTCATGGAAGAGGCCCGCGCGCGCGGCCTGCGCGTGCCGCAGGACCTTGCCATCTGCGGCTTCGGCGACGCGGACTTCGCGGCCGACATGGCGCCCGCGCTGACCACCGTGCAGATCGACGGGGCCGGGATCGGCCGGCTGGCGGCGGATCTGGTACTGGCGCGCTGCCGGGGCGAGGCGGTCAGCGCGCCGGTGGTGGACGTGGGGTTCCGGGTGGTGGAGCGGGGGTCGACCTGAGTGGATCGGCGCTCAACCGCCGGATTCGAGCGCCGGAAACTCCGTCACGCGCCGGGTACCGCCCCGGGCTGGCAGTTCGATCAAGGCTCCGCCGGCGCTCTCCGCGCCAAGGCCGGTCAGCGCCGTGATGACCACCTGATGGGTCACGAGCAGGTAGGGCCCGCCGCGCGGGTCGAGGCCATCGATGTAGCGCGACAGCTTGTCGGTCTGGGCGTCTTTCGTCGCGCGATCCGTGTTGAAGAACGAGTTCAGCAGCGGTTCGGTGCGCACGGGGCCAAGGTCCATCAGGCGGGCGGTGTCCTGGCAGCGGCACCAGGCGCTGCTGGCCACGAGCGTGGGCCGGAAGCCGGCTGCTTTCAGGCGCTGGCCCAGCAGTTTCGCCTGGCTGCGGCCCTGCGCATCGAGGTTGCGCTGCGTGGCGCAGTCACCGGCCTTGAAGTTGCCGGGGTCGCCGACGCCCGGTGCGCGGGCGTGCCGGAGCATCAGCACGGTGTCCGGACGCCGCAATGCCGTCGTTAGCGCGGCGGTCTGCGCGCTGGCTGGCCTGAACACCAGGGTCAGCCACGCGGCGGGCAGGGCGCAGATCAGGTGACGGCGGCTTGGCATGGCGAGACTCCATCGCTAGGGCGTTCTTCACGATAGGCGATGACCGGGCCCGGCACTTGGCAGATCGGACGTGCTGGACGGACGCGCCATGGCAATCCGGCGGGAAAGTGATCTGGTGAATCTGCCGCAAACTGGCTCTTTCCGCCCAGCCAGTTCGGCTCGACAATGGCTTGTCCCCAGAATCGACAAGCCGCTCACGCCATGTACATCCCCGCCCATTTCGAGATGGCCTCGCCCGAGGCCATGCACGCCCTGATCGCCAGCCATCCGTTCGGCACGCTGGTCACCCGTGGGAAAGCCGGCCTCGACGCCAACCATATCCCGTTCGAACTGGAAGCCGGGCATGGCCCCCACGGCCTGCTCAAGGCCCACGTGGCGCGCGCCAATCCGGTCTGGCAGGACGTGGCCAACGGCGCCGAAGTGCTGGTCATCTTCCGCGCGGGCGACGCCTATATTTCGCCCAACTGGTACCCGAGCAAGCACGAGGCGCACAAGCAGGTGCCGACGTGGAACTACCAGGTGGTGCATGCACACGGCCGGATCACGATCCACGACGACGAGCGCTACGTGCGCGGCGTGGTGGCCCGGCTCACCCGCACCCACGAAGCCACCCAACCGCGCCCGTGGCGCATGTCGGACGCCCCCGCCGACTTCCTCGACACGCTGCTGCAGTCCATCGTCGGCATCGAAATCGAGATCACCCGGCTCGAAGGCAAGTCGAAACTCGGCCAGCACAAGGAGGCCCGCGATATCCGCGGACCGGGCGAGGCGCTGGTGGCGCTGGGCAACCGGGAGATCGGGGAGGCGATGCTGGAGAGGGCGGGAGAAAAGGAGCAGGGATAACGCCACGTCGAACCGCGTTCGCCTCAACCGAAAAACCCAACTCGCAACGGCCGCGAGAAAGACTGCGCTTCGTCGGTCCAGCCTTCCAGCTCCGCGCATCTGACCCGGAATGCCACGGTCCCCCCTGCCTCCACCTGCAGGAGCCGGCACCCCGTGCCAGCCTTCACTACCGCTGAAGGAGCGCCGTGAGCATTCAGGGTGTCCAGGGGTGTCGGATACAGCGGGACGGCAACAAGCGTTGTCCGTCCCCTGATGTCGATCGTAAGTCCGGCGGCCCATGCACCAAGCAGCGCAAGCGCGGCGACGCTCACCAGTGCCACCACCATTGTCTTACCAGTTAGCGGACGCGCCACCTTGATAGCCCTTGTTGTAAAAGCGGCGTTCGACCAGCCGCAACCTAAAATCCTCAACCCTAGGCAGTAACCCTCTGCATGCCCATCGGATAACCCTGAACAACGCCCCTGCTTTGCGATCGCGCAAAGAAAGCGCGCGGACAGGGCCCACCATCCACCCAATATCGATAGTCAAAAGTCTTCGTTGTTGCCTCATGCGGCCGTTCGTAATACTGCGGGCTGGCATTGCATCCATCACACAACCAGAAGACTGTTGACCATGGCCCTGACTGACCTTACGCCGGCGCTGCGCCGGGAAACCCTTGCGCCCGGGCGTCGTGGCGCGTTGCGGCGGATTGCCGGGCTGGCGGCGGCCGGCAGTGTGGGGCCGTTGCTGGCCGCCTGCTCGCGCGGTGACGAGGCGGCTGCGGCCAAGGGGCCGGCGGCGCCGGCGGTGATTGGCAAGGCGGGGGACAAGGTCAGTTTCAAGTATCCGGACAATCCCACCTTCGATCTGGTCTATCTGGCTGACCAGCTTGGCTATTTCGAGGGTACCAATACCCGCCCGAGCTACATCGGCAAGGTGGCGGCGCCGCAGATCATTCCGCTGACGGGTACGGGCGAGATCGATTTTGGCTCGCGGATGGTGCCGCTGGTGATTTCGGCGGTGGCCAGCGGGGCAGACCTGAAGGTGGTGGCGGCCGGCAACAAGACGCTGCAGGACGCGCCGCACATGAAGTATTTCGTGCGCAAGGACTCGGGCATCCGGGGGGCGAAGGATCTGGAAGGCAAGACGGTCGGGATCAACAGCTTCGGGGCGTGCGCCGAGTTCGTGACCAAGACGTTCCTGCGCCAGAAGGGCGTGGACGTCAGCAAGATCAACTTCGTGGTGATCCCGGACGACCAGGCCGAGCAGACGCTGGCCACGGGCAACACCGACCTGGCGATCATCCACGCGCCGTTCTCGGGCCGCGCCGACCATGCCGAGAAGCTGACGCGCCTGTGGAGCGATTTCGACCTCGACGGCGGGCTGGGTGGCATGCAGCCGTACAGCGTGCATGGCAAGTTCCTGCGCCAGCATCCCGAGAACGTGCGCGACGTGGTGACCGCGCTGGCCAAGGCTGCCAACTGGGTCAACCAGAACCCCGAGGAAGCGCGCAAGCTGGTGTCCAAACGGATCAACCTGCAACTGGACTACGTGGACCGCTACGCCTACGTGGACAACCTCGTGGTGACGGAGCCGCCGATCCAGTACTACATCGATGTGCTCGAAGCCGAGGGCAAGCTGGCCAAAGGGAAGGTCGCCGCGCGCGACATCTATACGAACGAGTTCAACCCGTTTGCCCAGGCGAGCCGCGCATGAGCCACAAGATCGCGGCGCGCGGCGTGACGATGGACTACGCGGTGCGCAATGAGGCGGGGCGGGCCGATACGGTATCCGTACTGCGCGAGTTCGACCTCGATATCCGCGAGGGCGAGTTCCTGTCCATCCTGGGGCCGTCCGGCTGCGGCAAGTCGACGTTCCTGAGCATCCTGGCCGGGCTGACCGAGCGCACGGGCGGCAGTATCGCCATCGACGGCGAGCCGTTGCGCGGTATCCACCCCGCGCAGGGCGTGGTGTTCCAGGGCTACGCGCTGTTTCCGTGGCGCACGGTGCTCGAAAACATCGAGGTCGGGCTGGAAATCCGCGGCGTGGCGAAAGCCCGGCGGCGCGAGATCGCGCAGGAGTACCTGGAGCTGGTGGGGCTGCACGGCTTCGGCCAGCGGTATCCGCACGAGATCTCGGGCGGGATGAAGCAGCGCGTGGCGATTGCCCGCTCGCTGGCGTATCAGCCCGAGGTGCTGCTGATGGACGAGCCGTTCGCCGCGCTCGACGCCCAGACGCGCGAAATCCTCCAGGGCGAGCTGCTGCGCATCTGGGAGCAGCGCCGCAAGACCATCGTCTTCATCACGCACAGCCTGGACGAGGCGATCTTCCTGTCGGACCGCATCGCCGTGATGACGCGCCGGCCGGGCACGATCAAGCAGATCATCGACGTGCGGCTGCCGCGTCCGCGCGCCCCCGAAGTGCGCAACAGCGAGGCGTTCGTGCGGCTGCGCCAGCAGGCGTGGGACATCCTCAAGGACGAGGTGCAGTTTGCCAACCCGGCCGCCGTGCCGCGTCCGCTGGGTGCCACGGCCAATCCGGGCGAGCGACTGCATGGCGAGCCGGCGGGGCGTGACATCGCCAGGGTGGCGCCATGAGCCGCCACCAGTCGGCCTGGTCCGGCCTTGGGGACCGCGCGCTTGGCCTGCTCGGCATCGTGGGCTTCCTGCTGCTGTGGGAGCTGGTGCCGCGCCTGGGCATCGTCAGCGATGCCTACCTGAGCCCGCCGTCGCAGATCATCGTGACGATCTGGGATCTGGTCAGCAGCGGCACGCTGTTCAGGCATCTGTTCGCCAGCCTGCAGCGTTCGCTGTTCGGACTGCTGTCGGCCATCGGGCTGGGCGTGGTGCTGGGCCTGCTGATGGGCTGGTTCACGCGCTTCGAGGCCATCGTCGATCCGATCCTGCAACTGTTCCGGCAGACCTCGGCGTTTGCGCTGTTCCCGGTCTTCATCCTGTTCCTGGGTATCGGCGAAACCTCGAAGGTGGCCATCATCTTCTGGGCGTCGTTCTGGCCGGTGCTGCTGAGCACGATCAGCGGCGTCAAGCAGGTGGACCGGCTGCTGATCGATTCGGCCCGGTCGATGGGCGCCAACCGGCTGTTCGTGTTCCGCAAGGTGGTGCTGCCGGCGGCCTCGCCGTCGATCTTCACGGGCGTGCGGCTGGCCGGCACGTACTGCATCACGGCGCTGGTGGCCGCCGAGATGATCGGCGCCCATTCGGGCCTCGGGTTTCTGACGCTGAACTCGCAGGAGGTGTTCCAGATCCCCACGATGTACGCGGGCATCCTGCTGCTGGCGTTGCTGGGGCTGGCGCTGAACTACGTGCTGGCGCGGATCGAGCGCCGCCTGACGCGCTGGCGCAAGGGGCTGACGCTCAATGCCTAGCCGGTGGTCACCGCGCCATGCGGCGCTGGCGGGCGGGTGGCTGGCCGCGTGCGCGCTGGCATCGGTCGTCGCCTATGCCATGGCCCGCGTGCCCGGGCCCGGTCCGGTGCTGGCGGCGGCGCAGGCGCGCGGCACGCTCGTGGTGGGGGTGCGGCAGTACGCGCGCCCGGCACCGCCCAAGGCGCCGAGCGCGCCGGAGCCCGACCATTTCGACGTGGCGGCGGCGCAGTTCCTGGCGGACCGGCTTGGCGTGGGGCTGCGGGTAGTGGGGCTGCCCGGCGAGCCGGGGTCGGCGCGATGGCAGGCGGCGGCCGGCGGCGTGGATCTGGTCGTGGCCGGGGCCACGGCATCCCCGGCGCCCAGGGCGGTGCCGTCGCCCTATGCCACGGGCGGGGCGGCGTTGCTGGTGCTGCGCGGCAGCCGGTATCGGCGCGCGGAAGAACTGCGCGGGCAGCCAGTGTGCGTGGCGCAGGGCAGCCCCTACGCGGCCGGGTTGGCGAGCGCGGCGGGCACGGTACCGAAGGTTTATGCGTCGTCGATCCGTGCCGCCAGCGGCTTCCTGGCCGGCGAGTGCCAGGCGCTGGCCGACGACGAACCGGTCATCGCCCGTCTCGGCACGCTCCCCGAGTGGCGCTTCTATCGTGCGCTGCCCGGAACCATCGAGGCCGACGCGGATGGGGCGCGGATCGTCCTGTCCTCGCCCGACAGCCAGTCAGCGGCGTGGCTCGACCGCGCCGTGGCCGACTGGCGCCGGCACGGCGCGCTGGACCGCGCCCGCGCCCAACGCGCCGGCGACGTGGCATACGAGGCCAGCCAGCTGCAGGACGGGCTGGTCTGCCACTCCTGAAGCTTCCTGAAGCTGGCGGCGTCTGTCAGCCACCCTGACCGAGGTAGCGCGGCGCCGGCGTGTTCCGGGACAGCACCCCGGCCATTGCCTGCCGGGCCGCCTCGTACGCCTGCCAGTGTTCCACCGCGTGCAGCGACGGGATCGTGATCAGTTCGCCCCGGTCGAAGCCCACCAGTGCCGCATCGACCATATCGGCCGCCGGCATCACGATGGCTGGGTCCAGGTGTTCCACGGCCAGCCCGCCGGTTTCCCAGAAGTCGGTGGCGGTGGCGCCGGGCAGCACTGCCTGCACGCGCACGCCCTTGGCCGCCAGCTCGTGGTGCAGCGACTGGCTGAACGCCTGCACGAACGCCTTGCTGCCGCCGTAGACGCCGTTGAGCACTTCCGGCGCGATGCTGACGATCGACGCGATGTTGATGATGGCGCCCGTGCCGCGTGCCACGAAGCCCGGCACGGCGGCATAGGTCAGCCGCGTCAGCGCGGTGACGTTCAGTTCGATCATGCGTGTCATCTGCTCCACATCGCTGTCTAGCAGCGGCGTGTGCGTGCCGACGCCGGCGTTGTTGACCAGCAGCGTGATGCTGGCATCGTCGCGCAGCTTGGCCTCCACGGTGGCCAGCGAGGCGCGGTCGTTGAGGTCGGCGGGCAGTACTTCGACGGCGCGGCCGGTGGCGTCGCTGAGGCGGGCGGCCAGCGTGTCGAGTTTGGCGCGGTTGCGGGCCACGAGAATCAGGTCATGGCCGCGCCGGGCGAGGCGCTCGGCATACAGGGCGCCGATGCCCGACGAGGCACCGGTGACCAGTGCCGTACCCAGGTGCTGCGCGTTGGTGTGCTGCGTCATGATGTGTGCTCCATGCGGTGAGGGGTTCGGATGCGTCGCATCCATGTCAGGCATGGTAGGCCCCGGCGCCGATGACCGAAATGACGTATATAGTTATGTTTCAGGACATCGGTGTTTCAATGTGACGGAAGGGGGGCGGCATGCACCGCGTGGGATTTCTGTTGATGGACGGCTTCCAGGTCATGGCGCTGGCGGCCCAGACGGTCTTCGAGTACACCAACAAGGCCGTGGGCGAGGACGTGTACCGGATCGACAGCTATTCGGTAGGCGGCGGGCTGGTGCGCTCATCGCTGGGCATGGCGGTCGAGACGCGTGCCGCCAGCCCGCGCGTGGCGATCGATACTTGGGTACTGGGTGGCGTGGGTGACCCGCTCGCCAATCCAACGCCGGCGCCGGTCCTGGACTTCGTGCGCCATGCGGCGCCGCGTGCACGCCGGGTGGCGTCGATCTGTACCGGCGCCTTCGTCCTGGCCGAGGCCGATCTGCTCGACGGCCGGCGCGCCACCACGCACTGGGCCTTCGCGCCGGCCATGCAGCGATTGCACCCCGGGATTCGCGTGGAGGAAGACCGCATCCATATCGTGGACGGCCCGATGTGGACGTCGGCGGGCATGACGGCCGGGCTGGACCTGGCGCTGGCGATGGTGGAGAAGGATCTGGGTGCCGAGACGGCGCGCTCGGTGGCGCACAAGCTGGTCATGCCGCAGCGCCGCGCGGGCGGACAGTCGCAGCATTCGGAGCTGCTGGCGCTGGCGCCGAAATCGGACCGCATCCAGAGCGCGCTCGACTACGCGCGCAAGAACCTGGGCGGGCCGCTGAGCGTGGAGGATCTGGCGGCGGCCGTGCACCTGAGTCCACGCCAGTTCAGCCGGGTCTTTACGGCCGAGACTGGCCAGCCGCCAGCCAAGGCTATCGAACGGCTCCGGCTGGAGGCCGCCCGCATGATGATCGAGCAGAGCCGGCATCCGCTCGACGTGGTGGCGCAGGAGACCGGTTTCCGGGACCGGCGGCACCTGCGCGAAGCCTTTGTGCGCGGTTTCGGGCTGCCGCCTCAGGCGGTACGGCGCGCGGCGCGCGGCAGCACATCAGCCCGATAGACCGCGCCTCACCCCCAGCGCCGCACCCGACCCGTATCGATATGGATGAAGTTGTCAGACTTGTAGAAGCCGACGCCGCCCGCCTGGAGTGACTCGGCCGCATCGCGCAGGTCCGCCAGTGCCACGCCGGGCAGCCGGATGTCGATGGCCATGCCGTCCATGTGCAGGCTGCGCCTGGCCACGCCGCCGGCGCGGGTGCGGCGCAGGCGGTCGTTGGTGGCCGGGCAGCGATAGCCCGAAATCACCTGGAACGGCTGGTCGGATTTCACTTCCTGGCGCAGGGCGAACAGCACGCCGAACAGCGTCGGATCGATCTGGCCCACCGTGCCCGAGTAATGGTCACGCAGGAAGTGGTTGAGCGATTGCTGGGCCTGCGGCAGGACATCGTCGCCGCGGGCGAAGACCAGCGACAGGTGCTCGCCGGTGTGGGTGTGGTCGAAGGACAGCGAGCGGGCGTCGGGGCCGATGGCTGCCAGGGCGGCACGCGGTGCCATCGCCGAGAGCCCTGCACCCAGCGCGATGGCGCTGGCGCGATGCAAAAAACGGCGACGGTGAAGGGTGCTGGTGTCGGACATGGAAACTCTTACAACGGATGCGGCATTCAGGAAGGCCGGTCGGCGGGGCGAGGGCCAGCGCGTTGCCGCAGCGCCTGGTCCAGCAGCTTGTCCTGACCGTAAATATCAGGCACGAAGTATACCCGTCCGTCGGCGCGTGCGATGGCCGTGCCGTACGCCAGCACCACCGGGATCGGCGGCTGCAGCGAGACGGTCTTCGACTTGCCAGCCGTCATTGCCTCACGGATACGCGGCTCGGTCCATTCGGGCATCCCCTGCATGACGAACTTTGCCAGTTGCACAGGCTCCTCCACGCGGATGCAGCCGTGGCTGAAATCGCGCCGGCCCCGGTTGAACAACTGCGGCGACGGCGTGTGGTGCAGGTAGATGGCCTGGTTGTTCGGGAACACGAACTTGATATCGCCCAGCGCATTGAGCGGGCCCGGACGCTGGCGGATGCGCGCCTGGCCGTTCAGCACCGCGTCGATGTTGGCCTGGCTGACCGATGCGCTGGCCTGGTTGCCCGAGACGAACTCGAAACCCTGGCGGCCCAGGTAGGCCGGATCGCGCTGCAGCTTCGGGATGATTTCCTTCCTGGCGATCGATGACGGCACGTTCCAGTACGGGCTGAACTCGATGTAGCGCATGTCCCCGGCGAACAGCGGCGTGCGGGTGTCGAGCGCCTTGCCGACGATCACCTTCATTTCCAGCTTGATGTCGAGCTTGCCGCCGTTCTCGGGTTGGTACTCATAGGCGCGCAGCACGAATTCGGGAACATTGACCACGATCATGCGCGGCCCCTCGGCCAGTGGCGTCCAGCGGGCGCGTTCCATGGTCAGTTCGATCTGCTTGACCCGCGCGGCGGGCGACACATTGAGCTGCGCGAGCGTGCCGGCGCCAATCACGCCATCGGCATCGAGCGCGTGGCGGGCCTGGAATGCCTTGACCGCCGCGACCAGCGCGCCTTCGTAGCGGGCCGGCACCGGCGTGCCCCCGGGCAGGTCGCCGAGCGCTGCAAGGCGCTGGGCAAGTTGCGGCAGCCCCTTCCAGGGCTGGCCCGCCACAAGTTTGCTGCCGGGCAGCGGCGGCAGCGCGGTCTGCCAGTAGGGCAGGTCGGCCAATGTGCGGTAGCGCGCCAGCGCCTCGCGCAGCGTGCCGTAGAGTGGGAACGTGGGCGCGGCCGCGTGCAGGCCCTCGGCGAGCCGGTTGGCGGCCATGGCGTTGCGCAGATAGGCCTCGGCGTCGAACGGCGTGGGCGTGCGGCTGGCGAAGTTCGACTGGACCTTGCGCGGGTCGATCCGGCCGGTGTGCAGGTCCCTGAGGTAGCGCGTCATCGCGGCGGTCAGCGCGGTGTCGAAGGTCTTCATGCCTTCGGCGGACGGGGCGGGGCCGCCGATGGCCTGGGCCAGCGTGCGCTGGAGCGCGGCGGCGTTGTAGTCGGCAGGGTCGAGGCCGTCGGCACTGGCGCCGGCCAGCGTCTTCACCGCGGCTTGCGCCGCCTGCGAGGGGCGCCCGTCCACCAGCCACAGCGGTGCCGGCGGCGCGGGCGGGGCCGAAGCCGCCACGGGCATCGACGCACCGGCCTGGGCCCAGGCACCGGCGGCGGCGCACAGCAGCAGCGTCCCGGTCAGACGGCGCAGCGCGAGGGCGAGCACGGGTTTGGATGCGCCTGCCGCACGGCGCGCGGGACGGGTGCCGGAGGTCTTTCGGGCAACGTTGGCTTGGTGTGCAACAGTCATCGGCATGGCGTCGAAAAGAGTTTCTCCCTCACGTATGCTATCCGATGAAGCGACGCGTTCCTGACAAATCGGTAACTGAAAAATAAAGTTTCTGCGATTGCCAATTCGGTTGATTCATGTCAATTGGCGCTGGCTGGCCGGGCCTATGCTGTGTTCCACACGAACCACATCGAGCAGGGAGGTTGCAGCATGTACGAGCGCATTCTGGTGGCGGTAGACGGGGGTCCATCGTCCGAACTGGCGATCTCGCAGGCCGTGGGGCTGGCGCGCGAACTGGGGTCGGAGGTGAAGATCCTGTTCGTGGTGGACGACAGCGAGTTCTTCTTCGACGCCGCGTGCATCGATCCGCAGGACATCCTGCGCGGCCTGATGGAGGTGGGGCGCAAGGCGCTGGCCGGTGCCGCGCGGCGCTTCGAGAGCGCCGGGGTGCGTGTCCTGACGGAATTGGCCGAGAAGCCGGTTTCGCCCGGCAATATCTCGGGCACCATCGTGGCCCGTGCCGAGCAGTGGCCGGCCGATCTCGTGGTGATGGGCACGCACGGCCGGCGCGGCGTGCGGCGCTTGATCATGGGCAGTGTGTCCGAAGGCGTGGTGGCGCGTTCGGCCAGGCCGGTGCTGCTGATCCGCGGCGACACCGTGCACTGAGCGCCGGGGCGCCCCGGCCTGCGCGGGCGCCCCGGCGTTTCCAGCCGTCCGTCAGTCGAGCTTGATCCCGACCTTCCTGACCACCTTCTCCCACTTCTGCGAATCGTTGTTGACCAGTTGCGCGAACTCGTTCGGCCCCAGCGCGCTGGGCTCCATGCCCTGTTTGCTGATGGTCTCGCGGATGGCGGGCTGGGCCAGCACCGCGGCAATTTCCTGCGCCAGGCGGTTGACCGTCGGCATCGGCGTGCCGCCCGTGGTGAACACCCCGTACCACGACACCACCTCGTAGCCCGGCACGCCCGATTCGGCAATGGTCGGGACGTTCGGCATGGTGGCCACGCGCTTGCTGCTGGTCACGGCCAGGATGCGCACCTTGCCGCTGTCCACGCCGGCCTTGGCCGAGGGCAGGCTGGCGAAGGTCAGCTGCGCCTGGCCGGCCATGACGTCCTGCATGGCGGGAGCGTCGCCGCGATACGGGATATGGGTGATGAAGACCCCGGCCATGCTCTTGAACAGTTCGGCGGACAGGTGCGAGATCGTGCCGTTGCCGGGCGAGGCCACGTTCAGCTCGCCGGGGTGCGCCTTGGCGTAGGCCAGCAGTTCCTGCACGTTCTTGACCGGCAGCGCGGCGTTCACCACCAGCGCGTTGGCGGATTTCGCCACCAGCGACACCGGCTGCACGCCCTTGACGGGATCGTAGGGCAGCTTGCTGTAGATCGAGGGTGCGATGGCCTGGCCGCCGACCGAGCCCAGCAGCAGGACCGAGCCGTCGGGCTTGGCACGCGCCATTTCGCCGGTGGCGATGGTGCTGCCGCCGCCGGGCTTGTTCTCGACCACCATCGTCGTCTTGGTGTTGATCTGGAACTGCGTGGCGACGGTGCGCGCAATGACGTCATTACCGCCGCCCGGGGCGAACCCGACGAGCATGCGGAGGGGGGCAGGGGGCAGCTCCTGCGACAAACCCTGCGTGGCGAACAGCGCCAGGGCAACAGCGGGAACGATCTTGAAAAACGCCATGGTAGATCCTTGCATCGAGATAGGTTGGGGGAGTCCTCTCAGGGTGTCGCTGTGCTGGGTGGTCATTGAGAAGGCCGGCGCGTTGCCGCTGGTCTGGATGCCGCGGTGCGGCGCGCCGGTTCTCGCTTCAGTCTCCAGTGTTTTACTTCTTGAAACGTACGACGGCCTCGCGCGAAGCCTGGGTCTGCGGCAACGTGGCAATTTCGCCAAGCGTGACCGGCTTGGTCGGGAAGCGCAGCCGGTAGTAGCCAACCTCGCGCGGGTGCCGCTGCTGCTCGTCGGCGATCAGTTCGGTCACGGTCAGGCCGCAGAACCGGCCCTGGCAGGGGCCCATGCCGCAGCGCAGGAACGCCTTGAGCTGGTTCGGACCCTGGCAGCCCAGCCGCGCGGCCTCGCGCACCTGTTCGGCCGTGGCTTCCTCGCAGCGGCAGACGATGGTGTTGCCCACCGGCCGCCGGAACTGCGGCTGCGGGCGGTACAGCACCTCGAAGAACTCGCGGCCGCGCGTGGCGCGGGTCAGGGCGGCCAGATGGGGCGCGGCCTCGCGGTCGCGGCCGGCGGCATCGAGGCGGCCCAGCGCCGTGGCGGCCTGGATCGCGGCCACCCGGCCCCGGTGTTCGGCGGCGATGGCGCCCGCAATGCCCGCGCCGTCACCGGCGATGGTCAGGTGCGGCACCGAAGTGGCGCCCCAGGCGTCCACGGCGGGCTCCCAGCAATCCTGACGCTCGTTCCACGCGTGTTCCGCGCCGAGGGCGCGCGACAGGTTCGTGTTCGGCACCACGCCCTGGTGCAGCAGCAGTTGATCCACGGGCATCGCCCGGCTCTGGCCATCGGCGGTGTAGCGCACCTCGGCCACCTGCCCGTTGGCGCCGGCCACCGCTTCGAGCGCGCTGACGCCGCTGATGATCGGCACCGCCTTGCGCACCGCGCGCAGCAGCTTCAGACCCTTGCCGAGATAGGCCGAGCGCAGGAAGCCCCACGCGTGCGGCAGCGCCTGCAGCCACTGGCCGGACGGCGTGGTTTCGAGAATGGCCTCGATCTTCACGCCGGCATTGAGGTACTGGTAGGCCAGCAGGTAGAGCAGCGGCCCGCCGCCAGCCAGCACGGTACGGCCCTCGGGCACCACGCCCGAGGTCTTCAGCAGGATCTGTGCCGCGCCGGCGGTGATCACGCCGGGCAGGGTCCAGCCCGGCACCGGGAACGGCCGTTCCTGTGCGCCCGTGGCCAGGATGATGTGGCGGCAATGCAGCAGGCCCGCCTGCGGATCGGGGCCGTTTCCGGTCACGGAATAGGCCACTTCGAATCCGCCCGGGGTGCCATCGGCCAGCGGCTCCCGAGGGTTGACCGACCAGACCGTGGCAGAGGCCAGGTAGTCGGCGCCGCTGCGCCGGAACGGTTCGAGCAGGTCCAGGCCGTGCCAGTAGTCGGCGCCCAGGATGCCGCGGTCCTGCACCGGCGTGGTGCTGATCGCGCGGTAGATCTGGCCGCCCGGGGCTGGCTGTTCGTCGAGCAGCAGGGTGCGCAGGCCCAGTCCGGCGGCGCGCGTGGCGGCGGCCAGCCCGGCGGGGCCGGCGCCGACCACCAGCAGGTCGCATTGCGCAATGTCAGGGATCGGGAGGCTGGTCATGGTCATGCGGCCACCTCGCGTGCGCCGGGCTGGCGTTCGATGCGCATGCCGTCGCGCACGCGCGTCATGCAGGCTTGCTGGTTGGGGCGGCCGTCGATGCTGACGAGGCAGTCATAGCAGACGCCCATCATGCAGAACGGCCCGCGCGCCGCGCCCGACACGGCGGTGTCGCGGCAGGCCGCCATGCCGGCGGCGAACAGGATGGCGGCGACGGTATCGGTCTCGCGGCATTCCAGTGCAGTGCCGTCCACGGTCACGCGTACCGTGGCGCCGGCGGCCGGCACCGCGGCGGCGTCAAGTCTTCTGAACATGGAATCTCCGGGTCGAAAAAATATCCAGCTCCGACGGCAGCGCGCCTGCGGCAATCATCGGGGCCAGCGTGTCGGCATGCGCGGCGGCCAGCGTCACGCCGCTGTGGCAGGTGACGATGAACGCGCCGGGATGGCTGGCGGACTGCTCGTAGACCGGGAAACCGTCCTGGGCGCGTACCCGCAGTGCCGACCACGCGCGCACCGCCCGCACATCGCGCAACGCGGGCAGCGTGCGCACGGCGCGGTCGGCCAGCGTGGCCAGCACGGGCAGCGTGGTCACCTGGTCGTTGTAGCCGGCGTCCTCCTGCGAATCGCCCACCAGCCAGCTACCCTCGTCGTTCTGGCGCAGCGTGACCAGCGGGGTATCGAGCAGCCGGCGCGTGCGTTCCAGCACGAGGATCTGGCCGCGCTGCGGGGCCATCGGCAGGTCGATGCCGACCATGGCGCCCAGTTCGCCATTGCGCAGGCCCGAGGCCAGCACGATCTTCTTCGCACGGACCGTGCCGTTGGGCGTGGCCAGCGAGAACTCGCCCGACGACGATTGCGCGATGGCCGTGACGCCGTGGTGGGGCAGATAGCGGACATCGCCCCGGCCAAAAGCCGTGTGGAAGGCGCGCAGCAGCTTGAGCGGGTTGACGATGCCGTCGTGGGGGGTCCAGATGGCGCCGGTCACGTCCGGGCCGAGTCCCGGTACGAGCGAGGCGGCCTGGTGGTGGTCGAGCAGCTTCCACTCGTAGGGTTCCACGCCGGGCTGGGCCATCAGCTTCTGCACCCAGGCCAGGCGGGCCTCCACCTCGTAGTCGCCCATCAGCGGCGTCAGGCCGCCTTTCTGTTCGAGCGCCACGTCGATGCCGGTTTCCGCCTGCAGCCGCGCGGCCAGCCCCGGCCAGAGGCGCGTGGAACCGAGCGTCCAGCGGCTGTAGGCACCCATGCCGAAGCCCTTGCTCTGCAGCCAGACCAGGCCGAAGTTGCCGCGCGAGGCACGCAGGGCCACGTCGCCCTCGTCCAGCACGGCAATCGAGGCAACCTTGTCGCGCAGCCCGTAGGCGATGGCCGAGCCGACCAGGCCGCCGCCGACCACGGCGACGTCGAAGACCGGCAGTGCGGTGTGGGCGGGGGCGCCAGCCATCAGCCGGGCCTCCGGGAACAGTCTTGTGGGGTGTGCGGGCCTTGGGCCCTGTTCTGCGTCATGTCGCTTGCTCGCTGGAATGCCTTGCGGTCCGAACGAGTATGCGGAAGACGCCCCTGCCAGCGCAAATACGAGTCTGTCAGGCGCCCATACGAAAACCGTATGGCCCCGGCGCCCGGGGAAGCGGGTGCCCGGTCAGGCCGGCAGGGCGCCGGTTTCGGCGGCGAGCACTTCCACCATCCGCCCGGTGAAGCGCTCCACCAGCAGGTTGGCGGGCCGGTTGCGGGCCAGCAACAGGTAGCTGACGAACGGAATGCGGGGCGCGAAGGGGCGGATCACCACGTCGCTGGCATGCATGCGCGCCACCAGCGGGTTGACGATGCCCACACCGAGCCCGAGCCCGACCATGCGGCAGATGGTGGCGCCATAGGGGGTCTCGAAGTGCATGATGCGCCGGTCATCGTCGGCGAACGCGGCGTCGATGGTCGAGCGCAGGCCGTCGCCGTGGGACATCGAAATAAAGGACTCGCCGGCCAGGTCGGCCGGGGTCAGCACGTCCAGCGCGGCCAGCCGGTGGCCGGGCGGCAGCACGCAGCAGCCGGCCAGATCGGCAATCGGCTCGGCCTCGGTCACGGCCGCCGGCGGCAGGTACGACACCAGCCCAAGGTCGCAATAGCGGCTGCCGACCCAGTCGGCCACCAGCTGGGTGCTGCCGGTTTCCATTGCCACGTAGACATCGGGGTGGTCGGCGTGGAAGCGCTGCAGCACCAGCGGCAGCACGGTCATCGCCAGCGACGGCACCGTGGCGATGCGCAGCCGCCCCTTGCCGAACTGGCGGATATTGCGCGCGGCGTCCTTGAGCGCATCGAGCCCGACGAACGCGCGGTCCACCTCGCGCAGGAAGGCCAGCCCTTCCTCGGTGGGCGTCAGACGGCCGGCGCTGCGCGTGAACAGCGTCAGGCCCGTGGCGTATTCGAGCTGGGCGATCAGGCGGCTGACGTTGGGCTGCGAGGTGTAAAGCTCGGTGGCGGCGGCCGTCATGGAGCCGGAGCGCATGACCGCGCGGAACGCGTCGATTTCCTTGAACTTCATGGTCGGTGGATGAGACGGGGGGCCAGGGTTGCGTCGATGGTATATCAAAACCGTATGGGCGACCCCGATTTTCTGATTTGACGGTATGGGCTGGCGGTTCCGATACTGGCTCCATCAAGAGGAGAACGCCCCCATGGAATCGAAAGTCAGCCGCCGCCTGACGCAGGCCACCGCCCCCGAGGTCTGCCAGTTCATCTACCAGCCCCGCCTGGACCGCGACTTCGCGCCGGGCTTCCGCTACCTGACCGATATCAACGCGGCGCACCTGCTGATGCTGCACGGCACGGGGCTGGTGCCGTCCGATGTAGCCGCCACGCTGGCCCGCGCGCTGCTGCGGGTGGACGAGGAAGGGCCCGGGGCGGTGCGGCTCGATCCCCAGCGCGAGGACGCCTATTTCAACTACGAAGCCCGGCTGATGGAGGTGGCGGGCGCCGACGCCGGGGGCCGGCTCCATGTGGCGCGCAGCCGGAACGACATCCTGGCCACGCTCGACCGCCTGCGCGCCCGCGACGCCGTGCTGGCGCTGCTGGCCGTGCTGGCCGAGACCCGGGAGGCCGTGCTGCACAAGGCGGACACCCATGCCGATGCCGTGATGCCCGGCTACACGCACCTGCAGGCCGCGCAGCCGATTACCTACGGCTACTACCTGGCCGGCGTGGCCCAGGCGCTCGGGCGCGACATGGGCCGGCTGCTGCGCGCGCTGGATACACTCGATGCCTGCCCGCTCGGCGCCGGGGCGCTGGCCGGTACCGCGTTTCCGATCGACCGCTCGGCCACGGCCCGCTGGCTCGGCTTTTCCGGCTTCGCCCCGAATGCGCTCGACGCGGTGGCCTCGCGAGACTTCGCCTGGGAAATCCAGTCGGCCATCACGATGGCCACGGTGACCTGGGGCCGGGTGGCGCAGGATCTGTATGTGTGGGCCACGCCCGAGTTCGGCCTGATCGATTTTCCGGACAGCGTGGCCGGCACGTCGAGCATCATGCCGCAGAAGAAGAACCCGGTCGTGCTCGAATATCTGAAAGGCAAGGGCGGGACGATGATCGGCCTGCTTACCGCCACGCTGGGGGCACTCAAGGGCTCGCATTTCACCCATTCGGGGGATGGCAACCGCGAGACCATGCGCGGCTTCTGGGAGGCCATCGAGGAAAGCCAGCGCTGCGCCAGCCTGCTGCGGCTGGTGCTGGACAATGCCGAGCCGCAGCGCGCGGCCATGCTGGCACGGGCGCGGCGCGATTTCTCGTCGGCCACCGACCTCGCCGACATGCTGGTGCGCGATGCCGCGATGTCGTTCCGCGAGGCGCACCACGTGGTGGGCGCCGTGGTGCGCGAGGCGCTGGACCGCCACCTGCCGGCCTGCGAGATCGACAGCGCCATGGTGAACCGCGCTGCGCTGCAGGTGACTGGCCGGGCGCTTCAGGTGGAGGCCGAAACCGTGGCGCGCTGCCTTGACCCGGTACAGGGCGTTGCCGCCCGCCTGGCCGCCGGCGGACCGGCGCCGGTGCTGGTGCGGGAGCAGGTGGCGGCTCAGCTGGGCGAAGTGGCGCGCGACCGGGAAGCGATGGCGACAGTGGGTGGCCGGGTGGCGGCAGCGCGGGCGGGGTTGCAACAGGCGCTGGAAGCGTTGGCGGCAGCCCCGGCCTGACCGTCAGGCGGGGGCGGGCGCGACCGGCCACGCTAGAATCGCGCCCATGCAACCGATTCGCAAACGCCCCGCCATCGACGGCCAGCTTGGCTGGTTCGACACCTCCCCCTCGCGCCACACGGCCATTGGCCAGCCCCTGCAGGGCCGGCATCAGTTCGATTTTGCGGTGATCGGCGCCGGGTTTACGGGCGTGGCGCTGGCGCGGCGGCTGGCCGAACTGCATCCGGGCGCGCGGATCGCGCTGGTCGAGGCGCTGGAGGTCGGGCAGGGCGCTTCCGGGCGCAATGCCGGCTTCATCATCGACATTCCCCACAACGTGGATGGCGGCGAGGCCGATGCGGAGGCCAACCGGCAACTGCACGCGCTGAACCTGTCGGCGATCGAGCGGCTGCGGGGGCTCAGGGACGCCCACGGCATCGACTGCGACTGGCAGGACGCCGGCAAGTACATGTCGGCGCACGAGACCGCCCATATCGGTGCGCTGGAGCAGTTCGCCGCCGGATTGCAGGCCGCCGGGTTTGCCCACGAGTTCGTGTCGGGCAATGCACTCGCGGAGCGGCTGGGCACCGATTATTACCAGGCGGCGATCTACACGCCGGGCAACGTACTGGTCAACCCGGCATCGCTGGTGCGCGGACTGGCGGCGGCGCTGCCGGCATCGGTGACGGTCTTCCGCAACAGCGCGGTGACGGCGATCCGCTACGGCAAGCCGCACGCGCTGACATTCGCGCCGGGCACGCTGGTCGCTGATACGCTCGTGCTGACGGCCGGCAGCTTCAGCGAGGCGTTCGGCCAGGTGCGCAACCGGCTGGCCACGCTGTTTACCTATGCGTCGCTGACCGAGCCGCTGGACGATGCCGAGCGGGCGCACTTCGCCAACGTCCGGCCATGGGGCAGTACCTCGGCCCATCCGGCCGGCACGACGGTGCGCTACACGCCCGACGGGCGGATTTTTGTCCGGAACACGTTCCACTACCGGCCGGCGATGCACGCCAGCCCGGCGGACCTGCGCGCGGCGGCCGCCAGCCACCGGCAATCGTTCGAAGCACGCTTCCCGCGGCTGGCCCGCAAGCCGTTTGCCTATACGTGGGGCGGGCTGATCAGCATGACGCTGAACCATCATTCCGTGTTTCGCCGCGAGGACGAGAACCTGTTCAGCGTGGTGGGCTGCAACGGAGTGGGCGTGGCCAAGGGGACCTACCTGGGGCACTACATGGCTGAGTACATGGCCGGGCAGGGTGGTGCGGAGGTCGACTATATCCTCGCCAACAGCCGGCCCAGCTGGATTCCGCCGGAGCCGGTCCGGGGGCTTGGTGCGGCGTTGCGCCTGCGGCGCGAGCTGGCCGGGGCGGGCGGCGAGATCTGAGCGGCGCTACATCGTAAAAACGCCAACCCGCGATGGGTTGGCGTTTTCGTTACGGCAGGTTCCGGATCAGAACTGGTTCATCGTGTTGTCCTTGCCGGCCGCCTTCAGGGCAGCTTCGCCGCTGAAGTATTCCTTGTGGTCGTCGCCGATGTCCGAGCCCGACATGTTCTGGTGCTTGACGCAGGCGATGCCCTGGCGGATTTCCTTGCGCTGCACGCCAGCCACGTAGCCGAGCATGCCCTGTTCGCCGAAGTATTCCTTGGCCAGGTTGTCGGTCGACAGTGCGGCCGTGTGGTACGTCGGCAGCGTGATCAGGTGGTGGAAGATGCCGGCTTCGCGGGCCGCGTCGGCCTGGAAGGTGCGGATCTTCTCGTCGGCCAGCTTTGCCAGCTCGGTCTCGTCGTACTCCACGCTCATCAGCTGGCCGCGCTCGTAGGCCGAGACGTCCTTGCCTGCTTCCTTCATCGCGTCATAGGCCTGCTGGCGGAAGTTCAGCGTCCAGTTGAACGACGGGCTGTTGTTGTACACCAGCTTGGCGTTCGGGATGACCTTGCGGATTTCGCGGACCATGCCGGCGATCTGCTCGATATGCGGCTTTTCGGTTTCGATCCAGAGCAGGTCGGCGCCGTTCTGCAGCGACGTGATGCTGTCCAGCACGCAGCGGGCCTCGCCCGTGCCGGCGCGGAACTGGAACAGGTTGCTCGGCAGGCGCTTCGGACGCAGCAGCTTGCCTTCGCGCTTGATCACCACGTCGCCGTTGCCCAGCTCGGCCGACGAGATTTCCTCGCAGTCGAGGAACGAGTTGTACTGGTCGCCCAGGTCGCCCGGGGTGTGGGTCACGGCGATCTGCTTGGTCAGGCCGGCGCCCAGCGAGTCAGTGCGGGTCACGATGATGCCGTCGTCCACGCCCAGTTCGAGGAACGCGTAGCGGATGGCGCGCACCTTGGCCAGGAAGTCCTCGTGCGGCACGGTGACCTTGCCGTCCTGGTGGCCGCATTGCTTCTCGTCGGACACCTGGTTCTCGATCTGGATGCAGCAGGCACCGGCTTCGATGAACTGCTTGGCCAGCAGGTAGGTGGCCTCGGCGTTGCCGAAACCGGCGTCGATATCGGCGATGATGGGCACCACGTGGGTCACGTGGTTGTCGATCTTCTCCTGGATCGCGGCCTTGGCCGGGCCTTCGGCGGCGTCCAGCTCGCGGAACAGGCCGCCCAGCTCACGGGCGTCGGCCTGGCGCAGGAACGTGTACAGCTCGCGGATCAGTGCGCTGACCGAGGTCTTCTCGTGCATCGACTGGTCCGGCAGTGGGCCGAACTCCGAGCGCAGCGCGGCAACCATCCAGCCCGACAGGTAGAGATAGCGGCGCTCGGTGCTCTTGAAGTGCTTCTTGATCGAGATCATCTTCTGCTGGCCGATGAAACCGTGCCAGCAACCGAGCGACTGGGTGTACTTCGACGGGTCGGCGTCATAGGCGGCCATGTCGGCACGCATGATCTTTGCCGTGTAGCGGGCGATGTCCAGGCCGGTCTTGAAGCGGTTCTGGGCGCGCATGCGGGCGGCGTATTCGGGATTGATCGCGTCCCACGCGCTGCCGTGTTCTGCCTTCAAACCAGCAATTGCCTTGATGTCGTCTTGATATTGGGCCATTTGTCTCTCCTAGGGGCCAAGCGCGTTTGAATAAACCGTTGAGCTTGTCGCTGTCGTTTCTGGAAGCGACTGCATGGAGAAAATTGTAGCTGCGGACTGGTGCGTCGCAACAAGGTCTTATATAAGACATAAGACTTAATTTTTCCTTATCTTTCATATAGTTAGTTGTTGCGTTTTGCGATGTGGAATGATTTTTCAGGCAACGGGAAGGGTGGTGCCGCCCGAACCCTCCCCATTTTTCGTATCGTGAAACGGCCTTTCGGGTCTTGAACCGACGCGCTCCCCGGCGCATCGGTTGGTCTTCGCCATGACGCCCGATGAGCCGCCCAGGATGCGTGCATCTTCGAACGCATTGCGATAACTTTTCTTATCGCAAGCGTAAGAGCCCGATGCTAAACTCCGCGCCATGGAAAATCGCCCGCACCCTCTCGACTTCCCCGACGCCGACGAACTGGCCGCGCTGCGGGCCTGGCACGCCGGCCTGTCCACCCGGGCGGCCGTGGCGCAGTACCTGGACGCGGTGCGGTCGCACGGCCAGTCATCGCGCGGCATCCTGGGCGGCATCCGCCGCCGGCTGGCAGCCTACGCGCGGTACCGCCTGCGCGAGGATCTGGCGGTGTTGTTCGAGATTGGCGCCGCCGGGCGGGAGAAGCAGGGCAGGGCTGCCGACCAGGCCATCGAGACGCTGCGCAAGCTGCCGCCGCCGGTGCCCGCCATTTCCGACGATATCGCGCTGTGGATTGCCCCTGCGGCGGTCGAAGCCCTGCGGGCCGAGGACATCCACACGCTGGCCGACCTGACCGTACGGATTCCGCGCCGCAAGCAATGGTGGGCCGCCATTCCGGGGCTGGGGCGCCATGGCGCCCGGCGCATCGAGGCATTCTTCGCGGCGCACCCCGCACTGACGGACCGTGCCCGGGCGCTGATCGCCGCCGAGCCACGTGGCATGATCGTGCCGTGGGAGCAGATGGGGCGGCTGCCGCATCAGGTGGACGGGTCGCTGGGGCAGTTCCGGGCGCCGCGCGAGACCTGCGCGCTGGCCGCCGACAACGACTACGCCGCCGTGCAGGCCTGGCTGGCGCTGCACGAATCGCCGGCCACGCAGCGCGCCTACCGCAAGGAAGCCGAGCGGCTGATCCTGTGGGCCATCATCGAGACTGGCCGTCCGCTCTCGTCGCTGACCACCGAGGACGCCACGGCCTATCGCAATTTCCTGCGCCAGCCGGCGCCGCGCGAGCGTTGGGTTGGCCCCGCGCGCCCGCGCAGCGCCCCGGACTGGAAACCGTTTACCGATGGCTTGTCGCCGCGATCGGCCGCCTATGCGTTACAGGTGATCGGGGCGCTGTTCCGCTGGCTGGTGCAGCAACGCTATGTGCTGGCCAACCCGTTCGCCGGCCTCAAGGTGCGCGGGGGAAGCCGCACGGCGGCGCTCGATGTCTCGCATGCGTTCTCGGAAGGCGAGTGGATGTTGACGCGCAGCATCGCCGACGGGCTGGAATGGTCCTACGGCTGGGAGGCGCCGGCCGCCCAGCGGCTGCGCTTCATCCTGGACTTCACGTACGCCACGGGGCTGCGGGCCAGCGAACTGGTGGGCGCCACGCTGCGCAACATCGAAACCGATATCCACGGCGACCACTGGCTGCAACTGGTGGGCAAGGGCGCCAGGGCCGGCCGGGTGGCGCTGCCGCCGATGGCGCGCAACGCGCTGGACCGCTATCTGGTCGAGCGTCAGTTACCGGTAACGCGTGCACTCTGGGAGCCGGGCACGCCGCTGGTGGGCAACCTGGCGGCCGATGACAGCGGCGGCATCACGGGCGCGCGGCTCTGGATGGTGATGAAGCGATTTTTCGCCACGGCGGCCGCTCAGCTGGAGGCGGAGCGCCCGGCCACGGCCGGGAAGCTGCGCAAGGCCAGCCCGCACTGGCTGCGCCATACCCATGCCACCCATGCGCTGGCGCGGGGCGCGGAACTGACGACGGTGCGCGACAACCTGCGCCACGCGTCGGTCTCGACCACATCGCTCTATCTGCACGGCGACAGCGTCAAGCGGGCACGCCAGATGGAGTCTGCGTTCGGCTGATTGAAACGCGCGGCAGGGCAGCGTTCAAAATGCCGCACCTGACAAAGACACAAAGAGTATTTAGAGTAACTGATTGACCGAAAGGAAGACATGGTGCAGCCAATGCGCAGGGAAGTACATGCAGACGATATCGAACTGGGCCGTCCGCTGAAGTCGGCGCTGGTCGACGCGCTGGGCTTTCCGGTGGCGGACGAAGGGACCGTGTTCCGCACCGACCAGGAGCGCGCGCTGGTGCTGCAGGCTGGCCGTTGCTTCTGGGAGGGCGACATGGCGCCGCTGCGCGCCGATGCGCCGGGCAGCCAGTGGCACGACCGCTACGGGCTGCTGATCGGCACCTTGCTGCACGTCAAGCGCCCGGCCGATCCGAACCGGGCGGCAGTCAGCCGGCTGATCGGGTACAGCGACGGCGCGGTCTTCGTGGCCTGGCCGGGCCTGGCCGGCGCTCCGGTCGACGGCATTGCCGATGGCGAGACGGTGCTGTTCCGCGGGTTCTCCGGGACCAGCATCCATAGCTTCTCGGCGCGGGTCCAGGCCACCTCGCCGACACCGTTCCCCTACTGGATGCTGAGCGAGATCCAGCATCTGGACGCACGCGAAATGCGTGGCAGCATCCGCGTACCGGTGCGGCTGGTGGGTGCGCTCGCGCCGGCCGAGGGTGGCGGCATGTCCCAGACCGTACTGATTACCGACCTGAGCCTTGGCGGCGCCTCGGTGTCGACGGCATCGAGCGAGCTGGGCCAGCCGGGCGTCCACGTGAAACTCGATTTCACGTTGCGGGCGGCCGGGCTGAAGACGAAGTTCTCGGTCGAGGGCTATACCCGCGAGGACCCGGACGCCGATCCCGCCGAGCCCTATCATCATGTCGGCGTGGCGTTCGACGCCTACGGCGAGCGCGAGGCGCTGCTGCTCCATTCCTATATCCACGAGCAGTTGCTCGAAAACGCGACGATGCGTCCCGGCACCAGGGCCGAGCCGCTCTAAGCCCCGCGGGCGCCGCTTGCGGGGTCGGGACCGGGGTCCCCCGGCCATGACTGTGTGGTCCAACGCACCAAAACTCACAAATCGAAACGAACTAACGATTTGCTGCGTTGCAGGAGTCTGCTTAACTCCCTAGACGATCGCCGTCCGGCCGCCAGACCTTGCGTCTTCTGGCCGCCATCCATCTTTCAACGCCAACGAAGGCGGGCGCCTGCCCGTCGATGGCGATCGGGCAAATTTGCCTTAGGAAGGGGGGGAAGTACATGGATCAGCCGCACACGTCCGCCTGTCAATGTCTGCCTGTCATGACAACCGGGGGGCTGCTGGACGTAGCCGAACCGGAAGCCGGGCAGCCCATGGCAGCCCGGCATGACCCGTCAACACACACCGCGCGGACCTATCTGGACCGCCTGCAGCCCTACCTGAAGCCCGATGCCCGCGTCGGCGCCGGCAAGTTTCCCGAAGCGACCATCCAGTTCACGCGCGGCATGCTCGCCAACGCGCATTACTTCAGCCATCCCAAGTGGATGGACAACTGGCTGGCTGAAGTGCACCGTTACCCGGAGCTGCGCGAGCGCTGGCTGTCCGTGACCGGGCCGCTCGACGGCAAGGTGCTGGTGGACGTGGGCTGCGGCCCCGGCAATGTACTGGCCACGCTGGGCGGCAAGCCGCGGATCGCCATTGGCGTGGATATTGCGGAGGGCAGCCTGGTGCGGGCGGCGTCGGTGGGCTACGTGCCGTTGCTGGCCGATGCGCACGACATGCCGCTGGCGTCCGGCATTGCCGACGTGGTGGCGATCAACGGCTCGCTGCATCACTGCGACGACATGGCGGCGGTGCTGCGCGAGGCGGCGCGGCTGGTCAAGCCGGGCGGCGTGCTGGTGACGGACCACGACCCCCAGCGCAGCGCCTGGCATTTCCGCGGCATCGCCATGGCGCTGTGGCGGCTGCGCGTGCCGGTCTACCGCTGGCTGAACCGGGGTGGACATGCCGCCGCCGACAACGAGCAGCAATGGGCGCTGGCCACGGAACTGCACCATCGTCCCGGCGATGGCATGACCGAGGCGCTGGCGCATAGCGTGTTCGACGCGATGGGCTGGAACGTGGGGGTGTTTCCGCACAACCACTATGTCGGCTCGCAGGCACTTAGCGGAGATATTGGCGACGCGCCGCTCAAGATCCGGGTGGCCCAGCGGCTCTCCGGCATCGCGCCGGGCACGCCGCAGGCCGCCATGAGCCTGTTCTGCGTGGCGCGTCCGCCGGCAATCATGGCGGCGGGCCGGGCCTGAGCCACTGGTAGATCGATCCTGACAGGGAGGGGGCGCGGCACGCCCGCCCCCGGGCTCCCCATGCGGCAACCCTGGATTTGTGGCGCACTTCGCCACACAATCCTTGCATGAGAGCAACCATGCATCCTGCTCGCGCCGTCGCCATGGGGTTCCTGCTGGCCATCGTGGTGGGCAGCGCGTTGCTGATGCTGCCCTGGTCGCGAGCCGACGGTGCCGGCGTGCCGTGGCTGACGGCATTCTTCACGGCAGTCTCGGCCGTCTGCGTGGCGGGGCTGGTGGTGGTGGATACGGGCACGTACTGGTCGGCCTTCGGCCAGTCGGTCATCATGGTGCTGTTCCAGTTGGGCGGCTTCGGCATGATGACCGCGTCCACGCTGCTCGGGCTGATGGTCAACCGTTCGCTGCGGCTGCGCACCCGGCTGATGACGCAGGCCGAGACGCATGCCATCGGACTGGGCGATGTGGTGGGCGTGGCCAAGCTCGTGCTGGTGGTCACCGTGGCGGTGGAGGTGGGCCTGGCGGTGTGGCTGGCCGGGCGGTTCCACCTTGACTACGGTGCGAACTGGGGCAACGCCGCCTGGAATGGCCTCTTTCACGCAGTTTCCGCCTACAACAACGCCGGTTTCTCCACCCACGCCGACAGCCTGATGCGCTACGCCGCCGACCGGTGGGTGCTGGCGCCGGTGATGCTGGCGGCCGTGATCGGCGGGATCGGTTTTCCGGTGCTGCACGACCTGCGCAACAAGCCGCTCCAGCCCCGCCGCTGGTCCCTGCACAGCAAGCTGACGCTGGCCGCCACGGGCGTGCTGTTCGTGGTGGGCCTGATCGGGCTGGCCATGTTCGAGTGGAGCAATCCGCGTACGTTCGGGCCGATGCCGGCCGCCGAGAAGCTGTGGTCGGCCGCGTTCGCCTCGGTTTCGGCCCGCACGGTGGGCTTCAACACGGTCGATATCGGCGGGCTCTCGCACGAAAGCATGGCGCTGCACTACTTCCTGATGTTCGTGGGCGGCGGCAGCGCCAGCACGGCCGGCGGGGTAAAGGTGGGCACCATTGCCATCCTGGCGCTGCTGGTCATCGCCGAGATCCGGGGGCGGGGCGACAGCGAAGCCTTCAGCCGCCGCGTCAGCAGTTCGGCGCAGCGGCAGGCCATCACGGTGCTGGTGCTTGGCAGCGCGCTGACCACCGTGGGCACGCTCGCCATCCTCTACCTGACCGAATTTCCGACCGACCAGGTCATTTTCGAGGTCATCGCGGCCTTCGGCTCGGCCGGGCTCTCCACCGGCATCACGGCCGACCTGCCGGCCTCCGCCCAGTTGATCCTGGCGCTGCTGATGTATACGGGGCGGGTCGGCACCATCACGCTGGCGGTGTCGCTGGCCATGAGCGAGCGGCGCACGGCCTACCGCTATCCCGAGGAGCATCCAATTGTTGGCTAGACTCTTTTCCGAGCAGTTCGCGTTCTCGGCCGGCGACAGCATCGTCGTGATCGGGCTGGGACGCTTCGGGGGCTCCGTGGCGCAATCGCTGATGCGGCTGGGGCACGACGTCATGGGTATCGATCGCGATTCCGACCTGGTCCAGAAATGGTCCAACGTGCTGACCTGCGCGGTGCAGGCCGATTCGACCGACGTCAACGTGATGCGGCAACTCGGCGTGGCGGACTTTTCGCACGCCATCGTGGGCATCGGCACCGACATGTCGTCGAGCCTGATGACGCTGATGGCGCTGACCGAACTCCAGATCCGCGATATCTGGGTCAAGGCGTTCACCGCCGAGCACGGCCAGATCGCCCAACGCATCGGCGCGCACCACGTGGTCTACCCGGAAGCCGACATGGGCGCCCGCGTGGCCCACCTGATCACGGGCCGGATGATCGATTTCATCGAGTTCGACGATGGCTTTGCCATCGCCCGCATCCATGCGCCCGCCTGCACCCATAACAAGACGCTGCTGACGTCGCGCGTGCGGGAGCACTTCGGGGTGACCGTGGTGGGCCTCAAGCGAGGCAACACCGAGTTCGAGCATGCCACGGCCGACACCATGATCCTGCCGGGCGACCTGCTCGTGGTGTCCGGCCTCACGAGCAAGATCGAGCGGCTGGCGGGCAGCACCGCGAAGGACGCCTGACGGTGGCTGTCCTACAGCACTGAACTTTCCGGCGCTGGCGCGGCTCTGACCGGTTCAGGGCCAAACTCGTGGAGGTCTCACATGCGGCTGCAAGGCAAGACAGCACTGGTCACGGGCAGTTCGGGCGGCATCGGACGCGGCATCGCGCTGCGGCTGGCCCAGGAGGGCGCCGACATCGTGGTTGCGGTTCACCGCCACGATGACCGGGCCGATGAAACCGCGGCGGCCGTCCAGGCGGCCGGACGTCGCGCGGCGGTCGTGGCCGGCGATATCGGCAACGTCGCACAGGCGTTCGCCGTCATGGACGCGGCGGTCCGGGCGATGCCAGGCGGCATCGACATCCTCGTCAACAACGCCGGGGTCGAGGTCAACGCACCGTTCGTGGCGGTCACCGAGGCCGACTACGACCGGGTGCTCGACACCAACCTCAAAGGCCCGTTCTTCCTGACCCAGCGGTTCGTGCGCCAGCGGCTCGAACTGGGGCGCGGCGGCAAGATCATCAATATCAGCTCCGTGCACGAGGAGCTGCCATTTCCGCATTTCACGAGCTACTGCGCCAGCAAGGGCGGCCTGCGGATGATGATGCGCAACCTGGCCATCGAGCTGGCCGCGTCCGGCATCACCGTCAACAACATCGCGCCCGGGGCCATCGAGACACCGATCAACCGGCGCCTGATGGCCGATGCGGCGAAACAGCAGGCGCTGCTGGCCAACATCCCGCTCGGACGGATGGGTCTGCCGGACGATGTGGCGGGCGTGGCGGCCTTCCTGGCCAGCGCCGACGCCGACTACATGACCGGCGCCACGCTGTTCATCGACGGCGGGCTGCTCTGGAACTATGCGGAGCAGTGAGAATCAGCGACTACATTTGACCAGGCGATACGGATTCGCCGCATCGCGCAGCCGAGGAGACCCCACATGGCCAACCCGTCCAACCCCTTCACCGATTTCACCAAGCTGCTGGAGCAGTACAAGGTTCCCGGCGTCGACATGTCTTCGGTGATCGAAGCTCGCCGGAAAGACATCGAGGCGATCACCGAGGCGAACCGCATTGCCTACGAGGGCATGCAGGCGCTGGTCCAGAAGCAGACCGAGATCCTGAGCCGCAGCATGCAGGAGATCCAGGCCACCGTGCAGAAGATGAGCGCCGGCGGCAACCCGGCCGACGCAATGGCACAGCAGGGACAGTTCGTGCAGCAAGGCATTCAGGCCGCGTTGAACAACATGCGTGAACTGGCGGAAATGGCGCAGAAATCGCAGGCCGAGGCGCTGGCCGTAATCTCGAAACGGGCCGAACAGAACATCGAAGACGCCAGGAACGTGCTGAAGCGTCCCGGCGAATAAGTTTCCGCTCGCAACGGCGCTGGCGTTCCCGCTGCGACTCTGCCAAGATTGCGCCCCCTTCAACACCTTGGCAGGATCGCGGTTCATCATGGCATCACGAAAAGCACACCATGCGACGGGCTGGGCCGCCGCGTGCATCGCCGTGGTGGTGACCGTCCGGCATGGCGGCGACCCGTTGCACTGGCGCAGTGCGGTGGTGTTCCTGGCGGCATGGCTGGGCAGCACGGCGCCTGACTGGCTGGAGGTGGCGTGGTGGACAAAGTCGCGCCGGCTCTGGATCACGCATCGCACATGGACGCACTGGGGCGTGGCGTGGGTCGGCCTGCTGGTCTGGTCCTACAGCGCACTCGGTACGCATGCCATCGCGGGGCCGGCCTTCGGCTTCGCCTGCGGCGGCATCATGCACCTGCTGGCCGACTGGCCCAATCCGCGCGGCGTGCCGTGGATCTTCGGCCGGCACTCCCTGAACCTGTGGAACAGCGGGCGCTGCGACCTGATCGTGGTGGCGGCCTCGTGGCTGATCGCGGCCATCGTCTGGGACGACCTCTGGTTTGACGGCCGGCACCGTCTGGCGCTGCTGCACCATCTGCTCTCGCGCGGGTAAGGGAAAACGCTGAGTTTGCATACGAATGCAAGAAAGTTAGCCTGCATACGTATGCAACAACCCCTCAACGGAAAACCCAGATGATTCGATACCTCAAGCGTGGCCGCGACGTGCAAGCGCGTGCCGAAGACGATACTGCCGTCCGGAAGACCGTGGAAGGCATCATCCGCGATATCGAGTCGCGCGGCGACGCGGCCGTGCGCGAGTACAGCCGGAAGTTCGATAACTGGGACCCCCAGGACTTCCGCCTGTCGCAGGCGGCGATCGAAAAGGCCATGAAGAGCCTTTCGGCGCGCGAACTGGAAGATATCCGCTTCGCACAGGCCCAGGTACGCAACTTCGCCCAGATCCAGCGCGATTCGATGCTCGACGTGGAGGTGGAGACGCGTCCGGGCGTGTTCCTCGGGCATCGCCATGTGCCGATCAATGCCGTGGGCTGCTACATTCCCGGCGGCAAGTACCCGCTGCTGGCGTCGGCGCACATGAGCGTGCTGACGGCCAAGGTGGCCGGCGTCAAGCGCGTGGTGGCCACGGCGCCGCCGTTCCATGGCGAGCCGCACCCGGCCATCGTCGCGGCCATGCACATGGCCGGCGCCGACGAGATCCTGGTACTCGGCGGGGTGCAGGCGGTGGTCGCCATGGCCGTGGGTACGCCGTCGATCGCCCCGGTGGACATGCTGGTGGGCCCGGGCAACATGTTCGTGGCGGAAGCCAAGCGCCAGTTGTTCGGCCGCGTCGGCATCGACCTGTTCGCCGGGCCCACCGAAACGCTGGTGATTGCCGACGATTCGGTTGACGGCGAGCTTTGCGCCGTGGATCTGCTGGGGCAGGCCGAGCATGGCCTGACCTCGCCGGCGGTGCTGCTGACCGACAGCGAGGCACTGGCGCACGCCACCATGGCCGAGGTGGAGCGGCAGCTCGGTATCCTGCCGACCGCCCAGATCGCCGCCAAGGCATGGGAGGATTTTGGCGAGGTCATCGTGTGCGACACCCGCGAGGAAATGCTGCAGAAGGCCGACGAGATTGCTTCGGAGCACGTGCAGGTCATGACGCGCGATCCGGACTGGTTCCTGGACAACATGAGCAACTACGGCGCACTGTTCCTGGGCCCGCGTACCAACGTGGCCTTTGGCGACAAGGTCATCGGCACCAACCACACGCTGCCGACCAACAAGGCGGCGCGCTATACGGGCGGGCTCTGGGTGGGCAAGTTCCTGAAGACCTGCACGTTCCAGCGCGTGACCACCGATGCGGCCAGCGCGGAGATCGGCGAATACTGCTCGCGGCTGTGCCATATGGAGAACTTCGCCGGGCATGGCGAGCAGGCCAATATCCGCGTGCGCCGCTACGGCACCCGGCCCGACGTGCCTTGGTACGAGCCGGTGCCGGCGCTGGAGGCGTGACGGCAATGATCGCACTGCCAACGTTTGGCGGCTTCCGCCTCGACGGCAAGCGGGCGCTCGTCACCGGCGGGGGCCGCGGCCTCGGGCTCGCCGCCGGGGTGGCGCTGGCCCAGGCGGGCGCGGCGGTGACGCTGGCCGCCCGCTCGGGCGCGGAGCTGGAAGCGGCCTGCGCCGCAATCCGCGCCCAGGACGGCAAGGCTGATGTCATGGTGCTCGATGTGACCGACGCGCGCAACGTGGCGCGCGAGATCGCCAGCCGCGCGCCGTACCAGATCCTTGTCAACAACGCCGGCATGAACCGTCCGCGCCTGCTGACGGAGACGCCGGACGACGATATCGATGCCGTCTTCACGCTCAACGTCAAGGCCACGTTCTATCTCTGCCGGGAAGTGGCGCGCAGCCTGCAGGCGGCGGGCCTGCCCGGTTCCATCATCAATGTCTCGTCGCAGATGGGGCATGTTGGCAGCCCGCGCCGCACGCTGTACTGCGCGAGCAAGCACGCGGTGGAGGGCATGACCAAGGCGCTGGCGTGGGAGCTGGGCCCGGCAGGCATTCGCGTCAACACGCTGTGCCCGACCTTCATCGAGACCGCGCTGACTGCGCCGATGTTCGAGGACCGCTCGTTCCGCAGCTTCGTGCTCGACAGGATCGCGCTCGGGCGGCTTGGCCGCATCGACGAGGTGATGGGGCCGATGGTGTTTCTTGCCAGCGATGCGTCGAGCCTGATGACGGGCAGTGCGCTGATGCTCGACGGCGGGTGGACGGCGGCATGAAGAAGGTCACCGCGCATGACGTGGCCCGGCTTGCGGAGGTGTCGCAGTCCGCCGTCAGCCGGGCGTTCACGCCCGGTGCCAGCGTGGCGCCGGACACGCGCGAGCGTATCGAGAAGGCCGCGCGCAAGCTCGGGTATCGCCCCAATGCCATTGCGCGGAGCCTGATCACCCGACGCAGCCGCATCATCGGGCTGGTGATGAGCTACCTTGAAAACCAGTTCTACCCGGTGGTGATCGAGCGGCTTTGCCAGGCGTTGCAGCGTGACGGCTACCATGTGCTGCTGTTCATCAGTCAGACCGAGGACGCCGACGAGGTGCTGACGGACATCCTGCAGTACCAGGTTGATGGCATTGTCATGGCATCGACCACGCTGTCATCGGCGCTTGCCAGCGACTGCCAGAACGCTGGCATTCCCGTGGTGCTGTTCAACCGCGTGGCGCAACTGGGGGCGATGGGCGCGTACTCGACCAGTTCGGTGACGTCGCAGAACCGGGAGGGCGGCCGCATGGTGGGCGAACTGCTGCTGCGCACCGGCCACCGCCGCATTGCCTGGCTCGCTGGCGCGGAGAAGACCTCGACCAGCCGCGACCGGGAGGCAGGGTTGTGCGACGCCCTGGCGGCGGCGGGGCTGGCCCTCCACGCACGCGGCGTCGGCAACTACGACTTCGCCGAGGCACGGCGGGCCGTGCACCTGCTGTTCCGGGACCCGGCCAGCCGCCCCGACGCGCTGTTCGCCGCCAACGACCATATGGCCATCGCGGCGCTGGAAACGCTGCGCACCGAACTCGGCCTGCGGGTGCCGCACGATGTGTCGGTGGTGGGCTTCGACAATGTCCCGCAGGCCGCCTGGCCCTCATTCGATCTGACGACCGTGCAGCAGAACATCGACGAGATGGTCGATGCCACGCGCAACCTGCTGTTCGACCAACTCGGCGGCCAGGTCATGGCCCGCAGCATCGACGTGCCCTGTGTGCTGATGGAGCGGGGCACAGTGGCGAGGCGCGACGACGAGCCCGGGCGGAAGCCGGGCAGGGCGCGCCAGCCGGCGTGATGGCCGGCGTGATGGCCGGATAATCCGGCGCTATGGGTCCAGCCACGTCAGGGCGACGTGTTCCGCGATGCGCTCGCCCTGCGCCACGCCGGCATGGGCACTCGGCACGCAGCGGGAAGGGTCGAGCACATTGTCGGTCATCGCTTCGCGCGAATGATCGTCGGGCACGATGACCTCCACCCGCACGCCCCGGCTCTGGAGGCTGGCCACTTCGGCGCGCAGGTGGCCGCTGACCGGATTGCCATCACCATAGCCGAGCGGCGCGATCACCAGTACCGTATTGGCCGGCCACGCCAGGTCGGCGTTGGTCAGCGAGCGGATGCCGCCGTCCATGTAGGTGCGGCCGTTCAGCGGCACCGCGGGCCAACTGCCCGGCACGGCGCAACTGGCGGCCACCGCGTCGACCAGTTCCACGCCGCTGTGGCGGTGGAAGACCACATGCTCGCCCGTTGCGGTATCCACGGCAACCACGCGCAGGTCGCGCTGCGGCCAGTGGGTGGCGGGCAGGCGCGCGGCAATGATGTCGCGCCGCTGCCTGAGCGAGACGGTTTCGCTGCGCAGCGCGTACGCGCCGATCCGCCGGCGCGCGGCGCCGATATCTCCGAACACCTTCTGCATCAGTTCGCGGTTGCGTGCATCCGCTTCGGCCTGCGAGTAGCGGCGGTTCAGCTCGCGCGTCTGCGTGGCCGGCACGAGCTGACCCGCCAGCAGGATTTCCAGCCCGATACCGGCGGCCATCTGCGCCCCGACCACCGAACCGGCCGAGGTGCCGACGATGGCCTCGGCATGCGTGATATCCACGCCGCGCCGCGCCATGCCCGCCGCCACGCCGGTGGCCCAGGCGATGCCCGCCACACCGCCACCCCCCAATACGACGGCGCGTCTCATATCACGCCCGCCTCGGTCAACGCATCGAGATCGCTGGCCGACATGCCCAGCATCTCCCCGTAGATCTCGGCGTTGTGCTGGCCCAGGTCGGGCGCGGGCTCGATCGGCTTCTCCTCGCTGTCCGGGAATTTCGGGATGACGCCCGCCATCCTGACCGGCCCGATCTGGGGGTCCGGCACCGACGCAATGGTCCCGCGCTCGCGGTAGTGCGCGTCGTTCATGATGTCCTCGATGCTGAAGATGAACGAGTAGGCCAGCTTGGCCGCATCAAGCTTGGCGCAGAGCTCGTCGACCGGCTGGGATTCGATCCACTCGGCCAGCACGGCGTTGAGCTCGGCCACATGCTGCCAGCGCAGTTCGTGGGTGGCGAAGCGCGGCTCGGTCAGCCAGTCCGCGCGCCCCATGGCCTGCGCCAGGCGCTGGAATCCGGCATCGGCCGAGACCGTCAGGATCATGTAGCGGCCGTCCGAGGTGCGGAAATGCTCGCCGGGCGCCGCCGCGAAATGGGTGTTGCCGCGCCGCTCGCGGATGGTGCCGAGCCGGTCGTAGGCGGGCACCAGTACCTCGGTAAAGCGGATGATCGATTCGTACATGGCGAGGTCGATCTGCTGGCCTTCGCCACCGTGCATGTCGCGGTGGTAGATCGCCATCATCAGCGAGAACGCGCCAAGGATGGCCGACTGGTAGTCGGCAATCGACGTGCCGATGCGCACCGGCGGACGATCGGGAAAGCCGGTAATGCCCATCAGCCCGCCGAAGGCCAGCGCGATCCGGTCGTAGCCGGCCCGCTCCCGATAGGGGCCGGTCTGGCCGAAGCCCGAGATCCGCAGCATGATCAGCCGCGGATTGCGCGCCTTGAGCGCCTCCCAGCCCACCCCCCATTTTTCGAGCGTGCCGGGGCGGAAGTTCTCCACCACGGCATCGGCTTGTTCCACCAGTTGCAGCAGCAGGTCGCGCCCCTCGGGCTTGCGCAGGTCAAGCGTGATCGACTTCTTGTTCCGGTTTTCCACGCTCCAGTACAGGCACTTGCCGTCGACGAAGGGGCCGAGGTCGCGCACGGTGTCGCCCCGGCGGGGCACCTCCACCTTGATCACCTCGGCGCCGAAATCGCCGAACAACGTGGCGGCCACCGGCCCGGCGACCATCGTGCCAAGGTCGAGGATGCGCAGGCCGCTCAGCATGTGCGGGCCCGGTGCGCGGCCCGTTGGGGTGTCTCGTGGTGTCATCATGCAGCCCTCTCGACGGCCTGGGGTTCGGTGTCTTCATCGCGGCCCAGGCGCACCATGAAGTCTTTCAGCCCGGAGTTGCGGGTCATGTGCCAGTAGTCGTCGTTGCGGAACGGCGTCGGCGCCACCACGCGGCCCTGGGCGTTGCGGTACCAGTTCGACATGCCTTTGTGGGTCCAGATCATGCGGCCATGCGCCTCCTGCACCCGCGCGTTGTAGCGGTCGTGCACATCCTGCCGGACCTCCACCTCGAAGCCGTCGCCCGCCTCGTCCAGTGCCGCCTTGAGCAGCGACATCACATACTGCACCTGCGTTTCGAGCAGCGCCACGACGCTGCCGCCATGGCCGAGCGCGGTGTTGGGGCCGGCCAGCATGAAGAAGTTCGGGAATCCCGGTGTTGCCACGCCAAGGTACGCCTGCGCGCCGTGTGCGTCCCAGTGGTCGCGTACATTGCGGCCGCCCCGGCCGACCAGGCGGAACGACGACAGCAGGTTCACCGCGTCGAAGCCGGTGCAGACCACGAGGATGTCCACCTCGTGGCGCGTCCCGTCGGCGGTCACCACGGCGTTGCCGTCGACCTTCCCGATGCCGGTGTTCACGATGCGCACGTTGTCGCGCGTCGCCGTGCGGAACCATCCGTTGTCCATCAGCATCCGCTTGCCGAACGGCGGGTAGTCGGGCAGCACGTCCTGCAGCAGGTCCTGGCGCTCGCCCAGTTCCTTCCTGACGTAGTCGACGAAGAACTCGCGGTGCTTGTCGTTGCGATGGTTGATCGAGCGCTGCGGATGCGCCCATTGCGGATCCACCTGGAGCGACGCGTGGATACGGTCGTTGAAGATCCATGCCAGGCGCTGCCGGTACCACGGCTGGTAGTAGGGCACCTCCCGGAGCAGGAAGCGCGCCGCTTCCGGCACGGGCTTCTGGAAGCGCTCGAACGGGGCGGCCCACTGCCGGGAGCGCTGGAACACGGTGATGCTGGCAACGAGCGGCGCAATGGCCGGCACGATCTGCATCGCGCTCGCGCCGTTGCCGATCACCGCCACCCGCTTGCCGCGCACATCCAGCCCCTCGGGCCAGCGCGCGCTGTGGAAGCACGGGCCGTCAAACGTGTCGAGCCCCGGAATCGCCGGCATCTTCGGCACGTTGAGCAGCCCGACGGCGCTGATCACGACATTGGCGGCGATCACCTCGCTCTTGCCGCCGGCCTCCGTGACGCGGACGGCCCAGCGCATCGCGCGCTCGTCGTACACGGCCGACTCCACGCTGGTATGGAAGCGGATATGGCGGCGCACGTTGAAGCGGTGCGAGACCTCGACAAAGTAGGCCTGGATCTCCTCGCGCAGCGCGAAGTATCGGCTCCAGTCGGCCCGGGCGAACGAGTACGAGTAGATATGGTTGGGCGTGTCGACGCCGGCACCGGGGTAGCGGTTTTCATACCAGGTGCCGCCCACTTCGCCATTCTTCTCGATCACGGTATGCGGAATGCCGGCGCCCTGCAGCCGGATCGACGCGCACAGGCCCGCCACGCCGGCCCCGATCACCACGACGTGGAAGCCCGCCGGTACGCGATACGCGTCTGCCTGGTCGATGCGGAAGGCCGGATCGAGTCCGAGCCAGGCGCCAACCATCGGCCCATAAGAGGCTGGCACCTCCTCGCCCACGCTGCGCCGCATCATCTCCACCAGTTCGTCGATGCCGGGGTCCGGCAGCGCGGCGGGCTGGCCGGCCTTCCAGGCATGGAGCGCCTCGCGCGCGGCGGTGCGCACTTCCTGCTGGACCTCGGGGGGGAGTCCGCCAGAGTCGTGATCGTCAATGCCACGGATATGGGTGCACTGATAGCGTTCGGAGAGCCATTTTCGGTCTCCCGTCAGATGGAGCAGCACCATCAGCAGCGTGGGCACATTGGCGGCAGGCAGCGCGGCGTCGAGTTGGGCCAACCATTGGGTATCGGGCTTCGAGGTCATTGTTTTCTTCGGGATTTCGGGCAACAGGGGGCCAGGCCGCCGTCGCGCGGACGGCGGGCGGGGATGGAATCGACTGGATCGGGGGTGCCCGGCGTGCCGGGCGGGGCGGCTACTTCGCTTTCATGCCCGAGGTGCGGACCACCTCGCCCCACTTGGCGTATTCGGTGGAGACCGTCTTCTGCATGAACTGCGGCGTGCTGGGCCACGGCTCGAAAGCGAGTGCGTCGAGCTTCTGCTTGACCTGCGGCATCTTCAGCACTTCCTGCAACTGGCCGTTGAGCTTCTGGACAACCGCCGCAGGCGTGCCCTTCGGCGCCACGAGGGCGGTCCAGCCGAGCGCTTCGTAGCCCTTGACGCCGGCCTCGGCCATGGTCGGCACGTCGGGCGCGATGGGCGAGCGCGTGCTGTCGAGCACGGCCAGCGCCTTGAGCTTGCCGGCCTTGATGTTCTCCTGCTGCGCGCCGAGCGTATCGACCATCAGTTGCGCTCGGCCCGACATCACGTCGATCGACGCCGGGGCGCCGCCCTGATACGACACGGTCGTGATATCGACATCGGCCTTCGACTTGAACAGTTGCAGTGCCAGCTCGAACGCCTGGGCGCCCGACGCGAACATCACCTGGCCGGGGCGCTTCTTCGCATCGCGCACCACGGCATCGACATTCTCGTAGCCGGCAGCGGGCCCGGCCAGCAGGACCATCGGCGCCTTGGCCACCATGCCCAGCGGCTGGAAGTCAGTCAGCGGGTCGTACATCTTCGTGGCCTGCAGATGCGGACCGGTGGTGAGCGTGCCGCTGACCGCAAGCCCCAGCGTATAGCCGTCAGCCGGTGCCTTGGCAACCAGCCCCATGGCGAGCATGCCGCCCACGCCGGGACGGTTCTCGATCACGAAGGACTGGCCGTTGAGCCTGGAAAGCTCCTGGCCGATGATCCGGCTGATGGTGTCCGATGCGCCACCGGGCGGGTAGCCCACCAGTATCTTGACCGGCCTGGCCGGGTAGTCATCGGGCTGCGCCAGCGCGCCAAACGGGGCGAGCAGGGCAAGGCAGGCTAGGGCGAGTTGCTGGGCGCGTGGCATGTTGTCTCCTGGTGTATCCGTGTCGTTGTGCGATCTGGACACAGTATCCCCAGCCCGGCTTCCGAAGGCAAAACATCGGATGCGCATTCGTTCATAATGTGAACGCCAATGTGGCCGAGCTTCCCATGGACGGGCGGTCTACGGCGAAAATCAGGGTTTACCGGAGTTCATATTGTGAATACCCACGCGTCGCGCGAGGACGCCTCGCGCAGCACCAGGGGCGCCCAGGCCGTGTTTCGCGCCATCGACCTGCTCAAGCTCGTGGGCCTGAACCACGAGAAGGGCATTTCGCTCGCTTCGCTGGTGGCAGCGACCGGGCTCGATCGTGCCACCGCGTACCGGCTGCTCGGCTCGCTCGTGCAGAGCGGCATGGTGGCCCGGGACGAGAGCAAGCTGTACCGGCTGGGGCTCGAATCGATGCAGCTTGGCCTGGCGACCATGAGCCGCGTGCCGATCATGGAACGCTGCCGCCCGACGATGATCCGTATTGCCCGCCGCACCGAGGACACCGTCTATCTGGTGATCCGCAATGGCGACTACGCCCACTGTGTCCACTACGAGCAGGGCGCATTCCCGATCAAGGCGCTGGTGCTGCAGGTAGGCGGCTTGCGCCTGCTCGGCGTGGGATCGGCCGGCACGGCGCTGCTGTCGACGCTGACCGATGCCGAACTGGAAGCCTTCCATGCGCGACATGCCGCGGAACTGCCCACCGAGCGCGGATCGCTCTCGCTGCTGCGCAAGCAGGTGGCGCATATCCGCCAGCAGGGCTACGCGTGCACGGACAACCTCGTCGCCAGCGGCGTCAGCGGCGTGGGCATGGCCTTCCAGGTCACGCCGGGCACCTACGCGGCGATCAGCGTGGGCGCCATCCGCTCGCGCATGGACGAGGCCAGGCGGCGCCAGATTGCCGCGCTGATGAAGGAAGAACTGCAGAGCGGCGGCTGGGGCATGATCGAACGGCTGGCGCCAATAGCCTGAGCGGGTCAGGACGGGCGGGCGAAGCAGCGCTCGTCGAGCTTGTAGCGCGCCGCGCTTTCGACCACCTGTTCGACGAAAGGCAGGGTCATCGGATTGACGATCTCGCGGTGGAACGCCACCCATAGTTCGAGCGATGGCACATCGCGGTTCGCCAGCCGCCGGAACACCACGTCCCTGACCGGCTGTGCCGCCGCCGAAGCCGGCACCAGCGAGACCGCCAGCCCGGCGGCCACCATCGACATCACCGCATGATGCCGGGCCCCATCGTGGATGCGCGCCGGCACCACATTCTGTTCGGCCAGCCAGAACATCATCGTGTCATGGGCGTACTGCCCGTAGCGCCGCTCGGGCGTGGCCATGGTCTGGCCGTGCAGATCGCGGGCCTGCACCTTTGGCTTGGTGGCCAGCGGATGGGCGGCCGGCACCGCCAGCACGTACGGTTCGGACATCAGGCGCCGCGCCTGCAGCCGGGGGTCCGTGACCGGCGGCCGCAGGATGGCCACGTCCAGTTCATTGTTCAGCAGCGACTGCAGCATGGCGTCGGAACTGTATTCGCGCAGCGAGTAGAGGATGCCCGGGGTGCGGGCCGTGAAGCTGCGCAGGATCTGCGGCACCAGTTCGATGGCGGAGATCGCCGTGAGGCCGATGCCGAGATGGCCCACGTTCTCGCCCCGATCCGCCTGCGCCACCATCTGGCGGGCACGATGCTCGATGTCGAACAGCTTCTCGGCTTCGGCCCGCAGCACCTGCCCGGCCGCCGTCAGCCGGACGCTGCGTTTGTTGCGCTCGAAAAGCTGGGCGCCAATCTGCGTTTCCAACTGCTTGATCTGCAGGCTCAGCGGCGGCTGGGTCATGTTCAGGCGCCGTGCGGCGCGCGTGAAATTCAGCTCGTCGGCCAGGACCAGGAACGAACTCAGGACACGTAGTTCAAGCGGCGAGTACATATACAGGGTCTGTATAAGTCAGATACATAAGTAATATTGGCACTATAACTCGCGCGCCCGCAGAATGGCTGGACCCGACCGATCATGAGCCGGGGAACACAACCACGCCCGAGACATGACCATCCAGCACCCGATCGACGACCGCCTGCCCGCCCTGCTGCGCAGCGGCAACCCCCTGCGCGGCATCTTCACCGCCTTGCCCAGCCCGGCCATCGTGGAGATGTGCGCCTATGCCGGCTTCACGTTCGTGATTATCGACAACGAGCACGGCGCGGCCGATTTCGAGACCACCGAGCACATGCTGCGCGCCGCGCGTGCCACGGGCATTCTTCCCGTCGTGCGCTGCTTCCTCGAAGACATTCCGCGCGTGCTCGACATGGGCGCCAGCGGCGTGCAGGTGCCGATGATCGAGACCGCCGACGATGCACGCGACCTCGTCCAGCGCGTGCGGTATCCCGGTACGGGCCGGCGCGGCAGCGCGTTCAGCGGTCGCGCGGCCGGGTACGGTGCGTTTCCGGGCGCGGGGCATACCGCGCGGAGCAATGACGGCGTGGCCCTGATCGCCATGATCGAGACACCGGAAGGCGTGAGGAACGTCGCCGAGATTGCCGCCGTCCCCGGCATCGACGCGGTGTTCGTCGGTCCCAACGATCTCGCGCACGCGATGGGCCATGGCAACGACTGGAAGGCGCCGGCCGTGGCCACGGCGATCGAACAGACGCTGCGGGCCATCGACGCGGCGGGCAAGTGCGGCGGGATTATCGCGCTCGGTGTCGAGGACGAGAACCTCTATGGCGGCTTTGGCGCCCGCTACTTCGCCACGGTGGCTACCAGCGTCATCACGCAGGCGCTGCGGCAGGCCGCCACCGCCGGCGGCCAGACGCAGGCACCGGCATTGCGGTATTGAACCGGCGTCGACCACAGCGCCTCGCCCGATAGAACAAGAAACTGGAGACAGACCATGCATTCCCACACTCGCCGTACGCTCTGCGCCGCGCTGGCCATGGCCGGCCTTTCGCTGGCAACCGCGCCGTTGGCCGCCTTTGCCGACACCTGGCCGAACAAGCCGATCAAGTATGTGGTGCCGTTCTCGCCGGGCGGCGTGTCCGATGCCACCGCGCGCATCGTGGCGGAAGGCTTGTCGCAGCGACTCGGCCAGCCGGTCGTGATCGACAACAAGCCCGGTGTGTCGGGCATCATCGGCACCCAGCTGGTGTCCCGCGCGGAGCCGGACGGCTACACGATCATGGGCGGCACCATCACCACGCATGCCGTCAACCCGTTCTTCTACAAGAAGCCCGGCTACGATCCGGTCAAGGATTTCGTCGCGGTGAACCTGATCGGGACGGTCAGCAACGTGCTGGTGGTGGCGAACAACAGTCCGTACCACTCGGTCGAGCAGATCGTGGCCGCGCTCCGGCAAAAGCCGGGCGGCCTGACCTTCGGCACCGCCGGTCCGGGCAGCTCGCAGCAGCTCTCCGGCCAGTTGTTCCAGAGCATCACCGGCACGCAGTTGCAGCAGATTTCCTACAAGGGCGGCGCGGCCGCCATGACCGACCTCATCGGCGGCCAGATCGACCTGGTCTTCGAAACCGTGGCTGCGGCAAAGCCGATGCTGGACGGCAAGCGCGTGCGCGCCATCGGCGTGACCTCCCGCCATGCCTTGCCGGGGCTGCCGGGTGTCAGGCCGCTTGCCGAGCAGGGCCTGAAGGGTTTCGAGATGCAGTCATGGCAGGGTGTTTTCGCGCCGGCCGGCACGCCAAAGCCGATTGTCGATCGCCTTGCGAAGGAGATCGCCGCCGTGGTGGCCACGCCGGCGGTGCAGGAGCGCCTGCGCGGCCTGGGGGTGGAACCCGAAGGCAAGACCTCCGCCGACTTCACGGCCTTCCAGCGTGCCGAAGTCTCCAAGTGGGGCAAGATCATCCAGTCCGCCGGCGTCGTGCCGGAATAACCGTCCCCGGGGTGCGCGGCAGGCCGTTGCCGCGGCGCCCCGCCACATTGCTGCGTTTCCGGCATCGCCGGGCCGACACCGCTGCGGCCCGGTTTTTCAATCCCTCGGTTTTTCAATCCCCCTTTGGCGGCGCACGGAATTCCGCGCATCCGCAACGGCCTTTTCCCCAACCCTCGGTAGACTCCCACCTGTCGCGCAGCCGCGCGCGACGCTGCTGTCGCGCTGTTCAGGCGCTTCTCCCTCCCGCATGCAATTTGCATCGCTGCCGGACGAGCGCCCTGCGTTTGCCCTGTCGTCCATCTGCTTTCCCCAGACGCTTTATTCCCTTTCATCCAGCAGTTCCCGAACGGAGCACTACCGATGTCGTTCCCGGCCCCCCAGCAAGCACTGACAAAATCTGTCAGTTTTGACAACACTGCACGCCTGCCCGACTGGATCCACAAGCGCATGGACGCCCATTTCATCGACCGGATGGGCAAGCTTTGGGGCGGCGACCACCTGCTCCACGGCCGGACACCGGGCCCGGACGCGCTGCATCTGAGCAGCAACGACTATCTTTGCCTGCTGGGGGAGGCGCCGCTGGTGCAGGCGCAGGCGAGGGCGCTGCTCGACGAGGCCCCGGAATTGCTGATGTCATCGGTCTTCCGCCACGGGGATTCGCCGCAGCAACGGCTCGAACGCAAGCTCGCCACGCTGATGCAGGCCGAGGACGGGCTGGTGGCCCAGTCCGGCTGGGCGGCCAATGTCGGGCTGGTGCAATGCATTGCTGGTCCGGGCATCCCGGTCTATATCGATATGAACGGCCACGCGTCGCTCTGGGAGGGCATCAGCGCGGCCGGTGCGCAGGCCGTGCCGGTGCGCCACAACGATGCCGAACATGCGCTGCGCCAGATCGGGAAACATGGCCCCGGCGTGGTCATGGTGGATTCGGTCTACAGCACCACGGGCAGCGTTGCCCCACTGAAGGAGTATGTCGAGGTGGCGGAGCGCACCGGTTCGGTGCTCGTGGTCGACGAATCGCACGCGCTGGGCACGCACGGGCCGGCTGGCGGGGGGCTGGTGCCCGAGCTTGGACTCTCGGCGCGCGTGCACTTCCGCACAGCGTCGCTGGCCAAGGCGTTCGCGGGCCGGGCCGGTTTTGTCACGTGTAGCACGGCGTTCAAGGAATTTTTTGCAGTCGAAGCCCGGCCGGCGATCTTCAGTTCGGGCCTGCTGCGCCATGAAATCGCCTGGTTCGATGCCGCCACCGACTTCATTGCCGCCGCCGACGACCGCCGGCAACAGCTCCACGCCATTACCCGAACCACCCGCGACGCCATCTCGGCGCTCGGTTACAACATCAGCGACGGCACCGAGCAGATCATCGGCCTGGAAGCCGGCAGCGAGCCACAGGTCATGGTGCTGCGCGACGCCCTGCAGCGGCGGGGCATTTTCGGGGCCGTGTTCTGCTCGCCCGCAACCCCGAAGAATAGGGCATTGATGCGCCTGACGCTGCATGCGAAACTCACTGCCTCCGACATCGGGCGGCTGGTCGACACGCTGGCCGCCATCCGGGACGAAGTACGGCTGGATACGTGGTCATCGACGCGACGGGCGGGCAGGGCCTCTCCCGCATCGTCACCGACACATGGCGACACACCCACACCATAAGGGAGCCAGGGCTGGCGATGGAAGCAACGCAAGAGCAAGCACGCAGCGAATCTGTCGTCGGCCGGCTGGCCAGGGAGTCATGGCGCGCGATTTTCGAGACGGCGTCCCGCACGACGCTGCTGGACGAAGAAAGTGTGATGCGCCTGCGCCGGATCCAGATGGTGGGGGCGCTCGGCGTCATCGGGCATCCGCTGTATTTCGTCATCTGGTCCTATATCTTTCCCCAGCCCTACGAGAATATCTGGCTGCGCCTGGTCTGCACGGCGCTGTTCGTGCCGCTGCTGTTCGCGTCCTCGCTGTCGCACAAGCGCTGGCTGCCGGCCTATGCGCTGTTCGCCATCACGGTCGGCATGCCGTTCGCCTTCATCTTCTTCTACCTGGAGAACCACGCCTCGCTGGTCTGGGCCGAATCGGTGATCATCGCCGTGGTGGTGCTCTACCACTTCAACTCGGCGTTTGCGACCATCGCGCTCGTCGCCGGGGCTGCGGGCGCCTTCGGGCTCTTTGCCGTGGCGGGCCATTCGATGGCCGGCATTCCGTGGGATTCGCTGCTGCTGCAGATTCCGATCCTGGCGTTCGTGATCGCGGTGCTGGTCGTGATCAAGCTGGACCGCCAGCTCATGATCGAGCAGAAGCGCCGGGGCATGGCCGTGGCACTGGCCACCGTGGCCCACGAACTGCGTACCCCGCTGACCAGCCTGACCATGACGGCGAACGCGCTCAAGGGGCGGCTGCCGACCGCGCTCGATCCGGCGTCGCCCCAGCGCGACGGGCTGTTGCAGGCCATCGGCCGCCTGCAGGCTGACCTCGCCCACGTGAACAGCAGCATCGAGCTGCTGGTGGCCAACTCCAAGGACCCTCACTCCGCCCGGCAGGAGCTGTTCGAGGTTGGGCGGACCCTGCACGACAGCATCGAGCGGTTCCCGTTCGAGCCGGCCTATCAGGACGTGGTGAAGATCGAGGTGGTGGAACCGGCGCTGGTCATGGGCAACGCCCAGCTGTTCGAACTGGTGATCACCAACCTGACCAAGAACGCGCTGGAAGCGATCAAGCGCGCCGGCAAGGGCGACATCCGCATCCGTTGCGACATCCGGGCGGACGGCATCCACGTGCTGTTCCGCGACACCGGCCCGGGCGTACCGCCGCAGGTTCTCGCCCGCATGTTCCAGCCGTTTTTCTCGTACCCGGCCCACCGGGGCACGGGCATCGGGCTCGCGTTCTGCCGCGACGTACTGCGCAGCTGGGAGGCTTCGATCTCCTGCCAGTCCGTCGAGCACGAGTTCACCGAGTTCGATCTGGCATTTCCGCATCCCAAGGGGTAGGGCGGCCTGTGGTCAAATGGCCTGCTGGCGCGTCAGCCTGGCCCGGCAGTGGATCGAAGCGTCGCGGACCATGAAGTTGACCAGTGTCGGCGATACACCGAGCTGCGAAGCGATGTCCTTCTGCGCCATTCCCTGTACGCGGCACATCTCGAAAGCCTGCTGGGTCCGCTCGGGAAGTTCCGCCAGCGCGAGCGCCAGCGCGCACAGTGCCTGCCGGCCGATCATGATCAGGTCGGGCGCGGTCGTCGGGGATGCCGCATTGACGCCCTCGTCCTCTCCGGTCATCCACTTCTGCTCCAGCGACTGGCGCCGGTAGGTGTCGATGGCGAGGTTGCGCACCACCTGGTAGAGATAGCTCAGGCGGCAGCGGATCGCGCCGTCGTCGGTCAGGTCGCGTAGCCGCAGGAACGCGTCCTGCACCACGTCTTCTGCCAGATCGCGCGAGCCGACGATCCGCGCGGCGGCGCCTACCAGTGCGCGCCGGTTCTCCACGAAAAGGTCCAACAGCGTATCTGCACCCGCGCGTGCGGCGGGGCAACTGCCAACTTCTGATGCGGGAATCACGGGGGCGGCTCCTGAGAAGCTGAGGCATCGGGAGTCGCTAAAGTAATAAGAATGAGAATGATAGTCAATTAACTAAAATGTAACCCTGTTGTTACTTCAGAAGCGGGATTTGTCACGATTTCGGGATGTGGGAGCCACTAAATTGCGCGAACGGCCATTCGTCCAGGCAATCGGCCGTGGCATGGCGTGCGACCTAAATTCCAGGGCCAGGTGTTCGTCTGAAAAAGATTGGGTGACCGGAAAGCTGGCAACCTGCCCCGTGAGGCGGGAAGAAAAACGGCGTGGACCTTGCGCCACGCCGTGGATGAAGCCGAGTGCCGGTCCCGGCACCGGGCGCTCAGGCCGCTGCAGCCTGGCTGACGACGGCGCCAGCCGGTTGGGTCGCCCAATGCCCCGGGCGCAGGGCGTCATGAAGCGCGCCGGCGATTTCTTCCGCTCGGGCGGGCAGCACTGACAGCAGCGTGTCGCTCAGGCCGTGGCTGGCCTGGCAGAAGCCCTGCAGATAGACCGGCACCGCCAGCTCGGGCGATGCCAGCATCCGGTAGTTGCGATCCACCGAGAAATCGCCGAGATAGCGCGCGAGCGGTTCCAGCAGCCGCCGATGGCTCTCGCGCTCGTAGCCGGTGGCCAGCACCACGGCGTCGTAGCGCCGCGTTTCCGTGTCGGCGCCACCCGACTGGCCAATCCCGGACGCCGAAGTCGGCGCCGTCGAGCCAATCGTCAACTCCACCCCATGGGCGCCCGCGTGGGCCGCCAGCGCGGCCTTGCAGGTCAGCAGGTTCACGCGGAACTGCCCGTTCACCTTCTGGCGGTACAGCATCGCGTAGATGCGCTCGATCAGGTCGGCGTCGATCACCGAGTAGTTGGTGTTCAGGTATTCGTCGATCAGGCGGTTGCGGCCCGCCTCGGTCTGCTCGAACACCACATCGGTATAGGCCGGCGCGAAGATCTCGTTGACGAACGGGCTGTCGTCGGCGGGCTTGAGCGCGGCCCCGCGCACGAGCCAGTCCACCTTGGCCGATGGATAGTTGTCGTGCAGGTCGATGAACGCTTCGGCGGCGCTCTGGCCGGCGCCCACCACGGCGATGCGCATCGGTTCGCCCGATGCGCAGGGCTGCTGGCGGACCCAGCCCAGATAGCCGCTATGGTGCGTGATGCGGGCGTCGTCACGCAGCCCGGCAAACGCTTCGGGAATGCGCGGCGTGCCGCCGGTGGACAGCACCACCGAGCGCGCCACGCGTACGCGCTCGCGGCCCTGGCCGTCGAGGGAGACGACGCGCACCCGGTCGATCCGGCCGTCGGCGTGCGGTGCGTCCGGCTCCACGCGCTGCACTTCCTCGCCCAGGCTGCACTGATCGGCAAAGTGGCTGGCGGCCCAGCGCAGGTAGTCGTTGTATTCCATCCGGCTCGGATAGAACGTGCGCAGGTTGATGAAATCGACCAGCCGTCCGTGACGGTGCAGGTAGTTCACAAAGCTGTAGGGGCTGGTCGGATTACGCATCGATACCAGGTCTTTCAGGAACGAGATCTGCATCTCGCTCTGCGATACCAGCGTATTGCCGTGCCAGTGGTACTGCTGCTGTTTCTCCAGGAACTGGGCATCGAGCGGGCGGCCGGCGTCGGCCTGCTCCTGCAGCGCGATGGCCAGCGCCAGGTTGGACGGCCCGAAGCCGATGCCAACCACGTCGTGAACGGCGGGTGAGATGTCTCGAAGCGTCATGGTGCGGTCCTTGGCTCAGGTCTGTGGAAAGGGCGGGGCGGTCATGCGGCGGGCGGCGCCGGCAGCAGCAGGTGATCCCCGAAGAAGCGCTCGCGCAGCAGCATCACCAGCATGGCGCGCTTGTGCGGGAAGTCGAACTCCTTGATCTTGGAGAACCCCGCCTTGTCGAGATTGGCGATCTGGCGGACATGGTCCGCACGCGGCTCGCCGACGATGCGCTGCGTGCGCGGGTCGTCCAGGAACTGGTAATGCTGGATGGCCGGGAACCATGCCGTCAGGAACTGCTTGCCGCGAAACGCGGGCTCGCCGATCAGCACATGCCAGCCCCGGTCATGGTCCTGCGCGTCGTAGAACGGGGCGATACGGTTTTCCTTGGCCCAGTAGACCTCGAAGTAGCCAAACGGCGTGTCATCGAATGCCGCGATCAGCGGCAGCATGTGGCGATCGTCGATCAGGCCCTGCAGATAGGCGCGATGTCTGGCTTCGTCGCCTTCCTCGTTCCAGAAGTAGGCCACGTCGGGATCGTTCATCCAGCGGTGCAGCAGCGGCAGGTCGCGCTCGAGTTCGGCGGCGCGCAGCGTCAGCGTCTGGCCGAGCCACGGGATGTGCCTGGCATAGACCACGCCGGCCGGCTTGGGCGGCCGGCGCGGATGGCGCTTGCCGTCGGTCATCGCGTACTGCAGCGGATAGGGCCCCGGGGAGGGCGCCAGATACAGCTCGGGACGCTGCCAGAGCTGGCTCGCATGGGCCACGCCTGCATCGTCCAGCACGCCCAGGCTGGCAAGCTGGCGCCCGGCGTCGCGCGCTTCGAGCCGCGGGCGCAGGGCGCGCGCCGGGCCATGGGCGAAGACGGCGTCGAGCGCGGCCATCGACGTGGGTACCAGCGCATCGGCATCGCCTTCGAGCAGATGCAGCGCGTCCTGGTCCAGCGCGAAACGCGCCATCTGGCGCTCGCGCTGCGTGACCGTGAGGCAATGGCCATCGTGGCGGACCGTGCAATGCAGCGCGGGCTGGGCGGCGAACGCGTGGTGCGTGAAGGCAGGAAGCGGAGTCGGCATCGGGTGGGTTTCGTTGACAGCGTGGATCGGTTTGCCTGTTGTGACGATGCAGCCGGAGCGGGATTTACTGCGCGTCGGCGGTCTCGGCAGACACCGCCTCGAAACGCTGCGCGAGCGCGCCGGCGATCTCGTCCAGCGCGTGCCCGGCCTCGGCCACGATGTTCCCCATGCGCAGGAATTCGTGAACCATGCCGGGGTACTCGCGCACGGTCACCTGCACGCCGGCGCCGGCCAGCTTGCGCGCATAGGCATGCCCTTCGTCGCAGAGCGGATCGCATTCGGCCAGCACGATCCACGCTGGCGCCACGCCCGCGTGGTCCGCTGCGCGCAGCGGCGCGAAGCGCCAGTCCGCCCGGTCAGGCGCGTCGCGCAGGTACTGGCTGTAGAACCACTCGATCGTGTCGGTATCGAGCAGATGGCCCTGGCCGTAGCGCTGGTGCGAAGCGGTGTCGGTGGTGCCGCCCAGCCCCGCGTAGCACAGCACCTGCAGGCACGGTTGGGGAAGCGCGGCATCATCGCGCGCCGCCAGCGCCAGCACGGCGCTCAGCGTGCCGCCCGCGCTGTCGCCGCCCACGGCAAGGCGTGTGCCATCGAGCCCCAGCGCGGCGGCGTTGTCGCCTGCCCACGCCAGGGCGTCGAGGGCGTCATGGACGGCGGTGGGGAACTTGTGCTCCGGCGCGAGCCGGTATGCCACCGATATCACGGCGCACGGCGTGCGGGCGGCCAGCGCACTGCACAGCGCGGCATGGGAATCGAGGCTGCCGACCGTGAAGCCGCCACTGTGGAAGTGCAGCAGCACCGGCAACGGTTCGCCTTCGCCGCGCAGCCGGGGTGCGTAGAGCCGGGCGTCGATGCGCTGCCCGTCGCGTGCCGGGATGGTCAGCGGCTCCACGCGGGCCAGCGTGGCGGGCGGCAGGTCGAGTGCCGTGGAGGCATCGTCGAACTCGCGGCGCGCCTGCGCCGGCGTCAACGCATGGATGACCGGGCGCTTGCCGGTGGCGGTGGCGATTTCCACCATGTCGAGCAGGGCTTCGAGGTCGGGATGCAGGGGCATGGGAATCTGGCAGGGCGGGTTGTCGTCAGGCGGCCGATGCCACGGCCAGGGGCGCGGGCGATGCCTGTGCAGCGGAGTCGGCAACGATCTGGCCGTTCTCGATCTTGATCATGCGGTCGGCCAGGTCGAAGTAGCGGTCGTCGTGGGAGATCACCAGCACGGCCTTGCCCTGCGCGCGCAGCTCCGGCAAGACCTCGCGGTAGAAGATGTCCTTGAACAGCGGGTCCTGGTCGGCCGCCCACTCGTCGAGGATCAGCACGGGCCGGCGTTCCAGGCACGCGACGATCAGCGCCAGCCGCTTGCGCTGGCCTTGCGACAGCGCCTGCGTGGTAAAGCGTCCGTCGCGCACGCTGACCTTGTGTCCAAGCTGGAAGCGCTGGATCATCCGGTTGGCCAGCGCCTCGTCCTCGGGGTCGTGGGCCAGCAGCGTGTCGAACAGATGGAAGTCCGAGAACACCGCGGAGAACAGCGCGCGATAGTCGGCCAGGTGGCCGGCGTCGGCGGGGCGCCCGTTGTGCAGCAGATGGCCCGAGAGCGGGGGGTACAGCCCCGCGATCAGCTTCGCCAGCGTGGTCTTGCCGCTGCCGTTGCCGCCCACCAGGAAGACGATCTCGCCCGCGTGCAGCGTGAGATCGACCGGCCCGAGCGCGAAGAAGCTGTTCTCGGCCTCGTGGAAATAGCGATGGCTCGCCCCGCGCAGCGCCACCGACGCGAACGGCGTGGCAGGCACCGCACGCGGCGGCGCCTCGGGCTCGGCATCGGCGCCCAGCGCTTCGATGCGCGCGTAGGCCACGCGCCCCATGCTCAACGCCGGCAAGGCATTGAGCAGCGATTCCAGCGGCGACATGATGTACAGGAACATGATCGTGAACCCGGTCATGACGGCCGGGTCAAGCGGCGTGGCGCGCGGGAAGAACAGCACGCCGCCGATGACGGCAAAGAACAGGAAGCTGCCGAAGCCCAGCGCCACGAAGAAGATCGACAGCCCGCGTGTGCGGGCGCTGCGCACCGCTTCGAGCGTCGTACCGAGGCTGTCGCGCAGGAAGCTGCGCTGCTTGCCGTGGTTGAGCTTGAGCTCGCGCGCGCCGGCGACGAGTGCCTTGAACTGGCCGTGCAGCGCGTCCTGGGCCGCGCCGGCCTGTTTCAGGTGCACCAGCGCGCGGCGGTGGTTCAGGTGATATACCCAGGAGCCGACGCCGAGGATCGCGCAGGCGATGCCGAACGTCGGCAGCGACAGCCAGGCCAGATAGCCGAGACAGCCGAGCACGACCATCGCATTGGTCAGGACCACGGGAATGACCGAGAGGCCATTCGCCACGTGCTGGCTGTCGTCGGCCAGCGCCGCCTGCACCCGCGCGCTGCCGGTCTGCTCGATGTGCGGGTACGGCGCGCCGATGAAGCGCTCGCAGATCTGGGCGCGGATGCGGGCCAGCGCGCTCTGGCTCACGCGCACGAACAGCGTCGACGCCAGCGTGCGGCACGCCAGCACGGCGATGGCCAGCGCCGCGAACGGCAGCGCCAGCCGTGGCGCGTCGGCGCCCTGCGTGGCCAGCACGCGGTTGATCAGCGCGACCATGCTCACGGCGCACAGGCCAGCGGCAAGACTGGCCGCGGCGGCCAGGACGATGGTCAGCCGCAGCTGGCGCGGCAAGGAGGCGATGAGCGACATGCGGGAGGAGGTTGGGATCGACACTGTCTGAAGACGTGCGGCAACGGCGAAAAGTTAGGGCGCGGGGGGAGGGGTAAATCTTGCGACGGGGTGTTCGTCTTTCCGGATGGCGGGGTGGCGGATCGAACGCTGGGCCTCACCCACCGAACCCCAACACCACATGCTCGACTTCCTGGCTCCCTACTTCCCCGGCCCGCTACGCCCCTTCGCCGACCGCCTGAGCGTCGCGGCGCCGGACGCCCGTGCGGGGCAGCCCTGGGCCACCGAAGCCCTGGCGCGCATGTCGCGCACGACAGGGTGTGCTGACCTCCGCCCGCTGGCGGCAGCATGGTTCCGGGATTACACGAAGGCGGTCCTGCCGGGCGCGCTGGTGGCGGCAGCCGTGCACCGCCGGCGCCTGCCGTTCGACCGGGCGGTGCTGCAGGTTGCGGAAGACGGATGGCTCGGCCAGTTGGCGCTGCCCGATGACGGCGTGCCGGCGCCGGCCGGCGCATCGTTGCCGGCGATCCTGTCCCCGCTGCTCGATCACATGCGCCATGTGGTGGCGGCGCTCGGCACGGCGGGCAGGGTGTCGCCGCGGCTGCTCTGGTGTACGGGTGGCGTGGCGGCGTCCGGCATCGCGCGCCAGTTGGCCGTGCATCCGGCGCTGAAGGCTGGCGTGCGCGACGATGTGATGACGTGGATCCGCCGCGCCGAATCGGCCGATGGCTTTCCTAATCCGCTGTATGGCGCGTTCCGGCCCGGCGCGGAGCCGGGCATCCCGGGCGTTGCACCCGTGCGGCGCATCTGCTGCCTGAACTACCGCCTGCCGGCGGAGGGCCACTGCGGCACCTGTCCGCGCGTGGCGGTCAGTCCTGGCGACCTCGCCACTGGCGCCACAGCCACCACGTCGTGACGGCAACGGGCACGCCAAGCCCCACCCAGCACAGCGCGTCCCACGCGCCATCGCCAAAGATGCCTGCCGCCAGCCCGCCCAGCGAGAGCACGCCCAGCAGCACCGGCATCGGCCACGTATCGTCGATCAGCCTCATGCCTGGTCTCCCGACAGTTGCGGCGGCAGCGGCGCGCGGGCGTCCTCGCGGCTGCGGCGCGGACGCTTGAGCCAGAAGATGAAGCCCGTCACCGTGGCGCCGGCCGTGACAAGGGTCAGCAGCGCCCACAGGATCTGCAGCGGCCGTCCCGCATAGTCCCCGAAATGGAACGGCGCGGACAGCAGCAGCACCTGCAGGTACCACGGCATGCCGCGCACGGCGGCCACCGTGCCGTCGCCGGCATCGACCAGCACGATGGCATAGACGCGCTTCTGCAACTCGGTATGGCCGCGCAGCACCACGCCGTAGTGGCGGCCGGTCGAGAATTCGGTGTTCGGATAGAACACGAACGCCGGGTCCTTGCCCGGCACCATCCGGTGCGCCTGTTCCAGCGCCCGGTCGACCGGCACGAATGCGGCAGGCGTGGGGCCGGGCAGCGTGGCGATCAGGTGCTGGAGTTCGGTCTTCTGCCACACGCCGATGATCAGCGGCGAGAACGACAGGAAGGTGCCGGTCAGCCCCACGACCAGCGCCCACACCATCACGACGATGCCGAACAGGTTGTGCAGGTCGGCCTGCACGATGCGCACGGGCTTGCCGAAGCGCACCAGCCCGAACGCGAGCTTGCGCATGAACGGGCCGTACACGACCAGTCCGCTGATCAGGCTCAGCGCAAACAGCACGCCGATGAAGCCGATGAAGAACTGCCCCGGCAGGCCCAGGAACAGGTTCAGGTGCAGCTTCAGGATGAAGCCGCTGAAGGTCTCGCCCGGCGGGCCGGGCTTGCGCGTGGCACCGGTGGCGGCGTCGAACTGGGTGGTGGTGCCGTTGCGCAGCTTCGGCTCGCCCGGCGGGCCGACGCGCACGCCCACGGCATCGGCATCTTCGTCGGAGAACGAGATCGACTTGGCCACCTGTCCCGGATGCGCCGCCTGGGCGACATCCACCAGCGCTTGCAGCGCCGGCCGCCGGGCGGGCACGGCCACGGTGCGCTCGGCGGCCACCATGCCATGGTGCTCCTGGCCGAGCAGGGCGTCGATGTCCTCGTGGAAGATCAGCAGCAGGCCGGTCACGCACAGCACCAGCAGGTTCAGCGTGCAGAGCAGGCTGGTCCAGCGGTGGATGGCGTACCAGACGCGAAGCGTGGGGGCTTTCATGATTCCGGACTCCTAAGCACTTCCCAGCGGCACGGCCGGCGCCCCGGAATGCCGGGAGCGGGGCCGTGCCTGCCGGTGTTGCGCCGCTTACCAGCGGTAGCTGGCCGTGCCGATGATCGTGCGGCGGCGGCCGTAGTAGCAGTTCGTCGCGCTGTCGCACGCTGCCACGTACGTCTTGTCGAACAGGTTGTTGATGTTCAGGCGCAGCGTGTAATGCTTGGCAAACGAGTAGCTGGCGGCCAGGTCGAACAGCGTGAACGATGGCACCTCGGTCACGTTGGTCTGGTCGTAGGTCTTGCTGACGTAGCGCACGCCGCCGCCGAGCCAGACGCCCTGCAGGAAGCCGAAGCTGCTGCCCAGGCGGTAGTCTGCCCACAGCGACGCCATGTGCTTCGGGATGTACTGCGGCGTCTTGCCTGCATTGGGCGCGCTCGGACCAGCCGCCGTGACTTCGGCGTCCGTGTACGTGTACGAGGCCAGCACGTTGAGGTTCGGCGTCACGGCCCAGGTGCCTTCCAGCTCCACGCCGCGCGAGCGCACTTCACCAAGCTGCGAGAACTGGCCCAGCACCGGCGAGGTGGTCAGCACGTTCTGCTGCGTCAGGTTGAACAGCGAAAGCTGGGCGAAGCTGCGGCTGTTGGCGGGCTGGAACTTCAGGCCGGCCTCGTACTGCTTGCCGGTGGTGGGCTTGGGCACACCGCCGCCAAACAGCGTGGTCACGCCGGTCGGCTCGAACGACGTCGAGTACGCGAAGTACGGCGACAGGCCGAACGGACCTTCCCACAGCACGCCCGCGCGGCCGGTGAAGCGGCCGTCGTTGGTGCCGGTGTTGGCCACGGCGCCCGTGGCGAGCGTCTTCGTGTCGGTATCCACGCGGGCCTTGTCGTAGCGCCCGGCGGCCTGGAACACCAGGCGGTCCGCCACGCGCAGCATGTCCTGCAGGTAGAAGCCGATCTGGCTGCGGCGCACGTCGCTGTCGGTCTGGTAGGCGGTGCGCACGAAACGGCCGTAGACCGGGTTGAAGACGTTCAACGGCGGCTCGGTGGTGGCAGTCGGGATGCCGGAGGCCGGCGTCACGGGTGTCTGCCCCAACTGGCGGTCGAAGTGCGACCACGAGTAGTCCACGCCAGCCAGGATCGTGTGGTCGAACATGCCATGCCTGACCTTGATCTGCGCCTGGTTGTCCACCGAGAACACGTCGAACGATTCGGTCGAGCGCAGCCCCAGGCGGCGCAGCAGGTACGGGCCGTTGGGCGGGTTGGCCACCAGCCCGCTGTTGCTGCCGATGTTCTCGTAGCTCACGTACTGGTGCGCGTAGCGCAGGTTCTGGCGCAGCGTGACCGTGTCGTTGACGCGGTGCGAGAACTCGTAGCCCGCCATGTACTGCTCGCGCTTGAAGCGGTCGAAGCCGGGCTCGCCGGTAAACAGGCTGGTCGGGATCTTCGAGCCGTTCGCCAGCGGCGTGATCGTGCCCAGCGCCGGCAGGAAGTTGGCGGCGTTGCCCGCGTCGTCGTGGTAAATCTGCGTGTAGACCGTGAAATTCGTGTCCGCGCTCGGGCGCCACGTGATCTGCGGCGCGATGAACAGGCGGTTGTCGTCGGCGTGGTCGGTCTGGGTGCCGCTGTCGCGCGCCAGCGCGGTCAGGCGGTAGAGCACCTTGCCGTCCTTGTCCAGCGCGCCGGTGAAGTCGCCGCTGATTTCCTTGCGGTTGTAGTTACCGAAGTTCAGGTTGATCTCGTTCGACGATTCGGCCTGCGGGCGCTTGCTGACCTGGTTCACCAGGCCGCCCGGCGACGTCTGGCCATAAAGCACCGACGACGGGCCGCGCACGATGTCCACGCGCTCCAGGCTGTACGGCTCGATGTCCCAGTAGGCGTAGCCGCCCGACCAGGGCAGCTTCAGGCCGTCCCAGTACTGGCCGTTCTGCGCCGCGTTGAAGCCGCGGATGTAGTAGGTGCCGCGCCGCGTATCGACGATCGGCTGGACGCGCACGCCGGCGCTGTAGCGCAGCGATTCCTCGACGCTGGTGGAACCCTGGTTGCGGATCTGGTCCGCCGTGATCACGCTGACCGACTGCGGTGTGTCTTCGATCGAGATGTCGGACTTCGTGGCCGACACTGACTTCTTGCCCGCCGGACCATAGTTCTCCACCACGGTATCGGCCCGCACGCTGACGGTCGGCAGCGTGGTCTCGCCGCCGGGCGGCGTGGCGCTGGTCTGCGCGTACGCGGCCTGCATCGATACGGCCAATGCCAGCGCGGTCAGCGCGAACGGTTGACGGCTCCCCTGGGTCTGGGCAGACCCACCGCTTCTCACCCTTTTCATATTTCTCCTGATTTGTGCATTTTTTTGATGGCGCGGCACATTCTAAATACAAATCATTCGCATTTCTATGACAACTGTGCTGTGGAATACCTACGTCGGAAGGGTTGCGGCAGGGAAGTCCGCAACGCTTTCCGCCGCATGGCCGGACACACTGGCGGACGGCTCGCCCGGGTGAGTGCCGGCGAGATCCCCGAGATCGGCCAGCAGCCGGGAATCCCGGACGATTGCGTGGTGGTCTACACCATCCAGCACGGCCTGCCGTGCGGGTTCGCCCTGCCATCCGGCGAGGCGCGCGATGGCTGAATCCCGGCCCGCCCGCCACCACGTCGAGCGTGGTGCCCGTACGACAGGCACCGATGTTTCGGCCGAAACCAGCGCGCTCAAACGGTGCCCGGCCACGAACATCTGCGCCAGTTCGTCGGCGCCGGGGACCACCGCCGATGCCTCCGTCCTGGCCACGAGTGGTGCCAGCAGTGCGGCCACTCCTGCCACATCGGGCGTGGCCGCGACCGGTTCCGGCACCGCGAGCGCGGGTGTGCCGGGCAACAGGCGAGCGGCGAGCGCCTGCAGGGCCGCCGGCCAGCCAGGCGAAGCGCCGTCCTGCGCGGTGGCCTCGGGAACGAACGGGTCCACCAGGCCCAGCCACTGCACGGTCTCCCCCTGGCGTTCCAGTTCGCGCGCCATCCACGTGGCCACCGTCGCGCCAACCGACCAGCCCAGCAGCAGGTAAGGCCCCTGCGGCTGCACGGCACGCCATTCGCGCACATAGTCGGCGGCCAGCGCAGCCAGCGAGGCATCGCGCCATGCCGGGTCCCCGAGCGCGCGGGACTGGAAGCCATACACGGTGCGGCGGCGGCCCAACTGCGCCACGATGGCGTCGTAGTCGAACAGCGTGCCGAGCGCCGCGTGCACGCAGGCCACGGGCGGCAAGCCGCCATCGGCCGGCCCCTGCGCCAGCACGCGCAGCGCCGTAGGTGTCGCGGCGGGCGCCGCCTGCGCAACCTCGCCGTCCGGCAGCAACTGGCCGATGGTTGGCGTACGCATCAGGTCACGCAGCTTCAGGTCGACGCCTGCCGCCGAATTGGCCCGCACGCGGGAGATGACTTTCAGGCTCAGCAGCGAGTCGCCGCCGAGGGTGAAGAAGTTGTCGTCCAGTCCCACGCGCTCCACGCCGAGCACGTCCTGCCAGACCTGCGCCAGCCAGCGCTGTGCCTCGGTGCGCGGCGCCACGTAGTGATCGGCCGGGGCCGACTCCGGCGCGGGCAGCGCGCGGCGGTCGAGCTTGCCGTTGGGCGTCATGGGCAGCGCGTCGAGCCGCACGAAAGCCGCCGGCACCATGTAGTCGGGCAGTTCGGCGGCCAGCACCGCGCGGATGGCTTCGAGATCGACCTGCGCACCGGCGGCGGGCACCACGTAGGCGGCCAGCCGGGCGCCGGACGGCCCCTCGACCGCCAGCACCGCCGCATCGCCAACGCCATCCTGCGCGAGAATGCGCGCCTCGATCTCGCCCGGCTCGATCCGGAAACCGCGGATCTTGAGCTGCTGGTCGATCCGGCCCAGGTATTCGAGCTGGCCGTCCGGCAGCCAGCGCGCGAGGTCGCCGGTGCGATAGAGCCGCGCGCCATCGTCGGCGAACGGGTCGGGAACGAAGCGTTCGGCGGTCATCGCTGGCCGGTTGAGATAGCCACGCGCCAGCCCCTGGCCACCAATGTAGAGTTCGCCCGCCACGCCGGGCGGCACGAGATTGAGTTCGGCGTCGAGCAGGTAGCAGCGGCGGTCGCCTACCGGTCGGCCAATCGGGGCATAGGTGCCGGCAAAGTCGGCGGCCTCGGCGCGCACCTTCCAGACCATCGGCGTGACGACCGTTTCGGTCGGGCCGTAGCCATTGATATAGGTCTGCGCGCCCAGCGCCCGGCGGGCCTGCGCGAACGCGCCGCGCGGCATGGCTTCGCCACCGAACGAATACAGCGCGACCGGCGGATGCTGGCCGGCCTGCTCGCAATGCTCGGCAAGCTGGCGCAGGTAGGCGGGCGGGAACCCGGCATTGGTCACGCCGTGGCGCGCCATGGCGGCGGCGGTCTGTTCGGGGGTCCAGAGCGTGTCGTCGCGCAGCACCAGCGAGCCGCCACAGGCCAGCGCGCAGAGCCAGCGCTCGTGGGCGCCATCGAACGCGAACGACAGGAAGTGCAGTTCGCGGGAGTCCGGCCCCATCTCGTAGGCGTCGATGGTGGCCGCGACGTGCATCGCCAGCGGGCCGTGGGAGACGCAGACGCCCTTGGGCCGCCCGGTCGAGCCCGAGGTGTAGATCACGTAGGCCAGCTGGTCGGGGTGGACGGTCGCCCCGGCAAGCGGGGCAGTGTCCGGGGCCACCATGTCGGGCGTGAGCACCGGCAGCGACGCCGGTGCGGGCAGCGTATCGAGCAGGGCGGGCTCGGTGACGAGCAGGCGGATGGCGCTGTCGTCGAACAGATAGGCGAGGCGGTCCCTGGGATAGGCGGGGTCGAACGGCACGTAGGCCGCGCCCGCCCGCATCACGGCCAGCAGGGCCACGATGATGTCGGGCGAGCGGGACAGGGCGATCCCCACGCGGTCCTCGGCGCCGATGCCGCGCGCGTGCAGCGTGGCCGCGAGGCGGTCGGCGCGGGCGAGCAGTTCGCCGTAGCGCAGGGTCTGGTCGCCGCAGATGACGGCCACGGAATCGGGCTGCGCGGCCGCGTGGCGGGCGATATGGGCGTGGACCGGCAGGCAATCGTCGGCTGGCGGGGTGCCCTGGCCGAGTTGCTGCAGCGCGGCCCGATCCCCGGCATCCAGCAAACTCCATTGGCCGACCGAGCCGGCCGTGTCGATGGTGTCGAGCAACGCCATCATCTGCGCGCAGAGCCGTTCCACCTGCGTGGCATCGAATGCGCGGCGCATGTACGTGAAACCGAGCCGCAGCGTCTGCCGCAGGCTCACTTCCACGTCCATTTCGTACTCGGTCAGCCCGGTACTGCCCTGCGTCTCGAACCGCAGCCCGCTGCGCGCGGCCGGTTCCAGTGCGTCTTCCAGCGGGAAATTCTCGAACACCAGGATGCTGTCGAACAGCCGCTGGCCGGCCTGGCCGCCCCAGCGCTGGATGTCGGACAGCGGCGTGTGCCCGTGCTCGCGCGCCGACACATTGAACGCCTGCAGGTCGCGCAGCCAATCCCCAATCTGCTGGTCCGGCTGCGGCGCGGCGATGACCGGCAGCGTGTTGATGAACAGCCCCAGCATCTGCTGCGCGCCGGGTACTTCCGCAGGGCGGCCCGCCACCGTTGCGCCGAACGCCACGCGGCGCTGGCCGGTGTAGCGCTGCAACAGCAGCAGCCACGCGGCCTGCACCACCGTATTGAGCGTTACTTTCTGCGTGCGCGCGAACGCGGCCAGCCGTTCCGTCATGGCCGGGCTGCACGCGTGTTGCAGCAGCCCATAGCCCTTGCCGGCCGAAGGCGCCTGCAGCGCCTCCGCGAGCCGTGTCGGCGTGTCGAAGCCGTCGAGCGCGCCGGCCCAGAACGTGCGGGCCGCGCCGGCATCGCGCGACTGCAGCCAGCCGATATAGTCGGCGAAGCGCCCGGCCGGGGCTGCCACGTGCTCACCGGTGTAGCGCTGGAGCACTTCGCCGAGCAGTTGCGAGGTGCTCCAGCCATCCACCAGCAGATGGTGGACCGTCCAGACCAGATGGTGGCGCCCCGCGCCGGTGCGCACCAGCATCAGCCGCATCAGCGGCGGCCGCTCCAGATCAAAGCCGCGCGCCAGTTCGGCAGCCGCCAGCGCGTCGAGTGCGGCCGCCTGATCGTCGCGGCCGGACCAGTCTGCCGCCTCGAAGGGCAGCGGCACGTCATGCGCCACCCATTGCAACGGCTGGTCGCCGCGCGGCACGAAGCCGGTGCGCAGCGTGTCGTGGGCAGCCAGCGTATCGCGCCACGCCTGCGCGAAGCGGGCCGGGTCGAGACCGTCGATATCGACGCGCAACTGGTTGATATAGGCACTGCCGGCGTCGGCGCGCGCCACGCTGTGGTACAGCATGCCCGCCTGCATCGGCGAGAGCGGATAGATGTCCTGCACGCTCGCGGCGTCCAGCGCGAGCGCGTCAAGTTGCGGCTGGGTCAGCCGCGCCAGCGGGAAATCCGCGCTCTGCAGCGTGTCGCGGCGCGGCCGTGGCAATGGCTCGCCTCGCTGCTGCATGGCCTCCGCCGTGGCGAGCGGAATCGCCGCAGCGGCCACGGCAGCCAGCGTCTGCAACTCGAACAGGTGCTTCGGCGTCAGGTGCCACCCCTCCGCGCGCAGTCGGGCCACGATCTGCAGGCTCAGGATCGAATCGCCGCCCAGTTCGAAGAAGTTGTCGGCCCGGCCCACGCGCGCCACCTTCAGCACATCGGACCACGCGCCGGCCAGAAGCGTCTCCACACCGGCCCCCGGCGCCTCGTACGCGGCGGTGCCGGTGAACCCGGGCGACGGCAGCGCCCGGCGATCGAGCTTGCCGTTAGGCGTGACCGGCATGCGTTCGAGCACGATCACCGCCCCCGGCACCATATAGTCGGGCAGCGTCTGCGCCAGCCAGTGGCGCAGCGAATCGGGCTGCGGGGCCACTCCGGCGGATGGCACCACATACGCCACGAGCCGCGCCGGGCCGTCCTGCGTCTGCGCGATCACGATGGCCTCCCGCACGCCCTCGTGGGCCAGCAGCCGCGCCTCGATTTCGCCGGGTTCGATCCGCAGGCCACGAATCTTTACCTGATGGTCGAGGCGGCCCAGGTACTCGATCTTTCCGCCCGCCAGGCGCCGCGCCAGGTCACCGGTTCGGTACAGACGGTCCCCGTGGGTGCCATGCGGGTCGGCGACGAAGCGCTCGGCCGTCAGCGCCGCGCGGCCGAGGTAGCCGCGCGCCAGGCCGGCGCCGCCCAGATAGAGTTCGCCCGCCACGCCATCGGGTACGGGCTGCAGCGCGGCATCCAGCACATGGGCACTGACGTTGGCAATGGGGCGCCCGATCGGCACCGAATGGCCGAGGTCGGCGCGGCAGGTCCAGTGGGTGACGTCGATGGCGGCTTCGGTGGGGCCGTAGAGGTTGTGCAGTCCGGCGTGGGGCAGCAGGGCCATCGCGCGCCGCGCAAGGTCGGCCGGCAGTGCCTCGCCGCTGCAGACGATATGCCGCAGGCTGCCGCAGTGGGCGGCCACGCCCGCATCGGCCACGAACGCCTGCAGCATCGACGGCACGAAATGGAGCGTGGTGACCCGGTGTTGCGCGATCAGGGCGGCGATCCGTTGCGGATCGCGGTGATCGCCCGGCGCGGCCATCGCCAGCCGGGCGCCGGTCATCAGTGGCCAGAAGAACTCCCAGACCGAGACGTCGAAGCTGAACGGCGTCTTCTGCAGCACCGTATCGGCGGCGTCGAGGCGGTACTGCTGCTGCATCCACCAGAGCCGGTTGAACAGCGCCCCGTGCCGGTTGGCCGCGCCCTTGGGCCGGCCCGTCGAGCCGGACGTGTAGATGATGTAGGCCAGGTTCTCCGGCGACAGCGCGGGGGTGGGATTGCCGGCGTCGCCCTCGTCATGCAGCGCGGCGGCGTTGAGATCGATGGGCGTGATGGCGCGTGACAGCGGCGGCAGCGCTGGCAGTGAGTCAAGCCGCTGCACCAGCACCAGCGCCACGCCGCTGTCCCCGATCATGTAGCCGAGACGATCGGCCGGATAGTCGGGATCGAACGGTACGTAGGCACCGCCGGCCTTCAGGACGGCCAGCAGCGCCACCACCATTTCGACCGAGCGCTCGGCCAGCACGCCCACGGGTACGTCCGGGCCCACGCCGCGTGCGATGAGCCGGTGCGCCAGCGCGTTGGCGCGGCGGTTCAGCGCGGCGTAGGTCAGCGACTGATCGCCCATGCACAGCGCGATGGCATCAGGCCGGGCGGCGGCCTGCGCTTCGAACAGCCGGTGCACCGGCTCGGCCGGTGGATAGGTCGCGCATGCCGTGCCTTGCGCGAGCGCAGCCAGCGCATCGGCCGGCGCCAGCAGGCCGATGCCGGCGAGCGGGCGCGCCGCATCGGCCGCCATCTGGCGCAACACGGAGAACAGGCTGGCGGCCAACTGGCGCGCCTGCGCATCGGCCAGCAGCGCGCGGTCGAAGCGACAGGTCAGGTGCAGCGGGTCGGCGCCGTTCTGCGCGAACAGCAGCGTCAGCGGGTAGTTCGTCTCGGCGAGGTTGCGCACGTTCGAGAAGGCGAGACCGCCCGGGGTGCGGCGCAGCGCGGCATCGACCGGGTAGTTCTCGAAGACCACGATGGAATCGAACAGCGCCTGTCCGCCGTGTCCGGCCCAACGCTGGATGTCGTAGAGCGGCGTGTGCTCGTGCTCGCGGATGGCCAGGTTCCGCGCCTGAAGGTCGCGCAGCCAGTCGCCCACGGCGGTGTCGGGGCGCGGTGCGGCCACCACGGGCAGCGTATTGATGAACAGCCCCAGCATCTGCTGCGCGGCCGGCAGGTCGGCGGGGCGGCCGGCCACGGTTGCACCGAACGCCACGCTGGACTGATTGGTGCAGCGTTGCAGCACCAGCAGCCACGCGGCCTGCACCAGTGTATTCAGCGTTACCTTCTGCGCGCGGGCGAAGCCGGCCAGCGTGGCGGTCTCGCCGGCATCCAGCCGATGATGGTGCTCGCCCTGGCCTGCGTCATCGCCGTCTGCAGGCGCCGGTAGCGCGGCCAGCAGACGGGTAGGCTGATCGAGCACGGAGAGCAGGCCCTCCCAGAAAGCGCGGCTCGCCCCGGCGTCGCGCGACTGCAGCCAGCCGATGTAGTCGCCGAAACGACCCACCGTGGGCGGCAATCCCTCGCCGCCGTAGTGGCGCAGCACCTCGCCCAGCAACTGGGCCGTGCTCCAGCCATCGAGCAACAGGTGGTGGACGGTCCAGATCAGGTGATGGCGCTCCGGTCCGGTGCGCAGCAGCGCCACGCGCATTAGCGGCGGCCGGGCGAGGTCGAAGCCCATGGCGCGCTGGCTGGCGGCGAAGGCGTCGATGTCCGCAGCGCCACGGCCGGTCCAGTCCTCGATCACGATCGGCAGCGCCACGTCGCGGGCCACCCATTGCAGCGGATGACCGGCGCGGTGGAGGAAGCCGCAGCGCAGGCTGTCGTGGCGTGCCAGCGCCGCCTGCCATGCCGCCGTGAAGCGCGCCGGGTCGACCCCTGCGACGTCCACGCGCAACTGGTTCGTGTAGGCGCTGCCCTGGTCGGCAAACACGCTGTGGAACAGCATGCCGGTCTGCATCGGCGACAGCGGGTACAGGTCGGCTGTCGTGGCCGGGTCGAGCCGCAGCGCGTCGAGTTCGCTCTGCGAGAGCCGGGCGAGCGGGAAGTCTGACGGCGTCAGGCCGCTGGCACCCGATGTGCAATGGGCGACCACGTCCTCCAGTGCCGCGCGTAACGCGGCACCGAGATCTTCGATATCCGAGGGGCGATAGCGCCCCCGGGCATAGGCCAGCGAGAGCCGCAACTGGCCGTCCTGCACCTGTCCGCTCACGGACAGCGGATGCGACAGCGGCGTGGCGGCGTCCTGGTTGGCGCCCGTGGCGGCAGGCGAGCGCTGCCACGGCCCCTCGGCCAGCGTGCCATCCACCTGGCCCAGATAGTTGAAGACGATCTCGGGCCGGGGCAGGGCGGCCAATGCCTGTTGCTGGGCCGGCGTGCCGAAGCGCCGCAGCAGACCAAAGCCGATGCCTTCGCCCGGTACCGCGCGCAGTTGCTCCTTGACCGCACGGATGGCGTCGCCGACCACGCCGCTGGCGTCGAGTGCCACCGGGAACAGTGTCGTGAACCAGCCGACCGTGCGGCTCAGGTCGATGCCATCGTCCACGCCGGCCGCGCGGCCATGGCTCTCCAGCGCGATCAGAACGTTCGCGCGCTGGGTCCAGCCTGACACCGCGCGGGCCAGCGCGGTCAGCAGCAGGTCGTTGACGCGCGTGCGATAGGCAGCCGGTGCACGTTGGAGCAGAGCTTGCGTCAGGTCGGCGGGCAGCGAGAGATGGACGTGCGCGCGCGCCGCCATCGTCAGCGGCGCTCCGGTGTCGCGCGCCGGCAGCGCGGCGTCGAGACCGGCCAGCGCCTGCCAGTGCGGCAGTTCGTCGGCGCGCGTCCGGGCGGCATCGCACAATGCCAGCGCCCAGCGCTGGAACGATGCGGTACGTGCGGGCAGCATTGGCGCGGCGCCTTGCAGCCGTGCCTGATAGGCGGCCAGCAGGTCCTCGACCAGCACGCGCCACGACACGCCATCCACCACCAGGTGGTGGATAACCAGCAGCAATTGCCACGCGCCGCCAGTCTGCAGTGCTACCGCCCGCAGCAACGGACCCCGTTCGATATCGAGGCTGCGCTGGGCCGCGTCGCAATGGGCCAGCCGCTCGGCTTCGGAGGCCGCTTCCCGCGTCCAGAGCAGGTCGCCGCCGGGTTCGCCTTCTGCGTACGATTGCCGCCAATCGCCGGTCTCCTCGAAGAAGCGCAGGCGCAGCGCATCGTGATGCGTGACGATGTCGCGTAATGCCAGGCGCAAGCTATCGGCATCGAGGCCGTCACGGCAGTCGAGCAGTACCGACTGGTTCCAGTGATGGCGGCGGGCCATCGGCTGGTCGAAGAAGTCGGCCTGAATCGGCAGCAGCGGTACAGCCCCGTGGGGCACATCGTCAGAGGACGCACCGACCTCTACGGGGACGGCCACGGCGGCGAGATCGCTCAGCGTCTGGCGCTCGAACAACTGGCGCGGCGTGAGCACCCAGCCGGCGGCACGGGCGCGCGCCACGATCTGCAGGCTCAGGATCGAATCGCCGCCCAGTTCGAAGAAGTTGTCGGCGCGGCCAACGCGCGGCACGCCAAGGACATCGGTCCAGATGGCGGCCAGTGTAGTCTCGGGCTCGCCCTCCGGCGCCACGAACGCCTGCGCACTGCCGAAGGCGGGCGCGGGCAGCGCGCGGCGGTCGAGCTTGCCGTTGGGCGTCATGGGCAGCGCGTCGAGCCGCACGAAAGCCGCCGGCACCATGTAGTCGGGCAGTTCGGCGGCCAGCACCGCGCGGATGGCTTCGAGATCGACCTGCGCACCGGCGGCGGGCACCACGTAGGCCGCCAGCCGGGCGCCGGACGGCCCCTCGACCGCCAGCACCGCCGCATCGCCAACGCCATCCTGCGCGAGAATGCGCGCCTCGATCTCGCCCGGCTCGATCCGGAAACCGCGGATCTTGAGCTGCTGGTCGATCCGGCCCAGGTATTCGAGCTGGCCGTCCGGCAGCCAGCGCGCGAGGTCGCCGGTGCGATAGAGCCGCGCGCCATCGTCGGCGAACGGGTCGGGAACGAAGCGTTCGGCGGTCATCGCTGGCCGGTTGAGGTAGCCACGCGCCAGCCCCTGGCCACCGATGTAGAGCTCGCCCGCCACGCCGGGCGGCACGAGATTGAGTTCGGCGTCGAGCAGGTAGCAGCGGCGGTCGCCTACCGGTCGGCCAATCGGGGCATAGGTGCCGGCAAAGTCGGCGGCCTCGGCGCGCACCTTCCAGACCATTGGCGTGACGACCGTTTCGGTTGGCCCGTAGCCATTGATATAGGTCTGCGCGCCGAGCGCCCGGCGGGCCTGCGCAAATGCGCCGCGCGGCATGGCTTCGCCACCGAACGAGTACAGCGCGACCGGCGGATGCTGGCCGGCTTGCTCGCAATGCTCGGCAAGCTGGCGCAGGTAGGCGGGCGGGAACCCGGCATTGGTCACGCCGTGGCGCGCCATGGCGGCGGCGGTCTGTTCGGGGGTCCAGAGCGTGTCGTCGCGCAGCACCAGCGAGCCGCCACAGGCCAGCGCGCAGAGCCAGCGCTCGTGGGCGCCATCGAACGCGAACGACAGGAAGTGCAGTTCGCGGGAGTCCGGCCCCATCTCGTAGGCGTCGATGGTGGCCGCGACATGCATCGCCAGCGGGCCGTGGGAGACGCAGACGCCCTTGGGCCGCCCGGTCGAGCCCGAGGTGTAGATCACGTAGGCCAGTTGGTCCGGGTGCACGGTCGCCCCGGCAAGCGGGGCAGTGTCCGGGGCCACCATGTCGGGCGTGAGCACCGGCAGCGACGCCGGTGCGGGCAGCGTATCGAGCAGGGCGGGCTCGGTGACGAGCAGGCGGATGGCGCTGTCCTCGAACAGATAGGCGAGGCGGTCCCTGGGATAGGCGGGGTCGAACGGCACGTAGGCCGCGCCCGCGCGCATCACGGCCAGCAGGGCCACGATGATGTCGGGCGAGCGGGACAGGGCGATCCCCACGCGGTCCTCGGCGCCGATGCCACGCGCGTGCAGCGTGGCCGCGAGGCGGTCGGCGCGGGCGAGCAGTTCGCCGTATCGCAGGGTCTGGTTGCCGCAGATGACGGCCACGGAATCGGGCTGCGCGGCGGCGTGGCGGGCGATATGGGCGTGGACCGGCAGGCAATCGTCGGCGGGTGCGGTGCCCTGGCCGAGCGCCAGCAGGTGATGGCGTTCGGGCAGGTCGAGCAGGTCTACCGCGTCAAGCGCAACGGCCGGATCATCGGCCAGTTGTTCCAGCAGCCGCAGGTAGTGACGCGCCAGCCGTTGCGCCGTGCTGGCGTCGAACAGTTCGCGTGCATAGTGGAAACAGGCGTGGATGCGTCCGGAAGAATCCTCGCGCGTGTCGAGCGTCAGTTCCAGCGCCGTGGTCCGTTCGCCGACCGGTGCGCTTTCCAGTTCGAGGCCGGGCAACGTGACGCGCGCAGCGCGGTCGCCCCGGCGATGGTTGTGCACCACCTGGAACAGCGGGTGATAGCTCATGCTGCGCGCCGGCTGCAGTGCCTCCACCAGTTGCTCGAACGGCAGGTCCTGATGCGCCTGCGCGCCCAGCACGGCGTGGCGGAGGTGATCGAGCAGCGTCGACAGTGGCTGCCGCCCGTCGATGCGGCCTCGTACGATCTGCGTGTTGACGAACAGGCCGACCACGCGCTCGGTCTCGATGCGGTTGCGGCCCGCCACCGGCATGCCGACGCAGATGTCTGCGCTACCGGTGTATCGGTGCAGCAGCGCGTGGAAGCCGGCCAGCAGCGCCATGAACAGCGTACCGCCCTGCGCCTGCGCACGTGCGCGCAGCGTGGCTGCCAGGGCGTCCGGCACGACGATTTCGCACCGCTCGGCCACGTAGGCAGCGGCAGCCGGTCGCGGACGATCGGTCGGCAAGGCCAGCACGTCAGGCGCGCCGGCCAGGGTGTCGATCCACCAGGCAAGCTGGCGCTCCCGCTCGCCGGCCTCCAGCCAGTTGCGCTGCCATGCGGCAAAGTCGCCATAGCCAATGGGCGTGTCCGCCAGTGCCAGTGCCTGCCCGGAAAGCCGGGCGCGGTAGGCGGCGGCAAGATCGTCGATCAGCAACTGCATCGACCAGCCATCCGAAACGATGTGGTGCATCACCAGCACCAGCCGGTGCGCCTGTTCGCCGAGCTTCAGCAGGTGTACCCGCAGCAACGGCGCGGCGCCGAGATCGAAAGGCGCTTCGGCAATGGCGGCGGCCTGGGCATCGGCAAGGGCAGGGTTCGCCGACAGATCGGTCACCGGCAGTTCGATGGCGACACCGGGGTGTATTCGCTGCGTCACGCGGCCATCGGCATCGGCGATGAAGGCCGTGCGCAGCGCGTCGTGCCGGCGGGCCAGCACCGCGAACGCGTCGTGCAGCGCAGTTACGTCGAGCGTGCCGCGCAGTTCCACGCTGCTGCTGATGTGATAGGCCGCGCTGTCCGGCTCGAAGCGGTGCAGGAACCACTGGCGCTGCTGCGCGTACGACAGCGGCGCGTCATGGGCGGCGCCGGCGTCCGGGCGCGGCAGCGCGGGAATCGGCAGCTGCGTGAATGCGATGCCCTGCTCGGCCATCTTGTCGAGGAAGGCACGGCGCTGGGCCGGCGCCAGCGTGGCAAAGCGCGCGGCCAGGCGGGCCGCGGTGTTGGCTTCGATCATTCAGACAGACTCCAGGGAATTGGCAAACGCTTCCAGCTCCAGCAGGGCGGTTTCATCGGCATGGCGCTGTTGCTGCGGCAGCGCGGCGGCCAGTTCGGCCAGCGTGGCAGCGCCGAACAGCAGGGCCAGCGGTGCGTCGATGCCGAGTTCGCCCTGAATGCGGGACAGAAGCTGGACGGCCAGCAGGGAGTGGCCGCCCAAGGCAAAGAAGTTGTCGTGGCGGTGCACCGCCGGTACCCGTAGCAGGTCTTGCCAGATGGCAGCCAACCGGGTTTCGAGTTCGCCTTGCGGCGCCTCGCCGGGCGTGGCAGCCGGGGCGTCGGGCTTCGGCAGCGCGCGGCGGTCGAGCTTGCCGTTGGCGGTCAGTGGCAGCGTGTCGAGCAGGCAGATCGTGGCCGGGACCATATGCCCCGGCAGCACCGCGGCCAGCGCGCGCCGGAGGTCGGCGGAATCAGGCTGCATGCCATCATCGGGCACGGCGTAGCCAACCAGCTGCATGCCGGTCCCGGCCAGATCCGCGACCACGGCGGCCTGCCGGATGCCGGGCAGGGCCGCAAGCTGCGCGGCCACTTCGCCCGGCTCCACGCGGAAGCCGCGGATCTTCACCTGATCGTCGATCCGGCCAAGGTACTCGAACCGTCCATCGGCATGGCGGCGCACCCGGTCACCGGTCCGGTAGAGACGCGCGCCGCCTGCGAACGGGTCGGGCACGAAGCGGTCAGCGGTCAGCGCCGCCCTGCCAAGGTAGCCGCGTGCCAGTGCCGGGCCGCCGAGATACAGTTCGCCCGCCACGCCGGTGGGCTGCGGGGACAGTTCGGTATCGAGCACGTAGGCGCTGGTGCCGGCCAGCGGCTGGCCCAGCGGCAGGCCCGCGCCTGGGTGAGGCGTGGTGCCCGCAGCGTGCACAAGGACGCCAACGGTGGTTTCGGTCGGTCCGTAGTGGTTCAACAGCCGGCAGGCCGGCCGGGCCGCATGGAGGCGCGCCCGGAGCGTGGCATCGGTGGCTTCGCCGCCCAGCACAAGCGTGTGCGCCGGCAGCAGGTCGGCCTCGGCCACGCCGGCTGCGGCGGCGCCGTCGAGCAGCGCGCGCAGATGGCTTGGCACGATTTTGAGCACGCCGATGCCGTGTTCGGCCATGTAGCGGCCGAACGCTGCCGCATCGAAGACACAGCGACGCTCGGGCAGGTGCAGCGCCGCGCCGCTGGCCAGCGCGCCGAACAGCACCGTGTGGCCCAGGTCGGCGGCGGGCGTGGACACCATCGCCATGCGCAGGCCCTGCGGCAGTGCCAGCGGCGCCAGCACGCCGTGCAGATAGTGCGCGAGCGCGGCGTGCGACACGCCGACGCCCTTGGGCCGGCCCGTGGAGCCGGACGTGTAGATCACGTAGGCCAGATGGGCGGGATGCAGATCGACGGCGGGGTTGGCTGCCTCGGCCGCGTCTGGCGTCGGCTCGTCGAGATCGATGACCGGGACGGTGCAGGCATCGATCAGCGCGCTGTCCGCATGCCGCGTCAGCAGCAGCGCCACGCGGCTGTCTTCCACCATGAAGGCGAGGCGGTCGGCCGGGTAGTCAGGATCGAATGGCACGTACACGCCGCCAGCCTTGAGGACAGCCAGCAGCCCGACAACCAGTTCGACCGAGCGCTCGGCCAGCACGCCCACCGGCACGTCCGGCCCGACACCATGTGCCATCAGGCGCGCCGCCAGCGCGTTGGCGCGGCGGTTGAGGTCCCGGTAGCTCAGCGTGTGACCGTCCGCGACCAGCGCGATGGCGTCGGGCGTGGTGGCGGCGTGCGCCTCGAAGCGATAGTGGGCCAGCGGCTGGCCCGGCTCGTCGGTGACGGCCGGCATTGGGGCCCCAGCGGTGAGGCCGATCTGGCCGAGTAGCCGGCCTGGATCGCCGGCCATCTGACGCATGACGTGGCACAGGCTGTCGGCAAGCCGGGCCGCCAGCGCTTCGTCCAGCCGGGCCCGATCGAAGCGGCAGGTCAGCCGCAGCACATCGGTCTGGGCCAGCACCAGCGTCAGTGGGTAGTTGGTTTCGGCCCGATTGCTCACGTTGCCGAACGCCAGCCCGCCGGGCGCGGTGCGCAGTGCGGCGTCTACCGGGTAGTTTTCGAAGACCACGATCGAGTCGAACAACGCCTGGCCGCCGTGGCCCGCCCAGCGCTGGATGTCGTAGAGCGGTGTCTGCTCGTGCTCGCGCAGGGCGAGGTTCAGCGCCTGTACGTGGCGCAGCCAGTCGCCTACCGTCTGTTCCGGCGCGGGCGATGCCACGACCGGCAGCGTGTTGATGAACAGGCCCAGCATCTGCTGGGCGGCCGGCAGGTCGGCCGGGCGGCCGGCCACCGTTGCGCCGAACGCTACGCACTGCTGGCCGGTGCAGCGTTGCAGGACCAGCAGCCATGCGGCCTGCACCAGCGTGTTCAGCGTGACTTTCTGGTTGCGCGCGAAAGTGGCGAGCGCGGCCGTCTCGGCAGCATCGAGCAGCAGGTGCTGTTCGGTGTGACCCTCGCCGGACGCGGGTGCCGGCAACGCCGCCATCAGCCGCGTCGGCTCATCCAGCGGCTGCAGCGTGGCGCGCCAGAACGTCTCGCTGGCGGTGGTATCGCGCGCCTGCAGCCAGCCAATGTAGTCGGCGAAGCGGCCGCCGGCCGGCGCGGGCGGCTCGCCTGCGTAGTGGCGCAGCACCTCGCCCAGCAACTGGGCCGTGCTCCAGCCGTCGAGCAGCAGGTGGTGGACCGTCCAGACCAGATGATGCTGGTCGGCGCCGGTGCGCAGCAATGCCAGGCGCATCAGGGGCGGGTGCGCCAGATCGAAGCGTTGCGCCAGTTGCGCACGGGCGAACGTATCGATCTCGGCGGCGTTGCGGCCCGTCCAGTCTTCGGCGATGACCGGCAGCGGCACGTCCCGGGCGACCCATTGCAGCGGCTGCTCCCCGCGCGGCAGGAAGCCGCTGCGCAGGCTGTCGTGGCGTGCCAGCGCCGCGTTCCAGGCGGCGATGAATCGTGCCGGGTCGAGCCCGGCCACGTCCACGCGCAACTGGTTGGTATAGGCGCTGCCATCGGGCGCGTACAGGCAGTGGAACAACATGCCCGCCTGCATCGGCGAGAGCGGATAGAGGTCATGCACCTGCGCGGCGTCGAGGCCCAGTGCGTCGAGCCCGGCCTGCGTCAGCCCCGCGAGCGGGAAATCGGACGGCGTGACGCCTTGCGCCCCGGACGTGCAGTGGCGCACCACGGCATCGAGTTCCGTGCGGATCGTGTCGGCCAGCCGTTCGATGGTCGCCGCGTGATGGCGGGTGCGGCTGAACGCCAGCGTCAGTTGGAGTTGACCGTCGCAGACCTGTCCGCTGATCGACAACGGGTGCGACAGCGGTGCCGAGGGGTCCTGCGTGGCGCCCATGACGCCGGCCGAACGCCGCCAGGGGCTACCGGCAGCCAGCGTGGCGTCGAACTGTCCAAGATAGTTGAAGACGATCTCCGGATGCGGCACGGCGGCCAGCGCCTGCCGCTGCGCCGGCGTGCCGAAGTGCCGCAGCAGGCCGAAGCCGATGCCTTCTCCGGGCACGGCGCGCAGTTGTTCCTTGACGGCGCGAATCGCGTCGCCGATTTCGCCGTTCGCGTCGAGCGCCACCGGGAACAGCGTCGTGAACCAGCCGACGGTGCGGCTCAGGTCGATGGTGTCGTCCACGCCCGTGGCCCGGCCGTGGCTTTCGAGGTCGACCAGCACCCGCGTGCGTCCGGTCCAGCCGGAGACGGCGCGGGCCACCGCTGTCAGCAGCAGATCGTTGACCCGCGTGCGATAGGCAGCCGGCGCACGCTGCAGCAGCGCCTGCGTGAGATCGGCCGGCAGCGTCACGGTGACGTCACCGCGCGCCGCGAGGGTCGGCGGCGCGCCGGCCGTGTCGACAGGAAGGGTCGCTTCGACGCCGGCCAGCGCTTGCCAGTGCGGCATCTCGTCCGTACGGTCTGCGAGGTGTTCGCGCAGCGCCAGCGACCAGCGCTGATACGACGCGGTGCGGGCCGGCAGGGCCGGTGCGGCGCCGCGCAGCCGCGACTGGTAAGCCGACAGCAGATCCTCGACCAGCACGCGCCATGACACCCCATCGACCACAAGATGGTGAATCACGAGCAACAACTGACAGGCATCGCCGGTCTGCAACGTGACAGCGCGCAGCAGCGGACCGCGTTGGAGGTCGAGACTGCGCTGGGCGGCCTCGCAATGGGCGAGCCGTTCCGCTTCGCTGCGCGCCTGCCGCTCCCACAACAGATCGGGGTGGCGTTCAAGGCTTGCATAGGATTGCTGCCAGCCGCCAGCCTGTTCGGTGAAACGCATCCGCAAGGCATCGTGATGGGCGGCGAGATCGCCGAGTGCGGCCGCCAGCGCGTCAGGATCGGGAGCGGCCTGGCAGTCGAGCAGCACCGACTGGTTCCAGTGATGGCGATGCGCTACCGGCATGGCGAAAAAGTCGGCCTGGATCGGCAGCAGCGGCACCTGTCCCGTGGGCGGTACGGCATCGTCGTTGCAATCCTGCGCGGCGCGGGCCGCCACGGCTGCAAGCTCGGCCAGCGTCTGCCGTTCGAACAACTGGCGCGGCGTGAGGGTCCAGCCGGCCGCGCGGGCGCGGGCGACGATCTGCAGGCTCAGGATCGAGTCGCCGCCCAGTTCAAAGAAGTTGTCGGCGCGGCCCACACGCGGCAGGCCCAGCACCTCGGCCCAGATCGCGGCGAGTGCGGTCTCGGCATCGCCTTCGGGCGCGACGAAGTCCTGCGCATGGTCGAAGGCCGGGGCGGGCAGTGCGCGGCGATCGAGCTTGCCGTTGGGGGTCAGCGGAAGCGCATCGATCACCACGAAAGCCGCCGGCACCATGTAGTCGGGCAGCAGTTCGGCCAGGGCGGCACGCAGGGCGGCGATGTCGGGCATCACGCCCGCTACCGGCACCACGTAGGCCACCAGCCGCGCGCCGGACGGGCCGTCCAGGGCCACGACGGCGGCGTTGCCGATGCCGCCGTGCGCCATGATGCGCGCCTCGATCTCGCCGGGCTCGATGCGGAAGCCCCGCACCTTGACCTGCTGGTCGATCCGTCCCAGGTATTCGAGTTCTCCGTCCGGCAGCCAGCGCGCCAGATCGCCCGTGCGGTAGAGCCGCGCCCCATCGCCACCGAACGGATCGGGAATGAAGCGCCCGGCGGTCAGGCCCGGCCGATTCAGGTAGCCGCGCGCCAGGCCGTCGCCGGCAATGTAGAGTTCGCCGGCCACGCCGGGCGGCACAGGGTTCAGGCCGGGATCGAGCACGCGCACGCCAAGATCGGGAATCCGCTCGCCAATCGGGCTGCGGGTGCCGGCCCGGGGTGCGAGGTCGGCACGCGTGATCGGACGGTAGGTGACATGCACCGTGGTTTCGGTGATGCCATACATGTTGATCAGGCGCGGCGCGGCATCGCCGAACCGGTCGATCCACGGCTGCAGCGCCTGCGGGTCCAGCGCCTCGCCGCCGAAGATCACGTGGCGCAGCGCCAGCGGCGCTTCATACAGCTCCGGCTGGGCCAGCAGTGCGCGGAACGCGGACGGCGTCTGGTTCAGCACCGTCACGCGGTCCTGGCGCAGCAGCGCGATGAAATCCTGCGGCGACCGGCTGACGTGGAACGGCACGATCACCAGTTCGCCGCCGTGGCACAGCGCGCCGAAGATCTCCCACACCGAGAAGTCGAACGCGTACGAGTGGAACAGCGTCCAGACGTCGCTGGCGCCGAATCCGAACCAGTGCTGCGTGGCGGCCAGCAGCCGGGACAGGTTGCCGTGCTCCAGTTGCGCGCCCTTGGGGCGTCCCGTCGAGCCCGAGGTGTAGATGACGTAGGCGAGATTGTTGGGGCCGACCGTGACGGCCGGCGCGCTGTCCGGCCAGGCGTCGTTCGCCGGGTAGTCGCTGTCGGGCAGCAGAACCGGCAGGCCGTCGCGCTCCGGGAGCAGGTGCCGCAGGCTGGCCTGCGTGAGCAGCGCCGCAATGCCGCTGTCGTCAAACAGGTAGGCCAGCCGTTCGGCGGGATAGGCGGGATCGAAGGGCACGTAAGCGCCGCCGGCTTTCAGAATGGCCAGCATCGCGACGATCATCGCAGGCGAACGTTCCAGCGCGATGCCGACGCGGCCTTCGGGCCGCACGCCGAGCGCGATCAGTCGATGTGCGAGGCGGTTGGCGCGACGGTCAAGTTCCCCATATGTCATGACGGCTTCACCATGGCGCAGGGCAATTGCGTCGGGGCGATGGGCAGCGTGCCGTGCAATCTGATGGTGCGCGGGCTCGGGCGAAGCCACGCGCTGCAGCGGCACTCCCGCGACATGTTGCCGGGCCAGCGCGGTTGCATCGTCGGCATCGGCCGGATCGAGCAGCGGGGCGGCCGTGATCGGCAGATCGGGATCGCGCAGCATTCCGGCAAGCTGGGCCACGTAGTGCCGCAGAAGCCGCTGCGCGGTGCCGTCATCGTACAGCGAGCAGTCGTACTCCAGATGTAGCGTAGTGGCGTCTGGCGCGTGCTCCACATCGAGGATCAGGTCGAACTTGGCTCCGGTCTCGCGTGCCTCGATGGCCTCGATGCGCAAGCCGGGCAGCGTCAGCGTGGCCGGCGCGGCGGCGTTGGCCACGGTACGCAGGTTGAACATCACCTGGAACAGCGGCGTGCGGCCGGCATCGCGCGGTACCTGCATGCCGTCGAGCAGCACCTCGAACGGCAGATCGGCGTGGCCGAGCGCGCCGAGCGCATCGGCGCGCAGCGCCTCGCAGAGCCGGCGACCGGTCATGCCGGGGGTTACGCGCGAGCGGTAGACGTGGGTGTTGGCGAAGAATCCGACCACGTCATCAAGCCCGTGGCCATCGCGGCCCGCGTGCGGCACGCCAACGGCGAAGTCATCCTGGCCCGCGTAGCGGCCCAGTACCGCCTGCCATGCCGCCAGCAGCGCCACGAACGGCGTGCAGCGTTGCGCCGTACAGAAGGCGCGCAGCGCGTTCGCGAGCGTGGCCGGCAACGGAGCATCGACACGCCGCGCGGTGCGTTCGGGCTGCGCGCCGTGGGGGCGATCGGTCGGCAGCTGCAGCGCGGGGACATGGCTGCCGAGCAGTCGCCGCCACCAGTCTCGTTGCGCGTCGAGCGCGCCGCTGGCGAGCCGTTCGTGCTGGCGCCGGGCGTGGGCGGCGAAGCTGCCCGCCGGTGCGGGCAGTTGCGCGGTGTCGCCCGCCAGCGCCTGGCCATAGGCAGTGGAGAGGTCGCGTGCAATCACGGCGTTCGAAACGGCATCGGAGACGATGTGATGCAGCGACAGCAGCAGCACGTGGTCGTCTGCGCCCCGTGTCAGCAGCGTGGCGCGCAGCATCGGCGCCTCGGCCAGATCGAACGGTCGTGCGGCTTCGGCGTCGATGCGGGCGTGCAATGCTTCGATGCCGGGCGCCAGCGCCGCTTCGGCCAGCGCGAACACCGGGGCCGCTTCAACCACCTGCCGGGGCAGCGCGCCGGGCGTGGCGGCATTGGCGACGAAGCGCGTGCGCAGCGCCGGATGCCGGGCCACCACCGCCCGGAGCGCGGCGGCGAGCACCGTGCGGTCCAGCGCGCCACGCAGCACGAATGCGCGTGTCTGGTTGTAGGCCGTGCTGCCGGGTTCGTACTGCAACAGGAACCACAGCCGCTGCTGGGAGAACGACAGCGGCGCGTCGTGAACATCGTCGCCGGCAGGGCTGGCGGTACCGGACGCCGGCGGGGCGTCGGCATCCTGTTCGAGCAGCAGCGCCAGCAAGGCGGCTTGCTCGGCGGAGGGCGATGGGGTCATGAATGGCGTTCCTGGATGAATGGCTTGACGCGTCAGGCGGCCGCGCTGGCCGTGGCGCGCAGTGCGGCGCGTGCTTCGGGCGACATCGCGGCGAGTTGGCGGTGGAGTCCGGCCAACGTTTCAAGCGCGGCGGGGTCGGAACTGGCGGCCTGCAGCGCCACGGCCAGCGCGGCGGCGTTGGGCGCGTCGAAGACGACGGCCGGGGCGATCTCGATCTTCAGCAGCTTGCGCACGCGCGCTACCAGCTTGATGACCAGCAGCGAATGGCCGCCAGCCTCGAACAGATCGCCGGTAACGCCGAGGCTCGATTCGCCGAGCAGGTCGCGCATCTGGTCAAGCAGCAGGGCCTCCAGCGCCGTGGCCGGCTCGCGTGCCGGTTCCCTGGTCTCGGGTTGCGCTGTCATGGCGTCCTGGACCAGCGCCCGGCGGTCCACCTTGCCATTTGGCAGACGTGGCAGCTCGGCGACGACGAACCACTGCGAGGGGATCATGGCGTCCGGCAGCCGTTCGGCCAGCGCCTGCCTGAGCGCACTGCGGTGCGCGCCCGCAACGGCGCTGGCGGGGGCGTCCGGCACCAGCCACGCGGCCAGCTGTGTGGCGCCCCCGGCAGCGGTGAGCGGCAGGACCACTGCCTGGCGCACGCCGGGCAGCATCGCCAGCACCTGCTCGATCTCCCCGCACTCCACGCGGAAGCCGCGCACCTTGACCTGGCTGTCGGCACGTCCGACCAGTTCGATACCGCCTTGCGGCCGGTAACGCGCAAGGTCTCCGGTGCGGTACAGGCGGCGGGCGGGATGCTCCGGGTGCGTGACAAAGGCGTCAGCCGGGCCATTGAGGTAGCCCGTGCACAGCTGCGCTCCGCCCAGATACAACTCGCCCGTTTCGCCGGCCGTGGCCGGATGGCCTGCCGGCGTGCGGATTTGCGCTTCGCAGTTGGCGAGCACCCGGGTCAGCGGCAGCAGATGTCCCGCGAGATCGGCGGCGCGCCGGGCATCGTGGACAAGAATGCCGACCGTGGTTTCGGTCGGGCCGTAGTGATTGCACAGCCGTGCCTGGGGGGCCTGCTCGCGCAGGCGATCGAGGAAGGCCGGCGAAGCCGCTTCGCCACCCATCACGACCACCGCATGCGGCGGCAAGGGCAGCTGGCCATCGGCGCCGTCGAGCAGGGCGTCCAGGTGCGACGGGACGATCTTGATGCAATCCACCTGCTCGCGGGCGAGAAACGCGCGGAAGCTGGCGGCCTGCTGCATGTCGCGGTCGTCGGCCACGCTCAGGCAGGCGCCTTGCCAGAGCGCGCCAAACAGCGTGGTATTGCCGAGGTCGGCGGCAACGGTAGAAGTGAGCGCGAAGCGCGTGCAAGAGTTGAGAGCGAGCGCCTCGCCTACGGCCGCCACGTAGTTCAGCAGTTGTCCATGCGTGATCGGCACGCCCTTGGGCGTACCGGTGGAGCCGGAGGTGTAGAGCACGTAGGCGTTGCTGGCAGGTTCGATCCGGGGCAGGGAGGCGCTGCAGTCGGGATCGGCTGCCATTAACGGAGCCATGGCGCTGCCGTCGAGCACAAGCGGGGCGCCCGCATCGGCGACGATCTGCGCCCGGCGTTGCGCGGGCCAGGCGGGATCGAGCGGCAGATATGGGGACCCGGCGCGCATGACCGCCAGCAGCGCGATCACGAGTTCTGCCGAGCGCGGCAGGCACAGTCCGACCGGCTGGCCCGGCTGCAGGCCCAGCGCGGGCAGCCGCGCGGCGATGGCATCGACGCGGGTGGCCAGTTCGGCATAGGTCCACATCTGGTCCTGCGCCGACAGCGCCGGGGCCTGCGGACGCTCGCGCGCCCAGTGCGCGAGCCGCTGCGGCAGCATTTCGGTACCGAAATCGCGCGCCGGTGCATGCAGGGCGCGGGCCCGGGCCAGATCGGCTGCGGTGGCCAGCGGGAGTTCACCGACAGCAGTGGCCGGCTGCGCGCGCAGCGTGCGCAGCAGCGTGCGGTACTGGTCGAGCAGGCAGGCGGCTGCGTCGTCAGGGTAGTGGGCGCTGTGGTGCAGCGCCAGGCTTTGCGGCTGGCCGGCGCTGTCCAGGCGCACCGCGAGCACGAGTTCCGCATCCGGCAGCAACAGCGGCGTCGTGCCCAGCTCCCAGCCGGCTACTGGCGGCTGGCCGGCTGCGCCGGTCACGGCGAAGGTAACGCGCGACGCGGCCCCGGCGGCGATGTCGGCCGGCGCGTGTTCACGCCAGTCGACGTGATGCTGGAGTTGCGCGGCGAAGCCAGCGAGCCATCCGCCGAAGGTCTGCGCCGGGTCGGGATGCACCACGACCGGCAGCACCGAGGTGTAGCAGCCCACCGCCCCGGCCAGTGCCTCGAAGTCGTCGCGGCAATCATTGCGCCAGCCCGCGCAGAACGGTGCAGCGGGGTCGAGCCGAGCCAGCAACAGCCACCACGCGGCCTGCATGGCCTGAACGGCTGGCACGCCGAGCTTGCCGGCCCAGCCGACGATAGCCGCGGCCTCCTCCTCGCCAAGGTCCACGGCAACCACCTGATGCCCCGTGACGCCGTGGGCGCGCTGGCGCCAGGGGAGCCGTGGGGCATCAAGCGGCATAAGACGGTCTCGGACGCCTTGCCAGTAGTCGCGCGCCGGTTCCACATTGTCCTGTGCGAGCCCGGCCGTCCAGTCAAGGTAGTCGGCGTAAGAGAGCGGCGGCTCGTCTGACGCGGCGTGGCCGTCATTGGCGTAGGCCGCAGCCAGTTCGCGTAGCAGCGTAGCCAGGCTTGTGCCGTCGAGGGCCAGCGGATGGGCGGCCAGCGTGACAGCGGTGCGGGCGGGGTCCGGCGCGCTGACGCTGACGGTGAGGGCCGGCATGTCGGGTCCTGCGTGGATATCCGCAACACGCGGCGCCGTTCCGGCGAAGTGCTGCCGCAGGCCGCGCAGGCCCTCGACGCGGCCGAACACCAGGCCGGTTGCCGGGTGGCGTTGCGCAACGCTCGCCAGCGCCTGTTCAAGCCGTGCCGCGTCGAGCGCGCCGTCGACCAGGGCGGTCAGCGTGATTGGCGCGGCGGCATGCGCTTCCAGCGCGCGTTGCTCGCGGCCCAGCGGTTGGGCATGGCCGTCCAGTGTGGCAAAAGTGTTCAGGATGGCGCTCATGGCTCAACCCTCCATGGCGGCGGTGACGGGCTGCGTCTGGGCCGCACTGTCATTGAGCGCCGGCAAGTCGCGGCGCTCGAACATGTCGCCCATCGCCACCACGATCTTGCGCGGGCCTTCGAACGGGTCGCGGGCGTGTGCAGCCAGCATGTTGTCGAGCATCACGACGTCGCCCTGGCGCCAGTCGAACCGGACGGCGCAGGCTTCGTACAGCGATCCGATCAGCGCCATCACCTCGTCGCCGATCGGTGTGCCGTCACCGAACGTGACCTGCCGCGGCATGCGATCCGGGCCGACGATGTCGAGCAGGTCGCGGCGCACTTCCGGGTCGAGGCAGGCGGTGTGGTGCAGTTGCACCTGGTTGAAGAAGCTGCGCTCGCCCGTGACGGGATGGGCGATCACCGCAGGGCAGCGTTCGCGCGTTTGCAGGGTGTCGGCATCGAGCCACGCGTATTCGGTTCCCGAGGCGCTCAGGCGAGCTTCCACCTCGGCGCGCGAATCGGTCTTGAAGAAGTCGCGCCAGCTGACGTCGAGCTTGTCGTTGAACGTGCGCACGTAGCGCAGCCCCCGGGCCTCGAACTGGGCGGCGAGGTCTGCCGGCAGGCGGCGGTACATCTCGCGGCAATCGACGATTGGCGTGGCGCCGCCCACGGGCGACGGCAGCTCGCAGAAGAACCACTGCTTGCGCGGCCAGCGCGACAGGTGCGCGCTTTCGTTGTGATAGAGGATCATCTCGCGCTCGGGGTATGGCGTGGAGCGGTAGGTGTTGCGCCCGCCTTCCTTCTTGGGCAGGTCGCCGTAGGCGCCGTACAGGCCCGGTTCGATCGACTCGGCGAACGCCTCGAACTCCTGCGGCGTGCGCAGTCCGAAGCCGCGCAGCAGGATGCCGCCATGCCTGCACAGCGTGGCCTCGATCTCGTCACGATGGCCCAGCGCCCAGGCAACGGGGTCGAGGTCCGGGGTGGCGGGCTCGATCACGATCGGGAAGGTCCGGTCCGGAGACAGGAACGAGGTGCGCACGGGCGGTACGGCTGCGGCCGGTTCAGCCGCCCGTTGCGGCTGGCGGGCCAGCTTGCCGAGCCTGGCGAGTTTGTCGAGCTTGCTGGGACTGGACACTTGGGCGGTGGTCATGGCGGGCGTCTCGGTAACAGGATCGCAAAGACCGGCCGGCAGATCAAAGCCGGACAGCGGGCGGGCAGCATCGGCCACGGCCTGCGCCAGCACGGCGCCATAGGTGTCGGCGAGGCGCTGCACCGTGGCGTGCGGGAAGAGGGTGGTGGCATAGATCCATTCGGCCCGCAGTCCGTTGGCGTGGGGGTCGAGGAACACCGCCAGGTCGAACTTGGCCGCATGTACCGGTGCTGGCAGGCGGTCGGCAGCCAGATCGTCGAATGGGCGTACGGCAGCGGGCGTGTTGTGCAGCACGAACAGCACCTGCACCAGCGGATGCCAGGCGCGCTCGCGCGGCACGCCGGCCGCCTCGACGATGCGGTCGAACGGGAGCGACTGGTGGTCGAAGGCCGCCAGCGTGCGGGTGCGGATCTGGTCGAGCAATTCGCCGAAAGCCATCTCGGGACGCAGCTCGGCGCGCAGCGGCAGCACGTTGACGAAGAAGCCGATCAGCCCTTCCAGCTCGCGCCGGGTGCGCCCGGCCACATCGATGCCGACTAACTGGTCACGCGCATCGCTCGCCCGGTGCAGCAGCAGGTGGAACGCAGCCAGCAGCACCATGTAGCGCGTGGCGCCATGCCGGTGGGCGAGGGCATCGACCTGTGCCAGCAACGCAGCCGGCAGGTCGGCATGGCAGGCGGCGCCGGCGGATGTCGCCACGGGCGGGCGGCGCTTGGGCGTGGGCAACGTGGGCAGGCGCGGCGCGCCGTGCAGCGCCGTGCGCCAGTAGCCGGCATCGGCCTGGCTGCGCGAGCCACTGGATTCGGCCAGTTGGTGTGCGGCGTAGTCCACGTACTGGATAGGCAGCGGGACGAAGGTCACGGGAAGCCCGGCGCGTGCCGCGTTGTAGCCCGTGGCCAGGGCGTCGAGCAGGATGCCGATCGACCAGCCGTCTCCGACGATATGGTGCAGCGTCACCAGCAGCACGTACTCGGTCTCGGTCAGCCGTACCAGCCGGGCGCGCAGCAGCGGCGGCTGGGCCAGGTCGAAGGGCTCGCGGGCCTGTCCTTCGGCCAGCTCCTGCAACGCCGCGTCGCGCCGTATGGGACTCAGCGCGGAAAGGTCGTGGTTCGGCATGTCGATGGCCAGCGCCGGGACGATGCTGGCGACGGGCGAACCATTGGCATCGGCCGGATAGCCGGTGCGCAGGATCTCATGGTGGGCGACGACCGCGTTCAGGCTGGCGTGCAGCGCCTGCACGTTCAGCGTGCCCGTGAGCCGCAGCCCGCCCGCCATGTTGTAGGTCCAGCGGTCGTCCGGACTGGCAATGCGGTCGGTCAGCCAGAGGCGATGCTGGGCGGGCGCCAATGGCAGGGGGCCGGAGCGCGCGGCGGGCTGGATCGGCGCTTCGGTGGCAGAGGGGGCTGAAGCGCGATACGTATCGAGCGCGGTGGCGCAGGACGCCAGCGTGGGATGATCGAACAGCAGCCGCAGTGCGATGCCAGCACCGTATCGCTCACGCAGGCGGGACACGAATTGCGCGGCGATCAACGAACTGCCACCGCTGGCGAAGAAGTGGGCGTGCCGATCGGTTGGCGCCGCGCCGAGCAGTTCCTGCCAGAGTGCGGCCAGCGCGATTTCCGTTTCGCCGCGCGGCGCTTCCGCCGGTTTGCCTGCGGTGCCGATGCCGCCGCGTGTGAATTGGCCATGCGCCCAGACCGCACAGGCATCGAGGTTGTCGTCGAGCCAGCCCTGCCGGCAGGCGCTGCGCTGCAGCTTGCCACTGGTGGTCTTCGGCAGGCCGCCCGGATTGAGCAGCAGCGCCACGGCCAGCGGCTCGCCGCAGGCGTCGCCAACGGCCAGCGCCAGTTGCTGCACGAGTGCGGCGTGGCCGTGCCGCTTCTGGTCAGGCCGCGAGATTTCGGCAGCAACCCCGATGGCCTCGCCTTCGGGCGTCTGCACGGCAAAGGCCGCTACGCGACCGCGCCGTGCCGCCGGCACCTGGGCCTCGACGGCGCGCTCGATATCCTGGGGATAGAGATTCTGGCCGCGCACGATGATCAGGTCCTTGCGGCGGCCAGCGATGAAGAGCTGACCGCCGCGCAGCAGCCCCACGTCACCCGTTCGCAGCCAGCCTGACGATGCGGGGCCGAACGTGGCCGCCGTGGCCGCTGCGTTGCGCCAGTAGCCATGGGTCACGCTGGCGCCGGCCACTTCGATCTCTCCCACGAGGCCGTCCGGCAGCGCCGTGCCGTCCGCGTCCGCGATCCGAACGGCATGGCCGGCACGAGGGAAGCCGCATCCCACGAGTTCCAGGCCCGTGTGGGCCGCCTCGCCGCGACCTTGCGCCAGCGCGGCGGCGTCGAACGTTGTGCTGCGCATGCCGCCATCGCGCTGTCCACCGGTGACGAACAGCGTGGATTCGGCGAGGCCGTAGCAGGGGTAGAGCGCCTGCTGGTGGAAGCCCGCTCCGGCAAAGCGCTCGACGAAAGCGCGCAGCGTATCGGCGCGCACTGGCTCCGCACCCGAGTAGGCAACCGCCCAGCTCGACAGGTCCAGGCCATCCAGCTGGCTGTCGCGTACGCGTTCCACGCAGAGCCGATAGGCGAAATCGGGACCGCCCGACACCGTTGCACGGTATCGGCTGATGGCCTGGAGCCAGCGCACGGGACGTTCCAGGAAATATTGCGGCGACATCAGGGCGACCGGCACACCGACAAAGATCGGCTGGAGCAGGCCGCCGATCAGGCCCATGTCGTGGTAGAGCGGCAGCCACGTGGCAATGACGTCGTCCGGGCCGATCCCCATGCCAGCGGTGATGGCCAGTTCGTTGGCCATGACGTTGCCATGGCTGACCATGACGCCCTTGGGCGACGCCGTGGAGCCGGACGTGTACTGCAGGAAAGCGAGCGTGTCCGCATGCGGCAGGTAAGGCGCCCAATCCTCGGGCGCGGCTCGATGGGCGGCGTCCGCGTGGACGATGCGGGCCGACGGCGCGATGGCGGCGAGCGCCTCGGCATGGGCCTCCGCGTGCACGGCGGTTGTGATCAGCACGGTGGGATCGGCATCGGCGGCCATCGCATGCAGCCGCGCTACCTGTGCCGAACGCACGGCGCCTGGCTCGAAGGCCGGCACGGCGATCAGGCCGGCGTAGAGGCAGGCGAAGAAAGCGGTGACGTAATCGATGCCACTATCCATCAGCAGCAGGGCGCGATCACCCGGCGCGGCCTGCGCGGACAGCTGTGCGGCCAGCGCGCGAACACGTGCATGCAGCGCGCCGTAGCCATGGCAGGTTTCGCCGTGGGCCTCGACGATGATCAGCGCCGTGTCGTCGGGCCGCTGCGCGGCCAGACGGTCGAGATGGGCCACCAGCGTGGCCGGGACGTTCGGGTCGGACTGCATGGCGTCTGCTTTCCAGAAGGACAGTTGGCGTAGGACGGTGCGCGGAGGCTGTGGTCAGGCTGGCGCGAGCGAAGAAGAGGCCGTGGCGGGAAGGCTCAGGCGCCGGAGCAGGCGCTGGATCACGTCCGCCTGGCTCTCGTGGAGAAAGAAATGCCCGCCGGAAAACCAGTCGAGCGTGTGGCCGGCGTTGGTCTCGCTGCCCCAGGCTTCCAGATCGGCCGGCGAGATCTGGTCGTCATGGCCCGCGAATACGTGGATCGGCATCGGCAGCGGTGCCACGTCGGCGCGGCGGAAGCTCTCGCAGACGCGGTAGTCGGCATCGAGCACGTCGAGCGTCAGGCGCAGCAGTTCCGGATCGGCGAAAACGGCTTCCGGCGTACCGCCGAGCTTGCGCAGATCGGCCAGCAACGCGGTATCGCCGCGGAGGTTGGCCAGCCGGGCGGAGTCGCGCCGGCCTGGCGCGGCACAGCCGGACACAATGAGCCGTTGCGGAAGCTGGAGGCCGCGCGCCCGCAACAGATGGCAGATGCGCCAGCCGAGCAGGGCGCCCATGCTGTGACCGAAGATATCGAACGACGCGTGCGCAACGCGACGGCTGCACAACTGATCGGCCAGTTCCAGCGCAAGCGCCTCGAAATCGCGCAGCAGCGGCACATCCAGGCGCGCGCCGCGGCCCGGCGGTTCCAGCGGAATCAGCGAGACGTCAGCCGGAAACTGGCGACGCCAACGCAGATAGGCCATGGCGCTGGATCCGGCGTGCGGAAGGCAGAACAACTGCTGAGTCGCCATGATCAGGCATCCGCCCGGGATGGCTCCTCCATGAACCGGCGCAGGCTCAGCGGGCGCATGTCCGTCCAGGTACGCTCGATGTAGTCCAGGCAAGCCTGTTTGCCGCCGCTGAATCCTGCCGCGCGCCAGCCGCCCGGCACAGGCTTGTAATCGGGCCAGATCGAGTACTGCTCCTCGTGGTTGACGAGAACCAGGAACGTGGCGTCGTCGCGGTCGAAACTCATGCAGGTCTCCCTTTCGGCGGTACATGTGTCAGCGCCGCCTGTCGGGCGGCATCACAGTGTTGGACGAAAGGGATGGGGGATTATTTAGTGGAGCGGGGATTGGCTGATGTTATTTAACATAAGATGTATTCGACCTAAGGTAGCGTGTTGACCACAAATAGTATTCCGCTTCAAGCCAGATCGCGACTCTGCGGCAACAGGCAGCCGATACGGCGCGCCTGGTCGGAGCTTGTGGCCCACGAAGCTACCCGTGAGCATCGCCAGCGGCAGAATCCACTTGATTGTTAATGATTTTCGTAGGCTCCCGCCGGCACCGATGCAGTACCGCCAGGATCACGACCAGCGCAGACAACACGCCGGCGAGAATCCCCATGCCGGCCGGTGTGCCCTCTCTCTGCAGAACGGTGCCGGCAACCGGTGAGAGGATCGCCCACGCGATACTCCCGCCACACGTCACGACCGACACCGCAGTCGCCCTGACCGAATCGGGAGCCACCCTGCAAACCTCCGAGGTCAGCATCGGCACGAACGACCCATACAGCAATCCATGGGCGAGGATGGCTGCGCCAAGAGGCAGCCTCCAATCCGATCCGGCTGCCGCGGCGACGGCCAGAAGCGCCAAAGTCGTAATCGCGAGGCCAAGCAGCTTGTAGATAGCGGCGCGCGACAGGGTGGCCAGTGCACGACGGATGCCCAGGCTGGCGACGGCGCCGATGCCCAGATCCGCCGCCATCAGCCAGCCTTTGATTGCGGAGTCCACGCCGTGCTGGATCAGCAGCCATTGCTGCGCGAGAAACCCAAATCGCACGATTGACAAGAACAGACCAAACAACAGCAGCAGGAACATCAGTTGCGGCAACACGCTGCGCAAGGCCCGCCACATTTGCACCATCCCATCACCCGGAGCGCGAGACGCACGGTCGTCCACCCTGAACAACACTATCGCACCAAGCAACATCGCGACCGCCGTTCCCAGCCATACCGCAGCATACCCGCCGGTTGCATGTAGCCATCCACCCACCAATGGCGCAATGGCAAAGGACAGTGAGCCGGCAGCACGGCTGAGCGATTCCCATCGCGGGTACTCGGCCAGTTCGCCCCGACGTGCAAGATTCTGGTAGAGCAACGCTGCATCGGCGCCGTTCACCGAACTTTGTGCCGCGCCCAGTGCCACCAGGGCCGTGGCAAATGTCCAGAATCCGGGGTGGACCAGCATCGCCGCGTGCGACGCGGCTGCAGCGACGCAACCAACGGCCAGGCATCGCTTGCGTCCAATGCGGTCTGCCAGATAGCCGGTAGGCAGGTCGAAAACGAACTTGGCGCCAAAGAAAATGGCGTCGAGCCAGAAAAATTGTTCGACGGTCATGCCGTAATGGATGAAGAACGCCATCCATACCGCATAGGTCAAGTACGCATTGCGGAATACGCGGAAGGCCACGATGCGCCATCCGACAGCGATCGGCGCGTCCCCCGCTTGTGTCATGGTGCCACCCGACTGCGTCGTCGGCTCAGTGTCCCTGCCTGGCATGGCTTCGTTCAGTACCTTCCTCGGCGCCGCACGGTCTGCAGCATGGCCAGATAGATGCGCGCAGGCCATAGTTGGCCCAGATCACAACGATACGGAGTCTAACTACAAATTGACGTCGATCGAATGAAATTTTTAATCAGATAACTACAAATGGTGTAATTGTCGCAATGACAGAATTTGCAAACATTCGTGGTCTTTTTGCAGATTCTCCTGGACTCAATGCTTCCCCCCCGTCTGGGGGTAAAGCGCGACGAATCGCACAGGTGGCCGACCGAGCCGATCTCTCATTCAGGAGGCCCCTCCCGAGGTTGGCGGCTATGCTACATTCGAGCGCTCCGCGAGCCTCGACACGGTTGCCTACGGGCCGCACGTGCTGGACGGGCCGGACGGGCCGGACGGCTCCAGTACTCGGCCTGTCCGTCGATGACGAGAGGCTGATTGAAATGTGGCGCCGCAACGGCGTCATGACGCGAGGTGTGCACTGGGTCGCTTGGCTGGGAGAGGACACCATGGATGTGGATGCCAGCAATATCGCGGATAGCGAGTTCATCAATTTCTACGCTGCCGCAGAGGTGACCCGTAGCGGACCACCTCTGCGGCAGCGCATCAATATTGGGAGCGGACCGGTGCACGACATCGATCGCACCGGCAACCCGATGTCCGTTCTTTCCTGACGAGTGGCCAAGGCCATGCATCAGAGACATCTGCGCTACTTCGTCGGGATCGTCGATGCGGGGAGCTTTTCGCGCGCGGCCACACTCATCCACGTAGCGCAACCAGCGTTGAGCCAGCAGATTGCAGACCTTGAGCAGGAGCTTGGAGTGACCCTGCTTCATCGCAGCGCCCGCGGCGTGCGCCCTACCCCTGCCGGCGAACTGCTGTACAAGGAGGCCAGCGCGATCCTGCAACAGATGGATCGGCTGCCCGACCTGCTTCGCTCGCTGGGCGCGGCGCCGCAGGGCGTGGTGCGGCTGGGCATGTCGTCGACGCTGGCATCGGTGCTGGCCGGTAGTCTGATCGAAACTTGCCGCGCGCAGTTGCCGAAGGTCACTTTGCAGTTCACTGCGGCCAACAGCCTTCAGTTACGGGAGCGCTTGCATGCCGGATCGCTCGACATTGCGCTGGCCTTCGAGGACGACGACGGCGCCAATGTGAATACGGGCCTCCACCACCTGCCGCTTTTCCGCCGCAGGTTGTCGCTGATCCGAAGACGTGGGGCAACGGGAAGCGATGGTGGAGCCGGCGACGATGCGGATCAGGCGGCGGTTTCCATCGAGACGCTGGCCGCTCTGCCGCTGGTGCTGGCGATCCGGCCCAATGTCACGCGAACCTTGCTTGATCGCGCCTTCACGGCGCGGGGACTGACGCCGCAGATCGTCGCCGAGACGGAATTGTTCAGCGGCATGATGTCTGCCGTGCTCGCGGGAGTGGGTGTCGCCGCAATTCCCGCGAGCGATCTGTCGATCACACCCGGCCACGAGGCACTGGTCGCCATACCGATCGAGCCGCCGTTGTTCCTCACGGCCGCGATCCTGGCCCCCGGCGCCACGCCGCTGACGCCCGCGGCCACGGCGGTGCGCAAGGTTCTGGCCGCGTTCATGCGCGACTACCTGAGCGGCCTTTCATGCCAGGATACGGTGCTGGTGGAATCAACCTCCTGAAATGATCATGGCTTCGAGCGCAGCCTGCTGCTGGGCGCCAAAGACATCGTGTTCATCGAGCGAGGCCGAGATATTGGGGCGGTCGACCGTGATCTTGATGGCCTGGCAACTATCCACGAAGTACGTGCCGACAATTGCACTGGCCGGCAGGCCGAGGACTGCGGCCACGTTAGACGCGTAGAACGCGTTCGACCGCAAGGCCGTCTCGTACTGCGCCGTCGACCGGAACACCACATCGAGCGTCAGCCGGTTGATGCCGGCATCCTTGCTACGGATAACGAGCGCCATGTCCAGCAACCGTTGCGCGGCTGCGCCCTCGCCTGCTGGCGGCACATCGGCGATCAGCGACAAGGTGCGGTCGTCGAGATTGCCACAATAGCCACGCTCGCCGATCTCGCGATACACCGGACGTGCTTCACCTGCGCGCACCCATGTCTTCCCGTCGACGCGGTAATACGTGATCGGAAACATTGTGTCGCGGATCACATGTTCGTCGAGCAGCAGATGATAGAGCGTCCATTCGTAGGCGTCGGCGGCATCGAGGTCGCGCAGCGAATCCGCACCGGCCGTGGCGCCGTTCAAGGCGCGAGCCACGTCAGCCGCATGCCGCTGCGCCAAACGTACCGGATCACGATCGACGGTGCGCACCAGCGCTACCGGACGCTCGGCATCGGCCTCGACGAATTCGAACGTGGCATGTTCGAGCGCATTCGGAAACTCCTCCCGTACCAGCGCAATCACGGCCGCCTTGATGCGCGCATAGTTTTCAAGGAACACCGGGTCCCGTGTGCCGCTCGGTACCACCGCGCCGTAGCTGCCGTCGTCGCGCTGGAAGCCGATCAGGTTCGGCGAGAGCGGGTATGCGATATTGCCAGCCGTGGCCTTGCGTCCTGCATAGCCGTAGTGAATCAGGTAATGGGTCAGCAGGCTCGCGAGCGTTTCGGCCCCTTCGCGCGTGTCCGCACGCGTTTCGATCAAAATGCCGAGTTCGTGCGTGCTCTTCGGCACGGGCTGGTTCTGCACGCCGTTGCGGCCGTAGACCGGAACATCGGCGGGAACGCGGGCGAGATCTTCCGGCGCCAGACGCAGCAGCGATACCCGCCGCGCACCCACGCGGCGTGCGCCTTCGAGCTTGATGCTCAGAGGCCAGGGCTTGCCGGCATGGACAAAGTGGCTATGGCGAATGCCAGCGGTCCGTTCGTCGCGAGCGAAAAATTCGGTCTGCGCCATCGCGAGGACGCCTTCGGGGTAGTACTGCAACTGCGGATGGCTCTCCTCATAGAGCGAATGCGCAGCGATCGAATAGGGTGTGCAGCGACGGGCGGGATCGAGCGGCACGAACACGGCAGTGCCATCATCGTAGATCTCAGCGACGAGACAATCCGACGGCGAACCGGGATCGCAGGCGAGCGCCCCGCATTCGAGCACATGACCGACGTGGTATGCGAGGCCCGCATCGATGCCGTGTCGGATCATGTCGCTGGCAAAGAGCGCCACGTCGCAGGAGCGGCCCGCGAACACATACTTGGCGCCGCCCTCCAGCGCGGTGATCAGCGGCGCGATACCCATCTGGCCGACGATCGTGCTCTCGCGCAATGCGGTCGCGTCGAGTTCGGGGCCCTTGCCGGTAGCCTGCAACTGGCCGTCATGCAGTGCCTGCAGTACCACGGCCGGATCGAGTTCGGCGTCGATCACGGCGACCTGCCGATCGCGGACACCCAATTCCTCGAACACCTCGCGCGCAACCTCAAGCATCCACTCGACGTTTCGACGGCCACCCGCCATGCCGCAACTGCCAAGAATCACGGGACCATCGATGCGTTCGCCAGCCGCCACCATCTTGCGGAAATCGGCCTTGACCGCCTCGCGTTCGAAGTATTCCTGCCCGGTGCCCAGATAGTACGGACCCGCGTCCATCGATCCCGCATCCGAAATCACGGCGTCGATGCGACCTTCCAGCGCGCGCGCAAGGGACGCCTCCGGGAAGCCATATCCGAGTGCGCCGCAGGCCGATACCACTCTGTAAATCAACTTTGCCATCACTTTCTCCGTTTGCTTGCCCGATTGGGCTGGAGTCAGTGTGGGCGGCGCAGCGACAAAGAAAAAATAGTGTCTCGATATGCGGGTATAGGCCGTGGATATACCGCGCAATCTGCACATACGATGCGCACATCCATGGCCCCGCTACCAAGTTCAAATGTCGTCTGAGAGTCTGGCAGCCGACCCCTCAGGCAATCGTCGCCGGCAGCGTCCACCCAAGGCCGCGCACATTCCGCACAATCGCGCTGCCAAATTTCTTGCGGATGCCGTAGATCACCGCATCCACCGCGTTGCTTTCGACCTCCTCACCCCAGCCATACAGCCGCTCTTCCAGCTGCGTGCGCGACAGGATGGCGCCAGGCCGCTCCAGCAACGCCAGCATCAGGGCGTACTCGCGGGCGCTGAGCACCTCGCCATGCTCGCCGTAGGTAAGCTTCCGCAGGTTCAGGTCAAGCGTGACCGATCCGTGGGTCAGCGTGGCCGATGCCGAGCCCGCCTTGCGCCGGACCACGGCACGGATGCGCGCCAACAACTCACGCGCCTCGAACGGCTTGATGACGTAGTCGTCGGCGCCCAGGTCGAGCCCGGAAATATGGGTATCGACGTCGTCCCGCGCGGTGATGATCAGCAGCGGCGTCTCGTCCTGGCGCTGACGCAGCCACCTGAGGATGTCGAGCCCCTCGGCGTCGGGCAGGCCCAGATCCAGCAGCATCGCCGTGTACGAGCCATCGGCAATGGCCGACCGGGCCAGCTCGCCGGTGCGCACCCAGTCGACGCTGCACTGCGCGTCCTTGAGCGCGCGGGCCAGGCTCTGGCCGATCTGCGCGTCGTCCTCGATCAGCAGGATCCTCATGGCTGTCTCCGCCTTGGCAAGTGTATGCGCGCCACGAGGCCACTGTGGCCATCGTCGCGGCCGGCGAGGCGGATTTCGCCGCCCAGGTTCTGCACCACGGTCTGCACGATCGCCAGCCCCAAGCCGCTGCCTTCCTCGTCGGTGGCGGCGCCGCGATAGAAGCGGTCGAACACGCGGGTGCGTTCGTCCTCCGGAATGCCCGGGCCGTCGTCGGCGACTTCGATTTCTACATGGTTGCCGCCGCGCCGCACGCTGACGTCGATGCGGCAGCCCTGTCCGCCATAGCGGATGGCATTCTCGATCAGGTTCTAGACCAGCATGCGCAGGTCGGTTTCCTGCGCCTGTACCGTGGCGTCGTCGAGTTGCTCCACGCCGAGGTCGACGCCGCGATCGAGGGCCAGCGGCAGCAGATCGGCCACGACATCGGTCACCAGTTGCGGCAGCGCCACCGCCACTGGCGGCGATTCGGCGCCGATCTCGGCGCGCGCCAGGCCCAGCAGCTGCGTCACCAGCGTCGCCGTGCGCCGTATGCCGCGCTGCAGGGCGTCCAGCCGCTCGTCCTGCGCATCGGCGGGCGCGTTGCGAAGGTTATCCACCTGCAACTGCAACGCCGTGATGGGCGAGCGCAGTTCATGCGCCGCGTTGGCGATGAAGGTGCGTTCGGTCTGGATCAGCGTGACTAGCCGCGCCATCATGTGGTTGATCGAGGCGAGGAACAGATGCAGTTCCTCGGGCGCGGTGCGAATGTCCACCGGCTCCAGGTGATTCAGGTCAGCTTGCGCCACGCGCGCGCCCATCGCACCGAGCGGCCGCAGCGACAGCCGCACGCTGGCCCGGATCAGCCAGATCAACACCGGCAGCAATAGCAGCACCGGCACGGCGGTCCACATCGCTACGCGCCAGGCATTGTCGTTTCGCACCGCGCGTTGCTCGGCGATCTGGACGTAGGCATCGCCGGCCTGCAGGGCAAAGACGTCCCACAGATTGCCATTGGCGCCCTGCACCGAAGAGAAGCCCTCACGGGCGCGCGGCAGCAGCACCGTGGCATCGCTGGTGTGGCCGGGCAACGCGCCATCCCCGGGACGCCAGGTCTGGATCACGACATGCGGCATGGGATGCGAGGCATCTGCACGCAGCGGCATCTGGGCAGGCGCGGGATGGATCGACGCGGCGGCCGCCTGGAGATCCTGGTTGAACTGGCGGCCCATCTGTTGCACCACGAGCCCCGCGCCGAGCGCCCCGAGCAATCCGACCAGCAGCGCCAGCGCGCCCAGCGACAGGCTCAGACGGCCGTGCAACGACCGCACGGCAGCGCGATTGATAAGCAAGCTCATGGATTCTCCCGTCCGCCCGGGCGATTTGGTGTGCGTGCCATCGTTTTGCCGGGACGTGGGGTGCAGTGTGCGTGGCTGCCTGCGTTCTGCCAATCCCCCGCTCGCAGAAGTGGCGCGTGGCCGATCTCATTTTCGGCTCATTCTCGGGTACCACACTCCAGGCATCCGAGCCCGCAATCACGCTGACCCGAATCCCCGAAAAGAGGAGCTGATCATGACCTTCACCAAGCAAGCCGTCGTCGCCGTGGCATTGAGCTGTGGCCTGGTGGGAATGGCCCAGGCGCACACGTTTGTCGGTTTCGGCGTCGGATTCTCTGCCCCGGTCGTGGCGGTGCCCGCCGCACCCGTGGTCGCCTATCCGCCGCCCGTCTACTACCCGCCGGTGCCCGCCTACGCCGCACCAGCCTACGTGCCGGCCACGCCGGTTGGCTACATCGCCGGCCCGGGCTGGTACGGGCGGCCGTATCACCCGTGGCATGTCGGCTTTGGCTACTGGCACCACTGAGCCGCCCAAGTCTCTACAAGCAAACATTCAGGAGAACATCATGAAGAACCGTATTGGATTCATCGCCGCCAGCGCCCTGGCCCTTTCGCTGGTATCCGGCTGTGCCGTGGCCGATGTTGGCTACTACGCCGAACGGCATCCCAACATCGAGGCTGCCAGCGTCCACGCCGAGCAGGCCATCGAGCGGATGCAGGCCGCGCAACGGGCCAACCACTACGCACTGGGCGGCCACGCTGGCCGGGCCATCGCCCTGCTCCACCAGGCGCAGGCTGAAATGGAAGCCGCCGCTGCTACCGCCAGCAGCCACGCCTACTGAAACTCCACCACCGGGAGAGCCATCATGAGAACCCTTGCAACCGTACTGGCCGTCACAGGCGTCTTGCTGGTATCGACGTCGGCATCCTATGCTGCCGAAGGCTGCGGCCCCAATGGCTGGCGCGGCCCCTGGGGGCACTGCCACTTCGCCGGCCCGGCCGTCGTCTACCGTCCCGTCGAACCCGTGATGACGCTGCCGGTTGTCACGGTCCGCCCCAACGGCTGCCCCGTTGGCTACTGGCGCGGCCCGTGGGGACACTGCCGCGATACGCCGTACCATGGCCGCCTGCCCGGTGGCGGCTGGAAGTAGGCGGGCGCCGCTGTCCGCCGAGGATGCACGATGCGCACGGACCCAAACGTTACGAGCTTCACCCACGTGGCCGTTACCGGCACCTGCCGGTGGCTGGCGCGTTTCGCGGCCTGGCTCGAACGGATGGACCCGGGCGTTCATCGGCGCATCAAGGGTCTGCGGCTGGTGACGGCATACGGTATCGCCGCCGCCCTCGGGGCCTTGCCGGCCGTGACGCACGGCATTACCGGCGGCCGGCGGATTGCCCTGCTGGCCGCGGGCTTCGCGCTTTGGGCCAGCGTATCGGAGGCCCGGCATTCTCGGCTGGAGTCGACACGCGACCTTGCCGCGCTTTGCCTGGCGGCGGCACTAGGTGCTGCATCGTTCGCCCTGCTTTCTCCGGTGCTGGCTGCCGTGGGCAGTACCGGCCCCGAATGGATCCTCGTAAGCGGCGCCTTTCTGGCGGGCTACTGCCGGCGCTTCGGCGTTCTGGGCACCGGGGTGGGCTCACAGGTCTTTATCGGACAACTGCTCGGCTATGGGGCCGCGCTCGGGCCGCCCGAGCTGGGCGCCGTGGGCGCGTCCTTTCTGGTTGCCGCCGTGGCATGCATCGTGCCGCGCCTGCTGAGCGGACCGGCCGAATGCCCGCCACCAACCGCGCAACGGGTGGCCGTCATCGTCAGTGGCGGCGCCTCGTTGTCGCCCGAGTTCGTGATGGGGCTGCAGGCGGCGACTGGCTCGCTACTGGTGGTGTTCCTGAACAGCGCGTTCGGGCTGACCGAATCGGCCTGGGCTGTAACTGCCTGCGTGTATGTGGTGGCGGGCACCGCCGACGGCACGCTCGACCGCGTTCGGCGACGCATCGCCGGCACGCTCGTGGGCGTGCCGCTGGGGCTGCTGTTCCTGCCGCTGGCCGCCCATGATCCGCTGCTGATCTGGATCGCGGCTTCCATCGCCATGGTGGCCTACGCGATGGCGCTGCCCGAACGCTACGACATCGCCTGCGGTGCCTTTGCGTTCGCACTGGTGATCACGCTCGCCGCTGCGGGTGTGCATTCCATCCCACTGCTCGCGGCGCGTGCATGGGAAACGTTACTCGGCGGCGCGGTGGGCTGCGCGGCCGCGATCTGGCTGTTCCCGCTGCGCCCCGCCGCGTCCCTCCCCTCCACCTCTTCCACCTCTTCCACCTCTTCCACGGACTAAGCGCACGGTGCCGCGCGGGCGCTCATTTTCGGCTCATTCTGCGCCGCTACGCTTCCATGCATCGACACCCCGGATTCCTGGAGACACAACATGAACCTGCTACTCGGCTTCCTCCCCTTTCTCGCCTTTGCTGTCGTGGCGCACGTTGCCGGCACCGCGCACGGGCTTGCCGCCGGCGCGCTGGCAGCCTTCGCGCTGCTGGTGCGCGATGCCATGACCGGACGCCACATCAAGCTGCTGGAGATCGGCGCAGCCATCCTGTTCGGCGGGCTCGCACTCTACGCGCTGCGCTCCGGGCCCGACTGGTCGTTGGCCCATGTACGCCTGCTGGTGGATGGCGGCCTGCTGGCCATCGTGCTGGCCTCGATGTTGGTTCGCATGCCTTTCACGATGCAATACGCAGCTGAGCGCGGGGCACCGGAGGCGGTCCGGCACCCGGCATTCCTGCGCAAGAACTATGTGATCACGGCCTGCTGGGCTGCCGCGTTCGGTGTCATGACGCTGGCCGACATCGTCATGGAGAATCATGCGAAAGCAGGCGTGGCTCTGACAGTGGCGGCGCTGTGGGGCGCCGTGAAGTTTACGGAGAGGTATGCGCGGGCTCGCCCGGTGGGGACGGTTGTCGGGGTGGAACGCTGACTGTACAACCCTTCAGCCCTCGTCCCTGGCCTTCTGGGTCCGCTTCTTCCGCCCCCGCGGAACGACTTCCCTCGCGAAGTGAATGATTCTGCAACCGATCTGAAACTTTGCGAGAAATGCGGAGGCGGCAGCATTCCGGACGGCTGAGTCGGCATACTCGGTCAGATGGAGCAGGGGCCGATATCGACCCCTGCCTGGCTAAAGGAGCATCCCAATGAAATGCCTCTCGAAGCGTCTCAGCGTGAGTCTGGCGGCGGCCGCTGTTATTGTGGTGATTCCGGCGAGTCAGGCCGCGGACTGGCCTGACCCGTTGCTGGAAGCAGCCGGTACGCCGGAAAACGTTGCGAAGGGAAATGAGTACGACGCGTACCAGCTCGGCCTGTCGGCATACGTCTGGGGCTATCCGCTGGTCAGAATGGAGCGTGTGTCCCGCGACTACATCGATGTGCCCCATCCGAAGCCCTCCACCAGCTATCGGGCCCCATTGAACCAGGTCGGCTGGGCGCGCGATCTGGCTACGCCTTCGGCGCTGGACATGCCAACCGCGAACAACGACACCACGTACCTGAGCGCGGTAGTGGACCTGTCCCGGGAGCCCTACATCCTCTCGGTTCCGGACACAGGCGGCCGCTACTACGTAGTGGATACGTTCAACATGTGGCAGGAGCTGGAGCACTACATCGGCCGCCGCGTGACAGGCACCAAGGCCGGTCGCTTTGCCCTTGTCGGCCCGGGCTGGAACGGAAAGCTGCCGGCCGGTGTCAAGCGGCTGGATATCAAGACCAGCAAGGTATGGCTGTGGGGCCGCATGCGGGTATCCCCTGGCGAGGACATGAAAAAGCTCCACGCCCTGCAGGATGCGTTCGACCTCCGACCGCTGTCGGCGGTGGGCAAGAAGGACTGGAAGGCACCTGCCGCCTCGCTCGCGCCGCTGCCGGATATCGGAACCGATCCTCTTGGGTTCTACAAGCACCTGGGCGCGGCGCTGAAGGACAACCCGATTCGCGTCGAAGACAAGGCGCTCGCAGAGCAGTTCGCCCGGATTGGCCTCACGGAAAAGGGGTTCGACCCGAGCAAGCTCAATGAAAGCCAGCGCAAGGGCCTGACGCGCGCTATCAACGATGCACCGATGATCCCTGTCTCGGCCATCGCCCAGGCATCGGAAGTGCGTCAGGGCTGGAACTACGTGCGAGGACTGGACAGCTTCGGATACGACTATCCATTGCGCGCGGTAGTTGCCGGCCCGTACCTGGGCGGACAGGGTGAAAAGGAAGCGGTCTACCCCATTCGCTATACGGACGAGTCGGGCCAGCCACTCGACGGGGCGAATGACTATGTGGTGCGCTTCACCGGCGACCCGCCGAACGATGCGTTCTGGTCGCTCACGATCTACGACGCGAAGACGAAAATGCTGATCGAGAATCCCATCAATCGCTACAAGTTTGGCAGCGATACTCCTGGCATTCGCAAAAATGCCGATGGCAGCTTTTCCGTAACCGTGTCGCCGCGACGGCCGGCAGAAGGCGGCAACTGGCTGCCTTCGCCAAGCGGAGGTTTCTACGCGATCCTGCGCATCTACCAGCCGAAGGACGCGGTCATCTCGGGCGCCTGGAAGCTTCCGCAGTTCGAGCGAACCGGCAAGTAGCGCAAAACATGACCGTGGAAGGAATCCGGCGTGGCGACGGGGCTGTCTTCCGACGACAGGGACATGATGAGGCAGCACCCTGCTGTAGAGCACCTGCTTGAGGGCAAAGCTCGTGCGGATGCGGCTTGGCGCGCGACAAGCGGAATGCCTTGCGCTCCGCTAGACCACGGCGGTTTTACGTCCCTCCCAATAGCCGGCCCGCAATGCCTTCTTGTCGATCTTGCCGAGGGGGGTCATGGGCAGAGCGTCCGTGAACGCTACTGACTTCGGTGCCATGACAGCGCCTTTGCGGGCGCGGACAAACGACACCAGTTCCTGTTCGGTTGTGCTCGCATCAACTCGCAGCACAACAATGGCCTTGACGGCTTCGCCCCACTTCTCGTCCGGCACACCAATCACGGCAGCGCTTGCCACCGCCGGATGGCTGGCCAGGACATTCTCGATCTCCTGGGGGTACACGTTGAAGCCACCGGAGATGATCATGTCCTTCTTGCGATCGACAATATGAAAATATCCATCGCCGTCCTGATAGGCCATGTCGCCCGTGTGCAGCCACCCGTCACGCAGCAGTTCTTCGGTGGCTTCCGGCTTGTTCCAGTAGCCGCGGGTGACATGCGGGGCCCGTACGCACAATTCGCCAATGCCCCCGTCGCGCGCCAGTGTGTTGCCGTGATCGTCGACCAGGCGGACTGACACGCAGGGATACGGCTTCCCGGCCGATGTGAGTTTGTCTCCCCGGGGGTGCAGATGGTCTTCCGCTGTCAGCGACAGGATGGTGCCTGGGACCTCCGTCTGTCCGTAGTTCTGGTGGAGGATCGGCCCGAACAGCGCCAGCGCCTGTGCCAAGCGACGTTCCGAGATTGGCGCGGCCGTGTAGATGATGCGCCGGAGCGCGCCCAGATCCACGCCGCCGATGCGAGGGTGGTCCATCAGTGTGTACAGCATGGTGGGTACAACGAACAGTGTCGTGGCCTGCCCGTTCTCGATGGCCTCGATAATCCGCCCGGCATCGAAGCCATCGTGAATCACCACGGTTCCGCCCTTGACGAGCACTGGTATCAGCAGCGCGCCGGCCCCGTGAGACAGCGGTGAAGACACCAGCAGTCTGGTGCCCGTATCAAGGTTCTGCTCCGCGATATGCAGCAGCGATGCAAACGCCAGTGCGCGGCTTTCCGTGATGACGCCCTTCGGCACACCGGTGGTGCCCCCTGTATAGATGAGCCGGATATTGGCTGCAGGGTCGTCCCTGGCCTGCAGCGGCTTCGGGGCGTAGGCCGCTACCGCAAGCCAGAAGTCGGAGATGGCCGGATGGGTGTCGTGCGACGCGAGCCGAAGGGGCTGTCGCGCGGCCGCCAGTAGCTGCTGGCCACGCTCCACGCGCGCACCATCGACGACAAGCAGCACGGCGCCACTGTCTTCCAGCATGTATCGATGATCGTCCAGGCTCCCGGAATAGTTCGGTATGACCGAGACATATCCGCCGATGAACGCGGCCGCCATGACCACGAACATCTCGTAGCGGTTACCGGTAAGCTGCATCACGACGTCGCCCGGCCGCAGGCCAATCGCCTCGAAATGCTGTAGCGTACGGCTGATCTGCTCTGCAACATGGGCGTAGCTGATTGGCTTACCCTGACAGACGAACGCGGTCCGCCCGGCGTGGCGCTCCAGCGCATTCACGATCATGTCGCCTGTGCCTCCTGCCGAGTACAGTGCCGACTGCGTGGAAAATTCCGTCATAGTGGTGGCCTTCTTCATTGTTCGCCGAGGTTCTTTTCCTTGATGATCGCCCCGAGCCGTTCGGACTCCTGACGCACGCGCGTGACGAAGGCTTCAGACGTGCCGACCTCGATGTCGTAGCCTTCGGCCAGCAGTTGCTCCTTCATTGCCGGCGAGTTGAATGAACTACGCAGGGCATTGCGCAATCGGTCGGCCTTGTCTTTCGGCAATCCAGCCGGGGCGATCAGGCCAACCCAGGACGACGCTTCGAAGCCGGGATAGCTCTCTGCCACCGTCGGCACGTTCGGCAGCAACGGCGAACGCTTGACCCCGCCAGTAGCAATCGCATGAAGACGGCCATCCTTGATATAGGGAAGGAAGTAGCCCAACGTGCCGGACGCCATGTCGTAGCGTCCGGACAGCAGGTCTGGGAGGAAGGATCCGCCTCCACCCTGATAAGGCACCGGAAGAAGATCCACGCCCGCCAGGTTACCAAGCAGCAGCGGATAGAGATGGTTCGAAGTGCCCTGTCCGGTTGAACCAAACGACACCGTTCCAGGCTTGGCCTTGGCGTTCTGCAGCAGTGCCGGCAACGAGCCGTACTTCTTGCTGGTGACCAGCACGTGAGGCGCGGACACCACCAACGTCACGTAGGTGAAGGACTTGAAGGTGTCATACGGCAACGACTTGAACATGTACTGATTCACGGCCTGGGAGTCGAATACCACGCCCAGCGTGTATCCGTCGGGCTTGGCTCGCGCCACCTCCGCGGTGCCCAGCGTGCCGCCAGCGCCCGGCTTGTTGACCACGACGAACGTTTCTCCCAGTTCCTGCGTGAGTCCATTGGCCACCAGCCTGGCGATACGATCGGTGGTGCCGCCTGCTGAATAGGGCACGATGATCTGTGCAGTCTTGCCAGAGTCGGCGGCGAGCGCCGGGCCGCTGAGTCCCGCCACAACTGCCGAAATGCACGCTGCCAACGCAGCGTTGAGAAGGTGGTTCGCCATGAGGCTTGTCTCCGTGATGATGTAGGTAAGGCGTCTATGCGCCCATCTTTGCGTCGAATTGGTTTGCTGCATGACGACAACGGCTTGGCATTGCGCGCGGCTATCGGGCAGACGCTGGCGGCCCGTCATAACCGATGGCCTGATCGGCGTGCTCCGCCATGAGGAATCCGATGGGGCGCGAGGCCTCTTCAAACAGATGGGCGAGCAGACCAGCCGTGCGGGCGAGGATCGGAATGCCCTTCAACGCGCCAAGCGGAAACCCGGCGGCAAGAAGCACGGCAGGAATGGAACCCGAGGCGTTGATGGGCAACTTGCGCCCATAGACTGCCGGAATGGCCTCTTCCACCGCGAATAGCGCATCGAGATAGGGGCCGCGCACCTCAAGTTCCGCCGCGAGTTCGAGCAGCCGCGCGGTGCGCGGGTCACCAGCGCCGTGCAGCGGATGGCCGTAACCGGGCACGGTCTGCCTTGCGGCCTTGTGCTGCGCAAGCTTCTCGGCAACCACTGCCGCCAATGGCTCGCCCGTGGCCTGCTGGGTCGAAACGATGTCATGCAGGAACCGGCCGCAAAGCTCGGACGTTCCCATCACGACTGTCCCTGCCCCCAGGATGCCCGCCGCCACGGCCCCTTGCAGCGCCGCAGGATCAGCGTCGTAGGTCATGCGTGCGGCTTGCACAGTCGGCGTCAGCCCGTGCTCGGCGATGGCAACGAGCGCCGCGTTCAACAGACGACTCTGGGCGGGCGTGGCGTCCGCGCCGGTCAGCAGAAAGTGATAGAAGTCGACGAAGTCGTACTTGCCCATCAACTCGCTGCAAAGGTCTTTCCCCCGGATGGTGATGCTGTGGGCGTCGGCCGTGGAAATGGCGGTATGCGGTGAAGCCTGTCTTCCGATTCTCATTGTCTTCCCCCTTTCTTGTCGTCGAAACGATTCTACGGAGCGGAAAGGAATTGACAAAGTAGATAATTTGAATCTTAATCATCGACACCATCTATAGCGGGGCGTGGATATGGAACTGAGGCACCTGCGGTATTTCGTGGCGCTCGCGGAGCGCCTGAACTTCACGGCGGCTGCCGAACAGGTGCATGTCACGCAGCCCACCCTGTCGCATCAGATCAAGCAACTCGAGAACGAACTCGATCTCGCGCTGTTCGAACGCAACGAACGCCGGGTAAGCCTCACCGCCGCAGGCATGCTCTTCCTGCCCAGGGTCATCGAGGCGCTCAGGGTGCTGGACGGGGGCACGGCGCTGTTGAAGGCGTCCACAGGCTCGCTCACGGGGCACCTGCGCATCGCAACATCCCAGACCTTCAACATCGTGATCGTGCCTCGCACGGTGCTACTGTTCAGGCAACAGCACGAAGGCGTGCGGGTGACCATCGAAGAGCTTACGCTTGCAGACATGACCCAATCCCTGCGCGACGGGGACATGGATCTGGCCATCGCCTATCAGCCGACGGAAGATCGCGACATGGAGTTCGAGCCCTTGTGCGACGAGGAACTCGTGCTGGTGACCCGCACCGATCATGTCCTTGCGCGGCGCAAGCGCGTGCGCATGATCGAACTGCACGGCCGCGACATGGTCATGCTGCCGCAGCGTTTCAAGACGCGCCAGATCATCGAGGAGGCGTTCGCCTCGGCCGGCACCGTGCCGAATGTCATCATCGAATCCGGCACCATTCCATCGTTGCTGACCCTCGTGCGCGAGACGCACGCTCCCACCATCCTTTCACGGCATGCGCTGCCGCCGGACTCCACCCTCAAGGCCGTTCCCCTGGAAAGTCCGCGCCCGACGCGCACTACGGGCCTGATCTACAGCAGCGGGCGGCCTCGCACGCCGATCGAAACCGCTTTTGGGGCGCTGCTGCGAAAGGTGGCGGCCAGCCATGTCGGCTTGTGATGGAGGCGCGGCTGAGCTGCTACCCCCGGGTCTCGATTTCCCGGAACTGCGCGCACAGCCTGAACACCTCCGGGGTCAATGCCTTCTGCTTGGCCTTGCCATAGCGGGTCGCGAGTTTCATCAGTTCCTTGATGTCGCGTCCGCTGGCTTTCGGGTAAGTAGCGGTGAGCTGATTCACCAGTTCATCGTCCAGCAATGCGCCGCACTGCTCCGCTTGCAGACGCCACAGTCGCGACGCATCGTGGCGGTCCGGCGTCTCGTACTGGATGGTGGCAATACACCGCGACAGGATGGCATCGTCGACATCGCCGGTACGGTTCGTCGTCATGAACAGCAGGCCGCTGAAGTATTCGAGGGTGCGCAGGAATTCGGCAACGATCGCGTTGTGCTCCAGATCATTGTCGCGGCGCCGGATGTAGACGTCCGCCTCGTCGAGTAGCAGCACCGCATTCCAGCGCATGGCCCGCCGGAGTATCTCCATGAGGTGGGCCCCGACCGATGCGGCGGTCGTTCCCAACTGCCCGGAATGCACGCGGTAAAGCGGCCTGCGGACGATTTCAGCATAGACCTCCGCGGTCAGCGTCTTGCCCAGGCCGGGCGCGCCCTGGCAGAGGATGGTCGTGCCGCCCGACTTGCCCGGCACGAAATCCTCCACCAGGACATCCATGTGCGAGGTCAGGATGTCGATCAAGTCCCGGTGGTGGTCGGGCAGCACCAGCTTATCGCGCAGCTCCGGCCGGTATTGGTACTCAGCGAGGTGCTGCACATGGACCCAGACGTTCCGGTGCCACTCAAGATGGAACAGGTGCACGTAGCAGTGCAGCGGCAGTCTTTCGAAGCCCGTGGCGATGCCGGCCCGGCGCCAGAATTCCGCATCGCAGGTCACTTCGAAGCGGCGCTCCAGCCGCTCCTCGTCATTGATGCAACGCGCCGCCACGCCGTTGCCAAGGCGTGCCAGCGCCACGCCGCCCTTGCCTTCCACGGTGAACGCAGCGCCCCTGGCGAGATACTGCGCGCCAAAGCTGCGCTGGTAGCGCAGGAACAGTTGCGCATGCCGGTCGTACTCCTGCCGGAACTCCGCGCATTCCTTGAAAAAGCCGAACTCGGCCAGCAGTTGGGGAATGGTGCGGTCGACGATCTCGTCTTTCGTGATGATGATCGAGGTCGTCATGCCTGCCCGGCGCCGGGCGGGGTCGGTCAGTTCCGAGTTGGCCGACAGCATGGTGTTCGCCAGCATGTCGATGGCAACGTACGGCATGCCCTGCTCGGGCTGTACGTGGCGGATGCGTTGAACCAGCCACGGCAGCAGTACGCCGTCACGGCTGCGCTGGTAGAGCCAGCCGTCAATCACATCGCGCGACAGGTAGGCGACAAGCCCTGCCACCAGCAACTCCAGCCCCGGGATGGTGCGCGCCTGGGGTGCGTTGTAGATGTTGTCGAGCGCAAGCATCTGGAACAGCAGCTCCCGCTCGTTCTGCGCCTTGCTCAGCGTGTAAAGCGAGCTCAAGGACTGTGCATCGAACAGGCGGGCCGACACTGACATGCTGCCATGACAGATGCCGTGCTCCTTCAATTGCCGGGCCAGCGGCGACTCGGCGTCGACCATGGCAAGCAGCGGATGAATCAGGGACTGCGGAATCTCGAAATTCATGGATGGCACTCCGTTAGCAGCAATTCCTGCGGCTACCACGACAGGGGGCTAGGCCAGGAAGAAACGGATAGCCTCGGTCACGATTGGCGGCTGGATCGCATGCATGCCGTTGAATTCGACATACTCGACGTCGTAGCCAGCGGCTCTCAGCTTGGCGGCATTGGTACGGCCGCTGGTCTGCACGGGCAACTGCTCGTCTGCCAGACCATGTGCAATGAAGACTCTTGGTGTTCCTTCCTGCATGAAGACTGACATGAAGCCGCCTGAGAACGCGATGACGTGGCTGGCAATGTCGCCATTCGTGATACCGATCGAAAGCGCGTAGCTCGCTCCATCGGAGAAGCCGGCGAACGCCAGCCGGTCGCGCCGAATCCGATAACGGGTGCAGACGGCGGTCAACGCCCTGTTGAGGTTTTCCAGGTCGGGCCCGTTGCCCCCGATCACAATGTCCCACGTGGGAAAAGTCGAATGCGGCGCGAGTACCAGAAAGCCATGTGCGTCCGCATGGGGCTCGATGAACGGCAACACCTTCTCCGGAAAACCGCCGGCGCCATGGAACATGACCAGCAAGGGAACGGGCCCGGTACCGATCCCGGCCGGTACGTACAGCACGGCGTCCCGCTCGTCGGCAATTCCCAGCCGATGGCGCCCCGGCGGGAAATGGGCCTGTGAGGGATCGGGGGGCGTGAAAGCTATCCGGCCTAGCAGAGAGGGATCGAACATGGCGGGAGTGAGGGGGCGTGGTGTGATATGTAATATATCACCGTTCTCCTGGCGTGTGCCTTGTCCGTCGGCCGCAAGCTGGTCGTGTTACCGCAACTGCATGTGCGCCTTCCTAGCCGCCCGCACCTTTTCTTCACATGCATACGATGGAATGCATTACGCGATAAATACATATTTTAAGATGCAGAACCTTGTTTTCGGCAGCCGCGAGTTGCATACTAAAGCATGTCAAACCGCATTTCATGCATGCTATGTCATTACTTTCCGAGTCTCAGGCGATGCGTATCCGGCGCCAGCTTTCCATCTCCCAGTTGGGTCGGATGATCGGCATGGCGCACCAGAATTTGTCGGCCATTCTTCGCGGGGAGAAGGATAGTCGCGCCTCGACGTTCGAGGCACTGGCGGCTGCGATGGGCGCCGAATGGGTGATGGTACCGAGGGAAAATCTGGCCGAAGTGCGCCAGATTCTTGAGGGCAAAGGCAGCGGTCCCGACCGCAGTGCCCGTTCCACGCTGGACTATCTGCTGGACAAGTAATGGGATTTGAACTCCATCCACGCTATCTGGAAGTCCACCTTCACGGTCGGCTTTGCGGCTTCCTCTGCGAAGCCGGCGGGAATACGCGCTTCGTTCCGACCGAGGAATACCGGGGCAATAACGATCGCGACACGCTCAGTCTCTCCATTACCCTCCCGACCGAGATTGGCCGCGAGGCCACCTCGGAAGTGTTCGACAACACATTCCACCCGGCTATCTACAACACGGGCGGAGAGCTGCCCCCCTACTTCGCCGGGCTGCTGCCGGAAGGCGAACTGCGCAACCGTCTGGAGGCCACCCGAAAGAACCCGGAGGACAAGGACGATTTTGGTGTCCTTGCCTCCGCCGGCAATGATTTGCCGGGCGCTGTCGTGGTGAAGCCCGCCAACATTGGCGCCCTGCCCGAGTACGTCCGCACCTACGGCGTGACGGGCGGGGCGGATAACCTGGAGATTGCTGTCGTCGAGGGCGCCACGGAAGGCGCCGCGTCAGTCTCGGGCGTGCAGAACAAGCTGGCGCTGTCGACAATGCGCCGGGGCGAGCGTTACACGCTGCCCACCAGCGACAAGGTATCGGACATCATTGCGAAGCTGCCGGCCAGGAATGACGACTCTCAGGTGTTCAACGAATATGTCTCGATGCATCTGGCGGCGGCTGCCGGCGTGAACATCGCCCCGGTCCAGGTACTTCCGATGTCGAGCATCGACGTGCCCGACCTGGCGGATTGGATGGGAAAAGGCTTGCACTACCTTGCGGTGGAGCGCTTCGACCGCACCGCCACCGGCGGGCGCGTCCATGCAGAGGACGGGTGCCAGATGCTTGGCCGGATGCCGGGCAGGAAGTACGCCAAGCTTGACGAATACATCCGGCTGGTGGCCGCACTGTACCGGCTTAGCCCGAATGGATTCGAGAACGTACGGCAGTTTTTCGTGCGCCAGGCCGTCAATACACTCCTCGGCAACAGCGACGCACATCTCAAGAATTTCTCGGTGATCTACGCGGACCGGAAACTGCCCGAACTCTCGCCTGCCTACGACATCGTGTGCGTCGCCGCCCTGCCCAATTTCACGTCCTATGGCCAGAACGTCGCCATTGACGCGTTCCAGCGCAACGAGACCCTCGATCTGTATGAAGAGATCGCTGGAAAAGCCGGCATTCCCAAGCGGATCGCTACGGCGGCGGTCAAGGAGGCCGTGTCGCTGGCACACGCCCACTGGCCTGGTCTGCTGGAGGAGATGGATGCCTCGCCCGCGTTGCGTCATGTCATCGCCGAGCGTTTGGCCGATCTGCCGCTGTCCAGGGCCGGAAGGGGAGCGAGGAAGGCATCCTGATCGGTATCGGCCGCGCTGCCGGCCAAAGTCAGCGGCGGCGCGCAGCGTCGGCGGTCCGCCTACGACAGCGATTCCCGATTCGATGACAGCGAGTTAAGAGAAAGGACGATTCGTCGGCAATCCTCGCGGCGGTAACGTTGAGGCTGACCCTGTTGAGCGAAGAACCGCCTTGATTCTGACTGCCCACCACCGCCATCTCTCGCGTTCCGGCCACGCCGTACCGCCCGATAACGCCGCTGCGAGCATATCCGCGCTGATTGCGAGCACGCAGGCGCTCGCGCTTGCCACGCAGGCCTTGCGCACTTCCAACTTCCTCACACGCTTGCATCGTGCGGAAAGTCCCTACCCGGGCAACGCCGCGCCCAAAGCGCCCGCAAAGCTATAGCGCTGGCCCGGATGCCAGAGCACGACAACCGATGCCACCGCGTCGTGCGAGAAGGTGCGCCGGCGCAGCACGAGCGATGGCTCCGCCGGGCCAAGCGCAAGCATGTCGGCAATCTCTTCGGCGGGCACCCGCGCTTCGATCCAGTACTCCGCCCGCTGTAGCGGCGCCACGCGCATCAGGTGCTCGTTGGGCGTGGTGCTGGCGAACTCCGTATCAAGGTAGTCAGGTGCCAGGGCAGGATTGACCCACCGGTCTTCCACCTGGATGGGTGCATCGTCCTCGAAGTGCAGGATCACCGAGTGAAACAACGTGCTGCGCTCGGCAATGCCGAACTGCGCGGCCAGCGCGCGCGTGGCACGTTGCCGCTCCAGACGGTGGAGCGCGCTGCGATGCCGATGGCCGCGCCCCCGAATCTCCTCGGCAATGCTGCGGATCTCGACCACCGTGGCCTGATAACGCTGCTGCGCCACAAAGGTGCCCGCACCCTTCCGCCGCACCAGCACCTGCTCGGCCTCCAGTTCATTGAGCGCACGGTTCACGGTCATGCGCGAGACCCCGAAGGTGCCGGCCAGCGCAATCTCGGCCGGTATCGCGTCGCCTTCCTTCCATGTGCCCGCGCCGATCTGCGCCAGCACGTACTGCTTGATGCGCGCGAACGCCGGTACTGACGGATCTTCCTGGACGTGCGGGCGCATGGCGGTCTGACTCCCTGACGAAGTTGTGAACGACGGAATGATGCCACGCAACGGGGCATGGCCTTGCACGGCACTCGTGCCAGCCGCACCGTGGCCGTGCGCTAACGCGCCTGACGCTCGCATATGCGGAAACCGCTTTGCCTTATGCGAAAAGTTGTCTATACAGTAACGACCGGCCTGCGTAACATCAGTCTATACAACTCGACGTCGGGTACAAGATCGACGACGCGGGAATGTCGGGTCAATGTTTCGAATGTGGATGGACGGGGAGTCTCGCGTGAAGCGTATTCTGCGCAAATCGGCCGGCGAACGGCTGCTGTTCCTGGCGATGGGGCTGGCGGCCCTGTCGATGTCGGCCCTGCCGCGCCTGGCGTTGGCCCAGCCCGACGACTATCCGGCGCGCCCGGTGCGGATCATCGTGCCGTTCGCGGCCGGCGGCGTGGCCGATGCCCTGCCGCGCCTGATCGGCCAGAAGCTGTCCGAGGCGTGGGGCAAGCCGGTCGTCATCGACAACAAGCCGGGCGCCGCAGGCAACATCGGCATGGAGTCCGTGGCGCGCGCGACGCCTGACGGCTACACGCTCGGACTGGCGCCCGCGGGCAACCTGACCGTGAATCCGATCCTGTTCCGCAAGCTCACGTTCGATACGCGCGACTTCGTGCCGGTGACGATGCTGGCGGCGTCGCCAAACGTGCTGGTCGTCAATCCGTCCGTGCCGGCCCGCTCGCTCAAGGAACTGGTCGCCTATGCGCGGACACGTCCGGGCGAACTCAATTTTGCTTCGCCGGGCAGTGGCAGCGGCGCACACCTGGCGGGCGAACTGTTCAATCTCGACGCCGGCATCAAGACCGTGCACGTACCCTACAACGGCATGGCCACGGCACTGAACGACGTGCTCGGCGGCCAGGTGCAGATGATGTTCGGCGGCATCTCCACGGTGCTCCAGCACATCCGCACTGGCAAGCTGGTGCCGCTCGCGGTGGCGGGCCCGCATCGGCTGCCGCAGTTGCCCAACGTACCGACCGTGGCGGAATCCGGCTATCCGGGCTTCGACGTCACCTCCTGGTACGGGCTGGTTGCTCCGAAGGGAACACCTGACGCCGTGGTGCGCAAGTGGCAGGCCGACGTGGCACGCGTGCTGCGCGACCCCGATGTGCGCCAGAAGCTCGACGCCCTGGGCCTTGAGCCCGTTGGCAGTTCCAGCCAGGCATTCGGCGAAACCATCGCCAGCGAGACCACCAAATGGCGTGCCATCGTGCATCGCGCCAACATTTCCCCGTTGCAGTAAGGAGCCGCCATGCAAGAGCTTTACCTGACCTACCTCAACGGGCCCGATGTGGCCGCCCTGGCGTTGACCGATGCCGAGATCCTCGCCGCCGTGGAAGGCGCGCTCGCCGCGCAGGGACGCAAGCAGACCGTGATCGAACCGCGCGTGCATCTGGTGCCGGAATCGTCGGACAAGGGACATTTCAATGTCCTGCGCGGCTTTATCCAGCCGCTGCATGTGGCAGGCGTCAAGGTGGTGTCGGACTATGTCGACAACTACAAGCACGGTCTGCCCTCGGAAATGGCGCTGCTGAACCTGTTCGATCCGGACAACGGCGTGCCGCTGGCTGTCATCGATGCCACGGCGATCACCGACATGCGCACCGGTGCCGTGACCGCGCTCGGCGCACGGCACCTGGCCCGCCGGAACAGCAAGGTGCTCGGGCACGTGGGCGCGCGCGGCACGTCGTACTGGAATGTGCGGCTGCTCGATTCGATCTTCGATTTCGACGAGATCCGCGTGCACTCGCGTCGGCCCGAGAGCCGCACTGCGTTTGCCGAACGGCTCTCGCGCGATCTGGGCAAGCCGGTCATCGTCACCGAAGATTGGGAATCGTGCGTGCGTGGCGCCGACATCGTGGTCGAGGCGTCCCGCCTGCCCAGGCCGGAGCCCAAGCTGCTGACCAGCTGGATCAAGCCAGGCGCGCTCGTCATTCCGTACGGCACGATGAGTGCGGTGGAATTGTCGCTGACCGACATCATGAGCAAGATGGTGGTGGACGACTGGGGCCAGTGCCGCAAGGGTTTGCCCTACGGCGCGCTGCGCCAGCACGTGGACAGCGGACGCCTGAACGAAGAGAACCTCCACGCGGAGCTGGGCCAGATCGTCGCTGGCCTCAAGCCGGGACGCGAGCGCGACGACGAAACGATCCTGTTCTGGCATCGCGGGCTCTCCACGACCGACATAGCGCTCGGGCACGCCATGCTGACCAAGGCGCGCAACCTCGGGCTGGGCCAAACGCTACGGTTCGCCTGACATGGCAGCGGGCATCGCCTCAACGCGCATGTACAACGCCACGCCAGCGGTTGCGCAGGCGTGGCACGCACTGCTGTCGCGTGTCTTCGACGATCTGGGCTGGACGGTCGAGGTCATCCCGCACGCATGGCCAGCCCCGCTTCCGGCCCTGTGGCAACGTCCTGACCTGACCTGCGGCTTCATGTGTGGCCTGCCTTTCGCGCAAGGCATGGCACCCGTTGTGGCCCTGGCCGCGCCCGTGCCGGCGCCAGCCGGGTACGCGGGCCACGCCCGCTACCGCAGCGAGCTGCTGGTGCGGGATGCGAGCCCATTGCACACACTGGAGGATCTGCGCGGAACGCGTTTCGGCTGGATGGCACAGCACTCGCAGTCCGGCTATCACGCGGCACGCAGGCTGCTGGCGCCGTTGGCACATGGAGGCAAGCGCCTTTTTGCGGCATCCATCGGCCCGCTCGATACACCGATGCGCGCGCTGTCCGCGCTGCGTGATGGCGAGATCGATGTCACCGCGCTGGACTCGTTCTTTCTCGACCTGCTGCGCCTGCACGACCCTGCATGGCTCGATGGTTTGCGGACTGTCGCCACCACTCCCTGGACGCCGAATCCGCTCCTGGTCGCGTCAGCCGGCCTGCCTGAGCGCGCGCGTACCGATCTGGTGGACTGGCTGGGTCGCTTGCACGAGCGCTCGGACTACGCGGCCCTGCTCGCAGCCGTCGCCGTGAATCGATTCGAGCGGCCCGACCTTGCCGCCTACGCACGCCTGGCGAGCGATGCGGTCCAATCCCTCGGGTATCCGGAGATCCAGTAGCCGGCCTTATTCCGTCGAGCCCGCCCTGGCCACGGGAAGCGCGAAATGGAACGTTGTCTGTTCCTTCTCGTCGCGATCCACCCATAGCCTTCCCTGGTGCGCTTCCACGATCAGCCGGCTGATGCTCAACCCCATCCCGAGGCCCTCCTGCTTCGTGGTAAAGAACGGATCGAACACTTTCGCCGCGATACTCGCATCCATGCCGGAACCCGCGTCGTGAACCGACACTTCCACGCATTCGCCGGCCAAGGAGGATCGGATCGACAATGACCGCGCTTCCGGTGAGAGGGGCAGCATGGCCTCGATGCCATTGACCAGCAGGTTTCCCAACAGCTGCTGAAGCTGCACCTCGTCCCCCATGACCATCGGGATACCCGGTTCAAGGTGCAAGCGTATCTGCACCTTCGAACGAGCGGCGTCCCGCCGGAGATTGAGCACGGTCGTCTCGATCAGCGAGTTCATGTCGACAGGCTGCCGCCGGGTCGGATGCCTGGTCAGCAGCGACCGGATGCCAGCGATGATCGCGCCGGCCCGGTGACCGTCGAAGACCATGCGCTCGACGGACTCCAATGCCTCCGCCACCACGGGCCGGGGACGATCCAGCCAGCGAATCGCCGCGCTGCCGTTGGCCACGATGGCAGCAAGCGGCTGGTTGATCTCATGGGCAATCGATCCTGTCAGCGCGGTGAGTGCGGTCACTTTCGAGACGTGTTCCAGTTCCGCCTTCGTGCGTTCGAGCGTTTCCTCGATGCGTCGACGCTCGGTCAGATCCAGCACGAACGTGACGCGCTGACGGGAGTCCTCGTCCAGTCTCGTGGCGGTAACCAGTACCGGCGCACGACTGCCGTCGCGGCGCAGGAACTCCCGCTCGAACGGAGGAAGCACCTCGCCACTGCTGAATTGCGCTTCCCGACGCGCGATGGCCGGCTTCCATTCCTCGGGCGTCAGCACATCCAGCGACGCTGGCAGGCCGAAACCGCCGCCATAGCCAACGATTCTCAGAAACGCTTCGTTGGCCTCAAGGATCCGGCCGCCACGTTCCCATATGAAGATACCAAGGATGTTCGTGTTCAGGACCTCGCGGACCTGCGAGCCCCGCGCCACGGACGCATGAGCCCTGGCATTGCGCAGCGCCGTACCGGCCAGCCCACTGAGGAAACGCAGTTCGGCAAGGCCGGCCGCGGTAAGCCGCCCTCGCCTTTTCACGAACAGCACGCCGTGGAGTGCGCTGCCCGACTCGACGGCGGTGCAAAGGACAGTGCTTCCCGCGTCGCCGTGACGCTGGGCTTCAGGTGCGGGTACCCACGGCGCGCCAGCCTTCAGGATGTCCAGCGCCGCGGACAGCGGAACATCGGGGCTCCGAGTCGCCAGGCGAGACATCCCTGTCGTTGAAAGCACGTGCGCGTCCGGAAGGAAGGCCAAACCGTCCGCATCGCACTGGATCATCCCCGCCTGCTCGGCGCCAAATCTTTCGAACGCCGCCGACAACATGGCCCCGATGACATCCCCCGCATCGAGTTGCCCTGCAATAGCTCGCGTCCAGGCCATGGCCGTTGTGGTATCCAGTTTCTCCAGCATGTCTGAACGTAGTGGTGCGGGACGGCGTAGCCTGGCAAGGGACTGGCCCGCTCCCGGGTCGATGGCGGCCGTTGGAAACGAGTGCCCGTTGTGCCTGAAGCCAGACACAAAGACCATACGACCTTGGTGGTAGATGACATCGGGGCCAATCTGATGGCCCTGCTGCAAAGGAAAAATGGCGCTACCATCCCGCCATCATCGAAGGAGAACAACAATGACCGTTTCCAAGGTTGCCTTGATCACTGCCGGAGGCTCCGGCCAGGGCGCGGCCGCAGCGCGTCGGCTCGCGGAGGATGGATACCACGTGGCCGTACTGTCCTCGTCCGGGAAAGGCGAGGCGCTTGGCAAGGAACTGGGCGGGATCGGGGTGACCGGATCGAACCAGTCCGACGACGACGTAAAACGCCTGGTGGCGCTGGCCATGGAGAAGTGGGGCCGGATCGACGCCCTCGTGAATTCCGCCGGCCACGGGCCACGCGGCCCTGTGCTGGAGCTGACCGACGAGAATTGGCATGCCGGCATGGACGTGTATTTCCTGAGCGCGGTTCGCGCCATCCGGCTGGTGACGCCGGTCATGGAAGCCCAGGGCGGCGGTTCGATCGTCAACATCTCCAGCGCGTGGACGTTCGAGCCGGCGTCCATGTTCCCGACTTCCGCCGTTTTCCGCGCGGGACTTGCCAGTTTCACGAAGCTGTTCGCCGACACCTACGCACCGAAGAATATCCGCATCAACAACGTACTGCCCGGCTGGATCGACAGCCTTCCGGAAGTCGATGCGCGCCGGGAATCGGTGCCGATGGCACGCTATGGCAAGGCCGAGGAAGTGGCCGCGACCATCGCCTTCCTGCTGTCAGACGGCGCTGGCTACATCACGGGCCAGAACATCCGGGTCGACGGTGGATTGATGCGCTCGGTCTGACCGCACGCGGCTGAGCGTCGCGAGCCGGGGTCGCGGTGCTCAGTCCCGGCAGTAGCCTTCGCCGGAGCGAACGGTCAGGCAGTTCTTCTTGCCGGCGAGCCATTTCATGCCGGTCCCGGCGCCATCGCTGGCGCGGATCACTTCCCGCGTTCCGTCGCGCTCGAATTCGATGCCGCCGTCGGCATACCGGCCCTCGAACCTGCGCGGACCGTCGAGATTCTGCACGGTGACCTCGTATTTGCCATGGCCGCCCGCCAATTCAAGGAACGTACCTTCCGGCCCGGTCCACTTGCCGAGCCATTCGTCGGTGTGGGGTGCGCTGGCCGAAACGGGCGTGCCCTCCGCAGGCTTACTGGAGGACGAACTTCGGTCCGAGCAGGCGGCCACGAATGCCGAAGCGGTCAGCAAGGCGACGAGGGAGAGGCGAATGGTCTTCATCGGGCGATCGACAGGGCAAGGTAAGCGCGGATTTTCGCACGACGATGGCGCCCGCTCTGTCGGCGCCCCGCTGACTGTCGCCATGTCGGGCGCCGCGATCGTGGCGCACGAACTGCCGCGCCATATTGCTTGCGGTCTGGCGGACGACCACTGTATATTTATACAGTTGTCGTCGCGACTCCGAAAAATCTGCCCCGAGGCAGACCAGTGCGGCGACACGCTTCCTCTCCCTAATCTCGAAAGGCCATCATGTTCGTGGACCGCACCGAAATCCTCAACGCCGCCAAGGCACTGCGCGCCAGCCAGGAAGAAGCCAAATACAGCAAACTCGTCGCGCTCGCGAACAAGCAACTCAAGGCAATGCAGACGGCTATCCTGAAGGGGAAGGAGGAGTTCGAGACCACCCTGATCCTCGATATCAGCGACGAGAATCCCGAGACGGCTCTGGAGCCACGCGCCCATCGGCTGGCAGACGACCTCCGCGCGCAGGGCTACACCGCAACGGTCACCACGTTCGCCGAAGCCAGCGCCGACCGCAAGAACTGGACGCCGAACATCACGGTGGTCATCGGTCTCGGCGACATTGCCGCCGAAGGCGAGAATGCAACGGCGGTAGCCATGGCGACGGAAGATTCGGACCTCGTGCTGGCCGGCGAGGCTACCAGCGAAACGGCCTGACGGCGGTTCACGGCGATTGTTGAAGCGTGCAAGTCAGGACAGATAGGTCTGCCCCGCCCTCTCGCCTTCGGCCTCCCTCACCTGCGCCCGCCATCGCCCGGGGGTGGTGCCCGTGGATTTGCGGAAGACGTTGGTGAAATGCGCCTGCGAGTGGAACCCGGTCCGCATGGCGACGTCTGCCAGGGCGAGACGTCCTTCCGTCAGCAGCCGCCGGGCGATGTCCAGCCGGGCTTCAGTGAGATAGGTATGTGGGGTCATGCCGGTTGCGAGCAGAAACTGCGCGGCGAAGTGCATGCGGCTGAGTCCGGCCTGATCGGCCATGGCCTGTAGCGAAACCGTCTCGGCAACGTTCTCGCCGATGAAGTCCAACACCTTGCGCAGCCGCCAGGTCTGCAGCCCGGCATGCCTGTCCGTGGCTTGCGATTGCAGTTGGGCGCGCACGAGATAGGTGATGACGGTCTGACAGGCGTGGTCGATGAACGGCGTGGCCGAGGCATCCTGCAGGCTCGCCGCTTCAGACAGCGCGCCGACAAAACGTCCGAGGATCGGGTCGGCACGAAAACTCGGGTCCTCCAGCGTGAATCCGGCCGGAATGTGCTGGCCGCACCGGTGCAGCGTGTCATGCATCGTGGCAGCAGGTACGTAGAGCAGCACCGATTCCACCGGACGCTCGAACCGGCACCGCACCCGCTCTCCCGGTGGCGTCACCTGCGCGGCGCCGAACTGGCCGCCCCGTGTGAAAACGGCTGCCCCACCCATGTGATAGTCGACGACCGTATCGGAAAGCAGGATCTCGATCGTGTAGTGCGCGTTCAGCAGCGGCGACGTCAGGGTGCGGGGCTCGCGGCGCCGGTCGATCCATCTGCCCCAGGCGCACATTGGCACCCTGCCGTCGCGCAGCAGGCGCGAATGCCTGCGCCACGCAGCGTCTTCGCCAGCGGATGCGGCGTGCGGGTGAGCGGCGATCGGGGCAATGGCATCGACACGGACGGAAGACAGGTCCATAGGCTGGGCTTATAGGTTGGGTTCCCAGCCATTCTGGTAAACCCCTCGCCGCAACGCAATATGGCCGGCCGAGGTGGTCGATAAGCTGTGCTTATATCCTCAGGCGGCCATCCTGGCGGCCAATGCGGAAGACTCCTGCGCAAGCTGGAGGCGCATCTGCCGGATCACGCCCTTGGCGTGTTCAGAGAGCGGCGAGCCGGCGCGAAAGGCGATGACGCTGTTCAGCACCACGTCCACCGACAGCGGCCGGATTGTCAGCCCCCTGTCCAGATAGTCGGCAGCCACCAGCGGGTGTGATACCCCGACGCCCACCCCTGCCAGCGCCAGCTCGCAGACCGTGTGCGAATTGGGCGTTTCCACCAGCGGTTTCAGGAAAACACCAGTTTCGCCGAAGCGGGCCTCGAGTGAAATGCGCGTCGGGTCCGCCGAGTTCAGCGCGATGAACGGTTGCCGCTCAAGGTCCTGCGGAGCCACCGTCCGGCGCCGGGCCAGCGGGTGGCCATCGCGCATCACCGCTACCGCGTGTAGCTGGGCGAATGGCGAATGCTCCAACCCGGCCATGGACATGCCGGCCGCCATCAGTCCGAAATCCACCTTGCCGGCGGACACCGTTTCGTGAACCTGGTGCGTGTTCATGACCTGAAGCGACACCTGCACGCCCCGCTTTGCTGCTTCGAAGGCGGCAATCGTGCGCGAGATGAAACCGAGGCCGAAGGCCGGATTGATGGCGACTGTCAGGCGCCCGAGCCCGTAGGACCGAAGGCTCCGGATGCGATGTTCGATGTATTCGTAGCCGGCAAAGAACCGGTCGACGTCGTTCATCAGTGCGCTGGCCGCCGACGTGGGTTCGAGCCGGCCGCGCGTTCTGGAAAACAGGCTGACGGCGGCGGCGGTTTCGAGCTTGCGGATGGCCTGGCTGACGGCCGGCTGGGAGACGCCGAGCAGGACGGCCGCCTTGCTCATGCTGCCCGATGTCATCACCGCCCGGAAAATCTCGATCTCGCGTATGCCCATGTCTGTTTGTCTCCCGCCGAAGGCGCGGGCACTAGCTTACCTCAGCGTGGCAGGCGAGCCAGCCGTCAAAGGTCGAGCAGCAGGCGCGCCGCGCCGCCCGATGCCTGGTCAGCCGGCACGGCGCAGCAGATCAGCGCTTCATCGTTGCCGGTGCTGAAGGCCGGCGCCGTCAGATAGGCCACCGCGCCCTCGACGATCCTGGTACGGCAAGTGCCGCAAGTGCCGCCACGGCAGCTGAACTCGGGGCTCAGGCCGCGAGACTCGGCAAGATCCAGCAGCGTGCCATCGGCGGGGCTCCAGCGCGCCTCCTTGCCGGAGCGGACGAACGCGACCGGCGTGGGCACCTGTGCGGGGCGGCGGACCGGCGCTGTCTGCGGGGCGGCGGCGTCCTGCCGCCGCGCGAGGCCAGCGGGCCCGAATGCCTCAGCGTGAATGCGCGAATCGGCAATGTTGAGGTCGCGCAGCCCTTCGTACGTGGCCTGCATGAATCCGGGCGGTCCACAGAGATAGAAGTCGTAGTCGTCGAACGGCAAGGTGCGCCGCAACAGCGCCACGTCGATGCGTCCGGCGATGTCGTAATCCATGCCTTCCACGGCGTCCCCAGCTTCGGACAACACCTGCACCACACGCACCTTGCCCTCGGCCGCTTCAGCCAGACGCCGCAGTTCCCCGGTGAACGCGCGCTCGCCGAGCGACCTTGCGGACTGGAACACCCACGTCTGGCGCACCCTGCGCTTGCGCAGCCCTTCATACACCACGTGCCGGAGCATTGCCAGCAGCGGCGTGATGCCGACCCCGGCAGCGAGGAACACCGCGGGCCGGCGCTCGGCAGCATCCACGACGAACTGTCCGGCCGGCGCACGCGCGTCGATCACGCTGCCCACCTGCAAGCTGTCGTGAAGAAACGCAGAAACCAGCCCCTCACGCTTCACGCTGATCCGGTAGTGGCCGTCCGAGGGCGCGACCGAGATCGTATAGGTCCGGATGACAGGCTTGCCACACGCCGGCGGCGTAACCCGGATCGGCAGATGCTGCCCGGCCAGGTGCGGGACGAGTCCGGCGCCATCGGCGGGCTGCAGATGGAACGACCGGATCGTCGACGACTCGTCGACAATGTCGATGACGCGGAACGGCCGCCACGCGTTGGCCAGGGCCGCCGCCTGGATCCGCTCCGCGGCCTGTTCCCAGCTTCCGGTCATCAACGAGTTGGGCGACCAGCCGTCCGGCAGAAACTTCCAGCGAAGCGGGAGCGCTGCGGGGCGGAACACGACCTGTTGCGGCGTGAAGTGCCACAGTCGCTCGGCGCCCTGGAAGGCGCCGATCTCGGGGTGGTCGAGCGTGACCGAGGCGGTTCCGCTCAGTTGCAGCATGTCGCCGGTCTCGAAATCGACGAACGCGATGCCCGCGACGGGATTGACGACGAAGTTGCCCAGCGTGGCGAAGAACAGATTGCCGGCAAAGTCCGGCACGGTCAGCACGCCATCGGCGCCCACACGTACGAATCCGGCTTTGCCGCCCCGGCTCGATACATCAACCTGCCGCACGCCGCCGCCCTCGCCTTCGACATACGATGCCACGAACAGCATGTCTGCCGCCGCAATCAGCGCGCGCTCGCGCGGCCCCAGTTCGCCCAGCCGCTGCACGGGCGCGGGCGACGGCTCCGACGGGTCGCGCGCAAACGCAGGCTCACGCAGTTGAAGGTACTGCGGACAGTTGCCAAAGCTTTGCGACACCTTCACATCAAAGCCTGTCGCTGTCCGCTTCGCCACCGCGCCGTTCATCCGGTTGCGCCGGCGGGTCTGGAATTCCACGCCGAGCAGCCCGATCCCGGCCCCCTCGGCCAAGCCAGCACTGGCCGGATCGCGCGGGTCCGTCATCACCTCGACATGCAGCGTTGTGCTGGTGGGAGACTGCGTGAAGCCCGGCGGGCCGGCGAGCACGGTGGCCCAGGGCGCGCCAGCTTCGTCCACGGTGCCGAGCACGAGAAACGGAAGCCCCGTGAAGAACTGCCGGTGCTGGTCAGGCATGTAGTCACGGATCACCCGCCGGCCGACGTCGAGCATCCGTTCGGCGACGCCAAGCGTCCGTTGCATGGTCAGCTCGCCCGCATGCCAGGGCGAAGCCGTCTCGTTCGCGGTATCGGTTGCCATCGCCGGCCTCCATCGGGTTGCGGGTGTGTTCGACTCGGGCAGGCTTACTTTTCGGCCGCAAGCCCGACCGGCGTCTTGGCAAACGGCACGAAGCCGGGCAGGGATTCGATCCGCTGCAGCCAGGCATTGACGCTCCGATAGCCCGAAAGATCGACGTTTCCTTCCGGCGCGCGTGCAATGTAGCCATACAGTGCCACGTCGGCGATGGTGGGATGGTCCAGCGCCAGGAAGGTGCGGCCCTCAAGCTCCGCATCGATCAGCTTCAGGATCGCGTGCGACCGGCCAATCACTTCGTCTGCGTTGTAGCGCGCGCCGAAGACCGTGATCAGCCGCGCTGCGGCGGGCCCGTAGGCCACTTCACCGGCCGCGATGGACAGCCAGCGGTGCACGGCGGCGGCCGGCAGCGGCGCTTCGGGCAGCCAATCCGTCTTGCCAAGCTTCTTCGCCAGGTAGACCAGGATTGCGTTCGAATCGGCGATGACATCCTGTCCGTCGACCAGCACCGGCACCTGTCCGAAGCGGTTCAGCTTCAGGTACTCCGGAGATTTGTGCGCCCCGGCCGCGAGATCGACTTCGATCGCCTCGTGATCCACGTCGAGCAGCGACAAGAGCAGGCGCACGCGGTGCGAATGGCCAGACAGGTGATGGTAGTAAAGCTTCATGGCGGCAATCCCCGAAGTAGGTTGGTCCTTGGCCTGCAATCGCGCTGATGGGGCACGATCCGGGCGCACGGCAGGTCGGGCCGGCGCAGGCGCAAGACTAGTTCCGAGGGCCGCCCCCCGTATTGCAAGTTCGCACGGGCCGCATCGCAATGTCACGGCGATGCGGCCCGGCTCCCCTGCGACAAACCTACCCCAACGATTCCACCGAGTACGCCACCCCGTCGCGGCCGGGGTCGGCGCCGCCTTCGAGACGACCTTCGTCGATCCGCACTGCGTGCACCCATCCGATCGTGTAGTTGTACGGGTTGCGGATCACTTCATAGCCGGCCTGTTCGAGCTCGCGGGCCACCGCGCGCGGCACGCGGTTGCAGATATCGATGGCGTTGCTGGTCGAGGAGAAGCGTGGTGCCGAGACGGCATCCTGCATCGTCATGCCACGGTCCACCACATTCAGGATGGCCTGCAACACACCCATGGCGATCTGCGTGCCCCCCGGCGCGCCCAGGACAATCTCCGGCTTGCCGTCGCGGAACACGATTGTCGGGCACGACGACGTGAAACGCCGCTTGCCCGGGGCAATGCTGCCGGCGCGCCCCGGCCGGGGATCGAACACGCCCATGCAGCCGTTGTACATGAACCCGAGCCCAGGGGTGATGGCCCCCGCCGGCATGGCGAGCGAATGGGTCAGCGAGACGCAATTGCCTTCGCCATCCACCACCGAAAGGTGGGTCGTGTCGCGCGGCACCGCGTGCCCGGGGTTCACGCGCGTGACTTCCACGCGATGCCCGCGCCGGATGGCCTCCGCCGTGGCTGCCGCACGTTCGGCCGAGAGAAGCTGGTCAAGCGGCACGTCAACGAACGCCGGATCGCCGATATGGCGGTCCTTGTCGACGGTGGCCTGTTTCATGACCTCGCATAGCAGCGTAATATACGCGGGCGAATTGTGCGGCACCGACGCGAGGTCGAACTGATCGAGCGCATGGAGCATTTCCAGCAGCATGGCGCCACCGCCGGGCGGCTGGTTGGTTGCCACGATACGGTCGCGGTAGCGCCCGAACAGCGGTTTCTGCCGCACCACCTGATAGGCTTCGAGGTCGGACGTCGAGATCAACCCGCCATGGCGCCGCATGTCCTCGACGATAGCGGCGGCGATTTCACCATGATAGAAATCGCCTGCCCCCGCCCGGCCAATGCGTTCGAGCACGTTGGCCATGTCGCCGTTGACGATGGGCGTGCCGATCGGTTTCGGGCTGCCATCCTCGCGGCAGTAGAGGGCCCGGCCAGAGGCGCTGAAGGCCAGCCGCTCGCGATTGCTGGCACGCCCCAGCGTTGCCTCGTCATTCCAGAACGCATACATGCCAGGGCGGACGAAATACCCGTTCCGCGCCCAGTCCACCGCCGGCGCCACAACCTCGGCCCATGGCAGCCTGCCGTGCGCGCTGTGCATCGCCTCCAGGCCGCGCAACGTGCCGGGCGTGGCGATGGACTGGTAGCCGATATCGTTGAGCCGGTCCCGGATGAAGAAGCCGAAGCCATCGCGCGCCTCGCCTTCGAGCAAGTCCGCCCACATGTCCGGGCGCGCTGCGCCAGGCGCCGTCGCATGGAAATCAAAGTACTCGTGCGCCTTGCTGCCCGGCATGTAGACCGCCGCCGTGCCGAACCCGGCAATCCCGCACATGAGCGGGTCCACCACGGTCTGCGCCAGCGCGCACGCCACTGCCGCATCCACGGCATTGCCGCCGGCCTTCAGGATTTCCGCCCCCGATTCCGCCGCCTCGGGCTGCGGGCAGACCACCATTCCGCGCGTGCTCATGGTCAGTTCGCCTTGAAATCGACGTCGGACATGGCGCTCTGCAGGCGCGCGGTATCGCGCTCCGTCAGCTGCATCAGCAGGTTCGACGGCCCCGGCATCGGGATCACCTGCATCGTCTTCATTTTCTGCAGCACGGCCTTGTCGGTCAGGAACGTCTGCGACGCGGCGTGCAGGCGACGGATTGTCTCGGCCGGCGTGCCGGCCCGGGCCGCAATGCCCATCCAGCCCAGATCGTCGAAGCCGGTCAGTCCCAGTTCCGAGGCGGTGGGAACGTTGGGAAGCTCTGGCACCCGCTTGGGCGAGAACAGAACCAGCGGTGCCAGCTTGCCGGCCTGGATCTGCGGCGTCGCGGAGGACACGGTGGGCGCCATGACCTGGGTCTGCCCGCTGACCGTCCCCACGATGCCATCCGGCTCGCCCTTGTACGGTACATGCGTCATGCGGAGCTTCTGGTTCTTCTGGAACAGCTCGACGATGACATGCGTGGAGTTCCCCCTGCCGGACGAGGCAAAGTTGATCGCATCGGGCTTCGCCCGTGCCATGGCTTCCAGGTCCTGCAGCGTGCGGATACCGGACTGCGGGTTGGCCACGAGCACGAACGGCGTGGTCGTCAGCACCGCCACCGGTGCGAAGTCGACCTCGGGCTTGTAGGCCAGCGGCGCGTAGGCGAACTTGTTCAGCACCATCTGCGACACGCCCGCCAGGAACAGCGTGCAACCGTCAGCCGGCTGGCCGAGCACGTACTTCGCGGCGATGACGCCGCCCGCACCAGCCCTGTTCTCGACGACGATCGTCGTACCCAGTTCGCGGCTGGCCGATTCCGCCCACATCCGCGCCAGCGTATCGGTGCCGCCGCCAGCCTGCTGGGAGACCACCAGCCGGATCGGCCGGGTATTGCCTGCCTCGCCGCATGCCCAGGCCGGCGCGGCAGCCCCCAATGCCAGTGCAGCAGCAAACACCCTCTCTCGAACGGAGATTTTCCTCATGTCGTATCCTTGTCATCAGTCGTGTCGTGGTTGCAGTTCGGCCGCTGCTTGCGCATTATCACCACGGTCCTGCTGCGATCGCCAATGAAAACTTCCCAATCAACCATGAGGAATTGCTCATGAACTCGCCCCAAGACGCCGTGGCGTGGGCGCGCCGGCTCCGTATGCGGCACCTGGAATCGTTCCTGGTGCTCATCGAGGCAGGCACGCTGACGCTGGCGGCTGACCGGCTCCACATGACCCAGTCGGCCGTCTCGCACTGGCTGAGCGAAATGGAGGATCTGGTCGGTACCCGGCTGGTGCTGCGCGGCAAGCAGGTGCGCCTGACGCCGGCCGGCGAGGCCGTCCGCAAGCTGGCGCTGCGGGTGCTTGGGGAGGTCAGCCGCACCAATGACGAACTGGCGTCCATCGAGCGCGGCGAAGTCTCGCGGCTCCATATCGGCAGCGTGACCGCCGGGATCGCGCACCTGTTGCCGCAGGCAATCCTGGCCTTCCAGCAGGTAGAGACGAATGTGGCCTTCCAGGTCTCGGAAGGCGTTTTCAATACGCTGCTGAGCCGGCTGGAAGAGCGCGACTTCGACCTGATCGTGGGCTCCATCGACGCCCGCGCCTACGGACCCACGCTGGAGCACGAGGTGCTGTTCGAGGACGATATTGCGCTCGTGGTCGGGCCTGCGCATCCGCTGGCGGACGCCGCCCAGATCGGCTGGACCGATCTCTACGCATATCCCTGGGCCATGCCGCCGCGCGACACGCTGATGCGGGTGCGCCTGGAAAACACGCTGCTGGAACGCGGCGGCGCAGGCATCGTGCCGGTGCTGGAGACCGGATCGGTGATGGTGCTGGAGTCGGTGCTCCACGCCAGCAACTACATCGGTGTCTGTTCGGGGGCGATGGCCCGCCACCTCGTCGACCGTGACCTGGTCCGGCGTCTGCCGCTCACCGATGTGGGATCGTTTGGCCCGGTCGGCGTGGTGTGGCGGCGTGGCGGCGGCGACGAGACGCTGCTCAAGTTCATCGAAACCCTGCGGCGGGAGGCGAAGAAAATGGCGCCGGCGGCTCAGGCGTGACTGACGTCCCGGAGAAAGCGCTCCAGCACGGGGTTGAATGATGACGGCGCGTCGAGGAATGGCGCATGGCCGGTATCGGGCAGGCGCAGGCAACGCCCGCTCCACAGGTTGGCATAGGCCACGCTGTCGACGTAGTCGAGGTTGATGAAGCGATCATCGGCCCCGTTGACGACCGCGAGCGGCACTGGCGACGATTCCACCCAGGCGCGCTGGTCGATGCCTGCACCGGCCCGCGCGGCCTCGAACATGGTCCTGCGCGCGACGCCATCGGCCCGTGTGATCGCCGTGCGCAGCTCCGGGCTGAAGTGGGTTCCGAATATCGCACGGCCGAACGTCTCGACATCGTCAGCGGAGAATGTCTGCTGACTGCCGAGCCGCATGTGCGGCGCGGGGATGAAACCCGCCGACATGTCGCGCCCGACCGGCGGCGTGCCACTGATCATGATGGCACGTACGCCAGGGAATCGCGCCGCGACTTCCAGCGCGATATGCCCGCCGAGGGACCAGCCGAACAGCACGACCTCTTCGATCCCAAGCTGGGCGAGGACCTCGACCGTGACGTCCGCGAAACCAGGACGCGTGTAGGTGCGGGCCGGCGCGGTGGCGTTGGAGGAATCGCCATGGCCGGGCAGGTCGAAGGCGATGAAGCGGTACGGTTCAGCGAGCGCCCCGTGCAATTGATGCGCGAAGACGGCCCGGCTCGACGAATTCCCATGGATCAGCAGCACAGGCAACGTGCCGTGGCCCGTCTCCTCCATCGCGATCTGTCCGTGGGAGGTCTGCAGCATGGTTCGGCGTGGCATGGTGGCGCTCGCACAAGGCGTCGGTGGCAACGGTGGCAGCCATGCTAGCGCCGGCGACCGGCGGACGGTTTCGGCGCGACACGGTTCTTCCGCGAACGCACGCCCGGTACCCGCCCCACAACCTAGAGCTGGGGCGCCAGCAGCGCGCTGACCCGGTCGAGAAGCTTTTCGCGCCATGGGCGGTTGGCCCACGCCTCCAGCGAGATCGGCCTGGACAGCGCCAGGTCCTCTTCGAAGATGCGCGTCTGTTCTGCCGCGAAATCGCGGTCGAGGATATTCAGCGTTGCTTCGTCATTGAGACGGAACGAGCGGTTGTCGAAGTTGGTCGAGCCCACCGACACCAGGAAGCCGTCCACGATCAGCACCTTGCAGTGGTACATCGTGGGCGCGTACTCGGCGATCAGCGCGCCGGCCGCCAATGCCTCGCCCCACTGGGCGCGCGAGGCCGACCGCGCGGTTTCGGAGTCGATGTGCTCGCCGGGCACGACGATGCGCACCTTCACGCCGCGCTGCAAGGCCGCCAAAAGCGCCTTGCGGGTCAGGTCGTCGGGCACGAAGTAGGCGGCGGAGAGGTCGATGGACCGCGTTGCCGCGGTGATCGCCAGCAGGTACATCAGTGCCATGTTCTCGCTGCCCCCGGTGGGCGAGCTGCTGAACATCTGCGCCATGCCCTGGCCGGCGTCCGGCAGCGCCGGAAAGTACGCGTCGCCGTGCGGCACCTGGCCGCTCACCTTGATCCAGTTGTCGAGGAACACCGACTGCATCTGCGCCACCACCGGGCCTTTGACCTCGAAATGCGTGTCGCGCCAGTGCTGGGGGTCCTGCGCGTGGCCGGTCCATTCCGGCGCAATCCCAACCCCGCCGGTGAAGCCGACCTTCCCGTCGACGACCAGCAGCTTGCGGTGCGTGCGATTGTTGAGCTTGCCCAGCGTGTACCAGCGCACCGGGTGATAACGCTGCACCGCGACACCGGCATCGGTCATGACGGCCAGCACGGCTTCATCGATTTTCTGGCTGCCTACCCAATCCAGCAGCACGTGCACCTTGACGCCGGCCCGGGCCCGCTCCGCCAGCGCCTCGGCAAATTCCCTGCCGATGTCGCCGGACCAGTAGATATAGGACTCGAAGGTGATCGTGCGCTGCGCACCCCGGATGGCGCCCAGCATCGCCGGGAAAATCTCGTCGCCATTCCTGAGCACGCGGTAGGCGTTGCCGCCGATCACGGGCGGGCCCAGCAGCACGCCCAGTTCCCGCGCGAACTGCGGGTCCTCGATGCCGTAGAGCCGTTCCAGACGGTGTTCGATCCGCTTCTCGCCACCCAGCAGGTTGTACGCCACGATGCCGACGAGCGCGGTCACGATGACGGCGAGCAGGACATACCACCCCGCGCGGGCCCTCTTTCGAGCGTTGGCCATGAAAAGTGTGCTCCAGTAGTCAGGATTCCGGCGTCAGCATCGTAAACAATCCGCCACCGATGCGCCAAGGGTGCTTGCCTCTATAATCCGGCATGACTTCCACCTCCCCTACCTCTTTCGCCACCTTGCCGCTGTCTCCGGCCATGCAGGCGACCCTCGCCCAGCTTGGCTACGACACCATGACGCCGATCCAGGCCGCCAGCCTGCCGCTGGCGCTGGCGGGCCAGGACCTGATTGCCCAGGCCCGCACCGGCAGCGGAAAGACCGCCGCGTTCGCGCTCGCGTTGCTCCACCGCCTCGATCCGCGCCAGTTCGATGTCCAGGCGCTGGTGCTGTGCCCCACGCGCGAGCTGGCTGACCAGGTCACGCAGGAAATCCGCCGCCTGGCCCGCGCCGAGGACAACGTCAAGGTGCTGACGCTGTGTGGCGGCACGCCGATCCGTCCGCAGGCCGAAAGCCTCGTGCACGGCGCCCACGTCATTGTCGGCACACCCGGGCGCATTATCGATCACCTCGATCGCGGCAGCCTGAACTTCGACACCATCCGGACACTGGTGCTCGATGAAGCGGACCGCATGCTCGACATGGGTTTCCATGACGACATCTCGTTCATCGCCAGCCACGTGCCGAAGGAGCGCCAGACGCTGCTGTTCTCGGCCACCTACCCGGCGGCGATCGACAAGCTGGCCCATCGCTTCCTGCGCCAACCGAAGACGGTCAAGGTAGAGCAGGCGCATGACGCCGGCACCATCACGCAACGCTTCTACGAAATCGAGGAAGGCGAGCGTCTCAATGCCGTCGGCCTGTTGCTGGACCATTTCCGCCCGGCCACCACCCTCGCCTTCTGCAACACGAAGGCGCGCTGCCGCGATCTCGCGGCGCGCCTGCATGCGCAGGGCTATGCGGCGCTCGAACTGCATGGCGACCTGGACCAGCGCGAGCGCGACCAGGTGCTGGTGCAGTTTGCCAACCGCAGTTGCTCGGTGCTGGTGGCCACCGACGTGGCCGCGCGCGGGCTCGATATCGCGCAGCTTGAAGCCGTGATCAACGTCGATGTCACGCCTGACCCCGAAGTCCACGTGCACCGCGTTGGCCGCACCGGGCGCGCGGGCGAGGCCGGGCAGGCATTCAGCCTGGTCAGCCTCGACGAAATGGGCCGTGTGGGCAATATCGAGCAGCATCAGGGGGGCGAATTCGAGTGGCATGCGCTCGCCGAACTGACGCCGGCGGGCGGGGCCCGCCTGCTGCCGCCGATGGTCACGCTGCAGATGCTGGGCGGACGCAAGGAAAAGATCCGCCCCGGCGACATCCTCGGCGCGCTGACCGGCGAGGCCGGCTTCACCAAGGAGCAGGTCGGCAAGATCAACGTGATGGAGATGTCGACCTACATCGCCGTGGACCGCACCATCGGCCGCGAAGCCATGAAGCGGCTCAACGAGGGCAAGGTCAAGGGCCGCAAGGTCAAGGTCCGGATGCTGACCGGCAGTTGACGCCGCGACAGGCGCAACACGCCAGGGTAGTCAGGGTAGTCAGGGCGGCGAGGTGGGGCTGCGTGCTTGCAAATACGAATCACTTGCATTTATACTCGCGGCAGCCTTGTTCCTGCCCCCGCCCTCCTGTCGTCATCGTCCCTGGCCGTGCTGCGCGACCCCGCCCATCCTCCGCTGTTCGCCGCCCTGCTGCGTCACTACGACGAACTGGTCGATCACGTTCGCAGGCGCTTCGGTGACCGGCATTTCGCGCGGGACGTGCTGCAGGACGTGTGCGTGCAGTTGCTCGAACGCCCCCCGGCCGGCGAGGTGACCCAGCCGCTGGCCTTCCTCCGGCATGTCACCACCCACCGCGCCATCGACAGCTATCGAGCGCAGCGGACCCGCCAGAACCATGCCGAGGCAGGACAGGCAGACCCGTCCGAAAGCAGCCTGCTCTCCCCCGATGTGGCGGAGACCATCGCGCACCGGCAGATCGTCGACCATCTGGAACAATGCATCGCCACGCTGCCGCAGCGATGCCGGGAAGTCTTCATCCTTCACCGCCTTCATGAATTGCCGCAACACGAAGTCGCGCTAAGATTGGGCGTATCGCGCGGCATGGTGGCACGTCATATGGCCCGGGCCATGACATTGCTGGCGCCTGAACTCGAAGCGGCGAGCGTAGCGACGCCAGCCGTTTCCGCGCCGCCTGCCGCTTCGCCATGAGCCCCCACCGCGTCTCCTCGCCAATGCCCGAACACCACGTTCCACAGGACGACGCCCTGGCGCCCTACCAGCAGGAGCTGCGCGAGCGCTTTCCCTCGGTAGAGGCGATCACGGCGGCGGCTGCCGCCCGGCGGCGCAGCGGTCGCCGGGTCCGCGCCGGTGCGGCCGCCGCGCTGTTGCTGCTCGCCAGCGGCATCTGGCTGGCCGATCCCGCCTATCGGACCGAACACCTCCAGGCCGACGCCGGCGCGCCCCGCACCGCACAGCTTGCCGATGGCAGCGAAGTCACGCTGGACAAGGGAACCGGCCTGACGGTCCAGTGGCGCCTGCGTTCGCGCCAGTTGACACTGGAGAACGGCGAAGCGCAGTTTACGGTCGCCCACGGGTTCCGTTCGTTCGTCGTCACGGCCGGGCAGACGCGGGTGCGCGACATCGGCACCGTCTTCGATGTCCGGCAGTGGCCGCAGCGTACGCGGGTCACCGTGATCGAAGGCGCGGTGGAAGTGGAAGCCGGCGGGCGGTTCCGCCAGCTCCGTGCCAGCCAGCAGGTCGACGTGGGCCCGGATGGCCGGCTGCCCGACGCGGCGACGACCGTCGACACCGAGCGGGCGCTGGCCTGGCAGCGCGACCGGTTCTCTTTTGATGGCGTGACGCTGGCCGACGCCGTTGCCGAGATGCAGGCGCGCTCGACCGCACCGATCGTTATCGACGATCCCCGCATCGCGCCGTTGCGCCTGTCTGGCGAATTCGACCGCGAACAGGTAGCGGCCATCCTCCAACTGTTGCCCGGCATTCTTCCTGTAACGGTGCGACGCACGGCCGATGGCGCCGTGCATCTGTCCGCCCGCTGACATATCCCGGAAAATTTCTTTCGCAGAAGGTGTACAAACCTGCTGCGTCGAACGGTAACTCCATGAACCGGCCGAATCGATCGGCCTGCCATCAGGAGCCTTTGTGATGTTCACCGTTCGTCGGCGGTCTGCTGTCCCCGCCCCCCGTCGTGCCATGCGGCCGCTTGCCGTACTTGTTCCGCTGGTCGCGGCCATGCTTGCCGCCGGCGCCATCGCGCAAGTCGCGGCGCGTCCCATCGATATTCCCGCCCAGCCGCTGGCCCAGTCGCTTGCGGCGCTGGCACGCCAGTCGGACGCACAGATCCTCTTCGCGTCGGATCTGGCCGATGGCCTGCGGGCGCCGGCCGTGCGCGGCACGCTGACCATCGAAGACGCATTGGCACGCATGCTGGCCGGTTCCGGGCTACGGGTGGTCAGCAACGGGCCGCGCACGTTCTCCATCGTCCAGGCCCCGGTCGATTCCAGCGCCGCCACGCTGCCGCTGGTGACCGTCCGTACGGATGCCATGGACCGCACTGCGGGCGTGGACGGCGTGGTGGCACGCCGCGCGGGTGGCGCCAAGACGGGCACGCTGTTGATCGATACGCCTCAGACCATCAACGTGGTGACGCGCGAGCAGATGGACGAGCAAGGCGTGCAGAGCGTGATGCAGGCGCTGCAGTACACGCCCGGCGTGGTCAACCAGTATGGCGACACCGACCTGCGCTACGACTGGCTGGCCGTGCGCGGCTTCGTGCCGCTGCGCTACCTCGACGGCCTGCGGCTGCCCTATGGCGCGCGCGGCTATTCGCAGCCGCGTATCGACCCCTACGCGCTGGAGAGCGTGGAAGTGCTGAAGGGGCCCGCCTCGGTCCTGTATGGCCAAAGCTCGCCCGGCGGCCTGCTGAACCTGGTCAGCAAGCTGCCCCAGGCGCAGACCTCGCGCGAAGTCGTGCTCCAGACCGGCAGCCATGACCGCGCGCAAGGCGCCTTCGACCTGACCGGCCCGGTCGACGAGGACGGCAAGCTCCTGTACCGCGTGGTGGCGCTGGCGCGCGACACCAACACCGAGATCGACTATCTGGACGAGCGGCGCGTCATGGTGGCGCCCAGCCTGACGTGGCGGCCCAGCACCGATACCTCGCTGACGCTGATGGCGCAGTACCAGAAGATCCGGTCCGACGGCGGCGGCGCCTCGCCGGCCTTGCCAGCGGCGGGCACGCTGCTTCCGAACCCGAATGGCAGCATTCCAAGCAATCGCTTCATCGGCGAGCCCGCCTACGACAAGTTCGAAAGCGAGCAGATGCTGTTCGGCTACAAGTTCGCCCATCGGGCCAACGAGACGTGGCAGTTCCGGCAGAACGCACGCTACAGCTACATCGACACCGACACCCAGCGCGTGCAGGGGTTGGCGATGAATCCGGACCTGCGCACGGAAAGCCGGTACGGATGGGCCTTCCCCGAACGCAGCGGCGTGTTCTCGATCGATAATCAGGCCGAGGCGAGTTTCCGCACTGGCCCGGTGCAACACACACTGCTGCTGGGCGTGGACTACCAGTACGAGGATGCGCGCTACGAAGAATCGCAGCTGGTGATGGTGCGGGCCATCGACGTCTTCAATCCGGTGTACGGGGCGCCCGTTTCGCGTCCGCCGCTCGGCACGCGGGTGGACCAGAGCCGGCATCAGGTAGGCGGCTACATTCAGGACAGCCTCGCCATCGACCGCTGGACGTTCCTGCTCAGCGGCCGCTACGACTGGGCCGGCAGCGATACCGACACGCTGACCGCGCAAACGGGCAACACCGTTTCCACGCGGCAGAGTGATAACGCCTTCACGGGGCGCGCCGGCGTGGTGTACCAGTTCGACAACGGCATTGCACCCTATGCCAGCTTCGCCACGTCGTTCCAGCCGCAGGCCGGCACCGGGCGCACCGGTACGCCGTTCGAACCCACGCGCGGGCGCCAGACCGAAGTGGGGGTCAAGTACCAGCCGAAGGGCGTCAATGCCTTCGTCACGCTGTCGGCCTTCGATCTCCGCCAGACCAACGTCCTGACGCCCGATCCGCTGAACACCAACTTCAACACCCAGAGCGGCGAAGCGCGCGTGCGGGGCGTGGAACTGGAAGGCAAGGCCAGCCTGGCGCGCGGGCTCGATGTGGTGGCCTCCTATGCCTACTCCGACACCGAAGTCCTCAAAGCCAATGCCAATGCGCGCGGCGCGAGCACGCTCGGCAACGCCCTGCCCTTCGTGCCGCAGCACCAGGCTTCGCTCTGGATGTACTACCAGTTCTACAACACGGCGCTGCAGGGCTTTGGCATGGGTGCGGGGGTCCGCTACATCGGCCGTTCCTATGGCGACGCCGCCAACGTCTATCGCGTGCCTGCCGCCACGGTGTTCGACGCCGCGATCAGCTACGACCTTGGCAAATCGCCCCTGCAACTGCGCGGCGTGAAGGTCGCCCTCAACGCCACGAACCTGTTCGACCGCCGCTACGTCAGCACGTGCATCTCGTCCACGGGTTGCTACTACGGCAGCCGGCGCAGCGTACTGGGAACGGTGAGCTACAAGTTCTGAGGGTTGCCGACGGGGACCGGCACGGCACCGCTGGCCGGATGTGGCGAATATGTAACTTTCCTGTTGCCTGCGGAAAATGCGGTGCGTCCAATCGGAGCATGCGCCGCGAATTTCCGCAGGCCGTTCACGCAGGTCGGCTATCATGCCACTCCCCTCCGAAGTGGCCCCTATGATTTCCATCCGTAATGTCACGCTGCGCCGTGGCGTCAATGTCGTGCTCGACCGCGCGTCCGTTACCTTCAACCCCGGCGAGAAAATCGGCCTGGTCGGCCGCAACGGCGCCGGCAAGTCGTCCTTTTTCGGCCTGCTGAACGGCTCGTGGCATGAGGACAGCGGCGAGTTCTCGATTCCCGCCGCGTGGAAGATGGGCCAGGTCGCGCAGGACATGCCCGAGACCGAGCAGAGCGCCACGGACTTCGTGGTCGAGGGCGACACCGCGCTGCTGGCCGCGCAGGCCGAAGTGGCCGCCGCCGAGGCCAGTGATGACGGCATGCGCATGGCCGAAGCCTACATGGCGCTGCACGATGCCGGCGCGCACGATGCACCCGCCCGTGCCCAGGCACTGATCCTGGGCCTCGGCTTCAGCGCCGCCCAGCTCGACCAGCCCGTGAACAGCTTCTCGGGCGGCTGGCGCATGCGGCTGCAACTGGCGCGGGCGCTGATGTGCCCCTCCGACCTGCTGCTGCTCGACGAACCCACCAATCACCTGGACCTCGACGCACTGGTCTGGCTCGAAGCGTGGCTCAAGCGTTATCAGGGCACGCTGATCGTCATCAGCCATGACCGCGAGTTCCTCGATGCGGTGACGCAGGTCACCGTGCACGTCGACAACGCCAAGCTCGTGCGCTACGGCGGCAACTACAGCAAGTTCGAGGACATGCGCGCCGAACAGCTCGTGCTGCAACAGGCCGCCATGGCCAGGCAGGCCGAGAAGATCGCCCACCTGCAGAAGTTCATCGACCGCTTCAAGGCCAAGGCGTCGAAGGCCAAGCAGGCGCAAAGCCGGGTCAAGGCGCTGGAACGGATGGAGAAGATCGCGCCGGTGCTGGCCGACGCCGAGTTCAACTTCGAGTTCAAGGAGCCGCTGAACGTCCCCAACCCGCTGCTGTCGATGCTCGACGCAAGCTTTGGCTACCCCGCCCCGGCCGAGGCCCCGGCAGGTACGCCGCCCACCGTGATCGTGCGCGGCATCAACCGGTCCGTGATGGCTGGCCAGCGCATCGGCATCCTGGGCGCCAACGGCCAGGGCAAGTCGACGCTGGTGAAGACCGTGGCGCACGCCCTGGCGCCGATTGCCGGCGAGATCAGCGAAGGCAAGGGCCTGAACATCGGCTACTTCGCCCAGCAGGAACTCGACGTGCTGCGCCCGCACGACACGCCGATGGAGCACATGATCCGCCTGGCACGGGACACGCCGCCGAACATGCGCGCACCGGGCCAGAGCGGCACCGAACAATCGCTGCGCACCTTCCTCGGCACGTTCAACTTCAGCGGCGACATGGTGCACCAGGCCGTCAGCACGATGAGCGGCGGCGAGAAGGCGCGGCTCGTGCTGTGCATGATCGTCTGGCAGCGCCCCAACCTGCTGCTGCTCGACGAACCGACCAACCACCTGGACCTGGCCACCCGCGAGGCGCTGGGCATGGCGCTCAACGAGTTCGAGGGCACCGTCATGCTGGTCAGCCACGACCGCGCCCTGCTGCGCGCGGTGTGCGACGAGTTCTGGCTGGTGACCGCCGGCGGGGTGGAACCGTTCGACGGCGATCTGGACGACTACCAGCAGTTCCTGCGCGAGGAAGCCCGCCGCATGCGCGAGCAGGCTGCGGCGTAGCGCGCGTTACCCGGCGGGCGGCGTGACCGGCGCGGCCGCCGACGGCCGTCCCGGTCACACCCCCCTGCGATAGTCCTTGGGCGCCATCCCCAGCATGCGCCTGAACATGGCGGAAAAGGCGCTGGGGCTCGCAAAGCCCAATTCGTCAGCGATGTAGTTGACTGGCGCGTCCGCCTCCAGCATCGTGAGTGCCCGGGCCAGGCGGACCTGCTGAACCCAGTGCCGATAGGTCATGCCCGTCTCCCTGATGAAGAGGCGGATCAGGGTGCGGCTGCTGGCGCCCACCCCTTCCGACCATTGCTCCATCGTGCGGGAGTCTCCCGGCGACGCCAGGATACGTTCGCAAATCGACACCAGGCGTCTGTCGCGCGGCCATGGAATTTCGATCGGCAGCGTCTGCGCGGTGCTGAGCTTGTGGAGGATCAGCGTGACGATGCTGCGGTTGCGTGCATCGTCGGGATACAGCATGGGCTGCTCCACCAGCGCGAGGATCAGCTCCCGCAGCAGCGCATCCACCTCCACGACCTTGACGCGATCTCCAAACTGGCGCGCCGTTTCGCGGTCGATGTAGATCGTCCGGATCCGGGTCTCGGTGAGCATTGCCTGATCGTGGACGATGTCCGCCGGAATCCACAGGCCGCGCTGCGGCGGGATGAACCAGATGCCGTTGGCGCTTGCCACGCGCATGAGGCCCTTGCTGGCGTAGAGCAACTGCCCCCGCGGGTGGCTGTGCGGCACGTTGTAGCTGCCCGCTTTCTTCTCGCTCGCAAAGGCGGTAATGACACGCGGGACTTCCTGATAGTCGTGGTAGTTATCGCTGCGACCTTCCGCGCTAGGGATGTCACTTTGGCGACGAATCTTGGCATTCATGCGGTTCTTGCTCTCTGGAAGCGCGCCTACGATCTGGTCACGGAAAGCAAGCCCTCATCGGACCGTCTACAGGGAGAAGCCAGTGTTAGCCGAGATCGGACAGGAAAGACAGAAATCGAAGTCGCTCAGGGTATTTGCCGGCCTGGGGCTTTTCATCATGGCGTTGTCGTTGCGGCCGGGCATCGTGTCCATCGGTCCGCTGGTGCATGCGATTCAGGCGGAGTTTGGCATGAAACACGCGGAAGCCGCGTTGCTGACAGCGATTCCTGACATCTGCATGGCCGTCTTCGCCATTCTCGTGCCGACGCTCGCCCGCCGCATCGGCAGTGACCGGGTCGTGCTGATCTCGCTGGCGCTGCTCGGCGTGGCGCTGGTGCTGCGCGCATTCGCGGGATCCCCGTCCAGCCTGCTGCTGGCGACGTTGCTGGTCGGGATTGGCGTGGCGATGTCGGGGCCGCTGATCGGCGGCTGGATCAAGACCCATTTCGCAGGAGAAGCGGCACTTTTCATGGGCATCTATGCGGCGGGGCTCGGTGTAGGTGCCACGCTGGCCGCAATGGGCAGCGAAGCCATCGCGGTGGCCAGTGGCGGATGGCGGCTGGGCGTCGGCATCTGGGCGGTGGTCTGCGTGTTGGCCATCGTGAGCTGGAAGCGACTGACTTCGGCCTATCCGTCGACGCCCAACGTCACGCACGTCCGCGCCGCGCCAGCCCATTCGCCGCTGCGATCCGGCCGGGCCTGGCTGATTGCCGCGTACTTTGGCATCAATCAGTTCATCTGCTATGCATGCTTTGCGTGGGTGGGAGAAAGCAGCCGGGAATTGCATATCAATGCGTTGAGTTCCGGGGTCAACCTGGGGCTGTTCGCCGCGATGATCGCGCTCAGCAGTTTCCTCGGTGGCATGGTCACGAACAGGTCGCTGGATCGCCGGGCGTGGCTGGCATGGTCCGCGGTGCTGTCGGTCGGTGGCGCGGCATTGCTCTGGCTGTCTCCGGGAACCAGTGGTGCGCTTCCCGTGCTGGCCATTGCCGCAGGCCAGGGCGTGTGCTTCGCATTGGCCATGACGCTGCCGCTGGACAACACCGGCTCCCATCATGAAGCCAGCCAATGGACCGCGTTCATGCTGTTGATCGGCTACCTCGTCGCCGCAGCGGGGCCATTCGCGTTCGGCTTCCTTCGCGATGTCACGGGGACGTTTCGCGCATCATATGGCTTGCTGGTGGCCGCGGCGCTTGTCTTGCTGATACTCACGCCGTTGCTCAAGCCCCGCCTGCGGGACGCGCAGGGAACGGCATAGCGCGGGAGCGCATCGGCCAGGCACGGGCGGCGTCACCAACTCCGGCGCCGCCCGACCGTACTGCAGGCGGACAGGGATTACTTCTTCGCGCCGTCGGTGTAAGGATCGGCCTTGCCAGACCTGGCACCGTCCAGATACGGGTCCGGCTTGCCGACCTTTGCGCCATCGGTGTACGGATCGACCTTCCGGGGAGCGAGGTCGGTGCGGGTGGATTTCCTGGCGCCACCGGAGTACGCATCGAACTTCTTGTCGGACTTGGCACCGTCCAGGTACGGATCGGGCTTGCCGGTCTTGGCACCGTCGGTGTACGGATCGACCTTCTTGTAGGTGTTCTGGGCATGGGCCATCTGCGCAGCGCCAAAGGCGGCGAGCGCAACAACGGTCAGCGTCGATAGGGTCTTTTTCAGCATCATCCTCATCTCTTGGTTAGGGCCGAACAGTGGGCTCCGGCGGAAAGACATGTTTCCACGGGTCTCGCGTCGCCTGGCAAACTCACGTGCAGCATGACGCAGCCTTGTCTCCGTAAGCGAAGCGGAACCCGCTGCGGCATGACACCACGGGTTCCGCCGCCGAGCCATCAGACCGAGGCATATGCCGGGCCATACGAACCCATGATTGACCGGCACGCCGGTGCAGTATCCACGCGGCAGACCAAACGTTCGTAGTGCCCGTTCATACCAAGGTATGTGTGACAGGCGGCCAGGGCTGGTCCATTGCGCCCGAATCCGCTATCGAAGCGCAGCGGAAGCGCCCTGTCCAAGGCGGGGATCGATTGGGGATGGCGGCGTGCCGCGCGCCTCGATCGCCTTGCCTGCCAGCAGGCAAAGATCCTCGCGGAAATGGCTCGCGACAATCTGCACTCCCACCGGCACGGTGTCGATCAGGTTGGTCGATACAACCAGCCCCGGCAGACCCATTGCCGGCAAGGCACGCATCGTCAGTTGCGCTTCCCATACCCTGGCGAAGCCCTCCTCACCCTGCAGATCGAGCCCATCGGGGAATGGCAGTTCTCCGGACACTGGCAGCAGCAACACAGGATACCTCGCGAGGAAGAGCCGCCACTGCCGCATCAGCGTCGTACGGCGCACCAGCGAACTGTTGACGACATCGGCGGGCATGGCGCTGACCTTGTGGCGCACCCGTTCCACCACTGCGGCGGCACCGGGGTCGCCATCGCGGGCCACGGCATCGGCGAAGGCAGCGAAACCATCGCCGAGCCACAGGCGCTCCTGGACCTCGGCTGCGTCGCGGATCAGTGGCGTGTCATCGATCTCCTCCACGGTCCAGCCCGCGTCGACCAGCCGGCGGCCGGCATCGAGCATTGCGGCTTCCACCTCGGGGCTGACGGCCATGCCGCCCGGCCGCAGGCAGATGGCCGCGCGCAGCGGCACTTCCGGACCCGACAGCGGTGCGGGAACCCACCAGGGGTCCCGCACATCGGGTGCGGACAGCGCCATGAGTGCGGCTTCGAGGTCGGCCACGCTACGTGCCATCGGACCGGTTGCCGACATCAGTTGCGCCCCGATGGGACGTTCCGGCAAGGCCGCGTTGAAGGCCGGCACGCGGCCGAACGATGGCCGCAGTCCGTGAATGCCGCAGGCGTAGGCGGGGTAGCGGATGGACCCACCGATATCGGTACCCAGCCCGATACAGCCGATGCCCGCCGTCACCGCCGCCGCACCGCCGCCACTCGACCCGCCAGGCGTCAGCGCGGCATTGCGCGGATTCTGCGTCTTGCCGTGCACGAGGTTGCTGGTGAACCAGCGCAGCGCAAAAGTGGGCGAATTGCTGCGCCCGAGCAGGACGGCGCCGGCCCGGGCCAGATTCTCCACGGCAGGGCTGCTCACCTTGGCGATCACGTCCTCCTGCAGGCGCGTGCCGTTGGTGGTGGCATATCCCGCATGGTCGGTGTTGATCTTGGTGGTGACAGGCACTCCCGCCAGCGGGCCAGGGTCCTCGCCTCGTGCAAGGGCCTGGTCGACCCCGGCCGCCTGCGCCATCACCCACTCGGGTCGATGGGCAACCACGGCATTGATCAACGGATTGACTGCGTCGAGGCGTTGCAACGCGGAGGCAGCCACCTCGCTTGCGGATACTTCTCGGCTACGGACCAGCGCTGCCACTTCAGTGGCGCTCAGGCGCCAGAGTTCGTTCATGATTGCGCTCCCCGGTCAGTGCAGTTCGACAATCAGTTCGATCTCCAGGCAGGCGTCGAGCGGAAGCTGCGTCACGCCGAACGCACTACGCGCATGCCTGCCGCTCTCGCCAAATACCTCGACAAGGAATTCCGACGCGCCATTGGTCACCAGATGCTGGTCGGTGTAGCTGGGCGTGGAGTTGACGAGGCTCGTCAGCTTCACGACGCGCCGGACCAGATTCAGGTCATTGAGCTGGGCGTGCAGCGTGGCAAGCAGGTCGACCGCCACGGCCTGCGCGGCCTGGCGACCGTCCTGCGTCGTCAGCGTGTCTCCCAGCCGCCCGGTCCATACGGCCCCGCCCCGCTTGGCAAGGTGGCCAGAGAGATAGGCGAGCTGGCCGCTCTGGGTGCACATGGTATACGCCGCAGCAGGAGACGCGGCAGCGGGTAGCGTGATGCCGAGTGTCTTGAGGCGGGCGTAGATGTCGGGTCGGTCCATAATGTCTCCTTGTTGGTGACTTGGACCATAGCGCTGCCCGCGCGGACCGCATTGCGGAGTACAGCAAGCGTTATCGGAAATGCACGGCGTCGCCCCCGGCACTCCGGCGTGGTACTGATGGCCAACTGTAAATCGGCACTCCCCTTCGCGCCGTGCCGTGAAGGCTTTACAACGGCCGGCGCCCCGCCAGAACTATTGGCTGGTGGCGTCTTCGTCGCCCTCGCCTGCATTCGATTCATTGGCCGTCTTGCTGTCATCAGGCGGGGAATCGGGGCGCAGCAGTTCCGCGCCGCCAGAAACCTCGTCATCTACCAGCCCGTTGCCTTCTCCACTGACCTTGATTTCCTGGGCTTCGGAATTGTCCGCGCCCGGCGCCGGCGTAGCGTTGTCCTTGGCTTTCATCGTCGCTCCTTTTACAGTCGTCATGACCCGTCCCATGCAAGAACCGCACCCAAGCGCCTCCCCCCGCAGACATCCGTTCATGCCGGGCTGGACGTGACATGACGGGATGGGCAGGTCATCCTGGCCCATCAGGTCGATACCTCGGCGGCCTGAGCCAGCGCGCTGCCCGCGTGGTCACGCGCTGCCTTGCGCGACACGTTTGCGATGGCCCGGCACGGCAGTGGCATTCAGCGGTTGGTCGCCTGAAAGGCAACCTGTCGCCAGACGTCAGCCTCGCGGCGCCAGACCTGCGTGGTCATCACGTCCATGTCGAGTCGCTGGCCAGTTGCCCGCATCTCGATCGACTGCAGCAGGCGCCCCACTGACACCACCATGTCGCCCTCTGCGCGCACCTCCAGGCTCTCGCGTACGGCGCTCAGGAACGTGATCTGGTCGCGCACCATCGCCAGGTAAGCCGGCTTGTCGTCGACCTTGCCGTTCGCATGAACGTGGATCACGTCATCGCTCACCAGCGCGTCGAGCGCTTGCACGTCTCCCGCCACCAATGCACGGCAGCGTTCGTCTTCGAGCCGGCCGATCTCCATCGCCACCGCAGCCGCCTTCAGGTCTTTCTCGCTCGCGTTCATCGTGCCGCCTCCTCCGCCACCAGATTCTCGATCTCGCCAAGCCCGTCGATTTCCACGCGCACGCGGTCCCCGGCACGCAGCCACGAAGGCGGCTTGTGCGCCACGCCCACCCCGCCCGGCGTACCGGTCATCACCACGTCGCCCGGCTCCAGCGTCATTGCCGCCGACAGGTGTGCCACCTGGTCGTAGCAGTCGAAGATCAGCTGTGCGGTGGTCGAGTCCTGGCGCTTCTCGCCGTTGACGAAGCAGCGGATACCCAGCTTGTGCGGGTCCGGCACCTCGTCGGCGGTGACGATCCACGGGCCGAACGGTGCGTGGGTGTCGAACGACTTGCCGAGCGTGAACTGCGACGTACGCAGTTGCCAGTCGCGCACGCTGACGTCGTTCGACACGCAATAGCCGAAGATCACGTCACGGGCGTGGTCGCGGCTGACATGCTTGCAGCGGCTGCCGATCACGAAAGCCAGCTCGGCTTCGTAGTCGAGCTGCGAGGAGACACGCGGACGCTCGATCGGGGCGTAGGGTCCGGTGGCGGCGGTCGGCATCTTGGCGAACCAGAGCTGCTCGGCCGGCTTCGCCATGCCAGACTCGGCCACGTGGTCGGCATAGTTGAGCCCGATTGCCATGATCTTGCCGGGACGCGGGATCGGCGCCAGCAGTGTGACGGTAGCCAGCGACGCGTCCACGCGGCCACTGGCGGCCAGCGCTTCCAGCCGGTCGCGCCACGTGGGGAACGCCTCGATCAGGCCGATCATGTCGCGCGGCGCGTCGGGCAGGGCCGCGTCGATCTGGACGATGCCTCCCTGCACGACGAGACCAAGATGGGTAGTGCCCGCGGGGCTCTTGTAGGTGGCGAGTTTCATCGATGTGTTTCCCTGTATGCGTGTCGTTACTGCGGACCCTTCTGCACGGCGGCGCGGGCCGCGCCGAGCGCGCACAGCTCCGCGTCGCTGGCGCCGGCCTCCCACATTGCCACCATCGCATCGGGATCGAACTCGATGCCCATGATGTTGTTCGCGAACGTCTCGGTCTGGAAGAAGTTCGAGCATTCCGCCGGATCGGCGTAGTTGTCGACCTGCAACTCGATGTTGTTGCCTTCGGGATCGCGGTAGTACAGCGAGGTGGTCGGCCCGTGGTTGATGCACCAGACCGGCAGGATGTTTCCTTCCTTCAGCCGCTTGTACGTACCTAGCAGTTCTCCCACCGAGTGGTAGCTATAGGCAACGTGATGGACGCCGGCCGCCTCGGGCTGCTTGTCCGGGATGCCGGGCATGTTGAAGAACGCCAGGCGATGGTGCTCGTCGTCATAGGTGATGAAGGTCAGCACGCTGTCCTCGAACACCAGCCGGGCCTGGAAGACCGCCAGGTACCAGGCGACGGTCTCGGCCCGCCGCGCGCAGCGGTACACGAGGTGAGCCATCTTGAACGGTACGACGCGGTCGGATTGCGCCGCTTGCAGGGTGGTCATGGTGAGTCTCCTTGAATGTTGTGCAGGCCGCCGTCAGAGCAGTACACGGCGGAAATCGGCGAGCAGGCCGGCAAGATGGGCGAGGAAGCGGCCAGCCTCGGCGCCATCCACCGCACGGTGGTCCCACGAGAGCGACAGCGGCAGTTGCAGCCGCGGCTGAAACGCACTGCCGTCCCACACCGGCTGCATGGCGGCCTTCCCGACGCCCAGGATCGCCACCTCCGGCGCGTTGATGATCGGCGTGAAATGCGAACCGCCGATACCGCCGAGCGACGAGATCGAGAAGCAACCGCCCTGCATCTGCTCCGGCTTGAGCTGCCCGGCGCGCGCCGCGGCAGCCAGCGCGGCCATTTCAGCGGCGATCGCGAGCACGCCCTTCGTGTCGGCGTCGCGGATCACCGGCACGACCAGTCCGTTGGGCGTGTCCGCGGCGAACCCGATATGGACGTAATGCTTGCGGATCACGTCCTGCCCGTCGAGGCTCACGTTGAACTGCGGGAACGCGCGCAGCGCGGCGGCGGCCGCGCGCACCAGGAACGCCAGCAGCGTGACCCGCGCGGCATCGGGGCCGGCCTTGCCGTTCAGTGCGACACGCAGCGCTTCGAGATCCGAGATATCCGCCTGGTCGAAGTTGGTGACGTGTGGGATACGCACCCAGTTGCGATGCAGATTTGCCCCCGAGATCCGTCGGACGCGCGACAGCGCCTGGCGCTCCACCGCGCCAAAACGCGCGAAATCGACCCTGGGCCAGGGCAGCAGGTCAAGCTCGCCACCAGACGCCGGCGTGGCGGCCGGCAGTCGCGACACCAGCGCCCGGGCGTGAGCCAGCACATCGGCCCGCAGCACCCGCCCCTTGGGACCGCTCGGCTGCACCTCGGACAGCGTCACGCCCAGTTCGCGGGCCAGCTTGCGAACCGAAGGACCGGCATGCGAGACCCCACCGCCCGGCGCCGTGTGCGCCACGACGACTGCCGGAGGCCGGGCGTCGGCGGCTTCCGCTGCCGGACGGACCGGAGCAGCCACCGGAGCGGCCACGAGGGCCTCCGCCTGGGGCGGCTCGGCATCGGGCGCGGGTGCGGGTGCGGAGATGGCCGCGCCCACCCCCGGTACTTCGCCGAACTCGATCCGCGCAATCGGCGTGCCCTTCGAAACGAGGTCGCCCGGCTTCAGCAACACTTCGCGGATGGTGCCGGCGCGCTCGCTGGGCACGTCCAGCGTTGCCTTGTCGGATTCGAGCGTGATGATGGGCTGTTCCGCCAGCACGGCGTCGCCGGCACGGATCAGCACTTCGATCACCGGGATCTGGCTGTAGTCCCCGATGTCGGGGATGTTGAGAGTCTGCATGGATTCGTTCTTCAGGATCAGCATTGCCACGGCGCGGGCGGCAGGTCGGACGCCCCCTGGCGCGCCAGTGCCTCGCGGTGCTTGTCGGGGTCGGCGGCGGCCAGCGCGGCCAGCACGATGTGGCGCTGGTCCACCTCGAAGAAGCCGCGCAGCGCCGTACGGGTATCGCTACGTCCGAAGCCATCGGTGCCCAGCGCCGTATAGGGCGCCTCGACATAGGGAGCGATCAGGTTGGCGTAGCCCCGCACGTAGTCGGTGGCGGCCACGACCGGCGTCTCGCCGGCGAGGCAGATCTCCAGGTGGCTGCGCGTCGCCGTGCCGTGCGCGAACAGCCGTTCGCGCTGCACCGCCTGCGCCTCGCGCGCCAGTTCGGAGAAGCTCGTCACGCTCCACACCTCGCTGCCGATGCCCCAGTCGTCGGCCAGCACCTGCGCGGCGGCGATGACTTCGCGCAGGATCGCGCCGGACCCCAGCAGGCGCACGCGTGCGGGGCCCTGGCCCACCGCCGCGTAACGGCGCATGCCGCGCAGGATGTCGGCATGCTGGGCCGGATCGATCGGCGCCTGCGCGTAGTTCTCGTTGGTGACGGTCAGATAGTGGAATTCGTCGTGCTGCGCTTCGAGCATGCGGCGCGCGCCATGGTCGATGATGACCGCGGCCTCGCCAGCGAAGGCGGGGTCCCAGGCGCGGCAGTTGGGGATGGTCGAGGCAATCAGGTGGCTGGTGCCGTCCTGGTGCTGAAGGCCCTCGCCGGACAGCGTGGTCCGCCCCGCCGTGGCGCCGATCAGGAAGCCGCGCGCCCGCTGGTCCGCCGCGGCCCAGATCAGGTCGCCGATACGCTGGAAGCCGAACATCGAGTAGTAGATGTAGAACGGCAGCATGGCCACGCCATTGACGCTGTAAGACGTGGCGGCCGCCGTCCACGATGACACCGCGCCCGCCTCGGTGATGCCCTCCTCCAGCAGTTGTCCGTCGCGGGACTCCTTGTAGTAGAGCATCGAGCCGGCGTCCTCGGGCTCGTAGAGCTGGCCGTGCGGCGAGTAGATCCCCACCTGCCGGAACAGGTTGGCCATGCCGAAGGTCCGCGCCTCGTCGGCGACGATCGGCACGATGCGCGGTCCGAGCGTCTTGTCCTTGAGCAGGTTCGTGAAGAGCCGGACCACGGCGGTGGTGGTCGAGACCTCACGGCCATCCGGCTGCAACGCAAACTGCGCGTAGCTCTCCAGCGCCGGCACCGGCACGGCGGGCGCGGTGGTCACGCGGCGCGGCAGGTGGCCACCCAGCCCGGTGCGGCGGGCCTGCAGATAGCGAATCTCCGGGCTGTCGGCCGCAGGCTTCAGGAACTGCATGGTGTCCACGGCCTCGTCGCTCAGCGGCAGGTGGAAGCGGTCACGGAAGGCGCGCAGGGCCTCCACGTCGAGCTTCTTCTGCTGGTGCGACGTATTGCGCGACTCGCCCGCCTGGCCCATGCCGTAGCCCTTCTTGGTCTTGGCAAGGATCACGGTGGGCCGGCCCGTGTGGCGGCGCGCGGCATCGAACGCGGCGTACAGCTTGCGGAAGTCATGGCCGCCCCGCCGCAGTCCGTCGATCTCCTCCGGCGTCATGTGCGAGACCAGCGCCCGCAGTTCGGGATCGAGGTCGAAGAAGTGGGCACGGTTGTAGGCGCCGTCGTTGGCGCCCAGCGTCTGGTATTGGCCGTCCACGGTGTGGGCGAAGCGGCGCAGCAACGCGTGGTTGTGGTCGCGCGCGAACAGCGGGTCCCAGTCCGAGCCCCACACCACCTTGATCACGTTCCACCCCGCGCCGGCGAACAGCGATTCGAGCTCCTGGATGATCTGCCCGTTGCCACGCACCGGGCCGTCCAGCCGCTGGAGGTTGCAGTTGATGACGAAGGTCAGGTTGTCAAGCTTCTCGCGCGCGGCCAGCGACAGGGCCGCGATCGATTCCGGCTCGTCCATCTCGCCATCGCCAAACACTCCCCACACGCGGCGCGCGGCCGTGTCCGCAATGCCGCGGTGCTCCAGGTACCGCAGGAAGCGCGCCTGGTAGATCGCGCTGATCGGGCCAATGCCCATGGAGCCGGTGGGAAACTGCCAGAACTCGGGCATCAGCCACGGATGCGGATACGAACAGAGCCCGCCGCCGCTCACCTCCTGCCGGTAGCGGCCCAGATGGGCCTCGTCGAGCCGTCCTTCGAGGAAGGCGCGCGCATAGACGCCGGGCGCGGAATGGGGCTGGAAGTAGACCAGATCGCCCTTGCCCTGATCGCTGTCGGCCCGGAAGAAGTGATTGAACCCGATCTCGAAGATCTCGGCGGCTGACGCGTAGCTGGCGATATGTCCGCCCAGTTCGCCATACGCATGATTGGCGCGCGCCACCATTGCCAGCGCGTTCCAGCGCAGGATCGACGTGATGCGCTCTTCCATCGCCAGGTCGCCGGGATAGGCCGGCTGATCCTCCAGCGAGATGGTGTTCTGGTAGAGCTGGTACGGGTGGGACGACGGCGCCACGCCGAGGTGGCTGGCGTGCTCGGCCATGCGGCGCAGCAGGAAGTCGACGCGTTCGGCGCCTCCGTGGCGGGCAACGCCCGCGAGGGCGTCGAGCCATTCGCCGGTCTCCTGGCGGTCGGCATCGTCGGCATGATGGTCTGTCGGGTCAATCGGTTGGGCTTGCATGGAAGATTGGAAACGTTGGGGGTGGATGCGGATTCAGCAGCAGTCGGCGGCGTCCCGGTGGCCGACGGCCGCCAGCTGCGTGGGCATGTTGTGGGACTTGCCGCTGTCAAACAGCAGCGGTCCGCGCGGCGAGCCATCAGAACACGTGCCGGACGCCGACCATTGCGCCCAATTGCGACGCCCCCGGCACCGGATTGGCCCCTCCCGATCCACTGCTGACCGAGAGCGCGAGTTGGCCGTCGTTGTTCAGGTAGCCGGCCGTGGCATAGAGAGCGGTCCGCTTCGAGAAGCTGTAGGTACCGCGCAACGCGTAGAGGAACGCCTTGTTGTCGCTGCCGTGGTAGCGCAGGTAGTAGACCTGGCCAGCCACGTTGAAGGCGGGCGTGAGATCGTAGGAAGCACCGGCGTACCAGAGATCGCTGAGCCGGGTGGCGCTGCCGTCGTTGTCGCGGCGCAGCCAGCCTGCCCCGAGCTTGGTGCGGTCGAACAGCGCGTAGGCGTTCAGCGACAGCCGGTCGTCAGACTTGCCACCTGAGTTCAGCCCGCCAAACGCACCCGGGCCGCCCCGAAGCGAGTCATAGGCCGCCGCCACGCCGAAACGCGGCGTCTCGTACTGGATCATTGCCGACCACTCCCGGCAGTCGGATTTCGCCGCCGGGTTCTCGCCGGCGCAGTTCGTGCCGGCCGGGCTCGGGCCGGCGTTGGCCACGTCGCGGCCAAGGCTGTACGTGGCGCCCAGCGTCAGGCCGCCGACCTTTCCCTTGTAGGCAATCGCGTTGTCGGCCCGCGCATTGGGAATGTAGCTGTCGAGCGACCCCGAGCCGAACGTGTTCGGACCGAGGATGTCGGGATCGAGCATGGCCCAGAACAGCATCGTGTACTGGCGGCCGAGCGACACCTGGCCCCAGTTGCCCGAGAGCCCTACCCACGCCTGCCGTCCGAACAGCCGGCCGCCCTGGTTCATGACGCCCGAGTCGGCGGCAAAGCCCGACTCCAGCACGAAGTTCGCCTTCGTACCGCCGCCCAGGTCCTCGGTGCCGCGCAATCCCCAGCGCGACGGCACCATGCCCGACAGCGAGTTCATGCGCACGACGCTGTGGCCCGCCGCGCCCACGTGGTTGACGTATTCGATGCCGGTATCGACCACGCCATACAGCGTGACGGACGAGGGCGCGGCCTGCGCGCAGGCGAGTGCGGGCATGGCGCTGGCACAGGCCAGCACCAGGTTGCGGAACTTCATGGGTCTCCTCCTTCTGTTTTCGTTGTCGTTGTGCCGGCAGCGAGGCCGGAAACTGCGGGAACCGCTCCAGCGCGGAAACTTCAGTCGGGCCGCGCGCCTCCCGTGGCTACCGCCAGCACGGCGGCGGCGTCGGCGCCAGCCTCTCCCCGCCACGCAATATGGTGATCGGGCCGGATCAGTACGGCCGGCGCGCCGTAAAGCGCGCGGACCTCGGGGTCGTCCACCCGCAGCACGTCAAGCGCGATGCCGAGTCGCCGCGCTGACGCCTGCCACGCCGTGGCATCGGCACCATCGAACGACAGCAGCGTGAAATCGCGGCCGAAGCGGTCGAACAGCGGCACGCCGTCTACCATCGCGTGCGGCGCCCGGGAGCCCGGCCAGCCGCCCGCGATGTAGTGATTGGGATCGTCGGGCGGCGCCGCACCCGGCTCGCGGGCGACGATCGGACTGTCGAGATAGCGCACGCCCAACTGCAGGCCGGGGATATTGATTTCCGTGACCACGTGCGCGGCCAGCGCGCAGCCCAGTTCGGCGCGCGCCGCGTCGCCGGGAGCCCCCTGCGCTTCGAGGCTCGCGGAGATCGGCACATTGCCGATGCTGTCGGCCATGCGGCGGGCGAACGTGGTGTTGCGCACGGCCATCGGGCGGCGCTCCAGGTCGTAGCTGTCGAGCAGTGCCGGTGGCGCGCCGTCGTTCAGCACGGCCGCCAGCTTCCAGCCCAGGTTGACCGCGTCGTCGATCGACGTGTTGTAGCCCATGCCGCCCGTGGGCGTGAACAGGTGGGCGGCGTCGCCAGCCAGGAAGCCCCGGCCCGCAGCCAGCCGCTCGGCAACGAGCGTGTAGCCCGCCACCCAGGGCATCCTGCCAATCAGCCGAAAGTCATGCGGCGCGCCCACGACTGCCAGCGCCGTGGCGCGTGCATCGATGTCGCCGGGCTGCTGGCCGTCTTTCAGCTGCACCGCCAGCAGGAAGGTGTCGACACCATCGATGGCGATCAGCAGGCCGCGCTGGCTCGCGTTGACGGCCCAGTACTGCCACGCCCGCTCCTTGCCCAGTACGTCGTACAGATCGCTGGAGCGGAAATAGATCGACAGCATCTGGCCGCCGAAGAAGTCGCGCTTCTCGCCGCCCTGCCCGGCGTACTGAATGCCTAGCGTCTTGCGCACCATGCTGCGCGGGCCGTCGCAGCCCACGACATAGCTTGCCGCCACGCGCCACGGCGCGCCGCCGTCAGGCTGCACGGCGTCTACCTCCACGCCATCGCCATGGTCGGCAACGCGGACCGCGCGTGCCCCGAAGCGCAGGTCGACGCTCGGATACTTTGCGGCCTCGCGCCGCAGGATGGGCTCGATGAACATCTGCTGCGCGCGGTGCGGCAGTTCGGGAGTCGGCCATGCCGCGGCGCCGTAGTCGCCGAAGGCCTCGCGGCTGGCGGCCTGCGCGCGGCTAGGCACGCGAAAGCGGGACAGTTCGGCATGCGCCAGGCGCGTGCAGTAGACCAGGTCCTGCGGGTAGTCGGGCGGCAGGCCCAGCGCGCGGACGTCGGCCGAGAAACCGCGCCGCCGGTAGTGCTCCATCGTGCGGGCCGAGGTGGCATTGGCCTTGGGAAAGTCGGGCGGGTCCACGTCCTCCTCCAGCACGAGGCATCGCACGTCGCGGCAGCCCAGCTCGATGGCCAGCATCAGCCCGGCCGGGCCGCCTCCCACGATGACGACATCGGTTTCCACGGTGTTTGCAACGGACGTGTTCACAGCTGGCCTTCCTGTTGACTTGTTGACTTGTTGATCTGTTGGCTCGGGATCAATTGACGGTGGCGCCGGTGCGCCGGATCAGCTCGGTGTAGCGCTGCGAGTCATGCGCCATCCATCCGGCTACGTCCTCGCTGGTGCTGCCGGCCGGCGTGAAGCCGAAGGTCGCCAGCTTGGCCTTGACCTCAGGGTCGCCGAGCGCGGTGCGCACGGCGCGGCCAATCGCCGTCACCGTTGCCGGCGGCGTGGCGGCGGGCGCGAGCAGCGCCACCCAGCTCGAAGCCTCGACGCCCGCCGGGCCGCCGGCTTCCGCGAGCGTCGGCACGTTCGGCAGTACCGGCGACCGCACGCTGTCGGCCACTGCCAGCACGCGCAACTTGCCCGCCTGGATCAGCGGACCGGCGGTGGCATAGGTGCCCAGCGCCCACGTCACCTCGCCATTGGCCACGGCCGTATAGAGCTGCGCGGTGTCCTTGTATGGCGCATGGAGCATCTGCGTGCCCGTGGCCGCCTCAAGCTGCGCCGCGCCAAGATGGCCTGAGCTGCCAACCGCCCAGGAGCCGTAGGTCACGGCATCGGGCGCCTTGCGGGCGGCTGCGATCAGATCGGGCACGGTACGGATCTGGCTTTGCTGCGAGACCACGATGAAGAACGCGGTGCGGTACAGCCCGGTCACCGGCACGAAATCGCGGCGTGGGTCATACGGCAGCCGCTTGAAGAGACCGGGATTGATTGCCAGGTGGCCTACGTCGGCCACCACCAGCTCGTGGCCGGTGGCCGGTGCGCGCTTGCCCGCCTCCATGGCGATGAAGCCGTTGCCGCCCGGCCGCGAATCGACGATGACAGGCTGGCCCCACTCCTTGCCGAGCCGCTCGCCGAGCAGGCGCGAGACAGCATCCGGGCCACTGCCAGCCGGAAACGGGCTGATCAGGCGGACGGCGCGCGACGGGAAGGTGTCGGCCCGCACGGTCGTGGCCGTGGCCAGGCAAGCGAGGGCGACGCAGGCCGACAGCACCGGGAGGGCGCGCCAGCCGCTGGGCCACAGGAAAGGTGAGAAAGCAACCGGCGTAACGGCGCCGGCCGGCGCGATGCGGCCAGCATGGGGGCGGGTCATGAATTGTCTCCGTGTGATTCTTGTAGGTGTGTGACGACATCGTAGGAAGACCCACTGCCATGCAACAGATGGCAGAATTGCCCCACCGATGCCTGGATGGCATCACTCACCGATAAAGCGGGGAATGGCCATGAAACTTCATCACCTGCGCGATTTCGTCGCGATCGCGGAGACCCGCAGCATCCGGGGCGCCTCGCGCCAGCTTGGCCTGACCCAGCCGGCGCTCACGCGCAGCCTGCGCGAACTGGAGACCGAACTGGGTGCGCCGCTGCTGGAGCGGCACGCACGTGGCGTGGTGCCCACGGCGATCGGCGAAGCCTTCCTGCGGCGCGCCCATGCCGCGATGGAGGAAATCCGCCGGGCCCAGGAGGAAGTGGCCCAGTTGCTTGGCACCCAGACCGGGCGCGTGGCGGTGGGTCTGTCCGGCGCCACGTGGCTGGGGCTCGTTCCGGAGGTCTTCCCGGCGTTTCGCAAGTCGCATCCTGCCGTGCGGCTGCGGATGGTGGAAGGCTTCTTTCCCGCGCTGGAAGGACGGCTGGCGGACGGGACACTCGATTTCTACATCGGCCCGCGCCCCGAACGCATCGATACGGACCGCTACAGCGTGAACCTGCTGTTCAGGAACGACCGGGTCGTGTCCGGGCGCAAGGGGCATCCGCTGCGGCGCTCACGGCGGCTGGCTGACCTGGTCGCCGCCGAGTGGATCCTGACCGGCGCCCGCGAGCCGCTCGAGCACGAGTTTGCCGAGGTCTTTGCCGGCTACGGCCTGAATCCACCCGTGGCGATGGTGCAAGCCGAGTCGATGATCGGCGTGGCGGCGCTGCTGTCGATGACCGATGCGCTTGCGCTGCTGCCGCGGCAGTGGATCGACTCGCCACTGTTCGCCGGCGTGGTGGAGGTCATTCCGATCGCGGAACGGATGGACAGTGCCGATATCGTGCGGATTGCACGTGCCGGGCTGCCGCTGACGCCCGCCGCCTCGCACCTGGCCAACCTGTTCGAGCGCGAAGCCGGCCACTATGCCCGCCAGCGCGTGCGGCTGCCGTCCGATTAGTCCAAACGCTCAGTCGGCGGCCGGGGGATTGGCGCCGATGCGCTCGAAGATGACACCCTGCGGGGTCTGCGTCTCGGGCAATGGCGCGTGTGCCAGTGCGTCAGCCTCGGTCTCGGGCAGTCCCAGCGCACGCAGCACGGCCAGGATCACCTGCTCGGGATAATCGGCCGGCGCGCCGGGGCGCAGCATGGTGCCGATGCCGTACACCAGTGCCCCGAGAGAAAGGTCGCGCGCCACCTCGACATGAGCGATCGGAAAACGCCGGCTTTCGATGCCGACGGCAAGATCGCGCGTCATGTAGGCGTCGAGCAACCGCCCGCGCGACCCCCGCCGCGTACCCACCCGCGTGATGAACGCGCCCCACAGCGGATAGCGGATGGCCATGTGCATGTAGAGCCGGCAGCCAACCGCCATGCGCATGGCGGGGTCGTCGAACCGGCGCACCACCGGATCGATCACCGCCAGCACCTCGTCGCTGACCTCCCCGGCCACTGCCGAAAGCAGCTCTCCCGTGGTGCGGAAGTAGTTGTAGAACGTGCCGCGCGCCACGCCGGCGGCGGCGATGAAGTCATCGATCATCGCGCCGTCCGGCCCCTTTTCGGCGAAGACGGCCAGGGCCGACTCCATCAGCCGGTTGCGGGTCTTCTCCCGGCGCAGTGCTGCCACGCGCGTGCGGTGGTCTTCCGGGAGGGTCCCGGCGGCCGCGTCGATCTCGTCGGTTTCGGGCTTGCCTGACATATCTGTCAATCCATGTGATGGACTGGATTCTAGCAGTGAGTGGACCTCGGGTTTGTCCTAGGGCAATTTCATATTGATGAATTCGTCAACTTGACTAGAATTCGTCCTGACAAGTTCGTCAAGATGAGATCAGGAGACAGCAGGATGCGTTTCGTCAGTTTTGAATTCCAGGGCAGGCGCGCAGTGGGCGTGCGTGAAGGCAACCAGATCCGCGTGCTCGGCAACGAACCGCTCGAAGCCCTGCTGGCACGTGGTGCGAACCTGTCCGCCTACGCCCGCGAGACGGCTGGCGAACTGCTGGACGCGGCCGAAGTGACCCTGCTGCCGCCGCTGTCGCGCCCGCCCAAGATCATCTGCGTGGGGCTCAACTACGCCGACCACACCAAGGAAAGTCCGTACGAGCAGCCGAACTATCCCACCCTGTTCTTCCGCGTCCATACGAGCCTGGTGGCCCATGCTGCACCGCTGGTCCGCCCCGCCGTCGACGACTGCGCCGGCCTCGATTTCGAGGGCGAAGTGGCCGTGATCCTGGGCAAGGGCGGACGCCATATCGCCAGGGCCGACGCGCTGTCGCACGTGGCGGGCTACTCGCTGTTCAACGACGGTTCGGTGCGCGAGTACCAGTTCAAGGCGCCACAGTGGACGGTAGGCAAGAACTTCGACGGTACCGGCGCATTCGGCCCCGACCTGGTCACGGCGGACGAACTGCCGCCCGGCGCGCGCGGCCTGCTTCTGCAGACGAAACTGAACGGCCAGGTCGTGCAGTCGGCCAGCACCGACGACATGATCTTCGATGTCGAGACGCTGATCTCGATCATCTCCGAGGCCATCACGCTGGAGGCCGGCGACGTGATCGTGTCGGGCACCCCGGCCGGCATCGGCTGGGCACGCGAGCCGAAGCTGCTGATGAAGCACGGCGATGTCTGCGAGGTGATCGTCGAGAAGATTGGCACGTTGTCGAACCCGATCATCGACGAAGTGCGGTAGACCTTCCAGAACCGACCGCCGGCGACAACGAGCCGGCGGCATACCCGGAGACAGCCATGACCGACACCCGAGCGGCCGTGCATTCGATCGATCATTTCGCGCTGAACGTGCCGTCCCTGGCCGATGCCGCCCGGTTCTACCGCGCGTTCGGCCTCGGCGTGGAACCGGCTGCCGACGGCACGCAACTCGACCTGCGCGCCGGCGACGGCCACCGGTGGGCGCGGATCCTGCCTGCGGCTGCCAAGTCCCTCGCCTACCTGAGCTTCAACTGTTACGCACGCGATTTCGACACGCTCGCGCGGCAGGTAACCCAGGCAGGCGCCACGCCGGCCGACGCGCCGCCGGGCGCCGAACCCGATGGGCTCTGGTTCCACGATCCCGATGGCAACCTGCTGCAGGTACGCGTGGGCCCCAAGACGACCCCCAGCGCCAAGGCCCCGCACGTGACGGTGGGCGCTGGCGCCAACGCGCGGGGTGCGGTGGTGCGCTCGCAGGTGCAGACGGTGCGCCCGGACCGGCTCTCGCACGTGCTGCTGTTCACGCCCGACGTGCTGCGGGCCATCGATTTCTACGCCAGGGCCATCGGACTGCGCCTGTCCGACAAGTCGCTCGACATCATCGCCTTCACGCACGCCCCGCACGGCAGCGACCATCACCTCGTGGCGTTCGCCCGGAGTGCCGCGCGCGGGTGGCACCACGCAGCGTGGGACGTGCGCGATCTCGACATGGTCGGCCAGGGTGCCGCCCAGATGGCCGCGGCCGGGTACACGCGCGGCTGGGGCACGGGCCGCCACGTACTGGGCTCCAACTACTTCCACTACGTGCAGGATCCGTGGGGCTCATTCAACGAGTACTCGGCCGACATCGATTTCGTGGCCGCCGACCACCCGTGGCCCGCAGGCGATTTCGCGCCGGAGGACTCGCTCTACCAGTGGGGCCCGGACGTGCCGCCCGACTTCATCCATAACACCGAAGCGCCGGACACCGCCGCGCGCTGATTCAACCACTCCTGGCGTCACGCCCCCGTATGGCAGCCGACCCGCGTCGGCCGCCAGGCAAGCGTGCGCGCCCACGCTACGGAACGCACCATGACCGATACCCAGACCCTCGACGTGGCCATCGTCGGCTACGGCCCGGTGGGCCAGACCCTCTCCATCCTGCTCGGCGCGCGTGGCTACCGCGTGGCAGCGTTCGACCGCTGGCCGTCGCTCTACCCGCTGCCGCGCGCGGTGTTCCACGACCACGAGATCCGCCGGGTCTTCCACGCCATGGGCATCGGCGACGACGTGGCGGCGATTTCGCAGCCCTCGGCCCGCTACCAGTGGTTCAACGCCGCCTGGGACACGCTGGTCGAGATCGACTGGTCCGCCGAATCGATCAGCGACGGTCCCGTGGGCTACCTGTTCAACCAGCCGCTGCTGGAGGCCCTGCTCGACGGCAAGGCCCGCGCGCAGCGCTCGGTGGAGATCAACCAGGGCTGGGAGGTCACCGCGCTCGTGCAGCACGACAACCACTGCGAGCTGCAACTGCGGCACGGCGTCATGCGGGATGGCCAATGGACCCCGGACGGGCAGACGCGCACAGTGCGCGCCCGCTACGTGATCGGGGCCGATGGCGCCAACAGCTTCGTGCGCAAGGCCGTGGGTATCAGCCAGGAAGACCTTGGCTTCCAGGAAGACTGGCTCGTGGTCGATATCCAGCCCAATCCCGGCGTGACGCTCGACGTACCGGACATCGGTCAGTGGTGCAATCCGGCCCGGCCCACGACGATGGTGCCGGGCGGCCCCGGCTACCGCCGCTGGGAGTTCATGCGGCTGCCCCACGAGACCATCGACGACCTGCAGCAGCCCGCGAAAGTCTGGGAATTGCTGTCGCCGTGGGTCCATCCCGGCAACGCCAGCCTGGTGCGCCACGCGGTCTACACGTTCCGTTCGCTGCTGGCGTCGCAGTGGCGGCAGGGCCGCGTGCTGCTTGCCGGCGACGCGGCGCATCTGATGCCGCCCTTCATGGGCCAGGGCATGTGCTCCGGTATCCGCGACGCGTGGAACCTGGCGTGGCGCCTGGACCTGCTGTTGCGCGGCATCGCCACCGATGCGCTGCTCGACTCCTACACCGCCGAGCGCCTGCCACAGGTACGTGCGGTGATCGAGGCATCGATCGCGATGGGACGTGTCGTCTGCATCGCCGACGCCGAAGCCGCCGCAGTCCGCGACGCCGCATTTTTGGCGGGCGAGGTGCCGCCGCTGCCACCGTTCCCCGGACTCGCCGGCGGCGCCGTGAGCACCGGCTACGGTGTACAGGGCATCGCCGGGCAACTCGGCGTGCACGGGCAGATCGAGGACGGCGGGCGTACCGCACGCTTCGACGAACTGGTGCCGCCGGGCTTCCAGGTGATCGCCCTCGATGCCGATCCCGGTGCGTTTATCGACGCGGACGCCGCCGCCCTGCTCACCCGCCTCGGCGCACGCACGCTGGGCGTGACGACCGATCCGTCAAAGGTCCGCCCCGGCCGCGTGTTGCGCGACGTCAGCGGACGCTACGCACGCTTCTTTGCCGAGCACGGCGTCCGGCTGATCGTGGTACGCCCGGACTACTACGTCTATGGCGGCGTCAGCGACCCGGCGCAACTGCCGGCGCTGCTGGCGCACCTTGCCGACGCACTCGCGCTGGCCCCCGCGCCTTATCGGCGCATGGCTGCCTGACGGCCGGTGGAGATCCGCCACCGCGCTTGCCCGACGGTTTGCGCGGTGGTTCGTACGCCAGCGCTGCCGCCCTCCATGCGGGTAAATCTCTATGCAAACTCCGCGCCCATTAAGTTGCAAAACCAAACATTATCCGCTTTAATGAGGCTAATGGTTGTTTATACAACCGTACAAAAAATACGAGATGGGGGAGACCAATGCGCAGCGTGTTCGCGAACAGATGGTGGATCGTGTTCGGTTCCGTCATCGGATTGATGGTGGGCAATGTCACCATCCTGCAGTTCTCGGCTTCCGTACTGATGAAGCCAATCATGGCGGAGCTGGGCTGGAACCGCAGCCTCGTCTCCGCCGCCGTCATGCTCGGTTCGTTGTGCGCGGCGATCGGTACGCCGATCGCCGGCAGGCTGATGGACCGCCGCGGCGTCAAGCGCGTCACCCTCACCGCCATCACGCTGTTTGCCTTGGCCATCGCCGCGATGTCGATGGCCCCCGCCAATCCCTATGCGTTCCTGGCGATGTTCTCGCTGGTTGGCTTGTTCAGCGCAGGCCAGGCGCCGCTGCCGTATGCGAAAGCGGTTGCCGCGGCATTCGACCACCGGCGGGGCCTTGCGATGGGTGTGGCCATGACCGGGGTTGGTCTGGGCGCCGCCCTCGTGCCGCGGCTCACCCAACTCTACCTCGACACGTTCGGGTGGCGCGGTGCGTATGTCGCAGTGGGGCTGACCGTTTTCGTGGTGGCGTTCAGCGCGGTTGCACTGTTCATCCGCGATGGGTCCGACGTGCGTCGCAGCGCGCAGACAGCAAGCTGCGACGGGGGACTGCCGGGGATGGACGCACGCATGGCCCTGCGTGACCGTCATTTCTGGCAACTTGCCATCACGTTTTTCTGTATTCCGCTCGTCGCCAATGGGGTCATCGTGCATCTCGTGCCCCTGCTGACCGATCGGGGCATTCCAGCCAACCGAGCCGTCGAGCTGTTTGCCGGCGTGGGTGCGTCGCTGATTGTCGGGCGTTTGCTGTGCGGCTATCTGCTCGACCGCTTCTTCGGTCCGTATGTGGCGATCGGCTTTGTCGCGCTGCCAGCCATCGGCGTGCTCACGCTGTTCTTCAGCAGTGACCCCATGCTCACGGCGCTCGGTGCGGTCTTCGTCGGCCTGGGCCTGGGCGCGGAAGTGGACCTGATCGCTTACCTGCAGAGCCGATACTTTGGCCTGCGCGCATTCGGCCAGATCTATGGCTACCTGTTCGCCATCTTCACGATTGGCAGCGGGCTCGGACCGTTCATGATGGGCGCCGCTTTCGACGCACTGGGCTCCTATCGGCCAGCGCTCGCCACGTTCGTCCTGGTGCTGGCCTGCGCTGCGTGGTTCCTGGGACGCCTGCCGCGCCAGTACCCCTATCCCGCCACAGGACAGGGCGGCGAACAGCGTCGCCCCGCGCCATCGCCAGCCAGCGTCGCCTGATTGGCCACACCCGTCTTCAATCTCACTGACGATTTTCTCGTGGAGGTTTTATGGTCGAGCTTTATCACTTCTGGAGTTCCATCTGTTCCGTCCGGGTGCGCATGGCACTCGAAGAAAAGAAGGTACCGTGGACCAGCCGGTACGTGGACCTCTTCAAGTTCGACCAGTTGCGCCCCGAGTACCTGGCCATCAACCCGGAGGGCGTAGTGCCAACGCTGGTCCATGATGGCGAGATCATCCGCGACTCGAACGTGATCAACGAATACATCGAGACAGCGTTTCCGGGTATCGCCCTGATGCCGGAAGATCCGCTGAAAGCGGCGCGCGTACGCGGCTTCGTCAAGGATTGCGAGGACGGCTTCGAAGCCATCGTGAAGCTGACGATGGTGAAATACATCCTGCCCAAGCTGCGCAATCGCTGGGGCGACGAGGCGCTCCGGGAGCAGGCGGCGCGCCGGCCGTCGAAGTTCTTGCAGGATCTTCATTCGCGAGCGGTTCGCGGGGAAATCGGCGAAACCGAACTGGCCGCGTCGCGCGCGAGGATAGAGACATTCCTGGACCAGCTCGAACAGAGGCTCGTCCCGGGACAGTGGCTTGTCGGCGAATTCTCGCTGGCCGACATCTGCGCCGCACCCTTCATGTTCCGGCTGTCGGCGCTGGGACAGGACGGCTTCTGGTCGGCCGCGAAGCGCCCCCGGGTGCACGCATGGTACGCGGCGCTATCCGCGCGCCCCTCTTTCAAGATCGCCACGAGTTGGCCGGACGAATCCGGCGGCGGCTACGAAGAGGTGGGGTTGAGCGCACAGCGCTAAAAACCAGGGGACTGCGTCGCCCGGTAAGCGGGTCGACGCCTTTCATCGGCCGCCATGCGCGCACTGCGCCGTGGCAACCGGTAGTCATGAGAAGCTTGCATGTCGACAATCAAGAAGGATCTGCTGGTGATCGGGGGCGGCTCAGGCGGCGTCCGGGCTGCACGGGTCGCGGCCGGCCATGGCGCGCGCGTGATGCTGGTCGAAGAACACCGTCTCGGCGGAACATGCGTCATTCGCGGCTGCGTGCCAAAGAAGCTCATGGTGTATGCCTCACGCTTTGCCGCGGAGATGCAGGACGCTGCGGGATTCGGATGGGAGATCGGTGCCACCCGTTTCGACTGGGGTGTACTTGGGGCGGCCGTCAACCGCGAAGTGAACAGGCTGGAAGCCTTGTACGGCGGCATGCTCGAACGTGCCGGCGTGGAGGTGGTCCGCGACCGTGCCGTGTTTGCGGGTCCTCATACGGTGGAACTCGCACGCAGCGGCGCGACAATACAGGCCGACCACATTCTTGTAGCCACGGGCGCGGTGCCCGCCGGACCGCAGGACATTCCCGGCGGCCAGTGGATCGAGAACTCGAACCAGTTCTTTGGGTGGACAACGCAGCCCCGGCGCGTGGTCATCCAGGGCGCTGGCTATATTGCGCTGGAGTTCGCCAGCATCCTGCGATTGCTCGGCTCGGAGGTCACGCTGGTGATGCGGGGCGCGCAGGTGCTGCGGGGGTTCGACGGTGAAGTCAGGGCGCATCTGCAGGCCGCGTTGATCGAGTCGGGCATACACATCGTGGCGGAAGCAGAGCTTGCGCGGCTGGATCGCTGTGCTGCCACTGGCATCCTGTCGGTACATCTGTCCAACGGCATGGTCCTGACAGCGGACGCCGTGCTCGGTGCCACCGGTCGTCGTCCCAACACCGCGGATCTGCGGCTCGGCAATGCGGGCGTGCAGGCAGACGCGCGGGGCGCCGTCGTTGTCTCCGACCAGGCCTGTACGACGGCGCCGGGCATCTATGCGGTGGGCGATGTCGCCAACGCTGCCGCACTGACGCCCATTGCCATCCAGGACGGACAGGCGCTGGCCGACAGGCTCTTCGGCTCCGGATTACTGCCGAACCGCTCCCGGTTCACGCCGACGGCGGTCTTCACGACCCCCGAGGTGGGAACGGTGGGCCACTCCGAAGAGGCCGCGCTGGCAGAGTTTCCGCGTGACATCGACGTGTTCGTGTCGCGCTTTCACCCGATGAAGGCCAGATTGTCCGGACGCAGCGGCCAGATACTGATGAAGCTCGTCGTGCATCGGCCGACCGATCGCGTAATCGGCGCCCACATGGTGGGCCCCGAGGCAGGCGAACTGATCCAGCTGATCGCCGCCGCAATGCAGGCCGGCACGCGCAAGGCGGATCTGGATGCCACGCTGGCCGTGCATCCGACCGTCGCCGAGGAGTTCGTCATGATGCGACAAGCTGTTCGCCGCTATCCGGCACCGTGAATGCCGGCGCGTCAGTTCTTGTGGCGGTAGTTGATGCGCCCCTTGGTCAGGTCATAGGGCGACATTTCCAGTGTCACGCGGTCTCCGGCGAGCACGCGGATGCGGTTCTTCTTCAGGCGCCCGGACGAGTACGCCCACACCTCGAAGCCATTCTCCAGAATGACGCGGAACCGGTTGTCGGGCAGGACTTCGGAGACTTTGCCACCGAATTCGACGAGTTCTTCTTTTGCCATGATCTCTCCTGGGTCTTCAGGCGGCCGGGGCCAGTTTCGGGATGGACGGATTGCGTTTTGCCGACGAGCGTCGGCGCATGCGTGCCACGGCACTGTCGCCGGCATGCCGCGCGGCATGCTTGGCCTTGGCTTCCGACCCGAACGTGGCGTGTCGCATCGACACATTGGCGAGCACACGTTCGGCGCCGTTGCGGTACTCGGAGATCATGTAGCTGGCGAACCAGAGACCCGGTTCCTGCTGGATCGGGTAGACGGATACGGTGAATGAAGTGTTGTCGTTGTTCAAAAAGTTCTCGGTAGGCTACGGACGGTCGAGCAACGCCACTTGGCACGGATGCCAGTGCAGGGATGTCGCGGTAGCCGGTGTGGAGGAAGGCAAGGTCCCGGTCAGGGGGGACGATGACTGGCGGGGATTGACCCTGCGTGCGCAGGGGAGGCACCGGTATGGGTGCGCGCAAGCGGTCGCGCCGTGGGTCAAAAGATGCGGCGAATGCCCTTGGCGTCGAACTGGCGACGTGAGGCAAGCCCGACGCATGGTAACACCTTGGCGTGTTTCGCGCCGAAGTCCCGGTCATCGTGCACGGGTGTGGCTGCCGGGTTGCACGGCCTGGCGTCCTGTCTGGCCGCATCAAGATCCTCTGGCGTTGTGCCGATAAAGAGCGATGGCCCGTGGGGCCAGAAGCCCAAGCCCTATCCGCTCTCTCGCACAACGAAATCATGGAAGCAAACAGCCGCCTCAAGCAGCACACGCGGGCATTGACGCTCGTACTTGGTATTGCCGTTCTGTCCGGTTGCGGTGGTGGCGACAATCCGTCCGCCAGCACCCCTGCCCCCCAAACCGACACGACCCCGGTCGTCCCGGTCGTTCCCGCGGTACCCGTTCCCGTCACCTACACGGTGGGCGGCACGCTCTCCGGTCTCGCCGCCGCTGCATCGGTCGTGCTGCAGAACAACGGCGTTGACGCCCTCACGCTGTCCGCCAATGGCGCGTTCAAGTTCTCGACCGCCGTGACGGACCTCTACGCTGTCACCGTCGGTACACAGCCAACCGGCCAGACCTGCACAGTGACCCACGGCAGTGGTACCGCAGCCGCCGACGTGACGGACGTCAGCGTGGACTGTGTCAACAATCCGCCGGCTGCGGCCCAGGTGTCCACGCTCGCAGGCAGCGGAATCATGGGTTACCTCGATGCGACGGGAACCGCGGCGCGCTTCAGCCAGCCAGCCGGCATGGCCGTGGATGCACTCGGCAATGTTTTCGTCGCCGACAACGCCAACCACCGCGTCCGGAAGATCACGCCGTCTGGCGTGGTGACAACGATCGCGGGCTCCGGACCCGGGTCCGTTGACGCCACAGGTACGGCAGCAAGCTTCAGGTACCTGTCGGGTCTGGCCATCGATGCGGCCGGCAATCTCTACGTGGCGGACCAGATGAACCATCAGATCCGGAAGATCGATACCTCCCTCGCCGTCACGACCTTCGCAGGCTCGACCACGTTTGGCTCCGCCGACGGCACCGGCGCGGCCGCCGGCTTCCGCGAACCCTTTGCAATCTGCATCGACACAGCGGGCAACCTCTACGTGGCCGACAGCGCCAACAACATGATCCGCAAGATCACCCCCGCCGGCGTGGTCACCACGGTAGCGGGAACCACGCTCTACGGGCATGCCGACGGCACGGGAGCCGCTGCGTCGTTCTATACGCCGTCCGGCATCGCGGTCGACAGCGCCGGCAACGTCTATGTGGCCGACATGAACAACCACATGATCCGGAAGATCACGCCGGCCGGCGTGGTCACGACGCTGGCGGGCTCGACGACGTTGGGACGTGCCGACGGCACTGGCACTGCTGCGCAGTTCTACCTGCCACAGGGCATCGCGGTGGACAGCGACAACAACGTCTATGTGTCCGAGAAGGGCAACAGCACGATCCGCAAGATCACGCCGGCCGGCGTGGTCACGACGATCGCCGGGGGCCTGTCCAACGGAAGCGTCGATGGAGATGGCCCTTCGGCAACCTTCTGGTCCCCGTGGAGCCTGGCCATCGACAGCGCCCGCAACCTGTACGCCGCCGAACTGGGCAACAACATCATTCGCAAGATCGTGCTGCCCTGATGCCGCGCACGGCCGCACGAACGCACACCCGTCTGGCCGTGTGGCGCGCAATGCAAAAAAGCTCCGGAGAACCGGAGCTTTCTTGTTGCCCTCTCCGGCGCAAACACCGGAGCAGCCTTCCTTGAAGGGTTACGAACCCACCTTGAGGCGGCCGCCGCGTCCCAGGCCGCCCTTCACTTCCTGCGCCTTGTAGTTGCGCAGCGAGATCACCATGTTGTTGTAGGCGTCCATGAACGCTGCCACGGTGGCCTTGCCTTCCGGCGTGCGCGAGAAGCCGCCGAGGCCGCCGGCCGCGCCGCCGCCAAAGGCGCCCATCGCGGCGCCAAAGTTGGTAGCCGTGGCGTTGCCTTCCGAGATCGACAGTTGCACGCCCGAGCGAATGTCGAACGTGGTCAGCGTCACCACCGAAGCCTTGCTCGCCATGGCACCGCCCACCAGTGCGCCGGCCGCGCCAAACAGGCTGCCCACGCCCACGGCCAGTTGGCCCGTGGCGTCGTTGTCGATGATGATGGCCGGCTCCATGTAGAAATCGGCTGCCACGCGCTGGCCCTTCTGCTGCTTCGAGCCCGCGCGGAATTCGCCCGAGTTGCGCTGCTTGTCGGTAATCGCCGAGAGCTTGCTTTCCGTGCGGTTGTTACCCACCGACGTGATCACGAAGCAGTTCGACTGCTGCACGGCCAGGCGGATCAGCGGCTCGATCGTCGTGATCTTGGTTGCCGCGCCGAAGCTTGCGTACCACTCCTTGCCGCGGCCGTCATCCACCGCCAGCGTGCCCAGCGGCGCATCGCAGCGCTCCAGGGACGGGTTGGCATTCACGCTGGTTGCGCCACCCGCGGCGCCCGTCGCGGCCGTCGGGGCGGTTCCGGTGCTGATGCTGCCGCCAGCGCCCGGCATGCCGGCGCAGCCGGCCATGAACATGGAGGCAGCCAGGGCGGCCGCGCGCAAGGAAGTGATCTTGGGCATAACGTTTCGATTGATGGGTGGAAAGAGAACGGGCGGGGCGGCTAGCGGAGATACCAGCCGGCAGGACCCCATGCCCAGTAGTACGGATAGCTGCTGTACCAGGTGATCCAGGACTTCCGGTACGCCTCGCGCACCTGATACAGGCTCTGTTCGTCTTTCTTGGCGGCCTGCGCCTGCGGAATCAGCCGCTCGGCCTCCTTGCTGCCCTTGGCGGCGGCACGGATCAGCCAACCCTCGGCTTCGGCCGGGTCGGAACCCATTTCCTCGAAACCCATCAGGTAGATGCGGCCCAGCGCCAGTTGTGCCTGCATGTGGCCGTTGTCTCCGGCCTTGCGCAGCCATTCCAGCGCCTGGTACGTGTTGCGTTCCACCCCGTCGCCGCGCAGCAGGCGCAGCCCGAGGTCATACGCTGCATTCGGATTGCCTTCGGCTTTCTGCGCCAGCGCCTGCATGCGGCGCTCGGCCTCCGTGGCCGGCACGTCCTGCCAGGTGGAGATGCGCCGGTCCTGGTCGGTACAGGCGTTGCCGTTGCAGATGCGAACCGTCTGCGAGCGCGGAGCGAGCTGGTCGGCGGGCGTCTGCGCGCAGGCCAGAAGCATCAGAATTGACGAAAAAGACAGCGGAATTGCGAAACGCATACCTGACACCCCGAGCAATTATTTTCGTTTTGACAGCAGACGCTTTGTAAGAAAAGCGCTCGGAGTGTAACAGTTTGCACGGATGTCACGCATCACTTTTTGGTGCACGCGCTTACAAGTTGTTGCGAAAGAGACGCGTTTAAAGCGCAGCATGAGGCGCTTTGTACTACCGAAAACCGACGTTTCGGACACTTTTACAGGGTTAAGGAAAGTTAATACAACTGCGGATCAGAATCATTATCATTCGTGTCTGTTCTCAAACGAGCAGGTCCGCCCCCTTCATGCGTCTGAAATACCTTGCCGTCGTCGCCGGCACTTTGCTGTCCACCGCGCCGCATCTCCGAGCCCAGCCAGTTGCTGCGGACACGTCCCTGTCGACGGTGGTGGTCACCGGCACGCGTTCGGAAAAGACGCTCGACGAAACCCCGATCCGCACCGAAGTGGTGGACCGCCAGGAGATCGAGCGGACCCATGCCCGCACGCTCAAGGACGCGCTGGAAAACGTGCCCGGCCTGCAACTGCGCGAGATTCACGGCAAATCGGGCTACGAAGTCACGCTGCAGGGCATGACGGCCGACCAGGTGCTGATCCTGATCGATGGCCTGCCCATTACCGCCAGCACCGGCTCCACGGTCGATGTCTCGCAATACCTGCTCACCGAAGTCGACCATATCGAAGTGGTCAAGGGCGCAAGCTCGGCGCAGTACGGCAGTTCGGCCATGGGTGGCGTGGTGAACGTGATTACACGCCCGATCGCCAAGGGCTTCTCCGGCGCCGTCACCGCCGATGCCGGTACGTACGGCGGCCAGAATGCCGACGGCTCGCCGGGCGCGCTGCACGGCAATATACGGCTCGAAGGCGGCACCGAGCAGATCCGTGCCCGCATCAGCGCCGATGCGCTCGACAACAAGGGGTTCGCCGTCGACTCGGACGGCTGGACACGCCACGGCGACAAGATCCGGCGCGAGCAGTACGCCGGCCGCCTGGAATGGCTGCCGAGCAAGGCCGGCAAGTTCTGGTTCGACGCCAGCGCCTACCGCGAGACCGACGAACAGCGCTACCGCTACTACGCGCCGCCCGCCTATGTGCCGCAGCGCAAGACCGAGGACATCGACCGCAACCGCTATACCTATGGCGGCCAGTGGGCCTTCGATAACGGCGTACGCGCCCGGCTGGCCGGCGTACACGAGACCTACGACAGCACCTCGCGCGAGTATTCGAACGGCTTCCAGACCTCGCAGCGGAATTCGGCGCAGCAGACCGACCACGTTTCGGCCCAGTTCGACCTGCCGGCCTGGTATCGCCAACTGTGGCAGTTCGGCGGCGATTTCCATCGCGAGACGCTGAACCAGACCGTCAATGGCGCCTCGGAACTGGCTGGCGCGGGCAGTGCCGAGCGGACGGCCGGCGAGCTGTACCTGCAGAACGACGTCATCCTGAACGACACCTGGGAAATGGTCTTCGGGCTGCGGGGCCAGCACGATTCGGACTTTGGCAGCCATTTCGCGCCCAAGGTGGGCGTGCGTGCCAACCTGCTGTCGAGCGAGGACTGGAAGGGCGTGCTGCGCGCCAACTACGGCCAGGGCTACCGCGTACCGAACCTCAAGGAACGCCACTACCTGTTCGACCACAGCTCGCTGGGCTACATCGTGCTGGGCAATCCGGACCTCAAGCCCGAGTCGTCGAACAGCTTCCAGTTCGGTGGCCAGCTGACCTGGCGCGAACGTGTCACGGCCGACGTGAACCTGTTCTACAACCGCGTCTCGGACCTGATCCAGACCGACATGACCAACTTTGCGATGGTCAACGGGATTGCCGTCTACACCTACCGCAACGTGGCCCGCGCCAAGACACAGGGCGCCGAGACGTCGCTGCGCTGGCGCGCCACCAACACGCTGAACCTGACCGCTGCCTACACCTTCACGGACACCGAAGACCTGAACACCGGCACCGAGCTGACCCGCCGCCCGCGCCACATGGGCCGCCTGGGCGCCGACTGGCGCATCTTTCCGTCCACCGAACTGACTACCCGCGCCCGCTTCCAGAGCAGCGAACTGACCGATTCCGCCACCGGCGCGCGGTCGCCGGGCTGGGGCACGGTGGACCTGGTGCTGAACCAGAAGATCGGCAAGAGCGTGACCGCCTTCGTTGGCGTCAACAACCTGTTCGATCGCCAACGCGATTTTGCGAATGCCAGTGACTTCGGGCCCGTGGCGGGGCGCTTTATCTACCTGGGCGCACGTTTCAAGGTCGACGTCGTCCGCTAACAAGAAACCAACGGGGAAGCACCATGAAGAACGATACTCTCGTATTGCACCGCCGCGCGCTCGGCGCGCTCGGCGTCGCCACGCTGGCACTGGCCCTCGCTGCCTGCGGCGGCGGTGGCGATGACGGCGGCACGACCGCACCGGCAACCGGCGGCGGCAACACCAATACCGGCGGCGGCACCACGACCCCGCCGGCAGCAACCACGGCGTTCACGCAATCGGCGGAATGGAGCTTCGCGCTGCCGGCCGCCGGCGGCTCGCTGTGCTACGACTTCAACGCCAAGGCGCAGATCGCCTGCTCGGGCACGGCCTGGGACCTGATGGTCAAGACCGACACGGGCGGCCGCACCGCCAAGCTCTGGACCAACAGCGGCACCAGCGGCACCGGCAACGGCGGCGCCTTCGGCGGCCCGTTCGACCACACCTGGACGCAGCTGTCGGACTGGAAGAACGCCACGACCGACCCCGTCAGCGGCGCCCTGCCCGCCACCGTCTTCCTGAAGGATTCCGCCAGCAGCGTGTTCTCGGGCAGCAACGATATCGCCTCGGCCATCTTCGAATACGGCGTGACCGGCGCGGCCACCGACCACTCGCTGTACCCGACGTTCCGGACCTTCCTCATCACCACCAACAGCGCGAACGCCGATGCCACGGGCGCCACGCCGTCCACCGTCTTCGCCCTGCAGGTGACGGGCTACTACGGCGGCGCGGGCGGCACCACGTCCGGCTACCCGAGCTTCCGCTTCGTCGACCGCAACGCCCCGGGCAACGTGTACACGGCCAACGTCAACGCGTCGGCTGACTGGGTCTACTACGACCTGGTCAACCGCACGACCACCACCTCGACGGGCACCTGGCACATCGCGTTCAACCGCTACAACGTCAAGCTCAACGGCGGCGAGTCGGGTTCGGGCACGGTCGCGGGCTTCCTCGGCAAGACGCCGGCTGGCTTCTACGACACCGCCGGCAAGCCGGTTGCCTCGTCCTTTACCAACGTGAATGCCCTGACCACCACGCTGGCCGACCTGACCGCGTCGGACATGGCCCTGCCGGCCTCGGCAGCGCAGTGGAAGAAGGACGCCACGGCATCGGCCCTGAACCCGGCCAACTACACGGGCACCTACCCGAGCCCGCTGAACTACGGCTGGTTCACGTACTACCCGACCACGACGGCAGCCGCCGCAGCCGGCCTCCCGGCGGTGGCTCACCTGATCTCGGCGAACCCCGACGCAGGCGGCCTGATCCGTGGTGGCGAGGGCAGCACCTACGCCCGCTTCCATCTCACGAAGATCGCCTACGCCGATCCGAACGTGAACACGAGCCAGCAAACCTGGACCATCAACTTCGACGTCCAGCCCTGAGACTGACGCAACGGAACCCCTGACATGGAACAACAAGGCATCGACGCACTGCGCCAGCGTCATCAGGAACTGAGCGAGGCCCAGCCCAGGCTTCGCATCCGCGACCGCGCCCAGCGGCTCGGCGTGAGCGAGGCCGAGCTGGTGGCCGCCGGCTGTGGCGTCACCACGCGGCAGCTTGGTGGCACGGCGCAGCAGTTGTTCCGTGACCTCGCCACGCTGGGCCCGGTCATGGCGTTGTCGCGCAACGACAATGCCGTGCACGAGCGGCATGGCGAGTACCAGGGGATCGAGGCCGAGGGCCCGATGGGTATCGTGCTCGGTCCGGACATCGACCTGCGCATGTTCTTCGGCGCGTGGCGCCACTTCTATGCGGTGACCGAGAACGGGCGCGAAAGCATCCAGTTCTTCGACAAGGCCGGCGAGGCGGTGCACAAGGTCTACCGTACCGAGTCCAGCAACGCCGAGGCGTGGCAGGCGTTCATCGCACGCCACGCCGTGGACGGGGTGGCCCCGGTCACGGTGGAACGTGTCACGGCCGCCGAGGAAGCCGACGCGCCCGCCGATGGCGAGGCCTTCCGCTCGCACTGGCGCGGCCTGAAGGACACCCACGATTTCTTCGCCATGCTGCGGCAGTTCAAGGTGTCCCGTCTCGGCGCGCTGCGCACGGCGGGCAACGACCTGGCGCAACAGGTGGACAACGTGGCCGTGGAAACGGTGCTGCAGCGTGCGGCCGATTCGGGACTGCCGATCATGTGCTTCGTCGCCAACCGCGGCATCGTGCAGATCCACACCGGCCCGGTGCACAAACTGGTGCGTACCGGCCCCTGGTTCAACGTGCTGGACGAGAAGTTCAACCTGCACCTGAACACCGAGGCCGTGGTGTCGAGCTGGGTCGTCAACAAGCCCACGGTCGACGGGTGGGTCACGTCGCTGGAGCTCTATGGCGCCAGCGGCGAGCTGATCGTCCAGTTCTTCGGCGAGCGCAAGCCCGGCAAGCCGGAACTGCCGGCCTGGCGGGCGCTGCTCGAATCGCTGTGCCCGGTGGCACTGGCCGCCTGACGGCATCGGCTGTCGCTGCAACAAGGAACCAAGGAACCAAGGAAGCAAGATGAAACTGCTGCGCCCTGCGCTGTTGTCCCTGCTGTGCGCGGCAGGTATTGCCCAGGCCGCGCCGCCTGCCCGCGTTGTCGGGCTGGGTGGTGCGGTCACCGAAATCGTCTATGCGCTCGACGCCGGCCAGACCCTGGTGGGCGCCGATTCGTCGAGCATCTACCCGGCATCGGCCGCCAGGCTGCCGAAGGTCGGTTACTACCGCTCGTTCTCGGTCGAGGGCATCGCCAGCCTGAAGCCCGACCTCGTGCTGGCCTCTGACCAGAGCGGCCCGCCGCAGGCGCTGGAACAGGTCAGGAAGCTCGGCAGCAAGGTGGTGACGCTGCCATCCGAACCCACGCTCGAAGCGCTGGACCAGCGCATCCTCGGCACCGCCGCCGCGCTCGACGTGCCCGAGCGGGGCCGCGCCCTGGTAGACAAGCTCCATGCCGAACTGCGCGAGATCAAGCCCGTGACCGCCCCGGTGCGCGTGCTGATGGTCAGCAGCCACACCGGCAAGATGCAGGCCGTGGGCAGCGACACCGCCGGCAACGCCATGCTCCGGCTGGCCGGCGCAACCAACGTGCTCGGCAACCAGACCGGCTTCAAGCCATTCTCGGCCGAGGCGGCCGCCGCGCTGAAGCCCGATGTCATCGTCACCACGACGATGTCGGTCGGCGCCAGCGGCAGCGCGGCCGCATTCCTCGCCCAGCCCGGCATCAACGCCACCCCTGCCGCGCGCAACAAGCGCATCGTGGTGATGGACGACCTGCTGCTGCTCGGCTTCGGCCCCCGCCTGCCCGAAGCGCTGCGCCTGCTGCAGACCGGCCTGGCCATGCCGCAGACGGCGGCGCGCTGATGCGGGCGCACCGGCTGGGCGTCTTCACCGCCCTGTGCGCGATGCTGGTCTTCACCGCCCTGTGGGCGGCGGCCAGCGGCGCGCTGTCCATTCCGCATGGCAAGTTGCTGCCGCTGCTCTGGTCGGCCTCCGTCGATGGCGAGGACGCCATGTGGCGCAACGTGCTGATCGAAGTACGGCTGCCGCGCATCGTGCTGGCGGTGACCGTGGGCGCCGCGCTGGCGCTGTCTGGCGCCGTCATGCAGGCATTGTTCCGCAACCCGCTGGCAGAACCGGGCCTGATCGGCATTTCGCTCGGCGGCGCGGCCGGTGCCGTGGCGGCCATCGTGTTGGGCGCCGAAGGGCTGGCCGGCGTAGCGCCGGCGGCATTCGTCGGCAGCCTCGTCGCCACCGCCTTCGCCTACCGCCTGGGCTCGCGCCGGGGCGGCGCCGCCAACCTGCTGCTGGCCGGCATCGCCATCAATGCGATCTGCGCGGCCATCGTCGGTTTCTTTACCTACCAGGCCAGCGACGTACAGTTGCGCAACCTCACGTTCTGGAACATGGGCAGCCTGGCCGGCGCCACGTGGTCGATGCTGGCGTGGCTGGTACCGCTGGTCACCGTGCTGTGTGCACTGCTGCTGCGCGACTGGCGCGCCATGAACGCGCTGCTGCTCGGCGAGCGCGAGGCGCAGCATCTGGGTTTCAACCTGAAACGGCTGCGCCGCCGGCTGATCGTCCTGACCGCGTTGCTGGTGGGGCCGATCGTCGCCGTGACCGGCACGATTTCCTTCGTCGGGCTGGTGGTGCCGCACCTGGTGCGCATGCCGCTGGGCGCCGACCATCGCTGGCTGCTGCCAAACACGCTGGCCGGTGGCGCCATCGCCATGACGCTGGCCGACTGGCTGTCGCGCACCGTGGTCGTGCCGGCCGAACTGCCGATCGGCATCGTGACCAGCCTCGTGGGCGGGCCATTCCTGCTCTGGATGCTGATACGGAAAGGACGCTGACATGCTGCGCGCAGACAATCTACGTTGCAAACGCGGGCGGCGCGAGGTGCTGTCCGGCATCGACCTGCAACTGCCGGCCGGTGAGGTGCTCGGCGTGCTGGGTGCCAACGGGGCCGGCAAGAGCACGCTGCTCGGCACCTTCGCCGGGGAAATTCCGGCCGACGATGCCGCGCTCTCGCTCGGCGGGCGGCCGTTGCAGGACTGGCACGTGGCCGATCTGGCCCGTACGCGCGCCGTGCTGCCGCAATCGCCAGGTCTCGGTTTCGATCTCGATGTGACCGAGGTGGTCACCATGGGCGCCTATCCGTTCCCGGAGCTCGGCCGTCCGGCGCTCGATGCGCTGATCCGCCGCGCACTGGGGCTGGCCGATGTGCTGGCGCTGGCCACGCGCGACTACCAGAGCCTGTCAGGCGGCGAACAGCAGCGCGTGCAGTTTGCCCGCACGCTGGTACAGGTGCTGGCCTGCCGCGACGTTGGCGCCTATCGCGCGCTGCTGCTCGACGAGCCGATCTCCAGCCTCGATCCCCGGCACCAGTTGCTGCTGCTCGATGCCGTGAAGACGCTGAGCCGCACCGATGGGCTGGCCGTACTCGTCGTGCTCCATGACGTGAACCTGGCCGCGCGCTGGTGCGACCGCCTCCTGCTGCTGGCCGAGGGCCGTACCGCCGCCTACGGCGCGCCGGCCGACGTGCTGACGCCCGAGAATCTGGCCCGGGTCTACGGCATGCCGGCCAGCGTGCTGCCCTCGCCGGTGCATGCGGGGGTGCCGCTGGTGGTGTTCGGGTGAAGCGTTTGGGAACTGACGGGGCGACCGGACTGCCGTTATATCCATATTGCGGATCGGTCGTTTGACCCTGGCGCGAGTCGGGGTAACCTGCACGGCCTCTCAGTACGGTCGTCCCCATGTCTTCCCGCTTCGTTCTGCGCAGTACCCTGCTCTCCCTGGCGCTCGGCGTCACCGTTTCCGGCGGCGCGGCTGCCGAGACCTACCCCTCCCGGCCGATCCGTCTTGTCGCCCCCTACCCGCCCGGCGGCGCCACCGATGTGCTGGCGCGCCTGCTCGGCAAGCAGCTGGGCGACCGCCTGGGCCAGCCGGTGGTCGTCGAGAACCGCGCGGGCGCCGGCACCGTGATCGGCGCGGCATACGTCGCCAAGGCGGCGCCGGATGGCTACACGCTGCTGCTGACCGCCGGCACCACCACCTTCACGATCAACCCGGCGCTGCAGTCGAACCTGCCCTACGATCCCATCAAGAGCTTCGAGCCGATCGGCTTCGCCACGCGCCTGCCGCTGGTGCTGGTTGCCAATCCGAAGGCTGGCATCCACAACCTGCGCGACCTCGTCGCCAAGGCCAAGGCAGAGCCGGGCAAGTACAGCTACGGCTCGTTCGGGCAAGGCAGCACGGCGCATTTCGCTGGTGAATTGCTCTGGAACAGCGCCGGTGTGAAGCTGGTGCACGTGCCGTACAAAGGCAGCGCACCGGCGATGAACGACCTGCTCGGCGGACAGATTCCGCTGGCCATCGACACAGTGACGGCCGTGGCGCCCCAGATCAAGGCCGGCAAGATCCAGGCGCTGGCGGTCACCACGGCACGCCGTTCGGCGCAACTGCCGAACGTGCCGACCGCTGCCGAAGCCGGCATCCCCGGCGTTGACATCGACGCCTGGTCGATCCTCGCCGCTCCGCGCGGCCTGCCCGACGATGTGCGCCAGAAGCTCACCAAGGCGTTCAGCGACACGTTGGCCGACCCGTCGACGCGCAAGCAACTGGAAGACGCCGGCTTCGAGCCGCGCTACGGCACGCCGGCACAGGCGCAGGCGCAAATCGAATCCGAACTGCCGAAGATGCGCGCCGTGGCACAGCGCGCGGGCATCAAGGCGGAATAAGCGGGTCATACCGGTCAGGCGCCGCCGGCAAACACAGCGGCGGCCGGCTTGAGCGTGACACGCGGGCCAAAACTGACGATCCCGGCGAGCGTCTGGTTGTGATGGCGGACGATCTGCGCCGCGCTCAGGTCATCGCCGGCCACCGTGGTGTGGCCGTCCTCCACCAGCGTCACCGGATAACCGAGCGCCAGCGCGCGCCGCGTGGTGGTATCCACGCAGAACTGGCTCTGCATGCCGCAGATCACCAGTTCCTCTATCCCGTGCTGCTCCAGCCGGGCCGCCAGCTCGGTGTTATGGAACGAGTCGGGCGTGGTCTTGCGCACGCGCAGATCGGATGCCTGCGCCGCCAGCCCCGGCGCCAATTGCCACCGCGGCGATCCGAATTTCAGGAAATCAGACGCCGATTCATGCTGGACGAAGATCACCGGCATTCCAGCCGCCCGGGCCCGGGCAGCCACCCCGTTGATACGCCCGACCATTTCCTGCCAGCCCACCCCGGCGTGTTCGCCTTCGCAGAGGCCTTGCTGGACATCGATGACGATCAGGGCGGATTTCATGATGAATAGGGGAAGATGGGATCGCGCATGATGCCATGCGCCGTGGCACCGCAGAGCTTTCCTGCCATCTGGCACGATGCGTGCTGACCTCCAGCCCTTTCCGCTGCCCCATCCGAGGACGACCACCATGACCGATTCCACGCTGCCCGCCCAGGGCCTGCCCCCCTCCGCCGACCAGATCCGCCGGCACCTGCGCCGCGCGCAGGCCGTGGCCGAACGAGCCATCGGCCTGGGTCACCACCCGTTCGGCGCCATCCTGGTCGGTCCAGACCAGGAAACCGTGCTGCTGGAACAGTGCAACATCGACACGGTCAATCACGCCGAATCCACGCTGGCGCGGGTGGCCGCGACCAACTTCACGCCGGAGTACCTGTGGGGCTGTACGCTGTACACGACCGTGGAGCCCTGCTGCATGTGCGCCGGCACGGCGTACTGGGCCAATATCGGCCGGGTGGTGTTCGGCATGACCGAACATGCGCTGCTGCAGGTCACGGGCAGCCACGCCGAGAATCCGACCATGAGCGTGCCTTCGCGCTATGTGTTCGATCACTGCCAGAAGCCGGTTGAACTGATCGGGCCGGTACCAGAGATGGAAGCCGAGATCGCCGGGCTCCAGCAGCGGTTCTGGGCCGGGCGCTAGTCCGGCACGGCTTCGGTGCCGCGTTCGCCGGTGCGGTGCAAGACGCGCACCGGCGTCGCGCTCGACCACCCTTCCCCCATCCCGCCAATCAGGGATTTCACTGGCATTGCTCTTGCTAGAACTTTCTCGCAAGATATCCTAAATATATTTACAGGATATTTGCGACGCGTTCCCCTGTGTTTTCACCCGAGGAGTTTTCATGAGCAATCCCCGCTGGACCGGCATCTTCCCGGCCATCACCACCAAGTTCCATGCCGACGAGCGCATCGACGCCGAAGGCACCATGCGTCACATTGACTTCCAGATCCGCAATGGCATCCATGGCTTGGTGACCTGCGGCTCGCTGGGCGAGGCCAGCACGCTCTCGCCGGAAGAAAAACTCGACGTGGCCCGGATCGCGCTGGAAGCCGCCGACGGCCGCATTCCGGTGCTGGCCAACGTGTCCGAGACCAGCACGCGCGACGCGCTGCGCTATATCGATGGCGCCAACAAGCTGGGCGTGGCCGGTTTCATGGTGATGCCGTCCGTGATCTACGTCGCCGATGCGCGCGAGGCGATGCAGAACGTGCGCGCCATGGCCGAGGCCGCCCAGCAGCCGGTCATGGTCTACAACAACCCGGTGGCGTACCGCGTGGACCTGAAGCCCGAGCACATGGCCGAACTGGCCGACTGCAAGTGGCTGGCGGCCGTCAAGGAGAGCACCGGCGACATCCGCCGCGTGACCGACCTGCGCAACACCGTGGGCGACCGCTACCAGATCTTCATGGGCGTGGACGACCTGGCCTACGAAGGGCTGGCGCTCGGCTGCGATGGCCTGCTGGCGGGCGTGGGCTGCGCTTTCCCGCGCGAGACCGTGGCCCTGTTCGATCTGATGAAGGCCGGTGAATTCGGCAAGGCACTCAAGCTCTACCAGTGGATGACACCGATGCTCCATCTCGATGTCTCCAACAAGCTCGTGCAGAACCTGAAGCTGATCGATGCGCTGGTCGGCGTGGGCACGGAGCACATGCGCCGCCCGCGCCTGCCGCTGGTGGGCGAGGAGCGCGCGTTTGTCGAGCGCGTGGTGCGCCAGGCGCTGGAGACGCGCCCCACGCAGTACCAGTCGGTGCCCTGAGCGCCCGCAAGCCGGGCCGGTGGCCCGGTGGCCGTCCACACGGCCACTGGCACCCAACTTGCTGCAGTCCTCGCAAATATATTTGAAATATCCGCCAATCGCCCGCCCATGCCCCGCTGCCGCGCATCCCTGCACCGGCACATGGCGGGGGGCGCCCGGCGGCCACCGACATGGAGCCTCCCGCAATGCCCGACCCCTCCCTCACAGCGGATGCCGAAGCACCCGCCAGCCCGCCGGTAGCCCTGCCCGTGCGCTGCCTGCTCGCGCTGTCGGACGGCGTGCTGGCCGTGGAGCGCTATCTGTTGGGCGGACTGATGACGCTGCTCGTGGTGCTGATCCTGCTGAACGTGGTCACGCGTTACGCGGGGCTGCCGCTCTACTGGGTGGACGAGGCCTCGGTCTACGCGGTGGTGTGGCTCACGTTCGTGGGCGCCTCGGTCATGACGCGGCTGCGGCTCGACTTCGCCGTGGGCCTGCTGACCGACCACCTCGGCCCGAAGGCGGCCAAAGCCGCCAAGGTGCTCTCCACGGGCGGCGTGCTCGTGTTCGGGCTGGCGCTTGCCTGGATGTGCTGGCTCTGGATGGACCCGCTGGGCATCGCGCGCTACCACTTCGACGCGAAGGAGTTCGCGGCCGAGACCTTCAACTTCCTCTACACCGAACACACGCAGACGCTGGAATGGCCGGTATGGGTGCTGCAGTTGATCATGCCGCTGTGCGCGCTGACCATCAGCCTGCACGCGCTGGCCAACCTGCTCGAAGACCTGGAGCTGGCGCCGCGCCGCACCTTCCCCGAATTCCAGGTCGGCAACTCCGACGCGGTGAACTGACATGGTGACCACCCTCTTCTTCTGCGCCGTGCTGCTGGCCGGCGTGCCGATCGGCATCTGCCTGTGCCTGTCCGGGCTGGCCTTCATCTTCGCCACCGGCGATACCGTGCTGCTGCAGTCATTCCCCACACAGATGTTCGCGGGCGTGGACAGCTACGGCCTGATCGCCATCCCGCTGTTCATCCTGATCGGCGAGATCATGAACAGCGGCGGCATCACGCGCCGGCTGGTGGACCTGTCGATGGCCTTCGTCGGCTCGGTCAAGGGCGGGCTGGCCTACGTGAACATCCTGGCCAACATGCTGGTGTCGTCGATCATCGGCTCGGCCACGGCGCAGGTGGCAATCATGGCGCAGGTCATGGTGCCCGAGATGGAGAAACAGGGCTACGACAAGACCTTCGCCGCCGGCCTGACCGTCTACGGCGGCATGCTGGGCCCGATCATCCCGCCATCGGTGATGTTCGTGGTCTACAGCGTGCTGGCGCAGGTGGCCGTGGGCGACATGCTGATCGCCGGCATCCTGCCCGGCGTGCTGCTGACCGTGCTGTTCTTCGTGATCATCGCCATCATGGGCCTGTTCTACAACTACCCGCGCAGCGCCCGCAAGAGCCTGCGCGAGCGGGCCATGACCGTGCTGACGGCCAGCCCCACGCTGCTGATCCCGATCGTGATCGTCGGTTCCATCCTCGGCGGCGTGGCCAACCCGACCGAAGCCGCCGCCGTGGGCGCCGTGGCCGCCGCGCTGGTGGGCCGCTACGTGACGAAGGAGTTCGACTTCCGCACGCTACCGGCCATCCTGCTGCGCTCGGCCATCTACTCGGCCATCGTGCTGTTCCTGGTGGCCGCCGCCGCCGTGTTCTCGTGGCTGCTGATCTACGGGAAGATCCCGCAGATGGTGGCGGCGTGGATCCAGACGGTGGCGCACAACCCGGTCCAGTTCCTGCTGCTGGCCAACGTGATCCTGCTGATCATCGGCACCGTGATCGACGGCATTCCGGGCCTGATCATGACCGTGCCGATCCTGCTGCCGGTGGCCACCGAGGTCTACCACATCGACCCGCGCCATTTCGGGGTGGTGATCGTCATCAACCTGGTGCTCGGGCTGATGTCGCCGCCCGTGGGCCTCAGTTTCTTCGTTGCCTCCGCCGTCACCGGCGCCAAGCCCGGCAAGATGTTCATGATCACGATGCCGTTTTTCGTGATTTCGTGCGTCGGCCTGGTACTGCTGTCGCTGTTCCCCAGCCTTTCCATCGGACTGCTGAACTGAGTCCGTCCACCTTCAACCCTTCGCCGCATCCCCCCGTCGAACCGAAAGCCCAGGAGCCTGCCATGACCGCCCTCTTCACCCGCCGCCGTTTCCTCCAGACCGCCGCCGTGGCCACGGCCGCCGCACCCATGGTGATCACATCCACCACGCGCGCCGCCACGCAGAAGGAGTTCCGCCTGGGCCTGATCACGCCGGCCGGGCACTCGTGGAACCGTGCCGCCGTGGCGTTCGGCGAATCGCTGAAGAAAGAGACCCAGGGCCGCCTCAGCGCCACGGTGTTCCACTCGGGCCAGCTCGGCAACGAAGCCGCGATGATGCAGCAGCTCCAGTCCGGCGCGCTCGACATGGGCTGGATCCAGGCCGCCGAGCTTGGCTCGCGTGTGTCCAGCGTGGCCGCCATCAACGCGCCTTACCTGGTGCGCTCCACGGGCAGCGTGGCCAGGCTGGTGCGCACACCGGCGGCCCTGAAGCTGCTCGATGCGCTGCCGCGCGAGACGGGCACCATCGGCCTGGGCTGGGGCATCACGGGCATGCGCGTGGTGTTTGCCACGCGCGACATCAACACGCCGGACGACCTCAAGGGCATGAAGCTGCGGATCAACCCGACGCCGGTTTACCGCGATTTCTACTCGATGCTGGGCGCCGCGCCGACGCCGATTCCCACGCCAGCGGTCTTCGACGCCATGACCAACGGCCAGGTGGATGGCCTGGAGGCCGACATCGAACTGTCCTGGAACCAGCGCTACGACAAGATCTCGAAATCGCTGCTGCCGATGAACGCGCTGTTCATGCCGTTCGCGCCGCTGGTGTCGGGACGCATCTGGGCCACGCTCGACGCCCGGGACAAGGATCTCGTGCGCGCGCTGGTGACGCAGGCCCTGAACAACCAGATCAACGACATCGTGACCACCGAGGCCGGCCTGATCGAGAAGCTCAAGCAGTCGTCGGTGACCTTCAAGAGCGCGTCGAACTACGATCCGCAGCCCGCGATCCAGAAATTCGATGCCATGTGGGTGGCCAAGGCCCCGGCCATTCCCGAACTGCGCAAGATCGGCGCCACGCTCTGAGCCCGTCCGTGGTGGCGCCGCGCGCTACGGCATAATGTCAGCGCCGCCCGACGGGGCGGTGCGCCCGCCACGCGTGCGCCACGCGGCTTTCCTGTACGAGATGCCTACACCCAAGACTCCCGGCAATGGCGCGCCCGCCGCCGACATCGGCAAGCGGCGCGCCGCAGACGTTGCCTACGACAAGATCGAGACCCTGATCTCCAAGCTGGAGATCGCCCCGGGCAGCCCGGTCGTGGAGGCCGAACTGGCCGAACTGACCGAACTCGGCCGCACGCCGGTACGCGAGGCGCTGATGCGCATGGTGTCGATCGGGCTCGTGGTCCAGCAGCCGCGCCGCGGCCTGATGGTTTCGACCATCGACGTCATGGACCACCTGGACGTCATCGCCACGCGGCGTGTGCTCGAACGGCTGATTGCGACCCACGCCGCCCGCCGCGCCACCGACGTCCAGCGCAAGGCGCTGCTGGCCAGCGCCCAGAAGATGGTCAAGGCGGCCCAGCGCGGCAACCTCGACGAATACATGGCCGCCGACCAGGCGCTCGACCATATCAACCACGCCGCCTGCCGCAACCGCTCCGCCGTGAAGGCCGTGGTGCCGCTGATCGTGCAGTGCCGGCGCTTCTGGTACGCCTACCAGCACGAGGGCGAGATTGCCGAGGGCGCCCAGGCGCATCTGGTGATGGCGCAGGCCATTGCATCCGGCAACGAGGCCGACGCGGCGCGCGGGGCGGATCAGCTGATGGACTATCTGGAAAGGTTTGCGAGAAGGGTGGTGGCGGGGTAGCAGATTGCAAACCAGCAGTAGAATTCGGACCTCAGCATTCCGCCAAGGTCCCCCCATGCAACAGCCCACCCTCGCCGCCATCCGCGACGCCTTCGACCTCGTCACCGCCTTTACCCAGCAAACCGAGCCGCAATACAAAGTCACCACCGAAGCCGAAGCGCTGCAGCTCGCCACGCATCGCCACTACAAAGGCGGCCTCTACCGGCGACTCTTCGAATCGAAACACAGCGAAACCGGTGACGTGCTGACGGTATACGTTCACCTCTGGCCCCACGAAACCGGCGGCTGGGCGCGTCCGGCCGAAATGTTCCACGGCAGGCTGGAGGACGAGCGGCTGCGCTTTGTGCCGCTTGGCTGAGGTAGGTCCGGCAGCGGTGTAAAGTACGCGCTTATCTGCCACCGCGCCCGTCCGGGCCCCGCCGACCATGAGCCAACTGACCACGACATCCGGCGCCGCCGCGCCGGTGCGGCTGACGAGTTTTTCCCATGGCGGCGGCTGCGGCTGCAAGATCGCGCCCGGCGTGCTGACCGAAATCCTGCGCGGCAGCACGGGCCTGCCGATCCCGTCCGAGCTGCTGGTCGGCATCGAGACTTCCGACGACGCCGCCGTCTACCAGCTCAACGACGACCAGGCGCTGATCGCCACAACCGATTTCTTCATGCCGATCGTCGACGATCCGTTCGACTTCGGCCGCATTGCCGCCACCAACGCCATCAGCGACGTCTACGCCATGGGCGGCAGGCCGATCATGGCGCTGGCGCTGGTAGCGATGCCGGTCAACCAGTTGCCGCTGGACGTCATCGGCCGCGTGCTCGAAGGCGGCCAGGCCGTGTGCCGGGCAGCCGGGATACCGATTGCCGGCGGCCACACGATAGATTCGGTCGAGCCGATCTACGGGCTGGTGGTGATGGGCCTGGCGCACCCCTCGCGTATCCGGCGCAACCGCGATGCGCGCGCCGGCGACGTGCTCGTGCTCGGCAAGCCGCTGGGCGTGGGCGTGCTGTCCGCCGCGCTCAAGAAGGGCTTGCTTGGCGATGCCGGCTACGCACGGATGATCGACACCACCACGCGGCTCAACACGCCCGGCGTGGCGCTGGCCGAACTCGACGGCGTCCATGCCCTGACCGATGTCACCGGCTTCGGCGTGGCCGGCCATACGCTGGAACTGGCGCGTGGCGCCGGCCTGCGTGCCGTGCTCGAATGGCCACGCCTGCCGCTGCTGCCCGAGGTGGCGGCGCTGGCGGCACAGGGCCATGTCACGGGGGCCTCGCGGCGCAACTGGGAAGGCTACGGCGCCGAGGTGCAGCTCGACGCCGGCCTGCCCGACATTGCCCAGGCGCTGGTTACCGACCCGCAGACCAGCGGCGGCCTGCTGGTCAGTTGCGCGCCCGGCGCGGTGGAACAGGTCATGGCCATTTTCCGCAACGAGGGCTTCGGCCAGGCCAGCGTGGTCGGCCGCATGGAGGCCGGCGCGCCGGGGCTCACCGTTACCGTATGAAGCCGTTTGCACGCGTGGGAGATCGCCACGCCTTTGACACGATCGTCGATGCGCGGTCGCCCGCCGAATTCGAACTCGACCATATGCCCGGCGCCATCAACTGCCCGGTGCTCGACAACGAGGAGCGCCGCATTGTTGGCACGCTCTACAAACAGTCCGGCCCGTTCGAGGCCCGCCGCGTGGGCGGCGCCATGGTAGCCGCCAACCTGGCGCGCCATCTGCAGGGCGCGTTTGCCGAACGCCCCGCCAACTGGCGCCCGCTGGTCTATTGCTGGCGCGGCGGCCTGCGCAGCGGATCGATGACCACCTGGCTGCGCATGGTGGGCTGGGACGCCCAGCAACTGGCCGGCGGCTACAAGTCGTGGCGCCGCCATGTACTGGACACCTTCGAGTCACAAGTGCCCCAACTGGCGCTGGTCATGATCTGCGGCGCCACCGGCAGCGCCAAGACCCGCCTGCTGCAGGCGCTGGCGGCGCTGGGCGAGCAGGTGCTCGACATCGAAGGCATGGCGCGCCACAAGGGTTCGCTGCTGGGCGCACTGCCCGATATCGCCCAGCCGTCGCAGACCGCCTTCGAAACGGCGCTGGCGGACCGCATCGACACGTTCGACCTGACGCGGCCGGTGTTCGTGGAAGGCGAAGGTGCCCGGATCGGCCAATTGAACCTGCCGGTGCCGCTGGTGGCACGCATGCGCGCCAGCCCGTGCATGGAAATCCAGGCCGCCTGGCCGGCGCGGCTCGCCTATCTGCTGCAGGATTACGCCTACCTCGGCGACCGCCCTGACTGGCTTGCCACCCAATTGGGACGCCTGACCCCGCTGCTCGGCCGCAAGACCATCGCCGAATGGCAGGCGCTGGCCCATGCGCGTGACCTGCCCGCCCTGTTCACCGAACTGGCGCTGCGCCACTACGACCCGTCGTACGAGCGTTCGCAGCGCAAGCATTTCCACGCCTGGGACAACCGTGTGGCGGTGCCGGCCAATGACCTGTCCGAAGCCGGCATCGCGCGGCTGGCAGCGCACGTGGCGGCGCTGGCGGCGCAGCGCGAAACGCCCGGCCGGTAACCCCGTCCCGATTGGCGAACAGTCCGGCCAGCGCCCCCGGATTGCCAAGGATGCGTCGGAATGGTATCTTCCGCCGCCATGAGTGAAGCCCACCGCCGCCCCCAGCGGGCCCCGGCCGCCGGTTCGTCCGAAACCCGCGAGCGCCAACTCTGGCGGACCGCAATGGTGCTGCTGATGCACCCGGAGTTCCCCGAACAAGCATGACCGCACAAGCCTTTCCGGCGTCGGATCTCGACGCCGCACTGACCCGCGCGCGCGACGCGCTGCTGGCACAGCAACATCCCGACGGCCACTGGTGCTTCGAGCTCGAATCCGATGCCACCATCACGGCCGAATACATCCTGATGATGCATTTCGTCGACGAGATCGACACCGCGCTGCAGGCGCGCATGGCCCGCTACCTGCGCGCCACGCAGCGGCTGGACGGCCACGGCGCCTGGGATCTCTATCTCGGCGGCGACGTGGACATGTCTGCCAGCGTCAAGGCGTACTTTGCGCTCAAGGCTGCCGGTGACTCGCCCGACGCGCCGCACATGGTGCGCGCCCGCGAGGTCATCCTCCAGCGCGGCGGCGCGGCAAAGTCGAACGTCTTCACGCGCATCCTGCTGGCCACGTTCGGCGAAGTGCCATGGCGTGCCACGCCGTTCATGCCGGTCGAGTTCGTGCTGTTCCCACGCTGGGCGCCGATCCACATGGACAAGGTGGCGTACTGGGCACGTACGACCATGGTGCCGCTGCTGGTGCTATGCGCCTTGAAGGCCAGGGCGAAGAATCCGCTCGGCATCCACGTGCAGGAGCTGTTCGTCACGCCGCCCGAGCTGGAGCGCAACTACTTCCCGCGCAAGGGCGGACTCAAGGACGTGTTCCTGGTGCTGGACCGGCTGGTGCGCCCGTTCGAACCGCTGATTCCGCCGGCACTGCGCCGCAAGGCCATCGCCCGCGCCGTGAAGTGGAGCGAAGAGCGCATGAACGGCGAAGACGGCTTCGGCGGCATTTTCCCGCCGATGGTCTACAGCTACGAAATGATGGTGCTGCTGGGCTACCCCGCCGACCATCCGATGCGCCTCGACTGCCAGCGGGCCCTGAAGAAGCTGATCGTCGAGCGGCCGGACGGCAGCGCCTACTGCCAGCCGTGCCTTTCGCCGGTCTGGGATACCGCGTGGAGCCTGATGGCGCTGGAACAGGCGCCGGCCAGCGAGCGCTCCGCATCGGCCATCGCCCGTGCCTACGACTGGCTGGCCGAGCGCCAGGTGCTCGACCAGTCCGGCGACTGGGAGCAGAACGCCGTGCCCGGCACCAGGCCCGGCGGCTGGGCGTTCCAGTATGCGAACCCCTATTACCCCGACATCGACGACACGGCCGTGGTGCTGGCCATGCTGCACGCCCACGGCCGGCGCACCGGGCAGGAAGCGCGCTTCAGGCCGCACGTGGACCGCGCCATGGACTGGTCGATCGGACTGCAATCGAAGAACGGCGGCTTTGGCGCCTTCGACGCCGATTGCGACCGGGGCTACCTGAACGCGATTCCGTTTGCCGACCACGGCGCCCTGCTCGACCCGCCTACCGAGGATGTCTCGGGCCGGGTGCTGCTGGCGCTGGGCGTGACCAACCGGCCGCAGGACCTGTCCGTGCGCGAACGCTGCATCGACTACCTGCGCCGCACCCAGCAGCGCGATGGCAGCTGGTGGGGCCGCTGGGGCACCAACTATATCTATGGGACGTGGAGCGTGCTGGCCGGGCTGGCGCTGGCTGGCGTGGACCGCCAGCAGCCGATGGTGCGGCGTGCCGTATCCTGGCTGCGCGGCAAGCAGAACGCCGACGGCGGCTGGGGCGAGACCAATGACAGCTATATTGATCCGGCGCTGGCCGGCACCCACGCATTCGGCAGCCAGTCCGACCAGACCGCCTGGGGCCTGCTGGGACAGTTGGCGCTGGGCGAAGCCGATTCCGACTCGGTGCGGCGCGGCGTGGATTACCTGATCCGCACGCAGCAGGCCGATGGATTCTGGATGCATCCGTTCCACAACGCACCCGGCTTTCCGCGCATTTTCCACCTGAAGTACCACGGCTATACCGCGTACTTTCCGCTGTGGGCACTGGGGAGGTATCGGAGGCTGACGATGGGACGCCGGCCGGGCGGGGCGCCGGCCGGCTCCTCTCTCCCGCCGGGCGGCAAAGAGACTGGGGGTGAGGGGAAAGCAGTCGAGATTGCCACGCTGGCATCTTGAGCGCCCCGCCCTCACCCCCGCCTCACCCCCGCCTTGCTCCCGCACGCGGGAGCAAGGAACACCTGAAGAACCGGATTGACGCGTCAGGCCGGAACCTGAGTCGCCCCGCGCTGCTCTTCCGTGAACTGCCGTTTCGACTCCGCCACGTGTCCCGCGAACACCGGCCTGAGCACGGTGAAGGCCAGGAACGCCGCGATCAGGTCCATCGTCGCCACCGTGTAGAGCACGGTCGACCACGTGCCCGTGGCTTCCATGAGCAGGTTGCCGATCGGCACGAACAGCGCGCCAATCCCCTTCGCCGTGTACAGCACGCCGTAGATCTTGCCGATGTGCTTGGTGCCGAAGGCGTCGCCGGCCAGGGCCGAGAACAGCGAGTAGACCTCGCCCCATGCCAGGAACACCAGGCCGGACAGCAACAGGAAGGCGTACGGGTTACTGCCGAAGTAGCCCAGCGCGATAATCCCGATCCCTTCGAGCGTGAATGCGATCACCATCGTCTTCTCGCGGCCGATGTGATCCGAGATCCACCCGAAGAGCGGGCGCGAGATCCCGTTCATCACGCGGTCCAGCATCAGCGCCAGGGGCAGCGCGGCCATCACGAAGAAGTGCAGGTCGACCTTGAAGTCCTTGACGCCGAGATCCTTGGCAATCACGCCGAGCTGGGCCACGGCCATCATCCCGCCGGTCACCACCAGCACGAACATGACCATCATCAGCCAGAACAGCTTGGTGCTGAGGGCCTCCTTGAGCGTGAAGTCACGCGTGGACTGGTAGATCTTGGTCGACGCCTTGACTTCGCCACTGTGCTGCGGCGCGCGCAGGAACCAGGCCGCCACGAACGCCAGCGACCCTTGCAGCAGGCCGAAGAACAGGAACGTGTGCTGGAAGCCCTGCGACTCGATCATCGCCGCGATCGGCAGGATCGTGGCCGCCGAGCCCGCGCCGTAGCCGCCGGCCGTCAGGCCCACTGCCAGGCCGCGACGGTCCGGGAACCACTTGATCGCGTTGTTGATACAGGTGGCGTAGATCGAACCCACCCCGAGACCGCCCACGCAGGCGCCGAAATAGAAGCCCATCAGCGTCGTGGCTTGCGAATTGATCACCCACGCGGCACCAATAAACAGCGCGCCAAACGCCACCATCAGGCGTGGCCCGAATTTATCGATGAAATACCCCTCGATCGGCGCCAGCCAGGTCTGCACCAGCACGAAAATGGTGAAGGCAATCTGGATATTGGCGCGCGACCAGCCGAACTCGTCCTGGATCTCGGGAACGAACAGGGTCCACGCGTACTGGATATTGGCCGTGGCGATCATGCAGACCACGCCCACCAGCAGCTGTTTCCAGCGCGTGCTTTCGGAAATTTCCTTATTGGGGCGCAGGGTCCCCGTTGATGCCTGAGTCATAGTGCGCTCCCTTTGATCGATGGGTGAACATATTCACGGGATATGCGTCGACGCATTGGTAACCGGCATCCGCTTTCGAAAATCTTCGCAAGCATTTCGTGTCTCCTGTTTCTAGTTCTTATCGGGCTTCATTTGGGGGTATGGGGTGAAGATCCATGCGCCGCGCACCATGATGGCGAACGGCCTGGCTAGTGTCGGCAAGGGCTGGCGCCTGCCGGAGATAATGGGGGAACCGGTCTTATTCTTTAACCATCTGAAAAGTCTCCTATTCTAGAATCCGCTGAATGAATGACAATTCTGTAATCTTCAACGTGATGTTCCCTTGTAATCCGGACGTAATGCGGCGAGGAACTGGATATAAGGTATGTGATATGCCAGCAGAGTCAAGGTAAATGCACGGCAGGGTTTTCACCATTCGGGTCGTCATCCACTCATTCCGATGACGAATCAATGCTTGGATTTAAAAGAATCTGGAATGATGGATTATCAAATGCGTAATTTGCAGGCAAAAAAAAGCCCGCAGGCTAGCACAAGCGGGCAGAGGCGTGGAGCGTGACACCAGTTCGCAACACGTGCCGTATTTATAGCCGAACTTGCGCCGGAATATTGGCGAAAATAACCGCCTTCAGGGTTTTCTCTAGATTATTTGATTACAATCCTGTCAGAAAGCCGGGAATATACGGAGTAATCGAGAATATGGACGATAAAAATCATCAAAGCTCCGGACCATGCAGATTTCGTCACACTTCGCGCAGGGCGGCTTGCCTGTGTTGCGGGCGCAACGTCCCGGCGCGGCGGCCCTGCCCGCAAATTGACACCGGCCGGGCGCCCTGTTATTAATAACCGTTCTCATTTATCCAGATGGATACCACTGCACGGCTAGCCGGGATCTGCTCACGGGAAGCTTGTAGTCACCGATGACGGGTCAGATCCATGAGTACGCCGGGCGCCATATTTCCCTCCTCGATCGAATCGCTCTACTGCGACCACCATGCATGGCTCAAGCGCTGGCTGCAGCGCCGGCTGGGCAGTGCCGAGCAGGCGGCCGATCTCGCCCACGATACGTTTGTACGCCTGCTCAACAGCGAGCGCGTCCCCGCACAGTTCGACGAGCCGCGCGCCTACCTCACCACGGTGGCCCGCAACCTGGTATCCAACCACTGGCGTCGCGAACAGCTTGAAACCGCCTACCTCGAAGCGCTGGCCCAGGCGCCGTACCAGTTCGAACTCTCGCCCGAGGACCGCGCGATCCTGCTGGAAACCCTGCTGGAGCTCGACCAGTTGCTCGACGGCCTGCCGCCTGCCGTGCGCGAGGCGTTCCTGCTGACCCAACTCGACGGACAGACCCACGCGCAGGTGGCCGAGGCGCTGGGCGTGTCAGTGCCGACCGTCAAGCGCTACGTGGTCAAGGGCCTGCAACAGTGCTATTTCGCCGATCTCTCCTTCGTGGCCTGACCCAGCGTGCCAACCTCCTCCTGGTATCGCGCCACCACGGAAGCCGCGACGATCCCGCCCAACGTGGCCGAACGTGCACTCGAATGGCTCGTGGAACTGCAGGACACCGGCGCCTCGCCGCAAGTCACCGAGGCGTGGCAGCGCTGGCGCACCGAACATCCCGACCACGAGCGCGCCTGGCAGCGGATTGAATCGGTGCGCGGCCGGTTGCAGCCGCTGGCCTCCCCGGTCGCAGCCGATATCGCCCGCACCGCGCTGGCCAGCGTGCCCGCCGCCCCGCCCCGTCCGCCGCGCCGCCAAGTCCTCAAGGCACTGGTCACGTTCGGATTCGCGGCGGGACTGACGATGGCGGCGCGCGAGTATTCGCCGTGGCGCCAGTGGACCGCCGACCACCGCACGGCCGTGGGCGAGCGCCGTACCGTGATGCTGTCCGATGGCACCGAGCTGTTGCTGAACACCGACAGCGCGGTCAACATCGCCTTCGACGGCGCCGAACGGCGCGTCCGGCTGCTGGCCGGCGAGATCCTGGTGACCACGGCCAAAGACCCGCAAGCCGCGGCGCGGCCGTTCCTGGTGGAAACCGCCCAGGGCACGGCCCGCGCGCTTGGCACACGCTACTCGGTACGCGAGGGGGACAGCGCCACCGAGGTCTGCGTCTTCGCCGGCGCCGTCGAGGTCCGTCCCCGCGACGGCACCGGCAACACGCTCGTGTTGCCGGCCGGGGCCTGCACCCGCTACAACCGGCTCGCGATCGAACCGCCGGTGCCCGCCGAGTCGTCACGCGTGGCCTGGGCCGAGGGCTTCATCGTGGCGCGCAGCATGCGGCTCGATGATTTTCTGGCCGAACTGCGACGCTACAGCCCGGCCGCATTGTCGTGCGAGCCGTCGATTGCCGGCCTGCGCGTCTCGGGTTCCTTCCCGCTCGATGATCCCGGCAAGGTGCTGGAGACCCTCGCCACCACGCTGTTCCTGCAGAAGGAGACGGTGACCCGGCTCTGGGGCCAGGACCAGATCCGCCTGCTGCCCGGGCGCCGAAGCTGAGCGCGGGCCCCTAGCCCAACTTTTTTCGGGAAGGCTGATCTGTTTTCCGATCTCGCGTGTCAGGGAGGGTAAGCACATTCATTCCCTTCCATTCAAAAGGTCAGATCATGGGTCCGGTCCAGGCGCGCAAGCGTCAAGCAATTCCTGTTTTCCGCCGCAAGCTGCTGGCATCGCTGGTGGGCCGCGTCGCGCTCGGCGCCATCGTCGCCGCCCCGCTCGGTGCGCTGCCGCTGGCCGCGCACGCCCAGGCCGCGCGCAGCTACAGCATCCCCGCCGGCTCGCTCGAAGACACGCTGAGCCGCTTTGGCCGTGACGCCGGCATCATGCTGTCGTTCAAGCCCGAAATCACCGCGGGCAAGCGCAGTGCGGGCCTGGACGGCACCTACACCGCACGCGGTGGACTCGACACGCTGCTGGCCAATACCGGGCTGGAAGTCACCCGGCAGCCGAACGGCAGCTACCTGATCAATGGCCCGGTCAGCAGCGGCACGGCCGAGGGCGGCGCGATGCTGCCAGCCGTGACGGTCACGGCGGCGGGAGACAGCCTGCCCCCCGCCTACGCCGGCGGCCAGGTGGCGCGCGGCGGCGGCCTGGGCGTGCTCGGCACGGCCAACGTGCTGGACCAGCCGTTCAGCACCACCAACTACACGGCCGAATTCCTCGACAATACGCAGGCCAAGACACTGGCCGACGTGGTCATCAACGACTCATCGGTACGCGTGCTGACCTCGCGCGGCGGCTTCGGCGAGGACTTCCAGATCCGTGGCTACACCGTGTCCAGCGGCGACGTAGGCGTCAATGGCCTGTACGGCATGGCCTCGTCGAGCCGGCTGCCGGCGGCGATCATGGAGCGCGTGGAGGTGCTCAAGGGGCCGGGCACGCTGATGTACGGCATCGGCCCGAACGGCAGCATCGGCGGCGCCATCAACGTGGTGACCAAGCGCGCCGAGAACGAGCCGCTGACGCGCCTGACCACCACCTACGAGAGCAAGTCGCTGTTCGGCGTGCAGGCCGACGTGGGCCGCCGCTTCGGCGAGAACAAGGAGTGGGGCGTGCGCGTGAACGGCGTGTTCAAGGGCGGCGACACCACCATCGACGATGGCCGCCAGAAGCTCGGCGTGGGCGCCCTGGCGCTCGACTATCGCGGCAAGAAGCTGCGCTGGACGCTGGACACCTACACCCAGCACGAAGGCACCGACAACTTCCGTCCGCAGGTGGGCTTCCTGGCCGGCGTGACGTCGATGCCGTCGGCGCCCTCGGCACACCGCAATTTCTACCCGGGCACGGAACTGTGGCTGCATGACACGGCTGTCATGTCGCGCCTCGAATACGACCTCTCGCCAAACCTGACCGTCTACGCGGCCGGCGGCTACCGCGAGGGCTCGGCCTACCAGACCTTCCCGCTGGGCTTTGCCAACGCGCAGGGCGCGTTCACGCCGTCGAACTCGTACTACGACTCGTACAGCAAGACCTGGACCGCCGATGTGGGCGCGCGCGCCAACTTCAATACCTTCGGCATCGGCCACCTGGTCACGGCCAGTTTCACGCGGCTGGAGCAGGAAACCGGCAGCGCCTACACGCCGTCGACGGCGGCCGGCCTGCCGTCGAGCATCTACAACCCGACGCCGCTGGTGCCCGTGGTCGGCACGCGCCTCGATTCCGCCCGCCAGTCCGAATCGGCCCAGACCAGCTTCACGCTGACCGACACGCTGTCGATGCTCGACGACCGCCTGCTGCTGACCGGGGGTTTCCGCCACCAGCGCGTGGTGCTCGACAACTACAGCACCGCCACGGGCGCCCAGACCGGCGCGTACGACCAGAGCGCCGTGTCGCCGGTGGCCGGCATCGTGGTCAAGCCGCTGCAGAACGTCTCGGTCTACGGCAACTTCACCTCGGGCCTGTCGCGGGGCGGCGTCGCGCCGGTTGGCACCGCCAACGCCGGCCAGGTGTTCGCGCCGTACAAGAGCAACCAGTACGAGGCCGGGGTCAAGGCCGACTGGGGCAAGGTCATGACGCAGGTCTCGGTGTTCCAGCTCGAACGCCCGGGTGCCGTGACCGATCCGGCCACCAACACCTACAGCTTCGATGGCGAGCAGCGCAACCGGGGCGTGGAGCTGTCGGCCTATGGCGAGGTGGCGCGGGGCCTGCGCATGATGGCCAGCGCCACGTTCTACGACGCCAAGCTCAAGAAGACGGCCGGCGGCGTGAACGACGGCAAGGACGCCAACGGCGTGCCCGACTACGCCTTCAACCTTGGCGCGGACTGGGACATGCCGTGGGTGCCGGGCCTGAGCCTGAACGGGCGGATCATCCATACCTCGTCGGTCTACTTCAACGCCGCGAACACGCTGAGCATGCCGAGCTGGACGCGCTATGACATCGGTGCCCGCTATCGCACCAAGGTTATGGGCAAATCTGTCGTTTTCCGTGCCAATATCGAGAACCTGTTTGGTTCGAACTACTGGCTCGTGAGCGGGACTTACGCTACTGTTGCGGCACCCCGCACGGTGCTGCTGTCCGCGCAATTCGACTTCTGATCCACCCTTACCCTGAGACTGTCATGAAATCTTCCGTCAAGTCCGCCGCGTTCGCCGGCGCCCTGCTCGGCCTGGCTGCCACGGCGCAAGCCCACCAGGTCTGGATCGAACAGCCGGCCGGCCAGGGCGCCGTGCTGCGCTTCGGCGAGTACGGCGAGAACCTGCGCGAGGTTTCGCCGGGCCTGCTCGACAAGTTCGGCGCGCCCACGGCCACGCTGATCTCCGCCAGCGGCGAGAAGACCGGTGCCGGCGTCAAGACCGCCACGGGCTACACGCTGCCGTTCACGGCCGGCGAACGCGACGCGATCGTGGCGGAAGACCCCCGCTATCCGCTCTCCACGTTCAAGCGTGGCGACAAGGAAGTCACCAACCGTTACTACCCGGCCGCGCGCTGGGTGTCGGATTTCGCCCCGCAGCAGCCCAAGCTGGCGCTGGACCTCGTGCCGGCTGGCACGCCGGGCCAGTTCAAGGTGTTCTTCCAGGGCAAGCCGCTGCACAAGGCCAAGGTGGCACTGGTGACGCAATCGGGCTGGGCCAAGGAGGCGCATGCCGACGAGCAGGGCGTGGTCACGTTCGACATGCCATGGAAGGGCATGTACGTGGCGGAGGTTGCGCACAACGACCCGAACCCGGGCGAGCGCCAGGGCGCGAACGGCGTGGAGAAATTCACGGCGGTCAGCTACGTGACGTCGGTCACGTACGTGAAGCGCGACGGCGTGGAGCCGCTGCCGGCAGGCCCGGCCGCGAAGCCGAACAAGTAAGACAAACGCGGCGCCTGCCGCAACCTGTAGCACTGGGGCCGCCTTGCGCGGCCCTTTTTTCATTGCCGGCCGGGAGCGGTCACGGGTGCCAGGTCGAGGGCTTCTCGACAGCCATCGGGGGCCGCTGGCTGCCGGCCATCGCGTACGAGAGCCGGTTGGCCGCATCGACCACGGTTTGCGCCAGATCGAGCAGGCGGGCTTCGTCGAGCCGGGCGGTCGGACCCGATATGCACATCGAGCCCAGCAGCCGCCAGTGCAGGCCGAACACCGGCGCCGACACGCTCGACACCTCCGGCTCGCGCTCGCCGAGCGACAGGTGGAAGCCGCGCCGGCGGATCGACTCGTAAAGCTCGCCCGATTCTCCGGAGAACGCCAGGATGACCCGCCCCGGCGAGCCGCTGTCGAGCGGCAGCGCCGCGCCAATCCGCACGTGGTGGCGGATCGCCTGCGGCCCCTCCACCCGCACGAGACAGGTCCGCTGCTGCCCCTCGCGCACGTAGAACGAGGCGCTTTCACCGGTGGCGATCGTCAGCTCGCGCAAGACCGGCTCCACTACCTCCTGCACGTTGAACGTGGCCTGGTAACAGGCACCGAGCCACCCGGCGGCGCGCCCCAGCCGCCAGTTGCCATCCTCTTTCTGCACCAGGTAGTTGTCCGCCGCCAGCGTGCGGGCCAGCCGCAACACGGTGGTCTTGTGGATGCCGGTCCGGCGGCTCAGTTCGGCCAGCGACAGCTGTGGATCGTTGACGCCGAACGCTTCGAGCACGCGCAGTGCCCGGGTGACGGCTGTCACGCCGCTGCCTGACTCGGCACTTGAAGCGGCAAATTCATCACTATTCTGGTTCATGGCGCGGAACATGTTTCGTCGTGCGAAACGGTATTGTATGCGGTGAAACGCTCAACAACAATCTGTCTCACAACACAACGATATTCGGAGACACAGTCATGAGCGCCATCCGCTCGGTTCGCCGCAACCTGTTCACCCTCGCCCTCGGCATCGCCGCCGTGCTCCCAGTTGCCACCGTTGCTACCGGCGCCCATGCGGCCCCGGCATACCCCTCGAAGCCGATCCGCGTGATCGTGCCGTTCCCGGCCGGCGGCGGCACCGACATCATTGCCCGCGAGGTCACCAACAAGGTGGCGATGGCCACCGGCTGGACGTTCGTGGTCGACAACAAGCCCGGTTCGGGCGGCAACCTCGGCGTGGACGCTGCCGCCAAGGCGCCCGCCGACGGCTACACCATCGTGCTGGGCCAGACCAGCAACCTGGCGATCAATCCCACGCTGTTCAGCCACCTGCCCTACGACCCGCTCAAGGATCTGGCGCCGATCAGCCTTGTGGCCAGCGCGCCGCTGGTGCTGGCGACGCCGGTCAACTCGCCCTACAAGACCGTGGCGGACCTGGTCCAGGCCGGCAAGGCCAAGCCGGGCAAGCTCAATATCGCCTCGCCAGGCAATGGCACGGTGGCCCACCTTTCGGGCGAACTGCTGCAGAAGACCGCCGGCGTGAAGTTCACCCATGTCCCGTACAAGGGCACCGCGCAGGCGGTCAACGACCTGATTGGCGGACAAGTGGACCTCTACTTCTCGTCGGTGCCGACGCTGCTGGCCCATATCCGCAACAACAAGGTCCGCGCGCTGGCGGTGACCTCGGCCCGGCGCGTCGATGACCTGCCGCAGGTCCCGACCATCGCCGAGTCCGGCTACCCCGGCTTCGAGGCCGCCACGTGGTTCGGCTTCGTGGCGCCGGCCGCGACGCCCAAGGACGTCATCGCCCGGCTGAATGCCGAGTTCAACAAGGCGCTCCAGACCCCGGACCTCGCGAAGAAACTCAGTGACCAGGGCGCCGTGGTGCTGGGCGGTACGCCCGAAGCGTTTGGCGCGCGCATCCGCCAGGACATCACCCGCTGGGCCGCCATCGTCAAGGAGTCCGGCACCAAGCTGGACTGAGCCCTACCCCCTTCCAAATTCAAAGTTATTCCTACGTTTTCCGGAGACAAGCCATGGCCCTGCCCAACATCAATCCATCGTTCGAGCGCGTTGCACCCGCCATCGTGGCCCAGGCCGCCAGGTTCCAGCCGGCCATCCTGGCCGACGTGGCGGGCCGCCGTGGCGCACTGCACGGCCGCATCCGGGCGCTGCGCCCCAATATGAAAGTGGCCGGCACGGCCTTTACCGTGGAGGTGCGCCCCGGCGACAACCTGATGATCCACGCCGCGCTGGCACTGGCCCAGCCGGGCGACGTGCTGGTGATCGATGGCAAGGGCGACCAGACTTCGGCGCTGATGGGCACCATCATGATGAACGCGGCGCGGCAGCGCGGGCTGGCCGGGGTGGTGATCGACGGCGCCGTGCGCGACAGCCTCGAACTGGAGGAAATGGGCTTTCCGGTGTTCTCCGTGGGCACCAATCCGAACGGCCCGACCAAGGAAGTGGGCGGCCGGCTCGGCCATCCGGTCTGCGTGGGCGGCGTGACGGTCTATCCGGGCGACTATGTCTGCGGCGACGCCGACGGCGTGGTGGTGGTGGAGCGCGACAAGATCGAATCGCTGCTGGCCGCCGCCGAGCACAAGGAAGCTGCGGAAGCCAAGCGCATTGCCCAGATCCAGGAGGGCAACACCCAGGCGCCGTGGCTGCTGGCCTCGCTGGTCACCGCCGGGGTACTGAAGCAGGGAGAAACGCTGTGAGCAAGCGGCCCGCCATTCTTGTCACCGGCGCCGACCTGGCACCTGAAGCGCTGCAGATCCTGCGCGACTTCTCGATCGTCTACGCCGGCAAGACGCCCCGGCCCGAAGACCTGACTGCGCTGGCCCGCGAGCACGACCCGGTGGGCATCATCGTGCGCTACGGCAGCGTGCCGGCCGAGGTCATGGACGCCGCCCCGTCGCTGCGCGTGATCGCCAAGCACGGCAGCGGCACCGACACCATCGACAAGCCGGCCGCCGCCGCCCGCAATATCGAGGTACTGGCAGCCATCGGCGCCAACGCGGCGGCCGTGGCCGAGCACGCGCTGGCGCTGATGCTGGCGTGCGCCAAATCCATCGTGCCGCTCGACGCGCGCATGCACGCCGGACACTGGGACAAGGCCACGCACAAGAGCGTGGAACTGAGCGGCCGCACCGTGGGGCTGGTCGGGCTCGGCACCATCGGCCTGCGCCTGGCCCGGATCTGCCACGCCATGGACATGCGCGTGATCGGTTTCGACCCGTATGCCGGAAACCTGCCGGAATACATCGACGCGGTGGATCTGGACACCGTCTGGGCTCAGGCGGACGTGATCTCGCTGCACTGCCCGCTGACCGACGACAACCGCAAGCTGCTGAACACCGAGGTGCTGGCGCGCTGCAAGCCCGGCGTCATCCTCGTCAACACGGCACGCGGCGGCCTGGTCGACGAACCGGCGCTGCTCGACGCGATCCGCTCCGGACAGGTGGGCGCCGCGGGGCTCGACAGCTTCGCCGTGGAGCCGATGGCGGCCCCCCATATCTTCCACGGGCAGCCCGGGATTATCCTGAGCCCGCATATCGGCGGCGTGACCAGCGCGGCCTACGTGAACATGGGCATTGCCGCCGCCAGGAATGTCGTGGCCGCGCTGGCGCGCGCCCGTCAGCCCGAACTCGCAAAGCAGTAAGACACCGGCCGGGACAAAAGCCGATACATGAGCAGGAGACACACGATGACAACCAAGCAAACCTGGGTCACGCAGCGCCGTTGGCTGGCGCTGGCGGCGCTCGCCATTCTCTCCTTCGGCGCCCATGCCGAAACCTGGCCGGCCAAGCCCGTGAAGATCATCGTCCCCTACCCCCCGGGCGGCGCGGTGGACGCGGTCACGCGCAAGATGGCCCAGCGCCTGACCGAACAGACCAGCCAGAGCTTCTTCGTCGAGAACAAGGCCGGCGCCACGGGCACGATCGGCTCGCAGCAGGTGGCCCGCTCCGCGCCGGACGGCTACACGCTGCTGGCCAACGACACCACCTACGCGCTGCTGCCCCACATCTTCCGCAAGCTGCCGTTCGACTACGCGCAGGACCTGCAGCCGGTCTGTGCCTATGTATTCGCGCCGATGGGCGTGGTGGTCAAGGCCGAGAGCCGGTACAAGACGCTGAACGACCTGCTGGCCGCCGCCAGGGCCGCCGAGGACAAGGTCAGCTACGGCTCGGGAGGGCCGGGCTCGACGCCGCATTTTGCCAGCGAGGCCCTGGGCATCGCCACGGGCGCGCACTTCATGCACGTGCCGTTCAAGGGCGCTGGCGAGGCCACCGTGGCGTTGCTGGGCGGCACCGTGGACTTCCAGATGGCCTCGATCTCGGGCGTGATCGGCCAGGTACAGGGCAACAAGCTGCGCGTGCTGGCCGTCAGCGGCGACAAGCGCCTGCCGGCGCTGCCCACCGTCCCCACGTTCGCCGAGGCCGGCGTGCGCGACTACGGCGTGACCAACTTCACCGGCCTGTGGGCGCCCAAGGGCACGCCGCCTGACGTGCTGGCGCGCATCCAGAAGGAAGTCTCCACCGCCATGGCCACGCCTGACATGCGCAACTACGCGCAGGGCATCGGCGCCGACGCCGGCTACTGGGACGCCACCGCATTCCGCAAGGAGATGGGCGAGCGCACGGCATTCTGGGGTAAGGTTGCCAGCAAGACCGGTTTCGAGAAACAGTAACCATGTTCCTTCTGCATCCACCCGTCGTCCGCGAAGCCACGCTGTTCAGCAGCCTGCCCGCGCGCTACCGCGATGCCCGCCGGACCGACTGGTCCGACGCCAACCAGGGCGGGCGGGCCATCGACTCGTTCCTCGAAGGCCCGGTGGTGGACGATGCCGGCAACCTCTACGTCAGCGACATTCCCAACGGCCGCATCTTCCGGATCGATGCCGCTGGCGCATGGGAGCTGGTGGCCGAATGGGACGGCGAGCCGAACGGCATGAAGTTCCTCGGCCAGCACGAACTGCTGGTGACCGATTACCGCAACGGGCTGATGCGCGTGGATACCCGCACCGGCAGCGTCCGGCCGCATCTGGGCCGGCGCAATACCGAGAGTTTCAAGGGCGTCAACGACCTTACGCTCGATACGCGCGGCAACGTGTACTTCACCGACCAGGGCCAGACCGGCCTGCACGATCCCACCGGGCGCGTGTACCGGCTGACGCCCGAAGGCCGGCTGGACCTGCTGCTGCACAACGTGCCCAGCCCGAACGGCATCGTGCTGTCGCCCGACGAGCGCTTCCTGTTCGTGGCAGTCACGCGCGGCAACTGCGTCTGGCGCATGCCATTGCAGGCGGACGGCAATGTCTCCAAGACCGGCCAGTTCTTTACCTCGCATGGTCCGAGCGGCCCCGACGGGCTGGCGATGGACCAGTCCGGCCGGCTGCTGGTGGCCAACCCCGGGCTGGCCTATGTCTGGGTGCTGAACCACCGTGCCGAACCGGTCGAAGTGATCCGGGGGCCTGCCGGCCACTCGCTGACCAATCTCGCCTTTGGCGGTGCGGACCGCAAGACGCTCTACATCACTGATTCCACCGCTGGCGCGATCCTGAGCATCGGGCGGCTCGTCAACGACACGCTGCCGTTCGCCAAGATGACAGGACCGGTCGATTCGATGACCACCTGCCACATCCTGAGCGCCCGCATCGCGCTGGCGCGCGGCGACCGCGACCTCTGGCAGCGCCGCCTGCTCGAACTGGAGGAACTGGGTGGCCAGATGCCGTCGCCACGCGCGGTCTGTTCGGCCTGGCTCGAACGCGCCCGCGTCGCCACGCTGGACGGTGCCCTCGACGCCGCCGCGCAGGCGCTGCGCGCCGCGGAACAGCACGGCGCCTGGGAAGCGCTCGACGACGCCGGCTACGGCAACGAGGTCGACATCCCTGCCGTGGCACGCTGGCGGCTCGATATCGCGCGCGGCCAGCATCGCACGGCCAGCGTGGCGCTGGCCGGCGCCATCGCCGTGGCAGTCGCGCAGCAGCGTCATTGGCGGCTGCTCAAGCTCCGGCTGCTGCACGCGATGGCGCTCGATGGCGCGGCCCAGGCCGACACCGCGCTGGACACACTGACCGACGCGCTGCGCCTGGCAAGCCATGAAGGACTCGTGCGCAGCTTTCTCGACGAAGGACCGGCCCTGGTCGTGCTGCTGCAGCGCTGGCAGCAGGCCCGTGGTGCCGCAAGCCAGGCCCACGGCGTGGCGCCGGGCTTCGTGCCGGGGCTGCTGGCGCGCATGGGCGCCGGGGCCACGGCAGCCGCGCCGCCACCGACGACGCCGGACGCGGGCCCCGATGCGCTGACGCTGCGCGAACGCGATGTGGTGCAAATGCTCTCGCATGGCCACCGCAACCGGGCCATTGCCGAGAAGCTGTTCGTCTCCGAACTCACCGTGAAGTCCCACCTGCGCCGGATCAGCGCCAAGCTGGGAGCGCAGAGCCGCACCGAAGTGGTGGCGATCGCCCGGCAACGGGGCCTGCTCGACTGACGCAGGCCCCGCTTCCCGCCGAGACGTGACGTAACGTGACGCGGCGGCGCTACAGCGTACGGGCAATCAACTCCTTCATGATCTCGTTGGAGCCGCCATAGATCTTGCCCACGCGCGCGTTGACGTAGAGCCGGGCAATCGGATACTCGGCCATGTAGCCGTATCCGCCGTGCAGTTGCAGGCACTCGTCGATGATCTCGCAGCTTTTCTGCGTGCACCACCATTTGGCCATCGCCGCCGTCTCGCCATCGAGTTCGCCACGCAACACCTTCGCCATGCAGTCGTCCACGAAGGCGCGGGCCACGGCTACGTGCGTCTTGCATTCGGCCAGCCGGAAACGCGTGTTCTGCAGTTCCAGCAGCGCCGTGCCGAACACCTGACGGTCACGCACGTAGGCCACCGTGGTTTCCAGCGCCCGTTCCATCGAGCCGAGCGCGCCAAGCGCGATGGTCATGCGCTCCTGGGGCAACTGCTGCATCAACTGGTAGAAGCCGCGCCCTTCCTCGTCGCCAAGCAGGTTGCCACACGGTACGCGCACGCCGTCGAAGAACAGTTCGGCCGTGTCCTGCCCCTTCTGGCCGATCTTCTCCAGCACGCGGCCGCGCCGGAAACCTGCCAGCCCTGCCGTCTCCACCACGATGATCGACACGCCCCGGGCACCCTGCGTCGGGTCGGTCTTGACCACCACGCAGATCAGGTCGGCCAGCAACCCGTTCGAGATAAACGTCTTCGAACCGTCGATCACGTAGTGGTCGCCGTCGCGCACGGCGCGCGTCTTGACGTTCTTGAGGTCCGACCCCGCGCCCGGCTCGGACATGGCAATGGCGCCCACCAACTCGCCGGTCGCCATCTTCGGCAGCCAGCGCTGCTTCTGCGCCTCGGAGCCATAGCGCAGGATGTAGTGCGCCACGATGGCACTGTGCACGCCCGTTCCCAGGCTCGTGGCCATGGCGCGAGCCTGTTCGTAGGCGATGATGGCATCGTGCGCGTACGATCCCCCGCCTCCGCCGTACGCCTCCGGAATGCTGGCGCACAGCATGCCGATCTCGCCGGCCTTGCGCCAGGTTTCACGGTCCACGTGCTGCTGCTTGCCCCAGCGCTCCTCGTTCGGTACCAGTTCGCGCTCGACAAACTTGCGGATGGCGTCCTGGAAGATCGACAGGTCCTCGGTAATCCATGGGCTCTGGTTCGACATGGCTATCCTCTCGTAGTGGCGCGGATCAGGTACGGCCGCCGCTGACCACCAGCACCTGGCCGCTGATGTAGTTCGACTCGGGAATGCACAGCAGGTAGACCGCGCCGGCGGCCTCGGCCGGCGTGCCGCCACGGCCCACCGGGATGGTGGCCTCGACGTTCTTCATCAGTTGCGCGTTGACGCCTACCTTGATCTCGCGGCCCGCGATGTCGATCGTGGCGTTGTCGCCTGCCACCGCCTCGGTCAGGCGCGTCTTGATCAGCCCGAACGCCACGCTGTTGACGTTGACGCGGTAGCGGCCCCACTCCTTGGCCAGCGCGCGCGTCAGGCCGTTGATGGCCGCCTTGGCCGCCGAGTAGTTGGCCTGGCCGGCATTGCCGGTCACGCCCGACACCGACGAGATGTTGACCACCTTGCGGAATACTTCCCGGCCCGCCGCGGCGTCGGCCTTGGCGGTCTCGCGGAAATGGTCCGACGCCGCGCGCAGGATGCGGAACGGCGCGGTGACGTGCACGTCCATGATGGTCGACCACTGTTCGTCCGACATCTTCTGGATCACGTTGTCCCAGGTGTAGCCGGCGTTGTTCACGATGATGTCGAGACCGCCGAACGATTGCAGCGCCGTCTGCACGAACCGGTCAGCGAAATCGGCATCGGTCACGCTGCCCGTGCACGCAACAGCCCGGCCGCCAGCGGCCTGGATCTCGCGCACCACGGCATTGGCCGGCTCCGCGTCGAGGTCGTTCACGACCACGGCCGCGCCTTCGCTGGCCAGCTTCAGTGCGATCTCGCGGCCGATGCCCCGGCCCGAACCCGATACGATGGCTACCTTGTCCTGCAACTTGCTCATGGGTGTCTCCTCTGTGGTTGTCAGGCCGTGGGCGCGATCAGCGCCTCGCCGGCCAGTTTGATTTCGCCCTGCTGGTTGCACGTGGACAGCGCCACGCGCACGGTACCGGCCGCCGCGTCCTTCCCGGTGACCACGCCGCTGCACGTCACGACGTCGCCGACATGGGTGATGGCCGCGAAGCGCACCGAGAACGCGCGGATCTGCTCCTGCGGCACCCAGTTGGTCAGCAGCCGCCCCAGGTAGGCCATCGACAGCATGCCGTGGGCGAAAACGTCGGGCATGCCGGCGCGGCGCGCGAAGTCGATGTCGACATGGATCGGGTTGTGGTCGCCGGACGCCCCCGCGTAGAGCGCCAGCGCCAGCCGGCTCAGCGGCTCCGTGTCGAACGGCGGCAACTGGCTGCCGACCTCCAGCGCCTCGAAGCGGATCTCGCTCATCGTGTCTCTCCGGTATTGCGCACCACCACCACGCTGCGCAGGTCAGCCACCGGGCCGCCATCGGCGCCGGTCACGCGTGTCTCGCGCACCACGAAGCCCAGCGCGCCGCCCTTCTTCTCGTAGATGTCGGCGATGCGCATCTCGAAGGTCAGCCGCTCCCCCGCAAACGCCATGCGGTGATACTGGAAACCCTGTTCGCCGTGCAGGATGCGGCCGATGTCGATGCCGAGCAGGTCGAGCGTGGCGCGCGGGTTGGGCGCCTCCATCTCCAGGCAGAACAGGAACGTGGGGGGCACCGGCAGCGCCGGGTAGCCCGCGTCGGCCGCCGCAGCGTGGTCGGCGTAGCGCGGATCCGCCTGGCCGGTGGCCTTGGCGAAGAAGCGGAGCCGGCCGGCTTCGACCTCCACGGTGTGGCGCGAGACCACCGTGCCGATATGTCGGGTATCGAGCATGGATGCCTCCGCTTACTGGCGTTCGTACAGCGTCACCACGCAGGCGCCGCCGAGGCCGAGGTTGTGCTGGAGCGCCAGCTTCGCGCCGCTGACCTGGCGGTCCTGCGCCTGGCCGCGCAGTTGCCAGACCAGTTCCGCGCACTGGGCCAGTCCGGTAGCGCCGAGCGGATGGCCTTTCGACAGCAGGCCGCCCGAGGGGTTGGTTACCACACGCCCGCCATAGGTGTTGTCGCCGTCGAGGATGAATTTCTCGGCCGTGCCCTCGGGCGTCAGGCCCAGCGCCTCGTAAGTGATCAGTTCATTGGCGGTGAAGCAGTCGTGCAGCTCCACCACGTCGATATCCTCCGGCCCCACCCCGGCGGCCTCGTAGACCGTCTGCGCCGCGGCATGTGTCATGTCGTAGCCCACCACCTTGCGCATGTCGCCCTCGTCGAACGTACTGTTGCGGTCGGTGGTCATGGCCTGCGCGCGGATCGCCACACGGGTGTCGAGGCCGTACTTCTTCGCGAACGCCTCGGAACACACGATCGCGGCGGCTGCGCCGCATGTGGGCGGACAGCACTGCAGGCGCGTCAGCGGGTCGAAGACGGCCGGCGACGCCATCACCTGGTCGAGCGTCACCGTATTGCGGAACACCGCAAACGGGTTGCGCGCGGCGTGCTGCCGTGCCTTGACCGAGATCCGGCCGAACGTGTCGGGGCGGATGTCGTACTCCTTGAGATAGTCGCGCGCCGCGCCGCCGAAGAACTGGGCGGCACGCGGCGCGGCTGCGTCGACGCCCTGGATATCGCGCATCACGTCGACAAAGCGCGCGAGCGGCGCCGGGCGGTCCTCATAGGCGCCCTTGAGCGCGCCCGGCACCATCTGTTCGAAGCCGAGGGCAATCGCGCATTCCACGGCGCCGCTGGCCACCGCCTGCCGCGCCAGGAACAGCGCCGTAGAGCCCGTGGCGCAGTTGTTGTTGACGTTGACGACGGGAATGCCGGTCAGGCCCACGCCGTAGATCGCGGCCTGTCCCGCCGTGGAGTCGCCATAGACATAGCCGACATAGGCCTGTTCCACCAGCGCGTAGTCCACGCCTGCGTCCGCCAGCGCGGCACGCGCGGCGTTGGCGCCCATCACGTGATAGTCGTCGCTCGCGCCCGGCTTCGTGAACGGGATCATGCCGACACCCGCCACCAGTACAGTTCTGCTCATGCTCGTTTCCTCGTTCGTGGAGATAAGGGTTCAGCCAACCTGCCGCGCCTGGCCGCGCCAGTACGCGTCGCGCAGGTCGCGCTTCAGGATCTTGCCGGCGGCCGACAGCGGCAAGTCGGCCCGGAACTCGATGCTCCGGGGGCACTTGTAGTGGGCCAGCGCCGCCCGGCAGTGCTCGCGCAAGGCTGCCTCGTCCGGGTTCCGGCCCGCATGCGGCACCACCACCGCGTGCACTGCCTCGCCCCAGTCGGCATCGGGAATGCCGATCACCGCGCAGGACGCCACATCGGGGTGCAGCGACAGCACGCTCTCGACCTCGGCCGAATAGACGTTCTCGCCGCCAGTGACGATCATGTCCTTGAGACGGTCGACGATGAACAGGTAGCCTTCGTCGTCCATGTAGCCGCCGTCGCCGGTGTAGAGCCAGCCGTCGCGCAGCGCCTCGGCGGTTTCCTTCGGGCGGTTCCAGTAGCCACTGAAGACATTGGCGCCGCGCACGATGATCTCGCCCACGGTGTGGCGCGGCACCTCGTTGCCCTCCGGATCGACGATGCGCATCGTCACGCCTGCACTGGCGCGGCCCGCCGAGCGGTACAGGCCGCTCTGACGCCCCGCGTGGCGATGGTTCCCGGGCGGGTTGACCGTGATGAGCGGGCTCGCCTCGGTCATGCCGTAGGCGTGGAAGAAATCGATATCGGGCAGCGCGGCCAGCGCCCGATCGAGCAGGCCGGCGGAGATCGGCGAGGCGCCATAGGAGATGCGCCGCAGGCTGGACAGGTCGTGCCGGCCGAACGCCGGATCGGCGAGCAGCGCCTGCAGCATGGTCGGCACCAGCAGCAGCTCTTCGATCTTTTCCTGCTCGACGGCCGCCAGCACCGCCGCCGGCACGAAGCCGGGCTGGATCACCTGCACGTCGCCCATCACGATATGGCCGACCGCCCGCGCCATGGCGGCGGTGTGGAACAGCGGCGCCACCTGCAGCGAGACAAAGGCGCCCGACCCTTCGCGGTATTGCGCCATGCGCGAGACCGCCGATGCCCACAGGTTCAGGTGCGACTGCATGACGCCCTTGGGCTTGCCCGTGGTGCCGCCGGTGTACATGATCGACGCCAGGTCGTTGCCGCCGCGGAACGCGTCGGGCACCGGCGTGGCGGCCGCGATCAGTGCCTCGTAGCCGAGCAGGCCGTCCGGCGCGCGCTGCTCGCCGGCATGGATCACGCACGGCGGGCGCCGCGCGCCGGCCAGGATGCCGGGCACCATGGGCAGGAACTGGTCATCCACGATCAGGATGCCGGTATCGCAGTCGTCCAGCGAGTAGACGATCTCGGGCACGCTCCAGCGGATATTGACCGGGTTCAGCACGCCACCGCCCCACCAGACCGCCAGCATGTATTCGATATAGCGGTCCGAGTTCAGCGCCAGCATGCTGACACGGTCGCCGGGCGCCATGCCCTGCGCCTGCAGCGCGCCGGCCAGCCGTGACACGCGGCCATGCAGCGTCCGGAACGTCTGGGTGCGGCCCTGGAACACGGTGGCGCGGTCGTCCGGCGTCTGCTGCATGCAGCGATGCAGCCCTTGCGTCAGATACATTGCTCGTCTCCTCGATGTGATGCCCGGTTCACGGCTGGCGTGCCCCGGATGGACCGCCGCTGCCGGCAACCGCCTGAACCAGACTCTACGGAGCACGCACGGGCATGTCGTGCGCCAAACGAACCAATTTGCGTGGCACGGCCCGATTGGTCCGAACGGACCACGACGCGCGCGACGGCCGGTGGAACAATCGGCCACATTGCCCACCTTCCCCCTGACGACCATGAGCGGACCCCTGGCTGGCCTGAAGATCCTCGATTTCTCCGCCCTGCTGCCCGGGCCGTTCGCCACGCTGGCACTGGCCGACCTGGGCGCCGACGTGATCCGCGTGGAAGCGCCCGGGCGCCCCGACGCCGTGCGGCGCCTGGCCCCGCAGCGCCACGGCGCGTCGGCCGCGCACGCCTGGCTCAATCGCAACAAGCGCTCGCTGGCACTCGATCTGAAACACCCCGAGGCGCCGGAGATCGTGCGGCAACTGATCGCCACGCATGACATCGTGGTCGAGCAGTTCCGCCCCGGGGTGATGGCGCGGCTCGGACTCGGCTACGCGCAGTTGCGCGAGCACAATCCGGCGCTGATCTATTGCTCGATCACCGGCTACGGCCAGGACGGCCCATACCGCGACCGCGCGGGCCACGACATCAACTACCTGTCGATCGCCGGTACGGCAAGCTACAGCGGGCGCGATGCGCCGGCGCCACTCGGCATCCAGGTGGCCGATGTGGCGGGCGGCAGCCTGCATGCCGCGCTGTCCATCCTGGCCGCGGTCGTGCACCGGGACCGCAGCGGCGCCGGGCAGGCCATCGACGTCAGCATGACCGACGCGGCCTTCAGCCTCAATGCGCTGTCCGGCGCTGCCTGTCTTGCCGGCGGCCGCGCGCCGCGCCCCGCCGCCGAAGGGCTCAACGGTGGCACTTTCTACGACTACTACGCCACGGCCGATGGCCGTCATTTCTCGGTGGGCAGCCTGGAACCGCAGTTCCTGGAGCGCTTCTGCGAGGCGATGGAACACCCGGAATGGCTTGCGCTGGCGAGATCCGACATGCCGGCGCTGAAGCGCGGCATCGCCGCCGCGTTCGCCAGCCGCCCGTTCGCCGCCTGGTGCGAAGTCTTTGCCGGGGTGGACTGCTGCGTGGAGCCGGTACTGACGCTGGAGGAAGCCGCCACCCATCCCCAGATGCAGGCGCGCGGCATGGTGGTGGACGTGCCCGTGCCCGGCACAGGGCAGGCGCTGCGCCAGATCGCCCATCCGGTACGCTACTCGGCCACGCCGGCCGCCTACCGGCATGCGGGCGAGCCGCTGGGCGGGCAGAGCCGCGAAATCCTGTCCGCCCTCGGCTACGACGACGCACGGATCGACGCGCTGGCCGCCGCTGGCACCACCACTCTCGGCGAGCGGCAGGCCTGAACCGCGGGGATGCGGCGCCGCACCATCTTCGCGCCGCTATCGCTTCCTCGAAGCCCACCTTAAACAAATGCAAATTGCCGGGGCGGCTGGCGTGCCCCACAGTGGTCTCCAACAAGAACCTGACAACAGGAGGAGACCATGGTGCGAATCATGCTCGCCGGCATGGTGCTGGCGCTGGCGCACGGGGCGGCGCTGGCCGATACCTTTCCCTCGCGGCCGATCCGGCTTCTGGTCGGCTACGCGCCGGGCGGCCCGGTGGATACCGCCGCCCGCATCTACGCGGACAACCTCGGCCGCGTACTGAAGCAGCCGGTGGTGGTGGATAATCGCGCCGGCGCCAGCGGAGCCATCGCGGCCGGCATGACGGCCAGCGCCAGGCCAGATGGCTACACGCTCTACTTCGTGGCCAGCCCCACGATGACGATGACCCCGCTGATCCAGAAATCGGTCAGCTTCAGGCCCGCACAGGATTTCAGCTACGTGGGGCTGATCACCGACTACACCAACGTCCTGCTGATCAACAAGGATTTCCCGGCGAAGAACGTCGAGGAGTTGGTCTCCTACGCGCGCAAGCACCCCGGCGACGTGAGCTTCGGCTCGGCCGGCGTGGGCGCGTCGAACCACCTTTCCGCCGAACTGCTGGCCCAGATGACCGGCGTGAAGATGCTGCATGTCCCCTACAAGGGCAATGCGCCGGCCATGGCCGATGTCATCAGCGGCAAGGTCACGTTCATGTTCGATATCACCGGAACGGCCATCGGCCACATCCAGGGCGGCAAGGTCCGCGCGCTGGCAGTCACCTCCAAAACCCGCAACGCCGCGCTGCCCAGCGTGCCGACGCTCGTGGAATCGGGCCTCAGGCAATACGACCTGACCGGCTGGTACGGTCTGGTCGGCCCGCTCGGGCTGCCGGCCGACGTGACCGATCGACTCGTCAAGGCGCAGCAGGCCGTGGGGCAGGACCCGGCATTCCGCACCCGCATGTCGGATGTGGGCTACGACCTCAACGTGACCGGCCCGGCACCGCTGCAGGACCGGATCAGGAAGGAACTGGCGCTCTGGGGCAATGTGGTCAAGACTGCCAATATCGAAGTGGAATAACGGGACTTCAGCGACATGCCGCAGGACAGGATCAGCGATATTCCTCGCCATTGGGCCAACCAGGCGCCCGAACGGGTGGCCGTCCACGAAGGCGAACGCCGCGTGACGTACGGGCAGCTCTGGGACGGTATCGGACTGGCGCGCGAGTATCTGGCGTCGCAAGGCGTGGGCGCCGGAGACCGCGTGATGATCATCGGCGAGAATTGCCTTGCACTGATCACGCTGGTGTTCGCGCTGTCAGAACTGGGCGCGTGGCCCGTGGTGACCAACGCGCGCCTCACGCCGCGCGAGATCGAGGAAATCCGCGCGCACTGCCGGCCCCGCCTGATGCTGTTCACGCTGGCGGCGTCGCCCGATGCGCTGCGCCACGGCCTGCTGTACCGCGCAAGGGAGATCGCCCCGGCCGGGCTTGGGCCGCTGATGGCGGCCGAGGTCGACCCGCGCAGCGAATCCGAACCCGAGGCGCTGGCCCGCGAGGTGGCCGCGCTGATCTATACCTCGGGCACCACCGGCAGCCCCAAGGGCGTGATGGTCACGCATCGCGGGCTGCTGCACTATGCCCGCGTCACCGCCGAGAGCCGCGCCATCGGACCCGGCGACTGCGCCTACGCCGTGATGCCGATGTCCCACATCTTCGGCCTCGCCACGTTGCTGCTGGCCACGTTCCAGGGCGGCGGCAGCCTGCATCTGGTAGCCCGGTTCAATGTCAACGATGCCTGCGACGCGCTGCAGCACGGCGCCATCTCGATCCTGCAAGGCGTGCCGGCGATGTTCAGCCGCCTGCTCGCCCAACTGGCACGGCAGGGCGTGAGCCGCCTCGACGCACCCCGGCTGCGCTATATGTATACGGGCGGCGGCCCGCTCGACCCGGCGCTCAAGCGCAACGTGGAGACGGTCTTCGGACAGCCGCTGCACCACGGGTACGGCATGACCGAATACGCGGGGTCGCTGTTCATCACGCGCCCGGACCGTCCGCGCGACGACTGCTCCGCCGGCGAGATTGTGGAGGGTGCGGAGTTGCGCGTGATGGGGGCTGACGGCCAGCCCGCGCCAGCAGGCACGCCCGGCGAACTGTGGGTTCGGGGGCCCGGCGTGATGCGCGGCTACTACCACGCACCGGAACAGACCGCCGAGGCGCTGCGCCCGGACGGCTGGCTCAACACCGGCGATATCGGCCGGCTCGGCCCCGACGGCGCGCTGTTCATCGTGGGCCGCACGCGCGACCTGATCATCCGCTCGGGCTTCAGCGTCTATCCGATCGAGGTGGAATCGGTCATCAACACCCACCCGACGGTGCGGCTGTCGGCCGTGGTTGGCCATCCTGCGGCGGACGGCAACGAGGAGATCGTGGCGTTCGTGGAAATCCGGGAGGGGGAACCGTTCGATCCGGCGGCCTTGCAGACCTATCTGGCCGAGCGGCTGTCGCCGTACAAGCGTCCGGCCCGCATCGTGCGCGTGGCGGCAATCCCCACCACGGCCAGCGGCAAGCTGCACAAGCACCAGTTGCGCGGCATGGTGGCCGAACTGGCCTGACCGGCAGCGCGTCGGGCCACGTCAGGCCGGATCACCCACGCCGTCAGCCACCAGCAGGTCCACCAGCTTGCGCGCGAATACCGGCAGCGCCTCGCGGTCGGCCACGCAGATCTGCAGCTTGCGTTCGGCCCAGTCATCCTCGATCTGGACGATATTCAGCGCCATGGTCTTCGCATGGCGCCGCGCGGTGCTCTCGGGCAGCACGCCGATGCCGACATTGGCCTCGATCATCCGCCCCGCCGTCTCGAAGTTGCTGACCTGGATGCGCCAGTGCAGGGTGCGCTGCAGATCGGCGGCGGCCCGCTTCAGGAAGTTGTGGATCGCGCTTTCCTCGGGCAGGCCAATGAAGTCGTAGTCGAGCGTCTCCACGAACCGCACCCGCTTGCGCTGCGCCAGCGGATGGCTCAACGCCGTGGCCAGCACCAGGCGGTCGAGCCGATACGGCATCACTTCGAGGCCATCCATGTTGACGCCGCTGGCCGCTATGCCGATGTCGACCATGCCCTCCTGCACCGCGCGCACGATATCGGGGCTGAGCCGTTCGCGGATATCGACCGTCACATCGGGGTGGTTGACGAGGTATGTGCGCAGCACGCCGGGCAGGAACTCGCTCATGGCGGTGGTGTTGGCGAACACGCGCACGTGGCCCTTGATGCCCGAAGCGTATTCCTGCAGGTCGCCGCTCAACTGCTCGATCTGGCGCAGCACCCGGCGCGCGTGGGCCAGCAAGGTCTCGCCGGCCGGCGTGACCTTGACGCCCTGGCTGCTGCGGCTCAGCAGCTTGACACCCACCTGTTCCTCCAGGTTCTTGATGCGCGTGCTGGCGGCGGGAAGCGACAGGTGACAACGTTCTGCACCGCGGGTCAGGCTGCTGGCTTCCGCAATATGCGTGAAGAGATTCAGATCGACCAGATCGAAGCGCATGTCGTTGTCTCCAGGATAATCGGCGATTATCCCCCGATTGCGCTGCGCCGCGCCATTCTGGCAACCCCGGAGCGTGGCCTTCCGGTGCGCCGAACGCCGGCTTCCAGACACAGCAAGATCCGAACCGCCGCGCTTGGGTATGCTGTGCCATTGCCCATCATTCCCCGGAGACCCCACATGGCAGAGCCCGATACGTTGCGCGTGACGCTGGAGGACGGCGTCGCCACGCTGACGCTGAACCGGCCGGAGCAGAAGAACGCCCTGAACCCGCCCATCCGCGACGCGCTGCGCGAGACCGTGCAGCAGATCCGCGCCGACCGCACGGTACGCGCGGTAGTGCTGCGCGGCGCCGGCACGGACTTCTGCTCGGGCGGCGATATCCGTTCGATGAACGTCACCGATGCCGACGCCGGACGCAACCGCATGGACGACCTGCACGGCTGGGTTGCCATGCTGGCCGACCTCGATCGCCCGGTGGTCGCGGCGGTAGACGGCGTGGCGTACGGCGCCGGCTTCAGCCTCGCGCTGCTGGCCGATTTCATCGTGGCCTCGCCGCGCGCCCGCTTCTGCATGCCGTTCATGAAGGTAGGACTGGTGCCGGACTGCGGCGCGCTCTACACGCTGCCGCGCGTGGTGGGCATGGCCCGCGCCCGCGAGCTGGTCTTCAGCGCGCGCGAAATCCAGGCCGAGGAAGCGCGCCAGATGGGCGTGGTGTTCGAGATCGTGGAGCAGGACCGGCTCTTCAGCCGTGCCGACCAGCTGGCGCGCAGCCTCGCCAGCGCCTCGCCTGCAGCCTATGCGTTGACCAAACGCGCGCTGAACCAGTCGCTGGACAGCGATCTGCGGGCCATGCTGGAACTGGAAGCGCTCGGCCAGGGCATCGCGTTCACGACCGATTATCACAAGGAGGCCGTGCGGCGTTTCAAGGAGAAGGAGGCGCCGTTGTTCCAGTGGGCGGTGACGTAGCCCAACCGTTCATGGCTCCCCGCTCCCGCAAAGCAGGAGCGGGGAGTAACCCTTACCCCGCCGTGATCCCCGCGGCCTTGATCACCTTGCCCCACTTGACGATCTCGGCATGGAGCCGCTGCCGCATCTGCGCCTGCGTGCCGGGATCGGCTTCCGCGCCGGCCTGCAGCAGGCGCTGCTTCACGCTGGCGTCGCCCATCGCCACGTTGAAATCGGCGTTGATCTTGTCGAGCACCGCTTTCGGAGTCTGGGCGGGCGCGAACAGCGCGGCCCAGGAGTATGCCTCGTAGCCCGGCAGACCCGATTCCGCGACCGTCGGCACGTCCGGCAGCATGCCCGAGCGCTGGCGGCTGGCCACGCCCAGCACCTTGATGCGGCCAGTCTTGATGTGCTGCAGGGCAGTCGGGGCGTCGCTGAACATCAGCTGCACCTGGCCGCCGAGCAGGTCATTCATCGCCGGGCCACTGCCCTTGTAAGGCACGTGCTGCAGCTTCGTGCCGGCTTCCATGTTGAACAGTTCGCCGGCCAGATGGGTACCGCCGCCATTGCCGGACGAACCGTACGACAGCGTCCGTCCGGGCTGCTTCGCGTAGGCGATCAGTTCCTTGATGTTGCTGGCCGGCACCGACGGGTGAGCCACCACGAACACCGGGAACATCGCCGCAAAGCTCACCGGCGCGAAGTCCTTCTCGATGTCGTACGGCAGCTTGCCCATCAGCGAAGGATTGACCGCGTGGTGGATCGAGCCGAGGAACAGCGTGTAGCCGTCGGGTGCCTCCTTCGCCGCGATACTGGCGCCAATGGTGCCGCCCGCCCCCGCGCGGTTGTCGATGACGATCGGCTGCTTCCAGATCTCGCCAAGGCGTTGGCTGAAGATGCGCGCGGTGCTGTCCACCGGACCGCCAGGCGGAAACGGCACGATCAGCCGCACCGGCTTGGCGGGCCAGGTGTCCTGCGCCAGCACCGCAAGCGGATGCGCGGCCGCGGCCAACAGGCCGGCGCCGAGTAGCCGCCGACGCATGGCGGAGTGGGAAGAACGGGTCATGGCTAGTCTCCTTGGGACATCATCGAACCGGCCTGCTCCCGCAGCACGCGCTTGAGGATCTTGCCGTTGTTGTTGGTGGGCAGTTCGGCCAGCGCCACGATCCGGGCCGGGCGCTTGTAGGGGGCGAGCCGGCTGCGCAGGTGCTCGCGCAGCGCGGCGGGTTCGAGCGGCGCGCCGGGGCGCAGCTCGACGAAAGCGACGATTTCCTCGTTGCCGTCACCCTCGGGGCGCCCCACCACCGCCGAGCGCTGGATGCTCGGGTGCGTGTTCAGGGCCGTCTCCACCTCGGCCGGATACACGTTGAAGCCCGAGCGGATGATCATTTCCTTGAGCCGGCCCACCACGAACAGCGCGCCGTCCGCGTGCATCTCGCCGAGATCGCCGCTGGCATACCAGCCGCCGTCGCGCATCACGGCGGCCGTGGCCTCCGGATCGCGGAAATAGCCCGGCATCAGCCCCCTGCCCCGCAACCAGAGTTCGCCGCGCTCGCCAAGCGGCAGCGGCCGGCCGGTGGCCGGGTCAGTGACCTGCACCTCGGCTTCCGCCACCGCGTAGCCAGCGCTGGTGTCGGGGCGCTGCTCTCCCAGGCGTGTCACGTGAACCGAGCCGGCGTACTCGGAGAGTCCGTAGCCATGGTGCAGCGCCAGGCCGAACATCGCCTCCACGCGCTGTTTCAGCGCGAGGTCGAGCGGACCCGCACCGGTATAGAGGTAGCGCAGCGCCGGCGCCACCGGCTTGGTGATGCCGTGTTGCTGCAGATGTGCCATCAGGCGCGAGAACAGCGTCGGCGGACCCTGCAGTTGCGACACGCCGTGGTGGGCCAGCGCGTCGAGCAGGTCGTCGGGATCGAACTGGGGGCGCATCACGAGCTGGGCACCCGAGAGCAACGAACTGATCAGCACCGTGCCGAGACCGAAGATATGCGTCATCGGCACGAAGGCGTAGCTGCGGTCCGCCGGGGTCAGCGCGCGGGCATCGCGCGTGACGCGTGCAAAGTGGATCAGCGCGTCGTGGGTCAGCATCACGCCTTTCGGCTCGCCCGTGGTGCCGGACGTGAAGATCAGCGCGGCCACGGCGTCGCGCAGCGGGCCGGGCTCGATCTGCGCCTCCGGGCGCACCGCCGAACGCAGCATGCCGGGCAGCGCCGACAGTGTGGCGTCGAAACGCGCGGCGTGCGCGGCGGCGGTCGGCGACGCCGCGGCCGTGAAGTACACCACGCGGGCGTCGGCCCGCTCGGCAAACGCCTCGATCTCGCCGGGGGCCATGCGCGCGTTGACGCCGCAAGACCAGGCGCCGACGCGGCTGCACGCCACGATCAGCGCGGCATGCTCGGGACAGTTCTCCGCCACCACCATCACGCGGTCGCCGGGGCGTACATCCAGCGCCCGCAGTTCGGTCTCGGCAATGTACGCCAGCGCCCCAAGCTCGGCGAACGTGACGCAGCGGCCATCGGGCAGGTGGATGAACGGCTGGTCGGGCGCCTCGGTCAACCAGTGGTCAAGCAGGTGATGAATACGCTGGGTCACGCTGGCCATCCTTTTTCAATCCTTGGAAGTGGTGGGCGCAGCATGAGCGCAAAGCCGGGGCCGCGCCATTCGTAAATCGCAAGGCCCGCCTTTGCTTCGCTGAAACCGCACTGCGGTACGGGCCGGCCGCCGCATTCCGCATAGCTAAAGCCCGGATTCGGCAAACCTGAACCAGCGAGGCGGGGCCGCCCCTAGAATCGGTAGCACCGAGGAGACAACCCCATGGACCTGCGTTTTTCAAAAGAAGAAGACCACTTCCGCCAGGAAGTCCGCGCCTTTGTCCAGGCCAGCCTGCCAGCGGACATCCGCGACAAGGTGCTGGGCCACCGCCGGGTGGAGAAGGACGACTACGTGCGCTGGCACCGCATCCTGCACGCACAGGGCTGGGGCGCGCCGACCTGGCCCACCGAATGGGGCGGCACCGGCTGGAATGCGCTGCAGCGCCTGATCTTCGAGATCGAGACCCTGCAGGCCGGCGCGCCGCGCCTGCTGCCGTTCGGGCTGACCATGATCGGCCCGGTGCTGATGAAATACGCCAGCCAGGAACACCAGGAGCGGTTCCTGCCGCGCATTCCCACCGTGGAGGATTTCTGGTGCCAGGGCTATTCGGAGCCCGGCGCCGGCTCTGACCTGGCATCGCTGCGCACCCGCGCGGAGCGGCGCGGCGACAAGTTCATCGTCAACGGGCAGAAGACCTGGACCACCATGGCCCACTTCGCCGACTGGATTTTCTGCCTCGTCCGCACCGACCCCGAGGCCAAGGCGCAGGAAGGCATCTCGATGCTGCTGATCGACATGAAATCGCCGGGCGTGACGGTCAGGCCGATCAAGACGCTCGACGGCGGCCATGACGTCAATGAAACCTGGTTCGAGGACGTCGAGGTGCCGGTGGCCAACCTGCTCGGCGAGGAGAACCGTGGCTGGACTTACGCCAAGTACCTGCTCGGCCACGAGCGGACCGGCATTGCCGGCATCGGCCACTGCTACCGCGAACTGCGCCAGCTGAAACACTATGCTGCGGAAGTCAGCGACGGCCGGGGCCGGCCGCTGGTCGAGGATCCCCGCATGCGCGACCGCATCGCCCGCGTGGAGATGGACCTGCTGGCGCTGGAAATGCTGCTGTTGCGCGTGGCCACGCAGGCCGCCGGCACGCCGGGCCCCGAGGCATCGCTGGTCAAGATCCGTGGCTCGGAGTTGCAGCAGGACATCGCCATGCTGCAGATGGAGGTGGCCGGCCCGGACGGCTGGCCCTATGCAGCCGATTGGCTTGATGCCGGCGCGCCGCGCCCGGCCAGCGGCCCGGGCTGGGCCACGCCCGCCGCCGCCACGTACTTCGACATGCGCAAGGCCTCGATTTACGGCGGCTCCACCGAGGTGCAAAAGAACATCATCTCCAAGATGATCATCGGCTTCTGAGGACGACGGCATGGATTTCACCTATAGCGAAGAACAGCAGATGCTGACCGACAGCCTGCGCCGCTTTGTCTCGACCGAATACACGTTCGACACCCGACGCCGCAACGCGCGCGAGCATGGCAGCTTCGACCCCCATATCTGGTCTGCCTTGTCCGAAATGGGCGTGGCCGGCCTGTCGGTGCCGGCCGAACATGGCGGATTCGGCGAAGGCCCCGCCACGCAGGCCGTGGTGCAGCGCGAACTGGGCCGCGCACTGGTGCAGGAGCCCGTGATTCCCGGCGGCGTCATCGCCCCGGCCATCCTGCGCGGTTTCGCGCCGCCCGAGATGCAGGCGGCCTGCCTGCCCGCCGTCGCGAGCGGCGAGACAATCTTCGCCATCGCCTATCTGGAACCCGGCACCCGCTATCGCGCGGAAGCCGCCCGCGCACAGGCGCGCCGGGAAGCGTCCGGGGCCTATGTGCTGAGCGGCGCCAAATCCGCTGTCTGGCATGGGGCGGCGGCACACGCCTATATCGTCTCGGCATGGCTCGATGGCGCACTGGCGTTGTTCGTGGTGCAGCGCGACGCACCCGGGCTGACCGTTGCGGGCTACCCGACCATCGACCGCCTCGCCGGTGCCGACCTGACGCTGGCCGATACGCCCGCCACGCTGCTCACCGTGCAGGGACTCGAAGCGCTGGAACTCGGCCTTGACCACGGCATCGCGGCGCAGTGCGCGGCGGCGGCCGGCGCGATGGAGCGGCTGATCGAGATCACTGCCGAATACCTTGACACCCGCAGGCAGTTCGGCAAGCCGCTGGCCTCGTTTCAGGCGCTGCAGCACCGCGTGGCGGAGATGGTCATGCAGAAGGAGCTGGCGCTGTCGATGGCCTATGTGGCCGCGCAGGGCCTCGATGCCGCCGACGTGGCCGAACGCCGGCGCAAGGTCTCCGCCGCCAAGGTGGTGACCGCACGCGCCGCGCGCTTCGTCGGCCAACAGGCGGTACAGTTGCACGGCGGCATGGGCATGACCGACGAACTCGAGGTTGGCGACTATTTCAAGGCGCTGGCCATGGCGGACGTACTGCTGGGCGACTCCGACCTGCATCTCGAACGCTACACCGCCGCCATGGCGGCGTGACCGACAAGACCGAAGGAACTTCATGACGATCCACAGCAAGGCCTATATCGTAGGCGCCTACGAGCACCCGACCCGCAAGGCACCGGACAAGACCGTCGCCCAGTTGCACGCCGAAAGCGCGCGCGGCGCCCTGGAGGATGCCGGCCTGACGCTGGCCGATGTCGACGGCTATTTCTGCGCGGGCGACGCCCCCGGGCTCGGCATGGTCAACATGGTCGACTATCTCGGCCTGAACGCCCGCCACGTCGACTCCAGCGAAATGGGCGGCTCCTCGTATATCGCGCACGTCTCGCACGCCGCGCAGGCCATCGCCGCCGGCAAGTGCAACGTGGCGCTGATCACGCTGGCGGGCCGGCCCCGCTCGGAGGGGTCGAGCGGCACGCAGGCGCGCAACTGGGGCGCCAACCTGCCCGACCAGCCGTTCGAGGCGCCGTTCAACCCGGTGACGGTCAACCTGTATGCCATGGTCGCGCAACGCCACATGTACGAGTACGGCACCACGCCCGAACAGCTTGCATGGATCAAGGTGGCGGCATCGCACCACGCACAGCACAACCCCAACGCCATGCTGCGCGAGCTGGTGACGGTCGAGGACGTGGTCAACTCGCCGATGATCTCGGACCCGCTGCACCGTCTGGATTGCTGCGTGGTGTCCGACGGCGGCGGTGCACTGGTGGTGGCGCGCCCCGAGATCGCGGCCACGCTGAAGCGCCCGAGGATCAAGGTGCTGGGGGCCGGCGAGCACGTCAAGGGCCTGCTCGGCGGACAGGTGGACCTGTCGTGGTCCGCCGCGAAGATCTCGGGCGCGGCAGCGTTCGCCGAGGCCGGCGTGACCCCCTCCGATATCCAGTACGCGTCGATCTACGACAGCTTCACGATCACGGTACTGATGCAGCTGGAAGATCTCGGCTTCTGCAAGAAGGGCGAAGGCGGCCGGTTCGTGATGGACGGCAACCTGATCTCCGGCGTCGGCAAGCTGCCGATCAACACCGATGGCGGCGGCCTCTGCAACAACCATCCGGCCAACCGTGGCGGCATCACCAAGGTGATCGAGGCCGTGCGGCAGTTGCGCGGCGAGGCACACCCGGCCGTGCAGGTCCGGGACTGCGGACTGGCGCTGGCCCAGGGCACGGGCGGCTACATGGGGTCGCGCCACGGCTCGGCCACCCTGATCCTCGAACGCGAATAAAGGAAGACAGCGATGACCACGCCTTACGTACCCACGCCCTACAAGGCCCCGGACGAACTGCCGGACAACGCCGCCTTCTGGCAGGCCGCGCGCGAGGGCCGGCTGCTGGTGCGCCATTGCACCGGCTGCGGCAAGCCGCACTGGTATCCGCGCACGCTCTGCCCGTTCTGCATGGGCGACACCGAATGGAAGACGGCCTCGGGGCTGGGCGAGATCTATTCGTTCAGCATCACGCGCCGCGCCGGGCCGAATCCGTTCTGCATCGCCTACGTGCGCCTGGACGAAGGGGTCACGATGATGACCCATATCGTCGACACCGACCTCGACCGTGTGCGCATCGGCCAGCGGGTCAGGGTCCGCTTCGCGCCCACCGATGGCGACGGCAGCGCGCCCGTGCCGGTTTTCGCACCGGTCGAGGCGGCATGACGATGGCCGGCGCCGCCCCGCTCCCGCCGCCGTCGCGCCAGACCGGCGCGCTGAGCCACTTGCGCGTGCTCGACCTGTCGCGCGTGCTGGCCGGCCCCTGGTGCTCGCAAAACCTCGCCGACATGGGCGCCGATGTCATCAAGATCGAGAAGCCCGGCACCGGCGACGATACGCGCCACTGGGGTCCGCCGTACCTCGACGGCACCGATGGCCCGACGCCCCAGGCCAGCTATTTCGCCGCGTGCAACCGCAACAAGCGCTCGGTCACGGTGGACATCGCCACGCCGGACGGCCAGCAACTGGTGCGCGACCTGGCGCTGCAGAGCGATGTCGTCATCGAGAACTACAAGACCGGCGGCCTCAAGCGCTACGGGCTCGACTACGACGCGCTCGCGGCACTCAATCCGCGTCTGGTCTACTGTTCGATCACCGGTTTCGGCCAGACCGGGCCGTACGCGGCCCGCCCCGGCTACGACCTGCTGGTGCAGGCGATGAGCGGCCTGATGAGCATCACCGGGCAGCCAGACGGCGAACCCGGCGCCGGGCCGATGCGGGTGGGCGTGGCCGTCATCGACGTGTTTACGGGCATGTACGCGACCACGGCAATCCTCGGCGCCATCGAGGCGCGCCACCATACCGGGCGCGGCCAGCGCATCGACATCGCGCTGCTCGACGTCGCCATGGCGGTACTGGCCAACCAGGGCGCCGGCTACCTCAACGCCGGCGTGGTGCCCTCGCGCCAGGGCAACGTGCACCCGAGCGTGGTCCCCTACCAGGACTTTCCCACCGCGGACGGCGACATGCTGCTGGCGATCGGCAACGACGGCCAGTTTGCCCGCTTCTGCGAGGTGGCCGACGTGGACTGGGCCCGCGACGCCCGCTACACCACCAACAGCAGCCGCGTGACCCATCGGGACACGCTGATTCCGGCGATGTCCGCCATCACGCGGACCCGCCCTACCGCCGAGTGGATCCGCCTGCTGGAAGCCGCAACGGTGCCCTGCGGCCCGATCAACGACATCGGCCAGGCGTTTGCCGACCCGCAGGTGCAGGCGCGCGGGCTGCGGGTGGAGCAGTACCGGTACGCGGCTGGCGAGGGGGCGACGGACCCCGTGAACCGGGTCTGCACGACGGCCAGCCCTTTGCGGCTGCAGGACACCCCGCCAACGCTGCGCCATGCGCCGCCTGCGCTGGGGCAGCATACCGAGGAAGTGTTGCGCGAGTGTCTGGGGCTGGATGCCGACGCGGTGGCCGGGTTGAGAGCCAAGGGCGTGCTTTAGCATCCGCCGCCGTTGGCTCCGCTCTCTCGCGGCGCGGGAGAGCGGAACAAGACGCCATCGCAAAATTTACCGCCCTGCCGCCACCGCACCCGGCAAACTTTTCCCTCCCTCCCCGCCATCCCGCATCGCGCCGCCCCCCGCGCCCCGGCACGGCTCCTGCTTTACCGCCACCCCAGAGCCAGATATTCCATGCGGAGAAAAAAACCATGCGCGACCCGCGAATCAGCGAGGGCAATCCCTTTCCCCTTGGCGCCACCTGGGACGGCAGCGGCGTCAACTTTGCGCTGTTCTCGGCCCATGCCACGCGTGTCGAGTTGTGCCTGTTCGATGCCGATGGCAAGCAGGAGATCGAGCGGATCGACCTGCCCGAGTACACCGACGAAGTCTGGCACGTCCGGATCGACGGGCTGGGCCCCGGCACCGTCTACGGCTACCGGGTGCACGGTCCTTACGAGCCGGAGAACGGCCACCGCTTCAACCCGAACAAGCTGCTGCTGGACCCGTACGCCAAGGCGTATGCCGGCGAACTGCGCTGGGATCATGCGGTGTTCGGCTACACGATCGGCGCCGAGGGTGACGACCTGACGTTCGATGAGCGCGACAGCGCGCCCTTCGTCCAGAAATGCGTCGTGGTGGACCGGGGCTTCACGTGGGAACACCCGCTGGGCAACCGCGTGCCGTGGGACCAGAGCGTGATCTACGAAGCCCATGTGCGGGGTCTGACGCGCCTGCATCCGCACGTCCCCGAGAAGCTTCGCGGCACATTCGCCGGGCTGGGACAGCGCGCGGTGATCGACTACCTGAAGAGCCTCGGCATCACCTCGGTGGAGCTGCTGCCGATCCACGCCTTCGTCAACGACAGCCATCTGCTCGACAAGGGCCTGACCAACTACTGGGGCTACAACACGATCGGCTTCTTTGCCGCCGACCAGCGCTTCCTGTCGGGCCGGGCCGGCGACATCCAGGAGATCAAGCAGACCATCGACCGCTTTCACGAGGCCGGGCTCGAAGTCATCATGGACGTGGTCTACAACCACACCGCCGAGGGCAGCGAGCGCGGGCCGACGCTGTCGTTCCGCGGCATCGACAACGCGTCGTACTATCGGCTCCTGCCCGACCAGAAGCGCTATCACATCAACGATACCGGCACCGGCAACACGCTGAACCTGTCGCATCCGCGCGTGCTGCAGATGGTGACCGACAGCCTGCGCTACTGGGTCAGCGAGATGCAGATCGACGGCTTCCGCTTCGACCTTGCCACCATCCTCGCCCGCGAGCCCGATGGATTCGATTACCAGAGCGGGTTCCTGAAAGCCTGCCGGCAAGACCCGATCCTCTCCAGCGTCAAGCTGATTGCCGAGCCATGGGACTGCGGCCCGGGCGGCTACCAGGTGGGCAACTTCCCGCCGGGCTGGGCCGAATGGAATGACCGCTACCGTGACACGACGCGCCGCTTCTGGAAGGGCGACGAAGGCATGGCCGCCGAACTGGCAACGCGGCTGACCGGCTCGGCCGACCTGTTCGACCACCGGGGCCGGCGCCCCTGGGCCAGCGTCAACTTCATCACCGCGCACGATGGCTTCACGCTCAACGACCTTGTCAGCTACAACGACAAGCACAACGAGGCCAATGGCGAGGACAACAACGACGGCAGCTCTGACAACAACGCCTGGAACTGCGGCGCCGAGGGGGCCACCGACGATGCCGACATCGTGGCGCTGCGCGAGCGCCAGAAACGCAACCTGCTGGCCACGCTGCTGTTCTCGCAAGGCACGCCGATGCTGTGCGCCGGCGACGAGTTCGGCCGCACCCAGCACGGCAACAACAACGCCTACTGCCAGGACAACGAGATCAGCTGGGTGAACTGGGAGCGCGACGAGGCGGGACAGGCGCTGACCTCGTTCGTGCAGAACCTGATCACGCTGCGCCGCAAGTTGCCGGTGCTGCGCCGCAGCCGCTTCCTGAGCGGAGCACTCGACGAATCGCTTGGCGTGGCAGAAGTGCGCTGGCTCTCGCCGTCCGGCGACGACCTGACGCCCGAACAGTGGGACGATGGCGCGATGCGCTGCTTCGGCATGGTGCTGGACGGCCGTGCGCGGTCTTCCGGCATTCGCCAGCCCGCTTCCGACGCCACGGTACTGCTCGTGTTCAATGCCCACCATGACGTGGTCAACTTCACGCTGCCCGACATTCCCGGGGATGACCGCTGGACCTGCCTGATCGACACCAATGCCCCGGCTCGCGACGAGTTGCCGGCATTCCAGTCCGGCGACACCTACCAGGTCACGGGACACTCGCTGCTGCTGTTCTCGCTGGCCACGCGGGGCGCCACGCAGCGCGTGTTCGACGAACTGGAACAGACGCTGACCGAAGTCGATTCCCCAGAGACCGGGCAGGGTCACGCCTAGGACCGGGGCCGCGCGGGCGGGGGCATCCTGCGGTACCATGCAGCCACTCTATTTCGACTGCAGAGGTGTGCTGTGTCCCTTCCCCGCAGCATCTTCGAAGTATCGGGCGACACCGTGGAATCCACGGTCCTGTCGCGCGGCCCATGGAACCCCGGCGCCCAGCATGGCGGTGCGCCCGGTGCGCTGCTGGCCGTGATGGCCGACCGCGCGATGGCCGGGGAGCCGGGCTGGGCGATGTCCCGCCTCACGCTCGAATTCGTGCGGCCCGTGCCCGTGGCGACGCTCCGGGCCATCGTGACGCCGCAGCCGGGCGGCGCCGTGCGGCGCGTACGCGTGGAACTGCAGCATGACGGCGTGACCGTGGTGCACGGCACGGCGGTCTACATGCGCGAACGGCCGCTCGACCTGGCCGCCACGCCTCTGGCGCCCACCCTCCCCCCGCCCGATGCCTGCGATACCCCGCTGCTGATTCCGGGCATGGAGCCGCAGACGTCATTCCACTACACGGCCATGGAAAGCCGCGTGGCCGCCGGTACCGTGCGCGAGCCCGGCCCGGCCGCCGTCTGGTTCCGCATCGCCGTGCCCGTGGTGGCGGACTGGCCGATCACCCCAGCCGCGCGGGCCATCGCGGCGGCCGACTTCGGCAATGGGATCAGCTGGGCGGTGCCGCTGCACCGGTTCGCCTTCGCCAATGCCGACCTCACCGTGTACCTGCATCGCCTGCCGCAAGGCGAATGGGTGGCCGCCGAATCGGAAACCATCGCGCAGCCCAATGGCATCGGGCTGGCGCGTACTACCCTTCACGACGAACTCGGCCCGGTCGGTGTGGCGCAGCAGGGGCTGATTTTCAAGCCCCGCTGATCCGCGTCGCGCCGTGCTCAGGCCGCCTTGGCGGGCAGCGCCGGATAGTCGGTGTAGCCGTGCACGCCGCCGCCGAACAGCGTATCGCGGTCGGTCGGGTTGAGCATCGCGCCGGTGCGCAGCCGTTCCGGCAGGTCAGGATTGGCCACAAACGGACGGCCAAACGCGATCAGGTCGGCCCAGCCTTCGCTCAGCGCAGCCTCCGCACGCGCAGCGGTGTACTTGCCGGCGTAGATCAACGTACCGGGGTAGACCGCGCGCAGGCGCTGCTTGAATGCCATCGGCATATCCGGCGCGTCCTCCCAGTCTGCCTCGGCAATGTGGATGTAGCCCACGCCGATTTCGCCCAGCAGTTTCGCGGCGGCCGTGTACGTGGTCTCGGGGTCGGCGTCGACGCAGCCATTGAGCGTGGTCAGCGGCGCCAGGCGGATGCCAACGCGATCCTTGCTGCCCGTGCCTTCCACCAGCGCGTTGGCCACTTCGCCGAGGAAGCGCAGCCGGTTTTCGACCGACCCGCCGTACTGGTCAGTCCGGTCGTTGGCGCCAGAGTCGATGAACTGGTTGACGAGATAGCCGTTGGCGGCATGCAGCTCCACCCCGTCGAAACCGGCTTCCATCGCGTTGCGGGCTGCCTGGCGGAACTGCCCGACGATCTCCTGGATCTCCGGGACGGCGAGCGCACGCGGCATCGACGCCTGGACGAAGCCCGGCTTGCCATCGTTGTCGGCCACGAACACGTTGACGCCGGTGGCCTGGATCGCCGACGACGATACCGGCGCCTGTCCGCCCAGCAGGCTGACGTGGCTCAGCCGCCCCACATGCCAGAGTTGCGCAAAGATGCGGCCACCAGCGGCGTGCACGGCATCGGTCACCTTGCGCCAGCCCGCAACCTGCTCGGGCGTGCAGATGCCCGGCGTCCACGCGTAGCCCTTGCCGAGCGGCGAAATCCACGTGCCTTCGCTGACGATCAGACCGGCGCCGGCGCGCTGGGCGTAGTACTCGGCCATCAGGGCGTTGGGCACATCACCGGGCTGGCTGGAGCGGGAGCGCGTCATCGGCGGCATGACGATGCGGTTCGGCAGTTGCAGGCTGCCGAACGCGTAGGGCTGGAACAAGGGATTCGGGGTGCGGGACATTGTGGCGCTCCATCAGGGAGAAAGTGTCGATGGAGGCCAGTGTGACGGCTTTGCCAGGGCCGATTAAGGCCCAATGGCGCGAATGTTTGTTGATTCGCACTCAACAATGCAGTGTTTTTCTTGGCGCAGCGCGATCAACCAGTGGTCCGGATGGGCGAGCCCGGTTCGCCAATGCCCACCGGCGCTGGCACGCCGGACGAAGACACCGGCACGTCACACAGCCGTGCCGGGGCGCCGGGGGTGTCTTGCTGCGGGGCGGCCGGTGGTATAGGCTTGCAACTACGATTTCCTGAGTCCTAGTTAAAAATGTCCCATATCAGTACAGGCGTCGAGTACGGGCTGCATTGCCTGCTCTATCTGTCACGGTCCAACATGGCCGTGGAAGAAGCCAGCGTGCGAGACCTGGCCGAGCTGCAGGGCATCCCGACCGAGTTCCTCGCCAAGCTGTTCACCAAGCTGGCGAAAGCCGGGCTGGTGGTGGCCACCGAGGGCATCAAGGGCGGGTTCCGGCTCGCGCGGTCGCCCTCGCGCATCACGGTCCTCGACGTGGTCGAGGCCATCGACGGCGACAAGCCGCTGTTCGAGTGCCGGGAGATTCGCGACCGCAATGCGGTGTTCGACGGCTGCCCGCCCGCCTGGGCCACGCGCGGCACGTGCACGGTGCACGCCGTCATGCTGGCCGCCGAGAAGGCCATGCGTGCCGAACTGAAGAACCACACGCTGGCCGACATCGCCGAGCGCACCACGGAGAAGCTCCCTGCCGCCTACGGCGGGCAGGTCGTCCAGTGGCTGACCGACCGCGCGGCCAACCGGCGCAGCGCCAGATAGTTTCGGCACGGTAACGACCCATCATGAAGCGTCAATTCGACGACCTGCAACTTGGCAGCATCGAACTCTTTTGCCTGGCGGCCGAACTGAGCAGCTTCACGTCGGCCGCCGTGGCCGCCGGCGTGACACCGGCGGCAGTCAGCCGCAGCGTCTCGCGGCTGGAGGAACGGCTTAACGTGCGGCTGTTCGTGCGTACCACGCGGCAAATCCGCCTGACCGACGAAGGCCGCGCCTACTTCGAACAGAGCCGGATCGCGCTTGCGCAACTGGTGGAGGCGGAACGGCAGATCAGCGGCCAGCACGCCGCGCCCGCCGGCCGCCTGCGCATCAGCCTGCCCACGCCCTATGCCCACTATCGTGTGTTGCCGGTGCTGCCGGCCTTCCGCGAGCGCTATCCCGAGGTCGAGATCGACGTCCACATCAGCAATCGCAACGTCGACTTCGCCGACGACCGCTACGACCTCTCGGTACGCGGCCGCGCGCCTGACGACTCGGGACTGATCGCCCGCAAGCTGGAGGATGCCGAACTGGTGGTGGTGGCCACGCCAGCCTACCTGAAGCGCCACGGCACGCCCGCATCGCCTGAAGACCTGCTGGCGCACGAGTGCATCCAGTTCGACGTGCCCAGCAGCGGCCGGCGGCTGCCGTGGCTATTGCGCCAGGATGGCGAGCAGGTAGAGCTGATGACGACGGGCGCGTATGCGGCCTCGGAGGATTACCTCGGCGGCGCCACGCTGGCGCGCGCCGGTGCCGGCCTGTTCCAGACCTACCGTTTCGTCGTGGAGGATGACCTGCGCAGTGGCGCGCTGGTCGAGATCATGCAGGCGTTCGGCGGCAGCTCGCGCCCGTTCATGTTGCTGTACCCGCACGCACGGCACATGTCGAGCCGGGTGCGGGCCTTCGTGGACTTCCTGGTCGAGAAGTTCGCCGACTGACCGGCGACGCCTACTTGTGGCGGGGGTCGTCCTCGGCGTGCACGTACTGCACGCCGAGCGGCCCGGTGCCGCTGACCTGCGTGACATAGCCTCCCGAGCGCGCCCAGTGGAAATGCGGCGTGCCGCCTGGCAGCACGACCACGCTGCCCGGCGGATAGGCCACGAGGCGCTGGGGGTTGAACTCGTCGCCGATGCCGATATAGAACACGCCCTCGATCACGGTGTAGATGCGGTCTTCGGGATGGACATGCGGCATCAGCTTGACGCCGGCCGGCACGCTGACCCGCACCACATACGGCCCGGCCGCCGCCGGATCGCCCACCAGCACCGCCAGCTGCGCGCGCTTCGGGAAGGCCGGGAACGATGACCACCGGATGTCCTCCCGCAGGATCGAGCCCGTGGCGTGGGGCGAAATCCCGGCCGCGTGCGCGGCACCCGCTGCCAGCACTGCGGCCGCCAGGCCCATCCAGATCCCGGGTCGTCTTGTCGTCGTCTTCATGTCATCTCCTGCGTCTGTCCGTATTACCGTTGCGCCCTTGGCGTGCAATGGACTATAGGAGCGGCGCCGCACCGGATAAACGACCCGGGCCGAACATGAATTGATACACGGCGGAACAAGTGCGGCGGGTCGGCCACCTGCAAGGGCTGGCGGGCGCTTCACTACAGAGCGATACAAAGCGCTCGCCGGGGCAGAACAAAACGGATACATCGGGCGGATACCTTGCCGGTTCCCGAGCCAGCGCATCGCAGGGCTCGACGCACAAGGAATCCGGACATGCCCAATCCCGATCGTTTCGCAAGCCGCCGCGCCATGCTCGGCGCAACCCTCGGCGCCCTTGGCGGCGGTGTCGTGCTCGCCATGACGCCGCTGGCCGCCCTCGCACAGACCGCCACGCAAGCCCCCGGCGCCGCCGGCCGGGGGCTTGGAGAGGACGCAGCCATCCGCCCGTTCCACTACCGCGCCCCGGACCAGGATCTGGCCGACCTGCGCCAGCGCATCGCGGCCGTCCGCTGGCCTGCCCGCGAACTCGTCGCCGACGGCACGCAGGGCGTGCAACTGGCAACGATGCAGAAGCTCGCGCGGTATTGGGCCACCGACTATGACTGGCGCCGGTTCGAAGCCCGGCTCGACGCCCTGCCGCAGTTCGTGACGCGCATCGACGGCGTGGACATCCATTTCATCCACGTACGATCGCGCCATCCGAACGCATTGCCCGTGATCATCACGCATGGCTGGCCCGGTTCGATCGTCGAGCAACTGAAGCTGATCGAGCCGCTGACGAATCCCACCGCGCACGGCGGCAGTGCGGCCGACGCCTTCGACGTGGTCATCCCGTCATTGCCGGGGTACGGGTTCTCCGGTACGCCGGAACAGGTGGGCTGGGACCCGGTGCGCATCGCGCGGGCCTGGAACCTTCTCATGAAGCGCCTCGGCTATCCGCGCTATGTGGCGCAGGGCGGCGACTGGGGCGACGCGGTCACCGAGCAGATGGCCGTGCAGGCGCCGCCCGAACTGATCGGTATCCATACGACCATGCCCGGCGCGGTGCCTCCGGCCATCGAGAAGCTGCTGCAAGCCGGCGCCCCGGCGCCCGCCGGCCTGCCAGCCGACGAGAAACGTGCCTACGACCAGCTCGATTTCTTCTACAAGCACGGCCTGGCCTACGCTCAGGAGATGACCAACCGGCCGCAGACGCTGTACGCGATCGACGATTCGCCAGTGGGGCTGGCCGCCTGGATGCTGGACCACGACGCCCGCAGCTATGAACTGATCGCCCGCGTGTTCGACGGACAACCGGAAGGGCTGACGCGCGACGATGTGCTCGACAACATCACGCTCTACTGGCTGACCAGAACCGGCGTATCGTCGGCGCGCCTGTATTGGGAGAACAAGCTCGCGTTCTTTGCGCCGAAGGGAGTGAAAATCCCCGTGGCGGTGAGTGCGTTCCCCGACGAGCTCTATCAGGCGCCACGGAGCTGGGTGCGGCAAGCGTTCCCGAACCTGCTGCACTACGGCCGCATGGAAAAGGGCGGGCACTTTGCCGCGTGGGAGCAGCCCCAGGCGCTGAGCGAGGAGCTGCGGACGGCGTTTCGAACCTTGCGTTGAGCGGCGGCGGGAAAGCCGAGCGCCCGCCCCCGCGGGCGCGGCCCCGCCCTACAGCCAACCCTTGATGCTGCCCGCCATCCGTTCGGCGGAGATGCCGTAGCGGTCGTGGAGCGTTGGCAACGCGCCGGCGTCGAGGAAGGCGTCGGGCAGGCCGATCTGGCGGAACGGCACCGCCACCCCCTCGCGCATCAGCGTCGCGGCCACCGCCTCGGTCAGGCCGCCAATCACGGTATGGTTCTCGGCCACGACTACCAGCCGACCGGAACGGCGCGCCTCGCGCACGATGGTCTCGGTGTCCAGCGGTTTGATGGTTGGCACGTGCAGCACCGCCACGCCGATGCGGTCAGCCTCCAGCGCCTTGGCGACTTCGAGCGCCCGCATCGTCATGATGCCCGACGCGATCACCAGTACGTCGGCGCCGTCGCGCAGCAGCTTGGCCTTGCCGAGTTCGAACTTGTAGCCGTACTCGTCGAGCACCACCGGCACATTGCCGCGCAGCAGCCGGGCGTAGACCGGTCCCTTGTGTGCGGCAATGGCGGGGACCATCTGCTCGATGTCGAGCGCGTCGCACGGATCGATCACTGTCATGTTCGGCATGGCGCGCATCAGCGCCAGGTCCTCGGCGGCCTGGTGGCTCGGTCCGTAGCCGGTGGTCAGCCCGGGCAAGGCACAGACGATCTTCACGTCGAGGTTGTCCTCGGCAATGGTCTGGTGCATGAAGTCGTAGGCGCGGCGCGTGGCGAACACGGCGTAGGTGGTCACGAATGGCACCGCGCCCTCGTGCGCCAGCCCGGCGGCGGCTCCCATCAGCAGTTGCTCCGCCATGCCCATCTGGTAATAGCGCTCCGGGTAGGCCTTGGCGAAGATGTGGAGGTCGGTATATTTGCCGAGATCGGCCGTCATGCCGACAACGTCCGGGCGTTCGGCCGCCAGCGCCGTCAAGGCGTGGCCAAACGGGGCGGCGCGCGTGGCCTGCCCTTCCCCTGCAATCGAGGCGATCATCGCCGAGGTCTTGAGGCGGGTCTTCCCGCTGGTGGCGGCGTTGCTCATGCTTGTCTCCCGGCTTCCAGCGCCTGCAGCGCCAGTTGCCATTCGTGGGCTTCCACCCGGATGAAGTGATTCTTCTCGCGCTGTTCGAGGAATGGCACGCCGCAGCCCATGCGCGTATCGCAGACGATGATGCGCGGTCGGGCGCCCCGGTGGGCGCGGGCGTTGTCGAAGGCGGCAGCCACGGCATCGATATCGTTGCCGTCCACGCGTTGCACGTACCAGCCGAACGCTTCCAGCTTCGGCACGAGCGGCTCGAACGCCATGATCTGCGTCGAAGGGCCGTCGGCCTGCTGGTTGTTGACGTCGACCATGGCGATCAGGTTGTCGAGCTTCCAGTGGCTGGCCGACATCAGGCCCTCCCAGATCGCGCCTTCGTCAAGTTCGCCGTCCGAGAACAGCGTATAGACGAAGGCGTCGGAGCCCTTGCGCTTCAGGCCCAGGCAGCGGCCCACCGCAATGGTGAGGCCCTGGCCCAGCGAGCCGCCCGACATCTCCATGCCCGGCGTGTAGCTGGCCATCCCGGACATCGGCAGCCGGCTGTCGTCGCTGCCGTAGGTTTCGAGTTCCTCGGCCGGCAGGATGCCGGCCTCCAGCAGTGCCGCGTAGAGGGCAATCGCGTAGTGCCCGTTGGACAGCAGGAAGCGGTCGCGCGCCTCCCATGCAGGGTCCTCGGGCCGGTACTTCATGGCGCCGAAGTACGCCACGGCAAGCACATCGGCGATATCGAGCGCCTGCCCCACGTAGCCCTGCCCCTGCACTTCGCCCATCAGGATGGCGTTGCGCCGGATGCGGTAGGCGCGCTCGGCCAGCGAGACGGGCGCCTCGAGATTGGTTCGACTCATGATGACTCCAGATTGGATGCGTTGAATACCTTGGATCAGCGGTTGACGGCCTTGGCCGGCACCAGGAAGACCAGCAGCGCACCAAGCACGACTGTGGCCGAGATGAACATCAGGCCCGCCGTGGACTTGCCGGTCAGGTCATTGAGCCAGCCGACGATGGCTGGCGAGAAGAAGCCTGCCAGGTTGGCCACGCAGTTCACGGCGGCAATCCCCGCGGCGGCCGACATCCCGCCCAGCAGTGCCGTGGGCAACGACCAGAACTGCGACGACGAAGCCATGATGCCGGCGGCGGCCACGGACAGGCAGACGATGGCCGCCGGCACACTGCCGAGCAGCGGCAGCGTGGCAAAGCCCACGGCGGCCACCAGCATCGGCACCGCCAGATGGAAGCGGCGCTCGCGGCGGTGGTCGGCGGAACGGCCCACCAGCGGCAGTGCGACGATGGCGCAGAGGTACGGCACCGCAGTCAGCACGCCCACCCACAGCGGATCGGCCACGCCGGCCTTGCGGATGATGGTCGGCAGCCAGAAGGTCAGGCCGTACTGGCCCAGCACCACGCAGAAGTAAATGGCCGCCATCAGCCACAGGCGCCGGTCGGCCATGAAGGCGCGGATCGACACGTGCTGCACCTTCTGCGCGTTATCGCCCTCCACGTTGCGCAGCAGCAGCGCCTTTTCCTGGTCGGTCAGCCACTTCGCGTCCTTGATGCCGTTATCGAGGTAGAACAGGATCGCCACGCCCAGCACCAGCGACGGCACGGCCTCGATCAGGAACAGCCACTTCCAGCCAGCCAGGTCATGTGCGCCATGGAAAGCGTGCATGATCCAGCCCGACAGTGGCCCGCCCACCATGCCGGCGAGCGGAATTGCCATGAAGAACATCGACAGGGCCTTGGCGCGCCGCTCCGACGGGAACCAGTACGTCATGTAGAGGATCACGCCCGGCGCAAAGCCCGCTTCGGCCACGCCCAGCAGGAAGCGCAGCACATAGAACTGCGTGGGCGTGCTGACAAAGGCGAAGCCGGCCGAGATGACGGCCCAGGTCAGCATGATGCGCGCCAGCCAGTTGCGGGCGCCTACCTTGTGGAGGATGACGTTGCTGGGCACCTCGAAGATGAAGTAGCCGAGGAAGAAGATGCCGGCGCCCAGGCCGTAGACCGTCTCGCTGAACTGGAGGTCGCTGAGCATCTGCAGCTTGGCAAAGCCTACGTTCACGCGGTCCAGGTAGGCACCGAGGTAGCACAGCATCAGGAACGGGATCAGCCGGCGTACGACCTTGCCGTAAGTGCGCGACTCGAAGCTCGCCGCATCGGCGCGAGGCCCCGCCACGTCGGCGGCAATGGCCGACGCTGCATATTTGGTCTTCATGGTTGTCTCCTGCCGGTGCCCCGGGTGGTCCCGGGTGCGTTGACATGGTATGGCGGCCGCAACCGGCCGTGGGACTTCAGTGGATCAGCATGCCGCCGTTCACGTCGAGCGTGATGCCCGTGAGGTACGAGGACAGGTCGCTGACCAGGAACAGGCACGCGTTGGCCACGTCGCCGGCATCGCCAAGCCGCCCCAGTGGAATGCCCTTGATGATGTCGGCGCGCATGTCGGGCGTGAGCTTGTCGCCGGTGATGTCAGTCTGGATCAGCCCCGGCGTCACCGAGTTCACGCGGATCCGGTCACCGCCGAACTCGCGCGCCATGGCCTTGGCCAGGCCCAGTACACCGGCCTTGGCCGCGCTGTAGTGGGGACCGCCGAAGATGCCGCCGCCGCGCTGCGCGGACACCGACGACATGCAGACGATGCTGCCGTGCTTCTGCTCCTTCATCTGCGGAAGGACCGCCTGCGACATGTAGAGCGTGCCGCGCAGGTTCACGTCGACCACGGCGTCGAAGTTGGCGGCACCGATGTCCAGCGTGCGTACCGGCTGCGTGATGCCGGCATTGTTGACGAGCCCGTCGATGCGGCCGTAGCGCTCGATCACCGCCTGTGCCACGGCATCGCACGATGCCTTGTTCGTCACATCACAGCGCAGGCCCAGATGGCCTTCCCCCAGTTCGGCGGCAGCGGCCTGCGCCGCGTCGAGCTGCAGGTCCACGATGACGACCCGAGCGCCCTGCCCCGCCAGCGCCCGGGCGGTGGCCTTGCCAATTCCGCGCGGTGAAGCGGCTCCGGTGACGATGACTACCTTGTTCTCGACCAGCATCGCATGTCTCCTTGTTTCTGCGTTGTGTGGATGGGTCGAGTTTTGTCTCTGGAAGGCTCCCGATCAATGCAGTCGGCCTCAACTATGGTTGAGAAATTTTCAGCGATCGACACGCTCGGGTCAGTGGAAACCCGAGGTATCCGCTCAGGAGGGCTGACCCTCGTGCGGCCGGTTGACCTCGCGCGAGAGCCAGGTGAGGAAGCGTTCCACGCGCGGCAGGTCGGCGTTTTGCGCCGGATACACGACGTGGTGTCCGGCCACTTCCACGCCGTACTGGCCTTCGAAGACCGGTACCAGCGCGCCCTTCTGGAGCAGCACCGAAGCCAGCAACGAGCTTTCCAGCGCCACGCCAAGACCCAGCGCCGCCGTCTCCAGCGACATGTACGAACGGTCGAACGAGAAGTCGAAGGATTTCTGCGCCCCCGGGATGCCGAAGCGGGCGAACCACTGCTGCCAGCGCACCAGCGGCGTCTCGGAGTTGATCAACCGGCGTTGCAGCAGGTCGAGGGGGTCGCGCACCGGGTGATTGCGCAGGTATTCGGGCGAGGCGAGCGGCAGGATGCGCTCGTGCCGCAGCGTCCTGACCTCGAGGTCGCGCCAGTGCGCGTGCCCGTGCCGTACGTCCACATCGTAGAAGCCGGCCGTGAACGAAATATCCTCGTAGGAGCAGGAAAGATTGAGCTGGATGTCGCCGTTGTCGGCCTGGAACGACTGCAGCCGCGGCAACAGCCACATCAGGCCGAAACTGGGGCTGGTATGGACGCGCAGGATATCGATGCCGGACGGATTCGCCGCGCGCTCGGTGGCACGGTTCAGTTGCGCCAGCACGCCGGTCACCTCGTGCACGTACTGCTCGCCCACCGGCGTGAGCACCAGGCCCCGGCCCTGGCGAAAGAACAGCGACTGCCCGATCGCCTCCTCCAGGTTCGCTACCTGGTGGCTGACGGCCGACGCGGTCAACCCAAGTTCCTCGGCGGCCTTGCTGACGCTTTTGTTCCGGGCAACGCTTTCGAAGGCAACGATGGCCTTCATGGGCGGGATACGCATGGATTGGGCTGGGGCGCGGTTGGCAATGCCCTATTATGCAGCGCCCGCCCGGCGCCACGCTCAGCCGCCGCTGACGCCCCGCCCCTTCTCCAACAGTTCCACCAGCGCCACCACCACCTGGTTGGCCGGGGTATCGATCCCCAGCGCCGCGCCCCGGCGCACGATCTCGCCGTTGAGCGAGGCAATCTCGCTGGGGCGTCCCTGCGCGAAGTCCTGCGCCATCGACGATTGCTGGCCCAACGGGATCGTGCCGCGAATATGGTCCACCTGGCTGGCGGCGTCGCTGGCAATCGTCACCCCTTCGGCGCGGGCCACGGCCAGGCATTCGGCCACGATGGCGGTCATTGCCGCGTTGGCGGACGGCACGTCGCGGATCTGGCCGTACGGCAGTTGCACGATAGCCGACATTGCGTTGTAGGCGCAGTTCAGGATCAGCTTGCCCCAGAGCGCGGCGCCGACATCGGGCGAAGCCACGGTCGGCACGCCGGCATGGCTGAACACCTTTGCCACGATCTGGCTGCCCGGGGCCATGCCGATGATCAGGTCGCCGCGCCCGTGGTGGCGCAGGTGTCCCGGGCCGGCCATCTCGCTCGCCACGTAGACCGCCGCGGCAATCACGGGCCGCTCCAGAGCCGCCTCCAGCCGGGCGGCGTTGTCGATGCCGTTCTGCAGCGAGACGACCAGCGCGTCAGGCCGCAGGTAGGGCAGCATCTGCCGCGCCGCGTCTTCGGTGTCCACTGACTTGACGCAGACCAGCACGATATCGGCATCTGCCACGGCGGCGGGATCGGTGGTGGCGCCGATGTCCACGCGCATGTCGAACGCCCTGGACTCGAAACGCAGCCCCTCGGCCTGGATCACATCGACATGCCGTTTCCGGCCAACGAGGACCACCTCCTCGCCCGCCTTCGCCAGCATGCCGCCGAAAAAACAGCCCACGGCGCCTGCGCCAATTACCGCGATCAACATGTCTTGCCTCCAGCCGGTGAAACCGGGACACCGCCTCGGCTGACGTCCCGTAAAACGTACTGCCTCGCCAGCCTACTGGCGCTGCACGGTCTGCACCGCGTCAAGGATGACCTTGGCCACATCGGCCGGGCGCGATTGCTGCGGCACGTGGCTGGTTGGCAGTTCGGTGACCTTGGCGCCGATCTTGCGCGCCATCTCGCGCTCCAGCGCCGGCTGGATCATGCGGTCGTTCGACCCCACGATGAACCACGACGGGCGCGTCTGCCAGGCGGCCACGGTGGTCTTCTCGCCGAACGCCTTCGACTGGATCGGACCCTGCGTGGCGGCCATCACGCGTGCCTGCGCGGGCGGCACATCCTGCGCGAAGTCGGCGGCCAACGCCTCCGGCGGCAGCGACAGGTAGCCGTCCTTGTCGGCCACGAGCTTGCCGATGCCGGGCGAAGGCGGGTAGTTCTTGCCGATCTCGCCAGTCGCCTGGCCCGCATCGGGAGCGAACGCGTTGACATAGACCAGCGCGGCCACCTTGTCGTTGGCGCCCGCCTCGGTAATCACGGTACCGCCCCACGAGTGCCCTACCAGCACGACCTTGCCCGACTGGTTGTCGATGGCGCGGCGCGTGGCGGCCACGTCGCCGGCCAGCGATTCGAGACCGTTCTGCACGGCCTGCACGTGCACGCCCCTGGCCTGCAGCAGCGGAATGACCTTGGCCCAGTCCGAGCCATCGGCGAACGCGCCGTGCACGATCACCACCGACGGCAGCGACTTGTCGGCAGCCGGGGCAGCCGACGCGGCGCCCGTTGCGGTCAGGCCCAGGGCCGCGATGGCCAGCGAGGCAAACGTTCGTTTCAGCATGACGATCCTTTCAGTGGAGGGTGCGGGCGGTTGTCGCCCTGCCATGGCTGTATTGGACGGCGCCGACGTATCGGATCCATGTGGCGAAAACGGGAATCGGTATGCGGACGTATCGGGGGCGCGACTGGATACAGAACGATACAAAGCACGCGGCGCCCGGGAGCGGCGTGCTACAGTCCGGCCACCACCCGCCACTGACCGGAACCGCCCTTTCCACGCCCATGCCCGAGCGTCAAGACTCCCCTGCCAGGCCCGCCTCCATGAACGTCAAGACCGCGTTGCGCGTGATCGAGATCATCGAGACCTTCGCGCGGGAGCGGCGGGCGCTGTCGCTGTCCGAACTGGCCCGGCTGCTGGCGGTGCCGGCGTCGAGTTGCCATGCGTTGATCCGGACGCTGACCTCGCTGGGCTACCTCTACGAAACCGCGCGCCGGCAGGGCTATTACCCGACCGGGCGGCTGCTGGCGATGGCGCAGCAGATCGCCCGCCATGATCCCGTGCTCGACCGCGTGCACGGCACCATGAGCGAGCTGCGCGACGCCACTGGCGAAACCATCGTCATCGGCAAGCTGCACGAAGGCGTGGCCGTGGTCTATCTCGATGTCATGGAATCGCCCCACGCCATCCGCTATATCGCCACGGCCGGCGAGCGCCGCGAGTTGCATGCCAACTCCATCGGCAAGGCGCTGCTGGGCGCGATGGAAGATGCCGAGCGCGGCGCGGTGCTGCCGCAACTGGCGTTCCAGCCGTTCACGCCGCGCACGCTGACCACGCCGGCCACGCTGGAGTCCGACCTGCAGGCGGCCCGCGCCCGGGGTGCGTATGTGAACCTGAGCGAGTCGATGCCCGATGTGGGTGCACTGGCGTGGCCCGTGCGGCTGTCGGGCGAGTGCTATGCGATTTCGATTGCCGGGCCGATCTACCGGATCGAGCCTCATCTGGAGCGCTACGCGGCCATCCTGCGCGCGGCCTGCGCCTCGCTGGAAAAGACCTAGCCGACCGTTTCGCGCGCTTCGAGCCGCCAGCCCTGCGCGTCGGGCAGGTCCACTTCATCGACCGGCGCGGCGGCGGCCAGCGCCAGCACGGCGTCCTTGCGGCGCCATGTGAGTCCGTTGGCACTGGCCAGCGGTGCCGGCACGGCCTCGACCAGATTTCCCATCATCGTCGGGAACAGGCTGCCGCCGTGGCACTTGATCCAGGCTTCCTTGAGCGTCCAGAGCTGGAAGAACGCCACCATGCGCGCCTCGGCGTCGGACTGGTCGAGCAGCGCCGGCAGCGCGGCGCGCTCGGCGTCGGTGGTGGTCGCCTCGATCAGCGTACCAAGGTGCTGGCGAGGCTGCAGCGCCTCGATATCGACGCCCACCGGCATGTCGGACACCGCGCAGGCCAGGTGATCGCCCGAGTGGGCGATCGACACGAAGATCGGCATGCCCACGGCCCCGCCGGTGTGGGTGGCAACCGGCGGCGCGTCCTCGGCGGCCGACAGCAGCCACTCGGAGGCATCGCCGCCGAGCGTTACCGCCAGCAGCCGCCGCGCCAGCCAGCGGCCGGCGGCAAACTGCTCGGCCCGCTGCTGTGCCCGCATCTGCGCCAGGCGCGCCAGTTCCTCCGGCGACATCCACCGGCTGACGGGCGGCGCCATGGCAGCGAAGGCCATGACCGATCCGGTACGCAGGGCGAGCGGCATGGGTGACGGTTCGTTCGGCTGCCTCGGCTTGCCTGCCTTAGTTGGCCACGCGGGCATAGGTGCCCTTCAGCGTCACGCCCACCACCACGGCGCCGGCGTGGCACTCGTACTCGGTGGGGTTCGCGTTGGTGTCTTTCTTGTAGTAGCTCACCATGTCCACCACGGCGTTGGCGCCGAGCGACTTGGCCTTGTCCTGGAACGCGATCAGAGCCGACAGCGCGGCCCAGCGGCAGGCTTCCTCGTCGCTCTTGCCCACGCCGTTGGTCTTCTTGTTCGAGACGTCGCTGTCCTTCGTTTCGAGCACCTTGGGGGTCTTGGCGCCCGACAGGAAGAACTGCACCGAGCCGTCGAGCTTTTCCTTGGCCTCGGGCATTTCCAGCACGCCGGCCAGCGGCAGCATGTACTTGGTGTCGCGGGCGGCGGCCGGGGCCGAGAGCAGGGCGGCGGCGCAGGCCACGGCGGCCAGCGGAGCGAGGTGAGCGAATTTCATTGACCTTCCTTTTTCTGGTTGTAAATCGGGTTCTTGAAAAGCGACGGTACGACGGAAAACAAGACCGCTTATTCGGTCCAGCGGCGGAACACCAGCGAGGTATTGATGCCGCCGAACGCGAAATTGTTGCTCATGACATGGTCGGTGTCGATCCGGCGCCCTGCACCGACGATGTAGTCCAGCGCCGCACAGCGCGGATCAGGTTCGGTCAGGTTCACGGTCGGCGCGAACCAGCCGTCGCGCATCATCTCGATCGTCATCCAGGCTTCCAGCGCGCCGCAGGCCCCCAGCGTATGGCCCATGTAGCTCTTGAGCGAGCTGACCGGCACCTGCCCGCCCAGCACCTCGTACGTGGCATGGGATTCCGCCACGTCGCCGTGGTCGGTGGCGGTGCCGTGGGCGTTGACGTAGCCGATGGCCGAGGGCGGCAGGCCGGCATCCTCGAGCGCCAGCCGCATGGCTTCGGCCATGGTGGGCGCCTGGGGCTGGGTGACATGGGCGCCGTCGCTGTTGGTGCCATAGCCCACGATCTCGGCCAGGATGCGCGCGCCGCGCGCCCGGGCGTGCTCCAGTTCCTCCAGCACCAGCGTGCCGGCGCCCTCGCCCAGCACCAGGCCGTCGCGGTTGGCGTCGAACGGACGCGGCGTGGTCTGCGGCGCGTCGTTGCGCGTGCTGGTGGCGAACAGCGTGTCGAACACCGCCGCCTCGGTGGCGTCCAGTTCCTCGGCCCCGCCGGCCAGCATCGCCAGCTGGCGGCCCATGCGGATCGTCTCGAACGCGTAGCCGATGCCATGGCTGCCCGACGTGCACGCGCTCGACGTGGTCAGGATGCGCCCCGTGATGCCGAAGAACACGCCGATATTGACCGCCGTGGTGTGGGGCATCATGCGGATGTAGGTGGTGGCGCTGATGTCCTCGGTGGTGCGCTCGTTCATCATGCGCCCGAAATCCTGCACCGCTGACGGCGTGCCCGTGGACGAACCGTAGGCGATGCCGAGCTTGCCCCCGGTCACCAGCGCGCTGCCGGCCAGCCCGGCGTCGGCCAGCGCGGCCTCGCTCGCCATCACGGCCATCAGCGAGACGCGGCCCATCGAGCGGGTCAGCTTGCGCGTGTAGTGCGGCGGCAGCGCGAAGGGCGGCACCGGCGCGCCCAGGCGTGTGTTGAGCCCCCGGATATCGTCCCATTCGGACATGTGCACCACGGCATTGCGCCCGCTGGCCAGGCGCTCGCGCACGGTGGCCCAGTCATTGCCCAGGGCGCTGACCGCGCCCGCGCCGGTTACGACAACCCGCTTCATCCGAACATCCCCCCGTTCACCGAAATCACCTGCCGTGTAATGTAGCCGGCATCCGGCGAGAGCAGGAAGGCCACCGTGGCAGCCACCTCGTCCGGCGTACCCATGCGGCGCGCCGGTATCATCTTCAGCGCCTCTTCGCGCACGTGTTCTTCCACCATCTCTGTGTCGATCAGGCCCGGCGCCACGCAGTTCACCGTGATCTGGCGCTTGGCCAGTTCGATCGCCAGCGCCTTGGTGGCGCCGATGATGCCCGCCTTGGCCGCGCTGTAGTTGGCCTGGCCGCGGTTGCCGACCAGCCCCGACACCGACGACAGCGTGACGATCCGCCCCGGCTGGCGCCGCTGCACGAGCGGCATGACCAGCGGGTTCAGCACGTTGTAGAACGCGTCGAGGTTGGTATGCACCACCTCGTCCCATTCCTCGCCCGTCATGGCCGGGAACGCGGCGTCGCGGGCGATGCCGGCGTTGCAGACCACGCCGTAGTAGCAGCCGTGCCTCTCCACATCGGCCAGCAGCGCCTCGGCGGCCGCGTCGCGGCGCGCGATGTCGAAGGCCAGCACGCGGGCGTTGCGGCCGAAGGCGCGCACGGCGTCGGCCACCGATTCGGCCTCGTCGCGGCGCGCACGGCAGTGCACCACCACGTCGTAGCCGTCACGCGCCAGCCGCAGCGCAATGGCACGGCCAATGCCGCGCGAGGACCCCGTGACCAGCACGGTCTTGTTCGTCATGCTTGCTGCCCCTGGAGAAAAGCCTCCGCGTCGGCAGGCTGGAAAACGGAAACATTGGCGCGCGCCACCTCGCGGCCATCTAGCGCCAGCGTGCAGGCGAACATGCCCAGGCCGTTGTCGCCCACCAGTTCGGCCTGCACGGCGATCGTCAGCACGCTGCCCACCGGAAACGCCGCCACGTCGCACGCATAGCGGCGCGAACCGAGCAGGAAGCCGATGCCGGGGCCCTGCCCGGCAGCGCGGCCCTTCACGCCGGCCCAGGCGGCGATGGTCTGGGCCATGTACTCGATGCCCACCCAGCCCGGCATGCCATCGTCGCCGACGAACAACTGCGTGGCGCGCACCGTGGCCCGCGCCACGCAGCGCTCGGCGTCGGCCTGCACCAGTTCGTCGATCAGGCGCATCGCGCCCGCATGCGGCACCACCTCGCCCACGGGCGGCAGCGGTAACTTCGATATCGGTTCGGTTGTCGTCATCTTTACCCCCCGGCCAGCACCAGCACGCTGTTGCTGCCGCCGAACGCGAACGAATTGCTCATCGCGTTGCGTACCGGGCGGCCCAGCGTTTCGTCGGCACCGACCACGTGCAGCGCGGGCAGCGTGGTGTCGGCCACGCCGTCCCACCAGTGCGCCGGCAGGCGGCCCTGCGGATTGTCGGTCAGCGTCAGGTACAGCAGCGCCGCCTCCACGGCACCGGCCGCGCCCAGCGTATGGCCGGTCTGCGGCTTCGTGGAACTGACCGGCACAGCGGCGCCGAGCAGGTCTGTGACCGCGCGCGACTCCATCGCGTCGTTCTGCTCGGTCGCGGTGCCGTGCAGGTTCAGGTAGTCGATCTGGCCCGGCTGCAGGCCGGCGCGCGCCAGCGCCTGCGCCATGGCCGTGCGGGCACCCCGGCCTACCGGGTCGGGGGCCGACATGTGATGCGCGTCGGACGTCTCGCCCCAGCCCGCCAGCCTCACCGGGCCGGCCTCGCGCGACATCAGGAACAACGCCGCCCCCTCGCCCAGGTTGATGCCGTGGCGATGCGCGGACAGCGGATTGCAGCGCTCGGCGCTGACCGATTCCAGCGAGCGGAACCCGGCGATCGTAAACGCACAGAGCGTATCGACGCCCCCGGCAACCACCACGTCGGCCACGCCCTGCTCCAGCAGCCTGCCGGCAGCCGCCAGCGCCTTGGCGCTCGACGAGCAGGCCGTGGAGATCGTGTAGGCCGGTCCGGCCACGCCGAGCGCCAGCGCCAGGTACTGCGCCGGTGAGCCCAGTTCCTGCTGCCCGTAGTGGAAGGCAGCCGGCCAGTTGCCGGTCCGCTGGCGCTCGCGCACGGCCAGTTCGCCGTCGCTGATACCCGAGGTGCTGGTGCCCAGCACGATGGCCACGCGCGTCGGACCCACCCGCGCGATGGCCGCTTCCACGGCGGGCCGCAGCGCGGCCAGCGTGCGGTCGAGCATCGCGTTGTTGCGGCTGAACAGCCCCGGGGCCACGCCTGGCGGCAGGTCATTGGCCGCAATGGGCTCGCGCACCGTGCCGAGGTGCAGCGGCGTGCCGGGCGTGTAGCGGTCAGTGGTTTCTCCGCCGCTCGGGCCGTCAGTGCGCCACAGCGCCGCGCGCACCGCATCATTCCCGCTGCCGAGCGCGCAGATCACGTTCATCGCGTTGAGGTAGACCGTCATCGCGTGCCTCCTTCCTGCAGCGTCCGGATCGTCAGCCGGTAGCCGTCGCGGCGTTGCACGAACTGCGTCGTGCGGGCGTCCGGATAGCGGATCTCGGCCACTACCTCGGCGCCTGCGCGCAACTGGCGGCTGTCCGCCGTGGCTTCGAGCCGCCAGCCAGCCGGCAGCGCCGCCTGGATGGCTGCCACCGGCCACAGCGAGAGCTGCAGATCATTGAGGATACGCTCGGGCAGCAGTTCCGGGGGCGCCCACGGGGCGCGCGTCACGCGCAGGTCGGTGCCGTCCCAGTCGAGCCGGGCCAGCACCTGGCCGCCGGCCACCGCCGCCAGCCGGGTGTGGCTGGCATCGGCTTCGAGCAACGCCAGCAGGTCGCGCGACTGCTCGCCCTGGGGCGAGGGATACTGCACCGTGATCTGCTGCTGCAGGTGCAGCGTACGGCCCAGCGAGGCCGGCGGCAGCCGCAGCAGCGGCACCGTCGCGGACGGCTGGGCGCTCTGCACGGCAGGCGCGCCGGCATCCTGCGGCGCGGGCGTGGCACAGCCGCCGAGCGCCAGCAGCCCGGCCACCACCACGCAAGAGGCGAGACTCAAGCCGCGCAAAGCTGCTCCAGCACATTCAGGCGGCGCTTCGACTCCGCCACGAACGGGTTCTTGCGGTCCCAGGCATAGCCAGCCAGGATCGACGAGATCATCTGGCGGATCTCCGGCGCGCCATCGGGATGGAAGATCACCTTCTGGAAGCGCCCGTCGTACCAGGCTTCCACATAGGTCCGGAAGCAGTCCACGCCACCCTTGAGCGGCTGCGCGTAGTCAGCATCCCAATCCACCGTCTCGCCGGCCAGTTGCCGTGCCACGCAGCCGGCCGCCAGGCTGGCCGACTTGAACGCGATGGTCACGCCCGACGAGAATACGGGGTCCAGGAACTCGCCGGCATTGCCGAGCAGCGCGTAGCCCTTGCCCCACAGCGAACTGACGTTGGCCGAGTAGCCCACGATCTGGCGCGCCGGGGTATCCCAGCCCGCGTTGCCGAGCAGCTTCGCCAGCCCCGGTTCCTCGAACACCAGCGTCTTGAGCCTGGTCATTTCGTCGCCGGGATAGCGGTCCAGGAACGCCTTCTCCGCCACCACGCCCTGCGAGCAGCGGCCGTTCGAGAACGGGATGGTCCAGTACCAGACGTCCTGATGCTCGGGATGCACGCTGATCAGGATCTTGTTGCGGTCGAATTGGCTGGCATCGCCAACCGGGATGTGGTCTTCCACGTGCGTGAAGATGGCCGAGCGCACCGGGAAGTTGGACGGCGATTCCAGCTGCAGCAGCCGCGGCAGGATGCGCCCGAAGCCCGACGCATCGAGCAGGAAGCCCGGCTCCACCTGATAGGCCTGGCCCTCGGGATCGCGTACCGTGACCAGCGGCCGGGCACCGCTGACGTCCACGGCCTCCACCACATGGCGGAAGCGCACTTCGGCGCCCTGCTTTTCGGCCTCGCGGATCAGCACGTTGTCGAAGTCGGCGCGCTGCACCTGGTAGGTGGTGCCCCAGCCCGGCGAGAACTTGTCGCGGAAGTCGAACGCGGTATGGCGTCCGGCGTGCGAGAACGCCGCGCCGTTCTTGTACTGGAAGCCGGCCTCGACCACGGCCCGCAGCATGCCGGCTTCCTCGATGTACTCCATGCTCTGCGGCAGCAGGCTCTCGCCGATCGAGAAGCGCGGAAACACCTCTTTCTCGATCACCAGCACGCCAATGCCACGCTTGCGCAGCAGCCCCGCCGCCACCGAACCCGACGGGCCGGCGCCGACGATCAGCACATCAACCTGTTCCTTCTTCATTCTGGATCAACCCTGTTCAACATTGTTATGGGATGGCCCGGCCGCCGGGCGGAACCACGGCGACAGGAACCATACGGCACCCACCCCCGAGAGCATGGTCATGCCGAACGCGTGCAGCGCCGGTGTCGAGGACAGCGCCAGCAGCCCGAAAGCCAGCAGCGTGCTGGCCGCGCCGAGCACGATCGCGGTCCACGACACGCCATCGCCGGGATGCTCCAGCAGGAAAATGCCGTAGTCCACGCCCACGCCCAGCAGCAGCGCCAGCGCCAGTACAGAGAACAGCTGCAGCGGCACGTGCAGCCAGCCGAGCACGGCCACGCTGATGGCCGCCGCCAGCAGCGTCGGCACCAGCGCCCGCCACCCGGCCCGGCCATAGCGCCAGGCCAGCAGCAGCGCCACCCCGCCCGCGCCGGCCAGCAGCAGCCAGCTCATCAGCACGCGGTAGTGGTGCAGCAGCCCCGAGAGATCGGCGATACGGTCGACCCACTCGGCACCGGGCACCTCGTCCACGACGCGGGCGATGCCGGGCATCACGGCCGGTTTTTCGAGCCCGCGCAGCAGCATCACGCTGGCGTAGCCGCTACCTTCGCGGTCGAGCCAGAGATGCCGCAGCGTGCCGGACACCGGATTCGCCAGCCACGCCTGCAGCGTCAGCACGCTGTCGGCGCTTGCCGCAGCCGTGGCCGGCGCCGCGATGGTACCGCCGAGCGCACGGGCCACGCTTTGGCGTACCGCAAGTTCCTGGCGTTCCGCCAGCGCCGCGTCGGCACGTTGCCGGGCGGCGGATGGCACCCAGTCAGAAACTGACACGAAGCCCTGCAGGTCGCCCCGGGCGATGGCATCGGCCAGCTTCGCCTTGACCGCCTCCTCGCCGGCCAGCACCGCGTCCGATGTGGCGCCGCGCACCAACACGAACTGCGCCGGGCTCGGCGTGCCGAGCAGCCGCCCGGCAGCGCGCTGCGCGTCCACCAGCGCCGGCGGCGAGCTTTGCAGTTGCCGCACATCGTCGACGATGCGCACCTGCCAGACGCCCGGCACGATGAACAGGGCCAGCGCGGCCAGCGCCAGCCAGGTGCGGCGGTCGTTGCGCACGCGCGGCCAGCGCGCGAGGCTGCCGGCCAGCCAGTTCGAGAGCCGCGTCTGGCGCAGCGTGCCCCGATCCAGCAGCGGGAACCAGAACACCACGGTCAGGAAGGCCGACACCAGCCCCACGGCCGAGAACAGCGCCATCTGCCGCAGCCCCGGGAATGGCGCCACGCCCAGCGCCAGGTACGCCACCACGCTGGTCAGCAGCGCCAGCGCCAGGCCGGGCAGCAGGAAGCGCATCACAGACGGCGGCGTGGCGCGCGGCATCGACTGCCGCGTCACGAAGTAATGGATGCCGAAATCCTCGGCCACGCCCACCAGGCTGGCGCCGAACACCAGCGTGATCAGGTGCACGCGGTCGAAAACGATGGCCGTGGCGGAAATCGCCGCCGCCGTGCCGATGGCCAGCGACAGGCCCACCAGCACGATTGGCCGCAGCGAGCGGAATGCCAGCCAGACCAGCAGCAGCACCGCCGCCAGCGAGCCCCAGCCGATCACGTTCATCTCGAAGTTGGCCTGGGCAGCCGCCGACTCGGCGTGCAGCGGAATGCCCGCCGCGATCACCCGCACGCCGTCGTCGCCCTGCCGCGCCGCGGCCTCGGCGGCCTTGAGCAGGTCGCCGTAGTCGGTGGCGCCGCTGACCGAGAACGCGGGCCGGGTGATGCGGTACGAGAGCAGCGCCCACTCGCGGCCGTCGCCGCTGACCGAGGCCAGCCCGTCGCGCTCGTGCACCCGCGTCACCGCCGCCCGCGACAGCCACCAGTCCTGCCAGAGCCCGAGCGGATCGGCCGCCCAGTCGGTCAGGCGCGGGCCGGTGGAAAGCTGGTAGAGCCTGGTCAACGCCTGCTGCGCCAGCGCCTCCGGCGCGGCGGACTGCAACCCGGCGCGCTGCGCATCGGTCAGCAGGCGGTCGCGCCACGGGCGGTAGAACGCCAGCGCGGCATCGAAATCGAACGTGGCGATCTTGTCCACCGGCTGCAGCAGCGCGGCCTGCGGCGCCGTGGCCGCGCTGAAGCGCTGCGCGGCGGCGCGCGTGCGGGCCCAGTCGGGACTACCCACCAGCACCACCACTTCCTGCGCCACGCCGTCCGCCAGCCGCCGCAGTACACGGTCGGCCGTGGCGGTGCGCTCGCTGGTCGGCAGCAGGGCCATGACATCGGTGTCGAGCCGCGAGGCGCGCCAGAACTGCAACTGGTGCGCCACCAGCGCCAGCACCAGCAGCAGCCAGCCAACCGCGAGCCAGCGCTCCAGCCGGGTCAGTCCGCCGCGCATCGCCACGCCAGCCATCTCACTCAAAACGCTGCTCCTCGGCCGGGGTCAGCTTCTGCGCCGGGGCCGGATCGATCATCCGCACCACCGTGCTGTCGCCGCCCGCTTCCTCCAGCCGCACGTTGCGCACGAAGCGGTCGCCGGCCAGTTCGATGCGGGCGAACACGCGCCGCAGGCCGGCATCGGTCGGCGTCAGCGTCAGTGCCCAGCCGTCCTTGCCCACGAGCTTGCCCTGCACGTCGAAGCGCGTCTGCAGGCTGCGCAGGTCGCCGCGCAGCACCGCGATCATCGATTCGCCCACCACGCGCATGGCGGGCTGGCTGTCGGATTGCATCTGCTGCTGCACCTTGCCATCGGCGCCACGCATGACCAGCCGCTCGGGCGTGACCAGCAGGCTCGACGCGAACGGCTCGCGCGTGGCCCACACCACGCCCCGGCCGCGCGCCAGCACGAAATCACCGCGCGAGACCAGCGGATTGCTGAAGCCGGCCAGCCTGCGCGTCTGCTCGAACTGGCCCCGGATCACCGGCGCATCGGCCAGCCGTGCGGCCACGCCGCCCAGCAGGTCCGCGGCGTGGGCCGGCAGCACCAGCGTCGCCAGCGCAAACGCGGCGCAACGGAGCAACTGGCGGCGCTTCATGGCTCGACCCCCAGCTTCTCGAACAGCACCGGCGGGCTCACATAGAGCATTTCCTGGGTGTTCATGTCGACGGCTACCTGGATCGAATAGCCCTTGGTCAGGCGCTGTCCGGACGCCACGTCGCGCACCTCGTACTCGATCTTGAGCCGGTTCTCCCACTCGACGATGGTGGCGTGGATCTCAACGGCCTGCCCGTAGACCAGCGGACGCACGTACTTGACGCGCAGGTCCACCACGGGCCAGGCGTAGCCCGAATCCCGCATCTGCGGATAATCGTAGTCGATCTGCTGCAGCAGCGCGCAGCGCGCCACCTCGAAGTAGCGGATGTAGTTGCCGTGCCAGACCACGTTCATCGGATCGAGATCGTGGAAGGCCGGCGTCAGCGTAATGGCGTGATGAAAGGTCTTGGACATGTCGATGCCAGGGGACGGGCGGCTCATGGCTGCGCCGCGCCCTGCCGGCCGGCGCTCGCGGGATCGTCGGCCCAGAATTCGTAGAAATTGAACCAGTCGTACGGCGACTCCACCACCAGGGCCTGGAGCCAGGCAGCGTAAGCGGTGGCCAGCGAGACCAGCGCGGCCTCGCGGCTGGCGCGCGGCAGGACGACCTCGTGCGCCAGTTCGGTGAAACGCAGCAGATGGCCTTCGCGCAGCCGCACGCAGCCCATCGCATAGAGCGGGCACCGCATCAGCGAAGCCAGCACGTACGGCCCCACCGGGAAGCGCGCCGGCGAACCCATGAACGGCACGCGCACCGCCCGGCCGCCGTGGGCCGGGGCGCGGTCGCCGGCGATGGCCACGAATTCGCCGGCCGCCACCCGCGCCGTCAGTTCCAGCGCCGTGGCGGGCGAGATATCGTCCACCTGATAGAGCTGCACGCCCGATTGCGGATCCAGACGCGACAGGATGCGGTTGAAGCGTTCCGCGTGATGGGTGTGGACCAGCACCGTCAGCCGCAGGCCCTGGCGCTGGTTTGCCAGCACCCGGCACAGCTCCAGGCAGCCCATGTGGGCGGTCATGATCACGCCGCCCTGTCCGCGCGCAATCTGTTCGAGCAGCACCTCGTTGCCTTCGCGCCGCACCGTGCCAAACCGGTAGCGGCCGCCAATGGCCAGCAGCTTGTCGAGCAGCGTATCGGCAAACGAGAACAGATGGCGCAGCGAGTGGCGCCACGTGGGCATGCGGCCGATCGTGCCCGCCGTGCGCTGCACGCGGCCCAGGAAATCGAGCGACGAGCGCCGCGCCAGCGGGTGCGTCAGCCAGTAATAGGTGACCACGGGGTACACCACGAGCCGGAACAGCGTGCGGCCGAAGACCCGGTTCAGGAAGTACAGGCACCAGACGCCCCAGACGCAGGTCACCTCGCCGATCGCGCTCCAGTGGCGCGAGCGGCCCGCGGCCGGGGCCGCGCCGGAGGCGCTGGAAGACGGGCGGGCCGGATTCACGCCGCCACCTTGCGCCAGAGCAGGCGCGGCATCCGCAGTACCATGCCGAAGAACAGCCGCGTGTGCATGCGCGAGATCAGCACGTTGTCGCGCCACGCCTGGAAGTGCGAGACGCCGTCCATCGGATAGGTGACGCGCGTGGGCACGTTGACGATCCGCACGCCGCGCCAGACCAGATGCACCAGCACCTCGGTGTCGAATTCCATGCGGCGGCCCAGCCGCACCTCGCGCATCAGCCGCGTCACGGCCGGCAGCGGGTAGACCCGCAGCCCGCACATCGAATCGCGGATCTGCAGGGACAGCGTGTTGATCCAGACCCAGACGTGGGTCAGGTAGCGCGCGTAGAGCCGGTGTTTCGGCACCGATTCGTCGTAGACCGGATGGCCGCACACCATGGCCCCGGGGTCGGCCTCGGCCAGCGCCAGGAACTGCGGGATGCAGGCCGCGTCATGCTGGCCATCGGCGTCGATCTGCAGCGCGTGGGTGTAGCCCAGTTCGGCTGCGGCCGAGAAACCGGCCATGATCGCCCCGCCCTTGCCCTGGTTCTGCGGCAGGCGCACCAGCCTGACGCGCTCCGGATGGGCGGCGGCGATATCGCGCAGCACCGCCGCGCAGGCCGGACCGCTGCCGTCGTCGACCAGCAGGCACGGCAGCGGGTGCTGCAGGATGGCATCGACCATCGCCCCGATAGCGCCTTCGTGGTCGTAGACCGGCACCAGCACCACCGGGCGGAAGTTGGCGTGGGGGGCGTGACTCACGGCGCCTCCGGGTGGAAGACGATCTTGCCGCTGGCGTGCGGGCCGGCATCCGAGGTCAGGCGGAAGCCCAGCGCCCGGGTATCGGCCTGCCAGGTCAGCGCCAGATGCACGTCGCTGTCGGGGCGGATCACGGACTGGAATTTCAGCGTATCGAGCCGGGCAAAGCGCTGCGGCGGCGGCACGTCCAGCTTCTGCGGCGCCAGCGCCATGACCCAGTCCACCTGCGCCACGCCGGGCACGATGGGCGAACCCGGGAAATGGCCGTCGAACACGGCCAGGTCACCCGCTACGTGCAGCGTGGCCGTGGCAGACACGGCATCGCTGGCCAGCCAGCGCACGTCGGGCACCGTACGGCGGAACACCTCGCGCAGCATCGCCTCGGTGGTCTTGCCCTGCGCGTTGCACGGCAGCGCCGGCAGGAAGGCCCAGCGGCGCGGCAGCGCCACGGGATCGATGGCCGCCGCCAGATGCCTGCGCAGCGCGGCCGTCACAGCGCCCCGCCCTTGCGCGGCCAGTTCGGCCTGGCCCGCGTCATCGAGCACCACGGCCGCCGCCACGCGCATGCCGACGTCGAGTTCCACCATCACCACGCGTGCCTCGCGCACGCCTGGCCAGGCCGCCAGGCTTTGCTCGATCTGCGTCAGCGAGATGCGCTTTTCCTCGATCTTGACGATACGGTCGGCGCGCCCGCCCAGCACGAAGCTGTCGTCGCCGGCCGGCAAGGCGCGGTCCGCGCAGACGTACCAGCTCTCATCGGCCAGATGCGGCGAGCGCACGGCCAGGTAGCCGTCCTGCAGCCGCCATGCAATGCCGGGCAGCGCGTTCCAGCGGTCGGCGTGCACCGCGCGCTGGCGCCAGGCAATGCCGCCGGTCTCCGAACTGCCGAACACTTCGATCGGCGACTGGCCCAGGTGGCGCAGCGCGTCGGCGGCGGCCTCGGGCGGCAGCGGGCCGCCCGACGAGAACACCGCCCGCACCGCACCGCGCACGGCGGGCCAGTCCAGCCCCGCCGGCATCCGCTTCAGGTGCGCCGGGCTGCTGACGAGTACCGCTGCGCTGCCGTCTTCCTGGCACGCGGCCACCAGCTCCTCGTGGAAGGCCAGCCGCGCGGCCGGCAGCGGGCGTCCTGCGGCCAGCGGCCAGAGCACCGTGAAGAGCAACCCGTAGATATGCTGGTGCGAGACGGTGCACAGCACGCGGGTCTCGCTCCCGAAATGGCGGCCGAACGCCTGCTGCAGCGTGTGGACCTCGGCATCGAGCTGCGCCAGCCGCTTGTCGATGGCGCCGGGCGCGCCCGTGGAGCCCGAGGTAAACAGCGTGACCCAGGTATCGTGCGTGGCCAGGACCGGCCAATTGGTATCGGGGCCGGCATCGGCATCGGTACCAGGCGCGGCCGGCACCAGCCCGTCCGGCAGTTCGCCGGCCCAGCCGTCGCTTTGGCCGCGCAGCGCCGCGAGCGTCTCGGGCCGCGTATCGCCGGGCAGCACCACGTGCTTGCCCGCGTGCCACGCGCCGAACAGCGCGGCGGCAAACTCGGCGGTGTCGTCCAGGTAGAGCGCCCAGCGCTGCCCCGGCGCACCGGCGAACAGGCGCCGCCACGCCGCCGCACGCGCCACGAACTGCCGCGCATCCACGGCGCCGGCCACGGCGCGCGTTTGCGCCGCACCGGCCAGCGCCACCATGACCCCGCCCAGGCCGGTCCACGCCGGCTTCCGATCAACCATGACGATTCTCCGCGCCGCGCGCCTTGACGCGCTGGCGCACCAGCCATTCGCCGGCGAACATCGCGCCGATCAGGCCATAGGCAATGGCGCCGTTGTAGAGCGCCCAGACCCGATCGCTGGCGGCAAACGCCGTGATGGCCGCGATCGTGCCGTTACAGACAAAGAAGACGCACCACACCTGCGTGACGCGGCGCGTATAGGCCACGCCGCTGGCCGGCAGGTCCGGCTCGCGCATCCGCGCCAGGCGCTCCACAAGCGTGGGCGGGTGGCGCAGCGTCCAGCCGAACACGCCCAGCATCGCCGCGTTGACGATCACCGGGTACAGCTTCAGGGGCAGCGCATGGTCCGACGCCATGACTACCACGGCCAGCCCGGCCGCCAGCAGCGCCAGCGCGCGCCAGCCCGCCTGGCGGCTGGTACCGGCGCGCAGCAGCGCAAGCGCCACCAGCGCCAGCGCCATCACGCGCGGCGAAAAGTGCTGCAGCCCGAGGTAGATCACCAGCGGGTACGACAGCGTGAGCAGCGCCAGCCCCCACTTGCGCCAGGCCATGGCGCGTCAGGCGGTGGCCGGGGAATCGATCAGCAGCGCCAGCGCCTGCACCACGTCCTGCACGGTGCGCACGGACTTGAACTGCTCGGGCTTGATCGGCTTGTTCAGCATCGGCTTGAGCTTGACCAGCAGGTCAACCGCGTCGATGCTGTCGATGTCGAGGTCCTCGTAGAGGCGGGCCTCGGGCGTGACGCGGGCCGGGTCGATCTCGAAGGTTTCCTCAAGAACCGCGGCCACGCGCGCGAAGATTTCATCATGGGTCATGTCGGACTCCGTATCTGGGCAGGGTGACGGAAAAAAGGGCGTCAGGCCGGTGCCTGGCCGCGCTGTTCGGCCACGTAGGCCGCAAGCGCCGCCACGCTGGCAAAGCGCGCGCGCACCTCTTCCTTGCCGCCGTTCATCGTGATGCCGTAGCGCTTCTGCAGCGCCAGGCCCAGTTCGAGCGCGTCGATGGAATCGAGGCCGAGGCCCTCGATGAACAGCGGCGCCGCCGGGTCGATGTCATCGGCCGCCACGTCCTCTAGGGACAGCGACGAGATGATCAGTTCCTTGATTTCTTGCTCAAGCGCCTTCACTGGCGGATCTCCCTGGAGAAAAATTCGGATAGCGATTGCGTCAGCTGGCGCACGGCCAGCGCATCGTCCAGACCGGCCGGCACCCATGCGGAGACCGGCACGTCGGGATGGACATCGATGACGAAACGCGGCCGGCGCACCGGCACGTGATACCACTTCTCGCCCTTGGTCAGCGTGGGCGGGTGGCAGCGGATGACCACCGGGGTCAGCGCGAAGCCGCCGCGCACGGCCACGTTGGCCGCGCCGCGCCGCAGGTCCGGCGGCAGGCCGGGCCGCGTGCGCGTGCCTTCGGGAAAGATGATGAGGTTGTTGCCGGCGCGCAGCGAGGCGATGCAGTCCTCCACCATCGCCGCGCCGGAATCGTTGCGCACCCAGCCCGTGGCCAGCACCGGGCCGCGCGTGAACGGGTTGCGCACCAGCGCCGACTTCACCACGCAGTCGGGGCGCGGCGTCAGCGACATCAGGAACACCGTGTCGATCAGCGACGGGTGGTTGGCCACCACCAGCAGCCCCTCGCGCTGCAGCCGCTCGGCGTGCCGCACCTCGTAGCGGATCACGCCCACGCTGTGCATCAGCCAGACGAACAGCCGGAACACATGGTGGATCAGGCCACGGCAGGCGCGCTGGCGCGTGGCGTCGGACCACGGCAGCAACGCCAGTACCGGAAACACCAGCACGCGCAGCAGCAGCCCGCCCACCCCGAAGCTGGAGAAACAGAAGCCGGTGGCGCAGACGCGCCACATGCGGTCCAGTCGCTCAACCATGGCGCTGCCACCTCCAGATGGCCCGTTCGCCCCGGTGCGTCAGCGCCGGCTCGCCGGCCAGCACGAACCGCAGCACGTCCAGGCCATGCGGCAACTCCGGATGTGCGGTATCGGCATCTTTGGCAGTCCGGGGCGCCACGAGATCCAGTGTCAGCGTGGCCTCCCCGGCGCGTGGGCGGCCGATCAGCCAGGCCCAGCCGAACAGGCAGCCGGGCTCGTCGGCAAATTCGGCGTAGGCGTCGGGCAGCGGCGCGTCGTAGCAGACCAGCAGCACCTCGTCGGCGCCATCCGCCAGCAGGGCGCAGGCTTCGACGACCGCCGTTTCCACGGTGTCGCGCCCTGCCGCCACGGCCTGCAGGTTGGCGGCGTCGCCGCGGTCGATCGTGAACATGGCGCCGATGGCGTTGTGGACCGACAGCCCGAACGCCGTGGGCGACAGCGGCTCGCCGCCCGCCAGTTCGCTGAGCATCTCGAACGCGCGGTGGGTATCGCCATGACGCGAGGCAAAGACGGAAGGCGTATGGGAAGGCGGCGCGCCCCCGGCGGCGGCGGCGCTGGCCGACGCCATGACGGCGTAGGCGGGATGCAGCGCGGCCTTGCCGATGGCATTGACGCGCCGGCGCAGCATCGGGGCCATGGCGGCGAGCGCCGGCAGGCCGGCGCCCTCGGGCTGGCCAACGCCGTCGGGCAGCCACGGCGCGCGGCACCACGCCTGCCATTGGTCAGGCGTGTGCAATGCCGGTGCGATGGCGGCCCATGCGCGAATTCCAAATTCCATTGCCATGCCGTGCGCGTTGGGTGATCGAACCCGGGGAGCCCGCCCGCAGGCGTTGCCATGACGGCTGGCGATGACGCGCGCAAGGCGCCCACCGCCGCGCGACCCCGGGGACAGTTCCGCTTTTTTCCCTGAAAAAGTGAGATCGAATCCGGTAGATTCGACGTTTGTTCTGCTTATCGGCAGTTAGACGGCGGTTCAGAAGCCCCGGCGGGCACCCTCCCGAAGGGGGTCAGCGCCAGGCGGCGCGAACTTCCGCCCTGCATTTTTGTCAGGGCCGAATTCTCGCATAAAGGGTGCGCTCCGCCTATGGCGCAACCGTAACGATCCTGCCCAAATGTAACGAGGCGGGCGCAGTCCTCACAGACTGCCCCGCCTCGCAGGCTTTCCGGCCCCTCCGGCGCTTCAATATGCCCGGATCACCGCTGAAAAATGGCCGAAATACGACGGTTTCAACGTCGCGCCGGCAGGATCTTGCCGGTCACGGCGCCGAATCCCACCCGATAGCCATCTCCCTGGCACCAGCCCGTCATCGTCACGGTATCGCCGTCTTCCAGGAAGCCACGCCGGGCCCCGCCCGCCAGCTCCACCGGCTGGGCGCCATTGCGCGTGGTTTCCAGCAGGCTGCCGCAGGAATCGGCCGTGGTACCGCTGATCGTGCCGGAACCCATCAGGTCGCCGATCCGCACGTTGCAGCCGGACACCGTGTGGTGCGCCAGTTGCTGCGCCATGGTCCAGTACATCGCCTTGAAATTGGTGCGGCAGACCGTGGTGGCGGACGCACCTTCGGGTTGCACGGCCACCTCCAGCGCGATGTCATAGGCGTTGCGCCCCTGCTGCTGCAGGTACGGCAGCGGGTCGGGCGACTGGACCGGGTTGTCGCGGCGGAACGGTTCGAGCGCCTCCATCGTGACCACCCACGGCGAGATCGACGTGCCGAACGACTTGCTGTTGAACGGGCCCAGTGGCACGTACTCCCACTGCTGGATGTCGCGGGCGCTCCAGTCGTTCAGGATCACCATGCCGAACATGTGCGCCCCGGCGGCCCCGGTATCCACCGGCTCGCCCAACGCCGACGGTTTGCCGACGATGAAGCCCATCTCCAGTTCGTAATCGAGCTTGCGGCACGGGCCGAACAGCGGCCGCGCCTGGTCAGGCAGCTTGATCTGGCCGTTCGGGCGGTGCAGGTCGGTGCCGCTGACCACCACGGAACTGGCCCGGCCGTTGTAGCCGATCGGGATTTCGAGCCAGTTCGGCAGCAGCGCGTTCTCCGGGTCACGGAACATGCTGCCCACGTTGGTGGCGTGCTCGCGCGACGAGTAGAAATCGGTATAGCCGGGAATCTCGACTGGCAGGTGCAGCGTGGCGGCCGACATCGGCACCAGCGCGCGGTCGCGCAGTGCCTGATCGTCCTGCAGGCCCCGGCCATCCTCGGCCAGCAGCGCGCCCAGGGCGGCCCGGGTTGCGGCCCACACCGGCTGGCCGAGCGCGATGAAGCGGTTCAGCGACGGGGCGGCGAAGGCGCCACGCGCGGCGGCCGGCAGCAGGCCCGCGTCGTCGAGCGCGGCAAGATCGGCGATCTGGTCGCCAATCGCCACGCCCACGCGCGGCGAGCCGTTGCCGGCGGAAAAGATGCCGTAGGGCAGGTTCTGCAGCGAAAAATGAGTCTGGCCATCGTTGGCCGAGGCAATCCAGCTGGTCTTGGGGGCGGTCATTTTCTGGGGAGGCTCCGGGAATCGGGACGAGCGCGGGCTCAGCGGACGTTCGGGTTGAAGTGCTTCTTGAGGCCCTGCCAGCACGTGTAGTAGTTGTGCTGGAGCATGGCTGAATCGGCGGCGTAGCGGGTGGGACGGATCACGCCGGGGGTTTCGAACATGAACGCCATGGTGTCCGTGATGTGGTGCGGCGTGGCCGTATCCGAGGCCGAGGCGCGCTCGAATGTCTCGGCATCGGGGCCGTGGCCGCTCATGCAGTTGTGCAGGCTGGCGCCGCCCGGTGCAAAGCCGTCGGCCTTGGCGTCGTAGACGCCCGTGATCAGCCCCATGAACTCGCTGGCGATATTGCGATGGAACCAGGGCGGCCGGAAGGTGTTCTCGGCGGCCAGCCAGCGCGGCCCGAAGATCACGAAATCGATGGTATCGACGCCCGGCGTGTCCGAGGGCGCCTGCAGCACCAGGAAGATCGACGGGTCCGGATGGTCGAAGCTGATCGAGCCGATGGTATTGAAGTGGCGCAGATCATATTTGTACGGCGCGTAGTTGCCGTGCCACGCCACCACGTCGAGCGGCGAGTGGTCGATCTCGGCGCGCCAGAGATTGCCCTGGAAGCGCGCCACCAGCTCGAACTGGCCTTCGCGGTCTTCGTAGCTGGCCACCGGCGTCAGGAAATCGCGCGGATTGGCCAGCCCGTTCGAGCCAATCACGCCGAGGTCCGGCAGCCGGAACAGCGCGCCGTAGTTCTCGCAGATATAGCCGCGGGCCTCGCCATCGGGCAGGCTCACGCGGAAACGCACGCCCCGGGGAATCACGACGATCTCCTGCGGCTCCACATCGAGCGTGCCCATCTCCGTAGCGATCGCCAGCCGCCCCTGCTGCGGCACGATCAGCATTTCGCCATCGGCGTTATAGAAGAAGCGGCCTTCCATCGACCGGTTGGCCATATAGAGATGGATGCCGCAGCCGGTCTGGGCCTCCGGGCCGCCGTTGCCGGCCATCGTGACGATGCCGTCGACGAAATCGGTGGGCGCGTCGGGCATCGGCGGCGGGCTCCAGCGCAACTGGTTCGGCGTGGGCGGCACGTCATCGAAACGGCTCAGCCAGCGGCTCTGCCCGATGGCGACAAAAGGCTTGTGCATCGCCGCCGGGCGAATCCGGTAAAGCCACGAACGGCGGTTGTGCGCACGCGGCGCCGTGAACGCCGTGCCGGAAATCTGCTCGGCATAGAGTCCGTAAGCCACCCGTTGGGGCGAGTTGCGGCCGACCGGCAAGGCGCCGGGCAATGCCTCGGTGGCGAACTCGTTGGCGAAGCCCGACATGTAGCGCGCCAGCGCGGTCTCGGCCGGATGCAGTTGTGCTTGAGTCATGTGTCGTCCTCTCACTGGCCGATGGAGCCGGCGGCCATCTTCTAATTACGAATTATGAAATTGATTCACCAAATCGTAATCATGGTCCCGTGCAAAGTCAAACGGAACAGAGAAACAATAGACGTGCTCAGGCATGCCGGGGATGGCGAGTGCAGTGGGAGACGTCAGGGATGGGAAAACTGGCGGAAAAACGGGCGAAACAAAAACGGGAGAACCAAAAGCGGGAGAAACAGCGACGCGCCGCCCCGGCGAACGCGCGGGCAGCAAAGGTGCCACGAAAGGGCATGGGATACGGGAGGGCGCTGAGGCCCTCCCGTGTACTACAAGGCGCTACGGTCAGACGGGCTTGTGGCCCTCCCCCGAAGTCGGGCCGGAACCGAATCCACCCGACGCCGGCGCTGCCGGCGACGCTTGCGGAGCAGCCGGCTGGCCTGCCATCGACGCGGCGGTCACGCCGCCATTGCGGCTGGCGATGAACGCGTTGACATCGGCGGCCAGATGCTGTGGCGCAAGCACGACTTCAAGGCCCAGGGCCTCGCATGCCGCCAGGAAGGTGGACATGCGTGGATCGGCCTGGCCGGATTCGGCCCGCAGATAGGCTTCGCGGGAAATCCCGGCCTTACGGGCGACGTCCTCCTGCTTGAGCTTGCGCGCTCTACGCAACGCCCGCAGTTGCCGGAACGGTTCGCTAGCGCCTCTTGGCACGGCTGTACTGTTCATGTCGGTCTCCAGTCACCAGTGAAATAAAAGTGCGCGGACGTGCATTCGAGTATAGAGCACGTTAAGCGTTCCGTAAGGTCTGTTGTGGAACACTTTTACAGTTTTTTAATGATGGCTTGATCTGGCGTTTCCGGCGCTCGTCCGTACGGCTGATCGCGCACACCATCCTCCTCCCGCCCCCAACATAACGGTAGTGGCCGCTTTGCGTTGACGTCACATCAGTATCGTCCATGTGTGGCACAAGGCAAGTTGACAAACCGACCGGTCGTGCTATTCTCCAGCGCATGCAAAAAGGACAGGTCACCCGTACCGCGATCATCGAACAGGCGCTGCAATCAGCCACCAAGGTTGGCTTCGAGCAGTTGTCGCTGGCCACGCTTGCCGCCGACACCAGCATGTCGAAGAGCGGCCTCTACGCGCACTTCAAGTCCAAGGAAGCGCTCCAGGAGGCTGTGCTGGCACGCGCCATGGAGGTGTTTTCCGAAATAGTGATCCAGCCCGCCATGCGCGAGCCCCGCGGCACGGCCCGGCTGGCGAAGCTGTTCGACGGCTACATGGCCTGGCTGGGCGGCACGGTGATCGAGGGTGGCTGCGTCTTCATGGCGTTGTCGCAGGAATACCGCGACCGACCCGGCGTCATACGGGACAAGGTGGTGCAGGCATTCAAGGATTGGCACAGCACGATCGTGCGCGTGGTCACCGATGCGGTGGACGAAGGCGAACTCCGCGCCGACACCGATCCACGGCAGTTTGCCTTCGAGATGGCGGGCATCGGCATGTCCTTCCAGTCTTCCTACAAACTCATGAGCCGGCACGACGCGGCAGCCATGGCGCGCCGCGCATTTGGCCGGCTGGTCGATGACTTCAGGGAGAATCGCGCCGCGTCGCGGCCTGGTACAGACTGAGTCTGTGCAGGACGGCCGCAGTGTATCCAACGGCATTCTTGCCCCGATTTCTTGCACAGAAAATAGCACGACTGGTCGGTCTTGACCGACCAAAAAAGTCAGATAGTTCATCGTCCGGATGCCACAGGCAAGCCCGGAGCCGCCGCTGGAGGGTTTTGACGTGCCGCAAGTGTTGTCGACTGCATCCGCCCCCGTGTCCCAAGACCCCGCCATCGCCGCCCCGGCGCCCGGGCGTTCCCTGACCCAGTTCCTGATGGCAGGCCGGTTCGCCTGGCACCGGTTGCGATGGCAAGCGGGCAGCGCGCTCTTCCCCACGGCCACGGCCCGGGCGTTCGAGCAGCTATGGTTCCGACCACCCACCTCGCGAAATACCGCCGATGGCCTGCGCCTGCTCGATACCGCGCGGTCGGAGTGGGCACTTGTGACCGGCCAGGGTGGCAGCCGGCGGGTCCGTGTCTATCGCTGGGGATCCCAGGGCCCCGTCGTCCTGCTCGCCCACGGCTGGGGTGGCAGCGCCGGCCAGTGGCACCCGCTGGTTGGCAAGCTGCTGGCGGCGGGCTGCCGCGTCGTGGCCTTCGACGCGCTCTCGCATGGGGCCTCAGACGCGGGCGCGCGAGGCCCGCGGCAGACTTCGGTACTCGAAATGGCCCGTTCGCTGCTCGCCGTGGCCTGGCATGTGGGGCCCGTGCATGCCGTGGTGGCGCACTCGCTCGGCGGCGCGGCGGCCGCGCTGGCTATCCGCGAAGGACTGCCGGCGCGCGGGCTGGTGACGATCGGGGCGCCGGCCGACATGACCGACGCCTGCTCGACGCTGGCCTGGCAACTCGGCGTCGCGCCGCACGTGCTCACGCGGATGCGACGCAACAGCGAGGGCTGGCTCGGCGCCAGCTGGTCCAGCTTCAACGTGCCGGACATCGGCCGGTCCCGGCCCGTGCCGCCGGCGCTGGTGGTCCATGATCGCGACGACAAGGAAGTACGCTGGCAGGACGGCGCCGCCATCGCCGGTGCCTGGCCCGGCGCCCGGCTGCTGACGACCGAGGGGCTCGGCCACCGGCGCATCCTCGGCGACGATGCGGTGCGCGAACAGATCGTGCAGTTCGTGACCACGCTGGCCGCTCGGCCCGCCATCGCACGCCCTTCCCTCTGATTGCCTTCTTTGATGGTTGGAGCGCCCCGCAGACGCTCCAACCCCGCTGTCCGGAAAAAAATCCTGGCGGTTAATTGAGTACTTAGGCCAGAAAAAGCCCGCGCAGGGCGCGGGCTCCGGAACGGGACGACGTGCAGTGGCGGCTTCAGGTCAGGTCATCGGGAACCGCCCGATATCCCATCGGCATGCTGCTGTCCTGCACGGTCTTGCGGGCGTGGGCCTCGCGCATCGGCTTGAGCACGAAGATCGCCATCAGCGCAGACAGTGCGGCCATGCCCGAGGCCAGCATGAAGACCGCGTGCCAGTCGCCCGTGGCTGCCGTGATCACGCTGGAGAACGGCACCAGCAAGGCGGCAGTGCCCTTGGCCGTGTACAGCAGGCCAGCGTTGGTCGCCGCGAACTTGGGGCCGAAGGTATCGCCGCAGGTGGCCGGGAACAGGCTGTAGATCTCGCCCCAGGCAAAGAACACGATGCCGGTCAGCACCACGAACGCCACCGGGTTGTGCCCGTACTTGGACAGCAGCACGATGCCGACCGCTTCCACCGCGAACGCCAGGAACATCGTATTTTCACGACCGATGTTGTCGGACACCCAGCCAAAGAACGGTCGGGTCAGGCCGTTGAGCACGCGGTCGATGGTCAGGGCGAAGGTCAGCGCGGGCAACGTCAGGCCCATCAGCGAAACCGGGGAGTCGTGCAGCCCGAAATCCTTGGCGATCGGGCCGAGCTGCGCGGTGGCCATCAGGCCGCCGGCCGCCATCATCACGAACATGGCGTACATGACCCAGAAGATCGGCGACGACAGCACCTGGCGGGGCGAGGCGTTATAGGCCGCGGCGGACTTCAGCGTCGACTTGACGTCTGCCATCAGCTTGGCCGGCGGCGGCAGCAGGGCCAGGCCCAGCAGCACCACGATGATCCCCTGCCCCAGGCCGAAGTAGAGGAAAGTGGCCTCGTACCCGCTGGACTTGATCATGTTGGCGATCGGCACCACGGTAGCCGCCGAACCCGCGCCAAACCCGGCCGCCGTCAGGCCAGCCGCCAGTCCGCGCCGGTGCGGGAACCACTTCAGTGCATTGCCCACGCAGGTGCCATAGACCGCGCCGGCCCCCACGCCGCCCACGGCGGCCGCGAAGTACAGCATCGGCAACGACGACGCCATCGAGTTGAGCACCCAGGCAATGGCACACAGCAGCCCGCCGCCGACCACGACGGGTCGCGGGCCATATTTGTCGACCAGATAGCCTTCGATCGGTACCAGCCAGGTTTCGGTCACCACGAAGATCGTGAAGGCTACCTGGATGGCGGTGCGTCCCCAGCCGTATTTCTCGTCGATGGGGTTGACGAACAGGGTCCAGCCATACTGCATGTTGGCGATCATCGCCATACAGATCACGCCGAAGACAAGCTGCGTCCACGGCGAACCAAACCAGGACGCTTGCGCGCCTGCGCGTTGCTGACTTTCCATGGTGGTGTCTCCTTCTGGCGGTGTGTCCCGCCGTTGCGGAATGGCATCTGCGTTGGATGCCTGTGGTGTTTTTTGCTGCCACTGCTTTTTATCGTCAACTGCCGAAGATCGAACAGCTGAGCCGTTCTAGTGCTATACAGTATGTGGTATATCACCGCAGTTCAAGACGTCTTTGGCGGGAAGCCGGCAGGTTCCGGCTTCAGTGGCCGGACACATTGCAGCCCAGGCCCGGACACTGGTGCAAGGCATGCATCAAACCCCGCGTCCGCTCGATGCCCCCACCCTTCCAGATCAACGAGTTAGCGGCGCCGGGCGCATCAATGGCGACCCCTTCGGCAACGCGTAAAAGCCGCTGCCGCAGGTGCCAATGGATAACCCGCGCTAGGGAAAGTCCCGAGCCGGTCAGGCGCTGAAAATGGCGGAAATGCCAGAGACGCACCGCGCTGCGTCGGGACCTGAGATCCGCAGGCGCAGGGGTGGAACGAAGAGAACGAGAAGAGACGGCCGTGAGGAAAGCGGTACTGCCATTCGGGCTGCCGGCCGCTACAGGGCCCCGAACTTCAACAAACGACTACGAAATACGACAAACCCGAGAGCAGATCAGGCATGCAGGAAGCGCGGTTGCAGGACGGTATCCGAGACCGAGCTGCCGATGCCGGTTTCGCTTTCCGCCGAACCCAGGCCAGCGAAGCGGCCGTGATCTTGCGCGGTGGCCAGGATGCCCATCGGCGTGATGGTTGCCAGGATGTAGGTAACGGTGACACCGAGGGAAACCAGACCCAGGGAGAGGATGGTGAGCAGCGTGGCGTTCATGAAAACTCCTAAGTGATGAAGATCAAGGTGGATTCATTATATGCTGCACTGCGAGGTCTGTAAATATTTTGTATGTGGTATATCAGTAGAGCTTTGTCCCTAAAAACAACAACGCACCCCGTGGGGTGCGTTGGTCGGCACAATCAAGCGCTGCCAGGGCGCTGAATGCTGCCCTTTCAGGCGAAAAACTGCTTAATGCATCACGAAATTCATGGTGCGCCGCAAAACGTGAATCAAATTCATCAGGTCAACCAACTTTCTTCAGCCCCTCGTCGTACTCCTGGGCGCGCAGGTTGTCCCAGATTGCCGCCGCGTTGGGCTTGAGCGAACGGGATTTGCGCCGCACCAGCATCACGTTGGATGTCACCTGCGGCCGCAGGGGCCGCAGTACCGCAGCCGGTGCCATGCCGCTGGCCTGGGCGCGCGACGGCACCACGCCGATGCCCAGCCCCATCGCCACCATGCCGAAGATCGCGGCGAAATGCCCGAGCAACTGCAACGAGCCCGGCCGCACGTGGTATGTCGACAAGGCCCGCTCGACGGCCGGCTGCACACCCGAGTTCTGATCGAGCGTCAGCACCGAGGCATCGGCCAGTTCGCCCCAGCCCAGCGATTCGCGCGCCGCCAGCGGATGGTCCGCCGGCAGCACGGCTTGCAGGGCGTCGACGCAGAGCGGCTCGCAATACAGATCGTCGCTCGGCGCCGGATTGCTGGCGATGCCGAAATCCACCTCGCCGCTGCGCACGCTCTGCAGCACGCTGTCGTGCGACTTGTCGCGCAGCGTGATGCCGATGCCGGGCCAGGCCTGGCGGCAGCCGGCCACCCACATCGGCACCGACATCGAGGACATCACCGGATCGGTGGCGATCTGCACCGTGCCCTGGCTCGGCTTGCCCGTGCCGTGGCTTTCGCGCAGCGTCTGCTCAACCTCCTCGATCAGGTGGCAGATGCGCTGGGACAGGACCTCGCCCGCGTCGGTCAGCTCCACCTGGCGGGTGGTGCGGTCGAACAGGCGCTGGTCGATCTCTTCTTCAAGCTCGCGCACGCTGCGGCTGATAGCCGATTGCGTGAGGCCAAGCTCTGCCGCGGCGCGCGTGAAACTCTTCTGGCGCGCAACCGCGGCAAATGCCTTCAATTGCGGAAGCGAAACATTCATGGTGCCGCTCCTTGCTGGCGGATAACTGCAGTGGTACTGCGCTTGGGGGATCGTTCTTGTCGTGCCCTGCCTGTGAAGCGTTGCTGCCTGGTGTCGTAAGTCTTGTGTTCTGGTCAATCCGTCAATCGCCCTTCCCTGCCACCGCCCGCGCTCCATAGGCGCCGGCGTCGGTGGCCGGCTGGGCGGCCACATGGCCGGTAATGAAACGCTGCCGCATGGGCTGGAGCACGAACTTGGCCGAGAGCCCGGCCGCCACGGTCATCACGGCGGCCACGGCAAAGACCAGGTTCCAGCCGCCCGAGTGCGACAGCACCGAGGCCACCGGCACCAGCAGCGCCGCCGTACCCTTGGCCGTATAGAGCGTGCCCGCATTGGCGGCGGCGAACCGGCTGCCGAACGTATCGGCACACAGCGCCGGGAAGATCGAGAAGATCTCGCCCCAGAACAGGAACGTCAGTGCGGCAAAGAACATGAACCAGTACGGGTTGTGGCCCAGTTCGAGCAGCCCGATCAGCGACAGCCCTTCGCCGATGAAGATCAGGAACATCGTATTTTCACGACCAATGCGATCCGAGACGAAGCCGCACAGCGGACGGGTCAGCCCGTTGCAGAGGTTGTCGATCGACAGCGTCATGGTCAGCAGCGGCAGCGTCACGCCGAGCAACGTAACCGGCATCGTCGCAAAGCCAAAATCGCGGGCGATGGGTCCGAGCTGGGCGGTGGCCATGATGCCGCCCGCCGCCACGGCCACGAACGAGATGTAGATCACCCAGAAGACCCGCGTACGCACCATCTGTCCCGGCGTGAACTCCACCGGATTGGTCAGGATCGCCTTGTTGGCCTTGGCGCCCTTGGGCGGCTGCGGTTTCACCAGCAGCAGCGCCATCGCAAAGATCAGCACGCCCTGGATGATGCCGAACGTGAAGAACGTATGTTCGTAGCCCGATTTCTGGATCATGTTGGCGATCGGGATCACCGTCAGCGCGGCGCCGGCGCCAAACCCGGCCGCTGTCAGCCCGGCGGCCAGCCCGCGCTTGTCCGGGAACCACTTCAGCGCGTTGCCCACGCACGTGCCGTAGACGCCGCCAGCCCCGATGCCTGCCAGGACGGCTCCGGCGTAGAGCATCGGCAACGAGGTGGCATAGGAGTTCAGTACCCAGGCCAGTCCGGCGCAGATGGCGCCGCCCGCCACCACGGGCCGGGGGCCGAACTGGTCCACGAGCCAGCCTTCGAGCGGCACGAGCCAGGTTTCGGTCACGATGAAAATGGAAAAGGCGACCTGGATTGCAGAGTCGCCCCAATGGTGTTTGGCGTTCATGGGATTGACGAACAGCGTCCAGCCATACTGGAGGTTCGCCACCAGGCCCATGCAGAGAATGCCGATGAAGAGCTGGAACCAGCGATTTCCTAACAGGCCGCCGTTCTGATCGCGCGCGGCGGTGTCTGCCGCATCGATGTGCGCCATGTCGTGTCTCCTTGCATTAGTGTCTTCGCGCTCTGCGGCGCGACTGCTGGGCTGGCCTATGGGGGAGCCGCCCGTTTTTTTCACTACTGAATGAGCGCGCCTGACATTGCGGCACGGGATTCGTCATTGATGCTACTTCAAACTTAGATCAGCACGACATAAAGTTTTTTATTATGATCATTGACGATCCTTTATAGATTGCAGGAAACAGTGCAATGAAGAATGCCACGCTGCGCCAGCTGAAAGTCTTCGAAACGGTGGCGCGCCACCTGAGTTTTTCCCGCGCAGCCGAGGAGCTTCACCTGACCCAGCCGGCCGTATCCACGCAGGTACGCCAGCTGGAGCACCACGTTGGCCTGCCGCTGTTCGAGCAGCTCGGCAAGCGGATCTACCTGACGCCGGCCGGCGTGGAAATGCTTCATTACAGCCGCAGCATCATCCAGCAGTTCCGCGAGGCCGAGGACGCGATGGCCCAACTCAAGGGTATATCCGGAGGCCGGCTCAATGTCGCGGTGATCAGCGCCGGCGACTATTTCTTCCCCCGGCTGCTGGCCGAATTCATGAATCGGCATGATGGCGTCACGCTCAACCTGGCGGTGCACAACCGGGAAGAGCTGCTGCACCAGCTTGGCGGAAACCTGACAGACCTGGCCGTGATGGTGCGCCCGCCCGAGGGCATGGATACCATTGCCGAATCATTCGCCCCCCATCCGTACGTGATTGTCGCGGCGCCCAACCACCCGATGGTCGGCCAGCGCAATATCCCGCTGGCGGGACTGACCGACCAGGCCTTTGTCTCGCGCGAGAAAGGCTCGGACACCTGGAATTCGATGCAGGAAGGATTTGCCGGGCGGCTCTCGAACCTGCGCATCGCCATGGAGATCAAGAGCACCGAGACGATCAAGCAGGCCGTGATCGCCAACATGGGCATCGCGTTCCTGTCCGCCCATACGGTGGCGCTCGAACTCCAGGCCGGCAAGCTGGCCGTGCTCGATATAGAGGGTTTTCCCGTGATGCTGAACTGGTACGTCGTGCACCGGAAGAACAAGCGCCTGCCGCCGGTGGCACTGGCTTTCAAGCATTTCCTGATGGAGGAAGGCCATACGCTGATCGAGCAGATCACGGGCGTGGAAGGGCTGATTCGCCCCCACAAGCGCCCGCCCGTCAATGTATAAGCTTTTACTTATAGTTTTTCGATGTAACTTTAATTATCGTAAATCGTTCGTCCGGCCTAAGCTGCACTCACCCAAGCTTCACGCAGTGCAAACCCAAAGGAGACGAACATGCAACAACTCCATACCGGCGAATCCGCCTCCTCCCTTTCCACGTCAGCCGGTAACGACACGCGCCATCATGACCGCGACGTCCAGCTGGCCGCCTATAACGCCGCGTTCGAGGAACTGCATCTGATGTTCCGCTGGGACGCGCCGATGTTCGAATGGCTTTGCGGCATCGAATGCGAGAAGACCCGCGTGGCCCGCTACATCGAGGAATACCACGCGCACCTGCTCACCGCCTACGACGCGCCGTTCCTGAGCCAGCTGATCTTCGACAAGAAGAACGAGTACCTGCGAGGGGTAGCGGGGGCCGGGGCGAACTGACTCCCGGACCTCGAACGAATACCACGCGGCCGTCACGGCCGCGTTGTCATTTCTGGGCAGCGCGTAACCAGCTTAGCCAGGCCTGATCCTCGATCTCGTAGGCCCCGCGCGATTCCTTCCAGACAATCTCCCGCTCCCGCAGTCCGTCGATGGCCGTCTGCACGGTGCCGGTGTTCACGACGATGTGCTCCGGAACCAGTGACCGGTATGCCGACATGGCATTTTCGCCAAACGGGGAAAACTGCCCGGTCTTCGCCGCCATGACGCGGACAACTGCCTGCTGCAAGGGTGACAGCGATGCGAAATCGCTTTCCACGTCGTGCCAGATCCGTTCCTGCACCAACGTGGCGTCCTCGCGCAATCGCGTACCGAGGCTTGGCGATTCATTGGCCAATGCAATGGCACCCACCAACTGCCGCAGCAGCTCCGGACGACTACCGACCATCACGAAGGCGTCGTGGACGTCTGCCGCCACCAACTGATTGTCCGGCGCCAGCGCCTGATTGACGCTGGCCGTGTAGGCGTCGGTGTAGCTGCGATCCAGCAAGGGGAATGCCGTCACCTGCGAACCAAAGAAAGGCATGCGGGAGTTCATGACGAGATGCGCCAGCTTGTCGCGGCTGGAACCGGTCAACACCAGCATGAGGTTCGGCGCGTCGCCCGAGCCGTTCATGGCATCGCGCGCGGCCTTGAGCCCGAACATCGCCTCCATGCCCTTCTCGGTGGTCAGCGCATGCTGGGCTTCATCGATCACCAGCAGTACCGGACGCCTCGTCGCCTTGTTCAGGCCCTCGATGGCCTGCGTGAGCGTGATGCCAGGCGGCAATCCCGTGGTGGCCAGGTCTAGCGTGAGCGTGCCCAGGATCGTGATACGGGAGAGACCGACGGCCTTGGCGGCCACAGTTTATGGTCATTTATGCTAGCACCATAAATTATGATTTGAAAATAAACGACCATAAATGCAGTAGAAAGCACTCAAAGCCAGCCCCACACTCGGGGTTTGCATGAATTCCGCTTCCCTGTCACGCTGATATATTACATACCATATAAATAGCTGTGACCCGGCGTTCGCCCGGCGAGGAGACCCGTGAACATCCACGAGCATCAGGCCAAGGAATTGCTCAGGCGTTACGACCTGCCGGTACCGTCCGGCTGCGTGGTCTTCACGCCCGACGAGGCGGCGCACGCCGCCCGCAAGCTGGGCGGCGCGGCATGGGTCGTGAAATCGCAGATCCACGCGGGAGGCCGCGACGCGGGCCGCTTTGTGGGCGATGAATCGGGCCAGGGGGGCGTGCGCGTGGTGACCTCGCTAGACCAGGTGCAGGCCAGCGCCGCACAGATGCTGGGCAGGACGCTGGTCACCCGGCAGACCGGCCCGGCGGGCCGCGCGGTGCGGCGTCTCTACATCGAAAAAGCCTGCGGGGTGGAGCGCGAGTTGTACCTGGGTATCCGGGTGGACCATGCCACGGCGCGCGTCACGATCGTGGCCTCCACCGAGGGCGGCATGGAGATCGGGGACGTCGCGGCAACCGCGCCGGGAAGCCTCCTGAAGGTGGCGATCGATCCTGCCAGCGGCATCCAGCCGTTTCATGCCCGCCGGGTGGTGTCCGCATTCGGGCTGGCCGGCCGGCAGTCGGACGCCGCCACGCGCTTTGTCCTGTCGGCCTATCGCGCCTTCACCGAACTCGACGCGTCGGTGTTCGAGATCAATCCGCTGGCGGTGACCGACAGCGGCGAGGTGATGGCGCTCGACGCCCGCTTCAGCTTCGACGACCGCGCGCTGTTCCGCCATCCCGACATCGAGGCGATGCGCGACGAGAGCGAGGAAGACCCGGCCCAGACCGAGGCCGCCCGCCACGCGCTGCGCCATGTGCGCCTGGACGGCAGTATCGCGGCCATCGTCAATGGCGCCGGGATGGCGATGGCCGCACGCGACCTGTTCAGGCTCCACGGCGCCGAGCCGGCGAGCCTGATCGAGATTGGCGGCAGCGCCACGCCCGCGCACGTGGTTGCGGCGTTCCGGCTGGCGCTGGCCGATCCGGGGGTCGAGGGCATCCTGGTGAATCTCTTCGGCGGCATGCTGCGCGGCGACGTGGTGGCGCAAGGCGTGGTGGCGGCCGTGCGCGAACTCGACATCACCGTGCCGCTGGTAGTGCGGCTGGAAGGCACGCACGCCGACCTGGGCAAGCGGATCCTGCGCGATGCGGGCCTGCCCATTGCCTCCGCCAGCCATCTGGACGATGCCGCCGCAAAACTGGTGGCCGCCGTGCGCGCCATGAAAAAGAAAGGAGACCGGTGAGATGGCCATCCTGATCGACCGGAACACACGCGTGATCTGCCAGGGCCTGACCGGCGCGCAGGGCACGTTCTACGCCGGACAGGCGCAGGTGTATGGCACGAAGATCGTCGGCGGCGTGGCGCCCGGCAGGGGCGGCATGGGCGGCGTGGACGGCAACTGCCACCTCGGCCTGCCCGTTTTCGACACCGTGGCCGCCGCCGCGGACGCCACGGGCGCCGACGCCTCGGTCATCGTCGTCCCGGCGCCGTTCGCCGCCGACGCCATCCTCGAAGCCATCGACGCCGGCCTGGGGCTGATCGTCTGCCTGACCGAAGGCATCCCGGTGATGGACATGGTGCGCGTCAGGCGGGCGCTGGCCGGGTCTGGCAGCCGCCTGGTTGGTCCGAACTGCGCCGGCGTGATCACGCCGGGCCAATCCCTGCTCGGCGCCATGCCGGGGCACGTCCACTCGCCCGGCCGGATCGGCGTGGTGTCGCGCTCGGGCACGCTGGCGTATGAGGCCGCGGCGCAGACCACGGCGGCCGGGCTGGGGCAGTCCACCTGCGTGGGCCTGGGCGACGATCCGGTCAGCGGCACCAGCCTGGCCGACTGCCTGGAACTGTTCCTCGCCGATGACCAGACGGAAGCGATCCTCATGATCGGCGGACTCGATGGCGCAGCAGAGGAAGACGCGGCCCGGTTGCTGCGCGACAGCGGCTCGCGCAAACCCGTGGTGGCCTATCTGGCTGGCGCGGTCAACGCAGGCGGGGCCGAAGCCGCCGGCGCGAAGGCCGACGCCCTGCGTGCGGCCGGCATGAAGATGGCCGCCTCGCCAGCGGAGCTGGGGGCGGCCATGGTCGCGGCAATGAGATAAAGGGTTGCGGCAAAGGCCCGGGGGACGCGGCTCAGGCCGCGGCGCCCGCCTTGGCTTCCAGTTCGGTAATGCGCTTGCGCAGCGCCCGCTCTTCCTGGAAACGGGCGGTCTCGTCGCGGATCACCGCCACGATGCCGGTCACTTCCCCGCCCTCCCCGTGCAGCAACGCCACGGTAAAGGCGATCGACATCGCCTCGCCTTTCTTGTTGATGGCCGGAACCTTCAGCAGGTCATGGCCGTAGCGGGTCTGGCCCGTGGCCATGGTCTTGTCATAGCCCTCCCAGTGGCGCGCGCGCAGGCGCTCGGGAATGATCAGGTCCAGCGATTTTCCCAGTGCCTCTTCCGGGGTAAAGCCGAACATGTACTCCGCCGCGGGGTTCCACAGCGTGATGGCACCGTCCGGCCCGGAAATGATCACGGCGTCGCCAATGGCCGACACCAGTTGTTCGTAGTCGATTGCAGTCTGCATGGTCATTCCTGAGGAATGGTGGGCGGCGTGGGGTACCGCTCCGGTTTCCAGGCTGTCATTCTGGCACGCCCGGCACGGCCGGGGGGGGCGTGGCGGGTCCAGCCCACGCCCCCCGGCCTGCCTCGCTCAGATGACCTGCGACTCGCGCAGCGCGGCGATTTCCTCGGCCTTGTAGCCCAGGCCCGCCAGCACTTCCTCGCTGTGCTCGCCCAGCAGCGGCGAACCGGTGATTTCCGGCTTCATTTCCGAGAACTTGATCGGGCTGCCCACCGTCAGGTACGTGCCACGGACCTTGTGCGGGACTTCCACGATCGAACCGCTCTTGCGCAGCGATTCATCGGCCGCGATTTCCTTCATCGACAGCACCGGCGCGCAAGGGATATCGAACTTGCGCAGGATGTCCACCGCCTCGTACTTGGTCTTGTCGGCCAGCCACGCCTCGATGGTCTGGAAGATGTCGAAGATATGCGGCTGGCGGGCCTTCGGCGTGTTGTAGTTCGGGTCGCTGATCCACTCTTCCTTGCCCAGCGCCTTGCAGATCGGCTCCCAGGCGTGGCCCTGGATCGTGAAGTAGATGTAGGCGTTCGGATCGGTCTCCCAGCCCTTGCACTTCAGCACCCAGCCCGGCTGGCCGCCGCCGCCGGCGTTGCCGCCACGGGGCACCACGTCGCTGAACGTGCCGTGCGGGTACTGGGGATACTCTTCCAGATAGCCCAGGCGGTCCAGGCGCTGCTGGTCGCGCAGCTTCACGCGGCACAGGTTCAGCACGGCGTCCTGCATCGACACGGCCACCTTCTGGCCCTTGCCGGTCTGCTGGCGGCCGATGATGGCCGTCAGGATGCCGATGGCCAGGTGCATGCCGGTATTCGAGTCACCGAGGGCGGCGGCCGACACGGTGGGCGGGCCGTCCCAGAAACCGGTGGTCGACGCGGCACCGCCCGCGCACTGGGCCACGTTCTCGTAGACCTTCAGGTCTTCGTAGTGGTGGCCGTCGCTGAAGCCCTTGACCGAAGCCACGATCATCAGCGGGTTCAGTTCATTGATGCGCTCCCACGAGAAGCCCATGCGGTCCAGCGCGCCCGGGCCGAAGTTCTCCACCAGCACGTCCGATTCGCGGATCAGCTGTTCGAGGATCTTCTTGCCTTCCGGCTTCTTGGTGTCCAGCGTCAGCGACCGCTTGTTGCTGTTCAGCATGGTGAAGTACAGCGCGTCCGCATCGGGATCGTCGCGCAGCTGCGAACGGGTGACGTCGCCGGAGCCCGGGCGCTCCACCTTGATCACGTCGGCGCCAAACCACGCCAGAAGCTGGGTGCAGGCGGGGCCGGCCTGGACGTGCGTGAAGTCGATGATCTTGATGCCATGCAGTGGAAGATTCACTTTCGCTCTCCTATTGGATTAGAGGGGTGAAATTGGGTGGATTACTTGCTGGCCGAGCTTTGCGGGTTCAGGTTGGTCAGGCGGCCGCTTTCGGTGCCGGCAGCCGGGTCGATGACGGCGTTGATCAGGGTGGGCCGGCCCGAGCGCAGGGCTTCATTGACAGCCGCCTCCAGTTCCGCCGGCGTGGTGACGTTGTGGCCCACGCCGCCGAACGCTTCCATCATCTTGTCGTAGCGGGCGCCCGGCACGAACATCGTGACGGCCGGGTCCTTGCCGCCCGTGGGGTTCTTGTCGATGCCCTTGTAGACGCCGTTGTTGTTGAAGACGACGATGCAGATCGGCAGGTCGTAGCGGCAGATGGTCTCGACTTCCATGCCCGAGAAACCGAACGCGCTGTCGCCGCAGACCGCCAGCACCGGCTTGCTGGTTTCCACCGCCGCAGCCACCGCGTAGCCCATGCCTACGCCCATCACGCCCCAGGTACCCACGTCCAGGCGCTTGCGCGGCTCGTACATGTCGATCACGGCGCGGGCGTAATCCAGCGTGTTGGCGCCTTCGTTGACGAACGAGATGCCGGGGTTGGCCTTGACCACGTCCTTGAGCACGCGCAGCGCGCCGTGGAAGTTCATCGGCGAGGCTTCCTTCGCCAGCGTCTCGGCCATCTTCGCCAGGTTCTTGTCCTTGCGCTCGTCCACCGCGTTGAGCCATTCGGCGCCGGGCTTGGCGAAGCCATTGCCGATCTTGTCGAGCAGGGCCGCCACGCACGAGCCGATGTCACCGATCACCGGCGCGGCGATGGCCACGTTGCTGTCGATCTCGGTCGGCGAGATGTCGACCTGGATGAACTGCTTCGGCTTGCCCCAGGTCTTGCCCTTGCCATGCGACAGCAGCCAGTTCAGGCGGGCGCCCACCAGCAGCACCACGTCGGCTTCGGCCAGCACGTACGAGCGCGCGGCCGAGGCCGACTGCGGGTGCGTATCGGGCAGCAGGCCCTTGGCCATCGACATCGGCAGGTACGGGATGCCGGTCTTCTCGACCAGCGCGCGGATATCGGCATCGGCGCGGGCGTAGGCAGCCCCCTTGCCCAGCAGGATCAGCGGACGCTTGGCGCCCTTGAGCAGTTCCACGGCGCGGTCTACCGCATCCGGCGCCGGAATCTGGCGCGGGGCCGGGTCCACGACCTTGATCAGGGATTTGCGGCCCTTCTCGGCTTCCATCGACTGGGCCAGCAGCTTGGCCGGCAGATCGAGGTACACGCCGCCCGGACGTCCCGACACGGCGGCGCGGATGGCACGCGCCACGCCAACACCGATGTCCTCGGCGTGCAGCACGCGGAAGGCGGCCTTGCAGTGCGGCCGGGCAACCGCCAGCTGGTCCATTTCCTCGTAGTCGCCCTGCTGCAGGTCGACGATCTCGCGCTCGCTGGAGCCGCTGATCAGGATCATCGGGAAGCAGTTGGTGGTGGCATTCGCCAGCGCGGTCAGGCCGTTCAGGAAGCCCGGCGCCGAGACGGTCAGGCAGACACCGGGCTTTTGCGTCAGGAAGCCGGCAATCGCGGCGGCGTTGCCCGCGTTCTGCTCATGGCGGAAGCTGATGACGCGCATGCCGTTGGCTTGCGCCAGGCGGGCCAGGTCGGTGACCGGAATGCCGGGCAGGCCGTAGATGTTCTCGATGCCGTTGAGCTTCAGGGCGTCGATGACCAGATGAAAGCCATCGGTCTGTGCCTGGTGCTCTTCCGCAGCGTGACGCTGCAGTTCGTTGCCGACTTCTGCCATGGTTGCTTCCTTCCTATGCAAATTGACGGGATGGGAAATTTTTGTTCGCCGTACTCGATGTGCGCTGGAATACGGTATGTGATATATCAATGATCAGCAAGGAAAATCCCTGCGGTTTCGGCATAAATAAGGGAAAGCACTGACCCGGCCGACCGGGTCAGCCGCGCATGTGGTTGACCAGCGAGCCAATCCCGCCGATCGACACTTCCACTACGGAACCCGGCTTCATCGACCCGACACCGATCGAGGTACCCACCGCGATCACGTCGCCGGGCATCAGCGTCATGTCCTGCGACAGCCGGCTGACCTGCTCCTCGGGCGAGAAAACAATGTCCGACAACGGGTAGTTCTGCCGCTCCACGCCGTCGAGGCGTGTCACCACGCTGGCGCTGCGCCAGTCGAAGCCGGTCACGATGGCCGGGCCGATGCACCCGAACGTGTCGGAACCCTTGGCACGCGTCCATTGCGGAAAGTTCGGGTCGGCGTTGAGCAGTTCGCCCGCCGTGACGTCATTGACGATGGTGTAGCCGAAGATGTGCGAGGCGGCTTCATCGAGCGGCACGTTGCGGCACTCCCGGCCGATGACGATGCCCAGTTCGCCCTCGTAGGCGATCTTTCCGGCGTAGCCCGCCGGGCGCTCGATGGCATCGCCGGGGCCGGCCAGCGAACTGGCCGGTTTGAGCAGGAACAGCGGATGGACGGGCACCGACTTTTCGAGCCGGGCCGCCAGGGCGTGGAAGTTGTTCCACAGCGCCACGATCTTGCCGGGCTGGCACGGGGCGAGCAGTTGCAGCGACGCGTAGCGAAATTCGTTGCCCGTGGGGCGGGGGTCGGCATAGCCGGGGCCATCGAACTCGATGACACGGTCAGCCTCGGCGGCGTCGAGCCGGCCATGAGCGATGGCGCCGTCAGGGCGGCGAAAACGGATCCAGGTTTGCACGGCAGAGCTCCTCGGGGCAGGCGCCTGTGCCGCGCCTGCGCTCCCAGCTGTAGATGGAGGCCCCGGTCAGGGGCGTGATGGCAGGCGCCGGCTGGCCGCCGGCGCGCCCTGGATCAGACGGCCCCGGCCACGCGCAGCGCCGCAATCTGCGCGGGCGAGCGTCCCAGCCATTCGAGGATCTCCTCGGTGTGCTCGCCCAGCAGCGGCGAGCGCTCGACCGAGACCGGCGACGCTGACATCGTGATGGGCGAGCCCAGCTGCACGTACCTGCCGCGCGTCGGATGCTCCAGCTCCACGAGGTAGCCGCGCTCGTACATCGACTGGTCCTCGATCAGGTCCTTCATCGACAGGATCGGGCCGCACGGCACATCCACCTCGTTGAGCGCCTGCATCACCTCGAACTTGGTCCGTCCCAGCGTCCATTGCTCGATGATGCCGAAGCAGGCCGCCAGCTTTTTCAGGCGCACTTCGGGGGTGGCGAACTCCGGATCGGTGATCAGGTCTTCGCGGCGGCACAGGCGCATCAGCGGCTCCCAGCCCTGCGGCTGGATGATGATGTAGACGTAGTCGTTCGGACCACCGGGCGCGCAGCGCAGCGCGGCACCGGGCTGGCCGCCGCCCGAGGCATTGCCGGCGCGCGGCACGTGGTCGTCGAACTCGACGTTCGGATATTCGCGCAGGGGGCCGGCATCGAGCCGCTGCTGGTCGCGCAGCTTCACGCGGCACAGGTTCAGCACGGCGTCCTGCATGGCCACTTCCACGCGCTGGCCACGGCCCGAATGCTCGCGCTGCAGCAGCGCCGCCAGGATGCCGACCACGCAGTGCACGCCCGTACCGGAATCGCCGATCTGCGCGCCGGTCACGGTGGGCAGGCCGTGGGCCTCGCCGGTCGTAGACGCGGAGCCGCCCATGCATTGGGCCACGTTCTCGTACGCCTTGCAGTCCTGGTACGGGCCCGGTCCGAACCCCTTGATCGACGCGTACACCAGGCGCGGATTCAGGGTCTGGATGTGGTCCCAGTCAAAGCCGGCACGGGCCAGCACGCCCGGCCCGAAATTCTCGATCAGCACGTCGCTCTGCTGGATCAGGTCTTCCAGCAACGCCTTGCCTTCCGGCGTCTTCATGTTGAGCGTCAGGCTGCGCTTGTTGCTGTTCAGCATGGTGAAGTACAGGCTGTCGGCGTTCGGCACGTCACGCAGCTGGCTGCGCGTGATATCGCCCCGCCCCGGCATTTCCACCTTGATCACGTCGGCGCCCATCCAGGCCATCAGCTGCGTGGCCGAGGGACCGGCCTGCACGTGAGTCATGTCCAGAATGCGAATCCCATCCAGCGCTTTTCGTTCGGTGTGAGTCTCGGCCATGCTGCGTCTCCTGATGTGTGAGTTTTATGCTTTGACATACAGTATGTGGTATATCACCAAGACGCAAGGGGGTTCAAACCCCTATCCGGCACGATTTCGATGGCGCGCCGCAGCAATTGGCCGCCGGCCAGCCGGCGCCGCCCGCACGGACAAGAAAAAACCCCGACCAGCCGGGCGGCTGTCGGGGTTTCGGATGGGCAAAGCGAGGCTGGGGGTCAGTCGAGGAAGTCGCAGTTCTTCTCGACGAATTCGGCCAGATCCAGCGAGTGCTGGCGCACCAGCCGTTCGGCCAGTTCGGTGTCGCGCTTCTCCAGCGCCTCGATGATCCGCAGGTGATCGACGATCGAGCGCTCCGCGCGATCGCTCTGCGAGATCGTCATTTTCCGGATGGCGCGCACATGCACGAAGATGTTGCGGATCTGGTCCTTGATGATCTGGGAGCGCGACAACTGCACGATCGCCTGGTGGAACGCGATGTTGGCGTCCGAGTATTCCTCGATATGCTCGGCCGGCGTGGAATCCCGGAAGTTGTCGAACATATGCCGCAGCTTGCCAATTTCCTCGTCGGTGGCGTGCTGCGTCGCCAGGCGGGCCGCCATGCTCTCCAGCGCGGCCCAGACCTGGATCATTTCCACGATCTCGCGCTTGGTCTTGCGGGTGATATAGATGCCACGGCGCGGCACCGTGCGCAGGAAGCCCTCCTGTTCGAGCAGCGTCATCGCTTCCCGGATCGGCGTGCGGCTGACGCCGAGCGCCTCGGATAGCACGCGCTCGTCAAGACGGACTTCCTCGCGCGACTGGTAGATGTCGGCGTCGGCAATGGCCTGGCGCAGCATCGCATACGCCTGGTCGCGCAGGCTGGCGCCGGCATTGATCGGTTGCAGGGCCAATGCCAGCCCGATGGGCGGATGGCCGTGCGGCTGGACTTCGGTTTCGCTTTGGGCAGACATGAATGCACTCGTCGATGGCCGGGCCCGCGCGCCGGTCTGGCGTGCGCAGCTACCCGCCCCTTTCCTGGAACTCATTGCGTCCAGTTTGGCATGGCGCCATGCGTTCTGCTCATCAATCTGGCAGAAGACCGCACGCGATGCGGAGAAAGGGGCGGGACCGACCTTTTGTATATGGTATATCACAAAGACGGTACTGCCTAAGTCCAATTCGGGCGTTTCAGGCCCGCGTCACGCGGCCTTGGCGACCTCCCGCGCCGGCGGCGCAGCGTTCGCGGGACTGGCCTGGGCCATCCGGTCACGCTGCTTGATCAGCCCGAGCACCGCGTCGATCATCGGCGTGGGTTGCCCGATCATCCGCCCCATTTCCTGCACCACCGTCAGCAGCGGATCGATTTCCATCGCCCTGCCCGCTTCCAGGTCCTGCAACATCGAGGTCTTGTGGGCGCCCACCGCGCCGGCGCCGTCGATACGCCGCTCCACGTCCACGCGGAAGTGCACGCCAAGGCGCTCGGCGATATCCTTGGCTTCGAGCATCATCTGCTTCGACAACGCCCGCGTGGCCGGATCGGCCGTGATGATGTCGAGCGTGCCGTGGGTCAGCGCGCTGATCGGGTTGAAACAGAGATTGCCCCAGAGCTTGAGCCAGATCTCGTCCCGGATGTTGTCGCGCACCGGCGCGTCCATGTCGGCCTGCGCCATCATTTCGGCGAGGCGCGTCACGCGCGCCGAGCGGCTGCCATCGGGCTCGCCGATCGGGAATTTCTTGCCATACACGTGCTTGATCACGCCGGGGGCGACGATCTCGGCGGCCGGATACAGCACACAGCCGATAGCCCGCTCCGGCCCCAGACCCTGCCACTGCTTGCCGCCCGGATCGACGCTTTCCAGCGTCCGGCCGGCAAATTCGCCGCCGTGGCCGTGGAAATACCAGTAGGGAATGCCGTTGACGCCTGTCACCACAGCCGTGTCGGGCCCCAGCAGCGGTTGCATCAGGTCAACCACGCCCGGCACCTGGTGGGCCTTAAGCGTGATGAACACATAGTCCTGCGGCCCGAGTTCGCGCGGATCGCTGGTACAGCGGACTTTCGCCGTGCGTTCCTCGCCGTCGATCTGCAAGCGCACGCCGTGGGACTGCATGGCCGCCAGATGCGGCCCCCGCGCGATGAAGCTGACGTCGGCGCCGGCCAGCGCCAACTGCGCGCCCATATAGCCGCCAATGGCGCCCGCTCCGTAGATACAAATCTTCATGGGGTGATCTCCTCGATGGTGGTTTATAGATTTGCGAATGCCGAAAGCCGAAAGCCGTGGAGGCGGAGCCAGCCAATCCGCCTTGGTATATCACATACTATATTTCACTATCGCGGTTCTACAACCTCGTTATTCCCCTGAGCCGCTCTAATTTCCGCTGTGCCCGCTTCGCGACCGCCTGGCTGTGCGCTACCATGTATCCAGTTGTCCGCTTGCGGGCCAGCCGCCCCCGGCCTGCGTTACCCCTGATCTATCGGAGTTCGCATGGAAACGCTGCTCGACCTCGCGCGCGATCCGGCCGCCTGGGCCGCCCTCGCCACGCTGGTGGCCATGGAGATCGTGCTTGGCATCGACAACCTGATCTTCATCTCGATCCTGACCAACAAGCTGCCCGCCGAGACGCGCGAAAAGGCGCGGCGCATCGGCATCGGCCTGGCGCTGATCCTGCGTCTGGGCCTGCTGGCCACCATCGCCATCATCGTGGCGCTGACCGAGCCGGTCTTCACGATCCTTGGCAAGGGCATTTCCTGGCGGGACATCATCCTGATCGCCGGGGGCGCCTTCCTGGTCTGGAAAGCCACCCGCGAGATCCATCAGCACGTGGTGCCGGAGCCGGAGCACGACGAGACATCGACCCTGGCCCGTGCCGTACCCAGCTTTGCCGCAGCCATCGGCCAGATCCTGATACTGGACCTGGTGTTCTCGATCGACAGCATCATCACCGCCGTGGGCATGACCGACCACGTGCCGATCATGTTCGTCGCCGTGATCGCCGCGGTCACCGTGATGCTGTTCGCGGCCACGCCGCTGGCCAACTTCATCAACGCCAACCCGACCATCGTCATGCTGGCGCTGGCCTTCCTGATCATGATCGGCATGACGCTGATCGCCGATGGCCTGGGCCACCACGTGCCGAAGGGCTATATCTATACGGCGATGGCGTTCTCCACCGCCGTGGAGGCGCTGAACATGGTGGCGCGGCGCCGCCGCGAGAAAGCACGGGGGCAGACCCCGGCCCACTAGTGAGAGCCATGCGCGACCGGGTATGATGGCTGCCTTGCAGTCATCATCCCATCACGTTTGTCCATGCTTCCTACGGATCTCGCCGGCGCCGACGGCGACCAGAGCGCCTCGCTGCCCCGCTCCGAGCGCGCCTACCAACAACTGCGCGCCGCCATCCAGGCCGGCCAGCTCCCACCCGGCACCCGCCTGCGGGAGGTGGAACTGGCCGAATCGCTAGGGCTGTCCCGCACCCCGGTGCGCGAGGCGCTGTCGCGGCTGGAATCCGAGGGGATGGTAGTCAACGAGCCGAACCGGGGCATGATGGTCACGCGGCTCGACGCCAGCATGGTCAGCGAGCTGTATGTGATGCGCGAGGTACTGGAATCCACCGCCGCCGCACTGGCCGCCCGGCACGCCACCGACGTGGAGATTTCGCTACTGCGCGATATCGTCGAGCGCGACCTGTCGTTTGCCACCGATCCGGAAAAGCTGGCGATGAACAACCGCCTGTTCCACGAGACGCTGCATCGCTGCGCCCATAACCGCTACCTGCTCAAGACGCTGCGCTCGCTGCACGAGTCGATGGCGCTGCTGGGCCGCTCCACGCTGGCCGTACCGGGCCGCGCCCGGGGCTCCTACGAGGAACATCTGGCGCTGGTGGAAGCGCTCGAAGCCCGCAACCCGGAACAGGCCGAGCAGATTACCCGGCGCCACATCCAGCAGGCCTACAAGGCCAGGCTGACGCTATGGATCGAGGAGCAATCGGCCGGTTGAACGGCTGAGCTTTCCTCCGGACGACAAAAAACCGGTCCGTCGCCCGCCTCTTGCGAAGCGGGCGACGGACCGGTTTCTTTATCAGCCAGCGGCGCCAGGTGCGCCGCTTTTTCATTTCAGCTTACGGCAGATCAGCCGTTCGCGTAGACCACCTTGGCCTTGCGCGCTTCCGCCTGCAGGCGGGTGAAAACGTTCTGAACGGCGGCGATCACGCGCTTGGCGTCGTTCACGAAACCCAGGCGCTGGGTACCGAGCTCGCGCTCGATGAGGTCACGTTCCAGTTGATCGGTCAGCTTGATGTCGGATTGGGTGTTCATGGCTTCCTTCCTTAACAGGGATTACCCTTATGGGGTTTTCCCGAATTGTAGCAGAAGGAATGTCGCATCGCAGCATTAGGTAATAGTGCGTATCGGGATGCGAAACAGTGGGTGTGGAGATCTGCACATGGCTACCCCGGATTGAGCGAAGGAAGCGCCGAGTCACTGGTTTTCGACGCGAAAAGCGCCTTACTGCCGATATTTCGCTGCAAAGCCTCGCTCAGGGGCGTTGCATTCCAGCCACTGTCGGCGCGGCTGGTACCGAACAGCTGCCGCTGCAGCGCGGTCACGGCATCGAGCAGGGCGCGGTCCTCCGCTGACTCCGCCCACTGCGTCGGCGTGGCACCGTGCGCAGTTTGCGTCCATCTCAAAAGCGCCTCATACGTTTCTTTCGCCTTCCCGGCCCGGGTGGCTTCCAGCACCGCTTCGAACAGCGCATCGGCACTTCCGGCCCGGGCCAGCCGCTGGGCGGCCCAGCGTTGCCGCAATCGGATCAGAAACGGCCACGCGCGCCAGATCAGCAGACCCGCCACCAGACCCACCGCCAGCAGGCCCCCGCTCCACAGCACATTGCGCCAGGACGTGGCGCCTTCCGCCCCGAAGCTGCCTGACGGTGCCAGCGCGCCCGACACAGGGGCGGCCGACACCTTCACCTCGATGCCGGGTGCGGCCGAGTTCATCGGCTTGCCGGTGGCCGGATCGATCCAGTCGACCGTCATGGCCGGCAACCGGTAGGTGCCGGACCGCTCGAACACGTACGTGACGGCATCGATCCGCGTGCCGCCCGCTGCGGCGGGGTCGTCAGCGCGGTCGGTCAGGCGGGGGTCGGCGGCAAACACCCGCACACCGCGCGGCGCGGGCGCGTGCGGCGGGTGGATCAGCATCGCCTGGGTGTCGGGGGCGAAGGTCGTGACGGTCCGCACGAGGGCGTCGCCGGCCTGGAGATTCACGGCGCCGTCAGCGGCACCGTGGTCCCATGCCTGCGTGATGACGAGCCGCGCGACGGGCAGCCGTGGCGTGGTGCCGGCGGCGCCAGCCCTGACCGGCCCGCCGGCGCCGGCGCGGACCCGCGTGGACGGAAAAGTGACACTTCCGCCGCGCGGTGCGCCGTCCTCGCCGGCATAGGTGAAGCGCACGGTCGGCGTAGGCAGGTCGAAATCGCCGTCCTGTCCGGCCGTGAAGGCGTAGCGCTTGCGGATGCCGGCGTAGGCCACGCCGCCGATGGTCTCGGTCGAGTTCAGCGCGCGTTGCTCGGGCAGCGTGACCACGGCGCCCGGCACCTGCAGCGCCGGGAAGTCGGGCGCAGACATGAAGAAGTTGGGGGCCAGGATCGTGACATCGATACCGATCTGCTGCCCCACGCGCACCGGCTGCTGTGCCGCCACCTCCACCCTGACGAGCGGCGCGGCCGCAGCCCGCGCCACCACGGGGAACATGACCGCTGCCAGCCACAGCGCAGCCAGCCACCCGCCATGACGCCGCACTGCGCGGCGCATCATCGCCCCCCTGCCGGCGCGGCCGGCTGGCCCTGCTGCAGCGCGAACTTGCGTTGCAGCAGATCGGTCGGCGAGGTCTGGATCGCGCGCATCCACATCTCGGCATCCTGCGTCAGGCCGATCCGCATGGACTGGCCGCCCTGCTCCGGCGGCTTGGCGGCGTCGTACCTGATCTCGTCGGGCGGGATGTCGGGGGGCTCCTCCTGATCATCGGGCCGGGGCTTGTCCGCCGGCTTCTGCTGCGCCAGCAGTGCCTCCATCAGCGCCAGGTTGGCCGTGGCCGCCGGCCACTGCGGCTGGCGCCGCAGCGCCTGCCGATAGCGCGCCGCGGCCTGCTGGTACTGCCCCTGCCGCGCCAGCGCATCGCCCTGGTTGAAATCCGACTGCGGCGAATCGACCAGCGCGAAGCTCTGTACCGCCTGCGGGTACTGGCCGGCCCGGTACTGCGCGACGCCGCGCCACATGGCATCGTCGAACAGCGTCGCGGCGCGGGCGAAATCGCCCTGCTCGAACGCGCGGCGGCCCTGCTGGTCGTGCGTCAGCCACAGATCGGCAAAACGCCACGGCCGCGCCGCGCTGGCGGGCTCCTGCGCCTGCAGGTCGGGCGGCGGCATGGCCAGCGCCGCCAGCAGCAGCCCGGTGGTCCAGCGCACGGTCCAGCCCTTGCGGAACCACAGCATGGCCAGCAGCGAGATGGGCAGCACCAGCCACCAGCCTTCGTCCTGCCAGCGCGTCCGGTCGTCGGCCTGCATCTGTTCGAGGTGCGACTCGACATGGCGCTGCACCCACGCCACGTCATCGTCGCTGCCCGGCGTGAACGTTGCCACGGGCACGCCGCTATCCTCGCCGAACCGTTTCAGCGCCGCTACGTCGAGCCGGGCAAACACCCGGGCGCCGTCCTGTTCGACGAAGCTGCCTGCCGGTCCGCCGACATTGCGCAGCGGGCCGCCCTGTTCCGTGCCGATCGCCAGCACCACGGGCTGGCTGCGGCGGCTCTCGCCCTGCGCGCGGAAGGCTTTGCCCGCGGCGGGGTCCACCGCGTCGGTCAGGAACAGGATGGTGCCCGGCACCGGCTCGCGCGCCAGGTCGGCGTCGATGGTGCGCAGCGCCTGGGCCATGTCGCGGCCCGGCGCCGGCATGATGCGGGTCTGCAGCGCGTCGACAAAGCTCTGCAGCAGGGCGGTGTCGTCGGTCAGCGGCAGCACCAGGTGCGTGGAGCCCGCGTAGGCGTAGAGTGCCGTGCGCCCGCCGTCGCGATGCTTCAGCAGCGCCTTGATCTTGAGCTTGGCGCGTTCGAGCCGCGTGGGCGTGACGTCCGCCGCGTCCATGCTGCGCGACAGGTCCACCGCGATGGCCAGCGGGGCCTTGTCGTCGAGGAAAGGCGGCGCCTCCTGCCGCCAGCTCGGCCCGGCCAGCGCCACCGCGCCCAGGGCCAGCAGCAGCGCGGTCAGATGCACCGGCCGCAGCGCCAGCCGGCGGCGCTCGCCGATCATCAGCGCGTCGAGCAGATGCGGCGCGATGGCTTGCCGCCAGCGCCGCCGCACGTCGCCACGGCGCTGCACCGCCCACACCAGCAGCATGGCCGGCACCAGCCCCAGCAGCCACCACGGGCGCAGGAAGTGGAAGTGCGGGAGCGCCTCCATCACGGCCCTTCCCCTGCCGCGCCCGCCGCGCCCGCCGCACCGCCCTGCCCCGGCACGCGGCGCGGCGCCGCCGTCCAGGCCGAATAGCCGAACATCAGCGCCTGGTACAGCAGCACCAGCGCCAGCGCCGCGCCCAGCGGCCACATGAACAGTTCGCGGCGCGGCCGCCACGACAGCGTCGTCTGGTTGTGCGGCGTGATGCGGTCGAGCGTGGCGTAGATGGTCGCCAGCCCCGCCTGGTCGGCGCCGAAGAAATAGCGCCCGCCCGTCTGCGCGGCCAGCCGCTGGAGCCCGCCGAGGTCGACCTTCTCCTCGCCGGTGGCGTCAGGGTTGCCGATGCCGATGGTGTGCACCACCACCTTGCGCGCGCGGGCGATCTCTCCGGCGCGCTCGGGCGGCATCCGGCTGGCGGTGTCGTTGCCATCGGTCAGCACGATCAGCACCTTCTCGGGCGCCTGGCTGTGTTCGAACATCTTGATCCCGAGCCCGATGGCATCGCCCAGCGCCGTGCTCGGCCCGGCCATCCCCGGCAGCAGGTCGCCGATCAGCGTCTGCACGAGCCGGTGATCCATCGTGAATGGCGCCAGCGGATACGGCGCATCGCCAAACACGATCAGGCCGAGGCGGTCGCCAGGGCGCCGCGCCACGAAGCCGCTCACCACCTGCCGCACCGCCGCCACGCGCGGAATCAGCGCACCGGACGGGTCGCGGAAATCGCGGGTATCCATCGACTGGGACAGGTCCAGCGCAATCAGCAGGTCGCGCGCCGGCTGCACCTTCTCGATCGGGGCTTCAAGGAACTGGGGCCGCGCCAGTGCCGAGACCACCAGCGCCCAGGCCAGCGGCGCCAGCACCCACTGCAGGCGATTGCGGCGCGGCACCACGGCGCCGCTGGCTGGCGTCAGGCCGGCGGCGCTGGCTACCTCGCCGAAGAACGGCAGGCGCACGGACGGGCTTTCCTCGCGGTATGGCGGCAGCCACCACCACAGCAGCAGCGGCAACGGCAACAGCGCGAACAGCCACGGATAGTCAAACTGGAGCATGGTGTTCGGCGATCCAGCGGCGGCACGCGGCGGCCACGGCCTGCACCTGCGCGGCGGGCCATTGGGCCAGCGCCGCGTCGTCGCGGTACTCGGCGTCGTGCACCAGTGTGGAGAGCAGCGGCACCGCGTCCCGTGCCCGCCCCGCGTGCGCCTGCAGGAATGCCGCCCAGCCCGCGCCGGACAGGCTGGCCACCTCGGCGCGCGGCCAGGCGGCCAGGGCGGTACGCTTGAGCAGCACGGCCATGTCCCGCAGCGCGGCGGCCTGCCGCGCGGGATCGGCCTGCATCGCCACGCCGGCCAGCGCCGCCAGCGCTTCGCGCCGGTAGCGGTTGGCGCGATAGCGCCGCCAGGCCCGCCAGCCAGCCCACGCCAGCGCGAGCAGCAGCACGCCTGCCAGGATTGGCCAGCCGATGGTCTGCGGCGCCCAGGACGGCGGCGGCGGCGTGACGATATCGGCCAGCTTCGCCAGCGAGACCACGCCAGCGCCATCGGCCGCCCCGGGTGCGGTGCTCTGCGTCAGGCTCATCGCGCCGCTCCCGGGCGCTGGCGTACCGGCGCCTGCTGCAGCGGCCGTCCCAGCAGACGGCGCAGCTGCAGCGCCGTCTGCTCGGCCGCCGAGAGCGGCAGCAGCGGCACGCCGATGGCGTGGTGCCAATCCAGCAAGGCCCGCGCATGGGCATCGACGAACTCGCCGATGCCGCGCCGCGTGGCGGCATGGCCGAAGCCCAGCTCCACCTGCAACTCGCCGTCGCTGACCACCAACTGGCCCGATTCCGGCAGTTCGCTGAGGAATGGATCATGAACGAGGATCGTCAGCAGGTCGTTGCGCCCCGCCATCCCCAGCATCAGGTCGCGCGTGCGCGTGTCGTGGCCGTCGAAATCGCTGATGACGATGACCAGCCAGTCGTGGCCAGCCATGCGCGCGGCGCGCTCCAGCGCCGCGTCGAGCTGTGCCGCGGAACGCCGCGCCGGCGAATCGGCGCGCAACGCCTGGCTGAACCGCGCAATGCCGCCGAGCAGATGCTGGACCGACTCGCGGCTGTGGCGCGGCGCGAAGACCTCGGCGTCCTGGTCGCCAAAGACGATGCCGCCAACGCGGTCGCCCTCGGCCAGCACGCGCCAGGCGGCCAGCGCGGCGGCCTCGGCGGCGCTGACCGATTTCATCGCGCGGCGGCTGCCGAAGAACATGTTGATGCGCTGGTCCACCACGATCAGCACCGGGCGGTCCTTCTCCTCGGTGTAGACACGCACGTGCGGCTGGCCGGTGCGCGCCGTCACGCGCCAGTCCATGCTGCGGATGTCGTCGCCGGGCAGGTACAGGCGCAGTTCCTCGAAGGTCAGGCCGCGCCCGCGCACCTTGGACGCATGCCGGCCGGCCAGCACGCTGTGCCCCGGCTGGCGCGGCCGGAAGTGGAAATCGCGCGCCGCCACTTCCAGCGCGGCCAGCGCCGCCACGTCGACACTGACGCCGGGCACGGCGCCGGAGGCATGGGTCTGCGCGGCGGTCGGCGCGGCACGGGCGATGGCGCGGAAGGGCAGGCGCATCGGCGGCATCGGTGTCTCCCGGCCCGCTTCAGGCCACCGCCACCCGCTGCACGAGCCGGTCCAGCGCGGCATCGGCGCTGACGCCGGCCGCGTGCGCCTCGTACGACAGGATCAGCCGATGGCGGAACACATCGTGGACCACCGCCTGCACATCGTCCGGCGTGACGAAATCGCGCCCCTGCAGCCAGGCATGCGCGCGGGCCACCTTGTCGAGGCCGATCGACCCGCGCGGGCTGACCCCTACCTGGATCCACTTGCCGAGGTCGTCGTCCACCGGCCCCGGTTCGCGCGTGGCCTGTACCAGCGCCACCACATAGCGCGCCACGGCCTCGCTGACATGGATGCCATGGATCTCCGCGCGTGCCGTGAAGATCGCCTCGGGCGCGAGCCGCACCGCGGGCGCGGCGCCATGGCCGGCGGCGCCGGCTTCTTCCTCGCGCGCCAGCCTGACGATCTCGGCCTCGGCCGCCGTGTCGGGATAGCCCACGCTGATGTGCATCAGGAACCGGTCCATCTGGGCCTCGGGCAGCGGATAGGTGCCCTCCTGCTCGATGGGGTTCTGCGTCGCCATCACCAGGAACAGCGGTTCCAGCCGGTGCGTGGTGGCGCCCACCGTGACCTGGCGCTCCTCCATCGCTTCGAGCAGCGCGGCCTGCACCTTGGCCGGCGAGCGGTTGACCTCGTCGGCCAGCACCAGATTGGCGAAGATCGGCCCCGGCTGGAAGCGGAACTCGCCCCTGCCGCCCTCGGTGAAGTAGACCTCCGAGCCGGTGATGTCGGCCGGGAGCAGGTCGGGCGTGAACTGGATCCGCGACAGGCCCGCGTCCAGATTGCGCGCCAGCATCTTGATGGCCCGCGTCTTGGCCAGCCCCGGCAAACCCTCCACCAGCAGGTGCCCGTCGGCCAGCAGCCCCAGCAGCAGGCGCTCGATCATGCGCGCCTGGCCGACGATCGATTCACCCATGCGCTGCTGCAGGGCCAGCACATCGTCGCGCGCGCTCATGGGGCGGCTCCGGCCGGGGCCCGCCGCTCGGCACGCGCGGCCCGGCCGCCGACGAACCACGCGTAGTAGGGATTGTCCGGGTCGGCGCGCACGGCCTGCCGGATGTGGCTGGCCCAGGCGTCGCGGTCACCACGGTAGGCATCGAGTCCGGCGCGATAGAACGTATGCAGCACGCTGCGCTCGTGCCGCAGCTCGCGCCAGGCATCATCGTCGGCGCCGGCCAGCGGCGGGTCGCCCTGCAAGGCCAGCAGCTTCGAAAGCGTTTCGGGGAACGCGTCGCGCCGTACCCAGCCGGCGTACTCGATGCGCGGGCGGTCGTCGGTCACGGCCGGCGCGTCGGCGGCGTACCATTCGAGCCCGGCGCGGTCGGTGACCCACGTGGCCAGCAGCGCGGCCGGCGAGCGCACCCCCACGGCCTGCAGCGCAGACGCCACCGAGGGCTGGGCAAAGCGGGAGCGAATGCGATCGAGGTCCAGTTCGAGCGGGGAAAGGGAGCCAACCAGCATCATCTCGTGCAGCTCCGTGGTCCACAGCGTGGCGTGCGGAAAGACGTCGAGGAAGCTGCGCACCAGCATGCGGGTGTCCTCGTCGTTCTGCGTCGGCAGTGGCAGCCATTGCGCGACTATTCCGCCCTGCTGCAGCCGCGCGGCCGCCAGCCGGTAGAAATCGGTCGAATACAGGTTCACCACGCCCGCCGCCGATGGGGGCGGCGGCTCCAGCGTGATCAGGTCGTAGCGCTGCGTGCTCTGCAGCAGTTCGCGGCGGCCGTCGCGCAGGCGGATCTCCATGCGGGGATCGCTGGCGACGCCGAAGTTGCCCTGGAACCCGGCGGCGGCGCGGGCCACCGGCGGCAGCAGTTCGGCCACCACGCGCTGCTCCAGCCCCGGCCAGGCCAGCGTGGCGCCCGCCGTGATGCCGGTACCGAGGCCGATCACCAGCGTGGACCTGGGCGTGCCGTTGTGGAGGATCAGCGGCAGCAGCGCCTGCAGCCGCATGTAGCGCAGCGAGGTCATGGCGTCGCCGGAGTTCGACACGCCCTGGATGTAAAGGCGCCGGAAGCGGTTGCTCGACGACGCCTGCTCCACCACCGCCACCGTCGCACCGCGCCCTTCCTCGTAGAACACCAGCTCGCCACCCCTGGCGCGCGCCAGCAGCGAGGCGAGCCGGTCCACCGGCGCCAGCGCGGCGGCGACCACGGCCAGCACGCCGATCATCGGCACCGTCCAGCGCAGCGCCGGGCGCACGTCCCGGCCCAGTGCCACGGCGGCAAGGCCGACCACCGCCGCCGATACCGCCAGCAGCGACAGCGTCCTGACCAGTCCAAGTTGCGGCACCAGCACGAAGCCGGCCAGCACCGAGCCCGCGATGCCGCCCAGCGTATTGAGCGCCATGACCATGCCCACCCCGGCCCCGACGCGCCGGCCGTCCACGCTCACGCGCAGCACGAACGGAAAGGCCGCGCCGAGCAACAGCGTCGGCACGAACACCACCGACAGCGCGGCCAGCGCAAAGCTCGCGCAGGCGGCCAGCAGCGGGCTGGCCGTCATACCCTGCACCCAGACGGACACGCTTGCCTGCGCGCGCAGCAGCCACTCGCCGAGCAGCACGAATTCCAGCAGCGCCACCAGGCCGGCGCCGGCCACCAGCAGGCCGAAGACGCCCCACGGATCGCGCGCCCGCGCGGCGTGGCGCGCCGCCAGCGCGCTGCCGAGGGCGAGGCCGGCCAGATAGGTCGCCAACACCACGGTGAACGCAAACGTGCGCGTGCTGAGGAACTGCACGATGGCCTGCGACCAGACCACCTCGTAGCCCAGTGCAACGCCGCCCGCCGCCGCGTACAAACCCAGGGCCAGACGGCCGTTGGCGCGCACCTCGCCAGCCGGTTTGCCCGCCACGGCACCGGCCGGCGCCGCCAGTGGCTGCGCCCGCCCCGCCAGCCACCACGCCACCAGCGCCGCCGCGCCGTTGAGCACGCCGGCCGCCACGGCGCTGCCGAGGATGCCGAGCCAGGGCACCAGCACGAAGCCCGCCAGCAGCGTACCGGCGATCGCCCCGGCGGTATTGGCCGCGTAGAGCCGCCCGCCCTGCGCGCTGACACCCTCGTCGTCGTCCCGGCGCATCGCGCGCATCAGCACGGGCAGCGTCCCGCCCATCGCCGCGGCGGGCACGATGACCAGCACGAACAGCACGGCCCAGGCCAGCCAGCCCGTGCGCTGCTCCAGCCAGGCGAACGGCATGGCCGCATGCGCCAGCGCCACGGTGGCGCCGACGCCGAGCACCAGCACGGCCACTTCGAGCCATGCGTAGAGCCGCAGCGGCTGGCCGTGGCGGTCGGCCACGCGGCCCAGCAGCCAGCCGCCCAGCGCCAGCCCGGCGAAGAACGCGCTGACGGCCGTGGTGACCGCATGCACGTCGACCCCGACCACCAGCGACAACTGGCGGATCCACACCACCTGGTAGGTCAGTCCGGCCGCACCCGACGCGAACAGCAGGACGGCGGCCCAGCGCCATGCCGGGTCGGCTGTCCTGTCCCGCTGCGCCACCATGGGAAGTGACGCCATCACTTCTTCTTCATCGCTTCTTCGATCTTGCGGTCAACGTCCTCGCGCACCTGGTCGATGCTGAAGCTGGCCGGACGCTGGCTCGGCGGATAGTTGATGAAGGTCTGCAGGAATGCCGCCGCCTTCATGGTCGCCACCTCCGTCAGATAGACGTTCTTGGCCAGCCAGTCGTTGTACTGGTCGGAGACGATGTCCGCGCGCTCGTACGGGTCCATGCGCAGGTTGAAGATCTTGGGCACCCGCAGGCACTTGAACGGGTCCTGCCAGACCTGGAAGCCGCCCGGCGTGGTCTGCTCGCAGAACACGGCCTTCCAGTTGTCGAAGCGCATCGCCACCAGCACCCCATCGTCGTTGAAGTAGTAGAACTCGTTGCGCGCGCCCTTGTTGGTCTGGCCGGTCAGGTAGGGCAGCTGGTTGTAGCCGTCCAGGTGGACCTTGGCGTTCTTGCTGCCAATCGAGGCGCCCTTGAACAGGCGGTCCTTGATGTCGCCGTCGCCCACGGCCGCCAGCAGCGTCGGGAACCAGTCCAGCCCCGAGAACATCTCGTTGCTGACCGTGCCCGGCTTGACCTTGCCGGGCCAGCGGATCATGGCCGGCACGCGGAACGCGCCCTCCCAGTTGGTGTCCTTTTCGCTGCGGAACGGCGTGGTGGCCGCATCGGGCCAGGACCACTGGTTCGGCCCGTTGTCGGTGGTGTAGATGACGATGGTGTTGTCTGCCACCTTCAGGTCGTCGAGCGTCTTGAGCAGCTTGCCTACGTCGCCGTCGTGCTCGACCATGCCGTCGGCGTACTCGTTGCCCGGCATGCCGCTCTGGCCCCGCATCGACTCCCGCACGTGGGTGTAGGCATGCATGCGCGTGGTGTTCATCCAGACGAAGAAGGGCTTGTCGGCCTGCACCTGCTTCGTGATGAACTTCTGCGCGGCGTCGGTCGTCTCGTCGTCGATGGTCTCCATGCGCTTGGTGGTCAGCGGCCCGGTGTCCTCGATCTTGCCGTCGGCCGTGGAGTGCAGCACACCGCGCGGCGAGAAGTTCTTCACGAACGGGTCGTTCTTGTCTTGCGGCCAGTACGGGCGCTGCGGCTCCTCCTCGGCGTTCAGGTGGTACAGGTTGCCGTAGAACTCGTCGAAGCCGTGCCTGGTCGGCAGGTACTCGTCGCGGTCGCCCAGGTGGTTCTTGCCGAACTGGCCGGTGGCGTAGCCCAGCGGCTTGAGCGCCTCGGCAATGGTGATGTCGCGCGCCTGCAGGCCCACGGTGGCACCGGGCACGCCCACCTTGGAGAGCCCGGTGCGCAGCGGCGACTGGCCGGTGATGAAGGTCGAGCGGCCGGCCGTGCAGCTGTTCTCGGCGTAGTAGTCGGTAAACATCATCCCTTCGCGGGCGATCCGGTCGATGTTCGGCGTGCGGTAGCCCAGCACGCCCATGCTGTACGCGCTGATATTGGTCTGGCCGATGTCGTCGCCGAAGATCACCAGGATGTTGGGCTTCTTGCCCGAGGTGTTGACGGCCGCAGGCGCGGAGGCGGCGTCGGGCGCCACCGGGATGTTGGACTGCGCCGGCGGCTGGGCCGGCGCGGTGTTCACGGGCGCGGCGGGCGCGCCTGCCGTGGGCGCGGGCGCCGGCTGCTGGGCGGCCGGCGCCGGCTTGGCCGGATCGTCGGCCTTCTTGCAGCCCGCCAGCGCCGCCATGGCGATCGCGACGGCAGCCATGGCAAAACGCGCATCGCGCCTTGCCGGGATCGAGACTTTCATTCGTTGCATTGCTGCTCCCGGTAGTTGCACTGCCTCAACCTGCGTCCGGCACGCCTGGCGCGCCCGTCTTCCGTGTTGCCTGCTGACGCTTCTGCGCCCAGCTTCCTTCGTCCATGACCAGCCGGAAGCCAAGGTGCGACATGCTGTTGTACGGGTCCGTCCCGCGCCGCGCGCTGGGCCGGTAGCTCAGGCAGTAGTCCTCGTTGCAGAGGAACGAGCCGCCCCGCGTGACCCGCTTGGGCGCATCGAGCGGCACGCCGGGCTCGGATGGGTCCCATGAAGCCAACGGCCCGGCCGGGTTCTCGATCAGCCGCGCGCTGGCGGCCTCGCGCCGGAACTGGTCGGCCCGGTACCAGTCGGCCACCCACTGCCACGCGTTGCCCGTCATGTCGGACAGGCCATAGCCATTGGGCGGAAAGGTGCCCACCGGACTGGTGCCAAGCGCGCCGCCGGCCTTGGGGCTGACCACGGGGAATGGCTGGCGCTGCTGGCCCTGCCAGACATTGGCCATCTGCCTGCCTTCGGGAGTGAACTGTTCGCCCCATGCGTAGGTGGCCTGTTCGAGCCCGCCACGCGCGGCAAACTCCCACTCCGCCTCGGTGGGAAGCCGTTTGCCGGCCCACCGGGCATACGCCTGGGCATCCTCGTACGAAACCTGCACGACCGGGTGGTTGTCCTTGCCATCGATGGAGCTGCCGGGGCCGTTCGGGTGGCGCCAGTCGGCGCCGGGCACGTAGCGCCACCAGCGCGAGTAGTCCTGCAGCGGCACCGGCCCCGGCGTGCCCACGAACACCATGCCGCCCGCCACCATCGCGCTGTCGGGCGGGCGCGGCGTGCCGGGTGGCAACTGGACACGGAGGGTTTCCCAGGCGGGTGCCCGCTCGGCGGTAGAGATATAGCCGGTGGCTTCCACGAACTTGCGGAATTCGGCATTGGTGACGTGGTGCTGGTCCATCCAGAAGGCGTGGACCCGTACCTTGTGCGCGGGCTTCTCGTTGGGCTGGGCCTGCTTGCTGTCGCTGCCCATCAGGAATTCGCCGCCCGGCACGCGCACCATGCCGGCCGGACCGGACATCCCATCGCCCACGACGACGGCCGGCACGGCGGGCGCGCGGCCCGACGCGTACCACCAGAAGGCGCCGGCACCCAACGCCATGCAGGCGCAGAGCGTGGCCGCGAGCAGCGCCTTCTGGCTGCGCATCCGCCCGCCCATGCGCCCTGCCATGCCCGGGCGCCGGTGGTCCGCCGCCGCATCGATGCCGCTACCGCTTCCGCCCATAGTGATTCCCTCTGCATCCGGAGGCCGCACGAAAGTACGGTAACCATAGTGTCAGAGGACGGCAGCAATCAGAAGTCAGCGTTTTAGCACTTTCGGGTACCAGTGATTTAAAGATTTCTGCGAAATCAGCGCGCGCCGGCAGCATGGCTCCGGGCCTGCCGGGCGCTCCCGGGCGCCTATTGCGCCCCGTCCCGGGGGCCCCGGGCACCGGCGCCCGGCCGTTGACGTGCTTTCCGGCAAAAGCCCTTCCGGAGCGGAATTCCGGGTCTGCCGCAGCGGCGTATCTTGCGGCCAGTTGTCGCTAACCCATGACATCCAGCACGGGCCGGCGAGAGACACGCAAAGCTCAGCTACCTGGAGTTGCCTGCCATGACCCTGACCATGACGAATGCCAAGCGCGGATTCGCCAGCCCGCCTTCCGTCCGGCGCGCCGTGACGCCCGCGCTCGCCGCCCTCGTGCTCGCCCTCGGCGGGTGCGTGAACTATGGCGGCATCCATAGTGACCGGCAGATCACCACGCCGGACCAGTACGCCACCGCCAACAGCCTCCCGGCGCAGGGCGGACAATGGCCGTCCACGGCATGGACCGACCAGTTCGGCGATCCGCAGTTGACGCAACTCGTGGCCGAGGCGCTGCAGGGCAGCCCGACCGTGGCGCAGGCCAAGGCCCGGCTCGACAAGGCGAGCTCGTACGTGGCGGCGTCGCGCGCCACGCTCTACCCGCAGGCCGACGGCAGCGTCAGTGCCACCCGCCTGCGGTTGTCCGAGAACCTGGCCCCGCCGCCGTTCGGTGGCAACTGGTACAGCGATTTCAGCACGCTCGCCAGTGCCTCGTGGGATCTCGACCTGTGGGGCAAGAACCGCGCGCGGGTGGCGCAGTCCGTGTCGCAGCAGAAGGCCGCCGACGCCGACCTGCAGCAGGCGCGCGTCACGTTGGCCACCTCGGTGGCCCGCACCTACAACCGGCTGGCCCAGCTCTATGCGCTGCGCGAGATCGCCAGCAACGAAGTGGATGACCGCACCGCCATGGGCCGGATTGCCGATGACCGGGTGGCCGCAGGGCTCGATACCAACGTGGACCAGCAGACCGCACGCGGCAACGTGGCCACCAGCCGTGCCAGCCTGAGCCAGTACGACGGCGAGATCGAGGTGGTCCGCTACCAGCTGGGTGCGCTGCTCGGCGAGGGTCCGGACCGGGGGCTGAAGATCGCCCAGCCGACGCTCGGCATTGGCGCGAGCGTCGCGCTGCCCGACACACTGCCCGCCGATCTGCTCGCGCGGCGCCCAGACATCGTTGCCGCCCGCTGGCAGGTGGAGGCGGCGCTTCAGGACGTGAAGGAGGCGAAGGCCGAGTTCTTCCCCGACGTCAACCTGTCGGCCAGCCTGGGGCTCGATGCGCTGGGCTGGGGCCGCCTGCTGAAGGCGTCGAGCCGGCAGCTCAGCGTGGGCCCGGCCATCCACCTGCCGATCTTCGACGCGGGCGCCCTGCGCGCCCAACTCAAGGGGCGCTACGCGGATGTGGATGCGGACGTGGCGAACTACGACCAGACCCTGGTCAACGCGCTGTCCGAGGTGGCCACGCAGGTCTCGAAGATCCGCTCGACCGACCGGCAACTGGCCGACGCCCGGCAGGCGCAGGCCGCGTCCACACGGGCATACGACCTGGCCTTCGGCAACTACAAGGCCGGGCTGGCGCCGCAACTGCTGGTGCTGCAGGCCGATGAGACGCGGCTCGCCGCCGTGCAGTCGGCCACCAATCTCGCCATGCAGCGGCGCGACCAGCAAATGGCATTGATCCATGCGCTGGGCGGCGGGTTCGACGCGCAGGCCGAAGGGCTGGCGACACCCGAGGCATCGCCCCCCGGCGCCGCGCACCACTAAGACATTCCCCATCCGGAGACCCACCATGCAACCCTCTTCCCAGCCGCCCGTGGCGGCCGACCCCACCACGAAACACGGCCCCCGCCGACGCATGCTGGCCTTGCTGGCGCTTGCCGTCGCCGGCACCGGCATGGCCGCCGGCGCCTGGTACTGGCTGGTGGGGCGCTACCACCAGACTACCGACGACGCCTACGTCAACGGCAACGTGGTACAGATCACCCCGCAGGTCACCGGCACCGTGATCGCCGTGCGCGCCGACGACACGCAGACGGTGCATGAAGGCCAGCCGCTCGTGGAACTCGACGCCGCCGACGCCCGCGTGACCCTGCAACGGGCCGAGGCAAAGCTTGCCCAGACCGTGCGCCAGGTCAAGGGCCTGTTCGTCGATGATGCCCAGTACGCCGCGCAGGTGGCCGTGCGCGAAGCCGACTTCGCCCGTGCGCAGGAAGACCTGCGCCGCCGGCTGTCGGTCTCGCAGACCGGTTCGGTGTCGCAGGAAGATGTCTCGCACGCCCATGACGCCGTGCGCAGCGCCCAGGCCGCGCTCGATGCCGCGCGGCAGCAACTGGCCGCCAACCGCGCCCTCACGATCAATACGACGATTGCCACCCACCCCGACGTGCAGGAGGCCGCGGCGCAGGTCCGCGACGCCTACCTGGCCAATGCCCGCAACCTCCTGCCAGCGCCGGTCAACGGCTACGTGGCCGAGCGTTCGGTACAGGTGGGCCAGCGCGTGTCGCCGGGCACGCCGCTGATGGCGGTCGTGCCGCTGCAGGACGTCTGGGTCGATGCCAACTTCAAGGAGGTGGAACTGGCGCACCTGCGCGTGGGGCAGCCGGTCACGCTGACGGCCGACGCGTACGGATCGTCCGTGGTCTACCACGGCCGCGTGGCCGGGTTCTCCGCCGGCACCGGCTCGGCGTTCTCGCTGCTGCCCGCGCAGAACGCCACGGGCAACTGGATCAAAGTGGTACAGCGCGTGCCGGTGCGCATCGCGCTCGATCCGCGCGAACTGACCGCGCACCCGCTCCGCATCGGCCTGTCGATGCAGGCGGACGTGGACATCCACGACCAGACCGGCGGCGCGCTGGCGAAAGCGCAGCAGGCCACCGCCTACCAGACCGATGTCTTCGCCAGGTACGGCGACCAGGCCGATGCGGAGATCGCGCGGATCGTCGCCGCCAACGCGGGGCTGGGCACGGCACAGGGCACAGCGCAAGGAGACGCGCACCTGGCGATGCGCAGGAAGGCGAGCGCCACATGACACAGACCGCCGCCCCACCCCCGCCGCTGCAGGGCGGCCAGCTCGTGCTGGCCACCATCGCCGTGGCGCTTGCCACGTTCATGAACGTGCTCGATACGTCGATCGCCAACGTGGCCATCCCCACGATCTCGGGCAACCTGGGCGTCTCCGTCGACCAGGGCACCTGGGTCATCACCGTGTTCGCGGCGGCCAATGCCGTGTCGATTCCGCTCACCGGCTGGCTGACGCAGCGTCTGGGCGATATCCGCCTGTTCGTCGGTTCGATCCTGCTGTTCACGCTGGCGTCGTGGCTGTGCGGCATCGCCCCGAACCTGCCGGTCCTGCTCGTGGCACGCGTGCTGCAGGGCGCCGTGGCCGGCCCGCTGATCCCGATGTCGCAGGCCATCCTGCTCGGCTCCTATCCCAAGGAGAAATCGGCCACCGCGCTCGCGCTCTGGGGCATGACCGCCACCGTGGGGCCGATTGCCGGGCCGCTGCTGGGCGGGTGGATCACCGACAGCTACAGCTGGTCGTGGATCTTCTATATCAATATCCCGGTCGGCATCTTCGCCGCCTCGGTGACCTGGATGTTGTACCGCAACCGGCAGGGCCCCACGCGCCGGACACCGATTGACGTGGTGGGACTCGGGCTGCTCGTCGCCTGGGTCGGATCGCTCCAGATCATGCTCGACAAGGGCAAGGACCTCGACTGGTTCAGCTCGCCCGTGATCATCGTCCTGGCCATCACGGCGGTGATCACCTTCCTGCTGTTCCTGATCTGGGAGCTGACCGAGGCCAACCCGATCGTGGACCTGCGGTTGTTCACGCAGCGCAACTTCCTGGGTGGCACCATCGCCATCTCGGTGGCCTACGCGGTGTTTTTCGGCAACCTCGTCCTGCTGCCGCAATGGATGCAGGAGTACCTGAACTACCGTTCCGTCGATGCCGGACTGGTCACGGCGCCGCTGGGCATCTTCGCGCTGCTGCTCTCGCCGGTGGTGGGCCGCTTCCTGTCGCCGCGCAATGCCCGGATGGTCGCCACGCTGTCGTTTCTCGGCTTCGCGGGCGTGTTCTACATGCGCACCGCGTACGTGACCAACATCGACACCTGGCACCTGGTGCTGCCCACGCTGCTGCAGGGCATTCCGATGGCGTTGTTCTTCGTGCCGCTCACCTCGATCATCCTGTCCGGCCAGCCCGCCGGCAAACTGGCCGACGCGGCGGGCCTGTCCAACTTCGTGCGGGTTTTCTGCGGCGCAGTCGGCACGTCGATCGCCGGCAACGAGTGGAACAACCGTACGGTGCTCCACCATGTGCGGCTGACCGAGCAGGCCAGCATCGGCCATCCGGCCTTCGCGCACCAGATCGAGGCCGCGCAGGCGCTGCTGCACCTGAACCCGGCCTCCGCGCATGCGCTATTCGACGCCACCGTCACCGCGCAGGCCGCCATGCTGGGGCTCAACGACATCTTCTACGTCTCGGCCGGGCTCTATCTGCTGATCATCCCGCTGATCTGGATCACCCGGCCGGTGAAGGGCGACGGCAAGGGATCGGCCATCGTGGCGCACTGAAGGCGCACTGAAGGCGGGCCGTCGGCGGGCGGCGGGCGCGATTGCGGTAAGCTTGCCGCCATCCCTTGTGACCCGCCGCCGTCCATGACCTCCCAAGACATCGTCCAGGCTTTCGCACCCACCGGCACGCTGCGCGCCGCCATCAACCTCGGCAACCCCATCCTCGCCCATCGCACCACGGCGGGCAGCGCGGGCGGCGTGTCGGTCGATCTGGCCACGGCGCTCGCCACGCGGCTGGGGGTGCCGCTGGAACCGGTGGTGGTCGACACGGCGGGCCGCGCCGTCGATATCGTCGCGGCGGACGAGGCCGACATCGGCTTCTTCGCGATCGATCCCCGGCGCGGCGCCAGCATTGCGTTCACGGCGCCCTATGTGCTGATCGAAGGCTACTACCTGGTCCGTGACGATTCCCCGGTCCGCACCAACGCCGACGTGGACCGCCCCGGCACGCGCGTGGTGGTCGGCCAGGGCAGCGCCTACGACCTCTACCTGACGCGCGAACTGCAGCAGGCCGAGATCGTCCGGGCGCCCTCCTCGCAGACCGTGGTGAAGACGTTCCTCGAAGCCAGCCATGACGTGGCCGCTGGCGTGAGGCAGCAACTGGAATCGGACATCGCCGGGCTGCCCGGCCTGCGGCTGCTTGGCGAGCGCTTCATGGTGATTCGCCAGGCGATGGGCGTGCCCAAGTCGCGCGGCGACGCTGCCGCGGCCTTCCTGGCAGGTTTTGTCGAGGACATGAAGGCGTCGGGGCGCGTCGCCGAGGCGCTGCGCGCGCACGACGTCCACGGTGCCACGGTCGCGCCTGCGGCCTGATCGTTGCCGACTGGCGGCAAAAGGCGTCTCATGCGCCGCTTTCGTGCGCACAGATGGGCCAATCGCAGATATGCTGACCGTTGCCCAGCACCCGACAGGAGCCCGACGATCGTGAAACAACCCCTTGGATTCACCCTTGCCCTGCTTTGCGCCACTGCGGTGGCGCCTGTCTGGGCGCAGGGAGAGCGTTGTGACGCCAAGCGTGTCTCGCTGGAAAAGGAGATTGCCTACGCGAAGGCGCACGGCAATGCGCAACGCGTGGCCGGCCTGGAAACGGCGCTTGCCAACGTGAAGGCAAACTGCACCGATGCCTCGCTCGATGCCCGCCAGCAGAAAAGGATCCGCGCGGCGCAGGACAAGGTCGAAGAGCGCCAGCGCGATCTCGACAAGGCAAAGGCCGACGGCAAGAGCCAGTCGAAGATCGACCAGCGTCAGCGCAAGCTCGACGACGCCCATCAGGAACTGGAGCGCGCCCAGATCGGGGCCGCCACCGCCAACCAGGGAAAGCCATGAAGAAAGCCACCAAGAAGAAATACCTGAAAGCACTGAACAGCGGCCTGCAGGCGGAGCTGGGCAAGGACGCCGGCGCGAAGTTCGTCTTCCACCCGGCCGGCGCCAGGTCGAAGGATGCCACCGGCGTGACCGCCAGCGAGGGCAGCGACGCGCAGACGCTGGAAGCCATGGAGCGGGTGCAGGCGCGCGTGTTCGCCGAATTCTCCGCCCCGGAGAAACGGCGGCGCAGCGAGCCGAAAGCGCAGTAGTTATCACATGCAACAAAAAGTAACCGCAGACGTGAAGTGTGCGTTTCAATTGCCATACTGCTCTGTAGCGGCTACTTAACATTTTCGGCAGATCCTGACATTTTCAGGACACTGCCGATGCCATGACAAAAAGGCCGTCGCAATGATGGCCGGTTCACGAATGCGGCAGATCGTTGGGGGGATGCAAGTCGTTGCGCCGGGCTGTGCCGCGGCGCATTTGACCGTCACCGCAAGGAGAGCTCGCATGGCATCGCCCGCCGTCCTGAAGGACCACGCCAACGTTGCTGTCGCCGCCGGCGACACCCAGGTTTCCGCGCCCCAGGGTCCTGCCAACTTCCTGGTATCCGCACCGCGCGAGAGCGTGACCAACTATGCGCGCGAGGGCAGCGACCTGCTGCTGTCGTTCCAGGACGGCCGCACGCTGCGCATCAACGGCTTCTTCAGCAACGGCGCGCAATACAACAATCTGGTGTTCGTGCAGGGCGACGGCAGTTGGCTGGTGTCGTTCGACCAGGCCATGGTGGCCGGCGGCGACCAGATTCTCGAAGCGGCCGTCACCTACGCGCCCATATCATCGAGCACCTCCACCAAGGCCCTGCTGGGGCTGCTGGGCCTGGCGGCCGGCGCGGGCCTGATCGCGGCCGTGGCCAGCGGCGGTGGCGGTGACGACGGCAACAACGCCGGCGGCGGGACCGGCGGCGGCGGGGGCGGCGGGGGCAGCACCCCGCCCGGCGCGCCCTCGGTGGCACCGATCGGCAATGTCATCGGCGAGAGCGGCCCGCAGGCCACCGCCAACGCCACGCCCACGCTGCGCGGCGTCGGCGCCCCTGCCAACAGCACGATCACGATCCTGCTCGACGGCCAGCCGCTGGCCACCGTACAGGCCGACGCCAACGGCAACTGGAGCTATACGCTGCAGCGCCTGCCCGATGGCAGCCACCAGATCTCGGTCACGCAGACCAATCCCGATGGCTCGCCGAGCACACCGACGATCATCGACCTGATCGTCGACACCCAGGCGCCGGACACACCCGAGCTGGCCGCCGTGTCCGATGACGCCGGGCCGGTCACCGGCCCGCTGGCCGATGGCGCCAGCACCAACGACAGCACGCCCACGCTGAGCGGCACCGCCGAGCCGGGCACGACGATCCAGTTGTTCAACGGCGCCGTGCTGCTGGGCACCGTGGTGGCCGACGCCGATGGCAACTGGTCGTTCACGCCCGCGGCGCCGCTGGCCGACGGCACCTACGCGATCACCGCCACCGCGACAGACCCGGCCGGCAACGTCAGCCCCGCCACCGACCCATTCACGCTGACGATCGACACCGCCGCGCCTGCCTCCCCCGTGGTCACGCAAAGCAACGCGCAGGGGCTGGCCGGCACGGCGGCTGCCGGCAGCATCGTTGCCATCGACCTCGACGGCAACGGCACGCCCGACGCCACGGTTACCGCCGACGACGATGGCAACTGGCAATACGTGCCCTCGCCCGCCCTGCCCGATGGCACCGTGGTCACCGTGACGGCCAGCGACGCGGCCGGCAACGCCAGCGCACCGGTCAGCGCGACCATCGACTCCGCAGCGCCTGCCGCCCCGGTGATCGGCGCGGCCAGCGACGACACGGCACCGGTGACCGGCCCGATTGCCGGGGGCGGCACGACCAACGACAGCACACCCACGCTCTCCGGCACCGCCGAACGCGGCAGCACGGTCACCATCTACGATGGCACGACGCCGCTCGGCACCACCGTTGCCGATGGCGCCGGCAACTGGACCTTCACCCCGGGCGCGCCGCTCGGCACCGGCAGCCACGCGCTGACGGCCACGGCCACCGATGCCAGCGGCAACACCAGCCAGCCCGGCGCACCGTTCACGGTCATCGTCGACACCAGCGGGCCGGCCACCCCGACCGTCGCGCCGAGCAATGGCGCCACGCTGGCCGGCACGGCCGACCCCGGCAGCACGATCGCCATCGACCTCGACGGTGACGGCACGCCGGACACCACGGTCACCGCCAACGGCAGCGGCAACTGGTCCTACGCCCCCGACACGCCGCTGCCGGATGGCACGGTGGTCACCGTGGTAGCCACCGACGCGGCCGGCAATGCCAGCGCGCCGGCCTCGACCACGATCGATGCGGGCATGGTCGACAGCACGCCGCCCGCCGCGCCCACGCTCGACCCATCGGACGGCACCGCGCTGTCCGGCACCGCCGAGGCCGGCAGCACGGTCAACATCGACCTGAACAACGACGGCACGCCCGATGTCACCACCGCCGCCGACGACGAAGGCAACTGGAGCTACACGCCGCTGCTGCCGCTGCTGAACGGCACGGTCGTCACCGTGACCGCCACCGATACGGCCGGCAACACCGGCCCCGGTATCTCGGTCACCGTCGATGCCGCCGCGCCGCCCCCGCCCGTCCTCTCGACCGTCAGCGACAACGCCGCGCCGGTAACCGGCACGCTGACGTCCGGCGGGAGCACCAACGACACCACGCCCACGTTTGCCGGCACCGCCGAGCCGAACAGCACGATCACGCTGACCGACGCCAACTCCGGCGCGACGCTCGGCACCACCACGGCAGACGGCGACGGCAACTGGTCGTTCACCCCGGCTACCGCGCTGCCCGATGGCGAGTACGCCATCGAAGTGACCGCCACCGACGCCACCGGCAACACCGGCCTGCCGGGCCCGGCCTTCGAACTGGTCATCGACACGGTGCCGCCCGGCGTGCCGGTCGTGGAGACCGTTGACCGCACCACGCTGGCCGGCACGGCCGACGCGTCGGGCACGATCCAGCTCGACCTGGACGGCGACGGCACCGTGGATGCCACGGTCACTGCCGATCCGGACGGCGCCTGGCGCTACACGTCCGCCACGCCGCTGCCGCCGGGCACGGCCATCGTGACCGCCGTGGACGCCGCCGGCAACCCGAGCGCCCCGGTTGCCGTAACCATTCCCCTGACCGTCCCGGGCGCGCCGGCCATCGGCACGGTGACCGACAACATGGGCGCCACCGAGGCGCTGGCCAGCGGCGATGTCACCAACGACACCACGCCCGAGTTCACCGGCACCGCCGAGGCCGGCAGCACCGTCGACCTCTACAGCGGCACGACGCTGGTCGGCACCACGGTGGCCGATGGCGACGGCGCCTGGACGATCATCCCGTCGCCGGCCCTGACCGATGGCGCCTACTCGCTGACCGTCACCGCCACCGATCCGCAGGGCAACGTCAGCGGCCCGAGCGCGCCGTTCACGCTGACGGTTGACGCCACGCCGCCGGCCACGCCCGTGATCGCCGCCAGCGACGGCACCGAGATCAGCGGCACGGCCGACCCCGGCAGCGCCATCGGCATCGACCTCAACGGCGACGGCGTGGCCGATGCCACGACCGAGGCCGACGCAGACGGCAACTGGAGCTACACGCCCGGTGCCACGTTGCCGAACAGCAGCGTCGTCACGGTGACCGCCACCGACGCGGCCGGCAACACCAGCGATCCCGCCACGGTCATCGTCGACGGTACGCCGCCGGCCCCGCCCGTGATCGCCGGCGTGCTGGCCGACGCCACGCCTGGCGCCACGCCGCTGCCGAGCGGCGGCAGCCTCGACGACGCCACGCCGACGCTGCGCGGCACCGCCGAGCCCGGCAGCACGGTCAACCTCTATGGCGACGGCCCGGACCCGATTGGCACGGCGGTGGCCGACGCCGACGGCAACTGGAGCTTCACGCCCGCCACGGCGCTGCCCGATGGCGCCTACTCGCTGGTTGCCACCGCGACCGACGCCGCCGGCAACACGGGCCCCGACAGCGCGACGTTCGACTTCACCATCGATACGGCCGCCCCGCCGCCACCGGCCATCGAGGCCAGCAACGGCACGACGCTGACCGGTACGGCCGCGCCGGACAGCACGATCGGCATCGATCTCGACGGTGACGGCGTGGCTGACGTGACGGTCGGCGCCGATGGCGCCGGCGCATGGATCTACACCCCGGCCCCGCCGCTCCCGGACGGCACGGTAGTCAGCGTGACCGCCACCGATGCGGCCGGCAACACCAGCGCACCCACGACCGCGACGATCGACGCCGCGCCGCCGCCGGCACCCGTGGTGCTCTCGGCCGGCGACAACGTGGCGCCGGGCACCACCCCGGTGGCCACCGGCGGCAGCACCAACGATCCGACCCCCACCTTCACCGGCACCGCCGAGCCCAACAGCACGGTGGCGCTCTACAACGGCGGCACGCTGATCGGCAGCATCCAGGCCGATGGCGACGGCAACTGGTCGATCACACCCACCGGCCCGCTGGACGACGGCACCTACACGCTGACCGCCACGGCCACCGACAGCGTCGGCAACGAGGGCCAGGCCAGCACCGGCTTCGTCATCACGATCGATACCGCGCCGCCCGCTGCGCCATCGATCGACGTCCACGGCGCGACCGAACTCGCCGGCACCGCCGAAGCCGGCAGCACGATCAACATCGACCTGACCGGCGACGGTGTGGCCGACGCGACCGTCAGCGCCGACGAAGACGGCAATTGGTCCTACGCGCCGGCCGGCGGCCTGCCGGATGGCGCCGTGGCGTCGGTGACCGCCACCGACGCGGCCGGCAACACCGGTGACGCGGACACCGCCACGATCGATGCCGCCGCACCGCCGGCCCCGGTCATCGTGACCGTGGCCGACGACGTCGCACCCGGCACCACGCCGCTCGCCAGCGGCGGCAGCACGAACGACAATACGCCCACCTTCAACGGCACGGCGGAGCCTGATAGCACGATCAACATCTATGACGGCGACACGCTGATCGGCACGGTCACGGCCGCGCCGGGCACCGGCGCCTGGACCTTCACGCCGGGCGGACTCGACGATGGCGACCACGCGCTGACCTTCACCGCCACCGACGCGGCCGGCAATACCAGCCCGCCCACCGCGTTTGCGCTCAACGTCGATACGGCGGCGCCGGCCACGCCGGCCATCACGAGCGTGGTCAACGATGCCGGTACGCCGGTCTCGCCGATCTTCTCCGGCGGCGCCACCAGCGACACCTCGCCGGTCATCAGCGGCACGGCGCCGGCCGGCATGGCCGTCGCCCTCTATGACGGCGACACGCTGCTCGGCACCGACGTGGCCGATGCGGACGGCAACTGGTCGATCACGCCGACCCTGGCCGATGGCGGCTACACGCTGACCGTTGTCGCCACCGACGCGGCCGGCAACGCCAGCGAATCGAGCCCGGCGTTCACGCTCACGGTGGACACCGACGCGCCCGACCTTCCCGGGATCGACCCCACCAACGGGACGGCCCTGACCGGCACCGCCGAGCCGGGCGCCGTGGTGTCGATCGACATCGGCAACAACGGCTCGGTGGACGCCACCGTGGCCGCCGACGACAACGGCAACTGGTCCTACCTGCCCGGCACGCCGCTCGGCAACGGCGTGGTGGTGTCCGTGACGGCCACCGACGCGGCGGGCAACACCGGCAATCCGGCCACCACGGTGGTCGATGTCAATATCGACGACAACACGCCGCCAGCCGTGCCGACCGTGCTGCCCTCGAACGGCGGATTGCTCAACGGCACCGCCGAGGCCGGCTCCACGGTCAACCTCGACCTGGACGGCAACGGCTCGATCGATGCCACGGTCACCGCCGATCCGGCCGGTAACTGGGCCTACGTGGTGCCCTCGCCGCTCGACAACGGCGTGACGGTGAACGTGAGCGCCACCGACGCCGCCGGCAACACCGGCGAGACCGCCAGCATCGTCATCGATGCGGCGGCCCCCCCGCCGCCGGTGATCGTCAGCGTGAGCGACAATGCGCTGCCGGGCACCGGCACCGTGCCCAGCGGCGGCAGCACCAACGACACCACGCCGACGCTGACCGGGACCGCCGAGCCCAACGCCGTGATCTCGCTCTCCACGCCGGCCGGGCTGCTCGGCACGGCCGTTGCGGACGGTGCCGGAAACTGGAGCTTCACCACGGCCGCGCTGGCCGACGGCACCTATGCCGTGACCGCCGTGGCCACCGATGCGGTCAACAATACGGGCGGGCCGAGCGTGGTCTACACGTTCACAGTGGACACGGCACCGCCCGCCACGCCAACGATCGCGCCAGGCAACGGCGCCACGCTGAGCGGCACCGCCGAGGCCGGCAGCACGGTCAGCCTGGACTTCAACGGCGACGGCACCGCCGACGCCACCGTGACCGCCACGGGCGGCGCGTGGAGCTACACGCCCGGCACCCCGCTGGCCAACAACACCGTGGTCACGGTCACGGCCACCGACGCGGCCGGCAATACCAGCAACGGCGCCAGCACCACGATCGACGCCGCCGCGCCGGCCACGCCGGTACTGGTCAGCGTGACCGACAACGTGGCGCCGGTCACCGGCACGCTGACGAGCGGCACCGCCACCAACGACGCCACGCCGACGCTGGCCGGCACTGCCGAGGCTGGCAGCACGGTCAGCGTGTTCGACGGCGGCGCGCTGCTGGGCACCGTGGCCGCCGATGCCGACGGCAACTGGCAGTTCACCACGGCCGCGCTGACCAACGCGGCGCACAGCTTCACGGTGACCGCCACCGATGCCGTGGGCAACACCAGCGCGCCCACGGCCGCCTTCACGCTGACCGTCGATACCGTGGCGCCATCCACGCCGCGGATCACGCTGAGCAGCGGCACGGCGCTGACGGGCACCGCCGACGCCAACAGCACGGTCAACATCGACCTGAACGGCGATGGCGTGGCCGACGCCCGCGTGACCGCCAATGGCGCGGGCGCGTGGTCGTTCGGCCCCTCTCCCGCGCTGGCCAACGGCATCGTGGTCAGCGTGACCGCCAGCGACGCCGCCGGCAACACGAGCGGCGCCGCCACGGCCACGGTCGATGCGCTGGCGCCCGCCGCGCCGGTCATCACCAGCGTCACCGACAACGTGGCGCCCGTGGCCGGGCCGCTGGCCAACGGCGCCAGCACCAACGACAACACGCCCACGCTGGCCGGCACCGCCGAGGCCAACAGCACGATCGCCATCTTCAACGGCGCGGCGCTGCTCGGCACCGCGCTGGTCGACGGCAGCGGAAACTGGTCGTTCACGCCGCCCGCGGGCTTGCCGAACGGCACCTACGCGCTGTCGGTCACGGCCACCGATGCCTCGGGCAATGCCAGCGCCCCGGCGCCCACGTTCACGCTGACCGTCGATACCGTGGCGCCGACCGTGACCGCCACCATCAGCACGCTGACGGACGACACCGGCACCGTGGGCGACTGGATCACGGGCGACCACACCCCGATCATCGGCGGCACGCTCAGCGGCGCGCTGGGCGCTGGCGAGACGCTGCAGGTCAGCCTCGACGGCGGCGCCACGTGGACCAACGCCGTGGTCAACGGCACCGGCTGGCAGTGGTACGCACCGGGCCAGCTGGCCGATGGCGGCCACTCGGTCAGCACGCGGGTCATCGATGCGGCCGGCAACCTGGGCGGCACCTCGACCCAGTCGTTCACGATCGTCACCAACGTCGCGCCGCAGGTGGCCGTGCGCGATGCGGGCGGACTGCTCGGCATCGCCGACGCCAACCTGCTCGGCCTGATCGAGCTGGGCCAGCAGCAGTTCTTCGCCGCGAGCGACTACAACAACAACATCCAGTCGGTGCGTGTCTCGTTCGGCGGCGTGCTGGACCTGCTGGCGCTGCAGCAGCTCAACGGCAACCAGGCGCTGGCCGCCGAACTGGGGCTGCGCTTCAACGTGGTCAACAATCCGGGCCTGCTGGGCATTGGCGCGTCGTCGGTGCTGACCGTCACCGCGCTCGACGGCGGCCCGATCGACAACCTGCGGCTCAATGAATTCCTTGGCTCGGTCACGCTGTCGAACGGCCTGCTGGGGATCAACGTCGGCCTGCTCAACTCGCTGCAGATCTCGGCCACCGACACGACCGGCCTGACCACCACCAGCACGGCCAGCCAGCTGATCAGCGCCGGCGTGCTGACCAACCTGCTGGGCGGCGCCCAGCCATCGGCCATCATCGAGGGCACGGCGGCGGGCACCACCACCAACGGATCGGCCGGCGACGACCGCATCTACGGCTATGGCGGTGACGACACGCTCAACGGGCTTGGCGGCAACGACCTGCTGCGCGGCGGCACCGGCAACGACACGCTCAACGGCGGGGCGGGCAATGACGTGCTGATCGGCGGCGCCGGCAACGACACGCTGATCGGCGGCGCGGGCGGCGACGTGTTCCTGTGGGAAGTGGTCAGCAATGCCGATGCCCGCGGCGGCAACGGCAGCGACACGATCACCGACTTCAGCGTGGGCACCAGCCCGAACCAGCCCGGCATGGACCGGCTCGATGTCTCGGCGCTGCTGGTCGGCTACCAGGCCGACGCCGACGGCCCGGCCCACTACGTCAACGGCGTGGCCACCATCGACCAGGGGGACCTGATCCGCAACTACCTCAGCGTGACCAATGTGAACGGCAACACGGTGGTGTCGATCGACCGCGACGGGGCCGGCGGGGCATACGGCTCGCAAACGCTGGTGACGCTGAACAACGTCACCACCAACCTGGAGACCCTGCTCGCCAATCAACAGATCCTTGTCTGAGGTACCTCGTACGACCCATCGTCACCGATTCTTCAGGGATGCCTCTGATTGCAAGCACGCAATATTTGCCCGGCGCGCCGGGTCGTGGCCGGTACGGTCCGTGAGTTCTCGCTGCTGGTGCTGGCCCTGGGCGCACTGGCCGGCATGCCCGCGCTGGCGGCACCGCCGATGCTGACCCAGGTGACGGGACCGGCGCCATTGCCGCGCCCCGCCCTGGCGGACGCGCCGGCCGACCCCGCCGGCGTCCGCCACGTGGCCGTGCAGGGGCTGAACATGCGCGAGGCGGTGGGCATCGCCATCTCGCGCCATCCCGACATCAGCCGCGCCAACGCCGTGATTGCGCAGAGCACGTCCGAGGTGGCGGTGGCGCAGGCGGCCTGGTACCCCCGGCTCGAATACGGCGTGCGGCCCGGCTATGGCGGCACGTTCGGCACGGGCGGCAACAGTGCCGGCGCGCGGGCGTCGGTGGGCGTGAGCCAGCTGGTCTACGATTTCGGCCGCACGTCGAGCCGAATTGCCGCCGCCGACGCCACGCTGAACCGCAACCGCCACCTGCTGGCCGACAGCATCGAGACCGTGGCCGCCAACACCGCCGCCACGTTCGTGGACCTGGCCGCGAGCCAGGAGATCGTGATCGCCGCCCAGCGCCAGATCGAGGCCCTGTCGGCCATCCGCGGCAAGATCGGCGACCGCGTGCGCGCCGGCCTGTCGGTCTCGTCGGACCGCAACATGGCCGACGTGGCGATCCAGCGCGCCCGCGCCGACGAGCTGAAGGCCCGCAGCCGCTTCGATGTCTCCGCCACACGGCTCGCCGAACTGATCGGCGTGCGCCCCCAGCGCGTGGCCGAACTCGTTACGGCCGACGCCGACGTACGCGGCCTGGGCGACGAGCGCGGCAATATCGAGCAAACCCCGTCCGTACTGGCAGCCGGCGCCGCCGTCGAGGCGGCCTCGGCGCACGTCACGCAGGCCGAGGCCGAGCGCTTTCCGGCCATCAGTGTCGGCGTGAGCCGCTCGGTCTCCACCGGACCGACCAACGCCAACGACGACACCTGGGTGGGCGTGCAGATCGCGGGCGACTTCTCGCTGGGCGGGCTGAACCGGCATCGCATCGCCGCCGCCAAGGCCGAGCAGCGCGCCGCGCTCGATTCGCTCGACAACGAACGCCTGCAGGCCCGCACCGCGCTGAACGCCGCCGCCACCGAGGCGGCCGGCGCCTGGGCGCGCAAGGCGAGCTTCGAGGAAGTGATCGGCCTGCTGCGCGCCTCGCGCGACCTGTACTGGCAGGAATACATGCTCAACAAGCGCACGCTGACCGATGTGATCAACCCTGAGCGCGAGATCTTCATCGCCGAGCAGGAGCGCGTGACGGCCATTGCCGACAGCATGCTGGCGCGCATCAGGGCGCATGTGGCCGTGGGCCGCTTTGTCGAACTGCTACGGGAGCAGGACCTTGCCTCGCACTGAACCGTCCGGCCGCGCCTTCCAGCCCGAGGTGGCGGACCTGTCCCGCTGGACCGAAACCATCCTGCTGGCCGCCCGGCACCTGGGCCTGGCCAACTCGCCCGAACTGGTACGCGGCGCCGCGCGCTGGGCGGACGCCAGCGACACGGCCCGCTCGGTCGTCGAGATGGCGGCCGCCGCCGGGCTCGACGGCCAGTTCGCCGAGATCCCGGCCACGGCGCTGACCGACGTGCTGCTGCCCGCGCTGGTCTGCGTGGACGGCCAGCACGTCGGGATGATCGTGGCCGTGGCGGGCGGCAAGGCCGCGCTTCACCTGCCGACCGAAAGCGGCGTGGTGGAACGCACGCCGGCGCTGGCATCGCTCGCGGCTGACGGCCGGCTGCGGCTGTTGCTGCTGCGCGAGCGCGAAACGCCGCGCAGTGACCGGCTCGACGCCCACCTCGCCGCCCGCCCCCGCGAATGGCTCGGCGCCGCCTTCAGCGCGAACTGGAAGACCATGCTGGAGCTGGGCGTGGGCTCGCTGTTCGGCAACCTGCTCGCCATCGCCACCTCGCTGTTCGCCATGCAGGTCTGGGATCGCGTGGTGCCGGCGCGCTCGATCCATACGCTCTGGGTGCTGGCCGCCGGCGTGGCGCTGGCGCTACTGCTGGAGCTGGCGATCCGCACGGCGCGCGTGGCGATTGCCGACCATTTCGGCAAGCAGGTGGACCTGAAACTGTCGGCGATGTTCTTTGCCCGCGTGCTCGACATCCGCAACGACGCGCGGCCCCAGTCGCCCGGCACGCTGGTCGCGCAGTTGCGCGACCTCGAACAACTGCGCGAGCTGCTGACGTCGAGCACGCTCGGCGTGCTGATCGACCTGCCGTTCGTGCTGGCCTTCCTGTTCATCATCTGGCTGCTGGGCGGCTGGCTGGTGCTGGTGCCGCTGCTGGCCATCCCGCTGCTGGTGCTGCCGGGGCTGGTCGCGCAGGTGCCGCTGGCGAAGCTCTCCACGCAGGGCATGGCCGAATCCGCGCTGCGCAACGCCATCCTGATGGAGTCGATCTACCGCGTGGAAGACATCAAGGCGCTGCAGGCCGAGCCGCGCTTCCGCAAGATCTGGCAGCACACGAACGAAGTCAACGGCGAAATCGGCCTGCGCCAGCGCTTCCTGGCCGGGCTGCTGGTCAACTTCGCGCAGACCGTGCAGCAGATTGCCTACGCCGGGGTGCTGGTGGCGGGCGTCTACGGCATCCTCGACGGCGACCTGTCGTTCGGCGCGGTGCTGGCCTGCTCGATCCTGACCAGCCGCACCATCGCGCCGCTGGCGCAGATTCCGGCAGTGCTCGGGCGCATCCAGAACGCGCGTGTCGGCAAGCAGGCGCTCGACACGCTGCTGACGCTGCCGCTGGACCACGAGCCGGGCCGCGACGCCTACCACCGCACCGCGCTGGTGGGCCGCTACCGCTTCGAGAACGTGGTCTATGGCTATGATCCCAACGAGAAACCGGTGCTGACCGTGCCGGACCTGCGCATCGAGCCCGGCGAGCGCGTGGCGATCCTGGGCCGCGTCGGCGCCGGCAAGTCCACGCTGCTGCGGCTGCTGGCGGGGCTGTCCACGCCCCAGCAGGGGCGCGTGGTCTTCAACGACACACCGATGCCGATGATCGACGTGGCCGACGTGCGGCGCGACGTGGGCGTCGTGCTGCAGGAGGCCAGCCTGTTCTACGGCACGCTGCGCGACAACCTGCTGGTGGCCAGCCCGCTGGCCACCGACGACGCACTGCTGGCCGCGCTGCGGCTGGCCTGCGCCGACCAGTTGCTGCTGAACCAGCCGCACGGGCTGGACCTGCGCATCCGCGAGAACGGCGTTGGCCTGTCCGGCGGCCAGCGGCAGGCGTTGATCCTGGCGCGCACGCTGCTGCGCTCGCCCAGCGTGCTGCTGCTCGACGAGCCCACCGCATCGCTGGACGAAGCCACCGAGCTGGCCGTGATCCGCCAGTTGGGCGAGTGGCTCGGCGGGCGCACGCTGGTGGTGGCCACGCACCGCTACCCGGTGCTGCAACTGGTGGATCGCCTGATCGTGGTGGACCACGGCCGCATCGTGCGCGACGGCCCGCGCGACGAGGTGCTGGCCACGTTGCGCGGCCCGGCTCCCGCAACCCGCACGGCCGCGCCCAACGTGCGCGCGGCGGAGTGACGCGCATGGAAACCTTTGCCAACACGATGCGCATCGGCCAGCGGACGGCCCTCGGCTCGCGCTACCTGCTGTGGACCATCATCGGCGCGCTGGCCGTCTTCATCGCCTGGGCTGCGTTCGCCAGCCTGGACGAGGTGGCGATCGGCGAGGGGCGCGTCACGCCGGCCTCCAAGGGCCAGATCATCCAGAGCCTCGAAGGCGGGCTGCTGTCCGAACTGTCGGTGCGCGAGGGCGACGTGGTGCAGGCCGGCCAGCAGCTTGCCACGCTGGACCCGGTGCTGGCGCGCTCGTCGATGGAAGAGGCGCTGGAGAAGATCACCGCGCTCCAGGCGCGCGCCGCCCGGCTGCAGGCGGAGATGAACGACGCCGAAGCCATCCGGTTTCCGGCCGAGCTGGCGAAGAGCCCCGCCGTCACCGAGCGCGAGCGGCAGGCCTTCCTGACCAACCGCCGCGCGTTCCGCGAGAACGTGGGCAACCTGCGCGAGCAGTTGCGGCTGGCGCAGGGCGAACTCAACATCGCGCTGCCGCTGCTGAAGACCGGCGCCACCAACGAGGTGGAGATCCTGCGCCTGCGCCAGAAGGCGGCCGAACTGACCACCAGGCTGGCCGCCACGCAGAGCGAGTACTACGTGGCCCTGAAATCAGACTACGCCACCACGATGGCCGACCTCGGCCCGCTGCTCAAGATCCGCGAGGGCCGCGCCGACCTGCTGCGCCGCACCGCGCTGACCTCGCCGGCGCGCGGCATCGTCAAGGACATCCGGATCTCCACCATCGGCGGCGTGGTGGCGCCGGGCGGCGTGCTCATGGAGATCGTGCCGCTGGGCGACCAACTGCTGGTGGAAGCCCGCATCAGCCCGCGCGACATCGCCTTCATCCATCCGGACCAGGCCGCCACGGTCAAGATCACGGCGTTCGAGCCGTCGATCTACGGCACGCTGCCGGCCCGCGTGGACCGCATCTCGCCGGACACCATCGAGGACCAGGTGGACCGGCGCATCTACTACTACCGCGTCTATGTGCTGACCGATCACGCGTGGCTGCAGACCGACGACGGCAAGCGCCACCCGATCCTGCCCGGCATGGTCGCCACGGCCGAGATCCGCACCGGCCGGCGCACGGTGCTGGAATACCTGCTCAAGCCGCTGAACCGCGCGGCGGAGGCGCTGCGGGAACGCTGAGCCTGTATCGCTCTGTATCCGGCACCGGTACAGATACAGGCCGGTGCAAATCGCCGGGAACCCGACACGTTCGGCAACCACTGGCTCCCTAGACTTCGTTCGGTCACGACCCCTCGTGAACGATCCCAATACGAACGCGAAGTCCAGGAAGGAGCCTTACGATGTCACACGCCACCACCCGCAGCATGCCGCGCACGCCTGCCACCCGCCTCGCCCTGACCGTCAGCGCCGCCCTCGCCGCGCTGGCGCTGGCCGGCCACGCCCTGCCGGCGAAGGCCGCCGCGCCCGCCAGCAGCGCCACCCCGCCCGCCTCGCAGGTGCCTGCCAGCGACGAGAGCATCCGCCCGTTCAAGGTGCACGTGCCGCAGGCCCAGCTCGACGAACTGCGCCAGCGCATCGCCGCCACGCGCTGGCCTGACCAGGAGCTGGTCAAGGACGAGTCGCAGGGCATCCAGCTGGCGCGCGTCAAGGCGCTCGTGCAGTACTGGGGCAAGGACTATGACTGGCGCAAGGCCGAGGCCCAGCTCAACGCGCTGCCCCAGTTCGTCACCCGCATCGACGGCGTGGACATCCAGTTCATCCACGTGCGCTCGCGCCATCCCAACGCGATGCCGCTGATCCTCACGCACGGCTGGCCCGGCTCGATCTTCGAGTTCGTCAAGACCATCGGCCCGCTGACCGATCCCACCGCCTATGGCGGCCGCGCCGAAGACGCCTTCGACGTGATCATCCCGTCGATTCCGGGCTACGGCTTCTCGGGCATCCCGCGCGAACTGGGCTGGAACCCCGACCGCACCGCCCGCGCCTGGGACGTGCTGATGAAGCGGCTGGGTTACCAGCACTACGTCTCGCAGGGCGGCGACCACGGCTCGGTGATCTCCGACGCGCTGGCCCGCCAGGCGCCCAAGGGGCTGCTGGCGATCCACCTGAACATGCCCGCCACCGTGCCCGGCCCGCTGATGAAATCGATCCTGGCCGGCGATCCGGCGCCGGCATCGCTGACGGCGCCCGAACGCGACGCCTTCCAGTCGCTGAGCACGTTCTTCGGGCGCAACGCCGCCTACGGGGCAATGATGGCGACGCGTCCACAGACCATCGGCTACTCGCTGGCCGATTCCCCGGCCGGGCTGGCCGCCTGGACCTACGAGAAGATCGCCCAGTGGAGCGACAGCAACGGCGTGCCCGAGACCGTGCTGGGGCGCGACGCCATCCTGAATGACATCACGCTGTACTGGCTCACCAACACGGGTGCCGCGTCGTCGCGCTTCTACTGGGAGAACAACAACAACAATTTCAGCGCCGAGGCGCAGAAGACCCGCGACATCAAGATCCCGGTGGCGATCAGCGTCTTCCCGCACGAGATCTACCGCGCGCCGGAAAGCTGGAGCCGGCAGGCCTACCCGTCGCTGAACTACTACCATCAGGTAGCGAAGGGCGGCCATTTCGCGGCGTGGGAGCAGCCGCAACTGTTCGCGGAGGAACTGCGCGAGGCGTTCCGCCCGGTACGGCCCGCCAACGCGGCGCGGTAAGCCGCGCCAGGGCAGCGGGCGGGGGCGGAAGGGGGCGGGAAGCGGGTCAGGCGCCACTTTTTTCGCCTGACCGTGGCAGGTTTTGGCATCTCGCGGGTCATGTAGGGTAAGACCCGTCATGTCGACGGGCACCGCATGACCTTCGAGATGCCGCCCCTGCCCGCCCTCCCTGTCCTCTCCCGGCTGCTCGCCGCCATCTTTGGCGGCTATCTGCTGGCTTCGTCGGCCATCGTCGCCTCGGCGATGCTGGCGCCGGACCACCGCGCCAGCGCCGTCATGGCGTCGAGCCTGCTCAGCTATGCGATCTACACGGCCGCCGTGATCTGGACCTTCGCGGCGCGCACCACGCGCGCCGCGTGGCTCGGGCTGCTGGCGCCCGCCGCGCTGCTGCTGATGCTGGCCGGCCTGGCCTGGGCCGCCCGGGGGCTGGCATGACCGGGGGGTTTCGCCAGCGCATGGCGTGGCTGCACACGTGGGTGGGGCTCTGGATGGGCTGGCTGCTGTTCGCGGTCTTCCTGACCGGCGCCCTGAGCGTGTTCTACGAGCCGATCACGCACTGGATGCAGCCCGAGCGGCAGACCGCCGCGCGGCCCGCCGTCGACCCGCAGCGCGCACTGACACACGCCCAGCGCCTGCTGGCGCTGAACGCGGCCGACGCCGCCCAGTGGTCGATCGAACTGCCGGGCGAGGAGGACTACGCCGTCCACCTGCACTATGCCGGGCAGCGCGGCCCGGAGATCCGCATGGACCCCCAGACCGGCGCCCTGCTGCCGCCGGCGCGCGACACTGCCGGCGGGCGCCACTTCATCACGTTCCACTACGAGCTGCACAGCGGCATGGTGGGCGTCTGGATCGTGGCGTTCTTCACGATGGCGCTGCTGGTGGCCATGGTCAGCGGCATCGTCACGCACAAGCGCTTTTTCGCCGATTTCTTCACGTTCCGGCCGCGCAAGGGCCAGCGTTCCTGGCTCGACGCTCACAACGCGCTGGGCGTGCTGGTGCTGCCGTTCCTGTTCGTGATCTCGTATACGGGCCTGGTGATCTGGTGGCCGGACACCATGCCGGCCGGCGTGCGCCTGTTCTACGCCGACCAGCGCGCGCTGTTCGGCGAGCTGGGCGGCGCGCATTTCCGCGAGGCGGCCGGTCCGGCGCCCGCCGCCCGCACGCTGGCCGTGCCGGACCTGCCGGCGATGTACGCCGACGCGCAGGCGCGGCTGGCCCGCGACAGCCATGCCGAAGACCGCATCGACCACGTCACGATCACGCACCCGGGCCGCGCCAATGCGCAAGTCGAGTTCAGCGGCGGGCACAACTACGACGGCATCGACTTCGTGGCCGCCCACCACTACCACTACGACGCCGCCAGCGGTGCATTCCGTTCGGCCGAGTACGACGACGAGATGGTGGGCAGCGGCGACGCGCCGGTGCCGCTCGTGGCCGGGTCGGTGCTGCGCTCGCTGCATCTGGCGCGTTTTGGCGGCGCGATGGTGGACTGGCTCTACTTCGTGTCCGGGCTGGCCGGCGCCGGCGTGATGGCTACCGGCCTGCTGCTGTTCTCGGTCAAGCGCCGCAGCCGCAAGCTTGCCGAGTTCGGCCGGCACAGCGCGCGCGTCTACGCCGGCATCGACCGCCTGAACGTGGCCGCCGTGGCCGGGCTCTGCGTCGCCTGCATCGGCTACCTGTGGGCCAACCGGCTGTTGCCGGTGGCGCTGGACGAACGCCACGAGTGGGAGATCGGCGCCTTCTTTGCGATCTGGGCCGCCACGGCCCTGCACGCGGCGGCGTGTCCGCCAGCGCGGGCCTGGCGCCAGCAGCTGGGCCTGGCCGGGTTGCTCTGCATCGGCCTGCCCCTGCTCAATGCGCTGACCACGCCCTGGCACCTCGGGCGCTACGTCTGGCACGGCGACTGGCGCGCGGCCGGCGTGGAACTGGGCGCGCTGGCCTGTGGCGCCGCGCTGCTGTGGACCACCGCCATCCTGCGGCGCCGGCATGGCGTGGGCGCGCCTGCCGCCGGCATGGCAACCGGAGGCCGCCGATGAGCCCGTCCTCGCTTTACATCCTCAGCGTGCTGTGCGGCGGCGTGGCCGGCATGGTGTGCTTCGCGCTGGCCATGGACCGCCACCACGAGCGCGTCTACGGCGAGGCCCCGCCGGACACCGCCGCCCGCGGGCTGCGGCTCGCCGCGTGGGCCTGCCTGGCCGTGCTGGCCGTGCCCTGCGTGCAGGGCTGGGGCCTGAGCATCGGCGCCATCGTCTGGGTGGGCAGCGTGTCCGTGGGCGCGCTGGCCGCCACCGCGCTGATGACCTGGTGCCCGCGCCTCGTTCCGCTTTCCGGTGCCGTGGCCGCGGCACTCAGTTGTGGCGGATGGCTGTTTGCCGCCTGATCGATCCATCATGCAGAACATTCGACTCCGACACTCCCGTACCATCGTTCGCCTGGCCGCAGGCGCCGCGCTCCTGCTGGTTGCCGCCGGCGCCTTCGCCTGGTGGCAGAACGGCAAGCGTCCCGCCTACGACACCGCCACCATCGCACGCGGCACCGTCACGCAGAGCGTGACCGCCATCGGCACGCTGCATCCGCTCAGCTATGTAGACGTGGGCGCGCAGGTCTCGGGCCAGATCACGCAGCTGCACGTCAAGGTGGGCGACCAGGTCAGCAAGGGCCAGTTGCTGGCCGAGATCGATCCCAGCGTGCCGCGCGCCACCGTGGACGCCGGCCGCGCCGAACTGGCCGGCCTCAAGGCCCAGCTGGCCGAGCAGCAGGCCCAGCACTGGCTGGCCACGCAGCAGGAGACCCGCCAGCGCCGGCTGGCCAGCCACGACGCCACGCGCGAGGAAGACGTGCAGACCGCCACGGCCACGCTGCGCGCCGCCGCCGCCCGGATCGACCGCCTGCGCGCCCAGATCGACCAGACCCAGTCGACGCTGAACGGCGATATCGCGCGGCTGGGCTACACGCGGATCTATGCGCCGATGTCGGGCACGGTGGTCACGCTGGAAGCCCGCCTGGGCCAGACGCTGAACGCCACCTACCAGACGCCCACGCTGCTGCGCGTGGCCGACCTGTCGACCATGACGGTCTGGACCGAGGTGTCCGAGGCCGACGTGCGCCGCGTGCGGCCCGGCATGCGGGCGCGCTTCAACACGCTCGGCGCCAGCACGCGCAAGTGGGAGAGCAAGGTGCGCCAGGTGTTGCCGGCCCCACCGCTGGCCGCCACGCCGGCGGCCGCGTCGCAGACCTCCCAGCCGGCCACGCCGGCCAGCAAGGTGGTGCTCTATACCGCGCTCTTTGACGTGGACAACGCCGACGATGCGCTGATGCCGCAGATGACCGCGCAGGTCTCGTTCGTGGTGGACGAGGCGCGCGACGTGCCCGTGGCGCCGATGGTGGCGCTGCGCCCGGTTACCGGCACCACCGACACGTTCACGGCGCGCGTGATCGATGACGCCGGCCGCACGCAGGAGCGCACCGTGCGCGTGGGCGTGCGCGACCGCCTGCACGCGCAGGTGCTCGATGGCCTGCGCGAGGGCGACCGCATCGTGGTGCGCGAGCGCCAGCCCGACGACGACATGCCGGGATTCCGCCTGTGAGCGCCGCTACTCCGCTGCTGTCGCTGCGCGGCCTCCGCAAGCAGTACGGCGGGCACGACGGCGCGCCCGCCACCGAGGTGCTGCGCGGCGTCTCGCTCGATATCGCAGCCGGCGAGTTCGTGGCCATCGTGGGCAGCTCGGGCTCGGGCAAGTCCACGCTGATGCACCTGCTGGGCTGCCTGGACCGCCCCACGTCCGGCACCTACCACGTGGCCGGGCGCGACGTGGCCGCGCTGGGCGCCGACGAACTGGCCTGGCTGCGCCGCGAGGCGTTCGGCTTCGTGTTCCAGGGCTACCACCTGATCGCCACCGAATCGGCGCGCGAGAACGTGGAGATTCCCGCGCTCTACGCCGGCACCCCGGCGCCGGAGCGCGAGTCGCGCGCCACGGCGCTGCTGGAGCGGCTGGGGCTGGGCCAGCGCCTCGACCACCGGCCGGGCCAGTTGTCCGGCGGGCAGCAGCAGCGCGTGTCGATTGCGCGCGCGCTGATGAACGGCGGGCGCATCATCCTGGCCGACGAACCCACCGGCGCGCTCGATTCGCACAGCAGCGCCGAGGTGATGCAGTTGCTGGTGGAACTGGCCGATGCGGGCCACACCGTGATCCTGATCACCCACGACCGCGACATCGCCGCACGGGCGCGCCGCGTGATCGAGATCCGCGACGGCCAGATCATTGCCGATACCGGCACCGCGCCGGTGTCGGAGGCCGCCCGGCGCGCCACGCACGCCTGGCCGCCGCTGTTCGGCGCCCGGGGCCACGGCGGGGACCGCTTCACCGGCCTGGCCGGCGACCTGCGCGAAGCCCTGCGCGCGGCCTGGCGCGTGCTCTGGATCAACCCGTTCCGCACCGGGCTGACGCTGCTCGGCATCATCATCGGCGTGGCGTCGGTGATCGTGATGCTGGCGGCCGGCAGCGGCTCGCAGTTCCAGGTCATGAAGAAGATGGCCGTGTTCGGCGCCAACAAGATGTACGTGGCCGCCACGCCGGTCACCAGCCGCGACCGCACGGGGCCGCTGTCCCTGGCCGATGTGGAGACCATGCGCGAGCTGCCCAACGTGGAGGTGGCGATGCCGTACCTGGAAGGCTTCGTGATCTCCCGGCGCGGCAACGTGGACCACCGCACCGAGGTGGGCGGCGTGACGACCGACTTCGAGGTGGCGCTGGACTGGCCGCTGGCCGAGGGCGTGTTCTTCGACGCCGAGGACGAGCGCACGCTGGCCAAGGTGGCGATCATCGGCAAGCGCGTGCGCACGGCGCTGTTCGAGGACGGCACCGACCCGGTGGGCCAGACCATCCTGCTCGACAGCGTGCCGTTCCAGGTGATTGGCGTGCTGGCCGAAAAGGGCGCGCTGGCCGGCAACGCCGACGAGGACGACCGCGTGGTGGTGCCCTACTCCACCGCCAGCGCGCGGCTGTTCGGCACGCCGTACCCGACCTGGGTGGCGGTGGCGATCCGCAGGCTCCAGCAGGCCCGCCAGACCGAGAACGCGATCATCGACGCCATGGCGGTGCAGCGCGGCCAGCGCGACGTACGCGTCTACAACCGCGCCGAATCGATCCGCGCCAGCGCCGAGACCGAGCGCACCATGACGATGATGCTGGGCCTGATCGCCGCGATCTCGCTGCTGGTGGGCGGCATCGGCGTGATGAACGTGATGCTGATGACGGTGCGCGAACGCACCCGCGAGATCGGCATCCGCATGGCCACCGGTGCACGCCAGCGCGACATCCTGCGCCAGTTCATGACCGAGGCCGTGGTGGTTTCGGTGATCGGCGGCGTGGCCGGCATGGTGGGCGGTGTGCTGGTGGCCGTGGCGCTGCGCCTGGCCGGCATTCCGGCCATCCTCTCCCTGACCGCCATCGTGGGCGCCTTCGGCTGCGCCGTGGCCACGGGCCTGGTGTTCGGCTACATGCCGGCCCGCAACGCCGCGCGGCTCGACCCCGTGCAGGCCCTCAACAGCGATTGAGATTGACTCCGATGTTCCTGCGCAAACCCGCGGCCCTGACCGCGCTCCTGCTGGCCCTGGGCGGCTGCGCCACCCAGCCGACCGAACCCGCGCCGTTGCCCGTGGCGCTGCCCGACGCCTGGCGCTTTGCCGCCGCGGGCGGGCGCGATGCGCTCAGCGCGGCCTGGTGGCAGTCGATCGGCAGTGCCGAACTCGATGGCTTCGTGGGGCAGGCGCTGGCCGACAACCCCGGGCTGGCCGCCGCCGAAGCGCGCCTGCGCCAGGCGCGCGCCGGGGTGGTGATTGCCGCCGCGCCGCTGTGGCCCGAACTGAACGCCGAGGCCGGCGCGCAGCGCAACTACTACCGCGCCGACACCGTGGGCACCACGGCCAACAGCTTCCGGCTCGGGCTCGCGGCCAGCTACGAGGTGGACCTGTGGGGCGGCGTGCGCGCGGGCCGCACCGCCGCGCTCGACACGTGGCGCGCCAGCGGCTTCGACCGCGACGCCACCCATCTGGCGCTGACCAGCGAGGTGGCGCTGGCATGGCTGCAGACCGCCAGCCTGCGCGAGCGCGTGCAGATCGCCCGGCGGCTGACCGAGAACGCGCGGCGCGTGCTGGGCGTGGTCGAGGCGCGCCGCGCGGCGGGCCAGGCCACGCTGCTCGAACTCGCGCAGCAACGCGGCTTCGTGGCCCGCCAGGCGCGCGCCGAGGCGCTGCTGCGCCAGCGCGCCAACGACAGCCTGGTGGCACTGGCCACGCTGCTGGGCCAGCCGGTGGCCAACATCGGGATGCAGACTGCCTCGCTTGACGGCCTGCAAGTGCCGCTCGTCTCGGCCGGCCTGCCCGCCGCGCTGATGGCGCGCCGGCCCGACCTCGCCGCCGCCGAGGCGCGGCTCGCCGCCGCCCGCGCCGATATCGCCGTGGCACGCGCGCTGATGCTGCCGCGCCTGACGCTGAACGCCAGCGTGTCCGGTTCGGCGGAGCGTCCGCGCCTGATGTTCGACCAGCCGGCCTACGCGCTGGCGGCCGGACTGCTGGCGCCGGTCTTCAACGCCGGCCGGCTGGCAGCCGGCAGGGATCAGGCCGAGGCCCGCCGCGAGGAACTGCTGGCCGACTACCGGGCGGCCATCGTGGCGGCCACGGCCGACGTGGAGCTGGCGCTCAACACGATCGACGGCGTGGCTGCGCAGCGCGTGAAGCAGGACGAGGAACTGCGCGAGGCACAACGCGCCTTCGTGCTGGCCGAGCACCGCTACCGCGCCGGGGCCGAGACGCTGCTGACCATGCTCGACGCCCAGCGCACACTGCACGACGCCGAGGACGCGCAGGCCACGCTGCGGCTCTCGGCGCTGCAGGCCGTGGTGCTGCTCTACAAGGCGCTCGGCGGCGGCTGGCAGCGCCCCGCCGGCGACGCGGCGGCATGACCCTGACGCCGGCAGGGATGCCCGGAAAACCTGTCACGTACGTGCGACACCATGCCAAAGCCGCTTGTGGCATTGGCCCCGATGCCATTAAAATGCAAATCATTCTCAATTACGACAGGCGCCTGACGCCGGTAACGTTACGTGCGCCATGGCCCTGGCTGACCTCGGCACCGCATCCGCGGGGCAAGCTTTCACCACGATCTATCGGGCTCACCACAACTGGCTGGTGAACCTGCTGTGGCGCAAGCTCGGCAATATCGACAATGCGGCAGACCTGGCGCAGGACACCTTCGCACGGCTGCTGCACGCCGACGACGCCGCCGCGCTGCGCGAGCCGCGCGCCTACCTGACCACGGTATCGAGCCGCCTCGCCGCGCATCACTTCCGGCGCCTGGCGCTGGAACGCAGCTATCTGGAAGCGCTGGCGCTCCAGCCCGAAGCCACCTCCCCGTCACCCGAAACCCGCGCGCTCGTGCTCGAAGCGCTGACGGCGGTCAGTTGCGTGCTCGACCGCCTGCCGCCGCGCACGCGCGAAGCGTTCCTGATGTCCCAGCTCGATGGCCTGACCTACCGCGAGATCGCCGAAGCACTCGGCGTGACGGTCAACGTGGTGCAGAAGGCCATGGGCAAGGCGTTCGAGCACTGCTACCACGCGGTGTACGGCTGATGAACGCCCCGGCGCCCTCGGTCATCGCGCAGGCCGCGCACTGGATGGCCGTGCTGCAATCGGGCGAGGCATCGTCCGCCGACCACGACGCGTGCGCCCGCTGGCGCGCCGCCGATGCCGCCCACGAACTGGCCTGGCAACGCATGGCCGGCCTGGGCGACCAGTTGCGCAACGGCCTGAGCCAGGTGCCGCCGGCCATGGCCCGCCATGCGCTCGGCAGCGTCAAGGCGCAGGCTTCGCGCCGCCAGGCCATGAAGACGCTGGCCGGACTCGGCACGCTGGCCGTGACCGGTGCCGGCGCATGGGTCATGGCCGACCCGCTGCCGTTCGGCCAGATGACGGCCGACCACGCCACGCGGCCCGGCGAGCGCCGCACGATCGCGCTGCCCGACGGCACGCGCGTCACGCTCAACACCGCCACGGCCGTCGATGTGCGCTTCGGCGCCACGCTGCGGCAACTGTTGCTGCGCGAAGGGGAGATCGAGATCGTGACCGCGCCCGACCCGCGCGGGCGGCCGTTCGAGGTGGCCACGCGGCTGGGCCGTATCGCGCCGCTCGGCACGCGCTTCACGGTGCGCGACGTGGCACAGGACGCCGGGCAGTCCCATGACAACGCGGTACTCGTCGCCGTCAGCGAAGGCGCCGTAGCAATTTCTCCAAAACTTGGTGGCAACACGTTGCGGCTGCCCGCCGGCGCGCAGACGCGCTTCACGGCGACCGCCGTGGAGTCGCCCGTGGCGATCGATCCGGCCCAGGCGGCGTGGCTCGACGGCATGCTCGTTGCCAGCGACATGCCGCTGCCCCGCTTCCTCGCGGAACTGGGCCGCTACCGCCGGGGCGTACTGCGCTGCGATCCGGTGCTCGCGCAGCTCAGCGTGTCCGGCGCGTTTCCGCTGCAGGACACCGACGCGGTGCTCGCGCTGCTGCAGGAAGCGCTGCCGGTACGCACCCGCAGCCTGACGCGCTACTGGGTCACGGTGCTGCCGCGCTGAGGCGTTCCACCCCTCCCAACATTCTTTTCGATTTTTTCGGCAGGTTTCTCCGGCTCGCGGGTCAAGTACATAGCGACCTCTCAGCGGAGCCACGCGGGTCGCCCACACCCAAACACAGAGGAACACTGCATCATGCTTCATCGACTTCCCGGTCACGGACTTGCGCGCAAGCCGATCGTGCGCGCCCTGCAGGCCGCGCTGCTGGCCATGCCCGTGGGCGTTGCCGTCCTGCCCGCCGTGGCCATGGCCCAGGGCACGGCAGCCAGCGCGCGCCAGTACGCCATCGAGGCCGGTCCGCTCGACAAGACGCTGACACGCTTCGGCCGGGAAGCCGGCATCCTGATCGCCGTCGATCCCACGCTCACGCAGGGCCTGCAAAGCACGGGCCTGCAGGGCAGCTATACGGTGGAGGCGGGCCTGTCGGCGCTGCTGGCCGGGCACCGGCTCGAAGCCGTGCACGGCGCCAGCGGTGGCTATCGCCTGCGCCGCACCGAGACGGCCAGCGGCGTGGCGGCGGCCGACGATGCCGGCGCCGGCAGTGGCGAAGGCGGCGTGATGCTGGCGCCCGTGACGGTCAGCGCCGCTGGCCTGCGCGACGGCGTGACCGATGGCACGGGCTCGTACACCAGCGATTATTCGAGCACCGCCACCCGGCTCGGCCTCTCGCCGCGCGAGACGCCGCAGTCGATCAGCATCATCACGAGCCAGCAGATGCAGGACCAGGGCCTGACGCAACTGGCCGACGTGGTCAAGCAGACGCCGGGCCTGACCATCAGCCAGAGCGGCAACCTGGGCTCCGATTCGAGCCCGATCTATTCGCGCGGCTTTGCCGTGGAGAACTACCAGATCGACGGCGTGCCGCAGTTGAACAGCAACTACAACTCGCTGTTCCAATCCGCCGACATGGCCATCTACGACCACGTGGAAGTGGTGCGGGGCGCCACCGGCCTGATGAACGGGCTCGGCTCGCCGGCCGCCACGATCAACCTCGTGCGCAAGAAGCCGACCCCGGGGTTCCAGGCGTCGGCCAGCGTGGAAGGCGGTTCGTGGGACTACCGCCGCGCCGAGGCCGACGTCTCCACGCCGTTCAACAAGTCCGGCACGGTACGCGGCCGCTTCGTGGCGGCCTACCAGGAGAACAACAGCTATATCGAGCGCCTGCACGAGCGCCGCGAGATCTTCTACGGCGTGGTGGAGGCCGACCTCACGCCGCGTACGCTGGCAACCGTGGGCTTCTCGTGGCAGAGCTTCGACCTGACCGGCCATGCCCGCTCCGGCCTGCCGCTGTTCTTCGCCGATGGCGGCACCACCAGCTGGGCCCGCTCGAAATCGGCCGGCGCGGACTGGGCCTATTCGTACCGCGCCAACCAGACGTTCTTCGGCTCGCTCGAACACCGCTTCACCAACGGCTGGAAGATCAAGGGCACGCTGAGCCACGACCGCAATACGTTCGACGAAGTGCTCGGCTATGCCGGCGGCGGCTACCCGAACCGCGCCACGGGCGCCGGCGTGAACCTGTGGGCCTCGCGCTGGATGGGCAAGCCCGAGCAGACCTCGCTCGACCTCTACGCCACCGGCCCGTTCCAGCTGTTCGGCCGCACCCATGAACTGGTGGTGGGCACCACGCTGGCCCGCACCGTGTTCGACGCCCCGACCTTCGGCGCCTGGTCGTTCGACGGCTGGAACAGCTCGGTGCCGAACATCTACACCTGGGACGGCCGCACCCCGGCGGCCCCGTACAACCCGCAGCAAGGCAACTACGACTTCTTCGAGCAGACCGTCAGCGCCTACGCCACCGCACGGCTGCGCCCGACCGATTCGCTTTCGGTGCTGCTGGGCACGCGGATCACGAGCTGGAAGAACGACACCACCCAGTCGTACCTGGACGGCTCGGCCTCGGAGAACAGCAACCGCGCCGAACGCGGCAAGATCACGCCGTACGTGGGCATCGTCTACGACATCAGCAAGAACTTCTCGGCGTACGCCAGCTACACGAGCATCTTCAAGCCGCAGTCGAACCGCGACGTCAGCGGCGCCTTCCTCGACCCGCTGGTTGGCAACGGCTACGAAGCGGGCACCAAGGCCAGCTTCTTCGACGGCGCGCTGAACGCCAGCGCCGCCGTGTACCTGGTGAAGCAGGACAACCTCGCCGTGGCCATCCCGGGCATGCTGGCCCCCGATGGCTCGCAGGCCTACTACGGCGCGTCGGGCGCCAAGACCAAGGGCTTCGAAGTGGAGATGTCGGGCCAGCTCGCCACCAACTGGCAGGCCAGCGCCGGCTTCTCGCGCAACGTCTCGTCGGACCGCGACGGCAAGCCGCTGAACACCACCGTGCCCGAAGACACCTTCAAGCTGTTCACCACCTACCGCATCGCCGCAATCGGCAACGGCCTGACCGTGGGCGGCGGCCTGCGCTGGCAGAGCCGCATCTACGCCGAGAACCAGGGCCCGCAGCGCGTGCGCTTCACCCAGGGCAGCTACACCATCGTCGACCTGATGGCCCGCTACCCGATCACCAGGAAGGTGGCCGTGACGCTGAACCTCTACAACCTGTTCGACAAGACGTACTACACGAGCACCGGCTCGGCGTTCTACGGCGCCCCGAGGTCGTTCCGGCTGGGGGTGACGGCGAGTTATTGATATGGACCTAAAAGTGCCGCATGAGTATCTTTGAACGCTGTTTTGAAGGCTTGCGGTGATTGATGGCGCTATTCACCGCGGATTTTGCGGTGAATAGCTTGTGGCTTGCGGAGATTAGCGGCCATAATCTCCGCATGAAATACGGCGATTACACCTACATCTGGCAGGCGCAGGACTGGCCGGCCTGGCAATACGACCTTGCCGCGCTGGCCCTGCCACTGGCTGAAGTCAGCCGCGCACAGGGCGAGTTGGCCGGCCGGCTGGAAGATGTCGGCATGCTGCTGCGCCATCAGGCCAGCCTGGCGGCGCTGACCGACGATGTCGTGAAGTCCAGCGAGATCGAGGGCGAACAACTGAACGTCGCATCGGTGCGGTCGTCGATCGCACGCCGGCTCGGCGTCGATATCGGTGCGCTGGCACCGGTCGACCGCCATGTGGAAGGGGTGGTCGACATGGTGCTCGATGCCACGGCGGGCTTCAAGAAGCCGGTCACGCAGCAGCGGCTGTGCGGCTGGCATGCGGCACTGTTTCCTACGGGCTACTCGGGCCTGTCGAAGATCCGGGTCGCCAACTGGCGCGACGACGCGACTGGCGCCATGCAGGTGGTATCGGGACCGATCGGCCGCCAGCATGTTCACTTCGAGGCCCCCCCTGCGGATCGGCTCGACCGGGAAATGCGCCGCTTCATCGAGTGGGTGGAATCGCCTGCGACGGAGCCGCCGCTGATCCGCGCTGGCCTTGCGCACCTCTGGTTCGTGACCATCCACCCGTTCGACGACGGCAACGGCCGGATGGCCCGTGCTATCGGCGATCTGATGCTGGCCCGGGCTGACAACTCTCCGCAACGTTTCTACAGCCTCTCCGCGCAGATCCAGCGCGAACGCAAGGCCTATTACGAGATCCTTGAACGGACCCAGAAAGGTTCGATGGACGTGACCGGCTGGCTGAACTGGTTCCTCGTCGCGCTGCACGCGGCCGTCGGCCAGGCACAGTTGACGCTGGACGCCGTGCTGGCCAAGGCCCGTTTCTGGCGGCAGTGGACACTGCTGCCGCTGAACGTGCGGCAAGTGAAGGTATTGAACCGACAGCTGGACGGCTTCGAGGGCAAGCTGACCAGCAGCAAGTGGGCGGCCATCGCCAAGTGCTCCGCCGACACCGCGTTGCGCGACATCAATGACCTGCTCGCACGGGGCGTCCTGCGAAAAACGGAGGGGGGTGGCCGGAGCACGAGCTACGAGCTGGCCGAACCGCCGGCGGCCGAGGTCTGACCGCACAGGCCGGCGCAAGACGATATGAGACGTTTGAGCTAGAAATCAGTGGTTTTCTAGCTCAAACGTCTCAATTTCCGGGATGCCGCCGCGCGGTTTGACCCGCTCGCCCTCACTCCCGGACCCTCTCCCGCAGGCCGGAGAGGGAAGAAAGACGCGCGGTTAGCTGGTGCGCTCCGGCATCGGCCCTACGTACCGCCCCCTCGGGCGGATCACCTGCCCCACTCCCAGTTGTTCCAGGCTGTGCGCCAGCAGGCCGACGCTGCGGGCCGTGGCGAACAGGCCGAAGGCGGCATCGGCGGGCAGGCCGTAGTGGGTGACCAGCGCGGCCAGCGCGACGTCGACATTGGGTTGGAGGCCGGTCAGGCCGCTGGCTTTCTCGATGAAGCGGGCGATGGTTTCGGGCAGTTCGATGCGCGCGAGCAGCGCCGTTGCGCGGGGGTCGCCGTCGGGGTAGAGGTGGTGGCCGAAGCCGGCCAGCGGCACGCCGGTGGACAGGTGGTGCGCCAGCACCTGGTCTTCGCCCTCGCGCTCCACCTGGTCGAACAGCGCCTTGACGCGGCCGGAGGCGTCGCCGTGCAGCGGGCCGGACAGCGTGGTCATGCCCGACAGCAGGCAGGCCGGCAGCGAGGCCCCGGTGGACGCGGCGATACGCGCGGCGAACGCCGAACTGGTCAGTTCGTGGTCGACCAGCAGCACCATCGCGGTCCGTAGTAATTCGGCCACCGGCGCCGGCTGCTTCCAGCCCTGCGCGAACCGCAGGTGCAGCGGCTTGCCACCCGGCGCCGCGCCAAACGCGTTGGCGATCTTGCCGACCAGCCCCTGCGCTTCCTGATGCAGCACGCGCGTCATGCGTCCGTGCGTGGAGTGCCCCGTGGCGGCCAGCGCGCCAAGCATCGTGAACGCGGCCACGCGCCCCGGCGCCGTGATCCGCTCCGCGCAAGAGAAATCCGGCGCCTGCTCGGCATTCCAGAGCAGCTGCGCCACGTCCTCCACGCTGGCCGAGCCGGCCAGTTCCACCGCATCCTTGCCCCGGTAGTAGAGCCGCTCGCGCACGAACGTGGACAGCGCGGTGGGAATGCTCGGCTCGGCGCCGAACAGCGTGTTGGTGGCCAGCGTCTCGTGCTTGCGTCCGGCCTGCTTGCGGCGGGCCAGGCTGGCCACATCCTCGGCCCGGTAGAGACTGCGGCGCGTGTCGGAAGGATCGGACATCACTTCGAGCTTGCCGCGGCTGACGTAGGCGTAGATGGTCTGCGGCCGTACGCCAAGCCGGCTGCACACCTCATCCATCGTGATCCAGGAACCCATGAAAACCCCACCCGAGAAAAAGTTATGTTGATTTTATAGATCAATATTGCACTGTCAATCAAGTAGTACCTACCATGTCAATCAATGTGCAACGCCACCGGACGAACACGGACATGAAACCTCAGGTACTCCAGCTCAACCCCATCCTCATCCCCGCCGCCAACGAGCAACTGGCCGCGCTGTACACGGTGCACAAGTACTTCGAGATCGCCGATCAGGCCGCATGGCTGCGCGAGCACGGCGGCGCCATCGAGGCGGTGATCACGGGCGGCCACACCGGCATCTCGCGCGCCATGCTCGAACAGTTGCCGGCGCTGAAGGTGGTGGCCGTGAACGGCGTGGGCACCGATGCGGTGGATACCGCGTACTGCCGCGAGCGCGGCCTGCCGGTGACGGCCACGCTGGGCGCGCTGACCGAGGACGTGGCGGATCTCGCCATCGGGCTGCTGATTGCCGCGTGCCGCAATATCGCCGCCGGCGACCGCTTCGTGCGCGACGGTCAGTGGGAACTGCATCCGCAGCCGAGCGCAATTCCGCTGGCGCGCCGCTTCAGCGGCATGCGCGTGGGCATCGTCGGCATGGGCCGGGTGGGCCGCGCCGTGGCCACGCGCGCCGCCGCGTTCGGCTGCCCGATCCGCTACACCGACCTGCGCGCCATGGACGACGTGCCGCATGAATTCGTGGCCGACCTGCGCGACCTGGCCCGTGCCAGCGATGCGCTGGTGCTGTGCGCCGCCGCCGACAAGGCCGAAGGCATCGTCGATGCTGCCGTGCTCGACGCGCTGGGCCCGCAGGGCTTCCTGGTCAACGTGGCGCGTGGCCGGCTGGTCAACGAGCCCGATCTCGTTGCCGCCATCGAAGCGGGCCGCATTGCCGGCGCGGGCCTCGACGTGTTCGTGGACGAGCCGCGCGTGCCGCAGGCCCTGCGCGGCTCCGACCGCACCACGCTGCAGGCCCACCGTGCCAGTGCCACCTGGGAGACACGCGGCGCAATGGCCCAGATGGTGCTCGACAGCGTGGCGCAGGCGCTGGCGGGCGAGCGTCCGGCCATGAGCCTGACCACCTGAGCCGAACGTGCCACTGGCCACATCCACCATGACGGACTTCGTGCTTCCGCCCCCCGCGCAGCCCTGGCTGCCCGTTGCCGAGAGCAGCGCCCGCTTTCCGCTGGCCCGCGTGTTCTGCATCGGCCGCAACTACCGCTGGCAGCCTGGCGAGCCCGCACCCACCGAGATGCCGGCCTGGTTCATGAAGCCGGCCACCGCCGTGGTGCCGGCAGTCGGCGCGCTGCCGTATCCGCTGGGCACGGCATCGTTCTGCCACGAGGTGGAACTGGTGGTCGCCATCGGCCGCGGCGGACACGATATCGATCCGGCGCGCGTGGAAGCCGAGCACGTCTGGGGCTACGCCGTGGGGCTGGACATGACCCGGCGCGACCTGCAACTGGCCGCCAAGCAGGTGGGCGGCCCGTGGGAGCCGGCCAAGGCGTTCGACGCTTCCGCGCCGTGCACGCCGATCGTGCCGGCCAGCGTCTGCGGCCATCCGCGCGAACGGACCATCCGCCTGGCGGTGAATGGCGTCGAGCGCCAGCGCGGCGACCTGTCGGGCCTGCTGTGGAGCGTGCCCGAACTGGTGGCGATGCTGTCGCGCTCGGTGACGCTGCTGCCGGGCGACCTCGTCTTTACCGGCACGCCGGCCGGCGTGGCCGCGCTGGAGCCGGGCGACACCGTCACCGCCAGCATCCCCGGCATTGGCGACCTGGCGATGACGGTGGGCCATTGACCGATCCGACGAACCACGCAAGCAACTGAGAACAAACCGAGGAGACACCCCGTGACCACATCCCGAAAGATCGCGCTCGTGACCGGCGCCGGCAGCGGCGTGGGCCGGCTGACCGCGCTGGCCCTGCTTGAAGACGGCTGGACCGTCGTGCTGGCCGGGCGCCGCGCCGAGCCGCTGCAGGCACTGGTGGCCGAAGCCGCCACGCGCGGCCAGACCGCGATGGCCGTGCCCGCCGACGTGACCAACCCCGAGAGCGTGCAGGCGCTGTTCGACACCATCGAACGCGAGTTCGGCCGGCTCGACATGGTCTTCAACAACGCCGGCGTCAACGCGCCGGCCGTGCCGATCGACGAACTGCCACTGGAAAAGTGGTTCAGCGTGATCGACACCAACGTGACCGGCGTGTTCCTGTGCGCCCGGGCCGCCTTTGGCCTGATGCGCCGCCAGTCGCCCCAGGGGGGCCGCATCATCAACAACGGCTCGATCTCGGCGCACGTGCCGCGCCCGTTCACGTCGCCCTACACGGCCAGCAAGCATGCGGTGAGCGGCATCACCAAGGCGCTGGCGCTCGACGGGCGCGCCTACAACATCGTGGCCAGCCAGATCGACATCGGCAACGCGCTGACCGAGCTGTCCGAGCGCATGACGCGCGGCGTGCTGCAGGCCAACGGCACCACGGCGCCGGAGCCGATGATGGACGCGCGCCACGTGGCCAACGCGGTGCGGCACATGGCGTCGCTGCCGCTCGACGCCAACGTGCTGACGATGACCGTGATGGCGAGCCACATGCCCTTTGTCGGACGCGGCTAAGCCCGCCCGGCCCCTTTTTCCAGAGTTGACAGAAGTTGACCAGAACGCAATTGGAGACAACGATGCGAATCATCCCCCTCATCAAGACCCTGGCCATTCCGGCCGCCCTGTGCATGGTGGCCGGCGTGGCGTCGGCGCAAGGCAACTACCCGGCGCGCCCCGTGACGATCATCGTGCCCGCGCCGGCCGGCGGCGGCATCGACCTGATCGCCCGCGTGGTGGGCGAGAAGCTCTCGACCAAGCTCGGCCAGCCGTTCATCGTGGATAACCGCCCGGGCGCGTCGAACAACCTCGGCACGGCGCTGCTGGCCAACGCCAAGCCTGACGGGTACACGATCGGCATCGTCGGCGGCAGCCACAACATCAACAAGTTCCTGTTCAAGAACCTGGGCTGGGACCCGCAGAAGAGCTTCGAGCCGATCGTCTACACGCACGAGATTCCGCTGGTGTTCGCGGTCTATTCGAAGGTGCCCGCCAAGACGCTGCCGGAGCTGGTCACGTGGATGAAGGCCAATCCGGGCGAGGCCAAGGTGGCCACGTCGGGCCGCGGCAGCGCGCAGGAGATGGCCGCCGAGATGTTCCACATGGTCAGCGGCGCGCCGACGCTGCTGGTGCCGTACAAGGGCTCCGCCGCCGCGCACCCCGATCTCGTGGCGGGCCGCACGGTGCTCTACATCGACACGGTCAGCGCCATCCAGGAACAGGTCAAGGCCGGCCACGTCCGCGCCGTGGCCGTCTCCACGCGCAACCGCTCGAAGGCGCTGCCGAACGTGCCCACCGCCGACGAACAGGGCCTCAAGGGCTACGACGCCAACACCAACGGCGGCTTCCTCGCCCCGGCCGGCACGCCCAAGGAGATCGTGGCGAAGCTGAACGCCGAGATCAACGCGGCGCTGAAACTGCCCGAGGTGCGCGCCAAGCTCGAAGCGGCCGGCATCGAGGTGCAGGGCGGCACGCCGCAGCAGTACGCCACCCTGATCCAGTCGGACCTGAACAAGTGGGGCAAGGTGGTCAAGGAGGCGAATATCCAGCCTGAGTAAGCGGGCTGCTCGCTGATGGTGTTCTCCCCTCTCCCGCGCCGCGGGAGAGGGGAACCGCAAGCGGAAAACGCTCCCGCAACCAACTCGTCACATTTCGATCAACACCCTGTCACGGACGGCGCCCACAATCACGGGCTTTTCGTGGGTCAACAGGGAAGTTGAAATGCAAAGCAAGACACCGGGCAAGCCGCAAGCCGCCATCGATACCGTAAAGCTGGAGGGCATTCCAGACCGTCAGCGCCGCCTGCTGCTGAGAGCGGGCCTGGGCGTGTCACTCGGCGGCACCTCGGCCCTGCTCGCCGCATGCGGCGGCGGTGACGATGCCGCGCCGGGCACGCCGGCGGCGACGCCGGGCACCGGTACGGGCACCACCCCGGGCACCACGCCCTCGGGCAAGGTATCGAGCTTCGCGCTGGCCGTGCTGCCCGATACGCAGTTCTATTCGCGCTACGCCACCAACGCCGAGAACCTGCAGTTCCAGCGCAAGTACGGCTCCACGCCGTTCCTCGCCCAGACCAAGTGGATCGCGCAGAATGCGTCCAGCCTGCGCATCCCGTTCACGATCCACCTCGGTGACGTGGTGGACCAGCAGGGGCAGCAGGCCCAGTGGGACATTGCCGGCGAAGCCATGAAGGTGCTGGAAGACGCGCGTGCGCCCTACTCGATCCTGGCCGGCAACCATGACGTGATTTCCGACGTGGACTACGTCAACGCCGGCAGCCAGGCATCGAACACCGACGCCCAGCGCAACCTGGCCAGCGAGCCGTACCTCAAGAAATTCCCCACCACGCGCGCGCAGGCGCAGGCCACCTTCGGCGGCCGCGATCCGTCGGGCTTCCACGAGTTCCACTTCTTCGAGGTGGACGGCAACCGCTTCATGGTGCTGTCGATGTCGTGGCGCGCCTCCGACGCCGCCATCGCCTGGGCGCGCAGCGTGCTCAAGCGCTACCCCAAGGTGCCGGTCATCCTCTCGACCCACCAGCTGCTCAATATCGGCCCGGACGGCGTCAGCCCGCTGGAAGTGCCGTACGGCCTGATGCTGTGGGAAAAGCTGATCCGGGACAACGACCAGATCTTCATGACGCTGAACGGCCACTACCACGGCGCCGCGCATCTGACCAAGACCAACGACTTCGGCAACGCCGTCGAGGAAATGGTGGTCGATTACCAGATGGCCTACATGGGCGGCAACGGCCTGATGCGCCTGTACGAGTTCGACCTGACCCACAACAAGATCAAGATCATCTCGTTCTCGCCGTGGGTGCCGCAGAAGCCCACCGAGGCGCTCAACGAGTTCGACGTGGCGGTGCTGACCGACAAGAACCAGCAGTTCGAGATCGACTTCGACTTCCGCAAGCGCTTCGCGCGCTTCAACCCCGATTTCGCGATCCCCACGGCCGGCAACGACCCGATCAACGACCGCGCCAAGGCCGCCATCCTGGCCAACTACACCGAGCCCAGCGTGGCCGACAAGAAGGCCGCCGCCGACACCAACGACTACCCGCAGGTGGCATCCACCGTGGCGCACTGGCGCTTCTTCGGCGGCGCCGATGGCGCGGCGGTGCCGGTGGGCCAGGTGATCGACGACGTGACCGGCGCCAACCCGCTCTCGCGCGAGGCGCTGGCCAACGGCGGCGCCGCCCAGCTGGGCGACGTGACGTGGTCGAACGACCACCACTACCTGTCGGCCGCGCCGGGCAGCGTGAAGTTCGCCAACTCGGTGAATAATCCGAAGCGCATGAGCTTCTTCGCCACCGATACCACGGCCGCGCTGAACGCGATGACGTTCGACAACGGCTACACGGTCGAGGCATTCATCAAGGTGCCGGCGTCGTGGACGGCGGGCAACAACGCCTGGATGAACATCATGGAGCGCGAGGGCCAGCGCAGCGCGGTCACCGGCTTCGGCAGCGGCGACGGCAGCGAAAGCACGCTGATCTTCGCCATCTCCAGCCTGCGCGAAGTGCAGTGGGAAGTCACGCCGAGCACGGCCGGCACCAAGAACCCGGCCGCGAACTGGTCTGGCGAGATCATCGCCGACAAGTGGGTCCACGTAGCCGTGGTGAACACCCCGGCGAACAACGAGACCGTGATGTACGTGGAAGGTGCGCCGGTGCTGCGCAACGCGTCGAACACGCGCGGCATCGCGGCGGTCAGCGCGGCGAGCCGCTTCCTGGTGGGCGGCGGCGTCTACGGCAACGTGCCGTCGAACGGCTTCCTCGGCCAGATCGGCGAAGTGCGCATTTGCACGGAACCGCTGGCGTCCGACAAGTGGCTGACGGCGCGCCGCGCGTAAGCGGGGCCTGACCCGGCGGACGCGCAAAAGCCCGGCAATCCGGCAAGGGGCGGCCAGCCGTCCGCCGTAGAGTGGCTCCAGTCAAACATCCGGACTGGAGCCACTCATGCTTTCCACCACCCGCCGCACCGTTCATTTCCCGCTGGCTGCCATGCTGCTGGCCAGCACGCTGCTGGCCGCCGGCTGCGCCGATTTTGCGCCGCCGGGCAGCGTCTACAGTGCCGGGCAGACCTCGCTGCCCGAAACCGTGACCATGGCCACGGTCGAGCGCGTGCGCGCGGTGCAGATCGACGACAGCAGCCAGGGTTCCAGCCTGGTAGGTGAGCTGGGCGGTGGCCTGCTGGGCGCCGTGGCGGGCAGCGCGATCGGCCATGGCCATGGTTCGTTGCTGGCGGGCGTGGCCGGTGGCCTGGCCGGCGGGCTGGCGGGACACGAGATCGAATCGCACGTGGAGCGCCATCCCGGCTACGAAATCACGGTGCGGCTGCCTGACGGCAGGCTGCAGGCAATCACGCAGCCGGCCTCCGAGGGCAGCTTCTACCCGGGCCAGCGCGTGCAGCTGCTGTGGTCAGAGGACGGCAAGGTGCGCGTCACGGCCTGACCGGCGCGGTCAGACCTTCAGCGAAGCGAACAGGATCAGCGCGGCGATTGGCGACGAGACAAGCGAGATCACCGCGCTCTGCTTGAGGGTGGCCTTGAGCATCACGACGAATCCCAGCGAGAAGGCGACGAAGGTCACCAGCCAGGTCAGCAGCGTAGAGATGCCCGACATCGAGCCGCCGGTCAGCTTGCCCATCGCCGCCGCCGCAATGGCGTTGAACAGCAGCGCCACGAATACCGCCTTGAGCGCCTCGGTCACGGTGGGGTCCTCGCCGGTCACCATGCGGGCCACCACCTTGACCACGAAACCGATCACCACGGTGACCACCACGATGGCGATCGTGGCCTTGAGCGGCAGCGTCATGGCCATGAACAGGAATGCGGCAACCAGCAGCAGGATAGCGACCATTGTCAGCGGATAGTGGAGGATGGCGGGCAGGAAAGTAGCACGCGCCCGGCCATGGTGCACGCGCGCCGAAGGGGGGTGTGCCGCCACGACACACCCTGCGGCGGGAGGGATGCGGCCTCAGGCTGGCCCCAGGCGGGCCTTGTCCGCGCCGGCCACCCGGCCGTGGCGGCCTACGGTTAGAATGTCCGCCTGCCGTGACAACCTGACAGGCCGCCGCCAAATGTCGACTTCGCTGATGGGCCTCGACCAGGCCATTGAAACCGCCGGTGTGGGCAAGTTCCAGCGCCGCCTTTTCGTCATTTTCGGGCTGGTGTGGGCGGCCGATGCGATGCAGGTGCTGTCCATCGGCTTCAGCGCCCCGTCGATCGCCAGGACGTTCGGCATCACCGTGCCGCAGGCACTCCAGACCGGGACGTTCTTCTTCATCGGCATGCTGGTCGGCGCATTCGCATTCGGGCGCCTGGCCGACCGCTTCGGACGCCGGCCCGCGCTGCTGCTGGCGGTCTGCATCGATGCGGCCTGCGGCGTGGCCTCGGCCTTCGCCCCGGATTTCACATGGCTGCTGGCCTTGCGCCTGCTGACCGGCATCGGCGTGGGCGGCACGCTGCCCGTGGACTACACGATGATGGCCGAATTCCTGCCGAAAGACCGGCGCGGCCGCTGGCTGGTGCTGCTGGAGACCTTCTGGGCGCTGGGCACGATCTGCCTCGCGCTGCTGGCGCTGGCCGCCGCCGACCATGGCAACGACGCCTGGCGCATCATCTTCTTCGCCACCGGCGTTCCCGCGCTGATCGGCATCGTGCTGCGGATGTATGTGCCTGAGTCGCCGCTGTTCCTCAACCGCAGCGGGCAATCGGACAAGGCGCGGCAGGTGCTCGAACGCGTGGCACGGGAGAACGGCCGGCAGGTCAGCATCCCGCCACTGCAGGCCGATACCGCCGCCAGGCAATCGGTCTTCTCGCTGTTCACCGCCACGCTGCGCCGCCGGACCATCGCGCTCGCGCTGGCCTGGCTGCTGATCTCCATCGCGTACTACGGTGTCTTCGTCTACCTGCCGATCCGCCTCGGCACGCAGGGCTTCGCCTTCATGCGGGGGCAGGTCTTCCTGGTGGTGCTGGCACTGGCCCAGTTGCCCGGCTACGCGCTGGCCGCGTATGGCGTGGAGCGGTGGGGCCGCAAGCCCACGCTGATCGGCTTCCTGCTGTTGAGCGCGCTGGGCTGCCTGCTGTACAGCCTGGGTACCTCGCCCGTCGTGGTGGTGGGGTCCACGCTGCTGATGAGCTTTGCGCTGCTCGGCACCTGGGGCGGGCTGTATGCGTTCACGCCCGAGGTGTTTCCCACCAGCCTGCGCGCCACGGGCATGGGCACGGCCGGCGCTGTCGCACGGTTCGGCGGGCTGTTCGCGCCGTCGATCATCGCCCCGGTCATGGCCACGCACTTCACGCTGGCGCTGGCCATGATCTCGGCGATGCTGCTGGCCGCCGCCGTTGCGGTAGCTGCCGTCAACGTCGAGTCGCGCAATCGGGCGCTCGACTGAGCGCGCTTGCGGCCCGGGGTCAACCGCCCCAGCGCAGCACCATCGGATCGAGCCGGCGCGCGATGGCGATCAGCTCCCTGCGGGTGTCGGGGTGCATGGGCGGCATCGGGTGGCGCGGCGCCTCGCACGCAATCACGCCGCCTTCCTTCATCAGCGCCTTGGCCGTCAGGATGCCGCCCTGCCGGTTCTCGTGGTTGATCAGCGGCAGCCAGCGCTGGTAAAGCGCGAAGGCCAGCTCGGCGTCGCCGTCAGCGTGGGCGGTCAGGATCGGACGGATGCCGTCCGGAAATCCGCCGCCGGTCATCGCGCCCGTGGCACCGGCCTCCAGGTCGGCCAGCAGCGTGATCGCCTCCTCGCCGTCCCATGGCCCCTCCACCGCATCGCCGCCGAGGCGGATCAGCTCGCGCAGCTTGTTCGCCGCCCCCGGCGTCTCGATCTTGAAGTACGACACCTGCTCGATCTCGCGGGCCATGCGCGCCAGGAACGGCGCCGACAGCACGGTGCCGCTGGCCGGCGCGTCCTGGATCATGATCGGGATATCGATGGCATCCGAGAGCCGCGCGTAGAACTCGTAGATGCCGGCCTCGGGCACCCGGAACGTGGCGCCGTGATACGGCGGCATCACCATCACCATCGCCGCGCCCAGGCGCTGGGCCTGCAGGCTGCGCTCGATGCAGACGCGCGTGCCGTAGTGCGTGGTGGTGACGATCACCGGCACGCGGCCCGCCACGTGTTCGAGCACGGTGCGCGTCAGCACCTCGCGCTCGTCGTCGGTGACGGCAAACTGCTCCGAGAAGTTGGCCAGGATGCAGAGCCCGTCGGACCCCGCCTCGATCATGAAATCGACCGCGCGCTTCTGGCTGTCGAGGTCCAGCTCGCCGGCCTCGTCGAAGGTGGTGGGCACCACCGGGAAGATGCCGCGATAGCGCGGGTTCTGCAGGTTGGGCATGGCAGGTCCTTCAGGTGGCTGTGCGCGGCGCGGCTTCGACGGCGGAGCGGGGCTCCAGCGCGGCGCGCACCACAAAGGTCATGACGACCGCGAACACCAGCATCGCGGCCAGGAAGTAGAGCCCGGCGGCCAGGCTGCCGGTGGCGTCCTTGATCACGCCGATGCCGAACGGGCCCAGGTAGCCGCCCAGATTGGCCAGCGAGTTGATCGTGGCAATGCCAACCGCCGCACTGGCGCCGGTCAGGAACTGACCCGGCAGTGCCCACACCACGGCCTGGATCGAATAGATCGAGAAGGCCGTCAGGCAGATGAACAGGAACTGCAGCGCCGGCGTCTGCACCCAGGCGCTGGCCGCCATCGTCACCGCCGCCGCGGCCGACACCACCACGATGTGCCAGTAGCGCTCGCCCTTGCGGTCGGAGTGGCGCGGCACCAGGTAGAGGCCAACCACCGCGAACAGGTAGGGAATCGCCGACAGCCACCCCGTGGCCACGTCGCTCACGCCAAACTGCTTGATGATCGTGGGCAGCCACAGCGACAGGCCGTAGATGCTGAGCGGGAACGGCAGGAACAGCAGCGACAGCAGCAGCACGCGCTTGTCCTTGAGCGCGGCCAGCGGATTGCCGTGCGATTTCAGCGCGAAAGTCTTCTGGTCGGCCGCCAGTTCGCGCTCGATCCAGGCCCGGTCACCGGCGGCCAGCCACTTGGCATCGGCCGGCGATTCCGGAATCAGCCGCAGCGTGGGAATGCACAGCAGCACCGCCGGCAGCCCGCTGATGACGAACAGCGTCTGCCAGTTCGACAGCCCGAACAGGCCCGGAGTGGACAGGATCCAGCCGGCAATCGGGCCGGTGATGATCAGCGCGATCGGCTGCGCCAGCACCAGCAGGCCGATGATGCGGGCGCGGTGCCGCATCGGGAACCACTTGGTCAGGAAGTAGAGGATGCCCGGGTACAGGCCGGCCTCGGCCGCGCCCAGCAGGAAGCGCAGCACGTAGAACGTGGTGGCGTTGTGGATCAGCGCCATCAGCATCGTGATCACGCCCCACGTGAACAGGATGCGCGCGAACCAGCGCCGGGCGCCAAAACGCTCCAGCGCCAGGTTGCTCGGCACCTCGCACAGGAAGTAGCCGATGAAGAACAGCCCCGCGCCAAGGCCGTAGGCCGCGTCGCTGATGCCGGCCGCCGCGTTCATGTGCAGCTTGGCGAAACCCACGACCGAGCGGTCGATGTAGGCCACCACGTAGATCAGTGCCAGGAACGGTATCAGCTTGCGCGTCAGCATCGCAATGATGCGTGACTCTTCCGATTGACTGTTCATCATTGTCTCCTCGTCTTGTGTTTATGGTTGTTCAGTGCGAGTGGCGCGGCACGTCGGCGCCACGGCAGCCCACCAGGAAATCGAGATCGCAGCCCTCGTCCGCCTGCAGCACGTGCTTCACGTAGAGCCGCTGGTAGCCGCCCTGCCCGGCCCGGCCATCGGGGCCCGGCGGCTGGAACCCTTCCATGCGGTCCGCCAGTTCCTCCTGCGGGATATCGAGGTGCAGCGTGCCGGCGTCGCAGTCCAGTTCGATCCAGTCGCCGTCGCGCACGGCCGCCAGCGGGCCGCCGGCCGCCGCTTCGGGGGCCACGTGCAGCACCACCGTGCCATAGGCCGTGCCGCTCATGCGCGCGTCCGAGATGCGCACCATGTCCTTGACGCCCTGGCGCAGCAGCTTGGGCGGCAGGCCCATGTTGCCGACCTCGGCCATGCCGGGGTAGCCCTTGGGGCCGCAGTTCTTCATCACCAGGATCGAGTCGGCATCGACGTCGAGCGATTCGTCGACAATGCGCGCCTTGTAGTGCTCCAGGTTCTCGAACACCACCGCGCGTCCGCGGTGCCTGAGCAGTTCCGGCGTGGCGGCCGAGGGCTTCAGTACTGCGCCGCGCGGCGCCAGGTTGCCGCGCAGCACGCGGATGCCGCCATCGGCGATCAGCGGCTGGTCCAGCGGGCGGATCACCTCGTCATTGAAGTTGGGCGCCTCGCGCACGTTATCCCACAGCGAGCGGCCGTTCACGGTCAGCGCGTCGGGATGCGGCAGCAGGTTGGCCTCCCCGAGGCGGCGCAGTACCGCTGGCAGCCCGCCTGCGTAATAGAACTCTTCCATCAGGAAGCGGCCGGACGGCTGCAGGTCGACGATGGTCGGCGTATCGCGGCCGATGCGGGTCCAGTCTTCCAGTTCCAGCGGCACGCCCATGCGCCCGGCGATGGCCTTCAGGTGGATCACGGCATTGGTGGAGCCGCCGATGGCCGCGTTGGTGCGGATCGCGTTCTCGAACGCCTCGCGCGTCAGCACCTTCGACAGGCACAGGCCGTCAAGCGCCATCTCCACGATGCGGATGCCGGACATGTGCGCCAGCACGTAGCGGCGCGCGTCCACGGCCGGGATCGCGGCATTGTGCGGCAGCGTCACACCCAGCGCCTCGGCCATGCAGGCCATGGTGGACGCGGTGCCCATCGTGTTGCAGGTGCCGGCCGAACGGGACATGCCGGCTTCGGCCGACAGGAAGTGGTGCAGGTCGATCTCGCCGGCCTTGAGCGATTCGTGCAGTTGCCAGACGGCCGTGCCCGAGCCGATGTCCTTGCCATCGAGCTTGCCGTTGAGCATCGGCCCGCCGCTCACGACGATGGCCGGCACATCGCAACTGGCCGCGCCCATCAGCAGCGCGGGCGTGGTCTTGTCGCAGCCCGCCAGCAGCACCACGGCATCCACCGGGTTGCCGCGAATGGCTTCTTCCACGTCCATCGCCGCCAGGTTGCGCGTGAGCATCGCCGTGGGACGCAGGTTCGATTCGCCGCTGGAAAACACCGGGAATTCCACCGGGAAGCCGCCGGCCTCGTAGACGCCGCGCTTCACGTGCTCGGCGATCTTGCGGAAATGGGCATTGCAGGGCGTCAGTTCCGACCACGTGTTGCAGATGCCGATGATCGGGCGGCCATCGAACTCGTGGTTGGGGATACCCTGGTTCTTCATCCAGCTTCGGTACATGAAGCCGTTCTTGTCGGCGGTGCCGAACCAGTGGGCAGAGCGGAGCTTGGGTTTCGAATCCGGCATGGGGGTTCCTGAATACGGCGGACGCATGCGGGCGGGCGCGGCCCGGAGGCTGGCGCCGGCATGGCATCGGGTGGGCAGTTGAGGGTGTCTCCTGACTGCGGCGCGCCGGTGGCGCGGGCGATTTTTCTTGTCGACTGAGCGGCAGTCTACGCACCTATCGGATATGCTTCCAATGAAAAAACGCGTCCCTGCGATATCGAATCAGGCATTGGTGGTAACCCTATGTCGACACCTCCCCCGTGGTACATCCGCGCCCGCCTCAAGACCCGCCAGTTGCTGTTGCTCGTGGCGCTGGCCGAGGAAGGCAATATCCACCGTGCCGCCGCCGTGCTGCACATGACGCAGCCTGCGGCGTCGAAACTGCTGCGCGAACTCGAAGAGATGCTCGGCGTGCCGCTGTTCGACCGGTTGCCGCGCGGCATGCGGCCCACGCGCTATGGCGACGCGATGATCCGCCACGCGCGGGCCGTGGTTGGCAGCCTCGACCAGGCACAGGAAGAAGTGATGGGCCTGCAGGCCGGGCGGCTCGGACACGTGGCGGTGGGCGCCATCACCTCGCCGGGCGTGACCTTGCTGCCGCCGGCCGTGGCCGCCCTGAAGCAGGAAAGCCCCGGCCTGCGCATCTCGCTGGAGATCGAGAACAGCAACGTGCTGCTGGAGCGGCTGGCGCAGGACAAGCTCGATCTCGTGGTGGCGCGCCTGTTCGCCGAGCACGACAAGCTGCATCTGCGTTACGAGCCACTGGCCGCCGAGCCGGTCTGCGTGGTGGCGCGCCGCGATCATCCGCTGCTGGGGGTGCCGGCGCTGTCGCTGGCCGACCTCGAACCGGCCGGCTGGATCGTGCCGCCCGCTGGCAGCGTCCTGCGGCACCGCTTCGACCTGATGTTCCAGCGCGCGAGCCTGATCCCGCCCACCAACGTCGTGGAGACTGCCGCGCTGCTGTTTGTCACGCAGATGGTGGAGTCGAGCGACATGCTGGCCGTGCTGGCCGCCGACGTGGCCGCGTACTACGCCAGCCACGGCATGGTGGCGATCCTGCCGCTCGACGTGCCTTGCCACATGGATGACTTCGGCATCATCACACGCACCGACCGGCTGCTGTCGCCGGCCGCCGAGCGGATGGCCGAGGCATTGCGCGCGGCCTCGGGGGCCATCTACCGGGACGCGGCGGCCTGAACCCGGCGATGCCTACGGTTGCAGCAGCGCCTTGCGCGCCGCGGCCAGCACCTCGCTTGTCAGGCCATCGAGCATGCCGCCTGCGGCGCGCGCATGCTGCCAATGCAGCGGCACGTCGAACGGCGTGCCGGGCACCAGTTCGACCAGTGAGCCGTCCCGCAGATGCGCGTCGATCAGACCCGTCGGGTGCAGGCCCCACCCCATGCCCGCCAGCGCGGCGGTCACGAAGGCGTGGGGCGATGGGAGCGTATGCCGGGGCAACTGCACGTCACGATGGCACAGGCGGCGGGCCCAGCGCGACTGCAGTTCGTCCTTGGTGTTGAAGACGAGGCTCGGGGCCCGCGCCAGCGAACCCGCGCCCACGCCTTCGCCGAAATGCCGCCTGACGAAGGCCGGACTGGCGGCCGCCACGTAGCGCATGGCGCCCAGCGGAAAACTGTTGCAGCCGGCTGCCGGCCGCGCCGTGGCCGTCACGGCGGCCAGCACGGCGCCGCTGCGCAACCACTCCGTCGTGTGGTCCTGATCGTCCACCGATACCTCCAGCAACACCGGCTGCGCCGCGGCGAACGCGGCGAGCGGCGCCGCCACCCACGTGGCCAGGCTGTCCGCATTGACGCCAACCGGCACCGGCACGCGCGCCTCGCCCTGCCCGGCCAGGGCGGGCAGCGCGCCATGGAGTGACTGCTCAAGCAGGCGGACATGGTCCACGTGCTGGCACAGCCGCCGCCCGGTCTCGGTGGCGCGGCACGGCGAATCGCGCACCACGAGCGCGCAGCCCACGCGCTCCTCCAGCGCCCGTATGCGTTGGGAGATGGCCGACGGCGTCACGCTCAGAGAGCGCGCGGCGCGCTCGAAACTCCCCTCCCGGACGACCGCGGCCAGCGCGGACAAAGCGGCGTAGTCGAGCATGACTTTAGTTTCTCTAATGAACGGAAAGAAAAGATAGTTTGTCTTCAGACTCCGCCGATGGCAAGCTGCGCGCCATGAACTACCCGGACCTGCCTTCCGCCTTCCCCGTGCTGCTGCACGGCTTCATGCTCAGTTTCGGCCTGATTGTCGCCATCGGCGCACAAAATGCCTTCGTCCTGCGGCAGGGCCTGCGCCGCGAACATGTGGGGAGCATCGTGCTGTGGTGCGCCGTGGCCGATGCGCTGCTGATCGCCGCCGGCGTTCTGGGGATGGCGCAGGCACTCGGCGAGCGGCCGGGGCTGGCGCGCGTGCTGGCCTTCGCGGGCGCCGCGTTCCTCGCGCTCTACGGCTGGCAGGCGCTGCGGCGCGCCAGCCAGCGCCATGCGATGCAGGCCTCGGCCGGGGCTGGCACCACGCGGCTGACGCAGGGTGCGGCACTGGCGCAGGCTGCCGCGTTCACGCTGCTGAACCCCCACGTCTATCTCGATACGCTGCTGCTGGTGGGCAGTATTGGCGCGCAGCAACCGGCGCCGCTGCGCGGCTGGTTCATCGCCGGAGCCAGCGGCGCGAGCCTGCTGTGGTTCACGGCGCTTGGCTACGGGGCACGGTGGCTGGCGCCATGGTTCGCGCGCCCGGCCGCATGGCGCGTGCTGGACGCACTGATCGGCGTCACGATGCTCGTGCTCGCGGCAATGCTGTTGCGGCTGGGGTTGGGGGGCTAGCGGGTGCGGATCGGTTCGCGCCGCGGGTCGGCTCCCTCTGCCGCACAGCGGGAGAGGGAGCCCATCGCAGGTGGTGCAGATGTTGCCGGGTATGCCCGACTTACGATCCCACCGTGACGAACACCGGGTTGGAATAGAACCACAGGTCGTTGTAGTTGCGCGCGTTGATCGCGTTGAAGCGGGCCGGGTCTTCGGCCACCGTGACCTTGGCGTCGGGCAGCGGATTGCCGTTCTGCGTCTCGCCGGCCACGTTCATGCCCAGATTCGTGCCGCGCAGGCGGAAGTACTGGTTTTTCTCGGCCTTGAAGGTGTAGGTCACCGCGTTATAGCCTTCGCTGTCGAGCTTCCAGTCAGCCGCCGTGAACGTGGCGATGACCTTGGTCGAGTCGTTGGTTTCCTTGCTGTAGCCCGGCGTACCCACTGCGGCGCGCGGCGTCACGTCGCCGGCGATCAGGTCGACGTGGTGCACGGTGGGCTTGACGTTGACGTTGATGCCGCTGTCGATCGGGTACTGGTAGTTGTTCTTCTCGGGACTCTTGAAGCGAATGGTCACCGTGACGGTCTCGCCGGCCTTCGCCTTCAGCTCGCCGCCCATCTCGCTCTTGCCGGCGGCGCCTGCCACGTTGAAGTCCAGCGCGTTGATCAGGTCACCGAACACCGAGAACATGCGGCCCGAACGGACCCCTTCCAGCACGGCCTGTACGCCCGAGTACTTGTTTTCGAGCCAGACGTAGGTCTTCGAGTACTCGCCGGGGAAGTAGCCGCTGCTGTTGGTGCCGACCGTCTTGAAGTGGTGGTCCGAGTTGCCGACGTTCCAGAAGCGGCGTCCGTCGCCGAGCATGGCGTCCCAGATGCCACCCACCTGCGCCACCACGTAATCCACGCCACCGTAGACACGGTTCTTCAGGTTGGCATCGACGTAGGCCGTGGTATAGCCGCCGCGATCGGGCTCCATCTGGTTGCCAACCATGCCTTCGACGGCAAACACCACGCGCGGCGCAGCGTCGTTGAACTCCCGGTAGTCGGCGGCGCTGTACTTGCCGGTGTTGCGCGACGGGTGGTTGATCAGCGCGTAGCTGGTGTCCGGATAGTTGTCGCGCAGCCAGGCCACGGCCTTCACGGCGTCGGCGTGCGTGGTGTAGGCGCGCACGCCGGCGGCATTCCATGCGGCCACATCGGCGGAGTCGAACAGCGTATCGGCGCGATTCGTGAAGTAGTACTCGAACTGGTTGGCGGCCTTGGTCGCCGTCGCCAGCGGGGCGCCCGTGAAGATGCCCACGTTCATGTGGTCATGCGTCGGCATGTCCCACTCGAACGCCGAGAAGATCAGCTTGTTCGGGTAGTTGCCGCTGGCCTGCATCTGGCGCACGGCCGGGATCTCGATGTCGGCCATGGCCTTCGAGAAGGCCAGCGGACCGCCGGCGATCGCCACATCGTTCTCGTCGCGCAACGTGGTGCGCAGATGGTTGGTGATCGCGGTCCAGTCGAGGTTGTTCTTGACCAGCGCCTCGTCCAGCACCGTGGCCAGCTTGCTGCGGGCGTCGTCGGACTGGGTGGTGTGCACGTGCAGGTCGCCCGTGGTCCAGCGGCCGGTGACTTCGGCAACGGGCCTGGACGGGGTTTCCGGGGTCGGCGTGGAGGGGGTGGTGGTGGCCGGCGGCGTGGTGTTGCTGCTGCCGTTGTTGTCGTCGCTGCCGTTGCAGCCGTAGAACGCGAACGCGACGGTCATGGCCGCCGCCATGCCGATTGCAGACTTGAGGTAACGCATTGAGACTTCCCTGATGCTTGTTTCTGATTGACCCGTAGTGCCGCGCGTCTTCGGCCACGGGTCCGGCATCTCAGCCGCCCGGTGGTCCTGCCACGCTGGCAAGGCTCGTCTTACGGGCGCACATCATGAACGTCTTAGATGACAGGAAAGTGATGGCGGCGCAGATATCCGCACCGCCATCGTCACGGCAAGTCCGCGCTCAGTGTCCTCCGGCGCTCGCACCGGCGGGCACGAAACGGCCCAGCACATGGCCGGCCATGCCCCGGGCCAGTTCTTCCTCGCCGTAGAACACCGTGCCCAGATTCTCCTTGCGCAGCAGTTCGGACTCATCCTCGCTGTGGGTGCGCAGCACGATCTCGATGCCGGGATTCAGCGTGCGTGCCGTCTCCACCATCTGGCGCACGTAGAGCGGCTCCGGCACCGCCACCACGAGCATGGCCGCATTGGCGATATGGGCCTGGATCAGTACCGCCGGATCGGCCGCGTTGCCGGACACCGCCGCAAAGCCCTCTTTCCGCAGGCTCTCGACGCGCTCGCGGTTCTCGTCGGCGATCACGAACGGAATGCCCCGCTCCTGCATTGCCCGGGCAATCCGCTTGCCTACCCGGCCATAGCCGACCAGCACGACCTGGCCTTGCAGGAAGCGGCGCTCAGTGGTCATCGGCAGTTCGGCGTAGGGGTCGCCACGCTGTTCGAGGTCGCGCGCGAGCGCCGAGCGGGCCAGGATCCAGTTGCGCACGGGTTCCAGCGCCGCGAACAACAGCGGATTGAGCGCGATCGAGATCAATGCGCCGGCCAGGATCAGGCTCATGGCATCGGGCGGCAGCAGCTTGAGCGCCACGCCGAGGCCCGCCAGGATGAACGAGAACTCGCCGATCTGCGCCAGGCTGGCCGACACGGTCAGCGCGGTGTTCAGCGGGTAGCGGAACGCCAGTACCAGCACGAAGGCCGCCAGGGACTTGCCGATGATGATGACGGCCACCACGGCCAGCACGTGCAGCGGCTGCTCCAGCAGGATGGCGGGCTTGAACAGCATGCCGACCGAGACGAAGAACAGCACCGAGAACGCATCGCGCAGCGGCAGCGATTCCTCGGCGGCCCGGTGGCTGAACTCCGATTCACGCATGACCATGCCCGCGAAGAACGCGCCCAGCGCAAACGAGACGCTGAAGATCTGCGCGGCGCCGAAGGCGATCCCGATCGCCGCGGCCACCACCGAAAGCGTGAACAGCTCGCGCGAGCCGGTCTTGGCAATCTGCCACAGCAGCCACGGCAACACGCGGCGGCCCGCAATCAGCATCAGGGCGATGAAGGCCACCACCTGCAGCAGCGTCTGCAGGATGGTGATGCCGATCGACTGCGCGGTCTGCGCCTCGCCATTGGTCGCCCCACCCAGCAGGCCCGCCAGCGGCGGCATCAGCACCAGCACCAGCACCGTGGCCAGGTCTTCCACCACGAGCCAGCCCACGGCAATGCGGCCGTTCATCGTTTCCAGCACGTTGCGGCTTTCCAGCGCCTTGAGCAGCACCACGGTACTCGCGCACGAGAGCGACAGCCCGAAGATCAGCCCGGTGCCCCAGCTCCAGCCCCATGCCCAGGCGATCAGCATGCCCAGCGCGGTGGCGATGCCCATCTGCACCACGGCGCCGGGAATGGCGATACGCTTCACCGCCAGCAGGTCGCGCAGCGAGAAATGCAGGCCGACACCGAACATCAGCAGCATCACGCCGATTTCAGACAACTGGGAAGCAAGGTGGACATCGGCGACGAATCCGGGCGTGCCGGGGCCAATGATGATGCCCGAGACCAGGTAGCCCACCAGGGCCGGTATCTTCATGCGTTCGGCCAGAAAACCGAGCACCAGAGCGATACCGAAGCCTGCGGCCAGCGTGGTGATGAGGGTCAGGTTGTGATCCATGGGTCAGCGGGGGCAAGGGAGGCGGAGAAGGCGGAATGCAGCATGCATCGCCAAATTGTAACTGCCACCCGCGTGACGGCCGGCCATGGCGGCCAAAAAAAAACTATCTGCCGTTCTTCTGGTTGTCGATGATCGGCCGCAGCAGCGTGAAATCGTTGGGGTAGAACGGCGGCACCGCCTGGGGATCTTTCTGGCGCGCGATCTCCACGAACCTGCGGTCGGCCTCGATGGCCAGCATGACGTCGAAACGCTTGACCCCGGCCGCCTTGGCGCGCTGCAGCTCGCGCTCGCTCTTGGCCCGGTAGGCTATCGTGCGCATCAGCAGGTCGTAGAGCAACCGGGGGCGGCGTTCCAGGGACGCAACGGTTTCCTCGCGGCGCTTGTCCAGCACCGACTGCCAGAGCGCCGAGCCTTCGAGCCCGGGCGTGAGCTCGGCAATCGCCACCAGTTGCTCCTTCTTGGCCGAAGGCAGGTACTGCACGCCCTCGGCGTCGAGAAAGGCGCGAATCTCGCCGCTGCGCTGCCCGAGCAGCTCCTCGGCGCGCGTCTTGGGCTTGCGTGGCTTGTCGATATCGGTCCAGGTCGAGGGGAACGCGCCCAGCTCCGCAAAGATGCGGGCCCAGTCGTCATACTCGGTCCAGGTCCACGCGCGGCCCTTGAAATAGCGGGCGTAAACCTGCTCGAAGTAGCCGGCCAGGTTCAGCCCGTCGGAGCCGCTGCTTTTCACGAGCGCCAGGATTTCGTCGGCCTCGGCGTCCGAAATACCCTCCACGGTCGCCATCACCCGCCCGAATACGCGATCGTACGAGCCCGCCGTGTCCTGGAAATCCCGCGTACGGGTCTCCGCACCCGCAACCGGCTCGGCTGCGGGCCTGGACTTCGGAACGGAAGCAGGCTTGACCCGCTTCCTGCGGAAAAAACGAAAAACTTCCACGAACGCCTCTCTCGATCGCCCTGGGCAGGGCTCCATCGCCAGGGTGGCGCTCATTCTCGCACATTGGCGCGGGCGCAAGGATGGATCAGCGACCGGGCGGGCGGAATGCGCCCCCCCTTTCACCGCCAGCCCCGCCTCTGCTCAGTCCAGCGTAATGCCCTCCCGCTGGATCACGGCGCCCCAGCTGGCTTCCTCCTGTTCCACCCGCTTGGCGAAGCGGGCCGGGTCGATCATCACCACCTCGCCCTGCTGGCCCAGTGCGGCGCGGGCCTTGTCGTCGTCGACGATGCCCTGGGTGGCGGCGTGGAGCTTCTGCACGATCTGCGGCGGGGTGCCGGCCGGCGCCAGCAGGCCAATCCAGAACGTCGAGTCGAACGGCTTGTAGCCCGCTTCCTCCACGGTGGGCACGTCGGGCAGCTGGGCCATGCGCTTCGTGCCGCTGACCGCAATGGGCTTGAGCTTGCCGGCCTTGATCTGCGGCAGCGCGCTCCAGGTGTCGAAGGCGGTGTCGAGTTCGCCGCTGATCACCGCCATCTGCGCCTGCGCGGCCGACTTGTAGGGGATATGCGTGGTCTGGATCTTCGCGCGGTTGTTGAGCATGGCAAAACTCAGGTGCGCGATGTTGCCCGGCCCGGCCGAGCCGTAGCTGACCTTGCCCGGCTGCTGCGACGCATAGCGCGACAGCTCCTGCACCGTATTCACGGCGTGCTTCTGCGACCAGTCCGGATTCGTGACGAGGATGAACGGTGCTTCCAGGATCAGCGTGACCGGCGCGAAATCGCGCGGCTTGTAACCGCCTTTCTTGTAGACCTGCGGATTGATCGTGACACTGCTCGAATTGGTCACCATTACCGTGTAGCCATCCGGCGCCGCGCGGGCCACTTCGGTCGCACCGATCAGGCCGTTGGCGCCGGCCTTGTTCTCCACCACCACGGGCTGGCCGAGCGATTTCGTCAGCCGCTCCGATACCACACGCGCGACGGTGTCCGTGAACGACCCCGCCGGGAACGGCACGATCATGCGGATCGGCTTGCCGGGCCATCCCCCGTTCTGCGCCATGGCCGGCGCAGCCATCGTGCCCGCCAGCGCCAGCAGCGACGCCACGACCATTCCCTTGCCTGCCTTCGTTGCCTTGCTCATGTTTCGTCTCCTTCGTTGTTATTGGCGAATTGCTGATGGCGAAGCGCGCGTCAGCCCGCGTTGCGAGCGCTTCCCGAGGTCTTGCGCCGCGCCACCTGGCCCGTGATGTCCTGCGATGCGAGTTCGGCAAGCCGCTGCCCGCCCAGCCCGAGCACGCGGGCCAGCACCTCGTCGGTATGCTGGCCGAGCGTCGGCGCCGGACATCGCACCGGCATTGCCTCGGCTGTCTCCCGGAACCAGGCCGTGCTGGCGGTGTAGGCGCCGCCGTGCGCCCGTTCGAGCACGCGCCAGAAGCCACGCGCGGCCAGATGCGGGTCTTCCAGCACCTGCCACATCGGGCGCACCACGCCTGCCGCCACGCCGGCGGCCTGCAGCCGACACATCGCCTCATCGGCGTCCAGCGTCGCGCACCATTCGTCGATCACCGCGCCGATCCGGCGCTCATGCGCCCTCCTGCCGGTGGCGTTTGCGAGACCGGCGTCCGCCGCGAGGTCACCACGCGCCAGCGCGCGGCACAGGCCGGGCCAGGTGTCGTCCGTCACGTCGACCACCACCCACGCGTCGTCTCCGGCGCAGCGGAAGCAGCCATGCGGAGTGTTGACCGGATGGCGGTTGCCATGGCGTGCCGGCACGCCGCCCGACGCCGACTGCGAGACGATGAACGGAGCGGCCATCGACAGCATGGCCTCGACCTGCGACAAATTGACGTGGCGGCCCTTGCCCGTGGCTTGCTGGTCGAACAGCGCCAGCAGGATGGCCGCGCCCGCATTGAGGCCGCCAACCGGATCACCATAGGCATACGAGGTCATGGCCGGCGGCCCGTCCGGATGCCCGGTATAGAGCGGCAGGCCGCTGGCCTGTTCGAGCGTGCCGCCATAGGCGCGCGTGTTGCTCCAGGCATTGCCGAGGCCGAATGCCGGCATCGATACCATCACAAGCCGTTCATTGCGCGCCCGCAGCGCGGCGTAGTCGAGGCCGAGCTTCGGCAAGACCTCGGCGGAGTAGTTCTCGATCACCGCATCGGCCTGCGCCACCAGGTCGAGCAGCAGCGCCTTGCCTTCGGGCCGCGTCAGGTCCAGCGTGATGCCGCGCTTGTTGCGGTTCATCAGGTTGAAGTTGGTGTTCTTCTCGTACAGCCGTTCGCGGTAGAACTGTTCCGTGAAATGCGCGCCACGCCACCAGTCCGGGTAGCCCGTGCTCTCCACCTTGATGACTTCGGCACCAAAATCCGCCAGCGTGCGCGACGCCAGCGGCCCCGCCCAGCCCATCGTCAGGTCGATCACGCGAACACCTTCGAGCGGCAGCTTGCCGGCCCGCGCCCGCCGCAACGCCGGCTGCGGCGCGCGGTCGAGCCCCGCGCCGCGATAGAACGCGTCGTGCTGGCCCAGCATCGGCGCCGTACCGCCGGCCAGCGGCCCGGCCGCATCGAGCCGCAGCGGCACCACCGGCCCTTCGAAGCGGCTCCCGTCGACTTCCACCGGCACGAAGGCCCCGCGCTCGCGATGCACGGCCTGCTGCAGCAGCTCCTCCATGGTCGGCACCAGCACCGCGGGATGTTTCAGGTCGCCGAGCAACCGGAACCACTCGGCGGCGGTGCGTGTCAGGAAGGCCGGCTTCAGCAGCGCATCGATCTCGTCCGCGCGGGCCATGCGCTCGGGACCGTTCACATAGCCCGGATCATCGGCCAGATCGGGTCGCCCGATCGCCTGGCAAAGCGCCTGCCATTGCGGCAGCGTGTGCGTGAAGATGCCGATCCACCCTTGCGCGGTCTCGTAGATGCCGGCCGGATGCGTGCCGCAGAAGCGGTTCACGCCCAGGCGGCGCAGCGGATGGCGCTTGTCCTGCACCATGCCGGCCTCCATCTCCACCACGCTGAACACCGCCTCATGGGCGCTCAGCACGTAGCGGCGGCTACCGTCCCGGCGGCCCAGCAACGCGGCGACGGCCGCCGAGAAACTCGTCAGGCCGAGGACGATCGCACTCTGCAGGTCGTGCGGCATATGCGGCGGCCCGTCAACGGGACCGCTGCCGTGCACGGCGCCGGCCAGCGCGCGGCACACCGCCTCGGAACCGGCGTAGTGGCGGTATGGGCCGGTCTCGCCGAACCAGGTCAGCACGATCTCGATCGGCGCATGATGCGGGGCGGCCTCTCCGGCGGGCTGCCACACCGGCGCGTCGAGCACGGCCAACCCGGCATCGAGCGCCCGGGCATCGAGCACGACATCGCAGGTCTGGGCGAGCTGCGTCAACCATGCTTCGTCGGTGCGCGCGGTGACGCTGCGCTTGTTCGTATTGAGCCAGGCAAACAGCGCGCTGTCCTGCCGCGCCGATCCGGCCCGCGGCACCAGCGGCGGCATGCCGCGCCACGCGTCGCCATCCGGGCTTTCCACCTTGATGACCTCCGCGCCGAAATCCGCGAACAGCTTGCCGGCGTAGGCCAGCGCCGGGCCGGTGCCGATTTCCAGCACCCGCAATCCGGCGAGCGCGAGTCCGTCCAGGTCGGGAAGGTTGGGTGTCATGGCGTCCTCCCGGCCTACCAGGCGTCTACGAAGCCGCGGCGTGGCCGATCCCCGCGCAGCGCCGCCGAAGCGATGCCCTGCACGAGCCACTTGCGCGTCTGGGCCGGATCGATGACCGCGTCGATCTCCACGGCGGCTGCCGTGTTGATCGCGTGGCCGCGCTCGTACGACTGCGCCACCAGGCGGTCGAACAGGGCCTTGCGCTCGGGGCCGTCCGGCACCGCCTCCAGCTCCTTCTTGAACCCGAGCCGTACCGCGCCCTCCAGCCCCATCGGGCCAAATTCGCCCGTCGGCCACGACACCGTGAAGCTTGCCGAACGGAAGCCGCCGCCAGCCATCGCCATGGCGCCAAGCCCATAGCCCTTGCGCAGGGTCACTGCCAGCAGGGCCACGCGCAGCTTGGCCGCCGTCAGGAACATGCGCGAGACATGCCGCACCTGCGCGCGAGCCTCCACCTCCGGGCCGACCATGAACCCCGGCGTATCGATCAGCGACACGATCGGCAGCCCGTGCGCGTCGCAGAGTTGCATGAAGCGCGACGCCTTGTCGGCTGCGTCGGCGTCGATGGCGCCACCCAGGTGGTACGGGTTGTTGGCGATGATGCCCACCGGCTGGCCTTCCACGCGCGCCAGCGCCGTGTGGATACCGGCGCCGAAGCCGCCGCGCAGCAGCAGCACGCTGCCCACATCGGCAATGCCCTCGATGGCCTTGCGCGTGTCGTAGACCCGCAGCCGGTTCTCCGGCACCACATGGCGCAGGTCGATCGGGTCGGGCGCGCTCCACTGCGCCACGCGCCCCTGGAACATCGACAGGTAGTGCCGTGCCACGCGCACGCCCTCGGCTTCGTCCTCCACGAGCACGTCGATCACGCCATTGGCGTACTGCACCGCTGCCGGCCCCACGTCTTCGGGGCGGTACACGCCCAGGCCGCCGCCTTCGATCATGGCCGGTCCCGCCATGCCGATATTGGTCGACTTGTCGGCAATGATCACGTCGCAGCAGCCCAGGAACGCGGCGTTGCCGGCAAAGCAGCGTCCCGACACGATGCCGACCACCGGCACGTTGCCGCTCAGTTCGGCGAACGCGGCGAACGAGGGTTGATACAGGCCCGACACCGAGGGGTAGTCCACATCGCCGGGCCGGCCGCCGCCGCCTTCGGCGAACAGCACCAGCGGCAATTCGTCGCGCAGCGCCACTTCCACGATGCGGTCGGTCTTGATGTGGTTGCGCTTGCCTTGTGTGCCGGCCATTACCGTGGCGTCGTAGGCCATCACCGCGCTGCGCGCGTGTTCGCGGCCGACCAGTTCGCCGTTGACGTTGCCGATGCCTGTGATCAATCCGTCAGCGGGCGTGTTCTCCACGAGGTCCTGGTGCGCGCGGCGCGATGCCTGCGCGGCCAGCGCCAGCCCGCCATACTCGACGAAGCTGTCCGCATCGCAAAGGTCGGCCACGTTCTCGCGCGCCGTGCGCTGCCCGCGCGAGCGGCGGCGCGCCACGGCCTGCGGCCGCTGGGCATCCTCAAGGTAGGCATGGCGGTCGAGCACGCGCTGCAGGTCGGCACGGATCGCCTGCCGGTCCACCTTGCGTGTGGCATCCACGGACACGCCGTCGCCCTCGGCCTGCTCGATCACGATCAGGATCTGGTTCTCCGACGCCATGGCGCCTTTGTCGAGCCGGAGATCCACCACGCGGCCGCTGCACGCGGCGGCAATCGCGTGCTCCATCTTCATCGCGTCGAGCACGGCGACGGTCTGGCCGGGCCTGACCACGTCGTTCAGTTGCACGGCGATGTCCACCACACGGCCGGTCAGCGGAGCGCGGACGGCTACCAGCCCTTCGTCAACCGTCTCCTCGGGATGCGCGGGTTGCGGTGTCGTGGCATGGGGCCGCGCGGCGCCGTTGAACAGCGCCTGCTGGGCGCGGTCGGCGTCGGCAAGCGCCGCCGCGGCGGCAGTCAGCTCGGGCAGGATGGCTTCGAAGTGCCGCGTATGAACGTCCTGCGTCAGGAAGTCGTCGCGCTGCACCAGTGCGCGCAGCAGGTCGAGATTGGTCGGTACGCCGGCAATGCGGAACTCGGCCAGGCTGCGCTGCAACCGGCGAACGGCGGCGTCGAAACGCGGCGCGGTGCTACGCACGATCAGCTTGGCCAGCAGCGTATCGAAGTTCGGCGACGGCGCGTAGCCGGCATAGCCGTGAGAATCCACGCGCACGTCCGGCCCCGACGGCACATCGAAGCGCTCCAGCCGGCCGTGTGCCGGGCGCGCCAGCCCCTGTGCGTCGGTCGTCTCCGCATTGATCCGCGCCTGGATGGCAAAGCCGCGCGGTTGCGGCGGCGCGGCGGGGTCCAGCCCGGCATCGGCGAGCGTGCCGCCGGCGGCCACGCTCAATTGCAACGCCACGAGATCGACGCCGGTGACCTGCTCGGTGATCGTATGTTCGACCTGCAGGCGCGGATTGGCCTCGATGAACACGAACCCCTTCTGCTCGCCCGCCTCGGTCTCTTCCACCAGGAACTCGAAGGTGCCCAGGCTGCGGTAGTTGACGCGCCGGGCCAGCCGCAGCGCGGCGCGGAGAATTGCCTCGCGCAGCGCCGGCTGCAGCACAGGGCTCGGCGCGATCTCGACGAGCTTCTGGAAGCGCCGCTGCAACGTGCAGTCGCGCTCGCCCAGCGCAATGACGTGCGTGCCGTCGCCGGCAATCTGCACCTCGATATGGCGGGCCCGCACGACCAGCCGCTCGGCGTACAGCGCGTCGATACCGAAGGCGGAAGCCGCCTCCGAGCGGCACCGTGCATACGCTTCGGCCAGTTCCTCGCGGCGCCGTACCACACGCATGCCGCGCCCGCCGCCGCCGCCCACGGCCTTGATGACCACGCCCGCCCCGCCTTGGGCATCGAAGAACCCGGTGATCTCTTCGAGCGACGCATTGCCGCGCGTGGCGGGCATCACCGGCACGTCGCTCTGCGCGGCCAGTTCCAGCGCGCGGCCCTTGTCGCCGAACAGGGCCAGGTGTTCGATGTCGGGGCCGACGAAGCCGATGCCAGCGGCCAGGCAGGCTTCGGCGAAATCGGCCCGCTCGCTCAGGAAGCCGTAGCCGGGATGCACCGCGTCACAGCCCGTGGCCTTGCCGGCGGCGACGATCGCGGCGATATCAATATAGGCAGCGGGGCCGGCGGCTTCCAGCGCCACCGCCTCGTCAGCCAGCACCCGGTGCAGCGCGCTGGCGTCGTCCTGCGAATACACGGCCACCGTGCCGATACCGAGATCGCGCGCCGCGCGAATCACGCGCAATGCAATCTCGCCCCGATTGGCGATCAAGAGCTTTTTCAATTCCGTGGTCTCCTCGTTGTCATTGTGTTGGTCTCGCCGGGGCGCGGTCAGGGCCGGATGCCGAAGCGGGTCGGTCCGGCCTCGCGTAACGGCGCCGCCAGGTTGGCGAACTCGCACAGCAGCGCGCGGGTGTCGCGCGGGTCGATGATGTCTTCGATGACGAACGCTTCCGCGCTGCGGAATGGCGAGGTCAGGCTGCGCACGCGCTGTTCGATTTCGGCACGTTTCTGCACAGGGTCATCCGCGCCTTCGATCTCGGCCTTGTAAGCCACGTCGAGCCCGCCCTCGATGGGCAGCGCGCCCCAGTTGGCGGACGGCCACGCGTAGCGGAAGTTGAAGCGCCCCATGTGCTGGTGGCCGGCCGCTGCCACCCCGTAGGCGCGGCGCAGCAGGAGCGAACACCACGGCACCGTGGTCTGGTAGACGGCAGCCAGCGCGCGCACGCCCTGACGCATCACGCCGGCCGCCTCGGCTTCGATGCCCACCTGCAGCCCCAGCGTGTCGACCAGATTGACGACCGGCAGGTGGAACGTCTGCGCGAGATCGACGAAGCGCGTGAATTTGTCGGCGCTGGCGTTGTCCCAACTGCCACCGTGGCACGACGGGTCGCTGGCAATCACGGCCACCGGCCAGCCATCGAGCCGTGCCAGCCCCGTCACCACCGCGCCGCCCCATTGCCGGCCTGTCTCGAAGAACGAGTCCCGATCGACCAGTGCTTCGAGGATCGGGCGAATGGCATAGTCGGCGCGTGGGTCGCGCGGGATGGCCGCGAGCAGCCACTCGTCACGCCGCGCGGGATCGTCGGTGGGCGCAAGGCGCGACGGCAGGTCATGCACCGACGCCGGCAGGTACGACAGGAAGCGCCGTGCCCGCGCAAACGCTTCCTGCTCCGTGGGTACCTCGTCATCGACCACGCCATTGCGCGTGTGTACCTGGCTGCCACCGAGCTCGTGCTTGGTCACGGTCTGCCCCACGCGCGCCACGACCGACAGCGGCCCCTCGTTGAACAGTTGCGAGGTCTCCCTGACCATCACGGAGTAGTGGCTGGCCGCCACCCGCGCGGCGCCCATGCCGGCCACCGAGCCCAGCGCCAGCGACACCACCGGCACCGCCGCCATGTTCTCGACCACGTGCTGCCAGACGCGCATCGTCGGAATCAGCGTATGGCCCTTGATCTCGATATTGCGCACCGACCCGCCGCCGCCCGTGCCGTCGACCAGCCGGATCATCGGCAGGCGCAGTTCGCGCGCCATTTTCTCGGCGTGCACGAGCTTGTCGCCCACCGCGCCATCGTTGGCACCGCCCCGTACCGTGAAATCATCCCCGACCAGCACCACGGGCCTGCCGTCGATGCTGGCGCGGCCCATGACGAGATTCGACGGAATCAGGTCCACCAGCCGCCCGTTGCTGTCATAGCGGCCGCTGCCGCTGAGCCCGCCCACTTCGCGGAATGACGCCGCGTCGGCAAGCTGCCCGATACGCTCTCGCACCGTGAGTTTGCCGGCCGCCCGATGGCGTTCGACCTTGTCTTCGCCACCCATGCGCGCGGCCAGGCGCCTGCGGTACGCCAGTTCATCGACTTCAGGCTGCCAACTCATGTGTCTCTCTTTCGTCGCGTCAGATGGTTTGCGACATGTACCGCACGAGTCATGCCAGGCGCTCCTGCCATTGATTCGATTGAGAAATCGATGGGGCGCCGCTAAGATGTCCTCCATAACGACATATAGATGTCCTCACCGGGGACACGCAAGGAGACACGGTGTCCTCAGTGACAACACCACCGACGGCGCTGGGCGTGCTGGTTTTTGGCGCGCCCGGTGCCCCGCCCGCCAGCTTCGGCATCTGTTCCGACCCAGCCGTTGCCGCTGCGGCGGATGCCGCCTGGCAGCACGCAGCCAGAACCGATCCCGCCCGCGCACTGTTCCCCGTGGCGGCCGGCGGCCAGCACTATCTCGGGCTCGGCTTCGAGGACGACGCGTGCCGGCTCCTCGTGCTGCACCGCGCCGGGGCCGAGACCGTGCTGCTCGATTTCCTGCGTAGCGTGCCGTTCGCGGGCGCCATCCTCGACTATTTCCTCAACGGCCCGTATCAGGCCGTGACCGTGGTGGACCGCAATGGACAGGTGCGCTTCCTGAGCCCCGTCCACGAGAAATTCCTCGGGCTGGAGGCGGGCGCCGGTATCGGCCGCCCTGCCGCCGAGGTCATTCCCAACTCGCGCCTGCCGCACGTGGTGGCGACGGGCAAGGCCGAGATCGGGCAGTTGCAGCAGTTCAACGGTGCGACGCGCGTGGTGAACCGCATCCCGATCCGCGAGCACGGCGAGGTAGTGGGCGCCATCGGCCAGGTCATGTTCAAGGGGCCCGAGGCGCTGGTGCGCATGCACGAGGAACTCTCGGCGCTGCGCTCGGAGGTGGCCCGCTACCAGCGGGAGTTCAGCGGCCTGCGCGGCGAGCCGCCCGCGCTGGGCCTGATCGGCGAGAGCGCCCCGATGCAGCGGCTGCGGCGCGAGATCCAGACCGTGGCGCGGCTCGACGTGCCGGTGCTGATCCTCGGAGAGAGCGGCACGGGCAAGGAACTGGTGGCGCGGGCGATCCATGCCGCCGGCAGCGACGCCGGTGACGCGGCACGTCCGCTGGTCAGCCTCAACCTTGCGGCGCTGCCCGCCACGCTGATCGAATCGGAGCTGTTCGGCTACGCACCCGGGGCGTTCACGGGCAGCCAGCGGCAGGGGCAGGCAGGCAAGCTCGAACAGGCGGCGGGCGGCACCGTCTTTCTCGACGAAGTGGCCGATATCCCGATGGAAATGCAGGTCAAGCTGCTGCGCGTGCTGGAAGACCACATGGTCGAACGGCTCGGCAGCCGCCGCGCCCAGCGTGTGGAGTTCCGGCTTGTGTCCGCCACCAATCGCGATATCTCCGAACTGATCGACGCCGGGCGCTTCCGGCTCGATCTCTACTACCGGCTCAGCGGCGTGGTGCTGCGCATTCCCGCGCTGCGGCAGCGGCGCGAGGACATCCCCGCGCTATTGCAGCATTTCGTCGAGGCGTTCTGCGCACGCAATCGCATGCCGCCGCCCCGCATCGAGCACGATGTGGCGCGCCATCTCGCCGGCCAGCCGTGGCCGGGCAATGTGCGCCAGTTGCGCCAACGCGTGGAGGAAGCCCTGGTGTTCTGCGACGGCCAGATCCTGCGCGTGGCCGACTTCGCCCGGGGCGAGGCGGCGCGCCGGCTGCCCACCTCGGAGATCGACAATGCCGTGAGCCCGGCACCGGACGCCGCGGCGCAACCGGCACCCGCCCCGGCGTCGGCCGCGCCGGCGGCCCACGCCCCCGACGCCGGCATGCGCGAGCTGGCCCATGCGGCCGTGCTCGACGCCATCGCCCGTCACGACGGCAACAAGAAGCGCGCCGCCGCGCAGTTGCGGATCTCGCGCTCGCATCTGTACAAGATCCTCGCACGCGGCCCGAACGGCTGACCGCTGGCGCGGCCGCCCGCGCGCATTGGTGCCCTCACGGCAACACCATGTCCAGGCGCGGGTGTCTTCCGCCCGGCCACCGCGGCAGCTAGCCTTCTTCACAACGCCGTCATGGGGCTTTCGCCATGACGGACACGGTAGTGGAGAGGCAGCAATGAAGGATTCCCCCAGCAAGCGGGCCGGAGCGCTCGCGCAACGCGTCGCGTGGTCGGTGCCGGCCCTGCTGTTGTCAGCCTGTGCCAGCATGGGCGGGCTCGCAACCCGCGCCACGCTCGACGATGCCGACGCGCTGGCCGCGTCAGCCAGCCTGCGCCACGTGCCCGCCACGCCAGCCGCCTGGCCGGCGCGTGCCTGGTGGCGCGACTTCGGCGATCCCCAGCTCGACACGCTCGTGGACACCGCGCTGGCCAACCAGCCAACGTTGGGCGTGGCGGCGGCGCGTGTGCGCCAGGCGCAGGCGCTGACCAGCCAGGCCGAAGCGCGGCTGTTCCCGCAGGCCAGCCTCAATGCGCGCACCACGCGCCAGCGCTTCAGCGAGAACGGTGCCGTCCCTCCGCCGCTGGCCGGCAGCTGGAAGTGGAACAGCGACGTGGTGATCGGCCTTGGCTACGAACTCGACTTCTGGGGCCGCAACCGCGCCACGTTCGAAGCGGCACTGGACCGCGCCCGCGCCGCCGAAGTGGAGTACCAGGCGGCCGAACTGATGCTCACCACGTCCGTGGTACGTACCTACCTGAAGCTCGATGCGGCGCACGCGCTGCGCGCGCTGGCCACCGAGACCTATCGCCAGCGGCAGGACACGCTGGCGCTGATCCAGCACCGCGTGGCGGCCCAGCTCGACTCGCGCCTCGACATGAAGCAGGCCGAGGCAGCGCTGCCCGTGACCCGCGAACGGATCGCGGCCATTGACGAAGTGATTGCCCTGACGCAGAACCAGCTTGCCGCACTGGCCGGGAAAGGCCCCGATGCCGGCCGCGACATCGCACCGCCACGGCTGCAGCGTCACTTCTCCGCTGCCGTGCCGACCGACGTGCCGGCCGAACTGATTGGCCGGCGTCCTGATGTGGTGGCGCAGCGCTGGCGCGTGGAAGCCGCCGCGCAGGATATCAAGGCGGCTCGCGCGCAGTTCTATCCCAACATCAGCCTCACGGCATTCGCGGGCCTGCAGAGCCTGAGCCTGTCGGATCTCTTCACGGCGGGCAGCCGGACGCTGGGCATCGGGCCGGCGCTCTCGCTGCCGGTCTTCGACGGCGGCCGACTACGCGCCAACCTTGGCGTGCGGCATGCGGAGTACGACGCCGCCGTGGAGCAGTACAACGCCACGCTGGTCACGGCGCTGCACGACGTGGTCAACCAGCTGGTGGCGCTGGGCTGGCTGGAGACGCGCACCGGCGAGCAACGACTGTCGCTGCAGTTGACCCAGGAGGCGTACGACCTTGCGCTGTCGCGCTACCGGCACGGTGTCGGCAACTATCTGCAGGTTCTGTCCGCCGAAGGACAGGTGCTGCAGCAGAAGCAGTTGCTGATCGACCTCGACACGCAGGCCCATGCGCTGCATCTCGAACTGGTGCGCGCGCTGGGCGGCGGTTACGGGGAAACCACGAATACCGGCGGCGCGCGCCTCACCCAAAGGAATCCTTCATGAACGCCCCCACCGAGAACAGGCCGGCCATCGCGGCAGCCGTGCCCGCGCCGCCCCGCCGGCGACCGCTACGCATCGCCCTCGCCGTATCACTGGGCACCCTCGCGGTGGCTGGCGCGGCCGTCTACTGGTGGCAGCACGGACGGCACTGGGTATCGACCGAGGACGCCTACGTCGAGGGCAACGTGGTGCAGGTCACGCCGCAGGTCAGTGGCGTGGTGACGGCCATTCTTGCGGACAACACCGACCTCGTCGCCGCCGGCGAGCTGCTCGTGGAATTCAATGGCGTCGACGCGCAGGTGGCGGAAGCCGCCGCGCAGGCGCAACTGGCGCGCACCGTGCGGCTGGTTCGCGGCCAGTTTGCCGCAGCACGGCAGGACCGGGCTACCGTGGAACTGCGCAGTGTCGACCTGGCGCGCGCCCGGGAAGACATGGCGCGGCGTTCGGCGCTGGTGACCAATGGCGCCATCTCGGGCGAGGAACTGGTGCATGCGCGGCATGCCATCCGCAGCGCGCAGGCCTCGCTGGCCGTGGCCAACGAGCAGTTGAGGCGCAACCAGGCGGTAGTCGAGCGTACCTCGGTGGCCTCGCATCCCGATGTGCTGGCCGCCGCCTCGCAATTGCGGCACGCCAGCGTGGCCCTCACGCGCACGCGGATCGCCGCGCCGGTTGGCGGGGTGGTGACGAAGCGCTCGGTACAGGTGGGCCAGCGCGTCGGTGCCGGGGTGCCGATGATGTCGGTGGTGCCGCTCGAACAGCTCTGGGTCACCGCCAACCTCAAGGAATCGCAGTTGCGCGACATTCGCGTGGGGCAGCCGGTCAGGCTGACGACCGACCTCTACGGCAACAGCGTGGTCTTCAACGGCCGTGTGCTGGGCCAGGACGCCGGCACCGGCAGCGCCTTCGCACTGCTGCCCGCGCAGAACGCCACCGGCAACTGGATCAAGGTGGTGCAGCGCGTGCCGGTACGCATTGCGCTCGATCCCGCCGAGGTCGCCGCCCATCCGCTGCAGATCGGGCTGTCGATGAAGGCGTCGGTTGACACACGCTCGCGCGATGGCAAGCGTCTGGTCGCCATCAACGATGCCGCGCAGCAGTACCGCACCACGGTCTTTGCCGACGAACTGGCCCGCGCCGACGCGCTGGTGGAGCGTATCGTCCAGGAGAACCTGTAACGCCATGCCCAACCCTTTGCTTCTGCTCCTGATCGGCGCACTGACGGCGATCGATTTCATCCAGAACGGCATGGTGTCCTTTGCCGCCGGCCCGATCATGGGCGAGATCGGCGCCAGTCCCGAGGAGTTCAGCCTCATCGCCGCCGCCTACGCCAGCATTGCCATCGTCGGCATCGCACTGCAGCGCTGGTGCGTGGAACGGCTGGGCTGGCGCGGCTATGTGCGCGGTGCGCTGGGCATCGCCGCGGTGGGGGCGATGGCGTGCGGCACCGCGTGGAGCTACGAGACGCTGCTGGCCGGTCGCATGGTCATGGCGGTTGGCTGCGCGGGCATGATGACGTCGGCGCGCCTGGCGGTAAACCTGATACCACCGGGGCCGGGCCGCATCCACGGCATCACGGCGCTGGCGTCGGGCGTCTGCTGCGGACTGGCCTCGGCGCCATGGCTGGCGGCCACCATCGTGTCGGCGGACCGCTGGCCGATGATCTTCTGGCTGACCGCCGCCGCCGTGCTGGCGATGCTGGCGGCCACGCACGTGCTGCCGGCCGACAAGGTCCCGGCCGGGCAACGCTCCGGCGCCCATCCGCTGCGGCTGGTGGCGCTGGCCGCTGGCAGCTTCCTGCTGCTCTACGTGCTGCAACGCTCCTACTACGATTTCTACGCCAACCGGCTCGGACTAGTGCTCGGCGCCCTGGCCGGCGTGGCGGCACTGGGCGGCTTCATCTGGGCCGAGACCCGCAGCGCCCGCCCCCTGCTGAAGCTGGGCAGCCTGGTGGAACCGCGCTATCTGGCCGGACTCGCACTGTTCACGTTCTGCTACATGACGCTGGGGTCGAATGGTTACCTGCTGCCGCTGGTCATGCAACGCTCGCTGGGATACTCGTGGAGCACCACCGGCAACCTGTTCGCGCTGGGGCTGGCGGGCGGCGTGCTGACGTGGGTGGCCATGTCGCGGATGCTGCCGCGCTGGCCCGGGCCCCGCAAGTACTTCATGACGGGCTTCGCCGCGCTTGCCGCGTCGGCATGGCTGCTGAGCCGCCTGCCACCCGCGCCCGATCCCTGGCTGCACGTGCTGCCCGCGCTGGGGCTGTATGGCGTTTTCATCATGACCATGATGCCCACCACGGCAATGCACACGTTCATGGCGCTCGGACGCGACGAATCCGTCTTCTCGCATGCCCAGCAGACCAAGAACATGATGGGCGAAGTGGGCAAGGCGCTCGGGGTCATGCTGGCCACGGTGGGCCAGCAATGGCTCACGGTCTGGCACTACACCCGGCTGCAGGGCGAGATCCATCCCGGCAACCCGCACTTCCAGGAGGTTCACGCGCGCATCACCGCGGTGCTCTCGGCCTCGATGGACCCGGCCCGCGCGGCCGACGCCGCCCTGGCGCAGATCGCGCAGATGCTGACGCAGCAGTCGGTGCTGCTCGCCAACCTCGACCACTTCCGGGGACTCGCCATGGTGGCCGTGCTGGCCATCGCGGTCAGCGCGGTGCAGAAGGCGCTGCGCTAGATGTCCGGGGCGCAGCGCTACTCGATTGGCAATTGAAATGCCGCGCGCGGGATGTGCTCGGCGATGAAGTCGATGAAGACGCGTATCCGGGCCGGCAGGTGCTGGCGGCTCGGGTAGCAGATGTAGTGCACCACCGGATCGGGCAGGTAGTCCGCCATCACCACCTTGAGATGTCCGCTGGCGATGTGGTCGGCTACCTGGTAGCACGGCAGTTGCGCCATGCCCCGGCCGTCGAGCACGGCATCGAGCGCAAGGCCGGAATCGTTGAACACCAGGCTCGCCTCGGGCAGTACGCGATGGATGCGGTCGACCATGCGGAACTCCCACTCCACCAACCGCCCGTTCGCGCCCCGTGCGTTGATGCAGCGATGCTCGGCCAACTCGTCGGGCGATTGCGGCATGCCGAACTGCGCCACGTAGGCCGGCGCGGCGCAGAGAACCATGCGGGTCGATACCAGTTGCCGGGCGATGATGCTCGAATCCTCGAGCCTGCCATGCCGGAAGCATACGTCGATGCGCTGCGCAACGAAGTCTGCGCAGTCGTCGTCGAGGCGCAGATCCAGCACGATGCCCGGATAGCGCCGCTGGAAGGGGTCGAGTAGCGGTGCCACCATCGCCCGGCCAAACGCCACGCTCGAAACGATGCGTAGCGGCCCGCGCGGCGGCCCGCGCCGCAGTTCGAGCATGTCGTCGATGGCCTGCTGGATATGGGTCACGCCCTGCTGGCAGTTGTCCAGGAAGCGCTGGCCCTCGCTGGTCAACCGGGTCAGCCGGGTACTGCGCAGGAACAGCCGCGTGCCCAGATAGGCTTCGAGCTTCTGCACGTTGCGGCTGACCGCCGAGCGGCCGATGCCGAGCCGGTCTCCCGCCTTGGCAAAGCTGCCTTCGCTGGCGACCGCCATGAATGCCATGATTCCGGTGTAACTCGCGGCCACGGGACGCAGGAAAGCGTCCCCGCCGCGTGGCTGGCCTTCGCGGCCGCCGTCCTGCTGATCGTCCTGCACCCTGCTATGTCCAACCTTATTTGACCGGTCAGATAGTAGGAGCTTGGCCCGTGCCGGTAAAGGTCATTCGGCCCATGTTTTCTGCCAGTTGCAGAAGCTGCGGAGCGCGCCCTTCGAGGGACGCGCTCCGCATTGCCGTTCAGACCCGCTTGCCCGGGACCGGCGACAATTGCGGCGATGCAACCGTCACTTCACGCATGCAGGCCGCGCTGACGAACGCGATCACGCTCAGTGCGCCGAGATACCAGACGATGTAGGTGGGACTGCCGCCGCCGTACTTCAGCAGCGACGTTGCCACGATCGGCGCCAGCCCGCCGCCGATGGCGCCGGACACCTGCACCGCGATCGAGATGCCGCTGTAGCGTACTTCGGCCGGGAACTGCGCCGAGAACAGGCTGCCTTCCGGCCCGTACAGGCACGCGTAGACCAGCCCGATGGCAATCGCCAGTGCCACGGTGATCTTGCCGGGATCGAGCGTCTGCAGCAGTGCGAAGAACTGCGGCGCGAACACCAGGATGCCGATCGTCCCGGCCATGAACACCCACTTGAAGCCGATGCGGTCGCCCAGCATGCCGAACAGCGGCATCGTGAACAGCGAGATTGCCGCGCCCCATACCGTGGCATCGAGCATCACCGTCTTCGGTATGCCTAGCGTGCCGGTGGCATAGGCCAGCGCGAACGTGACCGTCGTGTAGAACCACGTCACCTCGGCCAGCCGGCCGCCCACCACCGCCAGCACCTGGCGGGGATAGCGGCGCAGCACCACCAGCGCAGGCATCTCCACGTCATCGCCCTTCTTCTGCATCTGCTCGAAGTCCGGCGATTCGCCCACGCGGGCGCGGATGAACCAGCCCACGGCCAGCAGCACCACGCTGGCCAGGAACGGTACGCGCCAGCCCCAGGTCAGCATGTCGTGCTCGGGCAATGCCGCCACCATGCCCATGGCCAGCGACGACAGCACCAGCCCCGGCGCCACGCCGGCCTGCGGCAGGCTGCCGAAGAACCCCTTCTTGCCTTCGGGCGCATGTTCCACCGCCATCAGCACGGCGCCACCCCACTCGCCGCCTACCGCAATGCCCTGCAGCAAGCGCAGCAGCACCAGCAGCACCGCACCCCAGTAGCCGATGCTGTCGTAGGACGGAATCAGGCCGATCAGGATGGTGGGAATTCCCATCATGAACAGCGTGATCAGCAGCATCGACTTGCGGCCCACCTTGTCGCCAAAGTGGCCGAACACGATGCCGCCGAGCGGCCGCGCGAAAAAGCCCACCGAGTAGGTGGCAAACGCCGCCAGCGTGCCCGTCAGCGGATCGAATGCGGGAAAGAAGATCTTGTTGAAGATCAGCGCGGCAGCGGTGCCGTAGAGGAAAAAGTCGTACCACTCGATGGTGGTACCCATCATGCTGGCCAGGCCAGCCGTGACATACGCGCGGGGTGACCGTGCGGCAGGTTTCGGATTCATCGTGACGCTCCTTTGGGTTCGGGTGGGCCGTGGGGCCGTGGGCTCATGCCGGAGGCAGCGGCGCGATGCCGTGCGTCTGGCGGGCCCAGTACGCGAACGTGGCGTTGACGATGGATGGCTTGAGCAGGTAGTCGTGCGCCTCGCGGGCGAGCGCGTCGTCCACGGGCGTCAGCGGGCCGAACGCCTGCGCCCGAATCTGCATGCGCGCGGCACGTTCGAGGTAGACCGAGAGGTAAGTGGCTTCCTCGCAGGACTTGCCGGCCGTGAGATAGCCGTGATGGGCCAGGATGATGGCGCGCTTGGGACCGAGCGCCCCGGAGATGATCACGCCCTCCTGGTCGGCGATGGGCACGCCGGGCCATTCGCCGAGAAAGGCACAGTCGTCGTGCAGCGGCGTCATGTCCATCTGCGCGATCACGAGCGGCTGGCGCGCGGCCGCCAGTGCCGACGCCCACGGCGAGTGGGTGTGGATGATCGAGTGCACATCGGGCCGCGCATCGTAGACCCAGAGATGGAAGCGCGTGGCCGGATTGGGCATGCCGTCGCCGGTCAGCGTGTTCAGATCGCGGTCCACCTCGATGAAGTCCGCCGGCGTGGCCTCGTCGAAGCCCAGGCCGAAGCGCAGCGTCCAGTACGCGCCGGGCCGCTCCGAGCGCACGCTGATCTGGCCGGCAAGGCCGGCCTCCTGCTCGGTCATGGCGAGGATGCGGCAGGCATAGGCCATGGTCTCCTGCATGGTGCGCGGCCGGTTGCGCAGGTGCTTCGCCATCTCCTGGGTGGCGCGGGTATCGAAATACGACTTGTCTCTGAGGGGGGCGTTCATGTCTTCTCTCCTTGGGGGCGTTCGCCGTGGCAGACAGCGGCGATACAGGTCCAAGTATGAAAACGGGAACGCGTGCGAGCTATGATGCTGGCCGCATAGCAGCTATCTGCTGCAGTCAGGGCTCCAGCGAGCGCGCCACCTGCAGGGCGCACGCCAGCAACGTATCCGCCAGGGGCATCACGTGGCGCTCCGCGTGCGTGATGGCCACCATGCGGCGGCGCAGCAGCGGCGCGGCAATCTTCACCTTCTGCAGACCGTAGTCGTTGAGCAGGCGGTCGGGGAGGCGGCACGGCAGGATGCAGTCACCCACGCCCATCGACACCAGCTTGAGCATGGCATCCACCGTCTCCGCCTCGGTCACGCAGGTTGGCTGCAGCCCCGCACTCTCGATCATGCGCCGCAGCGCGTAGCCCTGCGGAAACCCCACCAGGCGCAGCGTCTGCCCGCGCAGGTCGATGCCCTCGCCCTGCGGCCGCCCAGCGGCAGGCTGCCGGGTGACGAGGCACATCTGGTCCTCGAACAGCGGATGGACGGTCAGCGACGCGGTATCGACGGCCGTGTCGTAGACCACGCCGAGATCGGCCTTGCCGGCCTCCACGAGCGCCACCACGTCCGCCGAACTGCGACCCATCAGCGACAGGTTGACGTTCGGATGCGTACTGACGAAGCTCGCCACCACATCGGCGATGAAGTAGTAGCTGACCGTATGCACGATCGCCAGCCGCACCGTGCCCTGGGTGGTGCCGTGCGCCTGCCGGATGCCTTCCACGGCCTGGTCGATGGCCCGGTACGGCCCGCCGATAGCCTCCTGCAGCTTCTGACCCGCCTCGGTCAGCGTCACGCCACGACCGGTACGCACGAACAGTGGCTTGCCCAGTTGCGCCTCCAGCGCGGCCAGTTGCCGGCTGACGCCGGACTGCGTCTGGTCGAGTTCCTCCGCCGCACGCGACAGCGACTTCAGTTCGGCGATGCGGAGAAAACAGCGGAGCAGGCGGTCGGGTGAATCCATTGGGGGCGGGCGCGCTGGCGGCGCCATTCAATCACGGTTTCGACAAGGTACTGCGGCCACGCGCGGCCGCAATGCGCACATACCCGGTCCCGGCGCACCCCGGCAGTGCGCGAGGTATGCCCGGCTTCAGTTACCGAACATATAGCAGGGTTCATGCCAGAGCATGATCCGCCCCACCCTGTGATTCGAAAAAGGCTGGTGTATTGCGGCAACGTCCGGGCCGGCGGCACTCCTATGATCGCTCACATGGTCTGGCGATGCAGCCACCGCCAAACCGCACAACGATCTCAACCCTGGCACAAGGAGCCACCATGAAGAAGACCTCGATGCTGTTTCTCGCCGCCGCGCTGGCCACGCCGCTGATCGCCTCGGCGGCGCCCGCCGACGGCGTCCGGACGGTCAAGCCGTTCAAGATGACCTGCGAGGAATTCCTGTCGGTCAGCGATACGTACAAGCCCGCGGTGGTGTACTGGATTGCCAGCGTCGACAAGCTCGGCGTGCGCGAGAACGACCAGATTACCGTGGACACGCCGCGCACGGTGGAGCACGTGGTCGAGGAATGCAAGAAGGCACCGAAGCAGAAACTGGCCGCACACGTGAAGAAATCCCAGCAGGACGAGACCCTGAAGATCAATTTCAACGGCGCCTGAGCGCGCCGTTGTCCCGGGCCGGCGCTCGCGGACGTGTGCCGGCCCGCCCCCCAGCCGTTTTATCGTAGCGAGGTAACACCATGACAGATCTGGCCAGACGCAGGGTAATGATCGGCGCGGCAACCACCGCGCTGGCTGCTGCAGCGGCCACCGCACACGCGGCGTCGTTCGGCAACCCAGACCGCCCCCCCGAAGGGGCCATCAACGCGCGCAACCCGCAGGACCTGACCGATCCGGGGCCGCAGAACCGTGCGCTGGCCGAGCAGTTTCCGTCCGCCGGCAACGCGCCGGCCACCGATGTCAACGGCATGCCGCAGTTCTGGGCGTCGTTCAACAACGCACACAAGCGGGTGCAGAACGGCGGCTGGGCGCGCGAGGTCACGCAGGAAGACTTTGCGATCTCGAAGGACATCTCGGGCGTCAACATGCGCCTGTCGGCCGGCGGCATCCGCGAGATGCACTGGCACCAGCAGGCCGAGTGGGCCATCATGCTGGACGGCAAGTGCCGCATCACCACGCTCGACGAGGAAGGCCGCCCGTCCGTGCAGGACGTCAAGGCGGGCGACCTCTGGTACTTCCCGCCCGGCCTGCCCCATTCGCTGCAGGGTGCCGGCACCACGGGCGCCGAGTTCCTGATCGCGTTCGATAGCGGCATGGCGTCGGAATTCAACACGCTGCTGTTGACCGACTGGGTTGCCCACACGCCGCCCGAGATCCTGGCCGCCAACTTCGGCGTGCCCGTGGAGACGTTCAAGAACATTCCCGTCGACAACCTCTGGATCTTCCAGGGCGAACAGCCGGGACCGCTGGCCGCCGCGCAGCGTGCTTCAGCGTCGAAGAAGGGCCCGCCGGCGGTACCGGTGACGTTCTCGCTGTCTGATTCGGTACCGGTACGCAAGACGCGCAGCGGACAGGTGCAGATTGCCGACAGCCGCAATTTCCACATCTCGAAGAACATCGCCGCGGCGCTCGTCACCGTGCATCCGGGCGGCCTGCGCGAGCTGCACTGGCACCCGAATGCCGACGAGTGGCAATACTACGTGAAGGGCAAGGGTCGCGTGACCGTGTTCGACACCGGCCCGAAGGCGATGACGGCCGACTTTCGCGCCGGCGATATCGGCTATGTCCGCAAGGGGCTGGGACACTACGTGGAGAATGTGGGCAACACCGACCTGATCTTCGTCGAGGTCTTCAAGGCCGACCACTTCGCCGAGGTCTCGCTGTCCGACTGGCTGACCCACACGCCGCCGGAGATGGTGATGCAGACGCTGAACATCAGCGCCGAGGCACTCGCGCAGTTCCCGCGCGACCGCCCCGACATCATGCCGGAATGATGCCGGCGGGTCCCGGCCGATATGCCGATATGCCGGGACCCGCAGCGCTATTCCTCCTGGAATGCCTCCTCGCGCTTGGCCTTGATCGACGGCAGCGCCACCACCGCCACCAGCGCCAGCGCGGCCACCAGCAGGCCCAGTGACAGCGGGCGGGACACGAACACCGAGAAGTCTCCGCGCGACAGCAGCAGCGTTCGGCGGAAGTTCTCTTCCATCATCGGCCCGAGCACGAAGCCCAGCAGCAACGGGGCCGGCTCGCAGCGCAGCTTCAGGAACAGGTAGCCCACCATGCCGCAGGCGGCTGCCACGAAGACGTCGAACACCGTGTTGTTCACCGAGTAGACGCCGATGCTGCAGAACACCAGGATGGCCGGGTAGAGGAAGCGGTACGGCACGGTCAGCAGCTTGACCCAGATCCCGATCAGCGGCAGGTTCAGCACCACCAGCATGAAGTTGCCGATCCACATCGAGGCGATCAGGCCCCAGAACAGCGACGGGTTGCTGGTCATCACCTGCGGTCCGGGCTGGATGTTGTGGATCGTCATCGCGCCCACCATCAGCGCCATCACCGCATTCGGCGGAATGCCAAGCGTCAGCAGCGGAATGAACGAGGTCTGGGCCGCCGCATTGTTGGCGGACTCCGGTCCCGCCACGCCTTCCACCGCGCCCTTGCCGAACTCGTGCGCGTACTTCGACGTCTTCTTTTCCAGCGAGTACGCGGCGAACGATGCCAGCGAGGCGCCGCCCCCCGGCAGGATGCCGAGCGCCGACCCCAGCATCGTCCCGCGCAGCACCGCGGGGATCATGCGGCGGAAATCCTCGCGCGTGGGAAACAGGCCGGTCACCTTGTCGGTGAAGGTCTCGCGGGTCTCCTTCTGCTCCAGGTTGGCGATGATCTCCGCAAAGCCGAACAGGCCCATCGCCAGCGCGGTAATGCTGATGCCATCGGTCAGCTCGGGCACGTCGAACGAGAACCGTGCGGCACCCGAGTTGACGTCGGTACCCACCAGACCCAGCAGCAGGCCCAGGACGATCATTGCCACGGCCTTGACCAGCGACCCCGAAGCCAGCACCACCGCCCCGATCAGGCCGAGCACCATCAGCGAGAAATACTCGGCCGGGCCGAACTTGAACGCCAGTTCGGAGAGCGGCGTGGCGAACGCCGCCAGGATCAGCGTGGCCACGCTACCCGCGAAGAACGAGCCGATGCCGGCGGTGGCCAGTGCCACGCCAGCGCGGCCGCGGCGGGCCATCTGGTAGCCGTCCAGCGTGGTACAGACCGATGACGATTCGCCGGGCAGGTTCACCAGGATGGCCGTCGTGGAGCCGCCGTACTGGGCCCCGTAGTAGATGCCGGCCAGCATGATCAGCGCGGCGACCGGCGGCAGCGAGTAGGTGACGGGCAGCAGCATGGCGATGGTCGCCAGCGGCCCCAGCCCGGGCAACACGCCGATCAGCGTGCCGAGCACGCAGCCCAGAAACGCGTAGGCAAGGTTTTGCAGCGAGAGTGCCGTGGAGAATCCCAGCGACAGATGGCTCAACAGTTCCATGGCGTGCCTCCTAGTTGGCGAGGAATGCAGGCCACACCGGCATCTGCAGGTTGATGCCGTACACGAACGCGAAGGTGCTGATGATGACCAGCACCACCGCATTCAGGATCGCGCCCTTCCAGCTGAACTCGTGGCTGGCCATCGACGAGACCAGCACCAGCACCAGCACCGACAGCACCATGCCGAGCGGCTTCAGGATCAGCCCGAACAACACCACCGAGCCGAGCACCCAAAGCAGCGTCTTGATGTCCCAGCGTGCCATGCGGTCCGCCTCGGCCTTCGCCGACACCGACCCGACCGCCACCGCCACACCCAGCAGTGCCAGCACGATGCCCAGCCAGAATGGGAAATAGCCCGGCCCCATGCGCGCGGCCGTTCCCATCGTGTATCCGCGTGCGACCCATGAAAACGCGAGTCCCACCGCGATGAACATCAATCCGGACAGGAAGTCCGTCTGTCTCCGTATCTGCATTGCCTAGTCCCCGTATCCGTTTACCGCGCAGCCGGCCCTCTGGCTGCGGCTTCAGGCTGCACGAGTGCGAGACAATACATCATGTCATGATGTATTTGGGCGAAGCTACGGGAAATCCCCGACATATCGGGCGGTCAATCGAGTTCTCTGGCCAGAAAGTTCGCCGTGGCGCTGGCTGGCGTGGCAGCCACTTCGTGCGGCCGGCCAGCGGCCACGATCCGCCCGCCCTGATCGCCCGCGCCGGGGCCGATGTCGATGACCCAGTCAGCCTGTGCCACCACGCCCATGTCGTGCTCGACCACGACCACCGTGTTGCCGGCGTCCACCAGTGCCTGCAACTGCACCAGCAGCCGGTCCACATCGGCGGGATGCAGGCCATTGGTCGGCTCGTCGAGCACGTAGAGCGTGTCGCCGCGCTGGGCACGCTGCAGTTCGGTCGCCAGTTTGATGCGTTGCGCCTCGCCGCCCGACAGCTCCGTGGCCGGCTGGCCCAGCCGCAGATAGCCGAGCCCGATATCGCGCAGCACCTGCAGCGAACGCATCGCCGGGGCCTCGCCAGCGAACACGTCGCAGGCGGCATCCACCGTCAGGTCGAGCACCTCGGCAATATTCCGCCCCTGCCACGTGATCTCCAGCGTCTGCGGCCGGTAGCGCGTGCCATGGCAGGCGGAGCACGGCGCATAGACGCTCGGCAGGAACAGCAACTCCACGCTGACAAAGCCTTCGCCTTCACACGTGGGGCAGCGGCCCTGCGCCACGTTGAAGGAGAAACGCCCTGCCGTGTAATGCCGCTTGCGCGCAGCGGGCGTCGCGGCAAACAGCTTGCGGACGTGGTCGAACAGCCCGGTGTAGGTAGCCAGGTTCGAGCGCGGCGTGCGGCCGATCGGCTTCTGGTCCACGCGCACCAGCCGGCGCACGCTCTCCATGCCCCCGGCAATACGCCCCTCGGTCGGGGCGTCGGTCACCGCGAACAGCGGATCGCGTTCGTCGTCGGGGTCGCTGTCTTCGGCGCGGCCCAGATGCCGGTTGACCAGCTCAGGCAGTGCCTGGGCGATGAGACTGGACTTGCCAGAACCCGAGACGCCAGTGACCGCGGTGAAGCAGCCCAGCGGGATGGCGGCATCCACGCGGTGGAGGTTATTGCGCGACACGTGGGCCAGTTGCAGCCATCCGACAGGCTCGCGCGGCGATCTGCCGCCGCGCGGCCCTTTGCGCTCGCCGAACAGGTAGGCCGCCGTGCGCGACGCGGCAACATCGGCCAGCCCGGCGGGCGGACCGCTGTAGAGCACGCATCCGCCCTGCTCGCCGGCCGCCGGCCCCACGTCGACGATCCAGTCCGCCTGCCGCATGGTCTGTGTGTCGTGCTCCACGACGAACAGCGAGTTACCGGCTGCCTTGAGCCGGCGCAGCGCCACCAGCAGCGCCTCGCCATCGGCGGGGTGGAGTCCGGCCGAGGGTTCGTCCAGGACATAGACCACCCCGAACAACTGCGAAGAGATCTGCGTGGCCAGCCGCAGCCGCTGCAACTCGCCGGACGACAGCGTCGGCGTGCTGCGGTCCAGCGACAGGTAGCCCAGGCCAAGGTCGATCAGCGCGGAGAGGCGCTCCATCAGTTCTTCGGCGATGCGCTGCGAGGCCAGCCGCTTCTCGTCGGACAGGTTCGGTGTGCGCCGCACGTCGGGTGCCGACTTGTGCGCTGAACCCCCTGCCGCCACGCGGCGCGCCGTGTCCGCGCGCGCAGCCTTGCGGCTCAGGACCGCCCCGGACGCCTCTGCGGCGCCGCCGGATTCCCCTCGCGCGATCGGACGCATGATCTCGGCCACCCGCGCCAGCGGCAGATGCGTGAACTCGCCGATGTCCAGCCCCGCGAACTTTACCGAGAGCGCTGCCTTCTTGAGCCGTTTGCCATGGCAGGCCGGGCAATCGCGCCCGATCATGTATTGCGCCACGCGCTTCTTCATCAGCGCGCTCTGGGTGGTGGCGAAGGTCTGCAGCACATAGCGGCGCGCGCCCGTAAACGTGCCCTGGTAGCTCGGCTCCAGCTTGCGCTTGAGCGCGGCACGTACCTCGCGCGGCGTGAAGCCGGCATAGACCGGCACGGTGGGCTGCTCCTCGGTAAAGAGAATCCAGTCCCGATCCTTCTTCGGCAGGTCGCGCCAGGGCGTGTCGACGTCGTAGCCCAGCGTCACCAGGATGTCGCGCAGGTTCTGCCCGTGCCAGGCCGGCGGCCACGCAGCTACGGCGCGCTCGCGGATCGACAGCGAATCGTCCGGCACCATCGACCGTTCCGTGACATCGTAGATGCGCCCGAGTCCGTGGCATTCGGGGCAGGCACCCTCTACCGTGTTGGGCGAGAAATCCTCGGCGTACAGCATCGGCTGCCGCGCCGGATACGTGCCGGCGCGCGAGTACAGCATGCGGACCAGGCTCGACAGCGTGGTGACGCTGCCCACCGTCGAGCGCGCATTCGGCGTGCCGCGCTGCTGCTGAAGCGCCACCGCGGGCGGCAAACCCGCGATGCTGTCGACCTCGGGCACACCCACCTGGTCGATCAGCCGCCGGGCGTACGGCGCCACCGACTCGAAATAGCGCCGCTGCGCCTCCGCGTACAGCGTGCCGAACGCGAGCGATGACTTGCCCGAACCCGAGACGCCGGTGAACACCACCAGCGCGTTGCGCGGGATATCGACATCGACATTCTTGAGGTTGTGCTCGCGCGCACCACGCACGCGGACGAAGTTGTCCGCCCCCGGCGGGGCAGGTTCTGCCACCCCACCCGCCTCACGCGTGCGCCGGCCCGGCCGGCTGTCGTCGCTCATACGCGCCTTCGCTTGCACAATTTGCCAGCGTGGACCATGTAGATCCCGCTATTTGCCGCGCCGTTTGGTGGTGCGCTTCCGCGCCGGCCCGGGCGGCGTCAGCGCCGCAATCCAGGCATCCGTGGCCGCCTTGGTCATGGCCGTGGCAGCCAGTGCCTGCTGGCGCCGGCCCTCCGCCACCGCTCGCCCGCTTGCCGCACCAGCCACCGCATTCGCGCCACTGAGCCACATGCTCAGCATCGGATTCTTCTTGAGCCAGGGGTTTTTCATCGCGCGCTCCTTGCATGACAGCCAACGTGCCGATGCTGCAAGGCAGCAGGAAACATGCCAATCCAACAGCCCTACTGGATCGTGCTCTTCAGCAACTCGCCCAGCCAGTCGCCAAACTGGCGCACGCGTGCCGGTACGTTGCGCCGGTGCGGGTACAGCAGGTTGACCGGCATCGGCTCGGGCCGGTACCGCGCCATGACTTCGATGAGCAGGCCGGTGCGCAGGTCCGGCGCGGCGGTGGCCGTAGGGATCTGCGCGATACCAAAGCCCGCGCGGCAGGCAGCGCTGTAGGCGGAGCTGTTGTTGACGGTGACCCGGTGGGCCATCGGCACGCTGACGAGCTTGCCGCCTTCGTGATACTCGAAGCCGGCCGGCGTGCTCGACCGATTCGGCATGTAGTTGACGAGCCAGTGCGCGGCAAGATCGGCAAGGTTCTCGGGCCGGCCGTGGGCGCCGACGTAATCCCGGCTTGCCACGTTGATCAGCGGCATCTGCGCCAGCGGCCGGGACACCAGCGATTCGTCCACCACGTTGCCCGCGCGCACCACACAGTCGAATCCATCGGCAATCACGTCCACCCGCCGGTCGGTACTCGACACCTCGATCTGCAAAGCGGGATGGCGCTGCAGGAACGCCGGCAACGCGGCCATGACCACGCCGGTTGCCATGCCAAGCGGCATGTCCACGCGCAGCAGGCCCTGCAGCGGCTGGTTATCGGCGCGGAACAACTGCGCCAACTCCTCGAAATCATCGAGCAGCCGCTCGCTGCGCCCCAGCAATTCCTCGCCTTCGCGCGTCAGCACCACGCGCCGCGTGGTGCGCTGGAGCAGGCGGGCACCCAGTTGCTTCTCCAGCCGGATGATCGACGTGGAGACGGTCGAGCGCGGCACCTGCAGCCGGAGCGCAGCCTGCGTGAAGCTGGCCAGTTGGGCGACGAGCACAAAAACCCTGAGGTCTGCGGTGGATGGGAGGACGGTGGACATGTTCGAAGAATCAAGGTTCGCCGGGCGCATTGGTCGATTTTCTCGACCAGATATGTCGTTCCTGATTGATTTATCTGGCTTGGCGCGAACAGTAGAGTAACTGGACCGGACCACTTTTCCAACCACCCAGGAGCCTGCGATGAACGCCACCCCGACCTCGACCCCTTCCACACCCCGCATTGCCCTCATCACCGGCGGCAGCCGGGGCCTGGGGCGATCTGCCGCCCTGCACCTTGCCGCCAGCGGCTGGGACGTGGTGATCACTTATGCCGAGCGCGCCGACGCCGCGCAGGAGACGGTGGCCGCAGTCGCCCAGGCAGGCCGCAAGGCCGTCGCCCTGCAGCTCGATACCGGCAAGAGCGGCACCTTCGCGGCATTCGCCGACACCTTCCGCGCCACGCTGGCGCAAGAGTTCGGCCGCGAACGTTTCGACGCACTGTTCAACAACGCCGGCAACGGCTCGAACGTGCCGTTCATGCAGACCACCGAGCAGGAATTCGACAACCTGATGAATATCCACCTCAAGGGCGTGTTCTTCCTGACCCAGGCGCTGGTGCCGCTGCTGGCCGATGGCGGCCGCATCCTCAATGTGTCGAGCGGCCTGGCCCGCTTCTGCGCACCCGGCAAGGCCACCTACGCCACCATGAAGGGTGGCATCGAAGTGCTGTCGCGCTACCTGGCCAGCGAACTGGGCCCGCGCGGCATCCGCGTCAACACGCTGGCGCCCGGCGCCATCGCCACGGATTTCGGCAACGGCGTGGTGCGCGACAACCCGCAGGTCAATGCCATGGTGGCCGCCAACACGGCGCTGGGCCGCGTGGGCCAGCCCGACGATATCGGCGGAGCGGTGGCGGCGCTGCTGTCTTCCGACATGGGCTGGATGACCGGCGAACGGATCGAGGTGTCGGGCGGCATGCACCTGTGACGCGGCACCCCGCCGGCCGGACTAAGGCCGCTGGCGGGCCAGGAACCGGTCGAACTGGCTGGCGAACGCCTTGCTGTCCTGCGGCGAGAACGGCGGCGGCCCGCCGGTGTCGATGCCGGCGCCGCGCAACTGGTCGAGCACCTCGCGCATCGTCAGCCGCTCCTGGATATTCTCGCGGCTGAACCAGCTGCCGCGCGGATCGAGCACATGCGCGCCCTTGTCGAGCGCAGCCGCCGCCAGCGGAATATCAGCCGTGATCACAAGATCGCCCGCTTCGGCCATCTCGACAATGCGCTGATCCGCCACGTCGAACCCCGCCGGCACCTGCACCGACCGGATAAAGCGCGATGGCGGCGTGCGCAGGTACTGGTTGGCCACCAGCGTGACGCAGATCTCCACGCGCTGTGCAGCCCGGTACAGGATTTCCTTGATGACCACGGGGCAGGCATCGGCGTCGACGAGGACTTGCATGGGAGGTTGGGGCGGTGGAGGGGTCGCACATATTACTCCCCGCTATCCGAATCATCCAAAATGGAGAAAATGCCATCCGATGCCAGAAGCGCCACTACCGAACTCCTGGATTAGCTTCTCGACGGATTTCTCCGCTACGGCGTTCCAGACCGCCCCGCTGCCGGCGCCGTCGTCAATGCGCGACAGATCCCACTCCCATCGGGTGTCGGGCGGCTGAGCCCGGTGATATAAGGTTTCGAGCTGACCGGTCGGGGCACAACGTATGCCCTGAACTGGCGAATCCACTAGCAAATTCGGGTAGCAAGAATGGGTCACAAAAACACACTGTTGCAGCGTGCCATGGACGCTGCGGCCGCCATGATGGAGGCTGGCAAGGCACTGCAATCCAGCCAGCAGCAGACGATCGAGACAGACAAGACGAATCGGCTCCGGCAACTGCGCCATTTCGAGCAGCCCGAGGTTGCCCGCGATGACTTCTCCATCGAATTGCTGCGCGCGTTGTCCTGGAACCGGTTCGAGCAGCTCTGCGGCGCTTATTTCGCGGCGCATGGTTTCCGGGCTGACCAGCGTAGCCATGGCGCCGACGGCGGGATCGACATACGACTCTATTTCAAGGACCTTCCCACGCCTGTCAAGCTGATCCAGTGCAAGGGCTGGCGCAAGAAGCGGGTGGATGTGGAACCCATTCGCGCACTAGCGGGCGTCATGACACGTGAGAACGTGAGGGAAGGCGTATTCGTCACCATGTCGGATTTCACGCGTCCCGCCCGCGAGGAAGCCAGCCAGGCGCGAATCATGGCGATCGATGGCGCCGACATGGTGGCGCGTCTGCGTGCGCTGGCCCCCGATCGCAAGGCGCCTCTCCTTGCCCTTGCCGTAGAAGGGGAATACTGGCGCCCAGCCTGCAGCCGTTGTGGCGCCCAGATGCGTCCGGTGACCAACGTTGACCGGCCATTCTGGGGATGCTCCAACTTTGCGCGCAAGAGCTGCCGATCCCGCATCGAGGTCGGCGGCTAGCCCCAATCCCGAACAATTCTTAATGATTGGCCGCTTGCCCCGGAAACAACAATGATTCTCAATACGGTATTGGCAATCTGCGTTGTTTCCGGAGTCCTGCATGAACCCTCGCTATCCGTGGCACGCGGTGCCGCCGGCGTCCCGCGCAAGGCGACGCTGATGGCGGTGCCGTTGACGTTTGCCGCCGTGGTGCTGCCGCCCGTACTGGTCTGGGTGGTGTTTTCCGACCTGCTCTACCGCCGCATCGCCAACCATCTCGTGCTTGCGCTGCTGGCCGGTTGGGCGCTGCATCTTGGCTGGATGGCCTGGCACGACGCCGGGCCGTTGCCGTGGCCGGCCATTGGGCGGGGCGCGGCGGCGGCGGGGATCGTGCTGGTGCTGGGCTACGGCCTGTTTGCGATGCGCTGGGTTGGCGCCGGCGACGTCAAGCTGGTGGCCGTGCTGTGCCTGTGGCTTGGCAACGAGGTCTCCGCATTCCTGGTGGTGACCTCGCTGGCCGGCGGCGTGCTGGCGCTCGGCATGCCGGTGCTGCGCGCCACCGAACTGTTCCTCGCCCGGCGCGTGGAGCAGCTTGGCGGCTGGCTGCGTCGGCCATTCCCCACGCCGATGGCGCTGCGCTCGCATGCGCTGTCAGGCATTCCCTATGGTTTCGCGATTGCCGCCGGTGCGGCGTTCGTGCTGTATCGAGGCTGACGGCATGCTCCGACCTCGCCAATTCTTCTCGCGCACGCGCGGCGCGCTGGCCGTCGAGGCCGCGTTCGCGCTGCCCGTGGTCATTGCCGGCGCCATGATGTTCATGGAGCTTGGCAATATCGGGCTCGCCATCAACATGGGCGGCCGTGCGCTCGAACACGCGGTCGAGGGTTTCCGGGGCGTGCCTCCTGAATCGCTGGAGGCCCGGCAGATGGAGCGGCTGGTGCGGCAGCGCATGGCCACGGCCTCGCATGGCTACCTCGATGATGGCGATATTGCCACCGTGGCGGTGGAAAGCTTCACCTCGCTCGACACCATCGGCGATTCTGCCGCCGTCCGCGCCACGCACGCGCCGGGGTTGCCGGTGTGGCGCCTGACGGTCGAGATCCGCAAGGACTTTGTCACGCCGCTGCCGCGCCTGCTCGGCACGGACGGCACCGCGTTCCGCTACCAGTACCAGCAGTTGCTGGGGCAACTGCCCCCGCAACCCATCGCCACCGTGTCGAGCGCCCCGTGAGGCGCAACATGAAGCAAGATTAACGTGTCATGGGCCGGGCGATCACGTAAAAAGGGGGCCTGCCGACGTGTCGCGCACCGTTGCGCGGCGCGCCCTTCAATGTCTACCCGATGTCCAGATGACCACCTCGCCCGACACCCGCCCCACGCTGTCCGCCCGCCTCAAGCAGGAAACGGCCGCCCAGCACGAGCGCATGCACACACTGATGGAAGCCGCCGACCCCTTTGCCAGCCGTGAAGGCTATGCGCGCTTCGTGGCGGCGCAGTATCTGTTCCAGCGCGACGTGGAGCACCTGTTCGCCGATCCGGCCGTACGTGCCGCCGTGCCCGATCTCGACGGGCGCGGCCGCGCCGACGCCTCGCAGGCCGACCTGGCAGACCTCGGCTGGGAAGCCCCGGTGGCCGAGATCGCCAGCACCGGCGTGGCGATGCCCGAAGCACTGGGCTGGCTCTACGTGTCCGAAGGTTCCACGCTTGGCGCGGCATTCCTGTTCAAGGCCGCCAAGGAGACGCTGGGGCTGTCCGCCGAGTTCGGCGCGCGCAATCTGGCCGCCTATCCCGAAGGCCGCGCCACCGCCTGGCGCAACTTCGTCGCCGCGCTCGACAGCGACGCGTTGCCCCCCGGCACGCACGATGCCGTGATCGCCGGCGCCAACGCGGCCTACGACCGCTTCGGCCAGTTGCTGGCCGACATGTTCGAAACCGCCTGACGCTGCCTCACGGAAGGCCGGCCCGGCACGCTCAGGTCTTGAGCGCGTCCTTGAGGCCGGTTTTCTCGTTCCAGTGGCGGCGGTCCAGCAGCAGCACGGCCAGCAGGCCACTGGGCGCATTCTCTTCGAGCGAAAGCGTCGCCCCGTGCAGCCGGGCAATCGCATTGACCAGCGCCAGGCCCAGCCCGCTGCCCGATTGCGTGGACCCGCCCAGGCGCCGGAAGCGCTCGACGGCCTGGCCGCGCTGGCTGGCCGGAATGCCGGGACCCTCGTCGGCCACGCCCAGCGTGATGCCATCGCCGCGGCGCCGCGCCAGCAGCACCAGTGACTTGCCCTGCGGCGCGTACTTGATCGCGTTTTCGAGCAGATTGGACAGCGCCTGGAACAGCAGCGCGCGGTCCCCGTACAGCTCGCGGCCGGGCTCGGCCTCGATGTGCAGCGTTGTCTCCGAGAGCGAAACGAGCGGCCCGTAGTACTCGGCCAGATCGTCGAGCAGCGTGCGCGCGTCGAACCATTCGAACGCGTGCTCGCAGCGCCCCGCCTCCACCTCGCCGATCCGCAGCACGGCGCGGAACATGCGCTGGATGCGGCCGGCTTCCTCCAGCGCGCCCAGCACGTCGTCGCGCATGTCCGGTTCCACCTTGTCCGCCAGGTTCTCCAGCCGGTGGTGCATGCGGGTTAGCGGCGTGCGGAGTTCGTGCGCCAGATGGCTGCTCACGCTCTTGACCTCTTCCATGAGCCGGTTCACGCGGTGCAGCACGTGATTGATGTCCCGGCCCAGCAGGTCGAATTCGTCGCCGTCATGGCCGCACGGCACCACCGCATCGCGCTCGCCCGTCACGTAGCGGCGCAAAGCGCTGCGAATGCGGTCCACGCGGCGCATGCTGCGCACGCTGGTATAGAGGCCGATGGCGAGGCTCGACAGCAGCACCGCGAACAGACCGGCGCCAGCCACCAGCGGAATCACGCGCAGCCGTTCGCGCATCGGCAGGATGTCGTAGCCGCTGAAGAACACCCCGCCATCGGCCAGCGGCACCTGCACGCCGAACAACTGGGCCAGGCGCGCGCTGGAATCGCTGACCGTGACATTGCGCCACTGCAACCCGCACGGCGGCTGGCACTGCAGCGCCGTGCGCACCTGCGGATCGCCGAACAGCAGGTCTCCGGACGGCGCCATCACGAGCGATTTGTTGCCCTCGCGCTCGCGGCTGTCGTCGCGCGAGAGCGCCACGGCCAGCCCGCTGGCATCGGCAAAATGGTGGCTGCGCTCCTGGGTGCGCACGTCGGCCAGGATCATGTCGCGCACATGGCTGTGCAGCAGCGCGTCGATCTGCTGGGCGCTCAGCAGCACGGTACCCACGGCCACCAGCAGGAAGATGAACGCCACCATCGAGGCATGGCGGAACGTACTGGTTTCCAGCAGGTGGGCGGCGCGCTCAGCCCAGGACATAGCCGACCGCGCGTACCGTGCGCAGCAGCGACCGCGGGAAGTTGCGGTCGATCTTGCTGCGCAGCTTCGAGACATGCACGTCGATCAGGTTGGTCTGCGGATCGAACTGGTAGCCCCAGACCTTCTCCAGCAGCATGGCGCGCGTGACGGTGCGGCCCATGTTGTTGGCCAGCACCTGCAGCAACGCGAACTCCTTCTCGGTCAGGTCGATCAACTGGCCGCCGCGCGTCACGCGGCGCTCGCGCCAGTCGATGCTGAGGTCTTCGAGCCGCGTGGTCCAGTCCGCGTCGTTCGACGCGGCACGCCACTTGACCATGCCTTCCAGGCGCAGCAGCAGCTCGGTGAAATCGAAAGGCTTGCCGAGGTAGTCGCCAGCCCCGGCGCGCAGCCCTTCCACGCGGTCGCTGGGCTGGTCCACGGCGGACAGCACCATGACGGGCGGATGCGGATAGTCGGCCAGCGCGTGCAGCACGCTGATGCCGTCGATGCCCGGCAACATGCGGTCGAGCAGGACCGCGTCGAACGCCTCGCTGCCGATCAGTTCCAGCGCATGTTCGCCCGTGCTGGTCAGGCGGCAATCGTGTCCGTTCTGTTGCAACTTGGCGCTCAGCCAGTGACTGACCCGCGAATCGTCTTCCACAATCAACACGCGCATGACTGCTCCCCTGTTTCCCAACGTCCCGCCAATTCCGACCCTTTCCTCCAGCTGGATGGAATGTGTTTTGTACCAGCCGGGACGCAATTCTATATGAGAATCATTCGCATTTGAAGTGTCAACGGACACATTTTTTCAAGAAACGACGACGAGCGAATGCCTGCGGGCCGGCAACGCATTATTGAAGAAGCCGCACCGAAACAGGATTAACTTTGCTTAAGGCAAGCCGGCGCGGCCCTCCCGAAAAAATTGCCAAAAATAACTAAACCGGGTTATTCACTGCGTTACGTCCGCTGCCCATACTGGGCAGGCCCCCTCGTCGCACCGCCTGACGGCGCGCCGGTTCCGGGGATTCCGAAGTCCCTGACGGCAGACCACGCATGAGCGGCAGCTATCACCCCCTTTTTGTGCTCCTTTCCGTCGTGGTGGCCACGCTTGCCGCCTATACGGCGCTGGAACTTGCCGCGCGGATTCCCGGGGATGGCCAGCACGGCCGGCGCCAGCTCTGGCTCGCGGGCGGCTGCGTGGCGCTCGGCATCGGCATCTGGTCGATGCATTTCATCGGCATGATGGCGTTGACGCTGCCGATCCCGGTCGGGTTCGACGCCTGGCTGACCGGCGGCTCGGTGCTGCTGGCCAGTGCCAGCGCCTACCTGGCACTGGCCACGGCCACGCGCGGCACGCTGACCGTCAAACGGTTGCTGGTGGCCGGCACCTGCATGGGCGCCGGCATCGCGGCGATGCACTACTGCGGCATGGCGGCCATGCGCATGGCGCCCGGCATCGACTATTCGGTGCCCGTGGTGGTGCTGTCGGTACTGCTGGCCATCGGCGCGTCGATGGCGGCGCTGCTGATCGCGTTCCGGCTGCGCAATGCGGCTGACGAGTACGTGATCGGCAAGCGCTTCGCCGGCGCGCTGGTCATGGGGCTGGCCATCGCCGGGATGCACTACACCGGCATGAGCGCGGCCAGCTTCGCGCCCGGGTCGGTCTGCCTGACCGTGAACGCCATCGGCACCGACTGGCTGGCCGTGCTGGTTTCCACCGCCTCGTTCCTGGTACTGACCGGCACGCTGTTCTTCCTCGGCTGGCACAACAGCACGCTGGCAAGTTCGCTGCGCGAGGCCAACCACCGCCTGCACCACCTGGGCACCCACGACGCGCTGACCGGGCTGCCGAACCGTGTCTCGCTGCTGCACCATATCGATGCCACGGCCACCCGGGCGGCGCGCGACCACGCGCAGTTCGCGGTGCTGTTCGTCGACCTGGACGGCTTCAAGAGCATCAACGATTCACTCGGCCACGCCGTGGGCGACCTGCTGCTGCAGGGCTGCGCCGCCCGACTGGTCGAGTCGGTCGGCCCGGACGGACTCGTGGCGCGCGTGGGCGGCGACGAGTTCGTGGTGGTACTGGCCGCCATCGCCGAAGAGCGCCACGCCGCCGACGTTGCCGGCAAGCTGTTGCGCACGCTCGGCAAGGAAAGCACTGCCAGCGGGGCCCGGCTTCGCACCGCCGCGAGCCTCGGCATCGCGTTCTATCCCAAGGACGGCACCACCGCCGACGAACTGCTGCAGAACGCCGACATCGCCATGTACGCGGCCAAATCCGCCGGCCGCAATGCCTACCGCGTGTTCACCCCCGAAATGAGCCTCAAGGCGGACCGCACCATGGTGCTGCAGCGCGACCTCCCGGGCGGCATGGAAGATGGCAGCCTGTACCTGGTGTTCCAGCCCAAGTTCAAGGCCCACGGCCGTCACCTGACTGGCGGCGAGGCGCTGCTGCGCTGGCGCCACCCCCAGTATGGCGAGGTCCCGGCGCCCGAGTTCATCGCCGTGGCCGAGCGCTCGGGGCAGATCGTGCAGATTGGCGAGTGGGTGGTGGCCGAAGTGTGCCGCTGGATCCGGCGCTGGGACGACGCCCGGCTGCCGGTGACGCAGATCGCGATCAACCTGTCCGCGGTGCAGTTCGGCATGCCGGACCTCGTTGACCGCATCGACGCCATCGTGGCCGCGGCCGGTGTCGCGCCCTCGCGCTTCATGTTCGAGATTACCGAGACCGTGGCGATGCACGACGCCGAGAAGACCGCCGGGACGATCGCGCGCTTCCACGCACACGGCTACGAGATGGCCATCGACGATTTCGGCACCGGTTATTCAAGCCTGGCGTACCTGCAGCGGTTCCGCGTCAAGCAACTGAAGATCGACCGGTTCTTCACCGGCGAACTGGACATGCACGAGGCCGAGGGCAAGGCGCTGCTGCAGGCCATCGTCACGTTGTCCCATGCACTGCACATGGACGTGGTGGCCGAAGGGGTAGAGACGGCCACGCAACTGCGCAAGCTGCAGGAGGCCGGCTGCGATGAAGTGCAGGGCTTCCTGCTGGCCACGCCGGCCACGGGCGCCGACTTCGAGGCGGTGATGCGGGCTGCACGTACACCAGTACCGAGCCGGACCGCCGACAGCGCGAGGGGGCTGGCAGCGACGCCGCAGGCGTAGGGCGTCCCGCCGAAGCGAAAAAAAACAGCCCGCCACTGGAGATGGTCCGGGCCGGAAACGGAGGCTACTGCATGCCAGCAACAGTAGCGTTTTCGGCGCCCGGCCCGTGTCGGCGCTTGTCTGATTCTTGCATCGCAACAATCCCGCCGGGTGATGTCCGGAGCGCGGCCCCGGCAGGCCGCAAGGCCCATGCGGCACACCCCGGGAACACCGCCTCGATGACACCGTGCAAAGCCGGAACCAATGCGGTACCGGCGGAAGGATTCCTCCGGCAGGCCGACATACTTCGGGCCAGCAACAAGCGTTGCCCCAGTCCGAAAACCGGCTGTTTTTCAAAGTCTCGAAGGAATCGTTCCATGCAAGTCACCCGCACCCTGCGCGTCGCGCTCAGCGCCATCGCCGCCCTCTCCGCCGCCGCCAGCCTCACCGCCCACGCCGCGCCGCCCCCGGCCCACCCCACGCCCGTGAAGAACGTGGTACTCGTCCACGGCCTGTACGCCGACGGGTCGAGCTGGGAAAAGGTCATCCCGCTGCTGCAGGCCAAGGGGCTGCACGTCACCTCGGTACAGAACCCCACCACCTCGCTGGACGCCGACGTCGATGCCGTCAAGCGCGCGCTGGCCCAGCAGGACGGCCCGGCCGTGCTGGTCGGCCACTCGTACGCCGGCATGGTCATCACGCAGGCCGGCGACGACCCCAAGGTCTCGGGCCTGGTCTACATTGCCGCCCGTGCACCCGATGCCGGCGAAGATTATCCCGCGCTGACGCGCAAGTTCCCGGCCGCACCAGCCTCCGCCGGCCTGCAGTGGTTCGACGGCTACGGCAAGCTGTCCGAGCAGGCGTTCGTCAGCGACTTCGCCGGCGACCTGCCGCCCAGGGAGGCGCTGGCCTATTACGCCGTGCAGCAGCCGATGGGCAAGGCCATCACGATGGCGAAAACCACGGTGGCCGCCTGGCGCGACAAGCCCACGTGGTACGCGGTGTCGACCGAGGACCGCACGATCAATCCCGACCTCGAACGCTTCATGGCCAAGCGCATGCAGGCGCACACCATCGAGCTGCCGTCGAGCCATGTGTCGCTGATCTCGCATCCGCAGGAAGTGGCGAACCTGATCCTGGACGCCGCCGGCCAGTCGCACAACTGAGCCGTCTGCGCTATTGCCGTGCGCGGACCGGCCCTCGCCGGTCCGTTCCGCTTTCCGTAAGGGTCGCCGCCGGGCCTTAATTGATACCCGGCACGCCGCGCCCTATTGTCTCCACACAAGCAAACGGATGGTGCCCGAGCGAGGCACCGCCAGACCGGAGACAGCCATGCCCCTTTCCCTCCCCTCGCCCTAGCGGCGCATCTCCACGCTGCGGCCTTCCGCCGCCGGCCTCCCTTCCGCTGTTACCGTCAGGCGCGCCCCGCTGCCCGCCTGCGTTGGAGTTCGCCATGTCGCAACACCTGATATCCATTTCCGTGCTCGGGCTGATGTTCGTGATCGCCACGGTGCTTCCGGTCAACATGGGCGCGCTGGCGTTCGTGGGCGCCTTCATCGTGGGTTCGTGGGTGGCGGCCATGCCGGCCAAGTCGATCCTGCTGGGTTTCCCGGCCGACCTGTTCCTGACCCTCGTCGGCATCACCTACCTGTTCGCGGTGGCGCAGAACAACGGCACCATCGACTGGCTGGTCAGGCTGGCGGTGCGCGCCGTGGGCGGACGCATTGCGGCCATCCCGTGGATCATGTTCCTGATCGCCGCCGTGCTGACCGCCGTGGGCGCGGTCAGCCCCGCCGCGGTGGCGATCATCGCGCCCATCGCGCTGGGCTTTGCCGCGCGCTATGGCATCAACCCGCTGATGATGGGCCTGATGGTGATCCACGGCGCGCAGGGCGGCGGCTTCTCGCCCATCAGCATCTACGGCGGCATCACCAACAAGATCGTGCAGAAGGCCGGCCTGCCGCTCAACGAGATGGCCACCGCGTTCGCCAGCTTCGGCGTCAACCTGGCCGTGGCGGCCGGGCTGTTCGTGGCGTTCGGCGGCCTGCGGCTGATGCGCAAGCCAGCCCCCGCCCTGGCGGCCGCACCCGCCCCGGCCGGCGATGTGCTGGCCATGAGCGCTCCCTTCGCCGCCCGCACCATCCCCGCGCAGGGCGCCCAGATCTACGGCGACGCCGAGGCCGAGGCCGGTTTCGAGGAGCGCAAGACGATGGCGCGCGAACCGGGCGCCCTGCTTGGCGACGCCGGCACGCCCGCCGCCGATACGCCGGCCGGCCCCTACCAGTACCTGACCGTGCTCGGCCTCGTGGCGCTGGCCGTACTGACGCTGGGCATGAAGCTCGATATCGGCTTCGTGTCGCTGACGATCGCCGTGGTGCTGACGCTGATCGCCCCGGAGCAGCAGAAGCGCGCGCTGGGCCAGGTGTCGTGGCCGGAAATCATGCTGATCGTGGGCGTCAGCACCTACGTGGGCGTGCTGGACAAGATGGGCACGATCGATTTCGTCGGCCACAGCGTGGCGGCGCTGACGTCCCCGCTGGTGGCGGCGCTGCTGCTGTGCTTCGTGGGCGCGGTGGTATCCGCCTTCGCGTCGTCCACGGCCGTGCTCGGCTCGCTGATCCCGCTGGCGGTGCCGTTCCTGCAGCAGGGCTCGGACGTCAGCGCCATCGGCTTCATCGCCGCCATGGCCGTGGCGTCGACCATCGTCGATGTCAGCCCGTTCTCCACCAACGGCGCGCTGGTGCTGGCCAATGCCCAGAACGTGGACCGGCAGGCGTTCTTCCGCAAGCTGCTCGTGTACGGCGCGGCGGTGACCGTGATCGCCCCGGTGGTGCTGTGGTTCCTGTTCGTGGTGCTGTAGGGCGGACGGCGGGCCAGGCTTTTTGTATCAGCGAGTACAAGGCCGGCCGGCGCGACACACGGCGATACAAAACCCGTGGTCGGCAGACACATGCCCGCTGCGCCGGCTTCCTAGACTCCTCTTCAGTTGTCACCCCAACACAGGAGAGGAACATGTCGGAAAACTTCAGCTTGTCACGTCGCGGTTTCTTCGGTACGGCAGCGGCCACCCTGGCCGCCGCCCAACTGGGCCTGTCCGAAGCCGCCCATGCGGATTCCGGCATCGTCAAGACGGCGCCGCTGCCCGCCACGCCCGCCGGCACCCATACCCGCTTCGAGACCATCAAGCAGGTCAAGGCAGGCGTGCTCGACGTGGGCTATGTCGACGTCGGCCCGGCCGACGGTCCGGTGGCCCTGCTGCTGCACGGCTGGCCGTACGACATCCACGCGTTCGTCGACGTGGCGCCGCTGCTGGTCCAGCGCGGTTACCGCGTGATCATCCCTTACCTGCGCGGCTACGGCTCCACGCGCTTCCTGTCGGCCAAGACGCCGCGCAACGGCGAGCAGGCCGCCATTGCCGCCGACATGATCGACCTGATGGACGCGCTCAAGATCCAGACCGCCGTGGTGGCCGGTTTCGACTGGGGCGCGCGCACCGCCGACATCATGGCCGCGATCTGGCCCGACCGCTGCCGTGGACTGGTCTCGGTCAGCGGCTACCTGATCGGCAGCCAGGCCGCCGGCGCCAAGCCGCTGCCGCCCGAGGCCGAACTGCAGTGGTGGTACCAGTTCTACTTCGCCACCGAGCGCGGCCAGATCGGCTACGGCAAGTACACGCACGACTTCGCCAGGCTGATCTGGAAGCTGGCCTCGCCGAAGTGGGAGTTCGACAACGCCACGTTCGACCGCAGCGCCGCCGCCCTGGACAACCCCGACCAGGTCGCCATCACGATCCACAACTACCGCTGGCGCATGGGGCTGGCCAAGGGCGAGGCACGCTTCAACGCGCTGGAGGCCCGCCTGGCCAAGTCGCCGGACATCAGCATCCCCACCATCACGATGGAAGGCGATGCCAACGGCGCCCCGCACCCGAAGCCGGCCGCCTACGCCAGCAAGTTCACGGGCCGCTACGAGCACCGCGACATCACGGGCGGCATCGGCCATAACCTGCCGCAGGAGGCACCGGTCGCCTTCGCGCAGGCCGTGCTCGACGTGGACAAGCGTTAAGGAGCGGCCATGACAATGCGCCGGATGCTGCTGCTCGTGGCCATGGCGTTGTCGGCGCTCGCCTCCGAGCTGGGCGGCGCCGCGCATCGCTGCGACTGGAACGCCGTGCCGGGCCAGTCCCGCACGAAGCGGGACGACGACGGCGAGGAATAGGATCGCACGGCAATGCCAGGGCGGCGGGAGGCGGCAAGTCCGGCCCGCCGCCTTTGCCTTTCCTTTTCCGGTTGCCTCGTTCAGCGGGCCGCCGTGCGGACCTTCAGCACCTCTACCCCGCGCAGGTTGTTGCGGCGGTGCCAGGCAAGCTGGTCCAGATCGACGGGCGCGATGCCCGGAAAGCGCCCCAGCAGCCCCCGGATCGCCACTTCGATCTCCAGCATCGCCAGCCGCGTGCCGAGGCAGTAATGGATGCCGCCGCCAAAGCCCAGCGCGGCCGTGGCATCGCGTTCGATATCGAGCCGGTCGGGCTCGGGGAACACCTCGGGGTCACGATTGGCGGCGCCCAGCAGCATGAACACGATGCCGCCGCGCGGCACGCTGACGCCGGCCGCCTCCACGTCTTCCATGGCCGTGCGCACCACCATCTGCACCGCGCCGTCCAGGCGCATGCACTCGACCACCGCATTGCGCACCAGCGAGGCATCGGCACGCAGCGCGCGCATCTGCTCCGGGTGGCGGAACAGCGCGATCATCGCGTTCCCGATCATGTTCGAGGTGGTCTCGTGCCCGGCCACGAACAGCAGGATCACGTTCGAGACGATCTCGTCGACGCTCAGCGTCGCACCGTCTTCCTCGGCCGCCACCAGCGCCGAGATCAGGTCATCGCCGGGCCGGGCGCGCCGCTGCGCCACCACGTCACGGAAATGGGCCTCCAGCACCAGCGCCGACTCGTTGGCCAGCCTGAGCTGGTCCGCCTCCAGCGGCGCCAGGTCGAGCGCCGATGCCAGCCGCGCCGCGTGCGCGCCCAGCCGCTCGCCGTCCTCCAGCGGGATATCAAGCATGCGGCAGATGATCTCCACCGGCAACGGCAGCGCGAAATCGGCCACGAGGTCGAACTCGGCCTGCGGCCCGATCCGGTCCAGCAGCCGCTGCGTGGTAGACGCCACGATCTCGCGCATGGCCTCTACCTGCCGCTGGTTGAAGGCCTGCATCAACAGCGCCCGCAGCCGCGTGTGCTGGGGCGGGTTCATCATCAGGCAGGTGCGGCTCAGCGCCTGGAACACCGGCAACTGGGTTGCCGCCTCGCCGTAGCGCGCCTGCACGCTCTGCAGGTAGGTCTTGCCCATGCGCCGGTCACGCAGCAGCGCATCCACCACGGCATGGCGCCCCGTGACGAAGGCATGGGGACCCAGCGGCAGCAGCGGGCCGGCCTGGCGGATCTGTTCGTACAGCGGGTAGGGGTTTTCGAAGAAGGCGGGGGAAGCGAACGACTGAAGGTTCATGAGGGGAGGCCAGGCATTGTTCTTGTTCGAGATCGCGTTATATCAGCCGGTCCCGGGGCCTTCCATGCGGGTTTTGTATCGTAGTGTGTCTGGAGGGCGCCCGGATACAGAGTGATGCGGGCGGTTGCCAATGGTTGCAAAGTTTTCCGGGTGTCGCTTCGAAAGGCTCCAGCAAGCCCGGCGCGTTAGAATGCCCCCTCACCCGCCGTCCCGCCTTGCCATGCCTCGCCGTCCCGCCCCCCGCCGTCTGCCCCGCTCCGTCCGCGTTGCCGCCTTTGCCACGGCCGGCGTGCTGGCGCTGATGGCCGCCGGACAGGCGTTCCTTGGCAAGCCGGCGCAGAAGGCCCGTCCGCAGCCAGTGGCGGCGCCGGCCACCTCGGCCACGCTGGCCCCGCTGCCGAATATCGAGACCGTTGCCTGGGAAATGCTGCGCCCCAAGGACTGGGACCCGATGAAACCGTTCCAGGGCCTCGATATCGCCACGCTCGAAGACGACGATCCCCGCGCCCAGCGCGCGCTGGAGGAAGCCCGCGCCTACTGGCAGGACGCGCCGATGAATCCGGCCCTCGACGGCCGGGCGGCGCGGATGACGGGCTATGTGGTCTCGCTCGACGGCGAGGGCGAGGCAATCCGGGAGTTCCTGCTGGTGCCGTACTTCGGCGCGTGCATCCACACGCCGCCGCCGCCGGCCAACCAGGTGGTTCATGTGGTGGCCAGCCAGCCCTCGCGAGCGTTCCGGACGATGGATGTGGTGACTGTCAGCGGCACGATGCGCGTCAAGGCGTCGCAGACCATGATGGGCGACGCCGGCTACCAGCTGGGCGGCGCCGTGGTCGAGACCGTGAAGCAGCCGTTCTAGCGGGCGTCAGAGCACGACGACCGATGCCCCTTGCAGGGCGTAGCCGGCGTCACCCATCACCGACGAGAACGACTGCACGCGCAGCACCCCGCTGACCGCCACGCGGTTCATCACGCGCAGCCGGCGCATCATCGGCTCGTCCATGCGCACGTGCACGACCTGGTTGGCCGGGGGCGGCGGCGTATGGATGCACGCGCCGTAGTACGCCACCAGCAGGAACTCGCGCACCACCGTGATCTGGCCCGCCATTGGCACCACGAAGCCGCGCAGCGTGACCCGGCGGCCCTCCACCGCGCGGTTGACCGGCGCCTGCTTCCAGTAGGCGCGCGCCCGTTCCAGCGCCTGCCGGGCACGTGGGTCGTCGTCGGACAGCTCGTCGAGGTTGAGCCCTTCGAGCGGCTTGCCGGGGTCCCAGCCCGGTGGGATCAGTTCCGGCCACGCCAGGCCGGGGTAGCCATCGGCCGCCCGCGCGAAAGAAGGCACCAGCGGCACCAGCGGCAGGGCGGTGGCTTGACTGAGGAAGGTGCGTCGGTTCATGGCGGTTGTCAGGTGTTGGGCAGCAGCCCGTCAGCCAGGCTCATGCGATAGGCGCGCCACGCCGGCAGCAGCGAGGCCAGCACGCCCGCGCCCAGGATCGCGCCGAGCATGCCCAGTTCGCCGCGCTGCGGGCCAGCCACGCCGAGCGGGATGCCGAGCCAGGCGGCGGTCAGGTCGCCGAACGCCAGCGCCGCGCCGGTCAGCAGCAGGTAGCCCCCGGCGATGCCAAGCACCATCACGATCATCCCTTCCAGCGCCAGCAGCCACAGCACGTCGAGCGGCCGTGCGCCCACCGCACGCAGGATGGCCAGTTCGCGCCGCCGCTCCGACAGCGCGGCCAGGATCGTCGACACCAGCCCGGCCAGACCCACCAGCATCACCATGGCGGAGACGGCCAGCAGCGCCTTCTCGCCCTGCCCCACCACGTCCCACAGCTCGTCCAGCACCACGCCCGGCATGACCGCAATCAGCGGCTCCCGTGGATCGGCGGCGATATCGCGCTGCACTTCGAACACGCGCGAGCGCAGTTTCAGGCCCACCAGCGCGCCGGTGACGTGCTTGGGCGACAGGTCGAACTTGCGCACGAACTGCGGCGGGATGTGCAGCCCGGGAATCGGCGCGCCGGCCTGCCAGTCGAGGTGGATCGCCTCGATGGCCTGCAGGCTGACGTGCACGGTGCGATCCACCGGCGTGCCGGTGCGGGCGAGGATGCCGGTAACCGTGAACGGCTTGTCGGCGTGCGCGGGCGCCTCGTCGTCGTCATGCCCGTGCCCCTCGTGGTGGTCATGGGCATCGCCATGGCCATGCGCCAGCGTGATGCGGTCGCCGACGCGGTAGCCAAGGTCGCGCGCCACGTCGGCGCCGAGCACGGCGTCGAACAGCCCGTCCGTGGCCTGGCCCTGCGCGAACGCCAGCGGCCGCGCATCGCCGTAACGGTAGTGCTGGTAATAGGCGGCGGTGGTGCCCAGCACGGCAAACCCGCGCATCGAATCACCCAGCGACAGCGGAATCACCCAGTCCACCTGCGGATGCTCGCGCAGGCGCTGCACGCTGGCCCAGCTCATGTCGTGCTGGACCGCGCCGACATGGAACACCGCATACATCAGCAACTGGATCGGGCTGGTCCGGGCGCCCACGATCAGGTCGGCGCCCGACACCGACTGCGCGAACGCGTTGCGCGCCTCGGACCGCACGCGCTCCACGCCGAGCAGCAGCGCCGTGGACAGCGCCACGGCCAGCACCATCCACACCAGCGTGTAGCGCCGGTTCCAGGCGCTGCGCAGCGCCATCGAGGCCAGCGTCATGGCGTGGCCTCCGCCGTCGGGCTGTCGATCGAGACCCGCCGGTCGAAGCCCTCGGCCAGCCGCGCGTCATGGCTCACGAACACCAGGCTGGCGCCGGCCGCGTGGCACTCGCGCTGCAGCAGGTCCATGAAGCCGGCCTGCCGGGCCGCGTCGAGCGCCGAGGTGGGCTCGTCGGCCAGCACCAGTTCGGGGCGGCCCAGCAGCGCCCGCGCCGCGGCCACGCGCTGCTGCTGGCCGATCGACAACCGCCCGGCCGGCTGCTTCCAGAGTGGCGCGGGAAGGTCGAGCCGCCCCAGCAGCATGCCGGCCGCTTCAGCCACCGAGGCGCCCTGCTCGCGCGCGCGACGCGTGCGGGCCGCCGAGAACGTGCAGGCCAGCAGCACATTGTCGAGCACGTTCAGGTAGGGGACGAGGTTCAGTTGCTGGAAGACGATGCCGATGTGGTCGGCCCGGAAGCGGTCACGGCGCGCACCGGAGTAGCCGGCCAGAGACGCGCCACGCCAGCGCACGGTGCCGGCCTGTGGCTGGTGAATGCCGGCCAGCAGCGCCAGCAGCGTGCTCTTGCCGCTGCCGCTGGCGCCCGAGACGAAGATGCGCTCGCCGGCGTCGATATGGAAGCGGTCCAGTGCGAGCACCGGGGTGGCACCGCGCCGCCAGGCAAAGCGGATGCCGTCGAGCGCCATCAGGGGCGCCGCATCCGCCTGCTGAACCTCCGTCGCCTGCATTGCCTGCATTGCCATTCGCCAGTCCGGAACAAGGACTCGCAGTGTACGGGCCGAGGCTTATTAACGCAACCGTGTTGCATTCATAGCGGGCTTTCGCGCGTACCGGGCGCCAGATACCGGGCGCCCAGCAGCGCCACACCGGCGATGGCCAGCCCGATGCCGAAACTGCCCGCAAACCCGACTGCGCCGGCCAGCGCCGTCAGCGACGCGCCGCCGAGCATTTCGCCCGTATCGCGCGTGCTCTGGATCACGGTCACGTCCGTGGCCGTCTGCGTGCCAGCACGGGCAAAGCGCATCGCCAGCGTCATGACGGCCACCGAGGCACTGCCGGCGCCAAACGACCCAAGCAGCGTGGCGGCGATCACCCCGGCCAGCGGCAGGTCGTGCAGTTGCCGCGCCAGCAGCAACCAGATTGCGGCAGCACCGGCCGCACAGGCCAGCCCGAGGCAGAACACGCGCCGCGCGCCAATCTGCTGCACGAGCCACGCACCGCCCCCGCAGCCAACCAGCACGGTCACAAGGCCCCCGGCCATCCCCAGCCGCCCCACCTGATCCAGCGGCCATCCGCCATCCACCAGCAACAGGCGCGACAGCCCGTAGCCGCTGACCGCCGCCAGCGCGGAGAGCAGCGCCGCCGCCATCAACGCGACACTGCCCCGGCGGCGCACAAAGCCGGCCAGGCTCGCGCGCCCGGCACGCGCCACCTGCGGTACCGGCAGCCGTGGTTCGGGCCACGCCATCGCCAGCGCCAGGCTTGCCGCCGCCGGCAGGGTCAGCGCCGCGATGGCCCCCCGCGTGCCGAGCCATCCGCTCAGCATCAGGCACCCGGCGCCCCCAGCAAAAAAACCCACCATCGTGCCGCCCACCTGCAACGCGTTGGCCCGGCTCAGTTGCGCCGGGCCGAATCGCTCGGCGGTCAAGCCGTCCGTGGCGATGTCCTGCGTGGCGCTGGCGAGAGAGGCCGCCACCATCAGCGCCAGGAGCACCGGCACGCCGGCCTCGCGCACGCCGAGCAGCGCCGCCACCATCAGGCAGGCCAGCACGATGGCCTGCATCGGCACGATCCAGCTGCGGCGCCGGCCGAGCGCGACCATGTGATGGTTGTCGACCAGGCTGGCCCACAGGAACTTGACGACCCAGGGCAGCCCGACCAGCGGCAGCAACGCCAGGCTTGCGAGCGACGCACCCTCGCGCCGCAGGATGGCCGGCAGCGCCTCCATGGCCACGCCGAACGGCACGCCCTGGCTCACGTAGAGACAGGCGATCAGCAGCCAGAGGTGTGGCGTGGGTGGCGGCGCCATGGGCGGCGCGGACTGCGTTGAAACGTCCGCCGCGTTCATCGGAACGCCTCCGGCGCCGGGAGCCCGCTGTCCACGCGTCGCACCTCGCTGCCCACGCTCGGCGTGATGAACAGCAGCCGGCCCGGCGCGTGCACTTCCAGCCGGTGCCAGTGGCCGCGCGGCACCACGATCAACTGGCCCGGCTCCAGCGGCACGGAGCGCTCCGCGTTGTCCGGCGCGCCGAGCGTGACGGTGATCCGCCCTTCGAGCAGGCACAGCACCTCCTCGCCGCGCGGATGACGCTCCCAGTGGCTGGCGTGGACCGATCCGCCATCGGTAAAGCCCTTGATGCCGGCGATCCAGTCCGCGTCCAGGCGGCCGCGCTCGGCGTAGCGGGCCAGCGTCACGCGGGCATCGGGGAAGAGCGCGACGAGGCAATCCTCGATCCGGCGCGGGGTGGTGTCCTGGGTGGTCATGAGAGGTTCCACGGGGTTCAGAAGCGGGTGCGCAGCGTCAGCATGGCGCTGAGCGGCTCGCCATAGCGGTTGTTCCAGGCCAGGCTGGACAGCGACTGGTAGTAGCGCCGGTCGAACACGTTGCCGACATTGAGTGCCAGCGACGTCTTCGGGCTGAAACGGTACCCCGCGCGCAGGTTCAGCAGCGCGTAGCCGCCCTGGCGCAGCGTGACGCCGCCCGTTTTCACGGTGTAGGCGCTCTGGGCCTGCACGCCCGCGCCCACCGACCAGCGGCCCTCGTCGAACGGCAGGATGTAGTCGGCCCACAGCCGCGCGATGTGGCGCGGCACGAAGCTGGCGAACGCCTGCCCCTGTGCAGTGGCGTCGCGCAGGTACTCGGTGGTGTTGAACGTGTAGCTGGCGCTGAGATTCAGGCTGGCGCCGATCCGCCCGCTGACCTCGGTCTCGAAGCCCCGGCTCTCCACTTCGCCATCGGCGATGTAGTAGCAGGCGCTGCCGGCGCACGGGTAGGCCGGATCGGCAATCGCGCGGTTGCTCTGGCGGATGCGGAACAGCGCCGCCGAGACATTGAGCCGCCCGTCGGCCAGTTCGCCCTTGATGCCGGCCTCGTCGTTGCGGCCCTTGATCGGGGCCAGCGTGTCGCCGCTGGCGGTCAGCTGCGTCTGCGGCTGCAGGATCTGCGAGGTGCTGGCATAGACGGCCCACTGCGGCGTCAGGTCGAACACCAGCCCGCCATAGGGCGTGACCCTGGCGTCGAAATCGGCGCTGGACGTCGGCGCGCGTTGCTTCCAGCGCGTGACGCGCGCCCCGGCCAGCAGCTTGAGACGGTCCGTCAGGCTGAGCCGCACCATGCCGTAGAGCCCGCCCTGCGTGGTCCTGGTGCTGCCCGGCGAGGCAAACGCGCTGGTGCCGGGCTCGGCCACGCCGTACGGATTCCAGGCCCAGACATTGACCGGCACCGCCAGCGGCGGCACGAACGAAGCCGCCGCCTGGCGCGCATCGGTCTGCTGGAAGTTCAGGCCGACCATCGCGTCATGCTGGCGGCCCAGCAGGCCGAACTGGCCCTTGGCGTAGGCGTCCACGCTGTTCTGGTCGTTGTCGAACTGGTAGGCGCCGCCCATCAGGCGCGGGCCGGCACCGGTGGCCGGATTCACCGCGCCGTTGCTGGCTGCGTACCGCATGTCCGCCGAAGACGTCAGGTGGTTGAATGCCACGCGGGCCTCCCAGCCATTGCCGAAATGGTGTTCCAGCCCCGCCGTCACGCGCGTGGTGTCCCAGTCGAAGCGGCCCCAGGCCGTATCGAGAAACTTCGAGCGCGGCAGCCCCAGGTCCTGCCCGGTGGTCGAGAACGGCACGCCGGCCATGTTCGGCGTGGAGCGGATGCGCTGATGCTGCAGGCCCAGGCTGGCCGTGGTGCCGGGCGCGAGGTCCAGCTCGGCGATGCCGTAGAGATTGGCCGCGCGCTGGTCGGCCACATCGTAGAAGAACGCGCGGTCGTCGTAGGTGGCCACCATGCGGGCGCGCACCGAGCCCGACGCGTTGAGCGGGCCGCCGAGGTCGAGTTCGCCCCGGTAGCGGTTCCAGCTGCCGGCGGCCAGCGCGGCCTCGCCGGCAAACGCGCGCTGCGGGCGCTTGGGCACCAGGTTGACCGTCGCGGCCGGATTGCCGGTGCCGCCGAGCAGCCCCGACGCGCCGCGCAGCATCTCCACGCGCTCGTACATCGCCATGTCCTGCGGCGGGCTGGCCGTGCTGCCCAGCAGCACCGGTACGCCATCCTGCTGGAAGCTGTCGACCTTGAAACCGCGCACGTAGTAAGCCGTGGTCAGTTGCTGGTACGGCTGCACGGTCACACCGGGCGCCTGTTGCATCACATCGTCGAGCGAGCGCAGGTTCTGCGCCGCCATGCGCTGCTGGTCGATCACGGTCAGCGACTGCGGCGTCTCCCTGAGCGTGGGCGTCAGGCGGTTCAGGCTGGCGCCGGCGAGGTCGGACGCGGGGGCGCTGGCGCTGACCTTCACGGCTGGCAACTGCGCGTCGACGCGACCGTCCTCGCCGTCCTGCGCCCATGCGGGCGCCGCCAGCAGGGCGGCGGTGGCAATGGCCGCGCCGCGCCGGCGCGGCATTGAAACTGGTTGGAACCTCATGACCCGGAATGGTGCTGTTGTGGAAGGCCCATTCTGGATTTGGCGGCGCGCGGGTTTTGGCGATCGCGGATGAATCCGTGGCGATCGCGGATGAATCCGGCGCGGCCGGGTCAGCGCAGCGCGCGCGGGTTGACGCCGAACTGCCTGCGGAAGACCTTGGTGAAATGCGAGTCGGTGTAGCCGCAGGCCTGCGCGGCGGCGGCCACGCTGGTATCGCCGGCCGCCAGCAGCCGGTAGGCGCGCTCCAGCCGCTGGGCGCGCACGAACTCGTAGACACTGCCGCCGTACAGTTGCCGGAAGCCCTCGGTCAGCTTGGCCACGTTGAGTCCGCTGGACCGCGCCAGCGCCGGCAGCGTCGGGGGGTTTTCGAGCGAAGCCAGCAGTTCATCGCGCGCCGCCTGCAATTGCCGCAGTTCGCGCACCCCTGGCGCAGCCGGCGTGCGCCGGTGCTCGGCTTCGAGGTTGGCGATTACCGTGGCGGTCAGTTCCAGCGCCTTGCCGGCCAGGAACAGCCGGCGCGCGCTGCCCTGCATCGGGCACAGCAGCATCTGCCGGCCCAGCGCCTGCAGCGTGCGGTCGGCGCGCTGGTCGGCCTGCACGCCGTGGCGGTCCGCCGGACAGCGCAGGCGCGCGGCCAGCCACCCCGCGTCCACGCCGAAATCGCGTTCCAGCGCCTGCTGCGGCATGCGCACCGCCACGTATTCGAGGGCCTGTCCGGCCCCGAAACGATGCCGCACCGTGAACGGCTCGCCGGTCAGGCTCAGGTGCCAGGCCGGTCCGCTGACCGACACTTCCCGCTGGTCGCGCAGTTTGTAGGTGAGCTTGCCCGACAGCACCACCACCAGCTTCAGCCCCGGTCCGACGGTCTCGGTGGTGTTCGCGGGCGCCGCAAACCGCAGTGCGCCGCCCGACAGCGACAACGACGGCGGCAGGTCGGGCAGGTGCCAGTCATGGCATTGCTCGGGCGGAACAAAAATGGAATCCATGGCGGCGCACGGCTGGTTGTCGGAACAAGAAGACAGCGCAGTATAATGCGAATCATTCTCATCTGTGAATCAGACATCATGTTCGCCACGCCGTGGACCCGCCAGTTTTCGACCGACCTGACCATGTCGGCCGGCTCGATCCAGCACCGCCAGGCGATGGAGGTGACCTCTCCGGTGTTCCAGGGCCTGCAGGTCATCGTGACGCTGAGCGGCAGGCTGACCGGGCGCATCGACGGGTCGGCACCGTTCGAGATTGCCGAGCCGGGCGCCTATGTGGTGCTGGCCGCCGGGCAGCACGAGGGACGCGACCGCTTCGAGGCCGATTCGCTGAGCCAGTACGTCAAGGTGGCGATCGATCCCGACAGCGCCGAGCGCAACGGCTTTCCGCTGGACCGGCTGGCCGCGAGCCATGCCCGGCGCGTGCATGCCGGCGACGTGATCGTGCTGCACCAGCCGCTGACCCCGGCGCTGAAGGCCATCGCCACCCAGGCGCTGGCCTGCCCGCTGCAGGGGGCCATGCGCGATGTGTACCTGGCCGGCAAGGGGCTGGAACTGGCTGCCATCGCCACCGACGCGCTGCTGCACCACGACGCACCGCAGGGCCGGCTGTCCGAAGCCGACCTCAAGCGCATCTGGACCGCCCGCGACATGGCCGTGGCCCACTACCAGCAACCGCTCACGCTGCACGCGCTGGCGCGCGAGGCCGGCACCAACGTCAACAAGCTGGCCGCCGGCTTCCGGCAGGTCTTCGGACTGAGCGTGTTCGCCTATATCCAGGAACACCGGCTGCAGGAGGCGTACCGGATGCTGGCCACGCGGGCCTACTCGGTCTCGGAAGTGGCGACCTTCGTCGGCTATGCCATCCCCCACTTCTCCACACTGTTCCGCAAGCGCTACGGCTTTGCGCCGAGCCAGTTCGCCGGCTGCGGCGGGTGCGACGATCGTGGCGATCGTGGCGATCGCTGAAGAGATCGTGCTTTTTTCGTAAGCGGCCAGACGCCGGCATCCCTAGACTCCGCTGAGATCAATTCTCATTACGGGTTTCAGCAATGCTTGCGCGTCGTGCCGCCACCGGGTCGTTCCCGTCTTCTCCGTTTCCTCATGCCCGCCTGCGCGCGGTGGCCGTTGGTGCTGCGCTGCTGGCCGCCCTGCCGCCGGCCGGCGCGGCCGGCAGTGAAACAATCCTCCCGACCGTCTCGGTGACGGGCCAGGCCGCCGAGCCGCCTTCGGAAGCCACCGGCGCCTACACCACCGAGACCGCGACGATCGGCTCCAAACTGCCCGCCTCGCTCAAGGAGACGCCCCAGTCGATCTCGGTCATCACGCGGCAGCGCATGGAAGACCAGAACCTGACCACGCTCGACGAGGTCTTGCGGCAGGTTCCCGGCGTGACCACCGACCTGAGCGGCACCGCCGTGATCCCCGCGTTCTACATCCGTGGCTTTCCGGTCGAGTACTTCCAGTACGACGGGGTGCCGATCCAGACCGGCGGGGCGTCGTGGAGCCAGCCCGACATGATCATGTTCGACCGCGTGGAAGTGCTGCGCGGTGCGGGTGGCCTGTTCAACGGCGCCGGCCAGCCCGGCGGCGTGGTCAACCTGGTGCGCAAGCGGCCCACGGCCACGCGGCAGTTCTCGGGCGCACTGAGCGCCGGTTCGTGGGACGCCTACCGCGCCGAGCTCGACTACAGCACGCCGCTCAACCAGAGCGGTTCGGTGCGGGCCCGCGTGGCCGGCGCCTACGACGACCGCCATGCGTTCATCGACTACGCCAACGGCCAGCAGACTTCGCTCTACGGCATTCTCGAAGCCGATCTCGCGCCCCGTACCACCGCGTCGCTCGGCGTGGGCTACCAGAAGCGCGACTGGCGGCCGGCCATGATGGGCCTGCCCCGCTACAGCGACGGCGGCGACCTCGGCCTGCCGCGCAGCACGTTCCTGAGCACGCCGTGGACCTACTGGGACTTCCAGACCACGCAGGTCTTCGCCGATATCACGCACCGCTTCAACAGCGACTGGCAACTGAAGCTCAGCGCGGTGCACGACCACGAAACCAGCGATCTCAAGTACGCCTACGTGTCAGGCGCCGTGAACCGTGCCACGCTGGCCGGCCCGCGGCTGGCCGGCGGCGCCAACGCCTACGACAACAAGCAGCTCGCGCTCGACGCCTACGTGACCGGCGCGTTCCGCGCGTTCGGCCGGCGCCACGAACTGGTGTTCGGCGCCAGCTGGTACGACCGCCAGGCCGACGCGCAGGGCGGCCAGTTGCCCGGCTTCGGCGGCACGCCCGTCAACGTGTTCGATTTCAGCCCGGCGGCGATTGCCGACCCCGGCGCGCCGCGCTGGACCAGCAACACCCGCACCGACACCAAGCAGTACGGCCTGTACGGCGCCACCCGCCTGAAGCTGGCAGACCCGCTGACGCTGCTGCTCGGCGGCCGGGTCAGCTGGTGGCAGACCAACGCGCGCAACCAGCTCACCGGCGCCACGACCTCTGATTACAGGCAGAGCGGCCGCTTCACGCCGTACGCGGGCCTGGTCTACGACCTCACGCCGCACTGGTCGGCCTACGCCAGCTACGCCGACATCTTCCGCGTGCAGAGCAATTATCTCGACACGGACGGCAACGCCCTGCCGCCGGTCACGGGCGCCAACTACGAGGCCGGCGTCAAGGGCGCCTACTACGACGGGCGCCTGAACCTGTCGCTGGCGGCGTTCCGCACCGACGAATCGAACCGCGCCATCGCCGTGACGCCCACCATCGTCAACAGTTGCTGCTACGCCAGCAACGGCAAGGTGCGCAGCGAGGGCTTCGAGACCGAGGTATCCGGAGAACTGCTGCCGGGCTGGCAGGTCAGCGCGGGCTACACGTTCAACACGACGAAGTACCTCAGGGACGCCACCTTCGAGGGCCAGCCGTTCCGCAGCATCGCGCCGAAGCACCTGCTGCGGCTGTACACGAACTACCGGCTGCCGCGCGACTGGAACGCGTGGAGCGTGGGCGGCGGCATGGACCTGCAGAGCGCCACCTACAGCCAGGGCGGCAACCCCAGCGTGCGCGTGCAGCAGGGCGGCTACGCGGTGTTCAACCTGCGCGCGGGCTACCGCTTCGACAAGACGTGGTCGCTGGCGCTGAACCTCAACAACCTGTTCGACCGCCGCTACTACGCGCGGCTCGGCACCGCCGGCGCGTTCGGCCCGGCCAACTTCGGCAACGTCTACGGCACCCCGCGCAACGTGATGGTCACGCTGCGCGCCAAACTTTGACAACTTAAGGAAACTACGATGCGAGATAGCAGGCAGACCGCCCCCTCGATGCGCCGCCCGGTGGTGGCAGCGCTGGCCGCGCTGATGCTGGCCCAGCCGGCGCTGGCGCTGACCCCGGCACCTTCGGCGCCGCCGGGGCCGTTCGCCGCCGCCCCTGCCGTGCAGGCGCCGCAGTGGGTGGGCGTGAAGCGCTGGTCGATGCGCATGGCCGGACACAAGGGCGACCCGTTCAGGCTCCGGCTCGGCTTCACGGCGCTGCCAAGTGGCGACTGGGCCATCACGGGCTCGCTGGTGCTCGACGACGCCGAACTGGGCGCCACGGGCTCGGCGCGCCTGCGCGAGGGCAAGCTGATCGCCGACGTGCTGGTCAGCGCCGGCGTGCGCAATGTGCCACCTGACGACGAGAAACGCGCGCTGTTCCCGAAGGGCAAGGTGCCGGCCACGATCAGTTCGGCCGGCTTCGCGGCCATGCGGCTCGAACTCGATCCGCGCACGCTCGACGGCGTGGCGTCGATGTACATGACCAACGTGGTCAGCGGCAACCTTGTGCAGGGGCCCTATCATGCGGACAGTACGCTGACCCTGGACAAGTAGATAGGGTGCCCCACCAGCGTCAGACGCCGGCCGGGCTGCAGGCGTGACAACAGGACAATTAGCGTGCGTTTCCGAAAATCGGAGACCCTTCGCACGAGCATGATGACTTCCGACGCAACCAAACGTCGCAGTGCAGAAGTTCTCAAACCCGTTGCAAAGGAGCACATCATGAAAAAGCTGACCCTGCTTGCCAGCGCCGCAATCCTCGCCTTGCCCGCCATGGCTTTCGCCCAGAGCACCGTCCAGAACGGCGCCGAAACCCGTGCCCAGGTCCGCGCCGACCTGATCGCCGTCGAGAAGGCCGGTTATGATCCGGCCCGCTCGAACGACGACTACCCGGCCGACCTGCAGGCCGCCGAAGCCAAGGTCTCGGCCGAGGAAGGCATCCGCGCCCCGAAGCCCGAAACCCGCGCCCAGGTGCGCCAGGACCTGGTCAAGGTCGAGAAGGCCGGCTATGACCCGTTCCGTGTCGAGCCGAACTACCCGCTGGACATCGAGCACGCCGAAGCCAAGCTGTCGAAGACCTCGGTGCAGCCGGTGCAGGTGAGCCGCAAGGCGCTGCAAGCCACGTCGATCCCCCGTATCGACGAGCCGCGCAACCCGTTCTTCGACGGCGCCTGAGCATGGGTGCACGGCCTCATGACCTGATCGTCGAGCCCGCCCCCGCAAACGTCGGCTGGCGCCTGCCACTGGTGGCAGTGCTCACCGCCGTCGGCGCCGGGCTCGGCGGCATGGCCCTGGCCATGCTGCTGCACGCGATCCAGCATCTGGCCTATCACTACAGCCTCGCCGAGGTCATCGGCAAGGAGAGTTTCCTATCGGGAGTGGCGGGCGCTTCGCCGCTGCGCCGGCTGGCCGCGCTGATCACAGCAGGCATCGTGGCCGGTGGCGGGTGGTTCCTGCTCTACCGTTATGGGCGGCCGCTGGTGGGCATACGGCGTGCCGTTGGCGAGGCGGATGCAGACGCATTGCCGCCTCGGATGCCCCTCGTTTCCACGGTCTGCCACGCCTTGTTGCAGATCGTTACCGTGGCGCTGGGCTCGCCGCTGGGCCGCGAAGTGGCCCCGCGCGAGATCGGCGCACTGATTGGCCAGCGCATGGCCGCCGCCTTTGCGCTGCCCGCGCCGTTGCGCCGCCAGATCGTGGCGGCCGGCGCCGGCGCCGGGCTCGCGGCGGTCTACAACGTGCCGTTCGCCGGCGCGCTGTTCACGCTCGAAGTGCTGCTGCAGAGCTTTCATCCGGTGACCGCCGCGCTGGCGCTGTGCATGTCGGCGCTGGCCGCGCTCGTGGCCTCGCTCGGGCTGGGCGCTGAAGTCCAGTACGCGCTGCCCGCGTTCAAGGTATCGCCCGCGCTGCTGGCCTGGGCCGTGCTGTCGGGGCCCGTGGCCGGGGTTGCGGCGCACTTTTTCGCCAGATTCACGAGTGCCGCCCGCGCCCACGCCGCGCGAGGCTGGCGGCTGGCCGCATTCTGCCTGCTGAACTTCACGCTGATTGGCGCTTTGGCCATGGTCTTTCCGGAATTGCCCGGCAATGGCAAGGGCCCCGCGCTGCTCGGCTTCACCGGGCACATCGCGCTCGGCCTCGCCGCCACGCTGCTGGCGCTCAAGTTCACCGTGCTCTGCACCACGCTGCGTTCCGGCGCGATGGGCGGCCTGCTGACGCCGGGGCTCGCCTGCGGCGCGCTGCTCGGCATCATCGGCGCGGCACTCTGGAACAGCCTGCTGCCCGAGGTGCCGGCCGGCGCCTGCGCCGTGGTGCTGGCTGCCGCATTCCTGGCCACCTCGATGCAGATGCCGCTGACCGCCATCGTGCTGGTCGGCGAATTCACCCACTTGCAATACGACATGCTGCCCGCGCTGGCGCTGGCCGTGGCGGGCTCGGTGTGCGCGCAGCGGCTGTGTGCCGCGCAGGCGCGCAAGGCGGACGCGGCCCGGGCGCCCGTGCCGGCGCCCCCGGGCCGCGAGACTGGCGTCAGCCTGCCCTGACCTGCGCGATCACCACCAGGATCACGGCCGCATTGCCGGGCTGCTGGGCCTGCGCATAGGCCGCCCGCGCGTGGCCGGCCTTGTCGCCCAGTACATCCGCGAACAGATCCGACGCCCCATCGAGCACCGCCGGCTGGTCAAACACGCCCGGCGCGCTCGTGACGTGGCCCTCCACACGCACGATATGGTCGAGGCGGTCGAAACTGCCCAGGTGTGCATGGATCTGCGCCAGTACGTTCAACGCCGCCAGCTCGGCCGCCTGCCGGCCCTCGGCCACGGTCAGGTCTCGGCCGACCTGCCCGGTCCACACTACCCTGCCATCGCGCAACGGCAGCTGGCCCGAGATGAACAGCAGATCACCGGCCCGGCTCACGGCGGTGTAGCGGCCCAACGGCTGGGGCGGCGGCGGCAATGCGAGGCCGCGTGCGGCCAGTTTCGATTCCACGGTTTCCATGTGCGTCTCCAGGGTGTCGGATCAGGGGGGAAGAGAACGTTGCGTAGCTGTGGCCCACTATAGAAAGACCGCTTTGCGCGATAAAGCCGTGCCCTGGCACATGACTTGATACATCGTGGAATAACGCAAGGCGGCTGCTTTCCCCTATCATCGCGGAAACAGCATTTCATTTGCGCCATTCATCTCATTTCGAGATAGAAAGCATCTCGCCGGCCGCACTGGCACGCCCGCTTACCCTGGAGACCCCGACATGACTTCGTCCACCCCGCTTTTCCTGAACCGACTGGGCCTGACCACGCCGATCATCCAGGCGCCGATGGCCGGCGTGAGCACCCCGGCGCTGGCGGCCGCCGTCAGCAACGCGGGTGGGCTCGGCTCGCTCGGCGTGGGTGCGATGGACGCCGCCGCCGCGCGCACCGCCATCGTCGATACCCGTGCGCTGACCTCGGGCCCGCTCAATGTGAACCTGTTCTGCCACACGCCGGCCCAGGCCGACAGCCAGCGCGAATCGGCCTGGCTCGACTATCTGGCATCGGTGTTCGCCGAATTCGGCGCCAAGCCGCCCGAGGCGCTGCGCGAGATCTACCAGTCGTTCCAGACCGACGAGGCCATGCTGCAGATGCTGCTCGAAGAGCGCCCGGCCGTGGTCAGCTTCCACTTCGGCCTGCCCGACGCCGCGCGCATCCAGGCGCTGCACGATGCGGGCATCTACCTGATGGCCTCGGCCACGTCGCTGGCCGAGGCGCGCCTGATCGAGGCGGCCGGCATCGACGCCATCGTCGCGCAGGGCATCGAGGCAGGCGGCCATCGGGGCACCTTCGATCCGAAGGTCTATGACGAGGGGCTGGGCACGATGGCGCTGGTGCGCGTGCTGGCCCGCGAGACGCGCCTGCCCGTGATCGCTGCCGGCGGCATCATGGACGGCGCCGGCATTGCGGCCGCGCTGGCGCTCGGTGCCGACGCCGCGCAACTTGGCACGGCGTTCGTGGCGTGCCCCGAAACCGCCGCCGACCCGGCCTATCGTGCGATCCTGACCTCGGGACAGACCCCGCCCACCACGCTGACGCAGGCCATCTCGGGCCGCGCCGCACGCGGCTTCGCCAACCGCTTCACGGCGCTTGGCACGGCGGCCAACGCACCACTGGCGCCGGACTACCCGATTGCGTACGACGCCGGCAAGGCGCTGCACGCCGCCGCCAAGGCGCAGGGATCGGCCGCCTTCGCCGCGCAGTGGGCCGGCCAGGCGGTGCCGCTGGCACGTGCGCTGCCGGCGGGCGAACTGGTGCGCCTGTTGAGCGCCGAACTCGCCGAGTCGATCGACGCGCTTGCGGCGCTGCGGACCAGCACCGTGCGCTGACCCCTCCTTTTTGGCGTTTTTACGATGAAGGCTGGTGCCGCGAGGCGCCGGCCTTCTTGCGTTTACGCGGCGCGGCACTTGTTACCGCCGCGCACAACTCTTAGTGCGCCATGGCCGTTCAACGAAATGGGTTCGTGACCTAGATTTGCATCCATCGACCACGTCGGTTCGATTGGCAAGACGCCAAGGTCAACTCAATAGCGAGATCCATCATGAGCACGCAAAACACTTCCACCGCTTCCACCGCTTCCAACGCCTCCCACTCCGCCAACGGCGACAAGGTCGCCATCGTCACGGGCGCCTCGCAGGGCATCGGCGCCGAACTGGTCAAGGCCTACCGCCAGCGCGGCTACCGCGTGGTGGCCACGGCCCGCAGCATCAAGCCCTCGGACGATGCCGGCGTGCTGGCCGTGGCCGGCGACATCGCCGACCCCGACACCGCGCGCCGCGTGGTGGCCGAGGCCATCGGCAAGTTCGGCCGCATCGACGCGCTGGTCAACAATGCCGGCATCTTCATCGCCAAGCCGTTCACGCAGTACACCGCCGAGGATTTCGCCACCAAGAGCGGGGTCAACCTGGCCGGCTTCTTCCACATCACGCAGCTCGCCATCGCCCAGATGGAGACGCAGCGCAGCGGCCACGTGGTCAGCATCACCACGAGCCTGGTGGACCATGCCATCGACGGCGTGCCATCGGTGCTGGCCTCGCTGACCAAGGGCGGCATCAACGCGGCCACCAAGTCGCTGGCTGTCGAATACGCCAAGCGCGGCATTCGCGTGAATGCGGTCTCGCCCGGCATCATCAAGTCGCCGATGCATGCCCCCGAGACCCACGCCACGCTCGGCGCGCTCCACCCGATGGGCCATATGGGCGAGATGAGCGATATCGTCAACGCCGTGCTGTTCCTCGAAGCCGCCCCGTTCGTGACCGGCGAGATCCTGCACGTGGACGGTGGCCAGAGCGCCGGTCACTGAGGGTAAACCCTTATGGTTCCCGTGGGTGGCCGTGGGCGGGCTCTCCTAGACTGGAAGCTTTCGCCACACGGCTACCCAAGGAACCCTAATGGCCACGATTGAAGTGAAGGTGCCCCAGCTCTCCGAATCGGTTTCGGAAGCCACGTTGCTCCAGTGGAAGAAGAAGCCCGGCGAGGCGGTCAAGGTGGACGAAACGCTCGTCGAACTCGAAACGGACAAGGTCACGCTCGAAGTGCCCTGCCCCGCCAACGGCGTGCTGGCAAGCATCGCCCAGCCCGATGGGGCGACGGTGCAGGCCGGGCAGGTCATTGCGGTGGTGGACACCGACGCCAAGGCCAGCGCGGCGGCACCCGCGGCCGGGGCACCCTCTCCCGCGGCCGCGCCGGCACCGGCTCCGGCTGCTGCGGCCCCGGCCCCGACTCCGGCCGCCCACGCGGCGGGCGGCGGCGCGCCGGCATCGGCGCAGGCCGATTTCGACGTGATCGTGATCGGCTCCGGCCCTGGCGGCTACATCGCGGCAATCCGCGCGGCCCAGCTCGGCAAGACCGTGGCCTGCATCGAGGAATGGAAAGACCCGGCGGGCAAGCCCCGGCTCGGCGGCACCTGCCTGAACGTGGGCTGCATCCCGAGCAAGGCGCTGCTGGCATCGTCCGAACACTTCGAACAGGCGCAGCATGACCTGGCCGAGCACGGCGTCAACGTCAAGGGCGTGTCGCTGGACCTGGCGAAGATGATCAGCCGCAAGGCGGCCATCGTGGACAAGTTCACGGGCGGCGTGGAGTTCCTGTTCCGCAAGAACAAGGTGACCTGGATCAAGGGCCACGGGCGCTTCACGAGCCGCGCGCCGGACGGCGTGATCACCGTGGAAGCCGTGGAGGACGCCGACACCAAGGCCTACACGGCGCGCAACGTGATCATCGCCACGGGCTCGAAGGCGCGGCACCTGCCGAACCTGCCGGTGGACAACCGCATCGTGTCCGACAACGAGGGCGCGCTGTCCTTCGATTCGGTGCCGAAGAAGCTGGCCGTGATCGGCGCCGGCGTGATCGGGCTCGAACTCGGCTCGGTCTGGCGCCGGCTCGGTGCCGAGGTCACGCTGCTCGAAGCCCTGCCGACGTTCCTCGGCAGCGTGGACGAGGCCATCGCCCGCGAGGCTGCGAAGCAGTTCCAGAAGCAGGGACTGGCCATCCACCTGGGCGTGAACATCGGCGAGATCAAAGCGACGGCCAAGGGCGTCACCATCGCTTACCAGGACAAGGACGGCAAGGACCAGAAACTCGACGCGGACCGCCTGATCGTCTCGATCGGCCGGGTGCCCAACACCGACGATCTCGGCCTTGCCGACGTGGGCCTGGGCACCGACCCGCGCGGCTTCATCCCCGTGGACGACCAGTGCCGCACGCAGGTGCCGGGCATCTACGCGATCGGCGACGTGGTGCGCGGCCCCATGCTGGCCCACAAGGCCGAGGACGAAGGCGTGCTGGTGGCCGAGGTCATCGACGGCCAGAAACCGCACATCGACTACAACTGCATCCCGTGGGTGATCTACACCGCACCGGAAATCGCCTGGGTCGGCAAGACCGAAGCCCAACTCAAGGCCGAAGGCCGCGCCTACCGGACCGGCCAGTTCCCGATGTCGGCCAACGGCCGCGCACTGGGCCTGGGCCGCCCCGAAGGCTTCATCAAGATGATCGCCGACGCCAATACCGACGAACTGCTGGGCGTGCACATCATCTCGGTCAACGCCTCGGACCTGATTGCCGAAGGCGTACTGGCAATGGAGTTCAAGGCAGCCTCGGAAGACATCGGCATGGTCAGCCACCCGCACCCGTCACTGTCCGAAGTCATGCGCGAGGCCGCGCTGGCCGTGCAGAAACGGGCGCTGAATATGTGAGGTGGGTTCGGGTTCTGGATTTTGCTCCCCCTCCCGCACGCGGGAGAGGGGCTGGGGGGTGAGGGCCAGCAGCTCAATTTCCTCGCTTCTCGAATAGACCCCGGCCTTCACCGCAATATCGCCAGAAAGCGGCTTTCCATGGAGCGGGGACGGTGGTCATGAACGCCTCCTGTTCGGCCGGGGTCAGGGAATCCCAATAAGGGTCCCAGTCAGTCAACCACCAGTATTCGATGTTGCCTTGGAGAAAGCCGATTCCATAATCAGCCAATTCCGGAAACGCCTCCCACGGTCTCAGCGGGCTCGGGCGATATGCAATCACTCGACGACATACGTCGAGATCGTTTGTCGTGATGCCGATCCGAGTGCCGTTGAAATGATTTGGCCTTGCCCAAAGAAGCAGACGGCGAGCGGAGTCTTCAGCCTGCATGTACTGGTTCTGCCCTACCACCCGATAGTCCTGCGCCGCAATCTTCAGGATTGCCTCGGCTTGGTCCGAGGGAATCTGGAACGCTCCGGAGACAGCAAAGATCTTCTCGTCGTCCATCAGATAAAAAGCCGGATACGTTGGCATGGGTGAGGAGAAATTGATATCAAACGGCTTGTCGAACCAGTCCTGTACCTGACGAGTGGTCAGACCGAAAACTTCGAGGTAAGCCTTCTCGCGCGCTTTGACCACGTCGCGTTGCAGCCATTTCTCCCTTCGCCGTCGCGACAACTCCTGGAGCTGATGTCGGATCTTTTGAAGCATTTTCTAGAATTCCCGGGTCATGCTGTCAGCACCGAAATAGCCCAATGCGCCGAATATGAAACCACCGGCCAACCCGGTAACGATAACGCCCGGACCGGTCGTAATGCCAAACGTCGTGCCAAGCGATGCCCCGAGCTTCGCACCAGCCAAAGCACCGCCCCAGCCGCCCACCTGACGCAATACTTCCTTGGAGATTGGCTTGACTGAATGCAGGCGCGTCGACTCGCCGGCCGCGATCTTCAGATCATAAGCGGTGAAGAACACGCCTACGACTTGTACAACGCGCCCTACTCGTACGGCCGAACGCGTGACGGCCAGAGAGCGCTTGTTGAATACAGCCGCCGGTGGGACCTCTCCTCTCAGCAGTACTTCCCTATCGGAGGCTGACCACTTCTTGAATTGCAGGATCGTGTCCGAAGCGTGGGGATATTTTTTCAGGTGCCTATCCAGATCTGCCTGGATCTCCGCTTGCGATATCGGCACAGCGCCATTCCCCAAAGCCTTTCGAATATCGATATAAGTGGGTCGCCCAATGAGCCGCGATGGCCCTTGAGGGTAGGTAGCACTGAACGACATATATGGTGAGAACTTTTGCCCTCGTACATGCCATCCTATGGACACGTTCGATTCTGGCGCACGCGGTAATACACCGTACTTCTCCGGATTCATCTCAAGACGAAAAATAGCTTCCGGAAGCTTGCTCTGCGCTATTGCCTCGGGCGTGGCAACCTCATAAACCTTCCTCACCAAAAACCCATCCTTCCCCACCTCATCCACAACTGCGAAGAAAAACCCGCGCACCGGCATCAGCGACGCCTGCACATCGAACCGGGACTCGGGCGTCTCGTTCGTTGCAATCCTGTAAGAGGTCATGTCACTGCCCCTCTCGCGCCCAGAGGTCCAAGGCTTCGATGCCGAATGTTGCATCCAGCGTTCCGGGGCCATCGGTTTTGATCCGCGGGCAGCATCCCATTTCGTCGGTGACGCCCTTGTGGGTATTTCCGAACTGGTCGCGGATAAAGTAAGGGACGCCCGGAATCGGGGTTCCCTGTTCATCCACACATCGAATTTTCTCGTCGAATTGCGATGCGGCTGCAGCCGCAGAGGTGGCAGTGAGGCGGTGCGCAGCGGCGACTTGCTCGTCTTGCCCGCCCGAGGAGTCTGGCGCATGGCCGCCGGCAAGCACCTCGACCCTGAAGTCCCATTGCGAATGGATCACGAAGGGCGGCGAGGCGCAGCCACAATAGACGCGGGCGCCGCTGACCAACAACTGCCGCCCCATCAGATCGAAGTTGGGCCGGCAGTCGTTCTGCACCCGACCGTGGCCTTTGCAGGCCGGACACGTGGCGAGGTCCCCCTCGACACCCACCAGCACGCCATGGTGCGTCATGAAGCCGGCGCCGGATGCCATCAGCATGCCACCCGACGTCGTCCTGTCTCCATGCTTCAACGCATACCTGATTCCGGACATACGAGACCTCCAACTAGTAGGAGGATCTTCTTCGCATCTCGCCGGACAAAAGGAAATCGCCTAAACCTTGAAAGCCGGGGTCCAGGCCAGCAGGCGCTCAGCCCCGCCCCACTCCCGCGCAGTTCACAGGAGTTCGCCCAGTACCCCGCCGAGCATCGCCGCCGTTACCGGTTTCTGCAGCACCACGTCGATGCCGGCCGTCAGGCAGGCCTGGGCCTTCTCGCCGGCGGCGGTGGCTGTGACGGCGACGATCGGCAGCCGTGGGGTGTCGTCGCGCTGTTCGAGGTTGCGGATCGAACGGGCGAGCGTGAGGCCGTCCATGCCGGGCAGGTCGAGGTCGGTCAGCAGCATCGCGGCGGGCCGGGCCCGCAGCGCGGCCCACGCGGCATGGCCGTGCTCGCAGGACACGATCTCGCAGTCGATGGCGGCCCGGAGTTCCTGTTCGAGCGCCATGAGGCAGAACGGGTGGTCATCGGCCACCACGATACGGGGCCAGCCGGCGGCTGGCGAGGAAGCGGACGCGGGCGTGGTCGTGGGCGTGGTCAAAGGCTGTGCGGCAGTGCTGGGCATGGCGGGAAGTCCATCGGGAATGGACCCATTGTGCGCGCGCCCCCGGCCGGCGGGTTGCAGAAATTTCTGCAAATGGCCGCGGAAATGTCCCGATCTTGCGCTAGCCGCCCGTCATCGACTCCAGCACGCCGTCACGGCGGATCAGCCCGTGGTACAGCGCCGCCGCAATGTGCAGCAGCACGACGGCAAACAGCAGGAACGCGCCAACGGTATGCGCCTCGCGCAGTACCGCGTAGAGATGCGGGCTGTGCGGCAGGATCGGCGGCAGTTGCAGCGGACCGGCCAGCACGATCGGATAGCCGGCAGCCGACAGCATGCCCCAGCCCACCAGCGGCATCGCCACCATCAGTCCGTAGAGCACGGCCTGCGACGCCAGCGCGGCGAATCGTTGCACGGGCGCCAGCGAGGCCGGCAGCGCCGGCGGGCGATGGCGGAGGCGGTTCACCAGCCGGACGATCACGAGCACCAGCAGCGCGATGCCGATCGGACGGTGCCACGACACCAGCGTCAGGTAGCGGTCCGACACTGTCGACACCATGCCGATGCCGATCAGCAGCATGGCGAGGATCAGCACGGCCATCAGCCAGTGCAGCACGCGGGACGACCACGCGAACGCCTGAACTTGCTCTCTGGAGTCGCTCACGATTTGCCTCCTTGGCGGACTTCGGTTTCGGTCACCGCGCTGGGCGGCTTGGCCGCCCGTTCGCGCTCGCGCAGCAGGAACGACCGGGCATAGGCCGCCGAGCGGGCGCTGGGGATGGCGTCGGCCGAGGTGGTGATGCCGCTCGGCAGCACCGTGGGATCGAAATTGATGTCGGTGCAGCTGCCGCCGTCTTCCGAAGCCAGCCGGTCGAGCGTGACGGTGCCCAGCTCCACGCGCTGGCGCGCGTCGGGCCAGGCCACGTTGGGGCTGACCGCATCGCCCGCGTCGCCGATGGTCGCCACCATCTTCCATTGCAGCGGCTGGCGCGCGGCATCGGCGATCAGGCCGTCGAACAGGTAATTCCGGTCCGCGCGGTCCTGCGCGCCGGCCGGGGCAAACGGCTGTACCGCCACCGCCGACCAGCGCACCGGCACCTGCCGGCCGTCGCGGTCGACGAACAGGAACGTATTGAGCCCGTTGTAGGTGGAATTGGCGAAGCCCGAGGACGTGGCGCGCTTGCCAATCACGGCGCCGGCGGCCACGAAGTCGGGGTGGGCGGCCGCGAAGGCCTTCATCTTCCGCGGATCGGGCTTGCCGGTGGCCGGGTCGGGCGTGGCGGCCACCATCTGGGCGTAGAACGCATCGACATCGGCGAACGGGAACAGCGGGATGTCGATCATCGCCGTGCGCCATTCCTCACCCTGCACGGGCTTGAACTGGATGGCCAGGCTGCGCACCAGCCCCGGCGCATCAGCAATGAACGGCATGCCGCCCGCGAACGCGAAGCGGGCCACCACCGGCACGCGGCCCGGCGCGAGCAGCGTGGCCTTGCTGAAGCGCTGGCCGGCGCCGCTGCTGTCGAACCAGCCCGTGGCGCACACGCCCTTGGCGTGATTGCGCCGGAAGCCGGCATGCCTTCCGTTGGCGGCCTCGAAGCCGTCGATCACCCGGGCCTGTGTGAGCCGGCCCGGCGTCAGCCAGCCGCCGACCCAGGCAAATCCTGCCGCGATGCCGGCCACGACGAGCCCGATGGCTCCGAGCCGCAGCACCTTCTGGCCGCGGCCGAGCGGTTGTTCTTCCATGGTGGGGTCCCTGTTCTCTGGCGCTGACTGAACGTTACGCCAGGGACCCCGCCCGTGACCAGCCTACGATGGCTGGTGGCAACCTATGTGGACGCATGGGGCCGGCTATACGTTCGCATAGGGCCCCGGTTGCAGGGTGGCCGTCAGGCCTCGTCGGCCCCGCTGTACCAGTCCACGGTCTGGTCCGCGTAGACCAGCCCCTTGGCGGCCAGTGCGGGGCGCATGTTGTACATGTCGAGGCCGAGCACGCCCGACGCCAGCGTCTCGCGCTTGCCGGCTTCCAGTGCCTCGCGGTCCAGCGCGTAGCGCGCGATCTCGCCGGCCTGGGGCCGGGCCACGACCACCACGCCATCGTCGTCGGCCACGATCACGTCGCCGGGACGCACCTGGGCGCCCGCGCAGACCACCGGCACATTGACCGCGCCTACGGTCTCCTTGACCGCGCCCTGCGCCGAGACCGCCCGCGACCAGACCGGGAAGCCCATCGCGTTGAGCGCCGCCACATCGCGGCAGCCGGCATCGAGGATCAGCCCGCGTGCGCCGCGCGCCTTCAGCGAGGTGGCCAGCAGGTCACCGAACACGCCATCGGTGCAGTCGCTGGTCAGCGCCACCACCAGCACGTCGCCGGGCCGGATCATCTCCACGGCCACGTGGATCATCCAGTTGTCGCCGGGATGCATCAGCGCGGTCACGGCGCTGCCCGCGATGGCCGAGCCGGCCTGGATCGGGCGCAGGTACGGCTTCATCAGCCCCGTGCGGCGCTGGGCCTCATGCACCGTGGCCACGCCGAGCCTGCCGAGCGTCTCGATGTCGGGCGCCCCGGCGCGCAGGATATTGCGGTAAGCCACGGTTCTCATGCCAATACCTCCGAGACTTGCGGGAAGACGCGGGCGTACCCCTCGCCGTACTGGATCTTGCGCTCAGAGTTGCGCGTGGCCTGGGCGCCGCGCTGCAATGCCACGCGGGTGTAGTACTCCCACAGGTGTTCCTGCGCGGCCATCGTCGTGAAGGCGCGCTGCTTCTTCTCCCAGACCGGCGAGATGTCGAGCAGCACGTCGGGCTTCCAGTTGCACTGCTCGGGCTGGTGCGGCTCGAACAGGAACACCGGCGGCGCGCCGATCACCGGCACCTCGGGCTTGTAGCCGTGCGCCTGGGCGATCACACGTGCCTCCTGCGCCACATGGGTGGCCAGCGGATGGTCGAAGTTGTAGATGTCCTCGCGCGAATGGCTCAGCACCAGTTCCGGGCGGATCTCGCGATAGATGTCGGCCAGCCGCAGCAGCGCCTCGTCGGGCACGCGCAGCGGGTAGTCGCCGAGGTCGAAGCACTCCAGCGTGCCGCCCAGGATGTCGGCGGCGCGCTGCGCCTCTTCGAGCCGCGCGGCCTTCACGCGTTCGATCGTCATCCCCGGCTGGCGCCACATCTTGGCCGACTCACCACGCTCGCCGAACGACAGGCAGACGATGCGCACGTGGTAGCCGCGCTCGGCATGGAGCGCGATGGCTCCGCCGGCGCGCCAGACGAAGTCAGCCGCGTGGGCGCTGACGACAAGGATCGAGGGCCGGGTGTTGGTTTCAGGCATGGGACTTCCAGGTTCGGTCGGGGGTGCGGGTCAGTCGGCCGTGATGCCGGCCTTGCGGATGACGTGCTGCCAGGTGGCCGTCTCGGCCTTGACGAACTGGCCGAACTGCTCCGGCGTGCCCGAGACGATGGTCACGCCAAGCTGGTTCAGTTGCTTGCGCACTTCGGGGTCGGCCAGCGCGGCGTTGGCCGCCGTGTTCAACTGCCGGATGACCGGTACCGGCGTCTTGGCAGGCGCCACGAGGCCCCACCAGACCGAGGCGGTGAAGTTCGGCAGCCCTTCTTCCTTCGAGGTTGGCACGTTCGGCAGCAGCGCCGAGCGGCTGGCGCTGGCCACGGCCAGCGGGCGCAGCGTGCCAGCCTTGATGTGCGAAACCACTTCCAGCGGGTTGATCGGCATGAACGTGATGCGCTCGCCGATCAGGTCGGTGATGGCCGGCGCGCCGCCCTTGTAGGGCACATGGAGCACGTCGATGCCGGCGGCGTCCTTGAGCAGTTCGCCGGCCAGATGGCCCGAGCTGCCGTTGCCGGCCGACGCGTAGTTGAGCTTGCCCGGCTGCGCCCTGGCCTGTGCCACGAGCCCCTTGAGCGAGGTGATGGCGGACTTCGCCGGCACCACGACCACGAGCGACGCCTCGCCCACGCGCGCCACCGGCGCGAAATCGGCCGCCGGGTTGAAGTTGAGTTTCGCGAACAGTGCGCCGTTGGTGGCCAGGCTGTTCGAGGCCATCATGATCGTGTAGCCGTCGGCCGGCGCCTTGGCAACGTAGTCGAGGCCGATATTGGTACTGGCGCCGGGCTTGTTGTCCACGACGATGGGCTGCCTGAGCACCTGGCTCATGTGCTGGCCCACGGCCCGCGCCACGATGTCGACGGCCCCGCCCGCGGCATAGGGCACCACCAGCCGGATCGGCTTGTCGGGATAGGCATCGGCATGCGCCACGGCACTGCCCAGCGCCAGCGAGACCGCCAGCGCCGTGGCGGCCAGCCCGCCCTGTGAGAATCGAAATCGAGCGAGCCCGCGCAGCATGGTTGTCTCCGTGTGTTGTTTGAAAGCGTGCTCGCATTCTGTGGGGCGGTCGTGATACTGTCCAATACGTTTTCAGATGCCTGGTTATTTCGAATCCCTATCATGGACTTTCGCCAACTCCGTTACTTCGTGGCAGTCGCCGAGGCGTTGAGCTTCAGCGAGGCGGCGCGCCGGCTACATGTGAGCCAACCGCCGCTCAGCGTGCAGATCAAGGCATTGGAAGAGGAACTGGGCAGCCCACTGCTGGAACGCTCGCGTCACCACGTGGCGCTGACGCCGGCCGGCGCGCTGTTCCTGGAGAAGGCGCGCGCCGCGCTGGGCAATCTCGACGAGGCGCGCGAGGTGGTGAAACAGGTGGCCTCGGGCGAGGCCGGCGAGATCCGCGTGGGCTTTACCGCATCGGTGCCGATGCAGGACGTCTTCCCGCGCGCCGTGCACGCGTTCCGCGAGGCGCACCGCCACGCGCGGCTCGAACTCGTGCACCTGTCCACCGGGCAGCAGTTGCAGCAACTCGAACAGGGCGAGATCGACATCGCCTTCCTGCGTCCGTCGCCGCAGTTCCGCCCGCCCGCCAGCATCGCCGTGCGCGAGGTACTGGTGGACCGCCTGGTCGCCGTACTGCCCGTGGCCCATCCGCTGGCCGCCAGCCCGGTGGACCTCGACATCAGCGCGCTGTCCGCCGAGCGGTTCCTGCTGTTTCCGCGCGGCCTGGGCTGCGGCCTGTTCGACCACGTGACCACGCTCTGCAACCGCGCCGGCTTTGCCGCGAACGTCGCGCAGGAGGCGCGCGAAGCCACCACGATCATCGGACTGGTGGCGAGCGGCGCGGGGGTGTCCGTGCTACCGGAGATCTACGCCCGGACCGGGATTCGGGGCGTGGCGTACCGGCCGATCGCGGGGCCCGATGCGGCCAGCCATATCCTGATGGCGCACCGCGCAGGCGCGCTGTCGCCGATCATGGGGCGGTTCCTGGGGTATTTCGGCGCCTGAACGCGGCTACACCTCCTCCTCCCGCTCGGGCTTCACCACATCCACCACCTCCGGGTCCAGCTGCATGAAGATCCAGGCCGAGGCCGACGTGATCAGTCCCACGCAGATGAAGGTGGCGTGGAAGGCCGGCAGCGTCTCGAAGTGGTGCGAACCGATGCCGGCCTGGAACGTGGCCAGCAGCGCGCCGGCCGAGGTGACCGCCAGGCTCATGGAGAGCATCTGCACCATCGTCAGCAGGCTGTTTCCGCTGCTGGCGGTCACGCCGCCCAGATCCTTGAGTGCAACGGTGTTCATCGCCGTGAACTGGATCGAGTTGACCGCGCCAAAGAACGCCAGTTGCACCAGCGTGATCGCCAGCGGCACCTTGGGCGAGATCAGCGCGAACGACGCCATCACCAGCCCCACCACGAACGTATTGGTCACCAGCACGCGCCGGTAGCCGTATCGCTCGATCAGCCGCGTGGCCACGCGCTTGGACGCCATGCCGGCCACCGTCACCGGCACCATCATCATGCCCGCGTCCAGCGGCGAATAGCCGAGGCTGACCTGCAGCGTCAGCGGAATCAGGAACGGCATCGCGCCATTGCCGATGCGCGCGAACAGGTTGCCGAGCAGCCCCACGCTGAACGAATGGATGCCGAACAGCTGCAGGGTGAACAGCGGCGCGGCGCTGCGCCGGGCGTGGAACACATAGGCGGTCAGCGCCGCCATGCTGCCGATCAGCAGCAACAGCACCGTGGCGTGCTGGAAGCCCAGCCCGGCCAGCCCGTCGAGCGAGAACGACAGCGCCACCATCGCAATGGCCAGGAACGCGTAGCCCGCCAGGTCGAAGCGCCCGATGCCGGGCAGCCGGGCGTTGGGCATGTAGCGGATGGTCGCCAGCGCCCCGGCAATGCCCACCGGCACATTGATCAGGAAGATCCAGTGCCACGAGAACGTCTGCGTGATCCAGCCGCCCAGCGTCGGGCCGATCAGCGGCCCCACCATGCCCGGGATGGCCACGAAGCTGAGCGCCTGCAGATACTGCTCGCGCGGAAACGTGCGCAGCACCGAGAGCCGCCCCACCGGCAGCAGCATCGCCCCGCCGGCGCCCTGCACCACGCGCGCGGCGGTCAGAAAGGGCAGCGTCGGCGCCCAGGCGCACAGCAGCGAACCCAGCACGAACAGCCCGATGGCGGTCTGGAAGATGGTGCGCGTGCCGAACCGGTCGGCCAGCCAGCCCGAGATCGGGATCACCACGGCCATCGTCAGAGAGTAGGCAATGATCACCGACTGCATGCGCAGCGGGCTCTCGCCGAGGCTGCGCGCCATCGACGGCAGCGCCGTATTGACGATCGTCGAATCGAGCGTCTGCATGAAGAAACCCACGGCCACCACCCACAGCATGATGCGCAGCTTGGGATCGGGGAGCGTGGAGGGGGCGTCTACGGGGGGCGTGACTGACGGCATGGCGGACCGGGGGGCTGCCGGCAAGGCGCCGGCCGGAACCGCAACCTTAGGCGCGTCCCGCGCGGCTTGCAAGAGGGGGGCCGCCTACAGCGACGCCCTGAGCCCCACGAAGAAGCGCCGGCCCGGCGACGGCTCGTAGTACCGCCCGTTGGCCTCGTTGACGATGACCGAGCCGAAATAGCGGCGGTCGGCCACGTTGTCGATCCGGCCGAAAACGTAGAGCTGCGTGGCGCCCACCTTGAACGTGTACCCGGTCTTCAGGTTCACGATGAAGTAGCCCGGCGCGGCCTGCGTGTTGAGGTCGTCGGCGTAGACCCGGCTGTCGGCCTTCGCCTCCACGCCCACCATCCACTGGCCCCACGGCCGGTAGGCCACCTCGGCCCCCAGGCTGTGCCGCGCGGTGCCCGGCAGCCGGTTGCCGGCGGCCACCGTGGCGCCCTGCGCGTTGACGAACGACTCGCCGAAGTACGCCGACAGATAGGTATAGCCAAGCCCGGCGGTGAGCCGCTGCGCCGCGCCGAACGCGCCGCGCCAGCCCAGTTCCAGCCCGCGCCGGCGCACGCCATCCACGTTCTGGTAGCTGGTACGGCCGTTGTCGTTGGCCAGCGGCACCACCTCGGCATGGCTGTCGGCGTCGAACAGCGCCACGTCGAGCCGCTGGCCGCCCGACTGCCATTTCATGCCGATCTCGCCCTGGCGGCTGGTCGATGCCTGCAGGCCCAGGTTGGCGCCGGTGCCGCCCGGGCCGTACGCCACCTCGGTCAGCGTGGGGGTCTCGAAACCGCGCCCCAGGTTGGCGTACAGGTTCAGCGTCTCGTGGGCATGCCAGACCGCGCCCAGCACCGGGCTGACGTTGTGGTACGTCGAGGTGCCGCTGTCGTCGGGGCTGGCCGCCGTGATGTAGTGATCGTCGATGCGCAGCCGCACCATGCTGGCGCGCACGCCGCCCACGATCTCCCAGGCCGGATGCACGGTCCAGTTGAACTGGGCGAACGCGCCATAGTCGGCCGCCTCGTCGGTTTCATCGCGCCGCAGAGCGCCCTGCTGGCCGTTGTCGTTGACATAGCCGTGGCGCGCATCGCGCATGCCGTTGGCTTCGATGCCGGCCGTCCATTGCAGCGGCAGCCCGTTGGCCGTGGTCTTGCGCGTCCAGGCCAGCGCCGCCCCGCCATAGGTACGGTCGAGGTCGACGATACCGCCCGCCGAGGTCGGTGCCGCGCCGCTGAACCCGAGCCGCTGGGTCAACTGCCGCCCCCCGCCGTAGAGCCGGAAGTTCAGGCTGTCGCGCTCGGTCAACTGGTGCTCGACCACCACGCCGGCCTGCGTCTGCTCGACATCCTTGCCGGTGTTGAACTGCGTGGCCGCGCCAATGGCCTGGCGCGGGTTGGCATCGGCCTGCGCGCGGGTCAGCCCGAGCGGGTCTTCGGCCAGCGGCTGGCTGAAGTAGTTGAACTGGCCGGTAATCTTCGTGGCCGTGGTCGGCTGCGCCACGACCTTGGCGTTGAGCTGGTAGCGCCGCGCGGCGCTGTGGTCGCGGTAGCCATCGGTCTGGTAGGTCCAGGCATCGAGCGTGGCGCCGAGCTTGTCGTTGCCGCCGCCCAGCATCACGCCAGCCTGCCACTGGCCATCGGAGCCAAACCCGGTCGAGGCGCGCCCGGTGAAGCCACTGCTGGGCGGATCGGGCGTGAAGACCTGCACCACGCCGCCGGACGCGTTGCCGTACAACTGCGCGAACGGCCCGCGCAGGATTTCCACGCGGCTGGCGTTGGCCAGGTCGAACGTGGATGCCTGCCCCTGCCCGTCCGGCATCGTGGCCGGAATGCCGTCGACAAACAGCCGCACGCCACGCACGCCGAACGTGGACCGGCTGCCAAAGCCGCGCACGGCAATCTGAAGATCCTGCGAGTAGTTCTGGCGGTCGCGCACGGCGATGCCGGGGCTGGTCAGCGTCAGTTCCGACAGGCTGACCAGCGGCGAGGTGGCCGTGAGCGGGTTGACGGCGATGCTGTCGATGGCGGCCGGCGCGTCGAAGCGGCGCTGTTCGGCGCGGCTGGCGCTGACCACCACGTCGGGCAGCGTGGTCTCGTCGGCCTCGGCCGCAGCGGACAGCACCAGCGCCGGGGGCAGCAGCAGCCAGCCGAAACGGCGGCGCAGCGGGGACGAACCAGGAAACCAGCCGGTAGCAGCGTGCATGGGGGCGCGATTTGCGAGGTGGAGACTGACATCGATGCCGGACTGCGCCGTTTCAACCGCATGTTGCCTGCCGCGTGACCCAATGGCGCGTGGCGCATAGTCTACCGGCACTTGCCCCGGCTGCGCCGTCGGGCAAACGCTGACACGCGCGTGCGGCTGCCACGGCGCGGTGCTACGCTCGCGGCACCGCCGCCCTTGCCGTCTTCCATCGACCATGACCGCCGTCGCCGCCATCGCCGCCATCGCCGAAGTCTTCGCCGTGTTCCTGCGCCTGGGCCTGACGTCGTTCGGCGGGCCGGTGGCGCACCTCGGCTATTTCCGGGAAGCGTTCGTGACCCGCCGGCGCTGGCTGGGCGAGGCCGCCTACGCCGATATCGTGGCGCTGTGCCAGTTCCTGCCCGGACCGGCCAGCAGCCAGGTGGGCATGGTCATTGGCCTGTCGCGCGCCGGCTACGGCGGGGCGCTGGCCGCATGGCTCGGTTTCACGCTGCCCTCGGCGGTAGCGCTGATCGTGTTCGCCATCGGCCTGGCCGAGTACGGCAGCGCGATCCCGGCCGGGGTGCTGCACGGCCTGAAGCTGGCCGCCGTGGCCGTGGTGGCGCAGGCGGTCTGGGGCATGGCCCGCTCGCTGTGTCCTGATGCGCCGCGGCTGACGCTGATGGTGCTGACGGCCGGCGCGGTGCTGCTGGTGCCGTCGCCATGGTGCCAGCTGGGGGCCATGGTGCTGGCCGGTGCGCTCGGCACGCGCCTGTTCCGCGCGGCCGGCGCCACGGCGCACGAGCCGCTGGCGATTCCGGCCGGGCAGCGGATCGCGGTCCTGTGCCTGCTGGCGTTCCTTGCGCTGCTGATCGCGCTGCCGCTCGCCGCGCGGGCCTCGGGCAGCCACACGGTGGCGCTGCTTGACGCCTTCTTCCGGGCCGGCGCGCTGGTGTTCGGCGGCGGGCACGTGGTGCTGCCGCTGCTGCAGGCGGCCGTGGTACCGCCGGGCTGGGTCGATGCCGATACCTTCCTGGCTGGCTACGGCGCCGCGCAGGCCGTGCCGGGGCCGCTGTTCACGTTCGCCGCGTTCCTCGGTGCGGCCGGTACGCAGCCGCCGCATGGCTGGGCGGGCGGGCTGCTGGCCGTGGCGGCCATCTTCGCCCCGTCGTTCCTGCTGGTGTTCGGCGCGCTGCCGTTCTGGGAAAGGCTGCGCCGGCAACCGGCCGCGCGCGGGGCGCTGGCCGGGGTCAACGCGGCCGTGGTCGGGCTGCTGCTGGCCGCGCTCTACGATCCGGTCTGGACCAGCGGGGTGCGGTCGGCCGCCGACTTCGCGCTGGCCGTGCTGGCGGTGGCCGCGCTGGCGGTCTGGCGCGCGCCGCCCTGGCTCGTGGTGGCTGGCTGCGCGCTGGGCGGCTGGCTGCTGCAGTGGGGCGACTACTGACCCGGCAAGGCCCCGGCATCGTAATTCGCCGAGAATTCGGCGGACGGGGCAATGGGCGTGATGATGTCGAGCATGACGCCGTTCGGATCGGCGGTGATGAAATGGCGCTGGCCGAATGCCTCGTCGCGCAGCGGCAGCAGCATCGGCAGGCCGGCCTTCGACAGCCGGGCGTGGACGGCGTCCACGTCCTCGACCTCGAAATTGATCAGCAGGCCCGCCGCTGTCCGGCCGCGCCCGGCCTCGGGAATGGTCTCGTGGTCGGCGTGCAGGACGGCAAGATTGACCTGTTCGTCCCCGGCCGACTGCAGGTGGACATACCAGTCGGCCTCGAACAACGGGCGGAAGCCGAAGTGCTCTATATAGAAGGACGCCGTGGCAGCGACATCGCGGGTCATGATGACGGGGTAGTAGCTGGTGGTCTTCATCGGATGCTCCGGGGCGAAAAAGCAGATTGGACAGGAATCTGGACAAAAGTTGGATGATTAGCCAGACAGATCGGATGGATCAATGCGTGTAAGCCCCGCCTTCCCTGCCCTGCGCCCGCTTGCCATGGTGCTGGCGGCCGCCAGTTGCGTGCTGGCCGGCTGCGCCACGCACGCGGCGCGCGCCGCGCCGCCGGTGTCCACCATCGACGTGGTGGAGCGCGACTGGCACACCGATGTCTGCCTGCGCACCGCAGACGCCGACGCGGCGCTGCTGCGGCTGACGGCTGGCTACACGGGGTCGAATTTCCTGTGCTTCGGCTTCGGAGACCGCCACTACCTGCTGCAGCGCGAGCCCGGCCCGCTGACGCTGCTCTCGGCGCTGCTGCCCGGCGACGGCGCCATCCTGCTGACGATCCTGCGCGACACCCCCGCCGCGGCGTTCGGCAAGGACAACGTGGTACGGCTGGGCGTGGATGCGGCGGGGCTCGATCGCCTGCGCGCCTTCCTGAACCGCGCGGTCCGCACCGATGGCGCAGGCATGCCCGAGGGCCTGGGCGATGGCCCCTACCCCGGCGGCCTGTATTTCGCCGCAACCGCCCGCTACAACGGCTTCTACACCTGCAACACCTGGACAGCCGACGCGTTGCGCGAGGCCGGGATCCCGATCCTCGGCCCCGTGCTGTTCGCCGAAGGCGTCATGCGGCAGGTCCGTACGTTGCAGGAAGTTGCGGATACAGCACCCTAGCAGGGGCCGGGGCTGCAGACGGTGGTCGAGCTGCCGGCTGGCGGCGTGACGACCGTGGTCCGTTGGGGAGGATTGGGGTCGCTGCTGCTGAACGACACGCAGCCGGCCAGCAGCACCGGCACCAGCAGGAGAACGGCGACTTTCGGCATGGCTCTGGGCATGGTTGGCTCCCTCCACGTGCGCGTGCGCGCGACACAGCCAGTATAGGCAGCGGCCGTGCGCCGCTGCCATCGGCCGCGCTCCTACAGCGGTGTTACTCCTTCAGCGTGGCCGCGCGGCGTTCCACGTCGGCCAGGTCGCCCTTGACCGCCGCCGTCAGGCGCTTGCCGTAGTCGGCGTCGGCCTTGTAGAAGTGGCTCAGCATGACCTGCCGCACCTCGGCGTTCTTCACCGCGCCCAGATCGGCGGCCAGGTTGCCGATCAGGTTGGTCTTGCCCGTGGCCGACAGCCCCCGGTAGTAATCGCCGGCCTGGCTGAAGTTATCGGTACGCGCAATGGCCTGGGTCTGCGTGGTGCCGGCCAGCGGCGTGCGCACATATTGATAGTGCGGATTCTCGGAATAGGCGCCGGGGCGGCGCGACGGCTGGTAGTTGACGTCGCCCTTCGTGCCATCGCCATCGCCGTAGCCGTCGATCTGGTAGTTCTTCACCGGCACGAGCGGACGATTGACCGGCAGCTTCTGCTTGTTGGCGCCCAGCCGGTAGGTCTGCGCGTCGTAGTACGAGAACAGCAGGCCCTGCAGCATGCGGTCCTCGGAGGGCTCGATGCCGGGCACGAGGTTCGACGGCGCAAAGGCCGACTGCTCAGTCACCTCGAAGAAGTTGTCGGGCACCTTGTTCAGCGTCATCGTGCCGATCTTGCGTGCCGGCACGCCGGGCCACACCTTGGTGGAGTCGAGCGGGTCGTACTTGGTCCTGGCCAGTTCCTCGGGCTTCATCGTCTGCACGTAGAGATCCCACTTCGGGTGCTGGCCCTCGTCGATCGCCATGTACAGGTCGGCGGTCAGGTTGTTGAAGTTCATGCCCTGGATCTTCTCGGCCTCGGCCCGGGTCAGGTAGGCCTCGCCCTGCTGCGGCCGCCACTGGAACTTGGCGTAGGTGACCTCCCCCTTCGCATTGACCAGCTTGTAGGCGTGCACGCTGTTGCCCTGCATCTTGCGGTACGAGGCCGGGATGCCGAGATCCGAATAAAGCTGGGTCAGCATGTGCGTGCTCTCGGGCACGTGGCTGAAGAAGTCGAAGAAGCGGTTGGGGTCCTGCAGGTTGGTCACCGGCGACGGCTTGAGCGAATGCACCATGTCCGGGAACTTGATCGCGTCGCGGATGAAGAAGATCGGGGTGTGGTTGCCCACCAGGTCCCAGTTGCCCTGGTCGGTATAGAACTTGGTGGCGAAGCCGCGCGGGTCACGCACGGTCTCGGGCGATCCGCGGCCATGGATCACGGTGGAAAAGCGCACCGTCACCGGCGTGACCTTGCCCGGCGCAGCCAGCAGGCTGGCGGTGGTCAGGTCCGAGAAGTTGCCGGCCGAGACGAACTCGCCCTGCGCTGCCGTGCCGCGTGCGTGCACCACGCGCTCGGGAATGCGCTCGCGGTGGAAGCGCTGCAGTTTCTCGATCAGATGGACGTCCTGCAGCAGCGTGGGGCCGTTCGGGCCGGCCGTCTGCGAGTTCTGGTTGTCGCCAACCGGCGAGCCGTTGTCGCGGGTCATGGTCTGGGCCGCCACGGGCGCGGCCAGCGTGGCAACGAGGCCGAGCACGGCCAGGGAGGTAGGGGTCAGTCGGAGCACTGCCATTTGGGGGGATCCTCGGAAATCGCCGGGGGGCGAATCGGTGAGGGGGCGCCCGCGCATGGTATGTCCGGGGTCAGGCGGCGGCCATTTGCAAATTCCGATCGCGGCGATGGATATTAATCATCACATTCGCCGAACACGCCAAATCGTGCCAGGACTGTTGCAGTCTCGGGGCCGGGCACCAATAAAAAGAGCCGTCTCATGGACGGCCCGATTCCCCGCGTACGTGAATAGACCTCCCAGGCCTGGCGCCTCTGTGGGCACACATGGCGGTCCGCGAAAGGTCCACGCCAGTGTCCGCGGCGACGATTGTGACCACGTGTCGCTTGAAAATTCCGACTTGTACGGCGGAACCGGCTGCGTGACATTCTGGTGATGAAATATTTCGGCAACGTGTCGCCAGGGCGCCCTGTCAGTCACATTCGGACTAGATGGTTGGCGCCGAATGCCGCGAGCAAGACGGCAGTGGCTGCGCTTTCCCGATCCACCAAAGCAGAACGCCCCTCCTCCCGCCAAGCCGGGTGAGGGGCGTTTGTTATCCGGCAGGGGCGGGGGGAAAGGCCCCGTCTGCCGGTGTCTCCCGTTTAGAAGCGGTGACGCACGCCAACCACGGCGCCGGTCTGGTTCGAACCCGGCAGAACCGGCGACGAGCTGCTCATGCTCAGCGCGGCGTTACCCTTGTTCTTCGTGTAGCCGATGTTCAGGTAGGCGTCGGTGCGCTTCGAGAACGCGTAGTCGGCCGACAGCACGAACAGCCACGGATCGTTGTCGCTGTTGTTGGCGTCCAGGTAGTACGCGGCGCCCGTCAGCGACAGGGCCGGCGTCACGCGGTACAGACCGCCCAGCCAGTACACGTTGTTGCGCGAAGCAGCGGTGGCAACGGTGGCGATGCCATCGTCACGCATCCAGCGGTAGCCGGCGAACACCTTGGCAACCTTGAAGTCGTACGACGTACCGACAGCCAGGCGCTTGACGGCGCGGTCCGAGACCTGCGGGGCGACGCCGCCCTGGTACTGGTCGTAGGCGGTACCGATCGAGAAGCCACCAGCCGTGTAGGCCACGCCGGCGCCGAAGTTGCGGCCGGCTTCGTAGTTGCCCGGCACTTCGCCGTTGTTGTCGCGGCCCGTGCTGTAGAAAGCCGTGGTGGTCAGGCCACCGAACTTGCCCGTGTACTTCAGCGCGTTGTCAGCGCGGCCGTTGAAGGCCGAATCCACCGAGTTCAGCGAGTACTTCGGGCCAACGCCCATCGGGTCGTAGGCGCCGAACAGGTCGTACAGCGAGTTCTGCTGGCGACCCAGGGTCACCGTGCCGAACGTGCCTTGCAGGCCCACGAACGCCTGGCGGCCGAACAGGCGGTTGCCCTGGCCCGACGTGCCGGTGTCGATGTCGAAGCCCGACTCCAGGGTGAAGATCGCCTTCAGCCCGTTGCCCAGATCTTCGGTGCCACGCAGGCCCCAGCGCGAACCGGACATATTGCCCGAGCTCACCTTGACGGAGCTGCCGTTCTGGGCGGCGGTACCGGTGTGGTTGGCGTATTCGATGCCGGCATCGACGATACCGTACAGCGTGACGTTGGACTGTGCCGATGCAACGCCGGACAGGGCGCAGGTACCCGCGGCCGCCAGGGCAAATAGAGCTTTCTTCACTGTGAGATTCTCGTTTTGTTAAGACATTGAGATGCTTCCCCGCCTCGTCCGTTGGTGCGGAACCATTACGTTCTTGTCACTTTTCGAAACGATGACCGTTGGGGGCACGCGAATTGTTTCAATCCAATGTGACACTTATGTGTCTATATCGGCGCAAACTGGTGCAGGTGAGTCAAAACTGGGGCAAGTCGTTGTTTTTCCGCACCAAAAGATACGGGTTTTCCCGATCTCCGGTTTGGTACGATGCAGGCTTTCTGTGAAAGGCATTTGACAGTCCCGTGGCGGTTTGCCCACGCCCGGCTGCCATGCCCGCATCGATGCGCCCGGATTTCTATCAGACCAAGATCGCCCCACGGCTCGCACCGCTGCGCCAGCATCTGCGACGCCCCACCCGCCGTACCGTGTTGCTGGCCGCCGCCGCCGTGCCTGCCCTGTTCCTGTTGTACGTGGTGGTGCTGATCCCGTTTACGCCGGGCATCAGCGAGCTGCGCAAGGCCAAGTCCGAGCAGCCCGCCCAGGTGTTGTCGGCCGATGGCAAGGAGCTGGCGGTGTACCGCTGGGCCAACCGCGACTGGGTCAGGCTCTCGGAAATTTCGCCGAACGTGGTGGATGCGCTGATCGCCACCGAGGACCACCGCTTCTATGACCACCACGGGCTGGACTGGCGCCGTACCGCCTCGGCGGCGGTGCACACGTTCTCGGGCGACCGCCAGGGCGGCTCGACGATTACCCAGCAGCTGGCCCGCAACCGCTACCCGGACGAGATCGGCCGCGCGCCCACCATGACGCGCAAGCTCAAGGAGGCGATCACCGCGTTCAAGCTGGAGGCGCTCTACTCGAAGGAAGAAATCCTCGAAACCTACCTGAACACGGTGCCGTTCCTGTACAACGCGTTCGGCATCGAGATGGCCGCGCGCACGTACTTCGACAAGTCCGCCCGCAAGCTCGATGTGCTCGAAGCCGCCACGCTGATCGGCATGCTCAAGGGCAACAGCTACTACAACCCGGTGCTGAACCCGCAGCGCGCGCTGGAACGGCGCAACATCGTGCTCGGGCAGATGGTCAAGCGCGGCAAGCTCGACGCGGCGCGCTTCGAGGCGCTGCGCAAGCGGCCGCTGCGGATCGATTTCGAGCGCCAGGTCGAGGAACCGGGGCCGGCCGCCCACTTCGCCCAGCAACTGCGCAAATGGCTGATTTCCTGGGCCGACAGCAACGACTACAACCTCTATACCGATGGCCTCGTGGTGCGCACCACGATCGATTCGCGGCTCCAGGCGGCGGCCAACCAGGCCGTGGCGCGCCAGGGCAACCAGCTCCAGTCGATTGCCAACGCCGCCTGGGCGCCCCGCGCGGGCTGGGGCGAGAGCCGTGCACTGGTGCAGTCCTTCGTGCGCGAGACGCCGGAGTTCCGCAACGCGGTAGCCGCCGGCCAGCCCGAGGACGAGGTGCTCCAGCACCTGATGCGCGACAACGCCTTCATGCAGGCGCTACGCCAGACCAAGACGCGCGTCCAGGCCGGTTTCATGGCGCTGGACCCCGCTACCGGCGAGATTCGCGCCTGGGTGGGCAGCCGCGATTTCAGCGTGGACGCGTTCGACCACGTGGCCCAGGCCCGCCGCCAGCCCGGCTCGACGTTCAAGCCATTTGTCTACGGTGCGGCGTTCGCACGCGGCACCAGTCCCGACGAGACCTTTGTCGACCAGCCCGTGGAAATGCAGCTGGCCGGCGGCGAGGTCTGGCGTCCCACCGACGAATCTCCGGCCTCGGGCCGCGCCATGAGCCTGCGCGACGGGCTGGTCTACTCCAGGAACACGATTACCGCGCAACTGGTGCAGAGCGTGGGGCCCGAGCGCGTGGCGCGCCTGGCCCGCGCGATGGGCGTGCGCGACAGCAAGCTCGAAGAAGTGCCGTCGCTGGCGCTGGGCACGAGCCCGGTCACGCTGCGCGAGATGGTATCGGCCTACGGCACCATCGCCAACGGCGGGCAGTACATCGCCCCGTCGATGCTGACGCGCATCGAGGACCGCCAGGGCAACGTGCTGGCGCAGTTCCGCCCGGCCTCGGCGCAGCGCGCGCTGTCGCCCACGGCCAACGAGACGCTGCTCGACGTGATGCGCGACGTGGTGGACCGGGGCACCGGCACGGCAATCCGCAGCCGCTACGGCATCCGCGCCGACGTGGCCGGCAAGACCGGCACCACGCAGGACAATGCCGATGGCTGGTTCATCCTGATGCATCCGCAACTGGTGGCCGGCGCGTGGGTGGGGTTCAACGACAGCCGCGTGACGCTGCGCAGCGACTACTGGGGCCAGGGCGCCCATAGCGCGCTGCCGATCGTCGGCGATTTCTACCAGCGCGCCATCCGCGCCCGCGTGGTCGATGGCCGGGCACGGTTCGCGGAGGTCGATCGGAAGACGTGGTATTCGGGGCTGACGGAAACGGTACGCGGCTGGTACGGCAAGCTGTTCGCGTCGAAGCCGGCCGAGGAGCCGGCGTCGGCGCCCCGGCCCGCACCGCGGCGCCCGGTACTGCCCACGACCGAGGCCGAAGCCCTGCCGCCAGCGTCGTCACCGTCTGCCCTCGGGGACAACAGCCTGGCGCTGGACCCGGGCGAGGTGGTGGAGGCAGTGGTCGATGACGGGGCGTCGGCGCCCGGGGCGGAAGTGCCGGCGAGCGAGGCGGTGGCACCGGCCTCCGCGCCTGCGGCGCTGTGAGGGCGTTGCTTCTCTGTTGATTTGCTCCCCTCTCCCGCGACGCGGGAGAGGGGAATTACTTCGCCAGCCGCAGCCTTCCCCGATGCAGCGCCCGCAGCGCCGGCTCCGACAACGTCAGCGGCGGCTGCGCGGTGGGCCGTCCGAGCAGGTATCCCTGCGCGTAATCGATCCCCATGTCGCGGCACACGATCAGGTCTTCCTCGCGTTCGATGCCTTCGGCGATAAGCCGGGTGCCCGCGCGGGCGGCGAGCTTGCAGAGTCCTTCCAGCGCCTCGCGCTGGAACGGCGATGACGCCACGCCGTCGATGATGACGCGGGCCAGTTTCACATAGTCCGGTTGCAGCGTGATCCACTGGCCCAGGCTGGCATGGCCGGTGCCATAGTCATCGAGCGCGAACTGGGCGCCCCGGCTGCGGATGGCAAAGACGGCCTTGGCAAGCGATTCCAGCTGGCCCAGCGGCGCCTGCTCGGTCAGTTCCAGCACGATGCGGTCGGACGGCAGGCCGTGCAGTTGCAGGAATGCACGCACGTCGTCGCGCGTGTCCTCGATGTCGCGGATCGAATCGGCGCTGTAGTTCAGGAACAGCTTGCCCGGCAGGCCGGCTTCGGCGAACGCGGCAATCGACATGCGCGCGGCCAGCCGTTCGGCCTCGACCAGCCGGCCCACGCGCGTGGCTTCGGCAAACAGTGCCAGCGGGCTCTCCAGCGGCGTGCCGGCCGGGCCCCGGATCAGCGCCTCATAGCCGAATACATCGCCGGTAGCCAGCGCGCCAATGGGCTGGAAGACTGGCTGGAGCCATCGATGGGCTAGGCAATCGGCAATGGAGGGCGTCTCGGGTCGTGACAAGGCTTTGCGCTCAAACTGGCTATGGATCGTGTTCGGATCATGCTGTGGGTCGATGCCTCTTCCACGAATGGTCTATCGGCAGCCCGGAGTGATCCCTTGAGCGCTGTCGCATCCCGCTTCGGGAGGGTTCTCCACAGGCCCGATCTGTCATCGCGTTGTCATCGAAGCCGCCCAGAATGCCGGCAACCACAGGCGCGGGACTTCCTTTCGCCGCACTCCGATGCGGCACTGCAGCAGAAGATTTCCTTGACGCCTGATTTTTCGGCGCTTCAATGAAAACGTTTTCATTGCGGATTCGCCCCCACTTCGAGGAATGCATGCCGCCATCCCGCCGCGCCGCCAATTCGCTACAGTCGCCCCGGCTGGCCTCGGCCGAACCGGGCCACGGCGTGACGCTGGCCGACGTGGCGCTGGCGGCCAAGGTGTCGCTGGCCACGGCCTCGCGCGTCTTCAGCCACCCCCAGCTGGTGCGGGAAGCCACCGCCCAGCGCGTGCATGACGCCGCGCGCCGGCTGTCGTTCCGCCCCAACCTGCTCGGCGCCAAGCTCCGGGCCCAGCAGACGCGCATCATCGGCGTGATGCTGCCCACGCTCGACAATGCCGTGTTCGCCGAGTGCTGGCGCGGAATTGAAGAATCGGCGATGTCGGCAGGTTACTCGCTGATGCTGGTCACCAGCAACTACGAGCCGGCGCGCGAGCGCGAGCGGGTGGAGTATCTGTTGCGCCATCGCGTCGACGGCATGGTGCTGACCGTGGCCGACGCCAGCGACAGCACCGTGCTCGACCAACTCGACCGCGAGGCCGTGCCCTATGTGCTGGCCTACAACCAGGTGGCGGCACAGGGCACCGGCAGCCAGCGGCACTCGGTTTCGGTGGACAACCGCACCAGCGCGGACGAGGGCGTCAAGGCGCTGATCGCGGCCGGGCACCGGCGCATTGCGGTGATTTCGGGCGCGTTCACCGCCTCGGACCGCGCCCGGCAACGCTTCGCCGGCTACGAGGACGCCATGCGCGCGAACGGGCTGCCCGTGCTGGCGCCGGTCAACCTGCCCTCGCACACCGCCAGCAACGCCGACCAGATTCGCCGGCTGATGGCGGACGGCACGGCGCCTACCGCCTTTTTCTGCACCAATGACCTGCTTGCCATCGGCGTGATTTCCGACCTGAAACGGCTGGGGCTGCGCGTGCCCGCCGATGTGTCGGTGCTCGGCTACGACGGTATCGCGCTGGGCGGGCTGGTCGAGCCACCGCTGGCAACCGTGGTGCAGCCCAATGCCGACATCGGCGCGCAGGCCATTGCCCGGCTGCTGCGGCGGCTGGGCAGCGCCGGGGCCCCGCAACTGGCCGATGCCGCCGCCTCCCAGGCGCTGCTCCTGCCCCACGCGCTGCGCCTGGGCGGCACTGTCGGACCGCCCGCCTGACCCGTCTTCGTTGTTTTCGCTGTCGCTGCATCCGGCGGACTCCGCTCCGCCCCAACCGTCATCTCACCGGGAGCCTTACATGTCGACGCAATCCTTCTGGCGCCGTCCGCTGCGCTGGCTGGCCTTCACCGCCTCCGCCGCCACGCTGGCCGCCACGTTCAGCCAGGGTGCCTTCGCGCAGACCGCCATCTGCTACAACTGCCCGCCGGAATGGGCCGACTGGGCCGCGCAGATCCGCGCGATCAAGGAAAAGACCGGCGTCACCGTGCCGCACGACAACAAGAACTCGGGCCAGTCGCTGGCCCAGCTCGTGGCCGAGAAGGCCGCCCCCGTGGCCGACGTGACCTACCTGGGCGTGACCTTCGGCATCCAGGCCAAGGCCGACAGCGTGACGCAGCCGTACAAGCCGGCGCACTGGAATGACATTCCCGACGGCCTGAAGGACCCGCAGGGCAACTGGTTCGCCATCCACTCGGGCACGCTGGGCTTCATGGTCAATGTGGACGCGCTGCGCGGCAAACCCGTGCCGCAGTCGTGGGCCGACCTGCTCAAGCCCGAGTACAAGGGGCTGGTGGGCTACCTCGACCCGGCCAGCGCGTTCGTGGGCTATGTGGGCGCCGTGGCCGTGAACCAGGCCATGGGCGGCACGCTCGACAACTTCGGCCCGGCGTTCAAGTACTTCCGCGACCTGCAGAAGAACCAGCCGATCGTGCCGAAGCAGACCGCCTACGCCCGCGTGCTGTCTGGCGAAATTCCGATCCTGCTCGACTACGACTTCAACGCCTACCGCGCCAGGTACAAGGACCGCGCCAACGTGGCCTTCGTGATCCCGAAGGAAGGCTCGCTGGTGGTGCCCTACGTGATGAGCCTGGTCAACAACGCCCCGCACGCCGCCGAAGGCCGCAAGGTGCTCGACTTCGTGCTGTCCGACCAGGGCCAGGCGCTGTGGGCCAACGCCTACCTGCGCCCGGTGCGCAACGTGCCGATGCCGGCCGAGGTGCAGCAGCGCTTCCTGCCCGCCGCCGACTACGCACGCGCCAAGCCGGTGGATTTCGGCAAGATGGCACAGGTGCAGAAGGCGTTCAGCGACCAGTACCTGAAGGAAGTCCGCTGAGTTTGCGGACCGGACCCCAGCCATGACGCAACGCTCCCCTGCCCTGTTCCTGTTCGCGCTACCGGCGCTCGTGGTGTTCCTGGCGTTCTTCTGCCTGCCGATGGCGCGCCTGATCGAGGTCAGCCTGACCGGCAAGCAGGGAGCGGGCGTCTACTGGATCGTGCTGACCAGCCCGCGCTACCTGCACAGCCTGCTGGTGACCGTGGTGCTGTCGGCGCTGGTGACGCTGGCCACGCTGGTGATTGCCGGCATTGCCGGCACGTTCCTGCAGCGCCACCCGGTGCCGGGCAAGCCGGTGCTGGTGGCGATGCTGACCTTTCCGCTGGCCTTCCCGGGCGTGGTGATCGGCTTCATGGTCATCATGCTCGGCGGTCGCAACGGCCTGCTGGCGACCATCGGCGACGCGCTGGCCGGCGAGCGCTGGACCTTCGCCTACGGGCTGGCCGGGCTGTTCGTCGGCTATCTCTATTTTTCGATTCCGCGCGTGATCCTGACCGTGATGGCCGCCGTGGAAAAACTCGACACCTCGCTGGAGGAAGCGGCCCGCTCACTGGGCGCCAGCCCGTGGCGCGTGGTGCGCGACGTGATGCTGCCCGCGTTGATGCCGGCCATGCTGTCGAGCGGCGCGATCTGCTTCGCCACGAGCATGGGCGCCTTCGGCACGGCCTTCACGCTGGCCACCCAGCTCGATGTGCTGCCGCTGACCATCTACAACGAATTCACCAACTACGCCAATTTCGGCATGGCCGCCGCGCTGTCGATCCTGCTCGGCGCGGTCACGTGGGCGCTGCTGGCGCTGGCGCGCTGGTACTCGGGCGACGCCGTCGCCGCCACGGCCTGAAGGAGCGACGCGATGACGACATCCTCCCCCCGCCGCGCCGGCTACTGGCTGCAACTTGCGCTGACGCTGGCCGTCTGCGCGTTCATGACCGTGCCCGTGGTGCTGTCGGTACTGGCCGGGCTGACCAACAACATCTTCGTCGGGCTGTCGAGCGGGCTGACCACGCGCTGGCTGGTGGAAGTCTGGGCGCTGTACCGCAACACGATCTTCCTCTCGCTGGGCATCGCGCTGGCCTGCCTGGCGTGCACGCTGGTGATCGGGGTGCCGGCCGCCTACTACATGGCGCTGCGCCGCAACCGCGTGACGCGGCTGATCGAGGAACTGCTGATGCTGCCCGTGGCGCTGCCGGGGCTGGCCACCGCGCTGGGCCTGATCCTGCTCTACGGCAGCTTCCAGGGCCTGCGCACGAGCTGGGTGTTCATCCTGATCGGCCACGTGCTGTTCACGCTGCCGTTCATGGTGCGCGCGGTGCTGGCGATCCTCTCCGCCATCGACATCCGCACACTCGAAGACGCCGCCGCCAGCCTCGGTGCCTCCCGGCTGCAGCGCTTCTTCACGGTGGTGCTGCCGAACTGCCGCCAGGGCATCCTGGCCGGCGCGCTGATGGTAGTGACGCTGTCCGTGGGCGAATTCAACCTGACCTGGATGCTGCACACGCCCACCACGCAGACACTGCCCGTGGGGCTGGCCGACAGCTACGCGTCGATGCGGCTGGAAATCGGCTCGGCCTACACCATCGTCTTCTTCGTGATGATCATTCCGCTGCTGGTGTTCATGCAGGCACTCAGCGCGCTGGGCGCCCGCGCGCGCCGCCATGCCCCGGACGCCGCTGCCGAGGCCGCCGCCCTGCCAACCCTCTCCCCCGATACCCGCCCTGCCGCCGAGACCCGCCATGCATGAGCCCACTTCGATCCGCGTGCGCCAGTGCGCCAAGACCTTTGCCGACGGCACCGTCGCGCTGCAGCCGCTCGACCTCGACATCGGGGCCGGCGAGACCGTGGTGCTGCTGGGCCCGTCCGGCTGCGGCAAGACCACCACGCTGCGCATCATCGCCGGGCTGGAGCAACCCGACGCCGGCGGCGAGGTCTGGTTCGGCGAGACGCGTGTGACAGACCAGCCCATCGAGCGGCGCGGCGTGGGCATGGTGTTCCAGAACTACGCGCTGTTCCCGAACATGACCGTGGCGGAGAACATCGGCTACGGCCTGCGCGTGCGCCGCACCGACGCCGCCACGCGGCGCCGCCGCGTGGACGAGATGCTGGCGATGATGCACCTGGAGCCGTTCGCGGACCGCCGCATCGACCAGCTCTCGGGCGGCCAGCGGCAGCGCGTGGCCCTGGCGCGCGCCATCGCAGTGCAGCCGCGCGTGCTGCTGCTGGACGAGCCGCTGACCGCCCTCGACGCCAAGCTGCGCGATACGCTGCGCGCCGACATCAACCAGTTGCTGCGCAGCCTGCACATCACCGCCGTCTACGTCACGCACGACCAGGCCGAGGCCATGGCGCTGGGCGACCGCATCATCGTGATGGACCGGGGCCGCATCGCCCAGTCCGGCACGCCGCAGGACATCTACCGCCAGCCCGCCAACGCCTTCGTGGCCGATTTCATCGGCACCATGAACCATCTGCCGGGCCAGGCCGAAGCCGGCCGCTGGCGCGTGCCGGGCGGCACGGTGCCGATGGGGCCGCCGCAGGACCTGCCGGTATCGGCCTCGGTGCGGCTGATGTTCCGGCCCGAGGACGTGGCGCTGGCCCACGGCGACCACGCCCATGTGGAGGGCACCATCGTGACCGCGCTGTTCCTCGGCAACCACACGCGGCTGCTGGTGGACGTGGGCGCGCCGGCACCGCTGATCGTCGATACCGCGCGCCGCGACGCCTGGCAGGCCGGCCAGCGCGTGGGCCTGCGCATCGACACCGACCACCTGATCACACTCGCGCAGGCCGCATGAACCAAGCCGCCACCCCCACTCCGTACCTCGTTGCCCAACTGACCGACCTGCACATCAAGGCCGGCGGCAAGCTGTCGTACCGCCGCGTCGATACCGCCGGCGCGCTGCACACGATGATCGACACGCTGCTGGCCGCGCCGCAGGTGCCCGATATCGTGGTGGTGACCGGCGACCTCGTCGACTTCGGCGACGAACACGAATACCGCTTCCTGCGCGACATCCTGCAGCGCCTGCCGATGCCCGTGAAGCTGCTGCCCGGCAACCACGACCACCGCACCACGCTGCGCCGGGTGTTCCACGACCACGGCTACCTGTTCGCCAACGGCGACGGCGAGGCGGCCATGCACTATGCGATCGACGCCGGGCCGCTGCGGCTGGTGGCGTTCGACTGCACGCTGCCGGGCCAGCCGGGCGGCCGCGCCACGCCCGACGGCCTGGCGTGGCTGGACGCCACGCTGGCCGCCGCGCCGGTCCGCCCCACGCTGGTGATGCTGCACCACCCGCCGTTCCACACCGGTATCGGCCACATGGACGCGCAGGGGCTCGACAACGCCGCCGCGCTGGAAGCCGTGATCGCCCGCCACCCGCAGGTGGAGCGCGTGATCTGCGGCCATCTGCACCGCCATATCACGCGCCGCTTCGGCGGCACCATCGCCATGACCGCGCCGGGGCCGGCGCACCAGGTGGCGCTGGACCTCGACCCGCAGGCCCGGTCGCGCTTCCGCATGGAGCCGCCGGGCTACCTGCTGCATTGGTGGCATCCGGCGCACGGACTGGTCACGCACCTCGCCGCAAGTGGCGATTACGGCCCTTTACACCCGTTTTTCGATGCCGATGGGCGGCTGATCGATTGATCGACCGATGAGGCTGCAGGCAAAAAAATACCCGCAGCCGGGAGGTAGCGGGTAGAGAAGTGGTATGGACAAGTCGCGGAAATTGTCCAGGGCCGATGCTGTCACCGCCACACTACGCCGCCAATAATCTTTCCGGACTACATCGCACGGCCGATGGCGGCCGGGCATGGACAAGCCGGCTGGAATCCAGTCCAATCTGGTGCCTGCCGCTTGCGGCACCCATCCGCCCTGCCCCACCGCCGCCCCGAAACGCCCCCATGCTGCGCGCCCGACTCCTGCTGATCGACGACCACACCCTGTTCCGCACGGGCCTGAAGCTGCTGCTGGCCGATAGCCCGAGCGTGGCCTCGATCATCGAGGCCGGCGCGGTCATGCAGGCCGTGGAGGAGCACGGGCACCAGCCGGTGGACATCGTGCTGCTCGACATCCAGATGCCGGGCCTGAACGGCATCGAGGGCGTGCGTGTGCTGCGCCGGCACTTTCCGGCCGCGCGCATCGTGATCGTCTCGGGCACCTCGGGCATCGAGGCAATTCCCGCCGAGGCGCGCCGCGAAATTGCCGGCTTCCTGCCCAAATCCGCCGATGCCAGCGAGATCGAGCAGGCCATTGCGGGCTGCCTGGCCGGCGGCACGCACTTCCCGGCGGACGCGCCGCGCGCCGGCGCCACGGCCGCCTACCAGCCGAGCCAGCTCACGCCGCGCCAGCTGGAAGTGCTGAACCAGCTCAACCAGGGCCGCTCGAACAAGGTCATCGCCTACCACCTAGGGCTGTCAGAAAACACGGTGCGCGTGCACGTGGCCGCCATCCTCGACCACCTTGGCGTGGTCAGCCGCGTGGAAGCCATCCTCGAAGCGCAGCGCCGCGGCCTGGTGCAGGCGCAGCGCTGATGCGACTGCCGTCCCTGCCTCCCCTGTTCCCGCGCTACGACGAGCCGCGCCTGCTCACGGCGCAGATGGAGCTGATCGACCAGAGCTTCGGCATGGCCATGCTCGGCTGTTCGCTCGCGGCGCTGATCCTGGGTGCCGGGCTGGCCATGACCGATGGCCACCCGGGCGCCCTGCCGTGGGCCGTCGTCATGGTCATCATGTGCGCCATTGCTCACTTTGGACGACTGGCGCTGCCGGGCCGGCTGACCGAGGCCGGCTCGGGCCGCTATGCGCGCGCCATGACGGCGATGCTGGTGCTGATCGGCAGCTTGTGGGGGCTGGTGGCGTGGCTCTATCTCGATATCCGCTCGCCAGCCGTGGTGATCTGCGTGCTGTCGCTGATCGCGGGCATGAGCGCCGCCGCGCTGGCGGTGTTCTCGGCCTGCCTGCCCGTGGCGGTGGGCTTTTTCGTGCCGGCCATCGTGCCGGTCTGGGCCGCGTTCCTGAATACGCGCGACGTGGCCTACCTGCCGATGTTCCTCGGCACGCCACTTTACCTGTTCGTGCTGATCGTGTTCGCGCGCAACTATGCGCGGGTGGCCAGCCACGCCATTGCGCTGCGCTTCGAGAACGTGGAACTGATCTCGCAGCTCCGCGACCAGACCGCACGCGCCGGCCAGGCGCAACGCGAGGCCGAAGAGGCCAACCGCGCCAAATCGGTGTTCCTGGCCTCGGCCAGCCATGACCTGCGCCAGCCGCTGCACGCGCTGGGCCTGTTCCTGGTGTCGCTGGGCCGCACGCCGCTCGATACCCGGCAGCGGCAACTGCTCGACCATATCGAGGCGTCGTCGGGCGCGGCGCGCGAAATGCTCAATACGCTGCTCGATTTCTCCAAGCTGGAGGCGGGCGTGGTCACGCCACGGCCCCGGCCGTTCCGGCTGCAGCCGATCCTGCACAAGCTCGAAAACGAGTTCGCCCCGCAGGCCGACGCCCGGGGGCTGATCTACCGGACCCGTGACACCACGGCCACGCTGTTCGGCGATGCCACGCTGGTCGAACTGATCCTGCGCAACCTGATCGCCAACGCCATCCGCTATACCCGCACCGGCGGATTGCTGGTGGGGTGCCGGATGCGGCGCTTTCACGTGTCAGTGGAGGTCTGGGACACCGGTATCGGCATTCCGGCAACCCAGCATGGCGAGATCTTCCGCGAGTTCCACCAACTCGGGAATCCCGAGCGCGACCAGCGCAAGGGGCTGGGCCTGGGCCTGGCCATCGTGGAGGGGCTGGCGCGCACGATGCAGACGCGGGTCACGCTCGATTCCACGCCAGGGCGCGGGTCGGTTTTCCGCCTGCGGCTGCCGCTGGCGTGGACCGCGCCCGAGGAGACTGCCCATCCCGATACCGCCATGCGGCTCGATGGCCTGCACGTGCTCGTGATCGACGACGACGCGGCGATCCGCGAGGCCATGGCGGGACTGCTTTCGGTATGGAACTGCCCGAACCGGTCAGCCGAATCGGGGGAAGAGGCGCTCGCCATCGTCGCCGACGGCTTTACGCCGGACCTGATCCTGGCCGACTACCGGCTGCGCGGGCACCGCACGGGACATGAGGCGATGGCCGCGATCCGCGAGCGGCTGGGCCGCCAGATCCCGACCATCATCATCACCGGCGACACCGCCGCCGACCGGCTGCGCAATGTGCACGCGGGCGGGACCGCGCTGCTGCACAAGCCCGTGGTGCCCGGCGAACTCCACGCGGCCATCACCGTCCTGCTGCGCCACGCGCCCGCCACGGCGGACGCCGGGCAGCTCAGCTGATCGCGCGCATTGGCAGCAACGAATAAACCATGACGAGCACGCCGACAATGGCCGGCGAGACGTACTTGAAAGCCAGGCTCTGCGACTGCACGCCCAGATAGGCGTACATGCACAGCAGCAACATGGCGACGATGTAAACGAGGCTGTCATAGACTTGCATGGTGTCTCCCAGAGTTCGTTCTACGACTACTTCTGTGATGGCGGGCCGGCTCGTGGGGCACCCGCTTTTGTAATGCCACTGCAATCTATTGAGGCGATGGTCGCGCCATCGTCAGGGCGCGGCAATCATGGTTATCCCTCCGTTATTGGCGTTTTAACGATGGCGCGGGGTGCGAGAAATGGGGGGGATGTGATCGGCTCCCCGCTCCCATGACATGGGAGAGGGGTCGGGGGAGAGGGCAAGCCTCACAAGATGCGGCGTCCTGACTGGATGCGCTGACCCTCTCCCCCGGCCCTCTCCCGCGTTGCGGGAGGGGGGGAAACCAGGGTGGGAAGACGATCCTTACCGCTGGCCGTGCTTCATATCGAAGAACAGATGCTCCAGCCCGCGCGGCTGGGAGCGCCAGTATTGCTTCGGTGCGTTCACCTGCGCGCCGAGCTTCGCCGCGGCGTGCCACGGCCAGCGCGGGTCGTAGAGCATGGCGCGGGCGATCGAGATCACGTCCGCTTCCTGGTTGGCGATGATGGACTCCGCCTGCTCGGGCTCGGTGATCAGGCCCACCGCCATGGTCGGCAGGCCCACCTCGGCCTTGACGCGCTGGGCGTACGGCACCTGGTAGCCCGGGCCGATCTTGATGGCCTGCTGGGGCGACACGCCGCCGGTACTCACATGCACCGCCGCGCAGCCGCGCGCCTTCAGGGCGTGCGAGAGCGCCAGCGTACCGTCGATATCCCAGCCGTCCGGCACCCAGTCGGTGGCGGACACGCGCATCCAGACCGGCTTGTCGGCCGGAAACGCCTCGCGCACCGCCTCGAACACCTCCAGCGGAAAGCGCATGCGGTTCTCCAGGCTGCCACCGTATTCGTCGGTGCGATGGTTGGCGATCGGCGAGAGGAACTGGTGCAGCAGGTAGCCGTGGGCGCCGTGCACCTCGATGCCGTCGATGCCGAGCCGTGCCGCGCGCCTTGCCGCGGCCACGAAGTCCTCGCGCACCTTGCGCAGGCCATTCTTGTCGAGTGCCACGGGTGGCGCCTCGCTGGCGCTGTGCGGCACGTTCGACGGCGCCACGGTCTGCCAGCCGGTGGGCTGGTCGGGCCGGATCTGCGCGCCACCATCCCACGGTGCCTGGCTCGACGCCTTGCGCCCGGCATGCCCCAACTGCATCGCCACGGCAATCGGCGAGTACTTGCGCACCGCGCCGAGCACGCGGGCCAGCGCCGCCTCGTTGGCATCGCTGTAGAGGCCCAGGTCGGCCGGCGAAATCCGTCCCTCGGCCGATACCGCCGTGGCCTCGATGATCAACAGCCCCGCGCCCGACAGCGCCATATGTCCCAGGTGGATCATGTGCCAGTCGGTGGCCGAGCCTTCCTCGGCGGAGTACTGGCACATCGGGGCAATGGCGATGCGGTTCGCCAGTTCGAGGTCGCCGATCTTGTACGGATCGAATAGATGGGACATGGATTTTCCTTATGGGAGAGACTGCAGCCGATTCTAGTCGCCACCGGGAAAGTCTGCTGGCGGCCGTCAGCTGCGCCCGCCAGCAAGTGCTCCATGTGTTTTCCATGGATGGATCACACGGTAATCGTCTCTACTGCGCTCGCTGTACCTGCTGATCCACCTTATGAAAGGAACCCCATCCATGTCTGACAGCGAGAACTCCGGCTATTCGATCATTGCCGAGCCGAGCGGCATCCTTGACCCCAAGGGCACCGAGTGGAATGTCCAGCTGACCCACCTGCTGCGCAATACCGAGCGCTACGCGTGGGGCAACTGGACGCTCGATCCTGCGATCCGGGTTGGCGCGCTGGGCTGGTTCAATCCCAGCGATACGCATGTCCAGCTGGCCAACTACCAGATGGACCTGCAACCCACGGAGCACCGCGCCGCCGTGGACTGGCACCTCGAACAGGGCCACGTCCGGCAGACCACCGCCGGCGTGCAGTTCGACGTGCCCTACCTCGACCCCACCACGGGCACGGAGGTCACGGTGGGCCTGCAGAGCAAGTGGGAGTTCGGCAGCAAGGGATCGCTGACCTCGCAGGGCTCGGGCGTCGGCGTGGCCTATGTCGAGAACGGCGCGCAGTACATGCTCGACAACTACCAGGCCATCTACGACGTCGCCAAGAGCGTCAACAAGGTCAACGGCGGCGATATCGTGCAGGGCTTCGGCATGATCACCAAGGTGTGGCTGACAGACGGCTGCGTGAACCTGGGCTCGCGGCAGGACAAGAGCGAGTTCAGCATCACGGGCTCGGTGGACGGTGTCTCGGCCATGACCGGCAGCGACCAGTCGGCTTCGCTCAAGGGCTCGTACAAGAACACCAGCACGGCCGACAACGTCGAGAAGCGCATCTTCCCGAGCAAGGCCGACACCGTGGAACACAACGACCCGGTGGCCTACGCGTACGAGTTCTCGTCATTTGCCGGCGAGACGGTCGTGATTCCGCGCTACGTCGCCGATATCTCGGCGCTGAACCTGTCGCTGCACAACAGCGGCTCGTACATCGTCAACGCCACGGTGACCTACACCAGCGGCGGCAAGCGCCATGAGCGCACGACCCGCATCTCGGGTGGCCTGACGGGCCAGATCACCGACATCCCGCTGGACGCCACCAACGTGGATATCCGCATGGCCTTCGCCGCCGGCACCACGCAGGTGCTGCGCGTCTCGAACCCCCTCAATACGTGGTTCCTGGGCCGCGGAGAAATCGAACTCACGGGCTGGTGGCCGGGCGCCTCCGGCGCAAACTGGAAATAAGGGAGACAGCCATGTGGAATTACACGTACTTCGTCATCACCCCGGGCTGCGAGATCGACAGCTACACGCACTTTCCCGACGGCAAGCAGGGCAACTTCATCAAGTTTGGCGACCAGGTCAGCAACCATGGGTCGCTGGGCATCCGCAATGCCTACGCCACGCACAACCCCGACATCGGCGTGGGCGCGATCATGCACACCGGGGCGTTCCAGAACCCGGGGCTTGGCACCCTGCTCAAGCACTACATCACCAACGATCTGCGCATCGCGCCGGTGGGTAATACCGAGTGGTTCGGCATCATCCGCTCGGCATCATGGCCACTGTTCCAGCGCATGCTGAATAACTGGGACGGGCGTACGGTGACCGACAAGAACGTCGACACCCTGAAACGCGACCTGCGCATGATCCTCACCGCCACCGAGGAGCCGGTGCACTTTGCGCCGCCCTCGCTGCGCGATCTCGTGGCAGATATCGTGTAGCTATCCGGCACGAAGCAGCCACCGGACCCCGGACCCAAGCCGGGGCACGGTGGCTCAGAACTTCGGAATGCGCAGCGTCTTGCTGATCATGAGGCTGCCGCTCAGCACGAACAGCAACGCCAGCGGATGGAAGACGCCGCCCCCGATCTCCCACGCACCGCCGGGCAGCGCATCGCCGAGCCGGCCGGCCGAGGCGCACCAGGCCAGCACGCCGGTCAGCACCACGCTGGTCGGGATCGGGGTGCCTTCGAAATACTTCACCTTGCCCGCCGCGCTGCCCTCGGCCAGCGACTCGGCCGTGACGTTGAAGCGTGCCAGGCGGCTGACGCCGCAGCAGACGAAGTAGATCAGCGCGGCGAGGTCCCAGCCGCCGCGCATGCCGGCGGCGAATGCCAGCGTGGCGGGGCCCACGCCAAACGAGATGATGTCGGACAGCGAATCGAGTTCACGGCCCAGCGCCGAATGCGCATGGCGCCAGCGCGCGATGCGGCCGTCGAGCACGTCGAAGACGAAGGCCGCGGGCGCCAGCGCCGCCGCGATGTAGAAGTACCTGAGCGCGGGCTCCGCGACGAAGTACATCGCGTAGAAGACCGAGCCCATGCCGCAGGCGGCGTTGGCGAGCGTGAAGAAATCCGCGAGCTGAAGGTCGCGGAGCATGGAGAAATGCCGGGGGCGCGGCTGAGGTGTGGACATGGATCGTGCTCCTTCTCGCGTGGATGGCCCGGCGGGATCACCGGTCAGAGCACGGTGCTGACGTGGTGCACGGCCGGCGGCGCGGCAAAGCAGTCGGTGACGAGCTTGCGCCACTCCTGGAACTCGTCCGACTCGCGGAAGTGAACCATATGGTCCTCCACGGTCTCCCAGGCCACCACGAGCGCGTACTGCGACGGCTGTTCGATCGAGCGTTGCAGGTTCAGGCCGTGGCACCCGCGCGAGCGCAGGAACAGCGGCTTGGCCTTGGCCACGTTCGCTTCGAACTGGGCTTCCATGCCAGGCTTGATCGTGATCTGTGCAATTTCGTGAATCATGATGGGTCTCTGTGTGTCTCGGATATCGGTGCCTGTCTGACAAGCCGGGCCGTCCGGCACCTGCGGCGGCCGCGGCTACCTTAGCAGATTGCCGGCTATTTCACCTTGTGCCGCGCCAGGGACTGCACGAGATAGGCCACCACCACGGCGTTGGCGATGGCCAGCCCGATATGCAGCCAGGTGGGATGCCGCACCGCCTCGTACAACTCGACGGGAATGTAGATGCCGCCCGACCAGACGCCCAGCCAGTTGCCCCAGGCGCGGCCGTGCCACAGGCCGTAGGCTTCGGCAAAGCGCAGCAGCGCATACACGGCGGCCGAGGCGCCGATGGCCCAGAGCCGGCCGTCCGAGGGGTTGTCGAGCAGTGCGAGGAAGATCTTCGGGTAGTGGCTGGCCGGATTGATGTGCAGCCTGGCGACGATGGCCTCGGCAATGGCCTGGGCATCGCGGTGCAGCAGCGCGGCCAGGCCCAGCCCGGCCAGTATCACGAGCACGCCCTTGGCGGCTTCGAACAGCGCAATACTCTTGAGTCCCAACGGCGAACCGGCATGAGCCATGGCGAAAGGCGGGAAGTCAGCGAAGTCGCCATTGTGCTACATCAGCGCGCCTGACGCTCCACCATCGGCCCCGCCGCGTCGATCCCGCCGGCGGCCTCCAGCGGCCCGTTCACCGTGATCGGACCGTCGACATGGAGGTCGCCATGCACCACCATCGACCCTCCCACGGTCAGCGGCCCCTTGAAGACCTTGAGCAGCGAGCGCTCCGGCGGGGGCCGATAGCCCCGTCCCGGCGAGGCGAACCATGCGGCCGTGACTGGCCCGCTGGCGTGGACGCTGCCATCGACACTGAGCGTACCCTGCACGGTCAATGGCCCCCTGACCTGCGCCGAGCCGCCCACGGCGATGGAACTGGCGGTGGAGAGCTGGGCGATGGCGGGCAGCGGCAACGCCGCCATGCACAGCAGCAGGATCGTTCGCATGGCATCCCTCCCAACAAAAATGGCGCGATATTTCCAGTGTAGAAGGCTGGAGATATCGCGCCAGTTTTTGTCGGATGGCACGGATTGTTTGCTCCCCTCTCCCACTAGCATGGGAGTGGGGAGCGCATAACGACGGGCGTTGGTACTTTCCCGCTCAATTCCTCGCCACGCTCTCCGGCAGCGGGCCCCAGCCGCCGCCGAGGCTGCGCACCAGCGAGACCGTTGCCGCCGCGCGCAGGCCGGCTACCGCGTTGGCGTCGCGCTGCGACTGCAGCACCGTGCGATCGGCGTCGATGACGGTCAGGTAATCCACCGCGCCAGCGTCATAGCGGCTGCGCGAGATCCGCTGTGCTCGGCGGGCGCCGGCCAGTGCGCTGTCCAGCGCCGTCGACTGCTGGCTCAGCCAGCGCACGTCCGACAGGCTGTCCTCGACTTCGCGGAAAGCCACCAGCACCGTCTGCCGGTAGCGTGCCACGCTTTCCTCGTGCGCGGCGCGGGCGCCAGCCAGGTTCGAGCTGTTCCTGCCGCCATCGAACACGGTCTGCGCCACGGTCGTGCCCACCAGGGGCCCGAGCATCCACGTGCGCGACGACCACTTGAACAGGTTCGACAGGTCCGCCGATTCGAAGCCGAACAGCGCCGTCAGCGAGATACGCGGGAAAAACGCCGCCTTGGCCACGCCGATCCGGGCGTTGGCGGCCGCCATCTGCCGTTCGGCGGCCGCGATATCGGGGCGCCGTTCGAGCAGTTCGGAAGGCAGACCTGCCGGCACGGCCACCGGCGCGGTATCGAACGGCTTGGCCGAGAGCGCGAATTGCGACGGGGCCACGCCGGTCAGCACCGCCAGCGCGTGCTCCTGCGCCGCGCGGCGGCGTTCGATGCCGGCCAGATCGGCGCGCGCCGTACCCAGTTCGGCCTCGGCGCGCGCCGGGTCGAGATCGGTGGTTTCGCCGGCCTCGTAACGCTTGCGCAGCAGCGACAGCGCATCCTCGCGCAACCTGATCGTCGCGTTCAGCAGTTCGCGGTCGCTGTCGAGCGTGCGCAGCGCGAAGAACGCCGTGGCCACATCGGCCTGCAGGGCCAGCTGCACCGAGCGGTACAAATCCTCGGCGCCCTTCTCCTCGGCGCGTGCCGCGTTGACGCTGCTGGCCACGCGCCCGAACAGATCGAGCTCGTAGCTGGCAAACGCCCGTGCCTTGAGCACGGTCTGCGCCGGCACCCGCGTGCCATCGGGCAGCCCTTGCGACGCCGCCGAGGGCTGTGCGCGCGTGGGATCGAAGCCGACACTCAGTTGCGGATACAGGTCGGCCTCGGTGGCGCCGGTGAAGGCCCGCGCCTGCTTCAGGCGGGCCGCCGCCGCGGCGAGATCCTGGTTATAGCCGTTGGCGGCGTCGATCAGGCGGTCCAGGTCGGCATCGCCGAACACCTTCCACCAGTCGCCGCGATGCTCGGCCTCGGCCGGCGCTGCCGTCTTCCACTGCGCCCCTTCCGTGGCGGCCGCGTCGGCCTCCTTGAAGGTGGCGGCGGTCGGCGTCTCGGGCACCTTGTAGGCCGGTGCCAGCGAGCAGCCGGCCAGCACCAGCGCCGCAGCCAGCGTCGCGAGCTTTGGCAGGTAGTGCTTCATCACATTGTTGGCGTCTTTCGTGTCTTTCATGTCATTCACCATTACTCTGCCGATGCCACGGCGTGCGAGGCCGAGGCCCCGGAGGTCAGCGCCTCGCGGCGTTCGCGGCGGGTAGCCAGCAGCCGCAGCGACACGTAGAACACCGGCGTCAGGAACAGCCCGAAGAACGTCACGCCCAGCATGCCGGCGAACACGGCCACGCCCATCGCATGGCGCATTTCGGCACCGGCCCCGGTGGAGATCACCAGCGGCACCACACCCATGATGAACGCGAACGACGTCATCAGGATCGGGCGCAGGCGCAGCCGGCTGGCCTCGATGGCGGCCTGCACGATGGTGCGGCCCTGGTGCTCCAGTTCCCGGGCAAACTCCACGATCAGGATCGCGTTCTTCGCTGACAGCCCCACCAGCACGATGAAGCCGATCTGCGTGAAGATGTTGTTGTCGCCCCGGGTCAGCCAGACACCGGTCATGGCGGCCAGCAGGCTCATCGGCACGATCAGGATCACAGCCAGCGGCAGCGTCAGGCTCTCGTACTGGGCGGCCAGCACCAGGAACACCAGCAGCACGCACAGCGGGAAGATCCAGATCCCCGCGTTGCCGGCCAGGATGTCCTGATACGTGAGCTCGGTCCATTCGAAACCGATACCCTTGGGCAGCGTTTCCGCGGCAATGCGCTCGGCGGCGGCCTGCGCCTGACCCGACGAGAAGCCCGGGGCAGGACCACCGTTCATGTCAGCCGCCGTGAAGCCGTTGTAGCGGATCACGCTGTCCGGACCAAAGCTCTGCTTGACCTTCACCAGCGACGACAGCGGCACCATCTCGCCCGTGGAGCTACGCGCCTTCAGTTGCAGGATGTCCTCCGCATGCTGGCGGAACTGCGCATCGGCCTGGACCTTCACCTGATACGTCCGGCCGAACTTGTTGAAATCGTTCACGTAGGCCGAACCGAGGTAGGTCTGCAGCGTCTCGAACACATCGGTCACCGGCACGCCCAGTTGCTTGGCCTTGGTACGGTCGAGCTGTACGTCAAGCTGCGGCACGTTGACCTGGTAGTTGCTGAAGATGCCAGCCAGTTCCGGCGTGGCGCGCGCCTTGGTCATGAACGCGTTGGTCGCGTCGAACAGCGCGTCATAGCCCAGCGCGGCACGGTCCTCGATCATCATCTTGAACCCGCCGATCGTACCCAGCCCCTGTACCGGCGGCGGCGGGAACACGGCGATGAACGCATCCTGGATCGCCCCGTACTTCTGGTTCAGGTCGGCCGCGATGGCGTTGCCGGACAGTTCGGCGCTCTTGCGCTCGTCGAACGGCTTCAGCGTGGCAAACACGATGCCGGCGCTCGGGCTGTTGGTAAAGCCGTTGATCGACAGGCCCGGGAAGGCCACGGCCGACTCCACGCCCGGATGCTTGAGCGCGATCTCCGACATGCGGCGGATCACGTCCTCGGTGCGGTCCAGCGTGGCGCCGTCAGGCAGCTTGGCGAAGCTGACCAGATACTGCTTGTCCTGCGCCGGCACGAAGCCCTTCGGCACCATCTGGAACACGCCCCACGTGGCCACCAGCATCACGGCGTAGACGCCGAACACCGAGCCCTTGCGGCGGATCACGCCCGTCACGCCACGGCCATAGCTGTCGGAGCTGCGGCCGAAGAAACGGTTGAAGCGGGCGAAGAACTTGCCGAAGACCTTGTCCATGCCACGCGTGAGCCAGTCCTTGGGCGCGTCGTGGCCCTTGAGCAGCAGCGCGGACAGCGCCGGCGACAGCGTCAGCGAGTTGAACGCCGAGATGATCGTCGAGATCGAGATCGTCAGCGCGAACTGCTTGTAGAACTGGCCGGTCAGGCCCGACATGAACGCCAGCGGCACGAACACGGCGATCAGCGTCAGCGCGATGGCGATGATCGGGCCGCTGACTTCGCGCATGGCCTTGTACGTGGCTTCCTTCGGCGTCAACCCTTCCTCGATGTTCCGCTCGACGTTCTCCACCACCACGATCGCATCGTCCACGACGATACCGATCGCCAGCACCAGCCCGAACAGGCTCAGCGCGTTGATCGAGAAGCCGAACGCATGCATCAGCCCGAACGTGCCGACGATCGACACCGGCACGGCCAGCAGCGGGATGATCGACGCGCGCCAGGTCTGCAGGAACAGGATCACCACCAGCACCACCAGCGCGATGGCCTCGAACAGCGTATGGGTCACCGCCTCGATGCTGTGGCGCACGAACTGCGTGGGGTCGTAGACGATGCTGTAGTCCACGCCCTCGGGCATGTTCTGCTTGAGCTCGGCCATGGTCTTGCGCACGTCATCCGAAATCTGGATGGCGTTCGAGCCCGGCGCCTGGAAGATCGGCAGCGCCACGGCCGACTTGTTGTCCAGCAGCGAGCGCAGCGCGTATTCGGAGGCCCCCAGTTCGATGCGCGCAATGTCCTTCAGGTACGTCACCACGCCATCGGGTGAGGTCTTGACGATGATGTCGCCAAATTCCTCCACCGACTGCAGGCGGCCCTGCGCGTTGACCGACAGTTGCAGGTCGGTGCCCGGCAGCGAAGGCGACTGGCCAATCACACCGGCCGCCACCTGCACGTTCTGCTCGCGGATGGCCCGCACCACGTCAGACGCGGCGAGCTGGCGCTCGGCGATCTTCTCCGGGTTCAGCCAGACGCGCATCGAGTAGTCGCCCGACCCGAACATCTGCACCTGGCCCACGCCCTGGATCCGCGCCAGGCGGTCCTTCACGTTGATCAGCGCGTAGTTGCGCAGGTACGTCATGTCGTAGCGGTCGTTCGGCGAGACGAGGTGGACCACCATCGTCAGGTCGGGCGAGCTCTTGACCGTGGTGATGCCCAGGCGCCGCACGTCCTCGGGCAGGCGCGGCTCGGCCTGCGAGACGCGGTTCTGCACCAGTTGCTGGGCCTTGTCGGGATCGGTGCCCAGCTTGAACGTCACCGTCAGCGTCAGCGTGCCGTCGCTGTTGGCCTGCGAGTTCATGTAGAGCATGTCCTCGACGCCATTGATCTGCTCTTCCAGCGGCGTGGCCACGGTCTCGGCGATCACCTTCGGGTTGGCGCCCGGGAACTGCGCGCGCACCACCACTGACGGCGGCACCACTTCCGGGTACTCCGAGATCGGCAACTTGAACATCGAGATGGCGCCGATCAGGAAGATCAGCACCGACAGCACGCCCGCGAAGATCGGGCGATCGATAAAGAATTTCGAGAGATTCATCTTGGTCTCGGCGAAAGCAGCCCCCCTGGCCGTCCGCCGCAGCGGACGCCATGTAGAACTGCAGGGGGGAATATCAGTTCAGTACTGCCTGTGCGCGGGCGCGGATCAGCTCACCTTGGCCTTGTCGGCCTTCGCGTCGTCGGCGGCCTGCTTGCGGTCCGGCGTGGTCGGGCGCGGCTCAAGCTCGCTGCGGTATGCCATCGCCACGGCCTTTGGTGCCACGGTATCGCCGGGACGCACCCGCATCAGGCCGTTCACGACGATGTTCTCGCCGGGCTTCAGCCCCTTGCGGATCACGCGCAGTCCGTCGAACGTCGGTCCGAGTTCCACTTCGCGGTAGGCCAGCTTGTTGGCCTTGTCGACCACCAGCACAAACTTCTTGCCCTGGTCGGTGCCAATGGCGCGGTCGTTGATCAGCACGGCCGGGTGCGGCGAACCACCACCGAGCTTGACCTTCGCGTACAGGCCCGGCAGCAGCCGGCCGTCTGCGTTGTCGAAGATGGCGCGCACGCGGATCGTGCCGCTGCGCGTATCGAGCCGGTTGTCGACCGAGTGGATCTTGCCCTGGTGCGGGTTGCCGTCTTCGTTGGCCAGGCCCAGGAACACCGGCAGGTCGTTCTTGCCGCCGCTGGCGCCCGGCGCCGTGTAGCGCAGGTAGCTCTGCTCGTCCACGTCGAAACTCGCATAGACCGGCGAGACCGATACCACCGTGGTCAGCGCCGGCGACGCCGCGCCAGCCGCCACGAGGTTGCCCACCGTGATCTCGGCGCGCGAGACCTTGCCGGCCACCGGCGCCACGATGCGCGTGTAGCTCAGGTTCAGCTTCGCCACCTCCAGCGCGGCCTGGGCGGCGCGCACGTCGGCCGAGGAGACGCTGGCCGCGTTGATGCGCTCGTCGAACTCGCGCTTCGAGATGGCGTTGTCGTCCAGCAGCCGCTGCGCGCGGGCCTTCTCGGACTGCGCCAGCGAAGCCCGCACCTGGGCGGCGGCCACCGCCGCGTCGGCACGCGCCACTTCGGCGGCGTACGGCCGGGGGTCGATCGTGAACAGCGGGTCGCCCTTCTTCACGATCGACCCTTCGCGGAAGTGCACCGTTTCGATGGTGCCGGAGACGCGCGGACGAATCTCCACGCGGTCCACCGCCTCGATGCGGCCCGAGAATTCATCCCACTCGGTGATGGTCTGCCCCACTGCCGAGGCCACTTCCACCGCCGGGGCCGGCGGCGGGGTGGTGGCCTGCGCTTCCCCGCCGTGCCAGGGCCGCAGTACCGAGGTTGCCACGCCCGCCCCAAGGATTGCCACGATGGCAAAGGCGATCAGCGTGCGTCGAGACTTGGTATTCATCTTTCTTCACTCCGTTTTTCGTCGGGTTTTCTTCAACTGGAAAAGCAAAAATTCGGGCCGAACGCCTCCCGCCGGCCGGTTGGGGCCAGAAAACGGGAACAACAAGGGATCACCCGCCCGGGATGGGCGAGGCAAAGCCAACTACAGGGGGCCAGCCTCAAAGGGCGCTGGCTGTTGAAGCGGTACCGTCAGAAGCTGCCGGTACCGGCCGGCGTTCGAACCGGATTACGAGGCGTCGTCGGCCTTCGCGAAACAATCGCGCAGGAACCGCGCACCTTCTGTCACCCATGCCTGACAGTCCTCATGGGAGTGTTCCACCCCGTCGCCACAGGCGCCGGGCATGATCAGTGCTCGCGCCGGGATGCCGGCCTTTTCGAGCTTGGCGGCGAAGGCTTCGCCCTCGGCGCGCAGTGCATCCATCTCCGCCACCTGCACCAGCGTGGCGGGCAGCCCGCCGAGCCGCGACGCCAGCGCCGGGGCCGCATACGGGTGCACCGTGGCGGCCGGCGTCGGCAGATAGTCGCGATAGTTGCAGGCCAGCTTGCGCAGCATCTCCATCGGCACCTTGCCACCGGTCGACGCGTGCATCAGGCACGGATCGGTCACGGGCCGGATCAGCCACTGGCCGGCCGGCTGCGCCAGGCCGCGGTCGCGCAGCATCTGCGCCGTGGCGATGGCCAGGTTGCCACCGGCCTCCTCGCCCACCAGCGCAAAGCGCAGTTTGTCGACCTTGAGCTTCTTCGCCTGCTTCAGCACCCACGCCACGGTACTGACCGCATCCTCGGGGGCCGCCGGGAACGGGTTCTCGGGCGCCAGCGAATACGCCGGCGTCACCACCACGGCCGGGACGGACTCCGCCAGATCCCGCGCCAGTTCCTGGGCCGCTTCCACCCCGCCATCGACAAATCCGCCCGCATGCAGGTACACCAGCCATGGCAACAATGCCGCACCGGGCGCCACCGGCCAATAACCTGCGGGGTAGCACACGCAGACCGTGATCTCGCGGTCGCCGCTGGGCACCACGTGCTGGACCACGTGAACCTGGCCTGGCTGCTCGCCCTGCCCGTCATGCCTGGCGGCCGGTGCAGCGGGGGAACCGAGGGGGTTCGGGGTCTTGGTCATGGTCTCCTGGCGGCGGATACAGCCCGTCGATGGTGTATTGCGATGCAGCGAATTATGGTGATTGCGCGCGATGGGATAAAGCGAGCTATTGCCAACGCACTGTTTCTGCGTTGGAATAATCGCCAAAGCATATCCACACTGCTTGAAATGGACACCGGAAATGTGATTCACTCCGGTCTCTCCGGCATCTGCGCACTTGGGGAAACAGCGCAAACGCCGGCGCCCCGCCCTCCACCCGTCCCCGCTCCGGCCGCCACTGGCGGACCGCCGGCAGCAAATCCAGGCCGCGCACTTGACATGCAGCGGACCACTCTCGCCAGACCATCCTTCGGAACGTAGCCCCGGCCTTACCTCCTTTCGAAAGCAACATCATGGATCGTCTAGTCTCAATGCAGGCATTCACTCGGGTGGTGGATGTCGGCAGCTTTGCGCGCGCGGCGGAGTCGCTCGACCTCCCCAAGGCCACGCTCACCCGGCTGATACAGAACCTGGAGACGCACCTGGGCGTCAAGCTGCTGCACCGGACCACGCGCCGCATCAGCGTGACCACTGACGGCGCCGCCTATTACGAACGCTGCGTGCGCATCCTGGCCGACGTGGAGGAAGCCGAACAGTCGCTCACGCGCCACAACAACTCGCCGCGCGGCACACTGGCCGTGGATACCACCAGCGGGCTCGCCCAGCTCGTGCTGATGCCGCACTTGCAGGATTTCTTCAACACCTATCCCGAGCTGAAGCTCGAACTGACGATCAACGGCAAGCCGATCGACCTGCTCAAGGAAGGTGTGGACGTGGTGCTGCGGGTGGGCACGCTCGACGAGGCCATGGTGGCGCGGCGCATCGGCCAGGTGCAACTGGCGTTCTACGCGTCGCCGATCTACCTGCGGCGTTTTGGCACACCCCATGACCTGACCGAGCTGGGGCAGCACAAGGCCGTCAACTATCTCTCGAACCGCACCGGGCGCGAGATGCCGTGGACGCTGTCGCGCGGCGGCGAGGCCAGCGAGGTGCTGCTGCCCTCCGTGATCTCGACCAACGACGCCGACGTCTACATCGGCTGCGCGCTGGAAGGACACGGCATTGCCCGCATCTCGCGCGCCATGGCCGAGCCCTACGTCAACAGCGGGCGGCTGGTGGAGGTGATGGCCGACTGGCAGACGGAAACCCTGCCGATCTCGGCGATGTATCCGCAGAACCGCCATCTGTCGGCCAAGGTGCGTGTGTTCGTGAACTGGGCCGCCGAGATCTTTTCCCGGCATCCGCACTTCGGCGCCGCGCCGCAGCAACTGGCGGCCTGAGGCTCCAGGCTTCCCTCTTCCGCACAAGCGAAAGAGGGAAGCCAGCCAGCCGCGATAGCCGCGATAGCGATAGCCGCCTACCGCTTCCCGATCTCCTGCAGCATCCGCGTCATCAGGTACAGCCTCGGCACGATAGAGTCCAGTTCCACATACTCGTCGCGGGCGTGATAGCCAAACCCTGACAGCCCGAAGCTCTCCAGCACCACGGCCTTGCCCGAGCGGCCGGCGAAGCCGGCGTCGGTGCCGCCGCCCGTGCCGGGGATCAGGATCAGCGGGCGGCCGTCGAGTTCGGCGTAGATCTTCTGCGCCTGGGCGGCCAGTTCCTTCGAGCGGGCGTCGGCCACGTAGGCCGGCCGGCCTTCCTCCATCGTCACCGTGGTCTGCGTATCGGGCACCAGGTGGCCGGCGTGGACCTTCTCCTGCAGCGCGGCCTGCAGCTTCTGCGCCGCGCCGCTGACGGTAATGCGCACATCGCCCACCGCACTGGCGGTCTCGGGAATCTGGTTCAGCGGCCCGTCGGCCTTGGCGCGTGTCCAGTTCAACTGCGAGCCGGGCACTGATTTGGCCAGGTCGCGCGTCTGCTGCATCTGGTAGGCCAGTTCCATCAGCGCGTTGCGGCCCAGGTCGGGCGCGGCGCCGGCATGCGAGGCGCGGCCCTTGACCTGCATCGTCGCCGTGGCGGTGCCGGCGGCGGCCAGCAGCAGCGATTCGGACTTGGCGACGGATTTGGCCACGTTGGGCTCGCATGACAGCACCACGTCGTGCTGTTCGGCTAGCCTGGCAATCAGTTCGCCCGAGCCGCCCGAGCCAATTTCCTCGTCCGGATTGAACAGCACCGTGATCTGGGCGTAGTCCTTCCATCCCTGCGCCTTGAGGATCTCCAGCGCGTGCAGGATCACCGCGATGCCGCCCTTGTCATCGGCGATGCCGGGACCATACAGCCGGTTGCCGTCCTCGCGGATCGGCTGGGTGGCCAGGATGCCATCCGGATAGACCGTGTCGAGGTGAGCGATCAGCATGATCCGGGCGCGGCCCGTGCCCTGCAGCGTGGCCCTGACCATCGGCGCCGCGCTGGTGGACATCGGCGGACGCTCCACGCGTGCCCCCAGCGCCTGCAGCCGCTTCGCGGTGTATTCCGCCATGCGGTTCAGGCCCGCGATATTGGCGCTGCCCGATTCGATCGACACCATGTCCTTGAGCGACTGCACCACCGCGGGCTGGGCGTTGCGGGCGGCATCGAGCAGTGCGGCGTCGGGGCCGGCGGCCAGTGCTGCCCCGCAGGACAGGGCCGCGGCGGCGGCAAGCGCCAGCTGGCGGACAAAAAACGGCATGGTGTCTCCTTGTTGGTATGGGACCTCCAATGTAGCGCCTGCGCCATTCGGGGGGAAGTGGGCAGGCGCGGACACCATGCCGTGGCCCTAGCTGCTCAGGGCGATGTGGTTGATCACGTTTTCCACGCCGTGCACGTACCAGGCATCGCGCTCCACCTGCCTGCGCGCGCCGTCGCTCGACGCATAGCCGTCGAGCATCACCACGCGGCCCTCGGTACGGATGCGGATGCGCGACGCATCCACGAACGGGTCCGTTTCGAGCACCAGTTGCAGCGCCTCGCTCAGTTCCTCGTCGCTGTCGGCCTCGGCCGGCGCAATCACGATGTCGTTGACCACGCAGCGGCAGCCGCGTGTCCACCACGCCAGCACGCCAGCCAGGCGCATATGGGACAGGCTGATGACCTGCCCGCTCAGCATCACCGTGCCCTCGTGCACCGCGACCTCGATCCAGCCGGCGCGCTCGCCCACCGCCTCGCGCACGGGCTCCAGCTGACCCTTGACCTTCGCGCAGATCTTGCAATTGCGGAAATCGATGGCGTTCAGCAGCCGCTCGCAGACCGCCGTGCGCAGGTCGCCGTCGCCCACCGCCGGTCCGCCATTGGCAATGCGCAGGTGGTCGATCACGGTACTCACGCCGTCCACGCGGCGCAGCTGCGCCGCGGCCCGGGTCTTGTCGACGATGTCGGCCACCTCGCCTTCGAGGATCAGTGCCCCGTCTGACAGCCGCAGGTGGATCGTGGGATGGAGTTGATGGCCCTGATATGGCACACGCGCCAACGCGGCTCGCGCCTGCGTCAGCACCGCTTCGCTACTGGACATGATGGTTGTCTCCCCATTGGGTGTGGAGATGGTTGGGAAGCGCGCCCCTGCCTGCAAGCACGCATGGCGCGGGCTCGTTCGCACAGCCCGCCAAGGCATTATAGGAAGCCGCCGGCCAACGTCGCCTCGCGGCCTCGCGCCGCTTCCGTGCGTTTGCGAAAGCTGTTTCAAACGGCTGTCACCAGCCGCCTGGACGATGGCAGGAACGTGCCGCAAGGTTTCCCTCACCGGCCGCAAACGCTTGTCCCGCGCGGGATTGCGCCGGTCTGGCCGTCTTTAGCGATGTTTATGTCACACGCGCGTATGCATTAAGCGCCGTTGAACATCGTAAGAATGCATGCCGAGTGACGCAGTGATCGCTACCATCGGCGTCATGGCTGTCATGGAGCCCGGTATGACGACCCGCTTCCGCAAAGGACTTTCCCTCGCGCTGTTTGCCTCGCTGCTCACGCCAACCTGGCTCGGCGCGGCCACCAAGACCACGACGTTCGCGGTGCGGCTCACGCTGACCGCCGACTGCAACATCGCCGCCAGCGATCTCGATTTCGGGTCGCAGGGGGTGCTGGCCGCCAACGTCGACCAGACCTCGACGCTCTCGGTCACCTGCAGCACCAGCGCGCCCTACCAGGTGGGGCTCGACGGCGGCAACGCCGCCGGCAGCACCATCGCCAACCGCCTGATGACCAACGCCGGCGCGGCCACGGTGCAATACCAGATCTACCGCGACAGCAACCGCACGCAGGTCTGGGGCAACACCCCCGGCACCGACACCGTGGGCGGCACCGGCAGCGGCGCGGCCCAGACGCTGACGATGTATGGCCGCGTGCCGCCGCAGACCACGCCGGCCGCGGGCACCTACACGACCACGGTCACCGCCACCATCAACTTCTGATGCGCCGCCGCGCCTCCGGGCGGCGGCGGGCATGGCCAGTCCGGGCCGCGGCAACGCTGGCCCTGCTGGGCTGCTGCCTGCCGGCATCCGCCACCTCGCTGCAGATCTCGCCCGTGCGCGTGGACCTGCCCGCCGGCCCCGGCGCCGCCGCGCTCACGCTGCGCAACACCGCCGACACCCCGATCCATGCGCAGGTGCGCGTGTTCCGCTGGACGCAGGCCGATGGCGCCGACGTGCTGGCGCCAGCCGATGACGTCGTGGCCAGTCCGCCCATCGTGCAGATCGGCGGCCAGGCCGAGCAGATGATCCGCGTGGTGCGGCCTGGCAAGGCCGGGACGCCGGGCGAGACCGCCTACCGCCTGCTGATCGACGAACTGCCCCGCCGCGATGCGCCCGTGGACCAGTCCGGCGTACGCGTGCAGCTGCGCTACTCGGTGCCGGTCTTTGCCGGCACGCCGACCGAGGCGCCGCCGCCGGCGCTGGCGCTGACGCTGTGGCGCGACGGCAGCGAGTGGTGGCTCGGCATGCGCAACGGCGGCACGCGCCACGCGCGCGTGAGTGACGCCGCGCTCGTCAACGGCGCCCAGCGCGTGCCGCTGACAGCCGGCCTGCTCGGCTACGCGCTGCCCGGCGCGCTGCGTGTCTGGAAGGTGCGCGTGCCGCCCGGCTTCACCCCGGCCGCCGGCCTGCGGCTCGACACCGCGATCAACGGCGAGCCACAGTCGCTGCCGGTGCCGAACGTGCTATCGGGCCGGCCAGACGCGGGCACATGACATGCATGGCGGCCCGCTCCCCCCTCTCACGCGCCATGCCGCGCCGCCTGGTGCTGGCGCTCTCCGCGCTGACCGCCGCACTGGCGACCAGCGCGCTCCATGCGCAGGGGATCGGCAAGGTACTCGGCCACACCGCGTACCTGGAGGTCATGGTCAATGGCGAGTCCACCGGAAGCGTCGCCCGCTTCGCCGACCGCGACGGCAAACTGCTGACGCCGCTCGACGAACTGCGCGACCTGGGCCTGCGCGCGGACCCCGCGCTGGCCGACGCCCAGGGCATGGTGCCGCTGGACCGCCTGCCCGGCGTGGCCTACAGCTATGAGCCGGCCATGCAGCGCGTCTACCTGACCGTCGACGATACCCAACGCATGCCCACCCAGCTTGGCGCGCGCAGCCGCGTGCGGCCGCCGGTCACGCCCGGACGCGGCTTCGTGCTGAACTACGAGGCCTATGGCCAGCCCGATTCGGGCCAGGACCTCGGCCTCTGGAGCGAGCAGCGCTTCTTCCATCCGGGCGGGGTCTTCAGCAACACGGGCGTGGCGTCGTTCTACGGGCGCGATACCCGCTACGTGCGGCTCGACACCAACTGGAGCCATGCCGATCCCACGGGCATGCAGTCGGTGCTGGTGGGTGACATGATTACCGGCGCCCTGCCCTGGTCGCGCCCGGTGCGCCTGGGCGGGTTCCAGTGGCGCCGCAACTTCGGGCTGCGGCCCGACCTGATCACCTACCCGCTGCCGGCGCTGGCCGGCTCGGCCGCCGTGCCCGGCGCGGTCGACCTCTACATCAACAACGTGCGGCAGTATTCCGGACAGGTACCCACCGGTCCGTTCGTGATCAACAACGCGCCGGCGCTGAGCGGGGCCGGCCAGGCCACCATCGTCGTGCGCGATGCGCTGGGCCGCGATATCAGCACCACGGTGCCGCTCTACGTGGATGCCCGCCTGCTGGCGGCCGGGCTGTTCGACTACTCGGTGGAGGTGGGCTTCCTGCGCAGCCAGTACGGCGTGGATTCGTTCCGCTACGATTCGGCGCCGGCCGCCAATGGCTCGGTGCGCTATGGCGTCAACGACACGCTGACCGTCGAGGGCCATGCCGAAGCCTCGCGCGGCGTGGGTATCGCGGGCGGCGGAGTGCTGTTCAAGCTGCCGGCCACCGGCGTGCTGAACCTGTCGGGCAGCGTCAGTGCCTCGGGCGGCAACCAGCTCGGCCTTGGCTACCAGTGGCGCACGCCCCGGTTCAGCATCGACCTGCAGGGTACGCGCACGTTCGGCAGCTACACAGACCTGGCGGCCCGCTCGGGAGCGCCGATGCCCAATGCGCTGTATCGCGCCACGGTCTCGGTGCCGGTGCGGCGCAACGGCAATATCGCCGCCAGCTACGTCGATCTCTCCGACCCCGTGTACGGCGCGGCGCGCATCGGCTCGCTGGCGTGGACCTCGCAGTGGAGCCGGCGCGTGTCGATGACGGCCAGCGCCTACCGCGATTTCGCGGCCGGGTCGTCGTACGGCGCCACGCTGACGCTGACCTTCCTGATCGACAGCGACACCACGGCCTCCGCCACGGTGGGCCGCGACGACGGCCAGCCGACCATGATCGGCACCGTGAGCCATGCCACGCCGTACGAGGGCGGCTGGGGCTGGCAGTTGGGCGGCCAGAAGGGTGCCGGCACATGGCGCGGCTTCGCACAGGCCAACTTCCGGGGCCGCTATGGCGACGCCTACGGCGCGGTGCAGGACCTGCAGGGGCGCGTCAGCACGCAGTTCGGCGCCAGCGGCTCGCTGGTGGCCATGGACGGCACGGTCATGGCGGGCCGGCGCATCGACCAGAGCTTCGCGCTGGTGTCCACGGGCGGCGTGGCGGACCTGCCCGTGCTCGTGGAGAACCGCCGCATCGGCAATACCAACGCCAGCGGCCACATCCTCGTGCCGAACCTGCTGCCCTACGACGCCAACCGCATCGAGATCGACGCGCTGGCGCTGCCGGTCAACACGCGCCTCAGCTCCACGCGGCTGTCGATCGCCCCGGCGCTGCAGTCCGGCGCGCTGGCCGCGTTCTCGATCGAGTCGTATCGCGGCGGACAGGTGGTGCTGGTGGATGCCGAGGGCCAGCCGCTGCCGGCCGGCACGGTCGTCATCCACCTCGAAAGCGGCACCCGCACCGTGGTGGGCTACGACGGCCTGGCGTTCTTCGAATCGCTGAACGACCAGAACACGTTCCACGCCGAGACCGCCGATGGCGTCTGCACGGCCCGCCTGCACTACGCTGCCACCGCGGACGCGCTGCCCCGGCTCGGCCCGGTGCCCTGCCAGGCCGCCGCGCCATGATGCGCGCCGCGCTGGTCCCGCCCGGCCTGCTTGCCTTGCTGGCCCTGCTGACCTTCAGCCCGGCCGCCCGCGCGGTCTGCACGGCCACGGCGCCGTCGATGGCGTTCGGCAACTACAGCCCGGTCAGCGGCAGCCCGGCCGATGTGCAGGGCACGATCACGGTGTCCTGCACGGGCCTGGCCGTATCGGTGCGCGTGCGGGCCTGCATCAACATCGGCACCGGCGCGGCCGGAACCACCGTGGTGCCGCGCGTGATGGCCAACGGCGCCCAGACGCTGAACTTCAACATCTACGCGAACAGCGACCGCTCGCAGGTCTGGGGCTCGCGCAGCACGGGCGCCTCGGCGCCGCCGGTGATGCTCGACTTCGGCGCGCTGCTCGGCAATGGCTCGGCCACCGCCAATTACTATGGCCGGGTGCTGGCCAACCAGACCGGCGCGCGCGCCGGCACCTACACCTCGCAGTTCACGGGCCTGAACGCCCAGGTCACCTACCTCGAATACCTGCTGCTGCCGCCCGACTGCAGCCAGATCACCGGCAACGCCATCCCCATCACCTTCACCGCCAGCGCCACCGTGGTAGCCGACTGCAACATCACCGCCACGCCGCTCGATTTCGGCTCGGTGGGGCTGCTGACCGCCAACCGCGATGCCACGAGCCAGATCACCGTGCAGTGCACCAGCGGCGCGCCGTATTCCATTGCGCTCAACGCGGGTACCGGCAATGGCGCGAACGTGGCGAGCCGGCGCATGACGCGTACCGGCGGCGGCAACCAGACCGTCAGCTACCAGTTGTTTTCCGACTCGAATCGCACGGTGCCGTGGGGCGACGGCTCGCGCGGCACCTCCACGGTGGCCCGCCCCGGCCTGGGCACCGCGGAGACGCTCACGGTCTACGGCCGCGTGCCGCCGCAGACCACGCCCCAACCGGGCGCCTACACCGATACGGTGACGGCCACCATCACCTACTGAGCCGGGTGGGCGCGCAGATTCCGGTTGACCGCCCCGGCCGGCTGCCGCGACGATAGCGGAACGATCCCCCGGCACCCGCCCGCCATGTGTACCAACTACGCCCCCATCCAGCTGCGCATCCTGCGCGAGATCTTCGGCGTCGAGCCGCCTCCGGGCGTCTACCCCGAGGAAACCTGGCCCGACTATGCCGCGCCCATCATCCGTGGCGGCGCCGACGGGCTGCGCGATGCCGCGCTGGCCACGTTCGGCATGGTGCCGCGCCAGCGCACCCCGCCCGGCGCGCGGCGCTACGACACCACCAACGCGCGCAGCGAGACCGTGGGCCAGAAGCCCACCTTTGCCCCGGCATGGCGCCAGGGCCAGCTCTGCCTCGTGCCGGCGAGCGCCTTCTACGAATACGCCTATCCCGAAGGCGGCACGCCCGAGCGGCCGGGCAAGGCCGAGCGCTGGAAAATCTGGCTGCCCGACGCGCCCGCGTTCGGCATCGCCGGCCTGTGGCGCGCATGGCCCGACCAGTCGCTCTCGTTCACGATGCTGACGGTCAACGCGGCCTCGCACCCGGTGTTGAACAGGATGCACCGGCCCGGCGACGAGAAGCGCTCGGTGGTCATCGTGCCGCCGGACGAGTGGGATGCGTGGCTCCAGACCCGTGATCCCGAGGTGGCACGCAGCTTCCTGAAGCTGTTTCCGGCCAGTGCGATGCGGGCCGAGCCCGCGCCGATCGTCCGGGCGCCCCGCGCGAAGCCTCCCGCCGCCCCCGCCAAACCAGCCGAAGACGACGACATCCAGCCTTCGTTGTTCTGACCGGGCACGCGGACCCCCCGTTCGGGTGATTCGAGCGCCCCTCCGAGAGAGGGTGTCCGCCGCTGGCTTCGCCGCCCATACTGACCGGCCACCGGCCATCAGAGCCGAAACCTCGGGGTCAGAACAATGAATGCAGTCTCTTTCGTCGGATACTTTGTTGCATTTCTGATTGTCATCATCGTCGCCGCGCGCTGGATCGCCCGGCACCACCCGGCACTGCGCGACCTCGATCCGGCCCCGCCGCCACGGCCCGCCGAACCCGGTGCGCCGGCCGCCAGCCCGCCGCGGCGGGACTGAAGCGGCAAAACTTCGCCCCGCCGGGAACTGCGGCCCCATCCCATTGCCTGACTCTGTTGCGCCCGCGCCATGCGGCGCGCGCGCCCGCGCCCGCGGGTGCCAATAACAAGGAATCAAGAGCAATGGCAACTTCCAACAAGCTGCCAGCCTGGACCATCTGGTCCCCGCTGGCCGCCTGGGTCGCATTCGGCCTGGGTATTCTTCTGACGGATCAGGGATGGACCGTAGCGGTGATGGCCGCCGCACTGGCCGGCGCGGTGTTTGCCGCGGTGCACCATGCCGAGGTTGTCGCCCACAAGGTCGGCGAGCCGTTCGGCACACTGGTGCTGGCGATTGCCGTGACCGTGATCGAGGTGGCCCTGATCGTCTCGGTGATGCTGTCCTCGGGCCCCGAAAAAGCCGGCCTGGCGCGCGACACCGTGTTTGCCGCCGTGATGATCATCTGCAACGGCATCGTCGGCCTGTGCCTGTTCGTGGGCGCGCTGCATCACCGCGAGCAGGCGTTCCAGGCGCCGGGCGCCAATGCCGCCATGGCGATCCTGGTCACGCTGCTCGGCCTGACGATGATCCTGCCCAACTTCACCAGCACCACGCCGGGCCCGGTGCTGTCATCGTCGCAACTGATCTTCGCGGGCGTGATGTCGCTGGTGCTCTACGGCTGCTTCGTGTTCGTGCAGACCGTGCGCCACCGCGACTACTTCCTCGTGGAAGGCAGCCGCGACGAGAACGTGCACGCGCCGCCGCCGCCGACGAAGGTGGCCGCCGCCAGCGCGATTCTGCTGATCGTCTGCCTGGTGGCGGTGGTGGCGCTGGCCAAGCTGCTGTCGCCGTTCGTGGAGCGTGCCGTGTTCGACGCCGGCCTGCCGCCGGCCGTGGTGGGCGTGGTGATCGCCGCGCTGGTGCTCTTGCCCGAGGGGCTCGCGGCCCTGCGCGCCGCCCGTGCCGACCGCATCCAGACCAGCCTGAACCTGGCGCTGGGCTCCGCGCTGGCCAGTATCGGCCTGACCATCCCCACCGTGGCCGCCGTCTTCGTGTTCCTGGGCCGCCCGCTGGAACTGGGCCTCGGCGCCAAGGAAATGCTGCTGCTGTTCCTGACGATGACCGTCGCGGCGCTCACGCTGGGCATGGGCCGCACGACGATCCTGCAGGGCGTGGTGCACCTGGTGATTTTTGCGGCGTATCTGTTCCTGACCGTGGTGCCTTGAGTTTCTGACTCCCGCCGGGCTTGGCTCCCCTCTCCCACAACGCGGCAGAGGGGAGCCACCACACTCAATCCCCGCGTATCCCTTTCTCGCGGATCAGCGTTCCCCACTTAGCCGTTTCTTTCGCCAGATGGTCCTTCAACTGGGCCGGCGTGCTGCCGATCGGCTCCGCGCCGATGCCGGCCAGCTTCTGCTGCACCGCCGGCTTCTTCAGCGCTTCCACCATCGCGCGGTTCAGCGTGTCGATCACCGGCTGCGGCGTCCTTGCGGGCACGAAGGCGGCGAACCACGGCGACAACTCATAGCCGGGCACACCGGCCTCGGCCACCGTGGGCACGTTCGGCAGCGCCGTCGAGCGCTTGCTGGTGGTCACGGCAATCGGCGTGAGCTTGCCGCTGTCGATATGGGGCTTGGCCGAGGTGATGCTGTCGAACATGTAGTCGACCTGCCCGCCCAGCAGGTCGGTGATGGCCGGGCCCGAGCCCTTGTACGGAATATGGAGCAGGTCCACCTGCGCCATCGACGTGAACAGTTCGCCGGCCAGATGGATCGACGTACCGTTGCCGGCCGACGCGTAGGTGTACTTGCCCGGCTTCGCCCTGGCGCTGGCGATCACCTCGGCCACGGTCCTGGCGGGCGTCCTGGCCTTGTTGGCGACCAGCACGTTCGGCACCACGGCCAGCAGCGAGACCGGCGCGAAATCCTTGAGCGGATCGTAGGCCAGCTTGCCGTACAGCGCCGGGTTCACGGCCATGCCGTTGGCCACGATGATCATGGTGTAGCCATCGGCCGGCGCGCGGGCCACGAGTTCGGCGCCGATGTTGCCGCCGGCCCCGGGCCGGTTCTCGACGACGATGGCCTGGCCCAGCGTCTTCGCCATGTCCTCGCCCAGCGTGCGCGCGATGTTGTCCATCGCGCCGCCCGCCGGGAACGGCACGACCCAGCGGATCGGGTGGTCGGGGTACGCGGCGTGGGCCGGCGCGGCGGCGAGCAGTGCGGCGGCCATGGCCAGTGTCGGCAGCAGGGTTTTCATGTTGTCTCCGTGGTCTTTTCGATGCTTTGGGCGTTGGGCGTTGGGCGTCCTGGGTGTCCCGGGTGTCCTGGCCCGGGCTCAGGCGCGGCGATAGTGCGCGAGCTTGTCTTCGTCGATGCCGAGCCCCAGCCCGGGGCCTTGCGGCAGGTGCAGCGCAAAGTCGCGGTACACGGGCCGTTCGGTCACGATGTCGTCCTTCACCAGCAGCGGGCCGAACAGTTCGGTGCCCCACGCCAGTTGCGGCAGCGTGCAGAAGCCATGCGCGGCGGCGATGGTGCCCACGGCGCCTTCCAGCATCGTGCCGCCATAGAGCGCGATGCCGGCCGCCTCGCCCACGGCAGCGGTGCGCAGCATGCCGAAAATGCCGCCCGACTTGGCGATCTTCAGCGCGAACACGTCGGCGGCGCCCAGCCGCGCCAGTTCCATCGCATCCGCCGGGCCGGCCACGGACTCGTCAGCCATGATCGGCACCACGAAACGCTGGGCCAGGCGGGCCAGCGCGGCGGGATGGTCGCGCGGCGTGGGTTGCTCGATCAGGTCGATGCCCGCCGCTTCGAGCATGGCGATGCCCGGGGCGGCGTCGGCCTCGTGCCACGCCTGGTTGACGTCCACGGTCACGCGGGCCCGGTCGCCCAGCGCACGCTTGATGGCCGCAACATGCGCCACGTCGTCGCGCACGCTGCGGCGGCCGATCTTGAGCTTGAACGTGTTGTGGCGGCGCTCGGCCAGCAGGCGCTCGGCCTCCTCGATATCGCGTGCCGTGTCGCCGCTGGCCAGTGTCCAGAGCACCGGCAGCGTGTCGCGCACGGCGCCACCCAGCAGCGTGGCCAGAGGCACGCCCAGGCGCTTGCCCTGCCCGTCGAGCATGGCGGTCTCCAGCGCCGACTTCGCAAAACGGTTGCCGCGCGCCACCTTGTTGAGCCGCGCCATCGCGCCGTGCACATTGGTGGCGTCCTGGCCCACCAGCGCCGGCGCCAGATAGGTATCGATCGTCAGCTTGATGCCTTCCGGGCTCTCGTCGCCATAGGACAGCCCGCCTATCGTCGTCGCTTCGCCGATGCCCTCCACGCCGTCGCTGCAGCGCATCCGCACGATGACCAGCGTCTGCTGCTGCATCGTGGCCATCGCCAGCTGATGGGCCCGGATCGTGGGCAGGTCCACCAGAATGGCCTCAATGGAAGAAATCGTCGCGGTCATACCTTTTCCATGCGGATTCATTGTGAAACCGAGTATGGCCGTTGACGTGGCGGGTGTCCAAGACCGAAGATGTCTCGATTGATACCCGTAAGGTATGGAACCATGGAACTCCGGCATTTGCGCTACTTCCAGGCCGTGGCGCAGGAACTCAACGTGACACGGGCTGCCGAGAAGCTGCATATGGCGCAACCGCCGCTTTCGCGCCAGATCCGGCAGTTCGAGGAAGAAATCGGCGTGGCGCTGTTCGACCGGGTCGGGCGCGGGCTGCGGCTGACCGAAGCGGGCCGCTTCCTGCTGGAGCAGTCGCTGCAACTGACCCAGCGGCTGGAAGAGACGCTGGAAGGCACGCGGCGCATTGGCCGCAACGAGAAGCGCTGGTTCGGCATCGGCTTCGTGCCATCGGTGCTGTACGGCGTACTGCCCGGCCTGATCCGCGAGTTGCGCGGCGATGACAGCGGCGTCGAAGTGGGGCTGACGGAGATGATCACCGTCCAGCAGCTCGACGCACTGAAGTCCGGCCGGATCGACCTGGCCTTCGGCCGGCTGCGCTTCAGTGACCCGGCCATCGTCCAGCAGGTGGTGATGGCCGAGCCGCTGGTGGCCGCGATGCCGGCTGCGGCGCCGTCCCCGGCAGGGCCGTTCGATGCCGGTACGCTGGCGCGGCAACCGCTGATCCTCTACCCCGCCCGCCCCCGGCCAAGCTATGCCGACCACGTGCTGGCGCTGTTCCGGGCGCAGGGGTTGCAGCCGCGGATCGTACAGGAGGCCAATGAGCTGCAGACGGCGCTGGGGCTGGTGGCGGCGGGCCTGGGGATGACACTCGTGCCGGCCTCGGTGCAGCGCCTGCATCGGGACGATGTGCGCTATGTGCCGGTGCAAGCACCGGGCTTTGTCTCGCCGGTGATCATGAGTTACCGGGCCGGCGACACCTCGGCCCAACTGGCGCGGGCCATCGCCTGGGTCCGCACGCGTACGGAGGCGCCCTGACCGCTCAGGCGGAAACGATCTTCGGCTTGGCGCGCGCGGCAACCTTGCGCGCCTCCTTGCGGCGCCCGTACCAGCCGCCGGCCAGCAGCAGCACGGCCACGGCCACGATGTCGCCGGTCAGCGCCACCGGCCGGGTGGGGCGGCCGCCCGCGAAGCCGTAGGTCAGCCCCTCGATGCCGACCGACACCACGGCGCCCAGCACGAAGCAGAACAGGCTGTGGCGCCCGATCTGCACCACCGGGCCCATGAAGCTGGCCATGCGCCCGATCCATCCCGCGCGCACCGCCAGGTAGACCAGCCATGCCAGCCCCAGGAAGCTGACCACGCGCAGCGCCGCCAGGCTCTGCTTGGGCAGCGGGAAGACCATGGTCGGCACCCACGCCGGCAGCCATGCCTCGTAGACATGCGGCCGCATCCACAGGTAGGCCGCCGCCATGCATACCAGTGCCACCACCACCGCGCCAGCGGTAAAGGCGCGGCGCACGATGGTCTGCTGCGGCAGGATGAAATCGGGACGCAGCCGCGCCAGCAGGCCCATGGCGAACATCAACTGCCACGCAAACGGATTGAAGCTCCAGCCGCGCGGCTCGCTGCTGGGCAGGAACGGCAGCAGCGACGGCGACATCAGCCACAGCGCCACGCTGCCGCAGATGAACGCCAGCGGCTGAGCCCGCGCCCAGCGGATGGCCAGCGGCGCCACGCCGATGAAGACGGCGTACATCGGCAAGACATCGGACACGAACGGCTGGCGCACCAGCCCCACCACCTGCAGCACGGTGGCCAGCGGCTGGGCCATGAAGTCGAGCGCCTCGGTGGCGCGCACGGCCGGCGCCGGCACCTTGCACAGCGCCAGGACAAAGCCGAACAGCAGCATCAGCACGCCGGTCAGCACGAAGGTCTTGTAGATCTCCCAGCTGCGGCGGCGCAGGCGCTTGCGCGCGGCGCTGGCACCGTCGCGCGCTTCCATCGCCAGATAGGCGGCGCCGGCCGAATAGCCGGCCAGGAAGACGAACACCTCGGCGGCGTCGAACAGCTGGAAATTTCGGATCGTATAGTCGGCCAGCACACTGCCGTTGACGTGATCGACCACGATGAAGAGCAGCGCGATGCCGCGAATCAGGTCGATCTCGGTGCGCCGGGCGTTGTTGACTGCATTCACAAGGGCATCCCGAACATCGCCGGCAGCACGATAGCGGCCGCCGGCAACTGACGGTCAGCATCTTACCGTGACATCAGGGTTTACCTTGTAGCGCTGTGTTTCAGCGCGTTACGCCACCGGGTATCAGGCGGCGCAGGCAGCATGCAGGCGCGCCAAAGTGCGCCGTCCGGCATCCACGATCGTCGTGTCGTGTGTGGTTTGCGCGCGAACGATCATGCCTTCGATGCAGAGGATGGCCTCGGCAGCCACCGCTGCCGGATCGGCGAGACCCAGTTCTGCGGCGATCGCGGCGACAAAATCTTCCAGCGCCGCCTTGTGCGAGACCGCCTGCGCCATCAGGCGGGGATCGTCCGGCGCGCCGGAGCCGGTTTCGGCCACCATATTGATGAACGCGCAGCCCCGGAAGTCTTCGGTGCCGAACCATTCGCCAAGCGTATCGGCAATCACATCAAGGTTCGCCGTCTCCGCCAGCCGGCCGCGCACACCCGTCTCGAACCACGCCATCCATTGATCATGCCGGCGCTGCAGGTATTCGAAGATCAGATCGTTCTTGGACGGAAAGTGCCGATACAACGACATCTTGGCTACGCCGGACTCGGCGATGATGCGGTCGATGCCGGTCGCCCGGTAACCCTGGCGGTAGAACAGCCGGGCGGCAGTATCGAGAATGCGGTCGCGGGCGGAGAGCGTGCTCATTGGCGTGAAAGGATGTTGTCTCCGGGATTATAGGAGACAGGTCTGTATTGTTGGGACATTGCCCCGCTGCGGATTTGCTCCCTGCCTCAAGCCGCCTCGTCCAACTGCACCAGCTTGGCCTCGGCATCCCGCAGCGCCGTCCGCAAACCCTCTTCCACCACCGGGTGGTAGTAAGGCATGGCCAGCATCTGCGCGATGGTCAGGTCCTGCTGATACGCCCAGGCCAGCAGATGCGCGATGTTCTCGGCGCGCGGACCCAGCCACTCGGCGCCCAGGAAGCGGCCCGTGGCGCGGTCGGCGTAGACGTGCATCAGTCCCTTGTTCTTCAGCATCACCCGGCTGCGGCCCTGGTCTTCGAAGCTGACCTCGCCGGTCACGAAGCTGCCCGGCGTCAGGTCGGCGAAGCGCTTGCCGACCATGGCGATCTGCGGGTCCGAGAACACCACGGCGATCGGTGCACGGCGCGTCAGGGCGCGCACGTCGGGCCAGCGCGCCGCGCTCTCGCCGGCGATGCGGCCTTCATCGGCCGCCTCGTGCAGCAGCGGCAGCACGTTGTTGGCATCGCCGGCGATGAACACGGGCGCGTCGCCACACTGCAGCGTCACCGGATCGAACTCGGGCACGCCACGCGCGTCGAGTTTCAGCGCGGTGTTGTCGATGGCCAGGTTGTCCACGTTGGGCCGGCGGCCCGTGGCGGCCAGCACGTACTCGAAGCGCTCGGTCGCCACGTTGCCGCTCGGCGTCTCGAACGAGATCACGGCCTCGTCGCCTTCCCGGCGCATATCGGTCACGGTGGCATCCGGCTGCAGCGGGAACTCGGCGTTGAAGGCTTCCGCGGCATATTCGCGGATTTCCGGATCAGTCAGCGGACCCACGCCGCCGCCCACGCCGAACACGCGCACCCGCACCCCCAGCCGCGACAGCGCCTGGCCCAGTTCCAGCCCGATCACGCCGGGACCGAACACGGCCACGCTGCGCGGCAGGTCTTGCCACGAGAACACGTCGTCGTTGATGACCAGGCGGTCGCCGAACACCCCGAACGCCGCCGGCACGGCCGGACGCGAGCCGGTGGCAATCACCACGCGGCTGGCGCGCACTTCGGTATGCTCGCCCACCTGCAGCATCGTGTTGTCGATGAACCGGGCGAAGCCCCGCAGGCGGTCGGCCTCGGGAATGTTCTCCACGCCACGGACCACGAAGCCCACGAAGCGGTCGCGCTCGCTGCGCACCCGCTGCATCACCGCGCGGCCGTCGATCCGCACCGGGCCGTCCACATGCACGCCGAACGCCGCCGTATGGCGCGCCTCGTGCGCCGTCTCGGCCGCGGCGATCAGCAGCTTCGACGGCATGCAGCCCACGCGGGCACACGTGGTGCCATACTCGCCGCCCTCGATGATCACGGCGCGCTTGCCGGCGGCGATGGCCGCCCGGTATGCCGCGAGCCCTGCGGTGCCTGCTCCAATCACTGCCACGTCGGTCTGAATCGTCTTCATGATGCGTTTCCTGGGTAATGCCTGCTTTCAGTGGTCTGCACTGACCAATCGGCGGATGGGATGGCACCGGGCAGGCTTGCGGCAAGCCGGTGCCATCGGGTCCGGCGACTGCCGGCCCGTGACCGCCTCGCGCCGGGGCGCGAGGGAGCTGCGGGGGAAAAGGTGCCCAGGACACCGGTCGGGGGAACCGGGCCCGGGCGGGGGATCGTTGCGGATCAGGCGGCCAGGTACTGCTCCAGCGCCTCGGCGCCACCGACCAGCTTGCCGTTGATGAACACCTGCGGCGCGGTCATGCTGCCGGCCATGGCGCCCAGCACCTTGCCGCGGATCTTGTTGTCGAGCGGCACGTCGATGTACTCGAAGCCCTTGTCCGACAGCAACTGCTTGGCCTTGGCGCAGTGCGAGCAACCGACCTTCGAGAACACGACCACCTGGTCCGGACGCTTTGCGTCCGGGGCGATGTAGTTCAGCATCGTGTCGGCGTCCGAGACCTTGAACGGGTCGCCCGGCTCTTCCGGCTCGATGAACATCTTGTCGACCACGCCGTCCCGGACCAGCATCGAATAGCGCCAGCTGCGCTTGCCGAAGCCCAGGTCGGCCTTGTCCACGAGCATGCCCATGCCGTCGGTGAACTCACCGTTGCCGTCCGGAATCATCACGATGTTCTCGGACTCCTGGTCCTTGGCCCACTCGTTCATCACGAAGGTGTCGTTGACCGACACGCACAGGATGGTGTCCACGCCGGCGGCACGGAAGGCCGGGGCCAGTTCGTTGTAGCGCGGCAGGTGGGTCGACGAACAGGTGGGGGTGAAGGCGCCCGGCAGCGAGAACAGCGCAACGGTCTTGCCGTGGAACAGATCGGCCGTGGTCACGTCCTTCCACTCGTTGTTTTCACGAACGCGGAAAGTGACATTGGGGACGCGTTGGCCTTCACGGTTTTGCAGCATGGGTATGACTCCTGAGGGTGGGTGTGTGCCACGTGTGGTGGCGATGGAGTGCATTCTCCCGGCCGGCATGTGATTTGTACAATTCATCGTTTCAACCATCTCGATTGGTAATTACTATTATCGATGGACGAAATACGATTGTTCTTTTCTATCGGGTGAGCTTGGAGCGACGCCCGGCCATCGCTATCATTCCCGGCACATCAAAAAGACGAAGGGACAACCATCCGATGACCCGCCTGACCGTAGCGCTGCCCGTGGCCACCCCGCTGGCCGCCCTCCTTGCCGCCGCCCTGCTTGCCGCCGGCATCCCCGGCGCGCTGGCCGCTCCGCTGGCCAAACCGGCGCTGGACCAGCTCGTGGCGCGCACCACCGCCAACCCGCCAGCCAGCTTCACCGCCTTCCTGGACGCCGCCGCCAAGGCCGATCCGACGCTGGCCCCGGCCGTACGCGCCTACCGCGCCAGAAAGCCGCTCCAGGGCGACGACCTCGTGAACATCGGCCGGCTGCTGGGCGTCTACAACCGCGTGCACAACCACCAGGCCGTGCTCGACAGCATCACCGAGATGGTGGCGCTGCGCACCGTGCGCGACGAGAAGGTGCCGCAGCACGAGAACCCGGCGATCGTCGACTTCGGCAAGGTCGTGGAGCGCATGGCGAAGGATTTCGGCCTGCAGTACCGCAATGTCGACAACCGCGTGTTCGAGGTGACGCTGCCCGGCCAGGGCAAGGAGACGTTCGGCATCCTGACGCACGCCGACGTGGTGCCCGTGGTGGCCGACGAGTGGGTGCTCGACGATGGCACGAAGCTCGACCCGTTCAAGGTCACGCGCGTGGGCGACTACCTCTACGGGCGCGGCACGATCGACGACAAGGGATCGATTGCCGCCGCGCTCTACGCGATGAAGACCGTGCGCGAGAGCGGCGTACCGCTGGCGCGCTCGATCCGGCTGATGATCGAAACCACCGAGGAGACCGGCGGCGACGGCATGAAGTACTACCGCGACAAGACCGCGCTGCCCGAGTACAACATCGTGCTCGACAGCAAGTACCCGGCCGTGGTGGCCGAGAAGGGTTCGGGCGCGCTGACGGTGCGCTTTCCGGTGCAGGCGACCGACGGCAAGCTGCCAGCCATCGTCGCCATGGCCGGCGCCGCGTCGGCCAACGCCATCCCGCAGACCGCCACGGCGCGCATCACGGGCGGCGATCCCGCCGCCACCGCCGCGGCACTGGACAAGGCCCGCGCCGGATTCATCGCGCAGCACGCGGCGCAAGGCAAGTTCACCATCGACATTGCCCGCAACGGCGACGCCGTCGACGTCAAGGTCACGGGCTCGTCGGCGCACGGCTCGCGCCCCGAGGAAGGCGTGAACCCGGTACCCCGCCTGGCGCTGTTCCTGCAGGGCGCCGGCGTGCAGTTCGCCGACAACGCCTATGCGCACGCCATCCGCTACCTGACTGACCTGTATGGCACCGGCTACCTCGGCGAAAAGCTCGAGGTGGGCTACCGCGACGATTTCATGGGCCCGCTGACGATCTCCCCGACGCTGATCCGCGAGCGCAACGGCAAGCTGGAAGTCACGGCCAACGTGCGCATGCCGCGCGGTTCCACGCCCGACGCACTGCGCGCGAAGATCGCCGCGCGCGTGCAGGCGTGGGCGGCCAGCACCCACACCACGCTGGAGATCCAGCACGACCAGGGCGACTGGATGGCCCGCGACCCCAAGGGCGCGTGGCTCTCGACGCTGCTGAACGTCTACGGCGACACCACGGGCCTCGAAGCCAAACCCGTGCCCACCGCCGGCAGCACCACGGCCAAGCTGATGCCCAACGCCATCAACTTCGGCCCGGCCATGCCCGGCAAGAAGTACACCGCGCACAACGCCAGGGAGTACAAGGAAGTCTCCGACCTGAACCTCGACATGCAGATGTTCACGGAGATGCTGGTACGGGTGGGGAATCTGAAGGCGATGCAGTAAGGGCTTCTTGCTCCCCTCTCCCGCTTGCGGGAGAGGGGAAAAATTCCTACAGCCCCAGTTCGCTCAGCCCCGGATGATCGTCCGGGCGCCGTCCCAGCGGCCAGTGGAACTTGCGGTCCGCCTCCTTGATCGGCGCGTCGTTGATACACGCAAAGCGCCGCTGCATCAGCCCGTTCTCGTCGAACTCCCAGTTCTCGTTGCCATACGACCGGTACCAGTTGCCGGAGTCGTCGTGCCACTCGTAGGCGAAGCGCACCGCGATGCGGTTGCCGTCGTGCGCCCACAACTCCTTGATCAGCCGGTAATCGAGTTCCTTCTGCCATTTGCGGGTCAGGAACGCCACGATGTGCTCGCGGCCGTTGACGAACTCGGCGCGGTTGCGCCAGGCGCTGTCCACGGTGTAGGCCAGCGCCACGCGGGCCGGATCGCGCGAGTTCCAGCCGTCCTCGGCGCCGCGCACCTTGGCGGCGGCGGTCTCGGCGGTGAACGGCGGGAAGGGAGGACGGGATTCGGTCTGATTCGACATGCAGGCTCTCCTTGAGCAGGGAAATTCGAGAAACGACGATATACAGATCTGTCTCATCATTGTTGGTAGACAGACCTGTCTTGTCAAGCACGGAATATAGGAAGAAAAAAGCCGGAAAGCCCGAAAAGCCGCCTAGATATGCTGGCGGTCGAAGCCCGATTCGCGCGCCAGGACGATAGCCTGCGACCGGTTCTCGACTTCGAGTTTCGAGAAGATGCTGGTGATGTGGTTGCGCACGGTTTTCTCGCATAGCCCCAGGTGCGCGGCAATCTGGGCGTTGTCGCGGCCTTGCGCGATCAACACCACGATGTCGCGCTCGCGCCGGGTCAGGGTGCCGAATGCCGGGTCGGCGGCAGGCGCGGGCGCCGGGAGAAAGGCGCGCACCTCGTCGATCCACCGGTCCCAGGCGGGCTCGGCTTCCAGCAGCAGGTGGTTTCCGCTGTCGAGCGGGACGAAATGGGCATTGGGAATCATGCTGGCGATCAGCCGCCCTTCGTCGAACGGCACGCGCGCGTCGCAAACCGCGTGCAGCACGAGCGTGGGGCACGTGACCAGCGGCAGCAGCGCCACCACGTCGATATCGTTGAAGATGCGCATGAAGCGCGCCGCGTTGGACGGCGAGGTGGACACCCGCTCCAGTTCGTTGAACCAGCGGTGCTGCTCGGCCGTGCCACCGGGGATGAACTGGGTCGTGAAAAACTGCCGGAACGCCGGGTTCTCCTGACCCCAGCCGATCTCGGCCAGCCGGATCATCAACTCGGCCTCCTCGCGCATCTCGGGCCCCGGATTGCGCTTGAGCCGGCCGCGCGCATAGCCGCCGTGCAGGATCAGGTGGCTGACCCGCTCCGGATGCGCCACGGCATAGGCCACGGCAATCGACGCGCCCTGCGAGATGCCCAGCAGCGGAAAGCGGTCGACGCCCATGGCATCGACGATGGTTTCCAGGTCGCGCAGCCAGGCATCGAACGAGAGATCGTCCACATGGCGGTCCGACAGGCCGCAGCCGCGTTCGTCGTAGCGGATCAGCGTGTGCTGCGCGGACAGCGCGCACAGCATATGGCTCCAGACCGGGCTGCCGACGTCGAATTCGAGATGGCTCATCCAGTTGGCGGCCTTGACGAGCGGCGGCCCGCTACCGGTGATCGCATACGCCAGACGTACGCGGTCCGGGCTGGTGCAAAGGCGTATCTGCTGCTTGAGCATGGGCATGGCGGCGTCGCGCGCGGGGCAGGAGACGTGCGATGCGGCGTGTCCGCGGCCCTTGGCCGGCCCGGACGCGCCGCGTCCGGTCGGGCCGGGCGACTCACCTATCTTAGACAACGTTCCCCATCGCGCCGACATCGGCGCGCACTCCCGGCTGCGCAAAGTGCGCGAGGCCAGACGCAGGACGCGCGGCGCGCGCCGGATCAGGAACGCCACGGGAAGCCACTCGCCGATCGGAGACGAAAAAACTGCCCGGCACGCCATGCGCACCGGGCAGTTTGCCGTCAGTCAGCCGTCCGGTCCGGGACGGCAGGCCGGTCAGGCCGCGCGGGAGGCGCAGCCGCCCTGCTGGCCCACACTGCGCGCGCCATCGGTGAACGCATCGCGCGGCCCCTGGCGATTGCCGCCATCCACAAAGGCGTCGCGCGGACCCATCCGCATACCTTCGGAATACGAGTCGAAGCTGCCACGCTTGCACACCGACGCGGCGGTGTGCTGGGTGGATGCGCTCGACGGAATGAAAATCTCGCTCCAGGCGCCGGCATGTGCGGCGGTCGACAGCCCGAAGGTCAGTGCGGAAGCGGTGAAGAGGGTCTTTGCTGCGTTCAACATCGTAATTACTCCAACTTGGAACTCCGAAAGAAAGAACGGACGGCGATGGCCGAACCGTGGAGCCAATTGTGGAGATCGACGCGTGCGCGCACATGAGGCGGGAGTCCCGGGTCAGGCCCGGTGACTGGGGAAAACGCGCAGGAATTGGTGGGACGGCGGTCCTGTGCGGGGTTGTTTCATTCTCGGCCCTGTCTCTCACTGCTGGCTTTCTCCCCTCTCCCGCGCGCGGGAGAGGGGAGCCACACCGGCAGGGAATCAGCCGCGGGCTGCGGCCTGGCCGCTGGTCTGCTCCACGCTCGCCAGATACTTGTGGATCTGCGCCACCACCGCCGCGCCCTCGCCCACGGCGGCGGCTACCCGCTTGGTGGACCCCGACCGCACATCGCCGATGGCGAACACCCCCGGGACACTGGTTTCCAGCGTGTAGTCGGCCCGCTCCGTGCACGACTGGTGCGCATCGAAGCCGGTCAGGATGAAGCCCTTGTCGTCGGTGGTCACGTTGCACGAGCGCAGCCATTCCGTATTCGGCGCCGCGCCGATGAACAGGAAAACATGGCGCATCGGCACCGCCACGCACTCGGCCCCCTGGGCGCGCTCCTTGTACCGCACCGTCGACAGCCAGCCCTCGCCTTCCATGGCCGTGATCTGCGCATGCGTGTGCAGGTGCACGTTGTCGAGGCTCCTGAGGCGGTCGATCAGGTAGCGCGACATCGTGGCTTCCAGCCCCTCGCCGCGCACCAGAATGTGCACCTCGGCCGCGTGCGAGGCCAGATACACCGCCGCCTGGCCGGCCGAATTGCCGCCGCCCACCAGCATCGCGTGCTCGTCCTTGCACAGCTTGGCTTCCACGGGCGAGGCCCAGTAGTACACGCCGCGCCCCTCGTAGCGATCCAGCGCGTCGATCTCGGCGCGCCGGTACTGGGCGCCGCTGGCCACCACCACGGTGCGCGTGGCGATGCGCCGGCCGTCGGCCAGTTCCAGTTCGATCGGATTGGCTCCGCAATGGAGCGCCCGCGCCTCCAACGGAATCGCCAGGTGCGCACCGAACTTGAGCGCCTGCACGAACGCGCGCCCGGCCAGCGCCTGCCCCGAGATGCCCGTGGGAAAGCCCAGGTAGTTCTCGATACGCGCGCTGGCGCCAGCCTGGCCGCCCGGCGAGCGGCAATCGAGCACGGCCACCGACAGCCCTTCGGACGCCGCATAGACCGCCGTAGCCAGCCCGGCCGGGCCGGCGCCCACCACGATGACGTCGTAGACATGGCCGGGATCGAATTCCGGCACCAGCCCCAGGCAGCTGGCAAGCTGGCCCTCGTCGGGCGCGCGCAGCACACTGCCGTCCGGACAGATCACCAGCGGGAAATCGCTCTGCGGCGCGTGGCTGAAATCAAGCAGGCAGGTGCAATCTCGCTCGGTCTCGATATCGATCACCCGGTGCGGATGCCCGTTGCGGCGCAGGAACGCCTGCAGCGCCAGCAGCAGCGGCTGGGTGCCCTTGCCGACCAGGATCGGCCCGCCGCCCTGCTCGATCAGCCCGACGCGGCGCAGGATCAGCGCGCGCATGATGCGCTCGCCAAGATCGGCCTCGGCCACCAGCAACGCGCGCAGGCTGTCGGGCGGCACCACCAGGATCGTGCAGTCTTCCAGCGCCTCGGCATCGACCAGCGCCGGTTTGCCGGTGAGCTGGCCCACCTCGGCCAGGAACTGTCCCGGCCCTTCCTCCGTAATGGGTATCCGGTCGCCGAACCCGTCGAGCTGGTCGATCCGCACGCGGCCGGCCAGGATCACATGCATGCCCCGGCCCGTGTCGCCGGTCTGGAAGATCATCTCGCCGGCGCGCCAGGTGCGCACGGTGCCGAAGCGGCGCACCCGCTCGACCTCGGCCGCCGTCAGCGTGGGAAACATCTGGTGGCGGCGCGATTCGAGCTGCGAGTAGGGGGCGTCGAGCGGTGTCTCGACGGGCGCGCCATCGGGCGCCTCGTGGGCATCGGTTTCGGACGACGACATCTGCTGCGCTATGGCCATGCTCCGCTCCCCTTGTCAGACACTGGGCTTGATAGTAATCCGCCCCGGATGAAAACCCCATGACGATTTCAGGATGCGGATGACCGGCCCGCCTGCGCCGCTCTTGCGCGGGATCATGAAGCGGCGGACGGTCTGCGGGTAAGGTTGCGCCTGCGCGTTCGGACCTGTCCGCGCAGCATCTCGGACCATGAAAAAACCGACTGGGTACCAGCGCTTTAAATCATGGTGAGAATTTTAAGCGCTGGCTACACTGTGCCTCGCGCCTGCAAGACGCAACGCCTGCCGCCGGCCTCCGGGCCGTCGCCGGGTCATCAGACAGCCCCCATCCAGGAGACCAGATGTACCGCGATCGCATTCGCCTGCCCGCCCTTCAGGACCGGATCATGTCGGCCGACCAGGCCGCCGCGCTGATCCGGAACGGCATGACGGTGGGCATGAGCGGCTTCACGCGCGCCGGCGACTGCAAGGCCGTGCCCCTGGCGCTGGCACGCCGCGCCGCCGCCGATCCGCTGCAGATCACGCTGATCACGGGCGCCTCGCTGGGCCACGATACCGACCGCATCCTGGCCGAGAGCCATGTCCTGGCGCGCCGCCTGCCGTTCCAGTCCGATTCCACGCTGCGCCGCAAGATCAACGACGGCGAGGTCATGTTCATCGACCAGCATCTGGGCGAGACGGTCGAACAACTGCGCAGCGGGCAGATCGCCCCGGTGGACATCGCCGTGATCGAGGCCGCCGCGATCACCGAATCGGGTGGGATCGTGCCGACCACCTCGGTCGGCAACTCGGCCAGCTTCGCCCGGATGGCGGGCAAGGTCATCGTCGAACTGAACCTGAACATGCCCGTGGGGCTGGAAGGGCTGCACGATATCGCCTTCCCGGTGCAACGCCCGTACCGCCAGCCGATTCCGCTGATCGCGGTGGAACAGCGGATCGGCCTGCCCTACATCCCGGTGGACCCGTCGCGGATTGCCGCGATCGTGATCACCGGCCGCGACGACAGCCCGTCCAACGCCCTGCCGCCCGACGCCGAGACCAGCCAGATCGCCGGCCACCTGAACGCCCTGCTCGAACGCGAAGTGCGTGCCGGACGCCTGTCGCCGTCATTGCAGCCGCTGCAGGCCGGCATCGGCACCATCGCCAACGCGGTGCTGCACGGCCTGGCCGATTCGCCATTCCACGACCTGACCATGTATTCCGAGGTGCTGCAAGACAGCACCATCGCGCTGATCGACGCCGGCAAGCTGCGCTTTGCCTCGGCCTCGTCGATGACCCTGTCCGGACCGGTCTACCACCGCGTGCTGGCTGACATCGAACACTACAAGCGCAAGCTGGTGCTGCGCCCGCAGGAGATCAGCAACCACCCCGAGGTGCTGCGCCGGCTAGGACTCATCACGATCAATACCGCGCTCGAATGCGACATCTACGGCAACGTCAACTCCACGCATGTGGGCGGCACGCACATGATGAACGGCATCGGCGGCTCGGGAGACTTCGCACGCAACGCCCATTTGTCGGTCTTCGTGACGAAGTCGGTGGCCAAGGACGGCAAGATCTCGAGCATCGTGCCGATGGTGTCGCATGTGGACAATAGCGAACATGACGTGGACATCCTTGTCACCGAACACGGCCTGGCCGACCTGCGCGGCCTGGCCCCGCGCGAGCGCGCGCTGCAGGTGATCCAGAACTGCGCCGATCCCGCCTACCGTGACGGCCTGCTCGACTACTACCGCCGCGCCTGCCTGCGCGGCGGCCAGACCCCTCATGTGCTCGAAGAGGCTTTTTCCTGGCATCTGAACTACCGTGACCACGGCAGCATGCTGCCGGCAGCCGCCAACGAGATCCTGGCCGCCTGACCGCCAGCGGCTTCCGCACCCCTCACTCCCGCCAACCCGGCGCCGTATCGAGATACGAGCCGGGTTTTTTGTTGGTGACGGTACCAAGTGCGCGACATGCCCATGGCTGTAATGATGCGCTGGTGGGTATCGGCATTCCTGGCCGGGTAGCGTTGATGTTCACGCGGGAGGCCGACAGCGCGCGCGCAGCCATCATTAGTGCGCTCGCCAATGTGCGCGATGCCGTACATGGCGCGCGGCTCGTCGAAGCCACGCCGGATTTCGTGGGTCTGACCGATGTGGCAGACACGGTCGGAGTGTCACGACAGAACATGCGCAAGCTCATGACCACGCATGCGGGTTCCTTCCCGCTGCCAGTGCATGAAGGCGCCGCGTCGGTATGGCATCTGGCGGACATACTGCGCTGGCTGGACGAGCGCGGCAGCTACGACGTCGATCCGGCGCTGATCGAGATTGCCGATACGACCATGCAGGTAAATCTGGCCCGCGGTGCCGCGCGGTTATTGCCGGCCATGCGGCAGGAACTGGCGGCCCTCGTCGCCGGGCCAACGCCCTGACGGCTCCCACCCCGGGTTCCCGCCCCCTTTTTACCCGGCCGGAAGTGGCCTATGCTCTCCGCACGACGACACGCAACTGACACGCAACCTATCTGACGGGCGGCGAGCGCCCCCGCGACGAACACCATGGAAAAGACTGCATTCGTATTCGCCGGCGGCGGCAGCCTGGGCGCCATCGAGGTTGGCATGCTGCGGGAACTGGTCAATTGGGGCGTCAAGCCCGATCTCGTGATCGGTGCCTCGGCCGGTGCGATCAACGGGGCCTATTTCGCCTGCCATCCCGATATCGAAGGCACGGCACGGCTGGAGAGCCTGTGGCGCGCCATCACGCGTAACGACATCCTGCCGTGGTCGTGGCGCAGCATGTTCGGGATGATCATGGGCAACCGGGGGCATCTGGTGGAGTCATTCGGCCTGAAACGGCTGCTGAGCCGCCACTTTGGCGATGCGCGCGTCGAGAACGCCAGCATTCCGCTCCATGTGGTGGCCACCGACATGCATAGCGGCGAGGAGGTCGTGCTGTCGTCGGGCAGCATGGTCAGCGCCGTGCTGGCGAGCGCGGCCATTCCGGGCGTGTTTCCGCCAGTGGAGGTCGAGGGGCGCAAGCTGATCGATGGCGGCGTGGCCAACAATACGCCGGTCTCCACGGCAATCCGGCTTGGCGCCACGCGTATCGTGGTGCTGCCGGCCGGCTTTGCATGCGCCGAGCGGCGTCCCCCGCGCGGCGCAATGGAGCATGCATTCAACGCGCTGTCCCTGCTCGTAGCGCGGCAACTCGTGCATGACCTGGAACGCTGGGGCGACCACGCGCATATCGCCGTGGTGCCGCCGCTGTGTCCGCTCGATGTCTCCCCGTACGATTACACGCGGTGCGGCGAGCTGATCGACCGCGCCGCAGAGGCCACGCTGGCGTGGCTGCGTGCCGAGGGGCTGGGCAGCCGGCGGGTGCCGGGGGCGCTGGAGCCGCACGAGCATGACGCCGAGCACCCGAGTTGCAGTGCCGATATCCAGATGCCGCCACCGGGCGCGGGCCATGGCCATGCCACCCACCGAGGCGGAGAGCACCCCCATACGCACTAGCGCGGCCGCCAGTGCTGTTGGCTGGCGGCGGACGGTTCTGCCTCGTGGTGTTGGGGCCAAGACACCGTATTTCCCTTGTTTTGCCTGTAGAAGTGCCGCTAACCCGCCGCCGGCGGGTGGCATGTTCTCTGCGAATAGACGCATGACTGCATCGGACGTGGCGCCACCGCCCGATGCCCTGCTGAAGCGTCCTGTTTTCTCGGAGAACTGCCATGTTGATCCCGCCCCAACTGCGGCCGGGCGTCGTCGCGCCGCCACGTCCCAGTCATCCTCCCGTCATCCGTTATCGCATTCGCGGCCTGATCGTGCTGCTGCGGGTGTTGATGCTCTGCTTCCACACCGCCGCGCTGGCCGACAAAGCGCTGCCGCCACCGCCGGCCAGCCCGAATTTCCTGGATGCCGTCGCGGCGGACTACGCGAACAGCCAGCTATTCCATGCCGTGGAAGGCATCGCGCCAGTCCGGCCTGAACGCGCTACGCCGGGCGACCGCGCCGCGCCCGCTGAAAGCGCATCACAAGCCACACCACGCACACCCCTCACCCCGCCGCCCGCCAGCCTGCGTCGCGTCAACGCCCGATAGCCGGCCAAGGCCGGGCGCTGGTGCAGTCTTTACATGCATCGGCGCAAGGCTTGCACACCGGCTACCTCTGCGCCTCCCGCCAGCCCAGCAGGCAGGTGGCTTTGCAGCGCGGTACGGAATTTGCGCCTGTTCGGGAATTGCCAGAGACGACGCTCGCCTCCACCGGGGAGGTGGCGCCTGGCAAACCCGTAACCAACAGGAGCGTAACATGGCCGATTACCGTACCGAGCGCTATCGCCGGGGCAACACCTGGCGGGCTACCGAAAACCTCCGCGACGACGATCTGGGCGATCCCTGGGACGACGAGCGCGGCTCGCGCTGGATGGGCCAGGACGACTGGCTGCCCGAATCCTCAGACGATCGCTGGGAAAACGCCCGCCAGCGCCAGCGCCTGGCGCCGGGACAGACCAGTGACGGCGGACCGGCACCGAGCGGCTATCGCCGTGGCGACCAGGGCAACGAATATGGCAGCGATCTGCGCTATGGCCTGAATGGCGGCTATGGCAATTCTCCGGAAGACGATCAGGCGTGGCGCAGCCGGCAGCAATACCAGAGCCGCAGCTACGCCAGCGAAGTTGGCGACTACGGCGACCTTGGCGATGGCGGCGACTTCGAACGCCAGGGTGGTGTGCGCCGCCATGGTGGCGCCGGCGGCAGCTACGGCAATGACGCTGGCTACGGCGGCAGCTACGGTGGCTACGGCCAGTCCGGCCAGCGCCAGCAGGGCTTCGGCAACGCCGATCAGGAATGGCTGCGCCGCGCCGAGCAGCGCGAGCCCCGCTACGGCGGCGGATCGGGCCGGCAGGGCTCGTACTTCAACGATTTGCGCAGTGACACCCGCTACTGGACCGAGTCGACCGACGAATGGGGCGAAAGCCGCCCATCGCGCGCGCAGAGCTATGGGCGCGACTACCTTGGCTCCCAGTCGGACGACCGGCGCCATGAAGGGGCCCGTGGCTACGCCGCACGCGGCGGAACCTGGCGAAACGACGATGACGGCCGCTACGGCGACGATCGCCGCGACCGCTACGGCGACGACGACGAAGACCACGGCATGCTCTACAACATCGGCCATCGGATCGGGCAGGCGTTCAGCGACTGGTTCGGCACCGATGACGACACCGAGCGCCGTAGCGGCCCGCGCGGCTACACCCGCACCGACGACCGCATCCGCGACGAAATCTGCGAGCGGCTGACCTTCACGAGTGGGGTCGATGTCAGCGAGGTCACGGTGGACGTGGAGAACGGCAAGGTCACGCTGGGCGGCACCGTGCAGCGCCGCAGCCAGAAGTACGACATCGAGGACATGGCGGACAACACGTTCGGCGTGAACGAGGTGGAAAACAACATTCGCGTCCAGCGGCAGGACGCGACCTCGGCGGCCGGGGCGGGGTTCAACGGCTGGTAATCGCCGGGGATTGCCGTAGTCATGCGTTCCCCTCTCCCGCGCGGCGGGCGAGGGGAGAAAGCCCGGGCGGCTGGCTCACGCGGCCAGCCGGAACACCCTCACCGACTGCGCACGGTTTGCGCGCCGCATGACATCGGATTCTTACGAACTTGCACGCACGCCGGCTCAGGCCGTTGCCCCGCCATCCACGCCGATCGTCTGGCCCGAAATATAGCGCCCGGCCGGCGAGGCCAGCAGCACGGCCAGCCCTGCCACGTCCGTGGCCTCGGCGATGCGCCGCATCGGAATGCCGGCCGAGAGCATCTTCTCGCGCTCGGGGTCGCCCCACAGCGCATCGCGGGAGAAGTCGGTGCGCACCGGGCCGGGGTTGATGCTGTTCACGTTGATGTTGTGCGGGCCGAGCGTCTGCGCCAGGTTGCGCATGGCCAGGTCGGTGGCACCCTTCGAGATGCTGTAGAGCGCCAGCATGGCCGAGCCGCGCCGCGCGGCAATGCTCGACATGAACAGGATCGAGCCATCGCGGCGTTCGATCATTTGCGGCGCCAGCGCATTCACGAGCACGAGGTTGCCGCGCACGTTGCCGGCCATGACTTCGTCAAACGCCTCCGGGCCCTGGTCGAGCATCGAGCCCACCGCCGTGGAGCCGGCGGCGTTGAGCACCAGCGCGTCGACGCGGCCAAACTTTGCCAGCACGGTATCGGCAAACGCGCGCACGCTGTCCAGGTTGACGATGTCGCAGGCGATGCCGGTGACGTCCAGCCCTTCCTCGCGCAGCGATGCGGCCACTTTCTCTGACACCCCGGCGTCGCGGCCGGACACCACCACGCGGGCGCCAGCCTGGCCCAGGGCGCGCACCATGGCCAGGCCCATACCCTTGGTGGAGCCGGTGACGACGGCCACGCGGCCGGACAGATCGAACAGATTGAACATGACAGGTTTCTCCTTGCGATGGGATGGATGCAACGACGGGGGACCAACGGGCTGCCGATACGTCCTTTGCATGACGACCGACATCTATTGCTTAAAGTATGGTTGTCATCTAAACTCCGGTCAAGCATGAAATTTCCCGCTTGGCGGGGTTGCAATCCGAAGGAGAGGCCGCATGGCGAGGGCATCACGGGCAGTCGCTGACCAGCATAGGACAGCCATCGAGCAGGCGTCGGCACGTTTGTTCCGGCAGCACGGCCTGCACGGTGTGTCGGTGGCGCAGGTAATGGCCGACGCCGGGCTGACGCATGGCGGCTTCTACGGTCACTTTGGTTCGAAGGACGAGTTGGCGGCGGTGGCCTGCGCGCGTTCGTTCGCGGAAGCCAACGACCGATGGCAGGCCACTGCCAGGCGCGCCAAAGGTGACGTATCCAGCGCCCGACGCGAACTGGTGGAGCGCTATCTGAGCGCGGCGCACCGCGATGCCGCCGGCCATGGCTGCCCTGCGTCGGCGTTCGCCAGCGACGTGGCGCGCGAGCCGGCCGGCAAGCCCGTGCGGGAAGCCTATCTCGACGGCCTGCGCCAACTGATCGACACCTGGGAGGCCATCAACACCGGCGCTGGCGCCGATGCCGGCCCCGACGCCCACCGGCAGGCGCTGGTGCAACTGGCCACCTTCGTCGGCGCCATCACGCTGGCGCGTGCCACCGCTGGCGATGGCCTGTCCGACGAGATTCTCGACGCCGCCCGTGCCTGGCTGCTCGACAGCACTTCCAACACGGTCGCCGGCTGAGCGGCGGCTGACTTCCCTTCGAACCGTCTTCTCCACCCTGACCTGCCCCCATGTTCGCGCAAGCCCTTTCCCGCCGGCTGGACCGGCGCGGCATCCACTACGCGTGGATCGTTGCCGCCGTCACGTTCTGCGTGATGCTGACCACTTCCGCCGCGCTCGGCCTGCCGGGCGCCTTCCTGAAACCATTGACCGCCGAGATGGGCTGGAGCACCGACAAGGTGTCGTCGATCCTGGCGTTCCGCTTCGCGCTGTTCGGCCTGATGGCGCCGTTCTCGGCGTTGCTGATGGAGCGCTTCGGCGTGCGCAACGTGGTCTGTGCGGCGCTGGCGCTGATTGCCGGCGGCATGGCACTGGCAACGGTGGCCACCGAACTGTGGCAGTTGTTCGTGGCCTGGGGACTGATGCTCGGCGTGGGCTCGGGCCTCACGGCGCTGGTGCTGGCCGCCGTGGTCGCAAACCGCTGGTTCACCGCGCGGCGCGGGCTGGTGATTGGTGTCCTGACGGCCAGTTCGGCCACGGGGCAACTGGCCTTTCTGCCCGTGGCCGCCTGGCTGATCGAACACATGGGCTGGCGCGTGGCGGTGCTGCCGGTGCTGGCCGCGTGCGCCACGCTGGCCGTGGTGGTGCTCGGCCTGATGCGCAGCCGTCCCGCCGATGTGGGCCTGACGGCATTCGGCGAAGCGCCGGGCACGGCGCCTGCCGCGCCGGCTGCCGCAGCGCCGCTGTCCTGGCGCGGACCGTTCGTGGTGCTGCGCGAAGCGGCGCGCACCCAGACCTTCTGGATTCTGGCCGGGACATTCTTTATCTGCGGGCTGTCCACCAACGGGCTGATCCAGACGCACTTCATCGCCCTGTGCGCGGATTTCGGCATGTCCGCCGTGCCGGCCGCGTCGGCGCTGGCGATGATGGGCGCATTCGATTTCGTGGGTACCATCCTGTCGGGCTGGCTCTCGGACCGCTACGACAGCCGCAAGCTGCTGTTCTGGTACTACGGCCTGCGCGGGCTGTCGCTGTTCTGGCTGCCCCATTCGGAATTCACGCTGTACGGCCTGTCGATCTTCGCCATGTTCTACGGGCTCGACTGGATCGCCACGGTGCCGCCGACGATCAAGCTCGCCGCCAGCACGTTCGGCCGCGAGCGGGCTCCGATGGTGTTCGGCTGGATCTTCGCGGCCCACCAGATTGGCGCGGCGGTGGCGGCGTTCGGCGCGGGGCTCTCGCGCACGTTCTGGCTGACCTATTCCCCGGCGCTGTACGTGGCCGGCACGGCCTGCCTGCTGGCGGCGCTGCTGGCGCTGATGGTGCGCCGGCCGGCGCAGCAGGCCACGGCGCAGGCGGCCAGCGCCTGACCCTACCGTGCCTGGCGTTCGTGGCCGGCGGCCTCGAACGCGTCGATCAGTGCGGCAACCGGCGCGCGCCTGAGCACCGATTGCCGCACCAGCACGCCAATCTCGCGGTGCAGCGGCGCGCCCGGCATCGGTATCTCGACGATGCCGGGCGTCTCGCGCACCGGCACCAGTGCCGCGGGGATGATCGCGCAACCGAGCCCCTGGCTGACCATCTGCAGGATCACGGCGGGCTCGTCCAGCTCCATGCCCTCCCGTACCCAGAAGCGGTGCCGCTTCAGGTAACGATCGACCAGCTGCCCGCCCGTGGCGTGGCGGTTGTAGCGGATGAACGGCACGGTCTGCAGCACCGCCTTCAGGTCACCCGTGGTGCCAGCCGGGGCCACCGCCACGAACGCCTCGCGGATCAGCGGCACCCATTTCAGTTCGGGCGTCAGGCCCAGGCGCGGCTTCACGAGCACGGCGATGTCGAGTTCGCGCGCATCCACCTGCGTCAGCAGCTGGGTCGACATGCCCGGCACGATGTTCACATGCGTATCGGGATGCGCCACGCGAAAGCGCTGCATCGCACGCGGCAGCAGCGTCGACTGCACCGTGGACACGGCGCCCAGGTCGAGCGGCGCCGTGTCAGCCTGGGCGCCCGCGCCCTTCATGCCCGCATAGATGGCCACCAGCCGCGCCGCCTCGGGCAGCAACCGCCGCCCTTCCTCGCTCAGCGTCACCGATTTGCCGGTACGGTCGAACAGCGTACAGCCGAGGTCTTCCTCCAGCCGGCGGATCTGCGTGCTGACCGCCGACTGGGTCAGGCCGAGCCGGGCGCCGGCGGCCGAAAACGAGCCGGTCTCGGCGGCGCTCAGGAAGGTCTTGAAATAGCGGATCACGGGCGAAGGGGGTCGGGGGCGCTGGTTGGGATGGGGCGTCGAGCAACGAAATTCCTGATGCTCAGCCCCGGAATGATTCGTTTCATATTACGAGTTGCGCTGATTACAATCAACGGCATCGCTTTCCAACCGCCCTCCCCACAAGAGCCCCCATGACTGCCATGCCGCTGTTCCACCTTGCCTTCCCGGTTCACGACCTCGCCGCCGCGCGCCAGTTTTACGGCGATCTGCTCGGCTGCCCCGAGGGTCGCAGTTCCGACGCCTGGGTCGACTTCGATTTCTACGGCCACCAGGTCGTGGCCCATCTCTCACCGGACGAATGCGGCCATCGCGGGACCAGCGCCGTGGACGGCGACGACGTACCGGTGCGGCATTTCGGCGCCATCCTGTCGATGGCGCAGTGGGAACAACTGGCCGACAAGCTGCGCGCCGCCGGGACGAAGTTCGTGATCGAGCCGCATGTGCGCTTCAAGGGGCAGGTTGGCGAGCAGGCAACGATGTTCTTCCTCGATCCGTCGGGTAATGCACTCGAATTCAAGGCCTTCGGCGACCTGAGCCAGGTGTTTGCGAAGTAAGTTTTTTCCTTTTGTTTCAATGGGTTGGCGCCTGCTCCCGGCCGGTTTAGAGCGCCACCCCCACGCCGGCATCGTAATTTCTTTAAATTCCTTGCCTATCTATCTAGTAGTAGATAATATTCGAGCCATGGACGACGCACTGCGGTAACAACAAAGCCCGGGCGCGGCGTCCAAGCCTTACCAGTTTTGTTTGTCAGTACCGGAGATCGGTTCTTTTTTTAGCAGCGCTTCTCTATCTAGCAGTAGATAGCAGATCGGGAAGCAGGAAGGACCGGTCGATTCGCAGCACAGACATCGGCCACGACGACTCCCCACATGACGGAGCGTCGGGCCCGAGCCAGGAGAGCATCATGACCGCCAAGACCCTCATCACCGCCGCCGCCCTCGCCGCCGCTTTCGTTGCAGGCGCTGCCCAGGCCGCCCCCGCCGCCCAGAAGGCCGGCGAAGTCTACGGCTACAGCTACCGCGTGCAGGACGCCCGCAGCTCGTTCACCGACGGTGCCCGCACCGGCAAGTTCGACACCTTCAGCGAGGGTGCCCGCGTTGGCAAGACCGATCCCTACACCGATGGCGCCAAGGTCGGCGGCAAGTTCGATCCGTACACCGACGGTGCCCGCATCGTGGCTGGCCTGGACCGGACCGGTGTTTCGGCCGAACCGTCGCGCCAGATCGATCCGTACCTCGACGGCGCCAAGGCTGCCCCGTTCGACCCCTACACCGGCGGTGCCCGCACCGTGGCCGGCCGTGACCGGACCGGCGTGTCGGCCGAACCGTCGCGCAGCTTCGACGTGTACACCGACGGCGCCCTGGCCTGAGCGCCCGAGCGGTGGCCCGGCAACGTTAGCCGGTCCACCGCGGCCCGGATATCTGGAGTTTTGCAATGAAATGGCGTGACACGGCCCTGATCGTGGGTGGATGGGTGTTGCTGTGCTTCGGCACCGGAGCTGTATTTTCGTTTGTCGCGCAGTCGCTGTCCGTCTAGCGATCCCTGGGACGGCGGCCAAACCGGAGGGTCCAAGGCTCACAAGGCCCCGGACGAATCTCATGAAAACGCATTCCACACATGCCGCGCAGTCCGTGCGCGACCAGTTGCTGCAGCACGCTTCCGTGCTGATCCGGCAGCGCGGTTACAACGGATTCAGCTATCGCGACCTGGCGGAACTGGTGGGCGTGAAGACATCGAGCATTCACTATCACTTTCCGGCCAAGGATGACCTGGTGCTCGAAGTGGTGCGGTTGTACCGCGAACGCTCGCAGGCGCGGCTGGCCGCGATCGATATCAGCCTGCCGCTGGCCGAGCAGGCGTGGCAGTACATTCGCCCCCTGCGCAGCGACATCGAGCTGAACCAGATCTGCCTGGCCGGCATGCTGTCCGCCGAGGTGCTGGCACTGCCCGATGCGATCCGCGTGCCGCTGCAGGCGCACTACCGCATGAACGAGGACTGGATCGCCAGCCTGCTGCGCCGCGCCGAACAGGCACGCGGCGAGCGCTATCCGGTGCCGCCGGCGGCGCTGGCCACGGTGCTCTATGGCGCGATCCAGAACGGCATCATCACGGCGCGCATGTCGGGCTCGAAAGACCGGCTCGATGCGGCCGCCGACATGCTGATGGGCGCCGTGGGCAGCTCGCTGCAGACAGTGCAGGCCCACGTAGCCGACGAGGCCGCGAAGGTGGCCGAGGCCGTGCCCGCCTGACCGCAAGGTTCTGTGGCACCTGAGCCGCGCTGCAACGGCTCAGGTGCCTGACGTCCGCCGTCCCGCTCTCGCGGTGGACGTCCCTGTTTTCTCCGACGCCGGGTGCTTCCCGGCGGTTTTTTTGGGCGCGGACTTCTTCACCGGGGCTTTCTTCACCGGGGCCTTCTTCACCGGGACCTTCCCTGCGGCGGCCTTCTTCGCTGCCGGCGCCTTCTTCTTCGGTCCTCCCGCCCCGGTTTCGACGACAACCCATGTGGGCGCGTGGTCGCTCGCCTTTTCCTCGCCACGCACCCAGCGGTCCACGCCGGCATCGCGCAGCTGCACGCCCGGTCCCAGCAGCAGATGGTCGATGCGCAGCCCCGAGTTGGTCTGCCAGTGCTGGCGGAAGTAATCCCAGAAGGTATAGATCCGCTCGTCGGGATACTGCTTGCGCAGCGCGTCGACCCAGCCCTGGGCGAGCAGGCGCCGGTAGCATTCGCGGCTCTCGGGCTGCAGCAGCGCGTCCTTGAGCCACGAGCGGGTGTTGTAGATGTCGTCGTCGGTGGGCACCACGTTGAAATCGCCGGCGATGACCACCGGATGGCCGCTATCGTGGAGCGTCTGCGCGTGGGAGATCAGCCGCTCGAACCATGCCAGCTTGTAGTCGAACTTCGGCCCCGGCTGCGGGTTGCCGTTGGGCAGGTACAGGCAAGCCACCAGCACGCCCTCGACCGCCGCTTCCAGATAGCGGCTCTGGGTGTCGGGATTGTCGCCACCCTCGCCGCCCGGCAGCCCGCGGCGCACTTCCACGGGATCGGTGCCGCGCGCCAGGATCGCCACGCCGTTCCACGATTTCTGGCCCTGCCAGATCGCGCCATAGCCGGCCGCGCGAATTTCCTCGATCGGAAAGCCCTCGTCCACGGCCTTGAGTTCCTGCAGGCAGGCCACGTCCGGCTGCTCGCGTTCGAGCCAGGCCAGCAGCGACGCCAGGCGCGTGCGCACCCCGTTGATATTGAACGTGGCGATCTTCAGCGATGGCATCGGCGTTTCTCCAGTTTTTGTGAGCTTCCTCGGGCGGACGGTGGCTCCATCATAAATTCCTGCGCGGCGGCTGCCTGTCGGTGTCCGATCACTGTATATTCATACAGTTCTCGTTGCCATCCGCCGTTTGCGCCTTGTCCGTCACCCCCGCGCCCGTTCCTGTCGAACCACCCCGCTATACCGTTGCCGTGCGCACGCTCTGTGAGTTCACGGCCAAGGCGGGCGATCTCGACCTGCGCTTCACGCCCTCGCCCACGTCGCAGGAGGGCGTGGCCGGGCATGGCGTGGTCACGAGCCGGCGCGGCTCCGGGTATGAGGCCGAGGTCTCGCTGTCCGGCGATTTCGAGGGCCTGCGCGTGCGGGGCCGCGCCGATGGCTACGATCCGGTGGCCAATCGCGTCGAGGAAATCAAGACCGTGCGCGGCGAGAAGCGCGAGATACCGCAGAACCATCAGGCACTGCACTGGGCGCAGGCCAAGATCTATGGCTGGCTGCTCTGCGCATCGCGGAATCTTGAAAAGATCGAGGTGGCGCTGGTCTACTTCGACGTCATCAGCCAGCGCGAGCGCATGCTGAAGGCGCGCTTCGACGCCGCCACGCTACGCGAATTCTTCGAAGACAGTTGCCGCCGCTTCAAGGCGTGGGCCGAGCAGGAACTGGCGCATCGCACCGCCCGCGACGCGGGGCTGCAGACGCTGGCGTTTCCGCACGGCACGTTCCGCACCGGGCAGCGGTTGCTGGCTGAATCGGTCTACAAGGCCAACGTGGCGGCGCGCACGCTGCTGGCGCAGGCGCCCACCGGCATCGGCAAGTCGATCGGCACCGTGTTTCCGGCGCTCAAGGCCATGCCGGCGCAGCGGCTCGACAAGCTGTTCTTCCTCTCCGCGCGCTCCACGGGCCGCGCCGTGGCGCTGCACGCCACGGCGCAACTGCGGGGCGATGCCACGGGCTCCCCGCTGCGCGTGCTGGAACTGACCGCGCGCGACAAGGCGTGCGAGCATCCGGATCTGGCCTGCCATGGCGAATCGTGCCCGCTGGCCCAGGGGTTCTACGACCGCCTGCCCGCCGCCCGCGCCGCCGCCGCCCAGGCGCCGCTGCTCGACCGGCAAGCCACGCGCGAGATCGCCCGCGCGCATCAGGTCTGCCCCTACTACCTGGCCCAGGAGATGATCCGCTGGAGCGATCTGGTGGTGGCCGACTACAACTACTACTTCGACCGCAGCGCGTTGCTGTTTGCGCTGACGGCGCTCAACGAGTGGCGCGTCAGCGTGCTGGTGGACGAGGCGCACAACCTTGTCGAACGTGGCCGCGCGATGTACACGGCCACGCTGGACCATGCGGCCTTCCGGGGCGTGAGGCTGGCGGCGCCGGCGGTGCTCAAGCGGCCCATGGACAAGGTCTACCGGCAATGGAATGCGCTGGCGAAATCCGGCGCGGCCGCGTACGAAACGCGCGACGCCGAGCCGGCGGCCTTTGTCGAGGCGCTGGCGCAGCTCTGCACGGCGATCATCGACGACATCAGCGAGCATCCGCAGCGGCACGACGCGCTGCTGGAACGCTTCTACTTCGACGCGATGCATTTCCTGCGGCTGGCCGAGCAACTGACCGAATACGGCGGCAAGCACTCGCTGTTCGACATCACGCGCACGCCCCGGCTGCGCGCCGGCACCGATGCCGCGCTGTGCGTACGCAACCTGCTGCCCGCGCCGTACCTGGCGCCGCGCTTCGCCGGAGCCCACTCGACCACGCTGTTCTCCGCCACGCTCCAGCCAGCCGACTACTACCGCAACCTGCTCGGCCTGCCGGCCAGCGCAGTCTGGGTCGAGGTGCCATCGCCGTTCACGGCGGACCAGCTCGACGTGCACGTGGCGCGCCATATCTCCACGCGCTACGCCCAGCGCCAGCGTTCGCTGCCGGCCATCGTCACGCTGATGGCCGACCAGTTCGCACGGCAGCCGGGCAACTATCTGGCGTTCTTCAGCAGCCATGAGTACCTGCAGCAGGCGGCCGCGCTGCTGGCGCGCGACCATCCCGGCATCCCGACCTGGGCGCAGGCACGCGGCATGAGCGAGGCGGGCCAGACGGCGTTCCTCGACGCGTTCGCGCCGGGCGGCCAGGGCATCGGCTTCGCGGTGCTGGGCGGCGTGTTCTCGGAAGGCGTCGACCTGCCCGGCGACCGCCTGATCGGCGCCTTCGTGGCCACGCTGGGGCTGCCGCAGGTGAATCCGGTCAACGAGCAGTTGCGCGACCGGATGGAGGCCGTGTACGGGCAGGGCTACGACTACGCCTACCTGTATCCGGGCCTCCGGAAGGTGGTGCAGGCGGCGGGCCGCGTGATCCGGACCCAGCAGGATCGCGGCGTGGTGTGGCTGATCGATGACCGGTACGGACGCGCCGAAGTGAGGGATTTGCTGCCGGGGTGGTGGGATATCGGGTCGCGGCCATTTTCCCCTCTCCCGCAGGCGGGAGAGGGGCCAGGGGAGAGGGCCGGCGTTTCAAGCCCTGATGAGGCAACGGCATAGCATCCTCCCGCCCTCTCCCCCACCCCTCGCGCGGGCCTGAGGTGCTTGCACGCAATATGCTTGTCACTGGCAGAATCCCCCAATCACCTCCCGGAGCCCGCCATGCCCATGACCACCACCTTCGCCGCCACCGAGCCGACCCGTGCCGAGATCGATGCCAGATCCGGCCCGCTGGTGCTCGAATTCGGCACGCCGTGGTGCGGCTTCTGCCTGCGGGCGCAGCCGTTGATCGAGGCCGCGTTTCGCCAGCATGGGGATTTGCCGCATATCAAGGTGGAGGACGGCAGCGGCCGGCCGCTGGGCCGGTCGTTCCGCGTGAAGCTGTGGCCGACGCTGGTGTTCCTGCGCGACGGCCAGGAAGTGGGCAGGCTGGTGCGACCCCAGTCAGCGCAGGAGATTGCCGACGCGATGGCGGGCCTCGGCCAAGCGGGCTAGACGTCGAGCGGCATCGCGCTCGTGCACTTGATCTCGTCCAGGCATACGCTCGATTTCACGCCGCTGACGCCCGGAATCCGCATCAGCGTATCGAGCAGGAAGTCCGACAGCGACTTCAGGTCTTTCGCCACCACCTTCAGCACATAGTCGATATCGCCGGTCACCGAAAAGCATTCCTGGATCTGCGCCAGCTCGGCCACCAGGCTTTTGAACTTCGAGAGGTCGCGGATATGCCCGCGCTCCATCGTCACGTGGATGAACGCGGTCACGCCAAACCCCAGTCCCGCGCTGTCGAGCCGCGCTTCGTAGCGCTTGATGATGCCGGTCTCCTCCAGGCGGCGATGGCGCCGCAGCGTCTGGGCCGGTGACAGGCTGATCGCCTCGGCCAGCTCCAGATTGGAGATCCGGCCATGCTCCTGCAGCATGCCAAGCAAGCGCCGGTCGGTGCGGTCAAGGTCGTTTTGCTGCATTTCCGTTTCCTCCGGGCGATGTTTCGCGAAATTTTATCTCATATCCGAGGGTTTCCCTGCGGCGCTAACGAAATCCTATTTTGCACGGCGAGAACTACAATTTCCTCACATTGCGCTACGCCGCAGGCGCCTCAAAAGCCACTTGCGCAGCGTCTCGCTGAAATACGATTTCTACTCCCTACTCGCCCCCGCGCGCACCGACCATGGCCGATCTGTTTGAAAACCCGATGCAACTGCAAGGCTTCGAGTTCGTCGAATTCGCCTCGCCCACGCCCAACGTTCTCGAACCGCTGTTCGAGAAAATGGGTTTCTCGCTGGTGGCCCGGCATCGCTCCAAGGATGTGCTGCTGTTCCGCCAGGGCGACATCAACTTCATCGTCAATAACGAACCGCACAGCGAGGCCGCCTATTTCGCCGCCGAGCATGGCCCCAGCGCCTGCGGCATGGCGTTCCGGGTCAAGGATTCGCACAAGGCTTACAACCGCGCGCTGATGCTGGGCGCCCAGCCGATCGAGATTGCCACGGGTCCGATGGAACTGCGCCTGCCGGCCATCAAGGGCATTGGCGGCGCGCCGCTGTACCTGATCGACCGTTTCGAGGACGGCAAGTCGATCTATGACATCGATTTCGAATTCATCGAGGGCGTGGACCGCCGCCCCAAGGGCCACGGCCTGAAGCTGGTGGACCACCTGACGCACAACGTCTACCGTGGCCGCATGGCCTACTGGGCCAACTTCTACGAACGCCTGTTCAACTTCCGCGAAATCCGCTATTTCGACATCCAGGGCGAATACACCGGCCTGACCTCGAAGGCCATGACCGCGCCGGACGGCATGATCCGCATCCCGCTGAACGAGGAATCGTCGAAGGGTGCCGGGCAGATTGAAGAATTTCTGATGGCGTTCAATGGCGAAGGCATCCAGCACATTGCCTTCCTGGTGGACAACCTGATCGAGGTCATCGACAACCTGCAGATGTCCGGCGTGGACCTGATGACGGCCCCGAACGACTATTACTACCAGGCACTCGACACCCGCCTGCCGGGCCACAACCAGCCGGTTGACCAGCTCAAGGCGCGCGGCATCCTGATGGACGGCACCACCGAGAACGGCAAGCCCCGCCTGCTGCTGCAGATCTTCTCGAAAGGCGTGCTCGGCCCGGTGTTCTTCGAGTTCATCCAGCGCGCGGGCGACGATGGCTTCGGCGAAGGCAACTTCAAGGCGCTGTTCGAGTCACTTGAGCGCGACCAGATCGAGCGCGGCACGCTGAAAGTGTGACCCCGGCGCCCGGATTCCGGTCCGGGTTGCGCCAGATCCCTGTTTTTCCAACCGTCTGCCGGTATCCTCTCGGGTTGCCGGCGCGGACCCCTGCGCGCCGGCGTTACCCGCGCCGGCGCCTTTTTCAAAGCGCCCGTTGACAGAGGCGCGCGCCATTCCACAAGAATGGGTAGAGGACAGACAACTCCATGCATGCAACCGACAGCCAGGGCACGCTCCAGCGTGGCCTGAAGAATCGCCACATCCAGTTGATCGCGCTGGGTGGCGCCATCGGCACGGGCCTGTTCCTGGGCATCGCCCAGACCATCAAGCTCGCCGGCCCTTCCGTCCTGCTCGGCTATGCCATCGCCGGCATCGTCGCCTTCTTCATCATGCGCCAACTGGGCGAAATGGTCGTGGACGAGCCCGTGGCCGGCTCGTTCAGCCACTTCGCCAACAAGTACTGTGGCCAGTTCGCGGGCTTCATGTCGGGCTGGAACTACTGGGTGCTCTACATCCTGGTCAGCATGGCCGAACTGTCGGCCGTGGGCATCTATGTCCAGTACTGGTGGCCCGCCATCCCCACATGGGTCTCGGCGCTCGGCTTCTTCGTGGTCATCAACCTGATCAACCTGGCCAGCGTGAAATCGTTCGGCGAGATGGAGTTCTGGTTCTCGATCATCAAGGTCGCCGCCATCGTCGGCATGATCGGTTTCGGCGGCTACCTGCTGGCCACCGGCGGCGCCGGCCCGGCGGCCAGCGTGGCCAACCTGTGGCAGCACGGCGGCTTCTTCCCCAACGGATTGGGCGGCATGGTGATGGCGATGGCCGTGATCATGTTCTCGTTCGGCGGGCTCGAACTGGTGGGCATCACCGCCGCCGAGGCCGACAACCCGGGCAAGAGCATCCCCAAGGCCACCAACCAGGTGATCTACCGCATCCTGATCTTCTACGTGGGCGCGCTGGCCGTGCTGCTGTCGCTGTACCCGTGGCAGAACGTGGTCACCGGCGGCAGCCCGTTCGTGCTGATCTTCCACGCGCTGAACAGCGAACTGGTGGCGACCGTGCTCAACGTGGTGGTGCTGACCGCCGCGCTGTCGGTCTACAACAGCGGCGTCTATTGCAACAGCCGCATGCTGCTGGGCCTGGCCCAGCAGGGCAACGCCCCGCGCGCCCTGACGAAGGTCAACCGCCGCGGTATTCCGCTGGCTGCGCTCGGCGTGTCTGCCCTGGCCACCGGTGCCTGCGTGCTGGTCAACTACTTCATGCCCGGCGAGGCGTTCGAACTGCTGATGGGCCTGGTGGTATCGGCACTGATCATCAACTGGGCGATGATCAGCATCATCCACCTGATGTTCCGCCGCGCCAAGCGCGCCGCCGGCCAGACCACCGCGTTCCAGAGCCTCGGCTATCCGCTGACCAACTACCTGACGCTGGTATTCCTGGCGGGCATTCTGGTCGTCATGTTCCTGACGCCGGGCCTGCGTCTGTCGGTGTATCTGATCCCTGTCTGGCTCGTCGTTCTTGGCGTAAGCTATCGCCTCCGGCAGAAGAACGCCGGCGCGGCCCTGCCAGTTGCCGCCCGCCCCTGAACCAGAAGAAGCCTCCCATGTTCGAACACATCGAAGCCTTTCCCGGCGACCCCATCCTCTCCCTGAACGAGGATTTCCAGCAGGACCCGCGTACCAGCAAGGTCAATCTCAGCATCGGCATCTACTTTGACGACGAGGGCCGCCTGCCCGTCATGCAGGCGGTGGCCGAGGCCGAGGCCGCGTTGCTGGCGGACATGGGCCCGCGCCCCTACCTGCCGATGTCCGGCATGGTCGGCTACCGCCAGGCCGTGCAGGCGCTGGTGTTCGGCGAGGACAGCGCCGCACGCGCCGAAGGCCGCATCGCCACGCTGCAGACGCTGGGCGGGTCCGGCGCGCTGCGCGTGGGCGCCGACTTCCTGCGCCGCTACTTCCCCCGCGCGAAGATGTGGATCAGCGATCCGAGCTGGGAAAACCACCGCGTGGTGTTCGAGCGCGCCGGCTTCCAGGTGGAGAGCTACCCGTACTACGACGCCGAGACCGGCGGCCTGAAGTTCGACGCCATGGTGGCCGCGCTCGAAGCCATCCCGCAGGGTGACGTGGTGCTGCTGCACGCCTGCTGTCACAACCCGACCGGCGTGGACCTGAACGAGGACCAGTGGCGCCAGGTGATCGGCGTGCTCAAGGCCCGCAAGCTGCTGCCGTTCGTGGACATGGCCTACCAGGGCTTCGGTACCGGCCTGGACGACGACGCCTTTGCCGTGCGCGAGCTGGCGCGCCAGAATGTGCCCGCGCTCGTGGCGAACTCGTTCTCGAAGAATTTCTCGCTGTACGGCGAGCGCTGCGGCGGCCTGAGCGTGATCTGCCAGAGCGCCGACGAAGCCGGCCGCGTGCTGGGCCAGCTGACCGGCGCCGTGCGCGCCAACTACAGCAACCCGCCCACCCACGGCGCCCGCGTCGTGGCCCGCGTCCTCACCACGCCGGCGCTGCGCAAGAACTGGGAAGCGGAACTGGCCGCGATGTGCCAGCGCATCGCCCGCATGCGCCAGGCCATCCACGACCAGCTCCAGGCCCACGTGTCCGGCGAGAAGCTGTCGCGCTATATCAAGCAGCGCGGCATGTTCACCTACACGGGCCTGTCCGCCGGGCAGGTAGACCGTCTGCGCAACGAGCACGGGGTGTACATCCTGCGCTCGGGCCGGATGTGCGTGGCCGGGCTGAACGACAGCAACGTGGGAATCGTCGCCAATGCGATCGGAGTGGTGTTGAAGGGGTGATCTTCCCCTGTCCCCGGGACGAAACCGCTTCCGGCTGTAATGCGCACCCCTCTCCCGCTTGCGGAAGAGGGGTGCAATAACGGCGCGGAAGCAATAACTACTGCTTCCCGCCGCTCGTCGCCGATTCCACGATTCCGAGCGCTTCCGCCTTCAGCACGAAATCTGCCAGCGAGCGGGCGCCCATCTTCTTCATGCCCTGGGCGCGGTGGATCTTGACGGTGATTTCGCTGAGTTCGAGTTCGGCGGCGATCTGCTTGTTCAGCATGCCGCGGGCCACGTAGGCCATGACTTCCTTCTCGCGCGGCGTCAGTTCGGCGTAGCGCACGCGCAGGTCCGATTCGGTGCGGTCCAGTTCGCGGCGCGCGGCGTCGCGGGCCAGCGCGCTTTCCACCGCGTCGAGCATGTCCTGGTCGCGGAACGGCTTGGCCAGGAAATCCATCGCGCCGGCCTTCATCGCCTTCACCGACATCGCAATATCGCCATGTGCGGTCATGAAGATGATCGGGATCTGCATCTTGCTGGCGGCGAACTGCTCCTGCACCGCCAGTCCGCTCTGGCCCTTGAGCCGGACGTCGAGGATCAGGCAGCTCGGCACGTCCTGGAGCTGGCCGGCCAGGAAGTCGGTGGCCGAGGCGAAGATTTCCACCTGATAGCCCACCGAGCGCAGCAGCATGGCCACGGCCTTGCGCATCGATTCGTCGTCGTCCACCACGTAGACGATGGACGGTCCGTTTCCGGATGACACGGCTGTATTCATGATTCCCCTTCGTTCCGGAGCGGCAGTTCCACGTGGAAGCTGGCGCCGGGATTACCGGAGGTGGCCCAGATCTGGCCGCCGTGCGCCTCCACGATGGACCTGCAGATCGACAGTCCCATGCCCACCCCGTCTTTTTTTGTTGTATGGAAAGCCCGGAAAATGCGTTCGGCGTCGCCTCCCGCGAAACCGGGCCCCGTGTCGCTGACAACGATCCGGACATGCGAGGCGTCGGCCCGCGCCGTGCCAACGCGCAGCACGCGCGGGTTGCTGCCCGCGTCGTCCATGGCCTGCATCGCGTTGACCAGCAGGTTCACCAGCACCTGCTGGAGCTGCACGGGGTCTCCGGGCACGATCCATTCCTCGTCCGACAGCTGCACATCGGGCTGCACCTGATGCGTCGCACACTCGCGCGCCAGCAGCGACAGTGACTCGCGCACCAGCGTATTGACCGCTACCGGCGCCCACTGCGGCTCCCGCTTCTGGGCCATGCCCCGGATCTGCCGGACGATTTCCGAGGCGCGCTGCGCATCGCGGATCATCTGCTCCACCGACTGCCGCGCTTCTGCGACGTCCGGGTCCGGGCGGTCCAGCCACCGGAGCGCCGAATCGCCGCAGGTCACGATCGCGGCGATCGGCTGGGTGACCTCGTGCGCCACGGTTGTCGCCAGCCCGCCAAGTGTAGTCAGTCTGGACACGTGTGCCAACTCCGTCAGTGAGCGCTGCAGCGCCTCCTGGGCGGCTACGGCGGCGCTGATATCCATCAGCGCGCCCACGTACTCGGCGCGATGGCCGGGCCGGTTGTTCAGCCGCGCCACGAAATGCACGTGCTTGACCTCGCCGTCGGGCATCAGCAGCCGGTGCTTGCCGTCGATCACGGGCTCGCCGCGCCGGATCGCCGCATCCATGCCCTGCACGATGGGCAGGTCTTCCGGATGGGTGCGCTGCAGCACGCGGTCGAAGCTCGGAATCTCCTCGGTGCCGAAGCCAAGCACCCTGAACGCCTCGTCGGACCAGTTCATCTCGTACGAATCGGCGTAGCGCAGCACGCTGCCGGTCTTGCTCAGGCGCTGGGCGTCGGCCAGGAAGGCTTCGTTGCGCGCCAGTTCGATCTCTGCCCGGCGCCGCTCCGTGATGTCGTTGTTGGTGGCCATCAGCGCGATGGCATGGCCGCGCTGGTCGCGCCACAGCGCGATACGGCTGGCGACGATCAGGTCGCGGCCGTCGCGGTGGCGGCGCTCGACCTCGCCTTCCCAGCGGCCCTGGCGCGAGAGCGTCTCATAGACCGCCTCGTCGGGCTGCGGAAAGCGGGTATCGGTCAGCGCATGGAAATCGCGGCCCACGGCCTGCGCCGCCTGCCAGCCGTAGAGCGACTCCGCGCCCCGGTTCCAGAACGTGACCACGCCGCGCATGTCGTAGATCACGATGGCGTCGTGCGACAGGTTCAGCAGCTCGATCTGCTCGCGCATGCGGCGATCCGTGCGCAGGTGGCGCATCGACAGCGCCGTGGCCGCCGCAATGGCCAGCAGGCTGACCATGCAGCGCCCGAGCGCGCCAACCGTGCTGGCCGGTTCGTGGGTCAGCACGAACGCCAGCAGCGTCAGCGCCACGCACGCCAGGCTGGCCAGCACGGTCAGCCGGGCCGAGCCCGACACCGCAACCAGTTGCACCACCAGCACGTAGAGCACGGCCACGGCCACCTGGTAGCGCGTGAAGGCGTCGAACGAGAACACGGCCAGCGCAATGGCAACGGCCAGCGCCAGCATCCAGCGGCTGCTGGCGGCGGGGTCATGCGTGGCGGGGGCTCCGAACGGGAGCGGAAACGCGGATCGATGGATGTCCGTCATGCGGCGCTCGGCTGGGCCGGTGCTAGGGGCGGGGACTCTGGGCCAGCGCCGCCACCTCGTCCAGGCAACGCTGGATCTCGGCGCCGTTCACGGGCTTGCAGAGGAATTCCCTGGCGCCGGCGCGCAGTGCTTCGCGGCGGATGGCCTCGGTACAGAACGCGGTGATGAAAATCACCGGCACGTCGCTGCCCTGCGCCTTCAGCAGCCGCAGCATTTCGATCCCGCTCATCTCGGGCATCTGCACGTCAGACACGATGCACGTCACAGACGTGGCACCGGCATCGAGGAACGCGCGGGCGCAGGGGTAGGTATGCACCTCCCATCCCAGCGATCGCACCAGTCGGGAAGTGGCAGTGCGGATGGATTCGTCATCGTCGACGATAGCGACGACCTTGTTCGTGGCCAAGCTGGCACCTCACTTCAATCTCATGGCGCCATGGTAGCGAGGGAACAGGGTCGCAGTAACTATGCCTTCGTATAGTGAAAAACAACACCGCTGCCGCCAGTGCCGCGCAAGGCTTACGAACAGCTTTCGCCCCGCTCCGGCACGGCCACGCACCGCCCCGTGCGCTTGCGAAAGCGGCGCCCGCGCCGCGAAAAGGCCCTGCCGCGCCCCCGCATAGGCTCAAGCCTCCCCTACCCGGTTTCGGACCCAATCACAGGAGGTTCATCATGAACACCACACTTTACGGCGCCGTTCGCGCCACGTCCCGCGCCCTGCTCGCCGCCGGCTGCCTGCTGGGCGCCATGGCCGCCCACGCCACGGACCCGGCCACCAGCCCGTTCGCGGCGGATCGCTACGACTACAGCGTGCTGCCGCCGAAGGCCACGGCCAGCCCTGCCCGGCCGGCCAAGGCGGCCCGCCCCGCCGACTGCCGCGCCGCCGCCACCGCATGCCAGCCGTCGCGCTGACTGCCCTGCCGCGCGTCACGCGCGGCGGCGTGATGCTGATGGGGCTGGCGCTGGGTTGCGCGACCGGCGTGGATTTCGTCGCAACATCGATCCTGGCCACGGCTGCCGTGCAGATCCGGGCCGGCATCTACGCCACCCCGGACGAGTTTCTCTGGTGCTTCACCGCCTACGCGGCCGCCGCCATCGTGGCCAACCTGATGCTGCGCCGGCTGGCCGAGTACCTGAGCTACCGCGGCGTGACGATTGCCGGCCTGTGGATTGCCATCGCCGGCACCCTGCTCTGCGCGGTGTCCGACAACATCACCCAGCTTTCCATGGCGCTGTTCGTGCAGGGCCTGGGCGCCGGCGGCCTGTTTGCCTCGGCGCGCACGCTGATCCAGCTGATCGCCGCCCCGCCCGAGCGCCCGCGCCTGCTGTGGCCGTTCGTCGTGGGTGCGCTGGGCATGCTGGCCGTGGCGCCATGGGTCACGGCCACGCTGATGCTCGATGCCGGCTGGCGCACCATCTTCGTGGTGCAGGCCATCGCCATGGCGGGCACGCTGCTGCTGGTCTCGGTGACCTACCCGCACCGGGTCAGGCCGCCATACCGGCCGGATTTCGACACGCTGGCCGCGATGGACTGGCTCACGGTCTTCCTGCTCGGGGCCGGCGCGCTGGTGCTGGTGCACGGGCTGGCCGACCTGCGCCTCTACACCGCGTCCGACGCGCTCGGCGTGGTGGGCTGGCCGGCCGCCGGCGCGGCGCTGATGGCGCTGGCCTTCCTCCGCCTGCATGTGCGGCCGGACCCGTGGCTGAACACGCACCGGCTTGGCGGCAAGCGCTACCTGACCGGGCTGGCGTTCTTCGCCATCTATGCGTTCACGGCCGGGCTGTGGAACTACGTGATGCCGATCCTGATGCAGCTCGGACTCGGCTTCTCGTTCGAGACCACCGGCATGATCACCACGATCAGCAGCAGCTTCGGGGTGGTGGCGGCAGTCCTGTTCGTGCTGTACGGGGCGAAGCTGCCCGGCTCGCGCCGCTGGCTGGCGCTCGGCTACGCGATGATCGCCGTGGCGGCCTGGATGCTGGCCACCCGGGTCATGTCCGACCTGTCGCTCGACCGCGTGGCCCAGGCGCTGGTGCTGCAGAGCGTGGCCGTGCCGTTCGCGCTGGTGCTGGTGGCCAAGCTCACGTTCCTCGAAACGTCGCTCGACGATTTCTCGCACACCTACCAGTTCAAGAACATCGTGCGTCAGGTGGCCTCGGCCGCCGGCACCGGCACCGCCGCGCAATGCCTGCAATACGGCGAGGCCGTGGCGCGTACCCATCTGGTCGGGCGCGTCGATCCCTACCTGGCCGCCCATCTGCCGGCCGATGTGTCGCTGGTGAGCCTGTCGCAGACCATCGACCAGCAGGCCGTGCTGCTGGCCGCCTCGAACCTGCTGGCCATCGTCGCCCCGGCCTGCCTGCTGGTGGCAGGGGTGGCGGCCTGGCAGCGCTGGCTGCGCTGACCTCCGCCGGGCCTGCCTATATATATAGGCAGGACTACTGCTGGTTGGCCGCGATGATGCGCGCGATGCTGGCGTCGGCGTCGCGGCCCACCGCGGCATAGACGTCGGTGGACAGCGGCGTGACCGCCGGCAGCGTATGGAGCGTGGCCCCGCCGTGCTCGTGGATATCGACCGAAACCTGCATCGAGAGGCCAAGCCGCAGCGGATGGGCGGCCAACTGGGCCGGTTCCAGCGTGATGCGCACCGGCAGCCGCTGCACCACCTTGATCCAGTTGCCCGTGGCGTTCTGCGCCGGCAGCACCGAGAACGCGGCGCCGGTACCGGCCGAGAAGCCGGCCACCTTGCCGTCGTACTGCACGCGCGAGCCGTAGAAATCGGCCGTCAGCTTGACGGGCTGGCCCACGCGCATCTCGGCCATCTGGTTTTCCTTGAAGTTGGCGTCCACCCAGACCTGGTCGAGCGGCACCACGCCCATCAGCGGTTCGCCGGGGGCCACGCGCTGGCCCAGCTGTACCTTGCGCCGCGCCACGAAGCCGGCCACCGGCGCCGGCAGGGTCGAGCGCGCGAAGGCCAGATAGGCGGCCCGGTAGCTCGCGGCGGCCTTCATCACGTCCGGATGCTCGGCCACGGTGGCGTGGCTGGTCAGGGCCTGGTTCGACACCAGCCGTTCCTGCGCCGCGCGCAGTGCCGACTGTGCCGCCTTGAGCGTGGACCTGGCGTGGTCGACATCCTCGTTCGAGACGGCGCCGGTGCCATCGACCGACATGCGCCGGCGCAGGTCGTCGCGAGCGTTCTCCACATTGGCCTGCCGCTGGGCGATATCGGCCTGCAGCGTGCCATTGTTGACGTAGAGCGTGTGCACCTGCCGCACGGTGGCGGCCAGTTGGGCGGCGGCCTGCTGCAGCGCCACCTCGCTGTCGGCCGGATCGAGCCCGATCAGCGGGCGCCCCTGCAGCACGTGCTGCGTATCGTCGGCGGCAATCGACACCACGGTGCCGGGCACCAGCGACGTTACCTGCACGATGTTGCCGCCCACGTAGGCGTCGTCGGTGGATGCGTAGAAGCGGCCTTCGGCCAGCCACCAGACGCCGGCCGCGATGCCAGCGGCGGCCACCAGCGCGGCCACGGCGATCAGGCGCCGGCGCGGCACGGCGCTCGGGGAAGCTTCGGGAACCGGGGTGGCCGGGGCAGTCGGGGCAGGCATCGTGGTAGTCGGCATGGTCATGGCATCTGGGTGGAGGCGGGCGCGGCGGTGCCGGCGACGGGCGGATGGCCTGCGTAGCCGCCGCCGAGCGTCCAGATCAGGCGGAACTGGAGATCGAGCCGCTGGCCCTGCAACTGCGCCACCTGCTGGCGCTGGGCCAGCACCTCGGATTGGGCGGCCAGCACGGCCAGCTGGTTGACGAGACCGGCCTGCCAGCGCCGGGCGGCGAGCGCGTAGGCGTGATCGGCCAGCTGCAGCGCGTGCTGGCGCTGCGTGATCTCGGTGCCCGTGGCCTGCAGGCCATCGACCGTATCGGCGGTGTCGCGCAGCGCCTGGGTCAGCGTCTGGTTGTAGTCGGCCACGGCCGCGTCATAGGCGGCGTAGCGGCCGTGGAGGTCCGCGCGCAGGCGTCCGCCCTCGAACACGGGCAGGTGCAGCGACGGACCGAACGAGAACGCGCGGCTTGCGCCGAGCAGGAAATCCGACGGGGTGATCGTGGTCAGCCCCGCCATGGCGTTGAGCGAGATGTCGGGCAGGAAGGCGGTGCGCGCCACCTCGATATCCTTCGACGCGGCCTCCACACGCCAGCGGGCCGCTACCAGATCGGGCCGGCGCGACAGCAGGCCGATGCGGGCATCGTCGGGCAGCCCGGCCACGGGCTTGCGCGCGGCCCCGGACAGCAGGACGGGCCGGGCGATGGCGAGCCCGCGGTCCGGCCCCTTGCCGAGCAGCGCCGCCAGTTGGTGGCGCACCACGGCAATCTCGTCATCGATCCGTGTCAGGTCCGCCTCGGCGCCGGCCAGGTCGGCGTCCTGCAGCGTCAGGCCCACCTGCGTATCGAGCCCCGCCGCCAGCCGCTGGCGGCCCACGCGGGCCAGTTCGCGGCGCTGGTCGATAGTCTGCGCAGTCACGTCGCGCAACGCAAAGAGCGTGGCCAGGCGGGCATAGACGCGCGCCACGCCCGTGGTCAGCACGAGCTTCGCGGACTGGGCTTCGGCGTCTGCCTCGCTGACGCCCGACAGCGCCGCCTGCAACGCCGCGCGGTGGCGGCCCCAGAAATCGAGGTCATACGACAGCGTGCCCGATAACTGCGCCTGGTCGACCCATCGTCCGGCCAGCGGCGTGCCGCGCAGCGTGTCGGTCTCGGAAATCCGTTCGCGGTGGAACCCGCCTTCGATGCCGGCGTGGGGATAGAGCCCGCTGCGCGCGCCTTCGGCCAGCGCCCGCGCCGAGGCCAGCCGCGCCAGCGCGGCCTGCAGCGTGGGGCTGCCAGCCAGCGCCTCGCGGGTCAGCGCACCAAGCTGGGGATCGCCGAACTGGTCGGCCCAATCCTGCGCGGGCCACTGGCCGTGCTGCGCCGGCAGGCTGCGCGCCGCGTCCGAAACCGGTGCAAGGCGCTGCGTGGTGCGCGCGTCGCCGAACGCGGCACACCCGGCCAGGGCGGCGGTGGTTGACATGACAACGGCCAGCGAGGCAAGCCGCCATCCGGTAGTAGCAGAAGGCATGGCGGCCCCTATCCAAGGATGCGATAGGCGAAGTCTGGCGCGACAGCGCGTTTCACGTGATCGCGCAGGCAGACATTCTGTCGGGATCGCACCGTGCCGGTACCGAACTCCTCACGTTGGCTCCCAAACCCACCCCCAACCCTTGCCGCCCCAAACCAAAGGCACCCTGCCTACACGAAAAGGTGAGTGCCATTTCACAAACCTATACGAACGTTTAACCAGACCTCATCCACGCGCCAATTGAGACCACCCATGGGCGGCTCCTACGATTCACTGCACCAGACACCGATTCGACGAGGGAGCCTTCCAGCATGAAATCCCGTCTCTTCCCGAACACGTTGTACGCCTTGGCCGCAGTCGTTGCGCTGGCCCTGGCTGGCGCAGGCGTGCACCGCATGTGGGCACAGGCCATCGCGCCGATCCAACCGGCTGCTTCGGCCGGCCACCACACCGCCTCCGAGGAGCGCACGCGATGACCCCGAACACCGTTGCCGACACCGAACCGATGCACGACGCCAGCCTGGACAGCCGGGAGAGCCTGGTACTGATGTATGGCTGGATCGTGCTGGCCGTCATGAACCTGATCCTGATCGCCGTGGCTTTCCTGCGCTACGCCGCCTGAGCCGCCACCCCGCCCGCCACCGAAATCCGAGAAGCCACGCCATGAAAGATCTGTCGACTCCCGTCCTCGAAAAGCCCGAAGTCTCCCGCCCGCCGCTGCCGCAATCGCAGCGCGTGGCCAGCGCCCAGGCTCCGGCCCTCGTCTACCGCGAGCAGCTCTGGCGCCAGCCGCCCGACGCCGATGCGCTGCAGGCACGCCGTCCTGACTCGATCGTGATCTCGCGCTGGGCCTGCGACGGCGACGAGGAAGTCTCCGTGGCGCACGAAGGCGCGCCGGACCACCACTGCATCTCGCTGGCGCTGCGCTCGGGTTCGATCCGCTTCCTCTGCGCCGGCATGCCGGTGTTCGACGGCCGCGTGACGGCTGGCGCCGTGCAGGTGACCGCCCCGGGCGTGGCCGCCCGCGCCGTCTTCACCTCGGCCTGCGACGTGCTCCACCTGTTCGTCCCCCAGGCGGTGCTGGCGGCCTGCTACGAGGACCAGTTCGGCCATGCGCATCCCGGCGAACTGCTGCTCGACGACCCGTTCATCCATAACGATCCGGCGCTCGAACGCCTGGGCCAGGCGCTGGCCGTGGCGCATGCGCAGGACGCCGGCCTGGGCCGCATGTTCGCCGACAGCGTGGCGCTGGCCATCGTGGCCCGCGTGGTGGCGAGCCACTTCCAGCGCGTGGCCACGAACCACCGCGCGCAGACCGCACTGCCGCAGTGGCGCCTGCGCCGGGCCATCGCGTTCATCGACGAGAACCTGGCGGCGCCGATCGGCCTGGCCGATATCGCCGGCAGCACCGGGCTCACGCGCATGTACTTTGCCGCGCAGTTCCGCCGCGCCACCGGCATGCGCCCGCACGAATACCTGGTGCGCCGCCGTATCGAGCACGCACAGGACCTGCTGCGCAGCGGCCAGGGCAGCGTGCTCGAAGTTGCCATGCGCAGCGGCTTCCGCTCGCAGGCCCATTTCACCACCGTCTTCAAGCGTTTCGTCGGCGATACCCCGTACTGCTGGCGTGTCAAGGTCACCTCTACCCAAGGGAGCAACCATGTCTGAAGCTACTGGCGTCATGAACCCGGCCGCCGCGGAAACCCGCGACGCACCCTTCGACAGCTCGTGCGAGGCATGGCTGCGCACGATTGCCCTGCTCGAACCGCAACAGCACACGCTCACGTACACGGCCGAGGACCACGCTGGCCGCGCGCATGCCCCGATCGTCACGGTCATCGAGCGCCCCAGCACGGCGCTGGCCGTGGTGAGCTGGCGCGATGCCACGCACTGCCGCTACGGCGAGCAGATCTGGGCCATCGGCACCGCCCGCGAACCCGGCATCTGCGCGCTGACCGGCCTGCCGATTCCCCGGCTTGCCACCGTGTACCGCCCGCAGCGCACGCGCCCGGCTCCGCTCAACGCCGAGGCAATGATCCTGGCGTCGGCCATCGAGAACTGCTGCGGCGTGACCGAGCCGGCGCGCGACCCCCAACCCGCGTTCCGCTACCGTTCCCGGTAATCCGCCATGGCACTCGACAACGTCCTAGACCTCTCGCGCGGCCAGTTCGCGTTCACCGCGATCTTCCACATCCTCTGGCCGATCCTGACCATCAGCCTGTCGGCCTACCTGTTCATCGTGGAAGCACTCTGGGTGCGCACCGGCAACCTCGCCTGGTACCGCCACGCCCGCTTCTGGGGCAAGCTGCTGCTGCTGAACTTCGCCGTGGGCGTGGTCAGCGGCATCCCGATGGAGTTCGAGTTCGGCACCAACTGGAGCAGCTTCTCGCAGTTCACGGGCCAGTTCTTCGGCAACATCCTCGGCTTCGAAGGCGCCATGGCGTTCATGCTCGAAGCCGGCTTCATCGGCATCATGATGTTCGGCTGGGACCGCGTGTCCAAGGGCGTGCACCTGTTTGCCACCGGCATGGTGGCGCTGGGCTCGTCGCTGTCGGCCTTCTGGATCATGGTGGCCAACTCCTGGATGCAGACGCCGGCCGGCGTGGCCGTGGTGGACGGCAAGATCGTGGTGACAGACTACCTGCGCGCCATCTTCAACCCCGACGCCATCTGGGGCATCACCCACATGTGGATGGCCGCGCTCGAAACCGGCTTCGTGGTGGTGGCGGGCATCTCGGCGTACTACCTGTTCCGCCGCCGCAACCCCGAGTTCTTCGCCCGTTCGTTCCGGCTGGCGATGCTGCTGCTGATGATCGTGGCGCCGCTGCAGGTCTGGCTCGGCGACGGCAGCGGCGTGGATGTCTTCAAGACCCAGCCCGCCAAGGGCGCCGCGATCGAAGGCCACTGGCATACCAACGCGCCCGGCACCGCCGCGCCGTGGTCGCTGCTGGCCTGGCCAGACCAGCAGCAGCAACGCAATGCCTGGTCGCTCGAAGTGCCCGGCATGCTGAGCCTGCTGGCCACGCACGAGGTGCACGGCACGGTGACCGGACTGGCCGACATCCCGCGCGCCGACCAGCCGCCCATGCTGCCGCTGCTCTACTACTCGTTCCGCGTGATGGCCGGCATCGGCTTCCTGCTGGTACTGCTGGCGCTGCGCACCGCGCAGGTGGTGTACCGCACCCGCCGCAAGCCCGAGAACCTGGCACAGCATCGCTGGCTGATGCTGGCCTGGGTGCTGGCCATCCCTCTGCCCTACCTGGCCGTGGAATGCGGCTGGATCGTGCGCGAGGTGGGCCGCCAGCCGTGGCTGGTCTATGGCCTGCTGCGGACCGAGGCGGGCGTCTCCACCGCGATCAGCGCGCTTGACGTGACCAGCAGCATGGTGATGTTCGCCGCGTTCTATGCGGTCCTGCTGGCCACGTTCGCCTGGCTGGCCTCGCGCTGGCTGCGCAAGGGCCCCGACCTGACGCTGCCGGCGCCGCTGCAGGGCCTGCCGCGACCTCTCGCCACCTCCGCCAGCCCGGTTACGCTGGCCGACGGCGGCACCTACTGATACCGAGGCATCGATCATGGAAACCTCCCCCCACTCCCTGCTGGTCACGCTCTGGTTCGGCATCCTGGGCCTGATGCTGGCGTGCTATGTCGTCACTGACGGTTTCGACCTGGGCATCGGCATCCTGAGCCTGTTCGCGCCCGAACGCAGCACCCGCGACGCGATGGTTACCTCGATCGCGCACGTCTGGGATGCCAACGAGACCTGGCTCGTGGTGCTCGGCGGCGGCCTGTTCGGCGCCTTCCCGGCGGCCTACGCGCTGCTGCTGCCGCATCTGTACGTGCCGCTGATGGCGCTGATTGCCGGGCTGATCATGCGCGGCGCGGCCATCGAGTTCCGCCATGCCGCGGGACACAGCGTGCTGTGGGACCGCGTGTTCGGCGTCGGCAGCCTGGTAGCGGCCGTTGCGCAGGGCGTGATCCTGGGGCGCCTGATCACCGGCCTGAACCCCGGCGCGTGGAACGCGGTGTTCACGCTGTTCGCGGCCATCGGCGTGGCCGCCGGCTATGCGCTGCTGGGCGCCACCTACCTGATCAAGAAGACGTCCTACCCGGTGGAAAGCGCGGCGCGCGGCTGGGCGCTGTGGATGTTGCCGGTCACGGTAGTCAGCGCGCTGGTGCTGTCGTACGCCACGCTGCACCTGAGCCTGATCGGCACCGAGCGCTGGCACGAACACGGCGTGCTGGCGATTCTGCTGGCGCTGGGCGTGGTCGCTGCCGGCGCCGTGGCCTGGCTTGCCGGCTCGACCTGGACGGGCAGCCGCCGCGCACCGTTCCGCGCCGCCGTGCTGCTGTTCCTGGTCTCGTTCGGCGGGCTGGCGATCAGCCTGTTCCCGAACGTGGTGCCCGGCAAGCTGTCACTGATGGCTGCTGCCTCCGATGACAAGACCCTGGTCTTCATGCTGATCGGCATCGGCCTGCTGCTGCCGGTGATGCTGGGCTACAACCTCTATCAGTACCACGTATTCCGCGGCAAAGTTGCCGCCTGACCCGCGTTGTTGCTGTCTCCCCCGCTCCCTCCCCGGCTTCGGCCGGGGCTTTTTTACGTCCGGGGGCTACGTCTTGAGATAGGCCGCCGCACCCTCGCCTGCCACGCGGCCGCTGGCGAAGCAGACGGTCAGCAGGTAACCGCCCGTGGGCGCCTCCCAGTCGAGCATTTCGCCGGCGCAGAACACGCCGGGCAGCGCGGCCAGCATGAGCCGCGCGTCCATGGCCTCGAAGCGCACGCCGCCGGCCGAGCTGATGACTTCGTCGATGGGTCGCGCGCGGTCCAGCCGCAGCGGCAGTGCCTTGATGGCTGCGCCCAGCGCCACGGGGTCGTGCATCGCGTCTTTTGACAGCACCTCGCGCAGCAAGCCCGCCTTGACGCCGGTAATGCCAAGCCGGCTTTGCAGGTGGCTCGACACCGAGCGCGAACCGCGCGGGTGCGCCACCTCGGCGGCGACGTTCTCCGCCGTGCGCCCCGGCGCCAGGTCCAGCGTGATGGTGGCATTGCCGTGGGCATCGATCAGGTCGCGGATCGGCGCGGACATCGCGTAGACCAGGCTGCCTTCGATGCCGGTCTCGCTGACGACGAATTCCCCCTGCCGGTGCAGCACCGTGCCGTCCGCCAGCGTCACGCCGATGGCCACCGGCTTGACCGGGTGCCCGGCATGGCGGGTGCGGAGTACCTCGCTCCACGCCACGTCGAAGCCGCAGTTGGCAGGCCGCAGCGGCGCCACGTCCACACCTCGCGCCGCCAGCAATGGCAGCCAGGCGCCATCGGAGCCAAGCCGCGCCCAGCTGCCGCCGCCCAGCGCCAGCACCACGGCGCGCGCCGCCACCTCGGTGTCGCCATCGCGCGTGGCGAAGCGCAGCCCATGCCAGCCATCGACGGACGGACCGAAGCCGAGCCAGCGATGGCGCGTATGGATGCTCACGCCCGACTCGCGCAGCCGGTGCAGCCACGCCCGCAGCAGCGGTGCGGCTTTCATGTCGGTGGGGAAGACGCGGCCGGAGGTGCCGACGAAGGTGTCGATGCCGAGATCGTGCACCCAGGCGCGCAGCGCATTGGCGTCGAAGCCCGCCAGCAGCGGCGCGATACGGTCTGCGCGCGCGCCGTAGCGGCGCAGGAAGGCGTCTGCCGCCTCGGCATGGGTGATGTTCATGCCGCCCTTGCCCGCCATCAGGAACTTGCGGCCCACCGACGGCATGGCGTCGTAGAGCTGCACGGGCATGCCTTGCGCGGCCAGCCGCTCGGCGGCCATCAGGCCAGCCGGGCCGCCGCCAATGACGATGGCGCCCGCAAGGCGGACAGGAGCGGTGGCTGAGGCTGTGGACATGGTTTGGGCGGATGGCGGCAGGCCGCCGGATTATAAGCGCAGCGGGCGCCCCGGCCAGCCTCCCGCCGCCCATGTGAAAACGCCCTCTCCACCGGAGAGGGCGCCTGACCGCGCAGAACGCGTGGGGGAGCGCGCGCTTACTTGACCGCTTCGCCCAGGAACCAGGCGCGGCGCTGGGCCTCGTCGATCCAGTTTTCCAGCAGGCTGGCGGTGGCCACATCGGCGTGGTCGTCGCAGACCGCGTGGGCGTCGAGCATGTCTTCCACGAGCTTGAGGTTGTCCGCATGCAGCTCGCGCAGCATGGACTTCGGCGAGACCTGCTCCTCGTCGTTGTCGCGCAGGCGCTGCAGGCGGGCGATATTGCCGATCGAGCGCAGCGTGGTGCCGCCAATCTTGCGCACGCGCTCGGCCACGTCGTCGGTCATGGCGAAAATCTGCTCCGACTGCTCGTCGAGCATCAGGTGGTAGTCCCGGAAATGCGGGCCGGACATGTGCCAGTGGAAGTTCTTGGTCTTCAGGTAGAGCGCGAAGACGTCGGCCAGCAGCCGGTTCAGGTGATCGGAGATCTCGGTGACGGCCAGGCCGGCATCCGAATCGAGGGACGTCTTGGTCATGTTGACTCCTGCAAGGGATCCATTCGCTGGCGGACGCTGCACCGCGAAAGTGCACTGCCGGCCGCCAGGCCTGTCGGTTCGGGGGAACACCGTGCCATCATGGCGGCGATCCGGCGGGCGGCCTTGCGCGGGAAGCCCAGACTTTGCCGGTTTGCATGGCAAAACAATCTGAACAACCCACCATACCTTCATATGATTACTAGTGCAGTCATTCGGCATTAGTATCAGCGTCGGGCCATGCTGGAGACAGCGCGGGCCTCACCGACAACCCGCCACGACGGACTGGGCATGTACAACTCCACTATCCACCGGCTGCTCAACGGCACCGCCGGCTTGCTGGCACTGGGCGTGTTCCTGATCGACGCCTTCACGCCGCTCGAATTCGCGATCGCCGTGCTCTATGTGCTGGTGATCCTGCTGGTCGCGCTGACCGGCTCGATCGGCGCGGTGCGCCTGGCGGCCGCCATCTCGCTGCTGCTGACGGTGACGGCCTTCGTGGTCTCGCCGAACACCGATCACGACCACGGCCAGCTGGCGCGCTGCGTGTTCGCCCTGCTGGCCATCGGCACCACCACGGTACTGGCGCTGCGCAACCTGGCCGCCATGGACCGCCGGCGCCGCGCCGAGGCCGCGCTGGCCCGCAGCGAGTCGTTCCTGGCCGAAGCCCAGCGGCTCAGCAAGACGGGCAGCGTGGCGATCCGCGTGCCAGCCGGCACGATGGTGTGGTCCGACGAATCGCACCGCATCCTCGGCTACCCGCGCGGCGGCGTGGTGCACTTCGGCCTGGTACTGACCCGCGTGCACCCGGACGACATGGCCGACGTGCAGCGCGCGCATGGCGCCATGCTCGACGGCGCGGCGCTGGTGGAGATCCAGCACCGGCTGCTGATGCCCGATGGCAGCCTGCGCTACGTGCACCTGGTGGCGCGCCGCAGCGTCTCCGACGGCGACAGCCATGAGTACGTGGGCGCGCTGATGGATATCACCGAAGCCACGCTGACCCAGCAGGCGCTGCACCGGACCATGGACGAACTGGCGCACGTGGCGCGCGTCACCACGCTCGGCCAGTTGGCGGCGTCGATCGCCCACGAGGTGACCCAGCCGATCGCGGCCATCGTGACATGCGGGGAATCGGCGCAGCGCTGGCTCCAGCGTACGCCACCAGATATCGGCGAGGCCGGGGAGGCGGTGGAGCAGATCATCCGCGACGCCAGCCGCGCCAGCGACATCATCCGCCAGATCCGCGCGATGGCGCAGAAGGCCGAGCCCCGCTACATCGACATTGCCGTCGACGCGTTGCTGGCCGACACCGTGGAGCTGGTGCGCCGCGAAATGCAGGACCACCAGATCTCCGCCATCACAGACCTGCACGCCGCCTCGGCACGCATCCACGGCGACTGGACCCAGCTCCAGCAGGTACTGGTCAACCTGATGATCAACGCGATCCAGGCGATGGCCGACGTGAATGGGCGCCGCCGCCTGACCGTGACCAGCCGCGTGCTGCCGGACAATACCGTGCTGCTGGTGGTCAGCGACACCGGGCCGGGCATCCCGGAGCAGGCGATGAAGCGGCTCTTCAACGCGTTCTACACGACCAAGCCCGAAGGCATGGGCATGGGGCTGTCGATCTGCCGCAACATCGTGGAATCGCACGGCGGCAGCATCGAGGCGGAATCTCCGCCCGAAGGCGGCGCCCGCATGGTCGTGCGCCTGCCGCTCAAGACCGCCAGCCTGCGCGCCGAGGAAGAAGCGGCCTGATCCTTTCCATCAGGCCGCCCGCCCCGTCACACTGACCGGCAGGCTTACGCGCCCGCCCACACGGCCGTGGCGAATGCCATGCCGGCGCTGGCAGCACAGATGCAGAGCCAGGCCAGCAGCGGCCGGACATCCGCGACACGGTTCAGGATGTCCGGCATCGCCGTCTCCACGGTAGCGGGGCGGGCGGCGATCATGCCGGCACGCCGCCCGGGGGCGCCGAGACACCGGTCAGGTCATGCCCGACCAGCACGAAATGCCCTTCGTCCGCCGGCGTCACCAGATAGCGCGCGCCATCGGTGAACGGATCGCGCGGACGATCGATGTTGTAGGTGGGGTGGCCATGCTGGTGGACGTGGGCCTCGGCGGCGTCCGCCATGCCCGATGCCAGCGCGCTGACCGCAGCCAGGCCGCATGCCACGACGACGGGAACGATGTGTTTGGCGATCATGTTCGACTCCTTGGGTTGCCTGGAACGCGCAGGTTCACCAGCCGGTGTTCCCGCCCTGGGCCGTGTTGCAAGCCCGCCATTGCATGGTAGGCAGGCGTGGCGCGGAAAGCATCTGTACGCTGGGGTCGCGCGATAACCGCGTTGTTGCACTACCCTATCCTTTGGTCTGATCGTCGTCCGGGCGCCGTGCGATACCGAAATCGATCGCCCTCGCCGGAATGGCGACTTTCCGGCGGGGACTACGCTGCGTCTGTCACGTTCACCAGAATCCGGCAGGAGCAACCGTCATGGCAATGAGGTCCAAACCCCGCATCGAACCCTATACCCACGCGGCGGCGGGTTGGGGGGCACTGAAATACGTCGCCATCAACCTGCTCAAGGAGCGCGTGGCGGGCCGCGACTACCGCATGCTGTTCAGGCAGAACCAGCCCGACGGCTTCGACTGCCCCGGCTGCGCCTGGCCCGACCGCGAGCACGCCTCGACCTTCGAGTTCTGCGAGAACGGCGTCAAGGCCGTGGCGGCGGAATCCACCAGCAAGCGCGTGACGCCCGAGTTCCTGGCGCAGAACACCGTGGCGTCGCTGATGGCGCAGACCGACTACGAGCTTGAACAGCACGGCCGCCTGACCGAGCCGGTGATATACGACGCGCTTTCCGACACCTACCGCCGGATCTCATGGCCCGACGCGTTCGCCACCATCGGCGCGCGCCTGCGTGCGCTGCGCGACCCCAACCAGGCCGCGTTCTACACCTCGGGACGCGCCAGCAACGAAGCCGCGTTCCTGTACCAGCTGTTCGCGCGCATGCTGGGTACCAACAACTTTCCCGACTGCTCGAACATGTGCCACGAGGCCACCAGCCGGGGCATGCCGCTGACCGTGGGTGTCGGCAAAGGCACTGTCACGCTGGAAGACTTCGAGCAGTGCGACACCATCCTGCTGTTCGGCCAGAACCCGGCCACCAATCATCCCCGCATGCTGGCCGAGCTGCGTGACTGCGCCCGGCGCGGCGCCACGCTGGTCTCGATCAACCCGCTGCGCGAGCGCGGCCTGGAGCGCTTCACAAGCCCGCAGAGCCCGCTCGAGATGCTGACCAACTCCAGCACCGAGATCTGCTCGGTGTTCGTGCGCCCGACATTGGGCGGCGACTTCGCGCTGATCCGCGGCGTGGCCAAGCACGTGCTGGAACTCGACGACGACGCCGTGGCCGCCGGCCAGCCCCGCGTACTCGACCTCGACTTCATTGCCACGCACACGCACGGCTTCGACGCCTTTGCCGCCGACCTGCGCGCCGAGCCGTGGGACGTGATCGAGCGCGAGTCCGGCGTCCCGCGCGCCGAGATCGAGGGCCTGGCCGCGATCTATGCCCGCGGCCAGCGCGTGATCTGCACCTGGGGCATGGGCCTGACCCAGCACAAGCATTCGGTGCAGACCATCCAGTTGCTCTCGAACCTGATGATGATGCGCGGCAATATCGGCCGCCCCGGTGCCGGCCTGTGCCCGGTGCGCGGCCACTCGAACGTGCAGGGCAACCGCACGGTCGGTATCGAGGAGCAGCCCACGGCCGGCTTCCTCGACAAGCTGGGCGCCGCCTTCCGCTTCGATCCGCCGCGCGCCCACGGGCATGACGTGGTGGACACCATCGAGGCCATGCTGCGCGGCGACGTGAACGTGTTCGTGGCGCTGGGTGGCAACTTCGCGGCCGCCACGCCCGACACCCCGCGCACCTGGGAAGCCCTGCGCGCCTGCGACATGACCGTGCACATCGCCACCAAGCTCAACCGCAGCCACCTCGTGCACGGCCGCACGGCGCTGATCCTGCCCACGCTGGGCCGCACCGAGATCGACCGCCAGGACGGCGTGCCGCAGGGCGTGACCGTCGAGGATTCAGTGTCGCAGGTGCATATCTCGTTCGGCATGAACGCGCCGGCCTCGCCGGAACTGATGTCGGAGACCGCCATCGTCGCCAACCTGGCCCATGCCGCGCTGGGCAGCGCCACGGTGGACTGGCGCTGGTATGCGGCCGACTATGCCCGCATCCGCGACAAGATCGCCGAGGTGGTGGACGGCTTCGAGGACTACAACGCGCGTGTGGCGCATCCGGGCGGCTTCCACCTGCACGTGCCGGCGCGCGAGCGTGAATGGCACACGCCGTCGGGCAAGGCCGAGTTCCTGGTCAACCCGCTGGTTCCAGACACCCCGATTGCGCGCGCCCGCGCCCGTCACGGCGAACGCGTGATGGTGCTGATGACCACGCGCTCGCACGACCAGTACAACACCACGATCTACGCGCTCGACGACCGCTATCGCGGCGTGTTTGGCCAGCGCCGCGTGGTCTTCATGCACGAGGCCGACATCCGGATGCTCGGCTTTGCCGACGGCGACTGGGTGGACATGAGCACGGTCTGGGACGACGACATCGAGCGGCGCGCCGATGGCTTCCGCATCGTGGCCTACGACATTCCGCGCGGCTGCATCGCCGCGTACTACCCCGAGACCAACCCGCTGGTGCCGCTCGACAGCGTGGGCGATCTCTGCAACACGCCGACGTCGAAATCGATTCCGGTGCTGCTCGAACGCGCCGCCATGCAACAGCCGCCCGACGCCTGACACCTGACCCCTGCCGCCTGATACTCCCTGCGCGTGCCATCGGCGGTGCCGGCATTCCCGCCGGTACTGCCGATATTCCCGGCATTCCTGCCGGTGTTGCGTTTTTGCGCAAGGTTGCCCTGGGCAATCATCCCCATTCCGGGCCGCTTCGCGCGGCCCTTTTTCATGCGGAAACGCTCCTCGCCTGCCGCCAGACGGCGCGCCCTCGCCAAGTGACGCGATGCGTCACCCGCGCCGCAATTTTTGTCACCCGGCGCGCCAGATAATGACAATTGACATCTATAAATGGGGCTGCCGATAATCGCCGCGGCTTCAGGAATTACGCGATGGACAGGGAATGCAGGCCATCGGCGCAACACGCTCGCGTTGCAACGCGTTGCAGCGGCGCCGAGACAACGATAAGCCGAACCCCACACGGTTCGAACAAGAACGAAGGGTCAATAACCATGATGAAACGCCACGCGCAAGGTCGTGTGCCGGCGCTGATGCTGGCCGCCATGTTGATGGTCACCGCCTGCGGAGGCGGTGGCGACGGTGGGAGCAGCACCACGCCGCCGCCCGCCGCCACGCCCGCCGAGGCATGGTCGCCGCTCTACGCGGCCGGCACGCCGCTGATGGAGCAGATCCAGTACCGCGAGGCCGATGGCACGCTGGTCACGCTGATGGGTTCGCGCCCCACCGAGCGCCATGCGCGCGAGCGCGGCGAGGCATGGGATGCGCCCGACGCCGGCCCTGGCCGCTACCTGACGTTCCCGACCTTCTACTTCCAGAACCGCACGTTCGGCATCGAGATCCGCGACGGCGTGCCCGCCGGCCGGCAGAAGATCGAGATGTACCTGCGCGTGAACCAGGGCATCTTCGACGGCACCACGTTCAGCCTGTTCCGCAACGTGCTGGACCCCAACGTGCGCGACTACGGCTGGGCCATGAACACCGGCTTCAACAACGCCAAGGAAGGCGGGCTGCCGATCTGCCGCGAAGGGCAGCCCAAGGAAGACTGCATGATCGTCTTCGACTCGAACTGGCGCACGGACCCGCACAGCCCGCTCAAGATCGGCGACCCGATCGAGCTGGCCCCCGCGCCGCGTCTCAAGCGCGACCCGGTGGTGGATGGCGGCGGCAGCCGCTACTACTCGTTCGAACAGCTCTACGTGGTTGGCGTAGGCATGCGCCCGTGGTACGGCATCGCGCCGAACCTGGATTCCGCCCCGCTGCCCGACGACACGCTGCTCGGCGGTACGGCCAGCATCTCGTACAACTACTCCGAGGAGCCGATGCGCGTGTTCCAGCAGATGTCGAACAACATCGGCATCGCCAACACGCAGCGCTTCGTCGAAGGCCGCCGCCTGTTCCACACCTCGTTCGCCGACGGCACGCACTCGGAGCACGACAAGGACAACCCGGTCTTCACGGCCCACATCGGCCAGCTGGGCGCGCGCTACAACCAGCCACGCTGCATCGAGTGCCACACCAACAACGGGCGCAGCAAGCCGCTGGCACTCGCCGCGAAGCTCGACACGATGTCGATCCTGACCGCCAACGCCGAGGGCGGCCCCGATGCCACCTACGGCAACAACGTCCAGCAGCACGCCCAGTCCGCCACCGCGCCGGCCTACGACGTGACCGCCCAGTCGTTCGAGACCACGGTACGCACGTTGCCCGATGGCGAGAAGGTGGAACTGGTGAAACCCGTCTTCGCGTTCAAGGGCCCGGTTCCCGCGCGCTTCTCGGCACGCCAGGCGCCGCAGGTCATCGGCATGGGCCTGCTCGAAGCGCTGCCCGAATCCGCCATCCTGGCGCAGGCCGACCCGAACGACGCGAACGGCGACGGCATCAAGGGCGTGCCGAACCTGATCGTCGATCCTGAGACCGGCAAGACGCACGTGGGCCGCTTCGGCTGGAAGGCGTCGAAGGCCAGCATTCGCCAGCAGGTGGCCGACGCGCTGATCAAGGACATGGGCGTCACGTCGCCGATGTTCCCGAGCCCCGGCTGCCAGCGCGGTGCACCGGACTGCCGTGGTTCCACGGTGCCGACCTCGGTCACCGAGAACGAACTGGAGCGCATGACGCACTACCTCTCGCTGATCGGCGTGCCGGCCCAGCGCAAGCTGCGCAGCGGCTTCCCGGACGGCGTGCGGGTCTCGCCCGAGCATGACGTGAACCCGGCCCAGATTGCGCGCGGCAGCGATCTGTTCGCCCAGATCCGCTGCGTGGCCTGCCACACGCCGACCATGAAGACCGGCAACACGCACCCGTTTGCCGAGCTGCGCGAGCAGACCATCCACCCGTACAGCGACCTGCTGCTGCACGACATGGGGCCGGGCCTGGCCGACACGCTGGCCGAAAGCCGCGCCTATCCGCAGCAATGGCGTACCGCGCCGCTATGGGGCATCGGCTCGCTGCGGTTCATCCAGGGAGACCGGTCCAGCGTGCGCCTGCTGCACGACGGCCGCGCCCGCACCTACACCGAAGCCGTGCTCTGGCACGGCGGCGAGGCCACGGACGCCCGCACGCGGTACGAAGCACTGCCCAAGGCAGACCGCGATGCGATCGGGGCGTTCCTGGATTCGCTGTAAGCGATAGCCGCCGGCCCTCACCCCCGGCCCCTCTCCCGCCTGCGGGAGAGGGTGCCAGACAGCGGGAGAGCCGCCGGCACGCGCAACCGGAAGAACGACCATGCTCACCACCACTCGTTTCCTCGCCACCCTGTCCCTCACCTTCGCCCTCACCGCCTGCGGCGGCGGCGAGGGTGGTGCCGTCAATCCCGGCACCCCCGGTGGCAATCCCACCGCGCCCCATGGCGGCACGGGCGGCAGCACCAGCCCGGTCACCACGCCTCCGGTGGCCACGCCCGGCGTGACCAAGAGCGCCAAGCGCGGCATCGCCTACGATCTCGCCAGCAAGGCCGATTTCATCGCGTTGGCGCCGGGTGTGTCGTGGTGGTACAACTGGGCGTCGCGGCCCAGCGCGTCGGCGCCCGACGATGCGGCCACCACCTACGCGATGGACTTCATGCCAATGCTGTGGAACGACAACTTCGATTCCGCCGCCGTGGAGTCGTGGTTGCTCGCCCATCCCAAGGTCAAGTACGTGCTGCTGCTCAACGAGCCGAACCTGACCGACCAGGCCAACCTGACGCCCGCCGCCGCTGCCGCCGCCTGGCCGCGCTACGAGGCCATCGCCGCGCGCACTGGCGTGAAGCTCGTGGGCCCGACGATCACCTGGGGCACGATGCCCGGCTATGCCGACCCCGTGGTCTGGCTCGACGCGTTCTACACCGCCTATCGCGCGGCCAATGCCAACCGCGACCCGCGCATCGACTACCTTGCATTCCACTGGTACGACTACGGACTGGGCGGCCAGCTGGACCGGCTGGCCAAGTACGGCAAGCCGTTCTGGGTGACCGAATTCGCCAACTGGCACGGCGGCACCGACGGCGCGCAGATCGATACGGTGGAAAAGCAGAAGCGCCAGATGCAGGAGATGGTGGCAATCTGCGAGCAGCGCACCGATGTGTTCCGCTATGCGTGGTTCACGGGCCGCTGGCGCGACGATGTCCACTATACGAGCCTGCTGGCCGCCGATGGCGAACTGACCGAACTCGGCAAGTACTACCTGAACCTGCCGTTCTAGAAAGCAGGAAGGCCCGCCGCGCGTTGCGCCCGGCGGGCCTTCTTGTCTTCTTGCCCTACAGTGCCGCAGGCTGCTTCACCGCCGGGGGCGGCGCCTTGCCGGCAGCGCTGGCCGGCGCGCTGGCGCCACCGCCGTTGTAGGCGAAGTAACGCGCCTTGGCGCCCTTGCCCCAGTACGCCACGGTGAACTGGCGACCTTCCCGGGCATGCAGCATCTCGATGCTGCCATTGTTCGCCAGCCATTCCGCATAGCCGTTCTCGGCATTCGCCTCAGTCTTGCGGCGCGCGTCGTAGCGTTTGTCGAGCTTGCCGCGCACGTCGTCGAACGCCGGGCGCTCGAACGTCAGCGTCACCAGCGCCACGGTGTCCTGCGCATCGCAATTGACGATCACCCGCGCCAGCCCCGGCAGGTTGAAGCGCTCCAGGTTGCGGATCTCGATGGCGTCGCCGCCGGCCCATGCCGCCTTGCCGGCCCTGACGTGGTTCGGGCCCTGGGTGATGCGGGCGCACCGCGTCTTGCCCAGTTCCAGGCCCAGCGGTGCGGCGATGTTGCCGGTTGCCTGCGCGGCCGATTCGGGCGCCGGTTGTGCGTTGGCGGCCGCTGCCGGCAGCGCGGCGGCGGCGGTGGCGGCGATGGCGATGGCGGCAACAGCGAGGAGGGGGACTGCCTGCATGCGATGAATCTCCAGAGATATCCGGAGATTCTACGGCTTTCCCACCCGTGGACTTTAGGCCAGCGCGATACCGCCATCGACGCGCAGGTTCACGCCCGTGATGAAGCTGCCCTCCGGGCTGGCCAGCAGGAACGCCGCGTTGGCCACCTCCCCGGGCCGGCCCAGGCGGCCCAGCGGAATGGCGCCGGCCATCATCGCCTCGAAGCCCGCACGTTCCGTCTCGGCCACGCCCAGCTTGGCCAGGATCGGCGTATCGACAGGGCCGGGGCTGATGACGTTGACGCGGATGCCGCGCGCCTTGAACTCCAGCGCCCAACTGCGCGCAAATGCCTCGATGGCCGCCTTGCTGCCCGCATAGACCGCGTGGCCGTCGAGCGCCTTGCCACTGGCGATCGAGCTGACCAGCAGGATCGATCCGTTCGCGCGCAACAGCGGCGCCATCTTCTGCACGCCAAAGAACACGGCGCGCGTGTTGGTGGCGAACTGGACATCGTATTCCTCCACGCCCACGTGCTCCGACGGCGTGATCTGGTTCATGCCCGCGTTCGCCACGTAGATGTCGGCCCCGCCGAAGCGCGCGGCCACCAGCGCCGCCACGCGGTCATGCGTCGCCAGATCGGCGATGTCGCCGGTCACGCCCACGGCCTTCTCGCCCAGTTGTTTCACGGCGGCGTCCACCGCGTCAGCGCGCCGGCCGACGATCACCACCGCAGCGCCTTCGGCGGCGAATCGGCTGGCCATGGCGAAGCCGATGCCGCTGTTGCCGCCGGTGACAACGGCAACCTTGCCTTCGAGTTGTTTCATGATCTGCATTCCTGTGTTGGCTACGGACTCGAATCTACGGCCGGCAGCGCGGCCCGGACAGCCCTACAATGGACGCTTCACTTGTGCCAATCTGTCATCCATGTCGATGGAACGCCTGCACGGGCTTGCCGCCTTCGTGCGCGCGGTGGAGGCCGGCTCCTTCACCGCCGCCGCGCGGCTGCTCGGTACCACGCCCTCCGCAGTGTCGAAGAGCATGTCACGCCTTGAGGCACGGCTTGGCGTGCGGCTGTTCCAGCGCTCGACGCGTGCCTTCGTGCTGACCGCCGAGGGCCGCGCCTACTATGACCGCGTGGCGCCGCTGGTGCGCGGCCTGGAAGAAGCCAGCGAGGTGCTGGCCCCGCCCTCCACGGCAGCCGGGCGGCTGCGCGTGAGCATGCCCGGCGACCTGGGCCGCGCGCTGCTGGGGCCGATCACCGCCACGCTGATGCCACGCCACCCCCGGCTGGCGCTCGATATCAGCCTGGGCGACCAGCACGTGGATCTGGTGCGAGAAGGCTTCGACCTGGCCCTGCGCGCCGGCCACGCCGCCGACAGCGCGTTGCACGCCCGCCCGCTCGGCACATTGCCGCTGGTGCTCGTGGCTGCTCCCGCCTATCTGGCCGCCCATGGCGAACCAGCCTCGCTGACCGACCTCGCCGGGCATCGCCATGTCCGCTACCGGCTGCGCGGCGAGGTGATGCCGCTCGACTTCGCCGCCGGCCCGTGGACGCCATCCGAAGGCATCTTCGACGCGGACAACGGCGACGCGCTGCGTGCGGCAGCCCTGCAGGGACTCGGCATCGCACAGTTGCTGAAGACCACCGTGCAGGCCGATCTCGATGCCGGCCGGCTGCGTGCCGTACTGCCGCAACAGGCGCTACGGCCCGTCCCGCTGCAAATCCTGCATGGCTTCGGGCGCCGCCTGCCCCTGCGTGCAAAGGTATTCGTCGATTTTCTCGCCGCCGAGCTGGCCCGGCAGGCGGGCTAGCCGGCGCGGCCCGGCTCCCAGATCCCGCGCAAAGCCATTACCATAGGCGCTTTCGCCCAACCGGAACCCTCCCCATGGCCGATCTTTCCGCCTTCCCGATCACCCGCAAGTGGCCGGCGCAGCATCCCGACCGCCTGCAGCTTTATTCGCTGAACACGCCGAACGGCATCAAGGTTTCGCTGATGCTGGAGGAAACCGGCCTCCCTTACGAGCCGCAACTGGTGCGCTTCGACAAGGACGACCAGAACTCGCCGGAATTCCTGTCGCTGAACCCGAACAACAAGATCCCCGCCATCATCGACCCCGACGGACCGGGCCGCAAGCCGCTGGCGCTCTGGGAATCGGGGGCCATCCTGGTCTACCTGGCCGAGAAGACCGGAAAGTTCCTGTCCGCCGACCCCGCGCTGCGCTACGAGACGCTGCAGTGGGTGATGTTCCAGATGGGCGGCATCGGGCCGATGTTCGGCCAGGTGGGCTTCTTCCACAAGTTCGCCGGCAAGGATTACGAGGACAAGCGTCCGCGCGACCGCTACGTGGCCGAATCGAAGCGCCTGCTGAAGGTGCTCGACACGCGCCTCAGGGGCCGCCAGTGGATCATGGGCGATGACTACTCGATCGCCGATATCGCCACGTTCCCGTGGGTGCGCAACTTGCTGGGCTTCTACGATGCCGGCGATCTCGTCGGCATCCGTGACCTGCCCGAAGTCTCGCGCGTGGTGGAAGCGTTCAACGCGCGCCCCGCCGTGCAGCGTGCGGTCGATATCCCGAAGCGGCCCGACTAAGGGCTGCAAGGGTTAGCCACAGGGGCGGGTGGCCGCCCGGCTTGGGGTTCTCCCGCACCGCAACGTGCGGTGCAAAGCGATATGATCCACGGATAACAGGCCGCCCAGCGAGCGGCCATATCCCAAGGAGACACCCCGATGCCCCGCTGCCAGCCCTTCGCGCTGCTCGCCGCCACCTTTGCCCTGCCCCTGCTCGTCGCCGCCGCACCGGGCCATGCCGCCGATGCGTGGCCCGCCAAGCCGGTGCGCTGGATCGTGCCGTACCCGGCCGGCGGCGGCTCCGACTTCCTCGCGCGCACGATCGGGCAGGGGCTGTCCGGGCGCATCAGCCAGCCGGTGGTGGTGGACAACAAGCCGGGCGGCAACACTGCCATCGGCGCCTCCGAAACCGCGCGCGCCGCGCCGGACGGCTACACGGTCCTTTCCGCCGACAACGGCACGCTGGTGTTCAATCCCGCGCTGTACAAGACGCTCTCGTACAACCCGGCCAAGGACCTGGCGCCCGTCACGCTGCTGGGCCGCTTCCCGATGATCCTCGTGGTCGGGCCCGGCACGCAGGCAAAGACCGCGCAGGAGTTCATCGCCCAGGTCAAGGCCACGCCGGGCGGCGTGAACTACGGCTCGGCCGGCGCCGGCAGCCCGCACCACCTGGCCATGGAACTGCTCAAGGTGGAAGCGCAGCTGCCGATGACGCATGCGCCCTACCGCGGCGCCGCGCCGGCGCTGTCCGACGTGGCCGCGGGGCAGATTCCCGCGATGATGGTCGACTACGCCGCCGGCGCCGGCTTCATCAAGGGCGGCAAGGTGCGCCCGCTGGCGGTGGCCAACGCCACGCGCCTGCCGCAACTGCCTGACGTACCCACCTTCGCCGAACTGGGCTACCGGAACGTGGAGGCCGCCGCGCTGGTCGGCATGGTGGTACCTGCCGCCACGCCTCCCGAAGTCATCAACACGCTGAACCGGCAGGTCGTGGCGTCGATCAAGGACCCGGCGATCAACAAGAAGCTCGTGGACTTTGGCGTGGAGCCCGTCGGCAACACGCCGGCCCAGTTCAGCGAACTGCTGCGCAGCGAGACCACGCGCTGGACGCGCCTGATCCACGAACTGAAGATCTCGCTCGACTGAAGCCGGAGATCCGCATGTCACAGTGCCCCATCGACCACGGCGCGGCGCGCGCGCCGAATGGCTGCCCCGTCAGCCCCGAAGCCGCCGCGTTCGATCCGTTCGGAGACGGCTACCAGCAGGACCCGCCTGACTACGTGCGCTGGTCGCGCGACCAGGAGCCCGTGTTCTACAGTCCGCAGCTTGGCTACTGGGTGGTGACGCGCTACGACGACATCAAGGCCATCTTCCGCGACAACCTGACCTTCAGCCCGGCCATTGCGCTGGAGAAGATCACGCCCACCGGCGACGCGGCCAATGCCGTGCTGGCCTCGTACGGCTACGCGATGAACCGCACGCTGGTCAACGAGGACGAGCCCGCCCACATGCCGCGCCGCCGCGCGTTGATGGAACCGTTCACGCCAGCCGAACTCGCGCATCACGAGCCGATGGTGCGCCAGCTGACGCGCGAATACGTTGACCGCTTCATCGACGCCGGCCGCGCCGACCTGGTGGACCAGATGCTCTGGGAAGTGCCGCTGACCGTGGCGCTGCACTTTCTGGGCGTGCCCGAGGAGGACATGGACCTGCTGCGCCAGTACTCCATCGCCCACACGGTCAACACCTGGGGCCGCCCCAGGCCCGAGGAACAGGTGGCCGTGGCGCATGCCGTGGGCAACTTCTGGCAACTGGCGGGCCGCATCCTCGACAAGATGCGGCAGGACCCTTCCGGCCCCGGCTGGATGCAGTACGGCATCCGCCGCCAGCGCGAACAGCCCGAGGTGGTGACCGACTCCTACCTGCACTCGATGATGATGGCCGGCATCGTGGCGGCGCACGAGACCACGGCCAATGCCTCGGCCAATGCGCTGAAGCTGCTGCTGCAGCATCCCGACGTCTGGCGCGAGATCTGCGACGACCCGGCGCTGATTCCCGATGCCGTGGAGGAATGCCTGCGCCACAACGGCTCGGTGGCGGCGTGGCGGCGCGTGGTCACGCGCGATACCGACGTGGGCGGCATCCCGCTGTCAGCGGGCAGCAAGCTGCTGATCGTCACCGCGTCGGCCAACCATGACGAGCGGCATTTTGCCGATGCCGACCTGTTCGACATCCACCGCGACAATGCCAGCGACCAGCTCACCTTCGGCTATGGCGCCCACCAGTGCATGGGCAAGAATCTGGCGCGCATGGAGATGCAGGTCTTCCTGGAAGAACTGACCGCGCGCCTGCCCCACATGCGGCTGGCCGAGCAGCGGTTCACCTACGTGCCGAACACCTCGTTCCGCGGCCCCGAGCATCTGTGGGTGGAGTGGGACCCGGCGCGGAATCCCGAGCGGGCCAATCCGGCCGTGCTGGCGCCGCGCGATGCGGTACGCATCGGCGAGCCCACGGGCGGCAGCGTGGGCCGCACGCTGGTGGTCGCCGCGCTCGTGCCGGCCGCGGCCGGCATCGTGAAGCTGCGGCTGGCCGCGCCGGACGGCCGCGCGCTGCCGCGCTGGGCGCCGGGCGCGCATATCGACATCGAGTGCGGCCAGACCGGAATCTCGCGCCAGTATTCGCTGTGCGGCGATCCGGCCGATGCCTCGGCGTTCGAGGTCTGCGTGTTGCGCGAGGCCGATAGCCGGGGCGGCTCGGCATGGATCCACGCGCACCTGCGCACCGGCGATCGCGTCAGGGTACGTGGCCCGCGCAACCACTTCCGGCTCCACGAAAGCTGCCGCAAGGCGATCTTCATTGCCGGCGGGATCGGCGTGACCCCGGTCAGCGCCATGGCGCGGCGCGCCCGGGCGCTCGGCATCGACTACGCGTTCCACTACTGCGGCCGCTCCCGTGCGGCCATGGCGATGCGCGACGAACTCGTGGCGCTGCACGGTGACCGGCTGCATCTTCACGTCCGCGACGAAGGCCAGCGTGCCGACTTTGCGTCGCTCCTTGACACGCCCGACGACGCCACGCAGATCTACGCCTGCGGCCCGGCGCGCATGGTCGAGGCCCTGGAAGCCTGCTGCGCGGCGTGGCCCGAGGACGCGCTGCGCGTGGAACATTTCAGCTCCACGCTCGGCACGCTCGACCCGTCGAAGGAACAACCGTTCACCGTGGAACTCAGGGATTCGGGCCTGACGCTGGAAGTGCCCGCCGACCAGACGCTGCTGACCGCGCTGCGCTGCGCCAACATCGACGTGCAGAGCGACTGCGAGGAAGGGCTGTGCGGCTCCTGCGAAGTGCCGGTGCTGGCCGGCGAGATCGACCACCGCGACGTGGTGCTGACGCGGGCGGAACGGGAGGAAGGACGGCGGATGATGTCGTGCTGTTCGCGGGGCAAGGGCGGGAAGATTGTGCTTGGGTTGTAGCTGGCTCGGCAACACCGCCACCCGCTGCTATGCGTTCCGCTCTCCCATGCAGTGGGAGAGCGGAGCAAAAACAAGGGGCTGGCAACGCCTCACTTCCACGCGTACTTCACCCCCACCCGCACCGCGTACTGGTAGTAATCCTGCTGTCCCCACGACCCTGACACGTTGGCCCACCCGGTCAATCTCCGGCCAAGATCCACGTTCGCCCCGAGCTTGACCTCGAAGCGGTTGTGCGGGTACATCGTGCCCATCGGCAACTGGTTGAACGTGACGTTGCTGTCGGTATCGCTGTACCACCAGTTCAGCGTCAGATAAGGCTGCACGCGCCGGCCGTCGTCGCGTTCCCACGTGCGATGCGTGCGCACCCCCAGCCGGGTAATCAGGCCCGAGGAATCCGCGCCGCTCACGCGGGTCCCGTTTGGCTCGGTGATGTCATCTTCGTCGTAGCGGGCGTAGATCAGCTGGGCCTGCGGCTCCACGACCCACCCGTCGCGCACGGGCAGCGCGTAGCCCACCTCGCCCGATAGCGCCAGGCCCTGCGCGTTGTATCTGACGGTCGGCAGCAGGTCACCCTGGACGCGATTGGTGAACCAGCCGTACTGGAACCACGTATCGACATAGGCACCGAGTTTCCTTTCGTCGTTCTGGTACCAGGTGCCGTAGGCGCCCACGCTCCACCCTTCTACCTTGCCCTTCGCCCGGAAGTCGTTGCCGGCAGCCGTGGCATCGGTACTGGCTGTGCCGTAGCTCAGCATCAGTCCAGCGTGGCCGCGGTCGGTGTCCGGGCTGTCATCCCATCTGGCCAGCTCCACGCCACCATGCAGCAGGAAGGCATCGGTCGAGGTCTTGAACACGCCATCCTTGCTGCGCGACCCCTGCCAGTTGCCCACCGCGCGCAGCCAGCCGGCGCGCGGCTTGTCCTGCGCAGGATCGAAACCCTGCTGTTCGATCCACTGCGGCTCGCCAAGCCGGTCGTGCAGGCTGTGCACGAACATCTGCCCGGCCAGCCGCTGGTTGGCGAGATAGGCCGCCACCTCGGGGCGGTACAGCGGCCGGGGCGGCCCCGGCGGCGCAGGGTCCGGGCCACGCTCCGAGCGCAGGTACCAGACATCGGTGTTCGCGCCATCCTGGTCGCCCCGGAACAGTCGATACTCGTAGGCACCAGCCACCGCGCGGCCGTTCAGCGCGAACGCGTCCGGCGCGCTGGCGGCGGGCGCCGTGTCCAGGATCTCCACCAGCGGGATGCCGCTCCCCACCGTCAACGCACCGGCACCACCCTGGTTGGTGACCGCGACCCGCGTCGGCCCGCCCGCGCCGGTCGACGTGGCGTCCACCACGAGCATGTCGGAGCGGCTGACGGCGCCGCCTTCGTCGAGCACCGCATTGAGCTTCAGCGCGCCGCCGTTCGAGACGAACTGCCCGCCGCCAGCCACCCCCGCCACCTGCCCGCCCGTGATGACGAGCACGTTGCCGACCGCCGTAGCCCCGCCGGTCAGATCGATCGTCCCCGTATGCCGGAACGTGCCGACGCCCAGCAATTTCCCCTGCGCCGCACCGCCCGGCGTCGGCATGTTGGTGGCTCTGCCCAGCGGCAGGTAGGCACCGGCCGTATCGAAGTAGACGATGGCATCCGCCGGTGTTCGCATCGTGCCGTTGCCGCCCGGCTGCGCCGCCAGCGACAGCGTGCCCGTGTTGGTCAGCACGTTGGCGCCGCTCGTGCCCAGGTTCGATATCGCCACGCGCCAGGTATCGCGCGTCCCGGTGCCGGCGGCGTCCACGAAGCGGCGCAGGTTCCAGGTGCCGGCATTGTCGATCGACGCGGTGGAGGTCGCGGCCGTGACCACGCCGGTCATCTGCCCGGTATTCACCAGTTGCAGGCTGCCGGCCGTGCCGGTATCGGCGAGCACGGCCACATCGCTCAGTGCGCCGAGCGCCGACGCGTTGCGCACGCGCTGCACGGCACCGCCCGTCGCGACGCCAGCGCTGGTGTTCCAGCCGCCCTGTACGGGCTGCGTATTCGTGACATCGACGGTGCCGCCCGACGAGGTGGCCTCGATACCCGACGCATCACTGCCGCGCGTGGTGATGGCCCCGCTGTTGACCACGGCGATATCGGCCACCCCGGTGCCCTGCGCATAGATTCCCTGCGAACCCACGTCGCCGAGCGTCTGGATCACGCCGGTGTTCGTTACGGTCTGCGCGCCGGTCCGCGAAAAGCTCCAGATGCCGCGCTGCGCGTTGCCGCGCGCCGTCAAGGCTCCGGCATTCCCGATGGTGACCGTGCCCGCCCCGGTGTTGCCGCTGCCCGTGGCGCTACCGGCCACGATGGCTGCGCCCGAGCCATTGACGTCGATGGCCGGCCCCGTGAAGCGCACCGACACCGGGCCGCCGCGCGTGGTGGCCTGCAGGCCGAACGACCCCACGCCCGAGCCATCTCCCGTGCCCGCGTCGGCGTGCGTGATGATCGTACCGCCAGCCGTGATCGATGCGGAGGCGGTCGTCGAATCGCTCGTCACGTAGATGCCGTTGGCGTTGCTGTGGAACGTCTCGATGCGCGAGCCGGTGTAGTTCACGCTGGCATTGCCGGCCGTGGAGTGTGCGCGCAGCGCCGCCGCGCCATTGCCGGCCGTCGAGAACGCGCCGCTGTAGTCGATCGCGACATTGCCGTTCACCGCGCTGGCCGTGATGCCGAAGCCGCGCGTTGTGGCCGCATTGCCGAGCAGCGTGATATCGCCGGTGCCGGTGATGGTGGCGTTGCCGGCGCCGACTGCGATCACGTAGATGCCGCGCGAGCCATCGACGGCGCCAGGGCTGCCCAGCAGCATGCGGCCACTGTTCTCGACGGTGACATTGCCCGAGCCCCCGGACGAACTGACGTAGATGCCGTGCCCGTTGGCGCCGGTCGTCAGCAGGCTGCCCGAATTGGCGACGCCAATATCGCCGCCTGTCGCACCGGCGCGGATCGCTGAGCCGGCCGTGCCGTCCGTCGAGATGTTGCCGGTATTGGCGATCGTGATTGCGCCAGTCGTGGCATTGCCGAGGATGCCGAACGCGTTCTCGCCAATGCCCTGGATCGCGGCGCCGTTGACGATGTTCACGGTACCGCCACCCTGCTGAAGCACGCGTATGCCCGCATGGTTGGCCGCACCGGCCTCCGGGCCGGGTGCCTCCGCCGTGTCGTTGGGCGACGCCAGCCGGTTGTCTATCACCATCGACACCCCGCTGCCGACCTGCGCCGACAGCGCGCTGCCGCCGTTGCCCCGGATCCAGACGCCATGGCCGCCGGCGGTCACGATGGTGCCGGTGCCGGCGTGCGAGACCGTGGCATTGCCGCCGCCGGTGGCCTTGATGTCGAACCCGTCGCGCTCGTCGCCGCCAACCGCGTTCACGATGTCGACCCGGGCGCCAGCCGCCACGTCGATCAGCGACGCCCCCGCCGTGTTGTTGACGACCGATACCGCGTCGAACGTTCCGCTACCCGAGGCCGTGATCGTGCTGTTGCCGCCGGTGAAACGCGCCGTGGCGTCACCGACACCCCCGTTGACCTGGACCCCCACGGCATTGGCCGTGGTCGCGCTGCTGTTCGCAAAAGTACTGCCAACGACCGAAATCGTCGCGCTGGCCTGGCGCCCGTACGCGCGCAGCGTGGGGCCGGACGTGGAATTGAAGCTGCCGCCTTCGGCCGTCTGGACCTCGGCCGCCACGCCGATGGCAGGCTCGCAGACCACGCTGCCGTAGCTGCCGCCGGGTATTGCGCCGCAATACGCCGTCTGGGCACGCGGCGCTGACGGCAGCGCAAGGCCGAGCAGCGCCACACCCAGGTACCGGCGCGGGCGAGGAAATCGCGTTGACACGGACATAGGCATCCCCTGTCCTGCCTGGAAGGCAGCCGTGTCAAAGTGTGTGCCGCGAATAACTGAAACGTTAGTGAAAGTTTCAGATTTGACACTTAAGTGAAATCGGGAGGGTCAGCCGGTGGTGGCGAAGGCAGGAACGTCGGCCGGGTCGGTGGCATCCGCCGTGGCTTGCGGTGCGGCGGTCCCCGCCGCCTCCACCACCATGCTCGACCCCACCACGAACTGGTCGCGGCCCCGTTGCTTGGCCGCATAGAGCGCGCGGTCGGCCTCGGCGAACAGCGTGCGCCAGAGTCCTTCGCGTCCGGCCGGGCCGCCGCGCAGCTGGGCCACGCCGATGCTGACGCTGGCGTGGCCGCAACCGGCACCCTCGCCGGCGGGCAGTTCGATCAGGCGCACCTTGCGCAGGATGCGGTTGGCCAGCGCCGTGGCCTGGTGCTCGTCGGTATGCGGGCAGAGGATGCAGAACTCCTCGCCGCCGTAGCGCCCCGCGATATCGGACGCGCGGCGGGAGTTGTCGAGCGCCGTGGCGATCTCGCGCAGGACATGGTCGCCGGCATGGTGGCCGTGGCGGTCGTTGACGGCCTTGAAGTGGTCCACATCGATCACCAGGCACGACAGCGGCTCGCCGCCCCGCTGCCAGCGCGCCACCATGCCCATGGCGGTAACGTCGAGGGCGCCGCGGTTCAGCAGTCCGGTCAGCGCGTCGAGCCGGGCGCCGCTCTCGTTGCGCGCGATGATCTGTTCCATCGCCATCAGGCTGAAGCCGAACAGCCCCAGCAGCACGGCCACCAGCGGTGCAAGCGGCCAGACCGAAGCGCTGGTCTGCAGGAAGAACGGCGTGATGGCCAGGCCCTTGAACGCGGCGCCGTAGCTCAGCGCGGCAATCTGCGCGCCCAGCAGCACCAGGTGCGAGGCCAGTACCAGTGGCCCGCCGATGCTGGTGCGTCCGCGCCGGCTGCGCAGCATCGTGACGATGGTGCTGAACGACAGCATCGCCAGCATGCCGTAGGCCACGCCGTGCACCAGCAGCGGCCCGTCGGCCAGCCCGCTGGCCAGCGCCAGCAGCACCACCGTAATCAGGCCGATGCCACGCAGCAGCAGGCGGTGGTCGGGCAGGCCGTAGTAGACGCGCACGCCGCGATAAATCATGAGCCGTCCCACCAGATAGCCACCGGCGCCGAGCGCGGCCACCTGGATCGAACCGGTGCCGGCGCTGGCACCGAGCGCCACCACCAGTCCCGCGCCCGAGGCCACCACGTGGCCGCTGGCCCACAGCCGGCCGGCATCGCTCGCGCGCAGCGCGAGCACCAGCCCCGCGCCCATGACCAGCGTGCTGGAGAAAACCACCATCATGACCACGAGAATGGTCTGCTGAGCCAGGTGCAAGGGAGTCTCTGTCCTCTAACGCTACCGGGGGCGACTGCCGTTAACACGTAGACCCGAGAAGCCTGGAGGGTGACCCGACGTGCGGAACGGAGGAATGGATGCGACGGAAAACACGCATCATAGCCCGCGCGCCCGGCGGGGCGGCACCCCCGACAAGCCGGGTACGGGACCGTTGTCACGCACTGAAATGCACCGCCCCGGAAGACTCAGTCGTCGAGCGGCGGCGTGGCGTCGGGGTCCGCCGATTCGCGCAGCGGCTGCAAGGGCGGGAACGTGCCGCCCAGCGCGGCGGTCAGCGCCCGGGCGGCGTCCAGCACCTGGGCACGGAACGCGCCTGAGAACCTCGGCGTCGGACAAGTCAGCGTCAGCGCGCCGCGCAGCGTGCCGTCGGGACCGAACACCGGCGACGAGACCCCGGCGATATCGGGGCTGCGGTCGCCCACCAGCGCGATGACCCCTTCGTCCCGGATGCGCTGGTAGATCTCGCCGCGCGCCCCGGCAAATGCCCGCAGCACCCGGCCGCCGGCACCGCGGTTGCGCGGCAGCAGGTCGCCGGCGCGGATATGGTCGCGCACCGGCTGCGGCGAATCCACGCGGTACAGGCACAGGCGGTGCTCGCCCTGCTCCACGTGGAAGGCCGCCGATTCGTTGGTGGCCCGCACCAGATCGCGCAGGACCGGCACCACCACGTGTTCGAGCGAGAACGACGCCGCATAGACCGCGTTGAGCCGCGCGATCTCCGGACCCAGCCCGTAGCGGCCGTCGGCGTGGCGCTGCACCATCCGGGCATGTTCGAGCGAGGCCAGCAGGCGCAGCAGCGTGCTCTTGTACAGGCCGCTGCGCTGGGCCAGTTCGGCCAGCCCCAGCGCCGTGTCGCCTTCGCGGAACGCCGACAGCACGAACAGCGCACGGTCCACGGCCACGGCGCCGCCATCGGCGGAATGCTTGTCGGCTTCTGAGAGTTGGGCGGCTTTGCGAGGCATGGCGAGGGCATGGCGGGCGGAACGGGCGTCCACCGTATAGAACGGCCGGATCGTTGTCAATCGCGCAACAACGGCGCCCCCGGACCGCTGACCGGACAGACTGCGATACAAAACCGCCGCACGCCCTTGCGGCAATGTCGGTATCATGGCGCCTTACGGGTTTTCCCTAGGTCTATCCCATCGGGGATGGCCGAATCCCCGTCCTTCCCGCGCCCCCAACATCACGATGTCTGCTTCCCGCCCCTTGTCGACCACGCCGGTCACGCCGCCGCATGATGATGCCGAACCCGGCAATGTGACCCGCAGGATTCTTTCGGTCGTTGCCTTCAACTTTGTCGCCTACCTCGCGGTGGGCCTGCCGCTGGCTGTCGTGCCCGGGTTCGTCCATGGCGATCTTGGCTACAGCGCCGTGCTGGCCGGGCTGGCCATCAGCGTCCAGTACCTGGCCACGCTGCTGAGCCGCCCCTGGGCCGGCACGCTGTGCGATACACAGGGGCCGAAGCGCTCGGTGCTGACCGGCATGGCGCTGGTCACCGGCAGCGGCGTGCTGACGCTCGTGGCGGCGCTGTTCGCGGGCACTGACTGGCTCGGGCTGGGCTGGCTGCTGGCCGGCCGCCTGATGCTGGGCGCCGGCGAGAGCCTGGTGACCACGGGCACCATCGCCTGGGGCATCGGCAGCGCGGGCTCGCGCCACACGGCCAAGGTGATCTCGTGGAACGGCATGACGACCTATGGCGCGTTGGCCGTGGGGGCGCCCGTGGGCGTGGTGCTGGCCGGCTTCGGCGGGCTGGCGATCATCGGCGTGGTCACCACGGCGCTGGCAGGCGTGGCGCTGCTGGTGGCGCGGCGCCGGCCGCCGGTGCCGATCCTCAAGGGCGAGCGCCTGCCGTTCCGGCGCGTGTTCCGTGCCATGACCCCGTTCGGCGTGTGCCTGGCGCTGGGTTCGGTGGGCTTCGGCGCGATCACCGCCTTCATCACGCTGTACTACGCGGGCCACGGCTGGGACCACGCCGCGCTGGCGCTGACCGCGCTGGGTACCTGCTTCGTGCTGGCGCGCCTGCTGATGGCCGACACGATTTCGCGCTTTGGGGGCTACCCGGTGGCGCTGGTCTCGTTTGCCGTGGAAGCGGCCGGGCTGGCCATCATCTGGATGGCGCACGCGCCGTGGCAGGCGCTGGCGGGCGCGGCCGTGGTCGGATTCGGCTTCTCGCTGGTGTTCCCGTCGCTGGGCATGGAAGCGGTCAGGCGCGTGCCGGCCACCAACCGCGGCTCGGCGCTGGGCGCGTATTCGCTGTTCCTCGATTTCGCGCTCGGCCTGACCGGCCCGATCGCCGGCGTGATCGCCAAACAGGGCGGCTATCCGGCCGTGTACCTGTTCGCCGCGCTCTGCGCCGTGGGCGGGCTCGTGCTGAGCCAGGTGCTGGCCGCGCGCAACCGCGAACAGCTGGCGCCGGCCACCTGACCGCCTGGGCCGGCGTTACAGGCGCGCGCAGCAATAGGCTTCGGTGCTGTACGGGAACGACACGGTGTCGTGCCCGCGCAGCGTCGGGTCATCCGCGATCACCGCGTGCAACCGCGCACGCACGGCATCCTGTTCCGCCGCTGGCAGTGCGGCAATAAAGCTGACCGACATGATCCGGTCCACGATCACCTGCTCCGGGTGGCCATCGTGCGTGTAAGGCAGTGTCGTGAGCGCCAGCGGGCCGAAGCCCTCGGCCGGAAACACCTTCTTCCAGTCGCCCTTGTAGAAGCGCGGCGCGTCGCCCTCGTATGGCGTCATGATCGCCGTGAGCTGGGCCACCCACGGCAACGATTCATCGCGCACGTTCCAGATCAGGCCCAGCCGGCCGCCCGGCTTGAGCACGCGACCAATCTCGCGCAGCGCGGCCTCGTTGGCAAACCAGTGGAACGCCTGCGCGCAGACCACGGCATCGACGCTCGCATCGGGCAGCGGCATCGATTCCGCGCTGCCGGGCAGCGCCTGCACATCGGGGAGTTTCGAGGAAAGCTGGGCGCGCATGGCGTCCACCGGTTCCACCGCGATGACGCTGGCCCCTGTGGACGCGAGCAGCCGGGTGAACTTGCCAGTGCCGGCGCCAAGGTCGACGGCGACCTGGCCGGGCGCCAGCCCGAGCGTGCCGCGCAGCCAGTCGGCCAGCGCAGCGGGATAGTCGGGGCGCCCGCGGGCGTAGGCATCGGCCTGGGTCGAAAAACCCTGGGCGGCGGCATGATGGATCGCAGTCATGACCCGAGACGATACGCCGCCCGCAGGGCGCCGGCAAGCGGTGGATTCAGTGCTGCTGGCCCCAGCGGCGCACGGTCAGGCGCTCCAGCGTGGTGAAGACCAGCCCTTCGACGGCCAGCCCGATCAGGATCACCGTCGCCAGCCCCGCGTATACCCGGTCGGTGTACAGCTCGTTGCGGTTCTGGAAGATGTACCAGCCCAGCCCGCCCTTGCCCGACGACGCGCCGAACACCAGTTCTGCCGCGATCAGCGTGCGCCAGGCAAAGGCCCAGCCGATCTTGAGGCCCGACAGGATGGCCGGCAGCGCGGCCGGCACCAGGATCAGCACCACGTAGCGCAGGCCCCGCAGGCCGTAGTTGCGCCCCGCCATGCGCAGCGTTTCCGGCACGCCCCGGAAGCCGGCGTAGGTGTTCAGTGCCAGCGGCCACAGCACCGAATGCACCAGCACGAAGATCAGGCTCTTGCTGCCGAGCCCGAACCACAGCAGCGCCAGCGGCAGCAGCGCGATCGCCGGCAGCGGGTTGAACATCGCGGTCAGCGTCTCCAGCAGGTCGCGGCCGAGCCGCGTGGACACCGCCAGCGTGGTCAGCACGAACGCCAGCACGATGCCCGCCGCGTAACCCTGCAGCAGCACCGACAACGATACCGCCGCCTTGCCCGGCAATTCGCCGCTGGCCACGGCCTCGCCGAAGGCACGCGCGGTGGACAGGAAGGTCGGCAGCAGCAGGTCGTTGTCCTGGAAGCGCGCGGCGATCTCCCAGAACAAGGCCAGCGCCAGCAGGATCGCGGCCTTGCGCAGCCAGCCCTGCTGCCAGAGTTGGCGATACCATGGCAGGCCGCGCGACAGCGGCACCGCCGTGAACGGCTCCAGTGTGCGTTCGTACTCGGGACGGATCGTGGTCTGAAACGTGGTCATGGTCAATGGCTCCCCGCAGCCCTGGCGCGGTCATGGGTGGCGGGCGGCTCGACAGGCGCCTCGAACAGCATCTGGTGGATGCGCTGCGCCGCGTGCTGGAACTCCGCGCTGCCCTGGCTCGCCAGCGAGAAGTGGTGGCTGTTCAGCTCGGCCCGCACGCGCCCCGGATGCGGCGACAGCAGCAGGATGCGGCTGCCCACCACCAGCGCCTCCTCGATCGAGTGCGTGACGAACAGCAGCGTGAAGCCCGCCTCGTCCCACAGCGCCAGCAGCTCCTCCTGCATGCGGCGGCGCGTCAGCGCGTCGAGCGCGGCGAACGGCTCGTCCATCAGCAGCACCTTGGGGCGCATGGCCAGCGCCCGGGCAATCGCCACGCGCTGCTTCATGCCGCCCGACAGCGTGTGCGGGTACGCATCGGCAAATGCGGCCAGGCCCACCTTGTCGAGGTAGTGCATCGCCCGGTCGGCGGCCTCCGGCTTCGACAGCCGGGCCGACTGGCGCAGCGGGAACATGACGTTCTGCTTCACCGTCTGCCACGGCGGCAACTGGTCGAACTCCTGGAACACGACGATGCGGTCCGGCCCCGGCGCGCGCACGCGCTGGCCGTCAAGCCGGATCTCGCCCTCGGCCGGTGGCACGAAACCGGCCACGGCCTTGAGCAGCGTGGACTTGCCGCACCCGGACGGCCCCAGCAGCACGAAGCGATCCGCCGCATGCACGTCGAAGCTCACCCGGTGCGTGGCGCGCACCACGCGCTGCGCGGTGCGGTACTCCAGCGAGACATTGTCCACCTGCAGCAGCGGCTGCGGCGGCGAGACCACGCGCAGACGCGCGCCGCCATGCACGGATTCCGCCATGTCAGCTCCCCTGCGCGGTGGCCGCGTCCTGGAAGAAATAGTCCTGCCACGATTTCGGCTGGTTCCGGATCGCGCCAACGCGGTGCATGAAATCCGCCAGCACGAACGTGTTCTGCGGCGTGATCTTGAACTGCACCTGCGGGTTCTTCAGGATCCTGACCAGCAGCGCGCGGTCAATCTTCGCCTTGTTGACGCGGATGTACAGATCGGCAGCCGCCTCGGGGTTCTTCGTGGCGAACTGGGCAGCCTCGGCCAGCGCATCGACAAAGGCGCGATAGGTCTTCGGGTTCTCGCTGCGGAACTTCTCGGTGGCATAGAGCACCGTCGCGGAGGCCGGGCCGCCGAGCACATCATACGAATTGAGCACGATGCGCGCGTTCGGGTTGCCGGCCAGCTCCTGCTCCTGGAACGGCGGGTTGCCGAAATGGCTGTTGATCTCGGTGCCGCCCGAGATCACGGCAGCGGCCGCATCCGGATGCGGCACGGCCACGGTCCATTTGTCGAGGCGGTTGAACTCCTTGTCGCCCCACTGCTTCGCGGCAGCCAGTTGCAGCACGCGCGACTGCACCGAGACCGTCACGGCCGGCAACGCAATGCGGTCCTTCTCGGTGAAATCGGCAATCGACTTCACCTTCGGATTGTTCGAGACCAGGTAGTACGGGAAGTTGCCGAGCGATGCCACGCCCTTGACGTTCTGGCGGCCATGGGTGCGGTCCCACAGCGTCAGCAGCGGCCCCACGCCGGCACCGGCGATGTCGATCGCACCCGACAGCAGCGCGTCGTTCACGGCCGAGCCGCCCGAAAGCTGGGTCCACTCGACCTTGACGTCGACCCCCTGCTGCTTGCCGTGCTTCTCGATCAGTTGCTGGTCGCGTGCCACGTTCAGCAGCAGGTAGACCACGCCGAACTGCTCGGCGATGCGGATCCTGCCCTCCGCATGCGCGGTGCCGGTGACGGCCAGGCCGGCGGTCAGCAGCGCCAGCGCGGCGCGCCGGGTCAGGGTGGTGGCGGACGAATACAGCGACGTGCGCAGGGACATGCGGGGGCTCCGTTTGGCGGTTGCGGACTGCAGGTTCTTGGGGTAAGCGGATCAGAACGGCGTATCGCCCTCGATCGTGGTGCGGTACATCACGCGGCGCAGGTGGTCGGGCGTGCCGGCGGCCAGATGCAGCAGCGAGCGGTTGTCCCAGAACACGAGGTCATGCGCGCGCCACTGGTGGCGGTACACGTATGCCGGCTGCACGCTGTGGGCGAACAGCGTGTCGAGCAGCGCGCGGCTCTCGTCCTCGGGCAGGCCGACAATGCGTGTCGTGAAATGCTCGCTGACGAACAGCGCCTTGCGGCCCGTCTCCGGATGCGTGCGCACCACGGGCTGGACCACCGGCTTGACCTGGGCAATCTGCTCCGGCGTCAGGTTCGGGCGCCACGGGCTGCGCTGCTGCAGCTCGGCGTAGCGCGCCAGATAGGTGTGCTCGGCGCAGAGTCCTGCGACCTTGTGCTGCAGGCGGGCCGGCAGCCCTTCCCACGCGGCGTGCATGTTGGCAAACAGCGTGTCGCCGCCTTCCGACGGCAGTTCGATGGCATGCAGCAGCGAGCCGAGGCTCGGCGTCTCCTTGTACGAGAGGTCCGAATGCCAGAAATGGCCCGCGTCGCCAAGCCCGATCGGCTTGCCGTCCTTCAGCACGTTCGAGACGATCAGGATCTCGGGATGATTGGCCAGCTGGAACTGGTTCAGCACGTGGATCTGCAGCGGCCCGAAGCGGCGGCTGAACGCAATCTGCTGCGCGGGCGTGATGCGCTGGTCGCGGAACACCACCACGTGGTGGTCGAGATGGGCGCGGTGGATACGCCGGAAATCCTCGGCGGACAGCGGCTGGCTCAGGTCCAGGCCCACCACTTCGGCACCAAGCGCGGCATCGAACGGACGGACCTCGAAATCCTGGAGGGTATCGACTGCGAATGTCATGTGAGGCTCTCTGGGGGAAAAGCACAAGCCATGCACTGTAGGGATCCGGCATTGCGCAGACAACGAATCAAATCGCGCCGCGTTATACGGTGGGTGCATATGGGAAGGCGTGCATAAGCACATGCGGAAAGTTCGGGTTTTCCGCCCGTCTCCCGCTCACGGGAGCGGGGCGCAACCTCCGCGCGTTTCATGCGCGCCACCGCACGCCCATTCCCGTGCGCCGTCTCCTATAGTCGAAAGCAGCAGCATTCAAAAGATGCTCCGCCGCACCGCACAAGGAGACCCCCACATGGGCACTGTTGCGCGCTTCGAAATCGGCTTTACCCGTTACCTGAGTCCCGAGGGCGCGCCCGCGTCCGAGCTTCCCGACCTCGCCCGTGATCCGGCGGCGCTGCTGCCGCTCTACCGCGCCATGGTGCTGACGCGCCAGTTCGACCTCAAGGCCATCGCCATGCAGCGCACGGGCCAGATCGGCACCTTCGCCTCGGCGCTCGGGCAGGAAGCCGTGGGCGTGGGGGTGGCCACGGCGATGCAGGCCGACGATGTACTGGTGCCCTCCTACCGCGACCACGCGGCGCAGTTTGTGCGGGGCGTCACGATGACCGAGAGCCTGCTGTACTGGGGCGGAGACGAGCGCGGCAGCGCGTTTGCGGCGGTGCCGCACGACTTCGGCAACTGCGTGCCGATCGGGACGCAGGTCGGGCATGCGGCCGGCATCGCCTATGCGCTGAAGCTGCGCCGGCCCGGCGCCGTGGCGGTCTGCCTGATCGGCGACGGCGGCACCTCGAACGGGGGCTTCTACGAGGGCATGAACATGGCCGGCGCCTGGCAGGTGCCGCTGGTCATCGTCATCAACAACAACCAGTGGGCCATCTCGATGCCGCGCGGCAAGCAGACCGCTGCCGCCACGCTGGCGCAAAAGGCGATCGCGGCGGGCATGCCCGGCGAGCAGGTCGACGGCAACGACGTGATAGCCGTGCGGCAGCGCGTGGGCGAGGCCATCGGACATGCCCGCGCTGGCGGCGGCCCGGCGCTGGTCGAGGCCGTGACCTACCGGCTGGGCGACCACACCACCGCCGACGATGCCTCGCGCTACCGCGACGAAGCCACCGTCAGGGAAGCCTGGCGCCACGAACCCATTGCGCGCCTGCGCAGCTATCTGGCGAGCCTTGGCGCCTGGGATGCGGCGCGCGAGGAGGCGCTGGTCGCCGAATGCCAGCAGGCCGTCGGCGATGCCGTGCAGGCCTATCTCGCCCTGCCCCACCCCGATGTGTCCGCGATGTTCGACTGCCTGTATGAAACGCTGCCCGATGCCCTGGCCGCGCAGCTCGACACGGCCCGGCAGTACGCCACCCAGCCCGGGGAGACCGATCATGGCTGAACTGAACCTGGTCGAAGCCGTGAACCTGGCGCTGGCCCACGCGCTCGCGCACGACCCTGACGTGGTCCTGCTCGGCGAGGACATCGGCGTCAACGGCGGCGTGTTCCGCGCCACGGTGGGCCTGCAGGCCCGCTTTGGCGAGGCGCGCGTGATCGACACCCCGCTGGCCGAAGGCGGCATCGTCGGCGCGGCCGTCGGCATGGCGGCCATGGGGCTCCGGCCCGTACCCGAGATCCAGTTCGCCGGCTTCATCTACCCGGCGATCGACAACATCCTGAACCACGCCGGCCACATGCGGCATCGCACGCGCGGCCGGCTGAGCTGCCCGATGGTCGTGCGTGCGCCGAGCGGCGCCGGCATCCACGCGCCCGAGCACCATTCCGAGAGCCCCGAGGCGCTGTTCGCGCATATGCCGGGGGTGCGCGTGGTCATGCCGTCATCGCCGGCCCGGGCCTACGGGCTGCTGCTGGCCGCCATCCGCGACCCCGACCCGGTGATCTTCTTCGAGCCAACCCGGCTGTACCGGCTGTTCCGCCAGGAGGTGGCCGACGACGGGCAGGCGCTGCCGCTCGACGCCTGTTTCACGCTGCGCGAAGGCGCCGACGTGACGCTGGTCAGCTGGGGCGCGATGGTGCAGGAGACGCTGGCCGCCGCCGATGCGCTGGCGGACGAAGGCATCTCGGCGGCCATGATCGACGTGGCCACGCTGAAGCCGCTCGACATGGAGACCATCCTCGAATCGGTGGCGCAGAGCGGCCGCTGCGTGATTGTCCACGAGGCGCCGCGCACGGCCGGACTGGGCGCCGAGATCGCGGCCAACCTTGCCGACGCCGGCCTCTATTCGCTGAGCGCCCCGGTGCAGCGCGTGACCGGCTATGACACCGTGGTACCGCTGGCACGGCTGGAGCACAGCTACCTGCCATCAGTGGCCCAGATCGTCGATGCCGCGCGCCGCGCGCTCGATGCCGCATGACGGGATTGCGCCGACAAGGAGACGACGATGCGGATCTTCAAGCTGCCCGACCTTGGCGAGGGCCTGCAGGAAGCGGAGATCGTGGCGTGGCATGTCAAACCCGGTGACCGCATCGAGGCTGACGGTCCGCTGCTGTCGGTGGAGACCGCCAAGGCCATCGTCGAGATTCCGTCGCCGTTCAGCGGGCAGGTGGCGCGGCTGTTCGCCCAGCCTGGCGACATCGTGCACCTGGGCGCCGCGCTGGTGGGCTTCGAGGGGGCCGGCGCGTCCGACGATGCCGGCACCGTGGTGGGCGCGGTCAAGGTCGGCACGCACGTGGTGCGCGAGGGCGAGACACGCGTGGGCGCCGCTGGCGTACCGGGCGGCCACGGCCTGCGCGCCACGCCGGCGGTACGGGCGCTGGCGCGCAAGCTGGCCGTTGACCTCGCCATGGTCACGCCCTCGGGCCGCGATGGCGTGATCACCGCCACGGATGTACAGCGCGTGGCCACGACGCTGGCCGAGAACGGCCCGGCCGACATCGTGCGGGGCGTGCGGCGCGCGATGGCCCAGAACATGGCGCGCGCCCAGAGCGAGGTGGCGGCCGCGACCGTGATGGACGACGCCGACCTGCATGCCTGGCAGGCACCCGGCACGTCGGGGACATCCGGCGCCGGCCATGACGTGACGATCCGGCTTGTGCGCGCACTCGTGGCCGGCGTGCGCGCCGAGCCGGCGCTCAATGCCTGGTACGAGGGCAAGACCGGGCGCCGGCACCTGCTGGAGCGGATCGACGTGGGCATTGCCGCAGACCTGCCCGAGGGGCTGTTCGTGCCGGTGCTGCGCAACGTGGGCCAGCGCGATGCGGCCGACCTGCGCGGCGGGCTCGACCGCATGCGGGGCGACGTGCTGGCGCGGACCATCGCCCCCGAGGAAATGCGCGGCAACACGATCACGCTCTCGAACTTCGGCATGATCGCCGGCCGCTACGCCGCGCCGATCGTGGTGCCGCCCACGGTGGCCATTCTCGGCGCCGGCCGCATCCGCGACGAAGTGGTGGCCGCGGGCGGGGTGCCGGCGGTACACCGCGTGATGCCGCTCTCGCTGACCTTCGACCACCGCGTGGTCACCGGCGGCGAGGCCGCGCGCTTCCTGCGGGCGGTGATTGCCGACCTGGAGCGGCCGGACTAGCCTTGCCGCCCGGTGTGACGCGCGTGATACCCTGCATCGGCCGCGCCAGTTCCTATACTGGATTGCGCCCCGCGTGCCTGCCCACGCACGCCCGCAGGTATCCGTTGTCCCATCCAACCCTGTGCATTGCATCGAAGGAGCCTGAACCATGGCCATCCGCATTGGCGAAACCGCCCCCGACTTCACCGCAGACACCACCGAGGGCAAGATCAACTTCCACGAATGGATCGGCGACAGCTGGGCCATCCTGTTCTCGCATCCCAAGGACTTCACGCCCGTCTGCACCACCGAACTGGGCTACATGGCCAAGCTGAAGCCCGAGTTCGACAAGCGCAACACCAAGGTCATCGGCCTGTCGATCGATCCCGTGACCGACCACTCGCGCTGGGCCAGGGACATCGAGGAAACGCAGGGCACGGCCGTGAACTACCCGATGATCGGCGACGCCGACCTCAACGTGGCCAAGCTCTACGACATGATCCACCCCGAGGCCAGCGGCAGCGGCCCGCGCACCGCCGTGGACAACGCCACGATCCGCGCGGTGTTCTGGATCGGCCCGGACAAGAAGGTCAAGGCGATGATGGTCTATCCGATGAGCGCCGGGCGCAATTTCGACGAGGTGCTGCGCCTGCTCGATTCGCTCCAGCTCAACGCGAAGCACACGGTGGCCACGCCCGTCAACTGGAAGCCGGGCGACGACGTGATCATCCCGACCTCGGTCTCCGACGAGGACGCGAAGAAGAAGTATCCGGAAGGGTTCAAGACACTGAAGCCGTACCTGCGCACGGTGCAGCAGCCGAAGTAGGAACTATCCACAGCTTGCGTGGATATCTGCCCTCTTGACAGCCCGCCAGGCCGCGCCGGCGCTGGATCGAGCTGGACTGCCTTTTTTTTGGGCAAACGGCAATGCAGGGGTAATGTTGCGTTGGCGACGGATTTATGCGCACCCCCCAGCCCCTCTCTCGCAGCGCGGGAGAGGGGCGCAAGACTACCGGCAGAAGCAACGCCGATGATTTACGGATGCCGCGCCAGCACCCCGCGGATCGTATCGGCCAGATCCTTCGCCAGGAACTTCGACACGTAGGCATCGGCGCCCACCTTGCGCACGTGTTCCTCGCTGGCCTCGCCGGACAGCGACGAGTGGATGACCACGGGCAGCGATTTCAGGCGGGCATCGGCCTTGATCTTGCGCGTCAGCGTGAAGCCGTCCATCTCGGGCATTTCCAGGTCGGTCAGCACCAGTGCCACCTCGTCGCGGATCGACTTGCCCTGGCTGGCGGTCAGGTCGGCGATCTGGCCAAGCATCTCCCAGGCTTCCTGGCCGGTCTTGGTCATCACCACGGGCACGCCCATGGCCTTGAGGCCGTTCTCGATCAGGCCGCGTGCGAGCGCGGAATCGTCGGCGCACAGGATCTTGGTGCCCGGGCGGATGGTCAGTTGCGGACCCACCGTGGACGGGTCCACATCGGGCTGGCGGGTCGGCAGCACGTCACGCAGGATCTGCTCGACGTCCAGCACCTGCACCAGGCGCGGATTGTCGCCGCCGGCATCGAGCTTGGCGATGCTGGTGACCAGGCCGCCCTTGACGCTGGTTTCGGCCGAGATGACCTGGCTCCATTCGAGCCGCACGATTTCCTCGACGGCCTCCACCGCGAAACCCTGGGTCGAGCGCGCGTACTCGGTCACGAGCATGATGTTCAGGCCCGACTTCGGCGTGCATTCGAGCAGGCGCGGCAAGTCGATCACCGGGATCACCTGGCCGCGGATGTCGGCCATGCCGAGGATGGACGGCTCGGCGCCCACCACGGTGGTCACGGACGGCATGACCAGGATTTCCCGCACCTTGAATACGTTGATGCCGAACAGTTCGGACTGTCCGCTGTGGTTCGCATCGCCCAGACGGAACAACAGCAACTCGAACTGGTTGTTGTTGGTCAGGTTGGTGCGCTCGTCGATGTCTCTCATCGCGCTGGTCATGCTGTGCTCCGCTGGCTCGGTCTATGAATATGGGTGTTGCCAAAGGGCTATCGGCCGCGCGGCGGCCAGCTTTAGCGGAATCGGCGCGTTGTGACGCATGGCGCGCCCCGTGCGCCCGATTCCGGCCCACCGAGGGAAATCCCTGAGCCGCGCAAAGCACCGCCGCCCCGTGGATATTCGGCGCGGGGCATGTTGCGCATGCGCACCCGATGATGACCCGCCGCCGGGCCTCGCCTACCTTTGAGCCTCGCCAGATCCCGCCCGCCAGAGGCGCCGACCGGCACCCGGCCGTGCCTGGCCGGACACCGAGGACGAGACACCCGCACCCTTGCCGATGCCGCCGGGCGCTCCGCCCTCGCACCAGAACCACGTGAGACGAGGCTGACGCCCGATCCGTACGCGGACGCGCGCAGCGCCCCAGCAAGGAGACAACACCATGATCGAACAGCCCTATCCGTCGATAGCGGACGCGCAGGATGCGCAGGACGTGGCCGCCCGGCCGGCACAGGCCGGCGGCAAGCTCGACCGGTATTTCCAGATCAGCGCACGCGGCAGCACGCAGCGCCGCGAGGTAGTGGCCGGCGTCACCACCTTCATGGCCATGGTCTATGCCGTGTTCGTGGTGCCGGGCATGCTCGGCAAGGCCGGCTTCGACACCAGCGCCGTGTTCGTGGCGGTCTGCCTGACCTCCGCGTTCGGCTCGCTGCTGATGGGCCTGTGGGCCAAGCTGCCGATCGCCATCGGCTGCGCCATCTCGCTGACCGCGTTCATGGCGTTCGGCCTGGTGCTCGGGCAGAAACTGTCGCCCGCCGTGGCGCTCGGCGCGGTGTTCCTGATGGGCGTGGTGTTTACGGCGATCTCGGTGACCGGCGTGCGCTCGTGGATCCTGCGCAACCTGCCGGCTGGCGTGGCGCACGGGGCGGGTATCGGCATCGGGCTGTTCCTGCTGCTGATCGCCTCGAACGAGGTGGGCCTCGTGGTCAAGAATCCCGGTCCCGGCCTGCCCGTGGCGCTGGGCCATATCACCGCCTTTCCGGTCATGATGTCGGTGCTGGGGCTGGCCGCGATCTTCGGCCTGGAACGCCGCCGCGTGCCGGGCGGCATCCTGCTGGTCATCGTGGCGATCTCCGCGCTGGGCCTCGCGTTCGACCCGGCCGTCAAGTACACCGGCGTGTTCGCCCTGCCCTCGCTTTCGGCGCCGGGCCAGGCCTCGCTGATCGGTGCGATGGACATCCGCGGCGCGCTCTCGGCCGCCGTGCTGCCGAGCGTGCTGGCGCTGGTCATGACCGCCGTGTTCGACGCCACGGGCACGATCCGCGCGGTGGCCGGCCAGGCCAACCAGCTCGACGCCAGCGGCCGCATCCACAACGGCGGCCGTGCGCTGACCGCCGATTCGGTCAGCTCGATCTTCTCGGCCTTCTTCGGCGGCGCCCCGGCGGCCGCCTATATCGAATCGACCGTTGGCGTGGCTGCCGGCGCGCGCACCGGCCTGGCGGCCGTGACCGTGGGCGCGCTGTTCCTCGCCGTGATGTTCTTCTCGCCGCTGGCCGCGCTGGTACCGTCGTACGCCACGGCGCCCGCGCTGATGTACGTGGGCCTGCTGATGCTGTCGAGCGTATCGCGCCTGCATATGGACGACCTGGTCGATTCGTTGGCCGGGCTGGTCTGCGCGGTCTTTATCGTACTGACCTGCAATATCGTCACCGGCATCATGCTGGGCTTCTGCACACTGGTGATCGGCCGCATCGTCGCCGGTGAATGGCGCAAGCTGAATATCGGTACGGTTGCCATCGCCGTGGCACTCGCCGCGTTTTATGCCGGCGGCTGGGCGATCTGAAAATCCGATACCGAGAACGATGTCTCCTCCACCTGGGATGACCGGTGGAATTGCAGCCCCCGCGCACTTTCCACGCGGGGGTTTTTTATTGGCGGCAGTCAGCAACATGACAAAAATATCAGGGCTGACTGGTCGCCGACGATTTCCGGCAAGGCACCGGAATGTTCCGATTAGCGACCGGAATTTCCCCATCCAGCCGGCGCCATTGGCTTGCCCCGTTTTATCAGTCTGTTAGGATCTGACCCGGCGCATTAATCCCGCCGCCTCATTCGTGGTTGATAAAAAGGCGTTGCGACGGATTTCTGCGTTGACCGGAACTTTTTTTGCGCAATTCAGCGTTTGAATTAGGCTTTTCCGGTTTTAGTTTGTAATATTTTCGATACGCGGGCCAGATTGCGACCACGGCAATCCGCCGCCAACCTGTAACGGGGATCTATAAAATGCCGACCTACAAGCAACTGCTGGCGGAAAAAGAAGCACTCGAAGCCAAGCTCAGCGAAGTTCGCGCCAATGAAGTGTCCAACGTGATCGAGCAGATTCGGCAATTGATGTCGGATTACGACCTGACCGTCGAGGATATTGCCCCGAAGCGTCGGCGCGGCCGTCCGGCCGGCGCCAATTCAGCGGCCCGCAAGGTGTCGGCACTGCCCCCGAAATACCGTGACCCGAAGAGCGGCAAGACCTGGTCGGGCCGCGGCCGCGCGCCGGCCTGGCTGGGCAAGCGCCCCGAGCGTTTCCTGATCGAACAGGAAGCCTGAGCGCCTTGTCCTGCCGCTGCCGCCCGCTACCGGGCGGCAGCATTGCCCTCGCAAAGATACTCCGCACGCAAGGCCCGGAACCCCTGCTGGGTCGGTTCCGGAGCCTGCCCCACGCTCCCGTCCGCACGCCTCTGCAAACGCTGTACGCGCACCGCGCAATGCGCGGCGGCATCGTCGCGCGTATACCGGATTTCATAAGACGCATTGGCCTGCGGGATAAACGAGACGCCCACCGCGCAGCGCATTTCCTCGGCCGGCGGCGCGGCGTACGAGGTAACCGCCAGATACAGCCGCTGGCCCGTCATCACCTTGCGTTCGCGCGTGCGCGACGGCGGCTCGGGCGATTCTCCGGCCATCCCCAGATCCGAATCCCGCCCCATCGCCGCCAGTTGTTTGCCGGTGCCCGCCAATACCAGCGGCATTGGCTTGGGGCATTTGGCGGGATCGAGCACGCTGAAGGTGGTGCGCTCGTCGGTATTGCTGACCAGCCGGACGCTGGCGAACGGCGCGTCGGAGGGCACGCGGTAGTACGCCACGCAACCGCCCAACTGGACGGCGGCGATGGCGCCAATCATGGCAACGGCAAACCTGATCCTGCGCATAGCGGGCATGAAGCGGACAATTAGGCGGCAATGAAGCCCGAGCCTGCCGGAATCGATGCAAAGACTCGGTGGGCTGGACCACGTTGAGGATATCCACAGCTTCTGTGGATAATTTGCAGCTTCGGGCCGCTCTGGCCCAATTCTCGCGGCATCGCGTCGGACTGCTCAAGAATTAGGCAACCTGTTGCATGCCCCGGCCCGCGCCATACCAAACCAACGACTGTAGTTCACACGCGTGGCAATCCCAAGGCGGGACTTCCCGGCGTTGCGGGCCGCGGCACTCCCGGTGGATAATCCCGCCACCGCTCGGCCAGGAAATCGACAAAGGCGCGCACGCGCTGCGGCACCAGCTTGCGCTGGGGCATGACCGCATAGATGCCGCTGTCAGCCACCGGATATTCAGGCAAAACCTGCACGAGCCGTCCCGCACGCAGGTCCTCGCAGATATGCCAGGTCGAATGCAATGCGATGCCGAAACCGGCCAACGCCGCATCGGACAGTAATTCCCCGGTATTGGCTTCCACCCGGCCGCGCACCCGCACTGCGGTCTCCCCTCCCTTGCCATCGTCGAATCGCCAGATATCGGCACGCCCCTGCGCGCCGACCAGCACCAGGCACTGATGCCGAGCCAGATCCTCAGGCGTCTGCGGCCAGCCATGTTCGGCCAGGTATTCCGGCGAGGCGCACAGCAGCCGGCGGTTGACGGCCAGCTTGCGGGCCACGAGCGAGGAATCGTCGAGGACGCCGATGCGGATGGCCAGGTCAAAGCCGCTGCTCACCAGATCGAGCACGTTGTCGTTGAGGTGGATGCTGACACTGAGCCCCGGATGCGTCCGGAGGAATTCCGGCAACAGCGGCGAAACATAAAGCCGGCCGAATGACGCCGAGGTCGTCAGGCGCAATGTGCCGGTTACGCCGCTCCCAGACTGCCGCAACGATCCCGCCAAGCCTTCCAGCTCCTCCACCAGCGTCCGGCCTTGCTCCGCCAGGATCGCGCCTTCGGGCGTGGCGTGCAGCCGCCGTGTGGTCCGATGCAGCAGCCGAACCCCCAGTTCTCGCTCCAGCCGTTGCAGCCGCTGGCTGGCTACCGCCACCGACAGATCGAGGCTGCGCGCGGCGGCGCTGATCGAGCCGAGGTCCAGAACGCGCAGGAACAGCGCGATGTCGCCGAGACGTTCCATGGATTTTCAATGCTTTCGAGAAAGTGAATCTCGATTTTCCCTGTTTTTTAGAGAATGGAAAAGGCGGAGACTGCGCCGATTCCAGATGGAGAACCCTATGTCCCCCACCCAAGCCGTCCCCGCGGGCACCCGCCTGCCGGCCGCGCTCTATGCGCTGACCGCCGGCTCGTTCGGCATCGGCTGCGCCGAATTCGTGATCATGGGCCTGCTGCTGCAGGTCTCGGCCGACCTTGGCGTCAGCATCGCCGCCGCCGGCATGCTGGTGTCCGGCTACGCGCTCGGCGTCTTTGCCGGCGCGCCCATCCTGACGCTGCTCACGCGCGGCATGCCGCGCAAGGCCGTGCTGATGGGCCTGATGGCAATCTACACGATCGGCAACGCGGCGTGCGCGCTGGCGCCCGACTACACCACGCTGATGATCGCCCGCGTGCTGACCTCGCTGACACACGGCACGTTCTTCGGCGTCGGCGCCGTGGTGGCCACCAGCCTGGTGCCGCCGAACCGCCGCGCCTCGGCCATCTCGATCATGTTCTCGGGCCTCACGCTGGCCACGCTGCTCGGCATGCCCGCCGGCGCCTGGCTCGGGCTGCACGCCGGCTGGCGCGCCACGTTCTGGGCCATGACCGCCATCGGCGTGGTCTCGTTCGCCGTGATCGCGCTGTTCGTGCAGTCCAGCCGCGACAACAGCAAGCCGCCGCGCCTGGCCGACGAACTCCGCACCATCGTGCGGCCGCAGGTGCAACTCGGCCTGCTGATGACCGTGCTGCAGTCGATGGGCGTGTTCGCCGTGATCACCTATATCCAGCCGCTGCTGACACGCGTTACCGGATTTGGAGAAAGTGCGGTGTCACCGATCCTGCTGCTGTTTGGCGCGGGCATGATCGTCGGCAACCTGCTGGGCGGCCGCATGGCGGACCGCCGCCCGACCGGCGCCCTGCTCGGCGCGCTGCTGGCCCTGGCGCTGGTGCTCGCCACGATGACCCTGGTGACGCATGTCCCCGCCGGCATGGTGGGCTTCGTCGGGCTGCTCGGCGTGGCGGCGTTTGCCACGGTCTCGCCGCTGCAACTGCGCGTGCTGCGCCACGCCCAGGGCGCAGGTCAGAATCTGGCGTCGAGCTTCAACATCGCCGCGTTCAACCTCGGCAATGGACTGGGTGCCTGGCTCGGCGGCGTGGTGGTGGAACGCGGCCTGGGTCTCGGGGCGCTGCCCTGGATTGCCGCTCTGGCACCGCTGGCCGCGCTTGGCATTGCGCTGCTGGCCGTGCGCCTGGAACGGCGCGGCACCGGGCAACCGACCTACCATCTCGACGCCGCTTGATACGGGTCAACGAGAGGACGGCCGAACTTCCACATGATGATGCCCGCATGACGCGGGCGTGCTCCGGTTCATAGCAACACCAGGCCCCTGCGCATCGACGCCCTGCCGCACGCCTTGTGCTACGCCTTGTCCCGGTCGCCCGCCATGTTCGATGAAAACCTGCTCTACCAGCGCATCCAGCACGACTTTCCGCTACATGCGCGTCCCTATCTCCGCACCGGCGAGGCGTTCGGCCTTGCCGAACACACCGTCCTGAGCCTGCTGGCGCGCGATGTCGGCTGCGGCCGCATCAGCCGCATCGGCGCCGTGTTCGCGCCCAATACCATCGGCGCCAGCACCGTCGCCGGGCTGGCCATCCCCGTGGCGCGGCTCGAACGCGTGGTCGAGCGCATCAACAACGATCCCGCCATCAGCCAGAGCCACGTGCGCGACGGCCATCGCTACAACCTCTGGTTCGTGGCGGGCGCGCGGGAGCGCCGGCAGCTCGACGGCGTGCTGGCCGCCATCGCGGCCGACGTCGGCCAGAAGCCGATCGACCTGCCGCTGGAACGTGAGTACCGCGCCGACCTGGGCCTGCCGCTGGCCGAAACGCTCCGGCGGCTCGCGGCGTGGCGCCAGTCCGGCGTGATCCGCCGCTTCGGCGCCATCCTGCGCCATCGCCATTTCGGCTATACCCACAACGTGATGTGTGTCTGGAACCTGCCCGATGCGCGCGTAGACGCCATCGGCAACCGGCTGGCGCACGTGCCCTACGTCACGATGTGCTTCCGCCGGCCACGCCGGCTGCCGTCCTGGCAGTTCAACCTGTTCGCCATGGTCCACGCACGCAGCGAACTCGAACTGCGCGCCACGCTGGCACGCTTCAGTGCCATGAACGAACTGGCCGATGCGCCCGGTGCGGTGCTGCGCGCCAGCCACTGCTACAAGCAGCGCGGCACGCACTACGGCAGCGTCATGCCGGAGTTCTAGCAGGTCGACGCGCCGCCGCTGCCACCGCCACCGCCGCTACGCCGGACGCGGCTCCGGGAACAGCAGCGTCAGGCGCCGCGCGAGCGGGCCGAGCCAGTCGGGCCGGGGCGCGGCATCGAGCCAGTACTTCACTTCGAGCCCCAGCGCCGTATCGCCCCGGATCGACAGCCGCCGCTGGAAGAACAGCGTATCGGTGTCGGCGTCGCCGCTGATCAGGTGCAGGTAGCTCAGCGCGCCGGCATGCAGCGTCAGGTCGGTGCCGGCACCATCGAACGGCCCCATCCGGAACTGTCCATCGCGGCAGTGGAAGCGGACCTCCAGACCCATGTCGTCGACGGTCAGCGAGAACGTGCGGCCATCGAGCGCCTCAGGCGGTTCGAGCCAGCCGGCCCGGCGCATCGCCTCCAGGGCCACCACCAGCGGGGCGGCACGCAGCGGTGCCGGCAGGCGCCGGTTCACGCGCGTCACCAGCGTATTGATCAACGTCATGTACCTGCCTCCTCGGCCACCCAGCCGATGCCGGGTCTGCCGCTCCAGTAGCCATTGCTTGGGGTGGCGTCCGCCGGCATGACCGGGCTGGGCGACGCCGGGCGCTGTGCGCGCCGGATCTCGTCAAGGTGGGCGATGGCTTCGCCCGTGCCGCTCGCGTGGGGGCTGACCCGCATGTAGTCGATGCCGCCATCGGCCATCGCCGACACCTCGGCGCACAGGTCCAGGCATGTCGCGCTCTGGGTCTGGATGCCGTTCAGCGTGAAGAACGCCTGCCCCTCGCCCGTGCTGGCCACGAGCCCGTCGGGGTATCCCTCGCAGCGGAACTCGCAGGCATCCTTGCGCAGCCGGAAATGGCGCGCCGTGAAGCAGCGCGCCGAGAACGCCAGCGGCATGCGGCCCCATACCATCGCTTCCACCGCAACCCCGGCGGGCCGCGCCGCGCTCAGGGCCAGCATCGTCGGACCATCCATTTCCACCGGCACCGTGCAGCCCACGGCGCCCAGTTCGGCCAGCCACGCCAGCGTGTCGGCGTGGTAGACATTCAGGTGCGGGCCGCCGATGAACGGCCGGCGCTCCATGCAGCGCACCGCGCCCAGGTCATTGGCCTCGACCAGGAAATCCCCCTGCGTGCAGATCTTGCGCATCACGGCGATGTCGGTATCGGACTCCACCAGTACCGGCGTGGACAGCACCACCTGCTTGCCCGCCTCGCGCAGCATCTGCGCGATCTCGATCCAGTGGGCGAAGCGCATTTCGTGGCGGCGCGTGCAGACGGTCTCGCCCAGGTAGACGCGATCCACTGGCGAATCGGCGATGCCCGCGTAGAAGCTCAGCACCGTGGCGTGCGGCCAGTAATACAGCAGGGGACCGAGCGCGATACGAAAGCGCTCGGGTTGGGAATATTGCGTCGGGGCCATGGTTTGGCTCGGTTCTTGTGTGGGGAGGGAAGAATGTCAGCGCCAGGGCCGGTCGTAGGCGCCCTGCGTGACCTGATCGCCTTCGGCGTGGCGGCCCAGCGTGGCCTGCCACTCCTGGCGCGGCACGAAGCGGCGCGGATCGCGGCAGGCATCGTCGATGGCGGCGCGCAGCACGCCCACCACGTCGGCCACATAGCGCGGGCTGCGCTGGCGCCCCTCGATCTTGATCGCGGCGATGCCCATGTCGATCAGCGACGGCAGCAACGACACCGCGTTGAGGCTGGTGGGTTCCTCCAGCACGTAGCCGCGCTCGCCTTCCACGGTGAAGCGGCCCTTGCACAGCGTGGGATAGCCGGCGGGCTCGCCCGGCGCGTAGCTGTCGATCAGGATGCCCGAGAGGCGCGCGTCCATGGTGCCGTCGCGCTCGTCCCAGCGCACGGCGTGGGCCGGCGAGCAGACCCCCTTGTTGTTCGGCGAATCGCCGGTGGCGTACGACGACAGCAGGCAGCGGCCCTCGGCCATCACGCACAGGCTGCCGAAGCCGAATACCTCCAGTTCCACATCGGTCTGGCGCGCCAGCCGGGCGATCTGCGGCACCGACAGCACGCGCGGCAGCACCACGCGGCGGATGCCGAACTGCTGCCGCATCAGCTCGATCGCGTCGGCATGGGTGGCGGAGCCCTGCACGGAAAGATGGATGCGCAGCGACGGGTGGCGGCGCGCGGCATAGGCGATCAGCCCGGCGTCTGCCATGATCACCGCGTCGGCGCCAAGGCCGGCGGCGGCATCCACGGCGTGGTGCCAGCGCTCGACCTGGCCCATCTGCGCGAACGTATTGATGGCGAACAGGACTTCCGCGCCCCGGGCGTGTGCCTCGGCCACGCCCTTGCGGATATCGTCCTCGCTGAAGTTGAGTCCGCCGAAATTGCGCGCGTTGGTGGCGTCGCGCAGGCCCAGGTAGACCGCATCGGCGCCGTGCTGCAGCGCCATGCGCAGCGCGGCCAGCGAACCGGCCGGGGCCACCAGTTGGGGGCGCCGGATCGGTCGCTCGGATTCTGAAACGGAGGATCGGCCGGTGGCATCGGCCGTGGCTGCTGTCATCGCGTGGCATCCGGGAAGGGGAACCCGAGGATGCTAGCGATTCGACGAAAACCGCCCTTTGATGCCGCGCAAACGAAATCGAGTGGGCGGGAACTGTCCAGCCCGCTGCACAATCGGGGGCTTTACGTGCGTGCCGGAGCGCCCAGCCTTGCCGACAACTGGTTGGCCAGCGCCCGCACCTGACGGCCGATGCGCTGGCCGGTAGCGGCATCGATCTCGCTGGTCAGATAGCTCACGGCAATCGCCCCGGCCGCGCGGGGGCCGCTGGTGTCGAAAACCGGCGCGCCGAAGCAGGTCATGCCTTCGCGCATCTGGCCGTTGTCGATGGAATAGCCGGTGGCCCGCACCGTGTGGAGTTCGTCCGCCAGTTGCGCCACGCTGGCCACGCTGGCGCGCGTCAGGCGCGGCGGCAGTCCTTCGGCAAACAGCCGCCCGACCTCGTCCGGCGCCAGCGTGCTCAGGATGGCCTTGCCCGTGGCCGTATAGGGCGCCGGCAGCCGCATGCCGATGCGGAACGTCACCCCCAGCGGACGGTCGCCGTTCTGGCAGGCCAGATAGACCACCTCGGCCCCTTCGAGCATCGACAGCGTGACCGTGGCGTCGTGGAACGCGTCGGTCTCGCTCCAGAGCGCGTCGAACTCGCCGGTGATGCGCGTCTGCGCCAGGAAGGCGCTGGCCCAGCCCATCACGTGCGGGCCGAGCGCCATCGCGCCGCCGGGCAGCCGCTTGACGAGCTGCAATTGCACGAGCGTGTCGCACATGCCATGCAGCGAACTCTTGGGGGCGCCGGTGAGACGGGTCAGGTCGGCCAGCGTCAGCGGTTCGGGCGCGGCGGCGATGGCGTCGAGCACCTGGACGGCGCGCACCACGGCCGGCGAGGTGGGCCGGGTCGGGTTGTGGGGAAGATCGTAGGCGGACTTCGGCATGGAGATTGGCAGGTTTCCGAGAACGATGCGGATGGCTGGCGGTCTGCCAAGCATGGGCGTATGATCGCCTGATCGTTCTACATACCGAATACTAGTTCAATCTATTGAACGTCAGCAAGGCGTTCGTTGACCTGGAAGCCCCCGCCATGCAACTCAAGGACTCAACCCTGTTTCGCCAGTTGGCCTTTGTCGACGGCCAGTGGATCGGTGCCGACGCCGGCGCCACGTTCAATGTGATCGATCCGGCCACCGGCGAGATCATTGCCCGCGTGGCTGACCTCGGCGCCGCCGAGACCGAACGCGCGATCGCGGCCGCCGAGCAGGCCCAGAAAGCCTGGGCCGCGCAGACCGGCAAGCAGCGCGCCGCCGTGCTGCGCCGCTGGTTCGACCTGATGATTGCCAACACCGACGACCTGGCCTACCTGATGACGCGCGAGCAGGGCAAGCCGCTGGCCGAGGCCCGCGGCGAGATTGCCTACGCCGCGAGCTTCATCGAGTGGTTTGCCGAGGAAGCGAAGCGTGTGGACGGCGAGGTGCTGGCCACGCCGGCCGCCGACAAGCGCCTGGTCACGCTGCGCCAGCCCGTGGGCGTCTGCGCGGCCATCACGCCGTGGAATTTCCCGGCCGCGATGATCACGCGCAAGGCCGCGCCCGCGCTGGCCGCCGGCTGCGCCATCGTCATCAAGCCAGCCGAACTGACGCCGCTCTCGGCGTTCGCGCTGGCCGAACTGGCCCACCGCGCCGGCGTGCCGGCCGGGGTGCTGCAGGTGGTGACCGGCGACTCGAAGACGATCGGCGCCGTGCTGACGGGCAGCCCTGTGGTGCGCAAGCTCTCGTTCACGGGCTCCACCGAGGTGGGCCGCATCCTGATGGGCCAGTGCGCACCCACGGTCAAGCGGCTCTCGCTCGAACTGGGCGGCAATGCGCCGTTCATCGTGTTCGACGACGCCGACGTGGATGCGGCGGTCGAAGGCGCCATCGCCGCCAAGTACCGCAACGGCGGCCAGACCTGCGTCTGCGCCAACCGCTTCTACATCCAGGACGGCATCTACGACGCCTTTGCGGCGAAGTTTGCCGAGCGCACGGGCCAGTTGCGCGTGGGTAACGGGCTCGAAGAGGGTGTGGTGATCGGCCCGCTGATCGAGGGCAAGGCCATCGACAAGGTGAAAACCCTCGTGGCGGACGCCACGGCCAAGGGCGGCCGCGTACTGGCCGGCGGCGGCGAGCACCCGCTCGGCGGCACGTTCTACACGCCCACGGTGATCGGCGACGCCACGGCCGAGATGCGCCTGGCGCGCGAGGAAATCTTCGGGCCGGTGGCGCCGCTGTTCCGCTTCAAGGCCGACGACGAGGCGATTGCCGCGGCCAACGCCACGGAGTTCGGCCTCGCCGCCTACCTCTACACGCGCGACATCGCCCGTGCGTGGCGCACCGGCGAAGCGCTCGAATATGGCATGGTGGGCCTGAACACCGGCCTGATCTCGAATGAGGTGGCGCCGTTTGGCGGCATCAAGCAGTCCGGCGTGGGCCGCGAGGGCTCGCGCCACGGCATCGAGGAATATCTCGAAATCAAGTATCTCTGCCTGCAGATGTGAGGACGACGACATCATGAACCCCTTCCGCTTCCAGACGGTTCCCACCGTCGTGGTCGAATTCGGCGCGGCGCGCCGGCTTGGCGCGCTGCTGCGCGAGGCGTTTCCGCAGGCGCGCCGGCTCTGCGTGGTGACCGACGGCTTCCTGGCGCGCAGCGGCCTGCTGGCGCCGGCGCTCGACGATCTCGGCCAGCACGGCTGGCGGGTAAGCGTCATCGACGACGTCATTGCCGACCCGCCCGAGCACGTGGTGCTCGAAGCTACCGAGCGCGCCCGGGCGGCCGATGCGGAGGTGGTGCTGGGCCTGGGCGGCGGATCGTCGATGGATGTGGCCAAGCTGATTGCAGTGCTGCTGCCGGCCACCCAGTCGCTCAAGGACATGTACGGCGTGAAGAAGGTCACGGGCACGCGCCTGCCGCTGGTGCAGATGCCGACCACGGCCGGCACGGGCTCCGAGGTGACGGCCGTGTCGATCGTCACCACCGGCGAGACGACCAAGATGGGCGTGGTGGCGCCGCAGTTGTTTGCGGACCTGGCCATCCTCGATGCCGAACTGACGCTGGGCCTGCCGCGTGCCGCCACGGCCGCCACCGGCATCGACGCCATGGTGCATGCGATCGAGGCCTACACCAGCGCGCACCTGAAGAACCCGGTTTCCGACATGCTGGCCGTGCGGGCACTGCAACTGCTGTCGCAGAACCTGATGCTGGCGTGCGAGAACGGCCACGACCGCAACGCCCGCGAAGCCATGCTGCTGGGCGCGATGTTCGCCGGCCAGTCGTTCGCCAATTCCCCAGTGGCCGCCGTCCACGCGCTGGCCTACCCGGTGGGTGGCATCTTCCACGTGGCGCACGGGCTGTCCAACGCCCTGGTGCTGCCCCACGTGATGAAGTTCAACGCCCCGGCCGCCTGCCGGCGCTACGCCGAACTCTGCGACGTGGTGCTGCCGGGCACCACCGGCAGCGACGAGACCAAGGCCGCCGCGCTGATCGCCCACATCGAGGGCCTGATCGAGGCCACCGGCATCCCCCGCACGCTGCGCGAGGTGGGCGTCACCGAAGCCGACCTGCCGCGCATGGCCAGCGACGCGATGCTGCAGACGCGCCTGCTGGTCAACAATCCGCGCGAAGTCACCGAGGCGGACGCGCTGGCGATCTACCGGGCGGCATATTGACCGTCTTCGCCCCGGTTTGCCCGCCTCCCCCGCATAGGTGAGGCGGGCAAACCAGCAAGTCGTCCGATTCCTACACCGATTTCAGCCCCTGCCCGCCTCAGCGCGCACCCTTGCTGTCCTAACCTGAACATACCGGGACAGCCGAGCGGCCGGCACGCTACGTGCCGCGCGCCAGCGCCACAATAAAGGAGCAAAACATGGGCATCGGTACCATTCTTCTGATCATTCTGATTCTGCTGCTCGTCGGCGCACTGCCGGCATGGCCGTACAGCTCCGGCTGGGGCTACGGGCCGAGCGGTGGCCTGGGGCTGATCGTCCTCATTGTCGTCATCCTCGTGGTGATGGGCCGCATATAACGCGCGGCGGTTCCTTCTTTCTCATCTTTCAAGGGAGACCGAGATGCCAGCAAAATCCAAGGCCCAGCAGATGGCGGCCGGCGCGGCGTTGTCCGCCAAGCGCGGCGAGCGCAAGTCAAGCTCGCTCAAAGGGGCGTCGAAGTCGATGGCGAAATCGATGAGCGAGACCGAACTCAAGAAAATGGCCAGCACCAAACAGAAAGGCAAGCCCCAGCACAAGTCGAAGAGCTGACGGCCGGCCTTTCAGCCGAACGCCCCCGGAGCAAGCCTCCCGGGGGCGTTTTTCATTGGCACGCGCCGCCCGCGGCCAGAGACCGGAGGCGAGCGGCTAGAGGGACTGCCCGGGCACGAACGGGCCGACGAAGCCCGGCAGCTTGCGCGCCTTGCTGCTGCGCGCGAGCGGAATCGCGATCGTCATCGCGCGGGCAAACCCGGCGATGCTTTGCAGGTCTTCCTCCACATGGCGCCGGAAGAACGCCGCCCAGCGGAAATCGCCGTAGGCGTTACCCGGCTTGCGGTAGGCGCCGGCGTTGCGCGTAAAGGCGGCGAGGCTGCGGTAGGGGTCGTCACGCATGCCCATTACCGTGGCCGGCAGCGCGTCGGCATCGAGCAGCTTGCCGTGCTCGTCGTAGGGATGCAGGTGCCCCAGCTCGCGCATGCGCTTCCAGAACCTGCCCGGCGACAGGCTGCTCAGGTCGTCGACGATCACCACGGGCGCCTGGTTCCAGCCCAGTTCGAGCCAGGCGCGGGCCCAGTGGTGGTGGTCGGCAATGTAAAGCGCGTCGCCGGGACCCACCACGGTCTGGATGCGGTGGCTGTCCATGAAGCGCCGCAGCGCTTCGGGGCTGCGCGGCTTGCCGCTGACTTCGGCCTTCTCGTGTACGTGGTAGAGCCCCAGCGTGATCTGCGTGGGGCGCAGCGTGTCGAGATCGGCGGTCTCCCTGCGTGCGGTGAAGGCCATTGTCAGTTGTGGCTCGCTACCTGGTTGTCGACGTAGTGTTCCAGCTCGCTGCCCGGATCCTCGTTGCCAGTGCTGTCCTCGGCCACGGCTTCCTTCGCCACCGGTGCGGCATGGGCCGGCCGGGAGGCGTCGTTTGCATGGTTGCCGGGCACCGGCCAGCACTCGCCTTCCGGCACGTCGAGCAGGTCCGGCGCGCGCTTTGGATCGAAATCGCTCCACTGACCGCTCTCCCACTGTCCTTCGGCCTGCTCGCACTCGCTCGCTCCGCCGTCGCGCAGCACCGCCAGCACTTCCTCGCGGCGCTCGCCGCCGGCCCGCGCCGCCAGCAGCACACCGGGGGCGCGGGCGCCCCCGGGATCGACCGACATCACCGAAACATCCCACACGGAGAAGCCCCGTGCGTACAGCTTCTGGGCCACTTCCTCGGCCTCGGGAACAGACGCGAAGCGCCCGGCGACAATCGAAGACATGATCGTTCTCCCTGTTGAGTCCGCGCGTACGGACTACGCGTTGACGACCTCACCACCATTGATATGGAGGATCTGACCAGTGATATAGCTCGCGGCATCGGAAGCCAGGAACACATAGCCCGATGCCACCTCGAACGGCTGGCCGGGACGCCCCATCGGCGTCTTCTTGCCAAACTCGGCCACTTCCTCGGCGGTGAACGTCGATGGAATCAGCGGCGTCCAGATCGGTCCCGGCGCCACGCCGTTCACGCGGATGCCCCGCTTCACGACCTGTAGCGCCAGCGAGCGCGTGAATGCCACGATCGCGCCCTTGGTCGCCGAATAGTCAAGCAGGTGCGCGCTGCCGCGATAGGCCGTGACCGACGTCGTATTCAGGATCGACGAGCCCTTGCCCAGATGCTGCATTGCCGCACGCGTGACGTGGAACATCGCGAACACGTTGGTCCGGAACGTGTCCTCCAGCTGATCCGGCGTCACGTCCTCGATGTCTTTCTGCGGATGCTGCTCGGCGGCGTTGTTGACGAGGATGTCCAGCCGCCCGAAGCGCTTCACGGTGTCGGCCACGATCTGGTCGGCGTGGGCCACCTCGGCAAGGTCGCCAGCCATCGCCAGTGCGCCCTGTCCTGCCTCGGTGATCAGCCGCTCGGTCTCCCGCGCATCGTCATGCTCGTCGAGATAGGCGAACGCCACGTCGGCGCCCTCTCGGGCAAACGCGACGGCAATGGCGCGTCCGATACCGCTGTCACCACCGGTGACGAGTGCCACCTTGCCCTTCAGCCGGCCACTGCCGACATAGTCGTCGGCGCCGCTGTCGGGCTTCGGTTCCATCTCGCTTTCCAGCCCCGGCTGACGCGACTGATGCTGCGGAGGCACTTGCTTCGGTGTGGACATGCAGTTCCCCGGTTCAGGATGTCATGCGGGGGGCTGCGCAAGTATCGTGCCGCCGGAGTTTTCGCCGTGGCGGGACGGGATGCGACGTCGCGCCGGGTAACCGTTACAACGCGTAGCAAGGATTCCCCTCCAATTTCCCGGCGGCCACCACGGCGGCACGGCACGAAGCTTGCAACGCGGGAAACGTTGCAAGACTCCCAGACAGAGCCATGGCCAAGGAATCCAGCGAAAAGACATCTGCGCCGCCGAGAAAGAAAGTGAAACGTACCGGCGTGAACGGCAAGGCGGAACCGGCGCAGCCCGCGGACAAGGGCGACAAGGTCAAAACCAGGGACAAGACCAAGGACAAGGACCAGGCCAAGGCCAAGGCCAAGGCCAAGGGCAAGGGCAAGCGCAAGGGCGCGATTGGCGAGGGGGCGGCGCTGATGCTGCCGGTCGACCATCTGAAGCCGACCCAGATTACCGTGGGAGCGTTCCACGTCGCGCAGAAGATTCACGTGACCCGGCGCCTGTCGCATGCGGACCTGCCGGCCTTCCTCGACAAGCATCGCATCCATGTCGTGCTGGGACCGGAACAGGTGCCCTATGTCGTCGATCATCACCACTGGGTGCGCGCCTGGCACGAGATGGGAATCGCGATGGTCCCGGCCGTGGTAAGGGCCGACCTGAGCCACCTGTCCACGCGCGATTTCTGGAAGTACATGGTGGCCAACCACATGGTCCACCCCTACGACGAGCACGGCAAGCGCGTGGCGCTCTCGGCGCTGCCGCCTGACATCCACGGCATGCGCGACGACCCCTACCGCAGCATCGAGGCGTTCGTGCAACTGGCGGGAGGCTATCGCAAGGTCAAGGCGGCGTACCCGGATTTCCGCTGGGCCGACTTCTTCCGCAAGCACATCGACGGACCATTCGACACCCACCACGGCTTCGCCTCCGCGCTTGCCCGGGCCGTGCAGCTGGCGCTGGGCAAGAAGGCGCGCGGCCTGCCCGGCTATATCGGACCCTGACGGCGTCGGACCCTGACGGCGCCGGCAGCGCCGCCGCTCAGTGTGCGGCGGCGTCGCGCCGGGCCACGTCCCGGGCGTGGGTCAGCACGCAGCAGAGCAGCAGGTAGGCGCGCTTGAACTCGGCGGCGGCTTCGCGGGTATTGCCGCCGCGTGCGTGCCGGAACCCGGCGTCGAGCCGTTGCTCGATGTCGCGCTCCAGCTCGGGCTGCAGGAATACTTCGCGCTCGCGGCTCTGCCAGAGCGCCATCGTGGTGGTCTGGCGGCTTTCGATCGTGACCGGGCACCAGGGGCCGTCAGCCTTGCCCAGTTCCAGCCGGATCTCGCACAGCGCCTGCATCAGGATGCGCGTCTGGCGCAGTTCGGTGCCGCGCGGGGCCCGCAGGCGGCCACCCTTGCCCCGGCCAGCCGCCGTGGCGAGCCGGGCCAGATCGAGATGACGGGCGGGATGCGAGGTCTGGGGAAGACCCGAAACGGAAAGACCCGCAGGTTCTGCGGCAGCCGTTGCTGCGTCGGCAGCGTCAGCAGAGGGACGCGCATCGGATCGCGCGTCCGCAAGATTCGTTGCCGGGCTGCTGCTGTCAGCCTGCAGGCAACTCAAGACGACATGTTCCACCTTGGCCCTCGATTGCGATTGCGTGTTCTGCTTGTTGTTGGTACGAGGGTTGATGCAATTGCCGTGCCGGTATCGCGGCCCGGCGGTGCCGCCGCTCAGGCCGCGCGGCGCGGCGCCGCGGCGGGCGCCAGCGTGGTTTCGAGCAGCGCCAGCAGCCGGGCCTCGTCCACGCGCAGGCGCATCCCTGCACGCGGTGCCGGTAAGGCGTGCAAGGTGTCGGCCATGAAGGCGGACAGCACGTCCGGATGCACGTAGCACTTGCGGCAGACCGCTACCGTGTTGCGCAGCCGGCGCGCCACTTCCTTGATGACGTCGACCACGGCCTTCTTGCGGGCGGTTTCGGTGTCCGCTGCGGTTTTGCGCAGCAGCGCCAGCGCATGAACGCTGCCGGCCCAGGTACGGAAATCCTTGGCCGTGAACTCGCCCCCGGTGATCTCCTGCAGGTAGGCGTTGACGTCCGACGAGCCGATCTCGCGCACCTGGCCGTCGGGGTCCTTGTACTTGAACAGCCGCTGGCCCGGCAGTTCGGCACAGTTGCGCACGATGCGGGCGAGCCGCGCGTCATTGACCGACACGTCGTGCGTAACGCCACTCTTGCCCGTGAACTGGAAACGCAGCCGGCTGCCGCGCACCGCCACGTGCTTGCGGTTCAGCGTGGTCAGCCCATAGGTGCGGTTCTGCTGCGCATAGCGGGGCGTACCCACGCGCACGAGCGTGGCGTCGAGCAGCGTCACCACAGCTGCCAGAACCTTCTCGCGCGGCATGCCATTGCGCGCCAGGTCGCGCGAAACGCGGCCGCGCAGACGCGGCAGCGCGGTCCCGAAGGCCATCAGCCGCGCGTACTTGTCGGCATCGCGCAGCGCCGCCCAGTCGGCGTGATAGAGATACTGCTTGCGGCCCCGGGCATCGCGGCCGGTCGCCTGCAGGTGGCCGGACGGGTCGCAACAGACCCAGACCGATTCATAGGCCGGCGGAATGGCCAGCGCGTCGATGCGCGCCTGTGTCCGGGCATCGACCCGCTTGCCGTCCGGCTTGTAGTAGATGAAGCCCTTGCCGCTGCGCCGCCGCGTAATGCCGGGCTCGCCGTCGTCCACATGGTGCAGGCCCATCTTGCGCAGCGCGGCTTCCAGCGGCGCGCTGACGGCGGCACGTTCCGTTTCGACAGCAGGGGCGGACGGGGCATCGGTTTTCATGTGGCTGCGCAAACGCACAACGCATGCCATCGTCCACGCGCGCCCCTGGCCGGTGCTCAGGGCATGGCGATTGCACTTCTTACCATCCCAAACCGCCGCGCTCGGCAAACTTGCAACGCCTGCAACACCGCCAGCGCTATTCGGCGGCGCGCGCCGGCTGCGACGCGATGACCTGTGGATCGTTGAGGTCATCCTCGTCCACGCCGGCCACGGCCATGGCCTGCTGGCTCGCTTGCCTGCCAGCGTCGGGATCAAGCCCGTCGTCGGGTTGCGGCGTGCTGCTCGAAGCTTTGGACGGCCGCGCAGGAATTGCCGGGCCGGTACGGGCCTCGGTCACCATCTCGCGCAGCCAGCCGAGCAGCAGCTTGGTGTACGCGCGCTGGCTGTCGTCGCTGGTCAGCCCGTGGTCGGCGCCCTTGAGCACGCGGTAGGTGATCGAACTGGCCTGGATGCAGGCATCCACGTAGCTCAGCACGGCCGTGTGCGGCACGATGTTGTCATGCTGCGAGGCAACCACGAGCACATCGCCCTTGAAATTGGCGCAGGCGCGCAGCGCGCGGTTGGTGTCGGCGGGCACCACCTTGCGGCGATAGGCCACGAGGTCCTGGTCGCGGTGCAACTGGCGCTTGGGCGATTCCCACCCGCTGTCCATGTATAGCGCGGGTGCCCGGAACGCAAGCCAGCGCACCGGGCGCAGCTCGCACAGCACCGCCGCCAGGTAGCCGCCGTAGCTGCTGCCCACCACGGCGATGGCATTGCGGTCCACTTCGGGATGCCGCACCAGCATGTCGTAGGCGGCCAGCACGTCGGCCAGGTTGCGCATGCGGCTGACGGTCTCGTACTCGGACGACGTGCCGGCGTGCCCGGTCAGGTCGAACGTCATGCAGACCGCGCCAATCCCGGCTACCTCGCGCGCACGCGCCAGGTATTGCTGCTGGCTGCCGCCCCACCCGTGCACGAACAGGACGCCCGGCAGCTTGGTGGCGGGGGAGATCACCGTGCCGGCGATCATGCCTCCATCGGTATGAATCTTTATGGCTTCTTCATGTGTGGCCATCGGTTACAGACTCCAGTCTCGCGTACTTGGTCAGTGCGCCGACGTTGCGGTCCTCGCCCTGGAAGTAGACGTCGGCATCCTCGGGCACGGGTGCGTCCGCGCCGTAAATCTCCCGCGTGCAGGCCGTGGCGCGCACGCAGGCGGGGTCCGCCTGGAACGCGGCCAGTGCCGCCAGCTCGGCGCCGGTGGCACCGCCCACGCGCCACGACTGTTCGAGCACGCCCAGCCGTGGCTGGCCGTTGTCGGTGCCCATCGCCACGTCATAGTTGCAGCGCGATACCAGCACGCCGGGAAAACACTCGACCGCCGCGGCATGGTAGGCCACGGCGGCACGCACCGCGTCGCGCAGGTGCGCCTCGATCGGATGCGCCAGCAGGCTTTCGAGCGTACCGCGCACCACGCGCAGCGTCGAGCCGCCGTACACCTGCTGGCCGATGTTGTTCGGTGTCAGATCCTGCGTGCCGCAATAGCTGGCCTGCAGCCCGCCAATCTCGACCTGGCCCACGCTGAACGTGATCACGCTGTCGAGGTTGCGCTCCAGCACCACGCCTTCGGCGGCCACGCGGCCAGCGTCGAGCGCCTGCAGGGCGGCGTCGAGTTCCGCCTCGTTGGCAACCACCTGCTGGCCCAGCCCGCCAATGCCGCACGGCTCCTTGACCCGCACCTTGCCGTCGCGCAGCATCGGCACCGCGGCGCGCCGCGCATCGTCCAGCGAAAAGGCCGTGTAGCCGGGCAGCACATGCGGCCGCACGCGCGCCGCGAAATCCTCGCTCCAGCCTTCCGGCGCGCGCGCATCGGGCGACACCAGCCCGTGCGAGATAGCCTTGGTGCCGATGAACGCGTGCGGCACCACGCCGCCGAACAGGTCGCCCAGGCCGGCGATGCCAAGCTGGCGCGCGGCGTCGAGCCCCACCAGCGTGTCCGAGGGCACGAAGTAGAACTTGCCGCCGGCCTGGCTGTGCGTGGCGGCATCGTAGCCGCCAGCGAACTGGAATCCGGCAAGCCGCGCCACGCGCTCGGCAATGCCCTTGAGCGTGGTGCCCTGGTGGCTGGCCGGATCGTCGAAATCGGCACGGCCATAAAGGACCACGCGTACCTCGCGCGGGTCGGGGTCCGGGGTCACGGCCGGCGTGTTCGCCAGACCGTGCGCCGTTGCTGCGTCGGGAGTCGCCGTGGTTGCCAAGGTGGGCTCCTGTGCGGGCTGTGGCCGCGTTGCACTTGCGTTGTGGTCGGGGGGATGGACTGCCTGGTTGCCCGACTTGCCAGAAACATGCCTGCGGGGCGCAGCCTACGCCGCCCTGGAGGCCTCCCGCGGTGCCGGCTGCCCGCGCTGGCCCGGTTCGCGCCGGCTGCGCTGCGCCTGCACCTTCTGCTCGTGGTTCTGGTTTGCCTCGTCGATCGAGTGGCTGCACTTGATGTCGCCTTCCTCGTCGGCCCGTTTTGCCAGATGCCGGTAGAAATCGACCAATTGGCGCAGTTCTTCCTCGTCGAGGTCCTCGATGGCGACCAGATGATTGCTGGCCTCGCGGTGTGACGCCAACAGCTCGTTGAGCTTCAGGTGCACCGCCACGGAATCCTTGTTCTGGCTTTGCTGGATCAGGAACACCATCAGGAACGTGACGATGGTGGTGCCAGTGTTGATCACCAGTTGCCAGGTTTCGGAATAGCCGAACAGCGGCCCCGTGATGGCCCATACCGCCACCACGAACACGGCCAGCACGAATGCCGCCGGCGACCCCGCCTGGTGCGTAGCCGCACCGGCAAAACGGTCGAACAGGTGAAAGATGCGATGACGCCCGGGCTTGTCCATGAGGCGGCTCCCTTGCTTGCCAGACTGACTTCATTGTAGGGAGCGGTCGTGCGTCAAAGCAGCCGGGCGGCGTCCTACACTGGTGTCATCCGGAACCGTGACGTGTCGTTTTTACAAGCGCACCCGCCTCGGCCAGCGCATCACGCGGGCATGACGATTGCGTCCCATTGCCATGCCATGACTGATGACAAAGGATCGCCATGCCAACTGAAAGCGAAGCCCTGGACCGCACCAGCCCCGAGGAAGACGACGAAATGCTGCGCGAGCGCGTGGGTACCTGTATCGCGGAAATCTGCGGTGGCGACATGCCCGACAGCGTGACCGTCCATGTGGTGGACCGCCGCGTGACGCTCTCCGGGCAGGTCGAGGACATCGATCTCTCCCAGCGCATCGAGAAAGCCGCCTCGACGCCGCCGGGCATCCTCGGCGTCTCGAACCAGCTCACCACGCGCGTGCCCCCGCCCGCCGAACCGCCGGGACAGCCTGTCGAGGCAACGGGCATGCGCGCCGATCCGTCCCAGAAGCCGGCCGGACAGGTCAACCACAAGGTCTGAGGGGTCAGGCCCGCGCCACGCGCGCGGGCCCCGAAACAAAAAACGCCCTCTCCATTGCCGGAGAGGGCGCTTCAACGCGGGCGAGCGGTCAGCCCCACGGATCGTAACGATCCTTTTCCCAGTACGGCGAGATGCCGTAATACTCGTGGATGCTGGTGGCCCACTGCGAATTGGCCATGGTCGGCCACTGCTCCTTGTCGAAACCGGGCGCGGCCTTGATGCGCTCTTTCTCCACGCCCAGCACGAAGCACTTGCGGCGCGTGTCCAGCGTCAGGGCCGACCACGGCAACGCGTGCAGCTTCTCGCCAATACCGAGGAAGCCGCCCATCGCCAGCACGGCGTAGGCAATCCGGCCCCCAAGAATGTCGAGCATGATGTGGTCGATGGTACCGATTTCCTCGCCCGAGGGATCCACCACCTTGTTGCCTTCTAGCGTATCGGCTGCCATCACGAACGGTCCGCACCCTGCGCCATTCTGGTCGGCATCGCCGATGATGGATGCACCGCGCGGCGGCGCACCGGCAGGCGATTGCGGCGGTACTTGCGGGTCGTTGGGGTTCATATGCAGTGCCTCCTGTGGAAAGTCGTGGAAGTCGTCACAACGTCATGCTCGTCGATGGCGGGGTCAGCGCCCAACCGGCACCGGCGGCACCAGCGGGTCGAAGTCTTCCCACTGCCCGTCGCGCCACTGCCCTTCGGCACGCTCAACGTCCTTGGCGCCGTTCTGGCGCAGTTCATTGGCCACGAGCGTGGTGTTCTCGTTGCTGACATGAGCTGCCAGCAGCACGCCGGCGTGCCGCACCCGCGCGTTGCGCTGGCCGCCGGTCAGCGACAGCGCGCCCATCAGCGAGCCCGCATAGGCGCCAAGGCCCGTGGCAAACGCCACCACCAGCACCAGGACCCATGGCTGCGGCGGCGCCTCGTACCAGGCGCGCAGCGCGGCGGCCAGACAGATGCCGATACCGGCACCCAGCGCGGCACCGATCATGATGCCGCGTCCGGCGCCCTTGCCTGCCTTGCGCGCGCCCGGATCGACGGCCTCGTCGCCGCCAATCGGATAGGTGCCGTGCTGTCCCGGCGGGTTCACATAGAACATGGTCAGATCGTCCTGCCTGACGCCTTTGGCCAGCAAGCGGGTTGCGGTGGTCTCGGCGCGGGCAAACGTGTCGAAGCGTCCTGCAATGATCGTAGACATCCTGTGGCTCCGTTCAAGGCATGTTGCATTGCGATGCGGGGGGCGGCGCACAGCGCCGCCGCGCTGTTACTGCCGTCAGTGCTTCTTGCCCGCCTTGTCGGACTTCGCGGCCGACTTGCCGGACGTGTCGCTGGCACCGGCCCGGTCCGCCGCGGCGGTATCGCCGGCCGGCTGATGCTCGCTGCCTTTCTTGAGCTTCCAGTCCACGTCGTCGCGGGCGGTCTGCATCTGGCGTTCGGCGTGCTGGGCGGCGCCCGGCGAGATCGGGTCGCTGGCCGGGAAGGTCATGTCGAGCGCGTCATCGACGGCCGACTGGTAGGTCTTGTGCTTGGCCTTGTCGGTGGCGGCAGACTTCGCGCCCGACTTCTCGGTGGCCTTCGTGGCGGGTTTCGCCGACGGCTTTTGCGAACCCTTGGAAGCATTGGCGTTGGGCATGACATCTCTCCTGTTGGGTATCGAATTCGGTTCCCCTGTCTGCGGGGCTCCGGGAGAAGACGATGCAAGGGCCGGGCCAGCGCCGGCGCGTGGCGTCACCTGCGCATGCGCGGCGTTCCAGGTGACGTACGGGAGAGGGAGACGGGGTGGCCGGCGCGGCAGAAAGTGCGCCGGGCGGTAAAAACTGCCTAGACCGGAACCGCGCCAGCGGTGCGCGGAAACCGTACGGCGATGCACACCGACACGTTGTCGCTGTCGCACTCCTGGTTCTCGGCGGTCAGGCGGGCGCCCTGCAGTTCGACCATGCGGCGCGTCAGCAGCAGCGCGGCGCTCTGGCGCGGCGCGTGGCCCTCGGGCGCCGTGCGGCGGTCGAAGAAATCCGACAGCGCCGAAAGCCGGGTCGCGCCGCGCGAACGTTCCAGCGGGCCGCTTTCGGTAATGCGGAACTTGACGTAGTCCGCTTCCGCGGAAAGGTGCACGCGGATCGTGCCGCCCGCCGGCGCGCGCCAGATGCAATGGACGAGCAGGTGCCGCAGCAGCGGCGCCACGCGCAGCGAATCGCCGGGCACCAGGAAGCTGGCGCCGTCCTCGCCCTGGCAATCGAGCGCGTCGATGATCACGCCGCGCGCCTCGGCAGCCGGACGCTTGTCGGCAATCGCCTGGCCAGCCTCGGTGCGCAGGTCGGTCTCGGCCCATGCCGAAGCGCGGGCGTCGGCCAGCAGGTGTACGCCCTCCTCCATTTCCTCGATCAGCGCCAGTTGCTGCTGCATGCCGGCGCGCATGCCGTCCAGCGCGCGCTGGGCCGGGGCGGCCAGCGTGCCGATCGAGCGGTCCAGCACGTAGCTCCAGCTCTGGATCCCGTTCAGCGACGAGCGCAGGTCGTGCGAAGCCTGCTCGATCAGCGCGCAGACTTCGTCTATGCCGTGGATCGGCGTTGGAGCGGCACAGGCGTCGCAATCCTGTGGGGGAGGCGGTCCGAAATCCGGGTGGGCGCGGGGAGCATCAGCCATGGTGAGCCATTGACATTGTCTTCAAACGGGAACAGCCGTTCAGGCTCCACGCAAAAACCGTGCGCTGCGGCATAGGGTCCGCCTTTGGGCGGCCGCTCGCCGGCATCACGAGGCTGCAGGCGGGCTGGCCTCGCCATTGCGCGACGCACGCAGCCACTCGGGCAGTTCGCCCTTCGCGGCGTAATCTTCCAGGCGGTTATATAAAGTCTTCAAACTGATTCCGAGGATTTCCGCGGCGTGCTTCTTCACGCCGGCGCATTGTTCAAGGGTGGCGAAGATCAGCTGACGGTCGGCCTCGGCCAGTGACATGCCAACCGGCACCGAGACCACGGCCGTGCCGCTGGTGGGCGCCGCCGCCACCTGCAGCGGGATCTGGACTTCTGTGATGACGTCCTGGTCGGCCATGATGTAGGCGCGCTGCACAAAATTGCGCAGTTCCCGCACATTGCCGGGCCACGAGTGGATGCGCAGGCTTTCCAGCACCGCCGCCGAGAAGCGCCGCTGCGAGCCCTGCTCCGCGTTGAGCTGCTCCAGCATCGTATTGGCGATCTGCACCACGTCCTCGCCACGCGCGCGCAGCGGCGGCAGTTCGATCGGGAACACATTCAGCCGGTGATAAAGGTCGGCGCGCAGCTTGCCTTCCGCTACGGCCTCTTCGGGATTGCGGTTGGTGGCCGCCAGCACGCGCACATCGGCGTGCGTCTCGCGGTTCGTCCCCACGCGCATGAAACTGCCGGTTTCCAGCACGCGCAGCAACTTGACCTGCAGTTCCAGCGGCATCTCGGTGATTTCATCGAGGAACAGCGTGCCGCCATCGGCGCGTTCGAAGTAACCCTTGTGCTGGCGGTCGGCGCCAGTGAAGCTGCCGCGCTCGTGGCCGAACATCTCGGTTTCGATCAGCGTCGGGGAGATGGCGCCACAGTTGACCGCCAGGAACGGCTGGCGGCGCCGTGCCGACAACTCGTGCACGGTCTGGGCCGCCAGTTCCTTGCCGGTGCCGCTCTCGCCGATCAGCAGGACCGTGGCCTCGGTGGGCCCGACCTTGCTGAGCTGGTCGTAGACCACCTGCATGGCCTCGGAGCTGCCCAGCAGCCGGCCGAAACGTCCGTAGCGGCGCAGTTCGCCGCGCAGCGAATGCACTTCGGCCCGCAGCTCGCTCGTGGTGGCGATGCGCTTGAGCACCGTCTGCAGCCGCGTCACGTTGATCGGCTTGACCAGATAATCGGTGGCCCCGAGGCGCAGCGCCTCGACAGCCGATTCCACGCTGGCGTAGCCGGTGGTCAGGATGACCTCGACGCCATTGGAGCCGACCTCGTCGAACAGCTCCATGCCGTTGCCGTCCGGCAGGCGCAGGTCGGCCAGGATGGCGTCCGGCATGCGCCAGCCAATCTGCAGGCGCGCCTCGCGCAGGTTACCGGCGGTGGCGGAAGAAAAACCTTCGATCGCCACGATTTCCGCCAGCGCCGCGCAGGCGTTTTCGTCGTCGTCAACGATCAGGATATGTGGCATAGGAAACTTGGGATGGCGTCGTCTGACCGGCGTCTGGTTGTCATGGGCCCGGGGGCTGGGTTGGTTGTCGGTGCGCAGGCCGGCCACCTACGCGGACGGCGGGCGCACAACGATAGCCTGAAGTGTAGCGACCGATGCATGGCCATTATGCCGGTGTCCGTCTGACACGCCTGTGGGAACACGCCGCGACAGGGGTCCGGGCGGTAGCCACCCGGCCCGCGAGCGGATAGCATGACAGGCATCTTCCACCATTGCGAGGAGTCCGCCCCGGCCGGCCGCCAGTCATTCCGGCGCCGGCTCCGGACTCCACAACCCGGACTTCACCACCCGTGTCAACCACCGCCACGCTGCCTTCCGGACGTTCCGCTCCGCCCGCGCCCCGCTCCCCGGGGCGCCGCGCCGTGCCCGCACAGGTGTCCCTGTTCTGGGACAGCACCGCGCCGGCCATGCAGCGGCTGATCGGCCAGCTCAACCGCGTGGCGGCCACCGACGTGACGATGCTCGCGGTGGGCGAAAGCGGTGCCGGCAAGGAGGTGGTGGCGCGGGCCGTACATGAGCGCAGCACCCGCAAGTCGGGGCCGTTCGTGGCCGTGAACTGCGGCGCCATCGCCCCGACGCTGATCGAATCCGAACTGTTCGGCCACGAAAAGGGCGGCTTCACCGGTGCGCTGGAGCAGAAGGCCGGGTATTTCGAGCAGGCCCAGGGCGGCACGCTGTTCCTGGACGAAGTCACCGAAATGCCGCTGGAGATGCAGATCAAGCTGTTGCGGGTGCTGGAAAGCCGCTCGTTCCACCGGGTAGGCGGCGATTCCCCGCTGGTCAGCGACGTGCGCATCCTGGCCGCCACCAACCGCGACCCGATGGACGCCGTGCGGGGCGGCCAGTTGCGCGAGGACCTGCTGTACCGGCTGGCGGTGTTCCCGCTCCACATTCCGCCGCTGCGCGACCGCACCGAGGACATCGTGCCGCTGGCCCGCCATTTTCTGGACGAGTTCAACGCGATGGAGCAGACCGACAAGACGTTTGCGCCCGGCTCGCTCGAACGGCTGGTCCGCTACGACTGGCCCGGCAATGTCCGCGAGCTCAAGAACACGATCTACCGCGCCTATATCCTGGCCGACCGGCAGGTCGAGATCGGCAATCCCGGCCTGGCCGGACAGCCGCCCCGCCCGACCACCGTCGATGGCGTGGTCAGCGTGCGCGTGGGCACGACGCTGGCCGATACCCAGCGCGAGATCATCCTGGCCACGCTGGCCAAGTTCGACGGCGACAAGCGCCAGGCCGCCAAGGCGCTCGGCATCAGCCTGAAGACGCTCTATAACCGCCTCGACGTCTACCGGGCGGGCTGACGGCCGGCCCGTCTTCCCCGGGTGATACCCCGACATGACGGCCGGATGGCTGCCGCCTTCCCGGCCTTTCCCCTGCTTTCGCCACACTTTTGCCACGATCTCACCCGATCGGGTGAGTTGCTGCGCGGACCTCCGCCGGTCTTCGCCTCAGGGCGTTTCCTACTCCGGCAAGTGGTGCTCCATGTATGTTTTACATATCTGACTGCATCAGCAATCTGTCCGACCCGGCCGAATCCGTTGCTGCACCGCACTTTCCGTCCAATGCCGAATTTCGCCGTGGGTTGGCATGCCCTTCGCATGCCTCACTCGAATTGATACTCGCGCGCCCACCTGCCCCGGGCGCTCACGGCCAAGGACGTGTGACGTGCGGATTTGCCAATTCAACCTGAAGCCGAGCCGGGCTGTGGACGACGACGCGCTTGCGCGGGCCCGGCGCCTCGGCTTCGACCATATCCTGCTGGCCGGCTGGTCAGTCCCCCATGTACCGCCCGAGACGCTGCGCGCGACGCTGGAAAGCTGCCGCCGCCACGGCCTTGCGCCGCTGCTCGACCTGGCGCTGGACCGGCTGCCACAGGATGGCCCCGGCACACAGGACGGCTGGGTGGACCACGCCCGGCCCGCCGGCAGTCCCGATGCCAGCGACAGCCACTTGCCCGGTGTCCGGGCACGCTGGTTCGATGACGCCACCGCCGGGCAGCTCGTGGCCTGGTGGAGCGAACAGTTGGCCGATGCCGTGCAGGCTGGCGCCGCGGGCTTCTGCTGCCGCGCACCGTCGCGCGTGGCCGGCCGCCACTGGCGTGAACTGATCGGCACGCTGCGCGGGCAGGACGGCGCCACGAGCGGACTGACCTTCCTGGCCTGGACGCCCGGCCTGTCCCCGCAGCAACTCGACGATCTGGCGGAAGCACCGTTCGACGGCGCGTTCTCGTCGCTGCCGTGGTGGGATTACCGCAGCGCCTGGCTGACCGAGGAAATTGCCCGCCTGCGCCGCTTCGGCCGGGTGCTGGCCGCCCCGGCCCTGGCCCCTGACGGCGCCGACGTACTGGCCGCACGGCGCGCGCTTTGGACTGCCGCCGCCATTGGCGATGGCTGGCTGGTGCCGGCCGGCTACGAAACCGGCGCGGCGCACGCCGACGATCTCGATGCCTCGCCGACCGCGCAGGCCGACGGACATCCCGACAACATCATCGACGCACCCTACGACCTGACGCACGAACTGCTGCAGGCCAACACGTGGCTGGCCGGGCGCGACAGCGAGCCGGCGGTCGCGGTGCGCCAGGTCAGCGGCCCCGATGCGCCGCTGACCGTGCTGGCCCGCGTGCCGCGCCACCTGGCCAACGGCGCCGCCGGCGCGCCGGCGCTGACCGTGGTGCTGAACCCCTGCCCGATCCAGCCCAACTCGTTCGGCGTGGACCGCGTGCTGAGCGCGTTGCCGCAACCGGCCGCCACACTGGCTCCGGCCGAGGGCGGCCCGGGCGGCATGCTGGAAACGGATGCGCCGCTCGATCCGTGCGGCGCCATCACGCTGCCGCCGGCCGACATCCGGCTGTTCGAAGCCCGCCCGGCCCCCGCGCCGGCCCAGCCGAAGCGCCGTGCCAACGGCGCCAGGGCTGCTGATCGCACGCTGGCCGCCGCCATGCAGGCGCCGCGCGTGGCCATCGAGAACCTGGCCCCCGCGGCCGACCACGGCCGCTTTGCGGTGCGCCGCACGGTGGGCGAGCGCGTGGAAGTGACCGCCGACCTCTGGATGGACGGCCACGACAAGCTGGCCGCCGCCGTGCTGTGGCGCGCGCCGGGTGAACAGGCCTGGCATGCCTCGCCGATGACCCACGTCGTCAATGACCGCTGGCGCGGCAGCTTTCCGATCGTCGCCATGGGCCGGCACGAATACACCGTGGAAGCATGGCGCGACACCTTCGCCAGCTGGCTCGACGAAGTCGGCAAGAAGCGCAAGGCCGGCGTGAACATCGCGCTGGAGATCGAGGAAGGCGCGCGGCTGGTGGCCGCCACGCTCGACACACCCGAGGGCAGCGCGATCCCCGAGGCGGGCGGCATCCTGGCCGACCTGCGCGGCGCCACCGGCGACGATGCCGTACGCCTGGAAATCCTGCTGTCGCCGCGCACCAACGCTGCGATGCAGGCCGCGATGATGACGCCAGCCGGCCGCCCGTTCGCCAGCCGCTACCCCACCACGATGCCGGTCGAGGCCGACCGCCTCGCCGGTCGCTTTGCCAGCTGGTACGAACTGTTCCCGCGTTCCGAGAGCGGCGACGTGAACCGCCACGGCACATTCGACGACGTGATCCGCCGCCTGCCGGCGATCCGCGCGATGGGCTTCGATGTGCTGTACTTTCCGCCGATCCACCCGATCGGCCAGGCGCACCGCAAGGGCAAGAACAACAGCCTCAAGGCGGAGCCGGGCGACGTGGGCAGCCCCTATGCGATTGGCAGCCCGGACGGCGGCCATGATGCACTGCATCCCGAACTCGGCACGATGGAGGATTTCCAGCGGCTGCGCCGCGCGGCTGCCGACCTTGGCATCGAACTGGCGCTCGACTTCGCCATCCAGTGTTCGCCGGATCACCCATGGCTGCGCGAGCATCCCGAGTGGTTCTCGCACCGGCCCGATGGCTCGCTGCGCTACGCCGAGAATCCGCCCAAGAAGTACGAGGACATCGTCAACGTCGATTTCTATGCCGAGCCACCCGCGGGCGAACAGCTCTGGGCCGCGCTGCGCGACGTGGTGATGTTCTGGGCCGACCATGGCGTGCGGATCTTCCGCGTGGACAATCCGCACACCAAGCCGCTGCCGTTCTGGGAATGGATGATTGCCGATATCCGTGCGAAATACCCCGACACGCTGTTTCTGGCCGAAGCGTTCACGCGCCCGAAGATGATGGCGCGGCTGGCCAAGCTCGGCTTCGCGCAGTCGTACACGTACTTCACCTGGCGCAACACCAAGGCCGAGCTGACCGAGTACATGACCGAGCTGACGCAGAGCCCGCTGCGCGAGTTCTACCGGCCGCACTTCTTCGTCAACACGCCCGACATCAACCCGTACTTCCTCCATGACAGCGGCCGCCCCGGCTTTCTGATCCGCGCCGCGCTGGCGGCGCTGCTGTCGGGGCTCTGGGGCATGTACAACGGCTTCGAGGTCTGCGAGAGCGCACCGCTGATCCTCAACGGCGTGGAGAAGGAGGAGTATCTCGACTCCGAGAAATACGAGCTGCGCGTGCGCGACTGGAACGCGCCCGGCAACATCGTGGCCGAGATCTCGCGGCTGAACCAGATCCGCGCCAGCCACCCGGCGCTGCAGAACCACCTGGGCCTGCGCTTCTATTACGCCAGCGACGACGCCGTGCTGTACTTCGCCCGCTTCATCCCGCGCGAGGGCGACGGCCCCGGTGTCTTCGGCGATGACGTGCTGCTGGCCGCGATCACCCTGGACCCGCGCGCTCCGCGCGAAAGCGATATCGAACTGCCACTGTGGGAATGGGGCCTGCCCGACCACGCCGCGCTGGAAGCCGAAGACCAGATGTCCGGCCGCCGCTTCACCTGGCAGGGCAAGCACCAGCGCATCCGCCTCGACCCCCACGCGCTGCCGTTCGCGCTCTGGCACGTCAGGCCACAACAACAATCAGGAGACCCGGCATGAAGCGACTCTCGGAGCGCGCCAACGCCGCACTGCTCAACGCCGACCCCCTCTGGTACAAGGACGCGGTCATCTACCAGCTCCATATCAAGTCGTTCTACGACGCCAATGGCGATGGCGTGGGCGATTTCGCCGGCCTGCTGGCCAAGCTCGACTACCTGGTCAACCTCGGGGTCGACACGGTCTGGCTGCTGCCGTTCTACCCGTCGCCGCGCCGCGACGACGGCTACGACATTGCCGACTACCGCAACGTGCACCCCGACTACGGCACGCTGGCCGAAGCCAAGCGCTTTGTCACCGCTGCCCACGCCCGCGGCCTGCGCGTGATCACCGAACTGGTCATCAACCACACGTCGGACCAGCACCCATGGTTTCAGCGGGCCCGCAAGGCCAAGCCCGGCTCGGCGGCACGCAACTTCTACGTGTGGTCCGACAACGACCAGAAGTACGCCGGCACCCGCATCATCTTCTGCGACACCGAGAAGTCGAACTGGAGCTGGGACGCCGAGGCCGGCGCCTACTTCTGGCACCGCTTCTACTCGCACCAGCCCGACCTGAACTTCGACAACCCGCAGGTGCTCAACGAGGTGCTGTCGGTCATGCGCTACTGGCTCGACATCGGCATCGACGGCCTGCGGCTCGACGCCGTGCCGTACCTGGTGGAGCGCGAAGGCACCTCGAACGAGAACCTGCCCGAGACGCACGAGGTCATCCGCAAGATCCGGCGCCATCTGGACGAGCACTACGAGGGCCGCATGCTGCTGGCCGAGGCCAACATGTGGCCCGAGGACGCCCAGCAGTACTTTGGCGGCGCCAGCGGTGGCGGCACGGCCGACACCACCGGCGCGGCCAGCCCGGACGGCGGCATCCAGGGCGACGAATGCCAGATGTCGTTCCACTTCCCGCTGATGCCGCGCATGTACATGGCCATCGCGCGGGAGGACCGCTTTCCGATCACCGACATCATGCGGCAGACGCCGGAAGTGCCGCCCAACTGCCAGTGGGCCATCTTCCTGCGCAACCATGACGAGCTGACGCTGGAGATGGTGACCAGCAGCGAGCGCGACTACCTGTGGGAGGTCTACGCCACCGATCGCCGCGCGCGCATCAACCTTGGCATCCGCCGCCGGCTGGCGCCGCTCATGGAGCGCGACCGCCGCCGCATCGAGCTGATGAACAGCCTGCTGTTCTCGATGCCCGGCACGCCCGTGATCTATTACGGCGACGAGATCGGGATGGGCGACAACATCCACCTTGGTGACCGCGACGGCGTGCGTACCCCGATGCAGTGGTCGCCCGACCGCAACGGCGGCTTCTCGCATGCCGACCCCGAGCGGCTGGTGCTGCCGCCGCTGCAGGGTCCGCTTTACGGCTACGAGGCCGTCAACGTGGAGGCGCAGAACCGCGACCCCCACTCGCTGCTGAACTGGATGCGCCGCATGCTGGCGCTGCGCCGCCAGCACCGCGCCTTCGGCCGGGGCACGCTGCGCTTCCTGTTTCCCGGCAACCGCAAGATCCTGGCGTACCTGCGCGAATACGATGGCGAGCACATCCTGTGCGTGGCCAACCTGTCGCGCGCGCCGCAGGCCGTGGAGCTGGACCTGTCGCAGTTCGCCGGCCGCGTGCCCGTCGAGATGCTCGGCGCCACGCCGTTTCCCGCCATCGGCCAGCTGACCTACCTGCTGACGCTGCCGCCGTATGGCTTCTACTGGTTCGTGCTCAGCGAGGACGCCCAACCGCCCTCGTGGCACGTGGATGCACCGGAACAGATGATGGACCAGGTCACGCTTGTCGTGCAGAACAACGCCGGCCGCTCGGAGCTGACCGAGTCCGCGCGCCGTGCGTTGACTACCGAGGTGCTGCCGCCCTATCTGGCGCGGCGCCGCTGGTTCGCCTCGAAGGGCGAACGGATCGAACGCGTCAACGTGGCCTATGCCTGGCCGATCGCGCGCGTGGGCAATACCGAGGAGATTTTCCACTGCGAGGTGGAGGTGACGCTGCCGGGCCGCACCGAGTGCTACCAGTTGCCCGTGGCACTGCTGTGGGACCGCGAATCCACCGAAGGCATGTCGCAGCTGGTGCATGGGCTGTCGATGGCCCGCGTGCGGCGCGGCGCCCGTGTGGGCGTGGCAACCGACGGCTTCGTCGTGGAGCCGTTCGCCCGCGCCGTGGTCAAGGCCATGCGCGACGGCGTGCAGGCGGAGACGTCGCACGGCACCATCCGCTTCCTGCCCGAGCCGGGCCTGTCCGGCGCACCGCTCGAAGACGAACCGGTGCAGTGGATGTCGGCGGAGCAGTCGAACAGCTCGCTGGCCTACGGCAACACCGGCGTGCTGAAGCTCGTGCGGCGCGTGGCCGGCGGCATCCATCCCGAAGCCGAGATGACGCGCTACCTGACCCACCGGGGCTACACGCACTCGGCAGCCCTGCTGGGCGAAGTGGTACGCACCGGCGCCGATGGCACGCCGCACACGCTGATGCTGCTGCAGGGCTACATCCTCAACCAGGGCGACGGCTGGGACTGGACGCTCGACTATCTGGGCCGAGCCATCGACGACGCGCTGCCGGCCGCCGACATCGACGAGGATTTCGACGAGGCGATGAAGGGCTATGCCACGATGGTCGGCACGCTGGGTCGCCGGCTGGCCGAACTCCATGCCGTGCTGGCCGGCGACACCGACGAGGCGGCCTTCGCGCCCGAAACCGCCGGCGACGACCAGTCCGGGGAATGGGCGGACGAAGCGCTCAAATCACTGGACGAGGCGTTCGACCTGCTCGAAGCGCGCCGCGCTGACGCCAAGGGCGACTTTGCGCGCGATATCGAGACATTGCTGGCCGCGCGCGGCAGGATGCCGAAGCTCGTCGCGCGGCTTGCCGCCGCAGCTTCGGGCAGCCTGCAGACACGCATCCATGGCGACTTCCACCTCGGCCAGGTACTGATCGCGCAGAACGACACCTATCTGGTGGATTTCGAGGGCGAGCCGCGCCAGCCGCTGGCATTCCGCCGCCGCAAGACCTCGCCGCTGCGCGACGTGGCGGGCCTGCTGCGCTCGCTCGACTACGCCGCCGCCATGGTTGGCACCGACCGGCAGGAGCGCACGCATGCGCAGTTGCCGCCGGCCAAGGCCGAGCGCCGCGCCGCGCTGCTCGACCGTTTCCGCGAGACCGCCAATGCCGCGTTCCTGCAGTGCTACGAGCAGACCATGAACCACGCCGAACGGCCGTGGGCCACGGCGGGCCAGTTCCAGCCGCTGCTGGACCTGTTCCTGCTGGAACGCGCCGCCTACGAGGTGGGTTACGAGGCCGCCAACCGCGTGGCCTGGATCGACCTTCCCGCGAGCGGCCTCGCCCGTCTCGTACGCAAGCTGCTGGGAGATGACGATGGTAAGCAATGACGCCGCCATGCTCGACCTCGCGGCGCCCACGCTGCCCGCGCCGGTGATCGACGCCTTGCGCCACGGCCGGCTCGTCGATCCATTCGGCGTGCTCGGCCCGCACCGCGACGAGTACGGCATCGTGGTGCGGGCCGTCATGCCCGGCGCGGCGTCGATGCAGTTGACCGACGCGCGCGGCGAGACCGTGGCCGACATGGTGCGGCTGCATGACGACGGCGTCTTTGCCGGGCGCCTGCCCGGCTTCGCGCAAGGCCACCCGGTGGCGCAGGACTACCGGCTGCGCGTGCGCTGGCCCGATGGCAGCGAGCAGACCAGCACCGACCCCTACGCCTACACCCTGCTGCTCGGGGAACTGGACCTGCACCTGTTCAACGAGGGCCGGCACCTGCAACTGGGCAGTTGCCTGGGCGCGCAATGCATGACGATCGACGGCGAGGCCGGCGTGCGCTTTGCGGTCTGGGCGCCCAATGCGCAGCGCGTCTCGGTGATCGGCGACTTCAACGGCTGGAACCCGGCGCGGCACCCGATGCGGCTGCGCCACGGGTCGGGCATCTGGGAACTGTTCGTGCCCGAAGCGATGGGCGCCCATGGCGGCAGCCGCTACAAGTACGACCTGACCGGCCCGCACGGCCATGCCGTGCCCGACAAGGCCGACCCGCTGGCGCTGGCCACCGAGATCCCGCCCGCCACGGCATCGGTCGTGGCCTGCACCGGCCGCGACGCGCCGCCGTTTGCCTGGAACGACGCCGACTGGATGAAGCGGCGTGCCGAGACCGATCCCTACGCGGCGCCGATGTCGGTCTACGAACTCCACGTACTGTCGTGGCAGCGCGCCATCAACGATGCCGAGCGCGGCTGGGACATCCTGGCTGAACGGCTCGTCCCCTACATCCGCGACCTCGGCTTCACCCATATCGAACTGCTGCCGATCACGGAACATCCGTTCGGCGGCTCGTGGGGCTACCAGCCGCTGTCGCTGTTTGCGCCAACCTCGCGCCTCGGCTCGCCCGCGCGTTTCGCGGCGTTCATCGACAGTTGCCACCAGGCTGGCATCGGCGTGATCCTGGATTGGGTACCCGCGCACTTTCCGACCGACCCGCACGGGCTGGCCGAGTTCGACGGTACCGCGCTCTACGAACACCAGGACCCGCGCGAGGGCTTCCACCAGGACTGGAACACGCTGATCTACAACCTGGGCCGCAACGAGGTGCGCGGCTTCCTGCTGGCCGGTGCGATGCACTGGCTGGAACATTTCCATGCCGACGCGCTGCGCGTGGATGCCGTGGCCTCGATGCTCTACCGCGACTACAGCCGCGAAGCGGGGCAGTGGGTGCCGAACCGCTTCGGCGGCCGCGAGAACCTCGAAGCGGTGGCCTTCCTGCGCGAACTGAACTCGCTGGTGCGCGAGCGTTGCCCCGGCGCGCTGACGATTGCCGAGGAGTCGACCGCGTGGCCGGGCGTGACGGCCAGCGTGGAATCGGGCGGGCTTGGCTTCCACTTCAAGTGGAACATGGGGTGGATGCACGACACGCTGCGTTACCTGTCGCACGAGCCGATCCACCGGCCCTGGCACCACAGCGACATGACGTTCGGCATGGTCTACGCATGGTCCGAGGCGTTCGTGCTGCCGCTCTCCCACGACGAGGTGGTGCATGGCAAGGGCTCGATGATCGGCAAGGCACCCGGCGACGACTGGCAGCGCTTTGCCAACCTGCGCGCCTACTACGGCTTCATGTGGACCCACCCCGGCAAGAAGCTGCTGTTCATGGGCGGCGAATTCGCGCAGTGGCGCGAATGGAACCATGACGACGAACTCGACTGGGCACTGATGGACCAGCCCGCGCATCGCGGCATCCATTCGCTGGTACGCGACCTGAACCGCCTGTACCGCGAGCTGCCGGCCCTGCACGCGATGGACCACCGGCCCGAAGGGTTCCAGTGGATCGTGGGCGATGACCACCAGAACAGCGTGTTCGCCTACCTGCGCCGCGCCGCGCCGGACAGCGCCGACGTGGTGCTGGTGGTCGTCAACATGACCCCGGTACCGCGCGAGGGCTACCGCCTGGGCGTGCCGTGCGCGGGCACCTGGGAGGAATGCCTGAACACCGACGCCGGCATCTACGGCGGCAGCAACATGGGCAACGGCGGGCGCGTCGAGGCCGAGGCGTCGCCGTCGCACGGGCAGGCGCATTCGGTGTCGCTGACGCTGCCGCCGCTGGCCACGCTGGTGCTGCGCCCGCTGTCCGGTGCCACGGGATAGGAGGCGGCACGGGAGCAGCCGCTAACGGCAGGTATCGGCAGGGTTCGGCAGGACGGCTTCGAGAGAATAACCACAACAAAGCATACGAGGAGGATTGCGCATGGCGAGCAACACGGTCGATCGCCTGCTGCCCGGCAAGCCCTTTCCGCTTGGCGCGCACTGGGACGGTCTGGGCGTCAACTTCGCGGTATTTTCCGCGAACGCCAGCCGTATCGACCTCTGCCTGTTCTCGGGCAACGGCCGCAAGGAAATCCAGCGGCTGCCGCTGCCCGAGTGTACCGACGAGATCTGGCACGGCTACCTGCCGCATGCCCAGCCCGGGCTGCAGTACGGCTACCGCGCCTTCGGGCCCTACGAGCCCACGCGCGGCCACCGGTTCAATCCGCACAAGCTGCTGCTCGATCCCTACGCGCGGTCGCTGAGCGGTCCGGTGCGGTGGTCCGACGCACTGTTCGGCTACCGGCTCCACAGCCCCCGCGCCGACCTGACGCCCGACCGCCGCGACAGCGCGCCGACGATGCCCAAGGGCGTGGTCATCGACCAGAGCTTCAACTGGGGCGACGACCGCCCCCCGCATCACCCCTGGCCGAAGACCTCGATCTACGAGGTGCATGTGCGCGGCGCCTCGATGCTGCGCGACGACCTGCTGCCCCAGTACCGCGGCACGTTCGCGGCGCTGGCCGACCCGCGCTTCGTCGACCATCTTCAGCGCCTCGGCGTGACGTCGATCGAACTGCTGCCGATCCACGCCTTCCTGCAGGACCGCTTCCTGATCGAGCGCGGCCTGCGCAACTACTGGGGCTACAACACGCTGTCGTTCTTCGCCCCGGAGCCGCTCTACCTGTCCGGCCGCCAGCACCATGAAGTCAAGATCGCCATCCGGCGCCTGCATGCGGCCGGCATCGAGGTGCTGCTCGACGTGGTCTACAACCATACCTGCGAGGGCAACGAACTGGGGCCCACGGTGTCGTGGCGCGGCCTGGACAACGCCAGCTACTACCGGCTGGTGCCGGGCGACGAGCGCCACTACATCAACGACACCGGCTGCGGCAACACGCTGAACCTGTCCCATCCGCGCGTACTGCAGATGGTCATGGATTCGCTGCGCTACTGGGTGGAGGTGTTCCACGTCGACGGCTTCCGCTTCGACCTGGGCAGCACGCTGGGGCGCGAGAGCCACGGCTTCGATCCCGGCTCGGGCTTCTTCGACGCCATCCTGCAGGACCCGGTTCTTTCGCGCACCAAGCTGATTTCCGAGCCGTGGGACCTGGGGCCGGGCGGCTACCAGGTGGGCAACCATCCGCCCGGCTTTGCGGAATGGAACGACAAGTTCCGCGACAACGTGCGCCGCTTCTGGCGCAGCGATCCCGGCCAGCGCGGCGAACTTGCCGCACGCATCACCGGTTCGGCCGACCTGTTCGACCACCGCCACCGCAAACCGTGGGCCAGCATCAACTTCATCACCGCCCATGACGGCTTCACGCTGGCTGACGTGGTCAGCTACGCCCACAAGCACAACGAGGACAACCGCGAGGACAACCGCGACGGCAACGACGACAACGCGAGCGCCAACTGGAGCGCCGACGGCAGCGTGGAGGGCCCCAGCGACGACGAGGAAATCCGGGAGAAGCGCGGCCGCGTGGCACGCGCCATGATGGCCACGCTGCTGCTGTCGCAAGGCACGCCGATGCTGACGGCCGGCGACGAATGGGGCCGCAGCCAGGGCGGCAACAACAACGCCTACTGCCAGGACAACGAGCTGTCGTGGCTGAACTGGGCCGATGCCGCGCACCCGTCGAACGCCCCGATGATGCGCGTGGTTTCGCGCCTGCTCGCGCTGCGCCGCCAGTTACCGGTGCTGACCGAGAACCGCTTCGTGCACGGCCGCTCGCAGCCGGCACCCGGGCTGCCTGACATCGCGTGGTTCGGTGCCGACGGTGTCGAGCTGACCAGCGAGCAGTGGGCCAACCCCGAGGATCGTACGCTGGCGCTGCGCCGCGCCACGCACAGCCGCGAGGAAGAAGTCGAGGTGATCCTGCTCTGCCTCAACGCCAGCGCCGAGGACGTCGTGTTCCGCATGCCGCCGCCCGGCGAGGACTGGCGCCTGCTGTTCGACAGCGCGGCGCCCGATCTCGAAGACGATCCCGTGCCGCTCGATGCCGACGGCCAGCCCACCTGCAGGGTGGCGGCGCATGGGCTGGTGCTGCTGTCGGCGGCCGTACCCAGGGAAGAGGACCCCTCGACATGACTACCAATGTGCCACTGCGGGAACTGGGCGAGCGCGCCGGACTGCAACTGTCATGGCGCGACGCGTGGAACCGCCCGCAGACGCTTTCCGACGCCGCGCTGCATGCCGTGCTCACCGCGCTCGAACTGCCCTGCGGCACGCCCGGCGAGTGCGAATCGTCGCGCGCCCGGCTGGCCGCCGACGACGCCGCCCATCCGCTGCCGCCGCTGATCACCGCCGACGCGGACCAGCCCGTCAGCGTGCCATGGGCCCATACGATGCCGCAGCGCCCCTATCGGCTGACGCTGGAGGACGGCGGCGTGGTCGAGGGCATTGCCCACCGCAAGGCGGACGGCATGATGGAGATCGCGCCCGTAGCGCAATGGGGCTATCACCAGCTTCGCCTCGGCGACGTGGAAGCCACGCTGGCGGTGGCGCCGCCGCGCTGTTTCAGCGTGGCCGATGCGCTGGCCGCGTCCCCCCGCCGCGTGCCCGCCAGCCGGCCTTGGGGACTGTCGGTACAACTCTACGGGCTGCGCCATGATGGCGCGGCGCTGGCAGGGCTGGGCGACCTCACCACGCTTGCCGAGTGCGCCGCAGCCGCTGCACAGGCCGGCGCCGACGCCGTGGCCATCAACCCGCTGCATGCGGGCTTCTCGGCGCTGCCGGAACGCTACAGCCCCTACGCGCCGTCGAGCCGGATCATGTTCAATCCGCTCTATGCCGATCCCGCGCATGCTTTCGGCGCCGATGCCGTGGCACAGGCCATTGCGGCGCTGAATCTGGGCGATGCCATCGTCACGGCCGGGCAGCGCAGCGAGATCGACTGGCCGGCCACCGCGTCGGTGCGCCAGCAGGTCCTGCGCTGGCTTTGGGACCAGCGCGACACGCTGCTGCCCGTGGCGCGCCAGCAGGAGTTCGCAGCGTTTCGCGCGCGCGGCGGCAAGGCGCTGCTGGCGCACGCCTGCTTCGAGGCGATCCAGGCAGAACGGATTGCCGGCGCCACCACGGCCGGGGAACGGGCGAAGGCGGCGGACTGGCGCCAATGGCCCGAGACGCTGAAGAGTCCCGACGCGGCCGCCGCAGCCGCCTACGCCTCCACCCACGCCGACGAAATCGGCTACCACGCCTTCCTGCAATGGCTCGCAGCCGCGGGGCTCGACGCTGCGCAGAGTCGGGCACGGCAGGCCGGCATGGCGATCGGCGTGATCGCCGACCTGGCCGTGGGCACCGATCCCGGCGGCAGCCATGCCTGGACCCGGCAGGCCGAAATCCTGAATGGCTTTCACGCCGGGGCGCCGCCCGACCTCTACAACCCGCTCGGGCAGGATTGGGGCGTGGCCGTGTTCTCGCCGCGCGGGCTGCGCCGCAACGGCTATGCGGCGTTTATCGAGATGCTGCGCGCCAACCTCGCGCACGCGGGCGGCCTGCGCATCGACCATGTGCTCGGGCTGGCGCGCATGTGGCTGGTGCCGGCCGGCGCGCCCGCCAGCGAAGGAGCGTATCTGGCCTATCCGCTCGAAGACATGCTGCGGCTCGTGGCGATCGAGTCGTGGCGCCACCGCGCCATCGTGATCGGCGAGAACCTCGGCACCGTGCCCGAAACCCTCAATACCGCGCTGGCCACGCGCGGCGTGCTCGGCATCGACGTGCTCTGGTTCGAGCGCGAGGCGGCCGAGGATGCCGAGCCCGAAGCCGAAGCCGAAGCGGACGCGGGCACCATGCCGTCCGGGCCCGCGATTGCGCCGTTCCTGCCGCCGGACCAGTGGCCCGCGCAGGCCATCGCCACCACCACCACGCACGACCTGCCCACCATCGTCGGCTGGTGGTCGGGCAACGAGATCCGCTGGCGCGCGCGGCTCGGCCAGCTTGGCGAGCACGAGACCGAGGCCGGGCTGCTGGCCTTGCGCGACCGGGAACGGGCAGCGCTATGGCAGGCGATGTGCGAGGGCGGCGCCGCGCAGGGTGAAGCACCGGGACCCGAAGCCGCGCCGATAGAAGCCATTCTCGGCTGGCTCGGCCGTGCCGCCACGCCGTTGCGGCTGGTACCGGTGGAAGACCTGCTGGCATTGCGCGAGCAGCCCAACCTGCCGGGCACGATCGCCGAGCATCCGAACTGGCAGCGCCGGCTGGCACCCGACGTGCGCCAGATCTTTTCGGACGCCGGCGTGCAGCAGCGTATCGCGGCGGTACGGGGGAACGATGGCGGGCACTGACCGCGTAACACTACCAACGCTGTCAGTCGAGCGTCTGCAGCGCGCGGCACAGCGCATCGACGGTCAGCGGCTTGACCAGGTGCCCGTCGAAGCCAGCCGTCTCGGTGCGGCGGCGGTCCTCGGACGTGCCACGCCCGGTCAGCGCGAACACGCGCAGGCCGGCACGCGCGGCGCGCAGCCGGGGCAGCACTTCGAAGCCGCTCATGTCGGGCATTTCGAGATCGAGCAGCACCACGTCCGGCGCGAACGATTCGACCAGCGCCAGCGCCTGCATGCCCGTGTAGGCCGGCGTTGCCTGATGCCCCAGCACGGCCAGCAGTTCGGCCATGCTGTCGGCCGAATCGACACTGTCGTCGACGATCAGGATGCGGCGGCCAGCGCCAATGCCGGCGCTGGCGCGCGGCACGCTGGCACCGTCCATTTCCACCCGGGGCAGCAGCACGGTGAACGTGCTGCCCTGCCCCTCGCCCGCGCTGCTGGCCTGTACCGCGCCGCCATGGGCCTCGACGATGGCACGCGCCAGCGCCAGCCCGATGCCGAGGCCGCTGCGCGCCGTGTCGTCGCCTTCCTGCTCGAACAGGCTGAAGATGCGGTCCAGCGCGGCCGGGGCGATACCGCGTCCGTTATCGGTGACGCGCGTGACCACGTTGCCCTCCTCGGCTGCCACGGTCACGGTGATCGAACCGCCGCGCGCCGTGTACTTGGTAGCGTTGCTGAGCAGGTTCGAGAGCACCTGTTCCAGCCGCGCCGCATCGCCGTTGACGAACACCGGATTGGGCGGCAGCCTGACGTCGAGCCGCTGCGCGGCGCTCTCGAACGCGGGCCGCACGGCCTCCACGGCAGCGGCCACCGCTTCGTTGTAGAGAATCGGAACCGGTTGCACCTTGAGCTTGCCGCTGGTGACGCGGCCCACGTCCATCAGGTCGGTAACGAGCCGCGTGAGCAGTTGCAGTTGGCGGCCGATGATTTCGCTGCAATGGCGGATGCGCGGGTCGGTCACCGGCGTCAGGCGAATCACGTCGACCGCGTTGCGGATCGGCGCCAGCGGGTTGCGCAGTTCGTGCGCCAGGATGGCCAGGAAGGACTGCACGCGATGTCCGGCGTGTTCGAGTTCGGCCAGCCGTGCCGCATCCGATACGTCGCGCGCCGTCCACAGGATGCCGCTGACGCTGCCATGGCTGTCGCGCAGCAACAGTTGCCGGACCCGGCAGCGCAGCATGGTGCCGTCATGGCGTTGCAACCGCTCCTCGCCGGCCCAATGCCCGGTGCTGCGTACCGCTTCCAGCGCAGCGCGCTCGGCTGGCACACCGTCTTCGGCAGGCGCCCCGCGCGGATAGAGGATGCCCACCGGGCTGCCGATCGCCTCGGCGGCGGCATAGCCGAACAGTGCCTGGGCACCGGCGCTCCAGCTGCGGATGTCGCCCTCCATCCCCAATTCGCAGACGGCGTAGTCATCGAGCGTATCGAGCAGCTGACTCACCCGCTGGCCGGCATTGGAAGCCTGTTCCCCGGCGGCGGCCTCGACGGTGATGTCGCGGCAGATCACCAGAAAGCCTGCGGGCCCGCCATCGACCTCGGGCTGGGCCACGAGCGTGGCCTCGGCGAAAAAGGCGGTGCCGTCGCGGCGCACCTGCCAGCCCCTGAGCCGCGCCCGGGCCCCGGCCCGCGCGTCGGCCAGCCACCGTTCGGAGGCGCCGGCCGCCACCGATCCGGCGGCGTAGAAGCGCGACAGATGCCAGCCGGACACCTCGTCTTCGTCATACAGGTAGACGTTGCGCGCGGCCTCGCTCCAGCGGCGCACGGTGCCCTGCGCCGTGACCTCGAACAAGGCCGTTCCTTCCAGCGCGCCAAGCCAGTCGTGCAGGCGCGCGGCTTCGGCGGCATCGCCGGCCGCGGCCGGCACGCGCGGCGCGCGGCGTGCCATGCCCGCCGGCATCGGGGCAGCCGTGTCCTGCTTGGGCATAGGGGGTCCCTCTCTTATGGCGTGAGCGCTGCTTTTCTTGGAAGCACGGGTAATGACGGGGCGCCGCGTGCATGGACGGGTCGCCCTTCCATCATAGACGGTGCACCGCTACTCACTCGCCAGGCAAGACACGCAATTTTTACAGCCCCCGCCCGCTCAGCCGCAGGCCCGCTCGCGGGCACGCGCGGAAGGCGGCGGCGGATGCTTGTCGGGCAGGTTGCGCGCTGGCTGATCGCCCTTTTCCTTGTTGTGGTCGGGGCTCTGGTCTGGCCGGCGGTCCGGCCGGCGCACCGGTTCGTGCGGAATATGGGTCGCCATGGCGCGCCTCGCAACAGTTCGCGTGGAAGGAAGGATACCCCTCGTTGCAGTTTTCATACCAGGCCGGCTGCCGCTGCATCTTTCGCTGGCCTGAATCCGTTTCCCGTAGTACCACTTCTCCTACTACCTGCCTCAGGAGTCCAGCAATGACCGATGCGTCCCGGCTGCGGCCGGCCCCTGCCGATGATTCTTACCCCCCGCAGGCCACCCCGGCCCACGCCGGTCCGCCGCTCCCCGAGCATGCCGACGACACGCGTACCGCAATGTCCAGCGCCACCATCCGGCGCGCGTTCCTGGACCACGTGTTCTACACGCAGGGCAAGCTGCCCGGGCATGCCAGCGGCAACGATCTGTACCAGGCGCTCGCCCACACCGTGCGCGACCGGCTCGTGCAGCGCTGGATCAGCACCGCCGAGGCCTACCAGATGCAGCCGTCGCGCACGGTGGCCTACCTTTCGGCCGAATTCCTGATGGGGCCGCACCTCGGCAACAACCTCGTGAACCTCGGCATCGTCGAGGAAGTGCGCGCCGCGATGGCCACGCTGGACCTCGATCTGGAAGACATTCTGTCCCACGAGGACGAACCGGGTCTCGGCAACGGCGGCCTGGGCCGGCTGGCCGCCTGCTTCATGGACTCGCTCGCCACGCTGGAAATTCCCGCGCTGGGCTATGGCATCCGTTATGAGTACGGCATCTTCCACCAGCACCTGATCGACGGCCAGCAGGTGGAAACCACCGATACCTGGCTGCGCCACGGCAATCCGTGGGAGATCCAGCGCTCCGAGTGGGCGGTGCAGGTGCGCCTGGGCGGACATACCGAGCGGTACACCGACGATCGGGGCCGCTATCGCGTGCGCTGGGTGCCGGAGAAGACCGTGGTCGGCGTGCCGTTCGATTCGCCGATCCTGGGCTACCGGGTGAACACGGTCAACACGCTGCGGCTGTGGCGCGCCGAGGCCACCGAGGCGTTCGACTTCCACACCTTCAACCGGGGCGACTATCTCGGCGCCGTCAGCAAGAAGATCACGTCCGAGAACCTGACCAAGGTGCTCTACCCGAACGACGAGACAGTGCAGGGCAAGGAGCTGCGGCTCGAACAGCAGTACTTCTTCGTGGCGTGTTCGCTGCAGGACATGCTGCGGCTGCTGGCCTCGCACGGTATTCCGGTGACGCGGTTCCACGAGAAATTCGCGGTACAGCTCAACGACACCCACCCGGCGGTCGGCATTGCCGAACTGATGCGGCTGCTCGTGGACGACCACGACCTGGCTTGGGAAGATGCCTGGCACATCACGCGCCACGCCTTCGCCTACACCAACCACACGCTGTTGCCCGAGGCGCTGGAGCAGTGGCCGCTCGACCTTTTCCAGCGCATCCTGCCGCGCCACCTCGAAATCATCTACGAGATCAACGCGCGCTTCCTCGATGAAGTCCGCATCCGCTTCTATGGCGACGAAAGCCGGCTGGCGCGGCTGTCCCTGATCAACGAGACCGGCGGGCGCTATGTGCGCATGGCCGGGCTGGCCTGCGTCGGCAGCCATGCGGTCAACGGCGTGGCCGAACTGCATTCGCGGCTGATGCGCGAGGACGTGCTGCAGGATTTCCACGCGATGTGGCCGGACAAATTCACCAGCATCACCAATGGCGTGACGCCGCGCCGCTGGCTGGCGCTGTCGAATCCGCGCCTGACGCGGCTGGTCAACGAGGCCATCGGCGACGGCTGGATCAAGGATCTCGACCAGCTCCATGCGCTGGAACCGTATGCCGACGACGCCAGCTTCCGCGATCAGTGGCAGGCCGTGCGCCACCAGAACAAGATCGACCTGGCGCAGGTGATCCGCGACAACACCGGGGTGGTGGTCGATCCGTCCTCGATGTTCGACGTGATGGTCAAGCGCATCCACGAGTACAAGCGCCAGCATCTGGCGGTGCTCCACATCGTGGCGCTCTACCACCAGATCAAGTCGGACCCGCACGCCGACGTGGTGCCACGCACCTTCCTGTTCGCGGGCAAGGCCGCGCCGGGCTACCACTACGCCAAGCTGATGATCCGCTTCGTGACCTCGGTGGCCGAGGTGGTCAACCGCGACCCGCAGGTGCGCGACCGGCTCAAGGTGGTGTTCCTGCCCAACTTCAACGTCAGCTACGGCCAGAAGATCTACCCAGCCGCCGATCTTTCAGAGCAGATCTCGCTGGCCGGCAAGGAAGCCTCGGGCACCGGCAACATGAAGTTCGCGATGAACGGCGCGATCACGATCGGCACCATGGACGGCGCCAACATCGAACTGCGCGACGCCATCGGCGCCGACAATTTCTTCCCGTTCGGCCTCAACGCCACCGAGGTCTACGCGCTGCGGGCGGCCGGCTACCACCCGTCCACGTATTACGAAAGCAGCCCGGAACTGCGCGCGGTGGTCGATCTGGTCCAGCACGGCTTCTTTTCGAAGGGCGACGCCGCCGTGTTCCGCCCGCTGTTCGACGGCCTGCTGCAGCATGACCCCTACATGCTGATGGCGGACTTTGCCTCGTACCTGCAATGCCAGCGCGAGGTCTCGGCGGCCTACCTCGACACCCAGCGCTGGCAGCGCATGTCGGTGCTGTCGTCCGCGCGTTCGGGGCGGTTCTCTTCGGACCGCGCGATCCGCGAGTACTGCGAGCGCGTGTGGCGTGTGGACCCCGTGCCGGTCTGCCTGCTGCGGCGGTCCAGCGGGCATGTCCAGGGCCCACGCCGCGCCGGCGACGCCGTGGGCGCGCCGGGCAGCTTCAGCGAGCGCTGCACCTGAAGCGCTCGTCAGGCTGGCGGATTTGCACCGGCGTTGCAAATCCGCCAGCCGTCCTCCCCGCCGCAGCAGTTTCTACAACGGCAGCGGCAGCTTATACATCGGGATTGCCACTTCGCCCGGCCCCGGCACCCGCCACCCACGAGGCGGCGCGGCCATCACGCACCGCAGCATGCTGGCACAAAGTTCGCATTGGTGTTCGCTCGCGTCCCTTTCCGGGCGCTGCAAGCGGCAGTCACCAAAGTAAAAAACAGCATACGAGCGGGAGTCTCACCTTGAACGCGAACATTTTGTTTGTGGCGGCGGAAGCCCAGCCTTTGGCCAAGACCGGCGGGTTGGCGGATGTAGTGGGCGGACTGGCCATGGCGCTGCAGCAGCGCGGCGCCAGCGTCACGATCCTGATGCCGGGTTATCCGCGCGCGATGGCCGCCGCGCGTGACGTGCGCAGCCTGGGCGCGATCCGGCTGCCGATGGCGCTGCCCCCCGGCCATAGCCCGGCGCGCCTGATGCACGGCCTGATGCCCGATTCGGGCGTGCATGTGGCGTTCCTCGACTGCCCCTCGCTGTTCGACCGGCCCGGCTCGCTCTATGTCGATGCGACCGGCCGCGATTTCTGCGACAACGCCCAGCGCTTTGCCGCGCTGGCCCACGCCGCTACCGCGATTGCCGCTGGCGAGACGCCGCTGCCCGTACCGGCCATGGTCCATGCCCACGACTGGCATGCCGGGCTGACGCCGCTGCTGATGCACGCACGCGGCCTGGATATCCCCTCGGTCTGCACCATCCACAACCTGGCGTTCCAGGGCGTGTTCCCGATGGACGCGGCCCCCGCGCTCGGCATCCCGGCCAGCTACCTGACCCCGGACGGCATCGAGTTCTGGGGCAAGCTGAACTTCCTGAAGGCCGGCATCCGCTATGCGGAGCGCGTCACGACCGTCAGCCACACCTATGCCCGCGAGATTCTTACGCCGCATTTCGGGCACGGCCTCGATGGCCTCCTGAACCACCGCGCCGACGTGCTGGGTGCCATTCCGAACGGCGTCGACACCTCGGCATGGTCGCCGAAGACCGACCGGCTGCTGCCCCAGCGCTATGACACGCGCTCGTTCACCGGCAAGCGCGCCTGCAAGGCCGCGCTGCAGGCGCGCTACGGGCTGCCGCAGAATCCGGATAGCCCCGTCATCGCGCTTGGCAGCCGCCTGACCCACCAGAAGATGGCAGATGTGGCGCTCGATGCCATCGAACTGGCGGTGCGTACGCACGAGGACGTGCAGTTTGCCGTGCTCGGCTGCGGGGATCCCGCGCTGGAGGCAGCCTTCGTCGCCCTGGCGCAAAAGCATCCGCAACGCGTGGGCGTGTCGATCGGCTACCGCGAGGAAGACGCCCATCTGCTGCACGCTGGCGCCGACATGCTGCTGCACGGCAGCCGCTTCGAGCCGTTCGGCCTGACCCCGGTCTATGCCATGCGCTACGGCACGGTGCCGATCGTCTCGCGCGTGGGCGGCCTGGCCGATACCGTGCGCGACGTCGGCGACGAGGCCACGCCGGCCCTGCGTGCCAACGGCATCGTCTTCGATGGCGAAAGCGTGGAAGCGATGCGCAGCGCCATCGCCCGTGCACTAGGATGGTATGGCCGGCCGCGCCACTGGCGCAGCCTGCAGCGCACCGGCATGCAGACCGACTTTGGCTGGGAAGGTCCGGCCCGCCAGTACCTCGCCATGTACGGCGCGCTGAACCCGGCGCTCGCCGACATGCCGGTCGTCGAACCCGTGGTGGCGCAGGAAGTCCCCGCGCGCAAGGGTCGCCCCGTGCCGATGCCGGAGGCAGCGGTGCTGTCGCCGGCGCAGGCCGGCACGGCGCCCTCGCCGGCCTGACCTGGCTCATCGTTCAAGCAAGGTTCCTGTAGAGGTAGCGCATCATGATGACCGCTGCGCCGATGCCCGCGCGTCCGGCTACGCCGCCGGGACCCAACTGGCAGACCCTGGGCGCCGACACGCGCCTGATTCCGTGTGGCGACGAGGGGGACGAGGCGTACCGCTTCGGGCCGGTACGCCTGGCCGATGGCCGGGTGCGCTTCCGGCTCTGGGCGCCCGATGCCGCCGACCAGGGCCAGGCGGTACGGCTCGAGGTCGCCGGCATGCCGCCGGCCCCGATGGTGCCGCGCGAGGACGGCTGGTACGAGGCCGTGGTGCCGTGCTGCCACGGTGCGCGCTACTGGTTCCGGCTCGACGACGGCACGATCGTCCCTGACCCTGCCTCACGGTTGCAGGCCGAGGATGTGCACGGCGCCAGCGTGCTGTGCCTGCCCTCCGGCCCGTCCGAAGCGTTTGCCTGGCGCCACAACGAGTGGCGCGGCCGCCCGTGGCACGAGGCCGTGATCTACGAACTGCACGTGGGCCTGCATGGTGGCTACGCCGGCGTCACGGCGCAACTGCCCCGGCTGGCATCGCTCGGCTTCACGGCCATCGAACTGATGCCGCTGGCCGAGTTTCCCGGCGCCCGCAACTGGGGCTATGACGGCGTGCTGCCGTTTGCGCCGGAGAACAGCTACGGCACCCCCGACGAGTTGCGCACGCTCGTGGACACCGCGCACGGACTGGGCCTGATGGTATTCCTCGATGTGGTCTACAACCACTTCGGCCCCGAAGGCAACTACCTGCCGCGCTACGCGAGCGCCTTTTTCCGGCAAGACCGGCAGACGCCGTGGGGCCCCGCCATCGACTTCCGCCGCCCCGAAGTGCGCCGCTTCTTTGCCGAGAACGCGCGCTACTGGCTCGAATCGTTCCGCTTCGACGGGCTGCGGCTCGATGCGGTACATGCCATCGAGGACGAGGGCTGGCTGCCCCAACTGGCGCAGGAACTGCGCGGTTGCCTGCCACGGCGCCACCTTCACCTCGTGCTCGAAAACGACCACAACGACGTGGCGCTGCTGCGCAGCGGCTACGAGGCGCAGTGGAACGACGACGCGCACCACGCACTCCATGTGCTCCTGACCGGCGAGGCCGACGGCTACTATCGCGAGTACCAGTCCGGCCTGCCGGGCGCCAGGGCGTCCGCCCCCGAGGGTACGCCGGCGCTGCACCACCTGGCACGGATCCTCGCCGAGGGCTTTGCCTGGCAGGGCGAGGTCTCGCCGCACCGCAGCGGAGACTCCGACGGCCCGCTGCAGGGCCGCGAGGTGCGGCGCGGCCAGCCCAGCGCCGAGCTGCCGCCCACCTCGTTCGTGATGTTCCTGCAGAACCATGACCAGACCGGCAACCGCGCGTTCGGCGAGCGGCTGGCGGCGCTGGCCGAGCCCGAAGCGCTACGCGCGGCCGTGGCGCTGCAGTTGCTGTGCCCGCAGGTGCCGCTGGTCTTCATGGGCGAGGAACACGGCGCGCGCACGCCGTTCCTGTACTTCACCGACCATCCGCCGGAACTGGCGCAGGCCGTGCGCGACGGCCGGCGCCGCGAGTTCGGGGCCTCCGAAGCGTTTCGCAACGAGGCCGATGCCGCACGCATCCCGGACCCCAACGCGCCCGAAACCTTCGACCAGTCGCGGCCAGCCTGCGACGACACCGACGGTTACTGCCGCGCCTGGAATCACTACTACGGCGAACTGCTCTCGCTGCGCCGCCACGAGATCATGCCGCGCCTGCCGGGCAGCCGCTCGCTGGGCGTGACGCTGCTGGCAGACAAGGCGCTCGTGGCGCGCTGGCGGCTTGGCGACGGCAGCCGCCTGTCGATCTGGCTGAACCTCGGCGATGAACCGGTGCTGGCGGACTGCAGCGGCGGGCGCATGCTCCACGCCAGCCAGTCCGGCGCGGTGGCGCAACTGCGCGCCGGCACCCTGGCCGAACACTGCTGCGTGACCTGCCTGCACTCCGACTGACGACCCGATGACCGACGCCGCAAGACCCGCCGTGCCTGCCAATCCGGCCGCTCCCACCCCGCTCGCCGATCTGGAACACGCGGGCGTGCCCCGCGCCACGGCGCGCCTGCAGATGCACGCGGGCTTCACGTTCGCCGATGCCGAGGCGCTGGTGCCGTACTACGCCGACCTCGGCATCAGCCACCTCTACCTCTCGCCGATCACCACGGCGCGCCCCGGCTCGACGCACGGCTATGACGTGACCGATTTCACGCGCATCAATCCGGAGCTGGGCGGCGAGGCGGGCTTCGTCGCGCTGGCACGCCGGGCACGCGAGGCCGGGCTGGGTATCGTGATCGATATCGTGCCGAACCACATGGCAGCTGACGCCACCCACAACTCCTGGTGGCGCGACGTGCTCGCGCATGGCCCGCAAAGTGACTTCGCCCACTATTTCGACATCGACTGGCAAGCGCCCGACCCCGACCTGCGCGGCAAGGTACTGCTGCCGATTCTTGGCGATCCCTACCAGCACACGCTCGACGCCGGCAGCCTGACGGCCGCACGCAATGACGCCGGCGAGCCGGTGCTGCGCTACGGCGACCTCGACCTGCCGCTGAGCCTGCCGCCCGGTGTCGATGCGCTGCCCGAGGACAGCGCGGCGCTGCACCGCCTGCTGGAGCGCCAGCACTACCGGCTCGCCTGGTGGCGCACCGGGGCGGCCGCGCTGAACTGGCGCCGCTTCTTCGAGATCACCGAGCTGGCCGGCGTGCGCGAGGAGGCGGACGACGTGTTCGAGGCCGTCCACGCGCTGGTCTTCCGGCTCTACCGCGAAGGCTGGATCGATGGGTTGCGCATCGATCACGTGGACGGGCTGGCCGATCCGGCCGGCTACTGCCGGCGCGTGCGCGAGCGGCTCGACCTGCTGCGCCCGGGCCGGCCGGCCGGGCTGGCGCGCCTGCACCCGTGGCTCGTGATCGAGAAAATCCTCGGCGAAAACGAAGCGCTGCCGCGCGGCTGGCAAGTGGACGGCACCACGGGCTACGACTTCATGGACGAGGTGAGTGCAGTACTGCACGACGTGCACGGCGCCGGCCCGCTGAACATGCTCTGGATGCAGATCAGCGGCGATGACCGCGCGTTCCCGGCCTACGTGCTGGCCGGACGGCATCGCGTGCTGGCCCGGCACCTGGTGGCCGAGTTCGATGGCGTGGTGCACCGGCTGCACGCGCTGGCCCGTGCCGGCGCGGCCACCCGCGACCTGACACCGCACGCGCTGCGCCACGCGCTGACCGCCTTCCTGTGCCAGATTCCGGTCTACCGCAGCTACTACGCGGCGGTGCCGGCCGGGCAGGCGTCGCGCGATTGCGCCGCGGATGACGCCATGGTGCAGGGCGCCGCCGGCGCTGCCCGGGCCCAACTGGCGCCCGATGAATCCGCGGCGCTCGATTTCATCCTGACCTTCCTGCACGACGAACTGCCTGCCGCCGACGACGACGGGGAAGACCGCGCCGGCAAGCTCCGCGCCCGCCTGCAGCAACTGATGCCCGCGCTGGCGGCCAAGTCCACCGAGGACACGGCGTTCTACCGCTACGGGCGGCTGCTCTCGCGCAACGAGGTAGGCAGCGATCCCGGCACCGTCGGCATGGCGCCCGAGCGGTTCCACGACCGCATGCGGGCGCGCAGCGCCCACTGGCCGCACGCCATGCTGGCCGTGGCCACGCACGATCACAAGCGCGGCGAAGACGCGCGCATGCGGCTGGCGGTGCTCAGTGAACTGGCTGACGAATGGGCCGAAGCCGTGGCGGGATGGGAAAGCCGGCTGGCGCCGCTGCTGGCGGCCTCGCCGCACGGCCCCGATGGCGTGGACCGGCTCATGCTGTACCAGACGCTGGTCGGTGCCTGGCCCGCCGATGGCGACGCGCTGAACGACGAGGGCGCGCAGCGCGCCTTGATCGACCGCATTCAGGCGTGGCAGCAGAAAGCGATCCGCGAAGCCAAGCGGCACGGCAGCTGGACGCACCCGGACACCGCCTACGAGGCGGCCTGCGAAGCGTTCCTGCCGGCGCTGGCGATGGGCGATGCGGGGAGCGTGCTCGAAGATATCGGCCGCTTCGCCGCCAGGATCGGGCCGGCGGCGGCCCTGAACAGCCTGTCGCAAACCCTGCTGCACCTGACGGCGCCCGGCGTCCCGGACCGCTACCAGGGCAACGAGACCTGGGATTTCAGCCTGGTCGACCCCGACAACCGGCGCGCGCCCGATTACGCGCAGCTGCGGGCCCGGCTCGGCTGCCGCGCCGGCTGGGCGCAATGGCTGGAGCACTGGCGCGACGGCCGCATCAAGCAGCAACTGATTCGCAGCGTGCTGGCTGCGCGGCGCGCGCAGCCCGAACTGTTTGCGCTGGGCAGCTACGAGCCATTGGCGGCCAGCGGCGAACTGGCGGCCAGCGTACTGGCGTTTTGCCGTCGACACGGCAGTGCGCAGGCCGTGGTGGCGGTCTCGCGCCTGGCCGCGCGCCACGTGGAGCCGGCGCTGCCGCGCATCCCACCGCACTGCTGGCGCGACACGGGGCTGCACCTCGGCGACGGCGGCGCTGACGGCACCTGGACCGACGTCCTCACCGGCCACACGGTCAGCGCCCACGCGGGCTGGTTCCGTGCGCGCGACCTGTTCGCCGTACTGCCCGTCGCGCTGCTGGTCCGCCAGTAGGCGCCGGAACGAAAAAAACCCGCATCGCGGGGATGCGGGTTCCAGGTTGCCGCGCAGCGGCGGGCACAGCCGGTCAATTACAGGTACACGACCGAGATCGTGGCCGAGCCGTCCAGCGAGACGTCCGACTTCAGATCGGGCAGGTTGGCCGTGCTGTTCAGCGCGCCGATGACCTTCAGGACCTGCGAGATCGTGGTGAAGCTCGACGGCGAGCCGCCGTCGCTGGTCGACCAGGCATAGACCGTTTCCGGAGCGACGTAGTTGGAGACCGACGACGTGCCGCTCCACGTTGCGCCGCCGTCCGTCGAGCGGGTGCTGCCCACCACTGCGCTGCCGTCGCCCGAAGCGTCGGCCGGCAGGGCGCGGATCGCGAAGGCGCCGAGGTTCTTGCCGCCGACGCTGCCCAGGCCGAAGCCCATCGTGTTGGCGATGGTCGAGTCCACGCCGTTCAGGATCGCGGAGGCGCTGGCGGCACGGTTGTCCACCACGCGGTAGCCAACCTTGGCGGCGGCATCGCACGACATCGTCATCGTGACCTGCTTTTCCGGCAGCTTGGTGGCGGCCGTGGCGCTCAGCGACTGCGCCGGGATCGTGCCGAAGTCCACCGCGCCGTCGCTCGACAGCGTGACATTGCAGGCGGCCGGGCGGATCACGCCCTTGACGGTCAGGTCGGCGCTTTCGGCGGCGAACACGCCCACCGAAGCAGTGGCCAGGAGCGTAAGGATAAGGCCGCGCTTGAGGTTCAGATTGCTCATGATGTCTTCCTTTCAAAATCCAGTTGTCTGTGCCCTACCGGGCTTTCCTATCCGCCCGTGCTGGGTGGAACGACTGAAGTTTGGGCTAATCACGAACAACGATTAATCGGCGTTTCCTTAAAAATCAGCAGGACTGAAATCGGGAAACGACGATGCGCGGCCGGCGCAACACGCAACGGCGCAGGCAGCTCAGTGGTGCAGGCGGTGCGCGTCCGTATCGAGGGCTTTCTCGGCGGCATCGCCGCTCAGACCGCGGTAGTAAACGTGCACGCCGATCGCCAGCGAATCGTGGCGGATCTCGTTGAGCGCGCGCCAGGCCTGCGGCGCATTCCTGAAGACCAGATAGTGGGCCTCGCGCGCCACATGCGCTGCCACGTCATGCAGGCCATGGTTCTGCAATGCCCCCACGAGGTGATCGAGGCTGCGGTGCGTGCGGGCGTCGGTACGCGGATAGAGCATGTGCAGCACGGCCACCGGGCCGCCGGGCTGCGCCGTGAAGGCGGCCACGATGTCCTGGTGGTGGATGGCGGTCACGGGCTCGTCGGACTGCGTGCGGACCGACGGTTTCTGGGCGAACACGGTGTGGTTCATGGCTTCACCTCCTGGTCAGAATCTGAACGAACAGTGAGGGGAAGATAAGGCAAGCTTGATTTATCTCAATATGCAATTACCGCAACAGTCAGTTCCACACTTCGATGTGAACCGTGCCGTCCGTCAGGCGTCCGCGCGCGGATACGCCGGCGACCTTTCGGACGGCTTTCTGGATTTTTCCTCCAAGCCGCTATCTTTGCGGAATCAAACTGCCGAGCAGGCCGCCGACGACAGGCAGGTTGCCAACCGGACTAATCGTATTTCCGCCATTTCCTCCGTTGGTGCCGCCCGTCGCGCCTTTCAGCGCATTGGTGACCGGCGCGAGCGGGCCATTGCTGCCGCCGGCCACGTTCGTGACGGCGCCCACGGTCGACACCAGCAGGTTCGACACCGGCGCCAGCGCCCCGGATGCCGGTGCGCCCGGCGTGCCGCCAAGGCTGCCGAGCAGGCTGGTCACCGGCGCCAGCGGACTGGCTGGCGCCGTGCCGCCCGGTGCGGTCACCGCACCGCCGAGCGCCGACACGGCAGTGCCAACCGTCGCCACGATGCCGCCCACCTCGCCCACCACCGGCGCCTGGGTCTGGGCGAGCACGGTACCGGTCTGGTTGACCAGGCCGCCCACGGCGGTCAGCAGGTTGTTCAGCGAACCCCCAAGGCCGGTGGTGGCGCCGAGCGCCTGGGTAGCGTTGCCAAGTACCGAGGTCAGGGGCACGATGACCGTGTTCGTGGTGGTCAAGAGTTGATTGACCGGCGTAGCCAGCGTGGCCGGCGACAATCCGCCCACCAGGCTGCCGGTCTGGCTGACCGCCGAGCCAAGCGGCGCCGTGACGCCTGCCAGCGGTCCGGTGCCGAGCGTACCGACCGTATTGCCGACGCTGCTGACCGCCGCGCCGAGTTCGGCAAGCGGCGTGGGTCCGGTAGCGCCCGTGGCACCTGTCGGCCCGGTCGCGCCGGTCGGTCCCGTGGCACCGGTGGCCCCCGTCGGTCCGGCTGGTCCCGCAGGCCCGGTGGCGCCGGTTGATCCAGTAGCACCGGTGGCGCCGGTGGCGCCAGTCGCACCTGTAGCCCCGGTCTGTCCGGTGGCTCCTTGCGTGCCCTGAGCGCCCGTCGCACCGGTGGCACCCGTGGCCCCGGTCGCACCGGTCGCACCGGACGTCCCCGCCGTGCCGGCCGTGCCCGGGTCGCCCTGCGCCCCCTGCACGCCCTGTGGGCCGGCGGCGCCCGGCTTGCCATCGTGGCCGTTCGCACAGCCGCCCAATAATGCCGCGACGCTGACCGTCACGCCGATCCAGTAGTGTTCCTTCCGCACGATCCGACCTCTTGTTGTGTTGGGGTGGATTCGTACAAGGCAACGGGCATGCCATTGCAGCGGCACGGGCGGCGCGGCGCGTGGCAGGGGTCGACGTCGCCCGCAAACCCGCGCCGCACCGCGCCCGCACCGCCGGCAAGCCATTGGGCCGCGCGTCTGAAACGGGCGGCCCAATCGGCGTACGCTGTTACGTGTTACGTAACGGCGCCGGCCGGCACGGCACACCGACCGGTCATTCGAACGGCTTCGGCCGCGGCGTGTTGTCGCGCGAGGCCGGCAGGATCGGCAGCACCAGGCGCGGCTGGTCGCCGGTCAGCGTATGCAGGAAGGCCACGATATCGGCGTTCTCCTCGGCCGTGAAGGTCCGTCCAAGCTGGAGCCGGCCCATCACGTCCACCGCCTCGGTCAGCGTGGCCGCCTCGCCATCGTGGAAGTACGGATAGGTCAGCGCCACGTTGCGCAGCGTCGGCACCTTGAAGCTGAAGCGGTCGGCATCCTTGCCGGTCACCGCCGCCCGGCCCTCGGACGGGTTCCCCGTCTTGTAGGGCGCCACCAGGCCCATCTTCTGGAAAGATGTGCCGCCGAGGTTCGTGCCGCTGTGGCAGGCCACGCAGCCTGCCGACTTGAACAGCTGGTAGCCGCGCAACTCCTGGGCGTCGATGGCCTTGCGGTCGCCCCTGAGCCATTTGTCGAAGCGCGCGTTGGGCGTCACCAGCGTCTCCTCGAAGGCGGCGATGGCCAGCGTGATCTCGTCGATGGTCAGCCGGTCGGTCCTGAAGACCTTGCGGAATTCCGCCACATACTCCGGAATCGACTGCAGCGTATCGACCGCCAGGCTGTGGGAAAACGCCATCTCGACCGGGTTGGCGATCGGGCCGTGCGCCTGCTCCTTGAGGTCCTTGGCGCGCCCGTCCCAGAACTGTACGAAGTTCAGGCTCGAATTGAGCACCGTGGGCGAGTTGATCCCGCCCTGCTGCCATTTGTCGCCGATCGACGTCTTGATGTTGTCCGAACCCCCCATGCTGAGGTTGTGGCACGAGTTGCACGAGATGAAGCCCGAGCGCGAGAGGCGCGGCTCGAACCATAGTTTCTTGCCGAGTTCGACCCGGGCGGGGTCCGTGACCTTGTGGGGCACGATCGGCTGCACCGGCTCCGCGGGAATGGCTGACTTTGCAGCAACCGGGCTGGCGGACGAGAGAAGAAGGAGAAGAATGGGGAAGACAGTTCTGTATTTCATGGCGACTCCGTTTGCCTGCCGCCGCGCCGACACGGGGGCGGCACGCCAGATTAGGCACCGAGCCATCCGGGCGGGCCTTGACACCTGTCAAGTCACATCGGGCCTCGCCCCAAACCCCGCCGGCGCTGCTGCCGCCGCGCAACACTGGCTGCCTTCCACGGCGAGGCGCGCCGCCATTCACCCCCCGTTTGCGTCGCTCGCGTCGTTTTCCCGTCGATTCGGCGGCGGCACGTGGACCCGGCCCCCGCCGTGGCTTATACCTGACACATCCGCAACCAGACACGAACGAGGTTCACGATGCGACACGATTCCAGATTTCCCCCCGCGCGGGACGCCGGCGACGAAGCCTGGGCCTACTGGCGCGCCCGCCGCATGGTGCGGGCGCTGCGCGGCTGGTACATCCACCTGCTGGTCTACGTGGTGGTCAACAGCTGGCTGTGGCTGCGCTTCTTCTATTTCCCCAGCCCGTCGTGGTCGCACTATGCCCAGCACGGCTGGCCCTGGCCGCTGACCACCACGCTGGCCTGGGGTCTTGGCCTCGCGGTGCACGGGCTGCTGGTCTACGCCCGGCTGTCGCGCCGGGGGCACGACTGGGAAACCCGCAAGATCCGCGAGTTCATGGACCGGCAGTGAGCGCCGGGACCGGCTACATCTGCCGGAAGCGGTGCACATAGGCGCGCGACACCGCAAGTTCGGTGTCGGCGTCGCGCATCCGCACGAACAGCCGGCCCGAATCATCGCGCCGGGTGCCGGCCACATGCTCCATGTTGACGATGGTCGAGCGGTGCACTTGCCAGAAGACTTCCGGGTCCAGCCCATCGACCAGTTCCTGCAGCGGCGTGCGGATCAGGTGTTCGCCGTCGCGCGTGTGCACCACCACGTACTTGTCGTCGCTCTGGAAGTACAGCACGTCCTGGATCGGCACATGGCTCGTGACGTTGCCCCGGCTGGCGCGCACCCAGCGCAGCGGCCCCGCCCCGCTCTCCGCCGGCCGCTGGCCGCGCGCCAGCTGCCCCAGCAGTTGCGCCAGCTCCGGCAACGGGGCGGCGTCGTGCAACGCCTTGCGCAGCCGTTCGATGGTGCGGCCGAGCCGCTCGTCGGTCACCGGCTTGACCAGGTAGTCGACGGCCGCGCGGTCGAAGGCGTCCAGCGCGAACTCGTCGTAGGCGGTCACGAACACCAGCCGGGTATCGGTCTCGATGCCCTGCGCCACCTCCAGCCCCGACAGCCCCGGCATCCTGATATCGAGGAAGGCCACCGACGGCTGCAGCCCGGCGATGGCCTCGGCCGCCGCCACGCCGTTGGCCGCCTCGGCCACGACCTGCAGTTCAGGCCAGAGCCGGGCCAGCTTGCCGCGCAGATGGGCGCGCAGGTGTTCCTCGTCGTCGGCGATGATCGCCGTGGGCGCGTTGGGCGCGGCAGGGGTCATGCGGCGTCTCCGGTTCTGAACTGGCGCGGCAGCGGGATCTCGATCAGCACGGCGGTGCCCGGCGCCCGGTCCTCGATCCGCACGTGGGCGTCGCCGTCATAGAGCACGGCCAGCCGCTCGCGCAGGTTGGCGAGTCCCACGCCCGAACCGTTCGCGGGGCGAAAACCCATGCCGTCGTCCTCGATCGTCGCCAGCATGCGCGGGCCGCGCCGCTCCAGCTTCACCAGCAGGCGGCCGCCTTCGATCTTCGGCTCCAGGCCGTGCTTGATGGCATTCTCGACCACCGGCTGCAGCAGCATCGGCGCCAGCGGCGCGGCGTCGAGCGCGGGGTCCATGTCCACCGTGTAGTGCAGCCGGTCGCCCATGCGGATCTTGAGCAGCGCCAGGTAGTCGCGCAGCAGCCGCGCCTCCTGGGCCACCGTGCCCTGCGTGGCGCGGCTGGCCGCCAGCGACGCGCGCAGGTAGGCGATGAAGTGTTCGAGCATCAGCGTGGCCTTCTGCGGCGCCGGCTCGATCAGGCTGACCACGTTGGCCAGCGTGTTGAACAGGAAGTGCGGCTCGATCTGTGCCTGCAGCAGCCGCATCTGCGCCTCCACGAGCTGCTTCTGCGTGGACAGCGTGCGCACCTGATCGCGCGCCATGTACTCGGCGATCTTGCGATCTTCCCAGCTGCGGCCCAGCATGCCCACGCGTGTCCACGTGACAATGCCATGCGCCGCCAGCCCGATGCCCCAGCCAAGCAGCGGCGCGTGGCCCCATGGCCGCCCTGCCGACAGCAGCCCGCCGACGATCAGCACCGCATTGACCGCCACGTACATCAGCGCGTGGAGATAGAAGAAGCGCAGCCCGCGCACGCGGCGGCGGGCTTCCTCGTAGGCATGCTGGTCGGCGGGAGTCCGCCAGAGGTCGGGATCGACGGGGCGCACGGCAATCGGGGTGGCTGGGGATTGCCGCGAGATTACCACCGGCCGCCGCGCGCCGGCATCGGGGATGGCGCGGATCGACGGAAATCGGGCGCCATCGGCCGCTGCGCGGCGTGGTCAGTTGCCGAAGCGGCGCGGATCGTACGGCGTGGGATCGACGTAAGGCGTCTCGCGGTCGAACAGTTCGGCCAGCAGCCGCGCGGTGGCCGGCCCGAGCGTCAGGCCCTGGTGGCCATGCCCGAAATGGAACCACAGCCCGGCGTGGCGCGGCGCGCGGCCCACCACGGGCCGCATGTCGGCGATGCAGGGCCGGGCGCCCATCCACGGCTGCGCCTCCACGGGCTGCCCCAGCGCCACCAGTTCGCCGGCCAGCAGCTCCGCCCGTACCGACTGCACCGGCGTGGGCGCCGCTTCGTGATGCGCGAACTCGGCGCCCGTGGTCAGCCGCAGCCCCTGGCGCATCGGCGCCAGCAGGATGCCGCTCTCGGCGTCGAGCAGCGGCCGCGCCGGCATGGCCTGCACGGCGTAGTGGCGGTGGTAGCCGCGCTTGACGAACAGCGGCAGGCGGTAGCCCAGCGTGCGCGTCAGCCCGGCCGCCCACGGCCCCAGCGCGATGACCGCGTGTTCGGCGTGGACCTCGCCCTCGGCGGTGCGCACCGTCCAGCCGCTGCCGGACTGGCGCAGCGTCTGGGCGTCGCCGCGCTCAAAGGTGCCGCCGCCGCGCTCGAACAGCGCCGCATAACGCGCCACCAGTTCGCCCGGATCGCTGACCGTCCAGGGGTCCTGCCAGTGCACCGCGCCGGCCATCGGGCGCCGCAGCGCCGGCTCGTGCGCGGCCAGCGCGGCACTGTCGAGCACGGCGTGATGCAGCGCGTGCGTGGCCGCCACCTCAACGGCCTCTTTCGCCGCGGCCTCGAACGCGGCGTCGGTGCGATAGGCTTCGAGCCAGCCGGATTTGCTGACCAGATCCTGCGCGCCCGCGCGCTCGATCAGCGGCGCGTGCTCGTCGATGCAGTGGCGGATCAGCGCGGCATAGGCGTTGACGATGGGGCCGTACCGGCGCGGCGCGGACGCATGCCAGTAGCGCGCCAGCGCCGGCACCAGCGACGGCAGCGCACGCAGGTGGTAGTGCACGTCGTTGCCGCGCCGCGCGGCCACGCGCAGGATGGCCTGCCACGCACGTGGGAAGGCATAAGGCTGCACGGCCTCGCGCTGGATGATGCCGGCGTTGCCGTACGAGGTCTCGCGACCCGGCGCATTGCGATCGACCAGGCACACCGCATGGCCGCGCTGCTGCAGCGCCAGCGCGGTGCTGACGCCGACGATGCCGGCGCCGAGCACGATCACATCGGCCCGGCGGGAGGGATTCGAAGCGTGTTTCATGATGGGTTGGCAGCCTTGCTGCCCGGTTTCCTCGTCTTGTCCCGCACCTTGGGCGCCGCGCCGGCCCCGGCAATCCGCCGCGCGGTCTGGCGCAGGCAGGCGGCCAGTTCCACCACGCCCGGCGGCAGGCGGCGTTCGCGCAGCGTGATCAGCCCCACGGGCGGCAGTTCCACTTCCACGTCCATCGCCAGCACCTGGAAGCGGCCTTCGGCCTGCAACTGGCGTCCCACCGAGCGCGCCACGAAACCGGCCGCGTGGCGCTGCGCCACGAACGTGGTGACGGCCAGGTACGACGACGATTCCATGATATCGGCGGGCGGCTGCTGGCCGTGGCGGAAGAACGCCTGCTCGATCTTGACGCGCAGCGACGCCCACGGCGGCGGCATCACCAGCGGGTGTTGCGCCAGGTCGGCCCAGCTCACGGCGGCCTGCTGCGCCAGCGGGTGGCCGGGTACGGCAATGGCAACCATCGGTTCGTCGTAGAGCGGCTCGGTGACCAGATCGGGCGCGGCATAGGCCGGCTCCAGCCGTCCGACGATCAGGTCGAGTTCGGACAGCCGCAGGCGCGGCAGCAGGTGCGTCAGGTCCCCCTCCTCCACCAGCACGGTGGCGCGCGGCGCACGTTCCTTGAGACAGGACACGGCCTGCGCCAGCAGCACCGGCAGCGTGGCGCCCATCGAGCCCACCCGCACGCGGCCGGCGGCGCCGCTGGCCACGGCCTCGATCTCGTCGCGCGTGACGTCGTACTGCGCCAGCACCGAACGCGCAAAGCGCACCAGCGATTCGCCGGCCGGCGTGGGCTCGGTGCCGCGCGTGGAGCGCGTGAACAGCGTCATGCCGAGCATCTTCTCCACCTCGGCCAGCACCTTGGAGACGGCCGGCTGGCTGACCGACAGGAACTCCGCCGTGCGCCCCAGATGGCGGAACTCGTCCAGCGCCACCAGCAGTTGCAGGTGGCGCAGCTTGATGTTGGAGCGGAAGGCCCGGTCGATATGCGCCATGCCCGGCAGTCTACATAACCCGAAGCATATGAAGCAATGCCAATTTACTATTGGATGGTTATGGCGCGGGCGCCCACAATCGTGGTCATGGCGGTTGGCGCAGACCAGCCGCGACACACAACGATCCACGACGGAGACAACCCCATGAAACCAGGCCACCCCGCCAGCCTGATGCGCCGGCGCCTGCTCCTGAGCAGTGCCGCCGCCACCGCCGCTGCCGCCACCGGCACCGCCAGCCTGCTGGCGCCCCGCCTTGCCCGGGCCGCCGCCACGTATCCCGAGCGCCCCATCACGTTCATCTGCCCATGGCCGGTGGGCGGCACGGCGGACCAGTCGATGCGCGCACTCTGCCAGGTTGCCGCGGGCCTTCTCAAGCAGTCGATCGTGCTGGAGAACCGCGCCGGGGCATCGGGCATGATCGGCACCAAGGCGCTGGCCCGCGCCAACCCGGACGGCTACACGATCGGCCAGATCCCGATCTCGGTGACGCGTTTCTCGCAGCTCGGCATGCTCCAGCTCGATCCGCGCACTGAACTGACCTACCTGGCGCGCACCTCGGGCCAGACCTTCGGCATCGCCGTGCCCGCCGCGTCGCGCTTCAGGTCGCTCGCCGACGTGATCGCCGAGGCCAGGGCCGACCCGGGCCGCATCACCTACGCGCATGCCGGTATCGGCGGCGCCACCCATGTGGGCATGGAGCAGTTTGCGCTGGCCGCTGGCGTGAAGTTCAACGCCGTGGCCTACAAGGGCGGCTCGCAGGCGCTGCAGGATGTGCTCGCCAGCCAGGTGGACCTGCTGGCCGATTCCAGCTCGTGGGCGCCACACGTCGAAGCCGGCAAGCTGCGCCTGCTGGCCACCTGGGGCGAGCAGCGCACCCCGCGCTTCAAGGACACGCCCACGCTACGGGAACTGGGATACAACGTGGTGGTGGAAGCCCCGAACGGCATCGGCGCGCCCAAGGGCCTGCCGCCCGAGATCGAGAAGAAACTCCGCGACGCATTCCGCGACGCCGTGGCCAGCGCCGAGTTCAAGGCCGTGGCCGCCAGGCTCGACGCACCGGTCATGTATCTGGATGGTCCCGACTACCGCAAGTACGTGGCCGAGGTCTACAGCCAGGAAACCCAGCTGATCCAGCGCCTGAAACTCAAGGACATGCTCGCCCAGAGCTGACCTGCCTGCCCCTTCCTTCCCTTGCCAACCGTGACCCCGAACCCCGTCATTCGCCTGCACGCCAACGACAACGTCCTGATTGCCCGGGGCGACCTGTCGCTGGGCCAGAACCTGGAAGACCTGGGCCTGCGCGTGCGCGCCCAGGTGCCGGCCGGGCACAAGATCGCGGCGCGCGCCATCGCCCAGGGCGAAGCCATCCGCAAGTACGACACCGTGATTGGCGTGGCGGACCGCGACATCGCCGCCGGCGACCACGTGCACAGCCACAACCTGCGGCTGGTGGATTTCTACCGCGATCCGGCCTTCTGCCGCGACGTGCGCCCGGTGGCCTATGTGCCCGAAGCCGAGCGGGCCACGTTCATGGGCTACGTCCGCCCCGACGGCCGGGTGGGGACGCGCAATTTCATCGGCATCCTGTCCTCGGTGAACTGTTCGGCCACGGCCATCAAGCACATTGCCGCGCACTTCACCAGGGAGCGGCTGGCCGCATTTCCCAACGTGGACGGCGTGGTGGCGTTCGCGCAGAGCAGCGGCTGCGGCATGTCGTCGCCCAGCGAGCATTTCGACATCCTGCGCCGGACCATCGCCGGCTACGCCCGGCACGCCAACCTGGCCGGCGTGCTGATCGTGGGCCTGGGCTGCGAGCGCAACCAGGTGGCGTCGCTCGTGGCATCACAGGGCCTGGTGCCGGGCGAAAACCTGCATACGCTGGTCATGCAGGACACGGGCGGCACCCGGGCCACGATCGAGGCCGGCATCCGCGCCGTGGCGTCGATGCTGCCGGCCGCCAACGCCTGCACCCGCCAGCCGGTGAGCGCCAGCCACCTCAAGATCGGCCTCGAATGCGGGGGCTCGGACGGCTTCTCGGGCATCACGGCCAACCCCGCCCTCGGCGCGGCGATGGATATCCTGGTGCGGCACGGCGGCACGGCGATCCTGTCCGAGACGCCCGAGATCCACGGCGTGGAATTCATGCTCACGCGCCGCGCAGTGACGCCCGAAGTGGGCCAGAAGCTGCTGGACCGGCTGGCCTGGTGGGAGCGCTACACCGCCGGCCACAATGCGCAGTTCAACGGCGTGGTGGGCCACGGCAACCAGCAGGGCGGGCTGGCCAACATCTTCGAGAAATCGCTGGGTTCGGCGATGAAGGGCGGCACCACGCCGCTGCAGGCGGTGTACGAGTATGCGGAGCCGATCGACACGGCCGGCTTCGTGTTCATGGACTCGCCCGGCTACGACCCGGTGGCCGCCACGGGCCAGATTGCCAGCGGCGCCAACCTGATCTGCTTCACCACCGGGCGCGGCTCGATGTTCGGCTCCAAGCCAGCCCCGACGATCAAGCTGGCCTCCAATTCGCCCATGTACCGGCGGCTGGAGGAAGACATGGACATCAACTGCGGCCTCGTGCTGGACGGCGAGCTGAGCGTGGCGCAGATGGGCGAGCGGATCTTCACCCACATCCTGCGGGCCGCGTCCGGCGAGCCGACCAAGAGCGAACTGCTGGGCCTTGGCGACCATGAGTTCGTGCCGTGGCATGTGGGGATCGTCAGCTAGCGGATTCGCCTTCCCCCGCCTGCCTCCGCCCTCGCCCTCGACACCGCCCCCGGCTCCGCTTCCGCGGCACACGCGCTGCGGGAGAGGGGCGCACATCATCAGCCCTCCAGACGCTCCAGACCCTCCATGCTCCCCATCCAGACCCCCACCCAGAACCACATCGCCGGCATCTGGTGCGACAGCCGCGCCCGCTTCGACGTCACCGACCCGGCCACCGGCAACGTCGTGGCCAGCGTGCCCGACAGCGACGCCGATGACGCCCGGCGCGCCGCCGACGCGGCCGCAGCAGCCTTCCCCGCCTGGAGCCGCCGCACCGCCCGCGAGCGCGCCCAGATCCTCAAGCGCTGGCACGCGCTGATCGTCGCCAGCGAGGCGGACCTCGCGCGCATCATCTCGGCCGAGCAGGGCAAGCCGATGCACGAGAGCGTGGGCGAGGTGCGCTACGGCGCGTCGTATGTGGAGTGGTTTGCCGAGGAAGCCACGCGCATTTGTGGCGACGTGGTGGCCGAAGCGGTGCCGGGCCGCAAGATGCTCGTGCTCAGGGAGCCCGTGGGCGTGGTGGCCGCCATCACGCCGTGGAACTTTCCGCTGGCGATGATCGCCCGCAAGATCGCCCCGGCGCTGGCGGCCGGCTGCACCGTGGTGGCCAAGCCGGCCGAGGACACGCCGCTGACCGCGCTGGCGCTGGTCCGCCTGGCGGAACAGGCCGGGCTGCCGGGGGGCGTGCTCAATATCGTCACGGCCTCGCGCGAAAACACGCCGGCCGTGGTGGACGCGTGGCTGGCAGACCCGCGCGTGCGCAAGATCACGTTCACGGGCTCGACCCCGGTGGGCAAGCACCTGGCGCGCGAGTCGGCCGGCACGCTCAAGAAGCTGTCGCTCGAACTGGGCGGCAACGCGCCGTTCATCGTGTTCGACGACGCCGATCTCGATGCCGCCGTGGAGGGCCTGATGGCCGCCAAGTTCCGCAACGGCGGCCAGACCTGCGTGTGCCCGAACCGCGTCTACGTGCAGGATGCCGTGCACGACGCCTTTGTCGACAAGCTGGCCGCCCGCGTGAGCGCCCTGCATGTGGGCCCCGCCACCGAACCAGCCGCGCAGATCGGCCCGATGATCAATGCGCGCGCCGTGGACAAGATCGAGCGCCACGTGCGCGATGCCCTCCGCCACGGCGCCCGCGTGGTGGCCGGCGGCGAGCGGGTGCGCACCGGCGACGGGCCGCACTACTACGCGCCCACGGTGCTGGTGGACGCCACCCCGGCCATGGCGCTGGCGCAGGAGGAGACTTTCGGCCCGGTGGCACCCGTGTTCCGCTTTTCGCACGAGGACGAGGTGGTGCGCGACGCCAACGACACGCCATTCGGCCTGGCCGCCTACTTCTATTCCCGCGACGTGCGGCGCATCTGGCGCGTGGCGCAGGCGCTGGAAACGGGCATCGTCGGCATCAACGAGGGGGCGCTGGCGTCCGAGGCGGCCCCGTTCGGCGGCGTCAAGGAATCGGGCTACGGCCGCGAGGGCTCGCGCCATGGACTTGACGACTACATGCATACCAAGTATCTCTGCCAGGGCCAGCTGGGCTGACGCAACGCCACGCCCGCGACCCTGCCAAACCAAGGAGACTTTCCCTTCATGCCCGCTCTGAACCCGTTCAAGGCCGCGCTGGCCGCCGGCCAGCCGCAAATCGGACTCTGGATGTCTGGCGCCGAGCCGTACTTCGCCGAGGTCACGGCCACGGCCGGCTTCGACTGGCTGCTCGTGGACGGCGAGCACGCGCCCAACGACGTGCGCTCGATCCTCCGGACGCTGCAGGCGCTGGCCCCCTACCGCTCGCAGCCGGTGGTGCGCGCCGTGTCGGGCGAGACCGCGTTGGTCAAGCAGTTGCTCGACATCGGCGCCCGCACGCTGCTGGTGCCGATGGTGGACACCGCCGAGCAGGCCGCCGCGCTGGTACGCGCCACGCGCTACCCGCCGTTTGGCGTGCGCGGCGTGGGCAGCGCCGTGGCGCGCGTCTCGCAATGGAGCGCCCGCAAGGACTATCTCGACGTGGCGGACGACGAGGTCTGCCTGCTGGTACAGGCCGAGACCGTGACCGCCATGCAGAACCTGGAAGCGATCTGCGCCGTGGACGGCGTCGACGGCGTGTTCATCGGCCCGGCTGACCTGGCGGCGTCGATGGGCCATCGCGGCAAGCCGGGCCACCCCGAAGTGCAGGCGCAGATCGAGCAGGCCATGCGGACCATCGTTGCCAGCGGCAAGGCTGCGGGGACGCTGACCTCCGACAACACGCTCGCGCGCCGCTACCTCGAACTGGGCTGTACGTTCGTGGCCACCGGGGTCGATGTGCTGGTCTACGCCAACGCGGCCCGCAGGCTGGCCGCAGAATTCCTGCCCGACCGGGCCAACGCGATCGCCGCTCCCGGCGCCGCCTACTGATTGAAGTTGCGATGACTCTCCCGCCCAACCCCGAAGCACTGCTGCAGGCGATGCAGGCCATCGTCGGCCCGACCGGCTGCCTGAGCGCCGCGGCCGACACCGAACCGTTCGTGACCGACTACCGCCGCATCTACCATGGCAAGTCCCCGCTCGTGGTCTTGCCGGCCACGACGGAACAGGTCAGCCAGGTGATGGCCTGGTGCTACGCCCACGACGTGCCCGTGGTGCCGCAGGGCGGCAACACCTCGCTGATGGGCGGGGCAGTGCCCGACGACAGCGGTACCGCCATCGTCATCAGCCTGAAGAGGATGAACCGCGTGCTGGCGATCGACACGGTCAACGACACGATGACCCTGGAGGCCGGCGTCACGCTGTCGGCCGCCCGCGCCGCCGCCGAGGACAGCCGGCGCCTGTTCCCGCTGCGCATCGGTTCGGAGGGCTCGTGCCAGATCGGCGGCAACCTCTCGACCAACGCCGGGGGCACCGCCGTACTGCGCTACGGCAACATGCGCGACCTCGTGCTCGGCATCGAGGTAGTGCTGCCGGACGGCCGCATCTTCTCCTCGCTCAAGGGGCTGCGCAAGGACAACACCGGGTACGACCTCAAGCACCTGTTCGTGGGCGCCGAGGGCACGCTGGGCATCATCACCGGGGCGGTGCTCAAGCTGATGCCGCAGCCGCGTGCCACGTCCGTGGCGTTCGTCGCTGTCCAGAACCCCGACGCCGCCGTGAAGCTGCTCGGCGAGGCCCGCGCGCTCTCGGGCCAGGCGGTGACCGCGTTCGAACTGATCTCCGCGCCGGCGCTGGACCTCGTACTCGGCTACCTGGGCGACGTTCCCTCCCCGCTGGAAGGCCGCCACGACTGGATGGTGCTGATCGAACTGACCTCGGGCACCGACGAGGAGAGCCTGAATGCCACGTTGATGCAGATCCTGGAGGCGGGACTCGAACAGCAGTGGGTGGTGGATGCTGCCGTGGCGTCGAGCCTGGCCGACGTGCAGCAGTTCTGGCGCATCCGCGAGGAAATCTCCGACGCCCAGACCCGCACCGGCGGCAGCATCAAGTGCGACGTCTCGGTGCCGCTCTCGCGCGTGGCGCCGTTCATCGAGCAGGCGTCGGCCGCCGTGCTGGCGCTGGAGCCGGCCACCCGCATGGTGATCTACGGCCACATGGGCGACGGCAATGTCCACTTCAATCCGCTGCGCCCGGCCGAGCGGGACGCCAAGGATTTTCTGGCCCAGTGGTACAAGCCGGTTTCGGACCTCGTAGACGGCCTGGCCCACGCCGAGAACGGCTCGATTTCGGCGGAACACGGCATCGGCGTGGCCAAGCGTGACGACCTGACCAAGTACAAGTCGGCCGTGGAGCTGGAGCTGATGTGGCAGGTCAAGCGCGCGCTCGACCCGAAGAACCTGCTGAATCCGGGACGGGTGCTGCCGAGGATCGATTGAGGGCGCTTTCGCTTCCCCATAGCTGGAGTTTTTCCATCGGGGATGCCTTGAATCTGGCCTGATCCCGCGTGGAATTTGCGTTCGGTTAAGGGCGCGTCGCGGTGGGATACCGCTCCGATCAGCATGCGGCTAGGGTATGGCGTTTTCACGCCTGCCCTGCCTCATGCTGATCAGCCCGCCGTTCCTCCCTCAAGACGCGCTAGCGCCCGCCGAGGTGGTGTCCACCGATCCGATGGCCGATTGGATCGACTGGTACGAGCCCATCGGACATGGCGTTTTTCCGATTACGCTCGATCGCCGCTGGCATTGCGGCATGCATCTGTGCCCCCGGAAACAGAACGAGGGGGTACACGCCATCGCTGACGGCGAGGTGGTGGCCTACCGTGTCGCGCAGAAACCGATCATCCAGAGCGAGGACGACCTGTGCAATGGCCGTCCACGGAAATCCAATATCGGCTTCGTGCTGCTACGGCACCGTACCGAGACGGACGAAGGCCGGACCATCACGTTTTATTCGCTGTACATGCACTTGCTGGACCTGTCCTCGTACCTCAACATCGGGGCGCAGGTGAATAATCCGCCCGAAACAGGTTCGGCTTCCGAATTGCCGCGCTGGCTGTGTTTTCCCACCGATGGCGTCGTGGCACCAACTGGCATCAAGGTATATCGCAAGGATCTCCTGGGATATCCGGGCCGCATGCATCAGGTGGGCCAGATTCATTTCGAGATTTTCATGACCGAGGAGGATTTCTCGGCATGGTTCGAGCGGCCAGGCAATGACGCGCGCGCCGCGGCCAATCCCATCACGCCGGCATCGGAGGAATATTGGGGGCACACCTATTTCGTGATTCCGGGCGGACAGCGGTTCGCCAGCGTGCCACCTGGATTGACGCGTGCCACCAGCGCCTATTTCCCTCCGCTCAGCGATGGCGTGCTGGACGATGCCAGCACGTTGTACGTCGAGGTGTATTTCCTCAAGGGCCAGCGTCATACCCGCTCGTGGCTCGGCAAGGACGGCAAGATCATCCCGTTGACGCCAAGCCCCGTTCGAGACAGCTACGCCGACTACGAATACAAGCTTTACGACCGCGCCACCACGCTGTATCCCGATTGCCCGAGCGACGGCTATGAAATGTTGCGCTTCGGACGCATTTTGAGCGACGCGCCGATTTTGGTGCCGGGCAAACGGATGACGTGGGTCGCCGTGCCATTCACGGCGGAGCGCCAGGGCTATATCGATATCAATCAGGACACGATCCAGAAGCTCTCAGACGCCGATTTTCCGGCGTTCATGGGCTGGCAGAAAGTCTGTGAAGGCAACACGCCATTCGACGATGACGGCCTGTGCGACTACGACGAACTCGTGAGCTTGCTGAACGAGGCAGACCAGGGGCGCTTTCCGAACATCGAGACGGAGGAGGACTGCAAACCCGACAAGCTCGTGACTTCCTATATCCGAGGCAGCGAAGCGGTCCGCCAGAAGCTGCGGGGCCTGATCTGCCACGCCCCGAGCGAATGGGACGCCAGCAATATCGAAGCGCGCTACCAACGGCTCAAGGAACCGGGCGAGTTTTTCGGCAGGCGCATGGATATCGATCCGGACGGCTACGAGAACTTTCTGCGGTTCAACCGGAAATTCCAGTTCATGGGCCAAACGCCGCTCGGCGAGGGAAAGAAGTTCTGGTACTTCCATCCGATGGCGTTTATCCGGCATTTCAGGAAGTGTGGGTGGTTGAGTGCGGAGGAGCTGGCGCAGTGTTTTCCGAGGAAGTTGCTGCATCTGAATGGTCGCCGGTTCGATGCGCATGGCGTGCCGTGGGATACTGTCTGGCGCAGGGTCGTAAACTGGAAACGGCCATTTAATGGAGCGGCTAGAAAATACGGCGTCTCCTCTACTATGCAACGGATGCTTCACTGGCTTTCACATGTTGTGCCAGAAACTGCATACCTGCGGTTGGTAAAGGAGGAGGGGGGCGAGAACAAACACTATAGTCCTTATTATGGTCGCGGACTTATCCAATTGACTCATTTGGAGAATTACCAGCGTTACGGAGTCTTCCGCGCCTTCCCGAGCCGAAACGATACGCGCGAGCAGTTCCGGAAACTCGGATGGGACCCCGATCTACTCATTGCAGCCGACAATCAGGGGAATGCACATCGACAGAATTGCGCGGACAGTGCAGGTTTCTACGTGGCGATGCGAGCCGGCATGCTGAGCCATATGGACAAAGGCGTTGAGCAACAACATGCGATCACCGTGAGCAAGGATGTAAACGGCTATGTACGTATCGAGAACCTGAATGGACTCGATGCACGTCTGCAAACGGTTGTCTACCTGCAAAATATCCTTCTCGACAGAATTTTCCAAGGCAATATCTTCATAACATTCACTTGGCGCCGGAACAGCAAAATGGAGCCAATTCTCGATTCGTCAGGACGTTCCCCCACCGCAGGTGGGAAACTAAAATACTACCCAGCTTTACATCGCATCAAGGTTTTTTTAGACAGGCAGAGACCGAAATGAGGCTTTTTGTATCCCCCATCATATTCTGCTTCACCTTTTTATCATTACCAGCCCTGGCAGTCAGCGTTGACGTCTTGTGCTTGACAAATCTTTCCGGAAAATCCCGTGGTATCGAGTTTCGCAGTTACTACGATCCGGGCGTGAAATGGTCCGGCGCCGTGGCGAGATATGAAGGTTCGACACGCGTGATACCGTTAATCAGCAAATATCGGCAAGTGGATGTTGTCGCCCCAGATCGCCCCTACCAGGAAACGAATATATGGTGGGAAGTACTAGACGGAAGATTCACAGGCGAATACGAAATGGTGAGCCAAGGCTCGATGGTCGCGCATTTCTCTTACACCAACTACAAGTCGAAGACAAGTTTCGACTACATTCGGGACCCGAACGTCGACTTTACTGAGACAAACGGCTGCGCCTGGCAAGACCGCTCAAAAAATGGTTAGCGGTGCGACGAAATGTCGAAATGATCCCGAACGCTTGTCGCCACTGAACCCAAACGACGAAGCGGGGCATCTGCCCCGCCCCACTTGTCAAGAATCCGCCCAGATTACTTCGGATTCTTCTTCAGGTTTTCCTTCGTATCGCCATACGACGACTGGGTGCGGCCGGCCACCTGCTCGGCCTTGCCCTTCATTTCCGTCGAGGTTTTGCCGGTCATCTTGCCGGCCAGTTCCTTGGCCTTGCCCTTGGCCTCGTTCATGCGGCCTTTCACCTGGTCCTTGTTCATGTTCGCGCTCCTTGAAGTCGGTCGAAGAAGGCCCGGTTCCCGTCCACCGCCAGCCTGGCAGGCCGGATGGCGTCGAAAGCGGGGCTCAGGGATAGTTTAGGAAGCTGCCGGGGAGCGCCATGTAGGACGCCGCCGCGTCGGGCTGTGGGAAATCCACCGCATTTTCCTTAAGTCGCCGCGCGAGAAAACTGAATTCCCCCCGCCGGCTTTCCTTGCGACCATGGGCGCCGCCACGTGTTCCAAAATGCAGTGTCTGCATGCGCATGAAATCCGTCCCCGCCGCCCTGTCTGCCCTGTTAGTCCTCGCCTGCCTGGCTACCGCGGCCCCGGCGCAGGCACAGTTCCGCATCGCCGGTGCCAATGTGCAGAAGCAGGCCAATGGGGTGATGGCGCTGATGGCCTACTCGGTGGTGCCCGATCTGGCGTCGAGTTCGCTGTCGATCAATAACGCCAGCAGTGGCGATCCCGGCATCATGATGTCGCAACTGGGCGGCGGCTTCACGGTCAGCAAATCGTTCCCGGTCTATCTGGAAGGCGCCATCGCCTACAGCCGCTACGACCCCACCTTCGTCGCCAGCGACGGCACGGAATCCCGTCAGATTCCCACCCGCTGGAATACCGTGTCCGGCACCGTGGGCATTGGCTGGGATTTCCCGCTGACCGAAAACAAGGAACTCGTATTTCGGCCAATTTTGAATGGCTCGATCGGCAACGTGTCGAGCGATCTGGCCGTGGCTACGTTCGTAGTCGAGCGCGCCATCGACCAGCAGATCAACTTTCTCGACAAGGGGTCACTCAATGCCTACGGCCTGGGCGGCTCGGTCATGCTGGACTGGGAGCATTACCGGCCCGAGCACGATATCGACCTGGAACTGCGGTATACCAATATCCACCTCAGGACCTTTGGCGGCACGGCGGCCGGCGTGACCGGCTCGGCCACCGCCCAGACCGCCAATCTCTACGCGCGCTGGCGGGCACCCACCGGCCTGCGCGCCCTCGACAGGCCAGTGCGTTATGTGCTGGAACTCTCACATTCGCAATATCTCGGCAGCCAGGCGAATGTACTCGGCTTCAACCGGCTGACCACGCTCGGCACCGGGCTCGAACTCGATACCAGCGCGCATGAGGTCTTCGTGACCCGCATCCGGGCCGTGGTGCGCTATGTATTTGGCAACAATGTGTCGGGCGTCTCGCTGGGCCTGGCGGCCAGTTTCTGAGCCAGACCAGCTCTCAAAGAGCCTTATACGCCACTCATCGTACAACTTCGTTGTAAGCGAACGTAAAAGCGGCGGATACGATGCCGATATTGCCGGAAGGCGCGTATACCGCGGCGAACCGCCGCGATACACTCACGCCCTTCCCTCGGCGCCCGCCCGCCAATGCTTCTGAACGACCCCGTCATCCTCCTTGCCGCCATCACGCCATTTGGCCTGATGACGACGCTGCTGCTGTGCCTGTCCTACCTTGGCCTGGGCAAGCACAACACATCGCTGCATTGGTGGTTGGCCGGCGATTTGCTGATCGCCGCGTATCACGTCGCGGCGCTGCTGCAGCCGGGCGTGCCGTCAGGAGCGCTGGCCTGGCTACCGGTCTTCTCCCCGGCGGCGGCGCATGCCGTGGGCACCACGCTGTTGATCACCGCCGTGGGCGCGCATACGCTGGCGCTCTGCCACCTGCTCGAACGCGGACGCTCGCGCCGCTGGCACCTGCGCATGTTGCTGGGCGTGCCAGCCGTCTACCTGCTTGGCACGGCCTTCACGCTGCACGGCGCCTACGCCATGGCGTGGTTCTGCGCTGCAATGTTTGCCTCGATCGCCATTCAGGCGCGGGTCACCTGCCGCATGGCACGCAGCTATCGCGGCGCATGGGGGCTGCTGGCCGGTCAGGCCGTGTTGCTGGCCTACCAGGGCTCCGGCACGGTGATGCTGGTGTTGCACCCGCTGCCGCCCCTGCCGTTCCACGCGCCGTTCTTCCCCAGCATCGATGCCTTGCTGATGGATGCGCTGGTCTCGTTCCTGCTCACGCTGAGCTATGCGCTGGCCCTGCAGGAGCAACTGCGGCAGCGCATCGTGAGCCTGAGCCGCACCGACTCCCTGACCGGCGCGCTGAACCGGCGCGGAGCCGGAGAGATCGTCGAGGCCGAATGGCAGCGCGCCCGCACCAATCCGCATCCGCTGGCCATTGCGATGATCGATCTGGACCGCTTCAAGGGCATCAACGACCAGTATGGCCACGCGATCGGCGATGCCGCGCTGCAGGCGTTCTCGAACACGGTGCTGCGGCTGAAGCGTCAGAGCGATGTGCTGGTGCGCTGGGGCGGCGAGGAATTCCTGGTACTGCTGCCGCACACCGACGTCACGCAGGCACATGGCTTCCTGCAACGGCTGCGCGACGCGCTGCACGCCGGGCCGGTTACGCCGTGGCTGCCGTTCACGCTCGAATTCAGCGCCGGCGTGGCCGATACCGATACCCTCGCCAGCATCCCCGATTTCGATGCGCTGCTGCGCGAGGTGGATCAGGCGCTCTACCGCGCCAAGCGCGAGCGCAACCGCATCGAGGTGGTCAGCCCGGCCTGATGTGCGGCGGCGGCGTCAGTCGACGGTCGCGCCCGACGCCCTGGCCACCTTGCCCCACTTGTCAATCTCGTTGGCCACGAACTTCCCGGTCTCCGCCGGCGAGGTCCAGTTGGCGGCAAACCCCTGCGTGGCGAAGCGGGCCCGCACATCCTCCTGCGTCAGCACGGCCTTGAGCGCCTCGCCGAGCTTGTCGATGACGGCCGGCGGCGTGCCCGCCGGCACCATCAGCGCATTCCAGGCAGTGGCTTCGTAGCCGGGCAATCCGGCCTGCGCCACGGTGGGTACATCGGGCGCGGCCGGCGACCGCGCCGCGCCGGTCACCGCCAGCGCGCGCAGCTTGCCATCGCGCACGAACGGCATCGCGCTCAGCATCGTATCGAACATCACCGTGGCCTGGCCCGCCATCACGTCCGTCAGCGCCGGGGCGCTGCCCTTGTAGGGCACATGGGTCATCTTGATACCGGCCATGCTGTCGAACAGTTCGGCGGCCAGGTGCGTGGACTGCCCGTTGCCGGAGCTGGCGAACGTGACCTTGCCCGGGCTGGCCTTGGCCAGCGCGATCAGCTCGGCCACGCTCGTGGCCGGCGTGGCGGGCGCCGTCACCAGCACCAGCGGGCCGCTGGTGAGCATCGACACCGGCGTGAAATCCTTGCGCGTGTCGTAGCCCGGTTTCGAGAACAGCGTCATGTTGATGGCATGGGCGGTGGTAGCCACCAGCATCGTGTAGCCGTCGGGCGCCGCACGGGCCACGGCTTCGGCGCCGATATTGCCGCCTGCGCCGGGCCGGTTCTCGACCACGATGGGCTGGCCCAGCCGTTCTCCGAGCTTCTGGCCCACGAGCCGCGCCACGATATCGGTCGGGCCGCCCGGCGGATAAGGCACCACCATCCGCACCGGCTTGGCCGGCCAAGCCGGTCCCTGGGCCTGGGCGGCGGGCACGGCCGCCAGCATCGGGAAGGAAAGCAGCCACAGCGAGAACTTGCCAACGGGATGCATGCGCGCTCCTGAATCGGTTCGGTTTTGCGGGATAAAACCGCCGCCACGGCGGGATACAGGGGCTTATAGGCCCCCGCGCCGGCCGGTGTCACTCTGCACCGCACCAAAGTTTTGCAGGCTGAAACCGCACGGCAGTCCGATCCCGGGCAGGTCATGGCCTGTCGCGCGGCCCCGCCTTCATTTATGCTAGCGGGGCCATTTCACAGCGGAGGCGCACGACGATGCAAGACACGCAGGGGATGTCCAGGGAACGGCTGAGCCGGATCGAACGCTTCATCGACGAACACTATGTCGCGCCCGGCAAGCTGCCCGGCGCGCTGGTGCAGGTCTGGCGGCGCGGCGCGCTGGCGCTGAACTCGGTGGTGGGCATGGCCGACCGCGAGCGGCAGGTGCCGCTGGCCGAGGATTCGATCTTCCGCATTTATTCGATGACCAAGCCGATCACCTCGGTGGCCATCATGATGCTGGTGGAGGAGTGCCGCATCGCGCTCGACGATCCGGTCAGCAAGTACATTCCCGCGTGGGAGAACCTTGGCGTCTTCACCGGCGGCTTCATGGAGAGCTTCCAGACGCGGCCGCCCGCGCGGCCGATGCTCGTGGTGGACCTGCTGCGCCACACCTCGGGGCTGACCTACGGCTTCCAGCAGAACAGCAATGTCGATGCCGCCTACCGCAAGCTCAAGCTCGGCGAACTGGCCACGGCCGGCACGCTCGACGAGATGGTGGAGAAACTGGCCACCGTGCCGCTCGAATTCTCGCCGGGCGAGGCCTGGAACTACTCGGTGGCCACCGATGTGCTTGGCTACCTCGTGGGCAAGGTCAGCGGCATGCCGTTCGACGCCTTCCTGAAGTTGCGCATCTTCGACCCGCTCGGCATGGCTGATACCGGTTTCCACGTGCCCGCGCACAAGGCCGACCGCTTCTGCGCCTGCTACGCCATCGGCGCGCTGGGCTCGAAGGTGATCTCGCCACGGGGGCCGATGCTGCAGGACGATCCGCAGTCCAGCCCCTACCTGCAGCCGCCAGGATTCCTGTCCGGCGGCGGCGGGCTGGTCTCGACGGCCGCCGATTACATGCGCTTCGCGCGCATGCTGCTCAATGGTGGCGAACTGGACGGCGTGCGGCTGCTGGGTCCGAAGACCGTGGCACTGATGACGGCCAACCATCTGCCGGGCGGCGTGGACCTGCCGCGCCTGTCACGCTCGATGTTCAGCGAGGCTACCTACGAGGGCGTGGGCTTCGGTCTCGGCTTTGCCACGACGATCACGCCGGCCAGCACGCTGATGCCGGGCAGCGCGGGCGATTTTTTCTGGGGTGGCGCAGCAAGCACTTTCTTCTGGGTCGATCCAAGCGAGGACCTGATCGGCCTGTTCCTGACGCAGTTGCTGCCGTCCTCGGCCTATCCGGTGCGGCGCCAGCTACGCACGATGGTCTATAGCGCGATCACCGATCCGGGGCCGGGCAGGTAGAATGGCCGCCAGTCCAACCGCACGCCCCAGCCCGCCATGACTCTTCGCAAGACGCTCCTCGCGCTGTCGATCGCCCTGACGGCCGGCCTGGCCCCGTTGGCCCATGCCAGCGTGGGCGCCGACGCGCGCGCCTTCAAGGACAACTTCAAGGCCGACGTCAAGGAAGCGGGCCGCAAGACCGGTCACGCCGTGGCCGACGCGGCGCGGGCGGTGGGGCATGGCGCCAGGGCCGTGGGACACGCCGTGGCCGACACCAGCAAGCGCGGCTACCAGGCTACCAAGGCGGCGATCAAGGGCGACGAGCGCGAAGCGCGCGCCAGCGACTGATTTCCACGGCGAACAGACACGGTGGCGCCCCGCAGCGCGCCACACCTGCGTACAATCCCGCCCTTAACCAAATGGAACGACGTCCGTGAAGAAAACCGACCTCGAGAAGAACAAGGGCCTGAAGATCAACAACAGCCTGAAGCAGGCCGGGGCCAACCGCGCCGGCACGGCGCCGAAGACGCAGCGCCAGCAGGCCGCCAGCAAGAACGGGCTGCTCGGCAAGCTGCTGGGCAAGGCCGTGCCGCCGGAAAAGACCGGCGACTGACCCGCCGCGCCCGCCCCCCCGGTTATACCAGTACGGCGGCGGGCATTGCCCGGGCCACCGGGCACGCCGGGTCGATGGCCCGGCACAGCGCGTAGAGATCGCGTATCACCAGGTGCGGCGCCCTGCCGCCGCGCGTCCACACCGCGCCCTCCGCCGCGGCGCCGCGCACCAGCCATGCCGCATGGCAACCCGCCGCGAGCGCGCCCACCACATCGAGATCCGCATCGTCGCCCACGTGCAGCATCTGTCCGGGACGGCAGCCTGCCGCCTCGGCAGCTGCGCGGAACATGGCTTCCTCGGGCTTGGCAAACCCGGTGCTTTCCGGATTCAACGCCGCCCGGAAGAAATGGTGTCCGCCCGTCACGGTCAGGCTGGCCGTGCCATTGGACAGCGCCACCAGCGGAAACCGGGCACTAAGCCACTCCAGCGCCGGGAACGCATCCTCGAAGAAATCCACGCGTTGCCGGGCGGCAAAGAACACGTCGTAGGCGGCCTCGGCCAGCGCCGGATCCTCGCCGGACCGTTCCAGCAGCATCCGGATCGAACCGACCCGGAGTCCGCGCAAGTCGTGCGACAACTCGGGCCGCGCCGACTCGAATTCGGCACGCAACGTCCTGAGCACCTGTGGCGACGTCAGCACGGCCGACGTGCGCGGCGCCTGGTCGAGCAGCCAGTCATGCAGGATCTGTTCCGCGCGCAGCACCGCCGGGCCGAACGGCCACAGCGTGTCGTCAAGATCGAGGGAAATGGCGGCGATGCTGGCAAACGGGGACATGGCGGGACGGCGGACGAAGGCGGACGAAGGCAGACGACGCCGAATCTAACAGGTCCGCGTCCGGCCGTCGGAAAAATCACGCCGCTTCGGCTTGCATCAGGGTACTGACGTGCGCCGCCGTACTCGTGGCCAGGGCGTCCAGGCTGTAACCCCCTTCCAGGATCGACACGATGCGGCCGTCGCAGGTCTGGTCGGCGATCCGCATCAGTTCGCTGGTGATCCACTGGAAATCGCTGTCCTCCAGGTTCATGCCCGCAAGGGGGTCCAGCCGATGCGCGTCGAAGCCGGCGGAGACAATGAGAATCTCGGGCGCAAACGCCGTGAGTGCCGGGAGCACCTGGGCCGAGATGGCCTCGCGGAATTGCTTCGAATCGCAGCCGCGCGGCAACGGCACGTTGACGATGTTGTGGCTCACGCCGGTTTCGGACCGCGCGCCCGTACCGGGATAGAACGGCGACTGGTGGCTGGACGCGTAGAACAGCTCCGGACGGTCGAAGAAGGCGGATTGGGTGCCGTTGCCGTGATGCACATCGAAATCAACCACGGCCACGCGCCCGAGCTTGTGGACTTCGCAGGCATAGGCTGCCGCAATGGCCGCCTGGTTGAAAATGCAGAACCCCATCGCCTGCCCCGGTTCGGCGTGATGGCCGCACGGCCGCGTGGCGCAGAACACGTTGCGCGCCTCGCCTGCCATCACTGCATCCACCCCCGCGCACGCCGCGCCAACGCAGCGCATGACCGCCTCCCATGAACCGGGCGACATGACGGTATCGCCTGCGTCGAGCGGCACATATCCGTGGGCGGGACGGCGCTGCGCGATCTCCTCGATGTAGTCCGCATCGTGGATCAGCCGCAACTGTTCGACCGTGCCCATCGGCGCATCGCGCCATGCCAGCGCGGCGAAGTGTGGCGCTCGCAGCGCATCGACCACGGCCCTCAGGCGTTCGGGCGATTCCGGATGGTGCGGACCGGGGCGATGCTCCAGGCACGCGGCGTGGGTGTAGATGAGGGTAGCTGCCATGTTCGGCTGTCTCCTGTCCTTGCTCGGATGGGCGACCTTTTTCCTGCACCGCACGTCTGCCGGCTCCTCCGGACAGACTGTCGCCTTCTGGTATGTAATATATCAAAGCATTGGTGCGATGTCGCCGAGCGGGTGCAGGGCGCCCCCACCTCATCACATTGTTCATCCCGCTGAACAATCTGTTAGCAATCTAATCATTGCCCTCCGTAACAATTTAGATGTACGATGACCGACCATTTCCAGCGTGAGACGAATCCGGGGTGGCCGCACGCGGCGCCATGAGAGATTCGCGTGGGGACGACGCCTGATAACAACGGACCTCACATGTCTACGCCCCCGTTCTCACGTCGTAATTTCCTGAAGGCGACAGCCGTCGCCGTGCCGGTTGCGGCCATCCCGCTGCACGAGCTGCGCGCCAAGGGTCTGGAAGACGTGCACCTGCAGCACTACCAGCCCGTCTTTTTCAGCGCCGCCGAGTGGCAGTTCATCCTGGCCGCCTGCGACCGCCTGATCCCGGCCGAGGGCAAGGGCCCCGGCGCGCTCGAAACCAATGTTCCCGTGTTCATCGACCAGCAGCTCAAGGGCGGCCTGGGCGACGACATCTACCTGCAGGGCCCGCACAACGTAGCCGCGCCCAGGACGCTCGGTTTCCAGTTGCCCTACGCGCCGCAGGACGTCTACCGGCGCGGGATCGCCCTGGTGCAGCAGGCCGCCGCCGCGCGCCATGGCCAGCCATTCCAGCGGCTGTCCGCCGGACAGCAGGACGCGCTGCTGACCGCGCTGCAGAAGGACGCCATCGATTTCGCCGCGCTCGGCGAGACGCAGCTCAAGGCTTCGCAGTTCTTCTCGCAATTGCTGGGCGACACCAAGAACGGCTATCTGGCCGATCCGATGTACGGCGGCAACAAGGACATGAAAGCTTGGGTCGCCATCGGCTTCCCCGGCGCACGCGCCCAGTACATCGAGTGGGTAGACCAGCACAACGTGCCCTACCCGCTCGGCCCGGTCAGCGTCAGCGGCAAGCGCGCCTGAGCGGCCCGCGCCACGACTCTCCCCCCTTTCCCATTGGATGCGTGAACGGCCGGCGCCGCCGAACCGTCACGCCCGGAACAAGCACGTCACATGCCCCAGATCACCAACGACGACGTCGATGTCGTCATCGTCGGCCTTGGATGGGCCGGTTCGCTGATGGCCATCGAACTGGCCCAGGCCGGCCTCAAGGTGCGCGCGCTCGAGCGCGGCCCCGACCGTCCCCCCGAGGATTTCGCCTACCCGAAGCCCGCCGACCAGTACGGCTACGCCACGCGCAACAAGGTCTTCGCCACACCGCGCGATGCCGCGCTGACCGTGCGCTACAAGCAGGACGAAACCGCGCTGCCCACGCGCAAGTGGGGCGCGTTCGCGCCCGGCACCGGCGTGGGCGGCTCCGGCCTGCACTGGACCGGCGTGCTGATCCGCCCAACCCCCACCGACATCAAGCTCAAGACCTACGCGGACCAGGCGTACCGGCGTGGCACGCTCGATGCCGACATGCGCATCAAGGACTTCCCGTTCACGTGGGACGAGATCGAGCCGTACTATGACTTCTTCGACAAGGTCTGCGGTCTGTCCGGCAACACCGGCAACCTGCGCGGCCAGGTGCAGCCCGGCGGCGACCCGTTCGAGGGCCCGCGCTCCAACCCCTACCCGCTGCCCGCGCTGCAGGACACGCTGAACTGCTCGATGTTCGCCGAGACGGCGCGGAAAATGGGCTATCACCCGTTCCCGAACCCGTCGGCCAACGTGTCGCAGGCGTGGACCAACCCGTACGGCGCGCAACTGGCGCCGTGCAACTACTGCGGCTACTGCAGCAAATACCCGTGCCTGAACTACTCGAAGGCATCGCCCCAGACCACCGTGCTCGACGTGGTCAAGCGCATGCCGAATTTCTCGTACCGGGTGAACGCCAACGTGATCCGCGTGGACCTGCACAAGGACCGCAAGACGGCGCGCGGCGTGACCTACATCGACGAAAAGGGCAACGAGGTGTTCCAGCCCGCGAAGATCGTGGTGCTGTCGAGCTTCCAGTTCGCCAACGTGCGCCTGATGCTGCTGTCGGGCATCGGCAAGCCGTACGACCCGGTCTCCGAAACCGGCACCGTGGGCCGCAACTACGCGTTCCTGAGCAATGGCGGCGCCACGCTGTTCTTCAAGGACAAGCACTTCAATCCGTTCGCCACCGCCGGCGCCACGGGAGAGATGTTCAACGACATCTCGCCGGGCAATTTCGACGGCCCCTCGCTGGGCTTCATCGGCGGCGCCAAGATCCATAGCTCGCAGGCCACCGGCGCACCGATCGGCACCGCTCTGCCGCCGGGCACGCCGAGCTGGGGCAAGGGCTGGAAGGAAGGCATGGTGGACTGGTACGGGCGCTCGATGAAGATCAGCATCACCACCACCTGCATGTCGTACCGCGGCCATTATCTCGACCTCGACCCGCGCTACAAGGACCCCTGGGGCCAGCCGCTGTTGCGCATGACCTTTGACTGGCGCGAGAACGAGCTGAAGCTCCAGCGCTACCTGCGCGAGATCGTGCTGAAGATCTCGAAGGAGATGAAGCCCGATGCGATGTCCGAGAGCTTCCTCGCGCTCGACTCGCACTGGGACATCACCAAGTACGTGTCCACCCACAACGTTGGCGGCGCGATCATGGGCACCTCGCCGCGCGATTCGGCGCTGAACCGCTACCTGCAGTCGTGGGACGTGCACAACGTGTTCGTGCCGGGCGGCAACGCGTTCCCGCAGAACTTCCAGGCCAACCCCACCGCCACGATCGGCGCCATCACGCTGATGGCCGCCGACGCCATCAAGAAGCAGTACCTCAAGAATCCGGGACCGCTGGTGCAGGCCTGATCACGACGAACATGACTATCTTCCGTTCCTTCTTCATTGCCGCCGCGTTCGGCGCCGTGGCGGCGTCGCTGGCGCCGACCGCGCTCGCGGCCTCGGACCCCGCGCTGCTGCAGCGCGGCGCCTACCTGGCCCGCGTGGGCGACTGCATGGCCTGCCACAGCGCACCAGGCAAGCCCGAGTACGGCGGCGGCCTGCCGATCGACAGCGGCCACGGCATCATCTACTCGACCAACATCACGCCGGACAAGCAGCACGGCATCGGCAAGTACACCGAGAAGCAGTTCGCCGACGCGGTGCGCAAGGGCGTGCGGGCCGACGGCCAGCACCTGTACCCGGCCATGCCGTACCCGAACTACAACAAGGTGACCGACGCCGATATCCATGCGCTGTACGCGTTCTTCATGGAAGGCGTGAAGCCCAGCGGCGCCGTACCGCCCGAAACCAGCATGGACTTTCCGTTCAACCTGCGCTGGGGCATGGCGGTCTGGAACTACGTCTTCACGTCGAACCAGCCGTTCGCGCCGCGCAAGGAATGGACCGACCAGGTCAAGCTGGGCGCCTACCTCGTGGAGGGCCTGGGCCACTGCAGCAGTTGCCACACGCCGCGCGGCTTCGCCATGAACGAGAAGGCCGATTCGGGCGCCGACGCGCAGTACCTGGCCGGCGGCGACCTGAACGGCTGGCCCGTGCCGTCGCTGCGCGGCATGCCGCACTGGACGAGCCAGGACATCGTCGACTACCTGCAGACCGGCCGTAACCGCACCGCCGCCGTGGCGGGCGAGATGACCGCCGTGGTGGAGCACAGCACCTCGCACATGCGCACCGCCGACCTCTCGGCGATCGCGGCCTACCTGAAGAGCCTGTCGCCCGTTCCGGCGCCGGCCGCCGCCGTCAAGCCGCAGGGTGCCGAGGCCACGGTGCGCAAGCTGACCGCCGCGAAGAACCTGACGCTTGGCGAACGGCTCTACCTCGACAACTGCGCGGCCTGCCACTTCGTGACCGGCAAGGGTGCGGAGCGCGTGTTCCCGCGTGTCGATGGCGCCACCGTGGTCAATGCCGACAGCCCGGCCGCGCTGGTCAACGTGATCCTGGCCGGTGCCCGCACGCCGTCCACGGCCAGGGCGCCGTCGATCCTCGTGATGCCCGGCTTCGCGCATCGCATGAACGACGCCGAGGTAGCCGAGCTGGCCACGTTCCTGCGCCAGGGCTGGACCAACCACGCCGCGCCGGTGTCCGAGCGCAACGTGAAGGCCGTCCGGACCTCGCTGGCCCCGGCGCACTAGGCCAACGGCCTGCCCGTGGCAGCGCGCGCCGCCACGGGTTCTTCCCTCTCACGCCAGTTGCGCCACCGCGCCGCCCATGATGCGGCGGCCCAGCGTGATGCCCCAGCGCACCAGTTGCCGGTCGGCCGGCAACTGGCTGGCCTCGAACTCCGCGAGCGCCGTATCGACCGGCCCGGTGCGCAGCGCCTCGGCCAGTGCCAGCGCGTTCGCGGCCGCCTTGCCGGCGCCGGCGCCGGTATGCGGACGCGCCACGAACGCCGCGTCGCCGAGCAGCACCACGCGGCCGAACACCATGTGCGGCGCCTCGTAGTCCTGGATCAGTTGCAGGAACGGGTCGGGCGTGGCCGTGACCAGGCTCGCCAGATGGGGGGCCAGCACGTCGAGCGCGGCCAGTTGCAGCATGCGCACCTCGGCATCGCGCATCGCGCCGGGGGGCAGCGAGTGCGTATGCTGCTGGCCCTTGCGGTCGCGCAGTACGGCATCGAGCATCGCGCCCTGCGCCACGGGGCGGTACCAGACCCAGTTCTGGCGGCGCTCGCCGATCCGCACGCTGCCGTCCTCGCCGGGGATGGCGTAGGTCAGGAACTGGTGGCCGCGCCCGTCCTGGAATGCGAACGTGCCTTGCAGCAGCTCACGCGCACCCTCGGTCAGCGCGCGCTCGGGCAGCACGCCACGCCAGGCCGCATAGCCGGCGTAGCGTGGCGCGGCATCGGGCAGCACCTGGCTGCGCACCGCGGAGAGCGGTCCGTCGGCGGCCACCAGCAGGTCGCCCTGCTCCACGCGCCCCGACGCGAAGCGCACCGACACGCGCCGGCCCGCGCCCGCCCCCTCCTCGGCAAAGGATACGAATGTCTCGCCGGCATGCAGCGTGGCCGGGTCCACGGCCTGGCGCAGCCGCTGGTAGAGCCCGTTCCAGGCGATCTGCGTCTGCGGCATGTACATGCGGCGGATCGATCCGTTGCGCGAGACGAAGGTACGGTCGCGCGACGGCACGCCAAAATCCGGCCCGGCCGGAATGCCGGCGAAGTCGAGCGCGGCTTCCACGGCCGGCTGCAACACCAGGCCGCCACCGCGGCTGTCCAGCGCCAGCGGGGAGCGCTCGAACACCTGGGCGTCCCAGCCGGCGGCGCGCAGGCAGACCGCGGTCAGCAGCCCGCCGAGCGAACCGCCGATGATGATGGCTTTGGGGGATGGCGACTTGGCCATGGCTGCGATCTCCTTGTGGGGGCAAAGCGCCACGGGGCCTTTCCCCGTCAACGCCAGTCCATCGTAGGCGCGCGCCTGTGGTGGGCGCCATTGCGCGGTCGTTGACGCGGACTCACACCATCGTATGAACGGCCCCTCACACCGCCCCGGATTGGCCTACCTCCACCACGCGGATAGTTCGCCGCTTTCATAATTCAATTATTTTGAATAACTATGACAGCGATAGCCTGTTTTCGCCGTGCTGCCGGCCGCTATAGTTCTACCCATGGACAGCGCAGCAACGCAGCGAAACACAGCAAGACGACGCAGCGCTGGCCGATAAAACCTCAAACTTA
>NZ_SGXM01000003.1 GCF_004217045.1 Cupriavidus agavae
GCGGAGACCTTCTTGATCAGCTGCGTCACGCGGTCCACGTCTTCGTGGCCCATGCCCTGCGTGGGCTCGTCGAGCAGCATCAGCTCGGGCTCCATCGCCAGCGTGGTGGCGATCTCCAGCGCGCGCTTGCGGCCATAGGGCAGGTTGACCGTGACGGTCTCGGCGAACTCGGTCAGGCCCACCTGGTCGAGCAGGTCCATCGCGCGGGCATCGAGCACGTCGAGCGAGCGCTCGGAGCGCCAGAACTGGAACGCGGTGCCAAGCTGGCGCTGCAGGCCGATGCGCACGTTCTCGCGCACGGTCAGGTGCGGGAACACGGCGGAGATCTGGAACGAGCGGATCACGCCGCGCCGCGCAATCTGGGCGGGCTTCTCGCGCGTGATGTCGATGCCGTTGAAAAGGATGGTGCCCGTGGTGGGCTCCAGGAACTTCGTGAGCAGGTTGAAGCAGGTGGTCTTGCCCGCGCCGTTGGGCCCGATCAATGCATGGATCGAGCCGCGACGCACGCGCAGGTTGACGTCGCTCACTGCGGTGAACCCCTTGAATTCCTTCGTGAGGTTCCTTGTTTCCAGGATGATTTCCTGAGTCATAGTCTCCTGCCCGCCCTCTTGCTGCGTTTGCCGGCTTGTGCCCGGCAACTGACAATGGTTCGAACTCCGGCGCTGTCGCCATGTTTGCCGCGTTGTCGTGTGTTTTATGGCGGCGCGGCTGCCGCTGGTATCCGCGTGCGAAGTGAAGACTCAGGCACCGTATACCGGCAACTATTGTGTGCGCCTGCTGCGTCGCAAAACATCGGGGTTTGCACTAGGCGTAATACATTAGCCACATGGCGCATCGGTGGCGTGCGGACGCGCACGGACAGCCGCTCCGGGGGCCGCCGCCTGCGTCGTCCGATGTCTCGTGGAAGACCCTTATCGGGCCCTTTTCGCTGCCGTCATGCCGAGACGGGCGCCACGATTTCTGGCGAAATTGCTGCGCCGCTCGCGCGTGCCTTGCGGTCGGCACGGATCATCTCGCTGGCGCGCTCCGCGATCATGATCGTTGGCGAGTTGGTATTGCCCGACGTGATCAGCGGCATGACCGAGGCATCGACCACGCGCAGCCCGGCTATGCCGCGCACGCGCAGCCGGTTGTCCACCACGGCGGCGGCATCGTCGGCGGCCCCCATGCGGCAGGTACCCACCGGATGGAAGATCGTGGTGCCGATGGCGCCAGCCGCCTCGGCCAGTTGCTCGTCGGTCTGGAAGGCCGGCCCCGGCAGCCACTCCTGTGGCTTGTAAGGCGCAAGCGCCGGCGACGCCACGATGCGGCGCGTGAGCCGGATCGAATCGGCCGCCACCTTCCGGTCCTCGTCGGTGGAGAGATAGTTGGGCGCGATGCGCGGCGCGCGCCGAAAATCGGCATCCTCGATATGGACACTCCCGCGCGAGGTAGGCCGCAGGTTGCAGACGCTGGCGGTGAACGCGTTGAACGCATGGAGCGGATCGCCGAACTTGTCGAGCGACAGCGGCTGGACGTGATATTCCACGTTGGCACGCACCTGCCCCGGGTCAGACCGCGCGAACGCGCCCAGTTGCGACGGCGCCATGCTCATCGGCCCGCTCTGGTTGAACGCGTACTGCAGGCCGATGCCGAGCTTGCCCCACCACCGCGCCGCACGGGTGTTCAGCGTGCGCACCCCATCGACCTTGACCACGGTACGCAGCTGGAGGTGATCCTGCAGATTCTCGCCCACGCCGGGCAGGCTGTGGCGCACGCGGATACCCAGCGCCTGCAGCCGCCCGGGCTGGCCGATGCCGGACAATTCCAGCAGTTGTGGAGAATTCACGGCGCCGGCGGCCAGGATCACTTCCTCGGCAGCGCGCGCCTCGGCCGGCTGGCCGCCGCCCAGGTATTGCACGCCAGTGCAGCGGCGGCCGTCGGGCGTGTCGAAGGTCAGGGCGCTGACCTGCGCGCCGGTCACGATGGTCAGGTTGGGCCGCTCGGAGGCCCGGCGCAGGAAGGCCTTGGCCGTGTTCCAGCGGATACCGCGCCGCTGGTTCACCTCGAAATAGCCCACGCCGAAGTTGTCGCCCCGGTTGAAATCGTCGGTGCGCGGAATGCCGGCCTGTTCGGCGGCGTCGATGAACCTTTCGAGGATGTCCCAGTGCAGCCGCTGCGCCTCTACGCGCCACTCGCCGCCGGCGCCGTGGAATTCGCTGGCGCCACGGTAGTGATCCTCGCTGCGGCGGAACAGCGGCAGCACGTTGTCCCAGCGCCAGCCGTCATCGCCGGTGATGCGGGCCCAGTCGTCGTAGTCCTCGCGCTGGCCGCGCATGTAGATCATGCCGTTGATCGAGGACGAGCCGCCCAGCACGCGCCCGCGCGGATACCCCAGCGAGCGGCCGTTGAGCCCGGCCTCCTCCACGGTACGGTAGAGCCAGTCGGTGCGCGGATTGCCGATGCAATAGAGATAGCCGACCGGGATATGGATCCAGTGATAGTCGTCCTTGCCGCCCGCCTCGAGCAGCAGCACCTTCACGTCCGGGTCCTGCGTCAGGCGGTTGGCCAGCACGCAGCCGGCGGACCCCGCCCCCACGATGATGTAGTCGTACGTCTCCATGTCCCCTTGCATCCTTGCCGGCCCTGAGGGCTGCGGCTGTTATTGTCGGAATGCCGGAGATCATCGCACGACTTGCGCCACGCCGGCGTCAGGGGTTTGCCGGAGCCGCCAGGTGGCGCCGCAGCCAGGCGTCCAATGCGGCGAATACCTCGCCGCGCAGCGGCTGCGCCTCGTTGAAGATCTCGTGGTAACCGGTCTCGAACCAGACCAGTTCGCGCAGCCCGTCCGGCGCGCGGTCCGCGAAGGTACGGCTACCCTGCGCGTCGACGATGCCGTCCGCGCCGCCCACCAGCAGCAGCGTGGGCGCCTCCAGCAGGGGGGCATCGGCCTGCACCTGCGCCATGCCGCGCAGGAACGATTCGAGCACGCTGGCGCTGATGGTGCCCTGCACGAGCGGATCGGTGCGATAGGCACGCGCCACTTCGGGATCATGCGACAGCATCCGCGCATCGATCGGATTCGGCACGCGCAGACGTGGCGCCAGCGCCAGCAGTACCCGTTGCAGCGTCAGCATGGTGCCGGACAGCTTCAATGCCAGCGCCGGCGACGACAGGATCAACGCCCGGACCGGCCGCACCCGCGCCGTGGCGAACTGCGCGGCCACGAGACCACCCATGCTGTGACCCAGCACGATCGGCAACCCTGGCCACTGGCGCACGGCGGCATCGTAGATTTCTGAAAAATCATCGACATAGGCGGTGGGACCCGGCACCACCATGCGGGGACCACCGCTGGCACCGTGGCCACGATGATCGTAGGCACGTACGCGCAGGCCCCTTTCGCACAGGGCAGCGGCAACGTGATCGTAGCGCCCGCTGTGTTCGGCCAGGCCGTGGACGAGCAGCACGGTGCCGAGGGGTTCGATACCGGGCAGCCAGGTACGGACCAGCAGCTCGGTGCCGTCGCGCATGCGTTGGTGGGTCTGAGTGGCGGTCATGCGTGGGTCTCCCGGTCCTGTTTTTCTGCTTCTTGTTGTCCGACAGCAATTGATCCGCTACGAATGACACCCCGCGCAATCGTCCCCATCCATCCGCGCCATGTCCGACAAAATCGGGCAATCGGGTCTGTCATCACCAGAACACGCTTCGGCCAGAGATCGCAGCGTGTCGCGCATGGCGGCCAGTTCCGAGATCCGGACTTCGAGGTCGGCCACATGCTTCAGCGTCAGCGCCTTGACGTCGGCGCTGGCGCGCGCCCGGTCGTGCCAGAGCGACAGCAGTCCGCGGATCTCGTCGAGCGAGAAGCCGAGATTACGGGCGCGCCGCACGAAGCGCAAGGTGTGCACCGCGCGGTCGTCGTAGCGGCGGTAACCGCCTTCGCTGCGCGGCGGCGCATCGACCAGCCCGATCGATTCATAGTGCCGGATCATCTTGGCCGACACGCCCGATGCCTGGGCCGCTTCGCCGATATTCATCGCGTTGCCTCCTTGCCGGCCTGCGGCTGCCAGCGGCGCAGCAACAGCGCGTTGCCCACCACGCTGACGCTGGAGAACGCCATCGCCGCGCCAGCCACCACGGGGTTCAGCAGGCCCGCCGCCGCCAGCGGAATGCCCACCACGTTGTAGACAAAGGCCCAGAACAGATTCTGACGAATCTTGCGCACGGTGCGGTGCGACAGCGCCAGCGCATCGGCCACGAGCGACGGATCGCCGCGCATCACGGTGATGCCGGCCGCGTGCATCGCCACATCGGTGCCGGTGGACATCGCCACGCCCACATCGGCCGCGGCCAGCGCGGGGGCATCGTTGATGCCGTCGCCGACCATCGCCACCACCGCACCGTCCTGCTTCAGCGCCGCCACCCGCGCCGCCTTGTCCTGCGGCAGCACCTCGGCCTGCACATCGTCGAGTCCCAGCTGTCCGGCCACCTGCGCGGCGGCACCGGCGTTGTCGCCGGTCAGCATCACGGTGCGGATGCCAGCGCCGCGCAGCCGGGCGATGGCAACGGCGGCGCCCGGCTTCACGGCATCGCCGAAGGCCACCAGCCCCAGCACCTGTTTGCGCCCGACATCGATCAGCCACGACACCGTGCGCCCCTGCTGCCGCAGCCGTTCGGCGTCGCCAGCCAGCGCGCCCGCGTCGGCCTGCAGCGAGACACGCAGCCCTTCGCTGCCCAGTTGCAGGCTCTGCGCCTGCACCAGCCCGGCGATGCCGCGACCCGGCAACGCGTGCACGTTGCTCGCGGCCGGAACCCCGATCCCGCGCGCCGCAGCCAATGTCGTCACGGCGCGCGCCAGCGGATGCTCGCTGCCCGCCTGCAGCGCCGCCAGCCTGGCCAGCAGCGCGCCCTCGTCGCCATCCGCCGCAAGCAGCGCCACCACCTCGGGCTTGCCGACCGTCAGCGTGCCGGTCTTGTCGAAGGCGACCACCGAGACACGATGCGCCAGTTCCAGCGCCTCGGCGTCCTTGATCAGGATGCCGGCGCGCGCGCCGGCGCCGGTGCCGGCCATGATCGCCGTGGGCGTGGCCAGCCCCAGCGCGCACGGGCAGGCGATCACCAGCACGGCCACCGCGTTGAGCAGCGCCGCGCTCCAGTCGTGCCCCAGCAGCCCCCAGCCCAGCAGCGTGGCCAGCGCGATGCCCAGCACCACCGGCACGAAGACCGCGCTGACGCGATCCACCAGCCGCTGGATCGGCGCCTTGGCCGCCTGGGCGTGCTCGACCATGCGGATGATCCTGGCGAGCACGGTTTCTGCCCCCACGGCCACGGTGCGCGCCACCAGCAGTCCTTCCTGGTTGATCGACCCGCCGGTGAGCCGGTCGCCGGGCTGCTTCGGCACGGGCACGGGCTCGCCGGTCAGCATCGACTCGTCGGCGTGGCTGCCGCCTTCGATGACCTCGGCATCGACCGGAATCCGCTCGCCCGGACGCACCACGATGTCGTCGCCCACGCGTACCTGCACCAGCGGCACGGTCTGCTCCGCGCCGTTGCGGCGTACCTGCGCGGTGTCGGGCCGCAGCGCCGCCAGCGCGCGGATGGCCTCGGCGGTCTGCCGCTTGGCGCGCGTCTCCAGCCACTTGCCGAGCCGCACCAGCGTGATGACCACCGCCGCGCTTTCGAAATAGAGATGCGGCATGGCCTCGCCCGCCGCGAACATCTGCCAGATGGACAGCCCGTAGGCCGCCGAGGTGCCCAGCGCCACCAGCAGGTCCATGTTGCCGGCCCCGGCGCGCACGGCCTTGTAGCCGGCCTTGTAGAAGCGCCAGCCGAACACGAACTGCACCGGCGTGGCCAGCAGCCACTGCACCCAGCCCGGCAGCATCGCGTGGATGCCGAACCATTCGAGCACCATCGGCGCCACCAGTGGCAGCGACAGCGCCGCCGAGATCGCCACCGGCCACGGACCCGACCAGAAATCGTGGTGCGTCGTGGCCGTACCCACCGCTGCGGCGTCGGCGACCGGGGTCGCCCCATAGCCCGCACGCGTGACAACCTCGGCCAGCGCGGCAGCGTCCACCGCCCCACGCAGCACGGTCACCGTGGCACGCTCGGTTGCCAGGTTCACCTGGGCATCGGCCACGCCCGGTACGGCACGCAAGGCACGCTCCACGCGGCCCACGCACGAGGCGCAGGTCATGTCGGCGATGTCGAGCGCAATCTCGGCGCGCGGCACCTCGTACCCGGCCGCACTGACCGCCTGCGCCGCCGCTGCCAGCGCGGCGCCGGACTCGGCTTGGAGCGTGGCCTGCTCGGTCGCCAGGTTCACGGCCACCTCGCGGACGCCTGGCACCCTGGCCAGCGCCGTTTCCACGCGCCGCACGCACGACGCGCAGGTCATGCCTTCCACGGGAAGGCGCCATTCGGAAGAACTCGGAGTCGAGGCGGATGAAGTCATGGGATCGGTTCGGCCAGGCGCACGGCGCGCGATAACTGCACTGTGGACCTTACCATCATTGGAAGGTCAAGGTTTTCACGCGACGCGCGACAGACTTGCGGTTCCCACGGTGGGAAGGTTCATACTTCTGGCGTGATCCATCCTCCCTCTTTACGACAAGGAGTTTTTTCCCATGATCCAGTTCCAGGTTGAAGGCATGTCCTGCGGCCATTGCGTTGGCGCCATCACCAAGGCCGTGCAGGCGGTGGACCCGGCCGCCCAGGTGGCTGCCGATGTCCCCACGCAGTCGGTCAAGGTCGAATCGGCTGCCGACCGCACCGTGCTCCAGCAGGCAATCGAAGCGGCCGGCTATCCGGTCAAGAGCGCCGCATAAAGCACAAAGGGCACCCCGCGGGGTGCCCTTCGTTACGAATGATCCGGCAATGGATCAGAAGCGGTAGCCGACGTTCAGGAAGGTCACGATCGGATCGATCTTGATCTTCGTGTGCGACTCGACCTTGGCGCCGTTGGCCAGCGTGGTCGTGAAACGGGCCGTCGTGGAGATCGGCACGTACGAGACCGACAGGCCCACGAACCAGCGGTCCGTGATGGCATAGTTGGCGCCGACGTTGAAGACCGGGTTCCACGACGACTTGGCCGTGCCGGTCATCGTCGAGCCCGGACCGAACTCGCTCTGCACGAACGTCTGGTTGGTCACGCTTTCGCCCGTGAACCACGTGTAGTTCACACCGATACCCACGTACGGGCGCAGCTTGGTCTTGGCGTCAAAGAAGTGCCACTTGGCCACCACGGCCGGGCTCCACTGGCGGACCTTGCCGAGCTTGCCGTACTTCTCGTAGCCACGGTCGCCGCTGACGTCATGCTCGGGCGGCACGCCCAGCACGAATTCGGCCGAAATGTTGTCGGTGAAGAAATGCGAGAAGGTCAGGCCGACCGTATCGACGGAATCGATCGTGGCGCCGGTGTTCGGCCGCTGCACGCCGGCGGGACGGCCGGCGATCGAGTCGATCGTCAGGAATTCCGAGTGCCCTTGCGGCATCACGCGCATCCAGCCCAGGCTGACGATGTTGCTACCCGCGGACTGGGCCTGTGCGACACCAGCCAGTGCCATGGCGGCGCCTGCCACCAGCATCTTCTTATAGATCTTGTTCATTGTTCCTCTGCTCCATCCTCTTTGAATACGACACTGCTGCAGGCATTATCCAGCGCGGCCTGCGCAGACTGTTTCAAACATGGAACGGGATCATAGAAGAAATGCCCTAAAGGCAGGGTTAACCCAGAATAAGCTGCCCGGATTTAGGAGTTTTCTGAACTAAAACGACGCGTGGGCGCAACGGTTCGGTTACAACCCTGAAAGACCTTTGCGCCGACATGGCTTTATTGATGTATCAACGGTGCCAAAACGCCGTGCTGCATCAGCCACGGCGGGTGCTGGCCAGTACACAGGCCGCCAGATCCCACAGCGCATAGCCCACGCTCTTGAACACCAGCGGGCTGCGGGTACGGGCGCGCAGCGCGTCTGCTTCCAGGATGGCCGATTCGAACGGCTGCACGTCGGCCCAGTCGATACCCGCCTGGAGCAGATCGCCAGCCTCGTCCTCGATGCCGAACAGGGTATCGGCCAGCAGCCGGCCGCTGGCGGCGGCGGCGTGGCAGAGACGGGGGGGCAGCTCGCACATGTCGGGACGAAAGGCGCCCACGGCGGCGATGAAGTGGCGCTCCGTCCACAGGCCGCTGTCGAGGTCCGGCAATACCGCCGTGCGGCTCGACGTCACGGTCACCACCATCGACACGCGCGGCAGCACGTGCGCCACCTCGTCCACCACCTCGGCTGCCACGCCGAGTTCACGCGCCCGCGCCGCCAGCGCCTCGGCCTTGGCGCGCGTGCGCGACTGGAACCACACCTTGCGCACCGGCAGCCCGTCCACGAAGGCTTCGAGATGCGTCTCGGCCTGCACCCCGGCGCCGACGATCAGCAGCTCGCCATCGGGCACCGGTGCAAACGATTGCGCCGCCAGCAGCGAAACCGCCGCCGTGCGGCGCCCCGTGACGGTCGGACCGTCGAGCATGGCCACGCGCTCGCCCGTGTGGGCATTCGCCACCAGCACCTCGCCGAGGATCGTCGCCAGCCCGCGCTGCGGATTGCCCGGATGCACGGTGATGTTCTTGGTCATCACAAGGTCGCGGTTGCGGGCCGGCATCACCAGCAACGTACCGGCGCCGCGTTCGGCGTCGCCGATCGGCAGCGCGATGCGCGGCGGCGCCATGGCGGTGCCGTCGCGCAGCTCGCCGAGCATCGCGGCAATGGCGCGTGCCAGTTCGGGATAAGGCAGGCGGGCCGCGGTGGCGGCGGCGTCGAGCGGCTGGAACGAGGCAGTCATCGGATGATTCGGGTGGACAGCAGGATCGCCATTGTCGCCGACGCGCCGCTCAGCGCCGCACCGACACCTTCTGCGGCCCCGCCTCCCGCACGCTGGCGCCGCGCACCTCGATGCCAATTTCGTGGACGACCTTGCCGCCGGCATCCAGCAGTTGCACGCGATGCCGGCCCGGCCACGGCAGCCATGCCACCTGCCCGCCCTTGCCGAGCGGCTTGCCGTCCAGACGCCAGCTCACGGCGTTGGCGGTCTGGCCGGTCAGCCCATCGGCATGGAACCAGACGCGCTGCGCGGCAGGCGGGATGTCGGGATCGAGCGCGAAGATGGTGCCGTTCGCCGGACTGGCGATGGCCGGCGCGCCCTGCGCCTGGCCCGTGGACCCCACGCGGATGTACCGCACCGCCGTTCCCGCCACGAACACCTCGTCGCGTGCCGGTTCGAGGTTGCCGTCGAACGTCAGCGCCACACGTTCCACGCCGGCCGGCATCGCCGGGGCACGGCTCGGCGTGCCGGCATGCAACGCTTCCATGACCTCGTGCCAGACCGGCGCCGCGCCCGAGACGCCTGACACATCGTGCATGCTCGCCCCGCTGGCATTGCCGACCCAGACACCCACCGTATAGCGCTGCGACCAGCCCACCGCCCAGTTGTCGCGCATGTCCTTGCTCGTGCCGGTCTTCACGGCCGTCCAGAACCGCGTGGTCAGCGGGCTGTCGAGTCCGAACGTGCGCGCCCGGGCGTGGCGATCGGCGAGCACGTCACCGATCACGTACGCCGAGGCGGGCGTCATGACGGCACGCGGCGCAGAGGTTGCCACCGCAGTCATGCGCGCCGGCGCATAGGCACCGGAATTGGCGAAACTACGATACGCATTGGTCAGCGACAGGAGCGAGACATCGGCACTGCCCAGCGCCAGGCTGTAGCCGTAGTAGTCGCCCGACTGCGTGAGCGGCAGCCCCAGCGCCACCAGCCGGCGATGGAAGCGGTGCGGCGTCACCATGACTAGCGTGCGCACCGCCGGCACGTTCAGCGACGAGCCGAGCGCCGCGCGCAGGCTGACCCAGCCGGCGTAGCGGTGATCGTAATTCTGCGGAATGTAGAGCCCGCCGCCGGTAGGCAGGTTGACGGGCCGGTCGTCGAGCAGCGAGGCGGCCGTCAGCCGCCGTTCCTCGATGGCCTGCGCGTACAGGAACGGCTTCAGCGTGGAGCCGGCCTGCCGCAGCGCCGCGGCGTGATCGACTTCGGCCGCGCCGGACAGTGCGCCCGACGAACCCACGTAGGCCACCACATCGCCGCTCGCGTTGTCGAGCACCACCACCGCGCCATCCTCGACATTGCGGCCCGCCAGTTCGCGCAGGTGCCGGTCGAGGCTGTCCACGGCCACGCGCTGCACGCCGGCGTCCAGCGTGGTGGCAATGCGCGGTGGCAACGGCTTGCCGGGTGCGGCGGCACGCGCCTGCGCCAGCACCGCACGCGCCAGATGCGGCGCCAGGTTGGCGCCGCGCCGCGCGGCCAGGCCGTCGCCGGGCAGGCTGACCGATTTGGCCAGCGCCAGGGCCGTGAAGCCGTCGAGCCCGTCGCACTCGCCCGGCTGCTTCATGTCGCGCAGGATGCCGCACGCGCGCTTCGACACCTGCAGCGGCGTGGCATTGGGGCTGCGCACCAGCGCCACGGCCACGGCGGCCTCGCGTGCGTCGAGGCCACCCGGCACCTTGCCGAACAGCGTCTGCGACATCGCCGAGAGCCCCACCAGCTCGCCCCGGAATGGCACGAGGTTCAGATAGGCCTCCAGGATCTGGTCCTTGCTCCAGCCACGTTCGAGCGAGGCCGCGCTGACCGCCTGCCCCACCTTCTGGCCGAAGCTCCGGCCACGGCGCGCGCGCAGGTCTTCGTCGAGCAGGCCGGCCAGCTGCATCGTCAGCGTTGACGCGCCGCGCGTGCGCGTGTTCCAGAGGTTGGCCCACGCGGCGGCGGCCACGCCCTGCCAGTCCACGCCGCTGTGCGCATAGAAGCGCCGGTCCTCGGACAGCACGATGGCGGTGCGCAGCGCCGGAGACGTGTCGGCCAGCGTCACCCAGTCACCGCGCCGCGCCTGGAAGTCGTCGCGCACGCGCGCCACGGTCTCGCCGTGGCGGTCGGCCACGACGATATCGGCGCTGCGCCAGTTGTCGCGTACCTCGCGGAAGGCCGGCACGGCCTGTGCCGCCGCCGCGCACAGCAGCAGTCCGACAGCCAGCGCGCGCCGGGTTTGCCGGATGGTCATGCCGCCCTCACGCCTCGCGCCCCGCGACGAGCCCGGCCACCAGCAGCACCTGCGCGATGGCGTAGGTCCACCAGATGGCCAACTGGTACGTCTCGAACGGCGACAGGAACCGGGCGGTGCCGATCAGCGCGTCCGACACCACGAAGCACAGCGCCCCGATGGCTGCCCACGGCGTAGGCAGCCGCGCCAGCAGCGCGGCGCAGGCCATCGCCGCCAGCACGCCGATGTAGCCGGTCACCGGCCACACCAGGGCGCCGAGGTTCGGCCAGAAGCGGCCCAGCAACGCCCCGGCCGCGCCGAGCACGATGCCGCAGCCCACCAGCCGCGACGCGCGCAGGTCCGCGCCCAGCGGCACGAACAGCCGCAGGTAGGCCAGATGCGCCATCAGGAACGCAGCCAGGCCGCCAACGAACGAGATCCGCAGGCCCGGCAGCGCCAGCAGCAGGTCGCCCAGCGCCGAAAACAGCAGCGCGGTCACCAGCCAGCGCCGTTCCACGCGCGGCTGGTGAAACCAGGCGGCACGCGCCAGCAGCAACGCCATGGCGGCCTTCCAGAGCGGCTGGTAGGCGATCTGGCCGGTCAGCGGGGTGCCCGCCGGCACTTCGAGCCAGACCTGGAACAGCAACACGCCGTAGGTGATGCCGGCAAGCGCGCCGGCCACCCACCATTCACGCACGCGCGGGGGCATTCGCATGGCGATCCAGCTCACTTGCCGGCTCCTACGCTGACCTTCGGGTTAGGCGTTTCGCCAAAGACATCGGGCGCGTACATCGCCTCGACGCGCGACGGCGGCAGTGCGAACTCGCCCACGTTGTTGAGCCGTACCGTGTACTCCACCTGCAGCGCGCCCTTGGGCACGTAGCTGAAATACTCGCGGTACGCCTCGGGCGTGCGCTCGGTGAAGTCGGACCATGCCTTCTTCTCGTCGCGCGTGGCGATCACCGAATCCCGGCCCAGGCCGCTGCCGAGGATCGTCGCACCAGTCGGCACCGGATCGCTGACAACGACCCAGGTCATGTCGGCCTGCGCGTCGATGTCGAGCCGCACGCGGTAGCTGTCGCCGCGCGACCACTTGCCCGCCACGGCCTGCTCCACCGGCGTCACGGTGCGCCGCACACGGTAGCCCGCCGACACCGGCTCGCGCAGCGGCACGGCTGCCAGCGCGCGCACCGTGGCCCACGGCCGGCCCGTGCCCTGCTGCTCCACCTGGAGCGCGCCGGGCGCCGGTGTGCCCGACGCCGCCGGCCACGGCAGGTCCACCGTGCCGCTGGCCACGCCTTCGCTCTGGGTCGCCTTCGACCAGTCGAACGTACGCGTGGCATCGCCAAGCGTGGCGCGCACCGTGCCGGCCACCGGGGTCTTCTCGTAGACCTGCGCGTAGCGCTTGATCGCCAGCACACCCCAGGCGTTGGCCGTGGTGGTCATCCACGCGCCGCGCGTCTGGCGGCCCAGCAGCCCGGTCACCAGTTGCGGCACATCGTCCTTCCACGCCGGCAGTTCGGACGCCACCGCCAGCAGCTTGGCCGCGTTGACGTCACCGCCCTGCATCAGCCACCACCAGTTGTCGCTGCGCTCGGTCGAGAACACCAGCCGCGTGCCCTGCACGGTCAGGCGGCTGCGCAGCAACTGCGTGGCGTCGGCCATGCGCTTGTCGCGCTCGGGGATGTCCTGCACGCGCGAGAGGATCGACAGCCAGTCGATCAGCGCGGCGGTGGGCCACTGGTCCGGCAGGATCTGGATCGAGCCGAGCATGCGGGCCTGCGCGCGGCCGCTGCGCGAGAGCGCCTCGATGGCCGCCAGCTTGCGCACGTCGAGATCCATCGTGGCCGAGGCCGGCGCCCAGCGCGGCGGCGTGATGCGGCCTTCGACGAACGCGGTCAGCCCGCGCGCCATCTGCTCACGCTGCGCGTCGGGGATGCGCATCGGCAGGCCGGCGCGCGACGCCTCGTCGGCAATCGTCAGCAGATACGCGGTCAGCACCTCGCTGCCCGATTGCCCGTCACGCAGCGGGAAGTACGATGCCAGCCCGTTGCTGTCGAGGTACGACGGCAACTGCGCCATCAGCGCGTCCCACGCCGCCGTGTCGGCCAGGCCGAGAGACTTCGACGTGCGTTGCTCCAGGCAACTGAACGGATAGTTGCGGAACCACTCGCGCACGCCCGGCATGCCGCCGGCCAGCGACGACTGCAACGAGACCTGCATGCCGCCGCGCAGACGGCCCGCCGGATCGGCCAGCGCCCCGGCAGGTGCCTGCACCGGCACCGACAGGTTCGGCACTAGCTGCGCGAGCATGGCCTGCTGCACCGTGACGGGCACGGCCGGCACGATCTGCTGCGAGACCTTGAGCTTGTCGCTGGCGCCGGCCCCGCCCTTCTCGGTGGCCGCCACTTCCCACACGATGGTCCCGCTGCGCGTGAAGGCCAGCAGCCCCGGGGCGGTGACATCCCAGTTGACCTCGCGCGACTCGCCGGCCGGAATCTGCACGGTCTGGGCCGGCAGCGTCTGCGCGTCGACCAGCGTGGCGCGCGCAGTGGCTTCGACCGTCATCGCACGCTGCGTGGTGTTGCGCAGCGTGAACATCGCGCGGTACCGGTCGTCCTCGCGCACCAGCAGCGGCAGGCCCGAGATCATCTGCAGGTCCTGCGTCGCCGCGATCGTCGCGCTGCCGGAGCCGAACCGGTTCACGCCAAGGTCCGCCACCGCGACGATGCGGAAGCTCGTCAGCGAATCGTTGAGCGGCACCTCCAGCGTGGCCTTGCCCTCGGCGTCAAGCTGCACACGCGGGTTCCACAGCAGCAGCGTGTCGAACAGTTCGCGCGTCGGGCTCTTGCCGCCGCCCCCGCCTGCCGGCAGCGCCTTGCGGCCATAGTGGCGCCGCCCGATGATCTCCATCTGCGCCGTGGACGTCTCCACGCCGTAGCTGCGCCGCTGCACCATCGCGTCGAGCAGGTTCCAGCTGCCGTTCGGCATCAGCTCCAGCAGCGCCTGGTCCACAGCGGCCAGCGCCACCTCGCCATTGGCCGCCGGCTTGCCATCGGGCAGCTTGACCTGCACCACCACGCGCGCCTTGCCGCGCACCGGGTAGGTTGCCTTGTCGGGCGTGACCGAGACGTCGAGCCGGTACGCCTCGCTGCCCACGCGGATCTCCGCCAGCCCAAGACGGAAGGCCGGCTTCGACAGGTCCACCAGCGGCGACGGCGCCACGTACTCCTTGCCCTCGCTGCGGAACGCCTGCCACCAGCCCAGCGGCTGGCGCCAGCCCCACGTGAAGAACGAGTACCACGGCACCTCGCGCAGACGGCCCCGCACGCTCAGCACCGACACGTAGGCGTTCGGACCCCACTCGGGCCTGACCTTGAGCCTGATGGTCGGATCGGTGCCGTTCAGTTCGATGACCTGCGTCTCGATGATGCCTTCGCGCTCGACGGCCACCAGCGCGGTGGCGCGGCGGAACGGCATGCGCACCTGGAACACGGCGGTCTCGCCGGGCGCGTAGCTCTTCTTCTCGGGCAGCACATCCATGCGGTCGTGGTTCTCGCCGCCGAACCAGAGTTCGCCCTGCCGCGTCACCCACACGGTGGTGGCAGCCTGCGCCACGCGGCCATCGGCGTCGCGGGCATTGGCGACCAGCTCGATCTCGCCGGCCTGGGCGAGCGCCACGTCGCAGCGCGCGCGGCCCTGCGCGTCGGTACGCGCCTCGCAGACCACCCCGAGGTCCCTGGTCTCGCTGCGGTTGTCATAGCGGTAGAAGCCGCCCACCACGCGCTTGCGGGCGGACGTCGTGATGCGGGCCCGCGCCTTGACCTGCACCGGCGAATCGGCCACCGGCTTGCCCTGCGTATCCACCACCACGGCCTGCACCGCCAGCTTCTGGCTGACCGATACCCAGTTCGCGGCGCGGATGCCCACCACCACGGCCGACGGCCACAGCGACACGGTCTGGCGCAGCGTCTGGATCTCGCCGTTCGGATCGGCAAAACCGGCCTCCAGCACAAGATCGCCCGGCGTGGTCACCTTAGGCAGGTCCTTGACCGTGACCTTGCCGTTACCGTCCTTGTCCAGCGTGACGGGCAGCTTGTCGGCCACGAGTTTTTCGCTCTCGCGCGGGTTCTCGCTGTCCTCGTCCTGCTCCTCGTCGCCGGCCGGCGACTGCTGCGGCGTGCGCGGCGGCTCGAACGAGAATTCGTCGTAGTCGGCGAAGTTGACCGACTTGCCGCGCAGCAGCGCCGACACGCGCACCGGCAGTCCGGCCGCCCCGCCCCCGTTCAGGTAGTGGATGCCGACATTCACCGGCACCTCGGCCGGCGCCACGAGCGCATTGCCCTTGACCTTGGGGTCCTTGGCCACCGACAGCGAACCGGACATCACCGGCAGGCGAAACGCCTCCACGCGGAAGCTGCCGCTGCCGAGCGTGCGGTCGTTGTCGTAGACCAGCGTCACGTCATAAACGCCAAGCTTGGCCGCCGGGGGCACCTGGAAGGTGTTCTCGGCGCTGCGGCCGCCCGTGGCCGTATTGCGCCACGCCAGCGGCATCTCGTACTTCTGGCCGCTGCCCTCGTGCGTGATGACCAGCCTGGCGGGCAGCGCGGCCGGCAGCGCAAAGCCCTGCGCGGTCTCGTTGCGGATCAGGTGCTTCATCGACACCGTCTCGCCGGCGCGCAGCAGCGTGCGGTCGAAGATCGTGTGTGCGCGCACGGTCTGCTTCGGGCTCAGGTCGGTCGGCACGTTGAAGCGCCACGTCTCGATGCCCCGGTGCCAGTCCGACATCACGAACGCCATGTCGGCCTTGCCGCGCGCCTGCGGATGATCGGCGGCAATGCGGGCGGACACGAAGTAGCCGTCCATGCCGTTGCGGCAGTCCTTGTAGCGGTTGTCGGGCAGCTTGCCGAAGCGCGCCACGCCGGTGGCGTCACTGACCCCTTCGGCCAGCAGCTCGCCGTCACAGCTGCGCACGGCCAGCTTCGCGTTGGCCACGGGCTTGCCGTCGTCGAGCGAGGTCACCCAGGCCATGCCGCTCATGTCGCCCTCGGCCTCGCCGCGCGCCAGCTTGAAGTGCACGCCGAGGTTGGTCACCAGCACGGCGGTGCGCACGTACATCGGCGCCTTCCTGCCGAGCAGCGCCTCGCCCAGCATCGGCGAGGCAATTTCCACGACATGGAAGCCCGGTTCGGGCAGCGGAATGCCGACGACCTCGAACGGGCGCGGCGTGGTGTCGGAGGATTTGGGAATGGCCAGCGTCTTCGCGCCGCTGACGCCGTTGAGCAGCGAGACCGAGCGGGTTTCCACGGCGGGCGCGTCACGCGGCGTACGCACGCTGTACGGCGGCTGGCCCGCGCGGATGGCCGCGATCTGCTCGCGCGTCCAGGTGTTCTCGTGCATGCGCTTGACCATGCCGAACCAGCGCAGGATGGCACCATCGTCATCGACCTTGAGCCGCGCCACGGTGCCGGCCTCGGCACGCACGGCCAGCGTGGGCAGGTCGGCCTCGACGTTGCGCAGCGTCACGGGCAGCAGCGGCGGATAGTCGTTTGCCGATTTGCCGCGCGGCACGTCGGCAAAGCGCTCGACCACGCCGAACGGCGCGGCGGCGAACTTGGCCAGCGGCGGCAGCGTGGCCGTGGTCAGCCTGATCGGGAACAGGTCGGCATTGGCGAGCGCCCGGCCGCTTTCGTCCTTGAGATCCTTCGGGGCCTCGATCGTCAGGCTGGCCTTCTCGGGGAACGGCCCCTTGAACTGGACCGACGAGACCGGCGCATCGGCCGCCTCGTCCGGATCGAAGACCGGCTTCTGTGGACCGGATGGCGTCTTGAGCACCAGCCCTTCGGCGAGCTTGCGCGCGACCGGCGCCGAGAACGTCACGGTCATGGGCCGCAGCGGCGTGCAGGGCGCCTCGGCGCGCTCGCGCTCGCAGGTGAAGCCGGCGGTGAAGGGTTCGCGCACCGTGTAGTCAAAGCGGCGCGCCGCGGTGGTGGCCAGCCCCGAGGGGGTGGCAATACCGGCATCGAGCACGAGCTGCATCCGGGCGCCGCCGGGCAGCCGCTGCTGGCAGGCCAGCAGGTGGATGGCATCGGCCTCGCGCTTCGCCACCTCTTTCCAGTGCAACGCCTCGATCACGGCGTCACGGTCCTTGCCGGCCAGCAGCCTGACCGGAATCCGCTCGCCGAGCCCTTCGGCCTGGCACCACGCGTGTTCGCGGATCGACCCCGCCGTGGCGGCGCCATTGAAGCGCAGCGCGAAGACCTGGTCTTCCTCGACCTCGCCGCCCGAGGGCCGGGCCGACACCACGATCGGGCCACCGGTCTCGAAGCGGTACTCGGGCTTGCCGGCATACGCCTTGCCCGCCACGCTCTTGAGCCCGCCGGCCATCCGTACCGTGCAACGCACGCCGGGCGGCAGGTCGCGCTCGAAGTCATGCACCCAGTTGGTGGCGTTGATCCAGCGCCCCGAACCGCCCACGCTGCCGCCCGTGCATGACACCGCGGCGGGCGGCGCGGCCTTGAGGTCGCCCATCGGCACCATGGGTTCGTCGAAGCGGATCGCCACCTGGCGCACCTGCGGATTCACCCCTTCGGGCGAGAAACGCGTGACCTGCGCTGCCGTGGCCGCCGACGTCCATGCCAGCGCTCCCCATACCAGACCTGCGGCGGTGGCGCGTGCCACCGTGGCGATCTTCCCCATGCTGCCTTCTCCGGATTTTTGGCTCCGGGCGAGCGTGACATGGGCCGATGCCAAGCGCAAGCCTCTGCACATTTGCCCGCTACCAAACCATGGTTCAGCGCAAATGCGACAGCGGCAGCGCCCCCTCCCGCTTGAGCGCCGTCAGGACGATATTCGAACGCACGCTTTCCACGCCGGGCACGCGCATCAGCCGCTTCATCGTGAATTCCGCCAGCGTGGGCAGGTCCGGCACGACCACGCGCACCAGGTAGTCGGCCTCGCCGGCCACCGAATAGCACTCCTGCACCTCTTCCAGCAGCAGGATTTCCTCCTTGAACCGCTCGATGATGGTGTCGCCGTGGTGCGCCAGCTTCACACTGATGAAGACCAGCACGCCCAGCCCCAGCGCCTGCGGCGACAGATTGACGCGGTAGCCGGTGATGACGCCGTCAGACTCCAGCCGGGCCAGCCGGCGGCCCACCTGGCTGGGCGAGAGGTGAACCCGCTCGGCCAGCTGCTGGTGGGTGGAACGGCCATCGGCCTGCAGGGCGGCCAGCAGGGCCAGGTCGTAGGGGTCGAGGTCAGAAGGGTTCATGGGCGCAGGAATCCCGCATGGCGGATTACAGATATGCGGATTATATGCATCCCGATCGCAAACGGCGCCGATATTGCGGCCTTCTTGCGCGCCGGCATCGCTAGACTATGCATGAAACCCGCATCGGAGACACCTCATGAACCTGTCGGCCGCCACGCCAGAAGCCACGGAAGCCAGCTTCGCCGGCACCATGACCGCGAAACTCAAGGAACAGTTCGACGCCGGCCTGCTGTCGGGCCAGGAACTGCGCCCCGATTTCACCATCGCCCAGCCGGTCCACCGCTATACCGAGACCGACCACGCGATCTGGCGCAAGCTCTACGACCGCCAGGCGTCGATGCTGCAGGGCCGGGTCTGCGACGAATTCCTGCAGGGCCTGGTGACACTGGGCATGGAACGCGACCGCGTGCCCGAGTTCGACCAGCTCAACGAGATGCTGATGCGGGCCACCGGCTGGCAGATCGTGGCCGTGCCGGGGCTGGTGCCCGACGAGGTCTTCTTCGAGCACCTGGCCAACCGCCGCTTCCCGGCCAGCTGGTGGATGCGCAAGCCCGAGCAGCTCGACTACCTGCAGGAGCCCGACTGCTTCCACGACGTGTTCGGCCACGTGCCGCTGCTGATCAACCCGGTGTTCGCCGACTACATGGAGGCGTACGGCAAGGGCGGACTCAAGGCCGCGCGGCTGGGGGCGCTGGACATGCTGGCCCGCCTGTACTGGTACACGGTGGAGTTCGGCCTGATCCGCACGCCGCAGGGCCTGCGCATCTTTGGCGCGGGTATCGTGTCGAGCCAGGGCGAGTCGATCTACAGCCTCGATTCGGCCAGCCCGAACCGCATCGGCTTCGATCTCAAGCGCATCATGCGGACCCGGTATAGGATCGATACGTTCCAGAAGACGTACTTCGTGATCGACAGCTTCGAACAGCTGTTCGACGCCACCGGCCCCGATTTCACGCCGCTCTACCCCGAACTGGCCGCGCTGCCCACGCTGGGCGCCGGCGATATCGTGGCGGGCGACCAGGTGATCCATGCCGGCAACCGCGAAGGCTGGGCTGACAGCGACGACATCTAGGACGTCGCACTTTCGCCAATTTTCTGTTTTCCATCGATCGAGCCCGACATGACTCCCCTATCCCAAGAGGCACGCCAGCCGCTGCTGGCCGACCTGCCCGGCTGGACGCCGGTGCAGGGCCGCGATGCCATCCAGAAATCGTTCACGTTCGCCGATTTCAACGCCGCGTTCGGTTTCATGACACGTGTGGCACTGCGCGCCGACAAGGTGGATCACCACCCCGAATGGTTCAACGTGTACAACCGCGTGGACATCACGCTGTCCACCCACGACGCCAATGGCCTGACCCAGCGCGATATCGACCTCGCGCAGTTCATCGAGAAGGCCGCCGCCGGCACGGCGCGCTGACCGCTGCCGCCCGGCATTCGCACTTTTCGGAAAGCTACGATTTTCATGGCATTGCCGCGCCGATAACGTCCCGGTCCTGAGTCGGCGCCACACCTTCCGGATTCGCGCCGATCCTCGACAGGAGCGGGATGGTGCGCGGCGGCGGCAACGATAGAAACTGGCGGTTTTACGATCTCCGGCAGCGGGCGCCACGCGCGCTGTCCGCCCTTGCACTACCGCTTGCATTCCCGCTCGCGCTTTCCCCGGCGCTGCCCGCCACGGCGCAGCCCGCTCCCCCGCCCTCCGCACTCACCCTCCCCGAACGCGACGCCCAGCAGCAACTGCGCCAGCAGGAGCGCGAACGCGCACTGCGCGAGCGTGAGGAAGCCGAGCCCGATGTGCGGCTCGATACGCCCGCGGCCACCGCCGCCCGGCGCCTGCCGCAGGACGAAGCCCCCTGCTTCCGGATCGACCAGGTCGAACTGGCCGGCGAGGCTGCCGGTCAGTTCCGGTGGGCGCTCGGCGCGGCCGACGCGCCCGGCGATCCAGCCCTTGGCCGCTGCCTCGGCACGCAGGGCATCAACACGGTCATGGCGCGCGTGCAGGACGCCATTGTGCAACGCGGCTACGTCACCACGCGCGTGCTGGCCGCGCCGCAGGATCTCAAGACCGGCACGCTGACGCTGACCGTGATTGCCGGCCGCATCCGCAGCATCCGCTTCAGCGAGGATTCGGATGCGCGCGCCACGCGCTGGAACGCCGTGCCGGCGCAGCCGGGCGACCTGCTGAACCTGCGCGACATCGAGCAGGCGCTGGAGAACTTCAAGCGCGTGCCAACCGCCGAGGCCGATATCCAGATCACCCCCGCCGAAGGCCCCGGCGCGCGGCCCGGCGACAGCGACCTCGTGATCCGCTGGCACCAGGGCATGCCGTTCCGGCTCAGCGCCACCGTGGACGACGCCGGCAGCCGGCAGACCGGCAAGTACCAGGGCAGCGTCACGGTCTCGTTCGATCACTGGTGGACGCTCAACGACCTGTTCTACGCGAGCCTGAACCACGACCTTGGCGGAGGCAACGGCGGCGGCGGCAAGGGCACGCGCGGCTACACGGTGCACTACTCGGTGCCCTACGACTACTGGCTGCTCGGCCTGACCGCCAGCGGCAGCCAGTACCACCAGTCGGTGGCCGGCGCCAACCAGACGCACCGCTACAGCGGCGACAGCCAGAACGCCGAAGTCCGCCTCGCGCGCCTGCTGCACCGCGACGCCGGGCGCCGCACCACCGCCTACATACGCGGCTGGACGCGCGCATCGAGCAACCACATCGACGACACCGAGGTGCAGAACCAGCGCCGCCGCATGGCCGGCTGGGAGCTTGGCCTCACCCACCGCGAATACCTCGGCGCCGCGTCGCTCGACACCAGCCTGGCGTACCGGCGCGGCACCGGCGCGCTGGCCGCACTACACGCGCCGGAGGAGAGATTCGCCGAGGGCACCTCGCGGCCCGAAATCCTGCTGGCCGACGCCCAGCTGACCCTGCCCTTCGCGCTGGCCGCCCAACGGCTGCGCTACACGGGCGCGGTGCGCGGCCAATGGAACTTCACCCCGCTCGTGCCGCAGGACCGCTTCTCGATCGGCAACCGCTACACGGTGCGCGGCTTCGACGGCGAAACCACGCTGATCGGCGACCGCGGCTGGTTCGTGCGCAACGAACTGGCGCTGGCGATGGGCGCGACCGGCTTCGAGCTATACGCGGGCGCGGACTACGGGCAGGTGGGTGGCGGCAGCGCGGCCTACCTCGCCGGCACGCGGCTGGCCGGCGCGGTGCTCGGCGTGCGCGGGGGCTACCGGGGCCTGTACGCCGACCTGTTCGTCGGCAAGCCCCTCTACAAGCCGGCGGGCTTCGTCACGGCCGGCAACACGGCGGGCTTCAACGTGAGCTGGTCGTACTGAGCCGGCATGCGGCCCGGCAAATCGGGATCGGGACACTGGGGAACAGGTCAATGAACAAGCATCTGCATCGCATCATCTTCAACCGGCACCGGGGGCTGCTGATGGCCGTGGCCGAGCATGCGGCCAGCGCCGGCAAGGCGCCGGGCGACGCCAACGCATCGGGAGCCACGCCAGCGCGCTTCGCCACGCTCCGGCCACTGGCGTTCGCGCTGGCCGTGGCGCTCGGGCACGTGGCCTTCGCCGCGCCGGTCTCGGCGCAGATCGTGGCCGACCCGAACGCGCCCGGCAACCAGCGCCCCACGGTGCTCAACGCGCCGAACGGCACGCCGCTGGTCAACATCCAGGCGCCCAGCGCCGGCGGCGTCTCGCGCAACGCGTACAGCCAGTTCGATGTCAGCGCGAACGGCGCCATCCTCAACAACGCACGCAGAAGCGCGCAGACCGAACTGGGCGGCTGGGTCCAGGGCAATCCGTGGCTCGGCGGCGGCACCGCGCGCGTGATCCTCAACGAGGTCAACAGCAGCCACCCGAGCCAGCTGCGCGGCTACGTGGAAGTGGCCGGCGACCGCGCACAGGTCATCATCGCCAATCCGGCCGGCATCACGTGCGACGGCTGCGGCTTCCTCAACGCCAACCGCGTGACGATGACCACCGGCACGCCCGTGCTCAATGGCGGCAGCCTGGAGGGCTACCGCGTGCGGCGCGGTGCGATCGACATCACCGGCGCCGGGATGGATGCGAGCCGGGTCGGCTATACCGACATCATCGCGCGAGCCGTGCGCGTCAACGCCGGCGTCTGGGCCCGGGAACTGAACGTGTCCGCCGGCGCGCAGGACGCACCTGTGGCAGGCGCGGGCTTCACGCCCGCCACAGGCACCGGTGCGGCCCCGGCCTATGCGCTCGATGTCAGCGCACTGGGCGGCATGTACGCCGGCAAGATCAGGCTCGTCGGCACCGAGCACGGGCTTGGCATGCGCAACGCCGGACACCTCGGCGCGCAGGCGGGCGACCTCGTGGTGACCGCCGATGGCCGGCTCGAAAACACCGGCACGATGCAGGCCACGTCAGACCTCCGGATCACGGCGGCCGGCCTCCGCAATACCGGCACCGCCAGCGCGGCGCGCACGCTGGACATGGCAGCGGGCGACGACATCGACAACCGGGGCGGCACGCTGAACGCGGCGCGCGTCTCCGTCGCGGCGCGGTCGCTCGACAACCGCGGCGGCACGATCGCCCAGACCGGCCTGCAGGCGCTGGCCATCGATGCAGGGATGCTGTCGAACCGGGAGGGGCGCGTGGGGGCCGCCGCATCGACCGAAGCGGTGGACAGCGGCCCCGCCGATGGCCACATGCCCAACGCCGGCGCGGGCGGCACCGCCGGCCCGTCCACGCCTGATGGGGGAGCCATCGGCACGCCCGCCACGCCCACGCAGCCTGCCGCCCCGCTTGCGGACGGCGTACTGCGCATCGGCGGCACGATCGACAACGAAGGTGGCACGATCAGCGCCGGCGGCGCCATCGACCTGACCACCCACGGCGGGCTCGACAACAACGGCGGACGGCTCGCGCTGCGCGACCTGTCCACCTCCGGCGGCGACCTCGACAACACCGACGGCGACCTCGCCGTGGCCGGCAACGCCACACTGCGCGCCGGCGTGGTGACGAACCATCGCGGCGACATGGCGATTGGCGGCGACCTGCGCCTCGACGCCGAATCCTTCGGGCAATACGGCGGCACGGTTGAACACGGCGGCGGCCACGCCCGCATCGACGTCGCGGGCGCCTTCGACAACACCGAGAGCCAGTTCGCCAGCAACGCGGCAACGCTGGAGATCCGGACCGGCACGTTCGGCAATATCAACGGCACCGTGCAGGGTGCCCGGGCGGTAACGCTTTCCGCCGCCACGCTCGACAACGCGGGCGGCACCGTGACGGCCGGCGGCACGCTGGCTGCCTCCGCATCCGGTGCGCTCCACAACAATGGCGGCGTGCTGCTGGCCGGCGCCAACGCAACCATGCGCGCCGCCACGCTGACCAACGGCGATGACGGACTGATCGCGTCACAGACAGGCGGCATCGATATCGCCACCACGGGCGCGCTCGACAACGCCGGCGGCACGATCCAGGCCACCGGCGGCCGCATCGAACTGGCCAGTGAAGGGCTCGACAACACCGAAGGCACCCTGGCCGCCGCGAGCATCGGCATCGATACGCGCGGCAAGGCGCTGGACAACACCAGCGGCACGATCGCCGCGCTCGACGGGACGCTCGACCTGCGCAGCGGTGCGCTCGACAACACCGGCGGGCTGCTGCAGGGCGCCGAGGCCGTACGGATCGACACCGGGGGCCAGACGCTGGCCAATGGCGCAGACGGCCATATCGGCAGCGCCGGCGACCTGTCGGTGAGCGCCGGCGATCTCGGCAATGCGGGCACGATCGTCACGGATGCCGCCGCGCGCATCGGCATCGGCGGTACGCTGACCAACAGCGGCACGCTGCAGGCGCAGGACCTGGCGCTCAACGCCGACGCTATCGACAACAGGGCGACCGGCTCGATCCACGGCGCCACCACCGGCGTCGCAGCGCGCGGCGCGCTCGTCAATCGGGGCCTGATCGATGGCGCTGCAACGCGCGTGGAGGCAGCGGACCTCGTCAACCTCGGCACCGGGCGGCTGTACGGCGACGTGCTGGCGATCGAGGCCGGCACACTGGCCAACCGCGAGGAAACCGTCGACGGCGAGACGCACGCCGCCACCATCGCCGCCCGGGAACAGCTCGATATCGGCGCGCGCGACATCCTGAACCGCGAACGGGCGCTGATCTTCAGCGCGGGCGGCCTCGGCGTCGGCGGCAGCCTCGACGAGGACGGCTACGCCACCGGCCGCGCCACGCTCGTGCGCAACGCGAGCGCCACGATCGAATCGCTCGGCGACATGTCGCTCGCCACGGCCGTGCTGCGCAACACCAACGAGCATTTCGCCATCGAGCGGGTGCAGGTGGGCGAGACGGTCAACGGGCGCTACATCCAGCCCAAGGGCGACCCGAACCGGTATGACGTGAATGACCTGCAGTGGGAGTCGTGGAGCCGCGCCGGCCGCTATCGGGGCAAGGCCGATGCCGACCCCGCCATCGCCGGCCAGCCGATCCAGGACTTCACCGATTACGACATCTCCACGACGCGCTTCGCCGACCGCGTGAAGGAAAGCGCGCCCGCCATCATCCGCGCGGGCGGCTCGATCGATCTCGACGGCGACGACCTGCTGAACGACCGCAGCCAGATCCTCGCCGGTGGAGCGCTGACCGGTGCGGCGGACCAGCTCCGCAATCTCGACGCCAAAGGCGAAGAGGTCATCCGGCGCGTGGGCACGAGCCAGTACACCTATGGCAAGTGGCGCGGCGGACTGCGGCGCTACACCCAGCGCCTGTGGGACCCCAGGGTCGCCTACACCCCCGCCGACGAGATCCGCTCGATCGACCTCGGCGTCGCGGTGGCAGGCGGCCACTACCGGGGTGACGCCACAGGCCACGGCATCGGCGAGCGCGAAGCCGGCGGCGACACCGGCATGCGCGCCGTCCAAGTCGACACGGCCGGCGGCGATCCCATGCAGGTGCGCACCCTCGACTTCCGGCCCGATGTCCCGGCCGGCAGCCTGTTCCGCCCTGCCCCGGCCTCGGGCAGCTACCTGATCGAGACCGATCCGCGCTTTGCCGACTATCGCCAATGGCTGTCGTCGGACTACCTGCTCGGCCAGCTCGGTATCGATCCGGCGACGCTGCAGAAGCGCCTGGGCGACGGCTTCCACGAACAGAAGCTCGTACGCGAGCAGATCGGCCAACTGACCGGCCGCCGCTTCCTCGACGGCCATGCCAGCGACGAAGCCCAGTACCGCGCGCTGCTCGCCAATGGCGCGACGGCCGCGCAGACGCTGCAACTGCGGCCCGGCGTGGCACTCACGGCGGCGCAGATGGCCCAGCTGACAAGCGACATCGTCTGGCTCGTGGAGCAGACGGTGACGCTACCCAACGGCGCCACGGCCCGGGCGCTCGTGCCGCAGGTGTACGTGCGCGCGAAGCCGGACGACCTCAGGGGCGACAGCACGCTGATTGCCGCCGATGTGGTGGATCTGCGCCTGCGCGGCGATCTCGACAATGCCGGCACCATCGCCGGGCGCCGCGCCGTGCGGCTCGAAGGCGAGACGCTGCGGAACCTCGGCGGGCGCGTCACCGGCGACATCGTCGCCATGCAGGCCCGCCAGGACATCGACAACGTCGGCGGGACGATCGACGCAGGCTCGGCACTGGCCGTGCAGGCCGGACGCGACCTGCGGCTGGCCTCGACCACGCGCAGCGACGCGAAGCAGGCAGGCGCAAGCACGTTCAGCCGCACCAACGTCGACCGCATGGCCGGCCTCTATGTCACCCGGCCCGGCGGCACGCTGCTGGCGACGGCGGGCAACGATATCGCACTCGATGGCGCCCGGATCGCCAACACCGGCAAGGACGGCCGCACGGCCATCGTGGCGGGCCGCGACCTGAAACTCGGCACCGTGCAGGTGGGTGTGCAGGAAAACAGCGTGCGCAACGCAGGCAACTACCTGCGCCAGGGTAGCACGCAGGAGACTGGCACGGACATCCGGACCACCGGCGACGTGACGCTCTCCGCCGGACGGGACCTCGACGCGCGCGCCGCTCAGGTCACCAGCGATGCCGGGGCACTGCTGGCCATCGCCGGCCGCGACGCCACGCTGGCCGCCGGCCGGAACACCAGCAACTGGAGCGAGGGCCGCGACCACCAGCGCAGCGGCCTGCTGGGCGCATCGCGCACGATCACGCGCGACACCCTCGCCGAAACCACGGCACAGGCCACCACGTTCAGCGGCGCAACGACCGGCGTCCATGCCGGGCGCGATATTGCGCTGACCGGCAGCAATGCGGTTTCCGATTTCGGCACCAAGCTGATGGCCGGGCGCCACGTCAACATCGACGCCGCGCAGAACACCACCTCGGAAAGCCACTTCAAGGAGACACGGAAGTCCGGCTTTCTCTACAACGGCGGCGCCGCGTTCACGATCGGCACGCAGCAGCAGAGCGCCGACGCCCGCAACACGCGCACCACGGCGGCAGCCTCGACAGTGGGCGCGACGCAGGGCGACGTGAAGGTCGTGGCGGGCGGCGCGTACCGCCAGACCGGCAGCCATGTGGTGGCGCCGAAGGGCGATATCGACATCCTCGCCAGAAAGGTGGAGGTCGTGGAGGCGCGTGAGGCGAGCCACAGCGTCGAGGAAAGCCGGTTCCGGCAGTCGGGGCTGACCGTGGCCGTGACCGCGCCGGTGATCGCCGCCATCGAAACCGCGCAGCAGATGACGCGCGCCGCGGGCAACACCTCGGACGGCCGCATGCAGGTGCTGGCCGGTGCCACCACGGCACTGGCCGCGAAAAACGCCGGCGATGCCATCGCGGCCGATCCGCAGACCGGGGGCGGCGTGGGCGTCTCCATCACGGTGGGCGGCAGCCAGAGCCAGAGCAAGACCACCACGCGCGGCGACAGCGCCGCCGGTTCGACGCTCGCGGCGGGCGGCAACCTGCGCGTCCGGGCCACCGGCGACGGCGCCGATTCCACGCTGACCCTGCGTGGCGCCAACGTGAGCGCCGGCGAGAACCTCGGGCTGAAGGCCGACGGGAAGATCAGCATGCTCGCCGCCGAGAACACGTCCGACCTGCGCCGCGACAGCAGCAGCACAAGCGGCGGCGTAGGGGTGGCGATCCAGTTCGGCCAGGGCGGCGCCGCGTTCGGCGTGACGGCCAATGCCAGCGGCTCGCGCGGCAAGGGCGAAGGCACCGACACGACCTGGACCAACACCCAGGTCAACGCCGGCAAGACGCTCAGGATCGAATCGGGCGGAGACACGGAACTGAACGGCGCGGTGGCGCGCGGCGAGCGGATCAGTGCCGATATCGGCGGCAACCTCAGGGTTGGCAGCCTGCAGGACACGCACGACTACCGCAGCAAGGACCAGAGCGCGGGCGGCAGCGTCACGGTGGGCTTCGGCTTCTCGGGCAGCGCCAACCTGGGCCAGCAAAAGATCGACAGCCGCTACGCAAGCGTGGCCGAACAGTCCGGCCTGAAGGCAGGCGATGGCGGCTTCGACATCCGGGTGGGCGGCAACACGGCCCTCGACGGCGGCGTCATCACGTCCACACGCCAGGCCGCCGAAGACGGACGCAACCGGTTGGACACCGCCACGCTCACCACGTCCGACATCGACAACCACGCCGACTACAAGGCCAGCAGCGTCAGCATCGGCGGCGGGTTCTCGTCGAAAGGATCGGCCGGGAAGGGCAACGATGGCGGCGGCGTGGGTACCAACCAGCGGGGTCAGGCGGCCACGGGCGGAGACAAGGTGCCCGGTACTGACCTGCCCTCGTCTGGCGGCTTCAGCGTCGCGCCGCCGGTCGCCATCGGCGCGCGGGGCAACGCGCGCAGCACCACCCGCAGCGGCATCAGCGACGCCGACATCACGATCCGCGATATCGCCGGCCAGCAGGCGCTGACCGGACAGACCGCCGACAACACCCTCGCCGGCCTGAACCGCCATGTCTCGACGGAGGTGGACGGCAGCAACCGCCTTGACCAGATCTTCGACGAAAAGAAGATCCAGGCCGGCTTCGAGATCGTTGGCGCGCTGCAGCGGGAGACCGGCGCGTTCCTGAACAATCGGGCCCGGGAAGCGGACGCCCTCAAGCAGGCGCGCGACGACGAAACCGACCCGACCCGCCGCGCCGAGCTCGACCGGCAATATCAGGACGCCGCCAAATGGGGCCCCGGCGGCGACTACCGCCGTATCGCATCGGCACTGACCGCCGCCGCCGGCGGCAACGTCACGGGATCGACCGCCCAGTTCGCCCAGAGCGCCGCCGTGGGCTACCTGCAGGGACTTGGCGCCACCGGCGTCAAACGCCTCGCCGACAGCCTCGGCGAAGGCACTCCCGGCGCCGAATCGGCCCGCGCCGCGCTGCACGCCATCGTCGGCTGCGCCGGTGCGGCATCCGCCACCCAGGCTTGCGGCGCCGGGGCCATGGGCGCGGCCACCGGCTCGCTCATCGGCACCCTGATGGGCCCCACCGACGGCCTCAGCGCGTCGGAAAAACAGGTACGGCTCGACGCGGTGCGCAGCCTCGTGGCCGGCATCGCCGGCGCCAGCGGGGTGGATGCGGGTACCGCGACAAATGCGGCGACGTTCGAGGGGGAGAACAACCAGCTGGCAGCCCCCGCGCCGCCTCCCGGCCCAATCTGGACGCCAGGCCAACCGATCGATCCCTTCCGAACCCCAGGCCAGCCAGCGGACCCGGGCGAGGCTACGGTGATGGGCACGCCCGATGAGTCGGACAAGAACGGCGCGACGCTGTTAGGGCAGCCGGTGGCCGACGTGCTGGAAGAAGCGCTCGAAGGGGTGAAGAAGCCGCTCTATATTCCGCTACAGGTGGTGGAGGGGTTGGGGGCGGTATTTAGTGGGGAATCTGACGATGGAGTGCTGGCGACCTTGGAAGGGGCTACACGTGCAGGGGCAACGAAGGGGCGCAGCAAGATATGGGAAAAATCAGGAGGAATGCAAGCCGCCGAGAAGGACTTTGACGGCTTATCTCCCACCGCCGTAAAGGAATATACCGACGGTATGCGGGTTGGGACACTAGCCGATGGACGGACCGTCATTGTTCGTCCCGACAGCGAGGACGGGCGCCCAACATTGGAAATTCAAAAAGGAAAAAATCGACTGAAAATAAGATATTAATCATGAAAAACTATCGCATTCTTACTCATACGCTTCTTCCATCGCGCCTATGCGAGTTCAGCGAACTGACTGACCTTTATGGAACGCTTAATATCGCGATAACGACGCAGACCGACAACGAAATATCCATCAAATTTGATGACTATCTCTTCTACAGCAAACAGGATGAGGGCGACGCTTTGAAGACGTTGAAGGAACTAAAGAAGTTTGACCTTCTGGGAAACACTTTGATTCGCGCCGACGGGTCAACTCTTCTAAGGTGGTTCTCCAGAGAGACATTCTCCATTCGCAATAGCCGCGTTATGCAACATTACATAATACTGACCAATAACGATATTATTAATGTTCTTTCACTTTCGGAACCCGAAATAAGCGAAGTCAAGAAGGGGGCCGTCGCACCACCTCTTTGAACTTGCATGATAAAGCAGGGAAAATCACCATGACTGCTGAAGGGAGCATCGCGTTTTCCTTGGTCGAGGACACATTTCTCGACGGCAGGCTATACAGGTTCGACTCGCAATCCAGCTACGGCAATCTCAAAATTGGAATAATGGAGTGGCTCGTCACGGTCTTCTACATCGAAGACAAGACCCCACATTTCACCCACTGTCTAGCTAAAGCATGGAGAGTCGTAACTCATGCCGTTCCCAGCGCTAAATTCTGGCTGGTCTATGGAGATCCCGGCTGGCGGCCGAATAATCGCATCGCGCGATACAAGCGACTACTTAAGAATCCGCAAGTCAAAGCACTATGCGCTAGCAACACAGAGGAACCTTTCGAAATCTTGTTAGAAACGCAAGATGGAATTAAATACTCCATAGCCGTCCCCGTTACCTTCGACAAGCTTGGCGAGCTTACTTGGTTCTTTGACATAAGCAAATCCTCCTTCTTGGTAGCCTCTGCATCACAACTTGATTGGACGGAACTACTAAACCGGGGGGTACCGTCTCCACGAGACTGGGATAACTGTCATGAGTTGGTCGCACCGATTGTTGATAGCGGTGGCGTCATCTTCCGGCGCTTCGGGTTCTTCGATGACACCAACGTCGGAGTGCAGGCACTCGCATCGTCGGCATTGGTTAGGCTCATTCGGGGAAACGAGAGAGATCCATATGAATCATAAGTCGGCACATCAAATTATCGGCCAATCCCGAGAACCGTTACCTAGTCATAAGTTAATGAAACCGAGCTGTAGCGCATCGCCTGTCCATAGTATCCACCGACCACAAGGCGGGGTTAATCTTGGTGCGCTTAAACATCGAATCGTCACTTGATTTTGGTGCAAATCGGATATCGACGAAATAAATGCTTGATAACTGGAGGAGTTGGAGCCGCTGGAATCGATTGATAAGGCGCGCAAGAAGCTTCTACAGACTGACGAATGAAACTTGGGGTTAGCAGGGTTATTTTCCCACGCTTCGGTTTTGACGATTCCGATGTTGGCGTGCAGGCACGTGTCCCGTTGCAGGTGATGGAGGGGGTGGGGGGCGATATTCTCGGGGGGCGAAGAGGAGGCTGAGGTCGGGATCAACGTTCCTCCCAACATGTCGCCTCCAGGAGCGGGAAGACGGCGTGCTTTCCGAGAAGCAAAACGCGCGTCTGGTATTCCGACGAGTCAACAGCCCGAAGCACAACAAGTATTAGAGAAATCAATACAGGACGGCAAGCAAAGGTATGGCGTTAAGGATGGAAAAATATATGAGTTCCAACCCGACAACGTTGGAGGTTGGCTCGGATACCCGGTTTTCAGGCATAGAACCTTCCGTGGAAGTTCTCCGAGAGTTCGTGCGTAGAGGAGATCTAACGAAACCGCAGTATGGGAAGATTCGGAGAGGAAAATGATCTACAGGTTACGCATGATATTCGAAGCATTGAAATCGGCATCACCTTTGGATTTGGGCTTCAGCCCGGATTCCAAGCTGGGATCGATAAAGTTAGTGATCGACCATTTGTCTTCCGAAGACTGTTTTGAAATCTTGAACCTAAACTGGAATGTCGCTGAGCCTTTGGAATGGTTTCGAAAGAATGGTTATCAAATTCTTAACGAGCCATTGCCCCCATTCATCGGATGGAAAGGGTCGATATATAAATCCATACTCGAATTCTGGGAGAGAGAAGACACCACGGATTTTGAAGACGATTGCACGTACCAATACAGGACACGGCACCATATGTGCTTTGGTTTTCGAGGCGTCCAGATTCCTGCCATTTACCTTGGAACTGGCCCCAACGGTTGGGAAGTTTCGGGCGTAAGGGACGGAACGCCATACGTTTACCAGGTTGATCTCCCCATGTTCCTAGAGAGCCTCAATACCCTGCCTTACAATCTGAAAGTAAAATGATGAAGATTAGGAAACTCTTGGACATACGCGAGCGTTCGATTCGCTACGGCTCCGTATTCCGTGTCCTGGGTAAATGGCCTTACGAACCCCTCGTAGATTTTCTACTTGTGTATTCTCCCGGCTGCGATAGGAAAAGCAATCTTGTAGTAAGCACTGGCCATAAGGCCGGATTGATTATGGAACGCCTTCCTCTCGAGTCGTCCCTTGAGCATGGAGCAAATGGAATATCAACCAAATGGGCTATCAGCAATTGGGATGAATGGATTTATCCGGACTGCCCCATCGAAGACGTGTTCGTAATAGATTGATATCAGATCAATTAGTCTCATAGCCAACTTCCAGGGGGAATGCAGCGCCGCCTCATAGTCATGTGTGCAAGAGCGCTACACAAATTGTACCTAACATAATAATGGCCCAAGACGTCGAAACAAAAATTCTTATCGCTAGTGATCTTGATTTCGATGAATTGGTCGCCGGGATCTATTTGAACGAAGTCTTCTTAGCATTGCTGAGCCAGGATAATGGCAAAGAAAACCTAGACATAATTTTTCAGACAGTCCCGACAGAATCGAAAAGATTCCTCTCTCCTGGCTGCTGGAATCGATTGATAAGGCGCGCAAGAAGCTTCTACAGACTGACGAATGAAACTGCGAATGACAGTACGGGAGATCAGATATGGAACAAAATAATAAACGGATACTTAATACCAACGAGATTCAAATCTTACTTTTTTTTTTGCAGAACAACGGCCAGCTAAATCGAACGACGATCAATGATAAGGGGTGGGGCATCGCCGAACTCGATGACAAAGCATTGTTCGATGAAGATGCCGAAAACATCGGCAATGCCTTTGCCGCAGGAGGGGCTGCTGAATTCTTCGTTGCGAAGATCGACGATCTGGTCGGGGCGTCGTACCCCGTGGAATCGTTCGCCTTCTCGGCTTCGCTAAGAGGCGTCGAGCAGTTCCAAACCGACCCTTGGCTTGAACTCAATCTCGAGGACTGCCTATTCTTCAGTTTTCCAATCTTTGGCTTGGTATATCGACCCGGATGGGTAAAGACAACCTACGTTGCCGGACGAGAAGATTTCGTAGTACGGGCCAGCGCCGCACCCGGTTGGAAACGAAAATAGCAGGCGGGAATCGAAAAAGGCTTAAACACTTCTCCAGATGAAGTAGATTCCTCGATAAAGGTCGAGTGAGAGAGGCGTTTCGACATGAAGTTCCAAATAGTAAAGATTATGCAAAAACCTAAATGGACATACGAAAATTTTGTCGAAGCCAACCCCGAAAAAAATTCTCCTGGTCTGACTATTTACATGCCACGAGCACACACCTCGATCTTCAAGGCGACGCATATCTCGCGTTCTTTGAGCTATTCCGCCCACGTTTTATAGAAGTTGATGGCGTTATATTCGTTTCGGAACTCTTCTCTCGTAAAGAATACGACGAATCCCTTGCCAGAGGTCGCACCTCGTTGACCATACAGCCCTGGATGAATATGTTGGAGATTACCGCACTGTTCAACTCCATTGAGCTCAAAGATGCCAAGCGGATAGCGGATGCAGTCAGCCATTCGTGGAATGACAAACTGATAGCCGAGTTCGGATCCAACTCCATTCAGGCACAAGTTATCGTAGAAGAAGCACAGGACGAGGTTTTTGTAACCGTCGGACAATTCCAGACGGCTTCCGGTCGATCTAAAGCTCACTCGGGGTGAGGGGCGATGCCTTGAAGACGCTAAAGGAACTGAATGCACCCCATCACAAAACCTGCCAAACCACCCACTTCATGACCTCCGTCATGGACAGCCTGCGCAACACGCAGGAAATTGGCGCTTCCATTCAGCCAACTTCTGCGCGCCATGACCACCATCTACCGACTGGTCCTCGAATTCCAGCCGTTTCCCGTGATCTCCCCGCTCGTGCTCGGCTTCCCCGAGGACGCGTTGACCGGGACGATTACGCTGCGCGTCGACAACGCCGTGACGTACGAATTCAGCGAGATCATGACGGTGAAATGGGACTACCGGGAGCTGGTGGCGTGGTTCACGCGGAACCGTGAGGCGCTGATCGAGGAGCGGTTGCCGGCGTTCATTGGCTGGCGGACGTCGATCTTCGAGTCGATGCAGCAGTTCTACAGGGACGACGATGCGCTCGATGCGCAGGACGACGAGGCTTTCGAGTACCGCACGCGGCATCAGTTGAACTTCGGGCTACGGGGGCTGGAAGTGGCGCCAACTTATCTGGGGAGGGGTCCGAACGGCTGGGAGGTTTCCGGGGAGAGGAATGGCAAGCCGTTCGTCTATCGCATCGATCTTCCGGGCTTTCTTGAACGGTTCCGGGAGGCGCGCGCCGCCTGACGCCCCATTCATGCGCCTTTATCTGACGCAGGCACTTCCGCCGTCAGCCAACTGAAAGGCAAGCCGGGAAACTCTCGGTACAATCCGTGACATTGTTACAACCGCTCAAAGTCACGGTCCGCCATGCGTATCCTGCTGATCGAAGATGACCGTCAAATCGCCAGCGGCGTGGAGGCTGGCCTGTCGCGGGCTGGGCACCAGGTGCGCGTGGTGCATGACGGCGTCTATGCCACCGACCATCTGCTCAAGGAGCAGCATGACCTCGTGATCCTCGACCTCGGACTGCCCGGGATCGACGGCATGACCCTGCTGGCGCGCTATCGGGCGCGCAATCGCACCACCCCGGTGATCATCCTGACCGCGCGGGACGAACTTGAAGACAAGCTGTCGGGCCTCAATGCCGGGGCTGACGATTATCTGGTCAAGCCGTTCGCGCTGCCCGAGCTGGAAGCACGCGTGCGCGTGCTGCTGCGGCGCAGCCAGCATGGCGAGGCGGCGCCCGAGCGCGATGTGCGGCTGGGCCGGCTGCGGCTGTCGGGCAACGACCGCCGGATGTTTGTCGACGGCCGACCGCTTGAACTGTCGCCGCGTGAGTTCGCGGTGCTCGAACTGCTGCTGCAGCGCCAGGGCCGTGTGGTCAGCAAGGCGCAACTGCAGGATCACCTGGCCACGTTTGCGCATCCGGCTGGCGAAGGCGGCGATACCGTCGGCGATACGGCGATCGAGGTTTATGTGCACCGCGTGCGCAAGAAGCTCGAAGAGGCCGATGTGGAGATCGTCACCGTGCGCGGCTTCGGATATCTGTTGCAGATCCGTGGCGGACACTGAGCCCCTTCCGGCGCGCCGGCCCCGCTCCAGGCGCGCCCGCTGACGTCCCGCCATGTGGCCGCGTTCGCACTCCTCCTCCGCCCAGCCCGGCGAATCCACCACGCGGGGCCGGCACCGGCGCGGCAATGCCATGCTGCGTGGCACCTCGAACCCGAGTCTGCGGGTCCACCTGCTGCGTGCGCTGGCCACGCCGTTGTTCGCGCTGGTGCTGACCAGCGGATCGCTATCCTACTGGCTGGCCGCGCACTACACCACGCAGGTATTCGACCGGGCGCTGTATGGCGTGGCGAACAATATCGCGCAGCAGATCCGTATTGCCGGGCCGCGCCTGGAACAGGATATCCCGGCCATTGCCCAGACGTTGGTCGAGGCGGAAGGTTCCGATCGCATCTACTGGCGCATCCATGGCCCTGACGGGCTGATCGGCGGCATGGATACCTGGCTCGGCTATGGCACGGGCCAGACCTCGCTCCATGACGCCCGGCTGTTCTACGCATGGTTCAGCGGCCGCCAGGTGCGTGCCGTGCGGCTACCGGTCAGCCTGCCGAGCACCGCCAGCGATGAACTGGGGACCACCGCCGAGCCGCAGTTGCCGCGCGGGCCCATCGTTGTCGAAGTGGCCGAGTTGCTGGACCGGCGCGAGACGGCGGCCAACGAAATCCTGCTGTCGGTGTCGGTGCCGCTGATCCTGCTGCTGCTGGTGGGCAGCCTGATCCTCTCGCACGTGCTCAAGGAAGAGCTGGTGCCGCTGCAGATCCTGACCGACAAGCTGAACCGCCAGACCGCGCGCTCGATGGCGCCGCTCGACGAATCCCAGGTGCCAGCCGAGGTGGAGCCGCTGATCCGGGGCCTGAACGCGTTGCTGTCGCGGCTGCGCGACGCACTCGACGCCCAGCGCAAGTTCATTGCCGACGCGGCCCATCAGTTGCGCACCCCGCTGACCGCCGTCAAGCTGCACGCGGACCGGGCCGTCGAAGCCGATACCCTGGACGTGGCCCGCCATGCCCTGCGCGAGGTACAGACCGCCGCCGATCGCGCCGTGCGGCTGTCGAACCAGTTGCTGTCGCTGGCGCGCGCCGAGCCGGGCCTGTCGCTGGAGCGGCTCGGGCCGGTGGAACATTTCGACCTGGCGGAACTGGCGTTCGAGGTAGGTGCGGAATGGGTGCCGCAGGCGCTGGCGCGGCGCGTGGATCTCGGATTCGAGGTACTGCCCGGCCCCACCTTCACGGGCGGCGCCCCGGCCATGGTGCGCGGCAACCGGCTCCTGATGCGCGAGGCGCTGTCGAATCTGGTCGACAACGCGGTGAAATACGTGCCAGCCGGCGGCCGGATCACGGTACGGGCGGGCGGCGAGGCGATGGGCCATCGCGGCATGGCCGTGGTGATGGTCGAGGACAACGGCCCCGGCATCGCACTGGCGCGCCGTGAGGAAGTCTTCAAACGCTTCTTCCGGGGCGATCACACGCCAGGCGCCCAGCCAGTGCAGGCGGCGCCGAGCGGCGCGGGCCTGGGGCTGGCCATCGTCCATGAAATCGTGACGCTGCACCAGGGCACGATTCGCATCGAGGATGCCCCGGCGCCTCATCCCTCCGCCGTGCCGGCAGCTACCCCGGTCATGGCCGGGACCGACGAAGGCGTCGTGCGCGACGCGCAGGAGCGCCGCGCGTCGATGCGCTTCGTGATCCGGATCCCCTGCGAGGCACCCGGCACCGCCATGGCCTGAGCCGAACGGCTTACTTCTTGTCCTTCGGTGCCAGCATCGTGCCCCGGCACTTCGGGCTGCCGCAGCGGCACTCGTATTCCTTCTTCAGCTTCTTGGTATAGCGCGCGTCGATCACCAGGCCGTAGTCATAGAACAGCTCTTCGCCCATGGCGATGTCGCGCAGCGCGTGGATGAACACGCGGCCCTTCTTTTCGCGCGCCTCGCAGTTCGGTTCGCAGGCGTGGTTGATCCAGCGTGCCCGGTTGCCGCCGAACTTGGCGTCGATCACGTTGCCGTCATCGAGGCTGAAGTAGAAAGTGTGGTTCGGATCGGACGGATCGTGGGGATGGCGGTCCAGCGCTTCCTTCCAGGAAATGTGCTCGCCCTTGTACTCGATCACGCGCTCGCCTTCGGCGATGGCACCCATCGCGTAGACACCCTTGCCATGCACGCCCGACTGGCGCACCTCGATGCGATCGCCGGCCGTCTTCTTCTTGCCTGCCTTCTTCTCTTTGGTGTCCTTGGGCTTGTCCGACATGTGCTGAGATTCCTGGGTATGGGCCACCGGTCCAGTCCGGCGCGAACCGGATGATACCTGTGCGCCATGCGCAGGTATACGCACGAAGTCAGCCTGCGGCACGTATACCGATGTGGATAACCGGGCCCGTTTCTGTGGATAAGCGCATGGGTTAGGTGTGGGCTGCCTGGGGCTGGCCTGGGGACGGTATACGAACAAGTCGGCGGGTATACCTGCCCTCCGTCTGCCGGACGGTTGAGTCATCCACGCGAGCCAGACGTTCATCCCTGTACTTTCGGTATACGTAAACGCCTGATCTGATTGACGTATACGTGGTTGTCCACAGAAAAGGCCCGTGCTTATCTATCACTACTATTTGTATACATGAAAAGAAGATGTAAACCGTACGGAGGAGAGGCGCCGGAGCGCGGTATACCTCTCGCCAGACCCGCCGGGCCATCGTTCGTGGTCTGATGAAAAATCAGGCACCGTCGCCTGATGGAATGCCGCATGGCAGAGGTATACGTCCGGAGATGCCGCCGTATACCGGCACCGCCTCGCCAACGCGTTTACAGGTGCCCTGCATCGCCTGATGCGACGTATACGTCCCCGAGTCAGTGCACGAACCAAAAACGACGTATACGGCCTCTGGGAGGCTCTGCAGCGATTTCAGCGGGTCGGCCGCCGGTATACATCGCGTCTTCGCCACTTGTCTGCCACTTCTCCGTCGCACTGTTCACCCGCCTGGCGGCTCCGCCGACCCCCTTCCCGAGCCCTGCGATCACCCGCGAACCTTGTCCTGAGGCGGCTTCCCGGCGGGTGGCCGTAACAAACTGTTCCCGGTGAGGCGTGTCCGACACGGTATGATGTGGCCCGCGGCGTCTTTGCCAGGGCGGCTTCCCCCGAGGGAGCCTCCGGGCCGGACGTCAGTTTTTCCAACTCGATACGGAGTGAAGCATGACGAAAACCGAACTGATCGACGCAATCGCAGCAGGCGTGGACGGTCTGACCAAGGCCAAGGCCGAGCAGGCCCTGAACGTGACGCTGAACGCCATCATGGATGCCGTGGCCAAGGGCGACACCCTGAGCCTGATCGGCTTTGGCACCTTCAGTAAGGGCGAGCGCGGCGAGCGCATGGCCCGCAACCCGCGCACCGGCGAAGAAATCAAGGTCGAAGCTGCGAAGACCGTGAAGTTCAAGGCAGGCCAGAAGTTCAAGGACGCCGTCAACAACTAATGCCGACGGGCACATTGCTGGCCCGCTCCGCATGACCCCGCCGTGCCGCCGCCGAAGCCCCATCGCGGCGTCAGGTGCGCAGCGCGCGGGGGACGTTATCCACAAGCATTCCCCCCGGTTCCCGTGCAGAATTGCACAGCCCGCAGCGTCGTCCCGCACGCCGTGCGCAGGAACCTCGAAACATCGTTCGCGCTTGTCTGAACAAGGCTTTGCGCGAGATCAGGAAACACGGGCGAAAGCCACTGCCCTGCTTGTCGATGCGCAATTCTCCACAGCGTTATGCACAACGCTTTCCACAATCGGTTCCACAGCGTTCTCCACAGGCTCGTGCGCGGCTCTGGCGCGGGCTGACCAGCCTCGTGGCCGTGGCGCTGGTGTGCGGTTGCACCACGGCGCCACCGCGTACCGCGCGTCCCCAGGCCGTACCCTTGCCCGACTACGGGCGCGTGACCACTCCGGCTGGCGCCACGCCGCGTGAAAAGATCGTCGATATCGCCCTGCAGGAGTGGCGCAAGTGGGGCAGCCAGGTCGTGCACATCGGCCGCGATGACTCGGCATGCGTCACGCAGAGTCCGCTGCCAGCCCCGCTGCTGCAAACCCCCGCAGAGGTGAGTACGGGTCCGGGCGGGTCCGCGCCGTCCGCCGATGTCGAAGCGAACGGGAATGGCGCTGGAGAAAGCTGCCTGCGCTTCCCCGATGGCACGGGCATGGAGGCTACGCCGCAAGGCTGCCGCATGGCGCAGCGCTACTGGGGCATCGTCGGCGAGGCGCCGGACTGCCGCCAGGTCACGCAAGGCGCCTGGGCCTGGTCGGCGGTGTTCATTTCGTGGGTGATGCGCCAGGCAGGGCTCGATAACGACCAGTTCCTGACCGGCCAGTCACATTCGATGTATGTGGTCGATGCGCGCGACGGCATCCTGCCCCGGCCGGCGTTCCATGTCGAACCGCTGCCCGGCGTGCCGCGTCCTGGCGATCTGATCTGCGCGGGGCGCGGACGCGACAAATACCTCGACGATCCCGCCGAGATCGGTTTCGGCACTACGCCGATGCATTGCGACATCGTGGTGGAGGTGGACCGCGCGGCCAACGTGGTCAAGGCCATCGGCGGCAATGTGCAGCAATCGGTCTCGATGGATGTGATCGATCTCAACGACGCGGGCCAGTTGGACGGCTTCACCAATTCCCACCTGCCCTGGTTGCTGATCCTGCGGAACAAACTGCAATAATTCCTGGTACGAATAATTTTGCGGGATTTTCGGCGCACTAAATTCGTAAAGTGATTACCACCGCCGATTCAGCTGCACGCCGAAGATAGAGCCGCTGGTCTGCGTCGCCCAGGCGTCCGCCGGGGCGGCGAACGTGATGCCGTCCACATCGTTGGCCCGGCTGTAGGTGTAGAACGCGCGCAGGTTGGCGTTGCCGGTGGACTTGCCCAGCGTCAGCGTGGGCGCCACGGTGATGGCCGTGCGCTGGCCGCCGACGCCAAAGCCCGACGAAATCTGGTCGTGCGCCACTTCGAAGGTCAGCTTGAACTGGTCGCTGGCCACATAGGCCGGACGCACGCGCGTGGCCGCCCACTGCAGCGTGCCCACCGCCGAACGGTCCAGTTGCAGGCTCGACTCGACCGATCCGGCCAGGCCGGACTTGCCCTTCCACTCCATCGATTCCGCCACCCGCACGCGCGAGACTTCGTTACCCATGCCGGTGTAGCCGGTCATGGCGACGCGCGACCCCTGCCCATATTGCACGCCGAGGCGGTTCGTGCCGAACAGCACCCCTTGCTGCTCGTGCATGGCCGATGCCCACCATGCGCTGCCGGTATCGGCGATTTCCTGGAGCGGCTCCACGCGGGTGAAGCCCAGTTGGACCGAACCCTTGTCATTGGTGCCGATGGGGGCCGTGCGCACCGTGTGATAGCTGGGAAGCTTGGCCCCATTTAGGTCGTTACGTGCGGTGTATTGATAACTCAGCCCGAAATCGCCGACCTTGGCGTTGTCGATGCCGAATCGCATCGAGGAGGAGTTCGGCGGCAGCAGGCCCGACGACATCAGGAAGGCATTGCTGTCGCGCCGCCCGGCCCAGACGCTGGCTTCATCGAGTACGGCCAGTCCGGACAGGCCGCTGACCGAGGTGTAGAAGTTCGGCACCAGCGCATACGGGTCCACGGCGGCCGCGCTGCCGTTGACCGAGGTGGCATTGGTGCCCTTGGCCTGCGCCACGAGCTGCACCTGGGTACCGCCGCCCATATCCACCAGCGATTCGCGGATCTTGACCTCGCCCGAGCTGGTGCACGCCAGGCCCTGGCCGAAACCGGCCGACGGCGTGCCCCCACCGGGGCAGGCCCGCTGGGTGCCCGCGCGGTCTTCCACGGCGGCACGGCCGCTGTAGCCGAGGCGCCAGACCGAGTCGCCGGCAGGATCGTCCGCCGGTAGCTGCGAGCGCAGCACTGGCGGTGCGTCGGAGGGCGTTTCGGAAGTGACTGTCTCAGCGCCTTCGGCACCTGCTGCACTTGCGGCAGGTGCTTGCGCAGCCGCCTCGACCTGCGCCGGGAACTGGCCCAGCCGGCTCGGGAACAGCACCAGCGGCGGCGGAGCGGGCGGCGGCGGCGCCAGCGCATCGGGCGGGCCGATGAAATCGGGATTGGCATCGACCACGGTAGCCGACGCCGGCTCGGCGGGGGCCGCCGGGGCAGTGTCTTCGGCAGGCTGCGAAGACTGGATCAAGTCGCCCAGCGGATCGGCCGCAGCACTGGGTACGGCCGGCTCGGCCGGCGCCGTCGCCAGGGCGGACACCGTCCGGGGTACGGCCCGTTCCGCGATGGTCGGGGGCGGCTCCACCGGATGGCTCCCGGTCTGCGCGCAGGCCGCCATGCCCCATGCGGCCAAGACGGTAAAAGCCAGGCGACGACGGGCGAAGAGACGGACGGGAGGCAGGACGGATGGCGGCATGGAGACAACGGATGCGAACGAAACCGGCATCGATTGAAGCTGGGAGGGACGGCTCCCGGTTTTAACAGGCGAACTTTTTGACCGCAAGCCGGGTTACAAAATCCATCAGGATCGGCAAAAAGCGTGCGAAATCCCACATCGCGGAAGCCGCCCGGCGGCGCGCCGCGCACCGTTTTCGGGCATGCCGGAAAACCGTTGCAGAACTGCTACCGACTAGCGAAAACCCCCATCCGGCGGGCGCTCCGTGCCCAAAACGCCACCGCTATAATCGTCCGACCTGTCTTCAGGGCCATGCCTTGGGTCGAGGCAGCACTGCATCACGCACATATCTATATAAAAGAGGAGATGTCCATGGAACGCCGTTCCTTCCTGTTGAAAGCATCGGCCGTGGCCGCCACCGGCGCGCTCGCCGCATGCGGCAAGGAAGACAAGCCCGCAGCCCCCGCCGCTTCGGCCAGCGCCCCGGCCGCCCCGGCCGTGGTGGGCAGCAATCCCGCGGTGGAATGGCGCCTGGCGTCGAGCTTCCCGAAGTCGCTCGACACCATCTACGGCGGCGCCGAACTGCTGAGCCAGCGGGTCAAGGAACTGACCGACGGCAAGTTCAACATCAAGGTGTTTGCCGCCGGTGAACTCGTTCCCGGCCTGCAGGTGCTCGATGCGGTACAGAACCAGACCGTGCAGATCGGCCATACCGCCGGCTACTACTACTTCGGCAAGAATCCGACGCTTTGCTTCGACACGACGATCCCGTTCGGCCTGACCGCGCGCCAGCAGAACGCCTGGATGATGCAGGGCAACGGCATGAAGCTGATGCGCGAATTCTTCAAGGAATACAACGTCGTCAACTTCATGGGCGGCAACACCTGCGCCCAGATGGGCGGCTGGTTCCGCAAGGAAATCAAGACCGTGGCGGACCTGCAGGGCCTGAAGTACCGCGTGGCCGGGTTTGCCGGCGTGGTGCTGTCGCGCCTGGGCGTGGTGCCGCAGCAGATCGCCGGCGGCGACATCTATCCGGCGCTCGAAAAGGGCACGATCGACGCGGCCGAGTGGGTGGGCCCGTACGATGACGAAAAGCTCGGCTTCTACAAGGTGGCCCCGTACTACTACTACCCGGGATGGTGGGAAGGCAGCGCGCAGCTGTCGTTCTACGCTTCGGCGCCCGAGTTCGAGAAGCTGCCGCCGCTGTACAAGCGTGCGCTGGAAACGGCCACGATCGAGGCCCATACCAACATGATGGCCAAGTACGACACCGTGAACCCGCAGGCGCTGGCCCGTCTGCTCGAAAACGGCGTCAAGCTGCGCCCGTTCTCGAAGGAGATCATGGAGGCTTGCTTCAAGGCCACGCAGGAAGCGTATGCCGACGAAAGCGCCAAGAACCCGTCGTTCAAGAAGATCTTCGAAGACTGGCGCGTGTTCCGCAACAACGAGGCCGCCTGGTTCAACGTGGCCGAGCAGTCGTTCTCGCAGTTCAGCTACGCGCGCAAGCTGTAAGGCGCGCATCGCCAGGCGTCTGGCGTGCAGAAGAAACCCGGCTCCGGCCGGGTTTTTTCATGGGCCGGCCGTACGGCGGTCCGGGCCGATACGCCGCGCAACACGCAGGTTGGCCGCCCCGGGTAGAATCCGCCGCACTGCTCCGCCCCATGGCGGTGCAATCACCGGCCTGACCTTCCATGCAACTCGGCATTCTCTACGCCCTGCTGGCGTACATCATCTGGGGCCTGCTGCCCCTCTACATCAAGTCACTGCACGGCGTGGCGCCGCTGGAGATCCTGCTGCACCGGATGGTCTGGTCGCTGGTATTCCTGGGCGCGATACTGTTGTGGCGACGTCACTTCGGCTGGCTGCGCGAGGTCGTGGCCAATCCACGGCTGATCCTGAACTTCGCCGCCAGTGCCGGGCTGCTGTGCTGCAACTGGTTCCTCTATATCTGGGCGGTGTCCGCCGACCGCGTGGTGGATGCCAGTCTTGGCTACTTCATCAACCCGCTGGTCAGCGTGCTGCTGGGCGTGGTGCTGCTGCACGAGCGGCTGCGCTGGGGCCAGTGGGTGTCGATCGCGGTGGCCGGGGCCGGGGTGCTGTGGCTCACGTGGTCCGCCGGCCATCTGCCGTGGATTGCGCTGGGCCTGGCGGCGTCGTTCGGCGGCTACGGGCTGCTGCGCAAGACGGGCGCGCTCGGGGCGCTGGAAGGACTCTCGCTCGAAACGTTGCTGCTGTTTCCGGTGGCCGCCATTGCGCTGGGTGCGTTGTTCCTGACCGGCCACGACACCACACGCGCCGCGCCCACGCTGACGCAGGGACTGCTGCTGCTGGCAGGTCCGGTGACGGCCGTGCCGCTGCTGTTCTTTGCTGCCGGCGCGCGCCGCATCCCGCTTTCGATGCTTGGCATCCTGCAATATGCCGGCCCGACGATCCAGTTGATGCTTGGCCTCTGGCTCTGGCACGAGCCCTTCCCGGTGGACAAGCAGATTGGCTATGCGCTGATCTGGGTGTCGCTGGCGATCTACGCGTTCGAGGGGCTGCTGGTAAGCCGGCTGAAAAACCGGAGCGCCATCGACGTTAAAAATAAAACGGCTTAAAAAATAGGTTTAAACATTCGATCTATAAATAATATGGCCACGCCGGAGATCGCGCCGGGGTTACGCAAAACGGGGTCGCCACACTATACTGTACGTTTATACAGTGCTTGAGCGCGCCTTCCATGCCCCCGCCTCTCCGACGCATCGCCCACCTCGACATGGACGCGTTCTACGCGTCGGTCGAACTGCTGCGTTACCCGGATCTGCGCGGCCAGGCCGTGGTGATTGGCGGCGGGCGCAACGCCATTCCGGAAACCCTGCCGGACGGCAGCCGGCGTTACGCACGGCTGCGTGACTATGTGGGACGGGGCGTGGTCACCACGTCCACCTACGAGGCCCGCGCCCTGGGCGTGTTCTCGGCCATGGGCATGATGAAGGCGGCCAAGCTCGCGCCCGACGCCATCCTGCTTCCCACGGATTTCGATGCCTACCGCCGCTACTCGGGCCTCTTCAAGGCGGCCGTGCGAGCATTTACAGAACAAATAGAAGACCGCGGTATCGATGAGATTTATATCGATCTCACGAATATAGAGGGCGAGGCCCGCGACGTGGCGTCCGGCATCAAGGCGGCCGTTCACGAGGCCACTGGCCTGACCTGCTCGATCTGCGTCGCCCCCAACAAGCTGCTGGCCAAGATCGGCTCGGAACTGGACAAGCCCAACGGCCTGACCATCCTGACCCCCGCGGATATCCCCACGCGCATCTGGCCGCTGCCCGCCCGCAAGGTCAACGGCATTGGCCCCAAGGCGGCCGAGAAGCTGGCGGCAATCGGCATCGAGACCGTGGCGCAGTTGGCCGAGGCGGATCTGGCGCTGCTGCAGACCCATTTCGGACGCAACTATGCGGCCTGGCTCGTCGAGGTGGCGCACGGGCGCGACGAGCGCCAGGTGGTGGTCAGCTCCGAGCCGAAGTCGATGAGCCGGGAAACCACGTTCGAACGCGATCTCCATCCGCGTGCCGACCGGCCCGTGCTGTCCGAGCAGTTCACCAAACTCTGCATGCGCGTGGGCGAGGACCTGCGGCGCAAGGGTTATGTGGGGCGTACGGTCGGCATCAAGCTGCGCTTCGACGATTTCCGCACGGTCACGCGCGACCTGACGATGACCGCGCACACGGCCGATGGTGGCGAGATCCGGCGCGGCGCCACGGAGTGCCTCAAGCGCATCCCGCTGGAACGACGCATCCGGCTGCTCGGCGTGCGCGTCAGCGCGCTGATGCCGGCCGCCGAACAGGGCGACAACCCCGCGCCGGTGCAGGAGGCCTTCCGCTTCGATGCGGACGAGTCCGGCGACCATGACCTGGGCGAGGAGCGCGAGGAACGCGACGAACGCGACGAACGCAACGAACGCAACGAACAACACGGCCGGCACGGCCAGCCCTGACCCTGGTACCCCCCGCCTCCGGCAGTCCCCCTCCCAAGCACGTCTATCTATCTACCGGTAGAATCGGCGGCTCTCCGGCGCCCCTGCCGGAGAGCTGTCAACGAGCCGCCCCATGACCACCACCACTGCCCAACGCGCTGCCGCGCCGGCTGCCTGGATGACTCCGCTGCTGGCCGTCGCCTGCGGCATGATCGTCGCGAATCTCTACTACGCCCAGCCGCTGGTCGGGCCGATTGCCCAGGCGCTGCACCTGTCGCCAGAGGTGGCCGGGCTGATCGTGACGCTGATCCAGATCGGCTACTGCGTGGGCCTGCTGCTGCTGGTGCCGCTGGGCGATATCGTCGAGAACCGCAAGCTCGTGCTGGCGCTGGTGGCCGGGTGCGCGGCGGCGCTAGTGGCCGCCTCGCTGGCCACGCACGCCAGCGTCTTCCTGGTGGCGGGCTGCGCGATCGGGCTGTGCTCGGTGGCCGTGCAGGTGCTGGTGCCCTTCGCGGCGCACCTCGCGCCCGAACACGCGCGCGGCCGGGCCGTGGGCAATGTCACCAGCGGGCTGCTGATGGGCATCATGCTGGCGCGGCCGGTGTCGAGCCTGGTCTCCGACGCCTTCGGCTGGCACACCATCTTCGCCATCTCGGCCGTGGCCATGGTGCTGCTGGGCGTGGTGCTGGCGCGCAAGCTGCCGCGCCGCCAGCCGGCGCCGGGCGTGCACTACATCGCCATGCTCGGCTCGATGGTGCACCTGCTGCGTACCGAGCCGGTGCTGCGCCGGCGCGCGGCATACCAGGCCAGCATGTTCGGCGTCTTCAGCCTGTTCTGGACCACCACGCCGCTGTACCTGGCCGGGCCGGCCTTCCAGATGTCGCAGACCGGCATTGCAATCTTCGCCCTCGTGGGCGTGGCCGGTGCCGTGGCTGCGCCGATGGCGGGCCGCTATGCGGACAAGGGCCACGGCCGCCAGATGACGGCGCTCGCACTGGTGCTCGGCGCGGGGTCGTTCCTGCTGAGCCGGCTCGGCGCCGAGGGCTCCACGCTCTCGCTGCTGGCGCTGACGGCAGCGGCCGTGCTGCTCGACTTCGCGGTCTCCACCAACCTGGTGATCGGCCAGCGCGCGATCTTCGCGCTGTCGGACGCGCACCGCAGCCGCCTCAACGGCCTCTACATGGCCATCTTCTTCGTGGGCGGCGCCATTGGCTCGTCGGTTGGGGCCTGGGCGTTCGCGCGCGGCGGCTGGCCGCTGGCTAGCTGGATCGGGTTTGCGCTGCCGGCGCTTGCCCTGCTCTATTTCCGCACCGAGCGTCGTTGATTCCTTAAATCTGGCCGTCATTCCGCCGGAGCCTTCCGGCGGACCGCTTTCTCCTTGCATCATGCCAAGGTGCACGATGGCAGGCAGCGAGCCGCTGCACTACACTGTGCCGGCTGCGCCCCGGCCCTGTTGCCTGCGCGCCATCGTTGTTGCACGCTGCATTCCACAATGCATTTCCCGCCGCCGCGCGGGCTTGCCGGGAGAGACGCTCCGATGACATGGCGGAAATTGCTGCCGACTCCGCGCTGGCTGCCGCGCGAGGCGCTGATGCACCCGCAGCGCGTGGTGGTAGTGGGATTCGGTATTGCCATGGTGCTGATGATCAGCGTGGGCCTGCGCGACCTGTACCTGCTGCGCGACCGCGTACTGGCCGCGCGGCAGCACGACCTGGCGCTGCGCGCGCTGGGCATCGAGGCGGTGATCGCGGCCGAACGTTTCAAGGCCGAATTCGTGCGCGACTACGCGCAGCAGCTGATCGCCATCCAGCAGGGTCCCAACGCCCTGCCTACCGACCCCGTCATCGAGCAAACCTACGCCGCGCGCAACCAGCCGGTGTGGCGCATGGCGGTACCCGATGGCGATGCCTCGGTCATCGGCGTTTCGCCAGAAAAGCTCGCCGGGCTGGAAGGCTTCACGCGGCGCGATGCGGACCTGCGGGCCGATCTCCACGCTGCACGCCAGCTCAGCCACGTACTCGGCATCAGCCAACGCACCAACGAAGACGCCGACAACATCGTGACGTTCATTTCGAGCAACGGCTTCTACGTCACCTATCCGCCGCGCACGGGCAGCGCAGCGGCAGAACTGATGCAGCGCTTCAGCACGATGCCGTACTACCGCGACCAGCTGCCCGACCGCAATCCCGAACGCATCCTGCGCGTGGCACCGGTCTACAAACAGTTCGAGAGCAACCGCCTGCGCACCACCACGCTGAGCATCCCGGTCTACGTGGCCGACCGCTTTCGCGGCGTGGTGGCGCTCGACGTGGAACTGCCCCGGCTGCGCACGCTGATCGGCGCCCCCGAGGATCGGGGCGCGGTGCGCTACCTGGTGGATCGCAATGGCAGCATTTTCGCCACGAGCCGGGGCGCCGAGCGGACAGACCTGCGCTGGCCCGATGACATGGGCGAACGCTGGAAACACACGCCGCTGGTCGAACTGTTCGCGCGGGACAACGGCATGCTGCACAAGGACGGCCAATACCTGCTGTTTCAGCAGGCCGGCGGACGCGGGAACTGGATCATGGTGGACACCGTCGATGACAGCGCGATCTACCGGGCGGTCTTCCGGCGCACCAGCCTGCCGCTGCTGGCTATCTGGCTGGCGCTGCCGCTGCTGATGCTGGTGACGCTACGCGTGGTCAACCACCTGTTCAGCCACTACCTGGCGGCCGGCGCGCGGCTGCAGGAATTGTCCGATACCGATCCGCTGACGGAATTGGCGAATCGGCGATCTTTCGGCAACCGTTTCAATCACGAGGCGGCCCGGCGGCAGCGCGACGGCGAGCCGCTGGCCATGCTGATGGTCGATATCGACTTCTTCAAACGTGTGAACGACCGCTGGGGCCACGCCAGCGGCGACCGCGTGCTGCAGGCCCTGGCGCGCGCGCTGCGCGACAACCTGCGCGAGCAGGACATACCCGCGCGCATCGGCGGCGAGGAGTTCACCGTGCTGCTGCCCGAGTCGACGCTGGCCGAGGCCAGCGAAACGGCGGAACGCCTGCGCGGCATCATGGCGCAACTGGCCGTGCCCGCGGCCCCCGATGCCCCGCCGGCCGAACTGGCCAGCGGGCCCATCCGCTTCACCGTATCGATTGGCGTCGCAGAAGCCGGGACCGACGATTGCCAGACACTCGATGCCATGCTGGCGACGGCCGACCGCCGTCTTTATGCCGCCAAGGCAGCGGGACGCAATCGGGTGTGCGCGGCGGATGCGCCGGACGGCAGTGCAGCGGCGCCGACTGTCCCGGAATAAGGCAATTCATGGTCGGACTCCGTGGAAACACGCGAGGCAAACGACGATACGGGCAGCCGATGCGGTCAGCGCAGCAGGAAGGCGATGTCGTCGGCCGTGATGACCGAGACCGGAATCCCCTTGCGGCGCTGGAACAGGATGTGCTGCTGCACGCGGCTGCGCTGGTCGGCGAACGTGGCCGGATCGATCGGCACGCCGCTGCGCGCGTAGTGCTGCACCAGCAGCTTGTAGGCGCGGTGGCGGATCTGCAGCGTCTCGTTGTCGGCGCGCAGGCGCTGCCATTCGGCGGGGCTCAGGTCCAGCGTGTGGTTGAGTTCGTCGACCGTGCGCGAATGCAGGTCCCGATAGAGATCGCGCTCGGCTTCGGCGCGATGCAGCTCGTCGCGCAGCGCCATGATCTTGTGCTGCAGCTTGAGCGTCTGCCCGACTGCCGCCTGCATGCCCTTGGCGGCTTCCAGCGCCTGGTTGGCGGCGGCGACCGTGCTTTTCCACAGGCCGCGATCGGCCCCCGCGTCGAGCTCCGGCGGCCAGCCGTCCGACGCCTTGATCGTTGTATCCATGGTGTGTTGACCCCTTGTGACACCCTGCATTTGAAACACCCGACTTACCCGAAAACCCGACTGCCGGGCTACCCGTGGCGCCCGGCCTGGCCCCCGCATCGTCGTGCGGCGGTCCGTGTCGTTGCGCGCCACCCTGTCGGTGCGGCGCGCAACCGAAGTCAATCGTAGAGAGATGTCGGACGTCCGCCAAGTCAAAGATGTGCAGATCAGATATGGCGGCTCCGGCGATGTGAAAAAACGACAAGACGGCTTTCTCCACCCCCCTTTCGACGACCTCCGGGAGCAACGCGCCACGGCTGGCCGCCGCCGGCCATACCCACGTAAACCCCGATCAGGAAACTGTCTTTTTGACAGGAATCTGACAGTTCCGCGCTTCTAGAATCCGGCCATGACCGGTGCGTCCGCATGGCGCGCCAGCGATCATTCCAACAAGATCCAGGAGACCCGCGATGCCCCGCACGCTTGCACGCTTCACCCACGCCTTCGTCGCCTCGGCCGCGCTGGCCGCCGCCGCCGTGGCAGCCCCCGCCTACGCCGTGGACAACCTCAAGGTGATGATCGGCGCCAACCCGGGCGGCGGCTACGACCAGACCGGCCGCACGATCGGCGCGGCGATGATCGCGGCGGGCGCGGCCAAGAGCGCCTCGTATGACAACAAGGGCGGCGCGGGCGGCACTATCGGCCTGACCCAGTTCGTCAACACCGACAAGAACAATCCCAATGCGTTGATCGTGACCGGCGCCGTGATGGTTGGCGCCATCGAGACCAACAAGCCGCCGGTGACGCTGAAGAATGCCACGCCGATCGCCCGGCTCTATGCCGACACGATGGTGCTGACCGTGGCCGCCAATTCGCCGATCAAGTCGCTCAAGGACCTGACCGCGCAGCTCAAGGCCAACCCGGGCAGCGTGAGCTGGGGCGGCGGCTCGAAGGGTTCGATCGACCACATCCTGGCGGGCCTGGTGGCCAAGGACATCGGCGTGGACCCGAAGAAGATCAACTACGTGCCGTTCGCGGGCGGTGGCGAGGCCTCGGCGTCGATCCTGGGCGGCCACGTGACCGTGGGCATCGCCGGCGTGTCGGAATTCCTGCCGTTCATCAAGAGCGGCAAGATGCGCGCGCTGGGTGTGACGTCGAAGGACCGCACTGCCGATATCCCCACGCTCAAGGAGCAGGGCGTCAACGTGGAGATCTACAACTGGCGCGGCGTCTACGGCGCGCCCGGCATCTCCGCCGAGCAGCGCAAGGCCATGATCGACGCCGTGGTCAAGGGCACGGAGAACAAGGTCTGGAAGGACGCGCTGCAGAAGAACGACTGGACGCCGTTCCTGCTGACCGGCGACGAGTTCGGCAAGTTCGTCGATGCCGAATCCGCCCGCCTCGGCGGCACGCTGCGCGAACTCGGCGTGGCGAAGTAAGACCTGTCTGGCCTACCCCGGTCCGGGCGCGCCGCCGGCCTGCCCGGGCCCCTTCCCTCTTCCCGTGGATGGCACGCCCATCCGGGAGACCGCTCATGAAACCATCCCACGTCTGCATCGGCGTCGCCGTCCTGGCGCTCTCCGTGTTCTTTTTCGCCGGCCTGCCGGGCATCTCGGGCGAGGAAGGCTACGCCGGCCTCTCGCCGCGCTTCGTGCCCACGCTCGTCGCCATCGGGCTGGCCGTCTGCGGCGCGCTGCTGACCTGGCAGGGCGTGCGCGGCGGCTTCCGCAACATGCCCGAGGAAGACGCCGAACTGCCCGCGGCCCCGCACAACCTCAAGGGCTTCATCTGGGTGGCCGTCGGGCTGGTGGCCAACATGGCGCTGATCGGCACGCTGGGCTTCGTGTTCTCGTCGACGCTGATGATGGTCTGCGTGGCGCGCGGCTACGGCAGCCGGCGCATCGTGCGCGACGCGCTGATCGGCCTGCTGCTGACGGTGCCCATGTGGGCGCTGTTCGATTTCCTGCTCGGCATCAACCTGCCGCTGCTGCCGGTGGCGGGCTTCTGAGCCCGGCCACCGAGCGCCAACGCAACAACGGGAGGCATCCGACATGGACACCCTGAACCAGCTGATGCACGGCTTTGCCGTGGCCATTACGCCGATCAACCTGCTGTGGGCCCTGGTGGGCTGCTTCCTGGGCACCGCCATCGGCGTGCTGCCCGGCATCGGCCCGGCGCTGACCGTGGCGATGCTGCTGCCGCTGACCACCAAGGTGGAACCCACGGCCGCGCTGATCATGTTCGCCGGCATCTACTACGGCGCCATGTATGGCGGATCGACGACGTCGATCCTGATGAACACGCCGGGGGAGTCGTCGACCATGGTCACGGCGATGGAAGGCAACCTGATGGCCAAGAACGGCCGCGCGGGGCCGGCGCTGGCCACGGCGGCGATCGGCTCGTTCGTGGCCGGCACCATCGCCACGGTGCTGCTGTCGATGTTCGCGCCGGTGGCGGCCGATGTGGCGCTGCAGTTCGGCCCGGGCGAGTACTTCATGATCATGCTGCTGGCGTTCACCACGGTGTCGGCGGTGCTCGGCTCGTCGCTGCTGCGCGGCATGACGGCGCTGTTCCTCGGGCTCGGCATCGGCCTGATCGGCATGGATTCGCTGTCCGGCCAGACGCGCTACTCGATGAACGTGCAGGAGCTGTACGACGGCGTGGACATCGTGGTGGTGGCCGTGGGCCTGTTCGCGGTGGGCGAGGCGCTGTTCAACGCGTTCTTCCCGCAGCCCGATGGCAGCTTCAACAAGCTCAGCTCGGTGCACATGAACCGCTCCGACTGGAAGCGGTCGGTGCCGGCCTGGCTGCGCGGCACGCTGATCGGCTTTCCGTTCGGGCTGATTCCGGCCGGCGGCGCGGAGATCCCGACGTTCCTGTCGTATGCCACCGAGAAGAAGCTGTCGAACCACAAGGCCGAGTTCGGCAAGGTCGGCGCCATCGAGGGTGTGGCCGGCCCGGAGGCCGCCAACAACGCGGCGGTGACGGCCACGCTGGCCCCGCTGCTGACGCTGGGCATTCCCACGTCGAACACCACGGCCATCCTGCTGGCCGCGTTCCAGAACTACAACCTGCAGCCGGGACCGATGCTGTTCCAGACCTCGGGCGACCTGGTCTGGGGCCTGCTGGCCTCGCTCTACATCGGCAACGTGATGCTGCTGGTGCTGAACCTGCCGGCCATCGGCCTCTGGGTGCGCATGCTGCGTGTCCCCACGCCGCTGCTGTACGGCGGCATCCTGATCTTCGCGGGGCTGGGCGCCTATGGCATCCGCCAGTCGTGGTTCGACCTGCTGCTGCTGTTCGTGATCGGCCTGCTCGGCATGGCGATGCGCCGCTTCGACTTTCCCACCGCGCCGGTGATCGTCGGCCTGATCCTGGGACCGATGGCCGAGAAGCAGTTGCGCAATGCGCTGTCGATCGGCCAGGGCGACTGGAGCCTGTTCGTGAAGCAGCCGATCTCGGCCACGATCCTGGCGATGACCGTGGCCGTGGTGGTGGTGCCGCGCGTGCTGCGCTGGCATGCCAACCGCTCCACCGCGCGTGCGGAGGCCGACAACGCCGCCTGACCCCGTGGCAGGGCCGGCGCGGCGCCTGCGGCGCGATTCTGTATCATTGGCGCAAACAACACTGCTGCGCGCCGAGGAGACCGGACCGTGCCTGCCACGAACTTCACGCTTGCCGATATCGACGCCACGCTCGACCGCGTGCTGGCGCCCTGGGTACGCCAGCTTGGCCTGCGGGCCGAAGCGGTGGACGAGGGCGGCGTTACGCTGCGGCTGCCGTTCCAGGCGTCGTTCCGCCACGCAGGCGGCGTGGTGTGCGGCCAGGTGCTGATGTCGGCGGCGGACACCGCGATGATCGTTGCCATCTCGGCGGCACTCGGCGAGTTCCGGCCGATGACCACGGTCAGCCTCACCACCAACTTCATGCGTCCCGTGACCGACGGCGACGTACTGGTGCGCGCCAACGTGCTGCGGCTCGGCAAGACCGTGGTGTTCGGGGAGATCGAGCTGACCGGCCGCGACGGCAAGCTGGCGGTGCAGGCTACGACCACCTACGCGCTGCTCTGATTTCCGCCATGGCAATTTCTCCAGTTTCCCAACCGTTCGATCAGGTCGTCTTCGCCGGCGGCGGCAACCGCTGCTGGTGGCAGGCCGGATGGTGGGATACCGTGGCGCCCGAGCTGCAGTTGCGCCCGCGCGTGATTGCCGGGATCTCGGCCGGCGCCGCCACGGCGTGCATGGTCTATGCGCACGATTCGCACCAGACCATGGCGTACTACCGCGACGTGCTGGCCAACAACTCGCGCAACGCGTACTGGGGCAACCTGCTGCGCCGTGAGCGCGTGTTCCCGCACTACGGCATCTATCGCAACGCGCTGCTCTCGCTGTTTTCCGACAACCGGCTGCACCGGCTCAAGGAAGCGCCGGAGATCCGCATCGGCGTGGCGCATATCCCGCGCTGGACCGGACCGCGCCTGGCCGTGGCGGCCGGGCTGCTGGCGTACAACATCGACAAGCACCTGCTCAAGACGCTGCATCCGCGCCTGGGCCGCTCGCTGGGCTTCCACCCCGAGTTCGTGCTGGCGCAGGATTGCCGCTCGCCCGAAGATCTGGCGGATCTGCTACTTCAGTCGGCCTCGACGCCGCCCTTCACGCCGGTACTGCGCCGCAATGGCCGCGCGGTGCTCGATGGCGGCCTGGTCGACAACGTGCCCGTGGACGCGCTCGACACCGCGCCGGGCAACGTGCTGGTGCTGGTGACGCGGCTCTATCCGCGTCCGCGCCGGTTCGTGATCGAGACGGGCGGCCAGCGCCGCCTGTACCTGCAACCCTCGCAGCGCGTGCCGATTTCGAGCTGGGACTATACGAAGCCCGAGGCGATGACGCATGCGTACGACCTGGGCCGCCGCGACGCGCAGACGTTCCTGCGCGAGTGGCCCGATATCCGGAAGGACCTGTTGCCGGCGCCCTAGCCCGCTGTTCTGGGGAACGCGCCGCGACGGCGCCGGTCGATCGTTTGGTATGCGGCAAGCTGCCGCGCGAGCCAAGGAGGCATGAATGACGAAGCGTCAGGCATCACCCGAGACCACCACCCCCGCCGTCCAGGCAACCAGCCGGCCCCGCCGCCGCGCCAGCGAGGTCAGCGCCGAACCCGTGGTGGAGCGCGTGCCGCGCAAGCGCGACGTGCGCGCCAAGGTGCGCGAGGCCGATTTCGTCGTGATCGGCGCGGGCTCGGGCGGCGTGGCGGCGGCACGGCGGGCGGCCTCGCATGGCGCCCGCGTGATCCTCGTGGAGCGCGACGCCATCGGCGGCACCTGCGTGAACCGCGGCTGCGTGCCCAAGAAGATGCTGTCCTACGGCGCCGGATGGGCGTCGATCCTCTCCACCTGCCTGGCGCACACCGGCGGCAAGGAAGACTGGCGCGACGCCATCGTGCGCGTCAACGCCGAGGTGGCGCGGCTCAACGCCTCGTACAAGCAGCGGCTCAACGAGGCCGGCGTCGAGATCTGGCACGGCGAGGCCAGCTTCAATGACCGCGGCGACATCGTGGTGGGCAACGAGGTCATTCGTCCGCGCAAGGTGCTGGTGGCCACGGGCGCCCGCCCGGTGCCGCTGCCGGTACCCGGTGGCGAACTCGTGACGTCTTCCGACGACGTGTTCACGTGGCAGACGGTGCCGGCCTCGATCGCCGTGATCGGCGGCGGCTACATTGCGGTGGAAATGGCGTCGATCCTGTCGCGCTACGGCGTCAAGGTCGACCTGCTGGTGCGCGAGGACCGGCTGCTCAAGCGCTTCGACCACGACATCGCCGCCGCGCTGGCCGAGGCGCTGACCGCCAAGGGCGTGCGCATCCACTTCCGCACCGAGGTCACCATGGTGTCGCAGTCGAACGGGGCGAACGAGGTCTGCTATACGCAGGAGAACAACCCGGGCCGCACCCAGACCGTGCGCGCCCAGGCGGTGCTGGCGGCCATCGGGCGGCAGCCCAATGTCGAGGGGCTGGGACTGGAAGCGCTGGGCGTGAAACTCGACGAACACGGCGGCATCCGCGTGGATCGCCAGTTCCGCAGCTCGGTGCGCGCGATCCACGCCATCGGCGACTGCATGGCCGGCAATCTGCACCTGACGCCGGTGGCCGTCGCGCAGGGCCGCTGGCTCGCTGACCGGCTGTTCGACAAGCGGGGCGACATCGCCGATTTCGACGCGGTGCCGACCGCCGTGTTCTGCGAGCCGGCCATCGGCGCCGTGGGCCTGACCGAGGCCGAGGCGATCGAGGCCGCCGGCGGCAAGGCCGATCGCGTGCGCACTGAGATCCGGCGCTTCGTGTCGCTGGAAAACCGCTTCGGCGGACTGGCGCAGCAGTCGGTCTTCAAGCTCGTGTTCAACGCCCGGAGCGGGCGCGTGCTCGGCGCGCACCTGATGGACGGCGCGGCGCCGGAGATCATCCAGACCTTCGCGGTGGCGCTGCGGCTCGGCGTGAAGGCTTCGCACCTGAAAACCACGATGCCGCTGCACCCCACCGTGGCCGAGGAACTGTTCGGATAAGCCGCCCCGAAACGAAAAACGGCCGACCCGGTGGGTCGGCCGCATGGCGGTGCAGCGGCTCAGCGCGCGGTCACGCGCTCGACGTCCGGCAGCTTCCACGCCTTGTCGAAGAACGGCTTCTCGGGCCCGTAGAGCCGGAACAGCAGCTCGAATTCGCCCTTGGGACTGGTGGCCACCCAGTTCGCCTCCTTGCCGCGCGGCGCCTTTGGCCCGAAGTAGACCTCGACCACACCATCGGACTCCGTCTTGACGCCGGTCGTGGTGGACGCCACGCTGGCGCGCGGCAGGTTGGGAATCAGCGCGTGCGTCTTGCGGTCATAGGCCGTGACCGACCAGTATTGCCTGACCGGCGGATTCGCCGGCACGCGCAGGCGATACGTCTTGCTGCCGTCGAAAGCCTTGCCGTCCTTGTCCTTGTTCACCATCAGGTAGAACTGCGCGGTGCCGATGCGCTTGATGCCCGTGAAGCCCAGCGTGTAGGTCACGCCGCGCGCATCGACCGGATATTCGTCGGGATTGCCGTAGCCGGTGGAGACGGCGCGGATCACCTCGGGCATGGCGGCCGGGAACCAGTGGTACTCGGGCGTCATGCGGTAGAAGCCCAGGTCGTAGCGCGCGGAAAGCTCCTTATGGGCCTGGCGCGCCGCGGCGTCGAGCGCCTTCTGCATGGCCGCATCGGGCTGGTACGGCTTGCCCTTCTCGATGCCGAGCGTCCTGAGGTAGTCGATCATCACGCGGTCGCGCTGGATCCAGGGCTCCTTCTGCACCACGTCGTTGAGCGTCTTGAAGAACGACGCGTCATAGCGGATCGTGGAATCGAACGGCACGTCGTACGCATCGGTGAATCGCGTTGGTGGCGGCGACGCAGCTTGCGACAGCGGATAGACCTTGATGCGCTTGCCGTACTCGGTGGCCTTCATCACGTCGGCATCGCTGTGGCTGGCCAGGTTCGAGCGCATCAGCGCGAAACCGCCGTAGGTGTCCGACTGCAGCACCACGTAGCCCTCGGGCGGCTTCTCGCGGTAGTCCGGCGGCAGGATCAGGTACTTGCCGCCCTGGCCCTTGTCGGCGCCGTCAGGACCGGCGTCCTCAAGCGGCATCTGCCATGTGGTGACAATATTCGCCGCCAGCGACCCGCCCTCGGCTGGCGGAATTTCCACCACCAACGGCCCGGACAGCTTCGTGTTGACGAACGTCATGAAGTAGATCGAATCCGGATTCGGCGTCAGCGTCTGGTTCTTCCAGTTCACCGGCTTCGACCAGTACACGACCTCGTTCTCCTTGGCCGAAGTACTACGCAGCATGGCCTGCACCATCAACTCGGTGTTGACCGCGGGCATGCCCCAGACCACCGCCTCGACGGCCCGCCGCTGCACCGCCGGGTCATTCTGGGAACCCGTGGCGGCGCCCGCCTGCGTAGCCGCCACGCCGGCGAGCAAGAGTACTGAAACGAAGGTTTTCCGCATGTTTTTCTCGATGGAATACATGCGGGCCAGCGTAACGCAGCGCGGTGTCCGCGCGGCGAAGTGGCGAAGTGAATGTTTTCGGGAGCGGCGTTAAGTGGATTGGACGGGCTTTACGGAATCGGACCGAAGCTGAGACTGTATATCTGTACAGTATCCATGCACGCACGCACGCACCATGCAATACGACGCCAAAGCGGTGGCCAATTTTTTCCTGGACCTGGCCGACCCCGCAAACGCAAAAACGGACGCCGAAGCGTCCGTTTTCATGTTCTGGTGGCCTGGGACGGAATCGAACCGCCGACACAAGGATTTTCAAAACAGGTGACGAGGAGGGCCAAGCTTGGTTCGTGCCTATATTTCCTTGCCAATTCTGTGATTCTGCAATGTACGTGATGCCAAAAAGCGGGCCAGCAGCGGGCCAGATGCCGTTTTCCTACTCGTCAGCGACCGGACCGGGACCGGAGCCACTTCCGCGCATACCGCGTAACTACCGTGTGAAATGGGCAAACAATCCGAAATGCTAGCGAGGTGGGGCGTCAGAAAATGGGACCTCGTCACAGGTAGTCGCGAAGTCCGGTCGCCGGTGCGGGTCGCGGACCTGATGCCTGTCAAGGGCGTGTCCGCTATTGGAACTTGCAACGACAAGTCGGATGAATGGCTGTTAGACTCTCGTCCCTCATACATGTTGTGTGACCTAATAACCACATCAACCAAGTTGTAGTGATCCGGCGCCGAACTCGTTCCTCGGCAAAATGTAGTCTTCTAGGGTAGTACGCTTCATATATGAACAGAATTCCGGAAATTGTCCCTGCGCTAAGCGGCGCAGGCATGGCGACCAATGCCAACGCCGCAGGAGCTTACTAAACGCCCTGTAGACGGCACGCCACGCTGTGCTTTGCGCAGGCCCAAACCTAAACAGTAGGCACTTACCACGGTTGATGCTCTTCTCATGGAAGGCATCATGGCTAAAACAGCTCTCTCTCCCTCATGCCAACAGGAACGGCGTGACCCCGTATTACGTCAACTCATCCGTATTACCGGCAAAAGCGGCGCTGAATCGTACAGTGTGCGCCTCGGTCGTAGATATGGCCGCAAACGTGTATCTATAGGCGATTCTCGGGCACTGACAATCGATCAAGCCCGCATAGAAGCCCTCCGGATCCTGAGCGATCCGCACGGCGCTCGCACTCCCCTGGTCAACAGGCTGTTCAGCGAGTGGCAAGACATCGCCATCGCGAACCGGAAGCGAAGCCAGAAGCTCGATCACACTCGGTTCGCGCGTTACGTGGAGCCCTACATCGGCTCAGTCTGCGTTGACTCGGTTACTTCCGAGCAAGTATCGACCATCCTGGTCGCTGCATCACAGACCGTCGCGGATGCCACCCGGAACCGCGTCCTCAGCTTAATCAAGGCCCTCTTCAACTTCGCTGTCCAGCGAGGCTATGCGACGAAGAATCCCGCACATTCCTTCAAGTCTTTACAGGAGGTTCCCCGCACCATCCCGGAGGCGACGCCGCATCTGTACCTAGCCGTTACCAAGGCCATTTGGATTCTGCGGAAGGATGCACCCCTAGCGGGCGCACTCGTCGAGCTTCTTACGTTGACGGGTATGCGGCTGAACGAGGCTCGTACCCTGCAGTGGCAGCAGGTGGATTTCACGCTAGGGCAGGTTCGACTGGAGCGCACCAAGGCGAAACCACGATTTGTACCGCTGAACCCGAACGCACAGGCGCTACTGCAAAGCCTTCAGCAGCAAGGCGTGGCATCGGCCTTTGTTTTTCCTGGCAAAGATGGCGGCAAGCCCATGGCGATTCCGCATCGACGCGTGAAGGCCGCCTATCAAGCCGCCGGCTTACCTGCGGATTTCTGCTTCCACTCACTACGGCATCTCTTCGGCAAGATGGCGGTGGGCGCAGGCGCCTCCCCGTTCGAGGTGAAGGGGCTCTTGGGACACTCGAGTCTGCGCATGACCGAGCGATACGCCGCAGCAAGCCACGAGGCTCTTGCCCTGGCTAGTCGGCGCAGCGTCGCTGCTTTTGCAGCTGCAGCTGCAACTGCAGGAGCGGAGCTATGAAGAGTCAGCCCTTCCGCTTTATTTCCAAGACCTCGATCGCTGGTGCTTTTGCCAAGCAGCTCGCTCATGGCGGCTGCACCGTTTTGTCCGATGCTGGGGAGGACATTTCGGCTTCTGTGCACTACGAGGACGATTACGAGCAAACCACGATCGATTTACCCAGCAGCAACTTAGTACTGCGGATCCCCCGTACCTGCAAGCATCAAGAAGCTCTCGCGCAACGCTTCAATGCGAACGGTCCGATCTTTCGGGCGGCTAGCGATGTCTACGTGCCACTGCTACCCGGAAAGGTGAAATGCGCCGAGCTACTGAAGGTATATCGGCATGGACTAGCTTCGGTCGGCGTGGAGTTGCAGAACTCTGAAGCGTTCTCCAAGACCATCTGTGCCGGCACATGGCATGCTCAGACTCGCGGGGAGTCCAGCGGGATTCTGACGCTAAGAAAGGCGCTTGAGCTGGTGGACAGTGCCGATATCGGGCTACGTAGTCAACTGTTCATGGTGGCACAGCTAGACCAGTATGCGCACGAACTGGACGGGGTCTACTACATCCAGGAAGACAAGCCACGTCAACGTGTCGGTCCCCCTGTCGTGGTCCTGGCCATGCAGCGGAACGATGAAGATCAATCGTGCTACCTCAAGCTGGGCGTCATCGTGGAAACGGCGACCGAGGAGCGGCTCGAAATCCTCATGATCGACAACGCGACCGCCCAGACTCCTGCGGACCTTAAGAAATACATCATCACCCGCATCCCGACGGCTGTGAACCAGGTCAAGTTCGGGAAGTTCATGCATGAGCTGCTATCCCATGCATTCCCACGGCTTCCCCTCAAGCGCGGCATTAGCCGGGAAGGTTTTGTGTCGGGGCCGGATGGGAAGCTGATCGGCTGCGTGCTCGGTCGCACCTTGGTTTCCGCCGCCGGTGCCAAGACCGATGATCTCGTCGTGTCGGTCGAGTCGCCCTTGCTCTCATTAAAGGGGCATCTGCAGGGTTGGAACGATGAAGTCCTTCGCCATGCGGCGCGATCGCCGCTGATGCTTGGCGCACTACAGCTCGCCTTGGCGGGGGTGCTCCTGCCAAGGATGCCAAACGTCACGGGAGGCATGTTCACGTTCTTTGGCGGTGCGGGACGCGGCAAGACATTGCTTCTGTCAGTTCTCGCCAGCTTGTTCGGCAATCCAGCAGGACCAAGCCGAGCCAGCACAGACACATCGCCGAAGCTGATCACGACCTTCAATGCAACGATGATGGCGATCCAGTCCATGAGCCAACGGGCAACAATCGCGCCGGTCATCGTCGACGAGTTAGGCTCGAATAATTTCAGCGCGCTGGACCAGTTCGTGTACCTGATCGGCAATGGCGCTGCGAGACCGAGGGCGACGAACACTGGGGGCCTGATCGCCCAGACGCCTCGGCCGATCTTCCTGTTTAGTTCAGGCGAATGCGCGTCGGTCGAACTGGTGGGCCGCAACGCCAAGCAAGGTGTGATGGATCGGACGGTCGACATCTATGTAGGGGGGGCAACAACCGCGTTCCCGGACGGACTGCAGGCTGAGGCGGACGACGGTGCGTCTCTCCTTGAGCCGTCTTCGATTCGCGCCTTGGCAGCGGGTCTCGGCAAGCACTACGGGTCGGTGGCCCCAGCGTTTGCGACGGCCGTCATGCAAGAGTTATCAAAAGAGGGGCTGGATGCGGAGCTTCTGGAAATTCGGAAAACGCTGACGGACCAAGTCTTCCATGTACCGAGCGACGGGGCATTGCGCGTGTTCGACCGCTTCGCCCTTGGGCTGCTCGCTGGGCGCATCGCTCTGCGCAATGGGGTGTTTGACGCCACTATCGTTGACGAGGACGCTCTGACAGAAGGCCTCCTCGAATGCATGTTGGTATGGGCAAATCTTCGCTGGTCGCATCTCGTCGCACTTCGTTCCGCGCTTCCGGCGCACGGTGAATTTGCTGAGAACGATGTCGAGATGAAGCTACATCGCGATATGTACGCTGCCTGGCCTACGGTGATGATCGAGAAGGAAGCGTTCGAGCAACTCGTCGCCCCTCTTGATGCCACTGTCGTGAGCAAACGTCTGCGTGACGAAGGGCTGCTGCATCGCAACGATGTCGGGCGCAATACGGTGGGCAAGAATCCGCCGTACTACCACCTCCGTACGCACTGGTTGAACGATCTTGGTGTGCGCTGGGACGCCAAGAACGGCGCTTTCATCTGACGACGCATCTGGCGAAGTCGCAGCTTAATTACCGAACGGAGCCGGTCGTGAACGCCGGTAACCGCACCGTGAAGCCCGACGCAAATGCAAGGATGCACGAATAGGGCTTCAAAACCATCACTTGGAACTGTGCCGTGATGGGCGCAGTCCAGAAAGGACTCATGAAATGCTAATCAAATACCGCTACAAATTCCAATGGGTTCAACGCAAGCTGATTCCCTCCGTTGACCTTACTAACTATGGTAAGGCGATCCATACGGGCCTACGCATTGGCCTCAACCAGACAGCCGGCATCACTCTGTGCCTTGCACCGGACTACTACGAAATCGAATCACCGCGCCCAATATCTAAAACGGAACGTCGGGCAGTAGGCTCGGCAATCGCCAAGGAAAGTCCCAGCTTGTGTAAGCGCGCAATGAAGTTCGTGAACTACACTTGCGGAAAGACCGGGGAGCCTCGCCAAGCACGGCAGCTCTTCCGTCTAGTCAAGTAGGCAACCTGTAGGGTAACGGGCAGATCCGAACTCGGCCAAAAAAAGGGCTAGTAAATCTGGCCCCAAATGCTTCCTTAGTATTCAGCAGGAAGCAGTACAGCTGTGGTGGATCGATCCGCTTCGGTGATGATCCACACCATTTCCATCGGGGAAACCCGATACCGGGAGAGGATCATCCCCCCCTTCTTAACGGAGGCCTCGTTAGCTGCGGCATCGGGGATAGGCAGGATGCCCCAGTCGCCGGAGCGGTGACGATCCAGAAGTCGGGCCAACGGTATTTTCTGGATGCGAAGGATGTGAAGGGCTCGAGGTGTAGCCACGATTTGCCCAAGCGGGAACAGCCATTGGTCGTCGGATGATGACATGGTTCGGTAGTCTAACTATGGTTGATTGTGGATGGCGTTGCTTGGTTAGCGTGTGACAAGCTCTGCAACGTGCGCTGATGCCCGTCGCAGGTTGTCGGAGGCGAGATGCGCATAACGCTGTGTGGTGCGACTGCTGGCATGGCCAAGAAGGTGCTGCACTTCGTACAGGCTGGCGCCGTGGTTGATTGCCAATGAGGCGAACGTGTGACGCAGGTCGTGAATACGGATGGTGTCGACACCTGCTGCCGTTAGAGCGCGTCGAAAAGCTCTCCTCGGGTTATTGAGCGGCTTACCCTCCTTCTCGCCAGGAAAGATGTATCCGGAAGTAGATCTGGGAAGCGCCAACAGCAGGTTCACAGCAGCGTCGTTGAGCATCACAAAACGCTGCTTCCCGCTCTTGGTCATGGGAAGGCGCCACAGCTTCGCTTCGAGATCGACGTCGCTCCACTTTGCGTCCAGTGCTTCTTGGCGTCTTACGCCGCTCAGCAGCATCAACTTGATAGCATTTGCCGCCGTTTGGTTGCGCTCCGAGTCCAATGCAGCCCAAAGCCTTCGCGCTTCGTCAACGCTGAGGAAGCGTTGGGACTGATTGTTCTCAGTGTGCATGCGAATGCCTTTTGCAGGGTTGGCCTCCATGTAACCCCACAGAATGGCAAGGTTGAAACAACGCTTAAGTAAAGCTAGATGCCGGTTGGCGGTTGCCGGGGCTTTGCTGGTACGCAACTCATCGTGATACCGTTGGATCTCCTGTCGTGTAATGCTGGTCATGACCGCGTTGCCGAAGCGAGGAAAAAGGTGAATGCGAAATTTGGATTCATCATCCTTCGCGCTTCGCTTACTGGCCTTGGCATGCGGAAGGTAGTGACCGTGAACGAACTGACGGAATGTCATGCCGGCTGAGGTGTCCGTCTCCTGTGGATCGACGCCTTTGGACAACATGGCCTTGTGCTGCAGTGCCATTGTTCGAGCCTCTGCAACGTCGATAACACCGTAGTCACCCAGCTTCATGCTGCGCTTCCGACCTTGGAAGGTGTAGCGCAGATAGAAGAATTTGCGGCCCTGCCGGTTCACCAGCAACTTCAGGCCGGAGACTTCGATATCGGAATACTCGTCTTCCCGCGCCTTCGTGTCTGCCAGATGTGCCGGCAGCGCGTCGATCAAGCGACGTGAGAAGCGGAAGGCTTTACTCATTGGACCTCCGAAAGCAGCACGCGTTTGAGCTATCCCTGGGTCAGCTGGTAAGGCCGACCAGGGACAGTCATCAGTGCAGTGGATTGTTGGTAGATTGGTGGTGTAGGGAAACGCGGGCTGATTAGCCCTCCCCTTCCGGTTCATTTCCGGTCAGCTGGAAGAACCGGCAAGTTGATTGCCAGGCTTGGCGTTCGGCTTCGACTCGGGCGAGGCCACCGCAGAACTCTGCAATTGCAGCGCGCTCCTCGAAGAACTCCCTTTGGCTTCCGGTCAATCTGCGTACTTTCTCGCACAACGCGGGGTCGATCGGATCAATCATCGATCCTTCGTCCCAATACACATCGGCAGCATGGCAGGAAGCAACTGAAGGGCCGGTGGACCCTGTTCCCTGTATTAAATGGGCAAGTTAAGTCCATCATTGCTGTTCCTCTTGGTTGCTAAGCGCAGTTGCCGCCCGAATGACGTCAGGGTGAATCCCCTGAACCTTCGGCACGAAGATGCAGATTGAGACGAGATCGGTGAGGACCATGACAATCTCGAAACACTCGCCGTGATCTTCGACCGCTTCGAAGCCGTGACGGTATCCGGGCTCGCCGTAACGCCGCTGGCCATCGCTGGATACCAGAAGAGGTTGAAAGCCTCGAATGGGGACTGGATCATAGGGATCGTCGCCAATGCCCCACACAATGAACCAGCCTAGCTCGTCTGCGCTCCAGTCTTGCCCGTACTCCTTGAACAATTCCTGAAAGCGGCATTCGATCCGTCTTCGGATCGCTGCATGGGGAATTTGCGCGATCGCTTCAGGCTGTCTGACGATTAGCATGAGCCGCGTCCTTACCGGTCGATTGGTTTTCGCTTGCAGCAGCGGCTTCGATAGGTTTGCCATCCATGCGAACCCGGAAGGGTTTCCCTTTCTGGCTCAGTTGCTTCTTGAGCCAGTTGTCAATATCACCGGTGGCGTGCAGCCTCATGCCATGTACCCCGTCTTTCTTCAGCAAGCCTTCGCTAAGCAGGACAGCAGCCAGGAACGGTGCGTTGTTACTCGACTGGCCGGAAAAGGCTGGCCGAAAGACTTTGCTGGTTACGCCGGCCAACGTAGCGGCAGCCTCATCAAGAATGGCGGCGACCTTTTCAGCGTCGACCCATTCGTGGCTGAAGTAGCCTTTGCTACCGCTGTCCTGCAAAGAAAGGTAGAGGTGCTTCTTGTCCGGGGTGCTTGCGATCTGATAGGTGATATCGCCATCGGCACCCACGCTGAGCTTCTTGCAGGTGGCTTGCTTCAATTGCATGAGTTCGACGACAGGAATGGCGCTGGTTTGATTAGCTTTCATTTGTGAGGCTCAAATTAAAAAGGCCCTGCGCGATTGCAGGGCCTCAGGGTTGAGAGTGACGTCAGCTGGGACTACAGAACCTTAGTAGCGATGCCGAGGCTCGTTTTAATCTTTTCGTGGATAGAGACGTCGGAACTCATGAGAGTGTCTCTATGACACACAATCTCATGTGCAAGCGTGAGCGCAAATACGATCGTATTCACGAGGTACACTCCATATTTTTCATGGCGGATTGCCATAAAAATAATATATTCGTGAATGGAGTACCGATTCGGTTCTCTCTCTTATGGTTCATCGCCCTCATTGCATATTGGATCCAGAAGGGCTAGAGCACCAAGGTTCCGCGATGGGTCGCTTTGGGGCGATCGTGGATCTTCGGGCCGTGGCATGCGGAGTACGGCCATGACTCGCCGCTCGCAGAATGTCTGCATGTGTACCTGCTGCTCCGTGTCCCCAGCAGTAGGCGAAGTCCAGGGGCCCCCCGTAGCTCACGCTGTCCATATACCCCGCGCTATCACGGCGTCGTTGCCAATGGTCACAGTGCAGGGATCGTCTTGGCGTACAGAAAAAATAGTCATGCTGGGGTAGCATTTCGCTAGACCGATTGCGAAGACTACTGATATAAGGTCCATGCCTCACATTACCCGCTCGGCAGTCTGCGCTTTAAGGGGAGAGCCGCGGATCGTAAGCGAGACGTCATTGGAAGAATAAACTGGTTCAAACCATGATCTATAAACTATATGCATGTCTTGATGGAACCCGAGGCCAGGACAACGAAGTCACCTTGACGCTTTCCATTGATCGCCCCACACCGCCACGCCACCTCTCGGATTTCGTGGGCGGCAGCGGTGAAATATCGGACGGATATAGCGACACGAAGCGGCGTTTTCAGATAGAGGAATGTACATTCGACGAACGGCGCCTCGAACTTTCGTTCGAGCATGGTCGCCGGCAGGTCTTGAACCCTGCCTTTCAGCGTACGTACGCGGGCGAAATTGTGCATCCCCTTGTGGTCATGCCGCTTGCATGCGGACAACGTCTGAATCTGAGTAAGTCCGATTTCGAAAGCGATGAGTATGTTGTCACCTACTCCAACTGGTGGGAGCCCATCGAGAGACGCAGGCGCTAGGAAGCATTGCTGCCAGCTAATGGGGGAGAAGATCCGCATCATACGATGCCGTCTGCTCGGACGCTGAGTGGCCGCTAGCCGGTGCGGATGATAGAAAAGACCGACTACTCGCCAGCTGAGACGACGCGCGAACGGCTGTTCCCGATTGCAACCTACCGTAGTCCTCGAATGGGACTAAAGACTGCTGTGGGGTCGGCTGCCGACCTTCGCCCCTGAATAGTCTTGATCAGTCCGACTCCATCAAAAGATCAAGCAATTCTTGCCTGAATATCCCACTCAGCTCGGAAAAAGATAGGTAGACATGTTGCCGGCCCTGTGCGTAGGACGCGACCTCATACTCATCAAACATGAAGGTGAAGCCAGATCGCTCGACGACGAATCGCGCGAAGCGTTCCAACTCAGGAGCGGTGCCGTGCTTGACATGCGTGGGATCCAGCGTTTCATCTGACCGAAGTAGCCTAATACGCACGACCTCTGCCAGTGATTCAATTGCCTCGGCAGAAAGAAGTAGATTATCAAGAGTGATAGGTGAAAAAGGGCAAACAACGAAGTTTTGCACACGTGTTTCGCGCGATCGATGCGCGGCACCGAAAGCCATCCTTTCGATGTCATAGCGAACGCTGACCACCCGCTCGTCCCGCCTAATTACCTGGTACGAGCCAGTAAGCCAGCAAATAGGGTAGTCTGGTTTGATGGGATGATTTCGATGCTCAGCGTCTTGCGACCAATGAAAGGCCGTTAGCAATTCGAATCCCCACGCTTCAATGTTTTTCGACACGATGCGCGTCATTGGATCAACGAAATCTGGAAACTCGAAGTCAAAGGAGCATTCCGAACTTGCTGGCTCAATCTCGTAGATTCGACGTTTGATCTCTATTGCTGGTGCCGAAAAAAACGGTTCACCCGAGTCTCGGAAGGTGGCAACTAGTGCGGCTTTGTAGAGCAGAAGCGATTTCCGATCGATCTCGTCCTTGTGCGCCCGACGATGACAGTTGGGGCAAAGTGCGATTAGGTTCTCGTATTCGTGTTTCCTACAGATTTCCCATGGGACGATGTGGTGGATGTCTACGTCACCGTGCCCGCACCTAGGAATTGCGCATTTGTGGCCTGCTTCAACTAAGACGGCGCGTCGCACCTCTGCCGAAATCCGAGGTCTAATTTTGGAGATGTCATTCACAGGCTATTCCCTCACGATGCAGAGGCCACGTACATGAGGCGACCCCAGCCGAACCGAACTTGAGATCGTACTGAACCCGCGTCTTGAGCACCCGGCTAATGCTTTTGACGTTGACCGCCCCGTCCGCCATCGGGTACCCAAACAACGCAAGGTCGGGAACAACAATCACCCGACCCGAGAGCCCATATGCGGATTCGGAGGGAATTGCCCCCGTACGCAGCAGGCTAATGTACGACGGATACACGATGCCATCGAAGCCTGCTCGCTACCACTTGGGGGAGTGTCCGATTCCAGACGAGCTTACATGTATTTGGGCGCCGTGCGCGCTCCCATGCGAGTTGGTCGGCCTGGTTCGCCAGATAGTCCCGTCGGCCACCATTTCGCTGGAGCTCGCGGCTGATAGTAGAAGGAGCGCGGCCTAATCGCGCCGCTACTGAGCGAATCGACCGGCCGGCGACGACTGCGCGCGAAATCTCTTCTCGCTCGGCAATTGTCAACGCTAGCCTGGACCCGACGCTCTATTCACTTCAAGCCACATCCCAAGCATCGCAAACGCAGGAGCGACGATGGGACCTTGAGCCTCCATCTCTCATCTGATCTTTTGCACGAAGGCGAAGGATCGGCTTCATTAGAGTAAAATCCGACGGCACCAGGTTCAAATGCATTCGACCCAACCGGCTACTCCAATGACCGTGGCTGTCAATATGACTGAACTTATATCACTGATCCCGTTCAAGGACATCGTTGTAAATGGGATAGGTGGATTTTTGGGTGGCCTCGCGCTTTTGTGGCTCGCGATAGGTTCTCGCGGAATCCGCTCTCTCCGATCAAAGCTAGAAAGGCCGCGCGTGCGTATTGAGCGGCGGATGACGCCGGAGAACATCTTCACAGGGATCGAACTTGGCGCTCCCGCGCAGTGGGTACAGCAGCAACTCGGTGCGCCCACGAAAGTGGGAGAGAAGTGGTGGGGATACAGATTCTCCGATTCTCTGGTCTCACTGAGCTTTAGCGCGAACGATTCGGTGGAAAGCATCGCTGTCGCACTTGTCGATCCAGCAACGACATTCGAGTTTCCGGCCTGGCACTTTAACTGCCCGCCCCTCGGCAAGATGACACTTAGAGATCTATTGGCCGCAGATCATCTGTCTCTGGAATTCAATGATTCCTTGCGCCATAGTGAACTGCGGATTACCGGAAGAGAAGGACCAAGAGGGGCCTGGCATTACATTGCCTTCGGTGTGCTAAGTCCTCATATCCCAGGGCCTCTACTTTCTGTTGACTTCGAATGGGATAAGGAGAAGGATGAACTCATCAGTCAACCGCAAGAAATCAAGATTAACTGGGCTGCAGTGTCCAGCACTTCGAACATCGAAGGCTTTCCTTGGGACCTTGGGATAAGCATTTGACGTTCGCGGTCATGATCAAGCGATCTCAGCAAAAGCGAACATCTTTTGCGTTCAGCCGTACAGCGCTACTTTTTGCATCGCGTACCGATATTTGAGTTCAGTGATGAAGATACGCCTTTCAGAATATCCTGCATCTATCCTACTTGGGTCGTTCCGCTGATTGCTGATTTTCGTGCCCTTCGCTGCGTAGGCGTTTTAGAAATTCTAGCGCGTCTTCTTCGCACTCCAAATCTGGATGCTCCACCGTTTCATTTGCGCGAATGCCTTCGCTGACGCCATTGGCTTCGACGCGATGAACCAAGCGTGCCGCTGGCGGTAGAAGCCCGCCTGGATCCTGAATCGGTGTCAACGTGATCACGGGTTCTTCTTGGCTGCGCATCAACTGAAAAGAGTAGAGCCGCCGCTTTTCCCCTTGTACATATGCAAAGGCGAATGCAAGCAGCCTACCCCGAGATATCTCGCCTTCCACTAGTACTGGAAGTAGCAATGGATTTAGCTTGCAGACAGACAGGTTGAACATCTCGCCCCGAACTCGCCCTTGTTCAGTGCTAAGGCTGAGTTTGATCGGAGTCTCGGACTGACGGTAGTCCTCGATATGCCCCTCTTCTCGACTAGACCAGGTGCCTGTCCATTCGGAGTCCTCATAGTACCAACTCTGGAAGACTCGATAGGTTTGCTCAACCTCCGATGGCAGCTTGCGCAATGTATTAAGGCTCTCTACGCCATGGGTCAGAATGAAAGATAAAGCCCCCCCGACTAGCAACCACGCGGGCCGCGACGCCCATAGCCTCGCCCACCATCTACGGGACGCCCTTCTCTTTTCGAGCTTCTCTTGGCGTCGCCGCCACGGTATATCAGGTTTCGATCGCATGGAAGACCGGTGCGTTAGCCACAGGAGCCTCCACCGTAGAGATGTCGAAGTTCAGATGTTGTCGAGCGGGCTCATTCTAACCCGGCGGACCGGCGATACCTCGCCTGTCCGTCGCCTGCTGCGCCATGAGCGGCCATTCACTTGGACGTAGAGATTGTCTGATCAGGTTCGTCGTCATCGGATAGCGGGTGCTTGAGTGACTGACTTCCAGAACAGGCCGCTTATTCGGCTAGCAGCGTTACGCGCAACGTCCTCTGCGGGCGTTTGGGTGGACAATAGCCACGACGCTAGGGACCCAATGAGCGAGCGCGAGGCCAACCTCCCAACCAGAATTGCGAATGACGAGCGCTTCCGTAACTGTTAGCTCTCCAAAAATCCTTGAGCACAGATATGACTTGGACGATCACCTATAATAAAAAGCCGAATCTGCTAGACCCAGTCGAACACCCACCTTTAGCGTGTTCTCTTTGTTTTTCCGATCACGGCTTACAACTAGATGCGCAAAGCTTCGAGCCGGAATATACGGCAGATCTTCCCTGCCCAAACTGCAATGCTACGGGAGGCAAGAAGCTTCCCAAAGAGGCGCTGGAAGCCCTCGCACATCGATTCTTTGTTTGGGGATCCTTGTGGCGAACGGAGTACGGCGGCGCTCCGCGAATCCAATTCAACGATAAGCAATCAACGAGCATCAATCCTTCGTCTTGGCTAAAAAGCGATGTTGCGCTATTCGAGCGCCTCTTGGGTATCGGATTCTTTCATTATGGGCCGAGACTTTGGATGATTGGCGAGGTAACTCCATTAAAGGATTTGCAGGAGCCTAGTACGAGATCTACGATTATCGATCGGATTATTCGTGAGTATCCATCAGTCACATATGCTCAGGATAAGGCGTTTTATCGCGTAAGGTTAGCGCCGAAAGTGCCAGATGATCCGTTGCAGTACGACAGCCCGCCGGAACAGTTTTTGGGTACGGGTCGCATCGATTCAGCCGCACTCCCCATTTTATATGGATCGCCAGATCTCGAGACATGCCTACATGAGTGTCGCATCACAGCCGACGACGAAACTTTCGTTGCAACGATGCGCCCAACTCGGGAACTCAAGTTATTGAATTTGGCGGCGCTTCTTCGAGAAGAGGACACAACAGAATTTGAGAGCCTTGATATGGCCATCCACATGCTGTTCCTTGCGGGAAAGCACGCATATGAGATCATCCGCGAGATTGCACTCGGAGCGCGTAACGCTGGCTATGACGGCATAATTTATCCGTCATATTTTAGCTTAATTCGACTCGGAATAATGCCGTTTCAGACAACGTATGGAATATCTCATCGACGAGTTCAATCCCTGCAGGACCATGAGGAGTCAAAGGCTATCCCAAATCTCGCCTTATTCGGAAGGCCCGTCCTGACAGCGACCGTAGAAATTCTATGCATTAATCGAATTCTCCTGAAGCGTGTGGAATACGGATATCATTTCGGACCAGCGACGTTCTAACCGCTGGTCAAGAACCATAGTGTCAAATTTATCGAGAATCTTTCCCAGTAAATGACTAAGTCAACTATCTTTTGAAAAGAACCAGTTGCTCACCCGCGCGCGCCACCCTTGTTCGTTGTTCTCTTCGCCCTCCGTCAACACGGTAAGGTGGTTTCCATATGCATCGTGGAGCGCGAACATGCACTGGGCAAGACCTGTCGGGCACGCATTGATGATTTCCCAGCAGCCAGCAGACCAGAATTCCGAGCCGTTTCCTGTGCGGAGATTCGGATCATTCCCGTGAGACCAATGACTCATCCTGGGTTGCCAGCCTGCCTCGATAAGCCTCGCCCTAGCTTCGTGATATGTGAGGCCGGCCATTCGGGGAATTGGCGCATGGAGCGCCGACGCGGGCTGAGGCAAGTAGTCGGTCACCAGGCGTCCCATGAGCTCCGCATTTGCGTGGAACTCAGCCTCTCGCTTCCAACTGTACAGAACCTCCGACGTGTATCGCATAACATCGCTATCAACGAGTTTTGCACATACCTGGCACAACCAAATGCCATTCGAGATTCCCGCACGCTGTGATGGCGAAAGAGAATTTTCGTAACGAGGGCCGCAAACGGCGGCTGCCGTGATATGGCTTGCCACGCCAATGTTCACCGCCCGGCAAGATTCTTCGTGAGGTCCAGATGTCGCGCGTCGACAATCCGGGTTAGAACAACGCTGCCCAACTCGCTTTGCCAGCGTCTCTTTGGTACGTGGGGAAAATTCGTCTCTCATAGGCATGCAGACCTAGCTACGTGTGACACCTCGTAGCAGACTTCTGAACTGGGATAGTTAGACGGAATCTTTGGCTGCGAGTTTACCAGTCGCTCGACCAGTCCATCTAAGACGTTGCGCTCGCCCGAAGCCCGCCACAGATCCGTCCTCCCAGGCAACCGAAACGAGTAGACATCGCATCCGGCTATGCGGCAAACAGGCGTTGTGTTGACCGGTTGAATCCACAGTCGACATCGGCCGTTCGCAGAGCAGAGCGCGGACGGTCGTGATGGGTTGGCTACAGCCTATCGCGTTGGACGGGAGTGGGCCCCGGTCATCCATGAGCGCGCCGAACCAGGTTGGTATTGCTTTCCAAGGTGGTTTGCCTCGTAGTTTGATGGACGTGCGTAGGCCTGCTCGACGTAGGTCGGTCGCAGATGGCTGAAAGCCGCGCTCTCCGCGTAAGCCGCGTGACAGGGATGGGGTGCAGGATTCTTCGACGCAAATTGACCTGAACTGCGCGAGGACACCCAGGGTTTGGCGATTTGGGGTCGGTCGGCCAAGGGGTATTGCATCTGTGCCGACAACGTCGTGGCGAGCCCCTATCGGCCGCCGTTGAGCGAGGTTTGTGAGAAGCCTGGCTCGTCGCGTAGATATCGCCCGGCGGAGCGACTAACGGATAGTCCCGATGCTCTCGAAGTGCGGATGTACCCCGCGTTGGGGTGGCCCGGTCCAGAAATGGTCCAGAACGGATAGAGACCAGAAAATAGAAAAGCCCAAGATCTGATTAGATCTTGGGCTTTCTTGACATTCTGGTGGCCTGGGACGGAATCGAACCGCCGACACAAGGATTTTCAATCCTCTGCTCTACCGACTGAGCTACCGGGCCAAAGAAGCGAAACTATAACTGCGGGATTCGGCCTCGTCAAGCGTTTTGTGGCCCGGCTTACTGCTCGGTGGGTTCCGGCTTGTTGCGGCCCAGTTCCACGCCGAGCTGCTTGAGCTTGCGGTAGAGGTGGGTACGTTCGAGGCCGGTTTTTTCGGCGACGCGCGTCATGCTGCCGTGTTCGCGCACCAGGTGGTACTCGAAGTAGGCGCGCTCGAAGAGGTCGCGGGCCTCGCGCAGGGGCATGTCGAACGAGAACTGCATCTCGCCTTCGGGCATGCCGCGTGCCACGTTGCCGTTGGCCGAGGTCTCGGCCGGGGCTTCCGTGGGGGCGGATGCGGCCAGCGCGGCGACGTCCGGCGCGTGCGTCGGAGTGGCCGGGACGGCGGGTGCGGACGGCGCGGTGCGCGGGCGGTCGACGCCCTTGGCCAGGCCGGCTTCCACGGCCGACAGCAGCTTCTGCAGCGCGATCGGCTTTTCCAGGAAGTTCAGCGCGCCGATCTTGGTGGCCTCGACGGCCGTATCGATCGTGGCGTGCCCGGACATCATGATGACCGGCATCGACAGGTAGCCCTGCGCGGACCACTCCTTGAGCAGCGTCACGCCATCGGTATCCGGCATCCAGATATCGAGCAGTACCAGGTCAGGCGTGGCGGACGCGCGAAACTCGCGGGCCTGCTGGGCGTTCTCGGCCAGCTCCACCACATGTCCTTCGTCACTGAGGATTTCCGAGAGCAGTTCCCGGATACCCATTTCGTCATCGACTACGAGGATCGTTGCCATACTTCCCCTCTTAACCCCACCGCAGCGCTGCCGGAGGCGCCGGCGCGCATGATTGACTAAGCCAGCTTAACGAACAGAATCGAGATCTGCGCTCCGGTGATCTCGGTGCCGTTCATGCGGTTGCGCAGTTCGATCCGCGCACCGTGTTCGTCAATGATTTTTTTTACCATCGCCAGTCCGAGACCCGTACCCTTGGCTTTCGTGGTCACGTACGGTTCGAACGCACGGCTCAGGATGCGTGGTGCGAATCCGGGACCATTGTCCGTAATGGACAGCTTGACGGCTCGCCGGTCTTCGCCGGCAGAATCTTTGTATTCTACAGTCTCGGTGTGCAGAGTGATATGGGGCGCCGCCCTACCGGCCGCCACGTTGTCTGCCGCCGCGTCCTGCGCATTCTGCAACAGGTTGTGGATGACCTGCCGCAACTGCGTCGGATCGCCCTTGATTTCAGGCAGCCCCGTGGCCAGCGTCGGATGAATCACCGGGTGCTCGTGCACGTTCGGATCGTCGATTCCGTACAGGTGCAGCACCTCCGCCACCAGCCCGTTGAGCGCCAGCGACTGCATCACGGCCGGCGGTGTCCGCGCGTAATCGCGGAAATCGTCCACCATGCGTTTCATTGCCGCTACCTGGTTAACGATCGTCGCGGCCCCGCGCTTTAGCACTTCCGCGTCCGGATGCTCCAGTTTGGGCGACAGTTTCATCTGCAGCCGCTCGGCCGAAAGCTGGATCGGGGTCAGCGGATTCTTGATTTCGTGGGCCAGGCGGCGCGCCACCTCGCCCCAGGCTACCGAGCGCTGGGCCGAGATCACGTCGGAAATATCGTCGAACACGACCACGTAGCCGGGCTCGTCGCGGCTCGCGCCGGGCAGGTGGGCGCCGCGCACGAGCAGCGTCAGCGCCTGTTCCTCGTCGCCCTGGGGCAGTTCGATCTGCTTCTGCCAGTGCTGCGCGCCGCCCAGCACCTCGCTGGTGGTCTGCTCGGAGAACGCCTGGCGCACGATCTCGGCGAACTCGCCCATGCCCGGAATCTGCTCCACCGGCTGGCCCAGCACGCCCGCGAACGGCTGCCGGAAGATCCGTTCCGCGCCCGGATTGGCCGTGATCAGCGTGAAGCGGCGGTCGAACACCAGCACCCCGGCGGTCAGATTCTGCAGCACGCTTTCAAGGTAGGCCTTCGATTGCTCCAGCGCCACGCGGTTCTCCTCCACCGCGATACGCGCCTCCGAAAGCTGCCGCGTCATCTGGTTGAACTGCTGCGTCAACTGGCCCAGTTCGTCGCGGCTCTTGAGCTCGCGCTTGGGCGAGAGGTCGCCCTCGGCCACCTCCTTCGTGCCCTGCAGCAGCATCAGCAGCGGCCGCGCGAGCTGGCCGCCGAGCAGCAGCGCCAGCATCACGGCGATGAAGACCGCCAGGAACAGCGTCAGCGTGAGCGTGCCGATATACATCTTGCGCAGGCCGGTGCGGCCCAGCGCCTTTTCCTGGTACTCCTGGTACGCCCGCTGCACCTCGTCGGCATTGCGCGCCAGCACGGCCGGCACCGGGTGCAGCACCTGCAGGTAGCGCTCCTCGCGCACCGTGTCGCCGATCAGGCCGAAGCCGGTTGCCGGCGCGTCCTCGGGCCGGCGCTCGACGGACAGGCCCGAGCCCGCCCAGCGGCTGCCCATCGATCCCTGCGAGCGCGACCGGGAAGGACCCGTGGCGCCGGGCGCCGCCGGCGCGGGCTCGTCGGCCGTGGCCGGCGCCGGGCCGAGCGGGATGATGACGCGGATGCGGTACAGGTGGCTGCTGTCGATATTGACGGGCTTTTCGCCGGCCGAGGGGTCGGTGCCGCCCTCCACGGCGGCATACCCGCCCGCCATGCGCGCCTGTTCGGCCAGCACGCCCGATGGAATGTCGGGCACCAGCGAGGCATAGCTGCTCGACGCCGTGGCCAGCACGCGTCCGCTGCCGGTGAAGATGGCCGCTTCCTGCACGCCGTATTGCTCGCGCAGCCGGTTCAGCTGCAGCGACGTGGCCATGCCCGAGGCGCCGGTCAGCTGGTCGGCCATCAGCCGGGCCTTGCCCTGCAGATCGGCCAGCTGGCTGTCGATGGTCGAGCGGCCCAGGTTCAGGCCGGCTTCGAGCGCGGTTTCCACGCGCACGTCGAACCACGACTCGATGCTGCGCGAGACGAACTGCAGCGACACCAGGTAGATCAGCACGCCGGGCAGCACGCCCACCACGCCGAAGAACACGGCGAGCTTGCTCATCAGCCGCGTGCCGAACTTGCCCCGGCGGTAGCGGATGTAGAGCGTCAGCGCCAACGCCCCCACAGTCAGGACCAGCAGCACCCCGACGACGAGGTTGACCTTGAAGAGCAGCGTGAAATAGCGGTCGAAGAACTCGGTGTTGGCCGATGCGCCGGCCAGCAGCCCCACCAGCACCAGCGCCAGGAAGACGATGATGCCGACCACCACGCGATAGAGCACGCGGCGGAATCTGCTGTCCCACGGGTTGCCGTTCATGGCTGGCTGGCCGGCTGGACCAGTTGGTTCGGCGACAGCACGTTCGACACGGTCTGCGAGAACGGCGTGCGGGCCTCGGCCGATGGCGCCGAGGCGGCGGCGGGCGCCGATCCCGGCATGGCCGGCGGTGCCGGCGGCGCAACCGGCGGCGGCGCCACGGGGGCCGGCAGCGGCTGCGGCGCGTCGAAGCTGGTCGGCACGGTGTACTGGAAACGCCGCCACTCGGACGACAGGTTCCAGTCGCGCGTATTCACGGCATTGACCTGGAACGGCTTGGGCAGTTGCGAGAGGTCAAGCCGCATGCGCGTCTCGGCCTGGTAGGTCTCGCCGGGCTTGACGTCGCGGCGTTCGAACACGCGCCAGCCGCGTACCTGCTGGATGAACTGCAGCGCGCCCTTGAGGCGGGCGAACGGTAGCTGGAGTCCGCCGGTGGACACCCGGTACTGGCGCGTCAGCGGCTGGTACGACAAACGCACTGCGCGCATGGTGTTGACCGGCTTCTCGTCGAACCAGTACCAGCGCGGCCGCGAGAGCTGGAAATCGACCACGAAATAGAGCGAGATGCCCTTGTGGAGCGCGTCTTCGAGTGCCGGCGGCAGGTCGAAATCGAACGATGCGGCCAGCTCGAAGGCGCCGTCCTGGTACTCGATGCGCGCCTCGTTGGTGTCGATCAGCTGGGCGCGGGCCTGCGGCGGTTGCGCGAACAGGGCGAGCACCAGCAGCGCAGCCATCGCCCAGAGGCGCAGCGCACCGTTCCGGCGCGCCACCGGGCATCCGCGCACCGCGCGGCCCGGGGCACGTAGGACGAACAGGCGCAGCAGGCTGGGCATCAGTGGAAGAATCCGTGGAAGATTCAGGCGCGTTTCTGGAAGCGGGCGTAGTAGAAGCCATCGTGATCGGATGGCAGGCTTGCCTTGCCGGCCAGCCCGCTGCCGGCCGTGTCAGGCGCCTCGATGCCGGGCAGGAGCTGCTCCGGCGCCTGCAATCGTATCGCATCTGGCAGCTGCGCACCAAACCAGAGCGCCTGCTCCTCGCCTTCCGTTGGGAAAATAGAACAGGTCACATAGACCAGGATGCCGCCCGGCTTCAGCAGCGGCCAGAGCTGCGAGACGATGCGCCGCTGCTCGGTCATCAGCCGGGCGATGTCGGATTCGCGGCGCAGCCAGCGGATATCGGGATGGCGGCGCACGATGCCCGACGCCGAGCATGGCACGTCGGCCAGGATGCGGTCGAACGGCTGGCCGTCCCACCAGTCGGCGGGCCGGCTGGCGTCGCCGACGATGACCTCGGCGCGCTGTGCCAGCCGGGCCAGGTTGTCATGGATGCGGGCGGCGCGCGTGGCGTCGCTCTCCACGGCGGTTACTTGGATATCGGCCAGTTCCAGCAGATGGCCGGTCTTGCCGCCGGGCGCCGCGCAGGCGTCGAGCACGCGCATGCCGTCTGCCACCTCGCAGAGCGGCGCGGCCAGTTGCGCGCCGGCATCCTGTACCGAGACATCGCCCTCGGCGAAGCCGGGGATCTGCGAGACCGGGAACGCGCGCACCAGCCGCACGGCCTGGTCGCCCACCGCTGTGCCCGCCATGCCGGCATTGGCCAGCGCCGTCAGGTAGTCCTTCACGGCAATGCGGCGCGTGTTGACGCGCAGGGTCATGGGCGGGCGCGCATTGACCGTCTCGGCGAGCGTGGTCCATTGGTCCGGGTACGCGCGGCGCAGTTGCTCCAGCCACCAGTGCGGCAGGTTCCAGCGCGCTTCGTCGTCCCTGAGCGTGGCGGGCAGCAGCGATTTCTGCTCGCGCAGGAACCGGCGCAGCACGGCGTTGACGAGGCCGCGCGCATGCGCGGTCTTGGGCTCCGAGGCGGCGGCGCTCACGGCCTGGTCCACCACGGTGAACGCGGAATAGCCGCCCCGGCCGACCTTGCTGCCGTCGCCATCGTCGCCTTCGAGCAGCAGCGCCAGCGCCACGGCCAGCAGGGAGTCGACCAGCGCGCCGGGCGGACGCGTCACCAGCTGCGTGACCAGCGCGCGCGTGGTGCCGAACTGGCGCACCGAGCGGTAGGCCAGGTCCTGGATGGCGCCGCGCGTGGCGGCGTCGCGCACGCGGTCCAGGCGCAGGTGCGTGGCCACGTCCTCGATGGCCTGCGGCAAGGCCGTGCCTTCGTGCACGCCGCGAACAGCCGCGGCGGCACCGAGCATCTGGAAGGCAAGGGAATCATGAGGCAGGCGCATTGGGGAAATACCGGAAAGCGGTGAAAAAACGACGTCAAGGATCGGCGGATACGAAAAAGCCCGCCGGTTCCGCAGGGAACACAGCGGGCAGTTTACCTGTTGTGGCCGGCGGAACCGGCAAACCCGCGCGTCAGGCCGGGTAGCTGCCGGTCTGGGCCATGTGCATGAGGCGGGCAATGCGCTCCTCGGTGGCCGGATGGGTCGAGAACAGGTTGGCAATGCCGCCGCCGGCCAGCGGGTTCATGATCATCATCTGCGCGGTGGCCGGGTGCTGCTCGGCCGCCTGGAACGGAATGCCCTGCGCGTAGCGGTGGATCTTGTCGAGCGCCGCGGCCAGCGCCTGCGGGTCGCCGCTGATCTCGGCGCCACCCCGGTCGGCCTCGAACTCGCGGGCGCGCGAGATCGCCATCTGGATCAGCGATGCCGCCAGCGGCGCCAGGATGGCCACGGCGATGCTCGCGATCGGGTTGGTGCGGTTGCCGTGCTCGTCGCGGCCGCCGAAGAACATCGCCATGTTGGCCAGCGCCGAGATGGCGCCGGCCATGGTGGCGGCGATCGTCGAGGTCAGGATGTCACGGTGCTTCACGTGCGCCAGTTCGTGCGCCATCACGCCGCGCAGTTCGCGGTCCGACAGCACGCGCAGGATGCCCGTGGTGGCCGCCACGGCGGCGTGCTCGGGGTTGCGGCCCGTGGCAAAGGCGTTCGGCGCGTCCTCGTTGATCAGGTACACGCGCGGCATCGGCAGATCGGCCCGCTGCGCCAGGTCACGCACCATGTTGTAGAACTGCGGCGCGGTGCTGGCGTCCACCTCCTGCGCGTTGTACATGCGCAGGACCATCTTGTCCGAGAACCAGTAGGAGAAGAAATTCATCCCGAGCGCAATCAGCAGCGCGAACATCATGCCGCTGCGCCCCCCGATCATGCCGCCGATGACGATGAACAGCGCCGTGATGGCGGCCATCAGCATGAAGGTCTTGACCCAGTTGAACATGGCGTTGGTCTCCGAATCGTCCAGTGCGCGTAACCCGCCCCTGCGGGACGCGATGACGGTTAGATAGGGGCAGGAGCGCAGAAATTCAATGCTGTTCGCAGGGTTTTACGGCGCCGGGCCACGGTCTCTAAATGTGGACGATGCGGCGCTCAGAGGGCGCCGTCTACCCGGCAGCGGGTGCCGGCCGGCAGCGGCAGGCCCTGCAGGAACTGCTGGGCGGGCTGGCGGCGTCCGCCCGGCTTCTGCAGCTCGGTCACCTGGAGCGCGCTGCCGCCCCCGCAGGCGATGATCACGCCGGCGCCGTCGGCGGCCAGCACCGTGCCCGGCGGGTGGGGCAGGCTCGTGGCGGCGGCCAGCGGCATGGCCTGCCAGCACTTGATGACGGTCTCGCCCACCTGGATCGTGGCGCCCGGGAATGGGTTGAACGCCCGTACCTGGCGGGAAAGTTCCTCCGCCGGGCGCGTGAGATCGAGCGGCGCCTCGTCCTTGGCGATCTTCTCGGCATAGGTCACGCCGGCGTCGGGCTGCGCGGTGGCGGGCAGCGCGCGGCCGGCGGCCAGCTCGCGCAGCGCCTCCACCACCATCCGCCCGCCCAGCGCAGCCAGCGTGTCATGCAGGCTGGCCGTGGTGTCCTGCGGGCCGATCGGCACCGCTTCGCGCGTGAGCATGTCGCCGGTGTCGAGGCCCTCGTCCATCTGCATCAGCGTGATGCCGGTCTCGGTGTCGCCGGCCTCGATGGCACGGTGGATCGGAGCGGCGCCGCGCCAGCGCGGCAGCAGCGAACCGTGGATGTTCAGGCACCCCAGGCGCGGCAGTTCCAGCACTTCCCGCGGCAGGATCAGGCCGTAGGCGGCCACCACCATGACATCGGGGGCGATTTGCGCGAGGGTATCGACGGCCGCGCCGGCTTCCTCGGGATACTTGCCCTGGCGGCGCAGCGAGCGCGGCTGCAGGATCGGCCCGAGGCCCGCCTCGACGGCGAACTGCTTGACCGGGCTGGCCTGCACCTGCATGCCGCGTCCGGCCGGACGGTCGGGCTGGGACAGGACGGCCACCACCGGAAAACCGGCGGCGTGGATGGCCTCGAGGGCGACGCGCGCAAATTCGGGCGTGCCCGCAAACGCAACGCGCAGCGGCTGGACTTGAGTCATGGCAAATGAACCGGAAATAAAAACGACACCGGCCGCAGGGCGGCCGGTACGTGGGGGTCTTCAGGATCGGTGTAACGATAGCAGAGCCCGCGCGGAGGCGGCCCCACTGTTACATCCTTACATCCGCGAGCGCACGCGCTTCTGGAGCTTGCTCTTGATGCGGTTGACCTTGAGCGGCGACAGGTACTCGACGAACACCTTGCCGTCGAGATGGTCGATCTCGTGCTGTATACATACGGCGAGCAGGTCGTCGGCATCGATCTCCCAGGTCTCGCCGCGCTCGTTGAGCGCGCGCACCTTGACGCGGTCCGGGCGCTCCACGCGGTCGTAGACCTCGGGCACCGACAGGCAGCCCTCTTCCCAGACCTTGCGGTTGTCGCTGGCCCAGACGATCTCGGGATTGATGAAGACCATCAGCGCGTCGCGCGACTCGGAAACGTCGATCACGATGACGCGTTCGTGCACGTCCACCTGCGTGGCCGCCAGGCCGATGCCGGGCGCTTCGTACATGGTTTCCGCCATGTCGCCGACCAGTTGGCGGATGCGGTCGTCCACCACCGCCACGGGCTTTGCCACCTTGTGCAGGCGAGGATCGGGATAGGTGAGGATATCGAGTTTGGCCATGATGCTCGGGCGCAACGCCGGGTGCTGTTCACTGCCCGGCCGCCGTTGCGGCGTGCGGGGTTTACATGCAGAATCGGGGCGCTAGTACAAAAATTCAAGGCGCGCCGCAGCAGGCACGCTCTACCTAGGGTCAATCCGGTTGGTCTCCCGACCGGTTCAGGAAAATGCGCGATCTTACCAAACAACAGGCGGCGTCGGGCCGCAGGCTGCACGCGTTCACCCTCGTCATGTTGAGTGCTGCATGCGTCACAGCAGGCGCCGCCGCAGCCGTCCAGGCTGCGGAACTGGCCGTCTCGCCCGCGCAGCGCGCCGAGGCCGACGTCACTGCCCAGCAGGGTATCCCCGTTTCGGAACTGGCATCCGGCGCGCCGAGCCAGTACACGGTGCGCTCGGGCGACACGCTCTGGGGCATTTCGGGCAAATACCTGCGCCAGCCGTGGCGCTGGCCGGCGCTGTGGGGCATGAACCGCCAGCAGATCCGCAATCCGCACCTGATCTATCCGGGCCAGATCCTGTATCTGGTCCAGCGCGATGGCCGCGCCTATCTCTCGACCACCGCGCCCGGCGGCGTGGCGGGCGGCGATGTCCGCCTGTCGCCGCGCGTGCGGGGCGATGGCGACAGCGGCAACGCGATTCCGAGCATACCGGCGTCCGATATCGAGCCGTTCCTGATGCGTCCGCTCGTGGTGGACCAGCAGACCGTGGCCACTTCGGCCCGCATCGTGGCGCTGCCCGACGCCCGTGTCTACATGGGCCGTGGCGATACCGGCTACGTGCGCGGCATTGCGCCGACCGACAGCGTGGGCAGCGACTGGCAGGCCTTCAAGCCGGCCCAGCCCGTCTACGACCCGGTGAGCAGGGCCGTCCTCGGCTACGAGGCGCAGTACCAGGGCAACGTACGGCTGACGCGCGGGCCCGAGGGCCCCGATGCGGTGTCTACCGTGCAGGTCACGCAGTCCCCGCAGGAAATGGGCGCGGGCTCGCTGCTGCTGCCGCAGCCGGCGCGCGAGGCCGTGCGCTATGTGCCGCACGCGCCGGACACCAACGTCCAGGCCCGCATCGCGGCGGTCTATGGCGGCGTGGAGTACGGCGGCGCCAAGCAGGTGGTGGTGCTGAACGTGGGTGCCAATGCCGGGCTGGAGCCGGGCCACGTGCTGGCGCTGTCGCGTTCGGGCGGCAAGGTCAAGGATTCCACCGACCGCAACCGCACGATCACGCTGCCCGATGACCGCTACGGGCTGGCCTATGTCTACCGCGTCTTCCCGGGCATTGCCTACGCGCTGGTGACCGATGCCACCAACGTGATGAAGGTGGGCGACCTCGCCACGACGCCGCAGTGACCGGCCGGGATGGCGCCCCGTGCGCCGTCCTGCCGCTTGCCGATGACCGTATCGACCTGCGACCCCGCTGACGTCGCCGCCTGGGTCCGCCTGACCACGACCCCCGGCGTTCCGGCCCGCACCGCCCGCAACCTGCTGGCGGCGTTCGGCCTGCCCCAGGCCGTGCTGGCCCAGGACGCCGCGCGCCTGCGCGAAGTGGCCGAGCCTGCTGCCGTGCGCGCCCTGCTGGGCCCGCCTGACGACGCGATGGCTGCCCGCATCGCCCGCACCTGCCAATGGCTTGACGCGCCAGACCACGCTTTCGTGACGATGGCCGATGCCGGCTACCCCGCGCGGCTGCTCGACCTGGCCGACCCGCCGCTGGCGCTCTATATCAATGGGAATGTGGCAAGGCTGCAGGCACACGCGCTCGGCATCGTCGGCGCACGGCACGCCACGGCACAGGGCGTGCGCAACGCGCAGGGGTTTGCGCAGGCGTTTTCGCGGGCTGGCCTGGCCGTGGTCTCGGGGCTGGCGCTCGGCATCGACGCGGCCGCCCACGCCGCGGCGCTCGAAGGGCCGGGCAATACCGTGGCCGTGGTGGGGACCGGCGTGGATATCGTCTATCCGGCCCGGCATCACGGTCTGGCGCACCGCATCGTCGATGCGGGCGGCGCCATCGTCAGCGAGTTTCCGCTGGGTACGCCGGGGCGGGCGAACCACTTTCCGCGCCGCAACCGCATTATCGCGGCGCTCGCCCGGGGCGTGCTGGTGGTGGAGGCGGCCGAGCGGTCGGGGTCGCTGATCACGGCGCGGCTGGCGTCCGAGATCGGGCGGGAGGTCTTTGCGATTCCGGGATCGATCCACGCCGAGCTTTCGCGCGGGTGCCACAGGCTGATCCGCCAGGGCGCCAAGCTCGTGGAAGCGCCCGAGGACGTGTTCGAGGAGTTCGCCGATCTGGGTACGCGGCCGGCTCCGGCCATGCCGGCGCGGGCCTGCGCCGCGCCGGAGACGGCGGCCGACCTGTTCGGCGGCGCGCTGTCCTATGATCCTGTCACGTTCGACACCCTCTGCGAGCGCAGTGGGATCGACGCCGAAGCGGTGTCTGCGGCACTTCTCCAGTTGGAGCTGGAGGGCGCGGCGGAGCGGCTGCCGGGCAACCGTTACCGGCGTCTGGCATGATCCGCGGTATTGCGTTCGCCTCATACTTCTCTTGCAATGGCCGTTTACTACCCCGAACAGGACCCCGGCGCCGTCAGCCGGGCGCTGGCCGAGCGCCCCGGCGGCCGGCTGGTGGCCTGTCTGTGCGCCGACTGGTGCGGCACCTGCAAGCAATACCAGGATGGCTTTGCCGTGCTGGCGGCGCGCTACCCGAACGACTGTTTTGTCTGGATCGACGTCGAAACCCACTCCGACACGCTCGGTGAGGACATCGACATCGAAAATTTTCCTACTGTATTGATTCAGCCTGTTGCAGGCGGGGCACCGCATTTTTACGGAACGGTGTTGCCACACCTCGACGTGCTGGACCGGATGCTCGCCAGAGGCGCCGCCATGCCGGCGGCGGCATCGCAATTTCCTGAAGTGCTGCCCTGGCTACTTGGCCAAGGCACCGGAAACGGCTGAGGCCGGGAGCCATGCGGCGAGGGGGGCGGCTTGCACGCCCGTCGAAACCGCGCTTATTATTGGCGCCTCAAAGCCCAGGCGTGCTGTTTACATAGTTTGCCGTGAATTTCAAGAGGTGCAGGCTGCTCATTTCGGAGCGCCGCGCCACAAGGACCCGTTGAATGTCTAAAGCCCTCATCATCGCGGAAAAGCCATCGGTTGCCGCCGATATCGCGCGCGCCCTCGGGGGCTTTGCCAAGCACGACGAATATTTCGAGAGCGACGACTTCGTGCTGTCCTCGGCCGTGGGCCACCTCGTCGAGATCGCGGCGCCTGACGAATATGAAGTCAAGCGCGGCAAGTGGAGCTTCGCCAACCTGCCGGTGATTCCGCCGCACTTCGACCTGCGCCCGATCGCCAAGACCGAGTCGCGCCTCAAGGTGCTGAACCGCTTGATCAAGCGCAAGGACGTGACAGGTCTGATCAATGCCTGCGACGCGGGGCGCGAAGGCGAGCTGATCTTCCGCCTGATTGCGCAGCAGGCCAAGGCCAAGCAGCCGGTGCGCCGGCTCTGGCTGCAGTCGATGACGCCGCAGGCCATTCGCGACGGGTTTGCCGCGCTGCGCGCCGACGAGGAAATGATGCCGCTGGCCGACGCCGCGCGCTGCCGCTCCGAGGCCGACTGGCTCGTGGGCATCAACGGCACGCGGGCGATGACCGCGTTCAACAGCAAGGGCGGCGGGTTCTTCCTGACCACGGTGGGCCGGGTGCAGACCCCGACGCTGTCGATCGTGGTGGAGCGCGAAGAGAAGATCAAGCACTTCGTGCCGCGCGACTACTGGGAGGTCCGTGCCGAGTTCATCGCCGCGGCGGGCCTGTACGAGGGCCGCTGGTTCGATCCGAAGTTCAAGAAGAACGAGTTCGACCCCGAGGCGCGCGAATCGCGCCTGTGGAGCGAGGCCGAGGCCAAGAGCATCGTGGCCGCGTGCCGCGACAAGCCGGGCACGGTCAGCGAGGAATCGAAACCGTCCACGCAGCAGTCGCCGGCGCTGTTCGACCTGACCACGCTGCAGCGCGAGGCCAACTCGCGCTTCGGCTTCTCGGCCAAGAACACGCTGGGCCTGGCCCAGGCGCTGTACGAGAAGCACAAGGTGCTGACCTACCCGCGTACCGATGCCCGCGCGCTGCCCGAGGACTACCTGGACACGGTCAAGCAGACCATGGAAATGCTGGCCGACAGCTCGCCGAACTACCTGCCGCACGCCAAGAAGATCCTGTCGAGCGGCTGGGTCAAGCCGAACAAGAAGATCTTCGACAACAGCAAGATCAGCGATCACTTCGCCATCATCCCGACGCTGCAGGCACCGAAGAACCTGTCGGAGCCCGAGCAGAAGCTGTACGACCTGGTGGTGCGCCGCTTCCTGGCCGTGTTCTTCCCGGCTGCCGAGTTCCAGGTCACCACGCGTATCACCGAGGTGGCCGGCCACCACTTCAAGACCGAGGGCAAGGTGCTGGTCAATCCCGGCTGGCTAGTGATCTACGGCCGCGAGGCGCAGGGCAAGGACGACAAGGACGCCAACCTTGTTCCGGTGCAGAAGGACGAGAAGGTCAAGACCGACAAGGTGGACGCCGTGGGCCTGACCACGCGCCCGCCGGCCCGCTATAACGAAGCGACACTGCTGTCGGCCATGGAAGGCGCCGGCAAGCTGGTGGACGACGACGCGCTGCGCGAGGCCATGGCCGGCAAGGGCCTGGGCACGCCGGCCACGCGTGCGGCCATCATCGAAGGGCTGCTGACCGAGAAATACCTGGTGCGCGAGGGCCGCGAGCTGATTCCGACGGCCAAGGCGTTCCAGCTGATGACGCTGCTGCGCGGGCTGGGCGTGCTGGAACTGACGCAGGCCGAGCTGACCGGCGAGTGGGAGCACAAGCTGTCTCAGATCGAGCGCGGCCGGCTCAAGCGCGACGAGTTCATGCGCGAGATCGCGCAGATGACGCAGCAGATCGTCAAGCGCGCCAAGGAATACGACAGCGACACCATTCCCGGCGACTACGCCACGCTGGACACGCCGTGCCCGCAGTGCGGCGGGCAGGTCAAGGAGAACTACCGCCGCTTTGCCTGCACGAACTGCGAGTTCTCGATCAGCAAGATTCCGGGCGGGCGCCAGTTCGAGATCGAGGAAGTCGAGGAACTGCTGCTGAAGAAGGAAATCGGTCCGCTGCAGGGCTTCCGCAGCAAGATGGGGCGCCCGTTCGCCGCCATCCTGAAGCTGGCTCATGACGACGACGGCAACTGGAAGATGGAGTTCGACTTCGGCCAGAACGACGACGACAGCGATGGCGAGCCGGTCGATTTCAGCGCGCAGACGCCGCTGGGCCACTGCCCCAAGTGCAATGGCTCGGTCTACGAGCACGGCATGAAGTACGTCTGCGAGCACGCGGTGGGGCCGGAGAAGACCTGCGACTTCACCACGGGCAAGATCATCCTGCAGCAGGAGGTGTCGCCCGAGCAGATCGGCAAGCTGCTGTCGGCCGGCCGGACCGACCTGCTGACGGGGTTCAAGTCGTCGCGGACCGGTCGCAACTTCAAGGCGTTCCTGGTCAAGCAGCCGGACGGCAAGATCGGCTTCGAGTTCGAGGCCCGCGAACCCAAGGCGGGCAAGCCCGGCGCGAAGACGGCAGCCAAGGCCGCCACGAAGGGCGCGGACCACGACGAGGCAGCCGAGGCGGCGCCGGTGAAGACCGCGGCTGCCAGGAAGGTGCCGGCCAAGAAGGCGCCTGCGAAGAAGGCCGCGGCCAAGACGGCGGCGACCAAGACGGCTGCGACCAAGACGGCTGCGAAGACTGCCGCCGCCAAGGCGCCTGCCGCCAAGAAGGCGCGCGCATCGAGCAAGCAGACGGCGGACGCGGAAGAGTAACCGCTCACCTTCACCGGTGGCGGAAAACGGAACGGCGAGGTGTGAACCTCGCCGTTTCGCCATTCCGGGTGCCAGTCATTGCCGGCCGGGCGGCTCGGGTTCGGCGTCGCCGGCGCGCTGCTTGCCTTCTTCGAGCAGGAAGTCGATGAATGCGCGCACCTTGGTCGGCAGGAATTTCCGGCTCGGGTAGACCACGCTGACGTCGCGGCGCGGCAGTTGGTACTGCGGCAGGATGTGCATCAGGCGCCCCGCCTCGATGTTGGGGCGCGCCAGGTAGGACGACAGCATCGCAATGCCCATGTCGGCCAGCGCCGCCTGGTGCGCCAGTTCGGCGTTGCTGCAGAGCAGGCCGGGCCGGATCGGCACGGTGACCTCGCCTTCGGGGCCCGACAGCGTCCACTCGTGCTCGGCAGTCGGCAGCCGCATGGCAATGGCACGATGGCTGGTCAGGTCGTGGGCGGTGCGCAGCGGCGGGTGCTCGCGCAGGTATCCCGGCGACGCGCAGAGCACGATCTCAGCCGAAATCAGCGGCCGCGCCACCAGGTGGGAGCCGAGGCCGAGGTCGGACAGCATCACGCCCACGTCGCGCCCTTCTTCGACGATATCGACCATGCGGTCCGACAACTGCACGTCGAACACGATCTCGGGGTACAGGCGGTGGAAGCGTTCCAGGATCTGCGGCAGCAGATGCAAGCCGAACATCACCGGGGTGATGAGCCGTAACGTGCCGGACAGCGACTGGCTGCGCGCGGTGACGATCGATTCGGCCTCCTCGACGTCTTCGAGGATCTGGGCGCAGCGCTGGAGGTAGGTCTCGCCGGCGTCGGTCAGCGACAGGCTGCGGGTGGTGCGGTTCAGCAGGCGGGTGCCCAGGTGGCTTTCGAGATCGGCCACGTAGCGGGTGACCACGGCATTGGACATTTCGAGTTGCTGCGCCGCACGGGCAAAGCTTCCCAGCTCCACGACCTTGGCGAACACGCGCATCGATTGCAACCGATCCATGGCACAGTCCCCCGTCTTCGCCCTGAACTTTTCCCCGATAGGGATGATTTATTGTCGAAACAACAATCAATCATTGTGGATCGGGCTATTTATGCATATCAGGGAAATGCCTAATATCCCTTCATTCGATGCCGCAGCGCAGCAACAGCACGTGAATCCGGCATCCACAGTGAAAGTGAAGGAAAGATATCATGAAGCGCCAGATTGCCCTGATTGCCGCCCTGACCGTTGCCCTGTCGGCTGCGCCCGCCTTTGCCAAGGCCGGTAACTTCGACCCCTACACCGACGGCGCCAAGGCCACGAAGTTCGACCCGTACACGGACGGCGCCAAGGTCGGCAAGTTCGACCCGTTCACCGATGGTGCGAAGTCGGGCAAGTTCGATACGTTCACCGACGGCGCCAAGGCCCCGTTCGACGTGTTCACGGACGGCGCCAAGCTGTAAGCTTTCCCCCCGCAGGACAGAAGAAGCCCGTACCGGTTGGTGCGGGCTTTTTGTTTTTTGGGGTCAAACGACGCGAGTTGTTGGACGGTACGCGGTCATCTTCGCATCGGCCGTCACGAGGGTCATGCCCTCGGTCAGTGCTTGCGCCACGAGCATTCGGTCGAACGGGTCCTTATGGCCAGGGCACATGGCCAAGCCGTCCAGCGTCCGTATATGGAATCTGTTGATGTCCAGCGTACGGTATCCGCAAATATCGAAAACGGTCGACGCTTGCGTGGCGGTCACGTCTAGCTTGCCGTTCGATGCCTTGACCCCGATTTCCCAGAGACTAATGACAGAAACATAAATCTCATTGCTTGCATCGCCGATCAGCGCGGCCGCGGCGGACGGAAGATTCGCCGATCCCTTTGCCGCCCATAGCGCAATGTGAGTATCCAACAGGAGCTTCAACGTCCATCCCCCAGGAACCTGGCCGCAATCTCGTCATCGCTCTCGTTGAACTGCTCCAACGTAAGGTCATCCACTTGGGATCCGAGCAATGCCCGGCCTCCACCGATCCGCTGCGAGACTGTACCCACCGGCATGGGAATGAGCCGCGCAGCCGGCTTGCCATTCCGGGCGATGATGATTTCTTCCTGACTTCCGGACTCGATTGCTTCAACCAGCTTCGACAACTGGGTCTTGGCGTCGTGCATGTTGACGGTCAGCATCCCACTTCTCCTAGCTAATACACTTAGCTAGTCTAATGGAAGATCTCTGCCTACGCTATGAGACGACTCTCAAAAACGAAAACGGGCTCCGAAGAGCCCGTTTTCATGCCTCACCGCGCAAATCAGTCACGGTAGTGGCGATGACGGTGCTTGTGCTTGCTGCGCTTGTAGTAGCGGCGGTCGTCGTCGTAGGAGTTGCTGCGCGAGACGTTGCCGCCCAGGGCGGAGCCTGCCGCGCCGCCAAGGCCGGCGCCGATCAGGCCGCCGGTGCGGCCGCCCATGGCGTTGCCCGCTGCCGTGCCGGCGCCGCCGCCGAGCGCGCCGCCGATGATGGCGCCCGTGCGTTCGCGCTTGCTCGACGTCAGGGCGCCGCCGGCGCCGCCGCCTACGGCACCGCCGAGGATGGCGCCGGTGCTGCCGCCCAGTGCGCCGCCCACGGCTGCACCTGCCACGCCACCCAGGCCACCGCCCAGTGCGTTGTTCAGATCGCCGCCTGCGAACGCCGGCAGAGCTGCTGCCGAGAGCGCAAGGGCCAGAGTCAGGTTGCGGAGATGACGCGACATCGTATTTTCCTTATTTGGTGTGTATCTGGAACCGGAGTGTAGAGAAGGAGCCCTGCTGTTGCTGTAACCAGATGTGAGGCCCTGTAACCCGCTCCGGAAACGGTATCGGCGCGTTAAAAGTTGATGCTACGGCGCCACACGGTGCAATCTGGCGTCACAAATTGACCGGCCGACCCAGGTAAAAAAAACGGCTCCCGCATGGGAGCCGTTTCCATGGTGGCAAGGGCCGCCAGCGTCAGCAGCACTTCCCTTGCCCGCCGCCGTAGCGGGCTTCCTGGCGTTCGCGGAAGAATTCCTCGTACGTCATGGGTGCCCGGTCGGGGTGGGTGGCCTCCATGTGGGCCACGTAGGTCTGGTAGTCGGGCAGGCCGACCATCAGCCGCAGCGACTGTCCCAGGTAACGTCCCATGGTTCCGATCTGTTCGAGCATGATGGTGGCCTCCGTGAGCCTTTGGTCAGGATGGATCAGGACTGCGCCGACGCCTGCGCCGGCAGCGGTTCGAACGGGGTCTCGCGGTCTGTGCGCTTCGAGGCGCCGCGCGCCTGCAGCGCGGTCTTGAAGCCGTAGAACACGATCGACAGCACCACGAACATGAACAGCGCGCACAGGCCGGCGTCCAGGTAGTCGTTGAACACGATGCGGTGCATCTGCTCCATCGACTTGGCCGGGGCCAGCACCTTGCCTTCGGCAATGGCTGCGCTGAACTTCTCGGCGTGCGTCAGGAAGCTGACCTTCGGATCCGGATGGAACAGCTTCTGCCAGCCGGCCGTCAGCGTGCAGATCAGCAGCCAGCACGTCGGCACCAGCGTCACCCACGCGTACTGGCCGCGCTTCATCTTGACCAGCACGCACGTGCCCAGCACCAGCGCCACGGCGGCCAGCATCTGGTTGGAGATACCGAACAGCGGCCACAGCGTGTTGATGCCGCCCAGCGGATCGACCACGCCCTGATAGAGGAAGTAGCCCCAGGCCGCCACGGTCAGGCCGGTGGCGATCAGGTTGGCGGTCAGCGACTCGGTCTTCTTGAGCGCCGGCACGAAGCTGCCCAGCAGATCCTGCAGCATGAAGCGGCCGGCACGGGTGCCTGCGTCGACGGCGGTCAGGATGAACAGCGCCTCGAACAGGATGGCGAAGTGGTACCAGAACGCCATCATGGCCTGGCCGCCCACCACCTGGTGCAGGATGTGCGCGATGCCCACGGCCAGCGTCGGGGCGCCGCCGGCGCGCGAGATGATCGTATTTTCGCCAACATCCTTGGCGGTCTGGATCAGCACGTCAGGCGTGATCACGAAACCCCACGTAGAGACCGTGGCGGCCACGGCTTCGGGCGAGGTGCCGATCACGGCGGCCGGGCTGTTCATGGCGAAGTAGACGCCCGGCTCGATGACCGAGGCGGCCACCAGCGCCATGATGGCGACGAACGACTCGGCCAGCATCGCGCCGTAGCCGATGAAGCGCGCGTGGGTTTCGTTCTCCAGCAGCTTGGGCGTGGTGCCCGACGAGATCAGGGCGTGGAAGCCCGACACGGCGCCGCAGGCGATCGTGATGAACAGGAACGGGAACAGGTTGCCCGACCACACCGGACCGCCGCCCGCCGCGAACTGGGTCAGCGCCGGCATCTTCAGTTCGGGGGCCACGATCAGGATGCCGATGGCCAGCGCGATGATCGTGCCGATCTTCAGGAAGGTGGAGAGATAGTCACGCGGCGCGAGCAGCAGCCACACCGGCAGCACGGCGGCCACGAAACCGTAGCCGATCAGCATCCAGGTCAGCGCCTTGCCGTCGTACGTGAACAGCGGCGCCAGCGTGGCGCTCTCGTGCACGTACTGGCCGCCGATGATGGCCAGCATCAGCAGCACGAAGCCGATCACCGACACCTCGCCGATGCGGCCCGGGCGGATGTAGCGCGTGTAGATGCCCATGAAGATGGCGATCGGGATCGTCACGGCCACGGTGAACGTGCCCCACGGCGAATCGGCCAGCGCCTTCACCACGATCAATGCCAGCACCGCCAGGATGATGATCATGATCATGAAGCAGCCGAACAGCGCGATCATGCCGGGCACGGTGCCCATTTCGGACTTGACCAGGTCGCCCAGGCTGCGGCCGTCGCGGCGCGTGGAGATGAACAGGACCATGAAGTCCTGCACCGCGCCGGCAAACACCACGCCGGCCAGCAGCCACAGCATGCCGGGCAGGTAGCCCATCTGCGCGGCCAGCACGGGGCCCACCAGCGGCCCGGCGCCTGCGATGGCAGCGAAGTGGTGGCCGAACAGCACCGCCTTGTTGGTCGGCACGTAGTCCAGGCCGTCGTTGTGGCGCCACGCGGGCGTCATGCGTTTGGGGTCGAGCTGCATCACCTTGTCGGCGATGAAGCGGCTGTAGTAGCGGTAGGCGATCAGGTAGATGCAGAGCGCGGCAACCACGATCCACAGTGCGCTGACGGCTTCACCGCGCCCCAGCGCGACAGTGGCGAAGGCAAACGCGCCGAGTACGGCGACGGCCAGCCACAACAGGTGTTGTCCGATGCGATTCATATTGAAGGGTCTCCTCAGACCGGCTGAAAAGTACCTGCGTCGACAGACGTTTCGGGGCAGCGGGGGCGGTGCCGGATGCGGCCGCCGACGATCGCGCGGAAAAGGGAGGTCTCCTGGATGTCTGCGGCGCCCGGTCTGTACTCGTCTGGTCCCGGATCTGGTCGTGCAGGCAGGCAGTGCATCCGGGATCGGCGAAGTCGCCCGGGCCGCGGTGCACCTACTGCGTCGATTTGCGCAACGGGCAAGCCCGGGCGCGAACCGGCGTGTAGTATTGACACCCGCCCATGTCGGCACAAGCGCGAAACTACGCAACAAGCTTGCGTAGTAGTACGTACACCGACGAAGTCAAGCGGCCTCCCGGCATCGGTGTTTACCCCCGGTACAGATGAAACTCCGCCAAAAGATCCTTTTGCTCGCCGTCGCGCCGCTGGCTGTTGCGATGATGGGCATCGCGCTGGCCGTGAAATTCCAGGCCACGGCGCTGGCGCGCCACGAGCGCGCGCTGGTGGAATCTGCCTATCTGCAGAGCAAGGAAACCGAACTGCGCCACTACGTTGACCTGGCCAGGAGCGCGATTGCGCCAATGGTGGAATCGGGCCGCACGGACGCCGCCACGCGTGCGGCGGCCATGGCGGCGCTGGCCCGGCTCGACTATGGCCCCGACGGCTATTTCTTCCTCTACGACCTGCAGGGCCGCAACCTGATGCACCCGCGCCAGCCCGAACTGGTGGGCCAGGACCTGTGGCTGATGCGCGACCCCGAGGGTGCGCTGACGATCCAGAAACTGATTGCGGCGGCCCGTGCCGGCGGCGGCTCGGTGCGCTACATGTGGCAGAAGCCGTCGTCGCAGCAACTGGCGCCCAAGCTCGGCTACGTGGTGGCGGTGCCGGGCTGGAACTGGATGCTCGGCACCGGCATCTACCTCGACGATGTGGAGCAGACGCTGCGCCGGCTCGACGCGCGCGCCGAGACCGATATCCGCGAAACCATGGCGTGGATCGGCGTGATCGCGGCCATCAGCATCCTGCTGGTGGCGGCCAGCGGGCTGGCCCTCAATATCAGCGAGCACCGCGAGGCCGACGCCAAGCTGCGGCAACTGGCGCAGCGCGTGGTGCAGTCGCAGGAGGAGGAGCGGGCGCGGCTCTCGCGCGAACTGCACGATGGCATCAGCCAGTTGCTGGTGTCGGTGAAGCTCGTGCTGGAGGCGGCCACCAACCGCATCCGCACGGCGCCGTCCGAAGGCGCGGCGGTGGCGCCGATCCTCGGCATGGCACTGAACCGGCTGGACTCCGTTTTCAATGAAGTACGACGTGTGGCGCACAACCTCCGCCCTGCCCTGCTCGATGACCTGGGCCTGTTCGCCGCGCTGGAGCATCTGGCGCGCGAGATGCAGGCCGGCAGCACGCTGACCGTGGCGGTCACGCAGGACGGCGCGCCGCGCCCGCTTGGCGACGAGCAAGCCACGGCGCTGTTCCGCATCGCGCAGGAGGCGCTGACCAACGTGGAGCGGCACGCCCACGCCACGCATGTCGCGGTGCAGCTCGAATACGGAGCGTCCGCCACGCGGCTCACCGTGCGCGACAACGGCACCGGTTTCGATGTCGCCCGCATGCAGCACGATCCGCTGCGCGGCATCGGCCTGCGCAACCTGCGCGAACGCATGGCCGCGCTGGGCGGCCAGTTCGACGTGGTATCGACGCCCGCCGGCACGCGGCTCGTGGCCGCGCTGCCCCTGAATTCCCGTATGCCCGAACTTTCGCTGTCATGACCGATTCGCACCACGAAGACCTCGCCACCGTTTCCTCCGGCGCCCCGGCCCGCGTGCTGCTGATCGACGACCACGCGCTGGTGCGCGACGGCATGCGCATGCACCTGTCCCTGCAGCCCGGACTGGAGGTGGTGGGCGAGGCCGACGATGGCGAGGGGGCGCTGGCGTGGCTGGCCAGCGCGCCGCCGGGCAGCCTGCCCGAACTCGTGATCACCGACATCGGCATGCGCGGCATGGGCGGCATTGCGCTGGCCGGGGCGTTGCACGACCGGTATCCGGAACTGGCCGTGCTGGTGGTGTCGATGCACGACAACCTCGAGTACGTGCGCCAGGCCGTGCGGGCCGGTGCGCGCGGCTATGTGCTCAAGGACGCGCCGGCCGACGAGCTGATGGCCGCCATCCAGGCCGTGCTGGCGGGGCGCGTGTTCTACAGCGCGCGCATCGCCCGGGGCATGGCGGAACTGGCCGCCAGCCCGGTGGACGCGCTGACGCCGCGCGAGCGCGACATCCTGCACCGCATCGGGCAGGGCCTGGCCAACAAGGAAATTGCCGCCCAACTGGGCGTGTCGGTGCGTACCGTCGAGACGCACCGGCTCAATCTGAAGCGCAAGCTCGCCATCGAGGGCCGCGCCGGACTGGTGCGGTATGCGGTGCAGCAACTGGGCGTGGAAGGCGACGGCGGACCGTCTGCGTAGCGAACACAGGTTCGAATCGGGTATTCCCTACATTGTTAACGTGATTTCCACTGCCTAAGATCAAGACAACCGAAGGCCCGATGTCTGTCTGCTGAGACAGGCTTCACGCAGTCCGTGCGGAATTAAGAAAAATACGACGCGTCCCTGGCCTCGCACTGCATCTCCATTTCCATCGAGTCGTCGCACCAGCCTTGCGGGCCCCTGCCCGCGCGGCCGGCGCGGCAGCCGCGCAGTGGTTGTTCGTCCAACACACAAGGGGAGACGGTCATGGCAGCAAGGCGCAAGGACGGCACCAGTGGTGCCGGGGAGACGGTTTCGCGGCGGGGATTCATCGGCGGTGCCACGGCGGCGGCCGCAGGTGCGGCGACGATGGGCTTTCCGTCAATCGTGAAGGCCCAGGGTCCGGTCACGATGCGGTGGCAGAGCACGTGGCCGACCAAGGACATCTTTCACGAGTTCGCGGGCGATTTCGTCAAGAAGGTCAACGACATGTCCGGCGGCGAGCTCAAGATCGAGCTGCTGCCCGCCGGCGCCGTGGTCAAGGCGTTCGACCTGATCGACGCGGTCAGCAAGGGCACGCTCGACGGCGGCCACGGCGTGATTGCCTACTGGTACGGCAAGAACTCGGCGCTGGCGCTGTGGGGGTCGGGCCCGGGCTTCGGCATGGACCCGAACATGGTGCTGGCCTGGCACAAGTACGGTGGCGGCAAGGAGCTGCAGGAAGAGATCTACCGCAGCCTGAACCTCGACGTGGTGTCGTTCCTGTACGGCCCGATGCCCACCCAGCCGCTGGGCTGGTTCAAGAAGCCGATCACCAAGCCCGAGGACTTCAAGGGCCTCAAGTTCCGCACCGTGGGTTTGTCGATCGACATCTTCACGGGGCTGGGCGCGGCGGTGAACGCGCTGCCGGGCGCCGAGATCGTGCCGGCGCTGGACCGGGGCCTGCTCGACGCGGCCGAGTTCAACAATGCCAGCTCGGACCGCGCGCTGGGCTTCCAGGATGTGTCGAAGGTCTGCATGCTGCGCAGCTTCCACCAGAGCTCGGAGCAGTTCGAGATCCTGTTCAACAAGAAGCGCTACGACGCGCTCTCGCCCAAGCTGCGCGCGCTGATCGCCAACGCGGTGGACGCCAGCTCGGCCGAGATGTCGATCAAGGCCATCGACCGCTACTCCAAGGATTACCAGGCGCTGCAGCAGCAGGGCGTGAAGTTCTACGCCACGCCGAACAGCGTGCTCCAGGCGCAGCTCAAGATCTGGGACGAGATCGTGGCGCGCAAGGAGAAGGAGAATCCGATGTTCAAGAAGGTCAACGACTCGATGCGGACGTTCGCCCAGCGCACCACGCGCTGGCAGAACGATACCAACGTCGAGTACCGCATGGCCTCGCAGCACTACTTCGGCGCGAAGAAAGCGTAATCCACGGCAGGACTTCGACGGAGCCTTCCTGTGCAAAGACTGCTGCTCGGCATTGACCGGATCAGCACGTTCGTGGGGCAGGCCGCCGCGTGGCTGATCATCGGGCTCACCCTGATGATCAGCTACGAGGTGTTCTCGCGCTACGTTCTGGACGCGCCGCACGCCTGGGTATTCGACGCCAGCAACATGCTCTACGGGGCGTTGTTCATGCTCGGCGGCGCCTACACGCTGGCCAAGCGCGGCCACGTGCGCGGCGACATCCTCTATGGCTTCCTGGCGCCGCGCGCCCAGGCGGGCATCGACCTCGTGCTGTACCTGCTGTTCTTCTTCCCGGGCGTGATCGCACTGGCGTGGGCCGGCATCGATTTCTTCGAGGTGTCGCTCGCGCAGAACGAGCACTCGTCGATTGCCGCCGACGGGCCGCCCATCTACCCGTTCAAGGCCGTGATCCCGGTGGCGGGTGCGTTGCTGCTGCTGCAGGGCGTGGCCGAGGCCGCGCGCTGCGTGCTGTGCCTGCGTAACGGGCACTGGCCGGCGCGCGAGGACGACGTGGAGGAAGTGGACGTCGACAAGCTCAAGCAGATGGTGGGACAGGACCCCGCGCTGGCAGACCCCGGCGCGGCCCCCACCCATCCGACCAAGGCGGGAGACCCGGCGCGATGAGAAAGGAACTGTGGTTTGGCGTATCGCTGATGATCCTGATCGTCGGCGCCGTGGCCTTTTTCATGCCCTCGCCTGCCGATTGGACAAACGGCCATCTCGGGCTGCTGATGCTGGCGCTGATCGTCGTGGCGATCATGCTCGGCTTTCCCACGGCCTTCACGCTGATGGGCATGGGGGTGCTGTTCTCGTGGCTGGCCTACCGGCACGCGAACCCCGAGATCGCCGTGGCGCAGACGCTGGACCTGATGGTGCAGCGCGCCTACGCGGTGATGACCAACGACGTGCTGATCTCGATCCCGCTGTTCGTATTCATGGGCTATCTGGTCGAGCGCGCCAACCTGATCGAGAAGCTGTTCCGCAGCCTGCACCTGGCGCTGGCCTGGCTGCCGGGCTCGCTGGCGGTGGCCACGCTGATCACGTGCGCGGTGTTTGCCACGGCCACCGGCATCGTGGGCGCCGTGGTCACGCTGATGGGGCTGCTGGCCTTCCCGGCGATGCTGCGCGCCGGGTACAGCACGCAGTTGTCGGCCGGCGCCGTCACGGCGGGCGGGTGCCTGGGCATCCTGATCCCGCCCTCGGTGCTGCTGATCGTCTACGGCGCCACGGCAGGCGTGTCGGTGGTGCAGCTCTATGCCGGCGCGTTCTTCCCGGGGCTGATGCTGGCCGGGCTCTACATCCTCTACGCGATCATCATCGCCAAGCTGAAGCCCTCGATGGCGCCGCCGCTGTCGGCCGAGGAGCGCCGCATCCCGCTGTCGGGCTTCGCCACCACGCTGCGCGAGAACTTCAGCGAACGCGCCCTGCCCGCGCTGCTGCTGGCCATCAAGGGCCGCCGCAACGCCAGCGTGCCGGCCGGCTACATCGCGCGGCAACTGGGCGTGGTGCTGATGCCGGCGATCTTCGTCGCGCTGGTGATGAGCCTGATGTACGCGGCAGTGACCGCGCCGCGCGCCGCGCAGGGGCCGGGGCTGGTGGAAATGGGCGCGGTGGCCGAGAGCACGGAATCCAGCTTCGACGATCTGCAGGCGCCGCCTTCGGAAGCCAGCACCGACAGCCTGCAGCCGCCGCCCGCCGACAACGTCACGCCAAAGCCGGCCGCGCCGCAGGATGTCGCGCCGGCCGCGCAGACCGCCGCGCCAGCGGTGCCCGAGGTGGCCGAAGCGGGCAGCCGTCCCGCCCCGGCGTGGTTCTGGATCACGCTGGCCGTGCTTGTCGCCATCCTGGCGGTGTTCTACTGGTTCTTCAACTTCGCGCGGCTCGAAGTGTTCAAGATGCTGCTGGCGTCGTTCTTCCCGCTCGCGGTGATGATCCTGGCCGTGCTCGGCTCGATCGTGTTCGGGCTGGCCACGCCAACCGAGGCCGCAGCGGTAGGTTCGCTCGGCGGCGCGCTGCTGGCCGCGGCGTACGGGCAGCTCAACTACACCGTGGTGCGCGATTCGGTCTTCCTGACCGTGAAGACCAGCGCCATGGTCTGCTGGCTGTTCGTCGGCTCGTCGATCTTCTCGGCCGCGTTCGCGCTGCTGGGCGGCCAGGCGCTGGTCGAGGAATGGGTGCTGTCGATGGACCTCTCGCCGATACAGTTCATGATCCTGGCGCAGGTCATCATCTTCCTGCTCGGCTGGCCGCTGGAATGGACCGAGATCATCATCATCTTCATGCCGATCTTCATCCCCCTGCTCGACAACTTCGGCATCGACCCGCTGTTCTTCGGCCTGCTGGTGGCGCTGAACCTGCAGACGGCCTTCCTCTCCCCACCCGTGGCCATGGCCGCGTTCTACCTCAAGGGCGTGGCTCCGCCCCACGTCACGCTGAACCAGATCTTCGCCGGCATGCTGCCGTTCATGGCGATACAGATCGTGGCGCTGGCGCTGCTGTACATCTTCCCGGGAATCGGGCTGTGGCTGCCGCAGGTGTTGTATCGGTAGCGATGACCTCCGCCCCACCACTCAGGCCGGCTTGATGCCGGCCTGGAGGTTTCGATAGCGACATTTCGGCGTCTGGTGCGCGACGGGAAGGTTGCGCCGCGCGCCGAGGTGGGACGCAGCCAGCTGTTCGGCGCCGCCGACCTGAAGCTGTTCAAGCGGCAGCGCGAGGCCGTGAAAGGCTGAGCGCGTCAAACAAAAAAGCCGACCGGCTTTCACCGGTCGGCTTTCCTGTCAGGCAAGCAGCGAAGCTCAGCCCAGGCGCTTGGCCAGCGTGTCCTTGGTTTCCACCAGGGCCTGCGGCAGGTTGTGCTTGAGCTGGGTGAACAGTTCGTCGTGCAGGGCCAGTTCCTGTTGCCAGGCGGCGTGGTCGATCGACGTGACCTGTTCGAACTGCTCGGCCGTGAAGGCCAGGTCGTCCCAGTTCAGGTCGTCGTAGCGCGGCGACGTGCCGAACACGTGATCCACGCCTTCGCCACGGCCTTCCACGCGGTCGATCATCCACGACAGCACGCGCATGTTCTCGCCGAAGCCCGGCCAGACGAAGTTGCCGTCGGCGTCCTTGCGGAACCAGTTCACGCAGTAGAACTTCGGCAGCCGGGCGCCCGATGCCTCCAGCTTCTTGCCGAGGGCCAGCCAGTGGCCGAAGTAGTCGCTCATGTTGTAGCCGCAGAACGGCAGCATGGCGAACGGGTCGCGGCGCACCACGCCTTGCTGGCCGGCGGCGGCGGCGGTGGTTTCCGAACCCATCGTGGCAGCCATGTAGACGCCTTCGGTCCAGTTGCGGGCCTCGGTCACCAGCGGCACCGTGGTGCTGCGGCGGCCGCCGAAGATGAATGCATCGATGGCCACGCCGGCGGGGTTGTCCCAGTTGTCGTCGATCGACGGGCACTGCGAGGCCGGCGCGGTGAAGCGGGCGTTCGGGTGCGCGGCCTTGGCGCCGGTTTCCTTCGCGATGGCCGGCGTCCAGTCCTTGCCTTGCCAGTCGATCAGGTGTGCCGGGGCTTCCTTGGTCATGCCTTCCCACCACACGTCGCCGTCATCGGTCAGCGCCACGTTGGTGAAGATGACATTTTCCCTGAGCGTCGCCATCGCGTTGTAGTTGGTCTTCTCGCTCGTGCCCGGGGCCACGCCGAAGTAGCCGGCCTCGGGGTTGATCGCATACAGGCGGCCGTCCTGGCCCGGCTTGATCCAGGCGATGTCGTCGCCGATCGTGGTGACCTTCCAGCCCTCGAAGCCCTTGGGCGGAATCAGCATGGCGAAGTTGGTCTTGCCGCAGGCCGACGGGAAGGCGGCGGCCACGTGGTACTTCTTGCCCTCGGGCGAGGTCACGCCCAGGATCAGCATGTGCTCGGCCAGCCAGCCCTCGTCGCGGCCCATGGTCGATGCGATGCGCAGTGCAAAGCACTTCTTGCCCAGCAGCGCGTTGCCGCCGTAGCCCGAGCCGAACGACCAGATCTCACGCGATTCCGGGAAGTGGACGATGTACTTGGTCTTGTTGCACGGCCACGGCACGTCCTGCTCGCCAGCGGCCAGCGGCTTGCCCACGGTGTGCACGCACGGCACGAACTCGCCATCGGCGCCGAGCACGTCATACACGGCGCGGCCCATGCGGGTCATGATGCGCATGTTCACGGCCACGTAGGGCGAATCGGACAGTTCCACGCCGATATGCGCGATCGGCGAACCCAGCGGGCCCATCGAGAACGGCACCACGTACATGGTGCGGCCGCGCATGCAGCCGTCGAACAGGCCCGACAGCGTCTGGCGCATCTCGGCCGGGGCCGTCCAGTTGTTGGTGGGGCCGGCGTCTTCCTTCTTCTCGGAGCAGATGAAGGTGCGGTCCTCGACACGCGCCACATCGGAGGGGTCCGACAGCGCCAGGAACGAGTTCTTGCGCTTGGCCGGGTTCAGGCGCTGCATGGTGCCCGCGGCGACCATCTGCTCGCACAGGCGGTCGTACTCTTCCTGCGAGCCGTCGCACCAGTAGATCTGGTCGGGCTTGGTCAGCGCGGCGATCTCTGCGACCCAGGCCACCAGTTTCTGGTTCTTGACCCAGGCCGGCACGTTCAGTGCGGGGGTGCCTTGCATTGTGGGGTGGTTCATCTAGTGCTCCAAAGCGAAAAAGAATTCGTGCGATGCCCGGCCGGCAGGGCCAGATGCGGAGTGCGCGGGGGGAAGTCCGGGCCAGCGCCGCTGCGCGAAGGCAGTACGCGGGGGGGCGGGTCACATCCCGTTACAACTCGGCGGCGACCAATCGGGTGCAAAGGGTCGCGGGGGCGCCTGCGGCTGCGATACAGTTGCGCTTCGTCCGTTTCTGACGGGCGGCAGGGGCCGGTCGGGCATTGTCCGGCGGCGGACAGCAGGCGGGAGCATGGCTCGACCGCGCTGTCGCGTCGCGGGAGCGGGCAAGAATACCACTGTACGGCCCCCCTGTTTTTTGCTGCGCAGCATTGTCGCCCCTGTCAGAATGGCTGTCCGAGATCCCTGCGCGCCGCTGTTGGCGCGGGCCTGCCGCGCCGTCCTGTCTGCGGCCGATGTTGCACCAGGGAAGCCAACAATACTGTCCGGCGCGCGCTGATTCTGTGGCCGCCCGCACCAAGCCCCCGAGTTCAAAGAGTCACCAATGAAGATTGCCGTTCTCGACGATTACCAGGACGCCGTGCGCAAGCTGCCCTGCTTTTCCCTGCTGGAAGGGCACGACGTCAAGGTGTTCAACAACACCGTCAAGGGCGTGGGCCAGTTGGCCGCCCGCCTGGGAGATGTGGAAGCACTGGTCCTGATCCGCGAACGCACGCGTGTGACGCGGCAGTTGCTCGAGAAGCTGCCCAAGCTCAAGATCATCAGCCAGACCGGCCGCGCCGGCAGCCATGTGGACCTCGACGCCTGTACCGAGCGCGGCGTGGCCGTGCTGCAGGGCGTGGGGTCGCCGGTGGCGCCGGCCGAACTGACCTGGGCGCTGATCATGGCGGCCCAGCGCCGCATTCCGCAGTACGTGGCCAGCCTCAAGCATGGCGCGTGGCAGCAGTCGGGGCTCAAATCGACCACGATGCCGCCCAACTTCGGCCTGGGCCAGGTGCTGCGCGGGCAGACGCTGGGCATCTGGGGCTACGGCAAGATCGGCAGGCTGCTGGCCGGCTACGGCCGCGCGTTCGGCATGAACGTGCTGGTCTGGGGCCGCGAGGCGTCGCAGCAGGGCGCGCGCGAGGACGGCCTGAACGTGGCCGAATCGGTTGACCAGCTGTTTGCCGACAGCGACGTACTGACGCTGCACCTGCGCCTGAACGACGAGACACGCGGCATCGTCAAGCTGGCCGACCTGCAGCGCATGAAGCCCACGGCGCTGTTCGTCAACACGAGCCGCGCCGAGCTGATCGAGGAAAACGCGCTGGTGGCGGCGCTGAACCGGGGGCGGCCCGGCATGGCCGCCGTGGACGTGTTCGAATCGGAGCCGATCCTGCAGGGCCACGCGCTGCTGCGCATGGAGAACTGCATCTGCACGCCGCACCTGGGCTATGTGGAGCGCGACAGCTACGAGCTGTACTTCCGCACCGCGTTCCAGAACATCCTCGACGTGCTGGGCGGCAAGCACGACAGCATCGTCAATCCGAAAGCCCTGACGCCGGCGCTCTCGCGCTGAGGCACCCTGCCCCGGCGCGCCTTCTGCGGCGCGCGTGCGGGGCTCGGGGAGCGTCTGTTTCCCCACATTACCCATCCTCAAACGCGTGGACGAGCCGGTACACTCGGTTCACAACGTCAGCGCGTGGCACCCGTGAAGGGGCACCCGCGCGGGCCCCGCACACGCAAGGAGGGCGTACCGTGGCCGAATCCGATCCGCGTCCGAGTCCGATGGGCGCCGGCGGCGCAGCCGTCGGCCGCGTGCTGGCTGTCAACGTTGGCACCGCGCTGCCGCTGGTGGTGGCCGGCGCCGGCACCGAGGCCGTGGTGATGTCGGCCATCCGCAAGCACCCCCTCAGTACCCAGCACCATCCGATCGCGGTCGGCGTGCACCGCCTTGGCATGGCCGGCGACGAACAGGTGGACCGCAGCGTCCACGGCGGCCCGGACCGCGCGGTCTATGCCTATCCGATCGAGCATTACACCTGGTGGAATGCCCGGCGGCGCGAGGCCGGCGTGGAGGAATCCGAGCGTCCGCTGGCGTTCGGGGCGATGGGCGAGAACCTGACCACCCAGGGCCTGCTGGAAACCGCGCTATGGGTGGACGACCGCCTGTGCATCGGCGATGTCGAGTTTGTGGTGAAATCGCCACGTCGACCCTGCTACAAGTTCAATGCCGCGTTGGGCTACGCGCAGGCCGTGCGCGACATGATGCGCAGTGGCTTTTCGGGCGTGTACCTGGGCGTGGCGCGCCCCGGCGTCATCCGCGCCGGCGACAGCCTGGTGCTGCAGCCCGGCCCGCGCACGGTGTCGCTGGCCAGCCTGAACCGCTGCGAAAACGCCTGATCCGGGCGCGCCAGAGCCGCCCACCGCCGCCCAAACCGGTATTTCCCTCGTTAATCCCCAGTGGCTGGCGCAGGCTTTTCTGCTAATGTTTTAGGTCAGATACAAGCATTCTGGCCATTTCAGGACCTGCCTTCCCGTTGGCCCGCCATCCGTCCCCATCGATGCTGTAATGGCTTGTAATACAACGCGCTTTGCCAGCCAGGGCGAGGCGCGGTACTAGTAGCGGTTTGCGCGGGCAAAAACCGGTGCCATGACGCCGGTGCCACGTTTTGGGGAGCGCGCCATGCGGCATTCGAGGGTCCTCACATGAAATCAGACGGGATCGACCGGCCGAAAGGCTTCGTCGATGGGAACTGGAGCGCGGCCGCCAGCACGGGCCGTGGCCGGACATCGCCATGGGTGGTGGCAGTCGTGGTGCTGGCGGTGCTTGCCGCCGGCTGGTTCGGCTGGAAGACGTGGCTGGCGCCGAAGCCGGTGGCCAAGGGCCCGACCGCCGCCGCCGTGACCACGGCGCTGGTGCAGCAGGGCGACGTGCCGGTGGAGGTCAACGCCAACGGCACCGTCACGGCCATGCAGACCGTGGAGGTGCGCCCGCAGGTGTCCAGCACGGTGCGTACCGTGCACATCAAGGAAGGCCAGACCGTGAAGCCGGGCGACCTGCTGTTCACGCTCGACACCCGCATGGACGAGGCCAACCTGGCCAAGGCGCGCGCCCAGCTGATGCGCGACCAGGCCGACCTCTCCGACGCGCGCCGCAACCTCTCGCGCAGCCAGGAGCTGCTCCAGCGCAATTTCATCTCGCGCAGCGCCGTGGATACGGCCCAGGCCCGCGTGGACGGCTTCGAGGCCACGCTGCGTGCCGACCAGGCCGCCATCGAGGCCAGCCAGGTGGCTATCAGCTACGGCACCATCCGCGCGACGATTGGCGGGCGGACCGGCGTGATCAACGTCTTCCCGGGTTCGCTGGTGACGCCGGCCAACGCCGTGCCGATGGTCATCGTGGCCCAGATCGCGCCGATCACGGTCACGTTCACGCTGCCGGAGCGGCAACTGGCCGCGCTGCGCGATGCGCTGCGCGCCGGCCCGGTGGCGGTCACGGCCCAGCCCAACGACGGCAACAAGGCGCCGGTCACGGGCAGGATCACGTTCGTCGACAACACGGTGGACCCGCAATACGGCAGCATCCGCGTCAAGGCGACGTTCGACAACGCCGAGAACCGGCTCTGGCCGGGCACCTATGCCAACGTCAACGCCACGGTGCAGACCCTCAAGGGTGCGCTGAGCGTGCCGCCGCAAGCCGTGGTGACTGGTCCCGAGGGCCGCTTCGTCTATGTGGTGCAGCCCGACAGCAAGGTGGCCCGCGTACCGGTCAAGGTGGTGGTGACCACGGCCGCCGCCGCCGTGGTCGAGGGCGTGCAGCCCGGCGCCCGCGTGGTGACCGAAGGCGCGCAGAACCTGCGCCCGGGCAGCCCGGTGCGCGAGGCGCCGGCGCGCGGTGCCTCGGCGCCGGCCGCCCCGGCCGCCAACGGCAACGGACACTGAAGCCATGACGCTGTCCGAGCTCTGTATCCGCCGGCCCGTGATGACGGTGCTGCTGTGCCTGGCCGTCATCGTCACCGGCATCGTGCTGTATCCGACGATTCCGATCGCCGCGCTGCCCAGCTTCAACTCGCCGGTGATCCAGGTCACCGCCACGCTGCCCGGGGCGAGCCCCGAGACCATGGCCGCCTCGGTGGCCACGCAGCTGGAGAAGCAGTTCGCGACGATTCCGGGCGTGACCGTGATCAGTTCGTCGAACACGCTCGGCAACTCCAGCATCACGATCGAATTCAACAGCGACCGCAACATCGACGACGCGGCCGTGGACGTGCAGGCGGCGCTGTTCCGCGCCCAGCGCTCGCTGCCGATCGAGATGACGGTGCCGCCGTCGTACCGCAAGGTGAACCCGGCCGACGCGCCCGTGATCCTGCTGGCGATCAACTCGCCGTCGATGAGCCTGGGCGAACTGAACGCCTTTGGCGACAACCTGATCTCGCCCACGCTGGCCACGCTGCCCGGCGTGGCCCAGGTACAGATCTACGGCCAGAAGCGCTTTTCGGTGCGCGTGCGCGCCCACCCCGACGCGCTGGCCGCGCGCGGCCTGACGCTCGACGAACTGGCCGTGGCGCTGAACCGCGCCAACGCCAACACGCCGGTCGGCACGCTCGACGGCGCCCGCCAGACGCTGACGATCCAGGCCAACCGCCAGATGACCAGCGCCGAGGCGTTCCGCAACATCATCGTGGCCAGCCAGCCCAGCGGCGCGGTGGTGCGGCTCTCGGACGTGGCCGAGGTGGAAGACAGCGTCGAGACGATCAAGACCGGCAGCTGGCTCAATAACGAGCGCTCGATCGTGCTGGCCGTGCAGCGCCAGCCCGACGCCAACACCGTGGCGGTGGTCGACGCGGTGCGCGATGCGCTGCCGCGCCTGCGCCAGCAGATGCCCGATTCGGTCAACGTGGCCGTGGTCAACGACCGCTCCCGGTCGATCCGCGAATCGATCCACGACGTGCAGTTCACGCTGGCGCTGACCGTGGCGCTGGTGGTGCTGGTGATCTTCCTGTTCCTGCGCCGCGCGGCGGCCACGCTGATTCCCACGGTGTCGCTGCCGATCTCGCTGATCGGCACCGTGGCGCTGATGAAGGCGTTCGGCTACAGCCTCGACAACGTGTCGCTGCTGGCCATCACGCTGGCCGTGGGCCTGGTGGTGGACGACGCCATCGTGATGCTGGAAAACATCGTGCGCCACATCGAGGAGGGCGTGCCGCCGCTCAAGGCCGCGCTGGTGGGCTCGCGCGAGATGGGCTTCACGATCCTGTCGATCTCGATCTCGCTGGTGGCCGTGTTCATCCCGATCTTCTTCATGCCGGGCGTGATCGGGCTGCTGTTCCACGAGTTCGCAGCCGTGGTGTCGCTGTCGATCCTGGTGTCGGCGCTGGTCTCGCTGACGCTGATCCCGATGCTCTGCGCGCGCTTCCTGTCGGCCGAGAACGTGCCCGTGGACGAGTCCCAGCACGCCTACGGCGACCACCCCGCCGGCGCGCCCGCGCATCGCGTGGTGCAGAAGCCGACCATCGGCATGCGCTCCACGCAGTGGTTCGAAGACCTCTTCGAGTGGACGCTCCACAAGTACGCACGCGGGCTGGACTGGTGCCTGGCGCACCGCCGCGTCGTACTCGGCGTTGCCGGGCTGACCTTCGTGCTGACGGCGGTGATGTTCGTCAAGATTCCGAAGGGATTCTTCCCCGAGGAAGACATTGGCCAGATCCAGGTCAATGCCGAGGGGCCGCAGGACATCTCGTTCGAGGCCATGTCCGACCGCCTGCGCGACGCCGCCGAGCGCATCCGCGCCAATCCATCGGTCAAGAGCGTGGTGGCGTCGATTGGCGGCGGGCCGTCGCCGGCCATCAACACGGGCCGGATGTTCGTGGAGCTCAAGCCGCTGGACGAGCGCCCGAAGATGCCGCAGGTGGTGGAATCGCTGCGCCGCGACGTGGCGGGCGTGCCGGGGCTGCAGGTGTATTTCTCGCCGGTGCAGAACCTGCGCCTGGGCGGCCGCCAGAGCAAGAGCCGCTACCAGTACACGCTGCAGAGCGTGAAGGCCGGACAGTTGCAGGAGTTCAGCGACAAGCTCATGGCCAGGATGCGCGCCGAGCCGATGTTCCGCGACGTGACCAGCGATTCGCAGCAGTCGGGGCTGGAAGCGCACCTGACCATCGACCGCGACAAGGCCAACGCGCTGGGCGTGCAGATCCAGGACGTGCGCACCGCGCTGTACACGGCGTTTGGCGAGCGGCAGGTCTCCACGATCTATACGCCGATCGACAACTACTACGTGATCCTGACCGCCGCCGATGTGGACCGCGTCGACGAGACCGCGTTCTCCAAGCTCTACGTGCGCAGCAAGACCGGGCAGATGGTGCCGGTCTCGGCCTTCGCCACCACCGAGCGCCGCGTGGGGCCGATTGCCGTGAACCACCAGGGGCAACTGCCATCGGTCACGGTGTCGTTCAACCTGGCGCCGGGCGCCCCGCTCGGGGACGCCTCGAAGCTGATGGAGAAGTACAAGCAGGAGCTGGAGGTGCCGCCGTCGATCTTCACGAGCTGGGGCGGCGACGCGGCCGTGTTCCAGTCGTCGCAGGCCACGCAGGTGGTGCTGCTGGTGGCGGCCATCGCGGTGATCTACACCCTGCTGGGCGTGCTGTACGAGAGCTACATCCACCCGCTGACGATCCTGGCCGGCCTGCCATCCGCTGCAATTGGCGCTTTGGCTACGTTGTACCTGTTCAACGTCGAACTGTCTCTGATTGCAACAATCGGCGTGCTGATGCTGATCGGCATCGTCAAGAAGAACGCGATCATGATGATCGACTTCGCGCTGGCGGCGCAGCGCGAGCAGGGCATGCACCCGGCCCGGGCCATCCGGCAGGCGTGCCTGCTGCGCTTCCGCCCGATCATGATGACCACGTTCGCCGCCGTGATGGGCGCCCTGCCGCTGGCGCTCGGGCTTGGCGCCGGCGCCGAGCTGCGCCAGCCGCTCGGCCTGGCCGTGGTGGGCGGCCTGCTGTTCTCGCAGGTCATCACGCTGTTCATCACGCCGGTGATCTACCTGGCGCTGGACAAGTACTCGGGCACCGGCCCGCTGCAGATCGACGCCGAGGGCAACCCGGTGGCCGTCAAGCAGCCCGCGGCTGTCACACATTGATGCAGTAATGCATGGATGGCCGGGCCGCTTCGCCTCTGGAGCCGCCCGGCCTGTCTCTCCCCGGCAACACCTCCGTATCGCGCTTCGGCAGGCCCCGGCCATGGGGCTTGTCGACTCGGAAACAAACGAGAATAATTCTCGTTTGCGGCGGATGGCCCACCTCAACCACAGGGCCCGCCGTGCACGCATGCCAGCCATCCGCCCCCTGACGTCCGGCAGTCACCTGCCGCGCGGCATCCCAGCCAGCCAGCGCTATCGCTTTCCATCAGGGGGAAAATCCGATGACACGCAGTTTGCTGGGGGCGCGTTCGTGCGCCGCTGTCCGGGCGACACCGGTCGCCGCCGTCTGCGCCATGCTGAGCGCGCCGCTCTGGGCGGGGGAGGCGCGCGAGCTTGCGGAGGTGGTGGTCACGGCCACGCGTACCGAGGAACGGGCCGACGCGGTGGCCTCGACCATCACCGTCGAGGACGCGCGCAGGATCAGGCAGGCCATGCCCGTTGACGAGACCGGCCTGTTCGCCGACGAACCCGACATCGACGTGCCGCGCGACCGCCGGCGCTTTGGCGCCGGCAGCATCAACATCCGCGGCATCGAAGACAACCGCGTGCTGCAGATGGTCGATGGCGTCCGGCTGCCCGACTACTACAGCGGCGGCGGGCCGTCGAACATCTCTACCGCCACGCGCGAGGCGCCCGAGTTCTCGTTCCTGAAGCGGGTCGAAGTGTTGCGCGGGCCGGCGTCGAGCCTGTACGGCTCCGACGCCATCGGCGGCGTGGTGTCGTACGCGACCAGGGACCCCGAGGACCTGATGGGCGGCAAGTCCGCCGGCGCCGAGGTCGGGCTCGAATGGAACGGCATCGATGACGGGTTCCGCCAGACCGCGGGCGTGGCCGGCGGCACCGCGCGGCTCAGGGGCCTGTTCATGTACGCGCACCGCACGGCCCATGCAATGAAGAACATGGGCGGCGACGATTCGGTCTCGGTGGCGCGCAGCACGCCCAATCCGCAGGACGCGGAAAGCAACGCCTACCTGGGCAAGCTCGTGTTCGACGTCACGCCGCGCCAGCGCCTGCGGCTGGCCTTCGAGCACCGGGACGCCAGCAGCAGCACCGACATGCTGCGGCTCTCGCCCGCCCTGCCGCGCGTGCCCTTCGCCGACGGCACCGAGGACATGGAGCGCAACCGTGTCTCGCTGGACTACGAATGGCGCCCCGGCAACGGCCTGCTCGACCGCCTGACCGCCGCGGTCTACTACCAGAAAAGCCTCTCGAACACGCACACCAACCAGGTGCGCAGCCGTACCAGCAGCGGCTGCTCGGGCACGCGCGGCGGGCCGAACACCTGCAACGTGGCGCTCGCCTTCGATTTCGAGCAGGCGCAGGCCGGCTTCAACCTGCAGGCCGACAAGGCGTTCCAGACCGGCAGCGTCGGGCATCGCGTGATCGGCGGGGTCGATGTCGTCAACACCACCTCGGAGGAAGGGCGCGACGTCACCACGTTCAACACCACCACGGGCGCGGTGTCGAAATCGCTGGCGGGCGAGAACTTCCCGCTGCACGACTTCCCGAAGGGCGAGACGCGCCAGGTGGGCGTGTTCGTGCAGGACGAACTGCGCTTGCTCGACGGCCGCTTCACGCTGACCCCGGGGCTGCGCTACGACCACTATTCGCTCGGCCCCGAGAACGACCCGCTCTACAGCAACGCGGCCGGACAGACGGCGGTCAGCAAGCGCGACGGCAACCTGTCGCCCAAGCTGTCGGCGCTGTGGCAGGCCACGGAGCACGTCAACCTCTGGGCGCAGTATGTTTTCGGCTATCGCGCGCCGAACTACCGCGAGATCAATGGCGGCTTCCGCAACCCGGTGCAGGGCTACGGAGCGGCGCCGAACGCCGACCTCGACCCCGAGAAAAGCCGCTCGTTCGAGGTGGGCGTGCGCTACACCGGCCAGACAGTGCAGAGCAGCGTGGCGATCTTCGACAACCGCTACACCGACTTCATCGAGCAGGCGCGGCTGAACTGCCCGTCCGATCCGTCCTGCCTTGCGGGGCTGCGCGGGACATACCAGTACCGCAATCTGTCGAAGGTACGCATCTACGGCGCCGAGTGGCGCGGGTCATGGCAACTGGCGCCCGCCTGGCGCGTCGACGGGGCGGTGGCCTATGCGCACGGCACCAACGAGCAGAACGACCAGCCGCTCAACAGCGTCTCGCCGCTGCGCGCGTCGGCCGGCCTGACGTGGGAGCCGGCACGCGCCGATGGGCCGGGGGCTGCGTTGCGCTGGCGCGGCGCCCGGGCCGTGACGCGCACCGACGACACGCGCATCACGTACTTCCGCCCCGGTGGCTATGGCGTGGTCGACCTGCAGGCGTGGTGGCGCTTTGGCAAGCGCGCCACGCTGACGCTTGCGGTCAACAACCTGTTCGACAAGAAGTACTGGCTTTGGGGCGATGTCCGCAAGACGGGCGTCAGTGCCACGGAGGCCGGTGTCGACTTCTATACGCAGCCGGGGCGCACGGTATCGGCCGGCGTCACGGTCGCGTTCTGAGGGATTAGGAAAACTACGATGTCCCCACAATCGGCAGCGACAACCATAACGACAACCATCACGACGACGATGGCGAGGCAGGCGCGATGGCTGGCCTGGCTGGGGCTGTTGCTGGCCATGCTGCTCGCGCAGATGTCGCACGCGGCACACGCTGCGCCGACCGTGCACGTGCTGACCACGTCCCCGGTGCCGGCCGGCAAGTTCGAACCGCTGCGCGAGATGGCGCAGCGGTTCGGCATGGCGCTGGAAGCGCGCTATATCGAGAAGTTGTCGCCGCAGGAAATTGGCGTTTTTACGACGCAGGCGGACCTGCTGATCGTCGACGCGCCGCGCGACCACATCGTCGCGGCGATGCTCGCGCAACTGGGGCCGCTGTGGACCGCATCGAACACGCCGCGCGTGCTGCTGGCCACCGAGCGCTACGAGGCGCATGGGGTGGACGATGGGCTGGCGCAGCGGCTGCAGCGCTACTACGCGAACGGCGGGCGCGCCAACTTCGACGCGATGCTGCGCACGCTGGCCGCCGAACAGTTCCGGCTGCGCAGCGACCCGTCGATTCCTGCGCCGGTACTGTTTCCGAAGGCCGCCTACTATCACCCGCGGCTGCCCGACGTCATCACGACCACGCCGGCCGAGGCGCTGCGGGTGTCGGGCGCCGAGGGCACGCCGGTGATCGGCGTCGCCATCCATCAGGCGTACGTATCGGGCCTCGACAGTGCGTTCGTCGACGAACTGATCGCGCGCATCGAGGCGCGTCACGCGCGGGCGCTGGTGTTCTACGGCCCGGTCATGGAGGCTGACGGCATCACGCGCATGGCGGCGCCCGGCGGCAGGCGCCTGGTCGACGTGCTCGTCAACGGCCAGATCATGCTGAACCCGCAGGGCCGCAAGGCCGAGTTCGAGGCGCTTGGCGTGCCGGTGCTGCAGGTCATGCCCTACCGCAAGGGCGACGCCGACGACTGGGCCGCCGATCCGCACGGCATCAGCCTGACCGATACACCCTTCTATCTCGTGCAACCCGAACTGGCCGGTGTGGTGGACCCGGTACTGGCCGCTGCCACCTCGAAGCGCGACGGGGCCATCGTGGGTATCCCGGCGCAGGTCGATGCAGTGGCCGGCAAGGCCGTGGCGCTGACCCGGCTGCAGCGTGCGCCCAACGCCGACAAGCGCGTGGCCATCCTGTTCTACAACTATCCGGCCGGCGAGAAGAACCTGTCGGCCTCGTTCCTGAACCTGCCGCGCAGCCTGGCCGGCACGCTGTCCGCGCTGCAGGCGGCGGGCTACCGCACCGGGGCATTGGACGAGACCACGCTGCAACACGATCTGGGCGCCCTGCTCGCGCCGTTCTATCGCACGGACCGGCTGCAGGCGCTGCTCGATGCCGATCGGGCGGTGTGGCTGCCGATGCCGGCCTACCGCGCCTGGTTCGATGCACTGCCGGGCGACCTGCGCGCGGCGGTGACGCAGCGCTGGGGACAGCCCGGGCAATCGTCGATGGCCACCACGCGGCACGGCGAGGCGGGCTTCGTGATCCCGCGCCTGCAGGTGGGCAACGTGACGCTGATGCCGGTGCCGCCACGCGGCGAGCGCAGCGCCACGGACGAGAAGGCGCTCTACCACTCGACCAGGACGCCGCTGAACCACTTCTATCTGGCCGCCTATCTCTGGGCGCGCCAGGATCGCGACGCGCTGGTGCATTACGGCACCCACGGCACGCAGGAGTGGACGCCCGGCAAGGAACGCGCGCTGGCCGTCACCGATCCGCCGTATCTGGTGCTCGGCGACGTGCCCGTGGTCTATCCGTACATCGTCGATGACGTCGGCGAGGCCATCCAGGCCAAGCGGCGCGGCCGTGCCGTGATCGTCAGCCACCAGACGCCGCCGTTCCGGCCCGCGGGGCTGCATACCGAACTCACGCACCTGCACGACCAGCTGCATGCCTACCTGACCCAGGACGAGGGCGCCGTCAAGGACCGGCTCGGCGCCGACATCCTGGCGCGCAGCCGGGCGATGCACGTCTTCGAGGACATGGACTGGACCGAGGCGCGCGCCCGCGAGGATTTCGTCGGCTACCTCGGCGCGCTGCATACCCACCTGCACGACCTGGGCGGCGCGCTGCAGCCGTATGGCCTGCACACCTTCGGCCGCTCGCAGGACGATGGCCTGCGGCTGTTCACGACCATGGCGATGCTCGGCCGCGACTGGCTCGCGCGCGTGTTTCCCGAGGAGCCCGAGGAACTGTTCGCGGTGGACTTCGCGCAGCTCTCGCAGACCGCGCCTTACCGGATGGTGCATCGCTACGTGGTGGAGAACGCGCCGCTCGATGGCCTGCCCGATGCAAGGCAGCGGGAGGACATGCAGCGTGCGCGGCAGCTTTACGCCAGCCTCGACGCCCAGCCCGAGACCGAAGGTCTGCTGGCGGCGCTGGCCGGCCGGCATGTGGCGACGGGCACCGGCGGCGACCCCGTGCGCAACCCCGACGCGCTGCCCACGGGCCGCAACCTCTATGGCTTCGATCCGTCGAAGGTGCCGAGCCGCGAGGCATGGCAGGCCGGACAGGCCGCCGCCGAGGCGATGATCGCCGACTGGCGCAAGCGCCATGGCGCGTGGCCGAAGAAATTGGCGTTTTCGCTATGGAGCGTGGAGACGATGCGGCACCAGGGCATGCTCGAAGCGCAGGCGCTGGCCGCGCTCGGCATCCGGCCGAAGTGGGACAACGGCGGCCGCGTGGTGGGCGTGGAGGCGATGCCGTCCCGCGAGCTGGGCCGTCCGCGCGTGGATGTGGTGCTGTCGGCCACGGGCCTGTACCGCGATCACTTCCCGAACCTGATGAAGTGGCTGGCCGAGGCCGTGAAGCTGGCGGCGGCGCAGCCCGAGCCCGACAACGCGGTGGCGGCCAGCACGCGCACGCTGCGCACGCGGCTGGCGAAGGCCGGCGTGGCACCGGACCGGCTCGACGAACTGGCCGTGACGCGCATCTTCGCCAGCGAGTCGGGCAACTACGGCACGGGCCTGAACGACGCCGCGCTGGAAACCGATACGTTCGGCAGCGGCAAGGCCGCCGACGCGAAGCTGGCCAACCTCTACCTGTCGCGCATGCAGTACGCGTACGGCCCGGACGAGGCGCACTGGGGCGAGAAGCTGCCACAGGCCAACCTCTACGCCGAGAACCTCAAGGGCGTGGACGGGGCGCTGCTGGCGCGCAGTTCGAACCTCTACGGCATGCTGACCACGGACGATCCGTTCCAGTATCTCGGGGGGATCGGCCTGGCGGTGCGGCACCTGACCGGCAAGGCGCCCGAGTTGCTGATCTCGAACCTCCGCGACGCGAGCCACGCGAAGACCGAAACCGCCGCCAGCTTCCTGGCGACCGAACTGCGCACGCGCTACTTCCACCCGGGCTGGATCGAGGGCATGAAGGCCGAGGGCTACAGCGGTGCGCTGAATGTGCTCGATACGGTCAACAACTTCTGGGGCTGGACGGCCACCGCGCCCGAAATCGTGCGCGACGACCAGTGGACCGAGTTCGCCGAGGTCTACGTCAGGGACAAGCACCAGCTTGGCCTCGACGCATGGTTCGAGCGCCACGCGCCGCAGGCCCAGGCGCAGGTTATCGAGCGGATGCTGGAGGCGGCGCGCAAGGGCTACTGGCGTGCCGACGCCGACCTGCTGAAGACGCTGGCGCAGCGCTACGACACGCTGGCCCGGCGCCACGACATCCGCAGCAGCAACCGGCAGTTCGATACCTACCGCCAATCGATGGCGGCGGCGCCGGCCGGCTACGGGCTGCAGGCCCCTGCCGTGCCGCTCCGGCCGCGTGCGGCGCCGCCTGCGCCCGCCGCTGCGCCACCGGCTGCCCGGCCGCCCGCCGCGCAGGCGCCGCCGCCGTCCCCTTCCGCGCCACAGCCTCAGCCGCAGCCGGTGACCGGCATGGAGCTTGTGGAGCGAAAGTCGCCTGCCGCGGCGCTGGTGCCGGTGCTATCTTGGCTGGCCGGCGGTGTTGCCCTGGCTGCCGCGCTGATCGGCGGCGCCCTGAGCGCGCGACGGCGGCTGTCAGGCTGACTGCGCCGACATTGATATGACGGATTCTTAAGTTGATTTTATTCCTATATTTATTGATCGTATCGATATAGTATGGATTTGCCTCGACCATGACACCTACCCTGCTTGAAACGCTGATGTATGACGTCGGCCAGATGTTCCTGTACCCGACGCTGGCGCTGATTGGCCTGCTGTTCCTTTACGCGTTCTGGGCGCTTGGCGAATTTGCGATGCAGGCGTGGCTGCGCGGACGCCATCCGATCGCGTCCGGACGCGGCTACGTGCTGGTGGCGTGGGCGCGCCGCCACAAGGTCAGCCATGCGGATGCGCTCGACGTGGCCGCGCACAAGCTGCTGGAACGGCCGCGCATCGCCACGCGCGTGGCGCCGATGCTCGGGCTGGTGGCAACGATGATCCCGATGGGCCCGGCGCTCAAGAGCCTGTCCGGCGGCAACCTCGCCAACGTGGGCGAGAACCTGACCATCGCGTTCTCGGCGGTGATCCTGGCGCTGATCGCCGCCAGCATCACGTTCTGGGTCGTCAACGTGCGCCGCCGCTGGCTGGCCGAGGAACTGGTCTGGCTCGGCCAGACGCGCCCGACGTGGGAGGCCGACGCATGAAGTTCCTCGACGAAAGCGAGGGCGACGATCCCATCCTGTCGGTGGTCAACCTGATCGACGTGTTCCTGGTGGTGATCGCCGCGCTGCTCGTCACCATTGCGCAGAACCCGCTGAACCCGTTCACGCACCAGGACGTGACGATCATCACGAACCCCGGCAAGCCGAACATGGAAATCGTGTCGCGCCAGGGCGAGAAGATCGTGCGCTACCAGGCCAGCGGGCAGGTGGGTTCGGGCGACGGCATCAAGGCCGGCGTCGCGTATCGCATGAAGGACGGGTCGATGGTGTACGTGCCCGAGACCGGTGCCGGCGGCGCCGCCGTCCCCAACCATTCCGCCACTCAGGCCCCATCGCAACCGGAGTCCCCCAAGCCATGATCCGTACCCTCGCCTGCCTCGCGGCGGCTGCCCTGCTGGGCGCCTGCGCGTCAACCGCACCGTCGCCCGACGCCATGAGCCAGCGTTTCGCGGGCAAATCCTACGTCCTGCTTGGCGAGGTGCACGACAGCGCCGCCGCGCAGCAGCAGCGGCTGCAGGCACTGACGCGGGCGGTGGAAGCGGGCTGGCGCCCGGCCATCGCGATGGAGCAGTTCGACCGCGAGCGCCAGGCCGATATCGACCGCGCCCGCCGCGAGCGCCCGCGCGACGTGGATTACCTGATTGCGCAGGCGTCGGGCAAGAGCGGCTGGGACTGGGCGCTCTACAAGCCAGTGATCGCACTGGCGCTGCAGTACGACCTGCCGCTGCTGGCCGCCAACCTGTCGCGCGCCGACGCCGGCAAGATCGTGCGCGGCGGCTACGGCGGTGTCTTTGCCGCCGACCAGATGACCCGGCTCGGCCTTGACCGGGCGCTTCCCGCCGATCTCGTCGCGGCGCAGACCGCCACGCTCGATGCCAGCCACTGCGGGCATTTTCCGAAGTCGATGCTGCCCGGCATGCTGAACGCCCAGGCGGCGCGGGACGCCGTGATGGCGGAAACGCTACGTCCCTACGCGGGGCGCGGCGCCGTGCTGATCGCCGGCAACGGCCATGTGCGCCGCGATGTCGGCGTGCCGCGCTGGCTGGGCGACGATGGGGCGCGCGTGCTGAGCATCGGGTATCTGGAGGCGGACTCGCCCGACACCGGATACGACGCGGTGGTGCGCGTGCCGGCGAAGGATCGGGAAGACCCGTGCAAGGGGGCGGTGATGGGGGTGAAGTAACGCTTGAGCGGCCCTTGGTTTTCGCACGTCTCCCAGAGGGAGAGGGGCGCAACCAGCAGGGTTCGAAAATCCTGCATTGCTTTCTCACTCCACCAACAAGAACTCCATCTCCGCCCTCACCCCTCGCCCTTGCACGCCTTCGCGCAGCGTGACCTTGCCGCCAAACCTCGCGGCCATCTCACGCGAAATCGCCAGTCCTAGTCCAGACCCCGGTTCCGCATTGCCCACCCGCCGGTAGAACCGCGCGAACACCTTCTCGCGTTCGGCTTCAGGAATGCCGGGGCCGTCATCCTCCACCACGAGCACGGCGTGCCTACCGCGCCGCGCCGCCGACAGTGTGATGCGGCTGCGCGGGCCGGCGTACTGGATCGCGTTGTGGACGAGGTTGGCGAAGGCTTCGCGCAGTAGCGCGGCGTCGGCACGGATCGGCAGGGTCAGGCCGGCGGGACGTTCCCAGCCGAAATCCTGCTGCTTGCCGCGCGCCAGCGGCAGGTAGTCGAGCGCAACCTGTTCGGCCACGGCGAGCGCGTCAATCACGGTCAGGGCCGCGTCCTCGTCGCCGGTATCGCGCGCCGGCTGGCGGGCGCGGGCCAGCGCCAGCAACTGGTTGGTCAGCCGCGCGGCCTGCTCCAGTTGCGTGACGATGCCGCCCACGGCCTCGGCGGCCGCCGCATGCGTGGCGTTGTCGTGGCGCCCCTGCAGTTGCCGCTGCGCGTACTCGGCCTGGGTCTTCAGGATGGCCAGCGGCGTGCGCAGCTGGTGCGCGGCATCGGCGATGAACTGCGCCTGAGACTGCGCCATGGCCTCGGAGCGCGACACGTGCAGGTTCACCGCATCGACCAGCGGCCGCACCTCCACGGGCACGTGCTCGAATTCGAGCGGCGTCAGGTCTTCGGGCGAGCGCGCGCGCACGTCGGCGCGCACGCGCTGCAGCGGCTTGAGCACGTAGGTGATGCCGCCGACGAGGATCAGCGCCGACAGCAGGATCAGCCCCACGTCGCGCAGCAGCGCGCTGCGCCAGACGCTGCCGATCAGCGCCGCGCGCGGCTCGGCCGTTTCGGCCACCTGGATGATCACGCGCATGCGGGCGTCGGGGCGATAGACCGGCCGCGCCATCGCGGCAATGCGCACGGCATCGCCGCGATACGCGGCGTCGTAGAAGCGGGTCTCGTTGCTGACCAGCGCGCCCTTCGGCAAGGGCAGGTCGTCGTAGCCGGTGAGCGTCTCGATGCGGCCGTCGCGCTCGATCGAGATGCGGTAGAAGACGTGCGTCTGCGCGGCGGTCTCGAACATCTCCATGGCCGCGTCGGGCAGCGACAGCTGTATGCTCTCGCCCGCCATGCCGATGGCGTTGTCGATGGTGCGCACCGAGCCATAGAGCGAGCGGTCGTAGGCGGTGTTGGCGGCGTCGCGCAGCGTGCCGTACGTGAACCAGGTGTCCACGGCCATCATCAGCGCCAGCGCCGGTACCAGCAGCACCAGCAACTGCCGGCGCAGGCTGCCGCGCAGGCGGGGCCACATGTCAGGCATCGGCGGCGGGGGTGGCCGGTGTCTCGGGCTCCAGCAGGTAGCCGAAGCCGCGCAACGTGACGATGGTCACGCCGTGGCCGCTGAGCTTCTTGCGCAGCCGGTAGACCAGCACCTCGATGGCGTCGGGGCTGACGTCGGCATCGAGCGAGAACACCTTGTCGAGCAACTGCGCCTTGGTCAGCGGCTGCCCGCTGCGCGCGAGCAACGCGCCGAGCAGCGTGGATTCGCGCGGCGTCAGCGAGAGCGGCGCGCCGTCGAGCGTGAAGCTGCGCGTCTCGCCGTCGAACACCAGCGTGCCGCACTGCAGGCGCGGGTGCGCGCGGCCCCGGCTGCGGCGGATCAGGGCCAGCAGCCGCGCTTCGAGTTCGGCAATGGCGAAGGGCTTGGGCAGGTAGTCGTCGGCGCCCAGGTTCAGGCCGCGCACGCGCTCGTCGAGCGTGTCCTGCGCGGTCAGGATCAGTACCGGCGTGCGGTCGTCGCGGCCGCGCATGGACTTGAGCACGGCCAGCCCGTCCTTGCCGGGCAGGCGCAGGTCAAGCACCACCGCGTCGTATTCCTCGGCGGCCAGGCGCGTGTCGGCCTGCAGGCCGTCGGCCACGTGCTCGATGACGAAGCCGCCCTGCTCCAGCGCGCGGGCCACCCAGCGGGCCAGCTCCACCTCGTCTTCCACCAGCAGGATGCGCATGCCGGATCTCCTCCACCCGTGTCGTTCTGTTCGCCCAGGACGGGCCCGTGCGGGCTGCCTGCGGGCGCCTATAATACCTCCGCCCTGCGTGGCGCCGCTTGCCGCGCCCGCCGATCCCGCTCATCGCCCCCAGCGCGCGTTCCCGTGTCCGATCTGCTCCCCTATCCGCCGACTCCGCCCAGCGCCGCGCGCCGCCGCCTGCTGCTGGCCGGTGGCGCCATGGCGGCGGGCTGGCCGGCGCTCGCGCAGCCGGTGCCGCCGGTGCCGGCCGGCTATCCGTCCGGCTATGCCGAGACCATCGCCGGTGCGCGGCGCGAGGGGTCGGTCAACGTCTACGCGTCGACCGATCTCGAAGTGGCGCAGCCGCTGATCGCGGGGTTCGAGGCGCGTTATCCGGGCGTGCGGGTGCGCTACGAAGACCTGAACACCGTGGCGCTGCACGAACGCTTCCTGGCCGAGAGCGGCGCCGGTACGCCGGCACCCGGCGCACGCCATGCCGATGTGCTGTGGAGCACGGCCATGGATCTGCAGATCAAGCTCGTCAACGACGGGTACGCCCAGCGCTACGACTCGCCCGAGCGCGGCGGCCTGCCCGGCTGGGCCGTATGGCGCGAGGAAGCCTGGGGCACCACGTTCGAGCCGGCCGTGATCGTCTACAACCGGCGCCATTTCGCCGGCACGACGATGCCTACCAGCCGCAGCGGACTGGCCCGGCTGCTGCAGGAGCACGCCCAGCCGTGGCGGCGCAAGGTGGTGACGTACGACGTGGAGCGGTCGGGCGTGGGGTATCTGTTCGCGCAGCAGGACGCACGCATGGGCGGGGAGTTCTGGTACCTGACGCAGGCGCTGGGGCGGGCGCAGGTGGTGCTGTCGGCATCCACGGCCGAGATGATCGAGCGCATTGCCAGCGGCGAGCTGGTGCTGGGGTACAACCTGCTGGGTTCGTATGCGCTGTCGCTGATCGAGCGCGGCGCCGATATCGGCGTGATCGCGCCGCGCGACTACACGCTGGTGATGTCGCGCGTGGCATTCATCGCGCGCCGGGCGCCGCACCCCAACGCGGCGCGGCTCTGGCTGGACTACCTGTTGTCGCGCGAGGGGCAGGCGCTGCTCGGCAAGTCCACGTCGCAGCTCTATACGATCCGCACCGATACCGAGAGCCGCCACACCGCCAATGCGCTGGCCGAGCGGCTGGGCTATGCGCTCAAGCCGATCAGCGTGGGGCCGGGCCTGCTGGCCGCGCAGGATGCGCTGCGCAAGAAGGCGTTCCTGGCGCGCTGGCGCGAGGCGCTGGGCGGCCAGGCCATCTAGTCGGGCCGGAAAGTCAGGCGGTGGGCTGGGGCTGGCGCTCGCAGAGCGCGGCCATCTCGGCGTCGAGCGGCGCCATCGGACGCGGCTTGTAGCCCAGGCGCAGGGCCGGCGACAGGCGCAGCGTATCGATGAAGACGTCTGCCAGGCGCTCGGCTTCGTGGTTCAGGTCGAAGTCCGACGGGGAGAACAGCCAGTGCGCCAGCACCCCGCCAATGGCGGCGTGGAACGCGTTGACGGCCAGGTCGAGGTCAAGGTCGGCGGGCAACTGGCCGCGCTCCATGGCCAGGCGCAGGTGCTCGCGCATCTTGACCGTGCCGTCCGTGTGGGACTGGCGCTGGCGCTCGAAGATGGCGCCGTTGTCCTCCACCATTTCGCACTTGTGGAAGATGATCTCGAAGACCCGGCGCCATTGCGGGTTGGTCACGGTCTGGCGGAACACGAACGCGCAGATGTCGCGGATGCCGCCAAGCGGATCGGTCAGGAGCGCCAGCCGCTCGGGCGCGCAGAGCGCCTCCACGGGCAGGTTGACGCGGTCGGCCATGGCCGCGAACACATCGCTCTTGTTCTTGAAGTGCCAATAGATGGCGCCGCGCGTGACGCCGGCCGCTTCCGCGATATCCGCGAGCGACGGGCGTGCCACGCCACGGGCGTGGAAGACGGCTTCCGCCGCATCCAGAATCCGGTTGCGCGTCTCGAGCGCTTCTTCTTTGGTACGTCTGACCATTTCCTCTCTCACCCGCGGCAGGGTTGTGCCGCCCGGGCCTCCTGACGCCGCGCCGGTGTGGCGGGGCGTGCCGTCTGCGCGTTTGGCACGGCGGCCGAATCGTACAGTGAATGGAACAATCGTGCTGCCAGGGCGGGAACATTCCACAACAGGCAACCGATACGGGGTGTTGCAAACGGCGCACAACGTAATTTTGACTTACATACATGCGCGGATGTATCTATACTACGCGTTTGCTCGGGAATCAGCCAAGACGTTTTTTTGTGGCGCAATAGTCGCTTCGCCAAAAACGTTCCTGATTGATTCCCGTGACATCTGTATGCCCGCCGTGCCCCGTCCCCGGGGTACGCAGCGCCCGCGCCAGGCATTGGCGCGCTCTGGCGCCTGCGGCGAAACTCAAATTGCCATCACGGGGTTATCGATGAGGAAGTCCCAACGTATCCGCGGCGTAGCCGCTGCCGCTGCCGCCACCGTGGCCGCGCTGGCCCTGTCCGCCTGTGGCGACAAGGCGCCCCAGGGCGGCGCGATGCCGCCGCCGGAAGTGGGTGTGGTCACGGTCACGCCGTCGACTGTGTCGGTCATCAACGAGCTGCCGGGCCGCCTGGAAGGCGTCCGGACCGCCGAAGTCCGCGCGCGCGTCGAAGGTATCGTGCTGTCGCGCAACTACACCGAAGGCGGCGAGGTCAAGGCCGGCCAGGTACTGTTCCGCATCGATCCGGCCCCGTACCAGGCGCAGCTGGCCTCGGCCAGGGCGCAACTGGAACGCGCCGAGGCCAATGCCGTGTCGGCGCGCCAGAAGGCCGAGCGCTACAAGCCGCTGGTGGCCGTGAATGCCGTCAGCAAGCAGGAATACGACGAGGCCGTGGCCGCCGCCGGCCAGGCCAATGCCGACATTGCCTCCGCCAAGGCTGCCGTGACCACGGCGCAGATCAACCTGGGCTACACCACCGTGACGGCGCCGATCTCGGGCCGCGTGGGCCGCGCGCTGGTCACCGAGGGCGCGCTGGTCGGCAAGGGCGAAGCCACCAAGCTGACCACGGTCGAGCAGGTCGATCCGATCTGGGTCACGTTCACCCAGCCGGCCTCTGAAGTGGCGCGCCTGCGGGCCGCCATCGCCTCGGGCCAGGTCAAGGGCGTGAACGGCGGTGCCCGCGTGCACCTGTTCCCGGAAGCCAGCGACAAGGAATACAGCGCCACCGGCAAGCTGCTGTTCACCGACATGACCGTAGACCCGACCACGGGCGCCATCACGCTGCGGGCCGAATTCCCGAACCCGAAGCGTGAACTGCTCTCGGGCACCTTCGTGCGCGTGAAGATCGAGCAGGGCGTGGACGAAAACGCCCTGACCGTGCCGCAGCGCGCCCTGATCCGCAGCGCCCAGGGCGCCAGCGTGATGGTGGTGGGCGCCGACGGCAAGGTGGCGGCGGTGCCGGTCAAGGCGCCGCAGGCCATCGACGATCGCTGGTTGGTGACCGAGGGCCTCAAGGGCGGCGAGAAGGTGATCGTGGAAGGGCTGCAGAAAGTGCAGCCGGGTGCACCGGCCAAGGCCGTGCCGTTCCAGGACCCGAAGACCGCGCAGGCGCCCGCCTCGGCGCCGGCCGCCGCCAGTGGCGGTGCCGCGCCCGAGGGCAAGGCCGACGCCAAGCCGGCCGCCAAGCAGAGCTGACCCTCCGCCCCAAGCCAAGCCAGACAAGCCTTTATAGGGAGCCAGATTCATGGCGAAGTTTTTCATCGACCGGCCGGTGTTCGCGTGGGTGCTCGCGCTGATCATCGCGCTGGGCGGCATATTGGCGATCCTGCAGCTGCCGATCGCCCAGTATCCGAATATCGCGCCGCCGATCATCACGGTCAGTACCACCTACCCCGGTGCGTCGGCCAAGACGATCGAGGATTCGGTGGTCACGCCGATCGAGCAGGAGCTCAACGGTGCCCCCAACCTGCTCTATTACGAGTCGCAGAGCGAGTCGTCGGGGCTGGCCACGATCAACATCGCGTTCGCGCCGGGCTCGAACTCGGACCTGAACTCCGTGGAGGTGCAGAACCGCCTGAAGCGCGTGGAAGCGCGCCTGCCGGCGGAGGTGCGCCAGCAGGGCGTGCGGGTCGACAAGGCCGGCAACAACTACATGATGTTCATCACGGTCTCGTCGAAGTCCGGTAATTCGGACGCGATCGAGCTCGGCAACTTCGTCTCGGCGCAGGTGGTGGATTCCATCCGCCGCGTGCCCGGCGTGGGTGCGGCCGACCTGTTCGGCACCGAGTACGCGATGCGGATCTGGCTCGATCCGGCCAAGCTGACCGGATTCAACCTGACCCCCACCGATGTGACGGCGGCCGTGGCCGAGCAGAACATCCAGGTGGCCGTGGGTGAACTGGGCGGCACTCCGTCGCCCAAGGGCACCGAGCTGAACGCCACGGTCAACACCGAAAGCCGGCTGACCACGCCCGAACAGTTCTCGAACATCCTGCTGCGCGTGAACCCGGACGGTTCGTCGGTGCGCATCAAGGACGTGGGCCGCGTGGAACTGGGTGGCGCCGATTACTCGACGCTCGCCCGCATCAACGGCAAGCCGGCCTCGGCCATCGCCATCAAGCTGGCGCCCACGGGCAATGCGCTGCAGACGGCCACTGCCGTGCGCGCCAAGATGGAGGAACTGCAACGCTTCTTCCCGCCCGACTACGAGTTCAGCATCCCCTACGACACCTCGGCCTTCGTGAAGATCTCGATCGAGGAAGTGGTCAAGACGCTGCTCGAAGCCGTGGTGCTGGTGTTCCTGGTGATGTACCTGTTCCTGCAGAACTTCCGGGCGACGCTGATCCCCACGCTGGTGGTGCCGGTGGCGCTGCTCGGCACGTTCGGGGCCATGCTGGCGTTCGGGTTCTCGATCAACGTGCTGACCATGTTCGGCATGGTGCTGGCGATCGGTATCCTGGTGGACGATGCCATCGTGGTGGTGGAGAACGTCGAGCGGATCATGAGCGAGGAAGGTCTCTCGCCACGTGAAGCCACGCGCAAGGCCATGGGCCAGATCACGGGCGCCATCGTCGGCATTACGCTGGTGCTGACCGCCGTGTTCATCCCGATGGCGTTCTTCTCGGGCTCGGTCGGCAACATCTACCGCCAGTTCTCGCTGTCGCTGATCTCGTCGATGGTGTTCTCGGCCATCCTGGCGCTGACGTTGACGCCGGCCCTGTGCGCCACGCTGCTCAAGCCGGTGGAAGCGGGCCACCACCATGAGAAGAAGGGCTTCTTCGGCTGGTTCAACCGCACGTTCGCGCGGGCCTCGACCGGCTACCAGGGCATCGTGGCGCGCATCCTGCGCCGCAGCGGCCGCTACCTGATCATCTACGCGCTGATCATCGCGGGCGTGGTGCTGCTGTTCCAGCGCCTGCCGTCGTCGTTCCTGCCCGACGAGGACCAGGGCTACATGATCACGGTCGTGCAGCTGCCCACGGGCGCCACGCAGGAGCGCACCATCGGCGTGCTCAAGCAGATCGAGGACTACTACCTGCAGAAGGAATCGAAGGTGGTTGACCAGATGATCACGGTGGCGGGCTTCTCGTTCTTCGGCCGCGGCCAGAACGGCGGTATCGCGTTCGTGCGCCTGAAGGACTGGAAGGAACGTCCGGGTGACGAAAACACCGCACAGGCGCTGGTGGGCCGCGCGTTCGGCACGCTGTCGTTCATCAAGGACGCGATCATCTTCCCGCTGAACCCGCCGGCCATCTCGGAGCTGGGCAACTCGTCCGGCTTCGACTTCCGCCTGCAGGACCGCACGGGCCAGGGCCACGCCAAGCTGATGGAAGCGCGCAACATGATGCTGGGCATGGCGGCGAAGTCGCCGCAGCTGCAGGGCGTGCGTCCGGAAGGCCAGGAAGACGCGCCGCAGCTGCGCATCGACATCGACCGCGAGAAGGCGCGTGCGCTGGGCGTGTCGGTGGCCGAGATCAATTCGACGCTGTCCATCGCGTTCGGCTCGTCGTACGTGAATGACTTCATCTACGAAGGCCGCGTGCGCCGCGTGATCGTCCAGGCCGAGGGCTCGGACCGCCGCCTGCCGGACGACCTGACCAAGCTGCGCGTGCGCAATGCCAATGGCGACATGGTGGCGTTTGCGGCGTTCGCAAAGTCGGAGTGGGTCATGGGCTCGCCGCGCCTGGAGCGCTACAACGGCATGCCGGCCGTCAAGCTGGCCGGCCAGGCCGCGCCGGGGCAGTCCACCGGCGAGGCGATGCGCGTGATGGAAGAGAACTTCGCCAAGCTGCCGCCGGGCTTCGGCTTCGAGTGGTCGGGCCAGTCGTATGAAGAACGCCTGGCCGGTTCGCAGGAGCCGATCCTCTACACGCTGTCGCTGGTGATCGTGTTCCTGTGCCTGGCCGCGCTGTACGAGAGCTGGTCGATCCCGGTGGCGGTGCTGCTGGTGGTGCCGCTCGGCGTGATTGGCGCGCTGCTTGGCGTGACGCTGCGCGGCATGCCCAATGACGTGTACTTCAAGGTGGGCCTGATCGCCACGATCGGCCTGTCGGCGAAGAACGCCATCCTGATCGTGGAATTCGCCAAGGACCTGCAGGCCCAGGGCCGCAGCCTGGTGGACGCCACGCTGGAAGCGGTGCACCTGCGGTTCCGCCCGATCCTGATGACGTCGATGGCGTTCATCCTGGGCGTGCTGCCGCTGGCGATCTCCACGGGTGCCGGTTCGGGTAGCCAGCGCGCCATCGGTACCGGCGTGATGGGTGGCATGATCACGGCAACCGTGCTGGCAATCTTCCTGGTGCCGGTGTTCTTCGTGGTCGTGCGCGGCTTGTTCAAGGGCAGCAAGGCCCAGGAAGAGCGCGAGCAGGCCCGGATGGAAGGCAAGGAAATCTGACGATGACGCTCACGATGACAAAGCATTTGACCGCATTGCTGCTGGTCGCCGGGGTGCTGAGCGGCTGTACGCTGGCGCCCCGCTACGAGCAGCCGGCCCCGCCCGTGGCGGGGGCCTATCCGGCCGCGCCCGAGGGCTACGCCGCCGCCGAGGTGAAGACCGGTGAAACGCGCCGGGCCAACGACATCGGCTGGCGCGAGTTCTTCACGGACCCGCGCCTGCAGGCGCTGATCGCCACGTCGCTGGAGAACAACCGCGACCTGCGCACGGCCGCCCTGCGCATCGAGGAGGCGCGCGCACAGTACCAGATCCAGCGCGCCGACCTGCTGCCCACGGTGAACGGCAACGCCAGCTTCCAGCGCGGCAAGTTCTCGGGCCTGACCTCCGGGGTGGGCCAGTCGTTCACGGGCAACATCTATCAGGTGGGCCTGTCGGTGACGCAGTGGGAGCTGGACTTCTTCGGCCGCGTGCGCAGCCTGTCGAACGCCGCGCTGGCGCAGTACTTTTCGACCGAGGAAGCTCACCGCGCCGCGCATATCTCGCTGGTGTCGGAAGTGGCCAAGGCCTATCTGGCCGAACGCGCCGCCGCCGAGCAGTACGACCTGGCCCGCGAAACCTACGAGGCGCGCCAGAGCACGTTCGAACTGGCGAAAAAACGATTCGACGCGGGCGCCACCTCGGCGCTCGACCTGCGCGACAACGAATCGCTGGTGGCGCAGGCCCGCGTCTCGGCCGCGCAGCTGGCCCGCCAGCGCGCGCAGGCCCAGAACGCGCTCGAAGTGCTGGTCGGCAAGCCGATCGCCGAGATCCAGAACCTGCCGGCGCCGATGCGGCTGTCCGACGAGCGGATCATCAGCGATATCCCGGAAGGGCTGCCGTCCGACCTGCTGACGCAGCGCCCGGATATCCGCCAGGCCGAGCAGGCGCTGCTGTCGGCCAATGCCAACATTGGCGCGGCGCGGGCGGCGTTTTTCCCGCGCATCACGATGACGGCCAGCGCCGGCACCATCAGCCCGTCGTTCTCGGGGCTGTTCGATTCGGGCACGGGCATCTGGTCGTTCTCGCCGTCGCTGGTGCTGCCGATCTTCGACACGGGCCGCAACCTGTCGAACCTGGATCTTGCCAACGTGCGCAAGAACATCCAGATCGCCAGCTACGAGAAGACGATCCAGACCGCGTTTGCCGAGGTGGCCGACGCCCTGCAGGCCCGCGGCACGCTCGAAGAGCAGGTGGCGGGCCAGGAGCAGCAGCGCAACGCCGAAGCGGCGCGCTACGAGCTGTCGCGGCTGCGCTTCCGCAGCGGCGTGGCGAGCTACCTGGACGAACTCGACGCGCAGCGGCAACTGTTCTCGGCCGAGCAGGCGCTGGTGCAGGCGCGGCAACTGCGGCTGACCAATGCGATCGACCTGTATCGGGCGCTGGGCGGCGGGTTGAACGAGACGGGGCCGGTGGCGCAGGTGGCGCCGCAGACGACCACGCAGTGATGCGGTTGTTGTAGAACGAAAAGGGCGAAGCGGATGAGGCTTCGCCCTTTTTTTTTCGCTGGCCTCTCCCCAGCTCCTCTCCCGCTCGCCGGGGAGGGGAGAAAACAGTCAGAACTTGTAGGTCGCCGCCAGGAAGAAGATGATCGGATTCGGCTTCAGCGTCGTCTTTGACGTGGAAAGCACCGTGCCGTCCGAGGCCTTGATCGTCATGCTCGATTCGGTCTTGAGCGGGATATAGGTCACCGCGCCGGTGATGCCCCAGTGCTCGTTGATGTTGTAGGTGCCGCCGATGTTGAACACCGGCGCCCACGACGACGAGGCATCGGCCGACACCGAAGTCGGCCCCGGAATGCCGGCGCCGGCCGCCAGCACCGCACCAAGGTTGTTGTTGACCGATTCGGCGAAGGCCGGGTTGACCTTGATGTCAGTGAAGAAGTTGTAGGACACCCCTACCCCCACAAATGGCCGAAATGCTACGCCGGGCTCGCGGAAGTGGTACTGCACCATGGCGGCCGGGCTCCACTGCCGCGCCCGGGTGATGATCGGGTTCAGCGAGGGGTCGCCCAGGCTCTGGCGGCCCAGCGCGCCGGCCGGGCCGGGCGGAATCAGCTCGCCGTGGCCGTAGAGCTTGAAGGTCGGCGGGATGCCGCCCACGGCGGTGATGGCGATATGGTCGGTGACGAAGTGGCTGAACGTCAGGCCCAGCGTGTCCGCGTTCGAGGTCGACAGGCCGCTGCCCGGCGCCGTGAACGAGGACGGCAGGCCGAGCGGATAGTTGATCGGCACGTCCACCACGTTGGTGGTCATCGGCGGGCTGGTGCCGAAGGTTTCGATATGGAACCAGCCGGCCGAGATCACGTTGTCGCCCTTCTTCTGGGCGTGGGCCGGTGCGGCGGCGAACAGGCCGCACGCGGCAACGGCCGCCAGCAGGCGGGCCAGGGTGGCGCTCGCAGGTTGCAGCTTCATCGATGGTCTCCTCTCGTTCTCGTTCTCGTTGTCTTATTCGACGAAGGCGCCGATGCCGAAGTACGGCGTGCCGTTGCGGTCCTCCAGGAAGCCCAGCACGCCGCCCGTGAACATCAGCTTGCCGGTGATGCCGGCCGTGCCCTCCTTGCGCGTGGTGGTCACCACGCCGGCCGTGGTCTGCGAGAAGTCGAGCTTGAGCGCGATGGCGCGCGTGGCGTCCGACGCGTGGAACGGATCGAGCATGGCGGCCTCGGCACCCACCAGCGCCGTGACCTTGTAGTCGAAGTTGCTGTCCACGCCCACGTACTCGCCGTTGACGCTGCCCTGCTGCCACGACGCCGCGGGCGCCATCATGCCGATGCCGATCTCGTCGTCGGCGCCCAGCGGCAGCTTGTCGGCGCTGGCGTAGCCCACGCGGATCATGATCGGCACCAGTTGCCCGCGCAGCTTGCCGACAATCAGGTACGCACGCCCCATCACGGCGCCCAGGCTCGGCGGCTGCTCGCCTTCGTAGTTGGTGGAGAGCAGCGCGCCCGTGGCCTGCGGCACGAACTTGTTGCCCTTCTGCTTGCAGGTGCCGCCCGGCCTGTTGTCGCAGACCGAGAACGAGCCATCGGCCGCCAGAGACATGCGGTAATCCTGGGCCACCGTGGCAAAGCCCTTCGACGGGATCTCGTGGAAGCCGGCGCCGTTGTAGACCCCGGCGATCTTGCCGAGGTCGGTCTCGGTCTGCGCGAAGCCGATGAACTGGAAGTACGGGAACGTGGTGTCCGGTACCGCCCCCGCACCCAGCAGGCCGTTGAACTGGATGCGTGCGCCGGGGATGGTGCCGCCCATCACGCCTTCGCCCAGGAACAGCTTGGCGGGCCGCGCGGGATCGAGGCTGGCGCCCTGCAGCACGAACGCGCACTGGTTCAGCTTCTCGGTGGGCAGCGCGGTTTCGCGCGCCAGCGTGCCGGTGATTACGTTCTGGCCGCCGGTGGGGTCCGAGCGCGTGGGCGATACGGTGCCCGTGGTGCGCGGCACCGACGAATCGAGGAAGGTCACGGACCAGGTCTTCTGCGTGGTGTCGATCTGCACCTTGACCAGCTCGCCCGAGCCGGTGCCGCCGATGTACGGCGTGGAGTAGTCCACCGAGGCCGGACACAGGCGCGGCACGCCCACCGTGGCCGGCGCGGGGCTGCCGCCGCCGCCCCCGCCGCCGCCGCCTCCGTCGCCACCGCCGCCGCAGGCGGCCAGCAGCACGAGCGAGGCGAGGGCCGGCGCGGCGCGCAGCGCGCGGCGGCCGGTGGCGGAACGTTGCGCGCGGGGCGCGAGCCATTGCGGCAGATGCATGATGACGTCTCCTGTGGGCTTTCTTATGTTGTGTGAGGCAGGGTGCTGCGCTTCAGCGGCTGGCCACCGCGCTGACGCGGAAGGTGGGGTTTGCCGCCGGGCCGAACAGGTGGGCGTAGACCGGGCCGGTGCTGATCAGGGCGCCCGGGGTGCCGCTGTTGTCCACCGTGGCCACCTGGCCGGGCCGGGTCTGCGTGAAATCCATCTGGAAGGCGCCGGTCGGCGTCAGCGACGCGTCCTGCGGATCGAGCAGCGCGCCCACGTTGTCGTGCAGCGACGAGGCCGTGTACCTGAAATCGCTGCCCGAGCCGATGTAGCCGCCCTTGAGCATGGCGGCGGTGACCGGCGTCGTCGCCGACAGCAGCCCGATGCCCGATTCGTCATCCACGCGCAGCTTGAAGTCGAGCGGGTCGAGGTCGATCTCGGCAAATCCCACGCGCACCAGCACCGGCACCAGCTTGCCTTCGAGCTTGCCGACGATCAGCACGCCCCGGGCGCGGCTGTAGTTGTCCTGCAGCAGCGCCGCCTTGTACAGGTACGGGTAGGGCTGCATCTCGTTGTCGTTGGCACTCTCGAACGCGCCGTCGGCGCCGCCGCGCAGCTTCCACGGCTGTCCGGTCGACTTGCAGGTGCCCGATGCGGCCGTGCAGGTGCCATCGGCGTTGAGCGTCTCGACCGTGGTGATCGTGGCCGGAACGAAGTTGGTGCCGCCCAGCAGTTCGCCACTCGACGGCACGAGGTGGTAGGCCAGCATGTTGTAGCTGCCAGCCACCTTGGCGAAGTCGGTTTCGGTCTCGGCGAAGGCGATCACCGGGTACATCGGGAAGGTGCGCTCCGGAATCACGCCCAGGCCGCCGAGGCCCGGATTGTTGTACGAGATCGTCGCGCCCGGAATGCCGCCGCCGGCCACGCCATTGCCGACGAACAGGATCGGCGGGTTGGCCGGGTCGATGATGGCCTGCGAGACGCCGTCCGACGCCGTGGCGGTCTTCAGCTCGTACGCGCAGTTGTTCTGCGCCTCGGTCGGCAGCGGCCTGGCGGGATGCGACATCGTCCCGGTCAGCGTCACGCCGGCGCGCGTTGGCGAGACGCTGTTCGTCACCTTCGGCACCGCGGACTCCAGGATCTGGATGCGGTAGGTGCCCTGCCGGCTGTCGAGCTGGATCTTGACGAACTCCCCGGCGCCGGAGCCGCCCGTGTACGTGGTGCTGTAGTCGAGCACGCCCGGGCAGATGGCGGCCACCGGCGCGTTGGTGGTGGGGCCGGACGGGGTGCACGTTCCATTGGTGGCGCACTGCTGGGCGTTGGTGGCGGCCGGCGTGCCGCCCGGCTCCTCGCCCCCGCCGCCGCAGGCGGCGAGCGCCAGCGCGAGGCTGCAGAGGCCTACCCCGGCCAGGCTGGAAAGGCTGCGTGAAAGGGCCGACTGGTTCAGCGGGTCCATGGTTTGTCTCCTCGTTCTTATCGTCGGTGCGGCGGCCTGTCGCCAAACTCGCACAGTGGTCGGAATCTCGCGTTTCAAGCGACGGTGCGCAATAGAGCGCACGTTCCAAACACGGTGGCCGCACCGCAGACCCTTGACCTGCCAAGCATTTCGCGCGCCATTCAAACCGCCGCCACACGGCGCCGCGCACGGATTCAAACGGGGGGTGGCGCCGGAATCGGGCAGCCGGGCCGCTCAGAACTTGTATTCGGCGTTGGTTGGGTCGAACGTCGAGGCGTCGAAGCTCTTCTTCACGGCCTTCTCGAAGACGATCTTCTCGACCATGTTCCCGTCGGCGTCCCAGGCGGTCTCCTGGCGCGGCCACGGATGCCTGAGGTCGAACATCAGCTGCACCTTCTTCGCGTAGTACTTTGGCGCGCCCTCGGGCAGTTCCCATGTCAGCGCCACCATGCGCGTACCGTGCTCCTGCACGATCTCGGCGCGGCTGTATTTCTCGGACAGGCCGGCGGCCTTCAGCGTCCTGGCGTCGCGCTCCAGCATCGACAGCACGAACTGGAAGCCCAGGTCGCGCACGGTGTGGTTCGACTGCGATTTCGCCAGCGAGCCGTCGATGGCGGTCCAGATCGACGTGAAGCCCAGCACGCCGCCGAGGTGGCCGTACATCTCGTCACGGCGTTTGGTCTCGTCGTAGATGATTTCCTGGCCCGCCTGCGCGCCGTTGGGCAGCCACCTGGCGTAAAGCTGGCGCGGCATGTGGCGGTAGCGGATCAGCATGCGCGCCGGCTTGTCCTGCCACTGGCCGTTGAGCCGCTCCTGGCGCGTCATCGCGTATTCGTACTCGGGAAAGCGGTTGATCTCCTGCCGCGCCCAGGTCAGCAGCGCCTCGGGCTGCAGCGCGTCGAACACGGCCAGCACCTGCGCGTCGGGCAGCGCCGCCAGTTCGCCGCTGGCCGTCTGCCTGGCCAGCATCGCCGTCTGCTGCGCCGTGGACAGCCCGTCGTAAGGCGTGGCGGCGCGGGCCGGTGCCGGCTGCGCGGCGGGCGCGCCCTGCGCGCGGGCATCGAACAGGCTCAGTTGCGGCGCGGCCATCAGGCTCAGGGCGCCGCCGAGCGCGGCAATCGTGATCAGCTGCTTCATCGCGGGTCTCCAGTGGTTTTTACGTTGGTGCGGGCAAGACGGGGCCCTCCCGCGCATGTCGGTGACAGCGGGCTCAGGGAGGGGCGCACCGGAACCGCGGCGCGCAACGGGTCACGCCTCGCGGAGGGCAGGGCGAATCAGGTGAATCGGACTGTCGGGATCGGCGGCAGCCCCGGGTGGGGACTGCCGCAGCCGGTGGTTACGTCCTGGAGCGGGTGCGCATCCAGTCGTCGAGCGGATTGCTGGGGAAGGCGCAGTGCTCGCGGCGTACCGCCAGGCTGGCGGTGGCCGAGCGCGCGGCGCTCTCGCTGCGCACGGTGCGCGCGCTGCGCCGGGCGCGGTTCACGGCGGCGGCCGTGGCTGCGGCAGCCTGCTCGGCCTCAGATTCCACCGAGGCGGCCAGCGCGGCCAACTGTGCCTGTTCGTCGGCGTGCTGGGCCTCGCCGATCTCGAACACGTCGTGCAGCGCGCCCAGCTCCTGGGTCTCGGGCGACGGGGCCTTGAGGGCCGCCACCACCATCGACGTCAGCTGCGCCAGGATCTCGGCATCGCTCATGCGCTTGCCCTGCGTGAACGCCGGCATCAGGTTGCCGAGTTCGTCGCCGGCCAGCACGCCGGCCAGCGCCTTGAGCGCGAAATGCAGGCGCCATCCCAGGTCCTGGCGCGGCACGTCCGGCAACGCGCGCGCAAACGCCTCGAAGAAGCGTCCGAACACCGGTGCGTAGTGCCCCATCAGCCAGGACTGGATGAACGGCGAGGTATCGGAATACACACGCCCCAGCAGCCGCAGGAACGACGGCCCGCCGATCTCCGGCTCGCGCGCCATCTGCAACGCGGGCACGAACAGCGCGCCCATGACATGCTCGCAGCGGATCTCGTTGCCCGGCCAACGCGCCTCGCAGGCGTCCAGCAGCGCAAGCCGCCGGGTGTTGAGCGGGTCCAGCCGGCGGCCAAGCACCGACTGCATCATGATTTCCTTGCTGCGGAAGTGATAGTTGACGGCGGCCAGGTTGACGATGGCGCGCGACGTGACCTGTCTGAGCGATGTCGCCTCGTAGCCTACCTCGATGAACAGTTTCTCGGTCGCATCCAGGATGCGGGCCTTCGTATCTCCTGCCGTGGTTTTCCCGGTCTTCATGGGGGCGTCTCTCGCTCAAATACCGCTGTGGACCCCTGCAAAAAAAGTACATCCACTGTGCTGCCAAGCTCCCTGCTCTATCGGCATACGGATGCTTGAAACGGTTGTAGGCAGCCTACTCCAGTGATCGCACCGTTTCACAAGACCATTTTTCGAGGTCTGACTCTAAATTGCAAGCCCCGATTCTGCATGGCGGAAAATCCCATCACGCCATGATGGTCTGTCTCATTCCTGAAGCATTCTGCGCCGTCAGTGCGAAAACTGACAATTGGGGATTGGCACCTATGCTTGTCGGAAATACCGAACCGTCGAGCACGAACAGATTTGACAGTTGATGGTGCCGGCCCGCGCTGTTGACCACACCCCGGGCAGGGTCTTCGCTCATCGCGCAGCCGCCCATCAGGTGGGCGGTGAACAGCATCGCGCGGAATTTCCTGAGCGGCAGCGTCTCGATGCCCGCCCGCGCTTCGGTCCAGCTGGCGTAGGGCCGGGCATCCAGGTGCGCCGGACGGACCGTGCGCGCCCCGGCCGCGAACTGGGCTTCGGCCATGCTCAGGTAGGCCCGGCGCACGCCATCCCAGATGTAGTCGCTCACGTCGTAGTCGAGGATCGGACTGCCGTCGGCCGCCACCCGCACCCGGCCGCCGGGGCTGTCGGGGACGAAACCGTCGCGCAGCAGCGCCAGCATGGCGTTGGTATGGGGCAGCGCCGCCATCTGCCGGCGCAGGTCGGCGCCGATGCCGTTGAAGACCCCTGCACTGATGCCGGGGAACATCGGCGGCACTTCGAGCTTGTAGCCCATGGGACCGGTGGCGCCGTCGCGCCACTGGAAGTGGTCCGATGCGATCGATTGTGGCGCACCATAATACGGATCGATTTTCTCCGGCATTTCTGCGATGCTCAAATTCACCGGATGAATGAAGGTGCGGAGCCCGAGCTGGCGATGCGGATCAGGAACGTTGGACCGCAGCAGCAGGGCCGGGGTGTTGATCGCCCCGCCCGCCGCCACCACATGCCGCGCCCGGATGGTCACCGCGATGCCGCTGGGCGTGTACCCATCGTGGCCAAGCGCCTCGGCGGTCAGGCCGCGCACGGTCCTGCCATCGTGATCGATCGTGCGCACGCGCAGCCGGTGCACCAGCGTGGCGCCGTTCGCCAGCGCCGCCGGGAGGGTCGAGACCAGCATCGACTGCTTGGCGTTGACCGGGCAGCCCAGCCCACAGTAGCCAGTGTTCCAGCAACCCTTCACGTTGCGCGGGATCACGTGCCACTCCCAGCCCAGCGCTTCGCAGCCCCGCCGCAGCACGGCGTTGTTCGGATTCGGGTCCATCGCCCACGGCGCCATGCCGAGCCGCGCCTCGATCTTCGCGAACCACGGGGCCATCTCGGCCTCGCTGTGCCCCACCACGGCGTGGGCGGCGGCCCAGTGCGCCAGCGTCTGCGGCGGCGTGCGGAAGCTCGACGACCAGTTGACCGTGGTGCTGCCGCCAACCGAGCGTCCCTGCAGGACCGAGATCGCACCGTCCGACGTGGCCCGCGCGGCGGCCTCCTGGTACAGGTCGCGGTAGGCGCGGCCTTCGTCCATGTCCCGGAAGCTGTCGGACGTATGCAGCCCGCCCTCTTCGAGCATCAGCATGCGCAGGCCGGCCTGGCTCAGCAACTCGGCCGCGATGCCGCCGCCCGCGCCGGTGCCGACGATGGCCACGTCGGCATCGAGCATGCGCGGCGCCGTGAACGTGGCGGCGTCGAGCACCTGCCAGCCGGACGCGATGCCGGCGCCGTAGATATCGGATATCGCCATGTCGGGCCTCAGCTGTGCAGGGCGCGGTGGATGGCCGCGTTGGGTCCGGGATAGCCGCTGGCCGCCCAGGTCTCGGGCAGCGCGAAGTAACTGACGCTGACCAGCTTCACCAGCACCACGCCGCCTGCGTTCAGCGTGGCGAAACGGCTATGTCGCCAGCGTGCGAGAAAGCCGCGTACCTGTTCGGGCGTGGCCTCGGCCCAAGGCGCGCGGACCCCGGCCACGGCCCAGCGCAGCGGCGTGCTGGAGAGCAGGTCGAGCAGCTTGCGCAGTTCGTCGCGGCTGTTCAGGTCCATCGCGGCCAGCGTGCGGTCGATGTTCTTCAGCGCCCCGGCCACCCGAACCTCGCGCTGCGCGGCAGGCATCGCCTCCAGTTCGCTGGCCACGGCTGGCAGCAGCGCGCGGAACAGCGCCACGTCGCCGGTGCGAAGGAACGCCCTGCCGGGCTGCGGCGGTGTCTCGGCCGACGAGCAGCCGGTCAGCGTGGGAACCAGCGCCGAGCACGCGATGGCCGCGCAGAAGCCGCCGCCAACCTTCAGGAAAGCGCGGCGCGCTGGCATGGCCACGGCCAGATGGTGCGAGGTGGGCATCGTGTCTCCGTGTTGTTCTTGTCGCGGTGATGGGCTGCCGGCGTTGTGATTCTGCCGAAGCCGCCGAAATTTATTTCCATTGCGTGACGGGTTTCAAACGCACGACCGACATCGGCCCCGGACGCAGTTCCCGCCCTCCTGCACTTCGTTTGATGTGCGTCAACCGACACTGGAAATGACGTCCGAATAGAGCAATTCTTCGATTCAGCCCGTTGACCCGCGCGGAACGGAGTCCCTATGATGACATCGAACAATGTCACAATCAACGGTGTCGATGAGGGCCGGGCAGCACGGCGGGCCGAATGACACCCACTGGAAGGCGCATATGAACGCTCCGGCGGATCTCCCCACTCATGTCTTCGAACCACCCGCGGCCGAGGTGCCCGAGATCGTCTGCGACATCGCGGTCATTGGCAGCGGGTTTGCCGGGCTTGGCATGGGCATGCGCCTGAAGCAGTCCGGCGTGGACGATTTCCTGATCTTCGAGCGCGCCCACGCGGTGGGCGGTACCTGGCGCGACAACCACTACCCCGGCTGCGCGTGCGACGTGCAATCGCACCTCTACTCGTTCTCGTTCGCGCCCAACCCCGGCTGGTCGCGCATGTTCTCGGGCCAGGCCGAAATCCGCCAGTACCTGGAGCACTGCGCCAGCCGCTTCGGGCTGCGCGGGCACCTGCGCTTCGGCCACGCGCTGGAACATGCGCAGTGGGATGCCGCCGCGGCCGTCTGGCGCCTGCGCATGGCCAACGGCCGCCGGGTGCGCGCCCGCGTGCTGGTCTCGGGCATGGGCGGGCTCAGCACGCCGGCCATCCCGGACATTCCGGGCCTCGACCGCTTTGCCGGCACCGTGTTCCATTCGCAGCAATGGCGCCATGACTACGCGCTGGAGGGCAGGCGCGTGGCCGTGATCGGCACCGGCGCCAGCGCGATCCAGTTCGTGCCGCGCATCGCGCCCCAGGTGGCACATCTCGATCTCTACCAGCGCACGCCACCGTGGATCATGCCCAAGCCGGACCGCCGCATCTCGCCGGTGGAGCGCGCGCTGTTCCGCTACGTGCCGGTCACGCAGCGGCTGGTGCGCACGGGCCTGTACTGGATGCTCGAATCGCGCGTGCTCGGGTTCGTGATCCATCCGAAGCTGATGAAGGCGGTCGAGCAGGTGGCGCGCCGGCACCTGCGCCGGCAGGTGCGCGACCCGGCGCTGCGTCAGACGCTGACGCCGGACTACACCATCGGCTGCAAGCGCGTGCTGATCTCGAACGACTACTACCCGGCGCTCACCCGCGACAACGTGGACGTGGTGACCACCGGCATCGACCACGTGGAAGCCGACGGCGTGGTGCTGCGCGACGGCACGCGCCGCCCGGCCGACGCGATCATCCTCGGTACCGGCTTCCGCGCCACCGACCCCATCCCGCGCGGCGTGATCGTGGGCCGCGACGGCCACGACCTCACGGACGCCTGGCGCGACGGCGCCGAAGCCTATCTCGGCACCACGGTGGCCGGCTTCCCGAACCTGTTCCTGATCGTCGGCCCGAACACCGGCCTGGGCCACAGCTCGATGGTGCTGATGATCGAGTCGCAGGTGAACTACGTGCTCGACGCGCTGCGCCAGATGCGCGCCGGGCAGGTGCAGGCCGTGGACGTGCAGCCGCCGGTGCAGGCCCGGTTCAACCATGGCATCCAGCGCAAGCTGGGCCGGACGATCTGGTCGGCGGGTGGCTGCGCCAGTTGGTACGTGGATGCCGCCAACGGCAAGAACACCACGCTCTGGCCCGGCTTCACATGGCAGTTTCGCCAGGCCACGCGAGCGTTCCGGATGGCCGACTACGAACAGTGGCCGGTGCGGGCGCCCGTACCCGATGTTCCCCATGCCGGGGTACCCGCCGGCGCCGCAGAGACGGCGCGCGCCTGACCGCCCACCACAGGAGAGAGACCGATGAAGGATTTCCGCAACAAGGTTGCCGCGATTACCGGCGCGGGTTCGGGCATGGGCCGCTGCCTGGCGCTGCAGTTGGCGCAGGCGGGCTGCCACGTGGCGCTGTCGGACTGCAACGAGGCCGGGCTGGCGCAGACGCTGGCCGAAGTCCGGCGCGCCGCGCCGGGCGTGCGCGCCACCACGCACCGCGTGGACGTGGCGGACCGGGCGGCGGTCTACGCCTGGGCCGAGGCCGTGGCGGCGGCGCATGGCCGCGTGAACCTGATCTTCAACAATGCCGGCGTGGCGCTGTCGAGCACGGTGGAGGGGGCCAGCTACGACGATCTGGAATGGATCCTGGGCATCAACTTCTGGGGCGTGGTGTACGGCACCAAGGCGTTCCTGCCGCACCTGAAGGCGGCCGGCGAGGGCCATATCGTCAACACGTCGAGCGTGTTCGGCCTGTTCGCCCAGCCCGGCATGGGCGCCTACAACGCCAGCAAGTACGCGGTGCGCGGCTTCACGGAATCGCTGCGGCAGGAGCTGGACCTGATGGACTGCGGCGTGTCGGCCACCACGGTGCACCCGGGCGGCATCAAGACCAACATTGCGCGCGACAGCCGCGTCTCGCCCAGCGTCAACGGCCTGCTGGTGCGCGACGAACAGCAGGGCCGGGAGGAATTCGAGAAGTTCTTCATCACCACCGCCGACAAGGCCGCGCGCGTGATTCTTGCTGCCGTGCGCGCCAACAGGCGCCGGGTGCTGGTGGGCCCCGACGCCTACGCCGCCGACGCCATGGCGCGGCTGCTGCCGGCCGCCTACCAGTCCCTCGTCGTGAAGGAGGCGCGCCGCAAGCGCCGGCAATTCGTCGCGGCGCCGACTCCGACGCCCGCGCCGGCGCCGGATGGAGAACGCGCATGACCCGCGCGCTGCCGCCGGAAGCGGTGCTGCAGGCGCCGCCGGGCCCCTTCACGCGCTGGTTTGGGCAGGGGCGCCTGGGCTTCAGGAGCCTGTCGCGCGACACGCTGGCGCGCCGCTACGCGCTGCCGGCCTCGCGCTGGGTGCAGGTGATGGGCGCGCTGGTGCACTACACCGACGAGGGCGCGCCCGGAGCCGAGCCGCTGGTGCTGATCCATGGCTTCGGCGCGTCGCTGCACACATGGGAAGGGCTGATGCCGGCGCTGCGCCAGCGCTATCGCGTGATCCGCCTCGACCTGCCGCCCTTCGGGCTGACTGGTCCGTTGCGCGACGCACGCGGGCGCATCGTGACGATGGATGTCGATGCCTACCGCACGTTCGTCGACAGCTTCCTGCGCACGCTCGGCATCGCACGCGCCACGCTGGTGGGCAACTCGCTGGGCGGACTGATCGCGTGGGACCTTGCCGCGCGCCGGCCGGCGCTGGTGAGCCGGCTCGTGCTGATCGACGCGGCGGGCTTCCCGATGAAGCTGCCGGTCTACATCGGCCTGTTCCGCCACGCCCTGGTGCGCTGGTCGGCGCCATGGCTGCTGCCCGAGCCGATCATCCGGGCCGCCACGCGCGATGTGTACGGCGATGCGCGCCGCGTGCCGGAATCCACGTTCCGGCGCTACGTCGATTTCTTTTATGCAGCAGGCAGCCGCGCAGCGGTGGGCCGCATGGTGCCGAGGCTCGATTTCGACGCCCTCGACACCGGGCGGCTGCGTGCCGTGCAAGCCCCCACGCTGGTGCTCTGGGGCGAGCGCGACCGCTGGATACCGCCCGCGCACGCCGCGGCGTTCGCGGCACGTCTCCCCGTCGTGTCGCTGCGCCGCTACGCGGATCTTGGCCATGTTCCGATGGAAGAAGATCCGCAGCGCGTGGCGGCTGACCTGCTGCCCTTCCTCGACGGCGCCCCGCAGGCGCCCGTCCCTTCGATCCAGGAGTCCACACCATGATGCCGGTACGCCGCGACGTGCACCCCCATCTCCCGCCCGAACGCATCTGCAACTGGCACGAGCGCGGGCAGCACGTGACCCACTTCATCAACGCGCTGTCGATCTTCTTCCCGGCCGGCGAGCGCTTCTTCATGGACAGCGTGCGCAACTACCGCGACCGCGTGACCGATCCGGAACTCAGGCAGGCCGTGGCCGGCTTCATCGGCCAGGAGGCGATGCACACGCGCGAGCACATCCTCTACAACCGCCTGCTCGACGATGCCGGCCTGCCGGCCGCGCAGCTCGACCACGCGGTGGCGAAGCTGCTGAACCTGCTGCGCCGCATCCTGCCGGAGTCGTGGCAACTGGCGCACACCATCGCGCTGGAGCATTACACGGCGATGCTGGCCGGCGGCATGCTGTCCGACCCGCGCCACATGGGGGTATCGGAACCGGGCTACCGGCAGGTCTGGACGTGGCACGCGCTCGAAGAAACCGAGCACAAGGCGGTGGCCTACGACGTCTGGAACACGGTCATGAAGCCCGGCCCGTACCGCTACCTGCTGCGGGCGTTCACGATGCTGACCACCACGGTCACGTTCTGGGCGCTGGTGTTCGTGTTCCACGTGCGGCTGGTGCTGGCGGACAAGACGTGCCGCAACAAGCTGCGGGGCTTCGGCAGCGTGATGACGTTCCTGTGGGGCTCGCCCGGCGTGCTGCGCAAGATGATTCCGGAGTGGTTCGACTACTTCCGCCCCGGCTTCCATCCATGGGACGCAGACAACCGCGCGGAACTGGCCCGCATCCTGCCGCTGATCGAGGAAATTGAAGAAACGGCGATTCGCGCAGGGGCCAGCACGAAGGCCCCCTCGCTGCGCAGCGCGGCCTGACGTTTTCTCCGCCTCTCGGTGGGGGCAGCCGGGTGACAATTTGAGACGTTTGAGCAAGAAACCACTGCTTTTCTGGCTCAAACGTCTCACGTCTCACCCCTCCCTACTCCTGCCGCGTCTCTTCGCCCAGGTGCGCCAGGATCGCCGCCACCCGATCCCCGAGGTACTTGTTCGCCGAGATCTCCAGCGCCCGCATCATCTCGGTTTCCAGCGTGACCAGCGCCAGCGGCCGGATGCGCCAGAGCACATCGACGATGCGCGGCACTTCCGCCGGCGGCGGCAACTGCCCTTCGCCGAAGCGGTCCAGCTCGCGCACCACCATCCCGACGATGCGGTCCGACACCGCCTGAAAATGCCCGCGCGCCTGCTCGATGATGTCGAGCACGTCTTCCAGCGCGAATCCGGCCCGCGCCATTTCGGCGCCCGCCGCCAGCGCGCGCGGGCTGCGCGCCAGATAGCCGAGCCCGTCGCGTTCGAGCAGGCCCAGCGCGATGGCGCGTGACAGCGCCGGCCGCGAGATCGCCCGGCCGAACATGCGCGCCAGCGCCAGGTAGGAATAGTGGCGTGGCGCCTCGGTGTTCCACGGGCTGCTGATGGCCGATTCGAGCCCGAGGATCGATCGCAGGTCGTGCCCTTCCACGATGGCCTTGAGCAGCTCCATGATGTTGGCGAGCGTGTAGCCGCGCGCCAGCAGATGGTGGATCAGCCGCAGCCGGCCCAGGTGGGCCTGGGTGTAGATGCCCACGCGTCCGCGCCGCTCGGGCGGGTCGATCAGCCCCTTGTCCTGGTAAGAGCGGATATTGCGCACCGTGGTGCCGGCCACGCGCGCCAGTTCGTCGATGGTGTACTCGGGAGGCGCCGGGGACGGGTCTGCTGGCATGGCGGAAGGCGGGGAAGTGGCGGGCCGGCTGGCGCCCTGGGTGGAGGTCATGGCGAAAATTCTAAACGACTCGGGCGACGCTACAATGCGCCAACTCATTCCGGCGTCCCCATGCATATCCGTTGGCTCGAAGATTTCGTGTGCCTGGCGCAGGCGGGCAGCCTGGCGCGTGCCGCCGAACTGCGCAATGTCACGCCACCGGCGTTCGGCCGGCGCATGCAGGCGCTGGAGGTCTGGGCCGGCGCGCCGCTGATCGACCGCAGCGCGTTTCCGGTGCGGCTGACCGCCGAGGGCCGCCAGTTCCTGGAGGCCGCGCAAGGCGCGCTGCGCACGCTCGACGAGGCGCGCCTGTCGCTGCGCGCGGCGCACCGGGCCGATGCCAGCACGATCACGATCGCCACCGGCAAGACGCTGGCCCGCTCGATGGTGCCCGCCTGGCTGGCCGGCCTGCGCCACGCACTGCGCGACGACCCGGCGGGCGCCGGTTTCCGCACGCGGCTCTCCACGCATGCCATCCATGACGCGCTCGAAATGTTCACCGAGGGCGACGCCGACTTCCTGCTCTGCTACAGCCCGCACGACCTGCCCGTGATGCTCGACGATGCGCGCTACATGTTCCATCCCGTGGGCGTGGAGCGGCTGGTCTGCGTGGCCGCGGCCGACGCGCACGGCGGCCCGGCCTTCCGCCTGCAGGCCCCGCGTGCCGGCCGGCGCCCGACGCCGGTGCCGATGATCGCCTACGCCGAGACGCTGACGATGGGCCGCCTGGTCAACCAGGAAATCTCCCGCCGCCAGTTGGCCGGCTGGCTCGACGTGATTGCCGTCAGCGATTTCGCCGAGTCGGTGCACGAAATGGTGCGCCAGCACATGGGGCTGGCATGGCTGCCGGCACGGCTGATCGCCGACGACCTGCGCGACGGGCGGCTGGTGCGCGCCGATGCGCAGGGCGGCGATGGCGGCGACCTGGCGCTCGATATCCGGCTGTACCGGCCCAGGGCGCCCATGCGGGCGCTGGCGGAAGCGTTCTGGGGCGCGGCCACCGGCTGAGTTCCTGCGCCACTCTGCCGCCGCTCTGCCGCCGCGCCTGATGCACCAACATCGATCTTGCCGAATCGGCAACCGCTATTGCCAAACCTGCACGATGCCGCAGCGCGCGCTCTCTACCATCGGCGCAAACCATTCAAAGCCCTGCCGGAGAAATCGATGAAGACCCTGCTGCGCGCGGCCGTTGCCGCCTCCCTTGCCAGTGCCGCGTTTGCCGCGCCGGCCGCTCCCGCCTATCCGTCCAAGCCGATCACGCTAGTGGTTGGCTACACGGCCGGCGGCAGCGTCGACCTCGTGGCGCGCACCGTGGCCCCCGAGCTGGGCAAGCGGCTGGGCCAGAGCGTGGTGATCGAGAACCTGGGCGGCGCCGGCGGCACGATTGGCGCGCAGAAGGTGGTCAAGGCCGAGGCCGATGGCTACACGCTGCTGCTCGGCTCGGGCAGCGAGGTGTCGATCGCGCGCCTGACCAATCCGGCCGTGCGCTATGACGGCGAGAAGGACCTGGCGCCCATCACGTTCATCGGCACCCAGCCGATGGTGCTGGTCGGCAAGAACGACCTGCCCGCCCGCAATGCCGCCGAACTGATCGCGCTGGCCAGGGCCAGGCCCGGTTCGATGTCGTACGCCTCGTCGGGCGTCGGCACGCCGCTGAACCTGGCGGGCGAACTGATCAAGCAGCAAGGTAACGTGAACATCACACACGTGCCATACAAGGGCGCCTCCGCGATGGCCACCGACCTGCTCGGCGGCCAGATCGACCTCGCCGTGATGGTGCTGTCGTCCGCTCTGCCCCACATCCAGGCCAACCGCGTGCGCGCCTATGGCGTGACCGAAGGCAAGCGCGCCAGCGTGGCGCCGAACGTTCCGGCGCTGGCCGAGACGCCAGCGCTCAAGGGTGTCGACATGGGAGTATGGTTCGGATTGATGGCGCCTGGCAGTTTGACGAAGCCAGTTATCGATCGCCTGAATAGTGAAATGCAGGCCGTCCTGGCCATGCCCGATGTCCGCAAGAAGCTGGCCGAGGCGGGCGTCGAGGTGTCGCCCGGCACGCCGGCCCAGTTCGCCAGTTTCGTGAAGCGCGAGACGGCCAAGTACCGCACCATCGTGCAGACCGCCGACATCCGCCAGTAAAGTCTCCACCGCTGCCAGCAAGGAAGTACCCATGACGCAGAGCGCCCCCGCCTTCGAGGCCTACCCGGTCGAGGTCGAGTTTCCGGATATCCGCCCGTACGCCACGGGCAACACGGGCGTGGCCTACGTGCACACGTTCGATAGCGGCACGCCGGGACCGCATGTGATGATCAATGCACTGACGCACGGCAACGAAGTCTGCGGCGCGATTGCGGTGGCCGGGCTGCTCGACCATGGCCTGCGACCGCGCCGCGGCAAGCTGACGCTGTCGTTTGCGAACGTGGATGCCTACGCGCGCTTCGACGCCGCGCAGCCCGACGCCTCGCGCTTTGTCGACCAGGACTTCAACCGCGTCTGGACGGCGGCCGTGCTCGACGATGCGGCGCGCGATTCGTCCGAATTGCGGCGTGCACGCGCCATGCGTCCCATCGTCGATACCGTGGACCTGCTGCTCGACCTGCATTCGATGCACGAGAAGAGCCGGCCGCTGATCGTGTCGGGGCCGCTCGACAAGGGCATCGCGCTGTCCCGCGCCCTGGGCGCGCCGGCAGACGTGATCGTTGACGAGGGCCACCCCGAGGGCCGCCGCATGCGCGACTACGCGGATTTTGGAGATTCTGCGAGCCCGCGCAACGCGCTGCTGATCGAATGCGGCCAGCACTGGGAGACCTCGGCCGTGGATGTGGCCCGCGACAGCACCGCGCGCTTCCTGCTGCATGCGGGCATCGTCGAGGCCGCCGACCTGCCGGACGGCTGGCTGCGCCCGCTGCCGGCCACCCAGCGCGTGATCCGCGTGACCGAGCCCGTGGTGGCCCGCAGCATGGATTTCCGCTTCGCGGGCGCCTACACCGGGCTCGAAACGTTCACCGACGCCGGCACCGTGATTGCCTGGCGCGACGGCCAGCCGGTGGTGACGCCGTACGACAACTGCGTGCTCGTGATGCCCTCGCTGCGCCAACTTCGGCCCGGCGTGACCGTGGTCCGCCTCGGACAACTGGAGTCCTGACACAACAACCATGAAACCGGTTGCATGACCGGCAGGCCGCTTTCAGCGCCGGCGATGGCTCCCCTCAAGAGAGCCACGTCCGGCGCTTTCTCGTTGTGGATGTCATGTCATGCCGTGATATATCTGCGCGCAACGCAAGTCCGGTTAGATTAAGCACTCTTTTCATTCAAGGCGCCCCCCGGGGCGTCCGATAACCCGGACGTGACGACCTGCCGTCAGAGCGGGCGTTGCCCGTGCGCCATGATGGCGCACGGCGTTAATCACGGAGCGCCCCTTGTATTCGAATTCTTCCCTTACCCTGCCCCGGCAGGCGTCGGCTGGCGGCCTGCGCGCGCTTGCCAGCAGCTGGAGTATCGGCACGCGCATTGCGCTGGTCGTGCTCGCCGTCCAGATCGTGGCGTTCTGCGCCTTTGCGCTGGCGCTGTCGCTGAGCAGCATGCGCCAGCTCGAAGTGCAGGCGCGCGAGGCCATCACGGCCGAGAGCCAGACGCTGCGCGAACTCGTGGCCCAGCTCGACGACACCATGCTGCAGGAAGTCGACCGCTTCATGCTGAGCTTTGCGGCGGTGCTGCCCGGCCCGTACGCGGTGGATCCGTCGCAGACCATCGAGGTGGCCGGCAAGGCCACGCCCGAGTTCCGCAGCGGCGACCTGGTGCTGAACAACAGCTTCGAGATCCCGGACAGGTTCTTCGCCACGACCGGCGGCGTGGTGGCCACGGTCTTCGCGCGCACCGGCGACGACTACATCCGCGTGACCACCTCGCTCAAGAAACAGGACGGCCAGCGCGCCATCGCCACCACGCTGGACCGCGCCGGCGCGGCCTACGCGGCGGTGTCCTCGGGCAAGTCGTACCGCTCGCTGACGTGGTTGTTCGGCAAGCCATACATGAGCAAGTACGAGCCGGTGCGCGACGCCGGCGGCAAGATCGTCGGCGCGCTGTACGTGGGCGTGAACGTGGAGGCCGAGCTGGCCGCGCTCAAGAACCGCATCCGCCGCAAGACCATCGGCGAGGACGGCCAGTTCATCGTCATCGACGCCAAGCCGGGCGCCGACCAGGGCAAGGTCATGGTGGACCGCTCGGGCAGCGAGGGCACGGTGCAGATCGACGCCACGGACGCCAACGGCAAGCCCTGGGTGCGCGACATGATCGCCGCGAAGGATGGCAACGTGACCAACACCGTGGCAATCGGCAGCGGCGCGGCCGTGGAGCGGCTGACCGCGTTCGTGACCTATCCCGAGTGGCAATGGCTGATCGCCGGCAGCGTGCCCACGGCATCGCTGCGCGACGAGGTGGAGACCAGCCGCAACCGCTTCCTGGCGGGCGGGCTGCTGGCCGCGCTGGCCGTGTCGGCCGCGTTCTGGTGGCTGCTGCGCCGCATGGTCAGCCAGCCGCTGGCCAACGCCGCGCACGCCGCCAGCCGGCTGGCCTCGGGCGACCTGACCGCGCGCCTGCAGACCTCGCGCAACGACGAGATCGGCGAGCTGATGCGCGCCATCGACGGCGTGGGGCAGGGCCTGACCGGCATCGTCGACAAGGTGCGCGGCAGCGTGGGCGCCATTGCGGGCAGCACGAGCCAGATCGCCAGCGGCAATGCCGACCTCTCGGCGCGCACGGCGCAGCAGGCCGGCAGCCTGGAGCGGACGGTGGCGAGCATCGAGGAGCTGTCGGCCACGGTGAAGCAGAACGCCGACAACGCGCACGACGCCAATGCCGCCGTGGCCAGCGCGGCCGATGCGGCACGCGCCGGCGGCAGCACGGTGGGCCGCGTGGTGAGCACGATGGCCGACATCCATCGCAACGCCCAGCAGGTGGTGGACATCATCGGCATGATCGACGGCATCGCGTTCCAGACCAACATCCTGGCGCTGAATGCCGCCGTGGAAGCGGCACGCGCGGGCGAGCATGGCCGGGGCTTTGCCGTGGTGGCCGGCGAGGTGCGCAGCCTGGCACAGCGCAGCGCCAATGCGGCCGGCGAGATCAAGCAGTTGATCGAGCGCACCGTGACCGACCTGAAATCGGGCAACGAGGCCGTGCAGCAGGCCGGCACCGATATCAACGACATGGTGCGCCGCGTGGAAGGCATCGCCGCGTTGATGGGCGATATCAGCGTGGCGTCGCGCGAGCAGTCGCAGGGGCTGGCGCAGGTCAGCAGCGCCGTGGCCGAGATGGACACCGTGACGCAGCAGAACGCGGCGCTCGTGGAGGAAGCGGCGGCGGCGGCTGAAAGCCTGCATCACCAGGCGCAGGAGCTGCGCCAGGCGGTGGAGGTGTTCCGCCTGGCCTGAGCGCCGGGACGCCCGCCCGTTCCGGGGCGGGCACCGGCCGTCAGGCTGCCGGGGCCGGCTGCGGCGCCGGCGCGGCCTGCGCGGGAGCGGTCTCGGGTTGGGGCTGCGGCTTCAGGCCCGGGAAGAGCTGGTCCACCAGTTCCTCGATCTTCATTTCGGGCGGGATGAAGTTGCTCAGGTTCACGCCGCCCGCGCTGCGGTTGGCGTTGAAGATGGCCTTGCCCACGCGCTCGCCGTTGCGGTACACGGTGATGTCGGCGGCGGCCAGGAACGGCGTGATGTAGGTCTGGCGCTGCGCCACGTACATCGCCGTCATCGGGCACGACGCCATCGACGAGTACGGCGGCAGCAGCTTGACCTCGAAATTGCGCGCGCGCAGCGCCTTCACGAAGCTCTCGACGAAGGCGTTGCTGTTGGCCTGGTTGGCCACCACGCAGAACAGCGAGCCGTCGGCACCGACCACGCGGTTGCCGTCGACGCGGAACTGCGCCGGGCCGCCGAAGGCGCCGTTCTGGAAGCCGGCGATCGGATCGATCTGGTCCGCGCGGTCTACCGGCAGCACGCTCTGGTAGGTGGAACAGCCAGTGGCCAGCAGGGCCAGCGTGGCGGCAATCGTAACTCTCTTCATCTTGGATCCTGGATCGCGTCGGCGAGGGCGCCGGCCGCCCGCACCCGTCACGAAGACGATGCGGGGCGCATTGCCGGCAGCATGCCTGCGTAATGTAGGCGTGCCGGCCCAGGATCAAAGCGGGGAACAGCGGGCGACAGATGCCGCAAATCGGCGGCTGGGGCGCCGGCGAGCCGCGGGGTGCCGCTTAGTTCGCTCCGCCGCGCAGCAGGCAGTCGGACAGCAGCGGCGTGCCGTCCTCGGCCACCCCGGCGCCATTGCACTCGACGGCCACCTTCTGGCCGCGCCGGACCATGGTCGCCCGGGCCTCGACCTCGCAGGCGCGCGTGCCGGGGCCGCAGATCTGCCGCGGCAGCAGGTCGCCACGGACCACCACGCCCGGATTGTCGGTGCGGATTTCCAGGTACACGTGGTTCTGGTCGCGCCGGATGCCGCTGGCCACGCCCTCGACGATGATGTACTTGCCCCGGTAGCGGTCGTCGGCGGCGCCGGCATTGTCGCGGTAGTCGCTGGCCAGGCTCTCGGCGGCCACCTGCGGCAGGATGTCGGCCGGCCGGTTCTCGTCGATGCTGATCGGGTCGAGCGTGCCGTTGCGCGGGATGCCGCGCGGGATGCTGGCCGGGATGGCGGGCGCGGAGGCGTCCGGGGCTTCCGGAGCGTCGGCGACATACTGGGAATCGGCAGGCGGGGCGTCGGCCTTGTCGTTGCCGACGAACCAGAGCAGGATCAGGACAACGACGGCGACAACGGCAACGAGGGTTTGGCGGGTGCGGCTCAACATCGTGGAGGGGGCGGGACGGCGCAGGGCCGGCCGCTGGCTGGCAGAGGAAAGTCCGCCAGTGTAGCGCGCCTAAGCCGCCTGCACCCCGGCGAGCAGGGACGCGCGGGCGGCCGCCAGAATCTCGTTCGACAGCGGCGTGCCCATCGTGGCGCGCGACAGCATCAGCGCACCGGCCAGCGTGGCCATCTGCGCCAGCGCCGCCGCCCGGGCCGCGCCGGCATCGTCGCCGGGCTGGATCGAGGCCAGGATGTCGAGCAGTTGCTCCACGCCATCGTGGAATGCCGCCCGCACCGGCTTGTCATCGGCCTCGCGCGCCACATCGTTGGCCAGCGCGGCCACGGGGCACCCGGTGCCCGCACTGTTGCGGTTGCGCGCCGACAGATAGCCGTCGATCAGCGCCGACAGCGCGGCGGCACGATCGGGCGCGTCGGCCACGCGCTTGCGCCAGCGGGCCTCGGACTCCTCGAACGCCCGCGCGCAGGCAATGGCCGCCAGCGCGTCCTTCGACTCGAAATGCCCGTAGAACCCCCCATGCGTCAGCCCCGCCGCTCCCATCAGATCGGCCACGCTGACCCCATGAAAGCCCTGCTCGCGAAACAGCCGCGCCGACACCTGCTCGATGACTGCGCGGTTCTTCTCCGCTTCCGCCTTGGATACGCGCGGCATGATGAACTCCAGAACACGATCCAGCCGATGGTCCGCCACATCGGCGGGCAAGTCAACGCAGGGGGCTTCCAGGTCAGACGATGGTCGGCCCCGCCTTGCCCAGCGCCGCCAGATAGTCAGCCGCGCCGTACGGCGCACTCTGACCGTGCCGGCTCAGGAAGAAGTCACGCAGGATATCGCCCTGCTGCTCAAGCTTGTAGTCGGACAGCGCCTTGCCCCGTTCAAGCCGATATCGATACTGGTTGAAGCCAAGGAAATGCCTCACCTGCTCCCAGGCACCGCGCCACAGCACATTGACGCCGCGCTGGTATTGCCACACATGGGTCATCTCATGGATGAACAGTGCCTGCAACGCCAGCCCGCCTTGGCTGAAGTCATCGATCCAGCGCAGCTTTCGCCCAAGATAGATCTGCCCGTTCGGCGTGACGATGTAGCGACCCCCCTGCCAGAACACGAAGTTCCGGCGATGGACAACCACCGACGCGTAATCGACCGCGTCTGCGAAGACCTGGCGGGCGAGGGCGATCTCGGCAGGGGTGAGGGGGCGGGAGTTGGTGCGGTCAGGCGCCATGCACAAAGCCATAGGGAGAATACGGCGCAATGTTTGGCGCATTGTCTGGCCGAGGTTGTACGTTTGCGCCAAACAGGCGAGCGCACTGTGACAAGGGATCGCGGGCTTTGCACGGTCGATTTGGCGCAATGCTTTGGTTCGCCGGCGTCGGATAAGCCGTCATTTGCGCCAAATCATGGGATTCGGTACCGCGTCCCTCGGCGCAGTCCCTCTTGACGAAGTTTTCCTTCCTTTACGAGTTGCTCAAGGCCCCTGCGCAGGCGTGAACGAGGAATCTCATCGCCAATGCGCTGGTGAATCTCGCTGATCCTCGCCAGCGGATATCGCCCGACGTCCTCCACGATCAGCGCAAGCAACCGATGTGGTTCGATACGCTTTAGCGTTGTTGACGTTGAAAAATCCAGACTGCGGATCAGCTTGGGATCGACGAAATATCGCACCGCCTGGGTGCGGCCTGCGCTTTGCACCAGTCCCCATGCCAAGGCCCGCTTGAGCCACAACTGCAAGGAATCCACAGAGGGAAGTTCCAGGGCCGCGGCCAACTCGCGCGCAGTGAGGGCTTCGTGCTGTGCCAGCAGCGCCAGGACGATACGCTCTCGCTGCGTCAATTGAAACGTCTGATCCGCCTTGGCGACGAAGTCGATCATCTCTGGCTTCTGGATGCGGCGGCGTATTGTCACCTCGACACCGTCATCCAGTTCCCTGAGCGCAGGGACGGGCCGCCCTTGGGAAAGCAGCACTTCGAACATCTTGTCGAAGCCGCTACCCTCCCGTTCCATGAGGCGGAGATCGTGAAAAAGCCGGGCCAGATGCTCGTTTCGTCGTACTGTCGTATGCAACACGTTCCGGGGCGTGACACCGAGCGGCAGAAGTCCCGGATTGACGACCTCCAGACCGTCGGGATGCAGATTCAGGAAAATATCGCCCTGCTGCGTATAAGGGCGATGAACCAGTGCGTTGACCAGCAGTTCCCGCACCACGATTTCGTCGAATGCTGGCACGAACTGGCGGTACAAGCCGTCGGGAAGTTCGTAGCTTTCGCGAAAATCGGGCACTTCGCGCCAGACGGATTCGACCATTTCCATCGGGTTCAAGTCATGGTCATCCCAGACCAGCTTGTTGACTTTCGATCCGCGTTCGTCGTACTTGATGAACTGAACAACGGGAGCGGTGGCCAACCTGGCGCGGTCGAACTGCCTGCCGACACAGAGAACACCTAGATTGGTCAACAGTCCGCCATGCGAGAGCTGGTAGTGTTCGAGCAACTCGCCATCGGCTTTTTCCTTCACCGACGGTTTGACGCGGTCCGAGTTGCGTAGCGCGCTTGCCAGCACATGGAGCTTGTCCGGATCGCAATTCGTTGAGGGAATCTGCATCGAAACTTGCGTTTCCCAAGAGGAACTGCCCCGCTCGTTGGCCAGGCGCATCACGTCGTCGCCCGTCACCGGTTTGCTCTGGTCAGCAACACGGAGAAAATAGCGGCCGTCCGTGGTCGATGCGACGGACGTGGCACGCGGAATGATTACGTCGAGATACTGGCCGCCGTTCAATGCGGTTCTGATGGTTGGCAACGCCACGACATTGACCGTCCGCTCGGCAAGCTTTCTCCGGAGCGTATCGTCCAGTCCGATGGGAACCCGCTGGTCGGGTGGGGGCATTGCCTGGTCATCCTCAATGCCTATCAGCAAATGGCCCCCGGTGGCGTTGGCGAACGCTACGCAGTCTTTCGCCAGTTCCGCCCAATCTACTGTCCGGCCGACAATCGAGCGTAACGACTTCTTGTCGAGAAGCTGTCCTTCCTGGCTCATTCGCTATTCCCCGCCCCTCACTTCCCAATACAAAACCGCGTAAAGATCGTCCCGAGCAGGTCGTCGCTGGTGAACTCGCCGGTGATGCTGTTCAGGTGGTCCTGGGCGAGGCGCAGTTCCTCGGCGAAGAGGTCGAGGGCCTGGGCGTTCTGTTCGGCGCGTTCGACGGCGCAGTCGAGGTGGGACTGGGCGCTGCGCAGGGCGGTGAGGTGGCGTTCGCGGGCCAGGAAGGTGCCTTCGTTGCCCGACTGCCAGCCGATCAGGCGCAGCAGTTCGCGGCGCATGAGGTCGATGCCGGCGCCGGTGCGGGCCGAGATCCAGATTTCGGTGGGATTGGGGCCGTTGGCCACCACCACGTGCGGGCGGTTGCCGCCGAAGCCCATCTCGCCAGCCGCCGGGGCGAGGTCGATCTTGTTGACCACGCGCACGATGGGCGCGCCCGGCGGCAACTGGCCGCTGAGGCGGTCGTCGATATGGTCATCGGTCTCGGAGAGGCCGTGTTCGAGGTAGTCGGCGGCGTCCACCAGGTGCAGCACGATATCGGCGCGGCGGATGGCCTCCCAGGTGCGCTCGATGCCGATGCGCTCGACTTCGTCGGCCGCATCGTCACGCAGGCCGGCGGTGTCGATGATGTGCAGCGGGATGCCGTCGATCTGGATGGTCTCGCGCACGCGGTCGCGCGTGGTGCCGGCGATCGGCGTGACGATGGCCAGTTCGGCGCCGGCCAGCGCGTTGAGCAGCGACGACTTGCCCACGTTCGGCTGCCCGGCCAGCACCACCGACAGCCCTTCGCGCAGCAGCGAGCCCTGGCGCGCCTGCTTGAGCACGCCCGCCAGCGCTTCGCGGATGCGCGTGAGCTGGCCGCGTGCGTCGGAGGCTTCGAGGAAATCGATCTCCTCCTCGGGAAAATCGAGCGTGGCCTCCACGAGCATGCGCAGGTGGATCACCTTTTCCACGAGCGCGTGGATGGCCTTCGAGAACTCGCCCTCCATCGAACGCGCCGCCGAGCGTGCGGCGGCCTCGGTGCTGGCTTCGATCAAATCCGCCACCGCTTCGGCCTGCGCCAGATCAAGCTTGTCGTTGAGAAACGCGCGCCGCGTGAACTCGCCGGGATCGGCCACGCGCAGTCCCACGGACTTGCCGGCTTCGAGGCAGCGCGACAGCAGCATCTGCATGACCACCGGGCCGCCGTGGCCCTGCAGTTCGAGCACTTCCTCGCCGGTGTAGGAGTTGGGCGCGGGGAAGTAGAGCGCGAGGCCGTGGTCGATGACCTTGCCGCGTGCGTCGAGAAACGGCAGGTAGGTGGCGTGGCGCGGCTGCAGGTTGCGGCCGCAGACGGCGCGCATGATGGTGCCGACGTCGGGGCCGGAAACGCGCACGACGCCGATGCCGCCGCGGCCCGGTGCGGTGGCAATGGCTGCGATCGGTAGCTCGGTCGATGTCTGGATGGCTGTCATGGCGTTATTGTCGCAGATCGTTCCGGGGGGCGGCCGGGGCTTCGGCTGGGGTTTGGGGGGCGGCTGCGGCGCAGCCCAGGCACTCCGCCATCAGCCGGCGCGCCACGGCGCCGTCGATCAGCGCACCCAGTTCCGACTGCCGCCTGACCAGCTTCTTGCGCAGCCGCTTGCGGTAGCGGCGCGGCAGCACGTCGGACAGCGCCTCGATGGCATAACGCAGGCGCTTGTTGCCGATGCGGAGCTGGTGCACGTGGTCGGTCTGGCCGTCGCGGGCCACGCGGGCAAGTTCGCGTACCCGCCGGCGCGCCTTGCGTATCCGGCGCGGCGCGAAGGTCTTCAGGCGCGACCCGGACCTGGCCGAAGCAATGTGGATCAGGTCGCGGTAGAGGACCGGCAGCGGCGACTGACGGTAACGTGACAGGCTTGTCATCATCTCGTCGCGTGCGACGCTGCGCCGTTCCTGCGCCGTGGCGACGAGCGCGGCAAGTACCGGATCGTCGGGCTGCTTTTCGAGCGCGGGCGCCAGCGTTTCGGCGAGAAAGACATCCCAGTCGCGTACCGGACCGGCCGCGTCGGCCATCTCGCACAGGGTCCGCTTCCAGCGCGCCTTCCGATGATTGCCGAGGATCGGCCCGAAGGCCCACGCAACGGCGCGCAGATGGCGGATCGCCACGCGCAGCCGGTGCACGTCCTCGACCTCGTCACGATGGAGTACGGCTTCCAGCTGGTGGTCCACGGCCCGCAGGCCGTGGTCGCCAAGGACCACGAATGCCCTGGCGGGTCGCATCTTCCGGTGCAGCACGGGCTGACGGCTCATGGCGGTGTCTCTTGATCTGGATCGGAGAAGAGAGTGACTGCGCAGCGGTCCGTCTAGTGTAGGCGATGGCGCACCTGAGTGGCGTGATAGCCACCCAGGGGCCGGAGTCAGCGCGTGGCGACCATGAAGACGCGCGGGAACGGCAGCAGCACGGTGCCATCGGGCAGGGCCGGAAAGACCTTGGCCAGCGCCGCCTCGTATTGCCGGAGGAAGGCGGCTTTCCCGGCGTCGTCGAGCGGGGCCAGGAAGGGCCGCAGGCCGCTGCCCTTGAACCATTCGACCACCGCCGCGGCGCCGCCCTTGAGCGGATGCTGGTAGATCGTGCGCCAGATGTCCACGCGGCTGCAGTGCGGCTTCAGCAGTTCGTAGTACCAGCGTTCCGCCGGCAGCGTGGTGCGCGCGCCGGCCGCACTGGCGAGCTTGGCGGCCCACGGACCGTCGAGCGCCGTTTCGCGCATCAGCACGTGCGACGGCTGGTCGAGGTTGTCCGGCATCTGCACGGCGAGGCTGCCGCCGGGGGCCAGCCGGCTGACGAGCGCCGGGAACAGCGTGGCGTGGTCGGGCACCCACTGGAACACGGCGTTGGCCAGCATCACGTCCCACGGGCCGGCGTCGTTCCACTGGGTGACATCGGCCATATCGAAACGCAGGCCGGGCAACCGCTTGCGCGCGGCGGCGATCATGTCGGCATCGCTGTCCACGCCGGTCACCTCGGCGCCGGCAAAGCGTGCCGCCAGCACTTCGGTGGAATTGCCCGGGCCGCAGCCGATATCGATGACGCGCCGCGCCTCGACGGGCGGAATCGCCGCCACCAGGTCGCGCACGGGGCGGGTGCGTTCGTCCTCGAACTGTACGTACTGGCTGGCCGACCAGGTCATGGCGTGTCCTTTCCGCTGCGGCGGGGTTGCGAAGTCTTATATAAGAGTGGAAGCATACGCCCGGCGCGCCAGCCTTGCCACCGCCCGCCTCGGGCAACAAAAAACCCGGCGCGGGGCCGGGTTCTTCGTTGGTGCGGGGTGATTCCCCGGCGTTTCAGCTCTTGGCGATCGCCGCCGCCTTGCTCTTGCCGAGCATCCGGTTGATCTGCCATTGCTGGGCGATCGACAGGATGTTGTTCACGACCCAGTACAGCACCAGGCCGGCCGGGAAGAAGAAGAACATGAACGAGAACACCAGCGGCATGATCATCATGACCTTGGCCTGCACGGGGTCCGGCGGCGTCGGGTTCAGCTTGGTCTGCACGAACATCGACACGGCCATCACGATCGGCAGGATGTAGAACGGGTCCGGCACCGACAGATCGTGGATCCAGCCCAGCCACGGCGCGCCGCGCATTTCCACCGACGACAGCAGCACCCAGTACAGCGCGATGAAGACCGGGATCTGGATCACGATGGGCAGGCAGCCGCCCAGCGGATTGACCTTCTCGGTGCGGTACAGCGCCATCATTTCCTGGTTCATCTTCTGCGGATCGCCCTTGTGGCGCTCGCGGATGGCCGTCATGCGCGGCTGCAGGTCCTTCATCTTGCCCATCGAGCGGTAGCTCGCGGCGGACAGCGGGAAGAACACCAGCTTGATCAGCACGGTCAGCGCGATGATCGACCAGCCCCAGTTGCCCAGGAAGCCGTGCAGCTTCTCCAGCAGCCAGAACAGCGGCTTGGCCAGGATGGTCAGCCAGCCATAGTCCTTCACCAGTTCCAGGCCCGGCGTGATCTGCTCGAGCATGTGCTCTTCCTGCGGACCGGCGAACAGGCGTGCCTGCGTGCTGACCGCGGCGCCCGGCGCCACCTGGCCCAGCGGCTGCTGGATACCCACGCGGTACAGGTTCGGATCGATCTGCTCGGCGTAGAAGCTGTGTTCCTTGCCGTTCTGCGGAATCCAGGCCGAGGCGAAGTAATGCTGCACCATCGCCACCCAGCCGTTGTCCGTGGGGCCCGGCACGGTGGCCTTGCCCTTCGAGATGTCCTCGAAGCTGATCTTGTGGTACTTGTCGGCGTTCGTGTAGATGGCCGGGCCGGTGAACGTGCTGTAGAACTGCGACTGCTCCACCTTGCTGCCGTCGCGCGCCAGTTCCAGGTACAGCGTCGGCGAGATCGGCGCCGTGCCCGTGTTGGCCACGTCGAAGCGCGTGTCGATGACGTACGTGCCCTTGTGGAACGTGTACGTCTTGGTGAACTTCACGCCGTTCTTCTCGGCCGTCAGCACCACGTCCACCTTGTCCTGCCCCGGCGCCAGCGTGCGCGCGCCCGGCACGGCCGTGAACACCGTGGTGTGGTTCGGCAGGTCGCCGCCGATCAGGCCCGAACGGGCGAGATAGGTGCGCGTGGCGTCGCGCTCGAACAGCACCACGGGCTTGCCGTCCTTCTCGTGCTGGTTCAGCAGTTCGAGGCGCGACACGATGCCGCCGGCGGTGTCGATCTCGGCGCGCACCTCGTCGGTGGTCACCACGACCTTCTCGGCCGAAGGCTGGGCCGCGCCCTGCGGGGCCGCCGGCACCGCGCCAGGCGCCGAGGCGCTCGTCCCGCTGGCCTTGGGCACGTCACCCTGGGCCGCGGCGCCGCTCGCACCGCCGGCCGGTGCGGCCTGCTGTTGCGTGTTGGCGCTCGGGAAGAACATCGACGCGTGGCCGTTGGCGCGCTGCCAGTTGTCGTAGAGCAGCACGAGGGACATCGAGAAGATGACCCACAGGATGGTGCGTTTGATATCCATGTCTCGCTATGGTCTGGGGGAATCAGGGTCTGGGGAGCCGGACCGTGACAGGCGGACGGCCTGGCGCGGCGGATGCCCGGGTCGCCGCGGCGGCCTTCCCGTTTACTGCAGGCTCGGGCACGGGATCATACCCGCCCTTTGCGAAAGGATGGCAACGGCAGAGCCTGCCGGCGGCCATCCACGTGCCGCGCGCCGCGCCATGGCTGACGATGGCGTCGCGGGCATAGTCGGAACAGGTTGGCAGGAAGCGGCACTGCGAGCCAAGGTACGGACTCAGGGCGATCTTGTAGATGCGCAGCAGGGCAAGCAGGATTCGCTTCATGATGATGGTCAGGCGGGGGAGGCGGGCAGGCCGGCTGGCCTGGCTGGCTCGGGCGGGGCCACGGGCAGTGGCCTGGCCGCGATATCGAGCAGCCCGCTGATTTCGGCATGGCAGGTCCGCCGGATCGCGGTCCGGCTGGCGAACTCCGCACGCGGAAACTTCGCCTGCAGCCGTAACAAAATGTCACGGCCACCGAATTGGTCCTGCCGGCCGCGAAACAGTTCCCGCACCATGCGCTTCACGAGGTTGCGCTCGGCGGCGCGCGGCGCGAACTTCTTGCCCACCACGATGCCGAGCCGGCCCTGCTGCTGGCCGTTGGCGCGCACGTACAGCACGAAGTGCGTGCTGCGACGCCGTGGCCGCAAAGCAAAAACGGATGAAAACTCATCCGTCTTTGTGAGCCTCGCGGCTTTGGGGAAGGCATGGTCCGACACGCTGGTCAACACTGGGAAGACACCGTGCTGCGGCACTCCTGGCCATCCTGAGGGCGAGGCGTCGGGCTGGGGCGTGGCCATCGTGCGGCGGCTGCCGCCATGGTCACCACCCCGGCCGGTCGCCCGGCACTCAGATTGCCAGGCGCTTGCGGCCCTTGGCGCGGCGGGCGTTGATCACGGCACGGCCGCCGCGGGTCTTCATGCGCACGCGGAAACCATGGGTACGCTTGCGGCGGGTAACGGAAGGTTGGTAGGTACGTTTCATGTTGCACTCTCTGGTTGATCCGGGCTTTCCGGGCGCCGGCCTATGCCGGACCGCCTTGGCCGCCGCGTATGGTTCGCATGGGGCTGCCGCACAGCCGACGCCCGCCTGATTTGGGCAAGGTGGCCGCGGCTCTGCCGACGATTCTGGTTCTGTCTTGCTGCCGGCCGCCGCTGGCACCGCCGCGTGGGACGGGGCACTGGCGGGGATCAGACCGCTTGCCTGATGCCGCACATGCGTGCATGTGGCGGTACGGGCCAGACCCGGCGATGCGCATACGTGATCCCCTGCCGCATCGCAGAACCCGCCATTTAACTGATTTTCGCAAGGCGTGTCAAGGCGGCAGACGGATAGTGCCCGAAACGCCGCCACAATGCCTCGCCGGCTGTGGGTAAACACCGGTGCACCATTGTCCACAATGGACGGTGGGTAACTTTCGGTACGGCCAGATGGGTGCCCGAGACCCGTCCAGGTGATCCAACTTGTTGTTTTCCATGGATTATCTGGCGTTCAAGGCGCTTGCAGCGGCAGCTGCGGACCCGGTTGTGCACACAAATCCACTGATTTTTCACAAGTTGTCCACAGGGTTATCCTTTGTGGATAACTTGGACCGGGGGGTACAATCCCGGTCCAAACACTACACGGGCTGCGTGGCGCACGCACAACCCGGGTCTTCCTGCCTTGGTATACCTCGCCGGTGTGCCGATTTTCGAATGCCGTTGCCGTGCCTCGGGCACGATGGGCGGCATTTTGCTTTTCGCGGCTCGTTTGCCGCGACTGGCAGCAGGAAGTCCCGTGGCCGGCCGCCGCCCCGCCCGTGACGTGCCAAGCAGCGTTGTGGCGCGATCACTTAGAAGAACACATGCAAGATTTCTGGCAGGCGGCAGCCGCGCAGCTCGAGCGCGAACTGACGCCGCAACAGTTCAAAACCTGGATCAAGCCGTTGGCGCCGGTCGCCTTCGACGAGGAAGCGCATGCGCTGCGGATTGCCGCGCCCAACCGCTTCAAGCTCGACTGGGTCAAGAGCCAGTTCTCGGGCCGCATCACCGCCCTCGCGTGCGAATACTGGGAAACGCAAGTTAGCGTTCACTTTGTGCTGGATCCCGCTGCGTCGGGCCGGGCGGCAACCTATACCCAGCAGGCGATGCAACAGGGCGCCGACCACGCCGCCGGCGGCCACGCAGGAGTGGGTGCGGGCAATGCGCCCTATCCGGGCTACCCGCAGGCGCCGGCCCAGCATCCTGCCCAACACCCTGCCCAGATGGGCGGTTATCACGAATACGCCCAGCCTCCGGCGCATGCGCAGGGCGGGCAGCCGCCGTACGGTGCGCCCGCGCAGAACCGCGCCGCCGCGCCGACCGGCCATCCGCTGCAGGGCAATGCCGGCGCGAGCCATGACCTGGGCGATATCGACGTGGCCCAGATGGACCCGGCCGAGGCCAGCGCGCGCTCCTATCGCCCGCCGCAGCCTCAGCAGCAGCCGTCCGGCGCGCCGGCGCAACCCAGCGACACGGTGCACGAGCGCTCGCGCCTGAACCCGATCCTGACGTTCGACAACTTCGTCACCGGCAAGGCCAACCAGCTGGCCCGCGCGGCGGCGATCCAGGTGGCCAACAACCCCGGCAAGTCCTACAACCCGCTGTATCTCTATGGCGGCGTGGGCCTGGGCAAGACCCACCTGATCCACGCCATCGGCAATTTCATGCTGATGGAGAACCCGCGCGCGCGCATCCGCTACATCCATGCCGAGCAGTACGTCTCGGACGTGGTGAAGGCGTACCAGCGCAAGGCGTTCGACGAGTTCAAGCGGTACTACCACTCGCTGGACCTGCTGCTGATCGATGACATCCAGTTCTTCTCGGGCAAGAACCGCACGCAGGAAGAGTTCTTCTACGCGTTCGAGGCGCTGATCGCCAACCGCGCGCAGGTGATCATCACCAGCGATACGTATCCGAAGGAAATCACGGGCATCGACGACCGCCTGATCTCGCGCTTCGATTCCGGGCTGACGGTGGCCATCGAGCCGCCGGAGCTGGAGATGCGCGTGGCCATCCTGATGAAGAAGGCCGCCGCCGAGAACGTCAGCGTGCCCGAGGAAGTGGCGTTTTTCGTGGCCAAGCACCTGCGCTCGAACGTGCGCGAGCTGGAAGGGGCGCTGCGCAAGATCCTGGCGTTCTCGAACTTCCACGGCAAGGACATCACGATCGATGTCACGCGCGAGGCGCTCAAGGACCTGCTGACCGTGCAGAACCGCCAGATCTCGGTGGAGAACATCCAGAAGACCTGTGCCGATTTCTACAACATCAAGGTCGCGGACATGTATTCGAAGAAGCGGCCCGCCAATATCGCGCGGCCGCGCCAGATCGCCATGTACCTGGCCAAGGAACTGACGCAGAAGAGCCTGCCCGAGATCGGCGAGCTGTTCGGCGGGCGCGACCACACCACGGTGCTGCACGCCGTGCGCAAGATTGCCGACGAACGCAGCAAGGACGCACAGCTCAACCACGAGCTGCACGTGCTGGAACAGACGCTCAAGGGCTGATTCCAGGCCAGCCTTGCCGGGCTGGCATACTACTGGGTGCGCGTCCGGCGGCAACCGGGCGCCAGAATGACTTTGGATTGCGGTATCTGACCTCAGATAAGGCTTTGCGGTGAGTCGGGACGCGTTGGCGAAAGCCGGCGCCTGACCGTGGCATTTTGTGCACAGGCAGGCGCCCCGCCGGACTCGCCCCGCTTCACCGCAGCGGCTTATCCTTGGTACAATACAGGCCATTAACTCCTTGATTCCTTTATGATTTTGGAGTCAGGAGCTGCGCCCTGTTCCGCGGTCGCCGATGACAAACGACGAAGGATAATTTCAATGCAATTGGTCAAAACCTCGCGAGACAACCTGCTGCGTCCGCTGCAAATCGTGAGCGGCATCGTGGAGCGCCGCCACACCCTCCCGATCCTGGCCAACCTGCTGATCCGCAAGTCCGGCTCGAACGTATCCTTCCTCTCGACCGACATCGAGATCCAGATCACCACGCACGCCGAGTGCGGCGTGGGCAGCGACGATGTGGCCACCACCGTGGCCGCGCGCAAGCTGCTCGACATCCTGCGCGCGATGCCCGATGGCGACGTGGCGTTGTCGCTCAACGACAAGCGCATGTCGGTGCAGTCCGGCAAGAGCCGCTTCGCGCTGCAGACGCTGGCCGCCGAGGAATTCCCGACCGTGGCCGAGGCCGCCGAATTCAACGCGAGCGTGAGCCTGCCGCAGAAGACGTTCAAGCATCTGCTGGCGATGGTCCACTTCGCCATGGCGCAGCAGGACATCCGCTATTACCTGAACGGCATGCTGCTCGTGGTCGACGGCAAGAAGGTGATGGCCGTGGCCACCGACGGGCACCGCCTGGCGTACTGCGGCGTGGAACTGGAAAACGAGGCGGCGGGCGTGGGCTCGCGCCAGGAAGTCATCATTCCGCGCAAGACCATCCTGGAACTGCAGCGCCTGCTCGAAGACAACGACGATCCCGTGCAGGTCCAGCTGGCCGCGAACCAGGTCAAGTTCACGTTCGCCAACATCGAACTGATCAGCAAGCTGGTGGAGGGCAAGTTCCCGGACTTCCAGCGCGTGATCCCCAAGGGCTACAAGAATGCGTTCGCGATCGACCGCGTGCAGTTGCAGCAGGCGCTGCAGCGTACGGCGATCCTGACCACGGACAAGTTCAAGGGCGTGCGCTGTATCCTCGATACGCACGTGCTCAAGATCAGTTCGACCAACGCGGACCAGGAAGAGGCCCAGGAAGAACTGGAACTCGACTATTCGGGCGATGCGCTCGATATCGGATTCAACGTGACCTACCTGCTCGACGTGCTCGCCAACCTGAAGAGCGAGCAGGTGCAGGTCAGCCTCGGCGACTCCAATTCGAGCGCGCTGATTACCGTGCCGGAAGACGACAACTTCAAGTACGTCGTGATGCCGATGCGCATTTGATGGCCAAGAAAGAGCCGCCATCCATACACAATCGGGCACACACCGCAGCAGGGGCCGGGTCCACGGGATCCGCCCCTTTTGCCGTTTTCAAGTAACCCGCAAATCGCGGAGCCGCCGTACCCGCCGTTCCAGGCGCAGGTCCGGCGTTCCGCCTTTGCCGTCAGTATCGTGAGTAGGAAAACATGACCGACCAGCAGAAACCGCAGCAGGAAAACACTTACGGCGCCTCTTCGATCCAGATCCTGGAAGGCCTGGAAGCGGTGCGCAAGCGTCCCGGCATGTATATCGGCGATACGTCCGACGGCACCGGCCTGCACCACCTGGTGTTCGAGGTGCTCGACAACTCGATCGACGAGGCCCTGGCCGGCTATTGCACCGAGATCCTCGTCACGATCCACAGCGACAACTCGATCTCGATCGTCGACAACGGCCGCGGCATTCCGCCGGCCGTGAAGTTCGACGACAAGCACGAGCCGAAGCGCAGCGCGGCGGAAATCGCCATGACCGAACTGCACGCCGGCGGCAAGTTCAACCAGAACAGCTACAAGGTGTCCGGCGGCCTGCACGGCGTGGGCGTCTCGTGCGTGAACGCGCTCTCGAAGTGGCTGCGCCTGACGGTGCGCCGCGACGGCCAGGTCAACCTGATCGAATTCGCCAAGGGCGAGGTGCAGAACCGCATCGTCGAGACCGTGAACGGTCCGGACGGCCAGCCCGTGGAAGTCTCGCCGATGAAGATCATCGGCGCCACCGACAAGCGCGGCACCGAGGTGCACTTCCTGGCCGACGAGGAAATCTTCACCAACGTCGAGTTCCACTACGAGGTGCTGTCCAAGCGCATCCGCGAACTTTCGTTCCTGAACAATGGCGTGCACATCAAGCTGGTGGACCAGCGCACGGGCAAGGAAGAGGACTTCGCATTCGCCGGCGGCGTGAAGGGCTTCGTCGAGTACATCAACCGCGCCAAGACCACGCTGCACCCGAATATCTTCTACGGCAACGCCGAGAAAGATGGCATTTCGGTCGAGGTGGCGATGCAGTGGAACGACGGCTACAACGAGCAGGTGCTGTGCTTCACGAACAACATTCCGCAGCGTGACGGCGGTACCCACCTGACCGGCCTGCGCGCGGCCATGACGCGCGTGATCAACAAGTACATCGAAGAAAACGAGATCGCCAAGAAGGCCAAGGTGGAAACCAGCGGCGACGACATGCGCGAGGGCCTGGCCTGCGTGCTGTCGGTCAAGGTGCCCGAGCCGAAGTTCAGCTCGCAGACCAAGGACAAGCTGGTCTCGTCCGAAGTGCGCCTGCCCGTGGAGGAACTGGTCAGCAAGGCGCTGACCGACTTCCTGCTGGAAACGCCCAACGACGCCAAGATCATCTGCGGCAAGATCGTCGATGCCGCCCGCGCTCGCGAAGCCGCCCGCAAGGCCCGCGAGATGACGCGCCGCAAGGGCGTGATGGACGGCATGGGCCTGCCCGGCAAGCTGGCCGACTGCCAGGAGAAGGACCCGGCACAGTCCGAACTGTTCCTGGTGGAGGGCGACTCCGCAGGCGGCTCGGCCAAGCAGGGCCGCGACCGCAAGTTCCAGGCGATCCTGCCGCTCAAGGGCAAGATCCTGAACGTGGAGCGCGCGCGCTTCGACAAGATGCTGTCGAGCCAGGAAGTGCTGACGCTGATCACGGCGCTCGGCACCGGCATCGGCAAGGAAGACTACAACCTCGAAAAACTGCGCTACCACCGCATCATCATCATGACCGATGCTGACGTGGACGGCTCGCACATCCGCACGCTGCTGCTGACGTTCTTCTACCGCCAGATGCCCGACATCATCGAGCGCGGCTACGTCTATATCGCCCAGCCGCCGCTGTACAAGATCAAGCACGGCAAGGAAGAGCGGTACATCAAGGATGACAACGAGCTGAACGCCTACCTGCTGAAGCTGGCAATGGAAAAGTCCGCGCTGATCCGCCCGGACGGCAGCGAGATTGCCGGCGATGCGCTGGGCGAACTGGCCCGCCAGTACCAGCTGACCGAGGGCGTGATCGGTCGCCTGTCGCGCATCGTCGATAGCGAGGCGCTACGCGCCATCGCCGACGGCGTGGCGCTCGACCTCGACAGCGCCGCCGCCGCCGAAGCCTCGGCCGTGGCCCTGAAGGCCAAGCTGGCCGAAATGCACGCCAAGACGCTGATCGGCGCCGCCGTCAACGACGACGGCACGGCCGACGTCTACGCCCAGTTCGACGAGAAGACCGACAAGCACCGCCTGATGATCGCGCGCCGCCACCACGGCAACGTGCGCCTGTCGCACCTGGACGCCGATTTCGTCCACGGCGCCGACTACGCCGCCCTCGCCCGCGCCGCCACCACCTTCCAGGGCCTGATCCCGGACGGCACCAAGGTCAAGCGCGGCGAAGGCGAACGCCTGCGCGAGCAGACCGTGGCCGACTTCCACCAGGCCATGCAGTGGCTGCTCAGCGAAGCCGAACGCGGCGTGACGCGCCAGCGCTACAAGGGCCTCGGCGAAATGAACCCCGAGCAGCTGTTCGAAACCACGCTCGACGTCACCCAACGCCGCCTGCTCCGCGTACAGATCGAAGACGCGATTGCCGCCGATCAAATCTTCACGACGCTGATGGGCGATGAGGTGGAGCCGCGCCGGAACTTTATTGAATCGAATGCGCTGGTGGCCAGGAATATTGATGTTTGAGGGAAGGCATAACCGTTGAGTTGTTCGGCGTGCCGATTGATGGTGTGGCAGGCCTTCCCGTCTTGCTGGCCTTCGGCATTTCGAATACACTAACCGAGTAGGCGCTTGGAACACGGTTTGGCTGCTTCCCTCTTCGGACGGACGCCAGGCTCCAAGACGCAAATGAGGGAAGTGGCCGCGCGAGCGGCCATTTTTCTTTTGTACGCAACCTTCATGCCGCCTGCGGCACGTCGCGCTAGTTGGTGTGGCTCATCCAATGCCCGACGATGGCTTCACCGCGTTTGAGAGCAACCGGTTGGCGGTGTCTCGCTGCGTATTTCAAGACCTTCGCCAGACGCCGTTCTCCCATGAACTGGTTGAGTTGGATCTCACCGAGTCTCCGGCGTCGGCGGTAATGATCAAGGGCCTTGCTGCTTAGAAGCATCCGACACCGGGTATCTGACTCACCACCACGATAGGCTGCTGCCACGTCTGGCGCCAGCCACTTCAGCAGTTCCATCATGCGGCTGTAATACAAGGCCAGCCGGTCAACGGCATCGGCAGGTGTGGCCGGCGCGGGAGCAACGATGGCGGGCGTCACACCCTGCCGGGCCCGCGCCTCCTGCATCAAAGGACCAAGTTTCCAGATGGGCTCATGGTGCGCAATGCGATTGCGGACCTCGTTGCAGAGATCCAGCCTTGCAAACAGCGCGTCACGCTCTGCCTGCTTCCACTGAGTCGACAATCGCATCCGGTGCCCAGGTACCACGTCGATCAGGATGTCTCCCCACTTGAGCGTCTGCCCTGTGACGTCACTGGCTACATCCAGAAGGTGGGACCAGAAGCCAAACGTCAGCTTCGAAACCACGTCATCTGGCGACGGCATTGGATTGCGAGGCAACCATGACCCATGGCGCTTCTTGTGAGTGATCTTCTTGACCTTGTCCCGAGAATCCGGGTTCAGATTGAGATGGTTGAACCAGTCCTTTCCTCCTGTTGGGCCCACGGCGCCATACCGGCTACCCAGCGCCTTGTGAAACTGATTCCGGAGGACGATTTCGAGCAGGGACATCGCACGGAACAACGAACTGCTGACATCGTCATTCCACTGGTAGATTCCCAAGGTTTCGTTGTCATCAGCGGGGCTGAAGAAGCGGCGGTAGTTGCTCAGCCTGGCATGTGAGATTGCATCGATGAAGGGGCCCACGTAGGCCGAGCCGGTCGATAAGATCATGTGTCTTCTGGGTGCCTGACAGGAATGCCAACAGCAGCGCTTGCTCGAAGGCGCCATTGGTCGACGCAGCCCGCACTACGCGGTGGTCAAGAATACAGAGAGTAAGGCTCTTCGAATGCTGTATCAATCGATGAGCGGCACGACTTCGCCCCTTCTGCACCCTCCATATCCCCCACCAAAGCCTCTGCCCAAACACCGCCCTTGCCCTTGCTATCCTCCCTTGCGATAGGTCATCCGCCCGCGGGCGTTGATGCGCTACGGTCGTGCATTTGCGAGGATTTCCATGAACGAAGCCAGCAAGGCAATCGCTCGGCGCATCCATGATGTGCGGTTTGCCACGCGCTATTTTGTCGGGGATGGGATCGATATCGGCGCGGGGAACGATCCGGTGTCGCTGTATGCGGAGTTGTTCCCCGGCATGCGCTCGTTGCGGGCGTGGGATTTGCCTGATGGGGACGCGCAGTTGCTGGCGGGGGTGGCGGACGAGAGTTTCGACTTTGTTCATTCCTCGCATTGCCTGGAGCACCTGCGCGATCCGCGCGAGGCGTTGCGGCATTGGTTTCGGGTGCTGAAGCCGGGCGGGCATCTGATCTGCATGGTGCCGGACGAGGATCTGTACGAGCAGGGTCGTTTTCCGTCGACGTTCAACGACGACCACAAATGGACGTTCACGCTCTGGAAGGCCCGGTCGTGGAGTGCGCGGACCATCAATCTGTTTGATCTGCTGCAAACGCTGGGCGCCGCTGCGCAGCCAATCAAGGCGGAACTGCTCGATGCCAGCTTCCGCTTCCGGCTGCCGCGCCAGGATCAGACCCGGACCGCAATTGGCGAATCGGCGATTGAGTTCATCGTGCGGAAGCGGCCGGCGGACGAGATTGCTGCTGGCGGGCGGTTCGCGGCGGCCCGGTAGCGTTCCTGCGGTATCGTTCGGGTTTGACTTTGCCTGACACCGCCATGCCCCTGATCGACCTCAAGAATCTCCAGCAGGCCGCCCTTGCCTTTGGCGAGGCGCGGAACTGGGGCAAGTATCACAGCCCGAAGAACCTGGCGATGGCGCTCAGCGTGGAAGTGGCCGAGTTGGTCGAAATCTTCCAGTGGCAGACCGAGGAGGAGTCGCGCGGAATCATGGCGACCGGGGAGCGGGAGCATGTCGAGCAGGAACTGGCCGACATCACGATCTACCTGACGCAACTGGTGACGGCGCTGGGGGTGGACCTCGACGCCGCAGTGCAGGCCAAGATGGCGATGAATGCGCGCAAGTATCCCGCGCCGGGGGCCACGGACGCCTGACGCCGCCGGACGTCGGGCGCGAATCACGTGTCCGGAGCCGGACAGCCGGGTCAGAAAATTACAGCTAGACTTCTCGCATTGCCTCTCGTGGAGAAACGGCCATGGCAGTGCGCAAGGACAAGGCGGCGACAAACATTCACATCGGTATTGGCGGGTGGAATTTTGCGCCGTGGCGTGACAACTTCTATCCGGCCGGGCTCGCCCAGGCACGGGAGCTGGAGTATGCGAGCCGGCATCTGACGGCCATCGAGATCAACAGCACCTATCACGGCACGCAGAAGCGCTCGTCGTTCGTGAATTGGCGCGAGGCCACACCCGATGGGTTCGTGTTCTCGGTCAAGGCGTCACGCTTTGCCACGAACCGTCGCAACCTGGCCGAAGGCGCCGACTCGGTGCATCGTTTCCTCGACAGCGGTATCGCCGAATTGCGAGAGAAGCTCGGGCCGGTGGTCTGGCAGTTTGCGCCGACGAAACAGTTCGTGGCTGATGACTTCGAGGCGTTTCTCGATCTGCTGCCCGATGCCATTGAAGGGGTGGACCTGCGTCACGTGCTCGAAGTGCGCCATGAAAGTTTCATGTGTGCCGAATTTGTGAAGCTTGCACGCAAGTACCGCATGGCAACCGTGTTCACCGATTCGCCAAAGTTTCCGTCGTTTGCCGACCAGACCGCTGATTTTGTCTATGCGCGGCTGATGAATGCGAAGGAGGATGTGGCCACCGGCTACGCGCCGAAGGAACTCGACCGCTGGGCGGCGCGCGCCACGGCCTGGGCCGGCGGCGAGGCGCCCGGCGATCTGCCGCGCGTGGAAGACAAGCCGGGCCGGACGCCCAAGGCCAAGGCCGTGTACCTGTTCTTCATCAATGGCGCGAAGGTGCGGGCGCCGGCGGCGGCCGGGGCGTTGCTCGACCGGCTCGGCTGGGCGCCCAGCGAGACCGTGCCGGTGAAGGCGGCGGCGAAGGCCGCCGCAAAGACTGCCGTGACAGGGAAGGCCGCAGCAAAGAAGGCGCCAACCGCGCCGGCGAAGAAGACCTCCAGGACCCCGAAGGCGGCAAAAGCTCCCGGCCGCGCCGCCGCCTGACCACGGGCAAGGACCGTCGATGCGCCCGCTTCCGTCCCGTGCCATCGCCGCGCTGCCGGCCGGCGCGCCCTACTCCGCGTTGCCGCTGGCGCCGGTCTGGCTCGACGCCCTCGCCCGCCTCGGCCATGCCGCGATGACGCCGCTCCAGGCGACGATGCTGCCGCCTGCGCTGTCCGGGCGCGACCTGATCGTGCAGACTGCCGATCCCGGCGACGATGCCGCGCTGGCCCTGGCGCTGGCGGTGCTGCACCGGCTTGATCCGCAGCGCTTCGACGTGCAGGCGCTGCTGCTCTGCCCCACGCCCGATGCCGCCGAGCGCGTGGCGCGGCGCATCCGGGCGCTGACCCAGCCGATGGACCATATCAAGGTGGCGCTGCTGTGCCACGGCGCGCCGATGCGCTTGCAGATCGACAGCCTGATCCATGGCGCGCATATCGTTGCGGGAACGCCGGGCCGCATGCTCGACCATGTGGACGCCGCGACGCTTGATCTGCGTGCGGTCAACACCGTGATATTCGATCGGGCCGATGCGATGCTCAGCATGGGTTTTGTCGACGACATCGCCTTCGTGGCCAGTCGGTGCCCGCGGCTGCGTCAGACATTGCTGATGCACGGGGCGGCCACCGGCGAGCTGCCGCCCGAAATCGCCCGGCTCGGACGTCTCTGGCAGCGCCGGCCGAGACAGGTCTGGCCGGCGCCTGGATCAGCATGAGGGCGTCTGTCACCGGCCGCCGGCAGCTCCAACATTTCTTACAAAGATTCGTGAAAGTCACCCTGTGAGCCGCGCCGATCCTTTGCTAATCTGGATGAACGTGGCCAGGCACCGGGGGGCGCGGCATCATTGCGCGGCGCCGTGATATCCATTCGGCCTCGGCCAAGACTGTTTCCAAGACGGCAACAAGGAGTCGGTGACAATGAAAACCGCACGGCAGGTTCTGGAAAACAAGGCAACGCGGGCCATCTTCAGCATCCCGCCCACCGCCACGGTCTATTCCGCACTGCAGTTGATGGCCGACAAGGGAATCGGCGCGCTGCTGGTGATGGAACACCAGAAGATCGTCGGCATCCTCAGTGAGCGCGATTACGCGCGCAAGGTGATCCTGATGCAGCGGACCTCGCGCGAGACGCTGGTGCGCGAGATCATGACCACGGCGGTGATCTACGTCCGCGCCGACCAGAGCACCGACGACTGCATGGCGCTGATGACGCGGCACCGGCTGCGCCACCTGCCCGTGATGGAGGGCGAGGAGCTGCTCGGCATGCTGTCGATCGGCGACCTCGTGAACAACATCATCAGCGAGCAGCGCTTCACGATCGAGCAACTCGAACAATATATCTCCGGCGGCACGCGCTAAGCGCCAAATGTGACGGGCAGGCGTCCGGGGCGGGCGCCTGAATGCTGGACGAAGCAATCATTGCCCCGTCAATTGCTGAGCATGCCTATAATTATGCGGTGACTGAATAAGGCCGCATCGATGTCATGCGGCCTGTCGACTCCCGCCGTTGCCGCCCCACCGCATGCCACCGCCCACTTCGCAAGCCCCCGCCTCCGCCTCCGTCGCCTCCGACCTGCCGGCCGTCCACGACCACGCCGCGATCATGCGCGTGATTGGCGGGATCGTGCTGTGCATCCTGCTGGCCGCGCTGGACCAGACCGTGGTGATTCCGGCCGTGCCGGCCATCGCCACTGACCTGAACGGCTTCGGCCACCTGTCCTGGATCGTCACGGCCTACCTGATCGTTTCCACGGTCAGCACACCGCTGTACGGCAAGCTGTCCGACAGTTTCGGGCGGCGGCGGCTGCTGATGATGGCCATCGCGCTGTTCATCGCCGCCTCGGTGGCGTGCGCGATGGCGCAGTCCCTGACCCAGCTGATCCTGTTCCGCGCGCTGCAAGGGGTGGGCGGCGGCGGACTGATGTCGCTGGCGCAGGCGGCCATCGCCGATGTGGTGGCGCCGCGCCAGCGCGGACGCTACCAGGGGTATCTGGCCACGGTCTGGGCCGTCTCGTCGATTGCCGGGCCGCTGGTGGGCGGCTGGGTAGCGGATCATCTGTCGTGGCGCTGGTTGTTCTGGATCAACGTTCCGCTGGGGCTGCTGGCGATGGGCCTGTGCTATCGCGGGCTGTCGCAACTGCGTCCGCGCGGCGGCCGGCCGCAGGTTGACTGGCTCGGTGCCTTCCTGCTGGCCGTGGCCATCGTCGCCTTCCTGCTGGCGATGAGCTGGGCTGGCGAGGCGTTCGACTGGATCTCGCTCGAAATGGGCGCCCTGCTGCTCGTGACGGCCGCCGCCGTGGCGCTGCTGGCCTGGCAGGAGCGCCGCGCGCCCGACGCCATGCTGCCGCCCCGGCTGTTCCGCAACCGCGCCTATGTGATGGGTGTGGGAGCGTCGGCGCTGGCGGCGCTCAATATCTTCCTGTGCATCTTCGCCCTGCCCCTGCATTTCCAGCTGGTGCGCGATGCCGATGCGTCGCTGTCGGGCCTGCTCGTGGTGCCGTTCCTGCTGTCCACGGTGGCCGGCAATTTCGTGGTGGCCTGGCTTGCGCCCCGGCTCGGCCGCATGCGCGGCATCCTGACCGGCGGCTACGTGGCGGCGGCCGCGGGGCTGGCGGCGCTGGCCGCGGTCACGGCCGCCGTGCCGACCGCGCTGGTGCTGCTGGCGATGACGGTTGCCGGCGTGGGGCTCGGCATGACGATGGTCGGCACGCTGATCTGCGTGCAGAACGCGCTGGAACGCCGCGACATGGGCGCGGGCACCGGCGCCCTGCTGGTGCTGCGCTCGCTCGGCAGCGCCATCGGCGGCGCGCTGGCCGGCACGCTGCTGGCGATGGAGTTCCGGGGTGCGCTGGCACGCGCCGGTGTCACGCAGCCGCTGGACCTGGGCGCGCTGCGCCATGGCAGCGAGGCGATGGCCCAGCTCTCGCCGGCGGTGCGCCAGGTACTGGCCGGCGGCGTGGAGTCGGGCTTCCATCTGATCTTCGCGGCCGGCGCCGTGGCGGCCGTGGTGGCGCTGCTGATCGTGCGGCGCATGCCGGACCTGGAACTGCGCAGCGCCGTGACCGAGCACGCGTCCAAGATCCATATGGATTGACGGCGGCGGCGGCCGCGCGGCATGACGGGGTGGCGCCCGGCGCGTTAGACTTGCCGGCATCCTCTGGAAAATGGAGTCTGAACCGATGTCCCGCTATCCGTCCCGTCCGCGCAGTGCCGCCACTGCCCTTCATGTGAAGCGGTTCCAGCGCCTGGCGCTGACGGCTGCCCTGGGGCTGGCCGCCGCAGCCAGCCTGCTGCCGCAGCCGGCCCGCGCCGCCGGCAAGGCGGACAAGCCCGCCACGGCCGCCGCCCAGCCCGGCAACTGCCCGGCCTCGCTCGATTTCCGTTTCCCGCGCCTGCAGGACGAAGCGCCCCAGAACCTGTGCCAGTACGCCGGCAAGGTTGTGCTGGTGGTGAATACCGCGAGCTACTGCGGCTTCACGCCGCAGTACGAGGGGCTGGAGCAGTTGTACGCCAAGTACCGCGATCGCGGACTGGTGGTGCTGGGCTTCCCGTCGAACGATTTCTCGCAGGAGCCGGGCTCGTCGAAGGAAATCTCGGACTTCTGCTACAACACCTACGGCGTCAAGTTCCCGATGCTGGGCAAGTCCCACGTGCGCGGCAGCGAGGCCAACCCGATGTACACGCTGTTGGCCAAGGAATCGGGCACGGCGCCGAAGTGGAACTTCTACAAGTACCTGATCGACCGCAAAGGCCAGGTGGCCGGCAGCTTCAACAGCATGGTGAAGCCCGACGACAAGCAGTTCGTGGCGAAGATCGAGGAACTGCTCGGCGCCCGCTGAGTGCCCCCCATTACCGTCCTCCCGAGGAGTGCAGCGCGATGAAACTTGTCCGCACAGGAAAGCCCGGTGCCGAGCGTCCCGGCCTGATTGACCGCGATGGCCGCGTACGCGACCTCTCGGGCGTGGTGGAAGGGATCGGGCCGGCCCAGCTGGCGCCCGCCGCGCTGGCGAAGCTGGCCGCGCTGGACCCCGCCACGCTGCCGCTGGCCGGGGACGCGCGCCCCGGCGTGCCCTGGACTGGCATCGGCAAGATCATCGCCATCGGCCTGAACTACGCCGATCATGCGGCCGAGGCAGGCATGCCGCTGCCGGCCGAGCCGATCGTCTTCCTGAAGGCCAATTCCTCGCTGAACGGCCCGGACGACGCGGTCATGCTGCCGTTTGAATCGCAGAAATCCGATTGGGAGGTGGAGCTTGGCGTGGTGATCGGCACCACGGCGCGCAATGTGTCGAAAGCCCAGGCGCTCGAACACGTGGCCGGCTACTGCGTGGTCAACGATGTCTCCGAGCGCGAGTTCCAACTCGAACGCGGCGGTACGTGGGACAAGGGCAAGGGCTGCGACACGTTCTGCCCGGTCGGCCCGTGGCTGGTGACACGCGACGAGGTACCCGACGCCCAGCGGCTCGGGATGTGGCTCGACGTCAATGGCGAGCGCATGCAGAAAGGCAGCACCGCCACCATGGTTTTCGACGTGGCGACGATTGTCAGCTACGTGAGCCGGTTCATGACGCTGGAGCCGGGCGACCTGATCGCCACCGGCACGCCGCCCGGCGTGGGCATGGGGTTCAAGCCGCCGCGCTACCTGAAGGCCGGCGACGTGATGACGCTCGGCATCGAGGGCCTGGGCGCGCAGCGCCAGCAGGTGGTGGCGTACGGCGCGCGCTGATTATCGTGATGTGGAAAATCGGCGGGGATACCTGACCCATCTCGTGGGTCAGCGGGGTTCCCCGCTGAAACATGCTTTTTCAAAGCGTCGCGTTTGCAAACAAAGCGTCCGTTAAGGGCAACAGTTTTGGGGGCATTTGGGGCGCTTTCGCACGAATTCGGCAATCAGGGTTTTACCCTTCGGCATCGCGTGAAATACTGTTCCTACATGTCTGCCACCAAGAGCAATGCCATGTCTGAACACGCCCCCGAAATCGAGTCGATATTGAAGACCGTCTCGGTCAGCCTCGCCAAGGACGCTCCCACGCGTTCGTTCTGCACGGTTCACGACACGCTCGACTCGCGTGAAGAACTGCAGGACATCCGCCGCAATATCCACCAGCATCCCGAACTCGCGTTCAACGAAGTCCGCACCGCCGAGCTTGTGGCGAGCAAGCTCGAAGGGTGGGGCTACACGGTCACGCGTGGCGTGGGCGGTACCGGGGTGGTGGCCACGCTGCGCTCCGGCAGCGGCAAGCGCAGCATCGGCATCCGCGCCGACATGGATGCGCTGCCGATCCACGAGCGCTCCGGCCTGCCGTATGCCAGCGTGCACGAGGGCAAGATGCACGCCTGCGGCCATGACGGCCACACCACCGTCCTGCTCGGTGCCGCGCGGCAACTGGCGCGTACGCGTCACTTCAACGGCACCGTCCACCTGATCTTCCAGCCGGCCGAGGAAATCGGCGCGGGCGGCGGCGCCGAGCGCATGTTGTCCGATGGCCTGTTCGAGCGCTTTCCGTGCGACGCCATCTTCGGGCTGCATAACCACCCGGGTGTCGAAGCCGGTACCTTCATGTTCCGCTCCGGCCCGTTCATGGCGGCGTGCGACACGGTCAATATCACCATCCGAGGGAAGGGCGGCCATGCCGCGCGGCCGCACCAGTCGATCGACCCGATCCTGGTGGCGGGCAGCCTGGTGATGGCGCTGCAATCGATCGTGGCGCGCAATGTCGATCCGAACGAGACCGCCGTGGTCACCATCGGCACGCTGCACGCCGGGCATGCGCCGAACGTGATTCCCGACAGCGCGCGGATGGAAGTCAGCGTGCGCTCGTTCAGCGCCGAGGTGCGGGCATCGATGGAATCGCGGATTCGCCAATTGGTGACCTCGCACGCCGAGGGCTACGGCGCTACGGCCGATATCGACTACGTGCGCGGCTACCCGGTGCTCGTGAACAGCGAGGCCGAGACCGAGTTCGCGCGGCAGGTGGCCGAGGAACTGGTCGGCCCGGAACGCGCCATCGGCAACTTCCACCGGATCGCCGGCAGCGAGGATTTTGCGTATTTCCTGCAGCAGCGGCCGGGCTGCTTCGTGCGGATGGGCAACGGCGCCAACCAGCCGCTGCTGCATAACGCCGGCTACGATTTCAACGACGACAACCTGACCGTCGGCGCGGCCTATTGGACGCGGTTGGTCGAGCGCTATCTGGCGGAATAACTACGTCGCAGCGCGTTATTTAAAGAAAGCACTAGGCGGCATGCCGAACTGCCGCCGGAACATCGTCGCAAAGGCGCTGGGGCTGCCATAGCCCATGTCGAGCGCCACATCCACCACCTTGTTGCCGGCGGCCAGCCGTTGCAGCGCGGCCAGCAGCCGCGCCTGCTGGCGCCACCGGCCGAATGTCATGCCGGTTTCGCGCGCAAAGCGCCGCTGGATCGTTTTCGGATCGACACCCAGTCTTGCGCCCCAGTCGGCCAGCGTCAGGCCGGTGTCGGGGCTGTCCAGGATCTCGTCGCAGATCTGGCGCAGGCCGGCGTCGGCCGGGCGCGGCAAGTGCAGGGGCAGGGTGGGCACCAGCTTGACCTCGTCGAGCAGCAGCCGCGCCAACCGGCCATCGCGCGAGTCGGGCGCGTACTGGGGCGGGATGTCGATGGCCGCCAGGATCAGTTCGCGCAGCAGCGGCGAGATGCCGAGCACGGTGCAGCGCGTGGGCAGGTCCGGTGCGGCGTCGGGGCGGATGTAGGCGGTGCGCATCTGCACGCGGCCCACCATCCGGATCCAGTGCACCACGTCGCCCGGCATCCACATGCCGCGCGTGGGCGGCACGATCCACTGGCCCTCGGCGGTCGACACCACCATCACGCCTTGCACCGCATGCACGAGCTGGGCGTGCGGGTGCTGGTGCGGGCGGGTCACATGGCCGGGCACGTAGTCCGCCGCCATCGCCGTGACCGGCATCTCGCTGCGGTCGTACTGCAGGTAGGCGGGACGCGCGGCGTGGGTGTCGAAGCGTTTCTCCGCGGAGGAGTCGTGCGGCGCACCGGGCATCGTCGAAATGTCCTTTTTGAGAAGGTTGCGGCCTCATTCTCGCAGGACAGGCGCGGCTTTGCCAATTAGCATCATCGTACTTTCCCGAAAGCACGCGTTACGTCGAGGTATCGGGGAACGTTCCGGACCGACCACTGGCCAATGCGCCCCCGCACCATGAGTACGACTCTCAATTCCACCTCCCAGGCACCCGTCCAGCGCGAGGAAGGCACGCGCTTCCGCGTGCTCTACGCGATCAGCTTCGCGCACTTCCTCAACGACATGATCCAGTCGCTGATCCTGGCCATCTATCCGATGCTCAAGGGCGGCTTCAACCTCAGCTTCACGCAGATCGGCCTGCTGACGCTGACGTACCAGATCACCGCGTCGCTGCTGCAGCCGATCGTCGGCCTGTACACGGACAAGCATCCGAAGCCGCACTCGCTGGCCATCGGCATGGGCTTCACGCTGGGCGGACTGCTGCTGCTGTCGGTGGCGCCCACGTACGGCGTGCTGCTGGTGGCCGCCGCGCTGGTGGGTACCGGCTCGTCGATCTTCCACCCGGAGTCGTCGCGCGTGGCGCGGCTGGCCTCGGGCGGCCAGCACGGGCTGGCACAGTCGATCTTCCAGGTGGGCGGCAATGGCGGCAGCGCCATGGGGCCGCTGCTGGCCGCCTGGATCGTCCATTCGCAGGGCAGCGTGGCGTGGTTCTCGCTGGCGGCGGTGCTGGCCATTGCGGTGCTGTGGCAGATCGGCGGCTGGTATGCGCGCCACCTGGCCGAGCGCGCGGCGAAGAAGAAGGGCGCCGCGCCGGCCGTGAAGCTGCCCACGGCCACGGTGGTGCGCGCCATCGCCGTGCTGCTGATGCTGATCTTCTCGAAGTACTTCTACATGGCGAGCCTGAACACCTACTACACGTTCTATCTCATGGAGAAGTTCGGCCTGGCGCGCCAGACCTCGCAGATCTACCTGTTCCTGTTCCTGTTTGCCGTGGCGGCCGGCACCATCCTGGGTGGTCCGATCGGCGACCGCATCGGCCGCAAGCGCGTGATCTGGGCATCGATCCTCGGCGTGGCGCCGTTCACGCTGATGCTGCCGCATGCCAACCTGTTCTGGACGGCGGTGCTGACGGTGATCATCGGCTTCATCCTCGCGTCGGCGTTCTCGGCCATCCTGGTGTTCGCGCAGGAACTGATTCCGGGCAAGGTGGGCATGGTGTCGGGCCTGTTCTTCGGGTTTGCGTTCGGCATGGGCGGCATTGGCGCCGCCGTGCTGGGCAGCCTGGCCGACGCGCACGGCATCGAGACGGTGTACGCACTGTGCGCCTACCTGCCGCTGCTGGGCCTGCTGGCGGTGTTCCTGCCCGACCTGCGCGAGAAGGCCCGGGCGGCCTGACGCCCCGGGGCGGGCGGCCGGGGCGCGCGGAGCAGGGGGCGCGCGCCGCACGTCCGGTGTGCAACGACCCTGGCACTGGTTTTGCGGCATCATCACGGTCATGACGTCCGCCGTGCCACCGCTCCCCAAGCCCGCCATGCCTGCCCGCCCCGCCTGCGCCCATTGCCGCGACCTGGCCGATGACTCGCGCCGCCGCGAGCCGCATCCCTGCCTGGCCCTGCGTTCCACCGCGCCGCTGGTGAGCCAGAGCGCGGCCGGCGTGCCGTTCAGCATGATGGCGTTCACCTGCCGCGAGTGCGGCACCGGCTGGCGCCTCTACGATCGCGCCAACGAGCTGTTCGTGTCGTGGGTGCCCGAGCATCCGCTGGTGCGATAGCCGCGCCCGCTGCGCGGGTGCCATGGCCGTTCGGCTAAAATGGCGCCCGTCCATATCCCTCCACGCCCCACATCCCATCCCATGGCCGCGATCCGATCCCTGCCGCTGCTTGCCGCCGCGCTTGCCGCCACCTTCACCCTGACGGCCCCCGCCATGGCCGCCGACGCCTACCCGAGCAAGCCGATCCGCATGATCGTGGCCTACCCGACGGGCGGCATCAGCGATGCCGTGGCGCGCGCGCTGGGCGAGAAGCTGTCGCTCCAGATGGGCACCTCGGTGGTGGTCGAGAACAAGGCAGGCGCCGGCGGTTCGATCGGCATCGACGCGGTGGCCAAGGCCGCCCCGGACGGCTACACGCTTGGTTTCGCCTCGACCAGCCCGCTGACGCTGAACCCGCACGTGGGCCGCGTCAACTACGATCCCCAGCACGACCTGGCGCCCGTGATGAGTGTGATGTACTCGCCGGTGCTGGTCGTTGCCACGCCAGCGTTTGCCGGCAAGACCTTCCAGGACGTGATCGGACAGGCCAGGGCGAAGCCGGGCTCGGTGCGCTGGGCCACCTCGGGCCTTGGCACGGTGGGCCATGTGATGCTGGAGCAGGTCAAGGCGAAGTCGAAGGCGGATGTCACGCTGATCCCGTACAAGGGTGCCGGCCAGCAGATGAACGATGCGCTGGGTGGCCAGTTCGAGGTCATGAGCACCAATGCCAGCCCGATGCTGACCCAGCACATGCAGGCCGGCCGGCTGCGCGCCATCGCGGTAGGGGCGCCCAAGCGGCTGGAAGCGCTGCCCAACGTGCCGACCTTCGACGAACTCGGCTACCCCAAGGCCAACCTGACCTCGACGTTCGGCATCTTCGCGCCGGGCAAGACGCCGGCGGCCATCGTCAACAAGCTCAACGCCGAGTTGAACAAGGCGCTGGCCGAGCCCGAGGTGCGCGACCGCCTGCTGCGCGGCGGCGAGGTGCCCACCGGCGGCACGGCGGCCCAGTTCGCCACGGCCATCCGCGCGGAATCGGCCGAGAACGCACGCATCGTCAAGGAAGCCGGCATCAGGGCCGACTGAGCCGACGCGTCGTCAGACGTAGTCGATCCGGCTGCCGAGCCGGTAGACGGTGCGCAGCATCACCCCGTTGAACGGCCAGAGCCGGAGCTTGGTGCGCACGCGCGAGAGGTGGCTGTCGATGGTGCGCGCCTGCTCCTGCATGCCGGGGTTGTGCCAGACCTGCTCGATCATCATCTGCCGCGACACCAGCGCGCCGAGGTGGCGGAACAGCAGCAGCGCCAGCGCGTACTCCTTGGGCGAGAGCGTGACCCGCTCGCCATGGACATGGACCTCGCGCTGGCCGACCAGGAAGCGGAACGCACCGCATACCAGCGGATCGGATAGCTCCGCCTCAGCCTCCAGCCGGGGCGGGCCGGGCGGAACGGTCACGGTCAGCCCGACCGAGGCCGCCGCGCGCCGGCCCAGCGCCTCGATCCGGGCCAGCAGCTCAGCCTGGCGGGCGGGCTGCGGCACGTAGGCATCGGCGCCCGCCGTCAGGCACCGCGCCACATCGTGCTCGGCATCGCTCGCGCCGAGCATCATCACCGGTACTCCGCTGCCCAGCGTGCGGCGGATCCAGTCCAGCAGCTTCTCGGCGTCGGTACCCACCACGTCGCGGTCGAGCAGCAGCATGTCGTACGGCTCGCGATGAATCGCCGCGACCAGGCTCGGCCCGCAGCGGAACCGCGCCACGCTATGGCCGCCCGGGTGCAGGGCGCGCTCCAGCACCATGGCGCGCGCCGGATTGTCTTCGAGCGCTGCAATCTTCACGATCGTATTTCCTTCGCTTCCTCGGTTTGCCTGGCTGCCTGGACGTCAGGCAACGCGGGCCATGTTAGGCCGCGCGGCCGTAAGGACGAAGTAAACATTTGTGCCCGACCGCAAAATGAGAACCGTCTCATATGCTTTGTGGCGCACAACGCCTCTAATGGACGTCATGCCTAACTACCGTGCCCGCAGCGGGCATGCCGACGCATGACAAGGACACGCAGCACAGCCAGGACGCAGAAACAGGACAGCGAAGACCGGACGCGTTTCCGGATCGCGGCGCTCGAAGGCAACCCGGCGCATGCCCGGAGCATCCGCGACATGGCCGCCCGCGCAGACCACGAGTGCCGGACGTTCTCCGACGGGCGGCGCATGCTGCTGACCCTGCGCCGCGTCAGCTTCGACCTGCTGCTGCTGGAATGGCGCGTGGCCGGCATGGGCGGGATGGAAATCCTGGAGTGGGCGCGGGCCCACCTTGATCCGCGCATCCCGGTGATGTTCCTGGCCGCCCACGACGACGAGGCCGACATCGCGGCGGCGCTCGGGGCCGGGGCCGACGACTACATGCTCAAGCCGATCCGCCCTGTGGAGCTGGCCGCCCGCGTGGGCGCGCTGCTGCGGCGCGCGTATCCCGATATCGGGGCCTGCGGCGACAGCCTGATCACGTGCGGCGCCTTCACCTTCGACGTGCTGGCCCGCCAGGCCACGCGCCACGGCGCCGTCATCACGCTCACGCCCAAGGAGTTCGAACTGGCGCTGCTGCTGTTCCGCAACGAGGGCCGCGTCGTGCCGCGCGAACACATGGTGCTGGCGATCTGGGGCCGCGATATCCCGCCGATGTCCCGCACCATCGACACCCACATCTCGCGCGTGCGCAACAAGCTCGGACTATGGGACGAAAACGGTGTGCGCGTGCAGCCCGTGTACACCTACGGCTACAGGCTGGAACGCGTCGACGAGCACGGCCAGCCGGTGACGAGGGGGCGGCGGGGGCGCGTGAGGGCGAAAAAAAAGGCACCCGAAGGTGCCTTTCCCAAAATCAGCTGATCTGAAAAGCCGATCAGAAAATGTGGCGGATGCCAGCGGCGACGCCGGTCTGGTTGTTCTTGCCAGGCATTTCCGACTGAGCCGAACCGGTGACCTTGTTGTAGTCGATCGTGCCGTAGACCTGGGTACGCTTGGACAGCGAGTACTCGGCCAGCAGGACGCCGGTGTAACGGTTGCCGCTGTTGCTGGCGCCGTTCTTGTCTTCGATGTGGTCGCCGTAGAACACGCCGGTCACGGCCAGGGCCGGGGTCACCTGGTACGTCAGGCCGACGTAGCCGATGGTGTCCTTGCGCGGGGTGTTCACGGCGCCGGCTGCGGTAGCGGCCTGGGCTGCCGGCGTGGTGCTGGCGGCCGAGCGGTTCATGAAGCCGTTGTCGATCGTGCCGGTCGCGTCGCGGCCACCCACGTAGCCGACGAACACCTTGGCGGCGCCGATGCTGTACTTGCCGGCCAGGCCCCACATCTGCTGCTTCTCGCTGGCCGAGTTACGCACTTCCTGGTACACGCCGCCGATGCCGAACGGACCGAAGTCGTACGAAGCACGCGTGCCCCAGTACTGGTTCTTGGTCATGCTGCCGGCGACTTCACCGAAGCCGTAGCTGGCGCCCACGTTCAGGCCCTTGAACGAGCCCGAGTAGCTGGCCACGTTGTCGGCACGGAACTGGGTCAGGAAGAACGGCCAGGCGTTGTTGTCGTAGTTGCCGATGGTCAGCGGGTCGAAGTCGCCGAACAGGTTGAAGCCCTCGGTGTACTGACGGCCCAGCTTGATCGCGCCGAAGTCGCCGGCCAGGCCGACGTAGGCCTGGCGGCCGAACAGGCGGCCACCCGGGTTGGCGGTGCTGACCTGGTTGGCGCGGCCGGTATCCGGATCGAAGCCGTTTTCCAGCTGGAAGATCGCCTTCAGGTTGTTGCCGAGGGCTTCGCTGCCCTTCAGGCCCCAGCGGCTGTTGGTGATCGCGCCGTTGGTCAGTTGCGTCTGGCTGTGGTTGGCGGCGTCGGCGTTGGTCTGGAAGCGGACGCTCTGGTCGACGATCCCGTACAGCGTCACGGACGTTTGTGCGAAGGCGCTGCCGGCAAACAGCGAACCCAGTGCCAGGGCCAATAGCGATTTCTTCATGGTGCTCCTTTTCTGTCTTGTGGTTGGACTGCACCGGATCACGGCGCGTCCATTTGAATGACGTTTGCTCTCAACGCCGCGAAAATTTAACAAAAGGCGGCTGACTCGGACATAAAACCGAACTGGAGCGCGCCCTCGAAGAGACATTTGGTGCAATTCCGTTGGTTTGCCGCTACAAATTGTCATAAAGCTGTGTAAATGGTGCATGGCAGCACGCGCCAGACTGGTGCATGGCAAGCGGGGAAAGGCGGAGCGGGGAGGGAGGTGGCACGCCACGCAGCCGTCTCACGGGACGGCTGTTGCGGTGCGAGGTCCCCTGCGGGAGAGGGGAGGGTTATCCCTGATCGGCCGCGATAATGAGCCGGGGATATTTAAAGATATTGCGATTGGCGCGGGGAATCGCGCCAATCGGGACCGGGCGAAACCGGCGGCCGATTATCAGGCCTGCGGAATCTCGATTTTCACTTCGAGCACTTCGAGATTGTCCTGGCGCTCCAGGCTCACGCGCAGATCCTGGTCGCTGATCTTCACGTATTTCGAAATCACGGCCACCAGTTCGCGCTGGAGCGCGGGCAGGTAGTCGGCCGGGGCCGAATGGCCGGTGCGTTCATGGGCGAGGATGATCTGGAGCCGCTCCTTGGCAACCGAAGCGGACTTCTTCTTCTCCCCCAGCAGGAAGGACAGGATCGACATGTGGATGGGTCCTCCTTACTTGTTGCCGAAGATGCGCGAGAGCAGCCCCGGCTTCTGGTAATCGGTGAAACGCAGCGGCTTTTCCTTGCCCAGGAAGCGGTCCACCACGTCGCCATAGGCGTCGGCCACGTCGGTGCCGTCCAGGTGGATGGCCGGCGTGCCCTGGTTCGAAGCGTGCAGCACGGCTTCCGATTCCGGAATGACGCCGATCAGCTTGATGCGCAGGATTTCCTGGATATCGGTCAGCGACAGCATCTCGCCGCCGTGCACGCGCTTCGGGTTGTAGCGCGTGATCAGCAGGTGCTCGCGGATCGGGTCGCCCTCGCTGGCGCGCTTGGTCTTCGAGGCCAGGATGCCGAGGATGCGGTCCGAGTCGCGCACCGAGGACACCTCGGGGTTGGTCACGATCAGCGCCTCGTCGGCGAAGTACATGGCCATCAGCGCCCCGGTCTCGATGCCGGCCGGCGAATCGCAGACGATGTACTCGAAATCCATGGCCTTGAGGTCATTGATGACCTTTTCCACGCCGTCGCGGGTCAGCGCGTCCTTGTCGCGCGTCTGCGAGGCCGGCAGGATGAACAGGTTTTCGCACTTCTTGTCCTTGATCAGCGCCTGGTTCAGGTTCGCTTCACCCTGGACGACGTTGATCAGGTCATAGACCACCCGGCGCTCGCAACCCATGATCAGGTCGAGGTTGCGCAGGCCGACGTCGAAATCGATCACGACGGTCTTGTGCCCGCGCAGGGCCAGGCCGGCGGCAAAGCTCGCGCTGGTGGTGGTTTTGCCAACGCCCCCCTTGCCGGAGGTCACTACGATGATTTTTGCCATGGCTCTATGGTCCGGTTTGAGTGGATTTCGTTCCCCGATCGGCGCAGCTTATTTCATCCGCAGCGGTTCGAGGATCAACTTTTCGTTTGCCAGGCGAACCTGGGCCGATTTGCCCAGCACCTCGGCCGGGAGGGTCTGCTCCGCGGTCCGGTAGATGCCGGCGATGGAAATCAGTTCGGGCTCCAGGCACGTGCAGAAGATGCGCGCGTCGGGGTTGCCCTTGACCCCCGCCAGCGCACGGCCGCGCAGCGGGGCATAGATATGGATGTTGCCCTCGGCGATGACTTCGGCGCCGTAGCTGACCAGGTCCAGGATCACCACGTCGCCCTGGGCGTAGATCTGCTGGCCCGAGCGCAGCGGCTTGTCGATCATCAGGGTGGGGATGGCGCGCGGACCGGCTGCGGCCGTGGCGGCGGCCATGATCTCGGCGATGTCGGCGCTGGCGCCATTGGCCGTGCCATTGGCTTCGGCAATGCCGTCGGCCGGGGGCTCGGCAAGGGTTTGCCCGGGGGTGGCCGCCGCCTCGGCCGGCTCGGATTCCGCTTTCGGCGATTCGTCGCGGCCGCCCCGGCGGCTCTGGCTGTCGAGCAGCGGCAGGCCGAAACCGCCGGCCCAGTCGCGCTGGGCGGCGCGGGCCACCACGCCGATGGCGCGCGCATTCAGGGTGGTCAGGGTCTCGATCACGCGGTCCAGCGCCACGGCGCCGTCGCCGTCAAGGCGGCGCAGGTCCAGCGCCACGACGTCGTCGGAGAAGAAATCGGGGGTCGATTCGAAGCGGGAGAGGAGGTCGTCCCGCAGCGCGTCCGTATCGGCGGTATTCAGTGCGAGAAGGAGGGCGTCGACATTGCCACTGCGCAGCTCGAAGCGTGGCGATTTCTTCTGAGACATAGTCGGTGACCGTGGAAATGGGACATTCTAACGTCGGATTTCGCGCGAACTGTAACAAATATTGGGTCATTGGCGCGGGGTGGACGATGCGGACCATATGGCGCGGGCGCGTGGCACGCGCTGCACCGGTCGCGCGGACTTGCTAGCATGTCGCACCCTCACAGCGGAGTGCATATGGGCGCCATCGTCAACTGCGCAGCCTATCGGAACGGCAAGAAGCTCGGCCCGGTCGAGTTCGACGCCATCGGCGGGGCGCTTGCCGAGCCCGGTACTTTCGTCTGGCTGGGCCTGCACGAACCCGATCTGGCGCTGCTGCGCCGCGTGCAGCAGGCGTTCGGGCTGCACGACCTGGCCGTGGAGGACGCCCTGGACGCCCACCAGCGGCCCAAGCTCGAAAGCTATGGCGATTCGGTCTTCGTGGTGCTGAACACCGCCCAGCTCGTGGGCGAGGAAGTGGTGGTGGGCGAGACGCACCTGTTCGTCGGCCCCAACTACGTGGTGTCGGTGCGCCACGGCGCCAGTTCCACCTATGCCCCGGTGCGCGAGCGCTGCGAGCTGGACCCGCACGGGCTGGCCAACGGCCCCGGCTACGTGCTCTACGCGCTGATGGATTTCGTGGTCGACCACTACCTGCCGATCCTGACCCGGCTGGAGGACACCTTCGAATCGCTGGAGCAGGGCATTTTCCGCGACGAATTCGACCGCGCGGCGATCGAACGGCTCTACCACGTCAAGCATCAGGTGCTGCGGCTGCGCAACGCGGTCTATCCGGTCGAGGACATGTGCGGGCAGTTGATCCGCCTGCACGAGGACCTCGTACCCAAGGAGCTGCGCGCCTACTTCCGCGACATCGAGGACCACTGCAGCCGCATCGTCCGCTCGCTCGACGTGGTGCGCGAAATGCTGACCACGGCCGTGCAGGTGAACCTGGCGCTGGTGACCGTGGCCCAGAACGAGGTGGTCAAGCGCCTGGCCGGCTGGGGCGCCATCCTGGCCGTGCCGACCGTGGTCTTTTCACTCTACGGGATGAATTTCGAGTTCATGCCCGAGCTGAAATGGCATCTGGCCTACCCGGCCGTGATCGGCGTCACGGTGACGGCCTGCGGGTTTCTCTGGAACAAGCTGCACAAGGCGGGGTGGTTGTAGGCACCGGCGCGCGGACCCGCTCGCGGTCCGCCCCATTTTTATATCTCGTTTACACCCCCCTCCCGCCTCTCTACCCCGTTTTTACCCCCCGATCCCTACCCTTCAGTCCGTGAATCACTCGGCAGGCGCCATGCCTGCACACATGTCATGGACGGGATCTATTTCCTCGTATTGCTGGCCTTTGGCGCGCTGACGGGCGCGCTGCTGGCCCTGTGCGCCGCGCTGGGCGCCAATCTTCCCGCCGGGCGCGGCAGCGTGGACGACGGCGCGTCGGCCAAGCATTCGGCCAGCGACAGGGGGCTCTGATGAACTGGACCGACCTGCTTAGCGGCGGCCTGGCCGTCGCCATCTTCGTCTATCTGCTCGTCGCGCTGTTCCGGCCGGAGAAATTCTGATGTCGACATCGCCGTTTTCTGAATTTGCAGGACTTCTGGTCCTGTTCCTGGCCATCCTGTTCGTGGTCGGCCCGTTCCTGGGCCGCTACATGCGCTGCGCCGTCGAGGAGGGCAACTACCGGCTGACCGCCTGGGGCCGGCCGTTCGAGCGTGGTCTCTACCGCCTGTCGGGCGTGCGCGCCGACGCCGAGATGAACTGGAAGCAGTACGCCGTGGCCGTGATCGTGTTCAACGTGATCGGGGTCGTGGCCGTATACGCCATCCAGCGCCTGCAGGGCGTGCTGCCGCTGAACCCGCAGGGTTTCGGTGCGGTCTCGCCCGATTCGTCGTTCAACACGGCAATCAGCTTCGTGGCCAACACGAACTGGCAGGGCTACGCCGGCGAATCGACCATGAGCTACCTGACGCAGATGCTGGCGCTGACGGTGCAGAACTTCGTTTCGGCGGCCACCGGCATTGCGGTGGTATTCGCGCTGATTCGCGGGTTTGCCCGCCACGGCGCGCGCACCATCGGCAACTTCTGGGTCGACCTGACGCGCACCACGCTCTACGTGCTGCTGCCGCTGTCGGTGGTGCTGGCCGTGGCGCTGGTCGGCCAGGGCGTGATCCAGAACTTCGACAGCTACAAGGAGGTTCACCTGGTCACCGCCGTCGAGTACACGCAGCCCAAGGTCGACGCGGCCGGGCAGCCGGTGCTCGATGCCGGGGGCAAGCCCGTCACCGAGGCGGCGAAGACCGACCGCCAGACGCTGGCCATGGGTCCGGTGGCCTCGCAGGAAGCCATCAAGATGCTGGGCACCAACGGCGGCGGCTTCTTCAACGCCAACTCGGCCCATCCGTACGAGAACCCCACGCCGTTCTCGAACCTGCTGGAGATGCTGGCGATCTTCCTGATCCCGGCCGCGCTCTGCTTCACGTTTGGCGAGATGGTCAGGGACCGGCGCCAGGGCGTGGCCGTGATCGCGTCGATGACGGTGATCTTCGTCGTGATGGCGGTGGCGGCCATGGTGTCCGAGCAGCAGTTCAACGCCGCGCTGGCCGGGCTGCCGATCGACCACGTGGCGTCGGCGCTGCAGGCCGGCGGCAACATGGAAGGCAAGGAAGTGCGCTTTGGCATCTCGGCCAGCGCGCTGTTTGCCACGATCACCACGGCGGCGTCGTGCGGCGCGGTCAACGCCATGCATGACTCGTTCACCGCCATCGGCGGACTGGTGCCGATGCTGCTGATGCAGCTGGGCGAGGTGGTGTTCGGCGGCGTGGGCTCGGGCCTGTACGGCATGCTGGTCTACGCGGTGCTGGCGGTGTTCATCGCCGGCCTGATGATCGGCCGCACGCCCGAGTACCTGGGCAAGAAGATCGAGGCGTACGAGATGAAGATGACCGCCGTGGCGATCCTCGTCACGCCGCTGCTGGTGCTGGTGGGCACGGCCATCGCCATCATGGTCGAGCCGGGACGCGCCGGGGTGTTCAACCCGGGTACGCACGGCTTCTCCGAGGTGCTCTACGCGCTCTCGTCGGCGGCCAACAACAACGGCAGCGCGTTTGCCGGGCTGTCCGCCAACACGCCGTTCTACAACGTGCTGCTGGCTGCCGCGATGTGGTTCGGACGCTTCTGGATCATCGTGCCGGTCCTGGCGATGGCTGGTTCGCTGGCCGCCAAGCGCCGCACGCCGGTCTCGGCGGGCACGATGCCCACGCACGGCCCGCTGTTCGTGACGCTGCTGGTGGGTTCGGTGCTGCTCGTCGGCGCGCTGACCTATGTGCCCGCGCTGGCCCTGGGGCCGGTTGCCGAGCAATTGCAGCCTGCCGCCGTGACGGCGGCTGCCAAGTAATCCGCGGAGAATTCGCATGCAACAACAATCCCCGGCGACGCGTGCCGCCGATCGTGCCGCCAATGCCGCGCCGTCGCGTAACGGCGGCCCCGCCACCCCGCAGGCCCAGGCGCTCCCGCGCCCGCCGCGCAGCATGTTCTCGGCCGAGCTGGTGAAGCCGGCCGTCGTCGATGCGCTGCGCAAGCTGTCGCCGCGTGCGCAGTTGCGCAACCCGGTGATGTTCGTGGTCTACGCCGGCAGCATCCTGACGACGATCCTGTTCCTGCGCGCCTGGCTGGCGCCGGAGCAGGGCGCCAGCGAATCGGCCGGCTTCATCCTGGCGGTGTCCGTCTGGCTCTGGTTCACGGTGCTGTTCGCCAACTTTGCCGAGGCGCTGGCCGAAGGCCGCAGCAAGCAGCAGGCGGCCGCGCTGCGTGGCCTGAAGACCACCACCATGGCCCGCGTGGTGCGCGCGGGCCGCACCGACGCCCGTGCCACGGGTGCCACTGAGCCACGCGCGGCCACCGAGCTGCGCCGGGGCGACATCGTGCTCGTGGAGTCCGGCGACATGATTCCCGGCGACGGCGAGGTGATCGAAGGCGTGGCGTCGGTGGACGAAAGCGCCATCACGGGCGAATCCGCGCCGGTGATCCGCGAATCCGGCGGCGACTTCTCGTCGGTCACCGGCGGCACACGCGTGCTGTCGGACTGGATCGTGGTGCGCATCACGACCAATCCCGGCGAGAGCTTCATCGACCGCATGATCGGCATGGTCGAGGGCGCCAAGCGCCAGAAGACGCCGAACGAGCTGGCGCTGACCATCCTGCTGGTGGGCCTGACGCTGGTGCTGCTGCTGGCCACCGCCACGCTGCAGCCGTACTCGCTCTACGCGGTGCTGGTGACCAAGGCCGGCGTGCCGGTGTCAGTGACGGTGCTCGTGGCGCTGCTGGTCTGCCTGATCCCCACCACCATCGGCGGGCTGCTGTCGGCCATCGGCGTGGCCGGCATGAGCCGGATGATGGAAGCCAACGTGATCGCCACGTCGGGCCGCGCGGTGGAGGCGGCCGGCGATGTGGACGTGCTGCTGCTCGACAAGACCGGCACGATCACCCACGGCAACCGCCAGGCCGCGCGCTTCATCGCCGCGCCCGGCGTGACCGAGCGCCAGCTGGCCGAGGCCGCGTGGCTGTCGTCGCTGGCCGATGAGACGCCCGAGGGCCGCAGCATCGTCACGCTGGCGCGCCAGCGTCCCGGCACGGCGGCGCCGGAGCTGACCACGCGTGGCATGGGTGCGCCGGTGTTCGTGCCGTTCACCGCGCAGACGCGCATGAGCGGCGTGGACATGACCAGCGGCAACCTGGTGCGCAGCGTGCGCAAGGGCTCGGCCGATGCGCTGCGCCGCTACGTGACCGAACGCGCCGGCAAGTTTCCGGAAGCCGTGATGCAATCCGTGGACGATGTGGCGCGCGCCGGCAGCACGCCGCTGGTGGTCTGCGAGTCGGTGTCGGAAGGCACCGAGGACAGCGTGCGCGTGCTGGGCGTGGTGGAGCTCAAGGACATCGTCAAGACCGGCATCCGCGAACGCTTCGGCGAACTGCGCAAGATGGGCATCCGCACCGTGATGATCACCGGCGACAACCGGCTGACCGCGGCCTCGATCGCGGCCGAGGCCGGCGTCGACGACTTCCTGGCGGAAGCCACGCCCGAGGCCAAGCTCGCGCTGATCCGCGAGTACCAGGGGCAGGGGCGGCTGGTGGCGATGACCGGCGACGGCACCAACGATGCGCCCGCGCTGGCCCAGGCCGATGTGGCCGTGGCCATGAACAGCGGCACGCAGGCGGCGCGCGAGGCCGGCAACATGGTGGACCTCGACAGCAACCCGACCAAGCTGATCGAGATCGTGGAGATCGGCAAGCAGATGCTGATGACGCGCGGCTCGCTGACCACGTTCAGCGTGGCCAACGACATCGCCAAGTACTTCGCCATCATCCCGGCCGCGTTTGCCACCACGTATCCGCAGCTGAACCTGCTCAACGTGATGCATCTGTCCACGCCGGCGTCGGCCATCATGTCGGCCGTGATCTTCAACGCGCTGATCATCGTGGCGCTGATTCCGCTGGCCCTGCGCGGCGTCACGTACCGCCCGCTCGGCGCGGCCGTGCTGCTGCGCCGCAACCTGCTGATCTACGGCCTGGGCGGCATCGTGGTGCCGTTTGCCGGGATCAAGCTGATCGACATGTTGCTGACGATGGTCGGCTGGATCTGAAATTAGGAGAATTGCTATGTCCGCACAAGGCCATCTCAAGCTGGAAACGCCGGCCAGCCAGCCCGGCATGCTGCGCCCGGCGCTGACCCTGTTCGTTGCGCTGTCGGTCGTTACCGGGCTGCTGTATCCGGGGCTGGTCACCGGCATCGCCCAGGCCGTGTTCCCGCATCAGGCCGCCGGCTCGCTGATCGTCCGCCATGGCGAGACGGTTGGCTCGGAACTGATCGGCCAGCCGTTCTCGGACCCGAAGTACTTCTGGGGCCGCCTCTCGGCCACCGCGCCGATGCCCTACAACGGTGCGGCGTCGGTAGGTTCGAATCTCGGCCCGACCAACCCCGCGCTGACCGACGCCGCCAAGGGCCGCATCGACGCGCTGCACGAAGCCGATCCCGGCAACCGCGCGCCGATCCCCGTGGATCTGGTCACGGCGTCGGGCAGCGGCCTCGACCCGCATATCAGCGTGGCGGCGGCGCAATACCAGGTGGCCCGCGTGGCGCGCCTGCGCGGCTTGCCGACGCTGCGGGTCGAGGCGCTGGTCAAGGCGAACACCGAGGGACCGGGGCTGGGCGTGCTGGGGGAGCCGGGCGTCAATGTGCTGAAGCTGAATCTGGCGCTGGATGACATCAAGTAGCGCGTGTTTGCGCCCCCTCTCCCACTTCGCGGGAGAGGGGAGAAAACCGAGGGCAGCTTAAAAACAAATTCCCCGCCCACATGGCACAATCGCCGCACGATGACCGACCCCCTTCGTCCTGATCCCGACGCGCTGCTGCAACGCATGCAGGCGGAGGACGTGCGCGCCGCGCGCGGCAAGCTGCGGGTGTACTTTGGCGCGTCGGCTGGCGTAGGCAAGACCTTTGCGATGCTGGCCGCCGCCCGGGCGCTGCGCGAGCAGGGGGCCGACGTGGTGATCGGCGTGGTGGAGACGCATGGCCGCACCGAGACCGAGGCGCTGGTGCAGGGCCTGGAGCACCTGCCGCTGCGCGAGGTGCCGTACCGCGACCGTGTGCTGCGCGAGTTCGATCTCGACGGCGCGCTGGCGCGGCGCCCCGCGCTGGTGCTGGTGGATGAGCTGGCCCATTCCAACGCGGCCGGCAGCCGGCATCCCAAGCGCTGGCAGGACATCGGGGAACTGCAGGCCGCCGGCATCGACGTCTGGACCACGGTCAACGTGCAGCATCTGGACAGCCTGAACCAGGCGGTCGGCGGCATCACCGGCGTGCGGGTCTGGGAAACGGTGCCCGATACCGTGTTCGATGGTGCCGACGAGGTGGTGCTGGTCGATCTCCCCGCCGACGAACTGCTGCGCCGGCTGCGCGAGGGCAAGGTCTACCTGCCCGAGCAGGCGCGCCACGCGGCGCGCAATTTCTTCCGCAAGGGCAACCTGATCGCGCTGCGCGAGCTGGCGCTGCGCCGCACCGCCGACCGCGTGGACGACGATGTCCGCGCGTACCGCGATGCCAAGTCGATCGCGCCGGTGTGGCGCACGCGCGAGGCAGTGCTGGCGTGCATCGGGCTGGGCGACGATGCCGAGCAGGTGGTGCGCAGCGCGCACCGGCTGGCGAGCCAGCTCGACTGTGACTGGCACGTGGTGACCATCGCCGCGTCCCACCTCGTGCCGCCCGCCGACACGCTGCGGGTGCGCCTGCGCGCGGCGATGCAACTGGCCGAATCGCTGGGCGCCCGCACCGAGACGCTTGCCGGCCACGATCTGGTGCAGGCCGTGGCCGGCTATATCCGCCGTCACAACCTGACCAAGGTGCTGGTGGGCAGGGCGCGCACCGAATGGCGCGCCGAAGGGGGGCTCGTCGAACGGGCGCGGATGTGGCTGGCGCGGGCCATCGCGCCGCTGCTCGGCGCCGGCAACCGGCTGATCGGCCGGCAGTCGTTTGCCGATGCCCTGGCGGCGGGGTGCCCCGAGGTCGATGTGATGCGGGTGGCCGCCGATACCGTGCGCGACCATATGCGCCCCGAAAGCCGCCCGGCCCGCCCCGGGCACGACGGCGCAGCGGCGGCCGGTACCGCGACGCTGCGCAGCGGCGACTACGGCTGGGCGGTGGCGTGGTGCGGGGTGGCCACGGCTGTCTCGATGCTCGCGCGGCCATGGTTCGACCAGGTCAACATCGCGATGCTGTTCCTGGTGGCCGTGGTCGTGGTGGCGCTGCGCCACGGGCGCGGGCCGGCGGCGGTGGCGTCGGTGCTGTCGGTGGCGTCGTTCGATTTCTTCTTCGTGGCCCCGCGCATGTCGTTCGCGGTCAGCGACGTGCAGTACCTGCTGACGTTCTTCGTGCTGCTGGCGGTCGGGCTGGTCATCGGCCAGCTGACCGCAGGGCTGCGCGAGCAGGCGCAGGTCTCGGTACGGCGCGAGACCGACGCGCGCACGCTCTACGAACTGGCGCGCGAACTGTCGGCGGCGCTCACCACCGCCCAGATCGTCGAGATCGGCGGGCGCTTCCTGCACGCGGCGTTCGATGCGCACGCCACGTTCTTCCTCGTCAACGACAGCCGCCGGCTGGTCCCGATGTCGCCGCCCGCGCCGCCGGCATCGGCGGACAGCGGCCCGCGCACACCCAAGGGCGAAGCCACCGATACCGTGCTGGCGCAGTGGGTGTTCGACCACGGCGAGCCGGCCGGCACCGGCACCAATACGCTACCGGGCAGCACCGTGCTGTACCTGCCGCTGAAGGCGCCGATGCAGACGCGCGGCGTGCTGGCCGTGGAGCCGCGCGCCTGGCACGCGCTGGCCGAGCCCGCGCTGCGCCGGCAGGCCGATGTCTTCGCCACGCTGATGGCGATTGCCATCGAGCGGCTGCATTACGTGGACGTGGCGCAGCGCGCGCTGCTGTCGATCGAATCGGAGCGGCTGCGCAGTTCGCTGCTGGCGGCGGTGTCGCACGACCTGCGCACGCCGCTGACCGGCCTGCTCGGCATGGCCGAGACGCTGCAGCGCGCCGAGCCGCCGCTGGCCCGCGACGTGGCCGACACGGTGGACGCGATCCATGCCCAGGCGCAGCGCATGCGCACGATGGTGGTGAATCTGCTCGACATGGCACGGCTGCAGCAGCACGACGTCACGCTGCAGCGCGGCTGGCAATCGCTGGAGGAACTGGTGGGCGCGGCGCTGGCGTCGATGCGCGAGACGCTGGCGGGCCACCGCATCGACGTGGCGGACCTCTCCGCGCTGCCGCTGGTCGAGTGCGACGGCGTGCTGATGGAGCGCGTGCTGTGCAACCTGTTCGAGAACGCCGCCAAGTACACGCCGCCGGGCACGGTGGTGCGCGTGCGCGGCGAGGTGACCGGCAGCGAGGCCAGCGACGAGGTGCGGCTGATCGTCGAGGACGAGGGCCCCGGCGTGCCGGCCGGCCAGGCGCGCCATATCTTCGAGAAATTCACACGCGGCGAGCGCGAATCGGCCACGGCTGGCGTGGGCCTGGGACTGGCGGTCTGCGAGGCCATCGTGCAGGCGCACGGCGGCCGGATCTGGGTCGAGCCCGCCACGCCCGGCGCCCGCTTCATCGTGGCCTTGCCGCGCGGCAACCCGCCGGCCATCGAGCCCGAGCCGCTCGACGAAACCCTTCACTTTCCGCACTGAGTCCGCCCGCGATGCCTTTCGATTTCTCGCCGACCGTCCTGCTGGTCGAGGATGAACCCCATATCCGACGCTTCGTGCGCGAATCGCTGCAGGCCGAAGGCTGCACCGTGCACGAGGCCGAGACGCTCAAGCGCGGCCTGATCGACGCCGGCACCCGCCAGCCCGACATCGTCGTGCTGGACCTGGGCCTGCCCGATGGCGACGGCATGACGCTGATCCGCGAGATGCGTACGTGGACCGAGGTGCCGGTGCTGGTGCTCTCGGCCCGTACCGGCGAGGCCGACAAGATCGCCGCGCTGGACGCCGGCGCCGACGACTACCTGACCAAGCCCTTCGGGGTGGGCGAACTCGTGGCGCGCGTGCGGGTGCTGTTGCGCCGCCACGCCAAGGCCAATCCCCAGGGCACGCCCCAGATCCAGTTCGGCGAGGTGCGCGTGGACCTGGCCAACCGGCTGGTCACGCGCGGCGAGGCCGCCGTGCACCTGACCCCGATCGAATACCGGCTGCTGGCCGTGCTGATCGCCCATCGCGGCAAGGTCATGACGCACCGGGAGCTGCTGCGGGAGGTGTGGGGGCCGTCACATTCGGAAAGCAGCCACTATCTGCGCGTCTACATGGGGCACCTGCGCCACAAGCTGGAGGCCGATCCGGCGCAGCCAGTACACCTGCTCACCGAGGTGGGAGTGGGCTACCGGTTTGCGGGGTAGGCCGCTGGCGGGCCACACGGATCGGGGTTGACCGGTTCTGCTCCATGTACCTCCCATCGGGGGTCTGAAACGATGCTTCCGCCACGGTACGGTGCTTGCCGTGCCGCCGGCGATTCCCGATCCCTGATATCCGGAGCGAAGCGATGACTCAGCGAACCACTCAGACAGCACAAGCCCAATCCGGCATTCCATACTTCCGGGCGAACAGCAACGGCCCCGATGCGTCGGCGTCGGGCGGTGGCGCCATTGCCGTCGGTACATCCGCGAATGCCCAGGTGGGCGACGCGATTGCCATCGGCACCGAGGCCATTGCCGACGGCGAGCACAACGGCCTGGCCATCGGCACGACCGCGCACGCGTCGAGCTACTACACGGTGGCCGTGGGGCGCGGCGCGTTGGCTGCCGGGCCGCGAGCGACCGCGCTCGGTGCCGAGACCGTCGCCGAGGGCGACCATAGCCTGGCGGCGGGCGGCTCCGCGAGCGCGCCGGCAACGTTCTCGACCGCCGTAGGCACCCGGGCAAGCGCTGCCGACGAGGGCGCGAGCGCGTTCGGACGCTCCGCCAAGGCGACGGGCTTCTATAGCCTCGCCATCGGCACGGGCAGCGCGGCCAGCGAGGACTCCTCCGTGGCGATGGGAACCAAGGCTTCAGCGGCCGCGCCGGGAGGGGTGGCGATCGGCGGTGGCGCCAAGGTGTTTGCCGACCGGGGTGCGGCGCTGGGCAGCGACGCACGGGCGGAAGCGGTGGATGGCGTGGCACTGGGCGCCGGCTCGGTGTGCGACCGCAAGCGCGCCGTATCGGTGGGCACGCAGGAGGCGACGCGCCAGATCGTCCATGTCGGCGCAGGCACGGACGGCACCGATGCGGTCAACGTCGAGCAGTTGCGCCAGATGCTGGCGGACGTGGTCGCTGCGCTGGACCAGCGGCTCGACGCGCTCGATGCGCGGCTGGCGGCGATCGAGAAGGAGAACTGAGGCTGTATCCGCTGTTCAGGCCGCCGCCCGCAAAGGAATGCGGCCTGTATTCATGATATCGATGTCGATATGTAATTATGAGCTATAGATATCCATCTGGATGATATGGATCCGTTTGCCGGCATCCTACACTGAAGACGAGCCTGGCTTTTCCGCGCCAGCTGCAGGATTCCGGAGCCACGTCATGTCCTTTCCCCCGATCCGCCTGGCCGCCCTCGTCCTTGCCATGGCGGTCGGCCTGCCAGCCGTCGCCGCCCCCGAAACGCCGGCTCCCGCCCAATCCCAGACCCGTGACGCCGTGACCGCCTATGAGGCGGGCCACTTCGACGCCGCGTTGCAGGGCTTTGCCGCCGCCGCGCAGCGGGGCAACCGGCTGGCGCAGTTCAACTACGCGATGATGCTGCTGCGCGGCGAGGGGACCACGGCGAAGCCGCAGGAGGCGCTGGTCTGGCTGCGGCGCGCTGCCGACAACCAGATGACGCATGCCCAGTTCACGCTGGGCGACCTCCACGAACGCGGCGGGCTGGTGCCGAAATCGCTGGAGGAGGCCAACCGCTGGTACGAGCGGGCCGCGCAGGGCGGGCATACGCAAGCCCAGATGGCGCTGGCGACCAACTACTTCACCGGACGCGGCGTGCCGCGCGATTACGGCCAGGCGTTCGCCTGGTACTCGAAGGCGGCCACGGCCGGCGACGGCGGCGCGCAGTACATCGTCGCCAGCTATTACGAGCGCGGCTATCCGGGCATCGTCGAGCGCGACGTCGAACAGGCCAAGATCTGGTACGCCCGCGCCGCCGCCCATGGCGACCCCGGCGCGCTGGCCAAGCTGCGCTCGCTGCTGGAAGAGGGCCTGCGTGGCAAGTCGCAGATGTAGCGATGGAAGGGCCGCAATCCATGGCCCGGCCTCCGGTTGTCTGAAAGGATGGACTCGTCTGGCAAGGCCGCCGAAGCCCGGCTGCCGCCGGTGATCTTCCTTTCGACGGGCAATCCAGGAGCACGTCATCGCACAACAGGGAATCAAGTTTTTCCGCGTGAATACGGGGTGGAGCGAGGACGCCGCCGACCGCAGTGCATCGGTATCGGTCGGCAGATCCGATTTGCGGCGGCAACTGACCAACGTGGCAGACGGAACAGACCCCTCCGACGCCGCCACGCTCGGCCAGCTCCAGGCGGTCAGCGAGGCCCTGCAAAGGCTCCAGAGCAGGCTCGCCGCGCTGGAGGCCAGAAGCTAGCCAATCCATTCCCCGGCTGCTCCCGGTTTGGAATGATGGCCCTGCCCGGCAACACTTCGCGGGCCACTCTTGGGAGCAGCACATGACAGAATCAGTACAGGAATCCGGCGCGGCAGAAGTCGCCGCGCCGGGACAATCGGGTTTCACATACTTCCGCGCGAACAGCCTGGCCGCCGACGCATCGGCCACCGGCACCGATACGGTGGCAATCGGGCCGCGCGCGGTCTCGGAGAGCACCAACAGCGTGGCGCTCGGCCTCGATGCCCGGGCGATCGGGGAGGGCAACTCGGTGTCCGTGGGCTATCGCGCGTCGAGCTTCAATACGTCGACGATCGCCATCGGTGCCGATGCCAAGGCACTGGCGCGGGGCGACGTGGCCATCGGCTATCTCGCCGTCGCGGGTGAGGCGGACGGCGTGGCGCTGGGCGGCAATGCGTCGAGCCAGGGCGAGCTGTCCACCGTGCTGGGCGCGCACGGCACGGCATTCGGCCTGGGCAGCGTGGCGCTGGGCGCGCAGAGCGTGGCCGACGACGACTACGTGGTGTCGGTGGGCAACGCGCAACGCCAGCGTCCCATCGTCAACGTGGCGCCGGGCGCGCTGTCGGCCACCAGCAACGAGGCCGTGACCGGCAGCCAGTTGCACGCCACGCAGCAGGAAGCCGAGAAGCTGGCGGCCGATGTGGCCGCGCTGCAGAGCGATACCGCCAGCACCCCCTACTTCCTCGTCGGCTCGAAGGAGGTCAACCCAGGCGCCGACCGGACCATGGTAACGGTTGGCCCCGAAGCGGTGGCCCACCAGTCGGGCAGCATCGCCATCGGCCATCTGGCCAGTGCTTCCGGTGACATCGACGCCATTGCGATCGGCCGGAACTCGTCGTCGGCGCTGCACTACGCCATTGCGCTCGGCACGGATACGGTGGTCTTCAACGTGGCCGCCATCGGCATCGGCCTGCAGGCGAAGGCCACCGGCGTGCGCTCCATCGCGCTGGGCGCCTACAGCAACGTGACCGGCAAACGCAGCGTAGCCCTCGGCGAGAGCAGCGTCGCCGACCGCGATGACTCCGTCTCGGTCGGCAGTCCCGACCGCCAACGCACGGTCGCCTACATGGCGGCGGGCATCCTGACGCAGGACAGTACCGATGGCGTCAACGGCAGCCAGCTCTACGCGACCAACCTGGCGGTCACCAATCTGATGCAGCAGTCCGTGGCGCAGCGGCAGCAGCTCGACACGCTCAAGGCCAGCCTCGCGGACAGCAAGCGGGACCTGGACCTCCTGCGCAGGCGGATCGCCGCGCTCGAAGCCAACGGCTGACGTGTCATCGCCCGCGCCGCGCCGCGCTGCGCGGGCGCATCCTCCATGGAGACTCCCATGACAGAGCATGTAGAGGTTCCCGGCGACGCGTTCACCGCAGCGCCGCTCCAGGCCGGCATCACCTATTTCCGGGCCAACAGCACCGCGGCCGATGCGTCGGCGACCGGGCCCAACAGCGTGGCCGCCGCCCCGCGCGCGGTAGCCGACAGCCAGGGCGCGCTGGCGCTGGGCCTCGATGCCCACGCCGCGGCGCCGGACACCATCGCGCTGGGCTACGGCGCGAGTGCCTCGTCCAGCGGCACCGTGGCAATCGGCGCCAGCGCGCGGGCAGTGGGTGGCAACAGCCTTGCCTTCGGCTACCGGGCCGAATCCATCGATTTCGGCGGCGTGGCGGCGGGTGCCAGATCCGTGGCGCACGGCAGGGAGTCAGTCGCGCTCGGGGCAGCCGCCGTGGCGTCGGCCGAAGGCAGTGTGGCATTGGGTTCGCAGAGCCGGGCAGAAGCCGACTATGTGGTCTCGCTTGGCGACGCTGCGCTGCAGCGCGCCATCGTCCACGTCGCCCCCGGCGCGAGGTCGGCGAGCAGCACCGAGGTGGTCACCGGCAGCCAGCTGCATGCCACGCGGGTGCAGGTGGCCGCGCTCTCGGCCGACGCCGACGCCGTGAAAGCTGCCGCCGCGTCCGCCGCCTACTTCCAGGTGGGCTCGGAGGCGGCCAATGCATCGTCCGGGGCGACGATGGTCAGCATGGGGCCTGCTGCCCGGGCAGCCGCCGGAGCGGACATCGCGGTCGGGGCCGGGGCGGTTGCCAGCGCGTCGCACAACGCGCTGGCGCTGGGGCCGGGCGCGCTGGCTGCGGCGTACTACACCGTGGCAGTGGGCGCCAGGGCGCAGGCAGGGTTGACGGCCGGCGTGGCGCTCGGCCTCTCGGCGCAGGCCGGCACGACCCGGACCGTGGCACTCGGCGCCCATACCCTGGTCCGGAGCGCGCGCAGCGTGGCGCTGGGCGAGAGCAGTACGGCTGACCATGCCGATGCGGTCTCGGCAGGCAGCGCGCAACGCCAGCGCATCGTCACGTCGGCGCGCGCCGGCGTGATCTCGGCCACGAGCACCGAGGCCGTGACCGGCGCCCAACTGCATGCGATCAACCAGCAGCTTCAGTCGCTGGCCGGCACGCTGGCGCAGCGCGTGGACACACTGCGCGGCAGCCTGGCCGCCAGCCGGCAACGCCGCGAGGCGCTGTTCAGGCGGCTCGTGGCATTGGAGGCGGCGCGCTGAGGCAATTCGGCATGACGGACCCCGCCCGACAGCCGCCGCTGCGGGCCAACCCATGGAGCAGCAACATGACAGAGACAGCACAGACGGGCCGCGCGGACGACGAGCAGGCGGCGCTGGCCCAGACCGGCACCACCTACTTCCGGGCCAACAGCTCGGCAGACGACGCCACCGCCAACGGCCGGGACAGCGTGGCCATCGGGCCGCGTGCGGTCGCGGATGGGAACAACAGCCTGGCAATCGGCCTCAATGCCACAACGTCCGGCCCGGGCGACGCCCTGTCGGTGGGCATGCTCGCCAGCAGCGGCAATGCGGGCGCCGTGGCCATCGGCTCCACGGTCAAGGCGTTCGGCAACAACAGCCTCGCCTTCGGCTATCTGGCGGAATCGTCCGGCGTCAACAGTGTGGCGCTGGGCAGCCGGGCCGCCGGCCTGATCGAGGGCGCCGTGGCGCTGGGCCGGGAGAGCACCGTCACGGGCCAGGGCAGCGTTGCGTTGGGCGCCCACAGCAGCGCCTCCGCCGACCATGTGGTGTCGGTCGGCAACGATGACCTGCAGCGCGTGATCCGGCACGTTGCCCCCGGAGAGGTCTCCGCCGCCAGCACCGACGCCATCAACGGCAGCCAGTTGCACGCCACGGACACGCACCTCGCCGAACTGTCCGCCGCCATCGGCAACGTGGTGGACAACACCGCCGACAGCATCTACTTCCGGGTGGGAAGCAGTACCGCGAATCCGACCGGGCCGGGGCAGAGCGTCAGCGCGGGCCCCGGCGCGCGGGCCTCGGGCGGCGCCAACATCGCCGTGGGCGCCGACGCGGTGGCCAGCGGCGAGAACAACGCGATTGCGGTGGGTCATGGCGCCCATGCCAGCGGCTACGATGCCGTGGCGCTGGCCGTGAATGCGGTGGCGTCCGGTGTCGGGTCCGTGGCGATGGGCATCGAGGCCACGGCCACCGCCGCGCGCGCCATGGCGCTGGGGCCGTACAGCTCGGCCACCGGCGCACGCAGCGTGGCGCTGGGCGAAAGCAGCGTGGCTGACCGCGACGATACGGTGTCGGTCGGCAGCGCCCAGAGCCAACGCGCCATCATCTACATGCGCGCCGGTGCGGTGTCGGCCACCAGTACCGACGCCATCAACGGCAGCCAGCTCCACGCCACCAACCGGCAACTCGGCGAACTGGCCCGGCGGCTGAGCAGTCAGGTGGATGCCCTCGAACGCGAAATGGACACCGGTGAGCGCCTGCTGGACCGGCTCGAAGCCCGCATCGCGCGGCTGGAAGGCTGTGACTGACAAGTAAAACGGCCACGCGCGAAGCGTGGCCGTTTTACGATGCCGGGTGACGGAAGACGCCGGTCAGCCCAGTTTTTTCTTCAGCAGTTCGTTGACCTGCGCCGGGTTGGCCTTGCCCTTGGTGGCCTTCATGGCCTGGCCCACCAGCGCGTTGAACGCCTTTTCCTTGCCGGCACGGAACTCCTCGACCGACTTGGCGTTGGCGGCCAGCACGTCGTCGATGATCTTCTCCAGCTCGCCGGTGTCGGACATCTGCTTCAGGCCCTTGGCGGCGATGATCGCGTCGGCGTCGCCATCGGACTCGCCGGCCCACATTGCCGGGAACACATCCTTCTTGGCCGTGTTGTTCGAGACCGTGCCATCGGCGATGCGGGATAGCAGTTTCGCCAATTTGGCCGGGCTCACCGGGGCCGCCTCGATCGAGATGCCGTCGCGGTTCAGTTGCGACGCCACATCGCCCATCAGCCAGTTGGCGGCGGGCTTGGCGCTGGCGGCGCCCACCTCTGCGACCACGGCCTCGAAGTAGGCGGCCTGGGCCTTGGTGGCGGTCAGCGTGCTGGCGTCGTAGGCCGACAGCCCGTATTGCGAGACAAAACGCGCCTGCATCGCCGCCGGCAGTTCGGGCAGCGCGCCGCGCACGCGCTCGACCCAGGCCGCGTCGATTTCCAGCGGCATCAGGTCCGGGTCGGGGAAGTAACGGTAGTCGTGCGCGTCTTCCTTGGTGCGCATCGCACGCGTCTCGCCGGTGTCGGGGTCGAACAGCACGGTGGCCTGCACGATCTCGCGGCCGTCCTCGATTTCAGCAATCTGCCATTGCACTTCGTAGTCGATGGCCTGCTGCAGGAAGCGGAACGAGTTCAGGTTCTTGATCTCGCGGCGCGTGCCGAACTTCTCCTGGCCCACCGGGCGCACGGAGACGTTGGCGTCGCAGCGGAAGCTGCCTTCCTGCATGTTGCCGTCGCAGATGCCGAGCCAGACCACCAGCGAGTGCAGCGCCCTGGCGTAGGCCACGGCCTCGGCCGAGCTGCGCATCTCGGGCTCGGTCACGATTTCCAGCAGCGGCGTGCCGGCGCGGTTCAGGTCGATGCCGGTCATGCCGGCGAAGTCCTCGTGCAGCGATTTGCCGGCGTCTTCCTCAAGATGGGCGCGCGTCAGGTTGACGGTCTTCTCGTAGACGCCCTGCTTGCCTTCCACCTGGATCGTGATCTTGCCGCCTTGCACCACCGGGATCTCGTACTGGCTGATCTGGTAGCCCTTCGGCAGGTCGGGGTAGAAGTAGTTCTTGCGCGCGAAGATGCTGCGCGGCGCAATCGTGGCGTCGATGGCCAGGCCGAACTGGATGGCCCGCTCGACCGCGCCCTTGTTCAGCACGGGCAGCACGCCCGGCAGCGCCAGGTCCACGGGCGAGGCCTGCGTGTTGGGCTCGGCCCCGAACGCGGTGGAGGTGCCGGAGAAAATCTTGGAGGCCGTGGAGAGCTGCGTATGCGTCTCCAGGCCGATCACCACTTCCCATTGCATGGCGGTATTCCTGTTTGAGTCTTGCTGTATCTAAGTATCTGGTGCCGGGCGTCGTCGCTTCCAACCCCGGTGTCAGGGATCGGGGCTCGCGAGCCAGGAGTCGAGCTGGGCGAGGGCGGCCACGCGGGCCACGGCATCGCCGCCCACGGTCACGCCGGTGCCGTGGCGTGCGGCGATGTCGCGCCGCACGTGAAGTTCGCTGGTGCCGTCGAAGCCGTGGTACGCACCGGGGTAGATCTCCAGCCGGAAGCGCGCGCCGGGCTGGCGGGACTGCACCGCGTTCTGGAGCATCGCGCAGCGCGTGGCGGGCGTCCAGTCGTCGGCGCCGCCGATCAGCAGCAGCAGCGGCGTGCGCAGCCGGAAGTCGTGCTGCTGCACCGCGCGCTTGCAGCCGGGGTAGAACGCCACGGCACGATCCACCGTGGGCGTGCCGGACGGCCACGGGCGGCTGGCGTCGATCGTCGCCAGCACCGCCTGCGCGCCGTTGGACCAGCCCAGCAGCACGATGCGGCGCGTGTCGATGATCGGTTGCCTTGCCACCCAGCGCAGCGCCGCCAACGCGTCGGCGCGGCGCGTGCGGTCATCGATCGCGCGGGCGTCGAGCGCCTCGGTGCAGATGCCCTGCGCCTTGCCGCGCGGGCTGAAGCTGTCGGGCATCAGCACCGCATACCCGCGCTCGGTGAGCCAGTGGGCGTACTCGCGGTAGCGGCTCTGCAGCGCGGCGGCCGGGTCGATCACTTCCTCGATGGTGCCGGCGCGCTTCGCCGCCACGCGCATGTCCACCAGCCCGCCGCAGCCGTGCAGCGCCACCACCACGGGCAGCGGCTGGCTGCGCGCCAGCGAACCCTCGCGCGGCGTGAACCAGTAGGCGGTCAGCGCCGGCATGCCCGGTTCGGCGGGCAGGCGTACCAGCGTCACGGCGGGCTCGGCCGATGCCGATACCGATGCCGATACCGAGGCGGCGCCGTCGACGGGCGCTGTCAGCGGCGTCGGCGGCGTGACCGGTGCCATCGACACGGCCGGCTGGGCCGGTGCGGTCGGCGTCAGCGCCACGCCGATGGCCAGCACGGCCAGCGCGCCGCGCAGCCAGCGTCCCGCCGGGGACGGAATCGTCGGCGGGGTGGCGGGCGAGGGCGGAAGCTGGCGCGGCATGGTGGCGATGGATGGCGGCGAGGGCGGTCAGCGCGTGGACGCGCAGGCGCCGGTGCCCGGCTCGAACATCACGGGCCAGGCTTCCTCGTAGATGCCCGGCGTGCAGCGCGCCTGGCAGCCGGCGTGGGCCAGCGTGATACGCCGGGGGTCCTGCCAGACCATCAGCTTGCACGCGCTGCCGTCATTGGCGCGCAGTTCGATGTGCGGCGTCTTGCGGACCTGGCGGAACTCGGCCAGGTTGAAGCTGCACGAGCCGCGCTTGCCGACCCACAGCTTCCACTGCAGCTGCTGCACGGTGTTGTCCACCACGCGCAGCTGCGCGTCTTCCCGGAAGCCGTCGTCCTCGGTGCGGCGGCAGTCGCCCACGAGGTCGATATCGCGTGCCGCGATGGGCGTGGAGCGGCCCATGAACGGAATCTGGCAGCCGGCCAGCGTGACCGTCAGCAGCAGCGCGGCCACGAGCCGGGCCGACATCGTATTTCTACGAAAAACGGCGGAGAGGGTGGAAAGGCGCGTCATGGCTCGGAGGGCGGCGCTCAGGCCGGGCGGCGCAGGTGCCAGTCGGTGGCCTGCTGGAACGCATGGGCCACCTGCAGCAGGCGCGCTTCGTCGAAGTAGTTGCCGATCATCTGCAGGCCCACGGGCATGTTGCCCTCGCCGAAGCCGGCCGGCACGCTCATGCCGGGCAGGCCGGCCAGGCTGGTGGACAGCGTGAAGATATCGGCCAGGTACATCTGCACCGGGTCGGCGGTCTTCTCGCCGAGCTTCCACGCCACGCTCGGCGCCACCGGGCCCATGATCACGTCGCACTCGGCGAACGCGCGCTGGAAATCGTCGGCGATGATGCGGCGGATCTTCTGCGCCTGCAGGTAGTAGGCGTCGTAGTAGCCGTGCGAGAGCACGTACGTGCCCACCATGATGCGGCGCTTGACCTCGGTGCCGAAGCCCTCGGCCCGGCTCTTCTTGTACATGTCGAGCAGGTCGCGGTACTCGGCGGCGCGGTGGCCGTAGCGCACGCCGTCGAAGCGCGACAGGTTCGACGAAGCCTCGGCCGGCGCGATGATGTAGTACACCGGGATCGACAGCTCGGTCTTGGGCAGCGAGACGTCCACCAGCGTGGCGCCCAGCTTCTCGTACTCGGCCAGCGCGGCGCGCACGGCCTTCTCCACGTCGGCGGAGAGCCCCTTGCCGAAGTACTCGCGCGGCAGGCCGATGCGCAGGCCGGCCAGCGGCTGCGCGGCGCTGGCGCCGGCGCGCGGCTGGCCCAGCAGGCGCGTGAAGTCCTCGTCCACGCCGCCCTGCTCGGGCGCCAGGCTCGTGGAATCCTTCGGGTCGAAGCCGGCCATCGCGTTGAGCAGCAGCGCGCAGTCCTCGGCCGTATGGGCCAGCGGGCCGCCCTGGTCCAGCGACGACGCAAACGCGATCATGCCGAAGCGCGACACGCGGCCGTAGGTCGGCTTGATGCCGGTGATGCCCGAGAACGAGGCCGGCTGGCGGATCGAGCCGCCGGTATCGGTGCCGGTGGCGGCCGGCGCCAGGCCGGCGGCCACGGCGGCAGCCGAGCCGCCCGACGAGCCGCCCGGCACGCGGTTGTTGTCCCACGGGTTGCGCACCACGCCCTGGTACGAGTTCTCGTTGGACGAACCCATCGCAAACTCGTCCATGTTGGTCTTGCCCAGCGTCACCATGCCGGCGGCGCCCAGGCGCGCCACCACGGTGGCGTCGAACGGGCTCTCGTAGCCGGCCAGCATCTTCGAGCCGGCGGTGGACTTCCAGCCGCGCGTCACGAAGACGTCCTTGTGGGCAACCGGCACGCCGGTCAGCGGGGCGGCCTGGCCGTTGGCGCGGCGCTCGTCGGCGGCGCGGGCCTGGGCCAGCGTCAGGTCCGGATTGACGTCGACGAAGGCGTTGAGGTGTCTGGCGGCGTCGATGCGGGCCAGGTAGTCGCGCGCGAGTTCCTCGGCGGAGACGGTACGCGCGGCCAGCGCGTCGGCGATCTGGCGCAGGGAAGTCACGGAATCAGCGGAAAAGGTCATGTCGGGTCAGATGGCGTCTGGATGGGGGACGGACGGGCGCGGGGCGCGGGGCGCCGGCGCGTGCGTCACTCGATGACCTTCGGCACGAGGTAGAGGCCGTTCTCGGTGGCCGGGGCCGGGCGCTGGTAGTCGGCGCGGCGGTCGGCCTCGGTCACGGCGTCGTCGCGCAGGCGCTGGGCGATGTCGCGCACGGCCGAGAGCGGGTGGGCCAGCGGCTCGATGCCGGTGGTGTCCACGGCCTGCATCTGTTCGACGAGGGAGAAGAAATTGTTCAGCTGGACAAGCGTCTGGGCGGCCTCGTCATCGGTGGTTTCGATGCGGGCCAGGTGCGCGATGCGCTTGACGTCGGAAAGTTCGAGAGCCATGGCTTGGTGCGGCGCCGGAAGCGCCCGGTTCGGTCACGGAGGACCGGAGGTGTTGCGGCCGCGCCGGCGCGGCGGGAGCGCGGGCAGGAGGCCGGCGGTCACCTTGCCACGTCCGGACGGCCGTCGGGGTGCCGGAAGGGCGTCATGCGCCGGCCAGCATGGCGGAGGCCACGGCGTGCCGGACGGGTGCGCCCGGGAGACACCCCAGGATCGTCGAAGTTACAAGTTTTTCAGGGCCCGAACGCCCCGAAACAGCGTGAATTATAAGGTATCATTACGCGCTGCAGTCTTCCCGCAGCGCACTCTCCACTTGGGTTGCGGCAAGGCGGGCGGGCGGTGGCGCGACCGGCACAGCGACGGCATTCCGAAGCCGGCGCCCGGGCGGCCCGGCCAGTGCGGATTCCGGCGCCTCGGATGGCCCGGCGTCGCGGACTTGCAACAGTACGCAACAGTAGAGTGCCTGCTCCATGGCTGGCCCGCGGATTAACGGCCGGTTTTCATCGTTTTTTCAGTCGTAACGAACAGGTTCCTCCGATTAGGCTTCTGCATCGTCAGGCTTTTTTGCCTGGCTGGCCCGCTGGCGGCGAACTTTCGCGCAGAGTTTAATCAAAGGTTCCCGTAGGTCCGGCGTGCAGGTCACGCCGGCGCGCGGATCGCCGCAGGTGCCCGGGGCTTGCCGTCCCGATGGCAACGGGGCGTGCCGGGGCCGGGCTGGCAAGTGCCGCCCGCACCTTGGGGGCCGTGAACCATCACCCTCGCAAACGTATTCATGGCCGGGCCGCGCGCGGCGCCGGCCGCTTCGCATACCCGCGAACCAACAGAAGACAGGATTCCTGATGTTCGGATTTCTCCGTAGCTATTTCTCCAACGACCTGGCCATCGACCTGGGCACCGCCAACACCCTGATCTACATGCGCGACAAGGGCATCGTCCTGGACGAGCCGTCGGTCGTGGCGATCCGTCAGGAAGGCGGCCCCAACGCCAAGAAGACGATCACGGCGGTGGGCAAGGAAGCCAAGCAGATGCTGGGCAAGGTGCCGGGCAACATCGAGGCCATCCGCCCGATGAAGGACGGCGTGATCGCCGACTTCACCGTGACCGAGCAGATGCTCAAGCAGTTCATCAAGATGGTGCACGACACCAAGCTGCTGCGTCCGAGCCCGCGCATCATCATCTGCGTGCCCTGCGGCTCGACCCAGGTCGAGCGCCGCGCCATCCGTGAATCGGCGCTGGGCGCCGGCGCCAGCCAGGTGTACCTGATCGAGGAGCCGATGTCGGCCGCGATCGGCGCGGGCCTGCCGGTGTCGGAGCCGTCGGGCTCGATGGTCGTCGATATCGGCGGCGGCACCACCGAGGTGGGCATCATCTCGCTGGGCGGCATGGTCTACAAGGGTTCGGTGCGCGTGGGTGGCGACAAGTTCGACGAGGCCATCGTCAACTACATCCGCCGCAACTACGGCATGCTGATCGGCGAGCAGACCGCCGAAGCGATCAAGAAGGAAATCGGCTCGGCCTTCCCGGGTTCCGAAGTGCGCGAGATGGAAGTCAAGGGCCGCAACCTGTCCGAAGGCATCCCGCGTGCGTTCACGGTGTCGTCGAACGAAATCCTCGAAGCGCTGACCGATCCGCTGAACCAGATCGTCTCGGCCGTGAAGATCGCGCTGGAACAGACCCCGCCGGAACTGGGCGCCGACATCGCCGAGCGCGGCATGATGCTGACCGGTGGCGGCGCGCTGCTGCGCGACCTGGACCGCCTGCTGGCCGAGGAAACGGGCCTGCCGGTGCTGGTGGCCGAAGATCCGCTGACCTGCGTGGTGCGCGGCTCGGGCATGGCGCTGGAACGCATGGACAAGCTCGGCAGCATTTTCTCGTACGAGTAACACGAGGCCGGGGGCGCCACGTGGTGCTTAGCGTCGCCGCCCCTCTCCACTCCCTGATGTCTTCCCCCGCCAGCCCGTTCCGGCGTGCCCTTTCCGGGCCGCTGGGACGCGCTGGCGGAATGGTTTCGCCCGCGCCCCGGTAAATGGATTACTCTCCACCGCCGCTCTTCAAGCAAGGCACATCGGCCGTTGCGCGCCTGGTCGTCTTCGTGGCGATCGCGCTGGCGCTGCTGATCGTCGACGCGCGCTTCGACGCCATGCGCATCGCGCGCCAGGTGGCCGCCACCGTGCTGATGCCGGTGGAACGGCTCGTGCTGGTGCCGCGCGACGCGCTGCGCGGCGTGTTCGACTACGCCCAGTCGTCCGTCACGCTGGCCACCGAGAACCGCGAACTGCGCCGCAGTGCCGTGGAGCAGGCCAACGCGGCCGTGCGCCAGGCCCAGCTGGAGGCCGAGAACGGCCAGCTGCGCAAGCTGCTGAACCTCGAACAGCAGTCGGCCACGCCGGTCACGGCCGCCGAAATCCTCTACGACGCCCGCGACCCGTACAGCCAGCGCATCGTGATCGACCGTGGCAGCTCGCACGGCCTGCGCGCCGGCTATCCGGTGATCGACGAACGCGGCGTGATCGGCCAGCTGACGCGCGTGTCGCCGTTCCAGTCCGAAGTGACGCTGCTGACCGACAAGGACCAGGCCATTCCGGTGCAGGTGGTGCGCAACGGGCTGCGCAGCGTGGCCTTTGGCGGCTCGCGCGCCGGCCTGCTGGACCTGCGTTTCATGGCCGCCTCGGCCGACCTGCAGCAGGGTGACCTGCTGGTCACGTCGGGGCTGGATGGCACGTATCCGCCGGGCCTGCCGGTGGCGAAGATCGTCCAGATCGAGCGCAAGGCCGATACCGCGTTCTCGCGGGTCTACTGCGAGCCGGTGGCGGGCGTGCGCTCGCACCGGCAATTGCTGGTGGTGCGCTACGAGTCGGGGCTGGCGCCGCGTCCGGAAGAAGCCAGCACGCCGGTCAAGGCCGAGAAGGGCGCCCGTTCGGCCGCCGCGCGGGCCGGGGCGGAGCAGAAGGCCGCCGACAAGGCTGACAAGGCCGAGAAGGCCGACAAGCAGAAATCTCCGGAGTCCGCCCAGTGACGACGTCCCAATACCTGCTGCGCCCGGTCAACCCCATCTTCATCGCGCTGACCTTCGTGCTGGCGTTCCTGTTCAACCTGATGCCGTGGGGCACCACGCTGTGGATCCCGGACATGGTGGCGCTGGTGCTGGTGTTCTGGAACATCCACCAGCCGCGCAAGGTGGGCATGGGCGTGGCGTTTTTACTAGGTCTGCTGATGGATGTGCACGACGCCCGGCTGCTGGGCGAGCACGCCATGGCCTACACGCTGCTGGCCTACTTTGCCATCACGATCCATCGCCGCGTGCTGTGGTTCTCGGTCTACACGCAGGCGCTGCATGTGCTGCCGCTGCTGTTCATCGCCCATGCGGTGCCGGTGGTGATCCGGCTGGCCATGGGTGCGCCGCTGCCGGGCTGGCCGCTGCTGGTGGCGCCCGTGATCGAGGCGGTGCTGTGGCCGATGGCCACCGCGCTGCTGCTGGCGCCGCAACGCCGGTCGAACGACGTCGACGAGACGCGTCCGATCTAGCCCCCACCTCCTGAGACCGCCGCGCGCAGTACCGCCATGACCGAAATCCGCAACGTCGAACTGGAAATCGGCCGCTTCCGCATCCGCGTGGCGGCTGCCGCCCTGTTCACGGTCATCTGCTTTGGCCTGCTGTTCTCCCGCTTCCTGTGGCTGCAGTGGTACAAGCATGACCAGTACTCGGCCAAGGCCGAGGACAACCGCATCTCCGTGGCGCCGATCGAGCCCAACCGCGGCATCATCATGGACCGCAACGGCGTGGTGCTGGCGCGCAACTACTCCGCGTACACGCTCGAAATCACGCCGTCCAAGCTGACCGACACGCTCGACAACACGATCGAGGCGCTGTCGGGGCTGGTGGACATCCAGCCGCGCGACCGCCGCCGCTTCAAGCGGCTGATGGAGGAATCGCGCAGCTTCGAGAGCCTGCCGCTGCGCAGCCAGCTGACCGACGAGGAAGTGGCCAAGTTCTCGGCCCAGCGCTTCCGCTTTCCGGGCGTGGACGTGCGCGCGCGGCTGTTCCGCCAGTATCCGCTGGGCGAATCGGCCAGCCATGTGGTGGGCTACATCGGCCGGATCTCGCAGCGCGACCAGGAACGGATCGAGGCCACCGACGAGGCCAACGACGCCGAGGGCGCGAAGTACGACCCGCGCAAGGACGCCGACAACTACAAGGGCACCAACTACATCGGCAAGATCGGGCTGGAGCAGAGCTACGAGTACGAACTGCACGGCCTGACCGGTTTCGAGGAAGTGGAAGTCAGCGCGGGCGGGCGGCCCATCCGCACGCTGTCCACCTCGCCGGCCACGCCCGGCAACAACCTGATCCTGTCGCTCGACATCCGGCTCCAGCAATTGGCGGAACAGCTATTCGGCGACCGCCGGGGCGCGCTGGTGGCAATCGAGCCGGAAACGGGTGACATCCTGGCCTTCGTCTCGAAGCCGACCTACGACCCGAACCTGTTCGTCGAAGGGATCGACTCGAAGACCTGGGACGAGCTGAACAACTCGCCCGACAAGCCGCTGCTGAACCGTCCGCTGCGCGGCACCTATCCGCCGGGCTCCACCTACAAGCCGTTCATGGCGCTGGCGGCGCTGACCACGGGCAAGCGTACGGCGGCATGGGGCATGCACGACCCGGGCTTCTTCACGCTCGGCAACCACACGTTCCGCGACGACAAGCCGGGCGGCCACGGGTGGGTGGACATGCAGACGTCCATCGTCCAGTCCTGCGATACCTATTACTACGCACTGGCGCGCGACATGGGCGTCAATGCGATCCACGATTTCATGAAGCCGCTGGGCTTCGGCCAGATCACCGGCATCGACATCGAGGGCGAAAGCCGCGGCATCCTGCCGTCCACCGACTGGAAGCGCAAGGCGTACCGCAAGCCCGAGCAGCAGAAGTGGTACGACGGCGAGACGATCTCGCTCGGGATCGGGCAGGGCTACAACAGTTTCACGATCCTGCAACTGGCCAACGCGGTGTCGATCATCGTCAACAACGGCGCGGCGATGAAGCCCCACCTGGTCAAGGCGGTGGAGAACTCGGTCACGCGCCAGCGCACGCTGACCGTGCCCAAGGAAAGCTACCGGCTGCCGTTCAAGCAGTCTGATATCGACGTGATCAAGAAGGCCATGGTGGCGGTGACCCACAATGGCACGGCGGCGCGCGTGTTCGCGGGCGCGGCGTACGAATCGGCCGGCAAGACCGGCACGGCGCAGACCTACACGCTGGCCAAGGGCGAGAAGTACAACCACCACGCGCTGGAAGAGCGCAAGCGCGACCACTCGCTCTACACGGCCTTCGCGCCCGCGGACAAGCCCAAGATCGCGCTGGCGCTGATCGTCGAGAACGCCGGCTTCGGCGCGGCGGTGGCGGCCCCGATCGCGCGCAAGGTGATGGACTACTACCTGCTGCGCAAGTGGCCCGAAGACCTGCAGGCCAGCGCGCCGCCGCCCGAGGAGCGCGAGCGCGCCGGCGGCCGGCCGCCCGTGGATACGCCGAGCGTGTTCACGACGGGCCTGACGGCCAACGCGGCATCGGCCACGGTGATGCAAACGGCACCTGTAGCGGTGGCCGAGGCGTCGGCGGCCGGGGCCAGCGCACCGGGCGCGGCCAGCACGGTGGCTGCCGGATCGGTGCCGGCGGCACGCTCGGCGTCTGACACGATTGCCGCCCAGCTCGACCCGGCCGCCATTGCGCCGGCCTCGGCTGTGGCCACGCTCGATGCCCGCATGCTGCAGGCGCTGGGCCACAGCAAGCCGGCGCCGGCACCGCAGGCTCCGGCCAAGGCCACCCCGGCCGCGGCCTCCGCGCCGGCACCCAAGCCGCGTGCACGCCCGGTCAAGCCCGCCAACGTGGCGGACACCGGCGCGAGCCGCAACAACGCCACACAGTAAAGGAGGCGCGCCATGGACAAACGCCGCGTCATCTCGACGATCCGCACCGCCCTGACCGGCTTCGACAAGCCGCTGGCCCTGATCGTCTTCCTGCTGTTCGCCACCGGCATCGTGGCGCTCTACTCGGCCGCCATCGACATGCCGGGCCGCGTGGAAGACCAGTTGCGCAACATCCTGCTGTCGTACGCGGTGATGATCGTGATTGCCTACATGCCGACCCAGTTGCTGATGCGGATCGCGGTGCCGCTCTACACGGTGGGCGTGGCACTGCTGATCGCGGTGGCGATGTTCGGCCTGATCCGCAAGGGCGCGCGGCGCTGGCTCAACGTGGGCATGGTGATCCAGCCGTCCGAGATCATGAAGATCTCGATGCCGCTGATGCTGGCGTGGTATTTCCAGAAGCGCGAAGGCGTGATCCGGTGGTTCGACTTCATCGTGGCGCTGGTGATCCTGGGCATCCCGGTGGGCCTGATCGCCAAGCAGCCCGACCTCGGCACCGGCCTGCTGGTGCTGGCCGCCGGCCTGTACGTGATCTATTTCGCGGGGCTGTCGTGGAAGATCATCCTGCCGCTGCTCGGCATCGGCGTGGTGGCGATCTCGCTGCTGGTGGCCTACGAGGCCGACATCTGCAAGCCCGGCGTGAACTGGCCCGTGCTGCACGACTACCAGCAGCACCGGGTCTGCACGCTGCTGGACCCGACTACCGATCCGCTCGGCAAGGGCTTCCACACGATCCAGTCGATCATTGCGATCGGCTCGGGCGGGGTAACCGGCAAGGGCTGGCTCAAGGGCACGCAGACGCACCTGGAGTTCATCCCGGAGAAGCACACCGACTTCATTTTCGCGGTGTACTCGGAGGAATTCGGGCTGATCGGCAACGCCGTGCTGCTGCTGCTGTTCCTGCTGCTGATCTTCCGGGGGCTTTATATTGCCGCCAACGCGCCGACATTGTTCTCGCGGCTGCTGGCCGGGGCGATCACGCTGATCTTCTTCACCTATGCGTTCGTGAACATGGGGATGGTGAGCGGCATCCTGCCCGTGGTGGGCGTGCCGCTGCCGCTGCTGAGCTATGGCGGCACGGCGCTGGTGACGCTGGGCATGGGCATCGGCATCCTGATGAGCATTTCCCGGCAGAAGCGGCTGATCCAGACCTGACGCCCAGGTCACTTTGCTACACTGCGCATCGCAAAAATACGAATTCGATCGGTATCCGTAGAAGCCTATGAACGCCCAAGACGTCGCCGCCTACCTGCAGAGCAACCCGCAGTTCTTCGAGGACCACGCCGAGCTGTTGGCCACGGTGCAGCTGACCAGCCCGCACAGCCACCGCGCGGTCTCGCTGCAGGAGCGCCAGATGGAAATCCTGCGCGAGAAGAACAAGGGCCTGGAGCTGAAGCTGGCCGATCTGGTGCGCCACGGCCACGAGAACGACCGCACCCAGCAGCGCCTGCATGACTGGCAACTGCGCCTGCTGGCCGAGGCCGATTCGCACGCACTGCCGTACGCGGTGCAGGACGGCCTGCAGCAGGTGTTCGACGTGCCCGCGGTGGCCCTGCGCCTGTGGGCCGTGGGCGAGAACTTCGCGCACATGGAAGTGGCCCAGGCCGCCAGCGACGACCTGCGGCTGTTCGCCGAGGGCCTGCGCGCCCCGTACTGCGGCCCGAACAGCGGCTTCGAGGCCGCCGCGCTGCTCGAACGCGACGATATCGCCTCGCTGGCCATGGTCACGCTGCGCGCGCCGGCCCGGGCGGGCGAGGAAGGTGCCGGCCCGGCATTCGGCCTGCTGGTGCTGGGTTCGCCCGAGACGCGCCGCTTCCACGAGGGCATGGGTACGGCCTATCTGGCCCAGATCGGCGAAGTGGCGGGTGCCGCGCTGAACCGCCTGCGCGACTGATCCTCCCGCGCCATGGGCCGCCAGCGCAACGAAGGTGCCGCCGAGGCCGACTCCCCGAAGCCGGCGCCTGACCCGCTGGTTGTTCGCTACCTCGACTGGCTGGCCACCAACCGCAAGCTGGCCGACCACACACTGACGAGTTACGGCCACGACCTGGCCGTGCTGCAGGAGCACGCCACGCGCCTGGCCGCCGGCGTGCCGCTGCTCTCGCTCGAAACCCGCCATATCCGCTCGTTCGCCGCCCGCATGCATGGCGGCGGGCTGTCCGCCCGCACCATAGCCCGCACGCTGTCGGCCTGGCGCGGCTTCTACCTCTGGGCCGCCCGGCACGGGCACGGCGTCACGGCCAATCCGGTCGATGGCGTGCGCGCACCCCGGCGCGGCCAGCCGCTGCCCAAGGCGCTGTCGGTGGAGCATGCGGTGGCGCTGGTGGCGCATCGGACCGGCGATACCGCCGAGGCGGTGCGCGACCAGGCGATGTTCGAGCTGTTCTATTCCAGCGGGCTGCGGCTGTCCGAACTGATCCAGCTCGACCTGCGCTATACGGAAACCGCCGAACACCGTTCGGACGGCTGGCTCGACCTGGCCAGCGCCGAGGTGACCGTCATCGGCAAGGGATCGCGGCGGCGTTCGGTGCCGGTCGGCAGCAAGGCGGTGGAGGCGCTGCGGGCCTGGCTTGACGTACGCCAGACCCTGCTGCGCCCCGATGCCTCCCCGGACGATGCCAGCGCGCTGTTCCTCGGCACGCGCGGCCGGCGCATTGCGCCGAGCACCGTGCAACAGCGCATCCGCCAGCAGGCGCTGGCCGCCGGCGTGCCGAGCCACGTGCATCCGCACATGCTGCGTCATTCGTTCGCCACGCACGTGCTCCAGTCGTCGGGCGACCTGCGCGCCGTGCAGGAGATGCTCGGCCATGCCAGCGTGGCCACCACGCAGGTCTATACCTCGCTCGATTTCCAGCACCTGGCCAAGGTCTACGACCAGGCCCATCCCCGCGCCGGGCGCCGCAAGCCGCCAGCGGCGCCGGTTGCCAGGCGCCCGGACGAGGAGGGGGACGAAGACGAGGACGCAGGCGGCACGTAGGCGGCAAGCAGGCAGCGAGCAGGCGGAGCGTCCGCCTGCCTTCCTGCTGCCCTTATTTCCACTGCGACAGGATGTTCTTGAAGCGCTCCATCTCGGGCAGCAGCCACTGCCGGAACGCCTGCACCTTGGGTTTTTCGAGGCTGGCGTGGGTGGAGACGAAGTAGAGCAGCCACGGGCACGGGATACTGACGTTGAACAGCCGCACCACGCGCCCGGCCAGCAGGTCGTTGTAGGCCAGCGTCGAGCGGATCAGCGCCACGCCCTGGCCCTCGGCCGCCGCCTGCAGCAGCAGCGACGAATCCTGCAGCATCAGGCCGCGCGTGGGCTCGGCCCAGTCGAGTCCGGCCGCCTCGAACCACGGTTTCCACGGGTCGCCCTCGCCGCGCAGCAGCGGCATGCCGGCCATGTGCGCGGGCTGTTCGGGCAGGCGTCCGCCGTTGAAGTCCGGGCTGCAGACCGGGAAGAACACATCCTCGACCAGCCGCTCGGTGTAGAGGCCCGGATACTGGCCGGCGCCCATGCGCAGCGCCACGTCCACCTCCTCGGTGGAAAAATCGACCAGCGTGTTCGAGGACAGCAGTTCCACTTCCAGTTCGGGATGCTGCTCGATGAAGCTGCCGATGCGCGGCGTCAGCCAACGCGCGGCAAACGACGGCATGGTGCTGATGGTCAGGCGCTTGTCACGGTTGCCGGACTGCAGCACGCGCGTGGCGTCGGCAATCTGCAACAGTGCGTCGCGCACGCGCTCGGCGTAGAGCCGGCCGCTGCCGGTCAGCACCACGCGCTTGCCGCGCCGCTCGAACAGCGGCTGGCCCAGCTCCTCTTCGAGCGCGCGGATCTGGTGGCTGACCGCGCCATGGGTCACGAACAGTTCGGCTGCAGCCCGGGAAAAGCTCTCGTGGCGCGCGGCGGCCTCGAAGGTGCGCAGCGCGGCCAGCGCCGGCAGGCGGGGGAATTCGCGCTTCCAGTTGCGGACGTCATCGGGCTCCCAGCCACCGTTCCACGCCATGATTTATCTCTTTATGTGAGTTTGGCTAACAAGACTCAATAATATATATCGTTTTGACGGCACCGGGCCAATCACTAGAATCCAATGCACCGGACCCCGCCAAACAACGCGCCGAACTGTTCTGGTCTGACCACCAAGCCAGTCCTGCCCACTCCGACAATACGGCGGCCCCCGGACTCACGGAGAAGCCATCATGAAAGCCTTGCTCACAACGACCGTCTTCACGCTATCCCCCGGCGAAGTCACCGCGCTGTCGCTGCACACGGCCCAGCGCCTGTTCGTGGAAGATGCCAAAGGCCTCGATCTGTGGGTGACCCGCGAGAATGATTCGGAAGACTACTGGCTGCGCTGCGGCAGCAGCCTGCTGCTGCGGCGCGGTGACGAAGTGGTGCTCAGCGTCGATCCGCGTGCGGCGGGCCCGGTGCGGCTGGCGCTGATTGCCGAGGCCCGGCGCCCGGCCCTGACGCTGGCCGACGTACCCCACCTGGTGTTGCGCGCCGGGAAGCGGTTGGTTCGAGGCACCGAATGGACGCCGGCGGAGGACAAGGTCCGAGCCTGATCCGGACCCCCGGCGGCACATCCGGCTGGTGTGGCCGCCGTCCGACCGCCAGCCCTGACACCGGGGCCGGCCTGCCCAGCGCAGGCCGGCCCTTTTCGTTACACTCTCGGGCATGCATCCGATCCAAGTCATCGACCAGGGCCGCCAGCCGTATGCGCCCTGTTTCGACGCGATGCGGGACTTCACCGCCGCCCGTACCGCCGACACCCCCGACCAGATCTGGCTGGTCGAGCATCCGCCGGTCTACACGCTCGGCCAGGCCGGCGATCCCGCACACCTGCTGGCCCCGGACGAGGCGATTCCGGTCGTCAAGATCGATCGTGGCGGACAGATCACTTATCACGGTCCGGGCCAGGTGGTGGCCTATCTGCTGCTGGACCTGCGCCGCCGCCGCCTGATGGTGCGCGAGCTGGTCAATGACATCGAGCAAGCCGTGCTGGACACGCTCGCGGCGTATAATCTCGCAGCCGAACGCAAGCCCGGCGCGCCTGGCATCTATCTGTCCGATGGACCGCACCAGGGCGCCAAGATCGCCGCGCTCGGCCTGAAGATCCGCAATGGCTGCAGCTATCACGGCGTCAGCCTCAACGTGCAGATGGATTTGAACCCGTTCCTGCGCATCAACCCCTGCGGCTATGCCGGGCTGGAAACGGTCGACATGGCCACCGCGGGCGCCTCCTTCACGGAGGCGGACGATGCCGGCGCGGAGCCATCGCCGGTTACCGCGGCACAACAACCCGCAATCGCACACCGCCTGGCGGCGGCCCTGTGCGAGGTCCTGGCCGCGCGCGAGCAGTGCGCCCAGGCCCCCGGGAACGCCGCCGCCGAGGCCGCCTGACATGGCACGCCCGGCCCTGTATCAACGCCACCCATGCACGCGGCCGCGCGTGCGGAGAACAGTATGAGCGACGCACTGATCGCCACGTCCAGCGAAGCCCCGCAATCCCCCGCCGAATACGACGCGACCAAGAAGCAGAAGTCGGCCGAGAAGACTTCGCGCATCCCCATCAAGATCGTGCCGGCCGAGCGGCTCAAGAAGCCGGAATGGATCCGCGTCAAGGCGGCCACCGGTAACTCGCGGTTCTACGAGATCAAGGACATCCTGCGCGCGAACAACCTCGTCACGGTGTGCGAGGAAGCCAGCTGCCCGAACATCGGCGAGTGCTTCGGCAAGGGCACGGCCACGTTCATGATCATGGGCGACAAATGCACGCGCCGCTGCCCGTTCTGCGACGTGGGCCACGGCCGTCCCGATCCGCTCGACGTCAACGAGCCGGGCAACCTGGCCCGCACCATCGCCCAGCTGCGCCTGAACTACGTGGTGATCACCAGCGTGGACCGCGACGACCTGCGCGACGGCGGTGCCCAGCACTATGTCGATTGCATCTCGCAGACGCGCGAGCTGTCGCCGAACACGCGCATCGAGGTCCTGGTGCCTGACTTCCGCGGCCGCCTGGACAAGGCGCTCGACATCCTGCAGAGCGCCCCGCCCGACGTGATGAACCACAACATGGAAACGGTGCCGCGCCTGTACAAGCAGGCCCGTCCCGGCGCCGACTACGCCCATTCGCTGAAGCTGCTGCAGGAATTCAAGCGCCGCAACCCGGACGTGGCGACGAAGTCGGGCCTGATGGTGGGCCTGGGCGAGACCGACGAGGAAATCCTCGAAGTCATGCGCGACATGCGCGCCCATGACATCGACATGCTGACCATCGGCCAGTACCTGGCGCCGTCGAACCACCACTTGCCGGTGATGCGCTATGTTCACCCGGACACCTTCAAGATGTTCGAGGACGAGGCCTACAAGATGGGCTTCACCCACGCCGCCGTTGGCGCCATGGTCCGCAGCTCGTACCACGCCGACCAGCAGGCGCATCAGGCCGGGTTTGCCTGAGCACCCGTAGCGGCCACCCGCGGCAAAAAAACCGGTCAGCCCTGCTGGCCGGTTTTTTTTCGTCCTGGATGTCTGCATCGCAGCTTTCAGGCGCCTTTCCGTGTGAGTGACGCATGCGTTACAAACGCCCCAATCCTGCGCCAACTTGCCGCTAACGGTGCATATCTACTAAGGGTTCACCCGAAGTGCCGTGCGTGCCCATGTTTCGATACCATGAATTTATCGATAAATCGTCAATGAAATTCGATTGAGTCACTTTCGGTTCATTGGCGACGTCTGCGGCGGCTTGCTGTGGTGCCTACACTACTTGCATCCCCAACGCGACAAACACCGGTTTCCTCATGCCCCAATGCACCGTTCATCGCCTGGCCGAGCAGGCCCTGCTTTACAGCGTCGCGCCGCCGGCGTCGCTCGACGTCCAGCGCCGCATCTGGGCGATGGCGGAGCGCGCCGCGGATTGGCGCGGCGTGGTGGATGTGGTGCCGGGCATGAACAACCTCACGCTGTCCTTCGATGAAAACGCGGATGTCGACGCGCTCGAACGCAACCTGAAGCTGGCCTGGGCGTCAGGCGAGACGCGCAATGCCACCGGCAAGCTCGTGGAGATCCCGGTGCGCTACGGCGGCGAGTTCGGGCCGGACATTGCCGATGTGGCCGCGCATACGGGGCTGTCGCCGCAGGAAGTGGTGCGCCGCCACGCGGCGGGCGAATACGTGGTCTATTTCCTGGGCTTCCAGCCGGGCTTTGCCTATATGGGCGGGCTGGCGCCCGAACTGGCCACGCCGCGCCGCCGCGAGCCGCGCCTGGCGGTGCCGGCCGGTGCCGTGGGCATCGGCGGCGAGCAGACCGGCATCTATCCGGCCGTGCTGCCGGGCGGCTGGCAGCTGATTGGCCATACCGAGGCGCAGCTGTTCGTGGCCGACCGCGATCCGCCGTCGCTGTTCGCGCCCGGCGATACCGTGCGCTTTATCGCCGAGGAGGTGCTGCTGTGATCGAGATCATCCGACCCGGCGCGCAGGCGTCGGTGCAGGACCTGGGCCGCGTGGGCTTCCGGCGCTTTGGCGTGGGACGTTCCGGCGCCGCCGACGGGCTGGCGCTGCAGGTGGGCAACCGGCTGCTCGGCAACGAGCCGGGCGCGGCGGCCATCGAATTCACGCTGGGCCGTGCCGCACTGCGGTTCGAGACCGACATGCGCGTGGCGCTGACCGGCGCCGAGTGCAGCGCCAACCTCGACGGCGTGCCGGTGTGGTCGTGGCACGCGTTCGACGTGCGCCGTGGCGAAACGCTGACGCTGCCCGCACCGCGCGGCGGCACCCGGACCTACCTCTGCGTGGCTGGCGGCATCGACGTGCCGCTCGTCATGAACTCGCGCAGCACCGACCTGAAGTCGAACTTCGGTGGTTTCGCAGGCCGCGTGCTGCGCGAGGGCGACCGCCTGTCGGCGGGCCGCCCGGGAATCGACCAGCCGCGCGACTGGGTGGGTGTATCGGCGCCGGGCTGGGCGCTGCCCGCCAACCGGGCCGGCAACGCGCTGACGATCCGGCTGCTGCCGGGGCCCGAGTACCCCGATTTCGAGCCGGCCTCGCAGCAGGCGCTGTGGTCTGCCGACTGGACCATCACGCCGCAGAGCAACCGCATGGGGCTGCGCCTCGAAGGCCCCGCGCTGGCACGGCGCGCCGAGCGCTCGGCCGATCTGCTGTCGCACGGCGTGATGCCCGGCGTGATGCAGGTGCCGCCGAACGGCCAGCCGATCGCGCTGATGAGCGACGCGCAGACCACGGGCGGCTACCCGAAGATCGGCACCGTGATTGGCGCCGACCTGTGGCGGCTGGCGCAGGTGCCGCTGGGTGCCACGGTGCGCTTTGCCGAAGTCACGCTCGAACAGGCGGCCGCGGCGCAGGCCGAAGTGGACCGCTACCTGCGGCAACTGGACCAGGCGCTGCGCTGGCAGGGCGACGGCATGCAGATAGCCGCGCGCCGCCGCACGTCAACGCGCTTCGTCGCCTGAGCCTGCCGGCGACATCGTAATTCCTCCAGAAATATCGTCCCCATACACGGAGAACGCTCATGCAAATCGACCTCAACGCGGATCTTGGCGAAGGCTGCGGCAACGACGAGGCGCTGATCGCGCTGATCAGTTCGGCCAACGTCGCCTGCGGCTGGCATGCCGGTGATGCCGCCACGATGCTCCAGACCGTGAAGTGGGCGCTGGAGAAGAACGTCGCCATCGGCGCGCATCCGAGCTTTCCGGACCGCGAGAATTTTGGCCGCACCGAGATGCAGCGCGATCCCGAGGCGGTCTACGCCGATGTGCTGTACCAGATCGGCGCGCTCGACGCCATGGTGCGCGCGCAAGGCGGCCGGCTGGCCCACGTGAAGCCGCATGGCGCGCTCTACAACATGGCGGTGCGCGACGCGAAGCTCTGCGCGGCCATCGTGCGCGCCGTGAAGGACTACGACGCCAATCTCGTCTTCTTCGGCCTGGCCAACAGCCAGATGATCACGATGGCGCGCGAGGCGGGCCTGAAGGTCAAGGAGGAAGTCTTCGCCGACCGTGGCTACAACCCCGACGGCACGCTCGTCAAACGTGGCACGCCGGGCGCGCTGCACGAGGACGAGGAAGTGGCCCTGAACCAGACGCTCTCGATGGTGCGCGACCAGCGCGTGCAGGCCATCGACGGCAGCTGGGTCCCGATTCGCGCCGAAACCGTGTGTCTGCACGGCGACGGCGCCCACGCGCTTGCCTTCGCGCGCCGCATCCGGGATCGGCTCGGCGCGGAGGGCATCGCCATCCAGGCCGGCGCCTGACGGGGTTCGCCCCGCCCGGCACCGGCGTGATCTCACGCAGTCTTCACGCACTTTTCACGCGCTACCAGGTGTTTCCCATGGAATCGGCTGTCAATTTTTGGCCCCTGCTCGGGGTCGGCGTCATCGTCATCGGCTTTGTCTTCCGGTTCAATCCCATGATGGTGGTGGCGGCAGCCGCCATCGTCACGGGGCTGACCGCATCGATGCCGGTGGAGCAGATCTTTACCGCGATCGGCACGGCATTCGTCAAGGCGCGCAGCCTACCGCTGATCATCCTGCTGCCGCTGGCCGTGATCGGCCTGCTGGAGCGCCACGGGCTGCGCGAGCATGCCCAGGCGTGGATTGCGCGCATCAAGTCCGCCACGGTGGGCCGGTTGCTGATCGTCTACCTGGCCGTGCGCGAGCTGACCGCCGCCATGGGCCTGACCAGCCTCGGCGGCCATCCGCAGATGGTGCGTCCGCTGCTGGCCCCGATGGCCGAAGGCGCGGCCGAGAACCGCTTCGGCCACCTGCCCGAGCCGGTGCGCCAGCGCGTGCTGGCGTTCTGTGCCGCCACCGACAACGTGGGCCTGTTCTTCGGCGAGGACATCTTCGTGGCGTTCGGCGCCATCGCGCTGATGCACACGTTCCTGCTGGCGTCGAACATCGACGTGGAGCCGCTGCACATCGCCGTCTGGGGCATCCCCACCGCGATCTGCGCGTTCCTGATCCACGCGGTGCGCCTCAAGCGCCTGGACATGTGGCTGGAACGTGAACTGGGCCGCGCGCAGCCGGCCGGCACGCCGGCCACCGCTGGCGCCAAGGGGGAGTAAGCGATGATTGTCTCGATCAACTATCTCTACTGGCTGGCCGGCTTCATCCTGCTGATCACGGCCCTGATGACGTTCTCGGACAAGGCGCACCCGCGCCGCCTGTCCACGGGCCTGTTCTGGCTGCTCTACGCGATCATCTTCCTGGTCGGCGACAAGATTCCGCCGGCCGTGGTGGGCGTGGCCGCCGTGGTGATGGCGCTGATCGCCGGGTTTGGCGGCGTGGGCCTGGGCAAGCACGGCACGCTCAGCGAAGAGAAGCGGCGCGCCAGCGCGCAGCGCCTCGGCAACAAGCTGTTCATTCCGGCGCTGCTGATCCCGCTGATTACCGTGATGGGCACGGTGCTGTTCAAGGACGTCAAGATTGGCGGCCTGGCGCTGCTCGATCCGAAGAATGTGACGTTCGTATCGCTCGGTATCGGCTGCCTGGTGTCGCTGTTCGTCACGTGCTGGCTGACGCGCGACACGCCGGTGCAGGGCATGCGCGAATCGCGCCGGCTGATCGAATCGCTGGGCTGGGCGCTGGTGCTGCCCCAGATGCTGGCGATGCTGGGCCTGGTGTTTGCCGATGCCGGCGTGGGCAAGGCCGTGGCGCACCTGACCACCGCCTATATCAACATGGACTTCAAGTTCGTGGCGGTGGCGGTGTACTGCATCGGCATGGCGCTGTTCACGGTGATCATGGGCAACGGCTTCGCGGCGTTCCCGGTCATGACCGGCGGCGTGGGCGTGCCCATCCTGGTGGGCATGTTCCATGGCAACCCGGCGGTGATGGCGGCCATCGGCATGTTCTCGGGCTACTGCGGCACGCTGATGACGCCGATGGCGGCCAACTTCAACATCGTGCCGGCCGCGCTGCTCGAACTGCAGGACAAGAACGCGGTGATCCGCGCCCAGGTGCCCACGGCGCTGGCAATCCTGGTGGCCAATATCTTCCTGCTCTACTTCCTGATGTAAGGATTTAAGGAAACTACGATGCCCCGTACCGTTTTGCTGACCGGCTTCGAGCCGTTCGAACAGGAACCGATCAACCCGTCATGGGAGGCGGTACGGGCGCTCGATGGCGCGCGGATCGGCGATGCCGTGGTGGTGGCGCGCCAGTTGCCGTGCGTGTTCGGCAAGGCCATCGAGGCGATCAACCAACTCGTCGAACAGCTACGTCCCGACGTGGTGATCGCGGTGGGCCAGGCAGGCGGGCGCACGGAGATGTCGATCGAGCGCGTGGCGATCAACGTGGACGATGCGCGCGTGGCCGACAACGTGGGCGCCCAGCCCATCGACGTCACGATTGCCGAGGACGGCCCGGCGGCGTATTTCTCGTCGCTGCCGATCAAGGCCATCGCACGCGACCTGCGCGCGGCTGGCGTGCCGGCGCTGGTGTCGCAGACCGCCGGCACCTTCGTCTGCAACCATGTGTTCTACGGCCTGATGCACACGCTGGCGCGCGGCACGGCGGGCACGGTGCGCGGCGGCTTCATCCACATCCCCTACCTGCCCGAACAGGCGGCGCGGCATCCCGGCGCGCCGAGTCTGGCGCTCGACACGCTGATCGCCGGCCTGCGCGTGGCCGTTGCCACGACGCTCTCGACCGAGGGCGATATCCGCGAGCAGGGCGGCCAGCTGCACTGAGCGGTGGGGGTCAGGGCTGCTTCGAGGCGCGGCGGCTGTCGGTGGCGGCCGCCACGGCGCGCGCCGTGGCGCGGCGGTGGGCACGACGCTGCAACCGGCGCCGCAGGCTGATCTGCTCGAAGCGCCACACCACATAGAAGAAGGCCATGAACGGCCAGAGCCAGCCCAGCCATTGCGCCAGGCTGTTGAAGTGGATGAAGCGGCCCATGCGCCAGCCTTGTTCGGAGATCCACGCGTAGGGATTCGACGGCAGGATATTGGTCAGCACCACCAGCCCGCCCAGCGCCACCACCGCCAGCACGGCGCGCAGCCAGCGCGGCAGGCGCAGCAGCAGCACCAGCACCAGTGAACTCGTCAGCAGCGCGAACCGGCCGCCCTCGGACAGCCAGTTGAACGCGTTGTCATCAGGAAACTGCAGCTCGGACACCGTGGCCTTGATGATCAGCGCGGCAGTCAGCAGCGCCGCCAGGATGCGCAGCATCGGCGCGGTGCGCCGCATGGCGATCGACGCGAACAGCGCGGTGCCGATCCAGCTCGACGCCGTGACGGCTGTCTCCAGCAGCAGCTGCATCTGCATGTCGTCGGTACGAAAGCCGACGTTGTCCTGCCACGCGATCAGCGCCGGGAAGTAGGCCTGCACCCAGGCCATCGGCCACGAATCCGGATCGGTCAGCCACTCGCGCACGATCCCGCCCATGCCGAACAGGTGCTCCTGCGGAAAGATCTGCGCAAATGGCCAAAGTACGACGAGTACGATCGCAAAACTCGCATGGGGCTCGAACCACGCGGTGCGCAGGCGGGTCAGCGTGCCCCGGTCGATCAGCGCGCCCGTGAACGGCGCCACCACTGCGGCGCCGAGCAGCGCACCCAGCGCGTTGGTAATCAGGTCGATGTTCGACGAGATCCGCGTTGGCAGCCACGTCTGCAGCGCCTCCATCACGGCCGAGAGCAGCGCGCCGGCCACGAATGCGATCAGCGTGGCGCGCGCCCCCGACACGCGAGGATGCAGCGACAGCACCACGAGCGCCCCGAACGGGCAGTAGCCGATCACGTTGGTCAGCAGGTCGAATTCGGTGATGTAGCGCGGCTTGGGCGCGGTCAGGAACGCAAACGGCGAGATGCCGTTGTTGGCCCAGCCCGTGAACGGGTAGAGGCTCGCGTAAGCCACGAGCAGCGTGAAGCAGACCAGCCCCACGCGCGCCAGCGGCGAGTGGCGGGGCAGCCAGCCTTCGAGTTCCGGCTGGCGCGGTTCGGGGGGCGGCGAGGGAGGAGGGACTTTTTCCAGCAGCATGGGGTCGCGCTTACGGCCTGCCGTCTACTGTACGCCTCATTGGCGCGGCGGCGCGGCCTTCGGGGTATCGGCGGTCGGCAGCGGCACGCTGTCGCGGCCCGGCGGGTTGGCGCGCGGCAGGGCGGCCGGGCCGGTGGCGGCCGCCGCGTCGAGCGGCAGCGAGGCGGTCCAGTCGAGGATGGCGGCAATCGCCGCGTCGCTGGCCGCCGACAGCGCCTTGACCCCGCCCGCACCATCGGCGCTGGCGGCCTGCTGCTCGGCCACGAAGGTCTTCTGGCCGATCAACCCCTTGTGGAACACCGTGGCGCGCGCCCGCACCACGCCCCGGCTGCTGGTGGCGGTATCGAAGACCTGCTCGAAGCCGAGCAGGTCCACCTTGAGCGCCGGCACGCTGGTGTCGCCGTACCAGGTCAGCTCGCCCCGCCCGGACACCGCATCGCGCAGCCGGTCGTCGAACAGCCGCGTCGGGGCGTCTACCCAGCGCTGCGTCGAGTACGACTGCAGCCGCTGCGCCTGCGTGTACTGGAGCCGGTAATAGATGCCGCGCCCGTCCATCCAGGTGGGACCGTCGGTTTCGGCCACGCGCAGCTTGGGCAGCCGCGCCGCCGGCTGCGACGGGGCGGCGGCCAGCGGGCCGAGGTCAAAGGTGGTGGTGCTGCCGCGCGACGAGGGCAGCACGCCGCACCCAGCCAGCGTGACGAGCACGGCCACGGCGGCCAGGCGGAAGGGGAGGGCGAAAGAGGCGGTCATGGCGGGTGTCGGCGAGTTCAGCGGGTTCGGCATGTTCGGCGGATGTGGGTCAGGGCGCAGCGAAGCCCGGCTCGCCCGGACCCGGCGTCGGCGACGGGCCGCCGAACAGCACGCTGCTGGGCTGGTCGTTGAACTGGCCGGCGGCGCGGTCGATGCTGCGCGCGGTCTGCCGGGCGTCGCGGGCCAGGCCGTTGAGCTGCGGCAGCGTCTCCTGCGTGAAGATGCCGGCGGCCTTCTGCACCGAATCGGCGGCGCCCTGCATGTTCTCGCCCACGCGGTTCACGGTGGACATCACGGTGCCGTTCGGATTGGCCAGATCGTCGGCCAGCCGGCGCGTGGAGGCCAGCGTGGCGTTCAGGTTCTCCACGGCCTTGGGCAACTGGCTCACGGCCGGCTGCAGCGAGTTGGCGAGCTTCGAATAGTCGGCGGCGGTCTGGTGCACCGAGTTGATCGCGGCCATCAGTTCGTCGCGGTTGGTGGTCTGGAACATCTCGTTGAGCGACGCCATCAGCGTCTCGGTCTGCGTCAGCAGGGAGTCGCCGCGCTTCTCCAGTTCCTCGAAGAAGCCGGGCCGCATCACGATGCGCGCCGGCTCGCGTGCCGAGGTGGCCAGGCGCGGGGAGTTGGTGGAGGCACCTTCCTCGCGCGCCGTGTCGTCCAGCTGCACGTAGGCGATGCCGGTCACGCCCTGGAAGCCCAGCGTGGCGTAGGTGGTGCGCGTGATCGGGGTGTCCTGGTTGACGGTGATGCGCACGATGATCTGGCCGGGCACCTGGGGATCGAACTTGATCGAGACCACCTTGCCGACGTCGAGGCCGCGATACTTCACATCGGCCTGCGGCCCGAGACCGTTGACCGTGGAGCGCGTGATCAGGTCGTACGGCACCCGCACGGCATGGTCGCTGCTGAACCAGAACAGCGAGAACAGCACCAGCACAGCCAGGCCGATGGTGAACACGCCAGCGAGGAAGGCGTTCGATTTGTTTTCCATCAGGTGTCTCCACGGGGCGCCGCCGCGCCGCCGGCCCCTTGCGGGGCGGGCAGCGCCTGCAGCGCGCGCTGGGCGCGGTCGCCCAGGAAATATTCACGAATGAAGGGGTGGTCGACCTTGACCACCTCGGGTAGCGGCGCGGCGGCCAGCACCTTGTGGTCGGCCAGCACGGCCACGCGGTCGGACAGCGCCACGAGCGTGTCCAGGTCGTGCGTGATCATGACCACGGTCAGCCCCAGCTCGCGGCGCAGTTCGCGGATCAGGTCCACGTAGTCGTCGGAGGCCATCGGGTCCAGGCCCGCCGTGGGTTCGTCCAGGAAGACCAGTTCGGGTTCCAGCGCCAGCGCGCGCGCCAGCGCCACGCGCTTGATCATGCCGCCGGACAGGTCCGACGGCATCTTGTCGGCATCCTTCGCCGACAGCCCCACCAGTTGCAGCTTGAGCAGCGAGGCCTGGCAGATCAGGTTGTCGGGCAGCGCGCGCATCTCGCGCAGCGGCAGCGCAATGTTGTCGATTACCGACAGCGCCGAGAACAGCGCGCCGCGCTGGAACTGCAGCCCCCAGCGGTTGCGCAGCGCCTGCAACTGCGCCGGCCGGAGGCTGGCCGGGTTCTCGCCGAACACGCGGATGGAGCCCGAGGTAGGCCGGTCCAGCCCGACGATCTGGCGCAGCAGCACGGTCTTGCCGGTGCCCGAGCCGCCCACGATCGACAGCACCTCGCCGCGATAGACGTCGAGGTTCAGCCCGTCGTGCACCACGTTGTCGCCGTAGCGCTTGACCAGGTTGCGCACCTCGATGATGGTCTCGCGCGGCGTGCCGCGCTGCACGGGATCGGTCATAGGCCCACGTCCTTGAACAGGATGGCGAAGATCGCGTCGGCCAGGATCACCACCGTGATCGACGTCACCACCGATGCCGTGGTGCCTTCGCCCAGGCTCTGGGTGTTCGGCTTGATGCGCAGCCCGTAGTGGCAGGCCGTCAGTGCGATCAGCATGCCGAACGCCACGCCTTTGCCGAGGCCCAGCCAGAGGTTGGCTACCGGCACCGCCTCGGGCAACTGGCGCAGGAAGAATGCAAAGCTGATGCCCAGCTGGAAGCGCGCGGCGGTCATGCCGCCGAGCAGCGCCATGAGGTCGGTCCACGCCACCAGCAGCGGCATGGCAATGCCCAGCGCGATCACGCGCGGCATGATCAGCCGGAAACCGTGCGAAATGCCCATCACGCTCATCGCGTCGAGTTCCTCGGTCACGCGCATCACGCCGATCTGCGCCGTGATGGCCGAGCCGGAGCGCCCGGCGATCAGGATCGCGGCCAGCACCGGCCCGAGTTCGCGGATCACGGCCATGCCGAGGATGTTGACGATGAACGTGCTGGCGCCAAAGATCCGCAACTGGTTGGCCGACAGGTACGACAGCACGATGCCGATCAGGAATCCCACCAGCGCCGTGATGCCGAGCGCCTTGTAGCCGACGTTATAGATATTGGCGGAGATCTCGCGCCACGGGCCGCGCTGGGGCGCGCGCAGGAAGCGCAGCAAATCGAACGTCAGCTGGCCCAGCATCGTCACGCCGACCGCCAGCTGCGCGAAGAACGACAGCAGCCGGGCACCGAGGAGGGTCACCGGGTTGAAGCGGTCCACCATCTTCTTCTTCCAGCCGTCGGTGCGCAGCGTGGCAATGCGGTCGAACACGCGGCGCTGGCCGTCGTTGAGCGCCACCTGCGCCGGCATGCGGCCGTTCCACGCCTGCCAGATCAGTTGCGCGCCGATATGGTCCAGCCGCGTCACGCCGGACAGCGACCAGCGGGTGTCGTCGGGCGCCCCGGCCAGTTTCTGGAGCTGCGCGCGCAGGCCGCGGGCCTCACGGCAGCCGGCGAGCGCGAGCGCGGTCCAGTCGCCTTGCAGGTTGACGCTGCAGGCGCCGTCCTGGCGCGAAATGTCGATGGCGGGCGGCGGAGGGCGTTCCAAAAGAGGCGGCGATGTGATGGCGGAGTCCCGATTCTATGCTACCCGCCGAAGTGTTGCGACCGGGCATCCTCTGACACGGCCACGGCTACAATCCCGGGAGCCGCATCCCAGCGGTTCGCTTTTCGGATTTCTCTCAATGCCCGCCGTGCCTGACCGTTCCATCGCCACCCTGACCGACGACGCCGCCGCGCTGCCCGCCTGGCGCATCGCGGAAAGCGTCTTGCGAAGCACTCTAGACGCCGGCGCCGCACGCGGCTGGCAGGTCGACGTCGTGGCCGAGACCGGCTCGACCAACGCCGACCTGACGCAGGCGTGTCGCGTGGCGCCCTGGACCGAGGCCATGGCCCCGCAGGCCCGGGTACGGGTGGCCTACCGACAGACCGCCGGGCGCGGACGGCAGGGGCGGCCCTGGCAGGGCCAGGCCGGGCTGACGTTCTCGGTGGCCCTGCCGCTGGCGCTGCCCCCGGCGCGCCTGAGCGGGCTGAGCCTGGCCGTGGGGCTGGCCGTGGCGCAGGCGCTGGACGACTGCAGCGTGGCGCCCCCGGCGCGGGTGGGGCTCAAGTGGCCCAACGACCTGCAGGTGGACGGCCGCAAGCTGGCCGGCATCCTGATCGAATCGGTCCCGGCCGGGCCGCAGCGGCTGTGGGCCGTGATCGGCATCGGCCTGAACCTGGTGCGCGATGCGCGCATGGAGGCCGCGCTGGGCCGCGAACTGGCCGGCGTGGCCGAGGTGCTGCCGGGCTTCGATCCGCATCGCGATCCCACGCGCGTCCTCGGGGCGGTGCTGAACCGGCTGGCGACGATGCGCGAGATCTTTCTGGCCGATGGCTTTGCGCCGCTGGCGCCGGCGTGGTCGGCGCGCGACGCGTTCCGCGACGAGCCCGTGCGGCTGCTGCACGACGGCGCGGTGCTGGCCGAGGGGCTGGCGCGCGGCGTAGACGGCGACGGCCACCTGCTGCTGGAGACGGCCAGCGGACTGCAGCGGATCACCAGCGGCGAGGTGTCGCTGCGCGGAGCCACGGCATGAGCGCGCTGCTGATCGATATCGGCAATACCCGGCTCAAGTGGGCATGGTGCGACGACGGCCCGCCTCCGCCATCGCGGGCGGACGCGGCCACGCTGCCCACGCCGTGGCGCCACGCCGGCGCGGCCGCCCATGCGGCCCCGGCCGAGCGCGCCGCGCTGGTTGGCACCTGGCGGCACCTGCTGGGCACCGGCCGGGCGCCGGCCATCTGGATCGCCAACGTGGCGGGCGCCGCGCTGGCGGGCGAAGTCGGCGCGTTGCTGGTTGAGACCTTTGGCCACGTGCCGCTGCAATGGGTACGCACCGCCAGCGCTCACGGCACGCTGGCCAACGGCTACCGCGAGCCTGCGCAACTGGGCGTGGACCGCTGGGTCGGCAGCATCGGCGCGCACCGCTGGCTGCCCGGCGAGACGCTGCTCGTGGTCACGGCCGGCACGGCCACCACGCTCGATATCGTCACGGCCACGCCCGGCGGCGCGCGCTTCGAGGGCGGGCTGATCCTGCCAGGGCTGGCGCTGATGCTCGGCACGCTCGCCCGCAACACCGCGCAACTGCCCGAACTTGGCGTGCTCGATACCGGCGCGGGGGCCGCCCGGGCCGTGCGGGCGTTGGGCGCCGACAACACTCACGACGCGATTGCCGCCGGTTGCCTCGCCGCGCAGGCCGGTGCCATCGAGCGCAGCTGGCGTGTGCTGGCCGAACGGGGGCCGGTGCGCTGCCTGCTGTCGGGCGGAGCGCGCCACGCGGTGGCCGGAGCGCTCGCGATGCCGTACGAGATGCACGATAATCTTGTGTTGCTTGGGTTGCATGCGATGGCGCAGCCCGCCTGAACACTCTGACCAACCTGCGCAAACCTCATGTCCCCCAGAGGCTCGAAGATCCTGTTGATCGCCCTGCTGATCGCCAATGTCCTGCTGCTGGCGGGCCTGCTGGGCGCGTACGGCCCCGAGCCGCTGTCGGGCCTGTTCGAGAGCCAGCGCGAGCCCCAGCGCGTGGACCAGCAGGTGCGCGGCGAGCGCATGGAGCTGCTGCCGCGCGAGGGCGCTCCGGCGCCGGCCGCTCCGGCGCCGCGCAGTGCCGCCCCGGGTACCGTGACGCTGGCTTCGGCGCCGGCCGGCACCTGCATGGAAATGGGCGGCTTCACGGCCCAGACCGTGCTGCGCGCCCGCGACGACCTGGCCGCCATCGCGGCCGGCAACGCGCTGCCGGTGGACCAGTTCGAACGCAGCGAACAGGTGCGCTGGTGGGTGCACCTGCCCGCCCAGGCCACGCGCGAGAACGCCGACCGCAAGCTCGCCGAACTGCGCCGCCGCAAGGTGACGGACGTCTCGGTGGTCAACAGCGACGATCCGGAGTCATTCACGGTCTCGCTCGGCCTGTTCCGCGAGCGCGAACGCGCCGACCGCTTCCTGGAAACCCTGCGCGGCCAGGGCGTCCGCACGGCCCTGGTCAGCGACGCCCCGCGCACGGTCGCGCGCCAGTGGCTGCGCGTGCCCAACGCCGATGAAGCGGTACGGGCGAGGATGGACGAGGTGCGCCAGCGCTACGGGGCGGAAGTGATGCAGGAATGCAAGGGGGGAATGCAGGCGCGCGGAGAACGCGGGGTGGGGGTGGCGGGGTAGGGGTTCAGCGCTCCCACTGGCGCGAAATCAGTTCCCCGCCCGCACCTTCGTCAGCAGCTTCGTCGTCGACCGGTCATGCAGGAACGGGATCGCGTAGGCTTCGCCGCCCCAGCTGCGCACCAGCCGCGTTTCTTCCAGGGTGTCGATATCGTAGTCGCCACCCTTCACATAGATATCGGGCCGCACCAGCCGGATCAGTTCCACCGGGGTCTGCTCGCGGAACATTGCCACGAGGTCCACGGCGGCCAGCGCGGCCAGCAGCGCCATGCGGTCGGCCTCGTTGTTGAGCGGGCGGTCGTCGCCCTTGCCCAGCATCTTCACTGACGCGTCGCTGTTCACGCCGAGCACCAGGCTGGCGCCCATCTCGCGCGCCTGCGCCAGATAGGTGGCGTGGCCGCGGTGGAGGATGTCGAACACGCCGTTGGTGAAGACCAGCGGGCGCGGCAGCGCGGCCACGGCGGCCTGCAGCGCGGCAACATCGTCAGGAGGAACGAGCTTCGATTCGTAGGCGGGTGCGTTCATGGGAAGGGCGGGTCGGGAAAGGGGGCGCGCCAAAGAAAAACCCCATCGTATCCGATGGGGTTCGTCGTCCGGCGGAAACTGCCAGCTTCAGGCTTGCGCGGCCTGCAGGTTGGCGTTCAGTTCCTTGCGGTAGCGGTTCAGGTCCTGGACCGAATCGAACGTGCGTTCGAACAGCAGCGACATGTTGTGCAGGATCCGTTCGATCACCTTCTTTTCCCACACCTCGTCGAAGCGGATCTGCTCGTCGAGCCAGTGTTCGAGCCAGTCCGGGTCCGGCAGGCGCGACTGCACCGTGTCGTTCGGGAACAGGGCCTTGTTCACGTGCAGGTTGGTCGGGTGCAGCGGCTTCTCGGTGCGGCGCGCCGAAGCCATCAGCACGCCGATCTTGGCGAACGCGGCGCGGGCGGTGTCGCCGAACTGGGCCAGGTACTTCTTCATGTAGCGCAGGTAGGCGCCGCCGTGGCGGGCTTCGTCCTGCGACAGCGTGCGGTAGATATGCTTGATCACCGGTTCCGAGTGCCATTCGGCAGCGCGGCGGTACCAGTGGTTCAGGCGGATCTCGCCGCAGAAATGGAGCATCAGCGTTTCCAGCGGCGGCGCCGGATCAAACTCGAAGCGCACGGCGTGCAGCTCTTCCTCGGTCGGGACCAGGTCCGGACGGAAGCGGCGCAGGTACTCCATCAGCACCAGCGAATGCTTCTGCTCTTCGAAGAACCAGACGCTCATGAACGCCGAGAAGTCGGAATCGTCGCGGTTGTCGCGCAGGAACATTTCCGTGGCGGGCAGCGCCGACCATTCGGTAATGGCGTTCATGCGAATGGTCTTCGCCTGGTCGTCGGTGAGCAGGCTCGGGTCGAAGGAATCCCAGGGGATGTCCTTGTCCATGTGCCAGCGGACCGCTTCCAGCGATTTGAAGAGTTCGGGGTAGAGCATGCTAAGCCTTTGAAATTACTGGCGGATTCTACCAGACAAGAATCATTCTCGAATGTTTTCTCTAGTGCGTTTCAGCAAACGCCGATGGATTTTTTCCGCTGAGACTGACACGGCGCCCGAAAGTGGTGCGACTACGACACTTCCCCGGGCCCCTCGCCGCGCGGTGTGCGCTTGGCGGCGGCTGGCTTTTTCGGCGCCGTGGCCTTGGCCGGCGCTTTCTTCGGTGCCGCTTTCTTCGCTGCCGCCTTCCTCGGGGCAGGCTTGCGCGGGGCCGGCGCGGGCTCGGCCGCCGGGACGGACGCCGGCTGGGCGGGCGGGTCGCCCTTCACGCCCGGTTCCACACCTTCGGCGCCCGCGGCACCCCCGGCACCGCCGAAGCCCGGCATCCCGCCCATCCCACCCATTCCACCCATGCCCCCGAACGGCGCCGTGCTGGCCGCGGCCGCGCTGCTGGCGATCTGGGTGAACTGGCGCTGCAGCAGATCCCACCACAGCCCGGCATTGGGCGGCACCTGGGCCGGGCCTTGTTCTCCGGCGGCGCCGGCTTCGCCGGCCGCTTCCGATGCTGCTTCGGCGGCGGATTCGGGCGGAGCTTCCACCTCGTCATCGTCCGGCTCGTCGTTCTCGGCGTCGGCCTGCGCCTCGGAGACGGTCTGCGCGGCGGCGAACGGATTGGCGTGGTGCGGATGGGCGCTCGGCGCGTTGGCCGCGCGCGCCACGTTTTCCATCGCGCTCTGCATCTTCTCGGGCGACAGCGCATTGCCGAAGGTCTGCAGCGCCACCAGCGTGGCGCGCTGCACCTCCAGCCCCTGGATCGTCGTGCGCAGCAGGTTGGTGTTGAGCTGCAGCCAGCTTTCCACGGCCTTGAGGTCCTGGATGCGTTTGTCGACCTCGTCGAGGTCCATCGGCGGGGTCATGGCGCTCAGGCCCGGCATCAGGCCGCCGGGCATGCCGCCGCCGGACCACAGCCGGCGCATGAGGTCGAAGCTGTTGGAGAAATCGGGGATCTGTCCGAACATGGTGCGGCACTCCATCTGTCGGGGCCGCCCGATGCGGGGCGGCCGGTTACCGGAACTGGGGCGGCCGCTTCTCGCGCAGGCTCGCCATGCCTTCGTGCACGTCGGGGCCGGCAAAGCCCATGAATTCGAGCGCCAGCGAGGTATCGAACGCGGGACCGGCCATGCGCAGCCAGTTGTTGAGCGCGTACTTGGTCCAGCGGATGGCCGTCTGCGACCCCGCCGCGAGCCGGTTGGCCACCTCGAACGCGCGGGCCACCAGTTCGTCCTCGTCCACCGCCAGCGATACCAGGCCGATCCGCTCGGCTTCCTCGCCGCTGACCGACTCGCACAGCATCAGATAGTACTTGGCCTTGGCCATTCCGCACAGCAGCGGCCACACGATGGCGGCGTGGTCGCCGGCCGCCACGCCCAGCCGGGTATGGCCGTCGACGATGCGCGCGGTCTTCGCGGCGATCGAGATATCGGCCAGCAGCCCGGCCACCAGCCCCGCGCCCACGGCCGGGCCGTGCATGGCCGAGACAATCGGCTTGTCGCAGTTGATGACGCCGTAGACCAGGTCGCGCGCCTCGTGCCAGACCCGCGTGCGGGTCTCGAAATCATTGGCCATGTCTTCCACCAGCGCCAGGTCGCCGCCGGCCGAGAAGCCCTTGCCCTCGCCCCGGATCAGCGCCACGCGGATATCGGGATCGGCCGAGATGTCGCGCCAGATCTCGGCCAGTTCGCGGTGCATGCTGGCGTCGGCGGTGGCCAGCTTGCGGTTGGCGGCCTGCGCGGCGCCCATGATTACTTCGAGCACAGGGCCGTGGCGGCGCAGCGTGAGCGCCTGGTAGCGCGACAGGCGGGGGGACAGCGTTTGATCGTCGGAAGTCATGGCTCGGCTCGCAAGGGAAGGCGGCAGGCCGGCCGGGGCAGGGCGGAGCACCCAGGAAAAAATTCCCCGACCGGTTGGTCGGGGAATTATAGGCAGATCGGTACGGGGTGCGGCAAGCCGGGTTTGCACCCGGTCGGGCGGTCAGCGCGCCGCCACCACCTGGTCGATGGCGCCGAAGATCGACTTGCCGTCGGCGTCGAACATCTCGATGCGCACCGCGTCGCCGTACTTCATGAACTCGGTTTCGGGCTTGCCGTTGTCGATGGTCTCGATGGTGCGCTTCTCGGCAATGCAGGCGTAGCCCTTCTTGCGGTCCACGTTCGAGATCGTGCCCGAGCCGATGATGCTGCCGGCGCGCACGTTGCGCGTCTTGCAGACGTGGGCGATCAACTGGCCGAAGTCGAAGACCATGTCGGTGCCGCAGTCGGGCGTGCCCACCTTCTTGCTGTTCCAGTGGACGACCATGGGCCGGTGGACCTTGCGGTCGTGCCAGGCGTCGCCAAGTTCGTCGGGCGTCACGGCCACGGGCGAGAACGCCGTGGCCGGCTTGCTCTGGAAGAAGCCGAAGCCCTTGCCCAGCTCGGCCGGGATCAGGTTGCGCAGCGACACATCGTTGGCCAGCATCACCAGGCGAATGGCCTCGCCGGCCTGCTCGGGCGTGGCGCCCATGCGCACATCGGAGGTGATCACGGCCACTTCGGCCTCGAAATCGATGCCGAACGATTCATTGGCGCAGACGATGTCGTCCTGCGGACCGATGAAGTCGTCCGAGCCGCCCTGGTACATCAGCGGATCGGTCCAGAATTCGGGCGGCATCTCGGCGCCGCGGGCCTTGCGGACCAGCTCCACGTGGTTGACGTAGGCCGAGCCGTCGGCCCACTGGTAGGCGCGCGGCAGCGGCGCCATGCAGTGCCTGGGCTCGAACGCGAACGGGTGGCGCGCGCGGCCGGCGTTCAGGGCGTCATAGAGATCCTGCAACTGGGGCGCGTAGAACTGCCAGTCGTCGAGCACGGTCTGCAGCTTGCCGGCGATATCGGTGGCGTAGTGCGCGGTCTTCAGGTCGCGCGAGACGACGACAAGCTGGCCGTCGCGCGAGCCGTCCTTGAGGGTGGCGAGTTTCATGCTGGTTCTGAACGTTTGCCAACATTGGCGGATTCGGATGGGCGGTAGTCTACCGGAGCGGGCCGGGACTGCCGGCTTGTATAGAATGGCCGGCAGCACTAGGTGCTCGTACTTTCGCCATTTTTTCACCTGAAGAGTTCGCATGACGGTTGTGGACGGCCACGCTGCCCCTGACGATACCCCTGACGACGACGCCCGCGACGACGCGAAGCGCGCCGGCATCCAATCCATCGAGGTTGGCTTCCGGCTGTTGCAGGCGCTGGCGGCGTCGCCGCGCGCGATGATGCTGCGCGACCTGGCCGCCGCCGCCGATATGAACCCGGCCAAGGCGCACCGCTATCTGGTGAGCTTCCAGCGGCTGGGCGCAGTGACGCAGGATGCGGCCAGCCAGCGCTACGACCTTGGCCCGTTTGCGCTCGAACTGGGGCTGGCCGGCCTGAACCGGCTCGATCCGGTGCGCAAGGCACGGCCCGTGCTCTCGCAGTTGCGCGACGAAATCGACCAGACCGCCGGCATCGCCGTCTGGGGCAACCATGGGCCGACCATCGTCCACTGGGAGGAATCGAGCCACCCGGTCAGCGTGAGCCTGCGGCTTGGCGATGTGATGCCGCTGCTGAACTCGGCCACGGGGCGGCTCTACGGCGCGTACCTGTCGCGCCGCCAGACGCTGCCGCTGATCGAGCGCGAACTGGCCACGCGCGGCGACGTGGCGCTGCCCGACATGCCGGCGACGCTGGCCGAATACGACGCGATCTGCGCCGAGGTGCGCCAGCGCGGCGCGGCGCGCACGCGCGGCGGCGTGCTGCCGGGCATCAACGCGATCTCCACGCCGGTGTTCGACGCCAACGGACATCTGTCGATGGCGCTGATCGTGCTCGGCGCGCAAAGCGTATTCGATGCAGAATGGGGCGGTGCGGTGGATCGGCGTGTGCGCGACCTCGCGCGGCAGATTTCGACGGAACTCGGTTACCGTGGCCACAGCCAAGCGGCCGGACAGGACGGCCAACCCTCGTAAGCCAGGCTCCCGCACGCGCGGGGCCTCGCGCCTGCGCCGCTGGCTGGCGGTGCTCGTGGTGGTGGCGGTGGCACATGTGGTGCTGCTGTTCGGCCTGCTGCGCATGCCGGTTCCCAGCTTGCCGGACCTGAAGCAGATTCCGGCGCTCGAAGCGATCCTGCTGCCGCCTCCGGCACCCCCGGCCCCTCCGGCCCGACCGCGCGTGCCCCCGCAGGCGCGCCCGGCCCCGCCCAGCCCGACACCCGCCCCGCAACCGGAACCCGACGCGCCGGCGCTGGCCACCTCGCCCGGCGGCGACACCACGGCCCATGCCGGCGCGGGCGGTGCCGGCAGCACGGCGGAGGGTGCCAAGGGCGCCCCTGCCGCACCGGCCGAGGCACCGGCGGCGCCCGCGCCACGCTATGCCGCGCCGCCTTCGGTGACGCTGCGCTACGCGAGCTTCGTCAATGGCGTGCAGAACCCCGACGGCATCATCCGCTGGGAGCAGGACGGCCGCCAATACCGGCTGGCCGTCGAGACCCGCGTACTGTGGTTCCGCTTCGTGTTCGAAAGCCAGGGCAACATGACCGAGCGCGGCCTGCAGCCCACGCGCTATGAGGAGGCGCGCCGCAACAAGCGCGCGGTGGCCCGCTTCGACCATGCCGCGAACATGGTGGTGTTTGAAACGCGTGGTGGACAGGCGCCGATGCCGGCAAACTTCCAGGACCGCTTCAGCGTGTTCCTGCAACTGGTGGGATGGGCACGCGGCGACCCGCAACGCTACGTCACGCCTGGCGCTACGGAGTCGTTCAGTGTGGCAGATACAACGGAAGTCGAGCCGATGCAGGTGCAGTACGTGGGCGAGGAAAACATCGATATCGGCACCGGGATGGTGCGTACACGCCACTTCGTGCGCCTGCCCCGGCACCCGGGAGACCAGCGGCGCGTGGAAATCTGGCTCGCACCGTCGCTCGACTGGATGCCCGCGCGCTTGCGTCAGACGGAACCCGATGGCACACAAATCGATCTCGTCTATCGTAGTAGTGAAGGGCGGTGACGTGACTGCCGTGACAACACGGGAAACTGCAACATGCCTGACACAGTTTTGCAGCGAATCCAGGCCGGCGACATCGGTCTTCAAATTGCCATCGACGGACGCGACGGCCCCTGGGTGGTGCTGGTCCATGCGCTCGGGGCCAACCTGTCGATGTGGGACGAGACGGCCCGCCATCTGGCGCCGCGCTATCGCGTGCTGCGGATCGACCTGCGCGGCCATGGCGGCAGCGATGCACCGGTGGGCGCCTACACCATGGCGCGGCTGGCAGATGATGTGATCGCAGCCATGGACGCCCTCGATATCGGCCAGGCGCATGTCTGCGGCGTATCGGTGGGCGGCATGGTGGCCCAGACGCTGGGCGTGCGGCACGCGGGACGGCTGCTGTCGCTGACGCTGGTCGACACGATCGACCATACGCCGATGTCGGCCCATCCGATGTGGGCCAACCGCATCGGCCAGGCGGAAGCGCACGGCATGCAGGGCATGCGCGATACCACGCTGGAACGGTGGCTGACGCCGGCTTACCGGGAGGCCCATCCGGACCAGGTGGAGCGCATTGGCGAGATGCTGCGCGGTACGCCGGTGCATGGATTCGTGGGCGTGGCGCAGGCCATCGTCGCATTCGACCTGGCCGAAGCCATCGGCCGGATCCAGTGTCCGACGCTGGTGGTGGTGGGAGACAAGGACGAAGGCGCGCCGGTATCGATGGCCCAATCCATTGCCGGCAAGATTCATGGTGCCAAGCTGGAGGTGCTGCCGGATGCCGCGCATCTGTCCTTCATCGAGCAGCCGGAACGGTTCCACGCGGCGCTCGACAGCTTCCTGGGTCACGCGGCATGTGGCGGCCAGTGTGATATTCCGTAACGCAACGGTGTGGTTCGCAACACAGTAATGCCCGGCGCTCAAGAAACTTGCAGATCGCGCCGATGCCCAACAGTATGAGGGCAGCAAGAACAGCAGGCACGAGGCGGGTCCCAGAACTTGAATTACGGACCGCTACCCTCAGCTTGGAGAGGAAATCGCGCCGGTTCCGGCTGGAACGCGGCGCCAACCATACGCCAGGAGGTAGTGCGATGCAAATGATCTACAACAGCGACAACTATTGCATTGTCGAGTTTGGAGCAGATGTCGAGCATGCGACCCTTGCCTCGGGCGGCTACGAAATCGTCGACAAGAACCTGAAACGCGAAATTTTCCTCGGCGGCCATATGGCCGAGACCTTCCGCGCCGATGTGACCCGTCTGATCGAGTCAGAGCCTTCCGTGGAAGAAGTGGACGAGTTTCTCGGCAAGTTCGACACCGTGATGAACAACCCGCTGGTCATGCATTGATGCCCTGACATGCGTTGACCGCGCACGGCCCACTGGACGACGCCCGCTGCCGCGGGCGTTTTTATTTGGTCTTGCCGTCAGTACTGTTCCCAGGGCAGGCCGTCGTGGCGCCAGCCGTTGACCGTGTTGCGGTGGCGCTGGGGGTCGAGATCGCCCTCGAAGCCGTGCAGGACGTTGTAGACCGTGGTGAAGCCTGCGCCTTCCAGCGCACGCGCGGCGGCCGCCGAGCGGTTGCCGCTACGGCAGATCAGCACCACGGGCCGCGCCGAGGCGTGGCCCGCCAGCTTCTTCACGGCCTGGACGAAGTGCGGATTGACCTCCCAGTCCGGCCCATCGTTCCAGGGCACGTTGTGCGCGCCCTGCGGGTGGCCGACGAACAGGTATTCCATTTCGCTGCGGCAGTCGATGAACAGCCCGTCGGGTTCGGCATCGAGCAGGGTGCGGGCGTCGCTGGGCGTGAGGTGTTGCATGGCGTGGCGTGGGGTCAGGGCGTTCGGGAAGGCGTACGGTGGCGTATGCGTCTCTCAGTGTAGGCGCGGGCGCCGGCGCTGACAACCGCGCGGGCGCCGCCGCACGCAGGCCGACGAGGCGCCCGCGATTCCTTGATCTACCTGATAAAATCGCAATCTTGCCCAAATTGTGCGCCAGCCGGCCGTTAATCCGTTATCCGTCCGTTGGTCACCCCCGAGTAGAGCCTTCATGAGCGCCGTCCAGTCCGTCCCCCGCCCCTATACCCGGGCCGCCAGCCTTCCCAGGCTGCTCCGTGAACGAATCCTGATTCTCGACGGCGCGATGGGCACCATGATCCAGCGCTACAAGCTGGGCGAGGCCGAGTACCGCGGCACGCGCTTCGCGGACCACCCGATTGACGTCAAGGGCAACAACGAGCTGTTGCTGCTGACGCGCCCCGAGGTCATCAGCGAGATCCACGAGCAGTACCTGGCCGCCGGCGCCGACCTGATCGAGACCAACACCTTCGGCGCCACGCGCGTGGCGCAGGAAGACTACAAGATGGCCGACCTGGCGTACGAGATGAACGTCGAGGCCGCCCGGCTGGCGCGCCTTGCCTGCGACAAGTACAGCACGCCCGAGAAGCCGCGCTTCGTGGCCGGCGCGTTCGGCCCGACGCCGAAGACCGCCAGCATCAGCCCGGACGTGAACGACCCCGGCGCGCGCAACGTCACGTTCGAGGAACTGCGCCATTCGTACTACGAACAGGGCAAGGCGCTGCTCGAAGGCGGCGCCGACGTGTTCCTGGTCGAGACGATCTTCGACACGCTCAACGCCAAGGCCGCGCTGTTCGCCATCGACCAGCTCTTCGAGGACACCGGCGAGCGCGTGCCCGTGATGATCTCGGGCACCGTGACCGACGCCTCGGGGCGCATCCTCTCGGGCCAGACCGTCGAGGCGTTCTGGAACAGCCTGCGCCACGCCCGTCCGGTTACCTTCGGCCTGAACTGCGCGCTGGGCGCCACGCTGATGCGCCCGTACGTGGCCGAACTGGCCAAGATCTGCGACGCCGCCGTGTCGTGCTACCCCAACGCCGGCCTGCCGAACCCGATGAGCGACACCGGCTTCGACGAGACCCCGGAAGTCACCTCGGCGCTGGTCGAGGAATTCGCGGCCTCGGGCCTCGTGAACCTGGTGGGCGGCTGCTGCGGCACGACGCCGGACCATATCGCGGCCATCGCCAAGCGGGTGGCCAACAAGGCCCCGCGTGCGTGGGCGAACTACAGCGAAGACGCTGCCGCCTGACCCATCGCCCGCCCCGAGCCCAGAGAAAAGAATCATGAGCCAGCAAAACCTGCCCCCGCGTCCGATGCGCCTGTCCGGCCTGGAGCCGTTCACGATCGATGACGACACGCTGTTCGTCAATGTCGGCGAGCGCACCAACGTCACCGGTTCCAAGGCGTTTGCCCGGATGATCCTGAACGGCCAGTTCGACGAGGCGCTGGCCGTGGCGCGCCAGCAGGTCGAGAATGGCGCGCAGATCATCGACATCAACATGGACGAGGCGATGCTCGATTCCAGGGCGGCGATGGTGCGCTTCCTGAACCTGATCGCCTCCGAGCCGGATATCGCCCGCGTGCCGATCATGATCGACTCGTCGAAGTGGGAGGTGATCGAGGCCGGGCTGCAGTGCGTGCAGGGCAAGGCCGTGGTGAACTCGATCTCGCTCAAGGAGGGCGAGGAGCAGTTCCGCCACCACGCCACGATGATCCGCCGCTATGGCGCCGCCAGCGTGGTGATGGCTTTCGACGAGAAGGGCCAGGCCGACACCTTCGCGCGCAAGACCGAGATCTGCAAGCGCAGCTACGACTTCCTGGTCAACGAGGTGGGCTTCCCGCCCGAGGACATCATCTTCGATCCGAACATCTTCGCGGTGGCTACCGGGATCGAGGAGCACAACAACTATGCCGTGGACTTCATCGAGGCCACGCGCTGGATCAAGCAGAACCTGCCGTACGCGAAGGTGAGCGGCGGCGTGTCCAATGTGTCGTTCTCGTTCCGCGGCAACGACGTGGTGCGCGAGGCCATCCACACGGTGTTCCTGTACCACGCCATTGCGGCGGGGATGGACATGGGCATCGTCAACGCCGGCCAGCTGGGCGTGTACGACCAGCTCGACCCGGAACTGCGCGAGCGCGTGGAAGACGTGGTGCTGAACCGCCGCGACGACGCCACCGATCGCCTGCTGGAGATCGCCGACAAGTTCAAGGGCGGCGGCCAGAAGAAGGAAGAGAACCTGGCCTGGCGCGGCACGCCCGGGCAGCCGGTGCCGGTGTCGGCGCGCCTGACGCACGCGCTGGTGCATGGCATCACCACGTTCATCGTCGAGGACACCGAGGAAGTGCGCCAGGAAGTGGCGGCGCGCGGCGGCCGCCCGATCGAGGTGATCGAGGGCCCGCTGATGGACGGCATGAACGTGGTGGGCGACCTGTTCGGCGCGGGCAAGATGTTCCTGCCGCAGGTGGTCAAGAGCGCCCGGGTGATGAAGCAGGCGGTGGCGCATCTGCTGCCGTACATCGAGGAAGAGAAGCGCCTGCTGGCCGAGGCCGGCGGCGACGTGCGCGCGCGCGGCAAGATCGTGATCGCCACGGTGAAGGGCGACGTGCACGACATCGGCAAGAACATCGTGTCGGTGGTGCTCCAGTGCAACAACTACGAAGTGGTCAACATGGGCGTGATGGTGCCGTGCAACGAGATCCTGGCGCGCGCCAAGGTCGAGGGCGCGGACATCGTGGGCCTGTCGGGGCTGATCACGCCGTCGCTGGAGGAAATGGCCTACGTGGCGTCCGAGATGCAGCGCGACGACTACTTCCGCATCAAGAAGATCCCGCTGCTGATTGGCGGCGCCACCACGTCGCGCGTGCACACGGCGGTCAAGATTGCGCCGAACTACGAAGGTCCGGTGGTCTACGTGCCCGATGCCTCGCGCTCGGTCAGCGTGGCGTCGAGCCTGCTGTCCGACGAGGGCGCGGCGAAGTACCTGGACGAGCTGAAGTCCGACTACGACCGCATCCGCCTGCAGCATGCCAACAAGAAGGCCACGCCGATGGTGACGCTGGCCCAGGCACGCGCCAACAAGACGCCGGTGGACTGGAGCAGCTACGTACCGCCGAAGCCGAAGTTCATCGGGCGCCGCGTGTTCCGCAACTACGACCTGTCCGAACTGGCCAACTACATCGACTGGGGCCCGTTCTTCCAGACCTGGGACCTGGCCGGCAAATTCCCGGACATCCTCAACGACGAGATCGTGGGAGAGTCCGCGCGCCGCGTCTACTCGGACGGCAAGAGCATGCTGGCCCGGCTGATCCAGGGCCGCTGGCTGTCCGCCAACGGCGTGATGGCGCTGCTGCCGGCCAACATGGTCAATGACGACGACATCGAGATCTACACCGACGAGTCGCGCACGAAGGTGGCGCTGACCTGGCACAACCTGCGCCAGCAGAGCGAGCGCCCGGTGGTGGATGGCGTGAAGCGTCCGAACCGCTGCCTGGCCGATTTCGTCGCGCCGAAGTCGAGCGGCATTGCCGACTATATCGGTCTGTTCGCCGTGACCGCCGGCCTGGGCGTCGAGAAGAAGGAGGCGCAGTTCGAGGCCGACCATGACGACTACAGCGCGATCATGCTCAAGGCGCTGGCTGACCGGCTGGCCGAGGCGTTCGCCGAATGCCTGCACGAGCGCGTGCGCAAGGACCTGTGGGGCTACGACGCGGCCGAGACGCTCAGCAATGACCAACTGATCGCCGAGACCTATCGTGGCGTCCGTCCGGCGCCGGGGTACCCGGCCTGCCCGGAGCACACGGTCAAGGCGGCGATGTTCGACTACCTCGACGCCGCCGATATCGGCATGGGCATTACCGAGGCGCTGGCGATGACGCCGGCTGCCTCGGTCAGCGGCTTCTACCTGGCGCATCCGGACTCGACGTACTTCAGCGTCGGCAAGATCGGCCAGGACCAGCTTGACGACATGGTGGCGCGCCGGGGTGAGGACCGCCTCACGCTGGAGCGGGCGCTGGCGCCCAACCTGTAAGCGCCGAAGTCGCAGCTGTAAGCAGTTGCAATGGCCGGGACGCCGCTCGCCAGTGGCCTCCCGGCTTTTTGTTGCCCGCGCAGGCTGCCCGGCACGTTGAAAACCAAGGGAATGACGATGGAGGCAGGCCTGGCGGGTGCCCGTGGATGGCGTCCCGCGCATGTCCGTAATGTCTTCACTACTGCTTACAGGGCATTACAAGTGCTCACAGACCGGCATGGGAGCCGTCCCTAGACTGGACTCCAGTTCACGTGACACCGCGTGAATGCCGCGGCGAATACTCGCCGCGGCGCATCCAGACAAGGAGTCTCATCCATGAAGAAGCTGCTGATCTCGCTGTCCGCCCTGTCGTTCGCCGCCGCCTCGTCGCTGGCGATGGCCCAGGGCACGGGTGTTACTGCCGGTTCGCAGGCCGGCGGCGGCCTGTCGGCCACCACGCCGGCTTCGCCGTCGGGCAGCCTGGGGGCGGGCGCCAATGCCGGCGTCAACGCGGGCGGCGCTGCAGGCGGGGCGGTGACGCCGGCCAGCCCGGGCGCCGCCGATCCGGCCACCCACGCTGACAAGGCGGACAAGACCGACAAGGCGGGCAAGACGCGGCAGGGCCACGCCAGCAAGTCGAAGTCGAAGAAGGACGGCGCGAAGACCAGCGCGCTGGGCGCCTCGGCCGGTGCGGACGCCGGAACCAGGATCCAGTAAGCCACGCCGCCGGCCGGCGGGGAGCGGCGGGACCCTCCAGACTGCCAGCTTCCCACCCCATGACCGGTCAATGACGGGCGCCTCGACGGCGCCCGTCGTCGTTTCCGACCCGGCGTCGACGCGGTGCAGCAGAATCCCCCCGCCCGTGGGCCGGCAAGGCCGCCAGCGCCAGCCATGTCAGCCTGACACCGACATCTTCCGCGCGGCGCCGGCACTACAATGCAGGAAACCGGCCCGGTTCGTGCTTCGGCAGCCCGGCCGTACCCCTCACCGTGGAGACACCCGATGATTCGCGTCTTGATCGCCGACGATCATGAGATCGTGCGCGCCGGTCTGCGCCAGTTCATTTCAGAGGAGCCCGACATCAAGGTGACGGGCGAAGCCGCGAGCGGCGATGAAGTGATGGCGCAGTTGCGCGACAGCGAGTTCGACGTACTCGTACTCGACATCTCGATGCCTGACCGCAATGGCATCGATGTGCTGAAACTGATCCGACAGCGCCTGCCCAACCTGCCGGTGCTGATCCTTTCCACTTACCCGGAAGACCAGTACGCGATCAACCTGATCCGTGCGGGAGCCTCTGGCTACCTGACGAAGGAGTCCGCGCCGGACGATCTCGTCAAGGCCATCCGCACCGTGGCGCAGGGCCGCCGCTATGTAAGCCCGACCGTGGCCGACCTGCTGATCGGCGGGCTCGACAAGCCGACCGAACAGCCCGTGCACCAGACGCTGTCCGAGCGCGAGTTCCAGATCTTCTGCAAACTCTCGCGCGGCCAGTCGGTCTCGGTGATCGCCGACGAACTGTTCCTGAGCGTGAAGACGGTGAGCACCTACCGCTCGCGCATCCTGGAGAAAATGGGCATGAAGACCAACGCCGACCTGACCTACTACGCCATCAAGAACGGCCTGGTCGAATAGGAATCCCCGTCAAAAGCCGGACCCGCTATCGCATAACGCACCCCCGCATCATCCACCATGCCGGAGCACGCCACGGCCTCTTCCCCACGCTCGCTGCGAGTCCTCCTGATCGAGGATTCGGAGGTGCTGCGGGGCATGCTGCTGGAATACCTCACCGCCTTCCCGTTCGTGCGGGAGGTGGACTGGGCAGATACCGAAAGCATGGCGGTAGGACTGGCCTCGCGCGGCAACTACGACGTGGTGATCGTTGACCTGCAGCTGCGCCAGGGCAACGGCATCAACGTGCTGCGCGAGATGCAGCGCGCGAGCCTGCCGGGCATCCGCATCGTCTACACGAACCACGCGCAGGTCTCGATGTACCGTCGCCAGTGCACCGATGCGGGCGCGGACTATTTCTTCGACAAGTCGCTGGAACTGGAACAGGTGTTCCGGGTGATCGAGGATTATGCGACCTCGGCGGATTGAAGGCGGGCCCGCTTCGGCCTTTGACTGTCTTCCCTGTCTTCCCTGTCTTTCCTCTCCCCCGACCCCTCGCCCGCTGAGCGGAAGAGGGGCGCAGAAACAACCCCCTATACCTCTGCCGCCGCCTCCGGAGGCGCCAGCACCGTCGTCGTCAACGGCACTTCGGTCCGGATCGACACGCCATGCTCGGGCGACGAATCCACGTGCATCGTGCCACCCAGTGCCAGCACGCGCTGTTCCATCCCAAGCAGGCCATGGTGGCCGGCCGTGGTGCTGACGTCGAAATCGGGCGGCATGCCCCGGCCGTTGTCGCGCACGGTCAGCGTGAGCTGCTGTTCGGTGCAGGCCAGGCCCACATAGACCTTGGTGGCCTCGGCGTACTTGCTGGCGTTGTTGAGCGATTCCTGCACGATGCGGTACATGGCGATCGCGGCGTTGTCGCGTAGCTGCGGCAGCGATTCCGGCAGTTCCAGCTGCGTCTCCCACTGGTTGCGGGCGCCTACGTCCTCCACCAGCTGGACGATGGCCTCGCGCAGCCCCAGGTTCAGCAGCACCGTGGGGCGCAGATCTTCTATCAGCCGCCGCTTGATCTGGATCGCCTGGTCGGCGTGCTGCATCACGCGCGTGATCTTGTCGCGCGCCTCGGGGTGGGTGGCCTGGACGCGCATCTTGACCCAGTGCAGGTCCAGCTTGATGGCGGTCAGGATGGCGCCGAGTTCGTCGTGCAGTTCCCGCGCCAGCCGCGTCTTCTCGTCCTCGGTCACGCGCTGCAAGTGGGCCGCCAGTGCGGAAAGCTGCCGGGTGCGCGCGCGCACCTTGCGGTCCAGGCGCGCGCTTTCTTCCTCGAGCTGGGTACGGGCGGCCTCGGCCATCGTCATGCGGCGCTGGTGTCCCAGCCCCACGGTCACCAGCAGCAGGATGTTGATCGCAGTCAGCAGGCCGATGCCGTAGCGCGACAGCTGCAGGTCATGCTCGGCAGCCTCCAGGTTGTGGGTCACGGTGCCCGACTCGCGCACTTGCAGGTGTTCCAGCCCGCGCCGGGCGCTCTCCATGGTCTGCTTGCCGAAATCGGTGCGGATCATGTCGAGCGCCACGTCGACGTCGCGCTTGCCGTAGACCAGCGTCAGCGCCATCTCGCTGAGCTTGCGCGTCACGAACTGCGAGGTCTCGCCAAACAGCCGCAGACCCTCGGGGTCCTCGGCGTAATGCTGGCGGATGCGGCCCATCAGCTCGGTGATATGGGGGAGCGCCTTGTAGTAGGGGTCGAGGTAGCTGTCCTTGCCGGTGAGCAGGTAGCCGCGCTGGCCAGCCTCGGCGTTGACCAGTTCGGCCGCCAGCGCGCCGAGATCGCTCTGCAGTTGCTGGGAGCGGATGGCCTCGGTGTAGCCCTCGCGCAGGCGCAGGTTGCCGGTTTCGGACGCAATCAGCACGGCCAGGGTCAGCACGATGCCCCCGGCCAGCAACAGGGAGTTTCTGAGAAGAAGGGAATGCTTGGCCATCGGGAAAGTACCGGTTGGAGCGCCGCCCGGCCCGGAGAGGGGCGCACGAGCGGCCATGGAATCACATAGGTGGAGCGGGGTCAATCGTACCGAGGCGAGCCCGGCGCCGCATCCGGCGCGCGGCCCGGTGCGCTGTAGGACTCGGCTGACATCTGAATCGGTCAGGTTTCGGTGTGCGGTCAACGGGGCGGCCCCTAGCATGAGGCTATGAGCTTGCGCACCGTGGCGCAAGCCGGGCAAACCGGAGAGCCGGGGCGCCCGCTAACCTCGGGAGACCGGCCATGCTGTACTACGCACTCGTCTTTTTCGTTGTCGCCCTGGTGGCGGCCATCTTCGGCTTCGGCGGTATCGCCGCCGGCGCTGTGGAAATCGCCAAGATCTTGTTCTTCATCTTCCTGGTGGTGGCCCTGGTGACCTTCGTGATGGGCCTGGTGCGCCGACGGTAAGCGCCAGGATTCGGCTCTCTGCCCGCCGGCGCCGCTGGCGGGCACCATGCTGAAGATCATCCCCAACCGGAAACAGGAGTCAATACATGCTCACGCAAAATCCCAAGGTCCGTAAGGAAATCAATCATCTGCATGACAGCGCCGACTCGGCCGTCCGCCAGATCAAGCATGCTGCCCGCGATACCCGCGACGCCATGGGCCCGGCCTCGGACGAGGTCAAGGCGCTGATCAGCCAGCTGCAGAACACCATCGACGTGCTCACGCACGAAGGCTCGGCCGAGAGCCTGGCCGCCGGCCGCCGCCTGCGCATGCGGGCCCATGAAGTGGCCGAGCGCATGCGCGAACGCAGCCTGGACGGCATGCACTGGGCGCGCGACCAGGCCAGCGTGGCCGTGGACCATGGCCGCCAGCGCGTGGCCGAATCGCCGATGAAGGCCATCGGCATTGCCGCACTGGTGGGCGCCTGCATCGGGCTGATGCTCGCCGGCCGCCGCTCGGACGAGTAACCGGCAAAGGCACCGATTCGACCCAGGGGCCCGGATGGGCCCGGGGTCAACCCCGCAGCAACCCCCTTTCCGGATATATCCCTGATCCGGGATGCCCGGGCACCTCCAAGGTGTCCGGGCTTTTTTGCGTGGGCGGCGGGTGGTGGGGTCAGACGCCCCAGAGGACGTCGGTGTTTTCCTTGAGCGAGGCGCGCAGCATGTCCAGGAAGGGGTAGGCGCGCTGGCCCAGATGCAGCGGTTCCTCTTCCTTCTCGTCCGGGTTGCCGGGGTGTACCGTCGTGTCCGCCGGGTGGGTCCGTTTGGCGTCCAGCACCGCGGCTTCGAGCTTGCGGATGGCCGCAGGCATCTCGGCGGACGTGATCACCCCACGCTCGCCCAGATGCTTGCCGATGATGCCAAGCAGCGTGACGGCAAGATCCTTCATCATGATCAGGTCCTGCGCGGCATGGGATTTGAAGGTGATCAGCATGATGTTTCCTTTCTCGAGTGGCAGGGTCGCGCACCGCAGGCGCACGACCCGTCGCATGATGTCAGCATAGCACCTGATAAAATTCCGCGTTTCCCGATTTGCTCCGCCGGCGGCGCGGCGCGGCCAGCACTTGGCCGCCACCCCGAAGCCGGCAGCTTCCGCCCTCGAGGCCAAGATATCCATGCTGCCTGTTCAGACCTCCCAACTCGCCGCCGCGTTCACCGATGCCGTACGTGCGCTGGCCCCGGCCGACGTCAACCTGCCCGCGGTCACGTTCGAGCGCCCCAAGGCGGCCGCCCACGGCGACCTGGCCTGCAACATCGCCATGCAGGTGGCCAAGGCGCTCAAGACCAACCCGCGCGAACTGGCGCAGAAGGTGGTGGATGCGGTGCAGGCCGACCCGCGCGCAGCGGTGCTGGTGGCGGCGCTGGAGATCGCCGGTCCCGGCTTCATCAACCTGCGCCTGACGCCGGCGGCGCGCGCCGAGGCGCTGCGCGCGGTGCTGGCCGAGGGCGACCGCTACGGCGCCCAGGCGGCCGGCGCGCAGGGCCAGGTACTGGTGGAGTTCGTCTCGGCCAACCCCACCGGCCCGCTGCACGTGGGCCACGGCCGCCAGGCGGCGCTTGGCGACGCGCTGGCCAACCTGCTGGCCTGGCAGGGCTGGAAGGTGCACCGCGAGTTCTACTACAACGACGCCGGCGTGCAGATCCAGACGCTGGCGATCTCGGTCCAGGCCCGCGCGCGCGGCCTGAAGCCCGGCGACGCCGGCTGGCCGGAGTCGGCCTACAACGGCGACTACATCGCCGACATCGCCGCCGACTTCAAGGCCGGCAAGACCGTGGCCGCCTCGGACGGCGAGCCGGTCACGGCGTCGGGCGACATCGAGGATATCGAGTCGATCCGCAAGTTCGCGGTGACCTACCTGCGCAACGAGCAGGACATCGACCTGCAGGCGTTTGGCGTGAAGTTCGACCGCTACTACCTGGAGTCGTCGCTGTACAGCGACGGCCGCGTCGATGCCGCCGTGCAGTCGCTGGTGGCCAGGGGCAAGACCTACGAGAACGAAGGCGCGCTGTGGCTGCGCACCACCGACGACGGCGACGACAAGGACCGCGTCATGAAGAAGTCCGACGGCACCTACACGTACTTCGTGCCGGACGTGGCTTACCACACCACCAAGTGGGAGCGCGGCTTCGCCAAGGTCATCAACGTGCAGGGCAGCGACCACCACGGCACGATCGCCCGGGTGCGGGCCGGCCTGCAGGGGCTGGACGTCGGCATCCCGCAGGGCTACCCCGACTACGTGCTGCACAAGATGGTCACCGTGATGAAGGACGGCGAGGAGGTCAAGATCTCGAAGCGCGCCGGCTCGTACGTGACCGTGCGGGACCTGATCGAATGGAGCAATGGCGGCGGCGAGACGATCCGCGGCTGCCTGGAAGGCGGCGTGGCTGACTGGCCGGCCCACTTCACGCGCGGCCGCGATGCGGTGCGCTTCTTCCTGCTGTCGCGCAAGGCCGACACCGAGTTCGTGTTCGATGTCGATCTGGCACTGAAGCAGAACGACGAGAACCCGGTGTATTACGTCCAGTACGCCCACGCCCGCATCTGCTCGATCTTCGAGGCCTGGGGCGGCGCCGGCTGGGAAGCCCGCCTGTCCGAACTGGGCAGCGTGGACCTGGCGGCCGTGACCGCGCCCGACGTGAGCGCCCAGGCCATCGCGCTGGGCCGCCGCCTGGCCGAGTTCCCGGACATGCTGACGGCCGCCGCCGGCGAACTGGCGCCGCACGCCGTGGCGTTCTACCTGCGCGACCTGGCGGGCGACTTCCACGCGTTCTACAACGCCGACCGCGTGCTGGTGGACGACGAGCAGGTCAAGCGCGCCCGCCTGGCGCTGCTGGCCGCCACCCGTCAGGTGCTCAAGAACGGGCTGGCCGTGATCGGTGTATCGGCGCCGCAACGGATGGACCGCGAACAGCCGGCCGCCTGACACCGGCGCGGGTGGCTCTATAATCCCCGGCATCACCGAAGAGGACTTCATGCAACACAAAGCCAAGCGCGCCGCGCGCACCGTCCGCCATCGCCTGACACAGCGCGGCGGCACGTTCCTGGGCCTGGTGCTCGGCCTGATCGTCGGCCTGGCCATTGCCGTGGTCGTGGCGTTGTACATCACCAAGTCGCCCGCGCCGTTCCAGCAGAAGGGCGGCAACGGCGCCAAGCCGCCGAGCGCGACCGAGCCCGGCAACGTGGCCAGCGCGCTGCCGAGCCCCACGCAGCAGCCGCAGCAGGGCACCGAGCCCAGCGACCCGAACCGGCCGCTGTGGAGCAAGACCCCGGCCAAGCCGGTGGGCCCGGCCGAGCAGCCGGCGGCGCCGGCCCAGCCGCCGGTGGCGACCACGCGTCCGGCGGACGTGCCGGGCGCCACGAACGGCGCCAGCAATGGCGCGGCCACCACGAAGCCGGCCGACAAGCTGGCCGAGAAGCCCGCCGCGCGTCCGGCCGAGAAGCCCGTGGCCGACCCGATCGCAGAAATTGCCCAGGCCGATGCCAACAAGGTCGGATACTTGCTGCAGGTTGGCGCGTTCCGCTCGCAGGACGACGCGGACCGCCAGAAGGCCAACCTGGCCATGCAGGGCTTCGAGGCCCGCGTGACGGACCGCGATGTCAACGGCATCAAGATGTACCGCGTTCGGGTGGGGCCGTTCAACCGCATCGAGGACATGAACCGCGTGCGCGACCGCCTGCAATCGTCCGGTTTCGACGCCTCGGTGATCCGCTTCACCAAGCAGTAGTCCAGCGGCCACGGTGCCGGCGTGAACCAAGCGCCGCCGCCGTGGTCTGAGTCGCATTCGCCTGACCGTTTTGCCTGTCCAGCCCGTTCAACCCCGTAAGGCCCTTCGAACATGAAGAAATTCGCCGCATTGATCGCTACCGCCGCCGCCGTGGGCGGCTTGCTGATGTCCGCGCCCGCCGCCATGGCCGCGCCGACCGAAGGCAAGGACTACACGGTCCTGAAAGCCCCGCAGGCCGTGCCTGCCGGCAAGATCGAGGTGACCGAGTTCTTCTGGTACGGTTGCCCGCACTGCTACGACTTCGAGCCCGAGCTGGAAGCCTGGGTCAAGAAGCAGGGCAAGGACGTGGTGTTCAAGCGCGTGCCGGTGGCCTTCCGCGACGACCTGCTGCCGCACACCAAGATCTACTACGCGCTGGAATCGCTGGGCAAGCTCGACGCCCTGCACGGCAAGGTGTTCGACGCCATCCACAAGCAGCGCAAGCGCATGCTGACCTCGGACGAGATCGCCGATTTCATGGCGGCCAACGGCATCGACAAGAAGCAGTGGCTCGATACCTATAACTCGTTCTCGGTGACCACCAGCGCCCAGCGCGCCAACAAGATCGCCGACGCGTACAAGATCGACGGCGTGCCGACCGTGGTGGTGCAGGGCAAGTACGAAACTTCGCCCTCGATCGCCGGCACGATCCCCGGCGCCATCAAGGCGATGGAATTCCTCGTGGATGGCGTGCGCGGCAAGAAGCTCTGAGCTGCGCTGCGTGGATGAAAAGCCCGGCGTCTTGCGCCGGGTTTTTTTATGGCTTTTCGCTTGCCGACGGTTTGCTCCCCTCTCCCGCTTGCGGGGAAGCGACCACGACTCGGCTATATTCCCCCCATGCGACACCAAAAAATCTTTCTCACCGGCGCGTCCAGCGGTATCGGGCAGGCGCTGGCGCGCGCCTACGCGGAGCAGGGCGCCGTGCTCGGGCTCGTGGGGCGGCGCGAGGACGCGTTGCGGGCCTTTGCCGATACGCTGCCGAATCCCGGCGCGGTCCGCCTGTACGCCGTCGATGTGCGCGATGCCGATGCGATGCTTGCGGCGGCATCCGATTTTCTGGCCAACGTGGGATGTCCAGACGTCGTGATCGCCAACGCCGGCATCTCGGTGGGTACCGTGGCCAGCGAGCGCGAGGATCTGGAACTGTTCCGCACCGTGATGGACACCAACTGGTTCGGGCTGCTGACCACGTTCCAGCCGTTCCTGGCGCCGATGCGCGCGCAGCCGCCGGGCGCCGGCGGGTGGCGCGGCACGCTGGTGGGTATCGCCAGCGTGGCCGGGGTGCGGGGCCTGCCGGGCGGCGGGGCGTATAGCGCGTCGAAATCGGCGGTCATCAAGCTGCTGGAAAGCCTGCGGCTGGAGCAGTCGCGCGAGCGGATTCGCGTGGTGACGATCGCGCCGGGCTATATCCGCACGCCGATGACCGAGCACAACCCGTACCGGATGCCGTTCCTGATGGATGCCGACGCCTTTGCGCGCAAGGCGCTGCGCAAGATTGCCGGCGGCGCGCGGTTCACGGTGATCCCGTGGCAGATGGGCGTGGTGGCGTCGGTGCTCCACGTGATGCCGTTCTGGCTCTACGACGCGCTGTTCCGCCGCGCGCCGCGCAAGCCCCGGCAATCCAGGGGCGCATGATGTGGGCCGACGCGCTCGGCCAGCAGCACGGCGCGGCCTCGGGCGAGGTCCGGATCGCGTCGCTCGTGCCGTCGATCACCGAGTTGTTGTTCGACCTCGGCCTGGGCAGCCGGACGGTGGCGCGCACGGGCTTCTGCATCCATCCGGAGCCGGCCGTGCGCGCGGTGGAGAAGGTGGGCGGCACCAAGGACGTGAAGCTCGACCGGCTGCGCGCACTGGCGCCGACGCACGTGGTGGTCAATATCGACGAGAACCGCCGCGAGACCGTGGACGAGATCCGAGGCTTTGTGCCGCACGTGATCGTCACCCATCCCTGCGCGCCGACGGACAACTTCGCGCTGTACGACCTGCTGGGCGGCATCTTCGGCCGGCAGGACGAGGCCGCGCGGCTCTCGGCCGAACTCTGCGCGGCCCTCGATGTGCTGCAGGCGCGCCGCTGGCCCGCCCGGCGGGTGCTGTACGCGATCTGGCAGGACCCGTGGATGACGGTGTCGCGCGCCACATACATCAGCCGGATGCTGGCGCTCGTGAACTGGTCGACCTGGCCTGACGACGCGCTCGTGGCCTGCGTGGACGGCGACTGCAGCCGGCCGAACGCCGGGGGCGAGCGGTATCCGACCTTCCGCTGGAGCGATGCGCTGGTGCGCGAACTCGACGCCGTGCTGCTGTCGACCGAACCATACCGCTTTACCGACGACCATGCCGACGCGCTGGAGCGCCAGATCGGCAAGCCGGTGCTGCTCGTCGACGGCGAGATGCTGTCGTGGTACGGCAGCCGGGCGGTGGCCGGCGTGCGCTATCTGGAGCGTCTGGCGGCGGCCGGAATCTGACCGCCCCCTGGACGGTCAGGCCGTGGTGAAGCGCACCACGCCGTCCTCGCCCACGTGCCGCACCAGTTCGCCACGGTGCCAGAGCGCGTGCAGGTGCGCCAGCGCCTCGCCCATGGCGAACGTGAGCTGGTGGATGTCGAACTGCCGGCGGAAGATGACGCCGACGATATCGAACGCATTGCACGGTTTTTCGGCGCAGGCGGCCAGCGTCTCGGCCAGGCGGTCCACGTGGTGCTCATGGAGCTGGCGGATACGGGTGTGGATGTTGCGGAACGGGCGGCCGTGAGAGGGCAGCACCAGCACGTCGGCCGGCAGGTCGTCATACTTGCCCAGCGAGTCGAGGTAGAGCTGCAGCGGATTGGCCTCGGGCTCCATGTCGAACACGCTGACGTTGGTGGAAATGCGCGGCAGCACCATGTCACCGGACACCAGCACGTTGGTGGCGGCGTTGTAGAGCGCCACGTGCTCCGGGGCGTGGCCGAAACCGGTGATCACGCGCCAGGCGGAGGTGCTCGGGTCGGTGCCGATATGGACCGTGTCGCCGTCCATCAGGCGGCGATACTGCGTGGGCAGGTCAGGCACCAGCGACGGGTAGTAGGCCTTGCGGGCGCGCAGCTTTTCGAGGTTGTCGGGGTCGGCCAGGCCGTGGCGGGCAAAGTGGCTCGCCGCGAAATCGCCGCCGGCATTCGAGCCCACGCCGGAGCCGCCGGCCATCACGCGGGCGGTCATGTAGTCGCCCAGGCTCATCCAGAGCCGCGCGTCCCAGCGGCCGCAGATCCAGTGCGCCAGGCCCACGTGGTCCGGGTGGCAGTGGGTCACCAGCACGCGGAGCACCGGCAGCCCGTCGAGTTCGTTGGCGAAGATGGTCTCCCAGTGGGCCTGGATGGTGTCGTTGGTGATGCCGCAGTCGATCACGGTCCAGCCGTCGCGGCCTTCGAGGCGGTCGCGCACCAGCCACAGGTTGATGTGATCCAGCGCAAAGGGCAGCGGCATGCGCAGCCAGTAGACGCCGGGGGCCACTTCCTGGCGCGTGCCCGGCGCGGGCATGGTTTCGCCAAACGGGTACTGGAGCTGGTGTTCGAGTGCGTTCATGGGATGTCTCACGGAAAAACCGGCGCGCTCGGCCAGGTGCCGGCGCACTCTCGAATGTCGATTGTCAGGCGGCGCAGTTGACGCTAACGTTAACGTCAATTCGCGACCTCCGTTCGTCATCTTAGACGAAAAACTTGATCGCGCAACGAATGGACGAACGACCGTTCACTTTTGCAGGACGCCCTATGTCGGCACAGCCATCATCCGCCACCTACACCATCACCGAGCTTGCGCGCGAGTTCGAAGTCACGCCGCGCGCCATCCGGTTCTATGAGGACCAGGGCCTGCTTTCGCCCGACCGCGAGGGGCCGAGCGGCCGCAAGCGCGTCTACAACGCCCGCGAGCGTACTCGCCTCAAGTTGACGCTGCGCGGAAAAAGGTTAGGGCTCACTCTCAACGAGATCCGCGAGATTCTGGATCTGTACGAGTCGCCACGCGACACGGCGCCACAACTCGAACGTTTCCTGCACCTGCTGTCACAACATCGCGGCACGCTGGAACGGCAAATGGAAGACCTGCAGGCCCAACTTGCCGAGATCGACCAGCACGAGCGCCAGTGCAAGGACCTGCTGGCCGTGCACCACGCCACCGGCCACAAGGCCGCGTGAGCCGTAGCCGCCATACCGCGTAGCCCACCTAATTGACGTTTACGTAAACGTCAATAAAATAGCGGAAACCCTGCCCAGACTAGGAGACAACCATGACCGAACTTCCCGGCCTCAGATTCGACCTTGGCGAAGACATCGAGATGCTGCGCGAATCGGTGCGCAACTGGGCCCAGGCCGAACTGGCGCCGCGCGCCGGCGAGATCGACCGCACCGACCAGTTTCCGATGGACGCCTGGAAGAAGATGGGCGACCTTGGCGTGCTGGGCATCACAGTGGCTGAAGAATACGGCGGCGCCAACATGGGCTACCTCGCGCACATGATCGCGATGGAGGAGATCAGCCGCGCATCGGCATCGGTCGGACTGTCTTATGGCGCACATTCGAACCTGTGCGTGAACCAGATCCACCGCAACGGCACCGACGCCCAGAAAGCGAAGTACCTGCCGAAGCTGGTGTCGGGCGAGTGGATCGGCGCGCTGGCCATGAGCGAGCCGAACGCCGGGTCGGACGTAGTCAGCATGAAGCTGCGCGCGGACTTCAAGGGCGACCGCTACGTGCTGAACGGCACCAAGATGTGGATCACCAACGGCCCGGACTGCGACGTGCTGGTGGTCTACGCCAAGACCGAGCCTGACCTGGGCGCACGCGGCATGACCGCGTTCATCGTCGAGAAGGGCATGAAGGGGTTTTCGGTGGCGCAGAAGCTCGACAAGCTCGGCATGCGCGGCTCGCACACCGGTGAACTGGTGTTCCAGGACGTGGAAGTGCCCGTGGAAAACATCCTCGGCGCGGAAAACAGCGGCGCCAAGGTGCTGATGAGCGGGCTGGACTACGAGCGCGCGGTGCTGTCGGGCGGCCCGGTCGGCATCATGCAGGCCTGCATGGACGTGGTCACGCCATACATCCACGACCGCAAGCAGTTTGGCCAGAGCATCGGCGAATTCCAGCTCATTCAGGGCAAGGTGGCCGATATGTACACGACGCTGCAGGCGGCCCGCAGCTATCTGTATACGGTGGGCAAGAACCTGGACGCGCTGGGCAGCGGCCACGTGCGCCAGGTGCGCAAGGACTGCGCGGCAGTGATCCTGTACACAGCCGAGAAGGCCACGTGGATGGCCGGCGAATCGGTGCAGATCCTGGGCGGCAACGGTTATATCAACGAGTATCCGGTGGGGCGGCTGTGGCGCGATGCCAAGCTGTACGAGATCGGCGCAGGCACGTCTGAGATCCGCCGCATGCTCATTGGCCGCGAATTGTTCGCCGAAACGATGTAATCGCCCCGTGCGTTCGGCGCTGCCTGACGGTTACCGAATGGTAAGTGCCGAACGCCCGTACAATCTCACCTGCAACGCGTACGCCTGTTCCTGCTCCGAAAAAGCCGATCCATGTCCCACTTCCCCAAGCTGCTCTCCTCGCAGATTGCCTACGATGTGGCGCGGACCATGCTGGACGGGTTCGACAAGCATCACCGGCTGTTCCGCGAGGTCAGCGTGGCGGCGAAGGCGCGGTTCGAGGCGGGCGACTGGCATGGCCTGCAGCAGCTGCAGCGGGACCGGATCGCGTTCTACAACGAGCGCGTCCAGGAATCGGTGGCATTGCTGCAGGAGCAATACGACGCCGGGCACATCGACGACGCGATCTGGCAGCAGATCAAGCTGCACTACATCGGCCTGCTGACCAACCACCACCAGCCCGAACTGGCCGAGACGTTCTTCAACTCGGTCTGCACGCGGATACTGCACCGTTCGTACTTCAACAACGATTTCATCTTCGTGCGCCCGGCCATTTCGACCGAGTACATCGAGAACGAGGAGTCGCCGGTACGGCCCACCTACCGGGCCTACTATCCCGGCAGCCGCGAGGGCATGGCGGCGTGCTTCGAGCGGATCGTGCGGAATTTCGAGCTGGACCTGCCGTTCGAGGACCTGCCCCGCGACGTGGGCTACCTGCTGAAGGCGATTGCCGAGCATGCCGGAGACTTCCGCATTGCACCCAACTTCCAGGTGCATACGCTGTCTTCGCTGTTCTTCCGCAACAAGTCGGCGTTCATCATCGGGCGCATCCTGAACGGCGACCAGACCTGGCCGATGGTGATCCCGGTGATCCACGGCGCCTCGGGCAGGCTCGTGCTCGACACCGTGCTGCTGCGAGCCGAGCAACTGCTGCTGCTGTTCTCGTTCGCCCATGCCTATTTCATGGTCGACATGGAAATTCCGTCGGCCTACGTCACGTTCCTGCGCGACCTGCTGCCGCGCAAGTCGCGCGCCGAGATCTACACGAGCCTGGGTTTGCAGAAGCAGGGCAAAAACCTGTTCTACCGCGACTTCCTGCACCACCTGCAGCATTCGTCGGACCGCTTCATCAGCGCGCCCGGCATCAAGGGGCTGGTGATGCTGGTGTTCACGCTGCCGTCTTTTCCGTACGTGTTCAAGGTGATCCGCGACGCCTTCCCGGCTCCCAAGGAAACCACGCGCGCGCTGGTGGAATCGAAATACCAGCTCGTGAAGCGCCACGACCGCGTGGGCCGCATGGCCGATACGCTGGAGTATTCGGACGTGGCGTTCCCGCTTGCGCGCTTCGACGAGGCACTGGTGCGCGAGCTGGAACAGCACGCGCCGTCGATGGTCGAATACCAGCGCGCCAAGGACGGCAGCGAGGAGATCGTGGTACGGCACCTCTACATCGAGCGCCGCATGACGCCGCTGAACATCTGGCTGCAGGAAGGCAGCGACGAACAGGTAGACCACGGCGTGCGCGAGTTCGGCGACGCGGTCAAGGAACTGATCGCCGCGAACATCTTTCCGGGCGACATGCTCTACAAGAACTTCGGCGTCACGCGCCATGGCCGCGTGGTGTTCTACGACTACGACGAGATCGAGTACCTGACCGACTGCAATATCCGCCGCGTGCCGGCACCGCGCAACGAGGAAGAAGAAATGTCGGGCGACGTGTGGTACACCGTCGGTCCGCACGACATCTTCCCCGAGACCTATCGCACGTTCCTGCTCGGCGATCCGCGCGTGCGCGCCGCGTTCCTGCGGCACCATCCCGATTTCTTTGACGCTGCCATGTGGCAGCACTACAAAGACCGGCTCCAGGCCGGCCATGTCCATGACTTTTTTTCCTATGCACAGCATGACCGCTTCATCCACCGCTACGGCGGCGCCTCAACCGACGACGCAAGGAGGGCAGCATGAGTGACGCCATCGCCCAGCTGTTCCGCAACAACCGTGACTGGGTAGACCGCGTCAACGCGGAAGACCCGGAATTCTTCACGCGCCTGGCCAACCAGCAGGCGCCCGAGTACCTATGGATCGGCTGCTCCGATTCGCGCGTGCCGGCCAACCAGATCCTGGGCCTGGCGCCGGGCGAGGTGTTCGTCCATCGCAATATCGCCAACGTGATCGCGCACAGCGACCTTAACGCGCTGTCGGTGATCCAGTTTGCGGTGGAAGTGCTCAAGGTGCGCCACATCACCGTGGTGGGCCACTACGGCTGCGGCGGCGTCAAGGTGGCGCTCAAGCGCGAGCGCGTGGGCCTGGCCGACAACTGGCTGCGCCATGTGCGCGACGTGGCCGACAAGCATTCCACCTACCTCGGCACGGTGCTGCGCGAGGACGACGCCCATACCCGCCTGTGCGAGCTGAACGTGATCGAGCAGGTCAACAACGTCTGCCAGACCACCGTGCTGCAGGACGCCTGGGCCAGCGGCCAGGAGCTGACCGTGCATGGCTGGATCTACGGCGTCTCGGACGGCCTGCTGCGCGACCTGGGCATGGCCGCCAGCAACAACGAGGAACTGCACGCCCAGACCGCTGCCGCGCTGCAGCAGTACGGCGAGCCGCCCCACGCATCGATCCGCTGACGGACTGACGATATCGGGCCGTGCCGCCCATGGCCGGCCCCCCGCTTCACGAGGAGACAGACATGCAAGACCACGTAGTCATCGTTTCTGCGGCACGCACCCCGATGGGCGCGTTTCAGAGTGAACTGAGCAGCCTCACGGCGCCGCAACTGGGCGCCGCCGCCATTCGCGCGGCCGTGGAGCGGGCCGGCCTCAAGCCGGAGCAGGTGCAGGAGGTCGTGTTCGGCTGCGTGCTGCCGGCCGGGCAGGGCCAGGCGCCGGCGCGCCAGGCGGCGCTCGGTGCGGGGCTGCCGCTGGACGTGGCATGCACCACGGTCAACAAGATGTGCGGGTCGGGCATGCGCGCGGCCATGAGCGTCCATGACGGCCTGCTGGCCGGCTCGTTCGACATCGCCGTGGCCGGCGGCATGGAAAGCATGACCAACGCGCCCTACCTGATTCCGAAGGGCCGGGGCGGCTACCGCATCGGCCACGGCATGATCTACGACCACATGATGCTCGACGGCCTGGAGGACGCCTACGAGAAGGGCCGTGCCATGGGCACCTTCGGCGAGGAGTGCGCGGCCAAGTACCAGTTCACGCGCGAACAGCAGGATGCGTTTGCGATGGAGTCGGTGCGCCGCGCGCAGCAGGCTACCGAGCAGGGCGATTTCCGCTGGGAGATCGTGCCGGTGACGGTGTCCGGCAAGGGCGGCGACACGGTGATCGACACCGATGAAGGCCCCCGCCGCATCAAGGTCGACAAGATTCCCTCGCTGAAGCCGGCGTTTGCGAAGGACGGCACGATCACTGCGGCATCCTCGTCGTCGATCAATGACGGCGCGGCCGCGCTGGTGATGATGCGCGAGTCCACGGCCCGCGCGCTGGGCCTGCAACCGCTGGCCCGCATGCTGGGCCACACCTCGCACGCGCAGGCGCCGGGCTGGTTCACCACCGCGCCGGTCGATGCGATCGCCAAGCTGTACCGCAAGCTCGACTGGACCAGCGACAGCGTGGACCTGTTCGAGATCAACGAGGCGTTTGCCGTGGTGCCGATGGCCGCCATGCACGACCTGAAGATTCCGCGCGACAAGGTCAACATCCACGGCGGTGCCTGCGCGCTGGGCCATCCGATCGGCGCCTCGGGTGCGCGCATCATGACCACGCTGATTGGCGCGCTGCGCAAGACCGGCGGCAAGCGCGGCGTGGCCAGCCTGTGTATCGGCGGCGGCGAAGCCACGGCGGTCGGTATCGAGATCGTCTGAGCGCCGCCCGTCTCCAACAATAACAAGGAGCTTCTCCATGCCAACCGCTCTCGTTCTCGGTGCCTCGCGCGGACTGGGCCTTGAATTTGTCCGCCAGTATCGTGCCGATGGCTGGCGCGTGATAGCGGCGGCGCGCAGCGACGAAGGGGTCGAGGCGATCAAGGCGCTCGGCGCCGAGGCGCACAAGGTTGACCTGACCGATGCGGGCGCGGTGGCCGGGCTGGGCTGGAAACTCGATGGCGAGACCATCGACGTCGCGATCTACAACGCCGGCGTGATCGGCCCGCGCACCGAGGCCGCGCAGCCGGTGCCCCGGCAGGATTTCGACGCGGTGATGCACACCAACGTGCTGGGCCCGATGATGGCGCTGCCGTTGCTGCTGCCGTTCGTCGAGACCGGCAACCACGGACGCGGCGGCGTGCTGGCGGTTCTGTCTTCAAAGATGGGCAGCATCGGCGGCATGGAGAGCAACCGCGCCTGGATGTATCGCGTCAGCAAGGCCGCGGCCAATGCGGTGCTCAAGGCCGTGTCGCTCGATGCGCGCCACGCGATCTGCGTGGCGCTGCACCCGGGCTGGGTGCAGACCGACATGGGCGGGCCGCAGGCCGACCTCACGCCGCAGCAGAGCGTCAGCGGCATGCGCCGCACGCTGGCTGGCCTGACGCACAACGACAACGGCAGTTTCCACAACTACGACGGCACGCCGATTCCCTGGTAAAGGGCGCGCGCGTGCCGCGCAACGCGAGACAACGTTCATGCTGCTGACCCCCGAACAGGAAATGATCCGCGACGCCGTGCGCCAGTTCGCGCAAGAGGTCATCGCGCCGCAGGCCGCGCAGTGGGACCGCGACAAGACTTTCCCGAAGGACGTGCATCGGGAGCTGGCGCGGCTCGGCGCCTACGGCGTCGCCGTGCCCGAGGACCTGGGCGGGGCCGGGCTCGATTACCTGTCGCTCGCGCTGATCCTGGAAGAGATCGCGGCCGGCGACGGCGGCACGTCCACGGTCATCAGCGTCAACAACTGCCCGGTGTGCAGCATGCTGATGGCGTTCGCCAACGACGCGCAGAAACAGCAATGGCTGGTGCCGCTGGCGCGCGGCGAGATGCTCGGCGCGTTCTGCCTGACCGAGCCGCACGTGGGTTCCGATGCCTCGGCGTTGCGCACCACGGCCACGCGCGATGGCGACCACTATGTGCTGAACGGCGTGAAGCAGTTCATCACCAGCGGCAAGCACGCCGACGTGGCCATTGTGATGGCCGTGACCGACAAGGCGGCCGGCAAGCGTGGCATCAGCGCCTTCCTGGTGCCGACGTCGACGCCCGGCTACATCGTCGCGCGGCTGGAGGAGAAGCTGGGCCAGCATTCGTCGGACACCGCGCAGATCGTGTTCGAGAACTGCCGCATTCCGGCGGACTGCCTGCTCGGCGAGGAAGGGGCCGGGTACAAGATGGCGCTGTCGGGGCTGGAAGGCGGCCGCATCGGCATCGCCTCGCAAAGCATCGGCATGGCGCGCGCCGCGTTCGACGCCGCGCTGGCCTATGCGAAGGAGCGCGAGAGCTTCGGCCAGCCGCTGTTCCAGCACCAGGCCGTGCAGTTCCGGCTCGCGGACATGGCTACGCAGATGGAGGTTGCCCGCCAGATGGTGTGGCACGCCGCGTCGCTCAAGGATGCCGGCCGGCCCTGCCTGAAAGAGGCCGCGATGGCCAAGCTGTTCGCCAGCGAGATGGCCGAGCGGGTGTGCTCGGACGCCATCCAGGTGTTCGGCGGATACGGATATGTGAACGATTTCCCGGTCGAGCGAATCTATCGGGATGTGCGCGTGTGCCAGATCTACGAGGGCACCAGCGACATCCAGAAGATCCTGATCGCCCGTGCGCTTGGCTGACGCAATACCCCTGAAACCCGAAACCGGAGCCTCACCCGCGATGACCGCCCCCATCGATTTCTATTTCGATTTCTCCTCGCCCTACGGCTATTTCGCCAGCACGCGCATCGACGAGATAGCGCGCAAGTACGGGCGCGGCGTGCAGTGGCATCCGATCCTGCTGGGCGTGGTGTTCAAGACCACGGGCTCGGCGCCGCTGCCATCGATTCCGCTCAAGGGCGAGTACTGCTGGCGCGATTTCGAGCGCACCGCGGCGTTCCACGGCATCGAGTACAAGCGCCCCACGCACTTCCCGCTGCCGACCCAGCACGCGGCCCGCGCAACGCTGTGGCTGCAGAACCATCGCGGCGGCGACCTGGCCACCGCGTTCGCCAAGGCCGTCTACCGCGCGCTGTTCGTCGACGACATCAACATTGCCGAGCCCGCCGAGCTGGCGAAGCTGGCCGAAGGGCTTGGCATCGATCCCGTTGCGCTGAACGAAGGCGCCACGAGCTACCAGATCAAGGACCAGCTCAAGGCCGAGGTCGATGTGGCGCTGGCCAAGGGCGTGTTTGGCTCGCCCTTCGTCATCATCGACGGTGAACCGTTCTGGGGCTTCGACCGGTTCGACCAGGTGGAAGCCTATCTGAAAAGCCTGCGGCAGCCGGAACTGCGCGCCGTTGGCGGTAACGACATCCTGAAGGAAAAGAAACCCGCATGACCGCAGCAACCCCGTCCGCCCGCTTTGATTGCGTGATCTTCGACTGTGACGGCGTGCTCGTCGACAGCGAGCCGATCGTCCACCGCCTGCTGAACCGCGTGCTCAACGAACTGGGCATCGTGATCACGCTGGAGGAATCCACGCGCTGGTTCCTGGGCCGCGCGGTCAAGGACGAACTCGGCAACATCGAGGCCCGCCTGGGCCGCCCGCTGCCCGAGAACTTCCTGTCGGACTGGTTCGTGCGCCGCAACGCCACGCTGCAGGCCGAACTGGAAGCCGTGCCGTACATCCGCCAGGCCATCGAGGCGATCAAGGCGCGCGGGCTGCCCGTCTGCGTGGCGTCGGGCGCGGACCGCATCAAGGTCAAGCTGCAGCTCAACCATACGGGGCTGATCGACCTGTTTGTCGACGATGACCGCGAGCACATCTTCTCGTCGACCGAAGTCGAGCGCACCAAGCCCGCGCCGGACGTCTACCTGCTGGCCGCGCGCACCATGGGCGTGGACCCGGCACGCTGCGCCGTGGTCGAGGATAGCCCGACTGGCACCACGGCGGGCGTGGCGGCGGGGATGACCGTATTCGGCTACGCCGCGCTCAATTCGCCCGATGAACTGCGCGCAGCCGGGGCCAACACCATCTTCGCGGACATGCGCGACCTGCCGGAGCTGATCGGATGACGAAAAAGCGCGCCGCCAACGCCGCCGCCGATGCCTGCCCGTGCGGCAACGGTCCCTATGCGAGCTGCTGCGGCCGCTTCCATCGCGGCGAAGCGACACCGGCCACGGCCGAGGCGCTGATGCGCTCGCGCTACAGCGCCTACGTGCTCGGTGACGCCGGGTGGCTGCGCCAGACCTGGTACGCCTCGAATTGCCCGGAAGACCTGTCGTTCGACAGCGGCACGCGCTGGCTCGGGCTGGCCGTCAAGTCGCACGCGCAGCAGGACGACACCCACGCCACGGTGCAGTTCGTGGCGCGCTACAAGGTGGGCGGCCGCGCGCATCGCCTGGAAGAACTGAGCCGCTTCGTCTTCGAACCGCGCGAGCCCGGCACCCCGGCGCGCTGGCTCTACGTCGATGGCGAGGTGAAGGACCAGGACTGAACAACGCAGCACCGCAGTACCGCAGCACCGGCAGAAGCAGGCAACGTAGAAAGCATTCACAGGAAGAGACATGCCCACGCTGGAAACCAAACTGAACGCGCGCTCCGAATCGTTCAAGGCCAACGCCGAGTCAATGCAGGCACTCGTGGCCGACCTGCGCCAGAAGATCTCGAAGCTGGCCGAGGGCGGCGGCGAGGACGCACGCAACAAGCACCTGGGGCGCGGCAAGCTGCTGCCCCGCGACCGCGTACAGCAGTTGCTCGATCCGGGCACGCCGTTCCTCGAACTGTCGCAACTGGCCGCGTACGAGATGTATGACGATGCCGCGCCCGGCGCGGGCATCATCACCGGCATCGGCCGCGTGGCCGGGCAGGAGTGCGTGATCGTCTGCAACGACGCCACGGTCAAGGGCGGCACCTACTACCCGATGACGGTCAAGAAGCACCTGCGCGCGCAGGAGATTGCCGAGCAGAACAACCTGCCGTGCATCTACCTCGTGGATTCCGGCGGCGCCAACCTGCCGAACCAGGATGACGTGTTCCCGGACCGCGACCACTTCGGCCGTATCTTCTACAACCAGGCCAACCTGTCGGCCAAGGGCATCCCGCAGATCGCCGTGGTGATGGGGTCATGTACCGCCGGTGGCGCCTATGTGCCGGCGATGAGCGACGAGTCGATCATCGTCAAGAACCAGGGCACGATTTTCCTGGGCGGCCCGCCGCTGGTGAAGGCCGCCACGGGCGAGGAAGTCAGCGCCGAAGACCTCGGCGGCGCCGATGTGCACACGCGCCTGTCGGGCGTGGCCGACTACTTTGCGCAGAACGACCATCACGCGCTGAGCCTGGCGCGCAACATCGTCCAGCACCTGAACCGCCGCAAGCCGGACCAGATCCGCCTGCATGCGCCGCAGGAGCCGCTGTATCCGGTGGAAGAGCTGTACGGCGTGATCCCCACCGATACGCGCAAGCCCTACGACGTGCGCGAGGTGATCGCCCGCGTGGTCGACGGCTCCGAGTTCGACGAGTTCAAGGCGCGCTACGGCACCACGCTGGTGTGCGGCTTTGCGCGGATCTGGGGTTACCCGGTCGGCATCATCGCCAACAACGGCATCCTGTTCTCGGAGTCGGCGCTCAAGGGCGCGCACTTCATCGAGCTGTGCTGCCAGCGCAAGATCCCGCTGGTGTTCCTGCAGAACATCACGGGCTTCATGGTGGGCCGCAAGTACGAGAATGAAGGCATCGCCCGCAACGGCGCCAAGATGGTGACGGCGGTGGCCACGGCGCAGGTGCCGAAGTTCACGGTCATCATCGGCGGCTCGTTCGGTGCCGGCAACTACGGCATGTGCGGCCGCGCGTACTCGCCGCGCTTCCTGTGGATGTGGCCGAACGCGCGGATTTCGGTGATGGGCGGCGAGCAGGCGGCCAGTGTGCTGGCCACGGTGCGCCGCGACGGCCTCGAGGCGAAAGGCGGGCAGTGGGGCGCGGACGAGGAAGAAGCGTTCAAGTCGCCGATCCGCGACCAGTACGAGCGCCAGGGCCATCCGTACTACGCCAGCGCGCGGCTCTGGGACGATGGCGTCATCGACCCGGCGCAGACGCGCACGGTACTGGGCCTGGGCCTGTCCGCCAGCCTCAATGCGCCGATCGGCGACATGAAGTTCGGCGTGTTCCGCATGTAGTCATTTTTCGAGCGAAGAAGGTTGGTTGCCGTGATGTCCCGTGTCGTTTCCACTGCCCTCGGTTTCACGCTGGCTGCGCTTGGCGGCATCGCGTGGTGCGGCCATGCGCTTGCGCAGGCGGTGCTGCCGCAGCATGCCGTGGAGCAGGTGGTGATGCTGCCCAAGACGGGGCCGGACCGGACCATCAACCTTGAAACGACGATCTTCCGGCCGGCGGGCGCGGGGCCGTTCCCGCTGGTGGTGATCAACCACGGCAAGTCGCCGGGCAAGCCGGCCTACCAGGGCCGCGCCCGGTTCGAGGCACAGACGGCCGAGTTCCTGCGGCGCGGCTACGCGGTGGCGCTGCCGATGCGCCAGGGCTTCTCGAAATCGGGCGGCATCTATGCGGGTGGCGGGTGCGACTTCCATGCCAACGGGATGAAGCAGGCCGAGGACGTGGTGGCGGCGCTCGACTACCTGGTGCAGCGACCGTATGTGGACCCGACCCGCATCGTGGTGCTGGGGCAGTCGTATGGCGGGTTGTCGACCATGGCACTGGCGACCATCGGCTATCCGGGCGTGCTCGGCGTGGTGAACTTCGCCGGCGGCCTGCGCAACGAGAAGTGCGCCGGATGGGAGAACAGCCTGATCGATGCGTTCGGCGAGTACGGGCGCAGCGCGCAGTACCCGTCGCTGTGGATCTACGGCGACAACGACAGCTTCTGGCCATGGCCACTGCCCGAGCGCATGTTCAACCACTACAAGGCGCAGGCGAAGGGCGTGGCGGCCGATGCGCGCTTCGTCGACATGGGCGAGTTCGACGGCGACTCGCACAAGCTGTTCAGCAGCCGCAAGGGCCTGGCGCTGTGGCTACCCGAAGTGGGCGCGTTTTTCCGCCATCTGGGCTTGCCGTTCGACGAAGTGCCCGAGCGGGGCAACCCCGCCGCGACGCGCGCCGCCGAACAGGCTTCCTGACAATCATTCGATCCTGGAGCAGACATGCAATTCACCACGCTGACGGTCACGGCCGAACGCCACCTCGCCACGATCACCCTGAACCGGCCCGAGGTGCGCAACGCATTCAACGAGACAGTCATTGCCGAGCTGACCGGCGCCTTCCGCGCGCTGGGCGATACGCCCGAGGTGCGCGCCATCGTGCTGACGGGCAACGGCCCGGCGTTCTGCGCGGGCGCCGACCTGAACTGGATGAAGAAGATGGCCGGCTACTCGGACGACGAGAACCGTGCCGATGCGCTCACGCTGGCGCAGATGCTCCACACGGTCTGGTCGTGCCCCAAGCCCGTGATCGCGCGCGTGCAGGGCGACACCTACGCCGGCGGCATGGGGCTGGTGGCCGCCTGCGATATCGCCGTGGCGGTGGAGTCGGCGCACTTCTGCCTGTCGGAGGCCAGGCTGGGGCTGCTGCCCGCGACCATCAGCCCCTACGTGATCCGGGCGATGGGCGAACAGGCGTCGCGCCGCTATTTCATCACGGCCGAGCGCTTCGACGCGGCCGAGGCGCTGCGGCTCGGCTTCGTCCACGCCGTGACCACGCCTCAGGCACTGGACGAGAAGGTGGCCGAGATCGCCGCCACGCTGATCGGCAACAGCCCCAACGCCGTGCGCGAGAGCAAGCGGCTGGTTCAGGAAGTGTCGGGACGCGAGATCGATGGCGACCTGCTGGCGGATACGGCAAACCGGATTGCGGCGATCCGGGCGTCGGAAGAGGGCAAGGAAGGCGTGCGGTCGTTCCTGGAAAAGCGGGCGGCGGCTTGGAAGGTTTGAGAGTGCTTTGATTCCACCCCTGGTGGGGAAAAAATATGCCCGGAGTTAGCCGCCAAACGCCCCATCCAAGTGACACACAAACCACGAACGCCCACAACTTCGCGCTTCCTCTTGTAACCCGTCGATAAACCTCGGCCCCCTCCCAATTTGCCAATCAACGATGGACCTTCCTACCATGAGCTTCCCCAAAGCCAACACCGCCCGGCACGCATCGCCGGCGGGGCGGCTCATGGCAATTCCAAGGAGGGTCCATTGACACATCCTGTCCCCCAGACACCGCCAGGCGATACCACGCTTGCGGCACGCAGCCAGCGCGCCGTGTGGCATCCCTGCACGCGCCTGCGGCCCGACGCGGCCGCCAACGAGCCGCCGCTGGCCATCGCCAGTGGTGAAGGACCGTGGCTGGTCGATACCGAAGGCCGCCGCTATTTCGATGCCATCAGTTCGTGGTGGGTCAACCTGTTCGGCCACGCCAATCCGCGCATCAATGCGGCGCTGATGGCGCAACTGCAGACACTGGAACACGTGATGCTGGCCGGCTGCACGCACGCGCCGGCCGTGGAGTTGGCCGAGCGGCTGTCCGCGCTGACCGGCCACGCGCTCGGCAACGCCTTCTACGCCTCGGACGGCGCTTCGGCGGTCGAGATCGCGCTGAAGATGAGCTTTCACTACTGGCGGAACACCGGGCTCGCCGCCAAGCGCGAGTTCGTGTGCCTGCGCCATGGCTACCACGGCGAAACGGTTGGCGCGCTGGCCGTGACCGATGTCGAGATCTTCCGCGACGCCTACGACCCGCTCACGCGGCGCGCCCATGTGGTGATGTCGCCCGACGCGCGTCAGGCCGCGGGCGGCGAGACGGCGGCCGATGTCGCCACGCGCGCCCTGGCCGAACTCGAAGCCCTGCTGCGTGACCGCGCGGGCCAGATCGCCGCGCTGATCGTCGAGCCGCTGGTACAGGGCGCCGCCGGCATGGCGATGTACGATCCTTCGTACCTGGACGGCGCGCGGGCGCTGTGCGACCGCTACCGTGTCCACCTGATCGCCGACGAGATCGCGGTGGGCTGCGGCCGTACCGGCACGTTCTTCGCCTGGGAGCAGACGCGCGATGGCGAGGCGGTGCCCGCGCACGCGTGGCCTGACTTCCTGTGCCTGTCGAAGGGCATCACCGGCGGCTACCTGCCGCTGTCGCTCGTGCTGTCGCGCCCCGAGATCCAGCGTGCGTTCGTGGCCGACGATATCGCGCGCAGCTTCCTGCATTCGCACTCGTACACAGGCAATCCGCTGGCCTGCCGCGCCGCGCTCGCCACGCTCGACCTGTTCGGGCAGGACGACGTGCTGGCCCGCAACCACGACCGCGCACAATGGCTGGCCGGGGCCATGGCCGCCATTGCCGCCGATCCGCGCGTGGGCAACGTCCGCCAGCGCGGCCTGATCTGGGCGGCCGATGTCGATGCCGACGCAGCCGGGCCCGACTTCGCGGCCCGCTTCCATCTTGCCGCGCGCGAACACGGCGTGCTGGCGCGGCCCATCGGCAACACGCTGTACGTGATGCCCCCGTACGTCTTTGACGCCGCGTTGGCCAACTGGCTGGGCGGGCAGTTGCTGTCGACGCTGCACGCGGTCATCGGCCCGGTAACTGGAGAGGAGGTCCGCCATGCTGCTTGATCTCCTGCAACAGGCCGCCGCCGAGCGCGAGGCGCAGGCGCTGACGCGCCGCCGCCGCATCGCGCACACCGCGTGCGCGCCGCATCAGTCAGTGGGTGCGGCAGACGCCGAACCCACGCCGCTGCTGACGTTCTGCAGCAACGACTACCTCGGGCTGGCCAACCACCCCTCCATCGCCCACGCGCTGGCCGAGGGCGCGCATCGCTATGGCGCCGGCAGTGGCGCCTCGCATCTGGTCAGCGGCCACTCGCTGGCCCATGCGCAGCTCGAACAGGCACTCGCAAGCTGGCTGGCGCCGCATATCCCCGAGGCGCAGGCGCTGTACTTCTGCACGGGCTACATGGCGAACCTCGCGGTGCTGACGTCGCTCGGCACGGCGGGCGCGACGCTGTTCTGCGAGACCCTCAACCACGCGTCGCTGATCGACGGCGCCAGGCTGGCAAAGGCCGACGTGCAGCGCTACCCGCACGGCGATGCCGCAGCGCTCGACACGCTGCTGCGCGACAGTGCCAGCCAACTGAAGCTGATCGTCACCGACAGCGTGTTCAGCATGGATGGCGATATCGCGCCGCTGGCCGCGCTGCTGGCGCTGGCAGAACGGCATGACGCGTGGATCGTCGTCGACGATGCCCACGGCTTCGGCGTGCTGGGCGCGCAGGGCCGGGGCGTGCTTGAACACCTGGGCCTGCGCTCGGAGCGGCTGATCTACATCGGTACGCTCGGCAAGGCTGCTGGCGTGGCCGGCGCGTTCGTGGCCGCGCACGCGACGATCATCGAGCATCTGGTCAACACGGCGCGTCCCTATATCTATACGACCGCCGCACCGCCGGCCGTGGCGCACGCGCTGCTGACCAGCCTCGACATCATCGCCGGCGAGGAAGGCCACTGCCGCCGCGCGCACCTTGCCGACCTGATCGCGCAACTGCGCGCCGGGCTTGGCGTGCTGGCGGCGCAGGCCGGCTGGACGCTGGGCGCGAGCGATACGGCAATCCAGCCGCTGGTCGTCGGCGACAACGCCGCGGCGCTGGCGCTGTCGGCGACGCTGGAAGCCGAAGGCATACGCGTTGGCGCGATTCGCCCGCCCACGGTGCCGGCGGGGACGGCGCGGCTGCGCATCACGCTGTCGGCCTCGCACACGGAGCAGGACGTGGCGCGCCTGCTCGCCGCCATCGCGCGGGCCGTGCCGGTTGCGCACCAGCACAGGGAAGCCGCATGAGCCGCGTGATCGAAAACCGGCCCGGGCGCTTTGCCTGCTTCGTCACGGGTACCGACACCGGCGTGGGCAAGACGCACGCCACGGCCACGCTGCTGCACGCGCTGCACGAGGCCGGCTACAGCACCGTGGGGATGAAACCCGTGGCGGCCGGCGGGGAATGGCTCGACGACAGCTGGCAGAACGACGATGTGGACCAGTTGCGCGCGGCGGGTTCGGTGATCGTGCCGCAGGACGAGATGTGCCCGTTCTTCTTCCGCACGCCAGCGTCCCCGCATCTGGCCGCCGCGCTGGAGGGCGAGCGCATCACGCGCGAGCCGATCCGCGCCGCGTTCGACGGCCTGCGGCAGAGGGCCGAGGCCGTGGTGGTGGAGGGCGTGGGCGGCTTCATCGTGCCGCTCGATGTGGGCGCGGCCCGCTGGAACACGGCGGATCTGGCCGTGATGCTCGACCTGCCCGTGATCATGGTGGTGGGTGTGCGCCTGGGCTGCCTGAGCCACGCGATGCTGACCGCCGAGGCGGTGCGCGCGCGCGGGCTGAAGCTGGCCGGCTGGATCGCCAACCGCATCGACCCCGACATGCTGCTGCCCACGGAGAACATCGTCACGCTGCAGGACGCGCTCGATGCGCCACTGCTCGGCGAACTCCCCTGGCAGGTGGCCCCCGCCGCCGCCGCCCAACACCTGGACCTTGCGCCGCTGCTGGCTGGTCCCCCCGCGCCGCGTCACGCTTGACGCGCCCCACGAACAGAATACGAAATACCGAACATGAACCAAATCGCTGAAACCCAGACCGTCGCCTCGATCTCCGCCGATGCCCTGCGCCAGTCGGCCCGCAACCTCGCCGCCGCCGCGCCGAAGGACACCGATGCCTGGCGCGTCGACGATGTGGCCGCGCTGTTCGCGCTGCCGTTCAATGACCTGCTGTTCCGCGCGCAGCAGGTGCACCGCGAGCATTTCGACGCCAATACCGTGCAGTTGTCGACGCTGCTGTCGATCAAGACCGGTGGTTGCGAGGAAGACTGCGGCTACTGCCCGCAGAGCGCGCACCACGACACCGACGTCAAGGCCGAGAAGCTGATGGATCTGGAAGCCGTGCTCGACGCCGCCAAGGCCGCCAAGGCCAACGGCGCCACGCGCTTCTGCATGGGCGCCGCCTGGCGCAGCCCCAAGGAGCGCCACCTGGAGCCCGTGATCGACATGGTGCGCGAGGTCAAGGCCATGGGACTGGAGACATGCGTGACGCTGGGCATGCTCAAGGCCGAACAGGCGCAGCGCCTGAAGGACGCGGGCCTGGACTACTACAACCACAACCTCGATACCTCGCCCGAGTTCTACGGCAAGATCATCACCACGCGCACGTACCAGGACCGGCTCGACACCATCGGCCACGTCCGCGAGGCCGGCATCAACGTGTGCTGCGGCGGCATCGTGGGCATGGGGGAATCGCGTGCGGCGCGGGCCGGGCTGATCGCACAGCTGGCCAACATGGACCCGTACCCGGAGTCGGTGCCCATCAACAACCTGGTGCAGGTCGAGGGCACGCCGCTGGCCGGCACCGAGGCGCTGGACCCGTTCGAGTTCGTTCGCACGATTGCCGTGGCACGCATCACGATGCCGCGCGCGATGGTGCGCCTGTCCGCAGGCCGCGAGGCCATGGACGAAGCATTGCAGGCGCTGTGCTTCATGGCCGGCGCCAATTCCATTTTCTACGGCGAAAGGCTGCTGACGACCGGCAACCCGCAGGCGGAGCGCGACCGCGCGCTGCTGGCACGCCTGGATATCCGCGCGGAAGGCTTCGCGGGGTAACAGGACGGGGTTTGCCGATCTGAGGACGCTGGCTCGCCGACCGGAGACAACAAGGGAGGAGCCATGTTCAACAAGATCCTGATCGCCAACCGTGGCGAGATTGCCTGCCGCGTGGCGGCCACGTGCCGCCGGCTGGGCATCCGCACGGTGGCCGTCTACTCGGACGCCGACGCCGACGCGCGGCACGTCGCGTTCTGCGACGAGGCCGTGCATATCGGCGGCCCGGCCGCGCGTGACAGCTACCTGCGCGCGGACCACATCATCGAGATGGCGAAGGAGACCGGCGCCCAGGCCATTCATCCGGGCTACGGCTTTCTTTCGGAGAACGAAGACTTCGCCCGTGCCTGCGCCGAGGCAGGTCTCGTCTTCATCGGCCCGCCGGCCGAGGCCATTCACGCGATGGGCAGCAAGAGCGCGGCCAAGCAGTTGATGGAGAAGGCCGCGGTGCCGCTGGTGCCCGGCTATCACGGCGAGGATCAGGACGCCGCGCTGCTGCGGCGCGAGGCCGATGGCATCGGCTACCCGGTGCTGCTCAAGGCCAGCGCCGGCGGTGGTGGCAAGGGCATGCGCGTGGTGGATGCCGGCGAGGGCTTCGAGGCCGCGCTGGCATCGGTCAAGCGCGAGGCGTCGGCCAGTTTCGGCGACGACAAGGTCCTGGTCGAGAAGTACCTGACGCGTCCCCGGCACATTGAAATCCAGGTGTTTGCCGACACGCACGGCAACTGCGTCTACCTGTTCGAGCGCGACTGCTCGGTGCAGCGCCGCCATCAGAAGGTGTTGGAAGAAGCGCCGGCCCCGGGCATGACCGAGGAGCGTCGCCGCGCCATGGGTGAAGCCGCCGTGGCCGCCGCGCGGGCCGTGGGCTATGTGGGCGCCGGCACGGTCGAGTTCATCGCCAACCAGGACGGCTCGTTCTATTTCATGGAGATGAACACGCGGCTGCAGGTGGAGCATCCGGTCACCGAGATGATCACAGGCCAGGATCTCGTGGAGTGGCAGTTGCGCGTCGCCTCGGGCGAGCCGCTGCCGCTGACGCAGGATCAGCTGCGCATCGACGGCCACGCGCTGGAAGCGCGGATCTACGCCGAAAACCCGGAGAAGGGCTTCCTGCCCTCTACGGGCACGCTGCGCTTCCTGCGCACGCCCCCGGCGGTGCAGTTCATGCGCGGCGGTGACGCGCACGGCCCGGCAGGCATCCGTATCGACGCCGGCGTGCGCGAGGGCGACACCATCAGCCCGTTCTATGACCCGATGATCGCCAAGCTGATCGTCTGGGGCCGGGACCGCGACGAGGCGCTGTCGCGCATGAGCCAGGCGCTGGCGCAGTACCACGTGGTGGGGCTGTCGACCAACGTGGCATTCCTGCAGCGGCTGATCAGGTCCGACGCCTTCCGCACGGCCGACCTCGACACCGGCCTGATCGAACGCAACCAGGCCACGCTGTTCCCGCCGCAGAAGTCGGTCGGCATCGAATCGATCGCATTGGCCGTGGCGGCGCTGCTGGAACGCGAGGCGAAAGAGCGCCGCGTGGACGAGGCAGACCGCCACTCGCCCTGGACGCAGGCCGGCAACTGGCGCCTGAACGGCCGCGACACGCGCACGCTGTACTTCGAAGGCGCCGGGCACAAGCTGGAAGTCGTGCTCAAGGGCGACGCCCGCGACACCCGCAAGAACACGCTGATCTACGCCGATCAGGCCGCGCCATTCGCGTACACGTTCAAGGCCGACGATATCCGCGTCGATCTCGGCACGCGCCGCACGCACGGGCAGGTGCACCGCGAGGGCGACACGTTCCACGTCTTCCACGCCGGCCGCCACACCGTTCTCGGGTGGCTCGATCCGCTGTCGCACGCCGGCGAAGCCGAGGGCGAGGGCGGCAAGCTGACCGCGCCCATGCCTGGCAAGGTCATCGCCGTGATGGTGGAGCCGGGCAGCCAGGTCACGCGCGGCACGCCGCTGCTGGTGATGGAGGCGATGAAGATGGAACACACCATCACGGCGCCTACCGACGGCGTGGTGAGCGAAGTGTTGTATGGCGTGGGAGAACAGGTTGCCGAGGGCGCGCAGTTGCTGGCGTTTGCGGTAGAGGAAGTGGCTGGCGCCTAGCCGTTGTTCCTGCTCTCGGTTTGGTCCCTCTCCCACTGCATGGGAGAGGGGAACGCATGGCAACGGCTGGTGACCTGCGCACACGCCGTGCGCTAACCGCCCACCGCTGTCCCACAACCAGAAGACGAGCGCATAATCGCCGGATAGCCCCACACAACAATGGAGTCGAGATGAAGTTGCAGTTGTACGTGCCCGATGGCCGCTATGCGCCGTGGATCGAGGGATTCGCCGAGGTGTTGCCCGAAGCGCAATGCGTGACGTGGGAGGAGAGCCAGGGCCAGCCCGTGGACTACGCCGTGGTGTGGCGCCCGCCGCTGGAAATGCTGCGGGGCAGAACGGACCTCAAGGGCGTGTTCAACCTCGGCGCCGGCGTGGACGGCATCCTGCGGCTGCGCGATGCCGATCCGGACGCACTGCCGGCCGGCGTGCCGATCGTGCGCCTCGACGATGCCGGCATGGCCGCGCAGATGAGCGAGTACGTGACCGCCGCCGTGCTGCGTTATTTCCGCAAGCTCGATGCCTATGACGCGCAGCACAAGGCGGGCACGTGGAAATTCCTGAAGCCCCACCGCCGCGCCGATTTCACGATCGGCGTGATGGGAATCGGCACGCTCGGTTCGCACATCGCGCGCACGCTGGCCAGCTTCGGCTTCCCGGTGCGCGGCTGGAGCCGCTCGGCCAAGGAAGTCGGGGGCGTGACATCATTCCACGGCGATGACGGCCAGGTGGCTTTCCTCGACGGGCTGAAGGTGCTGGTGAACGTGCTGCCGCTGACGCCCGAGACCGAGGACATCATCGGCACCGACCTGCTCTACAAGCTTGCCAGGGGTGCCTACGTGATCAACGTGGCACGCGGCCCGCACGTGGTGGAAGAGGACCTGCTGGCGGCCGTGCAGGACGGGCAGATCGCCGGCGCCACGCTCGACGTGTTCCGCACCGAGCCGCTGCCGCCCGAGCATCCGTTCTGGCAGGAGCCGCGCATCACGATCACGCCGCATATTTCAGCGCTGACGCTGCGCGAGGACAGCATCGCCCAGATCGCCGGCAAGATCCGTCTGCTGGCCCAGGGCAAGCCGATCGCCGGCGTGGTGGACCTGCAGCGCGGCTACTGACGCCGCGCCAGACGAGGAGACAGCATGACCATTCCCCAGTATGTGAAGATCGTCGAAGTGGGCCCGCGAGACGGCCTGCAGAACGAGAAAGCGATGGTGCCGGCCGACGTCAAGGTGGCGCTGGTCAATCAGCTGACCGACGCCGGCTTCGTCAATATCGAGTCCGCGTCGTTCGTGTCGCCCAAGTGGGTGCCGCAGATGGCCGATGGTGCCGAGGTCATGGCGCGCATCACGCGCCGGCCCGGCACGCTGTACTCGGTGCTGACGCCGAACATGAAGGGCTTCGAGGCTGCCGTGGCCGCCGGCGCGGACGAGGTGGTGATCTTCGGCGCGGCCAGCGAGGCGTTTTCGCAGAAGAACATCAACTGTTCGATCGCCGAATCGATCGCGCGCTTCGAGCCGGTGGCGGCGGCGGCGAAGGAAGCGGGCGTGCGGCTGCGCGGCAGCATTTCGTGCTCGCTGGGCTGCCCCTACCAGGGCGAGGTGCCGGTCAGCGCCGTGGTGGACGTGGTGCGCCGCATGCGCGAACTGGGCTGCGATGAGATCGACATTGCCGACACCATCGGCGTGGGCACGCCCACCAGGGTGCAGGAGGTCATGCGCGCCGTCTCGGCCGAGTTCGCCATCGACCGGCTCTCGGGCCATTTCCATGACACCTACGGCCAGGCGCTGTCGAACATCCTCGCGAGCCTGGAAGTGGGCATTGCCATCTTCCACGCGTCGGTGGCGGGCCTCGGCGGTTGCCCTTATGCGAAGGGCGCCACGGGCAACGTGGCGACCGAGGACGTGCTGTACATGCTGCACGGCATGGGGCTGCACACCGGCATCGATCTCGAAGCCGTGGTGCGCACTGGCGATTTCATCTCGCAGGCCATCGGCCGCCCCAACAGCTCGCGCGTGGGCAAGGCGCTGCTGACCAAGTGGGCCACGGCCGCCGAGGCCGGCGCCGCCACCTGCGTGTGATCGCTCCAACCGACAACAACAACGACCATGAGCCAGCCCCCCGAATCCCTTGCCGCCCTCCCCGAATCCGCGCAGCGCGTGGCCGACCTGCTGGCCGGCATCGGGCATGACCGTCCGGTCGTGATGCTGCCCGCCACCGGCAAGACCTCCGCCGAGGCGGCGGCGGGCCTGGGCTGCAGCGTGGCCGAGATTGCCAAGTCGATCATCTTCCGCCGGGTGAAGGACGACGCGCCGGTGCTGGTGATCGCCAGCGGCAGCAATCGCGTGGACGAGGCCAAGGTAGCCGCGCGCGTGGGCCCGCTTGGCAAGGCCGATGCGAAGTTCGTGCGCGAGAAGACAGGCTATGCGATCGGTGGCGTCTGCCCGATCGGCCATGCGGTGGCGCCCGTGATGCTGCTCGATGCGGATCTGTTCCGCTACGAGAGCGTCTGGGCCGCCGCCGGGCATCCGCACGCGGTGTTCAACTTCACGCCGCAGCAGTTGCAGGCCATGACCGGCGCGCCGGTGGTGGACGTGGCGCAGGCCGCGCAATGACCCCCGCGCGGCGCCGCCTGCTGGCGGACCTCGTGCGCGGCGCGGCGGCGGCGCAGATTGTCTCGCCCGTGCCGTCGCCTTGCCGCAGCATCTGCAAGATGGAGCGCGCGAGCGGCTTTTGCGAGGGCTGCCTGCGTACCATCGAGGAAATCGCGGCCTGGTCGAACGCCGACGACGCCGAACGCCGCCGCGTCTGGGCGCTGCTTCCGGCACGCGTCTCGCAGCTCTGCGAGGAAGGCAGCCAGGCATGAGCGCGCTGCCCGACACGATCCGCGTGTTCGAACGTGGCTGGCTGTCGGCCAACAACGTGCTGTTCATCGACGATGCCACGCAGGACACGACCATCGTCGATACGGGCTACGTCACGCACGCGGCGCAGACCGTGGCGCTGGTGGACGCCGCGCTGGCCGGGCGTCCGCTACGCCGTATCCTCAACACCCACCTCCATTCCGACCATTGCGGCGGCAACGCGGCGCTGCAGGCGCGCTGGCAGCCGGTGACGGCGATCCCGGCCGCCGAAGCGGCCGCGGTAGCCGCGTGGGACGACGACGCGTTGAGCTTCGCGGCAACGGGCCAGCAATGCGCGCGCTTTGCGTTCGATGCAGTCCTGCAGGATGGCGACGCGTTGCATCTCGGCGGCATCGACTGGCAGGTGATCGCCGCGCCGGGGCATGACCCGCACGCCGTGATGCTGTTCGCGCCGCAGCCGCGCATCCTGATTTCCGGCGATGCACTATGGGAAAACGGCTTCGGTGTGATCTTCCCCGAGTTGGATGGCGAGAGCGGCTTCGCCGAACAGGCCGCGATTCTTTCGCGTATCGAGACGCTGGACGCCCGGCTCGTGATCCCGGGCCATGGCCGCGTGTTCGACGATGTGGCAGGTGCCGTGAGCCGCGCCCGGGGTCGGCTGGAATATCTGCGCGCCGATCCCTTGCGCAATGCCACGCATGCGATCAGGGTGCTGGTGAAGTTCAAGCTGCTGGAAGCGCAGACGATCTCACGGGCGGACTTGTTTGCATGGTTTGCCAGTACACCGCTGATGCAGCGCATGCAGGCCCGCTACCTGCCATCGCAGTCGATGGAGGCCACCTTCGATCAGGCGATGAAGGGGCTGGAGAAGGTGGGGGCGTTGGTGCGGGATGGGGAGAGGGTGAGCAATCTGGATTGATTGCTGCATCGCGCACCCCATGGTTTTCTCGCCTCTCCCGCAAGCGGGAGAGGAAGCAAACCAGCGAATACGCCAATCAAAACCGCGTCCGCATCCCCACCCGCACACTACGTCCCGGCAGCGGCGCGATGTCCCGCAGGATCGACGTTGCGCTACGGGCCTCGGTGTTGGTCAGGTTGTCCCCGCGCACATAGAACAGCGTCTGCGTGCCCGCCAGCTTCATCTTGTACGTGAGCGCCACGCCCAGCATCGTGTAGGCGTCGGTCGGCGTATCGCCGGCCGGCACGCGGCTCTGGCGGGCGTTCCAGTCCACGTTGATGCGCGCGCCCCACGGGCCGGCGCCGTACACCAGCGATCCACCCAGGCGCAGCGGCGACAGGCGCGGCAGCGGTTCGCCGTTGCTGCGGTTCTCGCCGTGCACGTAGTCCGCGCGGGCCTCGAAGTCGAGCGTGTCGCTGGTGGTCAGCATCTTCTGCAGCAGGCGGGTCTTGCCTTCCGCCTCGAAGCCATACAGCGTGGCCGGCACGCCCAGGTACTGGTAGGCGGGCAGGGCGCCGTCGGCGCCGCCTGCCACGGCATTGCCTTCCTCGTCGCGGAAGCCGCCGGTGTTGATCAGCGCGAGGTAGTTCTGGAAGCGGCTGTAGTAGCCGGACACGCTGCCGCTGTGGTCGCCTTGCTTGAAGCGTACGCCGAGGTCGATCGACGTCGCGCGTTCCTTGCTCGCGTTCGGGTCGCCGGTCTCGTACGAGCCGGTGGCCAGGTGGGGACCGTTGGCATACAGCTCGTAGAAGGTGGGCGCACGCTCGGTGTACGACAGGTTCGACGTGACCGTCCAGACCGGGTTCAGCTTGTAGAGCAGGCCCGCCGAGGCGCTGCCGGCGTTGAAGCTGCGTTCCGCGTCGCTGAAGCGGTCGTTGCCGTTGGCGCTGGCCTTCACGCGGCTGTGGTCGAGCCGCCCGCCGAAGTTCAGCTTCAGGTCGCCCGACGAGATCAGCGGCAGTTCCTCGAACACGAAGAAGGCGGCGTTGTCGGTGGTGGTGGTCGGCACGAAGGCTTCCTCGCCCAGCGCCGAGAAGTCGGTGTGGCCGAACTGCGTGCCAAACACGCCGGTCATGTTGCCGATCTTGCCGTGCCTGGCCTCCAGGCGCGCGTCCCAGCCGCGGTTCTTGAACGTGGTGCCGGTCTCGCCGTCCTCGATCTCGCGGTGCTCGTAATCGGTGTAGCTGAAGTCGCCCTTGACCGACTCGATGATGCCGCCAGTGCTGCCTGACAGGTTGCGGGCCTCGCCGGCCACCGCGAAGCGGTCCTGGCGCAGCTTGATGCGCGCGTCTTCCTCGGCCGGCGTGCCGTAGTCATTGCGGTAGGTGGACCAGTTCGCGCCCACGAAGCCGTCCACCCACGTGTACGAGCCGCCCAGCGAGCCGCCCTCCTGGTGTGCGTTGGTGTTCGGAATCTTGCCGTACGCCTCGCTCTCGCCCTCGGGCAGCGGCTGCGTGGCGCGCAGGTTGCCGCTACGCGCGAAGCCGGGAATCTTCAGGTCGCTGGTCTGGCGCACGAAGGCATCGGCGTGCACGGCGAACTGGCCGTTGCCGGCTTCGAGCAGCCCGCTGGCGTTGCGGCCCTTGTCACCGCCGGCGGTGCCGCTGACGTCGGCGGCGCCGGATACACCGGTGATCGGGTCGCGCGGGATGCGGTTGTCGATCACGTTGACCACGCCGCCCACGGCGTTGCCGCCGTACAGCAGCGCCGCCGGGCCGCGCACCACCTCGATCTTCTCGGCCACCAGCGGATCGATGGGCACCGCATGGTCATAGGAGAGTGTCGAGGCGTCGAGCGTGGAGCCGCCGTTCTGCAGCACCTTGATGCGGTCGCCGTCCAGGCCGCGGATGACCGGGCGGCTGGCGTTGGGGCCGAAATATGACGAGGTCACGCCGGGCAGGCTGTTCAGGGTCTCGCCAAGCGTGCTGGCTTCGCGCACGGTCAGCGCATCGCCGCCCAGCGACGAGACCGGCGCCACCATGTCGTTGAGGTCGCTGCCGAGCGGATTGGCGGTCACCACCACCTCTTTCAGCGTCTGGGGCGCGGCGGGAGCGGCCGGGGCGGCGGCGTCCTGCGCCAGTGCGTGGGACGACAGACCTGCTGCGATCAGGGCGGCCAGTGCCGCCAGCGGGGTGCGGCGCACCGCCGGAATAAAGTTGGAGTTCGAGTACATGGCTCGCGATTCGAATTCGAGTGGGCGCGCGTGCGGCGCGGCTCAAGGCCCGCACGCGCGGTCAGGCAGACGCGAGGGCGTGGCGAACCGCCACGCGCCCGGTTGTCAGGCGAAGTCGAATGCGAAAGGCGGGGCGCGCGAGTGGAAAGGGCGGGCGGCTGGCAGGTCGGGCCAGCGCCAGGCCAGGTTTGCCGGCTTGACCGGCTTGCCGAAGGCGAGTTGCGGTAGCGCGAAGCTGCCAGAATGTGTGTCGGCCAGCGTGGCGCCGTCGAACAGCACGCACGAGTGAAGGCCGAGCTTCAGGAACGACACGCCGCCGTGGGCATGGGCCGCATGCGTGGGCGACGCCAGCGCGGCGGCGGCCTGTGGCACGGCGGGCAGCCCGCCATGCACCACGCGGTGCACCAGCCCCGCATGCTGTGCCAGCAACAGGCACGCCACGAGCCACAGCGCCGGCCAGACGCCGACGCCGCGTGCCCGCCAGCGCGAGAGCAGCGGAAAGTCAGTGCGCATGCCCGCAGCCGCACGGGCCGTCGCTGTCGTCATGGTCGTGGTCGTGCGCACGCTCGTGCCCGCCGCCATGGTCGTGATCGTGGTCGTGCACGTCGTCGAAGGCATCGCCCCAGTCCGGGAACGGATCGGGGTAGGTGGCCCAGGCGTCCGGGCCGGCCGCCATCTCGTCGTCGGTCAGCAGGCAGGTGTCGAGCCGTTCGAGCAGCGCGCCGGCGTCGAGGTCCAGGCCCACCAGCACCAGTTCCTGGCGACGGTCGCCATATTCGGCCGGCAGGCCGTCTTCGAGCAGGTCGGCCTCGATGGCGGCACGGGCCAGTCCTTCGGACGGCCATTCCCCGGCGTCGATGGCAGCCCACCAGGCGCCGGCCGCGCCGGGACGGCACACGCCGCCGGCCTGCGCCCAGTCGCCGGCAATATCCATGCGGCTCGCCAGCCAGAACAGGCCCCGCGAGCGCAGCACGTCGCCATGCTCGCGCATCCAGTCGGTATGGATCAGGTCCGCGAAACGTTGCGGATGGAACGGGCGGCGGCGGCGGTAGACCAGCGTCGAGACTCCGGCGGCGTCCGGCACGGCGTCGCCCTGCAACGCGGCCTGCCAGCCGGCGGCGTTCGGCGTGGCGTCGATGTCGAAGCGGCCGGTACCCAGCACGCGCCCGGCGGGCACGTTGCCGTGGCTGGCATCGACGAGTTCGGCGCGCGGATTGAGCGCGCGCAGCACCACGTGCAGGCGCCCCAGCTGGCCGGCGTCGACCAGATCGATCTTGTTGATGACGATGACATCGCAGACTTCGACCTGGTCAATCAGCACGTCAACGACCGTACGGTCATCGTCGGCCTCGGCCAGCCCGCGCGCCGAGAGAAAGTCAGCGTCGTGGAAATCCCGCAGGAAGCGGCTGGCGTCGACCACCGTGACCAGCGTGTCGAGATGCGCCACGCCCGGCGCTTGTCCGCCGGGTTCGCCATGCTGGTCTTCGAACGCGAAGCCCTCGGCAATGCCGATCGGTTCGTCGGTGGCGGCAGCCTCGATCAGCACGAAGTCATGCTGGCCGGCTTGCGCCAGCCGTTCCACCTCAGCCAGCAGGTCGCTCCGGCTGTCGAGCACGGCCACGCGCGCGCCAGACTGCGCGGCGAGGTGGTGCAGCACGGTGGTCTTGCCGGCGCCGGTGAATCCGGACAGGACGGTGACGGGCAGGCGAGCGGCCATGACGGTGGGTCGTTATTGCAACAAGGTTGCGACTGTAACAGAAACCTGACACGGGCGACAGGTTGCCCGTTCAGCTATGGTAGTGCGTCCCGATGACGGGGCGGAGTCCGTCATGGTGTGGGGCGCAGCATGCCGTGCCGCACCCAACGAAAACGGCCCGGCCAGGCCGGGCCGTCTGGCCAGCTGAAGGATGCGCCGGGCGGCGGATCAGTCGCCGAACAGCTTCTGGCGCAGTTCGCGGCGTTGCTGGGCTTCCAGCGACAGCGTGGCGGTCGGGCGGGCCAGCAGGCGCGGCACGCCGATCGGCTCGCCGGTTTCCTCGCACCAGCCGTAGTCGCCGGAGTCGATCCGCTGCAGCGACTGCTCCACCTTCTTCAGCAGCTTGCGCTCGCGGTCACGGGTGCGCAGTTCGAGGGCGTGTTCTTCCTCGATCGTGGCGCGATCTGCCGGGTCCGGCACGATCACCGTCTCGCGCAGGTGTTCCGTGGTCTGGTCCGCATTCTTGAGGATCTCGTCGCGAAGCTGCTGAAGGCGATTCTTGAAAAAGGCCAGTTGCGCCTCGTTCATGTAGTCCTTGTCGCTCATCTTCAGGATTTCAGCTTCAGTCAGAAGTTTGTTGCTGCTCATGGTACCTGCTGATTCTCTTGTTGATGCGACCGGCGGTGTCGTCGTCCGCTCGGGTGCAGTCGCCGTCCGCTTGCGCGGTGCGGCTGTTTCACTCTGGCTGGCTGCAGTCTTGCTGCTTCGCGTGCCTCCCTTGGCCTCGCCCGCTTCGGCGTGCGCCGTACTGCCGCGGGGAGCTGGCGTCTCCGTCGCAGCGGTAACTGTCTTGCTGCGGCTTTCCTTGCTTTTTGTTGCGGCTGTCATGGGGCACCTCTCTCTACGCGTCGAAGAGTGACGGCGCATTCGAGGAACCCCAGGGCGGAGGGCGGTCTCCGCACAAAAGCCCTGCGACCGCGCCTGCTGGCGGCCCCGCCTCGTGCTGACGACGACTGCCGCCCTGCGGATACCGGCCGCGCCCAGAGGTGCGCCGCCAGTATCAAATCCGGCCTATTGTACTTGAACAAATTTTTAGGAGATATGGGAGAAAGACCGACAAGAGACAGGAGTTTTCCCGGTATTCCCACCCATCCGGAGGGTTTCGGGCACAGAAAACGCGCCGGGCGCCCCGCCGGCCAGGGTGGCGGCAGAGGCACACGGGGTCATGTGACGGGCCGGCCGGCCCGTCAGGCGGGGGGAATCAGGCCAGGCAGGCGGCCAGGCCCTTGAGGATGGCGTCGCGCGGCAGATCCACGCCGATGAATACCATCTTGGTGCCCGGGGTCTCGCTGTCCCACTTGGCGCCGATGTCGCTGCCCATCAGCTGGTGCACGCCCTGGAACACCACCTTGCGGTCCACCCCTTCCATATAGAGCACCCCCTTGTAGCGCAGCAGCTTCTCGCCGTACACCGACAGGATGCCGGACAGGAACTCCTCCAGCTTGCCGTAGTGGAACGGCCGGTCGCTGCGGAAGACGAACGAGGCGATGCGGTCCGTATGGTGGTGATGGTGGTGGTGGTCGTGCGCATGGCCGTGGCCGTGCTCGTGCCCGTGGTCGTGACCATGGTCATGGCCGCAGTCGGCGCCGCACTGCTCGCCGTGCGCATGGCCGTGGTCATGCTCGTGTTCGTCGGCACGCAGGAAATCGGGGTCGATCTCCAGCTTCTCGTTCAGGTTGAAGCCGCGCAGGTCGAAGATCGTGTCAATCGGCGTTTCGCCAAAATTGGCGGTGCGGATCGGCGCGCGCGCGTTCATGTGCTTCAGGCGGTGGCGCAGTTCGTCCACCTCGGCGGCGGGCACGAGGTCCGACTTGGTGATGAAGATCGCGTCGGCAAAGCCCACCTGGCGCTGCGCCTCTTCCTGCTTGTCGAGCTGGATGTTGCCGTGCTTGGCATCCACCAGCGTGATCACGGCGTCGAGCAGGTAGCGCGAGGCAATCTCCTCGTCCATGAAGAAGGTCTGCGCGACCGGGCCGGGGTTGGCCACGCCGGTGGTCTCGATCACCACGCGGTCGAAGTCGAGCTTGCCCTCGTCGCGCTGGGTGACCAGGTCGGACAGCGCCTGCACCAGATCGCCGCGGATCGTGCAGCAGATGCAGCCGTTGCTCATCTGCACGATCTGCTCGCGGCCGTCCTGCACGAGGATCTCGTTGTCGATGTTTTCCTCGCCGAACTCGTTCTCGATCACGGCGATCTTCATGCCGTGCTGCTCGTTCAGGATGCGCTTGAGCAGCGTGGTCTTGCCGCTGCCGAGGAAGCCGGTCAGGATCGTGACCGGAATGAGTTTGGACATGGATGATGCTCCAGGGAAGATCTAGGGGCCGGCGGCGCCGGCGTCTGGAATGGGTTGGCGGTCAGTGCTCGCCGGAAGCGCGCGCCCGGCCGCAGTCGGCACACAGTCCGTTCACGGTCAGTTCGACATGCTCCACGGCGAAGCCGCTCGGCACGCGTGGCGCCACGGACTTGCCTGCCGATTCCAGGCAGAAGGTCCGGTCGCAGCGCGTGCAGTGGAAGTGGCTGTGCTGGCGGTGCACCTGGGCGCGGGCCGCCTCGTGCTCCAGCAGCGTGAAGCGGAACACGCGGTCCTTGCCGGCGCGTTTCTGGGCCACGCCCTGGTCTACCAGCCAGTCGAGCACGCGGTACACGGTCACGCGGTCCACGTCGCCGTCGGGCGGCAGGCGGTCGATCACGGCCTGATGCGTCAGCGGCTCGTCGGCTTCGATCAGGCAGGCCAGGATGGCCACGCGCGGCTGCGTCACGCGCGCGCCCAGATGGCGCAGCCGCGCCTGGGCGGCCTGGGCGGGCTCCGCCTCGGCGGGCAACGCCGGGGCGTGCGCGTGGGCGGGTTCGGATGTGGGGCGGGTCATGCCGAAGATTTAACCATAGCGCCCGCCGAGTTGCAATTCAGTTGCACAAGCAAGGTTATTCCGGAAGGCGCCCGGCACCCGTTCGGGGGAGGGCTGGAGGAAGTCTTCGGTTTCGTCGGCAACGTCTGTTTCTCGCGGGTTAGCCCCTATACCTGGCGCTTGTTCGCGGTTGCTAACATCCACCTCCGGCTCCGCCTGTCGGCGGGGTTTGCGGCCGCTTACCACCCATACATCGTGCCGATGGTCACCCCGTGTTTTCCGATATGGATCGACGGGGCCGGGGCTCGCGAAACGCGAGATTGCCCTGGCGGCGCGAGCGGCGCTGGAACGGGTTACAGAGGGAACAGGAGAGACGTAATGAAACGAGTTGCAATGAACTTTGCAGCCGCGCTGGTTGTGGCCGGCGTGGGTGCCTTCGCGGGAGCCCAGGCTCAGGAATATCCGGGCAGCAAGCCCGTGCAGGCCGTGGTGCCGTTCGCGGCCGGCGGCCCCACCGACAAGGTGGCGCGCGAGCTGACGATGATCATGTCCAAGCATCTGGGCACCACGATCGTGATCGAGAACCTCGGCGGCGCCGGCGGCACGATCGGCGCCAAGAAGGTGGCGCAGGCCAAGAACGACGGCTACACGATCCTGATCCACCATATCGGCATGTCCACGGCCCCGGCGCTCTACCGCAACCTGGGCTTCGATCCGCTCAAGGATTTCGAGATGGTGGGCGAAGTGGCCGACGTGCCGATGATCATGGTCGGCAACAAGCAACTGCCGCCGGCCAACTTCAAGGACCTGCTGCCGTACATCAAGGCCAACGCCAGCAAGCTGTCGCTGGCCAACGCCGGCATCGGCTCGGCCTCGCACCTGTGCGGCCTGCTGTTCCAGAGCGCGATCCAGACCGAACTGACGACCGTGCCGTACAAGGGCACCGCCCCGGCGCTGACCGACATCCTGGGCGGCCAGGTCAACCTGATGTGCGACCAGACCACCAACATCGCCGGCCAGCTCAAGGCGGGCGCGCTCAAGCCGTACGCGGCCATGCAGTCGCGCCGCGTCGAGGCGTTCAAGGACATCCCGACGGCCGCCGAACAGGGCATGCCGGGCGTGGAAGTCAAGATCTGGCATGCCATGTACGCGCCGAAGGGCACGCCGAAGCCGGTCATCGACAAGCTGTCGGCCGCGCTGCAGAAGTCGGTCACCGACCCGACCTTCCGCGCCAAGATGGCCGAGCTGGGCGCCGAGGCCGTGCCGGCCCAGCGCGCCACGCCGGATTCGCTGCGCACGTTCCTGGGCTCGGAAATCGCCAAGTGGACGCCGGTGATCAAGAAGGCCGGGGTCTACGCCGACTGAAACGGCTGACCGAAACTGCCTCAAAATGCATCAAAGGCCACGCCAGCGCGTGGCCTTTTTTCTTTGTGGCGGCCGGGGCCTGCCGCGGGGTTGCCTATAGTGGGAAAGCTGCCGTCGGGGACGGCACCGGAAAAATCCGCACTTGAAAGCGGGCCGGGTGGCGCCACCTAGGCCGCTGACACCTCTCACGCAAAGGCACCATGGAACAGTATCACGGCACCACCATCGTCAGCGTCAGGCGCGGCAACCAGGTCGCGCTGGGCGGTGACGGCCAGGTCACGCTTGGCAATATCGTGATGAAGGGAACGGCCCGCAAGGTCCGGCGCATCTACAACGGCAAGGTGCTGGTCGGGTTTGCCGGCAGCACGGCCGACGCTTTCTCGCTGCTCGACCGCTTCGAGGCCAAGCTGGAGAAGTACCAGGGCAACCTGACCCGCGCCGCCGTGGACCTGGCCAAGGACTGGCGCTCGGACCGCGCGCTGCGCCGGCTGGAGGCCATGCTGATCACCGCCGACAAGGACACCACGCTGGTCATCACCGGCAACGGCGACGTGCTCGACCCCGAAGGCGGCATTGCGGCCATCGGCTCGGGCGGCGCCTACGCGCAGTCCGCCGCCAAGGCGCTGGCGGAGAACACCGACATGGCGCCGCGCGACGTAGTGGAGAAGGCCCTGACCATCGCCGGCGAACTCTGCATCTACACGAACACCAACTTCGTCATCGAGACCATCGACTGACCGACGCTGAACGGAACCCCATGTCGCAAACCATGACCCCGTCGGAAATCGTTTCCGAACTCGACAAGCACATCATCGGCCAGAACAAGGCCAAGAAAGCCGTGGCCGTGGCGCTGCGCAACCGCTGGCGCCGCCAGCAGGTGGCCGACCCCCTGCGCCAGGAAATCACGCCCAAGAACATCCTCATGATCGGGCCCACGGGCGTGGGCAAGACCGAGATCGCGCGCCGCCTGGCCAAGCTGGCCGACGCGCCGTTCATCAAGATCGAGGCCACCAAGTTCACCGAGGTGGGCTACGTGGGCCGCGATGTGGATACCATCGTGCGCGACCTGGCCGAGATGGCCGTCAAGCAGACGCGCGAGTCCGAGATGAAGAAGGTGCGCGCCAAGGCCGAGGACGCCGCCGAGGACCGCCTGCTCGACGTACTGCTGCCGCCGCCGCGCGATATCGGCTTCCAGCAGCAGGAAGACAAGGATTCGAACACGCGCCAGGTGTTCCGCAAGAAGCTGCGCCAGGGCGAACTCGACGACAAGGACATCGAGCTGGAAGTGGCGGCCGCCATGCCGGGCATGGACATCATGGGCCCGCCGGGCATGGAGGACATGACCGAGCAGATCCGCACGATGTTCCAGGGGCTGGGCCAGGGCAAGAAGGCGCGCCGCAAGATGAAGGTGCGCGAGGCGTTCAAGCTGCTGATCGACGAGGAAGCCGGCAAGCTGCTCAACGAGGAGGAGCTCAAGCACAAGGCCATCGCCAATGTCGAGCAGAACGGCATCGTGTTCCTGGACGAGATCGACAAGATCGCCAGCCGCAGCGACGTGGGCGGCGCCGAGGTGTCGCGCCAGGGCGTGCAGCGCGACCTGCTGCCGCTGGTGGAAGGCACCACGGTCAACACGAAGTACGGGATGATCAAGACCGACCACATCCTGTTCATCGCGTCGGGCGCGTTCCACCTGTCCAAGCCGAGCGACCTGATCCCGGAACTGCAGGGCCGCTTCCCGATCCGCGTGGAACTCGATTCGCTGTCCGTGCAGGATTTCGAGGCCATCCTGACGCAGACCGACGCCAGCCTGACCAAGCAGTACCAGGCGCTGCTGAAGACCGAGGAAGTGGACCTCCAGTTCGCCGAAGACGGCATCCGCCGCCTGGCCGAGATCGCGTTCTCGGTCAACGAGAAGGTCGAGAACATCGGCGCGCGCCGCCTGTACACGGTGATGGAGCGCCTGCTCGAAGACCTGTCGTTCCACGCCACGAAGTCGTCGGGTGCCACGGTGACCGTGGATGCCGCCTACGTCGACGAACGGCTCGGGGATCTGGCCGGGAACGAGGATCTGTCGCGATACGTGCTGTAAGTCGCCTGGCTCCCCTCTCCTGCGGGCGAGGGGAGCCACACCCCTGTTTCACCTTCCCTTACACCCGTAAGCATTGGTAAGCCCGCTGGCGCATGGCTGGTCCGGAATGAGACCCTTCCGCACCTTCCAATAACAGACACACGGGAGCGAGCCAATGTCACGTACCCCTTTTTTCAAGAGCAACCGCGTGCGCAAGCGACGGGTGGCGGTGGCCACGGGCAGCGTCGTCGCCGCGATCACGGCGGCCACGGTGTTCCTGTGCATCCGTCCTGAAGTGGTCGCCCAGGTGCAGATCAAGCCGGTGCCGGCCAGCCAGTCGGGCCGTCAGGCGGCGCTGGCGGCCGAGGCCATGGCCTCGGGCGCACTGGTCACGCTGGCCGACCGCCACGCACGCGATGCCGAGCGCATGGCCGATGCCGCCGAGGACGACCTCGGCTGGGACTATGTCCAACTGCGCCTGTAAGCCTTCCGGAACGATCTAGCGCGAGACCGGCCGCTTGCCGAGCTTGCGCTGCAGCGTGCGCCGGTGCATGTTCAGTGCGCGCGCCGTGGCCGAGATATTCCCGCCGTGCTCGGTGAGCACGCGCTGGATATGCTCCCACTCCAGCCGGGCCACCGAGAGCGGCACCGGTTCCTCCAGCGCGGCTTCCGCGGCGTCCTCCGAGATGCCCGCCATCAGCGCGGTCAGGATCGAATCGACGTTGGCCGGCTTGGCCAGATACTCGTCAGCCCCCTGTTTTACCGCTGCCACAGCCGTGGCAATGCTCGCGTAGCCCGTCAGCACCAGGATGCGCGCCTCGGGCAGCGTGTGACGTAGCGGCCCCACCAGATGCAGTCCCGACTCGGCCGGGGCCGTGCCGCCCGCGTCGGGCGGCGGACCCAGGTGCAGGTCGAGCGTGACATAGGCGAACGGCGTGCGCGCGGCCAGCGCCAGCGCGCTGCGGCCATCGTGCGCCACCTGCACCGCGTAGCCGCGCCGCGTCAGGGCCCGCGCCAGCGTGCCGGAGAACACCTCGTCGTCATCAACCACAAGGAAGGGAATCGCGTCGGAAGGCGCCTGGGCGTCGGTCATCACGGCTGGAATGCGTTGCGGTTGAAGGTGGAGTGGCCCGCCGCGCCGCCAGTCGGCAGCCGCAGTTCGGTGACGGTGCCCCCGGCGGGATTGTCGAGCCACGCCAGGCGCCCGCCAAGCTGGCGCGCGGCGCTCTGGGCCAGGTACAGGCCGATGCCGTGCCCGCCCAGCGTGCTGGCCACGGGGCGCTCGCCCAACTGGCCGCGCAGTGCCGGCGCGATGCCGCTGCCGTGGTCGGTCACGCGCAGCAGCAACGCGTCGCCGTCACGGGCGATGTCGAGCCGCAGCGGCGGGGCGCGGAAGGTGTCATCGGCGGTGTCCTGCTGGCTGCGCGCGGCGTTGTCGAGCACGATGGTGAGGATTTGCGCTACCCGGGCGGTGTCCACGGCCTGCGGGCCGGCGTCGGGCGCCACCTCGGCCCGCAGGCTGGCCTGCGGATGGCGCAACTGCCAGCGCTCGACGAACGGGCCCACCCAGGCATCGACGCGCTGCGGCGCCAGCGTCTGGTGGTCCTCGCGCAGCCGCGCCAGGATCGAGCGGCACAGGTCGAGTTGCTGCTCCATCGTGCGCAGGTCGGGCAGATAGTCGGCGATCACGGTGCGGCCACGCGCGGCGTCGGCGGCGTCGCCGCGCAGCTCCCCGGCGATCACGGCCAGCGTGGCCAGCGGCGTGCCGATCTCGTGCGCCACGGCGGCGGCCTGGTCATTGAGCGCCTCCACGCGGGCCTCGCGCAGCAGCAGTTCGCGGGCGTCGTTGAGCTGGGCGTCGCGCTGGCGCAGCACGTTCGACAGGCGCGCCACGAAGATGGCGATCATCACCGCGCTGGCCACGAAGTTGAGCCACATCCCCGCCAGGTGGTAGTTCACGGCGTTGTCGGGGTTGTGCAGGTGCAGCGGCACGTAGTCGAGCAGCAGCAGCGAGTAGCAGGTCAGCGCGTAGCCGGCCAGCAGCGCCACCAGCCGCCACGGCAGGATGGCCGCGGCAATCGCCAGCCCCGGCAGGTAGAACGACACGAACGGGTTGGTGGCGCCGCCGGTATAGAACAGGATGGCCGACAGCGCGCTCAGGTCGACCAGCATCTGCACCATCAGCTCGGCATCGCCCGGCATGGTGTTGCGGCGGGCGTGCCAGCGCAGGCGCGCCACCGTATAGATATTGAACGCGGCCTGGACGACGAACAGGAACAGCAGCGGCTGGTACGGCAGGTGGATGCCGGCGACCGACTCGCACAGCGCCAGCAGCAGCCCCTGGCCGGACAGCAGCGCCCAGCGCAGCCAGCACAGCCGGCGCAGGCTTACCAGGCTGTGGCGCGGCGCGGGCAGGCCGGACACGGCGGCCAGCGGCGGCGAAGGGTGCGAGGGGTCCGGAGAGGGGGCGATCGAGGCTTGCATGGCGCGAGTGTAGCAATGCCGGGCCGGGCTGCCCGGCGTGCGACACCGTGCCGCATTCGGCTGCCGCTCACGCGCGGCGGCGCGTCGTGGTCTAATGTCCGCCGACCAGCCAATTCGTGGAGATGTTTCGTATGCAAGCCAGATTCCGCGCCCTGCGCGCCGCCTCGATCGCCACCGCCGCCCTGACGGGCCTGCTGGCCAGCGCGCAGGCGTTTGCCCAGGTCGATGTCAGCGACGCCTGGGTGCGCGGCACCGTGCCGGCGCAGTCCGCCTCGGGCGCGTTCATGACGATCCATGCGCACCAGGCCGCGAAGCTCGTCGGCGTATCGTCGCCGGTGGCGAGCGCCGAACTGCACGAGATGAAGATGGACAACAACGTGATGCGGATGCGCCAGATTCCGGCGCTGGACCTGCCGCCGATGCAGAACGTCCAGCTCAAGCCGGGTGGCTACCACGTGATGCTGATGGGCCTCAAGCAGCAGCTCAAGGCCGGCGATACCGTGCCCATCACGCTGAAGTTCGAGCAGAACGGCAAGACGATCGAGCAGACCGTCAAGGCCCAGGTGCGCGACGTGACCGCCCCGGCCGCCGGCGCGATGAGCCACGGCGACCACAAGCACTGATCAGCCGCGCAGGCTGATCGCGGCGCTCTCGTCCTCGGTTTCGGTGACGGCGGCGGCATGCTGCACGCGCTCGCGCAGCCAGGTGTGGCCGGGGTCGGCGTCGGCCTTCTCGGGCCAGATCATGCTGTAGGTGAAGCCGGGGATCGTGAACGGCGCCTCGAAGATCGCCAGCCGCTCGTCGGCCAGCGCCTCCAGCGTGCGCCGGGCGGCGGTCAGGACCATGTTGGTACCCAGGATCAGCCCCGGCGCCACGCTCCAGTGCGGCACCACGCACGCGATCTTGCGCCGCCCGCCCAGCCGCGTGACGGCGGCGTCGATCGCCTCGCCGCGCTCGGTCGGACCGGTCACCAGCACGTGGGAGCGCGCCAGGTAGGCCACGTGGTCGAGCCGGCCGGTGTCGCGCACCGTGGCGGCGTCCACGGCACATGCGAAATCGTCGTTGAACAGCGCCGCGGTGCGCACGCCCTCGGGTTCGAAGGCAAAAGCGCCCAGCGCCACGTCCAGCTCGCCGTCGGCAATCTGCCCGGTCATCGATTCCCGGCTCGACTGCGTGACCGTGAGATCGATGTTCGGCGCCGCCTTGCGCACCGTACGCAGCAGGCGCGGCAGCACCACCAGCGCGCCGTAGTCCGACATCGCCAGCCGGAACGTACGCCGGGCCGTGGCGGGCTGGAAGCCGCCCGGGCCCAGCAGGATGCGGACCTGCGCCAGCGCCTCGGCCAGCGGGCCGGCCAGTTCGTGCGCGCGCGGGGTCAGCACCAGGCCCCCCTGGCCACGTACCAGCAACGGATCGTCCAATAGCTGCCGCAGCCGTGCCAGCGAGTGGCTGACGGCGGGCTGGCTCAGCTGCAGCCGCAAGGCGGCGCGCGAGATATGGCGTTCCGCCAGCAGCGCTTCCAGCACTACCAGCAGGTTCAGATCGATTCCGCGTAGGCTATTCATGCCGCGAATGTTAAACCGGAATTCGCCGCTTTTGTCATTCGCAAGGTGCAAAACACCGGCAAACAACAAAAATTTTCGGAGGGTTTCAGAACTGTCTCAATCCGGGGCCGCCTGGCGCTGCTTCAGGCAGGCCGGGCACAGGCAGTGCTGGCCGGCCACGATCTGGCGCGAGGGCAGCAGCGGCTGGCTGGCGCACCAGCACTCGGGCAATCCGGCCACGTACCCGCACACGAACGGGGCCCCGCAGGCGCTGCAGCGTTCCACCGGACGCAGTTGCCCGGTCTGGATCGTGGACGGATCGGTCATGGGGTATCACGTTGTTGCAAAGCAGCGATTGCGATGGGGGCGCCGGTTTCTTGTAAAATCGGCGCCTGCCGCACGGACGGCAGCCGCAACGCCGGCCTCGCCCGTATCGCCTACCCGGCGGACGGTTAATCATGATACCTGCTCCACATCACACGGAATGTCCGAAGCCATGAACGCTGACAATCCTGGGCCTGCCGCCACCACGGTTGCGGCCATCGCCCCCGCCCTCAAGGCCGAGATCCTCGCCGAGGCGCTGCCTTACATCCGCAAGTTCCACGGCAAGACCATTGTGGTCAAGTACGGCGGCAATGCGATGACCGAGGAAAAGCTCAAGCACGGCTTTGCGCGCGACGTGATCCTGCTGAAGCTCGTGGGCATGAACCCGGTGGTGGTGCATGGCGGCGGCCCGCAGATCGACGAGGCGCTGAAGAAGGTGGGCAAGGTCGGCACCTTCATCCAGGGCATGCGCGTCACCGACGAGGAGACCATGGAAGTCGTGGAATGGGTGCTCGGCGGCGAAGTCCAGCAGGACATCGTGATGCTGATCAACCAATACGGCGGCCAGGCGGTGGGCCTGACGGGCAAGGACGGCGGGCTGATCCGCGCCAAGCGCCTGCAGATGCCGGACCGCGAGAACCCGGGCACGTTCATCGACATCGGCTTCGTGGGCGATATCGAGGCGATCAACCCCGCCGTGGTCAAGGCGCTGCAGGACGACGCGTTCATCCCGGTGATCTCGCCGATCGGCTTCTCCGACGACGGCCAGGCCTACAACATCAACGCCGACGTGGTGGCGGGCAAGATGGCCGAGATCCTGAAGGCCGAGAAGCTCGTCATGATGACGAACATCCCCGGCGTGATGGACAAGAAGGGCAACCTGCTGACCGACCTGTCGGCGCGCGAGATCGAGGAACTGTTCGCCGATGGCACGATCTCGGGCGGCATGCTGCCGAAGATCTCGTCCGCGCTCGACGCCGCCAAGAGCGGCGTGCACTCGGTGCACATCGTCGACGGCCGCATCGAACACTCGCTGCTGCTCGAAATCCTGACCGAACAGGCGTTCGGCACGATGATCCGCTCGCACTGAGTGCGCCACCGGGAAGCCCCGCCTGACGCGGCTTCCCGGTCCGTTCTCCCAGACTCCCCCCGCTCCTTGCATTCCCGCAATCCCGGCGTGTTCATCCATCAGCCCTCGCGGCATCGTGGCGAGGTGCCCGCGCGCGCCCGCACGCCTGGTGCCGGACATCGTGCGCGCCGGCACCTGCGGCGCGACGTGGCGGGCGATACCTCGGGCGGCACGGTCTGGCTGTTCGACCTCGACAACACGCTGCACGACGCCTCGCACGCGATCTTCCCGGCCATCAACGCGCTGATGACGGCCTACGTGGCGCGCGTGCTCGGCTGCGACGCGGCCGAGGCCAGCCGCGTGCGGGTGGACTACTGGCGGCGCTACGGCGCCACGCTGCTCGGCATGGTCCGCCACCACGGCGTGGATGCCGGCGATTTCCTGCGCGCCGCGCACGAGTTTCCGGAACTGGCCCGGATGGTGCGCGTGCGCCGGGGGCTGGCGGCGGCGCTGCGGCGGCTGCCGGGGCGCAAGATCCTGGTGACCAATGCGCCGCGCGACTACGCCCACGCGGTAATGGCGCTGGCCGGCATCGAACACTGTTTCGAGCGCGTGGTGGCCATCGACGACATGTGGGTGCACGGCCATCTGCGGCCCAAGCCCGACCGCCGCATGCTGCAGCGGCTGCTGACGCAGGCCGGCGTGGCCGCGCACCGGGCGGTGCTGGTGGAAGACACGCTCTCGCACCTGAAGCATTATCGGGGCATGGGTGTCCGCACGGCCTGGGTGACGGGCTTCCTGCGCACGGTGGCGCCGTCGCGGCCGCATCCCGTGGCGCCCGCCGTGGACGGCGCCACGCGCGACGCCGCCACGCGCCAGACCCTGGCGGCGGAAGACCGCCAGCACGCGGGGCACGCCGCGCAGGAGCGTTCGGTGACGTTGGTCGCCGCAGAGAGCCAGGACCCGGCGACGGGCCGGACTGCGGCAACGGCGCCACAGACCGAGGCCGGCGTGGCCCCGGCAGGCGGGGTGCGGTGGGTCAATCGCCCGCGCTATGTGGACATAAAAGTACAATCAATGCATCAACTCCTAAAACAAAAGCGGAGAATCGGGTCATGACGCAAACCATCGCTCGCCAGGCCGAGGCGCCTATGCCTCCCGTCACCACGGTTGCCGATCCCGAGGCGCCGGCGCGCAAGCGTCCGCGCCCCGGCGAACGCCGCATCCAGATCCTGCAGACGCTGGCGGGCATGCTCGAACATCCGCGCGGGGAAAAGATCACCACGGCGGCGCTGGCCGCGAAGCTGTCGGTCTCCGAGGCCGCGCTGTACCGCCATTTCGCCAGCAAGGCGCAGATGTTCGAAGGGCTGATCGGCTTCATCGAGCAGACCGTGTTCGGGCTGATCAACCAGATCACCACGCAGGAAGAGCATGGCGTGCGCCAGTTGCAGGCCATCGTGCGCATGCTGCTGACGTTCGCCGAGAAGAACCCCGGCATGACGCGCGTGCTGACCGGCGAGGCGCTGGTGGGCGAGCACGAGCGGTTGCAGGAGCGCATCAACCAGATGGTGGACCGCATCGAGGCATCGCTGCGCCAGTGCCTGAAGGTGGCCGTCACCCAGGCCGCGTTTCCGGCCGACGCCGATGTGCCGGTGCGCGTGGCGCTGATCATGGCCGCGGTGCAGGGCCACTGGCACCGTTACGCCAAGGGCGGCTTCCGCAAGCTGCCTTCGGAAAACATCGACGCCCAGTTGCGCGTGCTGCTGGGCTGATTCCCGTACCGGGCGCAGGGACGTGAGCACGTCCCGCGCTTTGCACTATAATGTGCGGGTCGCGCCGATTTGATGACTGGCTTGCGGGCGCGCGGCAGCCTGGGGAGTGTCCCCGGGATGCCAATATAAATGCGGCTAAAGAGGTTGGGTCGGTGCCTCGCGGATGGATTCATCCACGCTACGGCGCCGGCACGCGGGACACCGCGGAAAGCCCGACTTGGCTGCGCTCCAACGCATATGCCGGTCGGGTTTTTTTATGCCTGCCGTTTCGCGCGGGCCCGCTCAATGACCGATGTCGCTCCTCCCGCTGGCGTCCTCGACGTGCCGACCGATTCGGTCGGAGTCGTCACGCCCCAGCGCCTGCATTTCGCCGAGCCGCTGCAACTGCGCAATGGCAGCCAACTGGCCGGCTACGACCTGATGGTCGAGACCTACGGCACGCTCAACGCCGCCCGCAGCAACGCCGTGCTGGTGTGCCACGCGCTCAATGCCTCGCACCACGTGGCCGGCATCGCCGCCGACAATCCGCGCGATATCGGCTGGTGGGACAACATGGTCGGCCCCGGCAAGCCGCTCGACACCAACCGCTTCTTCGTGATCGGGGTCAACAACCTCGGCTCGTGTTTCGGCTCGACCGGCCCGATGAGCACCAACCCCGCCACGGGCCAGCCCTACGGCGCGCTGTTCCCGGTGGTGACGGTGGAAGACTGGGTCAACGCCCAGGCGCGCGTGGCCGATCACTTCGGCATCGGGCAGTTCGCCGCGGTGATGGGCGGCAGCCTCGGCGGCATGCAGGCGCTGGCCTGGAGCCTGATGTATCCGGACCGGCTGCGCCACTGCATCGTGGTGGCGTCCACGCCGAAGCTGTCGGCCCAGAACATCGCGTTCAACGAGGTGGCGCGCAGCGCGATCCTGTCTGACCCCGACTTCCACGGCGGCAACTACTACGCCCACAACGCCAAGCCCAAGCGCGGCCTGCGCGTGGCGCGCATGATCGGTCACATTACGTACCTGTCCGACGAGGACATGGCCGAGAAATTCGGCCGGACGCTGAAGGCCGAAGACATCCAGTTCTCGTTCGATGTCGAGTTCCAGGTGGAGAGCTACCTGCGCTACCAGGGCGACAAGTTCGCCGAGTACTTCGACGCCAACACCTACCTGCTGATCACGCGCGCGCTGGACTACTTCGACCCCGCGCTGCGCTTCAACGGCGACCTGACGCAGGCCATGGCGCAGACCCATTCCAACTTCCTGGTGGTGAGCTTCAGCACGGACTGGCGCTTTGCGCCGAACCGCAGCCGCGAGATCGTCAAGGCGCTGCTCGACAACAAGCGGCGCGTGTCGTACGCCGAGATCGACGCCCCGCACGGCCACGACGCCTTCCTGCTCGACGATCCGCGCTATCACAACCTGATGCGCGCCTACTACGAACGCATTGCCGAGGAGATCGGTGCATGAACGCCGCCACCAATCCCAATATCCTGGCGCTGCGGCCGGACTTCCGCGCCATCGCGCGCTGGATCGAACCGAATTCGAGCGTGCTGGACGCCGGCTGCGGCGACGGCAGCCTGCTGCGCGTGCTGCAGGACGAGCTGGACGTGCATGCCTATGGCATCGAGATCCGCGACGAGGGCGTGCTGGCCTGCGCCCAGAAGGGCGTGCACGTGATCCAGCAGAACCTGGAAGGCGGGCTGGCGCTGTTCGAGGACAAGAGCTTCGACACGGTGATCCTGTCCCAGACGCTGCAGACCATCCACAACACCGCCCAGGTGCTGCGCGACACGCTGCGGGTGGGGCGCGAGTGCATTGTCTCGTTCCCGAATTTCGGCTACTGGCCGCACCGGCTGTCGGTGTTCCGGGGCCGCATGCCGGTGTCGGAATCGCTGCCGTACCAGTGGTACAACACGCCGAACGTGCGCGTGCTGACCATCGGCGACTTCGAGGAACTGGCGCCCAAGGTGGGGCTGCGCGTGCTGGACCGCGTGGTCATGCACGAGGGCGTGACCGTGAACTGGGGCGTGAACTGGCGCGGCAGCCTGGCGGTGTACCGGGTGACGGCCGTCTGACACGGGCGGGCCCGTCTTGACGGCGGGCCGGGGTGGGCATACCGTACGGCAATCATCGAACGACCGTACTTTTTTTGCCATGACGCAAGCGCCCCTGCATCCGCTCGATCAAGCCGTGCAACTCGAACCGGCCGGCGAACACCGCTACCGCGGCCATACCAGCCAAGCCTACTGGAACATGATCGGCCCGTTCGGCGGTGCCACGGCCGCCGTGATGCTGCAGGCGGCGCTCGATCATCCGGAGCGGCTCGGCGACCCGAGCGCGCTGACCGTCAACTTTGCCGGGCCGATTGCCGAGGGCGCCTTCGAAGTGGTGGCGCGGCCGGCGCGCACCAACCGTTCGACCCAGCACTGGCACCTCGAACTGCTACAGAATGGCGAAATTACGACGACCGGAAGTGCGGTCTTCGCGGTCCGGCGCGACACGTGGAACTGCGGCGAGGCTGTGATGCCCGCAGTGCCGGCGGCCGACTCACTGCCGCGCATGGCTGGCTTCGCCCCGGTCAAGTGGCTCGGCAGCTACGACATGCGGGCCGTGCGTGGTGCCAAGCCCGACGCGGCGGCCGGTACCGAGAACCCGGACAGCCTGACCCAGTTCTGGCTCCGCGACGCACCGGCGCGCACGCCTGACTACACGTCGATCGCCGCCTGGTGCGACGCGTTCTACCCGCGCATTTTCCTCAAGCGCGCCGGTTTCGTGCCGGCTGGCACGGTCTCGCTGACCACCTATTTCCATGCCGATGCGGCCACGCTGGCCGCGCTCGGCGACCGCCATGTGCTCGGCAGCGCCCAGGCGCGCGTGTTCCGGCAGGGCTTCTTCGACCAGACGGCCGAGATCTGGAGCCCGGACGGCGAGTTGCTCGCCACGTCCCACCAGATCGTCTACTACAAGGAATAGCGGCAGGACCCGGGCGCCCCGGGCCGCGCCCTGGCCAGGTCAGGCCGGGCGGGCGTTGGCCACCGGTTCCGGCTCGCGCGCCTGCGCCTCGTAGCGGTGGACCGTGCGGCGCATCGCCCACAGCAGCGCCACGCCCGGCAACGCCGCCACGACCGTGCCAAGGTAGAACGGCGCCCAGCCCCAGGCCTCGACCATGTAGCCCGAGGTGGGCCCCACGTAGACCCGGCCGATCGACGCCAGCGCGGACAGCAGCGCGTACTGGGTGGCCGAGAACGAGCGGTTGCACAGCGTCATCAGCAGCGCCACGAAGGCCGCGGTGCCCATGCCGCCGCAGAGGTTTTCCACCGCGATGGTCGCGCCCATCGTCCACAGGTGCGGCGGCGTGACCGCCAGCACCCAGTAGCCAAGGTTCGACACCGCCTGCAGGATGCCGAACACCATCAGCGAGCGGTACAGCCCGAGCCGCACCATCAGCGAGCCGCCGAACAGCGCCCCGATGATCGTCGCGGCCAGCCCCAGCGTCTTGTTGACGATGCCGACCTGGCCCGGATCGAACCCCAGGCCACGGATCAGGAAGGTGGTGGACAGGCTGCCGGCGAAGGCGTCGCCGAGCTTGTACAGCACGATCAGCAGCAGCAGCCACCACGCGCCTTGGCGGCCGAAGAAGTCGCGCAGCGGGCCGAGCACCGCTTCTTCCAGCGTGCGCGGCGCACGCGCCGGCGCGTCCGGCTCGGGCGCCCAGAGCAGGGTCAGCAGGCCCACGCCCATCAGGCCGGCCATCAGCAGGTACATGTTCGACCAGCCCAGCACGCGGTCCGCCAGATAGAGTGCCAGCCCCCCGGAGACCAGCATCGCCAGCCGGTAGCCAAGCACCTTGACGGCTGCCCCGGCGCCGCGCTCGCTGGAGCGCAGCACGTCGGTACTGTAGGCATCGAACACGATGTCCTGCGAGGCGGACAGGAAGGCCACCAGCGTGGCCAGCGCGGCCAGCGTCCAGAGCGCCTGCTGCGGCGGGCAGAACGCCATGGCGGCGATGCTGGCCACCAGGCCGAGCTGGGTCACCAGCAGCCAGCCGCGCCGCCGGCCGAGCAGCGGCGGCGTGTAGCGGTCCATCAGCGGCGCCCACAGGAACTTGAAGATGTAGGCCTGCCCGACCAGCGAGAAGAAGCCGATCGTCTTGATATCGAGCCCCTCCACGGTCATCCACGCCTGCAGGGTGCCCGAGGTCAGCGCCAGCGGCAGCCCCGAGGCAAAGCCGAGCGTCAGCATGGCGCCGATGCGGCGATTCCGAAAAATATCTAGATAAGTGTGGAAATTCATGATGGGGAGGCGCGAAGGCTGGCGTGTATTATTGCATCACCCGTTCGCGCCGCCGCCACCTTTATCGTCCCCGAACCCATGCGTCAGACCTGCCTGCGCGCCACCCTGGCCGTTGCGATTTCCACGTTGGCGCTGCCCGCGGCCGCGCAGGAGGTGGCCGTGGTGGCCGCGCCCGACGATGGCGTGCGCGTGGCGCGCAATGATTCGCGCGTGCGGATGATCGTGCCGATGGAGGTCATCGACCAGCAGGCCGCCCGCGAGTACGAACAGGTCAAGCAGGAGGCCATCGCCAAGAAAACGCTGCTCGGCGACGACGATCCCCAGGTGCAGCGCCTGCGCGAGATCGGCATCCGGCTGTTGCCCCAGACCGTGCTCTGGAACCCGCGCGCCGGCCGCTGGCCGTGGGAGATCAACGTGATCCGCGCGAACCAGGTCAACGCGTTCTGCATGCCCGGCGGCAAGATGGCCGTCTACACGGGGCTGCTCGACGACCTCAAGCTGACCGATGACGAGGTAGCCATGGTGATGGGCCACGAGATCGCCCACGCGCTGGAGGAACACGCCCGCCAGCGCGCCGCGCAGGCCGAGATCTCGAACCTGGGCGCCAACGTGGTGTCGCAACTGACCGGTTTCGGCAACCTCGGCAACATGGATATCGGCGCCAACGCCAAGATGCTGTCGCTGCGGTTCTCGCGCCGGGAAGAGACCGAGGCCGACCTGATCGGCATGGACATCGCGGCGCGCGCCGGCTATGACCCGCGCGCCGCCATCACGCTCTGGCGCAAGATGGGCACGGTGCTGGCAGCCGGCGACGAGTTCACGTCGACCCATCCGTCCGGCCGCAGCCGGATCGCCGTGCTCGAAGCCCACATGAAGGAAGTGCTGCCGCTCTACGCGGCCGCCATCAGCATGCCGATGGAGAAGCTGCCGGCGCATCGGCCGAACATGGCCAACCTCGGCGGCGCCCCGGTGGATGCGGGCGACGAGGACCAGCAGAGTCCGCTAAAAAAGTAAGCACGAGTCACGATTTCGTTCATCGCGGGATCGGGTAGCATGGTCCGAAGTGGCGTCCGAGGCGCGGCAGCGCCGCCCCGGCGCTGCCGAACTGCCTCAACAAGGGAGAAGCCCAATGAAGACCACCTTGCGCATTGCCCTGGCCGTGGCCGCCACGACGGCCATACTGGGCTCGGGAGCCGCCAGCGCGGCGGACAAGCTGCTCAACATGCCGATCGAGGACGCGCTGAAGTCGCCGGTGGCGGCGTCGCGGATCGATCCGAATATCCGGCTGTCGTGGGGCTTCAACCGGATCGACGGCGCCCAGGACCCGGTGTCGTTCAAGTCGATCAAGCGGGTGCGCCGCCCCACGAGCCAGGTTCAGGGCACACCGGTGCCGACCGAGGCCGAGCAGTGCCAGGCCATGTTCGTCGAGGCGCTCCAGGAGTTGCAGCAGAAGGCCAGCGCCACCGGCGCCAACGCCGTGATGGAGATCCGCAGCAACTGGAAGGACGACGAGACATCGAGCGACAAGACCTACGTCTGCGCCCGGGGCGCCGCCTATATCGGCGTGGCGCTCAAGGGTACGCTGGCCAAGGTGGGCGGCTGACCGCTTCGCGCTCCGGATTGCCCATGAAAAAACCGGCTCCGCGGAGCCGGTTTTTTCTTGTTGCGGTGAACCAGGGCCGTCAGGCTGCCAGGCCGGTGGCCTCGTCGGCGCCGATCCGCACGTTCATGCACTGCACCGCCGCGCCGGCCGCACCCTTGCCGAGGTTGTCCAGGCGGGCCACGAGGTTCAGGTTGTTCTCGTTGCCGAACACGAACAGATCCACGCGGTTGGTGTCATTGCTGGCCTGCACGTCGAAGAAGCCGCGGTCGAGATTCTCGTCGGCGTTGAACGGGTGCACGCGCACGAACTGCTCGCCCTCGTAGTGCTTGCGGTAGATGTCGAGGATGGCCTCGGCATCGGCCTTGCGCGACAGCAGCGACGGATAGACCGGCACCGTGACCGACAGACCCTTGAGGAAGTTGCCCACCACCGGGTTGAAGATCGGCGCCTGCGCCAGGCCGGTCTGCACGCGCATTTCCGGCAGGTGCTTGTGGCCGAGGCCCAGCGCGTACGGACGCGGGCTCATCAGCTTCGGGTTACCGCCGGCTTCGAACTCCGCAATCATCGACTTGCCGCCGCCGCTGTAGCCGGTCAGCGAGAACGCCGTGGCCGGGTAGTCGGCCGGCATCAGGCCAGCTTCCACCAGCGGCCGCACGGCCAGCACGAAGGCGCTGGCGTGGCAGCCCGGCACCGCGATGCGGTTGCTGGCGCGGACCTTCTCGCGCTGGCCACGGGTCAGCTCCGGCAGGCCGTAGGCCCAGTTGTCGGCGGTACGGAACGCCGTGCTGGCGTCGATCACGCAGGTATCGGGGTTCGTCACCAGCGACACGGCCTCGCGCGAGGCCACGTCAGGCAGGCACAGGAACGACACGTCCGAGGCGTTCAGGAATCGTGCTCGCTCCTGCGGGTCCTTGCGCTTGTCATCGGCAATGCGCAGCAGCTCGACGTCGCTGCGACCCGAGAGATAGTCAAGCAGCCGGAGACCGGTGGTGCCTTCCTGACCATCAACGAACACTTTGAAAACCATGGCGGACTCACTCCGAAAAATGCAAATGCGAAAGGTCTCAAATCCCTGGGGGGCGAGAACCTGCATTGTAGCGAGGTTGGAGGCGGGTCGCCGGGTTTACGCCAAATTGGGTGCCCCACCGATCAAGAGACTCCTCGATCACAACGGGAAGTCGTAGTCGATCGACAGCGGCGCGTGGTCGCTGAACTTCTCGTCCTTGTAGATGGCGCAGCCGGCTGCCGTGGCGGCCATCTTCGCGGTGGCCAGGTGGTAATCGATGCGCCACCCGACGTTCTTGGCGTAGGCCTGGCCGCGGTTGCTCCACCAGGTGTACTGGTCGGGGCGCGGGTCGAGTTGGCGGAAGACGTCCACGTAGCCGTGGCTGTCGAACAGGGCGCCAATCCAGGCGCGCTCTTCGGGCAGGAAGCCCGAGTTCTTCAGGTTGCCCTTCCAGTTCTTGATGTCGATTTCCTTGTGGGCGATGTTGACGTCGCCGCACAACACAATCTCGCGCCCGGTGGCCTTGAGCGCCAGCAAGTGGGGCAGGAAGGCTTCCATGAATCGGAATTTCGCCAGTTGGCGTTCCTCGCCGCTGGAACCGGACGGCACGTAGACCGAGATCACCGCAAGGTGCGGATACTGCACCTCGACATAGCGGCCCTCGGCATCGAATTCGGCGCAGCCAAAGCCGGTGACCACGCGCTCGGGCTTGTGGCGGGTGTAGAGCCCCACGCCGCTATAACCCTTCTTCTCGGCGTAGTGGAAGAAGCCGTGGTAGCCATGCGGCGCCAGGAACGCCTCGGTCATGTCGGCTTCCTGGGCCTTGAGTTCCTGCACGCAGACCATGTCCGCGTCCTGCTTGCCCATCCACTCGAAGAAGCCCTTCTTGGAGGCCGAGCGGATGCCGTTGAGGTTGGCGCTGATAATCCGTAACATCTCGGGAAATTTTTGAATTCAGAGGGAAATGATGACGCAGCAGACCACGCCGGACGACCTCAGCCAGTCCTTTATCCGCTTTGCACTGGAGGCCGGTGTGCTGTCCTTCGGCGAGTTCGTGACCAAGGCCGGGCGCAAGTCGCCGTACTTCTTCAACGCCGGGCTGTTCAACCAGGGCGCGATGCTGGGCCAGGTGGCGCAATTCTACGCGAAGACCCTGCTGGGCTCGGGCGTGGCGTTCGACGTGCTGTTCGGGCCGGCCTACAAGGGCATCACGCTGGCGTCGGCCACCGCGGTGGCGCTGGCCGGCACCGGCCGTGACGTGGGGTTTGCCTACAACCGCAAGGAAGCCAAGGACCACGGCGAGGGCGGCACGCTGGTGGGCGCGAAACTGCAGGGCAAGGTGGTGATCGTCGACGATGTGATCTCGGCCGGCACCTCGGTGCGCGAATCGGTGCAGATGATCCGCGCGGCCGGCGCCGAACCGGCAGCCGTGCTGATTGCGCTGGACCGCATGGAGAAGAGCGGCACCGCCGACAACATCGGCACCCATTCGGCCGTGCAGGATGTGCAGCGCGAATTTGGCGTACCGGTGATTGCCATTGCCACGCTCAAGGACCTGCTGGCCTACCTGGATGCGTCGCAGGATCCCGCGCTGGGGAACTCCCGCGATGCGGTAGCTGCCTATCGTCAGAAGTACGGCGTCTGACAGCACACATTACGACGGCCCCGCTTGGGGCCGTTTTCATTTCCAGGGAGCACCGGCGTGGCAAAGAAACAGCGGCAGGACGTGGCAGCGGTCAAGCAGCAGGTTGGGAAACAGGTTGCCCCGCCGCAGGATTCGGCGCCGGACGCCGCCACGCCGGCCAGGGCCAGGCGGCCGGCGGCGCAGCGCGATCCATTGCCCGCCACGAACTGCGCCGGCGACGCCCCGCCGCATGAGGGGCCGGCCCATGAGGCCTATGCGATCCGCGCGCTGGTGCTGCAGGGTGGCGGGGCGCTCGGCTCGTACCAGGCAGGCGTCTACCAGGGGCTGGCCGAGGGCGGAATCCATCCGAACTGGGTGGCCGGCATCTCGATCGGCGCGCTCAACGCGGCGGTGATTGCCGGTAATCCGCCCGAGACCCGCGTGGCGCAACTGCGGGCGTTCTGGGAGCACATCTGCGCCCAGCCGTGGCTGCCGGGCCTGCCGCTCGACCTGTTGACCCAGGCTGCACCGATGTGGCCGGAGCCGATGCGCGTCTGGTTCGACGGCCTGAACGCGGCGCGCGCGCTGGTGGAGGGGCAGCGCGGCTTCTTCTCGCCGCGCAACATCGCCGATCTCTGGTCGCGCTTCGACGATCCGGGCAGCGCCAGCTATTACGACACCGGGCCGCTCAAGGCCACGCTGGAGCGCTTTGTCGATTTCGACCGCGTGAACCGCTCGAAGGAGATGCGCGTCTCGGTGGGCGCGGTCAACGTCAAGACCGGCAACTTCGCCTACTTCGACAACACGCGCATGACGCTGCGCGCGGAGCATTTCATGGCATCGGGCGCGCTGCCGCCGGGTTTTCCGGCCGTGGAGATCGATGGCGAGTATTACTGGGATGGCGGGCTGGTTTCCAACACGCCGCTGCAGGAGGTGCTGGTGGCCCAGCCGCGCCGCGACGCGCTGATCTTCCAGGTAGACCTCTGGAGCGCGCGTGGCAAGCTGCCGCACAACCTGCTGGATGTGGCCGAGCGCCAGAAAGACATCCAGTATTCGAGCCGCACCCGCACGATCACCGACTCCATGCGCGAACAGCAGAACTACCGGCGCATGCTCAGCGAGGTCATGGCCCTGGTACCGCCGTCCAGGCGCGACGACCCCTGGTTCCAGCGCGCCGCCGAGCACGCCTGCGACGCGCGCCGCAACGTGATCCAGCTGATCTATCGCGACAAGTCATTCGAAGGCAGCGCCAAGGACTATCAATTTGGCGTTCTGACGATGCACGAGCACTGGTCGAGCGGACTCGACGACATCCGGAACACGCTCAAGCATCCGCACTGGCTGGCCATGCCAACCGCCGAGCGGCCGTTCGTCACGCACGACGTGCATCGCGGCAACGGCGGCAGCTAGCCGCCGCGCCAGCGTCCACTCATTCCACGACGAGCTTCGCCAGTTCGGGCTTGGGCGGCGGGTACTCGGGCTTGAGCCGGGCGAACACCGCGCGCAGGATCTCCGCCACCATCACATTGCGGTGCGTCTTGGAGTCGGCCGGCACGATGTACCACGGGCACTCCGGCGTGGCCGTGGCGGCAATCGCGTCCTCGTAGGCTTGCTGGTACTCGTGCCAGAACTTGCGTTCGGCCAGGTCTTGCGCGTCGAACTTCCAATGCTTCTGCGGATCGCCGATACGTTGCTCCAGGCGCTCCTTCTGCTCGTCCTTCGAGATATGCAGGAAGCACTTCACGATGGTGGTGCCAGTCTCGGCGAGCATCTGCTCGAAGGCGCGGATCTGCCGGTAGCGCCGCGCGCATTCGGCATCGTCGATCCAGCCGTGCACGCGCGTGATCAGCACGTCCTCATAGTGGCTGCGGTTGAAGACGACGATCTCGCCCTTGCGCGGCACCTGGGCATGCACGCGCCACAGGTAGTCGCGCGCCAGTTCCTCGGGGGTGGGAGATTTGAAGCTGACCACGCGCAGGCCCAGCGGATCGAAGCTGCGGAACACCCCTCGCACGGTCCCGTCCTTGCCGCTGGTGTCCATGCCTTGCAGGATCACCAGCAGCTTGCGTGAATGTTCGGCGTAGAAGATGTCCTGCTGGGCATCGAGCCACTCGGAGATTTCGGCCACCCGCGCCTGATCGATGGCCTTGGCGCCGCCGGAAAGCGGCTTGCTCTTTGCGGAAAAGTCCGCCAGCTTGAAGGACTTGCCGGCGGTGATACGAAAATCGTCCAGATTCATGGGGGCACTCTCCTGTGGCGTCGCGTCCAGGTGCCATGGTCTGCCATGCCGCGCACGCCGTCAATGCGTGGTCCTCGCGCCGGCCGCACAAGCCGCTCTGAAAGCCACCGATAAAAAATAAGAAAAAACTGAAAAAAACCCCGACATATCCCATTAATGCCGGACTTTGATTGCACTCAAAGATCTTGGTTTTGGGATACATAACGTATGCAGCGGTGCTAGCCTCTGACAATTCGGTGAACCACGCCGGCACTAGAGCGAGCGATTGCATGCGATACCTGGTTTGCGATGACGACTGGCGGATGGACGACGCGCTGTGGACCCGAGTCAAGTCGTTCCTGCCTGCAAGCCAGAGCACGCGCACCAGCGCGGCCAGGCATCGCCCGCGCATCGACGACCGCATCATCATGGACGCCATCCTCCTTGTCCTGCGGTCCCGCTCCCACTGGAAGGCGCTGGATCATTACGGCCGCCCCGGTTCAGGAAGCACGGTGCATCGCCGGTTCAGGGAGTGGGCGTGTGCCGGCGTCTTCCGCGAAATGCGTCGCGCCGGTGTCCTGGATCTCGACCCGCTTCGCAACCTGGACTGGGAACGCATCGAATGCCGGAAAGGTTATCGGAAACTCCGTGAATCGTATCCGGAGCCATTAACGGCATTAATCGATAGTAATTAATTTAATTCTTTTTTGGAAATAGCCAGCACATTCAGTTCATTTAAAAAAAGGAGTGGTTGAGATGATAGATGTTCAGGTGAAACCTCTTGCGTCCATACCGGAGATCGGTCGAAAGCGTCGAAATTCGGTCTCCGCCCTCCATGATGCTGCCAGCGAACCGAGTAACAGCGCCGTGGCGCTTTGGTACGACACCCGCGCGCTGAGCCGGCACGAGGCGGACCGCCGCGCAGCGCTGATCGCGGCGTTCGCCGCGTCCGGCTTCAACGGCGTCCTCCTGCACCCGGACAACTGGCATGAATTCCTCCGGACCTTCGACGCCGATGTCCTGCGCATCCTCGATGTGGAGGCGCAGTCGGACTGGGACAGTGCCCAGGCCCTCTGTACGGAATTCGTCGCTGCGGGCGGTGGCGCCCCGTGTATCGCCAGCGCGGATGGCGCGGTCCTGGCGCTCGCCAGGGAGGCGGGATGGCGCACCTGCATGCGCAAGCACGTGGACGATGCCGCGACGCTGGGCGAATCGTACGAGGAGGGCGTGGACCACGACGTCGTCATGGTGTCGTTCAAGGATCCAACGAACATCCCGCTCGAACTCGTCATTGCCGAGCTGCACGGCACCGACGTCCAACTGATCAAGGAGGTCGGCACAGACGTCGATGACGCGATCATCGCCCTTGGCGTGCTCGAACTCGGCAGCGATGGCGTGATCGCCGCGTTTGACGATCCCGCGCAGTTCGAGGCGTTCCGGATGCGGCTGCTGTCGGTCGGAACTCCCACGCTGCAGATCCAGGCCGGGACCGTGGTCGGTACGCGACACCTGGGGCTCGGGTACCGCGCCTGCATCGACACGACCCACATGTTCGAGCCGGACGAGGGGCTGCTGGTGGGGTCTACGTCAACCGGCGGCGTCCTGTGCTGTCCGGAAGTCTTTCACCTGCCCTACATGGAGCTTCGCCCGTTCCGGATCAATGCGGCGGCAGTCCACAGCTACGTGTTCCATGCCAACGAGCGGACCAACTACATCAGTGAACTGAAGGCGGGTTCGCAGGTGACGGCGGTGAATGCCGCGGGCCGTTGCCGCCAGGTCTACGTCGGCCGCATCAAGACCGAAATCCGGCCGCTGCTACTGATCGAGGTCCGCTTCGATGGCGGCGAACTCGTCAACATCGTGATGCAGGACGACTGGCACGTGCGGATCTTCTCGGCGGAGGCGAAGCCGCGCCATATCACGGAGCTTTGCCCGGGAGACAGGGTCCTCGGATTCACGTCGCGGCCGGGCCGGCATGTCGGGGTGCAGGTCGACGAACACATCATCGAATGCTGACCAAGAACCTACTCATCACCGGCGTGACCGGGTTCGTCGGCAGCGTCCTGGCGGCGACTTTCCTGTCACGTGGCATTTCTGTCGTGGCGTTGTCTCGTCGCGATCCCGACGGAGAAAGAACTCGCTCGGCCGTGGCTGCGGCGGCGGCGGGATGCGACATCGCGCTCGACGGCGCAATGGCCGGCCGGCTGCGAACGATCGATATCGGCGACGGCGGCCTCGGCCGTGCGCTGGAGGGCCTTGTCATCGATGACATCGATGCCGTCTGGCACTGTGCCGCCGACATGAGTCACTCCGGGCTCCGCCTGACGCAGGCGTTCGAAGCCAACGTCTGCGAGACGACGGCGCTCTACCGCTGGGCAGCCGCCCATGCGCCGCGCTGCCGTCGATTCCACTATGTTTCCACCGCCTACACGGCGGGCATGCAGGGCGGCAAGACCGAGGAGCGGCTCCATGCCGGCCAGCGCCTGTCGAACGCCTACCAGGTCACCAAGTGGTCCGCGGAGCAGTCGCTACGGACGCAGCTCGAATCCTGCGGCCTCCCGGTCACGCTGTTCCGCCCCTCGATTGTGGTCGGCCACAGCCGCACCGGCTGGACGCGTCGCAACGGCTTTGGCTTCTATATGTTCGTGGAGGCGATGGAGGCGGTCCGTGCGGCAGGTCATCGAAGCTTCTCCTACGATCTGCCGGAGGGCGTCTGCATCGACCTCGTGGCCGTCGACCAGGTCGTGGGTGCTGCCGTCGACCTGACCCTGTCAGCATCCGCGCGCCAGGATTTCGAAGTATTCCATTGCATAGGCGGGCGCAGGATGTCCAGCCGGGCCATGCTGGAGGCCATTGCCGACGTCCTGGCCCTCCAGATCTGTTTCGCCGCACCACAGACGCCTGTCGATCGCCGGTTCGCGCGGGCCGTGGCCGCCAACCATCCCTTCGCACTGACGGACTGGGACTTCTGCTGCGCAAAGCTGGATGCGGTGCTCGGCCGCACTGCCCGCCACCCCCCTCTGAGTCCAGACCAGCTCCAGAAGCTGATTCGCTGGTACGTCAACGCGGAAACGGAGATGGCGGGGTGATGACCATGACGTCCACGCCAACGATGCCCCGCGCCGCGCCGACCGATGCGCTGACAACGGCTTTCGCGAAGCTGGCCCGGATCGAGAACACGAACACGAATCAGATCGTGGTCGTCGACGGGCAACTGTGCGCGAGCCGGATGGCCGACGCGGTGCAAGCCGCCGCACGCGCATTCCCGTTGCTCGGGGTGCGCGGCGGCAATCCTGCCGGATCTGGCAGTGCGTCGCACGGCCTGTCTTTGCATCGCTGGAAGGGGCGCTGCAACTTCGGCGACGTGGGCTTCCGCCGGATGCTGATGGCATTGAGCCGGGACAACCGGCTGGACTGGCCGAACCGCCCCGCCTTCCAGATCTATCTGATCCTGGCTTCGGATGGGCTTTCGTCATGCGTCTACCTGACGAGTGCGCATGCGGTGGCCGATGCCCGTAGCGACTGCCTGCTGCTGGCGCGCCTCATGCGGGAATATGCCCGGCTCTCCGCGCCCGAGGGCTGCGCGCCTGATTCGGACCGGAAGCAGGGCATGCCGGTCCACGAATTCGCATCGCTGCAGGACATCCTGCCGTCGTGGTACGGCGGTGTTGCGCGCATGCGCCGGCTGGCGTCAGCCGGGCGGAGCCTGGCGCAGGATCTCGTGCGCGGGGATCAGGGACTGCGCCGCCGGCGCCGCCCCGGTGTCCCGCCCGCGGAACTCGATTTCTTCCACAGTACGCTGGAACCCGAGTTCGCTGACACGATCGCCCGGAACGCGCGTCGTGCGGGCGTCACGATGAACACGCTGTTCCTGGCCGCGCTGGTGCGACTGATGGAGCGCAGCGGGAAGCGCGCCACGACGCGCCTGACGTGTGCCGTGAGCCTGCGATACAGCCTCGATCCCGCATACGGCGAGTCGTTCCGCAACTACCTGCTGCCGGTGGCCGTGCGGACGGCGCGTGGTCTCGGTGATGCCGACCTGCTCGGCCACCTCCAATCCGCGGTGCGCGCTGCGAGGCGCCCTGCGTCGCTGCAGCGGGAACTGGGGCGGCTGGAGTCGCTGGCCGCCTCCATTTCCATGCCATGGCTCGATCCCGTCTCGCGCTTCGTGATTGCCCGCTCGCAGGGTACCAACGCGTGCCTGTCGAACCCGGGCCGGATTGCCGAGGATCTTTCCGGGTTCGGTCCACAGCATCCGACGCGGCAGTACACCGGTTTCGGCTGCCTGCTCGAACCCTACGACTTCATCTTCTATCCGCCGACCGTCAACGGGCGGCTGCAGTGGGATGTCGTTTTTCGCCGGGCGGCATTCACTGACATCGAGCGCGAGTTCGTGGCGCCCTATCGCGACGCGTTGCTGGCGCTGATCCGTGGCATCGCCGGCAATGTGGCGCCGACGTCGGCCGGCGGGGGCGCCACTGGCGCAGGAGGCCAGTCATGATGACGACAATAACCATTCTTTCTGGCGCGGTCGCGCTGTGTGCGCTCCTGCTCTATCTCGTGCATGTTGCGCGCGAGATTGGCATAGTGAGTCGTCTGGCGTGCCTGCGACATGTGTCGCCACCCCACGTGGCAATCCTCAGTCGCGCGGCGCGCAGGACGCCGGACCGCATCCTCGTGGAACTTGACGCGCCACTCGGGTGGCATGCGCCGGCAGTGGGGCAGACGCATGCGCCGTGCGAATGGTCGGCGCGCGCCATTTACGACACGGTTCGCCTGCTCGCTGGCGTATTGAAGGCCCGAGGCGTCGCGCCCAACGACCGCGTGGCGATCTACAAGGCCAATGCCTTCGACATCTTCCTGTTCTCGGCGGCCAGCAACTGGCTCGGTGCCGTGGCGGCGCCGATCAATGCGAACCTCGCTCCCGCCATTGCAGGTCCGTACATCGGCCGGCTCGGCGCCACGGTTCTGGTGACCGACCGGGAGGGGCTGGAGCGCCTGAAGGCGGCCGGGCTGGAGCTGTGCAACGTGCCGGAGCTCATCGTCGTCGATGCGCCGGAGCGCGACGTACACGCTGTGCCGGACGGCCCGCGCATGGCGCCGCTCTCCGCGTTGCTCGGCGATGCGGTGGCCGTGGGCCAGCAGGCGCCCTGCGGCGCGGACGATCTGGCGTTCATTTTCCACACCTCTGGCACGACCGGCGTGCCAAAGGGCGTGATGGTGGCAGCCGGCGGGCTGATCGACGCGCTCCGCTCGGTGCTCAAGTTCAATCTGGTTTCGCCGCGTGACTACGTGTACTTTGCGCTGCCGCTGAACCACCAGGTCTCGCACCTCTACCTGTACGCCATCATGCTGCTCGGTGTGCGGACCTGCCTCGGAAGCAGGCTGGACGCCCGGCACGCGCTCGACACCATCGAGAGCCGGCGGGTGACGACGTTCTTCGGCTTCCCCATCACCTACACGAAGCTGCTGGCCGCCGGTGCGGAGGCCCGCGACCTGTCATCGATCCGGATATGGGGAACGACGGCCGATGCCAGCCACGAGGTACATCAACGCGCGTTCGTGCGGCATGGCAGCTTCTTCCGGCGGCTCGGGATACCGAAAGATGGCGCCGTGTTCCTGGACGGGCTGGGGTCGACGGAGGTGGGCATTGCCGCGTTGTTGCGCATTGTCACACCCTGGACGCGGCAATTCGGCCGGCGGGTCGGCCGCCCCACGCCCGGAGGTCCACGCGTCAAGGTTGTCGACGAGGCCGGCAGCCCGGCGCCGACAGGGCAGCCCGGCCGGCTGATGATCAAGGGTCCCGCGATGTTCCGGGGGTACTGGAACGCCCACGATCTGCTGATGAAGGCGACACACGACGGGTGGTGGGCGACCGGAGACATGGTCATGCGTGTCGCGGGCGGCGAGTACGTCCACCTCGACCGCGAAGTCGACGTCATCCGCGGCGCCACGGGTCACGCCTACACGCTGCTGATCGAGGAGTTCCTGCTCAAGCACCCGGACGTGATGGACGTCAGCGTGTTCGGCGTGACCGGGCCGGACGGCGTGGCGATGCCGGCGGCCGTGGTCGCGCTGCATCCCGGTGTCAGCGGCACGACTGGCGAGCAGCTTCGGACGGCATGGAATGCGGTGCTTGGTCCGACGGACAAGCTCGCATACGTATGGATCGAAGCATGGTCGTCGTTCCCGATCGGTGCGACCGGGAAGACACTCGACGCGTGCTGCGGGAGCGCTTCTCCGCGCCGCCGGAAAGCCACGTGCCGCCGCATCGCGTGGCGACGGAGGAGGCGTGATGGCATCGCGGGCCGCCGCCTACATGGGATATCTCAGCCGAAGCCGATGGCTTCTGGCCCTCCTGGCAGGGGTGGCCGTGCAACCGGCTGCGCACGCGTTAGAGACGGCAATCCCCGGCTTCGACATCCGCGCAGAAACCACGCTGCAGGGATTGGTTGCGGATGACCACTACGGAGCGGCGGCCGGACATGACCGATATTGGAACGCGGAGGTGCGTCTTGATGTGGCCGCCCGGTGCGTCGCCGACTGGTGCGGCGGTGCGCGCGTGATGCTGAAGCCGAGAGTGCGCTACTTCAATTCGGACAGCGAACTTCCCGGCATCCCCGAGCCGAAGGCGTTCTCGTGGACCGAGGCGTACGCGACGGGGCACGTCGCGGACGCGTTCACATGGCTGGCCGGCAAGCGCTACCTGGCCTGGGGGCCTGGCCTGCTTTACTCGCCGACAAACCGGTTGTTTCCCGACAATGGCACGGCAACGCCGAGACGCGAGATCGCGGGAAAGTGGATGGGTATGGCGTCCTACTCGCCGACGCCATCGGCAACCGTCTCCGGCCTGTTCGCGGACCCCTACATACAGGCGGCGCCCGGCGTAACGGGATCGGGCGGCTTCGGACTGCTGCATGCCGAGTACCAGTCCTCGGGCGTCCGGCCCACGAGCGCCGGCGTGGTGGCCGGGGGCGGCGGTGCCTACCGTCCCTATGTGGGCGGCTACATCCAACACCTGCTGGACGACGCCTGGACGATTGGCGCCGAATTCTCGGCATCGAACGGGTATGCACGGTCGTCGGGGAGCGGTCCGGTGCTGCGCGAGAACGACCGGCGCTGGATGGCCGACGCGCTGGTCAACCTGCGATACGGCATGCGGTCCGGCGGCGAGCTTGGTGCGGAATACATCTACAACGGCTACCGGCTCGGGCAGCAAGCGATGCAACAGCCCTTGCTGGCTGCGCAGCCTGCGGGAGGCGCCTGGCAGACCCGCAATCTTCCGCTTCATCCGCTGCCCGAGGGGCACTACCTCAATCTGCAGGCGCTGCTGCCCAACCTGTTCGGCGACCGCCGGTTCGGCGTTGTCTTCCGTACGCTGACCGGACTCGCGTCGGGCGGCAACCTGACCTTCCTCGAACTGTCGTTCAGTCCGCGCGACGACATCACGGCCTTCCTGGGAATGACCCGCACGTTCGGCCCCGCCGACTCGCCACTGGTCAGGTCGCTCAGCCACGGCATCTATGCGGCTATCGAAATCTATCTCTAACTGGGGAAATCTGGAAATGGCGATCGTACAAGTGAGGGCGGTGACAAAGGTCTACCCCCTTGGGGACACCACGGTCAATGCGCTCGACGGCGTCGATCTGACGGTCAGGGCAGGGGATTTCCTGGCGCTGACGGGACCGAGCGGAAGCGGCAAGTCGACGCTGCTGAACCTGATCTGCTGCCTCGACCTGCCGACGTCGGGCGACGTGTGCATTGACGGAGTCCGCACGACGGACCTTGGCGAGGCGGCACTGGACCAACTGCGAAGCCGGACGATCGGCATGATCTTCCAGTCGTTCAATCTCATCCCCGTGCTCAATGTGCAGGAAAACGTTGCCCTGCCGCTGCATTTGCACGGGATGGCAGCGAGCGAGCGCCGCGAGCGGGTGGCCGAGGCGATTGCGGCGGTGGGGCTCACGCCCTTCGCATCGAGCCTGCCGGAGCGCCTGTCGGGCGGCCAGCGGCAACGCGTCGCCATTGCCCGGGCGCTGGTCACGGCGCCAAGGCTGATCCTGGCGGATGAACCCACCGCAAGCCTCGACAGCGCCAATGCCTTTGCGCTGATCGAACTGATGCAGTCGCTGAACCGGGACCACGGTGTGACTTTCCTCTTCTCGACCCACGACGACCGGCTGCTGCGCAATGTCCGCGATATCGTGAGGCTGCGGGATGGCCGCATCGAAACGGCCAGGCGGATGCCGGAGACGGAGCTGGCCTGATGCTCAAACTAGCGCTGAACAACCTGCGCCGGGATCGTCGGCGCACCGTGGCCACGATGGTGGCCCTCACCAGCGGACTGGTGGCCGTGCTGCTGTTCCTCGCGTACATGAGTTTCGTCGAGGCATCGATGGCCAGAGTGGTCATCCATGCGCAGGGCAACGGCCACGTCCAGGTCTACCGGACCGGCGGCCAGGCCAATCTGGCAGCGTTCCCGGCCCGATATGCGCTCGATGCGGCCGACCAGGCGCGGATCCGGGAACTGGTCGCCACGGTTCCGGGCGTGCGCCGCGCCGGGGCTGACATGACCGGGGTGGGCATGGTCCAGCTCGACAACCGCAGCACGGTATTCCTGGCCAGTGGCATCGACCCGGAGTTCGAGGCCGCGTTGCGCGGCGAGGACGGCGAGGCCGTCGCGGCGCCAAAGGACCTCGCTTCGATCCGCATCACACCGCATATGGCGGATCGGATCGGAGCATCGGCGGGCGACGTCGTGCAACTGGCGGCAACGTCGTATGCGCAGCGTGCCAATGCGATGGACGCCGAAGTGCGCGATACCTCGTATTCCACTGGCATCGAGGCCATCGAGAGCAAGGGGCTGCGCATGCCGTTGGCCGACATGCAGTCGCTCTACGACACCGAAGCCGTCTCGCGAATGATCGTCCAGGTTGACGACCGGGCCGACACAGATCGGGTCGCGGCTCACCTGACGCAGGCGCTGGAAGCCGCCAAGCCGGGGCGGTTCGACGTGACGACGTGGCGGAGCCCCCACGTGGGGCAGCTCTACAACAGCTTCATGGGGTTCTTCAACATGCTGTTTGCATTCGCAGGGGTTGTGATTGCCTTGGTGGCCGTGGCCACCGTCCAGCACACGGTGGCCATGAACATCGAGGACCGGATGAAGGAAGTGGCGACGCTGCGGGCCATTGGCTACCCGCGCGCCAGGATCGTCGCGATGTTCGTGATCGAGACGGCGGTGACGGCGCTGGCGGTCGCGCTCCTCGCCGTGCTGCTGGCGTGGGCGGTGCGTGCGGGGATAGCGGCCGCTGGTGTCACGACCTCGCTGCCGCGCGTGGCGCAGCGCGTTCCGCTGGTGCTGCAACTGACTGCGGTCGAAACCTTCACCGTGGTCGTGGGGGCCTGCGTACTGATCGTCCTCTCCAGCGCACTGACGACGTGGCGTCGCCTGCGGCGCTCGGTGCGGTTCGGAGGGCAGCGCAGTCATTCGCTGTCACGCGTGCTCGCTGGCGGTGTCGCGGCGCTGGCCGGCTTCGTCTGGTTTCCCGTGCCCCCCGCCGCCGCCGCGGATGCCATGCCCGACGTGGAAACCATGCGGCAATGGCTGAAGCAGGCGGACATGGCGCGCGGCGGATTCGCCAACCTCTCGTGGGACGTGGCCGTTCACTCGGAGGATCCCGCCGGCAACACCGACACCGAGTACGCGGTCCAGGTGCGCGACGGCGATGCGTTGATCCGCACGACGGCGCCGCGCCGGTATCAGGGCGAAAGGATACTGATTGCCTCTCATGCCATGTGGTACACGAAGCCCGGCCTGCGGCGGCCGATCAGCGTGAGCCCGCAGCAGAGGCTGGTCGGGGAGGCGGCCAACGGCGACATCGCGGCCACCCAATACGCGCGCGACTATGTGCCCGAGTACGGCGGGGTAGTGTCCGTGGACGGGCGGGACTGCCACAAGCTCGTGCTGAAGGCGACGCACAAGGCGGTGACGTATGCCGGCATCGTCTACTACCTGGAGACGTCGACCCTGCTTGGCATCAAGGCCGATTTCATGACGGCGGCCGGCGATGTGTTCAAGACCGCCGCGTTCGAGTACGGCAATACCGTCATCCATGCGGGAAAGCGGCATCCGTTCGTTTCCAGCATGACGATCGCGAACGCCGCATTCCCCGACCGGTTCAGCCGCCTGGTCTATCGCGATGTCACGGCGGCCAGCCATCCGGCCACGGCGTTTTCGCGCGATCAGCTCACGTCGATGTAGGCGGCCCCGGAACCAAGGAGAGCAACGATGCGGGAAAAACTGTTGATGTCCCTGTCCGCCCGCAATGTCTGGCGGCACGGACGACGCTCGGCCGGCACATTCGCCATCATGCTGGTATCGGTGCTGGCGCTGGACGTCCTGTTCGGCTACGTGGCGGCAAACCTGCAGTTGACGCAGGATGCCTTCATGCGCTGGGGGGCGCGCGGCCATCTGGTGATCGAAAGGCCGGTTTCGCCACTGGCTGAACGATTCGAGGGTGTGGGGCAGCATCTTATCGAGCCGCCGGCGCAGCGCGCCATCGAGAGCATTCTCGCGGACGAGGGCGCCGTGGCGGCCTATTCGCGCTCGCTGGGGGTGACCGGCATGATCACGAGCGCGGGCGTGACGGGAATCTTCGAGGGTGTGGGTTATGACGCCGACGCCGTGCGCCGGATCAAGGGGCCGGCCTACGAGTATGACGTCGTGGCGGGGCAGCCGCTCTGGATGACGGCCAATGCAGATGCCGTGGTGCTCGGCCAGGGGCTCGCCGGCATGCTCGGCTGCAATGTGCCACAGGAGGGATTCGCACCGCTGCGTGTGGGCGAGTCGCCCGCCGAGCGGCGCTTCTCTTGCCCGCCGGGTCCGGTGCAGTTGTCGACGGTGACCGAGCACACTGGCTATGTCAACGCGACGCAGCTGAAGACGACCGGCGTGATGGACTGGGGCATCAAGGAGGTCAACGACCGGCTGGTGGTGCTTCCGCTGGCGACGGCGCAGCGCCTGCTGGACACCGGGGACGTGTCCGAGTACCGCGTGCTGCTGCACCCCGGAGCCGACATGCCGGCCGCGCAGCGCCGCATCGTCGAGGCATTCCGGGGTTCCGGGATCGATGCCAGCGTGTTCCGCTGGTCGGATCGCGCCACTTTCTACCATGAGGTGCGCGGCGTACTGCTCTCGTTCTTCGGATTCGTGCTGGCGGTGGCCTCGATCGTCTCCTTCACCAGCCTGCTCAATGCCAGCTACATGAACGTCATGCGCCGCAAACGCGAGCTTGCCACGCTGCGCAGCGTGGGCTATTCGCGCGGCTTCGTCTCGGCCATGACGGCGCTGGAGAACGTCTGGCTGGCAGCGGCGGCGGCAGTGGGCGGAACGCTTGGCGCGCTGGCCGTGACGTACGGCGTGCGGCAGGCGGGCTGGATGTGGACGCCGCCCGGGTCCAGCAACGCCGTCCCGGTCACCATCGCATGGGTGCCGACGACCTACGCCGTGGTCTTTGCCGGTCTGGTGCTGCTGGCGATCCTGGCAAGCTGGATTCCCACGCGCCGCATTCTGGCCGCGCCCATCCGGAGCGCGCTCACCGATATCTGAAGTTGTTGCACTCCCCCAAGGACAATGCCATGACTGACAATGCACGCGCGCGACGCTGGTCGCGATTCCTCGATCCCGCGAGCGGCCTCGCGCTGATCGTCCCGATGGACCACGGCCTCACGCTGGGCCCGGTTCGCGGCCTGGAACGCCTGGAGACGATATCCCGCTGGCTCACGCCGGAACTGGTCACAGGCGTTGTCCTGCACAAGGGCCTGGCCGAGCGCTTCGGGCTGGACATCGCCGGATGCGGGATGATGGTCCATCTGAACGGTGCGCTGGCGCTGGATGAGGAGCCAGACCGCAAGGTGCTGCTGACGAGCGTGGAGGCCGCGGTGCGGCTCGGCGCGGACGCGGTATCGGTACAGACCAATTTCTCCGCGCACACCGCGGCGCACAATCTGAGGCTGATCGGCGAGGCCGTGGAGCAGGCGCATCTGTACGGCCTGCCGCTGATGGCGATGGTCTACGACAGGATGGACGGGCGGCCCGAGGACGGCATCGCGCGCATGCGGCATTTCATGCGTGCCGCCGTCGAACTGGGGGCTGACGTGCTCAAGATCTGCGCGCCGGGCGATCCGGAACGGCTTGGCGAGTTGCTGGACGGCATCCAGACGCATACGCCCGTGGTGCTGGCCGGTGGCGCGATGATGCCGGACGAGACGCTGATCGCGCTGGCACATGGCGTCGTTGCGTGCGGCGGGGCCGGGCTGTGCGCGGGCCGGAACGTGTTCCAGCGAGACGATCCACCGGCCATCCTGCGCCGGCTGGCGCAGGTCCTTCGCTCGGGCGGGACGGATGAAGCCGAAGGCGCGGCGATGCATCTGCCGTACGCAGCGCGAACGTCTGCCCGCAGCGCGCAGGCCAGCCGGCAGCAGGCAACGATATGAGCGCAGACCGTCATGCTTCGCTGAACTGCGCCGACTGGATGGTGGACCGCCACGTCAGGGGTGGCCACGGAGATCGCGTGGCGCTCGTCGAGTGCGGCGCCAACGGACGCCGTGAGCTGACCTATGGCCAGTTACTGGCCGGAAGCCTGCGCATGGCCGATCTGTTTGGTGCGGTAGCCCTGCGGCGCGCCGAACCGATGCGGGTGGCGATCGTGGGCGGCAGCACGCTCGAAACCGTATGTGCCTGGCTGGGCGCCATGAGGGCGGGATGCTTGCCATGTGTGATGCACCCCGGCCTGGGCGCGGATGCCCACGCCAGGCTGGTTGCCGATTTCCGGCCCGATGCCATATTCCGGGACCGCACTGGCCCGGCCGGGGCCGGCGTTGAATTGGGCGAGATCTGCCCTGCGGACGCGCTGTCGCCGACCCCGGCGACGCAGACGCCCGCGCTGGCCGTGGCACGGGATGATCCCGCCTTCTGCCTGGCGTCCTCGGGATCGACCGGCAGCGCGAAGCTGTGCGTGCATGCGCACGGTGCCATCCCGGGATTCGATTCCCATGTCACGCGCCCGCTCTGGCAGATGCACGCCGATGATGTCGTGCTAGGTAGCAGTGGTCCCTATTTCTCGTTTGGGTTGCAGGGCATCCATACCGCGCTGTCACTGGGCGCGCGGGCCGTGCTGCTGCCCGAATGGGCGCGCCACGAGGCTTTCCTGGAAACTATCGAGCGCGAGGCCGTCACGGTTTTCCTGGCGGTCCCCACGCTGTACCACCTGCTGATGACGCGCGCGAGCCGCCGGTACACCCTTGGCTCGCTGCGGCTTTGCCTGTCGGCGGGTGAGCGTCTGCCCGACGTGATCCGGACCCGCTGGGCCGCCTTTGCCGGGGCACCGCTGGTTGATTCGATCGGGACGACCGAGAGCTTTCTGCCGTACTTCACCGAACTGCCCGGGCAGGGGCCGGGCCTGCGGGAGACGTCGGCGTTCCGTTACGCCTACGCCATCGCCGATCGTGCGGCAGGGGATACGTCGGCGATGACCGTGTCGCTGGCCGGGCCGCTGATGATGCTCGGATATCTCGAACCGGACGCCGAACTGTGCCGGTTGCGGCAGTCGCCGTGGTTGGCCACTGGCGACTTGTTCACCAGTGCGGCGAACGGGTGGTCGTTTCTCTCCCGGCACAGCGAGCGCGTCAAGATTGCCGGGCACTGGGTCTCTCCGCAGGACCTGGAAAGCTTCCTGCTGACCGACGAGCGGGTGCTCCAGGTGGCGGCCGTTCCCGTGACCACGGAGGAGGGCTTGCAGCGGTTGCGAGCCTTCATTGTGCTGGGCGATGCGCACCGGGACGGGGATGCCGTGGTGGCGGCGCTGATGCGCCGCATGCGGGACGCGTTGCAGCCGCATGCGTTGCGGCCGGATCGCATCGAGATCGTGCCGGGATTGGCCAGTTCTCCCAACGGCAAGCTCCGTCGCGGCGAACTGGCCGCTGCCGTGGCAGGGCGCCAATTGGGCGCGCAGCGGGGCGTGGTCCCGATCTGATCGGCGGCCTGGATCGGGTAAGGACGCTCAGCCGGCCGTCTTCAGCAGAGCCAGGTCAATCGACCCTTCGAAAACGGTGGTGGCAGGGCCGGTCATCTGCACTGGCTGGCCGGCGCCATCCCAGGCGATCGTCAGGTCGCCGCCATGGGTGTGGACCTTGACCGGCGACTCAAGCAGGCCGCGCCGGATACCGGCGACCACGGCCGCGCAGGCGCCGGTGCCGCACGCCAGCGTCTCGCCGGCGCCGCGTTCGAACACGCGCAGCCGGATGGTCTGGCGATCCACCACCTGCATGAAGCCGGCGTTGACGCGGTTGGGGAAGGTCTTGTGGTGCTCGATCACCGGGCCGTCCTGCAGCACCGGGAACTGCTCGACATCGTCCACGACCTGAACGGCATGCGGATTGCCCATCGAGACGGGCGAGATCCAGGCGGTGCGGCCATTGATTTCGAGGCCGAAGAGGGTGTCGCTGCCCTCGCCGCGCGTGGGCAGGCCCTCGGCGACGAACGGTACGCGCGCCGGCTCCAGCTCGGGCGCGCCCATGTCCACGGTCACCTGGCCGTCGTCCTGCAGCGTCAGCGTGATCACGCCGTTCATGACCTCCACGCGTACGGTGCGCTTGTCGGTCATGCCCTTGTCGGTCACGAAGCGCACGAAGCAGCGCGCGCCGTTGCCGCAGTGCTCTACCTCGCCGCCGTCATTGTTGAAGATGCGGTAGCGGAAATCGACGTCGGGGCGATCGGATTTCTCGACGATCAGGATCTGGTCCGCGCCGATGCCGAAGTGCCGGCTCGCCAGCGCGCGCCACTGGGCGTCCGTCAGGTCGAGCCGCTGGTGGATGCCGTCGAGCACGATGAAATCGTTGCCCGCGCCATGCATTTTGGTGAACTGGAGTTTCATGCTCGGCATTGTAATCAGTAGATGTCGGGTTCGCCGGGCGGCCGGTGCTTGAAGCGCTTGTGCACCCAGTAATAGTCCGCCACGCGCGGCCGCACCGCGTCTTCGAAGAACTGGTTCATGCGCCGCGTGTCTTCGGTCACGGTCTCGCCGGGATAGTTGTCCCAGGGCGGCAGGATGTGCAGTACGTAGCCCTTGTAGTCGGGCAACTGCTCGGTATAGATCGGCACCACGCGGGCGCCGGACGCGCGGGACAGCCGCGACACGGCGGTCAGCGTCAGCGCCGGCACGCCGAAGAACGGGATGAACTCGGAGTCGCGCGGGCCGAAATCCATGTCGGAGATCAACTGCAGGGCCTCCCCCTGCTTGAGCACGCGCAGGATGTTCCGGGCGCTGTCATTGCGCGAGATCATGTTGGCGCCGAAGCGGCCGCGCGCCACCTTCAGGAAATCGTCAAACAGCGCGTTCTTCTGCACCGTGTACAGCGAGGCGCCCGAGCGTCCCACGTTGTCGCGCAGGTACATGGTCAGGCGGATGGCGCCTGCCTCCAGGCCGGACAGATGCGGCGTGACCAGGATGTGCGGCGTGCCGTCGAGCGCGGGCAGGTTGGCCTGGTCGTCGATCTGCACGAGCCGGCGCATCTTTTCCTCGCCGCAGGTCCAGAAGATGCCGCCCTCGGCGAAGCTGCGGAACACCTTGCGGAAGGTCTCGCGCGACATCGCGTCGATCTCGGCATCGGACTTTTCCGGAAAGCACAGGCGCAGGTTGGCGCGCACGACCTCGCGGCGCGAACTGGGAATGCGGTACAGCAGGCTGCCCAGCGCCTCGCCGAAACGGGCCACGAAGGGGTAGGGAAGCTTGCCCAGCACGGTCAGCAGGCCGATGCCGAGCCAGGTGAAGAAGCGGCTCATCGATTGTCGGGATGGGTGGCGGACTCGGGCGGCGCGGCGGCAGTGGCGGGAGCCGGAGCCGGAGCCGAGGGGAGGGTGGCCGGGGGTGCGCCGGCGCCGGCCGGCTGCTTGTAGCGGTTGTAGCCCCACAGATACTGGGCGGGATCGATCGCGATCATCTCTTCGATGGTGGCATTGATCATCGCCGACGCCGTGCCGGGATCATCGGGCAGCATGCCGCCCTCGCCCACCATGCGCAAGTGCCCGCGGTAGCCCGCACCGCGCGGCAGCCGTTGCGCGTAGAGCATGGCCACCGGCGCGCCGGTCAGCTTGTGCAGCCGGTGTACCAGCGTCATCGAATAGGCGGGTTTGCCGAAAAACGGCGCCCAAGTGCCTTCACCGCCACTTGGAACCTGGTCCGGCAAGATGCCCACGGACTGCCCCCGCTTGAGTGCCTTGACCAGCATGCGCACGCCGCGCGGATTGGCCGGCGCCATGGCGATGTTCTTCCGGGTGCGCATCCGCTCGACGAATTCGCGCAGCCAGGGCTGGTGCGGCGGCTTGAACAGGCAGGTGATCGGGCGCAGCCGGGCGTGTGATTGCGGAAGCACCTCGAAGCAGCCCAGGTGCGGCGTCGTCAGGATGACGCCTTTACCGTCCTTAACCAGGTCGGCCAGCTCCTTCCACATGTAGTCGTCGAAGCCGTAGGTTGGCACCGTCAGCGATTTGCGGCTCCAGAAATAGGGCATCTCCACGATCATCCGCCCCGTGTGGCGCGCGGCCTCGGCAATCATCGCGTCGGTGGCGTCGGGGTAGGCGTGGCGGAAGTTCTCGACGAGACGGCGCCCGTAACGGCCGGGCAGCCGGGCGGCGAGCAATCCCAGCGCGCCACCGATGGCGTGCAGCACACGCAGGGGCAGGCGGGAAATGAGCCAGAAGAGAAAGGTCATGACGGCATTAGGGGAAAAGTTTCCCGGGATGATCTCGCGCAAACGGTCGCGCGCAATCGGCATCGTGCTGCGCAACTTCAGACCCGTCTGACGGCGAATAAACGCCGATAAGGGTGGTTGCTCGCCCGATAGGGCCTTGTGCAGCGCGTCCGGCAGGCGCGTATAATACCTGCCATCGCCGAGTTAACTGACAACTTGCGGGGCGATACCGCTCGAATCGGGCGGCTCTAAATACCGCTAAAGCGTCGCCGCACGGTTTTCAGGGTGGCGCGCAATAGCCATCAACAGCCAACCTGGAGAACCCAGATCGTGTCGAACGATTTCCTCTTTACTTCGGAATCCGTCTCCGAAGGCCATCCCGACAAAGTAGCCGACCAGATTTCGGACGCCATCCTGGATGCCATCCTGGCCCAGGACAAGTATTCGCGTGTGGCGGCCGAGACGCTTTGCAATACCGGCCTGGTCGTCCTGGCAGGTGAAATCACCACGAATGCGAACGTCGACTACATCCAGGTCGCACGTGACACCATCAAGCGCATCGGCTACGACAACACCGACTACGGCATCGACTACAAGGGCTGCGCCGTGCTGGTGGCCTACGACAAGCAGTCGCCGGACATCGCCCAGGGCGTGGACCGCGCTTCGGACGACTACCTGAACCAGGGTGCCGGCGACCAGGGCCTGATGTTCGGCTACGCCTGCGACGAGACCCCGGAACTGATGCCGTTCCCGATCTACTACTCGCACCGCCTGGTCGAGCGCCAGTCGCAACTGCGCCGCGACGGCCGCCTGCCCTGGCTGCGTCCGGACGCCAAGTCGCAGGTCACGGTGCGCTATGTGGACGGCCGTCCGCACAGCGTGGACACCGTGGTGCTGTCGACCCAGCATCACCCGGATGTCACCCAGGCCCAGATCCGCGAAGCCGTGATCGAGGAGATCATCAAGCCGGTGCTGCCGGCCGACATGCTCAAGGACACCAAGTACCTGGTCAACCCGACCGGCCGTTTCGTGATTGGCGGCCCGCAGGGCGACTGCGGCCTGACCGGCCGCAAGATCATCGTCGACACGTACGGCGGCGCTTCGCCGCACGGCGGTGGCGCCTTCTCGGGCAAGGACCCGTCGAAGGTGGACCGCTCGGCCGCCTACGCCGCCCGCTACGTGGCCAAGAACGTGGTGGCCGCCGGCCTGGCGCGCCAGTGCCAGGTGCAGGTCAGCTACGCCATCGGCGTGGCCCGCCCGATCAACGTGACCGTGTACACGGAAGGCACCGGCAAGATCTCGGACGAGAAGATCGCCGAGCTGGTGCAGGAACACTTCGACCTGCGCCCGAAGGGCATCGTCCAGATGCTGGACCTGCTGCGTCCGATCTACGAGAAGACCGCCGCCTACGGCCACTTCGGCCGCGAGGAGCCGGAGTTCTCGTGGGAAGCCACCGACAAGGCTGCCGTGCTGCGCGCCGCCGCCGGCCTGTAAGCGTTCCGGCTTCGGCCTGGAAGAAACCCCGCCGGTCCTTCGGGACCCGCGGGGTTTTTTGTCGCCCCTGCATCACATGCGAACGACCGGCAAGCGAGTAGAATCCGGTCCATCCAAGAAACCAAATCTAGCGGAATTGCCATGTCCCTGGACCTGATCCGAACCCAGCCCTATACCGACTGGTCGCCCGAGGTAACGCCCGAGACACGCGCCGCTCTGCGCCGAGAGCTGGAGCAGGGCGCCGTGCTGTATTTCCCGAAGCTGGACTTCAAGTTTGCGCCGGGCGAGGAACGCTTTCTCGATCCGCGCTATTCCGATGGCAAGTCGAAGAACATCAACCTGCGCGCCAACGAGACGGCGGTGCGTGGCGCGGCGGGTACGGCGCAGGACCTGACCGACCTGTACAACCTGATCCGGCGCTATGCGGAATCGAGCGAGTCGCTGATCCATGCGCTGTTTCCCGAGTACAAGGGGCATATGACGCGTGCCGGCACCTCGCTGCGCCCGAGCGAGATTGCCGGGCGGCCGGTGAGCTGGCGCAAGGACGACACCCGGCTGCACGTCGATTCGTTCCCGTCCAACCCGATGCTGGGCAAGCGGCTGCTGCGCGTGTTCCACAACATCGACCCCGAAGCGCCGCGCGTATGGCGCGTGGGCGAGCCTTTTGGCGATTTTGCGAAGCATTTCGTGCCGAAGACGCACGGCATGTGGCCCGGTCAGGCGTGGCTCATGAAGACGCTGCAGATCACCAAGCGCACGCGCAGCGAGTACGACCACCGCATGCTGCAACTCCACGACCTTGCCAAGGCCGATCTCGACTACCAGAAGGCCGTGCCCCAGCAGGAGTTCCACTTCCCGCCGGGCGCCACGTGGATCGTGTTCAGCGATCAGCTTCTGCACGCCGCGATGCGCGGCAAGGCGATGATGGAACAGACCATCTACCTCGATCCGGCGGCCATCGGTGACCGCACGCACTCGCCGGAAGCGGTGCTGTCGCGGATGCTGGGTCGGCCGATGGTGGACGCGTAGAAGCTTGCGCATGACCTAGCGCATCAGCATCTTCACCATCGCCTCGAACCGCTTGCCGTACGGCGCTTTCAGCAGCCCGGCGGCGTTCAGCCCCGCCTGATAGAACACCGGCTTGACCTTCGAGAACGTCTCGAAACCGGCCTTGCCGTGGTACACGCCCATGCCGCTGGGGCCGACCCCGCCGAATGGCAGGTCGTCCTGGGCGATGTGGAACAGCGTGTCGTTGACGGTCACGCCGCCGGCCACGGTCTGCTGCATCACGCGGTCCACCACGTCGCGGCCCTTGTCGAATACGTACAGCGCCAGCGGGCGCGGGCGGGCGTTGACGAAGGCGATGGCGTCGTCGACGGCGCGGTAGGTCACCACGGGCAGTACCGGCCCGAAAATCTCTTCCTGCATGGCCTGGATCTCGCCGGGCACATCGGTCAGCAGCACCGGCGGCAGCCGGCGCGCGGCGGCGTCCGGGGCGGCGTCGGTCAGCGGCACCACGCGGGCGCCGGCGTCGGCGGCGGCATCGATCATCGAGACCAGCCGGCCAAAATGACGCGGGCTGATGATGCTCGTGTAGTCGGGGTTGCGCGCGATATCTGGATAGAGCCGGCCCACGCAGCGCCGCGCGGTCTCGACGAAGCGGTCGCGCTGGTCGGCGGGCACCAGCACGTAGTCCGGCGCGATGCAGGTCTGGCCCGCGTTGAGCAGCTTGCCGACCAGGATGCGCTCCACCGCCCGCTCGAAATCGGCCCCCGGTCCGACGATGGCCGGCGACTTGCCGCCCAGCTCCAGCGTCACCGGCGTCAGGTTGGCGGCGGCCGCCTTCATCACGTGGTGGCCAACCTGGGTCGAGCCGGTGAACAGCAGGTGGTCGAACGGCAGCGCGCTGAACCCGGCGGCCACGGCGGCGTCGCCATTGACCACGGTCACTTCATCCGGCGCGAAGCTGGCCTGTACCAGCCGGGCGAACAGGTCAGAAAAGCGCGGCGTAAATTCCGACAGCTTGACCATGGCCCGATTGCCGGCCACCAGCGCGCCGGTCAGCGGGCCAACGGCCAGGTAGAGCGGATAGTTCCACGGCACGACGATGCCGATCACGCCCAGCGGTTGCGGCATCAACCGCGACTTGCCCGGGAGGAACCAGAGCCCGGTCCTGGCGCGGCGCACGCGCATCCAGCGGCGGCCATGGCGCAAGGCGTCGTCGATACCGGCCAGGCTCGGAAATACCTCGAGCAGCGCCGTTTCCTGGCGCGGCCGGTTCGTGAAATCGGCGCTGATGGCGCTGGCGATGGCCTCGTGGTTGTCGCGCACGAGCCGCTTGAGCCGGCGCAGGCGGTCGGCGCGGATATCCCAGGGCGGCGTCTGGTCATGGCGCGAGGCGGCGAGCATGGCGTCGAACACCGTCGACATGGCGGGCACTTCTCTCATTCGTCGTCTCCTTGCCTGGCTCGATGGACCATCGCGCACCATAAGCCAGACCGCCCGTTATATCAATGGAGGGCAGCCCTCAAACGCCGGGTGCAGCGTGGGGCAGCGCGCCGATGCGGGGTTGCACTGCTTCACCAGCCCGGTGGCAGCGCCTACACTGGACTATCGCGGCAGGCGTCCGCCGGGACAACGCCGGCACCGGACAGGCGGGGAGACGGATGGAAACGACCTTTGACTATCTCGTCGTTGGGGCCGGGTCGGCAGGCTGCGCGCTGGCCGGGCGCCTGGCCGACAGCGGCAGCGACAGCATCGCGCTGCTCGAAGCCGGCGGGCACGACCATCATGTGCTGGTGCGCACACCTGCCGGGCTGGCCGCGATGCTGCCGCGCGCCGGGGCCCGCAACTACGCCTTCCAGACCGTGCCGCAGCCCGCGCTCGGCGGCCGGCGCGGTTTCCAGCCAAGGGGGCGGGGCCTGGGCGGGTGTTCGTCGATCAACGCGATGATCTACACGCGCGGGCGCCCCGCCGACTATGACGGCTGGGCCGCGCACGGGTGCGACGGCTGGGCCTGGGACGACGTGCTGCCGTACTTCCGCCGCGCCGAATGCAACGAGCGCGTGGCGGGCCATGACGACGATCCGCTGCACGGCGGCACCGGCCCGCTGCATGTGAGCGATCTCCGCTCGCCCAATCCGTTTGCCCAGCATTTCATCGATGCCGCCCAGCATGCGGGCATCGTGCGCAACGACGACTTCAACGGCGAGGAGCAGGAGGGCGTGGGCTGGTACCAGCTCACCCAGCACGACGGCGAGCGCTGGAACGCGGCGCGCGCCTATCTGCACGGCGGCAACGCGCGCGACCGCCGCTGCAACGGCGGCCGCAGCCACCTGCACGTGATGACCGGCACGCAGGTGCTGCGCATCGTGTTCGAGCGCCGCCGCGCGGTGGGCGTGGTGGCGTGGCGCGACGGCGTGGAAGTGGTGCTGCGCGCGCGGCGCGAAGTGATCGTGTCGGCGGGCGCGTTCGGCTCGCCGCAACTACTGATGGCGTCGGGCGTGGGTCCGGCGGCCCATCTGCGCGAGCAGGGCGTCGCCGTGGTGCACGACCTGGCCGGCGTGGGCCAGAATCTGCAGGACCATGTCGATATCGCCGTGCACCGGCGCGTGGCGTCGCCGGAGCTGTTCGGGGTGTCGCTGGCCGGCGTGCGGCGGCTGATCGGCGAGACACTGCGCTACCGCCGCGAGCGCGACGGCATGATGACCTCGAATTTCGCCGAGGCCGGCGCCTTCGTGCGCAGCCAGCCCGGACTGCCCGAGCCCGACCTGCAACTGCATTTCGTGGTCGGCATGGCGGACGACCACATGCGCCGCCTGCGGATGGGCCATGGCTACTCGTGCCACGTCTGCCTGCTGCGGCCGCGCAGCCGGGGCGAGGTCCGGCTGGCGTCGCCCGACATGCGCGAGGCACCGCTGATCGATCCGCGCTATTTGTCTGATCCGCAGGACATGGATGGGCTGCTGGCCGGGCTGGACATCGTGCGCGACATCCTCGCGCAACCGCCGCTGGCCGTGTTCGGCGGGCGGCCGCTACGCGCCGAGGGCCGCGACGAGGCCGAGGCGCGCGCACTGATCCGCCAGCACGCGGACACCATCTATCACCCGGTGGGCACCTGCCGCATGGGCATGGACGCGCTGGCCGTGGTGGACCCACAGTTGCGTGTGCGAGGGGTGGAAGGGTTGCGCGTGGTGGATGCGTCGATCATGCCGACCCTGATCGGGGGCAACACCAACGCACCGGCCATCATGATCGGGGAGCGCGCCCACGACCTGATCCGCTTCGCACCGCATGTGACGCTGCGGATCAGGGAGACGGCGGTGGTGGAGTAATTTGGAGGAATTACTACGGTTTTTTCTCCCCGCTCCCGCATGGCGGGAGAGGGGAGAAAACAGACAGGGACTCTTACCCCCGCATCTGGAACTGCCCCACCATCTCGCGCAGCTTGCCGGCCTGTTCGTCCAGCGATTGCGCGGCGGCGGCCGCTTCTTCCACCAGCGCGGCGTTCTGCTGCGTGACCTGATCCATCTGGCCGACCGCGTGGCCTACCTGCTCGATGCCGGCGCTCTGTTCCTGCGACGCCGCCGAGATCTCGGCGATGATGTCCGAGACGCGCTTCACGGCCTGGCGGATCTCGCTCATCGTGTTGCCTACCCCATGCGCCTGCGCGGAGCCGGTGCGCACGGTGTCTGCCGATGTCTCGATCAGTTCCTTGATTTCCTTGGCGGCGCTCGACGAGCGCTGCGCCAGGCTGCGCACCTCGCCGGCCACCACGGCAAAGCCGCGGCCCTGTTCGCCGGCGCGGGCCGCTTCCACGGCCGCGTTCAGCGCCAGGATGTTGGTCTGGAACGCGATGCCCTCGATCAGGTTGGTGATGTCGGCGATGCGCGCGGAGCTGCCAGTGATGGCGCCCATGGTGTCCACCATCTGCTGCACGACCTGGTTGCCCTCGTCGGCCACCAGCGCGGCGTTGGTGGCCAGCGACGCGGCCTGGCGCGCGTTCTCGGCGTTCTGGCGCACGGTGGCCGTGAGCTGCTCCATGCTCGACGCGGTTTCTTCCAGCGAGGCGGCCTGTTCCTCGGTGCGCGACGACAGGTCCACGTTGCCCGCGGCAATCTGCGCGGCAGCCACGCTGACCGAATCGGTCGAGCGGCGGACTTCCTTCAGCGTGCCGCCCACGCGCTCGATCAGCGTGTTGAACGACTGCGCGGTCAGGCCGATTTCGTCGAGACGGTCCACCGGCGCGCGGTGGTCGAGGTCAAGCGACTGGCTCACGTGCTCAAGCGTGCCCTGGATCTCGGCCAGGCTGTGGCGGATGCGCTGGTATAGCGAAAACGCCAGAAACGCGGTCACGGCGACGGCGGCCACCATCACGATCCAGAACAGCCGCACCGAGGCGTCGTATTGGGCCGTGTTGCGTGCCACGGCTTCATCGCCAAGCCTGGTGTTGTATTCCAGATGGTCGTCGAGCGCCTTGCGCACGGCATTCGACGCCAGGCTGAGGTCGCCGCTCGTGATCATCTTTTGCGTGGCGGCGAAATCGTTGGCGCGCGAGCGCTCCAGGTAGGCCGGCGTCAGTTCGCGGTAGCGCTTCATGGCGTCGCGGTCGGCCTCCAGCAGCTTGCGATCGGTGGCGTCCGAGAGGTTGTTGCGCTCGTACTTGGCGACCAGCTCGTCGAAGCGCTTGTTGCCGCGCTCCAGCATGGCTTCGGCGTCGGTCTTGGCGGCGACGTCGTCGGTCAGGGCGTGACGGTACAGGGCCGTGCGCACCGTGTTCAGCGCGCCGCTGACGTTGTTCAGGTCGCGCACGCTGGTCAGCGTGTTGTCGTTGAAGTATTGGAAGCGTTCCTCGGACTTCTTCATCTGCCAGATGCCGCCAAGGCCGACGAAGAGAAGCGCAAGCAATGAGAGGGAAAACGTAAGAAGCAGGCGTTTGCTGATATTCATGAGAGGCTTTGGCGGCACACGCTGCTTGGCGCGGACCGTCCCGTTGTGACAACTTGGTTTGCGCAGCGGGCCGGCAGCCCGTCGCCACAACGTTTACGGCGGCGCTATCACGCACTGAAGGTGACAATCGTGCAATGCAGCAATCGCTGTGCGATGTTCGCCGCCGCGGCGTTTCCGGCGCTTCGTCTCAGCCCGGCCAGGCCGCCGCGATGACGCGTTCGAATGTGCCGGTATCGCCATCCAGAGTGCCGAACACGCGCCCATGCTGGCGGCCCAGCCGGCTGCCGATGAACAGTTCGGCGCTGCCTGCGTCGCCGTGCGCAATCATCAGCGCGGCCTGCGCGGTCAGCACGAGCCCCTGCGCGAAGCGTCGCGCGCTGGCTTCGAGCGTGTCGGCGGGGGCGCGCAGCATGGCCTGCAGCGAGGCAAGTTCGGCACGCACGGCGGCGTGGCCGTTCGAGAGCCGGGCCAGGTCCTGCAGGATCAGCGCGCCGTCCTCGGGGGTGCGCTGCAGGGCACGCAACACGTCGAGGCACATGATGTTGCCCGACCCTTCCCAGATCGAATTGACCGGCGCCTCGCGGTACAGCCGCGCCATCGGGCCTTCCTCGACGTAACCATTGCCGCCCCAGACCTCCATGGCCTCGCCGGTGGCTTCGAGCGCGCGCTTGCAGATCCAGAACTTTGCGGCAGGCGTCATCACGCGCTTCCACGCTGCCGCCAGCGGATCGGCGTCGGCATGTTCGAACGCGTGGGCCAGCGCCATCATCATCTGCGTGGCGGCGGCCGATTCGAGCGCGAGGTCGGCCAGCACGTTGCGCATCAGCGGCTGGTCCGCCAGCCGCTTGCCGAACGCCATGCGGTGCCGCGCGTGGTGGATGGCCTGCACCAGTCCGGCGCGCAGCAGCGCCGCGCTGCCGATCACGCAGTCGAGCCGCGTGTTGGTGGCCATCTCGATGATCGTCGGGATACCCCGGCCTTCCTCGCCGATCAGGATGCCGATGGCGCCCCGGAACTCCACTTCGCTGCTGGAGTTGGAGCGGTTGCCGAGCTTGTCCTTGAGCCGCTGGATGAGGATGGGGTTCTTGCTGCCGTCGTCGCGCCAGCGTGGTACGAAGAAGCACGACAGCGGGCCGTCGATCGCACCCATGCGCGCCACCACGAGGTGCGCGTCGCACATCGGCGCCGAGAAAAACCACTTGTGGCCGGTCAGCGCGTACTCGGCGCCGCGCCCCTCGCCGCGCACCGGCACGGCCACGGTGGTGTTGGCGCGCACGTCGGAGCCGCCCTGCTTCTCGGTCATCCCCATGCCGATCATCACGGCCGCCTTGTCGCGCCACGGCAGGTCACGCGCGTCGTGTTCCTTCGTGAAAAGACGAGATTCGAGATCGGCAAACAGCGCCGGCTCCCTGGCGAGCACCGGGATGCTGGCCAGCGTCATCGTGGTGGGGCACAGCGAGCCCGACTCCACCTGCGCCTGCAGGAAGTAGCCGGCCGTGCGCGCGGCCCACACGCCGGGGCGCGGCGCGGCGAACGGCAGCGCCTGCAGTTGCTGGCTGCGCAGCAGGGCCAGCAACTGGTGCCAGGCCGGATGAAACGTGACCAGGTCGATGCGCTCGCCGGTGCGGCTGTGGGTGTGGAGTTCGGGGGTAAAGCGGTTGGCGTCGGCGGCCCAGCCCTGCACCTCGGGATCGCCGAGCCGTGTTCCATAGGTGGACAGGGCCTCGGCGTGCCACCCGCCGCCCAGCCGGCCGAGCGCGGCGCGCAGGCCGGGATCGGTGCCGAACAGGTCATGGCGGGCCAGGTCGGGAACCTGGTTGAACACACTGTGGGTTTGCGCGTCGTCAGTTCCTGCGGCGGTCATGGCGTCTCCTGGCGATGGGAACAACCTGCTGCGGGCCATGGTACGGCAACTCGCCGATTCGCCAAATCGAGTGCAGCCCGGGGGAGGGCGCCGGACGCACCCGGCCCGCATCGTGCGGTGCAGCATGGTGTTCCGATACCTGCGCGCACGGCTGACACAACCGAATTTTGGGTAGCGCGGGGCAGGGGGTTGTGCTTAAATTCACCCCGTTGGATGAAACAGGGGTGCCGTCCGGATGGGCCGGGCGGCTGAGAGAGTCCCTTCGAACCCGATCCGGCTAGTACCGGCGTGGGAAGTTTCACAGTAGAACCGAATGCCTCTTGTCCCGCGGGAAATCCGCAACGGGACGCCGCCGCCGGCCATGCCGCGCGCCGCCGGCTCACAGGGCTCCTGGTTTCGTCCATCCCCGCAAAGAGAGGACGACACTCATGGCCCGTACCGCCCCTGCCGCTTCGTTCGAATCGCTCGAAAGCGATCTCGACCAGAAATTCGCCTACCCGGCTTCCAGCAAGACCTACATCCCCGGCAGCCGCCCCGACATCCGCGTGCCGATGCGCACGATCCTGCAGACCGCCACGCGCACCGAGAAGGGCGAGATGGCCAACCCGCCGATTCCGGTCTACGACACCTCGGGCCCGTACAGCGACCCGGACGTGCACATCGACCTGAAGGCCGGCCTGCCGGCCGTGCGCGAGCAGTGGATTGCCGAGCGCGGCGACACCGAGATCCTGCCGGGCCTGTCGTCCGAATACGGCCTGGCGCGGGCCAACGACCCGGCCACGGCGCACCTGCGCTTTGCCCAGCTGACCAACCCCCGCCGCGCCAAGGCCGGCGCCAACGTGTCGCAGATGCACTACGCGCGCCGCGGCATCATCACGCCCGAGATGGAATACGTGGCGCTGCGCGAATCGCTGAATCTCCAGGCGCTGTACGACAAGCCCGAGTACAAGGCCCTGCTGCGCCAGCACCCCGGCAACGCGCTGGGCGCCGCGCTGCCGCTGCGCCCCGAGGACATGACGCCGGAATTCGTGCGCCGCGAGATCGCCGCCGGCCGCGCCATCATCCCCGCCAACATCAACCACACGGAACTGGAGCCGATGGCCATCGGCCGCAACTTCCGCGTGAAGATCAACGGCAACCTGGGCAACTCGGCGGTGACGTCGTCGCTGGCCGAGGAAGTGGAAAAGATGGTCTGGTCGATCCGCTGGGGCGCGGACACCATCATGGACCTGTCCACGGGCAAGCACATCCACGAAACGCGCGAATGGATCCTGCGCAACTCGCCGGTACCCATCGGCACGGTGCCGATCTACCAGGCGCTGGACAAGACCGGCGGCATCGCCGAGGACCTGACCTGGGAGATGTTCCGTGACACGCTGATCGAGCAGGCGGAGCAGGGCGTGGACTATTTCACGATCCATGCCGGCGTGCTGCTGCGCTATGTGCCGATGACGGCGGACCGCGTGACGGGTATCGTGTCGCGCGGCGGCTCGATCATGGCCAAGTGGTGCCTGGCGCATCACAAGGAAAACTTCCTGTACACGCACTTCGACGAGATCTGCGAAATCATGAAGGCGTACGACGTGTCGTTCAGCCTCGGTGACGGCCTGCGTCCGGGTTGCATCGCGGACTCGAACGACGACGCCCAGTTCGGTGAACTGCGCACGCTGGGCGAACTGACCGCCAAGGCGTGGGAGCACGATGTGCAGGTCATGATCGAGGGCCCGGGCCACGTGCCGCTGCAGCGCATCCAGGCCAACATGGACGAAGAGCTCAAGCACTGCTACGAAGCGCCGTTCTACACGCTGGGGCCGCTGGTCACGGACATCGCGCCGGGCTACGACCACATCACCAGCGGCATCGGTGCGGCCAACATCGGCTGGATGGGCACGGCCATGCTCTGCTACGTGACGCCGAAGGAGCATCTGGGCCTGCCGGACAAGGAAGACGTGCGCGAAGGCATCATCACGTACAAGATCGCCGCCCACGCCGCCGACCTGGCCAAGGGCTGGCCGGGCGCGCAGTTGCGCGATAATGCGCTGTCCAAGGCACGTTTCGAGTTCCGCTGGGAAGACCAGTTCAATCTCGGCCTCGATCCCGAGCGCGCGCGTTCGTTCCACGACGCCACGCTGCCGGCCGAGGGCGCCAAGATCGCCCACTTCTGCTCGATGTGCGGGCCGAAGTTCTGCTCGATGAAGATCACGCAGGAAGTGCGCGACTACGCGGCGTCGCTGCCGGAAGCGCAGCGCGGCATGGAAGAGAAGTCGATCGAGTTCGTGAAGACGGGTTCGAAGATCTACTCGTAAGCCAGCCTTGCAGGACGGGCCCGCGCGCCGCGCGGGCCCCGCAGTTACCGCAGCAACCGCAGTACCCGAGTCCCGCGCGCGGCGCCCCCACGCGGCGCGGCGGTATTCACCCAACCGGAGGCCGGCTGGCGCAACCTTCTTGCCAACGCCGCCGGCAAACAAGCCCATGACAGCAGTACAGTCCTTCGATGTTGCCATCCTCGGCGCCGGCCTGGCCGGGCGGTTGTCCGCCTGGCTCCTGGTGCGCGCCGGCGCCCGCGTGGTGCTGGTCGAGCGTGGCGGCCCCGACGGCAGCGGCTCGGCCGCGCACGTGGCCGCGGCCATGCTCGCGCCGCTGGCCGAATCCGCCATTGCCGAGCGGCGCATCGTCGATCTCGGCATTGCCAGCGTCGATCTCTGGCGCACCTGGCTCCACGAACTGCCCGAACCCGTGTTCTTCCAGGAAGACGGCACGCTGGTGGTCTGGCACGCCCGCGACCGCAGCGAGCTGTCGCTGTTCACGGGCCGCATGCGCGCCGTGGCGCCGCCCGAACTGGTGCAGCAGCGCCTGCGCACGCTCGACGGCAAGGGCCTGGCCGAGGTGGAGCCCGAGCTCGCGGGCCGCTTCGCGCAGGGCCTGCTGCTGCAGGGCGAGGGCCAGCTGGACAACCGTGGCGCCATGCGCGCGCTGCTGTCGTGCGCCATTGCCGAAGGGCTGCAATGTGTCTGGGAAGCCGGCGAGGTCGATGCCGGATCGCTGCCCGCGATGGGCATCAACGCCAGCGTGGTGCTCGATTGCCGTGGCCTGGGCGCGCGCTCGGCGTGGAACGGCCCCGAGGACGGCACCGGCCGCGCGCTGCCGGGCCTGCGCGGCCTGCGTGGCGAGGTGGTGCGCGTGCACGCCCCGGACGTGAAGCTGCACCGGCCGGTGCGGCTGCTGCATCCGCGCTACCCGATCTACATTGCGCCCAAGCCGAACGATCTCTACGTGATCGGCGCCACTGAACTGGAAAGCGAGGACGAGTCGCCGATGAGCGTGCGCTCGGCGCTGGAACTGCTCTCGGCGGCGCACTCGCTGCATCCGGCGTTTGGCGAGGCGCGCGTGCTCGAACTGAACGTGCAGCGCCGCCCGACGCGCCCCGACCACCTGCCCGCGATCCGCGTGGACCAGTCCGCGCGCATCGTGCGCGTGAACGGCCTGTATCGTCACGGCTGGCTGATTGCCCCGGCCGTGACCGAAGCCGCCTGCCACGTGGTGCGCGCGCTGCTCGACGACGACCCGGCCGCCCACGCGGTGCCGGCCTCGCTGCGCTGGCCCGGCATGATCCAGGCCGTGCGCGAGACCGCGCCGGGCCTCCCGGGCGTGCTGGCCGAGAGCGGCACCGGCATGCTTCACTAACCCGAAAGCCCCTATGAACATCCTGCTCAATGGCCAGCCGCTGGACCTGCCCGACACCGCCACGCTGGCGGACGCGGTCAGCGCGGCGGCCATCGCGCCCCCGTTTGCCGCCGCCGTGAACGGCGAATTCGTCCCGCGCGCCGCCCATGCGGCCCGTGTCCTGAACGCGGGCGACCAGATCGACCTCGTGCAACCCGTGACGGGAGGCTAGTCCGACCATGACCTTCGAACCCACTGAAACCCTGCGCGACCCGTTCGTGCTGTACGGCGAATCGTTCGATTCGCGCCTGCTGCTGGGTACCGCGCGCTATCCGTCGCCGGCCACGCTGCAGGCGGCCGTCGAGGCGTCGCGTCCGGCGATGATCACCGTGGCGCTGCGCCGCCAGTCCGCCGTGGGCAGCGGCGACGGCCAGACGCTGGGCGGCGACACGTTCTGGCAGATGCTGCGCACGCTGGGCGTGCCGGTGCTGCCCAACACCGCCGGCTGCTTCACCGCGCAGGAAGTGATCACCACCGCGATGATGGCCCGCGAGGTCTTCGAGACCGACTGGATCAAGCTGGAACTGATCGGTGACGACTACACGCTGCAGCCGGACACGCTCAACATGCCCGCCGTGGCCGAGACGCTGGTCAGGGAAGGCTTCAAGGTGCTGCCGTACTGCACCGAGGATCTCGTGCTGTGCCGCCGCCTGCTCGACGTGGGCTGCCAGGCGCTGATGCCGTGGGCCGCGCCGATCGGCACGGGCCGGGGCGCCGTGAATCCGCATGCGATGCGCACGCTGCGCGACCGCCTGCCGGACACGCCGCTGATCGTCGATGCCGGGCTGGGCCTGCCGTCGCACGCGGCGCAGGTGCTGGAGTGGGGCTACGACGGCGTGCTGCTGAACACGGCCGTGGCGCAGTCGGCCTACCCGGTGAACATGGCGCGCGCCTTCGCGCTGGCCGTGGAGGCGGGCCGCACGGCGTATCTTGCCGGCCCGATGCCCGAGCGCGAGGTGGCGCAGGCCAGCACGCCCGTGGTGGGCATGCCGTTCTGGCACGCCGCCGGCGCGGAGGATCGCGCATGACGCGCCAGGGTGTGGCAGCAGCGCTGGACGCTGCATTGTTCGACGATCTGGTGCGCCGCTACGCGGCGATGTTCGGGCGCGACGAGGCGCCCTGGCAGGCATGGCTGCTGGCCAACGGCCCGGCGAGCCCCGGCGCCCATGACGTGCTGCTGTCCGATGGCGAGGCCGATGCCGCCGCCATCGACCGCGTGGCCGCCGCCGGCGCCGTGCTGATCGAGACCGAGCGCGAAGGCGGGCGATGGATCGACACGGTGCGCTCGCCGATGGGTACCTGGGTGCTCGACGTGCAGGCCGACGACGGCAATCCGCACTCGCCGGCCTTCGTGGCGGTGCTGTGCGCGGCGCTGTCGCTGCATTTCCCGGCGCACGACGCGCTGTGCATCGCCCGCGCGTGGCAGCCGGGCAGCACGGCATGGCCGGGCGCGTTCGCGCGCTTCCCGCGCGTGCGCCACGCCGCGCTGGCCTCGCCCGACGCGCCGGTCCGGCCGTTCGCGCCGTGCCCGGACCTGGGCCTCTACGTGGTGCTGCCGAGCGCCGACTGGATCGAACGGCTGGTGCCGCTGGCCGTGCCAACCGTGCAGCTGCGCTTCAAGTCCGACGACCCGGCCGCCATCCAGGCCGAGATCGCCCGTGCGGCCAGTGCCGCCCGGGGCAGCCAGAGCCGGCTGTTCATCAACGACCACTGGCGCGTGGCGATCGACCATCACGCGGCCTGCGGCGGCGACAGCGGCATCTACGGCATCCACCTCGGCCAGGAAGACCTCGACGAGGCCGATCTGGACGCGATCCGCGCCTCGGGCCTGCGCCTCGGCGTCTCGACCCACGGCTACGCCGAGATGCTGCGCGTGGCCGCCATCGGCCCGAGCTACCTGGCGCTAGGCGCCATCTTCCCGACCACGACCAAGGTCATGCCGACCCAGCCGCAAGGCATGGGCCGCTTCCAGTCCTACGTGGCGCTGATGAAACCGGTGATCCCGTCGCTGGTGGGCATCGGCGGCGTCAACGCCGGCAACATGCGCGAAGTGCTGGCGGTGGGCGTGGGCAGCGCCGCGGTGGTCAGGGCCGTCACCGAGGCAGACGACGTGGCGGCGGCGGTGGCGGGGTTGAAGGGGCTTTTTGAGTAAATTGCGATGTCGTGAGACGTTTGAGCCAGAAAGGTAGTGGTTTCTTGCTCAAACGTCTCATCCCTGCTGTTCTTCTCCCCTCTCCCGCGAGGCGGGAGGGGAGCGAACCGCCGCCCGGCCCACACATTGGGCGCTAACCGGCCACCGCGCTTCCGGCTCCCGCCGAATCCGCATATCCTCTCCCTCCAGTCACCAGAGGAATGAGGTTCCGCCATACGGAACCCTGCAGAGAGGAAACAGCAGTGAACGAGATCATCCCCGCCGCGCCGGGCACGCCGGAAAAACCCTATTTCGGTATCAACATTCCGCTGATGCGGCTGCTCGGCCTGCAGCCGGAGCACATGGAGGACGGGCTGTGCCGCACGCGGCTGCCGGCCAGCCCCGATGTGGTGAACAGCCGGGGCGATGTGCACGGCGGCACGCTGATGGCGGTGCTGGACTTCACGCTGAGCGGCGCCGCGCGTTCGCATGCGCCGCTGGACGTGGGCGTGATCACGATCGACATGTCCACCCACTTCCTCGCGGCGGCGCGTGGCGAACTGACGTTCGAGTCGCGCTGCATCCGCCGGGGCAACAAGATCGCCTTCTGCGAGGGCGAGGCCCGCGACGCCTCGGGCACCGTGTGCTGCGTGGCGCGGGCGTCGTTCAAGCTCGTGCAGCTGGCGGGCGGGAACTAGGCGGCGGGGTCTGCCGCAGGCCGGTAGACGGCCTCGAACCGTGCGCGCTCGGTGATGCCGTAGTCGCCGGGGCCGTACTGCATCAGCCAGTCGCCGGGCTTGCCGGTCAGCACGTCGCCGCCAGCCGAGCGCTCGATGGCGAACGCCTGCGCCATCTCCCTGACCAACACCGGCACGGGCCGGTTGCGATACACGCCCGGTGCCACCGGCAGGTAGCGCGCGTCGAAGCGCTCGCGTGACACCACCCAGCGGTCGCCCGTGGCGCCGGTCACAATGGCGTCGCCCGCCGCATACCGGTTCGGCCCCTCGCGGCTGGCCAGTTCGCCCGGTTCCGCGGCGAACGTCACCTGCACCGTTTCATCCTTCACATACCAGCGCGCGGCCGGGTCGGTGCGCAGGTCGATGTGCTTCAGCGTCTCCATGGCGCCTCAGCCCAGCACGCGCGGCGCGAAGCCGTGGTTGAGCGGGCCGTTGCCGGCGCCCAGGCGCAGGCGTGCACCGGCGGCGATGGCCTGGGCGACGAAATCGAGCGCGGTGCTGACCGCATCGGGCAGGGCCTCGCCGCGCGCCAGTTGGGCCGCGATGGCGGCGGCCAGCGTGCAGCCGGTGCCGTGCAGGTTTGGTGTATCGAGCCGCGGATGGGTGTACACGCGCACCGTGCCGTCGGCCAGCATCAGCAGGTCGTCCAGGCCGGTGGCGCCGGGACCGTCGTCCTCCAGGTGGCCGCCCTTGAGCAGCACGGCCTGGCAGCCCATCGCCAGCAGGTCGGCGGCGGCGGTTTCCATCTCGGCACGCCGCGCGATGCGCCGGCCCAGCAGGTAGGACGCCTCGGGCAGGTTCGGCGTGACCAGGATCGCTCGCGGGAACAGCAGCCGGACCATGGCCTGGCTCGTGGCGTCGTCGGACAGCGTGGCGCCGGACGTCGAGATCATGACCGGGTCGACCACCAGGCGGCGGATGCCGTGCCGGTCCACCGCGCCCGCCACGGCCTCGACGATGGCGGCGGTGCCGAGCATGCCGGTCTTGGCCGCGTCCACGCCGATGTCGCCGGCCACGGCGTCGATCTGCGCGCCCACCATGTCGGCCGGGATCGCATGGACACCCGTGACGCCGAGCGTGTTCTGGGCCGTGATGGCCGTGATCGCGCTCATGCCGAAGCAGCCGAGCGCGGCAAAAGTCTTGAGGTCAGCCTGGATGCCGGCGCCGCCGCCGGAGTCGGAGCCGGCAATGGTCAGGGTGCGGGGTGGCGTGGAATGCATGGGCGAGGCGGGATGGTTTCGGTGGAATTGGCTGGAAATATTCTGGCAATTCGCGCCGCAGGGCGCGGACAGGCACGCTACAATACCGCCACTCGTGCGACACGCACTCTCGTGTCCGGGTAGCTCCAACGTAAGGAGCATCGACCTTTGTTGGGACAAGGTGGCGGCCTCGGCTGGCACCGTCCAATCCCAACCATTTCTTGCTTAGACAAGCCGAGCCGCAAGGTGAGGTAAGTCGATACTGGTGCAATGCCTGCCGGATTTTCGGTAGGGATTGTAGCTTTCTTTTGCTGGTCAACAGCCAGCCATTGCCCAAGGCGGGGACGCTCGCCTTTGGGCGAATTCGCCTTGACACCTTCCCAGCGGGAAGGCGTCTGCGCTCGTCTCTGTTGCATAACAGCCACACGATTTAAACCGATCCATCGGGTCGGCATCGCGTCTTGGACCGACTGCAGCCACTGCGCTCGCACGTCGGTAAGCGCTCGCCTTTACGGGAGCACATAAGTAAGGACTGAGGCCCGGAGCGTAAAGCTCTACGCGTTATGGTTCGGTCGAGCACGCCCGCGAGGGCGCCTTGATAGAGAACCCGCTATGCGACTAGCGGTAGCCTAGGGGGACATGCGTCACTGGTAACGGTGGGGTGTGAAGCTTCCCTGACAATGTAGCCCCCGTAAGGGTGCCAATGGATCGTGAGATCCGTAGGCAGCAAACCGAAGCAGCATCGGTTGAGGAGCTAGGCTGGCTGGTATGGGCAACACATGTGAACTGCTGATAAACGTCGTGAGTATTACGGTGCCAAAGCTGATGATAGGCACCAACCAAAAGGTACGTGGCTGGATACTCCGTTGAGTGGTCGGAGTACGTCGTCGTTAAGCCACCGGCGAAGAGGCAGGCCCTAACCCAGTCGTGTAACGCGTGGGGAACGTGGTAAGCCCGTATGGCTGCCCGAGTGCAGTTTGGCTCAGGCAGGCGAACCGCAAGGAACGCTGTCGGCTGTGCGGGTATGGGAGGTTGGAAAAAGCGAATGCCGGGTTGTAATGATCCGGATAGGGATTGAAACATCATCCCACGCGAAAGCGGGCAGACTTCCAACTGGTCTACTCGTCGCAAGACGACTGACTGAACTCGCTTGTTTAACTTTTCTTCCCTTGTGGGACAGCCTGTCCCACAAGGGGCATGTTGTCTCTCGATGTTGGGGAAGATCCTCAAGATAGGAGGGCAGCATGGAAGCATTGATCCGCGAGGATGAATCTGCGCCTTCCGGCGTACCGCAAAAATGGGGCGACATCGATTGGCGCCGCATAGAGCGGAACGTTCGAGTAATGCAGATTCGAATTGCGAAGGCAACACAGGAAAAGGATTGGCGCCGGGTGAAAGCCCTGCAAAGGTCCTTGACCCGCTCGTTCTCCGCCAAGGCATCGGCGGTACGGCGAGTGACGATGAACCAAGGTGCGCGGACGGCGGGAGTCGATCGCGTAACGTGGGAAACGCCTGAAGTCCGGTGGGAAGCCATCGGGCAGTTGAAGCGCCGGGGGTACAGGCCACTGCCATTACGGAGGGTCTACATTCCCAAAGCCAACGGTAAGAAGCGCCCCCTGGGCATTCCGACCATGTTGGACCGAGCCATGCAAGCGTTGTATCTGCTGGCGCTGGAACCGGTGTCCGAAGGAACGAGCGATCCGAACTCGTATGGGTTCCGTATCAATCGGTCTACTGCGGATGCCATGAGCCAGCTATTCGCCTCCCTATCCCAGAAGGTTTCGGCCCAGTGGGTGCTGGAGGCGGATATCAAGGGGTGCTTTGACCATATCAGTCACGACTGGTTGGAGCGCAATGTCCCAATGGACAAAGCCATCCTTAGGAAATGGCTGAAAGCTGGCGTGATATTTCAAGGCCAGTTTCAGGCGACCGACGCCGGAACACCACAGGGGGGCATCATTTCCCCGACTCTGGCAAATGTGGCGCTGAACGGGTTGGAACAGCAACTGACCACCGCCCTCAAGGCGAAATTAGGGGCCCACAACCTGCGAAGGCACAAGGTAAATGTTGTGCGCTATGCGGACGACTTCGTGATCACCGGTAACACACCGGAGGTCTTAGAAAGCGAAGTGAAGCCGTGGGTGGAGCAGTTCCTCGCTGTCAGGGGGCTGACACTATCGACGGAGAAAACGCGGATCGTCAATATCGCCGAAGGCTTTGATTTCCTTGGGTGGAATTTCCGGAAGTACTCGGGGAAACTGCTCATCAAGCCGAGCAAGAAAAACGCGCAAGCGTTTTACCGCAAGGTCAAAGGAGTCATCAGTGCCAAGAAGGGGAGAAAGCAAGAAGATCTGATCCGACTGCTGAACCCGATGCTAAGGGGCTGGGCGCAATATCACAGTCCAGTGGTAGCGAAGGCAATGTTCACCAGAATGGAGCGCATGGTTTTTCAGGCTCTGTGGCGGTGGGCAAAGCGGCGACATCGAGGTAAGAACGCTGACTGGGTGCGCAAGCGGTATTTCGTAACCATCGGCAATCGGAACTGGGTGTTTGGTACCACAACCGTGGATAAGAAGGGCAATCCCTTCTGGTTGGAGTTATACCCGCTCGCGGGCACGCCGATCAGGAGGCACGCGAAGGTCAAGTGGGAATACAATCCTTTTGATCCGGCCTGGGAAATGTATGGCGAGAAGTTGCGACAGGAGCGCATGCTGCAAAGCATGTCGCACCGCAAGCAGTGGATCAAGCTGTATACGTCCCAGCGTGGTTTATGTGCGCTGTGTCAGTGCAAGATGACCAAGGAGACGGGGTGGGATGATCACCACATCGTGCCGCGCGTTCTCGGCGGCTCCGACGCTCTAGGAAATCGAGTGCTGGTGCATCCGGGTTGTCATGTTCAAGTTCATCACCACGGCAGAACCGTTGTGAAGCCGGTGTTCGGTTTATTCGACCACTTTGTTGAGGCTTGAGCCGTATGCGGGGAAACCCGCACGTACGGTTCTTAGGGGGGAGCGTCACCAGGAATGGTATGCTCCTACCCTCCCGAGGAGCGTTGCAACGGATGGCCCCGCCGTCCGCCAGGCTCGGAATGTCTCAACGGCGCTCGCTGTTCCGTGGTTTGCACGGGACGCGAGTCGACCTGCCTGCCCGCCATGCACGCGCCTGCCGCGTGTGGCGCGGTCGTTACGGCCCATAACTCCCGTCCCCGCATCCCCGCCACATCGACCGGAGTGACTCATGAACGCTGTAACCGAACTCAAGCAAGACTACCTCGTGGCCGACATCGGCCTGGCCGGCTGGGGCCGCAAGGAAATTGCCATCGCCGAGACCGAAATGCCGGGTCTGATGGCCATTCGTGACGAATTCGCCGCTGCGCAGCCGCTCAAGGGTGCCCGCATCGCCGGTTCGCTGCACATGACGATCCAGACCGCCGTGCTGATCGAGACGCTCAAGGCGCTGGGCGCCGACGTGCGCTGGGCCTCGTGCAACATCTATTCGACGCAGGACCACGCCGCCGCGGCCATCGCCGCCACGGGCACGCCGGTCTTCGCGTTCAAGGGCGAGACGCTCAAGGAATACTGGGACTACACCCACCGCATCTTCGAGTGGGCCGACGGCGGCACCCCGAACATGATCCTGGACGATGGCGGCGACGCCACGCTGCTGCTGCACCTGGGCGCGCGCGCCGAGAAGGACGCCTCGGTCATCGCCAAGCCGACCAGCGAGGAAGAAACCTTCCTGTTCGCCGCGATCAAGGACAAGCTGGCCAAGGACGCCACCTGGTACAGCCGCAACCTCGACGCCATCCGTGGCGTGACCGAGGAAACCACCACGGGCGTGCACCGCCTGTACCAGATGGCCCAGCGCGGCGAACTGCGCTTCCCGGCCATCAACGTGAACGATTCGGTCACCAAGAGCAAGTTCGACAACCTGTACGGCTGCCGCGAATCGCTGGCGGACGGCATCAAGCGCGCCACCGACGTGATGATCGCCGGCAAGGTCGCCATCGTGGCCGGCTACGGCGACGTGGGCAAGGGCAGCGCCCAGGCCCTGCGCGCGCTGTCGGCCCAGGTCTGGGTCACGGAAATCGACCCGATCTGCGCGCTGCAGGCCGCCATGGAAGGCTACCGCGTGGTGACGATGGACTACGCCGCCGAGCACGGCGACATCTTCGTGACCTGCACGGGCAACTACCACGTGATCACGCACGACCACATGGCCAAGATGAAGGACCAGGCCATCGTCTGCAACATCGGCCACTTCGACAACGAGATCGACATCGCCTCGATCGAGAAGTACCAGTGGGACGAGATCAAGCCGCAGGTTGACCACGTGATCTTCCCGGACGGCAAGAAGCTGATCATCCTGGCCAAGGGCCGCCTGGTGAACCTGGGCTGCGCCACGGGCCACCCGTCGTACGTGATGAGCAGCTCGTTCGCCAACCAGACGATCGCCCAGATCGAACTGTGGGCCGAGCGTGACAGCGGCAAGTACCCGGTGGGCGTCTACGTGCTGCCCAAGCACCTGGACGAGAAGGTGGCGCGCCTGCAGCTCAAGAAGCTGAACGCCCAGCTGACCGAACTGACCGAGCAGCAGGCCGCCTACATTGGCGTGTCGAAGCAGGGTCCGTACAAGGCCGACCACTACCGCTACTGATCGGCCCTCCCGCTTCCCCGGGCAGTTCTTCGCCCCTCTCCCGCTGCGCGGGAGAGGGGCCGGGGGAGAGGGCAGGCGCTGACCGCGCGATACCGCCCCGCACTGCGCACCGTTCCATCCGAACCAAGAAAAAGGAGTCGCAATGAGACTGTTGGCTGTCTGGATCATCAACGCCGCCTCGCTGTTCCTGGTGAGCTACCTGCTCAGCGGTATCGAACTCGGCGGCTTCGGCTCGGCCATGGTTGCCGCGCTGGTGCTGGGGCTGGTCAACACGCTGATCCGGCCGATCCTGGTCATCCTGACGCTGCCGGTGACGCTGGTGACGCTGGGACTGTTCATCTTCGTCATCAACGCGCTGCTGTTCCTGTTTGTCGGCAACCTGCTGCAGGGGTTTGTCGTGAGCGGTTTCGGCGCGGCGCTGCTCGGCTCGATCCTCTACAGCGTGATCTCGACGATCCTGGCCAGCGTGCTGCTGGGCGACCGCGACTGAGACGCCAGCGAATTCCAAAGGACGCCGCCCCCGGCGTGCCAACCATGACTGACCGCTACTTCAGCTTCGAATTCTTCCCGCCCAAGACGGCGGAGGGCGCGGAAAAGCTCCGCAACACGCGCGCCCAGCTGGCGCCGCTGCAGCCCAAGTACATCTCGGTGACGTTCGGTGCCGGCGGTACCACGCAGCAGGGCACGCTCGACGCGGTGCTGGAAATCCAGCGCGAGGGCATCGAGGCCGCGCCGCACCTGTCGTGCGTGGGCTCCACGCGCGAGAACATCCGCGAGATCCTGAGCGCCTATCGCGCCGGCGGCATCCGCCATATCGTGGCGCTGCGCGGCGACATGCCGTCCGGCATGGGCGAGATTGGCGAGTTCCGCTACGCCAACGAACTGGTGGAATTCATCCGCGCCGAGACCGGCGACTGGTTCCACATCGAGGTGGCGGCCTATCCCGAGTACCACCCCCAGTCGCGCTCGCCGCGCCACGACCTGGAGAACTTCGCGCGCAAGGTCAAGGCCGGCGCGGATTCCGCGATCACGCAGTATTTCTTCAATGCCGACGCCTACTTCCGCTTCGTGGACGAGGCGCGCGCGACGGGCGTGGAAATTCCGATCGTGCCCGGCATCATGCCGATCACGAACTACTCCCAGCTGATGCGCTTCTCGGAAATGTGCGGTGCCGAAGTGCCGCGCTGGGTGGCGAAGAAGCTGGAATCGTTCGGCGACGACCGCGAATCGATCCGCGCCTTCGGCCTGGACGTGGTGACCGCGCTCTGCGAACGCCTGCTGGCCGCCGGCGTGCCCGGGCTGCACTTCTACACGCTGAACACGGCGGCCGCCACCAAGGCGATCTGGCAGCGGCTGAAGCTCTGATCATTGTCACTGACGTGCTCCCCTCTCCCGCTCGCGAGAGGGGAGCAAGCCCGTCAGCCGGCTAGAACACCCCCGCCTCCGTCACCATCCATTCCATCGGCAGGTCATGCGGTTCCGCGACCAGCGGCACCCTGCAGGCTTCGTAGCCGATGCCAATCGCCACCGGCGTCGTGCCGGCCCCGGCCAGTGCCGCCAGCGTGCGGTCGTAGAACCCCCCGCCGTAGCCAAGCCGGAACTTATCGGCGCTGAAACCGACACAGGGTATGAGCAGCGCGTCGGGCATCACGGCCCCGGTGCCATCTGGCACCGGAATGCCGTAATGGCCGGCGCGCATTGTCGTGTCTGGCGTCCATGCATGGAAGTCGAGCGGCGCGCCGGGCCGGCTGACCACCGGTAGCGCGGCCACGCGGCCCGGCATCGCGGCCAGCCAGCGAGCCACCACGGCGCGTGCGTCGAACTCTTCCTGGATGGGCCAGTAGAAGCCAACCTGCCGCACGCCGAGCCGTTCGAGCAGCGGCGCGAGCGCGGTTCCGATACGCGCATCGGCGCCGGCGCGGTCCGGCAATGCGGCGCGCAGGCCGAGCAGGCGGCGGCGCATGGCGCGGCGGTCTTCGGCGGCGTCGAATTGGCGGTCGTCCGGGCCTTTGTCCGGTGCTTGGATGGGTGGCATGGCGTGCAATAATGGCCGGCGATCAGACAGATTCTGTCAAACGAATATTCGCGTGGCTGCCCGCGTATGGGCAGGCACGACCACATAAGGGATAGCAAGAATGCCGAAGGGAGTATATCTGCGCCGCGCAGGCCGCATCGCATGGCTGGCGTTCGCGGGCGCCATGCTGGCCACGCCGGCCTTCGCCCAGAAGAAGCCAGCACCGCAGGCGCGGTCCGCGCCCCAGCAGCCGGCTGCACAGACCATTCCGTCCAACCCGGACGATGCCTTCGTGGCGCTGCGCGAGGCCGCCCGCAAGAACGATGCGGATCGCGCCGCGGCGATCTCTGCCACGCTGGTCGACTATCCGATCCCGTCGTACGTCGAGTATTTCCGCATCAAGCCGCAGATGTTCGACAGCAGCGGCCAGGCGCGCATCGACACGCCCGACGCCGAAGTGGCCGCGTTCCTGCAACGCTACCAGGGCGAGGCGATTGCCGACCGCATGCGCAACGACTGGCTGCTGGTGCTTGGCAAGAAGCGCGACTGGGCCAACTTCGACATCCAGTATCCGCAGTTCGTGCTCAAGGACGACACGCAGGTGGAGTGCTACGCGCTGCTGTCGAAGGCGCTCAAGGGCCAGAACGTGGCCGCCGAGGCGCGCACGTTGCTGGTGGACCCGCGCTACTTCGGCGAAGGCTGCGTCGACCTGATTGGCTACCTGGCCCAGGCGCAGCAGATCCAGCGCAGCGATGTGGCGTTTTATGCACGCCAGGCGCTCGAACAGAACTACACGACGCTGGCCGCGAAGATCGCCGCCACGCTGCCCGATGTGCGCGTGGACAGCGACGCGCTGGCCACCGTCGTCAAGATGGCGCGCAATGACCCCGCCCAGGCCGCCGCATACCTGAGCACGGTGCTCGGCAACCTCTCGCGCGACGAGCAGGGCGCGGCGTGGGGTGTGATCGGCCAGTACGCGGCCAAGAAGCTGATGCCCGAGGCAGCCGGCTACTATCGCCGCCAGCTCGACATGGGCGGCAACCAGTGGCTGTCCGACGAGACGCAGGAGTGGCGCGTGCGCGCCGCGCTGCGCCAGGGCGACTGGAAGCAGGTGCGGCAGTCGATCGAACTGATGCGCCCCGAACTGCGGGCCAAGGACCCGGCCTGGACGTACTGGTACGGCCGCGCGCTGAAGGCTGATGGCCGCACCAGCGACGCCGAGCAGCAGTTCCAGTCGATCGCCGGCCAGTTCAATTTCTACGGCCAGCTCGCCAGCGAGGAACTGGGCCGCCGCATCACGGTACCGCAGCGCACCGCCGTCAGCGACGCCGAGGCGATGGCGATGCGCACGCGGCCGGGCCTTGTCCGTGCGCAGAAGTTCTACAGCCTGAATCTGCGTTTCGAGGGCAACCGCGAGTGGAACTGGGAGCTGCGCGGCATGAACGACCGCGAGCTGCTGGCCGCCGCCGAGTACGCACGCAAGATCTCGCTGCTCGACCGCACGGTCAACACGTCGGACCGCACCAAGGCCGAGCATGATTTCGCGCAGCGCTTCCCGATGCCGTACCAGGACATCATGCAGCGGAACACCGAGGCGGTGGGGCTGGACATGGCCTGGGCCTACGGCCTGATCCGCCAGGAATCGCGTTTCATCATGGACGCGCGCTCGTCGGCCGGCGCCCACGGCTTGATGCAGGTCATGCCGGCCACGGCCCGCTATGTGGCGAAGAAGATCGGCATGACGGACTTCTCGCCGACGATGATGAGCGACCCCAACATCAACATCTTGCTCGGTACAAATTACATGAGCATGGTGCTGACGGACCTCGACAGTTCATGGACGCTGGCCTCGGCGGGCTACAACGCCGGCCCGGGACGCCCGAAGAACTGGCGGTCGAGCCTGGCGCGGCCCGTGGAAGGCGCGATCTTTGCAGAGACGATCCCGTTTACGGAAACGCGCGTCTACGTCAAGAATGTGCTTTCCAACGCCACGTACTATTCTGCATTGATGAGCGGCCGTCCCCAGTCCCTGAAGGACCGGCTCGGGGTGGTCGCGCCGTCCACCGTCACGACGACCAGCCTGCCCTGAAACGTCGGTGCCCCGGCACGGGGCAGGGCTGCGTGACGCGGACGGGCGCATCGATGCGCGCGTACGGAGATCTCAATGCGTAGATCGTGCCGCGTCCGCCTTCACGGGCGGCGCGGTGTGGTCGTCACGGAGCCCAGCATGCGAACCAGCAACGTCCTGATCATCGGTGGCGCCGGCTTTATCGGCAGCCACCTCGTCTCCCGCCTGGCCGGCGCGGCGTCCGCGTCCGGCGCGCCGCTCGATCCGGCAGCCAATCCCGATAGTCCCATCGCCCCCGACCGCATCGTGGTCGGCGCGCGCAGCCTGGAACACGCGCAGCACCTGTTGCTGTTGCCGCGCGTGGAAGTGGTGGAACTCGGGCTGGCCGACTCGGCCGTGCTCGATGACGCCATCGGCTCGCTCGGCATGGACGGCATCGTCGTCAACCTCGTGGGCGTGCTGCACGGCGACCGTGGCGATCCGTACGGCCCCCAGTTCGCCGCCGCGCATGTGGACCTGCCGCGCCAGTTGGTCGATGCCTGCCAGCGCACCGGGGTCCGCCGGCTGATCCACATGAGCGCGCTCGGCGCCGACCCGGCCGGCCCGTCGATGTACCTGCGCAGCAAGGGCGAGGGCGAACGGCTGGTCCGCGAAAGCGGGCTGGACTGGACCATCTTCCGGCCCTCGGTGGTGTTCGGTCCCGACGATCACTTCCTGAACCTGTTCGCCCAGTTGCAGCAGATGGCGCCGGTGGTGCCGCTGGCCTGCGCGCACGCGCGCTTCCAGCCGGTGTTCGTGCTCGACGTGGTGCAGGCGTTTGCCAATGCGATGGCGAATCCGGCGACCATCGGCCAGGCCTACGAACTGGGCGGGCCGCAGGTCTACACGCTGGAGGAGCTGGTGCGGTTTGCCGGCCGCGCGTCGGGGCATCCGCGCCCGGTGATTGCGCTGCCCGACGCGCTGGCGCGCATGCAGGCGGCGGTGCTCGAACACATGCCGGGCGGCACGGTGCTGTCGCGCGACAACTTCGACTCGATGCGGCTCGACAACGTGCTGGCCCAGCCGATGGCGCCCGAACTCGGGGTCCATCCGGTGAGCCTGGAGGCGGTGATGACCGACGTGCTGGCGGGCCGCAACCGCGATACGGCGCTGCAGGAGATGCGCGGCAGCGTGCATCGCTAGGGCCGGGCGCCGGTTCGATGTGACTGGCGCTCACAGGTTTGCGAAAGCAATTCGTTTGGAGCGGCGCGGGCCGGGTCGATAGAATGTCCGGTCCATGGCGCGCGGCACATGCGGCGCGCCAGCCCCGTTTATCGATCTCCGCCCCCAAGGATTCTGCGATGAAGCTCGTCATCGGCAACAAGAACTACTCCTCCTGGTCGCTGCGTCCGTGGCTGCTGCTGCGCCACGCCGGCATCGCGTTCGAGGAAATCCCGCTGCGCCTGTTCACCAGGGCGTTCGAAGCCGAGATCGCGCAGTATTCGCCGGCCGGCAAGGTGCCGGCGCTGATCGATGGCGACGTGACGGTCTGGGATTCGCTCTCGATCTCCGAATACGTGGCCGAGCGGTTCCCTGACAAGCAGCTCTGGCCGGCCGACCCGGCTGCGCGCGCCGTGGCACGTTCGATCTGCGCGGAGATGCATTCGGGCTTCGGCAACGTGCGCAGCCAGATGCCGATGAATATCACGGCGGTGCTGCCGGGCATCGGCTGGAACGTTGCCGTGCAGCGCGATATCGACCGCGTCGCATCGATCTGGACCGGCCTGCGCACCCGGTACGGTGCCGACGGCCCGTTCCTGTTCGGCACGTTCTCGATTGCCGACGCGTTCTACGCGCCCGTGGTCAGCCGCTTCGCCACCTACGGCGTGCACCTGCCCGAAGCCGCCAAGACCTATGCCGACTTCATCCTGACCCTGCCCGCCATGCAGGAGTGGGTGGCGGCGGCCCGCGAGGAACGCGATTTCGTGGTGGCCGACGAGCCGTACCGGCTGCAGCCGGACCGCGCGGACGCCATCATCGTGACAGGATAAGCATGCAGGTATATGTCGTCGGCGGAGCCATCCGCGACCAGTTGCTCGGGCTGCCGAGCCAGGACCGCGACTACGTGGTGGTGGGCGCCACGCCGGCGGAGATGGAAGCCGCCGGCTACAAGCCGGTGGGCAAGGATTTTCCGGTCTTCCTGCATCCGCGGACCAAGGCCGAGTACGCGCTGGCCCGCACCGAGCGCAAGACGGCGGTGGGCTACAAGGGGTTTGCGTTCTACACCGGCCCGGAGGTCACGCTCGAAGATGACCTCGTGCGGCGCGACCTGACGGTCAACGCCATGGCGCGGGCCGTGGACGCGGACGGCAATTTCACGGGGCCGATCGTCGATCCCTACGGCGGCCAGCAGGATCTGGCGGCGCGCCGGTTCCGCCATGTCTCCGACGCGTTCGCCGAAGACCCGGTGCGGATCCTGCGCGCCGCGCGGTTTGCGGCGCGCTTCCACGACTTCACGGTGGCGCCGGAGACCGTGGCGCTGATGCGCCGGATGGTGGAGCTGGGCGAGGTCGACGCGCTGGTGCCCGAGCGCGTCTGGCAGGAACTGGCCCGGGGCCTGATGGAGGCGCGGCCGTCCCGCATGTTCGGCGTGCTGCGCGAATGCGGCGCGCTGGCGCGCCTGATGCCCGAGCTCGACCGTCTGTGGGGCGTGCCGCAGCGTGCCGACTACCACCCGGAAGTCGACACCGGCGTGCACGTGATGATGGTGGTGGACCACGCCGCTGGCGTGGGCGCCTCGCTGCCGGTGCGCTTTGCCGCGCTGACCCATGATCTCGGCAAGGGCACCACGCCCGAGGACGTGCTGCCGCGCCATATCGGCCACGAGCAGCGCAGCGTCCGGCTGCTCGAAGCGGTCTGCCAGCGGCTGCGCGTGCCCAACGACTGCCGCGAACTGGCCGTGCTGGTGGCGCGCGAACACGGCAACATCCATCGGTCCACCGAGTTCGGCGCCGCGGCGCTGACCCGGCTCGTGGAACGCTGCGACGCGCTGCGCAAGCCCGGCCGCTTCGCCGAGGCGCTCCAGGCTTGCGAGGCCGACGCCCGCGGCAGGCTCGGCTTCGAGGATCGGGCCTATCCGCAGACGGAACGGCTGATGGCGGCGCGCGACGCGGCGGCCTCGGTGGACGCCGGCGCCATTGCGAAGCAATGCGGCGACCGCGTGGACCAGATCAAGGACCGGGTACACAAGGCACGGGTGAGGGCGGTGGCGGAGCGGCTGGGGGTGCCGGAATAACTGGCGGCTGACTCCCCTACAACAACTTCCCGATCACCAGCGCCACCAGCGACAGCAGGATCGTCGACGCGAACGGCAGTACGAACTCCCTGCCGAACAACCGGAACCGCAGGTCGCCCGGCAGCCGGCCGAGGCCGATTTTCTGCAGCCACGGCAGCGAGGCCGACAGCACGATCACGCAGAGGAAGATGGTGAAAGTCCAGCGCAGCATGGCGTGATCCCGGTCAGAGCGCGAAGCTGCGGTCGCCGCGCGCAAAGCCGGCCAGAGGCAGCGCCTCGTCCAGGCCGCGCGTCAGGGCGATCACCTTGAACAGCTCGCCCATTTCGGCTTCCGACAGCAGCTTCTGCACCGCGTTGGCCTGCGGCAGGAAGGCGCGGGCGTCGGACGGATCGAGCGACATCATCAGGTCGGTAATCCCGGCATTCATCAGGAAGCGCGCCTGCGAGGCAAAGCCGGACACGGCGAGGCCGGCGTCGACGGCCGCCTCGGCGAGGCCGCTGAAGTTCACGTGGGCGGTGATGTCCTGCAGCCCGGGATACAGGAACGGGTCGGGGTGGGCGTGATGGCGGTAGTGGCACATCAGCGTGCCGCCCACGCGCTGCGGGTGGTAATACTCGCTCGACGGAAAGCCGTAGTCGATGAAGAACGCGGCGCCGCGCGCCAGCATGGCGCCCACGGCCCGCACGAAGCCCTCGGCCTCGGCGTGGGTCTCTGTGACCACGTCGTGGTTGCCCGGTACGGCCTGGAGCGCGGCGGGAATTGCCGCGGGGTCCAGCGGCCGGTCTTCATAGGCAAAGCCGTCGCCGTCGCGCGCCACGCCGCGCTCGTGCCACTGGCCGCCAGCGCGGGCGAACAGGCGTACCGGCATGGCGTCGAGCACCTCGTTGCCGACCACCACGCCTTCGAAACGCTCCGGCAGCGTGTCGAGCCAGGTCACGCGGTCCGACAGGTGCGGGGCGCGCTCGGCAAGCGTCTGTTGCTGGCGCACGCGCAGCTCGCCAGACAGTTCGACGATCCGATACGCGTCGGGCAGCGCGCCCTCGGCTTCGAGCGCCAGCAGCAGATCGGCTGCCAGCCGGCCCGTGCCCGCGCCAAATTCCATGACTTCGCGCAAATCCGTGCCGAGCAGCGGGGCGAACTGGCGCGCCAGCGTGCGGGCGAAGAACGGGGTCAGTTCGGGGGCGGTGATGAAGTCGCTGCCGTCGCCGGCGTCGCGGCCGAACTTGGCGGCGCCGCCGCTGTAGTAGCCCAGGCGCGGGGCATAGAGCGCCAGCGACATGTAGCGGTCGAAGCCGATCCAGCCCCCGGAGGCGGCGATGGCGTCGGCAATGGCCGTGGAAAGGGCGGCGGAGGCGCCAAGCGCGTCGGCGGAGGGAAGGGGTAGACTAGCGACTTTCTGCATACCGCGAATTGTAGCAATGCCAGATTTCAATACCGAGGGCGCCGCCGGCGCCCAGACCCGGCCCGCGCGTGGCGTGGCACTGGTGACCGGCGGCGCGCGCCGCCTGGGCCGCGCCATCGCCCTCGAACTCGCCGCGCAGGGCTGGGACGTGGCCGTCCACTGCAACCGCTCGCGCGACGAGGCCGAAGCGCTGGCCGCGCAGATCCGCGATCTCGGCCGCCGCGCCGCCGTGCTGCAGGCCGATCTTTCCGATGAATCCGCCACTGGCAAGCTGATCGCGGCCTGTGTTGCGGCGCTGGGCGTGCCGACCTGCCTGGTCAACAACGCCTCGCTGTTCCAGTATGACGTGGCAACGAGCTTCTCGTACGGGTCGCTCGACACGCACATGCGCACCAACGTGGCGGCTCCGCTGCTGCTGGCCCGGGAGATGCACAAGGCGCTTGGCGCCGACGGCAACGAGACCGAGCAGCGCGGCGTGGTGATCAACCTGCTCGACCAGAAGCTCAACAACCTGAACCCCGATTTCCTCTCGTACACGCTGTCGAAGGCTGCGCTGCAGACCGCCACGGTGCAACTGGCCCAGGCGCTGGCGCCGCGCCTGCGCGTGGTAGGCGTGGCGCCGGGCATCACGCTGGTGTCGGGCGACCAGTCCGATCCGGGCTTCGTGCGCGCCCACGGGATGACGCCGCTCGGCAAGTCGAGCACGCCCGACGACATCGCCCAGGCCGTGGCCTACCTCGCCATGGCCCGCGCCGTGACCGGCTCCACGCTCTACGTCGACGGCGGCCAGCACCTGATGCCGCTGGCCCGCGACGTGATGTTCCTGACCGAATAAAGTTTTTACGATAGTTTCAGCCATGACCTTTGCCGCCCTTTCCCACCCCAGCCTGCTGAACTGCCGCCGCATGTTCCTGCGCAACTACGAGGTGCAGATCAACATCGGCGTGCACGAATTCGAGAAGAAGGGCGAGCAGCGGGTGCTGGTCAACATCGACCTGTTCGTCTCGCTGGCCGAAACCACGCCGCAGGAAGACCGGCTCGAAGAGGTGGTGGACTACGATTTCATGCGCAACACGGTGGCGGCGCGCATGGCGCAGGGCCATATCCACCTGCAGGAAACGCTCTGCGACGACGTGGCGCGTGCCATGCTGCAGCACCCGAAGGTGCGCGCGGTGCGGGTCTCGACCGAAAAGCCCGATGTCTATCCGGACTGCGACTCGGTGGGCGTGGAGGTGTTCCACCTGAAGCAAGGCTGAACCCGGGGCTGAACCGGGCAGAGCGCCGGTGGGTCGGGTCCAGTAGAATATCGCCCCGTCCATTCCGGAATGTCCGCGGAGGCGCCAGGCCATTGTTCAGCGCCCGCCCCCGCTTCAGATAAGTCTTATGAGTCACTCCGCTAATTTCTACCGCCTGGAAACCCGGCTGCAGTCGCTGACCGGCAAGGCCATCGGCGACTTCGGCATGATCGAGGACGGCGACACCGTGCTGGTCTGCATGAGCGGCGGCAAGGACTCGTACACGATGCTGTCGGTGCTGATGGCGCTGCAGAAGCGGGCCCCGGTCCAGTTCAAGCTGATTGCGATGAACCTGGACCAGAAGCAGCCCGGATTCCCCGAGGAAATCCTGCCCGCCTACCTGAAATCGGTGGGGGTCGAGTATGTGATCGTCGAGGCGGACACGTATTCGATCGTCAAGGAGAAGGTGCCCGAGGGCAAGACCACGTGCTCGCTATGCTCGCGGCTGCGCCGGGGCGTGATCTACCGCACGGCCAAGGAACTGGGCGCCAACAAGATTGCGCTGGGCCATCACCGCGACGACATCGTCAACACGTTCTTCCTGAACATGTTCTTCGGCGGCAAGATGAAGGCCATGCCGCCGAAGCTGGCCACCGACGACGGCCAGCACATCGTCATTCGTCCATTGGCGTACTGCGCGGAGAAGGACATCGCGTCCTATGCGCGCGCCATGGAATTCCCGATCATCCCGTGCAACCTCTGTGGCTCGCAGGAAAACCTGCAGCGCAAGAAGGTCAGCGAAATGGTGCAATCCTGGGAACGCGAGCATCCGGGCCGCATCGACAACATTTTCTCGGCGCTGCGCAACGTGGTGCCGTCGCACCTGGCCGATACCGAACTGTTCCCGTTCAACGGCCTGGCGACCGGGCTGGCGAAGGTCGACGAGGCATCGCTGTTCGGCGAAACCACGTTCAACCAGCAGGCGCTGACCTTCACGGGCAGCGTCGAGCCGAACCGGATGGAGTTCGTCCGGTTCGACAAGATCCAGAAGGCGGAAGAACCTGCGGCCTGACGTTTTCTCCCCTCTCCCTCCGGAAGAGAGGGGAGCCTGATTCGCAGCGGGAGCTTCGTTACTTCGACGCCTGGGACGCCCCCTCCCGCATCAGCGACCGTGTATCGTCGATCCACTTCTGGAAGCGGTCCACGGCATGGGCCTTCTGCTCGGGGGTGGTCAGGTTGGCGATCTTGACCGACAGGTTCACGCCGGCCTCGTTGCTGCGCTGCTGGCCGCCCGTCGGGTGCTGCCAGTGGTCGGCATACTTGCGCAACATATCCTCCACCTGCGCCTTGGCCGGCTTGCTGGCCGCCACCTCGCGCGCCAGCGCCAGCCATTCCTGCTGCCGCTTGACGCGCTCGGCGTAGCGGGCCTCGGCGCCCTCCATGTACGGTCCCATCGACTCGCGGATCGTGTTTTCCTGCTCGCCCGAGAAGTTGCCGTAGATCAGCTTCGCATAGTCCATGATCTTGTCGAAGCGGGCCTCGGTGCGCGCCTTCGGGTCAGGCTTGAGGAACTCCTTGCGGTATTTGGCGTTGCTTTCGGCAAACTTGCCTTCCATACGCTTGATCTGTTCGGGCGTCAGCGTCAGCATCAGGTCGGCCACGTCGGGTACGGCGTTGTCGAAGGCGCGCCGGCCCAGGCGGTTGGTGTCCTGCTGCACCTGGCGCACCATCGAGGCGTCGATCGGCCCCGCCACCTCGCCCTTCACGCGGGTCAGGACCGTGGCGATCTCGGGCAACTGGGCCTGCCGGTGCCACGAGAAGAAGCGGGCGATGGCGTCCTTGGTGGGCGGCTCCTGGAGGTCTGAGACATCGACATAGCGGTCTACCCACCAATAGGCCAGGCGGTCGCCCTGCTGGTAGCCGAGCTTCATGGCGTTGCATCCACCCAACGCCGCAAGGACGGTAAATGCTGCAAACCATGCAAAAACGCGTCGTGTCCAAATGTGAACAACCGTAACGTGAGGTGATCGTCCCAATGTGGCGCGGGGGTGCATGCTAGAATCGGCGCGCATGTTTCCTGGGGTGGTGGATCGCCCGCCAGCCCAGTCGTGGCAACGGTTTGGCCACCTCGACTGCATCGCTTCCGGGCACGGATTCTTCAGATTTTTCTCAGACACACTCACTTAGGACCCTCCTTGTGAATATCGTCATTCTTGCCGCCGGCATGGGCAAGCGCATGAACTCCGCGTTGCCCAAGGTGCTGCACCCGGTTGCCGGCCGTCCCATGCTCGCCCACGTTCTCGACACCGCCCGCACGCTCTCGCCGTCACGGCTCGTCGTCGTGGTGGGCCACGGCGCCGAGCACGTGCGCCAGGCCGTGGCCGCCGACGATGTGGCGTTTGCCGAACAGGCCCAGCAACTGGGCACCGGCCACGCCGTCATGCAGGCGCTGCCGCTGCTCGACGACGCCCAGCCCACGCTGGTGCTCTATGGCGACGTGCCGCTGACTTCGGCCGCCACGCTCCAGCACCTGGTGCAGGCCGCCGGCGCCGAGCGCCTGGGCGTGCTGACCGTCGAGATGCCCGATCCTACCGGCTACGGCCGCATCGTGCGCGACGCCGCCGGCAACATCGTCCGCATCGTCGAGCAGAAGGACGCCAGCGAGGAAATCCGCGCGATCCGCGAGATCAACACCGGCATCATCGTCTGCCCCACGGCTCACCTGCGCCGTTGGCTTTCCACGCTGCGCAACGACAACGCGCAAGGTGAGTACTACCTTACCGACACCATCGAGCGCGCCGCAACCGACGGCGTGGAGATCGTGTCGTCGCAGCCCGCCGCACTCTGGGAGACGCTGGGCGTCAACAGCAAGGTGCAACTGGCCGAGATCGAGCGCATCCATCAGCGCAACATCGCCCAACGGCTGCTTGAAGCAGGCGTCACCCTGCTGGACCCGGCGCGCATCGACGTGCGTGGCGAGCTGACCTGCGGCCGCGACGTGACCATCGACGTGGGCTGCGTCTTCGAAGGCCGCGTGCACCTCGAGGATGGCGTGCACATCGGGGCGCACTGCGTGATCCGCAATACCAGCGTGGGCGCCGGGGCACGCGTGCAACCGTTCTGCCATTTCGAGGAAGCAAAGATCGGGCCGGACGGCCGCATCGGGCCCTACGCCCGTCTGCGTCCTGGCGCCGAACTGGGCAAGGACGTGCATATCGGCAATTTCGTCGAGGTCAAGAACAGCCAGATCGCCGACCACAGCAAGGCCAACCACCTGGCCTACGTGGGCGATACGACGGTGGGCCAGCGCGTGAACATCGGCGCCGGCACCATCACGTGCAATTACGACGGTGTGAACAAGCACCGCACCATCATCGAGGACGATGTCTTCATCGGCTCCGATACGCAGCTGGTGGCGCCCGTGACCGTGCGCCGCGGCGCCACGATCGGCGCCGGCACCACGCTGACGAAAGAGGCGCCGGCCGACAAGCTGACGCTGTCGCGCGCGAAGCAGATGACGATCGACGCCTGGCAGCGTCCGGTCAAGCAACCGAAAAAATAAGGGGTTACAGCATGTGTGGCATCGTTGGCGCGGTTTCGCACCGCAATATCGTTCCGGTCCTGGTCGAAGGGCTGCGTCGCCTGGAATATCGCGGCTATGACTCGTGCGGCGTGGCCGTGGTGCGCGACGCCATTCTCGAACGTGCGCGCACGGTGTCGCGCGTGGCAGAGCTGGACGCCCAGACGCAATCGTCGGGCCTGGGCGGCAACCTGGGCATCGCCCACACCCGCTGGGCCACGCATGGCAAGCCCGACACCGTCAACGCGCACCCGCATTTCTCGGACGAGACCATCGCGCTGGTGCACAACGGCATCATCGAGAACTACGAGCCGCTGCGCGAGGAACTGCGCGCCGTGGGCTACGGTTTCGAGTCGCAGACCGATACCGAAGTGGTGGCCCACCTGATCCACCAGGCCTACACGTACCCGAGCAGCGCCACCCGCGGCGACCTGTTCGCGTCGGTGCGCGTGGTGACCAAGCGCCTGCACGGCGCCTACGCCATTGCCGTGGTGGCCCGCGACAACCCCGATGTGGTGGTCGGCGCCCGCGCCGGCTCGCCGCTGGTGGTGGCGCTCGGCACCGACGAGACGTTCCTCGCCTCGGATGCGCTGGCCGTGGCCGGCACCGCCAACCGCATCGTCTATCTGGAAGAGGGCGATGTGGTGGAACTGACGCGCGCCGGCGCCACGATCCGCGATATCAACGATATCGAGGTGGTCCGCGAGGAGCGCGTCGTGGAGGCGCACGCCGCCGCCGTGGAGCTGGGCCCGTTCCGCCACTTCATGCAGAAGGAAATCTTCGAGCAGCCGCGCGCGCTGGGCGATACGCTGGAAGGCATCGCCGCGATCACGCCCGAGCTGTTCGGCGACAACGCCGAGCAGGTGTTCGCCGGCATCGACAGCATCCTGATCCTGGCCTGCGGCACCAGCTACTACTCGGGCTGCACGGCCAAGTACTGGCTGGAATCGATTGCGAAGATCCCGACCCAGGTCGAGGTGGCCAGCGAATACCGCTACCGTGACACCGTGCCGAACCCGCGCGCGCTGGTGGTGGTGATCTCGCAGTCGGGCGAAACCGCCGACACGATGGCCGCGCTGCGCCACGCCCGCTCGCTGGGCCACACGCACACGCTGGCGGTCTGCAACGTGGCCACCAGCGCCATGGTGCGCGAGACCGAACTGCGCTTCCTGACGCGCGCCGGCACCGAGATCGGCGTGGCATCGACCAAGGCCTTCACGACCCAGCTCGCGGCGCTGTACATGCTGACGCTGGCGCTGGGCAAGGTACGCGGCCACCTGACCGACGAGCAGGAGGCCGAGGCACTGACCAACCTGCGCCACCTGCCGGCCGCGCTGCACGGCGTGCTGGCGCTGGAGCCGCAGATCATCGCCTGGTCCGAGGACTTCGCCCGCCGCGAGAACGCGCTGTTCCTCGGGCGCGGCCTGCACTACCCGATCGCCCTGGAAGGCGCGCTCAAGCTCAAGGAAATCTCGTATATCCACGCCGAAGCCTATCCGGCCGGCGAGCTCAAGCACGGCCCGCTGGCGCTGGTCACCGAAGCCATGCCGGTCGTGACCGTGGCGCCGAACGACGCGCTGCTGGAAAAGCTGAAGTCGAACATCCAGGAAGTGCGCGCCCGTGGTGGCCGCCTCTACGTGTTCGCGGATGCCGACACGCACATCCAGTCGTCCGACGGCATCCAGGTGATCCGCATGCCCGAGCACTACGGCGCGCTCTCGCCGATCCTGCACACGGTGCCGCTGCAACTGCTGGCCTACCACACGGCCTGCGCACGCGGCACCGACGTGGACAAGCCGCGCAACCTGGCGAAGTCGGTCACGGTGGAGTAAGCCAGCCCACGGGCACATCGAAAGTTTCGCCAAACGACAAAGCCGCCCCGAGGGGCGGCTTTGTCGTTCATGGCCTCACGCATTGTCCAAATCGGGCCTGCCGTGCAGATTGCGGCGTTGTCTCATATCCAGGTGGCTTTCCCTCGGCTACAAAGCAAAAGGCCTCCCGATCCTGCGATCGGGAGGCCTTCCACTCCTTACGCCGGGGCGCCCTTGCGGGTTGTGCCGATCGACGTGCCGGGAGTGATCCTAGTTGCCTCGATTAAGACTGTCAATCGCCATGCAAACCTCTTCCTGCGAGAGCTTTCAACGTGTCGTCTCGTTGCCACGGCTGAATAGCTATAGAACCTACTTTAAGACGAATACGATGGACGAAGCCATTGGCTTGTATCTGTGGAACGGTGAGGTATCTTCGTGCTTCGCGTCCCATTTGGCCTACTTCGAGATTGCGCTGCGCAACAGCATCCATCGCGCGATGTCATTACTGCATAGTCGAGAGGCCAGCGAGAGTTTCCACTGGTATGACGCGACCTGGGCGACACTGAAGCAAACATCGAGGAACAAGATCAACGATGTGCGCGAACGGCGTCCGGGTTGCAAATTGAGTCCCGACGAGATCGTGTCGAGCCTGTCATTCGGATTCTGGCCGGTCATTCTGAACAATCTCAGCCCGGTTCACGCAAGCCGGATCCTCTCTGGCGTCTTTTGCCACCATCCGCTGAGCGCCCGGTCCGAGCAATGGAGCGATGCTCGAGTACGGCGCGCCGCGCTCGACTTCACTCTGGAGCTGCAGGCATTCCGCAATCGGCTAGCCCACCATGAGCCGTTATGGAAATTTCGCGCCTTGCGTGCCCAGCACGCAGGCGCGCAGGCCGTGATTCTCCCACCCTCCCGCACCCAGTCCGACAGCCTCCACCGTCTGCGCCGACTGATGACGCTGGTCGAGGATGCCACCGGCTTCATCGACCGCTCCCTGCATGACGACCTGAAGTACGCCAGTTGGCGCCAGCGGCTGGATTTCCTTCTGACCGAGCGAGGGGTAGCGCGCTATCGGCTGCGGCAGCATGTAGCGGCGCCGACAGTGCTGACACCCACGGAATTCCGCTACCGCTTTACCGCGATCCATCGCCGCAACCAGCCGGTAAAAGTGCGCCGCGCCCATGTCAGCGGGCTTTTCGTGCCGGACTGAGCGCGTGGGGTGCCTACCGCCCGGTAACCCTTCCGCGGATGGCGGAATGCATTTCGGGGTATCCTTGCCGGCATGCTGCGCCAGCGCCTCCCAATCGGCCCGGCGCGGTGCGCCTGCCCCGTCCCTGCATCATGCCGCGCGGGCACCATGGCGCTTCCAGCCCTGCACACCATATGAAAGACCTAGAAAGTGAGCTGATCGGCTCTGCCCGCCTGCCGACCAGCTACGGAGAATTCACCGCCCATGCCTTCCAGGGTGTGGATACCGGAACCGAGCATCTGGCCCTGTCGATGGGCGATATTTCGGGCGAGAACGTCCTGGTCCGCCTGCATTCCGAGTGCCTGACCGGCGATGTGTTCGGCTCCTGCCGCTGCGACTGCGGCGAGCAGCTCGACCTTGCGATGAAGAAGATTGCCGAGGAAGGGCGGGGCATCCTGCTGTACCTGCGCGGCCATGAGGGGCGGGGCATCGGCCTGTCGAACAAGATCCGCGCCTATGCGCTGCAGGACGGCGGACTCGACACGGTAGACGCCAACCTGGCGCTGGGGCAGGCCATCGACTCCCGCACCTATGCCTTCGCCGCCGATTTCCTGCGCCAGTGGGGCGTGACTTCGGTGCGGCTGATGAGCAACAATCCGGTCAAGATCAAGGCGCTCGAAGATGCCGGCATCGTGGTGACCGAGCAGATGCGTCATATCGTGCCCTCGAACTCCGAAAACGAGAAGTATCTGGCGACCAAGAGGTCGCGCATGGGCCACCTGCTGGACTGACCCGCCGGACGCGGGAAGGGTGTAGGCGCAGGCCGACACCCGGTTGCGAGCCGTCCCGACAGTCCTGCCAAGCCGTCTCCTCTATCTTGGAACCAAGGGCCGCGCGCTGCGCCGAGCAGCGTGCGGAATGTTCCATGGCGCGTCCAACCGAGGGCGACGCGCCCCAGGAGATGATGAGGAGTCTGTGATGGCTGACAACAACGTGTCTGTACTGAACGACCTGATCGAAGTCTCGCGCGATGGCGAGGAAGGCTTCCGCAAGGCCGCCGAGGATGCCAAGAATCCCGAACTCAAGACGCTGTTTTCGAGCCGGGCCACGGAATGCGGCGCCGCCGTGCGTGAACTGCAGAGCCAGGTAACGGCGCTGGGCGCCAAGCCCGAGGACCACGGCAGCATGGCCGGTGCGATCCATCGCGGCTGGGTGAGCCTGCGCAGTGCCGTGTCCGACCGCTCGGACCTGGCAATCCTGGAAGAAACCGAGAAGGGCGAGGACGTCGCCAAGAAGAAATACGCCGATGCGCTGCAGGAAACCGACCTCAGCTTCGATATCCGCGCGCTGATCGAACGCCAATACCAGGGCGTGCTGCGCAATCATGACCTGATCCGCGATTTGCGGAACCGCTATCGCGCGAGCGGTGAATAATCAGCCGTGCGATTAATCCGGCGCCTCCGTCGCGAGGCGCCGTTTTATTTTCGGGAATCGGAATCAATATCAGTTCCAAATCGCCGGATCATGCATTCGGAAGCCGGAAAGCCGCATCCAGCTTGACCTTCCGGGCTGGCGAATTACCATGAAAATCATCGATGGGGATTTTCTGGGGAATGCCGCCATGAAAGCCGACAAGAAAGTCATTCAGTTGTTGAATGGGCAGCTCCGCCATGAACTGACGGCGATCAACCAGTATTTTCTACACGCGCGGATGTACGGCCATTGGGGGCTCAAGTCGCTGGGCAAGCACGAGTACGACGAGTCCATCGAGGAAATGAAGCATGCCGACAAGCTGATCGACCGCATCCTGATGCTCGAAGGCCTGCCCAACCTGCAGGACCTCGACAAGCTCATGGTCGGCGAGAACACCGAGGAGATGCTCGGCTGCGATCTCAAGCTCGAACTGGTGTCGCAGACCAGCCTCAAGGAAGCGATCAAATACTGCGAGTCGGTGGGCGACTACGTCTCGCGCGACATCCTGACCGAAATCCTCGACGATACCGAGGACCACATCGAGTGGCTGCAGACGCAGCTCGAACTGGTGCGCAAGGTCGGCCTGCAGAACTACCTCCAGGCGGCGATGGGCGAGTTCGGCGGGTAGGGGCGCCGGCCGGCGCCTTTGCGCCGTGTCCTGCACGAATTTCCGACTTCGGCTACACTGCGCCCGCACCACAGGCGGTCCGTCCGGTTCCGCCTTCCCCGTGGCGGGGTGGCAGAGTGGTTATGCGACGGCCTGCAAAGCCGTTTACGACGGTTCGATTCCGTATCCCCGCCTCCACCGCTCCAGTTTTACCGCTCCAGTTTTCGTTCCCGATGCCGTTACCCGATGCTGTCACGCACCGCGGTAATACTGCTGCGCCGCGATGGCCTGTTTCGTGCTCGTGGCGAAGTCAGGCAGTCCATGCATCCAGGCCGTCGCTTTCAGTGCTTTCCCTTCTGGAATCCGCACGCCGATTGCGATAGTGTGGGGCACGTGCACCATTCGCCAGCATCGCACCGCTCCCCTTGGCGCACGCGCTTCACCATGCAGGGCTTCCATGGCGTATCCGTCCCAATGTGATGAGAGAAACAGAGGCTCACGATGATTAGAGATCTGCGAATCCGCCTGGCTCAGCCGGCGGACGTGTCAGCCATCGGGGCCGTCCTTGAGCGGTGCGGCCTGCCCGTGGACGATCTGCCGCGCCTTGCCTGCGAGTTCCACGTGGCGGTGCTCGAATCCCAGCTGATTGGCTGCGCGTGTGCCCAGCTTTTTGGCGATACGGCGATTATCCGGTCCGTCGCGGTACTGCGCGAATGGCGCGACCAGGGTATCGCCACCCACCTGATCAGTGCCGTGATGATGCGCGCGCGGGCCAATGGCATCCGCCGCGCCGTGCTGCTGACGTCCACGTGCCCCAGCTATTTCTCGCGCTACGGCTTCTCTCTGATCCACGCGTCCAAGCTGCCCGAGGAAGTGCAGGAAAGCCAGGAGTTCCAGCGGCTGCGCAACACCAGCGCGCTGTGCATGTGCGCCGAATTGCAGTGACGCCCGGCAGGAAATCGTATTTCCCTTAATAATCGGGTCTCATCTCAAGGAGACCCCATGCCCACCGCAGTCCGCGCCATCCGTCTTCACGAATTTGGTCAGCCGCAGGTGATGCGGCTCGAATCGGTGGAACTGCCGCCGCCCGCCGCCGGCGAGGCCCGCGTGCGGCACACGGCCATCGGCTTCAACTTCATCGATATCTACCAGCGGCGCGGCGTCTATCCGCTGCCGGCCGGCACCGGGCTGGGGTTCGAGGCCGCCGGCGTGGTCGAGGCCGTGGGCGAGGGTGTATCCGATGTGGCCGTGGGCGATCGCGTGGCCTATATGAACGCGGGGCTTGGCGCGTATGCCGAGGGCCGCAACGTGGCGGCCGATCGCCTTGTGAAGCTGCCCGACGCGGTCAGCGACGAACAGGCGGCCGCCACGATCTTCAAGGGCATGACCGCGCAATACCTGGTGCGCCATACCCATGCCGTGAAGCCCGGCGATACCGTGCTGGTACACGCGGCGGCGGGCGGCGTGGGACAGATACTGAGCGGCTGGGCCAAGGCGCTCGGCGCCCGCGTGATCGGCACGGCCGGCTCGGCGGCCAAATGCGAGCGGGCGCGGGCGGCCGGCTGCGATGTGACGATCGACTACAGCCACGGTGACTGGGTCAAGCAGGTGCGCGAGGCCACCGACGGGCACGGCGTGACCGTGGTCTACGACGCGGTTGGCAAGGACACCTTCCTGGGCTCGCTTGACTGCGCGCAGACGTTTGGCCTGGTGGTGCTCTACGGCGCGGCCTCCGGCCCGGCGCCGGCCATCGAGCCGGAACTGCTGAACAAGAAGGGCTGCCTGTTCCTGACGCGTCCGTCAGTGTTCCCGCACAATGCGGACCCGGCGCGCTTCCGCGCCAACGCGCGCGACCTGTTCGACGCGATCGCCGCCGGCCATGTCAGGGTCGATATCGGCGCACGGTTCCCGCTGACCGATGTGGCGCGCGCCCACGAGGCCGCCGAGCGGCGCGAGACCACCGGGGCCATCCTGCTGATGCCGTAGCCGGCGGCCCGGCTGCCTATCGGTGGGGTGCGGCGTCAGCGCAGAGATTGATCTCGACGCTGACATGCACCAGTTCCTGATGGATCGACAACGCCTGGCGCACGCGTTGCGGCGTCAAGTCGGTGTCGTGCGTGACCAGGCTGGCAATGCAGGCGAACTGCTCGCGGCCCACGCGCCAGACGTGCAGGTCGGCGACGCGCGTTCCTTCCTCGCCGTGCCCGGCATCGGCGAACCGGGCCAGTACCTCGCGCACTTCGTCCACGACCGGGTGGTCCATCTCGCGGTCGAGCAGCACCGTGCCGCTCTGGCGCAGCAGCCCGATCGCCCACTTGCCCACCAGCACGGCGCCCACCAGGCCCATGACCGGGTCGAGCCAGCTCCAGCCCAGCCACCAGCCACCCGCCAGGGCGACGATGGCCAGCAGCGACGTGGCCGCATCGGCCACCACGTGCAGGTAGGCGGCGCGCAGGTTGATGTCGTGGTGGTGGTGATGGTGGTGGTCGTGCCCGTGTCCATGCGCATGGTCGTGGCCGTGGCCGTGGTGGTCGTGCCCGTGCCCGTGGGCGCCGCCCAGGATCAGCGCGCAGCCCAGGTTCACCAGCAGGCCAAGCGCCGTCACCGCCATGGCCTCGCGGTAGTGGATCGGCTCCGGGCTCAGCAGGCGCTCCACTGATCCGAAGGCCATCAGCCCGGCCACGCCCAGCAGGAACACGGCGCTGGCAAACGCGGCCAGCACTTCGATCTTCCAGGTGCCGAACGTGAAGCGGGCATCCTGCGCCAGCCGGCGCGCGGCGGCGTAGGCGAAGGCGGACAATCCGATTGCCACCGCGTGCGAACTCATGTGCCAGCCATCGGCCAGCAGTGCCATCGAATTGAAACCGAGGCCCGCGGCGATCTCGATGGCCATCATGGCCAGCGTGACCCACATCACGATGCGGGTGCCGCGCTCGGCGGCCTGGTTGCCGGTGTCGAAGACGTGCGAGTGCGTCCACGCGGAGAAATTGTGCGTATGCATGGCGGAGAAAGTGGCGCTGCAAAAGTCCTGAGCGTACCAGCGGCACGATCCGTACCGGCCACGCCCCTGCTGCCAGCAGGGCGTTACCGTTTCTTGAATTCCAGGCCCGAATGACGTGCGCGGCGCGAAACAATGTCGCTCCGGTTCGCGGATAGACTACCGGCAGACGTGTCCCAGCACCGCAGAGACGAGGAGACCCCCATGTTTGAAGGTTTTGCCACGCATCGTATCGATCATGACGGCGTACCGATCCACGCCGTGGTGGGGGGCGAGGGCCCGCCGCTGCTGCTGCTGCACGGCCACCCGCAAACGCATGTGATCTGGCACAAGGTGGCGGGCGAGCTGGCGCGGCATTTCACGGTGGTGGCGACCGATCTGCGCGGTTACGGCGACAGCGGCAAGCCGGCAGGGTTGCCGGATCACGGCAACTACAGCAAGCGAACGATGGCTGCCGACCAGATGGCCGTGATGCGCCATCTGGGCTTCGCGCGTTTCCGCGTGCTCGCCCACGACCGGGGCGCCCGCGTGGCGCACCGGCTTGCGCTGGACCATCCCCAGGCCGTCGAGAAGCTCGTCACGCTCGACATCGCACCGACCCTGGCGATGTATGCGCAGACCAACGAAGCCTTTGCGCGGGCTTACTACCACTGGTTCTTCCTGATCCGTCCGGCCCCGTTCCCGGAGACGCTGATCGAGGCCGACCCCGCGCAGTACCTGCGCCAGACCATGGGCAGCCGCAGCGCCGGGCTCGGGCCGTTCACGGAAGCCGCCCTTGCCGAGTACGAACGCTGCCTGCGCCTGCCCGGTGCCGCGCACGGGCTTTGCGAGGACTACCGGGCCAGCGCCGGCATCGATCTCGAACACGACCGCGCCGACCTCGAAGCCGGCCGGCAGGTCGAATGCGACATGCTGGCGTTGTGGGGACGCGACGGCGCCGTGGGACAGTGTTTCCAGCCACTGGAAGAGTGGCGCAAGGTGGCGCGCCGGGTGACAGGCCACGCGCTGCCGTGCGGCCACTACATCGCCGAAGAAATTCCCGAGCAATTGCTCGCCGAAGTGCTGCCGTTCCTGCGCGGCCCGGCCTCGTAAGTCCCTGATCGAAAAGCGCTTTCCCGGCCTCCCGGCGGCCCTCCCGGGGGCTTGCCGGCCATTGCCTGCGCCGGCCCGCCCCGAACTCCCCCAAATCGTATTTCGTCCACTTCGCAACGGTCCGTGCGGCGCCGGCGTTTCATCCGTCTGCAACTTTCCACGGGCACTGGCATTATTGCGATGGGATTTCACTGACGAATCAAATTCCTTGGCATTCGCGTGACGCTTGCAACGCGCCTGATACATACATTCATGGATGCATGTATAATGCCTCGCAAAAATTCGTCCAAAAAATCCCACCTGCTGTTCATTCAAACAATGACGTACCGATTTATCGCAAGCTGCATCGCCGCCTGGCTCGGCATCTGTCTCACTGCTGGCTGGCTGGTTGAACGGCTTTGGACCTGACGCGCCCCGTGTGCTGACGTGCGCGGGACGGATCGGGCAAATCGCGTGCGTCTTTTCCAAGCTTCACTCTCTTCGATGCCTTCCAACATGAAGACAGCAAAACAAGAACACCGCATGCACACTGCCCCCCACGCCCGACTCAAGCTTCTTGGCCGCACCCTGGCCGCCGCCGCACTCGTCGCGGGCGCCAGTTCGGCCGCCGGCGCCGAGGAACTGGTGGGCTGGCAACATCCCGCGGTGCACGTGGCCTATGGCCGCGACCCGAGCCATGACATCAACAAGTACGAAGTTGGCATCAACTTCAACACGCCGATCCAGTATGGCAACCCGCAGGGCTGGCTGTTCCGCCTGCAGGCCGAAGTGAACCTGGCCGGCTGGGATACGCGCTCGGGCACGAACCAGCAGAATCTGTTCGAGTTCGGCATCTCGCCGATCCTGCGCGTGGAAAAGCGCGGCGGCTATTTCGTGCCGTTCGCCGAGGCGTCGGTGGGCCTGCGCGTGCTGAGCCATGCCGGTACGTCCGACGAACACCGCATGGGCAGCGCGTTCCAGTTCTCCGACATGCTCGGCGTGGGCGTGGGCTTCGGCAAGAACGCTGCCACCGAGGTGGGCTTCCGCTTCCAGCACATCTCCAACGCCGGCATCAAGGAACCGAACCCGGGCAGCAACTTCTACACCGGCTACATCCGCCACCGCTTCTGAGCGGCGGCCATCCGTCAGGCGGCGCGCGCCTTCGTGGCTACGCCGCTGCGGATGGCGTCGAAGAACGCCCACAGCGCCGGCGCATCGCTGGTGGCCACGTTGAAGCGGATCCACGGCGAATCGGCCTCGTCCGGATCGAAGTACGAACCCGGCGCCAGCCAGATGCCGTGCTCCAGCGCCAGCGTCGCCAACTGGTTGCCGCCGGGCGCCATGCCGTCCGGCCCCGGCGCCATCCGGGCCCACGCGAACATGCCGCCTTCGGGCCGCAGCATGATTTCCAGCCCGTGGGCCTCCATCTTTTCCGTCACCCGGTCCTGCTGCGCCCGCAGCCGCTCGGCCAGCGCGCCCACGTGGCGGCCGTAGTGGCCGCTGGTGAGCACCGAGTAGACCAGCCGTTCTGTCACTTCCGAAGAGGTCAGGCCCACCGCCATCTTGGTGCGCGCGAACGCCTTGGCCAGGTCAGGGCTGGCGGCCAGGTAGCCGACGCGCAGCGACGGCGCGATCGTCTTCGAGAAACCGTTCACGTAGACCACCTGCGACAGCCCGTCCATGGCGGCCAGCATCGGCGAGCCGGCCGGGGCGAGTTCGCGGTAGATGTCGTCCTCCACCACCAGCAGCCGGTGCTGCTCGGCCAGTTGCAGTACGCGGAACGCGTTCATGCTGCTGAGGCTGGCGCCGGTGGGGTTCTGCAGTACGGTGTTGACGAACAGTGCGCGCGGCGCGTGCTGGCGGATGGCGTCCTCGAGCGCATCGGTATCGAGCCCGGCCGCCGTGCGCGGCACGCCGATGGCGCGCAGGCCCGCCAGCCGCAGGATCTGGAGCAGGTTGCAGTAGCACGGTGACTCCACGAGCACGGTATCGCCGGGCCGCAGCAGCGTGCGCACCACGAGGTCCAGCGCCTGCGTGGCACCCTGGGTCAGCACCACCTGCTGCGCCTGCACCGGCATGCCGTACTGGCTGAGGTGGACGGCGATGTGCTCGCGCAGCGCGCCGAAGCCGTACGGATGGCCGTAGCCGGACACCTGCGCGGCGGGCACCCGTGCCGCGCTGCGCATGGCCTGGTGCAAGCCTTCCTCGTTGAGCCATTCGCCCGGCAGCCAGCCCGCGCCGGCCTTGATCGGCACCGAACGGTCGGCAAAGACATCAGACAGCAGCCAGGCCGCGTTGAGCCCCGGCGCCTCCCAGTGCGGTGCCCGTGCATGGCCGGACGGGGCGTGGCGATGGGCCACCGTATAGCCCGAGCCCGGCCGCGCGGCCAGGTAGCCGAGCGCGGTCAGCCGGCCGTACGCCTCCGCCACGGTGAACGTGCTCACGTTGTGCTGCTGGGCCAGGCGCCGTACCGATGGCAGCGCGGTGCCCGGCCGCAGCGCGCGCCGGTCCACCATCTCGGCAATGCCGGCGACGATCTGCTCGGTCAGGGTTTCACCGCCGCGACGGGTGCGGACGAGGTTCAGGTGAAGCATGCGACTCTTGATGGAAGGGGGAAACCTGTACAGTGTACTGGTTGCCCGCGCTTCCGGTCAGGGGCGGGGCCATTGATGCGCCGCAGCGTGAAACCGGTGTTTCATGGCTGTAACAGGCGGTCTGCGGCCTCGTACTAACCCGTAGGTGCCACCGCATGACCTGCACGGTTGGCGTATCGGGACCTGTACGGTCAGGCGGCGCCATCGAGACCGTATATTCTTTAGTTCGGACCCCGCCGGTAGAGTTGCCGGATTCCGTGGCATGCCGCCACGCCGCCGATCGTACCCATTGCCACCAGGAGACTGTATGGACGCCGCCAAGACCGTGATTCCCGATCTCGAAGCCCTGTGGATGCCGTTCACGGCCAACCGCCAGTACAAGGCCGCGCCGCGCCTGCTGGCCTCGGCCAGCGGCATGTACTACACGACGCACGACGGCCGCAGCATCCTCGACGGGTGTGCCGGCCTGTGGTGCGTGGCAGCCGGCCATGCGCGCAAGGAAATCGTCGAGGCCATCGCCCAGCAGGCGGCCACGCTCGACTACGCACCGCCGTTCCAGATGGGGCATCCGCTCGAATTCGAAGCCGCGACCAAGGTGGCGTCGCTGATGCCGCAGGGGCTGGATCGTATTTTCTTTACGAACTCGGGTTCGGAATCGGTCGATACGGCGCTCAAAATCGCGCTGGCGTACCACCGGGCGCGCGGCGAAGGCACGCGCACGCGCATCATCGGGCGCGAGCGCGGCTACCACGGCGTGGGCTTTGGCGGCCTGGGCGTGGGCGGTATCGGGCCGAACCGCAAGATGTGGTCGGCCAACGTGATGCCCGGCACCGATCACCTGCCGGCCACGCTGAACATCGCCGAGGCGGCGTTCTCGAAGGGCCAGCCGCAGTGGGGCGCCCATCTGGCCGACGAACTGGAGCGCCTGGTGGCGCTGCACGATGCGTCGAACATTGCCGCGGTGATCGTCGAGCCGATGGCCGGTTCCGCCGGCGTGCTGATCCCGCCGGTCGGCTACCTCGAAAAACTTCGTGAAATTACGAGCAAGCACGGCATCCTGCTGATCTTCGACGAGGTGATCACCGCGTTCGGCCGCCTCGGCGCCGCCACGGCCGCCGAGCGCCTGAAGGTCACGCCGGACCTGATCACGATGGCCAAGGCCATCAACAACGCTGCCGTGCCGATGGGTGCCGTGGCTGTGCGCCGCGACGTGCATGACGCCATCGTCAACGCCGCGCCCCAGGGTGGCATCGAGCTGCCGCACGGCTACACGTATTCGGGTCATCCGCTGGCCATGGCCGCCTGTATCGCCACGCTCGACCTTTACAAGCGCGACAAACTGTTCGAGCGCGCCACCGGGATGGCGCCGAAGTTCGAGGCCGCCGTGCACGGCCTGCGCGACGCGCCGTTCGTCAAGGACATCCGCAACCTGGGCATGGTGGCCGGCGTGGAACTGGAATCGCGCCCCGGCGCCCCGGGCGCCCGCGCCTACGAGGCGTTCCTGAAATGCCTGGAGCTGGGCGTGCTGGTGCGCTACACCGGCGACATCCTGGCGTTCTCGCCGCCGCTGATCATTTCCGAGGCCGAGATCGACCAACTGTTCGATACCGTGCGCAAGGCGCTGCAGTCCATCCAGTAAGACCGCACGCAGACACCGAGACACCGAGAGGAAGACCGCAGTGAACATCGCAGAAAACCGGCAGATCGCCGAAATCCATCATTACATCGGCGGCACCGTGCAGCGCGCGGCCACCGACCGCTTTGCCGACGTGTTCAACCCGGCCACGGGCGAGGTGGCTGCCCGCGTGGCCATGGGCACGGCCGATGACGTGGCGGCCGCCGTGGCCGCCGCCAAGGCGGCCTGGCCTGCCTGGGCGGAAATGCCGCCGCTGCGCCGCGCGCGCATCCTGTTCAAGTTCAAGGAACTGCTCGACCGCCACCACGACGATCTGGCGGCCCTGATCACGCGCGAGCACGGCAAGGTGTTTTCCGACGCCAAGGGCGAAGTCACGCGCGGCATCGAGGTGGTGGAGTTCGCCTGCGGCATTCCGAACCTGCTCAAGACCGATTTCACCGACAACATCGGCGGCGGTATCGACAACTGGAACCTGCGCCAGCCGCTGGGCGTGGTGGCCGGCATCACGCCGTTCAACTTCCCGGTGATGGTGCCGATGTGGATGTTCCCGGTGGCGCTGGCCTGCGGCAACACGTTCGTGCTGAAGCCGTCCGAGCGCGACCCGTCGCCGAGCCTGCTGATCGCTGACCTGCTCAAGCAGGCCGGACTGCCCGATGGCGTGTTCAACGTGGTACAGGGCGACAAGACCGCGGTGGATGCGCTGCTGGCCCACCCCGACGTGCAGGCGCTGTCGTTCGTCGGCTCCACGCCGATCGCCGAATACATCTACACGGAAGGCACCAGGCACGGCAAGCGCGTACAGGCGCTGGGCGGGGCCAAGAACCATCTCGTGGTGATGCCCGACGCCGACCTCGACCAGGCCGTGGACGCGCTGATTGGTGCGGCCTATGGCTCGGCCGGCGAGCGCTGCATGGCGATCTCGGTGGCCGTGGCCGTGGGCGACGTGGCCGACAAGCTCGTGCCGCGCCTGGCCGAGCGCGCCGCCGCGCTGAAGATCCGCAACGGCATGGAAGACGACGCCGAGATGGGCCCGCTGGTCACGGCCGCGCACAAGGCCAAGGTCGAGGGCTATATCGCCAGGGGGGTGGCCGAGGGCGCCACGCTGGTGACCGACGGCCGTGGCCACAAGGTGGACGGCCACGACAACGGCTTCTTCGTCGGCGGCACGCTGTTCGACAACGTGAAGCCGGACATGACGATCTACAAGGAAGAGATCTTCGGCCCGGTGCTGGGCGTGGTGCGGGTGCACGACTTTGCCGAGGCCGTGTCGCTGATCAACGCGCACGAGTTCGGCAACGGGGTGTCGTGCTACACCAGCGACGGCGGCATTGCCCGCGCGTTCGCACGCCAGATCCAGGTCGGCATGGTCGGCATCAACGTGCCGATTCCGGTGCCGATGGCCTGGCACTCGTTCGGCGGCTGGAAGCGCTCGCTGTTCGGCGACCACCACGCCTACGGCGAGGAAGGCGTGCGCTTCTACACGCGCTACAAGAGCGTGATGCAGCGCTGGCCGGACAGCATCGCCAAGGGCGCGGAGTTCACGATGCCGGTGGCGAAGTAATTTTCCTGCTTTCGAGTACCCAGGGCGCTCTGCAACGGAGCGCCTTTTTTCATCGTAGTTTCGCCAGAAAAACGCCGGCGCCGCCCCCGGTTTGATCCGCCTCAATTCCCGGCCACGACCCCATCGCTACCCTTTCGCGTCCAGCCACGGCTGCCAACGGCAGCCCGTGGCGGCAGGGGACCATCTTTCCCTTGCATGGCGCCGGACCTGCCGACAAATCCCCCGGTCATCGAGTGTCCGCCGCCCTGCGCGCAGGGGAATCTTTCTGGGAATGCAACATGAAGCTGGATGCAAGGGTAGTGCGCCTCGGGGCGGTGGCGTTGTGCGCGATGGCGCTGGTGGCGTGCGGTGGTGATGACGACAAGCATGCGGGCGGCACGTCCATTGCGCCGCCTGCTCCGCCCGCGCCCGCGCCGACCGTCGTCACGGGCAAGGTCGATGCGCCGTTCGTGGCTGGCAGCACTGCACGATTCGTCTCGATGGGCATGGATACCGCGCAAGGTCCGCTGAACGGCGTGACGCAGGACACCAACGGCGCATTCCAGACGATTGGCGCGTTCCGCTCCGCCAATGCCGCCGAAGTCGGGGGCATTTCCGGCAATGCATCGTTCGCGCTGGGCAGCTGGGTGGGCAAGGTCGTCAATGCGACGACCGGCGTGGAGGTCAATGCACCAAACGCGATGTCCTACGCCGTGTTCAACCGCTCGACCGTTGCCAGGGCCGATGGCACGCTGGCTTGCACGCCGCATATCACTTCCGCGCGCATCGCCATCGGCAAGGGCGAGTCGCTGGCGGGCAGCGCAACGATGACCATCGCCGAGGGCGTCATCTCCGTCAGCGGCGAGCTGGCCGTGAAGCAGGCCGATGGCAATTCGGTGCCGGTCGTGCTCGACAACCGCTTCTCCCGGATTGATTCCACCACCTACGTGGGCCTGATCGCTCCCACCTCGAAGCCGATCGAATACAGCCTCACCATCGGCGACGGCGCCAACGACGGCCACGTCGTGGTGATGCCGTGGAAGCTGAACACCGCCAACGGCGCCCAGTACGGTGTGGCCGTGCTGGACTGCAAGCGCCCGGCGTAACCGCCGCTGGCGCGCGGCGGGCGGGGGCGTGTATCATCGCGCCCCTTCCGCCGTCATTGGCCGGCGACCGGAAGACGTGCGCTACCGGTCGCCGGCGCGCCTTGTTCCACCTATATTCAATGCACCCGATCTACCCCGGAGCCGTCTCATGAGCCTCTTTCGCAAGAAGAACATCGAAGCCATGCTGCAAGTCAGCGAGCATGACGGGTTGCGCAAGGTGCTCGGGCCGCTCGATCTGGTGCTGATGGGCATTGGCGCCATCGTCGGGACGGGGATTTTCGTGCTGACCGGCACCGGGGCGCTGACTGCGGGGCCGGCGCTGACCGTGTCGTTCGTGATCGCGGCCATGGCGTGCGGGTTTGCAGCGTTGTGCTACGCAGAATTTGCGTCGGCAATACCTGTCTCCGGTTCCATCTATACCTACAGCTACGCCACGCTCGGCGAGATCGTGGCGTGGATGATCGGCTGGGACCTGCTGCTCGAATACGGGCTGGCCACGTCGGCCGTGTCGGTCGGATGGTCGGGCTACTTCCAGTCGCTGATCGCCGGCTTCGGCGTCAAGCTGCCGGCGGCGCTGACGGCCGCGCCGGGGGCGGTACCCGGCGTCGAGACCGTGGTCAACCTGCCGGCGGTGCTGATCATGCTGGCCATCACGTGGGTGGTGTCGTACGGCGTGCGCGAGTCCACGCGGCTCAACAACGTGATGGTGGCGATCAAGGTGGCCGTGGTGCTGCTGTTCATCGCGGTGGGCATCTGGCACGTGGAGCCGGCCAACTGGCAGCCGTTCGCGCCGTTCGGCTTCACCGGCATCTTCAACGCGGCGGCGCTGGTGTTCTTCGCGTTCATCGGCTTCGACGCGGTAACGTCGGCGGCCGAGGAGGTGCGCAATCCGCGCCGCGACCTGCCGATCGGCATCATCGGTTCGCTGGCGGTCTGCACGTTGCTCTACGTGATCGTGGCGGCCATCATGACCGGGATCGTGCCGTTCGCGAAGTTCGAAGGGGTCGATCACCCGGTGTCGCTCGCGCTGCAGTACGCCGGGCAGAACTGGGTGGCCGGGTTTGTCGACCTGGGCGCCATCCTTGGCATGACCACCGTGATCCTGGTGATGACCTACGGCCAGACGCGGATCATCTTTGCGATGTCGCGCGACGGGCTGCTGCCCGAGAAGCTGTCGGAGGTGCATCCGGTGCATGCCACGCCGTTCGTGGCCACGTGGGCGGTCGGCATCGTGTTTGCCACGATTGCCGGGTTCGTGCCGCTGAACGTGCTGGCCGAGCTGATCAATATCGGCACGCTGGCCGCCTTCACGCTGATCTCGATCGCCACGCTGGTGCTGCGCCGGACCCAGCCCGACCTGCCGCGTGCGTTCCGCTGCCCGGGCGTGCCCGTGGTGCCGCTGCTGGCCGTGGCGTTCTGCGTCTTCCTGATGCTGCACCTGCAGATGCTGACGTGGATCGCGTTCATTGTCTGGCTGCTGCTGGGCATGGCGATCTACTTCCTCTACTCGCGCCGCAACGCCGTGCTGCACAACCACGGCGGCGACGCGCAGGGCTGATCAGCGGCTGCCGGCCTCGTCGAAGAAGGCGCGCGAGCGGTCGTCGCCGGCATAGGCCGAGTTGATGCGCACCCAGGCCGAGGTCTCGCCGCCGGGGCGGAAGAAGTGCCCCGGCGCCAGCGAGATGCCGTAGCGCTCGGCCATCGCCACGATCTCGCGCGAATCCTCGATGGCGCGTGGCCGCGCCCACAGGAAATTGCCGCCGGCCGGCTCGCAGAACACCTCCCAGTTGTACTGGTCGAGAATCTTCACCGCATCGGCCGTCACCTCGCGCGTGCGTACCCGCAGGCGCTCTACATACTTGCGGTAGGCGCCGCGTTCCAGCATGGTCGCCGTGACGGCTTCGGCAAAATGCGATCCCGCCACGCTCGTCAGCACCTTCACGTCGATCAGGTCCTTGATCAGTGCCTTATCCGCCACTACGTAGCCCACCCTCAGCGCCGCCGAAACGGTCTTCGAGAAGCCACCGATGTAGATCACGTGTTCGAGCTGGTCGAGGGTGGCCAGGCGGTCGGTGAAATTGAGCTGGAAGTCCGAGAAGATGTCGTCCTCGACGAAGCGGAAGTTGTGCCTGCGCGCCAGTTCGAGCAGCCGGAAGGCCACGGGCGGGGCCAGCGTGGAACCGGTGGGGTTCTGCAGGATGCTGTTGGTGAAGAACAGCTTGGGCTTGTGCTCGCGCAGCAGCCGCTCGCAGGCTTCCGGGTCCGGGCCGTTCGGCGTGTGCGGCACGCCCACCAGTTGCACGCCGTGCATGCGCAGCAGGCCGAACAGGTTGTAGTAGCCGGGGTCTTCCACGAACACGGTGTCGCCAGGCTTCAGCAGGTGGCGCACGATCAGGTCCAGCGCCTGGCTGGCGCCGGAGGTGATCAGCACCTGCGACAACTCGGCCTGCACGCCCACCTGCCGCACGCGCGTCAGCACGTGCTTGCGCAGCTCGGGGTGGCCGAGCGGGGTGGCGTAGTGGATCACGCTGTCGATGTCGTGGCGCGTGATATGGCGGATGGCCTGCGTCAGCCCCTCCACGTCGCGCCACTCCTCGGGCACGAAGCCGCCGGCCAGCTTCAGCGTGCCGCTGGGGTGGTGGAACTGGTCGATGATGTGGAGCGACAGGTCCTCGGCCAGGCTGGGATCGGACCAGCCCCGGCCATTGCGCCCGGCCAGCGCGCTCTCGGCCACGTAGAAGCCTGAGCCCTGGCGCGAATCGATCAGGCCCTGCGAGACGAGCCGGTCGTAGGCTTCGATTACCGGGAAGCGGCTGATGTGGTGCTCGGCGGCCAGTGCGCGGATCGACGGCAGGCGGGCGCCGGGCGTGGCTTCGCGCGAGGCGATCCAGGATTTCACGCCGAGCACGATCTGTTCGGTCAGCGGCACGCCCGTGGAGGCGTCGAGCAGGAGTTTCATGGGAGCGGGGGCGGCAACTGTCAGCAAAAACTACTGAACAGTTCAACGAAAACTGTTCGGAACTGTGCATGGGATTGTAGTCCCCGCCATGAATAATGGAAGCCATGGCGCAGCGCCTCCGGCTTTCCATGACAGGCCACGCAGCGTCCGGCAAGACTAGGAGACACCGATGCGTGAACTCAGGACATTCGAACTCGACCAACCCGGCCATCCGGTCAGCTGGCGCGCGCGCCACGGCCAGAGCGTGACCGCGCTCGAAGGCCAGCTCTGGCTCACTGTGGAAGGCCAGCCTGCCGACATCTGGCTGCGCCCCGGCGATACCCGCGTGCTGACCGAAGGCGAGCGCGTCTGGCTGTCGGCGGAATCGGCCAGCGCCCGCTTCCTGCTGACCGAAGTGCCGGCGCCGTGGTCGCTGCGCCGCGCGCTGTTCATCGCCCGCCAACTGGCGCGCCGCTGGAACGCCCGCAAGACTGCCGCCTTCGGCGACTGCCCGCAAGTCAGCGCCTGACGGGTCTCGTCCTCCCGTCCTCCCTTTCTCCTGGGAACCGGAGCCGCACGCATCACCTGCGCCGACCTCCCGCGGCGCGGGCGCGGTCTCCGGGTCCTTCTTCCTCCTGGTCCGTCCCTCCCTCGTACTTTTCCGAATCGGCTGGCCGTGCCACGATGCGTCGAAGACGTTTGCCGCCCGATCGGTGCTTACCCGCGCCCCTCGACTTACGTTAACGTAAACGTCATATAATCGTCCGGCCCCTGTGAGCGCGGTCGCCAGAACCGCCGGCCTGCCTCGCCAGCCAGCCGCAAGGAGCAGCCAGCCACTAAACAGAGCGGTGGAGACAAATGACTGATCTTTCCGATGTAAGCCGGCCCGCGCCGGTCAGTCCGAAGACGTCCGCAGGCAGCGGCCCGGCCAACAAGGTGCGCTTTGTCACGGCGGCGTCGTTGTTTGACGGCCACGACGCGTCGATCAACATCATGCGGCGCATCCTCCAGTCCCATGGCTGCGAGGTCATCCACCTGGGCCACAACCGGTCCGTGCACGAGGTGGTCACCGCGGCGCTGCAGGAAGACGTGCAGGGGATTGCCATCTCCAGCTACCAGGGCGGCCACGTCGAATATTTCAAGTACATGATCGATCTGCTGCGCGAGCAGGGCGGCGAGCACATCCAGGTGTTCGGCGGCGGCGGCGGCGTGATCGTGCCCGACGAGATCCGCGAACTCCAGGCGTACGGCGTGGCGCGCATCTACAGCCCCGAGGACGGCCAGCGGCTCGGCCTGATGGGCATGATTGCCGACATGGTGCAGCGTTGCGACATCGACCTGACGCGCTACGCCCCGACCACGCTCGATGCCGTGGCCGCCGGCGACCGCCGCGCGCTGGCGCAACTGATCACCGCACTGGAGAACGGCCAGGCCGACCCGGCGCTGGTCAGCGCGCTGCACGAGCGCGCGCAGGCGGCCGCCACGCCGGTGCTCGGCATCACGGGCACGGGGGGCGCCGGCAAGTCGTCGCTGACCGACGAGCTGATCCGCCGCTTCCGGCTCGACCAGCAGGACGCGCTGTCGGTGGCCGTGATCTCGATCGACCCCTCGCGGCGCAAGTCGGGCGGGGCGCTGCTGGGCGACCGCATCCGCATGAACGCGATCAACCACCCGCAGATCTTCATGCGCTCGCTGGCCACGCGCGAGGCGGGCTCGGAGATCTCGCAGGCGCTGCCCGACGTCATCGCGGCGTGCAAGGCGGCATCGTTCGACCTGGTGATCGTGGAAACGTCCGGCATCGGGCAGGGCGACGCGGCCATCGTGCCGCACGTGGATCTCTCGCTGTACGTGATGACGCCCGAGTTCGGGGCGGCCAGCCAGCTGGAGAAGATCGACATGCTCGACTTCGCCGATTTCGTCGCCATCAACAAGTTCGACCGCAAGGGGGCGCAGGACGCGTGGCGCGACGTGGCCAAGCAGGTGCAGCGCAACCGCGAGCAGTGGCACGGCAAGGCCGAGGACATGCCGGTCTATGGCACGCAGGCGTCGCGCTTCAACGACGACGGGGTGACCATGCTCTACCACGGCCTGGCCGAGGCATTGGCCGCGCGCGGACTGGACTTCAAGCCGGGTGTGTTGCCGAAGCTGGCGGGCCGCATCTCCACCGGCCAGAACGTGATCGTGCCGCCGGCACGCGGCCGCTATCTGGCGGAACTGGCCGATACCGTGCGCGGCTACCATCGCCGCGTGGCGGCGCAGAGCCGCACGGCGCGCGAGCGCCAGCAACTGCGCGCGGCCCGGGACATGCTGAAATCGGCGAACAGCGATGCCGACGGCCCGGCGCTCGAAGCGTTGGCAGGTGAGCGCGATGCGGCGCTGGGGGCGGTCGAGCGCAAGCTCCTTGCCATGTGGCCGCAGATGCAGGACGCCTATGGCGGTGACGAGTACGTCGTAAAAATTCGAGACAAGGAGATCCGCACCGGGCTGATCACCACGACGCTGTCGGGCACCAAAGTGCGCAAGGTGGTGCTGCCGCGCTTCGAGGACGATGGCGAAATCCTGAAATGGCTGATGCGCGAGAACGTGCCGGGCAGCTTCCCGTACACGGCCGGCGTGTTTGCGTTCAAGCGGGAGGGCGAAGACCCCACGCGCATGTTCGCGGGCGAGGGCGACGCGTTCCGCACCAACCGGCGCTTCAAGCTGGTCTCGGAAGGCATGGACGCCAAGCGGCTCTCCACGGCGTTCGACTCGGTCACGCTGTACGGCGAAGATCCGCACGAGCGGCCCGACATCTACGGCAAGGTGGGCAACTCGGGCGTGTCGATCGCCACGCTCGACGACATGAAGGTGCTTTATGACGGCTTCGACCTGACGAGCCCCGGCACGTCGGTGTCGATGACGATCAACGGCCCGGCGCCGACCATCCTGGCCATGTTCATGAACACCGCCATCGACCAGAAACTGGAGAAATTCCGATCCGACAACGGCCGCGAGCCGACCGCCGACGAGGAAGCCAAGATCCGGGCGTGGGTGCTGCAGAACGTGCGCGGCACGGTGCAGGCCGACATCCTCAAGGAAGACCAGGGCCAGAACACGTGCATTTTCTCGACCGAGTTCTCGCTGAAGGTGATGGGCGATATCCAGGAGTATTTCGTGCACCATCAGGTGCGCAACTTCTACTCGGTGTCGATCTCGGGCTACCACATCGCCGAGGCCGGCGCGAACCCCGTCTCGCAACTCGCCTTCACGCTGGCCAACGGCTTCACGTATGTGGAGGCGTATCTGGCGCGCGGCATGCATATCGACGATTTCGCGCCTAACCTGTCGTTCTTCTTCTCGAACGGCATGGACCCCGAGTACAGCGTGCTGGGACGCGTGGCGCGCCGCATCTGGGCCGTGACGATGCGCGACAAGTATGGCGCCAACGAGCGCAGCCAGAAGCTCAAGTACCACATCCAGACCTCGGGCCGCTCGCTGCACGCGCAGGAGATCGACTTCAACGATATCCGCACCACGCTGCAGGCGCTGATCGCCATCTACGACAACTGCAACTCGCTGCACACGAACGCCTATGACGAGGCGATCACCACGCCCACGGCGGAGTCGGTGCGCCGGGCGCTGGCAATCCAGCTGATCATCAACCGCGAGTGGGGCGTTGCCAAGTGCGAGAACCCGAACCAGGGCAGCTTCCTGATCGAGGAACTGACCGATCTGGTGGAGGAAGCGGTGCTCCAGGAGTTCGAGCGCATTGCCGAGCGCGGCGGCGTGCTCGGGGCCATGGAGACCGGCTACCAGCGCGGCAAGATCCAGGAGGAATCGCTGTACTACGAGCAACTCAAGCATGACGGCACGCTGCCGATCATCGGCGTGAATACGTTCCGCAATCCGAACGGTGATCCCACGCCACAGACGCTGGAACTGGCCCGGTCCAGCGACGACGAGAAGCAGAGCCAACTGATCCGCCTGGCGGAATTCCAGGGCAGCCATTCGTCCGATGCATCGGCGATGCTCGACCGGCTGCGCCAGACGGTGATCGACAACGGCAATGTATTCGCTGTGCTGATGGACGCGGTACGCGTGTGCTCGCTGGGGCAGATCACGCATGCGCTGTTCGAGGTGGGCGGGCAGTATCGGCGCAATATGTAGCCGGAAGGAGCGCGATAGCCGGTGCGGGTGGTTCACGCGGCGGGGCGCTGGGGCTACACTCAGCGTTTCCGCACGCGTGCCACATCATCGTAAAACCGCCAAATCGCCATGCAAGCCGAGTACGACAGCCACAACATCTTTGCCCGCATCCTGCGCGGCGAACTTCCCTGCTTCAAGGTCTACGAGGACGCCGACACCATCGCGTTCCTGGACATCATGCCGCAATCTGACGGCCACACGCTGGTGGTGCCGAAGGAGCCGGCCGTCGACCTGTTCGGCCTGTCCGGGCAGGCTGCCGCCGCCGCCATTCGCGCCACGCAGATCGTGGCGCGCGGCGTGCGCGAGACGTTCGGCCCCGATGGCGTGGTGATCAGCCAGTTCAACGGCGCCGCCGCCGGCCAGACCGTGCCGCACGTGCACTTCCACATCGTGCCGCGCTACGCGGACCAGGCGCTGCGTGGCCACGCCCGCGAGCAGCAGAGCATGGAAGTGCTCAGGGCCCACGCCGAGCGCCTGGCGGCCACGCTGGCGAAACAGGGCGCCTGACCCGAATCAACCCATTACGAAATCACTGAAACAACCGAAGGAAGCGAGACATGGCAATCAGGACAGTAGGCATCGTGGGTGCCGGCACGATGGGCAACGGTATTGCTCAGGCGTGCGCGGTGGCGGGCCTCGACGTGGTGATGGTCGACATCAGCGACGCCGCCGTGCAGAAGGGCATCGCCACGGTGGCGGGCAGCCTGGACCGGCTGATCAAGAAGGAAAAGGCGACCGAGGCCGACAAGGCCGCCGCGCTGGCGCGCATCCAGGGCAGCACGTTGTACGAGGACCTGAAGCGCACGGACATCGTGATCGAGGCCGCCACCGAGAACTACGACCTCAAGGTCAAGATCCTGAAGCAGATCGACGGCATCGTGGGCCCGGACGTGATCATCGCGTCGAACACCTCGTCGATCTCGATCACGAAGCTGGCCGCCGTGACGCAACGCGCCGACCGCTTCATCGGCATGCACTTCTTCAACCCGGTGCCGATGATGGCGCTGGTGGAATTGATCCGCGGCCTGCAAACCAGCGACGCCGCGCACGCCGATGTGGAGGCGCTGGCCAAACAGCTCGGCAAGTACCCGATTACCGTGAAGAACAGCCCCGGATTCGTGGTCAACCGCATCCTCTGCCCGATGATCAACGAGGCGTTCTGCGTGCTGGGCGAGGGCCTGGCATCGCCCGAGGAGATCGACGAAGGGATGAAGCTCGGCTGCAACCACCCGATCGGCCCGCTGGCGCTGGCCGACATGATTGGCCTGGATACGATGCTGGCGGTGATGGAAGTGCTCTACACCGAGTTCGCCGATCCGAAATACCGCCCGGCCATGCTGATGCGCGAGATGGTGGCGGCCGGGTATCTGGGACGGAAGACTGGGCGGGGGGTGTACGTTTATAGCAAGTAAGGCTTCAACTCCCATCGGCCAAGCTTCCCTCTCCCGCGCGCGGGAGAGGGAAGCAAACCGGCAGGAGGAAAAACGCATCACTCCCCATACTGGCGCAACCCCTCCAGATCGAGCACCTCGATCACCCCGTAGTCCACCCGCACCAGCCCCTGCTGCTCCAGCACCTTCAGCGCCTGGTTCGCGCGTTGCCGCGAAATCCCCGCCAGCAGGCCGATCTCTTCCTGCGAGATCTCGATCGTATTGCCCAGTCCCGGATACAGGTGTTCATTGAACAGCGATGACACCGCGCGCGCCACGCGGGAATCGATATCAAGCAGGCGTTCGTATTCCACCGCCGCAATGAATTGTCCGAGCCGCTCGTTGAACTGCATCAGCAGGAAGCGGGTGAAGGGCAGGCTGGTATCCAGCAACCACTGAAAAGTGTCGCGCGGCACGAAGGCGATGCGCGAGCGGCGCAGGGCCATCACGTCGTACTTGCGGATCTCGGACTTGAGCACGGCGCCCTCGCCGAACCAGCCGCCGGTGGGCACGCCCGTGAAGGTGACTGACTTGCCCGAGGGCGATACCGTGGTGATCTTGACGATGCCTTCGACCACGCCGAGCCAGTGCTCGGCCATTTCACCCTTGTGACAGACGTAGTCGCCTTGTGCGTACTCGCGCACCGTAGTCACGCGTTTGACGCGTTCGCGCTGCTCGGGGCTGAGATCGACGGCCCAGGCGCAGCGGTCGATGAAGTCGTGGGATGAGGCGGCAGGCATCGGGCTCCCGTAGGGATTAACCCGGAATTGTCGCCGGCGCGACAACCCGGTCAGATGGCATCGGCTATCTTACGATCACACGGAACCGGCGTGCCGCGATGCGGCAACGACGCGAAAACGCCCAGTATAGCGACCGGTCAGGCGGCTTGATACCCGGCATGGCACCTACGCCATCCGCGGGGGAGAGGAGACAGCGATGCAGGAATCGTCGGCAACGACCTTCCCGCGATGGCTGCAGGCGCATGCCTCGCAGCGGCCCGACCATCCGGCCCATCGTGAGAAGGATCTCGGTATCTGGCAGACCTACAGCTGGGCCCAGGCGGCGCAGCAGGTGCGCGCGCTGGCGTGCGGGCTGGCGGCGCTCGGCTTTGGCCGGGGCATGAACCTGGCCGTGGTGGGCGACAACCGCCCGCGCCTGTACTGGGCCATGACCGCCGCGCAGGCGCTGGGCGGCGTGCCCGTGCCGCTCTACCAGGACGCCATCGCCAACGAGATGGTCTACGTGCTCGACGATGCCGAGATCGAATTCGCCATCGTCGAGGATCAGGAGCAGGTGGACAAGCTGCTCGAAGTCGAGCCGCAACTGGCCTCGCGTGGCCGGGCGGTGCGTTACGTGATCTACGAAGATCCGCGCGGCCTGCGCGACTACGACCATCCCTCGCTGCTTTCCTATGAGCGCGTGCAGGAGATCGGGCGCGAGTTCGATCAGGCAAATCCAGGTTTTTACGATGCCGCTGTGGCGCAGGGCGCGCCCGGCGACACCGCGATCATCCTCTATACCTCGGGCACCACGGGCAAGCCGAAGGGCGTCTGCCATTCGCACGCCGGGTTGATCGGCGCGGCGCGCAACGGCTGCCAGTTCGACGGACTCGGCCCCGCTGACGATGTGCTGTCGTACCTGCCGATGGCGTGGGTAGGCGACAACCTGTTCTCGTACGCGCAGGCCATGGTGGCCGGCTTCACGGTGAACTGCCCGGAATCTCGTGAAACGGTGATGACCGATCTGCGCGAGATCGGCCCCAGCTACTACTTCGCGCCGCCGCGCATCTACGAAGGGTTGCTGACGCAAGTCATGATCCGCATGGAGGACGCGGGCTGGCTCAAGCGCAAGCTGTTCCACTGGGCGATGGACGTGGCGCGCCGCTGCGGCGCCGACATCCTCGACAAGCGCCCGGTGTCGATGCTGGACCGCCTGCGCTACGGAATTGGCGAAATTGCGGTGTACGGCCCGCTGCGCAACGTGCTCGGCATGAGCCGCATCCGCGTGGGCTACACCGCCGGCGAGGCCATCGGGCCGGACCTGTTCCGCTTCTACCGCTCGATCGGCATCAACCTGAAGCAGTTCTACGGCCAGACCGAAACCTGCGCCTATGTCTGCCTGCAGCCGGACGGCAACGTGAAGTTCGATTCGGTGGGGCCGGCGGCGCCGGGCATGGAGATCCGCATCGCCGACAACGGCGAGGTGCTGGTGCGCGGCGTGGGGCTGCTGAAGTCCTACTACAAGCGTGACGACGCCACGCGCGAGGCCATCAACGACGAGGGCTACTTCATGACCGGCGATGCCGGCGTGATCGATGCCGACGGCCACCTGAAGATCATCGACCGCGCCAAGGACGTGGGCAAGCTGGCCGATGGCTCGATGTTCGCGCCCAAGTACATCGAGAACAAGCTCAAGTTCTTCCCATACATCAAGGAGGCCGTGGCCTTCGGTACCGACCGCGACCGGGTCTGCGCGTTCATCAATATCGATTTCGATGCGGTGGGCAACTGGGCCGAGCGCCGGCACCTGCCGTACGCGGGCTACGTGGACCTGGCGGGGCAGCCCGACGTGCTGGCGATGATCGCCGAATGCGTGGAGCAGGTGAACGCCGACCTGGCGAACGACGCCATGCTGGCCGGCTCGCAGGTGGCGCGCTTCCTGGTGCTGCACAAGGAACTGGACCCCGACGACGACGAGCTGACGCGCACCCGCAAGGTGCGGCGCGGCTTCATCGCCGAGAAATATGGCGCGCTGGTGGAGGCGCTCTACGCCGGCAAGTCCGAGCAGTTCATTGAAACGCGCGTGAAGTTCGAGGATGGCCGCGAAGGCAGTGTCTCGGCCACGCTGAAGCTGATGGATGCGCGCCGCTTCCCGCCCGTGGGCGGGGCGCGCGCCGCGTGATCGAACGAGGGGAAAGCATGACCGCAACCCGCACCGCATGGCAGGGCCCGATGGCCCGGGTAGACGCGACCGGCTCGGCCGTGGCGCCCGGCACGATCGGGGCGCCCGGGCACGCAGGCCATGGCGACGCCGGCCATGCCGATCACGCGCGCACCGGCGACGCCCATCGCCCCGAGACCACGGTCGGCACGCACACGCGCGGCGACGTGATCCTGGACCTGCAGAACATCTCGCTGTCGTTCGGCGGCGTGAAGGCGCTGACCGATATCTCGTTCGACGTCTGCGAGCACGAGATCCGCGCCATCATCGGCCCGAACGGGGCGGGCAAGAGTTCGATGCTGAACGTGATCAACGGCGTGTACCACCCGCAGCAGGGCCGCATCGTGTTCCGGGGCCAGGAGCGGCGCCAGATGCACCCCACGGCCGCCGCGCGGCAGGGCATCGCCCGCACGTTCCAGAACATCGCGCTGTTCAAGGGCATGACCGTGCTCGACAACATCATGACCGGCCGCAACACGCAGTTCCGCACGGGCGTGTTCGCGCACGCGCTGTGGTGGGGGCCGGCGCGTGCCGAGGAAATGCAGCACCGCCGCCGCGTCGAGGAAGTGATCGACTTCCTGGAGATCCAGGCGATTCGCAAGACGCCGGTCGGGCGGCTGCCCTACGGCCTGCAAAAGCGCGTGGAACTGGCGCGCGCGCTGGCGGCCGAGCCGTCGATGCTGCTGCTCGACGAGCCGATGGCCGGCATGAACGTGGAAGAGAAGCAGGACATGTGCCGCTTCATCCTCGACGTGAACCAGCAGTTCGGCACCACCATCGTGCTGATCGAGCACGACATGGGCGTGGTCATGGACATCTCGGACCGCGTGGTCGTGCTGGACTACGGCAAGAAGATTGGCGATGGCACGCCCGAAGAGGTCAAGTCGAATCCCGACGTGATCCGGGCCTACCTCGGCACGTCGCATTGAGCGCGGCGCTGGCAAAACTCAGGAAATTACGATGACGTTCTTCTTCGAGATCCTGATCGGCGGGCTGCTCTCCGGGCTGATGTATTCGCTCGTGGCGCTGGGCTTCGTGCTGATCTACAAGGCGTCCGGCGTATTCAACTTCGCGCAGGGCGCGATGGTGTACTTCGCCGCGCTGGCCGTGGTGGGGCTGATGGACAAGGGCATGCCGATGTGGGCGGCCGTGATCGGCGCGTTCGTCGTGATGATCATCGTTGGCATGACCACCGAGCGCTTCGTGCTGCGCAAGCTGGTCAACCAGCCGCCGATCACGTTGTTCATGGCCACCATCGGGCTGTCCTTCTTCCTGGAAGGGCTGGGACCGCTGCTGTTCGGCAACGAGGTGCGGCCGATCCAGCTGGGCATCGTCGACGAGCCGATCGAATCGATCCTGACGCAGTTCAACATCGTCATCTCGAAGTTCGACCTCGCTGCCGCGGGGATCGCCGCCGTGCTGGTGGCCGCGCTGGCGCTGTTCTTCCAGTACACCAAGGTGGGCCGCGCGCTGCGCGCCGTGGCCGACGACCACCAGGCGGCGCTGTCGCTGGGCATTCCGCTGCAGAACATCTGGGCCATCGTCTGGGGCGTGGCCGGCTTCGTGGCGCTGGTGGCGGGCATGCTCTGGGGCTCGCGCAACGGCGTGCAGTTCGCCCTGACGCTGACGGCGCTGAAGGCGCTGCCCGTGCTGATCCTGGGCGGCTTCACGTCGGTACCGGGCGCCATCGTCGGCGGGCTGATCATTGGCGCGTCGGAGAAGCTGGCCGAGATCTACATCCCGCCCGTGTTCCAGTCGATGTTCGGCGGGAACTTCGGGGGCATCGAGGGCTGGTTCCCTTATGTGTTTGCGCTGCTGTTTCTGCTCGTCCGGCCCGAGGGGCTGTTCGGAGAGAAACATATCGACCGCGTCTGACGGAGGACCACGATGCTCTACCGCGAATCCGGCCAGTTCAAGACCAGCTACGTTGCCGACAGCCAGATCTTCCCGATCCGGCAAGATCGTATTTTCTTTGTTTTGCTGATGGCGGTGGCGTTCGTCGTCGTCCCGTTCACGGGCAGCGAATACTGGCTCAGCGCGATCCTGATCCCGTTCCTGATCTTCTCGCTGGCGGCGCTCGGCCTGAACATCCTGACGGGCTACGCCGGGCAGCTCTCGCTCGGCACGGCGGCCTTCATGGCCGTGGGCGCCTACGCGGCCTACAACTTCCAGCTGCGGATCGAGGGCATCCCGGTGCTGCTGACCTTTATCCTGGCCGGGCTGTCGGCGGCGCTGGTGGGGGTGGCGTTCGGGCTGCCGTCGCTGCGCATCAAGGGCTTCTACCTCGCCGTGGCCACGCTGGCGGCGCAGTTCTTCGTGGTCTGGGCGCTGACCAAGTTCCCCTGGTTCTCGAACAACAGCTCGTCGGGCGTGATCACGGCGCAGCGGCTCGACCTGTTCGGCATCGCCATCGACACGCCGGTGAAGAAGTACCTGTTCGTGCTCGGCGTGGTGACGGTGCTGGCGCTGCTGGCCAAGAACCTCGTGCGTTCCGCCACGGGCCGGGCCTGGATGGCCGTGCGCGACATGGACGTGGCCGCCGAGGTCATCGGCATCCCGCTGATGCGCACCAAGCTGCTGGCGTTCGCGGTCAGCTCCTTCTACTGCGGCGTGGCGGGTGCGCTCTACGCGTTCTGCTACCTGGGTTCGGTGGAGCCGGACGGCTTCTCGCTGGACCTGTCGTTCCGCATCCTGTTCATGATCATCATCGGCGGCGTGGGCAGCATCCTGGGGTCGTTCCTGGGCGCCGCATTCATCCTGCTGCTGCCGATCTTCCTCGACAACACGCTGCCCGGGCTGGCGGCGCTGCTGCACCTGCCGTTCACGAACGCCACGGTGTCGCACATCCAGCTCATGGTGTTCGGCGGGCTGATCATCTTCTTCCTGATCGTGGAGCCGCACGGGCTGGCGCGCCTGTGGCAGATCGCCAAGGAGAAGCTGCGGCTCTGGCCGTTCCCCCACTAGCCGTTTCTTTAATTTGCCGTCATCGATTCAACGTCGCACCGATAACTACACCCGACCGAGGTGAAGGAGACTGTCATGACAACCGTATTCCGTAACGTGCAGCGCGCCGCCCTGGTGGTCAGCGTCGCGGCTGCCCTGCTGGCGCCGTCGCTGCCAGCCATGGCCCAGGCCAACGACCAGTTCGTGGCGCTGCCCAGCTACCGCGTGGGGCCGTATGGCGCCAACGGCCAGTCGTTCTACGGCGGCTTCGTCGACTACCTCAACTACGTCAACCTTAAGGACAACGGGGTCAACGGCGTGAAGCTGTCGTGGGAAGAGTGCGAGACCGAGTACAACAACGCCAAGGGCGTGGAGTGCTACGAGCGCCTCAAGGCCAAGAACCCCACCAGCAAGGGCACGGCGTACCACACGATGTCCACCGGCATCTCGTACGCGCTGGTCGACAAGACCTCGGCCGACAAGGTGCCGCTCGTGATGATGGGCTACGGCCGCACCGACGCCGTGGACGGCTCGGTCTTCCCGTACGCGTTCCCGCTGGTGACCACGTACCAGATGCAGGCGTCGGCCATCGTCAAGTTCCTGGCGTCGAAGAGCGGCGGCTCGCTGGCCGGCAAGAAGATCGTCTATCTCTATCACGACTCGGCGTATGGCAAGGAGCCGATCGTTGCCATGCAGGCCGAGGCGCGCCTGAACAAGTTCAACCTCGTCGAGATTCCGGTGGCGCACCCCGGCAACGAGCAGGGCGCGCAGTGGCTCAAGATCCGGCAGGAGAATCCTGACTATGTGGTGTTCTGGGGCTGGGGCGTGATGAACCAGACCGCGCTGAAGGCCGCGCAGAAGGTGGGCTATCCGCGCGACAAGATGATCGGCTCGTGGTGGGCCGGTTCCGAGGAAGACACCGTGCCGGCCGGCGACGCCGCCAAGGGCTACATGAGCGCCACCTGGAACGTGGCCGGCAAGAACGTGCCGTTGATCGCCGATATCGAGAAGGTGGTGTATGCCGCCGGCAAGGGCAACATGCAGGACAAGAACAAGGTGGGCTCGATTCTCTACAACCGCGGCGTGTCGGCGGCCGTGGTGACCGTGGAAGCGATCCGTGTGGCCCAGGACAAGTTCGGCAAGGGCAAGGTGATGACCGGCGACCAGATGCGCTGGGCCTTCGAAAACCTGAACGTGACCAACGCGCGGCTGCAGCAACTCGGCGCCACGGGCCTGCTGCCCGAGATCAAGACCAGCTGCGACAACCACGAGGGCTCGGGCAAGGTGAAGATCCAGCAGTGGGACGGCACCAAGTGGGTGGTGGTCTCGGACTGGATCGAAGGCAACAAGAGCCTGATCCACCCGCTGTTCAAGGCCAACGCCGCGCAGTACGCGAAGGAGAAGGGGATTACGCCGGCTTGTGTGAAGGGCTGAGGCTTGGATTCCCCTCTCCCGCGTGCGGGAGAGGGGAGCAAACACACGCATCGGGACAAGAACCATGACCCTCCTCTCCGTCAACAACATCGAAGTCATCTACGACCACGTGATCCTGGTGCTCAAGGGTGTGTCGCTCGATGTGCCCGAGGGCCGTATCGTGGCGCTGCTGGGCGCCAATGGGGCGGGCAAGACCACCACGCTCAAGGCGATCTCGAACCTGCTGCACGCCGAGCGCGGCGATGTGACCAAGGGCTCGATCGAGTACAAGGGCCAGCGCGTGGACCAGCTCACGCCCAACGACCTCGTCAAGCGCGGCGTGATCCAGGTGATGGAGGGCCGGCACTGCTTCGCCCACCTCAGCATCGAGGAGAACCTGCTGACCGGGGCCTACACGCGCGGCCTCTCGCGCGGCGAGACGCGCGACGAGCTGGAGAAGATCTACGGCTACTTTCCGCGCCTGAAGACGCGGCGCAAGTCGCAGGCCGGCTACACGTCGGGCGGCGAACAGCAGATGTGCGCCATCGGCCGCGCAATGATGGCCAAGCCGTCGATGATCCTGCTCGACGAGCCGTCGATGGGCCTGGCGCCGCAGATCGTCGAGGAAATCTTCGAAATCGTGCGCGACCTGAACACGCGCGAGCGGGTCAGCTTCCTGCTGGCCGAGCAGAACACGATGGTGGCGCTGCGCCATGCCGACTACGGCTACATCCTGGAGAACGGCCGCGTGGTGATGGACGGCGATGCCGAATCGCTGCGCACCAACGAGGACGTCAAGGAGTTCTACCTCGGCGTGGCCGCCAACGATGCCGAAGGCAGCGCGCGCAAATCGTTCCGCGACGTCAAGAGCTATCGCCGCCGCAAGCGCTGGCTGGCCTGACCTCGCATCATATTTCGTCCAAATTCCGTTTTCCTGGGATGGCTTCCATCATGGGTGACTATTTCGATTCGCTGGAAACCCGCGCGCCTGCCGAACGCGAGGCGGCGCTGCTCGCGGCCGTGGCGCGGCAGGTGGCGCATGCCCAGTCGCACGCACCGTATTTCGCCGAGATCCTGTGCGATGTCGACGCCCGCGACATCACCTCGCGCGCGGCGCTGGCTGGCTTGCCGGTTACGCGCAAATCCGAACTGACCGCGCGGCAACGCGGGGCGCCGCCGCTGGGCGGGCTCAACGCCACGCCGGTGGGCGGCCTGCGGCATATCTTCCAGTCGCCGGGGCCGATCCACGAGCCGGACGGCCACGCCGCCGACTGGTGGCGCACGGCCCGCGCCATGTTCGCGGCGGGATTCCGCGCCGGCGAACTGGTCTACAACACGTTTTCGTATCACTTCACGCCGGCCGGCATGATGATGGAAACCGGCGCGCACCGGCTGGGCTGCTGCGTGTTTCCGGCCGGCGTGGGCCAGACCGAATCGCAGGTGCAGGCGCTGGCGAGCCTGCAGCCGTCTGCCTATGCGGGCACGCCGTCGTTCCTGAAATTGCTGATCGAACGCGGCCAGGAGATGGGGCAGCCGTGCGGCAGCCTCTCGAAGGCGCTGGTCTCGGGCGAGGCCTGCCCGCCGGCGCTGCGCGGCTGGCTGCGCGATCACGGCGTCACGGCGCGGCAGATGTACGGTACGGCCGACGTGGGCCTGATCGCCTACGAAACCGAGGGCGGCGACGGCTGGGTGGTCGACGAAGGCGTGCTCGTGGAGATTGTCGAGCCGGGCGGCACGCAGCCGATGCCGGAGGGTGAAGTGGGCGAGGTGGTGGTCACGGTGCTCGGCAATGGCGACTATCCGCTGATCCGCTTCGGCACGGGCGACCTGTCGGCCATCGTCACCGATTCCTGGACCAAGGCCAGTCCCTGCGGGCGCACCAATATCCGCCTCAAGGGATGGCTGGGCCGCGCCGACCAGACCACGAAGGTCAAGGGCATGTTCGTGCACCCCGGGCAGGTGGCCGATGTGATCCGGCGCCACCCCGAGATCCGCGCCGCGCGGCTGGTGGTGACCGGCACGGTGGGCGCCGATACGATGACGCTCCATTGCGACGCCACGCGCTGCGACGACGCGCTGGCCCGTGCCGTGGCCGAATCGATGCGGGAAGTCCTGCGGTTGCGCGGCGAGGTGAAGTTCGTGGCGGAAGGCGCGCTGCCGCAGGACGGCAGGACGATCGAGGACGCGCGCCGCTACGACTGAGACGACTGGTCGCCGGCGCCAGCATGGGTATCCGGTTGCGGATACCCGCCGCGCGGCCGCGTGGGCAGCCTGACCATCCAGACGGTCACGGCGGCCCCGATGGCCAGCAGCGTCAGCGACGATACGGGCCGCGCCCGCAGCAGCCAGGCCGTGGTGCCCATCGACAGCCACATCATCGACAGCGCCAGGCACTTGGCCCGCAGCGGAATGCTGCGATGCGCCTGCCAGTCGCGCACCAGCGGCCCGAAGCGCTCATGCGTGACCAGCCAGTGGTGGAATTTCTCGGAACCCCGCGCGAAGCAGGCCGCCGCCAGCAGCACGAACGGCGTGGTCGGCAGCAACGGCAGGAAAATGCCGATGAAGCCGAGCACGAGGCTGAGCGCGCCGAGCGTGACCCAGAACGCGCGGATCACGCGCTCGCGGTGCGTCAGCGTACCGGGCAGGTCGGCGGGGTCGATCGGTTGGTCGGGGTCTTGGGCTGGCAACGGTCGGACAAGCGGGGCGCTGAAGGCCCTTATGCTACCAGCCCGAGCCGGGCGCGCGCCGCATCGTACTCGGCCTTCATGCGCGCCACGATCTCCCCGGCGGTGGGAATGTCTTCGATCTGGCCCACGCCCTGGCCGGCGCCCCAGATGTCCTTCCACGCCTTGGCCTTCGAGGCGCCGCTCGAAAAGTCCATCTTGGTCTTGTCGGCCACGGGCAGGTTTTCCGGGTCCAGCCCCGAATTCACGATGCTCTCGCGGATGTAGTTGCCGTGCACGCCCGTGAACAGGTTCGTGTAGACGATGTCCGATGCCGCCGAGCCGATGATCGACTGCTTGTATTCGGCGCTGGCATGCCCCTCCTGCGACGCGATGAAGCGCGTGCCCACATAGGCGAAATCGGCGCCCATGGCCTGCGCGGCCAGCACGGCGTCGCCCGTGGCGATCGAGCCGGACAGCGCGATCGGGCCGTCGAAAATCTTGCGCACCTCGCCAACCAGCGCGAACGGCGACAGCGTGCCGGCGTGCCCGCCCGCGCCGGCTGCCACCAGGATCAGCCCGTCCACGCCGGCCTCGATGGCCTTCTCGGCATGGCGGATGTTGATCACGTCATGCAGCACGATGCCGCCGTAGCTGTGCACCGCGTCGATCATCTCCTTGACCGGCGCGCGCAGCGACGTGATGAAAACCGGCACCTTGTGCTCCACGCAGACCCGCACGTCCTGCTCCAGCCGCGCGTTCGAGGCATGGACGATCTGGTTCACGGCCACCGGACCCACCGGCTTGCCGGGGTTAGCCGCCCGGAACTCCGCCAGCCCGGCCTCGATCTGCGTCAGCCACTCGCCCAGCAGTTCGGCAGGGCGGGCATTGAGCGCCGGGAACGAGCCGACGATGCCGGCCTTGCACTGCGCCAGCACCAGCTCCGGGTAGCTGACGATGAACATCGGCGATGCGATGACGGGCAGGGCCAGGTTCTGCAATGCAGCGGGAATATGTTTGGCGCCGGGCATGAAGTCTCCTCGAATGATGGTTCGGCTGGCGATGAACTGAACGATCGTTCGATTATAGGGAGTTTCGGGTGGCGTGGCGGGCGGTAGAGGCAGGGGTCTAGGCCACGCCGGCTTCACGCCGGCCGGTCGCGATAGGCCACCAACTCCCAAGTCATCGCGGCGCTGACGTAACGGTAGCCAAGCCAGCGGTCGAGCCACATGTAACGCCGCGGATTCACGTAGATCAGCCGGGGCATGGTCGTTCCCTCGGTGAAATGCTGTTTCCTGAAATCGGGGTCGAGGCCCAATCCGTTCGGGACACACCACACCCCGTTTTGTGGACAGGGCTCCCCGGAGTTGACCAGCGTCCCGAGCGGCGGCAGCGTTTTCAGCGTGGCCTTGGGCTCCGGCATCAGGTCGAGCGGCAAGCCCGTGGCGGGATCGAGCTTCTTGGCCTGCGCCAGACGCCGGATGAGTGCGTCGGAGGGCTGGGGCGGCGGCCCGGCGGCATCCCGTTCCCGCTTCCACTGGAAGGTACCGTCCCATTCCGGCAGCGGGGCGGGGGGCAGTGGGACGATCTGGTCGAGATCGGGGATTTTGGGGTTGTGGTATTCCCAGCGGTTGAGGAACTTGTCGATCTCCTTGTAGCGGCGCACGCGCTCGGGATCGGGGGTGAGTGCGAGGTAGTACAAGCTGTCAGTTGACGGATTGTCGAAGGCTTGTGCGAGCATATGGGCCGAGGCATAGAGACCGGCTTGTACTGCCTTCTGGTACGGGGGAAGCGCAGCGGCATATTGCTCGCGACCGTCGAAGATGATCCCCAATGTGTCCGCTGCCTTGCCATGCCCTTGGTCTGCGGCGCATTGGAACATCTGGATGGCAATGTCGGGTGCCTTGTCCATTGGTCGCAGATGCTCTGCCACATAAAACTGTGCCGCCGGATTGCCCAGATCAGCGGCTTTTCGGAAGTAGCGCAGCGCCATTTCCCGGTTTTGTTTCAGACCAAAGCCACGATTCAAGTAGAAGCCAATGTCGTAGTAGCCAGACGGCACGCCGGCATCGATCAACTGGCTGGCGAGGTCGATGCTTTCCCGGACACGGAATGGCGACCAGGCAAAACCTTGCGAGATCAGTAGTTGCAGATTCGTGTTGGCCTTGTAATGGCCATGCGCGGCTGCGATGCGGTAGTAGCGCGCCACGTCGTCGAACTCCTTCGGACCGGGCCGCAGCTGCAGGTAGCGGCCATACCGAAACAGTTCGTCAGCCTCCGGGTCGAGTGGTGGCAGTCGGTCGGCTTCCTGTGCGCAAGTGAAGGCAAGGTTGGCACGGAGGCCCGGAATATCGGGAACGTTGTACAAGGGTTTGGACTCCTTGGAGCAGGCGGTCAATGTGAAGGCGAGGAGCAGAGTTGGAATCAGAGTGCGCATGGCTTAGTCCCAGTAGGTTCGTTTTGGGTCGTCGCGATAGAACTCGATCAGGGACGCCGCGGGTCCTTCGCCACTCAACTTTCGGTCCTTGTTCTTCTTGATGAGCTTCGTCCATTCTCTAAAAGCCTCTCCCACCTTCTCCTGCCCACCCCGCCCCCCTGTATGAATATCCCAAAGCCGCCGCCGCAAAGGCTGCGTCACGGCCGCATTCTCATGGCAGATGTTCAGTTCGGTGTCGCCCTCCATGCTGCGGGTGTTGATGTTGGCCGAACCCAGCGTCATGAACACGTCGTCGACGATCATCAGTTTCGAGTGGATATAGACGTCGATCCATTTACCGGGCAGAGAGTCGGGCGCCACCAGCGTGCAGACGTGGACCTTGAGGCCCGGGATGTCTACGGGTGCGATGACCTGCGGTTCGTTCATCTGCTGCTTGATTTCGGCCTTCCTGCGCTCTGCCTGTTCCAGCAGGTATTCCCCCTCGGCCTGCGCCTGGCGGGCGCCGGCCGTGTCGTCGAACCCCCGCATCCGCTCCGCGTCATACAACCTCCTGCGCGCGCGCTCCTCGTGCTTGAGCGCAGCGGCGTAGAGCGCTTCGAGGTCGTCCTGACGCTCCAGCGCGGCCACGCCGGGGATGGTGTCGGCCCGACCGAGCGCGTCGAGCATCCGATAGGTGTTGACCGTGCCGTCGCCCATGCCTTCGTCAGTGGAATTCGTCACCACGAACAGGTGGAGGGAGCCATGCTCGCCGGGGTCGCGGCCGCCCTTGAGTTGGGCCACGACCGCCTCCTTGATCTGGTCGGCGACCGGGGGGTAGCGGAAGTACTGGTTCTCGATATAGACGAAGCTCGACACGTTGTTGACCGCCTGTAGGTACATGGCCAGGATGTCAGTGTGCTGGACGGGTTCGAAAGCGCCGTCCTTACGCCGCCAGCCGCTCTGCGAATGGGTCCGCAGCACTTGTGCCATGACCTTTGCGCCGTGCCCTTCTCGGCACTTGTGGAGGGCCGCGGCGGACTTGCGGCGATCACCGAGACCCTCGTCCGTTTCCCTGTCCCACGATTCGCAAAACACATGGTTGAGGCATTTCAGGATGGGACCGGTCACGCGGCTGGAGATGTCCTGTCGCGGCGTGGGACCGTTGCGCCCCTGATGCCCGGTCCGGGTGACCGCGCTGTGATGGTCGGTGTCCCAGTAGGCGTCGAGCATGTTGTGGCCCATGACGTAGCCCACCGCGCACTCGGGCTGTTCGTAGTCCACAAGCACCATCTTCTGGTGGTGGGAGGGGGCTGCCGCGCCCATCGCAAGCCCGCCTTTTGCGCGGGTGCCGGCCGTGCGCCGTTCGTCCTTGCCGAAGAACGCCGTCCGGAAGCTGATTTCAAGGCGATCGTCGAAGGGGAAGTCCCGCGTCATGAAGTCGACATTGCGCAACGCCGCGAGCTGCCAGACCGACGGGATAGCCGAAAGCACTACCGACGGCTGCATGATGAGGTTGCGCAGTGTCAACTGCCTGGGATCCCGCTTGGAGGCGCACCAGTACCAGTAGCGGTCGAACTCGTCGGGATTCCTGCGGGGATCGGGGCGGGTTCGCATGTAGGCGGTGATCCGCCCCGGCATGTTGGGTTCAGGGCCGGCCAGCGAGGCTATACCGGGCAGGCCCAGCACCGCCCCGCCCCAGCACAGTACCCGCACCTTGACACCCCGCTTGCCCACTGTCTCCAGCAGTTCGCCGATGCATTCCGTGCCGTGGCCGTCCTGGCCGCGCCGGAAGAACATCGACGGCTGGAAGCCCCAGCAGATGATATCCACGCTATGGCGGGCGCCCGCGATGGCGTCATGGACGTCCCGGAACGCTTCTTCGCCGTTGACCAGCGGAGTGAACGTGCATGGCTCCGGATAATACATGGCGCGCTGCACGAACCACGGCAGGGTGGTGGTGACGGATGTGGTGTGCGCCAGGGCAATTGGCGCAGTGATGGGTTCGGGCAGGCGTCTCATGGAAGCGGTACGGCTGACAATGTCGCACGCTACCCCGAAGCCATGGCGGGCGATTTGCCGCCGCGCAAGCCGTACCAAAAAAACGCCCCGCTCGTGAGAGCGGGGCCATTACCACGAAGACTGATAAGAAGAGACGGTCAGACACCTGCCAATGCCTTACCGTGAGACGAATCTTAGGCGGTCAATATGACCACCAGAAGACAGTTCCAAGGCATTTTCGGACAGCGCCGGTCAGACCTTCTCCAGCAGCAGGCCCTTGAGGTATTCGCCTTCCGGGAAGGCCGCCGACATCGGGTGGTCCGTGCCGGCCGACAGCCGGCGCAGGATGCGGGCGTCGGCGCGGGCGTCGGTGGCGGCGCCGGCCACGATCTTGTGGAACAGCTCCATGCCGATCGCGCCCGAGCACGAGTACGTGAACAGCAGGCCGCCCGGGCGCAGCAGCTGCATGCCGACCAGGTTGATCTCCTTGTAGGCGCGTGCGGCGCGGTCGATATGGGCGGCCGACGGCGCGAACTTGGGCGGGTCCAGCACGATCAGGTCGAACTGGCGGCCTTCGGCGCGGAACTCGCGCAGCATCTTGAACACGTCGGCGTCGAGCCAGGTGGCGCGGCCGGCGTCGAAGCCGTTCAGCGCCACATTGTTCGCGGCGATCTTGAGAGCGTCGCCGGACGAGTCGATCGATGTCACCGAGGCGGCGCCGCCCCGCAGCGCGGCCAGCGAAAAGCCGCCGGTGTAGCAGAAGCAGTTCAGCACCTCGCGGCCCTGGGCCAGGTCGCCCACGAGCTTGCGGTTGTCGCGCTGGTCGACGTAGAAGCCGGTCTTGTGGCCGTTGCGCACGTCCACGTAGTACTTCACGCCGTGTTCGGTCACCGACAGTTCCGGATCGGGTTCGGCACCGGCCAGCACGCCGGTCACCAGTTCCAGGCCCTCGCGCTGGCGTACGGCCGCGTCGGACCGCTCGTAGACGTTCGGGCAGCCGGTCTCCTTGACCAGCGCCTGCACCAGGGCATCCTTCCACTGCTCCACGCCGGCCGAGTTGAACTGGCAGACCAGCTGGCCGCGTTCGCCTTCGCCGTAGTAATCGACCACGAGGCCGGGAATACGGTCGGCCTCGCCGAAGATCAGCCGCACGGCGCTGGTGTCGCGCACCCATTGCCGGCGGTGCGCCACGGCGGCGGCCACGCGGCGCTTGAACAGCGCGTGGTCCACGGGTTCGTTCTCGTCGAATGTCCACACGCGGGCGCGGATCTGCGATTCGGGGCTATAGGCGCCGCGCGCCAGGAAGCGGCCGTCGGCGGCGCGGATGACCACGGTCGAGCCCGCCTCGCAGCGGCCCTCGGTCGCGGCGATGCCCGTGGCGTAGACCCACGGATGGCGGCGCAGCAGGGATTTTTCCTTGCCCGGCTTCAGGGTGATGACGTTCATGCGCTTACAGCACCACCTTGACCATCGGATGGGCCGTCAGCGTGCGGTACAGCTCGTCGAGCTGCTCGCGGCTGGTGACCCACACGGTCACGGTCAGGCCCAGGTAGTTGCCGTTGCGCGACGGACGCATCTCCATCTTGCCGGCGTGGAAGTTCGGGTCGAATTCCTGGATCAGCGTCACGATGGCCTCGGCAAAGCCGTCCTGCATCGCGCCCATGACCTTGATCGGGAAATCGCTCGGGTATTCGATCAGCGACTGCTCGGGCGGGATGTCGCCCGGAATCAGCGGACCGTTCTTCGGATCTGTCGTCATTGCCAACCTTCTCGGATCTGTCTAATTACTTGCGCTTGAACCAGAGGCGGATCGTATCCCACAGGCGGCCGAAGAAGCCGGCTTCCGGCACTTCCTCCAGCGCCACCACCGGGAACTCGCCCACCTTGTTGTTGCCGTCCATCAGCTTGACCGTCCCCACCTGCTGGCCGGCCGTGATCGGCGCGATCAGCAGTTCCTGGCGCTCCAGCACCGGCTTCAGGCGGCCGCCCGTGCCCTTGGGCACCGTGACGAACGTCTCGTTCGACACGCCGATCTTGATCGTGCCCGACTTGCCCTTGTAAATATCGGGCGTGGCCAGGACCTGGCCCTTGTCGTACAGGCGCAGCGTGTCGAAGAACTGGAAGCCGTAGTTCAGCACCTTCAGGCTTTCCTGCGTGCGCACCTGGTCCGACGCGGTGCCGATCATGATCGACACCAGGCGGCGCTGGCCGTTGGGCACGTTGGCCAGCGGGCGCTGGGCCGACGAGATCAGGCAGTAGCCGGCGGATTTGGTGTGGCCGGTCTTCACGCCGTCGACGGTCGGATCGATGTACAGCAGGCGGTTGCGGTTGGGCTGCTTGATCTTGTTATAGGTGAACTCCTTCTGCGAGTACATCGTGTAGTACTCGGGGAAGTCCTTGATCAGGCGCGTGGTCAGCGTGGCCAGGTCCACCGCCGTGGTGTAGTGGTCCGGGTCGGGCACGCCGTCGGTGTTCGTGAAGTGCGTGTTCTTCATGCCCATGCGCTGGGCCTCGCGGTTCATCATCGCCACGAAGCCTTCCTCGGAGCCGCCCACGGCCTCGGCCAGCGCCAGCGCGGCGTCGTTGCCGGACTGGACGATCAGGCCCATCAGCAGGTCCTGCACGCTGACCGGCTTGCCGGCCTCGATGAACATGCGCGATTCATCGCTTTTCACCTTCCGCACGATGTCGGTGGGGGTGACGATCTGGTCCAGCGTCAGGCGCTTTTCCTTGAGCGCCTCGAACGCCAGGTAGGCGGTCATGATCTTGGTCAGCGACGCGGGCTCGATGCGCAGGTCGGCGTTCTGCGATGCCAGGGCCTGGCCACTGGTCACGTCGAACAGCATCCAGGACTTGGCGGCCACCTGCGGCATCGGCACGCCCTGCGCCAGGACGGCGGCGGGGGCGGCGGCAAGCGCGGCGGCGAGGGTCGCGGCAACGGCGACCGGGGCGAGGGCGGATGCGAAGTGCGGCGTGGCTCTGTTCAGCATGTGCGGATATCCAACGAAAAAAAGGTTGCGCGGACGGGACGGATCACCGTACCCACGCGTTGACGACAAGCTGCTTGATCAGGTGCAGCTTGCGGTGAAAGAAATGGTCGGCGCCGGGAATGACGATGACCGGCAGGTCCTGCGGCCGCGCCCAGTCCAGCACGCTGGCCAGCGCCACGGTTTCGTCCTGCTCGCCATGGATCACGATGGTGTCGGCGGGCACGGTGGCCACCTCCCAGCGGCTCGTGGCCGTGCCCACCAGCACCAGCCGCTCGGCGGGCGTGCCGGCCTCGGCCAGGCGGCGCCCCACGTGCGTCTGCACGAAGCTGCCGAACGAGAAGCCGCCGAGCGCCAGCGGCAGCGTGGCGGCATCGGGCGACCACGCGGTCTGCGTGCGCATCCAGTCGATCACGGCCAGCAGGTCGTCCTGCTCGCCGATGCCCTTGTCGTGCTCGCCGGCCGAATTGCCCACGCCGCGGAAGTTCGGACGCACCGTGGCGTAGCCCAGCGCGACGAACGTGCGCGCCAGCGTCTGGGCCACCTTGTTGTCCTTGGTGCCGGCGAACAGCGGGTGCGGGTGTGCCACGAGCGCCAGCCCGCGCACGGGCTCGTTCTGCGGCAGATCGATCGAGATGTCGATGGCGCCGACGGGGCCGGCGATGGTGGTGACCTGGGTATGCGCGTTCATGGTGGCAGGAAAGGCAACGGCACGACAAAAAACCGGGCTTCGGACCCGGCGCGGCTCGGCGTTGAGGGGCTCAGCGATCCACCATCAGCCGTTCGACGGGCACGCCGTTGACCAGATGGCTGTCGATGATCTCGTCGATGTCCTGCTGGTCGACGAAGGTGTACCAGACGGCCTCGGGGTAGACCACCAGCACCGGGCCAAGTTCACAACGGTTCAGGCAGCCGGCCTTGTTGATCCGCACGCGGCCTTCGGCCCCGGCGATGCCCAACTGCTTGCAGCGCTTCTTGGCGTATTCCTGCATGGCCTTGGCGTTGTGGTCGGCACAGCAGGCCTTGCCGTCGTCGCGCTCGTTCAGGCAGAAGAAGACGTGGTGTTTGTAGTAGCTGCTCATGACGGCGTGCCGGTGGGGGCGTCGCCAGCGGCTCGCACTGGCGGCCGCGCGCGGCCTGGATCGGGAAAGGTCGGAATTATACGTGGTCGGGCCCGGCCACCCGCAGCGGATGCAAGACCGGAAATCCGGAAACGACGATGCCCTGCTGCGTGACCGGACGCTGCATTTCGCGTTCCAGCAGACGCCGATCGCCCTGAATGAGTCGTAAAAGACACTTTTGATACCTCCCCGGACATCGCCGATGTCCGAAACCCCGGAGCCTGCGATTCCGGTTTTCCGGACTCCCGGACGGCCGCGCGCGCCTGCGCCCCGATTTTTCCTTGCAGATCAATGACTTGGCGGCAACGCCGCAGGTGGCACGTCCGTTGCAAATCGTTACATCAGACGCGCCGCCATGCCCCCGGGCCAGAGGCGCGCGACGCGGGCACCTGCGAGTGCCCGGCACCGGTCAAACACACCGAGGACGACAATGACGAGGAAACCCTTCTACAAGATCCTGTACGTGCAGGTTCTGTTTGCGATTGCCGTGGGCATCATGCTGGGCCATTTCGCGCCGCAGACCGGCGTGGAGATGAAACCGCTCGGCGATGCCTTCATCAAGCTGATCAAGATGATCATCGGCCCGATCATCTTCTGTACCGTGGTGTCCGGCATTGCCGGCATGCGCGACATGAAGAAGGTGGGCCGGGTGGGCGGCAAGGCGCTGCTGTACTTCGAGATCGTCTCGACGTTCGCGCTGCTGATCGGCCTGCTGGCGTCGCACGCGCTCAAGCCGGGCGTGGGCTTCAACATCGACCCGGCCTCGCTCGACACCAAGTCGATCTCGCAATACGTGTCGAAGGCGCACGGCCAGAGCACGGTCGAGTTCTTCATGCACATCATTCCGGACACGATCTTCAGCGCGTTCGCCAACGGCGACATCCTGCAGATCCTGCTGGTCTCGCTGTTCTTCGGCTCGGCGCTGGCCATCGTGGGTGACCGGGCGCGCGTGATCCACGAGATGGTGGACCAGGTCTCGAAGGTGTTCTTCCACATCGTCCACGTGATCACCAAGGTGGCCCCGATCGGCGCGTTCGGCGCCATGGCGTTCACCATCGGCAAGTACGGCCTGGGCTCGCTGGTGCCGCTGCTGAAGCTGATCGGCACGTTCTACTTCACGGCCATCGTGTTCGTGCTGGTGGTGCTGGGCACCGTGGCGCGCTTCACGGGCTTCTCGATCATCCGCTTCGTGGCGTACATCAAGGAAGAGCTGCTGATCGTGCTGGGCACCAGCTCGTCCGAGGCCGCACTGCCGCACCTGATGGAGAAGATGGAGAAGCTGGGTTGCTCGAAATCCGTGGTGGGCCTGGTCGTGCCGACCGGCTACTCGTTCAACCTCGACGGCACCAACATCTACATGACCATGGCGGTGATCTTCATCGCCCAGGCCACCAATATCGAGCTGACGCTGCTGCAGCAACTGACGATCCTGGCCGTGGCGATGGTGACCTCGAAGGGCGCCAGCGGCGTGACCGGCTCGGGCTTCATCACGCTGGCGGCCACGCTGGCCGTGGTGCCGACGATCCCGGTGGCCGGCATGGTGCTGATCCTCGGTATCGACCGCTTCATGAGCGAGTGCCGCGCGCTGACCAACATCATCGGCAACGGCGTGGCTACCGTGGTGGTGTCGGCCTGGGAACGCGAACTCGACCGCGCGCGCCTTAACCGCGTGCTGCGGGGCGACGATGACGGTGTCGCGCTCGCCGACGCCCGCTGACGTGACCCCGGCCGGCTCCGGCACGCCCGCCCCGGGCGCCGCCGGCACCGGTCCCCGGCCCGGGGGCAGCGCCTCCGGGCAGCGGGTATCATCGGCGCGAGAGCTTTCGCGCGCCCCGATGCCCCATTCCGACGACTTCCTCGCCGTGCACGACCCCGCCGCACCCGGCGCGCTGCCAGCGCCGGGCACCGGCTCGCGCTGGTGGGGGTTTGCCGTGGCGCTGCTGGCCGGCCTGCTGATCCTGTGTGGGCTGACCTGGCTGCTGTCGGTCCAGCGCGGCATTGCGGCGCTGCAGCAGTCCACGGCCATGCGGGCCGACCGCTACGCGGCCACGCTCGAATCCACGCTCGACCGCTACGAATTCCTGCCCGCGCTGGTGTCGCTGCACCCCTCGGTGCGTGCGCTGCTGGCCGCGCCGGAAGACCCCGCCCGCATCGCGGCGGTCAATGACTACCTGGCCGACGTCAACCGCCGCGCGCGGGCCTCGGCCACCTACGTGATTGCCGCCAACGGCCTGGCGCTGGCCGCCAGCAACCATGGCGAGCCGGGCAGCTTCGTCGGCACCGACTACCGCTTCCGCCCCTATTTCCAGCGCGCCATCCACGGCGAGATCGGACGCTTCTACGCCATCGGCATCACCAGCGACGAACCGGGCTACTACATCGCCCAGCCGATCGAGGCGGCCGGCAAGGTGATCGGCGTCACGGTGGTGAAGCTCAATCTGGAGTGGTTTCCGCGCGCCGGGTCGGGCCGGGGCGAGCCGCTGCTGGTGTCGGACAACCATGGCGTGATTTTCCTGTCGTCCATGCCCGGCTGGCAGTACCGCACGCTGCGGCCACTGCCGGAGGCGCTGCAGGCCGAAATCCACAAGACCCGCCAGTACCACGACGTGGATGTGCGCCCGCTGCCGCTGCAGCCGCTCGATTCGCCGGTCACGCGCTGGCTGGCGCGCGCCACGCTCAACGACGGCGAGCGGCTGGTACGCGTGGCCGGCAGCGAGCGCGGCAGCGCCGATGTGCCCGACGCCATCGACGACGCCGGCAAACGCTTCGGCCTGTCCGCGGACGGCGCCGACCGCTATCTGGAGATCAATCGCTCCGTGGGCCCGGCCGGCTGGAACATGCAGGTCATGGCGCCGCTCGACCCGGTACTGGCCAGCGCGCGCGGCGCCACCATCGGGGCGGCGCTCGCCTACGCCTGCGTGTGCCTGCTGCTGGTCAACCTGCGCCAGCGCCGCCAGCGGGCGCGCGACATGCAGTACAGCCGCCGCCTGCTCGAAGCCGCCTACGACGAACTGGAGCGGCGCGTCGAGGCGCGCACCGCCGACCTGATGGCGATCAACGAACAACTGGAAGGCGAGGTGGCCGAGCGCACGCGCGCCGAGAGCGAGCTGCGCGCGACGCAGGACGAACTCGTGCAGGCCAGCAAGCTCGCCGCGCTGGGCCAGATGGCGGCCGGCATCACCCACGAACTGAACCAGCCGCTGGCGGCGCTGCGCACGTTCTCGGACAACACGCGCGTGCTGCTCGAACGCGGCAACCTCGACGCCGCCACCGGCAACCTGTCCGCCATCGCCGATCTGACCGAGCGCATGGGCAAGATCACGGGCCAGCTCAAGCTGTTCGCCGGCAAGGCGCGCCAGCGCCGTAACGCGGTGCCGGTGCAGAAGGCGCTCGACCACGTGCTGCAGCTGATCGCCCCGCGGCTCGGCACCGCCACGCTGGCCGTGCATGGCATGGAACACCATCCGGAACTCGGCGTCTGGGCCGATGAACTGAAGCTGGAACAGGTGCTGCTGAACCTGATCGGCAACGCGCTGGACGCCATCGCCGCCGAGGGCCGGGGCGAGGGCCATGTGGAGGTGATTGTCACGCTGGCCGACGAGCGCGTGCGCATCGCCGTGCGCGACAACGGCCCCGGCATCGCCCCGGAGGCCCTGCCACGCCTGTTCGAGCCGTTCTTCACGACCAAGGAGATCGGCCAGGGGCTGGGCCTCGGGCTGGCCATCTCGTCGTCGATCGTGCGCGAGTTCGACGGGCAGTTGACCGCCGGCAACATGCCCGGGGGCGGCGCCGAATTCGTGGTGACGCTGCGGCGGGCGCGGCAGCCCGTGGCGGCGTGAGCCGCGCAGGACCAAGGAACAAGGACATGATTGCGATGCAAGACGGACTGCGCGTGCTGTTTGTCGAGGACGAGCCGCTGGTGCGCCAGGCCACCGCCCAGAGCCTGGAGCTGGCCGGCTTCGCGGTGCTGGCACTGCCCTCGGCCGAGGCGGCGATGCCGCACCTCGACGCCGATTTCCCCGGCGTGCTCGTGACCGATGTGCGCCTCGGAGGGGCCTCGGGGCTGGACCTGCTGCAGCACTGCCGCAACGTGGCGCCCGGCGTGCCCGTGATCCTCGTCACCGGACATGGCGATATTACGATGGCGGTGCAGGCGATGCGCGAGGGCGCCTACGATTTCATCGAGAAGCCGTTCGGTGCGGACCGGCTGACCGAGACGGTACGCCGCGCGCTGGAGCGGCGCGCGCTCGAACTGGAGAACCTGGCGCTGCGCCGCGAGCTGGCGGGGCAGGCGGCGGGCACGCGCATCATCGGCCGCTCCCCGGCCATGGCACAGGTGCGCGACCTGATCGCCAACGTGGCGGCCACCGACGTGCCGGTGATGATCAACGGCGAGACCGGTACCGGCAAGGAACTGGCCGCGCGCAGCCTGCACGCATTGTCGACGCGGCGCGACGCCCCGTTCATTGCGCTGAACTGCGGCGCGGTGCCCGAGGCGATCTTCGAATCGGAAATGTTCGGCCACGAGGCGGGCGCGTTCACGGGCGCCGGCAAGCGCCGGGTTGGCAAGCTGGAACACGCCTCGGGCGGCACGCTGTTCCTCGACGAGATCGAGAGCATGCCGCTGGCGCTGCAGGTCAAGCTGCTGCGCGTGCTGCAGGAGGGCACGCTGGAACGGCTGGGCTCCAACACGTCCGTGCCGATCGACGTGCGCATCGTGGCCGCCGCCAAGGGCGACATGGAGGCGCTGGTGGCGCAGGGCGCGTTCCGGCAGGATTTGCTGTACCGGCTCAACGTGGTGACGATTCCGCTGCCGCCGCTACGCGAGCGCCGCGAAGACATCGTGCCGCTGTTCGAGCATTTCACGCTGGTGTCCGCCGTGCGCTACGCGCGGCCCGCCCCGATCCTCTCCGAGACGCAGCGCCAGCAGCTGATGCAGCGGCCCTGGCCCGGCAACGTGCGCGAACTCCGCAACGCCGCCGACCGCTTCGTGCTCGGCGTGCCCGAGGGTGGGGCGGCGGCAAAAGCGGAAGCCGCCGACGAAACCACGCCGCTGCGCGAACGCATGGAGCGCTACGAGCGCGCGGTCATCGCCGACACGCTGGCGCGCACCGGCGGCGCGGTGAGCCAGGCGGCGGACCTGCTGCATGTTGGCAAGGCGACGCTGTACGACAAGATCAAGCGGTACGGGCTTTGAGGTGTCTGCTCCCCTCTCGCGCAAGCGGGAGAGGGGAGAAAACCGGCAGGGAGCGAAACTACTTCCACATCCCCCGCATCCGTCCGGCCAGGTCCACCTGCGCCAGCGCGGGCCGGGCCGGCGCGTCGCCCGGCATTGGCGGCGGCGGCCAGGACCGGCTGTAGAAATTCGGCATCAGCCGGTTCGGCAGGAAGCGTGTGCGCGACGCGTACACGTGGCGGTCGCCGAAGCCCACCTGGTTGTGCACGTAGAAGCGCTGCGGGACGATCACGTCGAGGTGGTCGCGTGCGCGGGTCATCGCCACGTACAGCAGCCGGCGCTCCTCCTCGATCTCCTCGGTCGTGCCGGTGGCGAGGTCCGAAGGCAGGCAGCCGTCCACCGCGTTGAGCACATACACCGCCTTCCACTCCTGGCCCTTGGCCGAATGGATCGTCGACAGGATCAGGTAGTCTTCGTCGCGTGACGGCACGCCCGATTCGTCGCTCGACGCGCTCGGCGGGTCCAGCGTCAGCTCGGTCAGGAAGCGCTCGCGCGACCCATAGGTGGCGGCAATGCGTTCGATCTGCTGCAGGTCGGCCTGCCGCGCGGGCGCGTCGTCGTGCATCCGCTCCAGATGCGGCACGTACCACGCCACCACCTGCTCGAATTCCGACGGCCACGGCGAGGCGGGCGCCATCAGCGTGCGCGCCAGCGTCAGCAGGTCAGCCCAGGCCGGCGCGGCGGCCGGCGGCGGCTCGAAGGCTTCGAGCGCCACCAGCGGCTCGGTGGCCGCTTCCAGCCCTTCGAGCACGCGCGCAGCGGTCTTCGGCCCCACGCCGGGCAGCAGTTGCAGCGTGCGGAAGCCGGCCATGCGGTCGCGCGGATTCTCCAGCCAGCGCACCACGGCCATCACATCCTTGACGTGCGTGGATTCCAGAAACTTCAGTCCGCCGAACTTCACGAACGGGATGTTGCGCCGGGCCAGTTCGATCTCGACCTGGGCGCTGTGATCGGCCGCGCGGAACAGCACGGCCTGGTGCATCAGCGCCAGCCCCGATTCGCGCCGCGCCAGGACCTGCTCGACCACGAAGCGCGCCTGGTCGGCCTCGTCATTGACCACCACCACGCCGGGCTTCTCCGCCGATTCGCGCACCGACCACAGGTCCTTGGTGAACCGCTCGGCGGCCAGCCCGATCACCGCATTGGCCGCCTGCAGGATCGGCTGCGTCGAGCGGTAGTTCTGCGACAGCGTGACCTGCTCGGCCGCCGGCGCGAACTGCGTCGGGAAGTCCAGGATGTTGCGCACCGTGGCGCCCCGGAACGCGTAGATCGACTGGGCATCGTCGCCCACCACGGTCAGCCCGCGCCCGTGCGGTTTGAGCGCCAGCAGCACCGACGCCTGCAGCGCGTTGGTGTCCTGGTATTCGTCCACCAGCACGTGGTCGAAGCGCGCCCCCATGTCCTGCGCGATGCTCGGCTCGGTCAGCGCCTGCGCCCAGTAGAGCAGCAGGTCGTCGTAGTCGAGCACCTGCTGCTTCTGCTTGGCCTCGACATAGCCGGCGAACAGCGTCCGGAGCGCGTCGGCCCACATCGCATAGCGCGGAAATTGTGTTTTCAACACCACTTCCAGCGGCAACTGGGTGTTCACCACGCGCGAGTAGATCGCCAGGCAGGTTTCCTTGCGCGGAAAGCGCGAGGTCTGCTCGGACATGCCGAGATCGTGCCGGACCACGTGCATCAGGTCGGCCGAGTCGCCCCGGTCGCTGATCGTGAAGGTGGGCGCCAGCCCCAGAGTCTCGGCATATTCGCGCAGCAGCCGCGCCCCGATGGCGTGGAACGTGCCCGACCATTGCAGCGCCGCCCGCCCGGCGCCTGACTGGATGCCCAGCGCCTGATCGACGATCCGCTCGACACGCCGCCCCATCTCGGCAGCCGCGCGGCGCGAGAACGTCAGCAGCAGGATGCGGCGCGGATCGGCCCCAGCCACCACCAGGTGCGCCACCCGATGCGCCAGCGTATTGGTCTTGCCCGACCCCGCCCCGGCAATGATCAGCAACGGCGCATCGCCCGCGTATTCCACGGCGGCACGCTGCTCGGGATTCAGGCGGGCAAGATAGGCAGGGCCATCCGCTGCCGGATCGGCAACGTCGGCATCGGGGGCAAGATCCGGCAACACGGCGGCGAGGGAGAAATTAGGAAAAATCTGGCGCTCACTGTATATCCATACAGCTTGGGATGGCAAGGCGATTGAAGGCGGAGCCTGCCACGTGTGGCTACAAGGTGGCTTTTGGGTCGCTGACGGTGGACGTTTCGGCGACGCTTCTTGCAGCCGTCGCCCAACGCCTGATGCGAGCCCGCAACCGGCCCCGGGCGGCGATGTCGATCGGCATGTCATCCACGCGTGCCAGGGCTTGGTCCGCATCGACGAATCCATGCCGCAGCAAGGCCACGTTGAAGATGCCCGTTTTATCCACTCAACTGCAGCGCGGTATCACGCTGCCCCCAACGCCCCATCCAGCAGTTTGTGCAGCGCATCCCACTCGGGTTCGCCCACGTAGCGCTTGAGGATCTTGCCGTTCTTGTCGACCACGAACGTGGTGGGCGTCAGTTGGACGTCGCCGAAGGCCTTGGCGGCGGAGCCGTCGGAGTCCATGGCGACCTTGAAGGGCAGTTCGCGGGTCTTGGCGTAGTTGGCGACGTACATCGGCGGGTCGTAGTTCATCGCAACTGCAACAAAATCGAGACCTTTGTCCTTGAATTGCTTGTAGGTGTCGATCATCTGCGGCATTTCCTTGACGCAGGTGACGCAACTGGTCGCCCAGAAATTGACCAGGTAGACCTTGCCCTTGAGGTCGCCGGTGGTGACTTTCTGACCGGACAGCAGCGTGAACGTGGCGTCGGGGACGGAACTGGCCGGGGTCAGGGCGCGGTAGCCGAAGAATCCGAGCAGCGCGACGATGACGACGGCAACGGCCAGGGGCCAGCGTTTGCGCGGGGAAGTGGCGGGTGTCGTGGTGGACATGGGTACGGCCTTGGTAAGTGGGGACGGCTGCGGACAGCGGCCATTCTACCGCCGCGCGCCGATGGAGGTGTCCGGCAGGCCGGCGCCGCCTAGCGGGCCGCCGAGCGGCCTGCCATCCGGGCGCGCGCCTCGTCGAGCGCCTGTTCCAGATACGCTCCGTAGAAATCGGCCTGCATGCCACGCAGCGGGCCGGTCAGGTTGCGGCCCTGCCGGTCGAGAAACAGGACGGTCGGCGCCAGCGTGATGCCGCGTGCCTGCGCCCACTGCTTGCCCGTGGTCATCGTGCCGTCCGCGTCGCGGATCGGCGACTCGGCGGTCATGTCGATTTCGCGTGCGGTGATTTCGCCGGCGGCCAGTTGGGGGCCGAGGTAGTTGCGGCGCACGGCCTCGCAGTAGGTGCAGCCGGGCAGGGTCACCAGCACCACCAGCGGCTCGCCATGCCGTGCCGCGGCGGCGGTCTGCGCGGGGATGTCGGTCACGGGCGGCAGGTGCGCCGCCGCCGAGGCCACGCCGATGCCGCCAGCCAGCAGCCCGGCGCAGAACAGCGATCGGAAGGTGCGAAACAGGGGGCGAACTGGCATGTCTGGCCTCACGAAATGCGATGCCGGCGGCGGTTGGGGGTGCGTGGCCGCGCGGCTTCCCCGATAATAGCGGCTTGCGCCCGAATGCGCCGCTCCCCATATGCCCGCCCCCGCCCCCCTCCGCCCTGGCAAGTCCGCCCTGCTGTTGTCCGCCGTGCTCTGGCTCGCGCTGGCGCTATCGGGTTGTTCGCCGCGCTACGACTGGCGCACGATCGTGTCGAGTGACGGCAAGTACGCTGCGCTGTATCCGGCCAAGCCGACCAACGCCGCCCGCGAGGTGTCGATTGCCGGCCGCAAGCTGCCAATGACGATGGAAGCCGCCAATATCGACGGGACGCTGTTCGCGGTGGGCGTGGTGACCCTGCCGGGCGACGATCCGGCGCTGCGGCGCGATGCGCTGGCCTCGATGCAGGCCGGCCTCGTGGCGAATCTCGGCGCCCATCCCGACACCCCGGCCCAGGCGCGGCCCGTGACGGTGATGTCCGCCACCCAGCCGCCGGTGCCGCTGGACGGCGTGGAGGTGTCGGTGGCAGGCGTCTCGCCGCAAGACAAGTCGCCGCGCCGGCTCACCGCCCGGCTGGTGGCGTCGGGCGTGCATGTCTACCAGGCAGTCGTGCTCGAAGCCGGCGACGCTGCCCGCGACACGCGTCAGGCCGAGCAGGTCGAGCAGTTCCTCACGGGGTTCCACCCGTTCTGAATTCCGTTCCTTCTATATCAGGGAGAGTTGTATGCGTTGGGAAGTCTGGTTGGCCTATTTCGCGGCGTGCTGGGTCATCGCCGTGTCGCCGGGTTCGGGCGCCGTGCTGTCGATGAGCCACGGGCTGTCGTACGGCCTGCGCAAGACCTCGACGACGATCCTTGGCCTGCAGACCGGGCTCGTCATCATCCTGCTGATTGCCGGCGGCGGGCTCGGCGCGCTGCTGCTGGCGTCCGAGGAGGCGTTCATGGTGGTCAAGACCATTGGCGCCCTGTACCTGATCTACCTCGGGGTGCAACAGTGGCGGGCCCGGGTGGAGACCGATGCCGATGCAGCGCCCGGCGCCGCGCGCGTGGCCGTGATGAGCCCCCGGCGCCGCTTCGTCACGGGGCTGCTGACCAACGTGACCAATCCCAAGGGCATCATTTTCATGGTGGCAGTGCTGCCGCAGTTCATCGACCCCGCCCACGCGCTCGGGCCCCAACTGGCGATCCTGGCCGCCACGATGGTCTTTGTCGACCTGATCGTGATGCACGGCTACGCGCTGCTGGCCTCGCGCATGCAGGGCCTGTTCCGCAATGCCCGTGCGGTGCGCTGGCAGAACCGCTTCTTCGGCAGCGTGCTGATGGCCGTGGGCGCGGCGCTGTTCTTCGTGCGCCGGCACCACGCCTGAAGGGGTAGGGCAGCCCCCCGGCTGGCACAGTCCGCCCGGGTTTGCTTCAATAAGGGGTGACCGGCCATCCTGGAGACCCCCGATGCCCCTTGCCACCCTCCTGACCGCAGCGGTACCCATCTGGCGCGCCCACCGCGAGCCCGCCCCCGGCGAACCGCCGCCGCCGGGCTTCCCACCCGATCAGGACCCGATCGAGGAACCACCGCCGCCCCCGCTGGAACCGCCCGTTTGAAACAGGAAGGCCCCGCCAGATTCTGGCGGGGCCTTTTTCGTTGAGTGGTGTCGGAGCGAGTGTCCGGCCGAGGTTCAGTGGATAGGGCGTACGTCTCTCATGCGCGACTCCTTCTTAAGCATGGAAATAAAGGCTTGATATTCCTGGCAGTTCCGAACGGCGGCCAGATCTACCTCGTTCTGCATTACCGAGTGCAGCCAGGTTTGCTGGCTTGGAGAGGCAGCGTGCCATGCCCGCAGCAGAAAAGGTTTGATCTCGGTAAAGGAGGCGCCATCCAAAACGCGGTAGCAAGCCGCATTGAACAGCCAATTGCAGATGTCTCTACGCTCGATCCGCAGAGCCTGGTCAATGGCCGTGACGGCGGCCTGAGGATCGCCCAGGCGCTTGTGGCAGTAGGCCTTCCAGGCCCAGCACTCAGCGTTGGCAGGGTCGATGCTGATGACGAATTCGGCTTCGTCCAGTGCGGCCGCGTAGGCCTCGTCGTCGATCAACTGGATGACCTTCCACATGGCGATGGCCCGGTTGTCGGCCGCCCGGGCGTGTTCGCGCGCGGACTGGGCCGTCGCTTCCGCGGCCTGTGCGGCAGCCTTGGCTTCCTCCGACATGCGCAGTGCCCGCCGGCCCACGGAATCGAGGAACTGCTGCGCGAAAAAGCCGGCAGCGATGCAGAAGCCGATCAATACGAACAATTTCTCCGGCATTTCGCGGGATTCCGCGATCAGGGAGCTGGAGATCGTGTTCAGGAACAGCGGCACGAGGAAAGCCGATGCGACGCCCATGATCGTGGAGGCAAGCCAGTCGCCCCGGCGGGTGGCCTGCGGGCGCATCTGGACAAATCGGACAACGCCGCCCGCCATGCCTGAAAGGAAGATCGTGAGAAATACGGTCCACCACCAGGGGTCTGAGAAAACGGCTTGCATTGGATTCATGTTCTGTCCTCCCTCACCCCGTCCTCAACACCCGCCGATACTGGATCGCCTCTGCCACGTGCTTCGCGCTCAGGACTTCCGCGCCGTCGAGGTCGGCGATGGTGCGGGCTACCTTCAGCACGCGGAAGTAGGCGCGGGCGGACCAGCCGAGTTTCTCCATGGCGCCGCGCAGCAGGGTCTGGGCGGCGGGGTCGAGCGGGCAGTGCGTGTCGATGGCGCGCCCGGACAGGTCGCTGTTGGGCATGCCCTGCCGGGCCAGTTGGCGATCGCGGGCGGCCACGGTGCGCTCGCGTACGGTCTCGCTGGGCTCGCCGGGCGGGCCGTCGAGCATGTCGCGCTGGTTCTGGGCGGGCACTTCGATCTGCAGGTCCATGCGGTCGAGCAGCGGGCCCGAGATGCGCGATTGGTAGCGCTGGATCTGGTCCGGCGTGCAGCGGCACATGCGCGTGGGATGGCCCAGGTAGCCGCACGGGCACGGGTTCATCGCCGCCACGAACTGGAAGCGCGCCGGGAAATCGGTCTGGGCGGCGGCGCGCGAGATCGTGATATGGCCCGTCTCCAGCGGCTCGCGCAAGACTTCGAGCACGCGGCGCTCGAATTCGGGCAACTCGTCGAGGAACAGCACGCCCAGGTGAGCCAGCGAGATTTCTCCGGGGCGCGGATTGCCGCCGCCGCCCACCATGGCCGGCCCGCTGGCCGTGTGGTGCGGACTGCGGAACGGGCGCCGGCCCCAGAGCGAGGGCTGGAAGCCCCCCGGCGTCAGGCTCAGCACGGTGGCGGCTTCAAGCGCCTCGGCCTCGGTCATCGGCGGCAGCAGGCCCGGAAAGCGCTGCGCCAGCATGGACTTGCCCGTGCCCGGCGGGCCCACGAGCAGCACCGAATGCTGGCCGGCCGCCGCGACCTCCATGGCGCGCCGGGCCTGCAACTGGCCGCGCACGTCGCGCATGTCCGGCGTCGCGGCGAGCGCCGGGCCGCGTTCTGGCGGCCGGGCACGCGGCAGCCGGCATTCGGGCAGCAGGCCGACATGGTGGCAGATCTCGCGCAGCGTGCGGCCGGCATGGACCGCGAGGTCGGCCACCAGCGCCGCTTCGGCGCCGTTCTCCAGCGCCACGATGAAAGCGCGCGGTGGCAGGTTGGCAGCGGCGCGGGCGCGGTTGTCGCGCGCCAATCCCATTGCCATGGCCAGCGCGCCCCGCACCGGCCGCAGGTCGCCGGCCAGCGACAGCTCCCCGGCAAACTCGAAGCGTTCCAGCGTCTCCGGCGGCAACTGCCCGCTGGCAGCCAGGATGCCGAGCGCGATCGCCAGGTCGAAGCGGCCGGACTCCTTGGGCAGATCGGCCGGTGCCAGGTTGACCGTGATGCGGCGATTCGGGAATTCGAAGTCGCTGTTGAGCAGGGCGGCGCGCACGCGCTCGCGGCTCTCGCGGACTTCGGTATCGGCCAGGCCGACGATGTTGAACGCCGGCAGGCCGTTCGCCAGATGGATCTCGACGGAGACGGGCGGCGCTTCGATGCCGGTCAGCGCGCGGCTGCGCAGGACTGCGAGGCTCATACCGGGACCAATTCCCTTTCGGAAGTGTTAACGAAAAAGGCCACCGGGTAACGGTGGCCTTTCTGGCTGGGAGAAATGCGGGCGAGCGCCTGGGCTCATATTCCCGGCGTGGGCGGCGTACCGGCGCCGCCGCGGGCTTCGAGCGCCGCGACGCGCGCCTCCAGCTCCTCCAGCCGGGCGCGGGTACGCGCCAGCACCTGCGACTGCACGTCGAATTCCTCGCGCGTGACCAGATCCAGGCGTGCAAAGCCCTGGGTCATCATGCTGCGGACGTTTTTCTCGATGTCCTTGGCCGGCGAGTTGCGCAGCGCTTCGCTGACCTTGTTCTGCAGGTCGTTGAACAGATCGGTCGGTTTCATGGTGAGGCTCCTTTGTGTGAACCGATTCGGATAGGGGCTGGCGCCGATGGCGCATGCGCCATGCGTGCACCGCATTGGGGCGCGAAACCCACGTCTCGCACCCGTCCGACTGGCGTTGCGGTGCACCGCCTTGGGGCGCCCGCACCCTCCGCGAACCGTGCGGGACGGTGCCGCTTCCAGACGCCAAGCGCGCAGCACTTGACCCCTCATGACGCGGATTATGGCGCGTCGGCGCCCGCCATGAAAGCTCCGGCAAGGCCCGCACACATCTTTTAACGAAATCGTGGCGGACGACCAGCGGCGCATCCCCGTAAAAAAGTGAATTATAAGGCGCTGCACGCCGAGGCTCCGCGCGCTGTCTCCGGCTGGCACGGCAGTTGCAGTATCGGAGTCCAGGAGCGTCACCCAAAGAGCAGAGCAAAAAGCCAAAGCAGCATCCCTCAAAACGAGCCACCAGAAGATTTCAGGAAAAGGAGAGAACCCGATGAAGACGTCGAGCCTTGCAGCCAGCGCCGCTGCGGTACTGTTCAGCCTGGCAGCTCCGGTTGCATTCGCGCAAACTGCCCCGGACGCCGCCGCGCCGGCCGCCGCAGCCGCCGAGCCGGCATCGCCCCACACGTTTACGGCCAACGTGTCGCTGGTGTCTGACTACCGCTATCGCGGCATCAGCCAGACCAACCTGCGCCCGGCCATCCAGGGCGGGTTCGACTACGCGCACGAGAGCGGCTTCTACCTCGGCAACTGGAATTCGAGCATCAGCTGGCTCGAGGACTCGGACGGCTCGGTGTCCGCGCCGGTCGAAATGGACTTCTACGGCGGCTTCAAGAACACGTTCAAGGTCTCCGAACTCGAATTCAGCTATGACCTGGGCGTGCTGCAGTACTTCTATCCGGGCGGCTACACCACCACGCGCCCGTACACCACCGAACTCTACGCCGGCATCGGCTACGGCCCGGTCTTCCTGAAGTACTCGCACTCGGTGACCAACCTGTTCGGCATCCCGGACAGCAAGAACAGCTACTACGTCGACCTGACCGCCAACGTGCCCCTGAACTTCTGGGACCTGACGTTCAACGCCCATGTGGGCTACCAGCGCGTGGACGGCAACAGCGATGCCTCGTACACCGACTGGAAGGTGGGCCTGACCAAGGATCTGGGCAAGGGCTTCTCGCTGGCCGTGGCGTACGTGGATACGAATGCGAAGGAATCGTTCTACACGAGCGCCAACCGTGGCCGCTATCTCGGCAAGGCGGCGGCCTGGGCATCGATCACCAAGACTTTCTAATCACCACCCCTGAGGCATGGCGGCCCGCCTGACGGGCTGCCCCCGAGGAGAAACCGATGAAACTCATCATTGCAGTCATCAAGCCGTTCAAGCTCGACGAGGTGCGCGAGGCGCTCTCCGACGTGGGCGTGTCCGGCATCACCGTGACCGAAGTCAAGGGCTTCGGCCGCCAGAAAGGCCACACCGAGCTGTATCGCGGTGCCGAGTACATCGTCGACTTCCTGCCCAAGGTGAAGATCGAGGTGGCCGTGCCAGACGAGGTGGTGGAGCGTGCCATCGAGGCCGTGGAGAAGGCCGCCCGCACCGGCAAGATCGGCGACGGCAAGATCTTCATCGCGCCGATCGAACAGGTCATCCGCATCCGGACCGGCGAGACCGGCAGCGACGCGCTGTGACACCAGAGAGACAAGAGACAGAGGCAACGCAAATGAAAACCTGGTTCAAGAGATTCCTGACGGCCGGCGCGATGACGCTGGCGCTCGGCACGGCCGGCCTGGGCCTGTCCGCCCAAGCGGTGGCACAGGACAAGCCCGCCGCCGAAGCCTCGGCACCCGCCGCTGCGGCTGCCGCTGCTGCCCCGGCAGCCGCCGCAGCAGCGCCGGCCGCTCCCGCCGCAGCGGCTCCGGCGGCCGAGGCCGCACCGGCCGCGGCACCCGCCCCGGTCCCCAACAAGGGCGACACCGCCTGGCTGCTGGTGGCCACGGCGTTCGTGATCCTGATGACGCTGCCGGGCCTGGCACTGTTCTACGGCGGCCTGGTCCGCTCCAAGAACATGCTGTCGGTGCTGATGCAGTGCCTGGTGATCTTCTCGGTCGTGGCGATCCTGTGGGCCATCTACGGCTACAGCTTCGCGTTCACCGAGGGCAACGCGTTCTTCGGCGGCACCGACCGGCTGTTCATGAAGGGCCTGACGCCCGATGCGGTGGCGGCCACCTTCAGCAAGGGCGTGGTCATCCCGGAACTGGTCTTCTTCGCGTTCCAGTGCGCGTTTGCCTGCATCACCTGCGGCCTGATCATCGGCGCCTTCGCCGAGCGCGCCAAGTTCTCGGCCGTGCTCGTGTTCGTGGTGCTGTGGTTCACGTTCGCGTACATCCCGATGGCCCACATGGTCTGGTTCTGGCCGGGTCCGGATGCCTACACCGACGCCGCTGCCGCTGCTGCCGCCACCGCCAAGTCCGGCTGGCTGTTCCAGAAGGGCGCGCTCGACTACGCCGGCGGTACCGTGGTGCACATCAACGCCGCCGTGGCGGGCCTGGTGGGCGCGTTCATGTTCGGCAAGCGCATCGGCTTCGGCCGCGAGGCGATTCGTCCGCACAGCCTGACCTTCACGATGGTGGGTGCCTCGCTGCTGTGGTTCGGCTGGTTCGGCTTCAACGCCGGCTCGGGCCTGGAAGCCAACGGCGGCGCCGCGCTGGCCTTCGTCAACACGCTGCTGGCCACCTGCGCCGCGGTGCTGTCGTGGACCTTCGGCGAGTGGATCGGCAAGGGCAAACCGTCGATGCTGGGCGGCGCCTCGGGTGCGGTGGCTGGCCTGGTGGCGATCACCCCGGCAGCCGGATTCGTCGGCCCGATGGGCTCGATCGTGATGGGCCTGGTGGCTGGCCTGCTGTGCCTGTGGGGCGTGAGCGGCCTGAAGCGCATGCTGGGTGTGGATGACTCGCTGGACGTGTTTGGCGTGCACGGCGTGGGCGGCATCGTCGGCGCGCTGCTGACCGGCGTGTTCGCGGCCCCGAGCCTGGGCGGCGTGGGCATCTACGACTACGTGGCCAACAAGGTCTCGGACGACTACTCGATCGCCGGCCAGCTGTGGATCCAGTTCGAAGGCGTGCTGACCACCGTGGTGTGGTCGGGCGTGGTCGCGCTGGTGGTCTTCAAGCTGGTGGACATGCTGATTGGCCTGCGCGTGCCGGAAGAGGAAGAGCGCGAAGGCCTGGACATCACCTCGCACGGCGAAACCGCCTACGAAGGCTGATGCCCGACGACAGGGTTGTGCTGGAGAGCTGATTGGGAATCTTCTCTCAGGAGTTTGACCCCGGCCTTGCGCCGGGGTTTTTTTATTGTTTTCGCGGAATCGTTACAGGTCTGGGTTTGTTGCCATTTTCCCGGAACGGTCTCCCGCCGATTGTCGGGACGCGATCCGCAGCTTTTGATTTCGGGCAGCGCGGCGCCGCGCGACCCTCCCTAATATCTCCGGATTGGTTGCTTGATGCCGGCGCGGACACCGCGTGGTCCGCAACGCGCGGCAACAGAAACGTGCAATCGAGATGCGACCGCCGTTTCGCCATTTCCGCACTAGATTCTGGAAGGTGCCCTGTCCGGGCAACCGGTCCGCCATGGACTTCCGCCGCGACCAACGACGTCTTTTCCGGATTCACAATTCTGATGTGGAAGGAGTGTCATCGTGAGCCAGACTTCCTCGGGAACGCAGCCGCTTGCCACGGGCATGCATCCGCGCCTATGGGTGGCGGGGGACCTCAACGCCTTCTTCGGCCTGTTCACCAATGTCCTGCTGAACGTGCTGGTCCTGTCCGGGCTGGCGCTGTACGTGGTGCAGATGCCGGACGATACCGTCTACGGCCGCATCCTTCCGGCGCTGGGCATCGCGTTGCCGCTCGGCAACCTGTTCTACGCCTGGCTGGCTTGGCAACTGGCCAGGAAGGAGGGGCGCGACACCGTTACCGCCATGCCCTACGGCCCGAGCGTACCCCACATGTTCATCGTGGTCTTCGTGGTCATGCTGCCGGCCTACCTGACCACGAAGGACCCCATCGTCGCCTGGAAACTCGGGCTGGTGTGGGCGCTGATCGTCGGCATCATCGTGCTGCTCGGCGCCTTCGTGGGCCCCACCATCCGCAAGTACACGCCGCGCGCGGCCATGCTGGGTACGCTGGCCGGCATCTCGATCGCGTTCATCTCGATGCGGCCGGCCTACCAGATGTTCGACGGGGCCTGGATCGGGCTGGTCTGCTTCATGATCATCCTGCTGTCGTGGGTCGGCAACGTGCGGCTGCCGTTCGGCGTGCCCGGCGGGCTGGCCGTGGTGCTGGTGGGGTCGGGCATGGCGTGGACCGCCACCGCGCTCGGCTGGAGCGACATGATGCAGCCGAGCGCCGTGGGCGAAGCCATCACGCATTTCTCGCTGCACCTGCCGGTGGTGGGGGGTGACGTGCTCTCGATCCCGTTCGAGCAGATCTGGCCGCTTCTGGTCACGGCGATCCCGCTGGGCATCTACAACTTCACCGAGGGCATCAACAACGTCGAGTCGGCCAGCGCCGGCGGCGACAACTACAACCTGCGCGCGATCCTGATGGCGGACGGGCTTGGCGCCATTGTCGGGGCCTTCCTGGGCTCGCCGTTCCCGCCGGCAGTCTATATCGGCCACCCGGGCTGGAAAGCGATGGGCGGGCGCATCGGCTACTCGCTGGCCACGGGCGTGGGCGTTGGCCTGATCTGCTTCCTTGGCCTCACGGCGCTGCTGCTGTCGCTGATCCCGCTGGTGTCGATCGTGCCGATCCTGCTGTTCATCGGCCTCGTGATCGGCGCGCAGGCGTTCCAGGCATCGCCGAAACGCCACGCCCCAGCCATCGTGCTGGCGCTCGTGCCGAACATCGCCGAGTGGGCCCGGACGCAGGTTGACGGCGCGCTGGGCGCCAGCGGCGTCAATATCGCGGCGATTCCGGACCCCGTGCTGGGCGGCATGGCCAATGCCGGGGTGCTCTATCACGGCATGGAGCTGACCGGCGGCGGCGCGGTGCTGGCGGGCCTGATGCTTGGCGCCATCGCGGTGTTCGTGATCGACCGCCGTTTCAACTGGGCGGCGGTCTACGCCGGCGCCGCGACGCTTCTTTCCTTCTTCGGCTTCATCCATGGCTCGCACCTGGCGGTCAATGCCTCGCCGGGCGTGTCGTTCGGCTACGGCATGGCCACGCTGATCTTCGTCTGGCTGGCATGGCAACAGCGGCGAAACGGCGAGGGCATCAGCTGGGCGCCATCCCATGACGAGGAAGACGATTCCCCTCACGCTTGAACAGGAGCAGATCCAATCATGGCGAAAACGCTATTCGTGAACGGCACCCTCATGCGCGGGCTGGCCCTGCACGGCAACCTGGCCGGCGCCGAGTTTCTTGGCGAGTTCCGCACCCGGCCGGTGTACCGCATGCACTCGATCAACGATGTCCATCCCGGCATGTACCGGGTGGAAACGGGTGGGGTGGCGGTGGCGGGCGAGATGTACCGCATGAGCGACGAAACCTGGGCGCGCGTGGAGGCGGGCGAGCCGTCGCACCTGTACTGTGGGCCGGTGGAGCTCGACGATGGCAGCGTCGTCGACGGCATCCTCTATCCGCGCGGGCAGGTCACGGCGGCGCATCCGGACATTTCAGGGTTTGGCGACTGGCGAGCCTACATGGCGTCGCGCACCGGCACCATCGAGGCGGAGCCCTATGCGATGCCGTTCAACCCCGCCACGGCCGCGCTGCTCATCATCGACATGCAGCGTGATTTCCTGGAGCCAGGCGGCTTCGGCGAGACGCTGGGGAACGACGTGTCGCTGCTGCGCGGGGCCATCGCTCCGTGCAAGGCACTGCTCGATGCGGCCCGGGCACGCGGCATGCTCGTGATCCATACGCGGGAGGGGCACAGCCCCGACCTCGGCGACTGCCCGCCCACCAAGCTGGCGCGCGGCCGCCTGCAGACCGGGATCGGCGATGCCGGGCCGATGGGCCGCATCCTGGTGCGCGGCGAGGCCGGGCACGACATCATTCCCGAGCTATATCCGGTTGCCGGCGAGCCCGTGATAGACAAGCCGGGCAAGGGCGCGTTCCACGCCACGGACCTGGAAGCGCGCCTGCGCAATCGCGGTATCCGGACGTTGCTCGTGTGCGGCGTGACCACCGAGGTGTGCGTCCACACGACGGTGCGCGAAGCGAACGACCGGGGCTTCGAGTGCCTGGTGGTGTCGGATGCGACGGGATCGTATTTTCCTGAGTTCCAGCGCGTCGGGCTCGACATGATCAAGGCGCAGGGCGGCATTTTCGGCTGGGTCGCGCCGTCCGCCACCGTGCTCGCTGTTCTGGTGCCGGGCGGGCAGGGCGAAAGGACGTCGCCATGACATCGACCGTTGTCCAGTTCTTCCCGAACCTGTACCGGGATTCCGTCGCCCTGATGCAGTTGTCGGCCCGCCTCGGCCGGCTGCCCGGCGTGGCGCAGGCGTCCGCGCAGATGGCCACGCGTGCCAACCTCGAACAAATGGCCGGTGCCGGGCTGCTCGATGCCGTACCGGAGCCGCGCCCGAACGATGTGTTGCTGGTGCTGCGCGGCGAGGCGGAAGCGCTGCAGGGCGCGCTGCAGCAGGCGGCGGCGCTGTTTGACGAGAAGGTGTCCGATACGGCCGGGGACGCGCGCAGCGAGCCGCTGCGCAGCGTGCAGATGGCCTGGGACGCTGGCGGCGCGCGGGCCAATCTCGTGCTGATTTCCACGCCGGGCGACTATGCCGCCGCCGAGGCCATGAAGGCGCTGCGGCTCGGCATGAATGCCATGCTGTTCTCGGACAACGTCAGCGAGGCCGCCGAGATCGCGCTCAAGCAGTTCGCGCAGTCGCGCAACCTGCTGGTCATGGGGCCGGATTGCGGCACGGCCATCATCGACGGTCTGCCGCTGGCTTTCGCCAATGTCGTGGCGCGCGGCGATATCGGCGTGGTCGCCGCGTCGGGCACGGGCCTGCAGCAGGTCACCTGCCTGATCGACCAGTACGGCCGCGGTATCACGCACGCCATCGGCACCGGCGGGCACGATCTGTCCGAAGCGGTGGGCGGCATCACGATGCTGACGGCGCTGGCGCAATTGGCGGACGACCCGGCGACGCGCGTCATCGTGCTGATCTCGAAGCCGCCCGCCGCCCGCGTGGCGGACAAGGTGCTGGCTGCCGCGCGCCAGACCGGCAAGCCGGTGGTGGCCTGCTTCCTTGGCGCGGACCCGGATGCGTTGCGCGCGGCAGGCGTGGTGCCGGCCAACACGCTGGAGGACGCGGCGCGGCTGGCGGCCGCGTTGTCAGACGGGACCGCACCGCGCGATGATGCCGATGCCGATGCCCTGCGGAAGCGGGCAGCCGGCCTGGCTGCCCGACTGACGCCGGGGCAGACGCAGCTGCGCGGCCTCTATTGCGGCGGCACGTTCTGCTATGAGGCATTGCTGATGCTGCAGGATGCGCTGCCCGATCTCCGTTCCAACACGCCCACCGGCAAGGTGGCTCGCGTGGACGACCTGTGGATGAGTCGCGGCAATACGATTCTCGACCTTGGCGATGATGATTTCACGCGCGGCCGGCCCCATCCGATGATCGATCCCGGCCTGCGCAACGAGCGGATCGTGGCCGAAGCGGCGGACCCCGGCGTCGCCATCATCCTGCTCGATTTCGTGCTCGGCTATGGCGCGCACGAGGACCCGGCGGGCAACGTCCTGCCATCGCTGCGGGCGGCACGCGAAGCCGCCGCCGCCGCAGGCCGCGAGGTGATCTTCATCGGCCATGTCTGCGGCACGGGCAGCGACCCGCAGAACCTTGGCGCGCAGCGCGCCGTGCTCGCCGAAGCGGGCGTGCAACTGGCGGACAGCAATGCGCAGGCCGTGCGGCTGTGCCGCGCGGTACTCGCGGCACACGCCGCCATGGCCACCGACGGGAAGGGAGCCCGAGCATGATGCCGTTGATCAAACAGAAGCCCGTGATCATCAACGTCGGCCTGACCGGCTTTGCCGACAACCTGCGCCAGTGCGGCGCCGAGGTGCAGACCCTGCAGTGGCAGCCGCCGGCCGGGGGCGATGTCGCGGCGGGCTGGGCGCTGGCGCAGATGCTGGCCGACCCGCGCGTCGAAGCCGCCAACCAGGTGGCCTTCGGGCGCTACCTCGCCGCGCAGCCGGTGCTGACCGGCGTATCGACCGCCGCACAGGCCATTCCCGGCATGGATGGCCGGCTGATCCTGCATTCCGGGCCGCCAATCGAATGGGCGCGTATGTGCGGGCCGCAGCAGGGTGCGGTGCTGGGCGCGATCCTGTTCGAGGGATGGGCCGCCTCGCTGGACGAAGCGCGCGGACTGGTGGAAACCGGGGCCGTCCGGCTGGCGCCGTGCCATCACCATGGCTCGGTCGGGCCGATGGCCGGCATCATCAGCCCGTCGATGCCGGTCTGGATCGTGCGGAACACCGCTGGCGACAATGTGGCCTGCTGCAATCTGAACGAAGGCCTGGGCAAGGTGCTGCGCTTCGGCGCCAACGGTGAGGAAGTGATCCGGCGCCTGCGCTGGATGGCCGGCACGCTCGGCCCGACGCTGGCGGTGCTGGTCGAGGAGATGGGCGGCATCGAACTGAAGCCGCTGATGGCGCAGGCGCTGCATATGGGCGACGAGGTCCACAACCGCAACGCGGCGGCCAGCGCGCTGCTGTTCCGCAAGCTGACCGTGGCGGCGCTGGCATCGACCCGGCTCGACGCGCGCGCGATGGCGGAATCGCTGGCCTTCATTGCCGGCAACGACCACTTCTTCCTGAACCTGTCGATGGCTGCCTGCAAGGTCATGCTCGACGCGGCGCACGGGGTGCCGCACGCCTCGATGGTGACGGTGATGGCGCGCAACGGCGTCGAGTTCGGTATCCGGCTGTCCGGGCTCGACCAATGGTTCGTCGCGCCGGCGGCCGTTATCGACGGTCTGTTCTTTCCCGGCTTCGGACCGGCCGATGCCGCGCGGGATCTGGGCGACAGCGCCATCACGGAAACGGCGGGCGTGGGCGGCTTCGCCATGGCGGCATCGCCGGCCATCGTGCAGTTCATCGGTGGCACGCCGCGCGATGCCGTGGCCAACACCCGCCGCATGCTCCACATCACGCTGGGTCAGAACGGCGCCCTGACGCTGCCGGCGCTCGATTTCACCGGCACGCCGGCGGGCATCGACGCCAGGCGGGTGCTTGATACCGGCATCCAGCCCGTGATCAATACCGGCATCGCGCACAAGGACGCCGGGGTTGGCCAGATCGGCGCGGGCATTACCCATGCACCGCTGGCGTGTTTCAGCCAGGCCATCGCGGCACTGGCGGCCACGTTGCCGCAGCGGCCAGGCCAGCCGGATCAGTCGGACCAGCCACCCGGAGGCCGGACATGAGCAAGCTCGGTGAAAAGGACGCACCGGTCGCGGTGATCGCGGTCGGTGGCAACGCGCTGGCGCCCGAGGGCGGTGGCACCAACCTGCATGACCAGGCGCGGGCGGCCGCGGATGCGGCCGGCCATATCGCCGACGTGGCGGAGCAGGGCTGGCGCGTGGTGCTGACCCACGGCAACGGGCCGCAGGTGGGCTACATCCTGCGTCGCTCGGAACTGGCGATCCAGGAGGTGCCGCCGGTACCGATGGACTACGCCACCGCCGACACGCAGGGCGCCATCGGCGACATGTTCCAGCGCAGCCTCTACAACGCGCTGCAGCGCCGGGGCGTGGCCCCGCGCGTGGTGACGGTGGTGACCCAGGTGGTGGTCGACGAGCACGATCCGGCGTTCCAGAGCCCAGCCAAGCCGATCGGATCGATCATGGACGAGGCCACGGCGCGCCAGCGGGCGCAGTCGCTTGGCTGGAACATCATGGAGGAGGCCGGGCGGGGCTGGCGCCGTTGTGTGGCGTCACCCCGGCCCCAGCGGGTGGTCGAGACCGACACGATCCGGGCGTTGCTGGCGCAGAACCATATCGTGATTGCCTGCGGCGGCGGCGGAATTCCCGTCACGATGGCCGCCGACGGCACGCTCTGCAACCGCGAGGCGGTGATCGACAAGGACCTGGCGTCCGCGCTGCTGGCCCGGCAACTGGGGGCGCAGCGACTGGTGATCGTCACGGCGGTGCCCAAGGTGGCCATCCATTTCGGCAAGCCGGAGCAGCGCTGGCTGGACCACCTGACCGTGGCCGAGGCCGAGCGCTTCATGGAGGAAGGTCATTTCGGGCGCGGCTCGATGGGGCCGAAGATCGAGGCGGTGCTGGAGTACGTGCGCAGCGAACCGGGCGGCGAGGGCATCGTGACCGACATTTCCAGCATGGGGGCCGCGTTGGCTGGCGCCGGCGGCACCCGCATCAGCGGCTGACCGGAGGCTGGCGCAGTATTCGCAGAGTGCTTAAATCGGATCTTAAAAAGTCTCAATTGTCTTTAGGGTGGCCCACGCATAGAGTGCCAGTGAGGCAGTTTCCTCCACCTGCAGAACGCTCCCCGTATCTGTCAGGCCATTTGAAAGCGCGGCGCCAGCCGCGCTTTTTTTTGCCCGCGCGTTCCAGGCACCCCACCGGCCGGCCCGGCGGGCTTTGAATCGGCGCGATTGGCCCAATATTCCTGTCCTTAAGCTGGCGACCGCATAAGGTTATTCGTGGCAAGCCAGCAGCCCCGTGGCCGTTCCCTTACAATCGGGGCGGACAATAAAGCTGAATATTTAGGATGGATATGGTCCCGCACCTCATTACCGCGCTGAACGGTCCGCTGCTCGAACTGGAGAAGAAGATCCTGGACGCCACCCCGTCCATCGAGCGCTGGTTCAGGCTGGAATGGCAGGAACATACCCCGCCGTTCTACTGTTCGGTCGACCTGCGCAACGCCGGCTTCAAGCTGGCGCCGGTCGACACGAACCTGTTTCCGGGCGGTTTCAACAACCTGGCCCCCGAAATGCTGCCGCTGGCCGTCCAGGCCGCCATGGCCGCGATCGAGAAGATCTGCCCGGACGCCAAGAACCTGCTGCTGATCCCCGAGCGCCACACCCGCAACATGTTCTACCTGCAGAACGTGGCGCGGCTGTCGCTGATCATGCGCCAGGCCGGCCTGAACGTGCGGCTGGGCTCGCTGTCCGAGGAAATCACCGAACCCACCCCGATCGAGCTGCCCGACGGCCAGACGCTGGTGGTCGAGCCGCTGGCGCGCCTGGGCACCAAGGGCCGCCGCCTGGGGCTGAAGGATTTCGACCCCTGCTCGATCCTGCTCAACAACGACCTCTCGGCCGGCATCCCGCCCGTGCTGGAGAACATCCACGAGCAATATCTGCTGCCGCCGCTGCACGCGGGCTGGTCCACGCGCCGCAAGAGCAGCCACTTTGCCGCCTATGACGAGGTGGCCAAGAAGTTCGCCAAGCTGATCGACATCGATCCGTGGATGGTGAACCCTTACTTCGCCCGCGCCACCGGCGTGAACTTCCACGAGCGGATCGGCGAGGAAGAACTGGCCGATTCCGTGGAAGGCGTGCTCAAGAAGATTGCCAAGAAGTACCGCGAGTACGGCATCAAGGAGACGCCCTACGTGGTGGTCAAGGCCGACGCCGGCACCTACGGCATGGGCATCATGACCGTGCGCGACCCGTCCGAGATCAAGGGCCTGAACCGCAAGGAACGCAACAAGATGAGCGTGGTGAAGGAGGGGCTGGAAGTCTCCGACGTCATCATCCAGGAGGGCGTCCACACGTTCGAGAAGGTCAACGAGGCCGTGGCCGAACCGGTGGTCTACATGATCGACCGCTACGTGGTGGGCGGCTTCTACCGCGTGCATACCGGCCGTGGCAACGACGAGAACCTGAACGCGCCGGGCATGCACTTCGTGCCGCTGGCCTTTGCCCCGAACGGCATCCCGGACAGCCACGCCAAGCCTGGCGCCGCCGTGCCGAACCGCTTCTACATGTATGGGGTGGTGGCGCGGCTGGCGCTGCTGGCTGCCTCGGTGGAACTCGAAAAGACCGATCCGAACCCGATCCTCTGATCCGCGGGGCGCCGGTTGGAGCCGGGCCCGCCCGATGTCCGCCCCCGGTCCGGCTCGCTTGAGCCGGACGTTTTCTTCCTGACGCGAACGCGACGACCCATCATGCGCATCCTGTTCATTACCGATCCGCTGGAAACCTTCAAGACCTACAAGGATTCCACCTACGCCATGATGAAGGAGGCCGCCGCGCGCGGCCACGAGCTGTTCTTCTGCCTCCAGTCCCAGCTTTCGCTGGCAGACGGCGTGGTCGAGGCCGTGACCCGGCCGCTGGACGTCACCGACGACGCCCAGGACTGGTTCCGCCTCGGCGAGTCCGCGCTGACGCCGCTGGCCACGTTCGACGCGGTGCTGATGCGCAAGGACCCGCCGTTCGACATGGAGTACGTGACCAGCACCTGGCTGCTGGAACTGGCCGAGAAGCAGGGCGCCCGCATCTTCAACAAGCCGCAGGCGATCCGCGACCATTCCGAGAAGCTGGCGATCGGCCAGTTTCCGCAGTTCATCACGCCGACGCTGGTCACGCGCGACGCGGGCCGGATCCGGGCCTTCCATGCCGAGCACCAGGACATCATCGTCAAGCCGCTCGACGGCATGGGCGGGATGGGCATCTTCCGGGTGGGCCCCGACGCGCTGAACCTTGGCGCGATCGTCGAGACGCTCGGCGACAACGGTGCGCGCACGCTGATGGTCCAGCGCTACATCCCCGAGATCAAGGCGGGCGACAAGCGTATCCTGCTGATCGGCGGCAAGCCGGTGCCATATTCGCTGGCGCGCATCCCGCAAGGCACCGAAATCCGCGGCAACCTGGCCGCCGGGGGGCTGGGCCGCGCGCAGGAACTGAGCGCGCGGGACCGGGAAATTGCCGAGACGCTGGCGCCGGGGCTCTGGAAGCAGGGCCTGCTGCTGGTGGGTCTCGACGTGATCGGCGACTACCTGACCGAAGTGAATGTGACGAGTCCGACCTGTTTCCAGGAGATCGCGCAGCAGACCGGCTTCAACGTGGCCGCGATGTTCGTCGACGCGCTGGAAGAGGCGGTGGCGGCCGAGCGCCGCTGACACCTGGCCGGGCTTGCCCGCCCCGCGTGGCGATGCGGGAGCGCCACAGTCCGGCACTCAGCCATAAAGACGGGAAGGGGCCGCAAGGCTGCCTGCTACAATTCGCAGCAGTCCAACGGATTCACATCATGGCCGGAATTCTGATCATCGCGCACGCGCCGCTAGCCTCGGCGCTGCGCGATTGTGCTGCCCACGTCTACTGCGGCCAGCCACCCCGGCTCGCCGCCATCGACGTGGCCGCCGACGCCGACCCGGCCGCCGTGCTGGCCGAAGCCCGCCGCGGCCTCGACGCCGTCTGCGAGGAGAACGGCGCGCTCGTGCTGACCGATATCTTCGGCGCCACCCCGGCCAATATCGCCGCCAAGCTGGCGGAGTCCGGCCGTGTCAAGGTACTGGCCGGCGTCAACCTCCCGATGCTCGTGCGCGCCATCTGCTATCGCACCGAGAAACTCGACCAGCTTGCCACCAAGGCGCTTGCCGGCGGCGCCCAGGGGGTGCTGCAGGTTGGCACCACCACTGTCCAGAACCAAACCGCAAACCATCCCGACAAATATGCTGCAGAGGGACACCACCATCATCAATAAGCTCGGGCTGCACGCCCGCGCGTCCGCCAAGCTGACCCAGCTGGCGGGAAATTTCAAGAGCCAGGTCAAGATGTCGAGGAACGGTCGCCAGGTCGACGCCAAGAGCATCATGGGCGTGATGATGCTGGCCGCCGGCATCGGTTCGACGGTGACGATCGAGACGGACGGCCCCGACGAGCAGGAGGCGATGGATGCGCTGCTGGCGCTGATCGCCAACCGGTTCGGCGAGGGCGAGTGAGGCTCGCCACCACAAAAATTCCATAAACGTTCCTGACGGAGCGGGTCATGCCCTTTGCCTTGCACGGCATTCCGGTTTCGCGTGGGGTCGCCATCGGGCGCGCCCACATCCTGGCGCCCGCGGCGCTCGACGTCTCGCATTACCTGGTCGATGAAGACCGGCTCGATGCGGAGGTAGAGCGCCTGCGCGCCGCGCGGGCAGCCGTGCGCGCGGAACTGGTCACGCTCAAGCGCGACCTGCCGCGCGACGCGCCCGAGGAGATGGGCGCCTTCCTCGACGTCCACGCGATGATCCTCGACGACGAGGCGCTGTCGCGCGAGCCCGAGCAGCTGATCCTGACGCGCCGCTACAACGCGGAATGGGCGCTGACCACGCGGCTCGAAGAACTGATGCGCCAGTTCGACGAGATCGAGGACGAATACCTGCGCGAGCGCAAGGCCGACATCCAGCAGGTGGTGGAGCGGATCCTGAAGGTGCTGGCCGGCGCGCCGGTGCTGGCCCCGGCCCCGGTACCGGCGCTGGCGCCGGACGGCGAGGCGGCCCCCGGCGTGATCGTGGTGGCCCACGACATCGGGCCGGCCGACATGCTGCAGTTCAAGCACACCGTGTTCCACGGCTTCGTGACCGATCTGGGCGGCCGGACCTCGCATACGGCGATTGTCGCCCGCAGCCTCGATATTCCGGCCGCGGTGGGCGTCAAGAACGCCAGCGAGCTGATCCGCCAGGACGACTGGGTCATCATCGACGGCGATGCCGGTCTGGTGATCGTCGACCCGTCGGCCATCATCCTGGAGGAATACCGCCACCGCCAGAGCGAGCGCGCGCTGGAGAAGAAGCGCCTGCAACGCCTGCGCCACATGCCGGCGGTGACGCTCGACGGGCTGGAAATCGAACTGCTGGCCAATATCGAACTGGCCGAGGATGCTGGCGCGGCGCTGGCGGCGGGCGCCGTGGGCGTGGGCCTGTTCCGCTCGGAATTCCTGTTCATGAACAGGCGCAGCGAGATGCCGGACGAGGAAGAGCAGTTCCTGGCCTACCGCAACGCCGCCGAGGCCATGCACGGCCTGCCGGTGACGATCCGCACCATCGACGTGGGCGCCGACAAGCCGCTGGACGGCCTCGGCGACGATTTCGAGACCGCGCTGAATCCGGCGCTGGGACTGCGCGCCATCCGCTGGTCGCTGTCGGAGCCGGGCATGTTCCTGACGCAGTTGCGCGCGCTGCTGCGGGCGTCGGCGTTCGGACCCGTCCGGCTGCTGATCCCGATGCTGGCCCACGCCAGCGAGATCGACCAGACACTCGACCTGATCGCCCAGGCCAAGCGCCAGCTCGACCAGCGCGGCCAGCCCTACGACCCCGGCATCAAGATCGGCGCGATGATCGAGATCCCGGCCGCCGTGCTGCTGCTGCCGCTGTTCCTGAAGCGCATGGATTTCCTGTCGATCGGCACCAACGACCTGATCCAGTACACGCTGGCGATCGACCGGGCCGACAACGCCGTGGCCCACCTGTACGACCCGCTGCACCCGGCCGTGCTCCAGCTGATCGCCCGCACGATCCGCGACGCGAACCACGCCGGCGTGCCGGTGGCCGTGTGCGGCGAAATGGCCGGAGACCCCGCCATGACGCGGTTGCTGCTCGGCATGGGCCTGCGCGAGTTCTCGATGCACCCGGCCCAGTTGCTGCGTGTGAAGCAGGAGATCATCCACGCCGATTGCGAGCGCCTGTGCAAGGCGGTGGACCATATCCTGAACTGCTACGAGCCCGACGAGCTGGCCAGCGCGCTCAAGCTGCTGGCCGCCTGAGCGCCGGCCAGGCGATTACCCTTTTGCAACGAAGGGTCTTTGTCTGCAATGTCATCGCCTGGAACGCCACTTTTCGATGGGAAAGTGGCGTAGCAGATCCTTCAAAACGTGACTGTCACTCCGGCTCGTGTCCTCCGGTTCTCATTCGTTTAATGGGAATTGTTATCATTTTGGTTTCCTGTTATTCTGCCTCTCATCGCGTTCGGCATGCCGGTGCCGACGCCGCCCCCAGGAGGCTTTTGTGTACGTTTGCATTTGCAACCAGGTTACCGACCATGAGATCCATGGCGCCGCCCATCTTGGCGTCAGCACGCTCGACGAGCTGGCGGAGACGCTTGGCGTAGGAACCTGCTGTGGCCGTTGCCGCGATTGCGCGAGAGACGTGCTCGCCGAAGGCGTGGCCGCGGTACAGACCATGAAGGCCTCCAGCCTTTCGACCATCAAGGTCGTCGAAATTTCAGTTTGTTCGTCTGCTTCGTCACATGCCATAATGGAGGCTCGTGACCCGGCAGTTGCGAACGACCAGCGTACTGCGCTGGTTGCCTGAAGCTCACTCTGAACAGCGAGACTATTCACCGACATCACGTGTGAATCGAGAAGCGCGCCCACGGATTTCTCCGCGGCGCGCTTTGTTGCTTGCCTGTTTTTCGTAGCGGCCTTCGTTCGATGCCGGGTTCATTGTTGTCTGCAATCGCTGTCCGCAACGGACGCAACAGGAGCCCCCATGAAAGGTGACAAGACCGTCATCCAGCATCTGAACGCCCAGCTCAAGAACGAGCTGACCGCGATCAACCAGTATTTCCTCCACGCCCGCATGTACCGCCACTGGGGCCTGAAGAAGCTCGGTGATGTCGAGTACAAGGAGTCGATCGGCGAAATGAAGCACGCCGACCGCCTGATCGACCGCATCCTGATGCTCGACGGCCTGCCGAACCTGCAGGACCTGCACAAGCTGATGATCGGCGAAGACACGCCGGAAATGCTCAAGTGCGACCTGAAGCTGGAGCAGACCGCGCACGGCACGGTCAAGGCAGGCATTGCGTACTGCGAATCGGTGGGTGACTACGTCAGCCGCGAACTGCTGGTCGATATCCTGACCGATACCGAAGAGCACATCGAATACCTGGAGACGCAGCTCGACCTGATCGACAAGGTTGGCCTGCAGAACTACCTGCAGTCGCAACTGGAGCCGGGCGCCCAATAAGCGCGCCGGTCCACGGCCGGCCGCCTCCGGAAACGGGGTGGCGGGTCAGGCGCGTGGCGCTGGATGGCGCCGCGCACGAGTGTGGAAGTGGTTAGTAACCTTTCTCATTCGGATTCTTGTCTCCATCCAGTCATTCGCTGCCGTTGCAGCGACGCGCGCCGGCCACGGCGACCCAGCGGGGAGGGGGCTCCACCGCGACGGGTCGCCGGCAGCGCCGGCGCCGACCTTCCCAGATCCTTCCGAAATTCAGTGGCTGCCGCCGCAGACCTCGCAGCCCGGCGTGCGCGCCAGCCGCATCGTGGTCCATTCCATCGTCAGCGCGTTGACCATCAGCAGCCGGCCCGACAGTGTCTGGCCGATGCCGGTCAGCAGCTTGAGCGCCTCGGCGGCCTGCACCGTGCCGACCATGCCGACCAGCGGGGCAAATACGCCCATCGTGGCGCAGGCGGCCTCCGGGGCAGGCTCCGATGGCGGGAACAGGCAGCCGTAGCAGGGCGCGTCGGGCTGGCGCAGGTCGTAGACGCTGACCTGTCCGTCGAAGCGCAGCGCGGCGCCTGACACCAGCGGCTTGCGATGCGTCTGGCAGGCGCGGTTGACGGCCTGGCGCGTGGCGAAATTGTCACAGCAGTCGAGCACGACGTCGGCCTGTGCCACCAGCGCGTCGAGTTCGGCGTCGCCGACCCGCTGCGGTACCAGGCGGATGTCGAGGTCCGGATTGATCCGCAGCAGGCCCTCCCGGGCCGATTCCACCTTGGGCCGGCCGATATTGGCCGTGGTGTGCAGGATCTGGCGCTGCAGGTTGGTCAGGTCGACCTCGTCGTCATCGACGATCGTCAGCCGGCCCACGCCCGCCGAGGCCAGGAACGGCAGCGCCGCGGCGCCCAGCCCGCCTGCGCCGATCACCAGCGCGTGGCCGGCCAGCAGCCGTTGCTGGCCTTCGATGCCAAGTTCGTCCAGCAGGATATGGCGCGAGTAGCGCAGCAACTGATCGTCGTTCATGGGTCGGTCGGTGCAAACAAAAACGGCCCGACGGTGCGATACCGGGGGCCGCGAGGTCTGGCAGGGAAGCGCACCACCAGTTGGTGGCGCGCCTCCGGGATCACTTCTTGCCGGTCGGCGTGCCCAGCGGCTGGCCGATCGGTGCACTGGCCGGCGGCTGGCTGGCCGGGGCGGCAGGCTTCGATGCCGGGGCCGGCTTGGCCGCGGGCTTGGTGGCCTTGCCGTCCTGCTTTTCTTCCTTCGTGTCGGGCTTGCCGGCCGTACCGGTCGCTTCCAGGCGCGACTTCGAACGCTGCACCGGCTTGCCGTCGAGTTGCGCGATGGCCTGCTGGAGCATGAAGTCCTCGGCCGAGCCAAACTCCACCGGCTTCTTCTTGCGGTCCTTTTCGCGTTCCTCCGGCGTCTTCTTCGAGTTTTCTTCCTCAAGGCGGCGCAGTTCGTCCACGCGGCGGCGTTCGCGCTCGTTCATTTCCGGCTCTTCCGACTCCTGCTTGTTGTGCAGGTGGCGCTCGGTGTCGATCTCGCGCGTGATCAGCGCGTCGTCCGGATCGCCTTCGGGGTTCTGGTCGACCGGGATGTCCGGGCGGATGCCCTTGGCCTGGATCGACTTGCCCGACGGCGTGTAGTAGTACGCGATGGTCAGCTTGATGCCGGTGTCGTTGGTCAGCGGGCGCACGGTCTGCACCGAGCCCTTGCCGAACGTGGTCTTGCCCATGATCAGGGCGCGCTTGTGGTCCTGCAGCGCGCCGGCCACGATTTCCGAGGCGGAGGCCGAGTAGGCGTTGGTCAGCACGATCATCGGCAGCTTCTTGAACTGCGGCGGCAGGTCCTTGAGCGGATCGTCCTCGAGCGACGACAGGCGGTAGTTGTTGAACGTGGCCTTGTAGACGCGCTTGGCGTCAGGCACCTGCCCGTTGGTCGACACCACCGTGGCATCGTCCGGCAGGAACGCCGCGGCCACGCCGACCGCGCCCTGCAGCACGCCGCCGCCGTTGTTGCGCAGGTCGAGGATGATGCCCTTCAGGTTCGGGTTCTTCTCGGCCATTTCCTTGAGGCGGCGGCCGAGGTCGGCCACGGTGCGCTCCTGGAAGCTGGTCAGGCGCACCCAGCCGATGGTGTTGTTGTCGAGCATCTTGGTCTTGACCGACTGCACGCGGATCTCGGCGCGCGTGATCGAGACCGGGAACGTGCGTTCCTCGCTCTTGCGATAGATGGTCAGCGTGACCTTGGTGCCCGGCTCGCCGCGCATGCGCTTGACCGCCTGTTCCAGCGGCAGGCCGCGTACGGGCTTGTCGTCGATGCGGGTGATCAGGTCGCCCGGCTGGATGCCGGCGCGGAACGCGGGGGTGTCCTCGATCGGGTTGATGACCTTGACCAGGCCCTCTTCCTGCGAAATCTCGATGCCCAGGCCGGCGAAGCGGCCGCGCGTGCCCTCCTGCAGCTCCTTGAAATCCTTCTCGTCGAGGTAGGCCGAGTGCGGGTCGAGGCTGGCGACCATGCCCTTGATGGCTTCGGTCAGCAGCTTCTTGTCATCGACGGGCTCCACGTACTCGCGCTTGATCTGTCCGAAAATGTCGGACATCAGGCGCAACTGGTCGAGCGGCAGCGGCCCGGAAGAATTCTGGGCGGTGGCCGAAATCTGCAGCGTGGCCAGCACGCCGGCAACGACGCCGACCGAGACGAGGCTTATGTTCTTGAGCGTCTTTCGCATGAGGGCTGCCTGAACGTGTGAGGATTGTGCAAGGGGCAATTCCGCGCCGGGCCGGGGGCGTGCGGCGCGAAGTTGACCGACAGTATAAGAGCGTGCGCAGAAAAAGGCCTGCGGGCCACCCGACCCCGGGTGGGAGCGGCCACACAGGGCCGCGGGCCACGCCTACCCGGAGGCGGTCCGGGCGGGCGCGGCGCGGCCGGTAACGGCGGTATCAGCGCGCCTTGCCCTGGTTGGCCACGGCGGCCAGCGACGCGGCGATGGCGTCCTGGTCGCCCAGGTAGTAGTGGCGCAGGGGGCGCAGGTCGGCGTCCAGCTCGTACACGAGCGGCGTGCCGTTGGGAATGTTGAGGCCGACGATGTCGTCATCCGAAATCTGATCGAGGTATTTCACCAGCGCGCGGATGCTGTTGCCATGGGCGGCAATCACCACGCGCTTGCCCGCTTTGATGTCCGGAGCAATGGATTCGTTCCACAGCGGCATCACGCGGGCCACGGTGTCCTTCAGGCATTCGGTCAGCGGGATCTGCTCGCGCGGCACATTGGCGTAGCGCGGATCGTCGAACGAGGCGCGCTCGTCAGTGGCTTCCAGCGCGGGCGGCGGGGTGTCGTAGCTGCGGCGCCACACCAGCACCTGGTCGTCGCCGTACTGCCTGGCGGTTTCCGCCTTGTTCAGGCCCGACAGCGCGCCGTAGTGACGCTCGTTGAGGCGCCACTCGTTGTGCACCGGAATCCACATCTGGTCCATTTCGTCCTGCACGTGCCACAGCGTGCGGATGGCGCGCTTGAGCACCGACGTGTAGGCCACGTCGAACGCGAAACCAGCCTCCTTGAGCAGTTTGCCGCCCTGTTTGGCCTGGGCCACGCCGGTATCGGTCAGGTCGACGTCGACCCAGCCCGTGAAGCGGTTTTCGAGATTCCAGGTGGATTCACCGTGGCGGATGAGAACGAGCTTGTACATGCTGCTTCCAGGGTAGTGAGGTAACCTGCGGCGCCAGCCGGGCGCGTGGAGTGCCGGGAAGGCGACCCCGCAAATATCGGCGCTGGCGCGAAACCGCGTATTTTATAATGCCGCCGACCCAACCCAACGGAATGCCAACGTGAATTTCTTCGCCGATTACAACAACCTGGCCCTGATCGCGATCGCCGTGGTCTCGGGCGGCCTGCTGGCCTGGCCGCAAATCAAGGCCGGGACGGGCGGCAAGCGCGTCAATACGGCTGCCGCCACGCAGCTGATCAACCGTCGCAACGCGGTGGTCGTGGACATCCGCGACGCCGCCGATTTCGCAAAGGGCCACCTGCCGCAGGCCAAGAGCGCGCCACTTGCCGACCTGCCGGGCCGCGCCGCCAGCCTTGCAAAGGACAAGGCGACCCCCATCATCGTGATCTGCCAGACCGGCCAGCGCTCGGGCAAGGCCCAAGCAGCGTTGAAGGAAGCCGGTTACAGTGAGGTCTACGCGCTGGAGGGCGGCCAGGCCGCCTGGCAGCAGGCCGGCCTGCCGGTCATCAAGTAAGCCCCATTTTTCGAAAAGCAGTCGCGGCGCGGTATCTGCCCGGGGTGCCCCGGGCGGTCCGCGCCGTTATTTTTTGTCATACAAGGAGATCCCGCATGGCCCGCGTCGTCATGTACAGCACGGTAGTGTGCCCCTACTGCCAGATGGCCGAGCGTCTGCTCAGGCAGCGCGGCGTCGACGAGATCGAGAAGATCCTGATCGACCGCGAACCGGGCCGCCGCGAGGAGATGATGACCCGCACCGGCCGCCGCACCGTGCCGCAGATCTATATCGACGAGACCCACGTGGGCGGCTTCGACGATCTGTCGGCGCTCGACCGCCAGGGCGGGCTCGTGCCGCTGCTGGCCGCCTGAGCCTGGCGCACGCCGGGCGCCGGACGGCGGCAGATCAAGAGACGATTCTGATTCTGCCGCCGGTCGGTGAATTCGCCATCGGCGTCATGTACCATATGCGCTTTCCAACCGCCCGCCGGGGGCCTGACCGCCGGCAGCGTATGGCGCAGCGCGCCCAAACCGATCCATCCGGAAGCCTTTCATGAGCGACCAGCAACAAGCCACCCAGCAGGACGACCAGCCTTTCTTCAACATCCAGCGCGTGTACCTGAAGGACATGTCGCTCGAGCAGCCGAACTCGCCGGGGATCTTCCTCGAATCGGAAGCGCCGTCCGTCGAGGTGCAGGTCAACGTGGGTGCCGCCCAACTGCAGGAAGGCATCTTCGAGGTCGTGGTCACGGGAACCGTGACGACCAAGGTGCAGGACAAGGTCGCCTTCCTCGTGGAAGCGCACCAGGCCGGCATCTTCGACATCCGCAACGTGCCGGTGGAGCAGCTTGACCCGCTGCTGGGCATCGCCTGCCCGACCATCCTCTATCCGTACCTGCGCGGCAACATCGCCGACATCATCACGCGTGCGGGCTTCCAGGCCATCCACCTGTCGGAAATCAACTTCCAGGCGCTGTACGAGCAACGCCTGCAGGCCGCGATGGAAGAAGCGCAAGGCGGTGCCGAGGCCGGCGCGGGCATCGTGCTGCCGGACGGCAGCCAGGCGCGCCACTGATACGGCGCACGATCCGGACGGCGTCCGGATACCGGCAAACGGGGCTTCGGCCCCGTTTTGCATTGTCTGGCGGCCACGGGCGGTCATACTGTCGCCATTGAAGCGCCTCCCTGGCAAAACTCGCGGAACAGCCATGAAAATCACAGTACTCGGCGCCGGCGCCTGGGGCACCGCCCTGGCCAGCCATGCCGCCGCCGATGCGCGCCACGACGTGGTGCTCTGGGGCCGCGACGCGGACCAGCTTGCCGCCATTGCCGCTACCGGCAGCAACGCGGCCTATCTTCCGGGCGTCGCGCTGTCGGCGCGGCTGGCCTGCGAACCCGATTTCGGGCGCGCAGTGGACCACGCGCTGGCCGATGCCGCGGGCCTGCTGATCGTCGCCACGCCGGTCTCGGGCCTGCGTGAGATGACGCGGCGGCTGGCCGCGCGGCGCAAGGGTCCGCTGGCGATGCTCTGGCTCTGCAAGGGCTTCGAATCGGATACCCATGCGCTGCCGCACCAGATGGTGCGCGAGGAGCTGGACGCGCTGGGCGTGGCGCCGGGCGAGATCGACTACGGCGTGCTGACCGGCCCGAGCTTCGCGCGCGAAGTGGCGCAGGGTTTGCCGTGCGCGCTGACCGTGGCCGGCACCGACCACGCGCTGGCCGACCGCGCGCAGGCGGCCTTCCACCATCACGCGATGCGGATCTATGGCAGCGATGACCTGACCGGTGTCGAGGTGGGCGGCGCCGTCAAGAACGTGCTGGCGATTGCTACCGGCGCGAGCGATGGACTGGGACTGGGCCTGAACGCCCGGGCGGCGATGGTGACGCGCGGGCTCGCCGAAATGACGCGCCTCGGCCTGGCACTCGGCGGCCGCATGGAAACGTTCATGGGGCTGGCGGGGATGGGCGACCTGATCCTGACGGCCACCGGTGACCTGTCGCGCAACCGCAAGGTCGGGCAGCAACTGGCAGCCGGCAAGACCCTCGACCAGATTCTCCAGGACCTGGGCCACGTGGCCGAAGGCGTGCGCTGCGCGCAGGCCGTGGCGGCGCTGGCCGGGCGCCTGGGCGTGGAGATGCCGATCACGCGGGCCGTGTGTGCCGTGCTGTTCGATGGGTTGCCTGTGGCGGATGCCGTTGCGCGGTTGTTGCAGCGGGATGCGCGGGATGAGTGAACTTGCCGCACCGTTTTTGTTGAACCGCCGGCCCTCTCCCCCGCCCCTCTCCCGCGATGCGGGAGAGGGGCCGGGGGAGAGGGCAAGCGCATCCACTTCGTGAACATGCCAACCCGCCGCCAATCCCTCCAAGCGCTGCTTGCCACCGCAGCCGCCGTCACCTTTCCCGCCCTCGCCAACGACACCTGGCCCGCGCGTCCGATCCGCATGATCGTGCCGTTTCCGCCCGGTTCGTCGCCCGACCTGATCGCGCGCATCGTGACGGAAAAGCTGGCGCAGGTACTGGGCCAGCCGGTGGTGATCGAGAACCGGCCCGGTGCCGGTGGCAACATCGGCACGGGCCTGGTCGCCAAGGCCGCGCCAGATGGCTACACGCTGCTGTTCACGATCAACGGGCCGCTGGTGACGGCGCCCTCGCTGTACCGCAACCTCAGCTACGACCCGATGAAGCAGTTGGCGCCGGTGACGCTGGTGGCCACGTCGCCCAATGTGCTGGTGGTCGACGCCCGCTTGCCGGTGCATAACCTGCGCGAGTTCGTGGCGCTGGCCAAATCGAAGCCCGGCGCGCTGAACTATGGGTCGGTGGGCAACGGCAGCGCCGCCCATCTGGCGATGGAGCAGCTGAAGGCCATGGCGGGCATCGACCTGGAGCACGTGCCGTACCCCGGCTTTCCGCAGATCACCACGGCCATCGTCGGCGGCCAGATCCAGGCGGGCTTCATGGTGCCGGCCATTGCCATGCCGATGGTCAACGCGGGCAAGCTGCGGCTGCTGGCCGTGACGACGACCGGGCGCACAGCGCTGCTGCCGGCAGTGCCCACGGTGGCGGAATCGGGCTATCCGGGCTTCGAGGCGATCTCGTGGCAGGCGATCCTGGCGCCGGCGGGCACGCCAGCGTCCATCGTCGACCGGCTGTACCGGGAACTGGTCAAGATCATCGGCAGCGAGGATGTGCGCGAGCGCATGCGGGCGCAGTATTTCTCGCCGGCCGGCACGGCGCCGGCATCGCTGCGGCAGATGATGGCGCTGGAGAAGGCGCGCTGGGAGCGCGTGATCCGCGCGGCGGGCGTCAGGCCCGAGAACTGATCAGGCCCCGCCGGCGTAGCCGTGCTGGCGCCAGGCCTCGAAAACCACCACGGCCACCGTGTTGGAGAGGTTCAGGCTGCGGTTGTCGGGGCGCATCGGCAGGCGGATGCGCTGCGCGGCCGGAAACCACTCGCGCCGCTCGGGCGCCAGGCCGCGCGTCTCGGAGCCGAACACGAACCAGTCGCCGGGCTGGAACTGCATCTGCGCGAACGGCGTGGAGCCGTGGGTGGTCAGCGCGAACATCCGCGTGGGATCGGGCTGCTCGGCGGCCATCAGCGCGTCCCAGCTGTCGTGGACCCGCATCGGCGCGAACTCGTGGTAGTCGAGCCCGGCGCGGCGCATGCGCGCATCTTCCAGCGGGAATCCCAGCGGTTTGACCAGATGCAGCTGCGCGCCGGTGTTGGCGCACAGACGGATCACATTGCCGGTGTTCGGCGGGATTTCGGGTTCGACCAGGACGACGTTGAACATGGCAGGGACTCGGGAAACGGGGCGCAGCTTACCGCGTCACGGGGCGGGTGTCACGGCGTGCGCAAGGCAACGATGGCGGTGACCCGGACTGCGCCGTGCGCCTTGAGCACCCGGGCGGCCTCGCGCAGCGTGGCACCGGTGGTCATCACATCGTCGACCAGCCCCACGTGCGCGCCGGCCACGGAAAGATCGCTGATCAACGAAAAAGCGTCGCGCAGGTTGGCGTGGCGGGCGGCCAGGTCGAGCGCGCGCTGGCTGGGCGTGTCGCGCTGGCGGCACAGCAGCGTGGCCGAACTGCCGATGCCGAGCCGCCGCGCCAGCGGCCGCGCGATCTCCCAGGCCTGGTTGAAGCCGCGTTCTGCCAGGCGGTGCGGAGCCAGCGGGATTGGCAGCAGCAGGTCGGGCAGGGTACTGGCACGTCGTGCGGCGGCCGTGTGAGCGGCCATTTGCGCGGTCATTTCGGCGGCCATTTGCGCGGCCATTTGCGCGGCGATCCAGCCGGCGGCGGGCAGCCGGGCACCGAACTTGAGCCCCAGGATCAGTCGGTCGAACGGGCTGGCGTAGTCGCCCAGGGTCAGCGTGGCGTCGATCGGGTCGTCGTCGGCGCAGGTGCCGCACAGGCCCGTGCTTCCCGGCATGGCGCAGCGGGGGCAGCGCGGGCGGTGTGGGCTGGGCCGGAGCAGGGCGGTGGCGCACCGGGCGCAGACCACGTCGCGCTGGAGATCGCCGCAGACCAGGCAGGCCGAGGGCAGCAGCGCGGGCCAGAGCCGCGCCGCCCGGGCGAGGGTGCGCCGGGCAGTATCCCAGGCGGGCGCGTATACTTCGGGTCCTGCCCGGCCGCGTTGCGCGGCCGCGCTCCCCGAAGGTGCGGCGCTTTGCTGCGCCGCCCGCCGATCCGTTTTTCGCTGCCCTGTCCGTCCGTGTCCCTGCATGCCACCGATTCCCCCGATGCCTGGTTGCCGCCCGCGCGGCTGACCCGGCTTGCCTTCGACCGCCGCAGCCCGCGCTTCGGCCAGCTCGATTTCCTGCTTGGCGAGATCGGCCAGCGCATGCAGGAGCGGATGGAGGTGGTCAAGCTGCAGCCGCGCCGCGCGCTCGATATCGGCTGCGGCCACGGCCAGGGGCTGGCGGGTCTGCGTGCACGCTTTCCCGATGCGCAGATCGCCGGTCTCGACATCTCCGGCGCCATGCTGCAACAGGCCGGGCAGCGCGATCCGCAGCGCCGGCCCGGATGGATCGGCCGCCTGCTCGGCAAGCGCCCGATGTTCGATCTGGTGCAGGGCGATCTTGCCACATTGCCGTTCGGCGCCGCCAGCTTCGACCTGCTCTGGTCCAACCTGGCGCTGCACTGGCACCCCGAGCCGCACCGGGTCATGCCCGAGTGGCACCGCGTGACGGCCGACGACGGACTGGTGATGTTCTCGCTGTTCGGCCCCGACACGCTGCGGGAGCTGCGTGCGGCGTTCGCGGACGTCGATCTCGACGCGCACACGCTGCGCTTCGTCGACATGCACGACATTGGCGACATGCTGGTGCACAGCGGCTGGTCCACGCCGGTGATGGACATGGAGACGCTGACCGTCACCTACGAATCGCCCGAGAAACTGCTGCAGGAGGTGCAGGCGTTCGGCGGCCTGCGCCAGCCCGGCGCCCGGGGTCTGCGGGGCCGGCGCTGGCATCGCGCGGTGCTGGCCGCGCTCGACCGGCAGCGCAACGCCGATGGCGTCATACCGCTGACATTCGAGATTGTCTATGGCCATGCGTGGAAATTGCCGCCGCGTGGCAAACAGGCCACGGACGATCAGGGCCACGCCATCGTGCCGATCGACAGGATTGGCCGCTCCCCGCGCCCGCGCTGACGCCCACGCCAGCGCGGTTGCCCGACAATCGGGCCGCATCGTTTGTGTTGCCTATCGGCCCGTGTGGTGCCATGCACAAAAATGCGCACGAGGCAAGCACTTCGGTCAAATCCTAAGTTGTTCAGGTATGCGAAGGGTCATATAATGGGCCGGTTTGTCGCAGTGGTCCCCTGGCACAAGAACGCTACCGGAAGGCACTTCGCACGTGCTCCTGTGGCGCCTTTCGTCCCGGGTGTGCATCCGATGCAGAGTGGTTGGCGATGCAAGACTTGGGTATCGCATTCCAGACGGCAGTAGGTGACTCCGGCGGAAATCTCGACGGACGCACCCCCTTGCCGAGCAACTGGCTGATGAAGCGGAACTGCTCGCTCTCTCCCCGCCAGGTTGCCTGGTTCTACTTCTCCATCGCATGTTTCTCGATTGCCGTCGCGGGCTTTGTTGCCGTGTGGCATGGGGCCTGGCTCGTGCTGCCGTTTGCGGGCCTGGAGCTGCTGGGGCTGGGGATTGCCCTGCTGGCGTATGCGCGCCATGCGACGGATTATGAACGCGTGTGTGTAACCGACGGCATGCTGGTCGTGGAGACAGCCAGCGCCAGCCGGATCACGCGGGAAGTCTTCAATCCACACTGGGTGCGGATTGAACTGGGTGAATCGTTCCGGGCGCTGGTGGTTCTGCGGTCGGACAAGCGCACCGTGCGGGTGGGGTCGTATCTGGACCCGTATCGGCGGCGCAAGTTCGCGCAGGAACTCGCGGCGGCCTTGCATTGCATCCGTTCCGGATGCGGCGCGGGGCAGGGCGGGGACAGATTTGAATCTGCAGATTAGGTAGATAAACAATGAAAATGTGGAAGAAGGCATCCGCAGCATGTCTGGCGGGGGCATCCCTGCTTGTCAGCCAGGCGGCCTCCGCGGTCAGCGACATGCCGGGCGGCCCCGCCGTACGGCAGCTGAACCTGACCGAACCCGTTACAAAGATCGCCGAACAGATTCACTGGCTGAACTGGATGATGCTGATCATCTGCACGGTGATCTTCATCGCCGTGTTCGGCGTCATGTTCTATTCCATCTTCAAGCACCGGAAGAGCAAGGGCGCCAAGTCGGCCTCGTTCCATGAAAGCATCACGGTGGAAGTGGTCTGGACCATCGTGCCGTTCCTGATCGTGATCGCTATGGCGCTGCCGGCCACCAAGACCGTGGTGGCCATGAAGGACACCACCAACTCGGACATCACGATCAAGGCCACCGGCTACCAGTGGAAGTGGGGGTACGACTACCTCAAGGGGCCGGGCGAGGGCATCTCGTTCGTGTCCACGCTGACCACGCCGCGCGAGCAGATCAACAACCAGCAGGAAAAGTCGAACACCTACCTGATGGAGGTGGACAACGAGCTGGTGGTGCCGGTCAACAAGAAGATCCGCATCGTCACCACGGCCAACGACGTGATCCATGCCTGGATGATCCCGGCCTTCGGCGTCAAGCAGGATGCCATCCCGGGCTTCGTGCGCGACACGTGGTTCCGTGCCGAGAAGACCGGCGTGTACCGGGGCCAGTGCGCAGAATTGTGCGGTAAAGAGCACGCGTTCATGCCGATCGTGGTGCGCGTGGTCTCGGATGCCGAGTACACGAAGTGGGTCGACGAACGCAAGACGGCCATGGCGGCCGCGGCCGACGATCCCAACAAGACCTGGACGATGGACGAGATCAAGGTGCGCGGCGAGAAGGTGTACGCCGCCAACTGCGCCGTCTGCCACCAGCCCAACGGCAAGGGCGCCGGCGCGTTCCCGGCGCTGGACGGCTCCAAGGTCGTGACCGGTCCGAAGGCCGGCCAGATGCACATCCTGCTCGAAGGCAAGGCGGGCATGCCGTCCTGGAAGCAACTGTCCGATACCGAACTGGCGGCCGTGATGACCTACACGCGCAATGCCTGGAGCAACAAGACCGGCGAAGTGATCCAGCCGGCGGACTTCGTGAACGCCCGTGCGGGCAAGTTCCCGGAAGGCGGCGGTGCCCAAGCCGGCGCCGGCGAGGCGGCACCTCAGGCACCCAAAGCCGCTGCCCAGCCTTCCGAGTCCAAAGACAAGCAGGCCAGCCTCGCGGGCAACCGCGTCGCAGGCTGACCCGCGGCTGCCCCGCATTCAGGAACTGGAGTCATTGCGATGAGTACCGTTACCCCGGAGACACTGGGTCATCCGCACGACCACGCGCACGATCACGGCCATGGCCATGGTGTGGGCCACGACCACGATCATGACCACGCGCACGATCACCCGCACGGCTGGCGCCGGTGGCTGTTTGCCACCAACCACAAGGACATCGGCACGCTGTACCTGCTGTTCTCGTTCACGATGCTGCTGTCCGGCGGCGCGCTGGCGCTGCTGATCCGCCTGGAGCTGTTCGAGCCGGGCCTGCAGTTCTTCCGCCCCGAGCTGTTCAACCAGTTCACCACGATGCACGGCCTGATCATGGTGTTCGGCGCGATCATGCCGGCCTTCGTGGGCTTTGCGAACTGGATGATCCCGCTGCAGATCGGCGCCTCGGACATGGCGTTCGCGCGCATGAACAACTTCAGCTTCTGGCTGATGCCGCCGGCCGCGCTGCTGCTGGTGGGCTCGTTCTTCGTGCCGGGCGGCGCCACCGCCGCGGGCTGGACGCTCTACGCGCCGCTCTCGGTGCAGATGGGCCCGGGCATGGACATGGCCATCTTCGCCATGCACATCATGGGCGCGTCGTCGATCATGGGCTCGATCAACATCATCGTGACCATCCTCAACATGCGCGCCCCCGGCATGACGCTGATGAAGATGCCGATGTTCTGCTGGACGTGGCTGATCACCGCCTACCTGCTGATCGCCGTGATGCCGGTGCTGGCCGGCGCCATCACGATGGTGCTGACCGACCGCCACTTCGGCACGAGCTTCTTCTCGGCGGCCGGCGGCGGTGATCCGGTGATGTACCAGCACATCTTCTGGTTCTTCGGGCACCCCGAGGTCTACATCATGATCCTGCCCGCGTTCGGCATCGTGTCGCACGTGGTGCCGGCCTTCGCGCGCAAGCGGCTGTTCGGCTACAGCTCGATGGTGTACGCCACGGCGTCGATCGCCATCCTGTCGTTCATCGTCTGGGCGCACCACATGTTCACGACGGGCATGCCGGTCACGGGCCAGCTGTTCTTCATGTACGCCACGATGCTGATCGCGGTGCCCACGGCCGTGAAGATCTTCAACTGGATTGCCACGATGTGGCGCGGCTCGATGACGTTCGAGACGCCCATGCTGTTCGCCATCGGCTTCATCTTCGTGTTCACGATTGGCGGCTTCACGGGCCTGATGCCGGCCGTGGCGCCGATCGACATCCAGCTCCAGGACACGTACTTCATCGTGGCCCACTTCCACTACGTGCTGGTGGCGGGCTCGCTGTTCGCGCTGTTTGCCGGCTTCTACTACTGGGGGCCGAAGTGGAGCGGGTTCATGTATGACGAAATGCGCGGCAAGATCCACTTCTGGGGCTCGCTGATCTTCTTCAACGTGACCTTCTTCCCGATGCACTTCCTGGGCCTGGCCGGCATGCCGCGCCGCTATGCGGACTACCCGACGCAGTTCACGGACTTCAACGCCGTGGCTTCGCTGGGCGCGCTGGGCTTCGGGCTGATGCAGGTGTACTTCTTCTTTGCCGTGGTGCTGCCGTCGTACCGTGGTGGCGAACCCGCCGGCGACAAGCCGTGGGATGGCGCCGAGGGCCTGGAGTGGACCGTGCCGTCGCCGGCCCCGTTCCACACCTTCGAAGTGCCGCCGCAGGTCAAGTAATCGCTGTTTTACGAAGTTGTCGACAAGGGCCGGATGCCCCGCGCATCCGGCCCACGGAATCCGAATCATGCAGACCCCAGCAAAAAGCCCGTCGCACACGGAAAGACAAGCCAGCCAGAAAGCCGCGAACCGGCGCCTGGGCCTGATCCTGTTGTCGATCGTGGCGGTCTTCTTCCTGGGGTTCTTCGCCAAGATGATCCTGCTTGGCGGCTGAACCGCTCCAAATTAAAGAAAATATGAGATAGCAGGAGACAACGGTGGACGCGCAGGACAAGGCCCTCGAAAAGCGTTTCAACCGCGGCATGCTGATGCGGCTGCTGGTGCTGGTCACGCTCATGTTCGGCTTTGGCTACGCGCTGGTGCCGCTGTACAAGGCGATCTGCGACATCACCGGGTTGAACGTGGTCACCACGCGCGACCTGCACGGCGCCGGATCGCTGAAGAACACGCAGGTCGACAAGACCCGCACGATTACCGTGGAATTCGATTCCAACGCGCGCGGCCCGTTTGCGTTCCGGCCGGTGCGGCACTCGATGGAAGTGCACCCGGGCGAGCTGACGACGATCGTCTACGAGGTGGCGAACGGCCAGGCGCGCGATATCTCGGCGCAGGCCATCCCGAGCTATGCGCCCAAGCAGGCGACCGAGTATTTCCGCAAGGTGGAGTGCTTCTGCTTCAAGCAGCAGACGCTGAAGGCGAACGAGGCGCGCGAGATGCCGGTGGTCTTCGTGATCGATCCGAAGCTGCCGAAGGATGTGAAGAACATCACGCTGTCGTACACGTTCTTCGAGGTGGGCACGCCGGTGGCACAGGCCCCGGCCGAGCCGGCCGCCGGACAGAAGGGAAGCTGAGATGCCGGGCAACGATCCAGTCAATCGCAAGCTGTCCTTCGGGCAGACCATCCGCGCGGTGCTGTGGTCGTTCATCGGGCTGCGCAAGGGGTCGGAGCACGAGTCGGACATGGCGCGGCTCAACCCCGTGCACGTGATCATTGCCGGGCTGATGGCGGCGGCGGCGTTCGTGGCGATCCTGATCGTCATCGTGAACATCGTGGTCAGCCAGGCGTAGCAGGAAGAAAGCAGGGCAGCAGATACAAAGCGAGCACGCCCGCCGGCAGCCTTCCGGGGCCGGCAGGGCGGAAAACCATGACATCGAGACTTTGAGCTGGAGATAGAAGAATGAGTGCGAATCGCGCAAACGCCCCGTACTACTTCGTGCCGGGCCCGTCGCGCCACCCGATCACGGCGGCCTTCGGCCTGCTGCTGACCGGCGCGGGCGCCGCCGGCTGGGTCAACGGGCAGCCGTGGGCGCCGTACGTTTGCGGCTTCGGGCTGATCTGGTTCCTGTTCGTGCTCAAGAGCTGGTTCGGCGACGCCATCGGCGAATCCGAGGGCGGGCTGTACGGCAAGAACATCGACGTGTCGTTCCGCTGGTCGATGGGCTGGTTCATCTTCTCCGAGGTGATGTTCTTCGCGGCGTTCTTCGGCGCGCTGTTCTACGCCCGCACCATCGCCATGCCGTGGCTGGGCGACCTGAACAACAAGATCATCTGGCCCGATTTTGCCGCCGTCTGGCCCAACACCGGCCCGGCCGGCACGGTCGAGGCGTTCCGCACCATGGGTCCGTGGCCGATCCCGACGATCAACACGGCGCTGCTGCTGACCTCGGGCGTGACGCTGACCTGGGCGCACCACGCGCTGCTGGCCGGCAAGCGCAACCAGGTGATCCAGGGCCTGGTGCTGACGGTGCTGCTGGGTGCGATCTTCATGGGCCTGCAGGCGTACGAGTACATCCATGCCTACCGCGATCTGAACCTGAAGCTGACCTCGGGCGTGTATGGCTCGACGTTCTTCCTGCTGACCGGCTTCCACGGCTTCCACGTGACGATGGGCGCGATCATGCTGGCCGTGGTGCTGGGCCGCGTGCTCAAGGGCCACTTCACGCCGGACCACCACTTTGCGTTCGAAGGCGCCGCCTGGTACTGGCACTTCGTTGACGTGGTGTGGCTGGGCCTCTACGTGGTGGTGTACTGGCTGTAAGCAAGGCCGCCCCCGGGCGGCTTGCCGTACCAATACGAAGCGCCGCGAGGGCCAGGGGCCCGGCGGCGCTTTTGTCTTGGCAGGCTGGCGAGGTTGCCCGCTCAGGGCGACATCTGGATGCCGGTGCTGTGGATCCAGCCCATCCAGTTGGCGAACAGGATGAACAAGAACAGCGCCACCGAGAAACCGACGCGCAGCATCAGCGAGCGCATCATGTTGGGCGTGCGGCCCCGGTCGCGCATCATGAAGAACAGCGCGGAGGCCAGGCTGCCGATGATCAGGATGAAGGCGACGATGATGACGAAGCGCATGTGGGGGCCTGTTCTGCGGAGCGCCCATTATCGCACCGTGGCCGGGCGGGGAAACCCGTGACGACCCGCACGCCGCGCACGCTCTGGCGCTCGCCGGGCCCGCTGCCGGTGGTGGCCGCGCTGGTGGTGATCGCCGTGACGGCCGTGCTCGGCAACTGGCAGCTGAACCGCGCGCACGAGAAGATCGGCCGCGCCGAACGGCTGGCCGCGCTGGCGGCCCAGCCGCCGGTGGACCTGGCCACCGTGCCCGCCGCGGAGGCCGCGCAGCTCGCCGAGCGCCGCGTGCGCGCCCGGGGCACCTTCGACGCCGACCGTACCGTGCTGCTGGACAACCGGCCACACGGCAACGGCACCGACAGCCGCGCCGGCTTTCTGGTGCTGACGCCGCTGCGCATGCCCGATGGCGCCGCCGTGCTGGTGCTGCGCGGCTGGCTGGCGCGCGACGCGCAGGACCGCGCCCGCATCGCCCCGTTTCCAACACCGGCCGGGGAGGTGACGGTGGCCGGCACGGCGCTGGCCACCTTGCCGCGCGTCTACAGCCTGGGCCAGGACCCGGCGGCCGAGGCCGGGCAGAAGATCCGTCAGAATGTCGACCTGGCCGCGTTCGCGCGGGAGACCGGCATGCCGCTGCTGCCCGTGGTGCTGGAGCAGACGACCGACACCGGCGACGGGCTGGCGCGCGACTGGGCGCCGGCCGATCTGGGCGCCGACCGCCACTACGGCTATGCCGCGCAGTGGTTCGGCCTGTCGGCGCTGACCCTCGCGCTGCTGGCCATCCTGGGCTGGCGCCGGGCACGTAACGAATACCGCGCCGGACCCCAGGCAAACCTGAACGAACGATGACCGTACAAACCTCGCCCATGCCGCAGCAAGATCCCTCGGCCACGCCCCGGCCCCCCGCCGACGCCCGCATCGACGCCCGCACGCGCCGGGGCCGCCTGCAGATGCTCATGCTGCTGCTGGTATGCGCCTCGCCCGTGCTGTTCTCGTATTTCACCTATTACGTGATCAAGCCCGAAGGCGGCAGCACCAACTATGGCGCGCTGGTCGACCCCCAGCGGCCCATGCCGGCCGCCACGCTGACCGACGAGCGCGGCCAGCCCATGCCGCTGGCGTCGCTGCGCGGCAAGTGGGTGATGCTGATGACCGACCCCTCGGCCTGCGGCGAAGCCTGCGCGCGCAAGCTGTTCACGATGCGCCAGATCCGGGCCGGGCAGGGCGAGAACCGCGAGCGCATCGTGCCGGTCTGGCTGGTCCAGGACGGCGGCCAGGTGGACGAACGGCTGGTGGCGGCCTACAACGAACCCTATGCCGGCGTGCGTTTCCTGCGCATGGACCGCGCCGCCATCGCACAATGGCTGCCGGCACGCGACGGCGGCCGTATCGAGGACACGATTTTCCTGGTGGACCCGCTTGGTAACCTGATGATGCGCTGGCCCGCCGATCCGGACCCGGCCAAGGTCAGCAGCGACCTCAAGAAGCTGCTCAAGTACTCGCGTATCGGATAATGGGCGGTTGTTAAGCTTTTTACGATTTCCAATCGGTTGTATCGCCATGCTGCTCCAGCTCGCCATCATTGGCATCCTGATCGCCCTGCTGCCGCTGTCCTACGTGATGGTGCGCGGCAGCCGTGACAAGTACCGCAAGCTCGTGTGGATCACGGCGTTCCTGACGCTCGACCTCATCATGTTTGGCAGCTTCACCCGGCTGACCGATTCCGGGCTGGGTTGCCCGGACTGGCCCGGCTGCTATGGCCACTCCAACCCGCACGCGGCCATGGAGCCGATCCGGGCTGCCGAAACCGCGCTGCCGAGCGGCCCGGTCACGCTCATGAAGGCGTGGATCGAAATGATCCATCGTTATTTCGCCATGGCGGTGGGCGTGCTGATCATCTCGCTGATGGTGCTGGCGTGGGTCAGGCGGCGCGAACTGCGCCAATCGCCATGGTTCGCCACCGGCGTCTTCGTACTGGTCTGCGTGCAGGGGCTGTTCGGCGCGCTGACCGTGACGATGAAGCTCCAGCCCATCATCGTGGTCACGCACCTGATGCTGGCCATGCTGCTGCTGGCGTCGCTGATCTGGCTCGGCTCGCGCAACGATCCGCCGCATCCGGTGGCGCCGCAGGCCGCCGCGCTGCGCTGGGCCGGCGTGCTGGGCGTGGCGCTGCTGGTGATCCAGATCTTCCTCGGCGGATGGGTGAGCACCAACTACGCGGTGCTGGCCTGTACCGATTTTCCGCTCTGCAACGGCCAACTGGTGCCCGAGATGGACTTCCGGCACGGCTTCACGCTGTGGCGCCAGCTCGGCATGACGGCCGATGGCGACTACATCCCGCACGCGGCGCTGGTGGCCATCCACTGGGTGCATCGCGGCTTCGCGTTCGTGGTGCTGGGCTACCTGCTCTGGTTCGGGCTGCGGGCCAGCCGGCTGGAAGGACTGGCGCGCCATGGCCGGTGGCTGCTGGTGGTATTGGCGCTGCAACTGGCCACGGGTCTGTCGAACATCGTGTTCGACTGGCCGCTCGGCGCGGCGGTGGCCCATAACGGCGGCGCGGCCCTGCTTCTGATGCTGTTGCTCCGTCTCAACTACAATATCGGCCTCGCGACCCGCACCGCCGGCGCCGCCGCTCAATCCCGGATTGCCGCGCGCGCCACATGAAGGACAAGATGCCCCCCGCCGTCTCCGCCACCGCCGCCCACCCCCGATCACCGGTGGGCCGATTCGTCCACCTGGCCCGCCAGTACGCCGCGCTGACCAAGCCGCGCGTGACGCAGCTGGCCGTGTTCTGCGCCGTGATCGGCATGTTCCTGGCCACGCCGGGCATGGTGCCGTGGCCGGTGCTGATCGGCGGCGCGGCCGGCATCTGGCTGCTCGCGGGTGCTGCATTCGCCATCAACTGCCTGGTCGAGCAGAAAATCGACGCGCGCATGCGCCGCACGGCCTGGCGCCCCTCGGCCACGGGCGAGATCACCACGGTCCAGACTCTGATCTTCTCGGCCGTGCTGGGCGGCGCGGGCATGTACCTGCTGCACGTCTTCGCCAACGACCTGACGATGTGGCTGACGTTTGCCACGTTCCTGGGCTACGCGGTCATCTACACGATCCTGTTGAAGCCAGCCACGCCGCAGAACATCGTGATCGGCGGGCTGTCGGGCGCCATGCCGCCCGCACTGGGCTGGGCCGCCGTGGCGGGTACCGTGCCGGCCGAGGGCTGGTTCCTGGTGCTGATCATCTTCACGTGGACGCCACCGCACTTTTGGGCGCTCGCGCTCTATCGCCGGGCCGACTACGAGAAATCGGGCCTGCCCATGCTGCCGATCACCCATGGCGAGCGCTACACGCTGCTCCACATCCTGCTCTACACGCTGGTCATGATCGCCGCCACGCTGCTGCCGTTTGTCTACGGCATGAGCGGCTACATCTATCTGGCTGCCGCGCTCGCGCTGGGGCTGGTGTTCCTGGGCTACGCCTGGAAGCTGTTCCGCAACTACTCGGACCAGCTCGCGCAGAAGACCTTCCGCTATTCGATCCTGTACCTCTCGCTGCTGTTCGCGGCGCTGCTGGTGGATCACTACTTCAAGTTCGTGCCGCAGGTCTGATGCCCCGCCTGCGGCATCTTGCCGCGCCCGGAAGCCATGGCCGATGTGATCGGCGATACTTTCGGGTCTCTCCCTGATCCCATCAGACTGCCGCATGCCGACTCTCGCTTCGTTCCGCCGCCTCTGCCTGCTCGCGCTGTGCACCGTGTTTCTTGCCGGGTGCGGCCAGCCGAAGCCTTCGTTCAAGAACGTCGATATCTCGGGCGCCTCGGGCTTCGGCAAGGATTTCGCACTGCTGGACCCCGCCGGCAAGACCCGCACGATGGCCGACTTCAAGGGCAAGGTGGTGCTGATGTTCTTCGGCTACACGCACTGCCCGGACGTCTGCCCGACCACGATGGTCGAGCTCAAGCAGGTCATGGAGCAAATGGGCCCCGACGCCGACAAGGTGCAGGTGCTGTTCATCACCGTGGACCCCGAGCGCGACACCGCCCAGCTGATGGGCCAGTACGTGCCGGCGTTCGACAAGCGCTTCCTGGGGCTGCGCCCGGCCGACGAGGCCGCGCTCAAGAAGGTGGCGCAGGACTTCAAGGTCTACTACGCCAAGGTGCCGGGTACGTCACCGCTGAACTACACGATGGACCATTCGGCCGGCAGCTACGTGTTCGACCAGAACGGCCAGCTGCGCCTGTTCATCCGCCACGGGCAGGGTCCGGAGCCGATCGCGCATGACCTCAAGGCGCTGATGTCCTGAGCGTTTTCGCCGGGGCAGCAAACAAAAAGGCCGGTCAGTTGACCGGCCTTTCGACTTGCGGGGGGCGCAGGATCAGGCAAAAGCCGCCAGCGCACCCTTCATCTTCTTCATCGCCGCCGATTCGATCTGGCGGATGCGCTCGGCCGACACGCCGAACTCGTCTGCCAGCTCGTGCAGCGTGGCGCCGCCCGAACCGTCGTCGTTCACGTCGAGCCAGCGCGCCTCGATGATGCGGCGGCTGCGCGGATCCAGCTTGGTCAGGGCTTCTTCCAGGCCCTCGACCTGCAGGCGATCCTGGCGCTTGGCTTCCAGCACCTTGGTCGGCTCGTTGTGGTTGTCCGCAAGGTAGGCGATCGGGGCGAATTCCTCCTCGCCATCGTCAACCTGGCCTTCCAGCGCCAGGTCGCCGCCCGCCATGCGGGTTTCCATCTCCATCACTTCCTCGGGCTTGACGTTGAGCTCGCGCGCAACGGCTTCCACCTGTTCGGGCGTGAAGGTGTGCAGGCCGGTCTTGTGGCTGCGCAGGTTGAAGAACAGCTTGCGCTGGGCCTTGGTGGTGGCCACCTTGACCATGCGCCAGTTCTTCAGCACGTATTCGTGGATTTCCGCCTTGATCCAGTGCATCGCGTACGACACCAGCCGCACGCCCTGCTCGGGGTCGTAGCGCTTCACGGCCTTCATCAGGCCGATGTTGCCTTCCTGGATCAGGTCCGCGTGGGGCAGGCCATAACCCAGGTACTGGCGGGCGATGGACACCACCAGGCGCAGGTGCGACATCACCATGCGACGCGCGGCATCGACGGATTCGTTGTCGCGCAGGTCGCGCGCCAGCCGAAGCTCTTCCTCGGGGGTGAGCATCGGAATACGGTGGACCGCCTGGATATAGCTATCCAGGTTGCCCAGCGTGCCCGGGAACGTCAGCGCGAAAGCGTTCGCGGCAGCGTTCTGGGGCGCCGTCGGCAGACGGCGGGAAACTTGGTTTTGATCGGCAGACAGGACTGCGTTCACTTTGACTCCTTTCGCATCCGGCGGCAGGTTGCCGGTGTGTCCCGATGGGACACCGCATTGCAACGCATCTTAGCACTCGAACCGGGTGAGTGCTAATTTGAGGGCTTACACCAATGATAGTTCCTGGCGATCGAAAACTCTTTTCGAATAGGCACTGGGGATTGCCACAATGCCTGTTGAAACCGCGCCAGGCAACGGTTCCAGCCGGTCCTTGCCGTCGACAGGATTGTTAGAGGGCGGAAAAGTCCATCGGTTTCCTACGAATTCGGGGCAAATTTGGGATGGTCTATTGCAGGATTCGCTACACTGGAAGTTGTCTTCCAGCCCCATTTCGGAGCCCCACATGTCCGCTATCGAACACTTGCTGAAACCCCACGTGCGGGACATCGGCGAGTTCACCGTCCGCCGCCTGCTGCCGGCCGCCACCACGCAAACCGTCGGACCGTTCATCTTCTTCGATCACATGGGGCCCGTGGAGATGGCGCCCGGGCAGGGCATGGATGTGCGCCCGCATCCACATATCGGGTTGGCCACGGTCACCTATCTGTTCGAGGGCGAGATCATGCACCGCGACAGCCTGGGCAGCGAGCAGGTGATCCGCCCCGGCGACGTGAACTGGATGACGGCCGGACGAGGCATTGCGCACTCCGAGCGCTCGCCCGACGCCGCCCGCGAAGCTGGCCCGCGCCTGCACGGCATCCAGACCTGGGTGGCGCTGCCGAAGGCCCACGAGGCCGATGCGCCGTCGTTCCACCACCATCCCGGCGCCACGCTGCCCAAGCTCGAACTGCCGGGCGTGCGCATGACCGTGATTGCGGGCGATGCCTTCGGCGCCGAGTCGCCGGTGCGCGTCTACAGCCGCACGTTGTACGTGGCGATCGAGATGGAGGCGGGCGCCACGCTCGTGATTCCGCCCGAGCACGTGCAGCGCGGCATCTATCCGGTGGAAGGCAATGTGGAACTGGATGGCGAGACGCTGCCGGCCGAGCATCTGGTGACGCTGACGCCGGGCGAGCCGGTGTCGGTCACGGCCACGATCCCGTCGCGGCTGATGCTGTTGGGCGGCGATCCGACCGATGGCCGGCGCTTCATCTTCTGGAACTTCGTCGCCAGCAGCAAGGAAGCGATCGAGGAAGCCAGCCAGCGCTGGGAGAACGACCAGTTCCCGCGCGTGCCGGGCGAGACCGAGCGGATTCCGCTGCCGGCGCGCCGATAGCCGGCAGCGGCGCGGACCTCAGACCGGGCTGGCCCAGGCCACCCGGGTTGCCTGCTTCAGGCAATCCCTGATCGTCTGCACCTGCGTGGCGAGCGGGGCCGGCACAGGCGCCGCGCCGTCCAGCACCCGGCGAATCCACGCGGCGGTAGCGGCCACATCGGTGCCCGGCGGCAGTTCGGGCACCTCGCCGATCGAGCCGCCCACCGGGTCGACCATGGTCCGCTGATGCCCGTCGTGGAGCCAGTCGATGCGCGTGCTGCGCCGCGCGTCGGCCACCACTTCGCCCTCGGTGCCGCGTCCCAGCAGCACGTTGGCGGGCTCGTGCGAGAAATAATCGGTCAGCGTCTCGCGGTATTCCGGATGGGTGTAGCTGTAGAGCCGCAGCGCCTCGGCCGGCGTGTGCTGGCCCACCGGCTGCAGCATCTTGACGATGGTGTGCGACGAATTGCGCAGGCCGATGATGGGGCGCTTGTCGAGCAGCGTCGACAGCGCCGGCGAGAGGACGTCGATCGGCAGCACGGCCAGCGGGTTGGCCGGCGCCGCCAGTTGATCCTGCGCAGCCTGGGTGGTGGCGCACAGCGGCACGCCCAGGGCCTCGAACAGCGCCAGGCTGGTGACCCGCCCGTCGAACTCGCGCACGCCATGCACCAGCGTGGGCACGCCATCGCGCGCCAGCAGCAGGGCCAGCAGCGGCACGAGGTTTGGTTGCTTGCGCGCGCCGTTGTAGCTGGGGATCACCACCACGGGTTTGTCGGCGGGCGCCGCCAGCGGCTGGCAGTGCGCGTGGGCGGCTTCAAGCATGCCGGCCAGCTCGTGCGGCGCCTCGCCCTTGATGCGGTAGGCCATCAGCACGGCGCCCAGCTCGATATCGGACACGCGCCCGGCCAGCATGGCGTCGAACAGGGCCTGGGCGTCTTCGCGCGGCAGGGCGCGGGCGCCGTTGACGCCGCGGCCGATCTCCTTGATATAGCGGGCGGCCGAAAATGCGGAAGCAGAAGTCATGATGACTGCGGGATGTGTGGGGAGTTGGCGTTCATGATAGCCCACGATTCCCGCCGCCGAGCATGCCGTGGCCGCCACCTGCCGGGCCCGCGCAACGCACCGGCGGCGTGCTGCCCCGCCTTGGGTGTATGCTTTCTCCCTGCCGTGCCGAGGCCACATTGGCCGTGTCCACCGAATGCGCCGGCGCGGCGTTCCATCACAAGAGAGACAAGCTGGAGATCTGGATGACCGAGTTCGTATTTGCCCCGCAAGCCCCGGTGGGCGTCCCCGTGCGCGGCAGCAACGCAAGCTTCCCCGTGCGCCGCGTGTATTGCGTGGGCCGCAACTATGCCGCGCACGCACGCGAGATGGGCTCGGACCCCGACCGCGAGCCGCCGTTCTTCTTCTGCAAGCCATCGGACGCGGTCAGCTACGTGGCCGACGACACCGAAGGCACGTTCCCGTACCCGCCGGGCACCGGCAACTGCCACTATGAGGTGGAACTGGTGGTTGCCATCGGCAAGGGCGGCAAGGACATCAGCGTCGAGCAGGCCGCCAGCCATGTCTACGGCTACGCCATCGGCCTGGACATGACCCGCCGCGACCTGCAGAACGAATCGAAGAAGACCGGCCGCCCCTGGGAGACCGGCAAGGCGTTCGACAAGTCGGCCCCGATCGGCCCGATCGTGCCGGTTTCGGCCATCGGCCATCCGGAGAAGGGCGAGGTCACGCTGGCCGTGAACGGCGCCGAGAAGCAGCGCGGCGACCTCTCGGACCTGATCTGGTCCGTGCCCGAAATGGTTTCGTACCTGTCGAAGCTGTTCGAACTGCAGCCCGGCGACCTGATCTACAGCGGCACGCCCGAAGGCGTGGGCCCCGTGGTCAAGGGCGACGTCATGCACGGCCATATCGCGGGCGTGGGCGACCTGACCATCAAGGTGGTCTGAGGCCATGCTGGAGCTATATAGCTACTTCCGCAGCTCGGCCTCGTTCCGCGTGCGCATCGCCCTGAACCTCAAGGGCCTGCCGTACGACTACAAGGGCGTGCATCTGCTCAAGGAAGGCGGCATGCAGCTCAAGCCCGAGTACCGCGCGCTCAACGCCGACGGCGTGGTGCCCACGCTCGTGGTCGACGGCCGCCCGCTGATCCAGTCGATGGCGATCATCGAGTACCTCGACGAAACCCATCCGACGCCGCCGCTGCTGCCGAAAGACCCGCTCGACCGCGCCGTGGTGCGCGGCCTGGCCCAGGAAATCGCCTGCGAGATCCATCCGCTCAACAACCTGCGCGTGCTGAAATACCTCAAGCACGAACTGGGCGTGACGGAAGCAGCCAAGGACGCCTGGTACCGCCACTGGATCGAACAGGGCTTCGCCTCGCTGGAAACCAACCTTGCGCAACTCGGCCAGGCCAGCCGCTACGCGTTTGGCGATTCTCCTACGCTGATCGACCTCTGCCTGGTGCCCCAGGTGTTCAACTCGCAACGGTTCAACGTGGACCTGACGCCTTTCCCGATGATCGCCCGGGTGCATGCGGCGTGCATGGAGCTCGAAGCGTTCCAGAAGGCGGCGCCGGGGGTGCAGCCGGATAGCGAGTAGCGGTTTTTAAGGTTTTTATGGTTGATTTGAAGCCCGACGAGATGTCGGGCTTTTTTTTGTCCTCGCGCGATCGCGCAAGTTTGCGATGGGTTGGACCGATGTGGGATGTGGAGGCGATCTTGCAATTCGCACCCTCTCAGGCAACGTAACGCGAGGTAGGCAGGCCCGGTTCACATTGCGCTGACGCCATCCCGGCACCTCACCCCAGCAACGCCTCCGCAAACTCCTCAGCCCTGAACGGTTGGAGGTCTTCCACGCGCTCGCCCACGCCGATGAAGTACACCGGTACCGGACGCTGGCGGGCGATGGCCACCAGGATGCCGCCCTTGGCGGTGCCGTCGAGCTTGGTGACGATCAGGCCGGTCAGGCCGAGGGCGTCGTCGAAGGCGCGGGTCTGGGCCAGGGCGTTCTGGCCGGTGTTGGCGTCGATCACGAGCAGGCACTCGTGCGGGGCCGTGGGCATGGCCTTGCCGATCACGCGCTTGACCTTCTTGAGTTCTTCCATCAGGTGCAGCTGCGTGGGCAGGCGGCCGGCGGTGTCGGCCATCACGATGTCGATCTTGCGGGCGCGCGCGGCGTTCACGGCGTCGAAGATCACGGCGGCCGGGTCGCCGCTTTCCTGGGCCACCACGGTCACGTTGTTGCGCTCGCCCCAGATCGTCAGTTGCTCGCGCGCGGCGGCGCGGAACGTGTCGCCAGCCGCCAGCAGTACCGACTGGTGATATGACTGGAAGTGCTTGCAGAGCTTGCCGATGCTGGTGGTCTTGCCCGCGCCGTTGACGCCGGCGATCATCATCACCAGTGGCGTCTCGCGGCCCAGCTCCATGGTCTTCTCGAGCGGCTTGAGCAGTTGCACGAGCAGATCCTTGAGCGCCGCCTTGACGCCCTCGGCCGTCTCGATGCGCTCGCTCTTGATGCGGCGGCGCAGCTGGTCGAGCAGGTATTCCGTGGCTTCCACCCCGGCGTCGGACATCAGCAGCGCGGTTTCAAGTTCCTCGAACAGGGCTTCGTCGACCTTCACGCCGACGAACAGCACGCCGATGTTGCGGCTGGTCTTGGACAGGCCGGCCTTGAGGCGAGTCATCCAGCCACGCTTTTCCTCGACGGTGGGCGCGGGCGGGGGCACGAGTTCGAGTTCCTCGACCACGGGCGGCTCGTAGGCAACCGGCGCGGGCGGGGGCGGCGGCACCTGGGCCGGCACGGGAACCGGCACCGGCACCTGCACGGGCGCCGGGGCGGGAATGGGCGCCGGGGCAGGGGCCGGTACGGGGACGGGCACCGGAACGGGCACCGGCACCGGCACCGGTACGGGCACCGGTACGGGGGCCGGCGCCGGAGCGGGGGCCGGCGCCGGAGCGGGCGCGGGCGCCGGGAGGGGCGCGGGGGCAGGCGCCGGGGCTACGGGGGCCGCGACCGGCGGCTCGGCGGGCGTGGGAGCCGGCTCGGCCTTGCGCTTCTTCCAGAAACTAAACATTGGGAAAGGGGTCAATACCCCGGTAGAATCAATCGCCAAAATTCTAGCAGACGGGGTCGCATGAACCATTGCGCTGACTTGTCCGGAGCGGGAGCTGCCCGCATCCAGTCGCTGCCTTCCCAAGCCGCCCGGCCTTCCCGGCCCACTTTCTCGCGGCCCATCCTCTCCACGCTGATCGCCCTGACGCTTGCCGGCCCGCTGGCCGGTGGCGCGTGGGCGCAGGCGAAAGGCGCCGGAAACCCCGGCGCGCCGGCCGAATCGGCCCGCGCCACCACGCCGCAGGGGCCGCCCTCGGGCATGGCCACGGCGGGGCAGGTGGGCCAGGCCGAGGCTGGCACCACGGAGTTCCGGCTGTCCAACGGCATGCGGGTCATCGTCAAGGAAGACCATCGGGCCCCCACCGTCGCGCACCAGATCTACTACCGCGCGGGCGGCTATGACGAGGTCAGCGGCACCACGGGCGTGGCCCACATGCTCGAACACATGATGTTCAAGGGCACGCCCAGGGTGCCGATCGGCGAGTTCTCGCGGCAGATCGCGCTGCTGGGCGGCCGGGAGAACGCGCTGACCAACCGCGACTTCACGCTCTATTACCAGCAGATCGCCAGGCAATACCTGCCCAAGATGATGGAGCTGGAGGCCGACCGCATGGCCAACCTCATCATTCGCAAAGACGAATTCGAGCGCGAGATGAAGGTGGTGATGGAGGAGCGCCGGCTGCGCACCGACGATTCGCCGCGCGGCACGGTCTACGAGCAGCTGCTGGCCACGGTCTATACGTCGATGCCGTACCGCCATCCGGTGATCGGCTGGATGGACGACCTCGTCAACATGCGCGTCGAGGACGTGCAGGACTGGTACAAGACCTGGTATGTGCCGAACAACGCGCTGCTGGTGGTGACCGGCGACGTCAAGCCGGCCGAGGTGCGCGCCCTGGCCGAGCGCTACTACGGCAAGCTCAAGCCGCGCCCGCTGCCGCTGCGCAAGACGCAGCTGGAGGCGCCGCAGAAGGGCATCAAGCGGATCTGGGTCAAGGCGCCCGCCGAAAACCCGTACATGGTGATGGCGTACAAGGTGCCGCGCCTGCATGACGTGGAGAAAGACGTCGATCCGTATGCGCTGGAAGTCCTGTCGGCCGTGCTGAACGGCTACGACAACGCCCGGCTGACCCGCGAACTGGTGCGCGAGAAACGCCTGGCCGACGACGTCAACGTGGGCTACGACAGCATCAACCGCGGCGAATCGCTGTTCGTGCTCGACGGCACGCCGGCCAGCGGCCATACCACCGACGAGATCGAGAAGGCGCTGCGCGAGGAAATCGCGCGGATTGCGAAGAACGGCGTGTCCGAGGAAGAACTCAAGCGCGTCAAGGCACAGGTCGTGGCCGGCCAGATCTACAAGCGCGATTCGGTATTCGGGCAGGGCATGGAGATCGGCGTGGCCGAGATCTCCAACATCTCCTGGCGCCAGATCGACCGCATGCTCGACAAGATCAAGGAAGTCACGCCGGCGCAGGTGCAGGCCGTCGCCGCGAAATACTTCAACGACGACAACCTGACCGTGGCCACGCTGCTGCCCCAGCCGATCGATCCCAACAAGCCCAAGACCGCTGCCCCCGAGGGCCTGCGTCACTGAGGAATAGCGATGACGATGTCCCTCTGCGTCATGACCGTGGCGTCCCCGCGTCTGCTGCGCCGGCTGGCTGCCGCCCTGTGCGGCTCGGCCGCCCTGCTGGCCGGCACCGCCGCCCAGGCAGCCATCCCCATCGAGAACTGGACGGCGTCCACGGGCGCGAAGGTGTTCTTCGTGCCGAGCCCGTCGATCCCGATGCTCGACGTCAATATCGATTTCGATGCCGGCAGCCGCTATGACCCGCCCGGCAAGTCCGGCGTGGCCACGCTGGCGGCCGCGCTGCTCGACAAGGGCAGCAACGCCCAGGACGGCCAGCCGGCCCGCAATGAAGCCCAGATCGCCGACGCATTTGCCGATACCGGCGCCGATTTTGGCGGCGCGGCCGGCAGCGACCGGGGCGGCATCGGGCTGCGCACGCTGACGGCCGATCCGGAACGTGAGCAATCACTACGGCTGGCAGGCCAGCTGATCAAGGCGCCGACCTATCCCGACGCCGTGGTCGCGCGTGAAAAGCAGCGCCTGATCACCGCGATCCGCGAGGGCGACACGCGGCCCGGCGTGATTGCCGACAAGACGCTGTCGAAGGCCATCTATCCGTCGCATCCGTACGGGGTGTCGGCCACGGTGGAGTCGGTCGGATCGATCACGCGCGAGGACCTGCTGAAGTTCTGGCGCGACAACTATTCGGCCGAACGCGCCGTGGTGACGCTGATCGGCGCCATCGACCGCAAGCAGGCCGAGCAGATCGCCGAGGCGCTGACGCGCGGCCTGCCCGAGGGCGCCACGCCGCCCAAGCTGCCTGACGTCCAGATGACGATCCCGTCCAGCGAGAAGCGGATTCCCCATCCGGCCCAGCAGGCCAGCGTGGTGATGGGCCAGCCGGCCATCGCCCGCGGGGACTCCGACTATTTCGCGCTGCTGGTGGGCAACTACGTGCTCGGCGGTGGCGGGTTCAGCTCGCGGCTGACCGACCAGGTGCGCGAGAAGCGGGGGCTCACCTACGGCGTGGACAGCTATTTCGCGCCCTCGCGCCAGCCGGGGCCGTTCGGTATCTCGCTGCAGACCAAGAAGGAGAACACCGACGAGGCACTGGGCCTGGTGCGCCAGATCCTGGCCCAGTACGTGGCGCAGGGTCCGACCGATGCCGAGCTGAAGGCGGCCAAGGACAACCTGGTCAACGGGTTCCCGCTGCGCATCGACAGCAATCGCAAGCTGCTGACCAATGTGGCCAACATCGGCTGGTACGGGCTGCCGCTCGACTACCTCGATACCTGGACCGCGCAGATCAACAAGGTCACGCGCGATCAGGTGCGCGCCGCGTTCCAGCGCCATGTGCATCCCGATGCCATGGCGACGGTGATCGTCGGGGGCCCCCAGAAGTGATGTAGCGTGCCGCGGACGCCCGGGCTACGGCGTTCGGCGCTGCCAGGCTCTACAATCACGGCATGAATTCGCAATCCCGACCTTCGCCCGCGCCGCGCGGGCGAACTTCTGTACCCCGCCAGCCCCGCCAGGCGCCCGCCCAGGTGCGGATCATCGGTGGCCGCTGGAAGCGTTCGCTGCTGCCGGTGCTCGAAGCCGAGGGGCTGCGCCCCACGCCCGACCGCGTACGGGAAACCCTGTTCAACTGGCTTGGCCAGGACCTCACCGGCCTAGTGTGCCTGGACCTGTTCGCGGGCTCCGGCGCGCTGGGCTTCGAGGCCGCTTCGCGTGGCGCGGCTTCGGTCACGATGGTCGAGGCCAATCCGCGCGTGGCCCGGCAGTTGCGCGACAACCAGCAGAAATTTGACGCCGCGCAGGTTCGCATCGTGCAGAGCGACGCGTTCGCCGCCGCCGCACAGTTACCGGCCGCGAGCTTCGACGTGGTATTCCTGGACCCGCCGTTCGCCGAGGACTGGATCGGCCCCGCGCTCGAACATGCGGCACGCGTGACGCGTCCGGGCGGCGTGGTCTACGTGGAATCGGACAAGGCTTTGGTGGGCGCCGACGCACCCGTGCCAGCCGCGCTTGAAATCGTTCGCCAGGCGCGGGCGGGCGCGGTGCATTTCCATCTGCTCCAGCACCGTACCGGCAACGGCGCGGCGTAGCCGGAAGGCGGCGCGGTCGTATGATGACTGCCAGGCGGTTTTCGAGGCCAGGCAAGCGTTTGCGGGCGTGCTGCGATGCCGCAAAATCGCTGCGGACGGTCTTCCATCCGTAGCGTTTGGGGTTACACTACGCCGCTGTTGATTGTCCAACGCCCGTCAGGCAGGCAAGTATTCGAAGCGGCTCCCAACCTTTGGCGGGCCGACAGCGGGCAGCCCCTAAGGAGGAAACATGGTCGTCGCCGTCTATCCCGGTACTTTTGATCCCATGACCCGGGGACACGAGGATCTCGTCCGTCGTGCGTCGAATATCTTCGACGAACTCGTGGTCGGCGTGGCGCACAGCCCCAACAAGCGCCCGTTCTTCTCGCTGGAGGAGCGTATCGGCATCGCCCGCGAAGTGCTGGGCCATTATCCGAACGTCAGGGTGGAGGGCTTTTCGGGCCTGCTCAAGGATTTCGTGCGCAAGAACAATGCGCGGGTGATCGTGCGCGGCCTGCGCGCGGTGTCGGATTTCGAGTACGAATTCCAGATGGCCGGCATGAACCGCTACCTGCTGCCCGATGTCGAGACCATGTTCCTGACCCCGTCTGACCAGTACCAGTTCATCTCCGGCACCTTCGTGCGCGAGATCGCGGTGTTGGGCGGCGACGTCAGCAAGTTCGTCTTCCCCTCCGTGGAACGCTGGCTTAACGAGAAGATCGGCAAAGAGGAATAAAATATCGCCTTCGAACCCGCCGACGTGGCCAGTCGGGCATGGGCGGGATCGCTGGAAGGAATCATCATGGCGCTACTGATCACCGACGACTGCATCAATTGCGACGTTTGTGAACCCGAGTGCCCGAACGAAGCCATCTCCATGGGGCCCGAGATCTACGAGATCGACCCCAACAAGTGCACCGAGTGTGTCGGCCACTTCGACGAGCCGCAATGCCAGCAGGTCTGCCCTGTGGCTTGCATCCCGAAGGATCCGAACCGCATCGAGTCACAAGAGGTGCTGATGCAACGCTACCGGCTGCTTACCGCCGCCAAGCACGCAGCCTGACCGAGCCGGAGGCACATCCGGCCACTTCGTTCCGGCCCCCACAAGCAGGAAACGAAAAACCCCGCGCAGCCGCAAGGCTGGCGGGGTTTTTCTTTGCGTGGTCCGGCCAGCCAGGGCAGCGCTAGCGGCCGGTATGCAGTTCCATCATCGCCCGTTCCGCCTCGCCCCGGGCCAGGATGCCGAGGGGGCCGATGCTCCGGTCGATGGCCTCGTCGATGGCCTGTTGCTCTTCCTTGCGTGGCGGTTTCAGCACAAAATTGACCACATCCTCACGCCCGCCGGCGTTGCCCCCCGGGGCGTTGCGCGGATGGCCCACGCCGATGCGCAGGCGGTAGTAATCCTGCGTGGTCAGGTGCGCCGAAATGTCCTTGAGGCCGTTGTGGCCGCCCGAGCCGCCACCCTTCTTGAGCTTGACCGAGCCGGCGGGCAGGTCCATCTCGTCGTGCGCGACGAGGATCTCGTCGGGCAGGATCTTGTAGAAACGCGCCAGCGCGACCACGGCCTGGCCGGATCGGTTCATGAACGTGGACGGCTTGAGCAGCCAGACGTCCTGGTCCCAGAGGCGGGCGCGCCCGGCCAGCCCGTGGAAGCGGCCTTCCACGCGCAGCGTGGTGCCGCCCATGCGGGCCAGCTGGTCGACGAGCCAGAAGCCCGCGTTGTGGCGCGTGGCCTCGTATTCTGCCCCGGGATTGCCGAGGCCGACGATGAGCTTGATCATGCGAGCAGGAAAGCGGAAAGCAGGCGTGAAAGGATACGCGAAAACCGCGCACGAAAAAAAACCGCCGGCGAACCGGCGGTTTCTTCCTGAAACGCTGGCAGCTTAGGCAGCCGGCGTCTCGCCTTCGCCTTCGGCGGCTTCGGCGGACTGGGCACCAGCCGGCAGCGAGATGCTGGCCACGGCCGGGTTGTCATCACCGTGGGTGATGGCGGTCACGCCCTTCGGCAGCTTCAGGTCCGACAGGTGAACGGTCTGGTTCAGTTCCACGGCGGCCAGGTCCACTTCGATGAACTCGGGCAGGTCGGCCGGCAGGCACGACACTTCCAGGTCGTTCAGGATGTGGTTGACGATGCCATGGCCCAGCTTCACGCCAGGAGCGGTTTCCTGGTTCATGAAGTGCAGGGGCACCTTGACGTGGATCTTTTCCGAAGCCGACACGCGCTGGAAATCAACGTGCAGGACCATCGGCTTGAACGGGTGCATCTGGAACGCGCGCAGCAGGGCCTTTTCGCTCTTGCCAGCCACTTCCAGGTCCAGGATCGACGAGTGGAACGCTTCCTTCTTCAGGGCGTGCCACAGGGCGTTGTGATCCAGTTCGATCATCTTCGGCTCGGCGGCGCCGCCGTAGATGATGCCGGGCGTCTTGCCCGAGTTGCGCAGGCGGCGGCTCGCACCCGTACCCTGTACGCTACGTTCGAAAGCGACTACTTTCATGGTGTTACTCCAAATGTAAAAAGGCTGTCCGCGACCAGACAGCCTCGACGGAACGGCAGGCATCGGAGATACGTACCGTTAGAATCACATTGGCCGCCCGAAGGCAGCCAATGCGGTAAAGCCCAAAATTCTAGCAGGAATCGCCGGATCAGTGGTCGGCGAACAGCGACATGATCGAGTCGCCCTTGACGATCCGGGTGAACGTCTCGGCCAGCAGCGGCGCAGTCGACACCTGGCGGATCTTGCCGGACTGGCGGGCCTCGTCCGACAGCGGGATCGTGTCGCAGACCACCACTTCGTCGAGTTCCGATGCGGCAATGCGGGCTGCGGCGCCGCCGGACAGCACCGGGTGGGTGCAGTACGCGAAGACCTTCAGCGCGCCGCGCTCCTTGAGTACCTGGGCAGCCTTGCACAGCGTGCCGCCGGTGTCGATCATGTCATCCATGATCACGCAGTTGCGGCCCGAGACTTCGCCGATGATGTTCATCACCTCGGAGACGTTGGCCTTCGGGCGGCGCTTGTCGATGATGGCCAGGTCGCAGTCGAGCTGCTTGGCCAGTGCACGGGCGCGCACCACGCCGCCGACGTCGGGCGAGACCACCAGCAGGTCGCCGTAGCTCTTCTCGCGCAGGTCGCCCAGCAGTACCGGCGATGCGTAGATGTTGTCGACGGGGATATCGAAGAAGCCCTGGATCTGGTCGGCATGCAGGTCCATCGTCAGGACCCGCTCCACACCAGCCACTTCGAGCATGTTGGCCACGATCTTGGCCGAGATGGCAACGCGCGCCGAACGCGGGCGGCGATCCTGGCGTGCGTAACCGAAATAGGGCATGGCGGCGGTGATGCTGCGTGCCGAGGCGCGCTTGAGCGCGTCGACCATCACCATCAGTTCCATCAGGTTGTCGTTGGTCGGCGCGCAGGTGGACTGCAGCACGATGACGTGCTTGCCGCGAACGTTTTCCTGGATTTCGCACTGGACTTCGCCGTCGGAGAAACGGCCGACCAGAGCTTTGCCCAGCGGAATGCCGAGGTGCTGTACAACAGCCTCCGCGAGTTTGGGATTGGCGTTGCCGGTAAATACCATCAAGCCTTCGACGCTCATTCGGGGCACCTGTCTTGCTGCTGGGGGAGCTTTGCGTTACCGGGCATTCCCGGTAACGAATGTCTGCATGTCGCTGACACTATAGGAAGTAATGGCAGGGGAGGAAGGATTCGAACCCTCGTATGCCGGAATCAAAATCCGGTGCCTTAACCGACTTGGCGACTCCCCTACACAACCTTTATCGCCTGCCGCCGCACAAAACTTTAGTTCAGTACTGCGCCAGACAAAAACCTGCTAGACGAACGTTGCGAGCGGGTGCTGTGACAAACTTTTCACAGCCCTGCCATCCCATTCGGACGGCAACCTTTCCATCACTCTCTGCGCCGCCTGCTCGTCGTCAAAACGGGCAAACACGCAGGCTCCGGAACCGGTCATCCTCGCATGCGGACTGTACTGTCTCAGCCATGCAAGGGCTCGGGCAACTTCGCCGAACTTCGCTGTTGCCACCGCTTCCAGGTCGTTGCGACCGAAAGCGAATTTGTTTGTGCAAGCAGCGAAGTCCGCAACTATAGAGATCGGCGAATTCCTTGTCAAGCGTTCGTCCGAAAAAATTGCTGCAGTCGGTACATGCTCGCGCGGATGGATGACCACGAACCAGCTGTCGGGCAGCGCCACGGGCGTCAGTTCCTCGCCCACGCCCTCGGCGAACGCGTTCTGGCCGAACACGAAGACGGGTACGTCGGCACCGAGCGCCAGCCCGATGCGCATCAGTTCTTCGCGCGGCACGGCGGTGCCCCAGAGGTGGTTCAGCGCCAGCAGCGTGGTGGCCGCATCCGACGAGCCGCCGCCGATGCCGCCGCCCATCGGCAGGATCTTGTCGATGGCGATGTCCGCGCCGAACCCGGTGCCGGTGGCCTGCTGCAGCGCGCGGGCCGCGCGGACCACGAGGTCGGTGTCGGCCGGCACGCCGGGGATGTCGGTCGTGCGGGCGATCACGCCGTCGTCGCGGCGGTGGAAGTGCAGCGTGTCCGACCAGTCGATCAGCTGGAACGCGGTCTGCAGCGTGTGGTAGCCGTCCGGGCGCCGGCCCGTGACGTGCAGGAACAGGTTGAGCTTGGCCGGCGCGGCACAGCCGCGCAGATCGGCCGGGGGCAGGGCGGTGGCGGGGTGCGTCATGGCTTCGCCTCCGGATCGATCACGAGCCGCACCGAGAGCGGCGCGGCACCGGCGTCGCGGGCCATGTCGATGCGGCGCGGCTGCGGAGCGGTGGCGGCGGTGGCGGCGCTGGTGGCAGGGGCCTGCGTGGCCTCCTGCCAGGTCACGTAGCGCACGGTCCAGCCGTTCTGCGTGAGCGTGGCGGGGCGGCCTTCGGGGTCGCGCGTGATCTTCGACGCCGAGCCCGGCGCGGGGCGGCCGTGCAGCCAGTCACGCATGCCGGACACCGGCAGCGAGAAGCCCAGCGCCTGCTCCATCAGGCTGTCCACCTCGGGAGCGTTGCGGGGTTTTTCGTTGGGCAGGTCGAGCGTGGCGCCGGACGGCGTGCTCGTGACCACGGCCAGCGTCTGGCCCAGCGGCGAGATCAGGTCGAGCCGCACGTTGCGGCCCTGTTCCTCCCACCGGAAGCTGCCCTGCACGCCTTCCTCGCGACCGTAGCGCGTGTAGTTGGCGGCAAAGCGCCCGGTGTACTGTTCGGCGCGGGCGGTCTCGCCGGTGTCGAAGCCGCGGGTCGGCGTGACGCTGGCGCAGGCGGCCAGCCATAGCGGAGCGGCCAGGCCGAGCAGGGCCAGGCGTCGGGATCGGTGCATCGTCATGGGTGTGGCGGTCGTCGGAAGGAGAGTCGCGTCGTTCGGAATGCAACGCCCGGGCGCGCGGCCCGGGCGTTGGCATGATACGCAGGACGGCTTACCTGGACAGCAGCAGTTTCTGGTCGTAGCGGCGCAGCGTGTCGATCAGCGTCTGGTTGTCGGGCTCCACCTTGGCGGCCTCGTTCCAGGTCTTGCGCGCTTCCTCGTGCTGGCCGAGCTGCCAGAGCACCTCGCCCAGATGCGCGCCGATCTCGGCCTCGGGCGCCTTGGCATACGCGGTGCGCAGCAGGTCGGCGGCGGGCTGGAGTTCGCCCTGGCGATACTTGACCCAGCCCAGGCTGTCCATGATGTACGGATCGTCGGGGCCCAGTTCCGAGGCGCGTTCGAGCAGCTTGCGCGCCTCGGGCAGGCGCTCGTTGCGGTCCGCCAGCGAGTAGCCGAGCGCGTTGTAGCCCTGCTTCTGCTCGGGCTGCAGCGCGATCACGCGGCGCAGGCGGGTTTCCATCGTGTCATAGCGCTTCTCGCGCTCGTCGAGCATGGCCAGCTCGTAGAGCCAGTCGGCGCTGTCGGGCTCGGCCTTGACGCGTTCGTCGAGCGCCTTGCGCGCGCGGTCGTACGCCTTGCCGTCGAGCAGCGCGGCCACCTCGGCCTGGCGGATCGCGGTCATGCGCTGGGCGCGCTGGCCGGGATCGGGGATGTCCTCGGCATCGGCCAGCAGTTCGCCGAACACGGCCTGGGCGTCGTCGAGCCGGCCCAGCCGCGCCAGCAACTGGCCGCGCTTGGCCTGCGCGGCGGTGGCCAGGCGGCTGTCGTCGATGCGGTCCAGCCAGGTGATGGCCGTGTTGTAGTCCTTCTTTTCCTCGGCGATCTGCGCCAGGTACTGGTAGGCCACATCGGGATTCGCGGACGGCGACTTCTCGGCCATCTGCAGGTATTCCTTGAGATAGCGCTCGGCGTCGTCATAGCTGCGGCCCTGCAGGCTGGTCAGGCCCAGCGCCAGCGGCACGCGCGGATCGTTCGGGGCCACCTTCCGCAGCACTTCGAACTCGGCGCGCGCGGCGGCCATGTCGTTCTTCTGCAGGTAGAGCCGGGCCAGCGTGATGTGGCCGTTGACCGACGCGGGTGATTTCGCCAGGAAGCGCTTGAGCACGTCGATCGACTTGTCGGTGGCGGCCTCGGCCTGCAACTCGGCCGACATCAGCGCGGCCGCTTCGAGATCGGGCTTGATGCGCAGCGCCTGGTCGAGTTCGGTCAGCGCGCCGGCGTTGTCGCCAGCCGCCTCCCGGGCGCGGGCCAGCGCCAGGTGCGTTTCGGCGAGCTTGCCGTCGCTGGCCGTGATGCGCTGGAGCACGCCCACGGCGCCGGCGGGGTCGCTGGTGCGGGACAGTTGCTGCTGCAGCAGGAGAATCGCTTCGCCGCGATGGTTGGCCGGCGCGGCTGCCAGTTGCTGGATCAGCAGCGGCTCGGCTTCTTCCCAGCGGGCGCTGAGCACCAGCAGCGTGGACAGCACCTGCCGCGCGGCCGGCGATTTCGGCGCCAGTTCGGTCCAGAGGCGGGCGCCGTCGAGCGCCTGCTGCGAAACCCGGGCGTTGAACGCGATCTCCGTGGCGCGCTGCGCCATGCGGGGGTCGCGCGTCTCGCGCGCCAGGTCCATGTAGGTACGGTACGACGGGCCGACCAGCCCGCGCTGCAACGAGATCTCGGCCGCCAGCACGCGGTAGAGGATGTCCGGCGTCAGCTTGACGTCGGGCAGCGGCGTGCGCGCGGCACGTGCCGCGGCGGACGGCGCGGGTGTGGCAACCCGCTCGTCGTCGTTCTGGGCGAGCACGGCCGGTGCGGCCTGCGCGAGAGAGGCAAATGCCAGGCACGCGGCCACGCCCAGGGCGCGTGCATGGCGACGGAAACGGCCCGCGGGCGAACCCGCCGGCCCGAAGGCAGCAGAAGCGTTCATCGTCGAGGGTTCCGGGCGCATGGCCTGAGTGGACAAGAATTGGTCCGGCATGAAACTGGACTCCGGCGCACGGGGGCGTAGGGATGGATGGAGGCATTGTAGCCTGCCGCTACAATGCCCTGCTTGCCCCGCAGGGCCGCTACGTCTGGGAACCCGCACAATCGCGCGCGTTCCCTGCGTGGTTGGAGCGCAAAACCGGGGCGGAGGTTCTACGGGAATGCGCAGGCCGGCGTGAAGCCGGCGGGAGAGGCGGCCGAAATGCCAGAATTGCCAGAAGTCGAAGTCACACGGCGGGGGTTGCTGCCCCATGTGGTGGGACGCCGCATCGTCGATGTGACCGTGCGCCATCGCGGGCTGCGCTGGCCCGTCGAGCCAGAGCTGGAAGCGCGCCTCACGGGCCGCGTGGTCCGGCGCATCGAGCGGCGCGGCAAATACCTGCTGCTCGAATGCGTGCCGGATGTGCGGACAGAGGGTGACGGCGGCGAGGCCCGGGCCGACGCCACGGGCTGGCTGCTCGTGCACCTCGGCATGACCGGGACACTGCGCGTCTATCCCGACCCGCCGGCCGCCGGCGCGCACGATCATCTCGACCTCGTGCTCGATGGCGGCATCGTGCTGCGCTTCCGCGATCCGCGCCGGTTCGGCGCCATCATCTGGACCCCGCTGGCCGAAGCCGCGCTGTCGGAGCATCCGCTGCTGCGCCGGCTCGGCATCGAACCATTCGATCCGCGCTTCGACGGGGCATGGATGCACCGCCTCACGCGCGGGCGCACCGTGGCGATCAAGCAGGCGCTGCTGGCCGGCGAGATCGTGGTCGGCGTAGGCAACATCTACTGTTCCGAAAGCCTGTTCCGGGCCGGCATCCGTCCGACCACGCCCGCCGGCCGCATCAGCCTGGCGCGCTACGAGAAACTGGCCGTGGCCGTGCGCGAGACGCTGGCCGAGGCCATCGCGCGGGGCGGCAGCACGCTGCGCGATTTCGTCCACAGCGACGGCAGCACCGGCTACTTCCAGCTGGACTGTTTCGTCTACGATCGGGCGGGCGAGCCATGTCGGGTGTGCGGCACTCCGATCCGCCAGATCGTGCAGGGACAACGCTCCACGTTCTACTGTCCGTATTGCCAGCACTGAGGCAGGGCGCAGGTGATGCCGGGAGCCGATGGGCCGGCGCAACACTTGCGCCGCGCGAATGGCGCAAGAGGCGCGAATTCAACAAATTGCGACGAGAAACCTGTATCGTGTGCGCAGTCATAAAAAGTTACAAAAAGTGCCCGATACCCCTCCTTCGCTGGGGTGGGCACCACGCCTGACATCGGGTCCGCAGGGTCAGCGGGGCGCCCGGCGCCGGGCGGGAAGCAGCTAGCGCCAAAAAACCATAATCCAAGCCGACACAGCGAATCCCTCCATGACGAGCCTCGCCCATCAATTCGAACAATATGGCGCCTGGAGAACCGGGGTCCTTCAGTCTCTCGCCGACTTCCAGTCCTGGCTGCAACAGTACGACCTGCACGATGCCACCGCAGAAGACCGCGCCGTGCGCATCCAGAACGTGCTCAAGAGCGACCGGCTCAAGGTGGCGTTCATTGCCGAGTTCTCGCGCGGCAAGAGCGAACTGATCAACGCGATCTTCTTCGCCGACTATGGCCGGCGCATCCTGCCGTCCTCGGCGGGCCGCACCACGATGTGCCCGACCGAGCTGCGCTACGACGAGCACGAGGTCCCCTGCATCCGGCTGCTGCCGATCGAGACGCGCCTGCAGGACGCCTCGACCGCCGATTTCATGGAGCCTGGCTCGGCCAATTCGCACTGGACCACGGTGCCGCTGGACCCGTCCTCGCCCGAGGGCATGCTGGCCGCGTTCCAGCACGTGGTGGAAACCACGCGCGTGACGCCGGCCATGGCCGAATCGCTCGGTCTCTACAACGAGAACGACCCCGATGCCGCCTATGCGGTGGATGCAGACGGCATGGTCGAGGTCTCGCGCTGGCGCCATGCGGTGATCAATTTCCCGCATCCGCTGCTGCGCCAGGGCCTGGTGATCCTGGACACGCCGGGCCTCAACGCGATTGGTACCGAGCCGGAACTGACGCTGCGGCTGATCCCGGACGCCCATGTGGTGGTATTCGTGCTGGCCGCCGACGCCGGCGTGACCAAGAGCGATCTCGACCTGTGGCGCACGCATGTGGGCGCCGGCCATCGCCGGGGCTGCCTGGCGGTACTGAACAAGATCGACGGGCTCTGGGACCCGCTCAAGACGTCGCCCGAGATCGCCGGCGAGATCGCGCGGCAAGTGCGCAGTACAGCACAGACGCTCGGCATCGAGGAGCGCCGCGTGTACCCGGTGTCGGCCCAGAAGGGCCTGGTGGCCAAGGTCACGCAGGATCCGGCCATGCTGGTGCGTAGCAACCTGATGCAGTTCGAGAACGTGCTCTCTGACCAGTTGATCCCGCAGCGGCGCGAGATCGTCTCGGACCAGGTGCAGCGGCTGGTGCAGGAGATGACGCGCGGCGCGCAGCAACTGCTGCAGAGCCGCCGCCGCGACATCGTCGAACAGCTATTCGAGCTGCGCGGCCTGCGCGGCAAGAACCACGCGATGGTCAAGCACATGCTGCTGCGCGTGCATGGCGAGAAAGAGGAGTTCGAGCAAAGCATCGCCAAGTTCCAGGCGCTGCGGCTGGTGTTCGGGCGTCACAGCGCCGACATCATCAAGAGCCTGCAGCTGCGCGACGTGCGCCGCACCATGCGTGACAAGCGCGAGCAGATGAAGGAGCGCTTCTTCTCGCGCGGTTTGCGCGAGGACATGGAGGGGCTGTTCGCACAACTGACCGGCCTGATCACCGACGCCGACCAGAAGATCGCCGGCCTGCACCAGCTGGTGGAAAGCATGTACCGGCGCTTCAATGCCGAGCATGGCTTCACGCTGCCGTCGCCAATGCAGTTCGTGACGTCGCGCTACACCACCGAGCTGCAGGAGACGCTGGCACTGGTGAACGCGCACTTTGGCACGGTCAGCATGCTGACGCGCTCGCGTCCGCAACTGGTGCAGAACGCGTTCGCCACGATGGCCAGCCGCGTGCTCGAAAACTTCCGCGACCTGAACCGCGACATCGAGATCTGGCTGAAATCGGTGATGACGCCGCTGGAGGCGCAGGTCCGCGAGCATCAGAAGCAGTTGCGGCGTCGCGTGGATTCGATAGAACGGATTCACGAGGCCACCGACACGCTGGAGAGCCGTATCGCCGAACTCGAGGAGGTCTTGAACGGCCTGGACGAGCGCAGCGGGAAGATCGAGTCGTACGCGCGCCGGATCATCGCGCCGCCGCTGGAGGCCGAGGTCCGGGCCGCCTGAGCCGCACCGGGCACGCCGTCCGCCGGGGTATCATGTGGCGCCGCCTTCAGGGCGGCGTTTTTTCATTCCAAGAACCCCGCAATCGTCCCGCTCCCGTCCCGCAATGCCCCGCAAGTCTGCTGCTGTCCCCGCTGCCCCCGTCGTCCAGGACATCGCCGTTCCGCCAGATTTCGGCATGCGCGTGGTGAACTGGCAGCGCCAGCATGGCCGGCACGACCTGCCGTGGCAGAACACGCGCGACCCCTATCGGATCTGGTTGTCCGAGATCATGCTGCAGCAGACGCAGGTGGCGGCCGTGATCGAGTATTTCCAGCGTTTCGTGACGGCGCTGCCCACCGTGGCCGATCTGGCTGCCGCGCCCGCGGACCAGGTCATGGCACTGTGGGCCGGCCTCGGCTACTACTCGCGCGCGCGCAACCTGCACCGCTGCGCCAAGGCTGTGGTCGACGACCACGGCGGGGTGTTCCCGACCGATCCGGCCGTGCTGGTCACGTTGCCCGGCATCGGCCGCTCCACGGCCGCCGCGGTTGCCGCGTTCAGTGCCGGCGTGCGCTCGCCGATTCTCGACGGCAACGTGAAGCGGGTCTTCGCGCGGGTGTTCGGCATCCACGGCCATCCGGGCGAGCGCGCCATCGAGACGCGCATGTGGGCGCTGGCCGAGCAGGCGCTGCCGCCTGCCGGGCCGACGCAGGCCGAGGACATGGTGGCCTATACGCAGGGTGTGATGGATCTGGGCGCCACGGTGTGTTCGCGCGGCAAGCCTGCCTGCCTGGCGCATGCCGATGCGTGCCCGCTGGCAGTGGATTGCGTGGCGCGGCGCGACAACCTCACGGCGGTCCTGCCCATGCCCAAGCCGCGCACGGCCATTCCAGAGCGCAGCACCGTGATGCTGATCGTGCGCCATGGCCGCAACGTGCTGGTCAACCTGCGGCCCGACAGCGGCATCTGGGGCGGCCTCTGGAGCCTGCCCGAAATGCCCGTGGACAGCGTACCGTTCGATGCCGAGGCAGCCGAAGACGCGGCGCTGGAGTGTGCGCGCCAGTTCGGCCAGCCGGCGCGGGCGGAACTGGCAGGCGAACTCACGCACGTCTTCACGCATTTCAGGCTGCTGATCCGCGCGATCCGGGTCGACCTCTCCGGCTCTGACTGGCAGGGCGATGCCTCGCGCCGCTGGCTTTCGCTCGACGATCTCGACGCGCTCGGCACGCCGGCGCCGGTGCGGCGGCTACTCGAAGACCAGGCGCGGATCGGCCTGTTCTGAGGATTGTCTAAGGCGGGAAACTTAAGCTTTATACGATGTGGTGTTGCCGCATGTAGCGGTGCACGATCTCGATGCGCATGCCGGCATCGGGCAGCGCCATGAGCATCTGCTTGGCTTTCATCGGTACGGGCAGCAGCTCGCAGAGCCGGTTGGCAACCCACGACGGGTCATCCCACAGATAGGGTTCGGCGAACGGCAGCTTGGACTTGTCGGGCACCTCGGTATGCAGTGCCGAGACGATGCGGCGCAGCGCCGCCAGGCACTCGCCGAGCAGTTCGAGCTTGCAGTCGATGATGTCGGCGGGCAGCGCCTCGGCCTGGGCCACCAGCAGGCCGTCGTCGCGCGTGGTGTGCGACAGCACGCGGAAGCGTTGCCGGCCGCGCGTCTCGATCAGCAGCACGCCCAGTTGCTCCATGTTGCAGTCGACGATCTCGGCCAGGCAGCCAATTTCCTCAGGCTCGGTGGGATGGCCCGGACGCGCCACTTCGTCGCCGCTGGCGATCAGGCAGACGCCGAACGGCGTGCCGTCGCGCATGCAGTTGCGCACCATGTCGACGTAGCGCTTCTCGAACACGCGCAGCGGCAGGCGGCCGTCCGGGAACAGGACGGTGTTGAGGGGAAACAGTGGCAGCGCATCCAGGAAGGGAAGAGGGAATGCGATGTCGGTGGAGGATGTCGACATGCTGGGGCCGCTCCGGTGACCGCGGGTCAGCCGCCGATGGCCATTTCGCGGTGTCTGACCAGCACATTACCATGCGCGCGGAAGTAGTTGGCGAGTCTTTCCGCGATGAAGACCGAGCGGTGCTGCCCGCCCGTGCAGCCGATGGCCACGGTCAGGTAGCTGCGGTTGTCGGCGATGAAACTCGGCAGCCACTTCTCCACATAGGCGCGGATGTCCTCGGCCATCGCCAGCACCATCGGCTGGCTCTGCAGGAAGTCCACCACGGGGGCGTCGCGGCCGGTCAGCGGGCGCAGGGCCAGGTCGTAGTAGGGATTCGGCAGCGAACGGACGTCGAATACCATGTCGGCGTCGCTGGGCACGCCATGCTTGAAGCCGAACGATTCGAACAGCAGCGTCAGCGGCTCGCTGCCGGTGTCGTCGTTGTTGCGGATCAGTTCCTTGATCCAGCTGCGCAGCGTGTTGGTGCGCACGTTGCTGGTATCGATGCGATGCGCCGAGTCCGACAGCGGGCTCAGCAGTTCGCGCTCCATCTCGATGGCTTCGATCAGCGAGGTATCGCTGCCGGGCGCATCGGCTTCTCCCGCTTCCCGGGGCACGCCGTTGGTGCTGCCCACGCGCGTCGAGAGAGGGTGGCGGCGGCGGGTTTCCGAGTAGCGCTGGACCAGCGCATCGGTGTTCGCGGTCAGGAACAGCACCTGCACCTGATGCTTGGCCGACAGCTCGCGCACGGTATCGGGCAGGCGCGCCAGCGATTCGCGGCTGCGGATGTCGGTGGCCACGCCCAGGTGCGAATAGCCCTGGTCGGCCAGATACGTTGCCAGTTCGGGGATGAACTGTGCCGGCAGGTTGTCGACGCAGTAGTAGCCTGCATCTTCCAGTACGTTCAGGGCAACCGATTTGCCCGAGCCGGAGATCCCGGTGATGAGAATGATCCGCATAGCGACGCAAGGATAGCACCGCATGATGGCCGCGTCATGACAGGGTGTCTGACCGCCACAAAGGCCGGGAACCATAAAAAATGGCGAATCGACTACGATTCGCCATGTTTCGCCGGGTTATCGGCCTGCAAGCGCGGGGCTCAGGCCGGCTTGGCCGACAGGCACTCGCTCTGGGCCTTCTTGTATTCGTCGCCCTTCTTGCCCTTGTTGGCCTTGGCGCAGGCTGCCATCTTTTCCTGCTGGGTCTTCGGCTCGGCCGCGGCGGCCGGACCCGAGCCCGACAGGCACTCGCTCTGGGCCTTCTTGTATTCGTCGCCCTTCTTGCCCTTGTTGGCCTTGGCGCAAGCCGCCATCTTCTCCTGCTGCGCCGTCTTGCCGGATTTCTCGGCCACGCCCGGCGCCGAGGCGCCCTGGGCAAACGCTGCCGTGGCAAACAACGGGGTCACCAGCACACACATCGCGATCAGCTTCTTCATGCTTCTCTCCTGCCTGTGGAAATACACATCGATGGCCGCGCGCTGGCGGGTCCGGAACTGGGCTCGGCGCCCATTACAGCACAAAACGGCGGGGCTGCGCGGCGCGTTGACGAGGCGCCCCGGAATGCGTGTAAGCAAATGAAAACGCCCGCTTGACGCGGGCGTTCGACGGCGATGCGGCGCCGGTCAGAGCAGGCGGCCCTGGCCGCGCGACACCACGTCGGCCTGCATCGCGGCGCGCTGGCGGTCCATGAAGTCGCGCAGCGTGTCGATGCCACGCAGCCGCAGGATCGTGTTGCGCACGGCGGCTTCCACCAGCACGGCGAGGTTTCGGCCGGCCGCCACCTGGATCTTGACCATGTGGATCGGCAGGCCGAGCACGTCCAGATACTGCGAGTCGAGCGGCAGCCGTTCGAATTCGCCGTCGTTGCGCCGCACGAGCTGCACCACGAGCTTGATCTTCATTTTCCGGCGAACGGCCGTTTCACCGAAGATGGTCTTGATGTCGAGCAAGCCCAGGCCGCGCACTTCGAGCAGGTTCTGCAGCAGCGGCGGGCAGCGGCCCTCGATGAAGTCCGGGCCGAGCCGGACGAAATCCACGGCATCGTCGGCCACCAGCCCGTGGCCGCGCGAGATCAGTTCCAGGCCCAGCTCGCTCTTGCCCAGGCCCGATTCGCCCATGATCAGCACGCCCATGCCCAGGATGTCGAGGAACACGCCGTGCATCGTCACGCGCGGAGCGGAGATGCGCGACAGGTAGAGCCGCAGGTGGTCGATGACCGCCGCGGACGAGACTGGCGTGGTGAACAGCGGCGTGGACGAGCGCGTGCAGCGCAATTCCAGGTCGGGCGGCGGCTCCATGCCGTCGGCGATGACCAGGAACGGCGGCTCCAGCAGGATCAGCTCGCCCATCTGGCGCTTGCGCGGCTCGTCGTCGAGGCGCTGGTAGTACAGGATCTCGGGTTTGCCGAGCACCTGGATCCGGTTCGGGTGGATCAGGTTCAGGTGGCCCACGAGGTCCGCCGCCGAGGTGGCCTCACGCGCGAACTCGACGTCGAACGCCCGGTCCGCGCCTTCGAGGCCGGCAACCCACGACAGTTTGATGTCGGCTGCGTTGTCGTCGAAGATCGATTGCGAGGTGACGCCGGTGAGTTCCATGCGGGATGACTTTCGGGAAGAGGGCGATAAGGCGGCGGCGGTATCCCGGTACTCAGGGATGCCAGTCGGACAGCAACTGGTGGACGGCTTCAGGCGTGGGCAGCGTGGCCAGGCCCTCGCGCATCTCGCGGTCCGACAGCAGCTGGGCGATCTCTGACAGGATCTCCAGATGTTGCTGCGTGGCCTGTTCCGGCACCAGCAGGAAGATCAGCAGCGAAACCGGCTTGCCGTCGGGCGATTCGAACGGAATCGGCTCGGCCAGGCGCATGAAGCCGGCCAGCGGCTGCTTCAGGCCCTTGATGCGGCCGTGCGGGATTGCCACGCCAGCGCCCAGGCCGGTCGAGCCGAGCGACTCGCGCGCGAACAGGTTGTCGGTCACGGTGGCACGCGCCACGCCATGGTTGTTCTCGAACAGGAGCCCGGCTTGCTCGAAGACCCGCTTCTTGCTGGTGACGGTGACGTCGAGGTGGATATTGCCGGGTGGCAGCAATTTGGCCAAACGATTCATGGGCGATGCACGAGAAGTCTGAGTAGCAAGCCGGCGCGCGTGGACCGGCCCGCCGAGTTGGGGGCAATCAGGATATTGAGTGCCAGGCGCCCGCATTGGAGCGTCCGGTCATTATAGAGCAGGGCTGCCGCGCACTTGTGCGTTGCAGCGTCGGGCCCGCGGACTTCGCCGCCAGGTCGCCAACCGGTTTGCCCACCTGGATCGCCGCCAGCCCTGCGCGCCGTCGGGGCGCGCCTGCCGGTGCCGCCATCCGGGACCGTTCTGCCTGTGATTTGTGGTGCAGCATACACCGACCTGCGAAGGATGCGAACACCCCGGGTGTATCAATTGATCTCATAGTGGCGCCGAGGTAACGGGCGCCGGACATGTGCCGGGGGCGCCGCCCATCAAAAAAGCCGCGCAGATGCGCGGCTTTGCTCTCTTCCTATTAGTCCTCAGGGGCGACTTTCCAGTCCGTTGCGCCGGCTATTGCTGCTGTAGCTGCGCTTCGGCCATCTGGTACTTGACCGCCTCGCGGTCGTGCCCTTGTACGCGATCCTTGTAGCGGATCACCTGGCGATCCAGCTTGTCGACCAGACAGTCGATCGCCGCGTAGAGGTCTTCATGATGCGCCTCCACGAAGATGTCCTTGCCCTTCAGGTGCAGGTTGATTTCGGCGTACTGGCGCTTGTCCTTTTCCTTGTGGTTGTCGACCGATAGCAGCACGCTTACCCCAATCACCTGATCGAAATGCCTGACGATTCGCTCCAGTTTCGTTTCCACATACTCACGCAGCGGTGGCGTGATGTCGAGGTGGTGTCCACTGATCTTGAAGTTCATAGCGCTTCTCCTTCTGAAAGAGCCGCACCAGGCAGGCGGTGACGGCTCGGGCTACAAAGACTTGCGGAGATTCACTGCGGGGATCTTCAATGCTTCGCGGTATTTGGCCACCGTGCGGCGTGCGACCACGAAGCCCTGTTCGCCCAGCAGTTCGGCGATGCGGCTGTCGGAAAGGGGATTCCTGGGGTCTTCGGCTCCTATCAGTTGCTTGATCAGCGCGCGTATAGCCGTGGATGAGGCCGCGCCGCCAGTCTCCGTGGAGACGTGGCTGCCGAAGAAGTACTTCAACTCGAAAGTACCCATCGGCGTGGCCATGTATTTGTTCGTCGTTACCCGGGAAATGGTGGATTCGTGTAAACCCAGTGTATCGGCAATCTCCCGCAAAACCAAGGGGCGCATCGCGATTTCGCCGTGCGAGAAAAAGTTCTTTTGACGCTCAACAATCGCCTGCGCCACACGCAAAATCGTGTCGAAACGCTGCTGGATGTTCTTGATAAGCCACCGCGCTTCCTGCAATTTCTGCTGCAGGCCCGCGGCCCCCGCCTCGCCCTTCGCACCGCGCAGGATCTGCGCGTACATGTCGTTGATGCGCAGGCGCGGCATCACATCGGGATTGAGCTGCGCGATCCAGCCGCTGCCGCTCTTGCGCACGAAGACATCCGGTACGACGAAATCCGCTTCCGGGCGGCTGTACGCATGCCCGGGATACGGCGCCAGCGAGCGGATCAGTTCGTGCGCGGCCTTCAATGCAATGTCGTCCACCTGCAGCGCTTTCTTGAGACGGGTGTAATCCCGTACCGCCAGCAGTTCCAGATGGTGGTTGACGATGGTCAGCGCCAGCTCGCGCTGCGGATGCTGGAGCCGCTTCAGTTGCAGGCTCAGGCATTCCGCGGCATTGCGGGCGCCCACGCCGGGCGGATCGAAGCTCTGCAGCAGCGTGAGGATCGCCTGCACCTCATCGACTTCGAACTCGAGTTCCTCGGGGAGTTCCGAACAGATTTCCTCGAGTGTCGCGCTCAGGTAGCCGTCGTCGTCGAGCGATTCGATCAGGAAGATGGCCAGGCCCTTGTCGCGCACCGAAATCTTCAGCGGCGTGAGTTGTTCCATCAGGTATTCGCGCAGCGTGGGATCGGCTTCGCGCAACTGCATCGGCGTCTTCTCGTCCTCGTCGCCCTGGGGGCGGCGCGCGAAGTCGTCGAGGCTCCAGTCGTTGCCGTAGTCCTCGCTGCCGGAGTCGCTGTAGTTGTCGTCGTCGCCGCCGGAGGCGGCGCCCTCGGCATGGTCGCTGCCATTGGCCTGCGGCTCCGCCGGGGCGGGCGCCGGGGCGCTCTGGACGTTGACGGAACCGTCGGCGGCCACGCGCAGCGGGCTTTCGATCCAGTCGTTCTCGCGTTCCAGCAGCGGATTCTCCGTCAGCGCCTGCTCCACTTCCTGCTGGAGCTCCAGCGTGGAAAGCTGCAGCAGTCGGATGGACTGCTGCAGTTGCGGCGTGAGAGCCAGATGCTGGGAGAGGCGGAGCTGGAGCGAAGGTTTCATGCGACCTATTCTATGCGCATCTTTCCGTTGTTGGAACGGATTTTGCTAGAACCTATCGCCTGACCTTGCCTGATCGGAAACGGCTTTGGAAAACCGGTGTGCAAGCGCGGTAAAAAATTACCGCGCCGCACGCATCACATGCGGAAATTCTCGCCCAGATAGACGCGGCGGACCGATTCGTTGGCGATGATTTCCTCGGGCAGGCCCGAAGCCAGCACCGTGCCTTCGCTGATGATGTAGGCGTGGTCGCAGATGCCGAGCGTCTCGCGCACGTTGTGGTCGGTGATCAGTACGCCGATGTTGCGCGCCTTCAGGAAGCTGACGATCCGCTGGATTTCGCCCACGGCGATCGGGTCCACGCCGGCGAACGGCTCGTCCAGCAGGATGAAGCGCGGCGACGACGCCAGTGCGCGGGCAATCTCCACCCGGCGGCGCTCGCCACCGGACAGCGACAGCGCCGGGTTGTTGCGCAGGTGGGCGATCTGCAGGTCATCGAGCAGCGAGTCGAGGCGGCGGTCGATCTCGGCCTTCGACAGCGACTTGCCGTTTTCGAGCTGCAACTCCAGCACGGCGCGGATGTTTTCCTCGACGTTGAGCTTGCGGAAGACCGACGCCTCCTGCGGCAGGTAGGACAGCCCCATGCGCGCGCGCTCGTGGATGGCCAGGCCGCTGATGTGCTGGTCGTCCAGCACGATATCGCCCTCATCGAGCGCCACCAGGCCCACGATCATGTAGAACGACGTGGTCTTGCCCGCGCCGTTCGGACCCAGCAGGCCCACCACCTCGCCGCTCTTGACGTCGAGCGAGACGTCCTTGACCACCGTGCGCGTGCCGTAGCGTTTCTTCAGGTGGCGTACGACCAGCGTGCTGCTGTCGGGACGGACGCCTGCGGCGGCAGTGGCGGAAGGGGCAAGGGTGGCGGAGTCGTTCATCGGGTACGGATTCGATAGGGACGCGGGTTTCAGGGCTTGGCCGGGGCCGTGGACGGACGCAGGTCGAGCGGGGCGCCGCTGGCGGCCGGGGCGCTGGCGTCGGCGCGCGGGGAGAGCACCGCGCGCACGCGGCCCGACGGGTTGCCGGCCGTGGTGTTGTTGTCGCCACCGGTGGCCGTGTAGTACTCGTTGCGGCTGTCGTAGGTGATCACGGCGCCGCGGATCTCGTCGAGGATCTTGGCCCCCACGCCCGACACCCGCGCGGCGCGGGCATGGCCGATCAGCTTGTTGACCTCGGTCTTGCCGTCGTACTCGATGCGGTCGCCCCAGCCGTCGATGTATTCGTCCACGCCGTCGCGCTTCTGGCGGATATAGGCCTGGCGGCCCGGCTTGGACGTGGCCACGGCGTACTGGTAGCCCTCGGGGTCGGTGCGCAGCTCGGCAGCGTCGGACTTCAGCACCATGGTGCCCTTGGTCAGCACCACGTTGCCGGTGAGCGTGTAGATCTGCTTGACGTCATCGTAGTTGGCGTTGTCGGCCTCCAGCACCAGCGGCTTGCCCTGGTCCGCGCGTTCGGCGTGGGCGGGCTGGGCCAGGCCCAGGGCCAGCGCCAGCGCAAGCGCGGCGAAGGCCGTCAATCGGGCGGGCGCCGGGTGGCGACAGGACGATGTCGTCAGGGATGCAGTCATGTTTGGCGAATGATGAGATGGGAAGGGGCGGCCAGCGGGCGGGCTGGACGATCCTGCGTGCCTGGCGTCACTGGGTCCTGGCCTGCCCCTGCGGCGGGTTCATGACAATCGTGCCGCGAACGTTGCCCAGCAATTGTACTTCGCGGGTGACGTTGTTGAAGATCAGCCCGTTGGCGTTCATGACCGAAGGGCCGCGCGTGAGCTGTACCGGCTTGTCGGTCTTGACGATGTCGTCGTTGACGAATAACTGGAAAAACTGCGAGGCGGCGGTCAGGCGCGGGTCTTTCGACGGGTCCGGGCCGGCCTGCCGCACGATCAGCGCGTTGCCGTAGAGATCGACCACGGTGCCTTCGGCATTCATGATGCCGCGGTTGGCGGTGGCGGTCACGGGCGGACGGTCCGGCTGGTAGGCGCGCATGGCCGGCGTGGTCACCTCGTAGGTCTGGTCGTCCTCGAAATGCACCATCTTGACGCCGGTGAAGCGCATCTTGGTGGCGCCGTCCTCGGCCAGTTCCGTGGCCGAGAAGCGCTCCATCCAGTAGTCCGGCTCGTGGCGCTTGGCGCGCTGCTGCAGGGCGCTGTCGTGCGGCGAGTTCAGCTGGACGAGCCAGAACGTGCTGCCGGCCACGATGGCCATCAGCAGCAGCGGCATCAGCCGCATCACGGCGCCCGAGAGTCTGGACAGGAAGTCCGGCATGTTCAGATGACCTTGGCGCGCGTCAGGTCATGGATATGCAGCGCGCCCACCAGCCGGCCGTCGCCATCGACGACGAGCAGCTGGTTGATGCGGTTGGATTCCATGATCTGCACGGCTTCCACGGCGAGCTGGTCCTGGTTGACCGTGCGCGGGTTGCGGTGCATGACCTCGCCGATCGGCACGGTCTTCCAGTCGCGCGGCGTTTCCAGCAGGCGGCGCAGGTCGCCGTCGGTGAACACGCCCGTGGCGCGCCCCTCGGGGTCGACCACGGCCGTCATGGCCATGCCCTTGCGCGTGATTTCCATCAGCGCCTGGGCCAGCGGGGTGTTTTCGCGCACTTCGGGCACGGCGTTGCCGGTGCGCATGACGTCGCGCACGTGGGTCAGCAGCTTGCGGCCCAGCGCGCCGCCGGGGTGCGAACGGGCGAAATCCTCCTCGCCAAAGCCGCGCGCGTCGAGCACGGCCACGGCCAGCGCGTCGCCCAGCGCCAGCGCGGCGGTGGTGCTGGCGGTCGGGGCCAGGTTCAGCGGGCAGGCTTCCTGCGCGACGGCGCCATCGAGGTGGGCGTCGGACAGCTTGGCGAGGTTCGACTCCGGATTGCCGGTAATCGAGATCAGGCCGGCGCCGATGCGCTTGACGATCGGGATGATCGACAGCAGCTCGGCGGTCTCGCCCGAATTGGAGAACGCGATCAGCACGTCGTCGCGCGTGATCATGCCGAGGTCGCCGTGGCTGGCCTCGGCCGGGTGCACGAAGAACGCGGGCGTACCCGTGGACGCCAGCGTGGCCGCCACCTTGCGGCCGACATGGCCGGACTTGCCGATGCCCGAGACCACCACGCGGCCCGTGCAGCCGAGGCACATCTCGACGGCCCTGGCAAAGGCGGGCGTCAGGCGTCCGGCCAGCGCCGAAACGGCGTCCGCCTCGATCTGGAGAGTATGGCGAGCGAGCTCGAGTGCTCGATTCGCATCGAAATTGGCTATCATGGCGCTGGAGTATACCAACGAATGCGATGGCGTCTGGCCCCGGCTTTTCCGCCCCCGGCCGGGACGACCGCCGCACTTGCCGTCTTTTGCCGGCGGGGTGCAGAGCCGGTCCTGGCGCGTGCCCGGCCGGATTGCGCCTGCCCTTCAAGCCCGCCGAATGCATTCTCCGCTGGAACTGACCCTCGTGCTGCTGGCCGCCGCCGTCCTCGGCGTCGTGGCCTTCCGCATGCTGCAATTGCCGCCGATGCTGGGTTACCTGGCCGTCGGCATCCTGATTGGCCCCCACGCGCTGGGGCTGGCCAGCGATTCGGCCCAGACCAAGTACCTGGCCGAGTTCGGCGTGGTCTTCCTGATGTTCTCGATCGGGCTCGAATTCAATCTTGGCAAGCTGCGGGCGATGAAGCGGCTCGTGTTCGGGCTGGGCGGCTCACAAGTGGCGCTTTCGCTACTTGTGGTGATTCCGGCGAGCTGGATGTTCAGCTGGCTGTTTCCGCTGTCCTGGCAGGCGTCGGTGGCGCTGGGCGGGGCGCTGGCGATGTCCTCGACGGCCATCGTCGTCAAGATGCTGTCCGAGCGCATGGAGCTGGAAAGCGAGCACGGGCGCAACATCATCAGCGTGCTGCTGTTCCAGGATCTGGCCGTGGTGCCGCTGCTGATCATCATCCCGGCGCTGTCGCGCGACCCCGGCGACCTGGCCTGGGCGCTGGGGCTGGCCACGGTCAAGATCGTGGTGGCCCTTGGCGTGATCTTCTTCCTGGGCCAGCGCCTGATGAGTCGCTGGTTCCACATCGTGGCGGCGCGCCGGTCGCAGGAACTGTTCATGCTGAACCTGCTGCTGGTGACGCTGGGCATGGCGGCGCTGACCGAGCGGCTGGGGCTGTCGATGGCGCTGGGCGCGTTCATGGCGGGCATGCTGATCTCCGAGACGCCGTACCGCCACCAGGTGGAGGAGGACATCAAGCCGTTCCGCGACGTGCTGCTGGGGCTGTTCTTCGTCACCATCGGCATGCTGCTGAACATCCGGGTGGTGGTTGACCACATCTGGCTGGTACTGGGCCTGCTGGTGGTGCCGATCCTGTTCAAGCTGCTTCTGATCACGGGCCTGGCGCGCCTGTTCGGCTCCCGGCCGGGCGTGGCGATCCGCACCGGGCTGGGGCTGGCGCAGGCCGGCGAGTTCGGTTTCGTGCTGCTGAACCAGATCGACGGCATGGGGCTGGTGGACCCGGTGCTGATCCAGGTGATCCTGGCGTCGATGCTGCTGTCGATGCTGGTGGCGCCGTTCCTGATCCAGTACAGCGACGCCATCGTGCTGCGCTTTGCCGCCAACGAATGGCTGATGCAATCGCTGAACATGACCCGGATTGCCGCCCAGAGCCTGCAGACGGAGAAACACGCCATCATCTGCGGCTACGGGCGCAGCGGCCAGAACCTGGCGCACATGCTGGAACGCGAGGGCATCACCTATGTGGCGCTCGACCTGGACCCCGACCGCGTGCGCGAGGCCGCCGCGGCCGGCGATACCGTGGTCTACGGCGATGCCGGGCGGCGCGAATCGCTGATCGCGGCCGGTATCCACCGCGCGGCGCTGGTGGTGATTACCTACGCCAACACGCCGTCGGCGGTAAAGGTGCTGCACCACGTGCAGGAGCTGGAGCCGGCCATGCCGGTGATCGTGCGGACCGTGGACGATTCGGAGCTGGACACGCTGCAGAAGGCCGGCGCCACCGAGGTGGTGCCGGAAATTATCGAGGGCAGCCTGATGCTGGCGTCGCACGCGCTGGTGCTGCTGGGCGTGCCGATGCGCCGCGTGGTACGCGGGGTGCAGCAGGCGCGCGACGCCCGCTACAGCCTGCTGCGCGGCTACTTCCACGGCCGCGACGACGAGGAAGACATGGTCGAGCGCGATACGGTGCGGCTGCACTCGGTGTCGCTGGGTGCCGAGCACACGGCCGTGGGCCGCCAGCTTGGCACGCTGGGCCTGGAAATGATCGGCGTGGAGGTCACGGCGGTGCGGCGGCGCGGCATCCGGGCGTTCGATCCGCAGCCCGAGACCGTGCTGGAGCCGGGCGACATCGTGGTGCTGCGCGGCACACCCGAAGCGCTGGAGTCGGCCGAGGCGCGCCTGGCCGGCTGACCGGGGCGGCCGGCCCCGCCTCTACTCCTTCCCGGGCGTCTGCTGTATGGTTACAGCTGCCCGACCCCCCGGGGCCCGGCGCCCGCGTGCCCGGCGCGCCCCGCTACAAGACCCATCCGACAAGATTCCCATGGCAGATCCCATCATCCAGTCCCCCGATCTCGGCGATGTCACCGGCTACCTCCGTGACCGCATCCGCACCGTGCCGGACTGGCCGCAGCCGGGCGTGATGTTCCGCGACATCACGCCGCTGCTGCAGAACCCCAAGACGCTGCGCGTGCTGATCGACGTCTTTGTGCATCGCTACATGGACCAGCAGCTCGACCTCGTGGCCGGGATCGACGCCCGGGGCTTCATCCTGGGCTCGATCATCGCCTACGAGCTGAACCTGGGCTTCGTGCCGATCCGCAAGAAGGGCAAGCTGCCGTTCCAGACCGTGGCCGAGGAATACGAGCTGGAATACGGCAGCGCCACCGTGGAAATCCACGCCGACGCCTGCAAGGCCGGCGACCGGGTGCTGCTGATCGACGACCTGATCGCCACGGGCGGCACCATGATGGCCGGCCGCAAGCTGCTGGAGCGCCTGGGCGCCACGGTGGTGGAGGGCGCGGCCATCGTCGACCTGCCCGAGCTGGGTGGCTCGAAGCTGCTGCACGCCAGCGGGCTGCCGCTGTTCACGGTCTGCGACTTTTCGGGTCACTGACCCGGCAGAGCCTGTCCGGAGGCCGGACTTTCCGGTCTTCCGCGTCCATTTGCCCCATGCCCATGCGGGGCGCATAATGCCCCATTGATATAACAATGGCGATGACCGGGCGGCGCCTCCGTCCTGCCCAGCCGGCACCGGTCACGAAGGGACGCATCATGGGCGTTTTGCTTCATCTTCTCTCCGGCGTGGCGCTGCTCGTCTGGGGCACCAACATCGTCAAGGTCGGCATCCTGCGCGTCTACGGCGCCAACCTGCGGCATGTGCTGTCGGTCAGCGTGTCGAACCGCTTCAAGGCGTTTGCGGCCGGGCTCGGCGTCACCGGCCTCGTGCAGAGCAGCAACGCCACCGCCGTCATCGTCAGTTCGTTCGTCGGACAGGGCCTGATCGCCGTGGCGCCGGCACTCGCCATCATGCTGGGCGCCAACGTGGGCACGGCGCTGATGGTGCAGGTGTTCTCGCTCGACCTGTCGTGGCTCTCGCCGCTGCTGATCTTCGTCGGCGTGATCCTGCACCTGAGCTGGAAGGGCAACCGGCCGGGCCACGTGGGCCGGGTGCTGATCGGGCTGGGCCTGATCACGCTGGCGCTGGAACTGATTTCGATTGCCACGCGGCCCGTGGTGCAGGCCGCCGGGGTCAAGGTGCTGTTCAGTTCGCTGACCGGCGATGCCGCGCTGGACATGCTGGTGGGCGCGTTCCTGACCATCCTCTGCTATTCGAGCCTGGCCGTGGTGCTGTTCTGCGGCGCGCTGGCGGCGGCCGGCGTGGTGTCGATCCACGTGGCGCTGGCGCTGGTGCTGGGGGCCAACCTTGGCTCGGGGGTGTCGGCGCTGCTGACCACCTCGGGCAACAACCAGCCGGGCAAGCGCGTCACGCTCGGCAACCTGCTCTCGCGGCTGCTCGGCTGCGTGATCGCGCTGCCGCTGCTGGGGCAGGCCGAATCGCTGCTGGCCCATATCGATGCCGATCCGCAGCGGCTGATCGTCAACTTCCACCTGCTGTTCAACGTGGCGCTGGCCGTGCTGCTCTTGGGCGCCACGGCGCCGCTGGCGCGGCTGTGCGAGGCGATCCTGCCGGGGCGCAACACGGGCGACAGCCAGGTCACGCCGCGCCACCTCGACGCCGCCGCGCTGACCACGCCCACGCTGGCGCTGTCCAACGCGGCGCGCGAGGTGCTGCGCATCGGCGACCGGGTCGAGCAGATGCTCGACAACATGCTGCGCGTGCTGCGTACCAACGACGTGAAGCTGGCCAACGCCACCTGCCGCATCGACAACGAGGTGGACGACCTCTACACGGCCATCAAGCTCTATCTGACGCAGATCAGCACCGAGGCGCTGGACGAGCGCGACGGGCAGCGCTGGACCGAGATCATCTCGCTGACCATCAACCTGGAGCATGCGGGCGACCTGATCGAGCGGGTGATCGTGGATGCCAAGGAAAAGAAGATCGCGCACAACCTGCAGTTTTCCGAGGCCGGCATGCGCGAGATTGCGGACATGCATGGCCGCGTGGTGGCCAACCTGCGGCTCGGGCTGTCGGTATTCCTGACCGGCGATATCCGCAGCGCCCAGCAGTTGATGGCCGAGAAAGCCAATTTCCGCGACATGGAGCGCCAGTACGCCCGCTCGCACCTGCAGCGCGTGGCCGTGCAGACCGCCGAGAGCATCGAGACCAGCTCGCTGCACCTGGACATCATCAGCGAACTGAAGCGGCTGAACTCGCTGTTCTGCGCGACGGCCTACCCGGTGCTGGAGCAGGCCGGGCTGATGAATCGCAGCCGGATGAAGGACGAGGGGCAGGAGAAGGTGGGGGCGGTAGTGGAGGCGCGGTAGATCGCGCCCCTGTCTTGCGGTTGACTCCCCTCTCCCGCCAGGCGGGAGCGGGGAGCAAACCAATAGCGGGAGAAGCGGCAACTAACCCCGCTTCAGCAACGGCTTCAGATACTTCCCCGTAAAGCTCGCCTTGCTGGCCGCCACCGCTTCCGGCGTGCCCTTGGCGATCACCTGCCCGCCGCCGGCGCCGCCTTCCGGGCCCATGTCGATCAGCCAGTCCGCGGTCTTGATGACGTCGAGGTTGTGCTCGATGATGACAACCGTGTTGCCGTGGTCGCGCAGCTTCTGGATGACCTTGAGCAGCAGCTCGATGTCGTGGAAGTGCAGGCCGGTGGTGGGCTCGTCGAGGATATAGAGCGTGCGGCCGGTGTCGCGCTTCGACAGTTCCAGCGACAGTTTCACGCGCTGGGCCTCGCCGCCCGAGAGCGTCGTAGCAGATTGTCCAAGCCGGATATACCCCAGCCCCACATCCAGCAGCGTCTGCAGCTTGCGCCGCACCACGGGCACGGCGCTGAAGAACTCGTGCGCCTGTTCCACGGTCAGGTCCAGCACCTCGGAGATATTGCGGCCCTTGTACTGCACTTCGAGCGTCTCGCGGTTGTAGCGCTGGCCGTGGCAGACGTCGCACGGCACGTAGACGTCGGGCAGGAAGTGCATTTCCACCTTGATCACGCCGTCGCCCTGGCACGACTCGCAGCGTCCGCCCTTGACGTTGAACGAGAAGCGGCCCGGATCGTAGCCGCGCTCCTTGGCCGACGGCACGCCCGCGAACAGCTCGCGGATCGGCGTGAACAGGCCGGTGTAGGTGGCCGGGTTCGAGCGCGGCGTGCGGCCAATCGGGCTCTGGTCGACGTTGATGACCTTGTCGAAATGTTCCAGCCCGTCGATCTGGTCGTGCGGCGCCGGCTCGGCCGTGCTGCCGTACAGGTGACGTGCAACAGCGTTGTAGAGGGTGTCGTTAATCAGAGTCGATTTCCCCGATCCTGAGACACCTGTAATACATGTCAACAGACCGACCGGGATATCGGCCGAGACATTGCGCAGGTTGTTGCCGGTGGCGTTGACGATGCGCAGCATGCGTTCTTCGTCAGGCGCGGCGCGCTTCCTGGGCACCTCGATGCTGCGCTGGCCGGACAGGTACTGGCCGGTGAGCGACCCCGGCGACTGCTCGATCTGCGCCGGCGTGCCCTCGGCCACGATCATCCCGCCATGCACGCCGGCGCCGGGGCCGATGTCCACCACGTAGTCGCAGGCGCGGATCATGTCCTCGTCGTGCTCGACCACCAGCACCGAATTGCCGATATCGCGCAGATGCTTGAGCGTGCCGATCAGGCGGTCGTTATCGCGCTGGTGCAGGCCGATCGACGGTTCGTCGAGCACGTACATGACGCCCGTCAGCCCCGAGCCGATCTGCGAGGCCAGCCGGATGCGCTGCGCCTCGCCGCCCGACAGCGTGTCGGCGCTGCGTTCCAGCGAGAGGTAGTCGAGCCCCACGTTGTTCAGGAAGTTCAGCCGGGCCGAGATCTCCTTGATGATCTTGTCGGCGATCTCGCGCTTGGCGCCGTGCAGGTTCAGCGTCAGGAACCACGTCAGCGCGTCGCGCAGCGGCAGGCCGTTGATCTCGAAAATGGCGCGCGCCTGCTCGTCCTCGCCAATCTTGACGTGGCGCGCCTCGGTGCGCAGCCGGGTGCCCTGGCAGACGGGGCAGGCCTGGTTGTTCTGGTACTTGGCCAGTTCCTCGCGCACGGCCACCGAATCGGTCTCGCGGTAGCGGCGCTCCAGGTTGGGGATGATCCCCTCGAACGCATGCTCGCGCACCGTGGTGCGGCCGCGCTCGTTGATATAGGTAAACGGGATTTCCTGCTCGCCGGAACCTTGCAGCACCACCTGCTGCACCTCGGCGGGCAGGTCCTCGAACGCGGTTTCGGTGTCGAAATCGTAGTAGGCCGCCAGGCTCTGCAGCATCTGGAAGTAGAACTGGTTGCGGCGGTCCCAGCCCTTGATGGCGCCCGAGGCCAGCGACAGGTTCGGAAACGCCACCACGCGCTTCGGGTCGAAGAACGTGATCTGGCCCAGCCCGTCGCAGCTCGGGCAGGCGCCCATCGGGTTGTTGAACGAGAACAGGCGCGGCTCCAGTTCCTGGAGCGAGTACGAGCAGATCGGGCAGGCAAAGCGCGAGCTGAACACATGCTCGTGGCCTGTGTCCATTTCGAGCGCGATGGCGCGGCCATCGGCCAGCCGCAGCGCGGTCTCGAACGATTCGGCCAGCCGCTGCTTGATGTCGGCGCGCACCTTGACGCGGTCCACCACCACCTCGATGGTGTGCTTCTCGGTCTTCTTGAGCTTGGGCAGGGCGTCCACGTCGTAGACCTTCGCCTCGGCCTCGTGCGCGGTGCCGCCGCCCGAACGGATGCGGAAGCGCACGAAACCCTGCGCCTGCATCGTATCGAACAGGTCGGAATGCTCGCCCTTGCGGTCCGCCACCACGCGGGCCAGGATCATCAGCCGGGTGTCCTCGGGCAGCGCCAGCGCGGCGTCCACCATCTGCGACACGCTCTGGGCCTGCAGCGCGATGTTGTGGTCGGGGCAGTAGGGCGTGCCGGCGCGGGCGTACAGCAGGCGCAGGTAGTCGTGGATCTCGGTCACCGTGCCCACCGTGGAGCGCGGGTTGTGGCTGGTGGCCTTCTGTTCGATCGAGATGGCCGGGGACAGGCCCTCGATCAGGTCGACGTCGGGCTTCTCCATCAGTTGCAGGAACTGGCGGGCGTAGGCGGAAAGCGACTCCACGTAGCGGCGCTGGCCCTCGGCGTAGAGTGTGTCGAACGCCAGCGACGACTTGCCCGAGCCCGACAGGCCAGTGATCACCACAAGCTTGTTGCGCGGCAGGTCAAGGTTGATGTTCTTCAGGTTGTGGGTACGCGCCCCACGGATCTTGATTTCTTCCATATACCGTTGGTTCGCCCGCGGGTGCCGCAGCCTGCCGCAGGCAGGTCCCGGTCACACGGATACATCAAAGTGCCTTGCGCAACACCTGGCGCCCGCGTCGAGTGACGCAGGAGGCCCGCCGCTTCGCGTATTTCCGGATCGTGCCGGGGCGGCACGTGACCGGGAAAGCCCGGGAAGCAAACCTGCTAATATACCGAACTTCGGTTTCCCGGGTTGACCGGCGCCAGATGGGGTTCACGCAGCCCCGCCCGAGGCAACTTCCGCGCCCCGGCGCGATCGAAGCAGCGCCACCGACCGAGCCAGGACCGAGCCAGAATTCCACAAACGACCGCAATGCCGTCGATCCCGCCTTCCTCCCAAGCCGCCTCCCTAGCCGAAGCGTCCGCCCGTACGGAACCCGTGCGCGACCGCATGACGCGAAGCGAGTTGCGTGCCAGTCTCTCGCTGGCCAGCATCTTCGCGCTGCGCATGCTGGGCCTGTTCCTGATCCTTCCTGTCTTTGCAGAATTCGCGCGGACGCTGCCCGATGGCCACGACGCCCAGCGCGTGGGCATCGCCATGGGCATCTACGGGCTGATGCAGGCATTTCTCCATATCCCGCTGGGCTGGCTGTCCGACCGCGTGGGCCGCAAGCCGGTGATGGTGGCCGGCCTGCTGCTGTTCGTGGCCGGCGCCGTGGTGGCCGCGCTGTCCGACACGCTGACCGGCATCACCATCGGCCGCGCCATGCAGGGCATGGGCGCCATCTCGGCGGCGATCACGGCATGCATCGCCGACCTCACGCGCGAGCGGCATCGTACAAAAGCCATGGCGATGGTGGGCGGCAGCATCGGACTGACCTTTGCGCTGTCGCTGGTCATCGCCTCGCCGCTGCTGCACAGCATTGGCATGTCGGGCATCTTCGGCCTGATGGCCGTGCTCGGCACGCTGGCCATCGGCGTCACGCTGTTCGTGGTGCCCACGCCGCCGGCGCCGCATCCGGTACGGCTGCCGTTCCGCACCGTGCTGCTGAACCCCGACCTGATCCGCATGAACGTGGGCGTGCTGGCGCTGCACGCCAGCCAGGTAGCCATGTTCATGGTGGTGCCGGCCATGCTGGCCGACGCCGGCATGCCGCTCGACCAGCACTGGAAGATCTACCTGCCCGTGGTGCTCGTGTCCTTCCTGCTGATGCTCGGACCGATGATGGCCGCCGAGCGCTACGGCAAGATCCGGCCGGTGCTGCTGGCCTCGGTGGCGCTGATGACCGCCGTCCAGTTGCTGTTTGCCACCGTGCACGGCCTCTGGGCGATCACGGGCGTGCTGCTGTTGTTCTTTGTTGCATTTAACGTGCTGGAGGCCATGCAGCCCTCGCTGGTATCGCGCTACGCCGCCGCCAGCCGGGGTGCGGCGCTCGGTGTTTACAACACCACGCAGGCGCTGGGCCTGGCGCTGGGCGGCGTGGCCGGCGGCTGGCTGCTCCAGCACGAAGGGCGCCCGGCGGTGTTCGTGGGCTGCGCGGCCGTGCTGCTGCTCTGGCTTATAATCGCCTGGAGCATGAAGGCGCCGCCCGCCCGCGCCAGCGCGGACAAGAACCCCGACGCCCCGGCGGCAGTGGCCTGACGTGCCCGCAGGCGCGCAGTTGCGCCGCGGACACAACATTTGACGTATCCACATCATCCGGACACGTTTTTCGCCGCTAACGGCGGTAGCATTCGACACGCGCCAGACGGAGCCCCCGGACGGCGCGTGATGTCGTTTACGGTCCTGGCCATCTCGGGCCGGACCCTTTTGCGAACCACTTTCGCTTTACGTTTAACGCCGCGCTGAAAGGGCGCGGTCCCTGGAGAACTTCAAACATGGCATCGGTCAACAAAGTCATCCTCGTCGGCAACCTGGGCGCCGACCCCGAAACGCGTTACATGCCCAGCGGCGATGCCGTGACCAACATCCGGCTGGCGACGACCGACCGCTACAAGGACAAGCAGAGCGGCGAGTTCAAGGAAGCGACCGAATGGCACCGCATCGCGTTCTTCGGCAAGTTGGCCGAGATCGCCGGGCAGTACCTGCGCAAGGGCTCGTCGGTCTATATCGAAGGCCGCATCCGCACGCGCAAGTGGCAGGACCAGTCGGGCCAGGACAAGTACAGCACCGAAATCGTCGCCGACCAGATGCAGATGCTGGGCGGCCGCGGCCAGGGCGGCGGCGGTGAGGAAGGCGGCGGCTACGGCGGCGGCGCAGGTGCGGGCGGCGGTGGCGGCGGCTACAGCCGCGAATCGCAGGGCGGTGGCGGTGGCGGTGGCGGTTACGGCGGCGGCCGCGCCCAGGGCGGCGGCCAGGGCGGCCAGGGCGGCCAGCGCCGCCAGCAACCGGCCCAGTCGAACGGGTTTGAAGATATGGATGACGATATTCCGTTCTAATGGTCCGTAAGTAAAAAGTGTCAAGATCAACCCCGCCTTTGTGCGGGGTTTTTGCTTTTTAATCAGGACCTTATCGGCGGTGGTGCTTT
>NZ_SGXM01000004.1 GCF_004217045.1 Cupriavidus agavae
TAAGTTTGAGGTTTTATCGGCCAGCGCTGCGTCGTCTTGCTGTGTTTCGCTGCGTTGCTGCGCTGTCCATGGGTAGAACTATAGCGGCCGGCAGCGCGGCGAAAACAGGCTATCGGTGTCATAGTTATTCAAAATAATTGAATCGAGGAAATGCGGGGGAGACGCGGCGGCGGCGGCGCCGGATGCAGGTGCGGTGTTAAGGTAGGCGCCACAACAAGCAGCCACGCTGCAAAGACCATCGGAGGAGACACCGAGCCATGCCCATCGAATCCTCGTCGGCCGCGCCCGCGCTGGAGCGACCCGCCACGGAAGACCACCCCCTGCAGGTTGTGCTGCTGCTCAATGTCGGGCACGCGCTGGACCACCTGTTCCTGCTGATCTTCGCCACGGCGATCGGCACGATTGCGGCCGAGTTCGGCTTTGCGCGCTGGGAGGACCTGATGCCGTACGGGGTGGGGGCGTTCTTCCTGTTCGGTCTCGGCTCCGTGCCGGCGGGCCGCCTCGGAGACCTTTGGGGCCGGCGGCAGATGATGCTGGTGTTCTTCTTCGGGCTCGGTATCGCCGCCTTCGCCACCGCCTTCGCGCAGGGGCCGTGGCAGCTGGCGGCGGGGCTGTCGCTGATCGGACTGTTCGCGGCCATCTATCACCCCGTGGGTATTCCGATGCTGGTGCAGCGGTCGAGCCGGCCCGGCTCGGCCATCGGACTGAACGGGTTGGCCGGCAATCTTGGCGTGGCCGGTGCGGCGCTGCTGACGGGTCTGCTGGTGCAGTCCTGGGGCTGGCGCGCGGCGTTTGCCGTGCCGGGGGCCATCTCGATCCTGAGCGGCATCGCGTTTGCCATGCTCTGCGCGCCGCAGGGGCCGGCCCCGGGCCGCAGCCGCAAGCCGCCGCTGGTGGTGCTGCCACCCAGGATGCTGGCCCGCGCGCTGGTGGTCATGACGGCGGCTGCCGTGACGGGCAGCCTGCTGTTCAACTTCACCACCAACGGCAATCCGCAACTGCTGACCGAGCGCTTCGCCGGGCTGGTGGAAGACCCGGCGATGATCGGTCTGCTGCTGGCGGCGATCTACACGCTGGCGTCGCTCACGCAGGTGGTGGTGGGCAAGCTGATCGACCGGATGCCGCTCAAGCGGCTCTACCTCTGCCTGGTGCTGGCGCAGATTCCCTGGCTCGTGATGGCGGCGCTGGCGCAGGGCTGGTGGCTGTTCGTGGCGCTGCTCGGCGCGATGGTCTGCATCTTCGGCAGCATTCCGTTCACCGACGCAATGATCGTGCGCTATGTCGACGACAGCGTGCGCTCGCGCGTGGCGGGCATGCGGCTGGCGGTGTCATTCGGCATCAGTTCGCTGGCGGTCTGGCTGCTGGGGCCGGTGGTCAAGGCGTCGAGCTTCGCGTCGCTGTTCCTCGGCATGGCGGTCATTGCCTCGTGCACGGCGATGGTCGTGCTGCTGCTGCCGGGAGAGCGGGACGTGGGCCACGCGCGCTGAGGGTGTGGCGGGTATCATCGCCTTCCCGATGACCAGGAGAGACCTCATGACCCACGCCGAACCCTTCCTGCGCGAAGCCATCCGCCTTGCCCAGGCCAACATGGAGGCCGGCGGACGCCCGTTTGGCGCGGTGATCGTGCGCGACGGCAAGGTGCTGGCCACCGGCGTCAACGAGATCCTGGCCAGCAACGATCCCACCTCGCACGCCGAGCTCAATGCCATACGTGCTGCCAGCCAGGCGCTGGGCACGCCCAGCCTGGCCGGTTGCGCGGTCTATGCCAGCGGCCATCCGTGCCCGATGTGCATGGCCGCCATGCGGCTGGCCGGCGTGACCGAGGTGGCGTACGCCTATTCGAATGACGATGGGGAGCCGTTCGGGCTGTCGACGGCCGCGATCTATGCCGACCTCGCCCGCCCGTTTGCCGAGCAGTCGATGAAGATTGCCTACGTGCCCGTGCGGCTGGACGGCGCGGCCGATCTCTACGCGGCCTGGAAGGCGCGGCAGGACGCCGCGCAGCGCTGAAAGGCGGCCATGGCGCGCGGGCCACGGCCGCCGTGCATCAATCCAGCGTGATCTTGCCGGCCTTGACGATCTGGTCGTAGCGCGTGATGTCGCGCTCGATCAGCTTGCGGAACTCCTCCGGCGTGCTGCCCACCGGGATGAAGCCGAGTTCGGTCAGCTTCCGGGCCACGTCCGGGCTGCGCGTGGCTGCCGCAATTTCCTTCGCCATGCGGTCGATGATCGGCTGCGGCGTGCTGGCCGGTGCCAGCAGACCCGTCCACGAACTCATGACGAAGCCCGGGAAGCCCGATTCCTCCATGGTCGGGATGTTCGGCTCGCCGGGCCAGCGCTTGGCCGACGCCACCGCCAGCGCGTTGATCTTGCCGGACTTCACGTGCGGCATCGGCACGAGCAGCGGGTCGAACGCCACCGAGACTTCGCCGGAGACCAGCGCCGGAAGGATCGGTGCGCTGCCGTTGTAGGGCACGTGGGTCATGCGGACCTTCGATTCCATGACCAGCCGCTCGCCGGTCAGGTGGGCCGAGCTGCCGACGCCGCTGGAACCGAACGTCAGCGTATCGGGGTGCTTCCTGCCGTAGTCCACCAGCTCGCCCACGGTCCTGGCGGGCACCTTCTTGCTGGCGAACAGGAACAGTGGCAGTTCGGCCATTTCCGCCACGGGGGTCAGGTCCGAGGGCTTGTAGCTCAGTTTCGAGTACAGCGACATGTTGGCGCTGTACGCCGCGAGCACCGAGACGAAGGTGTAGCCATCGGGCGCCGACCGTGCGGCCAGGCCCACGCCCAGCGTGCTGTTGGCGCCGGGCTTGTTCTCGATGATGATCGGCTGGCCCAGGCTTTGCGCCACGCGCTCGAACACCACGCGCGACACGGTGTCGGTGGACCCGCCCGGCGTGTAGGGCACGATGACCTTGATCGGCTTGGCGGGCCAGGCGTCGGCGGCCATGGCCGGTGCGGCGGGCACTGCGAATACGGAAGCGATGGCAACGGCCATCCCGCACGCGGTGCGCGCGGTACTACGCTTGATACTGCTCACTGCATCTCCTTCACTGATCATTCTTGTCAGCCCGCGAGGGGCTCCAGGGCCGAGTGCGTCGGCCTTGCCGATTATCGGCGAGGAGATTTGCCGCCGTAGTCGGGGTCAGCCCCCGGTGCTGCGATGCAATGTGCGATAGCCGCACCGGTTGGCCGATGCGTACTGCCGGGCAGGACGGTTGCCGTCAGGCGGCGGCGTTGTCCACGGCGCCCGCGCCCGCCGCGCCGGTGGAGACCGCTTCGAGCCGCGCGCCTTTCTCGCGGGCCACGAACACCGCCTCGGTCTTGTTGCTGGCCGCGAGCCGGCGGTAGATCTGCAGCGTGTGGCTCTTCACGGTTGGCACCGAGATATGCAGGCGCCGGCTGATCAGCTTGATCGACATGCCTTTCGACAACAGCACCAGCACGTCGTATTGCCGCTGGGTCAGGTTGAGCAGGCGCGCTTCGGTGACGCAATCCGACACGGCGCGCCGCATCGGCTGGACCAGTGGCGTGGCGAACAGCCGGGGGTCGATCACAATGGGCTCGCCGCCCCCCTGGCAGGTTGGGCTGGCAACGTGCCCGGCGCGCAGGTCGGGCGAATCGTCCTCCGCCGGCACGCCTGCGGCGCGCAGCGAGGCGATCAGTACCCGCACCGTGTGCTCGATGGCTTCGGGGGAGGCATGTTCCGGCAGCCACGAGAGCAGCGGCGGAATCTGGCGCGGCGGCATCCATTGCACCTCGCCGGCCGGGCCCATGTAGAGCACGCAGCGCACGGCCGAGGCCGAACCCAGCAGTTCCAGCATGGCCGGACTGTAGCCCTGCAGCAGCTCGCCAACCACCAGCAGTTCAATCGAGCGCAGCGAGCTGGCGCCTCCCAGCTGCGGCGAGACCACGCTCGACGCTTCGATTTCGGCAATCCGATGCAGTACCCGCTGTATCCCGATCCCGACCAAAGGCCGGGCTTCCAAGACGGCTGCCCTCATGGTGACGCTCCCCGGTTTCTGTCTGCTTGTTGTTGTCTGTTGTGTCGTGCATCAGACAAGGGGCAAGAAGCGTTCCATGGCGGCGCGGCCCGCAGAGCCATATCCGGCCGTGGCAGGCGCGCGCCGGGGCGTTACGCGTTACGTAACGCCCCGGCCGGGAAACGAGGGGGAAACGACGGGGGGACGAGAGCGCTCAGGGCGTGATGGCCACCTTGAGCACGCCGTCGCGCTGGTGCGAGAACAGGTCGTACGCGGCTTCGATATCGGCCAGCTTGTAGCGGTGGGTGACCATCGGGGAGAGATCGATCCGCGCGGTTTCAATCACGTTCATGAGGCGCCGCATGCGCTCCTTGCCGCCGGGGCACAGCGACGTGATGATGCGGTGGTCGCCCAGGCCGGCCGCGAACGCATCGAGCGGAATGCGCAGGTCGCTCGAATAGACGCCAAGGCTCGACAGCGTGCCGCCCGGCTTGAGCACACGCAGCGCGGATTCGAATGTGGCCTGGGTGCCCAGCGCCTCGATCGAGGCATCCACGCCGCGCCCGCCGGTGAGCCGCAGGATCTCCTGGACGACATCGGTCTCACGATAGTTCAGCGTCACATCGGCGCCCATCTGGCGGGCGATGCCGAGGCGCTCGCCGATGCCATCGACGGCAATGATCGTCGAAGCCCCCCGCAGCCGCGCGCCGGCCGTGGCGCACAGTCCGATCGGACCCTGCGCGAAGACCGCCACGATGTCGCCGATCCGGATGTTGGCGTGCTCGGCGCCGGAGAAGCCCGTGGACATGATGTCCGGGCACATCAGCACCTGCTCGTCGGTAAGGCCATCGGGGATGGGGGCCAGGTTGGCCTGGGCATCGGGCACCAGCACGTACTCGGCCTGCGTGCCGTCGATGGTGTTGCCGAAGCGCCAGCCACCCATCGGCTTGTAGCCGTGCGCATGGCCCTGCCCGTCCTGCGACGCGCAGCCATCCTGGCAGGCATAGGAGTAGAAGCTCGGGCAGATGGCGCCGGCGATCACGCGCTGGCCCTCGCGGTAGCCCTGCACGCCGCTGCCGAGCTTTTCGATGATGCCGACCGGCTCGTGGCCGATGGTCAGGCCGGGCTGCACCGGGTATTCGCCCTTGAGGATGTGGACGTCGGTGCCGCAGATGGTGGTGGTGGTGATTCGGATCAGTGCATCGGTGGGGCCAACGGCGGGAATCGGCTTCTCCCGCAACGCGATCTTGCCTGGCTCCACGAAAACGGCTGCTTGCATGACTGCCATGGGCTGCCTCCTTCGGGTGGCTGACGGGTGGATCAAGAAAGTGGGTGAGGTGCGCCCCGGCGCGGTGCCGGGGACTCAGCCAGTCTAGGTCAGCGTGGCGGGAGGGTCTTGATGGCTGTCAACGTCAGTGGATGGCGGCGCCTCAGGGCAACAGGGCGGCCAGTGCCTGCGAGGCGTCGCGGCGCAGCCGCGCGATGTCGAGCCCGGCCACGGCGCCGTCACGCACCACATGCCGGCCGCGCACGAAGACGTCGCGCACGGGCGTGGGCTCGCCGGCGGCCACCGGCGCGGTGGCGATATCGTGGAAGCCCGCGAAACGCAGCCCGCTGACGTCGTAGATCGCCAGGTCGGCCGACTGCCCCGGCGCCAGCGTGCCCACGCCGGGCAGGCCCAGCACCTGCGCGCCGCCGGCCGTGCCCCAGTGGATCACCTCCTCGACACGCGTCTGGGTGGCGCCACCCAGCGCCCGGTGCACGAGCCACGCGAAATTGGCCTCGTGCACCATGCTGCCCGATTCGTTCGACGCCACGCCGTCGACGCCGATCGAGACCGGCACGCCGGCCTCGGCCATGGCCCGCACCGGGGCGATGCCGCTGCCGAGCCGCGCGTTGCTGACGGGGCAGTGCGCCATGCCGGTGCGGGTCTGGCCGAGCATCCTGATCTCTTCGGGCGACACCGTGACAAGATGCGCGAACCAGACATCGGGGCCCAGCCAGTCATGGTCGGCCACGAACTGCACCGGGGTGCAACCATGGTTCTCTGCGCAGAACTTCACGTAGTTGTCGGTTTCTGACAGGTGCGAATGCAGCCGCAGCTGCGTCGCGCGCGGGGATGCCGTTGAGCACCAGGTTCAGGAAAACGGAGACCACGCAGGCGATGATCACGCTGCTGTGGACGAACGGTTGCAGCGCGGCGGGCAGCTTGGCCAGCAGGTTGGGCATGATGACCGGCATCAGCGCGCAGGCCAGCGTGAGCGCCACCACGCTGAGATTGGCCGGCTTGCGCTCGTAGTCCACCTGCCCCAGCGTGCGGATGCCGGCCGGCACCACCACGCCGAACATCACCAGCGTGGCGCCACCCAGCGCGGCCGCGGGGATCGACGAGAACAGCGCGCCGATCTTCGGCACCAGCGCCACGCCGCACAGCATTTCCAGCTCGCGCAGCCACATGCCGGGTTCGTTCGGCGGGGTATCGGTGCCGAACACGATCTTGTCGCGCGGCAACTGGCGCGCGAATTCGACGATGCGCGACTGGAAGCACCGACCATGACGCCGAGTTCGGCGCATTTCTGCAGCGCCGGGTAACAACTGGTGTCGATGATCATTGAGATCCCCTAACGATGACTCTGGTGAAAGACAGGGAGTCGTGTCAGGGAGGTGGGACCGGCCTGGTCGAACGCGCCACTGACAGCAACTCCGTCAGTGAGCAATCTCCAGATGAACCTCGCGGCATTGCGCCGCTGCTGTTCAATCGACCGCTTCTACCCACGCAGCCGTTATATAGCTGCGGCTTGCGCGCGTCAAGCGCGGCCTGTGGTGCGGTGCACGAATAACGATAGGCGAAATGATTCGTTCGCCGCGCGGCGCCGGCTTTCTAGCATGGCGGTCTTCCCGCAATCCGATGCTCGAACACGTATGAAGACAACCGTCACGGTGGTGGTCCTGGCATTTGCCGTGGGCGCGGCGGCCGCCCTGGCCGCGCGTGCGGTGCCGCTGCACGCGGCGCCCGCGCTCGGCACGCCGGGGCAGTGCGCCGCGTATGGCGGCCTGCCGCAGGATTGGGGCAAGGCCAGGACGGCGGGCATGGCGCACGTGCGCGGCGGAGAGTATGTGCCCGGCACCACGCTGGGCTATCCGGATGAACGTCCGGCCGGCGCGGTGCGCGTGGCCGGTTTCTGGATCGACCGTACCGAAGTCACGAACGCGCAGTTCGCGGCGTTCGTGCAGGCAACCGGCTACGTGACCGACGCCGAGCGCGCTGGCGAAGCGGTGGTCTTCCACAAGCCGACCGGCGCGGAACTGCAGTCGCGGCCCTACGCGTGGTGGTCGATGGTGCGCGGGGCGGACTGGCGTCATCCCACCGGCCCGGCTTCGTCGCTCGCGGGCAGGGATAACCAGCCGGTCACGATCGTGACGCAGGCCGATGCGCGCGCCTATGCGGCATGGCTCGGCCATGACCTGCCGACCGAGGACGAATGGGAGTATGCGGCCAAGGCCGGGGCGTCGGGTCCCGCGCTCGAAACGATGCCGAACGACGCCAAGGGGGTGCCCACCGCCAATTACTGGCAGGGCATCTTTCCCACGCTGAACAGCGCGAAGGACGGCTTCGACGGGCTGGCGCCAGTGGGCTGCTACTCCGCGAACGCGTTCGGGCTGTTCGACATGATCGCCAACGCGTGGGAATGGACCGGCGACGCCTACACCGGGCCGCGCCAGTCGCATGCGAACGGAGACACCGCCTACGTGGCCGCGCAGTCGCATGGGCGGGCGGAGCCACCGGTCGCGCAGATGGCGGTGATCAAGGGCGGGTCGTTCCTGTGCGCGCCGGACTTCTGCGTGCGGTACCGCGCCTCGGCCAGGGAGCCGGCGGAACGGGACCTGCCGACATCGCATATCGGGTTCCGGACGGTATTGCGGGGCGGGTGAGCGAAAGAGGCCCCCAACGCTTTCTTGCTCCCCTCTCCCGCCTGCGGGAGAGGGGAGCAAACCTCGCAGAATCGGGACGTCCCCCCTCCGTACTGCCAGGCAACACGGCCCTGGCGTTGTCTCGAATAACACTCCGCGGCGAATTGCTGCAGAATCGTCATCTTCGATGCCTGCACCGCCCCCCGGAGTGCCCCCATGTCCCGGCTGTCTTCCCTGCGCCCCGTGCTGCCCATCCTGATCGGCGCGTCCGTCATGCTGTCTCTGGCGATGGGGCTACGGCAGAGCCTGGGCATCTTCGTGCCGCCGCTCACGCGCGACGTTGGCATCTCGGTGGGCGATTTCACGGTGGCCGTGGCCATCCAGAATCTGACGTGGGGTGTGCTGCAGCCGTTCGCGGGCGCGCTGGCCGTGCGGGTCGGCTTCCGGCCGCTGATGGTGGGCGGTTCGGTGCTGTACCTGCTGGGGCTGGCACTGCTGGCCTCGGCTCATTCCATGCTGGCCGTGGTGGTGGGCGCCGGGCTGCTGATCGGCACGGCCATGGCCACCACCGGGACGGCCATGGCGATGGCCACGGCGTCGAGCGCGGTGTCGCCGCAGGTGCGCAGCATGGTGCTTGGCTTCGTGTCGGCCTCGGGCTCGCTGGGTGCGATGCTGGCGGCGCCGATTGGCCAGGCGATCACGCAGGAGTGGGGCTGGCGCATGGGCGTGGCTGCGTTCGTGGTGCTCGCGCTGGTCATGCTGCCGGCGGCTTGGACGGCGGGGCGGGTGGACCAATCGCGCCCGCCACTCGACGCCCGGCAGGCCGAACAGAGCGGCCGGCACGCACTGATGGGCGCGCTGCGCCATCCGCCGTTCCTCGTCATGGCGCTGGCCTATACGGTTTGCGGCATGCAGCTGGTGTTCCTGACCACGCACCTGCCTTCCTACCTCGACATCTGCGGCATGGATCCGATGCTTTCCGCGCAGGCGCTCGGGCTGATCGGCGGCTTCAACGTGCTGGGGAGCCTGTTCTTCGGCTGGGCCGGCGGCCGCGTCAACAAGCTGTTGCTGCTCGGCTGCATCTACATGCTGCGCTCGCTGGGCTTCATCTGGTTCTTCCATGTCCTGCCCACGCCGGAGACGACCATGATCTTCGCCTCGGTGATGGGCTTCCTGTGGCTCGGCGTCTCGCCTCTTGTCCAGGGCTGGATTGCGCAGACATTCGGCTTGCGCTGGCAGGCGATGATCGCCGGCGTGGCGTTCTTCAGCCACCAGCTCGGCAGCTTTGTCGGGGCGTTTGGCGGCGGCTGGCTCTATGACCTGATGTCGAACTACTCGCTGGCGTGGAAGATCGGCGCCGGCCTCGGGTTGACGATGGGGGCGATCCAGATCGGCTTCGCGCTGGCCTCGCGCACGCAGGCGCCCCGGCTGGCCGTGTAGCGTATGCGGCGCCTGCCTGTTGCCATTTCGTAATGTGGCGGATGCCGGGATTGCGGTAAACTTGCGGCGGCTCCGGGCATCCCTGCGTCCGGCAGCCACCTCACCCCCCTGGCTGGATGCGTCGATTTCTCCTGATCTGCCTGCTGTTCGTCCTGCCGTTCCAGTTTTCCTGGGCGGCAGCGGCCAGCTATTGCCAGCACGAGACGACCGTCGCTTCGTGGCATCTGGGCCATCACGAGCATCGCCACCAGGCCGCGCAGGATGGCGTGGAGAAAGAGAAGATGCCCGTGGTCGATACCGACTGCGGCGTCTGCCACGCTGTGTCGGTCCCGATGGCCTGGGGTGATGTAGCGGTGGAAAGCCAGGCCCAGGGCCATGGCGCCGGTGCCAGCCGGCATGAAATGCCATTCTCCTCGCGCAACCCTTCCGCGCCCGACCGTCCCCAGTGGCAGCGTCTCGCCTGACGGCGAGACGACCCCATAGTCTAATCCCCGAGTCGTTTCGCCGAATTCCCCAGTCATTCCCTCTGGTGCAATTCGATGCGAAGAATCTACATGCCGCTAGGGCTGGCGGTTGCCTTGCTCAGCCCGTTTCCGTTTGTTGTCCCTGCCATGGCGCAGCCGCCGGTGGCTGCCGCCACGGCCGTGGAGGGCACCGGCCCGCTTGATCTCGAAGGCGCGCTGTCGCTGACCGCGGCCAGCAATTTCTCGTTGTCGGCCGCCGGCAAGGAGCTGGACTCCACCGAAGGCGGCATCATGCAGGCCCGCACGATCCCCAATCCGGAGATCGAGGCGAACATGGAGGACACGCGCCGCGCCACCCGGTCCACCACGGCGCAGGCCAATATCCCGATCGAACTGGGCGGCAAACGCTCGGCGCGCATTGGCGCCGCCGAACGCGCGCGTGACGTGGCGCAGGCCGGGTTGTCGAGCGTGCGCGCCGATATCCGGTCGCAGGTCATCGAGTCGTTCTTCGGCGTCCTGATCGCGCAGGAGCGGGTCAAGCTGGCCACCGGTTCGGCCGACATCGCCACCCGCGCGGCCCAGGCGGCGGCGCGGCGCGTGGCAGCCGGCAAGATCTCGCCGGTTGACGAGACCAAGGCGCGGGTGGAGCAAGCCAACGCCGAACTCGAACTCGCCGAGGCCACCGCCGGGCTGCTGTCGGCGCGGCAGAGGCTGACCGCGCTGTGGGGCAATACCCGTCCGCAGTTCTCCGAGGCGGTGGGCGATCCCGGCGCGCTGCCGTCGCGGCCGGCGCCCGAAGCGCTGCAGCAGGCGCTCGACGAATCGCCGCTCGTGGCGATGAGCCGCGCCGAACTCGACCGGCGCCAGGCGCTCGTCAACGTGGAGCGCAGCCGCCAGTATCCGGACCTCACGCTCAGTCTCGGCGCCAAGCGCGACAACGAGGCGAACCGCAACATGGCGGTGATTGGCGTGGCGATTCCGCTGCCGCTGTTCGACCGCAACCAGGGCAACCTGTACCAGGCGATCCGCCAGGCGGACAAGGCGCAGGACGAACACCTCGCCAACCGTATCGCGCTCTCGCGCACGCTGCTGCAGGCGTCGAACCAGCTTTCGGTGTCGCGCGATTCGGCGCGGCTGCTCAGGGAAACGGTACTGCCGGCCGCCGAACAGGCACTCAACGCCGCCACGACCGGCTTCGACGCCGGCAAGTTCAGCTACCTGGACGTGCTGGACGCCCAGCGCACGCTGTTCCAGGCGCGCATCCGCTACCTCGGCGTGCTGGCACAGACGCATCAGTCCGCGACGACGATCGATCGCATCCTCGGACGCTAAGACGGAATTCATCATGGCAATCTCCAAGAAGCAGAAAACCACCATCGTGGCGATACTCGTGGCGGGCGCGCTGGCCACCGGCGCGGCGCTGTTCCTGAAGACCGGCAAGGGCGGCTCTGCCCACGGCGACGACCATGCCCACGCGGGCGAACACAGCCACGCCGAGGAGCACGACGATGCCGGGCATCACGAGGAGGAGAAACGCGCCTCGCCCGGCAAGATCGTGCTGACGCCGGAGCAGAGAGCGAAGACCGGGGTCACGGTGCAGGTGGCCGGGCCGGCGCAGGTGTCGTCGGGCGTGGCCTTCCCCGGCGAGATCCGGTTCAACGAGGATCGCACGGCGCATGTGGTGCCACGGCTGGCCGGCGTGGTGGAGAGCGTGCCGGCCAATATCGGCCAGCAGGTCGGCAAGGGCCAGGTGCTGGCGGTGATTGCCAGCAGCACGCTGTCGGACCAGCGCAGCGAACTGCTGGCCGCGCAGCGGCGGCTCGAACTGGCGCAGGCCACGCATGACCGCGAGAAGAAGCTCTGGGAGGGCAGGATCTCGGCCGAGCAGGATTACCTCGCGGCGCGCGCCGCGCTGCAGGAAGCCCGGATCGCGGTGCAGAACGCCCGGCAGAAGCTGACGGCCGTGGGCGCCGCCACCAGCGCCACGGCGCTGAACCGCTACGAACTGCGCGCGCCGTTCGACGGCATGATCGTCGAGAAACATATCTCGCTGGGCGAGGCCGTGGCGGCGGACACCAACGTCTTTACGCTGTCGGACCTGTCGAGCGTCTGGGCCGAGTTCGTGGTGTCGGCCAAGGATCTGCAGCGCGTGCGGCTCGGCGAGAAGGTCGAGGTACGCTCGACCGCCTTCGACGGCAAGGCCCAGGGCACGGTGTCGTACGTGGGCTCGCTGCTTGGCGAGCAGACGCGCACCGCCAAGGCGCGCGTGACGCTGACCAATCCGCAGGGGGCCTGGCGGCCCGGGCTGTTCGTGACGGTCAGCGTGTTCGGCGCCACGGTCGACGTGCCGGTGGCCGTGCAGGCCGAGGCCATCCAGGAGGTGGACGGCCAGACGGTGGTCTTTCTCGAAGCGCCTGACGGCTTCGTCATGCGCGCCGTCAGGCCGGGACGCGCCAACGGCAGCGTGGTCGAGATCGTCGGGGGGCTGGAAGCCGGCGCACGCTATGCCGCCGCCAACAGCTTCGTGTTGAAGGCCGAACTGGGCAAGTCCGGCGTGGAACACAGCCACTGATACGGGAGCCGAGCCATGTTCGAACGTATCATCCGCTTCGCCATCGAGCAGCGCTGGGTCGTGCTGCTGGCCGTGCTCGGCATGGCCGCGCTGGGCATCTACAACTACTCGCGCCTGCCGATCGACGCCGTACCGGACATCACCAACGTCCAGGTGCAGGTCAACACCGCCGCGCCGGGCTACTCGCCGCTGGAAACCGAGCAGCGCGTGACGTATCCGCTGGAGGTGGTGATGGCCGGCCTGCCGGGGTTGGAGCAGACGCGCTCGCTGTCGCGCTACGGCCTGTCGCAGGTGACGGTGATTTTCCGCGACGGCACCGACATCCACTTCGCGCGGCAACTGGTCAACCAGCGGCTGCAGGAGGCGAAGTCGAACCTGCCGCCGGGCGTGGTGCCGGCCATGGGGCCGATTTCCACGGGGCTGGGCGAGATCTACTCGTGGACCGTGGAGGCCGACGACGATGCGCGCAAGCCCGACGGCTCGCGCTACACGCTGGCCGACCTGCGCGAACTGCAGGACTGGGTGGTGCGGCCCCAGTTGCGCACCGTGCCCGGCGTCACCGAGATCAATACCATCGGCGGCTTCGACAAGCAGTACCTGGTGGCGCCGAGCCTGGAGCGGCTGGCGTCGTACGGGCTGACGCTCGGCGACGTGGTCACGGCGCTGGAGCGCAACAACGACAACGTCGGCGCCGGCTATATCGAACGGCGCGGCGAGCAGTACCTGGTGCGGGCACCGGGGCAGGTCAGGTCGGAGGACGACCTGCGCAATGTGATCGTGGGTACCGCGCAGGGCCAGCCAATCCGTATCCGCGATATCGGCGATGTGGGCATCGGCAGGGAACTGCGTACCGGCGCGGCCACCGATAACGGCCGGGAGGTGGTGCTGGGCACCGTCTTCATGCTGATTGGCGAGAACAGCCGCGCCGTGTCGCGGGCCGTGGACGAGCGCGTGGCGGCGGTCAACCGCACCATGCCGGAGGGCGTGAAGATCGTCACCGTCTACGACCGCACCCAGCTCGTGGACAAGGCCATCGCCACGGTCCGGACCAACCTGCTGGAAGGCGCGGCGCTGGTCATCGTGATCCTGTTCCTGTTCCTCGGCAATGTGCGGGCGGCGCTGATCACGGCGCTTGTGATCCCGCTGTCGATGCTGTTCACGTTCACCGGCATGGTGAACTACCGGATCAGCGCCAACCTGATGAGCCTGGGTGCGCTCGATTTCGGCATCATCGTCGACGGGGCGGTGGTCATCGTCGAGAACTGCGTCCGGCGCCTGGCGCACGCGCAGGCGCGCGAGGGCCGCACGCTGACGCGCGGCGAGCGCTTCGCCGAGGTCTTTGCCGCTGCACGCGAGGCGCGCCGGCCGTTGCTGTTCGGCCAGTTGATCATCATGATCGTCTACCTGCCGATCTTTGCGCTGACCGGCGTGGAAGGCAAGATGTTCCATCCGATGGCCTTCACGGTGGTGCTGGCGCTGCTCGGCGCGATGATCCTGTCGGTGACGTTCGTGCCGGCGGCCGTGGCGCTGTGTATCGGCGGACGCGTGGCGGAGAAGGAGAACCGCCTGATGCACTGGGCCAAGGCACGCTACGCGCCGCTGCTGGAGCGTTCGCTGGCCAACGCGCCCGTGGTGCTGACGCTGGCCGCCGTGGCGGTGGTGTTCAGCCTGGCCGTGGCCACGCGGCTTGGCAGCGAGTTCATCCCCAACCTCAACGAGGGCGACATGGCCATCCAGGCGCTGCGCATCCCGGCCACGAGCCTGTCGCAGTCCGTGGAAATGCAGAAGACGCTCGAAACCACGCTCAAGGCGAAGTTTCCCGAGATCGAGCGTATCTTTGCGCGCACCGGCACGGCGGAAATTGCGTCTGACCCGATGCCGCCGAATATCTCGGACGGCTACGTCATGCTCAAGCCCGAGCGCGACTGGCCGGCACCGAAGAAGACCCATGCGGAACTGCTGGACGCCATCCGCGCCGAAGCCGACCGGATTCCGGGCAACGCCTACGAGTTCTCCCAGCCGATCCAGCTGCGCTTCAACGAACTGCTGTCGGGCGTGCGCTCGGACGTGGCCGTGAAGATCTTCGGCGACGACAACGCGGTGCTGGAGGCGTCGGCCCGCAAGGTGGCGGCGGTGCTGCAGGGCATCGCAGGGGCCGAGGAGGTCAAGGTCGAGCAGACCACCGGCCTGCCGATGCTGACCGTCAACATCGACCGCGACAAGGCGGCTCGCTACGGCCTGAACATGAGCGATGTGCAGGATGCCGTGGCGGTGGGCATCGGCGGGCGCGAGGCGGGCCTGTTCTTCCAGGGCGACCGGCGCTTCAATATCGTCGTGCGGCTGCCCGAGACGGTGCGCGGCGACGTGGAGGCCTTGCGCCGGCTGCCGATCCCGCTGCCGAAGGGCGGCGCGGAGGCGCGTACTACCTTCATTCCGTTGAGCGAGGTGGCCACGCTGGACATGGCGCCCGGCCCCAACCAGATCTCGCGCGAGGACGGCAAGCGCCGCATCGTGGTCAGCACCAACGTGCGCGGCCGCGATATCGGCTCGTTCGTGCCCGAGGCCGAGGCGGCCATCCGGAGCCAGGTGAAGCTGCCCGCCGGCTACTGGTCGTCGTGGGGCGGCACGTTCGAACAGTTGGAGTCGGCACGGCAGCGCCTGCTGGTGGTGGTGCCGGTGGCGCTGCTGCTGGTGTTCCTGCTGCTGTTTGCGATGTTCCACAACCTCAGGGACGGCCTGCTGGTGTTCACGGGCATTCCGTTCGCGCTGACCGGCGGCATCCTGGCGCTGTGGGCGCGCGGCATTCCGTTGTCGATCTCGGCGGCGGTGGGCTTCATCGCGCTGTGCGGCGTGGCCGTGCTCAACGGGCTGGTGATGCTGTCGTTCATCCGCTCGCTGCGCGAGGAAGGCCATGGGCTGGACGACGCCGTGCGCATCGGCGCACTGACCCGCCTGCGGCCGGTGCTGATGACGGCGCTGGTGGCCTCGCTCGGCTTCGTGCCGATGGCGATTGCCACGGGCACAGGCGCCGAGGTGCAGCGGCCGCTCGCCACGGTGGTGATCGGCGGCATCCTGTCGTCCACGGCGCTGACACTGCTGCTGTTGCCGGTGATGTACCGGCTGGCGCACGGCCGCGAAGCCGGGGCCCCGGCCCGGTCGGTGGAGGAACATGTCAGCCCGGTAATGTGAAACCCGCGGAAAACCGCCCCAGTTCGGCCCTCCGGAGGGCACGGTGATGCACTACGCTGTGCCCTCGATGAAGAAGCAAGAGGTACCGGATGGAAGATGACCTGCATATTCCCCGCTTCGCGCGGGGCGGGCCAAGCATTCACGAGGAGGCGTTGCGGCTGCGCACGCGGCGCTTCGAACTGCTGGCCGCCAACGTGGCCAATGCCGACACGCCCAATTACAAGGCGCGCGATATCGACTTCAGCGACGCGCTGGAAAGCGCCATGGGCACCGGGCACCGGTTCGACGGGATGACGACCACCTCGGCGGCCCATCTGCCGGCCACGCCGCGGACGCTGGAGGCAGACCTGCTATATCGGGTGCCGCTGCAGTCGAGCATGGACGGCAACACCGTGGAGATGGACACCGAGCGCGTGGCGTTTGCCGACAACGCGGTGCGAATGCAGTTCTCGATTGACCGGACCGCCAGCAAGTACCGCAACATGCTGAAGCTGTACCAGGACATGCGTCCCTGATGGCTGCACGCAACGCCGGGGACTAGTTCTTTCGTTCCACTCCCGGTCACGCGAGGTTGCGCGTAGAATGCGCACGCGGCACCCGATGGGGTGCCGTTCGTGACCGCAGGTGCCCTCCTCCCGGAGGGTTAAACGGGAAACAGGTGCGCCGCTCGATGCGGCAATGCCTGTGCTGCCCCCGCAACGGTAAGCAGGTTGGGAACCGTCATGCCGGCTCGATCCCAGGGATCGGGCCCGGCAGCCACTGCGCCGGCTTCGGCTGGCGTGGGAAGGCGACGGATCTCCCGGAAGCCCATGCGCTTTGGCCTGCCAGCCCGGATACCGGCCCGCTGTCGACATCGACTTTCTTGCGCGGGCGGGGTCGTCCGGCTTTACGATGCACTACAAACCGTTTCCGCATGCCGCCGGCCGTTCGCGCCGGCTGATGGCCGTGTCGCTTGGCACGTTCGCCAGTTTCAACCTGCCTGCCGCGTTCGCCGAAACCACGGCCGAATCGCGCGATACCACGCTTCCCGCCGTCACCGTGAGCGAGGCCGCCCAGCCCGGCCTGGCGCTGTCGCGGCCTGAGTTCACCGGCAGCCGGCTCGGCCTGACACCGCTGGAAACGCCCGCCAGCGTGGAAGTGCTGTCGGGCGAGACCATCCGCGCGCGCGGTGACCAGAGCGTGCGCGAAGCGGTGACGCGCGCCACGGGCATCACCGCCAATCCGGCGCCGGGCAACGGCGGCACGTCGCTGACGGCGCGCGGCTTCGCGGGGCAGGGTTCGGTCATGCAGCTCTATGACGGCACGCGCATGTATGTGGCGTCGGGCACGGTGACGTTCCCGTTCGACACCTGGGCGGTGGACCGCATCGAGGTGCTGCGCGGCCCGGCCTCGGTGATGTATGGCGAAGGGGCCATCGGCGGCGTGGTCAACGTGGTGCCGAAGAAGCCGACCCGTGGCCCGATCGAGAACGAACTGCAGGTCGCGGGCGGCACCCAGAAGACCGCGCGGGCGGCCTTCGACAGTGGCGGCAAGGTCAACGACAACCTCTCGTACCGCTTTGCCACGGCCTACAACCGCTCGGCGGGCTGGGTCGACCGGGGGGACGCGAACAACCTGATGGTGTCCGCGTCGGTACGGCTCGACGTGAATCCCGAGTTCAACCTGACGCTGTCGTATGACGATGGCACGCAGCATCCGCAGCAGTATTTCGGCACGCCGCTGGTCAACGGCAGCCTGGACCGCGCGCTGAAAAAGAAGAACTACAACGTCGGCGATGCCGAGGTCAGCTACCGCGACCGCTGGACGCGGCTCAACGCCGAATGGACGCCCAACGACCGCGTCACGGTGCGCAACCAGTTCTACTACCTGACCAGCCATCGCCACTGGCGCGACAGCGAGACCTACAACTTCCTGCCCGCCACGGGGCAGGTGCGGCGCAACGACTATCTGGAGATCCTGCACGACCAGGAGCAGGTGGGCAACCGCGCCGACCTGACCGTCAGGAGCCGGCTGTTCGGGCTCGACAACGCCACGACGGTGGGCTTCGACGTCAACAAGATCAACTTCACGCACTCGAACAACTCGCCGTATGGCGGCACATCGGTGGTGGACGCCTACACGTTCGATCCGGGGCTGTTCTTCAGCCCGCCGGGTATCGTCACATCGCCGCGCTTCCGCACCAACACCACCCAGTACGCGCTGTTTGGCGAGCACCGCATTGCGTTCACCGAGAAGTGGTCGGTGATTGGCGGCGTGCGCTTCGACCATGCGTCGATGACCCGCCGGGACCTCGTGGCCAGTTCCGAGTGGGACAAGACCTTCGCCAACACCACGTGGCGCGTGGGCACGGTGTACCAGTTCACGCCGTCGCTGTCGGTCTACGCGCAGTACGCCACGGCCACCGACCCGCTCGGCGCGCTGATCACCACGTCGGACGCCCAGCGCAACTTCAACCTGGCCACCGGCAAGCAGGTGGAAGTGGGCGTGAAGCAGGCGTTCTGGGGCAACCGTGGCGAGTGGACGTTCGCGGCGTACGAAATCCGCAAGAACGACCTGCTGTCGCGCGATCCGCTCAACCCGACGATCACCCAGCAGGTTGGCGAGCAGTCGTCGCGCGGGCTCGAAGCATCGGCGAGCGTCGAGGTGCTGCGCGGGCTGCGGCTCGACGTCAACGGCACGGTGCTGCGGGCGCGCTACGACGACTTCAACGAGTCGGTGGGTGGCGTGCTGGTGTCGCGTGCCGGCAATGTGCCCACCAGCGTGCCGCAGCAGGCCGCGAACGCGTGGCTGACGTGGCAGTTCCTGCCGCAGTGGTCGTTCGGCGCCGGGCTGCGCTACGTGGGCGGGCGCTATGCCGACACCGCCAACCGGGTGCGCGTGCCGAGCTACACCACGGTCGATACGTCGCTGTCGTGGCGCGTCACGAAGCAGGCGGCGCTGACACTGCGCGTCTACAACGTGTTCAACAAGTATTACGCCGAGGCGGTGTCCAACGGCGGCCAGCAATGGCTGCTCGGCCGTCCGCGTGCGGCGGAACTGCAGGCCAACTTCTACTTCTGAGGCGGCCTAGCCCACGCGGATCGCCCGCCCGATATAGAGGATCGGCCCGGTGGGCCGGCCCGTGGGCGAGCCGGCGGGCGGTTCCAGCGTGATCTCGAACAACTGGTTGGGCTGCAGCGGCGGCAGCTTGTCGATCGGGATCTCCAGCGGCTGGCCCGGACGCACGAGGCCCAGCGAGACTGGCCCCGCCCAGTCGTCGGCCTTGGTCCAGAACTGGAGGCTGCGCCCGCTCGGCGCCGCCTGCGAGGCCAGCGAGACCAGTGACAGCTTGCGGTCGGACGAGGCCTGGATCAGCCACCCCGGCGTCTTGTCGCGCGGCTCGGCCAGCACCACCACGTAGCGCAGCCCCGGCGGCGGCGCCAGTACCTGCGAGCCGAGCAGCACGGCCAGCGCGATGGTGCATGCCGTGGCGCCCAAGGCCAGGCCGCGCCACAGCGGCACGGCGCTCCACCAGTTCGATGTCCTGCCCGGCGATGCCAGTGTCTGGGTGCGAAGTCCGATGCTGGCGGCAATACGCGGCCAGAGCGCGGCCGGGGGTGTCACGGGCTCGGCGAGCGCCGTCAGCGGATGGAGGCGGGCATCCCAGTCAGCCACGCGCCGGGCAAAGCCTGGATCGGCGCGCATGCGCCAGTCCACGGCCTCGCGCTGCGCCGCCGACAGCGTGCCGAGCACGTATTCGGCGGCGAGTTGATCGAGCGCGTCGTCAGGCTCGTGGCCCGGCGGGTCCTCGGTGCCGGCATTCATTGCATGCACTCCTTCAGCGCGCGCAGGCCGCGCCGGATCCACGCCTTGACGCTGCCGAGCGGCGCGTCCAGCCGCGCGGCGATGTCGCTGTGCGAGCAGCCGTCGAGATAGGCCAGCAGGATGCTGTCGCGCTTGGGCGCATCGAGCCGGGTCAGGCAATCGCCGAGCCGGCCGGCCAGCACGCGCTGCTCGGCAGCATCGAACCCGCTGGCCGATTCGGTGTAGGCGGCCAGCGCCGCCTGCGCATCGAGCGCCGCGGCGGTGTCCTCGTCGGCGGGCACGGTACGCAGGCGGCTGCGTACCACGTTCAGCGCCTCGTGCCGTACGATCGAAAACAGCCAGCCGCGCGCCTCGCCCCGGCTGCCGTCGAAGCTGCCGGCCGCATGCCAGATCTTCAGGAAGGCGTCGTGCAAGACGTCCTCGGCGGTCTGCCGGTCACGCACGATGCGCAGCGCCACGCCCAGCAGGTAGGGCGCGGCGTGGTCGTAGAGGCGGCGCAGCGCCCCGGCGTCCCCCCGCGCGCACCCGGCCAGCGCGCCCGCGTAGTCGAACAGGTCCTGAATACGGGGCGGGCTGGCTTCCAAGGCGGCGTCCCTGACGGTGGCGATGGACGCATCATAGCCGCCCAACGGCCGTTTCAGATGCCTGTTACGTCGCAGGGCTCAGGACGCCTTCCAGAACAGGTAGTCGGCCTGATAGACCACGGTCTGCTTCGCGCCGAGATTGGCGCTGGAGCACGGCATGTTCGGCGCCACGCCGCCCTTGGTCGCCACGCGCTGGATATACGTGACGCCGGTCATGCTGCCGGTGCCCATGGCGGGGTTGGCCTTGACCAGCTGGTGCGGGATGTTGCCGTCGCCGGCGGGCGCCACGGCCACCTGCGTGGCGGTGACCTTCGAGCCGTCGCTCGATTCCCAGGTGGCCGGCGGGCCGTAGTACTTGCCGACCGTGGCGCCGTTGCGGTCCTTGAGCACGGCGGTGGGGCCCACGAAGACCCATTCGTGGTCAGCCTGGCTGTTGGCCTTCACCCGGCATTCATAGAGCAGTTGGCCGCTGCCCACGGTCTGCATGGCCATCTTGTGGCCGGCAGGCACGCGGATGGCATCGGCCACCGGGGCGGGCGGCGTCATCGCCATATTGCCGTGGTGGGAAGCGCAGGCGGAGAGCAGGACGGCGCTGGCTGCGGAGAAAAGGACGCTGCGGTGCATGGTGGACTCCCGGTAGGGTGACGAGCGGATAGGGATAAACCTCAATGCAAAGCCCGGGGCTTGCACTGGCTCTACACCGCAGCAGCGGGTTTGGATGCAGGGGAGTGAAAAGAATTTTCTCCCCCCTGCCCGCGTGCTCAGGGTACGAAGCGTTCCACGATGCCCACTTCGGCGCTGCCGTTGAATCCGCCCACCACCAGCGCCTGGCCGTTCGGCAGGGCCACCGCGGTGCCCGCTCGCCGGCCGGCGGCCATCGACGCGGCCGGTGTCCAGATGTTGGTGACCGGATCGTAGAGTTCCGCGCTGGTCAGCCCGCTGCCACCGATGGCGCCACCCGCCACCAGGACGTTGCCGTCGGACAGCAAGGTCATGGAAGGCAGTGCACGCTGCGCATTCATCGTGCTGGAGGTCCAGGTCCGGGCGACCGGATCGAGGACCCACCCGGTGGCAGCCGCGTCGTTGATGGCGAGCACGTTGCCGTTGGGGAGCCTGGCGGCCAGTGTCACGTTGCCCCCGGCACCGGGCAGCGGAACGGTCGCCGTGGGCGACACCCCATCGACCGGAAACAGCTCGGCCTGCATGACGAAGCCCGTTGTGTTCACGCCGCCGATCAGGATGACCTGGGCGCCGTCAGTGCTCAGCGCGCTGCCGTGCTGGCTACGGGCGGAGGCCATGCGCGTGGCAGCCATGGTCCAGGTATTCGTGGTGGGGTCGAAGATCTCGACCGTGTCCGAGAATAGCGTCGCGCCCGGCTGGGTATGGCCGCCCGCGATCAGCACCTTGCCATTGGGGAGCAGCGTTGCCGAGTGGCTTTCGCGTGCCTCGGCCATGTTCGCCGCCGGTGTCCATGTGTTGGTGGCCGGATTGTAGATTTCAGCGCTGGCTGTCTGGGTACTGGGGCCCTGGCTGCCGCCCGCCACCAGCACCCGACCGTCCGCCAGCAGCGTGGCGGTGTGCCCGGAACGGGGCACGGCCATCGGCGCCGTGGCGAGCCACGCATCGGCTGCGGGGTCGTACAGCGCAGCATTGGCGGTCACGCCGCCCGTCGTGTATCCGCCCGTCTGCAGAACCCGGCCATCCAGCAGGACCGTCGTCGTCAGGTAGTGGGCGGGGGTCAGCATCGGCGCAGCGGTGGTCCAGCTGCCGGGGCTGATCACGGTGATGCGCAGCGTGGCCTGCGCCGCGCCGCCGCCGTTGCGCGCGGTGATCACGTAGGGCGTCTGGGACTGGCTGGCCGCCGGTGTGCCGGAGACGGCGCCCGTGGCGGTGTTGAGGCTCAGGCCGGCGGGCAGGGCCGGGCTTACCGAATAGGTATCGGCGGCACCGCCGGTCAGGCTCGGCAGTACTGCTGTCATGGCGACGCCACGGGTCAGGCTCAGGGTCGGCGCCGGGTAGGTCAGGCTGGCCGGCGGCAGCACCGGGCGCTGGACCGAGAGCGTGAGCGTCGTGGTGACGCTGCCCGCGGCGTTCGAACCGGTCACCGTGTAGGGCGTGGCCACGCTTTCGGCGGAAGGCGTGCCGGAGATCATGCCAGTCAGCGCGTCGATGACGAGTCCGGCCGGCAGCGCCGGGCTGATCGCATAGGCCGTGATGGCGCCGCCGGTGCTGGTGGGCGCATTGGCGGGAATCGCCACGCCGAGCGTGTAGACCACCGACTGGTCGCGGTACTGGAGCGAGGCGGGTGCCACCGCGCTGGCTTTCACCGCGATCTGCAGCCTCGTGGTGGCGCTACCGGCCGCGTTCTGGGCCGTCACCACATAAGCGGCGGCGGCGCTGACCGCAGCAGGCGTTCCAGTGATGAGGCCCGTCGCCGGATCGAGCGCCAGCCCGGCCGGCAGGGCCGGGGCAACCGTGAAGCGGTCCACGGCGCCGCCGCTGGCGTTCGGCCGGTTCGGCACGATGGCCGTGCCAACCTCGTAGACGCTGTCCGGCATCGCATAGCTGAGGCCGGCGGGGGGTTGAAGGCCATCGGCGCTGTCTTCATCGCCGACGCAGGCCGCCAGCCAGAGCGTCAGGCCGATCAGGAGGAAAAGTCGGAAAAAGCTGGCGCCGCGCGAGTGCTCGCGCGAAAGGTGGTTTGGCATGGTCCGTCCCGTTCTGAAATGTGCGTCCGGCCCTTCATCGTGCGGCGCGCCGGAGCGGCGCGCGGGCCATCTATCTTTTTGAGACGCCAACTATACCGGGGCGGACGCGAGGCGGCCATAGGCGTGTTTAGGCGCCGTGGCTACCCGCCACAAGGTGGTTCAGACTTCTGACTGGTACCGGGCGTGTGATTCGTTCCCTACCCTGTGGGTTCCGCAGGGGACCGGGAACAAGGAACGCAACGTGAAGACCATTGCCGCGCCGCTCGCCACGTCATTGGCCGTCTGCATGCTTGCCGCGGGCTGCGGCAGTTCAGCGCCGAAGCCCCCGCCGCAGCCCGAGGCGCAGCCGGGCAAGCCCAAGCGGGCCGCACAGGGCTGGATCGCCGCGCACCGGGACTGGACAACTGACCGGGACCTGGCCGCGATACTGGCGCAGCCCGAGAACCGCCAGGCGCGGGTGCTGCTGGCTTCGCCGCAATGCTCGGAGCCGGCCCCGCGATCGGCCGGCAAGGCGGGCGGCACCGGGGCGCCGTTCCTGGTGGCGGCGTCGCGCGACGTGTTCGGGCTGGCGGAATCAGGCGGGCGGGCCAACGCGGGCGCCGTGCAGCGCGAAGGGCTGGACACCAGCAGCGTCGATATCGGCTTCAGCGCGCTGGGATTCCGGGGTATCCGCTGCGCGGTCTATGCGCGCTACGCCGTGGGCGACGCGCCGTCGCGGCCCGGCCTGCTGGCCGTGCTCGGCATCGAGCAGCGCTTCGAGGATGGCAAATACACCGATTTCTTCCGCTTCCGGCCGCTGCACGTGCGGGCCGGCAACACGATTGCGCGAACCACGGGCGGGGCGCCGAAGATTGCGGTGTCGTTCGCGGTCGTGGCGCGGCAACTGGTGGTGAACAGCGCGGGCGCGGCCACGTTCGCCGAACTGGGCGCGGCCACGGTGTCGGTGCCCGGCGTGCCGGTGGGCGGCGATGGCATCGCGTGCGGCCCGGCCAGTTGCGCCGGCATGTCCGCGCCGATTCCGGTGCCGGTGGCGCGCGGCACCGTGGTGCTGGCGATCGGTGTCAGCGAGGCCGGCGAGACCGGTGCCGATGTCGACCAGTCGGCGGCGGAGCAGGCCGCGCTCAAGGCGGCGCTCGGTCCGGCCGCGCCGGTGCTGCCGGCCCATCCGGGGCGCCGGCCGGAGAAGTAATGCCGCTCAGCCGCGGATCTTGCCGAAACCGCCGGCGGCCCAGCGCTCGGCGCTGTCGCGCGAGAGCCGGAAATTGGGCCGGACCGTGGTGGTGGCCAGCACGTCGCCGAAGCGGTTCAGCGCGGTCAGCGTGCCGAACGGCTCGAACTCGTCTGGGGTGATGGCCAGCCGCACTTCGAGCGGCTCGGATTCGAACTCGACCGTGACCTGCTTGTTGAGCTGGCCGTGCAGCTGCTGCTCATGCCGGCGGATCACCTCGGAGGCGGTCTTCACCAGCGTCTGGTGCGCGGTGGCATCGAGCGGCTTGGGATCGACCTTGTTGCGGCCCATCGTCCAGGGCCCGACCAGCGCTGGCTCCGCGCTGCCGTCGCGGATCATCTCGACGGCCCAGCCGTCGCCGTCTTCGTTCTTGATGACACGGGCGGTCCAGCCCTTGTCGCGCCACAGCCGGGGTTCGTGGATGCGCGCGGCATCGTCGCCGGTGTCGATATCGTCTTCGTGATTCATGTGCTTGCCGCCTGTTCATGCCAGGCGGCGCATCTTAGCCTACGCGCACCGTGTCGGCCGGTTCTTCCAGCAGCAGGGCCACGCTGCGCTCGGCCAGCGCGGCGATGGTGCGCGAGGGATTGAGCCCCAGCGCGCGCGGCACGATCGCGCCATCCATCACGTACAGCCCGGCATGGCCGAACACGCGCCCGGCCGCATCCACCACGCCGTTGGCGCTGGATGTCCCCATGTTGCACCCGCCCAGCGGATGCGGCGTGATCAGGTTGCGCAGCAGCCGCCAGGTGGGCGGCACCCATGGCTCGCCGCCCGTGGCGGCGGAGAGCCGCCGGTGCGCCTCCACCATCGCGCCAATGACCGCCTCGGAGCCCCGGGACGACCACTCCAGGTCGAGCGTGCGGCGCCACGGCGCATACCAGGTGCGGCGCAGGCGCAGCTGCCCGTCGGCCGGGTCCACGCCCTGGCCGAACCACGGCATCATGTTTTCGAGCGGGTCGCCATCGTCGATCAGGCCGCCGACTTCGCGCCACAGCGCGCGCAGCTTGCCGCGCGGCAGGCGTTTCAGCCGGCGCGCCAGGTAGTTGCGCGCGAGGTTCGGAATGCCGCCGTCCTCGACGAACAGCGCCTGGCCGTTCGGGCCGGCGCCGTCGAGCAGGTCGATCACGGCGGAGATTGTCACGCCATGCGACGGCGACACCCGACGCCCGTGATAGAACGCCGGCGTGACGAAATCGCCGTTGTGCGCCCAGCCGTGCCCGAGCCGGGGCGACAGCGCCGGCAGCGTGCGGTGTTCGTCCCGGCAGCGCAGCAGCAGTTCGGTGCTGCCGATGGAGCCCGCCGCCACGATCACGCGCGTGGCCAGCGCCTCGCCCGGCTCGCGGTGGCGGCGGGCCGGGTCGATCCGGTGGTAGCGCACGCGCCATCCGCCGGGCAGCGGTTCGAGCCGCTCCACCAGATGCAGCGGACGGATTTCGGCGCCGTGGTCGGTGGCCACGGCCAGGTAGTTGAGGTCGAGCGTGTTCCGCGCCGAGACCTGGCAGCCGAGGTCGCAGTTGCCGCAATGCACGCAGGTGCCCTGCCAGCGGCCATGGCGGTTCAGGAAGCGCTCGGAATGCCGATCGCTGTAGGGATCGGGCCGGTCGGCGCGCCAGTTCGGCGAGAAGCTCACGGCCAGCGGCAGCGTGCGGAAGCGGTCGCCCCAGCCGCAGGCTTGCGCGCCTTCGCGCACCAGCCGCGCGCGTTCGCTGAGCTGGTCCTCGGGTACCGGGGCGACGTCGAGCATCTGGCCCACGGTGTCGTAGTGCTGCTGCAGGCTGTCGCGCGTGATGCCGGGCGGCCAGCCCTGCGCAAAGGTGCCGGCCGGCGCCTCGACCGAGACGTTCGCGTAGATCAGCGAGCCGCCGCCCACGCCGGCACCGGCGATCACCCAGACATCGTCGAACGCGCGGATGTCGGCCCACCCATTGAAGCGTGTGGGCCGCTTCTGGCTCCAGAGCCACGGGTCGTGGTCGTCGCGGGGGTACGTGTCGGGGCTCCAGGCCCGGCCCCGTTCGAGCACCAGTACCCGGCGCCCGGCCAGTGCCAGCCGGCACGCCGCCACCGCGCCGCCGAAGCCGCTGCCAATCACGATCACATCGTAGCGGGGCGCGGGGGCGGTCATGGCGCGCGGCCGTCGCGGCGGATCACGATCGGCGGTTCGATCCGATGCAGGTCGTTCTGCGGCACCGGCTCGCCTGGCGACGGCACGAAGCGCGGCCCCTGCGCGGCCGGGCTGGCCCGCAGCCGCCAGCGGCGCCCGAACCTGCGCAGCATCGTCACGCCGTGGCCTGGTGACCATCGATGGCAAACCGTCTCCAGCTTCAGCGGGTGGATGGTCAGCGCATCCGCGTCGAAGCGCATCCGCAGCAGGCACTTGTAGCCGTCGATGGCCTGCGACGAGAACACTTCCTCGCGGTGCAGGCCCCACAGCCGGTTGGCCAGCACCATCCAGATGCCGAACAGCAGGCCGCCGAGCACGCCGCCGGCCACGAGGATTTCGGCCAGCAGCAGCGGCACCAGCCGCCAGTCTCCGGGGCTGATGCCGAGCACGGCCACGTTGAGCCGGGAGAAGGCCCACAGCAGCGCGAAGGCCAGCGCCACGTGCAGCAGCCCGTGCAGCGCCCCGGCCAGCCCGTCCCACGACACGATGCCGCTGGCGCCGCGCGTGGCAAGCGCCGCGAAGAATGCCAGCACGCCCAGCGCGGACAGCACCGACGCCGGGCTGTGCAGCAACGCCCGCAGCAGCACGCAGCAGACCTCCGGTACGTGCCGCACCGCGAGCGGATATTGCGCCAGCGCGCCGATCAGGCCGCCGCTGCCGGGCAGCGGTGGCGGTGCCGCGTTGGCGCTGTGCAGGATCCAGTCGAGCAGGAAGTACAGCAAGGCCACCAGCGCGCAGAAGCTGGCGTTGCGCACCGGTAGCTGCCACGCCCGGTCGCGCAGGCTGCGCGACGTGGCCGCATCGGGATAGACGGAATCGGCCAGCCGGTAGTGCTGGCGTGTGCTGCCGATGGCGATCGGCTCGGGCCGCTCGGGCAACTGATGCGTGCCGTGCAGGAACGCACCGCCGCCGCCGCAGGTGATGCGCTCGGGTCCGGGGGTGCCGGCGCGCGGCGTGTAGCGGGCGTAGTGGTGCTGATCGCCGGCCAGCACCACGGCCAGTTGGTCGCCCAGCAGCAGCTCGATGCGGCTCAGGCTGCGGAAGCGCGGCGTGCGGGTCTCGTCCGCCCGCCAGGCACGCCGCTGCGAACGCGCCAGGCGCGCCATCTCATCGATCCAGCTTGGCTCGGGCGTGCACAACACCACGCGGTCGCCGGGCGCCAGCCGCGCCTGCATGCCCCGGAAATACTCGTACTGCTGGCGGTCCATCTCCGATTCGAGTTGCAGGTCGAGCCCCCAGATCCACCAGCCATGCGGCAGTTGCAGGACGTAGTAGCTCGTGCGCTGCGCGGTGCGCCACCCGCCCACGGCGTCGCCGCTGCAGAACAGTTGCGCAAAGCCGCGCAGGCCGTCGTACCAGTCGTGGTTGCCCGGCGTGGCCACCATCAGCGGTGCGCCGGGCACCGGCACCGGCACCTCGCTGTTGGCGGCGTCGGGCGGCACCGGTGCGGGGCACGCGGCGCGGAACGGATCGAGAAAGCGCGTGCGGTAGCCGCCGTGGGCTGGCGTGGGATAGACCTGGTCGCCGCCGAGCAGCAGCACGTCGGGGCGCGGCAGCGTCACGTTGTCGCGGGACAGTGTCACCGCGTGGCTGGCGCAGAGCGCCATCGAATACGTGGAGTGCCAGCCGTCGCCGGTATCGGCCAGATAGTCGACCCAGACCGTCCCGTCGCCGCTGCCGCTGACGGGAATCGGCGGATTGGATGCGGCCGGGGTCAGCGCCGCCTGCACGGCCCGGGCGTCGACGATGGCGCCCACGGTGCGCGCCACGGTCACGCGCAGGGCCGTCCTGAGCAGTTGCGCCGGACTGAGCCAGTTGACCATCGGCTCGTGGGTATGGAGCTCGACGCGGCCAGCCGGGGCGGGCCTGGGCGGGGAATCCTGTGGCGGCATGGCAGGCATCGGGCATCTCCCCCGGAACAGCCGGTGCGAATGCGGGCGCTGGTTGCCGCGGCAGCGATGCGGCGTTCCTTTCAATCTGACTTCAACGCGGATGCAATCGGCCGTGGCTGCCGGTTCCACGCTGCAACGGCGCCTCGCGGTCCCCGGCAACATCACCTAATATAGGTGATCGAAAGACACGGTCGTGCCGGTTTTGCGCAGTGTGTGCGGATCGGCAACGCTACGGGCGGGTTGCCGGGGACATTTGGGTCATTGCGGGGGAGGCTGAGGGTGACGCTCAGTCGCAGAACCTTTCTGATTGGCGGCGCGGGGGCCGCCGCCGCCGGCACGCTGGCCGTCGGCTGGGCGTTGTTTCGCCCCGATCGCCGGCTCGACAGCCGCACCGCGCCCGCCCTGCCCGAAAGCCAGATCGCGCTGAACGGCTGGGTGCTGGTGGGCACCGACAACCGCGTCACCATCGTCATGAGCAAGGCCGAGATGGGGCAGGGCATCCATACCGGCGCGGCCATGCTGCTGGCCGAAGAGCTGGAGGCGGACTGGGCGCAGGTGCGCGTGGTGCAGTCGCCGATCGACCGCATCTACATCAACCGCGAGAACCTGGTCAACGGACTGCCCTACCGCGACGACGATCCGCGCGAGCATGTGGAGTTCGTGCGTGACTTTGCCCGCCGCACCTCGCGCTATTTCGGCTCGATGGTGACCGGTGGCTCGACCAGCATCGAGGACCTGTGGCTGCCGATGCGCGAGGCCGGCGCCTCGGCGCGCATGATGCTCTGCACGGCGGCAGCCAACCTGTGGGGCGTGCCGGTCGATGCCTGCGTGGCCAAGGCGGGGCGCGTCGCGCACGCGCCTTCGGGCCGGCAGGCCACGTTCGGCCAGCTCGTGCCGCTGGCGCGCGACCTGCCGCATCCCTACGCGCCGCCGCTCAAGACGCCGGGGCAGTACACGCTGGTGGGCACCAGCCCGAAGCGCCTCGAAGGCAAGGCCAAGCTCGACGGCAGCCTGCGCTTCGGCATCGACGTGCTGCCGGCCGACCTGCCGCGCCAGTCGCCGGACAGCCCGCCCACCGCACTGCTCTACGCCAGCGTGCTGATGTGCCCGACGCTCGGCGGCAAGGCCGCTTCGCGCGAGGTGTCCGTGCAGGGTCTGGCCGGCGTGCATCGCGGCTTTGCCGTGGATGGCTACAACGGGGGCACGGGCGGCGTGGCAGTGATCGCCGACAATCCGTTCATCGCCATGCGCGCGCTGTGCGGGTTGCGGGTGGACTGGGACCACGGGCCGGCCGCGAAGCTCAGCAGTGCCGACATCATGCAGACGCTGGAGCGCGCCATCGAGGACAGTTCGCGCCAGACCTACTACGAGGCGGGCGATGCCGGGGCGGCGCTCAGGCGCGGCCGCGCCCGGCACATGCGCTACGAGGTGCCGTACCTCGCCCACGGGGCGCTGGAGCCGGTCAACTGCACCGCGCTCGTGAACGGCGGCCGGGCGACGGTCTGGGTGTCCACGCAGGTGCCGCAGGCCGCGCGCCAGGCCGTGGCCGATGCGCTGGGGTTGGGTGCGGACGATGTCACGGTGCACCAGGCCTATCTGGGCGGCGCGTTCGGTCGGCGGCTCGAAGTCGACTATGTGGCGCAGGCCGCCGTGATCGCGGCGCAGATGCCGGGCAAGGCCGTGCAGACGATCTGGTCGCGCCCGCAGGACATGACGCACGATTTCTACCGCCCCGCGTGCGTGGCCAAGTTCAGCGGTGCGCTCGATGGCGACGGCAACCTCGTCGCATGGCAGGCGGACTCGGCCAGCCAGTCCGTGACCGCGCAGGTGCTGCCGCGCACCTACGGCGTGCCGGCTTTCGCGGCGCGTCTGATGCCGGACGGCACGATGGCCGAGGGCAGCTTCGACACGCCCTACGAGTGCCCCAACGTGACCGTCCGCCATACGCGCGTGGATCTGCCGATTCCGGTGGGGTACTGGCGCTCGGTAGGCCATTCGCACCAGGCGTTCTTCGTCGAGAGCTTTATCGACGAGATGGCGACGGCGGCGGGAAAGGACCCGATCGCGTTCCGGCTCGCGCTGCTGAAGCGCCCGGAACATCAGCGCCATGCGGCAGTGCTGCGCGCGTTGGCCGAGTTCTCCGGCTGGCGCCAGCCGGCCAGATGGAAGGAGCGCGGCACCGAGTTCGCACGCGGCATGGCGCTGCACGAATCGTTCGGCAGCATCGTGGGGCAGGTGGCCGAGGTGCGCCGTGACGGGCGCGGTGGCTATCGCGTGACGCGCGTGTTCTGCGTGGTCGACTGCGGACTGGCGATCCACCCTGACATGGTGGTGCAGCAAATGGAGAGCGGCATCGTGTTCGGGCTGTCGGCGGTGCTCGAACAGGCCGTCACGATCCGCAACGGGCAGGTGGACCAGCACTATTTCAGCGAGGTGCCGCTGATCGACATGGAGACCTGCCCCGAGATCCGCACGCGCGTGATGGCCAGCAGCGGGCCCGCGCCTCATGGCGTTGGCGAGGCCGGCACGCCGCCGATTGCGCCTGCCGTTGCCAACGCTGTGGCGGCGCTGACCGGCGCGCGCCCCTACAGACTGCCGCTGCGGCAACCGCCCGCGTTGCCGGAAGCCGAACGGGCATGGCCCGGAGACAGGTGGTGCCAATGGTCCAGCTCACTGTAAACGGCAAGCCCGTCACCGTCAGCGCGGCGCCCGAAACGCCGCTGCTGTGGGTCCTGCGCTGCGAACTGGGGCTGACCGGCACCAAGTTTGGCTGCGGCATCGGCGTCTGCGGCGCCTGCACGGTACTGGTCGGCAAGGAGATCCGGCAGGCGTGCCGGGAACCGGTCAAGACGCTCGCCGCCGCGCGCGTGACGACGATCGAGGGCTTGTCCGGGCCCATCGCCGACGCCCTGCGCCGCGCCTGGACCGACTGCGATGTCGTGCAGTGCGGCTACTGCCAGAGCGCGCAGCTGATCGCGGCGGCGGCGCTGCTGACACGCCGCCGCGCGCCCAGCGATGCCGAGATCGACGCGGCCATGAAGGACATCGCCTGCCGCTGCGGCACCTTCCCGCGCATCCGGCGCGCCATCCACATGGCCGCCGCCGCGCTGCGCTAGCGTTACGAACCCACGGAGACCACTGATGAGAAAGCTGATTGCGTCCACCTTCGTCTCGCTCGACGGCGTCATGCAGGCGCCCGGCGGCCCCGGCGAAGACCCGACCGGCGGCTTCGCGCTCGGCGGCTGGACGTTCCCCTACTGGGACGAGGTCATGGGCCGCTCGATGAAGGGCCTCGACGGCAAGGACCGCGAACTGCTGCTGGGCCGCCGCACCTACGAGATCTTCGACGCCTACTGGCCCTATCAGCCCGCCGACAGCGAGATCGCGCAGACACTCAACGCCGCCCGCAAGCACGTGGCATCGCGCACGTTGCAGCAGCTTGGCTGGCAGAACTCGACGCTGCTGCGCGGCGACGTCGCGCAGGCCGTGACCGCGCTGAAATCCGAGGCGGGCCTGGACCTGCAGATCATCGGCAGCGGCAACCTGATCCAGACGCTGGAAGCCGCCGGCCTGATCGACGAATACAACGTCTGGACCTTTCCGGTGGTGCTCGGACGCGGCAAGCGCCTGTTCGAGGCCGACGCACGCCCCATGGCGCTGCGGCTCGTCGACACCCAGGCTTCCACCACCGGCGTGGTGCTGAGCACCTACGAACCTGCCGGCGAAGTGCCAACCGGCACGTTCGAGACCATCGAACCCAGCGCGAAGGAAAAGGCGCGGCGGGAGAGGATGGCGCGGGGAGAAGATTGACCGCCCGTAAATAGTATCGGGCCGACTTGTTCGGTGTGTTTGATGTTCGTTGAATGCAACGCGACCTGGCGTTCTCAGTCCGGTGGGAACGGGGTAAGGTCAGCGCGCAGCTTTGCCAGGAATCTCAGCGCGAACGACGAACATGACAGATCGGCCTTCCCAAGCCCCGGATACCCGCGTCAGACAACTTCGGTTTTCCTTTCCGTTCTTCAAGAAGGCCCCAGACGAGGCGATAGTTACCCAGTTCACCGATGAACGCGAGTTTCACGCGCTTCTGAGAAGGGAGTGTTCGGGCACCTTTCCCGTCAGTGCCTCTGGCATGTTTCATGGCGGAATCCACATATCGGAGGCCGGGGCTGGCGGCGGGTTGGATCTCAAGCGCGGCGTCCGCTGCATGGCGGACGGCGAGGTTGTCGCCTTCCGTATCGATCGCGCATATCCATGCAGCCAGTTGACTTCGCAGGGAGACGGAGTCGGGCGCCAGGCTCTCTACAGTACGGGATTCGTCCTGGTGCGGCATGGCATGGAATTTCCCAAGGACAACAAGCTGACCTTCTTCAGCTTGTACATGCATCTGCAGGACCTCGCGGGGTATGAAAACGACAAGACGCTGCCCAGGCCCGCACATTGGAAGCCTGATTTCAGGGTGACGCCGTACGCAAATGATCGGCCGATGAAACGCGGCGAGCGCGCCGCAGCCGTCGATGTCGATCAGGTCGGGCTCCGCGTTCGGGCCACACCTCAGCACGGTGCGCCGCGATGCATTCTTCCGCGCGGCGCTCAATTCAGCGTAGGCACCAGGGCGGGCGACTGGGGGCAAATTACTGCAACTCACGGTGCGGGACTGATCCCGCCGCGCGTTGGAGACTACGTGGCGCCTACGGATGCCATCGATGGCTGGGTGTTTCTGGGGGAAGAGGGCGGCCGTCCTGTAGTAGAAGAAGTATGGCCGGACGCCATGTTCGACCGTGTAGTCACACTGGAACGGCCCATTCCGGTAAGGGCCGGTGCCCTTGTGGGCCATCCTGGGCGATACGACTCGCTGGCTCGGCAGACCGAAGACCGCATGGTCCACCTGGAGGTGTTCTGCGACGAAGGTATCGACGATTTCATTCAACAAGGCAGGAACTGGGTTCGCAGTCATGGATATCGTCCCGGCGCCTGGCTGGCACTCGGACTTGCGAGCGAGCCGACCCTGCTGCGGATAGCCAGGCGAACGCGGCTCTGGAAAGCCCCCCTGAGGGAAGGCGGCGATGCTCCAACGACCGATGTCGACTATCTCGCCGCCCTCGCGGAACTAGCCAGAAACCCAGAGGACAAGTACGACGAAACCCCGGCCGACGCTGATACGAAGAGGCGCCCATGGTGGCGGGTGCGCAGTGCAGATATGCTCGGCCGGGGCCGTACTACGTCGCAATGATCGCGCTTCAGATTGGTTCGGAGCGGGGTACAGCGTTATTTCGAATAAAGAAGGATGGACTGGAAGGTATTCCTACCTGACGCGGGAGGATGTCGCGCGCGCCACAGAATCTCCTTTTGCGTCTTTCATGCATCGGGACAGCAGAATCCCGGTTCGGCTCAAAGCCGGAAGCTACGTTCTTGCAGCGGGAGTGATCACTGAGAAGATAACCGGTTATCTCAACAAAGGGCACCGCGCGACGGTTACCGGGGTCAGCGCCGGATGGTGCAGGGTGGGAGATTCCGGCGCAGCGACAGTCGACGAAATGTGGTTGATGTGCGATGTACTCCAGACAGAGCAGCCCGGTAATTCCGGACGCCCGGCAGGTTAAGGGAAAGCCGATCCATTCGATCCTGAGGAAAATAATCTCCTTGCGCCACCCGATCCCCGCTATGCTGAAGATGCAGTTTCCGCTAACCCCAAGGAGACAGGCATGACCAGGACGATCAAGAACAAGGCGGAATTAAAGGCGATGATTCGTGCCGAGCAGGAAAAGCTTCCGGTTTGCAAGGGGACCTGCTTCGGCGATGTGTGCTGGCATGCACCGGACGACAGCGGTTGTAACTGGCAGCTCTCGAAGATGGAAGGCGAGAACAGTTCGGCGTGCCTCGAGGCGATCGGCGCGCACGTCAGCAAGCTCCAGGCGGAATTCAATATCCCTGAGGAGGCGCAGCGCGGCTGAGGTTTCGACTCGTCGGGTATCAGGATAAAAAAAGGGCGATACCTTCCGGCATCGCCCGTTGACCCCCCGGTCTTCCCGTCCTGCGGGTTATCTACCCGCTTCTGCTTCGCTTTTGCCTATATCGCGCCGGCCAGGCGGAACTGGCCCACTGCACGGTGCAGCGCATCGGCCTGGTCTTCGAGCGAGGCGGCAGCGGCCGTGGCTTCCTCCACCAGCGCGGCGTTCTGCTGTGCCATCTGGTCCATCTGCGAGACCGCCTGGTTGACTTGCTCGATGCCGCCGGTTTGTTCCTCGGTGGCGGCGCGCATCTCGCCCATCAGGTCGGTCACGCGCTTGACCGCTTCCACGATCTCTTCCATCGCGCGGCCGGCGCCTTCCACCAGTACCGAGCCGTCTTCCACGCGCTGCGCGGAGTTGTCGATCAGCGACTTGATCTCCTTGGCGGCCGTGGCCGAGCGCTGGGCGAGGCTGCGCACCTCGCCGGCCACCACGGCGAAGCCGCGTCCCTGTTCGCCGGCGCGGGCCGCTTCCACCGCCGCGTTGAGCGCCAGGATATTGGTCTGGAACGCGATGCCCTCGATCACGGCGATGATGTCCACCACCTTGCCGGACGCCGCCTTGATCTCGCCCATCGTGCCCACGACCTGATGCACGATCGCGCCGCCGCGCGTGGCGATATCGGACGCGCCCTCGGCCAGCCGCGCCGCCTGGCGCGCGTTGTCGGCACTCTGGCGGACCGTGCTGGTCAGTTCTTCCATGCTGGCGGCGGTTTCCTGCAGCGACGCGGCCTGTTCCTCGCTGCGGCGCGAGAGGTCGACGTTGCCGGCGGAGATCTGGCGTGCCGCGCCGGCGATGGAATCGGCCGAGCCGCGGATCTGGCCGATGGCACCGGTCAGCCTGGCCTGCATCTGCTGCATGTTGAACAGCACGCTGTCGCGGTCGTTGGGCTTCACGTCGACGTGCGTGGCGAGGTCGCCTTCGGCGATGCGGGCGGCAATCTGCGATGTCACGGCCGGCTCGCCGCCCAGTTGCTTCTGCAGGCTCATGGAGACCCGCACCATGACGAGGCTCATCAACGCGCCCACGCCCACCAGCCAGCCAAGCGCCGTCCAGAGCGAGGCGCGGAATTCGGCGTGGATGTCGTCCAGGTAGAGACCGGCGATGAAATCCCAGTCCCACGGCTTGAAGTTCAGCACGTAGCTGAGCTTGGGCTGCGGCGCCTCGGCGCCCGGCTTGGGCCACAGGTATTCGATGAAGCCCTTGCCGTGGGTCTTGCCGATCTGGGCGATGTCGCGGAACAGGTAGACGCCGTTGGCGTCCTTCATGCCCGACATGTCCTTGCCGTTCAGTTCGGACTTGATCGGGTGCATCAGCACCACGGCGTCGGAGCGCATCAGCGTGAAGTAGCCATCGGCGCCGAAGCGCATGGCCTTCACGCGTTCAAGGGCCTGCTTCTGGGCTTCCTCGGTGCTCAGCTTGCCCGCCCGGGCCAGCGCTTCGTATTCAGCGACCACTGAATTGGCCGTGTCGGTCACCTGTTCGAGGGCCACCTTGCGGTCGGCCATGCGCAGCTCCCGCATTTGCCAGGCGTTCCACAAGGTGATCGCCAGCAGGCATACCCAGCTCAATACCAGGGGCAGCATGAGCTTCTTTTTCAGACTCAGGTTTTGCAGCATCCGTCTCCTCCGTTTCTCGATGAATATCGTCGGGACGCTTCTGACGTCGTCCTCATCTGCGGCGCTAACGGCGCGGCCATCGGGAAACTTGATCGAGGATTACTACCAATGGAGTAGTAGTGGCGAACGTGTCACTTGCCGGGGGCAATGATCGCCACTTTTCCGCGCGCCGTAATGAACCGTAATCAAAACGCGCCGGGGAGCCGCCGCCGTTCGTTGCCGTTTTAAATGAGAACCATTATCATCGTGCGGCTTTGCGACGCCGTCCGGCGCCGTTTCCTCTTCAACACCGAATGACCGATTCCCCGCCAGCCACCGGCCAGCAGCGCCGCGCGTTCTGGCTCAAGCATCTTCACCAGTGGCACTGGATCAGTTCCGCGATCTGCCTGATCGGGATGCTGTTGTTCGCCATCACCGGCTTCACGCTGAACCATGCGGGGCAGATCGAGGCCCGGCCGTCGGTGGTTACGCGTCACGGCACCGTACCGGCCGATGTGCTCGATGTGCTACACCGCGCGGCGCCTGGCACGACTTCCGGCAAGAACGCCAGAAGCCCCGTGCCCGCCGCGCTGGCCGAGTGGCTTGGCAAGTCGATGGACGTCGATGCTTCCGGGCGCGAGGCCGAATGGTCCGCCGACGAGATCTACATCGGGCTGCCCCGGCCGGGCGGCGACGCCTGGGCCAGCGTGGCGCTCGACTCCGGCGAGGTGCAGGTGGAATCCACCTCGCGCGGCTGGATTTCCTACCTGAACGACCTGCACAAGGGCCGCAATACCGGCCGCGCGTGGAGCCTGTTCCTCGATATCTTCGCCGCCGCCTGCCTGGTCTTCAGTGTCACGGGGCTGTTCCTGCTCAAGCTGCATGCGGGCGGGCGGCTGGCCACGTGGCCGTTGGTGGGTGCGGGCCTCGTGGTGCCGCTGCTGCTGGCCATCCTGTTCATCCATTGACCGATTCTTCGAGAGAGATTCTTCCGACATGCGCCGACTCCTGACCGTCACCATGACCGGCCTCGCCGCCGCGCCGCTGGCCCCCGCCATGGCCGCCAGCCTGAACGTCAAGGTGGAGATTCCCCGGCTGAACGTGGCCGAGTACCACCGCCCGTATGTGGCGGTGTGGGTCGAGCGTGCCGACCAGAGCCCGGTGACCACGCTGGCCGTGCTGTACGACGCGAAGAACAAGGAGGGCGAGGGCACCAAGTGGCTCAAGGACATGCGGCAGTGGTGGCGCAAGACCGGCCGCGACATGCAGATGCCGGCCGATGGGGTATCGGGCGCCACGCGCGCACCGGGCGAGCACACGCTGACGTTTGCCGAGGGCAAGGCGCCGCTGGGCAAGCTGCCGGCCGGCGAGTACCAGCTCGTGGTGGAAGCCGCCCGCGAGGTAGGTGGGCGCGAACTGGTCCGCGTGCCGTTTGCGTGGCCGCCGAAGGCCGCGCAGACCACGCAGGCGAAGGGCGAGCACGAACTTGGCGGCGTGACCGTCGACGTGAAACCCTGAGCGCCCCGCGATCGCGCCCCACACGCCCCACGCCATTCCGAACCGATCCCATGACTGGAGCCTGACGATGACCAAGACCGCCCGCCTTCCTGCCCGCCTCGCCATCCTTGCCCTCGCTGCCCTGGCCCCGCTGGCCGCCCACGCGCACCGCCAGTGGCTGCTGCCGTCCGCCACGGTGCTGTCCGAGAAAGACGCCTGGGTGACGGTGGACGCCGCCGTGTCCAACGACCTGTTCTACTTCGAGCACGTGCCGATGCGGCTCGACAACCTCGCCGTGACCGGGCCTGACGGCAAGCCCGTGCAGCCCGAGAACGCCTCCAAGGGCAAGTACCGCAGCACGTTCGACCTGCATCTGACACAGCCCGGCACGTATCGGGTGGCCGTGGTGAACCAGGGCGTGTTCGCCAGTTGGAAGGAGAACGGCCAGACCAAACGCTGGCGCGGCGCCGCCAGTGCGCTGGCGGCCAACGTGCCGGCCGGCGCGCAGGACCTGCAGGTGACCGAGCAGGCCGGGCGGGTGGAGTCTTACGTGACCAACGGCCGGCCCAGCAAGCAGGTGCTGACGACCACGGGCAGGGGTCTGGAACTGGCGCCGATCACCCATCCGAACGACCTGATTGCCGGCGAAACCGCCAGCTTCCGGCTGCTGCTCGACGGCAAGCCGTTCGCCAACCAGAAGGTGTCGGTGGTGCCCGGCGGCATCCGCTACCGCGACCGCCTGAACGAGATCGAGGCCAGCACCGACTCGGACGGCAAGTTCAGCATCAAGTACCCGTCGGCCGGCATGTGGTGGATGGAAGCCGAGACGCGCGACGACAAGACCTCGATCAAGGAAGCCAGGGCGCGCCGCGCCAGCTACGCGGTGACGGTCGAAGTGCTGCCGCAGTAAGCGTGCCGATGCAGCGGGTGCTGGTTCCGGTCTCGCTCGACGCGCCGCCGCCGGTGGTGCCGGAGGGGGCAGTGCGGCAATGGCGCGGCCAGGCCATGGGTACGACCTGGAGCGTCAGCGCCGTGGTGCGGGCCGGGCACGACGACGACGGCGTTGCCGGGGGCATCGGCACGGTGCTGGACCGCATCATCGCCGAGATGAGCAACTGGTCCGAATCCTCGGACCTGTCGCGCTTCAACCGTGCGGCCGCCGACCGATGGGTGACGCTGCCCGCCGACGCCTTCACGGTGCTGCAGGCCGCGTTGCAGCTGGCGCGCGACAGCGGCGGCGCCTACGACCCCTCGGCCGGTCCGCTGGTGGACCTGTGGGGCTTCGGCCCCGGCGGCGAACGGGCCGCCGTGCCGACACCGGACGAGGTTGCGCGCGTGCGCGAGCGTTGTGGCTGGCAGCGGATCGAGATCGATGCGGCGCGGCACCGGGTGCGGCAGCCGGGCGGCACCTCGCTGGATTTGTGCGCGATTGCCAAGGGCTTCGCGGTCGATGCCGTGTCGCGCCACCTGGCGGAGACCGGCCTGGCGCATCATCTGGTCGAGATCGGTGGCGAACTGCGCGGCAAGGGGCTCAAGCCCGATGGCATGCCGTGGTGGGTCGAACTCGAAACGCCGCCCGGCAACGATGCGTCGGCCCGGCGCACACTCGTGGCGCTGCTCGGCCTGTCGGTGGCCACCTCGGGCGACTATCGGCGCTATTTCGAGGCGGACGGCCGGCGCTACGCGCACACGATCGATCCGCGCACCGGCTATCCCGCCGCGCACGCGCTGGCGTCGGTCACGGTGCTGCACCGTGACTGCATGATGGCCGATGCGCTGTCCACGGCGCTGACGGTACTCGGCCCGCTTGCCGCGCTCGCCTTCGCGCAACGCCACGCGCTGGCCGCACGCCTGCTGGTGCGCACGCCCGATGGTTTCGATGAACTGACTACACCGGCGTTCGACGCCATGCTTTCATGATTCGCAAGGTCTGCTGGATCGTCTTCCTCGCAGGCGTGGCGCTCGCCATGCTCGCCCACGGCCGGCTGGCGATGGCGGCGGGCGTGGTCATGGCCTATGCCGGTTTCTGCGCGGCGATCGTCCTCGCGCATCGGCGCCGGCGCGCCGCACGGCTGGCGGCGCTGGGCGTCGTCGCGGACAAGGGCGAGCGGCCCACGCTCGTGGCGTATGCCACCCAGACCGGGTTTGCCGAACAACTGGCCGAACAGACTGCCCGCGCGTTGCGCGGTGCCGGCATGCCGGTGCAGCTGGTGTCGTTTGCCGAACTGGACGGCACCCGGCTGGCCGCGTGCGGGCAGGCCCTGTTCGTGGTCAGCACCACGGGCGAGGGCGATGCGCCGGACAGCGCGTCCGGTTTCGCGCGGCGGCTGCTGTCTGGCACCACGCCCGAGGCGCTGCAGCAACTGCGCTACGGCGTGCTCGCGCTCGGCGACAGCAGCTATGCGGGCTTCTGCGCGTTCGGCCATGCGCTGTCGGGCTGGCTGCAGCAACATCGCGCGCAGCCGCTGTTCGACATGGTGCAGGTGGACAACGGCGATGCCGGTGCGCTGCGCCACTGGCAGAACCACCTGTCCGCGCTGAGCGGCGGCGCCGAGATTGCAGACTGGGAACGGCCCCGCTATGGTCGCTGGCAGCTGGTCGAGCGCCAGTTGCTGAACCCGGGCAGCCAGGGACTGCCTGCCTTCCACCTGGCGCTGGTGCCCGACGATCCGGCGGCGCTGGACTGGCAGGCCGGCGACATCGCCGAGGTCGGCCCGCGCCAGGCCCCCGATACCGTGGCGCGGCTGCTCGCGGCGCTGTCGCTCGACGGCACGGCGCTGGTGCGCTGCGACACCCGCCCGATGCCGCTGGCCGAGGCACTCGCCACGCGGCTCCACCTGCCCGACGCGCACCGCGACACGATGGCGGGGCTGTCGCCGCAGCAACTGGTCGATGCCCTGCCGCCGCTGCCGCACCGCGAGTACTCGATTGCCTCGCTACCGGCGGACGGCAAGCTCGAACTGCTGGTCCGGCTGACACGGCACGCCGATGGCACCCCGGGGCTGGCCTCGGGCTGGCTGACCGATTACGCGCAGATCGGCGCCCGGGTGGCGCTGCGCGTGCGCACCAACCGCGGTTTCCATCCGCCCGCCGATGACCGGCCGCTGATCCTGATCGGCAACGGCACCGGGCTGGCCGGCCTGCGCGCGCTGCTCAAGGCGCGGGCGGCGGCGGGCCAGCGGCGCAACTGGCTGCTGTTCGGCGAGCGCTCGGCCGCCCATGACGATTTCCATGGGGCAGAACTGCGCGCCTGGGTCGAGCAGGGGGTGCTGCAATGCGTGGATCGGGCGTGGTCGCGCGACGGCGGCGCCCGGCGGTACGTGCAGGACGCGGTGCGGGCCAACGCCGCACGCGTGGTGGAGTGGGTCGGGGAGGGCGCGTCGATCTATGTATGTGGCAGCCTGCAGGGCATGGCCGGTGGGGTTCATGAGGCGCTGGCCGGGATCCTCGGCGCGGAACGGCTGCGGGAGATGACGGAATCGGGGCGCTACCGGCGCGATGTTTACTAGAGCGACCGCCTCCGCTATGCGCTGAGGCAAGCGACCCGATGCCGCAACGCACGATGTCCCGCCCGTCCACATTGGGCTATTCTCGCAAGTCAGCCACTGACGAGGAGACACGATGCTGCCCGATGCCCGTCCCATGCGTGCCCTGGCACGCGCCGCCATGGCGGCTTGCCTGGCCACCGCCACGCTTGCCGCGCAGGCCGCGGCGCCCGAGAAATTCGCGGTAACCGGCCTGGAGAAGCCGGCCACGGTGCTCGTGGATCGATGGGGGGTGCCGCACATCTACGCCAACACGCTCTATGACGCGTTCTACGTGCAGGGCTTCATGGCCGCGCGCGACCGGCTCTGGCAGATCGATCTCTGGCGCAAGCGCGGCCTCGGCGAGATGGCGAAGGATTTCGGGGCCGCCTATGTCGATGGTGACCGCATGGCGCGCGCGGTGCTGTTCCGGGGCGACATGTCGCGGGAGTGGCTGGCCTACGGTTCCGATGCCAAGCGCGTGGCCGAAGCGTTCGTGGCCGGCATCAACGCCTACGTAGGGCAGGTGGAGGCGCGGCCGGAACTGCTGCCGCCCGAGTTCAAGGTGCTCAACTACAAGCCCGCGCGCTGGCGTGCGGAAGACATCGTGCGCATCCGCCACCATGGCCTGACGCTGAACTTCACCGGAGAAATCGACCGCGCGCAGATCTTCTGCTACGCGAAGCCGAACGCCGTGCGCGCCGACTGGGTACGCCGCGAACTCGATCCGCCCGTGGAGCCCAAGGTGCCCGAAGGGCTCGATACCTGCGGCATTCCGGCCGCCGAACTGCGCCGCGCCTACGAACTGGCCACGGCCGCGCCGCGCTTTCCGAAGGAGTGGTGGTCGCAGCCCGCCGCGCGCCTGCAGGACATTCCGGTCGAGCAGCTCTACGCCACGCTGGACCCGTCGAGCGATACGGCGCGCAGCCTGGGCTCGAACAACTGGGTCATTGCCGGCAGCCGCACGACCACGGGCCGCCCGATCCTCGCCAACGATCCGCACCGCGCGCACGGCGCCCCGAGCCTGCGCTACATCAGCCACCTCAACGCGCCCGGCCTGTCGGTGATCGGCGCCGGGGAGCCGTTCCTGCCCGGCATCTCGATCGGCCACAACGGCACCATTGCGTTCGGGCTGACACGGTTCTACATGGACCAGGAAGACCTGTACGTGTACGAGACCAACCCGGCGCAGCCGCACGAATACCGCTACAAGGGCCGCTGGGAGCCGATGGAGACGATCACCGAGCAGATCGCCGTGCGGGGCGAGCCCACGCCGCGCAAGGTGACGATCGACTACACGCGCCACGGGCCGGTACTGGTGGCCGACGGCAAGACCAACCGCGCCTATGCGCTGCGCGCGGCGTGGCTCGATCTCGGCATGGCGCCGTACTTCGGGTCGATGGACTACATGCGGGCCCAGAGCTGGGACCAGTTCCGCGCGGCCATGAACCGCTGGGGCGCGCCGGGCGAGAACCAGGTCTTCGCGGACCGCACCGGCAACATCGGCTGGATTCCGGGCGGGCTCACGGTCAATCGTCCCAACTGGGATGGGCTGATGCCGGTGCCCGGCGACGGCCGCTACGAATGGGCGGGCTACCGCAACATGGACGAACTGCCCTGGGCCTTCAATCCGGCGCCCGGCTATGTGGTGACGGCCAACGAGAACAATATCCCGGCCAATCATCCGGCCGCGAAGATCGGCGTGGGCTACGAATGGAGCGACAGTTCGCGTGCGCGGCGCCTCAAGTCGGTGGTCGGCGCCAATCCGCGCAGCTCGCTGGAGGATTCGATGGCGTGGCAGAACGACACGGTCTCGCTGCCCGCGCAGCGGCTGGTGGCGCTGGTCCGGCCGCTCAACAGCAGCGATGCGCAGGTGCAGCGTGGGCTCGACCTGCTGCGCAACTGGGATGGCAACGAGCGCGCCGACAGCGCCGCTGCTGCGCTGTTCGAGGTCTGGTTCAGCAAGCACCTGCGGCCGGCCGTGGTGCGCGCGGCGCTGCCGCCCGACGCGGCGCGCCTGGTGGGCGCCGGCGACGCCAGCCGCGTGATTGCGGTGCTGGAGCGTCCCGACACGTGGATGACAGTGGACAAGCGCAACGAGGTCATGACGACCACGCTGAAGGCGGCCATGGGCGAGATCGAGAAGAAGCTGGGGCCCGATCCCAAGGTCTGGCAATGGGGCAAGCTGCATACCGCGGTGTTCAATCACCCGCTCAACGCGATTCTCGACCAGAACGCGCGGGCGCAGTACGACGTCAACGCCGGCCCGATCGGCGGCTCGTCGTTCACGCCGATGAACACGAGCTATCGCAACAGCGACTTCCAGCTGACCGCTGGCGCGTCGTTCCGCATGGTGCTCGACGTCGGCAACTGGGACGCCTCGCGTGCGATCAACACGCCCGGACAGTCAGGCAACCCGGCCAGCCCGCACTACCGCGACCTGGCGCCGCTGTGGGCCAAGGGCGAGTATTTCCCGCTGGTGTACACGAGGAAGGCGGTGGAGAAGGAAAGCCGGGAGCGGGTGGAGTTGGTGCCGCAGTGAGCGGGTGAACCTGCTGCAGGTCTGCGCCCCTCTCCCGCCATGCGGGAGAGGGGCGAGAAAAACGCGGGAGAGGGGAGCAAGCCCAGTGGCAAGCAAAGACCTACAGCGCCATCTCCAGCACCCTCGCCACGTGCAGTGCTTCCCTGCCCGCACCATCATGAATCTGGTGCCGGCAGCTGGTTCCATCGGCCACCACCAGCGTCTGCGCATCGGCCTTGCGCACGGCTGGCAACAGCGACAATTCGCCCATCTGCATCGATACCTCGTGGTGCTCGGCCTCGTAGCCGAAGCTGCCTGCCATGCCGCAGCATGACGATTCGATCAGCGATGTCCTGAGGTCGGGAATCCAGCCGAGCACCTGTTCCACGGGCCGTACCGCGTCGAACGCCTTCTGGTGGCAATGGCCGTGCAGCAGCGCCTGGGCGTGGCCGATGGGCTTCAGCGCCGGCGCGAAGCGTCCGGCGGCGCGCTCGCGCACCAGGAACTCCTCGAACAGGAAGGCGTTGTCGGCGAGTTGCCGCGCGGCGTCGCCGTAGCCGTACTGCAGGAACTCGTCGCGCATCGACAGCAGGCAGGATGGCTCCAGGCCCACCACCGCCACGCCGCGTGCCACGAATGGCAGCAGCGCGTCGAGCGCGCGGCGGGCTTCGGCCCGGGCTTCGTCCACTAGGCCGGCCGCCAGGAAGGTGCGGCCGCAGCACAGGGGGCGCTCGCCGGGCACGCCCGAGAGGTGCACGGTGTAGCCGGCGGCCTCCAGCACGCGCTGGGCGGCGCGGGCGTTCTCGGGCTCCATGTGGTTGTTGAACGTATCGACGAACAGCACGACTTCCTTGCCGCCGGTGGGCCGCGCCGTGTAGTTGTCGCGCAGGAAGGCCGGTTGCCAGCGCGGCAGCGAGCGGCGCGCCGACAGGCCGAGCAGGCGCTCGCCAAGCTGCGGCAGGCCCGGTACGCGGTCGCGCAGGTTGAACAGCCACGGCAGGCGGCTGGCGACCCCGGCGTAGCGCGGCAGGAAGGCCACGAGCCGGTCGCGCATGCGGAGCCGGCCGGCCCGCGCATTGGCGGCGCGCACCTCGATCTTCATCCTGGCCATGTCGATGCCGGTGGGGCAATCGCGCTTGCAGCCCTTGCACGAGACGCAGAGGTCGAGCGTCTGCCTGACGGCCGGCTCCAGCAGCCCCTGCTCGCCAAGCTGGCCCGACAGCGCGAGCCGCAGTGTGTTGGCGCGGCCGCGCGTCAGGTGTTGCTCGTCGCGCGTGACGCGGTAGCTCGGGCACATCGTGCCAGCGTCGAACTTGCGGCAGTGGCCGTTGTTGTTGCACATCTCCACGGCGGCCGCCAGCCCGAGGGCCGGGTCGCGGCCCGTGCCCGGCGCGCTCTCGGCCTCCGTGACGGGATCGCGCGTGACGTTCCAGGCCGACCAGTCGAGCGCCGGCGTGAATGGCTTGACCGTGTACGAGGGCGGAAAGCGGAACAGCGACGTGTCGTCCATCTTCGGCGTGCGCACGATCTTGCCGGGGTTGCAGCGGTTCTCGGGATCGAACAGCGCCTTGACCTCGGCGAATGCGTTGGCCAGCGACGGGCCGAACTGCCACGCCACCCACTCGCCGCGGCACAGGCCGTCGCCGTGCTCGCCCGAGTAGGCGCCCTTGTACTCGCGCACCATCGCGGCGGCTTCCTCGGCGATCGCGCGCATCTTCGCCGCGCCGTCCCGGCGCATGTCGAGGATCGGCCGCACGTGGAGCGTGCCCACGCTGGCGTGGGCGTACCACGTGCCGCGCGTGCCGTGCTTGTGGAAGACCTCGGTCAGCCGCGAGGTGTACTCGGCCAGGTGTTCGAGCGGCACCGCGCAATCCTCGATGAACGATACCGGCTTGCCGTCGCCCTTCATGCTCATCATGATGTTCAGGCCGGCCTTGCGTACCTCCCAGAGCGCCTTCTGCGGGCCGGGATCGGGCATTTCCACGACCGAGCCGGGCAGGCCGAGATCGGCCATCAGTTCCACCAGCCGTTGCAGGCCGCGCAGCGTGGTGTCGCGATCCTCGCCGGCGAACTCGACCAGCAGGATCGCGTCTGGCTCGCCGACCAGCGCCTTCTCGATCACGGGGCGGAAGGCCGGGTTGTTGCGCGCCAGCTCGATCATCGTGCGGTCCACCAGTTCCACGGCCGCCGGCCTGAGCGCCACGATATGGCGCGTCATGTCCATCGACTGGTAGAACGTGGGGAAGTTGACCACGCCAAGCGTCTTGTGCGTGGGCAGCGGTGCCAGTTGCAGCGTGATCTGCCGGAAATACGCGAGCGTGCCTTCGGAACCCACCAGCAGATGGGCCAGGTTGACACTGCCATCGGCGGTATAGGGGCGTTCGTTCTGCGGCGCGAACAGGTCGAGGTTGTAGCCACCCACGCGGCGCAGCACCTTGGGGTACATCTGCGCGATGGCCTCGCGCTCACGCTCGGCGATGCGGCGCACGCCATCGGCAATTGCGCGGTGCGCGGCGCCATCGGCCGGCCAGCCGGCATCGAAGCGGACTTCCTCGCCGCTCGCCAGGATGGCGTCGATACCCAGCACGTTGTGCACCATGTTGCCGTACTCGATCGAGCGCGAGCCGCACGAGTTGTTGCCGGTCATGCCGCCGATCGTGCACTGGGCCGCGGTGGAGACGTCCACCGGGAACCAGAGTCCGTGCGGCTTGAGCCAGGCGTTCAGGTGATCGAGCACGATGCCGGGCTGCACGGTGACGGTACGCGCCACGGGGTCGAAATCGATGACCTGGTTCAGGTGCCGGCTGTTGTCGATGACCAGCGCCTCGCCAATGGTCTGGCCGCACTGGCTCGTGCCCCCGCCGCGTGGCAGCAGCGGCGCCTTGAAGTCGCGGGCGATGTCGAGCGCGAGGCGGGCGTCGGCCTCGTCGCGCGGCACTACCACGCCGATCGGCATGATCTGGTAGATCGACGCGTCGGTGGCGTAGCGCCCCCGGCTGGCGGTGTCGAACAGCACGTCGCCGCGCAGTTCGGCGGCCAGGCGCCGCTGCAGCGGCGATTGCACGCCGGGCGCGGAAGCTGCATTCGGCATGAAGCGCAGCGGCTGCACGCCGGGCGGCGTGGGAGTGGTGGGCAGGGCCATGGGCGGGGATGTCTCCGTATTGCGGGCACTCGGACACCGCCGCCATGGCCGGCCACGCGCGCGGGGCGCGTGGCCGGGGGTCAGGCGGCGGCGTCCTGTGCGCGTTCTAGTTCGGCGATCAGCGCATCGTGCTTGTGCTGCAGATGCGCGCGCAGGATCTCACGCAGCGCCGCGCCGTCGCGCTTCGTCAACGCATCGAGCATGGCGCCGTGCTCGCGCACCGCCAGGTCCCATTTGTCGTGGTCGAAGTTCGAGCGGAAGCGCAGCGCCTGGATACGCAGGTTGATGCGTCGATAGGTCTCCTCGAGGATCGGATTGCGTGCGGCGGCGTTGATGGCGTCGTGAATCCGCCGGTTCAGCGCGTAGTAGTTCGGCAGGTCGCGCCGTGCGTGGCAGGCCAGCATCTCGAAATGCAGCGCGCGGATCTCGTTGAGCTCGGCCTCGGTGATGCGCTGGCAGGCCAGGTCGCCGGACATCGCTTCGAGCGCGCCCATCATTTCGAACAGGTGGTTGATCGTCTCGTGCGACAGCACCACCACCTCGGCGCCACGGTTCGGCAACAGCGTGACGAGGCCATCGGCGGCCAGCACCTTGAATGCTTCCCGGAGTGGCGTACGAGACACCTGCAAAAGGTCGCACAGCACGCGCTCGTTCAGACGGGTGCCGGGCGCGAGATCGCCTTCCATGATCATGGTGCGCAGGCGTTGGGCCACGGCCACATGCAGGATCTGGCGGTCTACGGCTTGGGAAGAGGCGGTCGGTAGCGTACTCATCAGGGATCGCTTGGCTTGACAGTATTGTATTCAAAAACTACTCTGGGGCAAGCACGAACCGAAAAACAGTGCGGCGGCGCAGTACCAGAAGCCGCCCACAATCACGGTTCAAGGCCGTCAGGCGTTGATTTACAAGGATTTATCGCGGCGCGGCCGGCTGTGTTGCCCGCCAACATTATCCCGCATGCCGGACCTGCAGTGCGCACCTGTTTTTTGAATACAAAATTCAAACATAAGGATTCGAGGCGACATGATCCGACTGAACTCCCATCCCAGCGGCCGGCACTTCCTGCAGATTCCGGGGCCCACCAACGTGCCCGACCGCGTGTTGCGGGCAATGGACTATCCGACCATCGACCACCGCGGCCCCGAGTTCCAGCAGCTCGGCAAGAAGGTGCTCGCCGATATCCGCAAGGTGTTCCAGACCAACCAGCCGGTAGTGATCTATCCGGCATCCGGCACCGGTGCCTGGGAGGCTGCGCTGGTCAACACGCTGTCGCCCGGCGACAAGGTGCTGATGTTCGAGACCGGCCATTTTGCTTCGCTGTGGAAGAAGATGGCCGACAAGCTCGGGCTCGACCCCGAATTCATCGTCGGCGACTGGCGCCACGGCGTGGATGCCGCCGCCATCGGTGCCCGGCTCGCCGAGGACCGCAACCACGAGATCAAGGCGGTCTGCGTGGTGCACAACGAGACCTCGACCGGCGTGACCTCCGACATCGCGGCCGTGCGCCGTGCCATCGACGGTGCCAATCACCCGGCGCTGCTGCTGGTGGACACGATCTCGTCGCTCGGCTCGGTCGACTACCGCCATGACGAGTGGGGCGTGGATGTGACGGTATCCGGCTCGCAGAAGGGACTGATGCTGCCGCCGGGCATCTCGTTCAACGCGGTCAGCCAGAAGGCCGTGGCGGCCTCGGCCGGGGCAAAGTTGCCGAAGGCGTTCTGGGGCTGGGACGAGATCCTCGAATCGAACAAGAACGGCTTCTGGCCGTACACGCCGGCCACGAACCTGCTCTACGGTCTGTCCGAGGCGTGCGACATGCTGTTCGAGGAAGGGTTGCCGAACGTGTTCGCGCGCCACCACCGCCACGCCGAGGCCACGCGCGCCTGCGTGACGGCCTGGGGCCTGGAGATCCTGTGCCAGAACCCGGCCGAGTACAGCCCCGCGCTGACCGCCGTGGTCATGCCCGAAGGCCACAGCGCCGACGCATTCCGCAAGGTGGTGCTCGAAAACTTCAACATGTCGTTGGGACAGGGCCTGTCGAAGCTGTCGGGCAAGGTGTTCCGGATCGGCCATCTCGGCGACTTCAATGACCTGACGCTGATGGGCACGCTGTCGGGCGTGGAGATGGGCCTCGGGCTGGCCGGCGTGCCGCACAAGGCGGGCGGCGTGCTGGCGGCGATGGAGAGCTTGAAGAAGGCGGCATCGGCACCGGCGCTGAAGGTGGCTTAGTTGGCTTGAACCGCTTCTGGTGTTCTCCCCTCTCCCGCATGCGGGAGAGGGGCGCAAGAAAAGCAAAAAAACCAAAACCGAGGCCGCCCTTCAGAGGCGTCCCGCCATCACCCTAGGAGACAGATCATGACGTTGCGTTATGCCGCACGCGCGCTAGCGTGTGCTTCGCTGTTTGGTGTGACCTGGGCCGCCCCGGCCCTGGCGTGGGAACCGACCAAGCCGGTCGAGCTGGTGGTGCCGTTCAGTGCGGGCGGAGCGTCGGACCAGATGGCGCGGTCGATCCAGGGCATCATCGCCAAGCACAAGCTGATGGGCCAGCCGATGATCGTGGTGAACAAGGCGGGCGCCAGCGGGGCCGAGGGCCTGATGGACGCCAAGGCGGCCAAGGGTGACGCGCACAAGCTGCTCGTCACCTCGTCGGCGCTGTACACGGTGCCGATGATCAGCCAGTTGCCGTTCAACTGGCGCGACCTGACGCCGGTGGCGATGGTGGCGCAGGACGAATTCGTGCTGTGGACCAACGCCGAGGCGCCGTACAAGAGCCCGGCCGACTACCTGGCGGAGGTCAGGAAGAGCCCGGCCAAGTTCAAGATGGGCGGCACCAGCTCCAAGCGCGAAGACCAGATCATCACCGCCCAGACCGAGCGCAAGGCGGGTGTGCGCTTCATCTACATCCCGTACAAGGGCGGCGGCGAGGCGGCCACGCAACTGTCGGGCAAGCACATCGACTCGAACGTCAACAACCCCTCGGAATCGATCGGGCAGTGGCGCGCCGGCGAACACCGCGCCCTGTGCGTGTTCGCGCCCGAGCGCATGCACTACTCCGCCAAGATCACGGGCACCCAGAGCTGGGGCGACATCCCCACCTGCAAGGAGCAGGGCCTCGACGTGCAGTACCAGATGCTGCGCGTGTTCATGCTGCCCGGCGGCGTCACGCCGGACCAGCAGAAGTTCTATGTCGAGCTGATGCAGAAGGTGGTGGCCACGCCCGAGTGGAAGGAGTACCTCGAAAAGAACGCGCTCAAGAACGATTTCCTCACCGGAGCCAAGCTGACGGAGTTCCTGACCGCCGACGAGACACGGCACAAGGACATCATCAAGGAAGCAGGGTTCGTGGCGGCCGCGAAGTAGTTCGTCGCACGCCTATGGTGTTCTCCCCTCTCCCGTATGCGGGAGAGGGGCGGGGGAGAGGGGCGGCAGTTCAATTTGCCACCTGTTCGGCAAGCAGAACCTCCAGCCCTCTCCCCCAACCCCTCTCCCACCGCATGGGAGAGGGGAGCGAAACCAGAACGGGGAGACAAGTTCCATGAGCAACGAAACACACGACACCGCGCCGGCGGCGATCTCGGTGCGGGCGGCGGAAATCGCCGTGGCCGTGCTGATCGCCATCGGCGCGGTGGTGGTGATGGTCACGAATTACCAGATCGGCGCCGGCTGGGCGCCCGACGGCCCCGAGGCGGGCTATTTTCCGATGCGCATCGGCGCACTGATTTTCCTCTCCTGCCTGGTCGTGCTCTGGCAGGCGCTGCGCATGACCGGCGACGCCGTGTTCGTCACGGTGCCACAGCTCAAACAGGTGGCCGTGATCCTGGTGCCGCTGACGGCCTACGTCGGGCTGATCGCCTGGCTCGGCATCTATGTGGCCTCGACGATCTTCATCGCTGGCTTCATGCGCGCCATCGGCAAGTTCGCGTGGTGGCGCTCGGTGCTGACCGGCGTAGCCATCAATGCGGTGCTGTTCTGGGTGTTCGAGATGCAGTTCCGCGTACCGCTGCCGAAGGGCCCGCTCGAAGCGGCGCTCGGGTTCTGAGGGGGCCGACATGGAAGAACTCAATTCGCTGATGGGCGGCTTTGCCGTGGCGATGTCGTGGCACAACGTCGGCCTGATGCTCGTGGGCATCCTGCTCGGCATCGTGGTGGGCGTGCTGCCGGGGCTGGGCGGGCCGAACGGCGTGGCCATCCTGCTACCGCTGACGTTCTCGATGGAGCCTACGTCGGCCGTGATCATGCTGTCGTGCATCTACTGGGGCGCGCTGTTTGGCGGGGCCATCACGTCGATCCTGTTCAACATTCCCGGCGAGGCGTGGTCGGTGGCCACCACGTTCGACGGCTACCCGCTCGCGCAGCAGGGCGAGGCGGGCCGCGCGCTGACTTCGGCGTTCACGGGATCGTTCCTCGGCGCGCTGGCCGGCGTGCTGCTGATCACGTTCCTGGCGCCGCTGGTGGCCAAGTTTGCGCTGCGCTTCGGGCCGCCTGAATTCTTCGCGGTCTACTTCCTGACGTTCTGCAGCTTCATCGGCATGGGCAAGGAGCCCAAGGCCAAGATCGTCATTGCCATGTGCATCGGCTTTGCGCTGGCGGCGGTGGGCATGGATACGGTCTCGGGCACGCTGCGGATGACGTTTGGCTCTACCGAGCTGCTGCGTGGCTTCGACTTCCTCGTGGTGGTGATCGGCCTGTTCGGCATCAGCGAGATCCTGATGACGATGGAGGAAGGCGTCGCCTTCCGCGGCAAGCGCGCCAATATCGACCTCAAGGTGGTCCTGAAGACCTGGGCCGAGCTGCCGCGCTACTGGATGACGCTGATCCGGTCCTCGGTCATCGGTTGCTGGCTCGGCGTGACGCCGGGCGGCGCCACGGCGGCGTCGTTCATGGGCTACGGCGTGGCCAAGCGCTTCTCGCGCCAGAAGGACACGTTCGGCAAGGGCAACGTCGAAGGCGTGATCGCGCCCGAGTGCGCGGCGCACGCGGCTGGTACCAGCGCGCTGCTGCCGATGCTGGCGCTGGGCATCCCGGGCTCGGCCACGGCGGCCGTGCTGCTGGGCGGGCTGATGATCTGGGGCCTGCAGCCAGGGCCGCTGCTGTTCGCCGAGCAGAAGACCTTCGTCTGGGGGCTGATCGCCAGCATGTACCTCGGCAACCTGGCGGGGCTGATCGTGGTGCTCTCGACGGTGCCGCTGTTCGCGGCCATCCTGCGCATCCCGTTTGCCATCATCGCGCCGCTGATCCTGGTGGTCTGTGCGATTGGCGCCTTCACGGTGCACAACGCGATGTTCGACGTCTGGCTGATGCTGATCTTCGGCGTGATCGGCTACGTGCTCAAGAAGCTCGACTATCCGCTGGCGCCGCTGGTGCTGGCGCTGGTGCTGGGCGACCGGGCGGAGGACGCGTTCCGCCAGACCATGCTGATGTCGCAGGGCCAGATGAGCGTGTTCTGGTCGAACGGGCTGGTGGGTACGATCATGGCGCTGGCCGTGGTGATCCTGGTCTGGCCGGTGGTGGGCGGCCTTCTGGAGAAAACACGACGCCGCAAGATGGTGTCGGCGCACGAAGGCGCCGGGGAATGAAAGACGGCCCAGGGGAAACCTGGGCCGTTTTCTCTTGTGGCGCGCCGGAGGGTCAGTCGACGTAGAAGAAGATGCTGATGAACTGGCAGATGCTGCCACCGAGCACGAACAGGTGCCAGATGCCGTGGAAGTGCCTGACCTTCTCGTCGAACAGGAAGAAGCCGATGCCGGCGGTGTAGATCGCCCCGCCCGCCACGAGCCAGTAGAGCCCTGCCGGCGGCAGCGCGGCCATCAGCGGCTGGAAGGCTATCAGCACCAGCCAGCCCATGATCACGTAGATCGACAGCGACAGGACCCGCGTGCGATGGCCGATCCACAGTTCCTGGATGATGCCGATGGTGGCCAGCCCCCAGTTGATGCCGAACAATGTCCAGCCCCACGGGCCGCGCAGGGTGACGAGCGCGAATGGCGTATAGCTGCCGGCGATCAGCAGGTAGATCGCGCAGTAGTCGAGCCGGCGGAAGATGTCCTTGGCCGGGCCGCGCACGCTGTGGTAGACGGTGGAGATCGTGTAGAGCAGGACCAGTGTGGTCCCGTAGACGATGGAGCTGACCACCTTCCAGGCGTCGTGGTAGAGCGCCGAGTAGGTGATCAGCACCGCCATGCCGGCGGCGGACAGCACTGCGCCCGCCAGATGGCTGTAACCATTGAACCGTTCGCCGCGATACATCCCGAATGCTCCGTTTGCGAGTTCGATCAAGCGGGCATTTTGGCATGAATCGCGGAGTTCAAGGATATAGCCGGGAGTTGCGGGGCTATTTCATGGCCTGAAAATGTTTCAACGTGCGGGCGTTGGCGGCCTTCGCCGCGTCGTCGACATAGTGGATTCCTTGAATTCGGGCGAAGGCGTGCTGGCAGCCCGGGTAGGTATGAATTTCCACCTGCGGGTTGCCCTGCAAGGCGCCGATGATCTTCTGGCGGGCTTCGGGCGGCACGAATTCGTCCTCGTCGGCGATATGCATCAATAGCGGTTTGCTGATTTTCGATGCTTCGCCCAGGTGTTTGTCCATGCCGACGCCGTAATACGACACCGCCGCATCGGCACCGGTGCGGGTGGCGGTCAGGTAGGCCAGCAGGCCCCCGAGGCAGTACCCCACGGTGCCCACCCCGCCGTTCACGCCCGGCTGCTGCCGCACGGCGCCGATCGTGGCGTCGATGTCGGCCACGCCCTTGTCCACATCGAACGCGTTGTAAAGCGCCAGCGCCTTCTGCCATTCGGCCTCGGTCTTGTCGGTCAACTCGACGTTGGGCTCCTGCCGCCAGTACAGATCTGGACAAATTGCTACGAAACCTTCGCGGGCGAAGTTGTCGCAGGTCTCGCGCATGTCTGCGTTGATGCCAAAGATTTCCTGGATCACGACGATGGCCGTGCCCCGGGCATTAGTGCCCTGGGGGGTGGCGAGATACGCGTCGAAGCTGCCGTCGGGCACGGTGATGGTGATGGTCTGGGACATCGGGGGTGGCTCCTTGGTGGATGGGCATCGTGGGACAGCCAGACAAGCTTAGTCAAAGTCTGCGCCGGTTTGCCAGCCGATTTCGCGCACGCCGCCGGCGCGCCATCACACCTTTCCCGGCATGTTCATTCGCAACAACAGGTCATTCAAACGCGCGAAGCGTCGGGTTATGGTCACATCGTTGACATATCAAGCGCACAGACTGCCGGTCTCGCACAGGGCATGCCCCTCGTGCGGAGGGTGCCCCCCGCCCCACAAGACTCTGGAAGACGAACGCGGCCGAGAACGCGTCACGGGGCACTGGTTCGTTGATGCCCGGCCCGCCCCTTTGGACTATTCGACTCGACACATGACAACCACAAAACCTGTTCATTCGCGCATGGCCAGGCCGGTGCTGGGTGCCGCCCTGCTTTGCCTGACCCTGCTGCTCGGCGCCTGCGGCGGCGACGACAACAACAACCCGGCGCCGCCGGCCACGGGCGGCGGCAATGGCGGCAATGGCGGTAACGGCGGCACGCCGCCGGCGGCCTGCACCACGGCGCACTGCGCGCCGGCCCCCTGACCGGCGCCGCATCGAACCCGCCTGAAACCGACAGTCCCACACAACAACCCTCCGGACCCGGCATGACATTCAACCCAAGCAAGCGCAAGTTCCTGCGCAACACGGTCGGCACCGCTGCGGCCGCCGCCACGCTGGCCTCGTTCCCGCCGAGCATCCGCCGCGCGCTGGCCATCGAGGCCAACAACGCCACCGGCACGATCAACGACGTCAAGCACGTGGTGCTGCTGATGCTGGAGAACCGCTCGTTCGACAGCTATTTCGGCACGTTCAAGGGCGTGCGCGGCTATGGCGACCGCTTTGCGATCCCGCTGGCCAACGGCAAGAACGCGTTTTTCCAGACCGACGCCACCAACGCCACCATCACGCCGTACCGCCTCGACGCCACGCTCGGCAATGCCCAGCGCGCCGGCAGCACCCCGCACACCTGGCCCAATGGCCAGGCGGCGTGGGATCACGGCCGCATGAACCGCTGGCCGGTGGCCAAGAACCGCCTGTCGATGTCGTACTACGAGACCGCCGAAGTGCCGTTCCAGCGCGCGCTGGCCGACGCCTTCACGCTCTGCGACGCCTACCATTGCTCGATGCACACGGGCACGATCCCGAACCGGCTCTATTACTGGACGGGCACCAATGGCCCGAGCGGCAGCGGTGTCTCGGCCATGATCAACGAGTTCAATGGCGGCAACGACGTGGGCCCGTCCACCGCAGGCTGGGACTGGAAGACGTATGCCGACCGCCTGGTCGATGCCGGCGTGAGCTGGAAGGTGTACCAGAGCCTGGCCGACAACTACGGCTGCAACGAGATGATGGGCTTCAGGCACTGGCGCGCGGCGATGGAATCCATGCCGGCGGCGCGCCGTCCGGTAGCGTTGCCGGCGGTGTCGCCGGCCTACGATCCGGCCATCGACGACGCGCTGAGCCCGCTGGCCCGGGGCTTCGGCAACACGATGCCCGACGGGCTGCTGCAAAGCTTCCGCGACGATATCGCCAACGGCACGCTGCCGGAAATCTCGTGGATCATCCCGCCGTCGACGTACAGCGAGCACCCGGGGCCGTCGAGCCCGGCGCAGGGCGGCTGGTATGTGCAGCAGGTGCTGGACGCGCTGACGGCCAACCCCGAGGTCTTCAGCAAGACCGTGCTGCTGATCAACTACGACGAGAACGACGGCTTCTTCGACCATATGCCGCCCCCGTCAGCCCCGTCGCGCAACACCGATGGCTCGCTGGCGGGCGCCAGCACGCTGGCCGATGCCGACATGGCTTTCGAGTACCACACGTTTCCGCCGGCCACGGCCAACCAGAACAGCCAGGCCCCGATCGACGGCAAGCCGTTCGGGCCGGGACCGCGCGTGCCGATGTGGATCGTGTCGCCATGGAGCCGGGGCGGTTTCGTGAACTCGCAGGTGTTCGACCACACCTCGACGCTGCTTTTCCTGGAAAAGCGCTTCGGGGTGAAGGAGCCGCAGATCGGCGCCTATCGTCGCGCGGTCTGCGGCGACCTGACTTCGGCGTTCAACTTCGTCAACCCGAACACGCAGGCGCTGCCGACGCTGGCCGGACGCAGCACGAAGGTGACCGTGGACAACCTCGCCACGTCGCAGGCGGCCATGGCCGCCATTCCGGTGCCGGTGACGCCGGTCACGCCGGTGCAGGCCACCGGCACGCGTCCGGCGCGTGCGCTGCCCTACGAGCTGCACACTACGTCGCGCGTCGATGCCGGCGCGAAGACCGTGACGCTGAGCTTCGCCAACGGCGGCACGGCCGGCGCGGTGTTCCACGTCTACGACAAGCTGCATCTGGACGCCATTCCGCGCCGCTATGTGGTGGAGGCCGGCAAGACGCTCGATGGCGCATGGAGCGTGGCCGCAGATAACGGCAAGTACGACCTCTGGGTCATCGGACCGAACGGCTACCACCGCGAGTTCGTCGGCGACGCGAGCGAGGCGGCCACTGCCGAGATCCAGGTCTGCTACGAGCTGTGCGATCCCCCGCAACTGCAGGTCAAGCTCTACAACCGCGGCAGCCAGCCGTGCACGTTCAGCGCGGTGGCCAGGACCTATCGCACCGATGGTCCGTGGAGCAAGACCGTGGCACCCGGTGCCGTGGGCGAACTGGCCTGGGCACTGGGCGACAGCGGCAACTGGTACGACTTCGAGATTGCCTGCGATGTCGCGCCGTCGCTGCGTCGCCGTATTGCCGGCCACATCGAGAACGGCAAGGACTCGGTGAGCGATCCGGCCATGGGCCAGGTGTCGTAAGCGGACGCACCGGGGGGAGGGCACCGGCCGGCGTGGCGTGTACACTTGCCGGCTGGTGTCCGGCCACGGCCGGGCGCTCTCCCAACCTCCGACACGACAGATTCCATGAAAACTCTCGCGCTGATTGTTGCCGCCGTGGCCCTGGCCGCCTCGGGCGTGGCCGCCGCCGAAACGCTGCCTTCGGGCGTGGTCATCGAGACCATCACCAAGGGCACGGGCGCGTCGCCCAAGGCCTCCGATACGGTCAAGGTCCATTACCGTGGCACGCTGACCAACGGCACCGAGTTCGACAGCTCGTACAAGCGCGGCCAGCCGATCTCGTTCCCGCTCAACGGCGTGATCCCGTGCTGGACCGAAGGCGTGCAGAAGATGCAGGTCGGCGGCAAGGCCAGGCTGACCTGCCCGGCCTCCACCGCCTACGGCGCACGCGGCGTGCCGGGTACGATCCCGCCGAACTCGACACTGAATTTCGAAGTGGAGCTGCTGGGAATCGGGAAGTAACCGCGCTTTCGTTCCCTGCTTGTTTTCTCCCCTCTCCCGCAACGCGGGAGAGGGGTTGGGGGAGAGGGGAGCAACCCCTCGGCCCCAATCATCATCCCCCCATGGACTCCCTCTTTCTCATCGTCGCCCTGGGTGCCGCTGTAGCCGGCTTTGTTCAAGGCCTGTCAGGGTTTGCCTTCGGCATGGTGGCGATGTCGTTCTGGGCGTGGGGCGTCGAGCCGCACATGGCGGCGGCGATGTCGGTGTTCGGCTCGCTGACCGGCCAGTTGCTCGCGGCCGTCACGGTACGCCGCAAGTTCCATCTCGGCACGGTGCTGCCGTTCCTGCTGGGCGGCGTTGTCGGCATTCCCATCGGCGTGAGCCTGCTGCCAAGCCTCGACGTCAACCTGTTCAAGCTCTGCCTCGGCAGCGTGCTCGTGGTGTTCTGCCCGATCATGCTGTTCGCCAGCCGCCTCCCGCGCATCCACCATGGCGGCCGCATCGCGGATGGCATCGTTGGCGCGGTCGGCGGCATCATGGGTGGCATCGGTGGCTTCACCGGCATCGTGCCCACGCTCTGGTGCACGCTGCGCGGCTTCGACAAGGACCGCCAGCGCGTGGTGATCCAGAACTTCAACCTTGGCGCGCTGATCGTGACGATGGGATTCTATATAGGCACCGGCCTGATCACGCGCGACATGCTGCCGATGTTCGCCATCGTCGCCCCGGCCATGCTGATCCCGACGCTGATCGGCACGCGCGTCTATATCGGTATCAGCGAACTGACTTTCCGCCGCATCGTCCTGACGCTGCTGAGTGCCTCGGGCGTGGCCATGCTTGTGGCATCGGTGCCGAAAGTCCTCTAGCGGCGGTGCCTGATGCGGCACTTCGACAGAAACTGCGCTGGACGTCCGGATATCAGGGTTTATACTTAGCCCGATCTCCCGCCACCGCTCCCGTGGCAGCCGTCTCCCCGCATCATGAACAAGCGTTTCCTCCTCTTCTGCGCCACCTCGTGGAGCGCCGCCGCCATCCTGATTCTCGGCAACGGCGCGATGTCCATGGACGTCCTGAGCGGCGTCGTACTGCTGGCCGGCTTCGACCTGTTGCGTCCCTGACCCTCCGGCATTCCAGCTTTCCCGTGTTCCTTTCGAATTCGCACGGTGTTGCATGCCGCACCTGCGCGCCGGTATGGCGATTCGGGGAACGAACGCCTACGCTTACGAATGGTTCGCGTGCGTTTTCCCTGCCAGGACACCGTGCGCGTGGTTATCAATTGTTTGCACGGAGGCTTCCCATGAAGGCGTTCACGATGGCATTGGCGGTGGCAGTGTTTGTTCCGGGACTGGCATTCGCGGCCGGCCCGGCCAACCCCGCCGACCGCTACGACTACAACATGCGCACCACCAACAAGGACGGCTATGTGCCCGACCCGGCGCGCGTGTCGAACAAGGACGGCTACACCCCCGACACCGCCCGCGCCGGCGACAAGTTCGACCCCTACACCCAGGGCGCGAACCAGGGCACCGCATCGGCGCTGACCGACACCAAGAACACGAAGAAGAAGTCCACGCAGAAATCGCAGAAGAAGGCGCCGGCTGCGCAGTGAGTGGATGCAGCAGGTGATCCGGGGCCGCCTTGCGCGGCCCTTTTTCGTTTCAGCCCAGCCGCTTCTCCACCCGCCCGATCAGCCCCTCGATCCAGCCCCGCAGCATCCCGTCCCACATCACCAGTCCCGCGCTGCGTCCCAGGATGCGGTAGACCTGCTGGCGATCCACCTTGCTCGCGCGCGCCGGGTTGAGCCAGGCGTCGTTTTCGGCCAGCAGTGCCAGCGTTTCGAGGCCGATCAGGATGGGCCAGAGACAGGCCAGCCGCAGGCGGATGGCGGTGCGGGGCAGGGCGAAGGTGTAGGCGGCGGCTTCGCGGAAATGGTCCAGGGCGATGCGCATCAGTTCGTCGCGCAGCGGCACGGCGCGGACCGAGTTCGCGGGATCGAGCAGTGCCTGCGGCGTGAGCCCGTGGCGGTCGAGGCAATCGACGGGCAGGTAGCAGCGGCCGATGCGCAGGTCCTTGCCGCAGTCGCGCAACACATTGACCAGTTGCAGCGCCTTGCCGAAGCGCACGCCCCGGCGCAGCATCGTGTCGAGCGGGGCCTGCATCGCGCCCGGTACGTGGGCGTCGGTCATCGTGGTCCAGAACTCGCCGACGCAGCCGGCCACGAGGTAGGTATAGCGGTCGAGATCGGCTAGGGTGGCCAATGCGACGACGTCGCCCGAGCGTTCGTCGGGGAAGGTCCGCAGGTCGAACTCCATGCCTTCGGTCAGCGTGGTGACGATGCCCTGCACCGCGCTGCGGTCGCGCGGCGCCAACTGAGCCAGCACGTCGAGCGCGGGCCCGATCGATTCCAGCAGTACTTTTTCGTTGGAGTCGGTCTGTTGGCCGGCCACTTCCACGGCCAGGCGCCGTGCCAGCGTGCCGCCGTCATCGCTGCCATTGACACGCTGGCGCAGCGCCAGCAGCAGTTCCAGCCGGCGGGCGGGCGGAATCAGCGCGGTATCGGCGATCGTATCGGCGGCGCGGGCCAGCAGATAGCCCAGGCCGACAGGGTCGCGCATGCCCGCCGGCAGGATGCGCAGCGTCAGGTAGAACGAGCGGGACACTCCCTTGAGCAACGGGCCCAGCAGGTGGGCCCGGTTTGGCGTCGGCATGGCGTGGTGATGGCGTCGAGGAACGGCGCATTGTAGCGGCATGCCGTGCCGGCGGCGTCACCGGGCGCCGGGCTCAGTCATAGGAGAGCTTCGGATACCAGTCGGCGCCCCGGCCTTCGGGCGTGGTGTCGAGCAGCGTCCAGAGCGGATCGGGGTCGGGCGCGCCACGCGGGTCCTGGCCAGGGTCCGACATGTCGAAAGACAGTTCCGCGCTGTAGAAGAGCCGGATCTTGCCGTCGCGCCGGCTGAACACGTTGTAGGCCGGCATGTCCTCGTCCTCGGGGCTGACGTAGTCGCGGGTGTACTCGCCGTCGGTGTCGGCGTAGACCTTGAGCTGCGTCCAGCCACGCGCCGCCTTGGCGGCCTTGAGCCGTTCGATCGGCGAGCGCGCCACCATGGCCAGCGCCACGCGCTGCTCGATGTCGGGCACCTTGCCTTCCCAGCCGGCCATCAGCGAGGTGCACATCGGGCACGGCTTCTCGCGCTGCGGACCGAACATGTAGCTGTAGACCACGAGCGTGTCCTTGTCGCCGAACAGGTCCGCCAGCGTGGCCGGGCCCTGCTCGCCGGTAAAGCGGTAGGTCTTGCTGACTTCTCCGCCCGGAGGCAGCCCGCGCCGCATGGCCGCCACGCGTTCGATATGGCGGCGCAGCTCGATTTCCTCGGCCAGCAGCGCGTTGCGGGCCTGGCGGTAGGCCGGCGATTCGTTCGGAAAGTGGATGCGGTTGCGGCCGGCAAGCTCGGTCGCCGGGGTGAGCGTGGACGATTGCGTCATCGGCTGGCCTCCTGGAAGGGCAAAGCGTGGCGTGCGCGCCACGTTGGGAGAAACCCGATCCGTCCGGAGAGCCCGGCCCGGCGCGGGTATCTGACCAGCATAGGCAAATAGGTGTCCACATGCGCGGGGCGGCATGTGACAGTCATTCCCATGTCACGCGCGGGAATGCATAATCTCTTGCATCTGGGCTTCAAGGAATGACCTGATGCGCGTGACGATTCGTACCTCGACGATTCCAGGAACCCTTGACCGCGGCCCATTGCACCGGGCGGCCGTCTACCTCAATACCGAGGATGAGGTTCCGCCGCTGATGATCAGTGCATGGAGTCAACGTGAACCGGAAGTCTTCCTTGCCGCCCAGCGTTGGGCGCGCAGCCACGACTACATGGTTTCGAATCCCCGCAACGGCACCTACTACGGCGGACGCACGGCGCGCTGAGGCGCCCGAAGCAACTGGAGATCTGCCGAAGTGAGACGTTTGCTGTTGTGTTGCCTGGCGCTGGCTGCGTCGGGGCATGCCTTTGCCGATGCCGGCCTGCTGGAGCGCCTGGTCGGCGCCTTCTCCCGCGATTCGCTCTGGAAGCATGTGCAGGAACGGTGTCTTGTTCCGGCCGCTCCGACCCATTCCGATTGCGTCATCGTCGACCGTCCGCGCGGCTTCGTGCTGTACAAGGACGCGATCGGCGCGTCCCATTACCTCGTGATCCCCGACCTGCCCGTAGGTGGCGTGGAAGACCCGCGCGTCTGGCAGGATGGTACGCAGGGCGGCCGCCACAGCGCCTGGGTGTTCGGCTGGCAGGCGCGCGAGATCGTCGGCAAGGCGGTGGGCCGCCCGCTGCCCGATACGCTGCTCGGCCTGGCGATCAATGCGCGGGCGTCGCGCAGCCAGGACCAGTTGCATATCCACCTCGACTGCATCAGCGAGCGGGCCCGCGACTTCCTGGCCGCCAGCGACATCGGCCCGCAATGGCGCGACCTGCGCTTCAACGGCAAGCCGGTGCGCGCGATGCTGGTGCCGGCCGTGCAGCCCGCGCTGACGGTTGACCCGTTCGAACTGGTCCGGCAGGCGGCGGGCGGCAGCCCCGTGGCGGATCGTGGCGTGTTCGTGGGCTATGTCGCGCCGCCCGGCGGCGTGGCCGGGTTTGTCGTGGTCGACGAACCGGTGGACAAGGCCGACGGCGCGAACGGCCATGCCAGCGATTTTCTCGATCGTGGCTGCAAGCTGGGGCGGGCGTTGCCGGCGGACGGCTGAGCGGCCGGGCGCGTCTCGCCAGGTGGAACAAAGGTCGGTCACCGCGCGGTGATCGACCTTTTTCTCGTGGAAGCCACGGTGGCGCGGGCCGTGCCCGGCGCCGCGCCGCGTAGAATATGGCGCGAGCCCTCCGAGACGTATTCCCATGCATACCCCGGCGCCAGAACCGGAACATCCGTCGCAGCATCCCCCCGTCCTTCCCGATGAGAGCACCGTGGCACGTGGCATCACGCTGCTGACGTTCGCCTTCATCCTGAGCCAGTTCTACCGCAGTTGCCTGGCGGTGATCGCACCCGAGATCCAGCATGACTTTGCGTTGTCGCCGGCCGGCTTTGGCGCGATGTCGTCCTGCTTCTTCCTGGCGTTCGCGTTGGCGCAGATCCCGGTTGGCATCGCGTTCGACCGCTATGGCGTGGGCCGGCCCACCGCATGGCTGCTCGCCATCGGCGGCTTCTCGGCCGTGGGCTTTGTCCTGGCGCCGAACTGGGCCGTGGCGATGCTCGCGCAAATGGGGCTCGGGCTGGCCTGCGCGCCGGTCTTCATGGGGCTGCTCCACTACGCGTCGGAAAACCTCTCCGAACGGCAGTACATGCGCGTGGTCAGCCGCTCCAACGCGTTGGGCATGATTGGCGCGCTGTGCGCCACGGCGCCGCTGGGCTGGATTTCGCAGCATGCGGGCTGGCGCCCGGCGCTGGCGGTGTCTGCGCTCGGCATGGTGGGCGCCTGCTACGGCGTCTGGCGCCATGTGCGCGACACCGGCCACGCCGACGCCCGACGCGCGCCGATGGGCGCCATGCTGGCCGAGAGCGGCAAGCTGCTGGCGTTCTGGCCGCTCTGGACGCTGATTCCGATGTGCGTGGCGATGGCAGCCGGTACGGGCTTTCGCAATGCCTGGAGCGGCCCGTATCTGGCCGACGTGTTCGGCATGCAGGCCGGCGCGCGGGGCGTGGCGTTGACGCTGCTGAGCCTGACGGGTTTCCTGACCGCGTTCCTGTTGCCGGTGCTGGTACGGCGGGGCACGCTCAAGTCGACGGTCCTCGGCTGGGCGGGGCTTTCGATGCTGGGCGGAATCGCGCTGACGGTCTGGCCGGATGCCGGCGTGGTGTCCGGCGTGGCGCTGATGGCGCTGCTGTCCACCATCGGCATGCTGCATCCGCTGGTGATGGCGCAGGGCCGCGCACTGATTCCGGCGCCAGCGCGCGGCCGGGGGCTGGGCGTGCTGAACACGTTCGTGTTCCTCGGTTCCGCGCTGACGTCCTGGGGGTTCGGACTGATCGCCAACGCAGGCCACGACTGGGGCTGGGCCGATGCAAGGATCTACGCCGCCATCTTCCTGTCGGCAGTGCTTTCGGTGGCGCTGTCACTGGTGATCTACTGGTTCAGCCCGACCTCGGCCCCCGCTGCCAGGAGCTAATCCATCGGGCGCATACGATTCCCCTCCAATGGTGGAGTCATTCGGCGTGGCATTGGAATATGCCAATGCCACTTCAGAACAAATATGTCGTCGCGTTACGTAACGCCGTAACGCTGAATTGGCGGAATAACGATATCCAACCCCAGCAATGGCGAAAAGGCGATGTCCCGGAACGCCGCTTCCATGGCGGCTTTCCGCAAATAATCCGAAAGATTAAGTTTCACTGGCACACCGATTGCTGAAGCAGGCCCGCGCCCAAATCCCGCGCGATAAAAATTCCATCAAGCCTGCTTCTGGAGGAAATACGAGCCATGAAAAAAATAATCCCCGTGTCGCTTTCGCTGTCGGTGTTGTCTGCGTTGCTGCTTGCCGCCTGCGGTGGCGGCGGCGGCGAAGGACCCACCCAATCGGTGGCAGAGGCCAATGCCAGCGGCACGGTGACCATGACCATCCCGCTCAAGAGCGTGGACAGGACACGCACGCCGGCTGCTGCGGACGCGGGCACGACGAAGAAGCCGACGTTCATCGATGGCGACAGCAATGGGTTGCTGAAGGTGTTTTTCGATGGGCAGGAGGTGTTCTCGTTCCGTACCACGGGTGAGCCGGCCGTGACAGGGGGGCCGAGCGGGACGGCGACAATGGACAACGGCGGAACGTTCAACTATTCCACGACGATCAGCCTCGTCAACAACCAGCCCGTTGCCAAGGTGGTGGGCACCTACAAGACGACGCCGGGGAATCATACGATTGGCGCAGTGCAGGTCAACGGACCCTGCACGGTGGCGCATTGCATTGCCGACAACGAGGGCTACGTGCTGTCGCAGGGACAGGCCACGGTACGGCTGCAACCGGGCGATAACGGCGCCGCCACGATGTACATGCGCGGCGTGATGCAGTCCGTCTATATCTGCAACGACAACTGCAATGGACAGACAGGTCCGATCCAGTCGGACGGTCTGTATCACCTCTACGTTGTCGTGGCTGACGAGAATGGCACGGCGATCCCGTATCAGGAGTCGAGCCCCGGCCATCCTGTGCCGTACGACAACGGCGCATATCAAATCGTGGAGGTTCCGACCAATACGCCTAAGCTGCTGGAAATCACGGATCCCGAAGGCGACCGGATTACCGAGAACACCTGGTTCTCGTCTCCTGGCCTGTTTCGCAAGTTCGGCACCGAGGGTTACGGTATCGGCGTAAGGCTGCGATGCGTTGGCGTGGGCACGACCAGGCTGATCGCGCGCCTGGGTGCGCAGGGCGGTACGCCGGTCGTCAAGGTGGACAAGGCGATGGAGGCGCGCCACTACCCCACCGCCAACATGGAGCTGGGCCCGGTCGGTGCCAACCAGCAGTTCGGCAACCAGTTGACGGTCAACTGCGAGGCCAGTGGCGCGGTAACCGTCCTGTAATGGCGTCGTAGTTTCGACGAAGTCACGCCAGCGGCGGGCTGCTCCCATCACGGGCGGTCCGCCGCTTCCACATTACAAATAGCTTTCAGTCTGCCGTTGCCTCCGCAATAAGCGTTTTCCCTGATTTCTGGCTCAAGTTTCGGCTACGTCGAACCGTTAGGTCATCCAATGTCTGTCCTTCCGTACATTGCGGTGCGGAGGACGCAGGAGGAGCGGCCGTGTGCAACGGGTGACCACGGCCTGCCACGAACCAATCAATCAGGTAGAAGACATGAAGAATCTTGGTATTGGTGTACGCCTTGGCATCGGCTTTGGCGTGGTGTTGCTGTTGAGCACGTTGATGACGGTGCTCGGGGTGTACCGGTTGCAGGAGGTTGCCGGCCGCACGCACGAGATGATGCAGGAGCCGCTGGCCAAGGAACGGCTGGTCAGCGACTGGTATCGGCTGATGTATGCCAGCGTGCGCCGTACCACGGCCGTGGCCCGCAGCAGCGATCCGACGCTCGGGGCGTTCTTCGCCAAGGAGACGGCCTACTCGGTCAAGGCCATCGCCGAATTGCGCGACAAGATCGAGCCGACCCTGAAGACCGACGAAGAGAAGGCGGCCTTCAAGAAAATCCAGGTGGTGCGCAATCCGTACAACGACTCGCGCGACAAGATCACCAAGCTCAAGGCCGAGGGCCTGACCGACGAGGCCAACAAGGTTCTGGACAACGAGTTCGTGCCGGCCGGCGACGCCTACCTGGGCGAGATCCAGAAGCTGCTCGACATCCAGCGCGCATCGATCGACAAGACCGCGGGCGAGATCAATGGCATCTACGAGAGCGCCCGCAACGGCCTGATCACGCTGGGTGTGATTGCGCTGGCCATTGGCGTGGTGTTTGCCTGGTGGCTGACCGTGGGCATCACGCGCCCGCTGCACCGTGCCGTGGCCTTCGCGCGTACCGTGGCGGCCGGCGACCTGAGTACCCGCATCCACGTGGACAGCACCGACGAGACCGGCCAGCTGCTCGAGGCGCTGCGCGAGATGAACGACAACATCCTGGGAATCGTCAAGGAAGTGCGTAACGGCACCGAGGCGATTGCCACGGGCACGAGCCAGATCGCGGCCGGCAACACCGACCTCTCGCAGCGCACCGAGGAACAGGCTTCGTCGCTGCAGGAAACCGCGTCGAGCATGGAGGAACTGACCAGCATCGTGCGCCAGAACGCCGACAGCGCCAAGCAGGCCAGCTCGCTGGCCGTCAATGCGTCGGAAGTGGCGACCCAGGGTGGCGAGGTGGTGGGCCAGGTGGTCAACACGATGGACGAGATCAACACCTCGTCGCGCAAGGTGGTCGACATCATCTCGGTGATCGAGGGTATCGCCTTCCAGACCAACATCCTGGCGCTGAACGCCGCCGTGGAAGCGGCCCGTGCCGGCGAGCAGGGGCGCGGCTTTGCCGTGGTGGCGGGCGAGGTGCGCAGCCTGGCGCAGCGCTCGGCCACGGCCGCCAAGGAGATCAAGTCGCTGATCGGCGACTCCGCCGACCGCGTCGAGCGCGGCTCGCAACTGGTGGCGCAGGCCGGCGAGACGATGGAGCAGATCGTCAGCGCCGTAAAGCGCGTGACCGACATCATGGGCGAGATCAGCGCGGCGTCGGCCGAGCAGAGCGCCGGCATCGAGCAGGTGAACCAGGCGGTGACGCAGATGGATACCGTCACGCAGCAGAACGCCGCGCTGGTAGAGCAGGCCGCCGCGGCGGCCGGTTCGCTCGAGGAACAGGCCCAGCGTCTCAAGGAAGCCGTGGCGACGTTCCGCCTGGCCGCCTGAGCGCAGCCAGCCTTGCAGTACCGCACCGCCAGGGCCTGGCCCCGGCGGTGCCGGCCCAATCTACTTGGTGCGCGGCGGCACGATCGTGCCGCCCGACTGGGCCGCGTCCTGGTTGTGCTGCATGTGCGGCATCATGTTGCTGTTCAGGTGGAACATCACCCAGAGCGACCCGGACAACGTAATCACCACCAGGGTCAGCGTGAACATCAGCGACAGCATGTTCCAGCCGCCCTCGGACTTGGCGTTCATGTGCAGGAAGTAGATCATGTGCACGACGATCTGCACCGCGCCAATCAGCAGGATCACGATCGCCGTGGTCTGCGACTTGTCGAAGACATCCCCCATCACGAGCCAGAACGGCACCGCCGTCAGGAATACCGACAGCACGAAGCCCGTCAGGTAGCCGCCCAGCGTGGCGTGCGGCCCCATTTCCTCGTCATGGTGATCGTGGCCGTGTCCGTGATCGTGCCCGTGGCCATCCAGGGCGTGGTCTTGCGCGCTCATGGCAGCGTTCCCATCAGGTAGACAAAGGTAAAGACGCCGATCCAGACGACGTCCAGGAAGTGCCAGAACATCGACAGGCACATCAGGCGGCGCTTGTTGGCGGTGATCAGGCCATGCCTGCCCACCTGCAGCATCAGCACGATCAGCCACAGCATGCCAAACGTGACGTGCAGCCCGTGGGTGCCCACCAGCGCGAAGAACGAGGTCAGGAACGCGCTGCGCGTGGGGCCGGCACCCTCGTGGATCAGATGCATGAACTCGTACATTTCCACGGCCAGGAACGCGGCGCCGAACACGCCGGTGATGGCCAGCCAGATCTGCGTGCCGGCCACGCGGTTCTGCTGCATCTGCAGCATCGCAAAGCCGTACGTGATCGACGAGAGCAGCAGGAACGCGGTGTTCATCGCCACCAGCGGCAGCTCGAACAGCTCGGCACCGGTGGGCCCGCCCGCATACTCGCGGCCCAGCACGCCGTAGGCGGCGAACAGGCACGCGAAGATCAGGCAGTCGCTCATCAGGTAGATCCAGAACCCGAGCAGCGTGCCGTTCTGCGGATGGTGTTCCTCCGTCAGGTAGAACTGGTAGCCGCCCGGCGGAACGTCGTCGGCCGCGGCGGTGCCTGGAGGCACGGGCGCGTGGGCCGGCGTGCCGTTGGGGTGCAGGGGGAGCGTTGTATCAACCATGGCCGGTCATCAGTTGTTGGGTGCGCAGGGCTTCGGTCCGGACCACGTCGTCGGTCGGAATGTAGTAGTCGCGCTTGTAGTTGAAGGTATGGATGATTGCGGCGATGACGATGGACGCGAACGAGGCAATCACCAGCCACCAGATGTGCCAGATCAGCGCGAAGCCCATCAGCGTGGACAGCCCCGCCAGCACGATCCCGGCCGCCGTGTTCTTCGGCATGTGGATCGGGATGAACCCGTCCAGCGGGCGCCGGTAGCCAAGCTGCTTCATCTGCCACCAGGCGTCGGTGTCATGCACCACGGGCGTGAACGCGAAGTTGTACTGCGGCGGCGGCGACGACGTGGACCATTCCAGCGTGCGGCCATCCCACGGGTCGCCGGTCACGTCGCGCAGCTGGTCGCGGCGCCGGAAGCTGACCACCAGCTGGATGATGAAGCAGGCAATGCCCAGCGCGATCAGGAAGGCGCCGAACGCGGCGATCTGGAACCAGATCTGCAGCGACGGATCGTCGAAATGGTTCATCCGGCGCGTGACGCCGAGCAGGCCCAGCCAGTACAGCGGCATGAACGCGAAGTAGAAGCCCACGAGCCAGAACCAGAACGAGGCCTTGCCCCACGAGTTCACGAGCCGGTAGCCGAACGCCTTCGGGAACCAGTACGAGATGGCCGCCATCAGCCCGAACAGCACGCCGCCGATGATCACGTTGTGGAAGTGGGCGATCAGGAACAGGCTGTTGTGCAGCGAGAAGTCCGCCGGCGGTACCGCCAGCAGCACGCCCGTCATGCCGCCGATCACGAAGGTGACCATGAAGCCCACGGTCCACAGCATCGGTGGCTCGTAGCGGATCTTGCCGTGGTACATCGTGAACAGCCAGTTGAATATCTTGGCCCCGGTCGGGATCGATATGATCATCGTCGTGATCCCGAAGAACGAGTTCACGCTGGCGCCGGACCCCATCGTGAAGAAGTGGTGCAGCCACACCAGGTACGACAGCACCGTGATCACCACCGTGGCGTACACCATCGACGCGTAGCCGAACAGCCGCTTGCGCGAGTAGGTGGCCGTGACCTCGGAGAACACGCCGAACACGGGCAGCACGAGGATGTAGACCTCGGGGTGGCCCCAGATCCAGATCAGGTTCACGTAGAGCATGGCGCTGCCGCCCTGGTCCGCCGTGAAGAAGTTGGTGCCGACGTAGCGGTCCAGCGACAGCAGCGCCAGTGCGGCCGTCAGCACCGGGAACGCGGCCACGATCAGCACGTTGGAGCACAGCGCCGTCCAGGTGAAGATTGGCATGCGCATCAGCGTCATGCCTGGCGCGCGCATCTTGACGATGGTCACCAGCAGGTTGATCCCTGATAGCAGTGTCCCCACGCCCGCCACCTGCAGCGCCCATATGTAGTAGTCGACCCCCACGTCCGGACTGTGCAGGATGCCCGACAACGGTGGATACGCCAGCCAGCCGGTGCGCGCGAACTCGCCGACGAACAGCGACATCATCACCAGGATGGCGCCGCCCGTGGTCATCCAGAAGCTGAAGTTGTTGAGGAACGGGAAGGCCACGTCGCGCGCGCCGATCTGCAGTGGCACGACGAAGTTCATCAGCCCGGTAATCAGCGGCATGGCCACGAAGAAGATCATGATCACGCCATGCGCCGTGAAGATCTGGTCGTAGTGGTGCGGGGGCAGGTAGCCGAGGTTGTCGCCGAAGGCCACGGCCTGCTGGATCCGCATCATGATGGCGTCGGCAAAGCCGCGCAGCAGCATCACGATGCCAAGGATCACGTACATGATCCCGATCTTCTTGTGGTCGATGCTCGTGAACCACTCGCGCCAGAGGTAGCCCCAGACGCGGTAGTACGTCAGCAGCCCCAACAGCGCGATGCCGCCCAGCGCCACCACCGCGAAGGTGGCGATCAGGATCGGTTCATGCAGCGGGATGGAATCCCACGTGAGGCGGCCAAAAATGAAGTTGGCGAGTTCGGAACGCTCGGGCATGTTTGTCACCTGGGCCTGTCTTGACCAATTCTGGCCGATGAGTGATAGGGAAAACGGATGTCAGCCTGGCTCGGACGGAGGGCGCCGGCGGCTGGCGGTTGCGGGCCGCCGCCGGGGGGCTCCGTCAGCGCAGCAATCGCCCGCCGCTTGCCGGGGTATCCGGCGCGAACGCCGGCGACACGGCCACCGTGTTGCTCGCGGTGCAGATTTCGGCGGATGGGTCGAACTTGCCGCGGCTGCGGTCCAGCGCCATGGTGTCGGCCATGCAGGCGCCGCCGTCCACGCACCGGTTCAGGATCTGCTGGTAGAGGTCGGGCGCCACGCTGGCGTAGCGCCGCACGGGCTCGCGTTCGCTGGGCTTGGCCAGTTGCTGGTAGTTGTCTTTCGACAGCGGAGTGCCCGAGGCCTTGACCTGCTCGACCCACTTGTCGAAATCACCCTCGGCCAGGCCGTGGAACTTGAAGTACATGTGCGAGAAGCCCGCGCCGCTGTAGTTGGCGGACAGGCCCTCGTAAACGCCCGGCTTGTTGATCACCGCGTGGAGCTTGCTCTCCATGCCGGGCATGGCGTAGACCATGCCGGCCAGCGAGGGCACGAAGAACGCGTTCATGACCGACGTGGCCGTGATCTTGAAGGCGATCGGCCGATCCACCGGCGCCGCCAGTTCGTTGACGGTGGCAATGCCCTGCTCGGGATAGAGGAACAGCCACTTCCAGTCCATCGCCACCACCTCCACGACCAGCGGTTTGGCTTCGGCTGGCACCGGCCGTTTCTCGTCGATCCGCGTGATCGGGCGGTAGGGGTCAAGTTGGTGAGTACTGACCCACGTCACGGCGCCCAGCGCGATGATGATCAGCAGCGGCGCGGCCCAGATGGCCAGTTCCAGGACGGTGGAATGGTCCCACTCGGGGTTGTAGGGGGCGTCCTTGTTGCTCTCGCGATACTTCCACGCAAACAGCAGCGTCATGGCGATGACCGGGACGATGATGAGCAGCATCAGCAACGTGGCGATGATGATCAGGTCACGGTTACGCACGGCGAGATCGCCTGACGGTGACAGCAGCACGGCATTGCTGCACCCCGCGAGAGTCAGGAACAAGGCGATTGCTACACTTTTCAGAAGCAATCTATTCGTCACACCAAATGTTGGCACTGCAGCATCGAAGCGTGGCATGGTTCTCGGAAGTGGCGTTTGAGTAACGTCGCTCGCGCTGCGACGTAGCAATCTTTCGATTTCCAATGGCAGTTTAGGCGCTATTCTTGTTACTGCGGGACTTTAAGTGCAGTACGACATTCCTTCCGCTCTCGATGGAGACCCCACGATGGCCAGTTTGACCCACCAGCATCGCGCGTCGCCGACTGCACCTCCGGCGCCCGGCCACCACGAGGTGGCACCTGCCGAAATCGCCACAGGCGTGGTGATCGGGAGGGCCTCGGAGTATTTCGATTTCTTCGTCTACGGCATTGCCTCGGTACTGGTTTTCCCGAGCGTGTTCTTTCCGTTCGCCAGCGAACTGGGCGCGCTGCTGTTCAGCTTCGCCATCTTCTCGTTCGCGTTTATCGGACGCCCGTTTGGCACGGCGCTGTTCATGCGCATCCAGCGGCGCTGGGGGCGTGGCGTAAAACTGACAGCCTCGCTGTTCTTGCTCGGCACGGCCACGGTGGGCATCGCCTTCCTGCCCGCCTACGCGTCGATCGGCAGCGCGGCGATCTATCTTCTGGCGTTTTTCCGATTCGCGCAGGGCATCGCGTTCGGGGGCTCGTGGGATGGGCTGCCGTCGCTGCTGGCGCTCAACGCGCCCCAGGACAAGCGCGGCTGGTACGCGATGCTGGGCCAGCTTGGCGCGCCGGTGGGCTTCATCATCGCCGGCGGGCTGTTCCTGTTCCTCCATGCGAGCCTCACGCCGGCCGAGTTCATCGACTGGGGCTGGCGCTACCCGTTCTTCGTGGCGTTCGCCATCAACGTCGTGGCGCTGTTCGCGCGGCTGCGGCTGGTGGTCACGCACGAGTACACCCGGCTGCTCGAAGAGGATGAACTGGAGCCGATCAGCACGCTGCAGATGGTCAACGCCCAGGGGTTCAACATCTTCCTTGGCGCCTTTGCCGCGCTGGCCAGCTACGCGCTGTTCCACCTCGTCACGGTGTTTCCGCTGGGCTGGGTGATCCTGCACAAGACGCAGGACATCACCGATGTGCTGGCGATCCAGATCGTGGGCGGCTTCATCGCGGTGATCGGTACCGTCATCTCGGGCTGGATCGCCGACCGCATCGGCCGGCGCACCACGCTGGCGGTCATGGCCGTGCTGATCGGCATCTTCAGCCTGGCCACGCCGTGGCTGCTCGGCGGCGGGCCGACCGGGCAGGACATCTTCATCCTGGTGGGCTTCGGGCTGCTGGGGCTGTCGTACGGGCAGGCGGCTGGCGTGGTGACCTCGAACTTCGCCACCAAGTACCGCTACACCGGCGCCGCGCTGACCACGGACTTCGGCTGGCTGTTCGGCGCCGCCTTCGCGCCGCTCGTGGCGCTGGGACTCTCGTCGTTGTTCGGGCTGGCGGCGGTGAGCCTGTACCTGCTGTCAGGCGTGCTGGGCACGCTGGTGGCGCTGCGGGTCAACCGCGCGCTGGGCACGCCGGACGAATAAGGCGGGAAGCAACACGCGGCAAGCAGCGGGCCGGCCCCGGGCGGCCGGCCTTGCCGTCAGCGTGGACGCGCGACGCCGCGGTCTGGCGCGGCGCGCATGACGCCGGCGGCAATTTCCTGCATCAGCGCGTCGATGGCGTCGATCTCGGCATCGCCGAGCGCGGCCGGCATCCGCGCCGAGCCCCAGTCACCATAGATCAGCGCGATACAGCGGTTGCGCATCTTCACCGGCGCCAGCAGCACCGAACGGGCGTCGGGCAGTGCATCGCGGTACCAGCGCGGCATGCGCGGCGCCACGTCGGGCTCGAAGGTGTCCTCGATCAGCAGCGGACGCGCCGACAGCCCGGCAAAGTGGAACACGTCGGGCACGAACCCTTCCTCGAATGACAGGGCCGGCAGCGCCTCGCGCATGCCGTCGCCGAAGCCCAGCCGCGCATGGAAACGCCGCGTGGCCGGATTCAGCATCATCAGGAAGCAGCGCGAGAAATCCAGCGCGCGCATGCTCGTCTCCAGCACCATCGGCGCGAGTTGTGACACCGACAGCCCCGCGCCTTCGCGGCGCACCTCTTCCAGCCCCTGGCGCAGCCGTTCCAGCACGTTCACGGGCCGCCCGCCGTTTGCGGCAGCGCCATCGGCGGGTGCCGCCGTCTCCGATTCGATGATCGTGCTGTTGAGGCTCTCGGCCTGGCTCACGGCCACGCTGACATCGCCCGGATTCAGCCCGAGCATCTTGGCGTGCGAGTTCAGCAGCGCCTCGACCGACGCCTGCGTGCCCTCGCGCACCATCGTCACGGCGGCCTCGGACGAGACATGCGCGATGGCGGCCAGCCAGTCGGCATGGGTCTCCAGGCGGCTGTCCGCAGCCAGCGTGCGCGGCTTCATGGCGTTGGCGATCAGGCCCGGCAGGCGCCATTTCTGGGCGGCCGCCTCGGCGATATCCTCGAGCGAGACACCCAGCACCTCCAGCGCGGCCTCGTTCTCGGTCATCGGATGCGCGGCGCACATGGCCTCGATGCGCTCCCACTCCTCGGGGAAGTAGAACACCAGCAGCAGCCGGCTCATGTGGTACATCAGCGTGCAGACGACGGCTTCCTCGCCCTCGTTGATGCCGCGTGCCTGGCTCAGGGCGCGCGTGATCTCGCCGGCCACCAGCACGCGCTGCAGCGCCTTGGCCGCCTGCGGGCGCTTGGGCGCCACGCCGTGGAAGTAGTCGAGCAGCTGGATGCCGAGCGTCAGGTGGCTGATGGCCTCGACGCCGAGCACCAGGATGGCGCGCGAGACCGTGGTGACCTCGCCGCCGAACGAGCGGTACATGGCCGAGTTGGCCAGCCGGATCACCTTCTGCGACAGGCTGAAATCCGACAGCACGCTGGTGGCCATCTCGCCCACGCTGAGATCGGCGTTGAGCGTCTTGAAGATGTTGTCGACGCAGTACTGCAGCGTGGGGAAATCCCCCTGCTGTGCCATGCGCGCCCAGAGCGTCTCGAAGAAGGCGGACTTGGACATCAGGACGCCACCCGCTGCGTGAAGACCTCGCCCTGGCCCATGACCAGCTTGCCGTCGAGCACCGCCGACTCGAAATCGGCCGGGCTCAGCGCGCGCGCATAGCGCCAGCCCTGTACCAGATCGCAGCCCTGGGCGGCCAGCAGGTTGCCCTGGGCCTCGGTCTCGACGCCCTCGGCAATGGCCACCAGGCCCAGCTCGCGCGCCAGCGACAGCACCGCCGAAACGATGGTGCGCGCGTGCGGGGAATCGATCATGTCGGCCACGAAGCTGCGGTCCACCTTGAGCGCGGACAGCGGGAAGCGGCGCAGGTACGACAGGCTGGAATAGCCGGTGCCGAAATCGTCCACCGCGAAGCGGATGCCCAGCGCGCGCAGCGACAGCAGCAGTTGCTCGGCCGCCTTGGGGTCGGTCATCAGCACGCTTTCGGTGATTTCCAGCACCAGGCGGTCGGCGCCGATGCCGGCGTCCTGGATGGCGGCGCGCACGCTGTCGTAGAAGTTCGGATGCAGGAACTGCACGGCCGAGACGTTGACCGACATGTGGCCCACGTGGATGCCCTGCGCATCCCAGGCCGCCAGTTGCGCGCAGGCGCAGCGCAGCGCCCAGGCGCCCAGATGCTTGATCAGCCCGTTCTTCTCGGCCACGGGGATGAAGATGTCGGGGCGGATCTCCTTGCCGGCATGCTCCCAGCGCATCAGCGCCTCCACGGCGCAGATCTTGCCCGTGCCGGGCCAGACGATCGGCTGGTAGTGCAGCAGGAATTCGCCGTTCTGCACGGCCTCGAACATGCTCTGCTCGATGCGGAACTGCTCGTCGAGCCGGCGGTCGAGTTCGGGCGTGTAGACACAATAGCGGTTCTTGCCCAGCGCCTTGGCCTCGTACATCGCCAGGTCGGCGCGGCGCAGCCATTGCGACTCGCTCTGCGGCGCGCCGGCCGAATGGGCCAGCCCGATGCTGGTGGTGATGCGCACATGGCAGCCACCCAGCAGGAACGGCTGGCGGATGACGTGGATCACGCGTTCCAGGATGCGTACGGCGTCGGCCTCGGTGGGCATGCCGTCGAGCAGCAGCACGAATTCGTCGCCGCCCAGGCGGGCCACGCTCTGCCGCGTGCGCACGGTGTCCTGCAGCCGGGCGCCCACTTCCTTGAGCAGCGCGTCGCCGAACTCGTGGCCCAGCGAATCGTTGACGTTCTTGAAGCCGTCCAGGTCCATCAGGGCCAGCGCAAAGCCCTGGCCGGCCCGGCCGGACGCGCATTCCTCGATCCGCTTGCGGATATAGGCGCGGTTGCCCACGCCGGTCAGCGGATCCAGGAAGGCACGCTCGGACAGTTCGCGCTGCGACTCCATCCAGTCGCTGATGTCGTAGCCGAACAGCAGCAGCGCCGTGCTGCCATCGGCGGCGGCATGGTGGCTGGCGCGCAGGTCGATCCAATCGGGGCCGCCGATGCCGCCGGCCATGCGCACGCGCTCGCGGCGCGCGGCACGGTCATGGGCGCAGCCGTGCAGCATCTGGGCCACGCGCTCGCGCGATTCCAGCGCCACGAGGTCCAGCAGCGAGGCGCGGCGCAGATAGTCGAGCGGATAGACCAGCAGGTCAGCCGTGGTCTCCGTGGCATCGAGAATGCGTCCCTGGACGTCCACCCACATGGCCAGCGCGCCGGAAGCTTCCAGCAACGCCCAGGCCTCGTCCCCGGCAGGGGTGGCAGCGGGCAGCCGGCGGTCGGCAGGCTCGGGTGCCAGGGCAACATCGTATGCAAGCGCGGTCATGTACTTTTTATGCCCGAAGTCCTGTGGACGCAGGAAGGATATCGGATGGAGTTTTCTGAAACTGAATTACCCGTGCGGCCTGACGCAGAACCAGTCCAAGGCTAACCCGTGCCCGGAACATGACCACTGGCCCTGCAGGCCGTCTGGCGCGACAGCGCCGATTCTAATACGACCTGCCATCCGCCTGAAGGCCGCGCGCCACAACGGATTGCGGGAAGCGGCGCGGATACGACACGCGGCCGCGCCGCCACGGTGCAAGACTGCGCCGGGATTGACACAGTGTGGTGAAATCCGTGACACTCGCTGCCATGACCTCTTTCGGCCTGCGCGCCTTCGCCATCGCGATTATTCGCACCATTCCTCGAATGGTGGGTTAGCGCGCGTCCGGAACAGACAAACAAACCCGCCCAGCCAGGCGGGTTTTTTGTTGCCGCCTCCTGGGTCCAACGCCCAAGCCAGGAGTGCCCATGCCGTCGACCGCCCCCGTTTCCCTTCCGTCCCGCGCCGCCACGCCGCCCGCGCTGTTGCATGCCGATGCCGGCGCGATCGATGCCGATGACTACCTGCGGCGCATCCTGACCGCCCGCGTCTATGACGTGGCCCGCGAGACCGCGCTGGAGCCGGCCGCGAGCCTGTCGGCCCGGCTGGGCCATACCGTCCTGCTCAAGCGCGAGGACCACCAGCCGGTGTTCTCGTTCAAGGTGCGCGGCGCCTACAACAAGATGGCCAACCTGCCGCCCGATGCGCTGGCGCGCGGCGTGATCACGGCATCGGCCGGCAACCATGCCCAGGGCGTGGCGCTGGCCGCCGCCCGGCTTGGCGTGCGCGCAATCATCGTGGTGCCCCAGACCGCCCCGCAGGTCAAGGTGGACGCCGTGCGCACCCATGGCGGCGCGATGGTGGAGGTGGTGCTGGCCGGCGAGTCGTATTCCGATGCCTACGACCACGCGATGGCGCTGCAACGTGAGCGAGCGCTAACCTTCATCCCGGCGTTCGACGATCCCGACGTGATCGCCGGGCAGGGCACGGTGGGCATGGAGATCCTGCGCCAGCACCGGGGCGCGCTCGACGCCGTGTTCGTGCCCATCGGCGGCGGCAGCCTGGCGGCCGGCGTGGCGTCGTACATCAAGGCCGTGCGGCCCGAGGTGAAGGTCATCGGCGTGCAGACCGACGATTCGTGCGCGATGGCCCGCTCGCTGGCGGCCGGTGAGCGCGTGACGCTGGAAACAGTGGGTTTGTTCTCGGATGGCACGGCCGTCAAGCGCGTGGGCGCCGAGACATTCCGCCTGTGCCGGCATCTGCTGGACGGTGTGCTGACGGTGGACACCGACGCGCTCTGCGCCGCCATCAGGGACGTATTCCAGGACACCCGCAGCCTGGTGGAGCCGGCCGGCGCACTGGCCGTGGCGGGGCTGAAGCAGTATGCGGAGGGGTTGCCCGCAGGCGCGGCGCAAGCGCTGGTGGCGATCACGTCGGGCGCCAACATGAACTTCGACCGGCTGAGGATCGTGGCGGAGCGGGCGGAGATGGTGGGTTGAAGCTGGTTCACCCCGGTTTGCGCCCCTCTCCCCCAAGCCCTCTCCCACTGCATGGGAGAGGGGAGCAAGAACCTTCAGACCTTGCTTGTCACGAAATCCTCCGCATCCACATCGTAGTTCGCCGGTTCCCAGCGGATGGCCAGCAGCGCCAGCAGCCCGGCCAGCGGGGCCAGGGCGATGACCCAGAAGACCTTGGTCGACAGCGCGGCGGCCAGCACCGGGAACAGGAACAGCGAGGCCGTGGAGCTGGCGCGCATCAGCGTCTGGTTGAAGCCCACGCCCACGCCGCGCAGCGAGGTGGGGTAGCTCAGCGAGGCGTAGGTCATGGTGTGCGCGCCCGGACCGAAGCCCTGGCCCAGCAGGAACAGCGCCAGGAACGAGATGGCGATCGCCACCTCGGCGGTGCCGGCCGGCTTGCCGATCACGGCCAGGCCGACGAGGGCTGCCAGCTGGAACGCGTAGCCGGTGACGGTCAGCTTCCACGCGCCGGTCTTGGGCACCAGGTGCACGCCGATCAGGCCGCCCACGAATGCGAACAGCAGGTTCAGCGCCAGCGAGATCAGGATCGTGTTCAGCATGGTCTGCGCCAGGAAGCTGGCGATGATGACCGGCAGGCCGAACGCCACCGCGTTATAGGCAAACGACGATGCGATCGACATGATCGTGGCCAGCGTGGTACGGCGCGCGTACACGCCCTTGAGCAGCAGGCCGTAATTTCGCCAGGAAGCGGGGCGCTTCTGGGGCTCGACCACGGCGTCGGGCGCCACGGTGGCGTCGATGCCGTAGGACTTGCGCAAGATCCTGGCCGCGCCTTCGAGGTCGCCCTGGTTGGCGGCCCAGATCGGCGATTCGCTCATGTAGCGGCTGCGCACGGCGATGATGACCAGCGCGGGCACCGCGCCAAAGCCCAGGATGATGCGCCACAGCAGGCCGCTCTGCGATGCCGGCAGGATGGCGTAGCAGCCGAGCACGAGCAGGTACGAGACGCAGATCGCCGCGTACCACGTGGGGCACCACATGGCCACCCGCGCGGCCTTGTTGCCGTGTCCCTTCAGTTTCGAGAATTCGGCCAGGAAGGCCATGGCCACGGGCAGGTCGATGCCGACGCCCAGGCCCATCACGAAGCGGGCGCCGGCCAGCACGTATTCGTTCGGGGCCAGCGCGCAGGCGATGGCGGCCACCACGAAGCAGAGCATGTCGGCCATGAACACGCGGTAGCGGCCGATGCGGTCGGTCAGGTAGCCGCCCAGGAAGGCACCGACGATCGCGCCGAACGTGATGGCCGAGGCCACCATGCCCGTGCCGGCCGGCGTCAGGTTGAATTCGCGGGTGACGTCCTTGAGGCCGAAGGCGAGCGCGCCCAGGTCATAGGCATCGAGGAAGATGCCGCCGAGCGCGATGGCAACCACCACGCGCGCATTGCTGACGGCGGCGCCGCCCTCATTGACGAGGCGGGTGACATCGGCGGCGGAACGGATGACCGCCTTCGACGGGGCGGCCTGGCTGGCGGCCGTGGCGCCGGCGGGCGACAGGGCGAGATCGACTGACATTTTTAGTAGTTCTGAGGGCGTGGATGGAATGGGCGAGAGCCTCCCTGCCCTCGCCCGGTCAGCGGCGCATCGTACGACAACCACCCCGCCCGGCCAAATGCATTGTTGTTATATCTTTAGAACTGCACACCACGCGCGGTATTGACCCGCCTCACGCTGCAAGCTTTCTGAAAGCTGGCGTGCAATGCCGTGATGTACGATGACCGCCACCCCAATCCGAGGAGACAGCGGGCATGACAACGCAGAACAAGGTGGCACTGGTCACGGGCGCGGCCCGGGGCATTGGCAAGGCTGTGGCGCAGGCGATGCTGGCGGACGGCTATCAGGTGGTGCTGGCCGGCCGGACGGCCGCGACGCTGGAGGCGCTGGCCGCCGACGCCAGCGCGGCAGGCCAGACGGCGCTGGCCGTGCAGTGCGATGTGAGCGACCCGGCCTCGGTGGATGCGCTCTACGCGAAGATCCGCGAGCGCTTCGGCCGGCTCGATGTGCTGTTCAACAATGCCGGGGTCAACGCCCCGGCGATGCCGATCGACGAACTGTCGGTGGAGCAGTGGAAGGCCGTGCTCGACGTCAACCTGACCGGCGCCTTCCTGTGCGCGCGCGGCGCCTTTGCGCTGATGCGGTCGCAGGACCCGCAGGGCGGCCGCATCATCAACAACGGCTCGATCTCGGCGCACGCGCCCCGGCCCAACACCGTGCCCTACACCGCCACCAAGCACGCCATTACCGGCCTGACGAAGAGTCTTTCGCTGGACGGACGCGCCTACGACATCGCCTGCGGCCAGATCGACATCGGCAACGCGGGCACCGACATGGCCAACCGCATGGCGCGCGGCGTACCGCAGGCCAACGGCGAGATCCGCCCGGAGCCGCTGATGGATGTGGCGCACATCGCCAGTTCGGTGCTGCACATGGCCAACTTGCCGCTGTCGGCCAATGTCCAGTTCATGACGGTGATGGCCACGAAGATGCCGTTTGTGGGGCGAGGGTGAGGGGTAGGTTTGCTCCCCTCTCCCGCGTTGCGGGAGAGGGGAGCAAAACGCGAGGCCGAGAAGCCTAGCGCCGCCCCGCCATGAACGCCGCGGCATCCGCCGCAGTCATCCCGCGTTCATCCTTCGCGTCCGGGTCTGCCCCGTGCGCCTTGAGCAGTTCCACGATCTCGGCCCGTTGGAACATCGCGGCCGTCATCAGCGCGGTGCGGCCGTCGGGCGAGGCGCCTTCCACGTCCGCGCCGTGTTCCAGCAGGATCTCGATGACTTCCTTGTAGCCCTTGTAGGCCGCGCCGGCGATCGGCGTCTGGCCCATGGCATTGCGGATGTCGGGCGAGGCGCCTGCGGCCAGCAGCGTGCGCAGCGCCTCGGTCTGGCCGTGGTAGGCGGCCAGCATGACCAGCGTGTCGCCCTTCTCGTTGCGCAGGTTGGGCGGCATGCCGCGTTCGATCAGTGCCGCCAGGGCCGGCGCGTCGCCGCCGCGTGCCAGGTCGAATACCTGGCCCAGCGCGGCGATCATGCGGGCCTCGTCCTCGGCGGTCATCGTGGGAGTCTGGGGCGTTTCCATATTGTCTTGTCCTGCCGGGAGGCCCCCGCAGCGGGGGCCTCCCTGGCCATTTGCTTCGGCTTGCGCCCGATTACTTCGCTTCGATCTTCTCGATGGCGGCGGCCACGCCTGCGCCGTAGGCCGGATCGGCCTTCGTGCAGTGGTCGATGTGGCGCTGCTGGATATGCCGCGACACGCCCTTGATGGCGCGTGCCGTGTTGTCGAACAGCACCTGCTGCTGGGCCGGCGACATCAGGCGGAACAGCGCGCCCGGCTGCGAGAAGTAGTCATCGTCCACCCGGTGGTTCCAGTGGTCGGCAGCGCCTTCGAGCGTCAGCGGCGGCTCGCGGAAGTCCGGCTGCTCGGCCCACTCGCCCTTGGTGTTCGGCTCGTAGGCGATGGTGCTGCCGCCATTGCTGTCGGTGCGGCCGCGGCCGTCGCGGTGGTAGCTGTTGACGTACTTCGCGGCCTTCGGCGCGTTGACCGGGATCAGGTGGTGGTTCACGCCCAGGCGGTAGCGCGCGGCGTCACCGTACGAGAACAGCCGGCCCTGGAGCATCTTGTCTGGCGAAAATCCTACGCCCGGCACGATGGTCGAGGGCGCGAACGACGACTGCTCGACTTCGGCGAAGTGGTTGTCGGCATTGCGGTTCAGTTCCAGCACGCCCACTTCGATCAGCGGGTAGTCCTTGTGCGGCCAGACCTTGGTCAGGTCGAACGGGTTGTACCGGTACTTGCCGGCCTCGGCCTCGGGCATGATCTGCACGCAGAGCTTCCAGCGCGGGAATTCCTTGCGCTCGATGGCGTCGTACAGGTCGCGCATATGGACTTCGCGGTCCTGGCCGGTCACTTCGGCGGCCTCGGCGTCGGTCAGGTTCTGGATGCCCTGCTGGGTCACGAAGTGGAACTTGACCCAGTAGCGCTCCATGTTCTTGTTGATGAAGCTGTAGGTGTGGCTGCCGAAGCCGTGCATATGGCGCCACGAGCGTGGAATACCGCGGTCGCTCATGACGATGGTTACCTGGTGCAGCGCCTCGGGCAGGCCGGTCCAGAAATCCCAGTTGTTCTCGCCGCTGCGCATGCCGGTGCGCGGGTCGCGCTTCACGGCGTGGTTCAGGTCGGGGAACTTGAGCGGGTCGCGCAGGAAGAAGACCGGGGTGTTGTTGCCCACCAGGTCCCAGTTGCCTTCCTCGGTATAGAACTTGATGGCGAAGCCGCGAATGTCGCGTTCGGCGTCAGCGGCGCCACGCTCGCCGGCCACCGACGAGAAGCGCATGAACAGCTCCGTCTTCTTGCCGATTTCCGAGAACAGGTTGGCGCGCGTGTATTTGGTGATGTCGTGCGTGACCGTGAAGGTGCCGTAGGCGCCCGAGCCCTTGGCGTGCATGCGGCGCTCGGGGATGACCTCGCGGTCGAAGTGGGCCAGTTTTTCCAGGAACCAGACATCCTGCAGCAGCGCGGGACCACGCGGGCCAGCGGTCTGGATGTTCTGATTGTCGACGACAGGCGCGCCGAAAGCGGTCGTGAGCTTATTCATGGATGGTTCCTTCTTGTTGGCGCAGCCTCGGGGGCCGCGCCTGGACGTTTGTGGGTCTGGCAATTTGCAGGGATTGCCGGCCGGCTACGGGTGGCTCCCGATCGCCTCACGATGCCGATTCACTGACTTGACGACAGGAGTCCGGCCAACTATCGCAGATGAAATGCGACAAGTCATATCGTATTGATCAATGGCCGTCATAGGCCATCAGACTTTTTGGTTATCGAAGTAAATGTTTTCGAGTTCGCACGGCGTCGTGCAACCGGGCAGGCACGCCGTTCAGTCGTCGGCGGTGGCGAACTGGAATTGCCCCTTGCCCTGCGCCTTGGCGCGGTACAGCGCCTGGTCGGCCAGGTGGAGGATGTCGTCGGCGGTCAGGCCGGCGGGACGCACGTGGGCGATACCGATGCTGACCCCGAGCCGGGCCTGATGCCCGGTGGTTAGTACATAGGGCGTACTGACCTCGCGCAGCAGGTCGCCGGCCAGCGCCTGCACGCTTTGCTCGCTTTCGTTGCGTAGCACAATGACGAATTCGTCGCCCCCGATCCGGTAGACCAGCCCCCGGCCCGGCACGGCGCCGCGCAGGCGCTCGCCCACGCGGATCAGCAGTTCGTCGCCGCTGCCGTGGCCGTAGGAGTCGTTGATCGGCTTGAAACCGTCCAGATCCATATAGAGCAGCGTCAGAAACCGACCCGCCGCCATGCGCTGGGCGCTGGCCTCGCGGATGTCTGACAGCAGGCTGGCGCGGTTCAGCAGGCCGGTCAGCGAGTCATGGCGGGCGCGGTGCGCGTTCTCGCGCTCCGAGCGCATGGTGGCCACCACCATCGCATTCATCCGGAATGACGCGCTTGTCATGCTGAAGACATAGAGCGGCAACTGCAGCAGCGTCAGCAGGAACAACGGTTCGTGGGCCTGCAGCGCGCCGACGCAGATAGGGCCCAGCGTCAGCAGGATCATGGTTGCCGTCATGCGCGGCGCGCCGTAATTGCGGAAACAGATGCCGCCACACATGGCCGCGGCGGACAGGCAGGCCATGGCTGCGCTGAGCCAGTCGCCGCCGGTCACGCTGAGATAGGCGCCAACGCCGACGCTGGCCGCCCAGGCCAGGGTCAGCACGATATGCCAGTCAGTCGGCGTGGGACGCTGCTCGCGCGCCGCGCGGCGGGCCGAGAACAACACCACGATACGCAGCACGCAGATGGCGGCTTCGAAGCCCAGCCAGACCATGAACTCGGGCCGGCGCAGGTGGAGCGTGATCACGGTAGCCACCATCAGCGTGTTCAGGATGCCGCCGAAGAAGATCGACAGCGTGCCGAACAGGCTACCCACCAGGGCCGCGCGGATCTCGGCGGGCACGTCGCGGCCCGGCTCCGCCAGCCAGCGCGTGTAGCGCCAGCGCGGCGCGCTGTAGGCCAGGCCCTGCAGGAACATGGGGGAGTAGCGATGACTCATCGACACGCATTCTGCCAGAGCCACGTTACGCCGCGTGCACCGGAAAGGGGGGTGTTTGCCCGGACGCGTCGGCGCCGCCAGGCACACCGCCAAGGCGCGGGAATCTGTCTGGCGATTATCTGCGGTATTTGGGATTCGATAAACAAAGTGCGGTTTGGATAATCCTGCCCGTTGATATAGAAATAACGGTATCACCATTCCGTTTCCGCTTCATCGCCGATTAAACCGGCGGGGCGTGATTATTTTCATTCCGATTATCTGATTATCCCGAGGCCGGCGGCCGGAAAATCCCATGACAAGCAGACCACCGAAATGCCGGAGTACGGGCCCGCGTGCGTGGCGGCGCAGCCGGATATATGGAGCGGTGCTGATGATGTGCTCGCCGGCGGCGCCTGCGGCGACAGTGATTGCATCGTCCTCCACGCAGCAGACTTTCTCGAACGACACGGCCTATACGGTGCCGGCCGGCACCACGGTGGCATCGGAGAAAGGCGACGGGGTGCGGATCGAGGGGGTGGAGGGCGCCACGCTCACCAACGCGGGCACGCTGAACTCGTCGGGTGATAGTTCGGGGGCCGGCGTGCGGTTCATGGTTAAGGGCACCTTTGTGAACCAGGCGGGCGGCATGGTGGATGGCAAGACATTTGGCGTCACGATGGAGGGCCAGGGTGCCGACAGCACCGTCGTCAATTACGGCGATATCAGCGTGCGGGCCAGCCACGCGATTCATTTCGGCAGCGGTGCATCGGGCCGGATCGAAAACTACGGCACGCTGAACCAGGGCCCCGAGGGCAGCGTGACCAGCAGCGCCGACGGCATTTATCTTGATACCGTGGGTGTGGTGTTCATTATCAATCACGAAAACGCCTTGATTGGCTCGGGCACCGGGCATCCCACCTATGGGCAGGGCATCCGGCTGGTGGCGGGTGTCACCGCCATCGAGAACCTGGGCACGATCTACGGGTATCAGGGCGGCATCCAGAGCACCACGGGCAGCGCCATCAGCATCGTCAATGGGCCAACCGGCGTGATAGAGGGCGAACAACGCGCCGGCATCGAGCTGTTGCGCAACGGGCTGGTCACGAACCGGGGCCGCATCATCGGCCACGAGGCGCCGGCCATCCTGCTGGCCGGGGGCAACAATACGGTGGTGCTGGAGGGGGGATCCTCGCTGGACGGCGCCGGCAACGTGGCAATCGCGAGCGAGGGGCCGGGCAACGCCATCGCGCTGGCCGGCAGCGGTAGCGAGGATGGCGATTTCACGGCGACCGAAGGCAACGGCTTTGCCTCGTTGACCGCGCAATCGGACAGCGACTGGCGGCTGGCGGGCAACGTGGCGCTGGGCGGCGCCGGCGCCGACGCGCTGCATGTGCTCGGCAACCTGACGCTGGCCGGCACGGCGAGCCAGGACGGGGCCGGCGGCACCACCATCGGCAGTGGCGGGCAACTGACGCTCGGCGAGGGTGGGGCGTCCGGCATGGTGACGGGCAGCATCCGGAACGATGGCGCGCTGGTGTTCCGGCGCACCGACCGCGTGGTGATGCCATCGGCGCTGAGCGGCGCCGGTCTGCTGCGGCAGGCCGGCCCCGGGACGGTGGTCCTGGGCGGGGAGGGATCGGCGCAGGGCAACGTGGCGGTCGAGGCGGGCGTGCTGAGCTTCGAGCGCACGGGCAACTTTGCGGTGGGCAACGATGTCATTACTGCGGCGGGCGGCACGCTGGCGGTGGGCCGGCAGGCCGCGCTGCAGGTGGGAAACCGGTTCAGCGTGGCGGGTGGGTTCGATGTGGTGGCGCGCGCCGACATGGCATCGGTGACGGCGGCCACGGCCGTGATCGAACCGGAAGCGCGCTTCAACCTGGTTGGCTTTTCGGCTTCGTCAGAGGCCTCGGTGCACGAGCTGGCCTCGACGGCGATGACAGTGATCCACGCCAGCACGCCGGACGGGCTTTCCGGCACCTTCGGCAGTATCTATATAGGCGGCCATACCGAGGAGCCCGATTACCTGACCGTCACGTCCACCTACGGGCCGCAGAAATTCGTGGTTGGCGTGGGTCTGGTCTGGTATGCCGCGCACAGCACCGATCCCGACACGGCGAACGGCCTGTTCACGCTCGACAACGCCCGCGGTGCGTTCGATATCGACGCGCGGCTGGTGGACCAGCCGGCCAACGCCGCCACGGGCTGGGACGGGCGGACGCTGACCAAGGCCGGCCCCGGCACGCTGCGGTTGTCGAAGCCGAACGGCTATACCGGTGCCACGCTGGTCAACGCCGGCACGCTGCAGACCGGCGCCGCCAACGTGATCGCGTCGAGCCCGCAACTGGTGATCGCCGAGGGCGCCGCGTTCGATCTCGACGGTTTCGACCAGCAGGTCAACCAGCTGACGGGCGCGGGCACCGTGGCGCTGGGCGGCGGCACGCTGACTGCCAGCCACACCGTCGATGGCTCGTATGCCGGCGTCATCACGGGCAGCGGCGGGCTGGCCAAGACCGGGCCGGCCATCCTGACGCTGACGGCCGACAGCCCCTACACCGGTCCGACCTCGGTCGCCACCGGCGCGCTGCTGCTCGACGGCAACGGGCGGCTGTCCGGCACCTCGCAGGTCACCGTGGCGCCCGGCGCGACTTTCGGGGGCTATGGCGGCGTGGCCGGCGCGGTGGTCAACCAGGGGCTGCTGGCCGTGGCCGATGCCGCGCCGGGGTTCGCAAGCCGCCCGGCCGGGGCGTTCGAGATTGGCGGGTCGCTGGTCAACCAGGGCGAGGTCCGCATGGGATCGCCGGTCCCGGCCAGCACGCTGACGGTCAACGGCGACTACACCGGCCACAACGGGCGGCTCACGCTGTACACCGCGCTGGGCGACGATGGCTCCGCCACGGACCGCCTGATCGTGCGCGGCAACACGGCCGGGCAGACGCTGGTCAACGTCCGCAACGCGGGGGGCGCCGGCGCCCCGACCCAGGCCGGCATCCGCGTGGTGCAGGTCGATGGCCAGTCAAACGGCCTGTTCACGCTCGATGGCCGCGTCGTGGCGGGTGCCTACGAGTACCGGCTGTACCAGGGCAGCGACGGCGCGCCCGGTGATGGCAACTGGTATCTGCGTGCGTCCGATGGACGCGGACCCCCGGTGCCGCGCCCCGAGCCCGGCGTCTGGCTGGCCAACCAGGTCGTGGCGCAGGGCATGTTCGTCCATACGCTGCACGACCGGGCGGGGATGCCCGATCCGCGCGGACCGGGCGCGTCGCTCGGGTGGGCGCGGGTCACCGGCGGCCATGCCGATGCCGACGCGGTACACGGCCTGCTCGGCACCAGCGCGGACAGCGCGATGGCGCAGGCCGGTATCGACCTGTTCCGGCATGACGCTTCCCACGGCCAGGTACAGGCCGGGGTGATGGCCGGCTACGGCACGGCGACCACCCATGCCACGGCCCGCGACAACCCCGCCGACGCACGCGGCACGGTCAATGGCGGCGGCGCGGGCGTTTACGGCACGTGGCGCCGGCATGCGGCGGGCGGCGGCCCCTATGCCGATGCGTGGTTCCAGTACAGCCATTTCGACAACATCGTGCGGGGCAGCGGCATCGGCAGCGAGCACTACGGCAGCCGGGTCTGGCAGGCTTCGGTCGAGGGCGGCTGGGCGTTTGCGCTGGGGTACACCAGCCTCGGTACGGTGCAGCTGGAGCCGCAACTGCAGGTGGTCTACACCGACTACGCGTCTGACACCCATGTCGAGGGCAATGGCACCCGCGTGGAGAGCCGGAGCAGCGGCGGCTGGGCGACGCGGGCCGGCGCGCGGCTGTTCCACGTGCCGGCGGACGGCGCCTCACCCTCCTGGCAGCCGTTCCTCGAACTGAACTGGTGGCACGACACGCGCGGCAACGCCATCGCCTTCAACGGCTTCGGGCTGAGCCAGGACGGCCCGGGCGACCGCGTGGAGGTCAAGGCCGGCGCCCAGGTGCCGCTTTCGGCGCGCTGGCGCATGTGGGGACATCTGGGGTACCAGTATGGCAACGGTGGCTACGAAAGCGTGGCCGGGCTGCTCGGCGTGCGCTACCAGTGGTGAGCGGCGGCGCCGTGGCCTGGCGGAAGGTTTACCGTGCCTTTTCTGACCGCCCCTATATGCTTGTCTGGAAAGACAACGCGCAGGAGAGGACGATGCAGGCGAGGTTCGCGCGCGGCATTGCGCAGACGCCGCTCACGGTGGCGGCCCGGGAATTTCCGACGGCGGACCCGGCCGCCGTGCCCGAAGTCGGTGACCTGGTCACCGTGCACAGCCAGGACCTGGAAACCGAATTCAGCGTGCGGCTCAACGCCGTGGCCGGCCCGGACCTCTGGTACGGCGTGATCTACGCGATCAGCCGGGGCGCCGAGATGCTGGTGGTGGCCGAGGGGCTGGAACTGGACGATGTGGTCAGCGTCCGCCGCCAGGAGATCGCGGCCGTCATCAAGTCCGACCACCATCACTGACTGACTGCGCAGGGAACGGACGTTGCCGGGGGTGCCCCGGTGGGGGTATGCTGCACCTGCACACGACGATCCATCGTCGTTTTACTAATTCCAGCAGCCATCCCGGCCGGTGCCGGCAGTAGTCCTCATGTCTTCGACGTTCACGACCTCCGCTTCCTCCCGCCAGTTCATTGCCGGCCCCGCCGGCCAGATCGAGATGCTCGCCGACCTGCCCGAGGGCGTGCCGCGCGGCATCGCCGTGGTGGCGCACCCGCATCCGAGCCAGGGCGGCAGCGCCGAACACAAGATTCCGCAGTTGCTGGCCCGTACGCTGCAGGCGCACGGGTTTGCCACGCTGCGGCCGAACTACCGCGGCGTGGGCCAGAGCGAAGGCACTTACGACGATGGCAATGGCGAGACCGACGATGTGCTGGCGGTGATCCGCCATCTGCAGGCCGAGCGGCCCGGCTTGCCGCTGGCGCTGGCCGGCTTCTCGTTTGGCGCGTTCATCCAGACACGCGCCGTGCAGCAACTGGCGCAGGCGGGCGAGCCGGTGGCGCATCTGATCCTGTCCGGCATGCCGGCCGGCGTGCTGTCGGCCTCGCTGTCGTACGACACCCCCCCGGTGCCGGACAATGCACTGGTGGTGCATGGCGAGCAGGACGAGCGCGTGCCGCTGGCCAACGTGCTGAACTGGGCGCGGCCGCAGGAGCTTCCGGTGGTGGTGCTGCCCGGTGCCGGGCATTTCTTCACGGGCAAGCTGCCCGGGCTGAAGCGGGTGGTGGAAGGCTATCTGCGCCGCCCGGCCGAGTGATTGCCGGGCGGGCCTGGCGCGGGCTCAGAACTGGTAGTTGATCGAGATATCGCCGGTCCAGCTGGTGGAACGCGAGGTGACCGGGCTGCTGCGGGCGTCGCCCACCAGCGCGGACATGCCCACGTCGGCCGTGGTGAACCAGTGCTTGTTGAAGAACCACATCGCCGAGATGCCGCCGCCGTACGACTTGATGCCGCCGCTGGCGCGATGCTGGGGCAGGCCCGAGCGCGCCGACTGCTCGGCGGTCACGCCATACCAGCGGCCCATGTAGGCCGAATCGGCAAAGGTCACGGTGGGGCCGGCAAACCAGAAGAACTTCTCGCTGCTGCCCGGCAGCGGCAGGTAGGCGCCGATGTCGCCGATCACGCCGTTGGCGCCGCCGAACTGGCGCCGCACGTTGGCGCGGATCACCATCGGAAATTCCTTGGAAATCACGTACTCGGCGAAGACCTTGGTTTCGAACGCCATGCCGATGTTGCCCAGGCCGCCCAGGTGGTTGTGGTCCTTCTTCTCGCGCCGGCCCAGGTCGTAGGTCAGCGCCACGCCGGCGCGCAGGTTGCCAGTATGGATGATGTTCCAGCCCAGGCCCTCGCCGGTGGACAGGAAGTACTTGTCGCCGTAGCGGACGTCGATGACCGGGCCGCCGAGGATGTAATAGTTGGTCGTGCCTTCGTAGCGCGGCCGCACGCTGACGGCGGCGCCCACGCGCACATCCCAGCCCTGCTGCTCGCCCTCGAACATCTTTTCCAGCGGCACGCCCACCGAATACTGCCACTCGGCCAGCGGCGCCGGGGTCTGCGCCTGGGCGCGCGGCGCCGTCAGCATGGCCACCACGGCCAGCACGGCCATGGCCAGCGCCTGCAGCGTGACGATGCGGCGGATCAGGGCAACCCAGGCCGGCGGCGGTCCGGCGGCGGGGGTGCGGTCGGCGCAAGGGCGGGTGGTGAGCTGGGTGGTGGGGTGTTCCGGGGTGGTCGGCACGGTGCTTCTCCGGTCGTCTTCGTCTTCTTGTTTCCCGGCCCGGACTGGTGGGGCGGCGGCAACTTATCTTTTCACCGAAGCCGGAGGGCGACAACTTCCCGTATTCCCACATCCGTGTAGGAAGGACGCCGATTCCGCCACCCGCGCGCCTTGCCTACCATCTGATCCGGATCATCGGGGGATTGTGCCTTCCTCGTCGCCGCGCCAGTCGCGCCGCATGATCAGGAACGTGAACGAGGTGGACCAGCCGATCAGGATCAGCCCCACCAGCGGCTGCACCGATGCCAGCAGGCGCACGGGCCCGACCGGGATGATGTCGCCGATGCTCTGGGTGGTGAAGGTTTCCAGCGAGAAATAGATATAGGCGATGGCGCCGTGCTCGCGCATGCCGGCCAGGTGCCCGATGGGCAGGATGCCGGTGCCGAACCAGTAGCCGGCGCTGAACACCACGGCCTCGATGCAATGGGTCACGATGATCAGCAGGATCACCGCGCCGATATTGAGGTTGCCGCTGAGCCGCCGGGGGTGGAAGGACGAGATGAGCTTGAGGGCTTCGTAGTGGATGCCGACGCAGAGCACCGTCAGCGCGGCGGTGAGCAATGCGGAGATCAGGTAGTGGAACGGGGTATCGACCATGTGCGGAAAGCCGACGTGCGGGGATGCCAGAACTATACGGCGGAAATGCGCCAGCCGGCGCGCCGGATTGTGAGCGGGCCGATACAGGCCAGATACGGGCCCGCTGCATGACAAAGCGCTTGATGGCCGGCAGCGTGCCATGGAAAATCGTGATCGCCGGCCCAGGCGTGTGCGGCGGGGAGACATTGTCATGACAGAAGCGGACGGCAGCCAGCCGTCGGACCAACACCACCCGGCCCCCCCGTTTCTCGCCGGTGGCGGCGAGATGGGTGCCCTGATCCGGACCTTCGACTGGCGCGGCACGCCGCTGGGCGCGCCGGAAGGCTGGCCGCAAAGCCTCAAGACCGCCATCCGCATCATGCTGACCTCGCGCCAGCCGATCTGGATCGGCTGGGGGCAGGACCTGCGCTTCTTCTACAACGACCCGTACAAGGCCATCATCGGCGGCAAGCACCCGCAGGCGCTGGGCCAGCCCACGGCGCAGGTCTGGAGCGAGATCTGGAGCGAGATCGCGCCGCTGCTGGAGACCGCCATGGCTGGCGTGGAAGGCACGTTCGTCGAGCAGAAGCTGCTGATCATGGAGCGCAACGGCTACCCCGAGGAGACGTACTACACGTTCTCGTACAGCCCGGTGCCCGACGACCACGGTGGCACGGGCGGCATGATCTGCGCCAATAGCGACGACACCGAGCGCGTGGTGGCCGAACGCCAGCTGAACCTGCTGCGCGAGGTGGCCACCTCGGCGGTCAACGCCCGCACGTGGTCCGAGGCGTGCCGGCTCAGCGTGGGCGCGCTGCGCACCAACCCGTACGACCTGCCGTTCGCGCTGCTGTATCTGGCCGAGCGCGGCACTGACACCTTGTCGCTATGCGGCAGCGTCGGCATCGAGGGTGGCCATCCGGCCGCACCGCAGACGCTCGGCATGCACGCCGCCGCGCCCTGGCCGGCCGGCGCCGCGCTGCGCGATGGCGTGACGCTGCATCTGACCGACCTGGCCGGACGCTTCGCGGCGCCATTGCCGGGCGGGGCCTGGCAGTTTGCGCCGCGCGAGGCGGCCATCCTGCCGGTGCTGACGTCGGGCGAGACGTCGCGCAACGGCGTGCTGGTGGTCGGCCTGAATCCGTGCCGGCTGTTCGGCGACCGCTACCGGGCGTTCCTCGACCTCGTGGCCGGGCAGATCGGGCAGGCGGTCAGCTACGCCCATGCCTACGAGGAAGAGCGCCGCCGCGCCGAGGCGCTGGCCGAGATCGACCGCGCCAAGACCACGTTTTTCTCGAACATCAGCCATGAGTTCCGCACGCCGCTGACGCTGATGCTGGGGCCGCTCGAAGAAATGCTGGCCCGCACCGGCCCGCAGCCGGACCGCGCGCTCGTGGAGGTCACCCACCGCAACGGGCTGCGGCTGCTGAAGCTGGTCAATGCGCTGCTCGACTTCTCGCGCATCGAGGCCGGACGGGTGCAGATGCATCCGCAGGCCACCGACCTGCCGGCGTTCACGGCCGAGCTGGCGTCGCTGTTCCGCTCGTCGATCGAATCGGCCGGCATGCGGCTGGAGGTCGATTGCGGGCCGCTGCCCGATGCCGTGTCGGTGGACCGCGACATGTGGGAGACCATCGTCCTGAACCTGCTCTCGAACGCGTTCAAGTTCACGTATGCGGGCGCCATTGCCGTGTCGCTGCGCGCCGGGGCCGAGGGCGACGTGGTGCTGGAGGTCAGCGACACCGGCATCGGCATCCCGGCCGACGAACTGCCGCGCCTGTTCGAGCGGTTCCACCGGGTGGCCGGCGCGGTGGGGCGCTCCATCGAAGGCAGCGGCATCGGCCTGGCGATGGTGCAGGAACTGGTGCGGCTGCATGGCGGCACGATCGCGGTGGACAGCGAAACCGCGCGGGGCACGCGCTTTTGCGTGACGCTGCCGCGCTCGGCGCGCCGGCCGGCCGCGCTGGCGCCGTCGAAGCCGGCTTCGACCAGCGCCCAGGCGCTGGCCTACGTCGAGGAAGCCATGCGCTGGACGCCCGAGGCCGAGGCGTCGATTGCACAGGACGTCGAAGGAGCCGGGCTGGACGGCGCCGCCGATGGCGTGACCGGGCGCCTGCTGGTGGCCGATGACAACGCCGACCTGCGCGAGTACATGTTCCGCATCCTGCGCGCGGCCGGGCATACGGTGCTGACCGCCGCCGACGGCGAGGAGGCGCTGGTGCTGGCGCGCGCCCAGCGGCCGGACCTGATCGTCTCGGACGTGATGATGCCGCGCCTGGACGGCTTCGGCCTGCTGCGCGAGGTGCGCGCCGATGCCGGGCTGCGCCAGACGCCGGTGCTGCTGCTGTCGGCCCGCGCCGGTGAAGAGGCGCGCGTGGACGGGCTGGCGTCGGGCGCCGACGACTATCTGGTCAAGCCGTTCAGCGCCCGGGAGTTGGTGGCGCGCGTGGCCAGCAACCTGCGCCTGTCGCAGTTGCGCAACCGCGTGCAGCAGGAACTGCGCGAACTCAACGACTCGCTGGAGCGGCGCGTGGCCGAGACCGTGGCCGACCGCGACCGGCTCTGGGACGTCAGCGAGGACCTGCTGATGGTGACCAGCATGGACGGCATGCTCGAACGCGTGAGCCCGTCATGGAAGCGCACGCTGGGCCATCCGCTGGACGGGCTGCTGGGCCGGACCTGCATGGCTTTCGTGCATCCCGAAGACCTGGTCCACGTGACCGAGCAGATGATCGCGCTGCGCCGCGACGGCGCGCCGGTGCGCCACGAGTGCCGCATGCTGTGCGCCGACGGTGCGATCCGGTGGATGGCGTGGACGCTTTCGATCGATCCGGTGACCGGCCGCATCCACGGCGTGGGCCGCGACGTGACCGGCGACAAGGACGCTGCCGAGGCGTTGCGCCATGCCGACGAGGCGCTGCGCATGGCGCAGAAGATGGAAGCCATCGGCAAGCTGACGGGCGGCGTGGCCCATGATTTCAACAACCTGCTGCAGGTGATCGGCGGCAACCTGCAACTGCTGGCGCGCGACGTGGCCGGCGACGACCGCTCGGAGTCGCGCGTGCGCAATGCGCTGGCCGGGGTGGCGCGCGGGGCCAAGCTGGCGTCGCAACTGCTGGCCTTCGGCCGGCGCCAGCCGCTGGCGCCCAAGGTGGTGAACCTGGGCCGCTTCGTGCGCGGGCTCGACGACATGCTGCGCCGCGCGCTTGGCGACGAGGTGGAGATCGAGACGCTGATCGCGGGCGGTCTCTGGAACACGCTGGTCGATCCGTTCCAGGTGGAGAACGCGCTGCTGAACCTGGCGATCAACGCGCGCGACGCGATGAACGGCAACGGCAAGCTGACCATCGAGGCCGGCAACGCCGTGCTCGACGACGCCTACGCGCGCCGCAACGCCGACGTGTCGCCCGGCCAGTACGTGATGGTGGCGGTGACCGATACGGGCTCGGGCATGCCGCCCGAGATCCAGGAACAGGTGTTCGAGCCGTTCTTCACGACCAAGCGCGAGGGGCAGGGCACCGGGCTGGGGCTGAGCATGGTCTACGGCTTCGTGCGGCAGTCGGGCGGGCACGTGAAGATCCACAGCGAGGTGGGGCGTGGCACCACGGTGCGGCTCTACCTGCCGCGCGCCCACGAGGCCGAGGACGAGGAAACCGAGATCGACACGAGCCCGGTGGGCGGCGGCAGCGAAACCGTGCTGGTGGTGGAGGATGACGACGAGGTGCGCGCCACGGTGGTGGAGATGCTGGGGAGCCTGGGCTACCGGGTGCTCAAGGCGCGTGACGCGGTGAGCGCGCTGGCCATCGTCGAGAGCGGCGTGGCCGTGGACCTGCTGTTCAGCGACGTGGTCATGCCCGGGCCGATGCGCAGCACGGAAATGGCGCGCAAGGTGCGCGAGCGCCTGCCCGGCATTGCGGTGCTGTTCACGTCCGGTTATACCGATACGGTCATCGTGCACACCGGCCGGCTCGACGCCGGCATCGAACTGCTCAGCAAGCCCTACACGCACGAGGCGCTGGCGCGCAAGGTCCGGCAGATGCTGGTCAGCGGCGGCGCCACGCTGCCGCCGGCCCCGGCCGAACCGCCCGCAGCCGCGCCGCCCGCGCCGCCCCTTGCAGGCTCGCCCGTGCCCGATCCGGCGCCGGTGAGCCAGCGCATCGTGTTCGTCGAGGATGACGAACTGGTGCGCGCCAGCACCGCGGAACTGATGCGGATGTTCGGCATGGAAGTGATCGAGGCCAGCAGCGAGGCCGAGGCGCTGGCCGCGCTGCAGGCCGATGGCATCGACGTGCTGCTGACCGATGTCGGACTGGCCGGCACCTCGGGCGTGGACCTGGCGCTGGAGGCCAGCCAGCTGCGGCCGGCGCTGCGCGTGATCTTCCTGAGCGGCTACGACGTGGTACTGACACCGGCCCAGCGCATGGTCCTGCCCGATGCGCTGACGCTGCGCAAGCCGTTCGCGCTGGCTGACCTGCTCAACGTGCTGCAGGTGCCCGGCTGATCAGGCAGGAACGCAGGCGGGTCAGTCCTCATCAAGTCCCTGATGTACATAGTAAAAACGCCATTTCGATCGATTCGCCCGGCATTGATTTGCGTTAAGGTCTGACCAGGTATTCGGCGGTTACAGTCCGCGCCATCCCGCAATCCGCGCTTTGGCCGAACCATGAATCGCCGTTGTTACCGCCTCGTCTTCAACCCGCATCGCCGCATGCTCATGGCCGTGGAGGAAACCGCCACGGGCCGGGGCAAGGGCCGGGAGGCAGGTAGCCGGGCTGGCACGCGCGGCACCCCCACCACCCCCACCACCGCCGTGCGGTTTGCCGTGCCAACGCTGGTCCTCTCGGCCTGGATCGCGGCGGGCCTGCCCGTGGATGGCTGGGCGCAGGTCGTGGCGGACCCGAACGCGGGCGCGCACCGCCCCACCATCGGCCAGACCGCGAACGGCCTGCCGCAGGTCGATATCACGCGGCCCTCGGGCGCGGGCGTTTCCATCAACGACTACAGCCGCTTCGACGTGCCGAAGTCTGGCGTCATCCTCAACAACTCGCCGACCGCCATCGCCACGCGGCAGGCCGGCTTCATCAACGGCAACGCCAACCTGCTGCCGGGCGGCTCGGCCCGGATCATCGTCAATCAGGTGACCAGCGCCAACCCGAGCCAGCTACGGGGTTACCTCGAAGTGGCCGGGCCGCGCAGCGAGGTGATCGTGGCCAATCCCAACGGGATCCTGGTCGATGGTGCCGGCTTCATCAACACCAGCCGTGCCACGCTGACCACTGGCGCGCCGGTCTACGGCGGCAGCGGCAGCCTTGATGCCTTCCGCGTGACGGCCGGGCAGATTTCAGTGAACGGCGATGGACTGAACGCCGCGAACGTCGATCAGGTCGATCTGATCGCCCGCGCGGTGCAGGTCAACGCCGCGCTGTACGCGAACCAGCTGGGCGTGGTGGCCGGCGCCAACGACGTCAGGCGCGATACGCTGGCCGCCACGCCAGTCACCGGTGCCGGCCCTGCCCCGTCCGCCGGCATCGATGTCGCCGAACTGGGCGGCATGTACGCCAACAAGATCCTGCTGGCGTCCACCGAGCACGGCGTGGGCGTGTCGCTGCGCGGCGTGGCGGCGGCACAGGCCGGCGACCTGAGGCTGACTTCCGCGGGCCGTCTGGTGCTGGCCGGGCAGGCGTCGGCGAGCGCAAACGTTGTCGCCCGCGCCCGCGACGGGATTGACCACACCGGCACCACCTATGGCATGCAGGATGTCTCGATCGAAACCGGCGGCGCGTTGTCGAACAGCGGCACGCTGGCCGCGCAAGGCGGGATGTCGATCGCCGGCAGCAGTGTGGCGTCAACGGGCACGCTGGCGGCGGGCGTGAGCCGGGATGGCACGGCCGGCGCCCCGGCGGACCTCAGCGTGGTGGCCACCGCCGGGACGTTGTCCGCGACCGGCCAGAACCAGGCCAGCGGCAACGTGACACTGCAAGGCGCGGGGCTCGATCTGGCCGGCAGCCAGACCGTACCGGGCGGCAATCTCGACCTGCGGGCCGGCCCTGGCGATCTCGACCTGTCCGGCGCCACCGCGACGGCGGGCGGCAAGCTCTCCGCCAACGCTGCGGGCGCCCTGAGCAACGACCGGGGCCAGATGGCCAGCCATGGCGACATGTCCCTCGCGGCGGGCAGCGTGTCGAACCGGGGCGGACAGATCGGCACGCAAGGCAGCGCCTCGATGGCAGCGGCCCGCTTCGACAATCGGGACGGCGCGGTACAGGCGGCAGGCGCCCTGTCGTTGGTGGGGCCGGTGGCGCTCGACAACCGCAAGGGCCTGCTCTACGGCGGCAAGCGCTTCACGCTCGATCACGCCGGCGCCACGCTTGCCAATGCCGGCGGCCAGGTGCTCGGCGGCACCGATGTCACGATTCGCGTCGCCTCGCTCGACAACCTCAAGGGCGCCATCAAGGCCAACCGGGACGTGACCGTGGCGGGCGCCGTCTCGGGCAGCGGCGAGATGGCGGCGGGCAGCAACCTGTCGCTCGATGTCGCCGGCGACTACGAGAACGATGCCGACAACAGGCTGCGCGCCGACGGGGACATGCGCGTCTTGGCCAGCGGCAAGCTGACCAATACCGGCACGCTCGCGGCGGTGGGCGGCTTGACCGTGCAAGGCGCCGAGGTGGTCAATGCCGGGGGTGCCGGCATGGTTGGCAGTTCGACTACCGTCGAGGCCACGCAATCCCTCGCCAACGCCGGCCGCATCGAGGGCGATACGGTCCGCACGCACGCCGCCACGACTACCAACACCGGCACGATCATCGGCAATGACGTCACCGTGCAAGGCGGGAGCGTGGTCAACCATGGCCCGGCGGCACTGGTCGCGGCGGTAAGAAACCTGCACGTCTACGCCACCGATTCGGTCCGGAATCTCGACGGCGCCACGCTCTACAGTGCGGGCGACCTGCAGATCGCCCGCGACGGCGAACGGGATGCGCAGACGGGCCTGCTCGTCAACCAGATGGCCGAACTGGTCAACCGGTCGGCCACGATCGAGGCCGAGGGCGATATCGACATCGCGGCCACCGAGGTCAGCAACACGCGCACGAGCATCGTGACCGAGGCTGGCACGCCGACAACGACCACGAAGAAGCTGAAGCTGTGGCAGGCGGGGCTGACAGGCCGGGACCTGCAGTACTACGCAAGCATCACCTTCCCGGCCTGGCGCTGGGGCACGGAGAACGCAAGCGTCAGCACGCCGCAGACCGATGCGCTGCGCACGCCGATCACGGTCACCGTGGACAAACGCACTGTGGCGAACCTCGACACCGGCAAGCGCAGCCTGTCATTCCTCGAAGCTCCCATCGAACTGTTCCACGGGCAGGATCCGGAAAAGGGCTGCAACATGGAGACCTACGTCTGCTCGCGCGCGCTTACCACCCTTCCCACCCAGTACTTCGAGGCAATCCGGGACAACGGCGATACCTACAGCATCACCTTCTGGCCCGACTTTGACCCGGAAGTCCATATCCGGCCCGACGAAGTCCGCCAGAAGCACATTGGCACGGACCACAACGAGATTCTCCGGACCATCACCACCACCACGGCGACCGACCGGCTCGTCAGCGCCTCGGATCCGGCCCGGATACAGGCCGGCGGTGCGATCCGGATGCAGAGCCGGGGCGGCAAGATCCTGAACCACGCCTCGATCATGGCGGCCGGCGGCGATCTGGTCCGGGTGGCCGACGCCGGGGCGGTGCAGGACATCGGGACGGCCCTGCAACGGACCGTGACGACGACCGAGACGTCCACGCTCTACTGGCACCAGCGCACGGGGCGCAGCGAGAGCTTCCACGACATCGCCTATCCCACCACACCGCAGGCGCCGACGACCGTCGCCAGCCTGCCCGCCATCGCCACGGCCAACCAGGCCGTCAAGACCTCCGGGCAGGCCATCGACATCACCACCGTGAACCGCGCGGGCGAGACCGTCACGGGCGGTGACGGCGGCGGCACCGGCCGGCAGGAGGGCATGCCGGACCTGCGATTGCCGGCCAACGGCCTGTACCGCCACCAGACCGCGCCGGGCGACACCTACCTGATCGCCACCGACCCGCGCTTCACGCAGTACTCACAGTTCATTTCGAGCGACTACATGCTCGGCCAGCTCGGGCTCGACCCGATGCAGACGCAGAAGCGGCTCGGCGACGGCTACTACGAGGCCAGGCTGATCCGGGATCAGGTCACGCAACTGACGGGCCGCACGTTCCTCGGCGCGCATGGCGACAACCTGGCGCAGTACCAGGCGCTGATGGACAGCGGCGTGGCCCATGCCGGCGCGCTGAACCTGACCCCCGGCGTTGGCCTGAGCGCCGACCAGATGTCGCAGCTCACCTCGGACATGGTGTGGATGGTCAGCCAGGATGTGACCCTGCCCGATGGCACGCAGCAGAGCGTGCTGGTGCCCAAGGTCTACCTGGCGCAAGCCAGCACCGTCGACCTGCAAGGCGCGGGCGCGCTGGTCAGCGGCAAGCAGGTGAGCCTGCAGGCCGCCGGGGCCGTGGCGAACAGCGGCCGGATCGTCGGCGACCTCGCCACGCAGGTGGTGGGTACGAACGTGGTCAACCAGGGCACCATCGGTGCGGTGGGCACGACGCTGGTGGCAGCACAGGAAGACGTCCGCAATGTGGGCGGCCGGATCGCCGGCACCGATACGCTGGTGACGGCCGGACGAGACGTGATCAACGCAGCACACACGATCACGAACACCACGACCCTCGCCAACGGCAACAGCGCGAGCGCCACGGGCGTGGGGGCGGCGGGATCCATTTCGGCCACGAACAGCGTGGGCGTGCTGGCCGGGCGCGACATCGACATGGCCGGCGGCAGCGTCAACGCGGGCCAGGACGCCCTGCTCGGCGCCGGGCGAGACCTGTCGCTCGGCACGGCGACCACCGGCACCACGCAGGATGCCAGCGCGAACGGTGGCAGCGACTTCCTGCGCGAGCGGACCAGTACGGGCGTCGGCAGCCACGTGCAGGCCGGCGGCAGCGTGACGGCCGTGGCCGGACGCGACGCGTCGCTGATTGGCTCGGCCATCGGGGCCGGCGGCAACGCCACCCTGCTCGCCGGGCGCGACGCCACGGTGACCGCGTCGCTGGATACGCAGTCGCGCGAGTCCGCCTCGTTCAGCAACAAGCGGTCGCAATCCACGGCATCGTCGTTCGACGAAACTGCGCGCGGCAGTGCGATCCAGGCGGGCAGCAATGCCACGTTGGGGGCCGGGCAAACCGCCGCCGTGGGCGAGTTCCTGCAGGCCAACGGCATCGCCCCGGTGGACGCCGGCCCGCAGCGGGCCGGCAACGTCGCCATCCTCGGCTCGTCGGTCAGCACGGGCACCGCTGACAGCCCCGGCGGCGCCGTGGCGCTGGTGGCCACCGGCGACATCGGCATTGGCACGGTGACCGAACGGCACGCATCGCAAAGCTGGTCGCAATCGAAGACATCGGGCTTCATGTCGAAATCCGAGACGACCAAAACCGCCAGCTCGCGCGAGACCGTGGCCGTGGGCTCGGTGGTGTCCGGCGACGCCATCCTCGGCACCGCGGGCCGCGATCTCGCCATCAGCGGCTCGACCGTGGCGGCCACGCAGGACCTGGGGCTCGAAGCGGGCCGCAATCTGAGCATCGCCGCCGCCGAGAGCACGAGCGAGAGCAGCAGCTACTCGCGCACCCGGGCCTCAGGTTTTGGCGCGACGGGCGGCGGCCTTTCCTATGGCTCGCGCGACCAGAAGGACACCTACAACGACAGCGCAGTGACGCAGACGGGCAGCCTGGTCGGCAGCACCGATGGCAATGTCAGCCTGCGGGCCGGCACCACGCTGCGGGTGACTGGCAGCCAGTTGATCGCCGCCAAAGACCTCAAAGGGGTGGGCGCGGACGTGGTCATCGAAGCCGCCAAGGGCAAGGCGCACCACGACGAAACCCACGAGATCAAGCAGACTGGCCTGACGCTCGGCGTCAGCGGCGGCGCCCTGGGCTCGGCCATCAACGCGGGGCAGAAGGTCGGTTCCGCATCGAAGAGCCAGGATGGCCGGGCCTCGGCGCTGTGGGGCATCGCCGCGGGCCGCGATGCGTACGACGCGGCCAGGGGCGCCGGCGACGCGGTCAACAGCCTGGCCGGCGGCGGTCTGGCGGGTACCGCGATCACGCTCTCGCTGGGCACCAGCAAGAGCAAGACCACCCTCACGCAGGACAGCACCACGCATACCGGATCGAACGTGCAGGCCGGCGGCAAGGCTGTCTTCATCGCCACGGGCACCGACGCCGACGGCAACCAGACGGCCGGCAACCTCGACATCATCGGCTCCGGCGTCTCGGGCACACATGTGGGGCTGGCGGCCAGGGGCCAGGTCAACGTGGTCTCCGCCACGGACACCTACGAGAGCCACAGCACGAACAAATCGAGCAGCGGCAGCATCGGGGTGTCGTACGGGGCACAGGGATTTGGCGTGTCGGTGTCGGGCTCCAAGAGCAAAGGTAACAGCGACACCACCGGCACCACGCAGGTCAACAGCCGCGTCACCGGCAGTGAATCGGTCTCGATCGTGTCCGGCGGCGACACCAACATCCTCGGCGGCGTGGTCAGCGGCGGCAAGGTGGCGGCCGACATCGGCGGCAATCTGAACCTCGCCAGCCGGCAGGACACCGAAGAAACCAAAGCCCGGCAACAGAGCATGGGCGGCGGCCTCAGCTTCAGCCAGGGCGGCGGGCTGAGCGGCTCGTTCTCGGCCTCGAAGGGCAAGGCTGACGGCAGCTACGCCAACGTGGCCGAACAGTCCGGCATCCGGGCCGGCGACGGCGGCTTCGACATCCGGGTCAAGGGCAACACCGATCTCAAGGGCGCCGTCATCGCCAGCAGGGCCGACAGGGAAAAGAACAAGCTGACCACCGGCACCGTGAGCTGGAGCGATATCGAGAACAAGTCGGACTTCAAGGGCACCTCGTTCGGGGTGGCCGGCGGCCTCACCTTCGGACCGAAGGTCAAGGACGAAACATCCGGCCAGACCTCGGGCAAGAACACCGGCGGCGTTAGCCCGATGATCCCCCAGAGCGAAAGCGGCAGCCAGCGCGGCATCGCGCAATCCGGTATTGCGCAAGGCTCGATCGACATCACCGACGCGGCTAACCAGCAGCAGGACGTGGCAACCCTCAACCGAGATACGACCGATACCAACTCGGGCGTGGGCAAAGGCCCCAACCTCGAAGACCTGCTGAACAAGCAGGCCGACATGATGTCCGCCGCCCAGGCGGCTGGCGAGGCCGTGGCCAAGTCAGTGGGCGACATCGCCGGGAGCAAGCTCAAGGACGCGGCCGCGGAGCAAAAGAAAGCACAGCAAGCCTTCGACGCCGACCCCAGCGAGGAAAACCGCGCCGGACTGGCCAAGGCCACCGCCGATGTCGAAGGCTGGAAGGAAGGCGGTGATTACCGCGCCGCACTCCACGCCGCCGGCGGGGCGATGATTGCCGGGTTGGGAGGTGGGAATGCGCTGGCCGGGGCGGTCGGCGCAGGGGCTTCCTCGCTCGCGGCCGGGAAGCTGGCTTCGCTCGGGCAGTCGGTGGCGGATGGGGTTGGCAGCGGAAATGCCAATTTGGACGAGGCAATCGGCAATCTGGCGGCGAATGTGCTGGCTGGAGGGATTGGGGCTGCGGTTGGCGGTGGGTCCGGGGCGGCGACTGGGGCGAATGCGGATCGGTTTAATCGGCAGTTGCATCAGACTGAATATGACTTGGCCGCGAAGAATGCAAAGGTAGTGGCCGAAAAGCTTGGCATCTCGTTAGAGGAGGCCGAAGGCCGTATCGTGGCTGAAATTCTTCGGAACTCGGATGAACGCACGGCCAACGCCGCGGGCGGCAAGCATGATTATGACGTCCGTAAAATCGTGGGATGCCAAAATCTGAATTGCAACGGCTCAACCGAAGCTGAATATGTAAATCACGATTTCAATCGTGAGCTTATACCTGTCAATCGGGCTGGTTACGATCTCGGGCAGTCGCAGGTGGGAGCCGGGCAGACGTATAACGAGCTTGTCGAAGCCAATATGAAGAAGGATCCGGTTGGGCCGGCGGTGCTAGGTCTTGGTTTGGTTGGGATGGGATATCTCACCGGAGGAAGTGGAACTGCGGCTGGCATAAAGTTATTTGGCGCAGGCATTAGTGGTGGCGCAAATTATCTAGCGCAACCGGAAAATAAGAGCTGGATGGACATCGGAATTAGTACAGCCATCGGATTCATTACCACAGGGTCGGGACTTGGATCCTCATTGGGAACTAGCGCAGGCGGCGCGCTTTTTGGAGCCACTCAGAAAGGCGAAAATCCAAATGCTGCCGTTGCAGGCGCCGTAGGGGGTGCGGTAGCGGGATATGGCATGGGGAAAGCCATTGTAACTCCTGTGGCGAGCACAATCGATCCAAGAGGATGGTGGACACCAGATTGGATCGACGTGGGCCACGGGATACTCAAGTGGAACTCTCCCAGCGCAATCCCAGGTATCGCGGCTGGTACAGGAGCGGGATTCTTTCAAGAGCCAATCGGCAATTGGATTAAAAATAAGGCCGAGAATCTTCAGAAATGAAAATTCACTACAGATTGACGATGCGTCAGATGGCAGTGATCATCCTAACCTTCACCACTTTAGTAACCACAATATTTTTTGTGGGTGATTTTGTCGTACCGCCCTTACTGAATGAGCTATTCGGAAATTCTGTCGGCGTGAGATGGTGTGGAATAATTTATGATTGCACCGATTCTGGCAATCCAACTTTGCTTCAGTATTTGGCAAGTGGTACACCATGGCATGACATCGACATTGATTGCGCATTGACTCGACTTAAGAAAGGTGTTGGTCTTGGCATAATTGCGGGTTTTGCTTGGATTCTTCTAGTTACATTCTCCCGCAAGTAATGTCAGCCACCCAGGCGGCTGGCGAGACCATGGCCAAGTCAATGGGCGGCATCGCCGGCAGCAAGCTCAAGGACGCGGCCGCGGAGCAGTAGGGAGACAAATGAAAAGTAATAAAAATATGATTTTTTCGCTCGCTTTTACTCTTGTAGTCGCAAGCGGAATGATTTACTCATGCGTCACAGGGCCAACATTAGGCGACGTTCGGAATTTTCGCAAAATGATGAGAGCGGATATGAGTATCCTTATTAAGGAGGTACGTGAAATAGTAGATTACGACGACGATCGTAAGAAAAAAACGATGAGCGTAATCCTATCATTGAAGACCGCACCGGAATTTTGGAAAACGGATCACTCGTCGAACTATATTTCTCTACTAGGTTCCATAGGATGGATTCCCTCGATCCAATCCAATGGAATTGTGTTCATGTGCAAAAATGGTGTGTCAGCTTCAATTATCAATCCCGATGGAAAAGAAAATTACAACGGATTTATCAGCATGAGCTATCCACCAGACCGACGCGCCCGGTGCCACATGAAAGAAATGCACATAATCGTGGAAAACCCGGCCTCTTGACATTTTTTTAAAGCATTCGTATTTATGACCCGAACGGAAATTGCAAATGAGTTGGCACGACGAAGAGTCGAAATCCAAAATGCGGCGCGAAAAGATTATTAGCTCAATCTTTGCCTCCGCCTTCTTTTCGTATCTGATTGTAGATCACAGTCGAACAAAACTTGGCTTGGGAAGCATCGAATTATCCTTGATTGGCCTGGCGACATTTCTCACGTTACTATTCGTACTGGTGAGAGTTGTAACTCGACCCTCACGTAACGAGGGCCACAGCAAAGATCCCGACGACTCATTTTCCGACTTTTCGTCCACTCTGGACGAGCCAGTTGCTCGATATACCGCCGCCAAGAAGAAGTTACTGGAGGAGGTTCTGCTTTCTTACGCCGTAATTGCTATCATTATCTTCGCGTGGCTGATAATCTCCCACTTATCGGGATACGACTGGCGCTCCGTTTCCCGTGGAACTCCCTTTTTCTTGATGATATTTACGACATCCAGCTTTCGTTTTATCAAGGGATGGAGAAAAATCCGCCGGGAGGAGCGAGGCGAACCACCGAAAAAAAGCTACTGGGAGCAAGACTGAGTGAACCACAACGGCGCACGCAGCTCGGCGACGACTGAGTGCCGGAATGCTTAACGACCCGCCAGAGCGCTTAAATAACGAGACCTCCAGCGCTACGTAATCCGCCCCCTGACCAACTTAATCCTTCGACCGGCCCGGACGCCCCCTCTGGCCTCTCCAACGCCGATGTTTCCAAAACCTTCCCAAATCGCCACCGCCGCCGCGCTTGCGGTCGGCTTTTTGAGCGTGCCATCCGTCTCGATGGCGCAGACACCTCCAACTCCCCGCCAGGCCGCAGCCCTGAATAACTCGGAGCAGGAGCAGCGCAATCGCCAGCAGCAGGAAGCGCGGGAGCGTAGTGCCGCCGTGGAAGCCCCGGCAGTGCTGGCCCCTGCAGCCGAGCAGGCGGAGTTTCCACCGCTTCCCAAGGAAGCCCCCTGTTTTCCCATCCAGCGTTTCGTTCTTGAAGTGCCGGCCGACCTCCCGGCTGACCTGCAGGCCAGCGGTGCCTCGGCCTTGCCGATGGACCCATTCGCCTTCGCGCGGAGCTGGCTTGACCATTACCGGGGCGAATGCGTTGGCAGTCAGGGCGTCGGGACGCTGGTCAAGGGGCTATCCCAGGCGATTCTTTCGCGCGGTTATGTGACCACGCGGGTGCTGGTGCCCGAGCAGGATCTGACGTCTGGTACGTTGAAGCTGGCCCTGATCCCCGGCGTGATTGGTGAAATCCGATTCAGTGAGGCCGATGTCTGGGGGACGTGGAAGGCTGCGTTTCCGGCTTCGGCCGGGGAACTGTTGAATCTGCGCGATCTGGAACAGGGGTTGGAGCAGATGAAACGCGTCGCCAGTCAGGACGTTGACATGCAGATCATGCCGACGCCGGTCCCGGGTATCAGCGACGTGGTCATCACGGTCAAGCGCGGCAAGCCGTGGACGTTAGTGGCGTCGGTCGATAATTCGGGGTCGCGTTCCACGGGAAAATGGCAGGGAAATCTGAGTCTGGGTATCGATAACCCGCTGGGCCTGAGCGATATTTTCAATGTCGGCTTCAGCCAGGATGTGATGGTCGATGACAAGGAATATGGCACCCGAGGCTGGAATACGTTCTACGCGATTCCATGGGGTTACTGGACCGCGACCCTTTCCGCATCGAGCAGCAACTATTTCCAGCAAATCGCCGGCGTCAACCAGACGTTCGTTTCCAGCGGGAAATCGGAAAACGTTGACCTGAAACTGCATCGGGTTCTGCGCCGCAGCCAGAACGATGTGCTCGGGATGCAGATGCGCCTGACGCGCCGGTTCGGCCGGAGCTTTATCGCGGATTCCGAGCTACCCAATCAGCGCCGGAACAATACGATCCTGGAACTCGGCATCACGGACAGGCATTACTTCGGTCGGTCCCAGCTCGACGCCACGGTTTCATACCGCCAGGGCCTGGGGGCTTTCGGCGCGCAGGATGACCGGCTGGCCGCGGAAGGCGGGGCGACGTGGCGCTACCGGATGATGGTGGTCGACGCGAACCTCTCCGTGCCATTCAAGCTGGCCGACCAGCCCTTCCGCTTCGTCACGACAGTGCGCGGCCAGTACACCAACGACCGCCTGTATTACGTCGACGATCTGACCATTGGCAGCCGATATACCGTGCGGGGGTTCGACGGGGAAAGCATGCTGGCGGGCGAACGCGGATTCTATTGGCGCAATGAACTGCAGGTTCCACTGGGGGCGACGGGGCAATCGCTATACGCTGGGCTGGATTATGGCCGGGTTGCCGGGCCAGCCACTAAAAATCAGGTTGGAAAACAATTGGCGGGCGCCGTCCTCGGCCTGCGCGGCGGGTTGGGCGGATCGAGACTGGGCAGTCTGTCGTATGACATGTTTGTTGGTACGCCGGTTTACAAGCCAGAACACCTGCATACCGCCGGGCTGACTGCGGGATTACAGGTGGCGTATCAATATTGAAAGCATCCGCCGGCAGACAAGCGAGAAAGGCCAGCATAGGCTGGCCCGGGCGGTACTGAGGAATTGCGGTACGGCGGTCTCGCGCCGGCATTGCCGGTCAGGCCGGCAATGCCGTGGCGACGAGCGCGGCGGCTGCGCCGCTGGCGGCGGTGAGCGCCAGCCAGCCGCTGACGATCAGGGCGCTGTTCTTGAAGCTCATGATGGACTCCGGGGGAGAGGGTTGCCGGAGACCTCATGGACTCCGGCTACTGCTGTTCGGCCGCCTGCATCAGGCGATGCTCAGACGCGGGCGCCGTCGGTGTACACGTCGCGGGTGCGGGCACCGTCGTAGTACGGGCTGCGCGGTTCGTTCACGCCACGGGCGCCGTCCAGGTACGGATCGACCTTGCGGGCCGGGCTGGCCGAGACGCCAACCGTGTCCAGGCCAGCAACGATGCGCGCGCCGTCGGTGTACGGGTCAGCCTTGCCGACCTTGGCGCCGTCCGTGAACGGGTCGGCCTTGCCAACGCGGGCGCCTTCCGAGAACGTGTCGAACTTGCCCTGGCGTGCGCCATCGGTGAACGCGCTGCGCTGGTCCTGCACGCGGTGGGTGTAGCCGTAGACGCTGTCTTGCGAGGCGGGGGCGGCTTGCACAGCGCCGGTTACGAAAGCGGCGGCGAGGGCGGCGGCGGTGAGGATGGTCTTGGCGGTCATGATGCTCTCCTTGCGTAAGGCCGGGCGATCTCGTCTGTGTCGGTCGCGGGGCCAGTCACTATCTGTCAGGTCCGGTGGTCTGTCCGGCGTTGCTATCTACTGGTAGGTAGGTTCGCGGCGCTGAAAAAAGACCGTTGCCGGTTCGGATGCTGCTGCACTGTCCTTTGTTGCTTGGCCCGCCGCGTCTGCTTCAGTACTGCTGTCTGCTGCGCTGCGTCGTTCCATGGACCGAATAGTATCTACTACTAGATAGGTAAGCAAGGAGTTTCTGCAAACACAATCGTAAAGTTCCTAAATTTCATGGGCGCTGGCGGAGGGCGATAAGGCGCGTCCGTCTAGTAAGTCGTTGAATTTAATGGACTTTATGATAAATCTATCGCCAATCCAACTTCAATTAGAGCTGTTGCTCTAGTTTGCCTTGCGCTGTTGTTCGCGCCGGGCGATCAGCCCCAACAGCAGGAGCCGCGTGTGCTCCTGCAGCACTTCCTGGACCTTCTGTGTTTCGGCTTCGCCAAAACCTTCCCACTGCAGCGCGCGCAGGATGTGGCGTCGCATGACCTTGAATGCCGCGATCTGGCTGTCGATGGCGACGGCGCGGATGCGCGTGTTCTCGTCGCTGGCCGGTTGTCCGATCAGGCGGCCGATCAGTGCCGAGGTCAGCGCGAACAGCCGGCGGTTGATGCCGGCGTCGATGCGCTCGAACGCACCTGGCGGCCCCAGTCCGGCCCGCTCGCGCGCCATGAACTGGCGCCAGTGGTCGGTTTCCGGGCACTCGTAGAGAAACATCGCGAAGCGCGCCTGCAGGGCCAGGTAGGTCTCGACCAGTTCCTCGTCGCTCACATCGTCGCTGGCCAGTTGGGCCTCGGCGGCCACCACCACGTCCTGCACCAGCGCGAAGGCGCGCTCGACAAAATAGTCGATGCAGGCCAGGTACACGCCTTCCTTGTTGTCGAAGTAGTACTGCAGTGCCGGGGCGTTGACGTTGGCCGCCTTGGCGATGTCGCGCGTGGACGCGCCGTCGAAGCCGTGGGCAGCGAACAGCCGCAGGGCCGCATCGATGATCCGTGCGCGGGTTTCCTCGCCGCGCTGGTAGCCGCCTTCGGCGGTTGGCCGGTGTCGCGCCATGGTGTCCTGGTGTCCTGGTGTCGGTGGTGCTGGTGGGGAACAGGCCGCAATACTAACAGGGCGAAAATATATCAGTTGACATAAATCTTCCAAGTGGAATAATTGCGCGTCACTTTCGCCCCCGAATCCCATGTCCGCCCCCACTTCCGTGGCCTCGGCCACTGCCGCGCCGTCGGCGCCCGCTGCGTCCCCATCTACCCGTACCTCCCGCCGCCGCTCGCTGCTGATCGGCGGCGGCGCCGTGGCCCTGGCCGTGGCGCTGGCCTTTGGCGTGCGCTGGTGGGTGCACGGGCGGTTCATCGAATCGACCGACGACGCTTATATCCAGGCAGACAGCGTGACCGTGGCGCCCAAGGTCAGCGGCTACGTGGCCGAGGTCTATGTGCGAGACAACCAGCAGGTCAAGGCCGGGCAGGAACTGGTGCGGCTCGACAACCGCCAGTACCAGGCGGCCTATGACGAGTCGGCCGCCAATGTGGCGTCGCGCCAGGCCGACGTGGCGCGCGCCGACGCCGACCTGCAGCAGCAGAAGGCCCGGATCGCGCAGGCCGCCGCCGAGGTGGACGGCGCCCGCGCCAACGCGCGCTATGCCGCGTCGCAGGTCGAGCGCTATGCGCCGCTGGTGAGGACCGGCGCCGAAACCGAGGAACGCACCGCCGAACTGCGCAACGCCCAGACCCGTGCCGGCACCACGCTGGCCGCCAACGAGGCCGCGCTGCGCGTGGAGCAGAGCCAGACCGTCACGCTGCAGACCCGCCTGCAACAGGCCCGCGCCCAGCTGGAAGTGGCCGAGGCCAGCGCCCGCAAGGCAAAGCTCGACCTCGAAGACACGGTGGTGCGCGCCACCCAGGCCGGACGCGTGGCCGACAAGGGCGTGCGCGTGGGCCAGTTCGCCCAGCCCGGCACGCGGCTGCTGACCGTGGTGCCGGTGCAGGACCTGTACCTGACCGCCAATTTCAAGGAAACGCAGGTGGGCCGCATGCGGCCCGGCCAGTCGGTGACGCTGCACGTCGATGCGCTGTCCGGCGAGGCGCTGCACGGCGTGGTCGACAGCCTGTCGCCGGGCACCGGCTCCCAGTTCGCACTGCTGCCGGCGCAGAACGCCACCGGCAACTTCACCAAGATCGTGCAGCGCGTGCCCGTGCGCATCCACGTGGATGTGCCGAACGAGGCGCGTCCGGTGCTGGTGCCGGGCCTCTCGGTGGTAGTCGATGTCGATACGCGCGACCTGCATCCGGCCAGCGCCCGGGTGCCCGGCGCCGCGCCGGCCGCCGCCAACGGGGCCGCCCATGGCTGACGCCGGCGCCGCCCGCCTTCCGGCGGCAGCGGCAGCGACGGCACCTCCCGCGAACGCCACGGCGGCCGACTGGATCGCCGTGGCCGCAGGCTCGCTGGGCGCGCTGCTGGCCACGCTCGACATCTCGATCACCAACTCGGCACTGCCGCAAATACAGGGCCAGATCGGCGCGGCCGGCACCGAAGGCACGTGGGTTTCCACCGGCTACCTGATGGCCGAGATCGTGATCATTCCGCTGACGGCCTGGCTCACGCGCGTGTTCGGGCTGCGCCGCTTCCTAATGTGGAACGCGCTGCTGTTCACGGCGTTTTCGATGATGTGCGGCATGGCGCACAGCCTGCCCGAGATGGTCATCGGCCGGATCGGGCAGGGGTTTGCCGGCGGCGCGATGATTCCCACCGCGCAGACCATCGTGCGCACGCGGCTGCCGCGCCACCAGATGCCGATCGGCATGTCGATGTTCGGACTGATCGTGCTGCTCGGTCCGCTGCTGGGCCCCGTGGTGGGCGGCTGGCTGGCCGAGAATATCAACTGGCGCTGGTGCTTCTTCCTGAACCTGCCGATCACCGCGGTACTTGTGCCGCTGCTGTACTTCGGGCTCAAGCCGGAGCGCGCCGATATCGACGCGTTCTTCAAGGCCGACTGGCTCGGCATCGTCGGGCTGGCCATCGGCCTCAGTTCGCTGACCGTGGTGCTGGAGGAAGGGCAGCGCGAGCAGTGGTTCGAGTCCCAGGGCATCGTCTACCTGTCGCTGCTGTCGGCCATCGGACTGTCGATGATGCTGGTCAGCCAGTTCACGGCCCGGCAGCCGATCGTGCGGTTGCGGCTGCTGCTCAACAAGAGCTACGCGAGCGTGATCCTGATCGTGTCGGTGGTCGGGGCCGGGCTCTATGGCGTGTCGTACCTGCTGCCGCAGTTTCTGTCGACCATTGCCGGCTATAACGCCGAGCAGGCCGGCGGCATCATGCTGATCTCGGGCATTCCCGCTTTCCTGCTGATGCCGGTGCTGCCGCGCATCCTCGGCAAGTTCGACAGCCGGTGGCTCGTGATTGCCGGGCTGGTGTGCTTCTTCGGCAGTTGCATGCTCGATATCGGGCTGACCGCCGACAGCGTGGGGCACGATTTCACGGTGTCGCAGGTACTGCGCGGTTTTGGCCAGATCCTGGCGATGATGCCGCTGAACCAGGCGTCGATGGCGGCCGTGGCCGTGCACGAGGCCGGCGACGCGGCCGGGCTCTACAACATGGCGCGCAACCTTGGCGGGTCGATCGGCCTGGCGCTGCTTGGCACGCTGATCGACCGCCGCAACGCGTACCACGACTCGGTGATCCGCGAATCGGTGACCGCCAATAGCGCCATCGGGCAGGATCACATGGCGTCGAGTATCGCCAGCTTCGTGGCCCAGGGTGGCGACTACGCCCACGCCCAGTTGCAGGCCGTGGCCCAGCTCAGCGGCGAGATCGCGCGCCAGGCCGCCGTGATGACGTTTTCGGAAACCTTCTATGCCCTTGGCATCGCGCTGCTGTGCTGCGTGCCGCTGGCCCTGTTGCTCAAGCCGCCCCGTCCGGGCGCGCCCATCTCCGCCGGACATTGACCATGCCTGCCTTCTCTCACGCCAGGTTGCTGGCCCTGGCCGCCACGCTGCTGGCGGCCGGCTGCACCGTCGGCCCTGACTACCGGACTGCGCCCGAGGTGGCGGCCAACGCCATCGGCACGGGCAAATTCCCGCACGCGCCCGCCGTGGCCGATGCCAGCGCCCCGCGTGCGGCCGACTGGTGGCACGCGCTTGGCGATACCCAACTCGACGCGCTGATCGCCGACGCGCTGAAACAGAGTCCCGATATCGACGCCGCCCGCGCCCGTGTGCGGCAGGCGCGAGCCGGATTGAATAGTAATAAAGCCAATCTGCTGCCCAAGGTCGGGCTGGATGCCGCAATGCTGCGCACCCGGTCGCCCGATCTGTCGGCGCTGTCGGGCGAGGGATCGTCGGGTGGTGGACGCGGGCCGATGTCTCTCTATATAGCGGGGTTCGACGCGAGCTGGGAGATCGACCTGTTCGGCGGTACGCGCCGCTCGATCGAGGCAGCTTCCGCCGAGGCCGATGCCGCGTCCGCGCAGTTGGCCGACGCCCACGTGCAACTGGCCGCCGAGGTGGCGCAGGCGTATGTCACGCTGCGCGAGCAGCAGGCGAGCCTGGCCCATCTGCAGGCGTCGGAGAAACTGGAAGCCGACATGCTCGACCTGACCGAGCAGCGCCGGGCGCGCGGCGTGGCGTCGCAACTCGAAGTGGAGCGGCTGTTGACGCAGCTCGACAACACGCGCGCCCAGATGTCGCCGGTGCAGGCCGGCATCGCCGAATCGTTGGATCAGATAGCGTGGCTGACCGGCCGGGCGCCGGGCGCGCTCGATGCGATGCTCTCGACGCCCCAACCGCTGCCCGCCGTGCCCGAGACCGTGGCAGTCGGTGACCCCGCTGCGCTGCTCAAGGCGCGGCCCGACATTCGCGCGGCGGAGCGCCGGCTGGCGTCGAGCACGGCCCAGATTGGCGTGCGCAAGGCTGACTGGTTCCCCAAGCTCTCGCTGCTCGGCTCGCTTGGATTCAGCGCGATGGACCCCGGCCACCTCGCCCGCAAGGACAATGGCACGTGGCTGACGCTGCCGCGCCTGCAGTGGAACATCCTCGATTTCGGCCGGGTGGCGGCCGGCGTGGATAGCGCCGAAGGCGGCCGCGACGAGGCCGAGGCCAACTACCGGGGCACCGTGCTCAAGGCGCTGCGCGATGCCGACGTGGCGCTGTCACGCTACGGCCATCAGCGCGAACACGTGGTGGTGCTGCGCCGCGTGGAAGCCTCGGCCGAGCGGGCCTCGACGCTCCAGCAGCAACGCTACCGCGCCGGCACCGCCAGCATGCTCGAATGGCTCGACGTGGAACGCACGCGCGTGGTGGCGCAACAGGACCGGATCTCGGGCGATGCCAACCTGCTGAAGGACTTTGTCTCGCTGCAGAAAGCGCTCGGGCTTGGGTGGCAGATGGGGTCTTGAAGCGTTTCTTCCCCCCCTTTGGTTTTCACCCCCCTCCCATTTCATGGGCGAGGGGAGCAAGACCGGCAACGGGGCTACTTCGCCGCCTTCACCATCGGCGGCTTCTTCCATTGCCCGTTCACCGCTTCCGGCTTCGGCATATAGAGCCGCAGCACCGCGTAGAACGGGCCATCGGGCGCGGGCAGCCAGTTCTGGTTGCCGCCGGCCGGGGCCGCGTGCCGGAACTGCAGCGTCACGCCGCCGTCGGCGTCGCGCTGCAGGCCCTTCAGCATCCGTGAGTTGATCAGGTAACGGTTGATCGGGTTCTCGACCAGCAACTGCGTGCGGGCGTCATACATCGTGATCGACCAGAACGCGTTGGCCGGCGGCAGCGCGTCCCTGGCGAAGCGCAGCGTGTAGTGCGCGCCCTGGCTGGCGTCGAGGGGCCGGCCGCTCGCGTCGGTGTAGTAGTTGAGGTAGAACGCCTCGTCCGCCGTGTTGCCGTAGATGCCGAACGCGGCCCCGGCGTAGCGGTACATGTAGTTGTTCCGCAACTGCTCGCGCGACCCGAACAACTGCGCGGAGGTTACCTTGCCGCCCCGGATATCGGTGGTCTGGAACGTCTTCAGGTCGGCCTTGGCATCGGCAATGCCCGCCTCCATGGCCTGGCGGATCTCGGGCTTCAGCGTCTTCTCGTCGAACGACTTGCCGGGCCCCACGCCGATGGCCGCCAGCCGCTGCATCAGCGCCGCCTCGCTGGGATGCGCGGGCGCCAGGCCGAGCAGGAAGTCCAGGTAGCGGAACAGCGCCACGCCCTGCGTGGTGTCTGCCTGCGGGCGCGGCCAGGCGATGGCCGGCGGCGCGGCAGGCGGCTTGGTCCGGAGGAAGGCCGACAGCGGCTGGACCGTGTAGCCCTTCTGGATCTCGGCCACGCGCGCCAGGTCGGCGTCGTCGAATAGTTGGGTGCGATACAGCGCGTAGGCGATCTGCGATTCGCTGCGCAGCACGCCATCAATGCCCTTGGGCACCTGGCCCTTCCAGTCCGGCCCGGCCACCATGAAGCGGCCGCCCTTGCTACCGTTCTCGCGCGAACCGAAGTAGCCGAAGATATGGGTGTAGATGTCGAGCAACTGCACCGAATAGTAGCGGTCTGCTTCCACGGCCGGCAGGGTCAGCACCATCGGCTCGGCGCGCAGGTCGAGCCAGGCGAACGAGTAGGGCGTATCGGCGTTTGGCGTGATGATCGCGGTGTCGCGCGGCGAGAACGTGCCGGTGGCGTGGCCAATCGCGTTCAGCGGCGCCTTGAAATTGGCATCGCCGCGGTCCACGGCCTGCGAGTACAGCGTGGTGTACGACGCCACCGCCGGGTAGCCGTAGATATAGGCCTCGCGAGCCAGCGCACGGGCCTGCTCAGGGGTGGCGATTACGTCACTGGCGGCGTGGCTGGGCTGGATCAGCGCGGCCATGCCAGCCGCTGCCAGCAGCCAGAGCCGGGTGTTCTTCCACAACATTGTCATCTCCTTCGTCATACCTGTCTTCCAAGACCGAAACGGTTGCGCCGCAACATGGCGCGAACCGATTCTGGACCGGTCCGGCGATTCGGTTTTTGATCTGTGGCCCATTTGCGTGAAACGCGGTGCAGGAGAAACGCCGACAACGGAACCGGACGGCACCTGCTGTGCCACGCCCCGGCGGCCCGGCAAACTGCCCAGTGGCAGGATTGCCGTGGGCTGCGGCCCACGCGGCCTGCAGGGCTGCATACACTGATTCACCGGGGAAACGAACGTCTGGGAGACGATCATGGCGAGGATGCTGAGCGGATGGGGACGCGCCGGGGCGCCGTCCGGACTTCCGCGCGCGCCCCGCAACCCGCTGTGGCGGCGCGGCGTGCAGGGCCTGGCGATGCTGCTGTGCGTCACGATGTGGTGCGGCCTGCTGGCCGGCTGCGCGAGCCTGCCCGCCAACGCCGGCCGCACGCCGAGCCAGGCCGTCGCCGATACATCCGACACCACGCTGGCGCGCGCCCTGCTGCCGCGGCTGGCCAAGTATCCGGGACAGTCGATCTTCTACCCGCTTGGCGCCGGGCCGGACGCGCTGACCGCGCGCATCGCGCTGGCGCGCGCCGCGCAGAAGACGCTGGACATGCAGTACTACATCTATGACGTCGATACTACCGGCAGCGTCCTGCTGGCCGAGGTCATCGACGCAGCGGACCGGGGCGTGCGGGTACGCATCCTGATGGACGACATCCATACGGCCAAGCAGGACAAGACCTGGGCCGCGCTCGACTCGCATCCGAACATCGAGGTACGGCTGTTCAACCCGTTCGCCAACCGCAAGGTGCGCTGGGCCGAGATGGTGTACGACTTCGGCCGGATCAATCGCCGCATGCACAACAAGCAGATGACGATCGACAACCTCGTGACGATCGTGGGCGGGCGCAATATCGGTGACGCGTACTTCTCGGCCAAGCCCGACATGAGCTTCAGCGACCTCGACGTGATGGTGGGCGGCCCCGCCGTTCCTGCCGCCAGCAAGGTGTTCGACGAATACTGGAACAGCCAGAACGCCTACCCGGTCAGCACGCTGCTCAAGGAGAGCCAGGACGCCGCGCCGGGCGAACTCAAGGCGTTCCGCAAGCAGATCGAGGCCAAGGGCGACATGGCCAAGGCCAGCCCGCTGGTGCAGGAACTGGTGGATGCCGGCCTGGCGCGCGGCATCGAGATGGGCCACCTGCCCGGCTACATTGGCGGCGCGCGCGTGATCTCGGACAAGGCCGACAAGATCGAGGACCATCCCGACGACCCCTCCACCCACGCCATCCCCCAGCTACGCGCGATGATGGAAAAGGCCGAGCGCGAACTGGTGCTGGTCTCGCCGTACTTCGTCCCCGACGAGGAGAACCGCCAGTGGCTTGCCGGCATCGCCAAACGGGGGGTCATCGTCAAGGTGCTGACCAACTCGTTCGCCGCCACTGACGTGGCGGCCGTGCACGCGGGCTATGCGCCAACCCGCGAGCCGATGCTGCGGGCCGGTGTGGAACTCTACGAGTTGAAGCCCACGGCCGCCAACGCCGATCTGGCGAAGAGCCGCACGCGCAAGAGCCGGATGTTCGCGTCGAGCCGCGCCAGCCTGCACGCCAAGGCTTACGTGGTGGACCGCCACCTGCTGTTCATCGGCTCGCTGAACCTCGATCCGCGCTCGATCAAGCTCAATACCGAGATGGGCGTGGTACTCGACAGCGTGCCGATGGCCACGCGCCTGGTGGAGGACATGGAAAAGAACCTGATGCAGATTGCCTGGCGGGTGCAGTTGAAGAAAGACGACAGCGGCAAGGAATCGCTGACCTGGACCACGATCGAGGACGGCAAGGAAGTGGTGCTCACCAGCGAGCCCGATATGAGCATCTGGCAGCACATGGGGATTGGCGTGCTGCGGATGCTGCCGGTAGAAGACCAGCTCTAGTCCGCGGCCGCGCCCGCTTGCCGCAGCGTCAGCAGGTATTCCTGCAGCCGCGTCAGCTCCGTGGCCACGCCGGCCGGAAACCCCTGCCGGCCCCCGCGCCGGTCGATCAGCAGTTCGGACAGCAGCGCGGACACCGCCGCCCCGTTGCCGAGCGCGGCCATCTGGTTGGCGATGCGCGGGTAGGCATGGAACAGTTCGAGCGGCCGCACCTCGCGCGGCAGGTAGGCCAGCCACTTCAGCGCGGCCGGGCTCAGCGCCAGCCTGGCGGCGTCGGGCGGCTCGCGCAGCGCGCTCCAATCTACCTGGGCCGAGGCGGGCGGCTCGCCATCGAGGACCTTTTTGGCCTCTTCCACACTCACGAATTCGAACGACAGGGGATCCATGGCAAGTCTCGGTTGCAGGGGCGGCCGTGGGGGTCAGATTGCGCGCCGACGCCGATATTAACGGACGCCCTGAGCCAATCCTGAGGATTATTTTCCACGGCACCGTGCGCGAATCTCATGGGCGGCCGCGCCATTGCTCATGGCAGCGGGGCCACCGGCAGGCCAGACTGCAAACGTGGAAACGGAGCCTGCCATGACCTGGAACCTGCTGATCGAATCGGACTGCATCCCCGTGGCGCTGCGCGCCGGGGCGCGTATCACCTGCCGCGCGGGGAGCCTGTGGGTGACCGTGGAGCACGCGCAGGCGCGACGCTCCGAGGACATCGTGCTGCTGGCCGGGCAAAGCCACCCCGTGAGCGAGAGCACCACGTACTTCCTCAGTGCGCTGCGCGGCGCCGGGGCGGCGCAATGCCAGATCAGCGGCCCCCTGGAGGGCCGGCTGGCGCTGCGCCTGGCCTGACCCGGGCCGCCTCCTCGCGAATCCAGGCGGCCACGTGCCGCACATCGTCGCGTGGCTGTTCGGTGGCATGGATCAGCCAATAGGCATTGGGGCTCGGCATGGCGGCGCCGGCCGTGGTCAGCACGTGCAGTTGGCCGCCCGCCAGCAGGGGCTCGATCAGTTCGAGCCGCCCCAGCGCCACGCCCTGGCCGGCCAGCGCCGCGTGGATGACCTGATCGTACTGGTTGAAGCGCAGGATGCCGCGCCGCGCGGCCTGCCGGTAGCCGTGGGCGCTGAGCCAGTTGCGCCAGCCCAGCCAGGGGCGCGGATCGTCCAGTTCGAGCAGCGGCAGCCCGGCCAGCGCCTCGGCCGACGCCACCGCCTGCGCGCCCAGCGACGGATTGGCGACCGGCGCGATGGTTTCGTCGAACAGCCGCTCGGCGTGCGGCGGGGCGGCCGAGGCCGGGCAGTAGCGGATGGCCAGGTCGATGCCGTCGGCGCGCAGGTCGCTGATCGCGTTGCTGGCCGAGAGCCGCACGTCGAGCCGCGGAAACTGGCGCTGCAGGCTGCCCAGCCTCGGCAGCAGCCACAGGCCCGCCACGCCGATGCTGGCCGTCACGGTGACGGGCCGGCGCCCGTCGCGCTTGCGGATCTCGCCGGCCACGTCCTGCAACTGCTGCACGGCGCCATCGGCGCTGCGAAACAGCCGCTCGCCCTCGGGCGTGAAGGCGACCCCGCGATGCTGGCGCACGAACAGGCGCACCCGCAGATGATCTTCGAGCGCGCGGATCTGGCGGCTGACCGCCGATTGCGTCAGGCACAGGTCGTCGGCGGCCTGCGTGATGCTCATGCGGCGCCCCACGGCGACAAAGCCCTTCAGCAGGTCGAGCGGAAACAGTTGGGCGAGCGGCACGGTCATGGGGATGCGGGGTGGAGCGTGGCAGGACGAGGCGTTCATTACAGCACGGAACCGGGCGGCCAGCCATGCGCAGCGGGAATGTCAGAAGGCTCCAAATGTCGGTTGAGCAAGGCACCCCGATCACCTGAAATAGTCCCATCCCGACTCTTCCCCCCGGAGCGCCCGCCATGTCCGTCGAGACTGTCAGCCCCCCTTCCGTCGCCGCCGCCGCGCCATGGTGGCGCGCTACCGCATTCCTGCTGCTGGCCGCCGGCCTGATGCTGGGCCTGGCGCTGGGCGTGCGCCATGTGCAGGGGCTGTTCCTGCTGCCGATTGCCGCCGAGCGTGGCTGGACGCGCGACACGGTGGCCTTCGCCATGGCCGTGCAGAACCTGATCTGGGGCATCGCCCAGCCGTTCATGGGGATGGTGGCCGACCGGCTGGGCTCGTGGAAGGCGATGCTGGCCGGCGTGGTGCTATACGCGGCGGGGCTGGCCGGCATGGCGCTGGCGTCGTCGCACCTCGGCTTCGTGGCGATGGCCGGGGTCTGCATCGGCATCGCCCAGTCAGGCACCACGTTCGGCGTGGTCTATGGCGCGCTCAGCCGCATGGTGCCGCCGGCGCAACGCAGCCGGATCCTGGGGATGGCCGGTGCGCTGGGCGGTGTCGGCCAGTTCCTGATGGTGCCGGCCGCGCAGGCGCTGCTCTCGGGCGTGGGCTGGCAACAGGCGCTGCTGGTGTTCGCGGCGGCCATGGCGGTGCTGCTGCCGTTTGCGCTGCCGTTCCGCGACCTGGCCCCGGCAGGGGCGGGCGGGACAGTGGCGGCCGCCGACGGCCAGCCGCTCGGTGCCGCCATCCGCGAGGCGTTCGCCCATCGGGGCTTCTGGCTGCTGAACTTCGGCTTCCTGGCGTGCGGCTTCCAACTGGCGTTCATCGCCAACCACCTGCCGGCCTATCTGCGCGACAAGGGCCTGGCGCCCCGGGACGCGATGGTGGCGCTGGCCGTGATCGCGCTGGCCAACATTGCCGGCACCTACGTGTTTGGCTGGCTCGGCGGGCGGCATCCGCGCAAGTACCTGCTGGCCGGCATCTACCTGGCGCGCACCTCGGCCATGGCGCTGTTCGTGCTGCTGCCGCTGGGCGCGCCCACGCTGTACGGGTTTGCCGCCGTGATGGGCTTCCTGTGGCTCGGCACGGTGCCGCTGACCAGCGGCATCGTCTCGCAGGTGTTTGGCGTGCGGTACATCACCACGCTGTTCGGCTTCGTGTTCTTCGGCCATCAGCTCGGCTCGTTCCTGGGCGTCTGGCTGGGCGGGCTGGTATTCGAACTGACACGTTCCTATGATCCGGTGTGGATGGGTGCGATGGCGCTGGGCGTGGTGGCCGCGGCGCTGCACTGGCCCATCGACGACCGCGAAGTCGTGCGCGGCCCGTGGCGGGCGGCGCGCGGCTGAGGCGGGCCGCCGGCTGGCAGGGTGCCGCGAGTGGTGTAAGCTCCCCGCGAAGGCGTCGCGCCCGCGCGGCGCGAACCATTACGGAGGCCCAGCCATGTCAATCCGCTTTCCCACCTGGATACCCACCTGGACCGGCGCCGTCGCCCTTGCCCTCGCACTCGGCGGCTGCGCCTCGCTGCTGCCCGAGGACACCGCCCGCAAGCTGATGGGCAGTCCGCAGGCCACGGTGCGCGACACGTTCGGCGCCCCCACCGAGACCTACCAGCTTGCCGATGGCACGCAGCGCTGGATCTACTCGAAGCAGCCCTATGGCTTCGAGGTCTACGCGGCCGATTTCGACGCCAGCGGCCGGCTCACCAACTACCGCCAGATGCTGACCGAGAGCGAGATCTACACCGCCCGGCCCGGCGTCTGGACCAAGCAGGACGTGCTGCAGCGCTGGGGCGCGCCGCGCGAACCGATCCAGTATTACTCGCTGATGAAGCGCGAGGCGTGGTCGTACCGGATGTACCTGCCCGGCTACGTGCCGGCGCATTTCAGCATCTATTTCGACGATAACGGCGTGCTCGACCGCACCATGATCATCCAGGACATGCGCGGCGCCGACCGCAGCCGGCGCTGACACGCCGCGCCCGCGCCGGGGCCTTCGCCACGGGGGCCTATAATGGGTCGCCCTGCCAGGCCGCCGTCCGCGCATCTGCGCCAGGAGGCCGGGCGCGCCTGCATCCGTCCCGGCCTTCTTCGTCATGCCCTCGTATCCTCTCGTCCTTTGCCTGACCATTGCAGTCGTCTGCAGTGTGGGCATGGCCATCGCCGCGTGGCCGCGGCGCGACGATCCCACCGTCCGGGCCTTCCTGGTGCTCGCGGGCGGCGTGGCCATCTGGAGCGGCGGCCGGCTGCTGGAGATCAGCGAGACCGGGCTCGAAGGGCGCATCTTCTGGGCCAAGTTCCAGTACGCGGGTATCGTGGCCGTGCCGATCGGCTGGCTCGTGGCGATGATCCACCTGAGCCGCCCGCGCTTCGTGGTGCCGTGGTCGGCGCTCTCGGTGCCCGTGTTCGCGGCGGTGGCCACGCTGGTGCTGGTCTTCACCAACGAGCGGCACCACCTGATCTGGACCTCGATCGAACTGATGCCGCCCGGCGTCTCGCCCGGTGCGGTGTTCCATCACGGCGTGGGCTACACGGCCGTGGCGGCGTGGACCTACGCGCTGCTGGCGCTGAGCATGTACTTCCTGGCCACCGCGCAGGTGCCCAACGCCGCGTTGTCGGCGCGCGGGCGCGCGGTGCTGATGGGCGGCCTGTTCCTGCCGCTGCTGACGCATATTGCCTACCTGTACCGCTGGACCGGCCCGCTGGGCGGCGATCTCACGCCCGCCACGTTCTCGCTGATGACCGTGCTGGTCTGGTTCTGCGCGCTGCGCACGCATCTGGAGGACATCGGCCATTACGCCCGGCTGCGCGTGTTCGACACCATCCGCGAGGGCTGCGTGATCATCGGCGCCGAGGGGCGCGTGGTGGAGTTCAACCCGGCCGCGATCCGGCTGCTGCCGGACCTGCGCCGGGGCCAGTTGCCCCCGCCCCAATGGAACGCGGCGCTGGATGCCCCCGGCGCGACGCCGCACTACATTCCCGACGGCGCCCAGTACGAGCTTGCCGTGGAGCCGGTCAGCCGCATGGACGGCAAGCCGATCGGGCTGCTGGTCTTCCTGCGCGACGTGAGCCGCTACCAGTCGCGCGAGCTGGCGCTGACCGCCCAGCTTGGCGAGACGGCGCAGCAACTCTCGCGGGTGCAGGCCGACCTCGACATCGACGCGCTGACCGGCATCCCGAACCGGCGCTATTTCCAGCGCGAGTCGCAGGCGGCGGTCACGCGGGCCCATGAACGCGGCGAGGAACTGGGCCTGCTGATCCTCGACGTGGACCTGTTCAAGCAGTTCAACGACCTGTACGGCCACCCCGTGGGCGACGAATGCCTGCGCCAGGTGGCAGGCGCGCTGCGTGCGGTGTTGCGCGGGCCCCAGTTCTGCGCCCGGCTGGGCGGCGAGGAATTCGCCGTGGTGCTGCCCGATTCGAGCATGGAGCAGACACGCGGCATCGCCCGCGAGATGGTGGCGGCGGTGCGCGACCTGGCCATCGTGCACAACGGCACGCCGGTGCAGCCCTACGTGACGATCAGCGTCGGCGCGGTCTGCGCGCTGCCCGAGGCGCCCCGGCTGGAACCGCTGCTGCACCGGGCCGACAGTGCGATGTACCGCGCCAAACGCGCCGGCCGCAACCGCTACGTGCTCGACGGCAGCCTGTACCTCGGCGTGCAGAACAGTTGATTGCAACAATCGTGTGAAAAGGGCTTGCAAATTGCCAAGGCTTCTGTAGAATTCGCGGCTCGCGTCGCAGCAGCAATGCAGCGAAACGAAGCCCAGATGGCGGAATTGGTAGACGCACTAGGTTCAGGTCCTAGCGGTGGCAACACTGTGGAGGTTCGAGTCCTCTTCTGGGCACCAATTCGAAGGCCCCGCTCGCAAGAGCGGGGCCTTTTCATTTGTACGCCCAGAAAGGGCAGTCCCTGCGGACTGCCCGGGGGACTCGAACGGATTGCGCTTGCCAGCGCAATCCCGGGGTCGCGCATGGGTGACCGAGTCCTCTTCTGGGCACCAATTCGAAGGCCCCGCTCGCAAGAGCGGGGCCTTTTCATTTGTACGCCGAGAAAGGGGATGCGCTGGCCCTGTCAAACGCCGTCGCGCCCCCGTCTGCGCTTCCGCCCGCTGACCATCGCCCCCACCAGGTTCTCCCGCAGCTTGACGCTCATCACAACGGCTGCGATCACATGCACGATGACCAGCCCGAGCAGCGTGTTGGACATCCAGCGGTGGATGTCGATGGGCCAGTCCTCACCCCAGAACGGGTCGAGCCGCGACATCCAGCCGGTCACGGCCAGCCCCAGGATCAGCGCCCACATCGCCAGCATCATCACGGCGCCGAGCGGCGTGTGGCTGAGGTGGCGCGGCGCGCGTCCCCGCAGCAGCGTGCGGGCGTACAGCAGCACGCCGGCCGGGCGCGGCAACCATGCGCCGAACCGCGCGTGCTCGGTGCCGATGAATCCCCAGAGAATCCGGAACAGCACGAGCCCGGCGGCCACATAGCCCACCACCCGGTGCACCCGGTCACCCGAATCGTCGACGATGTCGTAGCAGACCATGGCCGCCACGCTCCAGTGCGTGAGGCGGACGGCCAGGTCCCAGACCAGCGTCGAGTCGGACGCCTCGACCCGGTCAGCGGGCGTGGCCACGGCTTACTTCTCGATTTCCGACTTGACGATGTCCAGCGTCTTGGTATCGAAGTAGATCTCGGCCTTCTTGCCGTCCTTGGTGGTGCCGTAGATCTCGTAGCAATTGCCGTCGACCTTGAACTTCTTGATGTTGTAGCCCTGCGCGGCGATCTTCGCCTTGGCGTCGGCTTCCGGCATCCATTCGGACTTCGGATGTTTGTCGCAATTGGCCCCTGCGAAGGCGGCGGTCGAGAACAGGCTGGCAATGGCGAAGGCGGCAACGCGGTACATGGGGCTCTCCTTCCAGAAATACCCTTTCGGGTGATGTTAGGCATCGTAGGACGCGTGATGCCTTATTTCCCATGATCGATTCCCCCGATGCCTCGGGCGGGTCGGAAGCGCCACTTCGTATCGGGGATGTCACCCGTTTGTCATGCTCTTGTAATGTCCCTACGTTGAGCGTGGACTTCAGCATTGTTCGTAGTGTGGGACAATCGCCCGCCGGGTACGGGTTTTCCCGGAGAAGATTTCGAAAAAAGGGTGTCAGATGAAGACGATCGACTGGAAGGACTGGGAAATCTTCTGCCGCGTGGTGGAAGGCGGCGGCTTCACGCAGGGGGCGGAGCTGGCGGAAGTCCCGAAGTCGTCGGCCAGCGCCGCCGTGGCGCGGCTCGAAGGGCAGTTGGGCGCACGTCTGTTCGAGCGCACCACGCGCCGCGTGCGCGTGACGCAGCGCGGCCAGCAACTTTATGAACGTGTGGCGCCGCTGTTCGGCGCGCTGCGCGAGGTCAGCGCCGAGGCCGCTTCGTTCAGCGACGAGGTGGGCGGCACGATCAAGATCGCCACGCCCTACGAGGTGGGCTCACAGCATCTGTCGCCCACGCTGAATCGTCTGCTCAAGCAGCATCCGTCCCTGCGCGTGCAGCTCGATGTCAGCTGGGACCAGCCCGACCTGATCCGCCATGGCTACGACCTGGCCTTCGTGATGACGGACACTAACCTGAGCGACAGCTCGTTCGCCAGCAAGCGCGTGGTGCTGATCGAGCGCGCATTCTATGCCGCGCCGTCGCTGATCCGCGAACGCGGCCTGCCGCGTACACCGCAGGACCTGCAGGGCTGGCCGACGGTCGGCAATCTCGACGACACGCACTGGGAGTTCCTGCGCGACCGCGTGGAGACGTTTTCGATGGATGTGGAGCCGCGCATCTGCACCCACAATGCCGAGGTGCGGCTCAAGGCGGCGGTGGACGGCCTGGGCGTGACGCGCCTCTCGCCGCGCTTCGTTCACGAGCAACTGCTCCAGGGGCAACTGGTGCGCGTGCTGCCCGGCTACGCGTCGTCGCCGTTGAAGGTCTACGTGCTGATGCCGGCGCGCAAGCTGATGCCGGCCAGCGTCCGGGCGTTCCTCAACGCGCTGGAAGAGACGCTGGGCGTGCCGGAATCGGCCCGCCACCCGGGCTTGCGCCCCGCCGGCGCCGGCGCGGAACCGGCCCTGCTGGCCGACGCCGATGCCGAGCCGGCCGTGCTCACGCTCAACTAGCGCCGGCGCGCCGGGCTTCAGTAAGGCTGGTCGCCGGAGCGCACGTCCAGCGCGAGGGTTTCGGCGATTTCGAGCAGCTCGTCGTCGTCCTCGCTGCGCGTGATCCAGCCTGCGTAGGCGTCGCCGCCGGTGTCCCAGTTCCATAGCGTGTAGCCGGCCACGCGCAGCTGGTCCGTGACTTTCTCCATCAGCTCGGGCACGCTGGTCCCCTCGACGAAATCCTCGTCCTCGGTATCGTCGGTGCCCCAGTCGAGCTCGATGTCGATGCGCTCGCAGAGCTGGTTCAGGCAGCCGATGAACGACTCCACATCCTTCCAGTCGACATAGAAGCCGGCTTCCCAGTCGATGACCTCCTTGATCTGGTAGAGCAGGGCGTCGCCGTCGGCCTCGTCTTCCTCGGCATCCTCCAGCGCTTCCTCGAACAAGGCGAGGTGGCGGCTGGTCTGCTGCGTATCGCCGAGATTGATCAGCGCGAACAGGCGGCTTACTGCGTCCTGCGCGTCGTCTTCCAGTTCAATTGCCATGGGCTTTCTCCTTCGTGGCGCGTGTTTCGGATGCCATTTTATGCTGACATCGCCACTTTTTCGATCTCACGTTGTCCGTGCGGCGTGACCCTCAGCGCGCGTGAGGTGGACGTAGGCTCCATCCACCCGCGTGTCAGCATGGCGTCGAGCAGCGCCGCCCCGAGCGCGCCGCCCAGATGCGGCTTGCGCTCGCTCCAGTCCGGGCAAGTGCACGCAAACTGCCGCCGCTTGCGCCGCGCCGCGTCGAGGTCGATGCCAAGCTGTGCCATCGCCTGCGCGCCATCGGGCGTCAGGTCCACGTGCGAACCGGCCACGGCAAACCACCCCGCCTGCGACATTCGTTCGAAAAGCCCCACGGCAAGTTCCCCGGCCAGATGGTCGTAACAGGTGCGCGCCTGCCGCAGAGCGGGCGGCGCGGTGCGCGACACCGGCACAGCCCGCATCCGCGGCGGCTGGCTGGCCAGCGACGCCGTGGCCAGCGCCTCGATCGCCACCCCGATCTCCGGCGCGGCCAGCCGGTAGTACCGGTTACGCCCGCGAGTCTCCACCGCCAGCAGACCCCCCTCCGACAACCGCGCCAGATGGCCACTCGTGGACGACGCCGACAGCCCGGCAATCAGCGCCAACTCCCCCGCCGGCCGCGCACTGCCATCCATCAAGGCCCACAACATGGCCGCCCGACCGGGGTCGGAAAGCAGTCCGGCTAGTTGGCTGATGCCTGGCGCGAATTCCATGGTTCATTGGAGGGTGAAGTGTGGGAGGAGTATAGACCGGGCGGCGGCGGGGGTGACACCCGAACGCCGCGCCAAAGTGGAACCGCCCTCAAAGGGGCGGTTCCACCGTGGCGAAGATAGACTGCAGTCTGTTCACGCCTTGTCGGCAACCGGTGTGCCCACCCCGTCCGGATCGTTTTCGGCGCTGCCCAGGTCGACGCCGGTCACGGGATCACTCTCGACATCGGATTGCCCGCGCAATGCGAAGGCCTCGACGGTTTCTTCCTGCTCGGCGGGCAACGTCACGGTGGCGGTGCCGTCCCCACCGTCAACAGCGGGGGGCGGATCTTCAACGAAAGCGAACGTGGTGTCGGCATTCCAGGGCCCGCGCAATGCCTCCTCGCCCTGCGACATCTTGAAGTACACGCTTGCAAATTTGGGATCCACCGGTGCCTTTCCGGGAGGGAAGTTGGGGTTGATGGAGTACAGCGCCTTCTCGAACGACTTCTGGTGCGACACCTCGCGCGTCATCAGGAAGCCCAGGGCCTCGCGCACGTCCGGATCATCTGTCACGTTCATCAGGCGCTCGTAGACGATCTTGGCGCGCGCCTCGGCCGCGATGTTGGAGCGCAGATCGGCAGTCGGCTCGCCGATGGAATCGACATAGGCCGCCGTCCACGGTACGCCAGCGGAGTTCACGAGTGCCGGACCGCCTCCGTACAGGATCTGCGTCACGTGGCTGTCGTTCCCGGCGCCCTGCAGCGAACGATAGAGATCCGCTTCTGCCTGGACGCCCTCGGCCAGGTCGCCCTTGGCGCCGCGATTGAGCATGGCGATCAATGACCCGATCACTTCAAGGTGGCTGAGTTCTTCCGTGGCGATGTCGAGCAGCATGTCCTTGCGGCCGGGATCTTCCTCCGCGATTGCCTGAGTGAAGTATCGGCACGCTGCCGCAAGCTCGCCTTGCGGTCCACCAAATTGTTCGAGCAGCAGGTTGGCGAGACCTGGATTCGGCGCAGCCACCCGCACCGTGTATTGCAGACGCTTGTTGTGGACGAACATGACTTACCCTCCGGAAATTGGATAGTGGATATGTCCTTGGGGACATCGGCGGGGTTTGCAATCGCCATGCCACGTGATGCGAACAGGAGCGTCGCGCGGTGCACGCCTGCCATAGGCGCGGGAACGCAGCAAAGCTGCAAAGCCTCCTCGCGCGAATTGCAAATGCGCGGCCAGGGCCAGCCGGTGTTCACGCGTTCCGCTCGCGCCGGGACGGGGATGACAACGTCGCCAGATGCACTAGGCTTCAATCCACTCACCGAAGTGGAGCGTGCCATGCGCCTGATGGGCAAGCTGGTATCCCTGGTCAACCGGCGGGCGCTGCGGGCCGAAGGGCATGTGTTCGCGGTCACGCCGGAGCGCATTGCCATTGCCGAAGGCCTTCAGGCGCTGGTGGCGATGGCGCCGATGCTGTGCGCGGCCGTGCTGCTGGGCCGCCCCGAGATGGCGTTCGGTGCCGTGGCGGCCTTCTGGACATGCCTGTCCGATCCACAGGGTCCGACAGCCGGTCGCCTCAGGGCGATGGGCCTGTTCATCGCACTCGGCGTGGTCGTCCTGCCGATCGCCGCGTATGCCGCGCATTTTGGATTCGTGCCGAGCGTAGCGGCGCTGCTCGTTCTGGTGTTTCTCTGCGGCCTGACACGCTCCTACGGACCCGTGCTCGGCCCGATGCCGGCACAGGCGGGGCTGATCGCCTCGCTGGCGGTCGTCATCGGCATGGCATCGCCGGCGCCGCTGCCGGGTGCGCTGCTGCAGGCCGGGTATTTTCTGCTCGGTTCGCTGTGGACCGTGCTGTTCTGCGTGGTCCTGTGGCCCGTGCCGTTCTCGCAAGGCGCCTGCCTGACGCTGGCGTCGGTGTTCGGCAGGCTGGCCGACATGGCCGGTGTCCTCCGGGATCTCGATCCTCGCCCCGGCCATGACGAACCGGGATGGCTTGACTTCGATACGGTCTACCGGCGCGGCGTGCGCCTGTCGATCGAGCGCGGCAGGGCGCTCGCGGCGCATGACCTGCGGACGGGGGCCATCCTCGGCCCGGGCGTTGATGCTGCCGGCAGGGTGCTTTCGGCGCTGATCGCCATCGGGCATTTCCGCCGGCAGTCCGGCGTGGCAATCGATCCGGCAGCGCAGTCGTTGCTCGACGCGTTGCAGCGGCTGCTGAGCGATGTGGCCGTGCAGGCGGAAGGCGGGTCACCCTTTGCGCCGGCGCTGGCCGTGCAGGTGGAGACGCTGCGGCAGCGCCTGGGCAGGCGTAACGATACGATGGCGCGCGCCGTGTCGTTCGCGGCAACGGCCGTCGGCCGCGTGGCGCGGCGGGAGCCGCGGCCAGCGCCGGCCGTTCCGCCTGCGGGGCCCCGGTTGTGGTTCTTTGGTGCTGACCCGATGGTGCGGCGCCACGCGCTCCGGGTTGCGGTGGCGTGCGGGCTCGCCTATGTGCTTGGCACGCTGCTCAGCGTCACCTTCGCCTACTGGGCGGCGATAGCCGCGATCGTGGTGACCCAGCCGCTTTCCGCCAACACGTGGCTGCGCATCGTGGAGCGCGCGCTCGGGACGATGGTGGGTGGCACGATGGCGGCGGTGCTGCTCGCATTGCTGTCCACGCCGGGCGCCATGGTCATGGCCATCCTGCCGCTGGCCGCCATCACCGTGTCGCTGCGGCTCGTGAATTATGGGCTGTTCGTGATCTTCCTGACGCCGATGTTCATGCTGCTGACCGACTTCATCCGACCGACCGGCGGATTGATCGTGGCGCGCCTGGCGAACGAGTTGCTCGGCGCCCTGGTTGGGGTTGCCGCAAGTTTCCTGTTCTGGCCCGAGAAGGAACGGGACGCGCTGCACGCCGCCATCCGCACCGCGATCTCGGCCAACATGGCATTCGCGTCGGCCGTCCTGCGCCTGAATTGCGATGACACCGAGACGCTCGACCAGATCCAGCGCGACGCCGGGCTCGCCAGCGTCCGGCTGGAAGTGGCGCGTGAGCGGATGTTGCTGGAGGGCTACTGGCGGTCGGACCAGCTCGGGCGGTTGCAGCCGGTCCTCGTCGCGCTGCGCTCGGTCTGCGGCGCGGCGGCCGTGGTCGAGGTGCTGCGCAGCGGCATGCCGGGCGAGGCCGACCGTCAGCGCGCGGCGCAATACGACGCGTTGACCGCCAGCCTGCTGGCGATGCTCGATGCCGGCGAGGTGGCGAGGCAGCCGGTCGAGGCCGCGTCACTGCCGGCCGGCGCATCGGCAGACGAACTCGACCTCGCGCTCCGGCACCTGACGGCGACGATGGCGACGTTTACTGCCGCCGCGGCGCCGGCCCGGCGGCGCAGCCTTGCCTGAACGCGTGTCGCGCCGACGCTGCCGTCAGCCTGCCTCCCGGAGTGCCGCCACGATCGCCTTGCCGACCGCCGCACCCGAGGCCGGATTCTGCCCAGTGATCAACCGGCCGTCGACCACGAGCTTCTCCTGCCATGGGGGCGCCGACGAGAAATCGGCGCCTTCCTCGCGCAGCGCATCCTCAAGCATGAACGGAACATCTTCCCTGGCGTAGCCGTTCTCCTCGTCGTTCGAGAATCCGGTCATGCGCTTGCCCCTGACCAGTGGCGCGCCGTCATCGAGCCTGACCCCCACGAGTGCCACGGGGCCATGGCAGACCGCGGCCACGATCTTGCCGCCGTTCCATGCCCGCAGCACCGCCTGCTTCACGTCGGGATCCTTCGCGATATCGACCATCGGCCCGAGGCCGCCGGGAAAGAAGATCGCGTCATAGTCGAGCACGTCGACCTCCGACAGCTTGCGGCTGTGCGCCATCCGGCGGATCGCCACGCTCTTGCTGAAGGCCACCTGCGTCGGATCTTTCTCGTCGTAGCCGTCGAACGGCGGATTGCCGCCCTTGGGCGATGCGTACTCGATGGCGATGCCGGCCTCGTCGAGCACCTCGTACGGATGCGCGACCTCGGGATAGAAGTAGCCGGTGCGTCGCTTGTTCGGCCCGATCTCGGCGGCATTGGTCAGAATGAACAGCACGTGCTTCACGGTCATCGTGGGCTCCCCTGATGGTCGGTGGCTAAGGCTTGCGGGCCCCGTCCGTGTACGGATCGCGCGGTTCGGTGCGGCCGCCGTCGAAGTACGGATTGCGTGGACGGTTCACCCGGCCGCCCTCGGCGTTCTGCGGCGGCGCCAGGTCGGTCCGGGTGGTCGACTGCCGCGCGCCATCGGTGTACGAGTCGAACTTGCCTGACTTCGCGCCGTCCGTATAAGGATCGCGTGCGCCGCTCCGGGCGCCCTGGGTGTAGGGATCGCGCTGGCCAGGCTGCACCTTCTGGTCCTGTGCCTGCGCCGCCGGCACCAGCAGCCAGCACCCCAGGCCCGCGAACAGCCAATGTTTCAGACGGTACGTCATGACTTCCTCCTGCGGTTGCGAGACGCACGGGCGAACCGTGCGCGAGTGTGCCGAAGCCGCCGCCATCCAGCGCGGCAAGGGCGTTCGATAACGGTAACTGCGGCGACAGACATTGAAGGATAGTCGGCGTGTCCGGCAAGGCCACCCCTGCGCACCGGTTTTTTGTAGCGACTGACGATTTCCCCGTCATGCGGCCCCGCCAGATGTCCTGCCCCGGCGCCTTGCGCTGCGTCCGTCCATGGGTTAACACAAGCTTTGACAGCTTCTCAGGCCCGCCAGCGGCTCGACCGCCGTTTGCGCGGCATACCCGGCCGACACGCAACCGGCACTGGAGCCCTCGATGACAAGCGACGCCCCCAGCACAATGACCTCGCGCCGCGAGCAGATGTATCCGCGCATCACCGAAGCGGAGATCGACCGCATGGTGCGGTTTGGCACGCCGCAGACCTACGAGACCGGCGTCCACCTGCAGACCACCGGTGTGCGTACGCCGGGCATGTTCCTGATCCTGAACGGCGTCGTGGCGATCATCCAGCGCGACGGCATGGGCAATACGCGGCCGATCGTCCAGTTCGGACGCGGCGACTTTGCCGCCGAGCTGGGGGCAATGTCGGGCAAGCCGTCGCTCGTCGACGCCGTGGCCATCGGACGCGTGGAAGCGCTGCTGATCGCGCCGCGCCAGTTGCGGGCGCTGATCGTGGCGGAAGCCGATCTCGGCGAGCGGCTGATCCGCGCGCTGATCCTGCGGCGCGTATCGCTGATCGAGTGGGCGGCCAGCGGGCCGGTGCTGATTGGCCGCCCGGGATCGGCCAACCTGCTGCGCCTGGAAGGCTTCCTGCGCAGCAACGGTGAGCCGTACCGGGTGCTCGACGCCCAGGTGGACGCCGGCGCGGCGGCCCTGATCGCCGAGTACGGCGCGGCGCCCGGCGAGGCCGTGGCCGTGTGTCCGGACGGTTCGGTGCTGGTCAATCCGAGCGAAGCGGCGCTGGCGCGCTGCATGGGCATGGTGGATACCGAGGAGCGCCACGAGATCTTCGACGTGGCCGTGATCGGCGCGGGGCCGGCGGGTCTGGCGACGGCGGTCTACGCGGCATCCGAGGGGCTGCACGTCGTGGTGCTCGACCGGCGCGCCTATGGCGGGCAGGCCGGCGCGAGTGCGCGGATCGAGAACTATCTGGGCTTCCCGACCGGCATCTCGGGCGCTGCGCTGACCGGCCGCGCACACGTCCAGGCCGAGAAGTTCGGGGCTGAAATCCTGATCCCGGCCGAAGTCCAGCGGCTGGACTGCTCGCGTACCGCAGCGGACGGGGCGGTACGGCTGCAACTGACCGATGGGCGCTGGCTGCGCGCACGCAGCATCGTGATCGCCAGCGGCGCGCGCTACCGCCGGCCGGCAGTGCCCACCCTGTCCGACTACGAGGGGCGCGGCGTCTGGTACTGGGCTTCGGCGATCGAGGCGCGCCAATGCGCCGAGGCGGAAGTGGCGCTGGTGGGGGGCGGCAATTCGGCGGGGCAGGCCGCCGTGTTCCTTTCGCAGCATGCGTCGCGCGTGCATGTGCTGGTGCGTGGACCCGGGCTTGCGGCCAGCATGTCGCGCTACCTGATCGACCGGATTGCCGCCGCGCGCAATATCGAGGTACGGCCCTACACCGAGATCGTCACCCTGCACCGCGGTGACTGCAATGGGCTTGTGGGCGTGACGTGGCAGGACCGCCGGTCCGGCGAGACGGAGACAAAGCCGCTGCGCAATATCTTCCTGTTCGTGGGCGCCGATCCCGAGACGCAGTGGCTGGGCGATTGCGGCGTGACCACCGATCGCTCCGGATTCGTGCTCACGGGGCCGCGTGCCGAGGTGCCGGGCAGCGAGCGCGAGCCCGGCGCGCTGGAAACCTGCGTGCCCGGCGTCTACGCGGTGGGCGATGTCCGGTCGGGGTCGATCAAGCGCGTTGGCGGGGCCATCGGCGAGGGCGCCGCCGTCGTCGCGCAGATTCACCAGTACCTCGCCCTGGACAGCCTGCCGGCCGATGGCGTCGCGGCGGCGGCGGTGCGCTGAAGTCCGGGGAATCGTTGCGCCGAGCCTCGCCAAGCGGCACGCCACCGCCTAAGCTTCATCCGTTGCGAAACCTGAACCGGCCCGCCGTGCTCGGCTCTTTCCGAGCGGGTCACCACCGATGACGAACGGAGAAGCGCATGACGATACGCAGCAGCCTGCCGAATGGACCGTTGGGATTTGGCACCGCGCCGCTTGGCAACATGTTCCGCGAGATTCCCGATGCCGAAGCCGAGGCCACCGTCGACGCCGCCTGGGAGCTTGGCACGCGCTTTTTCGATACGGCGCCCTTCTATGGTGCGGGGCTTTCGGAAATCCGGCTTGGCAAGGTGCTGCGCAAGCATCCGCGCGGCGAGTACGTCGTCAGTTCCAAGGTCGGCCGGCTGGTGCTCGATGAAGTGGAAACCGACACCCGGGACTTCGGCGAGAAGACCGGCCTGTTCGCGCACGGACGGCCGAACCGCGTGGTCTATGACTACACCGCCGAAGGGACGATGCGTTCCATCGGGGACAGTATCGAGCGGATGGGCATCGGGCATCTGGACTATGTCTGGGTGCACGACATCGCCCGGGATTTCCACGGCGACGGCTGGCTCGAACAGTTCGAGATCGCCCGCAAGGGTGCCTTCCGTACGCTGGCGCGGCTTCAGGAGGAGGGCGCCATCAAGGCGTGGGGCGTGGGGGTGAACCGCGTGGAAGCTTGCGAACTGGCGCTGGAACAGGAGCCGCGTCCCACCGCCATGCTGCTGGCGGGACGCTACACCCTGCTCGACCATGCCGAGGCCCTGCAGCGCCTGATGCCGGCGGCGGCCGCGCTGGGCGTGGAGGTGGTGGTCGGCGGCCCCTACAGTTCGGGCATTCTGGCGGGCGGCACGCATTTCGAGTACGGCAAGGCGCCGCCCGAGGTGGTGGCCCGCGTGGAGCGCATCAAGGCGCTCGCGGCGCGCTTCGGTATTCCGATCAAGGCCGCGGCGCTGCAGTTCTCGCTCGCCCATCCGGCCAGCGCGGCCGTGATTCCCGGCGCCAGCAAGCCGGACCGGATTCGCGAGGATCACGCCGCGCTGGCGGTGTCGATACCCGACGATTTCTGGCATGCGCTGCGTGCGGAGAATCTGGTATCGCCGGACGCGCCGCTACCCATCGATCGTTGAGATCCGCACGGCAGGTACGGGAGAAATCATGTCCAGACACCTCTTCTGGTGGCGCGCGCTGTGGGCGGTGGCGCTGACTGCCTTCGCAAGCGTGGCCGCGGCGCAGCAGGCGCCGGCAAAGACCGTGGTGCTGGTGCATGGCGCGTTCGCAGATGGCTCGTCATGGCAGAAGGTGATACCGGCTGTGGGGGCTGGCGACCGACAAAAAAAATCCCGGCATTGCCGGGATTTTTTCAAAGCGTAAAGCGGGTAAGGCTGGAACTCAGATCGGCTCGATCTTGGTCGCGGCCGGGCCCTTTTGGCCAACGCCGGCGACGTAGCGGACCTTCTGGCCTTCCTGGAGCGACTTGAAGCCGTTGCCCTGGATTTCCGAGAAGTGGGCGAACAGGTCATTGCCGCCTGCGTCCGGGGTGATGAAGCCGAAGCCCTTGGCGTCGTTGAACCACTTGACAGTACCGGTTTCCATGTGAGGATTCCCTAAAGAAAAGATTCTCGCCATCCGAAAATCCGTAGGCGAGGCATGACGATCAAGGAAGGAACATGGAGAAAAGTGGCGCCGCAACGGGCTGGCACCTTGTGACCTTGTGACCTTGTGCTTCGAGAAAACTGCTTGAAGATCTTGCGAGGGCAGTTATACCCGCGTGCGGAGGGGCTGTCAATTGGTGGTTCGGAAAGTGCCGGCTTCGCACCCGGCGCCGGCGGGCCGGCGGCCGGAGTGCTCCGCACGCGACTTCCTTACTCGACCTTGGCGCCGGACCGCTCGACGATCGACTTCCACTTGCGGTAGTCGCTGTCCACCAGGTCGGCGAACTGCTTCGGGCTCAGCAGCCTGGCCTCGGCGCCCTGCTCGTGGATGGCCTGGACCATTTCGGGGGTGGCCAGCACCTTGTTGACCTCGGCGCCGATCCGCTCGACCACGCTGGCCGGGGTTTTTGCCGGCGCGAAGATGCCGTACCAGGTGCTGACGTCCACGTCCTTGTAGCCGCTTTCGGCCACGGTCGGGACGCTGGGCAGCGACGTGCTGCGGGTAGCCGACGTCACGGCCAGCGCGCGGAGCTTGCCGGCCTTTACCTGGGCCAGGGCCGAGGGAACCGAGGCCACCATCAGGTCGACGTTGCCGGCCATGGCGTCCATCATCGCCGCGTTCGAGCCCTTGTACGGCACGTGGAGCAGCTTGATGCCGGCGGCCTGGCTGAAGATCTCGGCGGCCAGGTGGATGGTGGTGCCGTTGCCGGGCGAGCCGTACTTGATCGATTCGGGATGGGTCTTCGCGGCGGCCACCACGTCTGCCAGCGTCTTGTACTTCGAGCTGGCCGAGGTGACGATCACGATCGGGGTGAAGGCCACGTGGCTGATGGCGATCAGGTCGCGCGAGGGCACGTACGACACCGACTTGTACAGCCACGGCGCCACCACGAGATTGTCTTTCTGGCCCATCACCAGCTCGTAGCCGGTGGGCGCGGCACGTACGGCCTCGGCGATGCCGAGCGTGCCGCCGGCGCCGGGCTTGTTGTCGGGCACGAACGTCCATTTGGTGGACTGCGCCACCTGGTTGGCCACCAGGCGCGCCAGGATATCGGTGCCGCCGCCCGGCGGGAACGGGATCACGAGCCGGATCGGCTTGGCGGGGAACGTGGTGTCCGCCAGCGCCGGGGCGGCGCTCAGGCCGGCGGCCATTGCGGCGCCGGCCAGCGCGGCGTTCAGCAGGGTGCGTCCGGCTTCCCGGCGGGTGAGGGTTCGGGAGCGCATCGGCGGGCGCGAGGCGGCGGCACGGAATTGAGACATGACGGATCCAGACAGCGGGTTACGGACAGCAGCCGCGAATTATACCGGCCGCGCCGCCTCAGCCTGCGCGGCCGTTGCCATCGGCGCTGCGCCACGCGCGGTCCAGCACCATGCGGTACGAGAACCGGTCGGCCGGATGCACCGACAGCGCCATCTCGATCAGTTCGCCGCCGGCGCCGCGGTACTGGCGGTTGATCCATAGACCGGCGGTGCCGGCCGGCACCTTCAGCAGCGTGGCCACCGGGGCGGGCAGCGCGGCGGCGTGGATCACCTGCTCGATGCGCGATACCGCCACGTTGAACTGCTGCTCGATCAGGTGGAAGACCGATGCCTCGATGTCCTGTTCGGTGCCGCGCACGCCCCGGTAGTCGGGGTGCACCCAGACCTCGTTGTAGCAGATTGGCGTCGCCGCATCGTCGCCGGTACGCACGCCCCGGATCACCAGCCAGTGCTGGCCGAGATAGGGGGCAAGTACCGGATCGGCGTCGCCGTCCACCTCGCGCAGCTCGCGCGACAGCACATGCATGCGCGTGCTGGCCGCGTACTGGAGCAGGTCGCCCACCTGGCCCACGGCCAGTTCATAGCCGCGCCGGGCCTGCGTGGCGGTCACCACGGTGCCGATGCGCGGCGTGCGCTTGATCAGTTCGAGCCGGACCAGCCGTTCGATGGCCGCGCGCACCGTATGGCGGCTGGCGCCGAACTGCTTGCACAGTTCCATCTCGGTCGGCAGCTTGCTGCCCACGGCGTATTTGCCCGATTCGATCTCGGCGCGCAGGCTGCGGGCCAGCGCCAGGTAGCGCGGGCTGGCCTCGGCGCGCATGGCGGAGTCTGAAAAATCGTCGTGCAGGGGGCCACCTCGTTCCATGGTCTGCGGAGCTTCGTCAATGGGCATGTCGATCCGGAGCATAGCCGTGCGGTGTCATGGCGGGCAAGCGCTGTTGCATCTGGCGCGCCTCAGCGTGGGGCGCTGCCCGTGGGCGCCGGATGCGGAGACCGGGCGCCGCGCAGCAGCAGCGCCGCGCCGAGGATGGGCACCGCCGCCAGCGCCAGGTAGGCCAGGCTCAGGCTGTGCATCCGTTGCGCGAAGTACCCGAACGCGGCCGGGCCGGCCACCACGCCGAAATACGTACAGAACAGCGCGCCGCCCGTCACCGACGCCACGCGGCCGGGCGGCGCCAGCCGGGCCACCTCGCCCAGATAGATGCCGTTCCAGCCGATGGCCGTGGCGCCGAGCACCGCGCAGACCAGGCACAGCGGCACCAGCGCCCACTGTGCCGTGAACAGGCCGGTGGCCAGCGCGCTGCCGCTCATCAGGACGGCCAGGCAGACCAGCACCCCGCGCGGCGAGCCGGTCAGGTCGGCCAGATGGCCCCAGGCGATGCGGCCGGCGATGCCGGCGCCCTGCGTGATCGCGTAGATCATGCCGGCCTGCGTCAGGCCGATACCGACCTCGGTCGTCAGGTACACCATCAGGTATCCGCTCACGGAGAGCTGGCAGGCCGAGAACAGCAGCGATACGGCCGCCATCGAGCGCAGCCGGCTGTCGCCGAGCACATCGCCGAACATCTGCCGCAGCCTGGGCGCCAGCGCCAGCCTCGCGCCCTGCCCGGCGGGCCGCATGTCGAACTCGCGGCGCAAGGGCTGGCATGCCGCCGCCACGGTCACCGCCGCCAATGCCAGCCCGCCGAGTGCCGCCTGCCACGACCACGACGCGGCCAGTGCCGGCAGTGCGGCACCGGCCAGCAGGCCGCCCAGCGGCACGCCGGTCTGTTTCAGCGAGAAGATGAAGCCGATGCGCTCGGGGGCGGTGGTGCGCGCCAGCATCTGCGAGCTGGCCGGCGTGATCGGGCCATAGCCTAGCCCGCTGACCAGCGCGGCCAGCGGACGCAATTCCGCCAGCCCGGTGGCCAGCAGCGCAAGCGCCACGGCCTGCGCCGCGAGGCCCAGTTGCGATGCCCGCACCGGTCCGAGCGCGCCCACCAGCCCGGCACCGGCCACGCTGCCCACCATGCCGCCCAGATAGACCAGCGACAGGAATACACCCACGCTGGCCAGCGCCACGCCCGGAATGGCCGGCGCCAGCACCGCGAAGGCCAGCGTGCTGGCCGTGGCCAGCATCTGTACGGCCAGCGTGCCGCCCAGCGTAAGCGCGGCGCGTGCCGGGGGAGGGCTCATGAGGCGTGGCGCTTGTCGAAATTCCACACCGATTCGAAATCCATCAGCGTGTTGAACTTCGGGAAGTCATACAGCTGGTCGCCGATGCCCAGCGAGGTCCGGTTGGCCTGCAGATGCCCGTAGACGTTCTCCAGCGCCTTGCCCGCCGCCAGGAAGCCGATGGCCGGATAGATCGCGATGGCGAAGCCCATCTGTTCGAGCGTTTCAGCCGGCAGCACGGGGGTACGGCCGGTCTCCACCACGTTGACCAGCAGCGGCAGGTCGAAGGTGCGGCCGATGATCTCGAGTTCCTTCTCCGACTCCGGCGACTCGACGAACAGGATGTCGGCACCGGCCCGCGCATAGGCTTCGGCGCGCCGCAGGGCTTCGTCGAGGCCCAGCGAGGTGCGGGCGTCGGTGCGGGCCAGGATCAGGAAGTCGCGGCTCTCGCGGGCTTCCACGGCCACCTGGATCTTCTTCACCATGTCTTCCAGCGCAATGACGCGGCGCCCCGGCGTATGGCCGCATTTCTTCGGGAATTCCTGGTCTTCGAGCTGGATCACGCTGGCCCCGGCACGCTCGTAGCCGCGCACCGTGTGGGCCACGTTGAGCAGGCCGCCGTAGCCGGTGTCGCCGTCGCAGATCACCGGCACGGTGGCCGCCGAGCAGAACGAACCCACGCGGTTGACCATGTCGGTGTAGGTGGCCAGCCCGGCGTCGGGCAGGCCCAGGTACGACGCCACGGTGCCGTAGCCGGTCATGTAGAGGCAGTCGAAGCCCATGCGCGTGGCAATGCGCACCGAGATCATGTCGAACACGCCGGGGGCGGCGATCAGGCGCTTGCGCGCCAGCAGTTCGCGGATGGTGGGGCGTTGGGTGGGGGTCGGGCTCATCAGGCGGCTTCCTTGACGGGGTAGATGCGGAGTTTCATGCCATGGGCGTTGGCCAGGCGGGCCTCGAAGGCGCGGATCTCCGGGGTGATGTGGATGCCCCGGAATCCGCCGCGCACGCAGGCGGCGTCCACGTCCTTGTAGGCGTCGCGCCAGGCTTCGGGCAGCGGCTGGGCCTGCGGCAGCGACAGCCAGAGCCGGAACAGGTGCCGCTTGCGCTCGGGCTCGGGGTAATCCTCGTACTCGGTGCGCGAGTGCAGCACGATATGGTTGTTCAGCAGTTGGATATCGCCGGGCTGCAGGTCCATGTGGTAGCAGAGATCCTCGCGCGCCAGCAACTCGTCGAACAGGTCGAGTGCCTCGGTCTGCTGCGGCGTGAGCCGCGGCACGTCGGGGAAGGTCTGCTGCGCGCCCTTGATGTGGTTGCGGATGTGGCGGCAGGCAAAGTGCCCGTCGCGCACGCCGAAGACCGGCGCCAAATACCACGGCGCTTCCTCGGGCGCCTGCTCGCCCTGGCGGCTGAAGACCAGCGGCGCGTAGAGTTCGGCCACGAGGTCGGGACGCAGCCGCAGCATCTCGTTGTGGGCCGTGATCGAGCTGGAGACCAGGCTCGAACCGCCGCTCCTGGCCGTGCGCACGCAGAACAGGCCCACCATGTCGCTGCCGTCGGCGTGGAAGTCCAGGCCCGAGCGCGTGTTGTAGCCGCGTCCCGTGCTCGACCGGTAGGTGCCCCCGGCATCGCGCACGTCGGAGACGAACTGGCTCATCTTGCCTTGCGGGCGGGCCACTCCCAGCACCAGGCCGATGCCCCAGAACAGCTTGCGCAGCGCGTCGGTGTCCCAGCGCTCCACCGGGAAGCCGCGCAGCAGCTTCAGGCCGAAGCCGCCCTGCGTCTCGTCGATCAGCGCCACCAGGCGGCGCCGCACGCGGGCGTCGAGCGGGAAGTCTTCGATCGACATGTCGAGCAGGTCGCGCCCGGTGCCGAGCGTGTGGCGCAGCGCCTGCTCCAGCGCGTCGATCTCGCCGGGGCTCAGCACGTGGATCCAGCTGGTGTCGCGCTCCACGTCCTCGCGCTTCCAGCCGCCCGCTACCTCGCGGATGGCATTGCCGGCAGTTGTCGTCGTTGCTTGCATGGTGATATCTCCCGTTCCCTTATTCGGCTTGCAGGTTCACTTCCCGGGCCAGGCGCTGCCAGAACGCGAAGTCCTGCTTCACCTCGGCGTTGAACTGGTCCACCGGCTGGGCTACCGGCGTGGCGGCCTGCTCGGCGAGGATTTCCTTCATGTCGGGCGCCATGACGATGTCATGCACTTCCTTCTGCAGCCGCTCCAGCGCGGCCTTGGGCGTCTTGGCCGGCGCGTAGAGGCTGTACGAGGTGTAGACCTCGAAATCCTTCATGCCGGACTCGATCATGGTGGGCACGCCGGGCAGCGCGGCCGTGCGCTGGGCGCCGGTCACGGCCAGCGGGCGGAGCTTGCCCGAGGTGATGAAAGGCTTGGCGGTCAGCACGCTGGTCACGCCCACGGTGGTCACGCCGCCAATCACGTCGGTCATCAGCGGGGAGCCGCCCTTGTAGGCCACGTTGACCATGTCCAGGTGCTGGTACTTGTTGTACATGGCGCCCACCAGCCGGGTCATGTTCTCGGAACTGCCGTACGAATACTTGTCGGGCTTGGCCTTGACGTGCTTCGCGAAGTCCACCGCGTTGGTGGCCGGAAATTCGGACTGGGTGACGAAGACCAGTGGCGATTTGGCCACCATCGTCACGCCCACCAGGTCGGTGAACGTGTCGTACGGCATCTTCTTGTAGAGGATGGGGTTGAGCAGGTGCGTGTTGACCACCAGCACCACGGTATGGCCGTCCGGTGCGGACTTGGCCACGAAATCGGTGCCGATGATGCCGTTGGCGCCCGGCTTGTTGTCCACCACCACGGGCTGCTTGAGGCGCGGCGTCAGCCGTTCCGCCAGGCGGCGCGCCACGATGTCGGTGCCGCCGCCGGCCGAGTACGGCACCACGATCCGCACCGGCTTGTCGGGGAAGTCTGCGTGGGCGGGCAGGGCAAGCGCGGCAAGGCTCAGCGACAGGCCGAGCGCTGCAAGTCTGAAGGGGGCGGGCATGTGGGTTTGTCTCCTCTTTCGGCGAGGTGGTGAAGTCCGGCTGGTGCCGGATCGAAACCTTGCTGTCCGTATTTATTCTTTTGTCCGGACAAATCGTGAGACAAGCATAGGAGGGCCTGCCGCGACTTGCAAGGCCGGCGGACTCCGTGTTTTTACCGAGGGGAGCAGGACGCACGGAAATGTGCGGCCGGAGGCAGGAGGGGAAGAGGCGCCCGGCGCATCACGTGCCGGGCGGGGAGGCGGGGGAAGGTGGTGGAAGGTGGCGGAGAGCGGCGAACGATCAGTCGATGCGGCTTGCCACCGCCAGCCCGCCGATGGCGGACAGGGCCGCGACCGGCGAGCGCAACGTGGTCAACGCGCCCGACGCGCCCACGCCAAACGCCGAGATCTGGTTCGGACCGTCGTGGCTCACGTAGAGTTGCCGGCCGTCGGCGCTCAGTGCCAGCGCCAGGGGCCGGGCCGGCACCGCGTAGTAGATGGGCACCGACAGCGCGTTGCCGGTGCGCGTGAACACCGCGATGCGGTTGGCCGCCGTTTCCGCGACGAAGACGTAGCGGCCGGCGGGGTCCGCAGCCACGCCGCTGGCCGACATGGACGCGACGGACAGCGCCGAGGTCGCGAGGCCGGTGACGAGGCTGATCCGGATCGCGTTCACGAAATTTGTCGTGGGCGTGGAGGCGTACAGCATGTCGCCGCCGGGTGAGACCGCCAGAGCTGCCACGGAGCCCCCCAACGTCCACAGCGACGTGGCGCTGGCCGGTAGCCCCGATGCGGGATCGAGCGGGAGCGCCAGCACGCTCATGGTCAACTGGTTCGCCGCGTACAGCGTGGTGCCCGAGGGGGCCATCGCGAGCGGACCCGGAATGCCGCCGAACGGGAACCGCCCGAGCCGGGTCAGCGCGCCGGTGGCGGGGTTGACGGCCAGCGTGTCGATGGCCTGGTCCACGACATTCGACGCATGGAGATAGCTGCCGTTCGGGTCTGCCGCCAGCGCCCGGCAGCCGCCGCCGGGTATCGCTTCGAGCAGCGTCAGCGCCCGCGTCACGGCGTCCACGCGGAAGCGCAGCACCGATTGGGTGGCGTCGTCGCAGCCATACGCGAAGGTGCCGGACGGCGACATCGCCATCGCGCTGCCGGTCATCGCCACGGTGCCGGTCTGCGCCGTCAGGCTGCCGTCGGCCGCCTCGATGCCAAAGCTCGCGTACGCCGCGCCCGCGGCCAGCAGGGCCGGTGCCGAGACGGTCACCGGCGTGGCGCCGTGGACCATCGCCAGACCGGACGGCCGCGCCCGCGTGGCGGCCGGGCCGGAGTCCAGCGCGGTCAGGGTGCCGGTGGCGGCATCGATCGAGAACGCGCTTACGGTGTTGCCGGCGGCGTCGGCGGTGTAGACATGCGTGCCGTCCGCATCGACGGCGATGGAAAGCGGCTGGGCGCCTGTGGGCACGACGCCAAGCGCGGTCAGGCCGCCGGCGCCGTCGAAGCGATAGGCCGACACCGAATTGCCATCGCGGTTGGCCACGTAGACGCCCCGGCCATCGGGCGTCAGCGCCACCGCGGAGGGTCCGACCCCGGTGGCGATCCCGATCACCCGCGACAACGCGCCGTTGGTGTCGATCGCGTACAGATCCAGGCTGTTCGAACCGTAGAGCGGCACGAAGGCAAAGCGTCCGTCAGGCGAGACCTTGACGTCATAGGGCCGGATGCCGGTCGTCAGCGTGCCGGCAAGCGTCAGGCTGCCAGTGGTCGGGTCGATCGCAAAGCTGCGCAGCCGGTTGGCACCGAAGTCCGGAACCAGGGCGAACTGGCCGTCCGGCGTCAGCGCGAGGGCGATGGCGTTGATGCCGGCGCCCGTGCGGGTGGCTACGGGCGTCAGCGCGCCGGTGGCGGCATCGACCGTGAACGTCATCACGCTGCCGCTGCCGCCCGTAACCGCGAACAGGCGCCGGCCGGAGGCGTCCACCCGCAGCGTGACCGGGTCGGCCCCGATGGCGGCCGTGCTGGCCACCGTGGGGGCGCCGGTCTTCGCGTCGAGCGCCAACGTCGAGATACTGCCGTCCAGGGAATTGGCCACGAACGCAAAGCGCCCGTCAGCCGTGGTGGCGATACCACGCGGACCGTCGCCCACGCGCACCCATCCGCGCGACTGCCACTGGCCGGTCAGCGGATCGACGTGGTACGCCGAGACCGTGTCGTCGTCGAAGTTGGACGCGTAGGCCAGCCGCAGCCGGGTGCCGGCCGGGATGGCTGGGTCGACCGGGGTGGGTTCCGCCGGCGCCACCGGGTCCGGCGTGGTGCCCGGCGCGCCGGGCGTGTTGGCGGCCGGCGGCGTGGCGGCCACGGCGGGGGTATCGTCGCCGCCGCAACCGGCGAGCGTGGCCGCTACCAGCGAAGACAGGACCAGCAGCGCAAGCGCGCGCGGCCGCGCAGGCGCGCGGCGTGAGAGGAATGCGAACATCGGCGACCCCGGTATTTATAGTGTTTTGGAAAGCGGTGCGACTATCGCCCAATGGCGCGCAGGTGGCAATAGTCTTTTCGAGTGGCCCCGGGCGGGCAAGGAATGCGCGTCCGCAATCATCCCTTCGTATAACCCCGGCATGCGAGTGCGCTACCGTGGTTGTGCCATCGGGCAATGCACAGGCGGATGCCGGCTGCCTACTATTGGCTGACAGGGCGCGTTGGTGTGCGCCCAAGGGGGAAATAAGCCATGAATCAATCTGCCGGCCTCGAAGTGATCCGCCTGCGCGCCGCTGCGTCAGCCCTGACCCAGGACGCGCGGCTGTGGCGCTGGTTCTCCGACCAGATGGAAGAACACCGCCTGAACTGCGAGCGCAACCGCGACTTCTGGCGCATTACCGTGGCGGGCCGCGAACTGGCCTGCGACCGCTCGTTCGACGTGGCCGTGCGCGCCGCCTACACGCTGAGCCGCGCACTGGAGGCGCTGTAGCCGGTTGCAATTTCGGCAAAAGCACCGATAATTCCGCTTCGCGTAGGGCGGAACCACGTCGGCGGCAGGCCGCAAGCCTGCACCAGAACGCCGCGCCATTATGCAGTTCCGGCCAAGAGCCGGAGCCTGTCCGCCCGCCTGCGCCACGCGCTGCATGCCCCGGGACACCCCCGGGGGCCGGGCAGGATGTCATACCAGATGCATAGTGAGAGTCAGCAATGAACAACAGGTCCGCCATGCTGGGCGAAGGAACGGACGCCGGGGCCGAGGGGCCTGACGGCGTCGTGCTCGTCGTGGACGACGACCGCGACATGCGCAGCGCGTTGTCGAGCCTGTTCCGCTCCATCGGCCTGGCCACCGCGGCATTCGCCTCGGGCGAGGAACTGCTGGCCCACGGCATTCCGGACCAGCCCACCTGCATCGTGCTCGATGTGCGCCTGCGCGGCGCCAGCGGGCTGGATCTCCAGACTCACCTCAACGACGCCGGCAAGACGGCGTCGATCGTCTTCATCTCGGGCTACGGCGACGTGCCGATGACCGTGGCGGCGATGAAGGCCGGCGCGGTCAACTTCATCGCCAAGCCCTTCCGCGAACAGGACCTGCTCGACGCCGTCAACGAGGCGCTGCAGCGCGACCGCGACCGCCGCCAGGCCCTGTCGCAGACGCGGCAGCTGCGCGAGCGCTTTGCCGGACTGACCGGCCGCGAGCAGGAGGTCATGCAACTGCTGGTGCGCGGGCTCATGAACAAGCAGGTGGCCGACAGCCTCGGCATCAGCCAGGCCACCGTCAAGATCTATCGCGGCCAGGCCATGCGCAAGATGCAGGCGCGCACGTTCGCCGAACTGGTCATCATGGCCCAGACGCTGGGGCTGGTGAAGGCCGGCGACGTGCCGCTCGCCGTCGCCGCGCCCGAGGCGCTGGACACGGCCAGCCAGGCGCGCGCCGCCTGAAGCCACGGCCTCCCGTTTCAGGGGGCAATCCGGTTTTTCAGCCGTTCGCCGGCCAGCGGCATGTCGCGCAGGCGCTGGCCCGTGGCGTCGAACAGCGCATTGCCGATGGCGCCCGCCGTCGGTCCCATTGCCGCCTCGGCCACGCCGAGGAATGGCAAGCCGGGCCGGTCGATCAGGTGGACGTTGACCTGCGCCGGCACGGCCGAGAAGCGCAGGATCGGGTAGGTGCCCCAGTCGTAGCTGCGGATGCCCTGCGGATCGAAGCGCAATTGCTCGTAGAGTGTCCAACTGGCCGACTGGATCACGCCGCCCTGGATCTGGTTGCGCACCCCGTCCGGGTTGACCACCTGCCCGCAATCCACGGCAACCTCGGCACGTTCCAGCCTGACCTGCCCCGTATCGCGCTCGACCGACACTTCCACCGCCATCGCCACATAGGCCATCAGGTTCTTGTACTTGCCGAAGGCAAAGCCCACGCCGTGCCCGGGCTTGCGCGCCGCGCGGGGCCAGCCGAAGCGCTGCGCGGCGAGCCGGATCACGTCGAGTGCGCGCGGATCGTCCATGTGCCGGATACGGAACTGCACGGGGTCGATGCCGGCCGCATGCGCGAGGTCGTCCATGAACGTCTCGATCGTGAAGAGGTTCATGTGCGCGCCCAGCGAGCGCATGGCCGAGGTGCGCAGCGGCATGGTCGGCGAGAAGTTGTTGACGATATGGCTGCTCGGCAGCCGGTAGAGTGGAATCGCGTTGCGGTCGCCACCGCCCTCGGGCTGCAGCATCGGCGTGGACGGCGCGGGAGTGAACGGCCTGGCCAGCAACGTGGCCGGCAGCAGCCGTCCGGCGTTGACGACGCGCTCGTTGTGCGAACTGCTCCAGAGCGCATAGTCCCAGTCGACGATGGTGCCGTCCGCCGACAGCGACGCCCTGACCTGCGTGACCATCGCCGGCGTGAAGTGGTCCCAGAGGTTTTCCTGGTCCCGCATCCACTGCACGCGCACCGGCTGGCCGGGCAGCGCGCGGGCCAGCAGCGCGGCGTGCGCCGCGGCATCGTCGGCGGGATTGTGGCCGTAGCAGCCCGAGCCTTCCACGTGGATGCAGCGGATCCTGTCCTTCGGCATCGACAGCATCTCGGCCAGCCCATCGCGCAGCGGATAGACCCCCTGCGAGTGCGTCCAGACCGTCAGCATGCCGTTGTCGAGGTGGCCCACCGCGCAGGACGGGCCGATCGAGCCGTGCATCAGGTAGCGCTTGGTATAGGTGGCCGACAGCGTTTTCACGCCCGGTGCCATCGCCGCGCGCTGGTTGGCGATCACGATCTGTTCGGTGCTGATTCGCTTGAGCTGGGCGTCGACCTGATCGGGCGCCGGCAGCGCGCGGCCCGGCCCCCAGCGGCAGCCGGCCGACAGCGCGCGCTGCGCCAGCACGGCCTGCCATTCGCGGCGTGCCACCACGGCCAGCATGTTGCCATCGCGGACGATGGCCACGAAGCCCGGCGTGGCCCGCGCCGCCGTCTCGTCCACCGACAGCAGTTGCGCGCCATAGGCAGCCGGCAGGACCACGCGCGCATGCACCATGCCCGGCAGCTTCATGTCCTGCACGTAGCTCGGGCCGCCGGTGACCTTGCCCGGTATGTCGACGCGCGGCAGCGGCTTGCCGATCACGGTGAACGTCGACGGATCGCGCAGTGGCGATGTGGGTGTGGCCACCACGTGCAGGTTCACGCGCGGCAGCAGTTCGGCGAATGTCAGCGTGCGGCCATCGGCGGCGACGATGCGCGCGTCGCGGGCCGTGAGCGCCGCGGGCGCGACGTTCCACGTGCGCGCGGCGGCATCGACCAGCAGCCCGCGCACCTGCGCTGCGGCGTTCAGCAGCGCGCTGCCGCTGTCGGCCATCGTGTGGCTGCCGGCGGTCAGGCCCTCGTCGGGCGAGCGGCCGGTATCGGCGGTCAGGAAGGTGATGCGGTGCGGCGCAATCTGCAACTCTTCGGCGGCCACCTGCAGCAAGGCGGTGCGCACGCCGGTGCCCAGTTCGACCTTGCCGGTGTAGACGGTGACGTGATTGTCCGGTGCCACCTTGATCCAGGCATCGAGATACGGATTGGTCCTGAGGCTGCCGGCAAGCTTCACGTAGTCGCGGCCCACGGTCACGGCGGCGCCTTCGTCGGCCAGCACCATCTGCGCCAGCGCCGCGCGTCCCGGCAGCAGCGAAAAGCCCACCACCAGCGCGCCCGACACCATGAAGGCGCGGCGGCCGGGGTTGTCGACCGGCTTGTCGAGCGGCTTGTCCATCAGGTCGTCACGGCTCATTGCGTGGCCTCCGCCGCGCGTCCGCTGGCCGCGCGGATCGCCGCCAGGATGCGCATGTGGGTGCCGCAGCGGCACAGGTTGGGTTCCATGTGGGTCAGGATTTCGGCGTCGGTGGGATGCGGGTTGCGGTCCAGCAGTGCCTGCGCGCGCATGATCATCCCGGCGATGCAGTAGCCGCACTGCGCGGCCTGGTGGTCGATGAATGCCTGCTGCAGCGGGCCCGGCTTCTGCGCGGTACCGAGGCTCTCGATGGTGCGCACCGGCCGCTTGCCGATGGCTGCTACCGGCGTCACGCAGGAAAACGTGGGTTTGCCCTCGACGATGACCGTGCACGCGCCGCACTGGCCCATGCCGCAGCCGAACTTGGCGCCGTGCAGGCCCAGGTCTTCGCGCAAGGCATAGAGCAGCGGCGTGGCCGGGTCGATGTCGAGGTCGTGGCTGACGCCGTTGACGGTGAGCTGGATCATCGCGTCGCATCTCCCTTGCGGATGGCTGCCACCGCCTGCGGCACGTCCTGCCAGGGCGACAGCGTGGAATAGGTGGCGCGCAGGTACATGGCCAGGTCGGCAAGCTGCGCGTCGTCGAAGGTGGCGCCGAAGGCCGGCATGTAGTGCATGGGCTGCTCGCCCTGCCACGGCACGCCGAGCAGCATCATCTGGATCACGTTGCGCGGCGTGGCGGCCTGCACCGCGCTGCTGGTGGCCAGGCCCGGGCGGCCGCCGACGCTCTGCATCGGCGCCTTCTCGCCGTGGCACGACGCGCAGGCGCCACGGAAAAGCACCGCCCCGCGGGCGATGGCCTGCCGGTCCACTTCGGCCGCATGTGAAGGCGCCGGGTCGCCCGCCGGCTGCTGCAGCGAGAACAGGTAGGTGGCCATCGCCTGCACGTCCTGCAGCGGCACGGTGGCCAGCTCCTGCGTCACGGGCAGCATCGGGCCGGCCGCCGCGCCATGGCGTGCCGACATGCCGGTGCGCAGGTAGGTCACGAGGTCGGCCTCGGTCCAGGGCACGCGTGCGCGGGACAGGCGCACCAGCGAGGGGGCTTCCCAACCATCGACCACGCCGCCGTGCAGCGCCTTGCCCCAGCTTTCGGCGCCGATGGGGTTCAGCGGGCTATGGCATGCGGCGCAGTGTCCAAGGCCGGTCACGAGTTCGCGCCCGCGATTCCATGCCACGCTCTGCGCGGGGTCCGGAGCGTCGGGGCCGGGGCGCAGGAACAGCACGTTCCAGAACGCCACGAGCTGCCGGAAGTTCAGCGGGAAGATCAGGTCGTTGTCCGGGGCCTTGGCCACGACCGGATCGCGCCGCATCAGGAAGGCGTAAGCCGCCGCAATGTCGTCATCGGACATGCGCGTGTAGTGGACATACGGGAACGCCGGATAGAGCTGGTGGCCGTCGCGGGCGATGCCACGGCGCAGCGCGCGGCGGAACGCATCGAGCGACCAGCTGCCAATGCCGGTCTGCGCGTCGGGTGTGATGTTGGTGGTGTAGAGCGTGCCGAACGGCGTGGACAGCGGCAGCCCGCCCGCATAGGGCTTGCCGCCGGGCGCGGTGTGGCACACCGCGCAATCGCCCAGCGCCACCACGCGTGCGCCGCGCAGCGCCAGCTCACGGTCGATGGAGGCAGGCGCGGGTGGCTGGATTGGCGCAATGGCCGGCTCGTACATCAGGCAGGCCGCCACGGCGGCGCCCACGGCGGCGAGGGCCGCGGCGGCGATCAGGATGGGCTTCCATCGGTTTCGGGACAGCATGTGGTGGACTCCCTGCGTCTTGTTGGCTGGCTCTGGCAGTGCATGGCTGGCTGCAGGGAATCGTAGAAAACCATGGCGCCGCGAACAATCGGAGGGTGGTCGTTGCTGGCTGACACCATGGTATTGGCCCCGATATACCGCCAGATGGCGACGCCGGCGCGCGCCGTGCGAACAGGCAAGGATTCCCCGCGCCGCGAACACGGTGGCGCCGCCGCTGCACCTACGCTGCAGCGCATCTACCTCACCAGGCATGCCCATGTCCTCCACTCATACCTCCGCGCATCCTCCGGCTGCGCATTCCCAACCCGCCACGCTGCCGCTGCGCACCGTGCTGTTGCTGGCGGCCGCTGCCGGGCTCTCGGTGGCATCGCTCTACTACAGCCAGCCGATGCTCGGCGTGCTGGCCGACAGCATCGGCGCCTCGAACCACGACGTGGGCCTGCTGCCGACGCTGACGCAGCTCGGCTATGCGCTCGGCATCCTGTTTCTGGCGCCGCTGGGCGACCGCTACGACCGGCGCCGCATCATCGTGATCAAGGCGGCGATCCTTGCCACGGCGCTGCTGCTGGGTGCGTCGTCGTCGGGGATTGGCCTGCTGCTGGTGTCGAGCGCGCTGATCGGCATTACCGCGACGATGGCGCAGGACGTGGTGCCCGCCGCGGCCACGCTGGCACCGGAGGCGCACCGCGGCAAGATCGTTGGCACCGTGATGACGGGGCTGCTGCTCGGCATCCTGCTGTCACGTGTGGTCAGTGGCTTCGTGGCCGAGCATTTCGGCTGGCGCGCGATGTTCGTCAGCGCGGCCGCCAGCGTGGCGCTGATTGGCGCGGCGTGCTGGCGCGGCCTGCCGCGCTTCCACCCGACTTCGCATCTGCCGTATGGGGCGTTGCTCGGCTCGCTGGTCAAGCTGTGGCGCCAGCACGGTGCGCTGCGCCGCGCGATGCTGGCGCAGGGGTTGCTGTCGGTGGGCTTCAGCGCCTTCTGGTCGACGCTGGCGATCATGCTGCACGAGGCGCCGTTTCACCTCGGCAGCGCCTCGGCCGGTGCCTTCGGGTTGGCCGGCGCGGCTGGCGCGCTGGCGGCGCCGCTGGCCGGCCGCATTGCGGACAAGCGCGGACCGGAAGTGGTCACGCGGCTCGGCGCGGCGGTAGCGGCGGTATCGTTCGGTGCGATGCTGCTGTCGCCCTGGCTGATGCCCGATGCCCGGCTGGCGCTGATCGTGGTCTGTGCGCTGGGCTTCGACCTGGGCGTGCAGGTCACGCTGGTGGCGCACCAGACCATCATCTACAGCATCGATCCGGGTGCGCGCAGCCGCCTCAACGCGGTGCTGTTCGTCGGCATGTTCGCCGGCATGGCGGCGGGTTCGGCGCTCGGCAACGTGGTATTGCTGCGCTGGGGCTGGGAGGGTGTCTCAGTGCTCGCGCTGGCCAGTTCGCTGGGCGCGCTTGCCGTACGCTGCTGGCCCGGTGCGCGCCAGGCGCATTGAGAAAGCGCCCGGCGTCCGCCCGGGGCGCCGGGCGCGGCGCTAGCCTTCGCCGCGCAGCTTCAGGGCATTCTCGATGCAGTGGATGATATCGGTGTCCTGGAACGGCTTGTTGAGGAAGCACGCGGCGCCGGCGTTGCGCGCCCGCTGCTCGTAGCCCTCGTGGGCGAAGGCGGTCATGAAGATCACCGGCATCTGGTGGCCGGCTTCGCGCAGTGCCTCGCACAGCGCGAAGCCGTTCATGACCGGCATCTGCACATCGGTGATCACCAGGTCGATGCCGCCGATCGTTGCGGACTGCAGCAGTTCGGGCCCGCCGCCATACAACTCCACCGACATGTCGAGGGAGCGCACCAGTCGTCCCATGGCATGCCTGACTGAAGCGTCGTCGTCGACAATGGCAATCACGGGGGTGGCATTCACACGAAATCCTTGAATAGTCTTGGGCGCCGACAAGGGTCAACGCTTGCTCACAGCATAATCGCGCCGGGCCGTGGCCCATATCATACGGTGGTATTGCCGGCGGTCCGCCGACACCCGCCGAACGTGCCACGGACCACGTCCGCGCGAAAAACTGCACAAGGATAGGCGCTCCGGACCAACTCCGCCACGGATCGGAGCGAATTCATACCATGGTATTAGTTCCCGATGAAGCGTGCCCCGCACCTAGAAGTAGTGCCGCATCCCAAGCGCGAACGTCTGCGGATCCGCGCCGGCGCTGACGCCCAGCTCGTTGATCGCGAAGTCGTAGACCGCATTGCGCTGGTTGTTGATGCGGCTGTAGAACGCGAACAGCGCGGTGCGCTTTGACAACGGGTAGTCGTAGCCGACCGTGATCTGCGTGGCACCGGTCTGGGAGCCGCTGCGGAAGAAGCCCACGGTGTCGGTGGAGGAACCGGTGCCGTTGGACGCCAGCCCGAAGCCCAGCCGCACGCTGCCCGGACCGAGTTTCTGCACCAGCGACGCATAGTAGGCATTGCGTTGCAGGTCGCCGGTGTCGGTGCGGTAGTGCAGGTGCTCGTAGACGGCCGAGATGCGGGTGCCGGCAAACAACTGGTACGCGATGCCGACCTTGAGCGCATCGTCATTGCGGCCGGCGGCCTGGTAGTGCTGGTGGATCTCGTAGGCCACGGTGGCGTTCAGCGGACCCTTGTCGTAGACCAGCGCCGCCGAGTACAGCGCCGGATTGCGCGGGACGGTGGTCTTTTCCTCGGGCAGTCCCCAGCCCAGCCAGAGACTGGCGCCGCCAAACTGCGGCGAGCGGTACTGCACGATGTTCTTCTGGCGGCGGTCGAAGGAACTGGTGTCCTGCACATTGTCCGAGCTGGAAGTGGAGCCGTTGCCGATCAGTGCCATGTACCCCGCCGTGGTGGGGTAGTACGGATCGTAGGCCATCGTGGACTCGGTATAGGGCGTATGCCAGTGCCCCATGAAGAACAGGCCATAGTCGCCCTGCAGCCCGATACGCGAGTTGCGCGTGGCAATGCCGCCCTGGCCGTTGTCGATCGACAGGTTGCTCTCGATCTGCCAGAGCGCCTTCAGCGAGCCGCCCAGCTCTTCCTCGCCGCGCAGGCCCCATACCGAACGGTAGTTGGTCTGGCGCACGACGCTGCCCAGCGAGGTGCCATCGGTCGCCGTGCTCGCACGCGAGTACTCGATGGCGGTGTTGAGGCGGCCGTAGAGCGTGACGGTGCCGGCGAGGGCGGGGGCGGGGAGCGCTGACAGAGCCGCCAGCAGCAGGGGCAGCCGTTCAATGCGCCGCATCGCCGTCCTTCTTCTCGTTGGCGGCTACCAGCGGCCCCGGCGTACCGGTGATCTTCGGCACGCATTCGGCGTGGAACCACGCGGCGGTGACCGGCTCGCCGGCGATCATGCGCTTGATCGGCGGCACGACCTGCTCGCCGATCAGCATGCCGAGCAGGCCCAGCAGCGCCACGGCGGGCGGGGCCGGCGAGCGGACCTGCATCAGGGCGTAGATGATGCCGACCAGCACGCCGGCGCCAAGGGATACGAGGTAGATCTTCATGATGTGTCTCGATACAGGGTTGGAGGTCAGCGCGCGCCAGGCGGCAGGCCCACGCCAAGCAGGTGGCGCACGCGCGGCGGTTCGGTGCCGACATGGAAGCCGGCCACGCCGCGCTGCAGATCCGCATCGGCATTCGGCACGCGGCGGTGCTGGCGCATGTGCTCGGCCCAGGATTCCACGAGGAACCATTCGGTCAGCAGCTCGGGGTTGGCCGGGTCTTCCATGACGCCCCAGTTGAACGCGCCGTCGCGCAGCCGCTCCTCGGACAGCCCGTGCACGGCGCGCAGGAAGTCGTCGCGGCTGGCGGCCGGGATGCAGTACTCGATCAGGATCATGACCGGGCCGCGATCGTGCGCGATCTCGTCGGCCATTTCGGGCTCGGCCCAGTGGCGCGCCGGCGCAAGATCTTCCTCGCCACGCGGCAGGCGGATGCGGTGCAGCAGCAGGGCGGCCACCACCAGCCCGATGCCGGCGATCAGCAGCGCGTGAGGCGTGCCCAGGGCCTGGGCGACAAAGCCCCACAGCAGGCTCCCGCCCGCCAGCGCACCGTTGAAGACCATCTGGTAGACGGCCAGCGCACGGCCCCGCACCCAGTTCGGCAGGATGGCCTGGGCGGCGCCGCCGAGCGTGGTCAGCGCCATGATCCAGGCCGCGCCGAGCACCAGCAGCAGCGGCAGCGCGAGCCAGACCGGCGGGGCGAAGGACAGGCCCGCCATCACGGCGGCCGTGGCGATGGCCGAGGCCAGCACCACGCCGTCGCTGTCGAGCTTCTTCTGCAGCGACGGCATGGTCAGCGCGCCCAGGATGGCGCCCGCGCCCACCGCGCCGAGCAGCACGCCGTACAGGCCGGCGCCACCATGCAGCAGTTGCTTGGCCACCAGCGGCAGCAGGGCCCAGACGCTGCTGCCGAATGCGAAATGCACCGCCGCGCGCAGCAGCACGATATGGAGCTTGCTGTGGGCGCGCGTGAAGCGCAGGCCCGCGCGGAACGCGCTGAAGAAGTGTTCGCGCAGCGGATCGGTGGGTTGTTGCGGCCGCTTCCACCAGATCAGCGCACCGATCACGAAGATGTAGCTGACGAGGTCGGCGCCGTAGGTAGCGGCGGCGCCGAAGCCGGCCAGCAGCAGGCCACCGGTGGCGGGACCGATGGCCCGCGCGATGTTGACGCCGAGCGCGTTGAGCGCCACGGCCTGGCGCAGCGTGCTCGGCGGTACCAGCTCCGGCACGATCGACTGCCAGGTCGGCCCCATCATCGCGGCGCCGATGCCGCCGACGAAGGCCAGCCCGATCAGCAACTCGATGGTCAGGCCCTGTTGCCATGACAGCAGCGCCAGCGTGCCGCTGACGGCGGCCAGCAGGAACTGGATCACGATCAGGAAGCGCCGGCGGTCGAGGATGTCGGACAGCACGCCGGCGGGGATGGCCAGCAGGAACACCGGCAGCGTCGCGGCGGCCTGGATCGTGGCCACGGCGGCGGGCGACGTCGACAGGTCGGTGGCCAGCCATGCGCTGGCCACGTCGCGCATGAAGCTGCCGACGTTGCCGAGCACCGTGGCCACCCACAGCACGGCAAAGGTGGGCTGCGCCAGCGGCGCGAACGAGCCGGCGGGCTTGGCGGCGGATGCGGTGGCCTGCGTCATGCGCGGCCCCGCTGGTTCAGGTCATGCCAGGCCACCAGGATGAAGCCGCCGACCAGGCCCAGATGCTCGAAGAACGCGTTGGCCATCATGAATTGCGCCTCGGGCGGGGCGTCCCAGAAGCGGTTGGCCAGGAACATGGCGCCCAGCGTGAAGGCGGCCAGCGCCAGCGCGCCGAGCCAGCGGAACACGCCGAGCAGGATCATGGCCGGTGCGGCCAGTTCGAGCGCGATCGTGGCGGCGGCCAGCGGCACGGCCGGCGACAGCCCGAAATGCTGCATCTCGGCGACCGCGCCGGAGAAATCGAACAGCTTGACGAGCCCGCCTTGCAGGTATGCCGCGCAGAGCAGCAGCAGGGCGAGCCAGTGGAGCCAGCGGGGGAGGCGGGTCGTGCCGGAGCCGGCTGCCGCCAGGGGGGATGAGGAGGGATGCATGGCGAGTCTCCGGGGGAATCGGGAATGCGGAATACGGGGGGTTGCCTGCTCCCCTCTCCCGCATGGCGGGAGAGGGGCTGGGGGTGAGGGCATGGCGGTGCAATCTGCCTGCGTCGCGTCTTGAGAGGCTGGCCCTCACCCCCAACCCCTCTCCCACGTTGGGGGAGAGGGGAGCAATACAGCGGAGTGGTGACGTATCAGAACGCCCAGCAAGAACATCCCAGCGCGCCCCAGAACGTGCTTTCGTCCGAGGTCGGGGCGCTGGTGGTCCAGGCCTTGGCATGGGCGTGGCCGTGTACGCCGCACGAGCTGGCGCAGCCGCAGGCCGTGTTCATCGCCAGCTTGGTCTGGGCCGTGGGACGCGGCTGGTACTTGCTGCCGTGACGCGCCGGCGACCAGTCGGGCATGGCCGGCGGAATCTGGGGCGAGAGCTTGTCGAACTCGTTGTCGCCATAGACCACCTTGCCGCCGAGCACGGTCATCACCGAGGTGATGTCCTGGATATCGTCGCCCGGCACGGCGAAGTAGTCGGCCGAGAGCACGGCCAGGTCGGCCAGCTGGCCGGGCTTGATCTGGCCTTTCTTGCCTTCCTCGGACGAGAACCAGGTGTTGGCCTCGGTCCACAGGCGCAGCGCGGTCTCGCGGTCGAGCAGGTTGGCCTGCGGGTACATCGCCATGCCGCCCACGGTCTTGCCGGTGGTCAGCCAGTACAGCGAAACCCACGGGTTGTACGACGCCACGCGCGTGGCGTCGGTACCGGCGCCTACCTTCACGCCCTTTTCCAGCATCTTCTTGATCGGCGGCGTGGCTTCGGCGGCCTTGGCGCCGTAGCGCTCGACGAAATACTCGCCCTGGTAGGCCATGCGGTGCTGCACCGCGATACCGCCGCCCAGTGCGGCGATCCGGTCGATATTGCGGTCGGTGATCGTCTCGGCGTGGTCGAAGAACCAGTTCAGGCCGTTGAACGGCACGTCCTTGGCCACCTTCTCGTAGACATCCAGCGCACGCGAGATGGTCTCGTCATAGGTGGCGTGCAGGCGCCACGGCCAGCGCTTCTCGGCCAGCAGGCGGATCACCGGCTCCAGGTCGCCTTCCATCGACGGCGGCATGTCCGGGCGCTCGACGCGGAAATCCTCGAAGTCGGCGGCCGTGTAGACCAGCATTTCGCCCGCGCCGTTGTGGCGGTACAGGTCATCGCCCTGGCCCGGCTTGACCGTGGACGTCCAGGTCTTGAAGTCGGCCAGTTCTTCCTTGGGCTTCTGCGTGAACAGGTTGTAGGCCAGGCGCACCGTGAGCTGGCCGTCGCGGTGCAGCTCCTCGATGATGTTGTAGTCCTCGGGGTAGTTCTGGTAGCCGCCGCCTGCGTCGATCACGCCGGTCACGCCAAGCCGGTTCACCTCGCGCATGAAGTGGCGCGTCGAGTTCTTCTGGTACTCGGCCGGCAGCTTCGGGCCCTTGGCCAGCGTGGCGTAGAGGATGGTCGCGTTCGGCTTGGCCAGCAGCAGGCCGGTGGGGTTGCCGGCCTTGTCGCGGATGATCTCGCCGCCCGGCGGGTTCGGCGTGTCCTTGTTGTAGCCCACGGCGCGCAGCGCGGCGCCGTTCAGGATGGCGCGGTCGTACAGGTGCAGGATGAACACGGGCGTATCGGGCGCCACGGCGTTCAGTTCCTCGATGGTCGGCAGGCGCTTCTCGGCGAACTGGTGCTCGGTGAAGCCGCCCACCACGCGCACCCACTGGGGCGCCGGGGTGCGGGCGACCTGGTCCTTCAGCATGCGCATGGCGTCGGCCAGCGAGCGCACGCCGTCCCAACGCAGTTCCATGTTGTAGTTCAGGCCACCGCGGATGATGTGCATGTGGCTGTCGATCAGCCCGGGAATGGCCCGCCGGCCGTTCAGGTCCACGATCTTCGTCGTCGCTGCCGCGAGCTTCATGACCTCGTCGCGCGTGCCCACGCTGACGAAACGGCCATCCTGGATGGCTACGGCGTCGGCCTGCGGGTTGGACTTGTCAAGGGTGGTGAACTTGCCGTTGACGAGGATGAGGTCGGGGGTCGGGGTCGGTGACATTGCAAAAAGCTCCGAAGAGGCTGCCGCGCCCAGGGCGGCAGCCGAGGCAATGAATTGCCGGCGGGATACAGACATGAAGCGTGGACCTTAGCTGTTGATGAAGGCCAGCAGGTCGGCGTTGACCTGGTCGGCGTGGGTCACGCACATGCCGTGCGGGGCGCCCGGGTAGATCTTCAGCGTGGCGTTCTTGACGATCTTGGCCGACAGCTTGCCAGCGTTGTCGATCGGCACGATCTGGTCGTCATCGCCATGCAGCACCAGCGTGGGCACGTCGATCTTCTTGAGGTCCTCGGTGTAGTCCACTTCCGAGAACTCCTTGACGCACAGGTACTGGCCCAGGATGCCGCCGGCCATGCCCTGCGCCCAGAAGGCGTCGATGGTGCCCTGCGAAACCTTGGCATTCGGACGGTTGAAGCCGAAGAACGGCATCGCCAGGTCCTTGTAGAACTGCGACCGGTTATCGGCCACGCCCTTGCGGATGCCGTCGAACACTTCCAGCGGCAGGCCGTTCGGGTAGGCGGCGCTCTTGGCCATGGTCGGCGGCACGGCGCCGATCAGCACGGCCTTGGCCACGCGCTTCGTGCCGTGGCGGCCGATGTAGTGCGACACCTCGCCGCCGCCGGTGGAGTGGCCCACGAGCACGGCTTCCTTGATGTCGAGCGTGTCGAGCACGGCGGCCAGGTCATCGGCATAGGTATCCATGTCGTTGCCGCGGGCCGGCTGGTCCGAGCGGCCATGGCCGCGGCGGTCATGGGCGATCACGCGGAAGCCCTTCTGCACCAGGAACAGCATCTGGGCGTCCCACGCATCGGCGTCGAGCGGCCAGCCGTGCGAGAACACGACCGGGCGGCCACTGCCCCAGTCCTTGTAAAAGATGCGCGTACCGTCTTTGGTGGTGATGTAGCTCATGTCTTTCGATCCTGAGGAGAGATGGGAAGAGGCGCCTTTCTTCGTGGCCGCGTCGGCCATGGCAGGGGCGCCCAGCGTGACCGCGGTCACGGCGGCAGCGCCGACCGTCCCCGCACCCGACAACAGCACCTTGCGCCGTGACGACGAGTGTCCGGCGGCTTGTGTCTCGTTCTGCTTGCTCATTAAAGGATATGGACGAATGAAAGTCTGGTGAAAGTGATGGCCGGGCGTTTCAGCGGGCGGCGACGGGGGCCACCGACTCGTGCGGCGTGGCGGTACGCTGCCCGGCCTTGTGCACCATCGTGTAGGCGTAGTCCACGCCCATGCCATAGGCGCCCGAGTGCTCCTTGACCAGCTTCATCACGGCGTCGTAGGTGTCGCGGTGGGCCCAGTCGCGCTGCCACTCCAGCAGCACCTGCTGCCAGGTCACGGGCACCACGCCGGCCTGCACCATGCGCTGCATGGCGTAGTCGTGGGCTTCCTTGGTGGTGCCGCCGGAGGCGTCGGCCACCATGTAGATCTCGTAGTCGCCTTCGAGCATGGCGCACAGCGCGAACGTGGTATTGCAGACTTCGGTCCACAGCCCGGCCACGACCACTTTCTTGCGGCCGTTCGCGGCCAGCGCGTCGCGTACCTTCTGGTCGTCCCACGAGTTCATCGAGGTGCGCTCCAGCGTCTTCTGGCCCGGGAACACGTCGAGGATCTCCGGGAAGGTGTAGCCCGAGAACGAATCGCTCTCCACCGTGGTGATCGTGGTCGGCACGTTGAAGATCTTCGCGGCCTTGGCCAGGCCGACCACGTTGTTCTTCAGCGTCTGGCGGTCCATCGACTGCACGCCGAAGGCCATCTGCGGCTGTTGGTCGATGATGATCAGCTGGCTGTTCTGCGGCGTCAGCACTTCGAGCTTCGGGTTGGACATGATGTTGCTCCTTGATACGAAGGTTGGGGGCGACGTGCGGCGGTACGGCGATGGCCGGCCCTCCGCACGGGTCGGATCGCACAGGGGACATCCCCGGGGGTGGTGCGATGCAACCCGACGTAAAGCCTAGATGGCCGGCGCGCAGGGGGCCATTGGCCGATCGTATTAGCCGGCGCGGCCTCGGTGTTACCGATGCGCCGCAACGCGCTTCCGGCCATACCGATGGCGTAGCGGCGGGCAACACCCGGTTGGCAGCCTGCGCAGGGTAGGGCTACGCGCGCGGGCGCGCCATAGACACTTCGTATGGGTTGGACACCGCGGTGCGAGGGGGGGGCGGCGGCGGAATGCGGCGGGCCGGCGCCGTGCCGGAGGGCGCCGGCCTCACACATTGGTATAGGTGGCAGCCCGGCGCGCGGTGTGTTGAAATGCGGGCTTCCAGGGGAAGTGCGCCGGGCCGCGGGGTCATGGCCACTGGCATCAGGCCGCCCCACCACCCAGCGAAACGGAGAGAAGAGCGTGATGGCGCAGAGTGGCGAGCCCACCGGCAGCGACGCCGGGGACGACGATGCCATGGTGATCGTCGTCGACGACGACACCATGCTGCGCAATGCGCTGGGCAACCTTTTCCGGTCGGTGGGCATGCCGGCCGTGCTGTTCGGCTCGGCCGCCGAACTGCTCGACTACAAGATTCCGGATGTGCCGTGCTGCCTCGTGCTGGACGTGCGCCTGCGCGGCCCCAGCGGGCTGGACCTGCAGAGCCGGCTGGCCCAGATGGGCAACCATATCCCGATCATCTTCATGACCGGCTACGGCGACATCGCCATGACGGTGACGGCCATGAAGGCTGGCGCCGAGGATTTCATGGCCAAGCCGTTCCGCGACCAGGACCTGCTCGATGCGGTCTCGGCGGCCATCGCCAAGGACCGGCTGCGCCGCAAGGGGCTGCGCAAGGTCGAGGAAATCCGCGCCAACTACGCCACGCTGACGCCGCGCGAGGCCGAGGTAATGGGCATGGCCGTCTCGGGCCTGCTGAACAAGCAGATTGCCGGCGAGATCGGCATCAGCGAGGTCACCGTGAAGATCCACCGCGGCCAGGCCATGCGCAAGATGCGGGCGCGCACCTTTGCCGACCTGGTGCTGATGGCGCAGCAGATCGGCATCTGCAAGGCCGATCTGTAGCGCCGATCTGCAGCGTTCTCCGCGCTGTCAGGCGAACTTGCGGGCCGCGTCCAGCGCCAGGCCCGAGCCGATGCCGCCGAACAGGTCGCCCTCCACGCGGCGCGCGGCCGGCAGCAGCCGGGCCAGTTGCTCGCGCAGCAGCGGCACGCTGCTGGAACCCCCGGTGAACAGGATCGTATCGACCGCGTCGGCCGTCACGCCGGCGGTCTTCAGCATGCCCTGCACGGTGTCGGCCGTCTTTGCCACCAGTTTGGCGATCGATTCGTCGAAATCGGCGCGGGTGATCTCCAGCGTGGTGTCCGGGGCAATCCGGGCCAGGTCCACGATGGTGCTGGTCTCGCCCGACAATGCAATCTTGGCAGCCTCCACCTGGATCGCCAGCCAGTGCCCGGCGCGTTCGCGGATCAGCCGGATCAGGCGGTCGAGCTTATCGGTCTCGGCGGCGTCGCGGTAGTTGTCCATCACGATGGCCCAGGCGCGGCGCGTATAGACCAGGTTGATGGTGTGCCAGCTGGCCAGGTCGAAATACTGGCCCGACGGCATCGCCTTGCCGTTGCGCAACTGGCTGTTCAGGCCCAGCAGCGGCATCACGCTGGCCAGGCTCAGCGCGCGGTCGAAATCGGTGCCGCCGATGTGCACGCCGCCGTTGGCCAGGATGTCCTCGCGGCGATCGATCTTGCGCGCCCGCTCGGGCGACAGCCGCACCAGCGAAAAGTCCGACGTCCCGCCGCCGATATCGGCCACCAGAACCAGTTCCTCGCCGGTAATGCCGGCTTCGTAGTCGAACGCGGCGGCAATGGGCTCGAACTGGAAGGCAATGTCACGGAATCCGGCGTCTCGCGCGATTTCGGCCAGCGTGTCCTCGGCCAGCTGGTCGGCGGCGGCGTCCTCGTCGATGAAATGCACCGGACGGCCCAGCACCGCCGCGCTGAATTCGCGGCCGGCGGACCGTTCGGCGCGGCCCTTGAGTTCGCCGATGAAGTGCGCCAGCAGCTTGCGGAACGGCATGGCCTGGCCCATGACCTCGGTGCTGTCGTCCATCATGGACGTGCCCAGCAGGCTCTTGAGCGAACGCATCATGCGGCCTTCGTACCCGGCCAGGTAGTCGGCCAGCGCCGCGCGGCCATAGCTGACCAGTGGGTCCTCGGCATGGAAGAAGATCACCGACGGCAGCGTGGCCTTGCCGTCTTCAAGCGGCAGCAGCGTCGGCGCGCCCGGGCGCAGCCAGCCGACGGTGGAGTTGGACGTGCCGAAATCGACGCCGCAAGCGTGAGAAATCATGGGATTCAGGGGTTCAGGTGCAGCCAAAAGCAGACGGCGGCCAGGCGGCCGCCGTTGTACGGGGCGATATTGTAGGGGGTTTCCGTGTCGGGCACCCGGCGCGGCATCGGGAATCTCCCGATCCGGGTTTGTGCCAACTGTTCGTCACGCCGCGGCTGCAGTCTACTGAAGCCACAGGTTGCAGTCTTGGAAAACCAACGGGAGACAACCATGGTGACCACGCAGGACGATGCACGCATTTTCCGGAACCTGATGGCCCTGGCCGCCGTCGAGACCCTTGGTGGAGCGGTGGCGCTGGGGTTCGTGTTCAATCTGCTGACCTGATCTGCGCCCGGCACAGGCCCGGCACAGGCCCGGCACCAATCCCCGACCCCCACTACAATGCCCCATCGCCCGGCGCACGGCCGGGCCTGACCTGGGGAGTCGGAGATGCGTATTCTGGTGGTGGGGGCGGGTGCCATTGGCGGGTATTTCGGTGCGCGGCTGTTGCAGGCCGGGCGCGATGTCACCTTTCTGGTGCGGGCGCGCCGGGCCGCGCAACTGGCCGGGAATGGCCTGCGTGTCAGGAGCCCGCACGGCGACCTGCACATTCCCGATCCGCCGCGCGTCCTGACGGCCGGCATCGCCGCGCCCTATGACGTGGTACTGCTGAGCTGCAAGGCGTACGACCTCGGCAGCGCCATGGACGATATCGCGCCTGCCGTGGGCCCCGGTACTGCGATCGTGCCGATGCTCAACGGCATGGCCCACCTCGACCAGCTCGACGCCCGCTTCGGCGCGGAGCGCGTCATGGGCGGCCGCTGCATGATCTCCAGCACGCTCGACGACGACGGCACCATCGTGCAGCTCTCGCCGATGCACGTCCTGTCCTTCGGCGAGCGTCCTTCGGGCACCAGCGACCGCTCCAGGGCGCTGGCCGCGCTGTTCGGCAACGCAGGGTTCGACCTCCAGCACAGCGAATCGATGCTGCAGGACATGTGGGAGAAATGGTTCTTCCTGGCCACGCTGGCGTCGTCCACGTGCCTGATGCGGGCGGCCATCGGCGACATCCTGGCCGCGCCGCGCGGCCGCGAGACCATCACTGCGCTGCTCGACGAGTGCGCTGCCATTGCCGCCGCCAACGGCCATCCGATCCGCGAGCCGGCGCTGGCCCAGGCGCGCACCAACCTGCTCACCGATGGGTCGAAGATGACGGCATCGATGCTGCGCGACATCGAGCGCGGCGCCGCGATCGAGTCGGACCAGATCGTCGGCGACCTGCTGGCCCGCCGGCAGCAGGCCGGGGCGCCCACGCTGCAGTTGGCGCTGACACACCTGAAAGCGTACGAAGCGCGCCGCGCACGCGGCGGCTAGGCCGGGGTGGCGGCGCTGGCGAGGATGGTCACGCCGCACGGCTGCGCGCTGCGGGCGTCGAGCCAGGCCGGCAGGTCGGCCTCGGGCATCGGGCGCGCCAGCAGGTAGCCCTGCATCGCCTGGCAGCCGATGGCGATCAGGGTCTGCCGGTCGGCCTCGTATTCCACGCCCTCGGCCACCACCTCGAAGCCGAACGAGCGCCCCAGGCTCAGCACGGCGCGCATCAGGTCCTGGTTGCGCGGCGAGCCGGCAATGCCGGTGATGAAGCTGCGGTCCACCTTGACGCAGGCGGCACCCAACTGGCGCAGCGCCCCCAGGCCCGAGTACCCCACGCCGAAATCGTCGAGCGCGATGGCCACGCCGGCGCGGGCCAGGTTGCCGAGCTTGCCCTGCACCGCGTCCACGTCGAGCGCGATTTCCTCGGTGATTTCCACGGTCAGCAGCGCGGGCGGGATGCCGCATTCGGCCAGCGTGGACAGCAGCAGCCGGTCGATATCGACCTGCGCCATCTCGCGCGGCGACAGGTTGATCGCCACCGGGATCTGGCGGCCCTCCCGGGCGTGGATCACCTTCAGCAGCCGGCACACCTTGGCCAGCGTGGCGCGCAGCAGCGGCTCGGAGAGCCCCGAGGCGGCCGCCACTGACACCAGCTCGGGCGGCGGCACCCAGCCGTGGCGCCAGTGCTTCCAGCGGATCAGCGCTTCCAGGCTACGCACCCGCGTGCCGCCATCGGCAAAGATCGGCTGGAACCAGACTTCGAGCATGTCGTCGGACAGCGCACGCGGCAGGTCGCGCTCGATGTCGCGCTGCATCTTCATGTGGCGGCGCAGGTCCTCGTCGAACACGTAATGGCTGTTGCGGCCCAGGCGCTTGGCCGCGTAGAGCGCCGCGTCGGCAAAGAGCAGCATGTCGTCGAGGCTCAGGTCCGGACCCCGGCAGATGCCGATGCTGATGCCGACCGGGCAGTACTCGTAGCCGTCCAGCGGCTCGCCCACGGCGGCGATCAGCCGCGTGGCCAGGCTGGCCGGGCAGTCTGACGCCTCGAACGGATCGTAGAGGATCATGAATTCGTCGCCGCCCATGCGGCCCACCATCATGTCCGGGCCGGCCACGGCCGCGAGCCGCCGCGCCACCTCGCGCAGCACGCCGTCGCCGGCCTTGTGGCCGAACGCGTCATTGATGACCTTGAAACCGTCGAGGTCGAGCAGCAGCAGGCAGTGGCGTCCGCTGCTGCCATGGCTGAAGCGCCGGTTGGCGAGGTCGAAGAAGCCGCTGCGGCTCAGCAGGCCGGTCAGCGGGTCCTGGCTGGCGAGCGTCCACATCTCGTCGGCGCGGGTCAGCGCGTCCGCGTGGGCCACGCGCAGCGAATGCTGGATGGCCGTGGCTTCGTTCTTGAGCCGGATCGAATGGCGGATCTGCCGTTCGCTTTCGAGCGTGCACCGGATCAGGGCGGCAAGGTACAGCAGCGTGGTGAAGGCCAGCCAGTAGCGGTCGAAATCGCCGAAGACCACGAGGCAGGCAGCGGCGGAGAGCAGTGGCGGTGTGATGAAGCAGAGCGGGATGGGGGCGTAGGCGAAACCGTGTGTCACGGCGCCGGCGGTGATGCCGCAGACCACGGTCAGGTAGAACAGCGCCTGTGGCGAGGTATAGCCGTTGCACAGCATCGGGATGGCGGCCCAGGTGAGCCCGGACAGCAGTGCCAGCGTGCAGTGGGCGCGCAGGTGCAGCGCAACCGCGCGGTGCAGGCGTGGATCGTCGCCCCGCAGCGCGGCGCCTGCCTTGTTGACCGGGCGCTGGCACAGCCAGATGCGCAGCAGGTTGCAGAGCAATGAAACAACAAACCAGGCGCTCGCCGCCGGGCCGCGTCCGGCGTGCCATGCCACCGCCAGCACGCTGATGCCGAGCACGATGTTGATCGGGATCGAGATGCGTACCGTGCGGCAGACCGCCTGCAACTGGTCATGCCGGGTGAGGCGAGCCAGCGAGGCATCGATGGCCGTGCCGCCTCGCTGATCGGCGGGCACGGGTGCCAACGCCGCACTACGAATTGTCTTCATCGGTCCAAGCCCGTCGCCGGCCAGCGGCGGGCGGTTCTGACCTGCCCGCGCCGCCTTCCGGCGATTTCCTGCGCCCCAAAAATACCTTGTTCCTGCTTTTTATTGTGATATCTGCCGCTGCGTCCGCCTGTTGGCTGTCTGGCCGTGGCGTGCCGGCAGTTTCATGAACCTGGTGCCTGAACTCCACGCGGCCCGGAGGGTGCCCCGCCCTGGTGCCGCGCCACCCCGGTGGTCCGGATTGGAACGCGGAGTATAAGGCCGAAGTGTGAAAGCGGGACGGCGGTGTTGCTGTACCCCGACGGTTCAGGCGCGACTGTCTGCCACGGTCCGGCCCGCGATGGCGTGCCGGCGCCAGAAGTCGAGGAATGCCGGTGCCGGCATGGCCTTGCCGAACAGCCAGCCCTGGCCGTACTGCACGCCGCGCTGCTGCAGCGCCTCGCGTTGCGGGGCGGTCTCGATCCCCTCGGCCACCATGCGCATGTCGAGCGCCCGGGCCATGTCGATGATGTGCGGGCCGACGCTGCGCGTGGGACTGTCGGTGGTCATCGATTCCACGAAGGCCCGGTCGATCTTCAGGCCGTCCACGTCGAGGTCCTGCAGGTAGGCCAGGCTGGAATACCCGGTGCCGAAATCGTCGATCAGGATCAGGTGGCCGGCGCGGCGGAACGCGGCGATGGCATCGCGGCAGGCGGCATCGTTGGCGAAACCCCGCTCGGTGACCTCGATCCACACCTGCTCGGCACCCACGCCAGCCCGGGCCAGTTCGGCGGACAGGAACGGCAGCGTGTCGGCACGCCGGAAATCCTCGGCAGACAGGTTGATGGAGACATGCAGGCCAGGGTGCGCCGCCAGATGGGTGCCAAGGTCACGGACGAGGACTTCGATCATGCAGCGGGTGATCGCGTGGATCACGCCCACCGCCTCGGCCATGGGGATGAAGTTGTCGGGCATGGCGACCTGCCCGTCCGGCATCCGCCAGCGCACCAGCGCCTCGGCGCCGACGCAGCGGCCATCCTCCAGCGCCATCACCGGCTGGTACAGCACGAAGAACTCCTTGCGGCGGATGGCATCGCGCAGCGCGTGCTCGGGGCTGCGCAGGCGCCGGCCCCAGCGCAGCATCAGCCAGGTGGCCAGCATGCTGACCACCAGCGCCACGGGTACGCTGGCGTAGAGCAGGTTGGTCCAGGTACTGGCCAGCTCCACCGACGGTTCGTAGGCCACCACGGCGAAGGGCAGGCTGGCCGATTGCCTGACGTCGAGGTAGCGCCCGTCGCGCAACTGACCGTCGAGCTTCCCGACCCACGCCCGATGCAGCGTGGTGCCGTCGGTATCGTGCCAGGCCACCACGACGCGGCCCGTGCCGGTATCGATCATGCCGAGCCGGATATGCTCGTCGAACGGCACGATGTCGATGAAGAACTGGGCGTCGACCACGGCCACGTGGCGGCCAACGCGGAATTGCATGGTGCGCTGCGGTTCGTTGGTGGCGCCGGGCCGGTAGCTGGCGCCCAGCGCCGCCAGCGGTGTCCAGGTGCCCGTCTGGCCCTCGATGCTGCGCAGCGCGCCGGGCATCGACGACGACGCGCACAGCAGTTGTCCCTGGTCAAGGTAGGTGATCTGCCTGACGTAGCGGTGCTGGAGGTCCGCCTCGCGCATGGCATCGAGATGGGCGGCGCTGCAGTCGTGCCCGGCAAAGGCGTCGGCCGCGCCGGCGGCGGCGATGGCGTCGCGCGCCACGGCTTCCACGCGCTGCAGCGCCCGCTCGGTGAACTGGTCCACGCGTTGCCGGAACAGTTGCTCGGCGAATTCGTGCGACAGCCACGCGGTGAGTGCCACCGGCCCGCAGATCCCGAGCGCGACCACGCAGAACATGAAGAACCAGAGGCGCAGCCTGCTCATGATCGTTCGGGTCGGAAGGGATGCGTGGCAGGATACCAGACCGGTATCGCTGCACGATCTGATATGGCGCAGGCGACGATCAGATATGTGGGACGTTCGCGGCGGCCGTCAGCGCGTGGGGCGCCCGCGCAGCGCCCGGGCGGCGCCGATGTCCACGAGATGCTGCTTCCACGCCGAGAACACGGTGTCCAGGCATGCCGCCGAATCGCAGCGGTCGCGCCGGGCGCGGAAGCCGTCGATGTCGGCCTGCGAGATCACGCCGGCCTGCAGCAGCCGCTGCTGGTCGGTGTAGATGCGCTGGTAGCCCATCGAGAACAGCGCGTGTTCGCAGATGATCTGGCTGGCGCGGTTGGCTGGCGCGTCGCAGGCAATGTCGTTGGCCTGGGCGGCGCCGGCCAGGGCCAGCAGGACGGCGGCCAGGCCGGACTTGAGCAGGGGGATCACGGGAAAAGCGCGGATGAACGCGGAATCGTCGGCAAGGCGCACGATCATAGCGCAGGCGGGCCGCCCTAAAAAAAAGAGCGCCCGCCGGGGAGAGCGGGCGCAACGGAGGGAGGATGGTCCTCAAGAAGAGGTGATTCCATGGTAGGGCAGGGCCCGGCGTCGCACCATCGTGCGATGGTATGCCCGGCGCTATCCATGAGGATGCCCGACCGCAACGATCCGGCGCCGCCGCGCCCATTCGACATTTCACGACAAGCTGAAGCATCGGTCCCGGAATGCTGGGATCATGGGGCCATCCCGCCAGCAAGAACAACCAGGAGCCCCCATGATTGCCGTGATCTTCGAAGTCGAGCCCGCGCCGGGCCGGCAGGACGCCTACCTCGATATTGCCGCCCACCTGAAGCCGACGCTGGAGGCGATCGACGGCTTCATCTCGGTCGAGCGCTTCCAGAGCCTGACCACGCCCGGCAAGCTGTTGTCGCTGTCGTTCTTCCGCGACGAAGCGGCGGTGCTCGCGTGGCGCAATACGCTCGACCACCGCAAGGCGCAGGCGGCCGGGCGCGGTGGCGTGTTCGCCAACTACCGGTTGCGCGTGGCGCAGGTGCTGCGCGACTACGGGCTGGACCAGCGCGACGAGGCGCCGGCGGACAGCCGCGCCGCCCACGATGCCCACGAACACTGACGCCCGGGAGCCTTTGGCATGACGACGTTTCAACCCGGCTATGAGTTTGCGTTCATCGGCCTGACCTTCCTGCTGGCCGGCTTCGTCAAGGGCGTGGTGGGGCTGGGCCTGCCCACGGTGGCCGTGGGGCTGCTCGGGCTGGTCATGCCGCCCGCGCAGGCTGCCGCGCTGCTGGTGGCGCCATCGATGGTGACCAACGTGGTGCAGCTGTTCAGCGGGCCACGCTTCGGCCAACTGGTGCGGCGGCTCTGGACCATGCTCGTGGCGATCTGCGTGGGCACCTGGCTGTGCGCGGCGCTGGTGCCGGCCACGCTGATGGCGCACGCCACCAATGCCCTGGGCGTGGCGCTGATCTTCTATGCGATCCTGGGCCTGGCGGCGGTCCGGCTGACCGTGCCGGCGCGCGCCGAGCCGTGGCTGGGCCCGCTGGCCGGGCTGGTCACGGGCGCGATCACGGCGGTGACCGGGGTGTTCGTGATTCCGGCCGTGCCCTACCTGCAGGGGCTGGGGCTGGACAAGGAGAGCATGGTGCAGGCGCTCGGGCTGTCGTTCACGGTGTCGACGATCGCGCTGGCCGTGAGCCTGGCGCTGGGCGGGGCACTGTTGCACATGCCGGTGCTGGGTGCCTCGGCGCTGGCGCTGGTGCCGGCGCTCGGAGGCATGTTCCTCGGCCAGTGGCTGCGCCACCGGATCAGCGCCGAACGCTTCCGCAAGCTGTTCTTTTGCGGGCTGTTGCTGCTGGGTGCCGAACTGGCGCTGCGGGGTGCCTTCTGACAGGGCCGTCCGCGAGAAGCTGACACAATTCCGCTCCATACTCGTGCATCATCGCAATCTGGCTTGAGGCAGCACGGGACGAGAGGCGGAGCGGCATGAAGCGGCACACCGGTGGCTTGAAGTTGTGGACAACGCTGAGCAAGCAGGCGACGCGCAGTGCGCGCCAGCTTCAGCGCACCATGGCGCGTACCGTGACCGATCCGATGTTGCGCGCCGCCCAGAAGCAGGGGCAGGCCGCCAGCAAGGCCATGGGCGAAGCGATGGGCAAGGCCACCCGGCGCGCGCTGAGCGGCGTGGTCACGCCGGCGCGCGCGCCGGTGAGCCGTGGCGGCGGGTCCTGGGAAGAGGGCGACTGGGGTTTCGGCCTCGGCATCGGGCGCATGGCGCATCGCCACTACCGCGTCTTCGTGCCGCCCGGCGTGAGCGCCGCACGGCCTGCGCCGCTGCTGGTGCTGCTGCACGGCTGCGGCCAGGATGCCGCGAGCTTCGCGGCGTGTACGCGCGTGGCCACGGTGGCGCGCGACGCGCGCTGGATCGTGCTGATGCCCGAGCAGTCGGTACCCGCCAACGGTCAGCGCTGCTGGAACTGGTTCCGGCCGATGGCGCGTGGCGCCTCGGAAACGGCCCTGCTGATGGCAATGATCGACCATGTGGTGCGCCGCTACCCGGTGGTGGCCGAGCGCGTCTGCGCGTTCGGGCTGTCGGCGGGTGGCGCCATGGCGACCATGCTCGGCCTGAACTATCCGGACCGTTTCGCCGCCATCGGTTCCCACTCGGGCGCCGCGCCGTACAGCGCGCTGAATGCCACGCAGGCCACCAAGGCCATGCGCGGCGAGCGCTCCCCCGACATCACGGCGGCCCGGCTCGCGCTGGCCGGCCGCCGCGCGCCGCCCCTGCTGCTGCTCCATGGCGACGAGGACAGCGTGGTGACCTACGACAACGCCACCTCCACCGCCGCGCTGTGGCTCGAACTGACGCCGCCCGGCATGCCGAAGCCGGAAGCGCAGGCGCCCCGCCGCGTGCGGCGTGGCACGCGGCGCGCGGTGGATGTCTTCGACTGGCAGTCCGGGCCGCGTCCTTACCTGCGGCTGGTCAGGGTGGAGGGTTTGCGCCATGCGTGGAGCGGCGGCACGCCCGGGCAGGCGTTCTCGGACCCATCCGGGCCTGATGCGCTCAAGATCGCACTGCGGTTCTTCTCGGTCAACGGCCGCTAGCGCCTAGCTGGTGCCCACCGGCTCGAACGTGACATCGCTGGTGGGGCACGCCACGCACGGCAGGATGTAGCCGTCTTCCTTCTCGTCGACACTCAGGCCCGGCCAGTCGATCCGGTAGCGGACGCTGCCCGCATGGAGCCGGCTCAGGCAGGCCCGGCAGGTGCCGTTGCGGCAGGAACTGGGCAGCGGCCGGCCGTCGAGCAGCGCGGCTTCGAGCAGGCTCAGCGAGGCCGGTGCCGGAAAGCGGGCGCCGCCCGGCAGCACGCAGGCCGTGAATTCAGCGTCGTCGGTTGGCGCGGCCATGGCGTGGCACTCAGGCATCGGCTTGCGGAAATGCGGCCCGCCCATGGGTGGCATCGCGCAGGGCTGCCGTGGCGGGCTCGCGCAGCGCGGCGGGCAGGCGGATGGTGAGCGTGGCCAGCGCGCCATAGGCGGTATCGGCCAGCGAGCAGCCATCGGCGGCAGACTGGTCGATCCAGCGCCGCACGCGCGGCTCGTCGGCATAGTCCACCTCGACGGTCAGCGTGGCATAGGCAATGCGCTCGACACGCGGGGCATCCTTGAGCGCGCCGGCGATGGCGTCGGTATAGGCGCGCACCAGTCCGCCGGCCCCCAGCTTGATCCCGCCGTAGTAGCGCACCACGGCGGCCAGCACCCCGTCGAGATCATGGTGGCGCAACACTTCGAGGATGGGCCGTCCGGCGGTGCCCGAGGGCTCGCCGTCGTCGGACATGCCCGATTGCCCGCCCGCCAGCAGCGCCCAGCACACGTGCGTGGCGGTGGGATGCGTGGTGCGCAGGTCGTGGATCACGGCCATGGCCGCGTCACGGTCGGCCACCGGCACGGCCAGGGCGATGAAGCGGCTCTTGCGGATCTCGATCTCGGCGTGGACCGGGGCGGCAAGCGTGTACGTGGGCAAGGTCTGAAACGGGCAGGGTAGGCGGACAGAAGGCCGAGTGTAGCGCACGGGCGGCTCGTCGCTGCGCATTGGCTGACCCCGCAGACGCGCCGGGGCTGCTAACCTGTGGCCTGGCCGCCGGCCCAGACCGGAGAAACGCCCACCGCTACCCCGCAGGAGATGGCATGACAGAGCCCACCGCAGACATCACCGCGCGCCGCATGGCGCCCGCCACCGAGCGCAACCGCGCTCCCATCCTGGCCGTGTTGCGCCAGATACTGCCGGTATCCGGCACGCTGCTGGAAATTGCCAGCGGCACCGGCCAGCATGCCGTGCACTTTGCCGCCGCGCTGCCCGGACTGACCTGGCAGCCCAGCGACCCGGACGCGACCCACCGCGAGTCGATCGCCGCCTGGACGGCCCACGCCCAGCTTGCCAACGTACTGCCGCCGCTCGATATCGACGTGCGCCGCGAACCGTGGCCGGTTGACCGCGTGGACGCCATGGTCTGCATCAACATGGTCCACATCTCGCCCTGGGCCGCAACCGGGGCGCTGTTCGCGGGTGCCGGCCGGCGCCTGGCGCCCGGCGGCGTGCTCTATCTCTATGGCCCGTACCGCCGCCACGGCGCCCATACGGCGCCCAGCAACGAAGCCTTCGACCGGCAACTGCGCGTGGCCGACGCCGACTGGGGCGTGCGCGACATGGAGGACGTGGTGGCGCTCGGCGCGACCCATGGCCTGGCCTGCGACGAGCCAGTGCCGATGCCGGCCAACAACTTCAGCCTGGTGTTCCGCAAGCCGGCCTGACGGCGGGCGCCGCATGCCGGGCGCGTTCGGATTTGCCGTACGCACCATTCGGCTTTTCCGGATTGCCGTGACTGGCGGTTTTCCCGCAACCTTCCCCCCGACAGTAGAACAAGCCGTGCGGCGACAGGTCGCCCCGGCGCTATCGGAGACAGAAGATGGTTCGGAAACATGCGGTTTTGATGGCATCGTGCGTCCGCCTGGCGGTGGGTGCGCTGGGCGTGGCCTTGGGATCAGCGGCGGCGGCGTCGGACGCGTTCCCGTCCAAGCCGATCGTGCTGGTGGTGCCGTTCGCGGCCGGCGGCCCGACCGATGTCGTGGCCCGCGCACTCGGGCAGGCGATGTCGAAGGATCTTGGCCAGAGCGTGGTGGTAGAGAACCGCCTCGGGGCCGGCGGCACGGTGGCGGCGGCTTTCGTCGCCCGGGCGCAGCCGGACGGCTACACCATCCTGATCCATCACAACGGCATGGCCACGGCGCCGGCGCTCTACAAGAAGCTGTCGTACGACCCGCTCAAGGATTTCGACTACATCGGGCAGGTGGCCGACGTGCCGATGACCATGCTCGGCAAGAAGGACCTGCCACCGAACAACGCCGCGGAACTGGTCAAGTACGTCAAGGACAACAAGGACAAGGTCACGCTGGCCAACGCGGGCCTGGGCGCCGTGTCGCAACTTTGCGGCCTGCTGTTCGAAGAGGCCGTGGGCGTCAAGATGACGGCCATCCCCTACCAGGGCACCGGCCCCGCCATGACCGCCCTGCTGGGCGGGCAGGTGGACCTGCTCTGCGACCAGACCACATCCACGCTGCCGCAGATCGCCGCGCACCGCGTGAAGATGTACGGCGTGACCACTCCGGCCCGCATCAAGGCGCTGCCCAACAGCCCGACGCTCGACGAACAGGGCGTGAAGGGTTTCTCGATGAAGGTCTGGCACGGCGTCTACGCGCCAAAGGGCACCCCGCCCGCCGTCACGGCGCGGCTCACCAAGGCGCTGCAGCAGGGGCTCAAGGATCCGGTGGTGGCGAAACGGCTCGACGAACTCGGCGCCGAGATCGTCCCGGTCGAGAAACAGACGCCTGCCGGCCTGCAGACCTGGCTCAAGGCGGAAAGCGGGAAGTGGCAGCCGCTGCTGAAGACGATGAAGGTGGAGGCGCCGTAAGGGCTTTCCGCTGCCCCGATCCAAAGCGGGGTCCGTTCCCGGACCCGTTTCCGGCCCGCCACGTGCGGGCCGTTCCCATTGGACGATGGCCGCTTCAGGTATGCCATGTTGTGATGGCAGCGGCCAAATATTCTATTTCTCTATCGCTAGTTCCGTGGATAACATGGCTTTCACGGGGGCACGGCGGTTGCTGCCCCGGACAAGAACATCATCCCGGAAGAGACATGAAACAGTTCCTCATCAAGGTGGGGGTTGGTGCGCTCGTTGCCTGCAGCGCCCACGCCCAGCAAGCCTATCCGGACCGCCCCGTGCGGATGATCGTCGGCTTTGCGGCAGGCGGCAGTACCGATCTGGTGGCGCGGATCGTCGCCAGCAGGATGAGCGCGCTCCTTGGCCAGTCCGTCGTCGTGGAGAACCGTGCCGGCGCCGGCGGGACCATAGCGACCGACGCGGTGGCGAAATCGAAGGCGGATGGCTATACCGTGCTGTTTGGCACCAGTTCCCACGCCATCAATGCCTCGCTCTACAAAAAGCTGCCTTACGATTCCAACGATGTCGTGCCGATCTCGATTGTCGCGTCCGTGCCGATGGTGCTTGCCGTGAATCCGGCGGTGAAGACCAACACGGCAAAGGAGTTCATCGACGAGATCAGGAAGCATCCGGGCACCTATTCCTACGGGTCGGCCGGCAAGGGAAGTGCCCTGCATATGGCGGTCGAGCTGTTGGCTTATCAGGAGAAGCTGCAGGTCACCCATGTTCCGTTCCGGGGCGCCAGCCAGGCGATCCAGTCGGTGATTTCCGGAGATATCCCCTTCATCACCGATGCCGTATCGACGGCCGCGCCGATGATTCAGACAGGCAAGCTGAAGGCGCTTGCCGTCACCACTGCCACGCGGTCGTCAGTGCTGCCCAATGTGCCGACCATGAAGGAAGCGGGTTTCCCGTCCTATGACACGTCGATCTGGAACATGGTGATGGTGCCGAGGGGGACGCCGCCGGCTGTCATCGACAAGCTCGGCGCGACACTGCTGGCAACGATGAAGGACCCGGACGTGCAGCAGCGCATGCTGAAACTTGGCGTGGAGCCCGTGCAGGGCTCCACGCCGGAGAAGGCCGCCGCATTCGTGGGGGCGGAAACCCGCCGCTGGGCGGAGGTCATCAAGGCTGGGGCCATCCAGCAGGAATGAGCGCTCCCGCCGCGCTAGCTGCCGATCCAGCTGGCACCCGGCCAGGCTCCGTCGAGTACCAGCCGGCGCATCAGCGCGACCAGCTCGCCGGCGACGAAGCTGCTGGCCGGGGAGGGTCGGCGGCTGCTGGCATGCGCCAGGACGATGCGGCGTGACAGGTTCGGCGAGACGATAGGTGCCCCGTCCAGAGCACCTGTTTCGAGTTCCTCCGAGATTGCCGAACTCGGCAATACCGAGTAGCCGAAGCCCTGGGCCACGAGGGCCTTCTGTACGCTGAGCGCATTGGTCTCCATGGCCACCATCGGCGTGATGCCTGCCACCGCGCATGCATGCTCGACCACGCCGCGCAGGCCGTGGCGGACACTTGGCAGGACGAGGGGAATGTCCTTCAGGCTTTGCACCGTGGCCCCGGCGCCGGGCAGCGACCCCGGCGCGCCGATCAGGTAGAGCTGTTCATCGAGCAATGCCTCGGCGGCCAGGCTGGACGAGACCTTGGTGTCGTAGAGCAGGGCCACCTCGACGTCGCCCGCTTCCAGCCATTCCAGCACGTTCCCGGCATACCCGGCGTTGATCCGTACAACCAGTTGCGGGTGTTTTGCCTTGACTGCCGAGACCAGTTCCGTGGCAAGCAGCTCGCAGGTACTCGGCAGGAGGCCGATGGCTGCAGTGCCCGACAGCTCACGGCTGGCTGGCTTGATCTGCGCCTTGGCGCGGTCGAGTTCCTGGATCGCGCGTCGCGCGTACTCCGCCATCGTGCGGCCGGGCTCCGTGAGCACCATGCCGTGCCGTTCCCGCTCGAACAACTCCACCCCAAGCTCTTCTTCCAGCAGGCGCACGTGCCTGGAAACGGCTGGCTGGACGATGCGAAGCATGTCCGCAGCCTTGGTGGCGCTGCCCGTCTCGGCAATTGCCAGGAGGGCCCTGAGTTGCTTGATATCCATTGATGTCCCTCCCATTCAGAATCGTGATGCTGGAATCAATTAATTGTATTTCATGTATTCAATCATTCAAAACTATGATGGCATGGTCGTTCCCCAGTCCCCAACCCACTGCCCACTATGACCCGTCCCCTGACTGAGCCGCCCTCATGGCATGAGGCCATCTTCCAGACGCTCAAGGAAAACCATGTGCAACAGATTGCGTACGTGCCCGATGCCGGCCATTCGCATGTCATCCAGCGCGCCAAGGCCGACCCGGACATCCGGGACATCGTGCTGACCACGGAGGAGGAGGGCGTCGCGGTTGTCAGCGGCGCATGGCTGGGAGGCCAGCGTGCCGTGCTGCTGATGCAGAGCAGCGGCGTGGGCAACTGCGTGAACATGTTCTCGCTGCTCGATAGCTGCCGCTTCCCGTTCTTCACGCTCGTGACGATGCGCGGCGAGTATGCCGAATTCAATCCCTGGCAGAACCCGATGGGTCTGGCCACCGAGAAAGCTCTCGAACTGATGGGCATCACGGTCTATCGCGTCAACTCGCCCGAGGAGGCCGCGGAAATCGTCGATGCCGGCCTGGCGTCGGCGTTCGATGCCGGAAACCGCGTGGCAATCCTTCTCTCACAGAGCCTGATCGGCCGCAAAAAATGGATGCGATGAACATGACTGCTTCCTTCTCCTCTCCCGCGCAAGGTATCGATCGACGCCAGTTCGTGGCGGCGTTGCTGAAGGCTTTTCCAGATGCGCTGGTCGTCTCGGGGCTGGGATCGCCCTCCTACGATGTCTTCGCCGCCGGCGACCGGCCCGGCAACTTCTACCTGTGGGGCGCGATGGGCGGTTCGACGTCGCTGGCGCTGGGTCTGGCCGTGGCGCAGCCAGACAGGACCGTGATAGCCATCACGGGCGATGGCGAGCAACTCATGGGTATCGGCAGCCTGGCCACCGCAGCGGCACAGCATCCGAATAACCTGTCGGTGGTCATTCTGGACAATGGGCACTTCGGCGAGACAGGCATGCAGCAAAGCCATACCAGCCTCGGGACGAACCTGGCGCAGGTGGCCAGGGCGGTGGGCGTGCCGACGACGCTTGAGATCTCGGATATTTGCGAACTCGATGCGCTGGTCCGCGAGATCGGGAAGGCGGACGGCATGATCGTCGCCCAGGTCCGGATTTCGACCGAGGAGCCCCAGCGCGCCCTGCCGTCGCGGGATGGCGTCTACGTCAAGAACCGTTTCCGCGAGCACCTTGGGTTTGCCCCGTTCTGAGCGTCGTCCACACAGGGAGCACAGTGCCATGAAGCAGTACCCCATGTTCATTGACGGCGCATTCGGCAATGCGGCGGACGGCCGCTGGTTCGAGACCTGCAACCCGTACACCGCGCAGCCCTGGGCCGAAGTCGCGCGCGGCGGCAGCGCCGATGTGGAGCGGGCCGTGCAGGCGGCGGACCGCGCCTTCCGGTCCGGACCGTGGGCGGAGATGACGGCGACCCAGCGGGGGGCCTTGCTGCGCAAGCTGGGAGACCTGGTCGCGCAGAATGCGGACCGGCTGGCCGAGTTCGAGGTACGTGACAACGGCAAGCTGCTGGCGGAGATGAGCGCGCAGCTGAAGTACCTGCCGCAGTGGTTCTACTACTTCGGCGGCCTTGCCGACAAGGTCGAAGGCGCGGTCATTCCGCTCGACAAGAAAGGCTATTTCAACTACACGCGCAAGGAGCCCCTCGGTGTGGTCGCGGCCATCACGCCGTGGAACTCGCCGCTGATGCTGCTGGCGTGGAAGATCGCGCCGGCGCTGGCGGCGGGCTGCACCGTGGTCGTCAAGCCTTCTGAGTTCACATCGGTCTCGGCGCTGGAACTTGCCGTGCTGTTCCAGGATGCGGGCTTTCCGCCAGGCGTTTTCAATGTGGTGACGGGGTTTGGTGCCGAGGTCGGCTCCCCGCTCGTGACCCACCCACTGGTCAGGAAGGTATCCTTTACCGGATCGGACGCCACCGGCCGGGTGATCAACCAGCAGTGCGCGGCGCAGTTCAAGCATGTGAGCCTGGAGTTGGGCGGAAAGTCGCCCAATATCGTCTTCAGCGACGCCAATCTCGACGATGCCGTCAACGGCGCCGTCTCCGGCATCTTTGCCGCCAGCGGCCAGACCTGCATCGCGGGGTCCAGGCTGCTGCTGCAGGATGACATCCACGACCAGTTCGTGGAGAGACTGCTGGCACTGGCCAAAACGGCGCGGCTGGGAAATCCGATGGAGTCGACCACCCAGGTCGGGCCGATCACGACCGCTGCCCAGTACGAGAAGGTGCTCTCGTACATCGGGATCGCCAAGGCCGAGGGCGCGACCCTGCTGTTGGGCGGCAAGCCGGCCAGCCTTGGGGGCTGGTTCGTGGAACCGACCATCTTTGCCGATGTCGGGCCGGGCATGCGGATTGCCCGGGAGGAAGTCTTTGGGCCGGTCTTGTCGATCCTGAAGTTCAAGGACGAGGACGATGCCGTGGCGCTGGCCAACGACAGCTGCTATGGGCTGGGCGCAGGGGTCTGGACGAGCGATATCGGCCGCGCCTTCCGGATGTCGGAGCGCATTCAGGCCGGCACCGTCTGGGTCAACACGTATCGGGCCGTGAGTGTCATGTCGCCGTTCGGAGGCTACAAGGATTCGGGCCTCGGCAGGGAGAACGGTATCGCTGCCATCGATGCGTATCTGCAGACCAAGAGCGTCTGGGTCAATACCGGGGCGCCGACCGGCAACCCCTTTACGATGCGCTAAGGCGTCACGGCGCCATCTGCGCGCCGCCGGCTGACTCGGCGGCCTCGATCAGCGTGTCGATGAGGGCCTTGGCGCAACTGGGCAGGCCGTCCAGTTCGCGCACGATCACGGCGCGCTCGCGGACTGCCCAGGCCTCGGGCAATTCGACGATGGCGAGTTGCATGGTCCGCTGGTGGCGCAGGGCCGCCGAGAGCGGCAGCACGCCCACCCCGACGCCGGCTTCGATCATGCGGCAGGCCGCCTCGAAGCTTCTTACCTGGATGCGGATCTGGAGCCGGCTGCGCTGGTCGCGCACGAGGTCAGTCAGGAAGGCGTGCAGTGTGCTGCCTTCGTGCAGGCTGACGTGCTCGAATTCGAGCGTGTCCTCGAAGCAGATGCCTTCCTTCTTCGTCAGCGGATGGCCGACCGGCGTGACCAGCACGAGCTTGTCAGTGCTGAAGTGGATCAGTTCCAGCCCTTCCGCCGTCATCGGGCCGGAAATGATGCCCAGGTCCGCGCTGCCGTCCAGTACGCCCCGCACGATGTCCTTGGTCAGCCGCTCCTGAAGATCGACCGTCACCGCATGGCGTTGGGCCATGAAGCGGGCCAGCACCTCAGGCATGAACTCGGTGACTGCCGTGGTGTTGGCGAAGATGCGGATGTGGCCGACGGAATCCTTCGAGAACTCCTCGAACTCGCTGCGCACGTGCTCGAACTGGCGTTCGATGACGCGGGCATGGCGTAGCAGGCGCTCCCCGGCCGGTGTCAGCGACAGGCCCTTGCTCTCCCGATAGAACAACCGCGTCCCGAGCTGGTCTTCCAGCGCCTTGAGCCGCGCGCTGGCCGCGGCGGGCGACAGAAATGCTTTTTTCGCCCCGCGGGACAGGTTTTCCTCCTCGGCAATCCGCGAGAAGAGCCGTAGATCGGCAAAATCGAAGTGCATGGGTTCTCCTTCGGCCACACTGTACCAAGCCCGAACAGGTGATGCCAGACGAAGCCGGACGCAGGCCGGACCGCATTCGCCGCAGGCGAAGGGCCGCTTCGAAAAAGCGAGATTTACGCCGCGGGCCATCGCTGCCATCCTGCCCTGTATCGGACCACTGGTGACTGCGCGGGCAGCGCCAGGCGTCATCTCTACTGAAAAAGGCTGCTATGCGACCCCTTGATGGCATTACCGTTGTATCTCTGGAACATGCGATTGCCGCGCCGTTCTGCACGCGCCAGCTGGCGGATCTGGGCGCGCGTGTCATCAAGGTCGAGCGGCCGAAGGTCGGGGATTTCGCGCGGGGCTATGACGAGCGCGTGGAGGGTATTTCCTCCCATTTCTCGTGGACCAACCGGTCGAAGGAGAGCCTTGCGCTCGATCTGAAGCACCGCGAGGCGCCCGCCATCCTGCAGAAGATCCTCGACGAGGCCGATGTCCTGGTGCAGAACCTGGCACCCGGTGCCGCCGACCGGCTGGGTTTGTCCTACGAGACCCTGTCGCAACGCTATCCGGGCATCATCGTCTGCGATATCTCCGGCTACGGCAACGACGGCCCCTACCGCGACAAGAAAGCCTATGACCTGCTGATCCAGGCGGAATCTGGCTTCATCTCGATCACCGGCACGCCGGACAGCCCGTCCAAGGCAGGCTGCTCGATTGCGGACATTGCCGCCGGCATGTATGCGTACACGAGCATCCTGGCTGCCCTGCTGCAGCGCGGCAAGACCGGCAAGGGTTCGCACATCGACGTGTCGATGCTGGAAAGCATGACCGAGTGGATGGGGTATCCGCTCTACTACGCCTTCGATGGCGCCACGCCGCCGCCGCGTGCGGGCGCCTCGCACGCGACGATTTTTCCGTACGGACCGTTCACGGCCGGCGATGGCAAGACCGTGATCCTGGGCCTGCAGAACGAGCGCGAGTGGGAAGCCTTCTGCCGCCTGGTGCTTGAACAGCCGGGTCTCGCTGCCGATGAGCGCTTCGTGACGAACTCGCTGCGCAGCAAGAACCGCGCGGCGCTGACGCAGCTGATCGTGGAAACGTTCGCGCCCCTGACCGTCGATCAGGTCATTGCCCGGCTGGAAACCGCGCAGATCGCGAACGCGCGGCTCAACGAGATGAAGGACGTCTGGGCGCATCCCCAGTTGCAGGCGCGAGACCGCTGGACGTCGGTGGATTCACCGGTCGGCAAGATCCCGGCGCTGCTGCCGCCTGGGCTGTCGAATGCGTTCGAGCCTCGGATGGACGCTATTCCGGCCCTGGGCCAGCACAGCGAAAGCATCCTGCGTGGCCTGGGCTATGCCGAGGAAGACATCGCCAGGCTGCGGGCGGAGGGCGCCGTATGAGCGGCCCGGCAACAGCGCGCTCGTACCTCTTCGTACCCGGAAACCGGCCCGAGCGCTTTCAGAAGGCCCATCAGTCAGGCGCGGACCGGGTGATTCTCGACCTGGAGGATGCCGTGGCGGAAGCCGACAAGGACGCGGCGCGCCAAAAGGTCGGCGAGTATCTGCAGGCGGGCGGCACCGGGATCGTCCGCATCAATGCCACCGAGGGGCGCTGGCTTGCGGACGTGCTGGCCTGCAACCAGCCGGGCCTGCAGGGCGTGATCCTGCCCAAGTCGGAAAGTGCCGCGGCGGTGGCGCGCGTGGTCGAACAGTTGCCTGCCACGGTCAGGGTGCTGCCGCTCATCGAGACCGCACGCGGCATGAAGCAGTTGGACGAGATTGCGATGGCGCCCGGTGTCGAGCGCCTGGTCTTCGGGACCGTCGATTTCAGGACCGAACTTGGCATCGAGGGCGACGACGAGGAACTGCTGTATTTCCGGTCGATGCTCGTGCTGGCATCGAAGGCGGCCCGCATTGCGGCACCGGTCGATGGCGTGACGGTGGCGATCCAGGATGCGGACGAGCTTCAGCGCGCGTCCGTGCGGGCGCGCCGGCTGGGCTTCGGCGCGAAGCTGTGCATTCATCCTTCGCAAGTCGAGGGCGTGAACCAGGCATTCCGTCCGTCCGCCCAGCAACTCGCCTGGGCGGAGAAGGTGGTCGGCATGGCCAGGACTTCGCCGGGGGCATTCCAGCTGGATGGCGAGATGGTGGACGCCCCGGTGATCGCACGCGCCGTCGACCTGCTCCGGCAAGCTGGCCGCCCGGCCGGCTGAAACCCCTACAACGCTGCCTCCCGCAGGCGGGCGACGGTATCGAGCGAGACGCCGAACCAGTCATGGAACGGCGCTTCAAGGTCCTTGTCGTCGGCCCATCCCACGCGCTTCTTCAGGTCGGCCACGGACACATCGAGCAGGAAGGCGTCGAACAGCGCCCGCATGAGCCGCTGCGTCCGGCACAGTTGCGTGAAGGCCACGCCCTGCGCGAACAGCGCGGTGCGCACCCTGCCCGGCGTGGTCTGCAGCATTTGCGCGACGAGGTGCGCATTCCAGGATTCCTGGGGATTCTGGAAGATCGTGCCCGAAATCACCGCGCGCAACTGCTGGAGGCCGGTGTCCATGCCGGCTGAGGCGGCGGCCTCGTCACCGAGCGAGAGAACGCAGCCGGCGGGGCGGAACAGGCCGCCCGCCAGGAGCAGATCCACCTGCTCGAATGCGGGAACGTGAATCCGCTGGCCGCCCTGCAAGACACGGGTGAAGCCCCGGCGCGTCAGCGTCAGCTCGCCGGCGGCCGCCGTGACCGTCATCGGAAAGGCGGGTACCAGGCGCTGGAGCGAAACGGTGGTACGGCATCGGATATGAACTTGCATGGGCCCGGGGTCGTGCGCGTTGACATGACGACATGCTGGCTGTTCGCCGGTATCGCGTAAATCCGCGAATTCCGAATGCTGCGTTCGGATTCCGGCCCGATTCGGGCCGCCTTCCGCCGGGCCGAACGGCATGTTCAGAACTTTCGAATTTTCCTGGTGGCCGGTCACGGGCATAGTGGAGTCCGAGCAGTTCTACCTGAGGAAAGCCATGGACGTTGAGCATTTGAAGCAGTGGGTGGGCAGGACGACCGAGTTCCAGGACGAGATCACGGCATTTCCGGTCGCCGCGCTGTCCGCGACACTCGACTACGAGGGCCCCGTGGCGCGCCGTGGCGAGGCGATCTCGCCGCTCTGGCACTGGCTGTACTTCCTCCCGCTGTATCGCCGTTCGGAAACGGGCGCCGACGGCCACGCGAGCCGTGGTGGCTTCCTGCCGCCGGTGCCGCTGCCGCGCCGCATGTGGGCGGGCGGACGCCTGACATTCCATCAGCCGCTGCGCGTCGGCAATCTGGCGACCAAGGTCTCGACCATCCTCGATGTCAACGCCAAGTCCGGGCGCAGCGGATCGCTGGCCTTCGTCACGGTCGGGCACAAGTACTACGGCCCTGCCGGGCTCGCCATTACCGAAGAGCACGACATCGTCTACCGTGAGGCGGCATTGCCGGGCGCGCCGGCGGCCGAGCCGGTGGCGGCGCCCACCGGCGAAGACTGGGTGCAGATCGTGGAGACAGATCCGGTCCTGCTGTTCCGCTTCTCGGCACTGACCTTCAACGGTCACCGCATCCACTACGACAAGCCGTATGTCAGCGATGTCGAGCACTATCCGGACCTGATCGTTCACGGACCGCTGCAGGCCATGCTGCTGCTGGAACTGGTGCGCCTGAACCTTCCCGAGGCCACGGTCGCGGCGTTCTCGTTCCGCGGCGTTCGCCCGACCTTCGTGCCGCAACGTATTGCCGTCTGCGGCAAGCGCTCGGCGGACGGCAAGACCATCGAGCTCTGGATCCGACATGAAGACGGGGCGCTGGCGATGAGCGCCACCGCCGAGCTGGCTTGAATTTTTGAAGAATCTGGAGACAACTGTGCTGAACACCGTCGATGAATACCAGGAAATCCGCGAAGCCGTCCGTGACCTCTGCGGCCAATTCCCGGCCGAATACTTTCGCAAGATCGATGAAGCGCGGGGCTACCCCGAGGAGTTCGTCAACGCCCTGACGCAGGCCGGCTGGCTCGCCGCCCTGATCCCCGAGGAATATGGCGGCTCGGGCCTTGGCCTGACGCAGGCATCCGTGATCATGGAGGAAATCAACCGCGCGGGCGGCAATTCCGGCGCCTGCCATGGGCAGATGTACAACATGGGCACGCTGCTGCGCCACGGCTCGGCCGAGCAGAAACAGTTGCACCTGCCCAAGATCGCCAGCGGCGAGCTGCGCCTGCAGTCGATGGCCGTGACCGAACCGACGACCGGCACGGATACCACCAAGATCAAGACCACGGCAGTGCGCAAGGGTGACAAGTACGTGGTGAACGGCCAGAAGGTGTGGATCTCGCGCGTCCAGCACTCGGACCTGATGATCCTGCTGGCACGCACCACGCCGCTGGACCAGGTGAAGAAGAAGTCTGAAGGCATGTCGATCTTCGTGGTCGACCTGCGCGAGGCGATCGGCAACGGCATGACCGTGCAGCCGATCCTCAACATGGTCAACCACGAAACCAACGAGCTGTTCTTCGACAACCTGGAGATTCCCGTCGAGAACCTGATCGGCGAGGAAGGCAAGGGTTTCAAGTACATCCTCGACGGACTCAACGCGGAACGGACGTTGATTGCCGCCGAATGCATCGGCGACGGCTACTGGTTCATCGACAAGGTAACCAAGTACGTCAACGAGCGAGTGGTGTTTGGCAAGCCCATCGGCCAGAACCAGGGCGTCCAGTTCCCGATCGCGCGGGCCTACGTGAACGTGGAGGCGGCCAGCCTGATGCGCTTCAAGGCCGCGCGGCTGTTCGACGCGCACCAGAATTGCGGCGCCGAGGCGAACATGGCCAAGCTGCTGGCCGCCGATGCGTCGTGGGAAGCGGCCAACGCATGCCTGCAGTACCACGGCGGCTTCGGCTTCGCTGCCGAATACGACGTCGAACGCAAGTTCCGCGAGACCCGCCTGTACCAGGTCGCGCCGATTTCGACGAACCTGATCCTGTCGTATGTCGGCGAACACATCCTCGGGATGCCGCGCTCATTCTGATCGTGCATGTGACGATGTGATGGGTCACCCCCGTACCAGCATCACCGCCGCCGTAGCGATCAGGCATACCGCGAACGCGGCGCGCAGCCGGCGTTCCGGCATGCGGTGGGCGAGGGCGACGCCCCAGGAGATCGTCAGCATGCCGCCCAGTGAGAGGGGGATGCCGCTGTACCAGTCCACGTGCCCGGCTTGGGCGTAGGTGAACAGGGCGACCACCGCGCCCGGCGTCACCAGTGCCAGTGCCAGCCCCTGCGCGGCGGCCTGCCGCATGCCGAACAGGCCGACAAGTGCGGGAGCGGCCACCACGCCGCCTCCCACGCTGAAGAAACCCGAAAATGCGCCGCCCACCACGCCGACGGCGGGAATCCAGGCGCTGGAGACGCGGGCCTGCTGCTGAGTGGTGGCGCGGCCCGGAAGCAGGCGCCAGAGAAAGTAGAGCGCCATGCCGATCATGAAGATCGCAAAGATGCGACGCAGCAGTACGGCGTCCATCGACGTGGCGAGCCTGGCGGAGAGGTAGGTGGCAAGTACCGCCGACAACCCAAGTATCAACGCGGTCTTCAGTTCGATGTTGGCGCGCTTGCGGTATTGCCAGAAGCCGATCAGCACGTTGGGGGCGATCATGACCAGCGATGTGCCCTGTGCCAGTTGCTGGTCCATGCCGTAGAGCAGACCCAGCGCGGGAATGGCGATCAGTCCGCCACCGATGCCGAACAGCCCGCCCACGCCGCCAAGCAGGCCTCCAAGTCCGAAAATGAGCAACATGGAGAGCAGCGAATGGTCAGGCATGGGGAATCGGGGCGGAGGGGCTGGACAGCAAGCCTGCGATGATACGCCGAGATCGCGCGGAGATTCGGGAGTTGATGGATAGGCTCTCGGTCGCGCGTGGCGCCAATCGGTGTTTTCCCTGACCGGCGGGTTCGCAGAAAATACGTCCGCTTGCGGGCAAATGAAAGCCGTTTGTAATCACGTTACGTTGAAATGCGCGTGGGAGATCGTGCTCAACCGCCTTCGGGGGGACGTGGCCGCCCCGGGCAGACCAGAATCATAAAAAGTGTCACGCCCGGTGCACCGTTAGGCCGGCACGGTCGTTTACTGCAGACCGCTAGTCGACATCGAGCCTGACTGATCGTGCATTTTTCTGCTGTTTATCGTGGTGCCGTGGCGACGTTGCTCGCCCTGGCGGCCAGTGCTGGCCATGCCGCCAGCGAGCCTATGCCGCCGGACGGGCCTTGCGTGCCGCCGCCCGCGAAGGCCGCCTTGACCCTCGCGCAGGCCCGGCTCGATGCGCTGCGCTGCAACCGTGACATCATTGCCGCCCGGCGCAGCGAGGAAGCCAGCCAGGCCGATATCCAGATTGCCTCGCAACGCCCCAACCCGGTGCTGAGCCTGGGCGTGGCCAACATCAATCCGCACCTCGGCGTTGGCGCTGGTAACTGGCGCAGCAAGACGGTCGATTCGACCGTGCGGGTCGACCAGGTCATCGAGACGGCCAACAAGGGCAACCTGCGCACCGACGCGGCGCGCAAGGCCAGTGCCGCGGCCGGCGAGCAGACGCAGGCCATCGTCGCCCAGCAGCTTGGCGCGGTGGATCAGGCGTGGTACGAGGCCGTGGTCAGCCAGACGCGGGTGGAAGTGTTGACCGAAATGGTTGGCCTCTACGGGCGGACGCAGCAGGCCAATGAGACCCGGCTGAAGTCCGGTGACGTGTCGCGTGCCGATGTGACCAAGCTCCAGCTGGAAACGCTGCGCGCGCAGAGCGACCTGCGCAATGCCATGGCCGACCAGGCCAGCGACAAGGCCGCGCTGGCCGCTGCCATGGGCGTGCCCGGCACGCTGATGGACAACCGCCTCGTGGCGGACTGGCCGGCGCCGGATGCTCCGATTCCACCTTTCGATCCCGAACTGCTCCAGCGCCGTCCCGACGTGACCGCCGCCGAGGCGCGGCTGGCCGCTGCAGCTTCGCAGCGCGACCTGGCCCGCGCTGGCCGGGTGCCTGACGTGACGGTGGGCGCCCAATACGAGCACTATCCGATCTCCGAAGCCAATACCACGGGCAGCGGCAACAGCTATGGCGTGTTCGTGTCGATCCCGCTGTTCGTGCGGCACAGCTACGGCGGCGAGGCCCGCCGGGCGGAAGTGGATTACTACGCGGCGCTCGACGACCGCAACCGCGTGTTGCTGGAGGCGCAGAACGACATTGGCCGGCTGCGCGCGCAGCTGGACTCCGCGCGGGCTTCGCTGCAGCAGATGCGCGAATCCGTGCTGCCGGCCGCCGAAAGCGTGGCCAACAGTGCCGAGTTTGCCTATTCGAAGGGCGCCAGCGGCGTGCTCGACCTGCTCGACGCACGGCGCGCGCTGCGCCAGACCCGCGTGGACGCGCTCGAGGCGCAAGGCAACTATGCCAAGGCGCTCTCGGCGTATCTGACCGCGCTGCAGGCCACCACTTCCGATCTCAACAAGCTTCCCCAGGTTCGTACCGATGCGTCGCGTCCTTGATATGTGTGTTTCCAGCGAATTTCGTCCGACGCATGCCGCCGCGCTGCGCAAGGCCGCGGTCGTGGCGCTGTGCGCGCTGGCCCTGGCCGCCTGCGGCAAGAAGGAAGTTGCCGACAATGACGACGATCCGAAGATCTCGGGCCAGACCATCGCCTATCCCGCCAGCGTGAAGACGCTGCCCGGCATCGTCGGCCAGCCCGTGCAAAGTGGCGGCGACCGCATGCTCAACATGCCGGGCCGGCTGGTCTGGAACGAGGACCGCACGGTGCGCATGGCGTCGCCGTTTGCGGGCCGGGTAATGGAGATCCTGGTCCAGCCGGGCGCGTCGGTGAAAGCCGGGCAGCCGCTGGCCATGCTGACGTCGCCCGATTACGGGCTGGCGCAGGCCGACGCCCGCAAGGCCGCCGCCGACAGCGCCGTGGCCGCCAAGTCACTGGCGCGCCAGCGCGAGCTGTATGACGCCGGCATCATTGCGCAGAAGGATTTCGAGCAGGCGCAGGCCGACAGCGCCCGCGCCGCGGCCGATACGCAGCGCACGCAGGCTGCGCTGCGCATGTACGGCGCCGGCGGCGGCGATGCGGTGAACCAGCGCTTCGCGCTGCGCAGCCCGATTGACGGCCTCGTGGTGGAGCGCAATATCAATCCGGGCATGGAAGTGCGCCCGGACCAGCAGCCCAATGCGCCGCTGTTCCTGATCACCGATCCCACCACGCTGTGGGCGCAGCTCGACGCCGCCGAGGCCGATCTCGGCCTGTTCAAGCCCGGCATCGACGTGGAACTCCACAGCGCCGCCTATCCCGGCGAAGCGTTCAAGGGCACCGTGGTGAAGATCGCCGACTATGTCGATCCCGCCTCGCGCAGCGTCAAGGTGCGCCTGTCGGTGCCGAACGCCGACCGCCGCCTGAAGGCCGAGATGTATGTCACGGCAAAGGTCCAGGCTGCGTCGTTCCAGGGAATCTCGGTGCCGTCCAAGGCCGTTTTCCTTGCCGACAACAAGAATTACGTGTTCGTGCGCACCTCGGCTGCGCCGATCGTGTTCGAGCGCCGCGAGGTCAGGCTCGGCGTGACGTTGCCCGGCACCACCGAGGTGGTGTCGGGCCTGTCCGCCGGCGATGTGGTGATCACCGACGGCAACCTGTACCTGCAGGACATCCTGCGCGATGCCACCGCCGTGAACGCCGCCCGCGCGTCCGCCAAGTAACGCGGGGACGACAACCACATGATTTCCCGCATCGTTCACTTTGCGCTGCACCAGAAGCTGTTCGTCTGGCTCGGCCTGATCATCTTCGTCGCCGGCGGCCTGGCCGCCTTCAAGAACCTGCCCATCGAGGCCTTCCCCGATGTCTCGGACATCCAGGTCAACGTGATTACGTTGTACCCGGGCCGCGCCGCCGAGGAGGTGGAGCGCCAGGTCACGATTCCGATCGAAACCGCGCTGGCCGGCACGCCGAACTCGGTGCGGGTGTTCTCGCACACCCAGTTCGGCCTGTCGTTCATGATGGTGACCTTCAACGACAAGGCCACCGACGTGACCGCGCGCCAGCAGATCATCGAGCGCCTGCGCGCCGTGGACCTGCCCGATGGCGTGCAGCCAGAGCTGGCGCCGCTGTCCACCGCCATCGGCGAGATCTTCCGTTTCCGGCTGGCCGGCAAAGGCTATACGCCGCAGGAGCTGCGTACGCTGCAGGACTGGGTGGTCGAGAAAAACCTGCGCCAGGTGCCCGGCGTGGCCGATGTGGTGACCATTGGCGGATCGATCCGCCAGTACGAGGTGAACCCGAATCTGGGCCGCATGCGCGATGCCCGGATCTCGCTGTCGCAACTGTTCACGGCGCTGCAGCGCGGCAACTCGAACGCCGGCGGCGGGGCGGTGGCGCACGGCCGCCAGCAGTACCTGCTGCGCTCGCTGGGCAGCTTCCGTTCATCGGCGGATATTGCCAACGTGGTGGTGGCCGAGAACAACGGCACGCCGATCCTGGTGAAGGACATCGCCGAGGTGCGGGTAGGCGCCGCGCCGCCGCAGGGGCTGATGGGGCAGGACGACGAGGACAACATCGTCTCGGGCATCGTGGTGATGCGCAAGGGCGAAAACCCGTCGGTGGTACTTGAGGCGCTCAAGCAGAAGATCGAGCTGCTCGACACGCAGATCCTGCCCAAGGGCGTGAAGATCGTGCCGTACTACGACCGCTCGACGCTGATCGACAAGACACTGCATACGGTCTTCGGCAATCTTGTGGAAGGCGCGCTGCTGGTGATGGCCGTGCTGTACCTGTTCCTGGCGAACGTGCGCGCGGCGGCCATCGTGGCGCTGGTGATCCCGCTGTCGCTGCTGTCCACCTTCATCGGGCTGACCTGGGTGGGGATTCCGGCCAACCTGCTGTCGCTGGGCGCGATGGACTTCGGCATCATCGTGGACGGCGCGGTGATCGTGGTCGAGAACATCTTCAAGCGGCTCGGCGAACTCAAGGAGCAGCAGATCAAGGACAGCCGCGCGCGGCTCGACGCGATCCTGCAGGCCACCACCGAGGTGGGCCGCCCCACCGTGTTCTCGATGGTGATCATCATCGCGGCGCACATCCCGATCTTCACGCTGCAACGCCATGAGGGGAAGATCTTTGCGCCGATGGCCTATACCGTGACCGGGGCGCTGATCGGCTCGCTGATCCTCTCGCTGACCGTGGTGCCGCTGCTGTGCCACCTGCTGCTGAAGAAGAACATCGCGCACGAAGACAACTTCGTGGTGCGCCATTGCAAGCGGCTCTACGCGCCAATGCTGGACTGGGCGCTCGACAACAAGAAGAAGGTGGTCGGCATCGCGCTGGGCCTGCTGGTGGCGACGGTGGGCGTGGGCAAGTTCCTGGGCAGCGAATTCCTGCCCGAACTCGACGAAGGTTCGATGTGGGTGAGCTTCGACCTGCCGGCATCGGTCTCGCTGAGCGAGGCCCGCGAGCAGGCGCGCATGTTGCGCACCGTGATCCGCAAGACGCCGGAGGTCAACACCACGATCTCGAAGGTTGGCCGTCCGGACGACGGTACCGACCCGAAGCTGATCAATACCGTGGAAATCCTGGTGGATCTGAAGGGCGAGAAGCAGTGGCGCAGCGGCTTCGACAAGCGCCGCATCATCGAGGAAATCAACAGGAACCTGCGCCAGTTGCCGGGCATCGAGCCAAACTTCTCGCAGCCGGTGCGCGACAACATCCTCGAAAGCATCTCGCAGATCAAGGGCCAGATCGTGATCAAGGTGCAGAGCGACAGCCTGGAGCACAACAAGGCAGTGGCCGACAAGATCCTGGCCAACGTGCAGTCGGTCAGGGGCGTGATGCGCGCCTTCATCGACCGCGATGGCGAGCTGCCGCAGTACGTGCTGGAATTCGACCGTGCGCAGGCGGCCCGCTACGGCATCAACGTGGCCGATGTGCAGGACCTGATGGAAAGCGCGCTGGCCGGCAAGGCAGCGACCGAGCTGTGGGAGGGCGAGAAGCACTTCAGCGTGGTGGTGCGCCTGAAACCGAGCGAACGCGAACTGCCGAACCTGCCGAACATCTTCATGCAGACGGCCGAGGGCGCACAGGTGCCGCTGTCGCAACTCGTGACGTTCCGCGCCGCGTCGGGCGCGATGAACATCAGCCGCGAGAACGGCCAGCGCACCACGTCTATCGGCATCTTCATCCACGACCGCGACATGGGTAGCGTGGTCAAGGACATGCAGGCGCTGGTCAAGAAGAACGTGAACGCCGAGGACGTCAAGATCAGCTGGTCCGGCGAGTTCGAGAACCAGGAACGCGCGATGTCGCGGCTGGCGATCGTGGTACCGCTGTCGGTACTGGTGATTTTCCTGCTGCTGTTCAACGCGTTCCAGTCGTTCAAGAGTGCGGCGCTGATCATCTCGAACATCCCGTTCGCGCTGATCGGCGGTGTGTTCGCGCTGTTCCTGACGGGCATTCCGCTGTCGGTATCGGCCGCGATCGGCTTTATCGCGCTGTTCGGACAGGCCGTGCTGAACGGGGTGGTGATGGTGACGTACTTCAACCAGTTGCGCGACGAAGGACTGTCGGTGCGCGAGGCTGTGGTGACCGGCTCGATGGACCGCCTGCGTACCGTGTTGATGACGGCCATGCTCGCCATGCTGGGCCTGTTCCCGATGGCCGTGTCCCGTGCCATCGGCTCCGAGACGCAACGTCCGCTGGCCATCGTCATCATCGGCGGCCTGATCACGGCCACGCTGCTGACGCTGATCGTGCTGCCAACGCTCTACGAATGGATGGTGGGCCGCAACTGGCCCGACGAGGAAGCCCAGCCCGAGAACGACAACCGCCTGACAGATTCGATGGCGGGGTAAATCAGCGCACGGGCGCCGGAAGGCGCAGGCCGCCCGGCGCGATGACCTGGGCGGCCAGCGTGCAGACCGCCAGCGTGCCAGTCAGCAGGCCAAGGGCCGAAGACGTCTGGGCGTGCGTCGAGAACCCCGCCGCGAAGGCGTAGGCGGCCATCTTCCATTGATGGGCTTTCTGCTCGTGACGCTCGTGGCGGTGTTGGCGATGGGCGCGGATCATGACGGGGGGCTCGGCGGGTTCAGCAGGTTTGAAGGTTCGGTTGTCGAAACTGGGCGCTGCTTCCCGCACTCCTGCCGGTGCTGCGCCGTCCATGTGCTGAACTATACCGAGCGGCCCCGGCTGCAGAGCGGCCTATCGGTGTCATAGTTATTCAAATTTATTAAACGCATGGCGGATGCGGTCGCTAGTGCGGCTTTGTATCGCCAATGAGACAAACAGACAGTGGTGGCTGCAAACAGTAATAATTCTCAATTACTATGCGGCCCTTTCTTCTCTCAACTGCGGGTTTTCCCGCATGCCGCTGCCGCAATGTTTCCCCGCCGCCGTCCCCTCGCCATCGCCGCCCAATCACTGTTCGTCTCCGCCTTCGCGCTTCCGTCCCTGCCGGCCTTGGGCGCCGAGGAACCCGCCGTGACGTCGCTGCCCTCCGTAACGGTCAGCGCGGCCGCCGACCAGTACGTCGACGTGGGCTTTGCCACGCGCCGTCCCGCCGGCGTCAGCAAGTCGGGCGAGGCGGTGGCGGACACACCGCAGTCGATCACCGTGATCACGCGCGATCTGATGGACGGCCAGCAGGCGCAGAGCCTGGGCGACGCCCTGCAGAATTCGGCGGGCGTGGTCACCAACGTGTATGGCCGGCGCGGCTGGGACGATTTCATCATCCGCGGCCAGCGTGCGTCGGAATCGCTGTTTGCCGATGGGCTGCTGGTGGACACCAACAACCGTGTGTCGCAGGAACTGTTCGGCGTGGAGCGCGTGGAAGTGTTCAAGGGTCCGGCCTCGGTACTGTTCGGCGCCGTGCAGCCAGGTGGCCTCGTCAACATGGTCACCAAGCGGCCGCGTCCCGAACTGTTCGGCGAACTGGGCCTGACGGTAGGCAACTACGGATTCCGGCAGGTCACGGCAGACGTCGGTACGCCGCTGAAGCCCGGCAGCAAGGCCGCCTTCCGGCTGACCGCGCTGGCCATGGACAGCGACGATCCCACCGACTACGTCTGGTACCGCAACCGCTACGTGGCGCCGTCCTTGACGCTTGATCTGGGCGAGCGCACCGATTTCACGATCCTGGCCAGCCACAATGACCGCCACTATGTGCGCCAGCAGGGCTTGCCCGTGAACGGCACGGTGGTGCCGAACATCAACGGCGTGGTGCCCAATTCGCGCTTCATCGGCGAGCCCGGCGCCACTCCGTATGACGGCGAGCAGAACCGCATCGGGTATGCGCTGACGCATCGGTTCGATTCGGGCTGGACGGTCAACCAGAACCTGCGCTACCAGACGTCGTCGCTGACCGGCATGTTCGTCACGGCCGGCGCCATGGCGCGCAACAGCCAGTTGCTGGCGCGCGGGGTGACGGACCAGAGCTTCAAGGGCGACTCGTTCGGCGTGGATACCAACGTGCAGAAGACGTTCGCATTCACCGGCCATCAGCACAGCCTGACCTTCGGCGTGGATTACCGGCATACCAAGGAAGACCGGCTGCAGAAGACGTGCCGCGTGGGCGCGCTCAACGTCTACAACCCGGTCTACGGCGCAGCCATCACCTGCCCGGCCGGCTTCAACACCGACTCCACCGATTCGCTGAATGCGCTTGGTCTCTACGTGCGCGACCAGGTGCGCGTGGCCGACCGCTGGACGCTGACCGGCGGGCTGCGCTATGAGACCGCGCGCTCGGCGTCGCGCAACCATCTCAATGCGTCGCGCGTCGATACCGACGACAATGCCGTGACCGGCAGCGCGGCGGTCATGTACGACCTCACGCACTGGGCGCGTCCGTACGTGAGCTTCGCCACGTCGTTCCTGCCGAACGCCGGCACCGATGTGGCCGGCAACCCGTTCAAGCCGGAGAAGGGCCGTCAGTACGAGATTGGCGTGAAGTTCGATACCCCGGGCAAGGCAGGTCTCGTGACGCTGGCCGCGTTCGACCTGACGCGCCGGAACGTACTCAGCAGCGATCCGGTCAACATCGGATTCAACGTGGCCGTGGGCGAGCAGCGCAGCCGCGGGTTCGAATTCGAGCTGATGCAGGACTTTGGCAATGGCTTCAGCGTAACCGGCGCCTATGCCTATATCGCAAGCGAAGTGACCGAGGACACTACCACCTCGTACGTCGGTCAGCCGCTCAACAACGTGCCACGCCACAGCTTCTCGATGTGGGGTCAGTACCGTTTCCGGGGAGCGCTGGCGGGATGGTATGTCGGCGCCGGGGTGCGTGGCGAGAGCGCCAAGCGTGGCTATAGCTACGGCTACACCGTGCCCGGCTACACGGTTGCCGATTTCGGCTTCGGTTACACGGCCACCCATTGGCGCGCCGCGTTCAATCTCAAGAACGTGTTCGACAAGCAATACTACGCCAGCGGCCTGAACAACAACGTGCTGCCCGTGGGCAACCCGCGTGTGGCAATGTTCAATGTCGTGCTGAACTACTGAGCGACGCCACCAAGGCCCCGCGCCTGTCGGTCCGGCAGGCGCGGGGTCTTGCACTACGTCTGGCGCTCAGTCGTAATGGCTGCGGCCCGGACGGCACAGCAACGCGCCGAGCAGGAAGCCGATGCCGAGCGCCATGCCTACCGCGCGCACCGGTTGCTCGTGTACGTATTCGGTCACGCACTCCTGGCCCCGCGCGTAGCTATCGGTCACGGAATGCTTGATCGACGCCAGCTTGTCCGAGCCTTGCGACGCCTTCGAGAGGAACGTCTGCTTGGCGGATTCGATGGCGTCGCCGGTCAGCGTCGGCAGCTTGGCAAGCAGGTCGTCGAGGTCCTGGGCAAGCTGGCGTGAATCGGCCCGGAGGCGCTGCTGTGCGCCGGCCGGGTTGATGTCGTTGGGATCATACGGATCATTGGGCATGAGACCTCCGGTTCTGAAACGGGTTGGCAACTTCCTGCCCTGCGCACGAACCGTACCAGCGACGCCCGCACGCCTCGACGTGGCTTCCTGCCCCGAACGCTTTCCACAGGCCGCACAAAGTTACCAACGCTTGTAACTTTCACTCCGTCTCGGATAGGCCTTCCTCGTGGCGTTTGCTGCGCTTCTGGAGCGGCCTACAACGCCTGCCCACGCGTGTACACCGGAGAAAATTGATTTCCCGGCTTTTCTGATCACGGGTGGGGAAGCCTCCAAATGGGACGTTCTCGGCAATCCGGAATCGGCGTAAGGTGCTGCCCCGCAGGTAGTCCAGTGACGCCGACAACGGAGCAGCAGCCGATGACCAAGCCCAACACCCATGTCGCCGTGGCAGGAGCACTCGTTCTGGCAACGATGCTGCTGGCCGGCTGCGAGGGGTCCTCCTCCAGCGCCGCCGATGGCGGACTGCGCCTCGCAGGTTATAACTACACGCCAAACCGGCTCAGCCGATTCGTGATCACCGACGACAACGGCAATCAGTTGGCAGCCGACGCCGACCTGCCAGCCGGCGCCGGCGCTGGCCGTCTGGGCTGCTGCCTTCCCTTGCAGGGCACGACGTTCACCGTGCAGTGGGAGGTGCACGACACTGACGAAGCCATGCGCCCGGTGGACGCCGATGCACCGGTCAGGACGATCCAGAAAACGGTCAGCGTCGAGGTGCCGCCGTCCACTAGCAGACGCCCCGGTCAACCTCGTGTCCTCGGCCTGCACTTCCATCCTGACGACCGCGTCGAGGCGGAGTTCCGGTCGGATTCGAGCGGAATGCGGCTCCACCATGCCGTCGGCGCCTGGGTGCGCAAGATCGAGGCCGTGCGGCAGTTTCGTCCCGATTTCTTCGAGGAACTGGCTGAGGCTACGCTGCCGGCCGACCATGGGGCCGCCTATGCGCTGCCCGACCTCATCGATGGATACCGCGAGGTCGTGCCACGCGAAGAGATGCCCGCCAGCCATGTGAAGAAGCACGCTTTCGTGCGCTGGCTCGCCGTTCGCTACCAGGAGCCGGACTTTCGCAGGACGGTGACGGAGCCAGCCGACGAGGCCATGCGCCTGCATCTGGAGCGTACGCAGGAAATACGGCTCGCACAGGAAGCATTCGATGCCGAACGCCGGCGTGTTCCCGCCGATCATCAGGCGCTCGGCCAGGCATCGGCCCGGCTGCGCGCCGCACGCGAGGCGCAGGACATGGCCCTGGCGTACACCGCCACCGAGGTAACGCGGTCCTCGGCCCTCGCTCAAGGCCGCGCGGGCGAGGATGACGACGAGCAGATGAGCCGCCGCGCAATTCTGGTCGGGCTGAAGGGAGCGATCCACCGCCTCCGCCAGTTGGAAAGCGAAGTCCTGGCGAGTGGCGAAGGACAGCAGTTGGATTCCGAAAGTATCGCGCTCGTCCAGGCGTGGCACGACGGCGTGGAAGGCAGGAATCCGCTGCCGGAGCCCGTCATGGCCCTTTTCGACCTGCTGGTGCGGGACGCCATGCTGGCCGTCTCGCTGGACAGCCTGGGACTGGTAGCGCCGCGCCTGCAGGCGAGGATCGGCGCCATCGCGTCGCCATTGGCCTCGGACCATACGGGGAGCGAGGGGCGATGACCGATAGCATGATTGCGCGCAGAACCATGGCCGACCGGCTCCCGAGGGCCGTGACGGGCAGGCAGGCGTATCACCTGGAGGTGGTGGGAGCGGGCCATGCTGCCGAAACTTCGGTGGTGTCGTTCGAGGCGGAGGAGCGGTTGGGCGAGCCTTATCGCGTCAAGGTGAAACTCACGTGCCCCGGCGAACTGGAACGGCACGATTATCTGAGGCACGACGCCACGTTCAGGATCGATCCCGGCGATGGTTCGGAGCCACGCGAGTTCTCGGGCTTCATCTTTCGCTTCTCCAAGACCGGGCATACGCACGACTTCTGCGCTTACGAACTGGAACTGCGGCCGAAGGTGGCGCTGCTGGCGCTGACCAAGGCCAGCCGCATCTATCAGAACCAGACGGCACCGCAAATCATCAAGGCCATCCTGCGTCGCCATAACCTCGAACCGCATCAGTTCGCCTTCAAGACGCGTCGGGAATATCCGGAGCACAAGTTCCGCCTTCAGTACCAGATGTCCGACTGGGACTATATCCGGCTGCTGATGGAACAAGAGGGGCTGTACAGCTATTTTCTTCCTGGGCAGTACGGCACGGTGTTCGGCGACGTATTCGTCATCGCCGACGACATCGATCACTACCTCTACAAGCCAGAGTTGCGCGTTCCCTACCGTGAGACCGCTGGGCTGGAAGCCGGGATCGAGACGGTGTTCGAGATCCAGACGCACGTGCACACCGTGCCCGAGTCGTTCCTCGTCGCAGATTACAACCCCGGGCATGCCTACGAACGCCTCAAGGCCGAGGCCAACGTCGCGCGCAAGGAAAAAGGCAACTACGGGCAACCCTACGTCTATGGCACCCATCATCTCGATACGGCGGGCGCCCGGTGGGAGGCGGGGTTGCGTCACGAGGCGGCCATGGCGGGGCAGATCGTCTACGAGGGGCAGACCAACATCCTGGGCCTGCGGCCTGCGCGCATTCTTCGGTCCGACATCGAACTGCCTGATGCGCCGGACGGGCAGGTCGTCACCGAGGTCATCCACACCGGCGCACGCGATCAGGCTTATCGCAACACTTACAAGGCGATTCCTTCGGGACGGCGTTATCGACTGCCTATCGACGAGGCCAAGTGGCCGCGCATGTCTGGAACACTGAGCGGGCGCGTGACCTCTCCGGGCGGCTACAAGTATGCCTACCTGACGCCTCAAGGCCACTACGTAGTCAGGCTGGACCTGGATTTCGACGAGTGGCAGAAGGGCACGGAAAGTGTGCCGTTGCGGCTGGCGAAACCGTTCGCCGGCGCGCGGCAGACCGGCTTTCATTTTCCATTGCTCGACGGGACCGAGGTAGCGGTTGCGTTCCGCGATGGTGATCCCAACAAGCCCTATATCGCGCACGCGCAGCACCACAGCCAGCACGAAGACCTGATTGTCGGCCGCGACGGCTGGATGTCCCGCAACGTCATCCGCACGCAGTCGAACAACAAGTTGCGGTTCGAGGATTGGGAGGGCCGGGAAGGGATCAAGCTGTCCACGGAGCACAGCGGCAAGACCCAACTCAACATGGGCTACCTGGTCGACCATCGGGTGAAGCAGCGGGGCGAGGGCTTCGAACTGCGGACGTCGGGGTGGGGCGCTATCCGCGCAGGCCGGGGATTGCTTGTCGCCACGGACGACCGCGAGAAGGCCAGGGGCATGCAGCTCGACATGCAAGAAGCCATGGCGCAGCTTGGTGCCGCCCAGACCCGGATGGAGCAACTCGCCAATGCCGCCAGTGCGGCGAAGGCAGACGCTGCCGATGCCAAGGCGATGAACAGGGTTCTCCAGGATCAGATCAAGGATCTCCAGCAAGCGGTCATGGTGCTGAGCGCCAATGCGTCGATTGCCTTGGCCACGCCGGAGTCCATCCAGCACTGCGCTGGTGGAAACCTGACGCTGAGCGCAGGCGACAGCGCCGACGTGGGTGTACTGCGCAAGTTCACCGTCGCAGCAGGCGAGGCTATCAGCCTCTTCGCGCAGCGACTGGGGATCAAGCTGTTCGCCAACCAGGGCAAGGTCGACATCCAGGCGCAGAACGATGCAATGAACCTTGCTGCGCTCAAGGACCTCACCATCACCAGCACCGACGGCAAGCTGGTTCTCAGTGCAAAAGACGAGGTGTGGATCGGCGCCGGGGGCTCATACATCAAGATCAACGGCAGCCGAATCGAGAATGCCACGTCAGGCGATATCCTGGAAAGGTGCGCGTCGTGGGACAAGGCATCGCCCGGATCGCAGCGTGTCACAGCGTCACTGGCCAGTCCTGCGGCAGGCTGCGCGATCCGTGGTGAACAGGCCAACGACGCGAACGCCGCGTTGATGCGCGCGGGAGTGTGACATGACGATGCATCTCCCGCCAGATACGCCAGACATCTTTGATATCCCGGCCTTTCCAGCAGTCCGCTTCGCGGTGATCAACGCAGCCCAGGTCTCCCCCAAATACTGGAGCGATCTTCCTTCCCAGCGGATTGTTCCGGAGGCTTTCCGCGATCAATCAGAATTGTTTCCCATCCTCGTGGATCTCGACGAATTGGACGAGACGCAGCGCGCCACCGTGCTGCATCGGGAAGCGGTCTGTGCCGAGACGTCTGACAAGCCCTATCAGATGGCTTTGCTCGATGCCCCCGGTACATCCACATCGGTCGTCACACATCTGTCGCGGCGCATGGTGGTCCGACAGGAGAAGGGCCAGGATGACATCCTGCGGATCCATGACCCACTCGTGTTTCGCCACCTCCGATGGCTGCTCTCCACTGACCAGCTGGATAGTTTGCTCGGACCGATTGACACCTGGCATTGGAGGGAGCCCGGCGGCATCTGGCATTCGCATTCCCGAGATGCGGATCAACCCAGCATTCGCCCTTTGCGGTTGACGCCGGTTCAGTGGTCCTCCTTGCTGCGCATGGCAGACCTGCAACTGGCGATACGCACGTTGGCGCGAGTGGACGCCAACCACGCCTATCGCATCGAGACGGCCCGGCAGCTCGATCGGTTGCTGGCCGACGCCCAGTCCATCAAGGGCCTGGACGATCGGCAGGACCATATCGTCCTTGCGCTACAGGCCCTGCGATTCGGCCGTTCGATCCATCAGCATCCGGCGCTGGTGCAGCGTCTGGCCATGGCCTGCGGTGGAACGACGACCTATGTCTCGGCCTGTGCGGACCTGGATGACACCCATCTGCAGGCATTCGCCTCCGATCTCGAACCAGCGCAATAGAACCATCATGACCAAAGCAAGCATCGACGAATCCTCATGTCCATTCTGTGACAAGAAAGGCCTGCCGATCCTACCCGTGCGCTATGCCATTGCCCGAACCGATCGGGGCAATGCACCGGGCCTGCCGCCGGGCTTCGGCGAGGGCGTAGCTGCCATCACGCTGCCGGACACTGCCCGCTACACGCTACGCCTGCTGCGCAGCGGCTTCCTGTACACCTTCGATGAACGTCGCAAGGAGTGGCGATCCTATGTCGTCAACGATCAGGGCTATCTATACGAGTTTGACGCGTATGCGAAGGCGCCACCTCTCGTGGGCGACAAGACCTTCAGTGAGGCTTGCAGGATCAAGGCAGACCCGTACAAGGCGCGCTGTTTCACCGTGAAGGATGCCGCCACGGCGACCAAGGTCTGGATGGGATTCAGTGACGTGGCCTGGACCCCCGACGTACTCGAGGAATACACGGCGGCCATCCTCGGCAGATCGACCAGGAGCGATGCAGACGAACGCAGGAAGTCCTTGCAATGCATGGATGTAGCAGCGTGGAGAGGTGGCAAGGGCGTGCCGCACATGGCGACGTTTGACGAGCTCAAGCACGTGGCGGAATTCGTGGCGGACGGCGCCGCGCTGCAGCGGGACACGCACGAGTACATCAAGCATTTCTTGCCGCCGCCGTACACGGATCCGGACGACTTGCGCAGAACGGATGAAACGAGCAGCAAGGCTGCCGATTTGTTGTCGCCTATGGTCCAGGATCTATTGTCGTCCGGCGTCGACAAGGCGCGCACCGAAGGACGGATCGACTGTGCAGCGTGGAAGTTCTCGGTGCAACCCCTCTGGCTGACTTCGAAAGAGACGCCATCGCTGATTGCCTGGGGTAAAGAGCAAGCCGGGCAACTCCGGCCCGCGATGTTTGGCGTGCTCGATCCGGCGGGGCTGGCCGCTGACCTCAATGGACTGGCCATCCAGCGTGGTATCGAGTTTACCGATTCCCGTGATCGGCGCTGGAAGTTCGAAACCGCCAAGCTGATCGGCGCTCTCAAGCAGGCCATCGGCAACGGCGCAGTCGAAGCAAGGAAAACTTCTGCAGGGTTTCTCTATCGGAGCTTGATGGAGCCATCTTTCGACAATCCCGGCGCCGCTTTCATGCCGACTTCGATGCGCAAGCGCCAGGAAGAGCTTGCTGCAGAACTGGAGCGAGACGCGCTACGCCGCATCGACAGCCGCGCCGGCCAGATTGCCGAGGAAGCATGGGCCAGCGACTACGAAACCCGCCTCAAGGCAGATAAGGCATCAGGTTTGCAGTGGAAAAGCTATCAAACGGTCTACCAGTTGGACCTGGAAGTCTTCTCCAACAACATCCTGATGCCCCTTGATCGAGCATTCGTGGACTGGCTTGGCCATCCATCCCTGGCTCGCGTCTTCAAGTTTCACTACGACACGAAGGATCTGCGTAGCGGTGAGTCCTATCTCGAGCTTGTCCATTCGCTGATCGCAGAGGCTGGAGGCCGTCAGAAGGCTGCCGCGTGGCTTTTCGAGCAGATCGAGCGCGATCCCACTGAATCCGACGCCTGGCTGGTTCGTTCGTTCGTCATGAACCAGGAACCTCTCACCCTGGCGTGGAAACAGAACGCCATCGACAGCGCGGCCCAGTCCGCAGCGTCGTGGGCTGTGGCCGCCGAGAAGTTCCATGAACAGTTGAGGAATTACCTCACATCGGGAAGAACGGCGGGTGCCGACGACAGCTACTTTGGCAAGCTCGACAGTCTGCTCTATCAGGTGGCAGGGCCCATGGTTCAAAGGCTGAGTGCTGAAATCGACAAAGGGCTGGCAGCGTCACTGCCCACCCGGATGCGAATGAGCTTGCTGGTCTCCGTCGCGAAGGCTCGCAATCCCGACCTCATGGTGGTGGATCTACGCAGCGAAATGACGCGCCAACAGCGCATCAGGATGGTGTCGGCGTTGCTTGCGTCGATCGGCGGCGGCAACGAGAACCGATACCGCAGCGGCGTGCGTGCCGTGCTCGACTTGGCAGCCGAATCGCAGGGCGTTCGTCGTCCCATTCATGCGGTGCTGTTGATCGACAAGGCAATGGCTGAGGAGTTGCTGACGGGACAGAAAGGCAGCGCGTTGAAGGTCGGAATTTCCCAAGTGGTCACACACAGCCAGTTCGACGCCGCGGTGCAAGCTGGTATCGGCAAGGTGTTCGATCTGGAGGTAAAGGCCGGGGTCGTGCAGATGATTCTGTCGGCCGTCACGCTACGTCTGGCGTACGGCGAGATGAGCCAGGCCAGTGCTGACGAGAAAAACCATAAGGTCGCGAACTTTGCCGGCGGGGTGGTCGCGCTGGTTGGGTTGATGAGTGCGGTCGTGGGTAAAGCACTGGAACAGACAGCTTGGGGGGCGAGTCCGTTGTCGAGGCCCTTTTCTTTCCTTGGAGTTGACTTTCGAAGCCGATCCGGTTGGTTCGTTGGAATTGGAAGATTGCTTGGGGCGTTAGGCGGCGCTATTGGCGGGGCGTTGGTTGTTCGTGAAGGGGCGGAATGGTTTTCTGGAAACCATCGCGTAATAGGCGGCACGCTAATTGTCGCCGGTGTCGTATCCGTGGCGATTTCAATTCTTGCCATCGCATCCGCAGCTGGTGGGCCTATCGGAATTACCGTCGGCTTAGTCATCTGCGTCGTCATGATCGTGGTGGCGTGGCTGACTCCAAACAAGATCCAAGCGTGGCTGGAGCAATCCCTGTACTTCGGAAAAGGACCCAGAAAGTTCTTTGACGGTCCCTTTTCGCAGATGAGCGCGCTCAATGAACTTTCCATAGGAGCTTAGATGTACAAGGGATGGACCATACCGTTCAAGATCAACCGCTTGCTGACACAAGAGGAACGCGACCAGGCACTACCGCGAGACGGTGCGCCGGTTGCGCGTCCGGAGCAACGGACTGCATTGATCGCCATGAACTCGACCTATCTTGACTGGATCGATCGTCGTTTTGTTTATCGAGGAACGATGCTTACTTTCGTTTCGACGTTAGCGATTCTGTTCATAGTCCCGTTTTCCATATATGCAAATATCACGGTCTATCAAATTAGAAATGAGGAGGAATACTGGTGGCTATTATTATTGATGGGGCTGCCGGTGTACATCATATATGGGTTGCTCGTAAAACTCACTTTGCGCGGTGAGTACTTTTCCTACACCTATTGGCCAATTCGGTTTAACCGCAAAACCCGGACGGTTCACGTCTTTCGCCACAATGGTTCCGGAGGCACGCTCTCAGTGCCGTGGGACGAGATTTACTTTCACATCGGCGTAGGCGGTAAGCAGTGTCCGAAGGCCACGTATATTTGCGGACATGTTCTCGATGGCGACATCGTCAAGGATACCTTCGCACTTGGTCATGACACGCCCAAGGATGAAAAACGCGTGCTGCTCGAAATGTGGGAATTCATACGTTGTTACATGGAGGAAGGTCCAGAAGCTGCTGGCCCGCATCCGCTCGATCGCTACATCAGTTTGTCCGTTACGCCATCGCTGTACAACTGCCACATCATGATGCACACGTACTACGTTGGTGGCTTCCCATTGATCGCGCGGATTCTTGCCTATCCTTTCGTCCTGCTCTATACGGCCACACGTTGGCTCGTATTGCATACGTGTCGTAGGCCGGTGTTCCCGCCGGATGTCGAAGCGGCATGCCAAGTTGAGTCGGACGATCCCAATGTCTGGCCTGTCCCTCGCCGCTGCGCGGAGTTTGCCGATTCCGTTCCGGGCCTGTGGGAGCACGCCATGGACAAGGAGCGGGCGCGCAGAAGAGAGCAACGGCCGTTTGGCAAGTAGGGGCTATCGAATCGTTTGTTTCGGCGCGACATATCGATCGACCGTAGCGATGGCATGAGTGCGCTCGAAGAACTTGGCAAAGGAGCTTAGATGTACAAGGGATGGACCATACCGTTCAAGATCAACCGCTCGCTGACACAAGAGGAACGCGACCAGGCACTACCGCGAGACGGTGCGCCGGTTGCGCGTCCGCAGCAACGGGCTGCATTGATCGCCATGAACTCTACCTATCTCGACTGGATCGACCGCCGCTTTGTTTATCGAGGAACGATGAACACATTCCTTGCGACATTGACGGTTTTGATGATGATTCCCGCTCTTATAGTATTGAACTGGATGGGTTATTCGATCCGGGATGATGAGGAATATTGGTGGACCGTGTTCTTGATGATTGTACCGATATACATAATATTTTGGTGCATTGTTAAGCTTACTCTGCGCGGCGAGTATTTCTCTTACACCTACTGGCCAGTTCGGTTTAACCGCAAGACCCGGATGATTCACGTCTTTCGCCACAATGGAGCCGGAGGCACGCTCTCAGTGTCGTGGGATCAGGTGTACTTTCACATCGGTGTGGGCGGCAAGCAATTTCCGAAGGCCACGTATATTTGCGGACATGTTCTCGATGGCGACATCGTCAAGGACACATTTGCGCTCGGCCATGATGTGGATGACAAGCGCGCGCTGCTCGAAATGTGGGAGTTCCTTCGCTGCTACATGAATGACGGCCCTGAGGCCGCCGGCCCCCATCCACTCGATCGCTATGTAGAGTTGTCAGTGATGCCGTCGCTGTGCAACTGTTACATCATGCTGCACATCTACTATTTAGGCAGCCTTCCATTGATCGGGAAGATCCTCGCCTATCCGTTCGTCCTGCTCTACACGGCGACCCGCTGGCTTGTCTGGAAAACCTGTCGTGAGCCGGTCTTTCCACCAGAAGTCGAAGCAACGTGCCAGGTCGAGCGGGATGATCCAAACGTCTGGCCTGTTCCCCACCGCTGTTTCGATTTTGCCAACTCGGTTCCCGGCTTGTACGAGTACGTCGTGAAGAAGCATCAGCGGGCACGCAAGGCAGAGCAGCAGCCACTCGGCCACTAACGACTTTCGACGAGGAAACACCAAGATGGATTTCATCCGCCTCGGAGACACGACGACCGGCGATGGCGTTGTCATCAGTGCATCGGAAGCAATGATGTACGACGGGCGCAAGCTAGCGCGCAAAGGCGACCGGGTTACCTGTATGAAGCATCCGCGGGTCAACCCCAATGTCATCATTGAAGGCGACGCATCCATGAAGGATGAAGGCATACCGCTCGCTCGGCACCTGTACCGCGTCACGTGCGGTTGCCAGGTCATTTCCAGTCTTTGCTGAAGGGGCTGCGATGCCGGTCGTACTGCCACCGACTCCGCAGGTAACTCTGCCCAGGTCACCCAATCGGTATGTGTGGACGGCCGTGTTCATTGCCGTGGTCGCTGTCGGCTCCGCGCACGCACTGTGGACCTGGCCTGCGGACATGCAGAGCCGTACCGCATGGTTCTGGGTACGAGTCCTCGTGTTCCCGACGCTAGCGGGGATGGGGCTGTTCGGTCTCCGCCTGATGTACTTCGAGCAGGAGACCGAGCGGCTGAAGGCCGAACAGGCCCAATGGCAGAAAGATCATGCCGAGGCTGTCCGCTTTGCCCAGGAGCCGCTCGCAGTGGTCGACTTCGCCTATCTCTGTGCGTTCGGCGCATACGATGCTTCTGCGCGCATTACAGGCGGCAACAAGCTACTTCAGTCGCAGATGCCGGTGACGGAGGGTGTTGCCGTTCGCCATACGGCACTGCCGACGCTGGAAGGTCCGCTGCGTGCCGATCGCTTTGCCGCTGGGTTCGTCGATCTGCTGGACCGGCTCGACGGTACGATACATACGCTTTCGCACAGCATTCCCCTGGAAGTCTACTTGCAGCTACCGGAGGACATCGACCAGAACGAATTGCTGGAGAGATGGCAGGCTTGCTGGACCAGGTTTGGTTATCGTCCCGTGCCGACCATTCTGCTCTCGCCGGAGCAGAACGTAATGGAAACGGACACATGGCTCGATGCCCACGGCGGCCCGGCGCTTGAAAAATTCGCGCTGTTTGTTTCCATTCAATTGCATGTAACACCGCCGCAAAACAGTACGGAAGCCGCCGTCGCGGTGCTGCTGGGCTGGACGCCGCTGGCGCAACGCAAGGGGGTGTCCATCCGTGCGCTATGGCACCGTCCGGCTGCAGCGCAGGAGCACATATTGCGTGACGCGATGTCGACAGCGCTGCAATGGGGCGATGCAGAAGCGAAAAAGGTGGCCGACATCTGGCAAGCGGGGCTTTCCTCAGCGGAGAAGAGCGCCGTGCTCAAGGCGTCATCGGATCTGGAACTTGCCGCATCCAAGTCTGACGGCTTGTCTGGTGTCCACGATATCGACCTGTCTTTGGGCAACGCTGGCTGCGCCACCGCATGGCTGGCGGCTGTTCTTGCGGTCGAGCGGGCCGCGCAGACCCGCATCCCTCAACTTGTGGTCACTCGGCAGCAAGGGTTACAACTCGCCGTCGTGCAACCCTTACCGGCTCCTCACGCAGTCGAGCATCGACCATGAAGCTTTCAGGTTATTGGATCATCATCAGCACGGCCACGCTGGCTGCTGCAATCGTGGCATGGTTCCAGGGTGAAGCCGTTCACGCCTCTCCTGAGGTGCGCGTCCTGATAGTCACACTGGTGGGGGTCGTGCTGCTTGCATTGCGCGCCCCCCTGTCAAGCTGCTGGCGTTGGATGGCGCGGAACGCCCGTCACAAGGATACGGGGCGCCCGAGGCGGGATGCGTTGGCCCGTGTCGGGGAGGCAAGACAATCGGATATCGCAAACCAGGCGTGGCAGAAGGGCCTGACAGAGGCGTTGAAGGATGGATTTGGCTGGCGTTACCGCCAATCCTGGCTGCTTCTCATCGGGGACAACGCCACTATTCAGCGCCTGCTCCCGGACGTTGTCGAACACGGCTGGTTGCAAACAGACAACGCCGTACTGTTGTGGAATGGCGCTGGCGAGTCTGGCCAACCCGACCCCACCTGGCTCAACCGCCTCTACAAACTTCGCCGCCGCCGTCCCATCGATGCCGTCGTGCTCGTCACCGACAGCGACAAGGACTTGCCCACGCAGCTCCGGGGTCGCGATTCCCATGGCATCCGTCTCGCGCGGATTGCCGAGTCGTTGCGATGGGCCGCGCCGACCTTTGCATTGGAAGTAGGATCGAACCATGCGTCATCCACCTTCGATGAGCCATTGATCTATTGCGAAGTGCCGCGCGGGAACGATGCGTATGCCAGCGAAGCCGCGTTGCTGAACCTGCGCGATCAACTCATGCGCCGCAGCCTTGCGCAACTCCCGCAGACGCCGCGGGAGCGGTACCTGGGCGAGCTGTCGCGGCGGCTGGACAGCCGAGGCAAGGTGCTGGCGGAGTGGTTCGCAGGGCTGGCCAAGGCAGCACGTATGCAGTTGTCGCCAAGAGGCGTGGCATTCGTGCCGGCGTTTACGGTCAGTGGTCATCAGGGGAGCCAATCGCCGGTGTGGCAACGCCTTGCCGATAGCGCACGACGTCAGCCCGGTCGTCGAACGATTTGGCATCCGCTGACGATCGGTGCGTGGTCGCTTCTGGTGGTTATCGGCCTCTGGACGACCGGCATGGTGGTCTCCGGCCTGCGCAATCATGTTGACCTGCGGACGGCACAGGATGCCGTGAGGGCCATCCAAACCGCGCCAAACGGGGCGGTGCGTCTCAAGGCGCTGGACACGCTGCAGCAGCAGATCCTGCGTTACGAGTATCGCCTGCAGAACCGCGCGCCATTGTTCACGCGATTTGGCTTGAATAGCGATGCAGAAATACTGGCTGCGTTGTGGATGCCCTATATCACGGCCAGTCGCGACATCGTGGTACGGCCTGTGGTGCAGGAACTGGAAGCCGCACTGGTCGATTTGTCGCAGTTGCAGACTACCGGAATGAACGATGAGGCCAGCAAATGGGCGCTGAAGGGGCACAGCACACTCAAGGCTTACCTGATGCTGGCGTATCCCGAGCGTGTCGAGGCAGATTTCCTCGCGCAGCGGATGGCGGAGCACTGGTCCACGGAGGCCAGGATTCCGCCCGGACAGAAGCAGGATATGGCCGAGCGCTTTGGCACGTTCTATGCGGAACATCTGAAAGCAAACACTAACTGGCGCATCAATGTGCGCGAAGAACTCGCGAGTGGCGCACGTCAAACGCTGCTGGCCGTGATCGGCGCGCGCAATGCGGTGGATACGATCTACCAGCAGGTTCTCGATGAAGCGGGAAGCAAGTACCCGGACCAGACGCTGGCGTCGCTGACACCGGGTGCGGACCCGCGCGGGCTGATCCGCTCTACCGGCGTCGTGCCAGGTAGCTTTACGCGGCAGGCGTACGAAGGCTATGTGGAAGGCGCCATCGAGAAGGCGGCAAAGCGCCAGGATGTGGCGAATGACTGGGTGCTATCCGATGGGAACCTGCAACAGGGCGAGCATTCGCGCGAATCGGCCGAGGAATTCCGTGAGGTGCTGACGGGGCGGTACTTCGCCGACTACGCCGAGCACTGGCAGCGATTCATGAACGGATTGCAGTGGCAGACAGTGCGAACGCTCCCCGAGGTCGTCGATCAACTCAAGTTGATGGCGGATGCGCGGCAGTCACCTGTCCTGGTGTTGATGAAGTCGTTTGCGTATCACGGTGGCGCCGGTGCACGCAAGGATTCGCTCGGAGAGGCGCTCGTGGCCAGGACCCAGGGCGTCTTCGGGGCAAGGAACGCTGCGCCCGAAGCGGTGCGGCCCGACCCGGCGGGACCACTGGCGGCATCGTTCGGGCCGGTGATGCGTCTTACGGGGCAGTCCGGCCAGCAGGGCGGCGGTAGCGGCGATCTGAGTTTGCAACGCTATCTGGACCGCGTTACCACCTTGCGCTTGCGGCTGCAGCAACTCACGCAGAGCACGGATGCCAATATGCAGGCCCGGCAGATGGCGCAGTCGCTGTTCCAGGGGAGAGGTTCCGATCTGGCCAACACGCACGCCTATGCGGAACTCGCGGCAGCGAGCGTTGGCGCCGAATGGGCTGGCATGGGCGAGACGCTGTTCGTGCGCCCGATCGCCCAGGCGGAGCAATCGGTCTTGCAACCGGCGCAGGCCAGCTTGAACGAGGCATGGCGCCGATCCATCGCGCTGCCATGGAACCGTGCTTTTGCGAGCCGCTATCCGTTTGCGAACACGGCCAATGATGCATCGCTCCCGGAACTGGCCCGCTACATTCGTCCACAGAGCGGGCTGATCAATGCGTTTCTGATAGCCGAACTGGCCGGCGTGCTGACGCTGCAGGGCGATCAGTGGGTGCCCCTCGGCAGTGGCAAGCAGGGGCTGCCATTCGACCCGGCTTTCCTGAAGTTCATTAATAAGCTGCAGCGCGTTGGCGCACACATGCTGGTGCAGGGCGATCCACAGTATCGATTCGAGCTCAAGCCGGTGCCCACGCCCGGTCTGACCCACACGCTACTGACGGTAGACAACCAGAAGCTGCACTACTTCAACCAGCGTGAGACGTGGCAAACCATGACCTGGCCGGCGAGTAACCTGCAGGAACCGCGTACATCGCTGCAATGGCGCACGCATACGGCGGGGACGAACAAGACGCACGAGACCGAAGGGGTGTGGGCGTGGGTGCGCATGCTTGAATACGCCCGCGTGAAACCCATCGACAGTGCTATCGTCCAGTTGACGTTCCAGGCGATGCCGGACGGGGCTAACGCAGGATCGGGCAATGATGTCAGTGCATCGGCGGAAGAAGAAAACGATCCGGGCAGTTTGCTGCCTCGCACCGCTAAGCTGCCCGGCCCTTCAAGCATGGTGTATCCCATCCGCTATCAAATGCGCTCTGCCGTTGGACGCGGTCCGCTGGAGGCACTGGAATTGCGCAACCTGAAGATGCCGGAACGGATTTTCGCATCCAAGCCCGCAGCATCATAAAAAAAGCCCGGCACATCATGCCGGGCTGCAGTACTACCAAACTTCAGGTCCGATTCAGTCGGCCTGGATGCCAAACTCCTTCACCAGCTTTGCATAGCGCGCGTAATCCGCAGCGATCAGCTTCTGCAGCACTGCGGGTTCGCCCCCGACCGGCGTGACGGCGATGGTTGCCATGCGCGCCACCACGTCCGGTTGCTTCAGGATCTCGTTCACATGTCCGTTGAGCAGGCGGACGATTTCCGGCGGCAGGTTCTTCGGGCCCAGCAGCGCCTGCCACGCGCTGATCTCCACATCCTTGTAGCCAAGTTCGGCCAGCGTCGGCACGTTGGGCGCGAACGGGGAGCGCTTGGTATCGGCCACGGCCAGCGGCAGCAGGCTGCCGTTGCCGACGTACTGGGCCACCGCGCCGTAGGTGACGTAGGTCATCGGCACCTGTCCGCCAAGTACATCGACGATGGCCGGCGCCGTGCCCCGGTAGGGCACCTGCGACAGCTTCACGTTGGCGGACTTGTTGAACAGTTCGCCCATGATGTGCATCGGCGAGCCATTGCCTGGCGTGGCGTACGTTTCCACCTTGCCGGCCTTGGCGCGTGCCACGAGGTCGCTCATCTTCGTGATGCCGCTGTTCTTGTTCACCACCACGAACAGCGACTGGGTGCCGAGTTCGGCAATCGGGGTCAGGTCGTTGAGCACGTCATAGTTGGCGCCCGTGCCGGCCTTGAGCACGAGCGGGGCGATCGACACGGTGTTCGGCGCCAGCAGCAGCGTGTAGCCGTCGGCGGCGGCGCGGGCAACGTAAGCGCTCCCGATCGTGCCGGCGGCTCCGGTGCGGTTCTCCACGACGACCGACTGCTTGAGGCGGGTGGAGAGCTTTTCGGCCAGCAGGCGGGCCAGGACGTCGGTGTCGCCGCCGGCCGGGTAGGCCACGACGATGGTGATCGGCTTGTTCGGATAGCCGTTCTGCGCCATGGCCGGCGCGGTGGCGAGCAGGGCGGCGGTGCCGACGGCCGCCCCGATGGCGGCCAGGACGATGCGGCGGAGAGTGGATGTCATGTTGCCCTCTTGCTTAGAAAACGTGCTTGACGCCAACCATCGCGCCGAACTGCTGGCCGCCCGGCTTCGTATTGGCGCCGGCCTGCGCGCCGCTGACCGAGAGCGTCAGGTTGCCGTCGTTGTTGATGTAGCCGGCCGTCGCGTACACGGCGGTGCGCTTGCTGAAGTTGTACATGCCACGCACGGCGTACAGCATCGATTTGTTGTCGCTGTTCTGGTAGTTCAGGTAGTAGACCTGGCCGGACAGCGTAAAGGCCGGCGTCAGGTCGTGCGCCACACCAATGTAGTAAAGCTCCGAAAGCGGCGTGGCGCTGGCCTGGTTCTCGCGGCGGATCACGCCGGCGCCGATCTTGGTCCGGTCGAGCAGGACATAGCCCGAGAGCGACGCGCGATCGTCGCGCAGGCTGCTGCTGGTCAGGCCACCGAATGCGCCGGGGCCCCCGCGCTGCGAATCGTAGGCGGCGTAGACGCCCCACGTTTTCGTATCCCAGCCGACCATGGCCGACCACTCGCGGCACTGGCTCTTGTCGGCCGGATTCTCGCCGGCGCAGTTGGTGCCAGCCGGGCTCGGGCCGGCGTTGGCCACGTCGCGGCCGAAGCTGTAGGTGGCGCCGACCTGCAGGCCGCCGAAGCTGCCCTTGTACGCAACGGAGTTGTCAGCCCGTGTATTGGGGATGTAGCTGTCGAGCGAGCCGGAGCCGAATGCGTTCGGACCGAGGATGTCCGGGTCGAGCACGGCCCAGAACAGCATCGTGTACTGGCGGCCGAACGACAACTGGCCGTACTTGCTGGACTGCAGGCCGACCAGTGCCTGGCGTCCGAACAGCCGGCCGCCCTGGTTGGCCGTACCCGAATCTGGCGCGAAACCGCCTTCGAGCACGAAGATGCTCTTCAGGCCGTTGCCAAGATCTTCGGATCCACGCATGCCCCAGCGCGAAGGCACGGTGCCGGTCAGGGTATTCATCCGCACCACGCTGTTGCCGGCGGCGCCTACGTTGTTGACGAACTCGACGCCGGTGTCCACCACGCCATACATGGTGACGGACGACTGGGCGGTTGCCAGCACGGGCGCGGCGGCGAGCAGGGCTGCCGCATACGTTGCGATCTTCATCTACCGTTTCCTTCTCTAGTCTTGTGGGCTCGTGGGACGCTTCCGCGCGGCAACGGTATGGGGGCCGCCACGTCTGTCGTGTTTCATTAGTAAAACAATGAACTACATAGGAAACGTTCGGACGAAATATAGGCATGCAAGGTGCGCGACGTAGATCAGTGCGAACCCTAGTGAGCAGCGGCAATGACGGTAGTGCGTGGCATCCGCGGCCTCCCTGTTTACCCTGATGCCAAGCGGCTATCGCCCGGGCCTATAGTCGAGAGGTTTTATTTGCGGACTACGATTTCATATATGGAACAGAATGTGCCCAACGCGCCAGGCGGTCCGGCCCCCGGACGGCCAGCCGACTTGTTGTCCGCGCTCGATACCCATTTCGCCGAGCGCGAAGTGGTTGTCGGTGACGGCGTGCGGGTGGCCTGCCGGGTGGGTGGGACACGCGGCCCCGTCATCGTTCTGCTGCACGGCATCAGCTCCGGCGCGGCGTCCTGGCTGCCTTGTGCAAGCCTGCTTGCTGCCAGCGCACGCGTCATTGCCTGGGATGCGCCCGGTTATGGACGTTCGACTCCGTTGCCGATGGCCGTACCGACGGCACACGACTACGCCGAACGCCTGGAACAGTTGCTGGACGCGTTACGCGTAAAGCCCGACCTGATCGTCGGCCACTCGTTGGGGGCGTTGATGGCCTCGGCCTATGCCGCGCACGCGAGCGAGGCAATGCAGCCGGACCGGTTCCTGCTGCTCAGTCCGGCACTGGGCTACGGCGCGGCGGGCAAAGAAGAGAAATCCCGGGAAGTGGCGCGGCAACGGATCGAAGCGCTGGAAACCCTGGGCGTCGACGGCCTGGCCCAGCGCGGCCCGGCCCGGCTGTTGAGTCCGGCAGCGACTGCCGACGCGCGGGCATGGGTCAGTTGGAATATGGCCCGCCTCAATGCGGACGGGTATCGCCAGGCCGTCGCCTTGCTGTGTGGCGATGACATCGGCCGCTATCTGCAGGAGCGCACGAAACCGGTAGAGATCGGCTGTGGCGCCGAAGACATCGTGACCACGCCGGCAGCTTCCGCGGGCCTCGCGCAACGCTTCAACCTGCCGTTCCACGCCATCCCCTCGGCAGGCCACGCCTGCTACATCGAACAGCCACACGCCGTTGCGCAGGTGGTGCGCGGCGCACTGCTGCCCGCCTGACCCCATCTATGCGCCTCATGCTGGCCGGCAATCGGCCAGCGGTGCGCGCTTCAGGGGTTAACCCCAGTCTATTTTTGAACCGTCGTTGTCTATAGTCGTACCTGTGTTCAATATTTAAACTCGTGTTTCATAGGTAAAACGCACGCAGCGCGGACCGACTGGAAATGCGATAGCCGATTGAGCCAGCCGTCCCACACAAAGCAAGCCATGGAGCAAAGCGCAATGGAAAGCCTCGCGTACAACCCGAACCTGGTGCCCTGGGAGCGTCCCGCACCCAACAACGTGGCCGGCAAGGGTCATATCGAGAAGCCGGGCCATGTGCCCAACATCGTCTGGCAGACGCGCGCCGCCGCACCCACCGCCTACGAGAACGCGCTCGGTGATGCGCTTGAAGCCGCCTTCGAGGGTGGCGCGAAATCCCCGGAAGACATCGTGCGTGCGTTCAACCGCGCGAACTTCCTCGGCGCCGATGGCCAGCCGTGGACCGAGGCGGGCTTCCTCGCCGAAATGCGCCGCCTCGGCGCCTGAGCTTCGGCCTTCCACACAGCGAGACAAGACATGGAATCGAACAAGCAAGCACGCGCCGAAGCGCGCCTGAACAGCGGCCTGCGCAACTACTGGTATCCGGTGGTGGCGTCGTGGCAGGTCAACGCGGCGCCGATCGGCATCACGCGGCTGAGCCAGAACATCGTGGTGTGGCGTGACAGCGCCGGCAAGGTGAACGCGCTGGAAGACCGCTGCCCGCACCGTGGCGCGCGCCTGTCGATGGGCTGGAACCTCGGTGACCGCGTGGCCTGCTGGTACCACGGCGTGGAAGTGGGCTGCGACGGCCAGGTCAAGAGCGTGCCGGCCGTGGACAACTGCCCGCTGGAAGGCCGCACCTGCGTGCGCAGCTACCCGGTGCAGGAACTGGCCGGCGCCATCTTCCTGTGGTTCGGCGACCGCGCGCCCACCGACGCCGATGCGCTGCAACTGCCCGAGGAGCTGGTCAGCGAAGAACACAGCCACTTCCTGTGCGTGGCGCAGTGGGACTGCAACTACCGCTATGCGATCGACAATGTCATGGACCCGATGCACGGTGCCTACCTGCACGCGGTGTCCCATTCGATGGCCAGCGGCGAGAAATCGGCCGTGATGCAGGTGGTGGAAACCGAACACGGACTGATCTTCGAGAAGACCGGCCAGCGTGGCGTGAACTTCGATTGGGTGGAGTTCGGCGAGACCGGCACGATGTGGCTGCGCCTGTCGATTCCCTACCGCGACAAGGCCGGCCCCGGTGGCCCGTTCGGCATCGTCGGCATCGCCACCCCGATCGACGAGGAGCACTGCATGGTGTACTTCTGGCGTACCCGCCATGTGCAGGGCTGGGAGCGCGACGTGTGGCGTTTCCTCTATCGCAACCGCCTCGAAGGGCTGCACTGGGACGTGCTCGAACAGGACCGCGTCGTGCTCGAATCGATGGCCCCGCAGGCGCGCGACCACGAAATGCTGTACGCCCACGACGCCGGTATCACGCGTGTGCGTCGCCTGCTGAAGCGTCGCGCCGACGCCGAAGTGGCCGACCAGCCGGTGGCGATGCTGCAACCGGTGTCGGGAGCCGCGACCCATGCCTGATTTCGTGTCCGACAAGCCAACCGCCGGCCTGCTGGCGGGCCGCCGCGTGCTCGTCACGGGCGCCGCACGCGGGCTGGGCCTGGCCTTCGCCACTGCGATTGCCGAAGCCGGCGGGCGCGTGGCGATGGCCGACATCCTGGCCGAGCGTGTCAACGAATCGGCCGCCGCGCTCCAGGCGCGCGGACTCGACGTGGTGCCGTTCCAGCTCGACCTGAACGACCCGGCCTCCGTACAGGCCTGCGCCGCCGCCGCGATCGAAGCGCTCGGTGGCCTCGACGGCCTCGTCAACAACGGCGCAGTCACCGATTCCGGCGGCCGTGACCTGACCGCGCTCGACGTGCCCACCTGGGACCGCGTGATGAACGTGAACGTGCGCGGCACGTGGCTGATGACGGCGGCCTGCACGCCGGCACTGCGCGCCAGCGGCCGCGGCGCGGTGATCAACCTCGCGTCGGACACCCCGCTCTGGGGCGCGCCGAACCTGCTCGCGTACGTGGCCAGCAAGGGGGCGATCATCGCCATGACCCGCTCGCTGGCGCGCGAACTTGGCGACGCCAGCGTCACGGTCAATGCCGTGGCGCCGGGACTGACCCTGGTGGAAGCCACCGAATACGTGCCGCAGCACCGGCACGACCTCTACCGCAACCAGCGCGCCATTCCGCGCGAACAGGTACCCGATGACGTCTGCGGCGCCGTGCTGTTCGCGCTGTCCGACCTCGCCCGTTTCGTGACCGGCCAGACGCTGGCGGTCAACGGCGGCTTTGTCATGCACTGAACCCTTCGATCCGACATACCGAGGAAAGCAAATGAGCGATCTGTCGCAACAGCAAAACATCAAGCGCAGCTGGGAGCAACCGGAAGGCGCCTCGTTCGACCAGTGGATGGAATCGCGCGTCGCGCGCTTCGCCACGCGCCGCTACGACTGGGACGCGCTGAAGTTCCAGGCCGACTATGACCCCAAGTATCGCCGCGCACAGATGCGCTATCTGGGCACGGGCGGCACCGGCGTGGCCGCAGACACCAATACCGTGCCGTCGGAGCACTTCACGTTCTCCACGATGATCATCCCCGCCGGGCATGAAGGCCCGTCGCACCTGCACACCGATGTGGAAGAGGTCTTCTTCATCCTGCGCGGCAAGATCAAGCTGATCCTGGAGAAGGACGGCGAGCGCTTCGAAACCATCCTCACCGACCGCGACCTCGTGTCAGTGCCGCCGGGCGTGTACCGCGAGGAGATCAACATCGGCGACGAAGACGCGCTGATGTGCGTGATGCTGGGCGCCAAGAAGCCGATCACGCCGACGTATCCGCCTGAGCACCCGCTGACCAAGGTCAAGCGCTGATCCGCGACGTCACGAGAGAAGCCCGCCATGAGCGCCAATCCCTCCGCCGTCGCCGTTGCCGTCGCCTCCGACAGCCTGGACCGCTACATCGTCCCGGGTCTGGAGCGTGGCCTGCGCCTGCTGGCCGAGTTCAGCGCGCGTGACCGCGTACTGTCGGCAGCGGACCTGTCGCGCCGGCTCGACGTGCCGCGTTCCACGGTGTTCCGCCTGCTGGCCACTTTGGAATCCACCGGTTATGTCGAGCGTGCCGACGGTGGGCGCGAGTACCGGCTCGGGCTGGCCGTGCTGCGGCTGGGCTTCGATTACCTGGCGTCGCTGGAACTGACGGAACTCGGCGCGCCGCTGCTGAACCGGTTGCGCGACGACATCGAGTATCCGTGCAACCTCGTCGTGCGCGATGGCCGCTCGGTGGTGTACGTGGCCAAGGCCGCGGCCTCGCGCCCGTTCGCCAGCAACGTCAACGTGGGCGCGCGGCTGCCGGCGCACGCCACGGTGCTGGGGCACGTGCTGCTGGAGGACCTGGGCCTCGAACAGCTGCGCGCGCTGTATCCGGAGCCGCAGCTGCAGGTGTATTCGGACAACACGCCGCGCACCGTGGACGCGCTGTTCGAACTCGTGCAGCAGGTACAGCAACGCGGCTATGTGCTGCAGGAAGGTTTCTTCGAGGCCAGCATCTCGACGATTGCCGCGCCGGTGCGTGACCGCACAGGCAAGGTGGTGGCCGCGCTGGGCGCAACGGTGCCGGCGTCGCGGCTGCCGGCAGAGGAACTGGACCACATGACGCAGAAGGTCAGGGAGACGGCGGGCGAACTGTCGCGCCTGCTGGGTTACCGGGCGCACCGCCATGCCAGGGCGGCGCAAGCCCGGGTCATATCGATGGTCCGAGATGAAAGGGAAGGGGACGATGTCCATGATTGAACTCGACGGCAAGGTAGCCGTCGTCACCGGCGGCTCGTCCGGCATCGGGCTGGCCACGGTGGAACTGCTGCTGGAGGCAGGCGCGGCCGTTGCCATGTGTGGCCGCGACGAAGTGCGCCTGCGCGGCGCAGAGACTGCCCTGCGCGAGCGCTTCGCCGGTTGCCGCCTGTATGCCGCGCCGTGCGACGTGCTGAAGCCCGAACAAGTCAACGCATTCGCCGCAGACGTGGCACGCGAACTCGGGCGCGTGGACATGCTCGTCAACAACGCCGGCCAGGGCCGCGTCTCGACGTTTGCCACTACCGAGGACGACGCTTGGCTCGAAGAGCTGCAACTCAAGTTCTTCTCGGTGATCCACCCCACGCGGGCATTCCTGCCGCAACTCGAACAATCGCCGCAGGGCGCCGTGGTCTGTGTGAACTCGCTGCTCGCCACGCAGCCCGAGCCGCATATGGTGGCCACTTCGGCGGCACGCGCCGGGGTGCATAACCTCGTGCGCTCGCTGGCCACCGAATTCGCGCCCAGGGGCGTGCGCGTGAACGGCATCCTGATCGGCCTGGTGGAATCGGGCCAGTGGCGCCGGCGCTTCGACGCGCGCCCGCCGGAAGACCAGCATCTGGACTGGGCCGCCTGGACGGCGCGCCTGGCCCGGCAGAAACATATTCAACTGGGCCGTCTCGGCCTGCCGCAGGAAGCCGCCCGCGCCATCCTGTTCCTTGCCTCGCCGTTGTCTTCGTACACCACGGGCAGCCATATCGATATTTCCGGAGGACTCTCCCGTCATGCGTAACGAGCAACAACAAGTCACCGTGGGCTGCGCCATTGCAGCCTTCCTGGAGCAGTGCGGCGTCAAGGCCGCCTTCGGCGTGATCTCGATCCACAACATGCCGATCCTCGATGCGATGGGCGAGCGCGGCAAGATCCGCTTCGTGCCGGCGCGCGGCGAAGCGGGCGGCACCAACATGGCCGATGCGTACGCTCGCACCACGGGCAGCCTTGGTGTGTGCCTGACCAGCACCGGTACCGCCGCCGGCAACGCGGCCGGCGCCATGGTAGAGGCGCTGACCGCTGGCACGCCGATGCTCCATATCACGGGCCAGATCGAAACGCCGTACCTGGACCAGAGCCTTGCCTACATCCACGAAGCGCCGGACCAGCTCACGATGCTGAAGGCCGTGTCGAAGGCGGCGTTCCGCATCCGCAGCGCCGACACCGCGATCTCCACGATCAAGTTGGCCGTGCAGACCGCACTGACCGCACCGACCGGCCCCGTCAGCGTGGAGATCCCGATCGACATCCAGGCCGCGCTGATTCCGATGCCGAGCGACCTGAAGCCGCTGCCGGTACCGGTGCACCAGCCGTCGCCCCATGCGCTCGACGCACTGGCCGAGCGACTCGCCAAGGCAAAGCGTCCGATGCTTTGGCTCGGCGGCGGTGCGCGCCACGCCACCAAGCAGGTCAAGCGCCTGATGGACATGGGCTTTGGCGTGGTCACTTCCACGCAGGGGCGCGGCATCGTGGCCGAGGACGACCCGCGCTCGCTGGGCGCCTACAACCTGCACAAGCCGGTGGAAACGTTCTACCAGACGTGCGACGCGATGGTCGTGGTCGGCTCGCGCCTGCGTGGCAACGAAACGCTGAAGTACGAACTGAAGCTGCCGCGTCCGCTGCTGCGTATCGATGCGGACCCGGCATCGGAAGGCCGCTGCTACCAGAGCGACTACTTCGTCAGCGGCGACGCGGCGTTGGCGCTCGACGGACTGGCCGATCGACTCGAAGGCCGCCTGCAGATCGACGCCGGGTTTGCCGATGACCTGCGCCGCGCGCATGACGTAGCCGTGGGCGCGCTGGTCGATGGCCTGGGCCCGTACAGCGCACTGGTGCAAGCGCTGCAGGAGGCCGTGGGCCGCAACTTCAACTGGGTGCGCGATGTCACGGTATCGAACAGCACCTGGGGCAACCGCCATCTGCAGATTTTCGATTCCCGCGCGGGCGTCCATGCGCTGGGTGGCGGCATCGGCCAGGGGCTGGCGATGGGCATCGGCGCGGCGGTTGGCGCGGCGGCCACGGCCTCGGGCAAGAAGACCTTCACGCTGGCCGGCGACGGCGGCTTCATCCTGAACCTTGGCGAACTGGCCACGGCGGTGCAGGAGCGCGCCGACATGGTCATCGTGCTGATGAACGACAAGGGCTACGGCGTGATCAAGAACATCCAGGACGCCCAGTACGGCGGCCGCCGCCACTACGTGGACCTGCACACGCCCGACTATGCGCAGCTGTGCCAGTCGCTGGCGCTGCGCCACCGCCGCGTGAGCAGCCTGGCCGACGTGGGTGCCGCGCTGGAAGAGGCCACCGTGGAGCCGGGTCCGTTCCTGCTGGAGATCGACATGCTGTCGATCGGCAGCTTCAAGACCGTGTTTGCCGGCCCGCCGGTGAACAAGCAGGCCCAGATGGCCAACACCGCCGCCGCTGCCACGGCCGCGGCCTGAGGAGAAACGTCCATGCTGCATGTGTCGATGGTGGGTTGCGGGGCGATTGGCCGCGGCGTGCTGGAACTGCTGAAGGCCGACCGCGATGTCGTGTTCGATGTGGTGATCGTGCCGGAAGGCACGATGGACGAGGCACGCGGCGCGTTGTCCGCGCTGGCGCCCAACGCACGCGTGGCGACCCGGCTCGCCGACGGCGACGCCCGCCCGGACCTGCTCGTCGAATGTGCGGGGCATCGTGCGCTCGAAGAGCACATCGTGCCGGCGCTCGAACGCGGCATCCCCTGCATGGTGGTTTCCGTGGGCGCGCTGTCGGAGCCCGGCATGGCCGAGCGGCTGGAAGCGGCGGCCCGGCGCGGCAACACGCAGGTGCAGCTGCTGTCCGGTGCCATTGGTGCCATCGACGCATTGGCCGCTGCACGTGTGGGTGGCCTGGACGAAGTGATCTACACGGGCCGCAAGCCGGCACGCGCGTGGCAGGGCACGCCGGCCGCTGACCTGTTCGATCTGGACGGGCTGACCGAGCCGACCGTGATCTTCGAAGGCACGGCACGCGACGCGGCCCGCCTGTATCCGAAGAACGCGAACGTGGCGGCCACGGTATCGCTGGCCGGACTGGGCCTGGACCGCACGTCGGTCAGGCTGCTGGCCGACCCGCATGCCGTCGAGAACGTGCATCACGTGGAAGCGCGCGGAGCGTTCGGCGGCTTCGAGCTGACGATGCGCGGGAAGCCGCTGGCGGCCAACCCGAAGACGTCCGCGCTCACAGTATTCAGCGTGGTACGTGCCCTCGGCAACCGCGCCCACGCGGTGTCGATCTGAAAACGAGACTTACCGAGTATTCCCCATGACGACGCAACAAGTGCTTCCGATCTGCATCGCCGGTGAATGGCGCCTGGGCACGGGAGACCGCTACGCCACGCGCTACCCCGCAACGGGCGAAGTGGTGGCCGAACTCAACGCCGCCAGCCTGGCCGACGTGGAAGAGGCCATCGAGGGGGCATGGCGCGCGTTCCGCCACAGCGGCTGGGCACAGCGCAAGCCGCACGAACGTGCCGCCGTGCTGTACCGCGTGGCCGAACTGATCCGCGCGAAGTCCGAGGCGCTGGCGCAGCGCCAGCGCCTGGACAACGGCAAACCGATCAGCGAAACCCGTGCGCTCGTGGCCAGCGCCGCCAGCACGTTCCAGTTCTTCGGCGCCGCGCTCGAAACGCTCGAGGAGCAGATCACGCCGCAGCGCGGCGACTGCCTGACGATGAGCGTCTACGAACCCATGGGCGTGGTGGCTGCCATCACGCCGTGGAACTCCCCAATCGCAAGCGAGGCGCAGAAGATGGCGCCCGCGCTGGCCGCCGGCAATGCGGTCATCGTCAAGCCGGCCGAGGTCACGCCACTGATGGCACTGGAACTGGCGCTGATCTGCGAGGAAGCCGGTGTGCCGAAGGGGCTGGTCAGCGTGCTGCCCGGCAAGGGATCGGTCATCGGCGATGCCATCACCAAGCATCCGCTGGTGCGCCGCGTGTCGTTCACGGGCGGCACCACCACGGGCAAGCACATCGCCCACATCGCCGCCGACAAGATGATGCCGGTGTCGCTGGAGCTGGGCGGCAAATCGCCCACGATGGTGTTCGAAGACGCCGATCTCGATCACGCTGTGAACGGGGTGCTGTACGGCATCTTCAGTTCGTCGGGCGAGTCGTGTATCGCAGGGTCGCGCCTGTTCGTGGCCCGTTCGCAGTACGAGGCGTTCATCGATCGCCTGGCAGCCGGTGCGGCAAGGCTGCGCGTGGGCGATCCGACGGACGAGCGCACCCAGATGGGGCCGCTGATCACCGACCGGCACCGCGACAGCATCGAATCGTATGTGGCGGCCGGCGTGGCCGAGGGCGGCCAGTTGCGCACCGGTGGCATGCGCCCCGATGTGGCCGGGCTGCCCGATGGCTACTTCTATCGCCCGACCATCATCGAAGGGCTCGATAACAATGCGCGCATCTGCCAGGAAGAGATCTTCGGGCCGGTGCTGGTGGCGATGCCGTTCGACGACGAGGACGACCTGATCGAACAGGCCAACGACAGCGTGTACGCGCTGGCCGCCGGCATCTGGACGCGCGACTACAAGCGCGCCTGGCGCGTGGCACGGTCCGTGCAAGCCGGTAACGTGTGGATCAACACGTACAAGCAGTTCTCGATCTCGACCCCGTTTGGCGGCTGGCGGGACAGCGGCCTGGGCCGCGAGAAGGGGCGGCTGGGCATCCTGCAGTACATGGAACAGAAGAGCGTGTACTGGGGCCTGAACGAACAACCGTTGCCGTGGGCTGGCTGAGCCGGCGGCACGACGGAGACTGGAAATGAAGGTATTGGGAATCGACGAGATCGTATATGGCGCGGATGATTTCGATGCATGCCGCGGCTTCTTCAGCGACTGGGGCCTGGCCGTCAAACGCGATGACGCGCAGGGGCTCGACTTCGAGACGCTGAACGGCTGCCGTGTGCTGGTGCGCAAGACGGGCGACGCATCACTGCCGCCCGCCATCGAGGACGGTCCGACGCTGCGTGAAGTGGTGTGGGGCGTGGACAACGAGGCGTCGCTGCGCGAGCTGCGCGAGGCCATTGCCGGCGAGGCCACGTTTGTCTCGCTGGAAGGCGGCGCGCGCATCGGCTGCACCGATCCGAACGGTCTGGCGGTGCGCTTCCAGGTCTCGCGCAAGCATGACGTCCAGGTCGATTGTGCACTGATGAACACGTGGAACGACAAGCCGCGCATGAACCAGCGCAGCCCCATCTACGAGCGCGCCGTACCGATCGAAGTGGGCCACGTGGTGTTCTTCGTCAAGGACGTCAAGGCCACCGAGCAGTTCTACGTGGACAAATTCGGCTTCTGCCCGTCAGACCGCTACCCCGACCGCGGTGCGTTCCTGCGCTGCGCGCAGGAGGGCGGCCACCATGACCTGTTCCTGCTGCAACTGCCGCAGCCCAGGAGCGGCCTGAACCATGTGGCCTTCACGGTGCGCGACATCCACGAGGTGTTCGGCGGCGGCATGCATATGTCCCGCACGGGCTGGGACACGCAGCTCGGCCCCGGCCGGCATCCGATTTCCTCGGCCTACTTCTGGTATTTCAAGAATCCGGCCGGCGGCCTGATCGAGTACTACGCCGACGAGGACCAGCTCGATGCGCACTGGGAGCCGCGCGCCTTCGAACCGGGCCCGACCATGTTCGCCGAATGGGCGATCGAAGGCGGCCTGGACGGCAACACGCGCCGGCAGAAGAACGCCGGCGGCCCGGAAGGCAAGTTCCTGACCGAGAAGCGCTGAAGCGTCGGCGCCTTGCAGTTGTAGAAAGAAGGACCTAGTGATGAGTGCCAGCCAATCCTTGACCCTGCGCGTGCAGGCCATGCGTTTCGAAGCGCGCGGCGTGGTCAGCGTCGAACTGCGCGACCCCGGAGGCGCCCAGCTTCCTGAGTTTGCGCCGGGCGCGCATATCGACCTGCATCTGGCCAATGGCCTGGTGCGCAGCTATTCGCTGTGTGGTGCACCCGAACAGCGCGACCGCTATACCGTGGGCGTGCTGCAGGACCGCAACAGCCGGGGCGGATCGCGCTACGTGCACGAGCAGTTGCGCGTGGGTGCCACGCTGACCGTGGCCGTGCCGCGCAACCACTTCGCCCTGGACGAGGACGCCGCGCATACGGTGCTGGTGGCCGGTGGTATCGGCGTGACGCCGATCGTCTGCATGGCGCGCCGCCTGGCGGAGCGTGGCAAGTCGTTCACGTTGCTGTACTGCGCACGTTCGCGTGCAGAAGCCGCCTTCACCGGGCAACTGTCAGCGTATGGCGATGCCGTGCGCTTTCACTTCGACGACGAGGCCGGCGTGCCGCCGGACCTTGCGACAATGCTGGCGGGGCAGGATCCCGGTACGCACTTCTACTGCTGCGGGCCCGGTCCGATGCTGAACGCCTTCGAGGCCGCGTGCGCGTCGCACGGCTATCCGCACGTCCATATCGAGCGCTTTGCGGCCGATCCGGCCACCGAGGCGGTGCAAGAGGGCGAGTACAGCGTCATGCTGCAGCGTAGCGGCAAGCAGGTCAGCGTGCCGTCCGGCAAATCCCTGCTCGACGCGTTGCTGGAGTCGGGCGTGGCCGTGGAGTACAGCTGCCGCGAAGGTGTGTGCGGCTCTTGTGAAACCGCCGTGCTCGAAGGCTGCCCCGACCATCGCGACAGCGTGCTCAGCAGCAGCGAGCGTGCCTCGAACCAGACCATGATGGTGTGCGTATCGGGCTGCAAGGGCCAGCGGCTGGTGCTCGACCTCTGATTTTCGCGCCGCGGCCCGCTTGCCCGCGGCACTTCGAAGACTGCCCCCGCTCATTCGAGCCGCCTCAGCGGCCGCGCGCCGGGCACCTGCCCCTCACGATTCGGGAATTCATACCTTGTTGATCGAAAGAGACGACGCCGCGATATCAGCGGCAGGCGCGCACGCGTCCGCAGTGGCCGCCCCCGGCACTGCACCCCATACCGCAGGCGCCCGACCGGGCACGCACCAACCGGGCCAGGTCACGCGCGGCCAGATCGTGGCGCGCATCGAGCGCATGCCCGGCAACATGATGCACGTACGCGCCCGGCTGCTGATCGGCCTGGCCACGTTCTTCGACGGCTTCGACGTGATTGCCATCGCTGCCACGCTGCCGCTGCTGATCGGGCACTGGTCGCTCACGCCGGGACAGATCGGGTTGCTGATCGCCGCGCCGTCGGTCGGGCAACTGGTGGGTGCGCTGTTGTTTCCGGCACTGGCGGAGCGCTTCGGACGGTTGCGTTCGATCGGCTGGAGTGCCGGCATCATCGGGCTGATGAGCGTGTTCTGCGGCTTCGCGCCATCGTTCGAGATCTTCCTGCTGCTGCGTATCGTGCAAGGGTTGGGGCTGGGCGGGGAGTTGCCGGTGGCCGCCACCTACATCAACGAAGTCACGCGCGCGCACGGCCGCGGGCGCTTCGTGCTGCTGTACGAGGTGGTGTTTCCGATCGGCCTCATGGTGTCGAACGGTCTTGGTGCGGTGCTGGTGCCGCGTTACGGGTGGGAAGTCATGTATTTCCTGGGCGGTGTGCCGCTCGTGCTGTTCTTCGTGCTGCGCAGGCTGATCCCCGAATCGCCGCGCTGGCTCGCCGAGAAGGGCCGCCTGGCCGAGGCCGACAGCGCGCTGCGCCAGTTCGAGGCGCGCGCCAGGGCGCCGCTGCCGCCGGTGGGCGACACGTCGCGCTTCGACGCGATGACGGCGCGCCATCCGCGCCGCCGCGTCCGTGACCTCGTCAGCCGCGCCTACCTGGGCCGCACCCTGGCGGTGTGGATGTTGTGGGCGACCTGCGGCTTCATTCAGTACGGTCTGTCGACCTGGCTGCCCACGGTCTACAAGACGGTCTACCATGCGCCGCTGCAACTGGCGCTCAATCTGGCGGCCGGTGCGTCGGTCCTTGGCGTGGTGGGGTCGCTCGTCTGCGCGATGATCGTGGATCGCGTGGGCCGCAAGCCCGTGATCAACGTGTCTTTCCTGTTGTGCGCGCTGTCGCTGGTGCTGGCTGGCGTCTTCCACGCCTCGTCGGTCTACGTGGTGGCTACGTTCTGCTCGCTCGCCATGGGCTTCCTGGCCTGCGGCTTCATCACCGCCTACGTCTATACCCCCGAGCTGTATCCGACCAGCATCCGCGCGATGGGCTGCGGCCTGGGCGGCGCCTGGCTCAAGATCGCGGCGATCTTCGCGCCGGGCCTGATTGGTGCCACCATCGGCACCGGCAATCTGAGCGTGGCGTTCTATGGATTGGCCGTGGTGCCGCTGCTGGCTGCGGCGACAGTCTTCTGGCTCGGTATCGAAACCAAGGGCCAGGTGCTGGAGGAACTCGAGGTCTGAGCCTGCGAGTTGGTTGTTGTTGCTGCGCCCCGCCCCGACTTTCCCGTGGCGGGGCTTTTTTCGTCTGGGCCTCGGCGTTTGAGACGAATCTCAAAATGCCCGGAATGAGACAACTACGATTTTCTTTCCTGAACAGATGCCCTAAGGTTGCCTGACGGTCACGGTTGCCAAGGAGGCAGGCGGACCGCAACAACGTACGCGAAGTACGTCACGTACGTCACGTACGTCAGAAAAAGCAACGTCACAGGGGTCGGGTCATGGCAATCAGCGTCACGGGCGAGGCATTCGCCGATGCGGACGGGAAGCAGTCTTCAGGGAAAGGAGTTCTCGGGATGAGGCGTCAGGGTGGAAGCGAAAGCAGTGGAAAGAAAGCCGATATGGGGTGGGCAACCGTCCTCGGCATGGTCGGGGGCGGGACGGCGTTCATCCTGTCGGTGTTCGTGTTTTTCAATGGACATGTGAACGAGAAGCAGCAGCCGCTCGATCAGGGCATCAGGAAACTGGACGCCAGGATGGACCGCAGCCAGCAAGCCATCACGCAACTGGGACAGGATCTGGCGCAAACGGGCGCCAAGCTGGGAGTCCTGGACTATCGCGTCGGAATATTGGAGACGCGGCTCGACAAGATGGATGCGCGTCTTGACACCATCGATACGCGACTTGATCAGGTCGACGTGCGCCTGGGCAAAGTCGAATCACGGCTGGAAACCGTTGATATCCGGCTGGCCGGCATGGACACCAAGCTTGCCGATATCAGCGAGACGATGGGCAAGGTTCTCGACGCTGTCTCCAGGCGCAGATAGCCCGCTGCAGCGGGAAACGTTACTCCTTCCCGGCTCCGGTGCAGATGCCATGCAGCTTGCGCAGTCCGGTGTAGAGGCCGTGGCGTTCCTCGGGGGTCAGGAGCCGGATCACCGACGCCTGCCCGCGTCGTGCCAGCGGGATGACCTGGGCGTGAAGCGCGGCACCCTGTTCACTGATCTTGCAGGCCAGCCGCCTGCGCGGGCTGCTGCCTTCGGATTCGAGAATCACCAGCCCGCGGTCTTCCAGCAGTCGCAGGGTCCGGCTGACCAGCGCCTTGTCCGAGGTCGACTGCTTGACCAGTTCGGCAAACGACAGCGCTTCACCGTGGGCGGCGAGCAGCGCGAGGATGCGCCATTCGGGCACGGTCAGGTCGAACTGTGTCGCATATGGCTCGGTGACGCTGTTGCGCAGGGCCGTGACCAGCTGGCTCAGCATGGTCGTCAGGAAGTCGTTGACTGTCAGCCCGGTGCCGGCCTCGTCAAGGCTGGACCAGGGATCGTCCTGCGGGATCTCGATGGGGGCGACGCGGGAGGTGCTGGACATGGGGCGTTGGCAGAAAAGTTGAGAAACGGGCCGCTGCGGCCGGCTGCGATTGTCTCACATCGATTGTTGTTCGCAACTTTGTGCCGCGTCGCCGCGCGCCGAGGCGCGCTCCGCCTGTCAATCAGGGTTTGACTTGAGTTGAGTCGTCAACAACTATTGCCTACATTGAGTTTGTTCCTGATGTGAATCTTGGTTTTACATATGAAACACATCTGCTAGTGTTCGGAATGCGGCAATGCGCCTCGCGTGCATGGCGCGACGGGGAGCATGTTATATCGATCCGTAGCCGTCATCGGCAAACCGAACCTGAGGCAGAGAGACCATGAGCAATGACACTCCCGCAGAGGAGACGCAGGACAAGTACATCGTGCCCGGCCTGGAGCGGGGGCTCCGGTTACTTGGCGAGTTCAGCAGCAAGGACCGCACGCTGTCGGCGGCGGAACTGGCGCGGCGGCTGAAGGTGCCGCGCTCCACGGTGTTCCGGCTGCTGGCCACGCTGGAAATGATGGGATTCGTCGAGCGCACCGATGGTGGCCGGGAGTTTCGTCTTGGCATGGCCGTGTTGCGGCTGGGGTTCGACTACCTGGCATCGCTGGAACTGACCGAACTGGGGCGGCCGTTGCTGGACCGCCTGCGCGACGAGATCCACTATCCGTGCAACCTCGTGGTGCGGGATGGCAGGTCGATCGTCTACGTGGCGAAGTCCGTGGCGGCGCGGCCATTCAGCAGCACGGTCAACGTCGGTACGCGCCTGCCGGCGCATGCCACGGTGCTGGGGCGGGTCTTGCTGGAGGACCTCACGCTGGGCGAGTTGCACGCGCTGTATCCCGAGCCCCAGCTCGAGGTGTTCTCGGACAGCACGCCGCGCACGGTGGAGGAGTTGTACGAGATGGTGCAGCGGGACCGCGAGCGCGGCTACGTGCTGCACGAGGGCTTCTTCGAAGCCAGCATCTCGACAATTGCGGCGCCCGTCCGCGACCGTACCGCGCGCGTGGTGGCGGCGCTGGGCGCGACGATTCCGGCAGCTCGGATCGAGACGGCACTGCTCGAACCGATGGTGGACAAGGTGCGCGGCGCGGCGGCGGAGTTGTCGCGACTGCTGGATTACCGGCCAGGCCTGGGCGGCAGGGTGGCTGGCGCATGACATAGCCGCACCCACAACAGGCAGCAAGACAAGCAGGAAGAGACCATGCATCACGGCAGCCCCCTCGCGCATCGGCGAACCGCACCATCCCTGGCACGGAGGATTCCGGCCTTCCTGGCCTTCGCCGGAGCGGTCTTCTTCATGGCCGGTGCTGGCGCCGGGGCGGCACAGGCTGCATGCGCGACGGTACGGATCGTCGTGCCATTTCCGGCGGGCGGACCGGCTGACCAGTTGGCCCGGACGCTTTCCCAAGGGCTCCAGCCGGGCAAGGACGTGCCGATCGTGGTCGACAACAAGCCAGGCGCCAACGGCAACATCGGTATCGACGCGGTGCGGCGTGCCGCCGCCGACGGCTGCACCTGGCTCGTGGTGCCGGCGGGCAACCTGACGATCAACCCGACGCTGTTTCCGGCGCTGTCGTATCAGGTGGCGCGCGACTTCCGCCCGGTGTCGCTGCTCGCCAGTTCGCCGAACGTCCTGGCCGTGCATCCCTCTGTCAAGGCCCGCACGGTGCCTGAGCTCGTGGCGCTGGCGCGTGAGGCCGACCGCAACAAGGCGCCGCTCGGGTACGCCAGCCCCGGCGTCGGCAGCGGGCTGCATCTGGCGGGCGAACTGTTCCGCCACAAGGCCGGCGTCAACATGCTCCACGTGCCATACAAGGGCACGACGCAGGCCATGACCGATGTCGCCGGCGGGCAGGTGCCCATACTGTTCGGCACGTGGCCGACCCTCGCGCCGTTCATCCAGTCCGGTGCACTGCGCGCCATCGCGGTCACGCAGTCCCGCCGCTCGCCCGCGGCCCCCGATGTACCGTCGATGGCCGAGCAGGGGATGGAGGGTATCGACGTCAGCTCGTGGTACGCGCTGCTCGTGCCGGCCGCCACACCGCAGCCGCTGGCCGACGCGCTGTCCACCGACGTCCGCGCGCTGTTCGGCACGTCAGCCGTGCGCGCCGATCTGCAGCGCCAGGGGCTGGAACCCGTGGCCAGTACGCCCGACGCACTGGCGGCACGCATCCGCGACGACACCGCCGCCTGGGCCACGCTGATCCGCACGTACCGCATCACGGCGGAATAGCGCCCGCGCCGCCCGGCGCTCCCTCTTCGAACCTCTTTCTCCGAGCTGTATCTGGCCGCACCCCGCGCCGTGCAGGGTGGCGGGCGGCCGTCTGTTTCCTGCACACCTGCACATGCGAGGCAACCATGGATTTTGTGTTGAACGGAAAGACGACGCGCTTCGACGGCGACGGCGATACGCCGCTGCTATGGGTGATCCGCGATGACGCCGGACTGACCGGTACCAAATATGGCTGCGGCATCGGTGCCTGTGGCGCATGCACCGTGCACGTGGATGGCAATGCGCAGCGTGCGTGCGTGACACCGGTCTCGACCGTCGCGGGGCGAGCCGTGACGACGATCGAGGGCCTCTCGGTCGACCGGTCGCACAAGGTCCAACAGGCATGGATTGCCAGCGATGTGCCGCAGTGCGGCTACTGCCAGTCGGGCATGGTGATGGCCGTCAGCGCTTTGCTCCGGCAGAACCCGCACCCCACCGACAAGGACATCGACGCCGCAGTCAGCAACCTGTGCCGCTGCGCCACCTATCACCGTATCCGGGAGGCCGTCCATGCCGCAGCAAAGTGAAACGCCGACCAGCCTCGCACGACGCGGCTTCCTGAAGAGCGGTGCTGCGCTGGCCGGCGCGCTGTGCGTCCCGCTGCCGGCCCTGGCCAACGGTCGTACCGTCGACAGCGGTGCGCATGGCACGCATGAGATCACCGACTGGATCTGGATCGAGCCGGACGGCGCGATCACGCTGGGTTTGTCGCAGTGCGAATGCGGGCAAGGCGTCTACACTGGCATGCCACAGATCCTGGCCGACGAACTCGACGCCGACTGGCAGCGCGTGGCCATCGTGTTCGTCACCGGCCGGGACGCCTACCGGACGGGTGCCGCCTACGAGGAGCCGCAGCAGTTCGTCGGCGCATCGATGTCGGCGACGCTGTTCTACCAGCGCCTGCGCATCGCCGGCGCCCAGGCCCGCGAGGTGCTGACGATGGCGGCGGCCAGGCGGCTGCAGGTGCGTCCCGGCCAGTGCTACAGCGAAAAGGGCCGTGTGGTCCATGGCGCCACTGGCCGGTCGTTCGGCTATGGCGAACTGGCCGCGGAGGCGGCGCAACTGCCGCTCAACCCGTCGCCGCGCCTCAAGAGCGAGGCCGAGCACAGGCTGATCGGGCAGGACCTGCGGCGCAAGGACACGCCGCCCAAGGTCGATGGCTCGGCAGAATTCGGTATCGATGTGCGTGTGCCGGGCATGCTGTACGGGGCGCTGAAAATGCCGCCGACGATCACCGGCAAGGTCATCGGGCTGCGCAACGCCGATGCCGTGAAGGCCATGCCGGGCGTGCAGGCCGTGGTGCAGGCGCCCGATGCGGCCATCGTGGTGGCCACCAGCTACTGGCTGGCGAAGAAGGGCGCCGACGCGCTGGAACTGGAAGTCGATCCGGGGGCGGCGCGCGACCTGGACAGCGATGCCATCCTGGCGGCGCGGGCGGCCGCGCTGGGCGCGCCGGAGGCGGTGGTGGCGACCCGGCTCGGGGAGCCCGATGCGGTGCTGGCCCGAGGCGGCCGGCGGGTGGAGGCGGACTACCACACGCCGTACATCGTTCACGCGACGATGGAGTCAGTCAACGCGACGGTGCATGTGCGCGACGACGCCATCGAGGTCTGGGGCCCGATCCAGGGACAGGATTTCGTGCGCAACGCGCTGGGCAAGCTGTACCAGCGCAAGCCCGAGACGGTCATCGTGCACACCACGTTCCTCGGCGGCAGCTTCGGGCGCAAGTTCCTGCCGGATTTCGTGGTGCACGCGGCGCGGGCGTCGGCGGCGGTGGGCAAGCCGGTCAAGGTGATCCGCTCGCGCGAGGACGACATCCGCCACGGTTACTACCGGCCCGGCGTGTCGGGCCGCTTCCGCGCGGTGCTTGACGAGAAAGGCATGCCGAAGGCGATGCATGCGCGGCTGACCGGCCAGTCGCTCTACGGCGTCATCAAGGCAGAGCGCATGGCGAAGCAGGGTGGCTGGGACGAGACGATGCTGGAGGCGCTCTACGATTGCGTCTACCGTGTGCCGAACCTCAAGGTCGACATGATCGACGTCAAGCAGCCGATTCCGGTCAGTTTCATGCGCAGCGTGGGGTCCACGTCGAGCGTGTTCATGCTGGAGAGCTTCGTCAACGAGATGGCCGACGCAGCGGGGATCGACCCCTATCGCTATCGGCGCGCGCTGCTGGCGCACAACCCGCTGGCGGTGCGCACGCTCGATGCCGCTGCCCGGGCTGCCAACTGGGACCGCAAGCCCGCCCCGGGGGTGACGCGCGGATTCACGTTCAACCTGTACACCGGGCGGGGCGAGGCGTTCCAGACCTATGTGGCGATGGCGCTGGAACTGCAGCGCGCCGGCAAGGGCTTCCGGGTCAGGCGCGTGGTCTGCGCCGTGGAATGCGGGCGCGCGATCAATCCGAACCTGATCCGCGCCAATATCGAAGGCGGCATCGGCTTCGCGCTGACCAACACGCTGAAGAGCGAAATCTCGTTCCAGGGCGGCGTGGTCCAGCAGAGCAATTTCCACGACTACCCGCTGCTGCAACTGGCGGAAATGCCGCGGATCGAGACCGTGATCGTGGCCAGCGACCGGCCGCCGCAGGGCTGCGGCGAGGTGTCGCTCGGCCCCACGGCGCCGGCAGTGGCACATGCGCTGTACCAGGCGACGAAGCGGCGAAGCAGGTCGATGCCGATGAAGCTGGAGGGGTAGCGTCAGGCGGGAACGACCGTAGCTTTGCTGCCCTCTCCCACATTGCGAGAGAGGGCAGCAAGTACAGGCCTCAAGCGGCAAAGCCCCCATCGATATTCAGGCTGGCCCCGGTGACGAAGCCCGCGTCCGGACCGGCCAGGTAAGCCACCATGCCGGCGATTTCCTCGGGGCGGCCATGGCGCTGCAGCGCCATCAGGCCGTGCAGCGACTTGGCGAACTCCGAATCCTCGGGGTTCATGTCGGTGTTGATCGGGCCCGGCTGGACGTTGTTCACGGTGATGCCCTTCGGTCCCAGGTCGCGGGCCATGCCCTGGACCAGGCCCTTCAGCGCGGACTTGCTCATGGCGTAGGCGGCGCCGCCGGCGAACGGCATGCGGTCGGCGTTGGTGCTGCCGATATTGATGATCCGGCCGCCTTCGCCCATGTGGGCCAGCGCGGCCTTGGAGGCCACGAAGATGGCGCGCACGTTGACCGCGAAGGTCTTGTCGAAGTCTTCGAGCGCGAATTCGTCCACAGCGCCCAGGAACAGCACGCCGGCGTTGTTGACGAGTATGTCGATCTTGCCGAAATGGGTGGCGGCGTCGTTGATGGCGCGGGTGACGGCCGAGGCGTCGGCGGCGTCGGCCTGGTAGGCCCTGGCGCGGCCGCCTTCGGCCTCGATCGCCGCGACCAGTTCCTGCGCGCCGGCGCCGGAGCTCTGGTAGGTGAAGGCGACGGCGGCGCCGTCACGGGCCAGCCGGCGCACGATGGCGGCGCCAATGCCGCGGGAGCCGCCGGTGACGAAAGCGATCTTGTTCGAGAGCGTGGTCATGATGTTTTTCCTTTGGTTCGGAAGGGTTGGTGAACCCAGTATGGTTGGCCCGATCTCCTACCGCTAGTCTCGAATCGGAATTAACTTTTTCAACCGTTGGTATAAGCTTCGCGGCATGGAAGCGCTCAACCTGCTCGAATCGTTCATCCAGACCGCCGAAACCGGCAGTTTCTCGGCCGCCGCCCGCCGGCTGGGCCTGACGCCGGCCGCGATCAGCAAGAACGTGGGGAGACTCGAAACGCACTTGGGAGTGCGCCTGTTTCAGCGCAGCACCCGGCGGCTCACGCTGACGCTGGGCGGCGAACAGTTCCTGCGGCAGGTCAGCGAGCCTTACGCCGCCCTGCAGGCTGCCTTTGCCAGCGTCGCGCAGGACGAAGGGCGGCCTGCCGGGGTACTCAAGGTCAGCATGGCGGTGGCATTCGGGCGGGAGTATCTGGTGCCGTTGCTCGGAGAGTTCCTGGCGCGTTATCCAGCCATCGTGCCTGACTGGCGCTTCGAGAACCGGACGGTCGACCTGATCGCCGACGGCATCGACGTGGCCATCGGCGGCGGCATCGAACTGACCGAAGGCGTGGTGGCGCGCGAACTGGCGCGGGTGCACGTGGTGGCCACCGCGTCGCCGGCCTACCTGAAAGGCAGGGCGCTGCCCCGGCATCCGTCGGAACTGGCGTCATTCGACGGCATTGCGCGGCGCTCGTCGTCGAGCGGCCGGGTTCGCACCTGGACGCTGCGCAACCAGATCGGCGAGCAGGCGCTGGCCGAACCGCGCATGCGGGCCATCTTCGACGATCCCGAGGCCATGGCGCACGCCGCCATGCAGGGCCTGGGCGTGGCGTTGCTGCCGATGCCGCACGCTGCGCCGTGGCTGCAGCGCGGGGCGCTGGTGCGGTTGCTGCCGGGCTGGTGCGCCGACAACGGGCCGATTGCGCTCTACTATCCGAACCGCAGGCAGCTGCCACCGCGGACGCGCGTGTTCATCGAGTTCATCGTCGAGGCGTTCCAGCGGCCGGAGCTGCTGCTGCGCTTCGACGGCCGCTAACGCGCGGCGAGCAGGCGGCGGCGCGCCGCGTCGAATGCCGCCCCTTCATGCGCCAGCCAGGCTTCCACCTCGGCCACCGGCTCGGTCTGGCCGTGCGCGCAGACGAAGTGGTACGACGCCCGGCTCGGCGCATGGATGCCCCACAAGTCCACCAGCCGGCCAGACTCGATATCCTCGAGCACCAGCGCGGTGCGTCCCATGGCCACGCCCTGTCCGGCCAGCGCGGCGTTGATCGCCAGTTGCGAGAGGTTGAAGCGCTGCCCCTCGGATTCGTCCGGCAGCGTCACGCCCGCGTGCGCGAGCCAGCATTGCCATTCCTCGAATTCGCTGGCGCCATCCCACGGGCTCACGTCGTGCAGCAGCATGCCGGCCCGCAAGCCGTCCGGCGACGCCAGCTCGGGATGCGCGGCGAGGTACGCCGGGCTGGCCACCGGTACCAGCCACTCTTCCAGGAACACGCGGGCCTTGAGGTCCGGATACCCGCCGGGGTCGAAGCGTACGGCGGCCTCGATGCCGTCGCGCATCATCCGCGAGCGGTCCAGCGCGTGGAACTCGCCGTAGACGCGCAGCCCGATTTCCGGATGTTGCCGGAAGAAATTGCCGAGCCGCGGCGTCAGCCAGACCATGGCGAACGAGGGGGAGCACGAGAGCGCGATTGGATGCTTGTCACGCTTGCGCAGCTGCGTCAGCGTGCTTTCGATGGCCTGGAACGATTCGCGCAGCACAAAGCGTAGCCGCTCGCCCTCCGGCGTGAGCACCAGCGCACGCGGCGTACGCAGGAACAGCGGGCGGTCCAGCCATTGTTCGAGCTGCTTCACCTGCTGGCTGACCGCGCCCTGCGTCACGCAGAGTTCGGCGGCGGCCTGGGTGAAGTTGCAATGCCGCGCCGCCGCCTCAAAACAGCGCAGCCAGCCCAATAATGATGCGGAGAGCGTGTTAGCCATTAGTCAAACTAATAGATGGATCAGTACAAATGGTTTGTCACATCGGCGGCGAGAGACAAGAATGAATCCATCCCACCTCCGTGTTGCAAGGTCATGACGATCGATACATCCAAGCTACCGCCTGAACTCCTCGCCGATATGCAGGCCGCGATGCCCGTTTTCTGGGGCAATCCCCAATGGACAGATGCCGCAGAAGTACAAACGGTGGTAGAAGGCCGTGGCATTAGTCTAGCTGATGTGCGTGAGGCGCAGGGCCGTTTCGAACGGTTCGCGCCCCTGCTGGCGCGCCTGTTTCCGGAATTGCAGGGCAGTGCCGGGCGGATTGAGTCAGCGCTGCTGGTGGCGCCCGGCATGCAGCGGGCCATCGGGCTGTCGCGGGAGCAGGGCGCGCTGTGGATCAAGGCCGATCACAGCCTGCCGGTGGCCGGCTCGATCAAGGCGCGGGGCGGCATCCACGAGGTACTCGAGTTCACCGAGTCGCTGGCGCTCGACAATGGGCTGGTGACGCGCGATTCGGACTATTCGGTGCTGGCCGGGGCGCCGGCACGGGCGCTGTTCGGCCGCTACCAGGTGGCCGTGGGCTCTACCGGCAACCTGGGGTTGAGCATCGGCGTGATGGCGTCGGCGCTCGGCTTCCGCGCGGCGGTGCATATGTCGTCGGACGCCAAGGAATGGAAAAAGGCGCGGCTGCGGGCGCGTGGCGTGGAAGTGGTGGAGCACACGGGCGACTACGCCGCAGCCGTTGCCGCCGGCCGCCGCGAGGCCGATGCCGACCCCCACTGCTACTTTGTCGATGACGAACGCTCGATGTCGCTGATGCTGGGCTACAGCGCGGCCGCGCTGCATCTGCGCGACCAGATCGAGGCGGCCGGGCTGCGTGTGGACGCCGCCCATCCCCTGTTCGTCTACCTGCCGTGCGGCGTGGGCGGCGCGCCGGCCGGCATCGCCTTCGGCCTGCGCCAGCTGTACGGGCCGCACGTCTATCCCTTCTTCGCCGAGCCAACGCAGTCGCCGTGCTTCCTGGTGGAAATGCTGGCGCCGGGCGCGTCGGTGTACGACATCGGCCTGACCAACCGCACCGAGGCTGATGGGCTGGCCGTGCCGCAGGCATCGGAACTCGCCGCGCAAGCCATGCGCCCGCTGCTGGGCGGCGTCTTCACGGTGGCCGACGACACACTGTTCGCGGACCTGCACCGTGTGCGAGAGAGCGAGGACCTGCGCATCGAGCCGTCGGCGGCGGCCGGATTCAGCGGTCCGCGCATGCTGACCGGCACTGCGGCCGGGCGCGCCTGGCTCAGGCAGAACAACCTGGAGGCGCGCATGCCGGACGCGACGCATCTGGTCTGGACGACGGGCGGCCTGTTCGTGCCCGCCGAGGAGTACGCGCGCTTTGCCGAACGCGGCGCAGCGCTGGCCGGCTGATCACACGTCACCGAATTTTTAGATTGCATCGTTGCGGAGTCACATCATGAACCGTTCGCCCCTGATCCTTTCCACGCTCGCCCATACCGTGCTGGCATGCAGCCTCGCCACCGGCGCCACGGCGGCCCTGGCCGATACGTTTCCGTCCAAGCCGATCCAGCTGGTGATCCCGTTCCCGCCGGGCGGCGCCACCGACGTGATCGGCCGCCTGATCGGCAAGAAGCTCGGCGACAAGCTGGGCCAGAGCGTGGTCGTCGACAACCGGCCCGGCGCTGGCACCATCGTCGGCGCCAGCGTGGTGTCGAAAGCCGCGCCCGATGGCTATACGCTGCTGGCCAGCTCGGGCACCACGTTCACGGTGAACCCGGCCATCCACGCCAAGCTGCCGTACGACCCCGTGAAGAGCTTCGAGCCGATCGGGTTTGCGGGCCGCACCGGCCTGATCCTGCTGGCCAACAAGGATGTGCCGGTCAGCAACCTCAAGCAGCTCGTGGCCGCCGCCAAGGCGCAGCCCGGCAAGTACTCGTATGGATCGTTCGGCACCGGCACCACGGCCCAGTTTGCCGGCGAGATGCTGTTCAACCTGGCCGGCGTGAAGCTGCTGCATGTGCCGTACAAAGGCAGTTCGCCGGCCATGACCGACCTGATCGGCGGCCAGATCCCGTTCAGCGTGGATACCGTGGCCGCGGCCATTCCGCAGGTGAAGTCGGGCAAGGTCAAGGCGATTGCCGTGACCACCGCCAAGCGCTCGGCGCTGCTGCCCGACGTGCCGACGGCCGCGGAAGCGGGCTTCCCCGGCATCGATGCCGATACCTGGCTGGCGCTGGTGGCGCCGCGCGGCCTGCCGGCCGATGTGAAGCAGAAGCTGGAGAAGGCGCTGAGCGAAGTGATGGCGGATCCGGACACGCGCAAGCAACTGCAGAACGCCGGCTTCGAACCGGTGGAAGGCAACGGCGCGGCGGTCTCGGCGCTGATCAACAAGGAACTGCCGCTGATGCGTGCCACGGCGCAGCGTGCGAATATCACGGCTGAGTGATTCACGCCCCGCAAGGAGACAGGCAGTATGCAGGACACAAACACACTGGTCGCCCGCCCGGCCACCGAGTTGCGCCGCATGATCGGCAGCAAGGAAATCTCGCCGGTGGAGCTGCTCGATGCGTGCATCGCGCAGATCGAGCGGGTGAACCCGTTTCTCAACGCGGTGACCGCCACCTGCTTCGACCGTGCCCGCGACGAGGCGCGCGCGGCCGAGCGCGCGGTGCTCGAAGGCAAGCCGCTGGGCCTGCTGCACGGGCTGCCGCTTGGCGTGAAGGACCTGGAGGCCACGGCTGGGCTGCTGACCACCTATGGCTCGCCGCTGTACCGCGACAACGTACCGGCCGAGGACAACGTGCTGGTGGCGCGGCTGCGTGCGGCGGGCGCCATCGTGGCTGGCAAGACCAATATCCCCGAGATGGGCGCGGGCGCCAATTCGCGCAATGACGTGTGGGGCGCCACGGGCAATCCGTTCAATCCCAACCTCAATGCCGGCGGCTCGTCGGGCGGGTCGGCGGCGGCGCTGGCGGCCGATCTGCTGCCGGTGTGCACGGGATCCGATACGGGTGGCTCGCTGCGCATCCCGGCGGCCAAGTGCGGCGTGGTCGGCTTCCGGCCGTCGCCGGGCGTGGTGCCAAGTTCGCGCAAGCTGCTCGGCTGGACGCCGATCTCGGTGGTCGGGCCGATGGGCCGCACGGTGGCCGATGCCTGCCTGCAACTGGCCGCGTCGGCGGGCGTGTCGGCGGGCGATCCGCTGACGTATCCACTGGACCCGATGTCGTTCCTGACGCCGATGCCGGTGGATCTCGGCAGCCTGCGCGTGGCCTATACCGAGGACTTCGGCTGCTGCGACGTGGACGAAGGCATCCGCCGCACGTTCCGCGAGAAGATTGCCGCCATGCGGCACCTGTTCCGCAGCTGCGATGCCATCGACGTGGATCTGGGCGAGGCGCATCGCTGCTTCGACGTGCTGCGCGCGGAGAGCTTCGTCGCCGGCATGCGCGACGCCTACGAACGCGACCCGGGCAGCCTTGGCCCGAACACGCGTGCCAATTTCGAGATGGGCGCGAAGATGTCGCTGCTCGACAGCGCCTGGGCGCAGGCCGAGCAGACCCGCGTGCTGCAACGCTTCCAGCGGCTGTACAGGGACTATGACGTGATCCTGTCGCCGACCACGCCGGTGTCGCCGTTCCCCTGGACCTCGCTCTATGCGGAGTCCATCAACGGCGTGAAGCAGGAGAACTACTACCGCTGGCTGTCGTTGACCTACGTGGTCACGCTGACCACGCATCCGGCGCTGTCGTTGCCGTGCGGACTCGACCACGCCGGCATGCCGTTCGGCCTGCAGATCGTGGGCGGGTTCCGCGCGGATCACCAGACGCTGGGCGTTTCTCACGCGATGGAACAGGCCTTCGCGGCCATCCCGACGCTGCGCCGTCCGCTACCCGACCTGGCCGCGCTCAAGCCGGCCGAGCCGTCGCTGACCTCGATCGTCACGGCCCCGCCGGTGCTGGATGCGAAAGTGAAGCAAGGCAAGGAAGCGTCGGCGGTCTGACTGCCGGCTTCTTCCCGTGGTTGTGCTCCCCTCTCCCATGAAATGAGAGAGGGGAGCAAGACCTGTGGCAGGCCTGGGCGTCGTCAAGCTTCCCCAGCCCGCCCCACCAGCACGCGCACACTATCCATCCGGCTTTCCGCCAGCGCCACGGCCTGCGGAAACAGCGGCTGGCACAGCCGCGTCAGCACGTTGCCGGGTGGCATCTCCACGGTCAGGTCCATGCCTACTGCTCGGGCCAGCAGCATCGTCTCGTGCCAGCGCACGGGCAGCGCCATGTTCTGCGCAAGGTCTTCGGCAAGGCGCGCAGGGTCGCGCAGCTCGCGTGCGGCGCTGGCGCTGAAGTAGCGCAGCCGGGGCCTGCTGAATGCCACTTTCTGGACGGCCGCATGCAACGTCGCGGCGGCTTCGTCGAGCAGCGCGCAATGCGAGGGCACGGCGATCGCCACGCGCTGCGCGGTGCGGGCGCCGGCGGCGAGCGCCAGTCCGGCGGTGCGCGCCAGGGCCGCGTCCGCGCCGGCGATGACCAGCTGGCTGTCGGCGTTGTAGTTGGCGATGTAGACCGGGGTCTCGTTGCTGTGCACCTCGGCAACCAGCGGTGCGAGCTGTCCGGCGTCGAGACCGAGGATGGCGGTCATGCCGAAGCCGTGCGGGTATGCCTCGGCCATCAGCGCGCCGCGCAACGCCACCAGCCGTACCGCGTCGGCGAACGGCAGCGCCCCGGCCATCACCGCTGCCGGATATGCGCCAATCGACAGCCCTGCCACGCCGTGCGCGGGCGGCCCTTCTTCGAGCAACGCCCGGGCACTGGCGACGCCGGCCACCAGCAGGCAAAGCTGGACCGAGACCGTCGACGCCAGGTGTTCCGCATCGTCGTGGCGCAGCACATCGGTACCGAGCACGTCGCTGGCCTCGGCCAGGGTCGCCGCCACGGCACGGTGGTCCGGCAGGGCATGGAGCATGCCGGGACGCTGCGCGCCCTGGCCGGGAAAGGTCAGCAGTGCGGGCATGAAGCGAGCCAGGGGTCATCGCAGAGCACGGGGCCGGCGTCGGTCTTCACCAGCACGCGGCCGCCGGTGCGCAGCCGCTCGCGCAGCGCGAAAGCGCCCAGCGGCGTGGCGATCTGGATATCGAGCCGGACTTCATGCGCGGCCAGCAAGGCTTCCAGCGCGGCAAGATCGCGCCCGGGCAAGGGCGCGGGCGCGTGGATGACCAGGTCGATGTCGCTGCCGGAATGCAACACATCGATGCCCGACGCCAGCGCGAAGCCCACCGCCCCGGTAATGCCCCAGCCGTAGCCGAGCAGGCCGAGCCGCGCCGCCACATGGTCGAGTGCGCGCAGCGCGGGCAGCACGTCGCGCCGTGGGTGCAGCCGCCAGAACCCGGCGCGCGCGATCTCTTCGGGCGAGACCACGCTCGCGCACTGGTCGGGGTGGAGCCACGCCGCATGCCGCTGTGCCCGCTCGCGGCCACGGATGCCCACCGGGATGCGACCCGTGGCGTCGCGGTCGCGCCGGACCACCAGCGGCGCCTGCGCGAGCCAGCCGGCATCGGCCCAGTCGGGCAGTGCGCCGGCCGCAAGGAATGCGGCCGGGTCGCGCAGCCAGACCAGATCGTGCGGTCGCAGCGGGGTCATGGCGGGTTCAGCCGGTCAGTCCTGCCACTGCGCGCGCAGCAGTTCACGTGCCCGGCGCGTGGCGCTGCGGTTCGCGCCGTCAAAGCGGCTGCGCAGGTCGCGGTGCGGATCGACGTCGATGTCAGCCAGCGCCTCCTGCAGATGACGCACGAGCGTGGCGCGGTCCTCCTCGGTGGGCGCGGCGGCGTCCTGCACGGCGACCGTGCGCCACAGCAGCCCCAGCGACGTGTAGTTGCCGAGGTCATAGGCCATCGGCGGCACCGTGGCGGCGAAGGCTTCCAGATCCTCGACGCTGCGCAGCGTGATGCGCGCGGCGGCGTCCTTGCCCATCGCGTGCACCTGCACGCCGGCGTCGTCGAGCGCCACGATGCGGTTGGCCTGGTAGCCATGGGCGAGGAACGCGCCCGACATGGCCTTGCCGACCAGCAGCGCCACCACGGGATGCCCCTGCAGGCGCGCCGTGGCATAGGCGGCGGCCGCGCCGGCCAGCGCCTGATGGATGCCGAAGGCTTCCTCGCGGCGGCCGTAGGCCTGGCTCGGCGTATCGACAATGGCGACGATGGCGCGCTTGTGCGGCGCGTCGCGGTCGGCGTCGATCACCTCGTGGACCGCACGCGCCAGCGCCCAGCCTTCGAGCAGGCCAACTTCGCCCTGGCGGGCGCGCGGCAGCGGGCTGGCCGCATCGGGTACCACGGCGATCAGGCGCGCCGCGCGGCCTGACCATTCGATGTCCGCGATCTGGACTGACGGCGGGTAGCCCGCCACGCGCGGCACCTTGCCGGCCAGCGCGGTCAGCCAGGCGTCGCCACGGCTCACGGATTGCTCGGTGCTGGCGGTCATTTGCGTTCTCCCAGATAGCGGCGGACCATGGCGGGGTCCGGCTGGTGTGCGGCATCGCCGGCCACGTAGGCGGCGATGCACTGCTGATAGTGCACGTACTGCTCGCTGCGCGGGCCATCGGCGGCGGGGGTGGGGGTGGGGGGCTGGGCAACGAGGTCGGCCACGACGTTGCGGACTTCCGCCGTGTCGTCGTCGACGAAGCGGTCCGCCAGCCCGGTGGCAAAGCGCTGCTCGCCGCCGGTCAGGCCCCAGATGAAGGGGCGGTCGCGCGAATCGTATTCGCCGATGCCGGCCTCCTGCTCGATCACGGCCGGGCCGTTCAGGCCGAGGCGCGCCTCGCGCGTGACCACCAGGGCCGAGCACAGCGCCGCCGCGATCGACATGCCGCCGAAACAGCCCACCTGCCCGGCAATCACGCCGATCACGGGCTGGTAGCGCCGCAGGTCGACGATGCCGGCGTGGATCTCGGCAATCGAGGCCAGTCCGAGGTTGGCTTCCTGCAGCCGCACGCCGCCGGTCTCGAACAGGATCACCGCGCGCGTGGGCACACCGTTGCGGTTGTCGTCGGCGGCCAGTTCCAGCGCGCCGGAGATCTTGGCGCCGCCAACCTCCCCGAGGCTGCCGCCCTGGAAGGCACCTTCGATGGCCATGACCACGGCGGGTTGGCCGTCGATGCGGCCCTTGGCCACCACCACGCCGTCATCGCCCTGCGGGACGACGCCCTGGCGGGCCAGCCACGGCGACGTCAGTCCATCGAATGGCCCGGCCAGTTCGCGGAACGTGCCGGGATCGAGCAGGGCCTGCGCCCGGGCGCGTGCGGTGAGTTCGACAAAGCTCTCGCGCGAGAGCAGGGTGGCGCGATTCATGTCGGCTCCTTGCCGCCGGCCTGCGCCAGCGCTTCGAACGCTTCGGCCAGGCGCATGCCGACCACGCCGGGCGTGGCGCCGAAGTCGTGGATACGGATGTTCATCGCGGCGCGCGGCTCGGCGCTGAAGACGCGCGTGAGCTGGGCGTCCCAGACGCGGCCGTAGCCGTTCACGGACGTGGTCACGTCGATTGACGTCTTGCCCGTGGCGCCCGGCTCGATGATGACTTCGAGATCGCCGGAGCCCACCACGCCCACGAGCACGCGGCGCGCGGCAGGCGCTCCGGCGGCAAATTCGAAACGGTGCTGTTCCATCATTGGTCTCCCACGGCATGCAGCCGGTCGAGGAAAAGGGTGGCGGCCAGCAGGTCTGCCGCGCCGCCGGGCGAAGCGCGCTGCGCGAGCATCGCGGCTTCCAGTTCGTGAAGACGCCGCCGGCCGGCCAGCGTGCCAATGCCGCCAGCGTCGAGCACGGCCTCCGCGCCTGCCTGCACATCGTGGAGTCCCGCACGGCCGGCGCGCGCCAGCACGCAGGTATCGTCGAGCCGCGCCATGATGGCGAGCAGCGCGTTGACCTGCGCGGTGGGTTCGGCGTCGCCGCGCGCGCGGCACTCGCGCAGCGCTGGCAGGCCGACGGCGGTCACGTGCGGAAAGCCGGCCTCGGCCTGCTCGCGGGCGCCGCCCACGCCGTAGACGGCGCGCGTCAGTTCGCCCTTGTTGCCGGTGTGCACAGGGCGATGGCGGTCTGGCAGCCGCGCAATCACGGCGGCCATCTGCGCGATGGCGCTCGCGCTGCGGGTCTTGCCGAGCCAGCCCGCGGCGCCGGCCAGCAGGCCAAGCGCCCAGATTGCGCCGCGGTGGGTGTTGATGCCGCCGGTGGCCTGCAGCATCGCCGTCTCGGCCTCGCGCCCCAGCGCGCCGAGCCGTTCGCGCAGCGCCACGTCCAGGCGGGTGGCGCGCTGGCCGGCCTGCGCCATGGCGACGAAGCTGCCGCGCAGGCTGTGCGCGGAATCGAGCATCGTGCGCAGCGTCATGTCGCCATGGGCGCCGCTGCCGCGCGCATCGACCAGCCCCGGCTTGGGCGCCAGCATGGCTTCGTCGACCAGTACGGCCACGGCCAGGTCGCCGATCCGGGCGGCCAGGCTGGTATCGCCGGCGCCGTCCGTGCGCAGCGGGAGGGAGGCAACGGCAGTCATTACCAGCTCCTGAACCGTGCCGGCGGGTTGTAGAGGCCGCCAGACCACTCCACGATGTCGGCCATGCTCTTGGCCGCCAGCAGCGAGCGCGTGGCCTGCGAGCGCTGCACGCCCAGATCCTCGGGCAGTGCGATCAGGCCGTCGCTGCGCATCTGGCGCGTGGTGGCCGGGTCGTGCTTCATGCCGATCGGCGTGACGCCCGCCACGGCGGCGATCATGCGGCGGCGCTCTTCGAGCGAGCGCGCCTTGTAGAGATAGGCGATGCCTTCCTCGGTCAGCACGTGGGTCACGTCGTCGCCGTAGATCATCACGGGCGCCAGCGGCATGCCGCTGTCCTTCGCCACCTGCACGGCATCCATCGATTCGACGAAGGTCGGCTTGCCGCCGGCCTGGAACGTTTCCACCATCTGCACCACGAGCTTGCGCCCGCGCGCCAGCGGATCGTCGGTCTCGATCAGGTCGAGCCAGGCCGGCGTGGCGTGGCGGCGGCCGCCCGGGTTGTGGCCCATGTTCGGCGCGCCGCCGAAGCCGGAGAGCCGCCCGCGCGTGACGGTGGAGGAGTGCCCGTCGCCGTCGATCTGCAGCGTGGAGCCGATGAACAGGTCTACCGCATACTGCCCGGCCAACTGGCAGAACGCGCGGTTGGAGCGCATGCTGCCGTCGGAGCCGGTGAAGAACACATCGGGCCGCGCCGCCACATAGTCTTCCATGCCCAGTTCGCTGCCGAAGCTGTGCACGCTTTCGACCCAGCCCGATTCGATGGCGGGGATCAGCGTGGGGTGGGGGTTCAGCGTCCAGTACTTGCAGATCTTGCCCTTGAGGCCCAGTTGCTCGCCGTAGGTAGGCAGGATCAGCTCGATGGCGGCGGTGTTGAAGCCAATGCCATGGTTCAGGGACTGGACATTGTGGCGCTCGTAGATGCCGCGGATCGCCATCATCGCCATCAGTACGTGCACCGGCTTGATCAGGCGCGGATCGCGCGTGAACAGCGGCTCGCAGAAGAACGGCTTGTCGGACTGCACCACGTAGTCGATCCAGGAGCCGGGAATGTCCACGCGCGGCAGGTCGGCGGGGTCGTCGACGATCTCGTTGACCTGGGCGATCACGATGCCGTCGCGGAAGGCGGCGGCCTCCACCAGCGCGGGGGAATCCTCGGTACTCGGGCCGGTGTAGAGATTGCCCTGGCGGTCGGCCTTGTAGCCGGCGGTCAGCACGATATGCGGCGTCAGGTCGACATAAAGCCGGGAGTACAACTCGATATAGGTGTGGATGGCACCCACTTCGAGCAGCCCATCCTCCAGGAACTGCGAGATCCGCACGCTCTGGGCGCCCGCATACGCAAAATCGAGCTTGCGGGCGATGCGGCGTTCGAAGAGGTCCAGATGCTCCACCCGGCTCACGCTCGGGATGATCATGTGGAGGTCGTGCAGGCGGGCGGGATCGGCTTCGGCCAGGGCGCGCGAGAGGAAATCGGCCTGTTTCTGGTTGTTGCCCTCCAGCACCACGCGGTCGCCGGGCGCCACGATGGTTTCCAGGAAGGCCACGATGTCGTCGGTGGGCACGACCTTGCCCGTGGCGATCTTTTCGCCGAGGGCCTGGCGGCGGCGCTTCTCGGCGCGGCGCGTGTCCCACTGTCGTTCCGGTATCGGGTTCAGCATGACGTCTCCGGTGTGCTGCGATGGTTACCGGAACGATAGGCGACGCGGGGCCGGTCGAACAATCAAGCTGCGAGCCGGACCGTTACGCTGGGAGTAAAGAAAGGGAGGTAAGCGCCGCTCGGGGCACCGGGCTGACCGGTCAGCCGCCCGCTCCGGCCGCTACCCGGCGCCGGGCGCGTGCCGCCAGCCCGGGTCCGAGCGCCCAGCGCAGCGTGGGGGCCAGCCCGCGCATGCCGGCCAGCGCCATCGCGCGGCGCAGCGACGGACGGTGCAGCCCGAGCATCTGGCGCGCCCACGGCGGCAGCAGGGCCACGCCGGCGTCGGCCATGGTCCGCACGGCGGGCACCAGCAGCGGATTGGCCACCGGCATCGCCATGACCAGCCGCACCACCTCGCGCGTCCGTTCGCTGTTGACGAGGTACGGGCGCTGGGCGTCGAGATAGGTCTCGATGGCTGCGCGGGTGCGCGGCACGTCCGGGGCCCCGAGCAGCGCGGCCACCTCGGCTTCCTCGTCGAAATAGCGGTCCTGGTCGGCCGCCGGGAGCGGTCCCACGTAGCGCAGGTAGCCGGCCAGGAAGCTCGATACCTCGGCCACATGCACCCAGGTCAGCAGGGCGGGGTTGTCGGCGGCATAGGGCTGGCCATCGGGTGCCTGCCCCTTGATGGCGGCGTGGATACGCCGTACGCGCTCGATCAGCTGCATGGCGTCAGCGCGGCTGCCGTAGGTGGTGCCGGCGATGAACTGGGCGGTGCGGCCGAGCCGGCCCTGCATGTCGGTGCGGAACGACGAATGATCCCAGACGCCGGCCAGCGCCAGCGGATGCAGCGCCTGCAGCAGCAGCGCGCTGACGCCGCCCGCCAGCATCGCGGGGAAATCGGCGTGCACGCGCCAGCAGACCGCATCGGGGCCGAACAGGCCGGGGTCTCCGGGCGGATTGTCGTAATCGATGCTCAGGCCGGAGTTGCTGCGGGTCAGCGCGCGAACCTGCGCGCCGGCCTGGGCGCGCAGACGGGTGAGCAGCGGACCGGTTGGGGTGGGAGAGGTGGACACGAGATGCGGGTCGGCGTCGGGTATCGTCGAGGATACACCCGTCGCCGGCTTTGCTCTTCTCCTCAGTCGTAACGCAGGTCCGTCGCCTTGCCCCAGAACACCCGATACGCGTAGGCCGTATAACCCAGGATGGTCGGCAGCACCACCGCCGCGCCAATCAGGATCACGCCGAGAGATTCGGGTGCGCTGGCGGCCTGCCAGATGTCGATGCGGTCCACCACCAGGTATGGGAACAGGCTGTAGGCCAGGCCGTTGAACGCCATCAGGAAGATCACGGCGGTGCCGGCGAACGGCACCCAGCACCAGCGGTCGTTGCCGCGTGCGTGGAAGTCGCGCAGCTTGCGCAGGAAGCGCTCGATGACCAGGAACAGCGCCATCGTCAGCAGCGGGATCGGCGCCAGCAGGATGATGTTGGGCAGGCTGAACCACTTTTCGAAGATCCGCTCGCTGACCATCGGCGTGACGATCGAGATGGCCGCCACGCCCGCCGCCGTGATCCAGAGGCTGCGGCGCGCCCAGTAGATGGCCCGCAGTTGCAGCGCCCCGGTGGTTTTCATGATCAGCCACGTGGCGCCCAGCTGGCAGTAGCCGGCCACCAGGCACAAGCCCACGGCCACCGCGAACAGCAGATTGGGCAGGTCGTAGCGGAAGCCGGTGATGTAGAGGCCCAGCATCAGCCCCTGCGAGAAGCTGGCCAGCAGCGAGCCGGCGTAGAACGCGAAGTTCCACCACGGCTTGTGCGGATCGCGCGCCTTGACACGGAAATCGAACGCCACGCCGCGGATGATCAGCCCGGCCAGCATCAGCGCGACAGGCAGGTAGAGCTGCGTCAGGATCACGCCGTGCGCCAGCGGGAAGGCCGTCAGCAGCAGCCCCACGCCGAGCACGAGCCAGGTTTCGTTGGCGTCCCAGAACGGCCCGATCGACGCGATCATGGTGTCCTTGTCGGCATCGTCGGCGCGGCGCAGCAGTACGCCAACGCCCAGGTCGTAGCCGTCGAGGATCACGTAGATCAGCATCGACAGGCCCATCAGCGCCAGGAACACCAGCGGCATCCAGCCGGCCGGCTGGCTCAGGTCATGCATGGTGGCCGGGTTCATTGCGCGCTCCTGGGTTGGCCGGGAAGGACGGGTTGCGGCGTTTCGATGGCGGGTTCCGGCGTGCCGCCGGCTTTACCGGCCTTGCGGGCGAGATGGAACACCACCGAGATATAGGCGACGATCAGCAGCAGGTAGAGCGTCAGGTACATCGCCAGCGTGCTGCCGATCATCGTGGCAGGCACCTTGGAGGCAGCCTGTGCCGTGGTCAGCACGCCGTAGACGAGGTAGGGCTGGCGGCCGATCTCGGTCACGTACCAGCCGGCCACCAGCGCGATCCAGCCCGAGAACGTCATTGCCACCAGCGCGCGCGCCAGCCACTTCGACGGCGCACCTTGCCGGCGCAACTGCCAGGCGCCGAGCCACGACACCGCCAGCATCAGCAGGCCCACGCCGACCATGATGCGGAACGCGAAGAACAGCGGCGCCACCGGGGGATGGCGGTCCGGGAAGGCGTCGATGCCGAGGATCTCGCCGTCCACCTTGTGCGTCAGGTAGATCGACGCCAGCTTCGGGATGGCGATCTCGAAGTCGTTCGACTGCGTACGGGCATTGGGCAGCCCGAACAGCACGGCCGGCGCGCCTTTCTCGGTTTTCCAGATGCCTTCCATGGCGGCGATCTTGGCCGGCTGGTGGTGGAGCGTGTTCAGGCCGTGCAGGTCGCCGGCCACGATCTGCAGCGGGATCAGGATCGCGGCCAGCGTCACGCCGGTACGCAGTGCGTGCATGACATCCGGGCTGCGGTCGTTGCGCAGCCAGCGCCAGGCGGAAACGCCGGCGACCAGAAAGGCGACCGTCAGGCCCGATGCCAGCAGCATGTGCACCAGCCGGTAAGGGAACGAGGGGTTGAAGATCACGGCGAGCCAGCTCGTGACGTGGGCGCGGCCATCGATCATCTCGAAGCCGGCAGGCGTCTGCATCCAGGAGTTCAGCGCCAGGATCCAGAACGCGGACAGCGTGGTGCCGCCCGCCACCAGCAGCGTGGCAATGGTGTGCATGCGGTTGCTGACGCGGCGCATGCCGAACAGCATGATTCCAAGGAAGGTGGCTTCGAGGAAGAAAGCGGTCAGTACCTCATAGGCCAGCAGCGGGCCGGCCACGTTGCCCACCGTTTCCATGTAGCCAGGCCAGTTGGTGCCGAACTGGAAGCTCATGGTGATGCCGCTGACCACGCCCAGCGCGAACGTCAGCGCGAAGATCTTGACCCAGACGCGGTAGGCATTCATCCAGCTTTCGTCGCCGGTCTTGCCGTAGCGCAGCTTGAAGAACAGCAGGACCCAGGCCAGCGAGATGCTGATGGTCGGGAACAGGATGTGGAATGTGATATTCGCGGCGAACTGGATGCGCGCCAGTATCACCGGATCGACACTTGCAAACACGGACTACTCCTTGCGGGATCGGGCAGGTTTTGCGGGGGTTTTGCTGGTGGCCGGGGTGGCCGGGGTGGCTTTGGCGGCTTTTCCCGTCTTCGCGGGCTTTTGGGCCTTCTCCGTCTTCTCGGTCCGGGACCCCATGCCGATGGCCGATGTCAGCCGGTCCTTGACGTCCAGCAGCTTGGTGACGCGCGAGCCCAGCCGCATCAGCTTTTCGAGCGTGGCCACGTCGAGCTTCTGCATGTCGCCGAACCATGTGGTCACCAGCAGGATCAGGCCGTACATCTCCTTCATGCGGGCCTGTGCGTGGCGGTCCTCGTCGGAAAGCGGGGTTTCCAGCTGCACTTCGCGCAGCATCGACAGCGTGGGATCGATCTCGCGCCGCCGCCGTTCCTCGGCCAGCGTCCGGAAAATCGCCCAGACGTCGTCTGGCGCAGAGAAGTACTCGCGGCGGTCGCCGGGCTGGTGCGACAGCCGGACGAGGTTCCAGGACTCCAGTTCCTTGAGGCCGATACTGACGTTCGAGCGCGAGAAACCCAGCGCTTCGGCTATTTCGTCGGCATTGAGGGGGCGCGCCGCGGTAAAGAGCAGGGCGTAAATCTGACCGACCGTTCGGTTGATCCCCCAGCGGCTGCCCATCTCACCGAAGTGGAGGACAAAGCGCTGGATCAGGGGCGAGAGTTGCATTGTCTGTTTTTGAATTTTCAGGAATTTCTGAAAGTTTAAAACAAAACTGAGGCAGGTGTGTGAGGAATGGATGGGGTGTGGCGTTGTGTCGCTGGACGGGGACGACGTAGCGACGGTCAAAAAGTCAACGTTTCATTTCTGAAACGATGACTTTCCGATGCTTGTATTTCTAACGGGCAATGGCGCCGCTATGCTTCCGGCGCATACAACCATGAATGAGGCTTCCCGGCATGAGCCAGATCAGCAGCGTCACGCAGAACCATCTCGCCTCAAGGTACTTCCCTGTGCCTTCGCAAGCTGAACAGGTCACCCCGCAGGACTCGGAGGTGGCTGTCGCAGTCGCTGGAGAAGAACAGGACGTTGGGGACACTGCCCGGCCCGCCGAAGCCAAGGGGCCGGTGGCTGCCACAGGCAACGAGAAGAAGTCGCAGCAATCGGAGTCCGCCAAATCGATCAAGGCCCAGATCGAGCAGATGCAGAAGCAGCTCGCCGAACTGCGCGAGCATCTGCAGTCCGTGCAGTCGGAACAGCGCAATGAGCGTGAAAAGGCTGCCATGGTGGCCGCGATGGAAACCCAGATGGCCATGCTGCAATCCTCGATCATGGTGGCGACGATGAAGCTCGCGGAAGCCATGGCGAACGAAGGCACCGAGCTTCTGGACAGCACAGGCGGCTACCTGCCGCCCGCCAGGTAGGGCAAAACGCAGCAGGCATGAAATCACCTGGCGATGCGTGGCGCCTTGCGCGCGTCATGCGTGGTTGCATCGCGCCGCGGCGTCGTGAAGGTGCGCAAGCAGAATGAGCAAGTTACCCGATTTTGAAGGTTTGGCGATGTTTGCCAAAGTCGCAGAGGAGGGCTCGTTTGCCGCGGCGGCCAGAGTCATGGACGTGTCGGTGCCGACAGTGTCCCGGGCGATAAGCAGGCTGGAAGACCGCCTCGGCGGCAGGCTTCTGAACCGGACGTCACGCCAGCTATCGCTTACCGAGTTCGGACATCAGATGGCCGCCAAGGCTGCGGAAATATGTCGGCAGGCGGAAGCGGTAGAGCTCGAAGCCCTGGAACTGTCCGAGAATCCGCGCGGACGCGTGCGCATTGCAATCCCGATGTCCTTTGGGCTTCGATGGGTGGTGCCCATCCTCCCCAGGTTGATGGACAAGTATCCGGAGTTATCTCTGGATCTGCATCTGTCCGACGCAACGGTGGATATCGTGGCGGAGGGTTTCGATGCCGCGTTGCGCATCGCCTCGCTGCCAGACTCATCGCTGGTAGCCCGCAAGATCTGCTCGGTGACGCAGTACCTCGTGGCGTCGCCGGCATATCTTGAAACGCATGGACGTCCGGCGCACCCCCGCGAACTGGCAGCTCGCAAATGCCTCAGTTATGCGTATCGGGCACGTAGCCAGGTCTGGCAGTTCACGCACGACAGTGGATACCATGAGGAGGTGGTGCCCTCCGGCCCGCTTCGCGTGACAAATTCCGAAGCGATGGTTCCCATTCTGCTGGAAGGCATCGCCATTGCGGAGTTGCCCGAGTTCATCGCGGGAGAGTACCTGGCGAATGGCCGCCTGGAACGGATTCTTCCGGAGTGGAACATGACCCGGGGCGGCCTGTATTTTGTCACCCCATCTGCGCGAAGCAAGCCGGCAAAGATTCGGGCGGTGTCAGACTTCTTTGCAGAGAACCTGTCCGAGCCGTCGTGGCGATGGCCACAGTAGGACGCAGTCGAGGGCAGGGCCGCCGGGATGGACGACTGGGAAACACTCTCCCGGCGAGCCTTGCAGACTTTCCTGGCTTTGCTTCTTTGTTTGCCGGCTTGCGTCAGACTTGCGCCTGGCCGCCGTCCACGAACAGTTCGGCCCCGTTCACGAAGCTCGCGTCGTCCGACGCCAGGAAGAGGGCGGCACCGGCGATTTCCGAGGGTTCTCCCACGCGACCCATCGGGATGCGCGATGCCAGGTAGTCCAGCAGACCCTGTTGTTGCGCAGCATCCGGACCGGCCAGTTCCACGAGGCCGGGCGTGCGGGTGGCGCCGGGGCTGATCGTGTTGACGCGGATGCCGCGATCCTTCAGGTCCAGAATCCAGCTACGTGCGAAAGCCCGGATGGCAGCCTTCGATGCGGAATAGACGCTGAAGGCGGCCGTACCTTCGATCGTGGTGGTCGATCCCGTCAGGATCACCGATGCACCTTTGGACAGCAGCGGCAGCGCCTTCTGCACGGTGAACAGCGTGCCCTTGACGTTGCGGTCGAAGGTGTCGTGGTAGTGCGCCTCGGTGATATCGCCCAGCGGCACCATCGTGCCGCCGCCCGCATTGGCGAACAGTACGTCGAGGCGTCCTTTCTCTGCGCGGATTTGCTTATACAGCGCATCCAGTTCCTCAGGCTTCGACGAGTCCACGCGGACACCGGTGGCGTTGCCGATCGCGGCGACGGCAGCATCGAGTTCCGCCTGGCGGCGGCCGGTGACATACACATGTGCGCCCTCGGCAGCAAAGCGCTTGGCCGTGGCCAGGCCGATGCCGCTAGTGCCGCCGGTAACGAGTGCAATCTTGTTTGCGAGCTTGCCGTTCATGGTGTTTCTCCTTGTTAGGTGTCGGAGGTTTCTGAAAGGGTGATGCGATGTGAGAAGAATATCGACGCCCGCGTCATTTCGAAATAGAATTGATCGAAAACCATCGTTGCAAAAATGAAATGACGAAGTTTCCGGATTTCGAAGGGTTGGCCATGTTCGCCAAGGTGGCGGAGGAAGGGTCGTTCGCCGCAGCGGCACGCGCCATGGGGGTATCGGTGGCGACGGTGTCGCGCGGCGTTGCCAGACTGGAGGAGCGACTGGGCGGGCGCCTGCTCAATCGGACATCCCGGCACCTGGCCCTGACGGAGTTCGGCGCCACGATTGCGGAGCAGGCGGGTGACATCTACCGCCAGGCAGAAGCTGCCGAGAACGTGGCGCGCGAATTGTCGGTCAAGCCTCGCGGGCTGATCCGGCTGGCGGTACCGATGTCGTTCGGCGTGCGATGGGTGGCGCCGCTGCTGCCGGCATTCTTCGAGGCTTACCCCGAAGTCTCGATCGACCTGCACCTATCCGATGCCACGGTCGACATCGTGGCGCAAGGCTTCGATGCCGCGCTGCGCATTGCCGCGTTACCGGATTCTTCGCTGATCGCCAGGCAGTTGTGTCCGGTTTCGCAGATCGTCGTGGCGGCGCCCGCCTATCTGGATCGGGCTGGCCGCCCGATGCATCCACGCGATCTCGCAGACCGGCCATGCTTCTCCTACGCATACCGGGCGCGCAGCGACGTGTGGCGCTTTGTCAACGACGCAGGGGAGGAACATCCGGTAACGCCGGTCGGCCCGTTGCGCGTGACCAACTCGGAGGCCTTGCTGCCCATGCTGCTGGCGGGGCAGGGAATCGCCGAACTGCCGGAGTTCATGGCCGGGGAATACCTGGCCGATGGCCGGCTCGAAAAGCTCATGGACGGCTGGCATCTCACGCGCGGCGGCCTGTACTTCGTGACGCCCTCGGCCCGCGCCAGACCGGCAAGGATCACCGCGCTGGCGGACTACTTTGCCGAGCATCTGTCGTCGCCAACCTGGGCGGGCGGCCGCGAAGCATCCCCCCTTATTAAGCGGGTGGCGAAAACCTCGGCCCGTTAAATACCTTTTTTTCTCTTTCAAAACCTCTTCATACGGGATGGAAAGTAAAGATTGCAATCGGCAAGGTGCCGACCTAACGTGATATGGCACAAACAAACAAGTCAGAAAAAGCAACAGGAACCGGTCGTCTTCGACGATCGCAGGTAGCCGTGGGGTAGGTCAACACAGGGACGTTTCACCGATCTGGCAGCGCCAGGGTCTTGCCTCGCCGTACGCCGGTGATAGTCCCGCCATCCATGCCCCCTGCGGCTACCGTACATACAGGGAGGTGATCATGGATCAACGGCTGCTCATTGTGTTGCCCGCCCTGAGCATGGCGCCCGTGCCGGCGCTGCCTGAGCGGAACCGGCCATGAAATGGATGCCACTGCTGCTGGCGGGCGCGTCCGTGACCCTGGCGTTCGCGGCGCTGCCACGCGCGGCGAACAGGCGCCGGCCGGCAGAGCGCCTGCGCATGGTGGAAAGCAGCCCGCTTTGCGACGCCGCCCGCCGGCCGGGCATGGTCGAGCTGGCCGGGTCACTCGCGCATGAACTGAACCAGCCGCTGACGGCGATCACCAGCAATGCGCAGGCCGCGCGCGAGTACCTGGTTTCGGGTGCGGCGGCGCAGGACGAAATCCGCGAGATTCTCGATGACATCGTCGCCGACGCCTCGCGCGCCAGCGACATCGTGCAGGGCGTGCGCGCGCTGATTCGCGGCGAGGCGCCCCGGCTGGTGCCGTTCTCGATCGGCGACGTAGTCGACCGCGCGCTGGAACTGGTGCGCGACCGGGCGCGTGCAGGCGGGGTGACCTTGCTGGGCGCAACGGACCCTGCGCTGCCGCGTGCGGTGGCCGACCCGATGGAAATCCAGCTTGTGCTGCTGAACCTGCTTGTCAACGCGCTGGACGCCGTACAGGGCCTCCGCCCCGACGCCGCGCGGCAAGTCACCGTCTCGGCCGCCGCACGCGACGGCCTGCTGCTGCTGGCCGTGCGCGACAACGGTTGCGGCGTCAGCGAGGGGGACCTCGACAAGATTTTCCGCCCCTTCTATTCGTCGAAACCCCGCGGCATGGGGCTTGGCCTGTCGTTCAGCCGCGCGTTGATGGAGCGAAACGGCGGACGCGTGCGCGCCATCCGCAACCGCGACGTCGGCATGACCTTCGAATGTCTGCTGCGCACCGAGGCGGCCGACACGGTCACCGCACACGATGCCCTGGCCGCGACAATGGTGTCGCGGCTGCGCGCGGCCACTTCCAGGAGATAGCACCGCCATGCTTGCGACCGGGACCACCATCCACATCGTCGATGACGACGACAGCGTGCGGCGCGCGTTAGGCCGGGTGCTGGCGGCCCGGGGCTACGTCACCACGGGCTTCGCCTCGGCCGGTCAGTTCCTGGAACAGGCGGATCTGGATAGCACGCCGGGCTGCGTGCTGCTGGATTTGCAACTGCCCGACATCAGTGGCATCGACCTGCAGCAGGCGCTGGGCGGCCGGATCCCGGTCATCATCCTGACTGGCCATGCCGACGTGGCCAGCGCGGTGGTGACGATGCAGGCCGGCGCCATCGACTTTCTGCAGAAGCCCGTGTCCGACGTACAACTGCTGGCGTCTGTGGCGCGCGGTTGCGAATGCGCGGCACGCCAGTTCACGCAGGCGCGGGAGCTACGCGAGTTGCGCAAGAAGGTAGACCGCCTGACGCCGCGCGAGCGCGAAGTGCTGGCGTGGATTGTCACAGGCTTTCGCAACAAGCAGGTGGCCAACCGTCTTGGCACGGTCGAAAAGACCATCAAGGTGCATCGTGCCCATGTGATGCAAAAGCTGGAGGTGGATTCGCTGCCCGCGCTGGTGCGCATCGCCGACCGTATCGGCATGGTGGCGGACACGTCTGCCTGAGCGCATTGAATCGCCCTGCGCCGCGGCTGGACCATGGGCCAATATCGCGCATCGCGCGAGTCTCGTAGCCTACGCAGATACCTGTCCATCATCGGCTGCGTTGCTCGAACATGGGTTGCACTGGAAAATTCGTGGCGGTTGTCGACGACGATGCGTCCGTGGCGCGGTCCACGGCACGGCTACTACACGCAGCCGGCATCGCGGCGGAGACGTTTGCCAGCGGCGACGCATTTCTGGCCCGGATGCAAGCGGCGGCGGCGTACTGCCCCGCCTGCGTGATCCTGGACGTCTGCATGCCAGGAACCAGTGGGCTTGAAGTTCAGCGGCGACTGGCCGGTCTGCGTCTGCCGCTGATCTTCATCACCGCTCACGAGTGGCCTGAAGCGCGCGACCGAGCGCTGGCGGGCGGCGCCGTCGGCTACCTGCGCAAGCCGTTCGACGCCCGTCAGTTGATCGGGATGGTTCGCCGCGTGATGCAGTAGGCCCATGCCTTTGGTCCTTGGTCCAATTGCCAGCGGTCTGCGGTGGACGCACACTTATCGGACGCGGTCCGCAGGCCAACCACGAGGGACTGGCAAATGGCGATACTGATGCTTTCAAACCTCCATCCCGACACGAACGAGGAGCAGGTGCGCGAGTTTCTCGAACGCTACGGCTTTCCGCCTTTCGATACCATCGAGCGGCACGAGGGCGACGGAACGCGTCCGGGCATGACACTGACGTACAGCACGGTTGACATCGTGGCCCTGGAGCACTTCCTGCCGCGCATCCACGGTGTGTTCTGGCACGACCATAAACTCAACGCGCTGCTGCTGCGGGAGCGCTTCAGCTAGTCGCGCGCGCAGTGCGGCGAGGGACGACGATGGCGAGAAGGAGCGAACCATGTCGAGATCCAGGTTTTCCGTGGTGCTGCTGTGCGCGGGGCTGGGCGCTGCGTGGAGTCTGCCGGCGCAATCGCAGAAGCCCATTGCCTATCCGGCCAAGGGCCAGAGCCAGGCCCAGCAGCAGCAGGACGATGGCGCTTGCTACGCGTGGGCCAAGTCCAACACGGGCATCGACCCGGCTGCAGTGGCTGCGGCGCCGCCAACCCAGCAGGGCGGCCCGGCAGTCGGGGGTGGCGAGCGCGCAGGTGGCGCCGCGCGCGGGGCGCTGGGCGGCGCGGTGATCGGTGGCATTGCCGGCGACGCGGGCAAGGGCGCAGCGGCCGGCGCGGCGGTCGGCACCATGGCGGGCGGCCATCGCGCGCGCCAGAACCAACGCAACGCGCAGGCCAACGCCCAGCAACAGCAATCCGGCGCCATGAGCACCTACTACCGCGCTTACTCGGCGTGCATGCAGGGGCGCGGCTATACGATCCAGTGAACCGCGCCGGCTTTAGCATGGAGACAGTCTTGCTACCGATTCTGCGACATCGGGCGCTTGCCCTGATGGTTCTGCTTGCCGCGGCTTGGCCGGCACGGGCCTACTATGACCACTTCCTGAGCGGAACCATCATCGGCACGCTTGACAAGGACCAGACCGCCGAGCTGACCACGGCGTTCGGCAAGACGCTGTCCGAAACCGACGACGGGAAGAGTGTCCCGTTCCACCTCGCGCCGAACGCCAAGGGCAAGCCCACCGACGGCACATTCACACCGCTGACCACCCGCGCCGAAAGCGGCCAGCGCTGCCGGAAGGTGCGCAGCGAACTGCGCCAGCCGGGCCGCCAGCCGGAGCGCTGGACGGGCTGGTACTGCCAGCAGCCGGGCGGCGAGTGGAAGAAAACGCTGCTCAAGGACTAGCGGCCGGCGTCGGCCGCCGGCGCAGCCGCTAGAAGCGATCGGGAACGTAGCGGTAGGGGTAGTCGGGTGCCCGATAGCCGCCGGCCTTCTGCCGCGCGGGCAGCTTGATCCTCTTGCGGGGGATGGGCTCGTAGGGCACCGTGTCCAAAAGGTGGCTGATGATATTGAGCCGGGCGCGGCGCTTGTTGTCCGAGCGCACCACGTGCCATGGCGCAAAATCGGTATCGGACGCCTCGAACATCGCGTCGCGGGCGCGCGAGTAGTCGTGCCAGCGGCTGTACGATTTGAGGTCCATGTCGGTCAGCTTCCAGGTCTTCCGGCCATCCTTGATGCGCTGCTCCAGCCGGCGCGTCTGTTCTTCCGGGCTGACTTCCAGCCAGTACTTCAGCAGCCGGACGTTGGAGCCGACCATGGCGCGCTCGACCAGCGGCACAGCGCGCAGGAAGGCGTCCACCTGGTGCTCATCGGCAAATCCCATCACCCGCTCCACGCCGGCGCGGTTGTACCAGCTGCGGTCGAAGATCACCACCTCCCCCGCGGCCGGAAAATGCGGCAGGTAACGCTGCATGTACATCTGGCTCTTCTCGCGCTCGGTGGGCGCCGGGAGCGCCACCACGCGGAACACCCGCGGGCTGACGCGCTCGGTAAGCGCCTTGATGGCCCCGCCCTTGCCCGCGCCATCGCGTCCCTCGAAGACGATGCAGATCTTGGCGCCGGTGGCCTTCACCCAGTCCTGGAGGTGCACCAGTTCCACGTGCAAGTCAGCCAGCGCCGCCTCGTACTCCTTGCGTCCAAGGGCGTTCTTGCCGTTGTGGACAGTGTCAGCGGCTCCCTGCTTCGGTCTTGTCATGGCAGATCTCTCGTGTGCGGAATCTGGAATCTCCGAATCCGTACCAATCTGGACACTGCGCCGCGCTTTGGCAATGGACCTTGGTCCAATGCTTGGCCCAAGGGCCAATTGTCATGCTCGGGCGATTGTCGGAGGCTTCCGCCTAGCGCCTGACTTTCCGAGGTGGCCAACATGCGCAAGTGCGGATTCCTGTTGATGGTGGGAGCAATGTGGCTGGCCGTGATCGGTATCTTCTGGAGCGAGCCGAGCGGGCAGATGCCCGACAAGCTGAACCTGTTCCGGTTCGCGCTGCATGGGCTGGAGGTGCAGCTGTTCAGGACCGCCGCCGATCCGCCGCGCTACCTCGTGAACGTGCTGGCCCGGGAGTGGCTGCTGGGCTGCCTGTTGCTGTTTGCCGCCGGGGCAGCGCTGGTGATGGTCGCGCGCCGCCGCCAGCGGGCGTGAAGCCCGGCCGCGTGCCGGGCGGACAAGGGAGTCGCACGATGCTGCAAGCGCCGTATGCCACCGCGACCATGTCGCGCACGCTGATTGACTCGCTGATCCGGTTCGGCCTCGTGGCGCTGCTGGCCACGTTCTGCTTCCAGATCTTCCGGCCGTTCATGAATCTGCTGGTCTGGTCCGTGATCCTTGCCATCACGCTCTATCCGCTGCAGGTACGGCTGCGCGGACGGATCTTTGCCGGCGAAGGCCGCACTGCCACGCTGATCATCGTGCTGGTGATCGCCATCGTGCTCGTGCCAACCTACCTGCTGGGCATGGCGCTGATCGAGTCGATCGAGCAGGCGATGGCGATCGCCCGGCACGGCGAACTACGCATTCCGCCGCCGCCCGAAGCACTGGCCGGATGGCCGCTGGCGGGCCGCCGGCTCCACGACGCCTGGACGATGGCCGCAACCGATACGGCCGGTCTCCTGGAAAAGCTCGGCCCGCAGATCAGGGCAGCCAGCCTGACGGTGCTGGGCGCGATTGGCGGCGTGGGCGTGGGGCTGCTGATGTTCGTGGGCGCGCTGATCATCTCCGGTGTCATCATGGCCTATGGCGAAGAGGGCACCCGCAGCGCTGTGCGCATCGCGTCGCGCATCACGGGACCGGAACGGGGGCCGCGCCTTGCGGCGCTCTGCACGGCCACGATCCGGGCGGTCGCACAGGGGGTGGTGGGCATCGCGTTCATCCAGATGCTGCTGATCGGCGTGGCGTTCGTGCTCAAGGGCGTGCCCGGCGCAGGGCTGCTGGCGCTGGCAGTCCTGTTGCTGGGCATCATGCAGCTGCCGGCCACGCTGATCACGATTCCCGTGATCCTGCTGGTGTTCGCGTCCGAAGGCGCCAGCGCCACCAATATCATCTTCGCCATTTACGTGTTCATCGCCGGGCTGGCAGACAACGTGCTCAAGCCGTTGTTGCTGGGGCGGGGCGTGGACGTGCCGATGCCGGTGATCCTGGTCGGTGCGCTGGGCGGCATGGTCACGGGCGGCGTGATCGGGCTGTTCATCGGGCCCATCGTGCTGGCGGTGGGCTACCGGCTGTTCTGGCAATGGGTGGATGAACCGCCTCCGCGCATCGAAGCGGAGCCCCGGAGTAACGCCGACATCACCGCAGGCTAGCCGTGGCCGCGCGCGCAGGCGTCTGGCTGGCGATGACCACCCTGCTGGGTGCATGCGCCCACGTGGGACCAGACTTCCAGCCCCAGCGCGAGGCGTGGACCGTCGGCTGGCGCAGCGACGCCATCGACCAGGCCAGCATCCAGCAGGCCGAGCCAGACCTGCGGCAGTGGTGGCAGGTGTTCGGCGACCCGGTGCTCGAAGCACTGATGGCCGAGGCTGATGCCGGTAACGCCGACGTCAAGGTGGCCGGGCTGCGCGTGATGGAGGCGCGCGCGCAACTGGGCATGGCGCTGGCGGGCCGCTATCCGCAGACGCAGCAGGCCAGCGCGGGCGCACTGTACGTGAACAGCAGGCAATCGGGGCCTACCGCCCAGACCAGCCGCCTCTGGGAGTACAGCGCGGGCGTGGACATCGGCTGGGAACTCGATTTCTGGGGCCGCTTTGCGCGGGCCATCGAGTCGGCGGACGCCGCGTACTTTGCCGCCCAGGCCAATCGCGAGGCGATGCTGGTGCTGCTGCGTGCTCAACTGGCCAACACGTACTATGCGCTGCGTACGGCCGAGGCGCGGCTGCGCATCGCGCGGGACAACGCGCGGCTCCAGCGGCGCAGCTTCGAGATCACCGAGCGGCTGTTCAGGGGCGGCGAGAGCGACGAACTCGATTTCCAGCAGGCCCGCACGCAGTACCTGGGCACGCTGGGCAGCATGCCGGAGTTCGAGAACCAGATCGCGCAGGCCCGCAATGCGCTCGGCGTGCTGCTGGGCCGGCCGCCGGGGCCGCTGCCGGAACTGGCCGATGCGGCTGCGCGCGAGGGCGTGCTGCCATTGATCGACCGCGCGGTGCTGCAGGACGTGCCGGCCAGACTGCTGCTGCGCCGGCCCGACATCCGCGTTGCCGAATGGCGCGTGGCTGCGCAGTCGGCCCAGATCGGCGTGGCGCGGGCGGACCTGTACCCGGCAGTGTCGCTGGTCGGCAGCATCGGCTGGTCGGCCACGTCGCTGCCGGGCATGCAGAATGGGCTTCTGCTCGTGGGTGGACCCAGCGTGCGCTGGAATATTTTCGATTACGGCCGCATCGTCAACAACGTGCGCGTGCAGGATGCGAGGCTGCAGCAGCTGATCGTCGACTACCAGGCCGCGGTGCGGCAAGCCGCGCGCGAGGCGGACGACGCGGCCAGCGGGTTGATCCGGGCGCTCCAGCGCGAGCGGATACTGGGCGAGGCGGCGGTAGCGGCCGAGCGCTCGCTGTCGCTGGCCGACACGGTATTCCGCGAGGGTTACTCGGACTTCCAGCGCGTGCTTGACGCGCAGCGCGCGTTGTTCGCGCAGCAGGACGGCTACCTCGTCAATCGCGGCAATGCGGTCAACTACCTGATTGCGCTGTACCGGGCACTGGGCGGCGGCTGGGACACGTCGGTTCCACTGGTCGATGCGGGCACGCGTGCCCGGATGCGCGAGCGCACCGACTGGGGCGCCTTGTTGGACGAGGTGCCGCGTCCCGGTCCCGCTTTGCCGTCCCCGCGCGCGAACGCCCGGCCATGAACGATCGCACCGATCCCGCAACCGCCCCGACGCAGGGTCACCCGGCCCAGGCCGCACCGCCTCCGCCGCCGCGCGATCCGTCGCGCAAGGCCATTCGCTCGATTGTCGCGCTGATCGTGCTGAGCCTGGCGTGGTACCTGATGGCTGACCGGCTCACGCCCTACACCCAGCAGGCGCGCGTGCAGGCATTCGTGATTCCGGTGGCGTCCGAGGTATCGGGCCGTGTCACGCGCGTGTATGTGCGCAACAACCAGAACGTGGCTGCCGGTACGGTGCTGTTCGACGTCGATCCGCAGCACTACCACATCGCGCTGGACCGCGCGCGTGCAGATCTGGAATCGACGCGGCGCGAGATCGGCGCTAGCACGGCGGGCATCGAATCGGCGCAGGCCTCGCTGCGTGCAGCGCAGGCCAACGAGCTGAAGGCGCGGCAGGACAGCGATCGACTGGAGCGGCTATATGGCGAGGACCCTGGCACGGTATCCGTGCGGCGGCTGGAGGTGGCGCGCGCCACGCACGCGCAGGCCGTGAGCCAGGTGGCGGCAGCCCGTGCCGAGGTGCAGCGGGCGCGCGAGCAGCAAGGTGGTGGCGACGACGCCAACGCCAGGTTGCGCAGCGCCGCCGCCGCCGTGGACAAGGCCGAGCTCGACATGGCCAACGCGCAGGTCCGGGCGCGCACGGGCGGACTCGTCACCGACCTGCGCACCGAGGCGGGCCTTTATGCGGCCGCCGGCAGCCCGGTCATGACGTTGATCGCGATCCACGACGTCTGGATCAGCGCCGACATGACCGAGAACAACCTTGGGCATCTGGCACCCGGCACGCCGGTCGGCATCGTGCTGGACGCGCTGCCCGGCCGGGTGCTGACGGGCAAGGTGCGCAGCATCGGCTACGGCATCAGCGCCGGCCCGGCCGCGCCGCCGGGTAGTCTGCCGACCGTTCAGAACAGCCGGGACTGGCTGCGGCCCGCGCAGCGCTTTCCGGTCATCGTCGACATCGATCCGGACCAGCTCGATACACTGCGCGGCATCCGCGTGGGCGGGCAGGCCGAAGTGATGGCCTTTCCGCGCGAGGGTAGCCCGCTGAACCTGCTGGGCCGTGCGTTCCTGCGCGTGATGAGCTGGATGTCCTATGTCTACTGACGCGACCGCCCCGCCGGCGCGGCGCGCCGCCAATGCGCGCCGCGCGCTGCGGCTTGCGCTGGGCACGGCGGGCTGCCTGGCCGTCAGCTTCGGCCTGCAGTGGCCGGTGCCGGTCATGGCTCCGGTACTGGCGGTGTTCGTCTTTGGCGCGCTGGACCGGCCGCTGCCTTTCAAGGTGGGTCTGGGGCTGGCGCTGATGGTGATGCTTGCCACGGGTAGCGGGTTGATGCTGGTGCCGTTCCTGCGCCACGCACCGGCAGCCGGCGTGCTGATGGCGGGGCTGTGCCTGTTCCTGGCTTTCCGCCATGGTCTGCGCGGTGGCAATGCGCTGGTCTCGACGTTCGTCGCGGCCGGGGTCACGCTGATCGCGGCGGCCGGCACGGCCAGTGGCGCGTTGGCGCTGACCGTGATCGGCGCGCTGACACAGGGGCTGGCCGCCGCAGTGCTGGCGCTGGGCGCCTGCCATGTGCTGGTGCCCGAGCACGGCGCGCCAGTTCCGCGCCCGCCGCCGCAAGCCGTGCCGGACGCTGACCGTATCGCCTGGCGCGCCACGCTGGTGGTAATGCCGCCGTTCCTGCTGGCGCTGTCGGACCCGGCCGCCTACCTGCCAATCATCATGAAAGCCGTCAGCCTGGGCCGGCAGAGTTGCACGACGGCGCGCGGAGCGGCGCTGGAACTGGTGGGGTCCACGTTGATGGGAGGGCTGCTAGCCATCGCGTGCTGGCTGGCGCTGGGCCTCTTCGTCCATCTCTGGATCTTCTTCCTCTGGATGGCGCTGTTCGCGCTGCTGGTGGCGCGACGGTTGTTCGGCGTGGCGCGCACCGCGCTGTCGCCGGGATTCTGGCTCAACAGCCTTGTGACGATGATCATCCTGCTCGGCCAGTCCGTGGCCGACAGCGCGGCAGGAAAAGACGTCTACCAGGCGTTCATGGTGCGCATGGGCCTGTTCGTGGCCTTGTCGTTCTACGCGTGGCTGATGCTGGCGCTGCTGGACCGCCCGCGCGCGGTGGCGGCCGCATGAACGGCGGGAGCGGCGTCAGGGCGCTCGGCCATGGCGCCGGCGCCACGTGATCGGTGCTTCGCCGAATTGCGCCGAGAACCAGCGCGAGAACGACGCCGCTGAACCATAGCCGAGCAGCCCGGACACCCGGAGCAGCGAATAATCGGGGTTGGCGACGTAGCGCAGCGCCAGGTCGCGCCGCACCGTATTGACGATGTCGGTGAACGACTCGCCCGAGGCGTCGAGCTGGCGCTGCATCGTGCGCAGGCTCAGCCCCAGGCCCTGCGCCACGGCCTCGGCGGTGGCGCGCCCCATCGGCAGCATCAGGCAGACGGCATTGCGGACTTCGCGCCCGATCGACGCATCGTTGATCCGTGGCAGCGTCTCGACCACGCGCTGGGCGTGACGTGCCATGGCGGGGTTGCCGGTTGGATTGGGGGCCGAGAGGTCTTCCGCCGCGCAGACGATGCCGTTGAATTCGCTGCCGAACGCAAGCGGGCAGCCGAACAGCCGGCGATGGACCTGCGTGTTCGGCGGCGCCGGGTGCGTGAAGTGCACGCCGACAGGATGCCACTGGGGCCCCAGCAGCGCGCGGCAAAGCCGGAACACCACACCGATGGCCAGTTCCGTGGCCTGTCGCGACGGCGTATCGAGCACCAGTTCCTGGCGGATCACGGCCGCCCGGCCCGTCGTTTCGAGCAGGATCGCCACCGATTCGTTGACGAGGTGGCGGTAGCGGATGATCGTCTCCAGCGCATCGCGCAGCGTGGCCTGCTGGCTGATCAGCAGGCTCATCACGCCGAAATCGGACAGTTGGCGCGATTCCGCCATGCGCAGGCCGAGGGTCGGGCACCCGGCGGCCCGGGCGGCACTTTCCAGCAATGCGGCGCAGGCTTCGGCCGGGATGCGCTGCTCCGGGTCGGCCAGCAGCGCCTGGGTCAGCCCGGCGCCGCGCAGCAGCGGAAGCGGATTGATGCCGAGATCGCGCGCAACGTCGAAGAAGTTGGTCAGCGCGGCCGCGCGCACCAGGGTTTTCACGGGTGTCTCCAGATCGTGCGTACGCCGCAGGCGTCGCCTCTGTGCATCATTTGCCGCGATGATAGTGGGCGGTGGCATGAAATGCAAAGTGGTTGGGCCGCCGTGCAAAGCAGCCGGGGCCGTGCGCTTCTAGATTGTCGGCATGGGCGGCGCAGTTCGCGCCGCCAGCCGAAAACTGGAGACGATTCCCATGGCGAAGGTAGTGCGCATGTATGAAACCGGCGGACCCGAGGTGCTTCGCTACGAAGACGCCGAAGTGGGCGAGCCGGGTCCCGGCCAGGTTCGGATCCGCCACGTGGCGGTTGGCCTTAACTATGCGGACACGTACTTCCGCAACGGCACTTATCCCGTGCCGCTGCCGTCCGGCATGGGGGTCGAGGCGTCGGGCGTGGTGCAGGCCATCGGCCCCGGCGTGGCCAACGTGGCCGTCGGCGACCGCGTGACCTACACCGGCTTTCTCAACACGCTGGGCGCCTACAGTGCCGAGCGCCTGGTGCCGGCCGCGCCGCTGATCCGGCTGCCCGAGAGCATCGGCTTCGAGACCGCCGCGGCCATGACCATGCGCGGGCTGACCTCGGCCTACCTGATGCGCCGCATCCACGCGTTCCGCAAGGGCGACACCATCCTGCTGCACGCGGCAGCCGGCGGCGTCGGGCTGATCGTCTCGCAGTGGGCACGGCTGTTGGGGTTGAACGTGATCGGGACCGTTTCCACCGAGGAAAAAGGCGAGGTCGCGCGCGCCCATGGCTGCCAGCACATCATCAACTACAGCCACGAGGACGTGGCGGCCCGGGTGCGCGAGATCACTGGCGGCGTGGGGGCCAATGTGGTGTTCGACAGCGTCGGCAAGAGTACCTTCATGGCGTCGCTGGACTCGCTCAGGCGCCGCGGGCTGCTGGTGTGCGTGGGCACGGCGTCGGGCCCGGTGCCGCCGTTCGACCCGGTGCTGCTGGCAATGAAGGGCTCGGTCTACGTGACCCGTCCGGCGCTGGCCGACTACATCGCCGACCCGGCCGAGAAGGCCGAACTGGCCGGCGAGCTGTTCGACCATGTCGGCGCTGGCCGCATCCGCATCGAGGTCAACCAGCGCTACGCGCTGGAGGACGCGGCGCAGGCCCACCGGGACCTGGAGTCGCGCAAGACCACGGGTTCGTCGATCTTCGTCATCTGAGGAGCCGCCATGCAAGTCAGACAACTGAGCTGTGCCCTGGGCGCCGAACTGGAAGGCGTGGACCTGGCCGAGGCGGTCCGCAGCGACGACCTGTTCGGCGAGATCCGCGCGCTGCTGCTGAAACACCGCGTGCTGTTCCTGCGCAACCAGCGTTTCAGCCGCGCCGAGCATGTGGCCTTTGCACGCCGCTTCGGCGAACTGGAGGATCACCCGGTGGCCGGCAGCGACCCCGAGCATCCTGGCCTGGTGCGCATCTACAAGTCGCCCGACCAGCCGAACGACCGCTATGAGAACTGCTGGCACGCCGACACAACATGGCGCGAGGCCCCGCAGTTCGGCGCGGTGCTGCGCTGCGTGGAATGCCCGCCCGTGGGCGGCGACACGATGTGGGCCAACATGGCGCTGGCCTACGAACGGCTGCCCGACACCGTGAAAGCCCAGATCGCCGACCTGCGCGCGCGCCACAGCATCGAGGCCAGCTTTGGCGCCGCCATGCCGACCGAGAAGCGGCTGGCGCTGAAGTGCCAGTATCCCGACGCCGAGCACCCGGTGGTGCGCACCCATCCCGGCACCGGCGAGAAGGTGCTCTATGTCAACGGCTTCACCACGCATTTCACCAACTACCACACGCCTGGGCGTGTGCGGTTCGGCCAGGACGCGAATCCCGGCGCGGCCGACCTGCTGCGCTACCTGGTGTCGCAGGCGTACATCCCCGAGTTCCAGGTGCGCTGGCGCTGGTCGCCCGACAGCGTGGCGATCTGGGACAACACGGCCACCCAGCACTACGCGGTGATGGATTACGCACCGTGCCACCGCAAGATGGAGCGCGCCGGCATCGTCGGTAGCGTGCCTTACTGAAGTTCTTCGAGGAAACACAGGCATGAGAGACCCGAATCTCGTCGTGACAACCCCTTCGGCATACGCCTACCCGCTGCTGGTCAAGCAACTGCTGACCAACGCGATGAGCCTGTATGGCGACCAGCAGATCAGCTACCGGGGCGAGATGCGCCATACGTACCGCGATTTCCACGCGCGTCTGGGCCGGCTGGCCGGTGCGCTGGCGGCGCTGGGCGTACGTCATGGCAGCACCGTGGCGGTGATGGACTGGGACAGCCATCGCTACCTGGAGAGCTACTTTGGCGTGCCGATGATGGGCGCCACGCTGTTCACGGTGAACGTGCGGCTGTCGCCGCAGCAGATCCTCTACACGCTCAACGACGCCGGCGCCGACGTGGTGCTCGTGCATCCGGACTTCCTGCCCGTACTGGCGCAGATCCACGCCGGGCTGGTGCGCCCGCCGCGCCTGGTGCTGATGGCCGACGGCCAGGACGTGCCGCCGGGTCCGCTGGCGTTCGACGGCGAGTACGAGGCCATGCTGGCCGCCGCGCCGGACGGTTACGACTTCCCCGACTTCGACGAGCGGACCAAGGCCGCCACGTTCTACACCACGGGCACTACGGGCGACCCCAAAGGCGTCTGCTACAGCCACCGGGACATCGTGCTCCACACGCTGACGGCGGCCACCAGCCTGTGCGCGCCGCGCGAGGGCCAGCGCATGCACCGGGAAGACGTGTACATGCCGATCACGCCGATGTTCCACGTCATGGCGTGGGGCATGCCGTACGTGGCGATCATGCTCGGCCTGCGCATGGTGCTGCCGGGCCGCTACGTCCCGGCCGCGCTGCTGGCGCTGCGCGAAGCTGAGAAGGTGACGTTCTCGCACTGCGTGCCGACCATCCTGCAGATGCTGCTGCAGGCCGCCGGCGAGGGGCAGCACGACCTCCGCGGCTGGAAGATGATCATCGGCGGCTCGGCGCTGCCGCCGGTGCTGTGCGAGGCGGCGCTGGCGCGCGGCATCGATATCTTTGCCGGCTACGGCATGTCCGAGACTGGCCCGATCGTCGCGCTGGCCCAGCTGCCGCCAGGCTACGTGGCGCGCAGCCGCGAGGAGGAGATCTCGCTGCGCTGCGCCACCGGCCGGCCTGTGCCGCTGGCCAGCTTCCTCGTCGTTGGCCCCGACATGCGCGAGGTGCCGCACGACGGCAAGGCGCAGGGCGAGATCGTGCTGCGCGCGCCGTACCTGACCCAGTCCTACTTCGGCAAGCCTTCGGCGTCGGAGGACCTGTGGGCCGACGGCTACCTGCACACCCAGGATGTGGCGGTGAGGAGCCCGGACGGCTTCGTGCGGATCGTCGACCGGCTCAAGGACGTGATCAAGACCGGCGGAGAATGGGTATCGTCGATCGAAATTGAGAATCTCGTGACGCAGGTGCCGGGCGTGCAGGAATGCGCGGTGATTGGCGTGCCCGACGCGCGCTGGGGCGAGCGGCCGATGGCCTACGTGGTGCGGCATGCCGGCGTGGAGGTTGACGCGCAGCAGATCCGCGCGGCGCTCCTGGAGCATGTGGTGACGCAGCAGCTCAGCAAGTTCGCGGTGCCCGATTCGGACCGGATCGCCTTTGTCGCGGCGATTCCCAGAACCAGCGTCGGCAAGATCGACAAGAAGCTGCTTCGGGAACGCCAGGCAGGCTGAGGGAAGAAGAAAAGGAGACCCGCATGCCGCCCGGCCAGCCCGGGCGGCTTTTTCCTTGGCGCGGGCCGGTTACGGCTTGATATGGAACGTCCTGACGATGCCGGCGTTGCGGTCGAACTCGGCGTGCAGCGACTGGTTCAGGTCTTGCAGCGACTGGGCCGGCATCGGCTCGTAGCCCAGCGCGTCCAGCCGCTGGCGTACCTTGGGATTGGCTGCCGCCTTGTAGACCGCGCCCTGGATCCGTTGCGCCACGTCGGGCGGCACCTGCGCCGACGCGATCACGCCCACCCAGTTGCTGAAGTCGAGGTCGGGGTAGCCCTGCTCGGCGAACGTCGGCACCTGCGGCAGCAGGGGCGAGCGAGTCTTCGACGCCACCGCGTACGGCCGGAGCTTGCCCGCGCGGATCATCGGCAGCGAGGTGACCATGCCGTCGTACATCAGCGGAATCTGGCCGCCCATGACCTGCGCCAGCGCCGGTCCCGAGCCGGGGAACGGGACGTGCTGCAGGTCCATCCCGGCCTCCTGGTTGAGGATTGCCCCGGCGTAATGCGACGCCGTGCCGGCGCTGTACGACGCGAAGCTGAGCTTGCCGGGATTGGCCCTGGCGTACGCGATCAGGCTCTTGAGGTCCTTGGGCGGCAGGTTCGGCGCGCCGACCAGCACCACGCGAGAGCGGCCCACCGCGGCGAGCGGCCGGATATCCTTCATCGTGTCGTACGGGGTCTTCTGGATCTGCGGGACTTCAGTCAGCACGTTGGTGGCCGTGACCATCACGGTAAGGCCGTCGGCCGGCGCGGCCAGCAACGTGTTGATGGCGATGGCGCCACCGCCGCCGGGCTTGTTGTCGACGACTACGGGCTGGCCCAGGTCGGCAGACAGCTGCTCGGCCAGCAGGCGCGCCATGACGTCCATGGTGCCGCCGGCCGGAGCGGGCACCAGCACGCGCACCGGTTTGGCGGTCCATGCCATCGCGGCAGGCATCGCCAATGTCAGCAGCGCTGCCAGCGTGGCGCGCCGCAGCAGGAATCGGGCAGGGTGATTGGGCATCTTTGCCTCCAATATAGGTCTTCCGAGGGAAAAGTCCGGACCTGCCCGCGTGCGGCGGCAGAGGGAATTGTCGTGGCGCGGAATCGGCAAGTCCGGGGAAAGCGGTGGCGTGGGGCGCCGCCGCAACGCGGCGGTCAGTGCGTGCCGGGCCGGCCCGCGACGCACCCGCGCCGGCCCGGCAGTGCGGCCAGCACAAAGGCGCGCTGGGCGTCGGTCATGCCGTCCCAGAGGCCGATTTCCGTCGACGTGCGGCCGCATCCCTGGCAATACCTGCGCGCTGCGTCCATGCGGCAGAGGTTGATGCAGGGATTGGCCGGGCGGGGCTGGACAGGCGGGGTCATGGCGGTGGTTCGTCCAGCGGCCGGCGTCAGGCGGCGCGGCGCAGCGGCAGGTTCTTCTGGCCAGCCTGGCGGTTCGGCAGCATCCCGTGCGCGGACAGGGTCTCGTCCACGCTGTCGTACCACGTGCCGATACGGTAGATCCTGCGCGCGTCCTTGCCCGTGGCGATCTCGCGGCCAAGTTCGTGCGCCACGCGCACGCATTGCCGGATCTGCTGCACCGACGACATGCGCCGGCCGTGTTGGTTGATGATCGTGTCCTCGATGCCGCAGCGCGGATGCAGTCCCATCGCCATGGCCATCATGTTGAATGGCAGCACGTTCTTGAGCAACGACTCGGCTGTCAGCGTGCAGCCGTCCGGCGCGCGATGGATGAAGTTGAAGAAGTTGAACGGGTTGGGGCCGTCGAAGCCCCCGCCGATGCCGATCCACGTCAGGTTCAGCGGGCCCATGTAGGCGCCGGCGCGCACCATCCGCTCCAGCGTTTCGAGCGCGTGGATGCCGGTGAGCTGAAAATGCGGCTGGATGCCGGCGGCCGACAGGCGGCGCAGGTGTTCCTCCACCCAGCCTGGGCCGGCGGGCACGGTCATCTCGCGGTACGCCTCGATGAAGGCCGGGTTGGATAGCGACGTCCCCGCCAGGTACTCGGGGTACAGCAGCTCCATGATGTTCATCTGCGTGGTGTTGATGGCCACGGTCACCTGGTCTGGCGCCGGCGTCAGCTCGGCCAGCATGTGGCGCGTGTCGTCGGACAGCCACACGGCCGCCTGGCCTTCGTCCTCGGGGGCGAACGAGATCGAGCCGCCCACCTGGATGATCATGTCGGGCACGGCCTCGCGCACGCCGGCGATCAGCTCGTTGAACCTGGACAGGCGCTTGGACCCCTTGCCGTCCGGTTCGCGCACGTGCAGGTGCAGCACCGTGGCGCCGGCCTCGTAGCAGTCCACGGCCTTTTGCACCTGCTCCGCCATCGTGACGGGGATGTCCTCCGGAAAATCCTCGGGCATCCACTCGGGGCCGTACGGCGCCACGGTGATGACCACCTTGTCCATGTTCTCGGGGTGCAGGGAATCGTCGAGGAATTGCATGTCGTCTCCTTTTTCAATGGGGTTCGTGGGGTTCGTACCCAGTGCTCGAGTATCGGCCATCGCAGGTTGGCGATTTGACGTTCGGGGACGCTCGATTTACATTTGGGGACAGTCAGGGAAAACACGATGTCCTACTTTCTGCGCAGTGCCAGCCTTACCAACTACGTGGATGTGGCGCGGGCCGTGGGGCTCGATCCGCATCACATGCTGCGTGCGGCCCGCATCAGCCGCAACGCACTGCTGGACCCCGATACACGCATCCCGGCCGCCCACGTGGGCCGGCTGCTCGAGGCTTCGGCCAGCGCGGCGCACGTAGACGACTTCGGGCTGCGCATGGCAGAGCTGCGGCAGTTCTCCAACCTCGGCCCACTGGCATTCGTGGTGCGCGAGGAGCCCACGCTGCGGCGCGCACTGGAATCGATGGTGCGCCACATGAGCCTGCAGAACGAGGCGCTGGCGATGCGGGTGGAAGAGGCCGGCGACCTGGTCATGATCCGGCTGCAACTGCTTGGCGACATGCCGGGTCGGCTGCGCCAGGCCACCGAGCTGGCGGCAGGGGTGATGTATCGCATGCTCACGCTGTTCCTGGGCACGTCGTGGCGGCCGCGCAGCATCTGCTTCACGCACGCGCCGCCGGAAAGTCAGTCGGCCTGCCTTCGCGTGTTCGGCATGCCCGCGCTCTACAACCAGGATTTCGACGGCATCGTTTGTGTGGCGCGCGACCTCGAGGCGCCGCTGCCGTCGTACGACCCGGTGATGGCGCAGCAGGTCAAGCGGTACCTCGGCACGTTGCTCGCGCAGTCGAACACGAACATGGCCGACAAGGTGCGCAAGCTCGTACATGCGCTGCTGCCTACTGGCATGTGTTCGGTGGATCGCGTGGCGCAGCAGTTGGGCGTGGACCGCCGCACCGTGCACCGCTGGCTGGAGCAGGAGGGCACGACGTATTCGGCCATCGTCAACGAGACGCGTGCGGGGCTGGCCGCGCGCTACATCGAGAACCGGGCGCGGCCTTTGTCGGAAGTGGCGACGCTGCTGGGGTTCTCGTCGTTGAGCGCGTTCTCGCGGTGGTTCGGCGTACAGTTTGGTTGCAGCGTGTCGAAATGGCGCGCCGGGCACGCCGCCGGCTGATGGACACAGCCCCGGCACCGCCCGGCCGAGGCTGGTTCGCTGCGCGGTCAGAATTTGTGGCGGATGCCGAGTGCCACGCCGAGCATGTTGCTCTGACCGTTGGCGAGCGCGTAGCTGTTGCCGAGCGACAGGCTGTTGGCGTAGACAGTACCGAGCGATTCGAGCATCAGTCCGGCATTTTTCGCATAGGCCGTGGACAGGTAGACGTCCGTGCGCTTGGAGAACGTGTAGTTCGCCACGAACGCCACCTGCCACGGATTCGGTGCGTTGGTGCCGAACAGGTTCTTCATGTCGTCGTAGTGGTAGGCCAGCGTCAGGCCAACGGCCGGCGTGACCTGGTAGTTGGCGCCGATCCAGTAGTAGTCGTCGCGCTGGATCACCACGCCGGCCGCGTTCCTGTTCTGTCCCCAGCGGTAGCCGCCCATGAGCTTGGCGACGTTGCTGAACGTGTAGCTGGCGCCAACCGCGGCCTTGCGCATCGTGCCGCTGCTGTTGCCGATCGTCGGGTTCCACTGGTCGTAGCCGACGGTCAGGCCCAGCGGGCCGCTGGCGTAGGCCACGGCGGCACCGTAGGCGGTGTCGCGGCGGAAGGCGCCGGGCACCTCGCCGTTTCCGCCAATGGGCGTGGGGATGCCCACTGATGCCGGCAGCGCCAGGCCGGTGCCGAACGACCAGTGCGCGAGCGCGGTCACGGGACCAAACTGGCCCGTGTACTTGATCGTATTGTTTTCGCGGAAGTTGGCGCCAGACTGGAGCACCACGGGCTCGTACTGGGTGGCATAGGCGGTCGGCGAGAAATTGGCGAGTGCCTCGAACATCGACGTGTACTGGCGGCCCAGGCTCAGTTGCCCGATGCCGGCCCGGCTAACCCCGATGAACGCCTGGCGTCCGAACAGTCTCCCGCTCTGCTGCAGCGTGCCAGTGTCGAGGCTGAAACCGCTTTCCAGCACGAACACGCTCTTGACGCCGCCGCCCAGATCCTCGGTGCCGCGCAGGCCCCAGCGCGAACCGGCGAGGCCGCCCGAATCCATGCGGTACACCTTGTTGGCCGGACCGGGATTGAATCCGTTGGCCGCCGTCGGGATGTTGCCGATATGGTTCGCATATTCGACGTTGATGTCCGCTACGCCATACAGCGTGACGGCGGACTGCGCGAAAGCGGTGCCCGTGCCGGCAAGCGATGCCGCAATGACCATGCCCTTGAGCTTCATGGAACTGTCTCCTCTCTTCTATTGTCGTGTTGCGGTTGCGTCGTGGTGCTTCCCGTCGGAATGGGTACAGCGGTAAGGGGTGCGGTGCGGCCGGAGCCCGCCGGACGCCGCTCAATGGCGGCGCTGCAGCCGTGCGAGCAGGTTCGTCGCGCCGGGCCACGGGCCGAAGCCCGCCGCCGGGTTCAGGTGCCCGACCTTGCCCAGGTCGACCAGCTCGCTGCCCCAGTCGCGCGCCATCCCGGCGGCGCGTTCGTAGCTGGCCAGGGGGTCGTTCCGGCTGGCGGCCAGGATCGTCGGGAATGGCAGCGGCTCGCGCGGGATCGGCAGCCATCCACCGGATTCCAGCGACACGCGGTCCGGATAGCCGGCCGGCAACGGGGTCTCGAGGTCCGCCGGCGTCGCCAGCAACGCGCCGATCACCTTGTCTTGCGGCATTCCGGGATACCGCTGTCGCGCCCAATGCACGGCGATCATCACACCGGCGCTGTGGCAGACCAGCAGGACTGGCCCGTCGATGGCGAGCAAGGCTTTGTCGAGGGCGACTAGGCGCGCGGCACAACTGAGCTTGTCGTGGTCGAGCGGGGGCACGGTGGCCACTTTCTGGCGCGCCGCGAGAAGGTCGGCGTGGAGCAACGTCTGCCAGTGCCGGACGACGTGATCGCGCAGTCCCGGCACGATCAGCACGGTGGCGTTGGGGGATGGAAACATCGTGTATGCCCGTGGTAGCTGGATGAGTGGGCACGCCAACGTTGCCGGCAGCCCGTCGACACGAAGTATTTGGTCAACGGGACAACGAGGTTTCACTTTCGGGGACAACTACTTTGCTTGAGGGGACAGTGCGGGAAAACCCCGCCCGTCCGGGCGGTCAGGGATTTTCGTGGCTGGAGACCGGCAACGTTCAAGGCACTACGAGGTCTGGCTCGTCATGCACCAGGACCTGCGACACACCGCTCGCGTCAGGGCAATGACCTGTCTGACATCAGGCTTCCAGATGAAAGTATCTGCCTCTGAAAAAAATCGAGCCGGAAGCGAACTCCGGAATACATCTCACTGAACCCGAAGTGGACTGAAAATAGTCTTATTATGTTAATTTAAACTGCCACATTTCCCATGAAAACCGCCATGTTTTCGTAATTATCTAGACTCGGATAGCTGGCAGATCGAATAGGCTTATTAAAAGACGTCTATTCTCCGGAATCTGTCATCTGTAAATTCCTAGAATATTGTTACCGGTATTTTTCGGCTTAACTTTCATTCAGGGTGCTCTGATGAACCAACTTAGATTCGGAATCGATGCCATCTTCAATGCTCAAGCATGGTCGTCATCTCGGCAGGCGCAAGCTGCTCAAACGGCCAGCGCAAATGCCACCGCAGTGGGTCACTTCAAGGAACGTGGCCTCAACCTGAAAGTTGTGGACATGGTGGATGGGTTCAAGGCTGACAAGCTCAAGGCGACGGACCGCAATGGCGATGACGTCATATCCCTCAGCGAACTGGGTAAGCAGTTGGCTGGAGCGTCCGAGGAAGAGTTGTCGCGAATCCACGAGGCCTTGGACCTCGACAAGAACGGAGAAGTGTCCGGTGCAGAGTTCAAATACAGCATGCCCGTCGATGAATACTTCGACATGATTGCAAAGTCTGCCCAGGCGGAAAATTGATGACCAGGTAAGACCACCATTGGCGGTTCCGCCTTGGTGTGCGCATGTGCAGGCATTGGTCTCAGCCTGACGCCTCGGCGCTTTGTGGCGGTCGGCAGAACGCCGGGAGAGGACCCGATGTGGGTGTGGCTCATAAGTAACTCCACATCTCTTCCCGGTCTTGGAATAGCGCATTGCGTTTTGACGAGCGGGGGCCCAAGGGCTCAATGCTAAAATCGCTGCCAACTGCTGCCCTGAATCGAACTTAGGCCTCACGTGGAAACTGCAACGATCCCGCTCGACTTCACGAACGCTGACCAGGTCGTGTTCGTCGTCGAGGATGACGAGTCGGTCCGCCAGTCGCTCGTCACCTTGTTCCGTTCTGTGCGCCTGCGTGCGCAGGCTTATGCGACGGCAACGGAATTTCTCGACAGTGCATGCCCGGCGGGGCCAAGCTGTCTGGTTCTTGATGTGCGTCTTCCAGGTATTAGCGGATTAGATCTTCAGGCCGAGATGGTTGCGCGAGACCTGCGACTTCCGATCGTTTTTATCAGCGGTCATGGAACCGTGCCCATGACCGTGAAAGCCATGAAAGCTGGGGCGATCGAATTTCTGGTCAAACCGCTCGATGAGGAAGCGCTGCTCAAAGCTGTGCGCCAGGGCCTCTGGGACGATTGGAACGCCCGCAAGACCCGCGATGAGCTGGAAGATTGTCTGGCGTCTTATCATCGGTTGACCGAGCGAGAGCGCGCGCTTTTTCAGCACATTGCATCAGGGCGGCTGATCAAGGAAAGTGCCGCTGAATTCGGTATCAGTGAGGTAACGGTCAAAGCGTACAGGCGAAGGCTCCTGGAGAAGATGGGCGTACCCACCATTGTCGAGCTGGCCCGCGTCGCTGAGCGCCTGAATCTACCTAAAGTTTGAGCCATATACAAAAGTGTAGTGGCGGGACGTGCAGGGGGCACGCTACCCTTGCGAGATGGGCAGAATCCTCATTTCTCGTGTCAACACACCACAAGTAACCTTGGTTTCGGTCATCGATGACGATGAGTCGGTCAGAAGCTCATTGGTGTTGTTGCTGCGCTCTCAAGGGTTCGACAGCCGCGGTTATGCGTCGGGCGAGGCGTTTCTCGAGGCTACCGACGCCATGGAAAGCCGGTGTCTAGTGGTCGACGTTGGGCTGAAAGGCATGAGTGGCATCGAACTGCAAGCCCGTTTGCGAAGTCTGAAGTCGACGGTACCCATCATCTTTATCTCAGCCCATCGGGACGATGAGACGATCCGGCGGGCGCACGCAGGAGGTGGGCGGGACTTCTTGGTCAAGCCTTTCTCCGAGGCGACACTGCTGGCCAGTATCGACCGTCTTCTGAACCCATAGTCACTGAATGCAACATTGCACGCCTTGCCGCCCCATGTTTTTAGCCGATCATCGATGTGGGGAGAGCGGCGATGAGCAGTGATGTCTCACTTGCACCTTCCCGTGTTTCCGAATTCGCCGACGAGAGTCGCGCTGCGCGAGCGTTGCTGCGAGGGTGCGACAAACGGTTCTCCGGCGCAACCCAGCTTGTGGAGTTGTGTCGCGATGAGGAAAAGATTCTCTATCGCGCGATCGAAGGGGATTTGCGCTGTTTGATAACGATTGCAGTGCGGCCCGCTGCATTGGTTCTGGAACGCTTTGCGCACGAGTATTCCATGCGCGACGCCTTGGATAACAGCTGGGCGATCGTTCCTGGCGGTTGGTATGAGAGCGGCCTGGGTGTCTTGCTTCAAACATCTGATCCGGGTGGTGTTCTTCTTAGCGAGTTCCGCACCCGGCCGATCGAGCGTCTTCCCCAGATCGTGGACATCGTGGCGCATGCGATTTCGGTCGCCCGGGCGCTAGGCTCTGCGCATGATGCAGGTATTGTCCACGGCGACCTGAAGCCCGAGAACATTCTGTTGACGCCGGCGGGTGGCGCACGGCTGCTTGGATTCGGTATCTCGCAGTTGGTGTCTGATGGCGGGGCAACGCCGGAGGGTGAGGGGCCGATTCGCGGCTCCTTGGCGTATCTGGCTCCGGAACGGGCGAAACGAACGCGTGCGGGCATCGACGCGCGCGCCGATCTCTATTCGTTCGGCATCGTGTTGTACGAACTGCTTACAGGTCGTCTGCCGTTCTACGCCGCAGACGTGGCGGGTTGGGTTCACTGTCATCTTGCCAGGCGGCCGATACCTCCGGGCGAGCTGCGTCCCCAGATTCCGCGAGCGCTCTCCAGACTTGTTGTGAAGCTGCTGGCGAAAGAACCGGCGGACAGATATCAGGATGCCGACAGTGTCGCTCGAGCCCTTGAGAGCGCCCTGGACCACGACGAGTCTGCGGAGGATCACGACTCGCCAGCGAGCGAAAGCGCGCGCCAGGTACCGCAGTTTTCCCAGCATCTCTATGGCCGGGAAAGCGAGTTGCGCAGCCTGCGGCTCACGCACGAGCGCGTCGCGCAGCACGGAGGCTCGGCATTCGTTCTCATCGGCGGCCTATCGGGTAGCGGAAAGTCATTTCTCGTGAGACAGTTCGAGAGGGCGCTTCTTGGTTGCGGCGCGCTCTTTGTTTCTGGAAAGTACGACCAATACCTGCGTGACATTCCCTATCAGACTTTGTCGCAATGTTTTGACAGGCTGATCCAGGACATCATTTCATCTGAGCCGGACACGCAAGCGCGATGGAGGGAATCGCTTGTTGCAGCCTTGGGAGACAACAGTGAGCTGATGGTGAAGCTGGTGCCATCGCTTGCGACCCTGATTGGCGATCCCGCCCAGACGACGTCAATCGGACCTCAGGAAGACCAGATTCGCTTCCGCGCCACATTGAAGCGCTTTCTTCAGGTCTTTGCCACCGCAGATCATCCGCTGACGTTGTTTCTTGACGATATCCAGTGGCTCGATGATGCAACGTTCGGGTTCCTCAGAGAGCTTTCGGAAGCCGAAGATGTTTCGCATCTCTTGGTCATTGCTGCCTATCGCGAGGAAGAAGCCACGTCCTCCGCGGCGCTCGCGTCTACGCTCGCATCGTTGAGAGCTTCCCCGACGGAGGTTGTAGAAATCAAGCTGACGTCGCTATCGGACCGCTCTTTGATGTCGATGGTAGCCGACGGGCTTGGTCGTTCCGAGTCGGATGTGATGCCGCTCGTGGAGCTCGTGCGCCAAAAGACCGCTGGCTTGCCGTTCCTGGCAGTACAGTTGCTTGGCTCGCTGATCGAGCGTGAGTTGATTCTCTTCAACAGCACCGAGCAACGATGGGAATGGGAGCTCAAACGCATCACGCAAACACTGTGCGATGACGATGCGGTGGACTATCTGATCGAGAAAATTAAATCGTTATCGCCCCAGTCCCGCGAGGACCTGTTCTATCTCGCATGCCTGGGCAATCGATCGACCTTGCAGACTGTCGCTTCCGTTCTGGAATTGCGCGCGGATGCTGTACAGGCTCGATTGACGGAGGCTGCCTCGGCAGGTCTGATCCTTCTTCAGGACGGCATCTGCTCGTTTGCGCATGATCGCGTACAGGAGTCCGTATACGGAGGTGGAGGGCTTGGAGCACGGGCAAGCGCGCATCTTGCGACTGCGCGTCGCTTGCTCGCCCATGCGGGACAATCCAGCCTGCATGAGGCTGCATATGAAATTGCCACGCAGTTCCTGAAGGCTTTGCCGCTGCATCCGCCAGAGGCAGAAATGTTTGCTGCGGCACGAGTATTCGAAGTCGCCGGAGAGAGAGCGAAAGCCGCGAGCGCTTATGACGCCGCGCTGATGTTCTTCGATGCCGGAGAGAAGCTGGTCGCCAGTGAGAAAGCCGTTGTTGGCGACTTGCGCAAGCTTGGCTTCGGGCTGCGACGCAATCTGGCTGAATGCAGGTTTCTCACAGGAAAACTGGAGGCGGCAGAGACCGATCTCCTTGCGTTGCAAGGTTGCGCGCAGACCATTGAGGAGGCCGCGGACGTTGCTTGGCTTCTCATTACCCTCTACACGGCGCGCGACAGTAGCGATCTTGCGATCAGGACGTGTCTGGAATTCCTGGAGGTTGCCGGGGCGCCGCTACGACGTGATGCGACGCTGGAGCAGATTGAGACAGAGTATCGGAACCTGCAATGCCTGATCGGGCCGTCAAGCATTGAAGGGCTTCTGGCGCTTGAGCCCATGAACGACTCGCGGCAGATCGCGATTTTGAACGTTCTGACAGCGGCATTGCCACCCGCGTTCTTCAGCGATGAAAGGCTCGTGTGCCAGATACTCTGTCGGATGGCGATGATCAGCGTCCGGTTCGGCAACAGCGATGCATCGCCGCTTGGATACGCATACTTGGGAATGGTGGCCGGCCCGGTGTTCAATGACTATGCGGCAGCCTACCGCTTCGGAAGACTTGGACTGAATCTGGTTGAGAAGAAGCCGGAACTGGCAAGGTATAAGGCGCGCGTCTATATGACGTTCGCCTATCATGTGGCGCCCTGGACGAAACCGCTCGAGGATCATCGCGGCCTACTCAAGCAAGCGTTCGAGGCGGCGGTCCTTGCCGGAGACCTCACCTACGCCGGATTCTCCTCCTGCACCTTCATCTCCGCGATGATAGCGAGCGGTGAGCCTCTGATTGACATCGAGCGCGAGGCGGCGGTCAAACTCGCCCACGTGAGGAACGCCAAGTTTGGCCTGATCGTTGACATCATCACTGCGCAACGGCAGATGGTACAGGCGCTAAGAGGGGAGACGCTGTCGCTTGGCAACTTTAGCACGCAGGATTTCTCCGAATCTGCCTTCGAGCATCATCTTGCTTCGAACAGAAGTTTGGATATCGCAGCCTGCTGGTACTGGATTCGACGACTGCAGTTGCATGTCTATGCGGGGGATTATCGTCAGGCACTTGTCGCAGCGGCACGCGCGGAGCCGTTGCTGTGGACGACGGCCGGCCATCTCGAACTTGCGGAGTATCACTTCTTCGCGGGCATCGCGCATGCCGGTGGTCTCAATATGGGGATGGATCACGGCGATCCGGAGGCCTTGTCGCGCCATGTCATTCAGTTCTCAAAGTGGGGACAGAACGCTCCAGCTAATTTTTCCGCGCGTGACGCTTTGCTGCGCGCGGAAGTGGCGAGAGTCGAAGGTCAGACTTTCAATGCCATCAAGCAGTTTGATCGGGCCATGGCTTTGGCGGCTGAACATTCGCGCCTGCATGATGAAGCCCTGGCCTACGAGCGAGCTGCCGATTTCTATCTTTCTTCCGATACGCCGACGATGGGCGCGCTGCTTGTAACCGAGGCTGCCCGACGCTACGAGCGCTGGGGAGCACGTGGAAAGGTCGCCGCCCTCGCGGTAGCTTTCCCTACCGTCGTAGCTGAGGTCGGGTCACGCCGCGTAGAGACGTCGGCGGTTGTATCCACGTCGGCGCAAGCGCTGGACGTGGACGCTGTTATCCAGAGTCTGCAGGCGGTGAGCGAAGAGACGTCGTTCGCCAAAGTTGTCCAGACGCTGATGACAATCGCCCTGGAGCATGCGAACGCCGAGAGCGGGGCCTTGATACTTCCTACGGAGCGAGGATTGCGGTGTCGAGCCTATGCGTTTGCTTCCCCGGATAACATCACGGTGGAGCCGCGCGATGAGGATGTCGTGGTGTCTGGACTGCCGGTCTCAGTATTGCAAGCGGCAATTCTCGGGCAGCGGACCATCGCGATTCCGGACGCACGTGACGCTCACGAGTTTGGTAAGGATCCTCGTTTTTCGACGGGAGAAGTTCGCTCTGTCCTCTGTCTGCCCTTGTTGCGCCAAGCCGAGGTGATCGGTGCTCTCTATCTGGAGAGTACGGTGGTAGCAGGAGCGTTCACTCCCATAAAAACGCTGATGCTGCGTCTGTTAGCCTCTACTGCGGCCATCGCGATAGAGAACGCGAGTCTCGATGAGAAGACCCTGCTTCTGAAGGAGATCCACCATCGCGTGAAGAACAACCTGCAGCTGATTAGCAGTCTGCTGAGCTTGCAGGAATCGGCAATTGACGATCCGGCCGTCTCCAGACTGTTTGCGCAAAGCAAGGACAGGGTTCGATCAATGGCGCTGGTGCATGAGAATCTCTATCGCGCCGGAAACTTCGTGCGCGTGGCGATGGCAGAACATCTGCGTACCCTATGCGCCCGATTGCTACGGGCATACCGGCCGGCGGGGCAGTCGGTGGATATCGAGGTGTTCGTCGATGACGTCGAACTGGATATCAACAGCGCAATCTCGTGTGGGCTGATTGTCAATGAGCTGGTTTCCAATGCGCTCAAGCATGGGTTTCATGGAAGCGCGGCCGGACGTATCGTAGTGCGTCTGTCAACGGACGGGGCACAAGAATTCGTCCTGATCGTCTCCGACAACGGGTCTGGCCTACCCACAGCCGTGCGATCTTGCGCGAAGCCTTCGTCGGCCGATGACACTGGCGGCATCGGGATGCACCTGGTAGCTGATCTGGCGCATCAGCTCGGCGGGTCGATAAGCGTGTCGAACGACTCCGGCACGAGCGTGGAACTACGCTTTCCGCGCTCGGAGAACAACAGATAACCTATGCGTGAATACTCAATTCTGGTCGTCGAGGATGACCGCATCGTGGCTCGCGATATCGCGCAGCAGTTGACAAAAGAGGGCTACCAAGTCATCGGTATGGTGTCGACCGGCGAGGAGGCGCTCGACGTTTGCGAGCAAACCGTGCCCGATCTGGTCTTGATGGATCTGCGCCTGGCCGGAAAGCTCGACGGTATCGAGGTCGCCACCAGGTTGCGTAATGGCAAGATCCCGGTCGTCTTCCTGACCGCATACGCTGACCGGGAAACCGTGCGGCGTGCCACGCTTGCCGAGCCCTTTGGCTATCTCATCAAACCATTCGAGGACGCGCAACTGCGCAGCGTGGTCCAGATGGCACTCTACAAGCATGCGGCAGAGGAACGCCTGAGGGAAAGCGAGAGCTGTCTGGCGGCCACGCTATCGAGCATTGGGGACGCCGTTATTGCGACGGACCGGGAGGGTCGCGTCGTCTTCATGAACCCCGCCGCTGAAGCGATGACCGGCTGGCAAAGCCTTGGGGCGAGAGGGAAGTCGGTGGCCGAAGTATTCGGCGAGTTTCGCTCGGAGATGGGAGCGGTGCAGCGCCTTGTTGACGACGCGGTGGAGTCTGCTACCGTTGGCGATCAGGGCACTGAGACATCACTGACGCAGAGAGTATTCGGCCGAGCCGAGCTTGTCCGTAAGGACGGGCGCGAATACACCCTCGACTATCGGGCGTCGCCCATCCTGTCAGACAAGCGGACGTCTTCCGGGGCCGTGCTCGTTTTCCGCGATATCACGTCAAACCTTGCTGTCGAGTCCGCACTCCGAAGCGCACAGGAAGAGTTGGAGCGGGTATCGCGCGTGATGACGATGGGCGAATTGACCGCTTCCATTGCGCATGAGATCACTCAACCCCTTACGGGGGTGATCAACTATGCCAGCGCAGGATTGAACTTCCTGCGTCGCGACCCACCGGACCTCGCTGAAGTCAGGGACATTCTGGTGAGTATCGTGAAAGACGGCCGACGGGCGGCGGATGTTGTCGACAGCCTGCGTGCCCTTGCGCGGAAGTCTCGCCCAAATGTCTCCACATTTGACTTGAACGATATGGTCCGGGATGTGATCGGGCTCACGAAGAGAGACGTCGAGCGCAGCGGCACTCGCCTGGTCATCGCGCTTACGCCGCAACCATGCCCGGTCGCGGCGGATCTGATCCAGATGCGCCAAGTGTTGCTAAACCTCGTGAGAAACGCCGTGGAGGCCATGACCGAAACGGAGCGGGAAGTACGCCTGCTGCGTGTGACATCGAGCCGGACGGCAGGCGGCCGGATCCAGGTGACGGTCGAGGACAACGGCCCGGGTCTGACCGGCGAACCCGCGCGCATCTTCGAGCCCTTCTATACGACCAAAGAGGGTGGGATGGGGATGGGCCTATCCATTTGCCGCAGCATCGTTGACGCCCATGACGGACATTTGACGGGCACCACATCCCCGAGCGGCGGCGCGGCCTTCAGTTTCGAGCTGCCCATGGCCAGGGGGAGTGACGGCACGGCCTGATTGGCTTCTGTCCCATCGCACGGACACGTCGCGGAAGGTCCAGATACTTTTGTATATGCCTGCCGACTGGACGGACAGTTTTTCCGTTGCACCTTGTTGCGTACTATCAACCTTGGAGACAGGGGGGGCGCCGAAGGTCGGTTTGCGTGATTGTTGCGATGTTTGCCGGATGCAGCGTCGTGACATCAGTCAGGCACCCATTTGATAGTCGTTCCGGCCGTGAGCTATGTGGGCCGGAGTCAAACGGGGAGCCAGCATGCAAGCAGGCTATGCAGGATCGCAGAAGCCACCGACGTCTTCGGTGCTCGTGGTGGATGACGATGGATCGGTGCGCTCTTCCGTATGCTTGCTCCTTCGCTCTCTTGGCTACGACGCAAAAGGATTCTCTGAGCCCGGGCCGCTTTTTGCGGAAACCATGCCCGAGCATCCGTGCTGCATCATTCTCGATGTTCGTATCCGCGAGCACAGTGGGCTGGACGTTCAGACCCGGCTGCGGGATGCAGGCGTAGAGATTCCCGTGGTTTTTCTCTCTGGCTACGGTGATATCGCCATGACGGCATCAGTGATGAAACGCGGCGCCGTCACCTTCCTTGTCAAACCGTATCGAGCACAAGACCTGATCGATGCGGTCAATGAGGCGATCCAGCGAGACGTTGAGCGCAGAACTGCTTTGAGCCGGGGACATGACCTGCGCACGCGGTACGAGAGCCTCACCGGGCGTGAGAAAGAAACGATGCTCCATCTGGCGAAGGGGCTGACGAACAATGAGGTTGCAGCGCTTCTCGGCATCAGCGGCGCGACAGTCAAGATTTACCGCGCGGAAGCCACGCGCAAGATGGGGGCACGGTCTTTCGCCGGATTGGTGCGCATGGCTGAAGCATTGGGCATGGTCACCTGTGAGGCCTTGTCTGCGTAGGCGTGTTGCAGAAGAACGGCAAGCTCGCTTGGGAGCATCCATGACCTGGGTCTCGGCAAAGCTTGGCGCGGATAGAGGCCAGTCAGTGCAAGATTGAAAGGAACGAAGCAGCGGCTTCGCTCCTTTCCGTTGGCCGGGGAGGGGTGCGCGCCCGCCAGTTCAGCGCTCGAGGAACAGCTTCAGCTTGTCGGCACGCACAGGATTGCGGAGCTTGCGCATTGCCTTCGCTTCGATCTGGCGGATGCGCTCCCGCGTGACGTCAAACTGTTGCCCGACTTCCTCCAATGTCTGTTCGGAAGCGGTGTCAATGCCAAATCGCATACGCAGCACTTTGGCCTCGCGCGGGGAAAGTTCATTCAGCGCACTCTCGATCTGCGCTCGCAGGCTCGCCTGCATCGCCGCGTCTGCAGGCGAACTCGCACCGGCGTCCTCGATCATGTCACCGAGCGTTGCGTCTGCATCATCGCCAACAGGCGTTTCCAGCGAAATTGGTTGCTTCGCAATCTTGAGCATATCCCTGACTTTCTGCTCGGAGATGCCCATCCGCTCGGCGAGGACCGCCGGCTCTGCTTCCTGCCCGGTCTGCTGCAGGATTTCTCGCGAAATGCGATTCATCTTGTTGATGGTCTCGATCATGTGCACCGGCACACGGATCGTGCGGGCTTGATCGGCCAAGGCCCGGGTCACGGCTTGCCGGACCCACCAGGTGGCATAGGTAGAGAACTTCCAGCCGCGGCGATACTCGAACTTGTCCACCGCTTTCATGAGGCCGATGTTGCCTTCCTGAATCAGGTCCAGGAACTGCATGCCGCGGTTGACATATTTCTTCGCAATGGAGATGACCAGGCGCAGATTGGCTTCGGTCATTTCCGACTTTGCGCGACGCATTTTCGCCTCAGCGGCCGTCATCCGACGATTGACTTCTTTGAGTCGCTGCAGGGGTAGCGCCACCTGCGCCTCAATGTCAACAAGCTTTTGTTGCAGTGCCTGGATAGCTGGCAGGTGCCGCTCAAGCGCAGGACCGAACTGTTTCGACGTATTGGCCGACTGGGTGGTCCAAGTCAGGTCCGTTTCTCGGCCGGGGAAAGAAGCGATGAAGAGTTCGCGCGGCATGTCGCAACGCTCGACCGCAATCTCCAGGATGCTGCGCTCGATGGTTCGCACGGCGGCTACTTGCTCGTGCACCGTGGCACACAATCGATCAATCGTCTTTGCTGTGAAACGGATGGGGGCGAGTTCGGCCTGGATAGCCGCTGACAGCTGAGCATCGGCCGCGGAAGCGACTGAAGAAGCGGCGGAGGAGGCGGCTTCCTTACCGGCAGCCCCGGACATCTGATCAAAGAGTGCGCGGACGCGCGCGAAGATCTCCAGGCTGTCGGTAGTCAGCTTCTGAAGCCGTGCTGCATTTTCCTTCTCCGAAGTGTCTTCTTCGGTGGTCGCGTCTTCGTCATCGCCGTCGGCGTCCTGGTCGATCTCCGCGCTCTCGTCGGCGTCCGCGGCGTCTTCCTGCGCGACTGCGTCCGGCAGAGGGTCCCCCTCGGCCGTGACTTCGGCGATGCCATCGATCAGTTCGTCAACGGTCAACTCGCCGGCGCTTATGCGGTCGACTTCAGAAAGTATTGCTGCGATGACGGACGGGCACTCGGCAATCGCCTGGATCATCTCCATGAGGCCCGCTTCGATGCGCTTGGCGATCTCGATTTCTCCGCTGCGTGTCAGCAGGGTGCTCGCTCCCATCTCCCGCATGTACAGTCGGACCGGATCTGTCGTGCGACCGAACTCGGAATCCACGGTCGACAGGGCGGCTTCGACCTCTTCGGCCGCCTCATCATCAGAGGTCGTCGGCGTCGCGCCGTTCAGTAGGAGGGTCTCTGCGTCCGGCGCTTGCTCGTACACCGAGACGCCCATATCGCTAAACGTGCTGACGATGGTTTCCATCGCGGCGGTTTGCGCGAAATTGTCGTCGAGATGGTCATTGATGTCAGCGTGCGTCAGATACCCGCGCTCACGGCCCAGCGCAATCAGGGCCCGCATCTGACGCTGCCGCTCTTCGTCCAGACGCGCCTTGGCCGTCCGATCCAGCGTGCCTTGCTCGGCGTCGGGCTTTGCGCTCGCCGGACGGCGCCCGGCCTTGGGAGTGGATGTGGCTTTCATGCGCCGCTCCGATTCATCACGAACCTGATTTGCCAATATAGTTCTCCTGGAGGACAGCGTGACGACGGCTCGTCGCAAAGGGGGGCGCAGCGCTAACCGGCGAGCGGTATGGCGGATGTGGCGCGGAGAGCCCAGTGTCTGGCCGTCCGGGGACGCTCAGTAATCGAATTCTGGGGAACCGCGCATGATACTGGAGCGCGTTGTGCGGTGCAATATCTCGGACACCCGCCGCAAGTCCTAGCGCGTCATTGCGTGGATTCGGCGGGGGATCTGGAGGTGAAATCTTCGCGCCTCGAGCTTCGCGCGCCGCTCTTCGAATCCGTAGGCAACCCGGACGAGGACTATCCACATCGCTTCGGAAGCCTCTTCGCAATCCCCATGATGGCCGCGACGCCTTCATCCCCGATTGCCGCTGTAGCCATCGCCTGTGCTTCCGCCCAAGCCGGCCCGGCGTCCTTCAGCACGGATTTCCCTGCGCAGGTCACTGAAAGTGGACGCGAGCGACCATCCGCAGCGTCCGCCACGTCCTCCGCAATCCAGCCTTCCGTCAGCAAAGGTTGTAGGTTGCGTGTCAGCGTAGATCGATCGTGGTGATTGCGCCGTCCGAGATCGGCACGGCTGATCGGACCCAGTTCATGGACGAGCACCAGCAGCGTGAACTGCGTGGCGTTAATGCCGAATGGGCGCAATGCCTGATCGTAGGCGGCGGTCAGCACACGCGAGATCTGCCGGGCGCGCGTCATCACGCAGTGCTGGAAGATATCGGCGCCTGTGGGGCCAGAATGGGAACGCTTTCTTGAAGTCATGTCATGCGTGACGCAGCGAAGTAGCGCCAGCGTACCGCACTTAGTGCCGATGTGCTGGCGGTGCCGCGGTGGCGTTCGGCGACCGTGTGTCGGGGACGGTCACGGAAACCGTTTCCGTTGCCAGAATCTTGTGTGTAGGGTCGGCCAGTTCCAGACGCACCCGGTGCGGTCCCGGCGGCAACCCCACCACGATGATCGGATCCTCGCTGGTGTGCGCCCACGTTGCCGGGCCATCGTCAACGGTCACATGCAGATGGCCGACGCGGGGCGAAACCTGCGCGGCCGCCTTGCCAAACACCGGGATCACACGAAAATTCTCAGTCCGGAACTGTACGATCACGACACCCCTGGCGAGAGGTTCCGGCAACGCTGGATAGCCCACGATCCGTGGCGCCGACTCATCAGCCAAGGGCAAGACAGCTGGTGGACGAAACGCGTCGACAGCAGTTTGCGCGATGGCACCGATCGGCGCAGCCGCGAGAACAATGACAGCAAGTAGGGGAGCGAGGGCTCTCATGTCTGACTCCAGGATATGGATACTCCAACGGGCGCCGATGATGCCTTGAAGCAATAGTAGACGTGCTGGATTTTTGTACAGGCATGTATCCGCCTGACTCCTGCACACATAACGATACGTTTTTATCGGCCCACTCTCACAGGACAGATACATCGCCTGGCTCTAATGCTGCATATGCAACATTCAGCGCAGCTTTGCTGGCACGAGGAGGAAGGAGATGGGTACGAAATCAACTATGCGTCGGTCAGCCTGCATGGTGGCGACGGTTGCCAGTGTGTCGGCCGCGCTGTTGGGCAACGCGTCGAGCGCCATCGCAACGTCACACGACGTTGCCGAGGTCGCATTCGAAGTCAGCAAAGTGGATGTCGGTGCAGGGATGTGGTTGCGACACATGGTGATCCGGCCGTCATCGCCCAAGGGCGCCGTGCTTTTCCTGCACGGCTTTCCCGAAACCATGTTTGCCTGGAGAGAGATTGCCACGACGCTCGGCCGAGAGTTCGAAGTTCATGCTTTCGACTGGCCCGGATTCGGCGAATCCTCGCGTCCACCTGTGGAGCGTTTCGCCTATGCGCCTCGCGACTACGCCACGATCCTCACACGCTACATCGACAAGACAGGTATCGGCGGTAGCCGCCTGGTGATCTATGCGACCGATATTGGCGCCTTGCCAGCGCTGCTGGCTGCCGTCGACCGACCGGATATCGCCCGCATGATCGTGGTCGGGGATTTCGCACCGTTCGACCGGCCGCAGTACATGCAGGAGCGCCTGCAGGCGCTAAAGGATCCAGCGTCGGCCGAAACTGTTCGAAAGACTTTCAATGCCTCTCGCGACGAGATACTGAAGAACGCATTCACGCGAGGATTACCGGAAGGGCAACGCTATGCGCTTGATGCCCGGTACCAGGCCGACATGGCACACGGCTGGCAGAACGGACACCTTTCGTCCGCCGATGCGTTTGCGCACTACTACGCGCACTTCACGCGGGACCAGCATGCCCTGGAAGCGCAACTGCCGAAGCTGAAAACGCCGGTGCGTCTGGTCTGGGGCGAACAGGACATCTATATCAACAAGGAGATGGGCGTCGAATTCTCGCACCGGACCGCCGCGCCTCTTCGACTGTTGCCTGCTACCGGCCATTACCCCCATCTCCAACGTCCAGACGAGACAGTGGACGAGGTCCGCGCGGCCTTCCTCCCTTGAAACGAACTCGCGTGGACCGTGTCGCCACCACGGTCCGTCGCATTCCACAAGTGGCGAACACTCCTGACATCCCTGATATTCATGACGCAAGCTATCGACACTGTGATCTACACCGGCAGGACCCGCACGACGGGAGGTCGGAACGGCCATTCCCGCGATGCCGCCCTTGCACGCGCCCTGGCGGCACGTGCGCATTTGATCTGCCCCTACTCGAAAGCCTTGCGCGGCAACCTCAATGTGGACATCCACGTCGTCTGGCGCGCCGTGCCTCATCGCATATCCCATCCTCTGGAGATCACCATGAACAAGATCATTTCAATCGCAACGCTCGCGCTGACTGGCGCGATGGCGTTGTCGACCGCCCAGGCGCAGGTACCTGGCATCCATCGCACGGATCTGGTCAAGCATGAGTTGAGCACGCCGCATCTCGAAGGGGTGCAGGTCCGTGTGGACTTTGAACCGGGCGCATTTGCGCCGAAGCACGTCCATCCGGGCGAAGAAATCGCCTACGTGCTGGAGGGGACGCTGGAGTACCAGCTTGGCGATAGCCCGCCCGTGACGCTCAAGGCCGGCCAGGCGCTCTTCATTCCCGCTGGCGTGGCGCATTCCGCTCGCAACGTGGGGAGTGGTAAGTCATCGGAGTTGGCGACGTACGTCGTGAAGAAGGGCGTACCGTTGGCTACGCCCTCCAGGTAAGGCGCCGCGCCGCTACGCCGACGCACGTCGCAACGCGGCGGGCGTCGGCAATGTTCTGCACGTCAACGCCCTTGCGCATCAGTGAGCGTTACGCGCGAGCTTTCCAGTGCGCGAGAGAGGATTGCAGCAGCACGACGGACGCCGCCAGCAACACCAGATCCTTCAACAGGAACTGGCCGATCGGCGCGGAGATGGCCGGGAATCCGCCGGCAGTCGGCTCGGCAACACCCGGCGTCGTGAAGAAGAACGTCAGAGTGATAGCGTAGGTGGCGCAGGACATCACGGCACCCAATACGGAAACACCACGGTGGAAAGCGCCAACGGTCAGCGCGGCGGCTGTCGCCAGTTCCAGCGTACCGATGACGGCGCTGGCTCCCCGCACACCAAAGGCAGTGTGTAACCAACTCATGAGGGGGCTGTGCTCGATGAATGGTGCGATACCCTGCGCTTCGTAGAGGGTGAATTTCAAGAATGGGCCAGGCCGATAGCCGTGCCGGCGCCCGTCAGAACACGGCCCGGACGGTGCCACCATCGACGCGAATGGTGGCACCGCTGATATAGGCCGCGTAGGGGCTCGCCAGATACGCCACCGCCGCCGCGATTTCATCTGGCCGGCCAAGGCGTCCGACGTCGTTGGGCACCATATCGCGTACGCAGCCCTGCTCGATGTCCTCCCAGGATTCGCCCCAACCATGTGCCGGAGCGATTTTTTCCAGCAGTTCCTTGACGGAGGGCACCAGGACGGCGCCGGGTGCCACGATATTCGATGTGACGCCTGAGTTCTTGAGATCCCGGGCCAACGAGACAGCCAGATTGTGCCGCGCCGCGAGCGAGGCGTTGTAATCGGGCTGCATGGAAATCGGCTGGCCGGCGAGCCCCCCGCCAATCTGGATGACGCGACCCCAGCGGGCTTCACGCATGGAAGGCACCAGCCGCTGAATCATCCGCACGGCGGATAGAACATTGACGTCAAAGGTTTCCATCCATCTCTCGGTGGAAGCGGTGTTCCAATCGAGATGGTGGTAGTAGCCAGCATTGTTGACGAGGATATCGATCGCGCCGCTCCTGCACGCCTCTGCGACCACGGCGTCAGCCCCCGCATCTGTCGCCAAGTCTCCCAGAGCCATTTCGGCTTTTCCACCCTCCGCGGTGATCGCTGCCACGACGGCTGCGGCGCGCTCGTGGCTACGGCCGTTGATGACTACGGTCGCGCCCTCCGCAGCCAGGAACTTCGCGATGGCTTCGCCGAGCCCTGCGGTGGACCCTGTCACCAGGGCGCGCTTTCCAGTCAATTGCAGATTCATGTTGCTTCTCCTGGAGCAATATTTCTACCAGTGTATACTTTTGGTATCGAAAAATCTACGGGTGTTTGATTTATGAAGCCATTGGGCAGGAAGGGCGCCGCTACTCGCCAGGCAATCCTCGTGTCGGCGCGCCAGGCGTTCACCGAGCGAGGCTATGACGTTGGGGTGCGCGAGATCGCGGAGAACGCAGGGGTGACCGCCATGCTCGTCAATCGATACTTCGGGTCGAAAGAGGAGTTGTTCGAGGAGGTTGTCGAACTGGTGCTGTCCGCTCCGGGCATCCTGACCGAGGAGTCGATGCGCGGTGCCCCCGATCTTTCAGACTTTTGCCGCCGGGCGGCCACGGCCTTGGTAGCGAAGACGGCGCCCGAGCAGACGCCGCTGGACGGATTTCTCATCATGCTGCGCTCGGCGAACCATCCGCCGGCCGCGAAGATCTTGCGGAAGGCATTCGAAGCACACTTCGCGGCACCGCTGGCGAGCCTGCTGCCGGGCGCCGATCCGAACCAGCGCGCCGCCATGTTTCTGTCGGTCATTGCCGGCTTTCAAGTCATGCGGCAGATCGTCGAACTGGACGGCCTGACTGACGCCGACCCATCTGGTCTGGCCGCGCAGCTGGAAGCGATGTTCGGAGTATTGATCGTGGATGGGGCTCGGATGCCCTGAACGTCATTCATTCGGCGCCGAAGGCGTGCGCTACCGCTGGTAAGCAGGTGGCCGGATCAGTCCGGGGGGAGGGCCCGCCCGCCCCCGTTTCGTTCCAGCACTCGACGTCATTCCGGTAAGGCCCGGGGCAAGCTCAGGTATGCTCCGCGCTGCGTTCGAAATTGCTGAGAGGAAGGTTGTGTCGCGGAATACGTGGGCGGTGGCGCTGGGTCCACTTTTGGGGTTGTTCATTGTTAGTCTGGGAAGTGGCTTCATGTCCTCCCTGACGTCTCTCAGGCTCGACGCGGCGGGTGTTTCGGCCACGATGATCGGGGCCATCTCGTCCGCCTACTTCGTCGGGCTCACGCTCGGCGCGGTCACGAGCGATCGGCTGATTTCCCGCATCGGCCATATCCGGTCGTACAGCAGCTTCGCGTCGCTGGTTTCCATCACCTACCTGCTGCAGGGGCTGATTCCCGACCCGTGGGTCTGGCTGCTGCTTCGGCTCGTCAACGGCTGGGCGATGGTGGGCATCTACCTGGTCGTGGAAAGCTGGTTGCTGCTGGCCGGCGACACCAAATCCCGGGGCCGGCTGCTGGCGATCTACATGATCGCGCTCTATGGTTCGATCATGCTGGCCCAGATGAGCCTCGGCGCCATTGGCACCGCTGTCGACAGCGTGCCGTTCATGGCGGCCGGTGTGCTGGGCGCGATGGCCGTATTGCCGATGGCGATCCTGCCCCGGACCGCGCCGGAAGTTGGCCATGCCGAACCGTTGATGCCGCAGGACCTTTTCCGCGTGACGCCAGCCGGCGCGATCGGCAGCCTGGGTTCCGGCATCGGCATTGCGGCGGTCTACACACTGCTGCCCATCTACCTGCAGCGCGAAGGACTGAGCGTCAGCGAGGTGGGCGACATGATGGCCTGTGCGATCTGCGGGGCGATGGCACTGCAATATCCCGTGGGCCGCTGGTCGGACCGGCAGGACCGGCAGACCGTGCTGCTGGCGCTGAGCGCGGGTTGTGCCGTGGTGTCGCTGCTGGTGCTTGTGCTGCCGAGCTATCCGCCCGTGCTGAGCGTGCTGATGTTCCTGATCGGCGGCGGCATCTTCGCCATCTATCCGGTGGCCGTGAGCCATTCGGCAGACCGTGCGGAGCCGCGCGAACTGGTACGCGTCATCCAGGGCATGCTGCTGATCAACTCGGTGGGCGCGGCGGCCAGTCCGCTGTTGATTTCGCCCCTGATGAACCGCTCGGGGCCGGGTGGGCTGTTCTGGGCGTTCCTCGTGCTGCATGCGGCGCTGGCGGCTTATTTCCTGTTGCGCCGCCGCGCGCATCCGGCGCCGGTATCGGCGGCGCCTTTCGCGGCCACCGCGCAGATGACGCCGGTGGGCGCGGAGATCCGGGTGACCGAGGAACTGGCGCAGGCCGCCGTCGTCCCGACTCCCCAGACGGCCGAAGCCGGGCAACTGTAGTGGCCGGACTCGTACATACCGACCAGCGAACGCGCTGAGCGTTGCCGTGGGCTGAGAGAAAGAAAGGGGCGGCTTCCGGGCCGCCCCTTTTTTCGTACCCTCCCCCCGGAGAAAAGCCAGCGGTATTGCGGAAAGTCATGGGTTGTAAAAGCAACCTGTGTGTGCTTCAATTGGCGGCGAATCATTAGTTGGTTTAACAACTAGTAGGATCGGCCTGGGGCACGGCGCCGCTGCGCGCCAGGTCGTCTTTCACGATCTACCGACAGGGGACAACTCCATGAGAGAGAAGGCGGAGGCAATGCACTGGATCCGTGGCGAATGGCTTGCCGAAGGACAGTGCAGGGAGAGTATCGACCCGGCGACGGGCCAGGTAATTGGCTATTACCACGATGCGCCGGTTGCCACGATGCAACTGGCGATCGATGCGGCGGCGGAAGCGTTCGCCGGCAGTCCATGGAAGGACGACGCCTACCTGCGGGCAACGGCGCTGGGCCGCCTTGCCGACGCATTCGCGAGCCGGCAGCACGAGGTCGTGGACACACTGTGCGCCGAGAACGGCAAGATCCGCCCCGAGGCGACGTTCGAGGCATCGTTGATTCCGCGTGCGCTGCGGTTCGTGTCCGGGCTGGCGATGCACAACTTCGGTCGCGTGGTGGAAAGCCGCCCCGGCCAGCAGGCCATGAGCATCCGGGAAGCGGTGGGCGTGGCCGGTCTCATCATCCCCTGGAACTCGCCGGCCTATCTGTGTATCCGCGCCCTGGCACCGGCCTTGGCCGCAGGCTGCACGGCGGTGGTCAAGATGCCGCATCAGGCCGCGCAGACCGCCGCGCTGCTTGCCGGCATCATCGCCAGCGTGCCGGAGCTACCGCGCGGCGTGGTCAATATCGTGACCGAGTCCGGCGCGGACGGCGCCCGCCTGCTCGTGGATTCGCCACTGGTGCCGGCGGTCAGCTTCACAGGCAGCACCGCGACCGGCCGGGCAATTGCCCGCGCGGCGGCGGACCGCCTCAAGCGCGTGGGCCTCGAACTGGGTGGCAAGACCCCCCATCTGATCTTCGACGATGCCGATCTGGCCGCGGTACTGCCTGTGCTGGAGAAATCGTGCACGGTGTTCGCCGGGCAATTCTGCATGACAGGCAGCCGCGTCCTGGTGCAGCGGGGTATCGCCGATGCCGTGCGTAGTGGTCTGGCGCAGCGGTTGCAGGCCGTGCGCGTGGGCCCGGCGCGGGAGACGTCGAGCCAGATGGGTCCGCTGATCGACAAGGCGGCCGTGGCGCGCGTGGACAAGGTGGTGGAAGCGTCGATCGCGGCGGGCGCCAGGGTGCTGGTGCGGGGCGGACCGGCGCTCGACGATCCGGCGCTGGCCGGTGGCGCGTTCTATCGGCCCACGCTGCTGGAGATTGCCGACCAGCGCCTGCCGATCGCACGCGAGGAAACGTTCGGCCCGGTTCAGACGCTGCAGGTCTTCGATACCGAAGCCGACGCCATTGCGCTGGCCAACGACAGCGACTACGGCCTGAGCGCCTGCGTGTGGAGCCGCGATGCCGACCGGCCGATCCGCGTGGCGCGGCGGCTGCAGGCCGGGCTCATCTCGATCAACAGCTGGGCCAACCTCGCCGTGGAAATGGAAGAGGGCGGCTTCAAGTCGAGCGGACTGGGGCGGCTGGGTGGGCTGGCATCGGTGGAGGACTTCCTGGAGTACAAGCAGATCACGCAGGACTTCTTCCCCCATCACCATTGAGCCGTGCGATGTGAGACGCGCGGTGCCGGCCGGCTGTATCGCGGGCCGGCCGGCACCGGGGCCTGCCGAGTCAGATGCGGCCCAGCCACGTTGCGGCGTTCTTCCAGCGCAGCCGTTCGGTCACGTCCCCAGGCAGGCCGAGCGATGCAATGCGCGCGGCGGGGTCGGCGTCCATGATGGCGAAGGGATAGTCGGTCCCGATCATGACGCGGTCGTCGCCAACCAGCTCCACGAGCGCGCGGATGGCCTGCGGGCTGTAGAGCAGGTCGTCGTAATAGAGCGCGCGGGCCGCTTCCACGGGCGCCAGCGCGATGGCGTCGCGCAGTGCGCCCTGTTTCTCCCACGCAAACTGCATCCGGGGCACCAGCGCCTGGATCGAGCCGCCTCCATGGCTCAGTGCAATCCGCAGGTTCGGAAAGCGCGCAAGCAGCCCGCCCGTCATCAGTGATGCCGCGGCCAGCCCGATCTCGCCCGGGAATGCCACCACTTGTTCCAGCGCGGACGGCCCGAGCAGCCGCTCCATGCCGGCCGGCCGCAGCGGGTGGACGAAGATCGCCGCGTCGAGCGCCTGCGCTGCCTCGAAGAAGGGCCAGAAGCGCGCGTCGCCAATCGGCACGCCCATCACGTTGCTGCCCACCTCCACCCCCGCCAGTCCCAGCGTGCCCACCGCATGGGCCAGTTCCGCAATGGCGCGATCCACATCCTGCAGCGGTGCCGCACCGAGCGCACTGAACCGGGTGGGAGCGCTCGCCACCATGCCTGCCAGCGTCTCGTTCAGATAGCGCGACAGCACCGCGGCATCGTCTCCTTCCATCCAATAGGACAGCAGTTCCGGCATTGGCGAAAGCACCTGGTGGCCGACGTCGGTGGCGTCCATGTCGGCCAGCCGGGCGCCGGTATCCCAGGAGTGATGCGGCACCGTGCGATAGATCTGCTCCGAGATGACCACGTGCCGATGGCAGGGCTGCGCGGCGCGCATCGAGGGCCAGGGCACGTTGGCGCGGCGGCCCAGGTAGCGCGGGAATTCGGCTGGTATGACGTGCGTGTGGACATCGAGGCATCCGCAGCCGGAGTGCAGGAAGGGGGCGTTCATTCGGGTATCTCCTGATAGGGAAGTGCGCGCAAAACGGTTGCAAAAGCAACTGTCATCGGCTTTAATTCGAGCACGGTTAGGTTGCTTTTGCAACAATTTAGGAGAGTCGTTCGATGGCCACACCCCAAGCTGTACTGGATCGCCCCACTGCACCCGCCCCGGCAGCGCCTGCCGACACGGCCGTGCAGGCCAAACTGATGGAGGCCGTCGCCCGGCTCCGCCCGATCATTGCGCAGCGCGCCCGCCAGACGGAGCTCGATCGCCGCGTCTCGGCCGACATCACGGAGCAACTGATTGCCGCGGGCCTGTACCGCGTGGTGCAGCCGAAGCGGTTCGGCGGACATGAACTGGGGCTCGAAGTCCTGCGCCGCCTGGCGTTCGAGCTGGGGCAGGGCTGTACCTCCACCGGCTGGTGCTATGGCCTGAGCGCGGCGGCTTCGTGGGTGCTCGGCATGTTTCCGGGCGAGGCGCAGCACGATGTGTGGGGCGCGTCGCCCGACGCGCTGCTTGCCTCCTGCATCGCGCCCACGGGCAAGGCCGAACCGGTGGACGGCGGCTACCGCCTGCAAGGCCGCTGGAGCTTCGGCAGCAATTGCGACAACGCCCAGTGGATGTCGCTTGGTGCGATGGTGCCGCAGGAGGAAGGCAAGCCGCCGCGCCCGCTGTTTCTGCTGGTGCCCAAAGGCGAGTACGAGATCGTCGATACGTGGCACACGGTAGGCCTGGCCGGCACGGGCAGCAAGGACATCGCCATCAGCGAGCCGGTGTTCGTACCGGCACACCGCACCGTGGCCTTTGCAGACGTGCTCGAACAGGAGGGCCCCGGCGCCGAACTGCACACGTCGCCGATCTATCGCCTGCCCTTCCTCAGCGGCTTCCCGCCGTTGCTGGCCAACCCCGCCGTGGCGGCCTTGCGCGGGGCGCTGGACGAGTTTGTCGAGAGCGTGGCCGCGCGCGCCACGCGAGGTGCCTTCGCGGGCGGCGGGCAATCGATTGCCCAGTTCGGCCACGTGCAGTCCGCCGTGGCGCGGGGCGAGGCCGCGGTGGATGCCGCCCAGCTGATCTTGCAGCGCGACCTGCAACTGGCCACGGACCTGGTAGCCGCCGGCACCCGGCTCAGCGCCGCCCAGCGCATCACGGTGCGACGCGGGCACGCCTACGCCGTGCAGCTCTGTGTGGAGGCGATCAACGAACTCTATGACGTGGTCGGCGGCACCGGCATCCAGCTCGACAACGGCGTGCAGCGCGCGTGGCGCGACATCAACGCGGTGGCCCACCATATCAGTGTCAACTGGCACGCCGTATCAAGCATGTACGGCCAGATGCGGCTGGGTCTGCCGCCGCGCGGGCAGTATTGAGGAGCGAGCGATGATCCGACATCAGAAACTGGGTCGCGTCGAACTCAACGTGACCGACCTGCAGCGTTCGCGCCGCTTCTACGAGGAAGTGGTGGGCCTGCAGTACGTGGATACCGGCGGCGAGGGCGAGGTGCGCCTGCGCTGCGACCACGACCACCACAGCCTTGTGCTGTTCCCCGGTGATGCGGCCGGGCTGCGCTGCGCCGGCTTTATGCTCGAAGACGCCGCGCAGTTTGCGCCGCTGCTCGCGCGGCTGGCTGCGGCAGGACTGCCGGTCGAGGAAGTGCCGCCCGCCACGTGCGCCGCACGGGCGCAGGCGCGCGCCATCCGCTTCTTCGAGCCGTGGGTGGGTGCCATGCTGGAGTTCTATATTCCGGCGCCCGACTCTGCACGGCCTTTCGCGCCAACCGTGACACGCATCCAGCGTCTGGGCCACGTGGTGTTCAACACCCCCGACGCCGCACGCGCGGTCGCCTTCTGGCGGGATGTGTTGAATTTCCGCGAATCGGATTCGGTTGGCGACTTCATCACCTTCATGCGCTGCTGGCCGAACCCCTATCACCACGGCATCGGCATCGCCAGGTTCGATCGGCGGTGCCTGCACCACGTCAACTACATGGTTACCGAGATCGACGACATCGGCCGCGCGCTGGTGCGGCTGAAGACGGCGGGCTCGGACGTGGTGTTCGGCCCGGGCCGACACCCGGCGTCGGACAGCGTCTTCCTGTACTTCCTCGATCCGGACGGTCTGACCATGGAGTACAGCTTCGGCATGGAGGCATTCCCGGAGACGTTCCCGCGCGCGCCGCGCCGGATCGAGCCGTCGCCACTGTCACTCGACTACTGGGGATCGACCCGCGACCCGCGCTGCTTTACCGGCGCGGGGGTCAACACGGTCCCTGTCACCGCGGCCAGCGCGGAGGAAATCCAATCATGAGCGCCGATGTCATGACCCAGCCTATCGACAGCCGTGACCTGCGCAACGCGCTGGGACGCTTTGCCACCGGCGTCTGCATCGTCACCACCTGTACCGCCGAAGGCCAGCGTGCGGCGCTGACCATCAACTCGTTCTGCTCGGTGTCGCTGGACCCGCCGCTGGTGGCCTGGTATCTCAGCGACCGCGCGCCCAGCCTGCAGGCGTTCTCGGAGTCGGAGTTCTTCGCCGTGCACGTGCTGACCGCGGAGCAGCAGCACCTGGCGTCGCACTTCGCCCGCCCATCGCCTGACAAGTTCGCCATCGTCGATGACGTACGCCCCGGTCTGGGCGATGTGCCATTGCTCGACGACGCGCTGGCCTGCTTCGAGTGCCGCACCTCCGCCGTGGTGCCTTTCGGGGATCACGTGATGGTGCTCGGGCAGGTGGAGCGGTTTGGCTACGAGGCCAAGACGCCGCTGCTCTTCCACGCCGGGAAATTCCTGGAGCAGGCGCCCGCGCTGCAGCCGTAGTACCGGACGAGATGCGCGCCGCCGTTGCGGGCCGGCGCGCCAGTCCGACCATAAGAAATCATCTGGAGACAAATGTGCACGCCCCCACTCGTCCCAACCGGCTGCTGCGCGGCCCCTGGTGGATCGTCATCGGCTCGGTGCTCGGGCTGATCGTCGGCAATGTGACGGTGCTGCAGTTCTCGGCATCGGTGCTCATGAAGCCGATCATGGCCGAGTTCGGCTGGAACCGCAGTGTCCTTTCGGCGGCGGTCATGCTGGGCTCGATCTTCGCTGCCATTGCCACGCCGGTTGCCGGCAAGCTGATCGATGCGCGCGGCATCAAGCCGGTCACGCTCGCCGCCATCACGCTGTTTGCGCTGGCCGTCGCGGCCATGTCGCTGGCGCCGGCAGCGCCGGCTGCATTCCTGGCGATGTTTGCGCTGATGGGCCTGTTCAGTGCCGGCCAGGCGCCACTGCCCTATGCCAAGGCGATTGCCGCGGCGTTCGATCGCCAGCGTGGCCTGGCCATGGGTATCGCCATGACCGGCGTCGGCCTTGGGGCGGCCCTGGTGCCTCGGCTGACGCAGGCTTACCTGGACAACTTCGGCTGGCGCGGCGCGTTCGTGGCGGTAGGCGTGACCGTGTTCTGCATCGCGTTTCCCGCCGTGGCATTGCTGGTTCGTGACGTGTCGGCCGATACCGGAAGCGTGGCGGCACGCGTGCGGCCGCTGCCGGGCCTGGAGGCACGCGAGGCGCTGCGCCACAAGGACTTCTGGGTCATGGCCGTGGTGTTCCTGTGCATCCCGATCGTCGCCAACGGCACCATCGTGCATCTGGTGCCGCTGCTGACCGATCGTGGCATTCCGTCGAGCCAGGCCGTCACGGTGTTCTCCGGTATCGGCGCGTCGCTGATCGCGGGCCGCCTGCTGTGCGGCTACCTGCTGGACCGCTTCTTTGGCCCCCATGTCGCCATTGCCTTCGTGCTGCTGCCCGCACTGGGCGTGCTGACCTTGCTCGGCAGCAGCGACGTCACCCTGACGACGGTGGGCGCGGTGCTGGTCGGTATCGGCATGGGGGCGGAGGTCGACCTCATCGCCTATCTGCAGAGCCGCTATTTCGGCCTGCGTGCGTTCGGCCAGATCTACGGCTACCTGTTCGCGGCCTTCACGGTCGGCACCGGGCTGGGCCCGTTCGTGATGGGTGCCACCTATGACCTGGCGGGCTCCTATCGTCCGGCGCTGATCGGGTTTGTCGCGGTGCTGGCCTGCGCGGCGCTGATGCTGCTGCGCCTGCCGCGCCAGTATCCGTTCCCCGTAAGACATCCCCGGGAGCCTGCGGCGCAGGAAGGCACGTCCGGCGCCACGGCGGCCTGACGCCGCACCCGATCACTTTTTTTCCATCTTCAATACCTGTCCCACCATGAAGCTCGTTACCTATCTCCACAACGGCAGCACCTCCATCGGCAAGGTCGAGGGCGACCTCGTGATCGACCTGCCCCGCAATGATCCCGCGCTGCCCGAGACCATGCAGGAACTGCTCGAAGCGGGGCCCGAGGCCCTTGATCGCGCCCGCGCGGTGCGCGGCGGCTTTACCGCGCCGCTGCCGGCGGTGAAACTGCTGGCGCCCGTGCCGACGCCGTCGAAGTACCTGGCCATCGGCATGAACTACCGCAAGCACGTGGCCGAGGCCGCCAAGGTTGGCGTGCACACGCCACCTACCCAGGTGTGGTTCAACAAGCAGGTGTCGTGCATCAACGACCCGTTCGGCGATGTGCACATGCCGGTGGTCTCGACGCAGCTCGACTACGAAGTGGAGTTGTGCGCGGTGATCGGCCGCCGCTGCCGCCACGTCAGCCGCGAAGATGCGCCGTCCGTCATCGCCGGATACATGGTCTGCAACGACGTCTCGGTGCGCGACTGGCAGCTTGCCTCCCAGACCATGACGATCGGCAAGTCGTTCGATACGTGCGGCCCGATCGGCCCGTGGATCGTCACCCCCGACGAACTCGGCGATCCGCATGCGCTTCGTCTGCGCCTGTGGGTCAACGGCGAATTGCGGCAGGACGACGTGACCGGCGCCATGATCCATGACATCTACGACCAGGTGGTGCACCTCTCGAAGGCGTTCACGCTGGAACCGGGCGACCTGCTGGCAACCGGCACACCCTCGGGCGTAGGCGTGGCGATGGACCCGCCGTCCTACCTGAAGGTGGGCGATGTCATGCGCGCGGAGATCGATGGCATCGGGCACATCGAGAATCGCGTGGTGGCCGAACCCGCCTGACGGGGCGCCGTACGCCCCGTCGCGCAGTACCGAAGCATCCAGCACCGCCGCCGGGCAACCGGCCAGCCATGCCCGCCACCGCGCGGGCAGGGTGCCGTGTCGCCCGGAAAACGGTGCACCCGCTGTCCAACCCTTATCTGATGACGCCAATGCAAAACAGGAAAGAAGACGTGGATCACCCTTCGGGCGCACGCCCGGCCAGTCCCATGCGCCGCAAGATCGGTGCGATGCTGGGGGGCCTGCTGGCCAGCCAGGCTGTGCCGGCGCGCGCCCAGGCGCAAGCGCAGCCGCAAGCCCAGGACACTGCGGCGGGCGTGCAGCGCATCGATGTCCATCACCACATCCTTCCGCCGGTCTTCCGCCAGACCATGGGCGAACAGGCCATCGGCGCCCCGGCGCCGAACCGCGTGGCGCCCCAGTGGAAAGTGGCCGATTCGCTCGGTGTCATGGACCGGCACGGCATCACCACGGCGGTGGTCTCGGCCCCGCCGCTGTGGATGCCGGACATGGCGCGCACGCGCCATCTCACGCGCGCCTGCAACGAGTTCGCGGCACAGATGGTCAGCGACCACCCGTCCCGCTTCGGCACGTTCAGCGCGCTGCCGCTGCCCGATGTCCGCGCGGCAATGACCGAAATGACCCACGCCTTCGACGTGCTGAAGGCCGACGGTATCGGGATGATGACCAACTATGGTGACAAGTACCTGGGCCATGCCGATTTCGCCCCGGTCTTCGCGGAACTGAACCGCCGCAAGGCCGTGGTCTATGTCCACCCCACCTCCTGCCAATGCCACCGCGGCCTGCTGCCGGAGCAGCCCGACTCATTGATCGAGTTCCCGCACGACACCACGCGCGCCGTGGCCAGCCTGATGTTCTCGGGCGTCTTCAGCCGCTGCCCGGACATCCGCTTCATCTTCTCGCATGCCGGCGGGACGGTGCCCTACCTGGCCACCCGGATGGCGATCCTGGGTTCGCTCGACAAGACCCTCGCGAAGCAGGTGCCGGAGGGCGTGATGCCGCTGCTCAAGCGCCTGTACTACGACACCGCGATTGCCGCGAACCCCATCACGATGGCGTCGCTGCTGAAGCTGGTCACCCCCGCCAATGTCGTGCTGGGCACGGATTTCCCGTTCGTCCCGGAACAGGGCACGCAGGCCACGTTCGCCGGATTGCGCGACGTTGGTTTCAGCGCCGAAGAACTGCGCGCGGTCGAGGGCGGCAACGCGGCGCGGCTGTTGACCCGGGTGGCGAGCCAGGGAGCGCGCCTGGGCGTGGCGAGCTAGGCCCGCGAGAGTCCGCATCAGAACAAATAAAAGGAGGAGACCATGGCAATCAAACTGAGCCATCTTGCGCTGGGCTGCGCGGCAGCCCTGCCCGCGCTGGCGGGCGCGCAATCCGTGACGCTCTATGGTGTGGTGGACACCGGCGTCGAGTTCATCAATCATGCCGGCCCGACGCAGGGCACCGTGGCCCGCATGCCGAATCTTTCGGCTTCCGTGCCGTCGCGCTGGGGCCTGCGCGGCGTGGAAGACCTGGGCGGCGGCCTGAAATCGCAGTTCGTGCTCGAATCGGGATTTGCCCCGGATTCCGGCGCGGCCAACTTCGGCAACCGCCTGTTTGGCAGACAGGCATGGGTCGGGCTGTCGGGTCCGTGGGGGCAGGTGGCGTTCGGACGCCAGTACACGATGATGTTCTGGGCCACGCTCGACGCCGACATCCTGGGGCCGAACACGTTTGGTTCCGGTTCGCTCGACCCCACCATTCCGAACTCGCGCGCGGACAATGCCATCTCGTACAAGGGAAAGTTCGGTGGCCTGACCGTGGGCGCCACCTACAGCTTCGGGCGCGATGCGGCGGTAGCCACGCCTGGTCCGTCGAGTACCAACTGCGCCGGGGAGAATCCCGCGGACAAGAGGGCCTGCCGCGAGTGGTCGGCGCTGCTGATGTACGAGACGCCGCATTTTGGCGTGGCCGCTGCCTATGATTCGTGGCGCGGCGGCCCGGGCGCCTTTGCCGGGCTGACCAGCAGCGGCCGCAAGGACGACAGGCTGTCGCTCAGCGCCTACACGCTGTTCGACCGTGTGAAGGCAGGGGTGGGATGGCTGCGGCATGACAACGACGGCAACCCAGCGCCGCGCAGCGACCTGTTCTGGCTTGGTGCCTCGTATGACCTGACGCCGGCCTTTAACGTCGCGGGCCAGGTCTATCACCAGCGTTATCACGACAGTCCCAACAAGGCATGGCTGTACGCTTTGCGCGGCACGTACAGCTTCTCGAAGCGGACGTCGGTCTATGCCACGGCCGGGTTCATCGACAACGGCGGCCAACTGGCGCAGTCGGTGAGCAGCAACCCTGGCGCGGCGGCGTCGCCGGGTGGCACGCAGTTGGGGGCGATGCTGGGCGTCAGGCACATTTTCTGATCGCCACGCGCAGCACGCGCCTAGGCGTCCGGGTCTTCCTGCGCGGCCTTGCGGCGGACCCGGCGCGCCACGGTGAGCTTGCGGTTGACGCCGGTGGCGTCCTGGCAATCGTCGACGAGGTTGGTGAAGATCGCGCGCAGTGTCTTCAGCGTGGCTGCCAGTTCCGCTGGTGAAACGCCGGACATCGACGCGCGTTCGATATCCCAGGCCCGGGGCGCGAGCTCGGCCACGATGGCGGCGCCTGCTGGCGTCAGCGACAGGTGGATATTGCGCTTGTCCGACGCCGAGACATCGCGGCGCAGGAACCCCCTTTCCTCCAACGCCACCACCGCCCGGGACAAGTACGAAATCTCCGCGCCGGTATGGCTGGCGAGATCGGACAGCGTCTGGTGGTCTTCATGGCGCAGCGCGGCCAGTACCCGCCACGCCTGCAGGTTGATGCCATGGGGCTTCAGATCGTCGCTGAACCGCGCGGCAATGATGCTTGCGGCACGGTTCAGCAGATAACCGACGGAATGATCGAGGTCGTGGTCGGGACGCTCGCTCGGCAGCGGCTGCACGGCGCTGCCCGCCGGCGCTGGCTTGCGCGGCTTTGCACCGGCGCCGGCGACCGGGGTGGTGGGGCGCGGCGAAGGGGAGGACTTCGGCATCGGAAGGTGTCGCTTCGAACTGGTCAAGCCGAAATGATAGCTTAAGCAACAGCTTCGCAGGCCGTGGCCGCCCCGTTCCCCTATGTCGAGGGTCAAAAGAGGTGCCGGATCCCGACCGTGGCTCCGAACATCGAGTTCTTGCCATTGCCGAGCACGAGACTGTTGCCAAGCGCGAGCGTGTTGGCGTAGGTGGTCAGGCCCGAGTCCAGCATCAGGCCGGCGTTCCGCGAGTAAGCGGTCGACAGGTAGAGTTCGGTTCGCTTCGACAGGTTGTAGCTCGCCAGCAGCAGGACCTGCCACGGGTTCGGCAGGTTCTGATTGCCGAACACGCTGCGCAGATTGTCGTACGTGTACTCCAGCGTGACCGAGAACGCAGGCGTGAACTGGTAGTTCGCGCCGAGCCAGTAGTAGTCGTCGCGCTGGATGTCCGCGCCGGCCGGACCCTTGCTCTGGCCCCAGCGGTAGCCTCCCATCACGCTCGCCGCACCGGCCGTATAGCTGGCGCCCACGGCGAACTTGCGGAATGTGCCGCTGCTGGTGCCGATGGTGGGGTTGACCTGGTCGTACGCCGCCACCAGACCGTATGTGCTGCCGTTGTACGCCACCGCCACGCCATAGGCGCTGTCGCGCCTGGCGCTGCCCGGCATCTCGCCGTTTCCGCCCAGCGCCAGTCCCGTGTTGCCCACCTGCGGCAGCACCGTGCCGTTGCCGAACGAGTAGTGCCCAAGCGCGGTCACGGCGCCAAACTTTCCGGTGTACTTGGCCACGTTGTCTTCCCGGAAGGCCGCGCCCGACTGCAGTACGGCGGGCTCGTAGCCGCCGTACCGGGTGGGCGAGAAGTTGCCGAGCGCCTCGAACATCGAGGTGTACTGGCGCCCGAACGTCAGTTGGCCGACACCGGCTTTTGTCACGCCGACGAACGCCTGGCGTCCGAACAGGCGGCCACCCTGCTGCGGCGTGCCGGAGTCGAGGTTGAAGCCGCTCTCCAGCGCGAACACGGCACCGAGTCCGCCGCCGAGATCCTCCGTGCCGCGCAGCCCCCAGCGCGATCCGGCACGTGATCCGGACGTGAGCCTCGTCACGCTATGCGCGGGGCCGGGGTTGAATCCATTGGCTGCCGTGGGCACGTTGCCCAGGTTGTTCACGTATTCGATCCCCATGTCGGCCACGCCGTACAGGATCACGTTCGATTGGGCCGCAGCGGCGCCGGCCCCGCAAAGGGACAGCGTGGCCAGCGTGGCACGCGCGATGGTGTGTCTCATGTCGTCTCCTCGTCTCTGTTTTACTCATCGATGCCTGCCCTGCGTCATGGCGCATGGCTGGCATCAGCGGTGAGTGCATTCTTATGAGACGGGAGTCGGGGAACAAGCTAGGGATTGCGCAGCGTTGGGCGTACACAAACGTCACCGTGACGTTCCGTCACCGGTGGCGCGGCAGCGTTTCAGGTGCCTGCCCGCCACGTCTGCCGCACGCTTTGCGGGAGCGCGTCGACCAGTTCGCGTGACGTTTCCGTGGCCTTGATGGCCCGGCGCTTCTCCACGGCCAGGCCGCGCAGCGTGATGCGGATCGTGCTGTCGATGTACTGCGCGGGGTCTTTCGTCCGCTTGAGCAGGATCGTGCGGATGCCTTCCACCGTTGCGCCCATCACCGAATCGACGGCGGCCTGCAGGTTGTCGAACTCCATGAGGCCCTCGTGCGCGCCGTGGCGCAGGTCCTTCATCACGTAGGTCAGCAGCACCGATTCCTGCGCCACCAGTTCCGCGCGCAGCACGAATGCCGCCCAGCGATGGTCGGTCAGCGCGCGCGTCAGGAACAGCCGCAGCCCGGTGCTCACGCGGTTCACGGGGTCCGATACCACGTCGTAGATCGGCAGCATGTCCTGCGTCATCTGATCGGTCACCTCGCGGCCCACGGCGATCAACGCCTCGTCCAGCGACGTGAAGTGCTTGTAGAACGTGCCCCGCGAGATCTCCGCTTCACGTGCCACGTCCTCGATCGACGTCGAGATCTTCGCGGGGTCCGAGTACAGATCCATGATCGCGCGCAGGATGCGCGTGCGCATGGCTTCTCGCTTCTTGCGCGCGGCGACGGAGCGATGGTCCTCGCGTTCGGTAGGGATGAAGGTGAGCGGGGGCACTGGGTTGACCTCGGATTTGGACCGTGGACGGCGCTTCGCTTCGGCTTGCAGTGACGAATGTTCATGCCGAAGCGGCCGAAAACCCTATCTTGCCTGATCTCGCTGCGTTTATACAATAACGAAAACGTCATTCTTAGCAACGACCAGACAAAGGAGACCCTGATGACGCTGGCCGCCGTAACCGATATCCGATCCACCCGCGTATCCGACGATATCTCGATCCGTGCCGATCTGCTGCGCCGCGCCGCCGCCATGGTGCCCGCGCTGCGGGCGCGCGCCGCCGAGGTCGATGCGCTGGCGCGCCTGCCGGATGCCACTGTCGCCGAACTCGACGACGCCGGCATCTTCGACATGATGGTGCCGAAGGACGCTGGCGGCCTGCAGGTCTCGCTGCGCACCTACATGGAAGTCGTCAGCGAGATCGGCCGCGGCGATGGCTCTGCCGCATGGGCGTGTGCACTGATCAATGTCTGCAACTGGATGGCTGCGGCCTGCCTGCCCGATGCGGCACGCGCGGAGGTGTTCGGCTCGGGCGCCAAGGTCCGCAGTGCGGGGGTGCTCTCGCCGCGCAAGGCCGTGGTGAAACGCGTGGCGGGCGGCTACCTCGTGGAAGAGGGCATGTGGGGGTTCAACAGCGGCGTGTACCACGCACAGTGGGATCTGCTCGGCATTCCGCTGGTGGACGAGGCCGGGAACGTCATCGACCAGGGCATGGCGCTGATTCCGACGTCGGATCTCCAGTTCCTGAACGACTGGGACACCATCGCCCTGCGTGGCAGCGGCAGCACGTCCGTGGTCGTGAAAGACAAGTTCGTGCCTGATTCGCGCATCGTGCGCCTGTCGTCGATCCTGGCCGGCGATTACGTGGCGCGCTTCAACGACGACGAGGCGCTGTACCGCATGGCGTTCATGCCCGTGGCGGCCATCATCCTGACGTTCCCGGCGCTCGGCATCGCGCGTGCCGCGCAGGAGATGTTCCTCGACAAGCTGCCGGGACGCGGCATCCAGTACACGTGGTACGAGAAGCAGTCCGAAGCCACCGTCACGCACCTGCAGGCCGGCGAGGCGTCGGCCATGATCGATGCGGCCCGGCTGGTGGTGGAGCGGTGTGTCGACGAGATCGATGCCCATGCGGCAGCCGGCACGATCCCTGATGCGCTGACGCGGGCGCGCATCCGCCGGGATACGGGCTACGCCAGCAAGATGATGTGGGACGCGGTCGACATCCTGGCCAGCGCTTCAGGCGGATCGCTGGCGGGCACGCGCAACCCGTTCAACCGTGTCTGGCGCGACGCGCGGGTGGCGAACCTGCACGGCATCGTCTGCACGGCGACCAACCTCGAACTGTATGGCCGCATGCTGTGCGGCCAGGCGCCGAACACGCCGCTGGTCTGAGGGCAGGAGGAACTGGGCATGAGCATCGATCTTGACGATTCCACGCGGTTCCGCCGCGTGATGGGCAAGTTTGCCACCGGCGTCACCGTGGTCAGCTGGATGCGCGACGGCGCACCGGCCGGCATGACGGCCAACGCTTTCATGTCGGTATCGCTGGAACCCCGGCTGGTGCTGGTGTCCGCGCGCAATGCGTCGCGCTTCTGCGCATCCGTGGCCCGAGGGGACACCTTCGGCATCAACTTCCTCGGCGAACACCAGGAGGCGCTGAGCATGCATTTCGGCGGCAAGGCCATGGAAGGATTGGGCGAGATGGCGCTGCACGGTTCGGGTACGCCGTTCCTGCCGGAAAGCCTCGCGCACCTGATCGTGCGCGTGGCGGACATCCATCCGGCCGGCGATCACCAGCTCTACGTGGCCGAAGTCCTCGCACTTGAGGCGTGCGATCACCACGACAGCAGCCCGCTGCTGTACTACGGCGGACGCTACGGTCGGCTGGCCAGCCCCCAGGCCCGCCACGCGTAGTCACAAGCCCGGCAGCCGCCGGGCCTTCCCATGCGGGCGCCATCGCGGCAAGACGGTGGCGGAAACGAGGAGACAACCATGATTCACAGAAAGGAGGCACGCACGCTCGGCCTGGCCGCGCTCGGTGCGATGCTGGAGTACTACGACTTCGTGATCTTCCTGTTCGTCGCGGCGGCGATCAGCGAAGCATTCTTCCCGCCCGGCGTGTCGCCGTGGGTCAGCCAGATGCAGACCCTGGGCATCTTCGCGGTCGGTTATCTGGTGAGGCCCATCGCCGGCATCGTGCTGGCCCACTTCGCCGACATGTTCGGGCGCAAGCGGATGTTCATCTTCCTGATGATCCTGATGGCGGTGCCCACGTTCCTGATTGGCGTACTGCCGACCTACGAGCAGGCGGGCGTGCTGGCGCCGCTGGCGCTGCTGGTGCTGCGCGCGCTGCAGGGATGCGCAGTGGGCGGCGAGTTTCCGGGCGCGGCAGTCTTCGTGTCGGAGCATGCCGCGCCATCGCGCCTCGGTACCGCCAGCGGCACGATGCACGGCATCGTGCTGGCCGGGCTGCTGCTCGGGACCGGCGCGGCCGCTGCGTCGGCGTACATAGCCAGCGCCACCGGCATCCCGTCGCTGGCGTGGCGTCTGCCATTCATCGTGGGCGGGCTGTTCGGCCTGACTGCGTCGTACCTGCGCCGGCAACTGGAGGAATCGCCCCTGTACGCGGGCATCCAGCAATCGCGCCAGCTGGCACAGGCCACGCCGATCCGCATCGTGCTGACGAAGCACGCCGATGCCTGCCTGTTTGGCCTGGCACTCGGTTTCACCATGGCCGTCGGCACGGTGATCTTCTTCCAGTACATGCCGACGCTGCTCGCCACGCAATACGGTGTCCCGCGCCAGGCGGCGCTGCAAGCGAATATGTGGGGGTCGTTCGCGCTCTGCCTGTCGATGCCGTTCTGGGGGCGCCTCAGCGACACGCTGGGATGGTCCCGCTCGCTCGCCATCGGTGCGGTGGCCATGCTGGTGGCGTCTGTCGGCTTCTTCCAATGGCTCCCGGCGGTACTTGCCGGGCATGGCTCGCTGGCGCTGCTGTTCGCGTTGCCCGGTGTGGCGCTCGGCGCCGTGGTGGCACTGGTGCCGGGGCTTGTGTCGGCGCTCTTTCCGACGCAGGTGCGCCAGAGCGGCTACGCAGTGCCGTACAACGTGGGTGCTGCGCTGTTTGGCGGCCTGACGCCGCTGGCACTGGCCTGGATGGTGCGCGCCCATGGGCCGGAATCGGCAATGTATCCGCTGCTTGCCACGGCGCTGGTCACGGCGGTACTGGCCGTCAGGGTGCGCCGCATGCGCCTGTACCTCGGCGTTGCCGAACCCACGATGCCGGCGGTGGCGGCGACCACCAAAGCCGGCTGATTACCTGACTCGCGAGGGGAGACATCATGCAAGACAGGATGCTGGCCGTGCTCGACAAGGCCGAGATCACCGAAGTCGTCCAGACCGAACGCGCTGCGCGGGACCAGGCGCAGTGGACACGGATGCTGGAGACGTATCACGCCGACGCGTTGGTTGACGTGTCGTGGTTCCACGGCAGCGGGGCGGAGTTCGTGGCGGCCTCGCAGCGGATGTACGACGCGGGCCGGCACTCGGCACACCTCATGGGGCCGACGCTGGTGAGGCTGCGTGGCGACCGTGCACTGGCCCACACGCCCTGCGCGGTCACTGCGCGAATGCACCTCGATGGCGTGGAGGTGGAGGTCACCACTCACGCGCGGCTGCACGAGCGAGTCGAACGGCGCAGCGGTGTCTGGCGCATTGCGCGGATGGGCATCGTCTATCTGCGCGACGGGCTGGTCGTGGTCAACCCGTCGGAGCGCGTCGTGCTCGACGCCGCGCAACTTGCCGCCTACCGGCCCTCCTATCGCTTTCTTTCGTACCTGCTGGCACACGCCGGCCAGCGACCCCGCCCTGACCTGCCCGGCGCCGACCGGCCGGAGACCGTCCAGCCGCTGGTCGACAGCGACGACGCCTGGCTCGCTGGCGCAGGCTGATTCCCGACATTTCACCAGAGACAGATTCCCATGCGATACCTCCGCTTCATTCTCGATGGCAAGAAACAGACCGGCGTGCGCGTCGGCGACAAGATCCGCGTGCTGGGCGCCACGCCCCTCGAAGCACTGCTCGCCAGCGGGCAGGATCTCGAAACCTTTGCCGATGACGTGCCCGGCGGCGCGCTGGTCACCGATGACGACGTTACGTTCCTGCCCGTCCTGGAGCATCCGCCCAAGCTGCTCTGCGTGGGCCTGAACTACGCCGACCACACGCGCGAGAGCAAGCTTGAACAGCCGAAATACCCGACCATGTTCCCGCGCTACGACACCAGCCTGGCCGGGCACGGGCAGCCCATCGTCCGCCCGCGCGTCTCGGACTCGCTGGATTTCGAGGGGGAGTTCGCCGTGGTGCTGAAATCGGGCGGCCGCCATATCCGCAAGGAGGATGCGCTGCGCCATGTGGCCGGCTATGCGCTGTTCAACGACGGGTCGGTGCGCGAGTACCAGTTCCTCGCTCCGCAGTGGACCATGGGCAAGAACTTCGACAACACGGGTGCCTTCGGTCCCGAGCTTGTCACGGCCAGCGAGGTGCCGTCCGGGGCGAAGGGGCTGACGCTGGAGACTCGCCTGAATGGCGAGGTGGTGCAGTCGGCCAGCACCGACACGCTGATCTTCGATGTCGCCACGCTGATCTCCACGTTGAGCGAGGCGCTGACGCTCGAAGCGGGTGACGTGATCGTGACCGGCACGCCGAGCGGCGTGGGCTGGGCGCGCGAGCCGAAGCTGGTGATGCGGCCCGGCGATGTCTGCGAAGTCAGCCTGACCGGCTTTGCCACGCTGCGTAACCCCATCGCCGACGAAGCGGCCTGAACCGGAGCGTATCGATGAGCGATAACCAACACGCCGCCGTGCATTCGATCGGGCACTACGCGCTGATCGTGCCTGGTCTGGAAGAGGCCCGCCAGTTCCACACGTCGTTTGGCCTGTCCGTGATCGACCACGGCGATCGGCTGGACGCGACCACGCCGGATGATCAGGTGTGGGCCAGGTTCTTCCCGGGCGAGCGGCGCGAACTGGCCTACCTGAGCTTCCATTGCTTCGAGGCCGACTACGAGGGGCTGCGAGGCCAGATCGAAGCCGCCGGCGGGCGGCCTGCGGACAACGCCCCCCACGCCTCGGGCATTGGCATCTGGTTCCACGATCCCGATGGCAACCTGATCCAGGTGCGGGTTGGCCCGAAGACCAGCCCATTCGCCAAGCCCGCCATCGAGAGCGTCCACGTGGGCTCCGATGCACGCGGGGCGTTGTTCCGTCATCAGGTGCCCGCCGTGCGCCCGCGCCGGCTGTCACACGTGGCGCTGTTCACGCCAGATCTGCCGCGCGCCCTCGCGTTCTACAACCGTGCGCTTGGCTTGCGCCTGTCGGACCGCTCCGGCGATCTGGTCGCCTTCACGCATGCGCCCCATGGCAGCGACCACCATCTGGTCGCTTTCGCGTCGAGCCCTGCGAAGGGCTGGCATCACGCGTCGTGGGACGTGGCGAGCGTCGACCAGGTAGGGCAGGGTGCCGCGCAGATGGCGGCGGCCGGATATGTGGAGGGTTGGGGCACCGGGCGCCACGTGCTTGGCTCCAACTTCTTCCACTACGTGCGTGACCCCTGGGGCTCGTTCTGCGAGTACTCCGCCGACATGGACTACATCTCGGCCGGCACGACGTGGCCTGCCGGTGATCATGCGCCAGAGGACTCGATGCACCAGTGGGGGCCGGCGGTGCCGCCGTGGTTCGGCCTCAACACCGAAGCCTGAACCCCTTTCCCGCATTCTCCGGAAACATTCCATGCAGATCTCCAACAAGGTCATCATTACCTGCGCCATCACGGGCTCGATCCATACGCCCTCGATGTCGCCCTACCTGCCGGTGACGCCCGCGCAGATTGCAGACTCGGCCGTGGGGGCCGCCGATGCCGGCGCCGCCATCGTCCATCTGCACGCACGCGACCCGAAGACCGGCATCCCGAGCCAGGATCCGGTGCTGTTCGGTGAATTCCTCGGCGCGATCCGCGACAAGTCCGACGTGGTGCTCAATCTCACCACCGGCGGCGCGCCCACCATGTCCATCGAGGAGCGGCTGGCGCCGGTGGCGCGCTTCAAGCCAGAGGTGGCGTCGCTGAACATGGGATCGATGAATTTCGGCCTCTATGAAATGCTCGGGCGCTACACGGAGTTCCGGCACGACTGGGAGCGGCCGTATCTGGAGGCCAGCGACGACCGCATCTTCCGTAACACGTTCCGCGATATCGCGCACATCCTCGAAGCCTGCAACGCCAACCAGACCCGTTTCGAGATCGAGTGCTACGACATCGGCCACCTCTACACGGCGGCGCACTTCCTTGACCGTGGCCTGCTCAAGGCGCCGCTGTTCATTCAGTCGGTGTTCGGTATCCGGGGCGGCATTGGTGCGCACCCTGAGGATATCGCCCACATGAAGCGCACCGCGGACCGGCTGTTCGGCAAGCACTACGTATGGTCGGTGCTCGGCGCCGGGGCGCAGCAGACGCGCGTGGTGACGCAGGGGCTGCTGATGGGCGGCAACGTGCGCGTGGGCCTGGAAGACAACCTGTGGCTGTCGCGCGGCAAGCTGGCCACCAGCAACGCGGAACAGGTTGCCGGTATCCGCAGGAGCATCGAGCAGCTTGGCTACTCGGTGGCGACGCCGGATGAGGCGCGTGCGATGCTGGGCCTCAAGGGCAAGGACAACGTGGATTTCTGAGCGGCTGACCGGCCTGATGGAGAAAGGACGCCCCCGGGGGCGTCCTTTTCAGCTTCTGCGCAACGTCAGGTTCGGGCGAGGCGAGGGAACAGCGCGAGCGCGTTATCGCGCATGAATGCGTCGCGCAGGTTCGGCGGGATCTGCGGCGAGCGGTCGAGCACGGCGGCCAGGTCGGCCGCGACCGGGGCTGGCGTGAACGGATAGTCGCTGCCATAGAGCACGCGCGCCGGGTCAGCCACCTGCAGCAGCGCGCTCAGCGCCACGGGTTCGGGCACGCCGGCCAGGTCGTAGTAGAGCTTGCGGATGGCGGCATCGACGCTGGTGCGGTTGCGGCCAAGCTTCAGCATCGCGCTGATCGCACCCACACGCGCGGTCAGCACCGGCACGGCAGCGCCGGCGTGCGGCACGATGATCCTTACATCGGGATACTTGTCCAGCGTGCCGCTCAGGATCAGATTGAAGACTGCCCGCGTGGTATCGAAGATGAACTCGATCATCGGGTAAGGGTAGCCGAGCGGGGGGAGTGCCGCGGCCTCCTGCCCCTGGCAGCACGCGCAGTAAGGGTCGGTCGGGTGGATGAAGACGGTGGCCTTGCGCCGGTTCAGCTCCGCGAAAACGGGATCGAGCCGGGCATCGCCCAGGTAGATGCCGTGATAGTTCGACTCCATGACCACGCCATCGGCATGGAGCGTGTCGAAGGCATGGGCCAGTTCGGCCAGCGAGCCGGGGACATCGGGCAGTGGCAGCACGGCGAACAGCCCGAACCGGCCCGGATGCGCGCGCATCGCCTTGGCCCCTTCCTCGTTGCATTCGCGGGCCAGGCGCCGTGCGGCGGCGTCGTCTCCGAAGTGCAGGCCGGGTGCGGAGATCGATAGCATCGCCGTGGCAATGCCGAGACTGTCCATCATGCCCACGTGCGAGGCAGCGCTCCATTGGGGAATGGCCGGCATGCCAGAGGGCTTGCCATGGCCGGCCGCTTCGAGCGCGGCCCGGTACCCGGGGGGAATGTAGTGGGCGTGGACGTCGATGCGGCCCTTCGTGCCGGACGTTGTGACAGTGCTTCCGGCTGCGCTGGCGGGTGACGCGATGGCGCCAAGCCCGCCGATCGCGGAGGCGGTGAGGCCCACGACTCCGGCCAGCGCCTGGCGCCGGCCTGTCCCGATAGCGGAAAGGCGCTCTGCCTCCCGTGCAATTCCTTGCGGCATCTTCGATGGTCTCCGTTCTCGTTCCTGGAATGCGTAGCCTCCCGATTCTATGGGGTGCCAGGAGCGTGACCAAGATAGGGAATGCGCCGCGTTCAGCGTAGACAGATGTGCAGCGGAGACCGGAGGAAACAGGTTCGTCGTGCCGGGACAACGGTGGACCGAGGACGTGGCATCGGCGTGCGCCGCCCCCGATCCGTCAGGCGTTACTGCGTCGAGACAGCCGTGGCCGGTGCACTGCCACCCGCCAGCGGCGCGGCCGTCGGGGAAGCCTTCTCCATGAAGAACGATCCACGCAGCCTGCCCACGGCGCCGCGTGTGCTCTCGTCGACGGCCTTCATCAGGTTGTCGTACTCGGGAGCCTGATCCCATTCTCCGAGGGCGGCGGTCTGGACCTCCACGCGGTCATACCATTCCAGCTTGTTGGTCGACAGGTTCACGAGCTGTCCGGTCAGGGCGATGTAGCCCATCGGCGCACCCAGCGGCATGAAGCCGTAATAGCTGCGCACGGTGCCGAGCGAGCGCGGGGTGATCAGCAGGAGCTTGTCGGCCTTGTATTGCTTCGCCAGCGGCCGGTAGTCGCGCAGCGCGATCCCCTCGCCCGAGCCTTCGGTAAACTTCGGCATGGTTTCCGTGTCCAGCGCGGCGTCGATCATCACCACCTTGATCTGCCGCGATTCCAGGCCGGAGCGGAACGATTGCGGCAGGCCGGAGACCTGGCTGAAATCCTGCGTCTGAAGCCGGTCCACAATCGCCTTGGCATTGGCGCGATTGATCACGATGTCCAGCAGTCCCTGGCTGCCGAGCATTACCTGGCCCGGTTCGGGCATCTTCTCGATCGCAACGACCACGGTGCTTTCCTTCTGTTCGAAGATGGCACTGGTGGCGGGAATCGGCTTCTGCACAACTGCGCAACCCGACAAGATGCTGGCGGCCAACAGCAGCCCGGCCAGATAGTGACGACCCATCATGAATTCTCCTTTGTTATGTGGATAGACTCGCATCCCATAACGGCGTGACAGAGGAAAGCTGCACCCGCCAGAAGGGGGGTGCGGGTCACTTTTGGGTGGCTGGCAGGAGAAAAAAAGCCTCGGCGGGCGCCGAGGCTCAAGGACTCACTTGAGTTATCAAGGGAGTGTCGATCTGTTCTCGGACTCAGAAGGTGTGGCGGAGGCCGACCACCACGCCGGTCTGGTCCTTGCCGGGCACCACATGGGTGGGGCTGTTGCCGGGCATGTTGAAGCCGTTCAGGCCCAGTTCCGAATCGCCACGGTTGAGCGCGTAGCCCACGTTCATGTAGATGTCGGTTCGCTTCGAGAACGCGTAGGCGGCCGACGCGACGAACATGATGGGGTCCGCGCCCGAGTTGCGCGTATCGGTGTAGTACGCGGCGCCGGTGAGCGTGATGGCAGGGCTCATGGCATAGCGCAGGCCGGCCCAGAACAGGTTGGAGCCCGTGCCGGGCAGCGTGCCGACATCGCCGTTGAACCAGCGGTAGCCTGCAAACGCGCGGGTGGGACCAAAAGCGTAGCTGGCGCCGATCAGGGCGCGGCGGTCCGTCAGATCGCGGGTGGCAACGCTGTTGCCCTGGAACTCGTCGTACGCGGCGCCGACCACCAGCGGGCCGGCGCGGTACATCAGCGCGACGCCGTAGTTGCGGTCCACCTTGTAGTCGCCGGGCAGTTCGCCCGAGCTGGTGCGGGCCGTGCTGTACAGCACGGTGGCCGACAGGCCGCCGAAGTCTCCGCGGTACTTGATGGCGTTGTCGGCGCGGCCGGCCATGACGTAGTCGCTCATGAACAGCGAGTAGCGTGGCGCGTAGCCCATCGGGTCCAGTTCCAGCCCCGTTTCATGCAGCGGCGTGTTCTGGCGGCCCAGCGTCAGCGTGCCGTATTTGCTGGCCAGCCCGACGAACGCGCCGCGATCGAACATGCGGCTGCTGTTGAGTTGCGCACCGCGGTCCAGTGCGAGGCCGCCTTCGAGTTCGAAGATGGCACGCAGGCCGCCGCCCAGATCCTCGGTGCCGCGCAGGCCCCAGCGCGACGTGGACATGCTGCCCGAAGTCACCTTGACCTGGCTGGCGCCGCCTGACGCGGACGGGACGTTGCTGAGATATTCGAGCCCGACGTCCGCTATGCCATACAGCGTGACGCTCGATTGTGCGTAGCTGGCAGCGGTCAGCATGCCCAGGGTGGCCGCGACGATGCCGTGACGAAGTTTCATGACCTACTCCTCTAGTAGAGCGATTCCTTTCGCTTGTGGAAACGGGCGGAGTATAGGAAGGCCGGGCCGCTGCGTGAACTGCAGAAACATGACGCGAATGACGTCGTTGCGTTGCGATGTGTTGCAGGCGTCTGGACGGGAAAATGATTGCGAAGAATCTGTGTGCAACGAGGCGCTACAGCCGCTTGCAAGTTAGGGGCAGATCGTTAATTTTCGGAGACAGAGTCCTGTGATCAGGGAGGATCGTGGCGATATTGCAGTGTGTTGCAATCGCTGGCTGACCTGCCTGTCTCTGATGTCGAGGATGCTCGATGACAGCCGGACCGGATCATCGCGCAACCGACCCTTGACCCTCATCAATCGGATGCCGGTCCGCAGAACTGCGAACACGCGACCCGCGGCATCGATGCTGCGCGGGTACGCCGGGCCGCCGCGGCCGGTGACCCGGGTGCTTGACGCCCCGGCAACCAGGCACGCATTATCGAAGGCGTCATCCTGATAACAGTGCGGAATACCATGCGTCTCGAGGACCTGAACTATTTTGTGGCGGTGGCGCAGGCCGGGCAGGTGGCCCGTGCAGCGGAGGAGGTGGGCCAGAGCCAGCCTGCCCTGACCAAGGGCATCCAGCGGCTGGAGCACGAACTCGGCATCCAGTTGTTCGCACGGTCCTCGCGTGGCATGGACCTGACTACCTCGGGCGAAGTGTTCCTCGAACGCATCCTCGCCGTGCGCAGCGCCCTGCATGATGCGATACAGGAGGCGCACGACCTGCATCTCGGCAAGCTGGGCGTGGTACGGGTGGGTGTGCCGTCGTCGCTCGTGGGCTCGGTCTTCTCCGATGCGTTCGCGGAACTGATCCGGCAGCGCCCGGCGGCGCGCGTGCAGGTGACCATCGGGCTCAATGATCCGCTGGTGGACGGGCTGCGCCGCGGCGAGCTGGATCTCTGCATCGCCACGCTGGCGCGCAAGCCCGAGCCCGATATCGAGCAGACGCTGTTGTTCGACAACGATCTCGTCGCGGTGGCACGCGAGCAGCATCCGCTCCACGGCAAGCGGAATCTACGGCTCGCGGACCTGGCGGCCTACCCGTGGCTGCTGCCGAATGCCAGCGTGATCGGCCGGAAGATCGTGGACGCGTGCTTCACGGAGGCCGGGCTGGCGCCGCCCAACGTGGCCCTGGAGACCAATTCCTCGGCGGAAGGGCTGATGGCCGTGATCCGCAAGACCGATCTGCTGACGGTGGTGGGCAGCCGCACACTGTCGCAGGCCACGCGGGGCCTGCGGAGCCTGGACGTGCCGAACCTGCGCTGGCCGCGCAGCGTGGGCATCCTGCGGCGCAAGGGCAGCTATCACTCGCCGCTGGCGGCCCGCCTCGTGGAAATACTCGTGAAACGTTCCACGGTACTGCGCACGTCCACGGGAAAGGGCTGAGGCGCTGCCAGCGCGCCAATCGCCGTACACGCCCACGCGCCGCACCAGCGCGCCCCACGCCTCGGCTTCGGCCTGCATCTGGCGCTGCAGCTCTTCGGGCGACATCGGCCTCCAGCTTGACCATACCTCGGCCCGCTTGCGGCGCCATTGGTCGGTATCGCTGGTCTTGTCCATGGTGTGGTTCAGCGTGCGGATGATGTCCGGCGGCGTGCCGCGCCGCGCCAGCAGTCCGGTCCAGCCGGTGCGCTCGTAGCCGTTGAAGCCCTGTTCCCGGAACGTGGGCACGTCGGGGAGATGTGCGGAGCGCTCGTCGCCGGTGACCGCGAGAATCCTGACCTGCTGCTTGGCCAGCAACGGACGCAGGTTGACGATATCGAGCATCATGAACGAGATCTGACCGCGCAGGATGTCCAGCAGGCCCGCGCCGGCGCCCTTGTAGGGGATGTGCGTGGCTTCGAAGCCGAAGTCGTTGGTCAGCTGGAACCCGTACAGGTGCGGCACCGTGCCATTGCCGAGCGAGGCATAGTTCAGCGCGCCTTTCTGGCGTTTGGCCCAGGCCGTCCACTCACGCAGGGTGCGGCTGGGGTTCGAGGCGGGAATGGCGAGGCCGATCGGCGCGGCGCCGGTCATGGCGACCGGCGTGAAATCCTCCATCGGCCGGTACGGCAGCCTGCGGAAGTAGCTCTGCGTGATCGTGAAGTTGGCGCTGGCGAGCAGGAAGTCGTAGCCCTCGGGCGGCGCCAGCAACACCGATTGCGCGGCGATCTGCCCTGCGGCGCCCGCCTTGTTGTCGACGATCATCGGCACGTTGCCGAGCGACGGCGCCAGCGATTTCTGGTACTCGCGCAGTTGCAGGTCGACCGGATCCCCGGCGCTCGACGCCGTGACGAAGCGGATCGGCCGGCTCGGCCATCTGTCGGCCAGCACCGGGCCCGCGAAGGCCATTGCCAGGCCGCCACCGGCCTGCATCAGGAAGCGGCGCCGGCCCGGTATTGCGCGGCTTGTCGTGAAACTGTTACCCACCATGCGTCTCCATAAGTCTCGGGTTGCTGCTCAGAATCGGTGGCGGATGCCCGCCGCCACGGCCAGCATGCTGTCGTGGCCCCGCCCCAGGTAGTACCCGTTGGCGAAGCTTACCGCCGATGTGTCGAAATTGATCCCCGCGTGCCGTACGTAGGCGGCGGTCAGGTAGAGGTCGGTGCGCTTGGACAGGTTGTAGTCTGCAATCACGCTGACCTGCCACGGGTTGTCGACATTGGTCCGGTTCAGTGCCTTGACGTCGTCGTAGTAGTAGGCAAGCGTCAGTTCCAGCGCCGGCGTGGCACTGTAGTTCACACCCGCCCAGTAGTAGTGGTCTCGCACAAGCGTGCTGCCGTTGGCAGCGCGGTTCAGGCCCCAGCGCGCGCCGCCCATCAGCTTGGCGCGGCCGATCTGGTAGCTTGCGGCCACGCCCGCCTTGCGGAAATCGCCGGTGTCGCCGGCAGCGTTGAGCGTGGGGTTGAAGCGGTCGAACGCCGCGGCCAGGCCGAGGTTTCCGGAGAAGTAGTTGAGGCCCAGGCCGAGGCCGGTGTCGCGGCGCGACTGGCCCGGTACTTCGCCCGCACCGGTCACGCCGTTGCCGAACGACCAGTTGGCGGTGGCGGTCAGGCCGCCAAACTTGCCCGTGTACTTGATCGTGTTGTCCGAGCGGAAGTCGAGGCCCAGCAGGACCGCGATCGGCTCGTACTGGGTGGAGTAGCGGCTGGGCGAGAAGTTCGAGAACGAGTCGAACGCGGCCGTGTACTGGCGCCCGAAGGTCAGCCGCCCTGCGCGCTGGTCGCTCAACCCGACGAATGCCTGACGCCCGAACAGCCGGCCGCCTTGCGTCGATGCGCCGCTGTCGAGGTCGAAGCCGCTTTCCAGCACGAACACCGCACTGCGTCCGCCGCCCAGGTCCTCGGTGCCGCGCATCCCCCAGCGCGACCCGGCAAGGCCGCCCGACGTGAGCCCGACCCGCGATCTGCCCGCGCCCGGGAAACCCGGCTGGTTCGGCAGCGTGGGCGACAGGTGGTTCACGTATTCGATGTTCGCGTCTGCCACGCCGTAGAGCGTCACCGTGGCGTGCGCGGTGCCCGACAGGCAGGCCAACGCCACCAGCGGCAGCCAGCGGGTGTTTCCAGTCCTCCGTTGCATCCTCTCTCCTCCGTTCTCGTCTTTGTTATGGATGTCCTGGCCGGCTTGCGGTCTACGGGGCGGCGCAGCCTCCCACTGCCCGATAGACGGCCATGCCAGCCGCCACCAGCGCCGCGGAGGTTTCCAGCACGCGGGCCGGGTCGTCGCGGCGCTTGATGTCATCGGCGCTCGTGGGGCGGGCGGCATCGTCGGGACTCGACGAGAATTTCACGACCACCAGCGCCTTGGCCGGATTGATGTGGATGCGCTGCCCGAAGCGGCCGCTGGCTTCCACGCTGCCATCGCCGTCATGGCACTGGAACCAGTAGTTGCGGTAGCCGTATCCCTCGCGCCCGGCCACGAGGTTGCCGCGCGCAAAGCGCGCCTGGTTGTCGGCGGATTCGAACAGGATGCGGGCCGCGATGGGCGGGATCTGCCCTGCGGGGTCGCCCTGCATGGCGCGGCGCACCGCTTCGGCAAAGCGCGCGGCGTCGCGCAGCGTGGAGTTCAGGCCGCCGCTGGCCATCTCGGTACCCAGCCGGTCCACGCTGGCGTAGGCATCGTCATCGGCCAGCCGGGACCAGATCCGGTCCGTGACGAGTTGCGACCAGCGCTGGCCCGTGATGCGGCGCAGCGCCCAGGCCACGGCTTCGGCGGAGCCGTTCTGGTAATACCAGGCAGGGGCGTCCGTGGCGCTGCCAGTGGCGTGCGCCACCTTCAGGAAGTCATAGATGTTGTCGGGCGCATCGTCCTTGCGCGGCACGATGCCGACGGCGGCGAACAGCCCCAGATCGGGTGGCAGTGCCGGCGGGTATCCCACGGCCACCTCCATGTCGAGGTTGGCCCGGACGGTAGCCTCGCCGAACGGATTGCCGGCCAGTTCCGGTACGTACTCGCGCAGCGGTGCCCGCGGATCGAGCTTGCCTTCGCCAACGAGCATCGCGGCGAGCAGGCCGGTGACCGATTTGGTCATCGACGCCCAGATGTGGGGCTGACGCGGTGCGAATCCACCGAAGTAGCGTTCACAGACCACCCGGCCCCGGTGCAGGACGAGAAAGCCATCGGTATGCGTGGCGCGCAGGTAGGCGCCAAGGGTCAGCGGCTGGCCAGCCACCGTGAGCGCGATCTCGTCCAGCCCGGCGCCTTCGCTGCCGCCCAGCGGCATGGGCTGGTCCGCATGGCGGATGCCGGTGGTCGGCGCCAGTTCGCGCGTGTGGCTCAGTGCCCAGCGCATGAACGGCGGACGCAGGCCGGTGCCGCGCGCCACCTGCTTGTCGGGTGGCGGCGGAAAGCCTTGCATGATGCCGTCGTTGACCTCGGGGGCCGGTACTGTCATGAACGCTCCACTATCTGTCGGTTGGCTGCCAGGGGGCAGCGCATGGACAGATAGTGGAGTAGCCGGCCGGGTTCTGATATTCCGGAATGGAATTCAGCAATAACAATGCGGAAAGGTGACTAAGGCGTGCCGGCTCCCGTCATCGGTGGCTCAGGTCGACCCGAGCCGGTCCCGTGTGCGCCGTGCCACGTCTTTGGTCCACGGATACGCCTGCCAGTACTGCGCGGCAAAGCGCTCGATATCGGCGCGCTGGCGCAGCGAGAGGCCGATCATGTCGAGACCTTCGAGAAACATGCCGCGATGCCGGGCGGACAATTCGAACGGGAAGGTGCCGACCGGCGTGGTCACCTGCATTGCCTCGACATCGATGGTGATGGCGTTGCTGCTGTCGGCATCGACGGCGTCCATCAGCCGCGCCACCACCTCGCGCGGCAGCATGACCAGCAGCAGCCGGTTGTTCATCGCGTTCGAGTAGAAGATCTCGCCGAAGCTCGGTGCGATCACGGCGCCGATGCCGAACTGCTGGAGCCCCCAAACCGCATGTTCGCGGCTCGAACCGCAACCGAAGTTGGCGCCGCCCACCAGCACGCGCGTGCCGGCATACTCAGGGCGGTTCAGCACGAAGTCCGGGCGCGGATGGCCCTGCGCGTCGAAGCGTTGATCGTAGAGAATGCCCTTGTCGAGCCCGGCCTTGTCGATGCCGCGCAGGAACTGCTTGGGGATGATCTGGTCGGTGTCGAGGTTCTCGAAGCGGATCGCGGCGCCCTTGCCGGTGAGTCGTGCGTGGTCAGACATGATTGGGTTCCAGTTTCCGGACGTCGGTGATCTTGCCGGTGACGGCCGCCGCAGCGGCCATGGCCGGGCTCATCAGGTGCGTGATGGCGCCGCGTCCCTGCCGGCCCTCGAAGTTCCGGTTGGTGGTGGAGGCGCACCGCACGCCATCGGCGAGCACGTCGTCGTTCATCGCCAGGCACATCGAGCAGCCTGGCTGGCGCCATTCGAAGCCGGCCGAGACGAGCAGGTCAGCCAGGCCCTCGCGCTCGGCCTGTGCCTTCACGGCGCCCGAGCCGGGCACCACCATGGCGCGCACGCCTTCGGCTACCTTGCGGCCCCGCACGACGTCAGCCACGGCCCGCAGGTCCTCGATGCGCCCGTTTGTGCAGGAGCCGATGAACACGTGCTGGATCGCCGTGCCTTCGAGCGCAGCGCCCGGCGCAAGGTGTGTGTACGACAGCGCGCGCTCCGTTGCGCGCTGTCCGGCATCGTCCATCTGGTCTTCGGGGAAGGGAATATGGCCCGACACCGGCAGCACCTGGTCGGGGCTGGTGCCCCAGGTGACGTAGGGCTCGACGTCGCTGGCGTCGAAGGCGAATTCCAGATCGAAGCTCGCGTCGGCGTCGCTGCGCAGCGTTTCCCAGTACGCCTGCGCGGCGGGGCGCTGGGCGTCGTCGATATCCGGCGCGCGGCGCAGCACGTAGTCCACCGACACCGCATCGGGCGCGATCAGGGCGCCGCGTGCCGCCGCCTCCACGGTCATGTTGCAGAGTGTGAAGCGGGCTTCGACGCTGAGATCGCTGATCGCGCTGCCGCAGTATTCCACCACATAGCCCCGCGCGCCCTGTGCGCCGATCCTGCCGATGATCCGGAGGATCAGGTCCTTGGCCGTGGTGCCTGCCGGCAGCGTGCCGTCCACGCGGATGCGCATGGTCTTCGCCATGCGGTAGACCAGTGTCTGCGTGGCGAGCACATGTTCCACCTCGGAAGTGCCGATGCCGAAGCCTAGCGCACCGAGCGCGCCGTACGTGGTGGTGTGGCTGTCGCCGCAGATCACGACCATGCCCGGACGGATCATGCCGTGCTCGGGCGCGATCACGTGCTCGATGCCCTGCAGTGTGTCGTTGGTGTCGAACAGCGGAATGCCGTGCCGTTCGCAGTTGGCGCGCAGGTTGGTGGCCTGCAGCGCCGACGCGGTGTCCGCGATGACTCGGATCTTCGTCGGGTGGGTCGGGATGATGTGGCTGACCACCGAGACGTTCTGTCCGGGAACCAGCACCTCGCGTCCCTGCTCGTGCAGTCCGGCAAACGCTTGCGGGCTGGTGTACTCGTTCATCAGGTGCAGGTCGCAGTAGAGCAGGACGTTGTCGTCATCGAGCCGCGACACCGTGTGCGAATCGACGAGTTTCTGATAGAGGGTGCGGGGAGGCATGTTGCTACCTGGTGGCGATGAATGGGGGCGAAATTACTCTGCGGTGATGCCGCGTTGCTTGATCAGGGCGGCCCAGACCGGCATTTCCTTCTCCAGCCGCTGGCGTGCCGCTTCGGGTGTCGAGGGCGTCGGCTCGAAGCCCTCCCTGACCATCCGTTCCTTGAAAGGTTGTGAAGCCAGCGTGGTGTTGAGCGCACCGTTGAGCCGGTCGATCACTGCCTTGGGCGTGCCGGCCGGGGCAAACACCATGAACCACGTTTCAAACTGATAGCCGGGCAGGCCCGCCTCGGCCGCAGTGGGCACGTTCGGCAGCGACGGCGAGCGTTTGGCGCCGGTCACGGCCAGCGCGGTCAGCTTGCCGCCCTGCACATGCTGCTGCGCGGCCGATACCACGGGGAAGCTCATGTCGACCTGCCCGGCGATGGTGTCGACCAGTGCCGGGCCGCCGCCACGATAGGGTACATGCACGATCGAGACATTGGCGACCGACTTGAACAGTTCGGCCGACATGTGGAACGTGCTGCCATTGCCCGCCGAGCCGTAGGTCAGCTTGTCCGGCTTGGCCTTGGCCAGCGCCACGAGTTCCGGCAGGGTCTTCGCGGGCACCTTGTTGTTGATCACGAGCACGTGCTGCGAACTGGCCACCATGCCGATCGGCGCCAGATCCTTGAGCGTGTCGTAGGGCATGCGCGGGAACAGGCCGGGGTTGATGGCCAGCGATACGGTCTGCAGGCCGATCGTGTAGCCGTCGGCAGGCGACTTGGCCACCGCATCGACCCCGATGTTGCCGCCCGCACCAGCCCGGTTTTCCACCACGATGGTGCCGCCGAGGCTCTTCGACCATGCGTCCGCAACCAGCCGTGCCGCAATATCGGCGCTGCCGCCCGGCGCGTAGGGCACGATCAGGCGTACCGGACGCTGGGGATACGACTGTGCCGAAGCGCTGCCGACAGCAGCGGCGCAAGCCAGGAAGGCGAGTGTGCGAACGAGTTTCATGGGGGTCTCCGTCAGGTAGGAATCGTTATGCGAGGCATCCTAGCATTTGCCTGGGGAAACATAATTTAGGCACAATCACTTCTTTATTGCCTTGGTTTCAGCAATGGACAGCTTCTCGGACGTCGGATTTTTCATGTGCATCAATCGCCACGGCAGCCTCGCGTCGGCGGCGCAGGAGCTTGGCGTCACGCCTTCGGCGGTCAGCAAGCGATTGCAGGCACTGGAGGGAAGGCTGGGGGTGCGGCTGCTGCACCGGACCACGCGCCGCATCAGCCTGACGCCCGAAGGCGAGAGCTATCTGGTGGAGGGCGGGCGCATCCTGGCCGAGCTCGAATCGCTGGAGCGCACCGTGGCCGGCAGCAGCACCACGCCGCACGGGCTGCTCAAGATCGGCGCCACGCTGGGTTTCGGGCGCCGTCATATCGCGCCGGCGCTGGTGGATTTCGCGCGGCAGTATCCGAAGATCGAGATCCAGCTCTATCTCAGCGAGCGGCCGATGAACCTGACCGAACTGGGCCTCGATGCGGTGGTGCACTTCGGCGAGCCGCCCGATGTGCGGCTGACGGCGCGGCTGCTGGCCAACAACGCGCGCATCCTGTGCGCGGCGCCGTCCTATATCGCCCGGGCCGGGTTGCCGGCCAGTCCGCGCGATCTGGCGCGCTTCAACTGCATCTTCATCCGCGAGGCCGATGAAACGTTTGGCACCTGGCATCTGCGCAACGGCACCCAGCAGGAGAGCGTCAAGGTGCGCGGCACGATGAGCACCAATGACGGCCAGTCGGCACTGGCCTGGGCGCTGGAGGGGCAGGGGCTGATCGTACGGTCCGAGTGGGACGTCACCGGGCATCTGCGCAGTGGCGCGCTGTCGCGGGTGCTGCCGCAGTGGCAATTGGCGCCGGCCGACATCCACCTGGTCTACAGCGCGCGCAGCCATCGGTCGGACAAGGTGCGCGTGCTGGTGGATTTCCTGCTCGAACGCTTTGCCGCCCATCGCGCGGGCAAAGGCGGTGGCGGAGGGCAGTGGTAGCGGCCTACGCCAGCATCGCCAGTGATACCAGTCCCACCACGATCAGGCTGCCCGCCCAGATGGCATCGAGGTTGAACCAGCTGCGCCGCACGCATTGCAGCCCCACGTGCCGGTATGTCAGCCATGCCATCACGCCTCCGGCTGCCACCATCGCCACGGTATGGACCAGCGCCACCGCCAGCGCCATCGCCAGGTTGCGCGTGGACAGCGCGGCCACGGCCTGGTGGCCGGCATCGGTGTCGGGGCCGCACAGGCCGAGGTAGATCGGAATCAGCATCAGCCCGGCGCCGTGGGCGATGGCAATGGCGAACGACCACAGCGCGAACTGCGTCGGGCGGATGCGTGCCAGCGCCCGCGCATGGCGGCGGCGCAGCAGCAGCCAGATGCCGAAACCGATGGGCAGCAGGCTGGCCACGATCTGCATGGGCCGCTGCCACGCCAGCAGCGAGGCGAGCAGGCCGAATGGCAGCGTGATCGCCAGCACCGCCAGCGCGTGGCCGGCGCCGAGGTAGCCCAGCGCGCTGGCCACGGCGCCGTCACGGCGCGCCAGCAGCCCATGGGACACGGCCAGTGGCCATCCCATCGCCGGGTTCAGGCCGTGATAGAGGCCGCTCACGATGACCGCAGCCCACAACGCAAGCAGATGACCGGCCTCGCTCAAGTGCGGATGGACGGGTAGCAGAACGAATCGGTCGAGCAGTCGCCGCCTTCGAGCCGGATCTGGTGCGCGCGATAGCCGTCCGGAAACTCCACCCAGAAATCCTCCTGCAGCGAAAGCCCGCCATCGTCGGCCGCATTGGCCATGACCTGCGCGGCCGGCACCCCATGCGGGTAGAACTGGTCGTCCCAGGTGGAGTAGAGCGAGTTGGTCCAGTAGACGCGCTTGCCGTCGCGGCTGATCTCCACCATCTGCGGGCCGCCCGCGAACGCCTTGCCGTTCGGGTGCGGCGTGCGGCGCACGATGCCGCCCAGGTGCACCGAGCCCACCAGCAGCGGGCTGTGCGGGTCCGACACATCGTATTGGCGCATCTCGCCGGTGCCCCAGCACGAGACGTAGAGAAAGCGGTCGTCCAGGGACAGGTCGATATCTGTCACCAGTGGCGGCACCGCGCCGAAACCCTGCAGCAGCGGAGGCAGCAGGTCCTTGTCGGCAGGCTCCGGTGCGATCGTGACGGTCTTCTCGGCGAAGAACTGGCCGTCCTCGCGCCACCAGGTCCAGATCGACCCTTCGAGATTGGTGGTGTCCACCACCACGCCAACAAAGCCGTACTCGCGGATCGGGTCGTGGGCGGGCCTGACTTCCAGCGCCATCTGATGCTGCGCGCCGAGATCGATGGTCTGCACGTTGCGGCGCCCGCGCAGGTCCCAGAAATGCAGGCGGTGGCCATAGCGGTTGCCCAGCAGTTCCTCGGGCACCAGCCCGTTCTCGAACTGCGGCGGCAGCGCCCACTCGCTCGACACCATGTAGTCGCGTGGCAGGTTCCACCAGAAATCGTAGTGCTTGTCCTGCGGGCCCCGGTCGATCTCCCAGCGCCCCAGCACGTCGAAGGTCTGGCAGTCCATGATGAAGATGCCGGGCTCGCCCTCGGTGCCATCGGGGCCCCCGCCGCCCAGGCAGCTCACGTACACGCCCTCGGGCCCGCAGTGGATCGTGTGCGGACGCGAGTAGCCGGTCTTGCGGAACACCTCGTCCGGCTCGATCACCTTGTGCAGCGTTGCCTGCGTGGGGTGCGGCTTCGTATCGACGATATACAGCCGCGACGAGCGCATGCCCGGAATGATCAGGTAGCGGCGCTCCAGCATGGCATGGCCCGTGAGCGGCGACAGCGCGGACGAACAGGCGTTCCAGCCGAAATGGTGCAGCTCGTCGCCCTTGTGCGTCATCGGTACCGTATGCACGACCTTGCCGTACTGCGGCGAGCCCGGCTTGACGTCGATGACGGCCAGCGCATCGGGCTGCGCCCCGTCGGGGCTCAGCAGCAGCGTGTAGGCGTGTTCCTCGGGCGGCGCACGCATCGCCAGTTCGGGCGAGGCGTGGAACGTCGGGTCGGGTCGCAGACTCATGATGAGGTCTCCTCGCTACTTGTGGCGGCGTCAAACACCGTCCCAGAGTAGGCGTTGATCCACTCATGGTCAAAGGCTGGCCGACCCTCCCCGCCGCGCTGGTTCAGAAGTCGATCTGCGCGCCCAGCTTGAACACGCGTGGCGCGCCCTGCGTCAGGTACGACGCGCTCGTCAGCCAGTACGCCTTGTTCGTGAGGTTGTCCACGTTGAATCGCACCGTGGTCCGCTTGCCCGCCACGCGCGTGGTGTAGCGCACGCCGGCGTCGAACAGCGTGTACGAGGGCAGCGACACCGTGTTGGCCGGATCGATCGGGCGGGCGCCGTAGTACTGCATGCCCGCCGACAACGTGAAGCCGGTGTCCCAGAGCCGGTATTCGGTGTAGATCGATGCCTGCTGCCTGGGCGTGCCGTCCACGCGCTTGCCGGCGATGGCCTCCGAGGCGGTCTCGTTCTTCGCGTTCAGGAACAGCACGCTGGCGCTGACCATCCACAGCGGGGTCACACGCATGTTGCCCCCCAGTTCCAGCCCGTCGTAGCGCGCCTCGCCGTCCTGCGTGAACTCGTTGCTGCTGGTCGTGTAGGTCAGGCCGCGCTTGATGCGGAACAGCGCGGCGTTGGCCGACCAGCGCTCGCGCTGGGCCTTGACGCCCAGCTCCATCTGCTTGCTCTTGATGGGCCCGAATACCTCGCGGGCATTGGCGGCAGTCAGCGGTGCCGTGGAGCCCTGTTCGAGCGATTCGACATAGCTGCCGTATGTGGAGAGCCACGGCAGCGGCTTGAAGATCAGCGCGGCCGTGGGCGTGGTGGCGCTCTTGTCGTAGTCGTTGACCGTGTCCTTGATGTTGTTGCGGCGCACGCCGACCACCACGTCCCAATGTTCGCCCAGGTGCAGCGTGTCGGAGATGAAGAGTGCGCGCTGGGCGGTGTAGCTGCCCAGCGTATCGGCCGGCTCGGCGCTCAGGCCCGGGTTGTCGAAGCTGCCGGGATTGGCCAGGTTGCCGCTGCCGAGCACGGCGTAGTTGGAAACGCCCGAGTAGTAGGAGCGGATGCGCCCGTATTGCAGGCCGAAGGTCAGGTCGTGGGTGATGAAGCCCGTCTTCACCTTGCCGGTGACCATGCCGATCACGTCATCGGTCTTGAACCGGTCGGTGCCGCCGTACTGCTCTTCGGTGTAGTTGCCGGCGGCGTTGGCGTAGATCGAGCCGTTCAGGTAGATCCGGTCCAGGATCGAGCCGCGGTACTGCACGCGCGCGTTCCAGTTCTCGGCGAAGCCCCAGTCCAGCGACGTGCCATAGACCTTCGAACGGGTCTCGTAGCTCGTGAACGGCGAGTAGATGCGCTTGCTGCCGCGGATGGCGGCGGGCGGCTCGGCCGCGGTGAAATCGCCCGGTTCGCCGCTGGCATTCGGAAACAGGCCCCAGCCCGAGGAGCCCTTGACCACGCGGTCCATGGCCAGGCCGTCCACGCTCCACACCAGGTTCGGCAGGATGCGCCAGTCGAGTGCCAGCGACGCCGAGCCGCGCTTGACGTGCCCGCCGTCCTTCACATAGCTGTCGCCTTCCTCGCCAACGATCGTGGTGCGGTAGCCGAAACGGTCGTCGGGGCCGAAGCGTCCGCCCAGGTCACCGCCCAGCAGGAAGGTGCCGCCATTCGTGACCGAGCTGAAGACGCTGCGTACCGGCACGTTGGTGGGACGCTTGCTGATGAAGTTGACGATGCCGCCCGGTTGCGCGAAACCGTAGAGAAAGCCGCCCGCCCCCTTGAGCAGCTGCACCTGTTCGAAGTGTTCCAGTGGCAGGTCGCCGCTCCAGCCGAAGATGTTCAGGCCGTCGATCTTGCGGCCGTTCAGCAGGTCCAGCGTGATCCCGCGCACCGCGATCTGCGACGACAGGCCGGCAATATTGTTGCTGGTGACCGAGACCGAGGCATCGTTCTTCAGGGCCTGCACCAGCGAGGCGGCCTGCTGGTTGTCCATCAGGTCGCGCGTGACCACATCCACGCTGTAGGGGGTGTCCAGCAGCGATTTGTTGCCGAAGGCGCCCAGGCTGGCGTTGTCGGCGCGGTAGTCGTCATGGGCATCGGCGCTGCTGGTGACGGTCACGGTAGGCAGCGTGGCAACGTCGCCGGCAGCCTGCGGCTGGGGCTGCTGGGCGTGCGCGGTGCCGGCGGAGAGCGCCAGCGAGAACAGGGCGCCGTGCAGCGCCGTGTCGAGGCGATGGCGGCGGAATGGAGCCGCAGCGGCTGCGGAATGCAAGGTGGTTTCCATCTTGTTATCGAGTAATGGTTGAAATCCCTGGTGGAAGCGGCCGGCGTGCCGCAGGTGCCCCGGATCGGCTGACGCGGGCGCCGTGGAAGCCGGTTTCTGGATGGCTTCAGCAGGTATGACGGACGAGTGGCCGAAATCCGCCGGATTTTTTGCGGAGAGTCAGAAGTCGAGCTGGGCGCTCAGCCTGAAGGTGCGGGGAGCACCCTGCGTGAGGTAGGACGCGCTGGTCAGCCAGTAGGCCTTGCCGGCAAGGTTGTCGATGTTGAGGCGGACGGTGGTGCGGGTTCCGGCCCGGCGCGTCTCGTAGCGGATGCCGGCGTCGAACAGCGTGTAGCCGGCCACGTGTGCGGTGTTCGCCGCATCGATGGGCCGCGCGCCGTAGTACTGGATGCCGCCGGTCAACGTGAAGCCGGTATCGGCCAGCCGGTACTCGCCATAGAGCTTGGCCTGCTGGCGCGGCGTGCCGTCCACGCGCTGGCCCGTCAGTCCGGGGGTGGTGGCCACGTTCCGCGCATCGAGGAACATCACGCTGCCGATGACCTGCCACCGTGGCGTCAGCCAGCCCCGGCCCTGCAACTCGATGCCGTCGTAGCGCGCCTCGCCGTCCTGCGTGAAGACGTTGTCAGCGTCCGTATAGGTCAGCCCGCGCCGGATACGGAACACGGCGGCGCTGGCTGACCAGCGGGCGCGTTCGGCCTTGATGCCGGCCTCGACCTGCCGCGTCCGGAGCGGGGCGAACACCTGCTGGGCATTGGCCGCGCTCAGCGGCGCCGTGGCGCCCTGTTCCAGCGCCTCGACGTAGCTGGTGTAGAACGACAGCCAGGGCGCGGGTTTCAGCACCACGGCGGCGGTCGGGGTGGCCGCGCCCCTGTCGTACCCATTGACGGTGTCCTCCAGGCCGTTGTGCCGCACGCCGAGCACCACATCCAGGTGATCGCCGACATGGAGCGTGTCCGAGGCAAAGACGGCGCGCTGGATGGTGTCGCTGCCGAGCGCGTCGGCCGGCGGCGCGGAGAGGCCCGGATTGGCGAAATGCCCCGGGCTGGCCAGGTTGCCGCTGCCCAGCACCACCGCGTCCGACCCGCTCGCATAGAACGTGCGGATGCGGCCGTAGGACACCCCGAACGTCAGGTCATGGAGGATGCCGCCGGTCCGCGCCTTGCCTGTCACCAATGCCTGCACATCGCTGGTCTCGAAGCGGTCCGTCCCGGCGTACTGGACTTCGGTGTAGTCGCCGGCGGCATTGGCGAAGATCGATCCGTTCAGGTAGACGCGCGTCATGGACGATCCGCGATAGCGCAGGCTGGCGCGCCAGTCATCGGTCAGCGCCCATTCCACGCCTGTGCCATAAAGCGTTGCACGGGTTTCGTAGCGCGTGAATGGCGAGAAAATGCGGCGGCTGCCCGGGATCGGTGCCGGCGGCTGGGCAACGACGACATCGGTATCGCTGCCCGAGGCGTTTGGGAAGATGCCCCAAGTGGAGGAGCCGGTCACGCGCCGGTTGACCGCGAGCACATCGGCCTGCCACACGAGCTGCGGCAGGACGCGCCAGTCGAGCGCCAGCGAGCCGGACGCCCGCTTGATACGGCCACCGTCCCTGACATAGGTGTCGCCCTGCTCGCCAACCACCGTGGTGCGATAGCCGAAGCGGTCGTCAGGCCCGAAGCGCCCGCCCAGGTCGCCGGCCAGCAGGAAGGTGCCGCTATCGGTGACCGAGGCGTACCCGCTGCGCAGCGGTGCATCGGTGGGCCGCTTGCCGATGAAGTTGACGATCCCGCCGGGCTGTGCAAAGCCGTAGAGAAAGCCGCCCGCCCCCTTGAGCAACTGGATCTGCTCGAAGTGCTCCAGCGGCAGGTCGCCGCTCCACCCGAAGATGTTGAGCCCGTCCACCTTGCGCCCGCTCAGCAAGTCCAGGCCCACGCCGCGCACGGCGATCTGCGACGACAGGCCACCGATATTGTTGCTGATCGGCGTAACCGAGGCGTCGTTCCTGAGCGCGTCGACGAGCGATTCCGCCTGCTGGTTGTCCATCAGGCCGCGCGTCACGACCTCGATGCTGTAAGGCGTGTCGAGCGGCGCCCGATTGCCAAGCACGCCAAGGCTGACCGCGCCGCCGCGATAGTTGTCCCTTTCGTCGCTGACCGGGTGCTGGCCACGGGCCGTGACCGTGACCTCGGCGAGGGTCGGGACCGTTGCGGTATCGGAGGGCAGGACGGCGGTGATCTCGCGCCGCCGCAGCCAGTACCCGCCTTCGCCATGCGCCACGGCCTCGACGGGCTGGCCGTCGAGCAGCGCTTGCAGCGCCTGCGCAACCGTATAGGTGCCTTGCAGGCCCTTGCTGTACAGGCCGGCGGTCAGCGCCGGGTCCACGGCCACCGGAACGCCCGAGACGCTGCCGAAGCGTGCCAGGCTTTCGTCGAGCGGGCCGGCCTCGATCGCGTACTGGCGCGCCCCCGGGCAGGGTCTGCGTCCAGCCCGTGCCGGATGCGGCCATGCCCGCCGGCAGCGCCGCCGCCAGCACGCAGGCGTGCAGGACGATGGCGAAGCGTGAAGGGCCAGGGCGACGGGACACGATACGGCGGCGAGGGCGGCGGGGGAGCGTCGGCAGGGGAGCGAGGGAGCGAGGGGCGCGCCGGCTAGCGGGGCAGGATCGTGATCCAGTACGGGGTGACGGCCCTGACCCTGACCGGCAGCGCCTTCGCCAGCAGCGTCAGGGCCGCATCGGTATCGTCCAGCGGAAAGGCGCCGGAAACGGCGAGTCCGTCCAGCGCCGGGTCGCAGCGCAGGATGCCACGCCGGTAGCGGCCGAGTTCGGCCACGAAGCGGGGCAGCGGCATGCGGCGTACCACGAGCATGCCGTCGAGCCACGCCCGGAGGCCGGGATCGAGCGGCGCAGGCGCGCTCACCGACGACCGGCTGAAGCTTGCCTGCTGGCCGGCTTCGACGCGGGCTGCCGGCCCGCCGGCGGCGGGTTCGATCCGCACGGCGCCCTCGGCCACGCCTACCGCAATCGCGTCGTACGCCGCGATATCGCGCACCACGAAACGCGTGCCGATCGGCGAGACCGTCCCGAAGCGCGTGGCGATCACGAGCGGCCGGCCGAGAGCGTCGGCCCCGGAGCGCACGTCTATCTCACCCGCGCGCAACCGGACCTGCCGGTGCTGTGCGTCGAAGGCAATGTCGATGGCCGATGCTGTGTTGAGCGTGACGACCGTACCGTCCGGCAGCGTGACCGTGCGCCGCTCGCCGGCCCTGGTGGCATGGTCCGCCGCCAGCCGGTCATAGGTGCCGGTGCGCACCATCATCCATCCGCCACTGCCGGACAAGGCGATGGCGCCGACGCTGGCCAGCGCCTTGAGCGCCCGGCGCCGCGACCGCACCGCGGCCTCGCCGCGCAGGGTATGCCGCACGACGCCCGGCGGCACCCCGGCCAGTCCGTCGCGCAGATGGCCGGCGGTCTCGGCGATCATCTGCCAGGCCAGTTCATGCGCCGGATCGGCGCCGCGCCAGCGGGCGCAGGCCACTTCATCGGCCGGTGTCGCTTCGCCCGACTCGAAGGTGGTCAACCAGAGTGCGGCCTGTTCGAGGGCCTTGTCGCTCGGGGCGGCCATCAGCGGTTAAGCACGAGGCAGCACTGCACATATGCCTTGGCCATGGCCTTCTGGACCATGTTGACGGTAATTCCCATCTCCTCGGCGATGTCCCGGTAGGGCAGGCCATCGACCTGGGAGAGCAGGAAGATATCGCGCACGCGGGCTGGCAGACGGTCCAGCGCGTGGCTGATGGCGGTCAGGGCTTCGAGCACGAGGGCGCGGGTCTCAGGGGAGGGCACGGCTGGCTCGGGCAGGCCCGCGATGGCGTCCAGATAGGCGCGTTCCAGAGCCTGCCGGCGAAAGAAATCGGCGGCCAGCCGCGTGGAGACAGTGGTGAGGTAGGCGCGCGGCTCGCGCAGCGACGCGGCATCGCCGGCGTGCAACAGCCGGGCAAACGTATCGTGGGCCAGGTCCGCGGCGCTCTCGATATTGCCAAGCTTGCGTGATAGCAACTTCAGCAGCCAGCCGTGGTGACTGCGGTAGATGCTGGTAAATGCCTGCCCGCTGCCCCCAGCAGGTTCCGTCAGTGCCATGGCGCCGATCCCGTCCCGGCGCGGTGCGCCCAGCGTAATTGAGAACGATTTGCATTCTATTGGCTATGCTGTCCGTCCACAAGGGCGCAGCTGTCGTGGCCGCACGACGGTTTCTTTGCCCGCTGCCGCCACACCCGGCAAACTGCGCCAGTCGACCGCCGCCGATGGCAAAGGAGTGATGACCGCATGACGACGACCGATTCCACCCCCACACCGGCCACCGGGCTGGGCAGCGCGGCGCGCGAGCTGTACCGCGCGCTGTGGCGGCATGCCAGTGGCGTACGGACGCATCTGCTCGGCGCGGCCGGCCTGCTTTCAGCCGCCCAACTGCTGCGGCTGACCATGCCGTGGCTGGCAGCGCAGGCCATCAACGGGCTGCAGCAGGGGCAGATGGACGTGGCCGGGCGCTGGATCCTGGCGCTCGTCGGCATCTACCTGCTGTCCTGGCTGCTGCACGGCCCGGGACGGATTCTGGAACGCAACGTGGGCGTGCGCGTGCGCGAGCGGCTGGCGGACCAGCTTTATGCGCGCATTGCCGCCGCGCCGCTGGCGTGGCGCGATGGCCGCCATTCGGGCGAACTGCAGCACCGGGTGGTGCAATCGAGCCGGGCGCTGTCGGACTTTGCACAGAACCAGTTCGGCTACCTGCAGAGCGCGTTCAACTTCGTCGGCCCGATCGTCGCGCTGGCGCTGCTGTCGCGTACCAGCGGCGTGATCGCCGTCACAGGCTACGTCGTGGTGGCGCTGATCATCCTGCGCTTCGACCGCACGCTGATGCAGCTGGCGCGCGCCGAGAACGATGCCGAGCGCCGCTATGCGGCCGCGCTGCTCGATTTCGTGGGCAATGCCGGCACCGTGGTGGGGCTGCGGCTGCAGGCCGCGTCGCGCCGGCTGCTCGGCCATCGCATGGATGCCGTGATGGCGCCGCTGCGCCGCGCGGTGGTGGTCAACGAGGGCAAATGGTTTGCGGTGGATCTGCTTGGCATGGGGCTGACGTGGATCCTGGTGGTGGTCTACGTGTTGCAGACGCGCCAGCCCGGGCAGGTGGTGCTGCTCGGCACGATCTTCATGATCTACCAGTACGCGCAGCAGGCCGCCACGGTAGTTGGCGCGATGGCGGCGAACTTCCAGAGCTTTGCGCGCATGCATACCGATTTCGGCAGCGCCGAGCCGATCTGGGCCGCGCCCGGCGAGCCCGACGCCGCCACGCCTGCCATCGTGGCCGATGCGCCGTGGCAGGCGCTGGATCTGCGCGGCGCCACGCTGCGCTATGCCGATGACGCCAGGGGCGGCCTGCACGCCATCGACCTGACGCTGCGCCGGGGCGCGCGCATCGCGCTGATCGGTCCGAGCGGGGGCGGCAAGAGCACGCTGCTGCGTCTGCTGGCCGGGCTGTACCGGCCGCAGCAGGGCGAACTGCGGTGCGACGGGGCGCCGGTGGACTGGGCGGTCCTGCGCACGCTGGGCACGCTGATTCCGCAGGAGGCCGAAGTCTTCGAGGCCAGCGTCGAGGAGAACCTGACCTTCGGCGAGCCGGCCGATGGCGCCGCGCTGCGCTCGGCAGTCCATACCGGGGTCTTCGACGAGGTGCTGGAAAGAATGCCCGACGGACTGGCGAGCCCGCTGAACGAGCGCGGCAGCAATCTCTCGGGCGGCCAGCGGCAGCGGCTGGCGTTGTCGCGCGGCGCGTTGGCGGCGCGGGGCAGTTCGCTGCTGCTGCTCGACGAACCCACCAGCGCGCTCGACCCGCATGCCGAGGGCCGCGTGTTCGACCGCATGTTCGCGGCGTTTCCCTCGGCCTGCATCGTGGCCTCGGTGCACCGGCCCAGCCTGCTGTCCCGCTTCGACACCATCGTCGTGGTCGAGGCGGGTCGCGTCATCGACGCCGGCCCGCGCGACGCGGTGCTGTCACGACACGTCGGCTAGATCGGCGCGGGCGTGTGCCCGGCGCGGAGCGGCCTCGGCCGGTTCGCCCTCGAAGCGCAGGCGCGGCAGATGCTGCGGGTATTCGCGCTGCATGAACGCGATCAGGCCCTCGCGCACCACGCAGCGCAGGTCCCAGGCCAGGCCCGAGGACGCAGCGGTGCACAGCACGCGCAGCTGCATCGTGCGTTCGGTGGCGTCGGTCACCACGAGGTTGAAGAAGCGGCGGTCCCACTCGGGCGCGGCGTGGACGATGCGCTCCAGTTCCTTGCGCAGCGGCGCCAGCGGCATGCCATAGTCGACGTAGAAGAATACCGAGCCGGTCAGCTGGGCGCTGCTGCGCGTCCAGTTCTGGAACGGCTTCTCGATGAAGTACTGGAGCGGGATGATCATGCGGCGCTCGTCCCAGATCCGCAGCACCACGTAGCTGCCGCCGATCTCCTCCACGCGCCCCCATTCGCCCTCGACGATCAGCACGTCATCGAGCCGGATCGGCTGGGTCAACGCCAACTGCAGCCCGGCGATCAGGTTGCTGAACACGGGCTTGGCGGCGAAGCCGGCAATCAGGCCGACCACCCCGGCCGACGCCAGCAGGCTGGCCCCCACCTGGCGCGCACCGGGGAACGTCATCAGCAGCAGCGCGGTGCCCATCACCACGGCCAGCGTCATGGCGATGCGCGAGAGCACGCGGGTTTGCGTATGGATGCGGCGCGCATGGATGTTGTCGGCCACGTCCACGGGGTGGCGGTCCAGCACGCCCTGCGCAAAGCCCGCGATGATGCGCACCACCAGCCATGTGGTGCCGACGATCATCAGCAGGCCGTTTACGTGCCGGACACTGTCGATCCAGCGCAGGTCGTCGGGCGCGGCCTGCCAGACGGTCTGCAGCGCCAGCAGCGGCAAGACGAACTTGGCCGGTGCGCGCGATTTGACCACGATGGCGTTCAATACCAGTGTGGAGCGGGTGACGCGCAACAACAGCAGGCCACCGATACGATGCACCACCAGCGCCGCGATGACGGCGATGACGGCGGCGGTCCAGGTGTTGAACCAGGGGTGGGAAAGGATGACTGCAGCGTTCATCGGACTTGCTTCCTGTTCTAAGGGTGGCAATCCTTAGCGACAGGCGGATGACGCGGAAGTTCAGGGGGATGCGGAGTCCAATGCCGCCGGCTTTCTCCCCTCTCCCGCATTGCGGGAGAGGGGAGAAAACCAGGAATCAGTCGTCCAGCAGCGACAGATCGCGCACGGCGCCCTTGTCGGCAGACATCACCAGCTTGGCGTAGGCCTTGAGTGCGCCCGAGACCTTGCGCGGACGCGGCTTGGCCGGCTTCCAGCCACGCGCGTTCTGTTCCTCGCGGCGGCGTGCCAGTTCCTCGTCTGACACCAGCACATTGATCGTGCGGTTCGGGATGTCGATGCGGATGCGGTCGCCGTCGCGCACCAGGCCGATGGCGCCACCGGCGGCCGCTTCGGGCGAGCAGTGGCCGATCGACAGGCCCGAGGTGCCACCCGAGAAGCGGCCATCGGTCAGCAGTGCGCAAGCCTTGCCCAGACCCTTCGACTTGATGTAGCTGGTCGGGTAGAGCATTTCCTGCATGCCGGGGCCGCCCTTCGGGCCCTCGTAGCGCACGATCACGATGTCGCCGGCCTTGACCTTGTCGTTCAGGATGTTCTCGACGGCCTCGTCCTGCGATTCGGTGACGTGGGCCGAACCCTCGAACACGTGGATGCTCTCGTCCACGCCGGCGGTCTTCACCACGCAGCCGTCGAGCGCGATGTTGCCGAACAGCACGGCCAGGCCGCCTTCCTTCGAGAACGCATGTTCGTAGGAGCGGATGCACCCTTCTGCACGGTCCAGGTCCAGGCTCGGCCAGCGCGTGTCCTGGCTGAAGGCGACCTGCGTCGGGATACCGGCCGGGCCAGCCATGTAGAACTTGCGTACCGCTTCATCCTTGGTGCGCACGATGTCCCACTGGTCCAGTGCGTCGCCGAGGGTAGCCGAATGCACGGTCGGGGCATCGGTATGCAGCTTGCCCGCGCGGTCGAGCTCACCGAGGATGGCCATGATGCCGCCCGCGCGATGCACGTCCTCGATGTGGTACTTGTTCGTATTCGGCGCCACCTTGCAGAGCTGCGGCACCACGCGCGACAGGCGGTCGATGTCGGACATCGTGAACTCGATGCCGGCCTCCATCGCGATGGCCAGCAGGTGCAGGATCGTGTTGGTGGAGCCGCCCATGGCGATGTCCAGCGTCATGGCGTTCTCGAACGCCTTGAAGCCCACCGAGCGGGGCAGCACGCGCTCGTCTTCCTGCTCGTAGTACATGCGGGCCAGGTCGACGATGCGGCGGCCGGCGCGCTTGAACAGCTGCTCGCGGTCGGCGTGCGTGGCCACCACGGTGCCGTTGCCCGGCAGCGAGAGACCCAGCGCCTCGGTCAGGCAGTTCATCGAGTTGGCGGTGAACATGCCCGAGCACGAACCGCAGGTGGGGCAGGCGGAGCGTTCCACCTCGGCCACCTCGGCGTCGGAGTAGTTCGAATCGGCGGCGATCACCATGGCGTCCACCAGGTCGAGCTTCTTGAACTCGATCTGCTTGGTGACCGGGTTGGCCAGGCGCGTCTTGCCCGCTTCCATCGGGCCGCCCGAGACGAAGATCACGGGGATGTTCAGGCGCATCGCGGCCATCAGCATGCCCGGGGTGATCTTGTCGCAGTTCGAGATGCAGACCATTGCGTCGGCGCAGTGGGCATTGACCATGTACTCGACCGAATCCGCGATGATGTCGCGGCTCGGCAGCGAGTACAGCATGCCGTCATGGCCCATGGCGATGCCGTCGTCCACGGCGATCGTGTTGAATTCCTTGGCCACGCCGCCGGCGGCCTCGATCTCGCGCGCCACCAACTGGCCCAGGTCCTTCAGGTGGACGTGGCCGGGCACGAACTGGGTGAACGAATTGACCACCGCGATGATCGGCTTGTTGAAGTCGTCGTCTTTCATGCCGGTGGCGCGCCACAGCGAGCGGGCCCCCGCCATGTTGCGGCCGGCGGTGGAGGTTTTGGAACGGTATGCGGGCATTTTGTGGGTGCTGAAGAAGTGTCGCGTGAAACGGCGCGTGAAATCAGGCGGGCCAGCGGGATTGGGGCCCTTCGCTCGCCCGTGCTGGCAACCTCTTGAGTCGCGCCCGGGGCAAAGCCGGGGATTATCCCATACCGTCCCGCCCCGTGCGCGCCGCAGTCAGTCGTGGGTCGCGCGGGTTTCCAGGAATTGCACCAGCAGCGAATGTGACGCATGAGCCATCCGAAGCCGGAGACCCCGGCCATCGCCGAGCAAGGCGGGGCCCGGGCTGTCACTGCGCGGTCTTGCGCAGCATGGCCGTGTCATAACCCAGCGCGCGGGCCCGCTCCATCAGCATCAGGCCCACCGATTCGTCGGGACGGGCTTCGCGCGTGAGGATCCACAGGTAGCGTCCCGAAGGCTCGCCGACGATGGACCAGCTGTAGTCGTCGGCGTGGTCGAGCACCCAGTAGTCGCCCACGTAGAACGGGCCGAAGAACGAGACCTTGAGCTTGGCGTTGCCGCTGTCGGGCACTACCTTGGCGCGCCCTTCGGAGACGCGCGCGCCGCCGCCTTTCTCGCCGCCATTGCCGCATGTGTTGCGCACCGAGACCAGGCCGTCTTCGCGCAGGCCGTACTCGGCGGTGACAGCCTCGCAGCCGCGCTCGAACCTGTTCTCGTAGCGCGCATATTCGTACCACTTGCCGAGATAGCGCTGCAGGTCGACGGTCTTGGCGGGCTGCGGCACGGCGTGGTTACCACGCTTGCCAGCCGCGAAGCCGCCACAGGCCTGGACGAGCAACGCGCAGCCAACCAGCACGGCGCTTGCGGCGGTGAAGTGCAGGACGGATCGTTTCAAGGGGCTCTCCTGTCTTTGACTGACAGGCGGATTATGCGGAACCTGACCGCGTGATCAATGCTGCGGGCGACGAATCAGACAAACGCCGACAGGGGCGCGTTGAGGCGCCAACGCTTCTCCGGGCGCATGCGCAGCTTTTATACGGCAGTGAAAGATTGGCGGGCCGTGCCGGGGGCCGGGCGCAGGTTCAGGTGCCTCCCGCTACGCATGCCGCAGCGGTATGGAACTTGCGTCAAGAACGATTCGCAATGCGCGGCATGGGCTGGTTACAGGCCGCCCGTACCGTGCAGTCATTCCCTTGACGCACTTACCGGAGACGCACATGGCTCAGGACAACAACGGACGCAATGGTTCGGACGACCGCTACACGGACGACCAGCGCGGCAGTGCACAACGTGGCGACCGACAATCCGGCAGCGGATCCTGGCAGCGCCAGCAGCAAGCCGACAGCGGCGCCTGGATGTCGCAACGGCAGCAGGGCGGCAGCCAGGACTGGCAGGGCGGCGCGCAGCGGCAGCAAGGTGGCGGCAGTGACTGGCAGCGCGATCTCTCGTCGTCCTCGTCGTCGAGCCACTATGGCAACGAAGACAGCAGCCGGGGCGGCAACCAGCGTGGCGGCTATGGCCGCGAGACCGACCGAGAGTGGGGCCGCGACCGGGACTTTGGCGGCAACTCCCAACGCATGGAAGATGAACGCTATACCGGCATGCGTGCGAACCAGGGTGCCGGCCAGGGCTACCAGGGCCCGCAGCGCACGCAGGACGATGACGCCTATCGTTCTTCGCAAGGCTACGGTGGCGGCCGTGAACAGAGCCGCAGCCAGGGCGGGCAGTGGGGCCAGGGTGGCTACGGCCAGGGTGGGCAGGGCGGAGGCTACGGGCGCGAGGATTACCAGCGCGACCTGCAACGCTCGCAGGGCGCCCGCCGCAGCGATGAGCGCTATGGACGTGGCGAGCAGGGCTACGGGCGCCGCGACCAGGGCTATGGCGAAGGCCGCTATGGCGAGTATGGCGAGGGGCGCTCGGGGCGCGGTGGCGACGAACGCTTCGGCCAGCAGCGTTTCGGGCAGCAGCGCGGCGGTGAACGCGAGCGCTGGGGCGACTGGCATCAGGAAGACAGCAGCAATATGGGCCACCAGCCGGGACGCCAGCAGCAATGGCGCCGGGGCAGCGAGCAGCAGGGCATGCAGTCGTGGGACGAAAACCGCGATCGAGGCGGCCAGCGCGGCCAGGGCCAGCAGCGTTGGGGCGGTTCGGGCGGCGCAAGCAGCCAGACCTCGCTTGAACGCAGCTATGGCGGCTATGGTGGCATGGGTGGCCGTCAAGGCGGTGCTGGCGACGCCGAGCGGCGCGGCTACGAACAGTTCACCGGGGCAAACGAGCGCAGCGGCATGACGCGCGGCCAGGGTAGCCAGGGGGGGCGCTGGGGCCAGGGCGGCCAGGGCGGTGAAGGCGGCCAGGGCTATGAGAGCTTCGGCGGCGAATCGCAGCAGCGCCGGCAACGCGTGGGTCCGAAGGGCTACACGCGCTCCGACGACCGCATCCGCGAGGATCTTTGCGAGCGCCTGACGCACTCGGGCCGCCTCGATGTGCGCGATGTGGAAGTCAGTGTTTCCGAAGGCGTGGTGACGCTGAATGGCGCCGTGCAGGATCGGCAGCAGAAGTATCGTATCGAGGACATCGCCGACGAGATCTTCGGCGTCAAGGAGGTGCAGAACCGCATCCGTGTCTCGCGTCAGGAGGGCGGCCAGCAAGGCGGCGGCTCGAACTGGGCCAGCCAGTCGTCGCAGCCCGGCCTGACCGGCCAGTTGGGGCAGGCCGGCCAGACCGCGAGCCAGAACACCGCGAGCCAGAACACCGCGGGCCAGGGCACGGCGGCCGGCACGACGGGCGGCAGCTCGGGCAGCGGTGCGAGCAACAAGACGGCCCAGCAGCAGGGGCAGGTCAGCGGCATGAGCACGAGCGGCAGCGCCACGGGCTCGTCGGCCAGCAGCTACGGCGGTGGCCTGGAGGCCGGCCGCAGCGGCACCCCTCCGGCGGGCACCGACCCGCACGGTGGCACCACCACACCGGGCAAGTCGTCCACCTGATGATGGCCTAGCCGTCACATTGCAGTGACCACCCCGCCGCGCAACGCAGTTGCCGGCGGGGTTTCTGCGTTCCGAGCCCGGTCCACCCGGGCGAGGGGTCAACTATCGATTGATTGCCCGAGGGCCATGGTCTACAAAACCAGAACCCCGGGGGCCACGGCCGGGCCGCTGCCCTTGCAGTGTGCCCGCCGCCATCGATCGAAAGGGGAGACAGCAGATGAACGCGACAAATCCGAACAAGGCGCTGTGGGAGAAGGGCGATTTCACACGGCTGGCGGCCACCATGCGCGAGAGTGGCGACAAGGTGGTGGAGAGCCTGGGCGTCAAGCCGGGCATGAAGGTGCTTGACCTTGGCTGTGGCGACGGCACCACGGCGTTGCCCGCGGCGAAACGCGGTGCCGAGGTGCTGGGCGTGGACATCGCCAGCAACCTCGTGGCGGCCGGCAAGCGGCGGGCGGAGGAGGCCGGGCTCGCCAACCTGCGGTTCCAGGAGGGCGACGCCTGCGCGCTGACCGACCTGCCGGACCAGACCTTCGACCTCGCGCTGAGCATGTTCGGTGCGATGTTCGCGCCCAAGCCCGACGACGTGGCGCGCGAACTGGTGCGCGTGGTCAAGCCGGGCGGGCGCATCGTCATGGGCAACTGGATTCCAAACGATCCCACGCTCGTGGCGCAAGTGCTCAAGACCAGCATGAGCTATTCGCCACCGCCGCCGGAGGGCTTCATCAGCCCGATGCTGTGGGGCAGCGAGGCCGCCGTGACCGAGCGCTTCGGCAAGGCCGGCGTGCCGCCCGAGAACATCTCGTTTTCCAGGGAAACCTACGAGTTCCAGTTCCCGGGCTCTCCATCCGAGCTGCTGGCCGTGTTCCGCAACTATTACGGGCCGACCATGAACGCCTTTGCGGCCGCCGAGGCCAATGGGCGGGCCGACGACCTGCAGCGCGAGCTGGAGGCGCTGTTCACGGCGCAGAACAAGGGCGGCAGGGACGGCACGACGTCGATCCCCGCCACGTTCCTGCGCGTGACCGTCAAGCGGCCCTGAGTTCGCTGCGGGTACCGCACGCGGCGGCGCGCCGCACCAGCAGTTCAAGGCTGGGGCTCATGGGCTTGAGCGCGGCGCGCTCGGCGGCCAGTGCCTGCGACAGGTTGCCCCGGCCTGCCCGCAGCGCTGCCTCGATCAGCGTGAGGGCGAGCACGTCGCGCTGCGCATGGCTGCCGCCGAAGCGGTGCGCGATGAGCCGCACCGGCAGCAGCCGTTCGATGGTGAGGTCGTAGTCGCCGTGCGCGAAGGCAATCAGTGCGTCGGCCACGGGTAGCCCCACGTCGCGCGCCATGGCGGCGTTCGTCCCGCTGCCTTGTGCCGCGGCCATCAGTCCGGCGCGCAGTTCGGACGCCGCCTCGGGGCGGCCCGCGCCCAGGCTGGCCAGGATCGCGTGCACGTCATTGAACGCGTAGTAGCCATGGGCGCCCCGTCCGAGCCAGTCGTCGGCCACCGGCTGCCAGCGATCGCCCACGTCGACGCCGCGCAGGTGCAGCCGCCACAGCATTGCCGACGCATCCACGAGATCGAGTGCGATGGCGGGGGCGGGCCGCGCCACGTGCCGGTCGTAGAGGTCGAGCACGGCGGCCGTATCGCCCGCTTCGAGCCGGAACAGCGCCAGATGCCACCAGTTGTGCACGGCCAGCATGTTGTCGTCGGCCCAGTCTGCCTGCCGGCCTTCGAGCCAGGCCGCGCCATCGTCGATGCGCCCCTCCATTTCCATCACATGCGCCACGGCGTGTACCGCCCAGGGGTCGCGCGGGTTCAGGGCGAGTGCGCGGCGGCCGGCATCCTCGGCCCGCGCATAGAGCTGGGTCTCCTCGAAGCCGAATGCCTGCATGCCGAGCAGGTAGCTGTAGCCGGGCATCTGTGCGTCCCAGTGCGGCAGCACCTGGCCGATGCGATCGCGCAGCATCGATGACTGCCCCAGCAGAAAATCGCAGAGGTGGGCCACCTGGATGGCGAGCAGGTCGCGCGGGTAATCGACCACGATCTCGCCGTATTGCTGCAGCGCGCGGTAAAAGCGTCCGTCCAGCCATGCCCGTGCCGCGGCGATATGGCGGCGCTCGCGGTCGTTGGCATGGGCCAGCAGGGCCTCGCCGGCTTCCACGCTCTGGCGCAGCAGCGGGGCCGCCGTGCCGTCGCCCGCCGTCACCATCAGGCCGGCGCGCAGCGCGTGGCCCATCACGAATGCCGGATCGGCTTCCAGCGTGGCGTCGATGGCCGTCAGCGGGTCGCCGTAGTAGCCGTTGAGCAGGTGCAGCGCCGCGTCGAAGCGCTCGACCGAACGTGCGTGCTGGGTGGAAACGGTCAGGCCTCGGCCATCGGTAAGTGCCATGGTGTGCTCCGGTTTGCGCCCGCACGGGCTGCGCGGGGAAGGACGACAGCGTAGCCATCCCTGCGCGCGGCGTATCGGGACACCGGTCCCGGTTGGCGCGGACGGCTGACCACGGGCCGGGACAATCGGGGGAATCGCGACAATCGGGACGACCGGCGGCAACCGGGGACGATCCGCGCGCGTAAATATCAGCAGTGGCGGGCACGCCGCAAGGCTCGTAAATGACGGTTGCAAAATGGCACAGAATGTCAGAGGCCTCGACGCTACAGTGGGCGTTCCCAATGCCTGTAGGCGTTTTAACGGAGGAATCTGAATGAAGCAACATCTGGCGAAATCCCTGTTGATGGCTGGTGCGCTGGTCGCGTCGTATCCGCTGCTGGCGCAGCAGTTTCCCGCCCAGCAGGCCCAGCCGATGCCCGCCCCGCAGTCCTACCAGCCGGCCCCGCTGGCGCCGCCGCCGCCGGTAGCTGCCCCGGTCCAGCAGCAGCCCAACCCTTACGCCCAGGGCTCGATGCAGGGCGTGCAGACTGGCGTGCCGCCGGCGCCCGGTGCCGTTGCCCCCAACACGGCCTATGCCCCGCCGCCACCGCCGGCCGCGGTCGATCCGGCCAGCATGTCGCTGCCGCCCGATGCGCTCGGCACCCGCCTGGGGCAGCGCAATCCGTTCCTCGACGGCGCCTGACGCCTTCGGCAAGGCTTGCGTCCGGCGCGCAGCCGGATTTGCAGGTCTTGCCGTGAAAAAATTACCGCGTGCGCGGCAACTGACTACAGTTAGTGGTGTCCGTGCGCCGGGGTGGCACGGGCACGGTCATTGCCTGTGAAGGTCCACCATGCAAGAGCTCGCTTTCCGCACGCTGCTGTACCGCTATTTCTTCTTCGACTGGCTGTTCAAGGACGCCAGCCGGGGCGACGTCATGGCGCGCGCCGCCGCCTGGCGCTTCAACCAGGCGCGCGCCCACTGGCTGCTGACCTATATGCGCCGCTGGCTCTGGTGCGGCGTGGCGCTCTATGGCATGGGCTGCGCCGTGGAGGTGCTGATGCGCGAACCGGGCCTGTCCGTGATCTTCTACCTGCCCGGAGCACTCAGCGTCCCGGTGAACATGGTGATCGGCGTGATGTGGGTAGGGCTCAAGGCGTTTCCCGGGCCGGTGCGGATGTAGGTTTTTCTGTATGCAGGCGAATCATGCCGGCCCCGGAGGCCGGCATTTTTTCGTCCGGGCGACGGGTGCGTCAGAGAAAACCGACTGGCCGGGACGGCGGTCGTGGGGCAGAATGGGGACGATGTGCTCCCGGCGTCTGTTTCTTCCCTGTTCTGCGTCCCTCTCCCGCGCGTGGGATACGGGGCCGGGGAAGAGGGCCGGTGGCCCATCCCCCACAGGTCACAATCTGAACCGCTCACCCTCTCCCCCGCCCCCCTTCCGATAGCGGGAGAGGGGATTCGACAGGAGACCCGATGACGCTACAGCCAGCGCCGGAGCCCCGCCGATGCTGATGATCGCGCTAGTGGCGCTGCCCTTTGCCGGCGCGTTGATCGTTCAACTCTGCAAGCGCGCGGGCGCGACGGCCGCGTTCGCCATCGCCGCCGTCACTGCGCTGGCCGGACTCGGCGTGCTGGCGACGGCGTGGCCCGGCATCGAGGGCGGCACCGTCTTCGCGTGGCGCCGCGAGTGGCTCGCCTCGATCGGCCTGAACCTGAGCCTGCGCCTCGACGGCCTGTCCTTCACCTTCGCGCTGCTGATCGACGGGATTGGCCTGCTGGTGACGGTCTACGCCCGCTACTACCTGCCCCGAGTGGCGTCCACGGTACGTTTCTTCACGCTGCTGCTGCTGTTCATGGGCGCAATGCTGGGCGTGGTGCTGTCGGGCAACCTGCTGCTGATGCTGGTGTTCTGGGAGATGACCAGCATCGTGTCGTTCCTGCTGATCGGGTTCTGGTCCTACCGCTCCGAAGCGCGCAAGGGTGCCCGCATGGCACTGACGGTCACCGGCGCGGGCGGGCTGGCGCTGTTGGCGGGTGTACTGCTGCTGGGCCGGATCTGCGGCAGCCTGGAACTGTCGGACGTACTGGCACAGGGCGGCATGGTGCAGCGCCATCCGCTGTATCCGGCGATGCTGGTGCTGGTGCTGCTTGGAGCCTTCACCAAGTCGGCGCAGTTTCCGTTCTTCTTCTGGCTGCCGCACGCAATGTCGGCGCCGACCCCGGTCTCGGCCTATCTGCACTCTGCCACGATGGTAAAGGCAGGCGTCTTCCTGCTGGCGCGGCTGTATCCGGTGCTCGACGGCACGCCATGGTGGTTCTATATCGTCAGCCTGGCGGGCCTGATCACGCTGGTGGGCGGCGCGGCGATGGCGCTGCTGCAGCGCGACCTGAAGGGGCTGCTGGCCTACTCCACGATCAGCCACCTGGGGCTGATCACGTTGCTGTTCGGGCTCGACACCCAACTGAGCACGGTGGCCGCGTTGTTCCACATCATCAATCACGCGGTGTTCAAGGCGTCGCTGTTCATGGCTGCCGGCATCATCGATCACGAAACCGGCACGCGTGACCTGACGCGGCTGCGCGGCCTGTGGCGCTACATGCCCCATACCGGCGCGCTGGCCATCGTCGCCTCGCTGTCGATGGCCGGCGTGCCGCTGCTCAATGGCTTCCTGAGCAAGGAAATGTTCTTCGGCGAGACGCTGGCGCAGGACCTGTTCGGCTATTTCAACTGGGTCGTGCCGGCTGCCGCCACGCTGGCGGGCGCGCTCAGCGTGGCCTATTCGCTGCGCTTCATCTACGGCGTATTCTTCGATGGCAAGCCCGACGACCTGCCCAACTATCCGCCGCACGAGCCACCCCGGTTGATGAAGTTTCCGGTCGAAATTTTGGTCGTGATCTGCCTGGTGGTGGGCCTGGTGCCGAATATCACGGTCGGCGCGCTGCTGCAGATCACGGCGGCGGCCACGCTGAACGGGCCGCCGCCCGAATACAGCCTGAGCCCGTGGCACGGCGTGAACCTGCCGCTAGTGATGAGCCTGGTTTCGCTGGTGGCGGGTACCGCGCTGTTCTATTTCCGGCGCGAGGCGTTCCATCGCCACCACGAGACGCTGGCGCTGCTCAACGCGCGGGACCGCTTCGAGGACCTGATGCGGGCGCTGGGCTGGGTGGCCGCGCGGCTGACCGCCGCGCTCGAAAACGGCTCGCTGCAGCGCTATGTGGCGCTGCTCGTGGCGGCCATGGTGCTGCTGCCGGCCTGGTATCTGCTGGGCGCGGGCACCCTGCCTTTCCCGGCCGCCATCGGTGCGCTGCGTGGGCCGCTGCCGCCCGCGCCGCTGGACCCAGCCACTGGCGCGGGTCTCGCCATCCTCGCGCTGGGCGCGGTCGTGGTGGTGGGCTGGCGGCGCCAGCGGGTGGCGGCGCTGTCGATGCTGAGCCTGTGCGGCCTGATGATGGTGCTGCTGTTCGGCCGGTTTTCCGCACCCGATCTCGCGTTGACGCAGGTAACGGTCGAGGTGGTGACGATCCTGCTGATGGTGCTGGCTCTCTACTTTCTGCCGGGTGACAACGGCCAGTCGCCGGGGCGGACCACGCCCGCGCGCTGGATGCGCGACGGCGCACTGGCGCTGGCCGGCGGTGCGTTCACGAGTGCCGCCGCCTACGCGGTCATGACGCGGGCATACGATTCGATCGGCGAGTACTTCGTGCGCAACAGCGTCAGCGGGGGCGGCGGAACCAATATCGTCAACGTGATCCTCGTGGATTTCCGCGGCTTCGATACCTTCGGCGAGATCTGTGTGCTGCTGGTGGCCGGGCTCGGCGTGCAGGCCATGCTCAAGGGCTTGCGGCTCACCGCGCCGCAGTTCGATATCAACGGGTCGCCGTGGGCCGGGCAGAGCCATCCGCTGCTGCTGGCCATCCTGGCGCGGCTGATGCTGCCGCTGACGCTGCTGGTGGCGGTGTTCATGCTGCTGCGCGGCCATAACCTGCCCGGGGGCGGGTTCGTGGCCGCGCTGGTCACCAGTATCGCGCTGCTGATGCAGTACGTGGCCAGCGGCGTGTTGTGGACCGAGTCGCGCATCATGGTCAACTATCGCGTGATGGCGGGCGCCGGCATCCTGCTGGCCGGGCTGACGGGCCTCGGCAGCTGGTTCTTCGGCTATCCGTTCCTGACGACCGCGTTCGGGCATTTCCACCTGCCCGTGATCGGCGAGTTCGAACTGGCCACCGCGATGCTGTTCGATCTCGGCGTCTACTTCACGGTGGTGGGCACCACGCTGTTGATCGTGTCGCATCTCGGTGTGCGCGACAAACGCATCCTCGCCAGCACGCATGACCACAACGGAGGCCGATGATGGAAGCCGCGTTCGCCGTGACGATCGGGGTGTTGACCGCCAGCGGGCTGTTCCTGCTGCTGCGCGCGCGCACGTTCACCGTGGTGCTCGGGCTCACACTGATGTCATATGCCGTCACGCTGTTCCTGCTCTCGATGGGGCGCCTGGCCACGGCCCGCCCGCCCGTGATCATGGACGGTGCCCGCTACGCCGACCCCGTGCCGCAGGCACTGGTGCTGACCGCCATCGTGATCAGCTTTGCGATGACCGCGTTCGCCATCGTGCTGTCGCTGCGCTCGCTCGGGCTGTCAGGCACGGACCACGTTGACGGCGTGGAGCGCCCATGAACCAGGCCCTGCTGCTGCCGCTGCTGGTGCCGATGTTCGCGGGCGCGTTGCTTGCGATGATGCCGGCGCGCCGCCAGACCTGGCAGCGTGGCGTATCGGTGGCGGCCTCGCTGGCCCTGCTGCCGGTGGCGGTCTGGCTGCTGTGCGTGGCCGACAGCGGCGCGATTCCCGTCGTGGCAATGGGCAACTGGCCCGCGCCGTTCGGCATCGTCCTGCAACTGGACCGCCTGGGCGCGCTGATGCTGGTGTTGACGGCAGTCCTCGCGGTGGCCGCCTCGGTCCATGCCAGTTGCGGCGATGCGCGGCTCGGGCGGCATTTCGACGCGCTGTTCCAGTTCCAGCTGATGGGGCTCAACGGCGCCTTCCTGGCGGGCGACCTGTTCAACCTGTTTGTGTTCTTCGAGATCCTGCTGATTGCCTCGTACTCGCTGCTGGTTCACGGCGGGGGCGCGCGGCGCATCGGGCCGGGGCTGCACTACGTGCTGATCAACCTGGTCGGTTCGAGCTTCTTCCTGATCGCCATCGGCATTCTGTACGGGCTGACCGGGACACTGAACATGGTAGACATGGGCGTGCGGCTGCAGGCGCTCGACGCCTCGTCGCAGCCGCTGGCGGTGGCAGGCGGCACGATGCTGCTGCTGGTGTTCCTGCTCAAGGCCGCTGCCTTTCCCCTCTATTTCTGGCTGCCGCGCGCCTACGCCGGGGCCACGCCGTCGGTGGCCGCGCTGTTCGCGGTCATGACCAAGGTCGGCGTCTACGCGGTGCTGCGCACGCAGGCGCTGGTCTTCGGGCTCGATACCGGGCCGCTGGCTGGCTTCATGCACGGCTGGCTCTGGTGGCTGGCGCTGACCACGATGGCGGTAGGCGCCATCGGCGCGCTGGCCGCGCGCGAGGTGCGCGTGCTGACCGGGTATCTGGTGCTGACTTCGGTCGGAATGCTGCTGGCGGGCACGAGCCTGCAGACCTATGACGCGTGGGCCGCCGTGCTGTACTACCTGCCGAGCACCACGCTCTGCACGGCCGCGTTGTTCCTGCTGGCCGGCGCGCTCGATACGCGCCAGGAGCCAGCCGATCCCGCGTTGGAGCGTCCCGCCGGAAAGGCCGGCGGCCGTGCGGTCAAGCGGCCCGGCATGCGCATGGAGGGCGCGCTGTTTCTCGTGGCCATCGTCACGGCCATCGGGCTGCCGCCGATGTCGGGCTTCATCGGCAAGACCATGCTGCTGCGCGCCACGCTCGGGCCCGGCGCGCCGGCCGCGTGGCCGGTCATCCTCGGCGCCAGCCTGCTGTTGCTGGTGGCGGCCAGCCGGACCGGCAGCCGGCAGGTCTGGAGCGCACCCTACGTGCGCCATGGGGTGCGCTCGCCGGGACGCCGGGTCGTGCTGCGGCGCTGGAAGCTGGCTTGCGCGATGTTCCTGCTCGCCGGCAATCTCGCACTGGTGCTGTTTGCCGGGCAGGTGGAGCGCTATGTCGATGCCACGGCGGGCCAGCTCACCGACACCCCGGCCTACCGGCAGGCCGTGCTCGGCACGCCAGCGCAGGGGGACTGAGCGATGCTCAAACGGCTGTTTCCCCATCCCTGGCTCAGCGTGGTGCTGCTGCTGATCTGGCTGTTGCTGGTCAACGAAGCCTCGGCGGGCCATCTCCTGCTCGGCGCGTTGCTGGGGTGGGTTATCGCGCTGCTGGTGGGCCGGCGGCTCTGGCTGCGCCCGATGGCGTTGCGGCGGCCCGACCTGATGCTGCGGCTGGCGGGACGCGTGCTGTACGACATCGTCCACGCCAACGTGGAGGTGGCTGCGCTGGTGCTGGGGCCGATGCGGCGCATGCAGCCGGCGTTCATCCAGGTGCCGCTCGACCTCGACCACGAAATGGCGCTTACGGCGCTGATCAGCATCGTCTCGCTGAGCCCCGGCACGCTGTGCGCCGAGCTGAGCGACGACCGGCGCGTGCTGCTGATCCACGTTCTGAACCTGCGCGACGAGGCGCGGCTGGTCGATACGATCAAGTCGCGCTACGAGGCGCCGCTCAAGGAGATCTTCGTATGCTTGCCGTCGTGATTCCAATTGCCCTGGCGCTCCAGGGGCTGGCTTTCCTCCTGACCGTGGCGCGTCTGCTGCGCGGCCCAAGCCTGCCGGACCGCATCATCGCGCTCGATACGCTGAGCATCAACGCCATCGCGCTGCTGGTGCTGTACGGCATGGTCATCGATTCCACACTGTTCTTCGAGATCGCGCTGCTGATCGCGGTAACCGGCTTCATCGGCACGGTGGCGTTGACCAAGTACCTGCAGCGTGGCGACATCATCGAGCTGCGCTAGGAGACCGGCATGCATCCCATGGTCGAACTCGTGATCTGCGTGCTGCTGCTGATCGGCAGCGGCTTCATGCTGATCGGCGCCATCGGTCTGGCCCGGCTGCCCGATTTCTATATGCGGCTGCATGGGCCGACCAAGTCGACCACGCTCGGCGTGGGCGGCGTGGTGCTGGCGTCCGTGGTGTACTTCAGCGTGCGCGGCGGCGGCCTGAGCCTGCACGAGATGCTGGTGACGGCCTTCCTGTTCCTCACCGCGCCCATCAGCGCCCACATGCTGGCCAAGGCAGCGATCCAGCACCGCCTGCCCGTGATCGAACGCACACGCGGCCGGGCCTGGACGCCGGGCCGCAGCGTGGCCGAGGCGGACCGTGACGATACGGAGTGCCCCGGCCCGGACCATCCCTGATCTCCTGATATGGCGTGTGTATCACTTCGCCAAGCCGGCGGCAACCGCGCCATTGTCGCTTTTCCGGAAACCCGGTGATTGCCGGATGGCGCCTGTCACGCATCTCCTAGAATGACTACGATGCCGAATGGGAAGCCATGTGGGCTGAGGAGGGTGAGATGACTGCGTGGTCGAGTCCGGCGCTGAATCCGGGTGCGCGCGAAGGCAAGGAGCGGATGGCGTACGTCGTGGACGACGACGAATCGGTCAGGCTCGCGCTGGATGGGCTGCTGCGCTCGATCGGGCTGCGCGTGGTGACGTTCGAGTCCGCCCAGGAATTCATGGCGTACGACAAGCCCGAGGTGCCCAGCTGCCTGATCCTTGACGTACGGCTGCGCGGCGAAAGCGGGCTGGCGTTCCAGGAGCAGGTGGCCCGCAGCGGCCTGCACATGCCGATCGTGTTCATGACCGGCCACGGCGACATCGCCATGACGGTCAAGGCGATGAAGGCTGGTGCCGTCGACTTCCTCCCCAAGCCCTTCCGCGACCAGGACATGCTTGACGCGGTCTCGAATGCACTGGCCCGCGACGGCGAGCGCCTGGCGGCGGAACAGTCGAGCGCCGGGCTGCGTGCCGCCTACGAATCGCTGACGCCGCGCGAGCGCGAGGTCATGGCATTCGTCGTGACGGGCCTGATGAACAAGCAGATTGCCGGCGAGATGAACTTGAGCGAAGTGACCGTCAAGATCCACCGGGGGCAGGCCATGCGCAAGATGGGCGCCCGTTCGGTGGCGGACCTCGTGCGGAAGTCCGAACTGCTCGGGCTCGATGCCCGGCAGCACAAGCCGAACTAGCCCAGCGCCACGTCGAGCCAGTGCGCCATGTCATCGGCGTCCACCGGCTTGTGCAGCACCGCCAGCGCGCCGTTGGTCAGCGCGCGTGCCTTCAGTTCATCGGACGGAAAGGCGGTGATGAAGAACGTTGGCAGCCGGTAGCCCAGCGCCAGCATCCGCTCGTGCATCGCCACGCCGGTCATGCCCGGCATCATGAAATCCGAGATCACGCAGGCGAAGTCGGCAAGCTCCCCGAACGCCAGGAAGGCTTCGGCGGATTCGAACTGCCGGGTCTGCCGCCCGAGCGAGCGCACGAGGCTGGCCGTGGCCATGCGGATGGACTCGTCGTCGTCGACAATCGCAACTAGCTGGGCGGAATTCAAGAGGCGGACCTCGACAAACGCGTGGGGAACCGCGCATGGCACGCCATGCATGCGGGTGACGGTTTTCAGCGTAAGGCCCGCGGCGGCGGCCGGGAATCATACCTATGTATTAGCGGTGCCCATACCTTCGTCGCCCATGGGCCGCGGCGCCGCGCTTCCCCCGAACGGAGGCCGCGCCAGTGCAAGGCATACGGGAGTATTAATGTCCGATGCGAATGTAGAGGGTCACGTTACCCGCGTGCAGAATCGTATTTGCCAGGCGTCACGACTACGCTTGATGCAATGCCGGTGCGTTTGTCACCGGTGCCATGCGGGGAGCCTGCAATGAACCATCCGGATATCACACCGCGCGGCCTGTGCAACGTCCAGGCCGGCCGCGCCGATGCGCTGTCGAACTGCTTCGCCACCAGCTATGCGGGCATCATCGCGTTCATGGCGGTGGCGACCGAGGGGAGTTTTGCCAGGGCCGGCGAACGGCTCGGCATCGGCCGCTCGGCGGTCTCGCGCAGCGTGCAGAAGCTTGAGGAGCAACTCAGCACCCGGCTGTTCCTGCGTACCACGCGCACCACGAGCCTGACGCGCGAAGGCGAGCGCTTCTTCGAGAACTGCAACCTCGGGGTGACCCATATCGTCGGGGCGATGAACGACATGCTCGACCTGCGGCAAGGGCCGCCGCGCGGCATGCTGCGCGTCAGTGCGCCGATGGGCTTCGGGCGCAAGGTGGTGGCGCCGCTGCTGCTGAAGTTCTCGGAGATCTATCCGGACATTGCCGTGGAACTGCTGCTCGATGACCGGCCGGCCGATTTCGTTGGCGACCAGATCGACGTGGCCTTCCGTGACGGCTATATCGAGGATTCCAGCATCATCGCCCGGCAGCTGTTCCCGATGCAGATGGTGCTGTGCGCGTCGCGGGACTATGCCGAACGGCGCGGCCTGCCGGAATCGATCGACGATCTGGCCGCGCACGACTGCATCAACCGCCGCTTCTCGGGCGGCCGCGTGGCCGAGTGGGAGTTCCGCGTCGAAGGCCAGGCGCGCAAGCACGTACCGCTGGCCCGGCTGACCTACAACGACGCCGACCTCGTGCTCGACGCGGTGCGTGAGGGCAGGGGCATCGCGCAGCTTCCCGCGCACCAGGTGGCGGAGGACATCGCGCGTGGCACGCTGGTGCCGGTACTGGGCCACTACGCGCCGGGAGACCGGGGCCACTACATCTGTTACCTGTGCCGCCAGCACCTGCCCTCGCGTATCCGCGTGTTCATCGACTTCATGACCGAGCAGATGCGCGCGGTGGGCGCCAGTGCCGCCGAGACCTGCGGCACGACCCGTCGCGCCGCACCGCGGGAGCCGGAGCGGATTGCGGCCTGAAGCTGCGCGCAACCCCGCAAAAAAGGAGGCGGGCAGACATTCCTGACAACGGGCGGTTGCGGTATGCTGGCGCGGTTCCCGCGTCGGCAACGCCAGGCTGATCCTGTCGCGCTTGCGACGTGTGGCAAGTGATTTCAGACAGGTGCCGGCGTCCATGGCTGACAGCGTACAAATCTTGTGGGACGACGGCGAGCGCGTGTTCAGCCGTGGACCCTATCCGGTGGCTGACGGCCTGCGCGACGTGCTGATCGCGCGGCCAGCCGCCGAGCATCCGTTGCCCGCCACGCTCGACCGCCTTCACCACGAGCATGGTTTGCGGAATGCGCTCGACGGCGCGTGGGCGGTGCTGCCGCGCGAGATCGTGCGAGAGAGCGGACGGCCGCTGCTGCTGTTCGACGACGCCGGCGGCGAGCCGCTGGCGCGGCTGCTCGACGGACCCATGGCGCCCGGGCAGTTCCTGCCGCTGGCGATCGGCATCGCCACCGCGCTGGCCGGGCTGCACAAGCGCGGACTGGTGCACAAGGACCTCAAGCCGGCCCACATCATGGTGCACTGCATCGACGGCAACGTGCGGCTTACCGGCTTCGGGCTGGCATCGCTGCTGCGCCGCGAACGCCAGGCGCCCGAGCCGCCGGAAACCATTGCCGGCACGCTGGCGTACATGGCGCCCGAACAGACCGGGCGCATGAACCGGTCGACCGATTCGCGCAGCGACCTCTATGCACTGGGGGTCACGTTCTACCAGATGCTGACCGGCGTGTTGCCGTTTTCGGCCAGCGATGCGATGGAATGGGTGCACTGCCATATCGCGCGCCAGCCGGTGCCGGTGCACGGGCGGGTGCCCACCGTTCCGCAGGCGGTCTCGCGCCTGGTGCAGAAGCTGCTGGCCAAGACTGCGGAAGACCGCTACCAGACCGCTGCCGGCGTGCTGCACGACCTGCAGCGCTGTCTGGTCCATTGGCAGCGGCAGGGGCACGTGGAGGAGTTCGCACTGGCCACGCGCGACACGCCCGACCGCCTGCTGGTCCCGGAGAAGCTCTACGGGCGCGAACAGGAAGTTGCCACGATGCTGGCGGCGTTCGCGCGCATGGTGGATACCGGCGTGCCGGAGGTGGTGCTGGTATCGGGTTACTCGGGCATCGGCAAGTCGGCCGTGGTCAGCGAACTGCACAAGGCGCTGGTGCCGCCACGCGGCCTGTTCGCATCGGGCAAGTTCGACCAGTACAAGCGCGACATTCCGTATTCGACGCTGGTGCAGGCGTTCCAGGGGCTGGTGCGCACACTGCTGGGCAAGCCCGAGGCCGAGCTGGCGGTGTGGCGCGATGCGCTGCATCAGGCGCTCGACCCCAACGCGCGTCTCATGACAGACCTGATTCCGGAGCTGAAGCTGATCCTTGGCGACCCGCCGCCGGTAGCCGGACTGGAACCGCAGCAGGCGCAGCGCCGGTTCCTGCGGGTGTTCCAGCAGTTCATCGGTGTGTTTGCGCGTGCCGAGCATCCGCTGGCGCTGTTCCTGGACGACCTGCAGTGGCTCGACGCCGCGACGCTGGACCTGATCGAGGATCTGTTGACGCACTCGGAGCTGAAGTACCTGATGCTGATCGGCGCCTACCGCGACAACGAGGTGGATGCCGCGCACCCGCTGACGACCAAGCTGTGGGCGATCCGGGCAGCGGGCGTGCGGATCGACGACATCAAGCTGGCGCCGCTGGCCGGGGCACACATCGGGCAACTGGTGGCGGAGTCGCTGCATGCGGAGCCGGCGCGCGTGGCGCCGCTGGCGAAACTCGTGCAGGAGAAGACCGGCGGCAACCCGTTCTTCGTGATCCAGTTCCTGCACGCGCTGGTGGACGAGTCCCTGCTGACGTTCGACCATGACGCCCGCGCGTGGCACTGGGAGCCCGAGCGCATCCATGCCAAGGGCTACACCGACAACGTGGTGGACCTGATGGTGGGCAAGCTCGGGCGCCTGCCCGGCCAGACGCAGCACGCGCTCCAGCAGATGGCCTGCCTCGGCAACGTGGCCGGCTTCGACACGCTGGCGACCGTGCTGGCCGTTGCGGAGGCCGAAGTGCACGCGGCGCTGTGGGAGGCCGTGCGGCAGGAGCTGGTCGAGCGTCAGGATGACTGCTACGCCTTTGCCCACGACCGCGTCCACGAGGCGGCGTACTCGCAGATTCCGCTCGCATCGCGCGGCGAGATGCACCTGCGCATCGGGCGCCTGCTGGCGGCGCGGACGCCGGCCGGGCAGCGCGAGGCGGCGATCTTCGAGATCGTCGGGCAGCTCAATCGCGGGGCGGCGCTGATTGGCGAACGTGCCGAACAGTTGGAACTGGCCGGCTTCAACCTGCTGGCTGCGCGGCGCGCCAAGGCGTCGACCGCCTACGCCTCGGCGCTGAACTACCTCGTGACCGGGGCCGGACTGCTCGAAGCCGCCGGCGGTGGCGGGCACGAACTGACGTTCGCGTTCGAGATCGATCGCGCCGAGTGCGAATTCCTGACGGGACAGCTGCAGGCGGCCGACGCCCGGCTGGATCGGCTGCGGGGCTTGGCGGCCACCATGGTCGAACGGTCGCGCGTGACGTGCCTGCAGATGGATGTCTGCCTGGTGCTCGACCAGAGTGCGCGCGCCGTGGCCGTCTGCACCGAGTATCTCGGGCATGTGGGCATCGTGTGGACGCCGCATCCCAGCGACGCCGAGGTGCGCGAGGAGTATGACCGCATCTGGACCGGGCTGGCCGGGCGCAGCATCGAATCGCTGATCGACCTGCCGCTGATGGACGACCCGGCCGCGCTGGGCACCGTGGAGGCGCTCTGCAAGCTGTTTGCGCCGGCACTCCAGACGGATGCCAACCTCGCCTGCCTGCTGATCTGCAAGGCCGTCAATTTCAGCATGGCACGCGGCAACGCCGATGCCTCGTGCATGCTTTACGCCAACGTGTGCCGCGTGGCGGGACGCCGCTTTGGCGACTACCAGACCGGCTATCGATTCGGACGCCTTGGCTGCGAACTGGTGGAGCGCCGTGGCCTGAAGCGCTTCGAGGCCCGCACGTTCCTGTGCTTCTCGATCTTCATCGCGCGCTGGGTCGATCCGGTCAGCCAGTGCCGCGCGCTGCTGGATCGCGCGTTCATCGCGGCGAACCGGTCCGGCGACCTTGCCTATGCCGCCTATACCCGCAACAGTCTGGTGTCCGATCTGCTGTTCGTGGGCGCCCCATTGCCCGAAGTGCTCGAGGAGACCGAGCAGGGGCTGGCCTATGCCGGGAAAGTCGGATTCGGGCTGGTAACCACGTTCATGCGCACGCAGCAGGCCCTGGTACGAATGCTGCGCGGCGCCACGCCGGTGTTCGGCCGCCTCGACGACGAGCGCTTCAGCGAAGCGGGCGCCGAGGCGCAGATGGCGGCCAATCCCGGCCTGGCGCTGGCGTTCTGCTGGTACTGGGTGCGCAAGCTGCAGGCGCGCTATCTGGCTGGCGATATCGACGGGGCGCTGGCAGCGGCAGCGCAGGCCGAGCCGCTGCTCTGGACCTCGACGTCGTTCTTCGAGGAAGCCGAGTACCACTTCTACGCCGCCCTGGCACTGGCGGCAGCGGGCGGCGACGGCCCCGGCGTGGATATTCTGCCCGCCCGGCGCGAGGCGCTGGAGGCCCATCGCCGGCAACTGCAGATCTGGGCCGACAATCATGCGGCCGGTTTTGCGGACCGCGCGACGCTCGTCGCCGCCGAAATGGCGCGCGTGGGTGGCCGCGTGGTGGAAGCCGAGCACCTGTACGAGCGCGCCATCTCGCTGGCGCAGGACAGCGGCTTTGTCCATGTGGAAGCCCTGGGCAACGAGCTGGCCGCGCGGTTCCACGCGGCACGCGGGCTCGGCAGGATCGCCCGGATGTACCTGCAGGACGCGCGCTATGGCTACCTGCGCTGGGGTGCGGAGGGGAAGGTGCGGCAGCTTGAAGGCGGCCATCCTTACCTGCGGGCCGAGGATGTGGCGCTGGCTGCCACCAACACGATCGCCGCGCCGGTGGAGCACCTGGACCTTGCCACCGTGCTGAAGGTCTCGCAGGCGGCGTCGGCCGATATCGTGCTGGAGCGGCTGATCGACCGGGTCATGCGCACGGCGCTGGAGCAGGCCGGCGCCACGCGCGGGCTGCTGATCCTGTGCCGGGGCGGCGAGCAGCGGCTGGCGGCGGAGGCCACGATCGTCGGTGATGCCACGATGCTGCAGATGCGCGATGCGTCTCCGGACGCCACCCTGCTGTCCGGAACCGTGCTCAACCATGTGCTGCGCAGCCGCGAGAGCGTGGTGCTCGACGATGCGGGCACCGATCCGCTGTTCGCGCCGGACCCGTATATCCGCCGGGAGCGCGTGCGGTCGGTGCTGTGCCTGCCGCTGATGAACCAGGCCGCGCTGACCGGGGCGCTCTACCTGGAGAACAATCTCGCCGCCGGGGCGTTCAGCCCGAAACGGATCGCCGTGCTCAAGCTCGTGGCATCGCAGGCGGCCATCTCGCTCGAAAACGCCCGGCTGTACGGCGATGTGGCCGAGCGCGAGGCCAAGATCCGGCGGCTCGTGGACGCCAACATCATCGGCATCGTGGTCTGGAATGCCGAGGGCGACATCATGGAAGCCAACGATGCGTTCCTGCGCATGGTGGGCTACGCGCATGAGGACCTGGTGTCGGGCCGCGTGCGCTGGCGCGACATGACGCCGCCCGAACTGCGCGACGAGAGCGAGCAGGCGCTGGCGGAGGCGTGCCGCACGGGACGCGCGCCGCCTTACGAGAAGGCCTATATCCGGCAGGACGGCAGCCGCGTGCCGGTGATCGTCGGGCTGGCCAACTTCGAGGCCAGCCGCAAGGAAGGGGTGGCGTTCGTGCTCGATCTCAGCGAACGCAAGCACGCCGAGGAACTGGTGCGCGAGAGCGAGCGGCGCCACCGCGAGATGCAGACCGAACTGGCGCATGCCAACCGTGTGGCCACCATGGGGCAACTGGCGGCGTCGATCGCGCATGAGGTCAACCAGCCCATTGCGGCCACGGTGACCAACGCGCAGGCGGCGCTACGCTGGCTGAACATGGAGCCGCCCGATATCGGGGAAGCCGGCGCGGCGCTGGGCCGCATCGTCAAGGACGCCAACCGTGCGGGCGACGTGCTGGGACGCATCCGGCAGATGATCCGCAAGGCGCCGCCGCGCAAGGAGGCGGTCGATATCAACGGCGCGGTGCGCGAAGTGATCGAGTTGACCGCTGCCGCGGCGGCCAAGGGCGGCGCCACGGTCCATGCGCGGCTCGCCGAGGGGCTGCCAAGCGTTCATGGCGACCGCGTGGCGCTGCAACAGGTGCTGATGAACCTGATGGTGAATGCGGTGGAGGCGATGGGCGTCACAGCTGGCGGCCAGCGCAACCTGTGTGTCAGCACGGCGGAGCGCGAAGGCGGCGTGCACGTGGCCGTCAGCGACACCGGGCCGGGCTTCGGCCCGGATGGAGCGTCCCGCATCTTCGCCCCGTTCTACACGACCAAGTCCACCGGGCTTGGCATGGGGCTGTCGATCTGCCGGTCCATCGTCGAGGCCCATGGCGGCGAACTTTGGGCCGAGGACAACATGCCGCGCGGGGCGGTGATCCAGTTCACGGTGCCTGCCGCCGCGAAGGCGCCCCCGCGCTGACCGCGCTGCGGGTGGCGGGCACGGCGTTTGCAAGAAGAGCGGCACTTGCAGCGACGGAGCCAAGCCATGGAGCGAGTCCCGCCACGACCGGCGCCTCAGCAGGCGCCACAGCCGACCACACAGCCGACGCCACAACAAGCGCAGCGATCCGCGCCACAGCCGGCCTTGCGCCGCACGCCGAAGAACCTCGTGATCCTGCTGAAGGACACGGTATCGGCGTGGATCGACGACTACGCGCCGAGCATGGGCGCTGCGCTGGCCTACTACACAGTCTTTTCAGTGGCGCCGCTGCTGCTGATCGTGATCTCGATCGCCGGGCTCGCGTTTGGTGACGAGGCGGCGCGCGGCGCCGTGGTGGATCAGATCGGCGGCCTGGTGGGCGAGGATGGCGCCAAGGCGATTGAAAGCATGCTCGTGTCGTTGAGCGAGCCAGCGGCCGGATCGCTGACGGCGATCCTGAGCCTGTTGACGCTGCTGGTGGGGGCCACGACCGTGTTCGCCGAACTGCAGTCGGCGCTGGACCGCATCTGGCGCGTGCCCGAGCGCCGCAAGCCGTCGGGGCTGTGGGAGCTGCTGCGTGCCCGCGTGCTGTCGTTCGGCATGATTCTCGGCATCGGTTTCCTGCTGATCGTCTCGCTGGTCGCCAGCGCGGCGCTGGCGGCGATCGGCCGGTACTGGACGCCGTCAGGCGGCGAGGGCGAGCTGTTGGGCCACCTGCTCGACATGGTGCTGAGCTTCGGCATGGTGACCGTCGTCTTTGCGATGATCTACAAGATCATGCCGCACGCGGATGTGCGCTGGCCCGACGTCTGGCTCGGTGCGCTGGTCACCGCCGTGCTGTTTACCGTTGGCAAGCTGCTGATCGGACTCTATATCGGCAAGACCGGCGTGGCGACCGGATACGGGGCGGCGGGATCGCTCGTGGTGGTGCTGGTATGGGTCTACTACTCGGCGCAGATTTTCCTGCTTGGGGCGGAGTTCACGTGGCTCTATGCCAACCGCTTTGGTTCGCTGCGCGCCCGCAATATCGCGCACGAGCGCCCGGCACCGATCATCCGCGACGGGGCGCCGGAAGCGCGGTAAATCTTTCCCACCGTGGCAGAAAGCACTCACGGCCCGGCCCTCGGCGGGCCGGCTCAGACCCCGTGCTGCGCCACGTGCAACAGCCCGTAGACGACGCCGACGGCGCAGACCACGGCGAGCAGGCTCAGGTAGAACCCGCCGCGCGCGGGCGGCATGTCCTTGCGATACAGGCGCTCGGATTTCTGGATATGGGGTTTCATGGCCGGATTCCTCGGGTAAAGCCTGCTTCGCGCACGCAACATCCGTGCCAGACGCATGGGCATGGTCGGTGCTTGCCGAATCTTCCATCACCACCCGAAGGAGAACCCGACATGAAGACGATGTGGATAGTCGTGGCCGACGAAGCCATTGCGCGGATCGTGGAACTGGACCGTCGCGAGAAGGTGCTCAAGCCCGTGGAGGAGATCGCCGATCCGGACGCGCATGCGTCGGAGGCGGAACTGCGCCGCGACGCGCAGGGCCGCCGCAACCCGGGTGGGGCGGCCAGCGGCCCCGGCACGGTCACCTCATCGGCCAGCGAGGATCCGAGCCTCCAGCACGCCGAGGTGTTTGCGAAGAAGGTTGCGGACTGGCTGCGTCAGGCGCACGGCCAGCAGCGCTTCGAGGAACTGACGGTATTTGCGGCGCCGCGCTTCCTGGGCCTGCTGCGCAAGGCGTTCGACAAGAATCTGACCGCAGCCGTGGTGCGCGACGAACCCAAGGATTACGTGCACTTCACCAACGATGCGATCTACGGGGTGCTGTTCCCGGCGGCCTGACCGGCTAAACCGGCCTTTCCCGGAATTTCTCCGGCGGGCGGGCGTCCAACGACGCATGACCTATCCGCCCGCCACCGACCCCGTCCGCCCCTCGCCACTGCGCTGGCTGCTGCCGGCTGTTGTGGTGGTCACGGCCTGGCTGGCCTGGCCGTGGGTCCAGCCGCTGGTCGAGCGCGCGATCTACGCGGGACGGCTTGCCGCGATGCCGGTGCCCGAAGTGCTGCCGGTCCCCGTGCAGGGCGTGGCGAAGAGGGCGTTGCGCGATACCTGGGGCGTGGCGCGCGGCGGCGGGCGCAGGCACGAGGGGATCGACATCTTCGCCACGCGCGGGCGGCCCGTGCTGTCGGCGACCGAGGGCATCGTCACGCGCACCGGCACCAACCGGCTGGGCGGCAACGTGGTCTGGGTCATGGGGCCGGGGCGGCAGATGCACTACTACGCCCACCTCGACCGCCATGGCGACGTGAAGCCGGGTGACCGCGTGGCGCCCGGCGCCGTGCTCGGCTACGTGGGCGATACCGGCAATGCTCGCGGCACGCCGCCGCATCTCCACTACGGGGTCTACACCGGCTCCGGCGCGATCAATCCATTTCCGCTGCTGACGGCCGATCGCTAGCCGCGATCCTTGCCCACGGGCAGCAGGATCGTCATGGTCGTGCGGCCCGGCTCGCTGGCCGCATGGATGGTGCCGCCGTGGGACTCCACGACCAGCCGGCAGATCGCCAACCCGACACCCATTCCCTCGGTCTTGGTGCTGAAGAACGGCGCGAAGATGCGTTCCAGATCCTCCGGCGCGATGCCCTTGCCGTTGTCCGTGACGTCGATGGCCACGTGGCCGGCGCCGTGACGGCGCGCCCACAGCCGCACCAGTGCCGTGCCGGGCTGGCAGGTGCGGGCGGCGTCCACGGCGTTGACCAGCAGGTTCAGCACCACCTGCTGGATCTGTACGCGGTCGCCGCGCAACGCGGGCAGGTCAGGTTCGATCTCGACCGTGGAGAGCACGGCGGCGTCCTGCAGGCCGGCTTCGACCAGCGGCAGAACGTCGGCAATGGCGGCGTCCAGCGCGAACGGCTGGCAGGAGGCGGGCTCGCGCCGCATCAGGGCGCGCAGGCTGCTGATGACGCGCTCGGCACGTTCGGATTCACCCTGGATACGGCGGATGCCTTCGTCGATCTCGACGGTATCGGGCACGTCGCGCCGCATCCAGCGCTGGATGGCGTAGGTTTCCACCTGGATGGCGGTCAGTGGCTGGCGGATTTCGTGCGCGATCGAGGCGGCGAGCGTGCCAAGCGTGGCCACGCGCGACAGGTGGACGAGGTGCGATTCCCACTGCCGCATGGCCTTGCGGGCCTCGGCGCTGTCGGCGCCGTCGCGCTGGCGCGCGGACTCGCCGGCCAGGATGCGCTGCTCGAACGCCTGGGCCATCTCGCGCACCAGCCTGACCGCCTCCGGGACGGGAGGCGAATCGTCATGGCGCGTGGCGGGGCGCCGGAAGTCGGCAGCGGTCATGCGGCATTTCCTTGATCCAGTGTTCAGGCACGACTGTACGGGTTGCCGCTGAGCGCAGATAGAACTGCTGTGCCGCTTTTGTACAAAAGTGTGCCGCGACGCAGCAAACCGCTGGCGAGCCGTGAGGCCGAGTGACGTCAGTGACGCTTCTGGCGGCGCCATTCGCCGGGGTTGATGCCCACGACCTTGCCGAAGGTGCGCGTGAAATGGCTCTGGTCGGCAAAGCCGCAGAGCTGGGCGATCTCTCCGAGCGGCAGGCTTGTGTGAGTGAGGTAATGCCGGGCGCGCTCGATCCGCTGCAGCACCATCCAGCGGTGCGGCGGCATGCCGGTACTGGCGCGGAACGCCTTGGCGAAGTGTGCGCGCGAGAGGTTGCAGGCCTCGGCCAGCGTTTCCAGCAGGATCTCGCCGTCGAGATGGGCCATGATCAGCGCCTTGGCGCGTTCCTCCTGCCAGGGCGCCAGCCCGGCCTGCACGCGCCGTGACGGCACCTGCACCCCGGCGTAGCGCTGCACCAGATGAGCGCGCAGGGCCAGCGCCATGTGGTCCACGAACAGCGCCGACGCCTGCTCCGGCTGCGCCAGCGCCGGCAGCAGCGCCTGGCTCAGGTGATGGACCACGGGGTCGGACACGGCCAGGTGGGGCGGGCAGTGCAGATGCTGCACGGCGCGAATGCCGAGGTCTTTGGCGGTCTCGGTCAGCGCGGCCTGCGGGATGTAGAACTGCATGCAGTCGTACTGGCCGATCAGGTTGGCCGACCAGTTGCGCTCCAGGTCGTAGATCGCCAGCCAGCCGGCGCCGTACGGCACATGTGGCGCGGGCCGGCCGCCGAGCCAGAGCTGCTGTTCGCCGAATGGCCGCAATTGCAGGATGACCAGATAGGCGGGTTCCCGTTCATAGGGGTCCGTCATGCCCGAATGGCGCCGGGTGCTGTGCACCCGCGTGATGCCGACCGGCGAATACGGCAGCGCGTGGCTGACGATCGTCTGCGTGATCTCCGCGTGCATGTGCGCGGAATATTGCCAGGTCGAATCGGTGTCGGGCATGGTGGTTCGGGGCCCGACGCGAGGAAAGGACAGGGGGCGTGGCAGTCGGGCGCTTGCGCCCGGCATTTAAGCACAGGTCGGCCGGTACCGCCATGGCGGGGCGCCGCGCGGCGCCCCGCCCGGGCCTGCGCGTCAGGCGCGCAGGTCAGGTGCGCAGGTCAAAGCGGTCCAGATCCATGACCTTGGCCCACGCCGCCACGAAGTCCTCGTAGAACTTCGCTTCGCCGTCCTGGCTGGCGTACACCTCGCTCAGCGCCCGCAGCTGGGCGTGCGAGCCGAACACCAGATCGACCCGCGAACCGGTCCATTTGACCTTGCCGGTCTTGCGGTCGCGGCCCTCGAACACGTCGCGCGAGACCGGCTTCCACTCCACGCCCATGTCGAGCAGGTTCCTGAAGAAGTCGTTGCTCAGCGTCTCGGGACGATCGGTCAGCACCCCGTGGGCGTCCTTGCCCGCATGCACCTTGAGCGCGCGCAGCCCGCCGATCAGCACCGTCATTTCGGGCGCCGTCAGCGTCAGCAACTGGGCCTTGTCGATCAGCATGTGCTCGGCTGGTACCCGTACGCGCGGATTGATGTAGTTGCGGAACGCGTCGGCCACCGGTTCGAGGGCGCCCATGGACTGCACGTCGGTCTTTTCCTGCGAGGCATCCATGCGTCCTGGCGAGAACGGCACGCTGACCTTCTTGCCCGCCTTTTCGGCAGCCTGTTCGATGGCCGCATTGCCGGCCAGCACGATCAGGTCCGCCAGCGAGACCTTGCGGCCGCCGGACTGCCCGCCGTTGAACTCGCTCTGGATGCCACCCAGCACCTCGAGCACCTTGCCCAGTTCATCGGGGTCGTTGGCCGCCCAGTCCTTCTGCGGGGCCAGCCGGATGCGGGCGCCGTTGGCGCCGCCGCGCTTGTCGGAGCCGCGGAACGTCGAGGCCGAGGCCCAGGCCGTCTTGACCAGTTGCGAGACGGGCAGGCCGGACGCCAGGATCTTCTGCTTAAGCGCGGCCACATCCTGGTCGTTGACCAGCGGATGGTCCACGGCCGGAATCGGGTCTTGCCAGAGCAGTTCTTCCTGCGGGACTTCCGGGCCGAGGTAGCGGCTGCGCGGGCCCATGTCGCGGTGGGTCAGCTTGAACCAGGCGCGGGCAAAGGCATCGGCGAACTGGTCGGGGTTGGCCGCGAAGCGCCGCGAGATCTTTTCGTAGACCGGGTCGAAGCGCAGCGACAGATCCGTGGTCAGCATCGTCGGCTTGAGCTTCTTCGAGGGGTCATAGGCGTGCGGCACCGTCTCGGGCGCGTCCTTGGCCACCCACTGGTTGGCGCCGCCGGGGCTCTTGGTCAGCTCGTATTCGTGGCCGAACAGGTTGTCCCAGAAGCCGCTGCCCCATTTCGTGGGCGTATTGCTCCACGTCACCTCCAGGCCGCTGGTGATCGTGTCGGGGCCCTTGCCGGTGCCGAACGTGCTGTGCCAGCCAAAACCCTGCAGTTCCAGGTCGGCCGCCTCGGGTTCGTTCCCCACGTGGTCGGGGGTGCCGGCACCGTGCGTCTTGCCGAAGGTGTGGCCCCCCGCGATCAGCGCCACGGTTTCCTCGTCGTCCATGGCCATGCGGCCGAACGTGTCGCGGATGTCGTAGGCGGCCGCCAGCGGATCGGGATTGCCGTCCGGGCCTTCCGGATTCACATAGATCAGGCCCATCTGCACCGCGCCGAGCGGATTCTCCAGATTGCGGCCCGGGTCCGTCCGGCTTACTTCCTGCCCGTGCATGTCCTTGTCGGCCACCAGCACGGCCTGGTCGTCGTCCTTGCCGGCCGCGCCCTTGCCGTAGCGCACGTCGCCGCCGAGCCAGGTCTTCTCGTTACCCCAGTAGACGTCGCGGTCGGGTTCCCAGGTATCCTCGCGCCCGCCGGCAAAGCCGAAGGTCTTGAAGCCCATCGATTCGAGCGCCACGTTGCCGGTCAGGATCATCAGGTCGGCCCACGAGATCTTCTGGCCGTACTTCTGCTTGATCGGCCACAGCAGCCGGCGCGCCTTGTCCAGGCTCACGTTGTCGGGCCAGCTGTTGAGCGGGGCAAAGCGTTGCTGGCCGCGCGCGCCGCCTCCGCGCCCGTCGCCGATGCGGTAGGTGCCGGCGCTGTGCCAGGCCATGCGGATGAACAGGCCGCCATAGTGGCCGAAGTCGGCCGGCCACCAGTCCTGCGAATCGGTCATCAGCGCGGTCAGGTCTTTCTTGACCGCGGCGAGGTCGAGGCTCTTGAAGGCCTCGGCGTAGTTGAAATCCTTGTCCAGTGGATTGGACTTGTCGGAATGCTGGCTCAGCAGATCGAGCCGCAACTGCCTGGGCCACCAGTCCTCGTTGGTCGTGCCGCCGCCGGCGGCATGGTTGAACGGGCACTTTTCATTGGACATGCTGTCTCCTTTGGGGGGTACGTACCTCTGGTTCTAGTCGCCTGAATTCCCGTAAAGCCGCGGCCGCCTCCGCGCCGGGCAGGGTGCCGCACGAAGACTATAGGCGAGCCGCCCCGTCAACCAAATGTGAGCTTTGTAATCGCCGCGATAGGGCGCCGCTATGGCACTTGCGTCGCGTGAGCGGGGCGCGGGTTTGTCCCACCATTGCGGGGCGGGCGTTGTCCTATAGTTTCGTTACTCGATATGACAGCGGCGGTTCAGCGCGCGGAGGGTGCGAACATGGCAATGGCTGGCAAGCTGGCAAGGTGCCTGGGCAGGAACGAGAGCCGGTACGACATCGTGCGGCGCCCTGACGGCATGACCGCAACCGCATCGGCCCCGCCGGTGCCGCGCGACCGACTGGCCCGCGCGGTGCTGCTGGAAGACCGGCGCGGCTATCTGGTCGCGGTGATTCCCGCCTCGCACCGGCTGAAACTGGCCGAACTGCGCGCCCAGACCGGCCGCGAGTTGACCCTGGCGCATGGCGATGGCGTACGCGAAGTGTTCCGGGACTGCCGCGCCGACGCGCTGCCGGCCGTGGGCATGGCCTACGGCACGCAGACCTGGCTCGATGACAGCCTGCTCGGGCATCCGGACGTCTATTTCGAAGCTGGCGACCACGAGGCGCTGGTCCACATGCATGTGGACGAGTTTGCCGTGCTGATGGCGGACGCGCCCCGTGGCCATTTCGCCCACCGCGTGATGTAGCCGCCCCGCGCCGCCACGTTTTTTTTCGCTGCGGCGCAGCAAATGTCGGCGTGACACCGACAGTCACGTCAGCCCGCGCAGGGTAGGATTAGGCGCATTTGTGTGCCGACCGGATTCCAGCCGGTCGGCTGCCCCTGTCCCCATCTGGCCCTGTCGGCATGCAACCGTCCTCCCTGCACCGCTTTCTGTTCGGTTCGATCCTCGTTCCGGTGGCCGTGGCCGTCGTGTTCGGCATCGACGTGCTCACCCCGCTAGGCATAGCCGCCTGGATTCTCTACCTCGTACCGGTCTGCCTGACGCTCTACGGCGAGAATCCGCGCCTGCCGCTGATCATCGCGGCCGTGATCACGGTACTGGTCGGCGTGGGTTATTACCTGTCGCCCGGCAGCACGGTCAATGTGATGTTCACGCTGATCAACCGGGCGCTTGGCGTGGCCATGGCCTGGTTCCTCGCCGTGGTGGTCTATCGCTACCTCGTCGCGCAAGCGGAGATGCAGCGCGTGGTCTGGCTGCAGGACGCCCAGGTGCGCGTGCACCAGGCGGTGCGCGCCGCCCAGTCGACCGGCAATGTCGGCGATACGCTGATCAAGGCACTGGCCCAGACACTCGATGCGCACGTGGGCGTGGTCTTCCAGGCCGAAGGCGACCAGTTGCGCCGCGTGGCGTCGTGGGCGCTGGCCAATGCCGACAGCGTGCCGGCCACGCTCGCGCCGGGCGAGACGCTGGCCGGGCAGGCCATGGCCGAGAACCGCGTGATGGCGCTGGGCGGACTGCCGGCCGACTACCTGCAGATTTCGTCCGCGCTGGGCCGCACCGCACCCAACGAGATCGTGGCCGCGCCACTGACCGCCGAGGGCGAGGTGGTGGGCGTGGTGGAACTGGGTTTCGTGTCGATGCGCCGGGATACCGCCGAGGTGGTGGAACTGCTCGAACGGATTGGCGAGCCCGTCGGCATGCTGCTGCGCGCGGCAGCCTATCGCGGCCGGCTGGAGACGCTGCTGGGCCAGACCCAGCGCCAGAGCGAGGAACTGCAGGTTCAGCAGGAGGAACTGCGCGTCTCGAACGAGGAACTGGAGGAGCGCGGCCGGGCGCTCATGGATTCGCAGGCGCGGCTCGAAGCCCAGCAGGCCGAGCTGGAACAGACCAATGTCCAACTTGAGGAACACTCGCAGCGCCTGGAGGCCCAGAAGCGCGAGATGCTGTCGTTCCAGGCCGAACTGGCCGCCAACGCGCGCGCGCTGGAGCGTTCGAACCAGTACAAGAGCGAGTTCCTGGCCAACATGTCGCACGAGCTGCGTACACCGCTGAACAGCGCGCTGATCCTGGCCAAGCTGTTGCAGGAGAACAAGGAAGGCACGCTGAGCAGCGAGCAGGTGCGCTACGCGGCCACGATCCACGCGGCCAACACCGACCTGCTGAACCTGATCAACGACATCCTCGACCTGTCCAAGATCGAAGCGGGCCACCTGGTGATCGAGCCCGAGCCCGTGGAACTGAAGATGTTCGTGCGCTCGCTCGAAAACATGTTCGGGCCGATCGGCGAGCACAAGGGCGTGCCGTTCCGCATCGACTTCGCGCCCGGCTTGCCCGACGCCGTGGTAACCGATAGCCAGCGCCTGCAGCAGGTGCTCAAGAACCTGCTGTCGAACGCATTCAAGTTCACCGAGGCCGGCAGCGTCACGCTGGGGCTGTCCGCGCAGGGCGAGGACGCGGTGCGCTTCGAGGTGCGCGACACCGGCATCGGCATCCCGAAAGACAAGCAGCAGGTCATTTTCGAGGCCTTCCAGCAGGCCGACGGCACCACGAGCCGCCGCTTCGGCGGCACCGGGCTGGGCCTGTCGATCTCGCGCGAACTGGCGCGGCTGCTGGGTGGCGCGATCACCGTGGTCAGCGAGCCGGGGCAGGGCAGCGTGTTCTCGCTGACCGTGCCGCGCACGCTGATGGCCGATGCCGCCACGCAGGCCGGTCTGCTGACGCAGGCGCCGGCGCCGGCCCCGGTTCAGCCGGCCCCCGCGCCGCGCGCCGTGCCGCCGGCCCCGGCCCCCGCCACCGAGCCGCTGGAACGCGTGCAGCCGGGCTACCCGGCACCGATTCCCGATGACCGCGACCACCGCACGCGCGGCAACCGGCTGATCCTCGTGGTCGAGGACGACACCGATTTCGCGGGCATCCTCTACGACCTTGCGCACGAACTCGATTTCGACTGCGTGCATGCCACGACGTCGGCACAGGGGCTCGAACTGGCACGCCAGCACCAGCCGTGCGGCATCCTGCTGGACGTGGCCCTGCCGGACCAGTCCGGCCTGACGCTGCTCGATTGGCTCAAGCGCGATCCGGCCACGCGCCACATCCCCACGCATCTGGTATCGGTCAGCGACCATGCCGAGGCCGCGCTGCACCTGGGCGCCATCGGCTACACGTTCAAGCCGAGCGAGCGCGACAAGCTGGCCGCGGTGATCCGGGGGCTGGAAGCGCGCATGTCGGCGGGCAAGCGCCGCGTGCTGGTGATCGAGGATGATCCGTCGCTGCGCGAGAGCATCCGCGCGCTGCTGAAATCGCTCGACGCCGAGATCGTGACCACCGACAGCGTGGCCGGCGCCAGGGCGGCGCTGGACGGCTCGCCGTTCGACTGCGTGGTGATGGACATGGTGCTGCCGGACGGCTCGGGCCATGACCTGCTGGGTCACATGGCCGAGGCCGATTCGGGCGCCATGCCGCCGGTGATCATCTACACGGGCCGCCAGCTCAGCGCCGAGGACGAGCAGCGCCTGCGCCGCTATTCGAAGTCGATCATCATCAAGGGCGCCCGCTCGCCGGACCGCCTGCTCGACGAGGTGACGCTGTTCCTGCACAGCGTGGAGTCGTCGCTGCCGCCCGAGCACCAGCGCATGCTGCGCGCCGCGCGCAGCCGCGACGACGCGTTCGACGGCCGCAAACTGCTGCTGGTGGAGGATGATGCACGCAACATCTTCGCGCTGTCGAAGGTGATCGAACCGCTCGGCGCCACCGTGGAGATCGCCCGCAGCGGCCGCGAGGCGCTGGACCTGCTCAACAAGGTCGACAACGTGGACCTGGTGCTGATGGACATCATGATGCCGGAAATGGACGGCATCACGGCCATGCGCCACATCCGCCAGGACCCGCGCTACGCCCGCCTGCCGATCATCGCGCTGACGGCCAAGGCCATGCAGTCCGACCGCGAGGCCTGCCTGCAGGCCGGCGCCAACGACTACATCGCCAAGCCGATCGATGTGGACAAACTGCTTTCGCTGTGCCGCGTATGGCTACACGCAAACTGAGGCCACGCACCGCCGGGCCGGCGGCGCTCTCGCTGGCTGTCCCCGAGGCCGAGGCCCCGGACGAGACGGCGTTGCCTGATGCCAATTTCGAGATCGAGCTGGAACTGCTGCTGGAGGCGATCTTCCGCAAGTACCAGCACGACTTCCGCCACTATTCGCGCGCATCGCTGCGGCGGCGGCTGCAGCAGGCGCTGCGCGACCTGCACCTTGGCACGCTGTCCCAGTTGCAGGACCGCATGCTGCGCGACGCCGGGCTGTTCGGCCGCCTGTTGCAGTACCTGACGGTGCAGGTCAGCGAGATGTTCCGCGACCCCGCCTACTTCCGCGCGATCCGCGAGCACGTGGTGCCGGTGCTGCAGACCTATCCGTCGGTCAACGTCTGGGTGGCAGGCTGCAGCAGCGGCGAGGAGCTGTGGTCGCTGGCCATCCTGTTCGAGGAAGAGGGCCTGGCCGAACGCACGGTCTTCTATGCCACCGACATCAACCCCGAGGCGCTGGCGATTGCGCGGGCCGGCGTCTACGACGCGGGCCGGCTGCGCGCGTTCGGCGAAAACTATCTGGCGGCGGGCGGCCGGCGCTCGTTGTCCGACTATTACCATGCGGCGTACGGCAAGGCCAAGTTCCGCGCCCAGCTGATCCGCCAGTCGGTGTTTGCCGACCACAGCCTGGCGACCGACAGCGTGTTCCAGGAGGCCCACCTGATCTCGTGCCGCAACGTGCTGATCTATTTCGACCGGCCGCTGCAGGACCGTGCGATCGGCCTGTTCGGCGATGCGCTGGCGCGGCGCGGCTTTCTGGGGCTGGGCAGCAAGGAAAGCCTGCACTTCAGCGCGCATGTCGGCGCATTCGAACCGGTAGCCGCGCAAGAGCGCCTCTACCGCAAGCTGTGAGGAGCGATCTGTGACAACGGCCTCCGACTCCAACCCCCCGTCCACGGCGGGGCGCCCGTGCGCCGCCGTGGTGATGGGCGGTTCGGCGGGCGGCATCGAGGCGCTCACCGCGCTGCTGCCGATGTTGCCGGCGCGGCTGACCGTGCCGGTGGTGATCGTCATGCACCAGCACCCGTCGATGCCGAGCCTGCTGCCTGAACTCTTCACGGCGCGCTGCGCGCTGCCGGTCAGCGAAGCCGATGACAAGATGCCGGTCCTGCCCGGGCACCTGTACCTGGCGCCGCCCGACTATCACCTGCTGGTGGAGGCCGACGACGACGCGCCGGGCCAGATGCGGCTGGCGTTGTCGGTCGAGCCGCCGGTGCGGTTCTCGCGGCCCTCGATCGACGTGCTGTTCGAATCGGCGGCTTTCGCCTGGCGCGAGCGGGTGCTCGGCATCCTGCTCTCGGGTGCCAACGACGACGGCGCGCGCGGGCTGGCCGCCATACGCGCGGCCGGCGGCCAGGCCTGGGTGCAGGCGCCGGCCACGGCCAAGGTCGACACCATGCCGCAGGAAGCCATCGCGCGTGGCGCGGCCGAACGAATTCTGAACCTGGAAGAGATTGGCCTCGGTCTGGCCAGCATTACCGAATGACCCCTACCATGCCCCCTCCCGTCAAGATCCTCGCCGTCGACGATATCGCCGCCAACCTCACGGCCCTCGATGCGCTGCTGGCGAAGCCCGGCGTGGAGATCGTCCATGCCAACTCCGGGGCCCAGGCGCTGGAGGTGCTGCTCGACCACGATTTCGCGCTGGCCATCCTCGACGTGCACATGCCCGAGATGGACGGCTTCGAACTGGCCGAGCTGATGCGCGGCAGCAAGCGGACCAGCCATATCCCGATCCTGTTCCTGACCGCCGCCGGGGAGGACAGCCAGCGCGCGTTCCGTGGCTACGCCACGGGCGCCGTGGACTTTCTGTTCAAGCCGATCGATGCGCGCGTGCTGTCGGCCAAGGTGGACGTGTTCGTGCAACTGGCGCAGCAGAAGCTCCAGCTGGCCGAACAGCTCGAAGCCGCCCAGCAACTGCTGAAAACCAACGAGATGCTGATGGCCGTGCTTGCGCACGACCTGCGCACGCCGTTGTCGGCGATCATCGCCTCGGCGTCGTTCCTGGGCCGCTTCGGCGGCGAGGAGAAGATCCGGCCGGCCACCGACCGCATTGCGCGCAGCGGCCAGCGCATGGCGCGCATGGTGGACCAGTTGCTGCACGTGGCGCGCCTGCACGGCGGCCGGGTGGAACTGCTGCCGCAGCCCGAAGACCTGCGCGCGATCGGCGCGGCCATCGTCGATGAATACGAGGCCTCGCGCGGCCAGCAGTGTCTGTCGCTGGACACCTCGGGCGACACCCGCGTGCACGTGGACGGCGGGCTGATCGCCCAGGTGCTGCAGAACCTGGTGGGCAATGCGATGCAGCACGGCGATGCGTCGATGCCGGTGACGGTGCGCATCGACGGCACGGCGCGCGAGCGGGTGGTGATTACCGTCACCAACGGCGGCGTGATCGAGCCGGCGATGCTGCCCCATATCTTCGATGCGTTCCGCTCGGGGGCGAGCCGCACCACGCTCGGCAGCGGCGGCTCGGACGGGCTCGGGCTGGGGCTCTATATCACGCGCGAACTCGTGGTGCTGCATGGCGGAACGGTGGAGGCGTCGTCGTCCGCTGAATCGGGCACCACCACCTTCACGGTCACGCTGCCGCGCGAGTGCTGCTCGGCGCAGCGGGCGATCCGGATCTGACCGGGTCGGCGGCGGCCTTGTCCGCATGGCACGTATCCTGCACTCCTTCCCGGCACCGGGCGCCGTTGCCCATCGCTTCGAGGAGAAACCATGCAACAGGACGACGTGCAAGACCGTGAACAGAAGATGCAGCGCCTGCGCGGGAACCGGCGCTATACCTGGACCCATCCGATCTTCCTGGTCGCCATCGCGCTGATCGTCGTGGGATACGCCGCCACGTTCTGGTAGGTGGCCGGCGTGTAAGGTTTGCACGCTGGTGCTGAAGATTTCTGACTCCGATATGAAATTTTCTTTGGCGCAGGCGCGGGGCAGGGCGATTCGGGCACGATAGCTGGTCAGTTTGCCGCACATGCGTCCTGAAACCGGTCCATCGCCCGCCTGCCCGCCTGCCCGCCATGCAATGCTCTGTCGGATTCTTCAATGATGTGCCCATGGCCGTGCTGTTCGTCACGGTCGGGCTTGGCTACCTGATCGGCATGCTGCGTGCGGGGCCGATCCGGCTCGGCGGGGTTTGCGGCACGTTGATCGTGGCGCTGTTGCTGGGCCAGACCGGCTGCCAGATGCATGGCGAGCTCAAGGAGGTCTCGTTCGCGCTGTTCATCTTCGCGATGGGCTACGCGGGCGGGCCGCAGTTCTTCGCCAACCTGAACCGCTCCAGCCTGCGCTACATGGCGCTGCCGCTGATCGAGGCAGTGGTGGTGCTGACGGTCGTGCTGGCCGCCGTGCCGTTGCTCGGGCTCGACGCGGGCACCGCCGCCGGGCTGGCGGCCGGGGCGGCCACGGAATCGGCGGTGGTCGGCACCGCGGCCGAAGCGCTGCGGCACCTGGGGCTGGACACGGCCGAGGTGGAGCGCATGGAGGCCAATATCGCCACGGCCTACACGCTGACCTATCTGGTCGGGCTGATCAGCATCGTCTTCTTCACGAGCCAGATCGCGCCGGCGCTGCTGCGCATCAACCTGCGCACCGCGTCGAAGGAGATGGCCGCCCGGCTCGAAGCCGCCTCGGACGACGACGTGGCCACGCAGCCGGCGCTGCCGCGCCTGGTGGGCCGCGCCTACCGCGTGGAGCAGGCAGCCGGCATGACCGCCAGCGCGCTGGAGAACCGCATCGGCGGGCGCACGCTGCTGATCAGCGTGTTCCGTGGCGGGACGCCCATCGATCCCAAGGCCGGGCAGGAGCTCGAAACCGGTGACGTGGCGGCGGTGATCGGCGTGCGGGACAAGCTGCTCAAGGCCGGCGACCTGATCGGCCCCGAGGTGTTGCTGCCGCCGGGCCATGCCGATGCGCTGCAACTGGCCGAACTGCAGGTCATCGTACGCAAGCCGGCCGTGAACGGCCGCACGCTCGGCGAGCTGGCGCGCGAGGCGACGCAGCGGCACATCCGCACGGCGTGGGTCCAGCAGATCGTGCGCTCGGGGCTGAGCCTGCCGATCACGCCCGCCACGCGGCTGCAGCATGGCGACCGCGTGACGCTGGTCGGGGCGGACCCGGCGCTGACAGCGGCGGGGCAGGAACTTGGTACCGAAGTGCGCACGACCGACGTGACCGACCTCGTGTTCCTGTGCGCGGGCATCCTGCTCGGGCTGGTGGTGGGCAGCCTGACGCTGAACGTGGGCGGCATTCCGCTGACGCTGGGCAGCGGTGGCGGGGCGCTGCTGAGCGGGCTGGTTTTCGGGTGGATTCATTTCAAGCGGCCCAGCATCGGCGACATGCCGCCGGCCGCCGTTCAGTTGCTCAAGGACCTTGGGCTGGCGGTGTTCGTGGCATGCGTGGGGCTGTCAGCCGGCCCGGCGGCGATTTCGCTGATCAGGGAGCACGGCATGGTGCTGCCGCTGATCGGGCTGGCCGTATCGCTGGGACCGGCCTGCCTGTCGCTGTGGATCGGCCACAAGGTGCTCAAGATCGAGGGGCCGCTGCTGGTGGGGGCGATTGCCGGCCAGCACGTCAGCACGCCAGCCATCAGCGCGATCATGGCGGCCAGCCAGAGTTCGGTGCCGCTGCTCGGCTACACGGTCACGTACGCCATAGCGAATGTCATGCTGCCGGTGCTCGGGCCGATCATCATCGCGCTGGCCCACAGCATGCGGTGACACCCATCGGACGGAGACCCTTGCCATGCACCCGCTGATCGCCCATCCGGCCATCCTGTTCGTCGTGCTGCTCGCACTGATGGGGATTGCCACCGCAATCGGCGCGCTGGTCATGCGCCGCCTCCATCCGCTGCCGGCCGACAACCGCGATGATTTCAACCTGGTGCAGGGCGCCACGCTGACGCTGCTGGCGCTGCTGATCGGGTTCACGCTGTCGATGGCGGTCGGCCGCTACGACCAGCGCAAGAACCTTGAGGAAGAGGAGGCCAATGCGATCGGCACGGAGTACCTGCGCGCCGATCTGGTCGAGGGGCCGGAGGCGGCGAGGATCAAGACATTGCTGGTGCAATACCTCGACCAGCGCATCATCTACTACCGCACGCGCGACAGCGACGCGCTGCAGGAGATCGCCGCCGCGACGGCGCGCATCGAGGATGCCATGTGGGCGACGGTGCGCGGCGTGGCGCGCGACAAGCCCAATCCGATCACCGCGCTCGTGGTGGCGGGCATGAACGACGTGATCAATTCGCAGGGCTACACCGAGGCGGCGTGGCTCAACCGGATTCCGCTGGCCGCCTGGTGCCTGATGATCGCGATCGCGTTCTTCAGCAACCTGATGCAGGGGTATGGCATGCGCGGGCCGCGCGTCAAGCTGACCCTGTTGTTCGTGCTGCCGCTGACCGTGTCGCTGTCACTGGCACTGATCTCGGATATCGACAGCCCGCGCGGCGGGCTGATCCGCGTGGCGCCCCAGAACCTTTACAACCTGGAGGCGGCCCTGAAGCGCTGAGGCCGGGGCGGAGGAGATCAGCCCTTGGCGACGATCTCGATCCGCAGCGCGTCAGCGCCGCCGGCAATGGCCAGCAGGCGGTCGACGTTGGGATGGGCGCCGGGACGATTGCGGGCATCGATGGTGTGCTCGGCGAAGACGGCCAGGCCGTGCTCGGCGGCGCGGGCATCGAGCGAGCCGAAGGCCCGCTGCAGGTAGGCGTACACGGCCAGCGAACCCTGCTTGCCCGGCGCGTTCTCGATGCTGGCGGCCACGGCGCCGGCGTTGTCCACGAGGTCGATGCGGGCGATGCCGTCGATGGCGGGCAGTTGGGCGAGGTTGTCCTTGAAGACGTTGCCGGGCTGGATCATGGAAGCACTCCGTATTGCGGAAAGACAAACAAAAACGGACGGCCCGAATGGACCGTCCGTTTTTGCCTGATGCGTTGGTAGGCTCGATTGGACTCGAACCAACGACCCCCACCATGTCAAGGTGGTGCTCTAACCAGCTGAGCTACGAGCCTGAAGAAGGCGCGAATTCTATCGGCACCCCGGCCGTAGCGCAAGCTTTTTTTGTCGTCAGGCTGCCAGGGTCTGGACGACGAGGGCCGCGGCAGCCGCGCTGGACATGCTGACCGCCAGCCAGCAGCCGAGCAGCCAGGCGCCGGGCTTTACATATCGATGGGCTTTCATGGTGTGCGCTCCGGGCTGGTTGGCGGTGTCCGCGATCAGTACTCGATCACCGGCGCATGGACCGGCGCGATCGATTCGTGCGGGGTCTGCGTGCGCTGGGCGGCCTTGTGGACCATCGTGTAGGCGTAGTCGATGCCCATGCCGTAGGCGCCCGAGTGTTCCTTGGCCAGGCCGGTCACGGCGTCGTACGTTTCCTTGTTCTTCCAGTCGCGCTGCCATTCGAGCAGCACCTGCTGCCACGTCACCGGCACCACGCCGGCCTGGATCATGCGCTGCATGGCGTAGTCGTGCGCTTCCTTGGTGGTGCCGCCCGAGGCGTCGGCCACCATGTAGATCTCGTAGTCGCCTTCGAGCATGGCCGAAAGCGCGAAGGTGGTGTTGCAGACTTCGGTCCAGAGTCCCGCCACGACGATCTTCTTGCGGCCGTTGGCGGCCAGCGCGTCGCGTACCTTCTGGTCGTCCCAGGAGTTCATCGAGGTGCGCTCCAGCGTTTGCTTGCCGGGGAACACGTCGAGCAGTTCGGGGTAGGTGTAGCCGGAGAA
>NZ_SGXM01000005.1 GCF_004217045.1 Cupriavidus agavae
GGACCGTGAAACGACTTTGCGCCGATGATAGTGCGGATACCCGTGTGAAAGTAGGTCATCGCCAGGCTCTTATGCCCCAAAACCCCTCGACAGCTATCGCTGCGAGGGGTTTTGTCTTTGCGCGCATGGTTTTTTCGCAATGCCACTGTCCCGTCGGGGCAACACACTGTTGCGCCTGACGCGGCCCACTACGCTTTTCCCCCTCTTTTGCCGTTAAATTCCCGCAACGGCACGAATATTCGTATTTCACTTCGTTACCGCGCATTCTTTCTGTCATCCAGTTTTATCTACGAACTGGTAGGATGTTGCCTTATCGGAAGCATGCTTATGGAACTTGGTTCGAAGCATGTCACTCGAATGCTGCAGTGCCGCAGAGCGCGGAACGACAAAGCCTGGAGGAGGCCGTCGGTTCCCTGCGGTGTTTTCTTGGGAATTTTCTGAATCGCACATCGTTTTGAAGGGCGATGTCTGCAAACTCCCGGGAAACCGACTATCGTTAGCAACCGGCGGGACGATGCCAGCGTCAGATTGGCGCGATCCGCGAACAACGGTCACAACGATTCTCGAAGATTGGCAGGACTTTTGAGAGTACGGGGAGCAGGGCGCCCATTGCGGCGGCTCTGTGCCGGACGCGCGCGCGGCGGGTCCGGCGTGTGTTTTCCTCCAGGCCAGCACGCTGGCGAAAGCAGGGGCTCATGGCGACAATCCGCTGAACACGATTCGATTTCGTGCCTCGTGCAGGCACGCCAATTGCGACCACGCGCGCCGTGGCGCCCACCTGGCCTTGCGCCAGGTCCAAAGAAGAACTTTCCGTTTCATCCTCGAGGAAATCGCTATGCAAGCAATGCGCGCCAAGCGTGCTTTGATTCCAGGCATGCTGGCTATTGCCGTCACGGTGCTGTCCGCCTGCGGCAAGGAGAACAAGCCCCCTGCGGCCCAGGTGCCTGAAGTGAAAGTGGTCACGCTGAAGAACGAAACCGTTACGCTGGACACGTCCCTGCCGGGCCGGACGCTGGCCTACCGGATTGCCGAAGTGCGTCCGCAGGTCAACGGCATCATCCAGAAGCGGTTGTTCATCGAAGGCAGCGACGTCAAGCAGGGTCAGCAGCTGTACCAGATCGACCCCGCCACCTACGAAGCCACGGCCAAGAGCGCCGAGGCGACGCTCGAATCGTCGCGGCTGCTGGCGCAGCGCTACGGCAAGCTGGTCGGGGACGAAGCGGTCAGCAAGCAGCAGGCAGCCGAGGCCCAGGCGTCTTATCTGCAGGCCAAGGCCGCCGTCGACCAGGCGCATATCAATCTGCGCTACACCAAGGTGCTGTCGCCGATTTCGGGCCGCATCAGCCGGTCGCTGGTCACCGAAGGCGCGCTGGTCACCAATGGCCAGGCCAATGCGCTGACCACGATCCAGCAGCTCGACCCGATCTATGTCGACGTGACGCAGCCGTCCGCCTCGATCCTGCGCCTGCGCAAGGAACTGGCCAACGGGCAACTGCAGAACGCCGGGGCCAACGCCGCCAAGGTGTCGCTGCAGCTCGAGGACGGCAGCACGTATCCGGAACAGGGGCGGCTGGAGTTCACGGAAGTCGCGGTCGACCAGGGCACGGGCTCGGTGACGGTGCGTGCCGTGTTCCCGAACCCGCGCTTCGAACTGCTGCCGGGCATGTTCGTGCATGCGCGGCTCGCCGAAGGGGTGCGCCAGTCCGCCATCCTTGCACCGCAACGGGGCGTGACGCGTGATCTGAAGGGCCAGGCCACGGCGCTGGTAGTGAACGCCAACAACGAGGTGGAACTGCGCACGCTGACCACGACGCGCACGATCGGCACGAGCTGGCTGGTCTCGGAAGGGCTGAAGGCTGGCGACCGCGTGATCGTCGAGGGCCTGCAGTTCGTCCGTCCGGGTGCAAAGGTCAGCGCCACCGAGGCCACGGCCGCGCAGGCTGGCTACGTGACGGGTGGCGCTTCGGCGCCTGCCGCAGCTTCTGCCCCGGCCGCCGCTTCCGCTCCCGCAGCAAAGTCCTGATCCGGACCGTCGCATAAGGATTCTTCATGTCCAATTTCTTTATCGAGCGGCCGATCTTTGCGTGGGTGATTGCGCTCGTGATCATGCTGGCTGGCGTGTTGTCGATACGCTCGCTGCCGGTCACGCAGTACCCCGCCATCGCGCCGCCCACGATTGCCATCTCCGTGAACTACCCGGGCGCGTCCGCGCAGACGGTGCAGGACACGGTGGTGCAGGTGATCGAGCAGCAGCTGAACGGCCTGGACCGTCTGCGCTACATCTCGTCGGAGTCGAACTCGGACGGCAGCATGACGATCACGGCCACGTTCGAGCAGGGTACGAACCCCGACATTGCTCAGGTGCAGGTCCAGAACAAGCTGGCGCTGGCCCAGCCGCTGCTGCCGCAGGAAGTGCAGCAGCAGGGTATCCGCGTGGTGAAGTCGGTCCGTAACTTCCTGATCATCGTCGGCCTGATCTCCACCGATCCGAAGACCAGCCGGGAAGACCTGTCGAACTACATCGTCTCGAACCTGCAGGACCCGATCTCGCGTACCGCGGGCGTGGGTGACTTCCAGGTGTTCGGCTCGCAGTACGCCATGCGGATCTGGCTCGACCCGGCCAAGCTGAACAGCTTCCAGCTGGCGCCGCTCGACGTCAGCACCGCCGTCAAGGCGCAGAACGTGCAGGTGGCCTCGGGCCAGCTGGGCGGCCTGCCGGCCGTGCCGGGGCAGCAGCTCAACGCGTCGGTGATCGGCAAGACCCGCCTGCAGACCGCCGAGCAGTTTGGCAACATCCTGCTGAAGGTCAATCCCGATGGCTCGCAGGTGCGTCTCAAGGATGTGGCCGAAGTGGGCCTGGGCGGGCAGGACTATTCGATCAACGCCCAGTACAACGGGCGTCCGGCATCGGGTATCGCCATCCGCCTGGCCGCCGGCGCCAACGCGCTGGAAACGGTCAAGAACGTGCGCAACACGCTGAACCAGCTGGAGCCGTCGTTCCCGCCGGGTATCAAGGTGGTGTTCCCGTACGACACCACGCCGGTCATCGCCGACTCGATCCACGAGGTGGTCAAGACGCTGCTCGAAGCCATCGTGCTGGTGTTCCTGGTGATGTACCTGTTCCTGCAGAATTTCCGCGCCACGCTGATCCCGACGATCGCCGTGCCGGTGGTGCTGCTGGGCACGTTCGGCGTGCTGGCCGCGTTCGGCTACTCGATCAATACACTGACGATGTTCGGGATGGTGCTGGCCATCGGCCTGCTGGTGGATGACGCCATCGTGGTCGTGGAGAACGTCGAGCGGGTGATGTCCGAGGAGGGGCTCGGGCCCAAGGAGGCCGCGCGCAAGTCGATGGGGCAGATCCAGGGCGCGCTGGTGGGTATTGCGCTGGTGCTGTCGGCCGTGTTCCTGCCGATGGCGTTCTTCGGCGGCTCCACGGGCGTGATCTACCGCCAGTTCTCGATCACGATCGTCTCGGCGATGGCGCTCTCGGTGCTGGTGGCGCTGGTGCTGACCCCGGCGCTGTGCGCGACGATGCTCAAGCCGATCGAGAAGGGCGACCACGGCGAGCACAAGAAGGGCTTCTTCGGCTGGTTCAACCGCAGCTTCATCCGTACGACGCACAAGTACGAGCGCAGCGTGGTGGGCATCCTGAAGCGCCGTTCGCCGTTCCTGCTCATCTACGTGGTGATCGTGCTGGCGATGGGCTTCCTGTTTACGAAGATCCCGACGTCGTTCCTGCCGGAAGAAGACCAGGGCGTGTTGTATGCCCAGGTGCAGACGCCGCCGGGCTCGTCGGCCGAGCGCACGCAGGCGGTGCTCGACCAGATGCGCAACTACCTGCTCAACGACGAAGGCAAGATCGTCGAGTCGCTGTTCACGGTCAACGGCTTCAACTTCGCCGGCCGGGGCCAGAGCTCGGGTCTGGCGTTCATCCTGCTCAAGCCGTTCAAGGAGCGGGAGGGGGATGCCACGAGCGTCTTTGACCTGACCAAGCGTGCGCAGGCCAAGTTCAGCACGTTCCGCGATGCGCTGGCGTTCGCCTTTGCGCCGCCGGCCGTGCAGGAACTCGGTAACGCCACCGGCTTCGACTTCTACATGCAGGACCAGGCCGGGCTGGGGCACGAGGCGCTGATGGAGGCGCGCAACAAGTTCCTGGCGCTGGCCGCCAAGGATCCGGCGTTGCAGCGCGTGCGTCCGAACGGACTGAACGACGAGCCGCAGTACCTGCTGGAGATCGACGACGAGCGTGCGCGGGCGCAGGGTGTGTCGCTGTCGGACATCAACAGCACGGTGTCGATTGCGTGGGGTTCCAGCTACGTGAACGACTTCATCGACCGGGGCCGCGTCAAGCGCGTCTACCTGCAGGGCCGTCCGAACGCGCGGATGAATCCGGACGACCTCAACAAGTGGTTCGTGCGCAACAGCGATGGCGAGATGGTGCCGTTCTCGGCATTCGCCACGGGCAAGTGGGGCTATGGCTCGCCCAAGCTGCAGCGCTACAACGGCGTGCCGGCGGTGGAAATCCTCGGCGAACCGGCGGCGGGCAAGAGCTCGGGTGACGCCATGGCTGCGGTGGAGGCCATCATGAAGCAGATGCCGCAGGGCATTTCGTATTCGTGGACCGGCCTGTCGTACGAAGAGCGGTTGTCGGGCTCGCAGGCGCCGGCGCTGTACGCGCTGTCGCTGCTGGTGGTGTTCTTGTGCCTGGCCGCGCTCTACGAGAGCTGGGCGATTCCGTTCTCGGTGATGCTGGTGGTGCCGCTGGGCGTGATCGGCGCGCTGCTGGCTACGCTGGGACGCGGACTGTCGAACGACGTGTTCTTCCAGGTGGGCCTGCTGACCACGATCGGCCTGTCGGCGAAAAACGCGATCCTGATCGTCGAGTTTGCCAAGGATCTGCACGACCAGGGCAAGAGCCTGGTGGATTCGGCCGTGGAAGCGTGCCGCATGCGCCTGCGCCCGATCATCATGACCTCGCTGGCGTTCGTGCTTGGTGTGTTCCCGCTGGCGATCTCGCAGGGCGCCGGTTCGGGCAGCCAGCACGCGATCGGCACGGGCGTGATCGGCGGCATGATCACGGCCACCGTCCTGGCCATTTTCTGGGTGCCGCTGTTCTTCGTGGTCGTCAACGCCCTCAAGGAGCGGCGCGGCAAGCACGATTCGTCCTCCCTGGAAACGGGAGCGCAAGCATGAAGAGAACACTGATCTATGTGGCCGCTGCCGCGGTGCTGTCGGGCTGCAGCCTGATCCCGACCTACGAGCGTCCCGCCGCGCCGGTGGACGCTGCCTATCCGCAGGGCGATGCCTACAAGGGGGCCACGGCCGCCGCGCAGGTGCCGTCCGCCGTGGAACTGGGCTGGCGCGACTACTTCGCCGATCCGCGCCTGCAGCGGCTGATCGAGGTGGCGCTGCAGAACAACCGCGACCTGCGCGTGGCCGCGCTCAACGTCGAGGCGTATCGGGCGCAGTACCGCATCCAGCGTGCCGACCTCTTCCCGGAGGTGGGCGCGACGGGGCAGGGCACGCGGCAGCGCGTGCCGGCGGAACTGTCGACAACCGGCCAGCGCGTGATCAGCAGCCAGTACGGCGTGTCGCTGGGCACCACGGCGTGGGAGATCGACCTGTTCGGCCGGCTGCGCAGCCTGAGCCAGGCGGCGCTGGAGCAGTACTTCGCCAGCGAGGAAGCGCGCCGCAGCACGCAGATCTCGCTGGTGGCCAGCGTGGCCAACGCCTACCTGACGATGCGCGCCGACGAGGCGAACCTGCAGGTCACGCGTGACACGCTGGGCGCCTACGAGCGGACGTACAACCTGACGAAGCGCAGCTTCGAGGAAGGCGTGGCGTCGCGGCTCGACCTGCGCCAGTCGCAGACGCAGGTCGAGAACGCACGCGCCTCGCTGGCGCGCTATACGCGCCTGGTGGCGCAGGATGCCAACGCGCTGACGCTGCTGCTGGGCGCCGGCATGCCGGCGGACCTGCCGATCGGGCTGACGCTCGACCAGAAGCTGGTGGCCGATGTGCCGGCTGGCCTGCCGTCGGACCTGCTGCAGAACCGTCCGGACATCCTGGCGGCCGAGCACCGCCTGAAATCGGCCAATGCCGATATCGGCGCGGCGCGTGCGGCGTTCTTCCCGCGCATCTCGCTGACCGCTTCGGCCGGCACGGCCAGCCGCCAGTTGTCGGGGCTGTTCGACGCGGGCTCGGGCACCTGGCTGTTCTCGCCGCAGATCACGCTGCCGATCTTCACGGCCGGCAGCCTGCAGGCCAGCCTGGACTACGCGCGGATTCAAAAGGACATCAACGTTGCCACGTACGAGAGTACGGTGCAGTCGGCGTTCCGCGAGGTGGCTGACGGACTGGCCGCACGCGGCACGTTCACCGACCAGCTCGAAGCGCAGCAGCGGCTCGTGGAAGCCAGCCAGGATTACTACCGGCTGGCCGAGGGACGCTACCGTACCGGCGTGGACAGCTACCTGACCCTGCTCGACGCGCAACGGCAGTTGTTCACCGCGCAGCAGGCCCTGATCGACGCGCGCCTGAACCAGCTGACCAGCGAGGTCAATCTGTACAAGGCGCTGGGCGGCGGACTCAACGAGGTGACCGGCGCGCCGGCCACCGATGCGGGCACGACGACTACGGGCAGCACGGGCCAGGCTGGCAAGCCAGCTTCGTAACGGTGCAGGTGACCCGGCGGCGGTCGGCGCCGAGATAGAAAGGGAGGCAGCCCGGGGTTGCCTCCCTTTTCTGCTTTTGGGCGATCCGCTGGACAGTCTGGTCTTGAGAATGTCCGGCAGACCGGCAAGCAGCGGCCTATAATCGCTAAATCATTGATTGCACAATAATTGATCGGGCAATAAATATGGCTGTGAATACACGTCCGGCACATGACGAGGCGCCGAAGTCTCAGGACTCGGGGCAGGTGCTGCCATTCCGCGAGTCGCTGCTGGCGATGCTGGGCATCGCCTTCGTGGTCATGCTCGTGGCGCTGGACCAGACCGTGATCAGTACGGCACTGCCTACCGTGGTCGCCGAGTTGCAAGGTTTCGAGTACTACGCGTGGGTGGCTACGGCCTACTTCCTGACCTCGGTCATCACGGTGCCGATCTTCGGACGGCTCGGTGACTTCCATGGCCGCAAGCCCTACGTGCTGGCGTCGATCGTCGTATTCCTGGTGGCGTCGATCCTGTGCGGGATGGCAACCAGCATGCCGTTCCTGGTGGCGGCGCGTGCGCTGCAGGGTATTGGCGGCGGCATGCTCGTGGGCACGGCGTTCGCGTGCATTCCCGATCTGTTCCCCGATCCCCGCGTGCGACTGCGCTGGCAGATCATGATGAGCACCGCGTTCGGCCTGGCCAACGCCATGGGGCCGTCGCTCGGCGGCATCCTGACCGAATGGTTCGGCTGGCGCGCCACGTTCTTCGTCAACGTGCCGGTGGGGCTGATCGGCCTGATCTTCGCGTGGCGCTACGTGCCGCACCTGCGCCAGCAGAAGCACACGGGCCCGGTCCGGATCGACTGGCTTGGCGCGCTGCTGATTGCGGTGGGGCTGGGTAGCCTGCAACTGTCGGTGGAATGGCTGCCGGAGCGTGGAGCCGTGGTGGCGCTGGGCCTGCTGGCGGTCTCGATTGCCGCGTTTGCGGCGCTGTGGCAATGGTCACGCCGCTGTGAATCGCCGATCCTGCCGCTGGAGATGTTCCGCAATCCCGGCCTGGCGCCGCTATTCGTGCTCGGCGTGCTTGGCGGTTTTGCGATGTTCGCGCTGCTGCTCTACGCGCCGCTGCTGTTCCAGGGCGGTTTTGGCTATTCGCCGAAAGAGGCGGGCCTGCTGGTCACGCCGCTGGTGGTGTGCATCACGTTGGGCAGTATCGTCAACGGCCGGATCATCACGCGCATTCCGCAGCCGAGCAGCATGCTGTACGCGGGATTCGCGTTGCTGGCGCTTGCGCTTCTTGGCCTGTCGCAGGCCACGCGCAGCATGCATCACAATGTTCTGCTGGCGATCATGTTATGCGCGGGCTTTGGTCTGGGATTCGTGTTGCCGAACCTGACGGTTTTTGCCCAGCAGACGGCTGGCCGCGCCAACCTCGGCATTGCAACGGCGATGTTGCAATCACTGCGGATGGTCGGCGGCATGGTTGGCACCGCCATCGTCGGCACGCTGGTGACGCGCAGCTATACCTCGGGGGTCACCACCGCGCTGGCATCGGCCGATGCCACCTCGTTCGCCGCACGGATGACCGATCCGCAGATCCTGATCGACAAGACGGCGCAGGCGGAATTGCTGACCAACCTGCAGCAGGCAGGGCACAATGGAGCCTTGCTGCTGGAACAGGCCCGCCTGTCGCTGGTCAACGCCATTCATCTGGGGCTGTTGCTGGCCGCCCTTGCAGCGCTCGTCGGCATCTGGCGTACACGCCGCGTGCCGCCGATCAAGCTGGTGCGGGCGCCGGACCCCGCGATGGCCGCCGACTGAGCGGCCCTGCCAACTGGAGATTCGATTTGGAACTGGAGCGACAAAGCCTGGCCGTATTGCAACAGTTCGGACGCACTTACCGGGCCTATGCCTCGGCGTTCGAGCAGCGCATCGGACATCCGTTGCCGCGGTGGCGCATCCTCTATGCGCTTTATGGGCATGAAGGCCCGATTGCGCAGAAGCCGCTGGCCGACCGCGTGGGCATGGATCCCGGCGCGCTGACGCGCCAGCTCAAGGCGCTGCAGGAGCTGGGCTGGATCGAACGTACCACCAGCGAGCGCGACAACCGCATGACCAATGTCACGCTGACCACGGCCGGCCGGGACATCGTCGACCAGGCGCTGCCGCGCCGGTCCGAGTTCCTGCAGGAGGTGCTGGTCAACGTGTCCGAGACGACGATGCACAATCTGTCGAAAGGACTCGCCCAGCTCGAAGCCGGCATCGCCGACGCGGTGGCGCGTACCACCGCCGAGCGCGACGCGGCCTGACACGGTTCGCTATCCGCCGAACAGCGCCGCAATGGCCGCCGGATTCGACGGAAAGTAGCCATGCACATACGACGCGGTGAGACTGCCGCGTCGGTACACCGCCTCTCCCTTGCCGCCCGGGCGCGGCGACGTGGCCGTCGCGGCCGGCGCCAGTTCCGATGCCGTGGTCGAGTAGTGGAACGTGTGCCCCCGTATCTCGTTGTCTTCCACCGGCAGTCCGGTCCACGGCAGTACCACGGCCTGATGGCCGATCGCGGCCAGCCGCGCCTGCATCGTGACGGTGCCCGGCAGGAGCCCGGCCATCGGATGCGCCTTTCCCTCCCGATCCACCAGCGTGTCGAACAGCGCCATCATGCCGCCGCATTCGGCCAGCATCGGCACGCCCGCCGCGTGGGCGTCGCGCAGTGACTGCAGCATCGGCTGGTTGGCAGCCAGCGTGGCCGCGTGCAACTCGGGGTAGCCGCCGGGCAGCCACAGTGCGTCGCACGCCGGCAGCGCGGTGTCGCGCAGCGGCGAGAACCAGGCGATGTCGGCACCGAGTGCGGCCAGCGTGTCGACGTTGGCGGGATAGATGAAGCGGAATGCGTCGTCGCGGGCGATGGCGATGCGCCGGCCCGCAAGCAGTGGCGGCAGGCTTGGTGCCGCCGCCGCACAGATCGGCACGGGGTCTGGCAACCGGCCGACCGGCAGCGGCGCCAGCGCATCCGCCAGACGGTCGAGCCGCGTCAGCAGGTCTGGCAATTCGTCGGCACTGAACAGGCCGAGATGCCGCTCGGGCAGGCTCGCGGCGGCATCGCGGGCCAGCGCGCCGGCCCATTCGATGCCGCCGCGCAGGCTCTCGCGCAGCATGGTGGCATGGCGCTCGGTACCGACGCCATTGGCCAGCACATGCATTGCCCGGAACGGTGCGCCATAGCTTGCCAGGCCATGCGCGATGGCGCCGAATGTCTGTGCCATCGCACCGGCCTGGATCACGGCAAGTACGGGCAGGTCGAACAGGCGCGCCACGTCGGCGCCGCTGGGCGTGCCGTCGTGCAAGCCCATCACGCCTTCCACGAGGATCAGGTCCGCGTCGCGGGCGGCTGCGGCGAGCCGGACCCGCGCGTCGGCCTCGCCCGTCATCCAGAGATCGATGTTGTGCACCGGTGCGCCGCTGGCCGCGGCCAGCAGCGTGGGATCAAGAAAATCCGGTCCGGTCTTGAACACGCGCACGCGCCGTCCCTGGCGCGCATGCAGGCGCGCCAGCGCCGCGGTGACGGTGGTCTTGCCCTGGCCCGAAGCCGGCGCGGCGACGAACAGGGCGGGCACCCGGGGCACGTCGCCAACAAGGGTGTGGACGGGCGGGGATGGCGGCATGGGCGTATGAAAGCTGGGCAGGTCGGGAAGGTCGGGGCATAGGTCGCAGGGCAGGCGCCGGACGCGACCCGGCCGATTATAACGAGGGGTGTGCATGGCATTCAGTTGATCGGCAGCACCATGCCTTGCAGCGCGGCGCATTCGAATAGTTCACGGTCGTTGCTGACGCCGAGCTTGTGCATGGCGCAATTCTTCTGGCGGCTGATGGTCTTGACGCTGCGGCACAACGTGGTGGCGATCTCGGTCACCGAGCGTCCGGTGAGATACAGCCGCAGCACCTCCATTTCCCGGGCGGAGAGCCGCTGCACCCCGTCGCGGCCCACGGGCAGCACGCTGCGCAGGTCCGCCGGCGCCAGCGCGCGCAGCGCCGACCTGCCGATATAGGTAAAACCGCGCTGCGCCCGCGTGATCGCGGTGTTGATCTCGGGAAGCTGGCAATCCTTGAGCAGCAGCCCATGGACGCGCGCCTCGAGGATGGTGCGCAGCACCAGCGGGTTCGTGATCATCGTCAGCACGATGACCGACGTGGTGGGATAGCGCCGGCGCAGCGCGGAAATCAGCCGGACCCCGTCGAGTTCGGCCGGCCCGGGCATGTGGTAGTCGGTGACCACGATATCGGGCCTCAGCAGGTCTACCTGCTGCAGCAACTCGGTGGCACTGGCGACCTCGCCGCAAACTTCCCATCCGGCGTGCGACTGCACCACCGCCCGGATCGACGCCGTGATGACCGGATGATCATCGGCGAGCAATACCCTCAACGTCATCCATCGCTCCTGTCCTGTACACATGGCTCATTCCTTCGGCTTCTGGCTGGCGAAAAAAGGCGCCGCACGCAGGGTGGGCGTGCGGCGCAAAGTCGCAGCCGCCGCCCCGGACCAAACGGGTGACGACCCGGCGCGGCGCGATGCCCGGCGAGATTAATGCGGTCGGATTCTCAGTGGAGTAAGAGGATTCGCAAAATGCGCGGAAATATCGTGCGCTATCGCAGACGAATGCGAAGCGGCCCCGCGCTGTCGCCAGCGCGGGGCCGCCAAGGGGTGATGCGGAGAGTGAGCCTCAGGCCACGGCGAGCGGCCGGGCGGGCGGGCTGGCGTGGCGCCGGCCGTCAATGGCCCTGAGCGGGTCACGCAGCACCGAAGCCCCGACCTCCATGATGTCGCGCAAGGCCGCGCGGTCCGCGCCTTGCTGGGGTGTCCAGAAATGCAGCGCGGCCCAGGCCGGGAAGCTGGCCGGCGGCGCCAGCAGCCGCGTCTTGCGGTCGCGCGTCACGAGCGGCACGTTGAAATCGAGGATCGGGCAAATGCCGCCGGCCGCGTGCAGCAGTGTGATCTGCGAATGCCACGAGGGCACCACGGTCTCGCGGTGGCCCGGCGTGTTCGCCCGGCGCGCCAGGAACGCATGCAGCGGGCTGCTGCTCTCGCAATCCTCCTGCAGCAGGATCCAGTCGGTTTCCACCTCGTCGTTGTTGCCGCCGCGGTTGGCGCTGACCAGCCGGCGCGGCGTGGCCATGATGCTATGCGGTATCACGCTGTCGGGTACGTTGGCGCCATCCACCACGAAGGCGCAGTCGAGCTCGCCGGTGTCCAGCGCCTCGCACAGCATGGCATCGGCGATCACCGGGCGCGTCACGAAACTGTCATGCGGAAAGCGCTCGCAGAGGGTGGTGAGGATCTCGGTGATGACGGGATCGCCGATCGACGAGGAAAAGCCGATGGAAAGCCGGCGGCCATTGACGGCGCCGATCGCGGTCTGGTCGTGGGACTGGACCAGCTGGGACCATTTGGCGAGGATCTGGCGCGCGGTCTGCTCGAGCCGCATCGCGTGCGGCGTGGGTTCGAGCGTGCCGTTGCGCTTGACGAACAGCGCGTCGCCGGTGATCTCGCGCAGGCGGGCCAGGCTGTAGGCCACGGTTGGAATGCGTCCCTGGGTGCAGGCTGCCACCGCGCTGAGATCGCGGTACTCCATGAGCAGGACGAACACATGCAATAGCTTGGTGCTGACATGCCGCATACTGACTTCTCCCGATCCGAGACTTCAAGTTCTTGTTTTTTTGTGACGACGCTTCTGCTACGTGACGACAACACGCGATGCCGCGCAAGAGAACAGCACCGGAAAACAGAACAGCACGAACTACGAGGGCGGGGGACAGCATGAATACGCCCGGGCAAGCCTGCGCCTCTTCTGTTGCATTTTGGTGCAACAGAACACCGCGTCGTCCGAACAATGGATCGTCGATGACGGATGCGGTACGGCAGTGGCTCCTCTTCCTCAGGCCCGGACCCGGCGGGGTAGGTGCGTCACCATGGAGGTGCACCCGCCGGACACCTGTCTGTGCAACGCCGGGAGGCGTTCGTTGCAGGTGTTTGAAATTTAGTTGTTGCGAGGAAATCTTAATACAACAACTAAAAAAGTACCAGAAAAGCTGTTCGAGACGGCGAGGTTTCCGACCTCATGCAGATGCCTTGTTTGAACAAGCAGACAATGGCGCGGGCGGCTTGGCATGGCCGATACGGGCCGCTGCATGATGCTGGCGCATCGTTACGCGGTGCCGTCCTGCGGGGCGGATCCGGTTTGAATCGCATGCTTGGTTTCGCGAAAAATTTCCAATTTGGAATGACGAAATTTGATGCCGCAGCCATGCATGTGTCCGCGCTCGCGAGACGCTGACCGAGGGCTGATTGACGGAGCCGAAGCTTCCATTTTGCTTAACTCGGGTAGCGAAGACACTGAATTCCTTTTGCGCAGGCGGTGGGCTACCTTACGCTCAGGATCGGCGGGCCCCTCGGCCGCCGTGCGAGCTGGCCGGTGAGCGGAGGCATTGGGTGAACAGACGCTATTCGGAGGAACAGATCCGCATGTATCTGGCCGAGGCCGCGAGCGGAGTGCCGGTGCGCGAACTGTGTGCCCGCTACGGGTTCAGCGATGCATCGTTCTACGGATGGCGTGCCCGCTATGGCGGACAGGCCCGCGCCGAGGTGGCCGATTCGCGGCGCCTGCGCCAGCTCGAGGAAGAGAACGTGCGGCTCAAGAGTATGCTTGCGGATGCGCTGTTGCGGCTGGAGCTGCTGCGCAACCGTACCGGCCGCCGCGGCGACCGCGAGCCCGACCACTGATCGCCCGCCGACACGATGGGCGGCGGGCCTGGCAGCGCGCACGGCGGCGCCGGATCATCATCTGCGGCGATGTCGCCATCGCCCCGCATTTCTGGAGTGTTTCGAGTGAGAAAGTTTTTCGCGGTCCTGGCTGCTGGCGGATGTATTGGCCTGTCCGGCGTGGCCTTCGATGCCATGGCCCAGGGCAAGCTGCCCGAGCCCATCGTGGCGCCGGCCCCGCCGCGCATGCTCGACCCGGCCACGTCCACCGTGGACGATCCCGGCGCGACGTTGTCCACCTCGCAGCGCGAGCATTGCCGCCAACTGCTTGACAAGATCAACGCGCTGCCGGCAGGGCCGCAATGGTCGCAGGGGCAGTCGAGCGTCACCACGGCCGATGGCCGCACCTATTCCACGCTGGAACGCGCGCCGGACCGCAAGCGGCTGGAGGAAGCGTTCCGCCAGGAGTGCGCGCAGGAGAAGAAGTAACCCGGATCTGGCGTTTCTGTGATGCGCGGTGCCGGTTTCGATGTGTACTGGATAGGGAGCGAGCATGTTTCGCATGCAACGATTTCTTGCCTGGTGGCTCGGGCTGCTGCTTCTGGCCGGCTCCGGCATGGCGCTGGCGCAGGCGAAGCTCGACAAGCCGCATCTGGACCAACTGCTGGCACCGGTGGCGCTCTATCCGGATGCGCTGCTGTCGCAGGTGCTGATGGCGTCGACCTATCCGGCCGATGTCGCGGCGGCCGCGCAATGGTCGAAGTCCAACGCCAGTGTTTCGGGCGATGCGGCGACCAAGGCCGTGGCCGGGCAGGGATGGGATCCGAGCGTGCAGTCGCTGGTGGCCTTTCCGTCGGTGATGGACATGATGGGACGCCAGCCGCAGTGGGTGCAGTCGGTGGGCGATGCGTTCCTGGCCCAGCCCGATGACGTCATGGATTCCGTGCAACGGCTGCGCGTCCAGGCACAGCAGGCCGGCACGCTGAAGACCACCGAGCAGCAGAAGGTGGTGACGCAGCAGAGCGGCGGCACCACGATCGTCCAGATCGAGCCCGCCAATCCGCAGGTGGTCTACGTGCCGAGCTACAACCCGACCGTGGTCTATGGCGCGTGGCCCTACCCCGCGTATCCGCCAGCTTACTATCCACCCCCGCCGGGGTCGGTCTTCGCCAGTTCGGTGGTGGCCGGAATCGGCTTCGGGCTGGGCGTGGCCGCCGTCAATTCCCTGTGGGGCGGGTTCGACTGGAACAACCACGACGTCAATATCAACGTGAACCGCTATAACAACGTCAACGTGAACCAGCGGCTCGACGTGAATCGCGCGAACGTGAACTGGCAGCACAACGCGGCCAATCGCGGCAACGTGCCGTACAACAATCCGAACGTGGCGAACCGCTTCGACGCGCAGCGCCAGCAGGGGCTTGCCACGCGCCAGCAGAATCGCCCGCAGGCCGGGCAGCCGGGGCAGGCTGGGGGGCAGCGCCTGGGGCAGGCGGGCGGTGGCGTGCAAAGCCAGCGCGACGCCGCGCGCGATCGGGCCGCCCAGTCGTTCCAGGGCAGGACTGGCGAACCGATTGCCGGGCATGGCGGACAAGGCGTGAACCGGCAGCCGGGCCAGAATCCGCGCGCGGCCAGTGCCGACCGGCAGCGGACCGACCAGACGGAAGCGCGCAACCGTGCGCGCGAGAGCAACCGGGACAACGCCTTCCGCGATGCGGGCAACGGCGAGCGGCAGCGCCAGCAGGTGGCGCGCGGCCACGACAGTGTGCAGCGGTCGGCCGCACCGGCACCCCGGCGCAGCATGCCGGAGCGTTCCGGCGGTGGTTTCCAGGGCGGCGGTGGCGGTGGCTTCCACGGCGGTGGCGGCGGGCATCTTGGTCATGGTCGGAGATAGCGATGAAGCGTGAACTGACAAGCCGCAGGAAGGGGGCGTGGCTGCGTCCCTGGCGCATGCTGGCGCTGGCCGCCGGGCTCGGCATGGCGGCGCCGGCGGTCATGGCGCAGCAGGTGTTCCCTACGCCGGAGGCCGCCATGGAAGCCTTGGGCGACGGCGTGGCACGCAGCGATCCGGCCGCCATCCAGCACGTGCTTGGCGCGCAGTACCGCCGGTTGTTGCCGCCGCAACTCGACCAGCAGGACGTCTACGATTTCCTCGGTGCCTGGGCCAACCATCACGCGGTCCGGACCGAGGGTGAGGGCAGGGCCAGTGTCGAGGTGGGCCCGAGCGGGTGGACGTTTCCGGTGCCGATCGTCCAGCGCAAGTCGGGCTGGCAGTTCGACCTTGCGGCCGGCGAACGCGAAGTACGGGTGCGGCGTATCGGCCGCAACGAGATTGTGGCCATGGATACGCTGCTGCAGCTTGCCGACGCCCAGCAGCGCTATGCCGAACAGGTGGGCAAAGGGGCTTATGCACGGCAACTGGTCAGCACGCCCGGGAAGACCAACGGGCTCTACTGGCCTTCGGCATCGTCGGAGAACGACAGCCCGCTCGGACCCGATGCCCTGGCGATGGTGCCCGAGACGCCGGCGGACGATGCGTTCTACGGCTATCGGTTCCGCGTGATCGCCGCGCCGCCCGGAAGCGCGGCCGGGTACGCCTTGATCGCCTGGCCGGCCCGGTATGGCGAGACGGGTGTGAACACCTTCATGCTCGATAGCGACCGCCGGTTTTTTGAACGTGACCTCGGGAAATCCACGGCAAGCCGCGCGGCGGCGATGCGCACGTTCACGACCGACGGCTGGAAGCAGGTGGCCGAACAGTAACTTCTCTTCTCCAGATGTGACGCCCCGGATTCTTTCGCCGGGGCGTTTCTATTTCCGCTGTCAGTGATTGGCTGGCAAAGCCTTGAATTGTTTCATTTTTCCATGTTGCTTCTTGCAGACAATGGCAGGGATGCCGAAGCTCGGCTGTGCTATGCTGCGTCGCACAATAAGGAGGAGCCACCGTTCACAGAAGAGCAGGAGTCTTCACATGGCGAAAAGCCTGTCTCCGGCCTGGGAAACGCCATGGCGCCAATTGGGCCGCGCGCAGTACCGGGCCTTGCAAAAATCAGGTTCCTGGCTGGAACGCCTCGATTTGCCGTTCCCAGCCGCCGCGCGCTTGCGCGAACCCGCCGTGGGCGATGCCGCGCCGGCTGGCCTGCCGGGCGCGTGGGAGGCCCACAAGTTGCCGCTCGCCCCGTTGCCAGGCGAGTTGGTGCCACAGCTTTCCTATCGGCTCTACATTCCGTCGCGCGCCCGGGGCGCCTTGCCCGTGGTGGTGATGCTGCATGGCTGCCAGCAGACCCCCGAGGATCTGGCCGCCGGTACGCGCATGAACGCACTGGCCGAGCGCGAGGGATTCATCGTGGCGTATCCGCAGCAGCCGCTGCGCCGTTCCGTGCACCGCTGCTGGCAGTGGTTCGACCTGGATGACGGCGCGGGCGGCCGCGAGGCGCAGGCGGTGTCGATGCTGATCGACGCACTGGCCGCCCGCTCCGACGTGCGGGCCGGCGAAATCTACCTGGCCGGGCTGTCGGCTGGGGCGGCTATGGCTGCCGTGGTGGCGCTGCGCTATCCGGACAAGGTGGCCGCGGTCGGCATGCATTCCGGCGTGGTCATCGGCGCGGGCGATACGGCCGGCGCCGGCCTGAAAGCCATGCGTGGCGGCTCGACCGAAGCGCCGGCCTCGCTGCTCGATGCGGCGGGCGTGACGCCGGGCGGCCCCGAAATGCCGGCCATCGTGCTGCACGGACTGGATGACGACGCCGTGCACCCGGTCAACGGCCGGCTGCTGGCGCGCCAGTTCCTGGCCTACAACGGGCTGGGCGATCGGCTCGGGCAGCGGCTCGAGAGCGCCAACGATGCGCCGTCGATGCAGGAGGGCGATTGTCGCGAGGCGCGCTTCGGCCGGGCGGGACGCGATCTGGTGAGCCTGGTGGAGGTGGCCGGACTGGGGCACGCCTGGAGCGGCGGCGACGCCGCGGTGGCGTATCACAGCGCGCTTGGCCCCGATGCCAGTTGGCTGATGTGGCAGTTTTTCCGCCAGCACCGGCGCGCCGCCTGATTGCCTGGCGGCGGCAAAGAAAAAGGGGAAGGCCGTGGCCTTCCCCTTTTTTCATGCCGGGCGGTGCGGATCAGTCCGCTTTCACGCTTCGCGCTTGCGGATGAACAGGGCGGTGATCATGCCCATGATGCAGACCCCCACCACGTAGTGCGCCGGCGCCAGCTTGTCGGTCTTCAGCATCAGCGACACGATGACCGGCGTCAGGCCGCCAAAAATCGCATACGAGACGTTGTACGAGAACGAAAGTCCCGAGAAGCGCACCTGCGCCGGGAAGGCGTGCACCAGCACGTACGGCACCGCGCCGATCGTTCCGACGAAGAAGCCGGCCAGCGCGTACAGCGGCAGCAGCAGGTCTGGGCGCGTGCCGACGGTGATATAGAGCGCGTACGCCGTGGCGGCCAGGAATGCGCCGCCGATGGTCAGCGTCAGGCGGGGCCCGATGCGGTCTGCCAGCACGCCGGCAACCACGCAGCCGATCGACAGGCACAGCGTGGCGGCACTGTTGGCGACGAGCGCGGTGCGCGGATCGAAGCCGAACAGCGTTTGCAGGTAGGTGGGCGTCAGCAGGATCACGACCACGATGCCGGCCGACAGCATCCAGGTCAGCAGCACCGAGATCACCACCGCGCCACGGTGGTCGCGCACCACGGCCTTGAGCGGCATTTCGGCGGCCAGCGCCTTGCGTTGCTGCAGTTCGGCGAATACTGGCGTCTCGTGCAGCCAGCGGCGCAGGTACATCGAACCTACACCGAACACGCCGCCCAGGATGAACGGCAGGCGCCAGCCGTGCGCGAGCACCTCGTCCGGCGTGAACACGGCGTTGATGCCCGTGGCCACCAGCGAACCGAGCAGGATGCCGGCCGTCAGGCCCGCCGTCAGCGTGCCGCAGGCATAGCCGATATGCCGCGCCGGCACATGTTCCGAAACGAACACCCAGGCGCCCGGCACTTCGCCGCCAACCGCCGCGCCCTGCAGGATGCGCATCAGGAGCAGCAGCATGGGGGCGAGCAGGCCGATGGTGGCGTAGGTCGGCAGCAGGCCCATCAGCAGCGTGGGAACCGACATCAGCAGAATCGACAGCGTGAACATCTTCTTGCGGCCCAGCAGGTCGCCGAAGTGCGCCATGATGATGCCGCCGAGGGGACGCGCCAGGTAGCCGGCCGCGAAGATGCCGAAGGTCTGCAGCAGGCGCAGCCAGTCCGGCACGGACGCCGGAAAGAACAGTTGCCCGATGACCTTGGCAAAGAACACAAAAATGATGAAATCGTAGAACTCAAGCGCACCGCCAAGCGCGGCGAGCGCTAGCGTCTTGTAGTCCTGGCCGGTCAGGGGGCGGGCGGCGTGGCCGCCTTGCGCGCCCATCGCACCGGCCGTACTGCTGGAGGTGGACATGGAATGACTCGCATGGAAAGGCTTTCACATGCGAAGCGCGCAACACGGATAACGTGGAGGAAGACGGCCGAAGGGTGACAGCACGAACTTGGCGGACCGGGCCGGCGGGTAGCAGGCGGGCACGACGGTACGCTTCGCAAAGGCGTAAAGATACCAGATTGCCATTTCGGGATTCTTCGATTTCCCGCAAATGGATACTAAATCGCCGTTTGGACTGCCATAATCCGTCTCCATAATACAAAAGCATGTGAGATCCGGGGCACAAAGCGTCTGCAAACGGCAGGGCGCGGGGTCAGACTTACTGGGGTGACATGGCTTTCAAGGATTCCATCCAGGCCGCATCAGGGGCGGCCATGGCCACGCCGCGCAGGCGCGTGGCGGTGCGTGTGGTGGGCGGCGTGGCGGCCGCGCTGGCGCTGTTCGGGCTGGCGGGGTATTTCGGCGCGCCGCCGCTGATCAAATACCTGGTGCAGAAGCAGGCGACCGAGGCGCTCGGCCGCAAGGTGACGCTGGGCGCGGCGCATGTGCGCCCGTTCGAACTGGGCGCCACGCTCGATGACCTGACCATCTTCGAGCCGGACGGCAAGACGCCGATGCTGACGCTCGGGCAGGTGGAGGCCAACGCCTCGGCGGCATCGCTGTGGCACCTGGCGCCCGTGGTCGACTCGCTGCACGTGGACCGGCTTTCGGTGCGCGTGGCGCGCGACGCCGCCGGCCGCATGAGCTTCGCCGACGTGCAGGAGCGTTTTGCCGCCCAGCCGCCCAAGCCGGCCGACAGCAAGCCGGCGCGCTTCTCGGTCAGCAATATCGCGGTCACCAATTCGAGCTTCCTCTACGAGGACAAACGGCTGGACACCGTGCAGCGCGTGGAGAATTTCACGCTCACGCTGCCTTTCCTGTCGAACCTGCCGCACGACACCACGATCAACACGCTGCCCACGCTGTTCGCCAGGATCAACGGTACGCCGCTGGCGCTGTCGGGCACCACGCAGCCGTTCGCGGACACGCGGGCCACCAATCTGAACGTCAACCTCGACGGACTCGAGGTGGCGAAGTACATGGCGTTCGCGCCAAAGCTCAAGGACGCCGAGGTGAAGGGCGGGCTCGTCGATACGCGGCTCAATATCGGCTTCCGGCAGGACCAGGACAAGCAGGACTTGTTCGTGGCCGGCACGGTCACGCTGCGCGAGGCCGACGTGCAGACGCACGCGGGTGCCCCGCTGCTCAAGGCCGGACGGCTGGTAGTCGACATCGGCCGCATCGAGCCGCTGGCGCACAAGGCGCATGTCAAGAGCATCGACCTTGAAGGGCTGGGTTTGCAGGGCGCGCGGCGGGCCGACGGATCGCTGAACCTTGCCACGGCGTTCCTGCCCGAGGCGTCGCCGATCGAAAAGCCGAAGGCGCCAGCGCCGGCCAGTGCTTCCGCGCCGGCGGCTCCTGCCTCTGCGCCGGCCGCCGCTGGCGTGCCGCCGCCCGCGGTGGCCGCCGAAGTGCCGTGGTCCTACGCGGTGGACCGCGTGACGGTCAAGGACGCGAAGGTGGGGTTTGTCGACGAACTGGCGCCTTCGGGGCCGGGCAAGCTCGATATCGGCCCGATCGACGTCACCGTGGCCAACCTCGCCAGCACCGGCGACAAGCCGGCCAAACTCGACGCCAACGTCACTATCGCCAACGGCCAGACGCTGAAGCACACCGGCGAACTGGCGCTCAAGGCCGGCACGCTGGCCGGCACGCTGGAAACCACCGGGCTGCGGCCGCAAGGCTTCGCGGCGTGGTGGCCGAAGGCGCTGCAGAGCCAGTTCGGCGAGACCGGTGTCAATGCCGAACTGCACTACACGATGGCGTGGTCGCAGCCGGTGTTCCAGTTCACGCTGCAGAAATCGCGGCTCGAACTGTCGCCGGTCTACGTGGCGCCGCGCGAGGCGGTGGTGCTGCCGGCGGTGGCCAGCGACGGCTCCGCCCCCGCAGTCGGCAAGGCAAGGAGCGCCGATGGCCCGCGGGCAAGCGCTGGCCGTGCGGCCCGTGCCGGGCGCCAGGCGCGTGTGGCGCGCGCGGCTGACACCGAAGGCGCCAGCCTGCCGCTGGTCAAGGCCGAGACACTCGTCATCGACGACATCAACCTGGATCTGGCCCGGCAGAGTTTCGACGCGGGACAGATCGCGCTGCGCCAGCCGCAGATTGCCGCCACGCGCGATCATCGCGGACAGTTGCTCGAAATGGCGCGCATCTGGGCCGTGGAATCGGCGCAAGACGCCTCGGCCCAGAAGGCCGCGCAGCGTGCTGCGCAGCCCGCATCCGTGGCCAACGGCAAGGGCGAGACGCCGGGCTGGAAGGTCCGCGTCGGCAAGGTATCGGTGGATGGCGGCACGGCGCGGCTGGCCGACTACGAGCCGGCGGAGGCCAATCGTGGCCGCCCGGTGATCCACCAGTTCCGCAATATCGGCCTGACGACCGGCGCCGTGACCTGGCCGCTGGCGGCCGCGCCGATGCCGGTGAAGCTGCATGCCGAGAGCGGCCGCAAGGGCGTGATGAATATCGACGGACAGGTCATGCCCGCCACGCCGGGGGCGCAACTGCAACTCGACCTGCGCGATCTGGACCTGGCGCCGCTGCAGCCGTATCTGGCCGATCGATTCAACGCGGCGCTGCGCAGCGGCACGATGTCGGTCAAGGGCAAGCTTGGCTACAGCGCGCCGCCCGGCAAGCCGATGGCGGTGCGCTTCAATGGCAACGCGCTGGCTGGCAACGTGCGGACCGTGGACCGCGTGTCGGGAGAAGATTTCCTGCGCTGGCGCTCGCTGGCCGTGACGGGCATCGATTTTGGCATGGACGACGCCAAGGGCCCGCTGCAGCTCGGTGTCAACAACGTGGCGCTGTCGAACTTCTACGCACGGGTGATTCTCAACGCCAATGGCCGGCTGAACCTGCAGGACGTGATGGCTGGTGGCGCCGAGAAGGGTGAGGCTGCGCCGTCCACGAGCCTCACGCAGGCCAATCCGGCGTCGGCGCCGCAGGCCGCCAGCGCGCCGCGCGCCGCCACGCCACAGCAGGCGCAGGCGCCGGCAGGACCGCGTCCGCAGATCCGGCTGGGCGGTGTGTCGATCAACAAGGGCAACATCAATTTCTCCGACTTCTTCGTCAAGCCCAACTACTCGGCCAACCTGACCGACATGAAGGGTTCGGTCTCGAAGGTGTCCACGGGCGACCCCACGCCGGCGGACCTCGTGCTCGACGGCCGGCTGGACGACGATGCACCGGTCACGATCAGCGGCAAGCTGAATCCGCTCGGCGAACAGCTCTTCCTCGATATCGCCGCCAAGGCCGCCGGCGTGGAACTGACGCGCCTGACGCCATACGCGAGCAAGTACGCGGGCTACCCGATTACCAAGGGCAAGCTCACCGTGGACGTGGCGTACAAGATCGAGAACGGCAGGCTCGATGCCCGCAACCACCTGTACCTGGACCAGCTGACGTTCGGCGAGCGCACCGATAGCCCGGATGCGGTGAAACTGCCTGTGCTGCTGGCCGTTTCGCTGCTCAAGGATCGCAACGGCGTCATCGATATCAACCTGCCCGTGTCGGGATCGCTGTCCGATCCGGAGTTCAGTATCGGCGGGGTCATCATGCGCGTGATCGTGAACCTGCTGACCAAGGCCATCACCTCCCCGTTCTCGCTGATCGCCTCGGCGTTCGGCGGCGGAGGAGAGGAACTGGGCTACATCGAGTTCGCGCCGGGATCGTCCACGCTGAACGACGAGGCGCGCAAGAAGATCGAGACCGTCGGCAAGGCACTCAACGACCGGCCGTCGCTGCGCCTGGAGATCAGTGGGCGGATCGACCCTGCCACCGACGCCGACGGTGCCCGCCGCGTCTGGCTTGACCAGCGCGTGGCCGAAGCCAAGGAGCGCGCGCTGCGCCGCACCGCGCAGGCAGGCGCCCAGGCCGAGGAAGGCGAGGGGGGCGAGCAGGGTGCCCGGGTGACGGTCTCGAAGCAGGAGTATCCGAAGTACCTGGAGGCGGTGTACAAGCGCGAGTCTTTCAGGAAGCCGACCAACTTCATCGGCCTGAACAAATCGTTGCCGCCGGAGGAGATGGAGAAACTGCTGCTGCAGAACGCGCCGGTCACCGACGCGGAACTACGGGCGCTGGCGGATCAGCGGGCCCTGGCGGTCAAGCAGTCGCTCGAACGCGACGGCAAGGTGCCGGACGCCAAGCTGTTCCTGACCGCGCCGAAGCTCACCGCGGAAGGCATCAAGGACAAGGGCACGCCGAACCGCGTCGACTTCTCGATACGGCAGTAAGCGCAGGTTCGTGCCGGTCAGGACTGGCGCCGCGTGCGCCGGCCCAGTCCGGCGCGCTGCCTGGCCGCCGCGCAGCGCCGGTAGCGCGTGCGGTACGGATGCGAGCAGCGCCAGAGCGCCGAGGCAACAGTGACCACCAGCAGCGCCGCCATGGCGGCGGCGAGCATCGTCAGGGACATGGCGCCCCCTTTTCTCTCTCAATCCATGCCCGAACCGCGGGCTGCTAGATCAGCAGCGGCAACGCTTCGAGCACCAGCACACCCAGCAGCACACCGATGATGACGCCCGCGCAGCGGCAACTGATGCGCAGGGCCTTGGCGGCCACCGGAATCGCCCCCATCGCGAGCAGCCCGACGAGTGCCATGGGGATCAAAAATACAAGATCGTGCGCCTGCAGATGGAACATGGCGGTCTCCTGTCTTGTTTCTTTGCACTTCCAGTATAGGCAGTGTGTGGCGAATACAAGGCGGCACGCATCAGGGTTGTCCCGCAGCGTTTGAATCGTGCCGGGCGAACACCGGCCGCCATGTATCTCGTGCGTGACACGGGCCGTTCTGCGCGTGCTGCAGTGCAGGCCGGACAGTTGCCGACAGACTCTGCAGGTGTCCTATGCTGGACGCATGCGGGCCACGTGCGGCCTGGTACGAAGGAGGCGTTATGGAACTTCATATGCATTCGCACCATTACGTGCGCCGCTTGCCAGATTGGTCGGCAGCCGCCGTATCGGGCGTGGTGGCGGGCGCGCTGCTGCTGCTCATGGAGCTGTTCTGGTCGACGATGATGTCCGATGGCCATCCGTGGGGCATGACACGCATCATCGCGGCCATCGTGATGGGGCAGGACGTGCTGCAGACCTCGATGTTCAGCATTGGCACGACCGCTGCGGCACTGATCATCCACTTCGCACTGGGCGCCATTCTTGGCGTGGTCCTCGCCATGATCATCGCGCCGTTCCAGCTCGATTCGAGCCTCGGCCTGTCTCTGCTCGTTGGCGCGGTGTTCGGCATAGTGGTCTACCTGTTCAACTTCTACGTGATGACGCGCGCCTTTCCGTGGTTCATCGAGCTGCGCGGCTGGCACACGGTGCTGAGCCATGTGATTTTCGGCATGGCTATCGGCTTCTGCTACTGGAAGCTGGAATCGCGCGATGTCTCGCATTAGTGACATGCGATAGCAGCAAAAGCCCCGCGCGTGCGGCAGCGCCGGGCAACGGCGGCGAGGCAGACAATGCTCCGCCGCCGTTTTTTGTTGCGCCGCAAGGCATGCGCGGCGCCGCACCGCACGCGGCCGATGTTGTCTTGCAGTGACCTGAGCCGATGCACTAGTCTTATCTCACGTGCCGTTTTGCACGTGCCTCGGCGGACGCTCGCACGGTTCGCCCGCGCGCGCGAGGAGGGTGGACATGGCGATCGCCATCGCACTCGTCGTCATCGTAGTCGCCTCGGTGCTCTTTCATTTCCTGAGCCCGTGGTGGGCCACGCCCCTGGCGTCCAACTGGAAGCAGATGGACGACACGCTGACCATTACCCTCGTCATCTGCGGCTTCTTCTTTGTCGTCATCAATCTGTTCATCGGGTGGGTCGTCTGGCGCTACCGCCACCGCGACGGCCATCGCGCACACTACGAACCCGAGAATCGCAAGCTCGAACTATGGCTGATCGGCCTGACCGCGATCGGCATCATGGCGCTGCTGGCGCCGGGCCTGATCGTCTATGCGGACTACGTGCGTCCGCCGCGCGAGGCCATGGTGCTCGAAGTGGTGGGCTCGCAATGGCAATGGGCATTCCGCTTTCCCGGCCGTAGCGGAGAACTGGGGACCAGCGATGCGCGCTTCGTCAATGCCAGCAATCCGCTGGGACTTAACCCTGACGACCCCAACGGACAGGACGATGTGATCGTGGTGGGCCCGGAGGTGCACCTGCCGCTGAACCGCCCGGTCAAGGTGCTGCTGCGCTCGAAGGACGTGCTGCACGACTTCTACGTGCCGCCGTTCCGCGCGCGCATGAACATGGTGCCCGGCATGGTCACGTCGTTCTGGTTCACGCCCACGCAGGCCGGGCGCTTCGACATCCTCTGCGCGCAACTCTGCGGCGTGGGGCACTACAACATGCGCGGCCACGTGGTGGTGGAAGATGCCGCGGCTTTCGACACCTGGCTGGCGAAGCAGCAGACCTTTGCGATGGCCATGGCGAAGGCCGCGCCGCCGGCCGCGGCATCGCCGGGCACGGCTGCCTCGCCCACGGCTGCCACCACCGCGTCCTCTGGCACCGACCTGGCCGAGCAGGGCCGCGCGCTCGCACAGAGCAAGGGTTGCGTGGCCTGCCACAGCGTGGACGGCACGCCGGGTGTGGGGCCATCGTGGCGCGGACTCTACGGCAGCACGCAGACGTTCACCAACGGCAGCAGCGCCAGCGTGGACGATGCGTTCCTGCATACCGAGATTGCCGACCCGGCCGCGCGCGTCGTCAAGGGCTTCGGGCCGGTGATGCCCAAGGTGCCGATCACCGATGCCGAGGTGGCCGCCCTGACCGCGTACATCCGCTCGCTGGGCGGCGCAGGCGGGCCGCAGGCTGGAAAGTAGCGGCAAGCACAGCAAGCAGAGGAGGGGACGATGGCCTACGCCGAGCATGATGCCCACGACCATGGACCGCAGAGTTTCTGGACGCGCTACGTCTGGAGCCAGGACCACAAGGTGATCGCGGTGCAGTACACGCTGGTGGCCATCTTCGTGGGGCTGGTGGGCGTGGTGCTCTCGAACCTGATGCGCATGCAGCTGGGCTTTCCCGGCAAGTTAGATTTCATCGACGCCAACCGCTACTACCAGTACGTGACGATGCACGGGATGATCATGGTGATCTACCTGCTGACGGCGCTGTTCCTCGGCGGGTTCGGCAATTACCTGATCCCGTTGATGGTGGGCGCCCGGGACATGGTGTTCCCGTTCCTGAACATGCTGAGCTTCTGGGTGTACTTCCTTTCGGTGATCGTGCTGCTGGCGAGCTTCTTCGTGCCGGGCGGGCCCACCGGTGCGGGCTGGACACTCTATCCGCCGCAGGCCATCCTGCCCGGTACGCCGGGGCACGACTGGGGCATCATCATGATGCTGGTGTCGCTGCTGATCTTCATCGTGGCGGCGACGATGGGCGGCCTGAACTACGTCACCACCGTGCTGCAGGCGCGCACCCAGGGCATGACGCTGCTGCGCATGCCACTGTCCGTGTGGGGCATCTTCATGGCGACGGTGCTGGCGCTGCTGGCGTTTCCGGCGCTGTTCGTGTCGGGCGTGATGATGCTGTTCGACAAGACGCTCGGCACGAGCTTCTTCATGCCGGCCATGGTGTCGATGGGCCAGCAGCTCGACTACAAGGGCGGCAGTCCGCTGTTGTTCCAGCACCTGTTCTGGTTCTTCGGCCATCCCGAGGTCTACATCGTCGCGCTGCCGGCCTTCGGCATCGTCTCCGATCTGGTCAGCGTGCATTCGCGCAAGAGCATCTTCGGCTACCGCACGATGGTGTGGGCGATCCTGGCCATCGGGCTGCTCTCGGTCGTGGTGTGGGCGCACCACATGTTCGTGAGCGGCATGAACCCGTACTTCGGCTTCTTCTTCGCCACCACTACGCTGATCATCGCAGTGCCCACGGCCATCAAGGTTTACAACTGGGTCATCACGCTGTGGCGCGGCGACATCCATTTCACGGTGCCGATGCTGTTCGCCATTGCCTTCATCAGCACGTTCGTGATCGGCGGGCTGACCGGGCTGTTCCTCGGCAACGTCAGCGTGGACATTCCGCTGTCGAACACCTACTTCGTGGTGGCGCACTTCCATATGGTGATGGGCGTGTCACCGATCCTGGTGGTTTTTGGCGGCCTCTACCACTGGTATCCCAAGGTGACCGGGCGCATGCTCGACGATACGCTGGGCCGCCTGCACTTCTGGGTGACGTTCATCGGCACCTACGCGATCTTCTTCCCCATGCACTACCTCGGGGTGCTCGGCATGCCGCGCCGGTACTACGCGTGGGAGAACTATGGCTTCATCCCGGAATCGGCGCACACGATGAACATGTACATCTCCGTGGCAGCATTCGTGGTGGCGGCGGCGCAGCTCGTGTTCGTGTTCAACCTGTTCTGGAGCCTGCGGCGGGGCGAGCGGGCCAACGGCAACCCCTGGCGCGCGGCGTCGCTCGAATGGCAGACGCCCGATACGCCGCCGGCGCACGGCAACTGGGGTCCGCAGTTGCCGGTGGTGTACCGCTGGGCCTATGCATACAGCGTGCCGGGAGCGAAGGACGATTTCATCGCGCAGAACGCGCCGCCAGAAGAGGGCGGCGCGGAACCCGAAGCGCATTCGAGCCGGGGGGCCGTGGCATGAACCGCGAATCATTGGCCGCCGAGGGCGGGGCAGGGGTCTTCCGGGTCTCGCGCGAATCGTCGGGCGGCGGGGCCGACGGCGACGCCACGCATGGCCAGCGCCGGCGTGCACCGGGCGGCATCGGGCTGTGGGTGTTCATGGGCGTGGTCACGTCGCTGTTCGCGCTGTTCCTGACCGCGTACGTGATGCGGATGGAGAGCCCCGACTGGCATCGCATTGCGCTGCCGTGGCAGGTCTGGTTGTCGACGGCGCTCTTGGCTGCTGCGAGCGTGGCGATGGGCGTGGCGGCACGTGCGGCGCGCGCGGCACGCATGGCCGATGCACGCCGTGCGCTGCGGCTCGGCGGGCTCGGCGCGGCGGCCTTTGTCGGTTCGCAGCTCTGGGCGTGGGCCGCGCTGCAGGCGATGCACGTGGGCGTGGCTGGCAATCCGGCAGGCAGCTTCTTCTACCTGCTGACAGCAATGCATGGGCTGCACATGATCGGGGGGCTGATCGGCTTTCTCGTGGTGGCGGCGGATCGGGGCAGCGGCGCGCGCACACAGCTACGCATCGTGTTGTGCGCACGGTACTGGCATTTTCTGCTGGCCGTGTGGCTGGTGCTGCTGGCGACGCTGGGCTGGCTGACGCCCGAGATCGTCGACTTCATCTGCGGCAGGGGATGACGGAGGTGTACCGATGAGTTCGCAGATCACAACCCACCCCACGGCCGCCGGCCACCCGCCGGCGGGACTGCGCGGCCTGGTCGCGGACTGGTCCTCGGACCAGCGCGCGTTCAAGGTGTCGTGGGGCAAGGCGATGATGTGGATCTTCCTGCTGTCCGACACGTTCGTCTTCAGTTGCTTCCTGATCGGCTACATGACCGTGCGGATGACCACGACCGTGCCGTGGCCCAATCCGAGCGAGGTCTTCGCGCTGGACATCGCCGGGCAGCCGGTGCCGCTGATCCTGATCGCCATCATGACGTTCGTGCTGATCACCAGCAGCGGCACCATGGCGATGGCGGTCAACTACGCATACCGGCGCCAGCCGCTGCAGTGCGCGTACCTGATGCTGGCCACCGCGTGGCTGGGCGAGGTCTTCGTCTGCATGCAGGCGTTCGAGTGGACCAAGCTGATACAGGAGGGGGTGCGCCCATGGGGCAATCCGATGGGCGCCGAGCAGTTCGGTTCCACGTTCTTCATGATCACGGGCTTCCACGGCTTTCACGTGACCTGCGGCGTGATCTATCTGCTGGTGATGGCCAGCAAGGTGCTGCGCGGCCACTACCATGCCAGCGGCAACTACCAGCCCGTGGAGATCGCCGGACTGTACTGGCACTTCGTGGACCTGGTGTGGGTGTTCATTTTCGCGCTCTACTATCTCTGGTGAGGCAGGCCATGTCGATCCATCCCGCTACGCCGGCTGCACCCGGCAAGCTACCTGACACGCAGGCGAGCCACGAGGGGCACGAAGGCCAGGAAGGCCAGCAGCATCCACTCGGGCTCTATCTCAAGGTCTGGCTGCTGTTGTTCGTGCTGTCGACGCTGTCGTACATGGTCGACTATTTTCACGTGAGCGGGCCGCTGCGCTGGACGCTGATCCTCGTCTTCATGGCGTTGAAGGCGGGATTGATCATCTCGGTCTTCATGCACATGGCCTGGGAGCGCATGGCGCTGATGTGGGCGATCCTGCTGCCCCCACTGTGCCTGCTGGTGCTGGTATGGCTGATGGCGGCGGAAGCGGACTACACGTTCCTGCTGCGGGGGGAGTTCTTCAGATAGGAGGTCGCGCTCCTCTCCCGCGTGCGCGAACACGCGGAAGAGGAGGGGACTACTGCTTAGACCTGCGTGATGAACTTGGTCACGAGGTAGCCATCGAAGGTTTCCTGGCCGCCTTCGCTGCCGATGCCGGAATCCTTGATGCCGCCGAACGGCGTCTCGGACAGTGCCATGCCGAAGTGGTTGATGTTGACCATGCCGGCCTCCAGGCCGTTGGACACCTGGTGCGCGGTCTTCAGCGAGTTCGTGAAGACATACGACGCCAGGCCGAACGGCAGGCTGTTGGCACGGCGCAGCACTTCCTCGGTGTCCTTGAAGCGCGTAACCGGCGCCACCGGGCCGAACGGCTCTTCGGTCATCAGCTTCGAGTCGTCGGGCAGGTCGGTGACCACGGTCGGGGCGAAGAAGAAGCCCTTGTCGCCGATGCGTGCGCCGCCGGCCACGACCTTGCCGCCGCGATGGCTGGCGTCGTCGAGGAACTGCTCCATCGACGCGATGCGGCGCTCGTGTGCCAGCGGACCCATCTGCGTGCCGTCATCGAGGCCGTTGCCGACCTTGATCGAGCCGATGACCTCGGTGAAGCGCGCAAGGAACTTGTCGTAGGCCTTTTCCTGGACGTAGAAGCGCGTCGGCGAGACGCAGACCTGGCCGGCATTGCGCAGCTTGAAGCGCGCCAGCATCTCGGCGGCGGGCTCGATGTCGGCATCGTCGAACACCAGCACCGGCGAGTGGCCGCCCAGTTCCATCGTGACGCGCTTCATGTGGGCGCCCGCCAGCGCGGCCAACTGCTTGCCCACGGGCACGGAACCAGTGAACGAGATCTTGCGCACGATCGGCGATTCGATCAGGTAGGTCGAGATTTCGCCGGGCACGCCCCAGACGATGTTCAGCACGCCCGGGGGCAGTCCTGCATCGTGGAACAGGCGCGCCAGCGCTACCACAGCACTCGGGGAGTCTTCCGGGCCTTTCAGGATCAGCGTGCAGCCGGCGCCGATGGCGGCAACGATCTTGCGGATGGCCTGGTTGAACGGGAAGTTCCACGGCGTGAAGGCCGCGCACACGCCAATCGGCTCGCGCACCACAATCTGGCGCACGGCCGGGTTGCGCGGCGGAATGACGCGGCCGTAGATACGGCGGCATTCCTCGGCATGCCATTCGGCGTGTTCGGCGCAGATCGTGACTTCGGCCACGGCCTCGGCCAGCGGCTTGCCCTGGTCCAGCGTGATGTCGCGGCCAATCTCGCGGGCACGGGTACGCGTCAGTTCTGCCACGCGGCGCAGGATGGCCGAGCGCTCCAGCGGCGAGGTCTTCTTCCAGCTCTCGAAGGCGCGCTGGGCGGCGGCCAGCGCGCGATCCAGGTCAGCCGTGGTGGCGTGCGGCAGCTTGCCCAGCAGTTCCTGAGTGGCCGGGTTGATGACGTCCTGCTCGCGCCGGTCGCCTCCCTTGACGAATTCGCCATCGATGTAAAGGGCCAGATCCTGGTACACCATGTGTCACTCCTGTGAGGGTGGAACGGCGCGCCATCCTGGCGCCCCGCGAACGGTCGGAACGAAAAACGCAAGCTTAACGCTTCGGCGCACGGCGCGCACAGGGATCATGCTGGCCGATTATCGGTTGTCGGCCGAGCCGGTGTCAGCGGGACGCCAATGGCGGCCGTGGCGGCGGAGCCTTTACACTGACCGGTCCGCCATCCTCGCGCTTTGCTGCAGCGCGTCATTTCTCCGCCATGAAGCCCGACGCCAGACTGACCACCGGCCCGATCGGCCGCACGCTGCTGATGTTCTCGCTGCCGGTGCTCGGCAGCAACATCCTGCAGTCGCTCAACGCCTCGATCAATTCGGTCTGGGTAGGCCGCTACCTTGGCGAGGCGGCGCTCACGGCGACGTCGAACGCCAACATCATCCTGTTCTTCCTGCTTGGCGTGGTGTTCGGCATCAGCATGGCCAACACGATCCTGATCGGGCAGGCCATCGGCGCGCGTGACATCGACGAGGCGCGGCGTGTAGTGGGCACGGGCACGACGTTCTTCGTGGGACTGTCGGTACTGGCGGCGGTACTCGGTTACGTCTTCACCCCCGATATCCTGGCCGCGATGCAGACGCCGGCCGACGCCGCGCCGCTGGCTGTCAGCTACCTGCGCATCATCTTCATCGCGCTGCCATTCATGTATTTCTACAACTTCGTGATGATGACGCTGCGCGGCGCCGGGGATTCACGCACGCCGTTCTACTTCATGCTGCTGTCCGCCGTGCTCGACGTGGTGTTGAACCCGGTGCTGATCTTCGGCGTGGGGCCGCTGCCGCCGCTTGGCATTGCCGGATCCGCCATGGCAACGCTGATCGCACAACTGACCAGCCTTGTGGCGATGATCGTGCTGCTGTATCGGCGCAAGCACTTCCTGCTGCTGCATCGTACGCAGCTTGGCCTGTTGCTGCCCGATGCCGCGATCCTGCGCGCGCTGGTGGCCAAGGGGCTGCCGATGGGACTGCAGATGGTGGTGATCTCGTCGTCGGCCATCGTCATGATGTCGATGGTCAACACCTATGGCTCGCAGACCACGGCGGCGTACGGTGTGGCCTCGCAGCTCTGGACCTACGTGCAGATGCCGGCGCTGGCCGTGGGTGCCAGCGTGTCATCGATGGTGGCGCAGAACGTGGGAGCCGGCCTGTGGACGCGCGTGTCGCGCATCACGCAGGTAGGGCTGCTGTTCAACGTGGTGATGACCGGCGCCCTGGTGGCGTTGATCTACCTGTTCAATCGCCACTCGCTGGGCATCTTCCTTGGCGACGACAGCGTGGCGATCGGGATCGCGCAGCACGTGAACCGTGTGGTGCTCTGGTCTTTCATCCTGTTCGGCTTCACGATCGTCGTGTTCGGCACGGTGCGCGCCACGGGCGCCGTCATGGCGCCTCTGATGATCCTGTTTGTGTCGATGTGGGTGATCCGGCTGCCGTTTGCGTGGCTGCTCGGCCCGCATATCGGCGCGGAATCGATCTGGTGGAGCTTTCCGCTGGGTTCGGTGGTGTCGGTGGTCCTGGCCTTCGCCTACTACCGCTTCGGAAACTGGAAGCGCAGCCACATCCTGCCCGTAACGCCGCATGCCGACGCTGTGGGGCTGGCACCCGATACCAGCATGGGCACGCCGTGCGAAGACGCGGCCACCGAACCGGCGCGTTGAAAACCGCCCACGCACACATTCATCGGTATTTCGGATGACCGGACATATGATCTCTGCGATTGCCGCAGTGTCCGGTATGTAGCGCTCCGTAAGCGAGTCGAAAGCTTGGCGGGCCCGCGCGGCCCGCATCCCGCCTCCACGCGTGGTCTTCCCTTTCACGCGCCTTTCAGGCCAGTCTTTCAATTGCCTTGCATCATCGCCCGCCATTACATCACAACATGATGTAATGGCCGAAAGATGTCGCGCGCAGTGAATCGGTGAATACCCTAGACCCCAGACAAATGAAAGGCCGCTGAAAGATCACGTTCTTATCTTTCGCAGCGTCGCGATCGAACGCGTCCGTATCGCGCGTTCACGTGTGGCACGTCTGAGCCGGCGTGCCGTGCGGTACCGCCTTTCATACTTTTGAGGAGAATCGTTTTGCGCATACGCAGCCAAAAGGACTTTGCCTCCGGCCTGATGTTCATCCTGGTCGGCCTGGGCTTTTCCTTCGTCGCGCGCGGCTATTCGATGGGAACAGCCGCCAAGATGGGACCCGGATACTTTCCGTTCCTGCTCGGCCTCGTGCTCGCGCTGTTGGGCGCGATCGTGACGATCGGAGCGTTGTCGTCCAAGGGCGAGGCAGACCACCTGGCCCGCTGGGACCTGAAGATCCTGCTCTGGATCCTCGGTTCGGTGGTGCTGTTCGGCCTGCTGCTGAAGCCGCTCGGCATGGTGCTGTCGGTGTTCGTGCTGGTGCTGGTGTCGTCGATGGCCAGCCACGAGTTCAGCTGGAAGGGCGCGCTGCTCAATGGCGTGGTACTCGTGCTGATCAGCATGGGCGCCTTCGTCTACGGCATCAACCTGCAGATGCCGGTCTGGCCTGCCTTCATCACCGGCTAAGGAGTCGCATCAAATGGAATTGTTCGATCACCTTGCCTTGGGGTTCTCCACGGCATTGTCGCTGCAGAACCTCGCCTACGCGTTCCTCGGCTGCGTGCTCGGTACGCTGATCGGCGTGCTGCCGGGCCTGGGGCCACTGGCCACCATCGCCATGCTGCTGCCGGTCACGTACTCGCTGCCGCCGGTGGCCGCGCTGATCATGCTGGCCGGTATCTACTACGGCGCGCAATACGGCGGCTCCACCACCGCCATTCTCGTGAACCTGCCCGGTGAATCGTCGTCGGTGGTCACCACGATCGACGGCTACCAGATGGCACGGCGTGGCCGCGCCGGTGTGGCGCTGGCCACCGCCGGCCTGGGTTCGTTCTTCGCCGGCTGCGTGGCCACGCTGATCCTGGCTGCCTTTGCCACGCCGCTGTCGGAACTGGCGTTCAAGTTCGGCCCCGCCGAGTACTTCTCGCTGATGATCCTCGGCCTGATCGGTGCCGTGGTGCTGGCCTCGGGTTCGCTGCCGAAGGCCGTGTCGATGATCGTGCTGGGCCTGCTGATGGGCCTGATCGGCACCGACGTGAACTCGGGCGCCGCGCGTTTCTCGTTCGATGTGCCCGAGCTGACCGACGGTATCGACTTCGTCGCACTGGCCATGGGTATGTTCGGCTTCGCGGAAATCATCGCGAACCTGGAGCAGAAGGAAGCCCGCGAGACGTTCACGAACAAGGTGACGAACCTGTTCCCGACGCGGGAAGACTTCAAGCGCATGATCCCCGCCGTGCTGCGTGGCACGGTACTGGGCTCGGCCCTCGGTATCCTGCCGGGTGGCGGTGCGGCACTGGCGTCGTTCGCGGCCTACTCGCTGGAAAAGAAGACCTCGAAGTTCGCCCACGAGTTCGGCAAGGGTGCGATCGAAGGCGTGGCGGGTCCGGAATCGGCCAACAACGCCGCGGCACAGACCTCGTTCATCCCGCTGCTGACGCTCGGCATTCCGCCCAACGCCGTGATGGCGCTGATGGTGGGCGCGATGACGATCCACAACATCCAGCCGGGTCCGCAGGTCATGACCAGCAACCCGTCGCTGTTCTGGGGCCTGATCGCCTCGATGTGGATCGGCAACCTGATGCTGATCATCCTGAACCTGCCGATGATCGGGATCTGGGTGAAGCTGCTGACCGTGCCGTACCGCTTCCTGTATCCGGCCATCCTGACGTTCTGCTGCATCGGCGTGTACTCGGTCAACAACCAGACCTTCGACGTCTTCATGGCAGCGGCCTTCGGTGTGATCGGCTACCTGTTCCTGAAGCTCAGGTGCGAACCCGCACCGCTGCTGCTCGGCTTCGTGCTGGGACCGATGATGGAAGAGAACTTCCGCCGTACGTTGCTGCTCTCGCGTGGCGACTTCACGGTGTTCTTCAGCCGGCCGCTGTCGCTGGGCCTGCTGATTGCCGCTGCTGCGCTGGTTGCCGTGGTGGCGCTGCCATCGATCAAGGCCAAGCGCGAAGAGGCGTTCCAGGAAGAATAACGCTCCGTGGCGTTCCTGAACCACGCCGGCGCCATGCCGGCGTTCATGTAGCAAGCTTTCGGGGTGCCCTTGCGCACCCCGTTTTTTCAGCCAGACGTTCGACTGCGCAAGATGATCCTGACACCCGCACCATTGGCTGCGTCGCCTGCGCCCATGAAATCGCCATCGCTAGAGAAAATCGTTTCCCGGCTCTACATCCTGAAGATCGTCCAGGCACGTCCCAGTACGGTGTTCAACCTGATGGAGCGCCTGCGCGAGCGGGGCATCGACAAGAATATCCGCGCGCTGCGGCCGGTACTGCGCAGCCTGATGATGGCGCGCGCCATCACGGCCGAACTGGTGGAAGGCAATGGCCGGGTCTACACGATCACCGACCAGGGCCGGGCGGAACTTGACGCCTACATGTCGCACCTCGCCGTGCTCAAGGACGAGCTTCCCGCTTCAGCGGAATAATCGGCGCGGCCAGAAAGAAAAAAGAGCCCGGCGGCCACGAGGGCCTGCCGGGCTCGCCCCAGAATGAGCCTGGAGTTACTGTGCGGCTTGCGTGGTCACCAGTTCCTGGGCCGTCGCGTTGCTCGTGCTGCTCTGTGCCACCAGCACCTTGATGCGGTTCGGCACCACGGCGCCAATGCCGTCGACCGGAATGGTCGTGATCAGCCAATCGTCATTCTTGTTGATCGTCAGCGCGCCCGAATCGAAGATCACCGTCTTCGTGCCGGCGGTGGTGATGCGCAGGCGATAGGTGCCGCCATCCACGTACTGCGAATCCTGCGTCGATGCCGGGACGGCCGACTTGTAGGCCACCGAGCCCATGTTCGGCTGCACGGTATTGATGTCCGTGGCTTGCTGCGTCAGGTAGACGTCGATGTTCTGCGCGTTTACCGAGGCGTTGAACACGCGCACCCGTGCCGAGGTGTCGAGCAGGCCCTTGCCGTACGGATCGTCGATCTGCACCAGTTCAGGAGCCGTCAGGCCCGGCACCGCGACGATGGTGTACTTGTGGCCGGTACGGGCGTCCACGGTGGTCTGGCCCAGCTGGGTCGACGTGCCGGCACGGTTCAGCGCGAACAGCTGGTTGCCGGTTTCCACGTTGTTGTAGCCCGAGACCGTCTTGTAGGGCACGTTCTGGATCGGGGTCAGGGCGCCGTTCTGCAGCACGTCCACGTTCGGGCCACCAGTGACGGCATGGATCACGCGCACCGAAGGCTTGCTCAGACCGATACGGTCATCGATGCCGTCGTCGCCGCCGCCGCAAGCTGCGAGTACGGCGGTGGTTGCCAGAGCCAGGCCCAGAATCATTCTTCGCTTCATTTGTGTCATGGGTTCACCTCTTACCGTTGGGATCAGGAAGCGCGCGGACGCGGGACGCAGCGATCCATCGCCATCGGCAGTGCAGCCGGTCCGGCGAAGGTGGTCTCGTCGTTGCGTGCGATGTGTGCCGCGCGCGGCAATCGTTACTGCATGTTGCTGCTGGCAGCCGTGTGGAGTTGCGCTTGCCTGATGCAACGATAGGCATCCGCCTGTCTCGCAGACAGACGCGGGCTTCCGATATCCCTGTCGGAGGAATCCCACAATTTGGTTGCAATCCTGACACACGGGCGTACGTGTCGGCGATGTGGCGAATGCAGGCAGCAGTTACTGAAAACGCAGGCGTGCATTGGGTATCCGGTGCCTGACCGGGGCGCGAGGCGGTTTGCTTCATGCGCGAAACACGCCTCGCAGCGGTTGCGCAGGGCGCGCAACCGATGAAAAAACTACACCATCACCACCTGGTTGCGGCCGTTGCGCTTGGCCTGGTAGAGGCCCGCGTCAGCGGCTTCGACGAGCCGGTTGAAGTTCACGTCGGTGTCCGGCACGATGACCGCGCCACCGATGCTGACAGTGACGAAGCTGCTGTTCGGCGAGCCCGTGTGCGCGATCTGCAGTGTTTCAATCGCGCGCCTGACTTTCTCCGCCAGCAGGCGCGCGCCACCGGGCGACGTGGCGGGCAGGATCATCGAGAACTCCTCGCCGCCAAAGCGCGCGGGCAGGTCCGCCGGCCGCGCACAGTTCTCGCGGATCACGGTGGCTACCCGGCGCAGCACCTCGTCGCCGGCCACGTGGCCATAGGTGTCGTTGTACGCCTTGAACGCATCCACATCGATCATCAGCAGCGCCAGTTGCGTCTGCTCGCGCTGGGCGCGCCGCCATTCGGCGCCGAGGTACTCGTCGAAATAGCGCCGGTTCGAGAGTCCGGTCAGGCCGTCGGAGTTCGTCAGGCGCTGCAGTTCCAGATTGGTTTCGAGCAACTGCTGCTGGCTCTGGCGCAGCGCCCGGTAGGCTTCGTCGCGCTGCAGCAGGTTCAGGTACGAACGCGAGTGGTAGCGGATGCGCGCCACCAGTTCGATCGTGTCGGGCAGCTTCACGAGGTAGTCGTTCGCGCCGGCGGCAAACGCGGCGCTTTTCATCGTGGGCTCTTCCTTGGTGGAGAGCACGATGATCGGGATGTCCCGCGTGCCGGGGTTGTCGCGGTAGCGGCGCACCAGCGTCAGGCCGTCGGTGCCCGGCATGACCAGATCCTGCAGGATCACTGTGGGCTGCGTGCGCTCGGCCACCGCCACGGCTTCCTCGGGATGGGCGCAGTAGTGGAAGTCGATGTCGGGCTCGTCCGCGAGGGCGCGGCGGATGGCCTCGCCGATGATGGCCTGGTCGTCCACCAGCAGCACCATGGCCATGTACTCGTTCTTTGCGCTGGCGGCCGCGTCGCCGCCCTGGTTCGCTCTGGACATCATCTGTATTCCTTGTTCGCGTTCTTCTTGTCGTTCTTGTCGTTTTTGTCTGGCCGGTCGGTTGCGTCGGCGCACGCGCGCACCAGCCGTGGCGCGATGCGGGGCAGCGGCAGGATCTCGCTGGCCGCGCCAATCGCGGCGGCGGCTTTTGGCATGCCGTAGACCGCGCTGGTGGCCTGGTCCTGCGCGATGGTCAGGAAGCCGCGTTCGCGCATGGCCTTGAGCCCCTGCGCGCCGTCGCGGCCCATGCCGGTCAGCAGCACGCCCATCGCTGCGCCGCGCCAGTGCTCCACGACGCTTTCGAAGAACACGTCGATCGATGGCCGGTACAGGTAGTCGCCGGGTTCGGCGGTGTAGGCCATGCGCGCGCCGGCCACCAGCCGCAGGTGGTCGTTGGTGCCGGCCAGCAGCACCGTGCCGGCCTGCGGCATTTCACCGGCGCGCGCAATCCGCACCGGCATCGGGCACTGCGCGTCGAGCCACTCGGCCATGCCCTGCGCGAAGGCTTCGTCCACGTGCTGCACCGCCACCACGGCAGCGCCGAAATCGGCGGGCAGGGCGCCCAGCAGCGAGGCCAGCGCGGCGGGGCCGCCGGCCGAGGCGCCGATCGACACCAGCCGCGGCGCCGCCAGGGCCGACGTGGCCGCGGCCAGCGCCGGTGCCGCCTGCAGGCGGCCGCCGATCAGCCGGCCGATGTTGCGGATCTTGCGCAGCAGCGGTCCGGCGGCAAGCCGTGCGTCGGATTCGGTCAGCGTGGGAGTGTCCACGGCGTCGATGGCGCCATGGCCCATGGCATCGAACACCTGGTTGGCGTTGCGGCCCAGATCCATCGTCACCACCACGATGGCGCAGGGCGTGGCGGCCATGATGCGCCGCGTGGCCTCCACGCCATCCATGACCGGCATCAGCAGGTCCATCAGGATCAGGTCCGGCGTCTGCGCGGCGGCCATCTGCACGCCGAGTTCGCCGTTGGCGGCCACCCAGGCCACTTCCAGGTCCGGGTCCAGCGCCAGCGCGCGGCGCAGCGCCGCGACAGCCAGTGCGGAATCGTTGACGATGCCAATTCTCATGGACGTGCCTCGCCGATCAGGTCCCGCACGGCATCCAGCAGTGCGGTGTCATGGAAACTGCCCTTGGCCAGATAATAGTCCGCTCCGGCCTGCATGCCGCGTTCGCGGTCCTGCTCGCGGTCCTTGTACGACACGATCATGACTGGCAGCTGCGCCAGCCGGGCATCGGCCCGGATACGGCCCACCAGTTCGATCCCGTCCATGCGCGGCATGTCCACGTCGGTGATGACGAGGTCGAACGGCTCGGCGCGCAGCACATTCCAGCCGTCCATGCCGTCCACGGCCACGCTGACGTCATAGCCCCGGCCCGCCAGCAGCTTGCGTTCGAGTTCGCGCACCGTCAGAGAGTCATCCACCACCAGCACGCGCCGGCGGGCCACGGCCGCCGCGTCGGCACCCTGCTGGCGCACATGCTCGATGCGGCCCTCCGATACCAGTTTCTCGACCGAGCGCAGCATGTCCTCGACGTCGAAGATCAGCACCGGCGTGCCGTCGTCGGTCAGGCTGCCGGCGGCGATGTCCTTGATCTTGCCCAGCATCTGCGCCAGCGGCTGCACCACGAGCATGCGCTCGCCCAGCAGCCGGTCCACGGCCACGCCGTACACGCGCTCCTGCTCGCCGATGATGACCACCGGCACGGTGTCGCCTTCCTGCCGCGTCTCGGGACGCTGCAGCAGCTGCGCGGCGCTGACCAGCCCCACGGGCCGCCCGGCATGCCGGAAGTGCTGGTGCCGCTCGGTCTGCTCGATATCGTCGCGCGGCACCGCTACGGCGCGAAGCACGTGCCCGAGCGGAAACGCGTACGCTTCGCCGGCAATCTCCACCAGCAGCGCCCGCACCACTGACAGCGTGAGCGGGAGTTCGAGCATGAAGTGCAGGCCGCTGCCGGGCTGCTGCGACAACTTGAGGCTGCCGCGCACGGCGCGCACCATGTCCTGCACCGCGTCGAGGCCCACGCCGCGACCGGACACTTCGGAGACCTGTTCGCGCAGGCTGAAACCGGGCAGCAGCAGGAATTCGAGCAGTTCGGCCTGCGACAGCTTCACCGCGGTCTCGGGTTGCGCCAGGCCGCGCCGCACCACGGCCGCACGCAGCGCGTCGAGGTCGACGCCTGCCCCGTCGTCGGTAATCTCGATGATCAGGCGCCCGGCGCTGTGGCGCGCCGACAGCGTGATGCGGCCTTCGGCTGGCTTGCCAGTGGCTTCACGCAGGTCGGGCGTTTCGATTCCATGGTCGACGGCGTTGCGCAGCAGGTGAGCCAGCGGCGCGTCGAGCTGTTCGAGAATGTCGCGGTCTACCTGCGTCTGCTCGCCGGACAGCACCAGGTGCACGCTCTTGCCGAGGCTGCGGCCAAGGTCGCGCACCATGCGCGAATAGCCGGTGATGCCGTCCGACAGCGGCCGCATGCGGCACGACAGCGCGGTGTCGTAGAGCCGGCGCGTCAGGCGGCTCGCGCGGTGCTCGTACTGGTCGAACTCCTCCACGCGCTGCGAGAGTTGCGCTTGTCCATCGTCGAGCAACTGGCGCAGTTCGGCCAGCGCGGCGTGGACTTGCGGCGCCGGGGCGGCGCCGTCGTCGAGCAGCGCCTGAGTGCGGTCCAGTGCCTGCAGCGCGCGCATCTGCTGGCGGCGCATCTGCTGCATCGCGCCGGCAAACGGGCTCAGCCAGTGCGATTCGACCATGGCTTCGCCGGCCATCGCCAGCAGCCGGTCGAGCCGCTCGGCGCTGACGCGCAGCATCCGCTCCTGCGTCTCGGGCAACGTGGCGGGTAGCGCCTCGGGTGGCGGCGCAGGCGCGGGCGGGACGGTCGCCTCCGCTTCAGGGGCGGGGGTATCGACGGGCGCCGCGCGCAGCACCGGCGCGGGTGGCGGCGGGCTGGCCGTGCCATCGAGCAGGGCTGCCATGTGGGCCAGCCAGGCATCGATCGCGGGGCGCCCATCGCGTTCGGGCCAGTTCAGGTCGCCGCCGGGCGGATGGCCGATGCGTTGCAGCAAGTCCGTGCCCTGCAGCAGCGCGTCGATATGGGGCGGCGCCAGCCTCAGGTCGCCGCGCTGCGCTGCGACGAGGCAGTCTTCCATCACATGCGCCACCCTTACGCCGCCGTCCAGGCCAACGATGCGCGCGGCGCCCTTGAGCGAATGCGCGGCGCGCATGCACGCTTCGAGATGGGTGGCGGCGGTGGGGTCGCGTTCGAGCGCGAGCAGTCCGCCGTTGAGCACCTCGGCCTGGGCGTCCGCCTCCATGGCGAACAGTTCCAGCATCGACGCATCGCGCAACTGGTCCGGATTCATGCCAGGCTCCGTGACAGCGCCGTGCGCAGCAGGTCGGGATCGAGCAGGCCCACACCATGCGTGCCGTGCGGAAAGATTGCCTTTGTGTAGCGCGCCGAGGCGCGCGCCAGCGTGGCCGGCAGCGGCAGCAGCGCGCTGTGCGGCACGTGCTCGACGCCCGCCACCTCGCTGACCGGCAGCGCGATGCCATGGCGGCCCTGGCCGAGGATCAGGAATCGCGCGGCGCCCTGATGCGCCTTGCCCGGCGCGTCATTGCCGAACAGGTGTGCGAGCGAGATGCAGGTCAGCAGTGTGCCCCGCACGGCGGCCACGCCCAGCAGTGCCGCGTGCCGCCGGTGTGGCAGCGAGTGCACGGGCGCCGGCGCGGTGACTTCGCCCAGCACGGCCGTGGGCAAGGCCAGCCATTCTTCGCCAACCCGGAAGATCAGCAGCGACTGGCCGTCGCGTCGGTCCGCCGGTGCGGCGCGTTCGGCATCCACGCCATCGTCGGCCAACTGTCCGGCGGACAGCGAATCGAGCACGGTTACCGCCGCCTGCGCGTAGACCGGGCAATTGCGGCAGCGGAAATGCTCGGCCAGCCGTGGGCACGAGCGGTCGCCGCCGGTACCGATACGGCGCCAGCAGTCGTCGACCGTGCCGGCGGCCAGGCCGGGAAGCTGGGGCGCCGAGGGCGCGCTGGGCTCAGCCATGGCTCATCCGTGCATGGCGCTGGGCGCGCTGGCGCAGGCGGGCCGCGCCAGCGGCGTCGCCCTCGCTGTCGAGCAGCGCGGCCAGGTGGTAGAGCGCCTCTTCATGGCCCGGGTCCAGATATACGGCCTTGCGGTAGGCGGCATGGGCATCGGCCGCGCGGCCTGCCGCGTCGTGCAGCACGCCGAGCAGGCACCAGCCGCTGGCCGATGCGCCATGGCTGTCGAGAAAGCGCAGGCACGCGGCCGTGGCCGCACCGACATCGCCGCGATCCGCCTGGGCTGAAATGGCGCGCAGTGCCGCGCTGTCATTGCCGGGCGGGGTGGAGCGAGGCTCCGGCGCGACGGCGCGGACGGGCATGGCGCGCGCTATCGGCCGCGCCGCCGGTGCCACGGCAGGCGCGGGCACGGCGCGCAGGCGCGGCGCCGCGGGCACCACTGGCGGCACGGCCACTTCGGGATGGAACGCGAACGCCAATGGAATGCCGGCGCTGCGCATGCCTTCCCGCGTCAGCAGGCTGGCCTCGGCCGGGCCGACAAAGAGCATGCCGTCGGGGCGCACCAGCCTGCGCAGCGTCTGCACGGCCCGGCGCTGCGTGGCCGGATCGAAATAGATCAGCAGGTTGCGGCAGAACACCATGTCGTAGGGCGGCTCGGCGGCCAGCAGGCCCGGGTCCATCAGGTTGCCGGACAGCAGGCGCACCTGGTTCCGGACCGTCTCGGAGAGCTGGTAGCCGCCCGGCGCCGCAGTGAAATGGCGCGCCCGGAAATCGAGCGGCTGGCCGCGGAATGCGTTGCCGCCGTAAAGGCCGGCCTTCGCCCGGGCCAGCGCACGGGCCGAGATATCGACCGCATCGACGCGGAAGCGTGCCGCCGGCAGCCCGCCATCGAGCAGCGCCATGGCAATCGAATAGGGTTCCTCGCCGGTGGAGCAGGGCACGCTCAGCACGCGCAGCAGCCGTTCGCCGTCGCCCAGCACGCGCTGGGCCGCCAGCCGGGCCAGCGCCAGCAGGGACTCGCGGTGGCGGAAGAACCAGGTTTCGGGTACCACCACGGCCTCGATCAGCGCCTGCAGCTCGCCGGCGGAGGCGTGCAGCGTGTTCCAGTAGGCCAGCGTGTCGTCGGCGCCCACGGCGATCCGCCGTTCCTCGACCGCGCGGGCGATCACGGCCGGCCCGATGGCGGCGGCGTCCAGCCCGATACGCTCCTTGAGCAGCGCCTCGATCGGCGACATGGCAAGCGTGATCATGCTGGCGTCGCCCCCTGGAACAGCAGGGCGCGCACCGGTTCCGGCAGCAGCGCGTCCACGCGCACCCATTGGATCAACCCGCGCGCATCATGGCGCACCGGGCCCAGGTAACGCGCCTCGCCGGCCTCCACGCCACTGTCGACGAACGTCGCCGGATCGCAGCGCAGCGTGTCGGTCGCGTATTCGAGCCGCAGGCCGAGCAGGCGGCTGGCGTCCCCGGCATTCGGCCGGTAATGCACCATGACAGTGCGCGTGCTGGTGCGGGCGGCTGCCGGCTGGCCGGTGGCGAGGGCGGTCATGTCGATCACGGGAACAGGCTCTCCATGGCGCACCATCAGGCCGGCGACCCACGCCGGGGCGCCGGGAACCTGGCGCGTGGCGGCCAGCGGCAGCACCTCGGCTACCTCGGCGCTGTCGAGCGCGTAGTAGTCGGGGCCGATGCGGAACAGCAGGAAGAGCGCCATGGGCAGCCGGGCGTGTCAGACCTTGAACCGCGAAACGCCGCTGCGCAGCTCGTTCGAGACCAGCGTCAGTTCGTCGATGGCCTGGCTCGACTGGCGCAGCGATTCCACGGTCTGCTGGGCCGCCTCGGACAACTGCATCAGCGCCTGGTTGATCTGCTCGGCACCGCCGGCCTGGGCCTGCATGCCCTCGTTGACCATCTGCACGCGCGGCGCCAGCGTCTGTACCTGGCCGATGATCTGCGAGAGCTGGTCGCCCACCTGCGTCACCTCGGACATGCCGCGCCGGACTTCCTCCGAGAACTTGTCCATGCCCATCACGCCGGCCGCCACGGCCGACTGGATCTCGCGCACGATCTGCTCGATATCGTAGGTAGCCACGGCGGTCTGGTCCGCCAGGCGGCGGATCTCGGTGGCCACCACCGAGAAGCCCCGGCCGTATTCGCCTGCCTTCTCGGCCTCGATGGCCGCGTTCAGCGACAGCAGGTTGGTCTGGTCCGCCACCCGGGCGATGGTGGTCACCACGGTATTGATATTGCCGGCCTTCTCGTTGAGTGTGGCCAGGCGGGTATTGACCGAGCCGGCGGCCTCCATCACGTGGTGCATGGTGGTTTCCATGCGCGAGAGCCCCACCTGGCCGGTGCCGGCCAGCCCGGCGGTCTGCTCGGCCGCGTGCGACACCTCGCTCATGGTGCGCACGAGGTCGCGCGCGGTGGCCGAGATCTCGCGCGAGGTGGCGCCGATCTGGGTGGTCGTGGCGGCCGTCTCGGTGGCGGTGGCCTGCTGCTGGCGCGCCGTGGCGGCGATTTCGTTGACCGAGGTGGTGACCTGGATGGCCGAGCGCTGGGCCTGGCCGACCAGCGAGGTCAGCTCGCCGGCCATCTGGTTGAAGCCCTCCTCGACGGCCTTGAACTCGTCGCGGCGGTTCAGCGTCATGCGCTGGCGCAGGTCGCCGCCGCGCATCGTGGTCAGCAGCGCCACGATCGACCGCATCGGCTCGTTGATGGCGCGCAACAGCAGGTAGCCGCAGATCACGGCGGCCAGCAGGGCGATGGCCAGGGCCACCTCGATGCCGATCTTGGCGGCATTGACGGCGTTGTCGATGCCCGCTGCCGCCCGGTCGTTGACCGCATTGTTGTCGTTGACCAGTTCCTGCAGGATCTTGCGTGCCTCGATCCAGACGTCGTGTACCTGGCCGCGCAGCGCGGCCTCGGCCGTATTGACGTCCTTCCAGCGGCTCGGATCGAGGTAGGCTTGCGCCGCCTGGTCGTAACTGGCGCGAAGTGCCTTGAATTTGTCGAAACGGACGCGATCTTCCTCGCGGCCGATCGATGCCTCGTAGCGGTTCTGGAAGTCGTCGAAGCGGCGGTTGGCATCCTGGATCTGGGTCAGGACCTGGGCGCGGTGGGCCGGATCGGCGTCGGTCACGGTCTGCCAGGCCAGCACGTAGAACTCGCCCCAGATGCCGCGCATGCCGGTGCTGTAGCGCAGGCCGGGCAGGGCGTCGGCGCGCATCACGGTGGCTTCCCGCTCGATGGCGGACAGCCGGTTGTACGCCACGACGCCCATCAGCGCCATGACCAGCAGGATGAAGGTGAAGCTTGCCAGGATGCGCGTGCGCAGGGTCCAGTGGTTCACGGTCGACGGTATCTCTTGTTGGGCGGCCCGCCTTGTCCGGCGGGGTGAGCCACCGGGCCGGCCGCCGTTTTCCCCCGGGGTATCCCTCGTTCGGGTGGTAGGCGTTTGCGGCGTAGGGTACTGTAACGTCCGGGGCATTTCAACGGCACCGGACGGCGATTTGAATCGCTTGCTTTTTTCGGGGTTTTCGTCACACTTGCCAAATAGCTTGAGCGGGAAACATGTTCATCACTACAGATAGGGCAGGGATGGTGGCCAAGTCGGAGACGCAGGCGACTGGTGCCTTGCCGCCGGCGGATCTCGATCCGCTGACCGGCGTGGTCGCTCGCCAGGCATTCTTGAAGCGGGTCGAGGCACGTCTTCAAAGCGAGACGAAGCCCCGCTTCGCCCTGTTGCTGGTGGGCATCGACGATTTCCGCGCCTTCAACGACATGCATGGCCACCCCGAGGGTGACGCCATCCTGCAGCACGTGGCCCGGCGCCTGCGTGACGCCTCGCCGCGCGACGCCGTGGTGGGCCGCGTGGGCGGCGACGAATTCGGCGTGCTGCTGACCTCCATTTCAGACCCCACGCTGGTGCGCCATGTGAGCGCCGCCATCCTGTCGATGCTGTCGGCCCCGTTCGAGCGCGACGGCAACCGCCACCACGTGCTGGCCAGCCTGGGCGCCTGCGTGATGCCGGCCGGCGGGGATACGACGTCCGACGTGCTGGCCGCCGCCAGCCTGGCGCTGGCCCGGGCCAAGCACGACGGCGGGCGCACCATCCGCTTCTTCAAGCCCCAGATGCGGGCCGACGTGACCACGCGGCTCTCGCTGGTCCAGGCGCTGCGCGAGGCGTATGCCCAACGCCAGTTCGAACTGCTGTACCAGCCGCAGGTTGACCTGCGCGACGGCCGCGTGGTGGGTGCCGAGGCGCTGATGCGCTGGCGCCATCCCACGCTGGGCCTGCTGACGCCAGCCGCGTTCATCGACGCGCTGGCGGCCAGCAGCGTGGCCGCCGACGTGGGCATGTGGCTGCTGCACACGGCCTGCGCCCAGGCGCGGGCGTGGTCGCTGACCTTCCCCGAGGCGCCCCGGGTGGCGATCAACCTGTTCGCCGCGCAACTGGCCGAGAGCCGGCTGCTGACCGAGGTGCGGCACGTATTGCGCGCGCTCGAACTACCGGCTGACCGGCTCGAAATCGAGATTACCGAGACCATCGCGCTGCAGCAGGGCGACGAGGTTTCAGACCAGCTCCAGGCGCTGCGCCGCGATGGCGTGACGCTGACCTGCGACGATTTTGGCACCGGCTACGCGTCGCTGAGCTTCCTGAAGTCGTTCCCGGTGGACCGGCTCAAGATCGACCAGTCGTTCATCCGCAACGTCACCCACGACAATGTCGATGCCGCGATCACCCGCTCGGTCATCAACGTGGGCCAGAGCCTGAAGATCGGGGTCGTGGCCGAAGGCGTGGAGACGGCCGAGCAGCGCGATTTCCTGCTGGCCAACGGCTGCATCGAGGCCCAGGGCTACCTGTACGGCCGGCCCATGCCGGCTGACCGCCTGACTGACTTCCTGCGCAACCAGCCGCGCTGACCGGCAACGGTCCCTTGCCGGGACCGGCTTGCTGCGCCGCAGCAAGCTGCGGCAATCCCCAACGACCTGCAAGACTTGTATCCGCCTTTGTCCCGCCGGCCGCGCCGTGGCGGGTGGGAAATATGCGCTTACAAAGAGCGCTCCAGCCGCGCACCTTGCTGCCGTTATCCGATATAGGGTGCAGACAGGCCGCATGCCGCCTTGCGATGTCCGCCGGTGCGCGCCGCTCCGTTCCAGGTAACCAACATGCCATCCCGCCATCGTTTCGCGTTCGCGCCGGCCGCCCTCGGGCTGGCGGCGGCCTTCATCGAGCCTGCCGCGCACGCCCAGGACTACAACCCGGGCGCGCCCGCGGGCTATGCCCAGGCCCAGGGCGATCCGGCCGATGCGAACGTGCTCGGCGACCCTTCCGCCCTGGCCGCCGATCCCCCGTCGCGGATCGCGACGGTGACCGACATGGCCGGCGGGCTCAGCTTCGCGCCGGCCGGCACCGACGAGTGGGCCGCGCTGGCACCCAACCGGCCGCTCACCACGGGCGACCGGCTCTGGGTGGAACCCGGCGGCCGGGCAGAACTGCATGCGGGGTCCAGCACGGTGCGGCTTGGCGGCGGCTCGGCAGCCGAAATCCTGAATCTGGACGACCGCACCACGCAGGTCAAGCTCACGCAGGGCACGCTGCAACTGCGCGTGCGGGCGCTGCCGCCCGACCAGCAGGTGGAGGTCGACACGCCCAACCTGGCATTCGTGCCGCGCGAGCCGGGCGATTACCGCATCGACGTCGCGCCGGACGGCACCACCACGCTCGTCACCATGCGCCATGGCAGCGCAGTGCTCTACGGCGATACCCGCTCGGTCGAGCTGGAGCGCGGCCATCGCATGCGCTTTGCCGGTACCGACCTGGCCGATGCCGGGGCCGGCAGCTATCCGTCGCCCGACAGCTTCGACCAGTGGACGGCGGCGCGCGATGCGCGCGAGGACGCCTCGGTCTCCGCCCGTTACGTGCCGTCAGGCATGACCGGCTACACCGCGCTCGATGACTACGGCGACTGGCAGCAGGACGCCGGCTACGGCGCGGTCTGGTTCCCGCGTGCGATGCCGGCCGGCTGGGCGCCGTACAGCGACGGACACTGGGCATGGGTGGCGCCGTGGGGCTGGACCTGGATCGACGACGCGCCATGGGGCTTTGCGCCTTCGCACTACGGCCGCTGGGCCCACTTCGGCAACCGCTGGGGCTGGGTGCCCGGCCCGGCCAACGTGCGGCCCTGCTACGCGCCGGCCGTGGTCGGCTTCATCGGCGGCGCCGGCACCACGATCCGCATCGGCAGCGGACCCGGCGTGGCGTGGTATCCGCTGGGACCGCGCGATGCCTATCGCCCGGTCTACCGGGCCAGTCCCGGCTACGTCAACCGGCTCAACGACATCACCAAACACGGCGGCTGGCGGCCGGGCGGCCCCCGCGACCACGACCGTGGACGCTGGGCCAACCGCGACATACCGGGCGCCATCTCGGGCATGCCATCTCGCTACTTCGTCGAAGGGCGGCCCGTGCCGCGTGGCGCGGGCCGGCACCGCGAGGAATGGCGCCAGTTGCCGGTGGGCGAGGGGCGCGGCGCGCCGCCGATGGCGCCAGTCAAGACCAGCCTGATCGGCGGGGCGCGTCCGCAGGGTTTGCCGCCGATGGCGCGGCAGGGCTTCGAGCGCCAGGCCATCGCCGCGCATCCGCCGGGGCGGATCGGGCCGGACGACCTCGCACGCCGCTTTGCGCGCGAAGGGGGAACGGCAGGTGCCGGGCCGGCGTGGCGCGGACCGGTGCCGGATCGGCGCGGGGACGGCAGTGGCAACGGCCAGCGGCGCGGCGCCCAGCCGGTGCCGGGCTGGCAGCCCGACGTGCGGATGAGCCAGGCGGCGCCCGCGAACCACTTCGCCGGGCAGCGGCCCGACGCGCTGCGCGGCCAGCCCGCCGAAGCCCAGCGCCAGCAGCAGGCGCTACAGCGGCAGCAGTTCGAACAACAGCGCCAGTTGCAGGAGCAGCAGCGGCAGTCGGCCGATTTCCGCCAGCAGCAGCAACAGGCGATGCAGCGCCAGCGCGACGAGCAGCAGCGCGAGTTGCAGAACCAGCAGCGGCAGGGCTACGAACAGCAGCGCCGCCAGCAGTTCGAGCAGCAGCGCATGGCGCAGGAGCAGCGGCGCCAGATCGACGATCAGCGCCGCGAGGCGATGAACCGCCAGCAGTTCGACCAGCAGCGGCAGCAGCAGGAGCGCCAGCAGCAGGACATCCAGCGGCAGGCCCAGCAACGCCAGCAGCAGTTCGAACAGCAACGGCAGTTCCAGGATCACCAGCGCCAGCAGATGGAACAACAGCGCGTGCAGGCGGCGCAGCGCCAGCAACTGGAGCAGGCGCGGCAGTTCCAGGAGCAGCAGCGCCAGCAGTTCGAACAGCAGCGCCAGCACGCGCTGCAGCAACAGCAGATGCAGCGTCAGGCACAGGAGCAGCAACGGCAGGCACAGGAGCAGCAGCGGCGCTTCCAGGAGCAGCAGCACCAGCAACAGCAGCAACACCAGCAGATGCAACGGCAGGCGCAGGAACAGCAGCGCCAGTTCCAGGACCAGCAGCGCCAGCAGCAGGACCGCCAGCGGCAGTTCCAGCAGCAACAGGAGCAGCAGCAGCGGCGCATGCACGATGCGGGGCGCCAGGCGCGCAACGAGGACCGCCGCTAGCAGCCGCACCCGAGGGCCGGAAAGGCAAAGGGCGTCCGGTGGTGCCGGACGCCCTTCGTTTCTCTCCCCCTGCCATTGCATCACGACTCAGGCTTTACAGCCAGTGCCGTGCTGGCATGCCCGCCAGCCGGGTACTGCCCCCTCTCTCCGGGTTACTTCGCCAGTTCGGACAACCGCACCGGCTCGATCTTGCCCTTCTGCACCCAGCCCACCACGGTGTCGGCCACGGAGCCGCCCTTGGCGTCGATGCCATCGACCTCGTTCGGGTTCACTTCCTTCGACAGCGCCTTGACCGCGTCAGGCATCTTCGCCCGGATGGCGGCCGAGTCGGTGGTCGTGCCCGCGAGCTTCATGGCGTTGGCCAGTGCCCAGGTCATCGTGTAGTTCAGCGACATCTCGGTGGTGGCGTCGCGGCCATCGTGCAGCTTCTTGTAGCGGGCGTTGTAGGCCTGCGCCATCGGACGCGCATCGTTGACCAGCGGCATCACGCCGATCGATCCTTCGAGCAGCGCCAGGCCGTTGGTGACGCGCGACATCTCGTCCATCTTGGCCTGGTCCATGATGATGAAGCCGCCCTTGAAGCCCAGTTCGCGGGCCTGCTTGACCACCAGCGCGGTCGGCTCGGACGGGCCGCCGACGAACATCACGTCGGGCTTGTCGGCGATGGCGCGCGAGACGCCGGTGTAGAAGTCCGTGGCCTTGGTGTACGACATCGGGTTGTTGCCCACCACCTTGCCGCCCGCGCCTTCCCAGGCGGGCACGAACGCCTGCACCCAGGCCTTGGCGTAGTCGTGGTCGGCCGGCACCAGCGCCACGTTCTTGCCGTAGCGCTTCATCTGCGCCTTGACGAACGGCTCGATGTAGCCGGTATAGGCCGGCGGGATGCGGATGGTCAGCTTGTTGCCGGCGTCGGTGATGCGCGGCACGCTGGAGTAGGCCATGACCAGGAACTTCTCCTGCTCGTTGAACGCCTGCAGCGCGAAGATGCCGCCCGAGTGCGGCACGAACACGGCCGGCGTCTTGTGCTGCTGTACCAGGCGGCGCGCGTTGATGGCAGCTTCGGCCGGCGCGTACTTGTCGTCGAGCGCCACCACTTCGAGCTTCACCTTCTTGCCGTTCACCTGCAGGCCGCCGGCGTTGATCTCGTCCACGGCCATCTGGATGCCCGACAGCACGTTCTTGCCGTACAGCGCGGCGCCGCCCGACAGCGGGCCGGTGTAGCCGATCTTGACCACTTCCTGCGCCAGCGCGGGCGACGAGGCGATGACTGCCGCTGCGGCGCACGCGGCCAATGCGAAGAAACGACCCAATGTGTTGGTTTGCATGTGCTGTCTCCTTTGGATGTTATGTATTTGCTGATGGCTTTCTCCCCTCTCCCGCACGCGGGAGAGGGGCGGGGGAGAGGGCAAGCGTTTCAACCCGCCGATATCGGCAAGCAGAACTTCCAGCCCTCTCCCCCAACCCCTCTCCCGCTTGGCGGGAGAGGGGAGTAACGCAAGCGGGGAGCGACGAACTACCCCCCGATATAAGCCTTCCTCACCCCCTCGTCCTTCAGCAGCGCGTCGCGGTCTCCCTCCATGACGATCCTGCCGTTCTCGATCACGTAGGCGCGGTGCGCGATGCCGAGCGCGGCGTAGGCGTTCTGTTCGGCCAGCAGCACCGTGGTGCCGGCGCGGTTGATACGCTGGATCACCTCGAACATCTGCTTGACCACCAGCGGCGCCAGGCCCAGCGACGGCTCGTCGAGCAGCAGGGCACGCGGGCGGCCCATCAGCGCGCGGCCCAGTGCCACCATCTGCTGCTGTCCGCCGGACAGCGAGCCGGCCGGGTCGTCCTTCTTCTGCTGCAGGATCGGGAACATCTCGTAGACCTCTTCGAGGGTGCCCCGGATGGCGGCCTTGTCACGGCGATGCACGTAGGCGCCCAGCGTCAGGTTCTTCTCGACAGTCATGGCCGGGAACAGCTTGCGGCCCTCGGGGCAGTGCACCAGCCCGGCCTGCACGATCTGCGAGGGCTTCATGCCGCCCAGTTCGCGTCCGTCGAAGCGCATGCTGCCGCCGCTGGTGCGGTGGATGCCGCTCATCGCCAGGAAGATCGAGCTCTTGCCGGCGCCGTTGGCGCCGAGCAGCACCACCAGTTCGCCAGCCTTGGCATGCAGCGAGACATTGTCGAGGGCGCGGAAGCTGCCGTACGACAGCGAGACGCGTTCAAGCTGCAACATGGTCGGCTCCCAGATAGGCTTCGATGACGCGCGGGTCCTGCTGCACCTGCGCCGGCGTGCCCTCGGCGATTTTTTCGCCGTAGTTGAGCACCATGATCTTGTCGGCCAGCCGCATGATCATGTCCATCTTGTGTTCGATCAGGCAGACGGTCTTGCCATGGCGCACCATCTTGCGGATCAGCTCGGCCAGGCCCACGGTTTCCTCGGGATTCACGCCGCCGGCCGGCTCGTCGAGCAGCAGCAGCTCCGGGTCGGTGGCCAGCGCCAGCGCGAAGGCCACGCGCTTGCGCGCCTCCTGCGTGATGTCGGCGGCGACTTCATGGGCGAGATGCGACAGCCCTACGAAATCGAGCGCTTCCTCGGCCTTTGCGCGGCACAGCTTCTCTTCCTCGCGCAGCCGGCGCGTGTTGAACAGCACGTCGGCCAGGCTCGATTTCGTGCGCAGGCGGTGGCCCACGATCAGGTTGTCGAGCACCGTGGCGCGGTCGAACAGCGCGGTGGCCTGGAACGTGCGCGCCACGCCAAGCCGGGCGATCTGGTCGGCGCGCAGGCCGGCCACGTCCTGGCCCTTGAACAGGATCTGGCCCGAGGTGGGGGCGTGGGTGCCGGCGATCAGGTTGAAGAACGTGGTCTTGCCGGCGCCGTTCGGGCCGATGATCGCGTTGATGTGGCCGGCCTCGAACGTGACGGAGACATCGTTCACGGCGGTCAGGCCGCCGAATTTCCGGGTCAGGTTGCGGATCTCAAGCATTCTCGGCTCCCGGACGGGTGGTGGCGACGGGCGCGGGTTGCGCAGGGCGGCCGGCCGCCAGCTGGCCCCGGCGCTGCGCCGCGGCGCGGCGCGCCTGACGCTTCAGGAAGGTGCCGACGATGCCGTCCGGCACGAAGATGATCAGCAGGATCAGCACCGGGCCGAAGACCAGCATCCGGTAGTCCTGCAGGAACTGCAGCGTCTGCGTGACCCATGGCACCAGCACCGCGCCCAGCAGCGGCCCGAGCAGCGTGCCCGTGCCGCCCACCAGCATCGACATCACCATGTCGAACGTGATGTCGGTACGCGCGATGTCCGGCCCCAGGAAGCGCACCTGTCCGGCATACAGCGCGCCGGCCAGGCCGGCATAGCCCACCGACAGCACGAACGACAGCACTTTGGTGCGCATCAGGTTGATGCCCAGCGCTTCCGCCAGCGCATCGCTGTTGCGTACGGCCAGGAAGCTGCGGCCCAGCAGCGAGCTGACGATGCGGTGCATGACGAACGTGCCGGCGGCCAGGAAGCCCAGCACGAGGTAGTACTGGCCCTGCACGTTGTCGAACGCCAGCGGCCCCACGGCGGCCGGCACCGGGATGCCGATCAGGCCCACCGCGCCGTGCGTCAGGCTTTCCCACTTTTCGATCAGCAGATAGATGATGTACCCCACGCAGAGCGTGAAGATCGAGAAATAGTGGCCCTTGAGGCGCAGCGATACCACGCCCACCACATAGCCCAGCACCATGCAGACCACGGGCGCCAGTACGAAGGCCAGCCAGAACGGCATCTGGTGGTCGACGGTCAGGATGCCGAGCGTGTAGGCGCCAATCGCCATGAAGCCGCCATGGGCCAGGTTGAGCTGGCCCGTGTAGCCGGTCAGCAGGTTCAGCCCGAGCGTGGCGATGGCGGTGATGAACGCCAGCGTCATGACCGACAGGAAATAGCTGTTGGGCACCAGCAGCGGGAATGCGATGGCGGCGGCCAGCAGCAGGATCCAGCCGGCCTTGCCTTGAATGGCTTTCATGAGTGTCTCCTCTGGCGGGTCAGGCGGCCTTGCCGGCGAACAGGCCCTGCGGACGCACCGACAGGATGATCACGAGCAGCAGGAAGGCGATGATGTCCTTGTAGTCGGTCGAGATGTAGAACCCGCCGAAGCTCTCGGCCATGCCGATGATCAGCCCGCCCACGATGGCGCCGGGGATACTGCCCATGCCGCCCAGGATGATGATCACGAATGCCTTGGTGATGACCAGGTTGCCCATGCTCGGGTAGACCAGGTTGATCGGCGCGTAGAGCGTGGCGGCGATGGCGGCCAGCGCGCCCGAGATGGCGAACACCAGCAGCGTGACGCGCGTGGCGTCGATGCCCACCAGCGCGGCACCTTCGCGGTTCTGTGCCATGGCCACGATCGTCGAGCCCGTGACGGTGCGCGTGAGGAACAGGTGCAGCAGCACCATCAGCCCGAACGCGGCCACGATGATCAGCAGGCGCTGCAGCGGGGCGGTCAGGCCGAACAGCTCCACCATCTGGCCGTACGGCGTGGGCATGCGGTGGAAGTCTGCGCCCCACAGCGCCTGCGCGCCGGCTTCGAGGAACAGCAGGATGCCGATGGCGGCGATCATGTCGTGTACCTCGGGCGCGTTGCGCAGCGGATGGAACACCAGGCGGTCCGCCAGCATCGACAGCACGGCCACCACCACGGCGGCGGCCAGCATGGCCAGCCAGTAGTTCAGGCCAAGCGTGGTCATTGCGTAATACGACACATACGCACCGGCCATGTAGAAGGCACCGTGCGCGAAGTTCGGCACGTGCAGGATGCCGTAGACGAGGGTAAGTCCCAATGCCACCAGGCTGTACACGCCGCCAAGCGTCAGGCCATTGAGGAACTGCTGGAAAAACAGGGCCATGCGTTGTCTCCTTGCGTTGGTGTGCCATGACGGCACCCGCGCGGTCTCTGTCGCCGTGTCGTTCTCGCACGGTCGTTCGCTTTTAATTTCTGGCGACTTTGCATAGCGTTTCGGCCAGCGTCAAGCAATCGGACGTACTATTCCGATACGCGAAATAGGGGTGCCGCAAAGTACCGTGCAGCCTCGGTGTATTCCCTGACCGCACGCCGGGCGGGTGGCGGAACGTGCCTGCCGGCCCGCATATTTACCGGGCCTATGACCCCTATGTTTTCCTTGAATAGCGCCCATGCGCGGGCATGGAAACTGATATCAATCGCTCATGAAACGCACCACGTCGATTCCGCCTCCCGCCGATGCCGCGCTGCTGTCCGGTGCCGCCGCATCCACGGACGGCGAGGACCGGAATTTCGTCACGGCGCTGGCGCGCGGGGTCGAGTTGCTGCGCGCCTTCGGGCCCGATGACGACTACCTTGGCAATGCCGAACTGTCGCGCCGTACGGGTATTCCCCGACCCACGGTGTCGCGCCTCACGTACACGCTGGCCACGCTGGGCTATCTGGTCTATGTGGAAACGCAGGAGAAGTACCGGATGGGTCAAGGCGCGCTATTGCCGGGACAGCGATACTTGTCCGGCGCCGGCATCCGGCAGGTGGCGCAGCCGCTGATGCAGTCGCTGGCTTTTGCCACCGGCTGCACGGTGGCGCTGGCCGCGCCGGACCGGCAGGACATGCTGTACCTGGAGGTCTGCCAGCCGCGTGGCGCGCTGGTGATGCGCCTCACGCCGGGCTCGCGCCTGCCGATGGCAACTTCGGCCATGGGGCGTGCCTGGCTCGCGGGGCTGCCGGCGCAGCGGCGCGCCGCCGTACTGGCCGAGATGGAGCGCCAGCACGGTTCGCGCTGGCCGGGCGTGCGCAGCAAGGTGGAGCGGGCATTGCGCGAGCACGCGCGGCGCGGCTTCTGCGTGGCGCATGCCGAGTGGGACCGCGCCGTGAGCGGCGCCGCGGCGCCGGTCTGCCTGCCGGACGGCTCCGAAGTGCTGGCGGTCAATGTCGGCGGCGCATCCACGCGGCTGTCGCCGGAAATTCTCGAAGGCAACCTCGGGCCGAGAATCCGCGAGCTCGCCGCCACGCTGGCCACGCGGCTCTGGCAGCCGGCGCAGCCGGGCCGTGGCTAGACCGAACAACGAACCGAACAACGAACCGAGAAAACAGGAGATTGGCAATGGAAATTCGGAACAAGACAGTGATCGTGACCGGGGGCGGCACGGGTATCGGCCGCGCGCTGGTGCTGGCTTTCGCGCGGGGCGGGGCGCGCGGCGTGGCGGTGGCGGACCTCGACGAAGCCGGCGCGGCGCAGGTAGCCGCCGAGGCCGCGGCGGCCGCGCCAGATTGCCAGGTCTTTGCCCAGCGCGTGGACGTGGCCGACGCCGAGGCCGTGCAAAGCCTGGTCGACGTTGCCACGCGCCGCTTCGGGCAGGTGGACATCTTCTGCTCGAACGCGGGCATCATCCTGCGCAAGGGCCTCGATGCCACCGCCGACGACTGGCAGCGGATCTGGGAAATCAACGTGATGGCGCACATCCACGCGGCCAAGGCGGCCTTGCCCCAGATGCTGGCGCGCGGCGACGGCTACTTCATCAATACGGTGTCGGCGGCCGGCCTGCTCTCGCAGATCGGCTCGGCACCCTATGCCGTGACCAAGCACGCGGCGATCGGGTTTGCCGAGTGGCTGTCGATCACCTACGGCGACCAGGGCATCAAGGTCAGCTGCATCTGCCCGCAGGGCGTGCAGACCAGGATGCTGTTCGGCGAAGGCGGCGAGCGCAAGGGCTTCCTGCAGGCCGGCTCCGTCACCGCCGAGCATGTGGCCGAGAAAACCCTGGAGGGCGTGGCCAGCGAGAGCTTCCTGATCCTGCCGCATCCGGAGGTGCTCGAATACTACCGCCGCAAGGGGCAGGACTACGACCGCTGGCTGCGCGGCATGCGCCGCCTGCACGAGCAGGTCACGAAGGAATTCGGCAACACGGCCGTGTAGCAGCGGGCTCATCGGCGAACCCCACCATAACAACGATTCAGGAGACAGATCATGCGTGCTAAGACGTTCCCGCGCCGGCAGGTGCTGGCGATGCTGGCGGCTGCGGCCGCCGGCGCGATGGCGCTGGCGCCCGCCGCCCGGGCCAGCGACGCCTATCCGAACAAGGCCATGCGCATCGTGGTGGGCTTCCCGAGCGGCGGCGCGCCCGACATCCTCGCGCGGATCTTCTCCGAGAAGACCAGCCTTGGCCAGCCGCTGGTGGTGGACAACAAGCCCGGCGCCGGCGGCAACATCGGCGCCGAGGCCGTGGCCAAGGCCGCGCCGGACGGCTACACGCTGGCGCTGGGCACGGTGGGCACGCACTCGATCAACGGCGCGCTCTACAGCAAGATGCCGTACGACATGGTCAAGGATTTCGTGCCGGTCATCCTGCTGGCTTCCACCCCGAACGTGCTGGTGGTGCACCCCTCGGTGCCTGCGAAGAATGTGCAGGAGCTGATCGCGCTGGCCAAGTCGAAGCCGGGCCAGTTGACGTTCGGTACGCCCGGCGTCGGCACCTCGCTGCACGTGGCCGGCGAGCTGTTCAATACCATGGCCGGCACGAAGATCACGCATGTGCCGTACAAGGGCCGGGCGATGGCGATTCCCGACCTGCTGGGCGGCCACATCACGATGATGTTCGACAACCTGCCCTCGGCGCTGCCGGTGGTCAAGGAAGGCAAGCTGCGGGCGCTGGGGGTGACCAGCGCGCAGCGGTCGGCCTCGGCGCCGGACATCCCCACCATCGCCGAGCAGGGCCTGCCGGGCTACGAGGCCACGTCGTGGTTCGCAGTCTTTGCGCCCGCGAACACGCCGAAGGATGTCGTGGCAAAGCTCAATACGGAATTGAACCGCATCTTCACGCTGCCGGACGTCCAGGCCAAGCTCAAGACGCTGGGACTCGATCCGGTCCTGGGGACGCCCGAGAAGCTCGCGGAGTACCAGCGTAGCGAAATGGCCAAATGGGCCAAGGTGGTCAAGGATTCGGGCGCCAAGGCGGAGTAGGCGCGCGGGGCGGAATGGTTGGCGGTGAAGCCGGGTGGAAGCGTGAGAAGGTAGCGCGAAGGCAGTCGCGCTACCGCTCAGAACGTGCGCGCCGCCGTGCCAGTCTGGGGACGAAATCGGTACCCGATCTTGGGAACCGCCGAGACGCACGTGTCGAGCCCCAGCGGGTGCAACGCCCGCCGCAGCCGGGACACCAGTTGCGTCAGGCAGTTCTCGTCGACCATCGCCTCGGGGCCCCAGACCGAGGTGATGATCTGGTGCCGCGACATGACGCCCTCGCCGTGGTCCTTGAGTACGATCAGCAGCCGCAGTTCGAACCGTGTCAGCTTGGCGATGATGCCATTGAACGAGACCACGCCCTGCGCCTCGTCGATATGCATCGTGTCGTCATGGTCGGAAAGCGCCGAAAATACCGGGGCCGTGGAAATCGGCATGCCCAGCCGTGCCAGCACATTGGCCAGTCCGCGCGCCTGTTCGAGCGCGGATTCAGGCTGGAAGACTGGTTCCGGTACGGCGTCTTCCGGGGTCTCCATGGCGGGCGGCGATACCGTGGTGGTATAGGCCACCGGGATGAAGCGGTACCCCTGGCGCGGTACGGTCACGATATGCCCGTCCAGGCTGACCGGACTCAGGGCCTTGCGCAGGCGGTACACCAGTTGCACCAGATAAAGCTCGTCGACCAGTGCGGCGCGTTTCCCCCAGACACCCTTTAAAAGATAATCCCGCGATTTAACCGCGGCCTTTCCCTCCACCAGCAGGCGCAGCAGTTTCTTTTGCTGTCCCGTTATCTTCGCTTCCACGCCGCCACGTAATACACGGTCCGTATCCCAATCAAAAAATACCGAGTCGCCATTCCGGATCATTTTGTCTCACCCCATGTCGTCATCGATGGACGTCAAGCGTATCGATACGCAGAAATAGCTCCCATGGAAGATATTTTCATCCGTATCTGACCCGCTCGGGTGACAGCGCATGACCGGGTGCGCCGTGAATATCGCGGATTCTCGAAACAATCGCCCGCCCGGGGTGCTCGTCATGTCTCGCGCAAATAGAAATGCCGCGCACTTTGGTCGATTGTCAGAACATCATGATTTGACGGAATTGAATACTGTCAGGCGCGGAAGGCCGTCGCATCATAACCCAATCGGGTAGTAAGCCGAATCTGACCAGACCGTCTTCACACACTGGTGGATTTGGCGCGATCCATAACCTTCCATATCGTCCATTCGCGCGGATGGATCGGCGCCATTCGATATTCGGGACCATATCGCATAAGGGAAAAACCCGACTGCCGCGATGTCCGGCCTGCCCCACCGGTGCACGCGGCGATGGACCAGATATCACCTGCGATATTCCATGACGCATCCATGTCATTGCAGCGGCGAAATCGGAAAGATGCATTCCGTTGCCGATGCGGCCATTCGCGCAAATGCGATGGCGCCGCGGCGACGCCAAATCAATCTGCAAGGACAGACGTCATGACAAAGAAAACCGGTAACAAAAGCGGGCAGCCGCTCGGCCAGGCCACCCAGGCCCGGGCGGGACTGACTTCGCGTGTCTTCCGTAGTGGCGACCCCGCCGACAACGCGCCGCCGCGCCCGGCGCGCAGCGTTTTCGCGGGCCGTCGCAAGCTGCTCCAGGCAGGACGCACCAACAGCAAGCTCGTCTATGACGGCGATCCGGGCGATCCGTCGATCCCGGCCTCGAAGGGCGCCTCGGACAAGACCTACCAGCAGAACAATTTCGACCCGGCTTCCGAGGCGGAGAAGTACTCGTACACCTCGACGCGCGTGGCCAAGCGGGTCTACAACAAGTACGGCTCCACGCAGAACAACACCGAGGTGTTCGGCTACTACACCGACTGGTCGCAGTACGACGGCCGCCTGGATGGCAATTTCGCCAATTCCGCGGCGGGCCGTGGCACGGACCTGATGCTGCTGGATGCGGCCGCGTATGACCGCCTGATCATCGGCTTCGCCGGCATCGTGGGTGACCAGGGCGAGAAGCGCTTCACGATCGACCAGGCCGCCGTGGACTTCGGCAAGAAGCTCAACGAGGGCACCTTCACCGATCCGTGGGGCGACGTGGCATCGTTCCGCAACGTGGGCTTCACGGGCTGGGTCAGCAACGACTACAAGGACCTGTTCGACCAGAAGAAGGCGCAGGGCGTTCTGGGCGGGCTGGCCAAGCTCAAGCAGCAGAACCCCAAGCTCAAGATGTCGTTCAGCCTGGGCGGCTGGACCATGAGCGGTGCCTTCCACGCCGTGGCCGCTGATGCCTCCAAGCGCCAGACGCTGATCGAGAGCCTGGCGTACATCTTCGACCGCTTCCCGATGTTCACCGAGGTGGACCTGGATTGGGAATATCCGGGCATGCCCGGCGCGGGCAACCCGCACGGCCCCGAGGATGCGTCGAACTTCCAGCTGCTGGTGCGCGGCATCAAGCAGCGCCTGCCCCATGTGCGCGTGAGCATCGCTACCGGCGCCGCCCATGCCACGCTGCTCGAGGCCGATATCCCCGGCATGCTGGCCGCCGGCGTGGAAGGCATCAACCTGATGACCTACGACTTCTTCGGCACGCCCTGGGCGCCGAAGCTGGCGCACCACACCAACCTGTATGACCTCGACATGTCGGACCCGGAAGGGTTCAGCATCGACCGCGCCGTGCAGTACCTGCTTGGCGTGGGCGTGCCGTCGAAGAACATCTTCGTGGGCTATGCCGCGTACAGCCGCAGCGCGCGCGGCGCCCTGGTCTCGTCGTGGTCGCCGCTGGCCGGCACCTACGACCGTGGCGCCGGCACCACCGTCGGCACCTATGAGTCCGGTGCCACCGAGTTCTACGACATCCTGTACAACTACCTCGACCTCGAGGCGAAATCCGGCATCAACGGCTTCAACGTCTACACCGACACGGTGGCCGACGCCGACTACCTCTACAACGCCGAAAGCGAAGTGTTCATGTCGATCGACACGCCGCGCTCGGTGCGCGAGAAGGGTCGGTACGTGCTGGAGAACAACCTCGGCGGGCTGTTCACGTGGACCATCGACATGGACAGCGGCGTGCTGCTGAACGCCGCCCGTGAAGGCCTGGGCGCCACGCCCACGCAGGAAGTGGTGGACATGGAGCCGTTCTACTTCGAAGGCATCAACGTCGAGGACGTCGACAAGCCGCCCGTTGCCGTGATCGAGGGACCGACCGAGGCGTTCATCGGCGATATGGTCAAGTTCTCGGCGCTGCGCTCGGTCGGCAGCGACCTGACGTACAAGTGGGGTGCCACGGGCCTGCAGTTCCTGGACGGCTGGACCGGCCCCGCCGCCGAGGGCGTCGCGCCGCCGCCGGAGCACACCTACACGGTCACGCTGACGGTGACGGACGGCCGCGGCCGCTCCGCCACGGCCAGCCAGACGTTCAAGGTGAAGACCAAGACCAACCAGCAGCCCACCTCGCGCATCACGGTGATGCTGGAGTCGGGCACGCCGTACGGCCTGTCGGGCGAGGCCTCGTTCGATCCGGACGGCCATGCGCTGACCTACCTGTGGGATGCCCCGGACCTGCCGTTCCACAACAGCACCGCCGAGCTGGTGGAAGGCACCGCGCCGACCGTCAGCACCGTGACCGACTACTGGGTCAAGCTGACCGTGAACGACGGCTCCGAGACCAACCAGAGCGCCATCTTCCTGACCGTCGTGCCGGGCGACGACGTGCCGGGCAACGTGGTGGCACGGATCACGGGCCGCACCCAGTACGAGGCCGGTGCGCCGATCCACCTCTCCGCCGTGGAATCGACCGGTCCCGCGCCGCTGCTGTTCGCGTGGACGGCGCCGGGCCTGTCGTTCGACGGCGCCGACGAGATCTCGGTCTCCGCCAGCGCCCCGATCGTCGACCGCGACACCACGATCCAGGTCACGCTGACCGCCACCGGCGATGCCGGCACCGGCGACAGCGATACCGCCACGGTGGAGATCCAGATCCTGGCCGGCGGCAGTTCCGGCGAGGAAGGCACGTGGCGCCCGCAATCCTACGACTCGGGCGCGGAAGTCACCAACAACTACCAGGGTCAGGGCCTGCACAGGTATCGGGCCAAGTGGTGGGTCGGTGCCGACCAGGAGCCCGGCGACCCGGCGTACACCTCGACGGTGGACGCTGGCGACTCGCGCCCGTGGCTGGACCTCGGCCCGGCCTGAACCGGTAGCGAGGATGGTTGGCCGGCGATGAGCCGGTAGCGGTTCCGGGGATGGCGACGCCAGGCAGGGCGGCGTCATCCCCGGTTTTTTCATTCCGGAACGCGCAGCGGAGGCGAGCGATGAAGATGGCTTGTTCGATGGCGGTGGCCGGCGCCGTGCTGACGGGCTGCACGGTCATCACGGTGGAAGGCAACAATAACCAGATCCGCGACGCGGGCGGCCACGGTGGCCTGGCGCTGCCCGATGTGCCGCCGGCGGGTGCGGGCCGGCATCCGGGGCGCGAGCGGCTGGAACGACTGGAACGACTGGAACATCGTCACCCGGGCAGGGCGCCGCCCGAGGCACCTGCCGGCGCGCGTTGAGAATCAGCTGTCGGCAGGCATGCGCAGGCGGCTCAGGCTGACCAGCGCCCCGGCCGTGGCGACGAGTGCGGCCACGTACAGGGCGATTCGTGCGGCGCCGGCGGCGTCGAGGCTGAACAGCAGCGCCACCACGGCGGTGCCCGTGGTCTGGCCCAGCAGCCGGGTGGTGGCCTGCGCCCCGCTGGCGCCGCCGCTGCGCGCGGGCGGCGTGGCCAGGATCATGGCGCGGTTGTTTGGTGACTGGAAGAACCCGAAGCCGATGCCGCACAGCGCAGTCCGCCAGGCGATGTCCAGGCTGGTCGCGCCCGGCCCGAGCACGGCCAGCCCGACGAGCCCCGCCGCCAGCATGGCCAGCCCCATCCCCGCCAGGATGCTGGCGGGGTAGCGGTCGGACAGCCGTCCGGCCACCGCAGCCATCACGGCCACCATCAGCGGCCACGGCGTGATCAGCAGGCCGGTCTCCTGCAGGCTGCGGCCGAGCTGGTATTCCAGATAGAAAGGCAGCGACACGAACGCGAGCATCTGGGTCATGAACGAGCAGAACGAGGTGCCCACGGCCAGCACGAATGCCCGGCTCTGGAACAGGTCAACCGGCACCAGAGGCGCCGGCCGCCCGCGCTGGCGGCGCACCAGCAGCCATCCGAGCAGCGTGGCCAGCACCAGGCTCGCCACGGCCGCCGGCTTCCACGCCGCATGTCCCAACCCGTCGAGGCCGAGGATGAACATGCCGAACACCACGGCCGACAGCACGGCGCTCGGGTAGTCGAACGGGTGGCGCTCGGCCGGCGTTTCCGGCAGCGCCCGCCTGGAAATGGCCAGCGCGAAGACCGCAACCGGCACGTTGACGGCGAACAGCCATGGCCAGCTGCCAACGGCCAGGATCAGCGCGCCGAGCGAAGGCCCGACCGCGATCGTGACGCCCACGATCAGCGCGTTCAGGCCGATACCCCGGCCGAGCTTCGTGGGCGGGTAGATGCAGCGCACCAGGGCCGTGTTGACGCTCATGATGCCCGCCCCGCCAATGCCCTGGATGACACGCGCCGCGACCAGCATCGGCAGGTTGACGGACAGCGCGCATAGCAGCGAACCGGCCAGGAATGTGGCAAGCCCGGCGCGGTAGACGCGCTTGTAGCCAAGGATATCGCCGAGCGATGAAAGCGGCAGCAGGAAAACCGTGACCGTCAGCTGGTAGGCATTGACAACCCAGATCGTCCGCGAGGGGTCGGACTGCAGTTCGCGCGAGATCGAGGGCAGCGCGATATTGGCGATCGAGCCGTCGAGCACGGCCATGATCAGGCCGCAGAATACCGTCAGGATGGCCCAGGTGCGCTGGGGCTGCGGAAGACCTTGGTAAGACGGCATGAGTCAGGCGGGCGGGGGCTGGCGAGGCGGTGGGACGACCAGCCTGCACCCGGTGACGGTTCCACGTTGCCGGGCACGGACGCTGGACGCGCGTGCGCGTCATTATCGTCCCGGAACCGTTGACTGTGCAATGATTGCCGCGGTCTTTACACCAGGGTGGCGGGGTCGGCGCCATTGCTTCTGGCCGGATTCATTGCCCCGGCGGGCGTCCCGCGTCCCGCCTCGCGGAACTGCCGGACGGCGTCCTGCATGACGAGGGCGGCGGCGTCCAGTTCGGGGGGCCAGTCGCCGGCGGTGTCATGCGCCAGCCGTTCCACCAGGCGGCACGCCCCGACGATGCCGTGCTCGGCCACCACCAGGAATGCGCCGGCGGAGCGATGCGCCCAATGCCGCAGCCCCGTCACGTCCTTCCGGACCATGATCGCGGCCAGTTCTGGCTCGTCGTGCTGCAGGTGATCGCGCAGGATGCCGCGGTAGCGCTCAAGCTCGGCCGGAGGGAAGGGCGATGCCTCGGGCGCCTCCTCCGCCGTGCCGGCGGCTTGTGCCGGAATACCGGCCAGCGCCGCACCGAGCGATGCCAGCGAAGCCGGTTTCGCCACATACCCCGTGAAGCCGCGCGCCTGCCAATCGCCAGCCTGCCCGCCGTCCGTCACCGCGCTGAACGCCAGCACCGGCAGATCGGGCCAACTGGACCGGATGGCTGCCAGCAAGGCATAGCCGTCCATGATGGGCATGTGGATGTCAGTGAGCACGGCATCGATGCGCCCCGGCTGCTGCCGCAGGACGTCCAGCGCCTGCCGTCCGTCGCCGGCCACCTGCGGACGCCAGCCCAGCGATTCCAGCTGCTCGGCAATCAGCATCTGGTTCAGCGGGTTGTCCTCGGCCACGAGGATGGTTTGCCCGGTGGGCGGGACGCCGTTCCGGGCCGTCTCGCCGCTTTCGGCCGGCTCTGGCTCCGCCGGCGCCATTGACCCGGCCCCGCCGATGTCCTCGTCATCGAGCGCGGCAATGGCCGATGCGAGCAGCGCCGTATGGGAGAACGCCGTGACTTCGTAGACGCCGTCCTGGCGCTTCACCGGGCGCTCGGGGCCCTTGAGCGTGATCCAGACCGCGTTGGCCGCGTGGATGCGGCGCAGCTCGGTCACGGTGGCCAGGTCGTATTCGCCGGTCACCATCAGGATATGCGGCCGGTTGTTGCGCAGCCACGCCTGGGCCGCCGCCGGCTGGTGGAACGTCTGCACCCGCCATCCGGCCCGTTCCAGCCACGCGCCGAGCATCGTGCCCGACTCCACCTCCTGGCACAGGATCATGGCCCGGCTGCCCTGTACCTCGGGCTCGTGGCGCGCGGGCTCGCCATCGATGGCCGGCAGCGGAATCGCGAAGCTGAACGCGGTACCCACGCCCTCCACGCTCTCCACGGCGATATGGCCGCCCATCATTTCGGTCAGCCTGGCACAGATCGACAGCCCAAGCCCGGTGCCGCCGTAGCGTGCCGAAGTGCTCGCCTCGCCCTGCACAAACGGCTGGAACACGCGCGCCACCAGCGCCGGCGGCATGCCGATGCCGGAATCGCGTACGCGGCAGACCAGCACGTTGCGGCCTTCGGTGTCCGTCGCCACCTCGGCGCTCAGCACGATCTTGCCGCATGAGGTGAACTTGACCGCATTGCTGAGCAGGTTGCTGACGATCTGCGCAATCCGGGTGCGGTCGCCCAGCAGGGCCATGTCGAGGGTGGGGGAGAGATGCACGTAGAAGCGCGTCGGACGGTCCGCCACCATTGGCGCATACGACATGGCCAGGTTTTCGAGATCGTCGATCGGCCGGAACGGCTCGTTGACGAGCTTCATCTCGCCCGCGTCGATCTTCGAGAAGTCGAGGATGTCGTTGACGATCCGCCGCAGGCCGTCGGACGCCACCTGCAGCGCGCGCAGGCGGGGCGCCTGAGCGGCCATGCCGTCGGCCCGCGCCAGCAGTTCGAGGTTGCCGAGCAGCGCGTTCAGCGGCGTGCGGATCTCGTGGCTCATCGACGCAAAGAAGTTCGAGCGGGCCCGCATCATCGCCTCGGCGGCCTCGCGCGCCTCGCGCAGCTGATGTTCGAGCTGGTGCTGCGCGGTGACGTCCTGCACGGCGCAAAACAGCACGTCCTCGTTGCGGTAGCGCACCGGGGCGTAGGTCATCGACAGGAAACGGGGCGGGTCGGCCGGCCCGGCGGGCACGGTGATCTGGGAGATCGAGCGCGGTGTCTGCATCGCCTCGGCGATATGGGCTGGCAGCGACGCGCCCTGGCTGCAGCCGAGCAGCGTGTCGGCCACCATGTTCGAGGTCAGGATCAGCCGGTCGCGTTGCCGCACGATACAGAGCCCGACCGGCGTTGCGCTGACGAGGATATGGTTGATCGTCTCGTTGTCGAGCGCGCGCGCCGCCTCGGCGTGGCTGCGGCGCAGCAGGTGGATGTCCCAGTACCGGGCTGCCAGCACGATGGCGACGATCAACAGGGCGGCAATCGCGCCGATCACCGCCAGTTCGGTCGTGATGGCGGCCAGCAGCGTGCGGTAGGAGAGGGCGTAGACCAGCGAGCCGAACTCGCCGAGCGGCTGGTTCAGGAGCATGCCGCGCGCCGTGGCATCGATCGACTCGACCGACATGCGGCGAATCTGCGCCAGGATGCGATCCGCCATGTCCGGAGCCATGGGGGGCGACACGTCGAGCGCGGTGCCATCGTGCCCGACCAGCAGCAGCGTGGCCGGGTCGCTGGGCCGTTTGAGCCCGGCCAGGAACGAAGCGACCGGCACGCTGGCCGCCATGATCGCCACCTGTCCGTCCGGTGCGGCGGCCGTGCCGGCCGTCACGATGGCGCGCTGGCCGGTGATCGGATCGGTGATCGGGCCGATCCACTGCGGCGCATCGGTGCCGCCCCGCGGACGCACGATGTCGCGCAGCCCCGCCAGCCGTTCGGCGCCAAGCAGAGCCAGCGCCGAGTCCGACAGCGGCGACGGCGACAGCACGATGGCGTAGGCCGCCTCGCTGTCGACCACGTAGGCGAGATGGTCGAGCCCGAACGCGGTCTGGGTCGTCAGCGTTGCTGTTGCGATCTGTTGCAGTTGCCAGAGACGCTCGGGCAGGTCGCGCCCCAGCGCATGGCGGGTGCTGGCCGGCATGAGGATCACGAAGCGCCGGTCGGCCGCGACCGCGACGCCGTCGCGTTGGAGATCGGCCAGCAGTACGGGGTCGGGTGAAGTTGGGGCCGAAGCCCCGAGAAAATAATGAAGCGTGAGCGCCGTGCGGCGCAGAAACGACGACTCGCCCTGCAGTTGCAGCGAAATGGCGCTGACGTATTGGGCCACATGCCCCCGCCGGACATCGAGGTGCCGCGCGGCGGCAAGCCCGGCCAGCAGCAGCGCCGACACCATGACGATTGCCACGAGCAGCGCGACCGTGACGTAGTAGAGCTTCTGCTGCCGCCGGGCATTCGCCGCCAATGTCTCGAAAGACTGTGACAGCGACTCCTGCGTCCGGTCGAGAATCTGCTGCATGGTGCCGGGTGGTCAGATCAGACCATTCTCGTACGCGTACCGGATCAGGTCCGTGTTGGTCTGCACGTTGAGCTTGCGCATGGCCACGGTTTTCTGGCTCGATATCGTGCTGACCGAGCGGCCGAGCTTGTTGGCGATCTCGTTGAGCTGGAAGCCCTGCGCGTAGAGCCGTACCACTTCCAGTTCGCGCAGCGTCAGTTCGGTGCTGGGCGCGGTCACGGTGGCCGCGTTGTCGAGCACGGAGCGGATCGACGGCGAGTAGAAATAGCCGCTGCTGACGGTAACGTGGATGCAGGCGCGCACGATCTCGTCGAGTTCGTCTTCCTTGCTGACAAAGGCCCGCGCGCCCAGCTTCATGGCCCGCGTCACGACGCCGGCGTTGTTCTGGGCGCTGACCACGACGATCCGGGTTTCCGGATACAGGCGCGTCAGCCGTCGCAGCAGATTGAAGCCGTCGAGCGAGGTATCGCCGTAGCCCATGCTGAAATCCGTCACGGCGACATCGACGGGATTCTGCGCCAGCGCGCCGACCAGCTCACTGCCATTGGTGCATTCGCAGGTCACCTGGAAGCCAGGCGTGCGTTGCAGGCAATCGCGCAGTGCGGTGACGACGAGAGGATGATCATCTGCCAGGGCGACACGGATGGTTTTTGCAGGCATGCCTCATTGTCCTTTTTTGCAGAAACGTTGCGGCGTCGTGTTCGGGAACGCTGCGTCGAAGGAGTCGTACTTTCGCAAACATAGGAAAAATACTCCACCATGGACCGAAAATCACAATTTGATGGAATATGGAATTGTGACCCGTCAGAGTTTGATGGAATTTTCCGGGAATTTCGCCGTGGCCTGATTGGCTGACGGTAAATTTAAAGAAAATACGATATGTCGAACGGCGGCGGTGGGTCAGGCAATCTTCGTGGCATGTCTCGGATGAGTAAACAATGTGCGTGTGATTCCGGTTACAGACGATTCAGTCCTGGTACCCGTAGATGATGTCGGTGACAAGCGCGTCATTTTGCTGACGGTCAACAGAATTTGAAATCGTAATTTCCTTGGATTTGGGGGATTTTGCCGGGGGGAAGTCCCTGCGGGGTGAAAGGCCGCCAAGCAGGGTCGGCGGGCCTTTCCGGGGGAGGAAGGGCAGCGCTACGCGGACGCGGGCTGCAGTACGTTCACCTGGCGCGACAGGGCGTCGGTCAGGCCGCGATACTGGGGCAGCAGCAGGCTGGCGCGCTCGATGAACGCCGCGCAGCGCTGCGACTGCACCGGCGGGCTGGTCTGCACGAGTACCGCGGCGGGATGTGCCAGGGCGGCGTGGTGCGACAACCATGGCGGCATTTCGGTCACACCGCGCAGCCGCAGCAGCATCAGCAGTTCGACCGGCATTGCCTGTTCCACCGGGTGGTCGAAATCGAACAGGGATTGATCCGTATCAAGCCTGCACTGGACCATGTGGCGCTCTGCCAACGCGTTGGCCAGCGGCAGGAACCGGGTGTCGTCGGCCTGCCACGCCTCGACGATGCTGGCGAGCAGTGCGTCGCTGCGCTGGAACGAGGTCACGGGCACACTGACGTCGAGCGCCTGGCCGGCAACGCCGACGATCATGCCCGTCATGCCGTTCAGAGGATTCTGATGGGCCAGCGCCTTCTCCACGCCAAACCACGATTGCAGCGCGAATGCCGCCAGCTCGTTCCAGCCGAGCGCGAGCAGCATGGCCACCTGCAGCGACATGTCGCGCTCGTAGGTGTGGCGGCGGCTGGGCCCGCTCCACTGGTCACGGTGCAGCGCCAGCGCATGCGTGCCGGCCAGCGATTCCACCACGCCCAGATGCAGCGATAACCAGCTGGTCTCGGGGGCACCCGTGCCGAGGTCGATGGCGCGCCACTGGCGCAGCCTGCCGAGCCAGAACATGGCACGGGCCGCGCGCGGGACCGGCACGGCGTTGGGGGCTTCCATGAAGGCGGCGAGCGTGTCGCGATACATGCCGTGCAGGGCATTGGCTTGCGCCTGGGCGGTATGGAGCAGCGTCTGACTTCGTTCGTCGGCGCCCCGCTCCTTCGAGAACTTATTGCGCATGGTCTGTCCTGTTGATAGTAGAGATGAGCTTCGACACTAAATGGATAAGCACACTTGGGCTATCGCCATGGACTTAAAAATGTGGATTTTCCGTAAATGTCGTATAGCATGCATCTTGATTGAACCCGTAAATAAAGTGCGAATGTTTTAAAGAATCTGCCAATTTAGTGGAATTACGATTTCTGCGTCGGTGCCGTTTGCTGCAGACTGGCGTTGCCTTTCAAATCGAGCCGAAATCCGTCTGGTCAAACAGAACCATCGAATGGGGGATGTCATGAAAAATAGGTCCGTGCGGACGCGCCTGTCCCTGGGCGCTGCCGCGGTGTTGGTTGGCGTGTGGGGAACGGCGATGGCCACCGGCATGGTGCCCGAGACGTCGGTCGTGCTCGTCAACGAGGCGGACGGCGAGTCGACGATGAACGTGAAGAACAGCGAAGCGTCGCCGCAACTGCTGTACACGTCGGTGAACCACATCGACGAGGACAAGGAGGAACTGGTGGTCGTCACGCCGCCGGTGGCCCGCGTCGAAGCCAACGAGACCCAGGTGGTGCGGTTCATCCTGCGCAACAAGACTCCGCTGAAGACGCAGCGGTTGGCGCGTGCGGTGTTCGAGGGCATTCCGCCGCGCACGGCACGGCCCGGCGACGCGCGCGTCACGATGACGGTGCGCCAGGACCTGCCGCTGGTGATCCACCCCAAGGGCCTGCCGATGGAGCGCGAGCCCTGGAAGAAGCTGCGCATCAGCCTGACCGGCACCGAGTTGCTGGTCGAGAATCCGAGCCCGTACGTGGTGCGGCTGTCGCAGTCGGTGCTGCTGCAGCCGGGCGGAGAGACCGCCGAGTTGCCGCGTCCCTACGTGCTGCCCGAAACGACGGTGCGCGTGCCGCTGAAGAGCGCGCCGTCCGCGCCGACCGCACTGCGGCTGGCGCCGGCCACGCTGTACGGCTTCGCGGTCGACTTCTACGACGCCCCCCTGTCGACCGCCCCGGCCACGCCGGGCAAGCCTGCCCCGTCCGCAGCCAAATGACCGGGTGGATGACGAATGCTCCGACAAGTTTGCAGGTCGCGTGCCGCGTCGGGCCCGCGTCCGGGTCCGTCGCGCGGCAGGCAGTGCTGCGGCTCACCCGCTCCATCGGAAAACCTGCCATTCCGGCGCTCCCGGCTGACCACGCTGGTGCTGGCTTCGCTGCTGGCAGGCAGCGGGGCGCTCGCCTGGGATCGCAGCCACGCTGCCACCGCGCCGGAGGGTGATGCCGAGGATGCCGGCGCGAGGCGGCTGACAGCCCCGGCGCCGCCGCCTTCCCAGTCGGATGCACCAGCGTCAACGGTGGCACCTGAATCGGTGGAGCCGGGCGCGACAGCCTCCGGCGGCAACGCTCCGGACACGCCGCCGGACCCTCCACCCGCCACGTCCGGCACCAATCCGCCAGCCGCTCCGCCTGCCGCCGCGCCCGGTGCCGGCGTGACCGACTTCGATCTCGACATGCTGAAGTCGCGCGGCATCGATCCGCGCGTGGCCGACTATTTCATGGAAGGGGCGCGGTTCTCGCCGGGGGTGACGCTGGTGTCGCTGAACGTGAACGGCAAGTCGAAGGGATCGGCCATGGTGCGTTTCGACGAGAAGGGCAAGCTGTGCTTCGACGCCCGCTTTCTCGAACGCGCGGGACTGCGCATGCCGGGCCGGAGTGTCGAGGCAAGGGCCGAGGGGACAGACGAGGCCGAGGCGGCCGACGCACTGAAGACCGACGTTTCCGCGCTGCACGCGACGCCTCCGCCGGTCGACGGATGCCTCGACTTCCGTGCGGCGTGGCCGGCCACGGTCGTGACGCTGAAGCCGAACTCCGCGACAGTGGACCTGCTGGTGCCGACCGACGCCCTGCAGATGGAGTCCGGCGCGCAGAGCGACTTCCACACCGGCGGCACGGCGGCGCTGCTCAACTACGACCTGCTCGCCACGCGCAGCCATACCGATGGGTCGACCACGCGCTATTTTTCGGCGGCCAACGAGTTCGGCTTCAATGCCGGCGACTGGATCATCCGCAACCGCAACATGTACAGCAACGACGGGAACACGTCGGATTTCTCGCATCTGTACGCGTATGCGCAGCGGACGTTCGCCCGGCAGGAAGCCGTGTTCCAGGCGGGCGAGATCAATGTCGGCAATTCGATCTTCCCGGGGCCGTCGATCGTCGGGGCGCAGTGGTTCCCGGAGATGGCGCTCAGGCGCGACACCGGCCCCGGGACCAGTATCGACGGCATTGCCCAGACGCAGGCCCGGATCGAGGTCCGGCAGGCGGGCACGGTCATCTACACGACAATGGTGCCGCCGGGGCCGTTCACGCTGACCAACGTGCCGCTGCTCAACGGCAGCAACGACGTGGAGGTGACGGTCATCGAGGCCACCGGCGATTCGCGCCGCTTCACGGTGCCGGCCGCCCAGCTCAATTCCGGATCGCTCGGGGTGACGCCGGGCTACGCGCTCGCCGTCGGCAAGCTGCGCGAACTGGGCGGCGATGCGCTGGTCAAGCCCTGGATGGCGACCGCCACGGGCACCTGGCGCGCCGCACGCAATATCGGGCTGACCGGCGGGCTGATGGTGGGCACGCAGTATCAGGGGGCGGGCTTCGGCGTCGATGCGCGGGTGTTCGCCAATACCACGAACCTGAGCCTGCGCACGCTGCTCTCGAACGCCACGCGCGAGAACCTGCGTGGCGGGCAACTGACGGCATCGGCGTCGTCGACGCTGGGCCCGATGTTCAGCATCAACGGCACCGTCACGCAGGAGACGCCCGGCTACCGCTCGCTGACGGACACGACGCTCGACACGACGGCGGACTGGATCTCGTCGCATTACCGGGGCCAGTACACGGCGGGCGTGTCGTTCAACCATCCCGCCCTGGGCGGGATGACGGTCAACTACAACCGCTCGGTGCTGTTCAGCCACGAAACCACGCAGCGCATCACGGCATCGTGGGGCAAGACGTTCAAGTACGCCACGGTGTCGCTGAGCCTGGAGAAGGGCATCGGCGGGGGCAGTTCGGATACCGGCAACTCGGTCTATTTCAGCGTCTCGATACCGCTGGGCAAGCGCAGCGTGCGCGCCTATGTCAACCGCATCAGCGGGGAGACGCGGCCGGGCGTGACCTACAACGACGCGGTCAGCGACATCTTCAACTACAGCCTCAACGCCGAGGGCCGTCCGTCGGACAACTCTGCCGCGGGCTCGGCCAATGCCTCGATCACGCCGTACTACACCCGCCTGAACCTCGGGGTGTCGCAGTATGGGTCAGACAGCACCTCGTACAACGCGTCGCTGACCGGCGGGCTGGTGGCACACCGGCACGGCGTCACATTTTCGCCATATCCGGTGGGCGATACCTTCGGCATCGCCTCGCTTGGCGACGTCTCGGGCATCAAGATCGCCACGCCGCAAGGACCGGTGTGGACCGACCCATGGGGCCAGGCGGTGATCTCGAATGCGCCGGCCTATGTGACCAGCAGCGTGGAGATCGCCACCCGGACGCTGCCGCGCAATATCGATGTGACCAACGCGTTTCGCCAGATCCGTCCGGGGCGCGGCTCGGTCAGCTTTGTCGACTTCGATGTGATCAAGGTGCGCCGGCTGTTGCTGCACACCGTGGACGACACCGGACAGCCGCTGCCGCGCAATGCCACCGTGGTGGACGCCGAAGGTACTTTCCTGACCACGGTGCTCAACGACGGCTCGATCTTCCTTTCGAATACCGCCGCGGCCGGGGGCATGCAGGTGATCCGGGCGGATGGCACCGCCTGCGCCCTCGATTTCAAGATGCCGATGACGCAGGACCTGAACGCCTATTTCGACGAGGTGAACGCTGTCTGCAAGCCCGTGGACAAGCCGGTCGCCGAACAGCCATTGAAGTGAAAACGAATCCAGATCAAAGCAAATGCCGCCGCAGCCTCCGGCCGGCCCTGGGCTGCGGCCTGTGGCTGCTGGCGCTCGGCGCCCACGGTCAGGTAACGATCGGCGCGCCGCCGCCTGCCGTGCCAGGCGAAACCTGCCAGCTGTCGCTCAGTGAACCCGATATCGACTACGGCGGCCTGACGCGCGGGCGGATGCAGGAGCACGGCGCCCAGGCCTATTCCCTCGGAAAGCGGAGGCTGATGCTGAATGTGAACTGCCGGACGCCGGTCCGGATCGGCATCCGGCTGCAGGCGCCGGCGGCCGGGCAGGACTACGCGTTCGGCTCGCTGGGCCGGGTGGGCGTACGGCTGGAACGGGCCCAACTCGACGGCCACAGCGTCATGGTGGGCACCGCCGATACGCCGGGCACGTTGCCGGCGGCCTACGGGCCGTCCGCGCCGCTGACGCCGGGCCGCGTCGTGGTACCGGTGCAGGGCGGCGGGCTCGTCACGGGATCGCGTTTTTCGGCAAATATCGAAGTCGACCCGTTCCTGCCACAGGATGCCGCACGGGTCCGGAACCGCACGCCGTTCGAAACCAACGGCACGTTCGAGGTGATCTGGGAGTAGCGGCCGGAGCAGCGCCGGCGCCGCAATAGTTGCGGTGCCGCCATGGTCTTTCGCACTGCGTCACGGTGTGGCGGAATTCGTGGCATGCTCGTGTCGCGTCGCCCTCTCGCCCGAGGGGGCGCGCCGTACAACCCCCGCATGGAGGTGTGCCATGGCAGCGCGACTTCTCCCCCAGTTTCCCGCTAACGAACAGCAGGACATCGAGGCCGTCTTCCGGCAGGTGGGTCTTGCTCCCCAGGAATTCGAGATTTCAGACGTGAACGGCACGTCGTCACGCAAGGTGACCGTGCGACGGCAGCGGACCGGCGCGGAAAGCGTCTATGACGCCGGGCCCGGCACGACCTGGGTCGAGGAGTTCGAGAGCGACCTCGAATGCGGGTTGTTCGGGCAGATTTCCGTGTGACGCGGCGGCGCGGCCGTCAGTGCCGCGCCCGCTCCGGACTCCGGCCGACGATGGCCGCCCCGGCAATCAGTTCCTTCATCAGCGCCAGCGAGGCCGCGCCCGGCATGCGGTAGGGGTCCAGTTCACCCTGCGCCGAGTACTTGAGCAGCATCGCCGCGTTGATCTTGCTGGCGTTGACGCGCCCCATCGACCACCCCGCGAATGCCCGTTCGCTGATTTCCTCGTAGTGCAGCAGCACCACGTCGTGGTGCCGCTTGTCGCGGCCGATGTTGAGGTACAGGCGCGAGACCGCTTCGCGGCTGCCTTCCAGCGCCTGCAGAAACACGTCGTTGCTGTGGCACAGCACGCCCGTGATGCCGTGGCGCGGATTCTCCGCGAGGCTGGTGTCGAGGATGGCGTCGAGCACGTCGGCCTGGAGCGGCTCGCGCGCGCGGCTGGCGTAAAGCAGGCGAACTAGCATCGGGTCCCCCGTTCAGCGGCGATTCAGGTTCAGCAAGGTGAGGAATTCGCGGCGCAGCTTGTCGTCCTTGAGGAACGAGCCGCGCATGACGCTGTTGGTCATGCGGGCGTCGGTGTCGCGCACGCCGCGCCAGTGCATGCAGAAATGCTCGGCCTCCATGACGATGGCCAGGCCGTCCGGATTCATCTTTTCCTGCAGCAGGTCTGCCACCTGGGCCACGGCTTCCTCCTGGATCTGCGGCCGGCACATGATCCACTCGGCCAGCCGCGCGTACTTGGACAGCCCGATCAGGTTCGAGTGGCGGTTGGGCATCACGCCTACCCAGAGGCTGCCGATGATCGGGCAGAGGTGGTGCGAGCAGGCACTGCGCACGCGCATGGGCCCCACGATCATCAGTTCGTTGAGCTGCTCGACGTTCGGGAATTCGGTGACCTCGGGCGGCTTGGCATAGCGGCCGGCGAAGATCTCCTTGAGGTACATCTTGGCGACGCGGCGGGCCGTCTCGCGCGTGTTGTGGTCCTGGTCGACGTCGATCACCAGCGTGCGCAGCACCTCTTCCATGCGCGCTTCGACCTCGGCCTGCAGGGCGTCCAGTTCGCCATGCTCGATATGGCGCGCGATATTGTCGTTGGCGTGGAACCGGTCGCCGGAAGCGGCGATGCGTGCCCGGATGCGGTCGGAGACCGGGGTGGGCGCGGCGTGCTTGCTGGCGTCGGGGTGGTCCTTGTGTGACATGTCTGGGCGCTGGCGGTCAGGTGGTGGAAGGCGCGGTGCGCGGTGCTTCACTATATGGCAGTTGGCGTAGGGCGACAACTTGCCCGCCCCGGCCCCTGCCTCAACGCAGTACGGCCAGCGCCGGCAGCAGCGCCAGCGGCATCACGATGGCGCCCGTCTTCAGGAACGTGCCGGCGCCGATGTTGTGCCCCTCGCGCCGCAGCGCGGTCAGCCACAGCAGCGTGGCGAGCGAGCCCGTGACAGACAGGTTCGGCCCCAGGTCCACCCCGATCAGCACGGCGGCCGTGACGGTGTCCGAAGCGTGGCCGGCGGCCAGCGCCGACGCGGCAAACAGCCCGGCCGGCAGGTTGTTGACCACGTTGGAGACGAGTCCCACCAGCACACCGGCGACTCCGGCGCCGGCCACCGCGGCTGCACCGTCGCGCGTGGACAGCTCGCGCACCCAGTACGCGAGCTGGTCGGTCAGGCCGGTCTGCGACAGGCCAGCCACCAGCACGAACAGGCCCGCCACCATCGGCAGCACGCCCCACGAGACTTCCGTGACGGCCGGGCGCAGCAGGCGGGGCTGCGTGGCGCAGACCACGGCCAGCGTGGCGGCACCGCCCAGGAACGTGGGCCAGCCCAGGTCCTTGCCGTGCAGCGACGCGGTCAGCAGCGCGGCGCCGGTCAGCACGATGCCGGCCGTGGTCAGCCAGGCCTGCAGCGAGAGCGGCGGGGTCTCCACGTCCTCGGCGATGCGCTCGGCCAGCGCCTCGCGCTGGGTCCAGTACAGCGCCAGGAAGGTCATGACGATGGCGACGATCGAGGGCAGCGTGAAACGCGCGAGCCAGCCCAGCAGCGGGGGCATGCGCTCGCCGAACAGCACCAGGTTGGCGGGGTTCGAGATCGGCAGCACGAAGCTGGCGGCGTTGGCGATGAACGCACAGGCGTAGAGGTAAGGCAGCGGATGCCGGACCCGGGCGGCGCGCGTGGCGGCCAGCACGGCCGGCGTCAGCACCACGGCCGTGGCGTCGTTCGACATGAACGCGGTGACCGCGATGCCGAAGCCATAGACCAGCACGAACAGCCGCCGCGCCGAGCCCCGGGCGCTGCGCACGGCCAGTGCGGCCACGTGGTCGAACAGGCCCGTCTTGCGCGCGAGTTCCGAGATCAGCATCATGCCGGCCAGGAACAGGTAGACGTCGTTGCCGCGCGCCACGGCGGACAGCGCGTCGCGCCACGGCAGCAGCCCGGCCACGCACAGCAGCAGCGCGCCGCCCATCGCCCAGAACGGTTCGGGCAGGCGGAACGGGCGGAACAGCACGCCGGCCGTGGCCAGCGCGGCAACGGCCCAGATCAGCGGCGTGGCATAGGCGGACATCTGCGCGGCGGCGAGCATCAGAGCGGAGCGTTGGGAGAGGGCGCGGCGGGGGTTGCGGTCGTCCCGGGCGCGCCGAGCGAGGCCGGCGTGGGCCCGGCTGCGGTGGGTACCGGACTGGCGGTATCGGGCGTCAGCGCCGGCACCGCAGGCGGAGGCGGGAAGCCGAGCGCGGCGATGCCATGCACGCCATCGGCGTTCTCGGCATAGGCCCAGTCATTGTTCAGCCGCGCCAGTTGCGGCGGGGCGGGGAAGCTGGCGTCGGGCACCCCGGCCAGGCGCCCTTCCATATAGGCGGCCCAGATCGGCAGCGCGGTAGTGGCGCCGAACTCGTGGCGGCCCAGGCTGCGGTTGTCGTCGAAGCCCATCCACGCCACGGTCACCAGTTGTCCGGCGTAGCCGGCGAACCAGCCGTCGACGGCATCGTTGGTGGTGCCGGTCTTGCCGGCCACATCGTCGCGGCGCAGGTAGCGCTTCACGCCGTTGGCGGTGCCTTCGTCCACCACGCTCTGCAGCAGGCTGTTCATCACGAACGCATTGCGCGCCGAGATCACGCGCGGCGGTTCGGCGTCATCGGCAGCGTCGGCGGAGAACAGCACGTTGCCGTCGCCATCGGTGATCTTCTCGATCAGGTACGGCTCCACCCGGTGGCCCTGATTGGCGAAAACGCCATAGGCGGCCGCCAGCCGCAGCGGCGACGTGGTGCCGGTGCCGAGCGCCATGGGCAGGTAGGGCGGCAGCCGTTTGGCCGAGAAGCCGAACTTGCCGGCAAAGTCGATCGCATAGGGAATGCCGATGGCCTGCAGCGTGCGGATGGCCGGCAGGTTGCGCGATTCGGCCAGCGCCTGGCGTACCGTGATGGGCCCCACGAAGCGGTGGTCGTCGTTCGACGGGCTCCAGCGCGGCGAATTTTCGAGCGGCGCGTCGTTGATCAGCGTGCCGGGCGAGAGGCCGCGTTCGAGCGCCGCCGAGTAGATGAACGGCTTGAAGGTGGAGCCCGGCTGGCGTTGGGCCTGCGTGGCGTGGTTGAAGCGGCTGGCGGCAAAATCAGCGCCTCCGACCATTGCCTCGATCGCGCCGGTCTGGGCGTCCAGCGAGACCAGCGCCGCCTGCGGCAGGGCGGGCGCGGCGGCCTTGCCGGCGCCGTGCCGCTTGCCGTAGCGCTCCAGCCCGGCCTGCACGGCATCGTAGGCCAGCGTCTGGTGCACCGAGGTGATCGTGGTGTAGACGTTCAGGCCGCGCGTGTAGGCATCGTCGCCAAAGCGGTCGTGCGCCAGTTGGCGCGCCAGTTCGGCCACGTACTCGGCGTGGCCTTCGAACTGGCCGTTGGCGTCGCGCACCACGTCGAGCGCAGCCGTGCGGGCCGTGCGGTACTGGTCCTGCGAGATCATGCCCAGCGCCAGCATCCGGCCCAGCACATATTCCTGGCGGCGCTTGGCGCGCGGCAGGTTGACCACCGGGTTCATCGTGGAAGGGGCCTTGGGCAGCCCGGCCAGCATGGCGGTCTCGGCCAGCGAGAGCTGCGCCAGCGGCTTGCCGAAGTAGGTCTGCGCGGCGCTGCCGAAGCCGTATGCGTGCTCGCCCAGGTAGACCTGGTTCATGTAGAGCTCGAGGATGCGGTCCTTGGGCAGCGAGCGGTCGATCTGCCAGGCCAGCAGGATCTCGTACCACTTGCGCGAGAGCGTCTTCTCGCGCGAGAGGTAGAAGTTGCGCGCCACCTGCATCGTGATGGTCGAGGCGCCCTGGGCGTAACCCTCGCCGATATTGGCCAGGGCGGCCCGCACCAGGCCGGGGATGTCCACGCCCACGTGGTGGTAGAACTGGTCGTCCTCGGCCGCCAGCAGCGCGTCGGCCATGGGCTTGGGCATCTGCTCGATCGGGATGAACTCGCGATGCTCGGTGCCGAACTCGCCGATCTGAACGTTATCGCGGGTGTAGATGCGCAGCGGCACCTGGGGGCGATAGTCGCGCAAGGCGTCGACCGGGGGCAGTTGCCGCAGGCTGACCACGGCGGCAAATCCGGCAACCAGCACGCCGGCGGCGCCCAGCGCCGCCGTCAGGCCAACCGCCCTGACTACGATTTTTTTCATGGCGCGCATTCTACCGTGCGGCAGCCAGCGGCAACGGCTCTCCAGCCTCGGTTACGTCGTCGGGCGGCACCCCGTGCACGCGTAGAAGTGGTTGATGCGGCACCTGCCGGGCAAATTCGCAGAGCGCGAGCCACGTTTCCGGCCGTTCCACGATCGTATGGTGGTCGGTGCCCGGGATGGTTTGTACTGCCACCGGGCCGGGCCAGGCGGCCATCAGCCGCTCGGAGCACTCGTGCGGTACCACGTCGTCGGTCTCGGCCAGCAGCACCTTGGTGCTCTGCACCACCTTCTTGCAGTGCGCGATCGAGTCGAAATGGTGGCGCATCAGTTGGCGCAGCGGCACCAGCGGAAACCGCTTGCGCACGATTTCGAGCAGGGAATCATAGGGCGTGATCAGCTGCAGGCTCTCGAAATCCTGCAGGTCGGCCAGTTGGATCGCCACGCCGGTACCCAACGAGCGGCCTACCACGTGCACCCGCACGCCCGGGAAGGCGCGCCGGATGTGCAGCACGAACTGGCTGGCATCGGCCACGGCGGCGGCCTCGGACGGCATGCCATCGGAGTGGCCCAGGCCCCGGTAATCAAACGTGGCAAAGCCCATGCCGGGCGGCAGCCACTTCATGAAGTGCAGGGTCTCCAGGACATCTTCCCCGCGGCCCGGCAGGTAGAACAGCAGGTCGCGCACGCCCTCGTGGTCGGCATGGTAGGTGTAGCCGCGGAACAGGCCGCCCGGCACGGGGTGCGAATAAGCCTCGATGCCTTCCGGCAGGTCGCCGGGCGGGCGGCGGCGCGCATCGAACAGCAGGCGCTCCTGGTTCAGGGCAAGGTAGGTCCAGTAACTGACAAAGCCGGCCGCCGTGACGAGCGTGGCGGCCAGGGTCCTGCGAAGAATCGACGATGACATGGGGCGAGAGTAGATCACTGGGCTGGCCTGCCCAGACTATCCGAAAATCCGGCGATGCGGCGTTGGACACCACAGGGCGGCCGCGAGTTCTTGTACGATATGCCGCATATCGGGAGGACCGTTGCATGAACGACGAACAGAAACGCGCCGAGGAGGCGCAGACCATGGAGCGCGTGGTCGCCGCCACGCGCCAGGTGCAGGTGGCTTTCACCGCGCTGCAGAGCCAGTACCCGCCCGAGGGCAGCGGCAAGCCCTCGAAGATCGCGCTGCAGACGTTCGACGCCGCCTTGCAGGCGCTCGAAGATGCGCAGGCGGCGTTCGACGAGGTGTTGAACGACTTGCTGGACGGGAACCGGTAGGCGCCGGCCCCCGTGCCAGTGCCTTATTCCAGCCGGAATCCCGCCTCCTTCACTGCCGCCGAATCGAATCCCACCTGCACGTTGAAGTCGCCCGGCTCGGCCACGTACTCCAGCTTCGCGTTGTAGAACTTCAGCATCGCCTCGTCGATCGGGAAGTCGATCGTGCGGGATTCGCCCGGCGCGAGCATGACCTTGCGGAAATCCTTGAGCTCCTTGAGCGGCCGGATCGTCGAGGCCACCACGTCCTGCAGGTAGAGCTGCACCACGGTCTCGCCGGCGCGGTCGCCGGTGTTCTTCACCGTGACGCTGGCGGTCAGCCGGCCGCCACGGGACAGCTTGTTGCCGGAGAGCCGCACGTCCGACATGCTGAATGTCGTGTAGCTCAGGCCGTAGCCGAACGGGTAGAGCGGGCCGTAGTCTTCCTCGAAATACTGCGAGGTGTAGTTCGGCGCCTTGCCGGGCGTGAACGGTCGGCCGATGCGCGGAGCGTTGTAGTACGAAGGCAGCTGGCCCAGCGAGCGCGGGAAGGTCAGCGGCAGCTTGCCGGACGGGTTTTCGTCGCCGAACAGCACGTCGGCGATGGCGTGGCCGCCTTCGGTGCCGGCGTACCAGGTTTCCAGGATCGCGTCGGCGTTTTCCTTCTCCCAGTTGATCGTCAGCGGGCGCCCGTTCATCAGCACCACCACCAGCGGCTTGCCGGTGGTCTTCAGCGCGCGCAGCAGCAGTTGCTGGCTGCCGGGCAGGCCCAGGCTGGACCGGCTCGACGCCTCGTGCGACATGCCGCGTGTCTCGCCCACGGCCACCACGATGGTGTCGGCGCCGCGCGCCACGCGCACCGCTTCCTCGATCATGTCGCCGGCCGAGCGCTTGTCCTGCACCACTTCGGGGTTGTCCCAGTTCAGGAAGTTCAGGTAGCCCACCACGCGCGGGTCGTCGGTGATATTGGCGCCGCGTGCGGTCACCACGGTGCCCTTGCCGGCCAGCGCGTCGCGCATGCCCTGCAGCAGCGTGACCGACTGCTTCGGCTTGCCGCCGGCGGACCAGCTACCCATCATGTCGATCGGGGCGTCGGCCAGCGGGCCGATCACGGCCACGGTGCCGGCCTTCTTCAGCGGCAGCGTGCGGTTGTGGTTTTCCAGCAGCACCAGCGACTTGCGGGCGATCTGGCGCGCTTCGGCGCGGTGCAGGCGGCTTTCGGCGTCCACATCGGCCGGATCGTCCGCGGCCTTGCCAATGCGGCGGAACGGGTCGGCAAACAGGCCCATGTCGTACTTGGCGCCGAGCACCTCGCGTACCGCCTCGTCCAGGATGCTCGCGGGCACCTCGCCCGATTTCACGAGCGACGGCAACTGTTCGAGATAGCGTGAGTCAGCCATGCTCATGTCCACGCCGGCCTCGATGGCCAGCTTCGCGGCCTCGCGTCCGTTGCGCGCCACGCCGTGGCGCAGCAGTTCGTCGATGGCGCCGTGGTCGCTGACGGTCACGCCCTTGAAACCCCACTCCTTGCGCAGCAGGTCGCGCAGCAGCCATTTGTTCGAGGTGGCCGGCTGGCCGTTGACCGAATTGAGCGCGATCATCACGCCGCCGGCGCCGGCTTCGAGCCCCGCGCGGTACGGCGGCAGGTAGTCCTGGTACATGCGCTGCAGGCTCATGTCCACGGTGTTGTAGTCGCGCCCGCCTTCCACGGCGCCATACAGCGCGAAATGCTTGACGAAGGCCATCACGCTGTCAGGGTTGGCCGGCGACGACCCCTGGAAGCCCCTGACGCTGGCGCGCGCGCATTGCGAGACGAGGTGCGGATCTTCGCCAAAGCCCTCCGAGGTGCGGCCCCAGCGCGGATCGCGCGAGATATCGACCATCGGCGCGAAGGTGGCATCGACGCTGTCGGCCGAGGCCTCGATGGCCGAGACACGCGCGGCCTTCTCCACCACGGCCATGTCCCAGCTCGACGCCAGCCCCAGGCTGATCGGGAACACGGTGCGGTGGCCGTGCACCACGTCGTAGGCGAAGAACATCGGGATCTTCAGGCGGCTGCGCATGGCGGCCTCCTGCAGCGGACGGTTCTCGGCGCGGTTCACCGAGTTGAAGGTGCCGCCTACGCGGCCGGCGGCCAGCTCCTGCATCAGCTGCTTCGCCGGCATTTCCGGACCGATGCTGATCAGCCGGAGCTGGCCGATCTTCTCCTCGGTCGTCATGCGCGCGACGAGGTCGTTGATGAACGCCTGCTTGTCGGCCTGCGGCGCGCCGGCAGGGGCGGGCAGGGCGGCAGTTGCGGTGGCGGCAGGAGCGGCGCCGGCAAACATGGGCGCACAGGCAAGGCTGGCGGCCAGCGCCAGCGAGGAAAGCATTCGCATTGTTCGTAGTCTCTGATGGGCAGACTGCCGATGGCTCCGGACGGATTTCCGGATGGTGGCCCGCCATGGTGCGGCAGGCGCGGTTCCCCGGCTGTCGCCGCGCGTCTGACAGGCGCGTCGGGCGAAATCGGTTATTTTTCTGAACTGCGCCGCAAGTTTACAGCCTTACGGTGCCCAGGCCGCGCCTGAAATGGCCGTCTGTTGGCTTTTTTCCCGTTTTTGCCTCGCCGAACCAAGGAGATAGATTGGTGCTTGCCGTCTTTGTCGCCCGCCGCGCCGCGTCGTTTCGTAACAGGTTGCAAATTGCCTTGCCGGGCGTCGCCCTGGCTGGCTGCCTGTTCGGCGTCGCCCCCGCCCATGCGTTTTCACTCGATGACGTGACTGCGCGCGCAAAGAAGCTGGCCGGGCAGCCGTATGCGGCGCCCGTCAGCAACCTGCCGCCGGTCTTTGCCAGGATGCAGTTTGCGGACTACATCAAGATCCAGCCGAAGATGGACCAGGTGGAATGGAAGGGCGATGCCACGCCGTTCAAGCTTGGTTTCTACCACCAGGGCATGCATTTCAGCACCCCGGTGCGCATCAGCGAGGTGGTGGACAACCGTGTGCAGGAAATCCGCTACGAGCCGGGCCGCTTCGATTTCGGCGATCTCAAGCTGGACCGCGCGGCCACCAACAAGCTCGGCTACGCGGGCTTCCGCGTGATGTACCCGGTCAACCGCGCCGACAAGCTCGACGAAGTCATGAGCGTGCTCGGCGCCAGCTACTTCCGCGTGATCGGCAAGGGGCAGGTCTACGGGCTGTCGGCCCGGGGGCTGGCGATCAATACGGGGCTGTCGGAGCCCGAGGAATTCCCGGCCTTCCGCGAGTTCTGGATCGAGCGCCCGAAGCCGCAGGACAAGCACCTGGTGTTCTACGCGCTGCTCGATTCGCAGAGCGCCACCGGCGCCTACCGCTTCGAGCTGCGTCCGGACAACAACGCCGTGCTCAAGGTGCAGGCGCGCGTGTTCATGCGCAACCCGGTCAAGAAGCTCGGCATCGCGCCGCTGACCAGCATGTTCCTGTTCGGCCCGAACCAGATGCGCGACGCCAACAACTTCCGCCCGGCGCTGCACGATTCCAACGGCCTGTCGATCCACACCGGCGACAACGAGTGGATCTGGCGGCCGCTGAACAATCCGAAGTACGTGGCGCTCAGCATGTTCCAGGTGAACAACCCGCGCGGCTTCGGCCTGATGCAGCGCGGCCGCGAGTTTGCCGCGTACGAGGACCTCAAGGACCGCTACGACCTGCGTCCGAGCGCCTGGATCGAGCCGCAGGGCGACTGGGGCCGCGGCAAGGTGGAGCTGGTGGAGATTCCCACGCCCGACGAGACCAACGACAACATCGTGTCGTTCTGGACCCCCGACCAGCTGCCGCCCAAGGGCACGCCGATCAAGGCCGACTACACCATTCACTGGACCATGGATGAGCGCGGCGCGGTCACGAAGGACCTGGCGTGGGTGAAGCAGACGCTGCGCACGGCCGGTGAGATCACGCAGGCCAACCTGATCCGGCATCTGGACGGCAGCCTCGGCTTCCTGGTGGATTTCGAAGGCGGCCCGCTGGCTGACCTGCCGCCCAACGCGCCGGTCCAGGCGTCGTTCAGCGTGGGCGACAACGCCGAGGTGATCGAGAACGTGCTGCAGCCGAACCCGGTGACCAAGGGCTACCGTGCAACGCTGCGCATCAAGGTCAAGGACCCCAATAAGGTGGTGGAAATGCGCGAGGCGCTGGTGCTCGACGGCAAGCAGGTCTCGGAGACCTGGAGCTACCAGATTCCGCCGGGCACCGCGCTGTCCACGCCGTCGCAGGCGGTCAAGTAAGGCGGCGCGCTCAGCCGCGCCGCTGCGCCCGCACCTGTGCGCGCAGCGGCGCGAGCAGGTGCGACAGGCCGTTGTGGTCCAGCTCGTGCATCAGCGCGAGCAGCCGGCCGATTTCGCCGGGCGGAAATCCCTCCCGTGCGAACCAGTTCAGGTAGTTGCCGGGCAGGTCGGCGATCAGCGTGCCCTGATGCTTGCCGAACGGCATTTCACGGGTCACGAGCAGCAGCAGGGCGTCGCCGTCGGGCAGCATGGCGGACATCTCAGGGACGGTGGAGCGCGCATTGTAGCGCCCCACCGCGCGGCATCCGTGGCGGCCCCTAGTTGCAGGCCGTGCCCGGCACCGGCTTGCCGGAGTTGGTGATGCCCTGGCAGGCGTCGCCGGCCACCAGCGGCGCGTCGCCCGACTGCGGCGGCGGCAGCCTGAGCCGGCCGGCCACGGTGCAGCACGAGCGCGGCGCGGCCTGCGGGGCCAGGTGCGTGGCCGTGGTCATCGTGGGCGGCGCCATGGCGGCCGCCGCGCGTGACGAGCCGTTCGACGATGCCGGCGTGGACGGCGCCCTGGCCGATGTGGCGCCTTCGGTGCCGCTGCCGGCGCCGGCGGCGGACGCGGCGGCGTCGGCATCGGGCGCCATGCACATGCCCATGTGGCAGATGCGCTCGCCCTTGCACTGCATGTCGAACTGGCATCCCTGGGCGGCTGCGGGCGCCGCCCACGCCAGGCCTATCGCTGCGATCAGCATTGCACTACGCCGGAACATATCGCCTCCCACACGTTGTCCGAGCGGCGTTCCGGCCCTCTGGCCATCGCGCAGACGGTACGCGGGCGCCGCATGCCTTCAGCATAGGGCGGGCGCATTTTGGGCGTTCCGGGCTCTGTGTCCTGGCCCACACGGGTGCCCTGGCGCCCGCATGGCGCCGTGGCCGACCTCGGCAGCGTTCGGCGTTTTGCTTCACAATAGCGCCTTTGCCGTACCCCTTTACGCCGTACCGAGACACGCTGGAGCCCCCGAGGCCGGACGCAAGATCCGCCCGTCAGCGCGCGGCGCAAAGTCTTGTTCGATGTCTCGCGCCCTCTCTACATGTCAGCACCCTCCGGAAATTTCGACGCTCTCCCCGACCTTGCGCTCTCCCCCGGCGACACCCCGCGCGACCGTGCCGCCGACCGCCGCGCGCTGCTGGCGCTGGGCGTCGGCAGCTTCGGCATCGGCACCGGCGAGTTCGTCATCATGGGCCTGCTGCCCGACGCCGCACGTGACCTGGCGATCACCATCCCCGAAGCGGGCCACCTGATCAGCGCCTACGCGCTGGGCGTGGTGGTCGGGGCGCCGCTGCTGGCCGTGCTTGGCGCCCGCTGGCCGCGCCGCAACCTGCTGATCGCGCTGATGGCGTTCTTCGCGCTCGGCAACTTCGCCAGCGCGCTGGCGCCCGATTACCTGTCGATGGCGGCCGTGCGGCTGCTGACCGGCTTTCCGCACGGCACGTACTTTGGCGTGGCCGCGCTGGTGGCCGCCAGCCTCGTGGCGCGCGAGCGCCGCGCGCAGGCGGTGGGGCTGGTGATGCTCGGGCTGACCACGGCCACGCTGGTCGGGGTGCCGATTGCCGCCGGTATCGGCACATGGCTCGGCTGGCGCTGGGCATTCGTGATCGTCGGGGCCATCGGCGCGCTGACCGTGCTGCTGGTGTGGCGCTGGGTGCCGTTCGTGCCGGCCGACCGCCACGCCAGCCCGCTGCGCGAGCTGTCGGCGCTGGCGCGCAAGCAGGTGTGGTTCACGCTCGGCATCGGCGCCATCGGCTTTGGCGGCATGTTCGCCGTGTTCAGCTACGTCAAGCCGACCATGCTCGAAGTGGCGCACATGCCCGCCAGCGGTATCCCGATCGTGCTGGCGCTGTTCGGCGTGGGCATGGTGGCCGGCAACCTCGTCGGGGCAAAGCTGGCCGACCGGGCGCTGATGCCCACGGTGGGCGGCGTGCTGGTGTGGTCGGCGCTGGTGCTGGGCGCGTTCGTGTTCACGGCGCCCTACCCGTGGCTGGCGTCGCTCAATGTGATGCTGGTGGGTACGGCCGTCGCGCTGGGGCCGCCGCTGCAGATCCGCCTGATGGACGTGGCCGGCGATGCGCAGACGCTTGCAGCGGCACTGAACCACTCGGCGTTCAACCTGGCCAATGCGCTCGGCGCGTGGCTGGGCGGCGTGACCATCGCGGCCGGCATGGGCTTCACGTCCACGGGCTGGGTCGGGGTGCTGCTGGCGCTGGGCGGCCTGGCGGTCTTTGCCTGGTCGCTGACGAGTTCGCGGCGCTGCGACCTTACGGTGCCGGCCTGACAGCCTGGCCGTCTCCGCCCGCGGGAGCGCCATGCTCCCGCGCGGCCGCATCGATCACGCGATGCACGAATTCGAGCTTGGCCACCACCGTGGGCGAGAGCGCGAACGGGTAGCCATCGGGCACGCCCAGGCTGCGGTTCAGGCTGTTCAGCACATAGGTCAGCGGGAACCAGCGGTTCATCAGGCTGCGGAAGGTGGCGTCCTCGACCGGTGTCTGGTCGGTCAGCGTGGGTTCGTCGGGGCTGTCCGGCTTCAGGACCAGTCCACATGACACGGCGGTGTCGAGCGTATCGACCATATGGAGGTAGTGGGCCCAGGTCTCGGCCCAGTCTTCCCACGGGTGCATCGTGGCGTAGCCGCTGATATACGACTCCTGCCAGTTGGCCGGCGGCCCCTCGGCGTAGTGGCGCTGCAGGGCCGCCGCATAGTCCGCCCGCTCGTCGCCGAACAGCTTGCGGAACGGCTCCAGGCGCCGGGTGCCGGCGATCAGGCGGCTGAAGTAGTAGTGGCCCACCTCGTGCCTGAAATGCCCCAGCAACGTCCGGTACGCCTCGCCCAGCTGGGTGCGGGTCTGCTCGCGACGGGCGTCGTCGGCTTCGGCCAGGTTGATCGTGATGCGGCCGCTGTCGTGGCCGGTCATGATGGCCTGGTGCGGGCCCGTGGCGGCCAGGAAGTCGAACTGGAGGCCCGAGTCGGGGTCGTCGTCGCGCGAGACCACGGGTAGTTGCAGCGACAGCAGCGTATGGAGCAGCCGCCGCTTGGCGGTTTCCAGCCGGTACCAGAGCAGCCGGTTGTCGGGGACGTCGAGGTTGGGGATGGTGTGCGTGAGCTGGCACGCCTCGCAGAGCGGGCCGCTGTCTTCGGCCGGGACCATCCAGTTGCAGACGGCCTCCACCCGGTAGTTATGGCAGCGGCGGAACATGGCGCCGCTGGCCTCGGGATGGAGGCTGCGCCATCCTGTCTCGTCATCGCCCTCGAACGCGGCGATCTGCGACAGCGCCGGGATGAAGCCCAGCGTCGCCTGGCACCGCTCGCAGACGGTGTTCTCGAAGAACACCACGTTGCCGCAGCGGTTGCAGTGGAACGTCTTCATGGCGCCGGCTCCGACGGGTTCCCGAATGCCAGAGATGGTGCCCCGCCGCCGCCGCCGCCGCAACCGGGCGCCGTCCTACAGGGGTCGGCGCCCGTCCGGATCAGAAGAACGAGTCGTCGTTCTGGGTGCCGTCGTCGACGTAGTCGTCGAGGCCGTTGTCCAGGTTGCCGTTGTCGAGGTTGCCGTTATCGGCCAGCAGGTTGTTGTTGCCGTTGCTGCCCGTGCCGTCGTCGCCGTAGAAGTTGTTGACGACCGTCTCGCCCGGCGCCGATTGCCCGCCGCCGAACAGGCCACCCCCGCCGCTGCCGTGATGGAACAGCCCTTCGATACCCTGGAACAGCATCGCGCCGCCGGCCACGCCCGCAGCGGTGGTGGCGATCGACCCCAGCGTGCCGCCGAGCCCGCCGCCGCCCAGGAAGCCGCCGCGCGCAGGCTGGGCTGGCGCGGCCTGGTACTGGGGCTGCTGGGGTGGCTGATATTGGGGCTGCTGCGGGTACTGCGGGGGCTGGTACTGCGGCGCGGCCTGCTGCGGATAGCCGCCCGCCGTGCGGCCGGCGCTGGCGCCCCAGGCCGAGTCGCTGTCGGCAAAACCGCGCGATCCGCCAGCCTGGGCAGACCGGGCCGCCTGTAGCTGGCCCTGCAGCGCCTGGATCTGCGCCTGCGCGTTGTCCAGCGCGCGGTCCTGCATGATGGCGCGTACCACCAGCAGGTAGGCGGTGTCGGGCTGGCGCGCGGCGGCGTCGGCAATCAGCGCGGCGGCCTGCGGGTCCTTGGCTTCGGCGCGCGCCTGCGTAAGCTGGCTCAGGAAGGCTTCCAGTGCTTGAGCGTCTTGGGGGGTCATGGCGTCACCTTTATCGGTTCGGTTGCGGTACGGCTCCAATCTAGGGCCGCAAACTTAAACGAGGCTTAAGGCCGGAGATCGAGGCCAAGGGTAAGGCAGCGCGCCGTGCCGGGTTTGCCGCGCTACACTTTGTTTTTCATTTCACCGCCGCCACCATGACCGGACGCCGCTCGCTCTATCCCGCCATCGAACCCTACGAGACCGGCACGCTGGACGTGGGCGACGGCCATGTCCTGTACTACGAGCGCGTGGGCACGCGCGGCGCCAAGCCGGCCGTGTTCCTGCACGGCGGTCCGGGCGGCGGCATCTCGCCTGACCATCGGCGGCTGTTCGACCCGGCGCGCTACGACCTGCTGCTGTTCGACCAGCGCGGCTGCGGGCAATCCACGCCGCATGCCTCGCTGGAGGCCAATACCACCTGGCACCTCGTGGACGATATCGAGAAGCTGCGGGCGTTGGCCGGCGTGGAGCGCTGGCTGGTGTTCGGCGGCTCGTGGGGCTCCACGCTGGCGCTGGCCTATGCCGAGACGCATCCGCAGCGCGTCAGCGAACTGGTGCTGCGCGGCATCTACACGGTGTCGCAGGCGGAACTGGACTGGTACTACCAGTCCGGCGTGTCGGAGATGTTTCCGGAGAAATTCGCGCGCTTCCAGGCGCCCGTGCCCGAGGCCGAGCGCGGCAACATGATGGCGGCCTACCGCAAGCTGCTGACCGGGGCGGACGAAGCCAGGCAGATCGAGGCGGCCCGCGCGTGGAGCCTCTGGGAAGGGGAGACCATCACGCTGCTGCCGAACCCCGACAACAGCGCCAAGCACGACGAAGGCCACTTCGCGCTGGCCTTCGCGCGGATCGAGAACCACTACTTCACGCATCTGGGCTGGCTGGAGGACGGGCAGTTGCTGCGCGATGCCCACAAGCTGGCCGGCATTCCCGGCGTGATCGTCCATGGCCGCTACGACATGCCGTGCCCGGTGCGCTACGCCCACGCCCTGCATCAGGCCTGGCCCGACGCCGATTTCCACCTGATCGAGGGCGCCGGCCATGCGTGGACCGAGCCCGGCATCATGGACCAGCTGCTGGCCGCCACCGACCGCTTTGCCGCCAATCCGAGGAAATAGTCTATTGGCCAGAAGGAGGCCGGGCAGGTCATGGCAACCGAACGGTCGTGCGCCTATACTGGGTTTTTGCTGCGCCGCAACAATGTCTGCAACGTCTGGAGACATGCACACATCGATGTGGCGCGGAGTGAACTCAGCGTTTGGAGAGCACGATGGTTCCTTGCGAACTCTGCAAGAACCTGCTGGGCCGACCCGGTTACGTTCCACCTCACCCGAAACTGTTACGTTCCGATAACGGCGCGCCGCGGGCCGAGCGCGCCGGCCAGCAGGTCTTTGTCTATACATGCCAGCACTGCCGGCAGGTGATTGCCCTGTCCACGCACGACGACGGGGCCGACTACTGGACCCGGCCCGAGCGCGCCGCGCGCTAGCGCCGCCCGCCTACATGCCCAGCGCCGCCATGTTTTCCACGCGCAGCGTCTGCGGTTCCGACAGCGAGATGTTGGCCGCGCGCAGCCGCTTGAGAATCTCGAACAGCAGGTCGCTCTTGGTGCCGGCCGCGATGCGCGGGCTGCTCACGTAGCCGGTCACGCTCAGCGTGATGCCGTTCGGCGCCAGTTGGCTGAACGTCACCGACGGCGCGGGAATGTCGAGGATCGTCTCGTGCTGGCGGTAGACGTCCAGCAGCAGGTCGCGCACGGCCTCGGGGTCGGTGTTGAGCGGGAAGGTCAGCTGCAGCGTGGCCACGCCCTGGGTGCTGTTGCTCATCGTGACGTTGCGCACGTTCTGCGAGATCAGCTGCGAATTGGGCACGATCACCGTGGAGCGGTCGCCCAGCTGGATCTCGGTGGCGCGCACGTTGATGCGGCGGATGTCGCCTTCCACGCCGGCCAGGCTGACCATGTCGCCCACCTTGACCGGGCGCTCGGTCAGCAGGATCAGTCCCGAGACAAAGTTCTTGACGATCTCCTGCAGGCCGAAGCCGATACCCACCGACAGCGCGCTGACGATCCACGCCAGGTTTTCCCATTTCACGCCGAGCAGCGACAGCGTCAGCAGCACCAGCAGCACGTAGCCCACGTTGCTGAACAGCGTGATCAGCGATGCGCGCAGACCGGGCTCCTTGCAGAGCTTGGGCAGCAGTTCGGCATCGAGCCAGCGCCGCACCGAGCGCAGCAGCCAGATGCCCACCACGAGCGCGATCACCGCGTTCAGGATGCGGTCCGGCATGATGTTCATGCTGCGCAGCTTCTCGCCCCCGAGCACGGTCAGCAGCGTGTTGAGCAGGTCCGCCGGCGTGGTGCCGAAGCCGCCGGTCAGCAGCGCCAGCACCGCCACGAGCAGCAGCAGGCTGGCGCCGATGCCGGACAGCACGGTCGAGACCTGCTCCAGGTGGCTGTCATCCACGCCGAACAGCTGCTTGATGATGCGCCCGCTGCGATGCTGGGCCGAGAACAGCGCCTCGCAGACGTCGCGCGTCAGTTGCGTCAGCAGGTACAGGCTGCACAGCACGATATCGAACCAGACCAGTTCGTAGGTCAGGAAGCGCGCGAAACTGATATAGCCCACCAGCAGCGCGCCGAACCCCACGATCACGATCAGCGTCACCGCCGCGTGGATCAGCCCGGCCAGCGTGGCGCGCTCCTCGGGCCGCTCGCCGGCGGCCACCAGTTCGCTGCGCACGCGGTTGGCGCGCAGCAGCGCCGCGCCGATCACGAGCACCACCACCAGCGATACCAGACCCCGGCCCAGCAGCGTGACCTGCACGCTGGTATCGGCCATGCGGTTGAACTGTTCGAGCGTGCCGGCCAGCAGCAACAGGCCGGCCAGCAGCGTGGGAAACGGCTTCATGGCCAGCGCCACCGGGTCCGCCAGCGCCGGCAGCCGCCATGACGGATGCTGCGTGCAGAGCAGGGCGCGCCCCAGCCCCGCGATCAGCGCACTGGTCATCGTCAGCTTGGCGATCTCGGCCATCAGGTCCTGCAGGCCGGCCGGCAGTTCCTCGCCGCCGGTGAACGCGGCATAGGCGATGCGCACCGCCAGCGCCGTGGTGACCACGGTGGTCAGCGCCGTGGCCAGCGCCAGCGCGCTGCGGCGCAGGCGGGTCTCGGGCAACTGGTGCAGGCAGAACCATGCCAGTCCGCGCTCCAGCAGCCGCCGGCCGAGCGACCACACGGCCAGCGCCAGACACAGCAGCAGGAGGGTCTTGCCGCGCTGGCCGGGCTCCCAGGCTACGCGCAGCACCGGCTTGATCTCGTCGGTGAAATTGCCCAGCCGCGTGCGGTCTTCCTCGCCAAGCCTGAACAGCGGCATCCAGAACGACGGGTTCAGGATGCTGTCCGAGCGCAGCGCGAGCTGGTCCTTGAGCCGGCTGCGCTGCAGCTTGGCCAACTGATCCTGCAGGTGGGCGATGTTGTCCTTGCTGTCGGCGGCCTGCTTCAGTTCGTCGTCGAGCTGCGCCTTGCGGGCATTGAGTTCGGCGCGCTGGCGCACCACGGCGGGCGCCTCGCGGGCCGTGGCGGCATCGGGCGGCGGGCCGAGCAGGTCGACCTGGGCCTGCAACTGCGCGCGCTGCGGCGTGAGCGAGGCGGTGAGCTTGTCGACATCCTCGTCGAGCTGGCGCAGCGTCTCGTTGAGATCGCCGAGGCGCAGGTCGCCCGAAGCGTTCGAAGCCAGTTGCTTGACGCGATCCTGCTCGGACTGCAGCCGCTTCAGCTCGGCCACGGCTTCGGCGTGGGTGAGGACGGGAATCTGCTGCGCTGCGGCCTCGGAGGCGGGCCGGGCCGCCGTTTCGGCAGCACCGGCAAAAGGCACTTGCAGCAGCGTAACAAGGACAAGGCTCATGACGAGCCAGGAGATACGACGCATGAGGGGGGCGCGGTGGTTGACCGGCCGGGAATTATAAGCAGCGGGGTGGGGTGGTTTCGGCCTCAGGCTGCACAGGCTCACATGCTGTTACATAATTGGGGCCGCATCAAACTCCAACCCACGCTTCATGAAGCAAGTTCTTTTGTCTTCGGCCATCAACCGCTTGTCCCCTCGCCCAACGCCTCTGCCGCAAGCGGGAGAGGGGAGCAAAATTGCGGTGCTGCTGGCGCTTGTCGCGCTTGCTCTCCCCACCCACGCCGCCGACCTCGCGGCCGGCCGCGACATCTTCGCCACCCGCTGCGCCTCGTGCCATCAGGTCGGCCCCTCGGCGCGTGCCGCATTCGGCCCGCAACTGAACGCGCTGAACGGACGGAGGGCCGGCGACACCGCCGGCTACCGCTATTCCGACGCCATGAAGACCTCGAAAGTGGTCTGGAACGACGACACGCTGCGCGCCTTCCTGCAATCCCCCGGCAAGGTCGTGCCCGGCACCAGGATGCGCTTCTGGGGCATGAGCAACGCGCGGCAGATCGACGATCTGCTGGCCTACCTGCGCACGTTCCAGTAGGTCAGGCCACGTGCGCTTCGAGGATCTCGACCATGCGCTGGGCCAGCGGCGACAGGTAGGCGCCGGCCCGTGACATGACGCCCACGCGGCGGCCCAGGTCCAGCGCGTCGGCGCGCAGCGCAATCGGCCGCAGGCTGGCGCGCTGGCTGTTGCCGGTGGCGCCGGCGATGCAGAGCATTTCGGTGCCGCGCACCAGATCGAACAGCGCCGTGCTGCTGAAATCGGTCTCCACGCGCAGGATCGGCTGTGGCAGGCCGAGGTCGGCGAAAGCGGCTTCGAGCTGCCGGCGCACCGGCACATGGGCGCCGGGGAGCAGCCAGTGCTGGCCCACCAGGTCGGCCAGGCCCAGGTTCTGGCGCCGGTGCAGCGGGTGGTTGTCGTCGGCCACCACGGCCAGCCGGTCCGTGAACAGTTCGCGGGAATCCAGCCTGCTGTTGGGCTGGCGCGGCAGGGGCGCCACGGCCAGGTCGATGTCGCCGGCCTGCACCAGATCCATCAGTTCGCCCGCCACGCGCATGGTCAGCCGCAGGCGTGCCACGGGCCGCTCGCGGATCAGCTGCTGGCAGGCGCCCAGCACCAGCCCGGTTGGCATCGACGGCGAGTAGCCCAGCCGCAGCAGGCCCTGCTCGCCGGTCTGGATGCCGCGCAGCTCCTTGTACGCATCCTCGAACTCAAGCTGGATGCGCCGCGCGCGTTCCAGAAACACCGTGCCGGCCTGCGTGACGCGCATGCCGAGTGGCGTGCGCTCGAACAACGGCAGTTCCAGTTGCGCTTCCACACGCTGGATCGCCTTGGTCAGGGCCGGCTGCGACATGCCGAGCGCCTCGGCCGCGCGGCCGATGCCGCCGTGTTTGCCCACCGCCAGCACATAGTCGAGATCGCGACTCTCCATCAGACATTCCTGTTGGTTATGCCTTCATTCCGAAGGCGGCATTGTGGTGATGCCAAGCATCTTACAGACTTGGCCCATACCAGAACCAGAATGCAAGGAGACATCGATGACGTTCGCCTATTTCCTGCGGCGCGCGGCGCGCTACTGGGGCGACAACCCCGCCGTGCTGTACCGCGACCGCGTGCTGACCTTCCGCCAACTTGACGAGCGTTCGACCCGGCTGGCCAACGCGCTGCTGTCGCTGGGGCTGCGCCAGGGCGACCGGGTGGCGATTCAGGCACGCAACTGCCCGGAGGTGGTCGAGATCGAGTGCGCGCTCTACAAGGCGGGACTGGTGAAAGCCGCGCTGAACCCGCGCTTCACGGCGGCCGAAGCCTCGGACGTGGCCGAAAACTGCACCCCGCGCGTGCTGATCGCCGGGCCGGGCTACACCGGCTATTCGGCGGCGACGCCGGGCTTCGGCAGCGTCGAGCATTTCATCGCCATTGCCGGCGAGGCAGCCGGCTACAGCGCCTACGAAAGCCTGGTCGAGCAGGGCGCCGACACGCCCATCAACTACGTGCCGCAGCCCGACGACCTCGCCGTGCTCCATTTCTCGTCCGGTTCCACGGGCAAGATCAAGGCCGCGATGCAGAGTTATGGCAACCGGCTGGCGTCGATGCGCAAGCTGATCCTGACGATGGATCAGCCCGCGCGTCCCGGCGACCGCCTGGCGCTGATCGGCCCGATCACGCACGCCTCGGGCATGCTGATGCAGCCCTACCTGTTCCTCGGCGCCACGCTGGTGCTGTTCGAGAAGTTCGACACCGCCCGCTTCCTGGCCGATGTGGCACGGCTGCGCCTGACGCACGTCTTCATGGTGCCCGCGATGATCAACATGCTGCTGGCCGAGCCCGCGCTGGCCACGGCTGACCTGAGCAGCCTCAGGACGCTGGCCTACGGCGCCGCCCCGATGGCGCCGGCACGCATCCGCGAGGCGTGGCAGCGCATCGGTCCGATCCTGTCGCAAGGCTACGGAGCGAGCGAATCCACCTCGGGCGTGACGCGGCTTTCCACCGCCGACCACGCGAAGGCGCTGGCCGAGCGGCCCGAGCGGCTGGCGTCGTGCGGCCGCTCGATGGGCGAGACCGAGGTGCGCGTGGTCAACGAGCGCGGCGAGGAAGTCAGCGGCGACGAGATCGGCGAACTGGTGATCCGGGGCGCGGACGTGTTCCAGGGCTACTGGGGCGAGCCGGAGCTGACGCGCGAGGTGCTGGTCGACGGCTGGCTGCATACCGGCGACCTGGCCCGCGTGGACGCCGAGGGCTACATCTACCTGGTGGACCGCAAGAAGGACATGATCATCTCGGGCGGCTTCAACGTGTACCCGACCGAGGTGGAGGCCACGCTGTACCAGCACCCGGACGTGATGGAGGCGTGCGTGATCAGCGTGCCCGACGAAACCTGGGGCGAGACGGTCAAGGCCGTGGTGGCGCTGTGGCCGGGCCGGCAGGCCAGCGCGGCGGACCTGATCGGCCATTGCCGGGCGCGCATTGCCGACTACAAGTCGCCGCGCTCGGTGGATTTCGTGGCCGAACTGCCCAAGAACGCCAGCGGCAAGCTGGCCCGCAAGCTCGTGCGCGAGCAGTACTGGGTCGGCGAGAGCCGCCGCGTGAATTAAGGAAATTACGATGTTCGACCATCTGACCAACCCGGTACTGATCGAAACCCGGGCCGCCGTGCAGCGCTACATCGACGAGGAGCTGCGCCCGCTGGAACGCGAACTGGGCCTTGGCACCGAGGACGCGTGGCCACGCGAGGTGCTGCGCGGCGTCTGGGCCCGCTCCAGCGAACTGGGCCTCTACGCGGCCTGCCTGCCCGTGGAACTGGGCGGGCGCGGCCTCAATATCGCCGAGCAGTGCGCGCTCAAGGCCGATCTGGCCGCCAGCGGCGCCGCGCTGGCGCCCCATGTGCTCGGCGATCTGGGCGGCCCGCCGCGCGTGGGCAACATGCTCAAGTACGCCACGCCGGACCAGGTGGCGCGCTATTTCGAGCCGGTGATCCGGGGCCAGAAATCCACGTGCTTCGCGCTGACCGAGCCGCACTCGGGATCGGACGCGCAGAGCATTCGCACCAGCGCGGCGGTGGACGGTGACGAACTTGTCATCAACGGCACCAAGCACTACATCAGCGGCGCGCCGTTCGCGGATTTCGCCATCGTGATGTGCGTGACCGACGCCTCGACCACGCCGCCGGCTATCACGGCCGTACTGGTCGATCTGGACCTGCCGGGCGTGACGGTCAGCACCGAGTATGTGCCGATGTCGGGCCAGCATATCGACGCCGACATCCATTTCGAGAACGTGCGCGTGCCGCGCGCCAACATCTTCGGCGGCGAGGGCCGGGGCTTCAAGCTGGGCATGTCGCGTATCAACGTGAACCGGCTGCTGCATTGCCCGTCGATGCTGGGGCTGGCGATGCGCGCCTACGAGGCGTCGGTCGAGTACGCGGGCCAGCGCCGCCAGTTCGGCGGGTCGATTGCGCGCTTCCAGGCGATCCAGCATATGCTGGCCGACATGGCGGCGGCGCTCTGGGCCTGCGAGAGCATGATCGCGCAGACCGCCATGCTGGCCGACGCCGGCGCGGACCTGCGCATGAAGGCCGCCGCGTGCAAGCTGTTCGTCTCGGAGCGCTGCTTCGAGGTGGCCGACAAGGCCGTGCAGATCCACGGCAACCTCGGCGTCACGCGCGGGCATCCCGTGGAGCAGACCTGGCGCAAGCTGCGCATGTTCCGCATCTTCACTGGCACCAGCGAAATCCAGCGCAATACCATCGCCAAGGCGATCCTGGAGCCCGCCTCCGCCTGAGATTCACCCCCGGGCGACGCGGCAGCAGACCGCGCGCCAGCCTGAACAGGAGACCACACATGAACCGACGTCAGTGGCTTGCCACGACCGGCGCCGCCGCACTGGGCGCGCTCGTATCCCGCAGCGGCTTCGCTGCCGCCACCGCAGCCAACTACCCCTCGCGCCCGATCCGGCTGATCGTGCCGTTCATCGCCGGCACCGCGCCGGACACCGCCGCGCGCAGCCTGGCCGCCGAACTGGGGCCGATGCTGGGGCAGGCGGTGGTGGTGGAGAACATCGGCGGCGCGGGCGGCATCATCGGCGCCCGCGCGCTCAAGCGCGCCGAGCCCGATGGCTACACGCTGGGCATGCTGGCCAACCAGCACGTGATCAACGTCCACCTCTACCGCGACCCGCCGTACGACGCGGTGAAGGACTTCACGGCGATTTCCACCGTCTCGGGCGGCCCGGTGGTGCTGGCCGTGCCGGCCTCGTCGCCGTACAAGACCGCCCGCGACCTGATCGACGCGATGAAGAAGAAGCCCGGCGCGCTGAACTACGGCTCGGGCGGCAAGGGCTCGGTGGCCCATCTGGCCGTGGAAAGCCTGCTGCACCAGACCCAGACCGATGCCGTGCACATCCCCTACAAGGGCGCCAGCGAGATCGTGACCGCCATGATCAGCGGCCAGACCCAGTTCGGCATGCCGGTGCTGTCGACAGCCGCGCCGTTCCTGCGCAACGGGCAGTTGCGGCCGCTGGCGGTGTCGTCGGCGGCGCGTTCGATCTATTTCCCGGAGGTGCCGACGCTGGCCGAGGCGCTGCCGCCGGGCTTTGTGCTCGACAACTGGAGCGGCCTGTTCGCCCCGGCGGGTTTGCCAGCCGGGCTGACCAGGCGGCTGTTCGAGGCGGTCTCGACGCTACAGGCCAGCGGCAAGCTCGATGCGTCGGTCAAGGCCAATGCGGGGGAATTGCGGAAGAGTGAATCGCCGGCGCAGTTTTCTCAGATGGTGGCGGCTGAGAATGCGCGGTACGGGAAGCTGATCGGGGAGATCGGGATGCGGGGGGAGGCGGGGTAACGATTGGGCGGCTGGAAAGAAAAAACCCCCTAGGGAAAGGCTAGGGGGTTTTTTTACGACTGGGTGGTTACTGCTTAGCTGTTGCCCGTGCCCGGGGTGTCCGTGCCCGGGGTGCCCGTGCCCGGGGTGCTCGGAGCCGTTGCAATCGGGCAAGAAGCCGGTGCGTACGAATCCTTCCAGCCCGTCGAACCCGACGGCTTGGTCGTCACGCAGGTCCAGGTCCCCGAGTTGGCACGCGACCACGTGATCTTGGCGCCCACCACGGCAGGGCTGGCCGACTTGCCAGTACCGCCAATCGTGGACTCCCACTTGAACGCACCTGACGTCATGTCTTGGGCGGTCGGCAGCGTCGGGTCGTCATAGAGATTCGACTTGACGTAACCGAGGTCGGCGATAGCGGTGGGCTGCTGACCGCTATTGATGCGGTCTTCGAAAGCGGTCTTGTACGCGCCGAGTTCGCCCACTGCACGAGCCATCTGGGCGCGCGCGGTGTAATCCTGATATTGCGGAATCGCAATAGCAGCCAGGATACCGATGATCGCGACCACGATCATCAGTTCGATCAGCGTGAAACCCTTCTGGACCCGTTGGTGGATTCCCATCCGTGCTTTTTTCATGGAATTGACCCCTGTAATTTGTTGAGAACAGCGTGTTGCTGTCGGGGAGCTATAGAGCAACAGGTGTGCCAGCCCCCGAAACCGCCGGAAACCCGTCACCAAGGACTGAAATGTGAGATTTCTTGTCAGGTGTAACTCGATGTAACTGCCGGAATTTGTCACCCCACGTCCGGAGGGTAGGGCGCATGGTGCACAAATTGACGGTTTTTGTCAGCGAGAAGTGACCGGTAAATCGCCTTTATATCTGATGTTACCGAGGCTGAAAGACAATCACGGCCATGCCAGCGATGGCGATTGTGACACCTGTCACATCCCAGACCGAAGGGCGCACGCCATCGACCAGCCAGAGCCAGGCGATGGCCACCGCTATATAGATACCGCCGTAGGCGGCATAGACGCGACCCGAGGCGTCGGGATGCAGCGTCAGCAGCCACGCGAATACGGCCAGCGAGACGGCGCCCGGCAGCAGCAGCCACGGGCTGCCGTTCTGGCGCAGCCAGAGGTAGGGCAGGTAGCAGCCGAGGATTTCGGCCAGGGCGGTGAGGAAGTAGAGGGAGATGGTTTTCATTGATGCTGATGTCTGATGTTTTCGCGTCGGTTTTCTCCCCTCTCCCACTATGCGGAAGAGGGGGGCAAAACCCCCCGCAACGCCGCCACCATCCCCGCCACCATCTCATTCACCTCGGCCTCGCGCCGCCACATCACGCCCACCGACGGCAGATCCCAGCTCAGCGAGAACGGCAGCGTCGCCGCATCGCCAAGGTCGGCCAGTTCGGCGGCCACGGCGCGCGGGACGATCGTGATGGTGTCGGGCTGGCTGCGCAGCAGCGTGGCCATCGGCTTGATCGAATAGGTTTCGACGATCGGCAGCGGCGGGGCCACGCCGGCCACGGCGAACATCGTGTTGATGGTGCGGCGGACCGGGGTGTGGGGCGGGGGCAGGATCCAGTCGAGTTCGGCCAGCCGTTTCCAGTCGAGTCCGCCGCGCGCCAGCCGCGCCTGCGCCCGCGACGGTACCACGAGCACCGGTTCCTCGCGGTATAGCGGCTGCTGCACGATGTCCTCGCCGGCCTCGTAGAACGAGCGCGCGATCACGCAATCGAGTTCGTGGAGCCGCAGCGCGTTGACCAGTTCGTCGGTCGTGCCTTCCCGCACCAGCACGGCGATGCGGGGCGACTGGCCCAGCCCGTAGGCCAGCGCGGCGTCGAGCACGGCGCGGGCCGTGTACGGAATCACGCCGATGCGCAGCCGTCCGCGCCGGCCCGCCTCGATTACGCTCAGTTGCCGTCCCAGCGCATCGGCGTCGGCCAGCGTGGTGCGCGCATGGGCCAGCACGGCCACACCGGTGGCGGTGGGTTCCAGCCCGTTGCGGGTGCGCGTGAACAGCGGCGTCATGAAGATGTCCTCGATCTCGCGCAGCGCCTTGGTCACCGCCGGCTGGGACAGGTTCAGCTCGGCGGCCACGCGCGAGATCGAGCGCTGGCGTTCCAACGCCAGCAGCAGCGGCAAATGCCGCAGGCGCAAGCGCGACACGATTTGATGCAGCAGCTTGTCAGTGGCAATGGGCATGGCAGTGGGGAGGGGGCGAAGTCGTATAACCGAATGGTAATGCAACGATAAGTTTTTCGATCTCCGCAGTTATTCCGGCTGCCTATACTCGAATCACCATCAAATGCCTGCAAGAGGAGTCATTTACCCATGTTCACGACACGCCCGGAGATCGTCGGTACGTTTGGCGTTGCCGCCTCCACGCACTGGCTGGCCACGCAGACCGCGATGGGCGTGCTCGAACGGGGCGGCAACGCTTTCGACGCCGCCGTGGCGGCCGGTTTCGTGCTGCAGGTGGTGGAACCGCACCTGAACGGCCCCGGCGGCGAGGTGCCGATCCTGCTCTGGAGCGAGCGGGACCGCGCCATGCGTTCCGTCTGCGGACAGGGTCCCGCCCCGGCGCTGGCCGATCCCGAAGCCCTGCGCGCGCAGGGCCTGGAAATGATGCCCGGCATCGGCCTGATGCCGGCCACGGTGCCCGGCGCGTTCGGCGCGTGGATGACGATGCTGCGCGACCACGGCACATGGTCGGTGGCCGATGTGCTGGCGCCGGCCATCGGCTACGCGCGCGACGGCTTTCCGCTGGTGCCGCGCATCTCGCAGGCCATCCTGGCCGTGCAGGCGCTGTTCCGCGACGAGTGGCACAGCTCCGCGCGCACCTGGCTGCCCGATGGCAAGGTGCCGCGCCCCGGCGCCATGCACACGCTGCCGGTGCTGGCCGATACCTACACGCGCATCGTCGAGACGGCCCAGGCGCAGAGCGACACCCGTACCGGCCAGATCGATGCCGCGCTGGACTGCTGGTATCGCGGCTTCGTGGCCGAAGCCATCGACGCCTATTGCACCGACACCCCCGTGCGCGACACCACGGGCGACAAGCACACGGGCCTGCTGCGCTACGACGACCTGGCCGGCTGGCAGCCCACCGTGGAAGCGCCCGTAACGCTCGATTTTGGCCGATATACGATGGCCAAGTGCGACATCTGGAGCCAGGGGCCGGTATTCCTGCAGCAGCTTGGCATGCTTCGCCACGCGGGGATCGACGCCCACGCGCCCACCTCGCCCGAGTTCGTCCACAAGATCGCCGAGGCCGCCAAGCTGGCCATGGCCGACCGCGCCGCCTGGTACGGCGATCCGCGGTTCGAGGCCAGCCGCCTGGGCGCGCTGCTGAACCCGCACTACCTGGCCGCGCGCGCCGCGCTGATCGGCGAGCGCGCGTCGGCGGTGCTGCAACCGGGCACGCTCGACGGCCGCGCGCCCCGCATGCCTGACCTCGCCGTGGCCGAGCGCACGCTGGCCGTGGCCGATACGCGCTTCGGCATTGGCGAGCCCACGTTCGCCGCGCTGCCGCCGGTGGCCGAGTGGGCCGAGCGCGAGATCTTCGTGGGCGATACCTGCCACATCGACGTGATCGACCGCCACGGCAACATGGTGGCGGCCACGCCGTCGGGCGGCTGGCTGTCGTCGAGCCCGACGATCCCGGCGCTGGGTTTCGCGCTGAACACCCGCCTGCAGATGACGTGGCTCGAACCGGGCCTGCCCAATTCGCTGGCACCGGGCAAGCGCCCGTGCACCACGCTGTCGCCGTCGCTGTGCCTGCGCGACGGCGAGCCGTACATGGCGTTCGGCACGCCCGGCGGCGACCAGCAGGACCAGTGGCAGCTGGCGTTCTTCATGCGCCACGCGGTGCACGGCATGAACCTGCAGGAGGCCATCGACGCGCCGGCCTGGCACGTGGACCACTTCCCGCAATCGTTCTGGCCGCGCCAGACCACGCTGAACCGGCTGACCGTGGAGGGCCGCATGCCGGCCCGCACGCTCGACGCGCTGCGCGCGCGCGGGCACGAAGTTCGCGTGGGAGAAGACTGGTCCGAGGGCCGCATGTCGGCCTGCACGCGCGAGCGCGACGCCCGCGGCCGGCTGGTGCTGCGCGCCGGCGCCAACGCGCGGGGCATGCAGGGCTACGCCGTCGGACGCTGAGCGGCGCGGAAATCACATACTACAAACGCTGAAGACAGAAGGGGAGTTGCATCATGAGGTCCGTATTGAAGGCTCTGTTGTGCGGTGCCGCCGCACTGACCACGTCGTTCGCCAGCCTCGCCGGGGCAGCCGACGCCTATCCCGCCAAGCCCATCACGCTGATCGTGTCGTGGGCCGCCGGCGGCTCCACCGACATCCTCGCGCGCGTGCTGTCCGAGCACCTGACCAGATCGCTGGGCCAGCCGGTCATCGTGGACAACAAGCCGGGCGCCTCGGGCAACATCGGCTCGGCCATGGTGGCCCGCGCGCAGCCGGACGGCTACACGCTGCTGGTGGGCTCGATGAGCACGCACGCGATGAACCCGGCGCTGATGGCCAACATGCCGTTCAAGGGCGTGGACGACTTCACGCCGCTGGGCCTGCTGGCCTACGTGACCAACACGATGGTCGTGAACCCGTCGGTGCCGGCCAACAACGTCAAGGAACTGATCGCCTACGCCAAGGCCAACCCCGGCAAGCTGGCCTACGCCAGCGCCGGCCCGGGCTCCACCAACCATCTGAGCGCCGTGCTGTTCGAGAAGATGGCCGGCGTGCAGATGCTGCACGTGCCCTACAAGGGCGGCGCCCCGGCCGTGGTGGACACCGTGGCGGGCCAGACGCAACTGCTGTTCTCGGCCGGCACGCAGACGCTGCCGCACGTGAAGGCCGGCAAGCTCAAGCTGCTGGCGGTCACCGAGGCCAGGCGCTCGCCGCTGCTCAAGGACGTGCCGACCGTGGGCGAGACGATTCCCGGCTATGAACTGGCGGTCTGGTACGGCGCCTTCGGCCCGAAGAACATGCCGGCGCCGCTGGTGGCCAAGCTCAACACCGAGATCAACCGCGTGATGACGCTGCCCGAGGTCAAGGCCAAGATGGACGCCATCGGCGTGGAAACGGCCACCTCGACGCCGCAGGAGTTCGGAAAGATCCTGCGCCGCGACAGCGAGCGCTACGGCAAGCTGATCAAGGAACTGGGCATCCAGGGCGAATGATGGCGAGCGTCGACACGCTGGGCCACTGGCAGAACCACCTCAACGCGCTGTTCGACCGCCTGCGCGACGCAGCCACCCCGCGTGCCGTGATGGACGCGGTGGGGCAGGCCACGCTCGACCTTGCCGGGCCGGGGCTGCTGACGATCAACGCCTGGCACGCCCGCAGCGGCGAGATCGAGCGGCTCTGGTCGTCGGACCCGGCCGCGTATCCGGTGGGCGGCAAGAAGCTCAAGGGCGACACGGCGTGGACGCGCCAGTTGCTGGTGCGCGGCGAGGTGTTCGTTGGCGAGGGAGACGAGGCGCTGGCCGCCGTTTTCGACGACATCGCCGTCATCCGCGGGCTGGGGCTGAACGGCGTGGTCAACGTGCCGCTGTGCCACGGCGGACGCGTGATCGGCACGTTCAACTACCTCGCGGCCGTGGATACCTGGACGGCGGAGGAAATCACGGTGCTGCGGGTGCTGGGGCAGATGGTGGCGGGGGCGGTGGCTGAACGCATAGCACGTGGCGTCGCCCTCAATCCGACGTACTCGCACTCCAGAACGCCTGGCTGACCACACTCGTTCCACCCAAGCGCGCCACGATCTTGTCGAGCACGTCCCCGTCCACCGACGTCGCGGCCAGCACGGCTTCGATTTCCACGTCCTGCTCGCCGAACGCGCGTACTTCCAGATCCCCGGTCGGATACTGCGCCGCCTCCAGCGCTTCCTCCAGCAGCCGCATCGCCGTTTTCTGATAATCGCGCGACGTGATCACATGCACGGTGTGCGTGACCTCGACGGCCGTTGTGTCCAGCGGCTGGCGGTTGATGCGGTCCACCACGGGGCGCAGCAGCGTATTGGCGGCCAGCACGAACAGCGCGCCGATGGCCGCCTCGGCGATCAGGTCCGACCCGGCGCAGGCGCCCACGGCGGCCGATCCCCACAGCGTGGCGGCCGTGTTGAGCCCGCGCACATTGCCTTCCTCGCGCATGATCACGCCGGCACCCAGGAAGCCGATGCCGGAAACCACGTAGGCCACCACGCGCACCGCACCCTCGGCGCCGGCCAGGTGGTTGGCCATGTCGACGAAGATCGCCGCGCCCACGGCCACCAGCACGTTGGTGCGCAACCCGGCGGTGCGCTGGCGGTACTGGCGCTCGAAGCCGATGATGCCGCCGAGAATGAACGCGGCGGCCAGGCTGATCGCGGTGTCGAGCAGCGACATCGGGTCGATGTGCTGCAGGGCTTGGAGGGACATGGGCGGTATCCGGTCGGGCCAGAAAATGGCGCGATTGTGGCACAGCCGCATGTCATCTGGACAGCCCGCCCTGCTCAGCCCCAGCTGCCCGTGGCCAGCGCCTGCGGCGACGCCCCGCCGGGGATGAAATCCCAGCGCAGCGGCAGCGCGCGGTCGCGCCGCACGATGGTTTCGGGCATGAAGCGCCACAGTAGCTGAGCGCGCTCGAACCGGGCGATTTCTGGCGAATCGGTGATGACCTCGGTGCGGCCCGTCATCTGCAGCAGGTCTCCGGTGGGGTAGTTCACGAACACGAGTCCGGCCACGGGGTTGACCATCAGGTTGCCGAGCGTGTTGTAGAACGTGTTGCCCGGAAAATCGGGAATCGTCAGCCCGCCGTCCGCATCCACGCGCACGAAGCCCGGCTTGCCGCCCCGGTGCGAGACGTCCACCTGCCGCTCGCCGCTCGCCAGATCCGCGTACGACGCCACGAAGAACGAGTCCGAAGCGCCGATCAGCTTGCGGGCACGCTCGTCGAGCACGCTCATGACCTGCGGCGCCACGTCGGTGGGGGTGGCTGGGTCGCGTACCAGCGCGAAGTCGCGCTTCTGGATGTACTGCGGGCAGTTGCCGAAGCTCTGCCCCACGGCCACGCGGAAGCGGGCGGCGCCGGTACGCGCGACCGTGCCATTCATGCGGTTGCGCCGGCGCGTGGCCGGCTCGATGCCGAGCAGGCCGATGGCGTTGCCGTCTTCGAGCCCGGCCTCGGCCGGATCGGCGGGGTCGCGGATCACGGCGAGGTCGAGCGCACGCGGATCGGGCGAATCCATGAAGCCGGGCGCGCCGGCGCGCACCGTGGCCCACGGGCGGCCATCGGGCGCCACGGCGCCGATCACGATCGACGGCAGTTGTTTGAAGAAATCACGATGCTGCTCGGGCATGAAATCGCGCACCACGCGCGGGCCCACTTCGGCCAGGCGCGCCTCCATGCCCGCATGGGCCTGCAACAGGCGTTCACCGGCGTGCCACGGCGTGCCGGGCTGGCGTTCCACTTGCGACGACTGGACGGGGGACATGGCGCTCTCCTGGGCGGACGGGGCGGATGGGAATCAGGCGGCGAGGCCGACCGGGGTCTGCTGGAACGGCACGAAGCCGGGCAGCGCCTCCACGCGGGCCAGCCACTGGCGCACGTTGGCGAATGGGGCCAGGTCGACGTAGCCTTCGGGCGCACGCGCGGTGTAGCTGTAGAGCGCCACGTCGGCAATGGTCGGGTGATCGGCGGCGATCCACGGGCTGGCGGCCAGTGCGTCGTCCATGCGCTGCAGTACCACCTGGGCGCGGGCGATGGCGGCGTCGGCATCGACCGGCGCCTTGAAGACCGTCTTGAGCCGCGCCGTGGCCGGGCCGAAGGCGATGTCGCCCGCCGCCACCGACAGCCAGCGCTGCACTGCCGCCGCTCCGGCCGGGGTTTCGGGCAGCCAGTCGGTCCGGCCCAGCTTCCGGGCCAGATAGACGAGGATGGCATTCGAATCGCTGACGATCTGGTTGCCGTCGACCAGCACCGGCACCTGTCCGAACGGATTGAGCTTCAGGAATTCGGGAGCCTTGTGGGCGCGGGCCGCCAGATCGACATCGATGATGTCGGCGGGCTGGCCCAGCAGGCCCAGGAACAGGCGGGCGCGGTGGGCGTGTCCGGAGAGGGGGTGGCCGTAGAGCTGCATGGTCGGGGCGTCCTGTCGATTGTTGCGGCTTCCGGGTTGGATGCCGCGTTCGGAACGACTATAGACGCGCCGCCGGGCGGGAAAAATGGCCGGGACGACAAGGGATTCTTCCTGGATTCGGGAGAATCGGCGAAACCCGGAGGTTCAGGCGGAAGGGTTCAGCGCGGCATTGGCCCGCAGGGTATCGACGGCGAGGTCGATGAAGGCCCGCACCCTGTGCATCGCATGGCGGCCTTCGCGGTGGATCACGTGGATCGGCAGCGGTGGCTGTTCGAAATCTTCGAGCACTACCTGCAGCCGGCCGTCGCGCAGTTCGTCGGCCACCTGGTACGACAGCACGCCCGCCAGGCCCAAGCCGGCCACGGCGGCGGCAATCGCCGAATCGTTGGTCGTGGTGGTCATCCGTGGATGCAGCCGTACGGCAAACGGGTCGCCGTTGTGCTGAAAGCGCCACTCGGGGACCGTCGACGCGCCGGTCGCCTGGATCACCGTATGGTCGGCCAGCCGCTCGGGCGCGGCAGGCGCGCCGTGGCGCGCCAGATAGGACGGCGCCGCGCAGACCACGCGCCGTACCTGCCCGACCTGAATCGCCTGCAGCGACGAATTCGGCAACGGCCCGATCCGCACGCCCACGTCGATCCCCTCGTCGATGAAATTGACCACGCGGTCGATGAGCAGGCAATCGACGTCGACCTCGGGGTAGCGCAGCAGGTATTCCACCACCAGCGGCGTCACGTAGCGGCGCCCGAACAGCACCGAAGCCGTGATCGAGAGCCGTCCGCGTGGCGCCTCGTGGGCGCCGGCCGCCGCCAGCTCGGCATCGTCGATGTCGCCCAGGATGCGGCGGCAGTTCTCGTAATAGGCCACGCCGGTGGCGGTGGGCCGCACCACGCGCGTGGTGCGCGTGAGCAGCCGCACGCCCAGGTGCGCTTCGAGTTCGGTCACGACCCGGCTGACCACGCTCAGCGACATGTCAAGCTGGCGCGCGGCCGGCGTGAAGCCGCCGCTGTCCACGACAGCCACGAAGGTCTTCATTGCCTGGAGCCGGTCCATGGTGCGCCGTCAGGGGGTGGGGCGCGCCGGGTCGTCGGCACCGTTCAGGTCCCAGCAGGCGATGAACAGCGCCGCCACCAGCGGCCCGATCACGAACCCGTTGAGCCCGAACAGCGCCATGCCGCCCAGCGTGGAGATCAGCACCACGTAGTCGGGCATCTGGGTGTCCTTGCCAACCAGGATCGGGCGCAGCACGTTGTCGACCATGCCGATCACCAGCACGCCGAAGCCGATCAGCACGCAACCCTTGAGCACCTCGCCCACCAGCAGGAAATAGACCGCCACCGGCAGCCAGATCAGCCCCGCGCCCACGGCCGGCAGCAGCGACAGGAACCCCATCACCACGGCCCACAGCAGCGCGCCCTGGATGCCGAGCACGGCAAAGATGCCGCCGCCCAGCGCGCCCTGCACCACCGCCACCACGATGTTGCCCTTGACCGTGGCGCGTACCACGGTGGTGAACTTCTGGAACAGGTGGATCTTGTGCGCGGGGCTCAGCGGCACGGCCTGCCGCATGCGCCGGGCCAACTGGGTGCCGTCGCGCAGCAGGAAGAACAGCAGGTAGAGCATGATGCCGAAGCTGATCATGAACTGAGCGGTGTTCTGGCCGATGCTGAGCGCCCGCGTGGCCACCATCTGGCTGGTCTGCAGCGCGCTGGCGCTGAGCTTGTCCTTGACATCGGAGAGGCTGGCCAGGTCGGCGCGGGCCAGGATGTCGCGCACCACCGGGGGCAGCGCGTCGGCGGCCGACTGGAAGTAGTGGCCGAAGTTGATCTGCCCGGACCGGATGCTGTCGTAGAGGTTTACGCCCTCCTGGATCAGCGACATCGTGATGAAGGTCATCGGCAGGATCACCAGTACCAGCACCAGCAGCAGGGTCAGCAGCGCCGCCAGGTTGCTCCGGCCGCGCAGCCGGTTCACCAGCCGCCGCTGCAGCGGCGCGAAGATGATGGCCAGCACCGCGCCCCAGAAGACCGCCCCGTAGAACGGCAGCAGGATCCAGATGAACGCCACGGTGACCAGCGCCAGCAACAGCAGGAAGAACTTGTGATGCAGACCGGGAGTATCGGTCATGGGGATCCTTGGTGGGTCGAGCCAGGCGCCATTCTACGATGGCGGGTCAGGCGCTTCTGTCTGGCGCCCGCCTACATGACGCAGACATATGCGCAGACCGTGCCTGTCTGGACATCCGGGGCGTTTGCGCGCTCAACGACGTAGTCGTTTGCCTAGGGCAAGCAGTTTCGTCGCACCGGGGCAACAGTTCGTTTCGGTCCGTGAAAATTGTCGGCGCGCGGCGGCTTTCGTGGCCCATCCGGGAACAATTATCATTTACATTCATGGCCTTTCATGTCGTAAAAGTTACAAGGGAAGAGACCATGGATTCGAGCCGCCGCGGCCAGCAGCCTGCCGTACCCCAAACCACGTTGTGCGCCACGGCCGTTGCCGTGGCGGTCCTGTGCATGGCGCCGCCGGGCGCACTTGCCCAGACCGACGCCGCCGGGGAGGGCACCACCGAGAAGATGCTCGAAACGGTCTCGGTCACCGGCAACTGGCTCGGTACCGGCCTGCAGAACAGCGTCAAGACGTTCGCGGGCGCGCGGACCATCGTGGACGAGAAGCAGATCGAGCAGAGCGGCGCCACCAACATCGGCGACGTGATGCGCCGCATCCCGGGCGTGCAGTCCACCGACAACTCCGGCACGGCCGGCAGTTCGATCTCGCTGAACATCGGCGTGCGCGGCCTGACCGGGCGCTACACGCCGCGCTCGACGGTGCTGCTCGACGGCATTCCGCTGGCGGTGGCGCCCTACGGCCAGCCCCAGCTCTCGTTTGCGCCGGTCAGCCTTGGCAACATCGAGACGATCGACGTGGTGCGCAGCGGCGGCGCCGTGCGCTACGGCCCGCAGAACGTGGGCGGCATCATCAACTTCACGACCAAGCCGATCCCGGCCGGCCCCGGCATCACCGGCGACGCCTCGGTGCGCGAGAACATCTATACCGAGGGCGGCGGCAAGAACACCCAGTACGACGCCTTCGTGGGCACCACGCTGGAAAGCGGCCTGGGCCTGGCGCTGCTGTACTCGGGCATGACCGGCCGCGACTGGCGCAAGGGCAGCGACGACGACGTGCACGACCTGGCCGTGAAGTTCGCCTACGACATCACGCCGACGCAGCAGGTCTACGGCAAGCTGTCGTACTTCGACGTCAAGTCGAAGACGCCGGGCGGCCTGACCGTGGCCCAGTACAACGCCGATCCGTTCCAGAACACGCGTCCGAACGACTACTGGAGCGGCAACCGCTACGGCTTCGACCTCGGCTACATCAACACGATCTCGGCCAACCAGGAGTTCGAGATCCGCACGTTCTTCAACGACAGCTACCGCCAGAGCACGCTGCAGCAGACCGCCACGACGGCGATCTTCCAGCCGCGCAACTACACCACGTTCGGCATCGAGCCGCGCTTCACGCAGCGCGTGGCGCTGGGGCCGACCACGCACGACATCACGGTGGGCTACCGCTACATCCGCGAGCGCGGCGACGACAATTCGATCAATATCAATACGGTGACCGGCGTGCGCGGCGCGCCGTCGAGCTTCGACAACGCCACCGACGCCCACGCCGTCTACATCGACGACCGCATCGCCTACGGCAAGTGGCGCATCGTGCCCGGGGTACGTTTCGAGCACATCAGCACCACGCGCCAGCAGGTCAATTCGCCGACCCAGTGGGACAGCGTAAACAACAAGGCGCTGCCGTCGCTCAATGTCTCCTACCTGGTCAACAGCGCCTGGACCGTCTTCGCGGACTACAGCACGTCGTTCGGCCCGGTGCAGAACATCCAGCTGAACTCGCAGACGCCCGGCAACCCGCTGCAGCCCGAAGTGGCCAAGACGTTCGAAGTGGGCACGCGCTGGACCGACAGCCGCATCAAGGCCGAGCTGACCGCGTTCAAGATCAAGTTCGACAACCAGATCCTGCAGGTGCCGGGCCTGGTGCCGGCCACGTTCCGGAACATCGGCGCCACCGACCACGACGGCGTGGAATCGGCCATCGACTACACGTTCGACCGCGCCAGCCTGCTGGGCGGCCTGAACCTGTACGCCAACTACACGTACACGCGCGCCATCCAGAAATCGGGCACCACGGCCGGATTAGACGTTCCCTTCTATTCGCGCAACACCGACACGCTGGGCGCCCGCTACGACTGGCGCAACTGGACGTTCAACGTGTCAACCACGCACCAGAGCTCGCAGTATTCGGACACCGCCAACACGGTCGCCGAGTCGGCCAGCGCCAACGTGGGCAAGATCCCGGGGTTCCGCACCTGGAACCTGCAGGCGATGTTCAAGGTGCCGCAATGGAAGCGCACCGACATCACGATCGGCCTGAACAACGTGTTCGACAAGCGCTACTACACCCGCAACGTCGATGGCAATGCAGGCCGCATGGTCGGTGCGCCGCGCATGGTGTACATCCAGGCACGCGCTGGCTTCTGACGGCGTCGGGGGGGCGGGCCTTCACTCGTCGGTGGGGGCCTGGTTCCGGCTGCGCGCGTGGGAATCCTCGATGATGGTGTCCCACATGGCCAGCAGCCTGACGGCGCAGGGGTAGAGGCGGATCGCGGCGGGCGTGGGCAGCATCTGATTGGATTCGCGGATGAACAGGACCACGCCGAGGCGCTCCTCTATGCGGCGCGTGGCGTAGAGGATGCAGGCCGCGCGGATGCCGCTGTGGCGCTCCGCCGCAATGGCGGAGCGGAACTGCATCAACAGGATGAAGCGGCGCAGATGCCCCGTGTTCACGTGGCGGATCGGCGGGTTGTGATGCTGGAAGTCTTCAGGGGGGCGGACTGGAAGGGCGACGGTGTAGCGCTCGCGTTCCGGTGCTGGGGTGCTGCCCGGCGGGTCCGGCTTGCGAGGCGGGTGAGTGGACCACATAAGACTCGGAAGTAAGGCTTGGGAAGCGCGCATTGTCGGACTATTCACCCAATGGGCGTTTGCGCTCGCGCAAGGCGGTACCAAGCACGCTTATGCGAGTTTTCGAGGTCACGCGAAGATTTCGTCACTTGCCGCGTGCTGCGGCGAGGTTCGCGGCGATGCGCGCGGCGGTCTGAGAATCGGCTGGCAGCAGCCGTTGCAGATGCTCCCAGTGGGCCACCGCTTCGGCGGTATCGCCGCGCTGCGCGGCGGCGCTGGCCGCCAGCGCCAGGCCCTTGGGATCATCGGGGTCCGCGGCCAGCGCGGCCCGGATCTGCGTCAGCGCCTGGCCCTGCAGCGAGCCGTCGTTGACGCTGGCGAGCACGTCGGCATAGTCCGAGCGTAGCGACGCGACGCCCGGGGCCAGCGCCACGGCCTTGCCATACGCGGCGGCCGCATCGTCGAACCGTTCCATCACCGCGTAGGACCGCGCCAGCATGGCCCAGCCCTGCGCATCGTCCGGATTTGCCTGAAGCCGCCGCGCCAGCCCGTCCACCATCGATTCGATCTGACCGATTGTCGGAGTATGGGCATCGCCGGACAGGCTGTGCGCGTCGTCGCCCTGTATCACCGCGGCCGGGTTGCCGAGATGGAGGTAGAGCAGGGCGGCGGCAGGGGGCAGGACGACGGAGAGGGTAGCGGTGGTCCAGCGGGAGCCGGTTTGCTGCCCTCTCCCGCATGCGGGAGAGGGGTTGGGGGAGCGAACCGTGGGTGCGGCAAGCGGAAGCGGCGAGCGAACCGAACGCCGCCCTCTTGCCCACCGCCGCCACAACCACGCCACCACCCCCGCCAGCAATCCGAACGGTCCCAGCCACAGCAGCCATGTCGACGCCTGGAAAGGCGGGTCGTACAGCACGAACTCGCCGTAGCGCTGCACCATGAAGTCCTTGATCGTCTGGTCGCTGGCGCCCTGGGTCAGCTGCGCGCGGATCTGGGCGCGCAGGTCGATGGCCAGTTCGGCGTTGGAATCGGCCAGTGTCTGGTTCTGGCAGACCACGCAGCGCAGTTGCTGCGCCAGCGCGTGCACGCGCGCGTCGAGATCGGCGTCGGACGGGGCGGCGTGGGCCGCGTGGGCCGATACCGCCACGGCCAGCCCCAGCGCGGCAAGCAGGCTACGCATGGCTGCCCTCCTGCTCCAGCTGGCGCAGCAGCGGCTTGATCTGCCGTTCGAGGGACTCGGGCGTGACCGGGCCCACCTGGCGGAAGCGCACCACGCCCTGCCGGTCGATGATGTAGGTCTCGGGCACGCCGTAGACGCCGAAATCGATGCCCACGCGGCCGTCGGCATCCACCAGCGAGTGCACGTAGGGATCGCCCATCTGCCGCAGCCAGCCACGGGCGGCCGGTTCGGTGTCCTTGTAGTTCAGGCCGTAGAGCGGCACCGTGGACTGCCCGGCGAATTCCACCAGCAGCGGATGCTCGCTGCGGCACGCGGCGCACCACGACGCCCAGACGTTCAGGATCCACACCTTGCCGCGCAGGTCGGCGGCGCTGACCATGGGCGGCGCCGAGGGCGGGGCGTCGAGCACCGGCAGCGCGAACTGCGGTGCCGGGCGCCCGACCAGTGCCGAGGGCAACTGGCGCGGATCGTGGCGCAGGCCGGCGCCGAGCGCCAGCACGATGGCGACAAAGACAGCGAGTGGCAGCAGGAAGCGGGTCATGGGCGCCCATCCTCGCGGCGCGGCAACGCCAGCGGCGGCACCGATGCCACGGCAACCGGGTCCGGCTGGCGCACCCGGTACTGGCGGTAGCGGCGATCGCACGCGGCCATCAGCCCGCCCAGGGCCATCAGGCCGCAGCCGGCCCAGATCCACTTCACGAACGGCTTCACATAGATGCGCACCGCCCAGACCCGCTCGCCGGCGGCCTCGCCGATGGCCACGTAGAGATCCCGCGCGAAGCCGGTGTCGATGGCGGCCTCGGTGGTCGGCATGTCCTGGCTGCGGTAGATGCGCCGCTCGGTGCCGAGCGTGGTGACCGGCTGGCCGTGGCGCGTGACCGAAATCACCCCGCGCAGCGCCTCGTAGTTGGGGCCCGTGACCGGCACCACGCCGTCGAAGCGGAACACGTAGCCCTCCACCGTGACCGAGTCGCCGGGACGCATCGCCAGTTCGCGCATGGTTTCCTGGCTGTTGACCATCGTCACGCCGACGATGAACACGCCCACGCCCGCGTGGGCCAGCAGCATGCCGCCGTAGCTGGCCGGCAGCTGGCGCAGCGCGGCGCGCCAGCCATCGCGGTGCTTCAGCTTGCCGGCCAGGCTGACCGCCGCGCTGAGCAGGACCCACGCGGCCAGCGTCAGGCCAATGCCGGTCAGTGCCGAGGGGTGGCGCAGCACCAGCAGCAGCCCCAGCCCCACGGCCACGCTGGCCACGGCGGCCCAGCGCAGGCGCCGCGCCATCGGCGGGAACTCGCCCCGGCGCCAGCGCGCCAGCGGCGCGGCGCCCATCAGCAGCACGGCCGGGGCCATCAGTGGCGCGAACACCTGCTCGAAATACGCCGGCCCCACCGAGACCTTGCCAAGCCCCAGCACGTCGAGCAGCAGCGGGTAGAGCGTGCCCAGCAGCACGGCGGCGGCGGCCACGGCCAGCAGCACGTTGTTGGCCAGCAGGAAGGTCTCGCGCGAGGCCAGCGTGAAATCGGCGCGGCGCGTCAGTTGCGGGGCGCGCCACGCGAAGATCGCCAGCGCCAGCCCCGTGACCAGCGCCAGCAGCGTCAGGATGAACACGCCGCGCTTCGGGTCCACGGCGAACGCGTGTACCGAGGTCAGGACGCCCGAACGAACCAGGAACGTGCCGAGCAGGCTCAGCGAGAACGTGAAGATGGCCAGCAGCGCCGTCCAGGCGCGGAACGCGCCGCGTTTCTCGGTCACGGCCAGCGAGTGGATCAGCGCCGTGCCAGCCAGCCAGGGCATGAACGACGCATTCTCGACGGGGTCCCAGAACCACCAGCCGCCCCAGCCCAGCTCGTAGTAGGCCCACATGCTGCCCAGCGCGATGCCCACGGTCAGGAACAGCCACGCCAGCAGCGTCCACGGCCGCGACCAGCGCGCCCAGGCCGCGTCGAGCCGGCCTTCGAGCAGCGCGGCCAGCGCGAACGCGAACGCCACGGCAAAGCCCACGTAGCCCATGTAGAGGAAGGGCGGGTGGAACACCATGCCGGGGTCCTGCAGCAGCGGATTGAGGTCGCGCCCCTCCATGGCACGGGGCAGCAGGCGGAGGAACGGGTTCGATGACAGCAGCAGGAACAGCAGCAGCCCGCTGGAAATCGCGCCCATCACGCCGAGCACGCGCGCCACGAACGGCAGCGGCAGCGGGCGGCTGAACAGCGCTACCGCGCACGACCAGCCGGCCAGCATCAGTGTCCAGAGCAGCATCGAGCCCTCGTGCCCGCCCCAGACCGCCGCGACGCGGTAGGCCAGCGGCAGCGCGCTGTTCGAGTTGCCGGCCACGTAGCGCACGCTGAAATCGTTGCCGACGAAGGCCAGGGTCAGCGCCAGGTAGGCGGCCAGCACCAGCAGCCATTGCAGCACGGCGGTGCGCCGCGCCAGCGCCATCCACGGCACGAAGCCGCGCGCCGCGCCGGCCAGCGGCAACGCGGCCTGCACCAGCGAGGCCAGCAGCGCGCAGATCAGGGCGAAATGGCCGAGTTCGACGATCATCGCCGCACCCCGGCGCTTCCGGCGCTTCCGGCGCCGTCGTTGGCCGCGCGCTTGAGCGCCTCGGCCGCCTCGGGCGGCATGTAGTTCTCGTCGTGCTTGGCCAGCACCTCGCTGGCCACGAACGTGCCGCCGGCGTCCAGGGCGCCGCGCGCCACCACGCCCTTGCCTTCGCGGAACAGGTCGGGCAGCAGGCCGCGATAGACCACGGGCACCGTGTGTCGGGTATCGGTCACCACGAAATGGATCGTCAGCGATTCGCCCTCGCGCCGGATCGAGCCGGGCTCGACCAGCCCCCCTAGCCGGAACGCGCGGGCCACCGGCGCCTCGCGCGCGGCAATCTGGCTCGGGCTGAAGAAGAACACCAGGTTCGACCGGAACGCGTTGAGCACCAAAGCCAGCGCCACGCCGCCGCAGGCCAGTGCGGCAAGCAGCAGCGAGAGCCGGCGCTGGCGCGGCGTCATTGCGGATCGTCCGGCAGGGCGCGCCGGCGCCGGCGCGCCAGCAACGCGAGTTCGAGCACGATCGCCAGGCAGGCCATGCCGAAGGCGCCGGCGAGGTAGGCCGCGTGCCCGCTCATGGCATGGCCTCCCGCGCGGGCGCGCCAATCTCTCCCCGCTCGCGCAGCAGGCAGCGCACGCGCACCAGCGCCACGGCGATCGTGTACATCCAGCAGGCCAGCGCCATGGCCAGCATGCCGGCCAGCATCGTGGCGGCCATGGTGGGGGCGGCGGTCAGGCTGACCGATGCGCCCTGGTGCAGCGTGTTCCACCACTGCACCGAGAAATAGATGATCGGGATGTTGGCCACGCCCACCAGCGCCAGCACGGCGCAGGCGCGCTCGGCGCGGCGCGGCTCTTCGATGGCGGAGGCCAGCGCGATATAGCCCAGGTAGAGGAACAGCAGGATCAGCTCGGACGTAAGCCGCGCGTCCCAGACCCAATACGTGCCCCAGGTGGGTTTGCCCCAGAGCGCACCGGTCCACAGTGCCAGGAACGTGAACATGGCGCCGGTCGGGGCCAGTGCCTGGGCCATCAGCGAGGACACCCGCGTGCGCAGCACCAGCGCCAGCGCGCTGTAGCCGGCCATCAGCACGTAGATGAACATCGACATCCAGGCGGCGGGCACGTGGATGAAGATGATGCGGTAGACCTCGCCCTGCTGGGCGTCGGTGGGCGCCACCGCGAAGCCGAGCCACAGGCCGATGGCGAGCCACGCCAGCGCCAGCGCAAAGAACCACGGCGCCAGCCGGCCTGCCAGCGGGTAGAAGGCGGCGGGGGAGGCCAGCCGGGTCCAGCGCAGGCGCGGCGCGGGCCGGTTGCGGGAGGGCGCGTCAGGCAGCGGGAGGTTGCGGTGCATCGCCATGTTTTGTCGGGCTATTGGCTATTCCATCGAAATGCGCAGACCCGCCGCCGTGGCCAGCGGGCAGACGCACAGCGAGAGCGCCAGGCACGCGCCCAGCAGCGAGAAATGCGGCGCCACGTCGAGCCCGGCGTCGGCGGCGGCGCCGGCACCGGCACCGAAGACCAGCACGGGGATCGACAGCGGCAGCACCAGCACGCACAGCAGCACGGCGCCGCCGCGTACGCCCAGCGTCAGTGCCGCGCCGACCGCGCCGATCAGGCTCAGCGCCGGGGTGCCGACCAGCAGCGAGGCGGTCAGCAGCAGCGTGGCGCTGCCCGGCAGGCTGTACTGCTGCGCCAGCAGCGGCGTCAGCACCAGCAGTGGCAGGCCGCTGGCCAGCCAGTGCGCGCAGATCTTGCCAAGTGCCAGCAGCGCGAGCGGGTGGGGCGAGAGCAGCAATTGGTCGAGGCTGCCATCGGCGTGTTCCTGCGCGAACAGCCGCGAGAGTGCCAGCATGGACGCCAGCAGCGCGGCCACCCAGAGGATGCCGGGCGCCAGCAGGCGCAACTGCTGCGGATCGGGACCGATCGCCAGCGGGAACAGGCTCGACACGATCACGAAGAACACCACGCTCGCCAGCAGGCTGCTGCGCCGCCGCCAGGCGATCGACAGGTCGTGGGCGATGACCGAAGCCAGTACGGCGATCATGGCACTGCGCCTCGCGGTGCCCGGAGCGCCAGCACCTGCCCCGGCGCCTGCAGCGGCTGGTGCGTGGCGATGACGGCCATGCCACCCTCGGCGAGATGGCGCGCCAGCAGCGTGTGGAAGCCGTCCGACGCCTCGGCATCGAGCGAGGTCAGCGGTTCGTCGAGCAGCCACAGCGCACGCGGCGCCAGGGCCAGGCGCGCCAGCGAGACCCGGCGGCGCTGGCCCTGCGACAGCGTGCGCACCGGCACGGCGGCCGCGGCGCCCAGCCCGAGTTGCGCCAGCGCGTGGCGCAGCGCGGCGGCATCGGGCACGGGCAGGCCGGCCATGCGGGCGGCGAAGCGGAGGTTCCCGGTGGCGTCGAGGTCGGCGTCGACGCCGTTGGTGTGGCCGACATAGGCCAGGCTGGCCAGATACCCGGCATCGCCGGCGCGCACTTCGCGCCCGCGCCAGCACAGCCGTCCCTGCGCGGGTGGCACCAGGCTCGCCAGCACGCGCAGCAGGCTGGTCTTGCCCGCGCCGTTCGGACCGGTCACCTGCACGAGGCCGCCCGGCGCCAGCGCGAGGTCGAGGTCGCGGAAGACCGTGCGGCCCATGCGGCGGACCGTCAGCTGGCTGGCCTCCAGGGCCACGGTGGCCATGGTGCTACTTCTCCGGCGCGGCAGCGACGTCTGGCAGGCGGTGCGCGATGCCCTTGTGGCAGTCGATGCAGGTCTTTTCCTTGTTGGCGAGGTAGGTGGAGTGCATGGCCTGCGCGCGCGGGCTTTGCCGCGTGAAATCCATCGACTGGTAGTCGTGGCAGTTGCGGCATTCGAGCGAATCGTTGGCCTTGAAGCGCGCCCACTCGTGCTGGGCCAGCGTGAGCCGGTGGGCCTGGAATTTCTCGCGCGTGTTGACGGTGCCGAAGATCTTGGCCCAGACCTCCTTCGATGCCTGCATCTTGCGGGCCATCTTGTCGGTCCAGTTGTGCGGCACGTGGCAGTCCGAGCACTTGGCGCGCACGCCGCTGCGGTTGGTAAAGTGGATCGTGCCCTGCAGCTCCTGGTAGACGTTGTCGCGCATCTCGTGGCAGCCGGTGCAGAACTTCTCGGTGTTGGTCACTTCGAGCGCGGTGTTGAACGCGCCCCAGAACAGCACCCCGGCGATAAAGCCGCCCAGCGTCAGGAAGCCCAGGCTGAAATACGCGCTCGGGCGGTTGATGGTGCGCCAGTAGCGCTTGAGGAGGTCCCAGAGTCTGCCTTTCATCGCTCGCCCCGTGCGATCCCGTTATTTGGTGCTGGTCGTGCCGCCAGCCTTGCTGCTTTTGGCGCCGTCCTTCGAACCCTTCTCGCCACCGGCCCGCTTGAGCATCGTCTCCACGTCGACGAAGGTGTTGCCCACCAGCGGCTTGGTATCGGCCTGCGGCACGTGGCACTGGGTGCAGAAGTAGCGGCGCGGCGAGACCTCGGCCAGCACGTTGTTGTCGCGGTCCATGTAGTGCGTGATGCTGACCGGGATCGAGCCGGTTTCCTCCGATTTCGTGCGCGCATGGCAGAACATGCAGCGGTTGAAATCGCGGTCCAGCTGGTAGCCGTCGATCTTGTGGGGGATCGTCGGCGGCTGCATCGTGTAGTTGCGCGTGCGGCGGATGTCCTTGTTCTCGGTGGGATACAGCAGCGGCGGCTTGGTCTCGCTGCCCACGGGCGTGGGGCCGCGCATGGCGTCGATGAGCCCCTGGGCGCCGGCGGGCGTTGCCAGGAGCGTGAACGCGGCCAGCGCCAGCCAGGCGCAGAAGGCGAGCAGGGCAGGCCAGGATCGGGTCGGCATCATGGCATCTCCTAGACCTTGACGATCTTGACCGCGCACTTCTTGAAATCGGTCTGCAGCGAGATCGGGCAGGTGGCATCGAGCGTCACCTTGTTGATCAGCTGGCTGGCGTCGAACCAGGGCACGAAGACCAGCCCCTTGGGCGGCGTGTCGCGGCCGCGCGTCTCGATGCGGGTGCGCATGCGGCCGCGCCGCGAGACGATTTCCACTTCCACGCCACGCCGCAGCCCCAGCGCGCGGGCGTCCTCGGGATGCATGAAGCAGACCGCGTTCGGGAAGGCCCGGTACAGTTCGGGCACGCGGCGCGTCATCGAGCCCGAGTGCCAGTGTTCGAGCACGCGGCCGGTGGCCAGCCAGAACGGGTACTCCTTGTCCGGCGACTCGGCCGCCGGCTCGTACGGCAGCGCGAAGATCACGGCCTTGCCGTCCGGGTTGCCGTAGAACTGGAACCCCGTGCCGGCCTTGACGTAGGGGTCGCTGCCCTCGCGGTAGCGCCAGCGCGTCTCCTTGCCGTTGACCACGGGCCAGCGCAGCCCGCGCGCCTCGTGGTAGGCGTCGAACGGCGCCAGGTCGTGGCCATGGCCCCGGCCGAAACTCGCGTACTCCTCGAACAGGCCCTTCTGCACATAGAAGCCGTAGGCCTTGTTCTCGGCATTGTGGTACTCGGCGTTGGCCTCCTTGACCGGGTACTTGTCGACGTTGCCGTTGCGGTACAGCACGTCGAACAGCGTCTTGCCGCGCAGCTCCGGCTTCTTGGCGATCAGGTCCGCCGGCCAGACTTCCTCCACCTTGAAGCGCTTGGAGAACTCCATGAGCTGCCACAGGTCCGAGCGTGCCTCGCCCGGGGCATCCACGAGCTGGTGCCAGAACTGGGTGCGCCGTTCGGCGTTGCCGTAGGCGCCTTCCTTCTCCACCCACATCGCGCTGGGCAGGATCAGGTCGGCCGAGAGCGCGGTCACGGTGGGGTAGACGTCCGAGACCACGATGAAGTTGTCGGGGTTCCGGTAGCCGGGCAGCCCCTCCTGCATCATGTTGGCGGCCGCCTGCATGTTGTTGTTGACCTGCACCCAGTAGGCGTTGAGCTTGCCGTCCTTGAGCATGCGGTTCTGCAGCACGGCGTGGTAGCCCACCTTGTCGGGGATCGTGCCAGCGGGCAGCTTCCAGATGCGCTCGGCCTCCTCGCGGTGCTTGGGGTTGGTGACCACCATGTCGGCGGGCAGCCGGTGCGAGAACGTGCCCACCTCGCGCGCCGTGCCGCAGGCCGAAGGCTGGCCGGTCAGCGAGAACGGACTGTTGCCCGGCGTGGCGATCTTGCCGGTCAGCAGGTGCACGTTGTAGACCATGTTGTTGACCCACGTGCCGCGCGTGTGCTGGTTGAAGCCCATGGTCCAGAGCGACATCACCTTGACGTTGGGGTCGGCGTACAGCTCGGCCAGTTGCTGGAGCTTGTCCCTGGGCACGCCGGACAGCTTGCTCACGTAGTTGGCGTCGTACTTCGAGACGAACTTCGCGAACTCGTCGAACGTGATCGGCTTCGCGTCGGTGGGGTTGCCGGCGTTCTTCGCGGCCTTCTGCAGCGGGTTGTCGGGCCGCAGGCCGTAGCCGATGTCGGCCACGCCTTCCTTGAACACCGTGTGCTTGTTGACGAAATCCTTGTTGACGCGGTTGGTGCTGATGATGTGGTGGGCGATGTAGTTCAGCATCGCCAGGTCGGTCTGCGGCGTGAAGATGATCGGCAGGTCGGCCAGGTCGAACGAGCGGTGCGTGAACGTGGACAGCACAGCCACGCGGGTCTTGGGGTGGCTCAGGCGGCGGTCCGTGATGCGGGTCCACAGGATCGGGTGCATCTCGGCCATGTTCGAGCCCCACAGCACGAAGGCGTCGGCGTTCTCGAAGTCGTCGTAGCAGCCCATCGGCTCGTCCATGCCGAAGGTGCGCATGAAGCCGGTCACGGCCGACGCCATGCAGTGGCGCGCGTTGGGGTCGATGTTGTTGGTGCGGAAGCCCGCCTTCATGAGCTTGGACGCCGCGTAGCCCTCCCAGATCGTCCACTGGCCCGAGCCGAACATGCCCACGGCGGTGGGGCCCTTTTCCTTGAGCACGCGCTTGAACTGGGCTTCCATCTCGTCGAACGCGCGCTCCCAGCTGACCGGGGCGAATTCGCCGTTCTTGTCGTACTTGCCGTTCTTCATGCGCAGCTGCGGCTTGAGCAGCCGGTCCTGGCCGTACATGATCTTCGACAGGAAGTAGCCCTTGACGCAGTTCAGGCCCTTGTTGACCTCGCACTGCGGGTCGCCCTGCGTGGCCACCACCTTGTTGTCGCGCACGGCCACCGTCACGCCGCAGCCGGTGCCGCAGAAGCGGCAGGGCGCCTTGGACCACTTCAGCTTGGTGACTTCGCTGTCCGTGACGAAATTGGCGGATTCGGCGGCGCCCGGAATGCCGGCTACCGAGGCGGTGGCGGCAATGGCGGTCTGCTTGATGAATTCACGACGCGTGACTGACATCGCCAATCTCCTCGTACATGGCTGCGGCGTCTTCGTTGTGCTGGTAGACCAGCGTGGCCGAGATCACGCCCTCGAGCTGGTGCAGGCAGGTGAGCTGCGCCACGATGGCCTGCGAGGTGGGGGCCTCGACGGTGACCACGAGCTTGCCCGTCTCGGTGGCGGCATGGATCTCGGTGCCGGTCATCGCCGCAATGGCGATGCGCACCCGCTCCAGCGCGGCGGGGTGGGCATAGACCATGATGCCGGCGATATGCCACTCGTCGTCCGAGGCGACGGGCTGTATGGGGATGGAACGTCTTGCAGGCATGTGTTACCCCGAAACAAGACTGCGGTTGGCTTGTTCCTGCTTTCTTCTTGTGGAAATGCGCGCTGGCTAGTGCGTGGGCGGTCCGCTGATCAGTTGGCTCATCCAGACGATGAAGCCGTAGCCGGCCACGACGATGACGGAAAGTACCGGCACCATCACGGCGGTGAGAAACAGGAAGCTGCGCAGTTCTTCCTTCCTGCGCTGTGGGTCTTGTGGGTTCCGTGGTTCCTGAACGCTACCCGAATCCATATTTCCCTCGGCTCATGAACAGGCGTACCGGACGTCGCGCCGGCTATGCGTAACCCATTAAAGGAATCGTGCAATGGAGTGTCAAGACGTGCACCCGCAGCCCGGCGCGGGCGGTGCAGGGCCGGGCAGGCCGGCATCGGCGCCGAACCTTGGCGGGACGCGGCGCGCGGCCCGGCGGCGCTTGCATCAGCCCGTGATGTGAAGATCTTCTGCGCCGATATCAATAAATTCGACAGCTGTGCCGGGGCTGGCATTTGTATCGCGCCGTGCACTTCGGATACCCGGTGGCTCATCCGGTGGCGATGCGCTGCGCCGCGGCAACGAAGCGCAGCACGTGGCGGTCGTCGGTGCCCTGGCGGGTGGCCAGCGCGATACCGATGGCGGCGGCGGGCCGGGGGCTGGACAGCGGCAGGAAGCGGACGCGCCGGTTGGTGTAGCGCGCCGCCACCCCCGGCACCAGCGCCACGCCCAGGCCGCTCTCCACCAGGCTGACGATGGTCTGCACCTGGACCGCCTCCTGCGCGATGCGCGGCACGAAGCCGGCTTGCTGACAAAGCAGCATCGCCACCGCGCGCAGGTTCGGCACGTCGGCGCCGGGGTGCATGATGAACGGTTCGTCGGCCAGCGCCTTCAGCGCAATGCGCTCCTGTGCCGCAAAGCGGCTCTCGGCCGGCACTGCCGCGACGAAGGTGTCCGACTCCAGCGGCATCAGCGCGAACGGACCGCTGCTCAGGATTGGAAAGCGCACCAGCCCGGCATCGAGCTGGCCCTGCCCGATGCGTTCGAGGATCGACGCCGAGGTGGACTCGTGCAGGATCAGTTCGATGCCCGGATGCGCATCGCGGAACGCCGGAATCAGGCGCGGCAGCAGCGCATAGGTGGCCGAGCCCACGAAGCCGATGCGCAGCGCGCCGCGCTCGCCATGGGCGGCCGACAGCGCGGCGGCACGCGCCTGCGCCACATGGAACAGCGCCCGCCGTGCGTCGTCGAGCGCCGCCTCGCCGGCCTGGGTCAGGCGCACGCCGCGCGTGGTGCGGACGAACAGGGCGGTGCCGAGCGACGCTTCGAGCTTGCGGATCGAAATCGAGAGCGGCGGCTGGGCCATGTGCAGCCGCTCGGCGGCACGGTGGAAGTTGCCGGTCTCGGCGAGGGCGACAAACTGCTGGAGCTGGCGGAGATCCATGGTGATATTCGATGGATATCAGTTCTTAAGAAACTAATATTAGACGCAATCTGGACACAGGCATACGCTACGGGGTCATACCGCAAGCCAAAGCAAGAGAAGGAGACCCAGATGCTGCCCCTGGCCGGAATCCGTGTAGTGGACCTGTCGACCGTGGTGATGGGGCCGTATGCCAGCCAGTGGCTGGCCGACCTCGGCGCCGAAGTGATCAAGGTGGAGACTCCCGAAGGCGATTCCACCCGCCGCACCGGCCCGGCCACCGAGGACGGCATGTCGGCGATCTTCCTCGGCGTGAACCGCAGCAAGAAGAGTGTGGTGCTGAACCTGAAGCAGCCCGCCGCGCAGGCCGCGCTGCACCGGCTGCTGGCCACCGCCGATGTCTTCCTGCACAGCATGCGCCCGCAGAAGCTCGGCAAGCTCGACCTCGATCCGGCCAGCGTGATGGCGCGCCATCCGCGCCTGGTCTATGTGAGCCTGCTCGGCTTTGCCGAGGATGGTCCCTACGGCGGCCGTCCCGCCTATGACGACATCATCCAGGGGCTGTGCGGCAACGCGGCGCTGATGGCGGCGCAGACCGGCACCGTGCGCTATTTCCCGACGATCTCGGCCGACAAGACCAGCGGGCTGGTGGCGGCGCTGTCGATCAGCGCGGCGCTGGCCGGGCGCGAGCGCAATGGCGGCAAGGGCGGCATGGTGGAGGTGCCGATGTTCGAGTCGATGGTGGCGTTCAACCTCGTCGAGCACCTGTACGGCCAGCACTTCGAGCCGCCCCGCGCGCAGGCCGGCTATCCGCGCGTGCTGGCGCCGCTGCGCCGCCCGTACCAGACGGCGGACGGCTACGTCTGCATGATGCCGTACACCGATGCCCACTGGCGCGACTTCTTCCAGGCCGCCGGCCGCGACGACCTGGCCGCCGACGCCCGCTTTACCGACATCGCCGCCCGCACGCGCCATATCGAAACGCTCTACGAGATTACCGGGGAGCTGGTGCGCGAGCGCGGCACCGCCGACTGGATCGAGATCTGCGAGGGGCTGCAGATCCCGGTGGCGCGCGTCAACGATCTCGACGAACTGGTGAACGATCCGCACCTGCGCGCCACGGACTTCTTCGACAAGGTGGAAGACCCCGGCATGGGCACGCTGCGCTTTCCGGGCGCCCCGGTGCGCTTCGACGGCGAACGCGCCCGCGCCGGAGTGCCGCCCCGGCTGGGCGAACACACGCGCGAGGTGCTCGGCGGCGTGGGGCTGACCGACGACGAGATTGCCGCGCTGGGCCGCTGAACCGGCCCGCCAACCCGACAGACCACACCAAGGAGACGTTCATGAGCAACGCACAGCCGCAACGCCTGGGGCAGGGCTTCTACTGGCAGGACATCGAGCAAGGACAGGTCTTCGAGACCTTCCGCCGCACCGTGACCGAGACCGACCTGGTCAACTTCATCTCGGTGACCGGCATGCTGGAGGCGATCTTCATCGAGGAGGGCTACGAGGCCGGGGCCATCAAGGGGCGTCCGGTGCCGGCCGCGCTGACCTACTCGCTGATCGAGGGCTTCATCCTGCAGACGATGATCCAGGGCACCGGGCTGGCGATGCTCGAACTGACCCAGAAGATCCTTGGCCCGGTGCTGGTGGGCGACACGATCCACGCGCGCATTACCGTGACCGGTATCCGTCCTACCTCGAAGAGCGGCCGCGCCGTGGTCGATTCGTCGATCGAGGTGTTCAACCAGCGCCAGGAGCTGGTCATGACCTATACGGCCCGCCGCCTGCTGGCCGGACGCTAGCGCCACCACCCGCCATCGTTTCACCCGGAGGAGACAACCATGCCAATACAGAGCAGGAATGCCAGGCATCACCAACGTTCCCGCGCCGCCGCGCGCCGCCGATGGCTGCAGGCGCTGGCGGCGTGCGGCCTTGCCGTCGCCGCGCTGCCGGGCGCGGCGCTGGCCGCGGAGTATCCGGACCGGCCGATCCGGCTCGTCGTGCCGTTCCCGCCGGGCGGCCCCACCGACCTGGTGTCGCGCGTGATTGCCAGGCGCATGTCCGAAGACCTGGGCCAGACCGTGCTCGTGGACAACCGTCCCGGCGCCAACGGCAATATCGGCAACGAGATCGTCGCCAAGGCCGCGCCGGACGGCTACACGGTGCTCTACAACACTTCGTCGATCGCGCTGAGCCCGGCGCTGTACCGCAAGCTGCCCTATGACGTGAAGCGCGACCTGCTGCCCGTGGCGCTCACGGCCAACGTGCCGCTGGTGCTCGAAGTCAACGCCCAGGTGCCGGCGAACACGGTGCCCGAGTTCGTCGCGTGGCTCAAGGCCAACCCGGGCAAGATGACCTACGGCTCGGCCGGCAACGGTAACGTGACCCACCTGACCGCCTTCCTGTTCCTGCAGGCCAAGGGCCTCGATGCCGCGCACGCGCCATACAAGGGCAGTGCCCCGGCGCTGACCGACCTTGCCAGCGGGCAGGTGCAGTTCATGACCGACACGATCAACTCATCCCTGCCGTTCATCCGCGACAAGCGCATGAAGGCGCTGGCCGTGACCAGCAGCACGCGCAGCGCCCAGTTGCCCGATGTGCCGACGCTGGCCGAGTCCGGACTGCCGGGGTTCGAGGCAGGCGCGTGGCAGGGCATGATGGTGCCCGCGAAGACGCCGCCCGACATCGTGCGCCGGCTGAACGGTGCGGCGGTCAAGGCGCTGGCCGCGCCGGAGGTGCGCGCGAGCCTGGCCGCGCAGGGCGCCGAGCCGCGCGGATCCTCGCCGGAGGCTTACGGCACGTTTCTTTCCCACGAGATCGAGCGGTGGCGCAAGGTGGTCAAGGACACCGGCGTCACGCTGGACTGACCGCGCGCCGCGCCTGAAGAAGGAGTCCGAGATTGCGATCCCTGTTCGGTACGTTTGCCCTGACCGCGTTGCCGCCGCAGGCGGCGGCGTTTCGCGCCGAGGTCAAGGTGTTTCTGCGTGAGCACCTGCCTGCCCTGCCGCCGGATCGCCGTGCGCGCTCGTGGATGGGTTTCGACGCGGATTTCAGCCGGGCGCTGGCGCGGCGCGGCTGGGTCGGCATCACGCTGCCGGCGCAGTACGGCGGTGCGGGCCTCGACGCATTCTCGCGCTTCGTGCTCGTGGAGGAGCTGCTGGCCTGCGGCGCGCCGGTCAGCGCGCACTGGATTGCAGACCGGCAGAGCGGCCCGCTGATCCTGCGCTACGGCACCGACGCGCAGCGCGCGTTCTACCTGCCGCGCATCTGCCGGGGCGAGGCGTTCTTCTGCATCGGCATGAGCGAGCCGAACGCGGGCTCCGACCTTGCCAGCGTCACCACACGCGCCACGCCGTGCGATGGTGGCTGGCGGCTCAACGGGCGCAAGATCTGGACGACCAATGCCGACCGCTGCCAGTTCATGCTGGCGCTGGTGCGTACCTCGGGGCAGCCCGGAGACCGCCAGAAGGGGTTGTCGCAGGTCATCGTCGACCTGTCCGCGCCGGGCGTGACGGTGCGGCCGATCCACGACCTGGCCGGCGACGCGCATTTCTCGGAAGTGGCGTTCGAGGACGTGCTGCTGCCCGCCGACGCGCTGGTGGGGCAGGAGGGCGCCGGCTGGGAGCAGGTCAATGCGGAACTGGCCTTCGAACGCAGCGGCCCCGAGCGGCTCTATTCGAGCGTGGTGCTGCTCGATGCGTGGATGGCGGCGCTGCGGACGCTGCCGGCCCTGCGGCGCGATCCGGACACGATCGGCAAGCTGGTCGGCCGGCTGGCCGTGCTGCGTGCGATGTCGCTGGCGGTAACGGCCCGGCTGGCGGCGGGCGAGAGCCCGCTGATCGAGGCGGCGGTGGTCAAGGATCTCGGCACCGAACTCGAACAGGCCGTGGGCACGCTGGCCGAGGCGGCGCTCGGCGACGATCCGGCGCTGGCTGCCGACGCCGATCTGTACCGCACCTGTGCCTATGTCAGCCAGATCGCGCCGACCTATTCGCTGCGTGGCGGCACGCGCGAAATCCTGCGCGGCATGATCGCGCGCGGGCTGGGCCTGCGCTGACCGGGAGAATCAACATGGAAAACGTCTACTCGGACGCGCTGGAAGCGGTGCTGCGCGATCTGTGCACGCCGGCCGATGTACGGGCCATCGAGGCGGGCGCATCGCCGGCGCCGCTGTGGGACGCGCTGCAGCAGAGCGGCTTCGCCGACAGCCTGCTGCCCGATGCCGGGCTCGCGCTGGCCGACGCGCTGCCGATGCTGGTGACGATGGGGCAGTACGCCTTGCCCGTGCCGCTGGCGCAGACGATGTTCGCGCGCGCGGTGCTGCAGGCGGCCGGCGTTCCGCTGCCGGACGGCCCGATCGCCCTGGCCTCGCGCGAAGGTGCCGCGCGCGCCCATGTGGCCGATGGCGCCACGGCCGCGTGGTTCCTCGTGCAGCAGGACGGGGCCGCATCGCTGGTGGCCCGCGACGCGGCGGCGGTACAGGCCACTGGCGTGCACGGCGACCTGACGGTCAGCATCGGCGAATGCGGGGGCCAGGCGTTTGCGCTGGCACCCGGCACGCTGCGCACGATGGGTGCCGCGTTGCACAGCGCGCTGCTGGCTGGCGCGATGGCCCGCACGTTCGACCTTACGCTGCAGTACGCCAACGACCGCGCGCAGTTCGGGCGCAATATCGGCAAGTTCCAGGCGATCCAGCACCAGATCAGTGTGATGGCCGAGCAGGTGGCGGCGGTGCGGATGGCCGCGCAGATTGCCTGCGCGGCGGATGGCTGGCAGCCGGAGCGCATGCGCGCTGCCATCGGCAAGTGCAATGCCAGCGAGGCCGTGGCAGCGGTCAGCGCCATCGCCCATGCCGTGCATGGGGCGCTCGGCATCACCGCCGAGTACGACCTGCAACTGTTCACGCGGCGGCTCCATGCCTGGCGGCTGGCCGATGGGTCAGAGCGCTACTGGGCGCGCGAGATCGGGGCGGCGGTTTGCGACGCGCAGGGCGGCACCGTCGACCAGATCCGGCAGTGGGCCGGCGAGGCGGCCTAGCTCTGCTGCAGGTCCACGCGGCAACTGGTTTCGGGCTTGCCCGGCACCACCAGTTGCGCGTCGGGCCCCTTGTCCCAGAACAGGGCGTCGCCATCCTTGAGCGACGCGGCGTAGCGCGCGCCCGAGGCGGCCGGGGTCTGCGGCAGCACCAGTTGCTGGTCGAGCCAGCGCAGGTAGGCGTAGCCCGGATCGGTCTGCACGAAGGTGCCGGCGATGACGGCGTCCACCCCGGCACAGCGGATGTTGAACGGGCCCCGGCTGATGCCCTTGTCGTCCTGCCGGCGCGCGCCCGCGTAGCCGTGGCGTAGCGCGAAGATCCGTTCCAGGTAGGTCGAGACCGTGCAGTCGCGCGCATCGTCGGCCTTCGCGCAGTCGTTGCGGCCCCTGATCCAGCCGCGCTGTCCGGCAATCAACTGTTTCTTCTGTGCCTTGGGCAGCGAGCGCGCATCGAGCGCCAGCCCGTAGAGCCGGGTGGTCTCGCGATCGAGCCGGGCCAGCGTGGTGTCCTTGCAAACCATCTGCTCGATCTCCGCCTCGGCCTTGCGGCAGTCGAAACTCGGGGTGGCGGTATTGGCCGGGGCGGCCTGCGGCGAGGGAGCCAGCCCGAACAACGCGGCGGCAAGCGAGACGGCGGACAACCGTGGCATGGCAGTCTCCAGCGGGCTACCCCGCGTTGCGATCGATCACGACAAAATGCTTGCGCACCGGCTCGATGACCTCGAACACACCTTCGAAACCGGCCGGTATGACGCAGGCATCACCTGGGCCGAACTCGCGTGCTTCACCGGCGTGGCTGGTGATGCGCAGCCGCCCGCTGATCACGTGGAAGAACTCTTCCTTCCCCGCCGGAAACGCGATGCGCCACGCCCCCGGTTCGCAGGCCCAGAAGCCGCAATCGAAGTCGCCCTGCGGCGCGCTGTAGTGCGTCCACGTGGTGCGGTCCGGGTTGCCCTGCACCAGGCGGTCCGGGCGCGGGTTGTCATGCACGGGCGCCGGGTCGGCACGGAAGTCGGAAAGAAACGGGGCGGAGGCGGCAGGCGCAGAAGCAGACACGGTTGATATCGAAAAGTCACTATATAGATCAGCAGTGTAGCGGCCCGCGCTGGTTCCGCCTCCATCAAATGGTGCATCCCGTGCATCGGATATCCCCATGGATTGGAGGACATTTCCGGTCACTGTTGCGGCCCGCACACGGTTTGTTACCGCGCATTACAAAACCATTACAAACAGGAAGCGCGCTTATCAAATCCGATTGCCGGGAGTTACCGAGTAAACCCTCTATAAGTGCTTTTTCTTGCCCGTGGCCCGGCATCAAATACATCTCTGCATCCAATGCGGATAGGAATGATTCGTATTTGTATTTTATTGACGCATCCCTACAATCGCGGCCCGAGGAAATCAGCGTTCAGCGTCCTCCAATGTCTGCATGACGAAATATGCCGACAACAACACAAAGCAATCCACGGGGAAGAAAGAGAAATGAGCAAGTATTCGGAGGTGTTCCGGCCCAACGTGCTGGTGACGGCGCTCGCCGGTCCGATGGCCGCGATGGCGATGCAGGGCGCCGCAGCCCAGGAAGCCACGCCGGCCACCACGGTGGCCGCCGCAGCCAGTCCGGTCCAGCAACTGCAGGGCGTGACCGTCAAGGCCGCGCGCGAGGACGGCTACAAGGTCGACCGGGCCGAATCTCCGAAATTCACCGCGCCGCTGCTCGACACGCCGAAATCCGTGACGGTGGTGCCGGCCGAAGTGATCCAGCAATCGGGCTCGAACTCGCTGCAGGACGCGCTGCGTACCACGCCGGGCATCACGTTCGGCGCCGGTGAGGGCGGCAACCCGATCGGCGACCGCCCGTTCATCCGTGGCTTCGACTCGGGCAGCAGCATCTTCGTGGATGGCGTGCGCGATGCCGGCTCGCAGACGCGCGACACCTTCAACATCGAGAACATCGAGATCATCAAGGGGCCCAGCTCGGCCTACGGCGGCAAGGGCTCGGTCGGCGGCCTGATCAACATCGTCACCAAGCTGCCGACTAAGGAAAACTTCGTGCAGGGTTCGGTCGGCGTGGGCACCGACGCCTACAAGCGCGCCACGCTCGACGGCAACTACGTGCTCAACGACAACACCGGCCTGCGCCTGAACGCGATGGCCCAGGACGCCAACACGCCGGGCCGTGAAGCCGTGGGCGGCCACTCGTGGGGCTTCGCGCCGTCGGTCACGTTCGGCCTGAACAGCCCCACCAAGGTCACGCTGTCGTACTACCATCTGCAGGGCCAGAACATGCCGGACTACAGCATCCCGTATGCGCGCCCGGCTGCCCAGTCGTCGAAGGCCAACCCGGCCGGTCCCGCCAACGTGGACCGCCACAACTTCTACGGCCTGGTCAACCGCGACTTCCAGCACACGCAGACCGATATCGGCACCGCCATCGTCGAGCACGCCTTCAGCGACAAGCTGACGTTGCGCAACACCACGCGCTGGGGCCGCAGCTCGAACGACTACATCGTCACCAACCCTGACGACAGCCGTGGCAACGTGGCGCGCGGGCTGGTGTACCGCAGCAGCAAGAACCGCGATTCGGCCACCGACTCGCTGATCAACCAGACCGACTTCATCGCCAGGTTCGACACGGGCCGCCTCAAGCACTCGGTACTGTTCGGCTTCGAGTTCAGCCGCGACGATACCGACAACACCCCGTACAACGTGGTGCCGGGCGGCGGCGCGGGCAATACCTGCAACGCCTCGCTGCTGGCCAGCGGCGATTGCACCAGCCTCTACAACCCGAACCCGGGCGACATCTGGACCGGCCGCGTCGGCAAGATGGGCTATACGCAGAAGACCAAGACCGACACGCGCTCGGTGTACCTGTTCGATACGGTCGAGATCACGAAGCAGTGGCTGGTCAACGGCGGCATTCGCTACGACAACTACCGCACCAGCTCCTTCACGCCGGCCTACACGAACCCGAACACCGGTGCGTCGGTGGCGGCCGTGAACCTGGCCAACAACGCCAACTTCTTCAACTATCAGGCCGGCATCGTCTACAAGCCGGTGGACTTCGGCAGCATCTACGTGTCGTACGGCACGGCGTCCACGCCGCCGGGCACGTCGAACGGCGATGGCTCGGACAACCTCTCGGCGCAGATCCAGAACCTCGACGCCGAGCGCAGCAAGGCGTGGGAACTGGGCACCAAGTGGGACCTGCTGGGCCGCCGCCTGTCGGTGACCGGCGCGATCTTCCAGATCGAGAAGGACAACGCCCGCGTGGCGGTGGACGCCAACACGACGCAGAACGTCGGCAAGCAGCAGGTGCGCGGCTTCGAACTGGGCTTTGCCGGCGGCATTACCGACAAGTGGAACGTGTTCGGCGGCTACACCTACCTCGACAGCGAGCTGAAGGACAACGGCCCGGTGGCCACCAACGCGGTGAACAACGGCAACCAGTTCCCGAACACGCCGAAGAACAGCTTCAGCCTGTGGTCGACCTACCAGGTGCTGCCGGCGCTGACCGTGGGCGGTGGTGCGTACTACGTGAGCCAGGTCTACGGCAACGCGGCCAACTCGCTGTACGTGCCCTCGTACTGGCGCTTCGATGCCATGGCGGCCTACCGCGTCAACAAGAACCTGACGCTGCAGCTGAACGTCCAGAACCTGCTGAACAAGACGTACTACACCAAGGCGTTCGCGGCGCACTACGCGGCGCTCGGCGCGGGCCGCTTTGGTATGCTGACCGCCAACTTCCGCTTCTGAGCCGGAACACCCCGGGGGCGACCCCGGGGTCCGGTGCCCCCCATCATGATGCTGCATATTCCGGACGTGCTGTCCAAAGCCCAGGTTGCCGACTGCCGCGCGCTGATGGACGCCGCCGAGTGGTCAGACGGCAACCAGACCTCGGGCTACCAGTCCGCGCTGGCCAAGCGCAACCTGCAACTGCCCGAGGGCTCGCCCGTGGCGCGCCAGGTCGGCAACCTGATCCAGGACGCGCTGGCCAACAGCGCGCTGTTCTTCTCGGCCGCGCTGCCGCTCAAGGTCTTCCCGCCGCTGTTCAACCGGTACGAGGGCGGCCAGACCTTCGGCCACCACGTCGACAACGCCATCCGTTACCTCGGCGGCACCGATTTCCGCATCCGCAGCGACCTTTCCGCCACCCTGTTCCTGACCGGGCCGGAAGACTACGACGGCGGTGAACTGGTCATCGAGGACACCTACGGCCAGCAGCGCGTGAAGCTGCCGGCCGGGCACATGGTGCTGTATCCGGCCACCAGCGTGCACCACGTGACCCCGGTCACGCGCGGCGCGCGGGTATCGTCATTCTTCTGGATTCAGAGCATGGTGCGCGACGACGGCCAGCGCGCGCTGCTGTTCGAGCTCGACAACCGCCTGCGGCAAGTGGCCGGTTCCCTCGGCCAGGACAACGAGGCCGTGATCGGGCTGACCGGCGTGTATCACAACCTGCTACGGCGCTGGGCGGATGCGTAGGGAGGGTGCGGTCATGACCGCTGGTGCGAGCCGGCGTACCAGCGACTTGCAAAGTTGATGCAGGCGCGGCGGGCTCTGCGGACCGGTAAACGGATTCAGCGTCCAGACACCGGTATGGGAAAAAGCAGGAACATGGACGTCTCCCCTCACTGGATTCGGGCGAAGTCGCTGCCGTCGTCGGATTCGTCCTTCGGAATCGACGCAAGGAACGCTGCGAACGAGGTTTTCCGTGGATGGCCCGGTGCGGTGGCGTCTTTCCCGCCATCGGATGGGTCTGCCATACCGGACGTCATGTCCTGGCTTTTGCCGGAAGGCGGGTTGTCGTGCTTGCGCATGGTTGGCTCCTTCAAACGAATGAACAGGGCGCCATCGTGCATCACTTGAGGCCGGAAAAACGTGTCCGAATGTGACGGGTGAAGCGTGTTTGATCCGCCGCAAGAGGGTGCGTTTTTGCGACGTTGTCTCAAAGACAAACGGCCCAAAAAGAAATACCCCGACGCGCGGGATCGTCGGGGCAGTAAGAGTTGCCAAGTCGTTTCGGGTCGTGTCGAATGACCCTGCGGCAAGTGTGACGTTGCCAGCGCCGGGCGCCAATAACTCACATGAGGTATTGGCGTCTGTTCGGCAGCGCGCATAGCGCGTACTCACTCCTGCATCGATTCCGAACAAGAGAACCGGGTTCCGACCGGCGTAGCCCGTCCTTCGGCAAACACGGGGTTCGCGGGGAATCGCAACGCGGGACGGCGGCTCAGTCGGCGGTCTCTGGCCGGCCCGCCTGGCTTTCGCTGGCCGGGTGCGCGGGATAGCAGGCCAGTAGCGCGCTGACCACACCGTTGGTCCAGCCGAAGCCGTCCTGGAGCGGATATTCGCCGCCGCTGCCGCCTTCGGCGCTGCCCGGATGCCGCCGCACGAGCCGGTATTTCTCCACGAGCTTGTATTCGCGCGCATAGAGATTCGAGACGGTGCAGAGCCACCGGTGGGCGATGTCGTCGGCCAGGGCGGTGGCGCCGTAGCGGCGCAGGCCCGCGATGCCTACCCACTGCAGCGGGGCCCAGCCGTTGGGGCGGTCCCATTGCTCGGCCGAGCGGATCTCGGTGGTGGCCAGGCCGCCTTCCTCCAGCAGCCGGGATGCCACCGTGGCGGCCACGGCGTCGGCCTGCCCGGCGGTGGCCATGCCCACGAAGAGCGGCATCAGCGTGGCCGCGCTCAGGTTCGGGCGCCGGGTGCCACGGCACCAGTCGACATCGAGGAACGCCCCGGCGCCGGCGTCCCACATCAGCGCGCCTGTTGCCTGCTGGCGCCGCGCGGCGGCCTCCCGGTAGTGCGCGGCGTCGTCCGGTGCGCCCGCCGTATCGCATAGCGCCGCCAGATGGCATTCCGCATGCCAGAGCAGCGCATTCAGGTCGACCGGGAGGATCGACGTGGTGTGGATCGTCGACAGGTCCGGCGTGGCCGTGCCGTCGGCGGGCACCGGATCGCACCAGCGCGAACTGAAATCCCAGCCCGATTCCGCCGCGGCGCGCAGGTCGCGGAACACCAGGTGAGCCGGACGATGGCTGCGGCGCGCGGTCTCCACGTCTTCGAGATAGGCTTCCTCGCGCGGATAGGCGCGGTCATCCCAGTAGCGGTTGAGCAGCGTGCCGTCCGGCAGGCGTACCACGCGACGGTGCGCGCAACCGGGCTTCAGGTGGGCGCTGCCATCCATCCAGAAAGCGTGCTCGCGCTTGAGCTGGGGCAGATAGCGCAGGGCCGTGGCGGTGTCGCGCTGGCCGTCGCCCCCGTCTTCCAGCAGCTCGATCATCAGCGAGAAGACCGGCGGCTGCGAGCGGCTCAGGTAGTACGAGCGCGTGCCGTTGGGCACGTGGCCGTAGGTGTCCAGCAGGTAGGCGAAGTTGTCGACCATCGGCTGCAGCAGGTCGCGCCGCCCGCTGGCCGACAGGCCCAGCATCGTGAAGTACGAATCCCAGTAGTACAGCTCCCGGAAACGTCCGCCCGGCACCACATAGGGCGCGGGCAGCGGCAGCAGCGAACACATCGGCGGGTGCTCGGCGGGCTCGCGTGTCAGGACCGGCCAGAGGCCGTCGATATGTTCGCGCAGGGAATCGTCGGGGCGTGATTGGTAATGCGATGCGGGCTCGGTCTCCCGGTCGAAATGGGCCGCCACGAAGTCTTCCAGCGAGAAGCCCGGGGCGTGGCGTTCGGCGCGGTACCGGGCGAGGATGGCTTCGGGGGCGTCCAGCGGTACGCAGTCGGGAAAGGTCTTGCTGTCGGCGAACAGCCCGCCGGCCTGCACGGCGACGAACAGTTCTTCATAGCGTTCGGCCGGGGACAGCACATCCGCGGCCGCGCAGCCGGGGAGCGTGCACGGTTCGGGGCAGGGGAGATGGGTGATCCGCGGGGCGTGGGCGTGGCAGTGCCCGGGCCTGCCGGAGTGGTTCGCGGCCGGTTGCTGCAATGCCGCATCGGGTTGCGCGGGGGCGGTGCGCGTGCTGGCGTGCGGCACGGAGTTGGCTCGCATGGTGTCCCTTTTTTCAGGTCTCATGGACGGTCTGAGCCGGCGGGATGGGCCAAAGTTCCGGTCGGCGCTACCCCAGCCCCAGTTGCACCAGCACGCTGGCCGCAGCCTGGGCCACGCTGCCGCTGTGGGCGGGCATGATGACGTGGGCGGTCTGGCGATACAGCGGGTCGCGCTCGTTGAACAGCGCCTCCAGCCGGGCGCGGGGATTCTCCACCTGCAGCAACGGACGGTTGCGGTTGCGCCGCGTGCGGCGCCACAGGTCCTGCACCGTGGCATCGAGATAGACCACGTGGCCGCGCGTGCGCAGCATGTCGCGGTTCTCGGGGCGCAGCACGGCGCCGCCGCCGGTGGCCAGCACGATGCCGCTGCGCCGGGTCAGGTCGTCGAGCACCCGCGTTTCGCGGCGCCGGAAGCCATCCTCGCCTTCCAGCTCGAAAATGGTCGTGATACGCACGCCGCAGCGGGCCTCGATCTCATGGTCGGTGTCGAAGAACGGCCGGCCGAGCAGGTGCGCGACCGTGCGGCCGATCGTCGTCTTGCCGGCGCCCATGAAGCCGATCAGGAAGAGGTTGCCAGAGGCGTTGTGCTGGTCCATGTCGGTGTGCCGCAGCGAGCCATGCCTGTCCTGCGCAACGTTAGCACGTTGTCCGCGCGCCCGGCGCGGCGTTTCACTGGCGGCCTGCCCCCCGGCGGCGGGGCATCAGGCGGCCTGGCGTGCGGCGATGGCGCGGATCGTGTCGACGAAGGCCTCGGCCACCGGGCCGGGCGTGCGGTCGCTCCGGCGCAGCAGGCCGATGGGCTCCTCGGTGCCGGGCGTGGCAACCGGCAGCAGCACCATCTCGCCGGCGGCCACCGCACGCCGCGTGGCGGAGAGCGGGGCGGCCCAGACGCTGTCGCTGCCCAGCGTGACCAACTGGCTCAGGTAGGCATCGGCGGTTTCCAGGCAGCCCTCGGGCAGGGCCAGTCCGTGCCGGGCCAGCAGGCTCTCGGTACTGTGGCGCGGGATCGAGCCCACGGCCAGCACCACCATCGGCCAGCCCAGCGCGTCGCGTACCGTGGGCCGGACATGGGTGGCCAGCGGATGGCCGGCGCGCACGGCCAGCACCAGCGGCTCGGCGGCCAGCGATTCGAACCACAGCCCCTCCATGGCGGCGGGGTCGTCCATGCGGCCGATCACGATGTCGAGGACATCAGCCTTGAGCAGATCGATCAGCGTGCGGTTCATGCCGGTCTGCACGGCCAGCGCCACGTCGGCGTGGGTGGCCCGGAAGCGGTTCACGGCATCGAGCAGCAGCGCCGGCACGATGCTCGGCAGCGCGCCCACGCGAATACGCTCGTGGCGTGCCCCATCGGCGCCGGCCAGGCTGCCGGCCGCAGCGTCCAGGTCATCGAGGATGCGCAGCGCATGGCGCAGAAAGCGCATGCCGGCCGCGGTCAGGTCGGTGCCGGCGCGCTGGCGCACCAGCAGGCGGGTGCCGACGAGTTCCTCCAGTTCGGTCAGCGTCTTGGACACGGCCGGCTGCGTCAGCCCGAGCTGCTCCCCGGCGCGCCCCAGGTGCCGGGCCTGCGCCACTGCGACAAAGCAGTGCAGGTGCCGCAGGCGGATGCGGCTGCGGAAGGCATCGGGCAGGGCAAGGGCTTGCATAACCAAAATTCATCGTAATTTCGCCAAAACTCAATTTACATGAATTCCAGCGGTGCTTACAGTCGTCGGATTCCCCAACATCACGGCAGACAGCGATGCCCCCACGCTCCGACCGCCCCGCCATGCCGGCCCAATACCGGCGCCCGTACTGGGACACCCAGCCCGAATATCTGTACCCGCCCTATGCCTCCACGCAGTTGCGCGCGCCGGCCGAGCCGCTGATTGCGCTGCCGCAATCGTTGTCGGAGGTCACCGGCCCGACGTTCGGCCCGGAATTCGTCCGCGAAGGCGACAACGACCTGACTGTCGGCAACGGCGGCACACCGCAGGGCGAGCGCATGCTCGTGACCGGCCGCGTGCTCGACGAGAACGGCCGTCCCGTGCCGCACGCACTGATCGAGATCTGGCAGGCCAACGCCGCTGGTCGCTATACCCATCCGCGCGACCAGCACGACGCGCCGCTCGACCCCCATTTCTCGGGCGAAGGCCGCACCATTACCGACGCGCACGGCAACTACCAGTTCAGGACGGTCAAGCCCGGCGCCTACCCCTGGCGCAACCACCACAACGCCTGGCGGCCCCAGCACATCCATTTCTCGCTGTTCGGCAACGCGTATGCCACGCGGCTGGTCACGCAGATGTACTTTCCGGGCGATCCGCTGCTGGCATTCGACCCCATCTTCCAGTGCGTGCCCGACGAGAAGGCGCGCAACCGGCTGGTGGCCACGTTCGATTGGGAGACCACCGCGCCCGAGTACGCCCTGGGCTACCGTTTCGATATCGTGCTGCGTGGCCGCGATGCCACGCCGATGGAGTAAGCCATGCTGTACGCCACCGCATCCCAGACCGTGGGTCCGTATCTCCATATCGGCCTGACCGGGCTGAACTGCGCGGACCTGACCGCCGGCTCGCCCGAACTGGCCGGCCAGCGCATCGTCATCGAAGGCCGCGTCACCGATGGCCGGGGCGAGCCCGTGCCCGATGGCATGCTGGAGATCTGGCAGGCCAATCCGGCCGGCCGGTACCGCCATGCCGACGATAGCCGCGAACTGCCGCTCACCGCCGGCTTTACCGGGTTTGGCCGCGTGCCAACCGGGCCCGATGGCGGATTCCGCTTCGTGACCGTGAAGCCCGGCGCCGTGCCCGGCATCGACGGACGGCCCCAGGCGCCGCATGTCATGGTCTCGGTCTTCACGCGCGGGCTGGTCAAGCACGTGGCTACGCGGCTGTACTTCGGTGATGAAGCCAGGGCCAATGGCGCCGATACCGTGCTGGCCCTGGTGCCCGCAGCGCGGCGCGCCACGCTGGTGGCCGAGCCCGATGGCGTGGGACGCTACCGCTGGAACGTGGTCCTGCAAGGGCCGGGCGAGACGGTCTTCTTCGATATCTGAACCATGCCCACGAACTCCCGCCTGACCGATCCGATGTTTGGCAGTCCCGCCGTGCTGGCTGCGTTTTCCGATGCCGGCACCGTGCGCGCGATGCTCGACGCCGAGGCTGCCTTGGCCCGCGCCGAGGCGCATTGCGGCGTGATACCCCCGCAGGCCGCGCAGGTGATCGGCGAGGTCTGCGCCGACTGTGCGCTCGATCCGGACGCGCTGGCCCACGACGCCGTGGCCGCCGGCAACCTGGCCATCCCGTTCGTGAAGCAACTGACGGCAGCCGTGGCCAGCCGCGATGCCGGGGCGGCGCGCTTTGTGCATTGGGGCGCCACGAGCCAGGACATTCTCGATACGGCGCTGGTACTGCAACTGGCGCAGGCGCTGCAGGCCATCGACGCCGATCTGGCCCGGCTGGGCGACGCCTGCGCGGCGCTGGCCGGTACGCATCGGGCCACGCCGATGGTGGGCCGCACGTGGCTGCAGCACGCGTTGCCCACGACCTTCGGCGCGAAGGTGGCCGGCTGGCTCGACGCGTTGCAGCGCGCGCAGGCGCGGGTCAATGCGGCGCGCGACCAGGCGCGTGTGCTGCAGTTCGGCGGCGCGGCGGGCACGCTGGCCAGCCTCGGCGACGACGCGCCGGCCGTGGCCATCGCGTTCGCCCGGGCGCTGCAGCTTGAGCTGCCCGCGCTGCCGTGGCATGCGCACCGGGACCGGCTGGCCGACGTGGCTGCCGCGCTTGGCATGCTGACCGGCACGCTGGGCAAGATGGCGCGCGACCTCTCCCTGATGATGCAGACCGAGGTGGCGGAGGTGGCCGAACCGGCCGCGCCGGGGCGCGGGGGATCGAGCACCATGCCGCACAAGCGCAATCCGGTGGGCTGCGCGGCGGTGCTGGCCGCCGCCACGCGCGTGCCGCCGCTGGTGGCAACGATGCTGGCCGGCATGACGCAGGAGCACGAGCGCGCGCTGGGTGGCTGGCAGGCCGAATGGGACACGCTGCCGCAGATCGTGTCGCTGGCGGCTGGCGCCGCGCGCCAGATGGGCGAGGTGGTGGCCGGGCTGGATGTGGACGCGGCCCGCATGCGCGCCAACCTCGACCTCACGCGCGGCCTGATCCTGGGCGAGGCCGCCATGCTCGAACTGGGCCGCCATATCGGCCGCCTCGATGCGCACCACGTGGTGGAGCAGGCGTCGCGCCGCGCGGTGGCAGACGGTTGCACGCTGCGCGAGGCGCTGGCCCGTACGCTTGCCGAAGACCCGGGACATGCCAGCTTGCTCGACGATGCCACGCTCGACCGGCTGGCCGATCCCGCGCGCTACGCGGGCCAGGCGACGCCGTTCGCCGATGCCGCCGTGGCGGCCTGGCGCGCGCGCCACGGCGACCCCGTGGCGCCGGAGCCGGCGGCCGCGACGACAACCCAAGGCATGCCGGCACAGCCCGCCCCGGCCGCCCGCGCGGCCGCAAGCGACCGCGAGCGCTACGAAGCCGGCCTGGCGGTGCGCCGCGCCGTGCTCGGCAGCGCCCACGTGGACCGCTCGCTGCAGCGCCTGACGCCGTTCAACGCGCCGTTCCAGAACCTGATCACACGCTACGCCTGGGGCGAGATCTGGACGCGCGACGGCCTGCCGCGCCATACGCGCAGCCTGATCACGATCGCGATGATGGTGGCGCTGAACCGGTCCGAGGAACTGAAGCTCCATCTGCGCGCGGCCGCCAACAACGGCGTGACGCGCGACCAGATCCAGGAGGTGCTGCTGCAGACCGCGATCTACTGCGGCGTGCCGGCCGCGAACTCGGCGTTCCACATGGCCGGCGAGATCCTTGCCGGCGACGACGCCGGCCAGTAACCAGAATACGCGTGACACGGCCGCCAACGCAGCGGCCGGCACGCAGACAACGAGGAGACAAAAACTTGGCCCCCAACGGCATTCCGCGCGCATCCACACGTGTTGCCATCGTCGGCGCCGGTCCCGCCGGCCTGCTGCTCGGCCAGTTGCTGACCGTGGCCGGCATCGACAACGTGATCATCGAGCAGCGCAGTCCCGCATACGTGCTCGGCCGCATCCGGGCAGGCATCCTCGAATGTGGCACGGTCGAGGCACTGGCGCGCGCCGGCGTGGCCGCGCGGCTGCACGAAGAGGGGCTGGTCCACCATGGCATCGAGCTGTCGTTCGATGGCGCGCGGCATCGCATCGACTTCCACGCGCTGATCGGCCGCGACGTGACCGTCTACGGCCAGACCGAGGTCACGCGCGACCTGATGGCGGCGCGTGCGGCGTCCGGCATGCCCAGCGTCTACGAGGCCGCTGGTGTCTCGCTGCACGATTTCGACGGTGCCCGGCCCCAGGTGCGGTATCGCAAGGATGGCGCGTGGCACGTGCTGGACTGCGATGTCATCGCCGGCTGCGACGGCTTTCATGGCGTCAGCCGCGCCAGCGTGCCCGGCGCCGCCAGACGGATTTTCGAGCGCGAATATCCGTTCGGCTGGCTGGGCGTGCTGTCCGAGACGCCGCCGGTGGCCGACGAACTGGTCTACGCCAGCCATCCGCAGGGCTTCGCGCTGTGCAGCATGCGCTCGAAGACGCGGAGCCGCTACTACGTGCAGGTGCCGTCGACCGAGCAGGCCGCGAACTGGTCCGACGCGCGGTTCTGGGACACGCTGCGCAGCCGGCTCGACCCCGCCACGGCGCAGGCCCTGGTGACCGGTCCCAGCATCGAGAAAAGCATTGCGCCGCTGCGCAGCTTTGTCTGCGAGCCGATGCGCTTCGGCCGGCTGTTCCTGGCCGGCGATGCCGCCCACATCGTGCCGCCGACCGGGGCCAAGGGGCTGAACCTGGCCGCCAGCGACGTGGTGACGCTGGCTGACGCCTTGATTGCCCGCTATGCGCACGGCGACGCCCATGAACTCGATCTCTACTCGGAGCGCTGCCTGCGGCGGGTGTGGAAGGCCGAGCGGTTCTCGTGGTGGATGACGTCGTTGCTGCACAGCTTCCCCGGTGCCGACGACTTCGCGCGCCGCATCCAGCGCGCCGAACTCGACTATCTGGTCTCCTCCAAAGCGGCGTGCCGGTCACTGGCCGAAAACTACGTGGGGCTGCCGCACTGATCCATATGTCCAACATATGAGTTACGCGACTGACATATATTTTACGTAGCCCGGCAGCGGTGCTACCGTTTCCTCCAGCCTGTCGGCACAAGTACCGATGGCACGGAGGAGACGAGACATGACAACCGGATCGAACGACCGGCGGCAGCCCTGGCTGCTGGCCGTGGCATGCGCTGCCGCACTGCTGGCGGGCGCCTGTGGCGGGGGCGATGACGCGCCCGCCGGCACCAGCCCCGGCGCGGGCAACCCCGGCGGCGGCGCGGGCGGGACACCCGCCACGCCTGAGCCGCCCGCGCTCAGTGCGCTGGACGCATGCAATGCGCTCAAGGGCGCCAGCATCCCGGCGTCGGCACTGGCGCTGGCCTCGGGCGGCGCGACGGTCAATGCGGCCACGCTGGTCGCCGCCGACGCCAGCGGCAACACGCTTGGCGAGTACTGCCAGGTGCGCGGCGCCATCGCGCCCGTGGACGCGGCCTCGCCCAACATCAATTTCGCGGTCAACCTGCCGACGCAGTGGAACGGCAAGGGTATCCAGTTCGGCGGCGGCGGCTTCGACGGCACGCTGATCGACGGCACCGAGACCGTGCGCTTTGCCTTGCCCGACGATCCCGCGCCGCTGGCGCGCGGCTACGCCACGTGGGGCGACGATTCGGGCCACCAGAGCAGCAGCATCACCGATGGCCGGTTCGCCACCAATGACGAGGCGCTGGTCAACTACGGCGGCGACACGCTCAAGAAAACCCATGACGTGGCCATCGCGCTGATCGCGCAGCGCTATGGCAAGGCGCTCACGCGCGCCTACTTCCTCGGCACCTCCACGGGCGGCCGCGATGCGCTGACCTACATCCAGCGCTGGCCGGCTGACTACGACGGCGTGGTTGCCAACGAGCCGGCGCTCAACTACACCGGCACGCGGCTCTCGAACGTGGCGCTGGGGCGTGCGCTGTACCTGAACGGCGGGGCGGGCTGGCTCAACATCAACAAGACGCTGCTGGTGCAGAAGGCGGCCATGGATGCGTGCGACACGCTCGACGGCGTGGCCGACCGCGTGATCAGCAACGTGGAAGGCTGCCGCGTGGGTGCGCTTCAGGTGCTGGCAAGCCTGCGCTGCGCGGGCGGCGCCGATACGGGCGACACCTGCCTGTCGGACGCGCAGATCGCCACGGTCAAGGTCATCGAGCAGCCGCTGCAGCTTGGCTATCCGCTGGCAAATGGCGTGACCGAGGCGGGCGGCTACAACATCCTCGAAGGCGCGCTGGTGGCGGGGCCGTTCACATCGCGCGACCTCGGCACGCGGCCGGTGCCGGGCAACCCGGCCACGACCGCCGATGCCAACATGTACCTGACCGGCGACCAGTGGACGAAGTATTTCGTCACGCGCAACGCCGCGTTCGATACGCTGACCTTCGACCCGGCCAGCCCCGGCAGCTGGACGTCGCGCGTGCAGGCAGTGTCGGCGCTGACCGATGCGACGAATCCCGACCTGTCGGCGTTCCTGGGCAAGGGCGGCCGGCTGATCCTGCTGCACGGCCTGGCCGACGAGGTCATCAGCCCCAACTCGACGATTGCCTGGTACAAGGCCGTGACCGGGCGCGTGGGGCAGGCGGCTGTGGACCAGGGCATCCGTTTCTACACGGTGCCCGGCATGGGCCACGGCACGGGCAGCTTCCTGCCGGCGTGGAACTCGCTGACGGCGCTGGAGAACTGGGTCGAACTCGGCGCCGCACCGGCCACCCGCACGGTGATGGACACCAATGCCGGCACCTACGGGCGTACCCGGCCGCTGTGCCTGTATCCGTCGTGGCCGAAGTACAAGGGCACGGGCAGCGCCGATGCCGCCATCAACTACACGTGCGAGGGCGCCTCCGGCATCGTGCAGTCGTGCCTGAACATGCCATCGGTGGCAACCACCTGGAAGGGCGGCAATACCGATGGCGAGGAGCTGTCGGTGCGCATCGACCCCGCTACGCTGCAGTACACGGTGACGATCGATGCCAGCCTGCAGCGCGCCGCCGGTACGGTGATCCCGGGCCAGCTCGTCTCGCAGGGTGGCTGCACCTACGGCAGCAACGAGAACGGCGCGCAGTTCACGCTGGGCGGTGGCGGGCTGCTCTCGGGCGGCGTGCGGGCGGCGTCGGGTGGCAGCTTCCGGCCGCTGCTGGCGTTCCAGAACGTCTCGGCCGACTACACCGCCGTGGCCGATATCTACAACGTCAACGGCATCCAGACCGCGGTGGCCGATGGCTCGGTCTCTACCGTCAACGGCTCGGCGCGGCTGCGCTCTTCGGCGGCCACATGGCAGACCTGCGCGGCCAGCGCGAGCGGTGGCTACGTGGTGTACGACGCCAACTGCGCCAATACCACCAAGGGCTATATCGCGTGGAACCCGGCGCGCCAGGCGTTCGACTACTTCGTGGGCGGCACGATCGCGGCGGGTAACGGTGTCCTGAGCGGTTCGCTGATCAGCGGCATCGTCAACGGCACGCCGGTACCGATGATCCTGACGCGGTCGGCCACGGCCTACGGCATGAACCTCTACGCGAAGCAGGCGGCGGCGGGCCTGGCGGCCGGCGCGGCGGATGGCGCGTACCGCGTGCAGGCTACCGATGGCGCGCAGGTGGCGGCTGACCTGGCAGGCACCACGATCGTCCGCAACGGGGTGTCCGGCACACTGACGTACAACACGCCGGTGCCGGGGGTGATCGGTGCCACCGGTGGCGTGATTGCCTCGTATCTTTATGGCGGGGGGCTGCTGGTGGGGACGTCGGCGGGCAAGCTGGAACTGGGCGTGTTGCACTGAGCGGCGCGGGCGGGGATGCCGGTTCGTCCCCGCCCGGCGTCCGGTTCTCAGAGGTCTTCCGGCTCCGGCTTCTTGCGATGGCGGGTGGCGATGCGGTGGGTGAGCGCCACGAGCGCGGCCAGCGCCGCATCGTCCTGGCTGGCGCGGTAGCCGAGCGTCAGCGGCGCGCGCAGCCGGTCGGCCTCGACCATGCGGCAGTACGCCACGCCATGCCGGTTCAGCCCGGCCATCGAGGCAGGCACCACGCTGACGCCGGCGCCGGCCGCTACCAGGTTCAGGTTGGTCAGCATGCGGCCGACCTCGGCCCCGATGCGCGGCGTGAAGCCGAGCGCCTCGCACTCGCGCAGCAGGTCGCCATACATGCCGGGCGCGCCCGGGCGGCGCACCAGGATGAACGGGTCCGCCGACAGCTCGCTGAGCGAGACCGGATCGCCGGCACCCTGGCCGCGCAACGCACGCCGGCGCAGCAGCGGATGATCGAGCGGCAGCGCGATGACCATTTGCTCCTCCAGCAGCAGGTCGAAGCGCACGCCGTCAGGGTGCGAGACCGGCGCCCGCAGCAGCGCGGCGTCGAGCGAGCCGTCGGCCAGCCGTTCGATCGCCTCGGCGGCGTTGCATTCGGTCAGCGTCAGCGTGACGCGCGGAAACTGGCGGCGGCAGGCGCGCAGCACTTCGGGCGTGAGCTTGTGGGCGGCGGCGGAACTCGTGAAGCCTACCGCCAGCGCGCCTTCGTCGCCGCGTGCCATGCGCTGCATGCGGGCGCGCATCTGCTCGATGCGGGCGAACAGGTCGGTCGTGTCGGCGTGGAGCGCCACGCCGGCCGGTGTCAGCGCCACGCCACGCGGCTGGCGCTCGAACAGTGTCACGCCGAGTTCGCTTTCGAGCGCCTTCAGCTGCTGCGACAGCGGCGGTTGCTGGATGCCGAGCTGCCCGGCGGCGCGCGTGACGGAACCGGTCTCGGCCACGGCAAGGAAATAGCGCAGGTGCCTCAGTTCCATGACGGCATATCGGACGAATATGGGAGTGGCTTCATGCATATATTTTACGAGCGGGTCGCGCCGGCCTATATTGGCGTTTTGCCCGATGGCGGGGTCGTCCCTGGCCCTGCGTACACCCTGCTCTCAAGAACATAACGGAGACACCATGACTTTCACCGTCCGCCCCCGGCTGGCCGTCCCCCTCGTGGCGGCGGCCGCCGCCATCGCCGCCATCACCGTCATGTCGGGCTGTGCCAGCGGGCCGGGGCCAACGGCCGCCCCGGCTGCGCAGGCGCCCGCGCAATCGTGGCAGCGCGTGCACCTTGGCAGCGGTGCCGGCTACGACTTTCCCGTCTACGCGAACCACCGCCTCGATGGCGATCTGAGCCGGATCCGCGAGGTGGTGCTGGTGCAGCACGGCCTGCAGCGCAATGGCGACGACTATTACGCCGCTGGCGCGGAACTGCTGAAGGCCAGCGGGCGCAACGCGGCGGAGGTGCTGCTGATCGCGCCCAACTTCCCCGGTACGCCGGATGGCGCCAAGCACTTCGACAACATGCCGGTCTGGACCGTGCAGGGCTGGATCGGCGGCGAGGATGCCGTGTCGGGCCCCGGCAAGGGCACGAGCTCGCTGCAGGTGCTCGACGACCTGCTGGCGTTCGTGACCGACCCGAAACGCGTGCCACTGGTGCGCAAGGTCACGGTGGCCGGCCACTCCGGCGGCGCGCAGATCGTGCATCGCTACGCGGTGCTCAACAACGTGGACGAGAAGGTGCGCGGCGCCGGCATCGCACTGCGCTACGTGGTGGCCAACCCGTCCTCATACCTGTACTTCACGCCTGACCGTCCCGTGGCGCCCGATTACCGGCGGTTTGCCCCGTACAGCACGGCGGCCTGCGCGGATTACGACAAGTACCGCTACGGCATGCGCGACATGGTGGCCTACGCGAAGGGTGCCGACGGCATGACGCTGTACCGGCGCTACATGCAGCGGCAGGTGACGTATCTGGCCGGCACCGAGGACAACGATCCGAACCATCGCGTGCTCGACAAGGCGTGCGGCGCGCAAGCCGAAGGGCCGACCCGGCTGCAGCGGGCGCGCGGCTACTGGCGCTACGAACGGATGCTGGCCGGCGCCGCGCCAACGCCGGCGCACAAGACCTTCGAAGTGGTGGGCGTGGGGCATGACCAGGCGCGCATGTTCGGCTCGCAGTGCGGCGCGCAGGCGGTCTTCGACCTGGACCCGGCCGCCAACCGGAGCGGCGCGGCCTGCCAGGCGCCCCAGCCGTAGCGCCGTAGAGCGGTAGCCGGGAGCGGGTGGGTTTGTCCGGGCGGCGGGCGCGGGCCGCTGGTGCTAGCATGCGGCCAGCCTTCCGATCCGCGTTCTCCGCCTCATGCCTGTGCTTTCCCGCCGGCGCGTGACCGCAGCGTTGCTGTCGCTGCCGCTCGCACGCCCCTGGCTTCCGAGTTTCGCCGCCGAACCGGTGCATCTGCTGGTCGGCTATGCCCCCGGCGGCGGCGCCGACCATATCGCGCGGATCGTCGCGGATGGCCTTACCGGGGACGGCGCGCCCACCATCGTCGATAACCGTCCCGGCGCCGCCGGGCAGATCGCGCTGCACGAGGCGGCCCGCGCCGGCGCCCAACGCGAAACGCTGCTGCTCGGCACGGTTGGGTCGGTCAGCATCGCGCCCCAGCTGCCTGGCGCACCGGATGCGCTGGTGGCGTCGTTGCAGCCGCTGGCGATCGTCGCCAGTACGCCTCATGTGCTGCTGGTGGCCGGCGACGGCACGCCGGGGCGTGCCGACAGCGCCCGCGACGCACTGGCCCGGCTCCTTGCCGAAGCCCGCCGGCGCCCCGGCGACATCGCCTACGCCTCGCTCGGCATCCATTCCAGCGCCCACCTCGTGGCCGAGCAGATGTGCCGCGATGCCGGCATCACGATGGCGCACGTGCCGTATCCCGGCAGCGCCCGGGCACTGGTTGACCTGCAAGGCGGACACGTGGCGCTGCTGTTCAGCACGCTGCAGGCGGCGCTGCCGCTGATGCGCCAGGGGCGTGTCCACGCGCTGGCAGTCACCGGCCGCACCCGCAGCGCGCTGGCGCCCGCCGTGCCCACTTTCGCGGAGTCCGGCCTGACCGGCATGCGGCAGGATGCGTGGTACGGCGTACTGGCCGCGCCCACGGTGGTGCCGGCCCGCCGCGCCGTGCTGGAGGCGCGCCTCGCGCGTCTGCTGAAATCCCCGGCGCTCCGGCAACGGCTGGCACAGGACGGCGCCGAGCCGCTGGGCCTCACCGGCCCCGACGCCGTGGGCTACCTCACGCAACAGCGCGAGGTATGGCGCAGGACCATCGAGGGCGTAGCGGGGCGGTTGGGGTGAGGCAGGCGGCGGCGTGGCGAACGCACTTCCGGCACGAGTTCAGCGGGCTACCCCATCCTTGTTGAATGGAGCAAAAAAGAGACAACGTCGGGGAAGAAACTGAAATCAGATTTGTCTCAAAGAACGGACACATTCCCACATCACGCCGCGCCGGCGCTGGCTCTCCCGATCTTTGCTTGCCGCCCATAGTGCACAACCGGGGTTTTCGAAGTGCGGCAGACCGCTCGGTCTGTTGTCTGGCCGGAAATGCATTGCTAGCATCCGTTCATCCCGCCCTTGGCAGTAAGCGTATTCCCCTGTGATCCTGGAAGCGCCGAGCCCCTGGGCGTTCCTGTTTCTGGAGTTGGTATTAGGTTGGGGGCGCGTATGCCAACTGGCATCCTGATCGATGGTGCTTTTTTCATCAAGCGATATCGAGACATTTATCCGAGTCAGGCCTATGACGCCGCCCATGCAGCCAACTGCGCGTACAGATGGGCATTGGCCCATCTGGAAGAGCCGTGGGAGGGGGCAATCGTTTCGCGCGACCTCTACCGGATTTTCTTCTACGATTGTCCGCCACTGGAGAAGAAGCTCCACAATCCGATTTCCAAGCGCGCCATTGCGTTCGGGGTCTCGGAGGAAGCAGTCTTCCGACGTGCCCTGCATGCAGAACTCCGGTGCAAGCGGAAAGTCGCCGTGCGACTGGGGCATTTGTCCAGTGATACGAGCTGGACTATTCAGCCAGCACGGATACAGGAGTTGCTCAAGCGCAGGATTGGCGTTGATGACCTCAGAGAGAGCGACGTCCGCGTGGTGACGAGACAGAAAGGCGTGGATATGCGAATCGGGCTGGATGTCTCATCACTCGCGTTCAAACGGCAGGTGCGACAAATCGTGCTAATCGCCGGTGACGCAGATTTCATTCCGGCGGCCAAACTAGCCCGGCGAGAAGGGGTGGATTTTATCGTGGACACGATGTGGCAGGGCTTGCCCAAAGGTTTGGAAGAGCACGTCGACGGCGTACGTAGCACCTGTCCGGAACCGCCCCGCAAGAAGTGCGGTAGCGCCGGTGTTCACAGTTGGCTGTCGCCTGCAGCCTGGCCCTGGCCCATTTCCCCCACGTCGCTCACGCGGTAACTCGCCGTCCAAAACCAAGACGCCGGGCCTTCCTTTCGGAAGGCCCGGCGCGGGGCCTCGTTCAATGATCCTGCCTTGACCTCAGGCGGGGTGTGACAACCGTGGAGATGTCACGTGGAGGCCCGGAAGGGAGCGGGATGCCCGATTACTGCTGGCGATTCTTGTCCTGCTGGCCTTGTTGGCCTTGCTGGCCTTGTTGACCCTGCTGGCCTTGCTGCTTGCCCATATCCTGCTGGGGCTGGCCTGAGCGCTGGTCCTGGTTGCCCATCTGGCCGCCGCCCTGCTGGCCGCCTTGCTGGCCACCCTGTTCGCTGCCGCGTTGGCCGGATTGCTGTTGTTCCTGCTGCTTTTGGCCTTGTTGTCCCGACTGCTGTCCTTGCTGTCCCGACTGGCTACCTTGCTGCTGTCCCATTGCTGTCTCCGGAAGTTCGCGGCGAAGGCTGCCGCACCCTTGATTCAGCAATCGGCGTGCCATCCGACAAAGTGGACCAGCTGCCATCTGTCGGACATACAGGTAACCGATGCGTTACCTGCCCGTACCCCGTTTTACAACCCATGCATGGTTTTCACACAACGCACGCGGCGGTGTCCGCGCACAGGCCCGGGTGCGCTACGCCGCACTGGGCGCGATCCCTTCTGCGGCAAGGGTTGCGACGGCAACCGGCGGTTTCCGCAGCCGGACTGGAACGGGACTTGCGAAACAGTGGGGCAGGAGGTCAGTTGCGACATCCGGCCTGGCGCCTCATACAGTACTGCGGGCGGGCAACACGGGCACGGTGGCTGACCTTGATTCATTGCGATTCAAACGCTAACAAGGAGATATCACCATGAGCAAGGCACCGACCATTCGTATCGCTTCGATCCTGCTGGCCACGGCTGCGACGATGGCTGCCGGCGGCGCACATGCGCTCGATAACGGCGGCTTCATGAAGGTGGCCGACAACACCGGCAACACCACGATGCAGACGCCGGGTACTTCGCCGGCCACGCCGGGCCGTATCGACGGCGACCGCGAGAAGATGCCCGCCGCCACCACGGGCGCCAAGGTGGAAGCCAGCGCCGACAACGCCAAGCAGGCCGTGACCGACGGGGCGCTGACCACCAAGATCAAGTCGAAGCTGCTGGCGACGAAGGATCTGAAGTCGACGGGCATCCACGTCAAGACCAAGGATCGCGTCGTGAACCTGACCGGCTCGGTGCCGACCAAGGCCGAGCACGACCTGGCGCTGGACGCCGTGCGCTCGGTCGAGGGTGTGGACTCGGTGAAGGACAACCTGAAGGTTTCGTCGCGCTGATCCGGCGGCAGGAACGCAGGACAGGAGGTGAAGATGTGGGCGGGCGCCAGCCGGTGCCGTCCGCCGCGAGAAACGTGAAACCGGTTTGATGATGCGCTGCCGGCTTCGGCCGCCCTGCGCCGAGCCGCGGCCATCCCACGTGCCGCGGCTCTTTTTCTGCCTGAAACGGGATCAGGCCGCTTTTCTGGCAGGCGCGGGCTGGCTGGCTTTCTTTGCTACCGCCTTCTTTGCTACCGCCTTCTTCGCTGCCGCCTTCCTGGCGGCGGGCTTCTTCGTGGCGCTTGTCTTCGCAGGGCTTTTCTTCGTGGTGGGCTTCTTCGCTGCGGACGCTTTTTTTGTAGCGTCCTTCTTCCCGGGAGCCTTCCCACCTGTTGCCTTGCCCGCTTTACCTGCCTTGCCCGCCTTGCCCGCCTTCGTGGGCGCCCGGCGCGCCGACTTCCTCGGCATGTCCCCGGTATCTTCCTCCGCCTCGTCGTCGGCGGCAGCGCGCCTCGGCTCCGCGCCCTTGCCACGCTTGCCGATGCTCTGCTTGAGCAGCGTCATCATGTCGATGACCTTGGCGCCGCGCGAAGGCGTGGCGGGTTCGTCGCTGGCCGGCGTCAGCAGGTGGGTCTTGCCCGCCTTGATCTTGGCATGGATCACCTTGAGCAGGTCTTCGCGATAGGTGTCGTGGAACTGTTCGGGCGCCCATTCCTCGGTCATGTCCTCGACGAGTTTGGTCGCCATTTCCACTTCGCGGGCGCTGGCCGCGTGCTTCTTGCCGCCCGGCAGGCTCAGGTCTTCCACGGGAAGCACTTCGTCGGCAAAGCGCATCGTGTTCAGCACGAGCGCCTTGCCCAGCGGCAGCAGCGCGGCCAGGTGCTGGCGATTGCGCAACACCACCAGCGCCACGGCGGCGCGGCCGGTCTTGCGCATCGTCTCGTGCAGCAGCGCGTAGCCACGCTCGCCGCGCTTGTCGGGCTCCAGGTAGTAGGGCGTCTCGAAGTAGTAGGGCGGAATCGATCCGGCGTCGACAAACGAGACGATATCCACGGTCTGCGTCGCCTCGACGTTGGCCTGCCGGAAATCCTCGTCGCTGAGCACCACGTACTCGTCTTTTTCGTAGGCATAGCCCTTGACGATGTGCGCGTTGTCGATGGTCTTGCCAGTGTGCTTGTTGATCCGCTGGTAGCCGATCGGCGCCATGTCGCGCTTGTCGAGCATGTCGAGATCGAGCGTATTGGAGCGCGAGGCGGTTTTCAGCGAGACGGGAATGTTGACCAGACCGAAGCTGATCGCACCTTTCCAGATGGCGCGGGACATGGTGCGCTCCGGGTCAGGCGCGCTGCGGCGGGGGCGGCGGCAGGTCGCCCGGGGGCGGATCGTTGATTGGCTCCGGCGTCGTGTCGGGCGGCTCGGGCGGCGGGGTTTCGGGTTGCGGCGGAACGATCTCGGGTTCGGGTGTGATGTGCATGGGGTTCCTTGTGCGGGGCGTGGCCGGTCAGGCGTCGATTCAGGCGTCGATTCAGGCGTCGAGTTCGTCCAGCAGGCGCGTCAGCGCGTTGAGGTCGGCCGGCTTGACCAGGTGCATGTCGAAGCCGGCATCGCGGGTGCGCCGGCGGTCGTCGGGCTGGCCGAAACCGGTCAGCGCCACCAGCCGCGCATGCCGCAGTTCCGGAATCTCGCGCAGCCGTCGCGCGGTCTCGAAGCCATCCATGGTCGGCATGCCCAGGTCCAGCAGTACCACGTCGGGCCGCACGCTGGCCGCGCGGTCGATGGCGCTCTGGCCGTCGGGTGCGGTCACCACGGTGTGGCCCAGCGTCTCCAGCGTCATCGTCATGGCTTCGAGCGCGTCGACGTTGTCGTCCACCAGCATGATCGTGTGCGCCGAGCCGGCTGCCGGGCGGGCCTTGCTGGTGGTCGGGTGCCAGTTCTGCCACGGCTCCACCGGCAGCTCCACCGTGAACGTGCTGCCCTTGCCGGCACCGGGGCTTTCGGCGGTGATCCGGCCGCCATGCAGCGTCACCAGTTTCTGGACCAGTGTCAGGCCGATGCCGGCACCTTCGCGCGCCGCGAAGTTGTCGGGGTCGCCATCGCCGGCTGCGCTCAGGTCGGGGCGGTCGTCATGCTCGCCGGCCTGGGTAGCGGGAACGTCCTGCTCGCCACCCACGGCGGCGGCCAGCGGGTCGAACAGGTGGCGCTGCATGGCGGGCGAGAGCCCGTTGCCGTTGTCGCGCACGCGCACGAACACGGTGCCTTGGGCGCCGAGCGTGGCTTCCACGGACAACTGGCCGCCTTCGGCGGTGTACTTGGCGGCGTTGTGCAGCAGGTTGGCGAAGATCTGGGTCAGCCGGACCATGTCGCCGCGAATCGGCAGCGGCTGCTCGGGCAGCGACAGGCGCAGCATGTGGCGCCGTGCCTCCAGCAGCGGGCGGACCGTCTCCACGGCGGTGTTCAGCGCTCCGCGCAGTTCCACGAGGTCGCGCCGCAGCGTGATCTTGCCCTGGTTGAAGCGCGAGATATCGAGCAGTTCATCGACCAGCCGCGTCAGGTGATGCAACTGCCGGCCGATGATGTCCCGCGCGCGGAACATGTCCTCGCGCGACGGCGAGAACTGCTGCAGCAGGTCTACCGCGCTGCGCATCGGCGCCAGCGGGTTGCGCAGTTCGTGGGCCAGCATGGCGAGGAATTCGTCCTTGCGGCGTTCCTCGTTGTGCAGCGCGCGCTCGGCGCGCTTGTGGCGCGTGACGTCCTGGCAGATGCCGGCCACCCGCAGGCAACGGCCATCGGCGCCGCGTACCGGGAAGGCGCGCATATGCACTTCGCGGATCTCGCCGTTGGGGCGTTCGAGCTGGAATTCGGTGTCTAGCCGTCCGTCGCGCAGCATGCTGCGCCATTCGGCCTGCATGCGGGGCTGGTCGTCCGGCGCCACCCATTGCAGCCACTGCGTGGCGTCCTGCTTCACGGCGTCGGCCGGGCGCCCCCACAGCGATTCGAACGACGGGCTGACGAACAGCAGCCGCTGCGTGGTGGGATCGAGAATCCAGACCACGTCGGCCATGGCTTCGGCCAACTGGCGGAACAGGTCCTCGTTCTCGTGCAGCGCCTGCGACGTGCGCTGGTAGGCGTCTTCCGCGCCGCGCATGCGCAGCAGCGCATTGATGTTGGAGACCAGTTCCTCGGGCTCCAGCGGCTCCACCAGCAGGCTGTCGGCGCCGCCATTGAGCGCCTGCACCCGCCGGTGCGAATCGGTGACGCCCGGGGCGGTCAGCAGCACCATGGTCCGGGCGGTGGCGGGGTCGCCCTTGATCAGCCGGCAGACGTCGAGCCCGTCGATGTCGGGCAACTGGCCGGAAAGCAGCACGAGATCGGGCGCGTGCTGGCGCACCAGTGCCAGGGCTGACTGGCCGTTGGACGCTTCGAGCACCGAGAACTCGGCCCGGTTCAGGATGCGGCTCTTGACGTAGCGCGGGCCCTCGCGTCCCTCGACATTGAGGATCAGCGGGCGGCGCGTCGGATGGGCTTGCGGCGTGGCGTTCATGGCTGGCAAGCGGCAAGGCATGCCGCGATCTTGACGTCGATATTCAACCCCTTCAGGCCATGGGCGGCCGGGCCGGCCAGCGCAATGGCCGCCGTACGTGCCGTCTTCCTAACCTGAATTGTATTTTTTACCTTGATGCAAACCATATGCTTTGTATTTTTGACTCGCGGAATGTCGTGTGGCGAACAGTGCACGTCACCGGCCGTAACTGGCGGCTACGGCCGGCGCGGCGCCAGCATCGAACGGTGAAGCCAGCAGGTAGGCCAGCGCCAGCGTCAGGATGCAAAGAATCGCGCGCTGCCAGAATTCACTCGAAAACCACGGATCGGGATCTTGTCTCATCGATTTTTGCCTGACTGCAGGTGCCCGAAGGCCACGTTTTGGGACCACAGTGGCAAGAACCGTGCCGCGCCGTCAAAGCGCGGCTGACAGACGGACGCCGACAAGGGCGGCGCGTGGGTCGCCAGCCCCGGACAGGTCGGGCGGGAGGGAGAAACGTCAGCGCGCGTTGGAGCCGGCGGGCGGGATCACTCGCCGTCCAGCAGCTTGCGGGCGCGCGTGAGCGTCTGGCGGCACTTGGCGAAGCCGTCCCACGGATCATGGCGTGCCAGTTCATCGAGCCGATCCTCGACGTTGGCGATGGTCCAGTGGGCCGCGCCGGTCAGTTCCGGCAGTTCGTCCCAACTGACCGGGATCGAGACGCCAAGGCCGGGCCGGGCGCGCGCCGAGAACGCCGCCGCCGTGGTAGCACCGACACCGTTGCGCAGGTAATCGATGAAAATCTTGCCAACGCGGTTGCGTGGCCCGCTCTTGGAGACGAAGCGCTCGGGAATCGTCCTGGCCATATGGATGACCACGTCCTGCGCGAAGTCGCGCACGGTGTCCCACTCGGCGCGCGCCGCGAGCGGCACCACCACGTGCAGGCCCTTGCCACCGCTGGTCTTCAGGAACGAATCCAGCTCCAGCGCGTCGAGCAGCGCCTTGACCAGCCCGGCCGCCTCCTGGATCTGCGGCCAGGTCACGCCTTCGCCCGGGTCGATGTCGAAAATGACCTGGTTGGGCTTGTCGATGGCGCGCGAGGTGGCATTCCAGGTGTGGAATTCGATCACGTTCATCTGCGCGGCCGCCACGATCGACGCCTCGCTGGTGACCTCGATCAGCGCCGGATGGCCGGGCCAGAGCTTCGGGTCGAGCGCCTTCATGCCCTCGATATGGAGCGTGTCGCCGTGGCGCTGGAAGAACTGCTCGCCGTCGATGCCGGACGGCGCCCGCACCAGCGCCAGCGGCCGGCTCTTCAGGTAGGGCAGCATCAGGGCCGCGGCGCGGGCGTAGTAGGCCACCAGGTCGCCCTTGGTCAGCCCGGTGGATTTGTCGATCACGCGTTCGGCATGGCTGACCGCCACGTTGCCGACCAGCGTCTTGCCGCGTGGCGCGGTGGCGGACGCGGCCTTGCGGGCGGGTGTCTTCTTGCCCGAAGGTTCTGCGGGCGTCTTCTTGACCGCCCCCTTCCTTGCCGGCGCCGCCGGCTTCTCCACGGTGATCGCCCCGGCCGCCTTGTCTGTGCGAAGGCCATGGAACACCGAATGCCGCACGCGGCCCTCGCGGGTCCAGGCGCCGAACGACACTTCGGCAACGAGCTTCGGCTTGACCCAATGGCCTTTGACGCCGCGCGGCAGCGGATCGAACGGCGGTTTGTCGGACACCAGCGCGTCCAGTTGCTTGCGTAGCTTGTCGAGCGTGGCCGTGTCGAAGCCGGTGCCAACATTGCCGGCGTAGCGCAGCTTGCCCTGTGCGTCGTGCACGCCAAGCAGCAGCGACCCCAGCCCGCTGCGGCTGCCCTTGGGATCGGTGAAGCCGCCGATCACGAATTCCTGCCGGTTGGTGCACTTGAGCTTGATCCACGAGTTGGCGCGCGAGCTGACGTATGGCGCATCCACCCGCTTGCCAATCACGCCTTCGAGCTTCATGCGGCAGGCGGCATGCAGCATTTCGCCGGGGTCGGCCTCGAAGCTGTCGCTGTAGCGCACGCGCTGCGAGCTGCGGTCCGCCATCAGCCGCGCCAGCAGCGCGCGCCGGTCGGCCAGCGGCACGGCACGCAGGTCGTGGCCGGCGTAGTAGGGCAGGTCGAACGCGTAATACTGGATCTGCTCGACGTGCGCGGTCTCGAAGGCGTTCTGCAGCGCCTGGAAGTCGGTGATGCCGTTCTCGTCGACCACCACGATCTCGCCGTCGAGCCAGCCATCGGGAATGCCAAGGGTGCGGATCTCGGCGGCCAGGCTGCGCAGCTTTGCCGTCCAGTCGTGCCCCTGGCGCGTGAAGAGCCGCACGTCGTCGCCATCCACGCGCGCCATGATCCGGTAGCCGTCGAACTTGATCTCGTATTGCCAGTTGGCGCTGTCCGCCGGGGCCTGTTCGACCAGCGTGGCAAGCTGGGGCGAGAGCGCCAGCGGCAGTGCGGCCTTCCTGGCGCCGGCGGGCAGGGGGACGGCCATCGCTGCGGGCGCTTTCCTTGCGGGCGACTTCGTCGCGGGTGCCTTTGCCGATGCCTTTGCCGATGCCTTGGCGGACGCCTTGGCGGGTTGGGCCGAGGTGCCGGCCAGCACGCTGTCCGGCATGGCTTCCACCACGTCGAATTCGGCTGACGGCCGGGCGAACTCGTCGCGCTCCTTGATCAGCAGCCAGGCGTTGTCGTCCCTGGCCCGCTTGCCGCCCATGCGCACCAGTGTCCAGTGGCCCTGCAGCTTCTCGCCGCGCAGTTCGAACTTGAGCTTGCCGGTTTCGTAGGCGCGGGCGGGATCGTCGTCCGGAATCCACTGGCCCCGGTCCCACACGATCACGGTGCCGGCGCCATAGTGGCCGGGCGGGATCACGCCCTCGAAGCCGGCGTAGTCGAGCGGATGGTCTTCCACGTGCACCGCCATGCGCTTGTCGGCGGGGTCATAGCTCGGTCCCTTGGGCACCGCCCAGCTCTTGAGCGTGCCGTCCAGTTCGAGCCGGAAGTCGTAGTGCAGGCGCCGCGCGGCATGTTTCTGGATCACGAACGACAGCGCGGGCGCCTTGCGCTTGCCCTTGCGGGCACCGGTGGCCTGCCCGCTCGGTTCCGGCGTGGCGCCGAAATCGCGCTTGCGCTGGTATTTGCCAAGCGGCGCTTCGGCGGTGTCGGCAGCGGTGGCAGCGGCGGCGGTCTTTGCCATGGGAGGGGGTCCGTCAGGTCGGGATTCGTTCCAGCTTATGCAGTGCACGCCGCGTGCGAAAGCGGGGGCCGTCCTACATGGCTGGCCGTCCTTACCCGCCGTTGTAAAAGCGGCCGCGCCGATGCTGCGGTGCAACCCGGCGCGGCGCGGGCGGCGACGCGTCCTTCGGCCGGGAACGGCTCTTGCGGTGGCAGTAAGGATCAACGCGTCGCGCCGGCTTCACCCCGGTCACCGGTGCGCGGGATGCGACAGGACCGGAACACTGGACGAGAGGCAAGATGAAACCCCTGAAGAAGATCGGCTCGCAGGTCATCGTGCTGACCGGCGCCACCAGCGGCGTGGGACTGGTCACGGCGCGCATGGCCGCCGCCAAGGGTGCGAAGCTGGTACTGGTCGCCCGCAGCGAGGAGGCACTGCACAAGCTGGCCGAGGAGCTGCGCGAGCATGGCACCGAGGTCATCACGGTCACCGCCGACGTAGGCAAGCACCAGGACGTGACCCACGTGGCGCAATCGGCCATCGAACGGTTCGGCGGCTTCGACACGTGGATCAACAACGCGGGGGTGACGATCTTCGGGCGTCATGGCGACGTGCCGCTGGAGGACCAGCGGCGCCTGTTCGAGACCAACTACTGGGGCGCCGTGCATGGGTCGCTGGTGGCTGCCAGCCATCTGCGCGACCCGCAGCACGAGTCGCGGCGCGAATTCGGCGGCGCCATCATCAACATGGGCAGCGAAGCCTGCGACGGGCCGCTGCCGCTGCAGAGCGCTTACGCGGCGTCGCAGCACGCCATCAAGGGGTTCACGGACACCCTGCGGCTGGAACTGGAGCAGGAGAAGGCGTCGATCTCGGTCACGCTGATCAAGCCGGCCGGCATGGATACGCCGCTCGTGACCCACGCCAAGAACTTCCTGCACGTGGAACCGCGCCAGGCGCCGCCGCTCTACGATCCGTCGCTGGCGGCCGAGGCCATCCTGTTCGCGGCCGAGCATCCGCGCCGCGACATGTTCGTGGGCGCCTCGGCCAAGGCGTTCTCGGCGGCTGCCTACCACGCGCCGCATGCGTTCGACCGCTTCATGAGCCGCTTCATCAGCCGTGCGCAGCAGACCCGCGAGCCGGCCGGGCCGATCGAGAACAACGCGCTGCACGAGGCCGGCAACACGCTGATGGAGCGCGCTGGCAACCGGCGTGGGATGCAGCGCTGTGCCTATACCACCACGGCGCGCCACCCGTTGCTGACCACGGCGCTGGTGGTGGGAGCGTCGGCGGCGATCACGGCACTGGTCCGGCACCGCCGCAGCTAGCGCGGAGGATGGTGCCCGGCCTCCGCGCCAATGAAAAAGGGGCTGCCCCAAGGCAGCCCCTTCCTCGCCAGCTTGCCCGCAGGCTTACTGGAACAGCTTCAGCGCCTGGGTGATCGTGTTCGACACGCCCCACACCAGCGGTATCAGCACGTAGAGCCAGAAGGCGCCCAGCAGGGCCTTGTTGGTCGGTGCGGTGTTCAGGTTCTGGTTTTCCATGTTCGACTCCTGGCGATCAGTGGGCGGCACCGGTGCCGGCGCCAAGGCGGGCCACGTCTGCATCGCTCATGTGGTGCTTGTCATTGACGCGCGACACCAGCAGGTTGCAGATGAAGCCGACCACCAGCAGCGCGGCCATGATGTGCAGCGTCATGGTGTAGGCCGCGGCGCCGGTCACGCCGTGCGCCACCTGGTATTCGCGGATGTAGTTGACCAGCACCGGGCCGGCGATACCGGCAGCGGCCCAGGCGGTCAGCAGGCGGCCGTGGATGCCACCGACGAACGCGGTACCGAACATGTCGGCCAGGTAGGCGGGGATGGTGGAGAAGCCGCCACCGTACATCGACATGATCACGCAGTAGGCCAGCACGAACATGGCGATGTTGCCAGCCGCGCCCAGTTGCGGCACGAGCCAGTACAGCACGGCACCCAGCGCGAAGAAGATGAAGTACGTGTTCTTGCGGCCGATCCAGTCCGACGACGAGGCCCAGAAGAAGCGGCCGCCCATGTTGAACAGCGACAGCAGGCCGACGAAGCCGGCCGCCGTGGCGGCGGTGACGCTGCCCTTGAAGCTTTCCTGGATCATCAGCGACGCCTGGCCGAGCACGCCGATGCCGGCGGTCACGTTCAGGAACAGCACGAACCACAGCAGGTAGAACTGCGGCGTCTTCAGCGCTTCATCGATATGCACGTGGTTGCGCGTGATCATCTTGTTCTCGACCACGGGCGGGGTCCAGCCTTCCGGCTTCCAGCCGGGCGGCGGCACGCGGATGGCCAGCGAACCGATCGACATCGAAATGAAGTAGCCCACGCCCATGACCAGGAAGGTCTGGGCCACGCCGACCGAGGTGGCGCTCTTGAAGTAGTTCATCAGGGCCACGGACAGCGGGGCGGCGATCATCGCGCCGCCACCGAAGCCCATGATTGCCATGCCGGTGGCCATGCCGCGGCGGTCCGGGAACCAGCGGATCAGCGTGGACACGGGCGAGACATAACCGAGGCCCAGCCCGATGCCGCCCAGCACACCGTAGCCCAGGTACAGCAGCACGATCTGGTGGGTGTAGACGCCCAGCGCCGAAATCAGGAAGCCGCCGCCGAAGCAGCAGGCCGCCGTGAACATCGTGCGGCGCGGACCCACGCGCTCCAGCCACTTGCCCGCGAATGCGGCCGAAATGCCCAGGAAGAAAATCGCCAGCGAGAAAATCCAGCCCAGCGTGGTCAGCTTCCAGTCATCGGCGACCGATTCGGTAATACCGATGACTTTCGACAGCGGCGCGTTGAACACCGAAAAGGCATAGGCCTGGCCGATACAAAGGTGCACCGCCAGTGCCGCGGGCGGCACCATCCAGCGGGAAAATCCCGGCTTGGCGTAGGTCGCCTCCTTTGAAAAGAACGGCGCTTTCCCGTTGGACGGGCTGCTGCCACCATTTGTCACACTGCTCATTGAAGTTCTCCAGACGTGGATCCTGGGTAATCCATCCATGCTGGCCTGGCGACGCCCGCGGGTCTGGCTGGCCCGGCGGTTGACCCCGTCATTCCTTGGATGGATTACCCCCAGAGGGGTGTCGCCGTTCCGGGATGTAAAAGGCTTTATGGCCCCGGCGCAGCGACGGTTGCTACGAAGCTGCTACGAAACGGTTTCGGGTACGGACGAGGGGAAGGGCGCACGGGGGGCGTGCGCAGGCGGACCCCGCCAGGGGTCGGGTGAGGGCGGCTGGAGACGCTGAGCGTCCCGGAATGGTATTGCGCATGGTTATTTCCGATCGGGGCGAGCAATATATGTTTTTCATCACATATATTGCCGTGGAAAATATTATGCGCTGAACCATAGCCGGGCCGATTGATCACTTCAATAGGCTAAAGATGACATATTCCGGAAACGCACGAAAACCTTGGCTTCATGTGCGGATCTGTCGAATGACAGGTTTGTAACGTTTGATTTTCACCACAGTCGGCAGGTTCGGAGCCGGCGGAAACCGGCATCGACGGCGGACAGATATCGGCATTTCATCTGCTCCATTGTCACGACAATTCGTCACGAAACCGTCACGAGACCGCCTTAGGATGCGACGCGTGGCGGATCACTCCGCTGCTCGGACAAGCCGGTCAGACCTGCATCTGGGCTACAAACGGGCGACATAGTGGGTGTCGCGCGGACCGGCGCATTGACGACGCCGCGACCATACATGGGTCGCGGCGTTTTTTTTGTCCGCGTCTCGGCACTGGCGGAAACAGTCTGGCGCGCCCACAGCCAATCGTTGCGGGTTCAACTTGCTGTCACATTGGGTTCATACGATGCCACCCGGCTTGACCGCTGTGCGGTTGCCTCCACAAGAGCTGACCGGGTTGCCATGTTTCGCATGGGCAGGGCGGTCTGATGAAAACACCAGATTGACGGGAAGTATCCAGAAATGTCCGAAAAACTTGACGCAACGCGCCGCAAGGCACTGAAATTCCTGGCCGGCGCTCCGATGCTGCCGCTGGGCCTGGCCTCGACCTCGCTGCTGGCCGGTTGCGGCGGCGGCGACGATGCCCCCGCCACGACCACCCCGACCAGCCCGGGCGGCGGCACGACGACCCCGCCGGCCACGACGGTGGCATTCAAGGACGCCTCGTTCACGAGCATGCCCGCCCCGTCCCTGGCGAACCCGGCCGAAATGGCCACCACGACCGTGGGTTCGAGCATGAAGGTGAACTTCGTCGACGGCAGCAGCCAGACCTACAAGCTGTCGTACCAGCCGTTCTTCATGACCGGCGACATGGTGTCGGACGGCAAGGGCGGCCAGATCCTGGCCGGCGGCTACTTCGACATCAACAACCAGCCGATCATGGATGCGTCCACCGGCACCCCGGCCCAGTTTTATTCGGATTCGCCGGACGGCACGTCGCTGCTGAAGATCGACGGCGCCAAGGTTGACGGCGTGAAGGGCAACACGGTCTTCGCCGTGGTGCAATTCGAATACACCACCACCGACCAGGCCAAGCTGGTCAGCATGTACGGCAAGCTGCCGTCGCCGATCGCCATCCTGACGCTGGACCAGGACCCGGCCACCGGCAAGCTGAAGCTGGTGAAGTACCACAACGTCGACACCTCGTCGGCCAACGGCCTGTGGATCACCTGCGGCGCGAGCCTGTCGCCGTGGAACACCCACCTGTCGAGCGAAGAGTACGAGCCGGACGCCGCGAACCCGGGCACCGCGCAGAACCTGGCCTTTGCCAAGAACCTGTACGGCACGGCTTCGATCCCGTTCAACCCGTACCTGTACGGCCACCTGCCGGAAGTCACGGTCAACGCCGACGGCACGGGCTCGATCAGGAAGCACTACTGCCTGGGCCGCATCTCGCACGAACTCGTGCAGGTGATGCCGGACAACCGCACCGTGCTGATGGGCGACGACGCCACCAACAGCGGCCTGTTCATGTTCGTGGCCGACAAGGAGAAGGATCTCTCCGCCGGCACGCTGTACGTGGCCAAGGTGGGTACGGGCTTCTCGGTCAATCCGGCCGATCCGGGCGCCGACCTGACCTGGGTGAAGCTGGGCCACGCCACGAGCGCACAGGTCGAAGGCTGGGCCAAGTCGCACACGTTCGCCGACATCATGGAACTGAGCGCGACCGATCCGGCCCTGAACGCCACGCCCGATACCACGTTCACGAAGATCAACTACAGCGGCGCCACGCAGTGGATCAAGATCAAACCGGGCAAGGAGCTGGTGGCTGCGTTCCTCGAAACCCACCGCTATGCCTTCGTGGCCGGCGGCAGCATGGGCTTCACCAAGATGGAAGGCACCACGGTCAACATCCGCGACAAGGTTGCCTACTCTGCGCTGCAGAATATCGTCGACTCGATGGTGCTGAACAACACCGCCAAGGGCTGGAACGCGCAGAGCAACATCAACGTGCCGGCGGCCATCAACGCCGGCGGCGTGATGCAGCACAAGCTCGGCGGCGGCCAGAAGGATACGTCGGGCGCGGCGATCAACAGCGAATGGGTGCCGATCCACACCCAGGCACTGATCGTCGGCAAGGACATCGCCGCCGATGCGCTGGGCAACACGGCCGATCCGTCGACCATCGGCAACCCGGACAACCTCAAGTTCTCCGAGAAGCTGCGCACGCTGTTCATCGGCGAGGACAGCAGCAACCACACCAACAACTTCCTGTGGGCGTACAACGTCGACACGAAGCAGCTGTCGCGCCTGATGTCGGTGCCGGCCGGTGGGGAATCGACGGGCCTGCATGCCGTGGATGAACTGAACGGCTGGACCTACATCATGAGCAACTTCCAGCACGCCGGCGATGGCATCAAGGCGGCCGTGAAGACGCAGGTGGAGCCGCTGGTGTTCGCCAACTACAGGAATGGCCTGGGCGCCTCGGTCGGTTACCTGACCGCCGACGCCACGAGCATCAAGATCACGAAGTAAGCCGGCGGAAGTTTCGCCACGAAACGCCGCGAGCCGAAAGGTTCGCGGCGTTTTTTTTTCTTGCTGCGGGTACTGCTGGCTACAGCACCAGCGGCACCTCCACGCCCACGGGCGCCACGTACTCCGTCATGCGGCGGCGCGACAGGTCCATGTGCAGGCGGACGATATCCCCGGCAGCTCCGGCGTCGCGGCGGGCAATGGCGTCGATGATCTCGTCGTGCTGGTCGGCGGCCTTGCCGAGGTCAAGCTCCATGTCGACCGTGGTGGGATGGCGGTAGAAGATTTTCCCGAGCCGCGCATGGTCGATCAGGATGCGGCGCAGGCTCGGCATCAGGTACGGGTTGTGCGCCATCTTGCCGATCTGCAGGTGGAACTGGTCGTTGTTGAGCACCCGGTTCTCGACGTCGTTCTGTTCGATCGCTGCCCGGAAGCGCTGCTGGATCGCGCGCAGTTCGTCCACCTCGCGCGCCGTGGCGTTAGTAGCGGCCAATTGCGTGGTGGCGATGTAGATCATCGGCGCTGCCAGGAAGAAGTTGCGCAGCGACTGGTGGTTCATCGACGACACCCGCGCCGCACGGTTGGCTTCCAGCTCGATATAGCCCTCGGCGGCCATCTGCCGCATCAGTTCCCGCACCGGCGGCCGCGACAGGCCGAACTCCTCGCTCAGTGCCAGTTCGTCAACCACCGCGCCGGGCGCCAGTTCCATGCTGACGATGCGGCGCCGCAGCGCGTCAGCGAGCAGCGCCTTGCGATCCAGCGAAGCGTCCGGTGCCGCCGTTTCTTCGGCGCCAGCCTTGGTTCTTGCCATGTGAGACCCCTTGTCTATCAATCGTAGACATTCTATGGCAATCGCCGCGTGCCATACGGCAGTTCGCGTCCTAGTGCGCCTTTCGCCACACCTTTGACGGGCGAACCGATCCGCGCGTAAACCCTCATGGCGTCATGTCTATCGTAGAAATATTCTTTGTCTACAAATGATAGACACAAGCAGCGGTGCACTTTGGAGCCAAGTGGCGACGGGGTGGCCCAGGAGTGAGGCGAGATGACCAAAGTAACTGCGACACCGGCGGACGACGCCAGCTGCGGCTGGTTCCACCTGAGCCGGCCCCGCCAGCCCAGGCCGGCGCATACCGGCAAGACCAGCGCGCGCTGGGTGATCATCGGCGCCGGCTTTACCGGCCTGGCCGCCGCGCGGGAGCTGGCGCACCAGTTTCCCGACGACACCGTGGTGCTGGTGGATGCCCAGGAGGTGGGGTATGGGTCGTCGGGGCGCAACGCCGGGTTCGCGATCGACCTGCCGCATGACATTGGCGCCGACGACTACATTGGCGACATCGCCACGGCCCGGCACTGCATGAACCTGAACCTGACCGGCCAGCGCATCCTGAAAGGGCTGGTCGAGCAGTACCGCATCGACTGCCAGTTCCGCGCGTCGGGCAAGTACCAGGCGGCCGTCGAGGATCGCGGCATTGCCGTGCTCGACGCCTACCGGCGCGGCCTCGACAAGCTGGGCCAGCCGTACGAAATGATCGACGGCGCCGATCTGCCCGGCCACATCGGCACCGGCTTCTACCGCAAGGCGCTGTTCACGCCCGGCACGGCGCTGATCCAGCCGGCGGCGCTGGTGAAGGGGCTGGCTGACAGCCTGCCGCCCAACGTGGAGCTTTACGAGCACACCGCCATCACCGACGTCGAGTACGACGACAAGGTGGTACTGACGCACCGCCACGGCCGCATCGTGGCCGATACGCTGATCCTGACGAACAACGCGTTCGGCCAGCGCTTCGGCTTCCTGCAGGGGACGATGCTGCCGGTGTTCACCTACGCCAGCCTGACCCGGCCGCTGACGCCGGCCGAGCAGGCGCAACTGGGCGGCAAGGATTTCTGGGGCCTGATCCCGGCCGATCCCTACGGCACCACGCTGCGCCGCACGCACGACAACCGCATCCTGGTGCGCAACAGCTTCAGCTACAACCGCGACGGCCGCAGCAATCCGCGCTATCTGGACCGTTTCGTCCGCACCCACCGCGATTCCTTCGAGCGCCGCTTCCCGATGCTGCCCGGCGTGGACTTCGAATACACCTGGGGTGGCTCGCTGGCGCTCTCGCGCAACCACATGGGCCACTTCGGCAAGCTCGCCCCCAACGTCTACGGCGCGCTCTGCTGCAATGGGCTCGGCATCACGCGCGGCACCGTGACCGGCCATCTGCTGGCCGAACACCTGGCCGGCGAGCGCAACGAACTGATCGACTTCCTGCTGGCATCGCCCGGCCCGAACCGCAACCCGCCGGAGCCGTTCCTGTCGATGGGCGTCAACGCCAACCTCTGGCTCGGCCAGCGGCGCGCCGGCGCGGAAGTCTGAACACGCCAGCCTCAAGCAAGCGCTAACGCACCCCCTAACGCAAGCCGGACCCAACGCAGGTCCCGGCACGAGATCGGTCAACCAGGAGACAACGGTGACGAACAATGTGTCAATCGAGGATGTTCCTCTCAATCGCTTTCATCAACTGCTATGCATCCGCTCCGGCGGAGGCTGGGTGCTCGACGGCTATGTGCTGAGCATCATCGGGGTGGCCATGGTGCCGCTGGCCGCCACGCTGGGGCTGAGCGGCTTCTGGCAGGGCATGGTGGCGGCTTCCGCGCTGCTGGGCATCTTCTGCGGCGGCTTCCTCGGCGGCCTGCTGACCGGGCGGCTGGGCCGCAAGAAGCTCTATTTCGTGGGGCCGGCCATCTTCGTGGTGTGTTCACTGGCGCAGTACTGGGCCACCTCGGGCGAGGCGCTGTTCTTCATGCGCTTCCTGATCGGCATCGGCGTGGGGTTCGAGTACCCGGTGGCCGGCGCGCTGCTGGTGGAATTCCTGCCCAGGAAGTACCGCGGCCCCCGGCTGGCAATGCTGACCATCCTGTGGTTCGCCGGTGCGGCGCTGGCCTATGTGGCCGGCAATGCGATGCTCGAATCGGGTCGCCCCGATGCCTGGCGGCTGGTGCTGGCCAGCCCGGCGGTGATCGGCGTGGTGCTGCTGGCCATTCGGCTGGGCACGCCGGAATCGCCGCGCTGGCTGCTGAGCAAGGGACGCACGGCGGAAGCCGAAGCCATCATCCGCGACGTCTATGGCGCCACGTTCTCGCTGCGCAACCTGCCCGAGCAGGCCGCCGAGGCCAAGGTCTCGCTGCTGTGCCTGCTGCACTCGGGCTATGGCAAGCGCATGCTGTTCGTGTCGGTGTTCTGGAGCTGCTCCGTGATCCCGGTGTTCGCGGTCTATGCGTTCGCCCCCACGGTGCTGCAGGCGCTGAACCTGCATGGCGACTGGGCCTCGTATGGCTCGGTGGCGATCACGCTGCTGTTCGTGGTGGGCTGCATCGTGGCCACGCGGCTGATCAACGTGATCGGACGCCGCAGCATGCTGATCCACAGCTTTCTCTGGTCCGGACTGGCGCTGCTGGCGCTGGGCGCCTGCTCGGACAGCAGCCCGATGATGGTCCTGCTGCTGTTCGGCGCCTACGCGCTGTTCATCGGCGGCGCGCAGGTGCTGCAACTGGTCTATCCCAACGAGCTGTTCCCGACCGAGATCCGCTCGGCGGCGGTGGGGCTGGGCGCGTCGCTGTCGCGGATCGGCGCGGCCATCGGCACCTGGCTCGTACCGATCTCGCTGCAGACGCTCGGCATCGCCCAGACCATGTATGCGGCAGCCGGCGTGACGCTGGTGGGCCTGCTCGTGGCACTGATCCTGGCGCCGGAAACCCGTTCGCTGAGCCTGCAGGAAGCCGCTTCGCTGAGCCGCTGACGGCTCCCATCCCCATCCGAATCCAACTGAACTAAACCGAATCCACGGAGAGCAACATGAAGTTCGAAGGCATCTACACCCCGGCCATCACGCCGCTGACGCCCGAAGGCCAGATCGACAACGCCGCGTTCGGCGACGTGCTGGAGTCCCTGATCGAGGCCGGCGTGCACGGCATCATCATCGGCGGCTCCACGGGCGAGTACTACGCCCACACCATGGCCGAGCGCCTGGCGCTGGCCGCGCTGGCCAGGGAAGTGATCGGCACCCGCGTGCCGCTGATCGTCGGCACCGGTGCCGTGCGCACCGAGGAATCGGTCGAGTACGCCAAGGGCGCCCGCGCCATCAAGGCCGACGCCATCCTGGTGGGCTCGCCGCCCTACGCACTGCCGACCGAGGCCGAGAACGCCGCCCACGCGCTGGCCATCGACCGCGCTGCCGGCCTGCCGATCATGCTCTACAACTATCCGGGCCGCATGGGGGTGTCGATGGGCCGCGAGTTCTTCCGCACCGTCACGTCTGCCTCGCAGAACTTCGTCGCCATCAAGGAAAGCTCGGGCCAGGCCGCCCAGCTGCACATGCTGGCCACCGAGTTCCACGACATCGACATCTCGTGCGGCTGGGACGACCAGGCGCTCGAATTCTTCGCCTGGGGCGCGCGCAGCTGGGTCTGCGCCGGTTCGAACTTCATTGCGCGCGAGCACATCGCGCTCTATGAAGCCTGCGTGGTCGAGAAGAACTTCGACAAGGGCCGCCGCATCATGTCGGCAATGATGCCGCTGATGGATTTCCTCGAAGGCGGCAAGTTCGTGCAGTCGATCAAGTACGGCTGCACCGTGGCCGGCCTGCGTGCCGGCGGGGTACGCGCACCGCTGCAGGAACTGGAGGCGGCCGACAAGCGCCGCCTGGAGACCATCATCGCCGAGCTCAGGCGCACCGTTGCCACCATCACCGGGGAGCAAGCGTGATGACCAGGTTGCTGACCGCCTCCGAATACGCCGCGATCGCGGACAAGCTCACGCTGCCGACACAGGCCTTTGTCGACGGCCGCTACGTGCGCGCCGTGTCGGGCAAGACGTTCCAGACCACCAATCCGGCCACCGGACAGGTACTGACCGAAATTGCCGCCTGCGATGCGCGCGACGTCGATCTCGCCGTGGCCAATGGCAGGGCCGCCTTCGAGGACGGCCGCTGGCAGCGCCAGTCGCCGGGCCAGCGCAAGGCCGTGCTGCTGAAGTTCGCCGACCTGCTCGAAGCGCACGCGCACGAGCTTGCCGTCATGGAAAGCCTCGACAGCGGCAAGCCGATCCGCGAATGCCAGAACACCGACGTGCCGGAGACGATCCACACCATCCGCTGGCACGCCGAGCTGATCGACAAGATCTACGACAGTACGGCGCCGGTGGGCGGCAACGCGCTGTCGCTGGTGGTGCGCGAGCCGATTGGCGTGGTGGGGCTGGTGCTGCCGTGGAATTTCCCGCTGCTGATGCTGGCATGGAAGATCGGCCCGTCGCTGGCCGCCGGATGCTCGATCGTGGTCAAGCCGGCCAAGGAAACCACGCTGACGGCGCTGCGCGTGGCCGAACTGGCGCACCAGGCCGGCGTGCCGGCGGGTGTGTTCAACGTGCTGCCGGGCGGTGGAAAAGAAGTGGGCGAGCCGCTGGGCCTGCACATGGATGTGTCGATGGTCAGCTTCACGGGCTCCACGGCCACGGGGCGGCTGTTCCTGAAGTACGCGGCGGAGTCGAACCTGAAGCGCATCGTGCTGGAATGCGGCGGCAAGAATCCGGCCGTGGTCATGCCGGACGTCGACGATCTCGACGCGGTAGCCCAGCACGTGGTCAATGGCGCCTTCTGGAACATGGGCGAGAACTGCTCGGCGTCGTCGCGGCTGATCGTCCACGCCGACGTCAAGGATGCGCTGCTCGAACGCATCGGCCACCATCTGCGCGAGTGGCGGATGGGCGACCCGCTGGACCCCGAACACCGGCTCGGCTCGCTGGTCAGCGAGGCGCATTTCCAGAAAGTGCGCGCGTATCTGGAGAAGGCCGGCGCCGAGAACCTGCGCGTGGTAGCCGGCGGCGGCACGCGGGGCGAATCGTACGTGGAACCCACCGTGGTCGACGGCGTGACACCCGACAGCCGGCTGTTCCGCGAGGAGATCTTCGGCCCGATCCTGTCGGTGACCACGTTCACCGGGACGGACGAGGCCATCGCGCTCGCCAATGACTCGGTGTACGGGCTGGCGGCATCGGTCTACACGAGCAGCCTGAACCATGCGATCCGGCTGTCACGCGAGATCCGCGCGGGCGTGGTCACCGTGAACTGTTTCGGTGAAGGCGACATCACCACGCCGTTCGGCGGCTACAAGGAGTCGGGCTTCGGCGGCCGCGACAAGTCGGTCTGGGCGCACGACCAGTACACCGAGATCAAGACGATCTGGATCGACGTGCCGACGCCCGCCCGGTAAACTGCGCCCCCTCGCTCCCCTTCGATGTCCACATTTCCCATGGCAGTCATGCAAACCAAACAGGCCACGCTGATCGGGCTGGTCGCCGTCCTCCTCTGGAGTTCGATCGTCGGCCTGATCCGTGGCGTCAGCGAGAGCTTCGGCGCCACGGGTGGGGCCGCCCTGATGTATTCGGTGGCCTCCGTGCTGCTGTGGGTTTCGGTGGGACCGGTGCGGCTCAGGGCGCTGCCCCGGCCCTACCTGGTCTGGGGCAGCCTGCTCTTCGTGGCGTACGAACTGTGCCTGTCGCTGTCGATCGGCTACGCCAACACGGGCCGGCAGGCCATCGAAGTGGGCATGGTCAACTACCTGTGGCCCACCTTCACGATGCTGGCCGCGATCCTGTTCAACCGGCAACGGGCCAACTGGCTGATCGTGCCCGGCTTCGTGGTGGCCATCTTCGGCATCACGTGGGTGCTGGGCGGCGACCAGGGGCTGGATCCGGCGAGCATGGCGGCCAACGTGCGCGACAATCCGCTCAGCTACGGCCTGGCGTTCTCGGGCGCGGTGATCTGGGCGGGCTACTGCACGGTCACGGCGCGCATCGCGCAGGGAAAGAACGGCGTGACGCTGTTCTTCATCCTGACCGCGTTGGCGCTGTGGGCCAAATACCTGTTCATCGGCGGCGCACCGATGAGCTTCAGCGTGGGCGGCGCGATCTATCTGGTGCTGGCGGCGTGCGCGATGGGCTTCGGCTATGCGGCGTGGAATGTCGGCATCCTGCACGGCAACGTCACGGTGCTGGCCGGCGCGTCGTACTTCATCCCGGTGCTGTCTGCCGCGCTGGCGGCGGTACTGCTACACGCGCCGCTGTCGCTCGCGTTCTGGAAGGGCGCGGCGATGGTGGTGGCGGGCTCCATCCTCTGCTGGCTGGCCACGCGAGGGCAGGGCGAGCGGCCTTCACCCTCCGGATCGTCGGGTTCGAGCCAGACGACCTAGCAATCTCCCCGGGGCAACGTACCCCAAGGAACATCGACATGAAAGCGGAGAGAGACAACCGCGCACCGTGGCTGTGTATCGCAGCCCTGTGCGGGGCGGCGGCGCCTGCCTGGGCGCAGGGCAGCGTGACGCTGTATGGCGTGCTCGACGAGGGCGTCAACTACACCACCAACGTGGGCGGCCACAGCCAGGTGGCGATGGCCAGCGGGTTCCCGCACGGCAGCCGCTGGGGCCTGAAGGGCAACGAGGACCTGGGCGGCGGCACAGCGGCCATGTTCCAGTTGGAGAACGGCTTCGACGTGGACAACGGCCGCGCCTTCCAGGGCGGTGCGCTGTTCGGCCGGCAGGCTTACCTGGGCATCACCGACAAGGGCTGGGGCGCGGTGACGGTGGGGCGCCAGTATGACTCGGTGGTCGACTACCTCGCGCAGACCTCGGCGGGCGGCACCTGGGGCGGCTACATGTTTGCCCACCCCTACGACAACGACAACCTGATCAACACCTTTCGGGTCAACAACACGGTCAAGTACACCAGCCCGGTGCTCGGCGGCGTCAAGTTCGGCGGGATGTACGGGTTCAGCGACGACCCGAAGTTCTCGAACAACCGCGTCTTCAGCGCCGGCGGACAGTACGCGCGGGGTGGGCTAGTGCTGGCCGGGGCCTGGCTGCAGGCCGACAACCCTTCCGCCACGGCCTACGGCGCGCTGAACAACGGCGGTGACCAGAACCTGCCGGGCAGCCGGCTGCGCATCTGGGGCGCGGGCGGCACGTACGAAACCGGCAAATTCCAGTTCGGCGTCTCGTACGCGAAGACCGAGGTCACCGATCCGCGCAGCTCGGCCTACGTGGGAGACATCGTGCCGCCTTCGGGCACGCTCGGCGCGCTGCGCTTCCAGAACATCGAGGCCAACATCAAGTACCAGCCAACCCGCTCGTACTGGTTCGGGGCGATGTATGCCTATACCCGCGCCACGTTCGATGCCAGTTCGGGCAAGCGGCACCCGGAGTACCATTCGGCCGGCCTGATGGCCGACTACCTGTTCTCGAAGCGCACCGATGTCTACGTGCAGACTGTCTTCCAGCACGTGGCCGGCGACAAGACCGGCAGCGTGCTCGATGCCGCCTATGTGGCTGGCGCGGCGAACGTCTCGTCGAACCAGAACCAGCTGGTGTTCAGGTTGGGCGTGCGGCACTTCTTCTAGGCGGTTCAGCGGGCCTTCTTGAGCGCCTGCGGCTTGTGGATGGCCTTTTTGCCGGTGCGTGCACTTTTGACTTCGTACTGCGGCGCGGCGGCCGAAGCCTTGGCGACATGGCCGCCAGCCCTGGCCTTGCCGGTCACCTTGCGCGTCACGGTGCCCTCGGTCTTACCCTGCGAGGTCTCCCACTGGACCTTGTCTCCCTTGCGTAGCGACGGCATGGCGGTCTCCTGAAGTTGGCTGTCCCGTGCTGGCAAGCAACACCCGTGCCGCGCGGGGCAGGGCGGCGGCTTTGCGTCATCGATGTGACACATTGCGCGCTTACATTTTCGTTCGAACATACAGAGTGATCGAATGAGCCTGACGCCGCGCCAGCGCGAAATCTTCGGATGGTTGAACGACACCGGCTACCTCAGCACCGAGCAGCTGGCCAGCCGCTTTGGCGTGACTAGCCAGACCATCCGCCGCGACATCAACGAACTGAGCGTGCAGGGCCTGGCCCGGCGCATGCACGGCGGGCTGACGCTGCCCGCCAGCCAGCACAACATCAGCTACCTGCAGCGCAGCACGGCCCAGGTGGAACGCAAGCGGCGCATTGCCCATGCCGCCATCGCGCTGCTGGAGGCTGACAGCACGATATTTCTCGGCTATGGCACCACCGTGGCGGAGTTCGCCCGGGCGCTGCCGGCCGACCTGCCGCTGCGCGTGGTGACCAACAATCTGGGCGCGGTGCACGCGCTGGCCGACAAGCCGGCCATCGAGACCTGGGTGGCCGGCGGCCGCCTGCGGGCGGGCGACTACGACCTGATGGGCAGTGCCACACTCGATTTCCTGCGCAAGTTCCGCGCGCACCTGGCCGTCTGCGGCGCGGCCGGCATCGACGAGACTGGCACGCTGTACGAGTTCCAGCCCGAGGAAGCCGAACTGAGCCAGGCCCTGCTCTCGCACAGTCACGCGCGCGTGTTGCTGGCCGATGGCAGCAAGTTCGGGCGCCACGCGCCGTGCCGCGTGGCCGGCTTCGACCAGATCGACCACCTGTTCACCGATACCGACACCGTCGCGGCCCTGCCCGCGCTGCCCGGCCTGTGCGAAGGCGCGGGCGTCCTGCTGCACGGCTGCTGACACGGTTCCTTTTCCATGGCCTACCTGCGACTCGAACGGATTGCGCGGCATTTTGGCGAGCACACGGTGCTGCGCGGCATCGACCTGGAGATCGGGCGCGGGGAGTTCATCGCGCTGCTCGGCGCGTCGGGATGCGGCAAGACCACGCTGCTGCGCCTGATTGCCGGCCTCGACCAGCCCGACGCGGGACGCATCCACCTCGACGGGCGCGATGTCACGGCAGTGGAGGCCGCACAGCGCGGCCTGAGCATGGTGTTCCAGTCGTATGCGCTGTTTCCGCACCTGAGCGTGGCCGACAACATCGTCTTCGGCCTGCGCGCGCGCAAGCTGCCGCGCGACGAACAGGCGCGCCGCCTGGCGCATGCCGCCGGGCTGCTGGGCCTGGGCGCGCTGCTGGCCCGCAAGCCGGGGGCGCTGTCGGGCGGCCAGAAGCAGCGCGTGGCGCTGGCGCGGGCCATCGTGTCGCAGCATCCGCTGTGCCTGATGGACGAGCCGCTGTCGAACCTCGACGCCCAGCTACGCGCCGAGATGCGCGCCGAACTGCGCAAGCTGCAGCAGCAGTTGGGCCTGACGGTGGTCTACGTCACGCACGACCAGGTGGAAGCGATGAGCATGGCCGACCGCATCGTGCTGATGCACGAGGGCCAGATCGCCCAGACCGGCACGCCGGCCCAACTCTACGACACCCCGGCCACGCCCGTGGTGGCGCGCTTCATCGGCCAGCCGCCGATGAACCTGATCCGCCTGCCCGGACAGCCGGAATGCCTGGGAGTGCGGCCCGAACACATCGCGCTGGGTGGTGCACACCCCGGCACCGTGGTCCGTACCGAGTACCACGGTGCCGACACGCTGATCGAGGTGCAGCTCTACGGGCAGCCGGTGCTGGTGCGCCATCCGGGCCGCGTCACGCTGCCGCCGGGCGGCGCGCTCACGCTGCACTGGGGCGCCGCCCACGAACACCGTTTTGCCGTGCCTTCATAGTCCGCAGTTCTCCCGGCGTTTTGCCACCCACCGCTGTGCCCTGAACCTGTCCCAAGGAGCCTTCATGTCGTTCAAGACCCGCCTGGCCGCCGCGCTGGGCCTGCTCATCTGCCTGGCGTCGCTGACGCCGCTGTCTGCCGCCGCCGCCACGCAGGTCACGATGTACTACCCCGTCTCGGTTGGCGGCCCGCTCACGCAGGTGGTGGACAAGCTCGTGGGCGAGTTCGAGCAGGCCAACCCCGACGTCAAGGTCAACGCGATCTACGCCGGCAACTACGACGACGCCCGTACCAAGGCGCTGGCCGCGCTCAAGGCCGGCACGCCGGTGCAGACCTCGGTGCTGTTCTCGATCGACCTGCACGAACTCAAGGATCTCGGCGTGATCCGCCCGTTCGACGATTTCGCCACCTCGGCCGAAGACAAGGAGTGGCTCAAGAGCTTCTACCCCGGCCTGATGGACAACGGCCGCGCCGACGGCAAGACCTGGGGCATCCCGTTCCAGCGCTCGACCATCGTGATGTTCTACAACAAGGACGCGTTCCGCCAGGCTGGCCTCGACGCCGACAAGCCGCCGCGCAACTGGACCGAGATGCGCGAGGCCGCTGGCAAGCTGGTGAAGCGCGAGGGCGGCAATACCAGCCGCTGGGGCGTGATGATCCCGTCCACGGGCTACGCCTACTGGATGTTCGGCGCGCTGGCCAAGCAGAACGGCCAGACGCTGATGAACGCGGCCGGCACGCGCACCACGTTCGACCAGCCCAGGGCGGTGCAGGCGCTGGAGTACTGGACGTCGCTGTCGAAGGACGGCCTGAGCCCGAAGGGCCTGATCGAGTGGGGCACGCTGCGCCAGAACTTCGTCGAGGGCAAGACCGCGATGATGTGGCACTCCACCGGCAACCTGACGGCCGTGCTCAAGGATGCGAAGTTCGATGTCGGCGTGGCGCCGCTGCCCGCCAATACCGAGCCGGGCTCGCCCACGGGTGGCGGCAACTTCTACCTGTTCAAGAGCGGCTCGGACGCCGAACAACGCGCTGCGTACCGGCTCGTCAAGTTCCTGACCGCGCCGGACCGTTCGGCCCAGTGGAGCGTGGCCACGGGCTACATGGGCGTGAGCCCGGCCAGCTACCAGACGCCGACGCTCAAGGAATACGCCGCCAAGGTGCCGCAGACGCTGGTGGCGCGTGACCAGCTGTCGGTGGCCACGGCCGAGCTGTCCACGCACCAGGCAGGCCGCGTGCGCAAGCTGCTGGAGGATGCGCTGCAGTCTGCCATCACCGGCCAGCAGGAGCCCAGGGCCGCGCTGAGCGGCGCCCAGGCCCAGGCCGAGCGCGTGCTGAAGCCGTACCAGCGTTGATCCCCACGCCAATGCCTGCCACGCACGCACGCCGTACGTCCGGCCAGGCCGCGCAGGCCTGGCTGCTGCTGTTGCCCGCGCTGGTGCTGCTGGCGGCATTCACGTACTGGCCGATTGCGGGCAGCCTCTGGCACAGCGTGCATCTGCAGGCGCCGGGGGTACCCCCGGCGTTCGCGGGCGTGGAGCAGTTCCACGCGCTGATGGATGACCCCGTGTTCCGCCAGGCGGTGCGCAACAACCTCTGGTACGCGCTGGTGACGGTGCCCGTCTCGGTGGTGCTGGCGCTGGCCATGGCGCTCTGGGTCAACCAGCGCTACGCCGGACGCGGGCTGCTGCGGCTGGCATTCTTCACGCCAACCGTACTGCCGATGGTGGCCGCCGCCAACGTCTGGCTGTTCTTCTATGCGCCCGACATCGGCCTGCTGAACCGGCTGCTGGCCGGGGTAGGCATCGCCGGCCGCAACTGGCTCGGCGATACCGACACCGCGCTGCCCGCGCTGATGGTGGTCACCATCTGGAAGGAAGCGGGCTTCTTCATGATCTTCTACCTGGCGGCGCTGCAGTCGATCTCGACCGAACAGCTCGACGCGGCGCGGCTGGAGGCGCCGTCGGCGTGGTATCGGCTGCGGCATGTGGTGCTGCCGCTGCTGGCGCCGACCACGCTGTTCGTCGTGGTCAACGCACTGATCAACGCGTTCAAGTTGATCGACCACCTGTTCGTGCTCACGCGCGGGGGCCCCAACAACGCCAGCACGCTGCTGCTTTACTACCTGTACGAGATCGCCTTCCGCTTCCAGGATGCCAGCTACGCCGGCGCGCTGACCGTGGTGCTGCTGGTGTTGCTGGCGCTGTGCTCGGGCCTGCAGTTCTGGCTGACCCGCAACCGCATCCACTACCGATGAGCGCCTTCCCCTCACCGTTGCGCAACGCCCTCGTGCCCGTGGCCGCCGCCGTGGCGGGCCTGCTGTGGATCTCGCCGCTGCTGCTGCTGTGCTGGGGCGCGTTCCATCCCGGTGGCGAGGCCATGCGGCTGAGCCTGTCCACGCCGTGGGGCCTCGGCAATTTCCCGGCGGCCTGGAGCGTGGCGCCGTTCGCGCGCTACCTGCTCAATACGGTGGCCATCGTCACGCTGCTGCTGGCGCTGCAACTGGTGGTCTGCACGCTGGCCGGCTACGCGCTGGCGCGCATGGCGTTTGCCGGGCGCGGGATCGTGTTCGGGCTGGTGCTGCTGCAACTGATGGTGATGCCCGAGGTGCTGATCGCCGAGAACTACCTGACCATCGCCCGGCTCGGGCAGGTGGACACCTGGCTTGGCGTGGCGCTGCCGTATATCGCCAGCGCGTTCGGCATCTTCCTGCTGCGCCAGACCTTCATGACCGTGCCGCAGGAACTGGAGGACGCCGCGCGCATCGAGGGGCTGGGCCGGCTCGGCATCCTGTGGAAGGTCTACGTGCCGCTGGCACGCCCTACCTACCTGGCCTATGCGCTGGTGTCGGTCAGCTACCACTGGAACAACTTCCTGTGGCCGCTGGTGGCCACGCAGACCGAGGCCAGCCGGCCGGTGACGGTGGGCATGGCGCTGTTCGCGGCGCCCGAGACCGGCGTCGACTGGGGCGTGCTGTCAGCCGGTACGCTGCTGTGCGTGGGGCCCCTCGTGCTGGCCTTCCTGCTGTTCCAGCGCCAGTTCATGCAGTCTTTTATGCAGGCCGGCGTGAAGTAGCCCCCCTCTTCAGCGGGGTGCCGGCGCGTCAGGCCGCTGCGGCAGTACCGAGGTGCCGAAGGTATTGCCCATCCGGTGCGACGTGGCCGCGCGATTGTAAAGCCCGAGCTGGTTCGATGGCTGGCCGGCTATTACCTCGGCCCCCAGCGTCACGGGCCGCTGCGCGCGGCCCGTGCTGGCCGGCGCCAACTGCTGCGTCAGGCAGGAGTACGAGGGCGCCCGGGCGCCGTTTACCTCTACTTCCACGCATGCCTCCTGCGCCGCCATGGCCGGACCGGCAGCCCATGCCAGCGCGGCGCTCCAGATCTTCCACCTTTTCATCTGTCCTCCTGCTGTCCGCCGGCATGCCTTGCCGGTGCGTGCAGTGTCGCGGCGGCGCCGGCCGCGCTTGATGAAATATTTGTGACAAACGACATGACCCGGTAGGGCTGGCCGTCTAGGCATCTGTGCGTAACGCTGACATGAGCGCTGGTGATCATGTGCGGCGGCGTGATGCCCCCAACGGTGCCGTCCTCGGTCAGGACCATGGCACGCGGGGCTGGCAATCGATACAAGAAGAAGGTCAGTCAACTCATGCGAGTCAGCAAGAAGCAGGGCCCGTCGCCGCGCTGGAGGGCAGTGTGCGTGGCGATGTTTGGACTGGCGCGTCTACGCCTTCGCCGATGCGGGCCAGTTGCGCCTGCGCGATCCGCTGCCCGAACAGGAGAGCCGCTTCTCGCTGGCCTCGGTCGGCATTGGCACCAGCTTCCGGCTGGCGCGCTATGTGAACGGCCGCCCGGCCGCGCGAGGGGGCCAGTGTCCAGCCGGCGCCGTATGACTACAAGTCGGCGGTGCAGGTGCTGGGCCAGATGAACCTGGGCGACGCGGCGCTGAGCCAGCTCACGCCGACCGAGCGGAAGAACCTGCAGCAACACTGATCCGGAGCATTTGGGGTGCAATTTGGCGGGGCGTCTTCGGACGCCCCTTTTTGCGCTGACGCACGAGCATTTGGCCTTTATACGATTGCCTGCGCCGGCGATTCTCATTCGCAGCGGAACTTGCCAGCGTCTGCCCGGTCCATTGTTGCGATCGGTTACAATGCTGTGCCGCAGCATCCCGCCCCTTCGCAAGTGCCTGAACGCTGGCACCGGCAACGCGTCAGTTGGCGCGTAACTGGCTGGCTTCTGTCGTCATCTCCCGGCTTCTACTGGTTTTCGCCCCCGAACCTGATGCGTTTTCTTCTGTTTCTGCTGACTGCCCTGTGCCTGTCCGCGCTGTCGTTTTCGGCAGCGGCGAACGTGCGCGCCGGCGCGCCGGCGGTGGAAACGGCTGATTATGCGATGCTGGCGACCGGCGACGATTTGTCGCAGATCGTGTTGCCGGGCGATCCCGATTTCGGCGAGGAAGAGCTGGCCGACGATGGCCCGCCCCCGGGCTATTGCAATATCTGGTCGGCCGACCTGCTCGATCCGCTGGACCTGTTCGACGCCGTCGACGAGACCAGCGCACTCTTCGTACTTCCCTCCTTCCAGCTTCCCCAATCCGTGGACGATCTGGTGCAGCCGCCAACGGCGCGCAGCACGTTCGAGTCGGAGGGCGTGTTCCGCCCGCCCAACCTCCACGCCTGAACTGCCGGCACGCGTGCGCGCCCGTTGTGGCGCGCCGCCGTGCTTTCCTTGCCTTGCGCCCCCCGAGGTCCGCGTGACGCCATGAGCGTCGCGGCGTGACGTCCCGCCATGCGCGCCGGCCTTCGCGGCCGTGCGCGCGGCGGATGCCGGAGGGTGCGGGGCAGCCGTACCGTTTGATTCTCTCCGACATGCAGACCAAAAATACGTTGACTTGGGTCGCGTCGCTGTCCTTGCTGGCAGCGCCCGCCTGGGCCGCGCAGCCCGTGCCGGTCAGTTCCGCAGCGTCACCGGCCAAGCCGGGCGCCTCCGCCACATCCTCGCAGCCGGCCCTGACGCTGGCGGCCAGGCCGATGCCCCGGGCCACCACGCCCGCGGCCGAAACCTTCGAACTCCAGCAACTGCTGGAACTCGCCCAGACGACCAACAAGGGCGTGGAAGCCGCCCAGGCGAACGTGGATGCCGCCACGGCCGCCATCACCACGGCGCGCGCCTATCCGAACCCGCAGGTGGAAGTGATGTATGGCCGCCTGCACGGCAAGGAGGCCGGCGTGCCCAGCGGCAATGCGCCGTCCTACGCGTTCGTGCAGAAGTTCGACTATCCGAACCAGCGCAGCCTGCGCGAGCGGATGGCCGGGCGTGGCCTGGAAGCCACCGCCGCGCAGCGCCAGACCTTCCGCGCCGAACTGGCCAGCCGGGTCAAGACCGCGTACTTCCAGGTACTGCGCCGGGAGACCGAACTGGCCGCCGCGCGCGAGGACCTGAACCTCATGCGCCAGATCCAGGAGCGCGCCAAGGTGCGCGTGGATGTGGGCGAGGCGCCGCGCTACGAGCTGATCAAGGCCGATACCGAACTGCTGGCGGCGCAGAAGACGCTGCAGACGGCCGAGCTGCGCGTGGCACAGGCCAAGAACTCGCTGCGCCAGCAGGTGGGTGGGTCGATGCCGGCCGACTTCGCGCTGCAGGGCAGCTTGTCCAACACGCCGGCCGTGCCGGACCTGGCCGTGCTGCGTGACACGCTGCAGGCCAACAACGCCGAGCTGGCCCAGCGCCGCAGCGAACTCGAACGCGCCCAGCTGGGCGTGGACTACCAGCGCTCGCTGCGCTGGCCCGAGGTGGCGGTGCGCGCCGTGACGGACCGCCAGCCGGACAACAACGTCAACCAGATCGGCCTGGTCATGACGATTCCGCTCTGGGACCGCCGCAGCGGCCCGGTGGGCGAGGCGACCGCGCAGGCCACCCAGGCCCGTACGGCGCTGGAGGCGCGCGAGTTCGAGCTGACGCAGGAACTGAGCAACGCCTACCAGCAGTACGAGATCACGCAGGCGCAGGTCACCGCGCTGGAATCGGGCATCGTGCGCGAGGCCGAATCGGCGCTGGGCGTGGCGGAAGCCGCCTACCGCTTTGGCGAGCGCGGCATTCTCGACTACCTCGATGCGCAGCGTGTGCTGCGCAATGCCCGTAACGAGCTGATCACCGCGCAGTACGAACTGCAGGTTGCCGCCATCCAGATTGAAAAGCTCATGTCGGCCACGCCCGGTGCTCCCACCGGCGCCGCGCCCTCCATGCCTGTCTCCCCGAATCTGAACTGAACATGCGTCCCACTCATTCCCTGCTTTCCATTGCGGCCGCCGTCCTGACGGTGATGGCGCTGGCCGGTTGCTCCAAGGACCCCGAGCCCGCCGCCGAGGCGCCCAAGCTGCCGCCCGGCATCGTCAAGCCTGCGGAGAACCTGCAGAAGACCCTCAAGGTGGCCCCGGTGGCCACGTCCCCGTTCAGCGAGATGCTGCGCGTGGCCGGGCGGATCGATTTCGACGAACAGCGCGTGTCGCGCATCGGCGCTACCGTGACCGGCCGCGTGACCGAGCTGTACGCCGTGCTCGGCCAGGAGGTCAAGGCCGGCCAGGTGCTGGCCCGCCTGCACAGCAGCGAGCTGGGCGCCGCCCAGATGGCGTTCCTGAAGGCCGAGGCCCAGAATGACCTGCAGGCCCGCAACGCCGAGCGTGCGCGCCAGCTGTTCGACGCCGACGTGATCGGCCGCGCCGAACTGCAGCGCCGCCAGAGCGAATACGCGATTGCCGCGGCCGAGATGCGCGCCTACCGCGACCAGCTGCGCGTGCTGGGCATGTCTGCCGGCGCGATCTCCACGCTGGCGAAGAACGGCAGCATCGATTCGTACTCGCCGGTGTTCTCCAGCATCAACGGCACCGTGGTGGAGCGCAACGTGGCGCAGGGCCAGGTGGTGCAGCCCGCCGACGCGCTCTACACCGTGGCCGACCTCTCGCGCGTGTGGGTCGTGGCCGAGGTGCCCGAGCAGCAGGCCGCGCAGGTGGCCGAAGGCCAGAGCGTGGAGATCGAGGTGCCCTCGCTGGCCAGCGGTACCGGCACGATCACCGGCAAGCTGATCTACGTGGGCCGCACCGTCAGCCCGCAGTCGCGGACCGTGCTGGTGCGGACCGAGGTCGAGAACAAGGGCGGCGCGCTGAAGCCGGCCATGCTTGCCAGCATGCTGATCGCTGGCAAGCCGGTGGATACGCTCGTGGTGCCCGGCTCGGCCGTGGTACGCGACGGCAACGACGAGCAGGTCTACGTGGAAACCGCGCCGGGCCAGTACCGCCTGACCCGCGTGAAGCTGGGCTCCGAGAGCGACGGCATGCGCGTGGTGCAGGGCGGCATCAAGTCTGGCGACCGCATCGTGGTGGAGGGGGCTTTCCACCTCGACAACGAGCGCAAGCGCCTGGAACAGGGGTAAGCCGCCATGATGACATCGCTTGTTGAAGCCGCTATCAAGCAGCGGCTGGTGGTGTGCGTGTTGGCGGTGGTGCTGTTCTTCTTCGGCCTGCGTGCCGCGACCAAGCTGTCGGTGGATGCCTTCCCGGACGTGACCAACGTCCAGGTGCAGATCGCCACCGAAGCCGCCGGCCGCTCGCCCGAGGAAGTGGAGCGCTTCGTCACCGTGCCCATCGAAATGTCGATGACCGGCCTGCCGGGCCTCGAAGAGATGCGTTCGCTGAACAAGGCGGGCCTGTCGCTGATCACGCTCGTGTTCACGGACAAGACCGACGTCTACTTCGCGCGGCAGCTCGTCATGGAGCGGCTGATCGAGGTGGGCGGGCGCATGCCCGAGGGCGTGGCGCCGGTGCTTGGCCCCGTGTCCACTGGCCTGGGCGAGGTCTACCAGTACACGCTGGACCGCCCGGACGACGGCAACCGCGAACTGACGCAGGAAGAGTTGTCGGAGCGCCGCATCGCCCAGGACTGGGTGGTGCGCCCGCTGCTGCGCTCGATTCCCGGCGTGGCCGAAATCAACTCGCAGGGCGGCTTCGTGCGGCAGTACCAGGCACTGGTCAACCCGGAGCGCATGCGCCACTACGACATCAGCATCCAGCAGGTCTACCAGGCGCTGGCACGCAACAACGCCAATTCGGGCGGCGGCGTGCTGCCGCACTACGCGGAGCAGTACCTGATCCGCGGCGTGGGCCTGGCCAAGGGCGTCGGGGACATCGAGAGCATCGTGCTCAAGGAGGTCAACGGCACCCCGGTCTACCTGCGCGACGTGGCGCGCGTGACCATCGGCCACGAGGTGCGCCAGGGCGCGCTGGTCAAGAACGGCCAGACCGAGTCCGTGGGCGGCATCGTGATGATGATGCGCGGCGGCAACGCCAAGGAAGTGGTGAGCCGGGTCAAGGCCCGCGTGGCCGAGATCAACGACCGGGGCATGATTCCGGGCGGCCTGCAGATCGTGCCGTACTACGACCGCAGCGAGCTGGTGGACGCGGCGCTGTGGACGGTGACCAAGGTGCTGCTCGAAGGCGTGGTGCTGGTGGTGATCGTGCTGTTCCTGTTCCTCGGGGACGTGCGCTCGTCGGTGATCGTGCTGGCCACGCTGGTGCTGACGCCATTGCTGACGTTCATCGTGATGAACCGGATGGGGCTGTCGGCCAACCTGATGTCGCTGGGGGGGCTGGCCATCGCCATCGGCCTGATGGTGGACGGCTCGGTGGTGGTGGTGGAGAACGCGTTCGAGCGGCTGGGCCACGCCGACAAGAGCGGGCTCACCAAAACCGAGATCCTGGTCAAGGCCGTGCAGGAAGTGGCCACGCCGGTGATCGTGGGCGTGGGCATCATCATCCTGGTGTTCCTGCCGCTGATGACGCTGCAGGGCATGGAAGGCAAGATGTTCGCGCCGCTGGCGTTCACGATCTCGATCGCGCTGGCGATTTCGCTGTTCCTGTCGCTGACGCTGTCGCCGGTGCTGTCTTCGTACCTGCTCAAGGGCGGCGCGGAGCATGACACGAAGCTGATCGCCTTCATGAAGCGCAACTACCTGCGCATGCTGCACTGGGCGCTGGCCAACAGCAAGAAGACCGTGCTGTCGGCGGTGGGCCTGTTCGTGGCCACCGTGCTGATCGTGCCGCTGCTGGGTACGTCGTTCATCCCGGAAATGAAGGAAGGCTCGATCGTGCCCGCCATCGACCGCGTGCCGAACATCTCGCTCGAGGAATCGATCAAGATGGAGAAGCTGGCCAACAAGATGGTGCTGGAAGTGCCGGGCGTGAAGTCTGTGGTGTCCGGCGTGGGCCGTGGCGAGAGCCCGGCCGACCCGCAGGGTCAGAACGAATCGACGCCGATCGCCAGCCTCAAGGACCGCGACGAGTGGCCCGACGGCTGGAACCAGGACGATATCGCCAACGCCATCCGCGAGAAGCTCAGCACCATCCCGGGCGTGCAGATCGTGATGGCGCAGCCGATCTCGGACCGCGTGGACGAAATGGTCAGCGGCGTGCGCTCTGACATCGCCGTGAAGATCTTCGGCGACGACCTCGACAAGCTGCGCGACCTGGCCGGCGAGATCGCCCGCGTGGCCGGCGGCATCCAGGGCTCGCAGGATATCCGGATCGAGCGGATCTCGGGGCAGCAGTACCTGTCGATCGAGATCGACCGTGCCGCGATTGCGCGCTACGGCCTGAACGTGTCGGACATCCACGACATCATCGAGATCGCCATCGGCGGCAAGCGCGCCACGGACATCTTCGAGGGCGAGCGGCGCTTTGCGGCGGCCGTGCGCCTGCCCGAGGAGTTCCGCAACAACGTGCAGGCCATCCGCCAGCTGCTGGTGCAGGCGCCGGACGGCGTGCAGGTGCCGCTGCAGAGCGTGGCGAAGATCGAGGTCAGCGACGGGCCGGCCCAGATCAGTCGCGAAATGGCCAAGCGCCGCGTGGTGGTGATGATCAACGTGAAGGATCGTGACCTGGGCGGCTTCGTGGCCGAACTGCAGTCCGCGACCGAAGCCAAGGTCAAGCTGCCCGAGGGCTACTACTACGAGTGGGGCGGCCAGTTCCAGAACATGGAACGCGCCATGGGCCACCTGAAGATCATCGTGCCGATCACCATCGCCGCGATCTTCTTCCTGCTGTTCCTGCTGTTCAACTCGCTGCGCTTTGCCACGCTGATCATCACGGTGCTGCCGTTCGCATCGATCGGCGGCATCATCGGGCTGTTCGTCACGGGCGAATACCTGTCGGTGCCGGCGTCGGTGGGCTTCATCGCGCTGTGGGGCATGGCCGTGCTCAACGGGGTGGTGCTGGTGTCGTACATCCGCACGCTGCGCGAGCAGGGCGCGTCGCTGCGCAATGCCGTGGTGCGCGGCGCCACGCAGCGCTTCCGTCCGGTGATGATGACCGCCACGATCGCCATGCTGGGCCTGGTGCCGTTCCTGTTCTCCACGGGGCCGGGCTCCGAGGTGCAGCGGCCGCTGGCCGTGGTGGTGATCGGCGGCCTCATCACGTCGACGCTGCTGACGCTGGTGATGGTGCCGGTGCTGTACCGCTGGTTCGACGACCAGAAGCCGGAGCCGCGCGACATGTCGGTGTAATGGCAATGGCATGATGCCGGCGCAGCCTCAGGCGCCGCATTACAATGACGGACGGCCGGCATGCATCGCGCGTGCCGGCCGTTTTTTTCGTTCCGGAGTTCCCAACCATGACAACGCATACGCGCCGCGGCCTCGCGGCGTCTGCCGTTCTGGCCCTCCTGCTGGCGCTGCCGGCCGTGGCGGGCGCCGCCTCGGCGTCGGCCCCCGGCCCCGATGGCTCGGTCAATACCGAACTGGGCCAGCGCGGCGGGCGTCCCGAGGCGCCCGAGGCGCCGTTCGCCTGCATGCAGGCCGTCAAGGCCAGGCTGCCCCATGCCGACAAGTTCCGCTGGACCGCCAGTACCACGCGCCGCGTGGCCGAGGACGTCTACAGCGTGGTGGGCGCCATCGAATACACCGACCAGGCCGGTCAGGCGCGCAAGGGCGACGCCCAGTGCGACGTGATGCGCGCGCCCGGCAACCAGTTCATCGTGCCGAAAGTCCGGCTGCCGCAGTAAGGCCGAAGCCGGGGCGGGGGACATGACATTTTTGTCATGTCCCCCGATACATGTGGACATCGGCGGGATCGTTTCCTAGTCTTGTGTACGTTGTACACATATCTCAAGGAGACGTTGCATGAACACGGAAGTCACCAACGAACATCGCTGGCTGCAAAAGCTGGTGGGCAAGTGGATGGCCGAGGGCGAGGCCCAGATGGGCCCGGACGCGCCGGCCGAGAAGTGGAAGATTCCCGAGCAGGTCAGCCAGATCGGCGACGTCTGGGTGCAGACGCGTTCCGAGGGCGATTTCCCGGGCTGCGGCCCGGCCACGACGGTGATGACGCTGGGCTACGACCCCGCGCGCAAGCACTTCGTGGGCACCTTCATCGGCTCGATGATGACGCACATGTGGGTCTACGAAGGCGACCTGGAGGCCGATGGCCGCACGCTGACACTACGCGCCGATGGGCCGGCGTTCACGCCCGAGGGCACCGTGGTGGCGGGCAAGATGGCGAAATACCGGGACGTGATCGCGTTCCAGGACGACGACCACCGCACGCTGACCTCGTTCATGCAGGGCGACGACGGCCAGTGGACCCAGATCATGGAGGCGCGCTACCGGCGCGAGAAGTAAAAGCGGGCCGGGCTCAGGCCCGGTCGAGTTCGCTGCTGTTCCACCAGGCTTCCAGCAGTGGCTGGAAGCGGTCGTCAGGCGCCGGCGGGGTGCGCGTGCTCTTGCGCGCCGGCGGCAGTTGCCGCCCGGTCAGCTGGTAGAAGACGGCCGCCGGCGGGGTGCCGGGACCGTAGGGCACATGGTCGATCACGCTCATCTGCCGCGCAGCCTTCAGCGCGCGCGTGGTCTCCTCGGGGGACAACCCGCACGCGTCGGCCAGCGCATCGCGGCGCAGGGGACCCTGCCGCTGCATGCCTTCCATCAGGAGATGTACGCAATCGCGCGTATTCCGTTTCATAGCAGCGCATTGTTCCGCACTGCCTGAGACTTCACAATGACACTTGACAGTTGTTTGCAATCGGTGGCGTCTCAATAACGTCCCACTGTGGCAGCCACGCAAACGGCACCCCCAAAGCGTCGCACGCGGCACATCGCATCACTCCCTCTTGCATCGGACCCGATACTGTATAAACATACAGTATTCGTTAAATTCCTATGCCGGCGAGCCCTTGCGGACCGGCGCCGATGTCACCATGGCTGCGTCCCCGCATGTGCAGCCGTCGCTTCTGGCGGCGGACCATGCGCCCCCTTCTCTTCCCGAGCCCCGCGCGTCCGTGCGCGAACTCGAACATCGCTATCCCGGCCTGTGGCGCGCGGGGCAGCTGGGCCGTGCCGGCCGGCTGCCAGTGTGCCCCACCGGCTACGACGCGCTGACCGCCGAACTGCCCGGCGGCGGCTGGCCGGCGGGGGCGGTGTCCGAGCTGCTGCTGGCGCAGGAGGGCGCGGGCGAGCTGCGCCTGCTGATGCCGGCGCTGCGCACGCTGGCCGCCAGCGGCCGGCGCATCGGTCTGGTCAATCCTCCTTACCTGCCGAACGGTGCCGGGCTGGCGCCCGGGCTGCCCGCGCGCCTGCTCTACTGGGTGCGCCCCACGGCCGCCGCGACCATCGCCTCGCAGCGCACCGACATGCTCTGGGCCGCCGAGCAGATGCTGCGCAGCCAGGCGTTCGGCGCGATGCTGGTGTGGCTGGCCGGCGCCCGGCCCGAGGCGCTGCGGCGCCTGCAGGTGCTGGCGCAGGCCGGCGATACCGTGGTGTGGGTGCTGCGCCCGATGCGCGTGCTGCACGAATCGTCGGCGGCGGTATTGCGGCTGGCGCTGGCGCCCGAACCCGGCAACCAGATGTCGATCGTCTTCCACAAGCGGCGCGGCCCGGTCCGCGATACGCCGCTGCTGCTGCCGCTCGAAGGCATGGCGCACGTGCCGCAACGCACGGGCGTGCCGGCGGTCGCTCCCGTTTCCGCCGCTTCTTCTGCTGTTCCCTCCCATGTTGCCGATGACGTTCTGGATCGCGGTGCACCTGCCGCGCCTGCCGCTGGACGCGCTGCAGCCGAGCTGGCCTGAGCCCGCCGCCGCACCCGCCTCCGGCACCGCCACCGGCACGCTGCACCAGTTGCCCGTGGCGGTGCTGGAGCGCGAGCGCGTGGTGCTGGCCAATGGCCCGGCCATGGCGCTCGGGGTGGGCTACGGCATGCGGCGCGGCGGGGTGCAGGCGCTCTCCGCCGACGTGGTGCAGCTCGAACGCGACCTCGTGGCCGAGGGCGGGCTGGTGACGGCGGTGGCGCTGACGCTGCTCCATTTCACGCCGGGCGTGACGATCGACCCCGAGCCCGAGGCGGCCACGGTGCTGCTCGACGTCACGGCCAGCCTGCGCCTGTTCGGCGGCCATCGCGCGCTGTGCCGCGCCGTGCGCGCCCGCGTGCGGCAACTGGGCACGTTCGCGCAGGTTGGCTGCGGTACCACGGCGCAGGGCGCGGCGTGGCTCGCGCGCCAGCCGGTGCGCAAGACCGCGCGCGGCATCGTCCGGCCGGCGCGCCGCGCGGTGCGGCACGCGCGCATGACCCGGTTGCTGGACCGCCTGCCCGTGGAATGCCTGCACGCACTGGCCGATCCGGAATGGCTCGAAGGTATCGGCTGCCGCACGCTGGGGCAGGTGCGGGCGCTGCCGCGTGCGGGGCTGTCGCGCCGGCTCGGCACCGGGCTGGTGGCACGGCTCGACCAGGCTTACGGCCAGGAACCGGCCGGCTTCGTCTGGTTCGAGGCGCCGCCCGCATTCGCGCAACGGATGGACCTGCCCGGGCGCATCGAATCGGTGGACGGCGTGCTGGCCGGCGCGCAGCGGCTGCTGCTGGCGCTCTCGGGCTGGCTGGCGGCGCATCAGGCCGGGGTCACGCGCTGCGTGCTGGTGCTCGAACACGAGCGCTACCGGCTGGGCGAGGACACCGACAGCACGCCGGTGCCGCTCGCACTGGCGCAGCCGAGCCGCGATGCCGCGCACCTGTCGAAGCTGCTGCGCGAGAAGCTCGACAAGGTGCATTTCCACGCGCCGGCAGGTGGCCTCGGGCTGCGCGTGGAGGCGATGGAAACCTGCGTGCCGCAGAGCGATTCGCTGTTTCCCGATCCGGCCGCCGAGCCGGCCGAACTGGGCCGGCTCATCGACACACTGGTGGCCCGCCTGGGCCGCGACAACGTGCTGCAGCCGCATCCGCTGCCCGATCATCGCCCCGAATGCGCCAACCGCTGGTGCCCCGTGGACGAGCCGCCCGCCCGTATTGCGACGCGCGGGCCGGCCATGGGCCCGCTGCCGCCCGAACGCCCGCTCTGGCTGCTGGAGGCGCCCCGGGCGCTGCGCGTGGAGAAGCATCGCCCCGTGTACCAGGGGCCGCTGGTGATGCTGACGCGGCCCGAGCGCATCGAGGCCGGCTGGTGGGACGGCGGGCTGGCCACGCGCGATTACTTCATTGCCGAGCGCGCCGACGGGCTGCGCTGCTGGGTCTACCGCGAACGCCCGGGCCGTCCCATGCGCGACGGGCAGGAAGACGGCGGCGAATACCGCTGGTTCCTGCACGGCCTGTTCGCCTGAGAACCGGGGAGGATTGCCATGCTGCCCGGATTGTCTGCGCTGCTGCCGTCGCTGCCCGACTATGTCGAGCTGCACTGCATTTCCAATTTCACTTTCCTCGATGGCGCCTCGCACCCGCAGGAGCTGATCGAGCGCGCGTTCCGGCTCGGCTACAGCGGGCTGGCGCTGACCGACGAGTGCTCGGTGGCCGGCACGGCGCGCGCCCACCACGCCATCAAGGTGCTGCGCGAGGAAATGTGGGAAGCCGTCGCGCGCAGCGCGCGGCGGCTGGCGGCCGGGCAGGGGGCCGGGGATATCGACGATGTGGACGAACTCGCGGCCTTCCTGGCCGGGGACGACGAAGACGCGGACGGTGGCGAGGACGGCGACCCGGCCGGTGTCGGCGACGACCCCGACGCCGCCGTCCGCCGCCATGCCATGCTGGAAACGCTGGCCGCCGCGGCCGACGGGTTCAACCTGATCATCGGCAGCCGCTTCACGCTGGCGCCGGCACCGGGCGACCCCACGCCGCCGCTGCGGCTGGTGCTGCTGGCGTGCAACCGCGAAGGCTTCGGCAACCTCTGCGAGTTCATCACGCTGGGCCGCACGCGGGCGCAGAAGGGCAGCTACCTGCTGCATCCGTCCGACCTGGCCGCGCCGCAGCCGGACCAGGCCCACCTGCGCGGCATGCCGGACTGCCTGGCGATCCTGCTGCCCGACTACTGCGCCGATGCCGCCGTGCTGCGCGCGCAGGCACGCTGGTGCCGCGAGGTGTTCGGCGAGCGTGCCTGGATGGCGCTGGAACTGCTGCAGGGCCATGCCGAGGCGCTGCATCGCACACGCCTGGCGGACATCGCGCAGGAGACCGGCGTGCCGCTGGTGGCGGCCGGCGCCGTCAACATGCACGTGCGCTCGCGCAAGCCGCTGGCCGATGTGCTGACCGCGATCCGGCTGCGCCAGCCGCTGCCCCAGTGCGGCATGGCGCTGGCGCCCAACGCCGAGGCCCATCTGCGCATGCGGCAGGTGCTGTCGCGTCTCTACCCGCGCGACGCGCTGGCGCAGACGCTGCGCATCGCCGCGCAGTGCGGTTTTTCGCTCGACACGCTGCGCTACGAGTACCCCGAGGAGATCGTGCCGCCCGGCTACACGCCGATCAGGTATCTGCGCGAGGAAGTGGAGAAGGGCGCGCGGGAGCGTTTTCCGCACGGCATGGAGCCCGAGTGGGAAGCCCAGATCGACGGCGAGCTGGCGCTGATCGAGGAGAAGCACTACGAGCCGTTCTTCCTGACCGTGCACGACATCGTCCGTTTTGCGCGGGACAAGGGCATCCTGTGCCAGGGGCGCGGCTCGGCCGCCAACTCGCTGGTCTGCTACTGCCTGCACATCACCGAGGTCAGTCCCGAGCAGGCCAACCTGCTGTTCGGGCGCTTCCTGTCGCGCGAGCGCGACGAGCCGCCCGACATCGACGTGGATTTCGAGCACCAGCGGCGCGAAGAGGTGATCCAGTACATCTACGACAAGTACGGGCGCCATCGGGCCGCGCTGGCGGCGTCGCTGATCTCGTACCGCTCGCGCAGCGCGCTGCGCGACGTGGGGCGCGCGCTCGGCATCGACCCCAGCGTGGTGGAACAGGTGGTCAAGGGCCAGGCGTGGTGGGATGGCGGCACGGCGTTCATCGAACGGATCTCGCGCTACGGGCTCGACCCCGACTCGCCCGCCGTGCGGCAATGGGCCAGCCTGACCGAACAGCTGCGCGGCTTTCCGCGCCATCTGTCGCAGCACGTGGGCGGCTTCGTGATCGCGCAGCACAAGCTGTCGCGGCTGGTGCCGATCGAGAACGCGGCGATGAAGGACCGCAGCGTGATCCAGTGGGACAAGGACGACCTCGAATCGCTGGGCCTGCTCAAGGTGGACGTGCTGGCGCTGGGCATGCTGACCGCCATCCGCCGCGCGCTGGCGATGATCCCGAACCCGGAGCCCGAGCGCGCCGGCCTGCCCACGCGCATGGAAGACCTGCCCGAGACCGACGACAAGACCTACGACATGATCTGCAAGGCCGATACGGTGGGCGTGTTCCAGATCGAGTCGCGCGCCCAGCAGTCGATGCTGCCGCGCCTGCAGCCGCGCCAGTACTACGACCTCGTGGTGGAGGTGGCCATCGTGCGGCCAGGGCCCATCCAGGGCGGCATGGTGCATCCGTACCTGAAGCGGCGTGAGGACCTGCGCCGCACCGGCAAGCTGCCGACCTACTTCGATGACGTGATCCGGCGCGTGCTGGGCCGCACGCTGGGCATCCCGATCTTCCAGGAGCAGGTGATGCAGCTGGCCATCGACGCGGCCGGTTTTTCGCCGGGGCAGGCCGACCAGCTGCGGCGCTCGATGGCCGCCTGGCGGCGCAAGGGCGGGCTGGAGAAGCACCAGGACGCGCTGATGCGCGGGCTGACGTCGCATGGATATCCCGAGGCCTTCGCGCTCGGCATCTGCCGGCAGGTGGAAGGGTTTGGCGAGTACGGCTTCCCAGAGAGCCATGCGGCCAGCTTTGCCAAGCTCGTCTACGTCAGTTCCTGGATCAAGTGCCATCATCCCGACGCCTTTCTGTGCGCGCTGCTCGACAGCCAGCCGATGGGTTTCTATTCGCCCTCGCAACTGGTGCAGGACGCGCGGCGCCACGGCGTGGAGACGCAACCGGTGGACGTGACGGTCAGCGGCTGGGAAAGCGTGCTGGAGCCGCGTCGGGCGGGGCAGCGCTACCGCGACGTGCGGCTTGGCATGAACCGCGTGAAGGGCATGCGCGAGACGGCCGCGCGGCGCATCGTGGCGGCACGGGATGCGCGGCCGTTCGACAGCGTGGAGGATCTGGCGCGGCGCGCGGGCCTCGACGCGCACGATATCGACGTGCTTGCCGCCGCCGATGCGCTGCGCGAACTGGCCGGCCATCGCCGCCAGGCCCGCTGGCAGGCGCGCGCCGCCTTGGTGCAGACTGCCCACCACGACCTGCTGCACGAGGCGCCCCCGCCCGAGACGGCGCTGGAATTGCCGGCGCCGAAGCTCGGCGAGGACGTGGCCGGCGACTATGCCAGCACCGGCCTCTCGCTGAAATGCCATCCGCTGGCGCTGCTGCGGCGCCGGCTGGCCGCGCTCAAGTACGTCACGGCCGGACAACTGATGCGGCTCGGCAACGGCCGCCGCGTGCGCGCCTGCGGCATCGTCACGGTGCGGCAACGCCCCGGCACGGCCAAGGGCACGATCTTCACGTCGATCGAGGACGAGACCGGTTCGGTCAACGTGATCATCTGGCCGGGGCTGGTCGAAAGCCAGCGCAAGGAAGTGCTCGGCGCCACGCTGCTCGGCGTCATCGGCACGTGGCAGCGGCAGGGCGAGGTGCGGCACCTGGTGGCCGAGGAACTGGTGGACCTGAGCCCCCTGCTGGGCCGGCTGATGGTGAACAGCCGCGATTTCCACTGAACCTGCGCACGCCTGCCGCAGCGCCGCCTTGGCGTATATCGCAGGAAATTGATTTTCGTTTTTTTCCGCGCATCCGTTGCGGATACGCTGAAGCCGCGCTTCCCAGCCGGCCCGAATCGGCATAGCGTTTTTGCCGGCAGGTGAGCACGTTGCGCCCCCGTCTCCTGCGTCAATCGAACACGATGGAAATCGGAGTGGGAACGCATGGCCACGATCGCGGAGGGATTCGCAGCGGCCGGCCAGGGTTTGCGCAGCGCCCTGGCCGGGCATCAATCGTATTTTCTTGAGGTTCTGGGGGCGCCGGCCGCGGCCGGGCTCTCGGTCGTGTCGTTCGAGGCGACCGAGCGGCTGGGTGAGCCCTACACGGTCACCGTGACGGCGACCCACCCGCTCGAGTTGGATCGCGCGGCGTTCCTGCGCCACGACGCCACGTTCCTCATCGCACCGCCGGACGGCGCCGAGCCGCGCACCTTCGGCGGCTGCATCACGGCGTTCTCGAAGACCGGCGAGTCCCGTGACTTCCGTACCTATGTCCTCGAACTGCGGCCGAAGGTGGCACTGCTGACGCTGGCCACGGCCAGCCGCGTGTACCAGAACCAGACGGCGCCGCAGATCATCGAAACCATCCTGCGCCGCCATGGCCTGGAAGGGCAGCAGTTCTCGTTCCGGATACGCCGCAGCTACCCGGAGCACAAGTTCCGGCTTCAGTACCGGATGTCGGACTGGGCCTATATCCGGTTGCTGATGGAGCAGGAGGGCCTGTTCAGCTACTTCGTCCCGGGCAAGTTCAGCCGGGAGTTCGGCGATGTCTTCACGGTGGCCGACGACATCGACCACTACCTCTATCAACCGGCGCTGCACGTGCCGTACCGCGAGACAGCCGGACTGGAAGCGGGCACCGAGACGGTGTTTGTGCTCCGGACCCACGCGCGCACGGTGCCGGAGTCGTTCGTGGCGGCTGACTATCATCCGGAACACGCCTACGAGCGGCTCCGGTCCGACGCCAATATAGCCCGCAAGGAGGCCGGCAACTACGGCCAGCCGTATGTCTTTGGCACCCATCACTTCGACGCTGCCGGCGCGCAGTGGGAGGCGCAACTGCGCCACGAGTCCGCCATGGCCGGGCAGTTGGTCTATGAGGGCGAGAGCAACGTACTGTGCCTGCGCCCGGCCCGCATCCTGCGCACTGACGCCGCACTGCCCGATGCGCCGGACGGACAGGTCGTCACCGAGGTTTTCCATGCCGGCGGGCGAAACCGGGCCTACCGCAACCGATACCGGGCCATTCCGTCCGGCCGGCGCTTCCGCCTGCCGATGGACGAGAGCCAGTGGCCGCGTATCGCCGGCACGCTCAGCGGCCGGATCACCTCGCCGGGCAAGTACGACTACGCCTACCTGACGCGGGCCGGGCACTACGTGGTCCGCTTCGATCTCGATTTCGACGAATGGCCCCGTGGTGCCGAATGCGTGCCGCTCCGGCTGGCCAAGCCGTTCGCCGGGGCGTCGCAGACCGGCTTTCACTTCCCGCTGATCGGCGGGACCGAGGTGGCCATCGCGTTCCACGACGGCAATCCGAACCGTCCCTACATCGCCCATGCCCTGCACAACAGCCAGCATGAGGACCTGGTGACGGGCCGGGACCGCTGGTTGTCGCGCAACGTCATTCGTACGCAGCGCAACAACAAGCTGCGCTTCGAGGACTGGGCCGGGCAGGAAGGTATCAAGCTGTCGACCGAGCACAGCGGCAAGAGCCAACTGAACCTGGGGTGCCTGGTAGACAGCCGCAGGCAGCCGCGCGGCGCGGGGTTCGAGCTGCGCACCGCTGGCTGGGGCGCGCTGCGGGCCGGCAAGGGCGTGCTGATCTCCGCCTACGACCAATCGGGCGCGGGCGGAAACCAGCTGGAAATGGAGCACATCCGTGGTCTGCTCCAGCAGGCGCTGCAGACCAGTGAGGCATTGGCCGAGGCCGCCCGCACCGCCCAGGCCGAAGCCGCCGACTGCCGGCGCCAGCAGGCGCTGCTGAGCGAAACGCTGGAGCAGTTGAAACGTGCTGGCCTGCTGGCCAGCGCCCCGGCCGGCATGGCTCTGGTGTCGGGCGCCGACCTGCAATGCACCGCGCATGAGAACCTGATCGCCACGGCCGGCGGCCATGCCGATGTGAGCGTGCTCAAGCGGTTCACGGTGGCTGCCGGCGAGCGGATCTCGATGTTCGCGCAGAAGCTCGGCATCAAGCTATGCGCGGCCCGGGGCAAGGTGGAAATCCAGGCCCGCAGTGACGAGATGCGGTTGCTGGCGGACCGGAACCTGTTTGTCAGCAGCGCCAACGGGTGCGTGGTGATCGAGGCCAGGGAAGAACTCGTGCTCAAGTGCGGCGGCTCGTACCTGCGCATGTCCGCCACCGGCATCGAGGACGGCACGCGCGGCGAGCGCATCGTCAAGTCCGCTGGATTCTGGCGGCAGGGGCCCAGTTCGATGAGCCAGGAAATGAACCAGGCGGAGCAGGCGGCCTTCCATGACCCCTACGTGCTGCGCAACAGTATTACCAATGCGTTGCTGAAGCACCATCCGTACGAGGTAATCCGCGACGACGGAACGCGCATCCGGGGTGTCAGCGATGAAATGGGCCGCACTTCCGCGCAGAAGAACCTCGATCTGGAACGGGTGACGGTACGGGTGCTGAGGAAGGAGGGGAGCGGCGATGAGTGAACGGCCCGATCTGGCTCCATCGGCCTTTGGAATGGAGGAGGGTCCGGTGATCCTGCCTGCCGGTTTCGACGCGGATGGCGCTCCGGTGGCGCATGCGGTGCTGACGCCGGACAGCGACCGGCGCATCAAGGAGATCCACTGCGACCCGCGCACGCCGATTCCGGTGGTGTTCCTGCCTGGGGTGATGGGGAGCTCGCTCGTCAACAAGGATACCGGCGAAGACATCTGGAATGCCCCGAACATGGACGAGCTGTTCTCGGTCATTGCGGGATTCATCTCCGTGGTGGCGGGTTGGTTCCAGAGTGCAGCGGCACGGTCGGAGCGGTTCGATCCTGTAGCGGCCGTGGTCCATCCGAACGGCCCGCTGATCTCCATCGACGCAGAAAAGCTTGGCTTCGACGCGGCGGAAGCTCGCCGACGCGGCTGGAGCACCGTCCACCGGTGGAGCTATCAGCCGACCCTGGAGTGGCTGCACCTCGCGCTCAACCATCCGATGGAGTATGGCGTGCCAAAGGGCGAGTGGGCCGAAGGGAGTGAAGACGGCGAGGAAACGGCCCTCAAGCCGGTGCTCGGCACCCATCCCTCGGAGTACGGTGGTTTCGGAAAGGGTGAAGCGTTGACGCTCGACTCCGAGGTGTTCAAGACGTTCGTGGGTTACCGCTACCCGGTCTATGCCATCGGCTACAACTTCCTGCAGTCGAACGAACTGTCGGCGCGTGACGTGCTGGATGGGGTGGAGTACGAAGACAAGGACAAGAAGCAGCACCGCATCCTGGGTATCCGGGAGATCTGCCGGGAGAACCGTACCGACAAAGCCATCGTGGTGACCCATTCGATGGGGGGATTGGTGGCGCGTATGGCTTCGGTGTTGTGCGGCGGATCGGAGGACATCCTTGGCGTCATCCACGGCGTGCAGCCTGCTACCGGTGCCCCGGTTTTCGCCAAGCGGTTCCGTACGGGCGCAGAAGGTAACGACTTCAAGAACCGATTGGTCAACCAAAGCCTGATGGGGCGGGATGCGGGCGAGTTCGTGGCCATCGCGAGCTACGCGCAGGGCCCGATGGAGTTGGCGCCGATGCCGGACTATATCGATGGGAAACCGTGGTGGATCGTGGTGGATCGCAAGGGACGCGAGAGGTTGCGGTTGCCTGAATCGACGGCGTTGAATGACCTTTATGTCAGCGAAGCATGGTATGGGCTCTTGCCGGATAAGACGCTGTTGGATCCGGCCAAGGTGGTGGAGAAGTTTCTGAGAGATTCCGGTATTCCGCTCAGTGTGCATGAGTACTACAAGAAAACCATGACGACTGTAGTCGAAAGGCAGGAAGCCCTTTGTGGCGCGTACCATTCGAACACCTACGCGCTTTTTGGAGACGGGGCCATTGACTTGCCAGACAACGAAGGGACTGCTAACGCACGACGATCCGAAATTAGCGAGTCGCCTGCGAACCTCCTGACATTCGGAAAAGTTATTTGGCAGGGCGATATCCCCGAGGAAGTGACAGCGGAAGAATTGAGGTCTGCAGAGCTGATAGAAGACGACCATGAAGGAAAACTGAAGCTGCGAGTTGCGGGGCAGGTCGTCAACCTGATCGTGCGGAACGAGACACGCGCGCTCGATCCTTACAAAGATCGTCTGCGGGACAATGGCATCGTTTCCGGCGACGGCACAGTCCCCGCGTGGTCAGCCGAAGCCCAAGGGCGTGGCCTGATACCCGGTGTCGCTGGCAGCCCAGCACGGGGCGTGCAGATGGTTTTCAGGCAGCAAGGCTACGAGCACCAATTCAGCTTCAAACACCCGTGGTCGCGTTGGGCCACGCTTTACAGTGTTGCTCAGGCTGTGCATCGGATTAAAGGGGGCCACTTGCGATGACGGCTTTCTCCAATTCATTGCGCTTGTCGCGTGTCCTTCTGGCTGTGAGTACAGCGGCATTGTCGGCATGTGCTCAACCATACCTCTCCGAGCCAAGCATGAAAGAAAACCCCGTCATTGCCAACCTGCGTCCCTGGTGCGTCGGACGCCTGGTTTTTGATCGTCCCGCGGAAAGCCGCGTGTACTCCGAGCGGTATGGATACGCCGGCAGTGCCATCGAATTCAAGCCAGACGTCAGTTTGCAGGGCTTCCAGCGCTTGATGGAGGTACGTGAACGGGAACTCAGAGCTCAGAAGCGCACTCGGCTGATACCTTATCGGGAAAAAATCGAGAAGGGGTTGAAATCGATCTTCGTGGAAACTGAAATCCCGTTGCTGCAGTTGATGGCCTCTCCCTCTCCGACATCGCGGATATTCGTTCATAAGAAGGATGCTCACCGCGTTGACGCTGCCTACGAGCAAGAGGGCTATATCCACGTGGGAACAAATCTTCTGACCCTGAAAACGCTAGTCGGAGCAGAGGAGGAACGGATTCTCCGCCGCGACACCGCCTGGTACCGCGAAACCACCCCGCGTGACGACTGGACCGTCCCGACCGGGCGCGGCTTCTGTGTCAAGGGCGCGCTCATCGGCGGTGCGCCGGTCAGCACGGAGTCGCTCACGCAAGCCTCCACGCTGCCTTCGGACGGACCTGCGGCCTTGATCATCAAGATGCGCAGCTCGCTGGATATCGACCAGCAGGTATCTCTGGTCAAGTCGTTGCCCGATCTACGCAGGCGGCTGGAGGGTGGTGGCCTGTTCGGCAAGGTGCGCATCCTGCGCTCCGGGAAGCGGCAGTTCGCCGGCATGGAAGCCGAAGAAGTGTTGCTGGCGACGCGGGAGAGCGGCGTGGAGCTGTTTCGCTTTTATTTGATCGCACCGGGGGTGGAAGGCGATCGTGCGCGGCCCTATACCGAAGTTCAGATGCAGCTGGGCAGCAAGCCGCGTGACGATTTTCCGCCTGCGCAGGCCACGTCGGCTGTCGATGAGGCCGGCGCCCTGCAAGCCTGGGACATCCTGCTCGGCAGTTTCCGACTGCGGCCGGGGGCGCTCTGACATGGCGGTTGATTTCTCGCTGCTGCCTGCGGAGGAAGTGTTCAAGGGCAAGCGGCCGTCGCCGTGGTTCTGGAGCATGGCGTTCGTCGTCATGGTGGCGACGGGCGTGGCCTGGATATGTCTTGCCTGGCCGGACGACCTGCCGACGGATACCCTGAGATTCTGGGCGACCGTGACCATCTTTCCGGTGCTCATCCCGGCGTTTATCGTGTTGCGCCGGTATGCCTGGTATGAGGGCGGCAGGGAGCGGGTCGAGCTTCACAACGAGGCGGTGCGCCAATACAACGAGTGGGTGTTCAGCGCGGCGAGTATCCCGCTGGCGTTGCTGGGCGCGGCGTACCGGGTGTCGGCGGAGCCGGGCGAGAATGCGGCCACCGGCATCCGGCACGGCGCGCTGGTACTCAGGACGCGGGTGCCGCGCGCAGTCGGGGCCGAACCGGTCCGGGCCAGGTGGCTTGAGGTTGCCGGCATGCCAACGCGGACCGATCATGTCGATGCCGACCGTCATCGCGCCCGCCACGTCACGGCGTGGCTGTTCGACGAACTGGTGGGCGAACTGTCGTCGCGCATCGCGGCGTTGCCGGCCTCGCTGCCGCTGCACGTGCATCTGGCAGTGGCCAACGGGCTGGCGCCGGAAGAGAACCGGGCGCTGTGGACGCAACGTTCGGAACTCCTGCTGTCCCGGAGCCTGATGCTGGCCGACGACGCGGCGCCGGTCGATCTGTTCGGGCTCGACGGATGGCTGGATCGCCTGCTCGCGGACAAGGATCAGCACGCCAGACTCGTGGTGGCGGTGCAGTTGCAACCCTTGCTGAAGGGCTCGCCCGCGCCGGGGATGGCGGAAGCCGGGGCTGCCGTGTTGCTGCTGCCCGATGGCGTGGCGCGGCAGCGCGGTATACCTCGCCGCGCCAGCCTCCATCGTCCCGTACGCAGCCGGGCGGAGCAGGCGCAGGAGTCTTTTTCGACGGCGCTGCGCTGGGCGCCGGCCTCGTCAGGAAAGATCGCCGGGGTCTGGCACGCCGGCCTCGATGCCACGCCGGCTGGAGCATTGCGCACCGCCATCGTGAAGGCGGAACTCGATGCGCTGCCCACGGACCTGGATCAGACGGTGGGCGATGCAGGGGTCGCGGCGCCCTGGCTGGCGCTCGCCTGTGCCGCGGCGACGCTTGCGGAAGCCGGGCATCAGGTCATCGCGGTCGGACGGGAGGAACAGATCGACTGCGCCGTGCTCGCCGGTACGAATGCGCAGTAAAGCGAGCGGTCAGGCCGCCAGAGCGGGCAGGGCGAAGCGGGGGCCGGCCGCGCGGCGGGCGTCGGCCAGCGCGGCCTTGGCGGCGGCGGCGTCGCGGCCCAGGCGCAGCAGGCCCGGTAGCTGGGTGGGGGCCTTGAGCAGGCCGAGCACGATGGCGCGCACGTCGGTGCTGCCGTCGTCGGCCATGCCGGCCACGGCCAGCGGCGGCACGGCGCGGTCGGCGGCATCGATCACCACGCGCAGTGCGGCGAACGGAATGCCGTGCGTGTGGGCGATGCGGGCGGCGATATGCGATTCCATGTCGACGGCCAGCGCACCGTGGGCCTCGTGCAGCGCCTGCTTGTCGGCCACGGTCGTGACGGGCCCGTCGGACCCTGCCAGCAGGCCGCTGACCGCGTTCGGCAGCGCGCGCCGCAGCGCGGCGGTCCAGTAGGGCGAGGTGCTGAACGACTGCGCGCCGCTGCGCACGGCCGTGCCGACGATCACCGTGCCGGGCGGCAGCGTGGGATCGAGCCCGCCTGCCACGCCGAAGCTGATCAGCCCGGCGCAGCCCTGCATGAGCCGGATGTCGAGCGCGCGGGCCAGCATCACGTCGCGGTGCCCGTACATCGGCTCCACGCCATCGCCGGCCGCGATGCGTGCCTCGAAATCCATCCCGCTGAGTGCCACGACGAGCGGCTGCGCGGTGGACATGGCGCTCACAGGCCCCACGCCACGGCGTGATTGCCGTCGCGCAACAGGTTGCGCAAGCGTGCCAGCGCCCACAGCGGGAAGAACCGCGCGTAGCCGTGATAGCGCAGGTAGAACACGCGCGGGAAGCCCACGGCGGTAAATTCCGGTTCGTCCCAGAGGCCATGGCTGGCCTGGGTGCGCAGCAGGTAGTCCACGCCGCGTGCAATGGCCGGATGGTGGCCCGCGCCAGCGGCCATCATGCCGAGCATGGCCCAGGCGGTCTGCGACGGGGTGCTCGGTGCCGGCTCGTAGCCGCGATAGTCGAGCTTGTAGCTGTCGCCCGATTCGCCCCAGCCGCCGTCGGCGTTCTGGATCGATGCGAGCCATGCGGCGGCGCGCTGCATTTCCGGGGCGTCGGCGCCGATGCCGGCCGCGTTGAGGCCGCACAGCGCGCTCCACGTGCCATAGATATAGTTGGTGCCCCAGCGGCCGAACCAGCTGCCGTCGGCCTCCTGCTCGTCAAGTACGTAGCGCAGCGCGCGCGCGGCCGGCTCGCTATTGGCGGGCATCTGGCCGAGCTGGCACAGCATGGCCAGGCAGCGCGCCGAGACGTCCGTGGTGGGCGGATCGAGCAGCGCGCCGTGATCGGCGAACGGGATGTTGTTCAGGTACAGGTGGGTGTTCTCGGGCTCGAAGGCGCCCCAGCCGCCGTTGCTGCTCTGCATGCCGATGACCCATTCGCAGGCGCGGGCGATGGCCGGCGTATAGCGGTTCGAGCACTCGCCACGATCGGCGCGGTCCATCGCGGCGGCCACCACGGCGGTGTCGTCCACGTCGGGGTAGTGCGGGTTGGCGTACTGGAAGGCCCAGCCGCCGGGGCGCACCTCGGGCCGGCGCACGGTCCAGTCGCCGCGCAGTTCCAGTTCCTGGAGCGGCACGAGCCAGTCCAGCCCGCGCGTGGCGGCGGCGATGGCGCGCGGCTCGCCCACTTCCAGCAGGGCGTGGCTGGCCAGCGAGGTATCCCAGACCGGCGAAAGGCAGGGCTGGCAATAGGCTTCGTCGTCGCGCACCACCAGCAGCTTGTCGATGGACCTGCGCGCCGTGGCCCGGTCCGGATCGCTCTCGGGCACGCCGAGTACGTCGAACATCAGGACGGCATTGACCATGGCCGGGAAGATCGCGCCGAGGCCATCCTCGCCATTGAGCCGTTCCACCGTGAAGGCGCGGGCCCTTGCAATGGCACGCTCGCGCATGCGGCGCGGGAACAGCGGCTCGGCCACGCGGACCACGGCGTCGAGCGCGCGGAACACGCCAACCCAGAGCGGGCTCTGGTGCGGGGCGCGCGGTGGCAGCCGGGTGGACTGGGCCGGACGCACGAACAATTCGTCGATGCCGACCTGGCGCGGATTGCGGGCCCGCGGCCGCAGGCTGTTCAGCACCAGCAGCGGTACCACCACCGTGCGGGCCCAGTAAGACACCTTCGACAGGTGGAACGGGAACCACTGCGGCAGCAGCATGATCTCCACGGGCATCATCGGCACGGCCTGCCACGGCATCACGCCGTAGAGCGCCAGCAACGTGCGTGTGAAGACGTTGCTGGCCTCGGCGCCGCCCATCGCGTGGATCGCGGCGCGCGCCCGGCGCATGTGCGCGGCCTCGGGGTCGTCCCCGGCCATCTTGAGCGCGAAATACGCCTTGACGCTGGCGCTGATGTCCGAGGCGCCGGCGTGGAACAGCGGCCAGCCGCCATCTTCGGCCTGGATGCGGCGCAGGTAGCGGGCAATCCGGCCTTCGAGCACCGGGTCCGGGGTCTCGCCCAGGTAGTGCACCATCAGGATGTATTCGGCCGGGATCGTGGCGTCGGCCTCGAGCTCGTAGACCCAGTGGCCATCGGCGCGCTGCTGGGCCAGCAAGGCGTCAACCGCGTGCGCAATGCCGGCGTCCAGCGGATCGGGCAGGGCCGGGGCGGCGGGCGGAACGTGGCGGGGAGCGCTGGCTTGCAGCGTGTCGTCCCGGGAAATTTGGATCGTTGCAGCCTGGTTCATCAAGTCTCGGGGGCGCTTCTTTCTTGGCGATGCCGCGGCGCGGGCCGCAGGCATCGGCGACAAACGGGGGTCAGCCGATGGCGTGCCGCAGCACGATCCAGGCGAGCCTGGCCTTGGGCACGCGCACGCGTACGCGCGGCGACTGCCATCCGCGCGCCAGCAGGCGCGTCAGGATCTCGTGATAGACGTCATACATGATGCGCGGCGAGCGCACCACGCGCGACGGGCAACGCGCCATGACCGATGCGGCGGCATCGTAGTGCGCCTGGGCGTCGCGGGCGATGGTCCGGCAGACCTGGTCGATGGCCGGATGGTCGATGACCTGCCCGGGCGTGCCAACCGGGATGCCGGCCGCCGCCAGGCCCTCGGCGGGCAGGTAGAGCCGGCCGATACCGGCGTCCTCGTCGAGGTCGCGCAGGATATTGGTCAGTTGCAGCGCGCGGCCCAGGTGGTGCGCCAGCTCGATGCCCGGACGCTCCTCGATCCCGAACACGCGCACCGCCAGGCGGCCCACGGCGCTGGCCACGCGGTCGCAGTAAAGGTCCAGCGTGGCGGCATCGGGTGCGACGATGGTGGCCACCACGTCCATGATCATGCCGTCGATCACCGCTTCGAAATCGGCCTGCTGCAGGCCAAAGCTGCGGATCTGCTCGTCCAGTCCGCGCAGCGCGGCAGGCGGCTGGCCCGCGTAGCAGGCGGCAATGTCGGTGCGCCAGTCTTCCAGCGCCGCGAGGCGGTCGGCGTGCTGGGTGTCGCCATCGGCAATATCGTCCACGGCGCGGCAGAACGCGTAGATCTCGAACATGGCCTGCCGCTGCGAAGGCGGCAGGATGCGCATGGCGGTATGGAACGAACTACCGGAAGACACGGCAGGTCTGGCCAACTGGCCAGGCGTTGCGATTTCAGTACCGGCCACGGTTTTTCCTCGGCGCGCTAGATGTCAGGCTCATGGGGTGCGGCTTCCGGCCTGGTTTCGGGTTTTGAGTCGGGCGATTATAGCAACTTGGAGGGGGTGGTGTTTTGTGACGCAAGATCAACTTTTGTCATGGCGTCGCCAGGCCGCGCCGTGCGCGCGCCGGCGTGGCGACGCGCAGGGGAGTATCGAACTGTTGCGCCAAATCGTTGCGCCGGTCGGGCGATACGCCGAAATGCCGGGCATTTTCTGCCAGGATAACCGTGCGAATTTGTAAAAGCCGCTGCTTTGATGTGTCACCGGAATAAATCGACCGGCCAGTCGGAAAACATCACCTCTTGATATTATCTTTTCGCAGAAAGCAGAAAGCCCCGCCGTAGCGGGGCTTCCCAGGCCAGATACTCGGCCCGCAGAACCTGGCTCAGATAGCCTGGATCTTCGTGGCTTGCTCGCCCTTCTGGCCCATGGCCTTGACGTAGCGAACCTTCTGGCCTTCCTTCAGCGACTTGAAGCCATTGCCTTCAATTGCCGAGAAATGCGCGAACAGGTCGTTGCCGCCTGCGTCCGGGGTGATGAAGCCGAAGCCCTTGGCGTCGTTGAACCACTTAACGGTACCGGTTTCCATATTTCTATCCAACCTAGAATTTCAGATGAGCGTAATTGCCCGCCAAAGCATGTTGCCCACTACGAACCGGAGCAATAACAGCTACAGGCCGGTGCACATGCGAGCAGCCATTCTGCCGGTTTTTTCCGGCGTGTCAATCGGACTTAGCCCCTAACGGTGTTTCGGCATCCAAACACCAGATATTAGAGTTTTCTACATCAAATCGGGATTTGTCTGACATCAGATTGGAAGATGGGGTGATATGACATACGTGAATGCATATCCCCGATATCGGTAGTCCGTACGATTCCGGTGGGATGCGATGGGCGATCCTGCGCTGCCTGCCACAAACGTCGCCATCCGTGCTTACTCCATATGGACTATGGCTACCGATGGATGATGCCGGGACAATACAGGTTAAAACATTATCCGGCGGCCAGTGTCACCAGCCAGCCGGGAACGGGGTGCCAGGCGCCCATGGCCAATACGGGGAAATCCAAGATGCCGTTTCAAACCTGACGGGCGCCGTTGCGTCCGGCCGCAATGCCTTCCAGTGTGTCAGTTTCCTGTGCCGCGGGGTCCGGCATGATGGCCTGCGTCCGTGACGGGGCTGTGACGCGCGCCCGCCGGCACCATTTCGGCACAATTTTTGACATTCTTTTCGAATCGAATGGCCTAGCATCCGACCTGCCTGTGAACTAGTAAAAACGCTAGTTCGAATGGCGGCGCGGCATAATGCGAGGCGCCGTTTGCCGAGACGGAGCCAAACGGGTCCGACGGACGCGCAAAGCATGACCGCGCGCCGATCCAGAACAAAAGAAGCGGGTATCAGCCAGTGAAGCGATTGCAGCGATCTATCCGGGGGCTTTTCCAGAAGGTGGGTTCCGATGTGCCGAGGCGTTCGTTCGCTCGCGGCTGCCGTCATGTCCTGCTGGGCGTAGGGGTGGTGGCGATGCTGGGCGGCATCGTGCTGGGCACGCTGACGCCATCGGCGGAAGCGCTTGCCCAGGTGCCGCAGGGTGCCAACCAGCCGGTTCCCGCCACGCTCAACGTGGCATTCCACTATGGCGCGAAGCCGCCCGTCGACCAGCTCCAGGCGTTCGACGTGGCCGTGGTGGAGCCCGACAGCGGGTTCGACCCGCGCACCGCGAAGACCCCGAACACCGCCTGGTTCGCCTATGTGAGCCTGGGCGAGGTGCTTCCCGGACGCGCCTACTTCAACGATATTCCCAAGGACTGGCTGACCGGCAGCAATGACGCCTGGAATGCCCGCGTGGTGGACCAGTCCGCCGCCGGGTGGCCGGCGTTCTATGTCGACCGGGTGATCAAGCCGCTGTGGGAGCGTGGCTACCGCGGCTTCTTCCTCGACACGATGGACTCGTACCATCTCGTCGCCAAGAACGACGCCGCCCGCGCCGCCCAGGAAGACGGCATGGTGCGCGTGCTGCAGGCCATCAAGGCGCGCTACCCCGAGGCAAAGCTGCTGTTCAACCGCGGTTTCGAGATCCTGCCGAAGGTGCACGGCCTGGCCTATGGCGTGGTCTTCGAATCGCTGTTCCGGGGCTGGAACCAGGCGCAGGGCGCCTATACAGAGGTCAACCCGCAGGACCGCGAGTGGCTGCTGAACCAGGCCCGCATCGTGCGCGAGCAGTACCGCCTGCCCGTGGTCTCGATCGACTACTGCCCCCCGTCTGACCGCGTCTGCCAGCGCGATACCGCGCGCCGGATCCGCGCGCTGGGGATCACGCCGTACGTCACCGATTCGGGCCTGCAGACCGTGGGCATCGGCCAGATCGAGGTCATGCCGCGCCGCGTGCTGGTGGTGCAGGAGCGCCGGGGCGACGAACTGATCGATGACAGCGTGGGCGTGCGCTTTGTCTCGATGCCGCTGAACTACCTTGGCTACCGCGTGGAGTTCGCCGAGACGCGCGACGCGCTGCCCGAGATCACGCCCGACCGCTACGCGGGCGTGGTGGTCTGGGCCAACGGCAATTTCACGCAGAACCCGGGGCGCTTCTACGAATGGGTGGAGAAGCGGATCGGGCAGGGCATTCCCGTGGCGTTCATGAACGGCTTTGGCGCCCAGCCGAGCGGCTCCGTGGCGCGCATGCTGAAGCTGAAGACGGTCAAGGGCCGCGCCGCCGGGGCCGTGCAGATCGTCTCGCAGGACAAGATGATGGGCTTCGAGCAGCCCGTGGCGCCTGACCGCAGCCAGGCCGTGCCGATCCAGGTGCAGGCGGACGCGGCCGATACCCGCTCGCTGCTGCGCCTGCGCTCGGGCGACCTGACCTACGACGCCGCGGCCATCATGCCGTGGGGCGGCTTTGTCACGGCGCCGTACGCGGTACGCACCAATTCGGCCAACGACCAGGACCGCTGGGTGGTGCAGCCGCTCGATTTCCTGCGCCAGGCCCTGCGCCTGCCGCAGATGCCGGTGCCCGACACCACCACCGAGAGCGGCCGCCGGCTGCTGACCATCCATATCGACGGCGACGGGTTTGCCTCGAAGGCCGAGATTCCGGGCGGCGGGTACTCCGGCGAGGTGCTGTTCCGAGAGATCCTGGACCGCTACCGCCTGCCCACCACGATGTCCGTGATCGAGGGCGAGACCGGCAAGGCCGGCATGTATCCGAAGCTGTCGCCGGAGCTGGAGCCCATCGCGCGCAAGATCTTCGCCCAGCCCTATATCGAGGTTGCCAGCCACACGTACTCGCACCCGTTCGAATGGCAGCGCACCGTGGCCGACCAGTCCAGCAGCGCGCGGACCGTGGAGGGCGACGAGGACTACCATCTGAAGATTCCGGGCTACAAGATGGACCTGAACCGCGAGATCGGCGGGTCGATCGACTACATCAACCGCGTGCTGTCGCCGAACAAGCCCGTGAAGATGCTGCTGTGGCCCGGCGACTGCCAGGCCCCGCCCGAGGCGCTCAAGCTGACCGAGGCCGCCGGCGTGCTGAACATGAACGGCGGCGACACGATGATCACGCGCAGCAATCCCACGTGGACTGCCATCGCGCCGCTGGGCATCCACAAGGCCAACAACACGTTCCAGGTGTTCGCCACGAACCAGAACGAGAATATCTACACCAACCTCTGGCACGGCCCGTACTACGGCTTCGAGCGGCTGGTGGAGACGTGGGAGCTGACCGAGAAGCCGTACCGCTTCAAGGCCATGAACATCTACTACCACAGCTATTCGGGCACCAAGGTAGCGTCGCTCAAGGCGCTGCGCACGGTGTACGACTACGCGCTGAAGCAGCCGGTGATGCCGATCCACTCCACCGACTACGTGCGCAAGGTGATCGACTGGCAGGATTTCGCGGTGGCCCGCGAGATCGGCGACGGCGCCCCCGGCGCCCCGGCCAGCGGCGCGTGGGTGGTGCGTGGCGACGGCAACCTGCGCAACCTGCGCTGGACCGGCGCGGGCGTGCCCGATGTATCCACCGCACGCGGCGTGACCGGCTCGTCGCCGGCGCCGGGCGGCGGTGTCTACGTGCACCTGTCGGGCGGCGACGCGCGCTTCAGCATCGTGCCGGCCGCCACGCGCGCCGTGCCCGAGCTGCCCGAGGCCAACGGCCTGGTGCGCGACTGGCGCCGCGACGGCAACGTCACGCGCTTCACGTTCGCCGGCTACTACAAGCCTTTCTTCCGGCTCGCCAACGCCGGCCAGTGCAGTGTCACGCTCGACGGCAAGCCGGTGCACGGCGTGCGCGAGAACAATACGCTGCGTTTCGATACCCAAGCGGTGATGGATCCGATCAATGTCCAGCAACAAGTCGAAGTCCGCTGCGGCGCCTGAGCGCGAGCGGCTCTTGCCGCCGGCGCTGGTCCTGACCTTCACCGCGATGGTGGGGGTGGGCCTGGCGCTGATGTTCCCGCGCGAAACGCTGCGCGAACGCCTGCTCGGGCAGGGCCGCACCGTCGATGGCCTGACGGTGGCCTACCTCGAGGCCTGGTCGCGCGTGGCGCCCAACGACACGAGCTTCATGAGCGTGCTGGCCGAACAGTATGCCCGCAGCGGCCGGCTCGATGACGCCGAGGCCATGCTCGAACGCATGCTGGCGGTGCAGGGCCAGGACCTGACCGGCCAGATCCTGCGCACGAAGATCGAGATCACGCAGCAGCGCGCCTACGCGGCCCAGCCCGACACGCCCGAGCGCGCCGAGCGCCTGGCCCATATGAAGGACCTGCTGCGCCAGGCCACGGCCGCCGACGCCATGAAGCGCTGGACGCTGGCGGACCTGCAGGCGCTGGCCACGCAAGCGCGCCAGATCGGCGACGCCGATGCCGCCAACGTGCTGTATCGCACGCTGGCCCAGCGTGACGCCGCCAAGGCCGATTTCTACAACCGCCAGCTGGCCACCATCGCGCTGGCCGGCGGCAACTACCGCGATTCGGCGCAGGCGCTGTTCGACGCCCAGTCGCGCGCCAAGAACCTGTACGAGCAGCGCACGATGTACCTGCAGGCGCTGCAGACGCTGCAGGCCGGCAACCTGCTGGACGAGGCGCTGGTGCAGGCCGAGCGCCACGGCGGCAAGCTGCTCGACGATGCCGAGGTGCTGCGCTTCCTGACGCGCCTGGCACTGGCGGCCAACCGGCCCGACATCGCGGCGAAGTACGTGGAGCGGCTGCTGAAGCTGTCGGCGGCGGTCAGGCCGTCCGGCGCCGCGCAGATCGCGCTGGCCGAACTGCGCAACGATGCGGCGCGCGCTGAAGTGCGCAAGGTGTCCGACACCGAACCCTGGCTGGCGCGCGGCTATGTCTTCCTCGACGGCCCGCGTGGCGTGGCCCGCCGCGAGCAGATGGGCGGGTTCGGCGTGCGCCACGTGCAGGCCAGCGTGCCGGCAGCGGCCGCCGCCGCGCCCAGGCTGGCGCCCGGCAACCCGACGCAGGCCGAGGCGCAGGCCGCCGCCAAGGCCGAGGTGGCCGAAGCCGTGGCGGCCGGCAAATCGTTCAACCCGGACGACTACGACCTGGCCTACCGCGTGTTCCTGGCCGCCGGCAAGCTCGACCAGGCGCAGAACGTGGCGCAGACCGCCGTGCAGAAGCTGCCGGGCGACCTGGTCTGGCGCGAGCGCCTGGCGCAGGTGGCGGAGTGGAACCGCCAGCCCACCATCGCGCTGCAGAGCTGGCTGCAATACGCCCAGGCCACCAACGACGAGCGGGCCTGGAACAACGTGATGCGCCTGGCGCCGGGCCTCAACGATGACCGCGCCTACCTGGCCGCGCTGCGCCATCGCGCGTCGGGCGGCAACCTGAAGACCATCGACGAGGTGGTGGCGGCCTACGAGCGCCTGGGCGAGCCCGAGGCGGGCATGGCCTTCCTCGACACGCTGGCCGGCGGCCCCAACGGCCGCCAGGTGATGGAGCGCAACGCCGAGCTGGCCGAGCGCGCTGGCCGCGACGACCGCGCCTTCGAACTGTACGGGCAGCTGGAAAAGCGCTTCGGCGCACGTCCGCTGTACGCGCTCAAGCGCGCCAACCTGCTCTACGTGAAGGGCAGGCTGCAGCCGGCCATGGACGCCATGCTGCCGGCGCGCCGCAACGCCGGTCCGAAGGACCTGCTGTACTGGCGCACGTTCACCGAGCTGGCCCGCCTGACGCAGCGCGAGGATCTGCTGCGCGACGGTTATCGCCAGATGATGTTCGCCATGGCGGACACGCACGACGACCACTGCATGCAGATGCCGGAAGGTCCCGCGCGCAACGACTGCATGGACGAGGTGCGCGACACCGAGGAAGCCGATTTCTCGAACCTGATCCAGTACTACGACCGCGCCCCGATCGACGCCGGCCGGATCGCCGAGGCTGGCTGGCGCAAGAACGGCAAGCTCGACCAGCTGCAACTGGCCGTCTACTACTACACCCGCGCCCATGCCTACCTGCGTATCGAGCGGTTGCTGGCCGGCCTGACGCCGGAGCAGAAGCGCGAGGCCGAAGGCTCGGCCGCGTTCCTGATGCGCCGCGCCGAATACTGGCGCCTGACCGGCGACCGCGAGCGCTCGCTGGCCGACCTGCGCCACGCCGTGAGCCGCCCCGACGCCGACAGCGAGACCTACGCCGCGCTGCTCTGGGCACTGGTCGACATGGGCACCGACAGCGAAGTGCGCGCGGTAATGCAGCGCCTGAAGCCCGAGGCCGAGGAAGATCCGAGCCTGTGGGGCGCCTACGCCGCCGGTGCGATGCGCTTCCAGGACGGCCGCACCGCCTTGCACTACCTGCGCAAGATGCAGACCGGCAAGAGCGCCGACCCGCTGTGGCTGGGCCTGACCGCCGACGCCTACGAGGCCATCGGCCAGACGTCGATGGCCTGGCGCATCCGCAAGCAGGCGTGGATCGACCTCCATCACCAGTGGTCGACCTCCGGCATGCTGGGCGCCGAGACGCGCCAGGCCGATGCCGAGGACGACGACCGGATCGACGGCGAGGAGGAAGACGGCCTGGGTGGTCCGTCGCGCGCCGACCTGCGCCGCCAGACCGTGGCGCTGGGCCAGGTGTTTGCCTCGGGCGACGTGTCGCGCAGCCTCGTGATCGAGATGCTGCGGCGCGACCGCGCCGAAGTGGCCGCGCGCCGCACCGTGCCCGGCGACCCGAAATCGCCGTCGCAACTGGGCAACGTACCGGGCCTGCCGGCGCTGGAAGTGGCCCCGCCCGTCGCACTGACCGAACGCGAACGCCTGCGCCAGACCCAGATCTCGGCGGCCAGCCGCGAGGTGGCGCTGGCCTGGGCCATGTCGTCGGAATCGAACGAACTGGCCCGCTCGTGGCTGGCGCGCCAGTACGTGAACCGGCTGCAGCGCCCGGCGTACGCCGAGATCACGATCGCGCTCGACAGCAACGACATGAACGCGCTGGACCGGATCATGGATCGGCAGGCGGGCCGCGTGCCCGTGGCGAGCCAGATCGAGGCCAACCGCCAGCTGGACCGCCTGTCGGCGGCGCAGACCCAGGCGTTCGAGACGCAGGACCGCGCCCGCACCGACGATGTACTGCAACAGTCGCTTGAAGATGCGCTGCTGTTCAACGCGCAGGCCATCGAGCCGCGCGCCACGTTCATCCGCCAGAAGCCGCTGGAGTTCTACGAGTACAGCCTGGCTGGCGGCGCGCGGCTCTGGGACGGCTTCGCGCTGGGCCTGCGCGGCGTGTTCCGCGACCAGCGCTCGCTCGATCCCACCCAGATGGTGGGCGTGCCGGGCACCGACCGCCGCGCCGAGCTGATGCTGGCGTACCGCGACACGCAGAAGAACTGGCTGCTGGGCGTGGGCCGCCGCGACGGCCTGGAGAGCTTCACCACGGCGCGCCTGACCGGCAACTGGAACCTCGACGGCCGCGTGCAGTACACCGGCACGATCGGCTACAACCAGCCGGCCGACGAATCGGCGCAGTTGCGCGTGGGCGGCATGAAGGACGTGGCCGAACTGGGCGCCACGTGGCGGCTGGGGCTGCGCGAGTACATCAGCGGCCGGGTGCAGTACAACCATTTCTACGGCCAGGACCGCACGGCGCTGGGCCACGGCATGGTCTACGACCTGGAAGCCGGCTACCGCATCCGCACGCAGTATCCGGACTACACGGTGCGCATCGTCGGCACGCGCGGCATCTACAGCGCCAACGGGGGCACGCTGTCGCCCACGCTGCAGCGCCTGATGCCGCCGGACGATGACGAGACCAACCCGACGTTCTACATGCCGCGCAGCTTCACGCAGGCCGGTCTGCTGTTCAGCTTCGGCACCGACCTGATCGATGACTACACCCGCAAGTGGCGGCCGTTCATGGAAGCCGGCGCACTGTACGACTCGCGCGCCAAGCACAATTTCCGTGGACAGTTGGGCGTGGCCGGGTCGGTGTTCGGCAACGACCACATGGCGGTGTACGTCTCGCACGACACGGCGTCGCGCGTGAACGGGGCGCCGGTGACCGAAGTCGGCCTGCGCTACCGCTGGCTCTATTGATTTGCTGTTGAACGTTTAACGAAATTCAAGGTAACGAGGGGATCGAAATGAAGACGACCAATACCCGCATGGGCCGCCTGGCGGCATGGTGTGGCGCGCTGGGCGCAGCCCTGTGGCTGGCCGGTTGCGCCGTGACGGACGTGGGCCGCGCGCCGCAGATGGCCGCCGGCGACACGGTTGCCGTGCTGCCGATCGTGAACTACACGGAAACGCCGCAGGCCGGCCTGCGCGCCGAGGCCATCGCCGAATCGCTGCTGAAGACCGGCGGCGTGACCAACCTGAAGCGCTATCCGGCGTCGCTGAACCCGGAAACGCTGTTCGAGCCGGCCGAGCGCGAGTCGGTGGGCAAGGCTTTGGACTGGGCACGTGGCGAGCGCGCGCGCTATGCGCTGACCGGTGCGGTGCAGGAATGGCGCTACAAGGTCGGTGTGGATGGCGAGCCGGCCGTGGGCATCTCGCTGCAACTGATCGACGTGGCCACCGGCCAGGTGGTGTGGTCGGCCACGGGCAGCAACGCGGGCTGGAGCCGTGAATCGCTGTCGGGCGTGGCCCAGAAACTGCTGCGTCGCCTGCTGGCGCCGCTGATGCAAGGTTGATACCGCAAGACAAAGGACAGGTGACAAGCGTGGCCAATTCCGCGGAACAAAGGCGCCAGGGGCAGGGCATCAGCCTTGGCGGGCGCTATGCGCGCTGGCTGGCGCCCGCGGGGAGCGGGGCGGCAGCCGTACTGGAAATGATCGTCGTGATGGTGGTGGCCATGGCCGTTGCCTGGGCGGTGCTGCCGCAGAACCCGCTGCTGCTGGACCTCGGTTTCCCGTGGGCCTGGCTGCTGCCCGTGATCCTGGCGCTGCGCTACGGCACGCTGGTGGGCGTGGGCGCGGTGCTGATGCTGCTGGGCGGCTGGTTCTTCTTCGGCAACCTGGGCGCGTACGCCACGCTGGCGTTCCCGCGGCTGTTCTATCTCGGCGGCCTGCTGATGGTGCTGGTGGCCGGGCAGTTCGGCGATGTCTGGAACACGCGCCTGGCGCGGGCCCGCGCGGTCAACCGCTATCTTGACGAGCGGCTCTCGGCGCTGACCAAGAACCACTACCTGCTGCGCATCTCGCATGCACGGCTGGAGAACGACTTGCTGGCGCGTCCGACCACGCTGCGCGACACGCTGTCGCAACTGCGTGCCGTGGCCATGCAGGACGTGGCGCGCGCCGGGCAGGTGCAGCGCCTGGCCGGCGCCCAGCCGATGCTGCAGGTGGTGGCGCAGGCCTGCCAGGTCGAGGCCGCCGCGCTGTATGCCGTCGACGGCGAGTCGATCCTGCCCGAGACCGTGGCGGCGATCGGGCCGAACTTCGCGCTCGACGTCAACGACCCGCTGGTGCGCCACTGCCTCGATACGCACGAGCTGGCCCACCTGAAGTCCAACGGCCTGCAGCAGGACGCCCAGACGCGCTACGTGGCCGTGGCGCCGGTGCTGGCCGGCGCCGACCGGCTGATCGGCGTGCTGGTCGTGGAGCGCATGCCGTTCCTGTCGCTGACCTACGAAAACCTGCAGCTGCTGATGGTGCTGATGGGCTACTACGCCGACGGCGTGGACCATGCCCGCGCTACGCACGGCATCCAGGAACTGGCTCCGGCCATTCCGTACGCGTTCGCGCTCGATTACGCGCGCCTGTCGCGCCTGCGCCGCGAAACCGGCATCGAAAGCTCGGTCGTGGCACTGGTGTTCGACCTCGACGAGGCGCGCGATGCGCTGTTCGAACAGGTGGTGCGCAGCCGCCGGGCGCTGGACGTGGCCTGGCCGGCAACCGGGGCGCAGCAGCGCGCCATGCTGACGCTGATGCCGCTGTCCGACAGCCAGGCGGTCTCGGCTTACCTGGTGCGGATCGAGGACATGCTGCGGGCCCAGTTCGGCACCGATTTCGCCAGCGCGCACATCGGCGTCTACACGCTGTCCGTGCCGGCCGCCGGCGCCGAGGATGCGCTGGTGCGCCTGCTGCACCGCTGCCATCTGGACGGCAACGCGGCCAGCGCCGCCCCCGGCACGCTTGCCGCGAATGGCGCCGCGCCGGCCGCCGGCCAGGCGCAGACCGGCCTGACGGGCTGAGGCCGGAGGGCCCACACATGGACACTGATACATGGGCAAGCTGACCATCGGCGGCACCGCCGTCCAGATCGCCGCGCTGTACCTGCTGCTCAAGGGCGGCACGGGACTGCCGCTGCTGCTCTCCTTCCTGGGATTGCAGGCGCTGGCCGCCGCGCTGCTCGGGCTGGCGCTGTGGCGCCTGCTGCCGCGCCGCTTCCGCACGCCGTTCGTGTGGAGCTACGCCTATCTGGCGGCGTTCTGCTTCTTCGTGCCGCTGGGCGGTACGCTGGTCTGCCTGGGCAGCCTGGTGTTCTCGAAGCTGTTCCGCGCGCAGGGCGACCGCGCGGGCATCGTCTCGGTGGCGCTGCCGCAGTTCGTCACGCACCTGATCCAGCGTGTCACGCACGGCGGCGGGGCGCGGCTGCGCGCCCAGCTTGGCAACACCCGGGCGCCGCTGCCCGAGCGCATGACCGCGCTCGTGGCCATGCAATCGATGCCCACGCGCACGGCCAGCCCGGTGCTGCGCGAACTGCTGGCCGACAGCACGGACGATATCCGCCTGCTGGCCTACGGCATGCTCGACGGTGCCGAGAAGCAACTCACCCAGCAAATCCTGGCCGAACTGCCACGCCTGGAGGCCGCCGACACGCCCCAGGCGCGCGGCGAGATCAACAAGCGCCTGGCTGACCTGTACTGGGAACTGATCTACCAGAACCTGGTGCAGGGCGACGTGTACCGCTACACGGCGAGCCAGGTGGAACGCTACGCGAGCGCGGCGCTCGAGATCGACGATTCCAATGCCGCGCTGTGGTACATGCGCGGCCGGCTGGCACTGAGCCGCAACGCCCCCGGCGAGGCGCGCCAGTTCCTGGCCCGCGCCGAGGCGCTGGGCTTTGCCAACGAGCGCGTGCTGCCGCTGCTGGCAGAGGCCGCCTACCTGGAACGCGACTACGCCGCGGTGCGCCGCCTGATGGCGGCATTCGACAGTCCTTCGCCGCTCCCGCTGGTGCGGCCCCTGCTGCGGTATTGGCAATCATGAGCGAGATTCTGGTCAAGGGGACGTCCGCCGACGTCATGTTGTTGCTCGAAGGCACCTTCCCGTACGTGAGCGGGGGGGTGTCGAGCTGGGTCAACCAGATGATCCGGGCGTTTCCGGACATCCGCTTCGGCATCGTCTTCATCGGCAGCCGCCGCGAGGACTACGGCGACATGGCGTACACGCTGCCCGACAACGTCGTGCACCTGGAAACCCATTTCCTGTACGACTTCCCGCCGCCGCCGATGGTGCACGGCACCTCGGGCGACGCGGGTGCGTTCGACCGTTCGGACCGCCTGCACGAACTGCTGCGCGAGCCGGGCAAGGAAGCCGAGGCCGGCGAGCTGATCCGCGAACTGATGCCGGCGCTGCGCGAGGGCGGGGCGCTGTCCGAGGACGCGTTCCTCTACAGCAAGCGCGCCTGGGAAACCATCACCAGCCAGTACCGGCAGTTCTGTACCGATCCGTCGTTCACGGACTACTTCTGGACCATCCGGATCATGCACAAGCCGCTCTGGCAGCTGGTGCGGATTGCCGACGGGCTGATCCCGGCCAAGGTCTACCACACGGTGTCCACGGGCTACGCGGGCTTTCTCGGCGCCATGCTGCGCCACCGGAACGGCCGCCCGCTGCTGGTCTCGGAACATGGCATTTATACGAAGGAACGCAAGATCGACCTGTTCCAGAGCCAGTGGATCCGCGACAACCGCAATATTTTCGAGCGGGACATCTCGCAGATCAGCTATTTCCGTGAACTGTGGGTGCGCTTCTTCGAAACGCTGGGCCGCGTCTGCTACGAGGCCGGCGACGAGATCACGGCGCTCTACGAGGGCAACCGCCGCCGCCAGATCGTGGACGGCGCGCTGGCCGAGCGCACGCGCAACATCCCGAACGGCATCAACCTGCCGCGCCTGTCCGCGCTGCGCGAGAAGCGCGCGCCCGGCGTGCCGCCGGTGCTGTGCCTGATCGGCCGCGTGGTGCCGATCAAGGACATCAAGACGTTCGTGCGTGCCATGCTGACCGTGGTGCGCGAGTATCCCGAGGCCGAAGGCTGGATTGCCGGCCCGGAGGATGAAGACCCGGAATACGCCCGCGAGTGCCGCAGCCTGGTGGAGAGCCTGGGGCTGGCCAGCAAGGTCAGGTTCCTGGGCTTCCAGAAGATCGACGAACTGCTGCCCAAGGTGGGCGTGCTGGTGCTGAGTTCGATCTCCGAGGCGCTGCCGCTGGTGGTGCTCGAAGGCTTCGCGGCCGGCGTGCCGTGCGTGACCACCGACGTGGGCTCGTGCAGCGAGCTGATCTTCGGCCTGCCGGGCGAGGATGCGGCGCTGGGCGCGGCCGGCGGGGTGGTGCGGATTGCCGATCCGGCGGCACTGGCCGACGCGGCGCTGAGCCTGCTGCAGCATCCGGACCGTTGGCACGCGGCCCAGGCGGCCGGTATTGCGCGCGTGGAGAAGTACTACACCCAGGAGCAGATGGTGGGCAGCTACCGCACGCTCTACACGGACCTGATGGCGATGCCCGACAACACGCGGCGCGACCGCGGCGCCGCACCGGCGCGTTGCCCGGTGCACCATGGCGCGGGCGCTCCGGCGGCCTCGGCGAACGACAAGGCGGGAGGACGCTGAGATGGCCGGTATTGGATTCGAACTTCGCAAGATGCTCCGGCGGGACAGCCTGTCGGGCATGCTCAGCGCCTACGCGTACGCCGGCGTCATCAGCTCGGGGCCATGGATCCTGTCGATCCTGGGCATCCTGCTGATCGGCCTGCTGTCGATCGGCTGGGTCGTGCCCGGCATGCTGATCACGCAGTTCCAGGTGTCGGTGACGTATTTGATAGCGTGCAGCCTGATATTGACCGGGCCCATGCAACTGTCGTTCACGCGTTTCACCTCCGACCGCCTGTTCGAGCGCCGCGCCGACCTGGTGCTGTCGAACTTCCACGCGGTGGCGCTGCTGGTGACCGGCCTGGCCGGCGCCATCGGCCTGGCATGCGCGGTCTGGGCGTTCCCCGAGCAGTCGGTGCTGTACCGGCTGCTGATGATCGCGGGCTTCGTGATCATGAGCAATATCTGGATCGCGGCGATCTTCCTGTCCGGCATGAAGCAGTACAAGGCCATCGTCTGGACCTTCTTCGTGGGCTACACGATCACGGTGCTGGCCGCGCTGGCGCTGCGCTCGCGCGGGCTGGAAGGGCTGCTGGGCGGCTTCGTGGTGGGCCAGCTCTGCCTGCTGGTGGGCATGATCACGCTGATCTACCGCAACTACACGAGCCACCGGTTCATGTCGTTCGAGGTGTTCCAGAAGCGCTATTCGTACCCGAGCCTGATCGCCATCGGCCTGTTCTACAACCTGGGCATCTGGCTCGACAAGTTCATGTTCTGGTACGCGCCGTCCACGGGCCAGCCCGTGATCGGGCCGCTGCATGCGTCGATCATCTACGACATTCCGGTGTTCCTGGCCTACCTGGCCATCATCCCGGGCATGGCCGTGTTCCTGGTGCGCATCGAGACCGATTTCGTGGAGTACTACGACGCGTTCTACAACGCGGTGCGCGGCGGCAGCTCGCTGGAGCACATCGAGGACATGCGCAACACGATGGTCCAGACCATCCGCCTGGGCCTGTACGAGATCGTCAAGGTGCAGGCCATTGCCTCGCTGCTGCTGTTCGTGATCGGCGGCTGGCTGCTGAACCTGCTGGGCATCTCGGAGCTGTACCTGCCGCTGCTCTACGTGGACGTGATCGGGGCCAGCCTGCAGGTGGTACTGCTGGGCGTGCTGAACATCTACTTCTACCTGGACCGCCGCCGCGAGGTGCTGCTGCTGACCGGCACGTTCGTGGTGCTGAACTTCGTGCTGACCCGCCTGACGCTCGAACTGGGCCCGGCCTGGTACGGCTACGGCTTCGCGGTCTCGCTGCTGATCGTGGTGGCGCTGTCGCTGTACCTGCTCGACCGCAAGCTTGACCGGCTGGAGTACGAAACCTACATGCTGCAATAGCCGCCGCCTGTTGTTGTGACGAAAAAGGCGCCCCGGTACCTTGCAGGTCCGGGGCGTTTTGCCGTAAACACGAAATAGCTGCGCCTGCAAGAGCGGCGCGGCGGGCCTGCAACAACGCCCGGGGTGGCTCCCCCCCAACGTAGCCTCGACGGGCCAAGGCGCATGCCGGTAACATGACGCCGCCGAGCCCGACACAGGCCGCAGTCATCAGAGGGAAGTAATGAGAATTGCCTCAGTGGAGGACGATGCCGCCCAGGCCGCGCAGATCCGCCAGTTGCTCGAGGAAGCCGGGTTCACCTGCGCCAGCTTTGCCACGGGATTCGCGTTCCAGCGCGCGCTGCGGGACCAGGCGTTCGACCTGGTCCTGATGGACTGGCACCTGCCGGACATCAGCGGCTATGAACTGGTCAGCTGGGTGCGCCAGCACTCGGGCCGGCTGCCGCCCATCCTGTTCCTGACCAGCCGCATCGACGAGGGCGATATCGTGGCCGGGTTGTCCGTGGGCGCCGACGACTACCTCGGCAAGCCGCTGCGTCCGGCCGAGTTCCTGGCGCGCGTGCGGGCGCTGCTGCGGCGCGCCTATCCGGACGCGGTGCAGGACGACGAACTGATCCGCCAGGGCGGCTACGTGGTGGACGCCCGCCGCCGTACCATCGCGCTGGCCGGGCAGCCCGTGGAGCTGTCGCCGCGCGAATTCGACCTGGCGCTGTTCCTGTTCCGCAACATGGGCCGGCTGCTCTCGCGCGACGTGGTGGAGCAGGCGGTCTGGGGCCGTGCCATGGACGCCGGCTCGCGCACGCTCGACACCCACATCTCCCGGCTGCGCATCAAGCTGGCGCTGCGGCCCGAACACGGCGTGCGCCTGAGTTCGGTCTACTCGCACGGCTACCGGTTCGAGGCGGCGGGCGCGGCCGATGCGTAGCGGCCGACGCGGGCCCGGCAGGTTCGCGGCGGCCTTCTTTCATCGCCGGACACGCATCGAATGGATGGTGCTGCTGGTGGCCGTGCTGCTGGTCACGGCCGTGGTGGCGCGTTTCGACTGGTTCGAACGCGCCGACCTGGCGATCCTCGATTTCTCGATAGCCAGCCAGCCGCGCCCGGTGCGCGGCGACATCGTACTGGTCACGATCGACGACGCCAGCATTGGCGCGGTCGGCCGCTGGCCGTGGCGCCGCTCGGTGCTGGCCGCGCTGGTAGACCAGCTGGCCGCCCAGCAGCCGCGCGTGATCGGCCTCGACGTGATCCTGTCGGAGCCCGATATCCGCTATCCCGCCGACGATGCGGCGCTGGCCGAGTCGATCCGCCGCGCCGGCAATGTGATCCTGCCCGTGGTGGCCGAGCCGGGACCGGCCGGCCCGGTCATGCGCCCCCCGCTGGACGGCCTGCGGACCGGCCTGGGCCACATCAACCTGATGCCGGACGCCGATGGCGTGGCGCGCGCCGTCTGGCTGCGCGAGGGCGATGCCGATGCCCGCCCATACTGGCAGTTTGCCGCCGCGATGGCCGCATTCGGGCAGGCGTCGCCGGCCTCGTCCGACTCGTTCCGCCATGAGGCCGCCTCGCGCGTGGACAGTGCCGGCTGGCTCAGCCAGGACCGGCTGCGCATTCCCTATGCCGGGCCGCCGGGATCGTTCACGCGCGTGCCGGTGCTCGACGTGCTGTCGGGCCAGCTTGGGCCCGACTACTTCCGTGGCAAGTTCGTGATCGTGGGCACCGTGGCCACGGGCCTGGGCGACGTATTCCCGACGCCGGTCTCGCGCCATGGCCGGGGCATGAGTGGCATCGAGGTCCAGGCCAACGTGCTGCAGGCGCTGCGGGAAGGCACCGGCATCGTGCGCGTGCCCGAACTGGCGGGCTGGTTCGCCACGCTGCTGCCGGTGCTGCTGGCGGCGCTGGCCGCCTGGATGCTGACGCCGCGCGACGCGCTGATCGCCGTGGCGGTGCTGGTGGCCGCGCTGATCGGCGGCAGCATCATGCTGGTGGGCAGCATGCAACTGTGGTTCGCGCCGTCCGCCGCCGTGTTCGGGTGCCTGCTGGTCTATCCGCTCTGGAGCTGGCGGCGCCAGGAGGCCGCGCTGCGCTTCCTGTCCGAGGAACTGGTGCGCCTGGGGCGCGAGCCGGGCCTGCTGGCCGCGCCGGCCCGCATCGACCACTCGCTCGACGGCCGCATGCAGGCGGTGTACGACATGACCGCACGGCTGCGCGACATGCGGCGGTTCCTGTCGGACGGGCTGGAAAGCCTGCCCGAGGCCACCCTGATCTGCAATCTCGACGGCGGCATCCTGGTGGCCAACCGCCGCGCCGTGGCGCTGGTGCCGCCGGTGCTGCAGGGCATCAATGACATGCCGCAGCCGGCCGGGCTGGGCGGGTTGGCGGGCGGCTACGGCACCGCGCCCGACGACGAGGGGGGCTACGACGATGGCTACGGCGGCCTGGACCGCCCCGGACTGCCCGATGTGATCGAGACCCTTTTTCCGGTGCCCGGCCCCGGGCTGGCCTACTGGGACGCGCTGTGCGGCGCGCTCGATGCCGATGGGCCGGTGATGTCGTCGTCTGACTCCCACGGCGTGGAACTGGCCACCGAGGACGACCGCCGCTACCTGCTCCATGGCGCGCCGCTGCACGGCGAGGCGGGGCGCCCGGCCGGCGTGATCGTCAGCCTGGTGGATATCACCACGGTACGGCGCGCCGAGCGGCAGCGCGAGCAGACGCTGCACTTCCTGTCGCACGACATGCGCTCGCCCCAGGCATCGATCCTGGCGCTGATCGACATGCAGTCGCGCGACACTCGGGCCTTGCCCGAGCCCGAGCTGCTGGGCCGCATCAGCGAGCACGCGCACCGCACGCTGGCGCTGGCCGACGATTTCATCCGGCTGGCGCAGGCCGAATCGCAGAACCTGGTGTTCGCCGACGTGGAAATGACCGCGCTGGTGCTCGACGCCACCGACGAGATGTGGGCGCTGGCCCGCACGCGCGGCATCGAGCTGGAACTCGATCTCGACGCCGAAGGGGTGGTGCTGCGCGCCTCACCGATGCTGCTGGTGCGCGCCATCGCCAACCTCGTCAGCAACGCCATCAAATTCAGTCCGCCGGGCGCCCCGGTACAGGTGCGCCTGCACCGGCTGGGGCCCTATCTCGCCATCGAGGTGACCGACCACGGCCCGGGTATCGCACTGGAAGACCAGGCGCGCCTGTTCCGCCCGTTCAGCCGCGTGCACGCGCAGGGCAGCGATGCGCCATCGGGCAGCGGGCTGGGACTGGTCTTCGTGAAAACCGTGGCCGAACGGCACGGCGGACGCGTGGTGCTCAGGAGCGGCGTGGGCGAGGGCGCCACGTTCTCGATCTGGCTTCCGCTGCGCAACCGCGCGGGCTGAGCCGACACAATTGTTGGCAATCGCAGGCTGAAAAATTGCCTACGATCTGTCGAGCCACGGACACCGCATCCGCTGGCATTTTCGCGTCCGCACCGTGCCCCGGTGCGGGCGCTTTTTTGTTTTGGGCCGGGGGGGGAGGGGCTGACTACTTCGCCATCCCCGGCGCCGGAGCCGGCGTTGCCGGCGTTGCCGGCTCGGCGGGCGCAGGCTCCTCGTCATCGTCATACGTCGGCAGCGCATCGTCCCCGTCGCCCAGCAGGTACTGCCGGCGCTGGGTATAGGCGTCGCGCACGAACGCGTACTTGTCCAGCGCGGCCTGCGAGAGCAGGTCGGTGGCGCCCAGCATGTTGGCGCGCACGTTGATCACGTTGATGCCGAACATCGTGTTGCGCCAGGCCGGGTCGAAATAGTGCGCCGGATCGAGATAGAAGCTACCCGCCAGGCCAATGCCGTCGCGGACCGAGCTGGGGCCGAACAGCGGCAGCACCAGGTACGGGCCGGCCGGCACGCCGTAGTAGCCCAGCGTCAGCCCCAGGTCCTGCGAGTGGCGCGGAATGCCCGCCGCCGTGGCGATATCGATCAGGCCGCCGATGCCCAGCACGGTGTTGATCGCCACGCGCATCAGCGTCTCGGCGGCGGCCACGCCCTTGCCCTGCAGCACGTTGTTGGCAAAGTTGCCAACGTCCGAGAAGTTGGCGAAGAAATTGGTCACGGCAATGCGCGCCGGCTCGGGGGTCACGTACTGGTAGCCCTTGGCCAGCGGCTGGGCCACGTAGGTGTCTACCTTGTCGTTGACCGTGAAGATCGCCCGGTTCATCGGTTCGAGCGGGTCCTGCGGGTTGGCGTTGGGGCCGGTGGCGCAGCCGGCGGTCAGGGCGCAGAGCGCGGCGGCGGCCAGCGCGCCGTTCAGCCGGGGCGCCGCGGCGCGGGATTTGACGTTGCGGGAGAGCATGGTGAGACGTTTGGTCTTTCGGGTTCTTGTAACGGAGACGGCGCGGCACTCACCGCGGAGATTTGCCGGAATCGGCTCCTGCAGACTTATCGGCAGATTGTGCCATGGTCGTAGCCACCGTAAGTGGGGGAAGAGACGGACCCAGCGGCTCCCCGCGCCCCGGCAGCTCGCGCCGGGGGCGGCCCATCAGGATGGGCTGGAAGAACACCGCGCCGGCCAGCGTGCAGACCAGCGCCAGCGCCAGCAGCTTGCCCATGCTGGCGGTGCCGGGATGGTGCGACAGCCAGAGGCTGCCGAACGCGGTGGCCGTGGTGGCGGCACTGTAGAGCACCGCGTGGGTCAGGCTCGACTGCAGCAGCTTGGTCTTGCCATGGCGCCAGGCAATCACGTAGTAGATCTTGAACGCCACGCCGATGCCCAGCAGCAGCGGCAGCGCAATGATGTTGGCGAAGTTCAGCGAGATGCCAAAGACCACGCACAGTTCCAGCGTGACCAGCCCCGAGACCAGCAGCGGGATCAGCGTGCGCACCACGTCGCCCACGCGCCGCAGCGTGATCCACAGCAGCACCGTGATCGAGATCACGGCCCAGACGCCGGCGTGGATGAACGCGGTCATGATCGTGTCCGCCGAGCCCTTGATGGCGATCGGCCCGCCCGTGGCGTCGGGCTGCACGCGCGCCATCACGGCCAGGAAGTGGTCGAGCGCGGCCTCGCGGGCGGCGTCGTTGTTCGCGCCCGGCGGCGGCAGTTTCGGGCTGATGTTGACCAGCGCCTGGCCATCGGGCGCCAGCCAGTCGCGCGCCAGTTCGGGCGGCAGCGTCTGGCGGGTCACGGTCTCCGGTTGCAGCGCGCGCTGCAGCGAGGCCAGCGCCAGGCGCAGCGGCAGGGCGATGGCCTGCTCGGCGCGGTCGCGCATGGCCGGCGTGGCATCGGCCAGTTGCTTGAGCGCGCGGGACAGATGCTCGGCCGAGGCGGCACCGAGGCCCGGATGGTCGAGCGCGGCCAGCGACAGCTGGCGCGAGGCATTGCGCAGCGCCGCCACGCGCAGCGCATCGCTGGCCGGGGCGCCGGTCGGCTGCGTGAGCACCGGCATCAGCGTCTTGGACAGCGCGGCGATGGTGGCCAGCTTGGGCGCCTGGTCGTCGGGGATGAACGTCTTCAGCGTGACCACGCGCTCGACCTCGGGCAGCTTGGCGAGCCGTGCCGCGATCTGCTCGGCGTCCTTGAGCGAGGGGGCGAGCACCTTGATGTCGTCGGTGCCGGCCTGCGGGGCGTCCTTGAGCGCCAGCAGCGTGGCCATCGACTCCGAATGCGGATCTTTCAGGTGGAGCGGGTCGAAATCGAAGCGCAGGTGGGGCAGCAGCGGGGCGCCGGCCACCAGCACGAACAGCACGCCGACGAGGGTGCCCTTGCGGTGGCGCTCGAAGAACGCGTCGGCCGGGGCCAGCCAGCCGAAGCCCGGCATTTCCTTCTCGCCCGGCGGCGCCAGCACGCGGATCAGTGCCGGCAGCGTGGTGAACGTGGTGGCGAACGCGACGAACATGCCCACGCCGGCGATCTTGCCCAGTTCGGCCACGCCACGGTAGTCGGTGGGCAGGAAGCAGAAGAACGCGGCGGCCGTGGCGGCGGCGGCCAGCGTGAGCGGCCCGGCCACGTCGCGGGCGGCCAGCGTCAGCGCCTCGTTCAGGTCGCCGTGCTCGCAGCGCTCGGCGCGGTAGCGCACGCCGAACTGGATGCCGAAATCGACGCCAAGCCCGACGAACAGCACCGCGAACGCCACCGAGATCATGTTCAGCGCGCCCACCATCAGCAGGCCCAGCGCCGCCGTGATGATCAGCCCGGCAATCAGGCTGACCAGCACGGCCGTGATCAGGCGCGCCGAGCGCAGCGCCATCCACAGGATGCCGATCACCACCAGCAGCGTCAGGATGCCGTTGAGCGCCGCGCCCTCGCTGACCGAGGCGAACTCGTCGTCGGCCAGCGGCTGCGGGCCGGTCAGGCGCACCTGGGCGTTGTAGCGCTCGGCCAGCTTGAGCTTGCCGGCGGCGGCGCGGATGGCGTCGCTGGCGACGGCGCCGGCCTTGAGGTCGCTGAAATCGAGCACCGGCGACACCGTGACGAAGCTGAACGCGCGGCCATCGGCATTCGGCTTGAGGCTGTCGTCGACGAGCCCGGCCCACGACAGTGCCACGGGCTTGTTGGCCAGCACGCCGTCGACGGTCTTCGCGCTCTCAGATAGTAGTTTGTCCATATCGGACAGCTTCACCTGCCCGAGCTGCAGCGGCAGTGCCAGCGTGGTGGTGAGCAGGTCCGAGAGGCCGCGCAGCGTGGGATCGCGGGCCAGGTTGTTCAGCAGCGGGCGGGCCTGCGTGAGCTTGTCGGCCATGTCGTCGACGCTGGCCTGGCTGGCGAACAGCAGCCCGTTGCGCTCGAAGAACGGCCCGGCGCCGGGCTGGCTCACGGCGTTGAAGCGGTTCGGCTCCTGGCGCAGCGCGGTGGCCAGCTCGCTGGCGGCGGCATCGGCCAGTTCCTTCGCCGGTGCCTGCACCACGGCCAGGATCATCTTGTCGCGCTGCGGAAACGCGGCGCTGATCGCGGCGTCGTTCCGCGCCCACGGGGCGTCGGATTCCAGCAGGCGGCTGATATCGGTATTGATGGCGAAATTGCGTGCCGCGTAATAGCCGGCTGCGGCGGTCAGCAACAGCGAGATGCCGATCACGAGCCAGGCGTGAACGGTGGCGAATTTGACGGTGCGAACGAGCAGCGGTCTGATCATGGGTCCTGTGTCTACGGCGCCCGCTGCGGCAGAAGGTACGGCGGATGTGTGGCGGACGTACGGGGGGCGTGCGCGGGCGGCAACCGGAGTATAGCGGCTGGAAGGCGGTTGGCGCCTCCCGCGCCGCCCGGCGGACCGCGCGATCCGCTATATACTGGCCCGACTGGCCAGCCCGGCCGCAGTGCATCGATACGTCATGAACCGTTACGGAATGTTCCCCGCCGCCATCATCGCCCCCATTGCCGCCGTGGCCATGGTCGCCGTGGTGTCCCCCGCGCACGCCCAGGCCAGCGCGTCGCCCGACAAGCTCGTGCAGTCGGCCGTCGAAGGCGTGATCACCAAGATCAAGACCGATCCCGAGACCCGCGCCGGCGATCTTGCAAAAATTACCGCCGTCGTCCAGCGCGACTTCCTGCCTTACACCGATTTCGGCCGTACCACGCGCCTGGCAGTCGGCAATGCATGGAAACAGGCCACGCCGGAGCAGCAGAAACAGCTCCAGGAGCAGTTCACCGCGCTACTGGTGCGCAGCTACGCGATCTCGCTCTCGCAACTGCGCGAGCAAAGTCCCAAGTTCACGTACAAGCCGGCCCGCAGCGGCAACAACGCCAACGACGCCGTGGTGGCCACGCGCGTGCTGAACAACGGCGACGAGATGCTGATCGACTACCGCCTGCAGAAAGGCGCCGACGGCTGGAAGATCTACGATATCAACATGATGGGCGCCTGGCTGATCGAGGTGTACCGCAAGCAGTTCGCGGACATCGTGGCGCGGGATGGCGTGGATGGGCTGATCAAGTATCTGACCAGTCACAACAGCCGGTGAAGTAGGGGGGTGCGCCCCTCTCCCGCATGGCGGGAGAGGGGAGTCCAACAACTCAGTGAGCTTGCGCCGCCGCCTGGGCCTTTTCCGCCCGGCTGCCCTGCACCTTCTTCAGGTTGCCGATCTCGGCCAGCTTGATCTCCACGTGGCGCGAGAACACGTAGTCGGCCGGGCGCTGGTTGTCCAGCGCGATGTCCGGGGCCATCGGGCCATCGGTCTTCACGCCGCGCAGCGTCACGCCAAGGGCCTTGAGCGGGTGCGAGAACGTGTCGGCCACGGCGGTGGCCTCGAAACCGCTGTGCACCATGCAGTCGGCGCACTTCTCGTAGTTGCCAACCCCGTAGGCGTCCCAGTCGGTGCCTTCCATCAGTTCCTTGAACGTCTTCACGTAGCCCTCGCCCACCAGGTAGCACGGACGCTGCCAGCCGAACACGGTGCGGGCCGGGTTGCCCCACGGCGTGCACTTGTAGGTCTGGTTGCCGGCCAGGAAGTCGAGGAACATCGTCGACTGGCTGAACGCCCAGTTCTTGCCCGCACGGCCACGCGACAGGATGTCGCGGAACAGTTGCTTGGTCTTGTTGCGGTTCAGGAAATGCTGCTGGTCCGGCGCGCGCTCGTAGGCATAGCCCGGCGACACCGTGATGCCGTCCACGCCCATGGCCTTGACCGAGTCGAAGAACTTCGCCACGCGTTCGGGCTTGGCGTCATTGAACAGCGTGCAGTTGATGTTGACCCGGAAGCCGCGCTCCTTGGCCAGGCGGATGGCCGCCACGCACTTGTCGTAGACGCCTTCCTGGTTGACCGAGTGGTCGTGCATCTCGCGGTCGCCGTCGAGGTGGATCGACCACACGAAGTACGGGCTCGGCTCGTACTGGTCGATCTTCTTCTCCAGCAGCAGCGCGTTGGTGCACAGGTAGACAAAGCGCTTGCGCGCCATGATGCCGCGCACGATCTCGGGCATGTCCTTGTGCAGCAGCGGCTCGCCGCCGGCGATCGACACCACCGGTGCGCCGCATTCGTCCACCGCTTCCAGGCACTCGGCCACGGACAGGCGCTGGTTCAGGATGGGGTCCGGATAGTCGATCTTGCCGCAACCGGAGCAGGCCAGGTTGCAGCGGAAAAGGGGCTCGAGCATCAGGGCCAGCGGGTAGCGCTTTTGCCCGGAGAGATGCTTGCGTGCGATGTAGGCGCCTACGCGGGCGACCTGCAGAAACGGGATGGCCAAGGGGGTGCTTCCTGTTAGGTTCAGCTTTTTCGCTTCAGCCGGCTACCGTGTGGGCAACCAGCCGGGCGTCACTGATTTCAGTGGTCTTCCTGGCCCCTGGGGCCAGCGTTGCATCGGCGAGTTCAGCCGGGAGGCGGAATTCGGCATGTTCCTCGATCCCTTCCATGGTCGAAATCTCGACCGGACCAAGGCGGCGCAGGGCCGCGATGACGTCTTCCACCATGCTTTCGGGCGCCGAGGCGCCCGCGGTAATGCCTACGACGTTCGCGTCCCGCACCCAGCCGGGGTCGAGTTCGCTGCCGTCGGCGATCAGGTAACTCGGCACGCCGCTCTCGGTGCCGATCTCGCGCAACCGGTTCGAATTGGAACTGTTCGACGCGCCGATCACGAGAATGACGTCCACACGCTGCGACAGTTCCCGTACCGCGCTTTGCCGGTTCTGCGTGGCATAGCAGATATCGCGCGTATTCGGGCCCACCAGATTGGTGAAACGCCTGCCGAGCGCCGCAATGATATTACGGGTGTCGTCCACCGACAACGTGGTCTGGGTAATATAGGCGGCCGGAGCATCGGCCGGCAGGTCCAGCCGGGCCACGTCGGCTTCGCACTGGACCAGATGGACCGGCGCCGGGATCTGGCCCATCGTGCCGACCACCTCGGGGTGGCCGGCATGGCCGATCAGGATCACGTGGCGCCCCGCGGCGGCGTACTGGCGGCCCTGGGTATGGACCTTGACCACCAGCGGGCATGTGGCGTCGAGTGCATGCAGCTCGCGCCGGCGCGCTTCGGCCACGATTTCGCGGGAAACCCCGTGGGCGCTGAAGATGGTGACCGCGTCATCGGGCACTTCGTCCAGCTCCTCGACGAAACGTGCGCCTTTTTGCCGCAACCCGTCGACCACATGCTTGTTGTGGACGATCTCGTGTCGGACATAGACCGGCGCGCCATACTTGAGCAGGGCGCGGTCGACGATGTCGATCGCCCGGACGACGCCAGCACAGAAGCCCCTGGGCTGGGCAAGGATCACCTGCATCGAGACGGCCCCCCGACCCACTTGTGAAGATTCAAAAACATTATTGTCTGGTATTCCCAGCATCACTTTGCCGGTTACGGTGGGTACTATATACCGGGTCGGATTTTCATGTTTGCGCGTTGGCTCCTGCCAACAATTACATTTTGGCGTAAAGGCATGCCAATTTTGTCGGGTTATCGCCGCTTTCCATGGCATTGTCGCCAAACTCGCAACTATCGTCTCCAGGGGATTTGAAATTCAGAATTGCATTCTCGTGACAGGGGCCTCGGGCTTCCTCGGTTCGTCGGTCATGCGCCAGGCGCTGGAACGCGGTTTCCAGGTGCGGGTGCTGGTTCGCGCCACCAGTCCGCGCGCCAACCTTGCCGGCCTGCCGGTGGAGGTGGTGGAGGGCGACATGCGCGACCGCGCCTCGATGACGCGCGCCATGGCCGGCGTGCGCTACCTGTTCCATGTGGCGGCGGACTACCGGCTCTGGGCGCCGGACCCCGAGGACATCGTGCGGGCCAACGTGGACGGAACGGTGACCACCATGGAAGCGGCGCGCGACGCCGGCGTGGAGCGCATCGTCTACACCAGCAGCGTGGCCACGCTGCGCGTGGCTGGCGCCACCGGGCCGGTGGATGAAACCGCCGCCATGGCGGGCCATGAGGCCATCGGCGCCTACAAGCGCAGCAAGGTGCTGGCCGAGCGCGAGGTGGAGCGGCTGGTGGCAGAGGGACTGCCGGCCGTCATCGTGAATCCGTCCACGCCGATCGGCCCGCGCGACGTGCGCCCGACGCCAACCGGCCGGATCATTGTCGAGGCCGCCACGGGCAAGATCCCGGCCTTCGTTGACACCGGCCTGAACCTGGCCCATGTGGACGACGTGGCGAACGGTCATTTCCTGGCGCTGGACAAAGGCCGCATCGGGGAGCGCTACATCCTAGGCGGGCAGGACGTGCTGCTGCGACAGATGCTGGCCGATATTGCCGGGATGGCGGGACGCAAGGCGCCCACCATCGAACTGCCGCGCTGGCCCCTCTATCCGCTCGCGCACGTTGCCGAAACAGTGGCCCGCTTCACGAAAAAGGAGCCGTTCGTCACCGTTGACGGCCTGAAGATGTCGCGTTACCGGATGTTCTTCACTTCGGCCAAGGCCCGGCAGGAACTGGGCTACGCGCCGCGCCCCTATCAGGAAGGGTTGCGCGACGCGCTGGGCTGGTTCCGCGACAACGGCTACCTGAAATAGTCCGGGTTCAGGAGCGGACGGGCGCCTGCGCGCGCCCCTTCCACTGCCCGCCGCGCCGCAGGTAGTAGCGGCGCGCCGAGTCAAGCGTGGCGCCCAGGTAGAACAGCGCGGTCAGCGGCAGCAGCGGGGCCAGCCACGCCGGCTGGCGGTACTCGCGCAGCATCGGGCGGTAGCTGACGGCCATCAGCATCCACGCCAGCCAGGCCGGCCATGCCGCCGCGCCGCCTGCCAGCGCCAATACCGGCGGGGCGAGGTAGGTCAGGACCATGCCCAGCGTGGCGCCCAGCAGCATCCATGGCGAATAGTGAAGCTGGGTGTAGGCGCTGCGGGCGATCATGTTCCACAGGCTCTCCCAGTCGTCGTAGGGACGCAGCGAAATACTGTCGTCGGCGAGGTCCAGCCGGATCGATCCGCCCGCCTTGATGCGGGCCGCCAGGCTGCAATCGTCGATCAACTCGCCGCGAATGGCGGCGAAACCGCCGATCCGGGCCAATGCCGAACGCCGGGCCAGCATGCAGCCGCCGGCGGCGCCCGCCACCTTGCTGCGCGGATCGGCCACGCTGCGGAACGGATAGAGTTTGGCGAAGTAGAAGACAAAAGCCGGCACGATCAGGCGCTCCCACCACGATTCGCACCGCAGCCGCACCATCAGCGAGGTCAGGTCGCGCTGCTCGTGTTCGGCGCGGGCAACCAGTTCGGTGACCGTGTTCGGTCCATGCCAGATATCGGCATCGGTCAGGAACACGAAGCCGGCGTCGGGCATCTGGCGGTCGGCCTCGGCCAGCCCTTCGGACTGCGCCCAGACCTTGCCGCTCCAGCCCGGAGGCAGGTCGCGGGCGCCGATCACGGTCAGCGCATCGGCCTTGCCGAGCGCCACCGCCGCCGCGCGGGCGATGTCGGCGGTGCCATCGGTGCTGTGGTCGTCCACCACCACAAGGTGCAGCCGGCCCGCGTATCGCTGGCCCAGCACGCCGGTCACGGCACGGGCGATCACGTCGGCTTCGTCGCGGGCGGGGATCACGCCAATCACGGGCGGCCAGGCGGCCGGCGCCGGCGAGGGGGCGGGTTTGCGCACCTGCCAGAAGCCGGCGCGCGCAAACACCAGCACGCACCAGACCAGCAGGGTCAGCAGGGAACATCCAAATAGCAGCATCTTGGCTTTTCGAGAGGAATGGCGTGGGGGCGCCAGCGTGGCGGCGCGCGGCAGCCATTGTAGCCAGCAGGCGCACCGCGCGCTGCGCGGCTGTCCGTTGCGGCGCGCAAATGAAACCGGCGGGCCTTTTCGGGGCCCGCCGGGTGGTGGTACGCAGTTGCCGCTACCGGATGCGCTGCTCGTGCACCGGAGGCGCCGGGCGGCGGGGAAAATCCTGGCCAATGTCCGGGAAGACATCGCACTCGCCACGCACGATGTTCTCGATCGTGGCGCAGATTCCCTCGGTGCCGCGCGGCCCCACGCAGACCAGGCTGCGCGGATGCTCGGCATGGGCCGGAATGGCATAGACGCGCATGCCCTCGCGGTAGAGGGGATGGCGGGTCAGCCGCTCGTTCAGGATTTCCACAAAGCGGCTGGGGCTTACGGTCGGCTTGTCCATCGCTTGTCTCCTTCTGAGTTATCAGCCTAAGACGCACCGACGCCCGGTTCAAGGGTCGAAGCAGCGCTTCAAGCGCTCATTGGGCCGCATTTGGGCCACATTGCGGCCCAATGTCACGCAATCTCACCGATTTCACGGGCGTGTCACAGCCTGTGGTCAATGGGTCAGCCGGCTTGCACCCATGTCGGTGGCCGCGCGCTGTCCGTCGAGCATGCTGTTGCCCGCCGCCCAGCAGGCGGCCTCGGCCTCGGCATGCGAGGCGTAGTCGCCATGGGCCTCGATCGTGCTGTCGCAGTCGGCGCCGCCGCATTTCTCCTCGACCACGATGCGCCATGTATAGCGGCCGGGCGGGTCTTCGAGCACATGCATGACCAGCGTGCGGCGATGGTCGGTCAGGGACATCGGATGGGTCGACATGGCATTTCTCCGAAACGGCCACGGCAGAGGCGGGCCGGTGGACTTCCAACATAGCAAAGCCACAAGCCAATGCCAGTCCCAAATGATGCGGTGCGGCGTCGCCGGCCTTTGCACGGCGCGCGGCGCCTGCTATCGTTTCTGGCCCGCATCGTCGGGTCCACTTTCCACCGCGCCCTCACCGCGAAAACTCATGCTCGCCTCGCCTCCTCTTGCCGAACGGATTACCGCACTGCTGGCGCATTTCGACACGGCCATCCTGCCGGCCTGGACGCAGGCGGGCTGGAACCCGGGCCTGCAACTGGCCCACGAGGCGCTCGACGGCGCCAGCGGCCAGCCGCTGCCCGACAAGCGCTACCGGGCGATGGCGTGCGCGCGGCAGCTCTACGTGTTTGCCACGGCCGGCAACCTGCCGCATGCGGCCACGCTGTTTGCATCGCTGAAGCGCCATTTCGGTGACGGGGCTGGCGGCTGGATCTACAGCATCGACGCCCAGGGTGCGCCGCTCGACAGCACGCGTGATCTCTATACCCACGCGTTCGTGGTGTTCGCCTGCGCGCACTACTACCAGGCCAGCCGCGAGCCCGCTGCACTCGACACCATGCGGCAGACGCTCGCCGTGATCGAAGACCGGTTTGCTGATGGCAACGGGCTCTATCACGCCGCTTTGGCCGAGAACTTCGCGGAAAACGGCAGTGGCGTGCTGCAGAACCCGATCATGCACCTGACCGAAGCCTATCTGGCGGCGCTCGACGCCACGAGCGAGCCGGCCTACGCCGACCGGCTGCGCGCGATTGCGCAGGCCGTGCACGCGGGCTTTGTCGACCCCGGCAACGGCTGCGTGGCGGAACTGCCGCAGGGCACGGCTGGCAACCGCATCGAGCCGGGTCACCAGTTCGAATGGTTCTCGCTGGTCATGATGGCGCCGTCGCTGTTCGGCGGTACGGCGCTGGCATCGGCGCTGCGGCACGCCTATGGCTTCGCGCGCCGGCACGGCGTGGCGGCCCATACGCTTGGCGTCAGCGCCGCGCTGGACGGGCAGGGCGCCATGCTCGATGCCACCGAGCGCATCTGGGCGCAGACCGAGTTTGCCCGGGCGCTGGTGGTGCAGGCGTTGGCCGACAACGACCCGGCGCCGCTGGCCGACTTGGAAGCCTGGATCGACCAGTTCCTTGCCCGCTTTCTCCATGCCGATGGCTGGCACGAGTGCCTGGCGCCCGATGGCGAGGTGGTGCGCGCCGAGATGCCATCGACCACGCCTTATCACCTGCTGACCGCCTGGCAGGCGTTGCGGCTGGTGCTGCCGGGGGCCTGAACGCCTGTCAGCGTCCGTCGCGTCACTCAGCGTCACTCAGCGTCAGTCAGCGTCAGTCAGCGCGCGGCGCGCGCAGGTCGCTCTTGCGAATCAACTGCAGCAGCGTCTCGGCCGGGCGCGTCAGGCGGCGCGCCGCCAGTGTGATGAATTCGACATCTGGCAGGGGCGGCAATACTTCGACATTGACGGGCGGCACGAGGCCGCCGCCGGTCAGGTTCTGCGCCCGTACCGTGATGCCCAGGCCGCCGCGCGCCGCCGCGATGCAGCCCGAATGACTGCTGCTGGTGCAGACGATGCGCCAGCGCCAGCCCGCCGCGGCCAGCGTGTCGAGCACCACCGAGCGGGTCACGCTGGGTTCATTGACCAGGATCACCGGCAGCGGCTGGCCCGCATCGACCACCGTGCCGGGCCGCGCCAGCCATTCGAGCCGGCCGCGAAACAGCGCCACGCCGCGCCGGTCGCCCTCGCGGCGCTTGCCGATGATCAGGTCCAGCGTACCGGCCTCGATCCATTCATAAAGCTTGCTGGTCATCCCGATCGTGATCTCGAGTTCGACGTCGGGGTGCGTGGCGCGGAATGCGGCCAGCAGGTTTGGCAGCGGACCTTGCGCGAGGTCTTCTGAGCAGCCCAGCCGCACGCGTCCCTGCAGGCGCGGGCCGCCGAACTGCTGCTCGGCGCGCGCCAGGCTCTCCAGGATCAGCCGCGCATGCACCAGCAGCGCCTCGCCATCAGGGGTGAGCGCCAGCGAGTGGGTATCGCGCACGAACAGCCGGCGGTTCACGCTCTGTTCCAGGCGGCGGATATGGTCGCTGACCGACGACTGCGAGAGCCCGAGCTGGCGCCCGGCGTCGGTAAAGCTGCGCGCCGTGGCCACCGTGGCGAAGGTCTGGATCCAGACGGGATTGAGCATCGGCGCATTGTCATCGGATTTTCCGATGATAGTCAATCGGTCCTGCGGGGTTCCCGATGGAGCGGCCGGTGCGTACCATGTGGCCATGAATCCGGGATTACCCGGACATGCTTCAGCGATACCTGCCCCATGCCTCACACCCCCGCCGCACCCGCCGCATCCGCCACCTCCGCGCCACCCGACGCCGCCGCCCGGAAAGCCATGCTCTGGATCGTCTTCGCCGGCTTCTTCATGCAGGCGCTGGACACCACCATCCTCAACACCGCGCTGCCGGCGATGGCCCACAGCCTTGGCGAGAAGCCGCTCGACCTCAAGCCCGTGGTGGTGGCCTACACGCTGACCATGGCACTGCTGACGCCGGCCTCGGGCTGGCTGGCGGACCGCTTCGGCACGCGGCGCGTGTATTTCTGCGCGATCCTGATCTTCGTGCTGGGCTCGGTGTTCTGCGCCAGCGCCCAGACCCTCAACCAGCTGATCGTTGCGCGCGTGCTGCAGGGCGTGGGTGGTTCGATGCTGCTGCCGATCGGGCGGCTGGCGGTGCTGCGCAACGTGCCCGGCGAGCAGTACATCGCCGCGCTGGCGTTTGTCTCGGTGGCGGGCCAGGTGGGCCCGATCTTCGGGCCGGTGCTGGGCGGCTGGCTCGTGCAGAGCGCGTCGTGGCACTGGATCTTCCTGATCAACGTGCCGGTGGGGCTGGTGGGGCTGTTCGCGGTGCGCCGCTACCTGCCCGAGGGCGAGACCGGCGCGGCGCCGCCGTTCGACTGGATCGGCTGCGGGCTGCTGTCGCTGTGCATGGTCACGTTCTCGCTGGCGCTCGAACGCGGCACCGTCGATGCCTGGTCGACGCTGCTGCTGGGGGTCAGCGTGGCCAGCGCGCTGCTGTACCTGCCCCATGCGCGGCGGCACCGTACGCCGCTGTTCCGGCTGGCCCTGTTCCGCGAGCCCAACTTCAGCGTGGGGCTGGCGGGCAACCTGATCAGCCGTATCGGCTCGGGCGCGGTGCCGTTCCTGTTGCCGCTGCTGTTCCAGCTGCAACTGGGCTACTCGCCGTTCCACTCGGGGCTGATGCTGCTGCCGGTGGCCATTGCCGGGGCCATCTCCAAGCGCTGGATCGTGCCGCTGGTGAACCGCTTCGGCTACGACACCTTCCTGACGGTCAATACGGTCATCGTCGGCGCGTCGATGGCGTCGTTCGCGGCCATGTCGCCGGGCTGGCCGCTGGCGGCCTCGATCTTCCAGCTTGCCGTCTTCGGCGCGGCCAACTCGATGCAGTTCGCGGCCATGAACAGCGTCACCCTCATGGGTTTGTCACGCGAGGATGCCGGCAGCGGCAACAGCCTGTTCTCGATGGTGCAGATGCTGGCGATCGGACTTGGCGTCACGATCGGCGGCGGGCTGGTCAGCGTGTTCTCTGCGGAGTTCGGCGCGGCAGCGCCGGCTTACCGGCTGGCCTTCCTGACGGTGGGCATCATCACGCTGATGTCCGCGCTGGTGTTCCGCCGGCTGGACGCAGAGCGGCTCAACCCCGGCAGCGTCAAGCGCGCGGCCTAGCCGTCCGATGGCGGCCAGCCGCCCTCGGCCACGAGGCCACTGAACCAGGCGTGCATGGCGGCGTCGTGGGCGGAATATTCGCCACGGGCCGATTTCCAAACCAGCGATGGCGTGCGGTCGCGCAGGCTTTCCAGTGCGGCCTGTACCTTCGGCGCCGTGATGGCCAGGCCGGGGCACTGTGCCCGATAGAACGCCAGCGCCTCGCCATCGTACGGCCGGAAATTCCTCCCCACCTCCAGCACGCGCCACAGCACGGCCCGCTCCAGCGGGCGCAGGCCCAGGAAGTCGGCCCGCATCTGCGCGGCGTCCTGTTCGCGCCGCGCCATCGCCCTGGCCAGGACGCGCCGCTCGAAGCGCTCCCCCTGGTCGGCCTCCAGCGGATTCAGGGCCTCGCCGATGGCCGCATGGAAGAACTGCGGACGCTCGCCAAACAGCTGGAAGGCGTCGAGCAGCGTCTGGTGGTCCACCGGCGCCAGTTCGGGGCGTTGCTCGGCGATCAGCGCGGCGACGTGCTCCACGTAGCGCTTGCCCAGCGTAGGCATCTGGTGGATCGACGACCCGTAGAACGGAGCCTTGTTGGAGTTCACCAGCCGCAGCAGCTTGTCGCGGTCGGAACCGGACATCACCAGCATCAACGCAATCTGCTCGGGCCGGTTCATCTGGTCGCGCGCGGACTTCAGGGCCGCCATGGCCACCTCGCCGGCCTCGCTGGTCAGCGCGTGCTGGGCCTCGTCGATCAGCAGCGCCACCGGCTTGCCCGAAGCCCGGTGCAGCGCTTCCAGCGCAGCCGGCAACGTGGCGCCATCCACCTTGCCTATCTTCGACGCATCGATCCGGAACGTGCCGGCAATCGTCACGCTCTCGACGCGGGCCTTGCGGGCGGCGCGCGCCACCACGCCAAGGTTGTCGGCCAGCGCCTGGGCAATCCCTTCGGCAATCAGGTCGCCGGGGTCGCGCCGCTGATCGGACCAGAGATCGATGTAGATGACGAGGCAGCCGCGGGTGGCCAGGGCAGGGCGCAGGTCGTGCTGCAGGAACATCGACTTGCCGGTGCGCCGCGGGGCGGCCAGGAACAGGCCGTTGTGGGCATCGCCGAAGACGGCCTGGCCCTGAAGCTGGATGGCAATCTGCTCGGCAAGGTCGGGCCGGGTGAAGTACCGCATCGATTTATCCGGAATTATTTCATTCCGGATAATTTATGGAAATCGGGATAAAAGTCAATAAAACGGACCGCGCGCCGCCCTAAAAGTGACGTATTAACTACTTTAAACCCTAGTGGTCCGGATCGACACCGTGCTCGCGCAGCATCCGCTCGCATTCGTCGAGCATGTCGTGCGCAAAGGCGGACTGGTAGTTGGGATCGAGCGCTTCCATCATCTCGTGCGAGGCGTAGAGACCGGCTTCACGAGAGAGGGTGCCGGCCAGTTGGCGTGCCAGTTGGTCGCTGAGGTCGGATAGCTGGCGCCGCTCGGCCAGCGCCAGCTGCAGTTTGGAGCGCGACAGCCAGTTGCCGGCCAGCGTGGCGCCCTGGGCTTCGGTCATCCACTGGCCATGCTCGTAGAACGCCGATAGCCGTTCGGCCATCAGCGCGAACATCAGCGCCTTGCGGGTATTGAAGTCGATGCGGGGCGGAGGCGAGGCGGGAATCATGTGGGAAGGTTCTCAATCGTTGGCGGCGCCATGGTAGCGCAGCCGCCGATCGCGGCGCTCAGGCCAGCCGTTCCCCGAGCCAGCGGCCGATGTCCTGGATCTCTTCCATGCAGACCGAATGTGGCATCCGGTACGTGTGCCAGGCCACGGGCTGGCCCTGCGCGGTCAGGTAGTCCCGTGCACGGGTGCCCAGCGTCAGCGGCACGACTTCGTCCTCGGTGCCGTGGGCGGCGAAGACCGGCGTGCTGGCATTGGCGGGCGCGGCGCTGGCCGCGATCAGCGCGGTGGACGGAATGTACGTGGACAAGGCAATCACGCCAGCCAGCGTGTCGGGATGCGTGAGCGCCGTGGTGTAGGCAATGGCACCGCCCTGCGAGAAGCCGGCCAGCACGATGCGGCTGGTGGCAATGCCGCGCGCGTTCTCACGGGCGATCAGGGCGCGGATTGCTTCGCAGGACTGGCGGATGCCCGCCTCGTCGGCCTGCCGGCCGGCTTCGTCGAGCGAGTAGATGTCGTACCAGGCGGGCATGACGTAGCCGCCGTTGCAGGTGACCGGAATGGCCGGGGCGTGCGGAAAGATGAAGCGGACGGCCGGTGCATCGGGCAGGCCCAGCTCCGGTACCACGGGCACGAAATCGCTGCCGTCGGCGCCCAGGCCATGCATCCAGATGACGGCGTACGCCGGATTCGGCGCGGTTTCGATTTCGATCGCGGGCAGCAGGTTGCTCATGGCCGGTCCTGGAGGGGCAGAAAGGGCGGCCAGTATCGCACAGGCCCCGGGCGGGGCCTGTGGCATCGATGCCTGTCAGTCAGGCCGCATCAGGCGGCGGTGGGAACAATCGTTGCCAGGCCCGGCGCGGAGCGGGTGGGCTGCGGCGCGTGCAGGGTTGGCGTGGACGGTGCCGGGGGCAGGGCAGTGCGCCGGTCGGCCACGCCTTCCACACCCACGGTACCCACTTCCTCGAGGAAGGCGATCATGTTGCGGTAATAATCGACTTGCATCTGCGCTTCCAGCAGGCGGCGTTCTGCCTGGAAAAGCGTCAGCCTCATGTCTTGCAGTTCCTTTTCAGCGATCTTCTCGGGCGTCGGCGGACTGAACAAGTTTGCAAGCGAACGCATGGCATATACCTCCCGGGGCTGTCTACGGCGGTGATTCATTCGGTTGTGTGCGCCATGCGGTCAAATATAGACGATTCGGGGAAAGGTACACGATGGGTCACCATGGACGATGTGGGGTCCCCCACAGGACCGATTGCCGCGCGCGCGCAGGTGAGGTAGATTGACCGCCCATCAGGCCGGGTCTGGCAATGCGCCGCACCCGGCCTTGTCTTTTTTACATTCGCGCGCCCGGCGCTTTTGCCGATTGTGGTCAAAGGTGCCGTTTGCGCCGCAATGCGGCGCGCTGCAGCGCGAATTCTCCCATCGGCAAAAAAACCACATGCCCACTGTCCGGAATGCGGTGGGGCTGGCTGCGTTCCGCACACGCGTTTGAAATCGGTCGCACGACGGGGCGTGGGCCGGAAGCTGGCCGGCGATCCTGGGCCGCTTCAGGCGGGGCGGGTAGAATCTGCCGCGCGCCGTGCCGCGCGCCTCTCACGCCCCCCCAAGCCTCTTCGCCCGCTTCGTGCCTCCGCTCCCCGCCAAACTCGTCCGCCCGCTGTGGCGCCTCGCTTTCCTCGCATGGCTGGCGTGCGTCGTGCTCGGGCTGCCCCACGCGCAGGCGGCGCCGGTCCGCGTGCTCGTGATGACCTCGCAGGGCCACCTGCTGCCAGCGGCCGAAGCCGCGTTCCGCGCGGCGCATGGCGATGGCGTGGCGGCCTTCACGTTCACGGCCGGCGTGCCCGATGCCGCCACGGTGGCGCGTGCCGATGTCATTGCCGCGTGGTTCGTGCCTGCGGGCACGCTGCGGCAGAGCGCGCCCGCCGTGCGGCAGGCGCAGGCCCGTGGCGCGCTGGTGTTTGCCGCGCCGGCGCAGAATGCCGAGGACGCGTGGGGTATCCGCATCGATGCCGCCGCGAATGCGCAACTCCAGCCGTATTGGGACAACGGGGGCGTCGACAACCTGGCCGCGGCGCTGGCGTGGCTCGTGGCGGCCAGCCAGCGTGCCGCAGGAGCGCCGCCCCTCGCGGTGCCGCCGCTGCGTGCCGCGCCTGCGGCCGGCATCTACCATCCCCGCGCGGCGCAGGCGTTCACGTCGCTGGCCGACTACCTGCACTGGTACCGCGCCGCGCGGCAGGTGCCCGCCAATGCGCCACTGGTGGGCATCTCGTTCTATGCCACGAGCTATCGCCAGCGCGACCTCGCCCATATCGATGCGCTGGTCGATGCGCTGGAGCGGCAGGGCATTGGCGCGGTGCCGGTGTTCGGCTGGCCGGTTTCGTCGCTCGACGCGCTGCTGACCGTCGATGGCGCCACGCCGCTGCGCGTCTTGCTGGCGCTGAACCTGACGATTCCGCGCGCCCAGGACAAGGACTGGCTGGCGCGCCACGGGCTGCATGCGATCAACCTCGTCGCCACGCGCGACAGTGCGGCGGCATGGCAGGCCGATGTGCGCGGCATCGCGGGCGAGCGACTGCCGCTGCTGCTGACGGCGCCCGAGCGCAGCGGTGCCACCGAGCCGATCCTGTTCGCCACGCAGGAGCCGCATGACGGCGCCCGCGCCAGTGCCGCGGTGCCCGAGCGGGTGGCGGCGGTGGTGGCCCGCGTCCAACGCTGGATCGCGCTGCAGGACAAGCCCGCCGCGCGCAAGCACGTGGCGGTGCTCTACTACAACAACCCGCCCGGGCGCGGCAACATCGGCGCCAGCTACCTGGCCACGCTGCCCACGCTGACCCAGATCCTCGCGCGGCTGCGCGCCGCCGGCTACGCCACGGGCGACGCCTTGCCCGATACCGCCGCGCTGGCTGCCCTGCTCGATGCGAACGGGCGCAACATCGAAACCTGGTCGCCGGGCGAACTCGACCGCATGGTGCGCGCCGGCCGCGTCAAGCTGGTGCCGATGGCGCAGTACCGGCGCTGGTTCGACGCGTTGCCGCCCACGTTCCGGCAGCAGGTGCTGCGCGCCTGGGGGCCGCCCGAGCGCAACCCGCTGATGCTCGCCCGCGATGCCCACGGCGAGCCCGCGTTCGTGGTGCCGGGGCTGTTCTTCGGCAATGTGTTCGTCGGCCCCCAGCCGCTGCGCTCCACGTTCGCGCGGGCCATGGATGACGCCCACGACACCATCACGCCGCCGCCGCATTCCTACGTGGCCGCCTACCTCTGGTATCGCCACGCGTTCGGTGCCGATGCCGTGATGCACGTGGGCCGCCACGGCACGCTGGAATGGCTGCCCGGCAAGCAGGTGGCCCAGTCTGGCGACGATGCCTCGGAGGTCCTGCTCGGCGACCTGCCGAACGTCTACCTCTACATCCAGGACGGCGGCGGCGAGGCGATTCAGGCCAGGCGCCGCAGTGCCGCCGTGCTGGTCAGCCATCTCTCGCCGCTGCTGGCCAGCGCGGGGCAGCCGCCGGTGCTGGCGGCGCTGGACGAAGCCGTCGAGCAGGCCGAGGCCACGCGCGACAGCGCGCCGGAACTGTCGGCGCAATACCGCAGGCAGGCCATCGCGCAGATGCGCGCGCAGCGGCTCGACCAGCAACTCGGGCTCGACGCCAACGCGCCGTGGGAGCAGGTCGAGCCGGTGCTCCACGCCTTCCTGCACAAGGTCGAGGCCGAGCCGATGCCGCTGGGCATCCACGCGCTTGGCCAGATGCCGGAGGCGGCCGATCAGGCCGATGCGCTGGCGCTGATGCTCGGCGCCCAGGTACGCGCGGCCCCGGCGACGCTGCGCGAGTGGGCCGAGGCGCTGGTGGCCGGCCGCGACCCCGCCGCGCCGGACGAGCCTGCGCGGCGCGCGCTGGCCGCGGGGCGCCAATGGCTGGCGGACCTGCGCGCCTCGCCCGGCGCGGAGGTCGAGGCACTGGTGACGGCGCTGTCCGGCCGCTACCTGCCCACCGGCCCGCTCGGCGACCCCGTGCGCGTGCCGGACAGCCTGCCCACCGGGCGCAACCTCCATGCCTTCGATGGCGCGAAGATCCCGACGCGCGCCGCGTGGGCGCTCGGCAAGACCATGGCCGGGCAGACGCTGGCGCGCTACCGCGACCAGCGCGGACAGTGGCCCGAATCGGTGTCGATGGTGCTCTGGTATGGCGAAACCGAGCGGCACCAGGGCGCCATGGAGGCCGAGGCGCTGTACCTGATGGGCGTCGAGCCGGTCTGGAACGCACGCGGCGACGTGGAGGACGTGCGCCTGATCCCCGACGCCGAACTGGGCCGGCCGCGCGTCAACGTGCTGCTGACCACATCGGGCATCTACCGTGACGGTTTCGGCGACAAGATCGCCCTGCTCGACAAGGCCGCGCGGCTGGCCGCCGCTGCCGGAGAAAATGCAATTAGCCGCCAGGATCGGGCCGTGACAGCGGAGTTGGTCCGGCAGGGCGTGGCCCCCGACGCCGCCAGCAGGCTGGCGCGGGCACGCGTGTTCGCCGCGAAGCCCGGCAACTACGCAATCGGCGTGCAGCAGATGGTGGAGCAGAGCCGCGACGCACAGGGCGCGCCCGATGCCGTGGCTCGCCAGTACCTGCGCTACATGAACTTCGCGTACTCCGCCGAAGGGTGGGGCGAGACGGCGCCCGCCGCGCTGGCCAGCCACCTGAAATCGAACCAGGCGGTGCTGTTCTCGCGCACGAGCACGCTCTACGGGGCGCTCGACAATGACGACACCTACCAGTACGCCGGCGGCCTGACCGCCGCCACCCGCGCGGTCACCGGCAGTGCGCCGCCGCTCTGGCTGCACAACCTGCGCCGCGCCGGCGATACCCAGACCGTCGATGCCCGCACATGGCTCGCCACCGAACTCAACGCCCGCCAGTGGAACCCGAAATGGCTCGCGGCGATGCAACGGTCCGGCTATGCCGGCGCCCGCGAGATGTACCGGGAGGTGGAGCACCTGTACGGGTTCCAGGCCACCGTGCCGGAGCAGACGCCGGGTGCCTTCTGGCAGCGCACCTACGATGTCTACGTGGCCGACAAGCTCGGCCTCGGCATGCGCGCCTTCTTCCGCGACGCCAATCCGCACGCCCGGCAGGGCATTCTGGCGCGCCTGCTCGAAGTGGACCGGCAGGGCAGCTACCGCTTCACCGACGCCGAACGCCGCGCGCTGCTGCGCCAGTACGCGGAAAGCGTGCGGCGCGACGGGTTGTCGTGCACGGCCAATACCTGTGGCAACCCGGCGCTGATGGCGCATATCGCACGCAGCGGCCGGGCCGCCGGCGTGGACCTGAAGGCCGTGGGCCGCGCGCTGGCGGATGCGGTGGTGGCGCCGGGACGAGGAGCGCCGGAGGTGCGGGCGGAGAGGCCGGAGCAAGGTCTGCCGCCGCCGGCTCCGGCCCCCCAGCCGTCGCAGACGGTAACCGGGCAGCGGCTGACGCCACGCGCACAACCGAGCGGTCCGGCCCACACCAGCCACGCGTGGCTGGCGGCGGCGCTGGCGCTGCTGGCGGTCGGGTCCGGGGCATGGGTGGCGTGGCGGCGACGGACGTAGGAGCCCTTGGTCGTTGCTCCCTCTCCTGCTTGCGGGAGAGGGGCCGGGGAGAGGGCCAGGCGGTTCAAATTGCCACAAGTCGGCAAGCGGACCCTCCAGCCCTCACAACCCCCCCAAATGGACAGCCATCCCCAACCCCCGTATCCTGATCGCCTTCGCAAAACCACCTGCCATCCGCATGCAAACCACCAAGATTCCGGCCACCGTCGTCACGGGCTTTCTCGGTAGCGGCAAGACCACCTTGCTGCGCCATATCCTGGAAAACGCCAACGGCCGCCGCATCGCGGTCATCGTCAACGAGTTCGGCGAACTCGGCATCGACGGGGAGATCCTGAAGGGCTGCGGCATCGGCTGCGACGACGCCGGCGAGCCCACCGGACAGCTTTACGAACTGGCCAACGGCTGCCTGTGCTGCACGGTGCAGGAGGAGTTCTACCCGGTCATGGAGCAACTGCTGGAGCGGCGCCACCAGATCGACCATGTGCTGATCGAAACCTCGGGCCTGGCGCTGCCGAAACCGCTGGTGCAGGCGTTCCACTGGCCGAGCATCCGCAACGCGTTCACGGTGGACGCCGTGGTGACCGTGGTCGACGGTCCGGCCGCCGCCGCCGGCCAGTTCGCCGCGAATCCTGTGGCGGTCGACGCGCAGCGGCGCGCCGACCCCAATCTCGATCACGAATCGCCGCTGCACGAGCTGTTCGAGGATCAGCTGGCCAGCGCGGACCTCGTGATCCTGAACAAGACGGACCTGATGGACGCCGCGCAGATCGCCGCCGTCGAGGCGCTGGTGCGCCCGGAGATCCCGGCCGAGGTCAAGATCGTGCCCGCACAGGCCGGCAGGCTCGACGTCTCGACGCTGCTGGGCCTGCAGCGCGCCTCAGAAGAAACCATCCACCTGCGCGCCGACCATCACGGCAGCGACGACCCCGACCACGCCGATCACCATCACGACGAGTTCGACTCGGTGGTGGTGCAGGCCGGCACCGTCGAGCGCGACGCGCTGGTGGCCGCGCTGCAGAAGCTCGTGGCGGACCACACGATCTACCGCGTCAAGGGTTTCGCCACGCTGCCGGGCAAGGCCATGCGGCTGGTGCTGCACGGCGTGGGCCAGCGCTTCGACAGCTACTTCGACCGTCCGTGGCGCGCCGGGGAGTTTCAGGGCACGCGGGTGGTGCTGATCGGGCAGGATCTGGACGGCGCCACGCTGCAGGCGGCGCTGGACGCGGCGCTGGGCTGATCGATGCACCTGCTGTCGACCCGGCCGGGCGGCTTCGTCGAGGACGCCTCGGTCGTACTGCGCATCGAGCAGACGCCGGGCGACATCGTGGTGCTCAGCGCGGCCGACACCACGCTGGCCTTGCTGGCCGGCGCCGTGCCCGGCCTCGGCAGTGGTTTTCCGAGCGTGCGGCTGGCCAACCAGATGTACCTGCGCCAGCCGGCGTCGCTCGACCTGTATATCGACGAAGTGCTGCGGCATGCGCGCGTGGTGGTGGTCGATCACCTGGGCGGCGAGAGCGACTGGGCGTACGGGCTGGAACGCCTGCCCGAACTCGCCCGCGCCCGGGGCCAGTTGCTGGTGGTGTTCTCGGGCGATCTGGCCGAGGACGACAACCTTGCGCGGCGCGGCAATGCCCCGGCCGAGCTGTCGCACCAGCTCTGGCGCTATCTGCGCGAGGGCGGCGCGGCCAACGCCGGACAGTTCTTCCGCTGTCTCGCGGACCACGCCTTTCCCGATCTGTCCGCCGGCACCGAACCGGCCCTGCCGCCGCAGGTGGTGCCGCAGGCCGCGCTCTATCACCGCGCCCACGGCGTGGCGACGGTGCAGGACTGGCAACGCGAATGGGCCGCACGCGGGCTCGATGGCGCGCCCGTGGTGCCGTTGCTGTTCTACCGCTCGCACCTGCAGGCCGGCAACACCGACGTGTTCGACGCCGTGGCCGACGCGCTGCTCGACGCGGGCCTGTGTCCGCTGCCGCTGGCGGTCAGCTCGCTCAAGGAGCCGCTGTGCCGCGAGGTGCTGCAGCGGCTGTGCGATGACCTGCCCGTCGCGCTCGTGCTCAACACCACGGCCTTTGCCGTGGCGTCGCTGGACAGCGCGGGCGAGGCCGACGCGCCGCTGGCCGGCGACGCCCCGGTGCTGCAGGTGATCCTGAGCGGCGGCAACCGCGAGGACTGGCTGGCCGACGCGCAGGGCCTGAGCACGCGCGACGTGGCCATGCACGTGGCGCTGCCCGAGGTCGACGGCCGCATCATCACGCGCGCCATCAGCTTCAAGGGGCTGGCGTGGCGCTGCCCGCACACGCAGGTCGACGTGGTGCGCTACCAGCCCGATCCGGAGCGGGTGCGCTTTGTGGTCGAACTGGCGCGGCGCTGGTGCCGGCTGCGCACGCTGCCCGCCGCCCAAAAGCGCGTGGCGCTGATCCTGGCCAACTATCCGGCCAGCGAGGGCCGCATCGGCAACGGGGTGGGGCTCGACACTCCGGCTTCGGTCGTGCGCATCCTGCAACGGCTGGGCGAGGAGGGCTTTGCCCTCGGCCCGCTGCCGGCCGATGGCGACGCGCTGCTGCGCGGCCTGACGCGCGGCGTGACCAACGACCTCGGCCAGCACGCGTGGCGCCCGGCGTTCCAGAGCCTGTCCATGGCCGACTACCTGTCGTGGTTCGACCAACTGCCGCAGGCCAGCCGCGACGCGATTGCCGCGCGCTGGGGCGCGCCCGAGGCCGACCCGATGGTGCGCGATGGCCGCTTCATGATCGCGGGCGTGCGCACCGGCAACGTCTTCGTCGGCATCCAGCCGGCGCGTGCCTACGGCGTGGACGGCCACGCGAGCTACCACGACGCGGAGCTGGTGCCGCCGCACGGCTACCTCGCGTTCTATTTCTGGCTGCGCCACGTGTTCGGCATCGACGCCGTGGTGCACGTGGGCAAGCACGGCAATCTGGAATGGCTGCCCGGCAAGAGCGTGGCGCTGGCGGCCAGTTGCTGGCCCGACGCCATCCTGGGGCCGACACCGCATCTCTACCCCTTCATCGTCAACGATCCCGGCGAGGGCGCGCAGGCCAAGCGCCGCGCGCAGGCCGTGATCGTCGACCACCTGATGCCACCGCTGACGCGTGCCGAAAACTACGGGCCGCTGCAGGACCTGGAGCGCCAGGTGGACGAGTACTACGAGGCGCTGACCGTCGATCCGCGCCGGGCGAAGCTGTTGCGCCGCGAGATCCTGCAGTCCATCGTCGGCCAGCAACTGCATCGGGAACTGGGGCTCGACGCGCCGGCAAGCAACGACGACGAGGACGCGCTGCTGAACCGCACCGACGCATGGCTGTGCGAGCTCAAGGAGTCGCAGATCCGTGACGGCCTGCACGTGTTCGGCGAGTCCCCCACGGGCCGGCAGCGCCGCGACACGCTGGCGGCGCTGGCGCGCTTTCCGGTCGGAGACGGGGCCGATGGCAGGGCCGGGCTGCTGGGGGCGCTTGCGGCCGATCTGTCGCTGGGCTTCGATCCGCTCGACGCCGACTGGGCCGCCCCGTGGACCGGCCCGCGTCCCGCCGTGCTGGCCGAACTCGACAGCGGCCCGTGGCGGCACTGCGGCGATACGCGCGAGCGGCTGGAATTGCTGGCGTTGCGGCTGCTCGATGACGACGCGGCGCCGCCGGCCATGCCGCAGGCCGCCGCCGTGCTTGCGCGGCTGCGCGGCGAGGTGGCGCCGCGCCTGGACGCGTGCGGCCCGCAGGAACTGGCCCAACTGGCCCACGGCCTGGATGGCCGCTTCGTGCCGCCCGGCCCGAGCGGCGCGCCATCGCGCGGGCGGCCCGACGTACTGCCCACCGGGCGCAATTTCTACTCGGTCGATACGCGCGCCGTGCCGACCCGCACCGCGTGGACGCTGGGGCTGCGCTCGGCCAGCCAACTGATCGAGCGGCACCTGCAGGAGCATGGCGAGTATCCGCGGGCCGTGGGCCTGTCTGTCTGGGGCACGGCCACGATGCGCACCGGCGGCGACGATATCGCGCAGGCCATGGCGCTGCTCGGCGTGCGGCCCAAGTGGGCGCCCGGCAGCCACCGCGTGGTGGATTTCGAGATCCTGCCGATGGCGATCTTCGACCGCCCGCGCGTGGACGTGACGCTGCGCGTGTCGGGGTTCTTCCGCGACGCGTTCGCCAACCTCGTGGCGCTGTTCGACGCCGCCGTGCGCGCCGTGGCCGCCCTTGACGAGCCGGCGGACGTGAATCCGGTCCGCGCCCGCGTGCTGGCCGAGCAGCAGGCGCTGGAGGCGCAGGGCGTGCCGCCCGGGGCCGCGCAGGACCGGGCGTGCTGGCGCGTGTTCGGCGCCCGGCCCGGCGACTATGGCACCGGCCTGCAGGCGTTGATCGACGGCCGGCACTGGCAGACCGACGCGGACCTGGCGCGGGCCTATCTGGACGCGGGCGGCTTCGCCTACGGGCAGCGGCTCGATGGCGTACAGGCGCACGAGACGTTCGCGGCACGGTTGGCCGGCATCGACGCCGTGGTGCAGAACCAGGACAACCGCGAGCACGATATCCTCGACGCCAACGACTACTACCAGTTCCAGGGCGGCATGGTGGCCGCCGTGCGCCACCTTGGCGGCGCCCAGCCGGCCATCTACCACGGCGACCACGCCAACCCGGCCGCGCCGCGCGTGCGCACGCTCGGCGAGGAAATCGCCCGGGTGATCCGCACCCGCGTGGTGAACCCGAAATGGATCGACGGCGTACGCCGGCACGGCTACAAGGGCGCCTTCGAGATGGCCGCGACGGTGGACTACCTGTTTGGCTACGACGCCACGGCGCGCGTGGTGGGCGACCACCAGTACGCGCTGGTGGCCGACGCCTATGTGCACGACGCCGCCAACCGCGACTTTCTGGCCCGGCACAACCCACGTGCGCTGCAAGGCATCTGCGAGCGCCTGCTGGAAGCGATGGAGCGCGGCCTGTGGCAGGCGCCCGGCGACCACCGGGCGCGCATCGAACATCATCTGCTCGACAACGAACAGCGTCTGGAAGGACAGTCATGAAGGACCAGCCCATGCGCCCGATTTTCCCGTTCAGTGCCCTGGTGGGGCAGGACACGCTGCAACTGGCGCTGCTGCTGGCGGCCGTCGATCCCGCCATCGGCGGCGTGCTGGTGACCGGCCCGCGCGGCACGGCCAAGTCCACGGCGGCGCGCGCGCTGGCCGAACTGCTGCCGCACGGCCAGTTCGTGACGCTGCCGCTCGGGGCCAGCGAGGAACAGCTGACCGGCACGCTCGATCTCTCCCACGTCCTGCAGCAGGGCGAGGTGCGCTTCCGGCCGGGGCTGCTGGCGCGCGCCCACGATGGCGTGCTCTACGTGGATGAGGTGAACCTGCTGCCCGACCCGCTGGTGGACCAGTTGCTCGACGTGGCGGCCAGCGGCGTGAACGTGGTGGAGCGCGATGGCGTCTCGCACGAGCATGCGGCGCGGTTCGTGCTGGTGGGCACGATGAACCCGGAGGAGGGCGAACTGCGCCCCCAGTTGCTGGACCGCTTCGGGCTGGCGCTGGCACTGGACAACTACGGCGATGCCGCCGCGCGGCAGGCCATCGTGCGGGCGCGGCTCGCCTTCGATACCGATCCGGCGGCCTTCCGCGCGGCCGTGGCGGCGCGGCAGCAGGCGCTGGCCGCGCAGGTGGTGCGGGCCCGTGCGGCGTTGCCCGGCCTGCCGTTCGGCGGCGAAGTCCACGATCACGTCAGCGCGCTGTGCCTGGCGGCCCACGTAGATGGCGTGCGCGCCGACCTCGTCATGCTCCGGGCCGCTCGGGCGCTGGCGGCATGGCGCGGCGCCGATGACATCACGCCGGGCCATGTCGACGAGGTGGCCGAACTCGTGCTGTACCACCGTCGCCATGCCGGCGCGCCGCCGCAGCCGTCGCCGCAGCCGTCGCCGCAGCCGTCGCCGCAGCCGCCCCAACCGCAGCAGGCGGGCAACGATGGCCCGGCAGAAGCCTCGGCGCCGGCAGACCCGTGGGGCGCGCTGCCGCCGCCCCAGCCGGGGGTGACCGACGTCAAGCCGCTCAAGCCGTTTGCCGGGGGCCACGCCCCAAAAAAAGCCTGAGCCACCGGCGCGCGCCCGAGCCGGAACGGTCGGGCGGCATCCGGTGGCAGGCCGCGCGCCCGGTTTCGGCCCGCAGCGCCCCGCGCGGCGTGGCATCGGGCACGTGCGTCCACTGGCCCCGCACACTGGCGGCCCGTGGCACCGCGCCGCTCGATCCGTCCCATCTGCGCTTCCGCCGCACCGACCCGCGCGGCGGCGTGCTGCATTGCGTGGTGCTGGACTGCTCCGGCTCGATGGCGCATGGCGAGCCGCTGGCGCTGGCCAAGGGCGTGCTGCTCCGGCTGCTGGAACGCGCCTACCAGACCCGCGCCGAGGTGGCGCTGGTCTGCTTCGCCGCCGGCCACGCCGAGGTGCGTCTGGCCCCGTCACGCGCCCGGCGCTGGAACGATGACTGGGTCCGCCCGATCACCGGGGGCGGCGGCACGCCGCTGGCGCTCGGCCTGGCCCGCGCCGATCAGCTACTGGCCCGGCAAGCGCGCCAGCGCCCCGGCCAGCAGCGCTGGCTCTGGCTGCTGACCGATGGCCGCAGCACCGAATCGCCACCCCGCCCGGCATGGGCCGATCACGTGGTGGTGGTGGACGTGGAGCGGAACCCGGTGCCGCTGGGCCGCTGCCGGCATCTGGCGGACGGGTGGGGCACCGAGTACCGCAGCGCCGAAGCCGCCATCGCGGACCCGCGCTTGCCCTAAAGTTCTCCTTGCGCCCGGCCGTTAGCCCATCGATACCCCGGACAAACGCGGGAAAACGAGGAGCGGAAGGCATCATGGCTTGGGACAACTTGAGTATGCGCACCCGATTGGGGGCGGCTTTTGGCGTAAATGTGGTGCTGGTGGCCGTGTTGACGACGCTGGCACTGGGCCAGGTGGCCGATGGCGGTACGCGGGGGTGGATCTGGGGGATCGGGCTGGCCGTGCCGGTGCTGAGCCTGGTGTTCTGGTTCCGGCTCGTGGGCGCCATCGAGGTGCCGCTCAAGGAGGCGGAATTCATCGCCGAGACCGTGGCGGCCGGCGACCTGAGCAAGGATTTCGAGACCGAGCGCGGCGGCGATTTCGGCCGGCTGCTGGGCGGGCTGGGCGAGATGGAGGACATGCTGACCGAACTGGTGACGCGCATCAAGGCGGCCAGCGACTCGATCTCGTCGGCCTCGCAGCAGATCGCCGTGGGCAACACCGATCTCTCGCAGCGCACCGAGGAGCAGGCGGCCACGCTGGAGCAGACCGCGTCGAGCATGGGCGAACTGACGGCCATGGTGAAGCAGAACACCGAGCGCGCCCGGGCGGCCAACGGGCTGGCCGATGCGGCGTCGGGCATCGCCGAGCGCGGCGGCACGATCGTCAGCGATGTGGTGACCACCATGGACGCCATCAGCGCCAGCTCGCGCAAGGTCACGGACATCATTGCCGTGATCGAGGGGATTGCGTTCCAGACCAATATCCTGGCGCTCAACGCCGCCGTGGAAGCGGCGCGCGCCGGCGAGCAGGGGCGCGGCTTTGCCGTGGTGGCCGGCGAGGTGCGCACGCTGGCCCAGCGCAGCGCGGCCGCCGCGAAGGAAATCAACGTGCTGATCAGCGATTCGGCGCGGCAGGTGGAAAGCGGCTCGGCGCTGGTGGGCCGCGCCGGCCAGACCATGGACGAGATCGTGCAGGCGGTGCGCCGCGTGACCCAGATCCTCGGCGAGATCGCCGCGGCGTCCGAACATCAGAGCGAAGGCATCGCGCAGGTCAACGTGGCCGTCACGCAGATGGACGACGTGACGCAGCAGAACGCGGCGCTGGTGGAGGAGGCGGCGGCCGCCTCGTCCGCGCTGGCCGATCAGGCCCAGGCATTGCAGAAGGTGGTGGGCGAGTTCAGGCTCTGAGCGCCCGGCAGGCCGGCGTCAGAGCTTGCCGGTGGCCAGCCATTGCGCCACCGGCGCCCAGAAGGTCTTCATGAAGGCCGCCTCGATGGCCGCGTTGTGCGGCAGTTGCTCGAACACCACCAGCCGGCTCGGGCCCGGTATGGCGCGGGCCAGGTGCTGCATGTGGTGAAACGGAATCGTGGCGTCGAGCCGGCTGTGTACCAGCATCACCGGCAGCCGCAGCTTGCGCACGCGGGCGATGTTGTTCCACGGATCGGGCAGCGCCCAGGCTACCCAGCGCGATACCAGCCCCTTGGCCACGGCGGCGGCGCGGGCCGAAGAAAACCCCGCACCCACGATCACGCCATCGGGCTGCGGCTGCAGCGAGCCCACCACGTCGAGCATCACGCCGCTGCCCAGCGAATATCCCATCACGTAATGGCGTGCGGCCGCCGATGACGCCTCGCGGAACTGCAGGTACGCCGCCAGCGCGTCCTCGCGCAGCCGGCGCACGCTGGGCGTGCCGGTGCTGCTGCCATAGCCGCTGTAGTCGAACACGAAGGAACTGATGCCCGCGCCGTGCAGCAGGGCCTGCACGGGCGCCCAGTCGGCTAGGCACTCGTCGTTGCCGTGAAACACCGCCAGCGCGGGCGCTGCCGGGTCGGGGGCGGGTACCCACGACGCCTGCAGCGTGCGGTCGCCGCTGTGGAACGTGAACTGGCGCGAGGCCACGCCGAGGTCGTCGGGCGTCAGCGATCCGACCGGGCAGGGCTCGAACGCATCGCGCTCCACGGCCCGGTACAGCAGCAGGCGGCCAAAGGACGCGGCGGCCGCCAGCCCGGCCAGCCCGAACGCGCCCGCCAGCCAGTGCCAGCCGGGGCGGCGGGTCTCGGAAACGGGGGGCAGCGGGGGTGTCATGTGATAACCGTAGCACTTGGCGACGGAAAGAAAAGGGTGCGGGCGCCCGCGCCGACGCCGGTATCCCTGAAATCGTCTGCCAAATCAGTCAGTTACCTGCGAGATAGCTGGCCTCAATCCACTCCATAGAAATCTTTTTCGTAGTTCTACGAAAATTCGCCTTGCTTATCTATCTATAGGTAGATAGTATTCAGGCCATGGACAGCGACGCAGCGGCCGGAACGAGACAGAAACGGAACGGCGCAGCGGCAAAATCCACGCAACACCAGCCAGCACTAACCGGAGGCGGTCTTTTTTTTAGCCCTGGTCCTCTACCTAGCAGTAGATAGTAATGGGTGGCCAGGACCAAAAAACAGACCGCTCGATTGCAGCACAGACCCAGCCGGCCGATCCGACCACAACCAGGATCGAACGGCTACGCAAGGAGAGCATCATGAACGCCAAGACCATCCTGACCGCCGCCGCCCTCGCCGCCGCTTTCGTGACGGGCGCCGCCCAGGCCGCACAACCCCAGGGCGATGCCTACGGCTACGCCTACCGCGTCAACGATCAGCGCAGCGCCTTCACGGACGGTGCCCGGATCGGCAACCGCGACGTGTTCACCGACGGTGCCCGCATCGGCAACCGCGATGCCTTCACGGACGGTGCACGCATCAGCAACCGCGACGGCCTGACCGCCAGCCTGTCGAACCGCGACGTGTTCACCGACGGTGCCCGTATCGGCAACCGCGATGCCTTCACGGACGGCGCCCGCATCAGCAACCGCGACGGCCTGACCGCCAGCCTGACGCACCGCGACGTGTTCACGGACGGTGCCCGCATCGGCAACCGCGATGCCTTCACGGACGGTGCCCGCATCAGCAACCGCGACGGCCTGACCGCCGGCCTGACGCACCGCGACGTGTACACGGACGGCGCCCGCGGCAACGGCCCCCGCAACCCGTACTACGACGGTGGCCGCTCGGTTGACCCGTACACCGACGGCGCCCTGGCCTGAGCCCCGGCCCCTGTTTGCAAACTTCGCCATGACCTGGCGTTGACTCCGGTACAGACGGGCATCCCACAAGGATGCACGTCTGTTTTTTTAGGCGAACTACGATGAAAACCTGGCTTGGCAACGATGCCCTGATCCTGGGCGGCTGGCTGGCGCTGTGTGCCGCCAGTGGTGCGGCCATCACGCTGGCGGTGCAGGGCGTGGTCTAGGCGGCGCAGCCATTGACTCCGGGAAATTCCCGGTTGAGTATCTATCTTCGTGTAGATAAAGTACCCACCATGAAAACGCAACCTGTCCGCGAGCAACTGCTCGAACATACGCTGGTCCTGATCCGCAGCCGCGGCTTCAATGGCTTCAGCTATCGTGACCTGGCCGAGCTGGTGGGGGTCAAGACCTCCAGCATCCACTATTACTTTCCGTCCAAGGACGATCTCGTGCTCGAAGCGGTGCGCGAGTACAGCCGGCGCATCTCCGAGCGCCTGGGCGGCATCGATGCCAGCCTGCCGGTGCTCGAACAGGCCCGCCAGTACCTGGACCCGCTGCGCCAGACCTGTGGCTCGGGCCAGATCTGCCTGGCCGGCATGCTGTCCACCGAGATCCTGAGCCTGCCCGAATCGGTGCACCATGTGCTCAAGGACTTCTATCACATCAACGAGACCTGGCTGACCCGGCTGCTCGAACGCGGGCAGCAGGAGCGCGAGACGCCGTACCCGGTACCGCCCGCCATGCTCGCCCAAGTGATTTATGGATCGCTTCAAAGCGGCCTGATCGCCGCGCGGCTGTTCGGCACGCAGGATCGCCTGGAAGCCGCCGCCGAGACGCTGCTCGGGGCGCTGTGCAACCAGCGCGCCAAGGCGTTGATGGATTCGCAGATCACCTGCGGCTCGCTGTAACGCTGCGAGTCGGCAGGACAACCGCCGGATGGCCCCTGGGCCTCCGGCGGTTTTTTGTTTGTCATGCGCTGCGCACGAACGCGCCCACGGTCTCGCACAGCCAGGCGGGGTCGTCGTGCGGCAGGTCGTGGCCCGCCCACGGATGCCGCGCCAGCCCGAGGTGCGCGGCGTGCCACGCGGCGGCCAGCCGCGCCGAACATTGCGGATCGACCAGGCGATCGACATCGGAGGATACGATCAGCGTCGGGCAGGCCGGCGCCGTGGGTCGCGCGCGGAAACGCGCCGCCGCGAGCAGTTGCCGCCACGCGGCGTCCCGCGTGACCGGGGCGCTCTCGCCGATCTCGACCCAGCGCGCGAGGTCCGCGTCGCGCGTATCGAGCCGTTCGCAGGTCAGCCGGTGGATCGTGCGTTCGCAGCGCGCGCGGTCGTGCCAGTGATGCGCCATACCGGCGATGGCGGCCCAGCTCTGCGGGCGCAGCCGCTGGGTGGGCCGGCTGAACGGGCGCATGCTCGTGTTGACCAGCACCAGTCCGGCCACGTCTTCGGGCCGGGTTTGCGCCCAGTCGGTGGCAACCATCGCCCCCAGCGACATGGCCAGGATATGCCACGGCCCGCGGGTGCCAGAGGCGTGCGCCGCCTGTCGCACCGCATCGGCCATGCCGCGCACCGTGGCCGGTACCGGCTGGGAGCGGGCCTGGCCGTTGCCGGGCAGGTCGATCAGCAGCGGCTGGCCGAGTCCATGGCGCGTCCAGAACACGGGAAGGTCGCCCCAGTGGCGCGATTCGCGGGTCAGGCCGCGCAGGAAGATCCAGTTCGCCATGGCCGGTGGGTTGCGATGGCCGGAGCTCAGGGCGCCGGCTTGCCGCGCCAGTGGGCGCGCGCCTGTTCGAGCAACTGGCTGCGGTGGTCGCCGTGCGGCAGCCAGCGCTCGGGCGCCACGGCCACCCGGCCGAGGAAGTCGAACAGGCTCACGTGGCGGCGCAGCACGCGCGCGGTGCGGTGGGCCTTGATCGGGTTGAAGATGCCGGCGCGCGAGAACAACTGGCGCGGATTCTTCTTGATCCAGAGCCAGGAACCCAGTTCCAGCGTCATCGGCAGGAACAGGCTGTGCGGCGGCGCGCGGTCGTAGGCATAGTCCCAGAGATCGCCGTGCAGCAGGTACTGGTGGCTCTGCGGTTCGAAGGCATAGCCGTGGTGGGGGTGGGCCTGTTCGAACATCGTCTTCAGCAGGTACATCTCCGGGAAATGCGGCATCGGCGAGTGGGTGCGGGCATAGGGAAACCAGATGCTGTCGCGCCAGCCGTAGCCCGAGTGGCAGTCCACGGCGAAGCTCAGCGGACGCGGCAGCAGTTCGGTCTCCACCACATGCAGCAGTGCCTGGCTCTCGGCCTCCATCGGCGCGCCCGCGCGGCCACGATACCACGGCAGCCAGGCGCCCAGGCGCTGCCCGCCGGCCAGGAACGGCACCGCCGCGTCGGCGTCCTGCGGCGCGTTGCGCATCAGGTCGACGCCGTTCGGATTGGCGCGCGTGGCCTCGTACATGCCGCCCGGATTGACGATCGGCATGAACACCAGCCGCACCACTTCCAGTTGCCGGTGCAGCAGTTCGTCCCAACTGAGCCGGCACAGCAGCGCGCGCATGTAGTCGAGCACGAGCTGCGTGCCGATGCGCTCCAGTCCGTGAATGCCGCCGAAGATGCCGATGGCCGGTGCGTCCGGTGCGCATGTGCCGAGGCTGGCCACATGCACCGCGAACGACTGGCCGCCCACGGCCACCTGGCACGCCTCGGAAGCCTGGAACCAGGGGGCGCCCAGTTCCAGCAGCGTGAGCAACTGGTCGTATTCGGGAAAGCTCGGGCGGCCCGGTTGGGTCATCGGCGCGTGGGGGCGGGTTTGGCTGGCGGTTTGGGGGCGGAAGGCGGGGCGGGCGTCAGTTCAATATAGGCGCTGGCGGCGGCGCCTCGCAACGCGCGCTGGCGGCGCCGGGCGCCACGAGGCAATCGAGCAGCGCTCCAAGCAGCCGCGTGTCGCGCCGGCTCCTGAGGCAGTACAGGTATTCGTCGATGACCGGGGCGTTGCTGGCGAACTGCACCACGGCGAGCGCCGGATCGCGCGGCACCTCGCCGGCCGGCATCACGCTGGCGCCGAGGTTGTGGCGGATGGCCTCGCAGATGGCTTCGCGGCTGCCGATCACGGTGTGCGGGGGCAGGTGGGCGCCAGCGGCGGCCAGGGCCGCCTCGGTGGCCTCGCGCGTCATCGAGCCCTGCTCGCGCACCAGCAGGTGGCAGGTGGCGAGTTCCGCCACTTCCACCAGCGGACGGCGCGCCAGCGGATGCACCGGATGCACCACCAGCACCATCGGATCGGCGGCCAGTGTCACGCGGAACAGCCGGTCGTCGTCCAGCGCGTGCGACGACACGGCGGCGTCGATGCGGTACTCGTAAAGCGCCTCGATCATCTGGCGCGAGTTGCCGATCTCGATGCTGACCTCGACGGCGGGATAGCGCTGCCGGAACGCGGCCACGCTGCGCAGGATGTAGTAGGGGCCGGTGGCGCCGATGCGCAGGTTGCCCACGCGCAGGTTGCCGGCGTTGCGCAGCAGGAAGTCGGCATTGCTCTCCTGCTGCAGGATCTGCTCGGCCAGCGGCATCAGCGCCACGCCCACGTCGCTGAGGTCCACGCGGCCGGAGCGGCGGTAGAACAGTTCCACCCCGTAAAGCTCTTCGAGCTGCCGGATACGCCCCGTTACCGTGGGCTGGCTCAGCCGCAACTGCCGCGCAGCCGTGGTGATGCTGCCCTGTCGTGCCACTTCGTAGAACGTGATCAGCAGATCGCCAAGCATTGGGCTTCCGGTAGAAACGGGTCAGCCGGCGACTTTAAGGCGGGAATGTGACAGGGGGAAGAAGACTGCGGCGAGGCGTGTGTTTTCTCCCCTCTCCCGCGATGCGGGAGAGGGGAGCCAACCCCCTGCTATCAACCCCCCATCGCCGGGTCCGACGTCGTATGGACGCCATTCTCCAGCCGGCCCGCGAAGCGCCGGATGAAGCCGCCCTGCGGGGTGGTCACGGTGAAGTCGTACCAGTTGCCCTGGGCTTTCACCGGATAGGGCTGGTCCACCGTCTTGCCGGCCGGCACCTCGAACGTCAACGGGCCGTCGGTCCGGTAGGCATTCGGCTTGACCGTGAACGTGCAGGCAGCGCTGCCGTGGTTGATCAGCGTGAGCCAGACTTTCGGCTCATCGCCTTCCTCGTAGCAGACCTGGATTTCCGGCGCGGCGCCGCCGCCCGCGGCCTTCTGGGCGTTCACGTCGCCCACGAACGAGCGGTGGTAGCCGTTCGGGCCGAGTACCCAGAAGTTGTAGCGCCCGTTGGTGGCGCTGACATCAATATGGGCCTCGTGGTCCCGGCCATTGCCGGTCAGCGCGTAGCGGCGCGGCACGTCGCCCAGGTTCAGCTTGTCGTAGACGTGGAATACCGCGGCCTGCTTGCCGTCGTTCGCGAAATGGAGCTTGAACGAGTTGGTGGCCGGTTCTTCCAGGCCGCTGGTGTGCAGCGTGTAGGGCAGGGCGCGCGACGGGCGCGTGCCCTTGGCCTGCACCGGCAGGCTCTGGATGGCCACGCTCGGCACGGGAATCTGCGCCTTGGCGTCGTCGGCGGCGCGCTGGGCGTCGGCGGCGGTCTTGTCCAGCGTCACGTTCAGCGTGAAGCTGCCGTTCGGGTTGACGAAGTCGAACGCGGTGGTCAGGTCGCCGCAGATGGCCCGGCGGTACTCGCTGATATTTGGCTCCTGCACCCCGAAACGCTGTTCCAGGAAGCGCAGCACCGAGGTGTGGTCGAACACCTGCGAGTTGACCCAGCCGCCACGGCTCCACGGCGACACCACGTACATCGGCACGCGCGGGCCGGGCCCGAACGGCGTCTGGTCCACGCTGTAGTACTCGGTCGAGGCATCGATCGACGAGTAGCCGATCGGCTCGCCCTTGAGGGTCAGCGCCGGCGCGCAGGGCGGCGGCACGTGGTCGAAGAAGCCGTCGTTCTCGTCGAAGTTGATCAGCAGCACGGTGCGGCTCCAGATCTCGGGGTTCGACGTCAGCGCATCCAGCACCTGCTGGGTGTACCAGGCGCCCTGCACCGGGCTCGACGGCCCCGGGTGCTCGGAGTAGGTGGCCGGGGCCACGATCCACGACACCTGCGGCAGCGTGCCGGCGGCCACGTCGTCGCGCAGCGACTGCAGGAAGCCGCCATCGGGCATCGTGTTCGAAATGCCCTTGTAGAGCGGGCTGACGGTCTCGTCGGCCGTGGTGTACGGCGGGTACGGCGCGCCGTCGGCGGCATTGCCCTTCGCGGCGTTGGCGGCACGGTACTGGGCGAAGCCGGCCAGTGGGTTGTCGGTGAAGTTGTCCGGCATGTTCTGGTAGACCTTCCAGCTCACGCCGGCAGCCTGCAGGCGCTCGGGGTAGGTCGTCCAGGTGTAGTTGATGCCGGTGGCGCCCAGCGAATCGCCGCTGTTGTCGATCACCGGGCCGCCGTTCTTGCCGAATGGGTCGTTGGTGCCGGTCCAGTGGAACAGCCGGTTGGTGTTGGTGCCGCCGTGGAAGCTGCAATGGTAGGCGTCGCACAGCGTGAAGGCGTTGGCCAGCGCGTACTGGAACGGCAGTTCCTCGCCGGTGTAGTAGCCCATCGACTGGGTTTTCTTCGAGGTGGGCCAGGCGCTCATGCGGCCCAGGTCCCAGGCGGCCTGCCCGTCCGGCTGGCTGTGCGGCGTACCGCTGACGCGCTGCGAGTTGCCGCTCTTGGGGTCCAGGCGGTACGGCAGCACGATGCGGTTGGTGTTGCCGGACGCGTAGGTCTGCTCCAGCACGGTACGGCCACCGGGCAGCGGAATCGGGAAGCGGTCACCGAAGCCGCGCACGCCGTTCATCGTGCCGAAATAGTTGTCGAACGAGCGGTTTTCCTGCATCAGCACCACCACGTATTCCACGTCGCGGATCGACTTGGTGGCGTTGTTGGCCGGAATGGCCATGGCGCGGCGGATGGCGGGCGGGAACGCGGCGAGCGCGGCGGTGGCGGCGGCGCTGCCCCCGGCCATTTTGAGGAAATTACGACGGCTGCTGGAAGTCATGTCTCGGTCTGCCCTGAAAGGTCTGAAGCGCTGTGCTGTTGTCGTGGTCCGGGGTGGCGCCTCAGGGCGCGCACTTGACGCCGGCCGGCTTGACGGCGGGGGCGGTGGGCGTGGTGCCGCCCGGCGTGCCGGTGGAGGGGGTGCCGCTGTCGCCGTCGCCGCCGCAGGCGGTCAACGCCGTGCACAGCAGCAGGGCGGCCAGCAGGCCCAGCGGACGCGCCGGGGCAGGAATTCGGTTGGCTTCGATCATGGTCGGGTGTCTCTTGTGGGGCGCATCGCAAATGTCGATGCGGAGCGCAGCGTAAGCAACCCACAGGGCACGGCGTGTGACAGCCGGCGCAAGAATCCTGATGCGGCCATCGACGTTTCTTGTGGTCCATGGACCGCCCGGGCGGGCCGGGGCAGAATGTGCCGCGTGTGGTCGCGCGCACGCACGCGGCGATTTTCCGTGGCCGCAGATGCTGCATTGCACCAGACCGTGTGCTAAGGTTTTAGACGTCTTGCTCGAAACACGCACAATATTGGCGCAGCCACAGGGGCGGCGCGGTTCCCGGAGAACCGCGCCAGGTCTGGCTCGCCGGGCAGCAGGGGGATTGCCGACTCAACTGCGCCATTTTTGTTGCGGCTGCAACAAGCCGTGACCTTGCTTGTAAACGGGGCAGCCCGCCACCAATCTAGGAGGCGGAACGGCGTTTGCAGGAGCTGCACTATGGAAAACGAAAGCGGTTACGTCTGGCACTACACGGTGGGCACCCCCCTCGCGGCGATCGCGCGGTCTGGCGGGCTGATGCCGGCTGCCGCGCGCGGTCCGGTGGCACGCGCGGGGGAGCAGGAAATCCTGTGGTTCTCGCGCAACCAGCAGTGGGACCCGTCCGCCACCAAGGACCAGGCGCTGGATCGTGCGCGCCACACGCTGTCGCAGGCGGCCATGCATGCGCGCTTCGGCCTGTACCGCTTCGGCCTGCCTGCGCACGACATGCGCCTGCTGCCATGGCCTACCGTCACCCGGGTGGCCGATATCGACGTGCCGGAGGCCATGACCATGGTGGCCAGCGGCCTGCGCTGCGGCGCCGCGCCGACCGACTGGCTCGGCACGCTGACGTCGATCCCGCTCTCGGAACTGCGCTTCGAGACATGGACTGGCGCCACCTGGGCGCTGGCCAACCTCGACGAGCTGGCCGCGCAGCTCGCCTGAAGCCGGTTGGGGGCGGCTCAGCGGCTCAGACCGCGCGCCGCCACCGGCCAGATGGCGGCCACGGTGCCGCCCCGGATGCCCACCAGTTCGTCGTAGAGATTCAGCGTCGGGTCGCAATGGCCCGGCACCAGCATCATCCGGCTGCCCAGCGCCGGCAGCGCCGCCACATCGCCTTCCCGCTTCGGCCTGACGATGCCATGTTCGTCATTGGCCGCCACGTAGCCGAGCGTGGCGGACGGCGCCCCCTCATTCCAGATCCACGGCAGGCCCGAGTCGACGGCCATCGACTTGAGGCCCGCATCCACCACGGCGCGGTCGCCGGCGGCCACGCTCATGACGGCGGTGGCGATGAACAGCCCATGCTCGAAACGCAGCGCGCCGGTGTAGGCGTTGCTGCCGTAGTCGGCATCCATGAAAACGTAGGAACCGGGCTGGATTTCGGTGTACACGCCGCTGCCGAGGTCGAACTCCACGCTGCCGCTGCCGCCGCCCGTGACCACCTCGCAACGCACGCCGGCGGCTTCCAGCCGGGCGATGGCGCTGCCGGTTCGGTCGGCGGCACGTGCGGCGGCGTCGCGCCGCTCGGTCCAGCCGCGCAGATGCTGGATGCCGCCGTGGTACGCCTGCAGCCCGCGCAGCCGCAGTTGCGGGTGCGCGGCAATGCACGCCACGAGCGGCAGCGCGGCAGCGCCGTCAGCCACCCCGCAGCGGCCCTGGCCGATATCGACCTCGATGAAGACGTCCAGCGTGGTACCGGCGGCCTGCGTGGCGGCGGCCAGCGCGTCGATCTGGCGGAGGTCATCCACGCAGACGCTCAGGCGGGCGTGGCGCGCCAGTTCGGCCAGCAGCTTTGCCTTGGCCGGGCCGGCGATCTCGTTGCTGATGTGGATGTCCTGCACGCCCGCGCGCACGAATGGCACGGCCTCGCTCACCTTCTGGCAGCAGATGCCCACGGCGCCGCGCGCCATCTGTGCCAGCGCAATGTCGGGGCACTTGTGCGCCTTGGCATGGGGGCGCAGCTTCACGCCGGCCTGGTCGGCCGCCGCCTGCATGCGCGCGACATTGCGCTCGAACACGTCGAGATCGAGCACGAGCGAGGGGGTATCGATGGTGTCGGCGGGCTGGCCGACCTGTGCGGCGGGGGGCAGTGCGAAGGTCAGGGACATGGGAAAACCGGGTGGACTGCGGAGGGTTGGGGCGGATCACAGCGTATCACGGCGTGCGGGATACTTCTCCTTGCGCTGCCGCGTGCGTCCTCTACGATAGGGGATGTCCCTGCCAGCAGACAATGCCTGAGTCCGGTCTGTGGCAACCGTTGCAGCGTGTTCCTATCGGAGTCCGCCCCATGTCGAGCCTTTTCGCCTCCCAAGCCCGCCGCGTCGCGGGCGCCGCCATCGTCGTCGCTACCCTGGCCGCCATGCCCGCCCTGGCCCACCACGGCTGGTCCACCTATGACGAGACCAAGCCGCTGACCGTGACCGGCAAGATCGTCGAAACCCATTACGAGAATCCGCACGCCACGATCCGGCTCGAAGCGCAGGGCAAGCGCTGGTTTGCCATCCTCGCGCCGGTCTCGCGCATGGAAACGCGCGGCGCCTCGGCCGAGAAGGTTGCCGTGGGCAAGCAGGTCACGCTGGTGGGATACGCGAGCAAGGAGAAGGCCGATGAAATGCGCGTGGAGCGCATCACCTTCGACGGCGGCCAGACCGTGGAATTGCGTTGAGCGCCTGGGCGGCGGCGCTGGCCGCATCGCCGCTCGCGGTGGGGCTGCGGGCCTCGGCCTGGGCCTATCCGGCTGCGGAAATCGTGCATCTGGCCGGCATGGCCTTGCTGTTCGGATCGATCGTCGTGGTGGATCTGCGCCTGGCCGGACTGGCGCGCCAGTTGCCCGTGACGGTGCTGCTGCGGCACGCGCTGCCGGCGGCGCTGGCTGGCTTCGTCTGCATCGTGATCAGCGGGGCGCTGCTGTTCATCGCGCATGCGGACGAACTGATCGGCAACCGTGCCTTCCTGTTCAAACTCGGGTTGATCGCGCTCGGGCTGGCCAATGCGCTCTGGTTCCACCGGGGACCCTACCGGCGCCTGCACGGCAACCTCTCCTGGGAAATGCAGACCGCGCCGCCCCCACTGGCACGTCTGTGCGCCGTGCTGTCGATCCTGACGTGGTTTCTCGTGATCTGCGCGGGACGGCTGATCGCCTACGTCTGACCGCGTTTGAGTGCAGCAAAATGCGCTTTTGCCGCGCTAATTTGATGTAACGCAAACCGGGTAGGGCGGCGCCTCAAGAATTAAAGGGCGGGGACGTTAAGGCAGGTCGGACCCCTTACGAGTAGAGCCCCCCTGATGAACAACCTCAGTATTCGCCACGGCCTGCTGGCGACCCTTGTGATTTTCGGCCTGATGATCGTGTTTGGCGCCGCGCTCGGCGTGAGCCAGCTCAGCGCCGCCAGTGAAGCCGCCGGCAATGTGCACCTTGTTTCCACGCGCGCGCTGCTGATCAACGACGCCTACAAGAACATGACGCGCGCGCGCTCCGCGCTGACGCGCGCCTACAGCTCGGCCAAGGCCGGCGGCCAGGTCAATGCCGAGGCCATCGCCAGCGCCGAGAAGTCGATCGGCAAATCCCGCACCGAACTGGATGCCTTCGAGAAGGCGCCCGCGCTGCCGAAGCAGGATGCCTCGACCCGCGAGGAGATCGTCAGCGCCGGCCGGGACCATATGGCCGTGGTGCAGCGCGGACTCGAAGCCCTGCGCGCCGGCGACCCGGACGGCTATGCCGCCATCAACGACAAGGACATCACGGCGTCCGGCGCGAAGTATTCGGCTGGCGTGGAGCGCTTCCAGCAGTTCGCCACCGGCCTCAACGACGCCGCCATGGAGGAAGACGCGGCCCGCCTGCGCCGCGTGATCGTGCTGGTGTGCGTGGGCCTGGCGATGTCGGCCGTGCTGATCGTGGCCGTGCACCTCGCACTGCGCAGGCTCGTGGTGACGCCGCTGATGCAGGCGCGCGACCTGATCATGCGCGTGGCCGATGGCGACCTGACGATCCGCGTGCCCGAGGCCGGGCGCAATGAAATCGGCCAGTTGCTCGACGCGCTCGCGCGCATGCAGGCCGGCCTGACGCAGACCGTGACCAAGGTACGCACGGGCTCGGACGCGGTGACGATCGGCGCCCGCGAGATTGCCGCTGGCAACTCGGACCTGTCGTCGCGCACCGAGGAACAGTCGTCGGCGCTCGAACAGACCGCCGCCAGCATGGAGCAACTGACCTCGACGGTGGGCAACAACGCGCAAAGCGCGTCGCATGCCAGCGAACTGGCCCGCAACGCGGCCGACCTGGCCTCGCGCGGCGGCGAAGTGGTGCGCGGCGTGGTCCATACCATGAGCGAGATCAACACCAGCTCGCAGAAGATCGTCGACATCATCGGCGTGATCGACGGCATTGCCTTCCAGACCAACATCCTGGCGCTGAATGCCGCCGTGGAAGCGGCCCGCGCGGGCGAACAGGGCCGCGGCTTCGCCGTGGTGGCGGGTGAAGTGCGCAGCCTGGCGCAGCGCAGTGCCAATGCGGCCAAGGAGATCAAGACGCTGATCGACTCGTCGGTGGGCAAGGTGGACGCCGGCAGTGCCCAGGTGCAGCAGGCCGGCAGCACGATCGAGGAGATCGTCTCGGCGGTCAAGCGCCTGGCCGATACCGTCAGCGAAATCTCGGCGGCCTCGCTGGAGCAATCCACCGGCATCACACAGGTCAGCGAGGCAGTGACCCAGATGGAACAGGTGAACCAGCAGAACGCGGCGCTGGTGGAGCAGGCAGCGGCAGCGGCCGATTCGCTGGAGTCGCAGGCGAACCAGCTGGCGGCGGCGGTGGGGGTATTCCGGTTGGGTTGAGGCTGGTGCTTGACTCTATATCGTAAGACATATATCGTACGATACGTCTTACGACATATGGAGTCATGCGATGCGACATCTTTTCGGACATCATCACCACCATCACAGTGGAAAGTGGCGTGGCCTGCACGCCATGGTGCGCGGCGGCGGCTTCTGGTCGCAGGGCGGTGGCGCTTTCGACGGCAATGACGGCGGCGACGGTTTCGATGGCGAGAACCTGCGCCGTGGCCGCAAGTTCAGTGCCGAAGACCTGCAACTGCTGCTGCTCTCGTTGCTCGACGAGAAACCTTCCCACGGCTACGAACTGATCAAGGCGCTGGAAACGCGCACGGGCGGCTTCTACAAGCCGAGCCCGGGCGTGGTCTATCCCGCGCTGACCTTCCTCGAAGACGTGGGCTACGCCACGGTGGACACCGAGGGCAACAAGAAGCGCTACCAGCTTTCCGACGCGGGCCGCAACTACCTTGCCCAGCATCGGGAGCGCCTGGAGCAGATGGTGGCCCGGTTGCAGCACGTGGCGCGCAAGATGGAGTTCATGCGCCGCGCGATGAGCGGCCAGCCCCAGCGCGAGCCGGAAGAGGGCGGCTGGGCCACCGAACTCGTGCAGGCGCGCGGCCGCCTGAAGCAGGCCATGATGATGCGCAGCGGGGCCCCCGCCGACGAACAGCGCCGCATCGCCGCCATCCTCGAACGTGCCGCCGACGAGATCGAAGGCACCCCCATCCAACCGAACCCGGAGGGCTGATCCATGACCGAACCCCGTGACCTGACCGTGCAACGCGTGCGTCATCCGCTCAGGATGCGCCTGCTCAAGGTGGTGCGCACGCGCCAGGTGTCACCGCAACTGCTGCGCGTGACGCTGGGCGGCGACGATCTGGCCGATTTCGTGTCCGCATCGTTCGACGACCATCTCAAGGTCTTCTTTCCGGCCCCGGGCGCCGCGCAGCCCGTGCTGCCGCAGGTTGGCCCGGACGGCATCACGTTCCCGGAGGGCCAGCCCCGGCCCGAGGCGCGCGACTACACGCCGCGCCGCTACGACGCCGAAGCTCGCGAACTCGATATCGAGTTCGTGCTGCACGGCGATGGCCCCGCCTCGGGCTGGGCCGCGCAGGCGCAGCCGGGCCAGTACCTGGGCGTGGGCGGGCCGCGCGGATCGTTCGTGATTCCGGAGGCGTTCGACTGGCACCTGCTGATCGGCGACGACACCGCGCTGCCCGCCATCGGCCGCCGCGTGGAGGAGTTGGGGCCCGATGCGCGCGTGATCGTGGTGGCCGAGGTGGGCGACGCGTCGGCGCGCATCCCGCTGGCCACCGGTGGCCGGGCGGAGGTGCACTGGGTGTACCGCGGCGGCCAGCCCGAGGGCAGCCAGTTGCTGCCGGCCCTGCGGACGCTGACGCTGCCCGGGGGCGAAGGCTGCGAGGGCTATGTGTGGGCCGCCGGCGAGGCCGCCGCAATGCGCGAGGTGCGCCAGTACCTGGTGGCCGAGCGCGGGATCGACAAGAAGCGCATCCGCGCGTCGGCCTACTGGAAGCATGGCAACGCCGCCGTGCACGAGACGCTGGACGACTGACGCACCCCGGCGCGGGAGCACGGAAGCGCGGGCGCGGCTACACTGGTTGACGTGCCCATCGACATGGAAACCTGACATGCCCAGCCTCCGCCCGCTGCCGTTGCTTGCCGCCTGCCTGGCCCTGACCGCCTGCGCGCCCGATTCGGTGCGCAACTACGAGGCCCACGGCCTCAACAAGTATCTCGACAAGATCCAGGACGTCTGCGCCAACACCCGCCTGGGCGGCCAGCCGATGGGCGAATGGCTGCGCAGCGGCTCCGACGACAGCGACAGCAACTACGTCTACTGGCTCGACCAGACCTCGCGGCTCTACTACAACCGCATCTCCGTGCCCCAGTACCGCGACTCCATCGCCGCCACGTTCGGCGGCAACAAGGAGAACGCCGACGCGCTGGACTGCACCGTGCGCAACCTGCCGCCCGACCGGCCCGTCAACGTGCCGGGCAAGCTGTTCTGATTTCCTTGCTGTTTTACCGCACGGCCGGTTGTGCAAAGGCGCCCGGCTGGCTATGATCGATTCCCAGTGGCCGAAGACAGTCGGCCACGACGTCGCTCGGACGGTTCCGGGCGCTTACGTAGAGGATTCTCCATGACCGCCGATTCCGGCAAGCGCCGCTTTGCGCGCATCGATCGCCTTCCCCCGTACGTTTTCAACATCACCGCCGAGCTCAAGATGGCCGCCCGCCGCCGTGGCGAGGACATCATCGACATGAGCATGGGCAACCCCGACGGGGCCACGCCGCCCCATATCGTGGCCAAGCTCGTCGATGCGGCGCAGCGGCCCGATACCCATGGCTACTCGACCTCGAAGGGGATTCCGCGCCTGCGCCGGGCCATTTCGCACTGGTACCGCGAGCGCTATGACGTGGAGATCGATCCGGACAAGGAAGCGATCGTCACGATCGGCTCCAAGGAGGGGCTGGCCCACCTGATGCTGGCCACGCTGGACCGTGGCGATACCGTGCTGGTGCCGGACCCGAGCTATCCGATCCATATCTACGGGGCCGTGATCGCCGGTGCCGATATCCGCTCGGTACCGCTGGCGCCGGGCATCGACTTCTTCGCCGAGCTGGAAAGCGCCATCCGGGGCAGCTATCCGAAGCCCAAGATGATCGTGCTGGGCTTCCCGTCGAACCCCACGGCGCAGTGCGTGGAACTGGATTTCTTCGAGCGGGTGATCGCGCTGGCGCGCAAGCACGACATCTTCGTGGTGCACGACCTGGCCTATGCCGACATCGTGTTCGACGGCTGGCAGGCGCCGTCGATCATGCAGGTGCCCGGCGCCAAGGACATCGCCGTGGAGTTCTTCACGTTGTCGAAAAGCTACAACATGGCGGGCTGGCGCATTGGATTCATGGTGGGCAACCCTGACCTGGTTGCCGCCTTGACGCGGATCAAGTCGTATCACGACTACGGCACATTTACGCCGGTGCAGGTGGCCGCCATTGCCGCGCTGGAAGGCGACCAGTCGTGCGTGAAGGAGATTGCCGCCCAGTACCAGTCGCGCCGCGACGTGCTGGCGCGCGGACTGATCGAGGCCGGCTGGCAGGTGGATATCCCGAAGGCGTCGATGTACATCTGGGCGCGGATTCCGGAGCCGTACCGTGCGCAGGGCTCGCTGGAATTTGCCAAGCAGTTGCTGGCCAAGGCGAAGGTGTCGGTCTCGCCCGGCATCGGGTTTGGCGACTATGGCGACGAATACGTGCGCTTTGCGCTGATCGAGAACGAGTCCCGCATCCGCCAGGCCGTGCGCGGGATCAAGGCCATGTTCCGGGCGGACGGGCTGGTCAGGCCGGCGGCGGCCGAGGGCGCCGCCGGCGGCCAGCCGGCCTGAGCCGGCGCCGACCGTCAGCCGACCGTTGCCGGATCGAGCAGCGACTCGCGCCGCGCGCGGCGCGAGTAGTAGGCGAAGGTGGCCTCGAACCGTTTCTGGGTGCTGGTCCACCGCTGCGCCTCGCGGCCCAGTTCGGGCGGGATCGGCTTGATCTCGCCGGCCGCCATCGCCAGCAACTGCAGGCGCGCGGCGCGCTCGAACATCACGCCCAGCACGCAGGCTTCCTCCACGGAGGCCCCGGCCACCAGCAGGCCGTGGTGCGACAGCAGGATGGCCTTCTTGTCGCCCAGCGCGGCCGAGATGATCTCGCCTTCCTCATTGCCGACCGGGATGCCGGGCCATTTTTCCAGGAATGCCGTCTGGCCGTAGAGCACACAGGCGTCCATGTGCGAGATTTCCAGCGGCACTTCGAGCATGGCCAGCGCCGAGGCGTGTGGCGGATGCGAGTGGACGATGCAGTTGAGGTCCGGCCGCGCGCGGTACAGCCACGAGTGGAAGCGGTTGGCGGGGTTGGGCATGCCGCTGCCGTCGAGCACTTCCAGATCTTCGTTGACCACCAGCAGGTTGTCTGCCGTGATTTCGTCGAATCCGAGGCCCAGCCGCTGCGTGTAGTAGGTGCCCGGCGCCTCGGCGCGCGCCGTGATCTGGCCCGCGAGGCCGGAATCGTGCCCGAAGGCGAACAGGATGCGGCAGGTTTCCGCCACGGCTTCGCGCAACGGCATTCTTGCCGCGCTCAGTTCGGTCTGCATTTTCCGGAGCGAGGCGGCGACGATCTCGTCCTTGCTCAGTTGCATGGTATCGGCCATGTATGTGTCCTTGGGAAGTGCTGGAGGGGAATGGTATCGGAGGAAATCGCCGGCGCCGCCTAGCGGGCCTTGGTGTCCGCACCGAGCAGCACGGACCAGCGGCGATTCTCTTCGCCGATCATCTTGCGGAACTGCTCGGGCGACGACGCCATGGGTTCGGTGCCCTGGGCCACCAGGGTATCGCGGAACCTGGGATTGGCCACGGCCGTGGCCACGGCGGCGTTGAGCTTGCTGACCACGGCCGGGTCCAGCCCGGCCGGACCGATCAGGCCGGCCACGGACCCCGATACCAGCGAGGGGAAGCCGAGTTCGGCGGTGGAAGGCACCTGTGGCGCGGTGGAGAGCCGGCGCGGGTTGGCTACCGCCAGCGCGCGCAGCTTGCCCGACGTGACGAACGGCATCACCTGCGGCGTGGCCTCGAACGTCATGTTGACCTGGCCGGAGACGACATTGGTCACGGACTCCGCTCCGCTCTTGAACGGCACGTGCAGGAATTCGAGTTTGGCCACGTCCTGCAGCACGCGCATGCCCTGGTAGGGCGAACTGCCCACGCCGGCGGTGCCGACACTGATGCTGTCGGGCTTCGCCCTGGCCAGCCGGATCAGGTCGGGCAGGTTGGCGGCGGGCAGGTCGGCATTGACCACCAGCAGATGCGGCGTGGAGCCCACCAGCGAGACGTAGGTGAAGTCCCTGGCGCTGTCGAAATTGACCTTGACCTCGGTATGCGGATTGACGGCCAGAACGCCCACGGTGGCAAACATCAGCGTGTAGCCGTCCGGGCGGGCGCGCCGCACGAAATCGGCCGCGATATTGCCGCCCGCGCCGGGCCGATTCTCCACCACGACTGACTGGCCGAGCTGCTCGGCCAGCGCCTTGCCCGTGGCGCGCGCCACGAGATCGGTAATGCCGCCGGCGCCGAATGGCACCACCAGCGTGATCGGCTTGTCGGGATAGGGCCCCGCGTGGGCCGCGAGCGGCAGCGCGGCACACAGGGCAATGGGTAGCGCAACGCAGGCGCGGAGCCTGGCGCGCTGCGGGCGGGCGGAACTGGCGGAACGAGCGGAATGAAGGGGGCGGGGGCGACGCACTTGCTTTCTCCTTGGGGGCGGATGGAAGAGCACTGCTGGAAACCAGTGTGTCTAGCATGACACCAACGTGTCACGCATGCAACCGATGTTGTCTGGATTCCGTGCGCCCCCTTACAATGGCGGGCCAGCGTGTGCAGGGGCATGCGCATGAACCCCTCCCACCGGATGAAAGAGAAGCAACCTTCCGCCCCGAACGCGGAGCCGTCAGGTATCGCGGCGCGGCTGGCCGAACTGCGCAAGCTCAATGGCCTGACGCTCGAAGAGTTGGCCCAGCGCGCCTCGCTGACCAAAAGCTACCTGTCGAAGCTGGAGCGGGGGTTGTCGTCGCCTACCATCGGCACGGTGCTGAAACTGGCCGATGCGCTCGGCGTGACGGTCGACCAGTTGATTGCCCGCGCACCGCGCAGCAATGAAATCCTGCTGGTGAAGGCCGCCGACCGGGTTCCCTTCAGCCCCTCCACGGAGCGCCAGGGCTACACCTACGAAGCCATCGCCACCGCCCGCCCGGACAAGGCGATGCAGCCGTTCATCATGCTGCCGCCGTTCACGCTTGCCGAAGACCAGCCCATGGCCAGCCATGCGGGCGAGGAGCTGATTTTCGTGATCTCCGGCGCGATGGAAGTCGTCTTCGACGACCGCACCGTGCCGATGCAGGCCGGCGATTCGCTGTATTTCAACGCCGCGATTCCGCACCGCTCGCGCTCCACCGGCCGTGTCCAGGCCCAGGCACTGGTGGTGGTCAGCGACCGCAAGCGCGACTGACCGCGCCGGCCCCGGCCGCTGCGCCGGGGTGGTGTTCCATCGCTTTCCAAAATTCTCCTTGGCAGTTCCCGGATTCATCGCTTACATTAACCAAAACGTTTTGGTTAAGTACGAAGACGACAAATAGAGGCTAACTGCGCACAGACGCGGCGAATTTGCCCACGGTCACCGGCACGACGACCGATCGACAAGACAGGAGAGAGACCCATGTCACACCCCATTCCCGCCCCCGTGGACGAGCGCCTGCCATGGCGCCAGTTGTTCATGTTTGGCCTGCAGCACGTGCTGGTGATGGCCGCATCGCCGATCGCGGCCGTGTTCCTGATGAGCAAGGCGCTTGGCTTGCCGACGGCGCTGTCCATCGGGTTGCTCAGCGCGACGTTTGTCGTGTGTGGCCTGGGCACGTTGTTGCAGTCGCTCGGCCGGAACGGCTTTGGCGCGCGGCTGCCGTTCGTGATGCTGCCGGGCGGGGCGCCCATCGTGCTGTTCATCCTGATCGCCCAGCAGACCGATGTGCAGACCGCCGCGGGCGCCGTGCTGCTGACCGGCGCGTTCTATTTCCTCGTGCTGCCGGTGTTCCGGCGCTGCCTGCGGTACTTCCCGCCAGTGGTGGTGGGCACGATGCTGCTGCTCGTGGCGATCAACCTGGCGCAGGTGTCCGGCCGGCTGGTTGCCGGCCATCCGGCCGCCGGCGATGCCGTGGCGCCGCTCAACCTGCTGCTGGCCTTCGTCACGCTCGCCTGCACCGTGGCGGCCTCGCGCCTGCTGTCGGGCATGCTGGCACAGCTTGCCATCCTGCTGGGGCTGGTGGGCGGGGCGCTTTGCGCGGTGGCCCTGGGGGCGTTCCATGTGGGGCAACTGGCAGGGGCGCCGCTGCTGGCCCTGCCTACGCCGTTCCCGTTCGGATGGCCGCGCTTCGATGTGGTGGCCGCCGTGCCGCTGATGGTGTTCGCGGTGATCTCGATGGTGGAGGCCACCGGCCAGACGCTGGCGATCAGCGATGCCGTGGGCCGTCCCGTCGACCAGCAGCGCGACGTGCCGCGCACGATCCGGGCCGATGCGCTGACCTCGCTGCTGGGCGGCATGTTCGGCACGTCGCTGATCATCACCAGCGGCGAGAACATCGGCATCGTGCGCGCCACCGGCGTGCGGTCCCGCTTCGTCACGGCGGTGTCCGGCGCCATCCTGGTGGCCTGCGGGCTGCTGGTGCCGGTATCGGCCCTGATCAGCGCGATTCCCGAAGCGGTGGTGGGCGGCACGGGCCTGGTGGTGTTCTGCATCGTCGGCACCATGGGTATCGACATGCTGCGCCGCGTGGACCTGCGCGACCACGCCAACATGTACGTGGTGGCCGTGGCGCTGGCTGTGGGCCTGCTGCCGATCCTGGTGCCGGGCATCTACGAGGCGCTGCCGGGCAACCTGCGCATCCTGCTCGGCAACGGCGTGGCGATGGGCGCCATCACGGCCGCGCTGCTGAACTTCCTCTTCTTCCATACCGGCGCCCGGCGCGCCGCGGCGCAAGCCGGGGCGGCCTCCGCCACGCACTGACACCATGACCCAATCCTTCCGATCCCACCCGGCATGGCCGGGCGAGACTCCGTCGTCTTCCGCACCGCTCCGGCCCGGCGACCTGGCGGCGCCCCACATCCTTGCGCCCGAGTGGCTGCTGCTGCGCCAGGGTGCGGTGCGCGGCCACGCCGTGGTCGTCGAGGATGGCTGCTTCACGGCCGTGGGCCGCGTCGCGGACATCGAGGCACGCTACCCGGCGCTGCAGACGCGCCCGCTGCCGCGCACGCTGCTGATGCCGGGCATGATCGACACCCACCATCACCTGACCCAGTCTTTCGGCAAGTCGCTGGTGTTCGGCGAGCCCTCGGAGATCTTCCGGCGCATCTGGGTGCCGCTCGAAGGCAGCCTGAAGGCGGAGCACCTGTACCTGTCGTCGAAGCTGGCGGCGCTCGAAGCGCTGCGCGGCGGCTTCACCACGGTGGTCGACGCCGGCACGCGCAGCGACGCAGGACTCGACGCAATCGCGCGGGCCGTGTCCGATGCCGGCATCCGCTGCGTGCTGGGCCTGATCTGCAATGACCGGCCCGGTGCCGACACGCTCGATGCCGGCCCGATCCTGCGGCGCGCCGCCGCGCACCTGGGCCAGTACGAGACAAACCGGCTCGTCACGCCGTCGCTCGCGATCTCGATTCCCGAGGTGGCCAGCGACGCCATGCTGCAGCACGTCTACCGCATGTGCGCGGAAGCGGGGCGGGTCTTCCAGACCCATGCCAACGAGCATCTGGTGGCGGTGGAGCGGTCGCTCAATGTCTGCGGTGCGCGTCCCATCGAGCATCTGGCCGCGATCGGCGCGCTGGGGCCGGCCGCGCTGCTGGCCCACGCCACGCTGGTGACGCCGCGCGAGATCCGGCTGCTGGCCGATACCGGGACGGCGGTAGCCTACAACCCGGTGGCCAGCGCGTGGAAAGGCAACGCCGTGGCGCCGGCCGAGACCATGGCCACGTTCGGCGTGCGGCTGGGGCTCGGCACGGACGGCACCCGCAGCGATGGCTTCCGCCTGCTGGACTACGCCGAGGCCGCGCAGCGCTTCGCGTTCGGCATTGGCGTGGGCGATTCGTCCTGCGGGGCGGGCTGGCGGTGGGTGGACATGGCCACCCACGGCGCCGCCGCTGTGGCCGGGCTGGGCGCGCTGACGGGCGAGATCGCGCAGGGCAAGCGGGCAGACTTCCTGCTCGTCGATCTCGACGTGCCGGAGCTGGCCCCGTCCTGGGACCTGACCTGGGAGCTGGTGCGCCTGGCCAACCGCGACCAGATCCGCGCCGTGGTGGTGGACGGCCAGTTGCGCTTGTGGGACGGCTGGCCCGTGGATTGGGACGCCCGCGCGCTGCTGCGCGACATCCGCGCCATGGCCGACGACACCATTGCCGGCGCGCCGATCCGCAAGCTGCACGAGGCGGCGGACCTGCACCGTGCCCGGCACGCTCGGGCCGGGACGGGGGCGCGGGCATGACGATGGCGATGGCGATGGATCTGACCGGCTTCAGCGTCTGCGTGGCCGTGTTCACGGGCGCGCTGGTGCAGGGCACCACGGGCATGGGCTTCGCGCTGATCGTGGTGCCGGTGCTGGCGCTGGCCGCGCCGGCCATGCTGCCCGGCGCGCTGCTGCTGGCGATGCTGCCGCTGAACGCCTATGTGGCCTGGCGCGAGCGCCATGCCATCGACGTGCGCGGGGCCGGGTGGATCAGCGCCGGACGCGTTGCCGGCACGTTCGGCGGCCTGTGGGTGCTGGTGGCCATGCCGATGGCCTGGCTCAACATGCTGGTGGGCGGCAGTACCATTGCCGCCGCCGTGGTGTCGCTGGCCGCACCCGCGTTCACGCCCGGACGGCTGACTTTCGCGTCGACCGGCCTGATCACCGGCGTTACCGAGACGGCTACCGGCGTGGGCGGCCCGCCGCTGGCGCTGGCCTACCAGCACGCGCCCGTGGCGACGCTGCGGGCAACGGTGGCGCTGTGCTTCCTGTTCGGCGAAGTGATTTCGCTGGTGGTGCTGGCGCTGGGAGACCGCCTCGGCACGACGCAGGTGCTCTACGCGCTGGGGTTGCTGCCCGTGCTGGCGGCGGGGATGGTTGCCAGCCACCTGGTGCACCGGCGCATCAACCAGCGGATGCTGCGGATGGGCGTGCTCGTGTTCGCGCTGGTGTCCGGCGCGGTGGTGCTGCTGCGCAGCTAGTTACGCAGCGAAGACGCGCGCGGCACCAGTTCGGGCGACGGCCCGATGACGCTGCGCTGGCCGGACTCGCCCGAGATGTGCGCGAACAGCAGTTCCACCGCCAGCGCGGCCACCGCTTCGAGATGCAGGTTGACGGCCGTCAGCGGCGGCTGGGCGGCGCGGGCGCGGATGCCGTCGTAGCGCGTGACCACCAGGACTTGCCCCGGCACGCTTTTTCCCACGGCGCGCAGGTGGTGCATGGCGCCCACGGCGAAGGCGTCCACTGGCGCGCACAGGCCGTCCAGAGCGGGCAGTTGTTCCAGCAGTTGCGCGCAGGCGTCGGCACCGGCCGCCTCGCCCAGCGCCTCCGGGGCCTTGACCAGATGGCAGGGCAGGCCGCGCGAGGCCGTGAATGCGCGGTAGACGCGCTCCATTTCCAGATAGGACTGCCGCGCGCCGTCGCCGATCATCAGCCCGATCTGCCGGCAGCCCTGGTCGTGGAGGTGTTCCAGCAGCAGATTCGCGGTGTGTGCCGATTGCAGGTCGACATAGGGCTCGGGCGTGTCCGTGAGCGGCTCGCGGCCAATCGACACGATGCTGACGTCCCGGCCGCGCAGCCGTGCAATGTTCGGGTCGCCGGCCACCGGTTCGATGACGATGGCCCCGTCGATGTCGAGCGATTCGAGCAGCCCGCCGGCCCCTTCGAGCGGCGGCACAAGCACGACGCCGAGACCGCGCGCCATGGCGGACTCGGCGGCGATGGCCGCGACCTCCATCATGAAGCCGAGCCGCGAGGTGCCGCCGGCCACCGCGAAGGGCATCGAGGACAGCAGCGCGATGCAGTTGGCCCGCCCCGACTGCAGCCGCCGGGCGCGCACGCTGGCGCGGTAGCCCAGTTCGCCGGCAATCCGCTTGACGCGCGCGCGCGTTTCCGGATCGACCACCCCGCGGTCGTTGAGCGCGTGCGAGACCGTGGTCAGCGACACGCCGGCCGCGCGCGCCACGTCATGGATGGTGACGCGGCGCGGCTTGCCGGTGGATTCGGGCGAGCGGTGGGAAGGGGAGTCTGTCATGCCAGGATCGGGAGCAGTCCGGCAAGGATACAGGACCGGCGCGCCCCGGCCGCGCCGGGCTCAGGCCGCCAGCAGCTCGCTGAACCGCGCGATGTCGACGTTGCCCCCGCTGATGATCACCCCCACGCGCTTGCCCTTCAGCGCCTGCTTCTGCTGCAGCACGGCGGCCAGCCCCAGGCAGCCGGTCGGCTCCACGATCATCTTCATCCGCTCGGCGAAGAAGCGCATGGCCTCCACGAGTTCGGCGTCGGTCGCGGTCAGGATGTCAGTGACATCGCGCTTGATGATGCCGAAGGTGTAATGGCCCAGCGCCGGGGTCTGCGCGCCATCGGCGATGGTCTTGGGCGTGTCGATCCTGACGATCGACCCGCTGCGGAACGACTGCTGGCCGTCGTTGCCGGCCTCCGGTTCCACGCCGTACAGCTTGCAGGCCGGTGCCAGCGCGCGCGTGGACAGCGCAGTGCCCGAGAGCAGGCCGCCGCCGCCCAGCGGCGTGAACAGCGCGTCCAGCGGGCCGGTTTCCTCGAACAGCTCCTTGGCCGCCGTGCCCTGGCCCGTCAGCACGTCGGGGTGGTCGAACGGCGGGATCAGCGTCATGCCGTGCTCTTCGGCCAGCCGGCGGCCGATGGCTTCGCGGTCTTCCTTGTAGCGGTCATAGCTGACCACGGTGGCGCCATAGCCCTTCGTGGCGGCCACCTTGGCGGCGGGCGCGTCATGCGGCATCACGATGGTGGCCGGCATGCCGAGCAGCCGCGCCGACAGCGCGATGCCCTGCGCGTGGTTGCCCGACGAGAACGCCACCACGCCGCCCCGGCGCTGTTCGGGCGTGAAGCGGGACAGCGCGTTGAACGCCCCCCGGAACTTGAAGGCGCCCATGCGCTGGAAGTTCTCGCACTTGAAGAAGACTTCGGCGCCGAGCAGGTCGTTCAGCGTGCGCGAGGTGTTGACCGGCGTGCGGTTGGCGTAGCCGGCGATGCGGCCGGCGGCGGCCTCGACATCGGCATAGGTGGGCAGGATCAGGGTGGTCATGGCGGTTCCGGGAGGGGGCGCGCAGGGGCACGCGCAAGGCCCATAGCTTTAGCGCCGGCCCCGCGCTTGTCAAGATACAGACGGACCGGAACAGGACAGGCCGGGAAGCGCCCTCAGGCCGCCTCGGCCACGCGGATCTCCACCAGCAGCTTGCGCAGCTCCGGCACGCAGGAGCCGCAGTTGCCGCCCGCCTTGACGCAGGCGGTGATCTCGGCCGGCGTCTTGAGGTCGTGCTGGCGCACGGCGTCGCAGATCGTGTTGCGGCCCACGCCGAAGCACGAGCAGATGGTGGGGCCGGCGTCGGCGGTCTTCTCCAGCGGCTGGCCCAGCAGCAGGCCGATGCGGTCGGCGTCTTCCAGACGCTCCTGGCCGAACAACTGCGAGAGCCAGGCGCGCGAGGGCAACTCGGCGCGCGTGCAGACGTAGACGCAGGCCGCGATCCGGTCGTCGACCACGTAGCCGGCGTGGTAGACGCCGGCGGTGCGGTCTTCGTATTCGAGCCAGTCGGCGTCCGGGTCCTGCACGCCGAGCAGGTCGCGCGCCCAGGCGGTGCGGTCGGCCACCACGTCGCGGCCGGCAAACTCGTAGCGGTGGAACTGCTGGCCCTGGATGCGCGTCCAGTACGTCAGCGCGTCGGCGGGCAGGGCGTTGCGGCTCAGCGCGAAGCCGTGCCACGACACGCGGAATTCGTCCACGCGCACCGGGGTGTGCTTGAACTCGGGCTCGCCGGAGACCGGGTCGACGGCCGGATTGACCACGGCGCCGACGCGGGCGTCGGAGCTGAACTGGTCGTTCCAGTGGATCGGCACGAACACGCTGCCGCGCGGAATGCCGCCGCCAAAGCGCACGCGCGCCACCATGGCGCCCCAGCGGCTGGTCACGCGCGCCAGCTTGCCTTCGCCCACGCCGCACAGCAGGGCGTCCTGCGGGTGCATGTCGACGAACGGCTCGGGCAGATGGTCGGCCAGCCGCGCGGCGCGGCCGGTGCGCGTCATCGTGTGCCACTGGTCGCGCACGCGGCCCGTGTTCAGGATCAGTGGAAAGTCGTCGTCGGCGGCGTGGACCGGTGCGCGGGCCGCCGTGGCCACGAAGCGCGCACGTCCGTCCCCGAACGCAAAGCGCCCGTCGCCGAACAGGCGCGGCGTGCCGGGCGCCGTGGCGGCGCGCAGCGGCCATTGCACGGGCACGAGTTCGTCGTAGGCTTGGCGGCCAAGACCGGTAAGGCCGCCGATATCGAACATGCGGGGTGCATCGCGGTCGTCGGCATCGGGACCGGCGCGATTGCGAAACGCGCTCAGGCGTGCGTGCTCGTCGAAGATTTCATGCTGGCCGGCGTAGTCGAAGCCGGCAAAGCCCATGCGGCGGGCCACGTCGCAGAGGATGTCCCAGTCCGCGCGTGCCTCGCCGGGGGCAGGCAGGAAGGCCCGCTGGCGCGAGATGCGGCGCTCGGAGTTGGTCACCGTGCCGTCCTTCTCGCCCCAGCCCAGCGCGGGCAGCAGCACGTGGGCCGCGTCGTTGGTATCGGTGCGGGTGACGATGTCCGAGGCCACCACCAGTTCGCACCTTGCCAGCGCGCGGCGGGCCTGGTCGGCGTCGGGCAGGCTGACCACGGGGTTGGTGCCGATCACCCAGACCGCCTTGACCGTGCCCGCCTCGATGGCCTGGAACAGGTCCACGGCCTTGAGCCCGGGCCGGTCGGCCATCCGGGGAGACTGCCAGAAATCCTGCACGATCGCGCGATGGACCGGGTTGGCCAGCTCCATGTGGGCGGCCAGCATGTTCGCCAGCCCGCCCACCTCGCGGCCGCCCATGGCGTTGGGCTGCCCGGTCAGCGAGAACGGCCCCATGCCCGGGCGGCCGATGCGCCCGGTCAGCAGGTGGCAGTTGACGATGGCGTTGACCTTGTCGGTGCCCGACGAAGACTGGTTCACGCCCATCGAGAACGCGGTGACGACCTTTTCCGTGCCGGCGAACAGCGCGAAGAACTGCTCCAGATCCTGCGCGTCGAGCTTGCAGGCGCGGGCGAGGGCGGCGATCTCGGTGTCGTCGGCCCGGGCGGCGGCCAGCGCGTCATCGAGTCCGCTGGTGTGGGCCTCGACAAACGCCCGGTCGGCGTGGCCGTGGCGGGACAGGTAGGACAGCAGGCCGTTGAACAGCCGCACGTCGGTGCCGGCTCGCAGCGGCAGGTGCAGGTCTGCCAGTTCGCACGTGGCGGTGCGGCGCGGGTCGATGGCCACGATCTTCATCTCGGGCCGGGCTTCCTTGGCGCGCGTCAGGCGCTGGAACAGGATCGGGTGGCACCACGCGGTGTTCGAGCCCACCAGCACGACGAGGTCGGCCGATTCGAGGTCTTCGTAGCTGCACGGCACGAGGTCCTCGCCAAACGCGCGCTTGTGGCCGGCCACGGCCGACGACATGCAGAGCCGCGAATTGGTGTCGATGTTGGCCGAGCCGATAAAGCCCTTCATGAGCTTGTTGGCGACGTAGTAGTCCTCGGTCAGGATCTGGCCGGAGACGTACAGCGCCACGGCGTCGGGGCCGTGCCGGGCGATCACGTCGGCAAAGCCGCTGGCGACGCGGTGCAGCGCGTCGTCCCAGCTGGTTCGGTGCAGCGTGCCATCGGCCGCGCGGAGCTGGGGGTAAAGCAGCCGGCCGTCGAGGCCGAGGGTATCGCCAAGGGCGGAGCCCTTCACGCACAGGCGGCCGGAGTTCGACGCATGATCGGCGTCGCCCTGGACTTCAACCTGGCCGTCGGCACGCACGGTGGCGCGCACGCCGCATCCCACGCCGCAGTACGGGCACGTGGTGGATACGGTCCTGGTGGGGGTGGTGGCGACCACCGCGATATCGGACAGGTTCACGAATCAGTCTCTGTGTTGGCGGGACGTTTCAGGCGGCCAGCGCCTCGCACTGGGCCTGCCCGAACAGCAGCCGCTGGCGCAGCGCGGCCACGGACTTGCCGCTCTGGATCAGGTCGAAGTACCACGGGCCGTCCTTGACGTCGCCGTAGAGCACGGCGCCCACGAGGCGGCCGTCCTGGATCACCAGCCGCTTGTAGACGCCCCGGCGCGCATCGCGCAGCACGAGGTCCTCGCTGCCTTCGGCGCCGATGAAATCGCCGGCCGAGTACAGGTCAACGCCCGTGACCTTGAGCTTGGTGGCGGTGGCCTGCTGCACGTAGCGGCGGTGCCCCGCGCCGGCCAGATGGGCGGCGCAGACGCGCGCCTGATCCCAGATCGGCGCCACCAGGCCGAAGGTGGCCTGGCGGTGCTGCACGCACTCGCCCACGGCATAGATGCGCGGGTCGAAGGTCTGCAGCGTGTCGTCCACGACGATGGCGCGCTCGCAGTGCAGCCCGGCGCCGGCGGCCAGTTCGATGTTCGGGCGCACGCCGGCGGTCATCACCACCAGATCTGCCGGAATCCGCGTGCCGTCCCTGAACAGCACGCCGGTCACGCGTTCATCGCCCAGGATGCCGGCGGTCTGCGCGTTGAGCAGGAAGCGCAGGCCCTTGCGTTCGAGCGCGCCCTTGAGCAATTCGGCGGCAGGCTTGTCGAGCTGGCGCTCCATCAGGGTGTCGGCCAGGTGGACCACGGTCACGTCCATGCCCTGGCGCATCAGCCCGTTGGCGGCTTCCAGCCCCAGCAGGCCGCCGCCGATGACCACCGCGTGGCGATGGTTGCGCGCGGCGTGCAGCATGGTCTCCACGTCCTGGATGTCGCGGAAGGCAATCACGCCATCGAGCGTGTGGCCGGGCACGGGCAGGATGAACGGCCTGGAGCCGGTGGCCAGCAGCAGGCGGTCGTAGCGGACCTCCCGGCCCGAAGCCGAGCGCACGACGCGGCGCGGGCGGTCGATGGCCACGACGGGGTCGCCAGCCAGCAGCTCGATGCCGTGCTGCGCGTACCAGTCGCGCGAGTTGAGCATGATGTCGTCGACGGTCTTCTCGCCCGCCAGCACCGGCGACAGCAGGATGCGGTTGTAGTTGCCGTGCGGCTCGGCGCCGAAGACCGTGATGTCGTAGAGGTCCGGCGCCAGCTTCAGCAGTTCCTCCACGGTGCGCATGCCGGCCATGCCGTTGCCGACGACGACCAGCCGGGGGCGGGCGGCCGGGGCGGAGATGGCGGGAGACTGCGAGGGGGGCGTCATGGGGGGATCCAGGTTGGGCCGCCCATTCAGGCGGCCCGGGTTTCAGGCAGCCATCTCTTCCTCGGTCTCGCGCGCCACCGCGACCGTGGCGATCCACACCTTGCCGTCGTAGACCCGGGCCCGGTACGCGTCGATCGAGTGCTCCGGCGCCTCCAGGCACTCGCCGGTGCGCAGGTCGAAGTGATGCTTGTAGATCGGCGAGGCCACCACGAGGCGGTCGCCCAGGCTGCCGACCAGCCCCCGCGAGAGCACGTTGGCCTGGGAGTTCGGATCGAAATTGGCGATCGCGTAGACGTCCTCGCCGCGTCCGATGCGGAACACCGCCACCTGTTGCCTGCCAATCAGCGCGCACACACCAGTATTGGGCACGATATCGCGCAAGGTGCAGATGGCCGTCCAGGTTTCGGGATGGTGGGCTTGATTCATCACGTTCTCCTCAAATTGACGCGTATCAGGCTGCTTTCGCGGGCACGGCAACCACCGGGATGTGGTGCAGGCGGGAGCGCTGCAAGTTCCGTTCCTCGGGCGTGGCCGGGCGGATCTGGCCGCGCTCCTCGAGGAAGACGAGGTTGTCGTCGCGCAGGTCGCTGTTGACGAAGTGGCGGAAGCGCTTGCGGGTTTCCGGGTCGGTGATGGCCTTCTTCCACTCGTCCTCGTACGTGTTCACCACGTGCTGCATCTCGCTCTCCAGTTCGGCGCCGATGCCGAGCTTGTCGTCGATGACCACGGATTTCAGGTATTCCAGGCCGCCTTCGAGGTTGTCGCGCCAGGTGCTGGTGCGCTGCAGGCGGTCGGCGGTGCGCACGTAGAACATCAGGAAGCGGTCCACGTAGCGGATCAGCGTCTCGCGGTCCAGGTCGCCGGCCAGCAGTTCGGCGTGGCGCGGCTTCATGCCGCCGTTGCCGCAGACGTAGAGGTTCCAGCCCTTTTCCGTGGCGATGATGCCCACGTCCTTGCCCTGCGCCTCGGCACATTCGCGCGTGCAGCCCGAAACGCCGAACTTGATCTTGTGCGGCGCGCGCAGGCCCTTGTAGCGGTTCTCGACCTCGATGGCCAGCCCCACCGAGTCATCCACGCCATAGCGGCACCACGTGGAGCCGACGCACGACTTCACCGTGCGCAGCGACTTGCCGTACGCGTGCCCCGACTCGAATCCGGCGGCCACCAGTTCTTCCCAGATCAGCGGCAGTTCCTCCAGGCGGGCACCGAACATGTCCACGCGGGCGCCGCCGGTGATCTTGGTGTACAGGCCGTACTTCTTGGCCACCTGGCCCACGGCGATCAGGCCGTCGGGGGTGACCTCGCCGCCCGGCATGCGCGGCACCACCGAATACGTGCCGTCCTTCTGGATGTTGGCCAGGAAGTAGTCGTTCGAATCCTGCAGGCTGGCGTGTTCCTCCTTGAGCACGAAGTCGTTCCAGCACGAGGCCAGGATGTTGCCGACCGTGGGCTTGCAGATATCGCAGCCCAGGCCCTTGCCGTGCGCGGCCAGCAGGTCGTCGAACGACTTGAACTTGCCCACGCGCACCAGGTGGTACAGCTCCTGGCGCGAGTACGGGAAGTGTTCGCAGACATGGTTGTTGACGGCCATGCCCTGCTTCTTCATCTCGGCCTTCATGATCTGCGTGACCAGCGGCACGCAGCCGCCGCAGGCCGTGCCGGCCTTGGTGCAGGTCTTCAGCGCGCCGATGCTGGTGGCGCCATCGGTCACGGCGGCGCAGATCTGGCCCTTGCTGACGTTGTTGCACGAGCAGATCTGGGCGGTGTCCGGCAGTGCGTCGGCGCCCAGCGCCGGCCTGGCCTGGCCATCGGATGCGGGCAGGATCAGGAATTCGGGCGATTCGGGCAGCTCGATGCGGTTCAGCATCATCTGCAGCAGCGTGCCGTACTCGGCGGCATCGCCCACCAGCACCCCGCCGAGCAGGAACTTGCCGCAGTCGGACACCACGAGCTTCTTGTAGACCTGCTTGCGCTCGTCGGTGAACTGGTACGAACGGCTGCCCGGCACGTTGCCGTGCGGGTCGCCAATGCTGGCCACGTCAACGCCCATCAGCTTGAGCTTGGTGCTCATGTCGGCGCCGCCGAACTCGGCTGCCTCGCCGCGCAGGTGGCGCGCGGCCACGCGGGCCATGTCGTAGCCCGGGGCCACCAGGCCGTAGATCTTGCCGTCCCACAGCGCGCACTCGCCGATGGCGTAGACGTGGGGGTCGGAGGTCAGGCAGTTGTTGTCGATCACGATGCCGCCGCGCGGGCCCACCGCCAGGCCGCTCTCGCGCGCCAGTTCGTCGCGCGGACGGATGCCGGCCGAGAACACGATCATGTCCGTGTCCAGGTGCGAACCATCGGTGAAGTTCATGCGGTGCGTGCCGTCCACGCCATCGACGATCTCCACGGTGTTCTTGCCCGTGTGGGCCTTGACGCCCAGTTCCTCGATCTTCTGGCGCAGCATGCGGCCGCCGCCATCGTCCACCTGCACGGCCATCAGGCGCGGGGCGAACTCCACCACGTGGGTTTCCAGGTCCATGTCGCGCAGGGCCTTGGCGCATTCCAGGCCCAGCAGGCCGCCGCCGATCACCACGCCGGACTTCGCACGCCGGCCGCATTCGAGCATCGCCTCCAGATCCTCGATGGTGCGGTAGACGAAGGTGTCCTTGCGGTCCTTGCCCGGCAGCGGCGGCACGAACGGGTACGAGCCGGTGGCCAGCACGAGCTTGTCGTAGGCGAGGGTTTCGCCGGTGGACGTGGTAACCGAGCGGGCAGCGGTGTCGATGGCGGTGGCCCTGGCGTTCAGGCGCAGCAGCATGTTGTTGTGCTGCGCGAAGAAGCCTTCGGGCACCAGCGACAGGTCATCGGCCGACTTGCCGGCGAAGAACTCGGACAGGTGGACGCGATCGTAGGCGGGACGCGGCTCCTCGCAGAGCACGGTCACTTCGAGGTCCTGCGCGCCGGCATCGGCCAGGCATTCCAGGAACTTGTGGCCGACCATGCCGTGCCCGACGATGATGATCTTCATGGTGCTTTCCTTGTCCGGGGATTGTTTTTGCGTTGTCGTTCAGTTGGCCAGCGCGCTTTCGTACAGCGCCTGTTCCTGCGCCTTGTGCTCGGCGCTGAAGCGCACGGCGATGGCGCAGACGGCGGCCAGCGTGGCGGCCACGCCGAGCCAGGTCAGCGTCTGCTGCAGGTCGCCCAGGCCCTTCATCAGGAAGCCCGCGGCCACGGCACCCACGTTGCCGCCCGCGCCGATGATCCCGGCCACGCCGCCCAGCGCCTTGCGGTCGATGAACGGCACCAGTGCGTAGGTGGCGCCGCAGGCCATGTGGGTGAACAGGCCGAAGACGAGCATCGCCGCCACGGCGGTGGCCACGCCCGAGGCGTGGGCAAAGGCCAGCAGGCCCAGGCCCTCGCCGAGGATGAAGACGAACAGCACGATCGAGCGCGCATCGAGGCCACGACGGCGGGCGAAGCGGTCGGACACATAACCGCCCAGCGCCCGGGCAAACAGCGCCAGCAGGCCGAAGCTCGCCGCCGCCATGCCGGCCGCCGACAGCGACAGGCCGAAACGGTCCACATAGAACGTGGCGGCCACGTTGTGGATGAAGATTTCCACGCCGAAGCAGGCGCCGTAGGTGATGAACAGCATCCAGACGCGGTAGTTGGTGCAGGCCGCGCGGAAGCTGGCCCAGCCGCCGCCGCCCTTGCCACCCGAAATGACGATGCCGCGTGCGCGCAGGTCGGCGTAATTGCCTTCGGGGCAATCCTGCGTGAAGCGCCAGTAAATGAAGGCCATCACCAGCATCAGCACGCCGGGCACGATCAGCGCCACGCGCCAGCCCATCGCATGGTCCACGCCCAGGAACAGCACGGCGGCCAGCAGCAGCGGCATCAGGCCCTGCGCGGCGCCGCCACCGGCGTTGCCCCAGCCGGCCGAGGCGGCGTTGGCGGTGCCCACCACGTTCGGCGCGAACATCACCGACGTGTGGTACTGCGTGATCACGAAGCTCGCGCCCACCGCGCCGATCAGCAGCCGGAAGAACAGGAAGGTCTCGTAGTTCTGGGCAAACGCGACGCCAATCACCGGGATGGCGCCAATCGCCAGCAGGCCGGTATAGGTCTTGCGCGGGCCGAAGCGGTCGCACATCGGGCCGATGATCAGCCGCACGATGATGGTGACGGCCACGGCGGCGATATTGATATTGGCGATCTGGCCCGGCGTCAGGCCGAATTCGCCCTTGAGCACCGGCATCAGCGGCGCACAGGCAAACCAAGCGAAGAAGCAGACAAAGAACGCCATCCAGGTCAGGTGGAAAGCGCGCATCTGCGGCGTGCTGAAACTCAGCAGTTCGATCCGGGTGGCCTTGCCGTTCATGCTCGTGCTCCAAAAACAAATGGCGTCCCGCGAATCTGGCTGACAGGCCAGTTCGGGGGACGCCGTTGTCCGGACGGTCGGCTTTCATGGCATAGCCGCCGTTTTCATGTGGGGGTGGGAAGGTCGCCGTTGACCTGCCCGCGATCTGTATCGCAAGCGGTGTGCCAGGCGTGCGAGGTGGAGTCCCCGGTACCTGATGCGGCGAAAACGGCCTTATAAGTTATCTATAAGGCTCTTATGAGCGTTGTGGTGCGGCGCCAGAGTTGGGCGGCTGCACGGCTATGGTGCAGTGCAATGATTGGAGGCGGTGCGTGCGTGGCCGCTCAGTCAGCGGCGTTGGGGGACAGCAGCGAGATCAACCGCATCTCGGATGGCTGCACCGGGTCGTCATGCTCGTCGACCAGCGCCGCGCGCACCTTGAGGCCGCTGACGGTGGAGCGGACCTCAGCGGGCCCTTGGCCACACGGCGCCAGATGCGCATCGCCCCACTGCATCAGGCCAACGATGACCGGGAGCAGTTCGACGGCCGAGCGCGTAGGGTGATAGGCGAAGCGCTCCCGCTCGCCCGGTTCGCGGTAGCCGACCTTGCGTAGCAGCCCGGCTTCGGTGAGGGTCTTCAGGCGGGCGGAGAGCACGGCCGGGGAGCACTGCAGGCGGGTCAGGAAATCGTCAAAGCGCCTGATACCCGAAAACACGTCCCTTAAGATAAGTATCGTCCACTTTTCGCCAATAAGAGCCAAGGTGCCAGCGATCGAGCATTGGTCGAACTGGGCAGGGGTGAGGGCGGGGGCGACAGGTGGCGTGTCCATGACTTCAGCATAGCACCTCTAACTTCATTTGCAAAAGTCAGGGTTTCGACTATGCTTCTGGCTATGTTAAACGTAGTCAGGGGTAGGCGATGAGCGGAACGGCGACGGCGGCATTCACGGGGATGCCCAATACAGAAGAGTCCTGGTTGGTAAAGAATGGCGAGCGCGTCACGTTGCGGGCCGTCCGCCATACCGATCGTCCCCGGCTGCGGTCGTTCATCGATACGTTGTCGCGTGAAAGCCGCTATTACCGCTATCTGACTGGCGGGCCTGTGGCCGATGCGGTCATCGACGGCTTTATCGGGCGGTGCCCGGGCCGTGATGTGGCCGTGGTCGTGACGTCTCCGGCGCCGGATGGCTCGGAAGCCATCGTCGCCAATGCCGAATATGTGGTGAATGCCGAGGGCGTGGCCGAACTGGCCGTGGTCGTTGCCGATGGCTGGCAAGGCAAGGGGCTGGGACGCCGGCTGATCCAGCGGCTCCAGCAGATCGCACGGTCCCGCAATCTGCCCGCGATGCGCGGCGATGTGCTGAGCGAGAACCGCCGGATGCTGGCGATCATGCGCGATTGCGGCTTCTCCGCCCGGCGCAACCCCGAGGACAGCTACCTGCACGAGGTCAATCTGACCCTCGGCGCGCAGCCAACCCGGGCGGCCACCGCTCAGTGGCTGCCGGCCGACTGGTTCGCCGCCAGCTGATCCTCGACCGGCCGCTTGCCGCGTGCCGTGACGGTGCAGCCGATCGAGGCCGTGATGATGGCCCCGATGGCGACCCACTGCACCGGCGTCAGTTGCTCGTGCAGGAACGCCAGCCCTGCCAACGCGCCCATGGCCGGCTCCATGCTCAGCAGGATGCCGAACGTCCGGCGCGGCAGCCGCTTCAGCGCCACCATTTCGAGCGAGTAGGGAATCGCGCTCGACATCAGGCCCACGGCCAGTCCGGACAGCAGCAGCGCCGGGCTGAACAGTTCGCTGCCAGCGTGCGCCACGCCGAACGGCACGGCCACCACGGCGGCCATGGTCATGCCCAGCGACGTCGCCTGGCCACCGTGGGCGTTGCCGGCCATCTGCCCGAAGATGATGTAGAGGGCCCAGCCCACGCCTGCGGCCAGCGCAAAGCCGATGCCCACGGGGTCCAGGTGCGTCGAGGCCTCGCCGAGCGGGAGCAGCAGCGCCAGCCCCGTCACCGCGCAGGCGATCCAGACGAAATCGATGGCGCGGCGCGACGACAGCACGGCCACCGCCAGCGGTCCCGTGAACTCGATTGCAATGGCCAGACCCAGCGGGATCGTACGCAGCGACATATAGAACAGCAGGTTCGTGGCGCCCAGCGCGGCGCCATAGAGCATGATCGCCCGGGCATGGGCGCCCGACAGCGGAAAGCGCCATGGTCGCCAGACGGCGATCAGGATCAGCGCGGCGAACGTGACGCGCATGGCCACGGTGCCTTGGGCGCCAACGGCCCCGAACAGGCTCTTGGCGAACGAGGTTCCGATGCAGAGCGACGCCATCGAGGCGGTCAGCGCCAGCACGGCCAGCAGCGTATCGCTCTGTTTGAAGCGGGAAAGCGGCACTTGTTGTCCTGGGACGAGGGGATGCAGGGCGCCCGGAGCCGGGCAGTGCGGCATCTTGCACCAGGCCGGCGCGGCCAACCATACACAGATTGGGTCTCGCGCCACTGTACAGTTGCCGCCGGCGCCACTTTTTGCCGGGACGGGCGCGACGCACTATCGTTGAGAGACCCCAACCCCGGAGATCGCCATGGAAGCCAGTGCTGCCCGTCGTCATGTCGTCATTACCGGAGCGGCCGGCGCCCTCGGCCGGGCCATCGCCAGCCGGTTTGCCGCCGAAGGGGCCCGGCTCGCCCTGGTCGACCGCAGCCTGCAGCACCTCCAGAGCGTGTTCGCCCACCCCGAACCCGAGCACGGCGGCACGCTGCTGCACGCGGCCGATGTCACGTCCGATACGGCCATGGCGCCGGTGGCGGCCGCGATCCTCGACGCTTTCGGCTCGGTCGACGTGCTCGTGCACGTGGCGGGCGGCTTCGAGATGGGCGAGCCCACCCACGCCCTGAGCCGCGAGTCGTGGACCCGCATGATGGATCTCAACGCCTGGTCGTTCGTGGCCGTGACCGGCCACTTCATCCCGGCCATGAAGTTCCGGCAGCATGGCAAGGTCGTGGCCGTCACGGCGCGCGCGGCCAGCAGCGGCGCGGCGACGATGGGCGCCTACACGGCGTCCAAGAGCGCCCTCCAGCGCCTGGTCGAAAGCCTGTCCCACGAGGTGCGCGGTTCGGGCATCAACGTCAACAGCATCGCGCCGAGCATCCTCGATACGCCCGCCAACCGGCAGGCGATGGCGAGCGCCGACCCCGCGCGCTGGGTGTCCACGGGCGCGGCGGCGCGCGCCGTGGCGTTCCTCGCGTCGGAGGGGGCGGAGGCGATGCATGGCCAGCACCTCGTGCTCGACGGGCTGAGCTGAGCGCGGCGTCAGCTCACCAGCCGCATGCCATTGCCCTCGGCGGCGCGCCGGTCGAACGTCAGCGTCTGGGAGCATCCGGCCGCCTCGCAGGCGCGCATGATCAGGCAGTCCGGAAAGTCGCCGCGCTTCTGGCGGTACAGGTACAGCGCCGATTTCACGACGTCGGATGACTCCACGACCAGTTCCTCGCAGCCGATCAGGTAGTCGACGATCCGCGCGATACTGGCCCGGTCCGAGCCATACTGGCGCCGCATGGTCCAGACCACCTCCAGCAGCACCGCGACCGGGATGAAGCCGCGCAGGCTCGTGGAGAGCGACTTCATGATCGCCGTTGCGCGGACGGTCTGGCGCGGATCGTCGCGCGCCAGGAAGCGGAGCACGATGTTGGAGTCCAGTCCGATCATGCGAAGCTCCTCACGTAGCGCTGGTTGACGGCGCTGCCGATGGCGTCGTCAAGTTCCTCCAGCGTTGGCGCCGGCCCTTCGGCGCGGTGTGCGAGACAGCCGGCGAGGTCCATGACCGAGCACCGCTGGCCAGGCCGCAGGGAAGGCAGGCGCACGTCGAGCATGGGGTCGATCCCGGCGTCGGCCTCGTGGAGATCGGCCACGGCCGCGTCGATCTCGACCGTGGACGGCGGCTCGCGCCGGCCCAGGCAGCCTTCGAGATCGAGGATCGAGCGGCGGGATCCGGCCGCAAGGGCGGAGGCTGAAGTTGGGCGGAGCAGGGGATTGGCTTCCGCCGGGGCGGCAGGGGTTGCCGGCACTGCTGTGGCATCGTGCATCATCGTGTGGCCCTCGGTTGGTTGTCAGGCCGGACACGCCAGTGGTGTCCGGTGCAACCATTCTTGAGCCGTGCAACGCGAAACGATATGGGACAGTTCTCAAAATGCGGCCCGGAGGGCTGGCCGGCTTGCGTTGGGACAAACGTTGAGGCGCGGGCAGCCCCGGCGTCGCCTCAGTCGCGCTCGGCGCCCAGCGGGGGCGCGATGTCCTCCAGTGACCGCCGTTCCGCATCCACCCCGAACCGCAGCGCCATCAGCCCCGCCACGATCACCAGCGTGGCGCCGATTCCGTAGCCCACCGCCACGGCGCCCCGGCTGCCGGTTTCGATCAGCATGCCGAACAGCACCGGGGCGATGAAGCCGCCGGTGCCGGTGCCCACCGCATAGAACAGCGAGATGGCCAGGGCGCGCATTTCAAGGGGAAAGACCTCGCTGGCGGTCAGGTAGGCCGAGCTTGCCGCCGCCGACGCCAGGAAGAACACCGCCGACCAGCACAGCGCCTGCGAGCGCGCATCGAGCCAGCCTTCCACGAACGCCCAGCCCGTGGCCGCCAGGCCGATACCGGACAGCACATAGGTCAAGGCAATCATCCTGCGCCGCCCGATACGGTCGAACAGCGGGCCCAGCAGGAACGGCCCGAGCGCGTTGCCGAGCGCGAACGGGAAGATATAGAGCGCCACCCGCTCGTCGGGCACGGCGTAGAAACGCGTCAGCACCAGCGCGTAGGTGAAGAAGATGGCGTTATAGAAGAACGCCTGGGCCACCATCAGCGCCAGCGTGACCACACTGCGCGAGCGGTAGCGGCGGATCAGCAACCGCATGATGTCGCCCAGCGCCGGAATGGGTTTGCCGGCGTAGGCCACCACGGCACGGGGGTCCACGGCGGGCAGGCGGCCGTGCCGCCGTTCGACTTCGGCCTCGATGGCCTCGATGATGCGGCCGGCTTCCTCGTGCCGGCCATGCGTGGTCAGCCAGCGCGGGCTTTCCGGGATATGCCGGCGGACCAGCACGATGGCAACGGCCAGCACGGCGCCCAGGCCGAAGCAGACGCGCCAGCCCCAGACCGGCCCGAACACGCGCGGATCCAGCAGCACCAGGCTCAGTCCCGCGCCCAGCGCGGCGCCCAGCCAGAAGCTGCCGTTGATGGCCAGGTTCACGCGGCCGCGCACGCGGGCGGGAATCAGTTCGTCGATGGCCGAGTTGATGGCGGCGTACTCGCCGCCGATGCCAAGGCCGGTAACGAAGCGGCACACGGCGAAAAACGCGAAGTTGGGTGAGAACGCCGTGGCGAGCGTGGCGCCCATGTAGACCGCCAGCGTGGCAAGGAACAGCTTCTTGCGGCCGAGCCGGTCGGCCATGCGGCCGAACACCAGCGCGCCGATCACCGCGCCGAGGATGTAGAGCGAGCCGCTCCAGCCCACCTGCGCGGCATCGAGCGCCAGCGTGTCAGGGCGCTCCAGCACGGCGCCCACCGAGCCCACCAGGGTCACTTCGAGCCCGTCGAGCACCCATGCCACGCCCAGTGCGATGGCCACGCGCCAATGCCAGGCCGACCACGGCAGCCGGTCGAGCCGCGCGGGGATGTCCGACTGCCAGCCTGTCGGCGAGGGCGGGATTTGTGTCATGGACGTGGATGCGAGGGGCGCATCCACGGGACTATAGCGAGCGGCGGGGCGCTTTCCTGTCAGTGAAACACTGATCCGGGGGCGCGGAAATCAACTCAGGCGGCCCACCGCGGCCAGCATCGTGCGGCCATTCGCGGTGATCTGGGGACAGGGACGTTTGCCCTGTCCGGCTTCAAGGACCACGAGGTCCCGGGTGATGAGGGCGTCGAGATCGACGGGATCGATTTCGCGCGAGGCGGCGGTGGTGTCGTCGCGGGTCTGGGGGCCGTTGCCGATCAGCATCAGCGTGGCAAGTTCATGTGGGCTCAGCACGGTGTTCTCCTTGGCGAGAGGGGAGCGGTTGCTGGGGACATAGGGAAGCGTTTCCGGGTGGCAGTCTCTGCGAGAACCGATGCCGCGGTGCGCCTCTTCCGTCGGGGATTGTGGACTATCGCGCTGACGCTTGCACGCTGCATTGCATCGTGACGGGCAGCCGACAGACATTGCTTTGGACGGGGCGCCCCGGGCCGGGTTCCGGGCCGATACAAAACCGCTACATATTGCGCGCTTGTCATCCGCGCGTCATGCAGGCTTCGCCTTGCCTGGATGATGCAACAGGAATGTGTCGGCTGGCCCCAAGCCCCTCACACTGGCAGGGCGATGCCGTCGCTGCGGGGGTCGTGTGCCCCGGCGTGGTGTCCGTCGTCGTACAACGCGATGGCGCCCGGATGGCCCGCCAGCGGGCTCTGCGCGGGAATCACGCTGACTTCGTGCCCGCGCGCCGCCAGCGCGGCGATCACATCGTCGCCCGCATCGGCCTCTATCTTGAGGCTGTCGCGGGTGTCCGAGAACGTGCGCCCGAGCAGGAACCGGGGCTGCGACAGCGCGGCCAGCGGGTCCATGCCGTGATCGATCATGCGCGTCAGCACGGCCGCCAGCGTCTGCGGCTGACCGTCCGCGCCCTGCGTGCCATAGAGCAGCCGGGGTTTGCCGCCGCGCAGGTACATGCCGGGATTCAACGTATGAAACGGACGCTTGCCGGGCCGGATGCCGTTCGGATGCGTAGCGTCCGTGACGAATGCCGCGCCACGGTTGTGCCACAGGATGCCGGTATCGCCCGCCACCACGCCGCTGCCCCAGTCGAAATACACGGTCTGAAGCACGCTGGCGCAGCGGCCCTCGCCATCCACCGCAGCCAGGTAGACGGTGTCGCCGTGCTGGTAGACGTGCGGCCAGGGCAGCGCGTGCGCGGAATCGATGCGCGCGGCCAGCGCCGAGAGCCGCGCGGGCGACAGCATGGCCTGTGTCGGCACGTCGGTGAACTCGGGGTCGGCCACGTACCGGTTGCGCTCGATGAAAGCCTGTTTCACGGCTTCCACGAGCACGTGGTAGTAGTCAGCGCTGCCCTCGGCCAGGCCGCCGATGTCGAACCGTTCGAGGATGCCCATGATCTGCAGCGTGGTGACGCCCTGCGTGGGCGGCGGCAGGCTCAGCAGTTCGCCGCCGCGATAGGCCACGCGCAGCGGCGCCTCGTCGCGCGCCGCCGTGCGGGCCAGATCCTGCATCGTCAGCGGCGAGCCCGCCTCACGCAGGCCAGCCACCATGCGCTCGGCCACCTCGCCTTCGTAGAACTCGCGGGCGCCGTGGGTGGCAATGCGCTCCAGGCTGTGCGCCAGCGCCGGCTGGCGCAGCATGTCGCCAGCCTGCGGGAGCCGGCCGTCCGGCAGGAACGTGTGGGCGAAGCCGGGCCATCCGGCGATTTCGTCCTTGCGGAAGTCCTGCCAGAAGCGTTGCGAGGGCGTGACTTCGAATCCTTCATGCGCCAGCGCGATGGCGCGCCGGAACAGGCTGCTCCAGTCCTGCTGCCCGCCCCACTGGCTGCGGCTGATGCCGAAAGCGCGGTCCCAGGTGTCGACCGTGGCTGCCGTGGTCAGCGCCGCAGCCGCGCCACGCGTGGGGATGGCGGCGCCAAACTCGGGCAGCGTGCCGGCGGCCTGGCCGATGCCGGACAGCGTGCGCACATTGCCGGCGCCGTCACTGACGATGAAGAAGGCATCGCCGCCCAGCCCCGTGAAGTGCGGGTAGGTGACGGCCAGCGTGGCGCCGATGGCAATCACGGCCTCGATGGCGTTGCCGCCGGCGCGCAGGACGTCGCGTCCGGCCTCGCTGGCCAGCGCGTGCGGGCTGGTGACCATGCCGGCGGAGGAAGTGGCGAGCCGGCTCATCCGTGCTGCCCGCCGAGGTAGGCCTGCACCAGCGCCGGATCGCGCGCCAGCGCTTCGGCATCGCCGCTCGCCACCACGCGGCCTTCTTCGAGCACATAGGCGCGGTCGGCCAGCGACAGTGCGAGCGCAGCCATCTGGTCTACCAGCAGGATCGTGATCGACGCCTCGCGCAGCGTGTCGAGCGAGGCGAACAACTCGTCGATGACCTTCGGCGCGAGGCCCAGCGATGGCTCGTCAAGCAGCACCACGGTCGGCTTCGACATCAGGCCGCGCGCCACGGCCAGCATCTGCTGCTCGCCGCCGGACAGCAGCCCGGCCCGCTGATGCTGCCGCTCGCGCAGGCGCGGGAAACGCGTGAACATCGATTCCACCCGCTGCGTCATCTCGCCGCGCGAAATGCGGCCTGACGGGAACGCGCCGAGCTTCAGGTTGTCGAGCACCGACAACTCGGGGAAGACCTGCCGGCCCTCGGGCACCAGCACCACGCCCAGTTCGACGATGCGTGCCGCATCGAGCCGGGCCAGGTCGTTGCCGTCGAACGTGATGCCGCCCTGCACCGGGCGGTGCAGGCCCGCCATCGCCCGCATCAGCGTGGATTTGCCGGCACCATTGGCGCCCAGCAGCGCCACCATCTCGCCCTCGCGCACCTGCAGGTCCACGTCGTGCAGTACGGGCGCCGCACCGTAGCCGGCACGCAGGCGGCTGACGCCGATCACCTCGGGCAGCGGCGCATGGTCCGACGATGCGGCCCGATGGCGGACGGGGACGGCAGCGGCGTCGCCCAGATACGCGCGGCGCACGGCCGGGTCTTCGCGCACGGCTTCCGGTGTGCCGGCCGCCAGATGCTGGCCGGCATCGATGACTACGATGCTGTCCGAGACATCCATGACCAGCGACATGTCGTGCTCGACCAGGCCCACGGCCACGCCGCTATCGGCAATCCTGCGCAGCAGGCGGCCCAGCGTGGCCTTGTCCTCGCGGGACAAACCGGCCGCTGGTTCATCGAGCAGCAGCACGGCGGGACGCGTCGCCAGTGCCCGGGCAATCTCCACGAGGCGGCGGTCCACGTGGGCCAGGTCGGCGGCGCTCGTGTCCGGGTTGCCCGTGTAGCCGCAGGCGGCCAGCAGCGCGCGTGCTTCGGCGCGTACGGCGGGGGCGGTGAAACCGGCGATGCCCAGCAGCGTGCCAAGCTTGCCGCGCGTCAGGGCGATGGCCACGTTGTCGAGCGCGCTCATGCCGGCAAACAGTTGCGTGGTCTGGTAGGTGCGCGAGATGCCTTGCCGCGCGCTATGGCAGGCGCCACGGGCGGGCAGGGTCGCGCTGCCCAGCTTGCGGCCGCCGGCGCGTGGCCGATAGTAGCCCGACAGCATGTTCAGCACGGTGGACTTGCCGGCGCCGTTCGGCCCGATCAGGCTCGTGACATGCCCCGGGGGGAGCTCGAACGACAGGTTGTCCACCGCACGCACGCCGCCGAACACCATCGACAGGCCCAGCGCGGAGAGGCCGCTGCGGGCCTCGGGGGCGCGGGTGGGCAGCGTGGCCCCGGCCACGGGCTCGTGTTCGGGCGCGGCCCTGGGATGCAGCTTGCGGAACGCAGCCGTGGCCACGCCGACGATGCCGGTGGGCGCCACCCACAGCACCAACAGCAGCAGCACGCCGAAGCAGAGCAGGCGCAGGTTTTCGAGGCTGGAGAGGATTTCAGGCAGCAGGCCCACCACGATGGCACCGGCCACCGGCCCCGCCACGGTGCCCGCGCCGCCGATCATGACCACCAGCACGAACAGGATCGACTGCAGGAACGAGAACATGCCCGGCGTTACCATGCCCTGCAGCGGCGCGAACAGGCCGCCGGCCAGACCGGCCAATGCGGCCGAGAACGCGAAGCCGACGGTCTTGACCACGAGCGGGTTCACGCCAATCGACGCGGCGGCGGCCTCGCTGTCGCGCACGGCGCGCATGGCGGCGCCCCAACTGCCGCGCGAGATGCGGGCATAGGCGGCCAGCGCCACGCCGAGCACGGCAATGGCGATCAGCGCCAACGCGCGCTCGCCACCTTCCACTCCGGGCAGCGACGGCTGGGCGATGCCCATCAGCCCGTTCTGCCCGCCGGTCAGGCCGCGCCATTCCACGGCGCCATGCTCGACAATGAAGCCGAAGGCGATGGTCACCATCGCCAGTCCCGGCCCCTTGACGCGCAGGGCGGGCAGGGCCAGCAGCGCGCCCAGCAGGGCGGCGGCCAGCATGCCCGCCGGCCACGCTGCCCAGAAACTCCAGCCGGCCTGGCCGGTCAGGATGGCCACCGTGTAGGCGCCGATCGCATAGAAGCCGACATGCCCGAATGACACCTGCCCGGTCAGCCCCAGCAGCAGGTTCAGCCCGACGCCGCAGATCGCCAGCATGGCGACCCCGGCGATCACGAACACGAAATAGCCATTGAGCGACAGCGCGAGCGCTGCGGCGCCGACCAACACGGCGGCCATCGCCAGGATCTGCAGCGGCGTGCCGAGTCCGAACAGCGGGCTGGCGGCGCGCGGTGCGCCAACGGGAAGCGGGGCGGATACCGTGGAACTCATCGTCTTGTTCATACCTTGCGCACCTCCGCGCGTCCGAACAGGCCATCGGGCCGCAGGGCCAGGATGGCGATCACCAGCGCGAACGTGATGATCTGGGTGTAGCTGGAGCCCAGCGATGCGGTGATCATGGCCTCGGCAACGCCGAAGATCAGGCCGGCCACCATCACGCCCCAGGCGCTGGACAGTCCGCCCAGGATCGCCACGGCGAAGGCCTTGAGGCCGAAGACGGTGCCCATGTCGGCCTGCACGTTGAACAGCGGCGCAATCAGCACGCCGGCAATGCCGGCCAGCAGCGTCGACAGCGCGAACGCGCCGGCGATGGTGCGGCGGATGGGAATGCCCATCAGGCGTGCGGCGTCACGGTTCTGCACCACGGCCAGCATTGCCACGCCCCAGCGCGACTTGCGCAGCACGTAGTGCAGCACGGCGGCCAGCGCCAGGCCCACCACCGGGATCACGAGCTGCAGCGGATAGACGCCCACGCCGGTGCTGCCGAGCTGCACGGACTGGGTGGCCAGCGGCGACGGCAGGCTGCGCGGCTCGGTGCCGAACCAGAGCATCACCACGTTATCGAGCACGATGCCGAGCGCCACGGTGGCCATCAGCCAGGCATTCGAGCCCCGGCTGGCGAACGGGCGTACGGCCAGGAATTCGACGGCCAGGCCGTAGAGCGCGCACAACGCCAGCGCCAGCACGATGGCCAGCGGCATCGGCCAACCCATGGTCTGGGCGAAGGTGTACGTCAGCACGGCGCCCAGCATCATCGAGCTGCCCTGCGCGAAATTGACCGTGGCCGATACCGCGTAGGTGATGTGAAACCCCAGTGCCATCAGCCCGTACATGCTGCCCAGGCCGAGCCCGCTGATGAGGGCGGAAATCCATAACATGGTGTGTGTTCCTTCAAGTTGCTGCGGGGTGCTCCCCTCTCCCGCGCGCGGGAGAGGGGAGAACACATGCGGCGAAAACAGCCGCCTTACTTCTTCACCGGCACGATCCGGTTGTCGATGAACTGCGCCCAGACGTAGTCGTTCTCGCCCAGTGCGTCGTGCTGTTGCGGCGCGAACGGCTTCACGTAGGTCTTGATCAGGCCCTCGTAGCGGTCGATCTTGTAGAAGCCCTCGCGGATCGCGTCGCCCTTGGTGCTGCCGGCCTTTGCGATGGCCAGCGCGGCAAGCTGGGTGGCGTCGTAGGCGTTGGCCACGCCCACGGCCGGGGTGATGTCGTCCGGCCCCTTGATATCGCTGTACTTGGCCTTGAGATCGGCAACTACGCGGTTGCTGACCGGGGTCTGCGCGCCAAAGAAGCTGTAGGTCTGCACAAAATGGACGTTCTTCGCGTTCGGGCCGGCCAGTTCGGTGAAGCGGCCGCCTGCCGGGCCCCAGTGCGAGACCACCGGCACCTTCCAGCCCATGCGGTCCAGCGATTTCACCACCTGGGCGGACGGGCCGACGTTGCCCACCATCAGCAACACATCGGCGCCGGCCGCCTTCAGGCGGCCCAGTTGCGGCACCACGTCCACGTCGGTGCCTTCGAACTTCTCGATGCCGACCGGCCTGCCGCCCTTGGCGGCCATGGCAGCCACGATGCCTTTCTCGTTCGACTCGCCCCAGGGGTTGTTCACGAGGATCAGGCCAACCTTGGTGGCGCTGAACGTCTTCTGCGCGTACTGGACCATGGCCTTGTCCACCACCTCGTCCACCGCCGAGACGCGGAACGCGAAATTCGGGTTGGCGCCGTTGTGGGTGATCGGCGTGCCGGCGGCCCACGGGCCCATGAACGGCACTTTCTCCTGGTTGGCGATCGGTACGATGGCCAGCGAGACAGGCGTATCGAGCCCGCCGAACAGCACCGCCACCTTCTCCTTGTAGATCAGCTCTCGCGCGGCCAGCACACCCTTGGCCGGATTGCCTTCGTCATCACGCCGCACCAGTTCCAGCTTGCGGCCGCCCAGCAGGCCGCCACGGGCGTTGATTTCGTCGATGGCGATCGTGATGCCGCGCGTCAACGATTCGCCCGCCCGGGCGGACTGGCCCGACAGCGCCGTGATCAGGCCGATCTTGATCGTGTCGGCGGCATGCGCCGGCAGCGTGGTCATCGCAAGGGCGGCAGCGGCGGTAGCCAGCAGTGCACGGCGTTGGGGACGAAACATGGCAGATCTCCGGATGGGTTGGGTTCGGAGCCTGCGCTCGCAAGAGCCATGCCACGCGTTGACAAAATCGCCACAAGGTCCGCGACATCCGCCGTTTCAAAGCGTTGACGATCTGGCCCGCAACTTGCGAACGATATCGACAGCACCGTGCATACGATCGAAAACGGGGCGCTGCGCACGGACGCGGTGCGCAGCGGCCTGCCGATGCACCAACCAGAAGAAAGGCAACGTTCATGACCCTCAATCCGAGCCCGCTGGCTGCCGCGCAGGCGGCGGCGCCCAGCTTCGGACCGCTGCGCCATCACGGGCGGTTTCCGTATCGGCCGATCACCGACGCCGACGACTTCCGCTGGCCGAACGGCGCCCGGCTGGCCGTCTACCTGGGCTTCAACATCGAGCATTTCGCGTTCGGCGAGGGGCTGGGCGCGAACCTGGGGCCGGTATCGCCGCAGCCTGACGTGCTGAACTACAGCTGGCGCGAGTACGGCAACCGGGTGGGCGCCTGGCGCTGTCTGGAGCTGTTCGACCAACTGGAAATGCCGGCCGGCATCCTGCTCAATACGGCGCTCTACGATCACTGCCCGGAACTGCTCGACGCGTGCCTGGCGCGCGGGGACGAACTGATCGGCCACGGCCATACCAATGCCCACCGGCAGAGCGAATTCGATGAGGCCGGCGAGCGGGCGCTGCTCGAACATTGCCGTGACCGCATCCGGGCGCACGGCGGCAAGGCCCCGGCCGGCTGGCTCTCGCCGTGGATCTCTGAAACCATGAACACGCCGGACCTGCTGGCGGAGGCCGGCTACCGCTACACGCTGAACTGGGCGCACGATGACCGCCCCGTGCCGATGCAGACCCGCAACGGCAGCGCGCTGTGGTCGATCCCGTATCCGCAGGAGCTCAATGACATCCCGATGATCATTGCCCGGCAACTCGACGGGGTGGCGTTTGCCGACATGATCATCGACCAGTTCGACGAGATGCTGCTGCAGGCCAACCATCCGCAGCACCCGCAGCCGCTGGTGATGGGCATCGCGCTGCACCCGTACCTGGTTGGCCAGCCTTACCGGCTGCGCCATCTGCGGCGCGCGCTGGCGCATATCGCTGCCCGCCGCTCGCATGGCGAAGTCTGGATGACCACGCCGGGCGCCATCTGCGACGTGATGGCGCAGCGCGCGCAGGCTTCGCGCTAACATCATGGCCATCGTTTCACTGACCGACGTCATGTCAAGCAAAGCCGCACGGAAGCCCGCCCCCGCGACCGAAGCGCCTCCGGCCACCGAGTCGCCGGATGCCGATACCCGCATCTACCAGGCCATTTTCGATGGCGTGCTCAACCACCGGCTGACGCCCGGCACCAAGCTGCCGGAACCCGAACTCTGCAGCCTCTTCGGCGTGGGCCGCGCTGTGGTGCGGCGCGTGCTGGAAAAACTGGCCCACGACGGCATCGTGGCGCTGCGCCCGAACAAGGGCGCGGTCATCGCCGAGCCCACGCCCGAGGAAACCAGCCAGATCTTCGAGGCCCGCCGTGCGATGGAGCGCGTGCTGGTGGAGCTGGCCGTGGCGCGCGTGACCGAGGACGACCTGCGCGAACTGCGCCGCCAGCTTGCCGACGAGCACGACGCGATGCACCGTTTCGACCAGCCGTCCTGGGCGCGGTTGGCCAGCGGCTTCCACCTGCGGATCGCCGCGCTGGCCCGCAACGCGGTGCTGCAGCGCTACCTGACCGAACTGGTCTCGCGCTGCTCGCTGATCGTGGGCCTGTACGAGCCGCCGGGCCATGCCCCGTGCGAGCACGACGAGCACGCCGCAATCGTCGCCTGCATCGAAGCGCGCGACGCCGCCGGTGCCGTGGCGCGCATGGAAGCGCATCTGCGCGAACTGGAACAGCGCATCGAAACCTCACGCATGCAGGGCGAGAAGAGCCTGGCGCAGATGCTCGGGCTGCCGCAGCCCTGAACAAGGAACCACATGGAAATCGATTTCAGCGCGATCAGCGAGTATCAGCGCTACAAGCTCATGGCCAGCCTGATCGTGCCGCGTCCCATCGCGCTGGTGACCACGCTCGGGCCCGATGGCACCGCCAACGCGGCGCCGTTCTCGATGTTCAACATGCTGGGGGAGGAGCCGCCGATCGTCATGATCAGCGTGAACCGGCTGGACGATGGCGCGCTGAAGGACACGGCCGCCAATATCGTGCGCACGGGGGAGTTCGTGGTGCACCTGAGCGACGAGGCGATGGCGGAGAAGATGCACCGCTGTGGCGAGCGGCTGCCACCCGACGTCAGCGAACTGGCCCATGTCGGGCTTACGCCGGCGCCGTGCACGCAGGTGGCGCCACCGCGTATCGCGGAAGCGCCGGTCGCGTTCGAGTGCAATCTCTGGGAAACGCTGGAGACCGAAAGCCGCCAGATCTTCATTGGCCGCGTACTGCGCTTGCATGCGCGCGACGGACTGATCGACACCGAGCGCTGGCGCGTGCGGCTGCAGGAGTATTTCCCCGTGGGCCGCTTTGGCGCCAGCTTCTACGTGACCACGCGCGACCGCTTCTCGCTGGAGAAGGAGGCCGGCGCGGTCACCGCCTCAACCGCGATCGACGAGATGTGAGCCCAGCGGCGTGGCGGCCGGCTTGCGCCGTGCTCGCCACTGGTCTGCCACGGCGATGATCTCGCCGACGATGCCGCGCCGGAACGTCAGCACGCAGATCACGAAGATGATGCCGGTGACCATCGTCACCGACTCGCCCAGGGTGTTGAACCACTCCACGCCGGTCGTGTTCGCCAGGAACATGCCGAGGTCGCCAAGCTTGTTCTCCAGCGCGATCACCACCAGCGCGCCGACGATGGGGCCGGTCAGCGTGCCAAGGCCGCCAACCAGCGTCATCAGGATCACGGCGCCGGACATCGACCAGTGCACGTCGGTCAGCGTCTCGAAGCCCAGCACAAGCGCCTTCAGCGACCCGGCCAGCCCGGACAGGGCGGCCGACAGCACGAAGGCCAGCAGCTTGAAGCGGTCCACGTCATAGCCCAGCGACACCGCGCGCGGCTCGTTCTCCTTGATCGCCTTGAGGATCTGCCCGAACGGGGAATGAATCGTGCGCACGATCAGCGCGAACGCCACCACCACGATGGCCAGTACCACGTAGTACAGCGTCAGGTCGCTGGCGAGCGGCAGGACGCCCAGCAGGTTGCCGCGCGGGATGCCCTGGATGCCGTCCTCGCCGCCCGTGAAGGGCGCCTGCAGGCAGAAGAAGTAGAGCATCTGCGCCAGCGCGAGCGTGATCATCGAGAAATAAATGCCCTGGCGGCGGATGGCCAGCGCGCCCATCGCCCAGCCAGCCAGCGCGGCGAACGCCACGCCGGCCAGCAGGCCAAGTTCGGGCGTCAGGCCCCATTCCTTCATGGCGTGCCCGGCCACGTAGCCCGCGCCGCCGAAGAAGGCGGCGTGGCCGAACGACAGCAGTCCGGTATAGCCGATCAGCAGGTTGAAGGCGCAGGCGAACAGCGCGAAGCAGAGCACCTTGAGCACGAAGACCGGGTAGACGCCCAGCGCGGGCGCCAGGGCCACGGCCAGCAGCGCTACACCGTAGACCGCGAACGGGGCGCGGCGAGATTGGTTTTGCAGCATTATTTTTCCTTCCCGAACAGACCTGCGGGACGCAGCAACAGCACGACCACCATGATGAAGAACACTACGGTCGACGACGCTTCCGGATAGAACACCTTGGTCAGGCCCTCGATCACGCCCAGCGCCAGGCCGGTGACGATCGAACCCATGATCGATCCCATGCCGCCGATCACCACCACGGCGAAGACGACGATGATCAGGTTCTGGCCCATCAGCGGCGACACCTGGATGACCGGCGCCGCCAGCACCCCGGCGAACGCCGCCAGCGCGACGCCGAAGCCATAGGTCAGCGTGACCATCAGCGGCACGTTGACGCCGAACGCCTCGACGATCTTCGGATTCTCGGTGCCGGCACGCAGGTAGGCGCCCAGCTTGGTCTTTTCGATCGTGTACCAGGTGGCGATGCAGACCACCAGCGATGCCACGACCACCCAGCCGCGGTAGTTCGGCAGCATCATGAATCCAAGGTCCGTGGCACCCTGCAGCGCCTCAGGGGGCGAGTAGGGCAGACCGGAGACGCCGTAGATCGAGCGCAGCACGCCTTCGATCACCAGGGTGATGCCCAGCGTCAGCAGCAGGCCGTAGATGTGATCGAGCTTGTAGATCCAGCGCAGCAGCGTCTTTTCGATGACGACGCCGAGCGCGCCAACGAGTAGCGGGGAGAGCGCCAGCATCACCCAGTAGTTCAGGCCCGCGTACTCCATGCCGGCCCAGGCCAGCACGGCGCCCAGCATGAAGAGGGCGCCGTGGGCGAAATTGATCACGTTGAGCAGGCCGAAGATCACGGCCAGACCCAGGCTCAGCATGGCGTAGAACGCGCCGTTGACGAGCCCGAGCAGCAACTGCGACATCAGCGCCGGCAGGGGAATTCCAATATCGAATGTCATGAAATGCGTTATCCCTTCTGTCTCTCTGTCTACACGCCAAGCAGTTCGTTGAGCACCGGCATCTTGGCTTGCAGCTCGCTGGCCGCGAAGCGCTCGACGATGGTGCCGTGCTCCATCACGTAGAAGCGGTCGGCCAGCGGCGCGGCAAAGCGGAAGTTCTGCTCCACCATCACCACCGTGTAGCCCTTCTTCTTGAGCATCAGGATCATGCGCGCCAGCGCCTGCACGATCACCGGGGCCAGCCCCTCCGAGATTTCATCGAGCAGCAGCAGGTTGGCGCCCGTGCGCAGGATGCGGCCCACCGCCAGCATCTGCTGCTCGCCGCCCGACAGCCGCGTGCCCTGGCTCTGGCGGCGCTCCTGCAGGTTCGGGAACATCTCGTAGATCTCGGCCTCGCTCATGCCCTTGCCGGCGTTCTTGAGCACCGGCGGCAGCAGCAGGTTCTCCTCGCACGACAGGCTGGAGAAGATCGCGCGCTCTTCGGGGCAGTAGCCAATGCCGTAGTGGGCAATCTTGTGCGTGGGCAGGCCGATGGTCTCGTGGCCGTCCACCTTGATCGAGCCCTTGCGCGCGCCGGTCAGGCCCATGATCGCCCGCATGGTGGTGGTGCGCCCGGCGCCGTTGCGGCCCAGCAGCGTGACCACCTCGCCACGGTTCACGGTCAGGTCCACGCCGTGCAGGATGTGCGATTCGCCGTACCAGGC
>NZ_SGXM01000006.1 GCF_004217045.1 Cupriavidus agavae
AAAGCACCACCGCCGATAAGGTCCTGATTAAAAAGCAAAAACCCCGCACAAAGGCGGGGTTGATCTTGACACTTTTTACTTACGGACCATTAGAAGGGGATATCGTCGTCGAACCCGTCGAAACCATCACGCTGTGCACCGCCACCGCCGTAGCTGCCGGCTTGCTGTGCATGGCGGGTACTGGCGCCGCGCTCGGCCGATCGCTGATGGCGTGGGGACTGGTCTGGCCCCGCGCGACGGCTGTCGCCCTCGCCCGCATCGTCCTCAGCTGATTGACCGCCTTGGCGACCACCAAGCATCTGCATCTGATCGGCAACGATCTCAGTGCTGTACTTGTCCTGGCCCGACTGATCTTGCCACTTGCGCGTGCGGATACGGCCTTCGACATACACCGAAGATCCCTTCCGGAGGTACTGGCCAGCGATCTCGGCCAGCTTTCCGAAGAAGGCGATGCGATGCCACTCGGTCGTTTCCTTGAACTCGCCGGATTGCTTGTCCTTGTAACGGTCGGTAGTCGCGATGCGAATGTTCGTCACTGCGTCGCCACTTGGCAGATAGCGTGTCTCTGGGTCAGCGCCGAGGTTGCCGACGAGAATGACCTTGTTTACGGATGCCATAAAATCTCCTGTCAATGAATACGATTGATCGACCACACCCAACGATCCCAGAGCTTCTGCTCGCCCGTGGCTTTGTCCTTGATGGGGCGACCGCTCAGATGGTCGAATGCGGGAACCTTCTCTTTGTGCAAACGCTTAATGCCCACCCGTTCTCCGACTTTGCATCGGGCATCAGCCAGGACATCCTTCAAGCCCTCGCCCTGCAGGGTCTTGATTCCCGCGCCGGTATCCAGCTTCACCGCGAACGACTTGTAGGTCCGCTTGCCATCAGGTTTGCGATTCGGGAATTCCATTTCGCCCCATTCCACCAGCGTGCCGACGGTATAGGTCGACGACGAGGCTTGCGAGACCCCGCGCGGCTGGCGCGCATCGTCGGCCGTCACCTCTTCCACGAACTGGGTGTCGGCACGCGGCCGTTTGGCCTTCGCGTCATTCTGCGCCCGCGCATCTGCGTTGAGCCTGGCATCGCGAACGACCTTTTCGGCGACGGACTGGGGGGTGTCGTCAGGTGCATCATGCACGCCCACCTTGATCCAACGGGGAACGACCTCGGGCAGCACCTTGTCGCCAAAGGCGGTGTGGTGAATCAAACGTTGGAACTCCGCCCGGAAATGGACCACGCGGTCCCCTTCGTCTCGGAAGAGATGCGGAACGCCAGAGATGTGAATCTGAAACTCATTGTCTCCGCCCGTGCCTACGTGGACTTTCGCGGGCTGGGAGGGCGCAGCTTTGTGACCAAGCAATGCCGTGGCAGCTTGTCTGAGGATAATGAAAAGTGACATGGGGATTCAGAGAAGAGAGCCGCAGCACTGTCTGCGCACCTCATCGAGGTCGGCTTTCAGGCGGGCATTGTTCAGAATCACGTCCTGCAGCACCTCCGGACTGACGCCGCACACTGCACAGACGTAGGTATATGGCAATGCGCCGTCCCAGTAGCCGAAGATCCAGCCTAGGGTCATGGAGTAGTCCTCCAGGTCCAACGACGGCTTGCTGCGGATTCGATCGCGTAACAGGTCTGCGCAATCGATCAGAGATTCCGGCATGTTATCGCCGCGGCGACTGTCACAAGCCAGGCTGATGAGCGCATCGACCATCTGCTCCCGAACCGAGGCGCTCCATAGCGATGGGTCAGGCAGAGGATCAATCTTCGGTGGCGTCACGACGATGGCCGCCGCTTCGCCAAAGAAGTCCAACTGCCAACCTGCGGTTGTGGTTTCCATAAGGTCTCCGCACGGACATCCGGAGACCCACCTGCCGGCGGGTAACGGATACCCGGGACAGGTGGTGAGGGCCGCCCGCGAACGGGCGGCTAGGGACTAGGAACGGTTATCCGATCCGGTGCGACGAATGGGCGTGACAACAGCCGAACGCTCGTACTGCGTTTCAGGGGGCCGCGTCGGCTCCACGATCGAGGTCTTGCTCTCAGGCTTGTCCGACGTCGCGACCTTTGGTGCGGCGGGAACGACCTTGCTCCATTGAACGGCCTTTTCCTTCAGGTAGAAGAAAAGGACCGCCATTACGAACATGGCGACGATGATCGACTGCGATGCGACATACAGTGCCATCGCCCATGCGCAAAGCTTGAGCGGACGCTTGATCAGGTTATTGGCAAAGGATTCCATGGTTTCTCTCGAGAAACGTTTAAGGGGATTTCCTGGCGGATGCCAGGCGATTTATCGATGCTCGGATGAGCAAGGAATCCATGGAGGCGCGAAACACACTGACAACGCGCTTAAGACATGCAGAAGCTGTCTTAAAAGCGCTATCGGTGGACGGCAGAATGGAAATGTGCGGTACGCATAAGGGCGCGCTGCTGAGCGCCCGCGTCGAGCCGGATTGGCAACCGCGATATCGATGCGTCGTAGACGCAGAAGGTGTGCCGACTTTACACCCGAATGCGGAGCGTGACAAGACTTCCGCCGGCGCACCAAACCTGCGAATCAGACCCCTCCGGGCTGAGCTTTCGCGATTTTTGATGGGAACATGTTCCTCATGATGGCGCACGCGTTGGGAAACGGCGATTGGGTTCACGCTCAGGATTGACTATTTCTTAAGCAAATTTTGGGGGGGGGCATGCTGTATATACAGGAAAGCCTCGCTGAAGTGGCACATACCTTCAATTGCTTAAACCCGGGTCGTTAAAAGAGAGGGGGAAGCACCACTGATTCGGCATTGACTTTCGAAAGAGATATGCTTTTGCCTCTCTTTCGGCGCTCACTGGTACCCGACATCGTCATAAGCTTCCCGCGGTCGCCGCATCTGTTTTCGTCTCACTTGACTTTGATTATCGAGTGGTAGGTTGAAGGAGTGGCGGCACATGGGTCCGCATCTCTCTCCTACATGACGGGGCAACAGAATGACAAAAAAAGGAAACGAAGACGACAAGGCAAAGTTCGACCTTGTCCAACCCAGCGCCTCAGGCTCGCTGCGCGAGCTCGCGGTGCGCGAACTCGGTGAGTTCATTGACAGCGCCGCCATCGGCCGGATTGTCCAGGCGGCTCAGGAAATCGAGCTCTCTCGCCGACGGATACTCAGCGAACACACCGCTATCGGCTCGCGCATCTTCCAGATCTACCACACCATCCTCACGTGTTGCCAAAAGCGTTTCGGCGAAGAGCGCGCGCAGGGGGAGGCGGATCGTCTGCTCTACGCGTTCGCATCGAGGGTGCTGCACATCTCGCGGGGGTCCGCGGTCAAGTACCTTCAAGCCTTCCACCACTTCTCGGACAATGCAGATGCCATCACCTTCCTGAACCTCGGGGAACTCACCATCCTGAAGCGAGCGGATATTACGGAGGATGAGATTCACCGTTTCATCGAGGCGCGCAAAGCTGACGAAACCTACTCGCGCAAGGACATCCTTCCCTACATCGAATGGTCTCGCAAGACGCATCAGGAGTTGAACAGCGTCATGGCGACACTCCAGGCAGCGGAGGACCAGCTCAACGAGAGTCTTGAACGACAGCGTGACCTGGAAGCCCAGATGAAGGCCATGCGTGAGCAGGCAAACGCCTCGGACGCCCAGAAGATGGCTCAGAAAGAGCAACTGGATCGGTCCACTGCAGCCCTAAGCTCCCAGGCGAACACCGTTGAATCGCTGCAAGTCCTCGTGTCGCGGTTGACCGTCGAAAAAAATGCACTGCAGAAGTCGCTCGCCGAGTCGAAGATTCGTGAGGTAGTGCGGGAAGTCAAGGTGGATGTCATTCCGCCAGAGTACAAGAGCGTGGCCGACGCGGTCATCGACGCAAACAGGCAACTCGATGAAGCAAAGGCGCAGTTGAGGGAGGCCCAGCAGCAGCTTGGGGAGCTAAATGTTCAGATTCAAGGCCACGAGTCCAAGGCGGCCGATTCCCGTAGTACATCGCTTCGCATTGACGGCCTCTGCGCCGACCTTGACGACGCCCTGAACAAGCTTCGCGCAACGATCAAGTCCATCAAGAAGAAGGAACACGGGCCGGCACTGCTCTCCCTGCGCCGCACTGTTGAAACCTTCCACAACGAACTGATCGGTCTGACCGGAGCCTGACATGCAAAGCAACCCATCGCGCTCGATCTTTGAGCAATTCATCCTGCCAAGCTGGGTCCAAGATCGCGCCCTGTCGGCCAACCTCCGTATCAGCAACTATGTGGTGAACGCCGTAGCGGTACGTCCCGAGCTGGAGGGCGTGTTTCGCGTGACGCACGACAATCTGCTTGCCCTGCGAAGCGATCAGACGCAAGCCAACAAGGTCTTCTGCACACCATTCCTTGCGTTCGCGCCCACGCTCTCGTCCGTTGCAGACTGGCGATCGTTTATCGAAGGCAGCATGCCGACGATCACCATGGACCGGTTGCAAGCAGCGCTGCCGGACCTCTCCGTCGTTGAGCGCCTTGCACTTGAGCACACCAACCGATCGTACATCACCGCGCTCTACGACATGCTCAACATGTCGGTACTTGCTGCGCCGTTGATCGGAATCTCCAACGAGTTGGCAGCCTATCTACGGTCCGTCCCGCAACACGAGATGGACGTCGCGATCTCCGAACGCCTGGTGCCACTGTTCCAATGGCGATTCACCGACGAGCTATTTTGGCTGGAAACACTTGCCGGGCGCCTGACACGCGAACTCATCGCGCATTCGCTGATGGAAACGGCCCCCTTGCGGACCGATCGGCTTCCGCACTCTGAAGTCTGGGGCAAGTTTCGACTCGAGAATTTCGTGCGTGACGCCTTATTCGAGGCGTTCCTGAACTTCGGCTGTCGCGCGAAAAGCGTGTCCTCTCTCTTCAACACGAGCCTTGAGGCGGCAAGAGACGCCTATAAGCGCATTCACGGCAGGTCCTCCCCGTCCGGCCAGCCGCCCTCCTCCCTGACCTGGTTCATCGACAATGCGCAGCGCCGGGTGCAATCGACGTTCCAGATGTGGCTGTTCCGGGCCGCCGTGGCATGCGAGGTATCGACGCCGGAGAGCTTCGTCGCTGCAATGGATGTCAACAAGGCATTCTTCGCTGAGGATTGCAAGGTCCCGCCCGAGCGCTCCATGCACTTGGCGCGCTCGATGGCAATGAACGAGGAACTTGCGGTATGGCCTTGCCGAAAATGCGGCACTCCGTACCTTGCTTCGAACTCGTCGGAGAAAATCGAGCTGATGCATTCGTTCACCTGCCCTTGCTGCAATGGATCGTTGATGGCAACGCGAGGCGGTAACCGTCGTCGCAAGTAAGCCATCGTCACGTGCAATATAGGAGATTACCTTGTTCGACTTTTTCTTCTACCTCCTCGCCTACATCCTCCCTGCCTATCTGGGCTTCCGGCTATCCAAAGAGCAGGGCCGATCGATATGGGCTTGGACTATCGCCTGCACCGTCTTCTCGTGGTTCGGAGTCATCGCTTTGGTGCTAAGCCGGCCCGGCCCTCCCACTGCCCAGCAATACGCCAAGGCCAACCCCGGAAACGCTGCCGGTGGAATGTCCTGCAATCGGTGCGGGTCTCGAAGCATCCGGGTCTGGCGCGAGCAGGCTTTCATCAAGGTCCGGCAGTACCACATCTGCAATCACTGTGGTACGACGCTCTACCGCTCCATGTAACCCCCCACCTGGGGGGTTCAGAGCCGTCCCTGATCGACCGATACATCTACGGTCCGCAATCTTGTATCCTTGCGGGCTTGTCAATTTTGTTACTTGCAACGATGCGCCTGCTACTTGCCATTCTGCTGCCGTGGTTTCAATTCTTCACGATTGGCCGCCCGTTTGCCGGAGTTATCTGCTTGATCCTGCAGCTCACCGTCGTTGGTTGGATTCCGGCTGCGATCTGGTCGAGTTACGCGCTAAGCCAATACAAGACTGACAGGAAGATCCAGGCAGCATTGAATAATCGCGGTCGATGATTTTTCGCCGGCTTGACATGCGGATCAAGTCGGTAGGATGGAATCAAGCGTCTCGAATCGAAACGCGGTCCATTCTGAACAACAGAGGAAGAAAGAAATGCAAAAGACCAATATCGCTCTCTCCACTCTCTCGGCTGCTGCCGTGCTCGCCCTCGCCGCTTGCGGCGGTGGTGGCGGTGACGGCGGCGGCTCCACTCCGGCACAGCCGAGCAACCCGACGCCGCCGGCACCGGCAATCACGGTCCAGGGTGGCGCGACGGCAGTTGCAGGTGATCCGCTGGCGGTCGTGTTTGTGCCCCATACCGAGACGTCCACCCGTCCGGTCCTGCAGTCGATCTCTCATGCAGCATTCCCCGCCGCCTTGCAGAAAGCGACGGCTGAAGGTGCGTACACCCAGGTCGGCATCGATGCGAACAGCCTGATCACCCTGACGAACGGCCAAGTCGTCGACGTTAGCGGAAATGGGGACTTCGCTATTGGTCGCTGGACCGACGGTACATCTTCCATCGGCAATGTGAGCGTGAATCAAGGCGATCACTACGCAGTTGGAAAGCCCTTGAAGCTGATCCCGGACTTGTCCGTGGGAGCACCTGACGTTAAGGCAAGCTGCTCGGCAGTAGCTAGCACGCGGCCTACGGCGATTAGCGGAAATTTCGCGCCGGGCAAGCTGAACTCTGCCACAGCCGTCGTCGATCTCACTTACGCCACGTTGGATCGGTTCTCGCTCGATGTCTCGATCGGCTCGGATGCGAACGCCACAGCAACCGTCACGGGAACCATTCTCAATGGTCTGTTTAACTCGAATGGTGTACTTCACCACGTGCAGACCTTGGGTACGAATACCGCCTCGCCATATCTCGCAATTGGCTACGCCATGCCGACTCCGTCCAGCGGAGATGTGACAGGGATCGTGATTCTGAAGTGCCAATAACAAAGAAGCCGGCCCAGCCGGCTTCTTTGTTGGAACTGCGCTTTCTCTAACTGTTTTAGTTATTCAGTCTCTCACCGCCTAACCACGCGTAAGTGCCGGGATCGCACGGCCGACCATAGTTACCCAAGCCAGCTTCGTTTCCTTGGCCACCAGGCCAAAGGATGCAAAGCCCCCAGCCAATCCACTGGCTATTGATCGACGGGTTACTCCACATTGCGACAACGGAGCCCTGTGCCGATCCACTCGCTGCGCGCCAAAAGCCGTTCTGACACGAGAGAGTCTTCCCGTTTGGATCGCTGCGGATCGCTCCTTGGGGATCTGCACAGCTCCAACCCTCTTGCACCTGCTGACCACCCCCGGCCGACGGTACAAGTGCGCCACCGGCGTATAAGTATCCACTCGAGACCATGTTGCCGGATGCGGCGACATTCCCATATGACTGGATCCCATTCGCATTGACTTGTGCCGCCCCAAGTGTTCCTGCGATCGTTGCATTCCCATAGGATTGCACATTGTTACCAGCAACGACATTGCCGGTAACGCTGCCTGCGGCGCCTACGTTCCCCGCCGCCGACACTGAACCGTTCGACTGGAGGTTTCCGACGCGATTCATTGCCTGGTTGTTCGCGTCCATCGCGCCGGTCAAATTCAAGGAGCCATCGCGCTTGTAGAACTGGTTCATCGACTGCGCAAGCAGGGAGCTGGAACCGATTCGCATTGCCAAGACGCCGACAGGCTGCCCCGCCACGGGGTTGGGCGCTTGCCACGAAGCCGCCATACCGGTGATGGTCGCTGGCGTTTCGGCGAAGGTCACACCGGCATCCTGGCCAGCCTTCACGACAGCGGCTCCCATCAGGTCCGTACGAATACGCCCGAAAGCGTCGCGGTATCCCTCCGTCGAATAGACCAAGCCCGGAATCGAACATCCTGAAATGTCCCCCGCGCAGTTCGTCGGGGTAAGGGTGACTTTGAACGACAGCCCCAGCGGACTGATGTCCGAGTACCCAATCGGAAGCAAGCCGAAGTTGATGAAGTCCTGCACTGTCGGGTGCAGCGGATCAGCCACCCCGATGGTCTTGCCGCCCACGGTGAGATTGGTGGACCCAGCCGGGCTTTTCGCCAACGCCGTGAACGCTTCGAATGTATACGTGTTCGCCGCCTGCGCAATGTTCGACATGTAGTTGCCTGTCGCCATCGCGAGGTTTTCCTCCTGATCGGCGTAGGCCCAGGCCACCGAACCCACCAAGGCGATGCTGCCGACCAGCAGGCCCATCGAGTAATTACTCAACAACATCTTCCGCTCTCCTATGCCAAAGCCCGGCCGCTCGGCCGGGCATGTCTATACGACTCGCGTCCGCGTCAGGACATGAACAGGTTGAGGGTGTTGCTGTCGCCGGAACACTTCACCTTGCTGGGGTCCACCGAACCTCCCACGTCCTTGATCGTCGTGCCATTCACCACAATCCGTCCGGCGCTGCTCTGGAAGGCCGCCACAATCGCAGGGCACGCGGCGTCGGGCTGATTCGGAACGGTGTACTGCACGCTATCGTTGTTGCTCAACAGGCGCGCCGGCGCCACGGTCAGCGTGCCGCCGCCCGGCTGCACGGAAATCGTGCCGCCCGTATCGGTCATCGTGGTCAGGTCTCGGAAGACGCCGTTGTCGATCAGCGACGTTACGGACACCTTGCTGTATTGGCCGCGGTAGTTCGTTTTGACCTTGCCCATGACGTTGTTCAGCTCGGTGGTCAGCTGCTGCACTTGCGTATCCACCGAGTTGTGCGAGAACAGCACCAGGATGGCAACGAGGGTCAGCGCCGCCAGCAACAGGTAGAAGCCGTATTCGTCGAGGATGCCGCCGTGTTGGCCGCGCAGACGCGGGTTGCTGCGAATGCGCTTCCATTGCTCGGCCCGGCTCAGTTGGTTGAGCGGCACGTTGGAATCGAGGGCGACCGTTTCGGGCTCTGCGGCGTTGATTTGCAGGTTGCGAGTGTCCATGTTTCGTTGTTCCTTGTCAGTTGGATGGGAGGGCGGACGAGTTGATGCTTTTCTGATGCGTGCGGATGCTGTTGGTCTGCATGCTGGACTTCAGCTCCCGCGCCATGAAGGCGGGCATGAAGGCCAGGCTGGTAATGAGGATGATCAGCAGGATCGATGCCTTGAGATTGAACGACGACGCGCGCTGCTCAAGCTCGCGGGGTGCGGTCTGCAGCAGCGTGTTGGAGACCGTACCCAGCATCTTCGAGAGGTCGTCCTCATACTCGGCAATGTCCTGGATGCGGAATGAGGTGTCCCGATCGAAGAGTCCCGTATCAAATATCTTGCCGCCGGCGTTGGGACTTTCCTCGAGCGCAACCTGGATGCGCTCGATGTGTTGGGCGAGATACGGATAGGCGTGCTCGCGCATCAAATCCAACGCTGGCGACAGATTCTTCGAATCGCCACCAAAACGCTGCGTGACGGCCGACATGGCGGACAAGAACTGGGCGCCCTGAAAGCGGCGGAAGAAGTCGAACAGAATGACCTTGTTGTCGAGCCACTGGCGATACTGACCCGTGTAGTTCTTCAGCGCCTTGACTACCCAGTATCCCAGTGCGAGTTCGCCGGCCAGCACCAACCAGCCCCAGTTACGGAGAAACTGCGCCGAGTAATGGAACGTCTTCGCGATCGGCCCATAGGCGTCGACCGGCAGCAGGCTGGCGAAACTGTTGTCAAGCATCGGCGCGACGAGGAACGCCATGGCGCCCAGGTACACGTGCAGGATGATGAGCGTCAGGCCGACGCTCGCCAGCATGATCACGATATTGGCCTTGGCATCGTGCATCGCGCGCAAGTTCTCGGCCAGCTTGAAAAGTCCCTGCTTCAGGTCGCCGCCCTGTTCCGCCACAGCGAGAATTGCGAGGTCTTCATCCGGCACGGTGCCGCGCAGGATTTCCGCCAACCGCGATTCCTGCGTTTCACCGTCCAGGCCTTCACTGCGTGCGAGCCACAGCGATGCAAGCATGCCAAGTGGCTCACCAGCACGGCGCGCTGCGTCTTTGGCAAAGTGGTTCGAGATGGGCTCGCCTGGCATCTTCTCGATGCGCATGGCCAGGTCATAGTAATAGTCGGCCCGCTTTGCCCCGAACTCGAAGCGCGCGCGCCAGAGCTTGTCCGGGAAGCGACCCACAGAGGCAGTGGTTCGCACGGTCGTGTGGCTGTGCGACTTACGGCCGCTTATCAGCGCTTTGATACGGGACATCATGCAACACCTCCCTGCACGCGATTCAACATGCGCTTGAGGCGTTGCTCATAGCCATCCAGCGACAGAATGCGCTCGGCTTCGCGCGGGTCAACCGTGCCGGCGTAGACGTGATACATGGCGACTTCAAAGACTGACTTGCCCGTGCAGTCAGGCACATCGAAGCCGGTCTCGCGCTTCTCGCGCTGATGGGCCTGCAGCTCAATGGCCCGAGCATCGCGGATGAACATCAGGTCGAGCTCGTCGGGCTCGAACATCTCCGCAGCCATGACCCGGCCGCGGATGCCGTTCAGATCCGGCAGGTTAGCGCGCCGGCACTTGTCACACCCCTCGAGGCGGCGCAGGCGGATACCGTCCACATCGAATCGAAAGAGCTTCTCGATCTGGTGCAGCTTCGCCGCACCCAGGATATGCTTTGCCTCGTCCCCGTGGTGGCCGCAGTCGCACGTTTTCGGCAACAGCGCCTGATACACGTAGAGATTCACGAACCCGGGCGTAGCCAGCACGCTGCGCGGAATGCGCAATTCGCTATCAGCCAGCCGGTCCGTCGCCGCAACGGCGGAGGGAGCGTGGACTGTCGTGAGGGCACGCAATCCGGCACCCGCCACGTCGCGGAAGAGCCCGGCCGACTCGAAGTCTCTGACTTCGCCGATCATGACGAAGTGGGGATTCATCCGCTTGAGCTGACGCTTGGCCACGATGAACGGGTCGTCTTCCCGGTTCGCGCCGTCCAATTGCCGAGACACCGAGAAATGGTGCGTGCCGCGTGCCATCAGTTCGACCGGGTCTTCGATGGACATCTTGTTCATCCAAGCGGGCAGGCGCTGCATGACGGCGTGCGCCGTGGTCGTCTTGCCGGAGCCGACCGTGCCGACCAGAACCACGCCACCGCCCATCTGCATGGTGCAGCGGTCGATGACGTCGGCCTGTTGCTGGAAGAAGCCCAGGTCCTTGACGAAGTCGACCTCGTTCGTCGTGGCCTTCTCGCGGTTGACCCGCATGACCGTGACGTGGCCGTCCGCGCTTTGCATTGACGCCCAGCGGAAGACCAGCGGCACGCTATCGACCTCCGCGCGCACGCTCGTCTGTTGGGGCAGGATGCGACTGAACATGCCTTGTGAGCCGCCCTTGCCCTTTTGCCAGACATGGCCCAGCATATCCAAGAGGTCGCCGGTGCGGATCTGGAACTCGGGCGGCGAAACGAGATGGCCATCGATGGCGAAGCGGATCTGCGAGAGATCGCTGTTGTCCTTGGCCTCGAAGTGAATATCCGACGCTTGCTCGCGCAAGGCAAACTGCGCGGCCGCGAGGAAGGTCTGCCAGAGCGCATTCGCATTGCGGGCGCCGGGAACGGCCGTGGCAGCCCGGCGCGCCCTGCCCTCGACGCCGCGCGACAGCGCCGTCATGACCTGCGGTGCAGCCGTATAGACAAAGGGCGTGGCGGGCTCGTAGTGCAGCCGCGACTGCCGGAGGATTTCCTCGGTCACGTCGGAATGCTGCATTTCCGCGAGCAGGATCAGCGCAAACTTCCCGCGCGCACCGCCTACGCCCTCCTCGACCAGCACCGGGCAAAGCTGGTGGCGCAACGACTGCGCCATACCCAGCTCGTCATAGATGACCCGCACGAACGACGGCAGATCGTCGGTCGTGCGGATCTCGGCAGTTGGGATGGCCTGCGGCTCTGCGGCGCCAAGCACCGGTTCGACTGCCACCGACGGCTGCACGACCGAACCTGTACCCGAGAGCACGGTGATCCCGCCGCCAGAGACCGGCATCAGAGACTTGGATTTGTTAAAGAATCGCATGACGGGCATTAACCTTTGGCCGTGCTTACGGCGGCCGGCAGAGCACCAACCTGCGCCGGCTGGGCGGGCGCAGCCGGGGCAACCGGGAGCGGCAACGGCAGCGGCATCGCGGGCGGAAACGGGCTCACGCCGGTGGTGGCGCCGGGCACTGGCAGCGGGCCGGCTGGCTTCGAGGACGAGCGCATCTCGCTACCAGCTTGTTCACCGGCAAGGATGACCGCGTCTTCGTCCACCTTGGCGGCGTTGATCGTCTGCTTGCCCCGGACCAACTTGGTCCCCGACTCTGAGATGGAGACGACCTTGTATCCGCGCACCGAGCCTCCGACCTTTGCCGCATAGACCTGATCGCCCCACTTCACGTAGCTGCGCAAAGCCATCGGCAGCCCGGCTGCTCGCCCGTCCACGCCATAGAGCGCGATAGTCTTGGGCGCCTCATGTGCACGTTGCTCGGCAGATGCCAGGGCCGCCGCAACCGAGGTCGGTGCCGGATTACCTTTCGCGAGGTCCTGATCCAGCTTCTGCAGGGCCAACTGGGCGTCCTTTTCCAGCAGCTGTTGGGTGACGGTCTTGACCCCATCCGCGTGCGCGGCGCTCGCGGCCAGACAGGTGAGGAGGATGGTCGTGAATCGTTTCATTGGTGCTTCTCCTAGTCCCGCGCGTACGCGTCGCCCTTGGCTTCGATCATGAATTTGGAGTCATTGATGGACGGATCGGCGTCCAGCTTGACCGTGAGGGTCAGTTCACTCACCGACACGTTCGAGGGAAGGGCGGCGAGCATTCCGGCATTGCGCAGCGGACCATCGATCTCCCAAGATGCGATCCGGTAGACCGCCGGCACCGAGTTGAACCCTTCCGGCGGGATCGCACCAAACGGCACCAATTCGTTGAAAACGGCCTTGGTCGTGGCCGGGCGCATCAGTTGCAGCGTCGATCCGAGGTCAGTGCGCAATGCCATGCTCTTCGGGAGCGACTCGAGCAGCTTGCCCAACGATGTCGGCGGTCCAAACGGCACCGTGGCAGTCACCGTCACATCGTTGTCGTCCTTGCCAAAGCGCGGATTCGAAAAGACGTCCGGCATATCGGCCACGAAGGTGGTGTTGGTTGCGCCACGCGTGCCACCGCCACTCTTGCTCGCGTCCAGGCTGTAGACGGCCTCGCATTCGCCCGTGGGCGTTACGACCGCCTTGCAGGTCAGCGTCGCAAGCTTCCAGCCACCGACGACGACCGGGACGGATTCGGCGAACCAGCGGGCAAAGGCCGGGATGGCCACAGCCGCCCTGGCTGACGGGACTGCCGAGCGTGCCAGGATGTCTTCCGCATAGCGCTCTGCCGGGCTTTTCTGTGGCGGCGGCGGGTTCTTGCGAATCTGGTACGCCTGGTACTCGGCCATGCCGTACTTCCCGCCCAAAGCGGCCAGTACACCGATGATGGCGAGCGTCGCCAGCCGCTTCTTCGTGGCGGCCGCGCTCGGCTTGCGCAGTGCCGCATGGGAATCGGCAGCTGCCGCGATGGCATCGAGGTGCAGTTCGACGAAACTCAGAGCCGCCGTGCCGCTGACAAGCTGCGCCAGCTCCGGCAGATTGCCGGCCAAGCGGAACGGCCCGCCTGCCTTCTGTGCGAAGTCCTTGACCACGTCAGAAAGCGTGGCTTCGTCAGCAATGACCCGATCAAAGCCCACGCGCGGGCGCCCCTTGAGAATGCCGCACACGAAGTACCCGACGTGGGCGCCGGCGTTCTCGAGTCGATAGGCGAACAGCACGTTCGGCAACAGATCGGGGATGCGTGCGATGGCGACGGCTGCGGAGTAAATCTTGTCCTTGATCTTGGTCTGCGCATCCTCCGGTGCGAGGTAGCCCATGTGCAAAGCCGCACCGTCGTGCCAAATGCGGGCGGCTTTCACTTCTTTTGCCACCTTCGCCGCGAGGTCCGGCGCCGGCGCGTTGCCCGTGAGGGTGCGCCAGTTCATGCCAAAGGCAAGCGTCTTGCCATGGATGTTGACGATCATCGTGGCCTACCTCGCCTCGCCCTGGTCCTGCACCATCACCGTGGCGAGCAGCAGCGTGAACGTGCGGGTCTTCGACACCGTCTGCGATCCGCCCAGGATCATCGGGAGCGATTCGCCAAGTGTGCGGCGCGTGTTCTGCGTGTCGTCCTGGTCAAGCGCCGTCATGAGCACCGTCTGGCCGTTACGCACGATCAGGTCTTGCTTGGGAATGCCCTTACCGACGAGGTTGATGGTCTGCACCGACTGCTGATTGTCTCCCGTGCCGGACGTGAACTTCTCAAGCGGCCCGTCCTGCTTGGACTGGTCCAGCGCGATGGTGAGGTTCACGTCATCACGCGAGGTCGCATCGGCATAGACCGCCAGCTTGAAGCCGACGGTGGCCGTCGACGTGGTGATGCCCGGCACGCCGCCCGTGCCGCCCACGCTCGATGCCGCCGGCGTGGTACCGGATACATACGAGAAGGTGCGTCGGTTGTTGTACTGGAACCCGTGGCGGTTACGCATCGACACCGGGATCGTCAGGTTCGACGTCACCGTGCCGTACTGCTTGAGCGCGTTGACGATCGCCTGCGTGCCGCTGAAGCCACCCGAAGTCAGGTTCAGTCCAAGGCTGCCGGCAGACGACGAGACCAGCGTAGCGGGCGAGAGCGCAGTCGCCGTGAACCCGGGCAGATTGTTCAATGCCTTGGTTAGCACGACATTCCAGTCCACGCCCGCCTCGCCGTTATCCGACACGGTTAGGTCGATCATCTGGAACTTGAGGGTCACCATGCGCGAGTAGATTGCGACTTGGCGGCGCACGATTTCGTCCGCCGCATCGACCGCTTCCTTGGTGTCTCGCAGGGTCAAGAGACCCGTGGCCGGATTCAGCTCGGCATTGCCTACCAGCGTCATCGCGGGCTCGATGCTCTTCTTCACGCCGGCCAGATCGTCCTGATCCTTGATCTCGGACTTGGCTACCGCGTCCACCTGGTTGTTCTGCCCACCGCTCGTGCTGCCCGAGCTCGATCCTTGTGCGGATTGCTTGAACTCGGTGGTGAAGGAATTGGTGCCGGCCTGCATCGGCAACTGCCAGGTCTTCGTCACCAGCCGGTAGAACCGAATGACACCCTTCTCGCTGTTGAACTCCCAATTGATCCCGAGGCGGGTGGCCACCGTGTCAAGCATAGTTGCCAGCGGCATCTTCTCGCTGTTCTTGAACTCGACATTCAGGGCGTTATCGAGAAGTGGCGTTGCTTGCGACGCGGCTGACATGCCACCAGCAGCGGTCAGCGCCCCAGGCAGCGGGCCATTCAGGGTGGGCGCCGGGCCGAGGCCCTGCGCGAGGGGGTTCACCGCGCCCTGCCCCGTCGGCGACCGCAGCTGCTGCGCCGCCTGCTGATCCAGACTGCGTGGCAACAGGAGGCTCGGCGGCAGGTAGACATCCGATTCGATCTTGACCGGGATGTTGGTCGCCATCTGGATGCGCTGACCAACCACTGCAAGCGACATCGAGCGCTCCGGGAACATGACGAGGGTGTCCACGTTGGCCCGTAGCGCGACAGGTAGCGTCACGTTGCGCGCCACAGGCACACGTTTGCCGGCAAGGTACGGCCGAGCCACATCCTGCTCGGCTTCGACTGCGGCCCGGTCGCGGCGGATGCGCGCGTACAAATCTTCGGTCGTCTGCACCGACTGCGCGGTTGTCGCGTCGGTCGCCTGCTGAACGTCCTTAAGCAACGAGGGCGACACGCACCCAGCGAGGGTGGAGCAAACGAGCGCAGCGCCGGTTGCGGGGCGGATGATTCGGGTCAGCTTCATGCTTGTCTCACTTGGACGGGTCGCACTTCGTGGTCAGCTTCACCACGCGCACGTAGTTGTTGGAGTAGAAGCAGGGCTTCAGGCTGTAGTCGGTCATCTCGGTGGCGGACAGCACGCGACGGACGGCCGTCTTGAAGTCCCCCGAGAACGCGTCCGATGCCTCGATCGGCACGTCCTGGTCAACTTCCCACTGGGCCGCGGTCCATCCGGCTTCGCGCGCCCACTTCTCGATCAGCACACGGTAATTCGCGTCCGCGGGCGAGACCGTCCAGCTGCGCTCCGTCGGCACCGGTGAGGCTGGCAAAACCACCGTGGGAATCACGGTTGCAGTTGCCGCTTGCGGCACGGTCACCACAGCTGCCTGAGAGACCGTGGTGGCGGGAATGTTTGCCGCGACGGTGGTCCCCTTCGCGCGCTCGCCTGCCAGCACCTGCCACCCGCCGCCCGTCAAGGGCTTCGACGGCTCGAAGTTGCCAAACGGCTCCGCGCCGAAAGGGCCGGACGCCGGGACGGCCGCATGCGCACAGAGCGCGAGCGAAGCCGAGCCGGACAAGAGGAACCGGCAGAACCGGGCGAGCATTCGAGACTGGTGCATGGCTGATTTCCGTTGGAATTCGAATAAGTTACTTGCTGGTGGATCGCAGCTTCTGATAGACGCGGTTGGCGTAGCGCAGCCGCTTGTCGGGCGAGCCGGCGTTGTAGCAGCCCACGGCCGTCCAGGTCTCACCGTAGCGGCTCAGGCAGTCCGCGAGGATCCACGTGCCGACATAGGCGTTGGTGCAGGGATCGAACAGGCTCTGCCGCGTGATACCGAACTTGGCCAGGCGCGGCAGATGCACCGAGTTGATTTGCATGAGCCCAATGTCTTCGCTGCCGTTCGTATTGGTGTTGGTGACCCACGAACGCATGCCGGACTCGACCTGCGCGATGCCGCGCACCAGCGTTGGGCTGACACGGTGGAACGCCGCCGCCTGATCCAGACAGTCCGCACGCACGATGCTGCAAAGCGCAGTGCCGGCAATGAGGAGACCGAGACGAAGCGAGATCATTGGGCTGCTCGCTCGTAGAAGCGAACTTCGGGCAGCCGGTCAACACGTAGGATGTTGCCGTCCGCGATCACGGTCAGGTGGTCCGCGACACCGTTGAACTTGTAGAAGCGATCCTTCTGCTCACCACTGCCCTGGTGGTTATCGCCGAAGACCGAGATGCTAGCCATCGATTTAGCGAAGCTCAGGTAGGTGGCACCATCCTTCTCGAAGACGCGCTCGAGACCAGCGCTGTTCTCGCGCGGGAACAGGAAGTTGATGCCCGGCACGCGCGCGACTTCGACACGCTTGCCGCCACTGCTCGCAGTGAATCTGTCGACTGTCGGGAAAGACAGCACCTTTTCGGTCTCGTCCCATCGCGTACCGAGCTTGTCGCCCGCGCCATCACGCACTTCAATCTCTCTTGGCTCGGCCTCAAAGCGGACTTCAATGCGACCGTTCTTGGCGTCCCGGATAGCCAGGGCGTTGAATGCCGAGGCCAGCGTCGGACCCTCAGGAAGTGGCGTTCCGACCGCTGGAGCACGCGTGGCGGGGACCGGCGTCGCAACTGCTGGTGTGGTTCCAGACGTGGACGACGCGCGAAGCATTCCGCCCGTCGCCGTCTCCACGGCGAACGCCTTTGGTGGTGTGGCACGCAGTGCAACGTTCCGACGGCCGAAATCCACTTCTGCGTACAGGTTGCGCTGCTCAAGCACCTGCGCGAGCGCCTGCAGCCAGTTCTCCCCGGCCCGGACATTCAGTGAGACATCGTCCGTCAGCGGAATGTCTTTCTGCGCCGTGCCACTCCAGCCATTTGGCGCAATGGACTTGATCATCTGCGCCAGCGGCAGTGAGGACCGGCCGGTACGCACGAGCGCGATATCCGAGTAGCTGCCAATCAGGGCCAGGCGGCCCGAGATCGCGGCGAGGCTTGACGGCATGTCGCCACCGGGGTTCGCTGGCTCGGACGTGAAGCCATTTGCGCGCTTCCAACGTGCGACAACAGGCTGGCCGTTAACCGAATAGCGGACCATGTCTGGGACGCCTTCGATCACCCAGTACGGACCGTTCTGGACGGCGCCATCGGCCTGCACCACTTGGCCGAAACGCGGCTGGATATAGGTCGACAGGCCATCGTTGAATACCATGGCGGGTCGATCTGCGGCGCGCGCCACCACCTGATAGTCGAAATCCAGCGGATCGGTGTCTGCGGCGACCGCGTGCGTCGCGACCAGCGCAAGCGCAGAGAGAATGAGCGGCCTGATCATTGGAATTGGGCGACGTGTTTCATGAATCGGGAGAAGTACGGACCACCGCGCTCAGGATTCGCACTGTGGTACCAGGCCACGGCTTTCATGGCCGAGCCGCTACGCTGGAGGTTCTCAGCGAGAATGTCCTCGGCCACACGGATGTTGGTGGCCGGCCCAAGCGCCTCCCAGGGCGAAGCAAAGCGCTTGCCGTGGTAGCACCAGTTGACCTGCATGAGACCCACATCGAAGTCGCAGCGCTCGTTCGCGAGCAGTCGATTGATCGCTGCATAGGCTTCCTCGCGCGTGGCGAAGAACATGCCGCGTCCGGCCACGTTGAGCGTCCAGGGCCAAGGGCGGCCGCGGTACGACGACTCGTTCATCGCAATGCCAGCCGTGATCTTGGGATCGACGCGACTGCCCATCTGGGCGAACGGTTCAGTTTTCGGCGCGCAGGCCCACCCGCCCCTGCGCTCGGCAAGCGCTTCCTGTGCCGCATCGTTCAGGACCGCGGGACGCAGCCAGCCTTCCCGCGCGAAGAGGCGCGCGATCGGCTGCGTCTTGCCGGCGAGCGTCACGACCGGACCATCATCGGCGCCCGGTTCGATCTGCGCGCCAAGCAATCTCGCCGACCAGCCAAGGAATGCGTCCAGCCCGCAGTACAGGACAGGCTCGCCGTCCAGCGTGTGTACGCGGGCCTGCCCCTCCGCTTTGACCACAATCGCGTTCGGGCTGATGACAGCCTCGATCGTGGCTGCCTGCGCGGTCATCGTTAACGCGGATAGCGTCAGTAGCGCCGTGAGCCGTTTAGTCACGATACGGCTCCAGGACGATGTCGTGCTTGACCTGAACCATCATCTTCCGGCCAGGCTCGGTCGTAATTGTCGGGCGGATGTTCTGGTTCCGGTTCAGGATGGTCTGCGCGGTCTGCGTCGCCACCTGCCCGGCCGCGTTGCCGTAGGCCACCAGGCCGGACGGCCCGACCGTCGTCGTTGTCGGGTTGTCGTTGAATCGCAGCGACAGCGCGCCGATCACCAGTGCGCCGCCGAATATCTTGAGGAAGTGGTTGTTGACGTCGCCCGTGTTGCCGGCCGTCCCATCCGGGTCCGCGCCCTGCATGCCCATGAGCGGTACGGTCTTGCCGTTGGGCAGCTGCATGCGCACGAAGGCCGTCAGAATACGCTCTTGGCCCACCGCGATGTCCGCGCTATACATCCCCACGAGCGTCGTGCCCGCGGGAATGATCTTGCAGGTACCCTTGACCGTGTCATAAACGTCCTGCGAGACGGTTGCGCGGAACTCCCCTGGCTTGTCCGAATTGAGGCCGCCTGCGAAGTTCGCCGGAATGATGAAGCCACGACTCAGCGTGCAACGGGGCAGCTTGCCGTCGAAGCCCGTGCGAAGCGTGCTCATACTGCCGGCGTCACGCAGGAACTGCCTGTCCGCAGAAGCCGCTTGAGGCGCGCCTTCCGGATTCGCCGCCGCAGCGTTCGCTGCCGCAGCCTTCGCGGCAACCGCCTGCTGAATCGCGCGCATCTGGGCGGGGTCTGTCACGTCAGCAAGGGCGGCAGGCTGCTTCGTCTGGTTGACCTGCGATTTGCGCGTCCCGCTCTTGAAGACAGATGCAGTAAAGAGATCATCCTCAGCATTCTTCTTGCCGTCCGGGGCGGCGGCGGACGTACCCCTCGCCGGGCTTGAAAGATCGCCGGCAGTCATGACAGGAGCCTTCGTGTCGGTGGGCACGGCTTGCTTGCGCTGCTTCTCCGCTTCCTCGCGTGCCTTGTCCGCTTGCGCACGAATGGCAGCCTCGAGGCTCTGTCCGTTGTCCGCGTTGGTCGCACGCTGATTGATCTGATCGGCGCGCGCCTGCTCGGCCTTTGCATCGAACTGCTCGTCCGAGACCGTCTGGAAGTAGTAGCCCAGCGCGCCCACCATCAACGCCGCCACACCGCCCAACGCCAGTACGACGTTGCGCGGTAGCTTGCCCTTGACGGTGCGCTCCTGCGCCTCGGTCACGTCGGTGACGTTATCGGTCTTGTTCTTGCTGCGCATCAGAAGAGCCCCAGGATGCGGCGGCGGCCACGTTCAATCTTCACTTCGTCGTCGCCCGATCGCAGCAACACCGTATCGGCCAGACGTTGCACCACCAGGTACCCGCCGCGACGAATGGTGTTCACGACCACGTAATCGCTGCCGTCCTTGATGAGCGCTACCGGCCAGTTCTGCAACGCGGCGTTGGGCAGGCGCAGCCAGAGCGCCTTGCCATCATCGAAGGCCGTATCCGGCTTGAAGCTTGCGCCGCCGGAGATCGCATAGTCGAAGTTGAGCCGTTCGGGCGAGACGCCTACCGCATTCGCATTGGGCTGCCCATCCGGATCGACCGCCTTCGCCTCGTCGGTTGTTGCATCCGCGCGGGCGTCGTTGCGCGCCTTGACCTTCGCGGAGATCGAGGTTGGGATCTTGAAGCGCACCTTCTGGTAGAAGATGCCGCCGAGCGGCGAAGACACCAGCGTGAACTCGTAGCTGCGCTTGTTGGTGTTGACCGACAGCGTGTTGACCAGTCCCGCCGCCTGCGGCTTCACGTAGAGGTGGTTGGCGCCATCGGTGTCGTAGTCCCAACGGACGTTCTCACCCCAAGCTGGGTCGCCCACGATCTGCTCGTCATCCGGAAACTCGATCGTCGTGATCTTCAAAGGGGCGCTCAGCACCCGGAAGATCTGGTCGCGGTTGTAGGTGAAGACCACCAGCCGAGAGTCTCCAGGCAGCGCAACAGGATCGACGCCGCCGTTGAACGGGTTGGCGGGATTCATCGCATCGCTGATGTCGCCGATGCCGAGGCCCGCCATACCTGCGCCAGTACGCCGCGCGTTCTTGTCGGCGGCATGACCTTTCGGCGCCGAGAGCAGCAGCGCGACACACAAGGCGACGGCCAAGGGGATGAAGCGGGAGGAGGAACGAGCTTCCATGGGCGTATGCGCGACGATCAAGCCGCGGATTTCTGAATGCTGAAGAAGATGGGGTACACCCCGAACGGATTGGTACCGAGAACAGCTTCCTTGTCTGCAGGCTTGGTCTGGTACCGGAAGGTGATCGTGAAGCGCTGCTTGCGCGGCTTATAGCCGTCTTCGGTCGTCGTGGTGACGAATTCGACCACCACCGTGCTGTCCGGCAGGCTCGCGATGTTGATGAACTTCGGCTCGCGGGTGAGGTTCGGCGAGGCCATGACCTGGCGGAACGGCTCATCCTCCTGCACCCAGGCGTTGAACTGGTCCTTGGCGGCCCCCAGCATCTGCTCCCGCACCGAGCGGAGGTTCGCCGCCATGCGGGAGGATTCGATCTGCGGCGTGAGAATGGGCTCGATGGTGAACCAGCGCTGTACCAGATCCTTGAGCGCAGCCTGAACCTGCCGCTCGTCGGGACGGAAGGCGTCGAGCTCGCGGGTAATGGGCTTGCCGGTTACGTCGGACGAGACGCCGACGACCTTTACGACAGACGGCGGGGGCTCGCGCGTCAGAATGGCCGCCACGGCAATCGCCCCCAGGCCGACCGTTGTCAGCTTCCAATGATTGCGATCCACGGTGATACGCGTGGTGCGGTCAAAGATGGCTTGCTCCGGACTCTCATTGCCATACATCCCCGGCGCTACGGTCAGGGGCTTGGCTTTGTCGGCGGACTTGCGAAAGAAGGGCATGCTGTGGCGGTCCATTTGGATGCCGCCCATTGAATCAGCGATTTGCCTTGCGATCGCGGCGAAAGCTATGCCATTTTGCGGAGCTTTCCATTTTTCTGATCCGCGGGCCTCTTCGCCGGCACTCCACCGCCATCGGACGTGGCTCATCGGATCGCCACGCGGAGCTGGCTGAGGCAATCTCGACAGGTTGCGAGCGGTTATGACCTCACGCATCCTTGTGACGTCCCATTGCCACCGACCAACGACAGCCCCATATCACCGTCGTAGAGCCAGAGCTGGGAGGGCACCAAAACGCGAAAGCTCAGGTTTTGACCGTGCGATTCGTTGTTTTTGATAGGAACATGTTCCCACTTCCTGGCGCGCAAAGATCACAGGTGGCGCAAACTTTCTCGAAAGCTCATGAAAATCGCATAGCTTTCACTCCCTTCATCCCGCGCTCGCCCGCCAACAATAGCGGGCATGGAAACGCCCACCACCAACCACCCTCTCCTGCAGCTGACGCAGCTCGCCGACAGCGCGGTCTCGATGTTTTTCGAGTCGCTGTCTCCGCTGCAAGACGTCATTCATGCGGCGGACGTGGCCGAGGTCATGATCAATCGGCACGACAGTATCTGGGTGGAACGCCGGGGCGTGCTGTCCAAGCTCGATATCGTGCTCGACCCGATGAAGCTGGAAGGCGCGGTGCGCTCGCTCGCCTCGTCGGTGGAGAAGTCGGCGGTGCGAGGCACCTCGCAAGGCATCATCAACGCTGGCCACAAGGGTCTGCGGATTGCGGCCGTCATGCAGCCCACTGCTATCGACGGGCACGCGCTTAGCATCCGACGTCACCGGGAAACGAACCTTTCGCTCGAGGACTACGCCAAGGCGGGCGCCTTCTCCCTGCGCAACGCGACCACCCAGGCGGAGGAGCCCATTTTTCTTGGCAACGAGGAAGACGAATCTCTGGTGCGCGCGCTCGAGCAGTTGATGGTTCGCCGCAAGAACATCATCGTCGCCGGCGGCACGTCCTCCGGCAAGACCACTTTCCTCAATGCGCTCGCCGGGCGCGTCCCGACCGGGGACCGGGTCCTGACCATCGAGGACACGATGGAGCTCAAGCTGGCCGTACCCAACTTGGTGCGACTGCTCTCCAACAAGGACAAGGGCGTGACGACCCAACACCTTGTCGCCCTGGCCCTGCGCTTCCGACCCGACCGCATTTTCGTGGGCGAGGTCCGCTTTGGCGAGGCGTTCGACATGCTGCAGGCGCTGAACACCGGCCACGACGGCGGCATGGCGTCGCTGCACGCCAGCAGTGCCCGCTCCGCCCTGTCTCGCCTGGAAAGCATGGCGCTGCTCGGCATCCCGCCCGGATCGGGCTGGAAGCTCGATGACATGCGCAAACTCATCGCCGATTGCATCCACTACGTCGTGCATATGAAGCGCACCGGCGAGATGCGCCACGTCTCGGAAATCATCGAGATCAAGGGCTTCACCAACGGCGACTACGACATCAAACGCGTTTTTTAACCACCCGGGAGTTTCCCCTCAAATGACTGTCACCCTCAACCACCGTGTCCGCGCTACGGCGCGCAAGTATGCCCCGTCCGCCCTCCTGCTGGTCGGCATGATGGCTGTGGCCACTTCCGCTGCTGCCGCAGACGATGCCTTTCTCAACAATCTGGGCAATTTCATCTGCGGCATCGCCACCTTCATCAACACGAAGTATCTCTTCGTCGTCGGCCTGATCGTCATCGTGCTGGGCGCATACGCCTACGCGAACGCCGAGTCGTCGCTTTCCAAGTTCATCTCGGGCGCCTGCGTGGGCGTCGGCCTGGCCGCGGCCGCCCCCTCCATCCTCAAGTCGCTGGGCCTGATCGCCTCCTGCACCGGGTTCTGACATGCGCAAGCACCACGTGAGCATCGGCTTGTCCATGCCGCGCCTGATCGCAGGCGCCGTACGGGGCCTTGCGATCGCAAACGGCACGATTGTCGCCCTGCTGATCTACGTCACTTATCGAAGCGGCTGGCAGATCCCCGCGGCCGTCTTTGTGTACGGCCTGTGCAGTCATGCCTTGCTGGCGTGGCTGACCAGCCGTGATCCGTGGTGGAACCAGATCCTCAACGTCTACAACCAGTACGGCGACCTGTACGAGTCGCTACCGTGGCACGGAAAGTCTCACGCGGTATTCCGCCGGCCCTACGGATTCGACAGCGACCTGCCATGCTGAAACTGAAGCGACGCCCGCTGGCGGAGATCACACCGTGGCTGACCTCGATCACGCCGGAACTGATCCTTAACAAGGACGGTTCGCTGCTTGCGACCTACGAGTTTCGAGGCGTGGATGCGGACAGCGCGGATGCGAGCGATATCACCTCCGCACGCGACCAGCTCGATCAGGCGTGTCGCTCCTTCGACAACCGCATCACGGCATGGTGGCGGCTGACGCACCGGCGTACCAAGGGGTACGTGGAGGGCGAGTTCAGCAACGCAACGGATGCGCGGCTCGACGCCCTGAACCGGGCGCACATGACCACGGGCCGGTATTACCGGAACGCCCATTCACTGAACATCGCCTACACGCCGGAGACCGGCGTCGCCAAATTCTTCGAAAAGATCGGCCACCACATGACCGTGGGCGGCAAGCCGATCTTCGCGGCGCTGCTGGAGGCCACCAAGGACACCGTCCTCGCACGTAGCGCCTTCGCATTCGACATGGAAAAGATCCGCTCGGATACGCGACGCTTCGAAGCGATGCTGGACGCCTTCACCGGCGGCATTCCGCGCATCAAGCCGACGCGTCTGGCAATGCAGGAAAGCTACGCGGCGTTGCATCAGGCCGCCAATCCAAGCGTTCCCAAGCGGCGCATCCGCTTCCCGGTCACGATGCTCGACACCCACTTGAGCGAATCCGAGATTACGGTCGGGTCCGAGCGGCTGCTGTTCGAGTCCGCGCACGGCAAGCGCTATGCCGCGGTAGTGGCGGTCAAAGAATGGATGAGCTTCCAGGAGGCTGCGCTCGACAGCCTGCTGCAGGTCGATGCCGAGTTGGACATCTGCATCATGTACCGCTTTCTGGACACGGCCCGCGCCACCGCTTACATCGAGAAAGTTCGCCGCTTCTACAAGATGGCTGCCGTCAATCTTCGGTCGATGGTCCAGCAGTACGTCTCGAAGGAAGAGAACGAGAACGACGAGGGCCGGGAGGAACTGGCCAAAGAAGCCGGCAAGGCGCTCAAGCGCTTGACCGCAGAGGGCGTGCAGCACGGCTTCGCCAACATCTCGATCGTCATCTACGCCGACACGGAAGCAGAGGTGGAAGACGCGGTGAGCGAGGTGGTCGGGACGCTGACCAACGCCGGTTTCGGGGCGATTCGGGAAAAAACGAACCTGATGGCGGCCTGGAACAGCACCCTCCCCGGCCGCTGGGATCGACAGCGGCGCCTCCAGTTCGTGGAGACCCCTGCAGTGTCCGATATCGCCCCGGTTCGCTCGGTCCTGGAAGGCCCGATCCGGAACGCATGGCTTTCCGAGAAGACCGGGACCGAGGTGCCGCCGCTCACCTGCCTGCCGACGCGCCACCGCACGGGGCAGCGGGTCGATATGCACCAGCCGGGCGGCAATGGCCACCTGTTCGTCATTGGCCCCATCGGCGCGGGCAAGTCGGTGATGCTGAACTTCCTGGTTTCGCAGGCCGACCGGCACAAAGCCCGCCGCATCCGCTTCGACAAGGATCGCTCTACGCGTATCCCCACGCTCCTGAGCGGCGGCGCATTCATCGACGTGACGGGCAAGTTCCAGGCGAGCACGCCCGTCAATCCGCTTTCGCTGCTCGCCGACCCGGGCAGCTTCACCTACGTCACCGAATGGCTGACGCTGGCGCTCGAGGACGACGATTTCTCGCTGGCTCCGCAGCAGAAGCAGGACATGTTCGAGGCGGTGAAGCTGCTCGCCAGCTACCCGCGCGAGCGGTGGACCCTCAGCGCGCTCTCCACCATGCTCCACGCCGATCTGCGCGAGCGGCTGCAGATCTGGCTCGTGGGCGGCCAGTACGGGCACTTCTTCGACCACATTGAAGATGCTTTTGCGGTGAGCGACAACCTTTGCATCGAGTGCGGCGAGCTTTTCCAGAAGTTTCCCCGCGCAGCCGCGCTATTCACGGACTACGCGTTCTACCGGATCAGCCAGTCGATGGACGGCATCCGCTACACGGTGATCGAGGTCGAGGAATGCGGGTTCTTCTTCCAGAACGAGCGCTTCTACAAGCGCTTCGAGGACTGGATCACCACCATTCGGAAGCTCAATGGCTCGATCTGGGCGGCCACGCAGTCTCTGCGGCAGATCGCCCGTGTGGCGAACTTCGAGATTCTGAAGGAAAACATCGCGAACTGGATCTACCTGCCGAACAGCCAGGCCAAGACAACGCCCGACCTCTACAAGGAAAAGTTTGGCTTGACGGACGACCAGGTCCAGATGATTTCCGACGCGGTCCCCAACCGTGACTACCTCTGGATCACCAACGTGCAGACGCGAATGCTCCAGACGGCCTTCAACGACGAGATGGTGTCGATGCTCCGCTCCGACGGGGTCGCGCAGTCCATCTGTGACCAACACTACGCGTCGGGCGAGCCCGACTGGCAGGACCGCTATGTGCGCGAAATGCTCGCGCGCGCAGCCTAAACAGGGAGATAGAAAGTGAAGAAGTGGATTGCCAACCTCGCAGTCGCCGCGTCCGTCCTCGGCGCCGCCCCCGCTCACGCCGCCCTGCCGGTCACCGACTGGGTGGGCCTCGTGCAGACCACGATCTCGGCGCTGCAGTCCATCAAGTCCGAGGTGTACGAAAACACCAACATCGTCTACCAGTACCAGATGATGGCGAATCAGCTGCTGCAGGCCACGGGACTCGATCCGGAGGCCATCATGGAGCAGTTCAACAGCATCAAGGACGAGATTGGCAAATACGAGGTCTATGGCACCACGCTCAAGGACCTGTATGGCACCGTGGCCGATAACGCCGACTACCTGAAGAAGATTCAGAGCATGGTCGTGTCCTCGGGCAAGACCAAGGAACAGTGGTTCGAAGATCAGCGCTCGCTGCTGACCAATGGCGACAAGACCGCGAAGGCGCTGTTCAGCCTGGGCGAGCAGATCTTCAAGAACACGCAATCGGTCGCCAAGCGTCGCGAGAAGATTCAGTCGCAGATCAAGCTTTCACCGACGGCACAGGCGGCCGCGCAGACGACGAATCAGATGCTCGATGTGCTCGCCAGTCAGAACTCCGACCTGCTGCAACTGATGAGCGTGCGGGCACAGGCCGATGCCGACCGCGACCAACAGACCGTGGCCAAGGAGACGCAGAGCGCCGACGCGATGCGCTCGATGGCCGGCGTGCAGGACGAGGAGTTGAAGAACCTGCGCGCCCGCGTCTTCTCGCGCAAGCTTCAGGCTAACTGAGCGGTGGAAATGATGCGGATCGCCCGTTTTATCCTCCTGCTGCTGACAGCTCTGGTGTTGCACTCGCCAGGTGCATTCGCGCAAGCTTCCGGCCCTGCAACGGGGACTGAGACGGCACAACCATCGCCGGCCGAGGGTCAAGGCCAAACGGGTCTTTTCGCTCAGCCGGGGTCGATCGGAGAGTCGCTCAAGAGCTGGCTCAATCAGTTCGAATCGTTCCGAACCGGTCTGATCGGCGGTGCGACAACGTTAAGTCGGTCTCTCACGTCAGAAGCCGACAAGATCGCCTTTGGTCTCGCGGTGGTGACGTTGACGCTCGCGGGCATCCGCTTTGCCGCCACCTCGGACCCCGTCTCCGCCTGGACAGAGGTGTTCGAGACGCTGTTGATGCTCGGCATCTTCGCTTCGCTCTACACCGGCTACGACAAGTTCGGGCCCGGCATCTACGAGTATTTCCAAAAATTGGCCGACAAGGTTGCGGGCACACAAGCGATGACGCCGGCGATGACGTTGGCTTCCGTCGGTGCCGGCTTCATTGACTCGTACCTGGAATCGATGAAGGCGGCAAGCGGGATTAGCGATGTGCTGAAGATTCTCTTTGCCGGGATTCTTCTGGTGGCAGCGTTTGTCCTGTGCGCCATTGCATCGATGCTCTACACCTTCTTCATTGCCTTGGGCGAGATTGCCGCAGCCATTGGAATCGTCATCGGTCCCATCGCCGTGGCGCTGGGGTTCTCGGACTACAGCCGTCGGTACTTCACTTCTTGGCTCGACTTCATGATCGGCGCCTCGATGTACTCGGTCGTCGCGGCCATCATGGCTCGCCTTGTCTCTAGCGCGCTGGTATCGACACTCTCGGAGCAGCAGAGCGTCGGCACCGCCACCCTTTCCGGGGCAGCTTACGCCATGAGCGTTGCATTGTTCATGATTCTGGTCGCTTTCGAGCTGCCCAAGATTGCCGGCGCAATCTTTGGTTCGGGCGGTGGCATCAGCGGTGGCGGCGTCATGCGGGTCGGCCTGAAGGCCGCCGGCGGAATCGGCAAGTTCCTCGCCAAGAGCAAATGAGCACGCATACCCATCATCCCCTGACGGCTACCGAACTGCTCTCGGTGCATGCGAGCCGCATTGCGCTGATCCGGCAATACGCCAACGAAACATCTGCGCAGGCGTTCGACGCGAAGTGGCTCAGCGTCCTGACCCGGTGTGCGGACTGGTTCTCGACCATGCCTCTGCGTCCTGTCGAGCATGCCGAGCCGGGCGGAGCCTTCCGGGCAACGATCGAAGCCGCCTACTTCGCCATGCGGCTCTCCGGCGCGCAAAAGTTTGGCGCGGACCTGCCGTCCGAGCGTCGCCGGGCGCTCGAGCCGCAATACCTCTACGCGCTGTTCCTCGCCGCCTGCTGCTCGCGGCTGGACGAACCCTGCCGGCACTTCCAGTTCCATCGCGACAGTGATGGCGCCGAATGGATCCCTGCTGCCCATGGTCCGTTCGGTGCGTGGCTCGGTGCCAGCACCTATCGGGTATCGCGACGAGAAGCCGCTCAACCGCTCGAGCGCATGCGTACCGCGCTGCTTGCCCGCGAGATCCTTGGCAGCGACCGGCTGAGCGCCTTCGATAGCCAGGTTCTCACTGACCTCTTTGGTGCCATCAATCCCGATCCGCGGCCGACTGGGTTGGAGTCGCTGTTGCACAAGGTTGTCCGCCAAGCGATCGATACCCTGACCCAGTTCGAGGTCAAGGCACGCAAGGCCGAGTTTGCAGCTGATACAACGCCCGCTCCAAAAGCCGAGATGTTGGAAAAGGCGGTTGGCCAGCCGACGAATGCGGCGGCCGCCCCCGCAGCCCCCGTTACCGCGCCTGCATTGGATGCGCAAACGCAGGCGACAGACCCCAAAGAACCCAGCAATGGCGCTCCCCAGGTCGGCATCGCAACCTCACGCGACGTGGTGCAGCTCGACGGCGCCCGTTCCCTGCGTAAGGAGCCTGCCGCCGACGATCCCTTCAAGTCGTTGGCGGGGACGTCGAACCTGATGCGCGAGTTCTTCAAGGCGCTGGCCCAGGACGTGGCCGCCGGCAAGGCGAAGATCAGCCGTATCGACGGCAAGGTCGCGATCAGCAAGCGCATGCTCGGAAACTATGGCCTCGCTTCGGACACTTTGGTCGAGCATCTGCGCAAAGGCAAGCACCTCTACAAAGTCGACGGTCAGAGCATTTTGTTGGTCGATGAGGTGGGCAGCCTGATCGCGCCGGAGGCCACGGCATGATGAACCACTACGTCAATCATTTCCGGCCGATCTACGAGTTCCGCGCCGCCATCGGCTGGATCCTGGCAGGGCTGCTGATACTGGTGAGCGGCATGCCGCACGCCGGCTGCTTCTCGCTTTTGTGCCTGGGCGCCCTGCTCTTTCGCTCTGCGCAGGTTTGGCGCGCACTCAAGTTCAGGCTGGCCATTTCGACGAAATGGCTGACCGTCGTCAAGATTGACGGTCTGCTCGAGGCGAGCCGGCGCTTGCGCTCGCCGGACAAGGATGCGGACGCGATGTACCTCGGGACGGGCTACGAATGGACCCAGAAGCATTGTCAGCTCGCGCACGACATTCTCCGCATGCCCTCGACGGACATTCCGGGCTTGCCCAAGTGGCTCCCGACCAAGACCGTCCGCGCAATCGAGAAGGCATTTTCGCCGGCTGGCAGCATTACCGACCGTTCTCCCCAGGGCAAGCCGTGGATTGCTGGTCTCGAAGCCAAGAAGCGGCCGGTCCCCTTCCACTACAAGGCCATGGGCGGTCACACCTCGATCAGTGGTACGACCGGATCGGGCAAGACGCGCACTTTTGAACTGATTTCCACCCAAGTGATTCATAACAAAAGTGATGTTTTGATCATTTTGGACCCCAAGAACGATCCCGATTGGGTTGCAAGATGCAAGCGAGAGTGCGAACGCACCGGTCGAAAGTTCCTGTATTGGAAACAGGCGGCCCCGTCACAATCGATCCGCCTGAACCCGCTCGAGAACTGGTCGCAGCCGTCGGAAATCCCAACGCGCATTGCGCAACTGATGGAAGAAGGTCCGTTCCGCCAGTTCGCATTCCTGTTCATCGACCGCTCGGTCAAGGGCGAGCTATACGTGGGCGACAAGCCGAACCTACGCTCGATCCTGCAGTATGCGCAGAACGGGATCAACAATCTGCTCGAGCGAGCCCTTCAACGCTTCTTTCCCGAAGCCGGCATGGCCGACTGGGATGCGGAAGTCGCTGGATACATGCAGCAGGTCGGCCAACGGGCTGGGGGAACGCGGCTGGACGCCATGGCGCGCCTATACATCGAACGCTTCGCGAATGTCGGGCGCGGACATGAATCGATCGATGGCTTGATCTCGACGTTCCAGCACGACCGGGATCACTACGGCCGGATCATTGCGTCCGCCCTGCCCCTTCTGCAGATGCTGGCAACGGGCGAAACCGGCCTGATGCTCGCGCCCAAGGCGGACGATTTCGACGACGACCGCGAGATCTGGGATATCGACAAGGTCATCAAGCAGAAGGCGGTGCTGTTCGTCGGCGCGGATTCGCTCTCCAACTCGATGGTCGCGCAGGCTGTCATGTCGATGCTGCTCGCCGACATCGCGTCGGTCGCTGGCGCCATCTACAACTTCTACGCCAAGCCGCCCGAGATCGTGCTCGTGGTCGATGAGGCCGCGGAGGCGATTAACGAGCAGCTGCTGCAGTTGCTCAATAAGGGCCGCGGCGCTGGCTTCAAGGCGTTCATTGCCTACCAGACGCGGTCTGACTTCACGGCCAAACTCGGAAACGTGGCCAAAATGCAGCAGGTTTTGGGCAATTTGAACAACCAGATGGTCTTACGCTTGGAAGACATCGACACAGCCCAATGGTTTGCCGAAAAGGCTGGAACGACGGCGATCCGGAACCTGGTGATCTCCAGCAGCACGAGCACTGGCACGGAAGCCCACGTGGGCGAGTTCAGCGGCTCGGTCTCCCGCTCGGCTCAGCTCGAGAAGGTTCCCTTGATTCCGCATGACCTGGTCATGCAACTGCCGAACCTCCAGTACTTCCTGCGAATCTCCGGTGGCGCCGTCTACCAAGGTCGTATTCCAATCATTCAGGACTAACCATCCATGCGCAGCAGCCTGTTCCGCGAAGTTATCAAGCAACACAATCTGTCGGCGAAGCTCTCGCCCGTGTTCACCCTTTCCCCCGACCTCGACGAGATCTGCGCACGCGTGGTCGACTACGTGGGGGCCAACTTCCGCGTTCGTGATGAACCGCTCGTCAAGGAGATGCTGACCGACGGGATCGCCGCCTGGCGTGCCGCCCGCAAGCACGGCGATCCGAGTGTCGCGTTTATGAAGGGACTCTTTTCACGCGCGCATGACCTCTACACCAAGCGCTATGCCGCCTTCAAGGGCGAGAAATACAACGTCTGGTATCCGTTCCACGAGTCGATCCCTGCGTTCGAGCAGCGGCAACTAGCCGGCTATATCTGTCAGGTCGTGGACGAGCCCGTCCCAGGAGAGATTTCCCAACGATGCGCGGCATTCCAGTTGGCTGCTCGGGTACTCACCGGCTACGCCTTCACCCGCTACTTCGAGAACTACGATGTCGCTGGAAACTTTGCACACTGACGCGCGCCGTGCTGCGCTCTTGCTCCGCCGTGTTCCCGCTCACTTGGCCGCCCGCTTGTGCGGCGTCGATTCGGCACTCGCGCTTGCCATGCAGGAATGGCTGACAGCACCGCCTGAGCCTGACGCCAAAGTGCCTGAAGCATTCACGCACGGCGTCGGGACGGCGTGCTTCGCTCTGGTGAAGATCTCCGTGACCAGGCCGCTGGTCTTTTGGGCCGGCTTGGCAGCGATTCCAAGCTTTCCCATCTTGCTGGCGCTACGTTGGATCTGACATATGGCCGGTAGTCGATTCGCTTCCCACGTCCGTCTGTGGCTCATCATTTCCCCATTGATGATCTGCACGCTCGCGCCATTCATCCAAGATAAGGCAGCGTTCGAGATCAGCGAAGCCGAGCAGGCTTCGGCCGAGCGCGTCCTGGGCCCGCAGGAGGCGGGGAATGCTGTCTCGCTGGCGAACACTCGCTTCCATGACTGGTTCATCGCGTCCGGTGCGGTGAAGGCATCGTTCTCCGGCTCCGACTCGCCTACTGCGTTCTCCGATGGCGGCGCGGCAGAATTGGGGCGCGAATGGATGCAGCATTTCTGGCTAACGATCTACCGAGCGCTATATCGCGCCGCGGTCGCACATCACTGGCTCTTCGGCGCGGCGGTGCTTGTCGTGGCCGTCTTCAACGATGGCTCCGTCTCTCGGAAAATTCGCGCGGCCAGCGCCGGATTTGCAAATCCCGTGTCCTTCCACGTGGCCGCCCACGGCCTGATGCTCAGCTTTGGCATCGGCGCATCTGCGCTGCTGCTGCCATTTTCCTTGTTCGCCAACTGGTGGACGTATGTCGTCTGCCTGGTGGGCCTGCTCTGCTGGCGCCTCGCGGCGTCGTTCCATGTCGGCAAATAGGCCGGCCACCCCACTTATGACGAGGTCACAAACGGCCTCCCCCAATGGAGAAATCATGACCACGACCGACCTGATCCCCGCTGACGAAGGCATCCCGGATGCTACGGACGCCCCGGCTGCTGCGGCCCCGACGACGCTCGGCACCATTGATAGCACGGGCGATGTCGAGCACGAGCTCAACGAAATGGAGGCTTCGGCCGACGCACTGCGCAGCGAAGGGTTGATCTCGAACGCCGACCACGAACAGCGCAAGGCCGAAGTCGAGCGTACGCGCAAGCTGTTCCGCGAACTGCAACCGGAGCAACGCCAGGCCATCATCCGCCGGCGCCGCGAGCTGGGGATGCAGATCCTGGATCGCGAACTGGCCGGTGCCGCGGTGGTGTCCGTCGCACTGAAGCTGAATCACACTCGCCTGCGCCCGCTTTTCGAGCAATGGTGGCCGTACATGAACCGGATGTCGTTGAACCTGCAACGCTTCGGCCAGAACACCTTCACTCGCGCCGAGCTGTCCACGCTCGAAACGTTTCTGGAACGAGAGCTCTCCAAGCTCGAAGACTACGTAGACGAGCAAGTGCGTGTCGCCAAAGCATATCGTGAACAACGCGAGGCCGAAATGCGAGCCGCCGGGGAAATCGTCTTCGCGCCCACGATCCAGCGTCCGTCACTCTCGCTTGAGGTCCAGGCTTACTCGCGATTCGCCGTACGCGCACTGCAGGTCCTGATCAAGTTCGACCAGACAATGGATCAGTTCGACTTCATGGTTTGGAACGGCATCCGGGACCAGAGCGACGTGAATGAAGAAGTGTCGCGCTTCCTGCGCAAGTTCCAGCCGCTTGGCCTGCGCAGCTATACCACGCATCTGAAATTGATGACGACTGTGCGAGGCATCTAGTCGTCGCGCAGTTGTAGTGGCATCAGGTCCGCCCTGCCGAGCCCTGTTCGGTCTTGATGCCACTAGGTGGCACATTGATTTAACCCCTGCTCAATCGTGGTCCTAGTGGGTCGGGCCATGTCCGTCGCAATGGCACATTGTGGCAGATGCACCGAGGGACACTCGTGGCAATTGCTGCCACGTGCTGGCACCTGGGCCCTCGCGACGGGACCACGTTTGAACGTCCTAGCCAAACGGCTGCATCTGATCCAGTGCTATGTCCCTCGCCGAAGCCCTCGCAAAACTGAATCCCTCGCAACGTGAGGTGGTGGAATGCCGCGAACACTGCGTTGCCGTCGCGGTGCCCGGGGCCGGAAAGACGGCGACGATCGCAGCCAAGGCTGCCTTGCTCCTCAGCGATCCGATCAAGACTGTCGGAGCTGTCACCTTCAGCAAGGATGCTGCAATCGAGCTGCGCGACCGAATCTTGGCGCTGGCGGGTCCATCGGCGAAGAAGCGTCTAATCGCCGGCACCTTCCATTCATTGGCCTACAAGCAGCTATCCTTTGCCGCGAACAAGAGACCGGACATCGCGACCGAAGGCGAGCGCGCGGCAATCGTGCTTCAGCTGTTACAGGAAATGGCCCTTGAGTGGAAACTGGAAGATGCGGTGTCGGCGATCGAGAGATGTAAAACGCAGCTAAGCAATCCGTCCGCCGACACGGTCGAAGGCCGACTCTATGCCGGGTATCAGCAAGCTCTTGAGCGCAATGGTCGGCTTGATTTTCAGGACCTCATGCGCCACGCCGTCCTTGGGATGCGTGACGGTACTATCAAACCATTCGCAGTGGATGCGTTGTTGGTTGATGAATTCCAGGATTCGGATCACTTACAGACCGAGTGGACCAGCATACATGCACGCGCCGGCGCTGCAACTGTCGTGGTGGCCGACGACGATCAGACCATCTTTTGCTTCCGCTCTGCATTGGGCAAAACAGGAATTGACGCATTCGTAAGGGAGTTCGAGGCACGTCAAATCGTGCTCGGGATCAACTATCGCTCGCACTCGGAGATTCTCTCGGTTGCCGGCAAGGTCATCCGCAACAACCGGGACCGAATAGTGAAGGAGCTTACGGCGTTCAAAGGACCAGGAGGTGAGGTTCGGTTCCTTCGGCATGATGATGAGTACAAGGAAGCGGTTGCAGCGGTGGAAGCTATGGCGACTGGGATCCGCGCCGGCGAAAGCGCCGCCATACTGGCTCGTACAAACCGAATTTTAGACCCGGTCGAGGCGGTATGCCGATCCCAGGGCGTCAAGTATCACCGCGCCGCGGGCCGCTCAATTCTTGATCGGCCAGAGTCCGCTCTTTTTGGAAACCTTCTTGAGCTTGTAGAGCATGCCGGAACGGCTGGTCTCGACTCCGTCCTCGGATTCGCAGGAATCGGGATGGTCGATCTGCAGGTCATTCAGGGGATCAATGCACCATCGATGATCCCCTTGCGTTTGACAAAGAAGGAACTGCTCTCAGCCGGCCTCGGCGAGGATGCCGCAATCAAGTACTTCGATCTGAACAAACGCTTGACCGAGTGGCGATCCCTTTGCGCGCGAACCTTCCATGCACTGGTGCTGGATGGTGTTCACGAGTGGATGCTGAAGTGGGCTAGTAGCGATCAAGGAAAAAGATCGATCAACACCACCTACGATGTACTGTCGCGCCTTCATGGACAGTTTTCCGACAGATTGGACTTTCTCAGGCGCAAGAACAACGAAGCCGCGGCCGACGCGATAGTCCTCACTACCTTCCACTCGTCGAAGGGCCTGGAATGGGATCGCACCGCACTCATCAGGTTGGAAGAATCGGTCATTCCAGACGATGGAAGTACAGAAACGGAAGAGCGAAGGCTTTTCTACGTTGCGGCCACTCGTGCTCGACGGATCATGATTCTGTCGACCGCCAGGAAAAATCCAACATCCCGCTTCCTAATCGAAGCCGGTCTCGCATAGGAGTCCGACCGACGTGGTCCAGCGTCGGGTAGCTATCTGCATTGAGTACCGCAACGCCTCGATAGCAATTCCAGTCGTCGATGGTTAGCTTATGCCGCCACCTTTCCTGTCAGAACGTACGAGAGGATGTCCTCCGGCGTTGGTGCACCCCACGTTTCATTGGCCAACCATGTGTAGAAGCTCGTCTGAGCAAGCTTAGAAGGCCGCTTATTGGCGGCAAGCTTCAGATCAACGGCCACACACTGCTCGTTGTACCGCTCTATCAAGGAAGTTTGTTCCTCCGCGGCGAGCTCGGCAAAGTACTCTTGCACTACCGGCAACCGCGCGGCAATGTATTTTTCCATTGCCTCAGCGGCAGACTTGGCTTTTGGTACCGAGTTTTCCGACTTATCTTCCGCAGCTTCCTCCGGTTCCATGCCTCGTCCCCACGACTCCGCAAGGGTCTTCCGAAAGTAAGCCGGGACATTCTCGATGGCTGGAGCATTCTTCTTCGTCAGCCGTGCACGGACGTAGGCCAGCGCATCCCGCAAGGAGCCGTGATTGTGAGTCTTTGCAAGCTTTCGCGCCTCACTGGCCGGAAGACCTAACTTGATCATCGCCTGTACCAACTCACCTCCTGCAGCGTCCTCCTGAACCGCCTGTTCCTTCCGGCTAATCTTGAACTGGAGGTCTGACACAGACCTTCCGACCTTGTGTTCAATCAGCTCCAAGTTATGGTCAGAAAGGTCACATATCTCAGCAATGCACGGGTTCAGCACCGCTCGCTTGAAGATCTTGTATTCCTTGTATTTAGTCTCGCTCTCTTCCCGCCCCAAGATCAGATTGCGAAACACAGGCAGTGGGATACGAGCCGTGATACCAACACGCTCATACCGAACAGTGTTCTCCCAGAGGGCTAGCGAATGAGCTCTACGGAATAGCTTTGCGATCCGCATATCGATCATCGCGTAACGCTCGGGGTTTAGCAGTTCCTCCCTGATTTGGGGAGCGAAGGAATAAGAAAGTAGCGAGCCCGTTATCTTCGCGCCGGCCAAGAGCGTCGACCCCGTCCATGTCGCTGTCCCATCGCTGTTCAACTGGTCCCAATCGACGACTGTTCTCATCAGGGACTTTGCAGTTTCCTTGATGTAGCCGGTGTCTTTAGTGGTCAACGCCAGATTGGCCATCATCTCCGGGATGGATATCTGGAAGGTGTCCGTGGAGCCGGCTTGGCCGAGACGGTGCTCGATCGCATTCTTGATAAGAGCGTTGAAGAGGCGGCGCTGCTGCAGAGTGAGCGCTCCCCCTACCGGCGACACGTGAATGGCTTGAACGGCCTTCTTGAACGGCTCGGGCACCTCGGGCTGCTGGAACAGTGCAATCTGGGACCCTTTGGGCGGCGCCTTCGGTCTTGGCATGTCGGTTTCCGAACTCTCGAATGGTGAAATCTTAGTCGTGTATCGTTCACCTATCAAGCGGAAGTGCGGTTTTCCAACGGTTGCCGCTCATCGCGAATTCCTTTGGAATCAGACCGCTGTAGCACGCTGTGCAAGTACATTCGCCCCAAATTGATTCACCAATAAGGATTGAAAGAGACCTAAATTTGTTCACCTTTCGCCGGCGACCATCAAAAGGGGGGCTTCCCGGGTGGTCATTTGAGGGGCTGCAGGGAGGGAAAGGTGAAGGGGAATGGGGAGTCGAGGCCAGTGCCAGGGGGAAAACACGCAAAGTCAGCAGCGGTCCTCAAATACGTTCACCTCTGGCACCCCAATAACGTTCACCTGCAGGCCATCCGCGACAGGAAGTGAGTGCACACCGACCAATTTTCACCCAAAACTGTTCACCTTTGGCATCCCCAACAAAGTTCACCTACGTGGTCTGGCGTGGGTTTCAAGGCGCTGTGCCCTTCGGGGTCCCCAAATCAATTCACCTATCGGATTCCCCAAACTTCTTCACCTTTGCCAACGGAAGCGGTCTCCCTGCAGTCCTGCGCCCCAAATCTCTTCACCTCAACAGGCCCCAATACCTTTCACCTGCGAGATTGGGATAGGCGCCCCAAGGTTCTTCACCTATTCCCCAAATCCCCAACCCTTTCCCCTCATCGGCGTTCACCTATTCCCCAAATCCACTGCCCCTTTGCCCCACTACAGTTCACCATATCCCCATAGGATTTCACCTCTAGAGGAGAAAATCCTTTCAATACAAGGAGTTACAGAGGCTAAAGGTTTACTAAAGGGTTTACAGTGTTTACTAAAGCACTTAAACAGCAAGTGTCTTCAGAGTTACACCAAAACCAAGGTGAACGGCGTTGGGAAACAGGCGGTGATGAAGAGCAATCTGCTCGAAGGTGCTCTCAATATTCCGCGGGTCCTTCATTCCACCAGTGCTTTCGCTTCTCCTGAAGCAAACTTCATCTTCAGTTCTTCTACGAGCGCCTGGCGCTTGGCCGGGTCTTGCAACAAAATCTCAAACGTCACCTTTCCCGAGTCCCAATCCTTGAGCACGCCTAGCGGCGTTCCATCTGGCCCGAGAAGCTTGTGTTGCCGTGATGTCTCCTTCTGCTTACGCGCGGGCTTATTCTCATAGCGAGCTCTGGCCTCTTCGACATCGCGACACACGGCCACCTCATCCTTGACCCTGGTCGCCATAGCCGCAGCAACTGTGGTCCCCGCTACTCGCTCAAGAAGGGAAAGCTGATACAAGGTCGACAGCGCGAAGGGCTCTGGCCGCTCTTTCACGATTTCCAAGATGCCGTCCGAAAGCTTCAGAATCGACATGGTCTTGTTGACGTTCGGCAAAGACATGCCAGTGGCTTCTGAAATCGCGGATTCGCTCGGATAGATGCCTTCATCCATAAGCGACTTCCAGGCGAGCGCGTTATCCAAGGCGGACTGCTGCTCTCTCTCCGCGTTCTCTTTATAAGAGATCTGATACAGCTGTTGGTCCGTGAGGTCCGGATGAATCATCAGTTTCATCCGGGTCTTGCCCGCGGCCTTAAGAGCACGAAGTCGATAATGACCGCCCGCGAGTACTCGACGCCCCTTTCTGATCGTCGCCAATCCGGGGACGAGCTGACCGTCTGCTCTGATCTCTCCCGCCAGTTCGTGTACACGCTCCGGTCGATAGAGGCGTCTGGCGTTGTAGGGGTTCTCGTCAATAAGCTCGATGTCGATTTCTTCGAAAAACGGCTCCTTACTTCCTGAGCGTGCCAATTCTCCGACACCGAGGTTTGCGACGCCCGCCTGAGTCGCTGACGCGGCCGCCGGGACAGCGTCACCATCGACCGGTTCCTGGGGTCGCTTCTCGGCAAAACCGTTCGGCTGGCGTTCCACCAGCGCCTGTGCACGGGCAAATCGATCTGCCGGAGGAGCCGCGGAGAGAGCTTTAGCAGCTTGGTCCCGCATTTGTTCGAGTCGACTTTTTGCCATCAAACCACCTCCTCTTTGTTCTTAGCACCCTTTGATCGGCCAGATTTTTTCTCGACTACGAAGCCGAGGTTTTTGAGTACGACGTCCGCCAACGCCTCTACCTCCTTCACTGCGGCAGAAGCCCCCGCTACACCGTGGACACTGAGCCCAAACATCTGAGATTCACCATATGCGTTACGTTGCTGAAGTCCTGTATCGAGCAATGGGATCTCTAGATCGTCTTGCAATATTTCAGTACAGGCCTTGAAGACATTCCCCCGCCGCGACATCGACGGGACACAGTAGGTCAGTAGATCGGGATTTTCCGTCTTCGCGCGTCGTGCGAGCTCTTTCGCCTCGCGGCTGGCCCACACGTTGTCCATCAGCGGAATAACGGGGATCAAGGCGATATCGGAAATGTTCAGAGCCGCCCAAGGAATCGATGACTCGATTGCGGGGGGACAGTCGATGAAAATGAAGTCATAGTTCTCCGCACGCTTTTCAATCTCTCCCAGCATCCTTTCGCGCAGAGGAGCCAAGCTGACCACCTCCGCGGGGAATGACCTGTCCTTTCCCCCTTGGCCTGCCCAGATCGTGCTTGTGCCCTGCTTGTCCATATCCACCAGCAGAGTGCGGAACCCTCGAAGTGCTAAAGACGCCGACAACTGCATACACGTCATGGTTTTGCCGCATCCGCCCTTCTGATTGAAGACAGTAATAATCCGCGCAGACATATATTTCCCCCACAATATAATTGTTTAACACAATATCACGAAAGACGGCTGAAAAGGCCGATATGATGTGATAGATCAAAAAACGTGTTCGTCCAAGAGGAAGATACCTCCATCTTTAGATCACGTTAGGGAGGTGTGCTGCTTCAACCCGACACCCCCTATGGACCCATATAGGTTGAGTTGCCAGGAGCCTGCCTGTAAGCAGCTCTGCCTTTCAACGTGAAAGACAAGGCCCCAAACTTGGATTGGGGATCAAGTAACACTGTCTCCGTATCTGCTATTACCTTCTCGGCCCCACACCAGGCGCTGCTACTTTCATGCATGAAAGTGGCCTCAGCCCGTTTTGGAGAAGCGAAAACGGCTTCTCGTTCAAAAAAATGAACGGGGCGGTACTAGGCGGCGTCTGCCGGACGGGCGCACGATTGACTTTCAAGCTTGAAAGTCAATCGATGAGCGGTCACTGGCTCCAAGAAGGGCGGGGAGCGGATAACCTTAGAAGAGCTATTCCGCGATCGCGCGAAGCATCGAAAATCGGCCTACGTTCCGGTTCAGAACACGCGAAATTACATTCGCAGTTCCGCCAGCTCAGCGGGAAAATCGGCCACAACATTCATACATGCCGAGCTAGCGATGCCGCGTTCGCTGTTGCGACCATAGGCGCTGCCGCATGTTCGGTAATCCGACGCGGTACATTTTGCAGGGGCGGAAGCAACCTTGGGACACCTGCCGGTGCTAACACCCCCATGCCAGCGCAGAGCTGGCGCGCATGGTACGGGTCTGGGCCCGACGCTACAAACGACGGGCGCTTCGCGCTGGAGTGCACTGGACGCCTGTATGGTGCCGGCAGCCGAACGGAAGTCTCTAGGCTTAGATGCAAATTGCGCGGGAGCACGGTGAATTTCCCTATACGACTACGGGGAGGCCGAATCGTCTGACTCCCAACCGTACTTCCGACCACACCGGAGGAAGATGGTGTGCGCACATTGCGCAGATCGTTCAGAAGTGATGAAGACTACGACTTCTCTAGCTCGATGTTAGGGCGCCCAAGACCCCGTACCCGCTTTCGTTCGCACCTGGCACTTTCATGCTTGAAAGCTATATGTCCGACGCTCGTGCACTAACGTGCTTTTGTCCTCTGTGGCGATGTGGCGCACTTTCAAGCCTGAAAGTCAGGGAAGAAGGTCCCGGAGGTAGATGGCACCACGTGAACTTTACCGCTACGAACATAATTCATCTTGGGACAAAATCACTGCCCTGGGCTTCTGCGCAGTCCAAGGTTTCCAGATCTAGTGTGGCTGACTTCCATCCCAGAACCAGCCATATATTGGGCAGGCTCTTGTTCGTCACGAGTAGGTCACGTGCAACCTTGCGAGTTCCCGAGATTGGGCGTTAGGCCCCCTATGGGGGGCGTAGGTCCTAGCCGTACCCTCGTGCGATTCAGTTCCTCCGGAAGAGATGGCCCGAAAGAATTGGAGGTAACAGAGCGACACGTTGCGTCACATTGACGCACTTTCAACCTTGAAAGTGGCCATTGCAAGTCGGCAAACCTTAGTTAGGAAAATGCAATCCCTGTCTTACTCAAGCGGAACGAAGGGCTTTCTGCACTGCGAGTACACCCCTACTTTAGGCCCACCGCTCCCTGATTACATCTCCGTTCTAGATGGTGACGCCGTTTTTGAGGTCGAATAACGCTCCGGATGAATATGCTCCTAAATCGGCAGTAGCCGACGAGGGAGAAACCTTTAATGCACTTTGAGAGCCATTTCACCGCGGTTGCCCAATTGTGCGGCCCGCCGCATTTTCGAGGTTGCAATTACAACCCGTGACGCGTATTCGCTAGGTATCGTTTCGGAGCGCCCCCTCCTGTCGCTGAGAGCGCGTTGTCCCTCAGCGACAGGAGGTGTTACGCAACTCCTTGTGCGAGTGCTCTTTTAGGCATATAAATTCGGATCACGTCCCCATCTAGAACCGTCGCGCGTTCCCAAAGGGAGAACGCAACCGCGTACGGCGGGCGCTAGGACTGTCTCGTGCCCGCTCTACGACGCCACTTCGGGCCAGGTGGGAATCGGTGCGCCTCAGAGGTAACCCATTGATTCTGCGGTGGAAATGCCACACTCACAAACGATCCGGAGACTTTTGCTGACCGAAATGCAATGTAAATTATTTCGGGATGTCCAAAGGCGTGCCGCGATGATGAAGGGCAGGGGTTGTAGGCAACTGATGGTTTTGAAGAGGTAAAGCTCGAGGAATGTCGTGCAGCTTTTGAGGACTCGGGTGCCGTCACAGCCGTGATATCTCCACAAGACACAAAAGTTAGGTCATGGAAATTCGCTGGTGGCAAGCCTTTACCTGTTGATAGCCGTTGGGGGACCGCAGGCCGGAAGTTTTTTGACGCTCTGTTGCTGCAAGGGGGTATTAAATCCCGATTCGTGAGAAAGGATGCCTCGCGGGGCTGTCTCAAAAGCGATCTCATCAACGCCGGCGCCCAGTAGGTTGACAAAGAAGCTGTCACGGACGAAAACCTCGTAACTAGTCGCAATCCCGACGACCTCCCCGCCTTCATTCGCGCAGCGTTAGCCGCATTGAGAGATCTGCCGCCGCAATCCGGTGGTACGGACTTGTTGGCGTGCAATCCGGTCGTGGGGGCAATTTCCATACATGCAGGGCAACGGACCCAACAATGGGGGCTCCGTCATCTGACCTACTGCGGCTGCTCCTGGCTAGCTGCATTGGTAATCTCGACGCTCTAGCGCTTAAGAGAAAAAACTAACATCCCCTTTTCGAAAGACTTCATGACATCAGATCCCGTAACGCGATAACGTTCACGACTGCACCCGAGTACAGAACGCCCTAAGGGCGGGGAAAACATGCGATGACACAGGCCGAGTCTCGATCTTCTAAGCTCACACACTTGACGTTGATTTCCGCTGCGCATGTGCGAGAAGCCGCGGACGATCTTACTGCGTTCCCCGAGAGGCGCAGTCACTCGAGAATGTACGGGGTCAACGTCGGGACCGATTGGTTCACGCCCCGGGACCTCTTGCGCGCGGCTAGCGTCCGGGCCGGGCTATCTGTGTCCGAAGCCTTATTGGGTCAGTACGAAAAGGCGTGGCGAAGGCGATTGGACGAACTCGGTTTTCCAATCCAACCCCGAAGCATCGGTTCGCCTCGTTTTTTGGACGGAGATGAAACAGCTGACAACTCGTTACTACGCCCACTAGCGAGACCGGATCGCACTCAGGCCAAGGATATCTACGCGGCTGCAGATGATTGGGCCCGAGGTGCCGCGATGCCAAAATACGGCTCGAACTCGCGATACTTTGTCTGGATTGCGCGTCGCGTGGATGGCTACCTTGAGCCTTTCCCGCCCAAAGCAATCATTGGGCTTGCTTCGCTTCATTCCGGGCAGCGCCCTTTAAGGCCAAAAGACTTCAGCTTTGTCATCGGGGGTCCGTGGCACTCGCGTTTAGTCGAACTCGGCTTCGAAGTTCGGTCTACAAAAGATCCGATGCCAGCAGCGCCTTACGGTGTACCTTGCCACGGAGGAGCGAAGAGTGGTTGTGCGCAGCCTCGCCCAGAACCTTGCCGGTGGGAGGATTGGACGCAGAGTACGGTTGGAGTCGGCCCACCCCCTTCACTCTTTGAGGACTTGCTCGCCATCCACGGTGGTCGCTGCCAGGTTACAGGTCTCGCGGCTCGGCCGCTTCTATGCGCCGTACCGATACAAACGATGACGACATGCGCATGTGACGTTTCTTCAAGAGTGGACGCCTGGCTACTACTCTCAGCCAACGTCGCGGTCCTATACAGGTCTGGCCATCTCGCTTTTCGTTGCAACGGTGAAGTCTGGATGTCGGAGGAGGTGCGTAAGGTACGAATGCGCCTGGGAATCAAGCTCGGCACGCGAATCGCAGTATCGAACGCGCAGCGCGCCTTACTTGAACAGCATTATCACCAGGCTATTGCCAACTGCAACACAAAGATAGTCGAACGAAAGTCCAAAAGAACCGATGATGACCGACCCTACGCTGACTCATAATCCGTGCGATCTCGTCGCCATTCTACTTCGCAATCATGGCATACACGAAGGGCTGTGGACGCTGGCGGTCGACTTTCAAGTGCAAGGCACCAACGTAAGATTCGAAGGCGCCTCTTCTCCAAGCTTGCCCGGCGCGGTTATAGCCATACAAACTATCGGAATCCGTAGGGCTGAGGCCGCTGACGAGTTTTCGGTCGATGCCAGTTTGGTGAATCCCAAGCGAGTTGGGGCTAGACGTCATAGTTCCTTTAGTCGTCACTCAAGTTGAAGGCCCGCGGCAGTTCTAGCCGACTCGTAAGATCAGTACCGTACGTTTCATACCAAGGAAGGAGATGGCCGTGCCCCGGCGTGCATGTCCTGTTCGACAACACCAAGGCGGTCGTCATCGAGCGCGACGCGTGCGGCGCCGGGCAACACCGCTGGAACGCGCAACTGCTGGACTTGGCCGAGACCTGTGGCTTCACGCCCAGGCTGTGCAGACCCTACCGCGCCAAGACTAAGGGAAAGGTCGAGCGCTTCAATGCCTGCCTCAAGGGCAGCTTCGTGGTGCCGCTGGCCGCAACGCTGGAGGCCAGCGGCCTGCGAATAGATGCAGCACCGTCGCCGGGATCGAGCGCGGCCGGTGCTCCACGCGCTCGACTAAGTAAGCCTTGTACGGGTCTAGCTTGCAGGCTCGCGCCTCACGCGGTCCATACCGCCTGGCTGATTCGTCCCGAAGGTACCTGCGCACTAGTGTTGCGCGAGCACCCCAACTGCTTCGCCATCGGCCTGAAACCTTCGCCCCTTCGGGCCATAGCTCTGATCTCCACTGCCTGCTCCTGGGTCAACATCGGCAGCCCCAAAATGGCTGCCATCCTCCCAGGAGGGTCAGATTCACTTCGGTGCGGTGGTTCAATATTACTTCGACGTCAACACCGTTGGATCGGAACCTTTTTCGATGAGCATTTGTCCGCTGTGCTGGGCTTCCAGCACGTAATCGCACCAAGCCAATGGAATAGGGAACGGGTACCGAGGTATACGACTAACAGATAGTAACTGAACCGCCCCGTGATCCGTGGAGGCTGGTTGGTTTAAGTTAATAGCGGTTCGGTAGCAGGCATTTGAAGCTGCCGATAGTAGTTTGCCTCAGCTTCGGCGGGCGGGATATAGCCGAGCGGTTCCATCAGGCGGTGGTGATTGAACCAGGCCACCCATTCCAGCGTGGCCAGCTCAACAGATTCACGCGTCTTCCAGGCAGTGCGGCGATGGATCAGTTCAGCCTTGTACAGGCCGTTGATCGTCTCAGCCAAGGCGTTGTCATAACTATCGCCCCGGCTACCAACCGACGGTTCGATCGCCGCCTCGGCCAAGCGCTCGCTATAGCGAATGCTGACGTACTGCGACCCCCTATCGGAGTGGTGGATGAGAGAACAATCACCGCCAGGCCGGCGAGCGTAAAGCGCCTGTTCAAGTGCATCCAGAACGAAGTCCGTAGTCATCGACGAACTGACCCGCCAGCCGACGATGCGCCGTGCGAACACGTCGATCACGAAGGCCACGTACAGCCAGCCCTGCCACGTCGAAACGTAGGTGAAGTCCGAAACCCAGAGTTGGTTCGGCCGCTGGGCCCTGAACTGACGGTTGACCAGATCCGGCGGGCGCGCCGCTCTCGCATCTGGAGTCGTCGTGCGAACCCGCTTGCCGCGAATCACGCCGCGCAAACTCTGCTGCTTCATCAGCCGCTCGACCGTACAGCGCGCCACGGCAATGCCTTCCCGGTTCATCTGCTTCCAAACCTTGTCGGCCCCGTAGACCTGCATATTGGCCTGCCAGACTCGCTTGATCTCGGGCCGAAGCCACTGATCGCGTTTGGCTCGCGCAGAGCATCGCGACGGATCGCGAAGCGGCGCAGCATGGCGCCGATAGCCCGACGGAGCAATCTGCAAGACTTTGCAGATCGGCTCGACCCCGAAGGCGTCGCAATGCAGATCGACAAAGGCCTTCAGGACTTCAAACGGCGGTCGATCTCCGCCTGGGCGAAAAACGCGCTCGCCAGCTTCAGGATCTCGTTGGCGCGGCGCAACTCCTTCACCTCGCGCTCCAACGCCTTGAGGCGTTCACGCTCCGACGTAGTCACACCGTCGCGCTCGCCGCTCTCGACTTGCTCTTGCTTGACCCGCCCCAACAGTGTCTGGCTCGTGCAACCTATCATCAATGCGATGGATTCGACTGCCGCCCACAGCGACGGATGCTCGCTGCGCTGTTCTCGAACCAAACGTACGGCCCGCTCTCGGACCTCGGGGGAAAACTTGGTTTGCTTGCTCATGGGCTCCATTCTCCCAACAATTGGAGCCTCCACTAAACCCGGGGCGGTTCAATTCGCTCCGCGACAGTAGCGTGCTTGCCGGTATTGCTTCTTGTCCGGTGGTGGTACGGTAGCGCGGCTACTCGACTTCAATCCTTCCGCCGTTGTCGCGTAGCAGCGCCTGCAGCGCTGGCATCGCGTCGTCTGGAATATTCTCCATTTCAAGTTTGCACCAAGCAGATCGGGAACTGTCTGCCGAGCCTACTGCAGCGTCCGCATCGGGGCCGACTACCTCGGCAACAAAACTGCGAATGTGGTCCAGAGGGCTTCCTACGTCGTCTGCGCGAGGCACGCGATATAAGGAAACGATTACCCCAGGGAGGATCTCGGCTACTCGCGTGGTGGCGACCTTGGCTTGCGACTCTTCATTGAAGATTGCTGAAATGCGTTGCATGGTGGCTCCAAATCGAAGTGTCCTCGGCCTATTGGCCGGGAGGTGCGCGAAAAAATCTAGCGTCAAGTCTTTGGGCCCTGTAGTGCTCAAACAGGACCGCCGTTGTTCTCGGGCGCGAGGTATCCGAGCCCTTGATCAAGCCAAGATATGCCATCGCGATCACGACTGTAAGGCACCTCCGGCGGCATGTTCATCTCACGGAATAAATCGCATGAGTCGCGATACCGAGTCTAGAGAGTCAGGACTCGACAAATGCGCTCGTCCTCGTCTACCAGTCCTCAGTACAGCACAGCGCCGGTATTGTAGGCGCGTGGGTCAGTGGCAGCAGGGCGAAGTAGAACTTGGGAATGCGTCTTACCCCGCCCGGCAATCCGAACTGGAAACAGCAAATCCGATATCCTGATTGTTATGCCGAAGGGTGCTAGCGCTCTCGGGCGCGCTGCAGAAGCACGAGGCCGGCTATGAGTAGCGTACCGGCCAACAGCCCGGTCTGCAGCTTACGCCCGCGTTGCAACCCGCGCCATCCTCCGTTGACCGACATACTTCCTTTGCTCGGCTCAAAGAGATTGCCGTCCGTTATGGGTACCTTCGGTGCATTGTCGAGATATCGGCGCACGCCATGAGATGACACAACGCGTACGAGCGATGGCACCAGCGCATTCGCGATCTTGGAAAACTTTGCGACCACTCCAACGGAGATGCCTCGGCTGCGCTTGCGAGAAACGGCACGAACGATTGCGCGCGCTACGGTTCGCGCATCGTAGAGAGGTCGAGGTGGCTTTAGCATGCGTCCCGTGTAGTTCGCACCGTGGCGAAATCCGGGCGTGTCAATCACCGAAGGAAAAACGTCGCAGATCTGAATATTCGACCAGGGGACCAGTTCCAGGCGCAGCGCTTCGGAGAAGCCGCGCAGCCCATACTTACTAGCTGTATAGGAGGTGGCGAACGGGGAGGGAGCCCAAGCGCCCAAGGAAACCACATTCACCAAGGTGCCCCTGCCCACGCGCTTGAAGAACGGGATGACGGCGCGAGCGCCGTACATATAGCCGATGAGATTGGTCCGAATGACGCGATCGTGTGCCTCGGGCGGGATGTCCTCAAGTTGACCAACCGCGCCCACTCCCGCGTTGTTGATCCAGACGTCGATCGTACCGTTCCCGAATTCGCTCGCCTTCGCAGCGAGGTTCTCCATAGCGGTGGGATCTGTCACATCGGTCGGCACGACTAGTGCCCGCGCGCCCTTATCCCGGCACGCCGCGGCCGTCGCCTCCAGCGCCTCTTCTCGCCGGGCTGCAAGTACCAGATGCACATCGTGAGTCGCGAATGCCTCCGCTGTCGCACGGCCAATGCCGCTGGATGCGCCGGTAATGACGATGGTTTTCTGAACATTCGCCATGGCTGTTCCCTTAAGTTAGGCTGGAGACAAAGCATATTTCGATCCCGTATCGCGATGCGAGCAGCGTGGGCTATGCAATGCCGCCTTGTAATCACTGCCGGTCACATCTACATGGTGGGATTAGCCGGTTGGGTTCATGTCCCTTCGGCCAGTCGACGTTGACAGGAAACGGATACGGCCGCGCAGTAGCGGTGGGTGACCGAATCGACGCAGGAACAAAAGTTGCCCCGAGCGCGAACACACCGGCAACCTTTTTAGAATGTTCGCGAGAGACGATGACAGTACGCATTGGTATATCTGGGTGGCGCTACGCGGGTTGGCGCGGTGTGTTTTATCCTGCAAAGCTGCCTCAGCGCTGTGAACTTTTCCACGCGTCGCAACATGTGGACACGATCGAGATCAATGGCTCCCATTACTCGTTGCAATCCATCGAGAGTTGGCAGGCTTGGCACGATACCGTGGCAGGGAATTTTGTGTTCGCGGTAAAAGGCCCTCGTTATCTCACTCACCAGTTGAGATTCCGAGACGAGAAAGCCATCCCTGCGATGGCCAACTTCTACGCGTCGGGCGTCTTGGCACTACGCCGCAAGTTGGGTCCCTTCCTATGGCAGTTTCCCCCAAACTTCATGTTTGATGCTGAGCGGTTCGACAGATTCCTGTCTTTGCTACCGAAGAACACCCGTGAAGCGCGAGCGCTGGCCGCCCAGCACGATACTCGAGTTGAATCGCCGTGGTATCGGACGACGGGGAACAGCCGTCTGAGGCATGCAGTTGAAGTGCGACACGATAGCTTCCGCAATGCCGAGTTTCCCGCAATGCTACGTGAGCATCGGGTGGCATTGGTGGTGTCACACGCGATCGCAGATTGGCCGTATGCAGAGGACGTGACTAGCGATTTCATCTACATGCGTTTGCACGGTGCCGATACGTTGTACGGCGGCTCTTACTCGGACGTAGCGCTGGACCGATGGGCCGCACGAATCCACGCTTGGTCGCAGGGGAAAGAGCCGCCTGACGCCATCCGGATAGGCCCTGGGCCGGCGCGGACGGCGACGCGGCGCGACGTATTCTGCTACTTCGACAACGACAAGAAAGTACATGCACCTTTTGACGCTCAAAGGTTACGACAACGCGTGCCCGGTACGGTGCTTCCGGCGAAACGTTGAGGTCTGATCGTCCGGTCGGGCCCACGAAAATAAGGACAGGTTCTGGGCGAACTGCAGTCCAGGAAGACTCCGGTAGTTTCCTCAGGCGTTGCGTTGGCGTGACGCAATGTGCTGCAGTCCTTCGTAATCTCTGGAATATGTCTATGGAAGCGCGCCATCGTTAGTGTGGTGGCTGTTGGCTCGTACACTTCGGGCGATGTACTTCCTTTCTTCCGCCGCAAGACGCGTAGGCATCTGGATACGGCAAAAGCACGTAGTAGGACAAATGAGCGTATCGGGAGGTCAGCCAGGAAAGAGCTGTCAGAGCGAGCCACTGCGCGACAAAATAGTGCGCTCAGGGAACTCCGGTGGCGTGATCATATCGGTGCCTCGCGGACTTAACTTGAAGCTAAGCAGACGTATTGCACACCACTGTTGATCTGGCTCAAAACGGTGCAACGACTGCGCCCCTGCCGCCATCTCCAGTCCATCACCGCCGCGCTCGATAGAGGAGAGCGGCGACTTCTCCCCTCTTCGGAAGGGCCCGATATACGCCGTCCTGACGTCAAACTTAACTCGCTTTTTCCGGTAGTGAAGTCTTGGAAATGCCAACGAAAATGGCACCAATGCGGAAGAAGAGGCGGGGCTGTTCGACGAGGTCCCGCGATGTAGATTGGATCTCGGAGTACAACGTAATGAAATTTTTTGAGAAGATGACCGTCTTCAGGCGGATCATGTCGGCCTTCGCTCTCGTGTTAGGCATGACGTGCGCGATGGGAGCATTCTCATTGTTTGAAGTCAGCCAGGTCGGCGAGGCCACGCGTGACATCAAGGACAAGTGGATACCTTCAGTCAGACACTCCCTTGTGATGAAGACCCAATTGAACGCCTACCGGACTTCGGAGCTTCAGCACGTACTGTCGGCGACGAATGAGGAGTTCGACAAGTATGAAGGCATGATGGGCGAACAGCTGGACGCACTCAAGACTTCGGAGCAGGTGCTGGCTACGCTCCTCACATCGCAAGCAGAGCGTGATGCGTACCGCCAGAGCACTGGACTGATGGAGCAATACCTGTCGGTGAACAAGCAACTTGTTGCGCTTTCGCGCAGTGGAGATCGCCAAGGCGCACTCGCAATGCTGCGTGGCGAGTCTTTCAAGGTTCGGCACCAACTGGAGAAAAGCATCGATCAGGCCGTCGCTCACAACATCTCCGGTTCGGACCTGAGTGGCAAACGAGTAGACGCCGTCTACTCGTCGGCTCGCGCCTTGATGGCGGGTGCATTGCTCGCGATGGGTATTCTTATTGTCGCTTTGGCCGTCAGTTTGACGCGGAGTATCGTGGGGCAGTTGGGCGGGGAACCCGCGTACGCAGCGCGTGTCGCGAGCGAGGTGGCAGAAGGGAACCTCGCCGTCGAGGTAGCGCTGCGTCCAGGCGATACTTCGAGCATGCTATACGCCATGAACCGCATGCGACTCACGCTGGCGGAGATCGTCCAGCACATCAAAACGACCAGCGAGTCGGTGGCTTCGGCATCAGGGCAGATTGCACAGGGCAATGCCGACCTGTCTCAGCGTACGGAGGAGCAAGCTTCCGCTCTCCCAGGAGACAGCAGCCAGTATCGAAGAACTCGCCGTGACGGTAAAACAGAACGCCGACAACGCCGGGAACGCGGACAAGCTTGCACGCAGCGCAGCGACTTTAGCAGGGCAGGGCGGAGAAGTGGTGGGCGATGTCGTGACGACGATGGGGGACATTTCAAAGAGTTCCGAACGGATCGTGGACATCATCAGTGTCATCGAAGGCATCGCTTTCCAGACGAACATTCTGGCGTTGAATGCGGCAGTCGAAGCGGCGCGAGCCGGTGAGCAGGGCCGCGGCTTTGCGGTAGTCGCCGATGAAGTCCGGACGCTGGCCTAGCGCAGCGCGTCCGCCGCGAAGGAAATCCGGGAGCTGATCGAAGGATCGGCAAGTAAGGTGAGAGACGGTGCGGCCCTGGTTGATCGTGCCGGCCACACAATGCAAGAAATCGTCGAGGCCGTCCGGCAGGTGTCCCGGCTGGTCGCCGACATCGCTGCGGCGTCGATGGAGCAGACGAGCGGCATCGAGCAGGTGAATGCCGCAGTGACGCAGATCGACGGAACGACTCAGCCGAATGCTGCGCTGGTCGAGGAAGCCGCGGCGGCGGCGTCTGCATTGGATGAACAGGGCCGCAGTCTACTGAGAGCGGTTTCGATCTTTAGCATCTCATCGCCGGCAGTCTCCGCTCGGTATTCGGCGTGACGCGCTATCGGAATGCCAGCCTTGGCATAGCTGTCTTGTCGTCATCTGACACGGTTTCCGACGCCACCACGCATAGCTTAAATAGCAGCAGAGTCCGGAAGGCCGTGCCTGTGTGGGTTTTGCACCGCTAGAGTCGCAATTCGCGCAGTCGACAGGGGTGAACGCTCGAGGAGGTATGCGTCCACGGTTGCATCCCTCGCACAATTCCCGTGTCGGGCCATTAAGCGCTTTTCAGGCAGTACTCGGGAATTGTGCGTCGACATGGGTCGGCAGTCCAATCGGGCAAAACGGTGGATCGCCGATCATTAAGCGACATGCGCCCATGAGGTTCCGAAGGTGCATGGCTGCACGACGTCAGGCGCGGTAGAAAGCCTCGGGCCCTTTGATCCTACATTGGTCCGTGACTTTCAGCGGTGCGATCTCAGACTGCAGTAGTTTCTGCGACCATCGGGGCGGGCGTTCCGCTAGTCGTTGCCGGGCCAGCAATTGCCGTCTGCTTTTTGACGGCTTTCGCCTTCGGTGTGGCGGCCGGCTTCGATGCCTTTGTCACCCGAACGCTCTTCTTCGGCGTGGCCTTCGCATCGGCGGGGCGGGTAACTTTCACAGCTTTGGTGTTCTTCACTGCCTTGACAACCTTGGGAGCAGCTTTGAAGGTCGGGGTCTTCTTGATCGCGCCTTTCTTAGTGGCGACCTTCTTGACTGCCGTCTTCTTTGCAGAGCCGGCCTTAGCCGCCGGCTTAGCCTTCGCTGCTGCCTTCTCGGCCGCGACGGCGGCGCGCGCGGTGTCCTTCAGCTTCTTAACTTCGAGGCGCGCCTTGGCCACGGCTTTCTTGCCTGCTGCGACCTGTTTGGCCAGATCTGCACGCAATTTGTCCAGTTGCTTCTGCGCAGTTTTCACTTCGCGGACCAGAACACTGGCCTTCTTAGCCGCCACAGCAGGCTTCTTCGCTGCGCGTGCTTTCGTGGGGGCTACGGTCTTTGCTACGGCCATAAATTCTTTCTCCGTTGAGATGCATTTTCGACGGAGGCGGAGTGTAGCAGCGAACAGTTATAGAAACCATTGCGGCCGTGCAATATTTTTGTACGAATCGACTCGTCCAGCCTCATTCGGAGGCCTTCCCCCCCAACGCTACCCTAAAAAGAGATGCTATCGACGGGGAGCCGGACGGTACTAATATGCTAAGCAGCCTCTTCGGCGATCAGAAAGCGCTTCGGATTTTTTCCCAGCCATGCAGGAGCGCGGCCCCGACCCGACCAAGTGTTGCCAGTCTTGGGATCCATATACTTCGGGGGCAGCGGAGTCTTCGGGGCGCCGGTGGAGACCTTTGCAGGACGGCCGCGACCACGCTTCCTTGCAATATCATCGACCGTCAATCCATAGTCGGCCATGAGTTCCTGAATTTTTGCGATCACACCGGCAACTTCTTCCGCACGAACCTCGTGCAGCTTTGCTTCCAAAGCCGCCTTTTCCGCCATCAATTGTTTATAGGTTGCCATTTTGATTCCCTCAGTGATGGATGAATGAATCCATCCTATATCAAAATGCTTCGTCAGGCGAACCTGGTTCGTCAAAACCCGCCCGAATGTCGGTACTAGTCAACCTTGAAATGATCTATCGATTGGCGCGCATGCCTTGCGCGCTGCAACCATTCAGGGATACTTCCCATTCCGTCCCATGCATGACCTCGGGCGTCCTTGTATTTCACCGTCACCCTAGCATGTTGCAGGAGTTCGGGACTTGCGAAACATCCTGTCGCATGAAGCTGGTCGAACGTTATACCGTTTCGCGCCATGGTGGTCCTAATCCACAGGATCGCGTCCATCTTGGTGCGCTGGAATACCAATTCTTGGGAGCAAGAGAACAGATTTCTGCCAGGCGCCTGCAGCGCGCCGTTGTATCTAGTGAAGGGCGTACGCTGTTCAGCTGTAGGTGGCGGGGTCCTCGCGGGGAGGACAAGTGATATCGCCGGGGCGAAGGCTAAGCATTCGACGGCGAGGAAGGAGCGTTCGCAATCTGCAGGCAGTCAAATTCAGCTGTAGGTGGCGGGGTCCTCGCGGGGAGGACAAGTGATATCGCCGGGGCGAAGGCTAAGCATTCGACGGCGAGGAAGGAGCGTTCGCAATCTGCAGGCAGTCAAAATGTGCTGCAGCATATGTCGCGTTACAAGCCCACACCTCTTCGCTATTGCGGACGAAGCTTACCCATAGGCCGTCGCTGATGCATTCAGCGCCTGGATAGACTTCATCGTGTCCATTCGGGCCGTCCAAAGGGAAGGGTTCGTGAGGGATGGCCCAGTATCGGCCGTGAGGGAGGGCGCAGTCTCGCGCTTCAATAGGCTTCTGCATCATAGCGGGTCATACACGCTTGCGCACTCAGGGTTGAGCGGGTGCAGTTCCTCTGTTCGATCGACTTCCTCTGCGGAGTATGGGGCCATCGTGCAGGGACTGTGGTCATTGGCTTCGGCGCATAAATTGGGGCAGGCTTAGGCGAGACGTCTCATGTTGCGAACGTTGCCAGGCGACGACAGAGACGCAGTCGAAGCCAATCGATAGCGACATCCGCGGTGCTTGCGCCCACGGCCATTGGCAGGCCTTGGCGGAGATAGGACATCTAGAATATGCCACGCGCCCAGGATCCCGTGAGGTAGTCCAGCTATTCAGACCAGTTCAGTGCGAGCGCGCGTGGGCTATCGAATGCTACTTTCGACCCAACCTCACCGTCTCCGTGGCAAACCGCTTCGAAGTCAGCGGAATGAAGGCGCTTGGTCGGATCGAGCAGTGGAAAGCGGGCAAGTATGAAGAAACCGGCCCCACTACTCTTCCCTACAAGGATAATTAGAGTTATCTCTGTAGCGATGTTTTTCTACATGTCAGATGACCGCAGGGCATCTTGTACACGCATTTGGCGATGCATCTGGAGCAGGGCTGCTTACACCGTTGATCCATTCTAGGGGGATTGGGGGCAAGGGGCTTCGGCCGTTTGGCCCAAAGCCGCAGCGGTATCGCTAATGTTTGTTATCGATATAGCAGCGTGTTGTGGTAGAAAACTCAGGCGGTTGATGTGGCACAGGTTTCGACCAGCGCCGAATAGGGCTTGACGAGCAGCGGGATCCGATGGGAGGAGCCTGCCCGGATGCCCGGGATCGGACATAGCCGCCTCTGGAATTCGAGATACTGCGACCTACTTGTGAGGCATACACTTAGCCATCATGAGGTGCTAGCATTTGCGTTTGGGTGGCAGAAAAGGTCCATGCGCATGGCTTTCATGGACAGCGCCTTGTTCGCGAAGGCGTGGGAATCCCCGATGTCCAGAGGGATACCGTGCTACGCGTGAGGTGCCGAAATTGCGAACGAGAGCATGGTCGCAATCTGGCTGTGGAGGCCGCCCGGAAAAAAATTTGAGACGGGGGGATGATATGGGGCTGTCTTACCGCAAATCGATTTCGGCGGGGCCATTTCGCTTCAATATTTCGGGCAAGGGCGTCGGTGTCTCGGTCGGAGTACCGGGCTTTCGTATTGGCTCAGGCCCGCGTGGGCACTACGTGTCGGTGTCTGCTGGCGGCTTTACCTACCGGCAATCGCTGGGTGGCCGGCATCGGCATTCGAGCGGAGCTGACCATCAGGAACGCTTCCCGCAGCCCCCGGCTGATCGAGATGCTGCCGCAGGCCAGCGCTTTCTACCCAGCGGTAGTTCTACGGTTGCGCCGCTTGAGGTGATTCAATCAGCGGATATTGGGAAACTGTCCGATTCCAGTGCCGATGCGTTGTTCTCGGAGATTGATGCCAAGAGCAAAATGAACCCGGTATGGCCCATTCCGCTTGTGGCAACTGCTGTGCTGGCGATGCTGTTGGCAGCTAACAATGCAGAGCCGGCAAATCGAGGGATGCAAGTGGTAGGCCTCTTGGCATTCATCACAGTGATTGTTGCTACAGTCTGGCTGTATTTCTGGGATGCGGCGCGGCGTTCCGTGGTCTTGATTTATGACCTCGAACAAGATTCTAACCAGTCTTATGAACGCATGCTCGCGGGATTTGACGAGATGCGAACCTGCAATCGTGCCTGGCGCGTTGAGGCAGAAGGCCGGGTACTGGATGGTCGTTATCACGCCGGAGCCGGCTCTCAGGTCATTCGCAAGGCGGCGAGCATGAGCTACGGAAATGTGGCAACCATCAAGTGCAATATCGATGTGCCTTCTATCACTACGGGCCGGATGCGGTTTTTCTTCTATCCGGACCGGATACTGATGGAAGACGGCAAACGAATTGCTGCGTGTTCGTACCAAAGTCTCGAGGCGGAAAGTGGGCAGACACAGTTCATCGAGAGTGACAACGTGCCGTCAGACGCAGAGGTCATCGGACACACTTGGCGCTACGTAAATCGAAATGGATCACCGGATCGCCGGTTCAAGGACAATCGACAGATTCCGGTCGTCCGATATGAAACTCTCCGCCTTTCGAGCGCTCAAGGCGTGCGCGAAATGTTCCATTTTTCCCGCCTAGGCTGTAGCGGGCGTTTTAGCGCGCTGGTGTCGAAGGACCTCGCGGCCCTCGGAAGTAGACGCGCATAAGGTCGGAACTGTTCCCGAAGCGGCTTGACTAGATGCGAGTACTTCGAGTTATCGTAGGATCGCGACTTCCTAGTGGTCGAATTGTGTACGCAGGCGCTTGAAGCGACCGATTCCGTATTGTCTCGGTAGCGGACCTAGTTGTGCCTTTTATCGCTGATCAGCCTTCCACGGCGAGCTAAGCCTCCGTGTTAGCGGGTCAAAAAATGCACCATCGAACAAAATGGACGACCACAAGCTGAGCGAAATTGCAATTCGTGTGTCTCGCTATTTTCGGGACTTCCTTCAAAGTGACTTTAAGCGCGCACAGACGCCTCGCAGGCGAATTGTCCTGACGTCCGACACGGGCTTTCGGGCCGGGATGCGTACCGCTCCATATCCTGCGCTCGACCTCGAGTTGTGGGCGTTGCTGAGCAAGCCAACGGGGGAAGAGCTGACGTTGCCGATGACGCCAAGGCGTTATACGCGCCCGGTCAGCGCCTCGCTTCGCAAGGTCATTCAAGAGCAGATCCACGCCATTCCCGAAACGGCTCTTGTCTCGGTCCGCAATGCCGTCATCGAATTTGCGCGGAGTACCTACACTTCCGCCGTCGAGAATCCCGAGCAGTGGATCGATTCAGTCCAGGAAGAGTTAGCAAAGGAGGTCGGGGCGCAGGTGATCAGGCCGTTGGTGGCGCACCTTGATGGCCCCCTGCGTCAGCAAGCCTACTCGGTAATAGATTCGCTGCTCGCGGCAGAGTCCGACCTGACCGCCCGCGTCTGCGGTGACCTGAATCGGGTCTTGCCGGAGGTGTTGGCGAAGCTTCTGGCGACAACTGACGACACGGCGCTCGTGGATGCCGCAATCAACTTCCTCAACATGGAAGGGATGCGTGCCGGCCTGCAGGCTTTCTTTGAGAACTTCGTCGCGGCTGATGCATATCTCGAGTTCAGGGATATTGAGACGTATGTCGCCACCGGCGACTCCATGCAACTCTATCTCTATCTCGGTGCGCTAAAGTACCGCAATGCTCAGTACCCGCTCTTCTTCGTCCCCGTCCATGTCACGCGCAGCGAGGACGGCTCTGGCTACTCCCTGAAGATCGTCAATCATCTGTACGCGAACCGCTCGGCAATCGACTTCGTCCTCCAAGAACTGGGGGCTGGTCTGAAGCGGGAGTGGGTCAGCCCAATCACTGAACGCATTACCTACATCACACCTCAGCAGAGCATCTTTGAGATCGTGCGGACGCTCTTTCGCAAGGTGGCGAATGCAACGGATCTCGGCGGCCAGATTGACTTTTCCTCGGCCGCGTCAGAAGTGGCGACGGCGAGCGTGTCTCTGTCGAGCGCTCTCTACCTCGCGGCCTATGAGCGGTCAGATGAAGCGCTCATCAACGACTACGAGGAGATGATCGATCAGTTCAACCGCGGCGGCTCGAACGTTGCGGATCTGTTCAAGGGACTAGTCGAAGGTGTCCTGATGGGCAACGCGGGGTCGATTCGCGCCGAGGTTGAAGACGAATGGGAGAAGTTGCCGCTGGTGGAGCGGATGGTGTTCGACTCCCCCATCCCGCTTAACGAGGAGCAGCGTAAGGTGCTGCTCGCGGTCAGGAATCCAAAAGGCAAGATTGTCGTCGTCGAGGGGCCGCCGGGCACCGGGAAGTCACACGCGATTACAGCGATTGCGGCAGACTGCGCCTTCAACAACAAGTCATGCCTGGTCCTGTCCGACAAGACCGAGGCGCTAGATGTCGTCGTATCGAAGCTTTCCGACGCGATGTCCCGGGTGCGTCACGATCGCGACTTTCCAAATCCCATCCTCCGCCTGGGTCAGCAGAACGCCAACTTCCGTAAGCTGACGTCTAACGCTACCGTCACGCAAATCGGCGCCTACGCGAAAGCGACGCGGGCCAATCGCGAGGCGCTGGATGCCGAGCGTGAGATGCGCACCACGGAACTCAAACAATCGATTGACAAAACTGTCGAGGTCCTTGGCCAGGTGCGAATTGCCGCCCTCCAGCAAATGCATCAGCACGAGTTCGAGTTGGCGGACCGTGCGCCGAACATTCTCGGGGAAATTCGCAAGGTTTCCGATTCAAGCTTGCTGCCAGAGTTGGCGGCGATCGTCGAACAGAGTGAGGTGCTTCAAAAGTACGTGGCGCAGCTCATCGCTGACGGCGCTGACGACGCGACGGCCCTGCGAGAGCGGGTGCGCCTGGACGCATGCATGAGCACGACCGCGCCGCGCGCGGAGTCAACGAGCTGGAACCTCTTTGACAAGCTTACGCCCGAACAGGTGAGAGCGATTCAGGATCTTCTCGTTAAATACCAGCATCTACGGATGCCAATGTTCGGCTATCTCTTCAGGGGAGCAAGGGTAAGGGAGTTGGAGGCAAGGCTCAATCAGCTTCCAACTAGCCGACCGCTCTTTCTTAAGCAAGACGCCTTCGCACTTTATGACCTTGTGGTGGGTGCCAATCTGCTACAACGGGCTCTCGAGGCAGAGAAACTCGACGCCCACTTCGCGCTCGCGTATCAACGTCTGGCGCGTGGGGAGGAACCATCCCAGGCCGCAGCTATCGCGCTAAAGGCTTTCGGCGCACTGCAGAAGGCGAATCCCGCAATCTTCGACGCACTGATGGCGCTACCGAAGGCGGACGCCAGACTGTGGGTGTTAGCCATCGTGTTTCTGCGCGAATGGCTTGAGAACCACGCCGCCTTCGCGAAAGCCCCGGCGTTCGACTATGTAGGAACCAAGGATTCTCTTGAGCGCCTCAATACGTCGATTATGAACTCCCACGTGGATGCGCGCTTGATCAAGTTCATGGACGAGCATCGTGCCGATGCTCGTGCGTTGGCGGGCGTAATTGCAAGCGGGCAGAAGTTTCCGGAAGAGAAGTTCGCTAGCGTTCGGAACTCATTCCCGGTGATCGTCGCGAGCATCCGTGAGTTTGGCGAATTCATGCCGCTGGCGCCGGACCTGTTTGATGTGGTGGTGATCGATGAGGCGTCGCAGGTGAGCGTGGCACAAGCTCTGCCGGCGCTGCTACGCGCGAAGAAGATTGTCGTCTTGGGTGACAGCAAGCAGTTCTCGAACGTCAAGTCGTCGAACGCCAGCATCGCGACGAATGACAAGTATCGCGCGGACTTGGTCAACCACTTCCGTTCTGAGATCAGCGATAAGGCGGATGCACTTGAGCGCCTTTCGATGTTCGACGTTAAACGTTCGATTCTCGAGTTCTGCAATCTCGGCGCGTCTTATTCTGTCATGCTCCGCAAGCATTTCCGCTCCTACAAGGAACTGATCGGCTATTCGTCGAGCACGTTCTATGGACACCAGCTACAAGCGATCAAGATCCGCGGTGTGCCCGTCGATGAGGTCATCCAGTTCGACGAGGTGGACACCGAGGACTACCGGTGCACAAGGGGCGTCAATGAGGCCGAGGGGAATTTCATTCTTGAGCAGCTTCTCGAGCTGATCGAGGAAGAGGACCCGCCGACGGTGGGCGTCATTACACCATTCAGGGAGCAACAGACCTACCTGTCGAAGCTGCTTTTCGGCCATGCCAGAGGCCGCGAGTTCGAGGACAAGCTTCGCTTGAAAGTGATGACCTTCGACTCGTGTCAGGGCGAGGAGCGCAACATCATCATGTATTCGATGGTGGCGACGCCTGGCAATGATGCACTCAATTTCATCTTCCCGGTGGCCTTGGAGAACGCACAGGAGTCGGTCGAAGACAAGCTCAAGGTGCAGCGTCTGAACGTCGGATTCAGCCGGGCCCAGGAGATGGTGTGGTTTGTCCACTCAATGCCCCTTTCCGAGTACAAAGGAGCGATAGGGCAGGCGCTGAACTATTACGCCGACGCCCTTGAACGGGGCGCGGCATCGGCTGACCAAACGGATGCGTCTAGTCCAATGGAGGCGAAGGTTCTCGATTGGATCCAACAGACCCCCTTCGTGCAGGAACATCAGGGAGAGATCGAGATCATTCCCCAGTTCCCGGTAGGCGACTATCTCCGCCAGCTCGATCCGACGTATGAGCACCCAGCCTGGCGCGTGGACTTCCTGGTGATCTACCGCACCGAGAAGGGCCCTATGCATATCGTCATCGAGTATGACGGGTTCGAGTTCCACTTCCAGAAGGGGCGGCAGATTCACGTCGGAAACCACCAGCGCTACCTCAATAGTGCAGATGTTGAGCGGCAATTGACCTTGGAGAGTTACGGTTATCGCTTCCTCCGGATCAACCGGTTCAATCTGGGTGTCGACCCGATCCTCACGCTATCCGGTCGACTGGTGGACTTGGTCGAAATGGCCTTGGGAGAGACGATCTCCGAAAGCGTCGCGGACTTGCAAAAACAGGCGGCTGGACTGGCCAGCAAGGAAATGAAGGCCTGCTCTCGTTGCGAGGAGATATTTTCGTTGTCAAAATTCTATGATCCTGCCCTGAAGTCAGGGCAGGGTGGTTACGGGCGGGTGTGCATGCCTTGCAAAGACACCGATGCCAACCCTCGCAACAACAGGGCGGGCGGAAAACGTAGATGGAGTAAGACGAAGACTAGGAGTTATCGGCGATGGGCCTGACACACGCAGAGACTCGGGATGCGTGAAAGTTCACATATCTCAAATCCCGCTAGAGCCTTTTCCGATACCATGGCGGCCATCCATACCTGAGTCATGTGCTGAGCCGCATCGCCGACCACCCGATAAACGGGATCGATGAACTGCTGCCCTAGGCCGTCGCTGGCGAGCTCGCGACTCTCGGCGCGCCCACGGTATAACTCCCTCTCGTTTCACATTAGGCTTTGCCTACCGTCGTCAAGGACGTTAATGGCCGGATGCTTAGATATCTGGGCAGTTTGAGTAATTCTGAAGCCTGACCACTGAAGCGACGCCGAAGTCCTTTGTCTTCGCGAACTCGGGAGGGCCATGGTCTTCCGGAGTCGCAGTTCTACTTAGGAGACGGAAGTAAGTCCAAAACTCACGATACGTGTCTGACGAAATGATCGTACCAAACCTCGGTCTTGTACGTCAGCGAGTAGCGGCGCCCCGAGTATTTCGGACGGGGCCATGGACCAAGCGAAACCGAGCGTGCCCAGCCGTTCCGAGTGCACTCGCGCTTCTACCGGCGCATATCGCTTTCGTTCCAGTCGGGCCGGGTCATAGGGGGAATCAGCTCATGCAGTCGAGAAAGTACGAGTCGCGCCGCGCGCGATAGCGGATGATGCTGCGTGAGGCCCAGGCTGACGTCCGCGGGACAGACGGGCAATCTATCCCTCTGTAGTAGGGGCGCCGACCGCTCGGTCAGACCGTAAAGTGAACCGTTTTCTCTAAGCCGCACATGGTAGATATGCGGACACTCAACACAGAATACGGACATATGGCCGAAGACGATATCCCGAAGGCACCGCCTCTTGCGCTATTCTCACTAGACCTCGGAGCCAATGGTGGGGTGCTAGCTCCGACGAGCGCCAATGAGCTATTCCAGTGGGTTGACCATGAGATTCAGGCGTGGTCCTGGCTGAGTTCGGTCGGCGGTGGCAACTATCGAGGGGCAATCGACAGCAATATAGGCCCACTGCGGAATGCGCATGGCCATGCCCAGCAGGCAATGCAGTATGAAGCGAATACCCCTGGGGCCGCCGCACAGTTCTATGGGCAAATCCAGGCATCCATTCAGGACACGTTCATCGCTCGAGCGTTTCCTCATTCGAGCTCGCCCCTGTTTCACGCGGTGGAAGAGATTCGCAGTCGAGACCCGATGGAGGCTGTGGCTTACCTGTATACCCGCATGCACGGCGCAAACAACTACCAGTTTGATGCGCGAGATATCTCCTCTTGGCGCGGATTCCTAGCTGGTGTGTTAGAGCAGATTCCGACTGATGGCATTCCGGCCCGTGCCTATCAAGCCGCCTTGGAGAGCATGTCCGACACACGGGTCAGCGCGGAGCGCTTGCTCGCCGAAAAGACTGAAGCCTACAGTGCGCTCCATCGCAACTATGAAAGTGTGTCCGCAGATGTCTCCACTATCGGTGCAAACCAAGAAGCTCTCTTCGAGGGATTCATGGAGACGAATCAGAAGGCCCAGGACGACGCACTTGCAGCTCATCAGGGCCGAATGAAAACGCTAGAAGATACCTTTCGGGAGAAGATGGCGCTGCGAGCGCCGGTTGAGTACTGGGAGGGGCGCCAGGAAAAGCATGAGAAGGGTACAAAAGTCATGGGCGGCCTCTCGTTTGGTGCTATGGCTTTGCTGGCGATTGCGATAGGTCTGGTAGCTTCATGGGTGTTGCACAACCTCACACCTGATGGTAAGCCAGAGGTTTGGCGCGTGAGCGTTTTGGTCCTGATTGGTGTCCTAGGCGTATGGGCGACCATCGTCGACTTGGCGGGAGTCCGAATTGCTCTATATTTCCCCGCCGAGCGCTTGGAAGTAGATAAAATCATCCGCGAGAGATTCACAGTGGCGGAGGTGAAACCGTTCGAGGGGTCAGAGAAGCCTCCCTTCAAGAAGCCCATTTTCCGGGTACTGGGCGACCAATCGTTTGCAGTTACGAGAGACTTCTCTAACTGACGCGAGTATGAGGTTTGCTGAGGCAAAAGTTGAAGTTCAGGTTGCATCGGTCCTCATGCACGCGTGGTCAGAAGTTGAACATGACCTTGTGTACAAGCCGCTGCAAGGGGCGCTTTCTAAAGACGCGCTCGCTCAGAAGTGCCTGGCCAAGCCGGAGAGGCTGCATTGCGCGACGCGTTCCGCCGCGGATGGGAGCGAATCAGAAATGTCGCCGCTCGGACTCGCCAAGTCTCCCCCGGCAGTCGAATCGTCCTTCAGTCGAGCGATTTCCAATCGAGATATTTTGCCGACCGAGACAGTTACCGGCGCACAACATCCCACTGTTGAGGGGAGCCGCCTGAGCCGACATGAGGCAGAGTGGCATATTCATTTCACCTCAATCGAATATGCCAAGGCGCCGCCGTCGTCCATCATTGCAGCAACTTCAGTATCGATTCGCCCTTGAGGCTGTACGCTGGTGGCTATTTGCTGTCATAGCTTTCTTGGCGGCCACCGCAGTCAACGAGATTCCTTGCATGGCTGGTAGTAGGCTAGCCAAGGTTCAGTGCGAACCCGCTTTCCCGCTCTTTTACGCCGTATGGCCGGTCTTGAGTATCGTTGGCATTGTGGCAGGGGTGTGGCGGTACTACCGGGACTATCACTGCGGGGACATGTATCGTGATTTCTATGATTGACGTGTCCCGCCTTCTCTATCTTAGAAATGAATGAGCAGTGGATTCGCATAAAGCGAGCGCTTTCGACCCTGGAGTGCCTCGACCAGTTGCGTTTGCGCCCCGGTGCATCGGCCGAAAGGATTGCCGAACTCGAGCAGCATCTGGTGTCAGTTTCCCCGGAGGCCTTCGAGCGTTTCTGGGCGTACATGATGGTCAAGACGGAAATGTTGGACTCGTCGGTGGAGCATTACTCCTGTCGGTCGACGATATACGCAGCGAATGGGAAGTCTGGCGTCCAATTGCTGAAGCTGAAATGAACGCGGACTGTGCAGATTTCATGCCATCGCGCCCAGAAGGGTATGTAAAGCCGCTGTACACGAATCGGCTGTGGATACCTCTGACTACAGATGGCAGCGGAAACATGTAGGGCGGGCTGGACTATGACTCTGACACGATGGTAACCGGCGGCCAGGTAATCACGTTCGGGCGGGATGAGGATACGAAGCGAGTAATCGCCAATAGCTTTGAGAGCTTTGTTTCGCTGCTGGCCACTACGGTTGCTTCGGCCATCCTCGGTTGTAGATACCGTTGTGGAAACCGCCAACTCTGTTGTGGACGTGGCGTCCGACGTGGCGAGTGGGGCGGTCGATATGGTCGCGGATGGTGTAGGCGCCGTCGCTGACGTCGTTTCCGACAATCCCGGAACCACTGCGCAGCCGAGCTGGGCGCGGTAGCTACGGGCGGCGCGGCGCTAGCCTTCGCTCCCGCTATCGGGGCTGCAGCTAGCGCCGCAGGCCTCGGAGTCGCAGGCGGAACGCTCTCCGGTGCAGCTGCTAGTTCGGCTGGTCTCGCGGCACTGGGTGGTCGCAGCCTCGCCGCGGGCGGCATGGGGATGGCCGGCGGTACTGCAGTCGTGCGCTGTCGCTGGTGCGGGCGTATACGGCGGCGCAGCCATCGCAGCGAATAGGCTTTCTGACCAGGCTTAACATCAAGGGCGCGAACCGCTACTAGTCCTCCTCGATGACGGGCACGTCGAATACTCGATGCGCTTGCGGAAGTATGTCGCTGTTGGTTCGGCAATTTCTCTCAAGCGAACGTAACTGGTATCTCCAGACTGATGGATGGGGACGCTCAGAGCAGGTCGCGGCGGCAATTCTTCAGTGCCTGTAGCATCCATCGCGCCGGCCGAACACAGCTCGCGTGCCTTCAATGTGAGCGCCTGTTGCTGCACGCGCCCCACATGCTCGCAAGTATGGAGAAGCTCAACTGGGGCATGTTTGATAATATTGTTGGCATCAAGCAGGCCAGAGCTTAACCGAGCCGAAGCACTCGACGGTTCGCCTCCACGACGCAAAGGTTGACTTCATCCTGTGGCTGCTATGATTGCTGGGTAACCTCGGAGTCGGTCACTCGGAGGTCAAGAATCCTTTCCTCAGCCCAATGAAGCGTTTTGATATCCGTCACCCTAGTCCCCGAACGGGTCGACTGGTTTCTCCCCCGGCAAGTAAACGTCGGATTTGCGCTTGTTGTGGTCGTAAAGTGGCCGAGGGTTGGGTTCTACCAAACGGTGATTCGCTTTGTGGTAGTTGCGAAGACCTGGTCGCCCGGGCAGAACTCTATCGGGCCGAGACGACAGGAGCGACATTCGCAGGGTACTGCTTGTATATGGAGCGACTAAACGGCTCCGCGGTCGATGCTGTCCCCCGGAAGTACTTGGTGAAGTATTTTGAGGTCAGTTCGTAAGGGTCTCGCATGGAAATGACGCTCGAGCAGGTGAAACAGATCTACCGAGAAGCGATGGATCCCTTGGCGAAGGATGCCGAGGGTTCGGACTGGTGGGCGTCCGTCTTTGCTAACGTGACGGGCGTGGTGAGAGCCAAGAGTCTGATTGACGCGGCAGAAGTCATACAATGGTGGCATTCGGATTGGGAATGGAATCAGGTGGCGGACAGTCCGTTGGAAGCCGCCCAGCGAATCCGTGATGCCGCGCATGCCGTTGGATCCCCGACGGCGTAGCATTGGCGACGCAGGATGTCTTGCCACATGCGGCTCTAGGCGTAGTTGGCAATCCAGAAAAGTTTCGAGAGATACTACGGTGAAATCCGACAAGCCCTTGGCCGAAGGCCGATATCGCGCAAAATGCAAAGAGGCGAATGGCTTGCAGGCCCTGCTTGCGGGTCATTCGCAAGTCTTTCCTGAAGCTGAAGTTGTGGTCAAAGACGGATGGGCCAACTTTTATCGCGACGGGAAAAAGGTCTGGTCCTGTAACCCTCACTACGCAGCGCTGCAGTTCCTAATCGAATCGAAGTGAATCATGCGGACCGCATGACGGCGATTATTGTGTCGGCGCCATCTGTCGGCACACATATTGAAGGCGTATCCCGAGTGGCGCACCGACGTGTTTCGTTCTTTTTTAGAACGGAGCAGAGGTTCTGGTCTACTGGCGGTGCCAGTGCGACGACGATGTTCTGCCACTTCCTGTCGTCTGAAACGCGATTCTCCGGCTGATTGCCGTGAATCTCAAAACGTTGACCCTCGCATCGAAACGAGGGCTCAAGGTCGTTCATGACTCAGCCTGAGGATTATCTACGTCGGCCAATGCTGTGGCCGGCATCGGCCCGCGGCCGGCGACCCCCCTGACTAGCCCGCGGAACCCGAACTCAAGCAGTGTGCTCCCGCCTGTTAGCGTCCAAGGCCCCCTGGTGTAACGAATCGCACTAGCTATACCTCTAGTGACCTCGGCCTCTGAAGCTCGCGCCGGCGAACTACCTCCTGAACATCTCTGCTCGCGCCCCCTCGTAATACGCCCTGTTTGACTGAGGGCTTGCGCGGCAGGCGAGATGTGCGCAAGGGATGCGCACACGCCATAGCGCTTGGACGGGGATTTCGAGCCACGGTCCAGTGCGAACTAGCCCAATGGCCGGACTTCGTAGGCCCGTCGCACTCCGAAGGTCTTTCACGCCGCGAAAGATCGTGCAGGACGTCAGACCGCCGCCGACAGTCGAAATTTTCCAGATCGCCTAGCGTTAAAGCAGGCATTCTCGGGAGGAGACGAAAAATGGTCAGAAGCGCGTTGCGGGACGCTGTGATGATCAGCCGCTATATTGACGAACTGCAGGCCAAAGTGGCCGCGCAGCGCCGGGTCATCGCGGAACTGGAATTAAGCGGGCAGGATTCCCATCATGCGTCGGCGATCTTGGTTACGCTCGAAGGCGCCCTGGCCGCCCTCGAGCAACGAAGACGGAATGCCGAAATATCGGCGCAATCCGGCGGGTCGCCTTTGCGGCGGTGAGCCTCGTGCTGATGCGGGCAGCAAAACTCGCGCTGCGTGAGGAAGTCATCCACTGCGAGCGTGGAGCCTGTGGCACGGATCGTTCGCTCGGCGGCTGCGTTGAGTCATAACGGGTGAGCCGGTAGGCCTAACATCCCCGCGGTAGTTAAGATGCCTATTAAGCCTCTTATCGGCAGGCATTGGTGCTTTGGCGCACAAACAGGGCAAGGATGTACAAAGGTTAGGAAGTTTATGTAAAATTCATAAACTCCCTAATTTCAATAGACACATGGATCCAGTCCTCAACCCCTACGCTCCAGGTGCTGGGAGCCCGCCGCCGGAACTAGCCGGTCGTGGTGACGTCCGAGAGTCGGTCCGTGTGTGTATCGAAAGGCTGCGTCGGGGTCGCCATGCCAAAAGCGTGCTGATGGTCGGCCTTCGGGGAGTCGGAAAGACGGTTCTTCTGGATAAGATGCGACAGGATGCCGAAGCCGCCGGCGCCCATACCATCCGTATCGAGGCCCCGGAGAACAAGTCGCTACCTGCCATGCTTGCTCCCCAGCTTCGTTTGGCACTACTTCGCCTGAGCAGAGTGGAGGCGGCAAGGGACTATGCGATCCGGGGGCTGCGTGCGCTTGCCGGATTCGCCCGCAAGCTAAAGGTCACCTATAACGACATTGAAGTGGGATTGGACTTCGATCCGGAGCCCGGCTTGGCCGACAACGGAGACCTGGAAGGCGATTTGACCGCGCTCCTGGAGCAGGCAGGGGATGCCGCGAAGCATGCCGATACGGTACTGGTGATTTTCATTGACGAACTGCAATACGTGCAGGAGGATCAAATGGCAGCGCTTATTTCAGCGCTCCATCGTTGCATTCAACGTCAATTGCCGGTTACCGTCGTCGGCGCTGGACTACCGCAGCTGCGCGGTCGGATGGGAGAAGCAAAATCCTACGCCGAGCGACTATTTGATTTTCCCGAAATAGGCCCCTTGGCAACGGCTGACGCTACCCTGGCACTCGTTAAACCGGCCGCCGACGAAGGCGTTGAACTTGAGGCAGAGGCCGTAGCAAGAATCCTGGCCGAGACGGGCGGCTATCCGTATTTTCTGCAGGAATGGGGCAAACATGCCTGGGATGTTGCGCTCCAAAGCCCGATCACCGGAGAAGACGTCGTAGGAGCATCGACCGAAGCAATCGCGGCACTCGACGAGAGCTTTTTCCGAGTTCGGTTCGATCGGCTGACGCCTGCGGAGAAGCGGTACTTGAGGGCCATGGCCGAACTTGGTGCGGGTCCACACCGCTCAGGAGATATTGCCCAACAACTCGGTCGCAATGTCCAATCTTTCGGTCCCACCCGCAGCAGCCTCATACTGAAGGGCATGATATGGAGTCCGACTCACGGAGACACCGCGTTCACCGTGCCTCTTTTTGACCAGTTCATGAAGCGGATCATGCCCGGAGACGAATGGGCGACCGGCACGGCAGTGGAGCAGTGAGGATTGACGTCGTCGTGTACACCCGATGGCCCTCTGCTGCGGGGTAACGAACGGCGTAGATGCGACGGAAGCCGGCCTTTTGCCTAAAGCTGCAGTGTTCTTTGTCCTTTTTTCTCGTCGAACGCGAACCTATGATCATGAAAATCCTCAAACCGGTCGGCCTGACCGTGGACGAACTGATCCTCTCTCTTCAGAAAGCCTCCAGCGAGGGATACGGGAATACACTCGCTCACGCCTTGATGGGGCACCACACCGGGCCGGTGCGATCTATCGACGTCGTGCCGGGGTGGGGCGGCCATGCGCAACCCGTGGTGCTGTTGATGGCCGACGACTATGTCGAGGAGTCGGAGCCCATCTAGCACCAGGCCACAGCCAGACAGTCAACGGTTCGTGGGTTTGCGGGACACCACAACAACTTCCATAGAAGTCAGGGCGCTCACACCTTGGGTCGGCTGTGTGTGAAGCGAACACCCATTCGGGCGATGCGCCGAACACTGTCCCATGCCATTCTCCTAGCGGCCGAGCACTCGGCCCCTTGTAGTCCATTGCGCCACGACTCACCCCCGCCGTGGCGATTTTTTTTGGGTGAGTAAGAAGTAAGGGTCTCGCACCAGGTCCACGCAACGTACGTGAAATCGGGAGCATTCTCCAAACATCGGTTGCTCGTTCTTCAACAAAAAAAGAGGCCCGCCACGAAGAGGCGGGCGGGCCGGAACCTCCGCGCAGTCGGCCACGACCGCCTACTGCACTGGAGCACGACAGATTCATGCGTTGCGAAAACTGTATGGCTTCCTCAAGCAGTATTCAAACCAGCGTCGAGGTTCTTCTGGCGAGACGTCCAAGGCGACTCTGATGGCCAAGCGCGCTGGCTTTCCTCGCGGCTGCCCGGCGTCTACGGGACATGGCATTTGCACTATGCGTCAACGCGCCTGTTTTACCGGGTGCGCTTGAGCAGGCCATTTCCTGATGAGCCGCCTGCAAGGTGGGGGTACCCCAGAACGTTATGGATGTTTGGATCCGCCCGCCTGCGGAGGTATCTGTACGACGCGTCCATGCTGCCAGGCGTCGGCGCCTGGGTCGACCAGCGGCGCCGGGATAGGTTCGCGCTCCTCGCGCTTTTGTCGAGAGTCGATTCCTAGTCTGTGATCGCGGGCCGTAACCATTCCGGGGGCGGCCTGACCATCGGCTACGAATCCCATCATCAGTTGTGGCATGCCCAAGGGCAGCGTTTTCTGTTGATCCGTATGCCAGGTGTGCCACGTCTTCCCATATGTGCCGATGATTTTCTTCATCAGTTCGTGTTCCGCCACATCGGGAATGCCGGGCGCCACGAGTTGGCCCGACTTGACTTCATGTACGTGGCTATGCCACAGCGCTTTCTCCGACGCTTCCAAACCGGCGAACAGCTTGGCGCTGATGATGTACTCCACGCCCATGAGCTTCCCATCGCGGGCGTTGCTGTCGTAAATGACGCATTGGGTGACATCCTCATTCAGGACGCTGCAGAAGTGATGGGCTTCCATCTGGTGATCCATCTGACCGTTGTAGAAGTGAAAGCCATCAAGGTAAGTATTCAAAGCTTCTATCGGCGGGGTAGTCTGTAGTGCCGACGCGCCGGCCTCCAGCACTCGTGTCTTAGCCGCGGTCGGGGACCCTGGCGCGGTAACAGGTGAAGCAGCTTGGCGATCGCCGCACGCAGACAGCAGGAGAGCCGAGCCGAGCATCGCGATGGCTCGCCCGCGGTGTGCAGTTAGCATAAATTTCATTCGTCTCTCCTGCCTTTCGAAGGATTTGCGAGCAGCTTGCCGGCCCGCCGAACGCTCCCCTGCCTAGAAGCCGGGTAGGTTTGAGCAACGGACTTTGGTCCTGTTCACCCCACGACAAGATGCAGCCCAGTGCCCGCTTGGGCACTGACGGCATTCACAACTGCGAGCGCATGGCTATGGTGGACCATGTGGCCGGCGCCGGGCTCGACTGTCAAGGTGCTGTGCGGGATATCGTGATGAAGACGCTCGCTATGGCGGCTCACGTCAACAATCGTGTCGTCGCGCCCCGCAATGATTGCGACCGGCATCGTCAACTGGTGATAGCTCTTGCGCAGCTTGCTTACGGCTGGGATCATGGACGTTGCCTCTTCGCTGGCGGCCCGAAGCTGGATCGGGCGAAGCATCATCTCTCGGGGGACGATATCAAGGAAGTCTGGAGGAACCGGCGCGGGGGCGAACATCGTTCGCACGCCTCGGGCTAGTCCTAGCCGCCATGCCAGCGGCAATAGGGTGTAGCGTAAGACATCGCCAACCAGAGGAAGAGCACCGGGAATGTTGAACAGAACGTCGGGCCGGGCGGTCGGATAGTAGTAGCCAGACACTAGAACCAGCCCAGATACCTCTTCGGGTTCAGCCAACCCCATCGCAATGGCCGTCAAGGTACCCCACGAATGTCCGACAATGATTGGACGCTCCACGCCAAGCTGTCTCAGGGCTTGCCATAGCAGTGTCGCTTGGGCTTGTGGAGTCCATATGCGGCGACGCGGACGCTCGGTATAGCCAAAACCTGGGCGGTCAAAGGCAATTACGCGGTGACGGCGTGCAAGCGAGTCGACTAAGCCACTAGCAGTGAAGTCTTCCAGTTGCACGCCATTGCCGTGCAACAGCACTACCGCCGGGACTTCGCCGCGGTCCGTATAGTGCAATCGCACGCCATCGATGTGTAGCATATGCCCAGAGGGCGGGGACTGCCGCTCGGCGTTAGCCGCACGATGTCGAACCCACAAGGCAGTGGCGGCGCAGGCGACAAGGATGGCGCCGAGCGGGATGGCAATCGAAGCTTTCGAATCGGACATGAGGGCGTCGTTTGATGTTGGAACCGTGACTTATGCACTGCGTCTTCGCGAAACCGCCCGGCGGGGCCGGGCGGCTTAACGACGACAGGAGGGATGCTCGCTTATCTGCCCTTCACAGGTGCGCCAACGCCATCGGGATCGTCTTCCAACTTGCCCAAATCGACACCGGTCACGGGATCACTTTCGACATCCGACTGTCCGCGCAATGCGAAGGCATCCACTGCTTCTTCTTGCTCCGCAGGGAGTGTCACGGTAGCGGTGCCGTCGCCCCCGTCGACGGCGGGAGGCGGATCCTCGACGAAGGCAAATGTGGAATCTGCATTCTAGGGGCCGCGCAGACTTTCTTCACCCTGGGACATCTTGAAATACACGCTCGCAAACTTCGGATCCACCGGCGCTTTGCCCGGTGGGAAGTTCGGCGTAATGGAGTACAACGCTTTCTCGAAGGATTTTTGGTGGGAAACTTCCCGGGTCATCAGGAACCCCAACGCTTCCTGGACGCCCGGGTCATCGGTCACGTTCATCAGCCGCTCGTAGATGATCTTGGCCCGCGCTTCGGCCGCGATATTTGAACGCAGATCGGCCGTGGGCTCGCCAATCGTATCGATATAGGCCGCAGTCCATGGAACGCCGGCGGAGTTGATCAACGCGGGACCGCCGCCGTAGAGAATCTGCGTCACATGACTGTCGTTGCCGGCGCCCTGCAGGGCGCGATAAAGTTCCGCCTCAGCTTGCACGCCCTCGGCCAAGTCGCCCTTGGCTCCCCGATTTAGCATGGCAATCAAAGAGCCGATCACCTCCAAGTGGCTTAGCTCTTCTGTAGCAATGTCGAACAGCATGTCCTTGCGGCCCGGATCCCTCCTCGGACAATGCCTGCGTGAAGTTGGCATCGTCGTCCTTCTCGTCGCTGAACTGCTTGAACAATTTCTTCACCGCGCGGTGATCGTCCAGCAAGAGGGATAGGGCCGCCTTTTGCTGTGTAGGTATTTTCGATTTGTCCATGGTCTACGCCGGTGGGGTTTAGTGGTTTGGCGCGGGCGGACAGCGTTGCTCGCACGAACCACACTAGGTCCAGAAAGCCAATATGACTGTAGGTGTGCCTCCGACTGAGCGATGGATTTCGCCCGATCCCGAGGTGCGGTGCGTTCGTCGCCTCACTTCTTTGAACTGAACGCCTAAGAGCGACGGCGGCAATACGTTTGGCATTCAACGATGGTTGAGCTTCTTGGATACGAGGCTCGATGTGTTAAGGATGTATAGCCTAACCGTTTCATCATTACGGCTCACCAGCATTGACGCTTATCCACGTCGGATGCTTTCCATCATCTTCGTTCGTGTCTGCCGTCCTCTGAAGTCGCGACCCATCGACTCCTCAACTGGTCCCTCGTGAAGGATCCTCCGAGAGGGGCTGAGCCATGTGTCGGTGTTGCTCGGCCAAAGCATCCGTAGGCGTAAAGTGGGCAATTGCCGCACGCAGTTTGTTCTGCCATCCGGTTACGACGTCGCCTTCCCCCTTCATCATCGCCTCAAAGCCTTGCTTCGCCACGTCTGCTGGATCATCCTTGTTCCCCTGCGCGACACGGGTATCCAACATGTCGGCACGTTCGAAGAATTCTGTCTCGGTCGCGCCAGGCATGAGGCATGTCACCGACACGCCCGAGTCGCGCAATTCGTGGCGCAACGCGAACGAAAAGGAGTCGAGGAAAGACTTCGAGGCGTTGTAGACCGCTTGATAAGTACCGGGCATCAACCCCGCAATGGACCCCGTTATCAAGATCCTTCCCTGGCCACGCGCGCGCATCGACCGTCCGACGTGGTGCAGCAGGTACACGGTTCCCGTCACGTTTGTCTCGATCACGCGCGCGATCTCACTAAACTCTTGATCCACGAAGGCGCGCCCCAGGCCGCGCCCTGCGTTCGCGCAGAGCACGTCAACAGGCCGCCCTCGGAGCGCTGCAAGTAGGCTGTCCACGCCCTCTCGGGTTGAAAGGTCGGCTTGTAACGCTTCTACGGTCACGCCTCCGCTTCCCAGCGATGTCGCGGCAGCATTGATCTCAGCTTCATCGGCGACGATGAGCACGTCCATGCCTGCGGCTGCACAACATTCCGCGAGGTGATAGCCAATTCCTGTCGATGCACCTGTTACCACCGCAAATGGAATAAGCGTCGTCGTGGGGGGCTTGGGTCCCTCAGAGGGACTGGACGAGGGTGGTATGGCTTCGGACATGATGGCTCCAGCGAGAGGGGGAACGACGCGGACAGCGGCAAGCTGCAAACTCCGTTCCATTAGGCTTTCGTGACCGCCGCTACCGACGCTGCCTACTTGTCGCCGGAAAACCCTGTACCCGAAAGCGCAAAAAGGGCGCCGCCTTAGTCTCCAGAATTACATTACGGTCCCACCAGAACCAAATCCGTAGGGGCTGCCGGTCACCACCGTGGCCACGCGGCGAAGTGACGAACCTACCGGGTCGCGCGACAGCGGATAGCGACCATGAGCTCTGGCGGAGCGAAGGGTACGCATCCATTGTCTGTGCATGCGAATGGGGCGGCTAAATCGCGTTTCTGAAAAGTCCCCGGCACGATCAATGCGGGTGGTCAACTCGACCATGGAGACCGACATGAAAGCGCTTTGCTGGCACGGAAAACAGGACATTCGCTGCGATACCGTTCCCGATCCAATAATTGAACATCCTCGAGATGCCATCATCAGGACTACGAGTTGTGCCATTTGTGGATCTGACCTGCATCTCTATGGTGGCTTTGTCCCCGGCATGGAGAAGGGCGACGTAATGGGCCACGAGTTCATGGGTGAAGTGGTGGAGGTGGGGGCCGAGAACAAGCGCCTGAGGGTTGGGGACCGCGTCGTCGTACCATTCACGATCATCTGTGGTGAGTGTGACCAATGCCGTCGCGGGAATTTCTCGGTATGCGAGCGCACCAATCGCAACAAGGCGACCGCAGACAAGATGTTCGGCCACACCACTGCGGGCTTGTTCGGCTATACCCATCTGACTGGTGGTTACGCGGGCGGGCAGGCTGAATACGTGCGAGTCCCTTACGCCGACGTGGCGCCGGTCAAGATCCCGGAGGGCGTGAGTGACGAATCGGTCCTGTTCCTGGGCGACATCCTGCCCACCGGTTGGCAAGCCGCCGCCGCATGCGACATCCAGCCTGAGGACGTGGTCGCAATATGGGGAGCGGGTCCGGTGGGCCAGTTCGCAATCCTGAGCGCGAAGCTGATGGGCGCCCAGCGCGTTATCGCGATTGACCGAGTGGCCGAGCGGCTAGCCATGGCGGAATCGTTGGGAGCGATCCCATTGAACTTTGAGAACGTGAACATCGTCGAGGCACTAAACGAGCAGACCAACGGCAAGGGCCCTGACAAGTGCATCGACGCCGTGGGACTGGAGGCGCACGCCACGGCGTCGCTCGACTCTGTCTACGATCGCATCAAGCAGGCCGTCATGCTGGAATCCGACCGCCCGCATGTGTTGCGAGAAATGATCTACGTCTGCCGGCCGGCCGGAATTATCTCCGTTCCCGGCGTCTACGGCGGACTGGTTGACAAGATCCCCATGGGGGCGCTGATGAATAAAGGACTGACAGTTCGTACCGGCCAGACCCACGTGAACCGGTGGACCGACGATCTGCTGCAACGCATCCTGTCCGGCGAGATTGACCCCACGTTTGTGATCACGCATCGAATTGGCATTGAAGAGGGACCGGAGATGTACAAGACGTTCCGGGATAAGGCGGATGGCTGCGTGAAGGCAGTGATCAAATTTTGACAGTGAGTGGCTTTCTAACGCCAGAAAGCGCGTGACGACGGAGCCGACATGAAACACGAAGAGACCAGCAGTAGAAATCCAGCAAGAAAACCTACGAACTCGGAGCGACAAGACCCCGTACCCGAGGTCGACGCAATTCCCCCGAGCGGATCCAATGACGGGGAGAAGGAAATAGGGCAGACGCCGAACGAGATAATGAATGAGCAAGTGTCGCCGCACGACGAGCAGGGTAATCGAGAGCAATCCGACAAGCCAAATATCAGCGGCTAACACTTAAGGTGCTGCGGTGGACATCGGAAGGGGAGATAAGTCTGTGCTCGCCGCACGTGGAAGTCCGCGCAAACTTCCCGCGAGAGACGCTTCGCGAACCTCGCCCGGATAGCGGGCACAGAACCATGCGTGCGGAGCGCAAATCGCGTTGAAACTCACGAACCGATCAAGGGACGGCTTGACTGAGCCTCTTAACTACTTTCCACGGAGGCGCGAGTTCGCAAGCGCGATGCGCCTCAGTGCCGGCACAGCGGATTCTCCGGCTTACCTCGCCACACACTCGCGCGGCACGCCGAATAGCTAATCTTGATTATGAAAGCACTCTTAAATCCCCCTTCGGGAATCACCGGCGATGTCCGCTATGCGCTCTCGATATGGTTAGCGCGCCCCGTTGGCTGCGTCGGAAGGGTTTTCCCGCCAACGTCTGTGGACAGCAGTTGTCCACCCTTGTACGGGACCAAACCGGCGGGCACCAATCCGGCCGCGCGTTCGACATGCGATTCTTGGTCATCGAAGAACATATGGGCGCCGAATGCTTGTAGCACCAGATCTTTAGGAAGTCCGCCCAGAAAAAATGCCTCGTCGATAGATACATTCCAAGCGCGCAAAGTGTGGATGACGCGTGTGTGCGCGGGGCTGTTACGCGCCGTGACAATTGCTATCCTGACGGGGGAGCGTCCCGCTGGGAAATGGTCTTGAATTTCGGCCAAGCGGAGCAACAGCTTCGCGAATGGTCCCTCCGCCATCGCTTGGTGACGATTTCGGCGCTCGTGTTCAACGAAGGCGTCAAGGCCCTCAGTCTTGAAAATGTGCTCGGACTCCGGCGAGAACAGGACCGCGTCGCCATCGAACGCGATGCGAATTTGTTTCCCAGGAGGCTCGTAGATGGCTGGCGCGTCGTACAACTGAGCAGCGGCGACGCCGCCATCCACTGCGGCCTGGACGTCGTCTGCATCGCGAGACAGGAACAAGTCCACCTTAAAAGCCTGCAAATAGGGGGCGATGGGCGTCCCGCCGGTGAAAGCCGCTCGTGTGATGTCGAGTTGATGGGCTTCGATCGCATTGAACGCTCGTAGACCCGTGTCGGGTGAGTTCCGAGAGATGACGACCACTTCCACTAGTCGCCGCCCGGGAATGGATCTGTTAAGTTCCAGCAGAGCTCGGACAAGCGGAAACGCAGTGCCGGGGAGCAGTGGCTCGTCCTCATGCCTCCGTTGGTAATCAGAGTACGCCTGGACGCCCTCGTCATTGAAGAGGCGGTTCTCCAGTTCAAGATTAAATAGTGCGCGGGATGAAATCCCAATGACTAGCTTGTCGGTAAGGTCGTAGGCCATGAGTCAGTATAAGGGACGGCGCCCCAAATGACCTCGCTGCCCTGGGCTCGGAACAGTGACACTCAGGCTGTCATGACTGGACAGTTGTTCGGACACAAAGTCGTGCCGGTTGGTGCTGTGCGAGAGGATCCTCTACCTACTATCGGAGAGGGTGCAGCATATCCGGAGTGAATGCACGACCTCGCATCGGCACAATTGACCGGCGACGTGCAAACGCGTTCAGGTTGCCGAAGCGCGAGCGGGGCTTTGCCGCTCTGTTTGGCCATTAGTGCTAGAGGAAGGCGCCGTCCGTCTAACGTATCCATCGCTACTCAATGATTCTTAGATCGGAACGCTAGTATCGCGTTATGGAATCAACCAGGCAACGTAGAGCAACTGCCGTTTGTTGATTGGCGAGCCGCATAATTAGGCGATCGAGGGCGAACAATCACGCAAAATATGCAATTAATCGCCAAGAAAGACATTTCGCTATCCGGCCGGTGGAACCGGCTAAAGAGCGAGCAAGGTCAGCACTCCTGGACTGGGCTGCTTGCGACACAGTAAATCGAAATATCTAGGCGGCCCTATCTTTCGCGCCGAATCGATAAACGCCTGGATGTCGGTGGCAGACTTCGGTCCAGGTGGCAAACAGATCGCCCTGCTTACCTCGGCATTGGGCAAACCGGGGTAAGTGCCGAATGTTAGGTTGGCGCAGAAAAATTCCGAGAAGACTTTCAAATGCGCAACGTCGCCTCTTTTTGGTCGCCATCACCGTAGCTATGGGTGTGCAGGCAGCGAAATGTCGAAGCCAGGGCGAGATCCATCTGACTACACGGATATCACTGCGGGATCGAACGGATCGGTATCCATCGTCGGTAAGTCAGCCAACGTTAAGCAGCTCGAGCAGCAGTTCCTCGCCAGCAGGCGGAATGAGAGCCGACAGTATCAGGCACAGCTCGCCCAGCAACAACAGCCGGGACTGCGCCACGGCGATGGATCTACGCAGCCAGTGTCAGGCAATGGACAGCAAACTCGCTCGATAGAGGGAACCATGCGCCGAATCAACGGCTGGCAACAGATGGACGAGCTCAAGCGGAGTTACCGCGTGCTCCCGGACCAGCAGTTTCAACTGGGTTGTCATCGCTAAATACACGTTTTGGGCTTCGTGTTCGCTCAGGCCGGTGGCATGTATTCTGCTCGCCTTGGGCAAACGGCGGAGCAACTGCCGCTGCAACTTGGATGGTAGGAGCAAATCATGGTCATCGGCAAAATGCTTCGTCTGGTATTACCGGTAGCTATGTACATCGCGGCGGCGGCACTTGGTGTCGGCTTCGCCGCCTATCAAAATCGGAGCAAGCGGATGAGGCCTACGCTGCCGCGCGAAGGTGAGGTTATGAAGGCCAGCCATTCTATGGTTTCGGAAAACTGACCCATGGAATGCCCAAGCGGCTTACGCCGACTCCCTTACACTGCTCAACTTGCCTATCGGTCGCGCTCAGCAACGCGTGAGTGCTAGTGGTTTGGGCGCAAAAGTCGTCGAGTGTACAATCGTCCGATGCAGCGTCTTCAAGCCTTCAAGTTCGAGCTTCGCCCTAACGGCAAGCAGCAGCGCGACATGCGCCGCTTCGCTGGGGCGTGCCGATTCGTCTACAACAAGGCGCTGGCGTTGCAGAAGGCCCATTACGAAGCGGGCGGCAAGTTCATTGGGTACGTGGCCATGCCCAAGCACTTGACCGAGTGGCGCAGCGGTGCAGAAACGCCGTGGCTCAAGGATGCGCCCGTTCACCCGCTGCAACACGCCCTCAAGGACATGGAGCAGGCGTACAAGAATTTCTTCGCCAAGCGTGCCGCCTTCCCGAAGTTCAAGAAGCGGGGCCAGCACGACAGCTTCCGCTACCCCGACCCCAAGCAATTCAAGCTCGAACGAGCGCATCTTCCTGCCCAAGCTGGGCTGGATGCGTCTGCGCCTGTCGCGCCCGGTCATGGGCGAATTGCGCAATGTCAGCATCAGCTTGTCGGGCAGCAAATGGTTCGTCTCCATCCAGACCGAGCGCGAGGTGGTGCAGCCGGTGCCGCAAGCGATGAGCGCGGTTGGTATCGACATAGGCATTGCCCGTTTCGCTACGATGAGCGATGGCAGCTTCCTCGCACCGCTCAACAGCTTCAAGAAACATGAGGCTTGCCTGCGCCGCTACCAACGCGCGATGAGCCGCAAGACCAAGTTCAGCAACAATTGGAAAAAGGCGAAAGCGCGTCCAGCGCATTCACACCCGCATCGGCAACGCCCGCCGCGACTACCTGCACAAAGCCACGACCACGATCAGCAAAAACCACGCGATGGTGTGTATCGAGGACTTGCAGGTGCGGAACATGTCCAGGTCGGCGGCAGGCAGCACCGAGGCACCGGGAAGAAATGTTCGGGCCAAGTCCGGCCTGAACAAGTCCATCCTCGATCAGGGCTGGTTCGAGTTCCGTCGCCAGTTGGACTACAAGGTGTCGTGGAGCGGTGGATGGCTGGTGGCCGTGCCATCGGCGAACACAAGCCGGACATGTCCGGTTTGTGGATGCGTGAGTGCAGAGAACCGGACCACGCAGGCAAAATTTGCCTGCGTCGAATGCGGTTACGAAGAGAACGCCGATGTCGTCGGCGCTCTCAACATTTTGGCGCGAGGACATCGCGTTGCAGCCTGTGGAGAGCCGGTGCAGTCGGGCCGCTCCGTGAAGCAGGAACCCGCCGAGGCGATCTGAGACGGGCACATCGTTTTAGACGCGGTAGGAATCCTCCGCCTTCAGGCAGGGGAGGATGTCAACGCAACAGCTCTTCGACCTCCTCCTTGTGTGCTGCTTGGACGATCCATAGGCCTCCAACCGGCGCTGCTTCGGGATCCGATCTCAGCGATCCTGCGGCTAAAATCTTCTCTCGATAGAGTCGCAGCCAATCGATATGCGCATCGAAATGAGTCGTTCGTAGTGCCGATTGGTTTGGCTTGTCATGAAAACGAACGGCGAATAGCATGCCCGATGCTCACAGAATATAGTTGAGCACTAGTAACGGAATCAGGGTCTTCGTCTGTCTATGCGCAGTCCTCTACTGTACTTGCCAGCAACATTGGCCGAAGCGTTGCGAAAGTTACGTAAAGCCGGAAGTCGCGAACTCGGCCCCGAGAGCCTAGGCGGCGACTCGTCGAACCTGATGATTGGATGGATTGGCGCTACGGCCCCGCACGTGGTGCTGATATGCCTTGGGGTTGAGATTATCGAGCTCAAGCCGTTGGTCAGGACCGGCGTTGTTGGATGCGCCTTTCCGAAGCGGTTCGAGTAGTGTCTTCATAGGCGAATATGCGACCTATGCTGGACACTCGGAAAGCAAGCGATGCCACAGAAACTGGCGTCCGGTTGCGAAGACCTACCACTGTCCACTGGCGCTCTGATGGATCTATTGCCAGGCAGGCGCCATAACCGTTTGCTAAGCGGCTTCTTCGGCGATAAGAAAACGCTTCGGATTCTTCCCCAGCCATGCAGGAGCGCGGCCCCGTCCCGACCAAGTGTTCCCAGTCTTAGGATCTCTGTATTTAGGCGGCAGTGGAGCCTTCGCGACGCCGTTTGAAGCTTTCGCCGGACGGCCGCGACCACGCTTCTTGGCAATGTCGTCGACTGTCAGTCCGTAGTCGGCCATCAGCTCCTGGATTCTCGAGATCACACCGGCAACTTCTTCAGCACGAACTTCATGCAACTTTGCTTCTAAGGCCGCCTTTTCCGCCATCAGTTGTTTATACGTTGCCATTTGGAGTTACCTCGGTGATGGATGAATCATTCAATGCTATATCAAATCGCCTAGGCAGGCGAACCGGTATTCTTAAGAACTTGGCTGGGCGAGCGTCCTAGTCAACCTTGAAATGGTCTACCGTTTGGCCCTTGTGCGTTGCGCGCTGCAGCCATTCTGGCATTTCTCCCATCCCGTCCCATGTATGACCGGCGGCATCCTTGTATTTCACCTTCGCGTTGGTACGTTGCGAAAACCGATGCGCCTCAAAACACCCCGTCTCGAGGAGTTGGGCGAAAGTTATTCCGTTGCGGGCCATTGTGGTCCTAATCCACAGGATCGCGTCTGCCTTAGCTCGCCCAAATACCAGTTCTTGTGACGAAGACAGCGGATCCTTGAGCAGCGCCTGCGGCGCGCCAATTGATTTCGCGGAGTGCATGGTTGCTTTGGTGATGACGTGACCGCGGTCACAAAGTGAGAGGTCAGGAGACCGTGCGCGAGCCTAGCGGATCGTCGGCGGAGACGAAGAAGTCGTGACTTCTTTGCAGTCGAAGTGTGCTGCAGCATATGTCGCGTTACAAGCCCACACCTCTTCACCATCCCGTACGAAGCTCACCCAGTGGCCGTCGCTAATACATTCCGCTCCCGGATAGACTTCATCATGCCCGTTTGGCCCGTCCAGCGGAAAGGGGTCATGGGGGATGGCCCAATAGCGCCCGGGAGGGAGGGCTGCAACCTGTTTCCTGCTCATAAACCTCTGATTCGTTTGTTGCGCGACTTTCGCGTCTTCGATCTCTACTCTACCAGTTCATACCGTAACACCAGAGCGGTCAATCACGAGCGGCTTGTGAGCGGCTACGCACCTTCCGTTCGCAATTCACCGCTGGAGATTTTTTTGGTCCGCTCTTCGTGTAACCGCTCGGTCGGCGGCGGTCGCTAGCCTTGCCTGGTTCGTCAGCCCAACAGTGTGGCTCGGGGCGAAACTCCCGTAAGCGGACGATGAACTGATGCCAGCCATGTCGCCCTCCGATGCAGTGCAAGCCGGAGATCCGTTGGTTACCACCTGTCATTCCTTATGACCCTCGCTTCATCTGAGCGTTCCAGCGGCGGCCTCATATCGTGGCGAGGCGTCGAACATTGCGGCTCGGCCGTAGCACGATGTCCTGGCCGATTCCTGGTAGGAGGTTGGCGCGAGGTGCATGGTCGAGGAAGACTCAAGCGGCCCGGCGCCTTATAGCCGGGCCTAAGGCGCCATGGAGATCACGGCCAATACTTTCAATAACGGCCGCCAACGTACTTGGCAACTCTCCCCACGATACACATCCGTAACGGGCCGACTCGGCTCGAGCGGTGGTGGCCGCGTCGGATCGCCATTGATTCAAATGTTGTCTATTGGAGCGGAGGTACGGCACCTAGCTTCTCGGCCAACATCCGTTCATACACGCCGAAGTGCAGATCCACCTCCGACTGGTCAACCACGGTCACGTCGATGTCCATCCTGTTTTGCGGTAGCCCGAACAGTATGGCAAGCGCCGGTCCCAGATGGTATGCAGCTTCCTTGTCTCTTGAGAACGTCGTACCGATTTTGATCAGATAGCTCTCTTCCCGTTGCGCGACAATCTCAACTAACCGTGCATGCGCGCTGAGATTGCACTCGATCCCAATTCTCGCAACTTCGGCCAGTTGGCGGAGACGCTCTGTCGGGAACCCTCGCTCGCAACGTAGTCGAGTTCTATGTCTGCCCAAGGTCAGCCATTCAGCTTGAAATTCCATGATGTCTTGCCTCAATGAAGCCGGCGAGCCCTGGTTGGGCCCGTCGGCATATCGATACTTAACCCGAGGTGACTGTGATCCGGCGGGGCTTTGCTTCTTCCCGGCGCGGAATGGACAGACGCAGTACACCGTTCTCAAGGCTCGCCGTGATTTTGCTTGTATCGAGATCCAGGCTTACCAAGAAGGTCCGCGCGAAACGCGGCTGTTGCACTTCCATATGCTGGACGCGGATTGTGGGGGGGACGTCAATCGTCACTTCGCCTTCTATTGAAAGATGGCCATCGTGGATCTTCACATCGAGAGTGTCTCTCGAGACGCCAGGCAAATCGGCGTACACCGTAATGCCTGAGTTGTCCTCGACGATATCGACCGGAGGGATCACGGTCCGCTGACGGGGCGCTGAACTGTCGCGTCCAAGTGGGCCTGAAGGACTCTGCCTTTTGGTCGCGACCTGAGTATGTTGTATTTCACTCATGATGGTCTCCAGTGAGGATGTATCACTGCACAGCAATGGCCTTAGGCCGCGAGGCCTCTCGTTTGCCAATGATGATTGCAAGGCATCCATTGCTGTAGCGCGCCTTGACGTTGTCGGCGTCGGCGTTGGACGGTAGTTCGATGACGCGTCTGAACTTGCCGGCGAAACGCTCCTGCGCATAAACACGCGTCGGTTCGTCGCTTTGACTCACCCCAGCGGCTCCGTGCATTGGCTGTCGTTCGCCCGCGATGGTCAGCATTCCCTTGTCGATCGACACGTCGAACGCATCCGAGTCGAGGCCGGGCGCAAAAACGACGATCTCAATGGAGTCGTCTGTGGCGCCGACATTCAGTAGCGGGAACGTGCCTGCGCGTGCGGCGCGAAGGCTCGAAGGCAGGCCACCTGTCAGACTCGACAGCTGCCGCTGCATTCGGTCGAACTCACTGAAAAGATCAGTTCCGAAGAAGAAGTCGCTCATGATTACCCTCCATAAGATCGGACGACGAGGGCGAACCGGCTGCGCGCGAAGTTCGCCCGTCGCTGAGCCGACGAACAAAACGAGACACGGATCACACGGTTAAACGGTGCGATCGCCTGAGCAAGGCCAAATTAGGAACTGGAGAGCAAAATTTCAAGAGAAGTTTGAGTGGTATTACGACTACACAAAAGTGCTTTATGAGGCATTCAACCTTGCCCGAGCGCTGGTGTGCATAGCGCCTGTGCGACGTCTGTATATTCATACAGGTACCGTCATTGCGAATGGGCCGGGTGCGTGGCCAGGGTAGGGATTAGGCGTTGGGCTATTCCGGCGCGCCGGTTATCTGCGCGGCTAACGCCTTTTGGTATGACATAGCCTCGGGCTGCCATCGGACCTTGATGACTTTCCATCAGAGTCTTACGCCTGCCGAATGCCACTTCTTTTCATGGCGGTGGTGACTTCTAGCGGCGCCAGAAGAAGTAGGGCAGTGGTGCGCAACTATCTGAGCACGTACGTCGCGCCAGGATTCCAGATAACTATGCCGCCACCCGTCGATGTAAAGATATGGGGCCCCGCTGGCCCCCGGCTCCCTTGTCGACTTCGCGGGACGGATAATATGCGCGACTTGGATGATCGACCGTCCGAGATCTCGATGTCGGCCGAACGCTGAGTACGCTATGTTGAGCGTGTACTCCGGAGTTTCAAAGCTACGGCACTACACGCTGTTAGCCACCTAGGAAGTTGCGGAATGGACAAGTTGCTCGCCCTGAAGATGTTCGTCGAGACTTGGATGCGAAAGGATTCTCTGCGGCTGCGCGGCGCATGAACCTTGCGACTTCTTCCGTCACACGAGCGCTCGACGGATTGGAGAGTTCGCTGGGCTCTGCGCTACTGAATCGCTCCACCCGTCAGGTCACCGTCACTGAGGCCGGAGCAAGCTACTATCAGCAGGCAAGGCAGATACTCGAAGCGGTCGAAGAAGCGGACGCATCGATTGCCGATCACGGGGAAGTGCCTGTCGGTCAGCTGCGGGTTTCGCTCCCGGTCGCATTTGGTCGGTGCTGTGTTTCTCCCTTCCTCGGTGTCTGGATGGCTCGGCATCCTCAACTCGAACTCGAGGTTCAACTCACTGACGAGATCGTTGATCTCATCGACGCGCGTGTTGACGTCTCGCTCCGGCTGGGCGGCGCTGCGATCTATGACGACGTCATCGCTAAAGAAGTGGGACACTTCCGCCGACTCGTCGTGGCGAGTCCGGAGTATGTTGACCAGCATGGCGCAGTGGAGGAACCCACTGACTTAATGAATCATCGATGCTTACGATTCAGTTTCAGTTTCGGCTCGCGCGATCAAGTTTGGACCTTCCACCAGGATGGGGGCAAGGTTGTAGTGCCGGTCAGCGGCAGTCTTCGCAGCAATAATATCGATGTACTAAGAGATGCCGCGATAGCGGGATTGGGTGTTGGGCTGCTACCGACTGGCTCGTCCAGGACGATATCGCCGCCGGGAGGTTGAAACTGCTGTTCGGGTCTTGGGACGTCACCCCAACCAGTCTTGTTCGAAGATCACGGCGTTCTATCTTCCGAATCATCGGGGATCTCGACGTGCAGCTGCATTCCTTGAATTTCTAACATCTCTGCCAGGCCCAACTGGGCAGCGAACGCTCCGCTCAGAATAAGTACTCACCCTTTTGCATGGGGCGCAACGCTGCGTTGCGCAGCATTGCGATTCTCGCTAACGCGAGCGACGACTAACCTTCGGAGCATCCCTTTCAGGAACCGAAGCCATGTCTACGCAGTCCTCCCCCGCGCTCCCCGGCAGCACGACAGCGTCACCGATGTCGCCAACGCTTGTTGCATTGTTCTCGCTGTGCGCGGGCGTTTTGGTGGCGAATCTTTACTATGCCCAGCCGATCATCGAATTGATTGCCCCGGCGATTGGGCTCTCCATCGACCACGCCGGCCTGATTGTTTCGCTGACGCAAATCGGCTATGCGGTGGGTTTGTTCTTCCTCGTACCGTTGGCTGATCTCCTGGAGAACCGTCGCCTACTCATCATCAGTGGTGTGGCCGCCGCAGCGAGCCTGGCGGGTGCGGCAGCCTCCTCACAGCCGAGCATCTTTCTGCTCGCTTCGCTATTGCTCGGACTGAGCTCGGTGAGCGTACAAATATTGATTCCGCTTGCCGCTCATCTCGCGCCCGAGGCATTGCGCGGGCGTACCGTCGGTACGATCATGGGCGGCTTGCTGTCTGGCATTTTGCTGTCTCGCCCCATTTCGAGCATGGCATCTCAATGGCTAGGATGGCGCGCTGTATTTGTGATCGCTGCCGCGATGACTTTGCTGACGGTGGCAACTATTGCGATGACCCTTCCACGCCGAACGCCCCAGCATCGTGCCAGCTATGGCAGCTTGCTGGCGTCGTTGTGGCACCTGCTTGCCCGACATGCACTGCTGCGTCAACGGGCACTCTTCCAAGGGCTAATGTTCGCCGCGTTCAGTTTGTTTTGGACTGCTGTGTCGTTGGAGCTTGCCGGCAAACATGGCCTTTCGCAATCTCAGATTGGCTTGTTCGCTCTGGTCGGCGCGTTGGGTGCGGTAGCAGCGCCCGTGGCGGGAAGATTGGCGGATGCAGGCCACACTCGCGTTGCGTCCTTTGGGGCGATGGTTGTGGCGGCATTGAGTTTTCTTCCAGGCTTGATGAGCGGGGATGTCGCCGTTATCGGCTTGGCGCTTACCGGCGTTTTGTTGGACTTTGCGGTGCAGATGAACATGGTCCTTGGACAACGAGCTATCTACGCTCTGGACGCTGCCAGCCGTGGACGACTGAATGCGCTTTACATGACGGCGATATTCGTTGGCGGCGCGGCTGGCTCCGCTCTAGCCAGCTCGCTTTACACCGCCTTCGGTTGGCATGGTGTCGTTCTGGCGGGGGGCAGCATGGCATTGCTATCGCTTGCGTCGTTCGCTGTGACTTCACGTAATGGATGAGATGTAGAAGTGGGGGCATCCTTGCTGCTCCTGAGCGGCCCGGCTCCAACCAGCTGGCGTGATTAGATCCGAGACTAAATGGGTCGCGCTCAAGACGAAGCGGGACTGCGAGAAGCCAGCCCATCTCACTACCTCGGAGCGTTGGCACTCTTTAGCTTCCGCTAATCCCATTCGTGCTCGGAAACAAGTTCTGCCGAGACAACCCCTTCCACACTCATCTGGTACAGCTTTCTGTAGCACAGTGGGCAGGGGGCCCAGTCGCGAGGCTGGTCACTGCCCACCTCAAAATGTAGCTCACGGATCCGGACCGGCGCCCCGCATTTGCAAACTAGAATTTGGGTATGGTCGTCCATCGTACCTCCCGATTGGGCCTGTCTTGCAGCATGCGAGGAAAGGCATAGCCATGGATTTGTGGCCACTTCTCACCTGCGCACCTCTTGTGGCATGGAGGTGAGGGGTCGAGCATACTTGCTGGATTTGTGATTGGGTGCAGTATCGGACCAAGTCGATTCTCCTTAGCGACCACGAATGGAAGCGGTGGTAGAGGTCTGAGCTCCGCCGGATCCTGTCCGTGCTAGGAGCGTTCGCATGTGTCGTGGGAGATCCCGGGTGCGACAAACCGTTGTGGGGAATCTGAGGTAGGGAGGAGGGTGGCGCAGAGCGGTGTTTAGTATGTCCAGGACGCGGCGTGCAGCAACGAACGTCATGCCCCGGGCAATCCCGGACTTCCCGCCGGGGGCGTCAAAGAGATCTGTTTCGGTAACGACTGGAGACTGTACTGCTGGAGTGAAGCTGCGGACGAGTGGATCGAGCAACGCCGTTTTCCCAAAAAGGCGGCGTTATAAATAGTGTTTGTTATCGGTATAGAAGCGTTATATGAAGCGAAACTTCGCTCGCTGACACACCTAAAGTTGTGTCTCGTAAACCGCGGCGGGCAAGTAGGCAAAGACTTTCTCTCTGCCGGAATAGGTGCCGACACTATCGGCATCGGTATTCCTGCGTCGAGCATATTGCCTTAACGCGAATTTTTGGACCAGTTTTTCGATTCAGTTTAGTTTATGTCGCGCGCACTGCTGATGCCCGGGTGCAAGGCGGAGCGGGCTTAGCTCTGCTCCTCTGCGCCTCTGCGCCGCCGGCACAATTTGCTCGGAATGCTCGGTGCTACTCAGCAGCGGACGCCTCGAAGAGCCGCCTCTCTGCGATAAACCTGTCAAGACATAGTCCGTGTCGCCATCAAGGCTGGAGCGGTCGTGCATTTCTAGGTGCTAACCCATTAGGGGTAATCATAAGTAGTGACGCCGGTAGCCGAGTACTTGAAGGCTTTTGCGCGCACGTGCTTTCGCCGTCCTCTTGGCCCTGATAAGTGCACGCCTGTGCGACAATCTATCTAGGGGGATCCGGGACCCCGCCATTATAGGTACCGGTAAGACAAACGAGCCGTCCGAGTTGAATACACCCGTTCCCGAACTGCCAACATCGCGTTTCTCATACTCCGCGAAGGTCTTGCACCGCAGTCCGGTAACGGTAACGGGTACGAGATCTTCCGACACGAAGACGTAGCGGCTTAGCTGCGCTTCTCAGCGCTTATGGTGCACAGCTGCCGATCCCGTTCCAAGCTTGCTCACGAAGCCTGTGAACGGTCCATAAACTGGCAGATGACGTTGCCGTCGGGAGTGACGGTGCCCTTGGCCAAAGCTGCCCCAAAATTTGGGTCCGGAATGGAGAGCACGTATGCACGCTCCTCTGGCATAGACGAGATGCGGACCCAACTTCAGAGGGGATATGCCCGTGGTGCGACCGTAAATCTTGTTCAGGCTTAACCCGTAATTCTTTGCGAGCGACACGTGGAAGATGATCCAAACGGTAAAATTATCGACAATCCCACCGCCAAAGAGATGCGAACCTGGCTGCCGATCGTTCGGGTCGTGGGATCGGTGGCGGGAGTCGCTGCGCAATTTGGGTTCAGGCGCAAAGCCATGACGAACCTGAAGCGGGCTGCGGATAAATTCTTGGCAAGCGCGGCTATTCTCGAGTTCCCGGACCGCTTCAATGAAGCTTTTGCGGGGCGGGGTTGGATTGCAACGGGCTCTTTCTCGCTGGACGCCATGCGGAAGGCGGTCGATCTGCACGAGGAGGGAAAGCTAGAGGAGGCGGAGGACGCCATACTCGAATGGTTCACAGAGGACAATATCCGGCTGTTTGCCATCACTCGTGCGTATCGTTTCCATGTGGCCAAGCTGCGCGATGCGCAACTTGAGGAAGCACTGCGTCTCTATCTTGAGGGCAGATACATCGCGGCTGTTCCCCTGATCCTGATTGCGTGCGACGGGTTTGCATCGGACGTATGTGGAATCAGTCCGTTCGAGAAGAATGCGGACCTAAACTGTTTCGATTCGATAACGGGTCATCGTACTTCGCTGCCCGCGTTGATGAAGCTGTTTGTCCAGGGCGTCCGGAAATCCACGGACGAAGAACTGAGTATTCCAAAGCGGCACGGCATCTTGCATGGCCGATCGCTCGGATACGCCAACAGATTGGTGTGTGCGAAGGCATGGCTACTGATGGTAGCCCTGGTCGACTGGGCAATTGACAAGTCGTCGGAAGCCGCCAGGATGGAGGAACGCGAGCGCAAGGAAAAAGCTAGTTGGCGTAACTCGATGGATCAATACTCGCGCGTGCTTGAGGACAAAAAGAAGATCTGTGAATTTCGCCCAACCGAGACAAGCGGCCCATTGGCAGGGTCGCACGAATCTGATAGTGCCGAGCACGCTGCGCAGGAATTTCTGGAGGGCTGGAGTGCTCGCAACTTCGGGCGCATGGCAAAGTACGCCGTCAATCTGACCAAGAAACCCTTCAAGGCGATGGCGGGTGAGATGCGCGACATGGCCGAGTTCGTTGTGTTGAATACGTGCGAGGTGGTTGCAATTCGCCATTCCACCGTTGCGCGGTGCGACATGCGCGTCCGTATTCAGGCCACCGTCCGGGAAAAATTGGTTATCGGCGAGTTCAATGTGATTCTCTTCCGCAACAACGCGGAAGGCAATATTGCGATGCCGACCGACCAGGATTGCACCTGGGCAGTGCAGCAGCGAATTATCTACGATGTCATGCACGAGAGATTCGCCGAGGAGGCATAACTCGAGTGACCGCGAGATCGAGATGCCAGAGGGGCGGCAGGGATTCGGCGAGAGGGTTTGCAAGACGCGTGCGCGAGATCTTTGCGCAAAGTCGCGTTTATACCGCTCTCGCCCGAATACGAAATGAAGCCGGCAATCGGACTCAGCTTCTTGTTCCGCCGCGAGCGCGACACTAGTCTGCTGGCGCCCGCCGCGGTCTGCGAATGCTTGCGAATATCGACGGCAAGTAATGCTTACGCTAGACCGTCAGCCGCCGCCAAACGAGTTGGACGACGATGCCCAGTTGGTCGCAGGCTGGTCGTTGGCTGAATACAGCGATGAAGTATGAAAGCGAGAAGGTCGCCGCTTTTGTGGACATGATTGTGACCATGGGTTCCGAGGTTCGGTTGAGTTTACTTCTTGTCACGCCGGAGGATCAGCATGGGTCCACGCTTCGACTTTGTGCTTCATGTGAAGAGCGGAGCAGTCGAAGTCCATAATGAGTAGAAAGAATACCTTGTGACGACGACGCTACGTTTAGCAGTTGAAGAGAGTACGGAATCACAGATCCGACGAATAAATTAAGCTCGGTTCGCGGCAATCTCACGCACGTTCGAGCTAAGGAAGCTAATCTCGACGAGACGGATGATTAGAAGATGAACGATGATTTGAAGACGCTCCCGGATTATCCGGCACTGCAACAACTTGGGCGGGCACTGTGGAGAGATGGTTCAGCCAGAGGCGCTGCGCTGATGGTAGGAGCAGGCTTTAGCCGAAACGCAATTCGCGCTGGGTTAGATACTAAAGAACCGCCACTGTGGTCCAATTTGATTGACGAGATGGTCGCGCAGCTGCATGGTCGTAGCGACAATAAGCTCTTGAACCCATTGCGGGTCGCGGAAGAATATAGAACCTATTTTGGACAGGCAGCGCTGGATGAATTTACCATATCGCCATTTTCCGAGGCGACCAAGATTGGCAGCGATGTCTGTCCGGAAGCTTTACTCTAGCGTATCGCTGGTGGCCGTCGCCAAGTAGTGGCTCAGTTTTCTCGGTAGGACGCGATTTTACCAGCGATGGGTTCATGGGATAGCCCCTAACTATATAGGCGATGACTCGAGCGAGTTTTGCGCGAAACCCAAGCTGGCGAGCGCGTTTTTTGCCCAAGTTGAGCGCGACCGCCGTTTGAAGTCATGAAGGCCCCTGTCGATCTGCATCGCGATACCTTGGGAGTCGAGCCGATCTGCAAGGGCTTGCGGATTGTTTGGTCTGGCTATCTGCGCCATGCCGCTGCTTCGTGACCTGTTCGGCGCTCTGGGAGAGCCAAGCTCGACGAGTAGCTCGATCCGAGATCAAACGGGTCTGGCAAACCAACATGCAGGTCTACGGCGCCGACAACCATTGACCAGATCCGGCGGAGGCACTGCTCCGTATCTGGCGTCGTGATGCGAATCCGTCCGCCGCGAACGACACCGCGTACTTCGCTGCTTCATCAACGGCGCAACGGTGCAGTGTGCGACCGCGTCCGCTTCACGGTTCATCTGCTTCCAAGCTCCGTTCCGTGCTCAACGGTCCGAATTGCATCTAGGTTTCGGACTTCACCTACGTTTCGATATGGCAGGGAGGGTTGTACGTTGCGTTTGTGATCGACGTGTTCGCCCGGTGTATCGTTGGCTGGTGGGTCAGTTCGTCGATGACCACGGATTTCGTTCTGGACGCACTCGACCAGAGGCAAACTACTATCGGCAGCTTGAGGAGACTGGTGCAGAACCAGCGCTAATCTAACGCAGTTAGCCTCCACGATTGCCGGTGCGACTGAGTGAGATGCGCGCGTAGCAATCGTGGTGGAATGATCGGCCGCTCCCGGCTGCGGATTCAGCCGGGCGACACTAAGGGGTGGAGCGATCAGGGAGGGCCGGAAGCCAGAGCCAGTCTGGACTTCGAAACACAATTCCGATCTACGCACCGTATTCAATATAAATTGTGATCGACCCGGTTGAGTTACGGTTCGTCGGACCGATCCGCAATCGCTAAAAGCAGAAGAATCAAGGGTCATCGCGACTCCGGAATACACTACTCGGTCGGCGTTTATCACAGTTGTGAAGCACGAAAAATGCACCCGTTTCGCTATAGTCGGTCAGCGCGAACCTTAGGTTCTCGAGAACACCAGAAGCCAAGTTGCATCAGGCGTGTGGCATGGCGCGGAATGGCGGAAAATCTTCGACCAGCTTCGTGTATGCATGCAATCTCGGATGATTTGCTGGATTTATCTTTCCCGGTAGCATCGCTTGGGCAAAGGTCCAAACAACCGCCGCAGTGAGACCAGCCTGATCGAGGCGGGCTTCGTCGATCGGCATAGATTGGCGTGAAATCTCCTCCTCGAGCATCGCAAAAGCGCTAGCGCACTGCTCATTCACGCGGTCGAGCCACGGCTGATGAATTTTCTCGGCCGGCCGGATGTTGTGTTCATAAACGTTCTGTACAGCCTTTTCGCAGGCGGCAAGCGCTAACCCAATAGTGCGCAATGCGCGTTGCCTGACTTCCAGGGCCGTTGGCATCAAGCTACGCCCGGCCAATGCCTCGGCATAGTCAACGATGAGAGTCGAGTCCATCAGAACCACTCCGTTGTCACAGATCAGCGTTGGCGCCTTCACCGCCGGATTGATCGAACGAAATTGTTCGTAAGTGCGAAAAACCGACACCGGCTCATGCTCAAAATCAAGGCCCAGCAAGCGCATAGAAATCGCTGCGCGCCGTACGTAGGGCGAATCCAGCATTCCGATCAGTCTCATAAGCTTTCTCTTTCAAACAGTTTCGTTGGTCGGCAGCGCCGCCGGTTTGCGAGGTCCGAGCCGCGGTTAACAGGGACTATCAAGCGTCAGGGTACCAAAGCCGGGTGGCGGATGTGAGCGTATGGCGGTGGCCAGAAGCCATCGCGCGGGGACGGACCGACCGCAGCCGAGCTATGTCCAGCCCCGGTCTCGATAAATACACTCGTTCTTATTGGCGCTTGTTGCTTCCGCTCCAGTCAGGTTGCGTCATAGGAGGGATCAGCTCATGCAGCCGGGAAAGCACGAGGCGCGCCGCGCGCGACAGCGGATGATGCTGGGTGAGCCCGAGGCTGATTGAGCGAGGAAGCTGGGGATTGATAATCTCCGCTGCGACCAGTCGCCCGGCGCTGACTTCATCGTCAACTGCCAACTGAGGCAGGATTATCAGGGCATGGCCGGACAGTGCCACCTCCTTCATGGCATTCAGGGATTCGACCTCGAGCGCCACATCCAGCGTGACGCCTTGCTGGCGCGCATGCTGGTCCAGGATCAATCGCAACCCGTTGGGCGCCGGCGGCAGCACAAGCGGGATCCCAGCCAAGCACTTGAAGTCCACGGCCGGCTGGTTGGCGATTGGATGCCCAGCTTTGCCGATCAGATAGTTCGCCACCGTGGCGAGCACGTCCTCGTTCTGACGGGGACTGGGCCCGTACCGGTTGATGACCGCGAGATCGAGGTGTCCAGCGTCGAGTTGTTCGTCAAGCTGTCCGCTGAACCCTTCGATCACCCGCAAGCGTACGCCGGGCGCCGTCTTTCGCAGGTCAGCGAATAGGGTAGGAATCAAGCGCCGGGTCATGGACGGCAGAACGCCAATCCTGACCGTCCCCGCGGGCACGCCCGCAGCATTGCGGATTTCGTCGTGCAGACGCGTCGATTGGGCGAGCAACAGCTCGATTTCCGGGAAGATCCGCTTGCCGAATTCGGACAGCACCATGCCTCGGCCGGTGCGCTCGAAAAGCCGATCTCCCCATTCGGACTCAAGGTTTGCGACGGTCCGGCTCACCAGCGACTGCGCAATGCCAAGCGCGCGCGCCGCCCGCGAGAGCGAGCCGAGTTCCGCCACCAAGGCGACCGTTTCCAGTTGCTTCAAGTTCACTTTACCAGCTATCCAAAAAGTCGAAATCAGGTATCGCAGAATATACACTTTTGCGGTAGCCAAAGTCTCCATACACTGCTGGACATCCTTCCATGTAGAGAAGGCACGCAAACGAATGGAGACAACATGCGAAGTTCCTCTACGCGCTGGCCCTCGCTGGCATATGTCCTGAGCGGCAAATCTGGAGCGCCGATTCATCTCGTGCTTGCCGGCATGTTGCTGTGCATGGCCGTTCTCATGCACGGGGGCGTCGCCCGCGCAGCGGCGAGCTACCCGACCAAGCCGATCCGACTGATCGTGCCGTTCCCGGCGGGCGGGCCGACTGACGGCATGGCGCGCCTGATCGGGCAGCACCTGTCACAACAGCTTGGCCAGCCCGTAGTGGTCGACAACCGTGGCGGCGCGGGCGGCACGATCGCAACCGAGGCTGCGGCCGCCGCGTCGCCCGATGGCTACACGCTGTTCTTCTCCACGACGGGCACGTTGGCTATCAACCCGTCGCTCTACCGTTCGCTAAAGGTAGACCCAGTCAAGGCTTTCGATGCAGTAGGCTCGGTTGCCTCAACGACCAACGTGCTTGTGGTGCCGAATAGCCTGCCGGCGGGCAACATCAAGGAACTCGTCGCCCTGGCTAAGCAGAAGCCTGGTTCGCTGACGTTCGGGTCCGCTGGCAACGGCAGCTCCAACCATCTGTCGGGTGAGCTTTTCAAATCGATGGCGGGGATCGACATCGTTCACGTGCCCTATAAGGGCTCCGCCGCTGCGTTCACCGATCTCCTGGGCGGACGCATTTCAATGATGTTCGACACCGTTTCGAGTCAGGTGCAATACATCGCAGGTGGGAAGGTCAAGGCGCTGGGCGTTACGGGCCCGCTCCGCTCCGAGGCTTTGCCGAAGGTGCCGACGGTTGCCGAGTCCGGCCTGCCAGGCTATGACGTGACGATCTGGTTTGGCCTCTCCGCGCCCAAGGGCACGCCGCCGGAGGCGGTGCATCGCCTCAATGCCGAACTGCAAAAGGTATTGGCCCAAGCAGACGTCAAAAAGCAGCTTGCCATCCTGGGCGCGAACCCATTGCCCGGCACGCCCGCCGATTTCGAGAAATTGATTCAGCACGATGCGGCCAAGTGGGCTCCGGTGGTGAAGACGTCGGGAGCGACCCTTGACTGAAACGTTCAATGCGCTGTTCTCGCCGGGCTCGGTGGCCATCATCGGGGCATCGGACAACCCGAACAAGGTCGGTGGTCGGCCTATCCACTACATGCGCAAGTTCGGCTATGCGGGGGAAGTGTTTCCCGTGAATCCGGGGCGCACGACAATCCAGGGTTACCGCGCGTACCCTACGCTGGGCGATATCGGTAAGACGCCCGACGCCGTGGTGATCGCGGTATCGGGCGACGCGACGATGGAGCAGGTGCGCGCCTGTGCCGACGCCGGGGTGAAGGCTGCGGTAATCATGGCCTCCGGTTTCGCCGAGACGGGCCAGGAGGGTCGGACGCGCCAGCAGGAAATGGTGGATGTTGCCAGGGCGGGCGGCATGCGCCTCGTGGGGCCTAACGCGCAGGGAACGGCCAATTTCGCCAAGGGAGCCGTGCTGAACTTCTCGACCATGTTCATGGAGGTCGCCCCCGCGGATGGACCGATTGCGATCATCAGCCAGAGCGGAGCCGCCAGCGTCATGCCGTACGCGCTATTGCGGCAAGCCGGACTGGGCGTGCGCTACCTGGTGGCGACGGGTAACGATGCCGATCTTGATGCCTGCGCCATGACGGCGGCCGTGGCCGAGGATCCAGCGATCAAGTTGATCCTACTCTACCTGGAGTCCGTGTCAGATCCGGCGGCGCTCGCGCGGGCCGCAGCGATCGCCCGTAGCCGTGGTGCCAGCATCGTCGCGATCAAGGCAGGTAGAAGCCAGCACGGCGCACGCGCGGCGGCATCCCACACCGGGGCATTGGTGGGAAACGACGCAGCCATCGATGCGTTTTTCGCTCGCATTGGCATATGGCGCGCCGCCGATATTGGTGAACTCGTGCGCGCCGTGCCGTTGTACCTGCAGGGACGCGCACCCGGGCAGGGGCGTACCGTGGTGATGAGCCATAGCGGCGCCGTGGGCGTGATGGCGGCCGACCTGGCAGAGCGGCATGATCTATCGCTCACGGAACTGGAGTCTGCGACGCTCGAGAGCCTCGGTGCGATCCTTCCCGATTTTGGTACTGCCAGTAACCCGCTCGATATGACGGCGGCGCTCATGGGAAAGGGCGATATGTTCCCGCGTGTCCTCGATGCGCTCGGTGGGGATCCGCAAGCGGACATGGTCATGATTGGGATTCCGGTCGCGGGCCCAGGCTACGACGTAGAAGCACTCGCCCGCGATGCTGCAGCGTCCAGCAGCCGGTTTGGCAAGCCGCTGGTGGTCAGCGCCCCTCAGCAAGCCGTTCGAGACGTCTTCGTACAACATGGCGTTCCGACGTTCGTCACGGAAGGCGATGCGATCGCTGCGCTGGCTCAGTACGCAGCCCACGCGCGCCTCGAGGCGTCGGCGCAAACGCCAGAATTCTCGAACAACCCCTTGTCACTAGAGGGGAGCGGTCTACAGGACGAGGCCCGCAGCCTGGCCCTGCTTGCACAGGCAGGCGTCCCCGCAGTGCCTAACCGTATCTGTGCGACTGCAGATGAGGCGGTCGCGGCCTTCTCGGCGCTGGGCTGTGGCTCTGTCGTGGTCAAGGGTTGCGCGGCAGAGGTGCCGCACAAGAGCGAACATGGTCTCGTCCATCTCAGGCTGGCCGACCCTACGGCTGTCGAACAAGCCGCGAGAGACTGTCTGCACAAACTGCGAGAACTTGGAGTCCAGAGCCCAAGGGTGGTGGTGGCGGCGATGGTGGCAGGGCGGCACGAGTTTGCGCTGGGCGTATCGGTCGACCCCGTGCTCGGCCCGCTTGTGATGATCGGAGAAGGCGGCACGCTACTCGAGTTGCGCAAAGACATCGTCTCTTTGCTTGCGCCGTTTAGCCAGGCGGATGTCAGAGCAGCCTGCGGCCGGCTTCGTATTGCACCGCTCTTTCAGGGGTATCGGGACATGCCGGCGCTCGATCTCGACGCGTTGGCCGCGGCAGCCGTGGCGCTGGGAGACTGGGCGGTGCAACACCGCGAAACTCTGAAGTCGGTGGACATTAACCCATTGATGGTGCAGGCGGCCGGGGAGGGCGTTGTTGCCGTGGATGCCGTGGTGGAACTGGCTGGAGCCTGAAATGGAACCTGTACTTGTGGAACGTGAAGGCAGCGTGGCCATCGTGACGTTGCACCGCCCGGAGCGGATGAATGCGGTCAATGACGCGCTGCGGGGCGCCCTGATTGACACGCTGGGTCGTCTCAATGCTGAGCCCTTGGTTGGCGCGGTGGTGTTGGTGGGCGCTGGCGGCCGAGCCTTCTGCGCGGGCCAGGATCTAGATGAAGCGGCATCGGTGACGTGGCAACAGATCGTACCGTGGCTGAACCGTCAACGAGCGATGTACCAGGCCGTCCGAGACTTGGATAAGCCATGCGTGGCCGCAGTGCATGGCGTGGCAGCCGGAGCAGGCTTCCAGCTCGCGCTGTGTGCGGACTGGCGTCTGACTACGCCAGAGAGCCGTTGGGGCCAGCCCGAAGTCAAGGCAGGACTGGCAAGCATCGTCGGGTCGTACCTGATGACACTGCATGTCGGGCACACCCACAACGTCCAGATGTCGCTGTCAGGCGAACTTGTGTCAGGGCAGCGCGCCTATGAGATTGGCCTGGTGACCGCCCTGCATACCGAAGAAGACTTGCTCGACGCGGCGCTGGCTCGGGCCCGGACATTGGCAGCGTTGCCGGCGACCTCCGTTCGGTTGTCAAAGCAGCGGCTGCGCGCCATGACGCAGCCAGGGTTTGACGAAGCCTGTGTGGCGGGCATCCGGGCGCAGCTCGAATGCTATGCCGACGGGGAGCCACAACGTGTGATGGGCGAGTTTTTAAGAAAAAGGCAGCAAAGGGAAATGCAATGATCCAATGGGACGAACACTTTATCGACGGCGCACGATGTCAGGTAGGAGGCGGGCGCACCGTACCAATCCATGATTCTGCGACGGAAGCAATCCTGGGCGACGTCCACCTGGGTAGCGCCAGCGATGTCCAACGTGCCGTAGATGCTGCCCGGCGGGCGCTCCCGGACTGGCAGCGGATTGGCGTGCAGGCGCGTGCCTCGATGCTGTACCGCGTGGCCGACGCGCTGGAAAGCCTGGGCCAATCGCTTGCGGGTGATATCTCGCGCGAGGTTGGGATGCCGCTAAAACTGTCGCAGCGCATCCAGGTTGACGCGCCGATCGCAGTATGGCGAGCCACCGCAGCGCTAGCGGATACTCACTCGTTTGTCAGCGAGGCGGCTAACTCAAGGATAACGATGGTACCGGTGGGTGTCGTTGCCGCGATTACACCGTGGAACTATCCGCTGCACCAGATCACTGGAAAGGTTGCGCCAGCATTGCTGGCAGGCTGCACCGTCATTCTCAAGCCCTCAGAACTCGCACCGGCGGCTTCGGCATGTCTGATGACAGCGTGCGAGCAGGCAGGCCTGCCGTCGGGCGTGCTGAACATCGTGCAAGGCGACGCGGAGGTGGGCGAGGCGTTAGTGACGCATCCCGATGTTCAGATGGTGTCGTTCACAGGTTCGACGCCCGTCGGCCGGAAGGTAGCAGCGCTGGCGGCGGGCGATATGAAGCGGATATCCATGGAGCTCGGCGGGAAGTCGGCCGCCGTCGTCCTGCCTGGCGCAGACCTTGGAAAAGCTGTGAAGGCCACGGTCGCCTCCTGCTTTCTCAATTCCGGGCAGACGTGCAGTGCTATCACACGGATGATCGTATCACGCGCGGACTATCCGAAATGTCGCGAGCTTCTTGCTGAGGCGGTTGGGAAGATGGTCATGGGTGATCCGGCCCATGAATCGACACGGATTGGCCCGCTACTGTCCGCGTTGCAGCGCGAGCGCGTTCAGGCCCACCTGACAGACGCGGAGCAGGCTGGATTCGATCGCATTGCCGGCGGCCCCGATGCAGCTGTGCCAGGCCAGGGCTACTTCGTCGCGCCCACCATCTACGGCGATGTGTCACCCACGAGTCGGCTCGCCACGGAGGAAGTCTTTGGTCCCGTGCTGGCGATACTTTGCTACGACACGGTAGAGGAAGCCGTTGCACTGGCAAATGGCACCCGCTATGGGCTGGCAGCCGCCGTATGGGCCGCGGAGGATGGTGACGCTGAAAAGGTAGCCAACTTGCTACGCGCCGGTCAGGTTGACATCAACGGCGCCAGGTTCAACCCTCGCGCGCCCTTTGGCGGCTTCGGGATGTCCGGCGTAGGGCGCGAAGGCGGGGTCTATGGGCTTGAGGAGTTCTTGGAGCCGCGGGCCGTTCAGTTCCCTGGCTAAACACTCATGGCTATTTAGGATCTCAGCATGTATAGAGAAATTTCAGTTGCGCGGTCGGACAGCAGCGCACACGTTGCCGTCGTGACGATGAATCGACCAGACAAGCTCAATGCTCTCACCAAGGTGATGGAAGCCGAGCTGCGCGACGCGATGGAAGCCGCCGATTGCGACGAGAGCGTCCGGGTCATTGTGCTCACGGGCGCCGGGAAAGGATTCTGCGCAGGCATGGACATCAATGAGCTCGAGATTCTGCCTCCGGGAGATATCCGCGCCGCTCAGTGGATGCGTCCCTACGATATGAACCGCCGGGCCGACTTCCAGAGCCGCTACGGATACTTCCCGGCAGTGCGCAAGCCCGTCATCTCCGCCATCAATGGAGCCGCAGCCGGCTTGGGGTTGGTCTTTGCACTCTACAGTGACATGCGCTTTGCCAGCAGGAGGGCTGCGTTCAGCACAGCCTTCGCCAGACGCGGGCTGATCGCCGAGCATGGCATCTCATGGCTGCTCCCACGCGTCGTAGGGCCAGGGCATGCTGCGGATCTGCTGCTTTCCGCTCGCAAAGTCTCTGCCGAGGAGGCCTTAGAAATGAGGCTCGTCGACCGCCTATGCGAACCGGACGAATTAATGACACATACGCTGGAATACGCCGCTGATCTTGCGGAGAACGTGTCGCCTCGTTCAGTTCGCGTCATCAAGCGCCAGCTGTGGGAGCAGCAGTTTCAGACGCTGGGGGAGGCCACCCAGATGGCCAATGCCGAGATGTTCGATAGCATCCAGAGCGAGGACTTTACGGAAGGCGTTGCCCATTTCATCGAGCGTCGTCAGGCGCGATTCAGTGGACGGTAGTCGATCTTATGGATGAAATGCCCATGAGGGCGTCTAAAAGAACCGCGGCATGCTGATCCGTGCGAGCCGGCAATTTCTGTTGAGTTTGGTGCTGCCGCCAGCGCTGCATCGCACTGGCCGCATCGAGCCCGTATGCCACTCAAGCAGAATATGGGCAGCCTGCTGCGCACGCGCCCCCAAGCTGGCAATCGCGAATCGGCTCAATTTGACCAGTGGTTAATACTATAATCGGTGCCAAATCGAACACAGTCGACCGCGCTGAAGCGCGGGTTGATGTGCAGCCGCCCCCGAGGGTTGACGTCATCTTGCGGCTGCTATGATGACTGTGTCACCTTGAAGTCGCCATTCTGGGGTCAAGAATCCTTTAGTGAGGCCAATGACCAAGTGCCCGTCGAACCTGTTCGTGTTGCGGTCGCAAAGTGGCGAAGGTTGGGTTCTCCCAAACGGTGATTCGTTCTGTGCGAGCTGCGAAGACCTGGTTGCTTGGGCAGAACTGTATCGAGCCGAGACGACAGGGGCGACATTCGGCGGATACTGCTTGTACATGGAGCGACTAGGCGGCTCCGCGGTTGATGATGTACCGCGAAAGTATTTGGTGAAGTATTTTGATGTCCGTCAGCAAGGGACCATATGGAAATGACGCTCGAGCAGGTAAAGCAGATCTACCGAGAATCGATCGACCCCTTGGCAAAGGATGCCGAGGGTGCGGAATGGTGGGGGTCCGTCGCTGCTAACGTGAGGGGCGTGGTGAGAGCTCCCAGTCTGAGCGAAGCAGCAGGAATTATCCAATGGTGGCATTCGGGATGGGAGTGGAGTCAGGTTCGCCACAGTGCGTCCGATGCCGCCCAGCGAGTCCGTGACGCCGCTCAAGCCCTAGGCTGGTCAGCCGCGTAGAGAACGAGACAAGAGACGGTTCGACCTCAGCCCACTGCTCGCAACCAGCTATATAACTAGCGCAACAGCTGTCATCGATACTCTGCTTAATTTGTGAGGTACTCCCGTGAAGTCCGACAAGCCCTTGGCAGATGGCCGCTATCGCGCAAGATGCAAGGAGGCGAATGCCATCCAGGCGCTGCTTGCCGGTCATTCGGCAGTCTTTCCTGACGCTGACGTTGTGGTCAAAGACGGCTGGGCGAATTTTTACCGTGATGGGAAGAAAGTCTGGTCGTGCAACCCGCAATACGCGGCGCTGCACTTCCTGATCGAGCCGAAATGACCCATGCGGACTGCATGACGGAGACTAGAGTGCTGACCCCCTATCAATCCGCACACATATCGAAGGTCTATCCTGAGTGTCGCGCCGACATGCGCCACTATTTTGAAACGGGAGCGCAGGTCGTGGTATACAGGCAGCACGAGTGCGGCGACGACGTTCTGCCGTTTGCACTCGCCGTGTCAGGGACCGATTTTTGGATCGATTGCTGTGAGTCGCCGCGAGCAGCGTTGACCCTCGCATCGAAACTCGGACTCGAGGTCGTCAAGGTCTCAGTTTGAGAATTGCCAGCAGTGGACAACGCCGTGTACGGGATCGGCGCGCACCTGGCCGGCTCGCGCGGCCGATCTCCGGCATCTTGAACTCACGCACTTCGCTGCCATCTATTGGCGTTCGCTTCGCCTCCGTGCAGTAAGACGCTAGATGTACAAATGGCGCCCGCTCGGCTTCTGCAGCAGGCGCCGGCGAACTACCTCCCCAAACGTGCTGACGCTGCGATGCTCGCGTCCTTTGTTGGGGCGCAGCCCTTACCGTTTGCCGGCCCCTCAATCGCATTTACTCTTGAGATAGCTGCAGCACGTTGGCACCGATCCGGGGATCTATCGCGCGGTCGAGGCGTTGCCCGTGCACGGAGACCGTCACTTCAAGCGAGCCTGTCCCAACCTCCATCGCTAGAATGTGGCCGCCGTACGTATCGAATTTGCTATCACCGGCCACGCCATGGATATGGATCGAAGGCTTTCCTTCCTTCCACGCCAAGCTGCCGACCACGCTGGCCATTTCCACGTCACGATAGGTCTTGGGGTTGAACTGCTGCTTACCCGCGTCCCAGAATCCAAAGGTCACGTGGGCGAAGCCGATTGCGGACAGGCTGGCGCTTGGAATCTTCTCGCACGCCGCGAAAACGGCTAGCCGCTCCAGTACGTTGTCTCCCATGCGTAGCACGAGAAGGTAACCGGTTGGCGTCTGGATATATCGCTTGACGTTCGCATAGTTACCGTTCTCGGATGGCACCCGCAACATCCCGTTGCACCCACCCGACGTTGTCTGCTGGGATTGAGCACGAGCCGGTTGCATGGCGACGAATGCGGTCATGGCTGTCATCGTGAGTACGGTCGCAGCTCGACGGGACCAGGCTAATCCTTGGTTCATTTCAATCTCCTTCTCGGTATGGTTGTTGGAAAAGGCGGGTTCAGTGCAGCCATGCGGCCGGCACGAGGATCAGCTGTGGGAACAGGACGAACAGGAACATGAGTGCGGTCAGGCTGAGCAAGAATGGCCAGACCCCGCCAATGACGCTGTCCAGACTGCAGCGCGACGTACCAGCCACGACGTTCAGCACGGTGCCGACCGGAGGGGTGAGTAGCCCAATAGCGTTGTTCAGCACAAACATCACGCCGAAGTAGACCGGATCGATCCCTGCCTTGGTGATGACCGGCATCAGGATCGGCGTCATGATCAGCACCGTCGGCATCAGGTCCAGCGCCGTGCCCACCACGATCACCAGAAGCATGATGATGAACATGAGAAGGATCTGGTTGCCGATGAACGGTTCGAGCAATGCAGTCACCTGCGCCGGGATGTTCGCGATGGTGATGAGCCAAGCGGATACCAGAGCGCAAGCCACGAGGAACAGCACTGTGCTGGATGTCTTGGCGGCTGTGACAATGATCTCAGGGACCTTGCGCATCGAGAGTTCGCCATACACAAGACGGCCCACCACTATCGCGTACACGACAGCCACGACGGCGGCCTCGGTAGGGGTGAATGCGCCGATCTTCATGCCGCCGATGATGACTACCGGCAACACCAGTGCCCAAACGCCTTCCCTCAGCGCGCGCAACAAGCGGCGAGCCGAAAAAGTTTCGGTCTGAGCGAAGGTCTCCCTGCGTGCGCAGAAGTACCAGGTGGCGGCGAGTGTCAGCGCCATCATGGCGCCCGGCGCGATGCCGGCGAGAAACAACTTCGTGATCGAGACCTGGGCCACTACGCCGAATACCACAATGGCGATGGAAGGCGGAATGACGGGCGCGATGATGCCGCCTGCGGCAATCAGGCCTGCGGCACGTGGTACGTTGTACCCGGCACCTCGCATCATCGGTATCAATAGCGCGGCTACCGCAGCGGTATCGGCCACTGCCGAGCCGGAGATGCTCGCCACGACAGTGGCTGCAATGATTGCAACGTACCCCAGGCCGCCGCGGACATGACCTACCGCGGCTTCTGCCACGCGTACTATCCGGCGGGAGAGACCCCCGGCGTTCATCAGTTCTCCGGCCAGCATGAAGAATGGCACGGCCATCAGAGGGTAGTTGTTGACGCCCTCCAGCATGGTTTGCGCGAGGATTTGCGTGTCGAAGTTGCCAAGATGCAGCATCAGCACGACTCCGGAGGCCAGCAAGGCAAAGGCAATGGGCATTCCGATCGCCATCGCTCCCAGTAGGGAGCCCACGAAGAAGAAGATTGTCATGATTCGTACTCCGTTCGGTTATTCCCCGCTGGGGCCCGATTGCGGCGTCAGTTCGCCAAGTGTCATACGCCCGCTCAGAAGCCGACCCAGCGACCATGCCAACATCGCCGTCATCCCCGCGCCGCAAAGCAGCAGGCAGGCGTAGACGAGTCCGAGCGGAACACCGGTCACGGGTGCCCGGTCGTCCATGCCGATCTGGACGATTTGCCAGGCGCCATGCGTCAGCAGCAGGCAGCATCCCAGGGCGGCTGCATCGGCCAGCAGCCGACACAGTCGCTGGCCGCCTGGGCTCAGTCGCGCCACGACGGTGTTCATGCCCAGATGAGCGCGGTCGTGCATGACCAATAGAGCGCCAAGCAACGTGAGCCACATGAACAGGAATCGCGATGCCTCCTCAGAGAAGGCGATGCCCGTATTGAACACGTAGCGCAACACCACGTTTCCGAACACGAGTCCGATCATGGCAGTCATGAGAGCAACCATTACGCCATGGACGATACGAAAGGTGATGCGGTTCATGCTTGTACTCCTGCTGGGCGCCTCGAGGATTTCGTGTCGACTAACGCGTCCACCGGCGTCTCGCCGCGAGCGACGCGGTAGAAGTCCAGCGCGTTGTCTCGCCAGATGCCGCGTGACTGCACGGCGTCGAGTCTCGCCATTGCCTCGCTCATGGTGGCGATGATCTCGGCGGTATTGGCGCGCAACCCTGAAACAGGCAGGTTGCTGGCGAACATGCAACGTTCGGCGCCGAAGACGTCGATCGCATGCCGAATCACCCGAACATTGTCGGCGCGGTCCCAAGGCTTGCCGGGTAGGCCAAACTCGGAGAGCTTTACATGTACCTCCGGAATGCTCGCCAGCAAGCGCATGCCACGCAGCCATTGCGCGAGGCCAGCCTCGGAGCGGTCCCAGGGAAGCCCGGTGTGCTCCACGGCGACGCGCAGGCCCGGCACCGTGGCGATGAGTTCGGCGGCTTCCTCCAGATGCCAGAACGGAACGCGCAGATCCCATGCAAGCCCACGTGCGGCCAGTGCTTCGAGGCCGGCCCGCCAGCGCGGGTCTTGCAGGCTTCCCGCTTGCTGTCGCACGTCACGCGTGGCAGTCGCAGCGATTTGCGGCTTGCACCGTACGCCACGTACAAGCGGATAGGCTGTCTGTTCGCGCAGGCTGGCGTCGTGCCCCGCGTCCAGCAGGTCCACATGCGCCACGACCGCGCTCGGGAAGCCGTGGCGTGCATGCTGCTCGTGAAGCCAGATCGTTTCGGCCAGCGACTCGCTGCGCTCCCGCTCGGCTTCCACATGGACGGTGCCATCGACATGCACGCCCGGCCAATGCGACAGGTAGTCGTCGACGCCAAAGTCGTGACACAGTGCTTCATACTCGCCCAGGAAGAAGGACTGTGGGTCGTAGCGGTCTTGCAGCCACGGGTAACGACCGGTACCAAGGTGCCAGAGATGGTGATGGGCATCGACGATGGCCTCGGGATGGCTTGTCATGGCGCTACTCCTCTGCAGGTCGCGATGTGGATCAGCGCTGTGTTTCGATGGCGCGCAGTACGGCGCCACCTGCGTCGCCGTTTTTCTGTACGAAAAGCTGGCGGGTTTCCTCGCGGACAACCTTGCGCATGCTGGCGTTGTCGGGTTGCTCGATGACTTGCACTCCCTTGGCGCGCAGTTGGGCGATGGCCGCTCGCTCGTTGTCCGCATTGAGCTTGCGTTGATAGGTGGCGGCTGAGGCCGCTTCCTCGAGCAGGACTTTCTGGTACTCGGGCTTGAGCGATTCGAACTTCGCCTTGTTCATGAGTACGACGAGCGCCGTGTAGGCATGCCGCGTAAGGGAAACGTACTTCTGCACTTCGTAGAGCTTTGCTGACACCATCAGAGTGGGTGGGTTCTCCTGGCCGTCGACCGCCCCGGATTCCAGTGCGCCGAATACTTCCGCGAAGGGCATCGGCTGCGGGCTGGCGCCCAGCAACTGGAAGGCCTTGATATGCGAAGGATTCGGCGTGGTCCGGATCTTCAGGCCACGGATATCCTCAGCGCGCTGGATAGGCCGCTTGTTGTTGCCCAGGCTGCGAAAGCCGATCTCCCAGAACGCCAGGCCCTTGATGCGGTGTGCGCCCAACTCATCCAGCAGTGAGCGGCCGACGGTGCCGTCCAGCACCCGATAGGCGCTCGCCCCGTCCTCGAACTGATAGGGAAGGTCCAGAACGTTCAGGCGTGGAGCCAGGCCAGTCACGAATGGGTTGCCTGTCGCGCCGATGTCGATGGTTCCGCTGCGTACGCCGGTGACAAGCGACGTGTCGTTGCCGAGCTGGCTGTTGGCGAAGACCTGGATCTGGACGGCGCCCCCGGTACGCGCCTTGACCTTCTCACTGAACGAGAGCGCCGCAAGATGCTGGGAGTCCGTTTCGGGCACGGTGTGGGCAAAGCGAAGCTTGACCGTCTCGGCGCCCGCCGCGGTTGCGACGGCCAATAGCGTGGCCAGCACGATATGCGAGATAGCGTGTTTCATGAGGTTGTCTCCTGGGATGTTGTTTGGCCGCCGCCAACTGTCGAGGAATGGCCGGGAGGCGGTCGCCGGTCGCCGGTGGGCTGTCTGAACCCTCTTGGTGCTTCAGGGCGGCGGATGCAGCAGACCGCGTTGCGCAAGGTTGTGCATCAACGCGCCGATGCCGAATTTCCATGGGGGTAGGGTGGTGCAATCCTGCACCCAGTTCACGAGCCCACCCAAGCGATCGGCGCTTATGCTGACGCGGTCGCCGGGGCGATGTGTGAAACCCGCGTCGACTTCGTCGCGGTCCTCGATGGGTGCGAACAACGTGCCGCAGAACAGCATCATCCCGTCCGGGTATTGGTGGTGCGCGCCCATGGCATGGGCGACGAGTTCCTGTGGCGCCCGGCTGATCTCGCGCATGGTGCTGTGCCCGTGCAATACGAAGCCGTCCTCACCTTCCAGGGTCAACGTGATGTCTGTGGCGGCAATCTGCTCGATGCCGAAATGCGTATCGCATAAGCGGATCCATGGGCCAATGCTGCATGACGCGTTGTTATCTTTGGCTTTGCCAAGCAACAAGGCGCTACGACCCTCGAAGTCGCGCAGGTTCACATCGTTTCCCAGCGCTGCCCCAACGATCTCGCCGGTCGGCGACACGGCCAGCACGACTTCAGGCTCCGGATTGTTCCAGGTGGAAGCGGGATGAATGCCGACGCCAACACCGGTCCCGACCGATGCCAGCGGTGCCGCCTTGGTAAATATCTCGGCATCCGGCCCCAGGCCAACTTCGAGATACTGTGACCAGAGCCCTTGGGCGAGAAGTACCTGCTTGATACGTTGCGCCTCAAGGGAGCCCGGACGCACGTCCGACAGGCTGTCGCCAAGAATCTCCACAAGTGAGGCGCGTACGGCCGCCGCTCCTGCCGCATCGCCGCGGGTGCGTTCCTCGATGACGCGCTCGAGCATGCTCGCTGCAAAGGTGACCCCGGCCGCCTTGACGACTTGCAGGTCATTGGGCGCCAGCAAGTGGCGACGGGCGGCGTCCGATCCATTGGCGCAGGTGTCATCGAGCCATTCCTGCAGCGGGCCGAGCGAAGCGCCCTTGGCGGCCGCCACCCTCGCCGCGCAATCGGGCTGCGAGAGAAGGTCGGCCATCGTGGGCGCCAGGGCGCTAATGTCGATGAGCTCGTTGCCGCGCACCGTGACTAGCGTCGGTCCGCCCAGTCTCCCGGGCACCCAGGCGCGGCCGACCAGTCGCGCGCGTTCGACGTCAGCCGGCAGCGATTCTTCAGCGGTGACGCGTCGGGATGTGGTCATACCTTCACCTTGGCTTCCTTGACGATGCGGGCCCACTTGACGCATTCGGCGTTGATGAATTCGCCGAAATGGGCCGCACTCCCTCCTCCGTCCTCGGCGCCGAAGCTGTCCAATCGCTGGGCGACATCGGGCATCGTCATCACGCGGTTCAGGTCAGCATTCATCTTGCCAACCAACGCGGCCGGCATCCGTGCCGGGCCGACGAGGCCATACCAGGTGCCCGCATCGAAGCCCGGAAATCCCGATTCCGCGAGGGTTGGCACATTGGAGAAGCTGGCCGCCCGGTGCAGGCGTGTCTGAGCGATGGCCACAGCCTTGCCGCCGCGGATTTGTGGCGTCGCGGAGGTCATCGTCTCGAAGCTAAAGTCAATCTGGCCCCCGACGAGATCGGTCAGCATGGGCGCCGAACCACGATAGGGCACATGGAGAGCGTCTACGCCCGCGCGAAGCTTGAACATCTCCAGTGCCAGATGCTGCGCCGCCCCTGCGCCGGAGGAGCCGAAGGCGATCTTTCCCGGCTGACTCCGGCACAGTGCGACCACGTCCTGCACGGTGCGTGCCGGGCCGCCGGCGCGGCAGATCAGCAGGTTGGGGGTCACCCCGACCAGCATGATTGGCGTAAAGTCCTTTTCTACCGAGTAGCCAATCTTCGGATAGAGGCTTGGCGCGATCGCATGGTTGCTAATGTTGGTCATGAGCAGGGTGCTGCCATCGGCTGGCTGACGCGCCGCGTACTCCGCTGCCACGACGCCTGCGGCGCCCGGGCGGTTCTCTACGATCACGGATGTGTGCCATACCGCAGACAGCTTCTCGGCCAGCACGCGTGCCATGACGTCGGTGCCACCGCCCGGCGGAAAGCCGACGATGATACGGATGGGTCCAGCGGGAAGTGTCTGGGCTTGTACCCAGGGCGCGGCCAGCATGGCGGCGCCCGCGCCGATAAACGTACGACGTTGCATGGCGGTCTCCTGTCTAGTTCTAGGTGTCGTGTAATGCGAAGGCAGCGACTGCGGCGAGAGCCTGATGCGGCGGCGTCAGAGCGATTCCGTGAGCATCGCGAGGTAGTCCGACGGGCTGGCGATGCGTGGATTGGTTTTGTGGCAGTGATCGGCCATGGCGTAATCGATTACGCGGGGGAACAAAGCCGGGTCGACCCCCATCTGCGCAAGTCCGGTCGGCAGACCCAGGCGGCGGCTCTTCTCGACGATGGCCCCCTCGACATCGGCAGCGCTGCCGAGGCCCATCGCCTGCGCCATTCGCCCCAGCCGGTCCTCATCGCGCACCGAGGGCGACTGGGCGTTGAACCGGATGACGGCAGGCAGCAGCACGGCGTTGAGCGTGCCGTGATGCAGTGTGGGCATGAGGCCGCCCAGCGCGTGGCTCAAACTGTGCACGCAGCCAAGTCCCTTCTGGAAGGCCAGCGCGCCCTGGGTCGAAGCGCTCATCATTGCCAGCCTCGCGTCTCGGTTGTTGGGCTCGCGCTGGGCCAGTTCGATGTGCTGCCAGCCGCGACGCAGGCCGTCCAGCGCGATGCCGTCAGCCGGCGGATTGAAGGCCGGCGCCATGAACGTCTCCATGCAGTGGGCGATGGCATCCATGCCGGTGGCGGCCGTGAGGCCAGGTGGCAGCCCGAACGTCAGTTCCGGGTCGCAGATGGCTACGCGGGGCACGATATGGGGAGACAGCACGCCAACCTTGCGGCCGTCATCGAGAATCAGGACGGCGCCACGCCCCACCTCGCTGCCAGTGCCGGCCGTGGTGGGAACAGCGATAACCGGGGCCGTTGCTGCGGTGATGCGGGCTACGCCGCCCTCGACGGCAGCAAACTGTCGCAACGGGCCGTCATGGGTCGCGCACACCGCGACGCCCTTGGCCAGGTCGATCGGCGAGCCGCCCCCAATAGCGATGATCCCGTCGCAGCGGTAATCACGGTACAGCGCAACAGCCTCGCGCATGGCGCTTTCGGTCGGGTTCGACGGCGTACCGTCATAGATCACCGCCTCCATGCCGGGAGGGAACTGTTCGAGCGCGCGCTGAGCGATTCCGGCGGCTCTTACGCCTGCGTCGGTGACTACCAGCGGACGCGTGATGCCGATGCGCTCGCATTCCTGTGCCAACAGTTTGATGGCACCAAAGTCAATCTGGATTTGTGTGATGTATTGGATCAGCGGCATGGTGTCTCCTGATGGTTGCCCGCGACCATGGTGCGGTGCGGCAATCCCGGTTTTGAATGGGATTTGGAATCACCGCCGGGAATCAATGCTGCGAACCAAGAAGGAGCGTCGAAGCTGAGCGTCGAGGCCAGCCTTCGAAAAGCCGGATTCGGGGCGGGAATGGAGTCGAAGTCTAGGAACAAGGCGGTGCGCGGACAACGTGGAATTACTTGAAGCCCCTGCAAGAAAAATTCACAACGCCAACGCCTTAGATTTTCTTGAAGGCCGGTCGAGTTTTTCTCGTTTTGCCGCGTGCCTGCTCGCCCCTAGACTGCTAGCCAGCACGCCATCATGGCTTGCCGGACACCCTTACACCAACGAGACACCATGAGACAGCCGATCCTGATCGAACGCGATGGCGCAATTGCCACCGTCACGCTGAACAATCCCGAGAAGCTCAACGCGCTGGACCTGTCGATGTGGCAGAACCTGACGGATGCCATGGCCACGCTTTCAGCCGACGACGACGTGCGTTGCGTCGTCCTGCGCGGTGCGGGCGACAAGGCGTTTGCCGCTGGTGCGGACATCGAAGAGTTCCGCACACGTCGGTTCACCGCCGAGCAAGCGAGCGAGTATGGGCAGATCACGCATGCCACGATGCGCGCGATTGCCGATTGCAAGCATCCCACTCTGGCGCTGATCCAGGGGGCATGCGTAGGCGGCGGCCTGGAGATCGCATCCATGTGCGACATGCGAATCTGCGGACAGTCGAGCCGCTTCGGCGTACCTGTCAATCGGCTGGGTCTGGTGATGTCGTACGGCGAGTTGGGCGGACTGATGGCGCTCGCCGGCCCGGCAGCGGCGTTGGAGATCGTGCTCGAAGGTCGTGTATTTGGCGCGGCTGAAGCGAAAGAAATGCGGCTGGTGAACCGGGTTGTTCCCGATGCCGATGTGCCCGAGGAAGCCTACGCGACCGCACGTCGTATCGCGCAGGGGGCCCCGCTGGTGGCCCGCTGGCATAAGCGCTTCGTGCGCAGGCTGCAGGAGCCTACGCCGCTGGAGGCTCATGAGGAAAACGAGGCGTACGCGTGCTTTGACACCGAGGACTTTCGCATCGGTTTCGATGCGTTCGTATCGAAGTCGCGCCCGCAGTTCGTCGCGCGATAGACCACGCGCCGCACGCCCCGGTGTGTTCCCCCTCCAATTTGTAAGGTGCTTCCATGAATTTGCCGTTATCGAACATCAAGGTCCTGGATGTCAGCCAGATCATGGCTGGTCCGTTTTGTTGCATGCTGCTGGGCGACATGGGTGCCGACGTCATCAAGGTCGAAACGCCGGGGGTGGGTGATCAGACCCGCAAAGCCATGGGGTTTCGGCTCAAGGGCGATGACAGTGGTGGCTTTCTCGCACTGAACCGCAACAAGCGTAGCGTCGAGATCGATCTCAAGAATCCGGCCGGGCTGGAAGCCTTTTACGAACTGGTCCGCGGTGCGGATGTCCTCGTCGAGAACAATCGGCCCGGCGTAGCGGCGCGCCTTAAGATCGACCATGCCACGCTGAGCCCGATTAACCCCCGCCTGGTCTACGCGAGCATTTCGGGGTTCGGGCAGACCGGGCCGTGGTCGAGCCGCCCGGGCCTGGATCTGATCGCGCAGGCAATGTCCGGCGTGATGAGCGTCATGGGCCATCCCGAGGCGCCGCCGGTGAAGTCCAGCGTGCCCATCGCAGACCTGGGGGCAGGCTTGTTCACGGCCTACGGCATTCTCAGCGCCTTGATGGGGCGCGCACAAACGGGGCAGGGGCAGTACGTCGATGCCTCGCTCTTCGAGACCGCGCTGGGGTTGTCGGTCTGGGAGTCCGCCGAGTATTGGGGAACGGGTGGGGTGCCGGTGCCGATTGGCAGCGCCAACCGGATGAGTGCGCCATATCAGGCCGTGCGTGCCGCTGACCGCCACTTCGTGATCGGCGCCGCCAACCCCAAGCTATGGAAAGCGCTTTGCGAAGTCATCGGGCGCCCCGAGCTGGTGGATGATCCGCGATTTGTCGACAACGCGGCGCGGATACGGCATCGAGACAGCCTGATTCGGGAAATCGAGGTCGAGTTCGCTCGGCGGCCGGCCGACGAATGGGTAGACGCGCTTCTCGCTGCGGGGGTGCCAGCCGGACCGATTGCCACCTACGACGAAGCACTGGTGAGCGAGCAGGCCGTCGCGCGTAACATGGTGCTCGAGATCGAACATCCGGTGGAGGGCACGACCAAGGCGCTAGGCTTTCCGGTGAAGCTTTGGGGCACGCCTCAGCAGGTGCGCTATCCGGCGCCGCTGCTGGGGCAGCACACCGACGAAGTGCTGGCCGAATTCGGCCTTGACGCTGCTTGCGTGGCGCGCCTGCGCGCGGAGGGTGCCTTTGGTGCGCAGGATGCGGAACAGCCTCCGGTTCGCAAGAGAGCTTGAACAACGAGCGGGCTCAGACCTGCCGATTCGAAAAAGACCATCAAGGAGACCGGGATGACCCCCGTACATGCTTCACGCCGGCGACTCGTGTTCGGCACCATGGCACTCGCCGCGCTAGGCTGCAACCTGCCCGCGTTCGCGCAGAGCTATCCTAACCGGCGTGTCGAGCTGATCGTGCCCTGGCAGGCTGGGGGTGGCGCGGACGTGGTAGCCCGGGCGCTGGCCGCCGCTGCCGCCAAGCATCTGCCGCAACCGCTTGTGGTCCTGAACAAGCCAGGCGCCACGGGCGCGGTGGGCTTGGGAGAAGTCGTCAATGCGAAGCCGGACGGCTATAAGCTCGTCCTGTCATCGAGCGAATTGACGTTCTTGAATGCCCTCGGGTTGGCCAAATTCACCTATCAGGATCTCGTGCCAATAGCTCGTCTTAACGCTGATCCGGCGGCAGTTGTCGTCCGGGCCGACGCGCCGTGGACCACACTGGAGCAATTCCTGGCCGAGGCCCGCAAGCCTGGCGCCAATATCCGGGTGGGTACGGCGGGGCAGGGTTCGGCATGGCACATGGCCTCCGCGGCGCTGGCCGAAAAAACCGGGGCACGCTTTAACGACATCCCGTATGCCGGCGGTGCGCCCGCCACGCTGGCGCTGCTCGGCGGGCATATCGATGCGGTGACCGTGAGTACGGCAGAGGTAGCGACGCATGTCGAGGCTGGCAAGCTCAAGGTGCTGGCGGTGATGGCCGACCGACGCGTCGCAGGTTTTGAGAATGTGCCGACGCTCAAGGAGCGCCACATCGATTTGTCGATGGGTATCTGGCGCGGAATCTCGGCACCCAAGGGCACGCCGCCCGAAGTGTTGGCCGTGCTGAAGACGGCGATCGCGAAGTCGGTCCAGGAGCCGATCATGCGCCAGACGCTGGAGAAGCTGCATTTCAGTACGGACACCTATGCCGACGACGCAACCCTTCAGTCGGAAATGGCTCGTGAGGCAGTGCAGTTTCGACCGCTCGCCCAGCGCATCGCCGCCCAGACGGCCGCACGATGACTAATACCGCTCCCGAACCCACGGCGTTCGCATTCGATGCGCCGTATATCGACGCTCACCCGCACTTCTGGGACCTGACGCGCAACCCGTATCCGTGGTTGCAAGGCGAAACGGTGCCCAACTTCCGGTACGGAGACTACAGCGCGCTGCGTCGAAACTACCTGCCGGCAGACTACGCGCGTGACACCGCAGGCCTCGCACCTGTGAAAACTGTCCACATCGAAGCCGAATGGGCACGCGGCGACCCCGTCGATGAGACCGCCTGGGTCGACGCCCTGGCGCAGGAACATGGGCGGCCAACGGCAATCGTCGGACACGCGCAACTTGACCGGGGCGACGTCGACGCAGTACTGGCAGGCCATGCAGCTTACGGCAGGATGCGTGGCATCCGAAACAAGCCGGCCACGTCGGCACGCCGCGAGGACGCCCGCCGGGGCCAAGCGGGCTCGATGGATGACGAACGGTGGCGGCGCGGCTATTCCCAGCTGGCTCGCCACGGCATGTCGTTCGACCTGCAGGCACCATGGTGGAACCTGGATCAGGCGGCCGACCTCGTGCGGGATTTTCCTGCAACCCAGCTCATCCTCAACCATACCGGGCTACCGGCGGATCGGAGCCCATCCGGGTTGGCGGGTTGGCGTCGCGCCATGGAGAAGCTGGCGCGCGAGCCCAATGTCGCGGTGAAGGTGTCAGGTCTGGGATTACCCGGCCGGCCCTGGACCGGGGCCGACAATGTGCCCGTCATTCGCGACACGATTTCGATCTTCGGCGCGGATCGCTGCATGTTCGCCAGCAACTATCCCGTAGACAGCCTCGTGGCGTCATACGCCACCATCCTGGCAGGGTTCGTTGAGGCCATCTCCATTTATACCCCATCACAGCAGCATGCCTTGCTGCATGACAACGCCGCACGTATCTATCGGCTGGCCGACTGAAACGAGAGACACCATGGTAAAAAACATCGAATTGGGTGCACGATGCACCCGCACGCTGGCGATCGACCGTGCACGCACGATCGATTTCCTCGGAGACGATCTCCGCATCTACGCGACGCCCGAACTTGTACGCGATATTGAGCAGACCTGCCTGGATTTCCTGCAGGGTCACGTCGCGCCAGGGCAGAGTTCGGTCGGCACTGAGGTATCCGTCGAGCACGCCGGCGCCACGCCCTTAGGCGGCGAGTTGCGCATCGAGGTTGAGGTCATTGCTGTGGAGGGTCGCAGCGTAACGTTTCGCGTCGCCGCGCACGACGACGTGGAAACAGTATGCACTGGCACGCATCGCCGTTTCGTGGTGGACATCGAGCGGCTCAAGTCGCGCGTGCGCAAGAAAGCCGATGCTGGCGCTACCGCTTCGGTGGCTACGGCGACATCGGTGGCTACAACTGCACCGGCTCTTCGCTGAACGGCACCGCCGGCTCCCGCAGCGCGGCTGTCTCGCCGCAGATCCAGTCGGCGAAGCTGCGTACACGCAGATCATCGAGACGCTCGCGCGGGAAGACGATGAAGTAGGAGAACTCCACGGGCAGGCGAATTGATTCGAAAAGCCTGACGAGCCGGCCCTCTTCGAGGTCCTGCTCGATCCAGTTCTTCTTGACCAGCGCCACGCCGAGCCCACTGATCGCAGCATTGATGACTAAATGGCTAGGCCAGAAAGACGGGCCTCGGCTGGCATCCACATTGGTGATGCCGGCGTGTTCGAGCCACATCGCCCAATCCGGGTTACTCACGTCAGTGTAAGTGCTGTCGTCGTGCAGCAGGGTGTGGTGTTGCAGGTCGGAGGGCTGATTCAGTGGCGCAGTGCCCTGCAGCAGAAGGGGACTGCAAACCGGGATGACCTCCACGGGCAGGCACAGGCGCGAATACAGGCCAGGATAATCACCCCTGCCATAACGAATAGCCAAGTCGAAGTCGTCGCGTTCGAAGTCGATACGGTGGTTCGATGTGGAAACCTTGAGGTCGATATCGGGATGCGCCTGCATGAAGCGGTTCATCCGCGGGATCAGCCACTTGACCGCAAACGTTGGCGGCATGTTGACCTTGAGCTCAGGACGGTCCTTGCTGTGCAGCCGATGCGTGGCATCCGCCAACTGCTTGAATGCGATCTGTATTGCGGGCAGATAGGCGGTGCCGGCCGGCGTCAGCACCAGCGCCTTTGCGTCGCGGATGAAAAGCTGCACGCCCAAGTTTTCCTCAAGCGTCTTGACTTGGTGGCTGACCGCGGAGGGAGTGACAAACAATTCCTCGGCAGCACGGGTGAAGCTGAGGTGCCGCGCGGCCACCTCGAACGCTCGGAGGGGATTCAGGGGAGGGATCGATCTGGACATGGTCTCGCGTTCTTGTCGGGTCGCAACACCGCTGCGTCTCCCGCCCGCCGGTCACAGGACGCCTGTCCTCATCCCGACGGAGCTGGGGATACACCATAGCACCGCAAGCAAGGGGAGGCCATAGGGTCCTTCCCCGCGCAGATCAGCTGGTCGATGGTAACGAGAGCGATCGTCGTCGACTCCCCCAAGTGTGAAGCAAGCGCCCAACTGAGGCGGGAAAGTCTCCCAGCCCAGAGCCGCGACTTCGAGGCCGAACTGGTGGAGTTCGATGGCGAGGAAGACCACGTCCACCTGCTGGTGAACATTCCACCCAAGGTCTCGGTGTCGTCGCTGGTGAACAGCCTCAAGGGCGTGTCCAGCGCATGATAAGGCAAAAACGTTACCCCAGTATCCGCAAGAAGCTGTGGGGCGCTGCGCTATGGTCGCCGTCCTACTTTGCCGGAAGCTGTGGCGGGGCACCCCATCGAGATCGTACGCCAGTACATCGAACAACAGAAAACGCCACATTAACCGCAGCAAAGGACGCCTACGGCGTCCGCGCTACCCTTCCCCGCCCTGAAGGGCGAGGTTTGACGCGCATTCCGATCAAAAAGAGGATTACGTGGCCGCAATTCTTCGCGAGACAGCCGGCCAAGGCGTTGATGTTGTGTTCGATACTATTGGTGGTAACACGTTGACCCGCAGTCCCGAAGCTCTCGGCCAACTTGGGCGCGTCGTATCGATCGTTGATACTGCGCAGCCTCAGAATCTGTTGCACGCATGGGGTAAGAACGCGAGCTATCACTTCGTGTTCACAGGACAGAACCGAGGCAAGCTCGATGAGCTCAGTGCGTTGGTTGAGCGCGGCCAACTGCGCCCGCACGTCGGTGCTGTCTATTCCCTCGCCGACATCCCGTTGGCCCACGCGCGGCTTGAGAGTTCGAACAACGGTCTGCAGGGAAAAATCGCGATAGCGGTTGGCCCTTTGGCGCTACTCGGCGTTGGTAACGTCTGAACAGACGAGTCACACGAGCGAAAGAGCGGCGGCGATAGCGGCCGGAGCACCCTCACAGTTGGCATTGTTCGCGGTGTTCACCCAAACGGGTATTGTCGAAGTAGCCCAATTTGCTATTTTTCTGGACTACAAGAGATTGCCGAGGAGAAGCAGTGCCAACACTTATCAAACGGCCGGACAACATCACGGAGCGCCAAAAGATGATCCTGGCAAGCCTGCAACAAGGGCATAAAGGGACATTGCAGGTATCTCCGCTATCTGGAGGGTTCACCGGCTATGTGCGCGTCTTTAATGTTGCACGCAACGTGGATGAGTTGATTCCTTGGGGCAGTGTCTTGGCGATGATCCGTCGGGGTTTTGTCAGATTGGACGGTGACTCCCTCCAGACGTCCACTTCGATTGTGCTGTGTGTGAAGCCGGCTGAAGGAGTCTAGGCGCTACACTACGGCCTGAAGACGAGAATCCCCTCGAAGATCTTTAGTGCGGAAGCGTGCCTTCGCACCTACGGTCCGACGTATTTCGACTTCGTGACATTGAGCTCACGACCCGAACCGCCTCGAACAGCGTCGATGGCAGTTCGGGACCGCAGTCCGGCTCGTATGATGAGGGCCGTGGAGCGACTTAGGCAGTTGCCTTCGGTACCAGCACTGCCTTACAAGCAATCTCAATCAACTGCGGGGGCATTGCAAGCCGCGAGACACCGATCAGATTGCTGGCGCATTGGGGGCGCTCTGCTCCGTACGCTGCCTTACGGACCTTTCCCGCTACTGCGAAGGCGGCATCGACATCCAGAACGTAGAGCGTTTCTTCAACGACATTGTCCAGCGTCGCACCGAATCGGCCAAGAAGCGTGGCGAGGTTTTCATAGGTTGCACGCATCTGGGCTTCCATTGTGGAGAAATCCCTCGGTTTGCCGTTCTGGTCGAGTTCGGCGGGTGCAATCAAGTTGCCATTGCTGTCGTGGCTCAGTTGACCTGACACGTAGATCTCGTTGCCCACCTGCACCGCTTGCGCATAACCATAAGCCTCTTCCCATGGTACGCCCCAATAGGCCGTATTTTTCTCGAGGGATTTAAAATGCTCAGTCAATTGCAACTCCTGGGAGTAAATAGCGATCGCAGAGAACTACGTTCGGCTTTTGGAAGGGGTCAAGGCTAACACCTTAAATGCGATCTGCACCCGCAAGTAGCCTCTTTCATCGCATCTTATCGGCTGATTAGAAAAATAATAGATCGGCGATGGTCTGCTCGCCTTACGACTTCTGTCGTAGACAACTAGGCCTCTGGATCACTGTGCGTCTGACTCGACGGCCTCCGCTCGTGGGGCAGCACCGGTCGGTATCCTTTTTGCCAACAAGCGCTCACATCGGAGCTAGCTACGCCAATCAGGCGTCGACGAAACGGTACGGCGCTCACACGTGGCTGTTCAAATGAGGTGCTTTCCGTACGGCCGAACTATCAGGACATCCCTTCGTTCTGGATCTAAGCTGGAAGGAAGAATAGGAGGCAGTAATGGCGCAGCGCCGATTCCGCGATGTAGTGATGCTTAACCGGTACATGCTCGAAACGAGAGCCGAGATCGCGGCAACAGAGCGTCGTCTTTGCGCGCTGCAAGCAAAGGATGCGGATGCAACCGAAGAGGCTAAAAGGCTCTCCTCATTACAGGCCTCTCTGGCTGGTCTGAAGCTCGCTCTTTCCAGCTGAAAACTCTCGCTGAACGTGAAGGGCAGGCGCAAGCGCATCTGAAGTGGTTGTCTCGTCGGTTCACTAGCAGTTTCTCGCCTGGCAGTGTTAGTTCGGCGAGCGCGATAGCGGATTTACCTTCCCGCTAAGTGCGTGCGATCAGGACAGGCGCGAGAACAGACCGTTCTCACGACCGGTTTGCTGCATCTGGCCTCAATGCTGCGGCTAATTTTCGGGATGTATGAGTTCGGGTGTAATCGGGCTCAGTTAGAGAAACCGCACGCAGGCGGCTTCTCATAAGCCTGGAAGGCTAAATTCCGGCGGCGTTACTCCTTACGCTGTTGCTTGCGCCTTGCTGATTCTCCTGGTTCTGCTGCTGATTCCCTTGTTGGCCAGTGCCCTGCTGCTGGCAACCTCGCTGTTGGCTTCCTTGCCCATCTCATTGCTGCTATCCGTCCTGCTGCACCTGTCAACCTCGACTCCGTCCGGACGGAACAAGCCACTAGGTGGACAGACCATTAGGAACAAGATCCGTCATGATCGGAGTCCTTCCGTGGGCTGCAGCACCCGTAGGCTCGACAAGTCGCAACACTTACGTGTGATGTGACACGTCCTCGGGTAGTTCAAGCTCCCTTGTACAAATCTCGGGCTTCTTACACCTGAAAGCCAGCCGATCGGATCCATTGCCATATGAGAGCCAGCGCCACTCTTCGGACTGCCATCGTTTGTGGCTGGGAAGGGTGAACACATTTGGGTCCCACTGCAGCGGAGTATCAGTATTTATTACCGCAAAAGCGAATGTTGCCGAGAGAAAACCAGATTTTGGCCGCCGTCAGCTTGGGATTGCAATCGAATCCGGGTAACGGCCATAAGTGAAAGGGGAGCCGGGTTCTTAGCCCTTTCGAAGGTTCGAGCGATCGGTTCAAACGCAACCGGGGCCCCGTGCCGCTGCGACGCGCAGCAGGATATCGACCACCTCATGGATGGAGACCGGCTTTACCAAGTAATGGTCAAAGCCTGCGGCGCGAGCCCGCGCCCGATCAACATCTTTGTCCCACCCTGTTATGGCGATGAGGGTGATAGGGTGCGCGTTTGAAGCTGCCCGCAAATCCCGAGCGAGCGAACAACCGTCTATATCGGGCAAATCGATGTCGAGAAGCGCCACCTGTGGCATGAAGTCTGGCGCCTCATGCAGAGCTTGCAAACCGCGATAGAACACTCTTGTCTGGCACGACATCGTTTCGAGCAGGAATCCGACGCTGTCCGCCGCATCCCGACTATCATCGACGATCATCACCCTTAGCCCGTCCAGGTTGATGCCGTCAGAGGGTGTGTGAGATGCGCGTGTCCCTTGCATTAAGGAGTAATCCCTCGAACTCGAGCAAGGCGTAGCACAGCGTGGATTATCTCCGCAGGCAAGCAGGGCTTCTCGAAGACTTCATCAAAGTATTCCGGATGCTGGCGACCGACGTCAGCCTGTGCAGCAGTCAGCAAAATAAGGGGGATGTGCTGAAATGCGGTGTTTGACCGCATCGCTTTTGCGAGTTCAAGGCCCGTCATGATCGGCATCATGAAATCTGTAATCACGACAGCCGGTTTTACCTTGGCAATCAGCAGCAATCCCGCTGCTCCGTCGGCAGCAGTATGAACATCCAATCCCTCGGCCGCGAGCAGGAACGCCAAAGCATCGGCGTTCATTGTCTCGTCGTCAATGACGACTACGGTTGCCATGGTTCAGGACTCGTGGGATGGTTGCGCACCGGCACTATTCGAAGTCAAGTCGCGCACGCCGCGAGCCTCCGACACATCCAGGCGGTTAGCGACTCGCAATCCGCCAGATTCGATCACCACGTCGTGGAAGGTGGTATCGAATGCGCTATCACGCATCTTGACTACGCCGATGAACCTTCGTACTTCGCCGTCTTGGCGCGCGTGGCGAAGATGAACCAGATTATCCATCAGACTACCGTATTCAGGCGGCGGATCCGTGCCCAGAACCCCATCGACTTCCGGCATCTCCAGCGTTGCGATTGTCGATACACCCAAGGCGCGCAATTCATTAGCCAGCGCGGTATAGAACTCGATGAGCCGTGCTGGTTCAAACGCAGAACGCTGGAAGCCCGCAATGCCGTCGACAAAGAGCCTTCGCACACCGCGCTCGCGTACGGCCGCCAGGAGTTGGTGACCGAGATGATCCAGAAAGTTCTCTGTCATCGGGTTCCAGACGATCGAGACCGCGCCGGTTGCCTCCAGCGCTTCCAGATCCATCCCCAGAGCTCGGCTTTTGGCTTTCAATCTCTGCGGCGATTCATAGAAGCCGAAGAAAAGACCCGGGTCCTGCGAAGTTGCGAGCTTCAGGAAGTTGAGTCCAAAGGTCGTTTTACCGCTGCCTGCCGGACCCATCAGTAGGGTCACTGCCGCCGCCGGGAGGCCGCCTCCGATTAACAACTCCAAGCCATGCACACCTGTCTCAATGCGCTCGACGTCGACCCATCGTTCGTGTGAAGGAGTGCGATGGAGCGCTTCCAAGCGGGGATAGATCTCAATTCCGGCGGGAAGAATCTGATATTGGTGCAGACCACCCAGCCCCGCGCTACCGCGGGATTTGGAGACACGAATGCGGCGTACCGTCCGGATGCCGACAAGTTCCTCTTTCAGTTGGATGACGCCGTCGACCATCGTATGCTCGGGGCTGACTTCGTCGATGCTCGCACTCGTCAGGAACAAAACCGTGCAGCCGGTGAACGCGGCATGGCTCTGCAATTCCGCTACGAATGTTTTGACGTCTAGCGCGGATTCGGCTTTGTCCTTTGCGATGAGTAGCCCGTCCAAGATTAGGGTCGTACAACTATGTCGCGCAAGTTCAGTGCGCAGTGCCTTGACCAAGGCGGGAAGTCCGTCGTCTCGCAGCACGTTGAACAGGCTGATGTAGAACACTTCGCGACCGACCGCCGCAGGATCATAGAAGCCGAACGTCGACAGAGCCTGAAAGAGCCGGTCGTGCGACTCGGCGAGCAAGGTGACGTACAAGATACGCCCGCTATTCCTCGCTTGATGAAAGGCAATCTGGTTGGCAAGGATCGTTTTCCCGGCGCCAGGGCTTCCTTGAACGATGTAGGCCGCGCCTTGCACCAGTCCGCCGCAAAGGATGGTATCGAAGCCTGGAACACCGCTTTGAACGCGAACTAGTTCTTTTGTCATGGCGAGATCAATAGCAAAGGAGCGTAGATGTAGTCGGTGTCAAAAGGAAGTATTTCGACTCGAGACTACATGCCGCAGAGCATTCCATTCTAGCTGAGTCGGCCAGCTGGTCGCCTTGTCACAGTTTTGGCGGAACCTGCTTCCAGCGAAACCTTGTCGAGCTAACGGTCAGCCTGAGTATTTCGGTCTTATAGTGAGGGACACTCGCGCACACAACTTAGATAGTTGGGGCCTATACCAAAGGCCGGGCGTACGGGATAGCGTTTTGGACGGCTGAATGCGTTCGGGACATTGCTCGGAAGGGAGCAGCCCTCGTCTTGAGCCGCGCAGGTGACTGTGCGTTCTAGCGGCTGCGGGGCTGACAAATCGATGAACACGGTCGGTGGACCGCGTAATAACGGTGAACCACGCCCGCGACTTCCTGCACGAGAAGCTTTAGATTCCGAGGGAGCGGCAAGCCAAGTTGCAAGATGGAAGAAACGGTCGCCTGTGGTTCCCAAGAATCACCCGTTCGGGCGATGCGCGGCCGGGTGCATTTTGAGAATGTTTGGTTGGCCGAGAACTCGGCCCCTTTGCAATCCATTTGCGCCACTTCCTACCCCGTCGTGGCGTTTTTTTTCTTCTACCCGTTTGCGGCTCAGCATCACCCGCTACGGACCACATGGATAGGCGCCGAGGGCTGACTAGCCTCCTAGAAGCCCACTATCCTTGGGCACGGAAGAACCATTTCGCCGTCAACTGTTCGGGTCTGGCTGCGCTGCGCTGCGCAGCTTAGTGCGCCGTCGCAGGAGAGCATTCGTTCGTTGAGTCCAGGAAACGACGAAGCATCCCACTGCGATGCAATCGCTGGAGCTTGCATAGCGGGCGCGCTATAGGCTGCACGAGGTTGGTCGGGCGTTCTTGCGAGAGCCAAGCGTACGGCCAAGACTTCATCCAAATGCCGGAGTTGAGCTGCAATGCGTCTGCGACGTCGTGGCCTCCGTGCGGCGAAGCACGCCAAAACGAAAATAGCGGTACAAACGGTCGCGCAAAGCGGAAGGAAAATCGGCATGGCAGCGGAGAGGCCGCAGTTATAGGCATGTCGGTACGCGAGCGATGGAACTTGAGGGACCAAGATCCACTGCGCGTTGGCATGGACTTTTATTAGAGCCGAGACAGATTGCACGAATCATGCGCGATTCTGAGCTTCGGCGGACGGGTGCCCGGACTGTCCCAGCAGTGATATTGCTGGGCCTACTCGAATTCCAGCATAACGTTGACGATGCGCCTCCCGAACTGCAACGCTGCCTGTTCTGCAGCCTCACGAGTGAAGTAGTCGCATTCGTCGTTGCGGTCATCGTCAAAGTCGGTATTGATCGATGGCACGTCGGTCCGCCCGACGCCGACGAAGTAACTCCATTTTGGCCCTGGGCACGAGGTGGGCAGTCGTCTTTGGAGTTGGTAAGCCAACGCGTAAATGTAGAGGCCACGGTAGAACGTCGTCACCCAGCGTACTCGCTGATCCATTTGGAGTTCCTTTTATCTCTTGCGTGGGACGCTAGCGCAATCGACTCTGCAGGCAGCGGATTCCGTCGAACGCGTGCTGACGAATATATCAACGTGTGACACTTATCCACATCGTCCAAATGGTGGGGAGCGCACGCCAGTGCATGATGACTTTTCTTGAGATTTGCGGACGCCTATAGCGTCCAGCTCGGTATCAGCCCGCCGAAAACTTTGCGAGTGAAAGTGATAAATAAAGCACATTTACACAAGGTGGAGCGACTTTCAAGCTTGAAACCTCAGTAGTGGGCATTTACCGTCGCAAGGTTCCACTGGGCGCATCGGTTGTATGCCTTAAACGGCACTTTTCCCGTTGAAGGTACGGAACCGGTATTACTGGGCCTTTTAAATATCGAGTGGATGCGGTCGCTCCATCGGAATCGTTCAGCGCCGAATCGGACCGTTTCGGGAAGTTGCCCAATCGAGAGATAGCCACAGAGTGCCAGTCAGATTGTCACCTGCCATCGCACCAGCGCAGGCCAGAATGTGGCAGGGGCAGCCAGGGCAACCGGCACGCAGAGCCAGTCCGAGACGCCCCCGCAAAGACGCCGTCAACCGCAGAATGCGAAAACGAAATCTCCTGTTCAGGACCGCAAAAGTTGAAGCCTGATTGTGCTACAAACCTCCACAGGGGAGATGACGCGCCTCTAAGCATCCGGCCACGTCCCTCGTCTTTAGCAACTTATTTTCGGCATGCTCACAATATCCATGCCGCGAAACAATTTATTCCAACGGGACACTTTATCTGAGCGGCCGGCAGCGGTAGAACCACTGCGCTATATTCGCAAAAGTCACCCCGTTTCCGCTTTGATCTTGGAATCTCAAACTCGCTCTCATTGGCTGCCAACACTTTGCCGCGGGCTGGCGATGCTACCCCTGCCCGTGTTGCACGCCATCGGTCGTGCGCTAGGCCGTCTTATCTACGTCTTGCCGGGGCGTTATCGGCAGCGCCTCCAGGAGAATGCCGCACAAGCCGGTTATCCAGGTGCCAGCTTTGCGCGTCGCTCGGCGGCGGAAGCGGGCGCCATGATCCTCGAGACCTGCCGTATCTGGTTTCGCAATGACGACAGCATCGCCCAGGTCATTTGCGACGACTGGGACGTGATCGATACGGCTCGCGCCGAGGGCAAGGGCATTTTGTTCCTCACACCACACCTGGGCAGCTTCGAGATTACGGCGCGATACGTAGCCAGGCGGATGCCGCTCACTGTGATGTTCCGCACGCCTAGCAAGGAATATCTGAGAGCGTTGATGGACAGCGCTCGCTCCACCTCTGATTTGACCGCCGTGCCAGCCTCATCGCAAGGCGTGCGTGCCTTCATGCGGACGCTGCGTGAAGGTGGTGCCGTAGGCTTGCTGCCCGACCAGGCACCCAGTCTTGGCGAGGGCGTATGGGTTCCATTCTTTGGCCGGCAGGCGCTAACTATGACGCTGCCAGGAAAGCTGGCGGCACAGTTCAAAGTGGCCGTGATACTCGCGTCGGGCGAGCGGCTGCCACGCGGGCGTGGATGGCGGCTGCACCTGATGCGATTGCCTGCCGAGATGCCGGATAACCCCGCCGCCCAGGCTGCGCTGCTCAACGACGCGATGGAAACGTTGATCCGAAGGTTTCCCGAACAATACCTTTGGAGCTACAACCGTTACAAGACGCCTCCAGGCGCGCCGCCTCGGCCAGCTGAATAAGCGCGCCGCCGTAACGTCCGCTTGTCCTTCGCCAGCCCAAGGGATGGCCTTCGGCGAAAGAATTGCCTCAGGCCAGATTTGGAAGCTCCAAGATACACATGACGACTGGCGATTGACGCGATCAAAGTCGGCCCATATAAGGCCTGAGTTTGAATGCTTCAGCAAGTTGAAACGGTGGTACAGGGCGACTAAATAGGAAGCCTTGCGCTTCCTGACACCCGAGACCGCGCAAACGTTCACGTTGCTCCTCGGTCTCGACCCCCTCGGCGATCGTTTCGAGCCCGAAGCTGCGCGCCATGTCGATAAGCGCCCGAACGATGGAAGCATCTCGTTCTGACTCGAGCATCCCTTGCACGAAGGAACGGTCGATTTGATCCGGCTTAGTGGGAAGCGCTTGAGCAAGCCGAGCGAAGCATAGCCCGTCCAGAAGTCATCGAAGGCAATTCCCACACCAAGATTACGCAAGCGCTGGAGCGAATTGAGCACCTGCTCGTCGCCATCGATCACGATGTTTTCGGTCACCTCAAGTTCAAGCACGTGGGGTGGCAAGCCATGCCGCTCCAAGGCTGAAAGGACCTGACCACGCAGGCAAAATTTGCCTGCGTCGAATGCGGTTACGAAGAGAACGCCGATGTCGTCGGCGCTCTCAACATTTTGGCGCGAGGACATCGCGTTGCAGCCTGTGGAGAGCCGGTGCAGTCGGGCCGCTCCGTGAAGCAGGAACCCGTCGAGGCGATCTGAGACGGGCATCATCGTTTTAGACGCGGTAGGAATCCCCCGCCTTCAGGCAGGAGAGGATGTCAATTTGGCGAGATCTCAGGTCCGGTGGATATACATTAGTATGGTCTGCCCGCTAAGAATGTTTAGCCAATACCCTTGATTCTCCAATCGGACTCCCGGCGATCTTCAAACCGTTTATCTTTACATATTCTTCAGTCTGATTGGCAAGCACGCAGCCCCGTGTTGTCATGGCGCGAAGCGCCGCACGGTCATCTTCGCAACGCCGTAATTCCCGTGCAGCGCTGTTCGCCGACGCCTAACGGCCGGCTCCAACCAGAAGAGAAGAGGATGATGCTTAAAAAGACCCTATCGACGCTGACCGTTGTCGCACTCACCGCCGCTGGTGCCGTGCAACTGGCACACGCGCAGAACACTTACAAGAAAGTCGACCCGTACACCGACGGTGCCAAGACAGGCAAGCCCGATCCGTACCTGGATGGCGCCAAGTCCGACAAGAAGTTTGATCCGTACACCGGCGGCGCGAAGAAATCCACGCGCACCGACCTAGCGCCGCGTCAGGTTGATCCGTACACCGATGGCGCTAAGGTCGGCAAGCCCGATCCGTATCTGGACGGTGCCAAGTCCGGTAAGGCTGACCCCTACACTGACGGGGCAAAAAAATAAACGATTCCGCCCCTGAGGACGGGCTGGCTTCGTCGCGGATAGCGGCGCCGTCTCACTTTGACCGTTGAACGTTTTCGTGGCCAGTGCGCTCCGCGTGACGCTGGCACTTCTGCTTAGTGTTCACTAGCTTGAATAACGGTGGAAGAAGCAGCATGAGTGCCGTCCACTGCCTGACTTCATGTTCGGGTTGGCTCTCGGCGCAGGACGTCTGCTCATTCCACCGAAACGACAATGGCAACACGCCGGTTCTCCGCGCGCCCTGCGGCGGTGCGATTGTCCGCAATAGGCATGGTCTTGCCGAATCCCTTTACGCGCACTTGATCTTGCGAATATCCAACGCTGTCCAGCACGCGGGCAACGGCCGTCGCCCGGCGGACGGATAATCTCTGATTGTAGTCATCGCTGCCTGTATCGTCCGTATGACCATTGATCTGCAAGTCGGAGATGCCAGCGTCTGCCAATAGCCTACCCAGGCGCAACAGCGGGGTCTGACGCTCCGGCGTGATGACGTATTCGTCGACGCCGAACAATACCTTTTCAGAAAGTCCCAATTCCCAGCCGTTCTCGGTCAACGTGAAACCCTCGTGTTGAAGCAATTCAATCTGAGCGGGAGTGAGCTTGCCGGCGTGAGATTGGTGCATGGCGCATCCAGCCAAGGAAATTGCTGCCAACGAAGAGAGGGCGAACAGCAGGCGACGGCGGGTTGGGGAGGTAAAACGGAAAGGCATGGCTATCCCAGCAGAATCAGTGCGACGCTATTTTATCCTCCGGATGACGAAGCCGCAGCGTCGCGCCAGGTACCCTTGGCGTCGCGCTTTGCCTCGTACATTGCGGCGTCGGCAGCGTCGAGAAGCGCTGAGGCAGACTGTGCATGAATGGGATAGATGGCCAGCCCGATGCTGAGCCCCGTATTAAGCGTGTCGGTCTCGGAGATCGGGAACGGCACACACATCGCCGAAATAATGTTCTCGGCCACTTGTACTGCATCCTGAGGCTGTCTCAACGTGCGAATCAGCACGGCGAATTCGTCGCCGCCCAGGCGAGCGACGGCATCGCTTTCCCGTACGCAGCCGATGAGCCGTTGAGCGATGCCAACCAAGACCTTATCGCCTGCAGCATGTCCGAAATGGTCATTGATTGACTTGAACTTGTCGCTGTCCAGGTAGAGCACCGCGGTGAAATGCCCATGGACCGCAGCGGATTTAACGGCCGTTTCAAGCGCCTGCAAGAACGCTGACCGATTCAGGAGTCCGGTCAATCCATCATGGCTTGCCCGGAGCGCCAATTCATTCTTTTCGCGTTGGAGCTGCATCTGCCAACTTTCTAGCTCCGCTAGTAGGGCGTTGAAGTCATCGGACAGCTCGTTCAGTTCGGCGATGCGGGCTGCGGGTAGCCTATGCGAGAAAGCTCGCTTCGAACGCACGGTGTGTGCGACTCGCATTAGCTCTTTGAGGGGAGCGACGATGTCGCGCATCATCCGGTGAGACAGATAGTGAGCCGCAACCGCTGTGAGCAGCAGACACACGAGCACCCCTTGTGCACCTTGGAGCAAAAAATGTACAAACGCGGTCGGGTCGGCGGAGGCTCGTACGATGCCTACGACCTTATTCGCACCGGATACCGGGATGTCAACAGGGTCGGGTGTTAGCCAATCTCCGATGATCCGGGGCAATATCGTCGCTGATAGGCGGGGCGTACGATGCCATTCGGCCAGCACGTTACCGGCTGTGTCAAGGACGGTGACCCCGGCGACGTTCTCGGTGGCGGTGATGGCAGACAAAGACGTCAGTACAGCCTCCTTGTCCCGAAACACAACGGCCGCTTCCACCGTATAGCTGATTGAACGCGCCACAAGCCGGAGATTGTGGTCAGCATAGGCTCGCAGCGCGGTCAGACCCACCACTGTCAGCGCAATGCCGGCTGTCAGCACAGCAATTAGTGCGACGCCGAGGTGTGCACGGCGAAGGGCGCCATAGAGTGTCAGCCGACTATCCTGGTTTGACTCCACACGCCTTCTCGACGCTGAGTCTGTCGGCGCCGGCCGGCGAGTGAAGATACTCATTGCGCCTTTGCCGTGCGCCGGCCTAATTGCAGCACCCCTGGGTGCACGCGAATGCTACTGCGTGCGATCGAGTCAAGATTGATGCGAAAGGTTACGCGCTCTTCGCGGATGTCTAAGCAGAACATACTGCCTACCTCACAAGCCTGGTCCTTCTCAACGATAACCAGTACCGGCTTACCGATAAGTTCGGAGACCAACGTTTTGCGGCGGCTATCCGCTGTATCGACCAGATACACGGCGTCGCAGCGCGTTACGGATGCGGTGTCCAGGGATTTGAGGAGCTTCGCGTCTATCAGACGGCCGTTTGAGGTGGCTTGTCCGTTCAACCCGGAGGAGATGGCGGCTGCTGCGTCATCAATACACACACGCACGACTTGGCTCCCTGCTGGCCAGCGAGAGTAACCAAGGAGCTTAACTACTACGTCCGCCACCGCTTGCCTTTCGGTGTTTTCCGGCGGGGTCAATGCCCCGGCTTCAGACGGGCTCCGCGTTTCCCCGACAGTCCCTGCGGTTGCAGGCGCTGTAGCGATCATCAGCGAGATCCACGTGACAGCAATCAGATTTGGACGTCGCGCGGGCAAGGAAATATTGGCAGCTGTTGCGGAAGAACTCTTCCAATTCTGAGATACGAAAGATGCACTCGAATTCTAAGGGAAGATGCCCCACAAAGGTAGGGTGTTGGTCAGATCCGTATGCCACCGAGTTGCTACCAGCCCGTCCGAAAATAGGGGGTGTCATGAATGCAATTAATCGCCAGGCTCCGATGGCGCCGGTCTGCCGGTCGAGACCGGATAGTCGCTAGAAAGGGGTTGGACTTTCGATGGGTAGTTGTTAACCCATTGGCTGAAGTCGAATAAGCCGTAGGAAGGACCGTCCTCGGTACGGGGACTACCCCCGTTGAGCGTATTCATCTACGTGGGTGCCGCATCCAAAAACAGTTCGGTCACCGCCCATTCGGCGCCTCTTGTAATGCGCAATGGCACATCCAAGGGGATAACGAAGTGGCAGAGGCGTGGGCTTCTGTTCGCAAGTCTTAGATTACGCGTGTCCCCACTAATACAGATATATACCTACCTGCAATAGGGTCAACCAGGACGTGGTCACTCTGCCACGACCCTTGTGCCACGCTTACGTAACTTCATCCCGTGCTCTACCATCGCCATCGCTACGATGTTGTAGCTAAGACCATACAATTACAGGTATAGCATGCAGTTCAAAATTCGTCGCGGAATCGAGCGCTCAGGGGTGTGCGCTCCCAAAGTGTCCACCATTACGTTGGCCATCGCGGTGCTGTTTCCTTTGGGGGCGGCAGCTAGTGAATACACGGCGTCCAATCTGGCCGAGCTACAGACGGCGTATGCTGCGGCAAACGCCGACGGTGATTCCAGCGCAATCATTCGTCTGACGGCGAGTTTTACCACGAATACTTTCTATGTATTCGCAGGTCCGACTAAGCCAATCACCATCGACACCAACGGCTTCGTACTGACGCGAAGCGGGACTATCGGAAATTTCGTCACTTCTTCGGCTGCGCCTCTAACTTTCGCCGGCACCTTCGCGGCCTCAGCGGGAACAACGGCAAATCCCGGGCTATTCGTCGCCGGCGGAGGGCAGGCAATTCTGAACGGGACCGCGACTGGTGGCGACTCGACGGTGGTCGGCACCGGTGGAGGTGTCGGCGCCTCGTTGTTAGTAAACACCGACCTTCTTAACAACGGCTCGATAAAGGGCGGCAGTGCAACAGGCGCTGATTTGAGTGCTAGCGGCTTAAGTTCAGGGGTGTCGCTGTCGAGTGGCGCAGATCTTGTGAATGGCGCAACGGGTCTCATTGTAGGCGGCGATGGTTTCGGGGGGGTGGCGGGGGCCGGGGTGAATGTGAACGTGACGACCGGCAGCAGCATTGTCAACCTGGGCACCATCCGAGGTGGCGCTGACCTGAGTGGCGGCGCGGGCGGTGGTCGCGCCATTCGTTTCACGGGCGGCGTGAGAGCTTCTCTGAACAACTCCGGACTGATAGAGGGTGGCGCGGGCAATACTGCGGTTTTCGTGGCAACCGGCACGCCCGCAATTTCCATCGTTAATTCCGGCACCATCCGGGCCGGCAGCGGTTATGCGAACGCCATCGAGTTTGCCACGGGCAGTGGCATCTCTTCGCTTGAACTGCAAGCCGGCTCAAGCATCGTCGGCAACGTGGTCGCTAGTGCCTCCGATACCAATGACGCCTTCCGCTTGGGAGGCGACACCAGCAGCGTGTTCGACGTCTCCACCATCGGCGACGCCGCGCAGTACCGCTACTTCGACACGTTCACGAAGACCGGCGCCAGCACCTGGGCGCTGATCGGCACCGGTACGGTCGCGGCACCGTGGACGGTGGACCAAGGCACGCTGCAGATCGGCAATGGGGGCACCAGCGGCAGCCTGGCCGGCGATGTCGTGGTCAACAGCGGCGCGACTCTGGCCTTCAACCGGTCCGATGCCTATACGTATGGCGGCACCGTCTCGGGCGCGGGCGGGCTGGCGCAGAACGGTACGGGCACCACGGTGCTGACGGCCGCCAGCACCTACACCGGGCCGACCACCATCAACCTCGGCACGCTGGCCGTCGATGGCTCGATCACCAGCCCGGTCACGGTCAACGCAGCCGGTACGCTGTCGGGCACTGGCACGATCTTCGGCAATGTCATCAACACGGGCACCGTGACGCCGGGCGGTGGTTCGGGCGTGCTGACCGTCGCCGGCAACTACATCGGCAATGGCGGTACGGTGCGCATCAACACGGTGTTCGGCGGCGACACGTCGGCCACCGGACGCCTGGTCGTGACGGGCGATACCTCGGGCACCAGCCAGATCCGCGCCGTCAACGTTGGCGGCTCGGGCGCCGCGACGGTCGATGGCATCAAGGTCATCGACGTGCAAGGCGCATCGAATGGCGCCTTCACGCTGGCAGGCGACTACACGTTCCAGGGCCAGCAAGCCGTGGTCGCAGGTGCGTACGCGTACCGGCTGGTCAAGAATGGCGTGTCCACCCCAGCCGATGGTGACTGGTACCTGCGCTCGACGCTGGCCGATTCGACGGTTGCCAGCAGTTCGGCCGCATCCGCCGCAGCCGCCCCGCTGCTGTCGCCCACGGTGCCGCTGTACGAAGCCTATTCCAGCGTGCTGCAGCGCTTCAACGAACTGGGTACGCTGCAGCAGCGCGTGGGCAATCGCTCGTGGTCGCCCAACGCCGCCGTGCAGGCCGAGCAGGACGCCGGCAAGCCGATCATCGGCCGTGGCGCCTGGGCGCGCGTGGAAGGTTCGAACACCCACATCGATCCGTCGACCAGCACCACCAGCGCCAGCTACAACGTCCGTATGTGGAAGTTCGAGGGCGGCGTGGATGCGCCGGTCATCGAGAACGCCTCCGGCACGCTGGTGGTGGGCCCCACGTTCCACTACGGCATTGCCAACTCCAAGGTGTCTTCGATGTTCGGCAATGGCGCGATCGACGCCACCGGTTATGGTTTCGGCGGCACGGCAACGTGGTACGGTAACAATGGCTCGTATGTCGATGCCCGCGCCACGCTGACGTGGTACGACACCGACCTCCGCTCGTCTACGCTGGCAACGAAGCTTGCCAACGGCAATCGCGGCAGCGGCGTGGCAACCAGCGTGGAAGCGGGCCACCAGCTTGCGCTGGGCGGCAACTGGTCGGTCACGCCCCAGGCGCAGCTCGCGTGGTCGCAGGTGCGCTTCGATGCGTTCACGGACCCTTATGGCGCCAACGTTTCGCGCGATAACGGCAACAGCCTGGTCTCGCGCCTCGGTGTGTCGCTGGACCACGAAACCAAGTGGGCGGCCAGCAATGGCAAGACCCGCCGCTCTCACGTGTACGGCATCACCAACCTGTACTACGACTTCCTGCACGGCACGTCGGCACGCGTGGCCGATATCAGCGTGGTCAGCAAGGAGCAGGCACTGTGGGCCGGGCTGGGCGTGGGCGCGTCGCTGAACTGGGACGACGACCGCTACAGCGTCTACGGGGAACTGCTGGCACGCACGAGCCTGCAGAACTTCGGCGACAGCAACGCGATTGGCGCGAAGCTCGGCGTGCGCTACCGCTGGTAGGTATCCAAGACCTGGCTGAGCTGGCCTCCCAACGCGCTCAGCCAGGGCCATGTCGGATCAATGTCAAGCAAGTGCAACTCGTCGGGCGGGTACTTCGGGCAACCCGATGGGATCCGGGCCTACCAGCGGCTGCAGCGGGGTAAGGGCAGCGCGTTGCCGTCCGGCAGGGGGCCCACGGGAACCGGCGTCGCGCGCGGTTCGAGCCGCTGATCTGTCAGGTTTCAGGTGCGGCGCCCGGTGACATGTTGCCGGGCGCCGTCCCGTTTCTTTCTGGAGGCAGCGTGGATCCGCCGGCGCCGTCAGACGCCCCCAGGAATACAGGCACGCACTTGTATGACGGGGTGCCGCTACGGGAGTCGTAGTGCTCCAGTGCCACCGGCTCGTTGGCTTCGGGGTAGTAGGCCGCCACCGAACCGCGCGTGATGTCGAACGCCACGGCCGTCATGCTTCGCAGCATGCGCGCACCACGCAATTCGTGGTGGTGCCAACAGCGCCGATAGGACCATTTCGGTGTATCGCGTCGATCTGATTAACGGTGCATTCGGGTCCATGGTGGGCAAGGACCGCAACAAAAGTGCCATATGATCATAGCCAAGGGTTGCGGGACAGTGTGCCAGCATTTCCGATTAAATCTGGAGATCTAGCAGATTTTTGATCGGCCCCCTAGGAATACGCGGGGGTCTGGTAATGAGGAAGTGGAGAGTGTATCCGGCGCCTCTTTTAGGAGATTTTCTAGCGCAAGTGTATAAAAGTTAGGGAGTTTATGTTCGATCCATAAACTCCCTAATTTCAGTACAACCAAGGATCCAGTCCCTAGCCCGTATGCCCCGGGCGCAGGAACCCTCTTCCTGAGTTGGCGGGCCGCGGCGACGTTCTTGAAGCCGTTCGAATCTGTATTGAGAGTTGCGACGCGGACGACGGGTCGGGAGTGTACTGATGGTCGGTCTCCGTGGGGTCGGAGGGACCGTGCTTCTAGACTAAATGCGGCATGACGCTGAAGCCACCGCCAACCCGGCGGCGCCGCGCACTGGATAGTCACTGGCTACGTACATGAAGATAAACGGGTTTTAGCTATGACCATCAAGAGGCAAGCGGTCGTGCCCCCGCCGGAAAATGTTGGCGCGCATGGCGTCGATGCCGAAAAAACACGAGCGGTCCGCTGGCGATGACGCCGTGCCGGCCGATATGGTGGCCTCCGGCTCAAAACACATCGACGCGCTGGTTGAGAGGTATGTGAACTCGCGAGGACGCGTCGCATCTACGCGTTGAAGGCGGGAGCATGAATCTACTGGGAGGATGGGACCGAGTTCAATGGCATCATTCTCAGCAGCGTGGACCTTGGTTGGGTTCGAGATGTGGACCTCGATGCGCCGCAGGCGTCTTCGTTGTTCTTCTTGCTGTATCGGGCGCGAGCCCTGCGCGGTCTGGCAGATCATGGCCGCGTAGAACGGCTCGGGCGCCTTCGCCTTGACTACCGAACACACGATTTCCTTTCGGCGCAGACCGGGTCCGCCCACCATCCGGTTTCACGGTCACGCGGCCCCGCTCGTCGGGCTCGATCGGCACCGGAAGCCTGACTACCCAGGCCGCGACCGCGCTACGTCGAGCGGACCGGCCGACGAGGCGATGGCCGTCAGCGCCGCGGCATGGACCCGGCGCTGACTGTATTGCAGCGCGGCCCGCGCCGCGCCCTGGATACCGAGGCCGATGCCGGTGGCCCGCAGCATCGTCGGTGACTGAGCCGGCAATCACGCCGCCCGCGATACCAGCGCCGGCCACGGTGCCTTCGGTCAGCGCCGAAGTGCATGGTGGCGAAGCAGCGGGGGACACCGTCTAGCGCAGGTGACATTGGGCGCGATTTCATAATCGCGTCGACCGATTGCCGTGCGCCCGAACCGCTAGCAAAACGTACACGGTGCGCAGCCCCTGCGAACTGCGCCGGGGCCTGAAGTACAATCGGGCCATGCCCCGCCAGCGTCCGCCCACGCCCCTCGTCGAGCCAATTTCGCCACGCCTGAGCGTCACGCTGAAGGACGTGGCGAACGTTGCCGGAGTGTCTGCCATGACGGTGTCGCGGGTGCTCAACGCCCCGGAAAACATCCATCCTGCCACGCTGGCGAAGGTCCGCGCGGCCATCGACAGCACCGGCTACGTGCCCAACAGCGCGGCCAAGGCGCTGCGCTCGAGTCGCAGCCGGCTGATCGCCGCCGTGCTCCCGACGCTCACGGGCCCGATTTTTCTCGACACCATCGAAGCCCTCGCCGCCGGCCTCGCGCGACGGGGCTACCAGTTGATCGTGGGGCAGAGCGGCTACAGCGACGACAAGGAAGACGAATTGCTGACGGACATCATCTCGCGGCGTCCCGATGGCATCGTGCTGACCGGCGTCGGCCACAGCGAGGAAGGCCGCAGGCGGCTGCTCGCCTCGGGCATTCCGGTGGTGGAGACTTGGGACCTGACCGAACAGCCGCTAGACGTGCTGGTCGGCTTCTCTCATGAGGCGGTGGGCAGGGAGGTGAGCCGCTTCCTGGTCAGTCGGGGGCGTCGGAAGCTGGCGCTGATCGGAGCCGATGACCAGCGGTCGCAGCGCCGCTGGTCGTCGTTTGCCAGGTCGGCACGCGCCCAAGGGCTGGCGCAGCCGGTGGCGCATTTCGTCCCGGCGCCGGCCAAGCTGGCCGATGGCCGTCAGGCGCTGAGAGCGGTCCTGGCGCAGCACCGTGACATCGACGCGCTGTTCTGCAGCTCCGACTCGCTGGCCTTCGGCGCACTGGTCGAGGCGCGCGCGCAAGGCATCGAGGTGCCGCGACAACTCGCGGTGGTGGGCTTCGGCGACCTCAACTTCGCCGACCAACTGGAGCCCGCGCTGACCACGGTGCGTGTAGACGGTCCGCGCATCGGCGAACTGGCCGCCCATTGCATCGTCAGCCGCGCGCTGGGGCAACCGCTCGACGAGCGCATTGTCGACGTCGGCTTCTCCATCGTCGAACGCTCCAGCACGTAGGCGCGCATTGCGCGGCCTGCCGCTCCGTCGGTGCCGCAGTCATTCCAGACAACTCCGCATCACTACGGGTTATTCCGCAGCGTCAGGCGCTGTGCGGTCCGCTAATGTTAACGATAACATTCGTGGCGAAACGGTTCTTGCGCCATTGGCAGCAGAGCGGCATGCCGCACGGCGTGACAAAAAAAAGCATCAGGAAGAAAACCAGAGGAGACAGCATGGCGATCAAGAGCGCGCATTGGCGTACCGCGACGGCAGTGGCCGTCGCATTCACGTTGTTCGGGTGCGGCGGGGACGACAATCCGCCGCAGTCGACCGGCCCCGGCCCCTCCACGCCGCCACCGACGACCACGCCCACTGCGGAGACCTTCCGCATGGCCGGCCTCGTGTACGGCGCGCCGGTAACCGGTACGGACGCATCGGGTGGCCAGGCCGTGCAGGCTAGTGTAATGACCCAGAACGGTATTCAGACGCTGTCGGCGCCGGCCGCCTCGGCCGATGCGGTGGCGGCCATCCGGGCCACGCTGGTGCCGGGCAACTTGGTGGACTGGATTCCGGGCGCCAGCGCCGGGACGGTGACGGTGCCCGCCGATCCTGCGCAGACCTTCAACGTGATCCTAGCCAAGGGCAACTCAAGCAACGCCCAGTTCAACCTGGCGAAGTACGGTGCGTCGGTGTCGCGCTATCAGGACCGGCCCGGACCGATGGTGGCGGCGGGATGGGTCTACGGCAAGGGCGCCGGCACGATCACGGTGGGCGACGGCAACATGGTGCTGGCCGACATGTCGGGCCGCCCCTACTCGGCGCCGATCAAGCGCTATGAAGAGACCTACAACCTGGCGGATGACGTGAAGGTTTTCAACGTCAACACCGCCAACTATGCGCAGAGCACGGTCTCGGACTTCGCCTCCATTCCGGTGACGGCCGATTACTACTACGGCACGACATCGCGGCAGGCGGCGTACCTGGTATTCGACAAGAGCTACCCCAACGCTGCGAGCGCCAAAGTGGTGGCCATCTGGTACTTCACGCCCAAGTCCACGACCGATGGCAAGCCGGTCTGGGAAGTGCCAACGCTGAGCCCGCTGCTCGCCAGCAAGGGCAACGACCCCATCACGGGCCAGCCGTACGGCAGTATCAACGCGACCTCGCCGACCAACGCCCCGTACTCGCGCAGCACTGAGCCGTTCGAGATGGTCAAGGACACCATGTACTACGTGGGCGACAACGAGGTGGCCTCGTACGTGCTCAAGGCCGACATGGGGACGCCAGGCGACAGCTCGGACGACAAGATCATCAAGGTCGATGCGGGCTGGCCCAACAGCGGCTACCAGTACTGGAAGAACATGGAGCTGCTGGGGCTGGACCCGCGCGCGGTAACCGACATCTTCCTGACCCACGGCCACCTGGACCATTACGGCACCATCGTCGAGCAGCTAAGGATGATGGACAACGCCGGCAAGCCGATCAAGCTGTGGGGCTCGCGCGAGGATGTGGTAGGCGTCTCGGCGGACCTGCAGGGCAACAACTGGAGTCTGGCCGGCGCGCTTCCCGCCTCGGAAACCGTGATCCGGGCGCGCACGACGAACTTCTACGAGTACGACAAGTGGTATGACTTCGGCAACGTGCAGATCATGGTGATCTGGGCGCCGGGCCATACGCCGGGGACGACGAACATGCTGTTCCGCGTGAAGAATCCCGGCGACGGCAAGTTCTACACGTTCGGCTACCACGGCGGCTACGGCGTCAACGGGCTCGAAAAGCCGACGGCGGCCAACGGCTGGCTTCGGCTGGGATTCCAGCATGGGTTCAGCTACCTGCAGAACATGATCGATGTCGATTTCGTGTCGCCACAGCATACGAACCAGTATCCGATCGTTGAGGTCTACCAGGCGCTCAAGGCGTACAACCGGGATCCGGCCAATGCCGGCCGGCCGTTGACGATGCTCGACGCGCTGGCGTCCCGCGTGTTCGACTCCGCGAAGGTGGGCGGGGTCGGCGTCATGAGCGAGTTCGAGAACCAGCTGGAGAAGCGCCGCTCGGTGATCTCGTACGCCGCCAGCGACACGGCAAATCCGAACTACCGAAGCATCGAAACCTCGGGGCCGTTCAAGCCGGGGCGCGAGGCCGGCCTGACCTCAGTCTCCGCGACGATCCTGGACGGCGGACGTATCATCCAGGGCTTTAACGCCGCCCAGAACAAGAACCCCGCCATTCCGCTACTGGCCAATGGAGTCTCCAGCGCGTCGGACACGTTCACGAACGATCCGACAGGGTTCTACGTGCAGGTCTACGTCGACGTCAAGGATGCAGGCTACAAGGGCTACCTTCCCGAGGGACTGGTGCAGTTCAGTCCCGGCCTGGGCACCTCGGTCACCTACAAGGGCGGCCCGGTCGAGTCGATCCACGCGGCCCGGGGCACGTTTCATCCGCCCGAGGTTCTGCGCACGCAGCGGCTGGGTTCGCTGGCTGACGCGCAGGCGGTGCTCGCGACCATCTCGAAGGGCAAGGCAGTGACGCTTTCGCTGACGCCGGCCAGCGAGATCGTCGTTCCAGCGGACGTCACGCAGACGTTCCAGTAACGGCAACGCGGCATCCCGGCCATGGCGCCGGGATGCCGCCTCTGAAGCGGTTCGAGTCATGATGAAACGGTACGGATTGGCGCTATTCACGCTTTTCACGCTGGCCGCGACGGCGGGCCTCGCGCGGGCGAACACGCCGGGCCAGGGACAGGTCGAGTACGAGCTGGCGCAGCACTACAAGGGCGTCACGGGCAAGGCGCTCGATCTGCCGAAGCATTTCGAATACCTGAAACTGTCGGCCGAGCTGGGCAACACGGCGGCGCAGGCCGAACTGGGCTTTCTCTACCTGAACGGCAACAGCGCCGTGCCGAAAGCACCTGACGCCGCCTTCGGCTGGTTCGAGAAGGCAGCGGCGGGTGGCTCGGTCGTGTCGCAGTGCATGCTGGGAGACTTCTACAAGCGCGGACTTGGCGGGGTGAAGCAGGACTATGCCAGGGCCTTCCGCTGGTATCGAAAGACCGCAAGCACGGACGACCGCTGCGCGCCGAAGTCCCAGTTCGAGCTGTATGCCAGCTACGCATCCGGGAACGGCGTCGGCAAGAACTTCGGCGAGGCCACCAGGTGGCTCAAGAAGTCCGCTGAGGCTGGCAACCCGGTTGCGCAGGCAACTCTGGGCCGCGCTTACCGCGACGGCCTTGGCGTCGAGCGCAATCCGGAGCTGTCCCGGCGATGGCTCAGGAAGTCAAGAGAGGGCGTGGCGCCGCACGACGACGAAGACGATTACGAACACGGGCATGCCCACTAGGCCGGAGAATGGGCCGCCCGCCAAGCTCAGAACGGCGAAGTCATCAGCCCATACAGCGTGCGCACGCCATTGACGTAAATACGTAATACCGTTGCGCCGGTATCGGGATGCGGTGCCGTGGCCGACAAGGAGGCGAGCCTCGTCGCGGCGATGCAGGCGGCCACGGACCAAATGGCACGGATGGGCGAGCGCCAGGCAGCCGCAGACCCCCGGCGGGCCCTGGAGACCGACAACGTGCGGGTGGCCTGCCGGGGCGAGCGCGACGCGCTGGCCCGGCGGGTGAGTTTTCTGGAAGAGGAGCTCAAGACCGCGCGTGCTGGCGTGGATGCATATCGACAAGCGCTGCGTGGTCGTCCAAGCTGAATTCTGAAAGATGGGGACGTTGTTGCTGTCGCTTTCCTTCTTAGTACACCTTCACGTCGATGACTTTCACTTTGGCAACATCCGGATGGGGAGACAGCGCTCGCATTCTCCAAGACTGTCGGGCTCCAAACTGGCCGTCGCGACCGTGAATATGCATCAGCCATGTTCGTCTGCTCTGCGGCGATAGACCCAGTGTTAGCCAGGGACACTTGGACGGTATCGGGCCCGGTCCTACGTAGCCTCACAGCAGCCGAGCATAAGCGATGCATAAGGCATACGGTTTGCTATGTAAAGCCGCCATCGTAATTAACACGGCCACCGTCTTCCGCAAATGAGACCTCGTGGGCAAGCTGAGGCGCCTTAGCGGCCGCATAGACGTCCGCTTAATTTAGAGCGGACACCTATAAAGATACTGTCCGATCGCGTTTCGGAGAGGCGGACTCATGAAACTGGCCGAATGCAAGCAGCGTGCTGCGCGCCGCCCACGCTTGACCGTCCAAGCCGCAAACGTTTTGCTTCACGCGTGTAGGAAGGTGTCATCGGCCGTTACTGTTGAAGCAATTTAACAAACGCCCTGAGGGTGAAATTCTACGCGTGGGGAACGTGCGATCCAGGACTCGGAGCGGGCCTGAGCTTTTGACCCCCCTTTGGGGGTTAGCAATACTAACCAGCCGATCTTAGAATGCCTGTCCCCATGAAATTGAAACGCTGCCGTGCAAATCACCCGAATTCGAGTCCTACTCTCCATCAGCACCATTTCCGCCTTGCTTTCAGCTGTGCCTTTGCTGATGTGGTGGAAGGCCTTTGGGTACTTACCCTCCAAAGATTCGAATGCTTGGGACCATTTCGGTAGCTTCGTGGGCGGAACAGTTTCTCCACTTCTTTCCTTCGCCGCATTCGCTGGCTTAGTCTGCACAATCATTCACGAGCGCGCCCTTTCCGAAAAGAAGGATCGAGAAACGGAAGACATGCGTCACCTTGAACTCGCGGCCAAGAGCCTTGAGAAGGCATTTAACGCACTCGCTAACGGTGATCGGCCAGTCCATGATCGCTTGGCGTGGCTTAATTGCGCGCGACTAATTCTGGCCTCGAACGCTGCGGCGGATCTGGTTTCTGCCGATTCTCCTAGCATTCGCAACATGTACCTCAGCGAACGATCGTATTGGAGATCCCAGTTCTACGACCTACTTCGACCGACCTCAGGCGAAGCGGTTGGCATGCAGCCCCGATTCTTTGAACGCGACTCTTCAGAACACGAGTCCCCCATTGATGAGCGATCAATACGCGTTATCTATGAGTTCATCCGGTGGCCCGAAGGCGAAGCGGACGTTCTTGACTCGATCTCGCCTTATACGAACGAAGAGGTCAACTCGTTACCTGCAACGATGCTAGGGATAAAAATCGCCCTTCAACGCCGTCCTCACTACAGAAGGGCATCGGCCCGGGCCATCAGCGTGCCGTTCAACTAATTCTGAGACATTCTGCTTCCTCACTCTGCTTTTGCACTGTTGTGATGCCGCGAGCAAAGCTTCTGCAAATTTGACTCATTCCAGAAGACCACCAATGTCGCCGCGATGCACGACGATGTGCTCCACCACGCTGCCATACGGCACGGGCAGCGGACGCTCTGCGCATTCGAGTATCACCTCGGCTAGTCCAGTGGTGGCCTCGATGCGCGCCGCGCGCAAGTCGATACACGCAGTACGGATGCAGACAGAGATAGGCCCGTGCTTTCTGTCAGCGGTAGTCATTACCACGCCAGCCGCTGGTCTGTCCGCTGGGCTGCGCTCAAATATCGTGTAGTGCTAGTTGATTCTGACGAGGTTCGTGAATCGTGCGCTGACCAATATGCCTCCGAGGAATGCCGCACATCCAGCAGCTGCACCGCACGTCCGTATGTAGCAACAGGCCGACATCCCGCAGCGTTGTAGTACCGCCGCCGCTTCGCCTTCAAACGCGCCGCTTGCGCGCGTCGATAGGCAGGTCCCTTTTCCATCCCGACTCCTTTTCGTACGCCGGATGTGCGAAAGCCCGCTCAAGGCGGGCTTTTGGGGCCGGGCGCAGGCACCCTGCTGGGTGCCGTCTCGCTCGAGGCGGTCTCAAATTGTGCGATCAGTATAGATCATGATTTACAAATCCATCGTAAGGATGAACTTCATGCTGGCCGAGGAGACAGTTCAAACTCCACCACCTGGTCAAATCGAGCATTGGCGGCGTCGATCCGTGCTTCTGCTTCCGCAAACTTACTGCGATAGCCTCGCCTTAGTCCCCAGAAAGTCCCCACCGAGATAAGGATCGTAATGAAAAAAGCTGGACCGGGGTCCATGCCCGTCACCCCCGAAATAAGCGGCCCTCCGAAGATAATGAGCGCTAGCGTGGACCAAACTCCCCGTGACACCCATTTCTTCTTCGGTCTCTCGCCTAGGGCCGCCCATACACTGGCGGCCGCTGCATCGACGCCAAGAGTTTCACCAGCATTTGCCGCTAGCGCTTCCTCAACCTTGTAGAGCGCACGCAAGGCGCGCTCCTTTCCTGCGGCTGTAAGACTTCCCATATCGCCAAACAAGCGTCCGGCAGTAAGAATCTCGTCCATTGCAGGCCTAAGAGATTCCAGCTCCGGTCGCCTTTGGTACAGAAATTCCAAGCCTGCGTCGATGCCTTGTGCATCAATATAAGCACCGTGCGATGCGCAGCAATTGCGGATGGAGGCCGAGAGTCGCTCGAAGATGTCGGCTATGGTTTGAGACGTGGCCAGCTGACGAGCCGACGGGCCCCGGTCTTCGGAACTTGATGTTCTGGAACGCCCGGAGGTGAGGTTCGCAGAATAGCTCAACCCAGTACCTGGCAAGCCCGCTGTAACTTTACCCCGTGTGTTATAGGTAAGTCCCTTTCCCCCGAGCGAAGCACTCACACCGCTCTTGCTCAGATTGATTGCAACGCCGGGTGCAATCTTGATTCTCTTCCTGAAGCGAAATCCCATTTGACCCTCTTCGTTTTCTGTATGGCTCGAATGTTGTGTGGGCGGAAGGTTAGCCCGGATACCCCGTCTCGCCACCCCCTCCCAGCGTGGGGTGATCCCCAGTCTGTTCAGCCGTACGCCTATCGCATTGCAACATGTTGGAAACTTGTCTCACTCTTTGGAGGGGGATATCTCGAGTAAGTCGGGGAATAGGGTATTCCTTTCCCTTCCCACAGCGGGTCACCATACCGAAGAAACTGACTGGCCGTGAGCTCTTCATCACGACCTGATGGCGTATGTGGCGATGGCTGTGGAAGTATCAGTCGAGCGCGACACCGGTTAGGTGAAGCTCGAACTTGCCGAAGTGGCGGTGGACTGCGGCCAGATCGTCGATCCCTATGGCGTGCGCAAGCAGATCCAGGGCGACCTGATCCAGTCGGCCAGTTGGACGCTCTACGAGCAATGGCTTCGACCCGCAGGGCGTGCGCAGCTACGACTGCGGGACTTATCCGATCCTGCGCTTCCCGGCGGTGCCGGTGCAGATCAACGTGCACCTGATCGACCGCCCCGGCCATCCATTCCTTGGTGTGGCCGAGGCGACGATTGGGCCGACGGCCGGAGCAATCGGCAACGCGCTGTTCGATGCCACGGGTCACCGTCTGCGCGACATGCCGCTGGCGGGCGAAAGGGCGAAGAATCTGATCGATCCCTAGTTACCACGAGGCGCCTTCGCGGCGCTTGCGGCGTGGCTACGATGGCAACACTGGGCAGGAGGCATTGGCATCGGGTCGGGCCGACATCATCGCGTTTGGCCGTCCGTTCATTGCCAACCCGGATCTTCCTGCGCGAATCCGCCTCGCCGCATCGCTGAATTCGCCTGACCCGGCAACCTTCTTCGGCGGAGATGCCGCGGGCTATACGGACTACAAGACGCTTGCGTAGGACAGGTTCTATCCGCGCAACTTCTTCATCGCCGCTGGCGCACCGTACAGGAACAGGTCGACCTTTTGCCGGATTAACGAATCGAGGTCGGCCGGCACCTTCAGGCCATAGACCCACTTGCGCACGCCGATATAGAAAATCGCCGCGTGCAGGCTCCAGATCATCTCGATCTCGGCATCCGTTTCCGCGGTGCTACGGGGCGCAGCGATGCCGAAAGCTTCGCGCACTTCGGCTAGCACCGGCAGGAAGACCTTAGTGCGCAGCTTGCTGAGATACTTGTGGTTGATGCCTTCGTGCGTCAGGCCGGCAAAGATGAAGAGGCGAATCCACTCCTCGCGTAGGATCACCGAGGAATAGTCGAGATAGAAGGCATGGAGCCGTTCGGTCAGCGGCAGAGAACGGTCCGCGATCTGCCGCTCCCAGTCAGGACGCCATTGGAAAACTTCGTTGTAGACGCGCTCGATCAACGCGTCCTTGCTTTCGAAATACCGATACAGCAGGGGCTGCGTCACCCCGATCTGCCGCGCCAGTTCGCGCGTGCTGCCGCCAAAGCCGTTGCGCGTGAAGTGCTCGATCGCTTTCTCGACGATCTGCTGCTCGCGCTCTTCGGGCAGCAGCCGTCGGGTGGATTTGACGGAGACCTCGGGTTCGGTGGAAGTGGCGCGTGACTCCATGGCTGTCTCTGTGGTCCTGCTGTCCGTTAATCCGCCGATTCTACCAATCACCCGACAAATGGGAACCGGGTGGCAGCCTTTTGCGGGCCGCCGCCCCGCATGCGGGCACTGGACAGCGGCTCAGCTTGCCGATTTCGCGATGATGCCCAGTTCACAGTCCACGCGCTGGTTTTGGTAGGCACTGCGCTCCCAGGCGCCGCGTGCCGAGCGGTCGGTCACCGAGAACACGTAGATGCCGACAAACGCCACCATCATCGAGAACAGCGCCGGGTACTCGTACGGATAGACGGCCGACGCGTGGCCCAGTACCTGCACCCAGACGGTCGGGCTCAGGATGGTCAGCACCACCGCCGTGACGAGGCCCATCGTGCCGCCCACCACCGCGCCGCGCGTCGTGAGCCCACGCCAGTAGATAGACAGCAGCAGCACCGGAAAATTGGAGCTCGCGGCAATCGAGAATGTCAGGCTGACGATGAACGCGATGGTCTGCTTCTCGAACAGAATGCCCAGCAGGATCGACAGCACGCCGAGCACCAACGTAGTGACGCGCGACACCCGCATCTCGTCCTTGTCCGACGCCTGTCCCTTGCGGATCACGGTGGCATACAGGTCATGCGAGATGGCAGATGATCCCGCTAGCGTCAAACCCGCCACCACGGCCAGGATTGTGGAGAATGCCACCGCGCAGATGAAGCCGAGGAAAACATTGCCACCCACCGCATGCGCGAGGTGCACCGCCACCATGTTCAGGCCACCGATGATCGCGCCGTTGCTGTTGTGGTAGAGCGGGTCCTGCGCCACTAGGGCGATGGTGCCAAAGCCGATTACAATGATCAGCGCGTAGCCCGTGCCGACGATGCCGGTGGCATACAGCACGCTCTTGCGCGCCGCCTTCACATTGTTCACCGTGAAGAAGCGCATCAGTATGTGCGGCAGGCCAGCCGTGCCGAAGATCAGCGCCAGCCCAAGCGACACGGCCGATACCGGGTCGGAGACCAGTCCGCCGGGACGCATGATGGCTTCATGCTTGCCATGGACGGTGATGGCGTGATCGAACAGGTTGTTTAGGCGAAACCCGAAGCGGCTCATTACCATGAAGGCCATGAACGCGCAACCGGCCAGTAGCATCACAGCCTTGATGATCTGGATCCATGTGGTGGCCAGCATGCCGCCAAAGAACACGTAGACCACCATCAGCACGCCGACGAGCACGACCGCCGAGGTGTAGTTGAATCCGAACAGCAGTTCCACCAGCTTGCCCGCGCCCACCATTTGCGAAACCAGGTACAGCAGCACGATCACGATGGAGCTGGATGCCGAGAACGCGCGAATTGGCCGTTGCTTGAGCCGGTATGAAAGCACATCGGCCAGTGTGTAGCGACCCAGGTTGCGCAGTGGCTCTGCAATCAGGAACAGGATGATGGGCCAGCTTGCGAGAAAGCCGATCGAATAGATCAGTCCGTCGTAGCCGCTGGTGAACACCAATGCCGAGATGCCGAGCAGCGAGGCAGCAGACATGTAGTCGCCTGCAATGGCCCAGCCATTCTGCATCGCGGTGATCTTGCCGCCTGCTGCATAGTGGTCCGCCACGCTGTTGTTGCGCCGCGCGGCCCACTTCGTGATGGCGAGTGTGGCGACGACGAAGACCAGGAACATCCCGATGGCGATGACATTGAGACCTTGACCTACTGCCGGGGTGGCAGCGAGAGCAGGGGCCACCAACCCCATGGTGATGGCGGCGCAGAGTATGCGGCTCATGATTGTACTCCGTCGCGGACTTTGGCGATCATTCGGTCATAGACCGTGTTCGTGCGATAGACATACACGGCGACCAGCGCAAACGTGAAGGCGAACATGCCGAAGCCGACCGGAATGCCGACGCTCATCGGCTGCCCGGGAACGAGTGGGATGGCCAGCAGGTCGGGACGGAACGCCAGCGTCAGGATGAACCCGAAATAGGCAACCAGCATGATCGCAGTCAGCGTCCACGAAAAGCGGCGGCGAGCACTGTGCAGCGTCTGGAAATCGGCGCGCGAAAGCATGGGATGTGGAACTAACGGCGTGTCCGCATCATCGACGTCAGCGCCATAGCTGGCGCCGGCCGAGATGGCGTGGGGGGCGGCTTGAGGCATGTTGTCTCCTTATGTTCTGATCAGAAGCTCGCAAGCACTTAGAAGCGACGCGAGACGGCTGTTTCGCGCATGACCGCTTCCGGCGTGCGGTAACGCTCGGCCATCGCGCGGTCCTCGTCGCTTTTGAGTTGCGCCTGCATATAGGCGCCGAGGTGCCGCGCATGCTCCACGATCGCCTGGCCCACTTGTTCGCGCTCCGCGCTATAGGCGTCGAGTCCGGCTCCGATGGTTTGCGTGTCTTCCAGTGCGCGGACCAGTGCGATGGCGTCTCCAGCGGCTTTCGTGACACCCATGCCGCAGTGCGGGCGCGCCACGAAGGCGGCATCGCCCAGTAAGGCAACTCGGCCGAACGACATCCGCGATACGGTCAGGTCGTAGATGGGCTGGAACAGCGGCTGCGCAGTGCGTGCCACGACTTCGGCGAATTGCGGTGCGAGCAGGTCGGCAGCGGCGCTTTCCATGTCCGCCAACACATCGGGGCGGATCAGACCGGGAGGAATGCCATTCGACCAGCACTTGCCATGAGAATCGGTCAGCAAGTTTGTCAGTTCATCTTCGCACGTCGCCCGATACCATACGAAGTTGAAGCGGCGCTCGCCCGGTGTGGTGCTGTTGTGCTCGCCGGCGACCGGATAGCCGAGAATCTGTTCGCGCGGCGGCAGGCCGAACGCGAATTTATCGAAGATCGCTGCGTGTGTGGCGGGCGAGAGATCGCTTTCGTTTACCAGCCCGCGCCAGGCGATGTAGCCCGCATAATCCAGGCGCGCTTCGGGCAGCAGTTGCTCGCGCACGCCGGAGCGGAACCCATCGGCGGCAATCACCATGTCCGCGCGATGCGTCGAACCATCGGCAAGCGTGACCTCGGCATGGTCGGCGTACGACGCGACGTGCATGACATGGGCACCAGTGCGATAGGTTCCAGTGAATGCCTTGCCAAGAACTTCGTATATCTTGCCCCAGCCCGTCAGTGTCTGTGGCATCTCCCTTTGCGAGACGGCGCTGCCGTCCCGTGCCAGAGTGATCCGCGTGTTGACGGACACGCCGATGCTGTCATCGACTTGCACACCTGCGGCCGTCAACGCCTCGAACAGTTCGGGGTGCGTGACGATGCCTGCGCCGCGGCCCGTGAGCGCCTCGGGTGTGCGTTCAAATATCTCGACGTTCCAACCGCTGCGCGACAGCAGGTTGGCGGCGAACAATCCACCGACCGAGCCGCCAATCACGATGGCCTTGCGCTGCGAGGTTTGCATTGCTGTCATGCTGTAACTCCTGCGTGATGCTGGGCTTGCGCTGGGGGCGTAAGGCCCGCTACTTCGTCGGCCGGATAGTTGAGTTCGATGGTCACGCCCGAGGGATCTTCGACGAACACCTGATGCAGCCCGAGGCTGGGCACGGTGCGGTCGCGCCACGGGATGCCTTCGGTACGAAGGGTGGTCCACATTTGGGTGACGCCGGTGGCCAGGAATGCGATGTGGTCTACCGTTCCCGTTCCGGTGCCTGGCAACGCCTTGTCACCGAGATACGCCGAGAGCCCCGACGGATTGTTCGGATCGATAGCGATGATGTGCACTGTCCCGAAATCGCGCTCATCGTCGCCCATGTAAAGCCACGCGCCTGGGAAATCGAAAGGCGGCCGGTAGCCGCGCCGGAACCCGAGCACCCGTTCGTAGAACGCGCAGGAGCGCTCCAGATCGCTGGTGCGGATCGAGTAGTGGGCCAGTTTCGTGAGTCCCATGCTTGCTCCTTCTGATGATTATCGATCGATAAGTGATCATGCGATAAATCATAGGGGGAAGGTCGGCGTAAGCCAAGCGGATCATGACTGGTATTTACCCTTAGGCGGGAGCCGCACATCAAAGATACTCCGATCATTGACGTGAAAGCCTGGAGGACCCAACACGGGACATAGAACGGACGACTACCGAAACTGCGCCCTACCCAGGATGAAACTCAGCAGGTCAGTACCGACGAGCCACAGCACGCCAAGGCCCACCATAGCCGGCGCGCTGAATCAGGTCGCCAACGCTGTGAACTTCGCCAGAAAGGTGGAGAAAGCACCTATCGCACACTCCAATTTCTATCAGGCGCCTCGAGTTGGGACAGACCGCAGAGACGCGCCAGCGTGGGTTTCAGACAATGATTTACTCAGTCCGGCGACTATCCCTTTCTCCTCAAGTCCATGATGGCGGGCCTTGCCGTGGCGCTGTTGCCGCGCTATGCCGTCTGGCGGCAGCTACAGGCGGGACGGGTGCAAGAGGTGCTTGCGGAATGGGAGGCGGAGGGCCTGGGCGACAGTGTCTATATGCTGACGGCGCCAAGCCGCTATCCCACGTTGGCGACGCGCACGTTGATCGACTTTATTCGTATGCACCTGGAGCGGCAGGCCGAAAGCTGGGGGCAGAGCGCGAAACGTCAGGCAACGACGTCAAAGACCGCTACAGGTCCATAGCCTAAGCAGCCAAAAGATTTTCTGCGACCGCTTCTGGCCCGCTGCGCCCATCCCTCTATCATCCCTTCACCCCAAGCGTCTCAGTCAACCAATCCAGAACCCGCCGATTCAGCAGGGATCGATTGCCCATCTCGCAGTGGTCCCCAGCGCCCTCGGCGGCGGTAAAGCGGATCAGGTGCTTCGGACACGCCAGTTCTTCGTAGAAAGCTTCCGTGCCCCGCGCAAGCGGGTCATCTTCGGCCAGCGTGAATAGCGTTGGGCACCGGATGTCGTTAATCCGGCCGTCCATCGTGAAGCGCTCGATCCGCGCCAGGTGATCGCGCAGATCCGACGAGCCGTTGACCCAAAAGCCGCGCTGCACCATGGACCAACGGAACTTTCGGTTGTGCGTGATGGCGTTCCACAGCGGATCGAGGATTGATGAATCCAGTTCGCTGGGCCGTGTCGTGGCGATATCGCATGGCATGCCGAGTTTTGTTGCGAAGGCGCCAAAGTCGCCCACGACATCGCGCTTGCCCGGATCGGCAATGCATGCCGCCAGTCGATGCTCACCCGCGGCGGCGCGGGGTGCGAGGTAGCCGCCAAGGCTCCAGCCGGCCAGCGCGATGCGTGCCGGATCGACGATGGGGGACTGCAGCGCATGATCGACAACAGCCGATACGACGTTCTCCCAGTCCGGCCGCATGGCGATGCCCTGTTCGATCAGTACATCGCCCTGGCCGGGGCCTTCGAAGATCATGCAATGGAAACCCCTTCGCGTTGCCGCAACCGCCCATGCGAAATACATGTCGGTGATGGATGCGTCATAGCCGTTGGTGACGATCAGGAGGGGGCGTACCTCGTTCTCCCGTCCTGCCGCTGGCAAAAGATAGACGGGCATCGACGCATCGTCGCACCGGACGCGCCGCATTGTCACGGGCGAAGCAACGAGGGACAGCGCGCGCTGGAAAGCTGAAACCTGCGCGCGATGGGATTGCAGCAGGCGCGTATCCACCGGCTCGCCGAATAGCGGATGGTAGGCCTTTCCGTGAAAGCATGCTGCTCTGAGGAGCAGCTCGCGCGCACTCGAATCGTGACCGCGTGCGAGGACGGACGCCGCTTCGCCTTCCAGACGCATGGCCGCCCGTGTCCAGGCAGCGTGGAAGGCGCCGTCGTCGCCCTCGCCAACCTCCTGTGCGATCCGCACGACCTCGCCATAGTCCGCGCCGCCGTACGGGATATAGGCCAGTGGCCACACGCCCAACTGCTCGTGCAGTGCATCATGAAAGAGACTGCTTGCGACTGGAGGTGGCATGGTTTCTCCTTGGTTCGCGAAAATCTACTGGATCCAGCCGATGCGCCGCAAGCGACTTTCCAGCTAGGTGCACTTCTCGCATCACGCCGAGCGTATCGCGCACCCGGACAAGCAGCCCGACCCGGGAATGCACTAGGCTTCAACGGCAATCGGAGATAAGCGAGAGATGGAGCATGCGATGCGCATAATGGGCAAGCTGGTATCCCTCGTCAACCGCCGGGCGTTGCGGACCGAAGGGCACGTCTTCGCAGTAACGCCCGAGCGCATTGCGTGGATGGAGGGCTTTCAGGCGTTGGTGGCGATGGCACCGATGCTCTGCGCGGCGGTGCTGCTCGACCGCTCGGAGATCGCGTTCGGCGCGGTGGCGGCTTTCTGGACTTGCCTGTGCGATCCGCAAGGTTCTGCCGCCGGACGACTGAAGGCGATGGGCATATTCATCGCGCCCCGCGCGGCCTTTCTGCCGATAGCCGCGTATAGCGCGTATTTCGGATTTGCGGCGAGCGTGGCGGCGCTGCTCGTTCTGGAATTTCTCTGCGGCCTGACGCGCTCTTACAGACCGGTGTTGGGGCCGACGCCAGCACAGGCGGGCTTGATCGCCTCGTTGGCTGTGGTCATCGGCATTCCATCCCCTGCACCGTTGTTGGGCGCACTATTGCAGGCCGGATACTTTATGCTCGGCTCGTTGTGGACAGTGCTGTTCTGTGTGGTGTTATGGCCCGTGCCGTTTTCGCAGAGCGCCTGCCGGACGCTGGCATCGCTGGTCGGGCATATCAGCGAGCTGGGCACGACGCCAGGGCGGCCCCTCCAGTTGGCGGACCTAACTCAGCCGTATTTCCATCTCGGGATGGACAACCGGGTGATGTCGACCGCCCACTATCGGGGGTCGAACCCTGCTTCCCGGCTTCCGGGACGCTTACAATATTGGCATCGCGCCGCCGACCGACTCTTGGACGGAGTAAGGCCCCTTGCAAAGTTGGAGGGTAGGGGAGGAACAGCGTGTCGATGGCCATGAGCTATGAAACCTTTTCGAGCGACGAGGCGCGTCACGGACACTTGGGCAGGATTCTCGACGAGCATCGCCAGATTCTGGATGCCATTGTGCGACGCGACGCTGACCGGGCAGAGCAACTTGGTGCATCGCATACCAATCTCGCGCGCAAACGCGTCACCGAATACATCTCGCAAAGCGCCATCGGCACGATGTCACTGCAGGACATGGCGGGCACCGCCACCGTTATCGCGGGCCTACCCGTGTGAAAGCGCTCTGACTGCCCCCCAAAGGTATATGCTGGCGTTATTGAAGCCAAGCACGACGGGATCAATGGTCGGGACGAGATCTACCCGACTATGCTGCTGAGGTATCAGGATGCTCCCAGCCGCAGGCGCCCCCCACAGGACGACCGTCGGTACGCCGGCAGATTTCAGCGGCTGCTGGATTCCAACTAAGGCGTTACACCTCGTTTGATGGCAGGTCGAGAGCTTTCTTTCAACCGATTAATAGAAGTTAATTACCAGCGGATTTTGCCCTCAATAGGGTCGGCGACACGTCTCTCAGTCGTCTCCGTCCACCCGGCACAATATGCGATGAGCCAATCTAAGGTGCGGCTTGTCCAACATGGCAGTTCCAAGCCGCACCACTCCCGAAGCGCCGGCCTCGGAGAAGGCTTGCACGACGGACCGCGCCCAACGGATCTCGTGCTCTTGAGGCGCGAATGCTTGGTTGATGGCATCGATGTGCGAAGGATGAGCGGCTGCCTTTGCGACAAAACCATCGCGCTTTGCGTGCATGGCTTCATCACCAATATGGTCGCCATCTTTCAACGTCGTGCTCACCGCATCGATGGCATCAATGCCGGCTTGAGCCGCCGCTAGCAAGCACATTGTCCGCGCCACGGAGAAAGGGGCGGTTAAATCTTTGCCAACATGCGAAGTAAATGCCCCGAGATCCGCAGCTAGATCGTCTACGCCCCACATCAGGGCTTGAAGCCGCATGGGTGCATTTCTGTATGAACTCAGTCCGAATATCCCCTCTGATGACTCCGTCGCCATTGCGACAACAGACGTTTCCCATTTGTCGCTCAACAGTGCGCATTCGAAGGCGGCCAGAAAATCGCAAAGTCGGTTTACATCCTCCACGTTGCGACATTTAGGTAGAACGATAGCGTTTGGTTTATATGGGATCACGGTCGCCAGGTCCTGAAGAATATGTCCGGAGGAGAGTCCATTTACACGGACAAGAAAAGCTGACTCCATTGAGTCCCGGTTTTGGGCAAGAAAATCTGAAAGAAGCTGACGGGCATCTGCCTTCCCTCGCTCAGGCACTGCATCCTCTAAATCGAAAATGAGCGCGTCCGAGTTTGACTTCAGCGACGCGGACAGTTTGCGCTCACTGTCTGCCGGCACAAATAGCAGAGAGCGCAGAGGATGGGGCAGCGTACTATGCATGTGGGCGTCTCCAAGAGAAGTTGATTAGAAAAACGACTTCGCAGTCTGATGTATAACGCTCGGCCAGTGAGGCAAGTGCGGCGGGAATGATGGCAACTGTGTGTATGGCGAGCACGGTCGGGTGACTGGGCCTGGCGTCCGTTTCAGCGAGAGGGCAAATTCGAGAAGGCTTCGATTCCTTCCAAAAAGCCTTCGCTGGCATAGGACATTCGCACAAGTTCAAGCGCAGTCGGCACGTTGTTCCCCATACGCCTTCTTAGATCATGATCGCGATGGATGCACAGTATTTGCAGAAGAGGCGACACCAGCGTCGACTCCTCCGGCCCGAATTTCCATGGAGGAGGTTGCAGGACAGAGCACTGACAGCGGCTTGTCAGCTATAAGTACGAAATTCCTCCTACTTCACGCAGCCGGACGTTCGATGCTTACCAATGCTACTGCCTCCGCGACTCATCCCCAGAGTGGCGCTCCGGCTGCAGAAGCAGTCCACCGCATATGACTTTCATCGCTCAATGTGTCTGGCATCATCGGTGCAGGGTTGGCATCGGCGTTCATGCGTTGAACCAACAAGAATCCGTACGGGACCGGCCAATAGCCCGCCCTTACAGGGCTCGGCATGGCGATGCGGGACGCGCGCTCCGATAGTCAATCGTCTACGCTGCGTCCCCGCCCTGCTAGTTATGGAGACGATAATGTTCAATGCGTCTGGAGAAGGCTATCGTTATTTTAGCGAGTCTGGTTTCGCTTTTTGCGCATGCATCCGAAGAGTCCACGAGAACCGTTCGGCCTTCTAGACGCGGCTCAGGCACTTCGGAATAGCGGTCGAGCTTGTGCGGATCGCCCTGCTGGTAGTGAGCGATCAAGCTATCAGCCAGGTAGAGCACGTCACTGGCGGCGAGATTCAGTCCCTTAATGCGGCTATATGCCGATGGCTCGTGGCCACCTATGACCGGAGTCTGTTCGTCCTGCGCGCTCTACGCTTGCGCATCCAGATCACGAGGCCGGTCATGCTGAGCGCCGCCACAACGATACCCATGAACGACATCAGCACACGTCCCGGCATGCCCAGTAGACGACCAGAGTGAAGTGGCAACTGCGCCTGCATGAAAATGTCGCCCGCGGTGCCTTGTCCCGGTACCTTCTCGCCCAGGATCGCACCCGTGTTCCCATCGAGGTAGAGGACCTCGTTTCCCATGCCGTCGTCATCCCGGTCGTCTTCCGGTGTGAAGAACGCCACGCCGTAGATGCTGAAGCGTTGGGCATAGAAGATGGACCCCGCAGGACGGGTCCAGCCGCGACGGCGACCCTCGGCCTCGGCGGCCACGATGGCCTGCTCCCGGCTGAGTATCGGCTCGGCAACTTCCCGCTCGCGACTGCCTGGGCGCACCTGGAATGGCGAGGGTGTCAGGGGAGAAAGAAGCGACACGAGCGGCCGCATGACCTGAGTTCCTAGATTCAGCGAGACCGAGGTCACGGCTAGCATCAGCAGCAACCCCCACACCCAGACGCCGCCGGAGCGGTGGATGTCGAAGTTGAGTTTGAAGCCGCCCTGGCGCAGCCGGAAGCTCAGCGACTTTCGCCAGGCGCGCGCACTGGGAAACGAGACATATAACGCCAGGAAGCAGTCGACAATCCAGACCGCCGACACCACGCCCATCAGCCACACGCCGATGTCGATACCCCAGCCCTTGGGAATGTGCATGGTGTAGTGCAGCTTGTAGAGAAAGGGCAACAGGTTCTCGCGCGATAGCGATATATGGCCCCATTGGCGCCGCCCCTGAACATGGCCGTTGGCCGGATCCACCGCGACCTGATTGAAGCCAAGGGCGTAAGGCGCGTTGGTGGCGGGGTCGATGCGCGCAGCGACACCCAGCATGGCCGTATGACCGGGCTCCAGCGTCAGCGGCAGGAAGCTGACCCGTAGTCGCGGATCCTCCGCCTCGACACGGCGCGCCAGCTCAAGGGGCCCAAGCGGGTGGTCCGTCGCACCGGAGGCGGCCTGGAACAGCCGGGGATTCACCCACTCGTCGAGTTCGTGATCCCAGGCGATCACCGCGCCGGTGAGGCCGGCGATAAACAGGAAACCGGCGATGAAAAGGCCACACCAGCGGTGCAGAACCACCAGCGCGCCACGCGTGCGGCCACGCATCAGAACTGGTAGCGCGCGGACAGCATTGCGTTGCGCGGCTCGCCATAGACGTTGCTCGGGAAACCGACGCTGCCGGACAGCGCGTTGTAGTACCGCTTGTTGAAGACGTTGTTGATGTTGAGCTGCAGATCCAGCTTCGGTATTGGCTGCCAGCCCACCACCAGATCGACCAGGGTGTAGGCGCCCTGGGAAATGCGGAACGGCACGCCGCTCGCGGTGCCCTGGTTGTAGATGGAGTCCTGGGCGTAGATCGAGCCACCGATGCGCCAGCCCTGGAATGGGCCGCGCAGCCGGTACATGGTCGACAGCTTGAACAGGTGCCGTGGCGTGTCGGTATCGAAGATCGCCCCCACGTTGCTCGCCGTGGCGTCCTTGCGATAGCGTGCGATGGCCACGGTGTAGCCAGCCCCCACCTGCCAGTTGGGCGTGATGGCGCCCTGTACTTCGAACTCCACGCCCTGGCTGCGCACCTCGCCCGCGGCCGAGTAGCACACTACGGTCGGGTAGCTGGCGCACTGGGTCTGGTCGGCGCTGCGGAAGGCACGGTTGTTCTGGTCGATGCGGAACACGGCTGCCGAGGCATTCAGCGCACCCTCGAAGTACTCGCCCTTGATACCGATCTCGTAGTTCTTGCCCACTACGGGGTCCAGCAGCTTGTTGCTGGCATCCAGGTAATTCTGGGGTTTGAAGATGTCGGTGTAGCTGGCGTAAAGCGAGTGCTGTGCGTTCAGGTCGAAGACCACGCCCGCGTACTTGGTCAGTTGGTTGTTGACGCTGTATCGGTTGTGCGCAGTGACCGATGGCGTGTTGGCGTTGAAATTTGGGTACGTGTTGACGGTGTCGTTGTAGTCGAACCAGTCCAGCCGTCCGCCCAGTATCAGTTTCAGCCGATCGGTCAGATTCAGGCGCGTGGTGGCATATAGACTTTGCTGGCCGATCCTTGCGTCCATCCAGTCCCGCAGCGCAATGTTCGGGTCCGCGACGGCACTGGGGTTGAAGTTGTACAGGTTGAGGTTGCTGTTGAGCACCAGGCCCTGGCGACTATTGCCGTTGAAATCGACGTTACGGTAGCTGGCGCCCAGTACCAGCTCGTGCTTGCGGCCCAGCAGTTCGAAGGGGCCGTTGGCATACACATCCGCACTGCTTTGCTTCTCCCGGTGGGCATTGCGCGCACCCAACTGGCTGTAGTTGCCAGTGGTGTAGCTGTAGCTGAGGTAATGGCCCTCCATGTCGACATCGGCCTGCGCGTAGTAGGCCGAGAGGTGCATGCGCCAGCCGTTGTCGAATCGGTGGTCGAGTCCCACGAAACCGGAGTTCGTGGTCTTGTTCCAGTATTCCCAGTCATTGGCGTAGGAGGTGGATCGCGGAAGTCCGAGATCGCTGCCGTCGCGCGCCACGGGCAGACCGGTGAAGCCGTTGCCGTGCAGGCGGTTCTCCTGATGCAGTGCGCTCAGCGTGAGCGTGGTGGAAGGAGCCAGATCCTTCTCCAGGATGCCGTAGAACGTCTGGCCGTTACTGTTTTCGCCGCGCTTGTAGCTGCCGTAGTCCTGTGCCGCGATCACCGCGCGGCCGCGCAGGGTGCCGTCCTCCGACAGCGGGCCGGAGGCATCCACCTCCGCCCGATAGCGGTCCCAGGTTCCGGCCTTCACACCGACGGACACCTGCGGCACCTTGGTCGGCCGCTTGCGCACGAGATTGATGGCCGCCGATGGGTTGCCCGCGCCCTGCACCAGTCCGGTGGCGCCACGTACGATCTCCACGCGGTCGTAGATCGCCATGTCGGTGGCCAGCAGGTCCTGAGACAGGTTGGAACTGTCCAGGCCCACGGGCAGGCCGTCGTACATGATGTTGTCCACGTACAGGCCGCGTGAATAGAACGAAGCGCGCTCTGGCCCGAAACGCCGGAAGGTCAGACCCGGAGCGGTCTGCACCACGTCGTTGACCGTCGCCAGACCCTGATCCTGTATGCGTTCATTCGTGATGACGGTGACCGCCTGCGGCGTCTCGCGCAGCGTCAGTCCGAGCTTCGTGGCCGTGCTGACCGGGCCGGAGTCGGTGTAGGAGCCGGTGCCCTCCGTCGTGCCGTTCATGCCCGCACCCTGCACGACGACTTCGGGCAGCGTCGCGCCATGACCCGCATCGCCGGTGGTTGCCACCTTGCGCAATACGTAGCCCGCCGACGTCGGTACGGCGGTGAGGCCGGTGCCGCGCAACAGTTGCTCGAATCCCTCGTCGCGGCCATAGCTGCCGTTCAGCGCCGGTGCCTGCATGCCCTGCAACTGTCCGGCGTCCATCACGATCGATACGCCGGATTGCTGCGCGAAGCGGTTCAGCGATGTCGCCAATGGACCGGCAGGAATGTCATACCGTACCGACTGGCTTGCGCTCTGCGCGCTGGCGGGCGCGGGTGTGGCGATCCAGAGGGCGGCGGCGCAGCTCAGTTGGACTGCCACGGCCAGCGGCGTCAGCCGCAGAGGGCGGCGGGCAACGCCCAGGGCACGGTCGGGGTCTGGGCAGCGGGCAGGGCGATAGGGTGTTGCGGACATGCGGGCGGTTCCTCGATTCATGATCTCTCACATGCCTTGACGCACGAGAATCGGAATGTGGAACCGGATCGGAAAAAATTTTTATCGCGTGGATGCGCTCGCCATGTCGACGTAGATGAGATACGGCGTCAGTGTCCGGATGCGCAGTGCCGGGTAGTTGATCGCCAGTAGCTGCAGCGCGCGATCCGTATCGTCCAGCGGCAGGACGGCATTGACACGGATGCCGGCCAGCGCGTCCCGGTCGAAATACAGCGCGCCACGACGGTTACGTGCCAGTTCGTCGAGAACATCGGCCAGCGGGCGGTCGTTGACCACGAGCTGATGGAACCGCCAGGCATCGTCGAGGCTGCGCGCATCGATGGGCTCCACCGGGCCGATGCCATCCGGCGTGATCCGCACGCGCTCGCCCGCCTGAACGACGGTCCCTTCGCGCTCGCCGGTCTGGCGCTGACGCGGCGTTTGGGCCAGGACCCTGGATTCGATGACGTCGAGTACCGTGGCGTGGGCCTCGCGATCCACGACGAACCGGGTGCCCAGCGCCCGCATGCTGCCATCGCCGGTCTCCACGACAAACGGACGGGCGGCATCCTTGGCCACGTCCACCAGTATCTCGCCTTGCACGAGTTCCACGACCCTGCGCGCCGCGTCGTAGCGCAGGTTGACGGCGCTCCCGCCGCGCAGCGTGATGCGGCTGCCGTCGATCAGCGTGCGCGTCTCCCATTCGCCGGACACGGTGCGGATATCGGCAAGCAGGTAGGCGGGCGGCCAGGCATGAAGAGCCAGCCACGCTGGCATGACGACGAGGCAGGCAAAGGCCAGCGCCATGCCAGCGCGCTTGAGCCGCTGCGGACGGCGCACGCCGGCACTGGCCGCATCAAGCGCCGAGCGCGCTGGCCGTCCGGAGCCCGCCGTGCTGTCGCGCACGCCACGAACCTTGCCGAGCAGGCTTTCGAAACTTGCCGCGGCCCCCGCGTGGCGGGGATCAGCGCGCTTCCATCTCTCGAAATCCGCGCGCGCCTGCTCACGTTCATCGGGATCGTCCGAAGAAAGCGCGACGATCCATTCCGCAGCTTGCTCAAGCAACAGGTCGTCGGATGATGCGGCCCTGGATTCGGCAGAAGTGCGACGCGGCATTGTCACAGTGGGTGATCCGCCAGGGCAGCGCATCGCGCCTGGCAATGCAGCAGCGCCTGCACGAGATACTTCTGCACCATGCGCTTGGAGACGCCCATTTCCACGGCGATGGCCGCCTGCGTCTGATCGTCGAGATAGTGACGCAGGAACGCTTCCCGCACGCGCGCTGGCGCGCCTTCGAGCGCATCGGCAATCTGGGCCAGGGCCTGGACGGCCATGGCGATCTCTTCCGGGGAGGGGTAGCCGGGCAGCGTATCGGCAACGAGCGCGATCTCGGCCAGGTAAGCCTGCTCGACCAATTGACGCCGAGAGCGATCGATCAACAGACGCTTGGCGATGGTGGTCAGGTAGGCACGCGGCTGGTCGATGCCGAGCAATGCATCGCGCGAACTGATGATACGCACGAAAGTGTCTTGCGCCACGTCCGCGGCATGGTGCGCGCACCCCAGCTTACCCTGCAGCCAGCGATGAAGCCACCCATGATGGCCGCTGTAGAGAGCCTCGACTTCTTGATGCTGCGCGAGATCGGACGAAGACACGTTTGGCCTGCCCCACCCGGATCATTCGAGTAAGGGGCGCACTTAGTAAATGAGAATGGTTCGCATTGTAGTGCAATTTTGGTCCGCGTTGCTGGATCGCCCACGGAGGGGCGGACGCATGCGCCAGGTAATGGTGCGCGGACTGAAGCGGTTGGACCAGAGGTTCGTGCTGAGCGTCGTCGCGTACAACCTCGTGCGGATGCACGTTGGGACAGATCCGTCCGCAGTTGCGGGAATCGCGGAAATGAAGGCGGAAACAGGCCTCCAGCCGGTGAGAAACTCAATGCAAGGGCCCGCAGCTTCCGGATTGTGAAATCAGAGCGCCCGGCCAGTCGCAATTCAGTGTGGAGTTGCGCCGCAATGCGCGATACGTGCGGCCGCTTTGGCGACCTTCATGTTTGGAGCGACCGCGCCAATCTCGAAGTCGACCTATCGGTCACGGCGCTAGCCGCTGCAGCGTGCATGCCTTCTCGGATCGACTCGGGAAAGCATCCAGACTGTCGCGCGCCGGACTGGGTGACGACCGCCGAGTCGGAAAGTGATTCCCTCACGCCAAGATATATTTAACATAATTATCACTCGACCCAAACTGGAGATCGCACCTGGATTCGCGCTGCGCCAGCGGTCTCTCGTACGCACCACTGGGAGTGGGGATGTATGAGTTTTATCCTACTTTCAATTCGGCACGACGATTCGAATGGATTGCCGTTCCGGCACGAACTGCTTTCGCTGGCGCTCAAGTATTTCACGGCAACGATCATTGAGCGTGCCGCAAAGGCAAACGATTCCGTTTCGTCACAAGATACATATCATCCGGCGCTCAAAAATGACCGTGCCGGTCGAGTCGAGATTATCAAAGGCTACTACGCAGTGACTGCGGTCAGAGCGCCAAAAGTAGAATCCCGAAGAATGGCCGCGCGACTGGGCTGTTGCGCACGTTGGCGCATCCATCGATGCAAACTTGACGGGGTACTTTAATAAACTCGCCGAAGCAAAAGTGGGGGGCAGCGTGGCTGTATTCGATCAGACGGCCCGAAACATCCCACCTGCATGTCTGCGTGTCGGCACGCACCTCGCGAGCTCGGTTCGTAGCAGACCAGCTTATCGTCAAGACCGACGAGTCTGCGGAGCCGGCGCCAACGAACTCGAATCGCATCCCGGCTCCAGTAGATCGAAATCCAATCGCAGCTAACAAGTCGATCGTTGGGGCCGCCGGCGGCAATTCCCCGGTCTTCCGCGACGTCAACAACCGCTTCTTCTTCTTATTCGAGTAGCCCATACGTCGAGCCGTGCGGCCAATCGCGCCAGAGCTCGGCGATAGCGAAGGCTTCTTGTCCCGCACCTCGGATCCGGTACCGAACGGATTGCTTACGGAATACCTTTGCCACCCGATGCGCCAAAAACCTGGCCTGTGACATAGCTCGCTTCCGCTGCCGCAAGATCGACATAGAGTGGGGCGATTTCACCGGGTTGTCCGGGACGTTTCATCGGTGTATCCCCGCCGAAAGCCTTCAGTTTTTCCATCGTTTGCCCACCACAGACCTGTAGCGGCGTCCAGAATGGGCCTGGTGCGACGGCGTTGACGCGGATTCCGCGCCCTGCCATCTGCTTGGCAAGTCCCTTGGTGAAGTTGGTAATCGTAGCTTTGGTGGCGGCATAGTCGAGAAGGTTCTCGGAGGGGTCCGTCGCATTGACAGAGCTGGTATTGATGATCGCCGCGCCGGGTGGCATACGTGGAATAGCAGCTTTCGTTATCCAGAACATCGCGTAGACGTTCGTACGGAAGGTCCAGTCAAACTGTTCCGTGGAGATATCGAGAATTGATTCATGGCTTTGTTGGCGGCCGGCGTTGTTCACCAGGATGTCCAACCCACCCAATTCCTTGATTGCCGTGGCTACCAGCCGCTCGCAGAATTTCTCGTCGCGAATGTCGCCGGGGATGCGTACCGCTTTGCGGCCGGCGCTTTCAATGAGGCGTACGACCTCCGTGGCGTCGGGTTCTTCCTGCGGCAGGTAGTTGATGGCCACGTCTGCGCCTTCGCGGGCGTAGGCGATAGCGACGGCGCGTCCGATGCCTGAGTCGCCGCCGGTGATCAAAGCCTTGCGCCCAGTCAGCCGTCCGGTCCCACGGTAAGTTGCTTCGCCATGGTCGGGTCGCGGCGACATTCTGCTAGCAAGTGCGGGCCACTCTTGCGACTGCTCAGGAAAGGGAGGCTTTGGAAATCCTGCTCGCGGGTCCTTCAATCCCCCGTGCGCGCCTGTGTTATTCGACGACCCGCCAACTGCTGCGGTATCTGCTGCATGCGTTACACCGACAGCCGCCGCCGCGAAACCTGCGGCGCCCTGGACCAAGCGTCGCCGGGCTCCGGAAAATGTGTCTGCACCCATGTCTGTGCTCCGTGCTTTGTGGTTTGAGCTTGTGGCAACGCAACAAGCACGCCATCGCCGTGTGGCGGTAAGCCATGGGGGGCCGAGAGAACGGGATAATGCCCACTGAGTGCGCTCGCTTCGAACCCAGTTACATAAGGCGATGTTGCTATTGTGATAAGAAGGCTTATCGCAATAGAAACACGTTCGGAAGGCCGAGAACCGCCCTGTCGGGGCCTACTTTGACCGGTATTCCACGGCAAACCGCTCGCACAGTCCGGCCAACCGTTTGTCGAGCGTCCACAGCCGCGCCTGCGGCGTCAGCAGGGCCGAAGCGAGCAGCACCACGTCCACCAGACCGCATCCGGCGCCATATAGCCGTTCTTGCCCGACAAACGCCATCGCCTCCGCGAGCGTGGCCAGCGTGCGGCTTTTCGGCTCCGGAGGCGTGCCGCAAGTGAGTTCGAGCAGCACCATCGGGTGCGACAGGACACGATCCGACTCCAGCAAGGCGACGAGCGCAGCGACGCAGCGCTTGAAGTGCGAGACCCACACCGATGTGTCGACCAGCACCATCATAGCGACGGCGCCCGGCGAGGAATCTCCTGCATGTCGGGCTGCGCGCCACCCAGTGCGGCCAGCCGTTTAGCGGCTTGAACACGCACGAACGTCTTGATGGCCACCCGAAACAGGTCCGTCCGGTCCATGGACGTGTCGGCCAACTCAAGGGCTTGCTCGTAGAGCGAATCTTCTATTGTGACGGTAGTACGCATATTCGCTGCTTCAAAATTGATGCAGTTTCGCATTAATCCTAGCATCAACCGCGCACCCCCGGGAGCAAGGACAGCTTGGGCCAGTGTCCTATCATCCAGGCCCGCTTCCGGCTCTAACTTTCTCCGAACGAAAAGACGAGGACAATATCGCATGGATGTCGAGTGACTCGGTTCCGACGCGATCTCGAGTTGTGCCGTTCGCCGCCATGCGCATTGCCTGGCGAGGATGGCATCAGGCTTTGCTCAACTTTCGTAGAGTTGGCCATCTTCGGATGGTGGAACGGGCGTGCGCTTTGCGCCGGGTCGAATGCTTAACGTGGGGTTAGGTGGGGCGGTCAGGTCTGGATGCAGTGTGGGGATGCAGATTGCCCCCGGAGCACCGCCGTCGAGAGATAGCTGGTAGCTACCAGAGCCTGGCTGGGAAGCCGCGACCGTCGGAGGACGACCCATAGCTCGGGCGATCGTATCGAGGAGACGGTCTCCCCATACGCGTAGTTCCTTTCTACAATGCCCCTATGTCCGGGGCATTCCTAAAATTATTCATTTCGTGTCGTAGCCGGGACCTCGGCGCGCTGTGCCGAAGTAGCCGAAATGTAATGAAAAAGTCTCATGGCGATGTTGGCTTGAAGACCGCCGACACGTCTAAGGGCGCCGCACGCCTGCGGCAAGGAAGAAATGCGGAGGAGGGGGATGAGCACGGTTCGACAAAATGCAGCACTCGCAGAGGAGATTCAGACACTGCGACTACCGCCGCGATGATTCGGCCGAGACTTTCTGCGCGTTCGTGCTGTGAGAAGCCACAGTGCGCCTCACTATACACGGCTGTCTTGGGTAAAAAAAACGGCACTTATCTGAAAGATGTGGGATCGACTGGAGTCGATCGAATGAGCCGGTCTTTTGCGTTACGGACTGCATCGGCCATCGCAAGACTTCGCGTCGGGAAAGGTGCGCCCTCATTCGAGAACGAGTCGACATTGTCAATAGTATAGGTCCAATGCCAAACACCATAGGTTCGCTCGGTTAGAGAGAAAGTTATGTGTCGCCCCAAGTAGACGATGCTTTCAGCCATGGGAATCCTTCACTTTCTGATATCTTAGCCCAAACACCGGATGCTTTCTGGAAATGTCCACCGGCTCCGCGCGCTGCTGAGACCGCTACGCCGTACTCTCAGCGTTCCGGACAATGAATTGCCCCTTCAAGAGCGTTGTGCATCTCGATCGAGCGGAATGTTATGCCCAACGCTCAACACGACAGTTATCGAGTGCGTATGGTCGAAGTAAGGCTATTGGATCTCGTCGGAATCTTGAGATTTATGTCTTCACTTTGAAATTGACCATGTCTGCTGTCAAACAGTATTCGATTTTTCGGAAACACTGTATTAATGGCTTGGAGGAGATGCGTTTCGCAAGAAGTGCGATCATCCAGCGCACTCTTTGATTAATTTGTGAAAATCACTAGAGAATCTGCCGCTCGACGAGAACTGTTGACATCGCTTCCGCTTCGTTCAAACAAGAAAATTTTACTGTAATTGCCTCAGTGATATGTGTGTCTTTTTAGGCTCTTTGTATAGAATAAAGCTTATGTTAAATCGGGGTATAGGCAATTCAGCGGCTGACTATCGCGTTAGTGCTCGCACGTAAATTTCGGCACTCACCGCCAGTACACAGCCCCATAAGTTATACGGGCGGCACAATGGCCTTCTGTGCAGTGAATTCTGTCATGAGCCGCTCACCAGCCCTTTTGTGTATGCCTTTTTGTCATTCGTTTGGGTGCCTGCTCACCGCGGACCACACGAAAGTCGATTAAAGTGGTTTTCGATCGGGGCCAAATCAGCGACAAAAATGCCCTCGCAATGGCCGGGCAACAATGTCGACAGCCCGAAGACGCACGCACAATGTAAGGCAAGCTGATTGGCTGCTGCTCGGTACAGCCAATTCCTGACGGATTCCCAATCGGCCTCGACGTAGAGCATCGAAAGCGGCGCTCGCTTCGCGACCGACGCCTCTCGCTGGCAAGCGCACCAGCCCGTGGCGATCTGCTCGGTCTACGGACGGACCGCTGCGGCGCCGGCAGCCGACACAGTGTGTGCCCGCTTTCCACTGGCTGTCCTCAATCTCCGGATCGCATCGTTTTTGGCGAATGGCGTGGCCCGGATCACTCGCGGTTCACCGTAGGAACCCCGCTACCGCAGGGCAGATCGTGCTCGCGGCCTGCGGTCCAGCATTCGGTGGAGAACACGCAGGCTTGGCAGCAGACACGTTCGTCGATCGCTCGGATGTAGCAGCCTGGGGCACGCCGTTCGTCTAAAGTGCGATGGGCGCAGTGGTGCTGCTGACTATCCACAAAGAACGCACGCGGTGCGCTCAGTTTGGGGAGATTGATCGCTGATTCCATCAGCGCTTCTCCCATTGCGCAGGCACTCGGACCATGTATGAAACCTGCATGAGTCAACTGCTGGGGCTTGGCGCAGAATGTGTGATGACTGGCCGGTTACGGCAAGCCATTCGTCACCAGAAACCGAAGTGCGCCTCAAGAATTGAACGCGTGGCTGTGTGGTCGACTGGAGTTCCAGGGCTTGCGGGAACCCACCAAACTGAGAAATTGGAGCAATTTGGACTTCATTGCCGAGTTCACGCGCGCATTCGCATGACCAAACGAGGCGGACACCGAGACTGTGCGGCCGTAGGGAAGTCTGGGTGAGCCAATGCCTGGCGCACGCCAAGAGGGCGGCTTGAGCGACGGCCGACGTCATCCCGGCTTGCACAGGGTTGCCGACCTGGCGCCACACTATGCCCTCAGGATCGCAGGTGGAACCGGAACTCCGGATTACCGGACACCCTCGGCCGCATCGCTGCGTACCGGCGCAGCCCATTGAGCGGCCCGAGTCGACAGCGGAAGCCGAACCGCGCAGTCACGCTAGAATAGTTCTTGCTCGCGCAGCCACCATGGTGCGTCGCGGGCACCCTTCCTTTCGCATCACCACACTCTCTCGCCACATCTTCTCCATGCTGCTTGCACTGACCACCGAATCGGACGCGCAGCGTCCGCGCGAGCGCGCTGACGCCATCCTGTAGGTCAAGACCCAGATGGCGAAATTCGGCTTGCACCTGTGCGATCTGGAGCAGGCCGGCTGCTTTCCCCGGCTTGGCGAACCGGCGGAATTGGTACGCTTTCGCGATGCACAGGGCCACACCCGGTATGGATGTGGCGACCCGCCGGACCGGCTACAGCGTGCACTCAATGCGGGTCAATCGATCGCGCATTTCCAGATCGATCAAATAACGCCGGGCAGCTCGCAGAAATCGGTCACGTCCTGGATGTGGGCGACGGCTGAGTTCGGCCAGAAACGGCCAATGTGCGGCTGACCGACGGAAGTCTGCTGTTGGCCAATTTCGGAACATTCAGCCATGGTAATGACTAAACAATAACGCACTGTCCTCTGTGCCACTTTCCCTCACTTTGTCAGTTCAATGTCCGGCAACGCCGCTGCACCAGTTTCACGGATCAATGCCACGAACTCGGCGATATAGGGACGGCTGTCGCTGGCCGGCAGGGTGGCCGCCCAGATCTCTGACATCAACCCGTCGCGAGTCAGTGGTTTGGCTGTGACGTACTGCCTCTGCAGGTAGTTCTGCACGGCCCATCGTGGCAACACCGCGATACCACGCCGGGTGGCCACCAGCATCAGGATGGCGACGGTCAGCTCCGTGGTGCGACGTGTCGGCGTGATACCCGCAGGACGCAGCAGTTGATGCACCACGTCCAAGGCATCTTCCTCCACGGGGTACGTAATCAGCGTCTCATGACGAAAATCCTCGGCGTCCAGATACGCCTTTGCGGCCAGTGGATGATCGTTCGCAACTAGCCCCACCATCCGGTAGCGGAACAGCGGGCGATAGTCGACGCCGGCTTCCCCGTCATTGCATGAAACGATTGCCAGATCCGCATCGCCACGATGAAGCAGCCCCACCGGGTCCGACTGATATCCCGACACCAGGTCTACCTCAACCTCGGGCCAGCGGGCGCGAAAGGCGTCCACGGCGGGCATCAACCAGTCGAAACAGGTGTGGCATTCAATAGCGATGCGCAACGTCCCGGTGGCGCCCTTTGCCAGACGCACGAGATCGCGGGTCGTTTGATGCAGGATCGGAATGACCTTGTCCGCAGTTTCCAGCAGTCGTCGCCCGGCAGGCGTAAAGGCCACTGGCGTCGACTTCCGCACAAAAAGTGGCACGCCATAAAAGTCTTCGAGGCTCTTGATGTGGTGCGACAGCGCGCCCTGCGTGAGGCGTAGCCAAGTTGCTGCTTTCGACACACTACCGCTGTCGCGAAGCGCAACCAGGGTCTGCAGATGGCGGATGTCTATCGGAATGCGGTCCATTAGAAAATTTGAGATTCAGGCGTAAATTTATTCGTTTGAATAATAAACCTGCGCTGCGCATACTGCCAGCCTCAGTGTGCAATCCGGATCTACGGCCCAACCATGCGGCAACAAGTCTTCCTGCTGGCCATCGCGCAAGCGCTATTTCAAACGGCGTCTGTCCTGGTCATGACTGTCGGCGCTCTTGCAGGCAGCCAAATCACAACCGTGCCGATGTTGGCAACGCTCCCCGTTGCAACCATGTTTCTGGGAACCGCAACAGTCATGTTCCCGGCTTCGGCATGGATGGCTCAGAGCGGACGTCGCAGGGGCTTCATCGCCGGCGCCACAAGCGGACTGATCGGCGGCATGGTGGCCGCGTATGGCGTGCAATCGGGATCGCTGCCGATGCTGGCGTTGGGCACGTTCTTCGTCGGTGCCTACCAGGCATTCGCCCAGTTCTATCGATTTGCAGCCAGCGAAGTGGCGACCGAGGTGTTCCGTCCACGGGCCATCGCATTGGTGATGGCAGGCGGGGTTGTCGCCGCCCTGCTCGGCCCCACGCTTGCCAGGTTCGGGGGCACGATGCTGCCAGTCATGTACGCCGGATCGTTCCTGCTGCTATCAGCGGTTTCCGCTGTGGCCATCGGCGTGCTGGGTTTCCTGCGCATGCCCCCGGAGACAGCAGCACGTGAAGCGAGCGCCACTGCCAGGCGTACGTGGCGCCAAATCGTTTGCCAACCGGCCTACCTGGTGGCGCTGTTCGGCGCCGCAACTGGCTACGGCATCATGATCCTGGCCATGACGGCTACGCCGCTCGCCATGATCCACCACCATCACGCGATCGGCGATGCTGCGACCGTCATCCAGCTTCATGTGCTGGGCATGTTTCTGCCCTCTTTCATTACCGGTACGTTGATCGCGCGGTTTGGCGCCATCCGCGTCATGCTGGCCGGCGTCTGCTTGCTTTCGACTCATGTGTTTGCCACCTGGACCGGCACGGGATTCGCATCGTTCGCAGGTGCGCTCGTACTGCTGGGTGTCGGCTGGAACTTCCTGTTCATCGGCGGCACCAGCCTGTTGACAGAGACCTACTCGGCTGCCGAAAAGAGCAGAGCCCAAGCGACTAACGACATGACGATTTTTGCCGTCGGACTGTCGTGCTCGTTCGGCGCGGGAGGCTTGCTGAGGAATCTCGGCTGGCAGACAATGAATCTTCTGCTGTTGCCGTGGCTCGGCGCAGCGGCACTTGCACTGCTCTGGTTGGCCGCGCAGCGGCGCAAGGACTGGCACGGGCGCCCGACGGGTGACTGGCTCAAAATTAAACAGGCTGACGAAGGCGTTGCTCCCCGCTAGGAGCGACTCAACCGCTATGACCAAGCGATCGCACTGGGAAGATGTCTACGCGCACAAGGCGGCCGACCAAGTGAGCTGGTATGCGCCACACCTGTACACCTCCCTGGATTTCATCCGCGCCGCAACCCCGTCGACTGCTGCCCGCGTGCTGGACATTGGTGGTGGTGAATCAACACTTGTGGACGACCTGCTCGACAGCGGCTACAGCGATGTTTCGGTCAACGACATCTCAGAGAAAGCGCTTGATGTCTGCCGCATGCGTCTGGACACCCGCGCCGGCAAGGTTCATTGGCTGGCTGGCGACGTGCTCAAACTCGACCTTCCTGCCAACCACATCGACGTCTGGCATGATCGGGCCGTATTTCATTTCCTGACGGACCCTGCACAGCGCGTCCAGTATGTAGAACAAGTGATGCGCGCACTACGACAAGGCGGGTGGGCGATCGTCGGATCGTTCGGCGAAAATGGCCCTGCGCAATGCAGCGGCCTGCCAGTCCAACGCTACTCCGCCGAAGCGCTGCACAGCGAGTTTGGCGATTCGTTCGAACTCGTGCAGCACAAAACCGAAAACCACCTTACCCCATGGGGCAGTTCCCAGGAGTTCGTCTATTGCCTGTGTCGCAAGTCGGCTTCCTAGCGAGTCTGTGTGGTCAATTCTTCCGAATGACTGCAGTTCGGCGGTAATCGGTCGTTTGTCGTTGACTCGTCGACCGACGTCTAAGGGTCGGCAAGAGCCCTTGCCGACGGCACCTCTAAAGATTCTGACGATCGGCTAAGGCGTCACGAAGGTCGGCATTCAGCACCCGGTAACTCCCATTTTTGCGCCCATTCTCTTCTCCGCAACAAGAGTGCTCACGGTCGCGCCGCCGCTCGGCATGCGAATTGCCGAAACTTCGGGGTCTTGCTCAAAACCTACTCGCGACTGTCCACTCGGGTACCTACCGGTGTCGAGCGTGGAAACAACGTTTTCTCCCGCGGTCGGACTTACATCGCAAAGAGCGACCACTCGGTTATCTGCCGCGCCGCGCGTTGACCACTCGATCGCTCGGCTCTGCGAGAGTCTGCTCCACTACCCGCAACACCTCGCGCGCCGTGTTCTCCGAGTGATCGCGCAGGATGGTTGCCAAGCGTGGTCGTCCTGGCTCGCGCAAAGCATCCATGATGGCGTCATGCTCTTCATGCGATTCTTGCCAACGCAATTGATCTGCGTTGGCCGCACCGCGCGCACGATGCACCTTGCTCATCAAAGTGGCATAAATCCCTGAGAGGACGGCGTTGTCGGCGCTGTCCACAATCATCTGGTGGATTTCCTGGTTGATACGGAAATAATCCGTGCGCTTGCCCCCCGCATGGGCGTCAATCATGGCCTGGTGCTTCCGCTCGATTTTCGCGAGCGCGACATCGCTCAACCGATTCGCCACCAGTTGGCCGGCGTGCGTTTCCAGCCCATGAAGGGTTTCAAAGGTCTCGCGCAACTCATCCAGGTCCAGCGGTGCGACGCGATAGCCGATGTACTGGCGGTGCAGCACCAACCCTTCGGACACCAGCACCTTGAGCGCTTCGCGCAGCGGTGTCTTTGACACGTCGAACGCATCGCAGAACGCTTTCTCGTCAATGCGTGCTCCCGGCGGCAGTTCGCCTTCCTGGATCATCGTGCGCAGACTCGCCGCGATTCCGGCGGACATGCCCAGTGTGCGCAGGCGGGCGGTTTTGGGAAGAGCTTGTGTCAAGGACATCACCAGAAGTGGGAATTCTGCACCAGATCTAAGACTATCACACCAGATTGGGGCTTACCCTATAGCTATATAAATCAATAACTTGGCAGCGTTGTAATTACAGATTACGTATCCTATACTCGGTCCAGTTGCGCGACACCATGAATAGAACCCGCCTCGACAACGCAGCACCCAGAAGCAAGGAGACACCCTCGTCATGCCTACCACTAGCCACGCCGCCACGATGACGGCAACGCGCAGCAGCGTTCGCTGGAAGATCTTTGTGATGATGCTGTTTCTCATCGCCATCAACTACATCGACCGTGCGTCGCTGTCGGTGGCGATGCCGCTAATCGCGAAAGAATTCGACCTGAGTCCCACCATGCAGGGCCTGATCCTGAGTTCGTTCTTCTGGACGTACGCCCTGATGCAGGTACCTGGCGGCATGCTGGCCGACAAGTACAAACCGCGCATCGTGATCGCCTGCGCCACCGTGTTCTGGGGCGCCTTCCAGGCACTGGCCGCGGTCTGCACCACTTCCACCGCATTGCTTCTGACCCGTCTCGGGCTGGGCGCTGCCGAAGCGCCGATCTATCCGGCTGGCGGCAAGCTCAACGCCATCTGGATGACCCAGAACGAACGCGGCCGCGGCGCCACGCTGCTGGATGGTGGCGCACCGCTGGGTGCCGCGCTGGGCGCGATCATCATCACCTCGCTGATAGCATCGCTGGGCTCATGGCGACTGGCCTTTGTCGTGGCTGGTGTGGGTACCATCATCGCCGGTGCCGTGGCATGGTGGTACATCCGCAATTCGCCGCGTGAGCACGCCGGCGTCAACGAGATCGAAGCGCGCTATATCGAAGACGCACAAGCCAACGAGCACCGCGCCGAGCCGGCCAACCTGTCGGGTCGCTCGCTCGATTTCTTCAAGTACCGTTCGGTCTGGTGCATGGCCATTGGCTGGATGTGCTTCAACACCGTGTTCTACGGCCTGCTGACCTGGATGCCCAACTACCTGAATAAGGTGCACGGCTTCGACATCAAGGCCATGGGCGGCGCCAGCTTCATCATCTTCTTCTGCGGCTTCATCGGCGAACTGATCGGTGGCTGGATTGCCGACAAGTGGAAGGAAGCCGGCGGACGTCCCAACGTGGTTATGCGTACGCTGTTCGGCATCGCGGCGGTCGTGGCCACGGTTTCCATTTTCTCGGTGGCCTACGTGACCGACCCCGTGTTAGTGGTCGCCCTGCTCTCTTCCACGCTGTTCTTCCTGCGCTGGTGTGGCCTGTTCTGGTGTATCCCGTCCATCCTGGGCACCCGCAACAAGATTGGCTTCCTGGGTGGTGTGATGAATCTTGGCGGCAATATCGGTGGTATTAGCGTGCCCATCATCGTCGGGTTGATCGTGCAGTACACCGGCTCGTACTTTCTGGCCCTGATGTTCTTCGCCGCCGCCGGCGTGGGCCTGCTGCTGGCTTCCACGGCGATCGACTACGAAAAGAAAATCCCGGTCTGACCACCGGCCTCGCGAACCCGGCGTGACAACACGCCGGCTGGCGGAGACACCCATGAAACGATTCACATTGATTGCCACAGCCGCGATCCTCGTGGCCGGTGCGCTGCAGGCAGCAGCAGCCACGGCGGACAACGCAGGTGGCATTCCCACCGCGCAGCCGGAAGCCGTCGGCGTGGATTCGGCACGGCTGGTGGCCTTGTCCCAAATGATTCGCCGCGATCAGCTCGATGTGCGGAGTTTGTTGGTCGTTAAGGATGGCAAGCTCGTGTTTGAGCGCTATGCCGACGGCGTGACCCGCGATCACAACCACGAGCTGTATTCGGTCACGAAGTTCGTCAGCGCGCTGCTGGTGGGCACGCTGGTTGGCGATGGCGAACTTGCTGCCACGGATGCCCCGGCACAGAAACTGGCTGCCGTGCGCCCGGATCTGGCGGCCGCGCTAGCGGACAAGCAGCAAATCCAGCTACGTCATCTGATGTCGATGTCGAGCGGACTGTCATACAAGCTGGTGGAAGGCACGGACACGCTCTACTACGGCGTTCCCGACAGACTGAAGGTGGCGGCGTCCGCCAGTGTGCGCACGACGCCCGGCACCGAATTCGACTACATCGACGTGAACCCAGTACTGGTTGGGGCCACGATCACTCAAGCCACAGGCATGTCAGAGCAGCAATATGCTGCGCAGCGTCTGTTCAAGCCGCTCGGCATGTCTCACTTTCGTTGGGATGGCGCCGACGGCAAGGGCGCCGTGTCGGGCGGCTGGGGATTGCGGCTGCGCTCGATCGACATGGCGCGGCTCGGCATGCTGATGCTCGATCAGGGCAGATGGAATGGTCAGCAAGTCGTGCCCGCTTCGTGGGTGGCCCAGATGACCACGCCATCCGGCCCGGCGAGGGACTACGGATACTACTGCTGGGTCAACAACATCGTCCAATCGGAGCGCGAATTCAGCGCCATGGGCTACAAGGGGCAGTTCATTACCGTGCTGCCAGAGCAGAAGGCGGTGATCGTCATGAACAGCATCATGTCGACGCAAGGCGGCCTGCGGGATGCAAAGTACCTGGATCTGTACCGCCAGATGGTCAACGATTACATACTGCCTGCGCTGCAGGCCGGCTATACCGTCAAGCCTGACGCCAGTCGTCAGGCTGCGTTGAAGAAGGAACTGGAATTCGCGCGCGCCAGCCACGGTGTCCCGGGCACTCAGCTCGCCTTCAACGACAAGCCCGAACAATAAAAACAATATCAACAATGAGGTACCGCGCCCAGACGGTGCCCGTCAACTCTTGAGAACCAACCATGAGCAAGCAAACTCGTCTCGGCATGCTGACGCCTTCGTCCAACACGGCGCTGGAGCCCATTACCAGTGCAATGGTGAGCGGCCTGCCCAACGTCAGCGCGCATTTCTCGCGCTTCACGGTCACCGAAATTTCGTTACGTGACCAGGCACTGGGACAATTCGACCTGGAGAAGATTCTGGGCGCGGCGCGGCTGCTGGCCGATGCCCGTGTCGATGTCATCGCATGGAACGGCACCTCGTCGGGCTGGCTTGGCTTCGACAAGGATCAGGCGCTGTGCAGGCAAATCACCGAGGCCACTGGAATTCCGGCTACCACATCGGTGCTGGCACTGAACGAGATTCTCGAGAAAACCGACGCGCGCCGCTTCGGACTGGCCACGCCCTATCTCGACGATGTGCAGCAACGCATCATCGCCAACTACCAGCGCAGCGGCTTTGACGCGTCGGCGGAACGGCATCTGGAGCTGCATGTGAACTACAGCTTCGCAGCGGTGGAAGAAGACACCATTCGCCGCATGGTTCGCGAGTTGGCGAAGGAGAACGTGCAGGCCATCACCACGTTCTGCACCAATCTGCGCGCGGCCCACCTGGCCGAGGAACTGGAGGCCGAGACCGGTATTCCGCTGTACGACACCATCTCCACCGTGGTGTGGAAGTCGCTGCGGCTTGCCGGCGTGGATACCAGCGCCCTGAAGGGCTGGGGCCGCCTGTTCCGCGACGTCGAGTAAGCCACCCGCATCGAAGAGTGATGACCATGCCTGCAGACAACAATCTCGACCTCGTGATCCGCAATGCGGACGTGGTCACCGCCTCGGACCGGTTCCGCTGCGACATCGGCGTACGGCACGGCAAGATCGTGGCGCTTGGCCACGATCTGCCTGCCGGACAGCAGGAAGTCGACGCAACGGGCCTGCTGGCCCTGCCCGGCGGCGTCGACGGCCACTGCCATCTGGACCAGCCCATGCCCGAGGGCATGCGCATGGCCGACGACTTCTTCACGGGCACCCGCGCGGCGGTATGCGGCGGGACCACGACGGTGATTCCGTTCGCCGCCCAGGAGAAAGGCCACTCGTTGAAAGCCGCTGTGGCGGACTACCATCGTCGTGCCGAAGGCCGTGCCGTGATCGACTACGCGTTCCACCTGATCGTGGCCGATCCGACCCCTTCCGTGCTGCAGGACGAACTGCCCGCGCTGATCCGCCAGGGCTATACCTCGTTCAAGGTCTACATGACCTATGACGACCTGAAACTCTCCGACCGCGAGATGCTGGAGGTGCTCGACGTAGCGCGCCAGAACAACGCACTGGTCATGGTGCATGCCGAGAATGCCGACTGCATCTCGTGGCTGACGGACAAGCTGACTGCCGAAGGCCGCATTGCGCCCCGCTTCCATGGCCTGGCTCGCCCCGCCGTGGTCGAGCGCGAAGCCACGCATCGGGCCATTTCATTTGCCGAACTGGTCGATGTGCCGATCCTGATCGTGCATGTCTCCGGCAAGGAAGCCATCGAGCAGATCCGCTGGGCACAGGGCCGCGGCCTGAAAATCCTTGCCGAGACGTGCCCGCAATACCTCTACCTGACCGCGGAGGATATGGGCCTGCCCGGCGACGATGGCTATGAAGGCGCCAAGTGCGTGTGCAGCCCGCCGCCGCGCGACCCGGAAAACCAGGCTGCCGTATGGCGTGCGCTGGAAAACGGCGTGTTTAGCGTGTTCTCGTCTGATCACGCACCTTTCAACTACGACGACCCCGCGGGCAAGAAGTTAAGAGGAACCGTACAGCCTTTCGACCATATTCCGAACGGCGTACCGGGGATCGAGACTCGCCTGCCGCTACTGTTCGATGGCGTGCAGCGCGGCAAGCTATCGCTGCACCAGTTCGTGGAACTGACATCCTACCGGCCCGCGCGGATCTACGGCCTATATCCACGGAAGGGCACCATTGCAGTGGGCGCCGATGCCGACATCGTGCTGTGGGATCCCTCACGTAAAGTGCGCATCGCCAATAGCAACCTGCACCACGCCGTCGACTACACGCCGTATGAAGGCATCGAAGTCACCGGCTGGCCGATGACGACCTTCTCGCGCGGAGAAATGCTCGTGCGCAATGGCGAATACCTGGAGCCGGCCGCCGGACGCGGCAAGTTCCTCGAAGCCGGACAACCCGAGCTTTGATCGCACATCGAGACACTCCATGAATCTTCTGATCGTCAACCCGAATATCAGCGAGTCGGTCACCAGCCTGATCCATGCGGAAGCTCGGCGCACCGTCTCGCCCAACACCCGGATCACGATGGCTACGGCGGGCTTCGGCGTGGCCTATATCGAAACCCGGTTCGAAGCGCTGGTGGGCGGCTACGCCACCGCCTGCGCGGCGTCGGAGCACGCCGGCAGCTTCGACGGACTGGTTGTGGCCGCCTTCGGCGACCCGGGACTCGCCGGCCTCAAGGAACTGTTCGACGTGCCCGTCGTCGGCATGACAGAGGCCGCTCTGGCGAGCGCCTGCCTGCTGGGTCAGCGCTTCTCGATCATCGCCATCTCGCATCGCATCGAGGCATGGTATCGCGAGACAGTTGCCGCCAATGGACTGGCATCGCGGCTGGCAAGCATCCGGTCGCTGCAGTCGCCGTTGCGGGATATTGGCACCGTGCAACAGGACCATACTGCCGCACTTGAGGAAATGAGTCTGCGAGCGGTGCGCGAAGATGGCGCTGACGTGATCATCGTCGCCGGAGCGCCGCTCGCAGGTTTGGCGCGGGCGCTCGAGGGCAAAATTCCCGTGCCCGTCGTGGATGGTGTCAGCAGCGCTATCCGCCATTGCGAATCGTTAGTGGCACTACGGGCCGGGACCAGCCGTGAAGGCAGTTTCGCCAAGCCGCCAAAGAAACCCAACGCTGGCCTTCCCCCTGCGGTGGCGTCACTGCTGGGTTGAGATAAATGCGCCACGAGAACCTCTGGAATTGCACTACGCACCTGCCACACCATAGCAAATTCTATTGGCTAAAAACTCGCTCTTCAGAGGTTCCCGGCTAAGCGCCTTCAAGACGACACGACCGTTGATAACCCCTTCGACGTCCGCACGAGCGTTCTTAGGCACTTCCGTTGGTGGCGCATCCTCGTCGGAGGGCTCCGGTGGAGAGTTCTTCCGTCAACCCGTTTTGACGCTGCGCCATACTCCTTCTTCCGACGGGGCCCTTACCATATTCCATGGTGCACGGCCGCCCTCACCTTGCCCGCGGTTCGGAAAGCAAGGACAGAATACGGGGGTCATGTTCTACGCGCCGCGCTTCCCCCACCTTAGCCTTTGCAGCGTCGGGATGTAGTGGATTGAACAGGTAGTTCGATGCATATGGGACCAGCACGCTCGGCACTTTCAATAGCAGGCCGGATCGCACCGACAACCACTCCGTTCCAGCATTTTTCGACCAGCCTGCGTTTTGCTTCCAGTCGTCGGGCAAATCGGAAATGCTAGCGACGGCGACTGCATCTTCGATTTCCACGGTGAGAAGCTGATAATCCCTGGGCAGTTCCTCGATCCGCGAAACCTCGTGATGTACCAGGATTTCCAGAAAAGCCAAGGCGGGGTGCTCCGCCAAATACACCACGGGCTGCCCGGGATAATGCCATCGGCCCCCTGCCCGCAAGCCACCAATCCCTTTGAGGTCGGCATAGTTACTGATGCGCCAAAGAGTCATCAGGCGAAGTATCCTTCGTCGATCTGCACCAGTTGCTCTTCCACCAGGTGCGCGCCCTGCTCGGTGCCGGCCATCTCGAGTGGCGTAATGCTTCCCAGCCGTCGCTGCTTCGCGCGTAGCCAGTGCAGCGCCCGTTCGGCATCCCCGAAGGTGTTCGTGGCCTGGGCAAGGATACGGGCCAGCCGAATGGCCTTGTCGGATTCCTCAATGGTCAGCGGCTGCCCTTTGTCGCGCCGATGGCTTAGGGTTCGGCGAGGAATAATGAACGCCACCTCGTCCCACGTAAGTCCAATTTCCAGCAGGCGTTCGAGGATGTCGGCGGGCAGTCGGTCATGGGCAAGCGTTGCAAGATCGGCGCCATTGCGCACTTTAGTGCTTAAAAAGGCACTTAATTGATCAAGATAGCGCTCATAAGGCGCGCGAGCTCCTGACGGACGAAAGGTGGTTGTCTGCATCGCATGCTCCGGCAATATGCCTCAATTGTAGTGGCATGTTGCCAGGGACGCAATCTGCGCTCACCGGTGGCAAAGGTCGTCCGCCCTGGGAAGACCACGAACGTGAAGCCTGCTGCCGTCCAGGCACCGGCATTGCTGGTAGAAGGAGCATTCGTGTAAGACGGCATGCGATCAGAGTAAGGGCGGCAGACGCCGCCCTTACTTTTACCACAGCCACGTTGCCCGTCTCTCTGACATCGTCACGCGCCAGCAAACCGACCAAGCTACGCATCCGCAGTAAGTGGCAGATCTGATCCTCGAAGCGGCAGCATTGATCGATAGCACTGCTTGCCTGGTTATGGGCCAGCGGCGGAAATCGACGATGTCGCCGCCGGCTGCCGCAGTAGGGATCTGCGTACGGCGTTGACCGAAGGATGGTCTATCGAATGGCAACCGGATTCACGTTGACCTGCGTGGATCCCACATAGAGTGGCTGCCCCAAGACGAACAGAAATTCCCACGCCTGATCTCGTACCAGCGCCCGGCTGTCGATCAACTCCAGGTTGTAGATTCCACGCTTCGCGAGCATGTACTGATTCACCGGGAACTCTTCCTTTCCGTGCGGACTCGGGTAGACCTCCGAAGCCCATGTATCTCCCCCGAAGGCTACGATGCCTTGGTCAGCCAGCCATTTGGCGGCGTCCATGCCGATGCCGGGCTCCACTTCCAGAAATTGGTTGTTGTCCTTCCCGATCAACTCCAGCCAGCCAGTATTGAATAGCACCACATCGCCCTTGCGTAGCGTGATGCCCTGCTTTTTCAGTACGGCTTGTACATCCGCCACCGAGAACTCGGTGCCGCCAGGAACTATGGCTTTGCCAAAGTGCGCGGTCATGTCGAGTACCACACCGCGTGTCACCAGCGGCGGCACTTTCTCCACGCCGAGCTTTCGGACACCATTCACGCTGACGAAATCGGCGGCCCGGTTCCCGTTGTAGTACACATTGTCGATGCCGATATGACCGATACCGTTGAGCTGTGTCCCGACGCCGGTCCAAGCATTGACCAGTTCGTCGTTGAACGTGAACTTGTTCGGGCCAAGCGACAGCCCGGCCTGCTGCCCAACCTGCACGTTGTAGAGCTGGAAGCTGCGATGCCGGTAGGCCGGGAGCGACTTGTCCACCGGCACAGCCAGCGGATAGGTCTTGCCACTCTTCACCAGCGTGACCGCCTGCTTGACGACGTCCGGTGTCAGCAGGTTGGCCGCACCAATCTCGTCGCGCGCGCCATAAGGCGATGGATACCAATCCGCTGCGGACGCGGCATGGATGAATAGCGGCAGCGTCCCGATCAGGAAAGTCTTGGCGAGTGTTTTTTTCACGGCAATTGTCCTCGTTGGAGAGTGGCGCCTTTCCATGCACCAGCTTTCGAGCACGGTCTTGCGCGAATGGGCGTCGCCCAGGCCAAGCCCGAAGTCTGACTTCGACTCTCACGACGATAAAGCCGCCAGGCTGCGAATATGACTTGCGTTGCAGTCAACAATACGAGCGCGCAGCAAGTCCCGCTACGCCGCTCATGTTCCAGCCGCGCGCGCCTTTCTAACGCTGTAGCAGGAGTTCCTGCAGCGAGATCTCTTTCACGCTGCCGATTGCCGAGTTCGGCCCATCGCGCAAAGCGACAGCGATGAATAATCAGTCGGACCTCGAACAGGCGATACGAAACCATCCTCTCTTCGCATCGAAGGAACCAACGGAATATGTGATGGGGTAACGGAGCGCCCCACCGGCGTAGAAGCAAATCCAAACGCTTTCTTCGTGCCAACGAACGCCCAAAAGTTAATATCTAGGCATTTTTTGAGCGTCTGTAGTCTGGATCTTTCGGAATTCGACTCATAGATTGAGCCGTATGTGAGAATATGCGGCTCATGGATACTTCTTCCCCGTGGATCTGGCGGCGGGCAGATTGGCCCGAAGACGCCCTCGCCTATGACGCTCACCAGACTGCCTCTGACCTAGCTGAAGCCTATCGCACGTATGGCCTCCTGGAAGGCAAGGCCACAACACTCGGCCTTGGCAGGACGAGTGAGGTCGCGTTGGATGCACTGTCCGACGAGGTGCTGGCGACAGCCGCTATTGAAGGGGAGCGTCTACCGCTCGATGCCGTCCGTTCGTCGGTCATGAGGAGGTTGGGCTTGGCAACGTCCGGGCCATTTAACCGTAGCGTCGACGGTCTGGTGGATGTCATTTGTGACGCCACCTCGGCGATTGATACGCCTTTGGACGAAGACCGTTTGTGTCGGTGGCAGTCTGCCCTATTTCCTGGCGGCACATCCGGCATCCACCGAATTGCGGTCGGGCGCTATCGAGACCACGTGGATCCCATGCAAATAGTGAGCGGTCGACCGGGACGCGAAGTCGTGCACTACGAGGCGCCACCCTCGAAAGACGTGTCGATGCAAATGGAGCGATTTCTCCTCTGGTTTGCCGACACCTCGCCGAACGCGACATCGGCGATGTCGGTTCGAGGCAAGCCTATCGACGGCTTGGCTCGCGCTGCCATTGCTCACCTGTGGTTCGAAACTATTCACCCTTTTGAGGACGGGAATGGCCGTATCGGCCGCGCGATTGCAGACATGGCCGTGGCGCAGCACTTGCGGCAACCGGTGCGGCTATACAGTCTTTCGCGACAGTTGCTCGCGTCACGTGCGGCCTACTATGACGCCCTGAACCAAGCCCAGCGCAGCCAGACCGACGTCACGGCATGGGTACAGTGGTTTGCCCGGCAAAGCACTGCGGCCTGTCATGCCGCCAATCAGGTCATCGACCAGGCGATCGAAAAGCGGCGATTTTGGGAAAAACAGGAAGGTATCGCTCTTCATGAACGGCAACGCAAAGTGCTGCAGCGACTACTGGACGACGGCGATGGTGGCTTCCTGGGAGGGCTGAACGCTGAGAAGTACATGAAGATGACCGGGGTTTCAAAAGCAACCGCCACTCGCGATCTTTCGGCGATGGTCGCCAGCGGGCAAATGCGGGGGCATGGTGCCGGCAAAGCGCTGCGCTATTTCGTAAACGTCCCCGGTTGGACGCATGGCATAACGGAGTGACCCAACCGGACCAGCCAAGGGAACCATCCTCCTGATCAGAAGGTTAAGAGTGCCGCCGACTGCTATCCGAGTACCAGCGTGGGCTGGCCTGTTGAACCGGGGCGATGTTGACGAGGGCAGTTTTCGCGTCGCGTCGTTTATTAGTGAGTGTGCCGCCCGAATCGGTCAGGTCCTGAAGCCTTTGGAAAAGCGTCCAGCGAATACTCCCTAGTCGGAGCGCCGGCCATCGCCTGTCTCCGGCAACGGCACCGACGCCCTTCTAGAGCGCGCGAAGCTCGGTCAAGCTTTTTCCAGTCCAGCGCTTGAGCGCGCGGCGGAAATTCGCGGTGTCGCTGAAGCCGAGCAACATCGCTATATCGTCGCCGCTCATCTTCGTCGTCCTCAGGTATTCCGTCGCAAGCGAGCGCCGGACGTCGTCGACGATGGTGACGAAGGAAGTGCCCTCCGCATCGAGCCGTCGACGCAATGTCCGGCTCGTCATGTTGAACGCGCTGGCAACTGCCTCCATCGACGGGAACTCTCCGGGGTTTCGCATCAGGAACTGGTAGACCTCTCCCGATGCACCGATCGACGTCTTCGCTTGCCCGATCAGCCGGTCGCAGGTTTCCTGCAGTAGTGCCGCTGTATGCAGGTGTGCGAGTTGCGGCTTGTGGTCCAGGATCGAGCTGTCATAAATGAGTTCGCAAGTCTCCTGGTCGAAGGCACATGGGCAGCACAAGTATTCTTCGTAAATTGCAGCGTAGCGCGGCGCCGGATAGGAGAAATTCGCCTGCACGGGCGGGCAGCTTTTCCCCGCGACATCCTGCAGATGCGTGACATGCTGTGTGAACTGCTGTTCTAGCAGAAACTGCTGGACTTCGCGGGATTGGTTCGAGGTAAAGGCATCCGGAAAGGTCCATACGCCCCGGTCCGAATACTCCGTCCAGGCGATGGTAAGCGTGGGTGTTGCCAGACGGTGATATTTAACCCCGAGCCGGAAATAGTCCCGCAGCGACAGGCAGGACATCAACGCGTATCCGTACATCCCGTAGGCAGATAGGTGCAGCCGGGAACCTGTCCTGAAAGGTGTCGCGGGATCGGAAGACAAGGCCACGGCATTGCTGCAGACCGTAGCGTACTGACGCACCGAGGTCAGCACGGCGGCATCGTAAATTTCATCCGGTTCAATACCAGAGCCTTTCAGGCTCTGGGCGGGATCGATGCCTTGCTCGGCGAGCACCTCGACCAATGCCGCAATTTTGTACGGCGCATGTACGCGCTCGTTGGGTAACGATAGTTTCGACGACACGGCGTTTTTCCAGTTTTGTCCGGCAAGGACCCCCTCTTGTCCGAAAATGACCTTACACGGAGCATCCTATCTCACTACTATCAGTGTCACAAGATTCGGGTAAGCGCGGACCGGCGCAGCCCGGAAGGACACTGGAGACAAGCATTGAGTAGCAACCGCAAAGTCATCATCTCGTGCGCCGTAACGGGTTCGGCACATGTACCGTCGATGTCGGAATACCTCCCCATCACGCCTGCAGAGATCCGTGCGCAAGCGCTGGAAGCGGCTGAGGCAGGCGCCGCTATCCTCCATCTGCACGCGCGCGATCCCTCGGACGGCAGACCGACTCCGAAACCCGAGGTCTTCCGGGAGTTCGTGCCCGACATCGCGCGTGAGACCGACGCGGTGATCAACATTTCCACCGGCGGCAGCACCCGTATGTCACTTGACGAGCGCCTGGCCTATGCGCGATTCGCACGCCCGGAAATGTGCTCGCTGAACATGGGCTCGATGAACTTCTCCCTGCATCCGATTGCAGAGAAGATGTCTTCGTGGCGCTTCGACTGGGAGAAGGAGTATGTCGAAGGCATGGAGGACATGATCTTCCGCAACACGTTCCGGGACATCAAGAACATCCTGACTGAATTCCGTGATCACGGCACCCGCTTCGAACTCGAGTGTTACGACGTGGGTCACCTTTACAATCTCGCATACTTCATCGACGCGGGCCTGATCAAGCCGCCGTTCTTCATCCAGTCAGTGTTCGGCATCCTGGGCGGCATCGGCGCCGACCCGGAGAACCTGTCCGTTATGCGCGCCACGGCCGACAGGCTCTTCGGTCGGGAGAACTATCACTTCTCGATCCTCGGCGCAGGCCGCCACCAGATGCCGCTGGTCACCATGGGCGCTATCTTGGGAGGAAACGTTCGCGTGGGCCTGGAAGACAGCGTGTACCTGTCCAGGGGCGTGAAGGCCAAGAGCAACGCGGAACAGGTTCGCAAGATCCGGCGAATTCTTGAAGAACTTTCCTTCGAGGTCGCCACGCCAGCGGAGGCGCGGCAAATGTTGGGCCTCAAGGGCAGTAAGAACGTTTCGTTCTAGCAACCCCGCTTCATTTCGATCGTCCCATGCGCAAGGCCGAAAGTCAGCAACAGGCATCCGGCCATAACAACAAGAGCCATGGGATCTACACCGGAGACCACTCATGACAACGAACACCGCTGCGCGCGCCGCCGATAGCCTGCATTCGCAGGCTACGCGCAAGGCTATGCTGCGCCTCATCCCAATCTTGTGCGGGATTTACTTCCTGTCGTTCATCGACCGCACCAACGTGGCGCTTGCCAAGGCACACCTGGCAGCAGATCTCGGTATCAGCGCTGCCGCCTACGGGCTGGGCGCAGGCATCTTCTTCTTGGGCTATGCATTGCTGGAAGTGCCCAGCAACCTCATTGCGCATCGGATCGGGCCGCGCCGCTGGATCGCGCGCATCGCCGTAACATGGGGCGCACTATCTGCCGGCATGATGTTCGTCCAAGGCGAATGGTCGTTCTATGCGTTGCGTGTGCTGCTCGGGATCGCCGAAGCGGGCCTTTTTCCTGCGCTGATGTATATGGTTACGCTGTGGTTCGCGCCGAAGGATCGCGCGGTTGCGGTAGGCTGGATCTATACGGCGCCCGCGCTGGCGCTCATCATCGGCAACCCCATCGGCATCGGTCTCATGCAACTGGACGGACTGGCCGGGCTGCATGGCTGGCAATGGATGTTCCTGCTTGAAGGACTGCCTACCGTGGTGATTGGTTGTATCCTCTATTTCATCCTGCCGGATCGCCCAACGGACGTGAAATGGCTGACGCCCGAAGAAAGCCGCTCGCTGGAGGCACATGCCGTGATCGACGCGCATGGTCACGCCCATCTGTTCTCTGGTGACTGGGTGTCAGCGCTCAAGAGACCCACCACGATCTGCATCAGTCTGATTTATTTCCTGAACCAGATCGCGTTTGTGGGGCTGTACTTCTTCACGCCCTCCATTGTGTCCCAGATGCACGTCAAATCCTCGGTGCTGATCGCCATCCTGTCGAGCAGCGTAGGCTTCGGCTTCTTCGCTGGCGTCTTGCTTCTGCCGCGCATCCACAGCCGGATGCGTAATGATTGCGCCTACCTCGGCATCCTGACGACAGGTCTAGTAGTGGCCGCACTCACCTTCATTTCGACAACTAACGAAGGTGCACAAATTGCGCTACTAGCGGCGGCAGGGTTCTTCGGCGGCGGCGTGTTGCCGTCTTACTGGTCCATTGCCATGAAGCGTCTGCACGGCGTACAGGCAGCAGCTGGCCTGGCGTTCATCAATACCATCGGATTGCTCGGCGGATTTGTCGGTCCCTATCTGTTTGGCCTCGCCGAGACAGCATCTGGCAGGAGTTCGACCGGCTTCTACGTGATCTTGGCTGCTGCAGTACTGGGTCTTGTCATGATTCCGATGCTTGCACGTGCCATCCGTCACGAAGAGCAGCCCGTGGCTTCGAGCGACGCGACGGCGGAATTGAGAAGCGCCGGGACACGTCCGATTACGAAGGCTAACGTCTGACACATAGCAAGCGGTACGAAAGAGAGACAATCATGAAACTCGCAGGAAAGGTCGCGATCATTACGGGGGCGGCACAGGGCATCGGCGCGGCAACGGCGCGCAAATTTGCGCAGGAAGGCGCCATAGTCGCCCTATGCGACCTCAAGCAAGAAGCCGTGAGCGCGGTGGTCGCAGCTTGCCGGGAAGATGGCGCGACCGCAGTTGGATTTGGCGTGGACGTGGCGAATACCACCGCCGTGTCCGGTATGGTTGCCGAGGTAGTCGGCCAATTCGGGCGCGTGGACATTCTGGTGAACAACGCCGGCATTACACGTGATGCCAGGTTTCAGAAAATGACGACCCAGCAGTTCGACGACGTCATCGACGTAAATCTCCGCAGCGTGTTCCATGTCACGCAAGCGGTGGTGGACGGCATGGTGGAGCGGGGGTCAGGCGTCATTCTAAATGCCAGTTCCGTCGTTGGTGTCTACGGGAATTTCGGCCAGACGAACTACGCAGCCGCAAAGTTTGGCGTCATCGGCTTCACCAAAACATGGAGTCGCGAACTGGGGCCAAAGGGAATCCGCGTGAACGCCGTCGCACCGGGCTTCATCGAAACGCCAATCCTTTCGACAGTGCCCGGCGAGGTACTGGAAAAGATGCGCAATCAGGTACCCTTGCGCCGGCTAGGAAAGCCGGAGGAGATCGCGAGTATCTACGCCTTCCTTGCCAGCAATGACGCAAGCTACATCAATGGGGCAGTCATCGAAGCGTCCGGTGGCATGACGCTCTGATGCGCGCCGCACGACATAAGGAGACACGAATGAACGCACTGGCATTACTACGGCCGCGCCCTGGTCTGCGTGTGCTGATTACGGGTGGCGGCTCCGGCATTGGTGCCGGCATCGCCGAAGCCTTTCTACAAGCCGAGGCCGCCGTCTACGTCTGCGACGTCGACGGTGCCGCGCTCGAATCGCTGAAAGAGAAGAATCGCACGTTGCACACTGGCGTGGCAGACGTTGGTGTTCGGGAAGCTGTCGCCAGCATCGTCGTCGATGCGGCCGATAGGCTGGGCGGTATTGATGTTCTAGTGAACAATGCAGGAATTGCTGGACCGACCGGTGGCGTCGAAACCATCGACCCACAGGATTGGGAACGAACTGTCGCGACGAATCTGCACAGCCAGTTCAACTTTGTACGCGGGGCCGTCCCGTTAATGAAGCAGACCTCGGACTGCCCCAGCATCATCGCGATGTCGTCCGTGGCGGGACGGCTCGGCTACGCTTACCGCACGCCCTATGCCGCAACGAAATGGGCAATTGTCGGGATGATGAAATCACTCGCCATCGAACTCGGACCCAGCAACGTACGCGTCAACGCCATCCTGCCTGGCGTTGTGCAAGGCGAACGTATGGACCGCGTCATCGCAGCGAGAGCGAAATCGCTCGGTATCTCGTTCGAGGCGATGCGCGAGCAGTATTTGCAGAAGATCTCGTTACGCCGTATGGTGACCGTGGAAGACATCGCGGCCATGACGCTGTTTCTGGCATCGCCCGCTGCACGGAACGTGTCCGGGCAAGCCATCAGCGTCGATGGGAATGTAGAGTATCTCTGAGAAAGTCCACTTGACTTTCGTCATCAGTGTCCGTCACGTGGCAAATCGCTGAGACCGACCAGAAAGGGGCAGCACCACCTAACCCAACGTCCCTTCCTGGCATCGGATCCATTGACCAGACGCCATGAACGTCCAGGGCGCGGGTTCCACGGCCCACGTTTTTTGTAGACGTCTTCGCGCTGCGTACGCGATCAGCACGAGCCTTCTTCGAGTTGGAGCGCGTGCGACGCGGGCGAGCGGCTGCTAAGCGTGCTGGCACCGCGGCTTAGCGAAATTGAAGCCGGACTCGCGTCGCTTGCCCGAAGCTGCTGCCTTTGTGGGAGCAGTACCCTGATATCCATATCGAGTGCAGTGTCGACTACGCAATGACCGACATTGCCGCGCAACGTTTCGACGCCGGAGTTCGCAGCGGGAACCGCGTGGACAAGGACATGGTCGCTGTCCGCATCGCTCCCGATCTTTGCATGGCGGTGGCTGCATCGCCCGACTACCTGCGAGGAAAGCTGCTTCCCGCCAGCCCGCAGGATCTGACTGCGCACCACTGTATCGACCTTAGGCTGCCCACACATGGGGTCTTGAGGACTGGTGGCCGACGTTACCCGGCTATCACATCTACTACGCCAGCCGGCGGCAGATGTCTCCTGCTCTGCGGCTGGTCATCGAGGCGCTCCGTATCCAGAGCGCTAGCATCTATTTCGTCGGGACCGGCTCAATCAAAGCCGCTACTGCTTCCCTGAAGACCTCGAAAACGCCATCCCATACCTGATGTCTTTCAGGGGTCGCTGACGAGCAACACTTGACGGCGACGCCCGCGTCACGCCCCTCGACCGAGCGTTCTAGCAGGCCGCTCGCTAAGCTGCGAACGGCCAAATAACTCTTTCTCCTGCATGGATGCGGCGCCGCCCCGCCCTTTCAGCTGCCCGGTCAGCGCCGCGCTCAATTAGTTACCTTCATTTCGGCGCCCGGCTGATTTGCGCTCATAGAACGGTATCGGTATGGCTTGGTTTAAGGCCACAAGCATTGCGCAGACCGGTTTGATCTGGAGCGCGGGATCCGACGGGCCACTTCGGCTGACGCGTTCAAGCACCGCTTTCGTGCGTGCAATGCTCCGCTAAGGCGAATCGCACTGCAGCATAAGCCCTCCCTTGCGCCTCCTCCCCCGTTAGTACTAGGGGTTATCGCTCGTTGAAGCGTGGCATATCTATTGCATAGCATTCAAGGGACTTGAATTTTGTGCAGATGTCTTGCACGCATAGCGGGCAACGACGGACGCCCGCGCATCAGTTCTGGTCTTCCACGCCGGGCCGGTGGCCCATCCAGATGTTCACGCATGAGGGGGAAAGAGAGTGCTCAAGAAAAACACTGCAGGGGCGGCCGCTATGGCTGCTGCCGCAACGGCATTGGTCGTGATGTCAGCACCCGCGCAGGCCAAGGAAGTGGTCAAGATCGCTTTCGTGGGTCCGCTTACGGGCGGCGTGTCGTCGATCGGGCTGGGCGGACGCAACTCGGCGGACCTGGCCGTACGTCTGCGCAATGCCGACCCCAAGGCCAAGTACACCTATGAACTGGTGGTACAGGATGACGAGTGCCGGCCCAATGTGGGCGTGCAGGTAGCCACGAAGATTGCCGCGGACAAATCCATTGTGGCCGGCGTGACGCACTTCTGCTCGGCCGTGGCCATGGGCACCGTGGGCGTCTACAACCGCTTCGGCATCCCCGCCGTGGTGTGGGGCGCCGTGCTGCCCGAGGTAACGTACGGCAACAAGTTCAAGGAGATCCATCGCGTCAACGGCACGATGATCAACCAGAGCGAAGTGGCCGCCAAATTCATGACCAGCCTGGGCTACAAGAAGTGGGCCATCATCCATGACACTACCGACTACGGCAAGGGCCACAACAAGTATTTCAGTGAATTCCTGAAAAAGGACGGCGGCACCATCGTCGGCACGTTCGGCGTCACCGCTGACCAGCAGGACTTCACGACGGAGCTGACGAAGATCCGCGAAATGAAGCCAGATGTGGTCTATTTCGGTGGCCTGACGCCGCTGGGTGTGCGTATCCGTACGCAGATGGAAAAGCTCGGTATCAAGGCCCAGTTCGAGGGCACGTCCGGCATCAAGTCCGATGCCTACATCGAAGGGGTGGGAAAGCCGCTCTCCGAAGGATCCCTCGCGTTCATCGAAGGCGCGCCGGTGGAAAAGCTCGCCGGTGGCCAACTCTTCATGGAGCGCTATACGCAGCAGAAGTACAGCGAGCCACCCGAAGCATACGGTCCCTTCGCATTTGCCGCAGCTAACCTGATCATGGACGCCGTCGAGAAGGTCGGCCCAGACCGCAAGAAGGTCCGAGACACCCTCAATGGCACCAAGGACGTGGACACCGTCATCGGTAAGGTCACCTTCGACGACCATGGCCAGAACGTGGTGCCACTGATCACCAAGTATGTCGTCGACGACGGCAAGTGGGTGATCTGGGAAGACAGCAGCTACGCCAAGGGCAAGAAGAAGCTGTCCGGTCTGTAAGCACGGCGACCGGGCTGCGGGCGCGATGGCGACCGGGTTCGGCCTTGTCTGGGCATTCGGAGGATACCGATGAGTGTATTGGGGCAGTACGTCTTTAACGGGCTGATGCTCGGCATGATCTACGCCATGGTGGCGGTGGGCTTCACGCTGTTCTTCGGCGTGCTTGACGTGATCAAATTCTCTCACGGCGATGTGCTGATGGTTGGCGCGTTCGCCGGTTTGGCCGCTTCGCTCGGCGTGGTGGCGATGCACGTGGATTCGCCATGGTTGCAACTGCTGGCCATCGTACTGTGCGCGGTGTTGGTGACCGGGCTGCTCGGCGCCGGTATCGCCCGGTTCCTGATCCTGCCGCTGCGTCGTGCGCCGCCGCTGAACACGCTGCTGGCCACGCTGATGCTGGGCACGGTGCTGCGCGAAGCCGTGCGGCTGTTTTATCCCGACGGTTCGAACCCCAAGCCGTTTCCGGCGTTGCTGCCGACCACGGAACTGGCCTTCGGCGCGCTGACAATGCGCGCCGATAACCTGATCCTGCTCGCCACCGGCGTAGCCATCATCATCGGCGTGCATCTGCTGATCACCCGTACCCGCTTCGGAATGGCCATCCGCGCCGTGGCGCAGGATGGCGAGACCGCGCGGCTGATGGGCATCAACTTTGAAGTGGTGGTGCTGGTTACGTTCGCTCTGGGATCGGCCATGGCCGCGTTAGCCGGTGTGATGAACGGCCTCTACTACAACGAGATCAACTTCAACGTGGGGCTGCTGCTTGGCGTGATCGGCTTTGCGGCCGCCATCCTCGGCGGCCTGGGCAACTTATACGGGGCCATTCTGGGCGGATTTCTCTTCGCCGCGCTGCAGGTGCTGGGCAGCGCGATGCTGCCGGCACTGGTGCCAGACATCCCAAGCGCCTACAGGGACGTATTCGCGTTCGCCGTCGTCATCATCTTGATGGCATGGAAACCGACCGGACTCATTGCGGAGAAAGCCAGTGAACGTGTCTGACAACCTCTCGAAATCGCCCTCCACGCTGCCAGTCGGCGCATCCGCGCCACGGCGCAGCTCGGCCGTCGTGCTCGGTGTCGCCGCCGTCGCCATCGTGGCATATCTTTACCTGTTCCTGCATGCGGAGTCGCAGGTGGCCGTGGCGGTGCTGCTCGCGCTCGCAGTGGCGGCGGTTGTCGTCGCGCGCCGGTTGAAGCTGACGGCCTCCGTGGAAGACGCCGCTGCCAGGCGACCCGGGCTCTCGCGCCTGTGGGCCGTCGGTGGCACGCTAGCGCTGATCGTACTGTTCCACGAAAGTCATTTCGTGCTGCTTATGCTGTGCGCCGTGCTGTTGTACACCACAGCCTGCCTGGGCCTGACCGTGCAGTTCGGCTTCTCGGGGGTGTCGAACTTCGCTGGCGCGGCGTTTTTCGGCATCGGTGCGTATACGACGGCCGTACTGGCGGCACACACGCCAATCCCACCCATCCTGGTGATCGTGCTGTCCGGCATTGCCGCCGCCGTTATCGGTTCGCTGCTGATTGCGCCGGTGCTTCGCACGCGCGGTCACTATGCAGCACTGGTCACGATCGCATTCGGCATCCTGTTCAAGACATTCCTGGAAGTGAACGATGTGCTGGGCGGCCCGCAAGGGCTGCAGGTTCCCGGTATGACACTGTTCGGACTCCAGTTCAACGAAGGCGTGACGGTGTTCGGTGTGGACGTGTCGTTCTACGCGAGCTATGCATTGCTGAGCCTGGTAATTTGCGGAGGCACGTTCGTCGTGGTCAAGGCACTTGAGCGCTCCTGGGTGGGGCTGGCGATGGATGTGGTGCGTACCGACGAAACCGCCGCAGCCACGTTCGGCCTGCATATTGCACGCTGGAAAGTCATCGCATTCATGCTGGGCAATTTCTTTGCAGGCGTGGCCGGCAGCGTGTACGGCATGGTCACAGCCTTCGTTGCACCGAACAACTTCACGTTCGCGGACTCGTTGCTGATGCTGTCAATTGTCATTCTTGGCGGGCTTGGCAACGTAGTGGGATTGATTCCGGCGGCCATCATCGTGCTGGTGCTGCCCGAGAAGCTGCAGTTTATCCAGGAATACCGCTTCCTGTTCTATGCAGCACTGGTGATCGCGATTCTGCTGTTCCGACCGGAGGGACTGTTGCCACGCAAGACCCGACTGTTCTTTCCGCAAAAGGACGCCAAATGAGCGATGCCATGATCGAGGTACGCAACCTCACGATGCGTTTTGGCGGCCTGACCGCGCTGGACAACCTGCAGCTCGACATCCACCGTGGCGAGGTCCTGGGCCTGCTGGGCCCCAACGGATCGGGGAAGACCACCTTCTTCAATGTGCTGACCGGGCTATACAAGGCCAGCGCTGGCACGATCCTCTACGACGGCGAGGAGGTCATCGGCAAGACACCCCAGGACATCTACCGCAGCGGCGTGGCTCGGACATTCCAGCGCTCGCGCCTCTCGCTACCGCTGACCGTTTTCGACAATATCGTGATCGGGGACTACCAGCACATGGGCCATGGGCTGGTGTTCAACCTGTTCCGCCGCAGGGCGTTTCGCGCTGAATACGAACGCTACGTGGAAGCGGTGCGCGAACTATTAGCCATATTCAGTCCGCCCCTGGTGGGACGGCTGTTCGAACCGGTGGAGACGTTCACGATGATCGATCGGCGGCGTATCGAAGTCTGCCGTGCGCTGATGAGTCGCCCACGCCTACTGCTGCTCGACGAGCCTTCAGCTGGCATGACACATGACGAGACCCACGAACTGATGGACGATATCTTGCAGGTGCGCAGCAAGATGAGCGATCTCTCCGTAGTGCTGATTGAACACGAGATGAACGTAATCGAGCGCATTACCGATCGTTGCATCGTGTTGAACTACGGCAAGAAGATTGCCGAAGGCACGTACGCCGAGATCACCGCCGATCCCGACGTACAGACCGCCTATCTCGGGGAGGAAGCGGCATGAGCGCGAACACACTGCGCGTGGAAGGCCTGAGTACGGGCTACGATAAGGTGAACGTTCTGCACGACGTCTCGATCGAGGTACCGCCGGGCAAGGTCACCTGCATCCTGGGCGCCAACGGCGCCGGGAAAAGCACGCTGATCCGCGCGATCATGGGGCTGACCCCGCCGCGTCAGGGCCGCGTACTGTGGGATGGCGCCGATCTGGCCGGCGAGAAAACCCACAACATCATCGCGCGGGGCATCTCATGCATTCCGGAGGGGCGCAAAGTTTTCCCTCGCATGACGGTAGCGGAGAACCTCGCGCTTGGCGCCTTCCTGGAAAGCGATGCCGGAAAAATCCGCGAGCGCACTGCCCGAGTCTACGACATCTTCCCGCGCTTGCGCGAACGATCGGACCAGTTGGCCGGCACGATGTCGGGAGGCGAACAAGCCATGGTGTCGATCGGCCGTGGCCTGATGGCACAACCACGGCTGCTGGTAATCGACGAGCCTTCGCTGGGCCTTTCGCCGCTCTTCGTGAAAGAGAACTTCAAGGTCATCCAGCAAATCAACGAACTTGGCATGACTGTACTGCTTGTGGAACAAAACGCTCGCCAGACGCTTGCGATTGCCCACCAAGGCTATGTGCTTTCGCAAGGACGCGTCGTCGCGGAGGGATCGGCACAGACCCTGCGCGAGAACGATCAGGTGCGCGCCGCCTATTTCGGCTGAGCGGATCAGGGAGAACGCAAACATGGAACACATACTCGATCTTTCTGCGCGCGAAATGGCGGCGCGCCTCGGACGCCGCGACCTGAGCGCTGAAGCCGTGGTGCGCGCCAGCCTCGAGCGCATCGCCGAGCTGGATGTCCGCATTCATGCGTGGCAGCACGTAGACCCCGACGCGGCAATCGCGCGAGCGCGCGCTCTCGACGCGGGTAAGGTGACCGGCGCACTGCACGGTGTACCGATTGGGGTGAAGGACCTGATGGATACGGCTGATATGCCGACCACCTACGGATCGCCCATCTACGCTGGGCACCGTCCCACCCTCGACGCCGCAGCAGTGGCGTTGGCCCGCTCCGCGGGCGCGATAGTGGTCGGCAAGACGGTGACCACCGAGTTTGCCACGTTCCAACCCGGACCCACGTGCAACCCACGTGCGCTGGCCAATGCGCCTTGCACGCCCGGTGGCTCGTCGAGCGGCTCTGCGGCCGCCGTGGCCGCAGGCATGGTGCCGCTTGCGTTCGGAACGCAAACTGCGGGGTCGATCATTCGTCCGGCAGCATATTGCGGCGTGGTCGGGTACAAGCCCACGCACGCCACGTTGCCGTTGGCCGGGATCAAGCCGTTGTCGCCAAGCCTCGACACGGTTGGCGTACTTGCGCGTCGCGTCGATGATGCTGCGCTGTTCATCGGCACGCTGGCACGCAACGCGTCGATTGTCGACGCCTGTGGCGCGGCCTCCGGGTCACTGCGCATCGGCATTTGCCGCACGCCCCACTGGGCACGCGCGAGCACTGACGCACGCGCCGCGATCGACACAGCAGCCCAGTCGCTAGCACAGCTAGGCGCTACCGTACAGGATTTTGCCTTGCCGACCGCTTGCGATGCCCTCACTGAGGCGCAGATGGACATCATGGCCTTCGAGGCTCTTGCAGCCTTCGCGCCGGAGGCAACTGGCTCGTCGGCGCTGTTCAGCGCCGCTTTCGTCAGACAGCTTGAAGCCGGCCGCGCCGTAACGGGGGAACGCTTCCAGGCCGCGCTGGCCACTGCGGAGCTCGCGCGCATGGCGCTGGCGGCAGCCCTGGCAAGCTTCGACGCCATCATCGCGCCCAGTGCCGAAGGCGAAGCCCCTGCCGGACTGGAGGCCACCGGCGATCCTATCTTCTGTCGCATGTGGACATTGCTCGGTACACCATGCGTGCACGTGCCGACGGGCACCGGCGCTTCCGGCATGCCCGTCGGCGTGACCGTGACCGGGCCGCGCCACGAGGACGCCCGCGTACTGGCCGTCGCCCATCGGCTGCAGGTGGCGCTCGCCGGCAGTTCCGCCTGACGCCTGACGTGTTATTAGGAGAACGCTTTGAATTTACCTCTACATCCCGCCAAAGCCAGCGTTCAGGCCATTGCCGAACGTGCCCAGGACCACGTTGACGCCACGCGACTCGCTACATCTCTGGTGGCACTGGCAGCCTTCGGCGGACGCGACGATGGTGGCGTTTCGCGCGAGACACTGACCGATATCGATCTGGCTGCGCGTCGTCACCTTATCGCCCAGGCGCGGGCATTGGGTTGTCAGGTTGGCATCGACGATTGCGGCAACCTTTTTTTTCGTCGTGCCGGCCAGCGGGATCTGCCGCCCGTGCTGACCGGCAGCCATGCCGATACGCAGCCCGTGGGCGGAAAGTACGACGGCGCCTATGGTGTGTTGGCCGGACTTGAGGTGATCGCCGCGCTCAACGCAGCTGGCATCGAGACACTGCGTCCGGTCGAGGTGGTGTCGTGGACGAACGAGGAAGGTAGCCGTTTCGGCCCCGGTGCCATGGGTTCGAGCGCCTTCGTCGACCCCTCGCGGCTCGCGGGCTACCGCGAGGCCGCCGACCAGGGGGGCGTACGTTTTGGCGACGCACTGGATGCGGCGCTTGCGGACAGTGACGACGTCACGCGTGTTCCGATGGCCCGCCCAATGGCAGCCTGTGTCGAATTGCACATCGAACAGGGCCCCATGCTCGAGGCCGCGCACGTGCCACTGGGCGTGGTCACCGGCATCCAGGCTGTCCGCTGGTTCGAGGTGACGTGCGTGGGCACGATGGCCCACGCCGGCACCACCCCCATGGCGGTGCGTCGTGACGCCATGGCCGTGGCCGTGGCGATCGCCCAGGAACTCTATTCGATGGCGTCGCGCGACACGGGTGCTTCCACCACGCCGGGTGCGCCGGAACTGCGTCTCACACTGGGCCGATGGGCAGTCGCACCTAACTCGGTCAATACCATTCCAGGACGTGTCACCTTCACGGTGGATATGCGTTGCCTCGACGATGCCGTGCTCGATCACGCAGAGGCGGCACTACGTGCGACTTGCCTGCGCCTTGCCTCGTCACCCGACGCTGTAACGGTATCCCGCTTCTTTCATCGCACGCCCACGCATTTTCCCGAATCGATGCTAGGCCCGATCGAACGTGCCTGCGCACGCGCCAGTGCGCAGGCCGGGCGTGCGCAACCGATACGACTCACATCGGGGGCCTTTCACGACGCCATGTATCTGGCAGACCATTGCCCCACGGCGATGATCTTTGTGCCGAGCAAGGGCGGAATCAGCCACAATGCTGCCGAAGATACCGATAGTGCGGAGTTGTTCCTTGGCGTCCAGGCATTGGCTTACACTGTCGCCGAACTGGCCAGCCGCGAGCCATGACCGAATCATTCGGCGTCAGGTGGCCAGCCTACATCCAACCGATTCCAAGCCCGTATGGGAAAGACCGCACGCCCCACCCTCGAAGCGGCCGACAGCAAGTCGGCTACCCTCACGCTTGGCGTCAAACTGCGCCACGCTCGTCTGGTGGCCGGCTACACGCTCGCGCAACTTGCCAATAAGGCGGGGTGTTCAGAAAGCCTGATATCCAAGATCGAGAGGGGGCTGGCTACGCCGTCCTTCACCATGTTGCACCGTCTGGCTGTGGCGCTCGACACCAATATCGGCACACTGACTAGCGAGGAAGACCCAAGCCAGTCGCCTATCCTACGGCATGGCGACCGACCGGTGATTCGTGTAGGGGGCGTAGCGCTGGAGCGCGTGGTGCTACCTAAACGCGGGGGACTGCTGCAGGCGAACATCCATATCGTATGGCCGGGGGAGGCAAGCGACGGTCAGATCGAGCACCAGGGCGAGGAAGTCGGCTATGTGCTGGAGGGCCAGCTCGAGCTGATGCTTGGCGATGATGTCTATCGCATCGGCCCCGGCGACGCTTTCACGTTCTCAAGCCAGGTGCCGCATGGCTATCGCAATGTGGGTGATGTAGTGGCGAAGGTGTTATGGGTCAACTCGCCGGCTACATTCTGAATGATGATCTCGAGCTAGGTCTAACAGAGGTCGTCTGAGAGCGCGACCATTTCCCTTGGTAGCGTCTCTCTTGGCAAAGCGGTTTGCGAAAAGCGTGATCATATGCGTTCACGCCGTTACTTGAGACTTACGCATCGACTTCATTTTGTCGATTGTCTTAGGCTCCTGCTTCACGATCTCAAAGACGTCAGCCAAACACCTACCGCTCTCGGGGTACAGCAAACGGCTCGCCAATGCAGCAATATGGCCGCCGGCTGCCGAAAAATTCGCGTTCGGCCGGCCATTCGTCATAGCCCACCGTCGGTGGGCTTCTTTTTTGCCTTAACAACCAAGCGCGACGCCTTCTTACGCTCTGGACAATGACCTTCGAACGCCGAACGCGAGGCGACTGTGTGCAGCACCCCTTCTAGGGCGACATTTCAATGGTCGCGCCGTTAGGGGCGAGCGTTTCGGCGAATTCGACCGTGAAGCGTCCGACAGCGGCTTGCACCGCGTCGGCCTCTTCTATCTTGCCGAGTTCTCTGAGATAGCGCTCGGCCGCTCTTAGATAAGCGAGCTGGGCGTCGTAGGAGCTACGGGGCGGAATCATAATGGTCGCCAATGTATAGCAAAAACGGCGGCTGTGGCATTTTATTGCCCATCCTTATAGCGACGAACGGAGGCGCCTTCCGCACGGGTGGGTAGTCCCCGCCCTCCATGACCTGACTGGGGTAACGCGCCCCTGCAGGTGTGGGCCCGTTTTGTGGAGCTTGCGTTGCGTTAAGGGCGAACCAGTATTTTGTGCAACCACTTGCGGGGTGGTGCATTGCACAATAGCGTACGGGACTTAGCGTCAACCGCGGCGTGCCGAACTCAAACCCGGGCGATCTCGGACCGTAAGGCGTGACGAACGCACTTTAGCAATAGCAAGCCATCCGTCCATGTCTTTGACGTAAGGTTTTGTAGACCAATGCTCGCAAGATTTGCTGTTTGCCGTAAGTTTCGGCGGTTAATGGCGTTTTCTGCGTGATCGTATCTCCGTGTCGTTTATTTTGAGTTCAGCCCCGCAGGACGTTTTCCCCCAATTCATCGGATTAGGGTTTGTCGATATCGACAGTAGTATTGGAAAGCGACCGACTTTGTCGCCGCGGGGCGAGTTCATAGACGAAATCCAGCCACGCTTCCGCCGGGAAGCGACGTCAGGAATGCCGGTTTTTTTGAACTACTGGCGGCCTACAGCCGCTCCCGGGCGTTGCTTCAGCTCGTAGATACGTGTTTGCCCTCCCCCGCACCGCCATTAAGCGACCGCAATGAAGCTGTCGTTCCCAGACGAGCTCTCGGTAAGGCTATCGATCCAAGACTTCTCGCACCTTGGCAGCTAGCGCATCTAGCGCGAATGGTTTTGCGAGGATCGGCATGTCCCTATCGTGCCTTCCCTGTTGTACGTTCGTGTTGCGGGCATATCCCGTGGTGAAAAGGCACTTCACCCTTGGCTGCAGCTGCTTCGCTTGCGCAACGACTTGCTCCCCTGTCATCCCTCCGGGTAGGACCAAATCTGAGAAGACCATATCGATCGGCATCTCTTTCAGAATCCTGATGGCCATCGCCCCATCCTTGGCATCAACAACGTGGTATCCCAGGGCCTGGAGTGCGGATACAGCGTACTGCCGTACGTCGGCATCATCTTCCACCACCAGAATGGTCTCTCCGGTCACGGCGTCTAGGCCCATAATCTCGCCGCTCTCCGACTGAGTCGGGTGGTATCCGCTATGTCGAGGAAGGTAGAGCCGAACTGTTGTCCCTCGACCCGGCTCAGAGTTCAGCTCAACGTGTCCGTTTGATTGTTTGACGAACCCGTAGACCTGGCTCAGGCCCAGACCCGTGCCGCGACCATCTTCCTTAGTGGTGAAAAACGGCTCGAACGCGCGCGCAAGCGTGCTTGCGTCCATACCAGCCCCCGTATCGGTTACAGTGACTAACACATACTCACCAGGAGCCAGACTTCCGAAAGCCGCGACGTCTTTATCAGTCAAGTGCGCATTGGCCGTTCCGATCCTCAATCGGCCACCGCCCGGCATCGCATCGCGTGCGTTGACGGCCAGGTTGACGATCGTGCTTTCCAGCTCGCTGGGATCTACTTCGCTCCTCCACACATCGGCGGCCAGATCAGTTTGGAGCTCGACGGTCTCCCCGAGCGCCCTTCTAAGCAGCTCCGACATTCCTTGGACCACCGCATTGATATCAAGAGGCTTTGGATCAAGCGGCTGACGACGCGCAAACGCAAGCAACTTCTGCGTCAGGCTCGCCGCACGTCTGGCGCCGCCCATCGCCATGGCCGCAGCGCGACGCTGTCGCGGCATTTCCTCCGGAAGAATGAGACTCAGCAAATCGAGATTGCCCACAATGATCTGCAGGAAGTTATTGAAGTCGTGCGCGATTCCGCCCGTAAGCTGCCCGACAGCCTCCATTTTCTGCGCTTGCCTGAGCGATTCAGCTTTCTCCAACAGTTCCTCGGTACGGCGCCGAACCTGATCCTCCAGATCGGCATTGAGTTCGCGCAGCGCCGCTTCCGCTCTCCGGCGCTCTTCTAACTCTCTACGGGCGGCCTCAGCAAGGCGCATGTTGTCGATCGCCACCGCCGCCTCGGCTGCCAAGCCGGTCAACATCTGCTCAGAATCTTGAGAAAAACGTCCTGGTGAAGAATGTCCGAAAAAAAGTCCTCCCAGCACACCATCTCGTCGTGACATCACGGGGACGGCAAGGTAACTGCGTACCGGCAAATGCCCTTTTGGCATTCCGTGGTGAGGAAGGTTACGGCCGTATCGCGGATCTTTGGTGATGTCATCCGAGCGCACAATTCCTTCGCCATTGAAGGTGGGAGCAAATATCGCCGTATTGCGCGGCATCGGGAACTTGGAGAACGTCTCGCGCGGAACGCCAGAAATGGTGTACAGCGTATAGCTTTCGCCTTGTTCGTCCACTATGTTGTAGAAAAAGGCTCCAAACTCCGCACCGGCCAATTTCACCCCGGCGTCCGTCACGGTCTGGATAACACTGGCCAGGTCGGCGTCTCTAGCCAGTGCCGCACCCACACCGTTCATGATTTCCAACGCGCGAGTACGCTCCTGTAGCGTTGTCTCAAGTTCCTTCTGCCGCGTTTCATCTCGCAAGACCTTCACGAAACCGGATGCTGGATCTTCCGGAAACAAAGGCTTGGTTTCCCCCAGGGCCCAAATCAACCTTCCGTCCTTACAGACTCGCCACCCTGTCGCACCACCGACACCCTTGGAGACGGCCTCCTCCATCTCTGCCTCCAAGAGCGCCCGCCCTCCATCCTCGTCGGGAAACAACCTAACTAAAGACTGTCCCAGCATCTCCTGCTCAGTCCAGCCCAGGATTCGCGTCGCGCCTTCGCTCCAACCCGTCACTATCCCGCGGGCGTCGAACGTCACAATCGCCGTCTCCCCGGCGCTATTCAGTATCCGTCGATACCGCTCCAACACGCTTGGCTGGTCGGCTCGAATAAACGGATCTCCCATTGAAAGCGGAAACTGATTGTTTCGAAGTCGAGACATAACGATCCAAGCCCTGTCGGGAGGCTCCGACGAAGATTGAAGGACATTCGGTTCGCCCAACCCTGACCTTTCTGCAGCGAACCCGTGGGCGCGGCCACTACGTTCTTGTAATAGGCGGCGGTTCTACAGTCGTATGTTACGTTGCGTCGTCAGGATACCTGCAATAAGACGATGCAAGGGCTCCTTGATCACGACTTGGCAGAGGCGACAACCGGGACAACATAGCTGTCTGCCGAGCGTCGTTTTCCTCGAACGGCAAAGCTCCGGCGGCCTGCCGGCCGGTAGAACCCCGGGGTCAGAACGCATTGGAAGCCATGCGCCTCACAGATTTATCACGCCGGGCCCCCTGGACTGCCGAGACATCCTGCCGACGCCATGTGCGCTTATCACCACATAAAACCCATCTGGCCCATTGCCACCGCTGGTCACTCCGCGAACGGTCGAGTTCCGCTCGCCCGGCCGAAATATCTGTGGCACGGTCTCTGCTCGTACACCTCCGGTGGCTCACAGGGGCCCTCACTTGTCGCCTCCTTTTTTTGCCCGCTTCGCTGCGGGCTTTCTTTTTTTGCTCACAGGCTGACACCCGGGTCGGGCCATCCAAGCCAAGGTGCGAACAAACAAACTATATCTGTCCAGTCCCGACCAACCCGGAAGACGAGCGCAGGATGCGTTGTAGCCCCGGTTCATCATTGACGACGATCGTGGCAGGTGCCTGCATTTCATAATCCCAACGACGTCGGCGGCACCTTTCTTGCTGATGTGACAGAGCCAGAGGATCTGTCATGCCAAACATACATCATCTAAATTGCATTTCGACTACGCGTCAAACCTCGCCCTTCAGGGCGCGGAAGGATAGCGCGGACGCCGTACGCGTCCTTTGTTGCGGTTAGTGTGGCGTTTTCTGTTGTTCGATGTACTGGCGGCCGGCCGCCACGCCGATTCGCTGCCAAAAATGCACCTTCGGGACGATGCGTAATTCTGCATGACCCGATGTGCGCGTGAGATCGGTGGGGGAGCCAACATTGGAGGAATACCAATGTAAGTGCTAGAGTTCAACGCATCCGAAGGGCAGCCCATGGAGAACGCCGCGAATCGCCGGTGGGATAGATCATTAGTATGGCCCAAACGGGTGTTCAAGGGCAAAAGCCTCGCTCAAAAGGGCTGGACGCTTCAACGCTTCAGGAGATCGCCGTTGGGCCAGCGCAAGCGCCGGGTGCGCAACTGCGGCGGAACAGGACGGGCATAGTATGGCTTCTTAGGAAATGATGTCGGCTAGGGCGCCTCAGCAACCCGTGGCGTACCGCTCCTGCTCGCGGCCATCGACCAGCCGCTGGAGGACGAAATTGTGGCGCCGCTTGCCGCTGTTGCCCTCTGTGCGCACATAGGTAAGTAATACGGCATGCCGCCCCTCTTCAAATCGATACTGGAACGACCCCGGGCCGGCATCTCCCTCGGCGATGGGATCAGGCTCGAGAAGCATGCGCGCGCACCAGAGGATGACCAAAGGATCGTGCTCCGCAGCCGTGCGCGCCAGCGCTTGCTGTAATTCGTTGAAAACAAAATGGGCGCGCCCGGCGTCGACGATCATGTTCATCGGCTTTTCGCATTAGCTAAAGAGTCAAGTTCACATCCAGTCCCAGGTCGCGCAGTCGCATCAGATCCTGAGGGGGGAGCCGGCCCAGCTGTCTTTTGCGAAGGGAAACGTTCTCCAGCAGTGCCTTCTAAGCACGGTACCGGGTCGCTGCAGACATTCCTGTCTCAGGGCAAGGGGTTTCATGATGCCCTGAAACGAAGCGCGGGAGGCCATTTACAATGGTGCGCTCTAGACTGGTGACGACAAATGGGTTTTGAACAGCTTGCAGAATTGAGGAAACTACTGGCCGCCAAGGCCCGCCAGGAAGACTCGCCTTCCCCACAGGCGAAGGATACCGCGCGTGTACGAAAGGCGCCGAAGGTGCGCAAACCCGCCCAAGAAGCGCGCGATGAGACGATTCCCGGTCCGCAGACGTCGCCCCCGAACTTAAAGCCGCGTTCGCCCAATAGTGAGGTCGATCAGACGGTCGTTCTGCTGGGCAAATTGCAGAAGCGCTTCCCCCTCGCTTTCCCAAAGAAGCCGGCGCCTAAAGTCGCTCTCAAAGTCGGCATCCTCGAAGATCTTCTCGGAGTGAAGGACGAATTACGCCTGAGCGCGGAGGAAATTCGCGCTGTTCTCTCGATGTGGTGTCGCGGCATCCGGTATTGGGAAGCCATGGTCGAAGGCGCGCCGAGAGTCGCCCTGGATGGCACTGTGGTCGGGCAGGTCACCGAGTCCGATGCGATCCGTGCGCGGCAACTGCGCGGGCGGCGAGCAAAGCCTTCTGTCGCGAAGGCTGAGGAACCGCAACATCCTGATGCGTCCTCCTGATCGGCCTAACGCGTTCAAGGAAAATGTGAGCTCCCCGGCTAAGGGCAGTAATTGCGGCTCCCGTTGCACCCCTAATACGGGTAGTAATCACTGCATTGGGCTCATAACGCCCCAAATACGAGATATTGCGCCTTGACGTCCGGCGTCTTATCAACGATGATGAGTTATCCATATTTGGGTCGTTGTGGTTCGAATTGACACGTAATGACCCGATTTCGGGATTCTACGCGGACTCAATACGCCATGCCTTCGATTCGAAACTCGTCTACTGGCGATGAAATCGCCGCCGAGATTGGCGCGCGCCTGCGAGCCAAGCGGATGGAGCGCAACCTGACGATCGCGGCATTGGCTGAGCGAGCCGGCGTCGGCCACAACCGGATTGGGGACATTGAAGCCGGTCGCGATGTGCGCGTTTCGACGCTCGTGAAGGTGATGCGCGCGCTCAGCATGGTGAGCAACTTGGAGGCCGCCTTCCCGGACACGCTGCCCTCCAGCGAAGCCATCAACAGCCGCGGTGAGGTTCGTCAACGCGCTTACATGCCCAAGGAGTAAGCGTCGTGGACACACCGAAGAAGCCCGCAGCGCCGGTGCGCAAGCGCGCCGCCCGAATAGTTCGACCGGCCCCCGGCGTCGTCGCCAGTGCCCAGGTATTGTGGTGTGAGCGCCCTGTTGGCACCGTCACAGAGTTCGATAGCGGTCGGATCGGCTTCAATTACGATCCTGAATACCTTGGCACCGGCGGCCCGAGCCTGTCACCCGAGTTTCTGCCTGCCGAGTCGGGCACCTTCGAGTTTCCCGAGCTGCGGCGCGTGGAATCCTTTCTGGGTCTGCCCGGCGCCCTGGCTGACGCCTTGCCAGACACCTTCGGCAATCTCATTATCAAGCGCTACTTCGCTGAGCGCGGCGAGCCGGACAAGGCCATGAGCCCGGTCCAACGCCTGCTCTATATCGGGGATCGCGCCATGGGTGCGCTGGAGTTTCGCCCCCGGATTGATCGTCTGGCCACCGCCGGCGAAGCCGAGGCGCTCGAAGTCGGCTCTCTGGTGGAAGCCGCGCGCAAGATCGTCTCGGGCGAGGAGGATGGCGCCATATCGGAGCTCATGCGCATCGGCGCGAGTGCGGGCGGCGCCCGCGCGAAGGCCCTCATTCTCTGGGACCGCGACAAGAGGCAGATCCGCTCGGCCTTCGCCAAGCCACGCACGGGCGAGCAAAGCTGGCTGATCAAGTTCGGTGGCGTTGAGTCGGCAAACCCCAAGGACCACCAGGCTCAGCCGTTCAACCGTGTCGAATACACTTACGCCCTGCTCACGAAGGCGCTTGGCATCGATATGGCGCCCGTCGACTTTATCGAAGACGAGCTAGGGCGCTTTCACTTTCTCACCAAGCGATTCGACCGCCCGGATGACGGCAGCCGGATCTACATGCACAGCCTCGCCGGTCTTGCGCATGTCGATTACAACATCCCGCGTGCCTACAGCTACGACCAGTATTTCCGCTGGATCCTGCGACTGGAAATGCCGCATACCGCCATCGAGGAAGCGTATCGGCGGATGATCTTCAATGTCGTCGGCCGCAATCAGGACGACCACGTGAAAAACTTCGCCTTCCTGATGTCACCCGCCGGCGAATGGCGCCTCTCGCCAGCCTATGACCTCACCTTCTCGGCAGGCACCGGTTACACGTTGCAACACCAGATGACGATCGGTGGCAAATCCGACGACTTCGCCGTGGAAGATTTGGTCGCCTTTGGAAAGGCATACGGCGTCATCAACCCCAAGGCCGTCATCGCGCGAACCGTGGAAGCATTTAGCGGTTGGGCCGCACTGGCCCGGGATTGGAACGTCGCGCCGAACGAAATTGCAGCGCGCGCCTCGCGTCTGCGACTCTTCAAAGTCTGAGCAAGGCCGCCGCTTGTGTCGCTAGTCGGGCCGCAACGGCGGATGCTGCCTCTCATACCGGCTCTACGAGGGCAAACGGTATGGCCACCATGATATGTTCAGGCCTTAATGCGCCCTATTGATTCGCCATGGCCATCCTATCGGACACCCCACAACAACGCTTGATCGACCAGCTTGGCCTCATCCCCCACCCTGAAGGCGGCTTCTATCGTGAGACGTTTCGCGACGAGGCGTCGGTGGTACGTGTGTCCGACGGCGCCAAGCGCTCGGCCTCTACCGCGATCTATTACCTGTTGTGTGATGATGCCTATTCGGCTTGGCATCGGATCCGCGCCGACGAGGTCTGGCATTTCTACTCTGGAGACCCCATCCACGTGCATTGGCTCACGAACGACGGCGAGCTTGTCACGCATCGGCTGGGCAATCCGTTAGTGCATCCCGAGACAGTATTTCAGGCTGTTGTACCAGCAAACTGCTGGTTCGCCGCCGAACGCGTGCCAGATCCGCACGGCGGGGTGGGTTATGCCTTGGCAGGGTGTACGGTGGCCCCGGGTTTCGAATTCAGCGAATTCGAGTTAGCCGATGCAAAATCGTTGGCGACCGTCAATCCAGCGCATGGCCCTGTGCTCGCGCGACTAGCGGGTCGGTAGCCCCGCTTCCCCCTCTCCTTCCCAGATCTCCTTCCCACATCGCAGCCTTGTCGGAGGAGTGTGCCATTGACAAATCTGCAACGTCGACCAGCGACGCGTCGGGGATCGGGCGGTGTCGCCGGGAGGGGTACGCAAAGACTGCCAATACGAGTGCTACATCCTTTCACTCAATCTACATGCGCCATACGCTCTAGGTTGACCAGCACGTCGTACTCGTCGCCGCTCATAATCTTGAGGGCAATGGCCGCGTTGCGCGCGGTGATCCCCTGGGCCTTTGCATAGCTCACGATCCGCGCCGCCTGGTCGTAGCCGATGTGTGGATTCAGTGCTGTAGCGGCCAGTAGCGGACTGTCGAGCTGGCGCGCGAGCCGCTCTCGGTCAGGCTCCAGTCCGGGGATCACGCGTTCGGCCACCGTGCGCGCGGTGTCGGCCAGCACACGAATAGACTGCAGCACGTTATGGATCAGCACCGGCTTTGCCACATTCAGCTCGAAACTGCCGGATGCCCCGGCCATCGTCACGGTGACATGATTGCCGGCGACCTGCATGCCGGCCTGCACCATTGCCTCCAGAATCGTGGGGTTGCGCTTTCCCGGCATGATCGATGACGTCAGCCCGTCATCGGGCATCTTCAGTTCGCCGATACCGCAATGCGGACCCGAACTCATCCAGCGCAGGTCGTTCGCAATCTTGATGAAAGAGACCGCGATGACGTTCAGCACGCCCGACAGTTCCAGTAGCGCATCGTGCGCGGCCATTCCCTCTACCTTGCACGGGTTGGGCCGGAATGGCAGGCCAGTCAGGCGGCTCGCTTCCTCGCAGAATGCTTCGGCGAATCCTGCGGGAGCGTTAAGCCCAGTCCCTGCCGCCGTACCGCCCTGCGGCAGCAACAGCAGGCGCGGCATTGCGGCTTCCAAGCGCTCGATGCCGTGCCCCACCTGCGCCGCGAACCCCTCGAAGCTTCGGCCCAGCGTAGTGGGCACCGCATCCATCAGATGGGTGCGCGCCAGCTTGAGGATATCCGCAAACACCGTTGCGCGTGCGTGCAGGCTATCGCGCAGTGCGGCCAACGCCGGTAGCAATCGATCCTCCACCTCCATCACCGCGCCCAGGTGCATCACGGTCGGAAAGCTGTCATTGGACGACTGCGATCGATTGACGTGGTCGTTGGGATGAACCGGACGTCTCGTGCCGAGCGGTTCGCCCAGTCGCTCGTTAGCCCGATTCGCGATGACCTCGTTGGCATTCATGTTGGTCTGCGTGCCAGAGCCGGTCTGCCAAATCGTCAGCGGAAAGTGCGCATCGAATGCACCGCTGCGCACCTCGGCCGCTGCAGCAACAATCGCATGCGCCATATCGGCTTCGAGTTGTCCACATTGCAGATTGGCAACTGCCGCCGACATCTTGTGCAGCCCGAATGCATGGATCAGGCATTCGGAAAACCGCTCGGTACCAATGTCGAACACCGCCAGCGCGCGCTGGGTCTGGGCACCCCAGTACCGATCAGCAGGAATATCGACCGGTCCGAAGGCATCGTGTTCCGTGCGAGTCATCGTCATCGTTTTAATCGAGCGAGATATTCGCCTTGGCCGCCAGTACCTTCCAGCGCGCCACCTCGGCTTCGGTATGCTTGCCCAGCGCGCTTGCCGTGTACTTGTCAGCCGGCAGCATCTGGATAGCCTGGGCAGACAGTCGATCCGTGAACGCCTTGTCGTTCATGACTTTCAGGTAGGCGGCCTGCACCTTGTCAATGACCGGTTGCGGCGTGCCCTTCGGTGCATAAATGCCGTACCACGTAGCGGCTTCGAAGCCGGGGACCAAGGTTTCCGCAAGGGTTGGCACATCCTTGAGTTGTCCGACGCGCGTAGCCGAGGTCACCGCCAGTGCACGCACCTTCGCTTCCGTGATCTGCGGCAACGCCGTGTTGGTCTGGTCGAACATCCCGTCGACCTGAGCGCCGATCACATCGATCAGCGCTGGTCCGGCGCCTTTGTACGGCACCAGCGATACCTTGATGCCCGCCGCCGACGCAAACATTGCTGCAATGAGGTGCGATGTGGACCCCATTCCCGCGTTGCTGATGAACAGCTTGCCGGGATTTTGCTTGCCATACTCGACCAGTGCCTTCACGTCCTTGGCGGGATGATCCTTGCGCACCATCAATACCATCGGCGTGTCAGGGAAGCGGAACACCGGCGCGAAATCCTTCACCGGATCGTAGGGCAGCTTCTTGTACAGCGCGGGCGCCGCGCCCATGTATCCCATATGGGCCACCAGCATCGTGTAGCCGTCTGCCTGCGCGCGCGCCGCCTTGGCTGCGCCTACGGTACCGCCCGCACCTGGCGAGTTGTCGATGATGATCGACTGCCCGACTTCGCGCGACACGCGCTCGGCAATATTGCGCGCCAGCGCATCGGTGGGACCACCGGCTGCGAACGGCACGATCCACGTGATCGGCTTGGTAGGCCAAGCCTGCGCATGGGCGGACGCCGCGGCCGCGAACGTAGCGATGGCCAGTGCGGCGCGCACGTAGGGAGTGAAGGGTTGCATGGTTTGTCTCCTGCCTGGATATTTGTGTAATTTGCTTTAGCGGGCCGTGGCGCGCGCCAGCGGTATGCCGCCGAGATGCGGGTTGGCCTGATCGGCGTCCTCGCGAAGCAGATTGCCGTCGTCGAGTGCGGCATCGGCCTGGGCCGTGTTCGGGTAGAGCTCGGGGTACAGATGGCGTCGTGCCGCTTCGGCATCGAACGTGCCGGACCACTTGGCTACCACCACTGTCGCCACACTGTTGCCGATGGTGTTGCACGTGGAGATGGCCATCGAGAGGAAACGGTAGACGCCAAAGATCACTGCCAGCCCCTCCACTGGCAACACACCCGTCGATGTCACCGTGGCGGCAAACACGACGAAGGAGCCGCCCGAGACCGTTGCGGCACCCTTCGAGGTCAGCAGCATCAGCAGGAGAATGCCGAGCTGATGATCGAGCGTGAGTGGCACACCGTAGGCATGGGAGATGAACATCACAACCATCGCCATGAAGATGGAAGTGCCATCGAGATTGAACGCATAGCCGGTGGGCAGCACCAGGCCGACCGTCTGCTTGGCACAGCCAAGACGTTGCAGTTTGACCAACAGGCGAGGCAGCGCACTCTCCGAGGAGGCCGTGCCCAGCACGATGAGGATTTCATCCTTGATGTACCGCAGGAATCTCCACAGGCTAAAGCCTGCCACTCTCGCCACAAGCCCGAGAACCACGGTGATGAACACGATCACCACCGCATAGAAGCTCAGCACAAACTCGGCCAGTGCCAGCAGCACCGCCGAACCGTTGCTGCCCACGGAGTAGGCCACCGCGCCAAACGTGCCGATCGGCGCGAGCTTCGCCCCGAAGAAGGCTATCTGCCAATCGCTAAACTTACCAGAAGTGAGAATGGGCAACCCGTCGAGTTGCTATTTCGTACGGAGCATCTTAGAGACTACCTGTCCGCACGCGCAATGGGCCTCTTTGTGGCTTCATATTTTTCGCGAGACGAAATCCTCGACAACGTTTCAGGCATCCAGTGGTCGCAAGACGGTAGCAAGGCAGAATGGGACGAGGGTCACTGGGAAGGTCGTGCTTGGGCAATTCATGAAGGACACGGAGAGAACTACGGCAGTGAAACTGCTGTTTTCCATGCGACGAATTCCGGCCTTGATACCGAGGAAGACGTACCGAAGTTTGACTTCGGAGAAGTTGCCGGCAAGTCGAGTACGTGGAAGGTTCAGCATAAGGGGCGCAAGCTGTTCCGTGTGATGGGTGAGGTCTGGAAGGAAGAATGGATTCCTCCCGCTGACGCGAGTCCGCGTGTGAAAGGCGATGATGTGCCACCCACCGCGTTCTTCGCAGTCGATAGCTCTGGTACACGCGAATCTCGTCAGACGCTCGGCAGCAAGGGGCAATGGTTATGGTTTCGACCAGAACTAGTTCCGGCGCTATTGCAATACCGAGATTCTCAGTTGCATTGGTACACCAAAGATAGCATCCCGCCATTCATCGAATCGCCCAACGAAAAGACCGAAGGTATCAAGCACATCCTGAACTCGTTGGCTGGGACCCCTTACATTCGTCTGAGCGGTGCTGAAGACCCCCGGCCTTACCAAGAGCGGCTGGGATTTCGTGACCTCATGGCATTGGTTTTCCAGAGCCAAGAGGTTGTCGCGAATCAGAACATCCTGTTCTATAAAACGCACGCCCACGAGCATCGAGAGCGACTCAAGAACTGGCTGCCCTACATACTCGGAGCTGAGACGCCAGAAGTCTTGATTGCACGTCAGCGACTTAGCACAGTGCAGGTCAAGCTCGCACAGCTTCGTCGTGAGCACCAAAAGGCAACGGCCGTCTCAAATAGCTGGCTGGAAAACATGTCCGGCCATTTGCAGGTGGCAAAAAGATACGGCCTGCTTCCAGGAACTTACGAATTTCCGGCCAAGCCGCTGCCCGAAGAGCTAATCGGTACGGCCCGGGACATCCTTGCTACGAAGCCAGAGACGACAGTACCAACGCCTCAACATCTAGACCAAGCGGCGCAGGAGATGCTAAGGCTGGAGAAAGAAGAGGACAAACTGAGCGACCAAATCAGTCATGCGCGCAAGCGCCTGGACGACATTGTTCGCCTGAAGTCGGGCTTAACCGGCTACGGCGATACAGCGCGCCGTCGCGCCGACCGTTTGCAGATATCCCAATGGCTGGAAGATATTGCCACTGAAGCAAGGACTCGCCATATCGTTCGGTAGCCGAGCTAGTCGCCAAGGCACGCGCTCAACCTGGTCAACTGAACTATGGTTCCGGTGGCGTCGGCTCGAGCCAGCATCTGGCAGGCGCAGTGTTCAAAAAGCTCGCCAACGTGGATGTTGCACACATTCCGTTTAAAGGAACCGCTCCCGCCATGACTGACCTCATGGCCGGCCGGGTCGATTTCATCATTACAACGGGTGCCCTGCCCTTTATCCGCTCCGGCAAGGTTCGTCCACTTGCCGTAGCCGCGCATCAGCGTCTGCCAGCACTACCAGATGTGCCGACGTTCGACGAAGCAGGCGTGAAGGGATTTTATACCGATTCCTGGTATGGACTGGTGGCGCCTGCTAACACACCACGTCCAGCGCTCGAAAAGTTGAACGTCGCGTTGAACCAGGCCTTGCGAGACTCCGAGCTTCAAAAGCAGTTCACGGAGCAAGGTTCTCTGCTTGTGAAGCCGATGGGGGTGGATGAGTACTGGACGTTTGTGAAGAAGCAGATGCCCACGGCTGCCGAACAAGTCCGCATCTCCGGAGCGAAGGCGGACTAGGGACGCGGCAGGCTTCACTGGCGCCCTTCGGCTAGGGAGCTACACTCGACGAAGGCACTAGTTGAACCGCAGCCATGGGCACAGCACGCTTTCACGAAGGCGACAAAAGCAGAGCAATCTGCTCGCGTTGCGAAAAGCTCGTCAGCACGACCTTTGTGCACCGAGAAGTTTCTTTCCCTGACGGCAAACGGACTGCAAAGAACATCCTCGTCGCGATATGCGATGTCTGCGGCGAAGTCGTCGCAACGCCTTCTGAATCCACTGCAGCCATTCGTGCGGCGCGCGATGACTGAAGTTCGGTCGCGGGCTCAGTATGAACGTCCACCCATGAGGAGGGCAGACGTCACTCATAGAGCGCACGACAATAGTTCACATCGTGATTGAACCCGCGACTTTCAGCCCAGCCCACGCGCACCCCGCCGTGGGCTTTTCTTCCGCCCGGATTCGATTATACTGTATATCCATACAGTATCATATTTCTCTGAGGCCATGCTTCCTGAACCAGCGAATTGCCCCATGTGCGGCAGCGCCGCTGAGCGCATTCGGTCTTCCCAACTTCGGGGATACCGATACACCTGTCCAAGATGTGGCTCGTTTGGCATAGAGACGGCTGCTTTGGGCGACATGGAAGCCGCCATGTTGGCTTGCCAGGCAGTCGCTCGCTTGCGAGCCTATGGGCATTTGCCGTTCATACAAAGAGACAAGCAAGGCGTTCGTGTTGGACCTGGCCGTACATAGGACCGCGTAGACAACGGTCTACGACAGCGTCGTCGAGGAAGGAGCCGAAGTTATCGGTAACAGCCGGTTAGCAGCGAGCTGTCATCTACGTGGTGACTCGTCGAGTCACCCCGCCACTCTGGGCGCTAACGGGATACTTGGGCGCATCGAAGGCCAATATGTATCTACGGCAATACGGCAGCTTCCTCCTGCTGCCACTGCCACTCAAGAACATCTAGATGTAGAAATCGACGCCGGCGCAGATGGACGTGTGCGCTTCTTCGCCGAGAGAAAAACGGCTCGGCATCATCGACACTCGCATTATTAGGGTCGGTGTATCGCGCTGAACCGGTTGGAAGCAACGACACGCTCTAAACCCATTGTTCTCATGCAGACTTGGACGAAGCTCTTCACTCAAACGCTCATCGCCATCGCGCTCATCGTCGTGACGGCGGTGGTCTCGCGCGTCATCTACGTCAATGCGAATCCCCCGGCGATGACCGACCTTCAAGAGGAAAGTGATGTCCGTCGAGAAGTCGTCGACTGCAGAATGGAGCGTAGACCGGCAGAGCACCCCGCTCGCCAAACACGTGAGGATGCCATCTGGATTGCGGGTTGCCTCGACTCCTGAAGTAAGACGGGCAAGCCGGTTGACACTCCCCGGTCATCCACAAAGCTCACTTTAGGTACACGCCCTCGGCGTTCAGGTTCCGGCGGGCACGGCCGTTAGCTGAAATTAGCTGTGCGAACCCCGCTACAGCATTTTTCAGGGCAAGCGGCATACCCAGCTGCTTGCCCCTTTCTACTCAAACCTAGACAACGCAATGGCGCAACGGACGCATTGAGGCGCTCGCTACTGGGGATGCGCGAGCGCCAATGAGGCGACGAACTCTCGCACGGCCGGGCTCTCATCGCCAGCTCGCGTCACAGCCACCAACGTGGCTTGCGTCCGCACATTCGAAATGCGAACGAAGGCCACGTCACTCCGGTTCGCCGCTGCAACCGAAGCACCCACCACTGTGAATCCCAGTCCGGCGGCAACCAGGCCCAGTGCCGTGTGAATCTCGATGGCTTCATGTCCCGCGCGAGGATTGCCTCCAGCCTGGCGAAGTAAATCGACCATCTGGTTCGCGTACCGGCTCTGTGGGTCTTTCGGATATTGGATGAGCGCCAGCTCGTCCAGGTCGGCGGCCTTCACCGTCTTGCGTTTCGCTGCCCGAGAATGGATGGGCACTGCGGCGACAAACGGGTCTTCGAACAACTCGGTATAGGTCAAGTCGCCGGCTCGGTCGAAATCGCCGATGAAGCGGGAAACGCCAACGTCAATTCGACCACTACGTAGCAGTTCTGGCTGATGCTCCGACAGTTGCTCGAGCAAGTCCAGTTGAATGCCGGGAAGCTTTTCCCGAAAGCGCCGGACCGCCTCCGGGAGCAGGGAGAAGATTGTTGACCGGGTGAATCCAACTCCAAGCCAACCAATGTTGCCAGCAGCAACGGCCCTCGCCTCCTCGTCAAGTTGGCGCATTTGGGAAAGAAGGTCTTTCGCCCGGGGATACAGAAACTTACCAGTGGGCGTTAGCGTCATGGGCCGATTGGACCGGTCGAACACGGGCGCACCCAACTGCGACTCCAACTGCGATATCTGCATGCTGATTGCCGTGGGCGCGACGAACAGGCGACCGGCAGCCGCCACCGCGCTACCAGCGTCTACCACCTCACAGAAGTACCTCAGCTGCTTCAAGTTCATTTTTTATGAATCTAGGTCCAATTTTCGATGTTTGATTCAGCCAGAACTTTACTCGAAACTCCAACGACCCACACATGGAGTTAAGCGATGGACAGTGTTTCGCCCCCCGCGCAAAGTCTGCTGAAAGCGGCTCGCGCCCTGAGCACAGCTGAAATCTCGGACGCGCTCGACTATTTCAAGCTGCCTGGTAGCGCACTCGGCATCGGCCTCCAAGCCGGTGAACCGCGCATTTTCGGCCCTGCCTTTACGGTTGCCTTTGTACCTGTCGACACCGCAACCCCGGGCACTGTCGGCGACTACCTCGACAACATTCCTCAAGGCGCTGTCGCCGTTCTGGACAATTCCGGCCGCGTCGACTGCACCGTGTGGGGCGGCATCATGAGCAAGATTGCTGAACATCGCGGTATCGCCGGCACCGTCATCAATGGGGTCTGCCGTGACACTGCCGAAGCCCAAGAGGTCAACTACCCGCTCTATGCGCGGGGTCGCTTCATGCGCACCGGCAAAGACCGTGTTCAGGTCAGCACTGTTGGTGAGGTCGTCAGCCTTGGCGACGTGCGAGTGACGCCAGGCGACTACGTGGTTGCAGACGCCGACGGCGTCGTCGTCATACCGCAAGCCCGCGCGGCAGAGGTGTTCGAGCGCGCTCTTCGCACCCGCGAGGTCGAAGGCAAGATTCTGGAAGCCGCGTTGGCCGGCACACCGCTTGGGGAGGCACGCCGCCAATTCGGGTACCACACGCTTCAGCGGACCGGTCACTGAACCCAGGGTCACAAAAATATAACGGAGACAAAATGAACTGCAAGATGTATCTCGTGACCGCGCTCGCGGCGGCGACCTTGGCCTGCGCACTCACTCCTGTCGCGGCAGCGGCGGCCGAAGCTTATCCCTGCCCGACCCTGCGGCTCGTATCCCCTTACCCGCCCGGTGGTACCACCGATATCCTCGCGCGCATTGTTTCGCCCGGACTATCCAAGCGACTTGGCGTCACCGTCATCGTCGACAACAAGGGCGGCGCCAGCAGCAATATTGGCACTGAGTTCGTCTCGCGTGCCAAGCCGGATGGCTGCACCGCACTGCTCGGGAACAACACCGGGATTGTCATCAACCGGAACCTCTACAAGCTGAAGCTCGACCCGACTCAAGCATTGGCTCCAGTGCGCGAAGTAGCGTCGGTTCCGCTCGTCCTTTACGTCAATGCGTCGCTACCTGTGAAGACTGTGGGACAACTGGTCGACATGACCAAGGCCGCTCCCGGAAAGTACAGCTACGCCTCCGGCGGAAGCGGCAGCCCGCAACATCTCGCAGGCGAAATGCTGAAGCTCGAGCGTCAGCTCGATATGGTGCACGTCCCCTATCGTGGCCAGGGGCCCGCGTTGAGCGACGTCATTGCCGGCCAAGTACCCATTGCATTCGAAACGACGACGGCCATCGCCCCGCACATCAAGTCTGGAAAGCTCCGTGTGCTGGCAACCACCGGTGCAAAGCGCTCGAAGACGCTGCCCGATGTTCCGACGCTGCAGGAATCAGGGTTCCCTGGCTTCGTCATCGAGAATTGGTACGGCTTGTTCGTGCCTGCAGAAACGCCTGCACCGCTTATTCAGCGGCTGAATGCAGAACTCAATGCGGTCCTCACCGAACCCGACATTGCATCGAAGCTTAGCGACTTGGGTTCTGGCGACGTTCACGGCACGCCTGCTCAGTTCCGCGCTTTCATCACGAAAGAGATGCCGTACTGGGAATCGCTGGTCAAACGCTCCGGCGCGACGGTCGACTGAACATCAACGAATTCGGAATTTACTGAAATGACTCATACCGCTACCGCTGACCAACTCCAGCGCCTCTTGCGCCTTGGCACCGCCACCATCCACGAAGCTCAGGGCCAGCGCGGCGCTGTAGATTCGGCTATTGCGCCCCTGGACCCTTCGATGCGAGTCGCCGGTCCCGCACTGACCATCGACATCCGGCCCGGCGACAACCTGATGATTCACTATGCGTTGACGAAGGCGCGACCGGGAGATGTCCTAGTGGTCGATGCCAAGCAATTCGTCAACGCCGGACCATGGGGTGATGTGCTGACGTTCGCAGCACAGAAAATCGGCATAGCCGGCCTGGTCATCGACGGTGCCGTTCGCGATGCGACAAATATCGTGGAAATGGGCTTCCCCGTATTCTGCCGCGGTCTCAGCATCCGCGGGACCAACAAGGTTCAGCCCGGTCGCCTGAACGTGCCCGTTGTGGTTGGTGGTGCTCCAATCAATCCCGGTGACATCATCGTCGGCGACCGCGACGGGCTTGTCGTCGTAGCATCGGATGAACTCCAAACGGTCATCGATGCAAGCGAAGCCCGGGAGGAGAAGGAAGCTGAAATGCGGAAGAAGCTTGAACAAGGCGCTACGATGGTCGAGCTGCTTGGACTGCAAACAACCCTCGATTCTTACGGGTTGCGGTGAGCTACCATCCAAGAGCACAGCCCTATAAAAACGAGTCGAGAAACCTGTAAGCCAGACACGACTGCAGAATTCCGACTCGCTTTCCTCATGGGCATCGTTCTCCTGAGTGCAGCCAGCTCGCTACATTCAGGCGAGGAGGCAGACGTTGGCGAATCTCCTGGCCACGTAGTTCCCCGAAGCCACAACTCGGCAATCAATACTGATGGCGAATCCAGCGCGACTCTACGGCTTTCGCGACTAAAGACCACGCCCAACATCTCCTGAGCGGTCTGTTGGCTCAAAATTTCAGGAGGCGTCCGGGGAGCAAAGCCTCCAAAGCGACCGGACGCCATTTTTCTAAAATACTGAGGATATGCTTAGGATACTCCTTGAGTCTCTTTCTTGGCTCACACATTGGTCCCGGAGTAACCCTCGCCTCCTATCCGCTACGCCTACATCCGAACGTTCTAGTCTCACCAGGAACTGCTTCACAGTGGGCAGCCAGGGCGGAGAGAACTGTGTTGATTTCCGCAGCGGCGGTATGATGCTCCAGTTGGCATCTTGGATGCCTGCTCCATAACGTGACGCCCCGTGGATAACGAAACCTACCTGCAGTTCGATGCTCTGCAAGCCCTCGCCCACCGTACGGATGCCGTAACGAAGGATTGTGCGTGCGCTGCTCCTGAGCTCGATGAATGGACTTCGGTACCCGTCTCCTTCCCAGAGCAACAGCTTCGCGTCATCGGCACCCTGGTCCGAGACGCATACACCGAAGCAACCTATGAGGAATATCACCCTCAGGGCACCACACTCTGGTCAGCCGATGCTCCTATTGCTCCCCTCTACTTTCCTTACAACCGCTGCACCGTCTCGGAGTGCGAGGTCTGCGAGCGTGCTTATCTACGCTACGTAGAGGGCGGCGGGTACTTCGTCGACTCGCGCATACGACGACTGAGAGCGAGTGTACTCAGGGACGCCCCACTCTCGATTTGAGGGAGAGCGGGAGCATTGGCCAGAGCTCAAAGTGCGGCCAATGCTCATACTAGCGGGGCCGAGAATTAGGCGCCCTGCCTCCAAGCCGAAAGACCCAGAAGCTCGAGCGTCGTACGCCCCTTGGTCAACTCGTCCATGATGCGCGCTTCCTTGTCGAAGCGGCCCTGCCCGCTATCGAGCGTTGCATTCACGTGCGCTGCGGGGATAACCACCACGCCATCGTCGTCAGCTACCACTAGGTCACCGCTCGCAACCGGCGTGCCGGTGAAGCTTAAAGGCTGGCCGACGGATGGAACGCTGGCCTTGATGGTTCCGCGTACCGAGATGCCACGGGTGAACACGGGAAACCGACGGGCGGTAAGCGCCGCAATGTCGCGGACACCTCCATCGATGACCAAGCCCACGACGCCAGCTGCCTCGGCGGCAACCGTCAGAACCTCGCCCCAGTAGCCGGCCACGAAGCCGCCCGTCTTCACGACCAGTACGCTACCGCGCGGCACCTTCTCCATGGCCACATGAATGGCCAAATTATCGCCCGGCGAGCATTCCAGCGGATACGCAGGGCCAGCCACGGAGGCGCCAGGCCAAATCGTGCGGACCAGCGGGTCAACGGACGCCGTGGCGATGCCGCAGGCTTCGAACAGGGTCGATGTACCCAGCTTGCGTGCCTGCTCCAGCTGAGCGGCGCTATAGGGATTTTGCGATGCGGACATCATGCCTTCCTTTGCAGCGTGTGGTAGCCCAGTGCTTCACGCGCCTGGCCGAGGGTCTTGCCTTGAGCGATCTGCTCGCGAATCTTCGATTCCACACCTTCGATGCTGCGAGCAACGTCCGCAACTTCACGGGCGCGACCTCGGGGGACCACAACCACTCCATTGGCGTCGGCGACAACGATATCGCGTGCGGCGACGCGAGCGGTGCCGATGGACACCGGCACGTTCACGCCTTCGACCTGGACACGGTCCTTGCCGGTACGCATGAAGCGGCCACGCGTGAACAGCGGGTAATTGTCGCCCAGCGCCTTCGATACGTCGCGGCACACGCCGTCGATGACGGTGGCACGGATGCGACGCAGACCAGCGTATTGGGTCATGATGTCTCCCCACACGGTGCAGTCGGTGCGGCCATCGTTGTCCAGCACGACAATGTCGCCTTCTGCCACGTCATCGATGAAATCGCCAACCGAGCCGGCCGGGGTTGTTGCCGAAACGTACTTGACGGTGAAAGCCGGGCCGATGATGGTGCCCTTGTAGTTGTCCAGCGGTGCGATACCAAGGCACTGGCCCGGCAGGCCCAGTTTGTCCATAGCATCCGACACGCCCGGCGTGTCCAGACCTTCGAACAGAGCAATCAGCTCCTTGTCTTCTGCGTTCATGGCAGGTGCGCTCATTTTTTGTCCCCTTGATTGATAGCTTCGAATTCCTTGTCGTGCATGACTTCGGCGACAGAGCGACCTGCGCGCACAGCTTCCACCATGCCGTCCTGGCGACGGGCAATACGCTCGCCCATGTCGAGCACTTCCTCGATACTTGCGGCCGGGACGAAGACCGTGCCGCAGCGGTCGGCGATGACGTAGTCGTCTTCGTGCACAGTCACGCCACGAACTTCCACGGGCTCACCGGAGCCGGTCTGGATGACGCGGTTGCGCGCGCTGATCATCGTGATACCGCGGCCATACACCGGGTAGCCAATCGATTCGCTGCCCTCGATGTCACGACTGAAGCCGTCAATGACAGAACCGCGAATCTTCTTCGACACCGCGGCGTTGGCAAGGATGTCGCCCCAGCAGGAAATGCCGTCGATGCCGCCTGAAATCACGAGAATGCGGTCGTCAGTCGTGACTGCGTCGATAACTGGAGAAATCAGGTGGACCGTCGGCTTGGCGTCAGCCTTCGGGCCGAGCTGAATCGTGCTGGCACGGCCGACAATCATCGGGCAGTCCCACAGCGGACGCAGGCCATGCGTGGCGCCGGGCATCCCCAGAAAGTCGAGTGCGTCCGAGACGGTATTGGTGTCGAGCCGCGCAAGGCGCTCGAGCAAGGAAGGGTTGCTCTTCACGTTCGTTCCTCTATTGATTAGCAGTTCCAGGTAGTTGCTTTTCCCTGGGGACTCATTGCCCATTTGCAGTGCCGTTCCGTTAGCGCCAGAGCTTCAGTGCAGAAGGCGCCCCATCCATTTGCAGTCGCTCGCCGCTGTCTGCCAGCGTCCCACTCGTATTGCGGTAGAGCCGGATTTGACGGTTGGCTGCGTCTTGCACGAGCACGGCGCTCCCGTCCGGCGAGAAGGCATGGCCCTGCAGCCATTGCCCGCCGACGACCTGTGCCGTCGGACGCAGGCGGCTGTCTTCGATGGTGAACAAGCGGTAGCGCGCAGTCCCATGGAAAGGCGAGGTCTGCGCCTTGTTGCTGCCGTCAATAACCGTCACGCCAAGCGACCGGCTGTCAGGGGAGAAAAAGATGCCTTCCGGTGTCTGGCCAACCGTCACCGTGTCGACGACCCACGGCTGCTTGGCTCGCAGATCAATCAGGCTGACAGTGTCGGCATCGCCCTGGCCGCCACCGAGGTTGGTCACCGCAGCCCAGGAGCCGTCAGGAGAGATGTCCAACCCATAGGGACGAAGGCCAGCGTAGACCTCGCGCTGCTCCAGCGTGACCGTGCGGCCATCGATTGCCAGCAGGCTGACCCGGTTGTCGCCATCCCGGCTAACTAGCGCACGACGTCCGTCCGGCGTGAAAGCGACGTGTGCCGGACCGGACTTCTCCCCCAGTTGAACCTTACCAACGACTTCCACCTTCTCGCCCTCCATGGAGAGGACCGACACCGATCCCTCGGTGCGATTGGCCACAAGTGCCAGATTGCCCGCCCGGTTGATGGAAATGCCCGATGCGCCGGCGCCGGTGTGGACGCTGCCAACGACGCGCGGACCCGCAGCGCCACTCGGGTCTAGCGCCACGATGGACACCAGGTCGTAGGTCACCACTTTCGACGCATCGGCCGGGTCACGACGAGTCGATGCACTGACCAGTGCTACACGCCCGCCAGGGGCGATGGCAATGGAGCTCGGTGGCCCCACCAGCGATGTCGGCATGGCCACTTGCTGCGCCACCCGCAATTGGCCGCCGGACAGCACAATGACCGCCAGGGAGTCGTCCGCCTTCCGAACAAACGGCTTGCCGTCGTTCAAGCCTGCGCGGCCGTCCTGCACCGAGAGGTAGTACGAAGCCTGTTTCTGCGTTGCCGGCGTAGTCGCGCAGGCCGCCAGGACCGCTACTGCGACGACTACCAGGGCATAGCGCGGGAACATCATCGAGACGTTGGACATATCGGTCGCCTCTTCGTCATTCGATGTTCGCGCCTGACAGCTTGACGAGCTTGCCCCACTTGTCGATTTCCGAATCGACAATCTTCATGAACTCGGGCGGTGCATTGCCGACCGGGGTCGAGCCCTGGTCCGTCAGGTTCTTGCGCACTACCGGGTCTTGCAGCACCTTCTGAATGCCGGCGGCCAGCTTGTCGACGATGGCCTGCGGCGTACTGGCTGGAGCAAAAACGCCGTTCCACAGCGTCACCTCGAAGCCCGGCAACAATTCCGAAATGGACGGCACATTGGGCAGGCGTGCCGAGCGGCTCTTCGTGGTGACAGCTAGCGGACGCAATTTTCCACCATCGATGAACGGTAGGATCTCGACCATCGGCGCGAAAACGGCTTGAATCTGACCGCCAATCAGGTCAGCATTCGCCGGTGCACCACCTTTGTAAGGCACGTGCAGCATGTCGCCATGGGCCATGCTATTGAACAGCGCGCCCGACAGATGGGAGGCAGTGCCATTGCCGGCGGAGCCATAGGTAATCGGCCCTTTCTTCTTCTCCACGTATTCGATGAACTCAGGCAACGTTCTCGCCGGGACGTTGTTGTTCACCACAAGCACGTTCGGAATCAGAGCAACTTGCGAAACCGGAATGAGGTCCTTGCGCAGGTCGAAACCCATGTTCTTGTAGAGCGTCACGTTGGAGGCAATCGTGCTCGTCGCCATCAGCAGCGTGTAGCCATCCGGATTCGCCTTCGCAACGTACGCAGCGCCGATATTGCCGCCGGCACCCGCGCGGTTTTCCACGATAATCTGCTGCTTGATTACCTTGCCGAGCTTCTCGGCCAGCAGACGTGCGGTCGAGTCGGTGCTGCCGCCAGCAGCCAAGGGCACCACCAGCGTGATGGGCTTCTGAGCAGGCCATTCGTTGGCATTTGCAGTCAGGCTCGCAATCGCCGCGCAGGCGGCGACAGCGACGTGGGTGAAACGTCGAGTCATGGTTGTCTCCATTGGTGGCTTTTTCTTTACGAATGCGCTGAGAGGTCAGCGCATCTGCAAATCGGCTTTAATGCCAGCCCATCGCTTGTTATTTGGGGTCGCAATGGTGCTTAAAACTGCGGAACGTTCGGACTACTCCAACTCACGTTCGCTGGTCACAGAGACCGTGCCTGCGTCGGCATCGAGTTCGATGTAGTCGCCGGTTGCGATGGCCGTTGTCGGGTTCTGGTCCAAGCCGGCAACAACGGGAATGCTCCCGATAATCGCGCCAATCGTTGTGATGGGCTCGGGGTCCACCTGGATGAATGCCACAGGCGCGGTACCGCGAGAAACCATGTCGTAAATCTTGTACGAGCCGCCCGTGGAGCCCTTGCCGGTGCGGAACACGAGCACCTTGCCAGCAATGTTTACGCCTTCGAGCTCGTGTCCAGGTTCCGTGACCACGCCCGTATAGTTGTCTACGCCGCCGTTGAAACTGATGGCTTCGCTCGTCACCACCGCTTCACCCTTGGCCTTGCCAGTGACAATCTTGCGGCCCTGCAGGACAAATTTCGTGGTTGTCATGATGCTTACCTCCAGACGCCAGCGACGGCGGCGTTCATGACTCGTTGCAGATTCCCGTAGTGCGTGGGCAGGCCAAACTGGCCCGGCGCATAAAATGCCATCTTTGCGGAGTTGGTCGTGAGCGTTCTGTAGCCCTTTGCGGGTGCAATCACGCGACTGCGTGCCAGGAACGGGCAGGTTTCGCGCACCACCACGCCGCCTGCATCTTCGATGGTCTTGATGTAGCCCATGCGTTCCGCCATCGCATACATGGCGCCCGCCGTGGTGACCCACAGGGTAATGTCCTTGTGAACCGTCTTGCCTTCCAACGCTTCTGCAACTTCGCGGATTTCCTGGACCGACGCATTGGGACAGCCAACGAGAATCCAGTCCACGTGGTCGGTCGGCTCCTTGTTCAGTGCGGCCTCAGCTTGCTCCTTCTCTGCCTGGCCGAACACCAGCACCTTTTCTGGTTCGCCGCCGCCGAACGCTTCCTCGAGCGTCGGGGCTTCCGGCGTTACGCCCACCGCGTGGAACATGCTCACTGCGCCCGAGGCGGCCAGCGCCGCGCTCAACGCTTTGAGCTCTTCCAGCGTCGGCGTGGTCGGGATGCCAGTGAACACCGGAGTGTCCTGGCCAGCAATTTTGCCGGCGAAGTAGCCGAGCGTGCCGTAGTCCGTCATATCGCTGAGCGGCACTTCTACCTTGATGAGGAATTTGCCGTAGCGGTTTTCCTTCAGGTGAAAGCCATATTCAGGCGTACGACCGGTCAGCGCCGATGCAAGTCCGCTCGGACCACCTTCACGGTTGGTGCGCGCACCGCAGACGGAGTTCGCGTAGACCACTGCCGACGATTCGCCCCAGGCCATGTGCTCACCGAAACGCGGCGAGTTGCCGGTCAGGTAGGGAATACAGGTGTTGCAGGTGTTCGCGCCCATGTCGGCATAGGCATCTGTGAGGCGAGTCTGTAGGACCGCATCCGATTCGGGAATGCCGATGTCCTTCCACTGGGTCGGGTCGACGGCCGTCGGGTTGGTCGTGACGCGGGTGACGAAGGTACCGCCTTGCTTGCGGATGTCTTCGACGAAGCGCGTGCCCGCCTCTTCGGCAACCAACACGGAAGAGCCAGCCATGTGTACGTTGTTGACTGGAACGAGCCGGGCGGCTCCGAAGCTCTCGCCCAAGGCCACCAGGATTTCCATGGCCTTTTTGACGGCGGGACCTTTGTTCCCATTCAACATCTGAGTCTCTTCTTCAGTCAGCAACATACCGATGTCTCCGTGTTCTCCCCTACCGCAGTTACGGCCTACGGGGCCCGGGAAGCCAAGCTATCCGCGGGTTGAAATCGTCGCGTGCAGCCCCACGGATGACCAAGGTGATGCCGAGTGTTTGCATCGCCGCTGCTTTGTGGGGAGCACCTTCTTTGTTGGGCCGCCATCGCAGGCAGTCGAGGTATGGATGTATTTTGGTTCTCGATTTACGGAAGAAAAAGCGATAAATTGGAATCCATATACATTCTTTTTTGCGATGTTTCCGGGAAGATTTCAGGAGCCGACAGATGACATTCAAGCAGCTCGAAGCGATTTACTGGGTGGTGCACCTGGGCGGATTTGCCCAGGCCGCTAACAGAATGCACACGACCCAGTCCGCAGTTTCGAAACGCATCCAGGAGTTGGAGGCGCTATTCGACACCCCTCTATTCGACCGTTCAATGCGCTCAGCCCGTCTCACCGAGAAGGGGGAAGAGATGTACTTGTTGGCGAAACGATTACTGGAGGAGAGAGATGCCGCAGTCGAGCAGTTCCAGCGTCCCGAAGTACTGGAGCGCCACGTACGCGTGGGCGTCACCGAATTGACGGCGATGACCTGGCTGCCGCGCCTCATTGGCGCGATTCAGGAAACGTACCCAAGAGTCATCATCGAGCCGCATGTCGATGTGAGCGTGGTGCTCCGCGACAAACTACTCGCGGACGAGGTCGACCTCATGGTGGTTCCTGAAGTCTTTGATGACCACCGGTTTGCAGTGACACGCGTCGGCGCTGTGGAGAACGCCTGGATGTGCAAGCCCGGTTTGGTACCCCGCCGAAAGCGGCACCAGATGCATGAACTGGCTCAACAGCGGCTGCTGGCTCAGGACAGCCGCTCGGGGACGGGCCAGCTCTACAACAAATGGCTACATGCCCAAGGTGTCAAATCGGAAAACGTCCTGTACAGCAATAGCGTCGTTGCAATCATAGGACTGACCGTGTCGGGGATGGGAATCAGCTACCTTCCCAAGTCTTGCCTTGCTCCGATGGTCGAAGCTGGCGCGCTTGAAGTACTTCAAATCAGCCCAGCGCTTCCGCAAGCGAATTACGCCGCAGTCTGCAAGATCGAGAGGAAGAGCGTGCTGGTCTCTTCCATCATCGAGTTGGCGAAGGGCACATGCGATTTCAGCCGAATGTTCCAGACCGACTGATGTATGCCACAAACAGAAAAGGGACTGTCCTACCGCAGCTCACGCAATAGTCATGACGACCGCGCTTGAACAACTCGGAATGACCGCACAACTTCGCACCTGGCGACAAGCAACTCAATGGCGCCGGCCTCGCCCTCCAGGGACACCGTTTGGGACAGAGAAGAAACATCCAGGAACGTAGTGCGGCGCGCGTCACCCCTCTACTCTAGAAGCCTCGGCGCACTAGCGAATCGTGAAAGGGTTTCCCGTGGGTGCGCCAGTATTGATCCAAACGCTCTTTGTCTGGAGGTACGACTCAATCGCCGAGAGCCCATTCTCCCGGCCAAGGCCAGAGTCCTTGTATCCGCCGAACGGCGACATGAAGCTTACAGCGCGATATGTATTGACCCAGACGGTGCCGGCTTGAATTCGGTCTGACATGCGAAATGCGCGGCCGATATCGCGTGTCCAGACGCCTGCGCCGAGCCCGTAGCAACTGTCATTCGCAATCGCCACCGCGTCGTCTTCGGTCCTGAATTTCAGAATCGACAGGACCGGTCCAAACACTTCTTCTTGAGCGATTTGCATCTTCGGCTCGACATTGGAGAATATCGTTGGCTCGACAAACCAACCGCCACGACTTGCCGGCTTTCCACCTAGCAAGAGCGTTGCTCCTTCCGCCTTAGCAATCTCGATGTAGGACAGAACCTTTTCGTATTGTGCCGCTGTCGTAATTGGCCCAACCTGCGTAGTGGCCTCCATCGGATTTCCCAGTTTCGCAGTCTTAGCCAATGCAAGAAGCTTCTCGACGAATGCGTCATAAATGCCTTCCTGGAGAAGAAGACGAGAGCCGGCAATGCACGTCTGACCGCTGGCAGCAAAGATACCGGAAACAGCGCCATTGACGGCGTCATCGAGATTGGCATCTTCGAAGACGATGTTGGGCGATTTGCCCCCCAACTCCAGGCTCACATGTTTGAACTGTGCAGCGCACTGCTGGTTGATGACCCGGCCCGTTGCGTCAGAGCCCGTGAACGTCACCTTCTTCACCAACGGATGCGTCACGAGCGGAGAGCCAACCTCCCCGCCAAACCCGGTCACCACGTTGAACACTCCCGGCGGAAATCCTGCGTCCTGGAAGAGGACTGCCAGTTCGAGCGCAGAGACCGACGTGAACTCCGACGGCTTGACAACAACCGTGCAACCAGCGGCTAACGCCGGCGCAATCTTCCATGCCAGAAGCATCAGCGGCGAATTCCATGGCGTGATGGCTGCAACCACTCCAAGCGGTTCCTTGCGCGTGTAGTTGAAGTAGCCCTTCTTGTCCAAGGGAATAACCGCCCCTTCAACCTTGTCGGCGAGACCGCCGAAATAGTAGAACCACTGTGGCAGATACTTCAACTGGGCACCCATCTCCGCCAACAGTTTGCCGTTGTCCTGCACTTCAAACTCGGCCAGGCGGTCAGCATTCTCGGCGATGAGATCCCCGAGTTTCCGAAGCAAAGCGCCACGCTGCGTAGCCGTCATCTCCGCCCACGGCCCCGAGCGGAAAGCCCTGTCCGCCGCCCGCACGGCACGGTCGACATCTGCGGTCCCGCCGCGAGCCACTCCAGCCCAAGGTTGCCCGGTGTACGGATTGTGGGTCTCGAACCAGCGGCCGTCGGCCGCGTTGTCAAAGGCCCCATCAATGAACATTGGATACTGCTTCATGGCACTTTTCTCTCTTCAGCCTTGATGTTTAGAAAGGGGCCAAACCAAGATGCTCGCGGAAGCGGTTCTTGACGTAGACACCATCCCGCGACGGCAGAGCGCGCTGGGGTTCTTCGGTCGAAATGTAGACCTGCGCGACCGTCATCCCATCTGCTTTCCGGATTTCACCAACCAGGGAGTCCAACTCCTCGACGTTGGAAATCTCGAGTGTCTTCGGAACACCAACAGCCTTCGCGACTTGCGAGAGATTGGTGCCCAGGCTGGTATGGCTCTGCTGCATTCCCGTTTCGCCGAAGTGTCCGTTGTCCAGGATAACGACAGAGAGATTGTTGAGACGCTGCGCCGCGGCCGTGGCCAGGCTGCCGATACCCATGAGCTGCTCACCATCACCCGTGATGGCAATCACGGTCTTCTCGGGCTGCGCCACGGCCAGGCCGAGCGCCAAGGAGGTGGAGCCGCCCATCGCACCCCACAGGTAGAAGTTGCTGGCGCGGTCACCGGCGGCGAACACATCGTAGGAAGGCGAGCCGAGACCGGAGACGACCAGCGCCTCGGGAAATTGCTTCAGGAGTTCTGCCACGAACTTGCGGCGGTCGATACCGTTCTTGGGGGTAGAGGTCGTCATGTTCAGCGCATCCACTTTTTGCGGCCAATCAGGCTCTGGGACAGAAGGATTGCAACGCGGTTGCCGGCGTCGAACGCGGACACGAGGCCAGCGTCCACAATCTCCGCCGCCTCGTCTGGGGAGTTTACTCGGTAGACCGTGATACCCATGAGCTCAAGCGCCCCCTCCGTCGCGAGTCCCATCGAGTTTTGCCATGGGTTGAACTCGGCGTACTCGCCTCGCATCGTCACGAGCGTGAAGAACGGGAAACGGCAGCTGTCGAGAAGCGAGAACATGTTCACGCAATTGCCTACGCCGCTGCTCTGCATCAGCAGCACAGCTCGCTGACCACCGAGCCATGCGCCGCTGACCACAGCCACGCCCTCTTCCTCAGTGGTAAGCACGATGTCCCGGATATCCGGGTCAGCCTTGGCACGTTTGATGACATGCGAATGGCCAGCATCGGGCACATACGCGACCTGTTGGACATTGTTCTCTTTGAGGGTCTGGAAGATGGCCTCATGCCACTCAAGCGGCTCGGAGTTGGGACTGGTCATAGTGGGCAGTGGGTACTCGTTAGGGGGGCAACGCTGCTATCATAGTTTTGTTGGTGAATGACTATGAAATACAATTATCTGATGCCAGGCATCACGATTCTGAATAGGACGGGGACCCCATGGATATCAAGCAGCTGCGCGCCCTCCTTGCGATTGCCGAGACGGGTAGCGCCACCAAGGCAGCAGACCTCTTGCGCATCGTTCAGCCCGCAGTGTCGAGGCATGTGCGCCTCCTGGAAGAAGAGCTGGGCGTGGAGCTTTTTGAACGTGAGCGGCATGGCATGGTGCTCACCGAGGCCGGCCGAACAATGGCGGAGTACGGTCGTCGCGCCATCCAGGAACTCGACCGCGCGAAGGCGCAAATCAAGCCCGCAAGCCGCGAACTGTCGGGCACTGCAGCTATTGGCCTGCTTCCCAGCACCTGCGAGCTCCTCGCGACGGAACTCGTCTCTGCGGTGAAAGCAAAACACCCACAACTGGTCGTCCGAATCAACGCCGGGTATGCAGGCAACGTGCTGGAGTGGCTGGAGGCTGGCGACGTCGAAGTCGCGTTGCTCTACGACACCATAGTGTCTTCGAACCTTGCCGTCGAACCGCTGCTCGATGAGCAGCTGTATCTCATCGGCGCACCGGGAACGCTGAGTGGTAGCGAGCAGACGATTGAAGGCCTGAAGGACATCCCCCTCGTCTTACCCAACGCTCATCACGGATTGCGAGGCGTGGTCGAGCACGCATGCGCAGTGGCGGGCATCACGCCAACGGTGGCCATGGAAACGAATGCGCTTAGCGTACAGAAAGCCCTCGTTGCACAAGGTTTCGGTTACTCAGTGTTGCCCAGTTCCGCCATATCCGGAGAACTGGAAGCGGGCACGCTCGCTGGGGCGCCCATCGTCTCGCCGAATCTCTCCCGACGCATCGTCATCGCTCAGGCGAGCAGTCGCCGCCCCTCCCCAGCTAGCAGCTTCGTCGCCGGGGAGCTGGTTGCACTGATGCGGCGCCTTGTTCTTGACGGAGCATGGCCCGGAGCAACCTGGATTGGCGCATGAGGCGTAACGCCTGCGATGCGCTGGCGGGTGTCATTCCTGCTGGATGCTGCCCGCCTTGATAACCTCTGCCCAACGACGCGTTTCCGCTTTCACGAAAGCCGCTGCTTTTTCAGGCGTGGAGTCCAGAACGGGTTCCACACCAATTTTTTGCATGCGCTGTTGGACATCGGGATCTTTTACTGTGGCAAGCAGTGTAGCGCTCAGCTTCTCCACCACAGCGGCGGGAGTTCCCTTGGGAACCATCACCATGTTCCAGATTGAGGTCTCATAGGAAGGGAAACCTGCTTCCTTCATCGTCGGCACGTTGGGAAGCACCGATGAGCGCGTGGCCGTGGTCACGGCGAATGCCTTCAGCTTGCCCGACTGCACCATTGGAGCGGCCGTCGACACTGCGTCGGTGATGAACGGAATATCGCCAGAAATCACCGATTGAATCGCCTGGCTGGCACCGCGGAACGGGACATGGGTGACCTGCAGTTTCTCCTGGTTTGCCAGCAGTTCGACGGCCATATGCAATGCGCTTCCCTTGCCCGCGGAGCCATAGGTGTACTTTCCCGGATTCTTCTTGATGTCGTCGATGAATTCCTTGGCCGTATTTGCTTTCACGGAGGGGTTCACGGCGAGCACCATGGGAACCGAGGCCACGACCGACACTGGAACGACATCATCGGAATCGTACGGCAGACGCTTGTACAGCGACGCATTGATAGCGTGTGAGCTGGTGCCGAGAAGAAGCGTATAGCCATCCGCCTTCGACTTGGCTACCGCGTCAGTCGCGATACTGCCGCCCGCCCCAGCCCGGTTTTCTACAACTACCGACTGGCCGAGAAGCGCACTCATTTTGTTGGCGACAATCCGAGCCACCAGGTCGGTACTTCCACCTGCGGCGAAGCCAACGATAAGACGCACGGGGTGGTCAGGATAGTTTTGCTGTGCGCAAGCGCTGCAGGAGATGAGGGCGCCAACCCCCACTTTGATGATGAAGTTTTTCATGTCTCTTCCGTGTAGTTGTGTTTTGTGGGTTAGCGCCTGCTACACCCCTGTGAACTCATGTTATCCACGGAAGCCTGCGATAGAGAAATAGAATATTCATAGCCTGCCATCACCGAATTGCATACCTCGCCGACCAGACTATTGCGAACCAAATTTTGGGCAAAGCAACAAAAATGGCCTGCGCTTGGCGGGGCCGAAAAGGTCCCAGAACGGAACCCGCTTTGGACTGAGCAATCGAAGCGTGACTTTAGGGTGCTTCGACCTTCATCATTTCGGAAGCGGCCGCTATTTCCGCTCTCGGACTTCATTCAGGTTTGGAGGCCAGCGGGCGTTTGCCTGTCGACGGGAACGACTTGCGCGCCGAGTTCATCCAGCCGCTTGGCGACCACTGGGTCCTTCAGCGCCTGCTGGAGCGCCTTTGTCAGCCTTGCCGTCACAGCTGGAGACGTGTCGTCTCTCCGATGTGTGTAACGGATTTCGCTAACGTATTCGTCTGACCGTTCGGTGGAGAGCGGTAGTCCACGAGATAACAAGCCGCCATCCGCGGGTGCACGGCGCATTGGCCCACTTAGCGATTGCTAAGTGCCTGATTGCGGGGCATTCCGCCTAGCTTTTCATGTCATGCAAAATTTGTGCTTCTAATGCATTGGTCCACATGCTGCGATCTTGTGGCAATCAGGCAGGAATTCCTATATGTTCGAACATATCTGCCACCATACGAACATCTCTTAGAGATCAGTGTTAACCCTTACGTGGCGGCGCGAAAGACGCCACGTGCATTGAACAACCAATGAGCAAGACAAACTCCGCAGAGATCAGCCGCACGCTGCTCGACGGCATTAAGACGGGTCGTTTTCCGGTGGGCGCTCTGCTCCCTACCGAGTTCGAGCTATGCGAGCAATTCCAGGCCAGCCGCTACACGATTCGGGCGGTATTGCAGGAGTTGCAGGACATGGGGCTGGTGTCGCGCCGCAAGAACGTGGGCACGCGCGTCGAGGCCACGCGGCCGAAAGCCGTGTTCAAGCCGACGCTGGCGTCGGTGGAAGACCTGATGCAGTTCGGTGAAGCGCACCGCCGCGTCGTGCAGTCCGTGGAGACGGTGATCGCGCCGGCGGAGGTGGCGGCCGATCTCGGCGGCCCACCTGATACGCAATGGCTGCGCATCTCCAGCGTGCGTTTGGACGACGGGGCCAGCGCCGCGCCGATGGCATGGACCGACATCTATATCGATGCCTGCTATGCCGACATCGGGCCGATCGTACGTGACACGCCGGACGTGCTCGTCAGTTCCTTGATCCAGTCACGCCATGGACGGTCAATCGCCGAGATCGAACAGGATGTACGAGCCTCGACGCTGCAGGATGCGCGCATCGGCGATGCGCTTGGACTGGCGCTCGGTGCACCCGTACTGAAAATCATCCGCCGCTATTTTGACGAAACGGGCGAGACGTTCGAGGTTTCGGTGACGATCCATCCCGCGGAAACCTTCTCCGTGACGACGCGAATGAAGCGTACCAGCTGATCAGAGCATGACAACGGCCATAGATATTCTTGATGAGAGAAGATCTTTTTCGATGACTGGCAACCGCATAGAGCGTTGAAGTATCGTTCGCCTCGGGGGTTCCGGCGGGCCGCAATATGATCAACTTAGCGGTGTTTGGGTGACCTGACTTACAGGGTCAACTCCACAAGCTTCGGGACGGGGCGGAGTGATAGATCGAAGGAATTTGTTCCGGCCAATAGCGGACTTCGTCCGTGCCGTGCCGATCGTCGCGCCACAACTGTGCCTGTGCCGGATTGGCCATGCGTAGTGCCGAAGCCCAGCCCGATTTCGTAGGAGGGATGCTCGCTAAGAGTGGTCGGAAGCTGCCTTCGGCACCAAGCTCGCTCGCACCGATCAGGACTTGTGGCGATAGTTGATTCGACCCTTTGTGAGGTCATATGGCGACATTACGAGCGTAACGCGGTCACCTGCAAGAACGCGTATGCGATTCTTCTTCAACCGCCCCGAGGAGTACGCCCAGACCTCGAAGCCGTTTTCCAGAATGACCCGGAAGCGGTTGTCCGGCAGGACTTCCGACACCTTACCGCCAAATTACACCAGTTCTTCTTTAGCCAAGATTGCTCCTCGCCGTAGCTAGGGGGCTACGTGATGAGGTGACGCGATCGTCTGCATGCACCAGTTGCTGTACACGCATGCCGACGGCGACGCGCTCACCTGCGCGGCGGGCCGCTTGCTTGGCCCTGAGCTCGGAGCCGTGCGTGGCATGCCGCATCGAGACGTTGGCGACGACGCGCTCGGAGCCATTGCTGTACTCCGAGATCATGTAGTTTGCGAACCAAACGCCTGGTGTTTGCTGGATGGGATACACCGAGACGGTGAATGGAGTGATGCTTGTATTCAAATTGTTCCTGTCGAGAGGCACTCGATCTGATAGCGTCGTCTGGCACCACTCGGTACGAGCGGGTGCGCTTAACGGCAGTCGGTAGCCATTGGAAAAAACAGTGTCGCTCTCGCGCGCTTGCGGAGGCGAAGAACTGAGGTGAGATGGACCTTGCTTTCGCAACCCGACGCTCTAGATTTGCGCGCCAGTTGCGGAGCGGACATTGCCGCAGGTCAGATGTGGTTGGGGGCGCCCGTCACTACAAAAGGATCGTGTGTACGCCCGAGAGGCCGCGATTGCTCTTCTACTGATTTTGTCTGCGGCCGGCACCTTGACATCGAGACGAGTCGACGTATAGGAAGGGAGCCAATGATACCACTACTGGCGGTTTGCCGCTGGCGGGGGCCATGCCGTTGGCACAATCGCATTCCGCCGATCGATCTTCCAGGCACTAGGCCGGCCACAATGTCCTCGCCATGGCACACTGCTGCGCGCTTGGCTTGACCCAGGTTGGACCATTGGACGTGAGGAACGGTGAAGACCCGACCAGTAATAATCAAAGCTTGGTGAATAGATATCTCCTTGGACTGACAGCCTTGATTGGCCGTCCCTCATGTCAACCGAAAGTTGCTCAGTTCGATGGAGACCAGCAAGAGCTCTCGGATTGGGTGCAGACCGGGGCCACGCAGATAGGCTCTACGTTTCGTGGGGAAACGCAGCCCATTCACCTCCACCATCTCGCTGACATATTGCGCCGCAGGAAATCCCCCTGCGACATCCACATGGTAATCGTGCCTGCGTAACAGACCGTCATCGCCAAAGTAGAATTCCTGCGCTCTGCAATGGGTGGCGATGTCGTCCGGAAACCGCACCCGCAAACCACGCCAGTGCTCACTTCCCTCGACCCACGGCGGGATGTCATCGACCTCGAATCCTGGCATTGCCAGATGAAATGGCGACGTCAGATACGTCCACATGGCATACCCGTTGAAGTACGCACGGTGCAGCGGGTCCCAGGGCGTCTCCATGCGATGTCCCGCAAAGGACGCACGTGGATTCAGGCGTTCGGCAACGACAACTCCAGATGTCGTTTCGATGACGATCCGATCGGGTGTGAATGCCGTGCGCCAGTCCTGCTGGCCAAATGGGCAAACAGAGGCGGATTGCCTATGGAGTGCAATTGTCATCTCCCGAGGGGCGGTGTCCTGAACCAATCCCTTCATCCCCCACAGTCCCCCGCCGGTGACGATGGTCGCCGTCAAGGAACCGAATGCGTCCCATCGGTCGAGGCCACCGTGCGCGTCGAAAACCTCCGCCAGTAGTTCTTTCATTTGCAGGTCCTCCGATGCACGCTGGAAAATCCATCGTAGGTCTGGTTCTTCATACAACCAACCCCATCTCTTCGACGGTCCACCATCTTGTGGACCGCCGCGTATGCCAATCAAGCATGCAACGGGTTCGGCTTCTCCGGATCGATGCCGTATTTGCGAATGGCCTCCGAGACACGGGCGGGTGGGATGGCTCCGTCATCCGCCAGCGCCTTCAATGCGGCGACCACGATCCATTGACGATCCACCTCGAAAAAATGCCGCAATGCCGCTCGAGTATCGGAACGCCCAAAGCCATCAGTGCCCAGGACGACGAACTTCTGCGGCACATAGGCCCGGATCTGATCCGCAAGCGCACGGATATAGTCGGTCGCCACAACGACCGGACCGCGTGCATCGCCGAGCAGTTGCGTCACGTGCGGCACACGTGGCGGCGCTTCGGGATGCAGCAGGTTGTGTCGTTCGGCGGCTCGACCGTCGCGGGCAAGCTCGGTCAGTCCCGGCACCCCCCACACGTCCGCTGCCACACCCCAATCCTGCTGGAGCAATTCGGCTGCCGCGATCACCTCATTGAAAATCGTGCCCGCACCCATCAGTTGCACACGCGGAACGGAAGGCGCGGCCTGAGACTTGCTGAACGCGTACATGCCCTTCAGGATATGCTGCGCCACGTCCGGTCCCTCCGGCATGGCCGGCTGCGCGTAGGATTCGTTCATGACGGTGATGTAGTAGTAGACGTCTTCCTGCTCCTGCACCATCCGGCGCAATCCATCCTGCACAATCACGGCCAATTCGTATGCGAACGACGGGTCATAGCTGATGCAGTTCGGCACTGACGACGCCCACAGCAACGAATGGCCATCCTCGTGCTGCAAGCCTTCTCCATTGATCGTCGTCCGTCCTGATATGCCGCCGAGCAGAAACCCGCGCGCGCGCATGTCGGCTGCTGCCCAGGCGAGATCGCCCACGCGCTGAAAGCCGAACATCGAATAGAAGATGTAGAACGGCACCATGGGCTCGCCATGCGTGGAATATGACGTTGCCGCCGCGATCCAATCTGCCATGCCGCCGGCCTCGTTGATGCCTTCCTGCAAGAACTGGCCAGTGGCCGACTCCCTGTAGGACGTCAGCGCCTCGGCATCCTGCGGCGTATAGCGCTGGCCATCCTGGTTCCAGATGCCGATCTGCCGGAAGAGCCCTTCCATGCCAAACGTGCGCGACTCGTCCGGTACGATCGGCACAATGCGCTGGCCCAGTACCTTGTCTCGCAGGAGGCTGCCGAGGATGCGTACGAAAGCCATGGTGGTTGACATGCCCCGCCCTTCGGGTGATGCCTTGAGCAGCGCGTCGAATGCCGACAGGTCGGGCACTGGCAACGATGCCGCCTTCTGCCGCCGCGCCGGCAGGAATCCGCCGAGCGACTGGCGGCGCTCGCGCATATATGTCAGCGCCTTCGATCCTTCGGGCAAGCTGATATACGGTACGTCCTCGATTTCCGCATCGGCAACGGGCAGCGCATACTTGTCGCGCAACGCGAGCAGCGCCTCACGCTGCACCTTCTTCTGCTGATGATTGACGTTCGAAGCCTGCCCCTGGTCTCCCATGCCGTAGCCCTTGATCGTCTTGGCAAGGATCACGGTCGGCACGTCGGTGCTGCGCGCCGCCTCTGCGAATGCCGCGAAGACCTTCTTGGGGTCATGGCCCCCGCGGTCCAGGCCCCACAGATCGTCGTCGGTGTAGTCGGCCACCAGCGTCTTCAGCGCCGGTGTGTTGAAGAAGTGCTCGCGCAGGTAAGCGCCGGACTTCGAACGGTAGGTCTGGTATTCGCCATCAACCACTTCCATCATCCGCTGTGCCAGCGCACCACTTGTGTCGCGTGCGAACAAGTCATCCCAACGGCTGCCCCACAGCACCTTGATCACCCGCCAGCCCGCACCCAGGAAGATGCGTTCGAGCTCTTGCACGATCTTGCCGTTTCCACGCACGGGCCCGTCCAGGCGCTGTAGATTGGCGTTGACCACGAAGACGAGATTGCCCAGGCGCTCCCGGGCCGCCATGCCGATTGCGCCGAGCGATTCGGGCTCGTCCATTTCGCCGTCGCCGAGGAACACCCAGACCTTCCTGTCGTCCGTCTTCGCTATGCCGCGCGCCTGCAAATATTTCATGAAACGGGTCTGGTAGATGGCCATCAATGGGCCCAGTCCCATCGATACCGTGGGGAACTGCCAGAAGTCCGGCATCAGCCAGGGATGAGGATAGGAGGACAGCCCTCGCCCGCCCACCTCGCGCCGATAGTAGTCAAGCTGCTCAGCATCGAGCCGTCCCAACAGGAACGCCCGTGCGTAGATGCCCGGCGACACATGTCCTTGCACGAAGACGAGATCGCCGCCGTGCTCTGGCGTGGGAGCTCTCCAGAAGTGATTGAAGCCTACGTCATAGAGCGTGGCTGCCGAAGCGAACGACGCGATATGCCCGCCAACGTTCGAAGTCTTCCCTGCACGCACTACCATCGCCATGGCGTTCCACCGGGTATAGGCACGAATGTGGCGCTCGAGCTCGCGGTCGCCCGGCATGCGGGGCTGCTGATCGACGGGAATGGTATTGACGTACGGCGTGCCGGCGGAGTGGGGCTGCATCTGGCCGCGCAGGCGTGCATGCGCCATCTGCCGCTCGATAAGGTAGTGCGCACGGTCAGGACCGACATTGCCGAGCACGCCGTCGAGTGCCTCGAGCCACTCCGCTGTTTCCTGCGGGTCGTCATCCCGAGGATCTTTGGCAGTTGCGCTCGGATCAAGTTGCGCGGCAGTCATGGCAGGTCTCCTTCGGTGCTATCCGGTGAGAACAGTCTAGGCCATAACTACGACTTGTACAGTCGTTGTTATTAGACAGATTCCTCGGGTGATTCTGGCATGGCTCATGGCCAGAACAAGGCTTGGAGGGCGCGCCCGGTATGTCACTTCTCTCCGATCAGGTGCGTGGGCAGAGCGCGCCGAACGCATCCATCGGGCAATTGGCGCACGCGTCCTGATTGCACAGGCGGCATACGCCCATCGCCGACGTGGCATCGCTCGGCATGCTGACAAGCATCGCCTCGACCAGCCGCTCCAATGCCAAATGATCGGCGGGAGGAACGTGGCTCAGCACGGACTCGATCGCGACGCGGCGCGCTTCAAGTATGGCTGCCCTCTCCGATTCGCCAGCCGACGTTAGGTGCAGGGCAATAGCCCTGCGATCACTTGCGGCGGGTGTGCGTTGTGCAAAGCCGGCTGCGACGAGCCTGTCGACCATACGCACCGCGCCGGGATGACTCAGCCCGGACACCTTGCCCAACTGGTCGATGGACAATCCTGGCGCGTGGCCGATCACGATCAACGCGGCGGCCGCCTCGCCGCGCAACGATGTGCGCAGATCCACCGCTGCGTGAATCCGATCGGATAGCCCTGTCGCTAGCGCACCGAGCGTGTTTGAGAGTCGAGAAGTGTCCTTTTTCATTCGTCCTTGCCCCGAGTAAAACCATATCCTATCATATGCATGACTCACGCATATATCTGAGAGTTGTTGTGAGGAAGGTTTAGCACCTTCGAAGTTGGCCGCTGGACAGCCTAGGCACTCAGCGATTGACGTACATCCCTAATCTGTTCAGGAGCAACACCATGCACTCAATGTCTTCCTTTTCCTCGACGCACCCACAGGCGGCCGTTCATGACCGTACGGTCTTCCTGTTGCGCTGGTCTCTCGTGGTTGTTTTTCTCTGGTTCGGTGGAATGAAGTTCACCCTTTACGAAGCGCAAGGTATCGCGCCATTCATCGAGCACAGCCCGTTCATGAGCTGGTTGCACACTGCCTTTGGCGTGCGGGGAGCCAGCGCCGTCATCGGTACGCTGGAACTCGCGACCGCCGCCGCGCTGACCGTTGGCGCCTTCCACCGTGGCGTTTCCGTACTCGGTGCCGTGATGTCCTGCGCCACCTACGCCATCACCCTGACGTTCTTCTTCACGACGCCGGGTGTCGCCGAGCCGACTGCCGGCGGATTCCCGGCCATCTCCGCGCCGATCGGCCAGTTCCTGCTGAAGGATCTGGTGTTGCTGGCTGCGTCTGTCGTGCTGCTGCAATCCTCTCTCGCGCAGTGGAAAGCTCGCGCGTAACGCTCGCTGTTCCAAAGACGATGGCGCCTGATGGCGCCATTTTTCTTGGTTCATCGAGGAATTCCGGGGAAGGCATCCGTGATCTTCAGGATGAAGTACCCCTCGTCAAGGTAGCCTTAGGCCAGGCGCTTGATGACTTTGATGGTGTATTGATCCTCTGAACGACGCTCGCGTTTAGGGGATGCCGGCAGCGGGCGATGATGCCGTGCCAGTAGGCCTGCAAGCGCTGAGCGAACAGCTCCAGGGCTGGAATCTGGCTTTGTTTCGCCTGGGCGCACCATTGCCCCCCGGCCTCCTGGGCTCATGCCGGGCGACGATAGAACCACAACCGCTTGAGTTCGTTCCCCCAGGACGTAGATTGTCAGCAACGGTTGATTGGCCTGCAAGACCTCGCTCAGAAGCACGGCATAAGGGTCGCTCGGGTTCTCCTTGTTGCGCAGTAGCAGCCAGCGCGTGAACTTGAGTCTCGCCGGGCCGGACGGTCGTCCCACAGGCGATTAGCCTGATCCACGCGGACCCGGTCAATCACCTCGCGTCCGTATTTGGCTACGACGTGGAAGTGGGCGAAGACCACCTTGGAATGCGGGCAATGCTCGCGAATCTCCAGTTCATAGGTGGTCGTCATGTCAATGGCAACCGCCTCGATGCGTTCGGCCGGGCGCCTGCCGTAGGTTGTTCAAAGCAGGCGCGTGCCGCTTCGCGCGACCCGCCCTGGCCGATCCAGAGCACTTGGCGTCCAATCCGGATCGACGACCACCGTGGCATAGCGATGACCCTTGTGCAGCGCGAACTTGTCCATCGCCAGGCAACGGATGTTGGACCAGTCCGGCTCAACGACACCTCACGCAGGCGGGTCTTGTCGATCGTTTCGACGAAATGCCAACCTAGGTCGTAAAAGGCGCCAGCGCTTGCGCCGTGCAGCTACGCAACCACTGCCCACAGGCCTGCGCCAGCCGGGCTGTGACGCGCTGGTAGCGTCCCAGCCAGTCGAGCCGTTCGAGTCGCGGGCCTCCCCTTGATCGCACCACTTTCGCCTGCGCGGGACATGCAGCACTATCCGGTACTCCAACAGCGGAAGATCGCGCACGCGCCGCACCACAGTCTCATGGACCTGCCGGCGCTTGGACCCGCATTCCTCGCAGTACATAACCTTGCTAACCGGCTTCAGGTACAGCGCCAACATACGGCTGTCCCCTTCGGGCCATTCCACTCGGTCCAGCTTGTAGCCATCCCAGCAGCCCAATGCCTGCGGCGTCTTCCGATCCAGCATTCCATACCTCAACGGCCGTCTTGACGGCCATAGGAATACGGAATGTGGCAATTCAGGCCCCGGTAATCTTCAATGAACAATACTCTTACGGCTACTGGCGGCATTGTGGACCGTGCGGCTGCGCCCTAGGACGAAGAGCCGCCAAAAACACGGCCCTTGCTGTCAGGTCCCTGCTGGTGTAGGCTCCAAACTACGATTTACGCTATCCGAGTTCAGAATGTCCCATATCAGCACGGGGGGTCGAGTATGGCCTGCACTGCCTGCTCTATCTGTCCCGCTCGAACATGGCGGTGGAAGAAGCCAGCGTACGCGACCTGGCAGAGTTGCAAGGCATTCCCAACGAGTTCCTCGCCAAGCTTTTCACGAAGCTTGCGAAGGCAGGACTCGTGGTGGCTACCGAAGGTATCAAGGGCGGGTTTCGGCTGGCGCGTCCACCATCGCGCATCACGGTCTATGATGTCATCGTGGCGATCGATGGAGACAAGCCGCTATTCGAGTGCTGGGAGATTCGCGAGCGCAATGCGGTGTTCGAGGGATGCCCGCCTGCATGGGCCACGCGCGGCGTCTGCACGATTCACGCCGTGATGCAGTCCGCCGAGAAGGCGATGCGTGCCGAGTTGAAGAGTCATACTTTGGCCGATATCGTGGAGCGCACCGTTGATAAGTTGCCCACGGCGTATGGCGGACAGGTGGTGCAGTGGTTGACCGATCGCGCGGCAAACCGGCGAAGTAGCCGATGACATTGCCGATGGGTTAGCCAACGGAGCAGCCGACAAAAAATGCCAACGAAAAAAGGGCGATCCCAGAGGGATCGCCCTTTTTACCTTCTTGCAGCCGGTCAGGCCACGACGATACGGCGCGGGTCCGCCGATGCCAGTGCCTCGGCACGGTTCGCGCTCGGCGGGTAGATCCATTCCGTGTTGATCTTCGTTTTCAATGCCTTGGCTTCGGCACCGGAGAGCTTCACCTGACGGTCCCAACCTTCGGTGTACACAGCGCCCCATGGGCCCAAGTCGAGGCATGTGACGTACTTCGGCTGGCTGTACGGGATCGGCGGGTGGCCGAGCAGGTCAGCCGCCACGTTATGTCCCGCCGACCGGCCCAGGTTCATGGCGTGCTGGCACGACATCGTCGTCACATTGCCCTCGTCATCGGTCGCGGCGCGAGCCACGTCGCCCGTGGCGTAGACGTGCTCGACGCCATGGACCTTCAGATTGCGGTCAACATGGAGGCGGCCGAAGTTGTCACGCTGTGCGGGAATCTGGTCTGTCAGCGTGCTGGCACGCGCACCAGCGGTCCAGATCACGGTGTGCGCATCGATGCGTTCCCCACTCTCGAGCGTGACGCCATGTCCATCCACCGATGCCACACCCGACCCCAGCTTCCACGTCACACCCAGCTCGGTCAGCGCCTCGGTAATCACCGGACGCGGCCCCTGCCCAAGATCCGGGCCGATCTCGCCATTGCGCTCCACCATAATGACGCGCACAGCGGTATCGGCACCCAGCACTTCATGCAGGCGCGCAGGCATCTCGGCCGCCGTTTCAATCCCCGTGAAACCGGCACCGGCAATCACCACCGTATTACGAGCCACGCTGTCGGGGCGTTCTGCCAGATTGTGCAGATGCGCTTCCAGGCGCGAAGCATCGGCCACTTGATCGACATTGAACGCGTGCGTATCGAGGCCGTCGATCGCAGGACGGAACAGACGGCTGCCAGCGGCCAGCACCAGACGATCGTACGTCAGCGTCTGGTGCGACGAATCCGCGCCAACGCCCTTCACTACCACTTCACGCGCGGCCACGTCGATGCGCTCGACAATGCCCTGCACGAAGCGCACACCGGTCGCAGCGAAGATCTCGAGCAGCGGCGCCTTCATCTTCAGGGGGTTCTGTTCGTAGAGCCGAGGGCGCACGTGCAGCGCGGGTTCAAGCGCGACCAGCACGATTTCCACGTCGGTGCGCGCAGCCTCGTCGAGAAGACGAGCCGAAGCGAGGGCGCTCCACATGCCGGCAAAGCCGGCGCCGATGACAAGAATGCGTCGTGACATCTTTACTGCTCCTGATTGAATCTGTACTTCACTGACCAGCGGCGGTGCCGCCTGCGTCTCAGGGCCGCGTGCTTCGCGGCGCCTTAACTACGATTGTAGTAGTCGTAGTAACAGCGAACAAGATTTTTCTCGACCGGGTTTACGCGAAGACATCCTCTGCTTGCAGCAATACGATGGATCGACTATCTTTATCTCCGACTATGTTAGTCGCAGTACAGAACTGGAGTTGATCATGAGACGGTTTGGTTGGGTAGGCTTGCTAAGTGCGATGGCCCTGTTGGCCACCGGCATCACAACGTGGGCTGCAGCTAACGCTATGTTTGCGCCCGAGGAGGGGCCAGTACTGCTGAGTGCGCAACATGCCGATGGCACGAACGCGGCCAGCCAGGCCTCCGGCCCGCCCTATCCGGTGACCTGACCGTCTCAGCTCACTCCACACATGGAGATCAAGATGAAAGTTGTTGCTTCGTGCATGCTGGCGCCGTTACTCGCGGCGGCCGGAATCATGCTTGCTGGTGGCGCCATGGCACATGGCACCGGCGAGACCGTCAAACCGAATTTCTCGCGCGCCATCCCTAACATCCCGGGAAAATCGCTGATCGCGGTAGAGGTGACCTACGCGCCGGGCGGCGCTTCGCACTCGCACCGGCACGCCGGTTCCGCATTCATCTACGCCTACGTGGTCTCAGGCAGCATCGTCAGCAAGGTCAACGATGGTCCCGAGCGCGTGTACACGGCGGGCGAGAGTTTCCACGAGGATCCGGGCTCGATCCATCCGGTCAGCCGGAACGCCAGCAAGACACAGCCCGCAAAACTGCTTGCCGTTTTCGTGGCCGATGCTACCGACACCGAACTCACCACGGATCTTGGCACCAAGGATTGATCATGCGTATCGATTACACCCAAGCCTCTCCAGCCGGCGTCAAGGCGCTCGGCATGGTCTACGGCTACATCACCCAGTCCGGCCTCGACGCCGTGCTGGTGGAACTGACCTACCTGCGCATCAGCCAGATCAACGGTTGCGCCTACTGCCTGGACATGCACACACGCGAACTCACGCGCAAGGGCGTCGACGTTCAGAAGCTCGCACTGGTGCAGGTCTGGCATGAAGCCGGAAATTTGTTCTCGGAGCGCGAGAAAGCGGCCTTGGCCTGGGCGGAAACCGTGACACGCGTTGCCGATACCCATGTACCAGACGAAGCTTTCGCAGCGGCTGCAGCGATCTTCGAAGAAAAGGAACTGGCCGACCTGACCATCGCGATCGGCCTGATGAACGCGTTCAACCGTCTCGCCATCAGCTTCCGGCGTGGACCAGCGCAGCCCGCGTAACGATGCAGTGCCGACGCCCCGCCGCGTGCGACGAGCGTCGGCGTAGAAGCGCGGCGGTCTTACCTGGAGGGCGCAGCCAACGGCGCGCCCTTCTTCACGACGTACGTCGCTAACTCCGATGACTTACCGCTCCCCACATTGCGAGCGGAATGCGCCACGCCTGCAGGAATAAAGAGCGCCTGGCCGGCCTTGAGCGTCACGGGTGGACTATCGCCAAGCTGGTACTCCAGCGTGCCCTCCAGCACGTAGGCGATTTCTTCGCCCGGATGGACGTGCTTCGGCGCAAACGCGCCTGGTTCAAAGTCCACACGGACTTGCACCCCTTCGAGATGCTGCGTGCTCAACTCATGCTTGACCAGATCCGTGCGATGGATACCTGGCGCCTGCGCTTGAGCGGTCGAGAACGCCATCGCGCCAGTGGCCGCAAGCGCTGCGATTGAAATAATCTTGTTCATGATGGTCTCCAAAGGATGGGTTATGCAATGCGGTGCCACAGATCAGACGACCTGAATCTCCACGTCGATGTTGCCGCGCAAGGCTTTCGAGTACGGGCAGATCTGATGCGCGCGTGCCGCCAGGGAGCGTGCAAGGTCGGCATCGATACCGGGCAGGGACACATTAAGGCGAGCCGCCAGCAGGAAAGCGTCGCCGGCCCGGCACAGATCGATTTCCGCTTCGACCGCCGCATCCGCGGGCAGGGTGATGTCGGCAGCCTGCGCGGCCTTGCCGATCGCACCTAGGAAACAGGCAGACCAGCCGGCACCTAGCAGTTGCTCTGGATTTGTGCCGGGACCGTTGCTGCCAGGTCCGGAGAGCTCGACCGCGAGACGGTCATCAGAACTGCGGGACTGGCCGTTCCGACCTCCGGTCGTGCGGGTCTTGCCGGTGTAGATCACAGTATCGATAGCTTGCGTCATGAATATAGGGATGTCTGGAGTGTTCGCCACTTGTGGAATGCGACGGCCCATGGTGGCGACACGGACCGCGCGAGATAGCTCAAGGACGGAAGGCACCGCGGACTTCGTCGATGGTTTCGCCTGGACGCTGGAGATGCGGGTAGTGGCCCGTGGCAGGCAACAGTCGCAATGACGCGGCGGTCCTGCGCGAGAACTCGACACCCATGTCCTTGTTGATATAGATGTCCTGTTCACCCCAGACAACACGTACCGGCGTTTTCAGCTTCGGCAGTTGCGCCTCCAATAAATGCTGGTCTCGCGTGAAGTGCGCGTAATAGTTGGCAAACGCATCGGCTGACGAAATGTGTCCGTTCTGCCAGCCGCGTGCCATGTCAGCCTGAAACTCGGGATCGAGCGCATAGCGTTGCGCTTCCGGCAATCCACGCGTGAATGCGTTCTTCAGTATCTCGTCGCGCGAGGCATTGAACGCCATTCGCACTGCTTCGGCAGACGTGGGCTCCTTCAGCGCCTGCAGGCGCTCCTGCATGTATTGCGGCCGGTCGAACGGTGCGAAATCTCCGACAACGATCATGCGGGCAATATCCGGCCGATTGAGGGCAGCAAGCAGCGCTGGCAAGGCGCCGATATCGGTCGCGTAGATCACGAGGCGGTCTCCGCCGATACCTGTCGTGTCGATGTAGCGCGTGAGGACCGTGGCGTAGTCGAGAGGCGCGTAGGCGAAACGCTCCGCAGGTGGACGCGAGGATTCGCCGAACCCGGGCCAGTCGAAAGCATGGATTTCGAAATCCCGGCCGAGCGTCCTGGCAATTTCTTTCCAGGCAAACATGGTCTCAGGAAAGCCGTGCAGGAAAAGCACGGTGCCCTTGGGCGCGGACGGCCGGACCACCATGTGTCGCAAGCGCAGATCGGCACCAAGGTCCACATTGCTGACTTCGAAAGCGACCTCGGGCACATCGTGTGACGCAGCGATGGCGGTGGATGCACTGCTCATCGCCCCTGCCGACACGCCGGCAATAGTGGCCATCACGCAGGCTGACCGACGCATTGTTGAACTCGTACCCATTTCCATTTCTCCTCGCACCAGTGAAGGCGCGTTGTATGTTGCATATGCAGCATTAGAGCCAGGCGATGTATCTCTCCTGTGAAGGTGAGCCGATCAATACGTATCGTTATGTGTGCAGGAGTCGCGCGGATACATGTCTGTACAAAAAGCTGGCGCGTCTACTATGGCTTCAAGGCATCATCGGCGCCCGTTGGAGTTGTTATCCGTTTCCAGGAGTCAGACATGAGAGCCCTCGCCCCCCTATTTGCTGTCGCTGTTTTTGCGGCCGTGCCGATCCATACCATCGCGCAAACTGCGGCCGACGCGATTCGTCCACCGGCTGTCTTGCCACTGGATGCCGAGCCGGCGCCACGGATCGTGGCGTACTCAGCGTTGCGGGAACCGCTCGCCAGGGGTGTCGTGATCGTGCAGTTCCGGACTGAGAATTTTCGCGTGATCCCGGTGTTTGGCAAGGCGGCGGCGCAGGTTTCGCCCCGCGTCGGCCATCTGCATGTGACCGTTGACGATGGTCCGGCCACATGGGCGCACACTAGCGGCGACCCCATCATCGTGGTGGGATTGCCGCCGGGACCGCATCGGGTGCGTCTGGAACTGGCCGACCCTACACACAGGATTTTGGCAACAGAAGCGGTTTCGGTGACCGTCCCCGACACACGGTTGCCGAACGCTACCGCGGCGCCGCCAGCACATCGGCACTAAGTGCGGTACGCTGGCGGTACATCCCTGCGTCACGCATGACATGACTTCCAGAACGCGTTCCCCGTCTGGCACCACAGGCGCCGATATCTTCCAGCACTGCGTGATGACGCGCGCCCGGCAGATCTCGCGCGTGCTGACTGCCGCGTACGATCAGGCCTTGCGCCCATTCGGCATTAACGCCACGCAGTTCACGCTGCTGGTGCTAGTGCATGAACTGGGTCCGATCAGCCGTGCCGATCTCGGACGGCGCAATCACCACGATCGATCTACGCTGACACGCAACCTGCAGCCTCTGCTGACGGAAGGCTGGATTGCGGAGGACGTGGCGGATGCGGCGGATGGCCGCTCGCGTCCACTTTCAGTGACCTGCGCAGGGAAATCCATGCTGAAGGACGCCGGGCCGGCTTGGGCGGAAGCACAGGCGATGGCTACCGCGCTAATCGGAGATGACGGCGTCGCGTCCATCATGGGAATTGCCAAGAGGCTTCCGAAGCGAGCTGGATAACTAGCATCAGAGTAGCAGAGCGTGCTGACTACGCTCCATGGATACTACGGGGTTGGCTAAGATTCAGAAAATGGCTGCGCTCGGGGGGAGTGGCGTCTGAAATCGGCCAGTGGACCAAACCGTTCGCGCGGTGACTCTTCGGCGCATGTGCGAAGTGACTGAAGCGCCTGCGCTGTTTCCTAAGTTGAGAACGTAGGTAACCCGGCTCGATTCTCGCCAGGAGCACAGCCATGTCATTCCCGACACTGACCGCAGTTCGCTACGCCAGGGCCAGATCGATGACATACCCATGAGCAGCTCGCAGACAGCAAAGGATGCTAGGCGTCTGCCGGTGTCAGGCCAAGGTCCCTTTGCCTCGAATCGAAAGCTTCGCTCGGGATGTCAACAATAATTGACATGGACTCTTATGTCAATTATTGTTGACATAAGAGCTGCTGAATCCCAGCCTGTTAAGGGTGTCAATTGGACCATCGACGAGAGCTTCAGGATAAAGCGGACGCAATGCGCCGCAAAATCGCGGAAGCCTTGCGCTCCGCGCGCGAGCAACAAGGTAGCAAACAATCCGACATCGCCCAGCAAATGGGCGTGTCTCGCGCAACCGTCATTGCAATCGAGAGCGGTCAAAGCGTCTCGACGTTAAATCTGCTCCTGATGGCGGCTGCAGTGGACGTGAACTTAACCCCACAACCAGACCCTGCGATTGTCGCGCCACCACGTCGCCCCATGCTGCGGGAAATGATGCGAGCGGAGCGGGAGCGCCAGGCAATGCTCCAGGGGGAATCACCCAGCCGGGAGAGCGCGGGATCGGCACCCTTTACCGCCCCAGGTTCCTACCCGGAGAGCAACGCAAGGCGTCGCCCTACACTCAGGGAAATGATGCGAGCGGAGCGGGAGCGTCAGGCACTGCTGCGGGCGAATCTCTTGCACAAAGTATCTCAATGAGTAGCGAACTCGAGGTATTCGTTTCGGACTGTCCAGTCGGCTTGCTCGGTGAAGACATCGAGACAGGCCTGATTGATTTCCGTTACCTTCCGGATATCCCGGATCAAATGGCTGTCTCGCTACTGATGCCGCCGAGCGCGCCAGCAGAAGAGTATCTTGGTTACAACGGGGTGCCCCCACCCTTTCAGATATCCCTGCCCGAAGGCTTCGTGCTGGACGCCATTAGAACTCGCTTCGCCAAGCATATCGACGTTGATAACGATATGTCGCTGCTTGGTCTTGTCGGTCGTCACACTATCGGCCGCACTACCTTCGGCGGCCCGCTGGACCCAGACGCCACACTTCAACAAAACATTCTGGATGCCGCCAAAACTGAGGGTGCGTCACAGCGGTTGATCGAAATCCTGAAGACGTCTCCGGAGATGTTTGGCGTGTCTGGCGTCATGCCCAAAATGTCGACATTCCAGACGGAAAAGACTCGACCTGGGACGATAGCGGCGCACGGATCCATCGTTAAATTCGACTCGCCCCATTATGTTGGCGCGAGTTTGGTTGAGTATGCATGCTTGAAAGCATGCTCGGCAGCGGGACTAGACGTGCCTGCGATTGAATTAAGTCCGGATCGCACGTCACTGACGTTAAGCCGATTTGATATCGCCCCTGACGGATCACGTCGTGGATTCGAAGATGCCTGTGCGCTGTCGGGCTTGTTTCGTAGTGGGAAATATAACGGATCGATTGAGCACCTGTTCGAGATGATCCGCTTCTTTGTACATCCAGACGACCAGGCGACAGATATAGTGGCCATGCTGAAACTGGTCATAATGAACGACACACTACGCAACGGCGATGCGCATCTAAAAAACTTCGGTTTGGTTTATGACGATGTCATGCGCCCGCGGCTCTCCCCCGTGTACGACGTACTCACCACCCAGGTATGGTTTCCGCAAGAGGTGCCCGCGCTGCCGATGCAAAAGACCGACCCGAGGGGTACGGAAAAATGGCTGGATCAGCTTGAACTGGAGCGGCTCGTCTCTCTCAGTCATTGCCGCAATGTTGACGTCATTCAAATGCGAGCGCAGTGTCGCGAGATCGCATTGCAGAGCATGACGACGACCTTGGATGAGTGCCCGAAATGCCCGCCGCGCAAAGCGCTTGAGCACGCCTTGAAGATCATCGAGGGGGCGCTGTCCGTGCCATCATCATCTGCAAAAACAAAGTAGAAGCATAATGGTTCAAGCAACAGTGTTGCTTCCACTCGCAACTCAACAAAAGCGTCACTTCGGCTCAGTCCGCATTGAATCTGGCACTTTGTGTCAGCGCAGGCCTTGCCGGCGAACTTCGCCAGGATCCCTTTTGCAGATGAATGGCACCGATCAAACAGCCTGGCGATCTGGTTAGCGGCGATGCGCCGAAGAGCAAACGTCAGATACCTTGTCCGCCTGAAACTTCGATTCTCTGTGCGGTGACCCAACGATTGTCCGGACCAAGCAGACTGGCGATCATCGGGCCGATGTCGTCCGCAACGCCGACGCGCCCCATCGCCGTCATTTCCGCGAAGACTTGATTGAACTCTGGCGTATCGCGCACAGCCCCCCCAAAGAAGTCGGTCTCGATAGCGCCCGGCGCAACGACGTTGACGGCAATCTTGCGGCTCCCTAGTTCCTTTGCCAAATAGACCGTCAGAACTTCGACTGCCCCCTTGGCCGCTGCATACGCCGACCAACCCGGTGCGGACACGCGGGTGAGTCCGGAAGACAGGTTCACGATCCGTCCGCCGTCTTCGATAAGCGGCAGCAAAGCCTGCGTCAAAAAGAAAATACCCTTGAAATGGACATTGACGAGCTTGTCGAACTGAGCTTCCGTCGTGTTTGTGATCGCCGCAACCTCGCCATGTCCTGCATTGTTCACGAGGTGATCGAATGTGGATCGCTGCCAGTTCGCACGCAATGCTTCGCGCAGACGGTCTGCAAAATCGGGGAAAGTGGATACATGACCGGTGTCCAGTTGCAGCGCAATCGCCTTGCGGCCAAGTGCTTCGATCTCGGCAATGACTTCGCCGGCGGCATTCTGATTGTCGAGGTAGGTCAGTACGACGTCGCCGCCTTTGCGCGCAATGTTCAGCGCGGTGTTTCGGCCAAGGCCGCGGCTCGCGCCGGTCACGACAGAAATGGTGTTCATTTTCAGGCTCCAATCTCGGTGAAAGTGAAGCCATTGTGGCGACGGCTGGCCTCATCGAGTAGTTCGTTGCCGGATGTTTTATTGGCAACCGCCGGTTGCCAATCAGCGTCGGGTCTCGTTTAGCTTCGCCATTTTCCTTAACGTCGCCGCCGGCACATGGAAGTCGCTCGCAGCACCCAACCGAGCGATCACGAAGTCGATGAAACGGCGCACACGGCGAGGCATGTTGGATCGTTGGGCGTAGAACATGTAGAGGCCCATGCGTTCGCTCGTCGATCCGACAAGCAGCGGTACCAGCTGTCCCGCACGTAACGGTGCAGCCGCGTTGATGCTATCAATCTGCCCGATGCCTATCCCTGTCAAAACTGCGTGCATCTCCGCCTCCGGGTCGCTGCAGCAGAAGACCGGCGCCATCGTTTTGAACACGGTCTCACCTTTCACCTCGAACTCCCATGGCATGGGTTGCACAGTGCCGGGTTGGCGATAGCCCACGCAACGATGCTTTGCGAGATCGTCGATGCGAACAGGCGCATTGCACATTGCGAGATAGTCGGGCGACGCGCACACGACGAGCTGAATGGGAAACAACCGACGCGACACGACCTGCAAGACGGGGGCATTGCCTGCTTTGAAGCCGACATCGATGCGCTCAGCGACGGCGTCGGTCAGTCGATCTTCAAGCAGCAGGTCGAAGGTGATCGCCGGATAGAGGGAGCTGAATTCGGCGAGAACCGGCATCAATACTTTTCGGCCTACCGCGCCTCCCGCACTGATGCGAATGAGGCCCTCGTCCTCGTAAGCCGCACAGCGTACGCGGCTCATCGCGGCGCGCACGCCCTCCATGCTATCGCGCACGGATTCCAGCAACCGCGCGCCGTCATCGGTCAATGCGCTCTTGCGCGTCGTGCGGTGAAAGAGCCGGACGCCGAGATGTTCCTCGAGCTGGCGAATCGCCTTGCTGACTGCCTGCGGTGTGCTGCCCTGCGCGTGCGCGGCCCGGTTGAAACTGCCCAATTCGGCAGCGCGGATAAAGGTAGAAATCGCTCGAAGTTCGTCCACGGCGGCTCTCTGATCGTCTGAGCCCCAAGCTTAACAAACGTGCGCGCGGTCGGTCATTCTGCTCTTTGAAGTACGAGGCCGATGCGCAGTCAGCCAGACGCAACCCGCTGCCTTGCGGCACGAAACGGGCGCCTTCCGCCCGCATTGCTGGACAAGGTCTTCTGCTGCCTGTTTCCCGGGTTACGTCACATTCGCTGCAGGCTAGTTGGAGATCGCGGCCGTTGGCCGCTATGGAACCCCAAAGGGACTTCGCTGACGCGGCGGCTGAGTGACCGCATCGGGTCGTGGATTCAATGGGTCGATGCAACACTAGACACTGCGTCAGCAGTGGAGGTGCTGCAAATGAAACAAAGGCGCCGGATTTACTACACCGAGACTCAGAAGGCACTAATGTGGGAGCGGTGGAGAAAAGGGGACACGCTTCACCAGATCGCCCGGCTGTTTGATCGGTACCATTCATCAGTACAAGGGATCCTGGCGAAGTCCGGCGGTATCCAACCGTCACCGCGACACCGCTCCAGGCTTGCCTTGACCCTCGCCGAACGGGAAGAAATCTCTCGCTCGGTAGTGGCGGGTCTGTCGGTCCGGTCGATCGCCTGCCGGCTCGGACGCGCCCCATCGACGATTAGCCGGGAGTTGCGGCGCAATGGCGGCAGCCAAAGCTATCGCGCAAGTCAAGCCGATGAGCTTGCCTGGGTTCGCGCGCTCCGTCCGAAGACCTGTAAGCTCATCAGAAATCCTACGCTGGCACAGGTTGTGGCGACCAAGCTGAAGATGCAGTGGTCTCCGGAACAGATTGCTGGCTGG
>NZ_SGXM01000007.1 GCF_004217045.1 Cupriavidus agavae
CTGCAAACCCTCGCAACCCCCGCCACTGCTGCCTCGCAACCCTTGTCGCTGCTGCGTTTGCAGCGCGGTTTGTGTTGCGAGGGGGCGAATATTAGGCCCGATCCGGAAGGTTTGCAACACGTATGTCACCGAGCCGTGCTGCGAACCCTCCCACTGGAGATTCAAACCCTTGATTCGAAAGGAAAACAGGGCTTCAAAATAACTCTCGGAAGTCCCGGGATAACCCCGTGGTTTCCTCGGGTATTCCCTATATTCGCCCTTCCGGACTCAACGATGCTTGAAATCAGGCGCCCTTTTCTCCACAAAAGCGGCCATGCCTTCCTTCTGGTCCTCGGTGGCGAAGGTGGCATGGAACAGCCGGCGCTCGAAATGGACGCCTTCATTGAGCGTTGTCTCATAGGCCGCGTTGACCGATTCCTTGATCATCATGACCACGGGCAGGGAGTAGCCAGCAATGGTGTCGGCAGCGCCGATGGCTTCGTCCAGCAGCTTTTCGGCCGGGACGATGCGCGAGACCAGGCCGGCGCGCTCGGCCTCGGCGGCGTCCATCATGCGGGCGGTCAGGCACAGGTCCATCGCCTTGGCCTTGGAGACCGCGCGCGGCAGCCGCTGGGTGCCCCCGGCGCCGGGCATGGTGCCGAGCTTGACCTCGGGCTGGCCGAACTTCGCGCTGTCGGCGGCGATGACGATATCGCACATCATGGCCAGCTCGCAGCCACCGCCCAGCGCGTAGCCAGCCACCGCCGCGATCACGGGCTTGCGGATGCGGCGGATGGTTTCCCAGTTGCGGGTGATGTAGTCGCCCTTGTAGACATCCATATAGGAGTACTTCGCCATCATGCCGATGTCGGCGCCGGCTGCGAACGCCCGCTCGCTGCCGGTGATGACGATGCAGCCCACGGCCTCGTCGGCGTCGAAGGCGGTCAGCGCGGTGCCCAGTTCGTCCATGAGGGCGTCGTTGAGCGCGTTCAGCGCCTTGGGGCGATGCAGCGTCACCAGGCCCACGCGGCCGCGGGTTTCCACCAGGATGTTCTCGTACGGCATGTCTTCTCCTATGTCAGGGCGTCTTGTTGGCTTGCGGAACCGATACTCCACTGCCACCGCGACGCCGGTCAAGGCTTGCGCCGCGCGGCCATCCCCTCTACTATTTGCCGACCGACTGGTCGGTTTATTAAATTGTCGCGGCGCTCTCTACAATGGCTCACGCGACCCATCCGACCTGGAGAACAAAATATGGCGCAGGAGACAACCATGCCCCCCAACGCGGCGCAAACCCATCCGCGCGGTACTCTCGATGCCGGTCCGATCCTGCTGCGCTGGCAGGGCGATGTGGCCGTGATCACGCTGAACCGGCCCGACAAGCTCAACAGTTTCACGCGCGAGATGCACCGGGCGCTGGTACGGGCGCTCGACGAGGTGGAAGCAGGCGGCGCGCGGGCGCTGCTGCTGACCGGTGCGGGGCGCGGCTTCTGCGCGGGGCAGGATCTGGCCGATCTCGACTTCACGCCCGAAAACGCCACCGATCTCGGCGAACTGATCGACACCTGGTTCAACCCGCTCGTGCGCCGGCTGCAGGCGCTGCCGCTGCCGGTGCTGGCCGCCGTGAACGGCACCGCTGCCGGGGCTGGCGCCAACCTGGCGCTGGCCTGCGACATCGTGCTGGCGGCACGCTCGGCCAGCTTCATCCAGGCCTTCGTCAAGATCGGCCTCGTGCCGGATTCCGGGGGTACCTGGCTGCTGCCGAAGCGGCTCGGCATGGCGCGGGCGATGGGGCTGGCGATGACCGGCGACAAGCTTTCGGCCGAAGACGCCGAGAAGTGGGGCCTGATCTGGGAGGCGATGGACGATCCGCTGCTGCCCGAGCAGGCCATGGCGCTGGCCACGCACCTGGCCGCCCAGCCCACGCGGGCGCTGGCGGCGATCAAGCAGGCCTTCCACGCCAGCACCACCAACACCCTGGACACCCAGCTCGACCTGGAGCGCGATCTCCAGCGCAACCTGGGCCGCTCGCACGACTACACCGAGGGCGTGAACGCCTTCCTCGAAAAGCGCGCGCCGCGTTTCACCGGCGCCTGACCCGAACCAGACCTGTTCCCCGCTGCGGCAAGGAGTTGCGCTTGACCCCCGAATCCCACGGTTCCCAAGATCCCCAGGCCCTGGCCGAGGCCGCCGCCCGTGCCATGTACGAATCAGACGCCTGCAGCCGCTGGCTGGGCATGTCGGTCGACGAGGTGCGGCCCGGATACGCGCGGCTATCGATGACGGTGCGCCCCGAATTCCTGAACGGCCACGCCATTTGCCATGGCGGGCTGATGTTCACGCTCGCCGATTCAGCGTTCGCCTTTGCCTGCAACAGCCACAATATCAATACCGTGGCGTCGGGCTGCTCGATCGAGTTCCTGCGCCCGGTGCACGGCGGCGACGTGCTGACGGCCGAGGCCGAGGAGCAGATCCTGTCCGGCCGGCACGGCGTCTACGACATCAAGGTGACCAACCGTGCCGGCGAGCCGGTGGCGATGTTCCGCGGCAAGTCGGCCCAGATCAAGGGCCATGTCGTACCGCCGCCCGACGCCTGACCCCTCGCAGCCTCGCCAGACATCCGCCCAAGCCCGCGCCAACGTAGCGCACCGATCCCGGAATGTGGAGACATCGATGAGTACCCGCCCCACCGATCTGCCGCTCGAGCCGATCGAGCACGCCAGCCGGCAGGAGCTGCAGGCGCTGCAGCTGGACCGCCTGAAATGGTCGTTGCGCCATGCCTATGACAACTCGCCCGTCTACCGGCGCAAGTTCGACGAGGCCGGCGTGCATCCCGACCAGGTGCAGTCTCTGGCCGATCTGGCGCGCTTCCCGTTCACGACCAAGCAGGACCTGCGCGCCAACTACCCGTTCGGGATGTTCGCCGTGCCCCAGGACCGCGTCGCGCGCATCCACGCGTCGTCGGGCACCACCGGCAAGCCGACGGTGGTGGGCTACACACTGCGCGACATCGACACCTGGGCCACCGTCATGGCGCGCTCGATCCGGGCTTCGGGGGCGCGGCGCGGCGACAAGGTGCACATCAGCTACGGCTACGGGCTGTTCACGGGCGGGCTGGGCGCCCACTACGGCGTGGAGAAGGCCGGGCTGACCGCGATCCCGTTCGGCGGCGGCCAGACCGAGCGGCAGGTGCAGCTGATCCAGGATTTCAAGCCCGAGATCATCATGGTGACGCCAAGCTACATGCTGGCGATTGCCGACGAACTGGAGCGCCAGGGCATCGACCCGGCCTCCACCTCGCTGCGCATCGGCATCTTCGGCGCCGAGCCGTGGACGCCCGAGATGCGCACGGCCATCGAGAAGCGCATGAACATCTCGGCCGTCGATATCTACGGGCTGTCCGAGGTCATGGGCCCCGGCGTGGCCAACGAGTGCGCCGAGACCAAGGATGGCCCCACCATCTGGGAAGACCATTTCTACCCCGAGATCATCGATCCCGACACCGGCGCGGTGCTGCCCGACGGCGAGTTCGGCGAGCTGGTCTTCACCTCGCTGACCAAGGAGGCGATGCCCGTGGTGCGCTATCGCACCCGCGACCTGACCCGGCTGCTGCCCGGCACGGCGCGGGCCGCCTTCCGCCGCATGGAGAAGATCACGGGGCGTACCGACGACATGATGATCGTGCGCGGCGTGAACGTGTTCCCGTCGCAGATCGAGGAACTGATCCTCAAGCATGGCGAGTTGGCGCCGCACTACCAGTGCGTGCTGACCAAGGACGGGCCGCTGGACACGCTGACCGTGCGCGTGGAGTGCGCGCATGGCGCCGATCCATCCGTGGCTGGCCAGGCGCAGTCGCTGCTGGCCCATGACATCAAGGCGTACATCGGCGTGACGGCCGGGATCGAGATCCTGCCCGAGGGCGGCGTGGAGCGCTCGGTGGGCAAGGCGCGGCGCATCGTCGACAACCGGCCGCGCTAGGCGGCCCGCCGGGCGGGGCGCTGGCTCCGGCCGGCGTCTTCGCGCCGGAAGCCCAGGCGGCGTGCCAGCTTGTGGAGGTTGCTGGCGTCCACGCCCAGTTGCCGGGCGGCGCCAGCCCAATTGCCGCCGTGCGCAGCCAGCGCCCGTTCGATGCAGGCGCGCTGGCACGCATCCACGGCCTCGCGCAGCGTTGCCGCCAGCATGTCGGCGGCGCCGGGTAGCGGTTGCGGCGCGGGGGCTTCGCCCGGTACCGGCGCGCCGAGCCCATCGGCGAACAGATCGGCGAACAGGTCGGCATCGAGCGTGGCAATTTCATTGCGGCTGGCGCCCCGGCTGACGAGCTTCAGCGCGGCGCGGCTGATCACGTGCTCCAGTTCGCGCACATTGCCGGGCCACGGATAGCGCCGCAGCGCCACCTGGGCGGCGGCCGACAGCCGCAGGCTGCGCAGCCCCAGCCGCGCCCGGTTCAGTTCGAGAAAGTGCCCGGCCAGCAGCAACACGTCGTTGTCGCGCTCGCGCAGCGGCGGGATGGGGACCGGATAGACCGACAGCCGGTGATAGAGGTCGGCCCGGAACGAGCCGGCGCGCACGTGCTCGCGCAGGTGCCGGTTGGTGGCGGCGATCACGCGCACATCCACGCGGCGCGGGCGGTCCGAGCCGAGCCGCTGGATCTCGCCGTTCTGCAGCGTGCGCAGCAGCTTGGCCTGGATGGACAGCGGCAACTCCCCTACCTCATCGAGAAACAGCGTGCCGCCGTCGGCGGCCTCGAAGCGGCCCGGGCGCTCGCCCGTGGCGCCCGAGAAGGCGCCGCGCACATGGCCGAACAGTTCGCTCTCGGCCAGCGATTCGGGCAGCGCGGCGCAGTTCACGTGAATCAGCGGCCGGTTGCGGCGGCGCGACTGGCGGTGCAGCCGGTGCGCGAACAGCTCCTTGCCCACCCCGGTCTCGCCCAGCAGCAGCACGGGCAGTTCGGAATCGGCCACTACCCGCAACTCGTGCAGCAGATGGGCGATGGCCTCGCTCTGGCCGATGATCTCGCCATCGTCGCGTACCACCTCGCCCGCCGGCGCGTCGGCGCGGCTCTGGCGCAGCGCGCGGATCTCGGCTTCGAGCCGGGTAATGCGCAGCGCCGCCTCGATGACCGGCGTCAGCCGCTGCAGCGCCGCCTGCGCGGCCTCGGTGAAGGTGCCAACCTCCAGCGCGTCGAGCGTCAGCACGCCCCACGGCTTGCCTTCCACATGGAGGCTGACGCCCATGCAGTCATGCACGGGCAGCGGCTCGCCCACGCGTTCGTCGATCAGGCCGTCGTAGGGGTCGGGCAGTGTGCTGTCGTGGTGGAAGCAGGTAACGCCGCGCCGCGCCACGATGGCGGCCAGGCGCGGGTGCAGCCCGGCAGCAAAGCGTCGGCCCAGCGCATCGCGCACCAGCCCATCGACCGCCACGGGCCGCAGATGGTCTTCCTCATGCTGCAACAGCGCCACGGCCCCGCAGCGGAACTGCGCCCGCAGGCTGACCACCATCCGCTGCATGCGCACGGCGGGTGGCAGGTCAGCACAGAGGTCGGCCAGGAGAAGCTCGCCAATCATGGTTGAAAACACCCCTTAATGGTTGATTTCACCACGCCCGGCGATGGTTCGAACAACCCGGCGCGGCAGTAAATCGTTGAATCTTTAGAGATTTCTACTCGGCACGAGAATCGCACAGGAGTTGCCTGCCTTTATTGAGAAGGAGCAAATCATGAGCACGCAAGACTGGCGCGACGCGCCTGCCGTGGAGCTGATCGCGCACATCCTGTCGCGCTTCCACGACCGGCACCGGGAGCAACTGCCCGAATTGATCCGGCTGGCGCAACGCGTGGAGACGGTGCACGGCGACCGGCCCGATTGTCCAAATGGCCTGGCCAGCCATCTCGCCGTCATGCAGCAGGAGCTGCTGAGCCATATGCAGAAGGAGGAGCAGGTGCTCTTTCCGATGCTCGCGCGCGGCATGGGCGCAATGGCCGCGGCGCCGATCACCGTCATGCGCATGGAGCACGACGACCATGGCGCGGCGTTGCAGCGCCTGGCCGAACTGACCGGCGGCCTGACACTGCCGGCCGAAGCCTGCAACACATGGCGCGCGCTTTACGACGGCCTGCAGGCGTTCTGCGACGACCTGCAGGCCCATATCGAACTGGAGAACGACGTGCTGTTCGAGAACGCCGTCCGGCCAGCCGCCCAGCCGGCCCACCCGGCCCATCCCGGCCACTGAACGCCGCCTGACTCCAGCGCGGCGCTGCCTGCCGCACCCCACTCACCCAATCGCGCGTCCCGCGCACCCATCATGGGCCCCTACAAGAAACTATGGTTCACGCTGATCGCCGTGCTGGCGGTCACGTTTTCGTTACTCGGCTACTACGGCGCCGAGGTCTACCGGCAGCAGCCGCCCATCCCCGCCAGGGTGGCCACGCCCGACGGCGCCACGCTGTTCACCTCCGAAGACATCCTCGACGGCCAGACCGCCTGGCAATCGGTGGGCGGCATGCAGCTTGGCTCGGTCTGGGGCCACGGCGCCTACCAGGCGCCGGACTGGACCGCCGACTGGCTGCACCGCGAGCTGACCGCCTGGCTCGACCTGGCAGCGCGCGAGGCGTCCGGCAAGGACTACGCCGCGCTCGGCGTGGGCGAGCAGGCGGCGCTGCGCGCTCAGCTCAAGGCCGAATATCGCGGCAACCAGGCCGACCCGGACAGCAACGTGCTGACCGTCTCGCCCCGCCGCGCCAAGGCCATCGCGGTCACGGCCAACTACTACTCGCGCCTGTTCTCCGATGCGCCCGAGCTGCGCGGCAGCCGCGAGAGCTTTGCGATGAAGGAAAACACGCTGCCCTCGGCCGAGCGCCGCGCCAGCCTGACGCAGTTCTTCTTCTGGACGGCATGGGCCGCCGCCACCGACCGTCCCGGCCACACGGCCACCTACACCAACAACTGGCCGCACGAGCCGCTGATCGACAACCGGCCCACCGCCGAGAACGTGGTCTGGTCAGTGGCCAGCGTGGTGGTGCTGCTGGCCGGCGTGGGGCTGCTGATCTGGGCCTGGGCGTTCCTGCGCGGCAAGGAGGAGCCGCTGCCGGCGCCGCCGGCGCGCGATCCGCTGACCACGTTCGCGCTGACACCGTCGCAACGCGCGCTCGGCAAGTACCTGTTCCTGGTGGTGGCGCTGTTCGCCTTCCAGGTGCTGATCGGCGGTTTCACCGCGCACTACACCGTGGAGGGCCAGAAATTCTACGGCGTCGATGTCTCGCAATGGTTCCCGTACGCACTGACGCGCACCTGGCATATCCAGAGCGCGCTGTTCTGGATTGCCACCGGCTTCCTGGCTGCCGGACTGTTCCTGGCCCCGCTGATCAACGGCGGCAAGGACCCGAAGTTCCAGCGGCTCGGCGTAGATGTGCTGTTTTGGGCGCTTGTGGTCGTGGTGGTCGGATCGTTCGTCGGCAACTACCTGGCCATCGCCCAGAAGATGCCGGCCAACCTGAACTTCTGGCTCGGCCATCAGGGCTATGAATATGTGGATCTGGGCCGGCTGTGGCAGATCGGCAAGCTGGCCGGGATCGTGATCTGGCTCGTGCTGATGATGCGCTGCATCGCCCCGGCCCTGCGCTCGCGCGGCGCCGGCGACAAGAACCTGCTGGCGCTGCTGACCTCGTCGGTGGTCGCCATCGGCCTGTTCTACGGCGCCGGGCTGTTCTACGGCGAGCGCACCAGCCTGACCGTGATGGAGTACTGGCGCTGGTGGGTGGTCCACCTCTGGGTGGAAGGCTTCTTCGAGGTGTTCGCCACCACCGCGCTGGCGTTCATCTTCTCGACGCTCGGGCTGGTCTCGCGCCCGATGGCCACCGCCGCGAGCCTGGCCTCGGCGTCGCTGTTCATGCTCGGCGGCATTCCGGGCACGTTCCATCATCTGTACTTCGCCGGCACGACCACGCCGGTGATGGCGATCGGGGCCACGTTTTCGGCACTGGAAGTCATGCCGCTGATCGTGCTCGGGCACGAGGCCTGGGAGAACTGGCGCCTGAAGGCCCGCGCGCCGTGGATGGCCAACCTGCGCTGGCCGGTGATGTGCTTCACGGCCGTGGCGTTCTGGAACATGCTCGGGGCCGGCGTGTTCGGCTTCATGATCAACCCGCCAATCTCGCTGTATTACGTGCAGGGGCTCAACACCACGCCAGTGCACGCCCACGCGGCGCTGTTCGGTGTCTACGGCTTCCTGGCGCTGGGCTTCACGCTGCTGGTGCTGCGCTACGTGCGGCCGGCGTACGCGCCCGGCGAGCGCATGATGTCGATGGCGTTCTGGGGCCTCAACGGCGGGCTGGTGCTGATGATCGGCACGAGCCTGCTGCCGGTAGGCATCATCCAGGCGCTGGCCAGCATCAGCGAGGGGCTGTGGTACGCCCGCAGCGAAGCGTTCGTGCAGCAGCCGCTGCTGCAGACGCTGCGCTGGGTGCGGACCTTCGGCGATGTGGTGTTCCTGGTGGCGGCGCTGATGTTCGCGTGGCAGGTGGTGCGCGGCGTGGTGTCGCGGGGGCCGAGGGAGGTGGCGGCGGGGCGGCTGGCGCGGCAGTAGGTTGTCTCCCCTCTCCCGCAAGGCGGGAGAGGGGTCGGGGGAGAGGGTCAGCGGTTCAAATTGCGGCCAGTCGGCAAGCAGAACCGCCAGCCCTCACCCCCTGCCCCTCTTCCGCATGCGGGAGAGGGGCGCAAGACGCCGCCATCGCCACCACCTCCCCCACCATGATGATCGCCGGGCTCTCCAGCCCGGCGGCCAGCGCCTCGGCCAGCGTCTCCAGTGTCCCGGCCCACTGCCGTTCGTCACGGCAACTGGCGTGCATTACCACCGCCGCCGGCATGTCCGCGCGCATTCCCGCCTGCAGCAGCGCATCGCGGATTGCCGCGATCCTGAGCATTCCCATATAGATCACCAGCGTGGTGCCGCTGGCGGCCAGCGCGCGCCAGTCGGGGTCGCCGTCGTCGCGGGTATGGGCGGTCACGAACGTCACGCCGTGGCAGTAGGCGCGATGGGTCAGGGCGATGCCGAGCGCCTGCGCCGCCGCCAGCCCGCTGCTGATGCCGTTGACGACCTCCACCTCGATGCCGTGTTCGCGCAGGAAGGCGGCCTCTTCGCCGCCCCGGCCGAATGTCAGCGGGTCGCCGCCTTTCACGCGCGCCACGCAGTGCCCGGCCTGCGCATGCGCCAGCGTCTGGGCCTGGATGCTGGCCTGGCTGACCGAGCAGCGGCCGCCGCGCTTGCCCACTGGCACCATCTGCGTGCCGGGGCTCGCGTAGCACTGCATCGCGGCGGGCACCAGGTCGTCGACGAGCCAGACGCGGGCCTCCGCCAAGGCGCGCGCCGCCTTGACCGTCACCAGTTCGGGGTCGCCCGGACCCACGCCGACGAGCCAGACTTTTCCGGGTTGCATTTCGCTCCTATCCATCGTCGTTTATCCAATTCAGTGACTTGTGCCCGAAGAACGCGTGGTCTTGTTGAACACGTTGTACTTGCCGACTGGCCGGTCCATCGGCAGCCGTTTGATCTCGCGCCAGGTTGCCGCGTCATAGACGACGATGGCGCCCTCGGGCTCCATCAGGCTGACCAGCGCATGGCGGCCATCGCGCGTGAACTCCACGTGGGCGGCCGTGCGGCCCGGCGACGGGGTCACGGTGCCCACCACCTTCAGAGACTGCTTGTCGATGATCTGCAGCGTATCGCGGCGTGGGCTCATCATCGCGTCGGTCCACGCATAGGGCGTGGCATCGTGGCTGCGGATGAAGAAGCCGGGGCCGTTGGTCGGTATCGTCGCCACGGTCTGCCAGCTTTTCATGTCGATCACGCTCAGCAGGCCCTGCCTGAGGTTGGGTGAAACCATCACGTCGCGGCCGTCGCGCTGCCAGGTGATGCCGCTGCCGAGGTGCGGCATGCCGGTCAGGGCGAGATCCGCCACCTTGCGGCCGGCGTCGAGATCAACCACCTGCCCGCCGCCCGCCCGCGACGCGCCGAGGATGTGCCGGTAGGGCTGGTCGAAGAAGAAATCGTCGAGCCGGTCTTCGAGCAGGATCCGGCGCGGGACCAGCGTGGCGTACGGAATTTCCCAGACTTCCGGGATGTCGCGCAGCGCCGCGATGAAGGCGCCGCGTGGCGCGGCATCGTAAACCGCCGAGACGCGCGACGGCACCCCGCCCTGCCCCAGCACCGGAAAGATCCGCGCCAGCGCCAGATCGTCGGCGCGCAGCAACACCATGGTCTGCGGCAGCGTGTTGCCAGCGAGCACCCACTGGCCGTCGTCGCTGACCGCCACGTTGCGCGTGTTCAGCCCGACTCGTATTTCCGCCACGAGCTGCAGGTTCCAGAGGTCGTACTTGCTGACCCAGCCGTCGCGGCTGGCCACGAACACGTAGCGGCCGTCGCGGCTGAACTTCGGCCCGCCGTGCAGCGCAAAACGCGTGGCGAAACGGTGGATCGGCTCCAGCCGGTCGCCGTCGAGCACGCTCAGGTGGTGCGTGCCGGACTCCACCACCAGGAAGAGGTTCGACGGATCGGCGCTGAACACGGGACGGTCCGGCAGGCTGCCGGGCGCGTGGAACACGGTGCGCGACGCCCGGATCTCGTCCGCTTCCCAACGCGGGACATGCGACGGCGCGGTGCGCAGCCACGTCGCCAGCGCGGCGATCTGCGGCGCAGTCAGTGTCCCGGCAAAGCCCGGCATCTGCGTGGCGGGCCGGCCGTGGCGCAGCACGTCGAGCAGGGCGTCGGGCTTGAGCCGGTCGAGGCTCTCGGGCAGCAGCGCCGGGCCCATGCCGCCGAGGCGGTCGGCGCCGTGGCAGGCCGCGCACCGGCCGCCGTAGATACCGGCCACGTCCGGCTTTGCCGGGATGGCCGCCTCCGCCGCAGCGGGGCCGCCCGCAAGCATCGCCGCCAGCGTCATCAGCCCCAGCAGGCCGGCCAGAAGCGTTCTCATCCCGCCACCTCCGCGCCCGGCACCTCGGCAATCTCCACATCCGACAGATAGCAGCCCGGATCCTCGGCCCACGGGTTGCCGCTGACCGCGAAGGCCCGCACCCGCGTGTTGCCATTGCAGATGTCGCGGTGCCGGCACGTCGCGCAGCGGCCTTCGAGCGGCCGGGGGCTGGACTTCAGGCCAGCCATCAGCGGGTGGGCACGGTCGGCCCAGATCTCGCCGAACGGCCGCTCGCGCACGTTGCCGAGCGAAACGTGCCACCACATCGTGTCCGGGTGGACGTTGCCGAGGTTGTCGATGTTCGCCACGCCCACGCCCGTGGCGTTGCCGCCCCAGTTCACCAGCCGCTCGCGCATGTCGGCCAGCCGCCCCGGCTGGCGCCGCGCGATCCAGTACAGCAGCGCCACCCCGTCGGCATCGTTGTTGCCGGTCACGAAATCACCGGCCCGGCCCTGCAGCGTGCGCGCCCAGACATGGTCGAACAGCCAGTCCACGGCTACCCGCGTACGCGCGTGATGGGCATCGTCGCCGCGATGGTTGCTGCCGCGCCCCGCATAGTTGAAATGCGAGAGATAGAACTTGTCGATCCCCTCGGCCTCGGCCAGCGCCACCACGTCGGGCAGCTCGTCGGCATTGGCTTCGGTCAGCGTCATCCGCACGCCGACGCGCAGCCCTGCGCGGCGCGCGGTGCGCAAGCCGGCGAGCGCCGTGTCGAAGGCGCCTTCACTGCGCCGGAAGCGGTCGTGCGTGGCGCGCAGCCCGTCCAGGCTGACGCCGACGTAGTCCACGCCGCAGGCCAGCAGCCGGGCGGCGTGCCGGGCGTCGAGCAGCGTGCCGTTGGACGACACCGAGACATGGAAGCCCAGCCCGCTGGCCTCGGCGGCAATGTCGTATAGGTCCGGCCGCAGCAGCGGCTCGCCGCCGGACAGGATCAGCGCCGGCACGCGCGCCGCCTTGAGCTGGTGCAGCACGGCCAGCGCCTGCCCGGTCGACAGTTCGCCCTTGAAATCGGTATCGGCCGACGTCGAGTAGCAGTGCTTGCAGTTGAGGTTGCAGCGGCGGATCAGGTTCCAGATCACGACCGGGCCAGCGTGCCGGCGTGGTGCCGGCACGGCGCCGCCGTCGCGCAGCGCTTCCATGAAGCGGGACAGTCTAAACATGGTGGGATCTCCCCGGCGCCGACAGCCGCAGGCCGGTTTTCTTGAGGATGCGGGTGGACCAGAGCACGTCATGGGCGCGGCAGGCGTGGCCGAGCAGCGCCCGGATCTGGTCGATCTGCGGCGCGGCCAGCTCGCGCGAGCGGGCGTGGACCATCGCAAACAGGTTGTACGGCCAGCCGGGCGCTCTCGGGCGCAGGTAGCAGTGGCTGACGAATGCGAGCGCGCCGACGCGTTCGCCCAGCCGTCCGGCCTCGGCATCGTCGACGTCCCAGACCGTCATGCCATTGGCGCGCCAGCCCAGCGCATAGTGGTTCGGCACGGCGCCGACGCGCCGCAGCAGCCCCGACTCGCGCATGGCGATGAAGCGCGCCAGCACCTGCGCCTCGCTCAGGCCCAGCGGTTCGCCAAGCACGCGCCACGGCGCCGGCACCAGTGGCAGGCCGGCCTGGGTGGCGGCGATCAGCGCGCGGTCGATGGGGTCGATCGGGTCGATCGGGTCAATGGGATCGATGGGGACGGGTCGGGGCATGTCAGGCGGGCAGGTACAGGTTGACGAAGAACTCGCGCTGCTTCGGGAACGGCAGGATCTCCACGCCCGCGCTGGCCGCGATGCGCGCCAGCGCTGCAGGCAGATCGGCCGCTGCTTCGAGCGCCACGACGAACCACAGGTTGAGCCGGTGCGTGCGTTCGTAGTGATGGGCCACTTCCCGGTGCGCGTTGATCGCGGCAATCACTGCTTCCAGCCGCCCGGCCGGCGCGTGGCACGCGCACAGCACGAACTGGCCACCGGCGCGCTCGATCTGGAACAGCGGGCCAAAGCGCGTCAGCACGCCGCGCGCCAGCAGCGATGCCAGGCGCCGCAGCAGTTCGGCCTCGTCGATGCCGAGCCGCGCCGCGGCGTCGGCATACGGGCGCGGCGTCAGCGGCAGCCCGCGCTGCAGGGCGTTGACGACCTGGCGGTCGAGCGGATCGAGCGGCGTCATGCGCACACCGGCTCCCAGCTGTAGCGGGTGCCGCGCTGCCTGTAGCAAGTGCCGCTGCGCAGGACCAGGCCGGGCAGCGACGCCATGCCGGCCTGCCGGTCGAAGTGGTCGAGCGCCCCCTGCAATTCGGCTTCGCTGCGCGCATGGACCATCGCGTAGAGGTTGTAGCGCCAGACCGGGCCGCGGCGTGCGCGCCGGTAGCACAGGCTGACCGGAGACACGCGGGCGAGCCGGGTGCCCACCGCATCCACGCGGTTGTCGGGCACATCCCAGACACACATCGCGTTGTTCCCGTAGCCGAAGCGCCGGTGGTGCAGGATGGCGCCAAAACGGCGGATCACGCCGCTGGCCTGCCATTGCGCGATGCGAGTCAGCACGCGGTGCAGCGGTATGCCGCTCTGGCGCGCCAGCGCATGGAACGGCTCCGGCGTCAGCGGCAGCCCGCGTTCCAGCGCCGCCACGAGCCGCCAGTCGGCGTCGTCGAGTGCTTCGGCCGCCACCGGCTGCCGGCGCGGGTTGCCCGCCGCGCCGCGCGCGCCCGACATCGGAAAACCCAGGTCGATGTGGTATTCGCGCTCCATCGGCAGGTCAAGTGGCGTCTGCCCCACTTCCTCGGCAATGTCCCGCAGCAGCGCGTCGAGCGCCGGGCGATGGCGGGCGCCCGCCACGAACCAGAGGTTGAAGCGGTGGCCGCTGCGGGCATAGTTGTGGCTGACGGCGCCGTGGGCGTTCACGCGGGCCGCCACCCGGGCCAGGTCGGCCCGGTCCACGGCCAGCGCGGCCAGCGTGCTGGCGCCGATCACGTTCGGCGCGAAAACGGCGCCAATCCGGCTGACACGGCCCGCGCCCACATCGCGCGCCAGCAGGCTCAGCACCGCATGCTCGGTCAGGTTCAGCGGCGTGCCGGCGCTGCGGAAGGGGCGCGGCTCGATCGGGAATCCGCGCTGGATACTGTCGTAGAAGCGTTGCTCGTCCACCATGGCGCTCACATGCCCATGCGCTGGGCGCGTGCGGTGAAGAAGATGCCCGAGGGCTGGTCGGCCGGCAGCGTGGCCACGCGCCGCAGCGTGGCGGTGTCGTAGATCTCCACGCGGTTGTCGTCGCGGCACGACAGCCAGAGCGACTCGCCTTTCGGCGTGAACTCCATGTGCAGCACGCCCCGGCACGGCGTCAGCGTCTTCACCACGCGGCGCGTGGCGGTATCGATGACCTGCACCGTGTCGTTCTTCGGGAACGCGAAGTTGACCCAGACCTGGCGCCCGTCCGGCCGCGCCATCGCAAAGACGGGCTGCCCGGCCACGGGCACGCGGCCCTGTTCCTGCCAGCCCCGCGCCGGATCGGCCACGAGCAGTTCATGGCGCCCGATCGCCGGCAGCCACGCCTGGCCCTGCGCCATCGCCCAGCCGCGCAGGTGCGGCATCTTGTAGACCGGCAGCGGTGCCTCGCCCCGGCCATAGCCGGACAGCACCTTGCGCGCGGCCGGCGGCGCCTGCCAGAGATCGACCAGCGACAGGCCATCCTCGCCGAACAGGCCGGCCAGATACCAGCGGCCATCGGGCGTCACGAGGGCGTCGTACGGCTGCCTGCCGGCCGGCAGTTTCGTGACGGCGGGCTGGCGCGGGTCCGAGGCGTCGATGATCCAGATCTCGCCGGCCTCGAACAGGCTGGCGGCCAGCCGCTGCCCCGGCAGGTCGGCCAGGCCGACCACCTTGGACGGCCGCCCATCGGCGCCCGTTGCCGGAATCTCGGCCAGCAGTTCCAGCGTATCGGCATCGAACAGCTTGATCCCGCCCGGCGCGTAGTTCTGCGCCGCCACCACCCGGCCGTTCTGCAGGATGGCGCCGCCGATGCTGTTGCCGGCTTGCCTGATACGGTGGGTGATGGTCCGGGTCAGCAGGTCGATGCGCGTCAGGCCGCCGTCGCGGCCGAACACGTAGGCGTGGCGGCCGTCGCGCCCGAACACCACGCTCGCGTGCGACAGGTCGCCCAGCCCCTCGACCGTGCCGAGGTGCGTCCTGCCCGTGGTTTCCACCACCTGGATGCGGCCGGCGGCGCGCTCGATCACCACCCCGAGGTCACCGGTGCCCCGCAGGTCCGTGGGCGGCGCGAGCGGTGCGCACGCCGATGCGGCACAGGCCGCCGCGAGCCACGGCGCCGCGCGGCCGCTCAGTCGTACCAGTTGCCGTCGGAGAAGGCCGGCGGGACGGCGGGCGGGGTGCCGGCCTGAAGTCGATCGATCAGCCATTGGGCTTCTTCCTGCGTCATGAACGGTTGCCAGGGCGGCATGGCGGTGCCGGGCCGGCCCAGCAGCACGGTGGCCGCAAGGCCGTCGCGCGGCTTGCCGGCCAGCGCCTGCGCCGTCAGCGGCGAACCCAGCCCGCCCTGCAGCGTCATGCCGTGGCACGCGCCACAGTCATCGCGCAGCCAGCGGGCCAGTTGGGCCTGGCGGAGCGCGGCCGGCTCGGGCGGTGCAGCGGGCGCGCCGCCCGCGAGCACGGCCGCCGCCAGGCCCAGCCATGTGAGGCGCCGGGTCATCGGTCAGAGGCCGAGTACCCACTTGGCCAGCGCGTTGGCGTCGGCCTCGCTGACGGCGTTCGGCGGCATCGGGATACCGCCCCATCGGCCGCTGCTGCCCTTGAGGATGCTCTGCGCAATCTGCGCGGCGGCGCCCTTGTCGCTCTTGTACTTCGCGGCCACGTCCTTGAACGATGGCCCGAGGACCTTCTTGTCGACGGCGTGGCAAGCCATGCAGTTCTTGCTCTTGGCCAGTTCCGCGCTGGCCTGCGCGGACAGCGGCAGCGCCACGGCCAGCAGGGCGGCGCCGAGGACGGTTGCGGGATGCATAGTGTTCTCCTGAAAAAAGACCGATCGGAGCAGGCGGCCGGCGCCAGCGCGCCAGCCGCCCGCGCCGGATCAATAGACGTCGTGGCGCGTGTTGAAGGTGTTGAACTTGCCGGTCGGCGTGATCAGGCGCGGGTCCCGGATCACGGTCTTGAGCTTGCGGGTCCTGTCATCGACCACCACGAGGGCCGATTCCTGGTCCTTGGTGCCCCAGACCGAGAACCACACCTCGTCGCCGGCCTGGTTGTACTCGGCCTGCACCACGCGCTTGGCCCCGTCGCCCCTGAGGTTGGCCCACTGGGCGATCGGCAGCACCTCGAAGCCGCCGTCGAGCCGCTTCGTGTCGAAGACGGCCACCGACTGGTTGAGCTTGTTGTCAGGATTCAGCGGGGTATCGACCCAGAGGTTGTGCGACTTCGGATGCGTCTTGATGAACAGCGATCCGCCGCCCTGCCCCTTGAGCGTCTGCACCACTTTCCACGCCTGCGGCTTGTGCGCCACGGGGTCGGTGCCGATCAGGCTGATGGTCTCGTCGCCCAGGTGGCTGGTGGCCCAGACCGGGCCGAACTTCGGGTGGATGAAGTTGGCGCCCCGCCCCGGGTGCGGGGTCTTGCCCACGTCGACCAGTCCGGCCAGGCGGTCTTCCTTGGTGTCCACCACGGCGATCTTGTCCGAGGCGTTGGCGGCCACCAGGAAGTAGCGGCCCGTGGAATCGAACCCGCCGTCATGGAGGAACTTGGCGGCGTCGATCGTCGTGGTCTTCAGGTTGTCGAGATCGGCGTAGTTCACCATCAGGATCTTGCCGGTCTCCTTGGCATTGATGACGAACTCGGGGTTGTAGTGGCTGGCGACGATCGACGCCACGCGCGGCTCGGGGTGGTACTCGTTGTCCACGGTCATGCCGCGCGTGGACACCACCTTGAGCGGCTTGAGCGTATCGCCCTCCATGATCACGTACTGCGGCGGCCAGTACGAGCCGGCCACGGCATATTTGTCCTCGTAGCCCTTGTACTTCGAGGTCTCCACCGAGCGCGCCTCGAGCCCGATCTTCACCTCGGCCACGTTGTCGGGCTTGGGCATCCACAGGTCGATCAGGTTCAGGCGCGCGTCCCGGCCAATCACGTACAGGTAGCGCCCCGACGCCGACATCCGTGAGATATGCACCGCGTAGCCGGTCTTGATGATGTTGATGATCTGCTTGCTGTCGCCGTCGATCAGCGCCACCTCGCCCGAGTCGCGCAGCGTCACCGAGAACAGGTTTTCAAGGTTGTACTGGTTCATCTTGCGCGTGGGCCGTTTGGCCACGGGCACGATGTCCCGGCGAGACTTCTCGATGTCGGCGAGCGAGAACTCGGGCGGCGTCGGCGGCTCCAGCTGCACGTACTTCGCCATCAGGTCGACCTCGGCATCGGAAAGATCGCCCGACGTGCCCCAGTTGGGCATGCCCGCCGGGCTGCCGTACTTGATGAACGTCTTCAGATACTCGGTGCCGCGCGCCAGCGTGATGTCCGGCGTCAGCGCCTTGCCCGTGGCGCCCTTGCGCAGCACGCCATGGCAGCCGGCGCACCGCTCGAAGTAGATCTGCCGGGCCTTGGTGAACTCGTCAGCGGTCAGCTTCGGCGCCGCATGCTGCGGCGGCGCGGCCGTCTGCGCGTGACCCTGGACCATCCAGAAAGCCAGCGGCAACGCCGCCAGCGCGGGGAACATCCATCTCGTCGCTTTCATGTTTCTGCTCTTGCGAGGGTGGGAAATGCATTGGCGTGGTTGACACGTCCGATGCGCCCATCATCGTGATAAAGCGAGAAAGCGGGATTGATGGCCGTCAACTGCGGCAGAGGTGGTCAGGAACTTCGCAGATGGGCCGCCGCGCATGGCCGCAGATGGCCCAGGAACTGTTGGAGAAACGGGATGCCGGACCGCGTGGAGGGCAAAAGACCCTATGCGGGGAAAGGGTAAGCGGTGCTGGAGCGTGCGGTGCTGCTTCTCTTGCGCCCCCCTCCCGCCAGGCGCGAGAGGGGAGCACCCAATTGGGTGATGTGGATGCCGGAGACTTATCCTCGCGGCATCAGCACCCACATGCGGCCGCCCTGCTTCATGCGGCCGGCGGTTTCGCCGGCGGCGTCGCCGGCGCCCCAGAAGAAGTCGGCGCGGACGCCGCCCTTGATGGCGGAGCCGGTGTCCTGGGCGAACATCAGCCGCTGGATGGGTTCCGTCGAGAGCGGGCGGGTGGTGGAGAGGAAGACCGGCACGCCGAGCGGGATCGTAGCGGGGTCCACGGCGATCGAGCGTTCGGCGGTCAGCGGCACGCCGAGGGCGCCCACCGGACCGTCGTTGTTCGGGGGCAGTTCGCGGAAGAACACGAAGCGCGGGTTCACGTTGAGCATTTCCTCGACGCGCGCCGGGTTGGCCTTCGCCCACGCCTTGATGCCCTGCATCGTGGCCTGGGACGCCGTGATCTCGCCCCGGTCGAGCAGCCATTTGCCGAACGAGCGGAACGGCTGGTCGTTGGTGCCGCCGAAGCCCACGCGCATGATCTTGCCGTCGGGCAGGCGGATGCGGCCCGAGCCCTGGATCTGCAGGAAGGCCGCTTCCACGGCGTCATCCACGTAGACCAGTTCGCTGCCGCGCATCGCCGGGTTCTGCAGCAGTTCGCCGCGTGCCGGCAACGCGCCCTTGCCCAGTTGCGGCGGGCGGCGGTACAGCGGCACCTGGTACGCCCCCTGGCGCACGCGCGAGCCGTGCAGGATGGGTTCGTAATAGCCGGTGATCAGGCCGCTGTCGGTGCCGTCGAGGTTGACCACCCGGTACGGCTGGAAATGGGTCTCGAAATAGGTGCGCAGCGCCGGCAGGTCGCCGGCATCGACCATCAGCCCGACCGTGCACACGCGGTTCCACTCGGGCTTCTTCTTCAGCGCCTGGCAGCTGGCCTGCAGCGCGGGCCAGGCGGCGCGCACGTCGTCCTGGCTCCAGCCGCCGATGTCGGCCCAGCTCGCCGGTTGCAGCCGGCCGGCAGTGGGCGAGGTGGACGGCGGCGTGGTGCCCGTGCCGCCCGGCGGCAGGATGCGCGGCGGCGGGCCGCTCATGCAGCCGGCCAGCAGCGCGGCGCCGAGCGCCGCGCCGGCCAGGCCGGGCCAGCCACGCGAGGCTGCGCCGGCACTGGCAGTCGAAGGGGTTGCGCGGGTTCCGCGCAGGGAAAACTGATAAGCCATCGTGTTCGATTCTTCCGCATGGCGGGCGGCGCAGCGCGTCCCGCATGTCCTACAATCTGAAGCCGTTCCGTCGATTTCCCCGGCTTTCCAGGGGCGCCCCCATACCGCGATGAGCCAGTTCTTCGAAAACCATCCCACGCTGCTGCTGGCCGCCGAGGCCGGGCTGGCGCTGCTGCTGCTGATCTTCATCGTGGTCTGGACGATGGGGACGGCGAAGAAGCATCCCCGCCCCACGCGCGCCCCGGAAGACCACCCGTCGCGCGCCGGCCAGGCGCCGAAGGAAGCAGACCGCACGCCGGACGCATAGGTTCCGGCGCCGCGCGCCTCAATGGAGCATGCGCGGCAGCACCAGGGCGAATTCGGGGATCGGCACCTCGAAGCGGTGGCCATCCTCGGCCACGCAGAAGTACTCGCCCTTCATCGATCCCACGGGGGTCGAGATCGTGGCCCAGCTCGAATACTCGAAATGCTCGCCCGGCTTGAGCAGCGGCTGGTGCCCCACCACGCCGAGCCCGGCCACTTCCTGCGTGCCGTTGTCGCTGTCGGTGATGATCCAGTGGCGCGAGATCAGCTGCGCGGCCACCTCGCCGGTGTTGTGGATCGTGATCGTATAGGCGAACGCATAGCGTCCACGGTCGGGGTCCGACTGGTCGGGCAGATACTGCGTGCGCACGGCCACGGAAAAAGCGTACTCGCTCATGGGTCGACGGGTGAGGATGGTCGGCAGGCCGCCCCCGTGGGGCGCGGCTCGGGTGTCCGCATTGTGCGGCAAGCCCTTGGCAGCGGCAAGCGGGGCATTCTCCGGGCGGCCGGCCCCGGCCGGGCAGGATGGGCGCCGTTGGGCGTAAAATACGCGCCATTCCCGCGGCGGATGCCGCGCCGGCCCCGTGCCGCCCCGCTTCCAGAGCCTAGCCATGAGCCACCCCACCTACCGTATCGCCCCGTCCATCCTGTCCGCCGACTTCGCCCGCCTGGGCGAGGAAGTGCGCCGCGTCACCGAAGCCGGCGCCGACTGGATCCACTTCGACGTGATGGACAACCACTATGTGCCCAACCTGACCGTGGGCCCGCTGGTCTGCGAGGCCATCCGCCCGCACGTGACCGCCCCGATCGACGTGCACCTGATGGTGCGCCCGGTGGACCGCATCATCCCGGACTTTGCCAAGGCCGGCGCCAACATCATCACGTTCCACCCGGAAGCCAGCGATCACATCGACCGCTCGCTGGCGCTGATCCGCGACCACGGCTGCCAGGCCGGCCTGGTGTTCAACCCGGCCACGCCGCTGCACCACCTGGACCACGTGATGGACCGCCTGGACGTGATCCTGCTGATGAGCGTCAACCCGGGCTTCGGCGGCCAGTCGTTCATCCCCGAGACGCTGGTCAAGCTGCGCGCCGTGCGGGCCCGCATCGATGAATACACGGCCCGCACCGGCCGCCAGATCCTGCTGGAAGTGGACGGCGGCGTGAAGCCCGACAACATCGCCGAGATCGCCGCGGCCGGCGCCGACACCTTCGTGGCCGGCTCCGCCGTATTCGGCAAGCCGGATGCCGACGGCGGCTACCAGGGCATCATCCGGACGTTCCGCGACAAGCTGGCGACGGTTGGCAAGTAAGATGGCCGACGAAATCCTGCGCCGCACGGACTGGAGCGGCATCCAGGCGGTGATCGTCGACCTGGACGGCACCATGGTCGATACCGCCGGCGACTTCCACGCCGCCGTCAACGCGATGCTGCTGGCGCTGGCGCACCAGCACCCGCACCTGGGGTCCGTGGCGCCGATGTCGGCCGCCGAGATCGTCAGCTTCGTCGGCAAGGGCTCGGAAAACCTGATCCGCCGCGTGCTGGACGCCCGCTTCAGCCCGCTGCACGCCAACGGCCTGTTCGCGGACGCCTACGCGCTCTACGACCGCGAGTACGTGCGCATCAACGGGCAGTTCTCCAATGTCTACCCGAATGTGCGCGAGGGCCTGGCGGCGCTCAAGCGGCTGGGACTGCGCATGGCCTGCGTGACGAACAAGCCCTGGAACTTCACCGAGCCGCTGCTGGCCAAGACCGGCCTGGCCCAGTATTTCGAGGTGGTCTACGGCGGCGATGCCTTCGCGCTGCGCAAGCCCGACCCGTTCCCGCTGCTCAAGGTGGCCGAGGCATTCCGGCTCGATCCGGCGGCCGTGCTGGCCATCGGCGACTCCGAAAACGACGCCCGGGCGGCCCGCGCAGCCGGCATGGGGGTGCTGTTGATGCCCTATGGCTACAACCATGGCAACCCTGTACAAGCCGTTGACGCCGATGGTATAGTCCCCGACATCGTTCGCGTTGCGGCCCTGCTGGGTGCGCAGCGTCGAATCTGATGCTGATGACTTCCTCCGAAGCCGAACACCAATCAATGTTCCTCAACCGCAAACGCATCTTTTCTGGCAGTGATCGGCAGGCCTGGCCCTGGCGTCGCTGGCGCGCCTCTGAACAGGCGTAAAGTGCGTTCGCGAGTTTCCTGACGGGCTTGCCGGGCATTGCCGATCCGCGCCACCACGCGCGGAATTGCGCGGCCCGCAGGCTCCGCCGGACCGGTCCCCCTCCCAGGCGGCGACCGGCCTTCCCGGCAGAATCCTCCGCCAGCACCGTAGTCCGGCTCGCGCTTGTGCGCCTGTGCTACGGTTAGCCTCGAGAACGCGCCACACGCCACCCCCTGGCCGTGTGCGCGGCATTGTCATGTGCACCACGGACCGCCCCAGGGGCGGGTTGTCGCCTGCCCCGCCGACACAGCATCCCGGTGCCGCCTGACCCGACCTGACCGGCCGGCGCCGCAAGAGAGGAACGACATGACCGAACTCGAATTCAAATCGCTGGCCGACCAGGGCTACAACCGCATTCCGATCATCGCCGAGGCGCTGGCGGACCTGGAAACGCCGCTGTCGCTGTACCTGAAGCTGGCCCAGTCGCAGACACGCGGCGTGAACACCTTCCTGCTGGAATCGGTGGTCGGCGGCGAGCGCTTCGGCCGCTACTCGTTCATCGGCCTGCACGCCCGCACGCTGATCCGCGCCTACGGCCAGCGCGCCGAGGTGGTCACCGACGGCAAGGTCGTGGAAACCCATGAGGGCAACCCGCTCGACTTCATCGCCGCGTTCGAGCAGCGCTTCAAGGTGGCGCTGCGCCCGGGCCTGCCCCGCTTCTGCGGCGGCCTGGCCGGCTACTTCGGCTACGACGCCGTCCGCTATATAGAGAAGAAGCTGGCCGACACGCAGAAGCCCGACGACCTGGGCCTGCCCGACATCCAGCTGCTGCTGTGCGAGGAACTGGCGGTCATCGACAACCTCTCCGGCAAGCTCTACCTGATCGTCTACGCCGACCCGACCACGCCCGAGGCCTATCCGCGCGCCCGCCAGCGCCTGCGCGAGCTGCGCATGAAGCTGCGCCAGCCGGTGGACGTGCCCGTGACGAGCCCCTCGGTGCAGACCGACGTCTACCGCGAGTTCGCCAAGGCCGACTACCTGAGCGCCGTGCACAAGGCCAAGGAGTACATCATGGCCGGCGACATGATGCAGGTGCAGGTGGGCCAGCGCCTGATGAAGCCGTACCGCGACTCGCCGCTGTCGCTGTACCGCGCGCTGCGCTCGCTGAACCCGTCGCCGTACATGTATTTCTACAACTTCGGCGATTTCCAGGTGGTGGGCGCCTCGCCCGAGATCCTGGTGCGGCAGGAGACACGCAAGGTGGGCGGCACGAACGGCGACGGCGACACCGCGCGCATCGTCACGATCCGCCCGCTGGCCGGCACCCGCCCGCGCGGCAGCACGCCCGAGCGCGACGCCCAACTGGCCCACGAACTGCTCAACGACCCGAAGGAGATCGCCGAACACGTGATGCTGATCGACCTGGCGCGCAACGACATCGGCCGGATTGCCGAGACCGGCACGGTCAAGGTCACCGACAAGATGGTGATCGAGAAGTACTCGCACGTGCAGCACATCGTCAGCTCGGTGGAAGGCACGCTGCGCGACGGCATCAGCAACCTCGACGTGCTGCGCGCCACGTTCCCGGCCGGCACGCTGTCCGGCGCGCCGAAGGTGCACGCCATGGAAATCATCGACGAGCTGGAACCGCGCAAGCGCGGCATCTACGGCGGCGCCGTGGGCTACCTCTCGTTCGGCGGCGAAATGGACCTGGCAATCGCCATCCGGACCGGCGTGATCAAGGACGGCAACCTCTATGTGCAGGCCGCCGCCGGCATCGTGGCGGATTCCGACCCCGAAGCCGAATGGAAGGAAACCGAAGCCAAGGCGCGTGCCGTGATCCGCGCCGCAGAACAGGTCCAGGACGGCCTGGACGCCGACCTCTGAGCCCCGGGAGAGATGACATGCTGCTGATGATCGACAACTACGACTCGTTCACCTACAACCTCGTCCAGTATTTCGGCGAACTCGGGGCCGACGTGCGGACCTACCGCAACGACGAGATCACGATCGCCGATATCGAGGCGCTGAACCCGGACCACATCTGCGTCTCGCCCGGCCCGTGCAGCCCGCGCGAAGCCGGCATTTCGGTGGAAGTGCTCAAGCACTTCGCCGGCAGGAAGCCGCTGCTGGGCGTGTGCCTGGGCCACCAGGCCATCGGCGAGGCATTTGGCGGAAAAGTGATCCGCGCCAAGCAGGTGATGCATGGCAAGGTCAGCCAGATCGAAACCACGCAGGAAGGCGTGTTCGCCGGCCTGCCCCGGCACTTCGACGTCACGCGCTATCATTCGCTGGCCATCGAGCGCGAGACGCTGCCCGAGTGCCTGGAAGTCACGGCCTGGACACCCGACGGCGAGATCATGGGCGTGCGCCACAAGACGCTGAACGTCGAGGGCGTGCAGTTCCATCCGGAGTCGATCCTGTCCGAACACGGCCATGCGCTGCTGGCCAATTTCATCAAGGCCCCGCGATGAGGCGCGCCGACTTCACCGCCTACGCCCCCTCCGCCGCCCCTGCCCAAAAAATTGAAGAAACCGCCATGTCCATCACGCCCCAGGAAGCGCTGACCCGCTGCATCGAGCACCGCGAGATCTTTCATGACGAGATGCTGCATCTGATGCGGCAGATCATGCAGGGCCAGATCAGCCCGGTGATGGCCGCCGCCATCCTGACCGGCCTGCGCGTCAAGAAAGAGACGATCGGCGAGATCTCGGCCGCCGCGCAGGTCATGCGCGAGTTCGCCAACCATGTGAGCGTCAGCGACCGCGAGAACTTCGTCGACATCGTGGGCACCGGCGGCGACGGCTCGCACACGTTCAACATCTCCACGGCGTCGATGTTCGTGGCCGCCGCCGCTGGCGCGAAGATCGCCAAGCACGGCAACCGTGGCGTTTCGTCCAAATCGGGCAGCGCGGACGTGCTCGAAGCGCTCGGCGTGAACATCCTGCTGACGCCCGACCAGGTGGGCCAGTGCATCGAGCAGACCGGCATTGGCTTCATGTTCGCGCCCACGCACCACCCGGCCATGAAGAACGTGGCGCCGATCCGCAAGGAGATGGGCGTGCGCACGATCTTCAACATCCTGGGGCCGCTGACCAACCCGGCCGATGCGCCAAACATCCTGATGGGCGTGTTCCACCCCGACCTGGTCGGTATCCAGGTGCGCGTGATGGAACGGCTGGGCGCCAGGCACGCGATCGTGGTCTACGGCAAGGACGGCATGGACGAGGTCTCGCTGGGCGCCGCCACGCTGGTGGGCGAACTCAAGGACGGCGAGGTGCGCGAGTACGAGATCCATCCGGAAGACTTCGGCCTGTCGATGATCTCGAACCGGGGCCTGAAGGTGGCCGACGCCACGGAATCAAAGGAAATGCTATTGGAAGCGCTCGGCAACGTGCCGGGAACGCCGCGCGAGATCGTCACGCTGAATGCCGGCACGGCGCTGTACGCCGCCAACGTGGCCAGCTCGATCGAAGACGGCATCGAACGCGCCCGCGAGGCCATCGCCAGCGGCGCCGCCCGCGAGAAGCTCGACCAGTTCGTGCGCGCCACGCAGCAATTCAAGTAAATCGCCATGTCCGACATTCTCGACAAGATCCTGGCCGTCAAGGCCGACGAAGTGAACGCCGCGCGCAAGAAGCGCGATCTCCCCAGCCTGCGCGCCGAGGCCGAAGCGCTGCGCGCCGAACCGGGCCTGGCGCCGCGCGGCTTCGAACGCGCGCTGCGCGACAAGATCGCCGCCGGCCACGCCGGGGTGATCGCCGAGGTCAAGAAGGCGTCGCCGTCCAAGGGCGTGCTGCGCGAGAACTTCGTGCCCGAAGCCATCGCCGAAAGCTACGCCACGCACGGCGCGGCCTGCCTCTCGGTGCTGACCGACGTCAATTTCTTCCAGGGCCACGCCGATTTCCTGAAGCGCGCCCGGGGTGCCTGCCCGCTGCCCGCGCTGCGCAAGGACTTCATGGTTGACCTGTATCAGGTCTACGAGGCCCGCACCTGGGGGGCCGACGCCATCCTGCTGATCGTGGCCGCGCTCGACCACGGCCTGATGGCCGAACTCGAAGCCTGCGCGCACGAACTGGGCATGGACGTGCTCGTGGAAGTTCACGGCGCCGACGAACTCGACGCCGCGCTGCGCCTCCGGACGCCGCTGGTGGGCGTGAACAACCGCAACCTGCGCACGTTCGAGGTGTCGCTCGACAACACGCTGGCCCTGCTGCCGCAGATGCCGGCGGAGCGGCTGGTGGTGACCGAATCGGGCATCCTCGGCCCGGCCGATGTCCAGCGCATGCGTGATGCCAACGTCAACGCGTTCCTGGTGGGCGAGGCGTTCATGCGCGCGCCGGAACCGGGCGTGGAACTGGCGCGGCTGTTTGCCTGAGCGGTTGCATCGATGGCCATCGAACTCGAACTGAAACTCGCCGTCCCGGACGCCGCGCTGGCCGCCGTGGCCGCGTGGCTCGACGCCAACGGGCAGGCGCGGGGCGAAACGACGCTGCTGAACGTCTACCTCGACACGCCCGCGCGCGATCTGGCGCGGGCCCGCGCCGCGCTGCGGCTGCGCAAGAAGGGCCAGCAGTGGCTGCAGACACTGAAGACGGCGGGCACCAGCAGCGGCGGGCTGGCTGCGCGCCACGAGTGGGAAACCGAGATCGGCGGCGAAGCGATCGACCTCGACCGCTTTCCGGACGAGGCGCGCGCCGTGCTGGCGCCGTTGCAGGGCCTGGCGCCGGTGTTCCGGACCGATTTCACACGCCGCATCTGGATCGTGGAACAGGATGGCGAGCGCATCGAGGCGGCGCTCGATACCGGCTCGATCACGGCGCCCGGCAACGGGAGCGCCGAGCGCATCCAGGAACTCGAACTCGAATGGCTGCCGCGCGATGGCGCTGACGATGCCACCGGCGTGGCCGCGCTGCGCGCCCTCGGCGAACGGCTCGGCCAGGCGGCCGCGCTGACGCCCTCCGACCTCAGCAAGGCCGCACGCGGCTACCGGCTCTCCGATCCTTCCTCCCCTTCCGCCTGAGCCGTTCGATGCAGACCGATCTTTTCGCCACCGACACCCCGCTTTCCTCCCCCGCCGCAGCGGTGGCCAGCCTGCAGGAACAGGTCGATGCCCTGCCCGCCGGCTGGCGCAAGCTGCTGGCCCCCTGCCTCGGCAATGCCGACTGGCGGGCGCTCTGCGCCTTTGTCGATGGCGAACGCGCGGCCGGCAAGCCAGTGTTCCCGCATACGGTCTTCCACGCGCTGCACCTGACGCCGCCCGAGGCGGTGCAGGTGGTGATCCTCGGCCAGGACCCGTATCACGGCACCGGCACGGTGGGCGGCAAGGAAATCCCGCAGGCCCACGGGCTGGCGTTTTCGGTGCCCGACGGCATCAAGGTGCCGCCGAGCCTGCGCAACATCTTCAAGGAAATCGGCGCCGAATACGGCGTGGAACCAGTGCGCGCCTCGGGCAACCTCGAAGGCTGGGCGCGCCAGGGTGTGCTGCTGCTCAACACGGTGCTGACCGTCGAGCAAGCCAACGCGGCCAGCCACGCCAAGCGCGGCTGGGAAGCGGTGACCGACTGCCTGATCCACGCGCTGGCCGCCGCGCGCCCTAACCTCGTCTTCATGCTCTGGGGCAGCCATGCGCAGGCCAAGCGGGCGTTGCTCGCCGGGCAAACCCACTGCGTGCTCGAAGCGCCGCATCCGTCGCCGCTGTCAGCGCATCGCGGGTTCCTGGGATGCGGGCATTTCCGGCAGGCCAATCAGTGGCTGGAAGGGCATGGGCGGCCGGGGATTGACTGGCTGAATGCCTAGGCGGTCGGGCCGAAGGTGAACGCGGCGAAGGTTTGGGGCGCCACGCTTTCCTGATCGACCTTCGCCACCTCCGCCGCCGGCGGCCCCTGTTCCATCCAGCGCCGCAGCGCCGCCAGTTGGTCCGGCGACCCCGTGGCGACCACTTCCACCGTGCCATCGGTGCGATTCCTGACCCACCCCGTCAGACCGAGTGACGTGGCGCATGCCTCACACGCGGCGCGATAGCCGACGCCCTGCACGCGGCCGTGGGCGAACAGGTGCCAGGTTTCCGAGGGGGCTGTCATGAAAAACTCCTTACCTAGGTAAACTACCTAGTCGGTTTGGGCGTTAGGGTTGGGGCAGGTGTCAGGAGCATACGACGCCTTGGCCCTCACCCCCAGCCGCCTCGCGCACCGTTGGTGGTCTCCCCTCTCCCGGCCTGCGGGAGAGGGGCGGGGGAGAGGGCAAGCCGTACGTTCTTGGCCACGCTGGTCAGGGCTGGATGCGCTGGCCCTCTCCCCCAACCCCTCTCCCGCCTTGCGTGAGAGGGGAGCAAACCCAAAGGCGTATCGATGCCACCAACGCCCCGCACCCCGCCCCCGGGCTACACCGCCCCGCTGCTGACCGCGCCGCCGAACCGGTTCGACTTCGCGCTGCTGCCGATCATCCTGGCCGTGATCGTGATCGTCGCGTACGCCGCGCAGCAGATGCACGTGCCCTACCAGCCCGGCCAGGACCTGGCCATCCACCTCGAACCCGGCTGGCTGCCCTACTACCTGATGCGCACCAGCATCCGCATGCTCGCGGCGCTGGGAGCCTCGCTGGTGTTCTCGTTCGCGTTCGCCGCACTGGCCACGCGCAGCCGCACCGCCGAGAAGATCATGGTGCCGGCGCTGGACATCCTGCAGTCCATTCCGGTGCTCGGCTTCCTGTCCGTCACCGTGACCGGCTTCATCGCGCTGTTCCCGGGCAACCTCGCCGGGGTGGAGTGCGCGGCAATCTTCGCCATCTTCACCTCGCAGGCGTGGAACATGGCGTTCAGCCTGTACCAGTCGTTCCGCACCATCCCGGGAGACCTGCTCGAAGCCGCCACGATGTTCCGGCTCTCGGCATGGCAGCGCTTCTGGCGGCTCGAAGTGCCGTACGCCATGCCGGGCCTGCTCTGGAACATGATGATGTCGATGTCGGGCGGCTGGTTCTTCGTGGTGGCGTCCGAGGCCATTTCCGTCTCGGGCCGCGACATCCGCCTGCCCGGCATCGGGTCGTACATTGCGCTGGCGATCCAGCAGCAGGACCTGGCCGCCATCGGCTGGGCAATCCTGGCCATGCTGGTGGGCATCCTGATCTACGACCAGTTCCTGTTCCGGCCGCTCGTGGCCTGGGCCGACCGGTTCCGCTTCGAGACGCTGGCGCAGGACGCCGCCCCGCAATCGTGGCTGCTGAACCTGCTGCGCCGCTCGGCCTGGGTCCACGCGCTGCTCGCGCGCACCGCCGCGCTGGCCGCACGCACGCTGGCGTGGAGTGCACGCCGGCGCCGCGTGGTGGCCCGGCCCCAGGTTTCCGCCCGATGGCACCCGTGGCTCGACCGCCTGCGCGACGCACTGATCGTCGCCGTGGCGCTGGCCGCACTCTGGCGCGTGGTGCTTTTCGTCCAGGGCGAGGTGGGCTGGGCCGAGGCCCTGCACGTGCTCTGGCTCGGCGCGCTGACGATGCTGCGCGTGGTGGTGCTGATCGCGCTGGCGGCGCTGGTCTGGGTGCCGATCGGCATCCGCATCGGCCTGAACCCCGCCGCCGCGCGCATTGCCCAGCCCATCGCGCAGTTCATGGCGGCGTTCCCGGCCAACCTGATGTTCCCGCTGGCGGTGATGGCAATCGTCCGGTTCGGCCTGAACCCCGAGATCTGGCTCAGCCCGCTGATGATCTTCGGCACCCAGTGGTACATCCTGTTCAACGTGGTGGCCGGCGCGTCGGGCATCCCGGCCGAGCTGCGGCTGGCCGCGCGCAACTTCGGGCTGCGGGGCTGGCTGCTGTGGCGGCGCTTCCTGATCCCGGCCGTGTTCCCGAGCCTGCTGACCGGGCTGGTCACGGCGGCGGGGGGCTCGTGGAACGCGAGCATCGTGTCCGAGTACGTGACCTGGGGCGACCGCACGCTCGTGGCCACCGGCCTCGGCAGCTACATCGCCGAGATGACGGCGCGCGGCGACTTTCCGCGCATCGCGCTGGGCATCTGCGTGATGGCGCTGTTCGTGGTGGGCTGCAACCGGCTGGTCTGGAACCGGCTGTTCGACCTCGCCCAGTCACGCAACCGGCTCTGAAGCGCCAAGTTTTAAGGAAACGACGATGGCTCTGCATGACAACACCCAGGCAGCCCCGGTCATTGCGCTCGAGGGGGTGGGCAAGATGTTCCGCACGGCCGACGGTGCCGACCGCGCGGTGCTCGAAGGCGTGGACCTGACGCTGCGCGAGGGCGAGATCGTGGCGATGCTCGGCAAATCCGGCTCGGGCAAATCGACGTTGCTGCGGATCATGGCCGGGCTGGTCGGCGCGGACCGTGGCACCGTGCAGTTCCGGGGCCGGCCGCTGCAGGGGGCGGCCGAGGGGATCGCCATGGTGTTCCAGTCGTTCGCGCTGTTCCCGTGGCTGACGGTGCAGCAGAACGTCGAACTCGGCCTCGAAGCCCAGGGCGTGGCCGGGCCGGAGCGCACGCGGCGGGCCGAGGCGGCGATCGACATGATCGGCCTGTCGGGCTTCAACAGCGCCCTGCCGCGCGAGCTGTCGGGCGGCATGCGCCAGCGCGTGGGCATTGCCCGGGCGCTGGTGACCGAGCCGGACCTGTTGCTGATGGACGAAGCCTTCTCGGCGCTCGACGTGCTGACCGGCGAGACGCTGCGCGACGAGATGCTGGGCCTGTGGCAGTCAGGGCGCGCCAACATCCGCAGCATCCTGATCGTCTCGCACAACATCGAGGAAGCGGTGATGATGGCGGATCGCATCGTGATCCTGTCGAGCGATCCGGGCCGCGTGCGTGCCGAGGTGCCCGTGCCGTTCCCGCGCCCCCGCAACCGCGACGACGCCCAGGTGCGCGCGCTGGTCGACGAGGTCTACACGCTGATGACCTCGCCGGCCACGCCGGGGCCGCGGGTGCCGGCCGCCACCGCCGCGCAGGCGCTGGGCTATCGCCTGCCCGACGCCGACATCGGCCAGATGGAAGCCGTGCTCGACCTGCTCCACGAATCCCCGTTCTTCGGCCGCGCCGACCTGCCGCACCTGGCCGCCGAAGCGGGCCTGACCGACGACGACCTGCTGCCCGCCTGCGAAGCCATGCAACTGCTCGGCCTGGCGCACATCGAACGCGGCGACATCTCGGCCACCGCGCTGGGCCGCGTCTACTATCAGACCCCGCCGCCCGAACGCAAGGTGCTGTTCGGCAAGCAGTTGCTGGCCCACGTGGCGCTGGCCGCCCATATCCGCCGCGAACTGGAGGAAAGTGAGCACGGGGAAGTGGGCGAGGAAGCGGTACTGCGCGAACTGGAGGCGTACCTGAAGCCCGAGGAAGCCGAAACCGTGCTGCGCATCGCCATCGATTGGGGACGCTTCGGCGAGGTGTACGGGTATTCGCTGCACAGCGGCATGCTGATGCTGCCCGATCTGGTGCCTTCGGCGTAAGTCTGGCGCTGGCTTGCGGCCCTCTCTCCCGCAACGCGGCAGAGGGGAGAAAACAAAAGCGGTGGGACGAACGCTACCGCTTCCGCAGCGGCGTCCTGACCGCGTGGCCGATGGCCCCGGTCCGCAGCGCGATCTTGGCCGTGTCCTCGCGCAGCGCGCGCAACCGGCGCTCCAGCAGCGCGTTGGCGGCGCGGCCGGACGAACTGGCCTTGGAGGCCGCGCTTTCTTCCTGCGATTTCTGTAGCGGCTCGTCCGCGCCAATCTCCCCGGCGGCGGCGGCCTGCACCAGTTCGTCGGCGCGGCGGCGATCGGCGGAGTCGGCGATGCGGGCGCGGCGCTCGCTGGCGTCGTCGGCGGCGGCATCGGCGGCCGTGGACGGCGCGGTCTCGTGCACCAGATCCACCCCGGCCACGGCAGCCTCGGCCGGGCTGCGCACGAACCCCACGCCGGTCGATTCATGCCGCGCCTCGCCCGCCAGCCGCTCGCTGGCCAGCGTCAGCGATCGCAGCGCGGCGTCGGTAGCCTGCACGATGGCAGCCTCGGCGGCCGGGATATCCAGCTCGCCGTAGTACTGCCGCACCTGGATGCGCGCCGCGGCCACGTGCGCGGCCACCAGATAGTTCTGGTTGATGAAGCGGCTCAGGTTGTCGGCGGCCCGGTGGTGGCTGCGCGGCTCGTCGAGCATGCGCTGGACCGAGCCGATCAGCGTCGAGAGGTTGTCCATGAACTGCTTGCGCTGCACCCGGTACGCAAAGTCGTCGGGCGCCTTGCGGGTCAGCAGGTCGCGCGTGGCGGCAATGTAGCGGCGGTTGGCCTGCAGCACGTTCTCCACGAGCTTGGGAATCGAGCGGTACTCCCAGCTCGGCAGCACGAAGCTGAAAACCGACGCGATCACGCCGCCGATGATCGTGTCCACCAGCCGTTCGCCCACTACGGTCTGGCTGCCCGGCAGCAGCAGGTTGATCTGGATCAGCACCTGCACGCACGAGGCAATGGCCGAGTAGCGGTACTTGATCGTCACGAACGCCATGCTGGCGGCCAGCGCCACGTACAGGATGCCGATCAGCACCAGCGGCGCCTGCACCCAGCGCAGCACCGCCACGCTGATCACGCAGCCGATCAGCGTGCCGATCAGCCGGTCCTTGTAGCGCTGGCGCGTCATGCTGAAGTTGGGCTTCAGGATCACCACGATGGTCAGCAGGATCCAGTAGCCGTGTGATGAATAAGGCAGGCGCTCACCGATCCAGAGTCCCACCGCCACCGCCAGCGTGATGCGCATGGCGAAGCGGAAGGCCGGCGAGCGCCAGTGCAGGTTGTCGCGGATCACGCCCAGCTCGTAGCGCTGCCGCGTCAGGAACGGCGTCATGTCCGAGCCGGGCAGGACCTGCGCCGGCTCCACCGGCGTGCGCGACGCCTCGTGCAGTTGCCCCAGCAGCGTGATGGCGCCGCGGATCATCTCCAGCGTCTCCTGCAGTGCAGCCATCGCCACCGGCGACACATGGTGGTGGCGCAACTGGTCGATCTCCGACTCGACGGCGCGCAGGTCCGCGCCGTAGTCGAACGCGCTGTACGACGGCTTGCCGCGCGTGATGTCGTAGGCGATCTCTTCCAGGTCCTTGCCCAGCCCCTGCACCAGCCGGCGCAGGCCGTCCAGCACCGGCGTGCCGCCGAACGTCTGGCGCAGCAGCGGATAGTCGGTATTGGTCGACAGCAGGAATTCGTAGAGGTCGAGCATGCGCAGGTGCACCTGCACCAGCAGGCCGTCATGCCGGGTGCGGTTGCCGCGCAGCACCATGTCGCGCGCCGCCTGCTGGCGCTCGGCCACCACGCTCTGCTGGCGTACCAGCCGGTTGAACTGTTCCTCGTAATCGGTACCGGCGTCGTAGAAGGCCGCCTTGATGTCGAGGAAGCTCGCCATCTCGTAGAGCGATTCGGCCAGCACCTGCTGGCGCGTGCGGCGCTCGGTGACCCAGCTCACCCCCATCGCATAGACGAGGTACGACAGGGCGCCGATCCCGAACTGGGCCGAATGCACCAGCGCCTGCTCCACGCCCAGTTCCTCGCCGCTGGTCAGCGTCATGACGAACAGCATCGAGAACTGCAGCGACATGGTCTTGTTGCCGTACACCGTCAGCATGCCGGCCATGAACGTGACCAGCACCAGCACGAACGGCAGCGCATGCTGGAACGGCGTGACCAGCGCCACCATCGCCGTGACCGCCGTGCACAGCAGCACGCTGGCCAGCATCTCGTTGAACTTGTGGTTCAGCGGGTTCGGCAGGTCCATCAGGCTCGTGCAGAGCGCCCCGACCGACACCACCATGGCGCTGGGCAGGTCGAGGAACTGCATGGCGGCCAGCGTGATGCCGATCACGCCCGTGGCCGAGCGCAGACCCCGGTAGAGGTAGTGCGAGTAGAGGAACGTGCGGGGATCGTGCGCGTATTCCATGAAACGATGCGGCCGGTGAATGGGTGCAGATACCGTCACCTCGCGGGCGACGGCACCCCGACAGGCAGGTTACTGGCCGAGCCAGCGCGAGCGTCCCGCATGCTTGTCAGCCTCGACGGACACCTTGTACTGCACAGCCGGCTCGCGCGCCAGCGTCACCGGCAGCACGTGCAGCTCGTCGCGCCGGAACACGTGCAGCGCCACGTCATCGCCCGGACGGTAGCGCCCCAGCAGCTTGTCGAGCTGGCCCGGTGCCACGCGCAGGCCATCCACGGCGGCCAGCAGGTCGCCGGCCGACAGTCCGCCCCGCTGCCCCGCACCGTTGTCGAGCACCTGCGTCACGCGCACCCAGCCATCCTCGGTGCGGGTCTTGATGCCCAGCGCCGCCGTGGCCGCCGGCTTCTGCGTCTCGGCCCGGATGCCGAACGCGCGGAACAGCGGCGCCAGGCCGATCTCGCCCGTTCCCTCGGTCAGCGCGCGCAGCAGGCTGCCGAGCTTCAGGCCCGAAATCTCGTCGAACAGCGCATGGACTTCGGCCTCGGTCACGCCGCGCTGGCGGGCGCCCGGCGCGTAGAAGTCGCGCCCGTACCGTTGCCAGAGCGCGCGCATCACATCGTCCAGCGATTTGCGGCCACGCGTCTTCTCGCGGATCGTCAGGTCCAGCGCCAGTGCCACCAGCGACCCCTTGGTGTAGTAGCTGACGATGGCGTTCGGCGCGTTCTCGTCCTGGCGATAGTATTTCGTCCACGCGTCGAAGGCGCTCTCGGCCACGCTCTGCTTGGTCCGGCCGTTGCCGCGCAGCACGCCGTTCCAGGTCTTGGCCAGCATGTCCACGTACTGCTTCTCGGTGACCAGCCCGGTGCGGACCAGGATCAGGTCGTCGTAGTAGCTCGTAAAACCTTCAAAAAGCCAGAGCAGCGGCGAATATGTTTCCTGCGCCAGCTGGTACGGCACATAGGCCGCCGGCTTGATCCGCTTGACGTTCCAGGTGTGGAAATATTCGTGGCTGCACAGGCCCAGGAACGTGCGATAGCCTTCGCTCTGTTCGCTGCTGCCCTTGACCGGCAGATCGTTGCGGGCGCACATCAGCGCCGTGCTGGCGCGGTGTTCCAGTCCGCCGTAGCCATCGGTCGTGACCATGGTCATGAACACGTAGCGGCGGTTGCTGTCGAGCATCGGCGCCCGGGCGGTGCGCGGTTCGAACAGCCGGATCTGCGCCTCGCAGATCTGCTTCAGGTCGCGGCACACGCGCTGGATGTCGAGCTGCGGCACGCGGCCCGTGAACACCACGTCGTGCTGCACGCCGCAGGCCCGGAAGCTGGCCAGCTCGAACGTGCCCATCTCCACGGGGTGGTCGATCAGTTCGTCGTAGTCGGCGGCCTGGTAGCGGCCGAAGCCGTAGCGGCGCGCGCCGCCCTGACCCCTGGCCTCGGGCAGCGACGTGGCCACGCGCCAGTCGGCAAAGCGCTCGCCGGCCGGGGCGTGGATGTCCACCGTGCACGGCTGGTCGTCCTGGCCCACCACGCGCAGGAACACCGAGCTGCCGTTGTAGAAGCCGTGCGTGGTGTCCAGGTGTGCGGCGCGCACCGACAAATCCCAGGCGTAGACCTCGTAGCTCAGCGTCAGCGGACCGGCACCGGCGGCCAGCGGCGCGGCCTGCCAGGTCTGCTTGTCGAGCTTGGTCAGCGGCACGGGCACGCCGCCGGCATCGGCGCGGATGCGCACGATGTTGCGGGCGAAATCCCGGATCATGTAGCTGCCGGGAATCCACGCGGGTAGCGTGAAGACCTGGCCGGCAGCGTCGGGAACATCCACCGTCACGGTGACGGCGAACAGGTGGGCTTCGGGTTGAAGCGGGGCGATGGCGTAGCGGATCGGCGTCATGGTTGCGAATTGTAGCGCCCCGTTCCGAAAGGCGGCGGGAACGTCGCTCCGCGCAGACTCTGTCGCGGTCAGCCGTTCACGTCCACCACCACGCGGCCGCGCATGCCGCCCTCCACGATCTTGCGGCCGGCGTCGGCGGCCTCGGCCAGCCTGATCTCGCGCGTGATGGCCTGCAGCCGGTCGGGGGCAAGGTCCTGCGCCAGCCGCTTCCACGCGGTCTCGCGCAGCGGCATCGCCGCCATCACGCTGTCGATGCCGGCCAGCGTCACGCCGCGCAGGATGAACGGCGCCACCGACGCCGGGAAGTCCATGCCCTGCGCCAGCCCGCACGCCGTGACCACGCCGCCGTAGCGCACCTGCGCGCACGCATTGACCAGCGTGTGCGAGCCGACCGAATCGACCACCGCCGCCCAGCGCTCCTTCTGCAGCGGCTTGCCCGGCACGCCCAGTTCGGCACGGTCGATGACCTCGGCGGCGCCCAGCGCGCGCAGGAAATCGGCCTCGCCGGTCTTGCCGGTCGAGGCGGTCACGCGATAGCCAAGCTTCGACAGGATGGCAATCGCCACCGATCCCACCCCGCCCGAGGCGCCCGTGACCAGCACGTCGCCATCGCCGGGCCGCACCGGGCCGTTCACGCCGCCGCGCTCCAGTGCGAGCACCGACAGCATCGCCGTGTAGCCGGCCGTGCCGATCGCCATCGCCTGGCGCGTGGTGAACGCGTCGGGCAGCTTCACGAGCCACTCGCCCTTGAGCTTCGCGCGCTGCGCCAGGCAGCCCCAGTGGGTCTCGCCCACGCCGTAGCCGTTCAGCACCACGCGCTCGCCGGTCTTCCAGCGCGGATCGTCCGAGGACAGCACCGTGCCGGCGCCGTCGATACCGGCCACCATCGGCCATTTGCGCACCACCGGCGAGCGGCCCGTGATCGCCAGTCCGTCCTTGAAGTTGATCGTCGAATAATCGACGGCCACGAGCACGTTGCCGTCCTCGGGCAGCTGGTTTTCGTCGATCCGCGTCACTTCCGCCTGCGTCTTGCCATCGGCCTGGGTCAGCAGCAGTGCCTGGAACGTCATGTCGGTGTCTCCGTTATGAATATGTGGTGCGCGTCGCCATGCAAAACGGCCGGACTGGTCCGGCCGCTTCGGGCAGCCGGATCAGTCCGGCATCGTTATTTCTTCAAACTGGCGAGCTTGCGTTCGAGCGTGGCGGCGTCGGCCGCGCCGGGAATGCGCGTGCCGTCGGTGAAGAACACCGCCGGCGTGCCATTGATGTTCAGGCTCTGCCCCAGCGCCAGGTTCTGGTCGACCGGCGTGCTGCAACTGCCGTTGCCGCTCAGCGCGGTGTGGTTCAGCATCCAGTCGCGCCAGGCCTTGGTGCGGTCCGCCGAGCACCAGACCTGCCTGGACTTGACCGTCGAATCGGGCGACAGCACCGGGTACAGGAAGGTGTAGACCGTGATGTTGTCCATCTGCTGGAAGGTCTGCTCGATCTTCTTGCAATACCCGCAGTTCGGATCGGAGAACACCGCCACGGTGCGGCTGCCATCGCCCTTTGTCCATTTGATGGCGCGCGCCAGCGGCAGGTCGGCCCACTTGATCTTGTTGATCTCGGCCAGGCGCTCTTCGGTCAGGTTCGTATTGGTCCTGGTGTCGATCAGCTCGCCGTTGAGGATATAGCGGCCGCTGGCGTCGGTATAGACGATCTGGCCCGAGACATTGACCTCGTACAGGCCCGGCAGCGGCGATTTGGTCACGCCCTTGACCTCGGCGCGGCCGCCCAGCATCTTCTGGATCGACGCCTTGATCTTGTCCGTACCCGGCTCGTCCGCGGCCAGCGCGTGAAGGGCGTATCCGGCGGCGGCCACACCGCCCGCCAGCGCGGCGAGGGTGGCAACGCGGGCGGATCGGCGGCGGAACAGTTGCAGCATAGTGACTCCAGTTTCGGAAGGCCGGTCAGGCGCCGGCCCGGATAGATCGGTGATTCGGAAGGCGGCGGGCCGCCACGGCGGCCCCTGCCGGGATTGTCCGCCTAGCCCAGCGCCCGGCCAATCAGAAAACGCTTAAGCAGCCCCTGACCGCCCACGGCGCGCATGCCCAGGTTGCGCACCATCCGGGCCGGCGTGCCGGGCAGCGAGAACAGCCGGTGCAGCCCATCGGTGGCGGCGGTCAGCGAGAGCAGGTCCGTGGCGCGCGCCCGCTCGTAGCGGCGCAGCAGGCGCAGGTCGCCCTCGGGGCGGAACGATTCTTTGTCGGCCATCACGCGGCCAAGTTCCACCACGTCGCGCAGGCCCAGGTTCATGCCCTGCCCGGCCAGCGGATGCACCACATGCGCCGCATCGCCCACCAGCGCGATATGCGGCATCACGAACTGCTCGGCACGCTGCAGCACCAGCGGAAAACCTTGCGCCGGCGTGATGCAACGCAAGGCGCCGAACCGTGCGCCCACGGCGCCGCTGGCCATCTGCGCCACCGTGGCGGCCAGTGCCTCGGGCGACAGCGCCAGCAGATCGCGCGCATGGGCCTCGTCGGCGGACCAGACCATCGACACGCGGTTGCCGGGCAGCGGCAGCATCGCCAGGATCTCGCCGTTGGCGGGCTCCTCGTCGGCCATCAGCTTCTCGGGCGCGCCCAGGAACCATTGCCACGCCGTTTCCTGATGGGGCAATTCGCAAGTAAAGTTGGCCACCACGCCCAGTTGGCGATAGCGCCGCTGCGTGGTGGCGATGTGGCACTGCTGCCGCACCCAGGACCGCGCCCCGTCGGCGCCCACCACGCAGTTGGCGCGCACCCGGGCGCCGCTGGCCAGCGTCAGCGTGACACCGTCGATATCGCGCGCCAGCTCGTCGGCGGTCTCGTCGAACCATTTCACCTGGTGCTGGAAGCGCAGCGCGGTATCGAGCACCCGCTCGACGTGGCCCGATTCGATGATCCATGCCAGTTGCGGCACGGCGGCGGCATAGGCCGAGAAATGAAGGTCGCCATGCGGCGACGGCCGGTCCTCGCCGGCGCTCTCGTCGCCAAAGATGCGCATGTCGCGCACCGGCTGGACCCGCGCCGGGTCGAGGGCCTCCCAGACCCTCAGCCGTTCGAGCAGCGCCTGCGAACTGGCCGAGAACGCGTAGATGCGGCTGTCCCAGTCGTCCTCGCCGGTCCGGGCGGTGCCGGCCACGGGCCGGGGCGCCACCAGCGCCACCTGCATGCCCTGCTGGGCCAGCAACAGCGCGCACGCCTTGCCGACAATGCCACCGCCGACGACGGCGATCTGGAAGCGGGAGGTTGGATTCGACGACATATATATGGCGGCGGCGCGAGGCGCCGGCGCGGCGGGTCCGGACATGGCTGGATTATAGCGACGTGACGGGGGCGGCATTGCGCAGGGCGCCCCGCGCAAACCCCCTCGGCCGGGGACGCCCATCCGCTAGAATACGGGTTTCGCCATTTCCAGCCTGACACCATGAGCCTCAAATGCGGCATCGTCGGCCTGCCCAACGTCGGCAAGTCCACGCTGTTCAACGCCCTGACGAAAGCCGGCATCGCCGCCGAAAACTATCCGTTCTGCACCATCGAGCCCAACGTCGGGGTCGTGGAAGTGCCGGATGCGCGGCTTGCCAAGCTGGCCGAGATCGTCAAGCCCGAGCGGATCCTGCCGGCGACGGTCGAGTTCGTGGACATCGCTGGCCTGGTGGCCGGCGCCTCCAAGGGTGAAGGGCTCGGCAACCAGTTCCTCGCCAACATCCGCGAAACGGACGCCATCACCCACGTGGTGCGCTGCTTCGAGGACGAAAACGTGATCCACGTGGCCGGCAAGGTCGATCCGCTGTCCGACATCGAGGTCATCAACACCGAACTGGCGCTGGCCGACCTGGCCACCGTCGAGAAGGCCCACGCCCGCTACATCAAGCCGGCCCGCGCCGGCGACAAGGAAGCGCAGCGCCTGGTGGCCGTGCTGGAGAAGGCCCAGGCCGTGCTGGACCAGGCCAAGGCCGTGCGCACGCTGGATCTTGCACCCGAGGAATGGGAAGCCATCCGCCCGTTCTGCCTGATCACCGCCAAGCCCACGATGTACGTGGCCAACGTGCGTGAAGACGGCTTCGAGAACAACCCCCACCTCGACGCCGTGCGCGAGTACGCCAAGCAGACCAACTCCCCGGTCGTGGCCGTCTGCGCCGCCATCGAGGCCGAAATCGCCGACCTCGACGACGCCGACAAGGCCGAGTTCCTGGCCGACCTCGGCATGAGTGAACCGGGCCTGGACCGCGTGATCCGCGCCGGCTTCAAGCTGCTGGGCCTGCAGACGTACTTCACCGCCGGCGTGAAGGAAGTGCGCGCCTGGACGATCCACATCGGCGACACCGCCCCCAAGGCCGCCGGCGTGATCCACACCGACTTCGAACGCGGCTTCATCCGCGCCCAGACCATCGCCTACGACGACTACATCCAGTACAAGGGCGAATCCGGCGCCAAGGAAGCCGGCAAGATGCGCGCCGAAGGCAAGGAATACGTGGTGCATGATGGCGACGTGATGAACTTTTTGTTCAACGTCTGATTCGAGCAAACCATTTCAGGCGATTGCATCTGCTTGCAGATGCATCACTGAAATTGACGCAAAGCCCCGTAGATACGGGGCTTTTTCATTTCAGCTCGTTGCATGCAACGACACCTGATGGCGCTGCGTAAGTGAATACGGGCGTGTATATGAATCTTGCGCCAGGCCGAAGAAGATGTATACGATGAAGCCCTGAGGACGAACAGGAGAGCTTCACGATGCTGACAGACGCCCAGTGCAGAGCCGCCAAGCCCAGAGAAGGCATCTACCGCCTCAATGACTACAAGGGGCTATACCTAGAAATCAAACCCAACGGCATCAAGGCTTGGCGCTATCGCTTCAAGCTCAATGACAAGGCCTCGTGGTTCGCGCTTGGCGACTACCCTGGCGTGACGCTCGGTGAGGCCAGAGATAAGTGCGAGGCGGCGCGGAAGCTGGTCAGGGAGGGCATCAATCCCGTCCAGAATCGCCAGATCGAACGCATCAAGCGCGAGCAAGACTCAGCGAATACATTCGAGGCCATTGCCAAAGAGTGGCTGGCCCTGAAGGACTGGGAGGAAGTAACCAAGAAGCGCCGGCTCGACATGCTGGAGCGCGTGGTCTTCCCGTCGATTGGCAAGCTGCCGGTACGTCAGATCACTCCGGCCCATGTCCTCGACATTCTCAACAAGACGGTCAAGCGGGGTGCCCCCACCGTAGCGGCTGAAGCCAAGCGCACCATGTCTGGCGTGTTCGAGCATGCAGTCGCGACGCTACGGGCGGACACTGACCCCGTTTGGCCGGTTCGCAAAGCGCTGCCGCCCAACAAGACGCAACATAAGCGCGCCCTCGGCGCGGAGGAAGTCGGCCAGCTGCTGAACGACTTTGATGGCCATGGCGGCAACTTCCAGACCATCAAGGCCTTCCAGCTGATGTGGCTGACGCTCAGCCGCCCAAATGAATCCGTCCAAGCAGAGTGGGTCGAGTTCGACCTGGACAAGGCGCTGTGGACCATTCCTGCACGTCGGATGAAGGCGCGGCGAGAGCACGTCGTTCCGCTACCGACTCAGGCGGTCGAACTCCTCAAGGCCATGCATCCAATCACGGGTCACACGAAATTCGTTTTCCCGAACCGCGATGACCGCCAGCGGCCCATGGCCGACGCGGCCTTGAGACAGGCCCTCAAGAAGCTCGGTTGGGCAACCAAGTACAGCCCACATGGCACGCGCACCACGGGCAGCACCCGGCTCAATGAACTGGGCTATCGGCCTGACGCCATTGAGGCCCAGCTTGCACATGCGGAGCCGAATAGTGTTCGGCGCACATACAACCATGCCACCTACCTGGACGAGCGGCGAGTCATGATGCAAGACTGGGTGGATAAGCTGGACGGGTGGAAGACTTCGGCTCTCGGTCAAACTGCCTGAACGGTCCTCGTGTTGACCAACGAAGTTAAATGGTCTTCAACTAGGCTTGGGATGCGTCCACCAGAAAGTAGTACGCCTGCTTCCATGTTCTTTGCCATGGCGTACCCGGTCAAATTGGCGCTGGTGATGAAGCACATCTTGCCATCCGCCACGGCAACTTTGGCATGTACTCGACCGTCGGCGAACTCATCTGTTTTGTTCAGCCAGCCGTAGAGCCGCGCAGCCGGAACAAGGTTTCGCATCTTGCCAATCACATCCATGGAAATGCTGCCTCCGTGCTCTTGTGACGATTCGAGCAGCATCGAGATAGACACCCCACGCCCGCTGGCGGCATTCAACGCGGCGACGATGCTGGATACGTCGTAAGCAACAAAGCTGGTGATGAACAAGGTCGAATGAGCAGAATCGATCACCTGCAAAAGAGCCTGTTCAGTGCGCCGCGCTGAAACGAAAGGAGTGGTTGGCCCTGTCCAAACAAGCTCGGCGCATTGCTCACGCGCAGCCTTGGTGACGACATGGCTGGAAACGAGAAGCATAGACGCCAACTCGTCTGCGCCGATCGAGGTACTTCTCCATGCCTCGATAAGGCGTTCGACGGCGGCAGCAGCCACCGGTGTGCCGAGCACGCCGGAAAGTGCTGTTCCAACCTTCTCTGGACCAGTCTGGCGTATCCGCGCAGCGATTGCCTTGACCTTTTCAGGGGAAACCAAGCTCGCAATGACTGCAACGGCATCCAATAGAGCTTCCATTCACGAGCCTTGGAAGAACGCGGCGTCAGCACAATCAAGCGTCGGCACGAGCAATGAGCGGTCCAAGTAGCGGTTCCCTCGCTCACATGAAGTCTCAGCCACCAACGAACAGGCGTGACATGCCGCTCCATGCAAGGAGCGATCCTTGCAGGGATCGTGTTCGGAGCAAAGTGGGTCCGATGAGCAAATCTTCGCCCGATCAAGGGCTTGTCCCAGCAAGCGGCCGAGGTTTTCCGGCTTGCCCAGATCGACGAGACCGCCTAGCGTCCCATCCGAATCGGCTGCCGCCGTGTAGATGAGAATGCCGGCCTGCGAGTCATCCCCATCCGTATCTGCGTAGATGCGCTCACGGATGCTGGCCGCGTTGTACCCACACTCCAGGGCTAGCTCACGGATCAACAAGTGCGACAGGGTGTGCAGCATGGCGTAACGTATTCCCGGATAGCCATCGTCTGGGTTCAGGTGCCGCGCGTTTCGCCATCCACGATGACCACCTCGTAGCCTTTGGTCGAGCCGCTCAACCCCCTTTCGGCCCTCCCAGGTTTTGAGCGCCTGCTCATCGAACTGGATGAAAATTCCTTCGCCATGCACCTGATTGGCAGGCACCCAATCGGGTTTGCTGCGAGCAAGGTCGGCCATCGGGGCACGCTCATCGGGATCGGATGATTCCTCTGGCGCTTCCACCCGTGTGAACCCCAGCAGGGCGTTCACTTCCCGCAAGCGCTCCAACAACAACACCCGAGCGATCAGCTTTTCTAGTCCGCCAGGCACCTCCACCTGCTTACTCAAAAAATGGGGGTAGTCGGTCGGGGGATTGGCCTCGGTCAGCACCGCCCATTCGGGGCCTTTGATGTCCGATTCGGCGACGGCGGCCTGCGACGTGCCCGACCGATGCGCCTCTATCGCCGCCCAGACGGCCTCTGGTTCATGCTTGTCGATCCCTTGCGCTTCTCCACGCTTTTTGAGTGCCTTGATGGTGCCCTTCAATTCCGAGATGTCTTCGACATCTGCGAAGTCGTCCCAGTAGTCGATGACGATCTGATGGAGCGGTGACACGTTCGGCTGTGGAATCGCGAGCGCCGACACGGTGATCGGGAACCAACTGTTCGTCGCGCCGAGCAGCACTGCACGCGCCTCCTCATCACAATCGTGCTCGAACTGGTCGAGATGTGGATGTCGGCCACGGCAGGCCGGCAGATTCTCTTTGCCGATCTTGCCGAACGCATGTGCCATGCTTCGCGAGACGCCGCAGGTATCGCACTTCACCCACAGATTCTCGGTCTGCAAAGACGCTCCGCTTTCGAAGAAGCGCAAGGTGCCCTTGCAGTCGCTGGGACCGCCATGGACGAAGTAGTGCCAAGGGAAGTCATCCAAGTGGCCGTTCCGACAGGCCAGCAGAAAACGTGCCGGTACCGCATCGGCGTCCTTCGCTTTGTCGGCACCCTTGGAGCCCGTGCAACCGGCGTGCACGAAGCGCGTTCGTTCCGGCCGATAGCGGTTTTCTTTCAGCGTGAACAAGCCGCCGTCGTATGGCGCGAGCAGGCCGCACTTCACGCAACGCAGCCAGCGCGGAAAGGGGCGCACTGGCACGCCGATGTTGGCCTCGGCAGACCATACATCCGCCGGTTCCCCCTTCTGGAACGGCGGCATGCGCAAACTTTCCACCTGCTGACCCAACACTTTTCGCACGGCAGATAACAACCGCGCCTCTTGGATGGGCTGGCAGCGATCTTTTTCCCATCGATCGATGCCCAATGTGACCACAGACAAGCTGGGCAAATCGATCAATGCGCCAGGACCATAAGTCCACAGCAGTTGGCTTGGCCGCACCTCACCGACTGGAGTTTTTTCTTGTATCGCCATAGTCAGTCTTCGTCCTTCGTTGCCGGACGAGGCTTCCATTCGTAGTCGTCCGAAATACGCCCCGTGTTCATGATCAACTTCACGCCCGGCTCCACCTCGCGCATCGACATGGGCACGGTCCAGTTATCCCAAGCCTGAATGCCGGGAGACTTGATGAGGGCAACGGTCGTATCTTTGTTTGGACCGCGCTTTTCATAGGCCAGCAGACGGCCGCCTTTGCTAACCTCCTTGGCCCACTCGTCTGCACGTTCCTTCAGCTCTTGTTGTGCGCGTGTCTTCGTGGATGCTTGCTCACTCACGTTCCAGGCGCGGTTTACCAGAATGCCGATAGCGTCCGTGATTTCCGGCCTGTTCGCCTTGTCGAGCCTCTCCGCGCCCTCATTCGGGCTGAACGCCCCATGTTCCAGACGCATCAAGCTCAGAAGTGCGCCAGTCAGCCCGCGATCCATGGCGCGCGGCGAGAACGGCGTTACCGATTGCGCTTCGACGTGCTTGTAGAACGTCGCGTGGTAGTGCTCGAAAGTCTCGTAGTGAGACAGGTCTCGCGGGCGAGCCCAGGTCAGCACCGTACAGACCAAGCCAGGGAATGATCGACCCACGCGACTGGTAGCCTGGATGTACTCTGCGGTGCCCTTGGGTTGCCCATTGACGGTCATCAAGCCCAGGCGGTTCACATCCACCCCGACGGACAGCATGTTGGTAGCCAAGACCACGTCGATGGCCCTGCTATCACCTTCCTGCCAGCGGCAAACGTACTTCCCTGCCGTGTCGTCGAACTGCGCCTTGAACTTCACCTCCAGCTCATCCAAGTACTTCGGAATGTCCTGGTTCGATACCCGTGAGGTCAGTTCCCGGATATTGCTGACACTGCGCTGTGCAAGTGCTGGTCGCTGCACCATGCTCATCTGGACGCGATAAGAACGAGTTTGTACGTCGTCCTCCGCCAAGCGTTTCATGCCCCCAAGTTCACGCAGCGAGTTGAAATAACCAACCGTGGTCATGTACGGATCGGCTGCGGCACCGAAGCGATCGAATAGTGCCTGGGCTGCCGTCAAGAACGCGGTGTACACGCGGATCAGCATTGCGGGACGGCTACTGCCCGGTGAGCACACCCCGACATAGCGTCTGCCTGGTTTGTCGTCGATGGCGCGTTGCACCGAGAAGAAGTTGTCTTCGACATCGAGGCCGGACGGTGGAAAGACCGCCACTCGCCGCATGAACACGTTGTTCACCTGTTGCTGTGCTTTGCGTACCGTCGCAGTCGATGCAATGACTTTGGGCTTGACCACCCGATCATCTAGCCGCCAGCTACAGAGCTCATCTACGGCAGATTCATACAGCCCCACCATGGTGCCAAGCGGGCCGCTGATCAGGTGGAATTCATCCTGGATGATCAAATCGGGCGGACGTATGGGAGAGATGGCTTTGACCTTAGTCGCTGGCCCCGTCTTGCCAGCCGTATGGTTGCCAGTGCAGCTAGCACCGGGCCACAACAAGCCGTGGCGAGGACACTCCTCACTCACGCGCCCGAACAAAGTGCGAACCTGCCCCCGCCACGCCATCATGGCGAACTTATCGACTGTCGCGATCATCATCGTCGGCGGACGGTGGTAAATCTCTTCATCGACGGTGAGAACGGGCAGACCGGGATGCGGCTGCTTGCTCGACTTGCCCTCGGAAAAATCGCAGCGCCCCTTTTTGTCGCCGCAATACACCAACGTCCGCCCGCCATCCTTGTCCTTTTCGACTTTGATGTCGCGGCCGGGGGCGATTTCGGACCCGCACCAAGGGCAGCTCGTCAGTTGAGCCGGCGAGGCAAAGCTCGCCTTGTTTCGATCCGGATTGCGGATGGCCTCAATGGCTTGCGCACTTTCATCGGTCGTGCCGGGAGTGACTTTGTTGCCGACCCATAGCCCGATGGTGAAAGGCTCGGTGCCGAGCGACATGTCGCCCTTGGCAACGGCCTCTCTCCGCAATACTTCCATCGCGCAGATCAGGGCCGTGGCACGTTGGAACTGCTGCAAGGTCAGTAGCCGCAGGGTGTAGCGCATGACCACCGCCAGACCGCGAGAGCCGTCATAGCCACCCAGCTTGCCCTGCATGCGGCGGATTGCCATCGTGAATGCAGCGACGCCGAGATACGCTTCCGTCTTGCCGCCGCCAGTCGGGAACCACAGCAGGTCAGCAAATGCTTCGACGGGCTGCGTTCGATCCGGATGCATCGGGTCGGCGAGCGAGGGTACCGACAGCAACAAGAAGGCAAGCTGGAAAGGACGCCAACTCCGATTTCTCGCCACATCGAAATCGGCCAGTGCCTTGTTCTCTCCACGGCGCATCGCAAGGCTATAGATGCTTCGTACACGCTGGGTTGCCATGGCGCGGTTGGCGAATCGGAACGCAGCAAGCGCCTTGTCGTCTCGACCTAGCGTCTCGATACCGCTTCGCAAGCGCGCCAATATTTCTTCGCAATGATCGAGCGTTTGGCCCGCCTGTGCGTCGTAGCCGACCACCTCGGAGCCGATACGTGCCCGCTGCTCTGCGATCCAGGCAGCGTAATCCGTGGTCAACGTATTCAGCGCCGCGACCAATCCAGCCTTGTCGATCTCGGCCAGGCGTTGCATGTCGAGCAAGCCGCTTTTGACCAGCTCGCGCATGGCCGGCCTGTCGGCTGGATCGAGCCCTGGCGTTTCGGTGACCTGGACCTCATATTGCGGCATGACGACCGTGCGTATTTCGGTTGCTAGCGTCACATCGGCCGCCGATTCGGCATGCACTGCGACGCCATGACCTACCGCGAACTCCACCCGGTTGCGATAGATCATCTCCAGCGCTTCGCGCTCCATGTCCATGCCAGTAGCGTCCAGCACCGGCTTGCGCCGGAAGATGGCCGTATTGCGTGAATCCGGCGCCGCGCGTACCGAAAGCTCGGGCTGGAACAGCCAAGCGGAATCGCGATTGGTCTCTGGATCGTCCTGCGCGTTGACGAGAAAGAGGGTCACCAATCGGTCGCCGTTGGCATTGGGGGCACGAACGTTGCCCTGCACTCGCACTGCTGGCCGATCGCCGTCTGGTGCGCGATGATGAATCGGCCCCTCCGTCAGCGGCACGACCAGCTTGCCACCACACGGAATACGCTGCCAGACCTTGGCTTTCTTGCCATCACGTTTCAGATACTCGTGATCGTCGCGGGACAGCGGCTCATAGCGTCCCCAGCTCGCTTCCACTTCGATTCGATCCACGTCGCCTGCGACGCAAAACGTCATGCCGAAACTGGAAGGGACCAGCGACTGGTTACTCGCGGCGTCGATCTCGTCGGAGGCATCCGTCTCGGGCTCAACCCGCCCCGTAGCACCGCCGAACTCCGCGCCGGGCTCATGCCGACCAGGGACAATGGGTGCATCGGGGACTTCTGGAGTTTCGTCGGCGAGTGGACCTTCCAACCCTTCGATTCCACCCTGTGCCGAGTCACGCGGGGCGAGCTTGCCAACCAGATACCGGTCGCGCACCCCCATGTCCACGATGTGCTCATGTGGTTCCCCTGCCGGCCCCAACAAGTCGTCCGTGACGGCCAGTTGTAGCAGTTCGCGAATGTAGGCGAGTTCGTGTGGATCGCTGTTTGCACCGATCAGCGGCACTCGGCCGATTGGTGTATGGAGCACGCCATCCAAGGTCGCCAGTAAGTCGCTCCATTGAACTCGTCCCACGCTACCTGAAGCCGGGAGCGAGAGTGTGGTCAGGCCCAGTGAAATCGGCTCACGCAACTGCAGCAGCCGGTCGAAATAGAGCGTAGTGGTCGTGAGGTCTGAACGAATCCGCAGTACGCGGCCCACGCGAGTGATACCGCCATTGCCATTCACTACTAGTACCCAGTGATCGGCTGCGACTGCCTGATACAGAGAGCGGTCGCCCGTCAGAGTGAGTTGAAATCGTGCGAACCGGCTGATTGTGGCGAGTCCAGCATCGACCGTGATCCAGGCTTCGGAAGTATTCTGCATGCTCATCGTCATTTAGATTCCACTGACTATCTTTTCGAGCTTGTCGAACTTCTTGCTCCGTTCGAGATACTCGGAATAGGACGCCTGAGCGCCATGAATCAGCGTGTCGTAGTGGACGATGCGGCTTCCTGGCGACACGCTCGCCATTGCGTATTTCACTCTGTCCGGGTTGGTCATCTCGTCCTCCACTGGCTTACCAAGGACGAACACAACTTCGATATTCGGCGACGACTCGTTCTGCGCGGCGAGGATCTTCTTGAGCTTGTCAACGTACAGACGGCCTTGCTGCTCCAGCTCGTGCAGCGCCATTCGCCTTCCTGCCTTTTTGAGTTCAACGACGATGTGCTTTCCGGCGGTCGTCCGGTACTTGATATCAACCCGCCCGAGCTTTTCCTTCTCAGTAAGGTCGTCAACGATGATGCCTTCCTCCGTAAGCCGCTTCTCCATGAGCTCGCTGCCCGATGCACGCTCCCACGACGGGTCCAGCAGCCAAAGGTGATCGAACAGATACTGCTGCAATACCTTTTCCTTGGCGTCCTCATCTACAAGTCCCGTGAATTTGTCGATCGCCTCAAGTCTGGATTTCACGATGTCCCGATAGAGGGAAGCCTCCAATGCATCCCGATCGGCCAGGAGTTTCAGCAGCTTGTCGAGGCTGTCGATACTGGCCGCAAGCTCCTCCGTGGAACCTCGGAGTTTCATTCGTTCAAAAGCCAGCACCCCATGCCGATACAAGAGCTTGCGATCCTCCTCTTCATCGACAGGAAGGGCGCTGAGCTTGGCGATGAGCGTTTCTGCACTCTTCCGATACCCCGCTCCAAGCGAGTCCAGCCAATCTTTCAATGCAGGAGAAGTTGCTTTGGCTTGCTCGACCTCATGCTTTCGCCGCCACTCGTTCCACTTCTTTTCGATTTGATTCAAGCTGGAACGGAGGAAAGCAATCAATTGGACGTAACGCTCGTCGTCCTCCTGTACTCGTTGACGATCGCTCGTCGCGATGTCCGGTTGATCGTCGGCATCCAAAAAGTCAGCCTCAATCTGGCCCGTCAAATATTTGGTGTACAGGCGTCCATCATTGAGCCGATCGAGAACGTTCTCATGGAACAACCGCCCTCTGGCGAACACGACGATGCCATTGAGATTGCCGGCTTCGTCATCGTCGAGGTCTTTGGGCTTGCGAGCAGTGCCGAGCCATCCGCTAACGCGCCACGTCGAATCCCAAGCCTCGAACCGCGCGGGGAGCGATTCACGTTCGAGCACATGAGAGATCGTCGAAGCCTCTGGTTCATTCCCCTCGAAGGTCCAAAGAAATTGCACTTTCGGTAGATCACCGCGATCGGCTGCCGTGATGGGTACACCATCGATCTCGATCTTGAAGCCACTAGCCTCGCCGATAATCGAAAATCGACGAGCAAGGCGTTTGCGCAAGGCGACCATACCTTTTCCAAGTCGCTGCCTCTTGATGTCGCTGAGGACGATCTTGGTCCCACGAGTGACCACTACGGCACTGCCAGCGAGCGGTTCTGGGTGATAGGACTCTTTTCTCGAAACAGCGCGATGAATGCCGTCGACACTCATTCGGAAGCCATGTGCCTGCCCGTCTTTGGACGACTGAACTTCGATAACGTTGGCGATAGAGAATAGGGACAGCTTCCCCAAGCCTTTACGCCCCATGACCGCGCGGCCTTTAGCAGTTTTCCGGCCATGCTCCGTATCCTCATCCCGGCGGCGGTAACCTACACGAAGGTACTTCGCATTCAAATCTTCGACCGACATACCAATGCCGTCGTCTTCGATTTCTATTCGATCATTACTAGCGCTGACCTTGATACTGACGGTCTCGGCATCCGCGTCCCAAGCATTGGCGACGGCTTCCGTCAAAACGGCTGCGATATTGCTGTAAAGGTTGATGCCCAAATGGTCGAGTACATTCAGATCGACCGTCATCTCGAACGTCGGTGCGGCGCTGCCTTGGCTCATTCCGAAGCCTCCCCGGTTTGTGTCTTTTGTGATTTTGCGCTGTAACGCGCCCCTCGCCGTTCCCCTTGACGGTCGGCCTTGCCGCTGGCGATCAAGTCGGCAATCGCAGTGTTCCATTGCCCGTCCGTGATGCCGGTAGCTGCGAGGATGTCTGCCTTGGCGTGCCAGCCGACGTGTGTGCTCAGGAAACTGAGGATTGATGTGGCTGGCATCGCGCCATTGATGGTGGTCGTGGCACCCTCGAAGTCAAATGAGGGTTGAGTCGCAGCGACATCGATAGCGCGATTGGTACGCGGAACACGGGTTGAAACACGCGGATTGGAGCCTGCATGCTCCCGTCTGACAATTTCTTCCTCGTAACGTTGACGATTCAACTCCGACAGTCGCCGCAGCACTTCTGCGCGCGCAGGCTCAGAGATCGTGAAACGAACTCGATCGTTCTCCGGGAGATATGGCACTTCGTGGTACCCATGCCCAAGTGAAATGTCACCCCACCCATATGCCTTGGCAACGGCGCGATCCACCTCCACGTGGAGGCTGCGCAATTCTTCGACATTTCCAGACGCCTCGTGATAGAGGTTATACAATTTGGTTAGCCCACCAGAAATCTCAGTGCAAAGCCTCTTTCTTGTCAGGTGCAAGCGCTCTCCAAGTTCTAGCAATATCTTTCGATTCTCCGCGTCAATTATTGGGCAAGGGAATGTTTCAAACAGATCAGTTTGGGCGTATCTCAGCCCTACGACACCAACGCCCCTGGTTGACCGGTACTGCCATGCCCATGCATGGTGTATCGCCGAATCAAGTAGGGTCTGCCAGCCAACATCGGGCACCGCAAACACGACAATCTGATCAGAGGCGACGAAATCGTTCGGAAGCTGGCTGAATGTTAGAAATTTTGAAAGTCGCGCAGTGCCTAGAGCAATTGAACGTCCCTGCTGAGTCGACCAGTCCTCTGGATGGCGCTCGAAGTTTTGCCCGCGACCTATGGCGTGATAAAGCGCTGGGCGCTTATCGGCGTATTGCCACCAACGTTCAGGAAGTGGCTTGCGCAACACGTATTCACCCCGATCATTGCGACGTTGCCTTTCAGGCTGGACGCGTTCACTTATCCACTTCCAGGGCAGTTCGTATTGACGCGCTCGTTCCTCTGACCAGTCCCAGAAGTTAATTACCCAGCGACTCGGGCGTTGTTCTGAATTTGAATTGAGGTCATCACCGTTAATATAAGGGAAGATTACCTCCACATTCTTTGGATCGGCATCTAGCATCCGACGTGCTTCCTCCTGAGAAAGCACGAACCCCATACCGAGCACAATCGAACCCTGATAGGCGATACTCTCGTTGGCTTTTAGCAGTTTGGGGCTCCACTCCTCCCGATTAGAAAGAAACGCCGATATATAGGGAGCCGGTCGCCCCAGTAGCGAGCGTTCGCCACGCCACTCACCCTTGTAGACATGAACTCGACTGGTGACAACCGCAGCTTTGCCAGGCCAGGGTTCATTCGGATAGGCGGCATAGATGACGGCGCCCGCGCCGACCATCGCCTCCAATCCGACCTGCCGCGTGTCACCTTCCGCAATGGTATTGACGGCGAGTAGCCCGAAACTACAGCCATCGTGCAACAGGGTCCATGCGCGCAGGAAAAAGTAGGCGACCAGATCCGCAGAGCCACGTCGCCCCTCGGCGATATGCGTGACCAGCCAATCACGGAATGCCGTGCCCGCGACACCGGTGATGCGTTTCCCTCCCAAGAAGGGCGGATTGCCGACGATCGCATCGAAGCCACCGCGCTCAAGCGCGAACACTTCCGGAAACTCCAACGGCCAATGGAATGGCCGGCGCGCAGCCTTGTCGGCGGGCAGATCAGTTGCGAGTGCTGAAGAGGCTCTCCTGCGCAACGAGGCGAACACCTCTTGATCTCCCTCGATAGCCTCCCCAGCCCGAATGGATAGTGATGCCAACTTGTGCCCCAATGCTGGCCCATTGCTAGTGGACGTAAAAACTTCGCCAATGAAAGCGTCGGCAATGGACTCCGGCACTTCGAGCCTACGTCGGGCTTCGGCATCCAGATGCGCCATGGCTTCCACGTCACGAATGTCTCGGATGGGCATCTCGCGTAAGTGGAGCCGAAGTTCGATCGCTTCACGCACGGCCTGCTCGATGTTCTGGCCGAACAGGCGTAGTTGGCCTTGGGCATTGGGCGTCATCGAGAGCTGGGTGATTTGGTCCAGCCGATGGATGCCGAGCAGACTGTCGCCACAGCGCAGGTTGTGATCGAGAAAGCCGAACGGTCGATCTTTCGCGAGCGTCACCAGCCAAATCGAGAGCTTGGCGAGTTCCACTGCCAGCGGGTTCAAGTCCACGCCATACAGGCAACGCTCGGCAACGAGACGGCGAGCGATGATGATGCGCTCCTCGGCATCGCGAGGCAGCAGTTCTTGTGTCGCCCCATTCGGCAGTGCTTCGCCATCGACGCTTACGACTTGACCGGCGTCCTCGGCTCGCGACCAGGCTTCCGCCAGGCGTTCAGCCAGCCAGCGGCAGGCTTGTACCAGGAAGGCGCCCGACCCCATCGCAGGGTCGCAAATTTTGAGGTCGAGCAGTTCGGCCGGCGACTTGAGTCGCCACTCTGCGCGCGGCAGCCCCTCGGCGGGACCGACATAGGCGATCGGCGTCAACGTTTCGGCGACGATGGCCTCGGTCAGCGATTTGGGAGTGTAGTGGGTGCCAGTCTCGCGCCTGTCGGAGCCCGTTGTGACCACGAACGCGCCCTTCGGATAGACCAACGGATAGCCCCAAGGATCGGTGCGCAGCAGATGCCCATAAGGCTTGATGCGACCGAGGAGTTCTGTATCGCCGAGGCAGGCCGTCAACAGCCTTTCGGACAAGGCATCATCGACGGGCTTCGCCAAGTCGTTTCGCACCCTGCTTTCGGAACTACCGGAGCGTTCCCGCAGTAGCGCCACCAGCCGATCTTTTCCGTCGAGCTTGGCCGATTCGAGTTCGGCCAACGTCACCAACGGCTTTTCCGCTTTCAGCGTCGCACCGATGTCCAGAGTGACATTGGCCGTCCGTTTGACCGTGCGTTCGAGCAGGCCCTCGTACACATAGCCGATCTGCTCCACGTCGAGCGCACGGTACGAGAGCGTGCGTCCCTGGAATTGCTGGATGGCCTCCAAGAGCAACAAGACCGTGCGGTTGTCGATGGGGAGTGGTTTGGCTGGATCAGTGCGCCATGTCGTGCCGGCGCTGCGCCCCTCCAGGAACGGGAAGCGATCCGGATCGAACAGAGAGCCGCCGAGCGCTGGCAGGCGCAGGTTTTCATGCTCGATTCCACCGAATACGGCGCGGAAGGTGGCGAGCAGGCGTGACCAAGCATCCTTGCGCTTCTCCAGGATTTCCGGCTCTTCGACCACCAGTTGAGATCGCAGCGTCGAGATGGCGTAATGGGCTTCGTACTTGCCGTCTCCCATCAGGAGAAGTCCGCGCTCCTCTGCCGACAGCAAGAACACAAGCCGCATCATCACCGTCAGTGCGGCTTCATACAGTTCCGGCTCGGAGATGCCGCGCAAAAGTTCGCGGCCACGGTCTTGGTCGGCCTTGTCCAATGCCTGGATCAACACTTCGACCGCGCGGCGGACCTGATCGCCAAGGGCGTCGGTCACCTCGTCCTGGAACCTCAAGGACCGGTCGATGAGCGCCGGCAGCTTTGCGTCATCGTTGCCGAAGAAGCGACCGCATCGCAGCAGATGGACGAAAGCCTGCAAAGTGACGGGCTCTTGTACCCAGAGACGGGCATACCAGCTCGCAAAGCTGGTGACAGCTCCAACAGGCGCATCGACCAGCATCCATCGCTCACCGTTGGTGGCCAGGCCGATGCGGCAGCCCTTGGCCCGGCACAGTGCCACCATGCGCTCGGCGGGCGTGGCGGTCCAACCGTCGAATTTCTGCGCATCGTTCAGATCGACATCAGGTGCATACCGGTGGACGAACATCAGTGGCGCGTCGTCCTTTTGCTCATCGACCACGGCATAGTCCGGGGCGATGCCGACCCCGTGCTCAATCAGCGTGGTGGCGAGATGTGCTGCACACCACTCCATGCGCTTCAGTACGTCTCCCTTGCCGTCTTCATCGAGCTCCAGCGTGCGCGCCAACACCTCATCGATCCACGCCGTATGCAGCGCGTCGATCAGCTCATCGCCGCTTTCGACCGCATCACACCATTCCTCATAGGTTTGTCGCAGCCGCTTGCGCTTGCCGGGATCTAGCTCTTCCAATCCTTGCGGGAAGACTTCCTTTAATACGGGCTCGGCCAGGAATGGGCCGGAAATCTCGATCAGCGAGAGCCAGTCTGAAGTTTGATGTGTCATTCGGCTTCGTTTCCTTCAGTCGGCAAATCGTCCCGCTCCTCGCGCAAGGTCAGGTTCATTCCATCCTGCGAGTTCTCCCATAGGTGACGGCACGTACATTCTTCGGTCTGTCCACGTGGAATTTCCAAGTAAGAGCCACATTCTTGGCACCAAGCGAACGAATACATACATGCACGACATTGACCGGCGAGCCACCAGAACAACAGGCCGTCTTCCGTGATCAGAGCCCCGTCTTGGTCGAGGACGATGCAGTCACGTTGGCAGCAAGGACACATCTCCCACTTGTCCGGTACGATCAAATCGAGAGCTTCTTCGAGAGAGAGAATTCTCAGGTCACAGCCTGCATGACTTGCCTTGATCTCCGCAGGCGAGGTCCAGCCATTCGCCGCCACAATGACTGCCTTGCTAGCACCGACTGCATCAGCCAACGCCAAAACCGACTCGACCTCCCTGACATCGATGGGTTCAGAGTGGAATTTGGCATCGACGACGAGCTTGATGGAATGCCCCTTCGCTTCGAGCTCGATCAGGACATCGATTTGGCGAGCGTGTCCGGTGACTTTGTCCGGGATCATCACGTTCCGGAGCACGTTGCCGAATCCATCCGCCTGCTCGTAGAGCACCGCAACCGCTTCCTGATATTCCTGCCAGTTCATCTACTTCCCCCCTGGGCTGCTGACACAGGAACGATGAAGATGACGGCGACCGGGAAAGTGCGATCGACGAAGCCGGCAAAGCGCTTTTCGATCGCCTCGGTTTCTTGGGTACGTTCTTCCGGAATGCGGGCGAGTCGAGCTTCCAGGGCGGCGGTATCGCGTCGCAATTGAGTACGCTCGTCCTCAGAGAACAGGGAGAGCTGCTCGGGTTCTTCGTCTTTGCGGAGCTCTGCCCGGATCGCCTTTTCCAGTTCATCGAGCACAGTGGCGATGTCTGCGATCTCTTTCTGCTTGCGCGTTTCGAGGGTGTTAGCCAAAAACTTCAGTCGGTCTTTCGAGCGGGCATCGACGGATTGGAGTACGGCCTCACGCGCACGCTCGAACCGGACCCTCAACGCATCGAACAGTCCGGCATCAGCAATGATGGGTTCGCCACCGTCGAGCCATTGCTGAACGCGGGTCACGCTGTCCTCTCGACGGAAAGACTGGTCCCGCAGATAGCCCCCGGAGACGGTTAGTTCTTCGTGCAAGCGATGGTGATTGCCACCGGTAATCACTAGGCGGGAGACGACGACCACGGCAGGGCCATCGACCAGACCGTCTGGTACGGCGCGCACCGTGACGCGATGCAACCTTTTCACGTCGTCCTGTGCCCAAATTTCCGCGCGCAGCAAGCGCAGGCACATCTGTACCAAGCGATGGTTGAGGTGGACCAGAACCACGTCATCGCGTCCGGCAGCGACCTCATGATCGAAGGTGATCGGGCGAGTGCGCTGCGTATGCGGATGACGTAGGCCTTCGGCGCAACGCGCCCAAGAGCCAGACAGAGCAGGCATCTTGAAGACGGTGCCGTTGAGTGCACCTTCGAGCTCGACCACTTCCAGCGGCGGTTTGTCGGCCAAGGCCAGGCCGGCTTTGACGGCCATGTAGATGTGGTCTGGGCTGAGGTGAAAATCCTGCTTCGTGGTCAGAAGGCGGTCGTGCAACTTGGCGACGCGATCCTTGAGCTCCCGTTCGGCGTGGACAAAACGCCGCGCCTTAGCGATCTTGGCTTCTGCGATACGAGTGTCGAGGTCTTTCAGAGAACCTTCGATCAAGCCGGACATCTGCGGAGCGATGACCGGGTTCACGCTGCCCATGTCGGCGCGCATCGAATCCAGCTTGCGCAGGGCCCGCAAGATGTCGTCGCCATGGCCGCCAATCGTTGCAGTGCCCGGCCCGCCGCCATCGACGGGATGCCAAATCAACACCTCTTTCTGCCGCTGCCCGTGGCGATCGATACGGCCGTTGCGCTGCTCCATCACATTGGGGTTGTACGGAATCTCAAGGTGGATGAGGCAGTTGCAATGATTTTGGAGGTCGATACCTTCGGATGCAGCGTCCGTAGCCAGCAGTATGCGAATGGGGGAGTCCTTGGGCGAAGCCTGGAACGCAGCCTTGACCTTCTCGCGTTCGCTTTGATCCATCCCGCCGTGCAAGATGGCCAAGCGTTCCGCACCGAAGCCGTGGCTGGCCAGGATTTCGTGCATCCACTGGTGTGTCGTGCGGTATTCGGTGAAAAGGATGACGCGCCGGTCGTTCCACTGTCCTTCCGGTTTGAGGCTGGACGACAGCCAGTCGAGTATGGTTTTGGCCTTCGAATCGGCTTGGTGCTTGGTTCGCTGCGCCCACTGCTGCAGTTCTGCCAACATCTCTTGCTGCTCTGGCGTCAGCGGTGGAGCTTGGCAGGATGCTTCCTCGACTGCGTCGGACTGCGCTTCCTCGACATCCCGGTCATCGGCGTAGTCTTCTTCGATCCGAAGGATGGCTTTGCGCAGAATGCGCTCGGCCAACGGGTCTTTACCCCTCTTTTGCCTGCCCGCGGACAAGGTCGCAAGGTGCTTCTCCAAAGTGGCGGCGAACGCTGCCGGGGACGAGAACAGACGCTTCTTGAGGAGCTGATCGACGAACGAGACCCCGAATGACGACCCGCTGTCGTGGGCGCTCTGTTCGCGGCTGGCGCAGAAGTCGTTCAACTTGCTGTGCATCGCGCGCTCTTCCGGCGTATAGGCAACTTCGAGCGCCTGCAACTTGCGTGTCGCATATAGCGGTTCGCCCTCGGCATCGACGAGCTCGCTCTTGAGGCGACGGATCATCACCTGCGCGAGTTGCTTCTCGTCCGGCAGGATGTTGCGAGCGAACCGCTGGTCGTCCAATAGTTCCAGCAGCGAGGTAAATGACTCTGTATAGCCGTTGTGCGGTGTGGCGGTCAGGAAAAGCCGGTGCTGGAAGTGAGGCCCGATAGAACGGATGAGCCGCGTGCGCTGACTCTCCAGGGCATAGTGAACGCTCGCGGCCGGCGCAACGTTGTGAGCCTCATCGACCACGAGTAAATCGAACTTTCGCGGGTAACCGAGATGCGGCGGCAGCACGTCGCGCAGGGCGCGCAAGCCTTCTCCGCCTTTGGCCCAGTCCATAGACGTGATCAGTCTTGGATAGGATGTCCACGGGTTGGCATGGATGCCGCGCTCACGCCGTAGCTGCTTGACGTAAGAGGTATCGACCACACGGAAATCAAGGCCGAACTTTTCGAGCATCTCCACACGCCATTTTTCTTGCAATGACGCGGGACATACGATCAGCACGGTTCGCGCCCGATGACGTAGCAACATCTCCTGAATGACGAGCCCGGCTTCGATGGTCTTGCCCAGACCGACATCGTCCGCGATCAGGAGGTTGACGCGGGCCATGTCGATGGCGCGCACCAATGGGTCGAGCTGGAAGTCCTCGATGCTGACACCGCTACGGAATGGGGCTTGCAGAAAGCCCCGATCGGCGTTGGTTGCAGCGCCCCAGCGCACCGCGTCGAGGAACGCTTCCAGCGTCGAGGCTTCGTCTTGCCCGGTGATGCTCGGGAGACCAGCCCGCTCGATGACGGCAGCGCCGGGTTCGATCTCCCAGATCACTTCGAGCGTTTCGCCGAGGCCATCTTCGTCGATGGAAGACAGCGTGACGGCATTTTGTGGAGCCGTAGTCGCCTCCTGAGTGGAGGTGGCTACGTCGGCGACGACCCACTGCCTGCGCCGGACCTCGACCAATTGGCCAGGCTCGGGGCGAGCCGAGTACCGCTGGTTGGTTATTTCATTCGATGCTTCCATGCGATTGATCGGCTCCCTGTTCGGTGTGCGCAGCGCCTCTTGATGAGCGCGCTGCCTTCTTATGCTTTGCGTTGGTGACTTCCTGGGCGACGGTGGCCGCAGCTTCGACCGCAGACTCGTGACGCCAGATTCTCAGCACGGTCCATCCCGCCTCGCGCAGACGCTCGTTGGTGTCCGCATCGCGAGCCCGATTCGCTTCGATCTTCTGCTTCCAGAGCTCCGCGTTCCGTTTGGGCCAAGTGGCATGTATCGGGCAGCCATGCCAAAAACACCCATCGACGAAAACGGCGATCTTGAGGCCGGGGAAGGCAATGTCGGCGACGCGCCGAGGCTTCGACAACACCACGTAATCGACGCGGTAACGCAACCCGAGCCGGAAGAGTTCCCGGCGCAGCGCAATTTCCGCATCCGTGTCCTTTTGGCGCACCCGCGCCATGCGACGGCTGGCGTCTGCCGAGGATGGGGGTATGCGCGTCATTCGATGCGTCCGCCCAAGCCATCATTGCGCTGGCAGCGACTCAAGATGCCGCGAAATGCTCTTCGCGATGGCGCGGCCGAGTTCGACGGGGACGGCGTTGCCGATCAATCGCCCGAGGGTGGTAAAGCTGACTTCGCCTTTCCGGGGAACGAACTTATAGGAGCGAGGAAAGCTCTGGAGGATGGCCGCCTCCCGCAACGAAATGGCACGGTGCTGTTCCGGATGCCCGAATCGGCCATTCCCGAACCCGTAGCACTGCGTTGTCATCGTGGGAGAAGGTTTATCCCATTCCATGCGCCCATACACCCCAGGATAGGTTCGGCCGGTATCTGCCTTGTGGCAATCGGCGACCAAGTCCTCGGGCCAGTCCCGCCATGTGCCACCGGGGCGCGAATAAATAATGCGTCGCAGGTTTTTCTCGGTCAGGGATGCCGACGTGTGCAATTTATCCCGCTCCGCAGACTCGCCGGCCCGAAGGGGTTTCAGTCGGCCGATCGCTTGACGCACCGTCTTTGGCTTCTTCTGCATCGGCGGGATCATCTCGATGTCCCCGTGCCGCGACGCCAGTAGCACCATCCGTCGGCGCATCTGCGGCACCCCATATTGGGAGCTATCCACCACCTTGAACCACACCTTGTATTCGAGGCGTCTCAGCGTATCGACGAAATCGTGAAAGACCTCATGCTTCGCTACAGTCGGCACATTCTCCATGGTAATAATGTCCGGCTTGGTGTCTTCAGCGAGGCGGGCAAAATGGTATAGCAAGCCCCATTTCCCTTCTTTGCCGTCAGTTTCGTAACGCTGTGCATATGTCGAAAATGGCTGACAGGGCGCGCAACCGGCCAAAATTCTTATTTCGGAATCACCGAACAGCTTCGTCAATTCCTCACTAGTTAAATTTTTGACATCACATTCGATGAATTTCCCTGGATTGTTCGCTTCGTAGGGGTAACGGCATGCCGGGTCCAAGTCGATTCCTGCCATGACAGGAAGCCCCTCCAGAACGAACCCATGCGTGAGTCCGCCCGCCCCGCAAAACAAATCTACACAAGAAATTCTCGCCATATCCGTTTCCTCAAGCGATCCTTCGGCACCAGCGTGCGGTGACCGCAAATCTTTAGATCTGCTCATGATTCGTTCGCCTTTATCGATGGCGCGTTATCCGCTGCACCGCCAGCCCGTACCCAGACATCCACATCTTCTTTTTTGAATTTCCAAAAGCGGCCGACTTTGTGCCCCGGCATCCCCTTGGACGTCACCCAGGTGTAAATGGTGTCTTTGGCTATGCCAAGGTAATCGGCGATTTCATCGACAGAGAGCCAGCGGTCGTCCATGTCTGCATCCAAACAGAAATGCGCCGCCAAAGTGGCGGCAACTGAACACAGTCTACGCCACTTTCAGCCAGTTCAATAGGGTTTGAACCTGTTTTGATCGGGTTAGGCCTTGTCAGGATCATTTGAGTTGGGTGCGGGCGGCTCCAATCCCAACCTAGCTTCCAGTGCCAGAACGCGAGCCTCCCGCGCTTCCAGCTCCTTGATCAACAACTGCGCTTCGAGCATCGTCTTGTGCGCGAATGAGCGAAGCTGACGGTCACGCTCACCAGTCCCACGCGTGATCTCTCGCGCACGCTGGAGCAGCGCGGCCTGCGCCGCCAGCCCGAACTTCACCCGCGTCCACTGGGCACGACTCATGCGCTGTCGGCCCGGCCCCAAACGAGCGAGACCAGACGGCCCGGCAACGTGCTCCCAGAATCGGTCCTGAAATGCGCGCATCGCAGTGTTGTAGGCAAGCCGTTGCTCCTTGGGTGTTTGAGCGCCCTTTGCCGCGCGGAAGCCGGGGTGCAAGTCCTTGACGTTGCCACCGTCAGGATTGACGACATAGAAGTGGAGGTGCGGGTGCGCCTCATCGGTGTGCTCGACCACGGACCGGAGGTGCTCACCGAATTCGGTTTGCAGCCACTCCAAGGCGCTTTGCTTCCAGTAGCTGTACTCAATGCCGCCACGTGGATACGACGCTACGCCTGCCAGCAGGACGGACGCGTCCTTTCGCAAACGGCGACCAACTGCATCACGACTGCGCGCATGGATGGCGCCAACTTCGGCTTCCAGCTCAGCCAGGCTGGGGCCATAAAGCAGGATGGGTGGCTTCGGTCTCGGCACATGCAAGCAGGCTTGCGGCTCGCGGCTGGCCTCAGCTATCACGTCGCGCACTGCCCATTTTCGATCTGCTCCCCGCGAGGTTTTCTTCGGTGAGTGCAGCGAATAGACCGATATGTGAACAAACTGGATGCCGCCCGTGATCATGGGGTACCGTCGCTGGAAACATAGTGACCGACTATATTTATCGCCGCTGTCGCAACGATAAATGTCGGCCAGGGGAAAATCCCCTGGACCCCGCCGCGCAATGTGCGAACAGTGTGTTGAAACTGTGTGAACCAATGGGCGAAACTGTGTGAATAACTGGCCGACTTGATGCCAACCATTGCGTGAACAGTGTGGCTACAATATGGGGGCACTGTGGCGAATATTGTGTAATCAGTGTGTGAGTTGCCCACGGCCTCTCCGCTGATTACCGAAAAGCTGGGTGAGCAGACCGTCGTTCGACAGGCTCTTCAACAACTCCGGCGCAATCAAATGGACTGGGGTTGATGGGACCTGCAACAGCCTTTCGATGACAGCATCGATTGGAAGCCGGGCCACATACTCGCGCAGCACGAAGCCGCTGTCCGTATATTCGATCAACGTGGTCTGATCGAGCGCAATGACACAAAGCCGCATGCATCGGTCGCCGCCGAGAGCTGGTTGCGGTATGCATTCAATATTGACCCTGCCCGTCGCCACGGTGCAGGTTTGCATCCATCCCCAGCCAGCCCATTTGTCATCCGCCACGACATCTCGCCAAGCGAATCGGCTTTCCAAGTTTTTGCTGTTCACGCCGCACCTCGTGGCATTGCCGATGTGTGTGACTTCCTTGCCAGTTCATCACGCATCTGCTGGAGCCTTTCTCTGGCTTGAGCCCTGTCCACCGCTGGCCGATCCGTCACGAATGCTTGAGCGGGCTCGGCTGCGGCTTCCACGGCGCGTTGCCGCCTAATGATTTGGCGAAGGTCCCGTCGCAGCTCTGACCCAGCCGACAAGCTGAACTTGCCCTCGCGAGCCCTGCGCAGCAGGGAGGCAAGGAATTGGGGGACAGTCTTCCGGATGCTGTTTTGACGCTTGCATTCGAGGACTTCTGCCAAAACATCCAGGGCTACGGAGGTGGAGAGACCCGTGCATTGATCCCGCGTCTTTTGGGGTTCGAGTGATAGCTTTTGGCACAACCACAACCAGCACTCTTCATCCCCCTCGTCCACGATCAAGGCCGGCGACTCGGCAGTGTCAGGTGGCGTGTCCTCTGGCCCGGTAGTGGTTGTTTTTGATGAATCCAATGTTTCTTTAAACCCAGTGTTTGTAGCCCCTTGATCGCCCTGAACTGGCTGATCCAGAGCTGGCTCTTCCACACGTGGGTTTTCAAGGTGTGGAGCCCAGTCCACAATCGGCTCATCACTGACAATCCATCTGGATTGAATGAACCGCCCCGATGCCGAACGGTCGCGGACGATTCGCATGTAGTTCAGGCTCTCAAGCTGCTGGATGGCTGTTCGCATGGCCGTCTCCCCCTCCTTGCGTGCACTGCACAGACCTTCGAGGCTGATGCGATAGCATGGCGGGAGGGACAGCAAGTGCACGATTACCCCCAGTGCTTTCAGACTGAGATGGTCGTTGCGAATCAGTGAGTTCGGAATCTGGGTGAAATTTCCCGCATGGCGACGCCGAACGATCAGCAACTGAGAGGCGTTCATGGGCGTCTCCACTGACCTTCATGATCAGCGGTCCACCCGTGCGGTAGCAGCTTGCTGGGCAATCCAGGCCTCGATTTCTTCAGCAAGAAATCCGATAGCCGCGTTGCGAGAGTTCCCCAGACGGATCGGGCGCGGAAAGGTTGGGTCTGTTCTCGTTCTGCGCCAGATAGTGACGCGGTTCATTCCCAACTGGGTTTCCAGATCGCTGTACCTGAGGATGCGGTTTTTCATTTGATTGCCCACCATTTCGTGTAATGACAGGCAATTCTTCGTTCTGCGTTGTCGGCGTGTCCAGAGGCTCAGATTTTGGCCATATTCCGCGATTTACATGCAAAGTTCGGATAACCGATGCAATTGTCAAAAACATGCAGCGGCACGTTTTTGACCTTACTGGGAAACGCAAGCACTGCCGCCCCCAATGAAACGGACGGTTCAACTCGCATTGGTCGATTGACTTCCGCTCGGGCACGAATACGAAAGCAGCTTTTTCGGAAATCACCGACCAACGACCATTCACCACCGAATGTCGGATATGGAATCAGTTGTTTTGACTTAGAAGCTAGAAAACTGAATCGCGATCTTTTGAACTGGAAAATGTCTTTTATCAACAGCCACTTGCGCGATTCGTAGATCGCGAGGGGACAGATGACGGCGCGAGCGAAATAAATCATCGCTCGTTGCATTTGCGCAACAATAAATGCCTATTTCTGGCTATCCCGGGCTGCGGAGATCCAGTGAGCAATCGCGCTGGGCTCAAACCCATCATGCAGTGCTGCGCGTAGTGCTTGCTCCAGTTTTTGCCAACCGACGGGAGAACTGGTGTTGGTTGAGGCGGTCGGCCAATTGCTATTACCAAGCTGAAACAGCAGACTGTCCAACAGCTCGTCGTCGCCTACGTCATTTGCAGCTTGCTCAGCCAGCGTAAGCAATGCTTCACGCGTGCAACTTAACGGCTCGACAGGGATCGCAGCAAGAGGCTCAGCCAGCACGATCACACGGTGCGGCTTAATGACATCGGCCAAGTCCTGTGCTGCAGCAACGCCCGCGATTAGCTCGACGCGAACAAGTACATCGCCAACTTGCAGGAACCGTATCTTGCTCAGGCCTGGCTGACCATCCTGGTACAGCACGACGGCCTCAGAGCCGACAAGGGCGTTCAGCACCAGTCTCAGGTCATCCAAGGCACCAGCGTCCCGCCATTGGTGGAGGATGTCCGCGCGCAGGCTGCTCCCCTCCAGCCCTAGGTGATACATCAAAGTGGCCACGCGCTTGGCAGAAATGACCTGCTCTTTGCCCCTCAGCCAAACGGACAGGTTCGCGGGGCGGATGCCCGTGGCTGTACCCACAGCGCTCAGCGTATCGCCACGCAGGCGCATGAGTGCGGCTGCGATGGCACGCATTTGTTCGGCCTGAAGTGTCGACATCCGGCAATCTCGTTGCTCTAACAGTAAATCACTATAACAAAGCGACAACCTGCCAGCCAAGGCTTGGCCTGCTGACTTTTCATTGTTATAGTAATTTATAGTTAAATGAGGGATGCCATGCACAGCCTGCGACGACAGTACCGCCCCATGCGACGCCGAGAGTACCAAGAGGCCGTCGAAGAGCTGAAGCGACTTCACCCTTGGCTGGAGAAGCAGGTGTTTCAGCCCGCCCCAGGCCATCTCGCAGTGGTCGCCGAGCTGATCACCCAATGCGAGCGGTTGATGCATCGCAGTGACTACCAGCGTCGTCCGCTGTTCTGTGTCACCGCAACCAGGGAAAAGCTGGCAGTCCGAGTCGAGGTCTCCGATGCCAGCATCCAGCGCGAGCGCGCCTTGCTCGACGTGGTGGAACAGGCTCGGCACGCGGCCCAGCAGTGCTGCCCTGTTTGCGGTGCTCCGGTTTTCGGTGGCGACGCCAATGCCCCCCAAGGCGCTCGGAGCGCTGCGCACGAGCAAGTGGTAGGACTGTTCGCAGAGGACATCCAGCGTTTCAAGAGAGCAGCGAAGGCCTTGGAGTTGGCGGATACCGAGCGTGCGAGCAGCACCACTGATCGCGATGCACCCACTCGCACCGAAGCCGCCAAGAAAGACCTGTCCGACAACCCCGTCCCCGCACGCGATAGCAGCAGCACTTCGACTGACGACAAGCACGCACCGCTGATCGCCTTTCTGGACGCTTCCGGCCTCAAACAATTTGTTGACCGCCATCGCGCGAAGGCAGACGAAAAGTTCAAGCGTGCCCAGCAGATCGCGGAGCGCATCCGGGCGGCCGGCGATGAGCGGCGCACGCTCGGCATGCTGCCCGACGAGTGGGACGTGCTGATCGAAGAGTTCACCCAAGCCTTCCCGAACTTCAGCGAGCTGGCCGAGGTGCTGCACGATCACTTTGCCCTCAATGCGATGGGCGATGGCCGCGTTGCGTGGTCGCCGCTACTGCTGGTCGGGCCTGCGGGCATCGGCAAAACAGAAGCGGCTCGCTGGCTGGCGGAAAGGCTGGCCTTGCCCTTCCGTGTGTTCGACATGGCGAGCGCCCAATCAGGTTCGCCACTGGCTGGTTCAGAAGCCTTCTGGAGCAATTCCGAGCCGGGCCTCCTGTTCGAACTGCTTGCCTACCAGCCAAAGGCCAACCCCGTCGTGGTCTTGGATGAGCTGGACAAGACCGAGCAGGTGCGCCAGTACGACCCGCTGGCGGCGCTATACACCCTTCTTGAGCCCCGCAGCGCACGGTCCTTCACGGACCTCTCTATTCGTGATTTCACCATCGATGCCAGCCACGTGAACTGGATCGGGACAGCAAACAGTGTGGATGGCATCCCGAGTCCTTTGCTGTCGCGGCTCACGGTGCTGCATGTCCAAGCACCCACGCCCGATCAAATTGCTCGAATCGCGCAGAACATTTATGGACGAATGCGTGCCGAAGCCAGCTGGGGTTCTGCCTTCGTACCCTCTCTCGACGGAGCCGTTCTGGAGAAGTTGAAGCACTTGCCGCCGCGAAGCCTGGGCTTGGCATTGCGACGGGCGCTTGGGCATGCCGCACGGGATGAACGCAATCACATTCAGGTCAGTGATGTGCAAGCTATCCCAGGCAACTTTCGCAGGATGATCGGGTTCATGGCTTGAGGATGGGCTAAGCAAAACACTGTGCAGCAGGAGTTGCGGCGCAATTGGGGCTAATTTGGGCTCGAAAAAACTGGCGACTCGCACCTCAACCTAGTGCATCGCGATCTGGCACGACCAGACTGAGTGACCGCTCTGCAGTCCCCGGCATCGTCGACTACCGCGTCGCGTGGGATTCGCCAGTCGAGTAGGCGGCGCTCGGAGCTCTGCTGACGCTCAACGTGTATGGCTCGCTGGGCGGCCACTTGCGCGCTTGAATTATCACTGTCGCCGGTGATGTTCTCTCTTATGTGAAAAATTATTGCGACCGATTTGTACGCCAACAAGGCTGAGTCAGACTTTCCTTTTTGTGCATTTCTTCAATAGCTTTTTCGTATTCGAGCACAGGATCACTCTTGCCTCTAGAGGCCATTTCCTTAATCCATTCCAGCCCCGGGTAAAGCATACCTTCATCCATATCTTGCTGCGCATACATGGGAATTGAATTTACCGCAGGTGAGTCAAAATCCGCCCTAAAATTCACATACGAATGCAGTGGCGTCCGGCTTCTAGATATTTTATTCTTTATATCAATAATATAATTGGCCGCCAAAATCAGGCCATAGAATAGGTATTTCAATACCTCTTTCTTGTATTCGACATAATCACCTTGCCGATGGTATGGCAAGTTTCCTTTATCAACCCAGTACATATAAACATCAAGAGATGCGTCAGGCCTACTGCAGTCAACAATAGCGCTATCTATTAAGTCGGATGCCACCCTCTTGAAATTATCTATTGCATTCCTCAGTTTCTCGTCGAGCCCTTGAGTGCGTTGGCCATCTAGTAAAATTTCAGATTCATTATGGAATGAGCAAAGCTTCGCTATGAAGTCAGGCTGAAAACTCACTTGATACGACCTAAAAGGGAGATAGCAAGCATTTACGAACAAGTAGTGGCTACTAAATTGCTCACACCACAGTCCGAATGCGTAATTATTGGGGTCGCCATATGGAAGCGCCCAGTTGTAATATCGATTTACTAGACCATCATGCTGCCATAATTTATCAAGTATTTCATCCCAGCCAAGGAAGTGAACGGAGAACAGGTTCCTCTCAGCATGTACTTTAGTAATTTCTCTCGCCACCCGCTCCAAATCTGGATCATTGGGTGAAGTGGTTGCGAAAGTGAAAGACGAAAGCTGCGGCGAAAATCTGAGAGCCTTATCAACCTCCTCCCGCAGTTCTTTTTCGGTAGCTGAGCTGGCTGTGCCTCCATTCTTCTTTTTACATTGAATGCCGTGCAACCTTCCGTCTCGCGTATAGCCATAGACGTCAACACCATTTTGCGGAAAGCCAGTTCGTCCATGCCTTTGCGTGGAAGGATCGCTCCACTCAATAGCAAAGATATCCGCACACATGCGCTCAAACTTCTCCCATGAAGAAGGAGGAGGCAGCTGAAACTGATCGTGCATTTTCCATCCAAACAGAAAGTGTAATTATGCCGATCAGCATACTTTAGTTTGCTGGCTCCAGCCATGTAGCATGCTGGTTAAGCCCCCCAGGAAGATAGCGACAATTACGGCAATGCCCTGTCGCCATCACTCTCGGTGATGTGCCTGCCCACATCTATGGCAAAACCATGTGCTCTGCCACCGGCGCTTCGCGGCACTGTAGACCTTCGCCTGGGTACGCCAGCCCTTCATCAGCAGCCAGCCCAGCGCGATGAGTCCCAAGCCGACAGCCGCTTGCTTCCAGTTGTAGCGCAGGCCTGCCATGCCGACGTATACGCACTCACGCGCCGACAACGGGCACACCGTCATCGACATGTAGATGATGATGCCGCCAATCCCATAGGCTCCAATGAACGGCAGCGGTGATGGCGGCGCAGGTGGGGCGCAGTGCTGGGCCAAGGCCGTGGACTGCGAGCCCTGGCTGCTGCCTTGAACGAACTGCCCATCTGAAGTGACCGCTGTGTGCGTTGCGTGGAAGTGCTGTGTGCCACCCGCATGCACAACGGCCATTGGCTGGATATGCGCGCTGCCGCAGCTCGGACATTGCATTGCCATGGTCAGCCCTCTGAACCTTCGGTGTTGACGGTACAGGTCAGCGTGGCCTCGCCGCCCTCCATGCCCGCCGACAACACGCCCACTTTGGTCAAACGGCCATAGGTCTTGCCATCCTTGCCCAATCTCAGCGAAGCTGATTTCGCGAGCTGCTGGACCGAGGTGCCAGCCAAGTAGCTGCGGTAGGTCTGCTCACCCCCGTCACGTGACACCGCCACCTTGCGGACGCTGAACCCATAGACCTTGACGGGCTCGGCGAGCGTGACCGGCGTGACGCCTTGATCGGAATTCCATCCCGACTGCTTGAGCAGCGACTCAGCCAGTTCAAATCGTGGACCGATGGGCGCGCAGCTCAGCGCCTGTTCGAGCTGCGCCTTGGTCTTGGCGTCCACGGGCTGCGACGCTCCGTTGCTGGAGGCAGGAGGCACGGTTGGCTTGATGACCGCGTTGGCGTCATACCCTACCAACCAGAGATTGGTTGGTGCGCCCGGCTGCCATCCGGTGTCGAGCACCAACTGCTGGACAAACCCCTGGAAGGCGAGCTGCTGCCGCTCGCTGATCGACTGCTGGTCGGGGATGGCCAGCATGGGCGGCTTGGGGCCAACAGTGCGGACATTGCCGCTGTGCTCGACCGCCATCTGCTGCATGAAGAGGTGCAGGTTCGCGGCGTTGTTGACCGCGTAGCCCACCGACTGTCCCCAGCACACAGAGAAGGCGGGCACAGCTTCGGACTTGGTCTTGCTCCACCAAATGGTGGCGGTGCCGATCCAGCAGTCACTGCGGGACCAGTCCGTGACGGTGACAGCCACGCGGGGGAAGTAGGTCTTGGGCATTCCGTCGTAGGAGTGCTTGCTGAAGACGCCTGCCAGTGCTGTTGCACGGATGCCAGGAGCGCCGGGCGGCGCGCTTTGGTCTGGCTTTGCTTGATTGGCAACGACGGCTGGGCGAGTCTCGGTAGTAGGAGGCGGTGCCACGTTACCTTGGCTGGCCTTCGACACGCCACCCAAGGAGAGGTGAACCTTGGTCGAGCCGTCAGCCTGCGGCTGTGTCGTGACACAGCCGGTCACGGTCGTCACAACGGCCAGCCCGGCCAGCATCCGAAAGCAGAGTCCACTCATCCATCAGCTCCCTTTGATCCCGAGTTGAGCTGATTATGAAGACTATATTCGACATTGTCGAATATAGTCCGTGGATTAAAGGTCTCATGACGCCCATGCTCGGCGTTGATGGGACGAAACTACGAGCAAGTGCGTCAGGACTTGGCGCGCAACATGAAAGACTTCCGGGGCAAGCGTGGCTTGTCGCAGGAGGCGCTCGCCCTGAGCGCGGATGTGGATCGCACTTACGTGAGTCAGATCGAGCGCGCTGTGGGCAACCCGTCCCTGCTGGTCCTGTGCAAGCTGGGCGCGATCCTGGAGACCGACGTGCTCGACCTCTTGGCGGAGCAGACCAAATGAACACGGGTGAGGCCCCCCACATGGGGATGCCCGAAAAAAATGTATACGGAGGTGACTACGGAATGAGCCGATCCGCAGTGAGCGCCAGTAAAAACAGAACTTCCGAGGCCATCTTCCGCTTTAACGTCTGACCGCGCCGAAGCGGCGCCACGCGCCCGCCCCGGAACCGCTCCGAAAAGCCCAGCCATGCTGGGCTTTTTTGCGTCTGGTCAGATCGCATCTCCCGGATGCCGGATACGCTCCCTCGATCAAAATCATTAACCAGGCTGGCCACCTGCTCAAGCACGGCAAGCGGATGACGTTTCTCGACATCCTCGGCGAAGACGGCCTGCATCCCGACGAGGAAAGCGAAGCCGATGCCTTTGCCCGTGACACCCTGATCCCGCCCGCGAAGTACGCCCGGCTGGCCGGGCTTCCCTCGATTGGCGAGCGAACCATCCGGGACTTTGCCGAGCAGGTCGGCGTTTCGGCAGGGATCGTCCTCGGGCGGCTGCAGCATGACGGTGTCGTCGGCTGGCAGCGGTTCAACCATCTCAAAGTCCGCTATAAATGGGACCACGAGGTGGCCGACCAGCCCTGAGCCGGCGCACTGAAATGCGTCACATAAATCACATCCCCTCCAACCCCTCCCCCCGCATCCCCACCAGCAGCGCCTGTCCGCTGCGGTCCACGCGGAACTCGCCGAAGCGGGCTTTGGCGTAGCGGTCGGCGTGGCCTTCCTGGAAGAACCATGCGTTGGTGGAGACCAGGATGGCGTTGCCGCCGCTCCATGGCGAGGGAACGTTCTGGACCCGCAGCAGCATTTCGCCCGCGGCCAGCGGCTCGCCGTGGTGCAGGCGGACGAAGCGGCCTTCGTGGTTGGTCTCGCGGCGGATGACGATGGTTTCCTCGCGGGGGAGCGGAGTGCGGGAGGTACCGGAGGTGCCGTGGGCCACGCGCACGTCATTGGCGATCGAGAAGTTCAGGGCCATGTAGTCGCCCTGCACCAGCGATCTCGGGTCGACCGGCGCCAGCCGCAGGTAGACCACCTCGCCGTTCGAGATCAGCCGCTCCTTGCCGGCGATGCCGGCCAGCGCCACGCCGAGGGCCAGCAGCCAGGCCACCAGAATCCAGCGTTTCATCGCGAAACCTCCGCACGGGGCAGGCGCATGGCCACGGCGCGCACGCCCAGCAGCAGCCCGCCGGCGCCGGCCAGCGTGGCTGACTTGGCCAGCAGCGTCCATTGCAGCGTGCTGTAGTACCAGACGAAGCCGACCAGCATCGTGGCGATGGCCAGGCCCATCCAGGTCAGCGCGCCGCGCCGCAGCGCCAGCATCAGCGCCACCACGCCGGCCGTCACGGCGGGCGCGTAGACCATCAGCGCGCTGAAGGCGATGGCCGTGACGAGCATCGTGGCGCTGGTACGGGTGTCGCAGGCCAGCCGCTTGCATTCGGCCAGCGCAAACGCCACCAGCACACCGCCGGACAGCGCGCCGGCCAGCCACGCGCCGGGGGCGTACCAGGTACGGCCGGTACCGAAGATGATCGACGCCGGATGGATGGCGCCCGTAACGACCAGCATGCCGCCCAGCGCGAAGACGAGCGAGGCGTCCGCCGCCGGCTCCCATGGGGCATGGCGGCCCGATGCCGCCACGCGTTCCTCGCCGCTCACGAACGCGACCGCGCCGGCGAGCGCCAGCGCGCCCAGCAGGCCGATCATCGGCGGCATGGCGGTCCAGCGCGGCGCCACCATGTCGCCGAGGGCGATGCAGCCGGCCAAGGCCAGCGCCAGCCAGACGCCCAGCCCGCTCAGAAAGCGGTGCAGGCGGTCTGGCACCACGGCGAACAGCAGCACTTCCAGCGCCGCCACGCCCAGCCACAGGCTCGCCGTACCGAACAACTCGCGATAGCCCAGTGTCTCCGCGACGCCCACGACCAGCATGCCTTGCCCGCCCAGGCTCAGCGCCAGGGCGAACTGGCCCAGCGCGATGCGCGCGCTCTCACGGGCCTTGGTGCGATACACCACCGCGGCCGCGCCGATCATGACGGCGCCGGTCACGGCCATGGCGGGGCCATTGCCGCGTGTGGCGGCGAACACCGTGCCGATCAGGAACACCTGGAAGAACAGCGCCCCGAGCCACCCGGCGCCGCCCATCAGCAGCCGGATCGGCCACGGCGTGCGCAGCGAGGCCGGGCGGTCTCCCTGCACCGCGCCGCGCGACGCCAGCCGCTGCCACAGCGTTTGCTCGATCTGCAGGTCGCTCATGCCACGCTCCCCGATTCTCCGCGCCATACTTTCAGCAGCCAGGTGGCGGCCGCCACGGCCAGGCCGGTCGTCAGCAGCGCCAGCAGCAGGAAGGCGCCGAAATCTCCGTCGATGCTCACGATCACCCGCGCCGCCGCCATGACGATGACGCCGATCCCGGTCATGCAGGCCAGGCTCAGCACCACGATGTCGAACGCGCGCCAGCGCACCCAGGCGCCCAGCCCGGCCAGCGCCAGCAGGCTGGTGAGGAACCCGAACATGGCAACCCATTCGCTCAGCATGCTCATGGCGGCCAGCCAGCCCGCATACGCGCAGACCAGCGCGCCGATCAGCCGGGGCCCCGTCATGCCGCGGAAGCCCAGCGCGCCCGCCCGCGCGGCCAGCAGGTGCCACACCGCCAGTTGCACGATCGCCACACCAAGCAGGAACAGCATCGTCTCGCGCGCCCAGCGGGCCGAGAACAGCAGTTCGAACATGCCGCCAACGCCCAGGTTCACGCTGCAATACCGCAGCAGCGCCACATTGCCGAGCACCAGCACGATCCACCAGTGCGGTGCCGCGCGGGCCGCCAGCGCCCACGGCGTGGCCAGCAGCGTCCACAGCGCGAACAGTTGCCACGCATCGGCGCCGGTCTGGTAGGTCTGGCCGATCACCGCCAGCAGCACGCCGGAGACGATCTGCGTCCCGGCCAGCGCGGCACGTCCGGCCATGTCGCCGGACGGCCGCCGGGCGGCAAACGCGGCCAGCAGCGTCAGCGCCGCGGCCAGCAGACCGAATTTCGAGAATTTGTGGAGATCCGCCCAGTTGAAGGCGAAGAAGACGACGACACCGGCGCAGAGCAGCGCGGTGCCAAGGCACAGCAGCACGCGGTCCAGCCAGTGCCGCCAGTCGGCGGGCGCGGGCAGCGTGGACTGCCAGGCGGCGCGCAGGTCATCGGCACCGAGCCGGTCCTGCGCGCGCCAGTCGGCCAGCGCCTGCTGGCTGACCCTGCGCTGTGTGAAGCGGTGAATCGAGAAGCTGTCCAAGCGGCAATCCCCCGGGTTCGGCATGGTCTGCAATGTAGCAGGCCCCCGCGCCGAAGTCTCCCGGGAAACGCGCTGCCGTGCGGCAGGTCAGAAGCGGTAGGTCACGTTGCCGATGATCGAGCGTTGCGTGCCGAAGAAGCAGTCGCCACGCGCGATACAGCTGTACACGTACTGCTTGCCCGTCAGGTTGTTGACGTTCAGCGACACGCGCACCGGGCCACGGTCGTAGGCGATCACGGCATCGAACACCGTGAAGCCGCCCACGCGGTTGTTGCCCGTGCCGTCCGTGCTCGGGCCGTTGTAGCGCACGCCGGCGCCGGCCAGGAAGCCCGGGATGTCGAACAGCGCGAAGCGGTAGTTGGCCCACAGCGACGCCGTGTTGGTCGGAATGCTCGCCAGGCGCTTGCCCTGCTCGGCCGCCGAACCCTCGATCACCTTGGCATTGAGGAACGTGTAGGCCGCGATCAGGTCCAGCCGGCCCAGCGACACCAGTGCCTCCAGCTCGGCGCCGCGCGTGCGGGCCTCGCCCACCTGCACCGTGCCCGGCAGGCCGTTGACCACGCCGGCCACCTTGCGGTTCTCCTCGCGCATGTCGAACAGCGCGGCCGTCAGGGTCATGTTCTTGCCCAGCGGCTGGTACTTGACACCCACTTCCCACTGCTTGCCGCGCAGCGGCTTGAACGCCGTGCCGTCGATGTTGAAGCCCGCCTGGCCCTGGAACGACTCCGAGTAGCTGACATACGGGTTCAGGCCGAGGTCCGAGCGGTACATCAGGCCGAAGCGCTTGGTCAGCTCGTTGTCGTCACGCGAGGCCGACGGCGTGTTGTCCTGCGAGGCGCGCGACCAGTCGTAGCGCAGGCCCAGCATCAGCAGCCACTTGTTCCATTCGAGCTGGTCCTGCATGTAGACGCCGGTCTGGATCTGCTTGGCTGGATCAAGGCCACGGAATGTGGTGGGCGCCACGTAGTTGCCGTAGACCGGGTTGAACACGTTGATCGGCGCCGCGGTGCCGTTGGAATTGGTACGGCCCGTGGCGTCGCTGTGCTGGTAGTCGATGCCGGTCAGCAGCGTGTGGCGCACGGCGCCGGTGCTGAACTTGGCCTGGCCCTGGGTATCGACGGCGAACTGGTTCAGCGTCGGCTGGTTCATGTAGACGATACGGCGCAGCAGGGTGTCGCTGCCCGGCACCCAGCCGTGCGTGGCGCCCGTGAAGCCGGTGGTGTAGATGCTGCGGTAGTCCACCGTGCTGTGCGAGTAGCGCAGGTTCTGGCGCACTTCGAACGTGTCGTTGAAGCGGTGCGAGAACTGGTAGCCGATGGCGTGCTGCTGGGCGCGGTAGCGGTCGAAGTCGGGCTCGCTGACAAAGAAGCTTTGCGGAATCGCGCCGGCGGGATTCTCGATCAGCGTGCCGCGCCACGGGAAGAAGCCGATCATCGAGCCGCTGTCGTCGCGCTGGAAGTTCGCCAGGATCGTGAACGAGGTATCGGCATTCGGCCGGTACGTCAGCGACGGCGCGATGAAGTAGCGGTTGTCCTTGACGTAGTCCACCGATGCATCGCTGTCGCGCGCCATGGCCACGAATCGATACAGCCACTTGCCATCGGCGTCGAGCGGGCCGGTCAGGTCGGCCTGGATCTGCTTGCGGTTGTAGTTGCCAAAGCTCACGCCGATCTCGCGGTATGCCTCGGCCTGCGGACGCTTGGACACCAGGTTCACCACGCCGCCCACCGCACCCTGGCCGTACAGCATGCCCGACGGGCCCTTCAGCACCTCGATGCGCTCCAGCGCGTACGGGTCGGGCCGCGTGTTGTTGTAGAAGCCCACGGCGTTGAGCAGACCGTCGAGGTACTGGGTGGAATCGGTGCCACGGATCTTGATCGAATCCGTGCGGTTGTCGTTCGCAAACCCGGCCGTGGTCACACCCGCCGTGTAGCCGACGGCCTGCGCCACCGTCTGCGCACCGGTGAGTTCGATCCGGTCGCGCGTGATGACCGTGATCGACTGCGGCGTCTCGATGATCGGCGTATCGGTCTTGGTGGCCGTCACGGCCTGCTTGGCGACGAAGCCCGAGACCGGGCCCGTGGGCGATTCGTTGGCGGTGCCCTTGACGGTCACGGCCGGCAGTTCATGGTGAACGGCGGCGGGCGCCTGTTCCTGGGCCATGGCAGCGGAGGCGGCCTGCAGGCTCAGGGCAAGGGTGGTCAGACGGAAGGCATGCGAACCGCTAAGGCGGCGCCGGGCGCTTACAGACATGGAAGGCTCAATCTCTCGGACTTATTGGAATGGGAATGCTAATGACTCGCATTTAGGCTGGCATTGTAACGGCTTGTAATACGGTAGATACATTTACCGGCCGTTTAATTGTCAGCCGTGGCAATCGCACCACACTGGTATGCTGTGCGCCGTTTCCGACCCAATGCCCTGCGCCCGCCCCACCATGACCCTTGGCATCCTTGCCGCCCTGCACGACGAAGTCGACGGCCTGATCGCCGCCATGCGCCACGAGGACGCCCGCGCCACGTGCCGCACCATCGGCATGCGCGACTACTATCAGGGCACGCTGCATGGGCAGCCGGTGGTGCTGGTGCTGGCGCGCGTCGGCAAGGTGGCGGCGGCCGCCACGGCCGTGACGCTGATCCGCGAGTTCGGGGTGGACGAGATCGTGTTCACCGGCCTGGCAGGCGGCGTGGCACCGGGGGTAGAGGTGGGCGATATCGTCGTGGCGGACCGCACGGTGCAGCACGACATGGATGCCAGCCCGCTGTTTCCACGCTACGAGGTCCCGCTGCTCGGCCAGACGGAGTTTCCGGCGGACCCGGCGCTGACGGCCGCGCTGCGGCAGGCGGTGGCAGGCTTCCTGCGTGAGGATCTGGCGAGCGAGGTGCCCGCCGGCGTGCTGGCCCGCTTTGGCGCGCCCCGGCTGCACGTGGGCATGATCGCCAGCGGCGACCAGTTCGTCAGTTCGAGCGCGGCTGTCGCGGCGCTACGCCGGGATCTGCCGGCGCTGCAGGCGGTGGAGATGGAAGGCGCGGCGCTGGCCCAGATCTGCCACGAGTACGGGGTGCCCTATGCGCTGATGCGCACCGTTTCCGACCGGGCCGACGACACGGCCCATGTGGATTTCCCGGCATTTTTGCGTGAGGTGGCGAGCCACTACTCCAGCGCCGTGTTGCGACGATTCCTCGCTGCGCGACGCTGAAGCGCCACCCAGGCCATCGCCGATTCCTGAATTCCTGGTTTTTTCTCTCGTTACCGACGCGGCCGCGCAACACCCCAGACCGCCACCAGCAGCGCGGCGCCAACAATCGCCGCACCCCACCCCAGCAGCTGCCCGTCGGTGAACAGATGGAGCGCCCGGCCGGTGTAGAACGCCAGCGCCGCGCCCGCCATGCCCAGCGCCAGCGCCACCGGCACGCGCACGACCCGGCCCAAGGGGTGCAACAACGCCCCCGCCAGCCCCACCACCGCGCCCACCACCAGCAAGCCGAACATCCGTTTCTCCTGTGCCTTTTGCGTCATATCAAGATGCGATGCCGTAACGATAGCGCAGTTGGAACAAAGCGCCCCGGTCTCCTGCAACTTTGTCAACGGGCGGTATAATGACCCCCGCTTCCGGCATCGATCCGGATGGCAATCCAACCCCACAAATGCAACTGCTCGCGATCGGCATCAATCACACAACGGCACCCGTCTCGCTCCGCGAACGTGTGGCGTTTCCGCTTGAGCAGATCAAACCGGCCCTGGGCGCGCTGCGCACCCATCTGGCGGGCCGCCACGGCACCGAAGCCGCGATCCTTTCCACCTGCAACCGCACCGAGATCTACTGCGCCACCGATGTGCTGCAGCCGGGGCAGGACGGATTCGAGCACACGCTGCGCTGGCTGGCCCAGCACCACAACGTGCCGGCCGGCGAGCTGGCGCCGCATTTGTACGCCCTGCCCCAGTCCGAGGCCGTGCGGCACGCGTTCCGCGTGGCCAGCGGGCTCGATTCGATGGTGCTCGGCGAAACCCAGATTCTCGGACAACTGAAGGATGCCGTGCGCACCGCTGGCGAAGCCGGCGCGCTGGGCACCTACCTGAACCAGTTGTTCCAGCGCACGTTCGCGGTGGCCAAGGAAGTCCGCGGCCAGACCGAGATCGGCGCGCATTCGGTGTCGATGGCCGCCGCCGCCGTGCGCCTGGCACAGCGGATTTTCGAGAGCGTGTCCACGCAGCGCGTGCTGTTCATCGGCGCGGGCGAGATGATCGAGCTGTGCGCCACGCACTTCGCCGCGCAGCAGCCGCGCCAGATCGTGGTGGCCAACCGTACCGTCGAGCGCGGCGAGAAGCTGGCCGAGCAACTGGCCGAACAGGGCCTGACCACGCAGGCCATCCGCCTGCAGGATCTTGGCGAGCGGCTGCACGAGTTCGATATCGTCGTCTCGTGCACGGCCAGTTCGCTGCCGATCATCGGCCTGGGCGCCGTGGAGCGCGCGGTCAAGCGCCGCAAGCATCGCCCGATCATGATGGTCGACCTGGCGGTGCCGCGCGACGTGGAGCCCGAAGTCTCGCGCCTCAACGACGTGTTCCTGTACACGGTCGATGACCTCGGCGCCGTGGTGCGCGAGGGCAACGCGCTGCGCCAGGCCGCCGTGGCTCAGGCCGAGGCAATCATCGAGTCGCGCGTGCTGAACTTCATGCACTGGCTCGAAACCCGCAGCGTGGTGCCCGTCATCCGCGACCTGCAAACCGCCGGCGAAGCCATCCGCCAGGCCGAACTGGAACGTGCACGCCGCATGCTGGCCCGCGGCGACGACCCGGCCGCCGTGCTCGACGCGCTCTCGGGCGCGCTGACGCGCAAGTTCCTGCACGGCCCCACGCACGCCCTGAACCACACCCAGGGCGAAGACCGCGAGGCGCTGCTGCGCCTGGTGCCGGGCCTGTTCCGCCACAGCAGCCACTCCGAGCGCTAGCCGCGCTCCGCCCACCCGCTGGCGCCTGCCAGCCATCCGGGCGCGCCGACCTCCCCGCAATGCCCGCCGCATTGCCCCCGTGACACCTGCCGAATCCCGCATCCGATGAAAGCCAGCATGCTCCAAAAGCTCGACCAGTTGGCCGAGCGACTCGATGAAGTCAATGCCCTGCTTGCGCACGAGAACGCCACGGCGGATATCAACCAGTACCGCAAGCTGTCGCGCGAGCACGCCGAGCTGTCGCCGGTGGCCGAGCAGTACGGCCAGTACCGGCAGGCGCAGGAAGACCTGGCCACGGCCGAGGCGCTGCTCGACGACCCCGAGATGAAGGATTTCGCCGCCGACGAGATCGGCGCGGCGCGCGGGCGGCTGGCATCGCTCGAAGCCAGCCTGCAGACGCTGCTGCTGCCGAAGGACCCCAACGACGACCGCAACCTGCTGCTCGAAATCCGCGCGGGCGCCGGCGGCGAGGAAAGCGCGCTGTTCGCCGCCGACCTGCTGCGCATGTACACGCGCTATGCGGAACGCCAGCGCTGGCAGGTAGAGGTCATGAGCGAGTCCGAATCGGACCTCGGCGGCTACAAGGAAGTGATCGTCCGCATTGCCGGCGACGCCGCGTTCTCGAAGCTGAAGTTCGAATCGGGCGGCCACCGCGTGCAGCGCGTGCCGGCCACCGAGGCGCAGGGCCGCATCCACACCTCGGCCTGTACCGTAGCCGTGATGCCCGAGGCCGACGAGGTGGCCGAGGTGCAGATCAACCCGTCTGACCTGCGTGTCGACACGTTCCGGGCGTCCGGCGCCGGCGGCCAGCACGTGAACAAGACCGATTCGGCGGTACGCCTGACCCACCTGCCCACCGGCATCGTGGTCGAATGCCAGGACGACCGCAGCCAGCATCGAAATAAAGAAAAAGCGATGAAGGTGCTGGCTGCGCGGATCATGGACATGCAACTGCGCGCCGCCCAGGCCAAGGAAGCCAGCACGCGCCGCAACCTGATCGGCACGGGCGACCGCAGCGACCGCATCCGCACGTACAACTTCCCGCAGGGTCGCGTGACCGACCACCGCATCAACCTGACGCTCTACAAGATCGACATGATCATGGACGGCGATCTGGACGAACTGCTATCCGCGCTGGCCTCCGAGCACCAGGCTGACCAACTGGCCGCACTCGGCGACGAAAACTGACCGGGCAGGCACTCAAACCTCACCGTTTGTAACGGACGTAAATGCGTGAAACAGCACTGGCCTGAAAAAACCCGCTGTCTATAATCGATTTCGACCGGACCACCCCATACGTCACTTTTCTGACAGGTGACATGTCTGGGGGTACGAAGTCCGGAAGTGGAAAACCACCCGGAAGCCCACTCCTCAACGACACAAGGATGAAATCATGAAGAAACTGCTCGCCATGCTGATGATCGCCGCCGCCGTGACCGCCTGCAGCAAGAAGGAAGAGGCGCCGGCCACCAACGCCGACAGCGCCATGCAGAACGCCGCCGAATCGGCCAAGGCCGCCGCCAGCGACGCCGCTGCGGCTGCCGCCAACGCTGCGGACGCCGCCAAGGCCGCCGCCAGCGGTGCCGCAGCGGACGTGTCCGCCGCCGCCGAGCGCGCCAAGGTCGATGCCGGCAACGCCATGGCCCAGGCCAAGGAAGCCGCCCGCGACGCCGTGAACTCGGGTGCCGACAAGGCCAAGGACGCCGTCAACAAGTAATCCCCCCTCGCCGAAGCGGGCATCCCCCGCGAGCCGGAAACGGCTTACACTGGTGCCCGATTCGACGTTGCGCGAGAAACCCCGTCAGGCCGACGCCCGACGGGGTTTTTTACAGCACGCCCCCCGCATTCCCGAGACGCCCCAGACGTATCAGACGTCCCAGACGTACAGCCGTAACCGATGTCCGCCACCCTCCCGCCCGATCCCACGCTGCGCGAAGCGCTGACCCTGGCCGCCATGGCCGGCCTGCCCACGCTTGAGGCGCGCATGCTGCTCTCCCACGTCACCGGGTTCACGCGCACGCAGCTGATCACGCGGGACGCCGAGCACCTCAATGCGGCACAGCATGATGCATTCTCGACACTGCTGGCGCGCCGCCTGGCCGGCGAGCCGATGGCCTACCTGCTCGGCGAGCGCGAGTTCTTCGGCCGTTCGTTCCGCGTCACGCCCGATGTGCTGATTCCGCGCCCCGACACCGAGGTCACCGCCGAGGCCGCGCTGGCGCGGCTGGCCGGGACCCCGGCGCCGCGCGTGCTCGACATGGGCACCGGTTCGGGCGTGCTGGCCGTGACCATCGCCCGCGAGCGCGCCGACGCCGAAGTCTGGGCCACCGACATCTCGCCCGGCGCGCTGATGGTGGCGCAGGACAACGCCCGGGCGCTGCAGGCCGGCAATATCCGCTTTGTGGTCTCGGACTGGTACGGCGCGTTGCCGGCCGCGCTGCGCTTCCATTTGATCGTGAGCAATCCGCCGTATATTGCCGAGGGCGACCCGCACCTGACCGAGGGCGACCTGCGCTTCGAGCCGATCGACGCGCTGACCGACCACCAGGACGGCCTGTCGGACCTGGCCGCCATCGTGGCGGGCGCGGCGGACCGGTTGCTGCCGGGCGGCTGGCTGCTGATGGAGCACGGCTACGACCAGGGCGCCGCCACGCGCCAACTGCTGGCCGACGCCGGCTTTGCCGAGGTGTTCACGGCACGCGACCTTGGCGGCAACGAGCGGTGCAGCGGCGGGCGCCGCGCGCTCCCCTGAAGGCCCTGCCCGATTCCGGTAAAATCCGGAGCCATCCCCATTTCATCTCAGCGGTGCCGGCCTGGCATCGCGCGCAACCGGAACGAATCCATCATGAGTGACGTACAGCAGAAGATCGACCAGATCGTGAAGGGCAGCCCCGTGGTCCTGTTCATGAAGGGCACCGCCCAGTTCCCGATGTGCGGCTTCTCGGGCCGTGCCATCCAGATCCTGAAGGCCTGCGGCGTGGACGCCCCCACCACGGTCAACGTGCTCGAAGACGACGGCATCCGCCAGGGCATCAAGGAATACGCGAGCTGGCCGACCATCCCCCAGCTCTACGTGAACGGCGAATTCGTCGGCGGCTCGGACATCATGATGGAGATGTACCAGAACGGCGAACTGCAGACGCTGCTGAAGTCCTGAGCCTGAGTCAGTCATGCCTGTGGAACAAGGCGGCGCGCCGCAACGGCTGATCGTCGCCATCACGGGCGCCACGGGCGCCGTCTACGGCGTCCGGCTGCTGGAAGTGCTGCGCGATGTCAGCGGCGTGGAAACGCACCTGCTGATCTCGCCGGCCGGCATCATGAACCTGCAGCACGAGCTCGACATCGGCCGCGCCGATGTGGAAGCACTGGCCGACGTGGTGCACAACGTGCGCGACATCGGCGCCACCATCGCCAGCGGCTCGTTCCGCGCCCACGCGATGGTCGTGGCGCCGTGCTCGATGCGCACGCTGGCCGCCATCGCCCACGGCCTCTCCGACAACCTGATCACCCGCGCCGCCGACGTCACGCTCAAGGAGCGCCGCAAGCTGGTGCTGATGGTCCGTGAAACGCCGCTGAACCTGGCCCACCTGCGCAACATGACTGCCGTGACCGAAATGGGCGGCATCGTATTTCCGCCAGTTCCGGGGTTCTACCAGAAGCCGCGGACGATTGCGGAGATGGTCGACCATACGGTGGGGCGCGTGCTCGACGTGGTGGACCTGAGGGAAGTGGGAGAAAAGCTGGCGCCGGGGTGGATGGGGTTGGGGAATAGTAACGATCCCGCTTAGCAAGCTCCCCTCTCCCATGTAGTGGGAGAGGGGAGAAACCTTACCAACGCCCGTAATACCCCCTCCGCCCGTAATACCCCCGGCCGTAGTACCCGCCTCCGTAGTACCCATACGCCGGCCGGACCACGACGGTCGGCGGCGGCACGTACACCGGCGCGGCCTCGACGGCCGGCCCGTACGGCGTGGGATACACCGCGCAGCCGCCCAGCATGGCCGCGCCGGCCACTGTCAAACCCAGCACCACGATTCTCGATCTCATTTCGACGTCCTTTTGTCGCAGCCATTGCGCCAGGGCAATGCGCTGCTTTCAAGAACGTTATACGGGCGGGTCTGGTAATACAGCGTCAAGGCGCTGTAACCCTTGTTACGATTCGCTACGTCTGCGTGCACGTAAGCGCCGCTCAGACCTCGAAACGGATGCCCTGCGCCAGCGGCAGCGCGTCGCCGTAGTTGACCGTGTTGGTGGCGCGGCGCATATAGCCTTTCCAGGCGTCCGAGCCGGATTCCCGCCCGCCGCCGGTGGCCTTCTCCCCGCCAAACGCGCCGCCAATCTCCGCGCCGCTGGTGCCGATATTCACGTTGGCAATACCGCAGTCGCTGCCGGCCGCCGACATGAAGCGCTCGGCCTCGCGCAGCGATTCGGTGAAGATGCACGACGACAGCCCGTGCGCGGCCGCGTTGTTCAGCGCAATGGCTTCGTCGAGCGAGGTGTAGGGCATCAGGTAGAGGATGGGCGCGAACGTCTCGGTCAGCATGGTGTCGTGCTGGGTGTCGGTCAGCACCAGCGCCGGGCGCACGTAGCTGGCGCGCGGAAAGCGGTCCGCCAGCAGCCGCTCGCCGCCATGGACGACATTGCCCTGCGCGCGGCAACTGGCCAGCGCGTTGGCCATGGTGTCGCCGGCCGCGGCGTCGATCAGCGGGCCGACCAGCGTGCCGTCCAGCAGCGGGTCGCCGACCGGCAGCCGTGCATAGACCTGGCGCAGCCGCTGCGCCACGGTCTCGATCCGGTCGGCATGCACGAACGCGCGGCGCAGGGTGGTGCAGCGCTGGCCGGCCGTGCCCGCCGCCGCGAACGTCATCGCGCGGATGGTCAGTTCGAGATCGGCCGAAGGCGTGACGATGGCGGCATTGTTGCCGCCCAGTTCCAGGATCGCCCGCTTGAAGTGCGAGGCGCAGGCCATGCCGACCTCACGCCCCATGCGCGTGGAGCCGGTGGCGCTGACCAGCCGCACCGAGGGATGCTGCACCAGCGACTGCCCCAGCTGGCGCCCGCCGTTCAGCACGCAGGCCAGGCCGGCGAACTGGGGCGCGTGCGCGTCGATCACGCGATCCAGCAGCCCCTGCGCGGCCAGCGCGCAAAGCGGCGTCTTTTCCGATGGTTTCCAGACCACGCCATTGCCGCACACCAGCGCCAGCGCCGCATTCCACGCCCACACCGCCACCGGGAAGTTGAACGCCGAGATCACGCCGCACAGGCCGTATGGGTGCCAGGTCTCGCGCATCGCATGCGCCGGGCGCTCCGAGGCGATCGTCAGCCCGTGCAACTGGCGCGACAGGCCCACCGCGAAGTCGCAGATATCAATCATCTCCTGCACCTCGCCCAGCCCCTCCTGCAGGATCTTGCCCGCTTCGAGCGAGACCAGGCGGCCCAGCGCATCCTTGTGCTGCCGGAGCATGTCACCGAAGCGGCGCACCAGTTCACCCCGTGCCGGGGCCGGGGTCAGCGCCCAGACGCTCTGGGCGGCATGGGCGCGGGCGATGCTGGCTTCGGCGTCGGCCGGGGAACAGGCGGCGATATGGCCGAACACCTCGCCATCGATCGGCGAACGCGCGCCGAGCGCGCCCGGCGCCGGGGCGGTGGCGCGCCACGGCTGCGCCAGCCCCATCGACTGGAAGCAGTTGGCAATGTCCTGGGCTTTCATGCAAGCGTCTCCTGTAGTGGATGCCGCGCGTAATGCTGGCCAAAGCGGTTGTCGAGGAAGCGGTCCAGCGGCATCGCCTCCTGCCGCACGAAGCCGGCCTGAGGCAGCACGCCCGACGCCACGAGGTCCAGCGCCGTGCAGATGCCCGCCGCGGTGGTCAACTGGATGGCGTTGACGTGGCCGATGCCGGCGAAATCCTCCATCCCGCCGATCCGGGCCGAGAACGACGCCTGCGTCAGCGGCCCGCGCTTGCCCTCGCCCATGCCCGTGCCCCTGCCGCCCGGCAGATGGCCGGTGGCGCTGGCGAAGACCACCACCACGTCCTGCTCGGTCATCGGAATGGCGTTTTCAAGGATATCGCGCAACCAGCCGCGCCGCTCGCGCATGCGCAGGTCATTGAGCAGCAGCTTCATCTGGGCGCAGTGGCCCGGGTAGCGCACCGACTTGTAGTCCACCTGCCGGGCGCGCCCGGCCAGCGTCTCGGGCAGCGTGCCGAGCCCGCCCGAGGTGTTGAACGCCTCGTACTCCACGCCGTCCAGCGCGAAGGTTTCCAGCCCTTCCAGCGCGGGTACCTCCACGCGGCGGCCGTCGACAATGGCCTCGCACGGGTTGCAGTACTCGTTGATCAGCCCCTCGGTGCTCCACGTGAGGTTGTATTTCAGCGCGTTGCTCGGATAGCGCGGCAGCGCGCCCACGCGCATGCGCAGGTCGAGCAGTTCGCCGCCGCCGCGCAGGAAGCGCTGCGCCAGGCTCTGCCCCACCACGCCGATGAAGCCCGGCGCCAGCCCGCACTGCGGCATCAGCACCGAGCGCGCCCCGCCCGCCAGTTTCTGGATGGCCTGGGTGGCCGCCACATCCTCGGTCAGGTCGAAGTAATGCACGCCGAGCCGCGCCGCCACGGTGGCCACGTGGATGGCCGCATGGAACGGCAGCGCGTTGAGCACGGCGTCGGCGCCGGCCAGCAGCGCGGCGCAGGTGCCGGGCTCGGTGGGGTCGCCGGCGCGCACGGCGATGCCGCGCGGCAGGCCGTCGAGCCGGTGCGCGTCGTGATCGACCAGGCAGACGCGGTAGTCGCCCGCGTCGGCCAGCATGGCCGCCATGACGCGGCCGATCTTGCCCGCGCCGAGCACGACGACCGAAAGGGGGGTACCTGGCATGGCTCGCTCCGTCATGAAAGTTTTCGTTCCGATGAAGGAAAGTATGCGTAGCCGGCCGCACGCATGACAGGCCCAAGTTCGACGAAAGCTCGGCATAATCGGACGTATCGACTATTAAATCGGACGATTCGTCAGCAAAGCCATGGCAGACCTCGACCAGACCGACCGCCACCTGCTGGCGCTGCTGCAGGCCAACGCGCGGGAGAGCGCTGCCAACCTGGCGCGCGCGCTCGGCATTGCCCGGACCACTGTGGTGGCGCGCATCGCCCGGCTCGAACGGATCGGGGTGGTGGCGGGCTATGGGGTGCGGCTGGGCAGCCAGATGGAGGACAACGCGATCCTGGCGTTCTGCGGGCTGTCGGTGCAGCCCAAGGCGGCGCCCGGCGTGGTGCGGGCGTTGCAGCGGCTACCCGAGGTGGAGGAACTGAATTCGGTCAGCGGCCCGGTGGACTACATGGCCGTGATCCGCTGCGACACCCATGCCCGGCTCGACAAGTTGCTCGACGAGATCGGCATGCTCGACGGGGTCAACCACACCACCACGTCCATCGTGCTGGCAAGGAAGATCGACCGGAGGCGGGCGGCGGGGTGAGGTACCGCCGGCTTGGGAAATGAGACGTTTGAGCAAGAAATGGCATGGTTTCTGGCTCAAACGTCTCACGGCGGTCGGCGTGGTTCGCGGTTTGAACTGCCAGCCCTCACCCCCGGCCCCTCTCCCGCCATGCGGGGGAGGGAGCCAGGCAGCGGCAGAAACAACGCCTCACCAACTGCCCGGGTTCACTGGCTTGGCCGGGGCGGGCTTTTCCTTCTTCGCGTCCTTCTTCGCTGCCGGGGCCGAGGCTGGCGGCGGGGCCAGTGATTTGGCCACTTCGGCGTCGCGGTTGGCCATCAGCGCGCGGGCCTGCGGCAGCAGCAGTTCGATGGTGCCTTCGCTCGGGGTGTCCGGGATGGTGTACAGCTCGACGGTCAGCGGCTTGCGCATCCAGCCCGCGTGGATCGACTTGAAGGGCCGGCCGGACTTGTCCTTCATGTCCTCGCTCTCCTGGCGGAACGGCTTGCCGTAGCGCGCGCTCAGCGACTGCGCGGCGGCGTCCTGCGAGCGGATGCCGTCGGTCGGCACGATCAGGCCCACCAGCGCGTTGCCGTCGACGAACGCCACCAGGCGTGGGCCGTCCATGAAGACCGGGCGCTTGTCGCGCGGCACGCCAACCTGGCGCATCACGCCATCGCCGCGCAACTCCACGCAATAGGCGGTCACGTCCTTGCCATCAGGGGTGCGGTGATCGGCACAATCGGGCAGTTGCGGCAGCGGGCTGCCGATCTCCAGCGTGTCGAGCATCGTCGAGAACTGGTCCTTGCCATCGGGGATTGCTGCGGCGGCGGGGGCGGGGGCTGGGGCTGCCGGCGCCTTGGGCGGCGCGGCATGGGCGACGGCGGTCGCCAGCAGGGCGGCGGCGGCCAGCCCGGCAAGAGGAAATCTCAAAACACACTCCTGAAATCGGCTCCGCGTTGGAGCCTGCGCCGTGTCGAGGGTTCCTGCCGGGGCGCGCCAAACCGGTGGTGTGACGCCGGGCCGACAGCCGACTAGCGGAACATATGCTTCACGGCCTGGAAGCATACCAGCGCCACGGCGATCAGCACGGCCCACAGCATCAGCCGGGGCAGCGGGCTCGGCGGCAGTTGCCGCGACGGCGTGCGCCGCGCCACCGGCGCGCGCAGGCGCGAACTGGCCTGCAGGCCGCGCGTGTGCCAGATGGCGGTGTCCGGGAAGGCGTCCGCCGGCGGCGCCGGGCGTGCCGGAACCTGGGTCGATCGGATACCGCCGGGTCGTTGCGTGGCCATTTCCTGCTCCCCGAAAATGCGTCGCGTTCTGTGGTGGCGGGGCCATCGTGCCCCGGAACATGGCCGGTCGATCTGCTGCCACCGGTCCATGCGCGGCACATGGTAAGACAAGGCCTCTGCCGCCGCCATCGGGTTGCGCGCGCTACCCCACACCGCAGCGGCGCCCGCGCAACGATCTGTAACCACCTGTTACGGCCGCGGCTAGGCGGACACGTTCTTGCGCCCGATCGCCAGCGCCTCACGCCGGAACGCGTGGCCCATATGGTGGTAGAACGGGTGCGGATTGAACTGGCGCGACAGGAACGACGCCAGCAGCGAGGCGGCCAGCAGGTAGATCGTCAGGTCCTGCGTGCGGGTCATCTCCATGACGATCACGCTGGCCGTGATGGGCGCCTGCGTGGCGGCGGCCAGGAAGGCGGCCATCGACACCAGCGCCAGCACGCGCGGCTCGGCCATGCCGCCCATGAAATGCGTGACGAAATCGGCGATGTTGGCGCCAATGCCAGCCCCGATGGCCAGCGCCGGCGTGAAGATGCCGCCCGGAATGCCGGCGAAGTACGACACCACCGTGGCCCCGAACTTGGCCAGCCCGAACCACAGCGTGCTGCGCGGCTCGCCGTTGATCAGGCCCGAGGCCTGCTCGTAGCCGGTGCCGAACGTGGCGCCGTGCGTGGCCCAGCCCAGCGCGGCCACCACGAGCCCGCAGACGAACGCCACCTGCACCGGCCGGCTGGCCACCCAGTCGCGCCACCCCGCCGGCACCAGCCCCGGCACGCCGGCAATCAGCAGCTTGGCGAACAGTCCGCCCATCACGCCGTTGACCACCGCGCACAGCAGCACCGGGCCCCAGGCGTCGTGCAGCACCAGCATTGGCACCTTGACGCTGAAATACGGGTTGTTGCCGAGCACCGCCAGCGACAGGAAACCGGCCGTCAGCACGCCGGACAGCACGAGCCTGTCCCACCGCACCGCCGTGCCGCGTCCCAGTTCCTCGATGGCGAACACCACGCCGGCCAGCGGCGTGTTGAACGCGGCGGCCAGCCCGCCCGCCGCGCCGGCCGCGATCAGCGCGTTGGGGTGGAATCCGATCCGGAAGCGCAGCTTCTCCTGGAACCACTGGCCCCAGGCCAGCATGGCCGCCGCGCCCACCTGCACCGACGGCCCCTCGCGGCCCACCGACGCGCCGGCCAGCAGCGCCCCGGCGGTCAGCACCACCTTCCACATCGACTGCCGGAACGAGACCAGCACGGTCTGCGCCGGTCCCGCCGGCGGCAGCGTGACCGCCGCGATGACCTGCGGAATGCCGCTGCCGCGCGCCTGCGGCGCCAGCCGGATCGTCAGCCAGCGCAGCGCCGCCAGCCCGAACGGCAGCATCACGAAGGCCAGCCACGGCGTGGCCGAGGTCAGCCGCGCGTTCCACGCCAGCGACACCTCGGCGATATAGGCGAACACCATCGAGAACAGCGCCACGGCCCCGGCGCCGCACATGAACACCGCGTACCGCATCGACGTGCGCGAAATCCGCCGCACCTGCCGCTGCTTGCGATGCGCGGCGCGGCTGGCACGCTGGCGGAGTTCGCGCAGGCGGCTGGGGGCGGGCGGGGTATCTGGCGTGTCCGAAGGCGCGGCAGGCGGATCGGACGATTCAGGCGCGTTGGACGACGAGGAGGACGAAGAGGACGAAGAAGGCGATGCGGCGGCGCGGTCGCTGGGCTCGGTCATGGCGGAGAGGCGGGGGCAGAAACGGGCGGAGCGCTCCATGATACGCCCCTGCCTCGCGGCGGACGGACACGGACGTTCTCCAGCAAACTTTCAATTCGCAAGCTAAACTCCTCCTGACTTGCAATTCGAAAGTAAAAAGAGGAGACCATGGCACCTACCGACTTTGCCAACATGCCCTGCCCTGTCGCCCGGTCGATGGCGATGCTCGGCGAGCGCTGGGCGATCCTGCTGATGCGGGAGGTCTACTACGGCAGCTCGCGGTTTGACGAGTTCGAGAAGCATCTGGGCATCGCGCCCAACATCCTCAGCGCGCGGCTCAAGACGCTGGTGGAGCATGGGCTGCTCGACAAGGTGCCGGCGCCCGGCGGCGGCGCACGGCAGGTGTATCGGCTGACCGAAATGGGCCGGGATTTCTTTCCAGTCTATGTGTCGCTGAAAGCGTGGGCCGACCGCTGGCTGGCCGACGAGAAGGGTCCGCTGACGGTGCTGGAAGACCGGCGCGACGGCGGCGAGATCGTGGCCGGGTCGTTGACGCGGCCCGATGGCAGCACGATTACCGTCGACGACCTCCGGGTGCGGCCCGGCCCCGGCGCGGGACGCTACCTGCGCGACCGCTTCGGCGACGCCTCCGTCACGGAGGCCGCCCATGAGCAAGCCTGACGCGATGGCGCTGGGCGCCGCGCCCCCTGCCGCAGAGACCGTTTCCTCGTGGGCCATTGCCCGCCGCATCGGCGTGCTGGCGGCGCCCACCAGCCTGGTGGCCTTCCTGCAGGCCGGCGCGCAGTTGATCGAGACCTGGCTGGCGGCGCGCCAGGGCACGGCGGCACTGGCTGGCTGGGCCGTGGTGCTGCCGTTCGCGCTGCTGCTCCAGCAGATGTCCGCCGGGGCGATGGGCGGCGGCGTGGTGGCGGCCATCGCCCGGGCGCTCGGGGGCGGGCGGCGCGACGATGCGTCGGCGCTGGTCATGCACGCGGTGTGCATCGCCGTGACCGCCGGGCTGGTGTTCGCCGTGGTGCTGGCCGGCTTCCCGCATCAGGTGTTCGGCGCGGTGGCCGGCGCCACGGCTGCCGAGGCCGCCGCCGAGTACGCGGTCTGGCTGTTCGGGGCGGGCGCGGTGCCGGCGTGGCTGGCCAATACGCTGGCGTCGGTGCTGCGCGGCGGCGGGCGCCATGCGCTGGCCGCGCGGGTACTGGCGGCGATGTGGGTGGCCTTCCCGATCCTGTCGTGGTGGTTCGCCGAGCGTCTGGGCATGGGGCTGGCCGGGATCGGCGCCGGACTGGCGCTGGCTTCGTGGGCGGCGGCGCTGATGATGGCGTGGGTGGTGCTGCGCGGCGGGGCCGGCTTCATGCCGACGCTGCGGGTGCGGCTGTCCGGGGCGCTGTTCCATCGCATCCTGTCGGTGGGGCTGGTGGCCTGCGCGCTGGCGTCGGTGGCCAACCTGACGACGATCCTGGTCACGGCGCAATTGCGGCATTTCGGCACGACGGCGGTGGCGGCGTATGGCATTTCGGCGCGGCTGGAATTCCTGATGATTCCGCTGGCGTTTGGCGTGGGGTCGGCGTTGACGGCGCTGGTCGGGCGGGCCGTGGGGGCGGGCGACTGGCACACGGCGCGCCGCACGGCGTGGGTGGGCGCGTGGCTGGCGCTGGTGATCGCCGGCAGCGTGGGGGCGGCGGTGGGCCTTGCGCCGGCGCAGTTCGCCGGCCTGTTCACCAGGGACGCCGAGGTGGCCGCCATCGCCGCGCGCGCGCTGTCATGGGTGGGGCCGGCGTTCGGCGGCTTCGGGCTGGGGATGGCGCTTTACTTCGCGTCGATGGGCGCGGGCCGGATGCGCTGGCCGATCGTCGCCGGGCTTTGCCGGATCGGCCTGGCGGCGGGCGGAGGATGGCTGCTGGCGAATGTCGGCGGGATGGGGATCGACGGACATTTCCTGGGCGTGGCGCTGGGGATTACCGCGTATGGGCTGGTAACGGCGATGGGCGTCAGGAAGGGGGAGTGGTCGGCGCGGTGAGGATTTGACTGCTGCAGACCGGTCCCCTCTTCCGCTTGCGGGAGAGGGGAGCAAACAAGCGGGGGGATCTAAGCTACCGCCCCACTGCCCTGGCCTCTCCCACCAGCCCGGCCCCTCGCACATCCGCCGGCACCGCCGACCACCCTCCCCCGAGCGATTTGTAGAGCGCTGCGGCACTGGTCAGCACGTCCACCTGTCCCTGGATCGATGCCAGTTGCACGGCGAACAGTTTCTGGCGCGCGTCGGTGACTTCCAGATAGCTCGAATAGCCGCCCTCGTAGCGCGCGTCGGCCTGGTCGGCGTAGATCGTCAGGCTTTGCTCCTGTTTGCGCAGGCTGACCAGCCGGTTGCGGGTCTCGGTGCCGTTGGCGATGGCGGTGTTCACGTCGGCCAGCGCGTTCAGCACGCTCGCCTGGTAGCCCAGCATGGCCTGGTCGCGCACGGCCTCGGCGGCGTTGACCTGCCCGCGGATGGCGCCGCCCTGGAAGACCGGCTGGGCGAGGCTGGCGCCGAAGCCCCAGATCTGCGAGGCGCTGTCCCACAGCGCCGCGGGCGAGGTGGCCAGCGCGCCGAAGAAGCCGGACAGGTTCACCGACGGCAGGAACAGCGCCAGTGCCGCGCCCACCTGGGCGTTGGCGGCCACCGCCTGCTGTTCGGCCTGGAGGATGTCGGGCCGGCGGGACAGCAGCGCGGCCGGCAGGTCGGCGCTGATCGGCGGCGGCTGCAGGTCGGCCAGCGGGGCGCCGCGTTCGATCGGTCCCGGCTGGCGGCCCAGCAGCACCGACAGCGCGTTCTCGGTCTCCTGGATCGACGAGCGCAGCGGCGGGATCGTCGCCTCGGCCGAGTAGTAGTCGTTTTCCGATTGCGCCAGTTCCACCTGCGAGATCACGCCGCCTTCGTAGCGCTGCCTGAAGATGTCGAGCGCCTGGCCGCGCGTCAGCAGGGTTGCCTGGGCGACCTCCAGCTGGGCGTCGAGCCCGCGCAGCGTGGCGTAGCCCTGCACCACCGACGCCGCCAGCGACAGCACGATGCCGCGCCGCGTGTACTCGGCATTCCACAGGCTGGCCTCGGCGCTCTCGGCCTGGCGGCGGATCTTGCCCCACAGGTCGATCTCCCAGCTTGCATTGAGCAGCGCCTCGTAGCTGTTGCGCGGACCGCCGAACGACGCGAACGGCGTGCCCGTGAACGAGCCGCTCTTCTGCCGCGCCGCCGATCCCGTGGCGTTGAGCTGCGGAAAATACCCCGAGCGCGCGATCATCAATTGGGCGCGGAACTCCTCGATGCGGGCCGACGCGATCCGGGCGTCGTAGTTGTTGCGCAGCGCGGTCTCCACCAGCGCGGTCAGCACCGGGTCGTTGAAGGCGTTCCACCAGTCGCTGTCGGCGGCCATCGTCAGCACGCCGGTGTCGAGCCGGTACGCGGCCGGCGGCTCCACCCCGGGGCGCTGGTAATCGGGGCCGATGGCGCAGGCCGACAGCAGCGCCGCCGTCGCCAGCATGGCTACGTGATGCGGGCGGCTCATGACGGTTCTCCCGGCGGCGGCGTGGTGGGCGCCGCCGGAGCCGCCGGCGCCTTGCGTCCCCGCCGCGCCGCCCACTTGTCGGCCGCCGTGCCCACCAGCCACGAGAACAGCGGCACGAACAGCAGCGCCAGCGTGGTGGCCGCGATCATGCCGCCGATGATGCCGGTGCCGATGGAGTGGCGCGAGTTGGAGCCGGCGCCCGAGGCGATGAACAGCGGCACCGCGCCCAGGATGAACGCCAGCGAGGTCATCACGATGGGCCGCAGCCGGAGCTTGGCGGCCTCCACGGCGGCGTCGGCGTGCGACAGCCCCTCCTTGTGCTTCATCACCGCGAACTCCACGATCAGGATGGCGTTCTTGGCCGCCAGCCCGATCAGCGTCACCATGCCGATCTGGAAGTACACGTCGTTCGACAGCCCACGTAGCAAAATCGCCAAAAGCGCGCCGAAGATGCCGAACGGCACGGCGGTCAGGATCGACAGCGGCAGTGACCATGACTCGTACTGCGCCGCCAGGATCAGGAACACCATGACGATGCCGAACACGAACACGATGGTCGTGGTGTTGCCCGATTTCTTCTGCTCGAACGCCTCGCCGCTCCACGCAAAGCTGTAGCTGGCCGGCAGCGTATCGCGCGCCACCGCCTCCATGGCCGCAAGCGCCTGGCCCGAGCTGTAGCCCGGCGCCGCGTCGCCCGTGATCTTGGCCGCCGGGAAGTTGTTGAAGCGCGACAGCAGGTCAGGGCCGCTCGCATACTTCGTGTTGAGCAGCCCCGAGACCGGCGCCATCTTGCCGTCATGGCCGCGCACGTACAGGTATTCGAGGTTGGTCGGCGATGCCCGGTACTGCGGCTCGGCCTGCAGGATCACCTGCCAGACCCGGCTGTACTGCGAGAACTGGCTGATGTAGAGCGAGCCGAACTGGGTCTGCAGTGTGCCGTAGACATCGGCAATCGGCACGCCCATGGTTTCGGCCTTCTCCTTGTCCACCTCCACGCGCATCTGGCGCGAGGCGGACTGGATGGTGCTGGTCAGCCGCCCCAGCTCCTTGTGCTCGGCCGCCGCCTTGATGAAGTTGCGCGTCACGCCTTCCAGCTCGGCCGTGCTGCCGGTGCCCCGGTTCTGCACCCAGAACTCGAACCCGCCCTGCGAGCCCAGCCCCGGAATCGAGGGCGGGTTGACCGGGATCACGATGGCTTCGGAAATGCCGCGCAGCTTCGGCGTGATCTCGTGGAGCATGGCCGGCACGCCGAGATCGGCCGAATCGCGCTTGCTGAAGCTCTTCATCCCGACGAACACCGTGCCGGCGTTGGTCTTGTACTGGCTGTCGATGAAGCTGTAGCCGGACAGCGCCGAGGCATCCTCCACGGCCGGGTGCTGGCGGAACAGGTCGGCCACCTGCTGCGTCACTTTTTCGGTGCGGTCCAGGCTGGCGGAATCCGGCATCATCACCGCCACGAGGATGTAGCCCTGGTCCTCCGCCGGCACGAAGGCCGTGGGGATGTGCGAGAACAGCTGCCAGACCGCCAGCAGCATCACGCCGAACAGCGCCATCGCCAGCACCACGCGGCGCATGAAGCCGCGCACCCAGTTGCCGTAGTGATGCACGAGGCGGTCGAACCGCTCGTTGAACCAGACGAAGCCGCGCCACGGCGTGTGGTGCCCCGGCTTCAGGATCATCGCGGCCAGCGCCGGCGACAGCGTCAGCGCGCAGAACCCCGAGATCACCACCGAGACCACGATCGTCAGCGCGAACTGACGGTAGAGCTGCCCGGTGGTGCCGGACACGAACGCCACCGGGATGAACACCGCCGACAGCACCAGCACGATGGCGATCACCGGCCCGGTCACTTCCTCCATGGCCCGCAGCGTGGCCTCGCGCGGCGACAGCTTGAACTCGGCCATGTTGCGCTCGACGTTCTCCACCACCACGATGGCGTCGTCCACCACGATGCCGATGGCCAGCACCAGCGCGAACAGCGTCAGCAGGTTGATCGAGAACCCGAGTGCCAGCAGCCCCGCGAACGTACCGATGATCGACACGAACACGGCCAGCACCGGGATCACCGTGGCCCGGAAGTTCTGCAGGAAGATGAACACCACCAGCACCACCAGGATCACCGCCTCGATCAGCGTGTGCACCACTTCGTCGATCGACGCGCTGACGAACTCGGTGGTATCGAGCGAGATCTTGTAGGACATGCCGGCCGGGAACGACGTCGACATCTCGTCGAGCACCTTCCTGACGTCCTTGGCCACCTGGATCGCGTTGGAGCCCGGCTGCTGGTAGACCGCGATGATCGTCGCCGGCTTGCCGTTCAGCGCCGAGCGCAGCGTGTACTGCTGCTGGCCGATCTCGGCGCGGCCCACGTCGCGCAGCCGCACGATGGCGGCGCCCTGGTTGTCGGCGCGCAGGATGATGTTCTCGAACTGCTCCGGCGTGGTCAGCCGGCCCGGCGTGACCAGCGGGAACGACAGCTCCACCGGCCTGGCATTGGGCGCCTGCCCCACGCTGCCGGCGCCGAACTGCTCGTTCTGGTTCTGCACCGCCCGCTGCACGTCCTGCGCCGTGATGCCGAGCGCGGCCATGCGGTCCGGCCGCAGCCAGATGCGCATGGCCAGATCCGCCGAGCCCATGATCTGCGCCTGGTTGGCGCCGTTCAGGCGCTTGATGGCGTCCAGCACGTACAGGTTGGCGTAGTTGTTGATGTACTGCTGGTCGAAGCGGTTGTCGGGCGAGTAGACCGCAATCAGCAGCAGGAAGCTCGACGAGCGCTTCTGCACGTTGATGCCGGTCTTCTGCACGGTGTCGGGCAACTGCGGCAGCGCCAGGTTGACGCGGTTCTGCACCTGCACCTGGGCGGTGTCCGGATCGGTGCCGATGTCGAAGTAGACGTTCAGCGTCATCGACCCCGTGGGCGACGACGTGGACTGCATGTAGATCATGTTGTCCGCGCCGTTGACCTGGGTCTCGATCGGCGCGGCCACGGTCTGGGCCACGGTGTCGGAATCGGCGCCGGCGTAAGTGGCGCTTACCGTGACCTGCGGCGGGGTGATCTCCGGGTACTGGGCGATGGGCAGCGCGAACATCGCCACCCCGCCGCCGATGACGATGATCAGCGAGATCACCATCGCGAAGATCGGACGGTTGACGCAGAAGGCGGAAAGCATGGGCGGGCCTCCGGGGTCAGGGCTTGGCGGCCGGCGGCGCCGAAGCCGGTGCGGCCGGTGCCGGGGCGGGCTGGCTGCCCTCGCCCACCGCCGCCGGCGGCGCCTCGCCGGTCACGCGGACCGGCGCGCCCTCGGTCAGCTTGCCGGCGCCGTCCACGACCACCATTTCGCCGGGCTGCAGGCCCTTGGCGATGCGCCACATCGGGCCAGACAGCTCGCCCACCATCACCGGCCGGGGGTGGGCCTTGTTGTCCTTGTCGACCACGAACACCACGTCGCCCTTGGGCCCGTGCATCACGGCGCGCTGCGGCACCACGATGGCGTTGGGCCGCTTGGCGCCATCCACGAGCACCCGCACGAACTGGCCGGGGCGCAGCACGCCGTCGGGGTTCGGCATCAGCGCGCGCACGAGGAAGGTGCCGGTCTGCTGGTTGTAGGTGGCATCGGCAAACGTGATGCGGCCCTGCTGCGGATACTTGCTGCCATCGGCCATGACCACGGTCACGGTGTAGTGCTGGTCGGCGGGCACCACGAGCGACTTGTCTTCCTGCTGGGCGCGGAACTGCAGCGTCTGCGGCTCCGAGATGCTGAAGTTGATCCGCATCGGCTGCAGCGTCGAGACCGTGGTCAGCAGGCTGTTGGCCTGGCTCACGTAGGCGCCCTCGGGCAGCACCGCGAAGCTGGAAATGCCGTCGACCGGCGAGCGCACGTAGGTGTACGAGAGGTTCAGTTGCTGGGTCTCGACCTCGGCCTGCGCCTGTTCCACGCCGGCGCGGGCCGAGTGGTAGTTGCCCGTGGCGTCGTCGAGATCCTTCTGCGACAGCGCGTTGCGCTCGGCCAGCGGCTTCACGCGCGCCAGGTTGGCCCGCGCCACGTCGAGCCGGGCCTTCTGCTGGTTCAGCTGGGCCTTTGCCGCGTCGAGCTGGGCCTGGAACGGCTTGTGGTCGATCTCGAACAGCAGCTGGTTGGCCTTGACCACCGCGCCTTCGGTGTAGTTGCGCTTGACCAGAAAGCCCGCCACGCGCGCCCGGATATCCACCGCCTGGTCGCTCTGCGTCTGCCCCACGAAATCGAACGTCACGGGCAGGTCCTGCGCCTGGGTCTTGTAGACCTGCACCGGCACCGCCTGCTGCGCCGCAGCCGGCGGCTCCGACTTGCCGCAACCGGCCGACAGGATGGTCATTGCCGCGACGGCCGCCAGCCATCGCCCCTGCGCTGCCTGAAGTGCCCGACCCATGCGCCGCTCCCTTGCCGACCGGGCGCGCACCGCGCCCGTGTAACCGGCAGGTTATGTCTGCGCAAAGTCTGCGGCCAATGAATCTTTTATTCGATGCGTTAAGGGAAATCGACGCCTTTTGTTGCGCCCCTCTCCCGCCCGGCGGGAGCGGGGAGCCGGAAAGCCGGGAAACGCGCCCTAGCGCCGGAATCCATGAAAATGGCCGCCACCGCCGCCAAACCTGCCGCCGCCACCGCCGAACCGCCCCTGCCATTGCTGCGCTGCCGCGTTGCCAAAGCGCTGCTGGCCCACCTGCCGCGCCTGCCGCTGCTGGTCGAGCCGGTTCTGGACGTCTGCGTTCGGCTGCACGGGCTGCCAGCCGCCCTGGGTGTGCTGCTGCCAGCCGTTGTCGGTGTGCTGGTAGACGTTGCCGTCATGCCCGGCGTAGACATTGCCGTTGTTCCAGACCACCGCGTTGTCCTTGTTCGGATTCGCCACGAAGCCCCGGCTGCCGGCGGCCTGCTGGCCGGTCTGCGTGTTGCCGGCCACGCCGATCTCGCCGGCACCGATGCGGCCGGTCTGGGCGTTGTAGCCGGCCGCCTGCCGTCCGGCCGCGTAGTTGCCGGTGTACTCGTTGCCGGCCACGCCGCCGCGCGCCGCGCCTTCGCGGCCGGTCGACGGATTGGCGAACGAGCCCTGGCGCCCCGCCGCGTAGTTGCCCGAGTACGGGTTGAACGCCGCGCCGCGGCTGCCCTGGTAGCGCGCGCCGGTGGCCGGGTTGTAGCCCGCGCCGGCCGTGCCGCGCCACTGGGTGCCCGTCCAGGCGTTCCAGCCCTCGGCGTGGGTCACGGTGCCCTGCCCCCAGCGGCCGTAGAAATTCGCCTGGTTGATGTTGACGAAGCTGCCGCCGCCCCAGCCGCCATACCAGTACGGACCCCAGTACGGCGACGCCGCGCCCCAGATCGCCCCGGCCGCGAAGCCGAACGCAAACCCCTCGGCCACGCCGATGCCGAAACCGGCGCCATAGCCGTAGGTGACCGGATAGCCGTAGTAATAGGTGCCGACATAGGGCGGGTAGACATAGCCCGTGCCGTAGACCACGGTGCCGTCCGGGTTGACCACCACGCCAAGGTAGCCCGGCGTGTAGCCCACCACCACCGTGGCAGGCGTGACCGAGTAGATGCGCACGTAGGTAACGTAGTAGAGCGGCGAGCTGGGCGGAATCGTGTAGATGGCCGACGCCACTTCGGTCGCCACGCGCCACGGCCCGCCCGGCACGTCGGCCGTGAACCAGACGCCGTTGGCCACGGCGTAGTAGTGGGACGCGTCAACCTCGATCACCGGCGTGCCGGTATTGACCGCGTAGCGCAGCGACGTGCCGGTGATCGGCTCGAACTTCGGCGGGCCGTCATAGGCCACGGCGATGGTCGCCTTGTCGCGCGCCACCGAGGCGGTCTGCGGAATCGTCGCGGCGATCTCGGCCTCGCGCGCCTGCGGCGTGCCGGGTACCGAGACCAGCACGTTGGCCTTGGGATCCTGCGGCGAGATCTTCGCAAAATCGGCCGGCAGCGCGTTGCCGGGCACGTATTCCCACGGCCCGTTCAGCATCGCGGCACGGAACCAGCGCCCCGAGATCAGCACGTAGGTCTGGTTGCTCGATGGATCGACGAACACGGCGTGGTCGGCGTTCGACATCGTCAGCAGGCCCACGCCGGTCACCGGCGTCATTTTCGGCTCGCCGCTGGTGATGATCAGTTCGGCCGGGCGGGTGGCCATCAGCACCGCCGGCGCGCGGGCCGGCTTCCGGCCATCGGCGGGCAGCATGGGATCGGGCTTGGGCTCGCCCTTGGCCGCCGCGATCTTGCTGGCGGCACCGAGCAGCGCGGCGGGCGGGGTGGCAACCGGCTCCCACGCGCCGCCCGCCGAGGCCGACCGGTACCAGTACCCGGCCGCCTGCAGCCACAGTTCCCCGGCGCCGTCGCGCAGCAGCAGGGCGCGGCTGTTGATGGCCCGTTCGTACGAAGTGCCGCCCACGGCACGCCAGGCCGGGTCGCCGTCCACATGCACGAGCACCGTGGGCGTGGTGGCAAAGAGGATCTGGGGCGCATCGTTCCTGACCGGCACGCGCTGTGCCCTGGCCAGTTCCTGCGACACCGCATAGCTGGCCTGCAGTTCGTCGAGCGGCACGGTCAGCCCCTGCGGCGTCAGCCGGCCGATCAGCGCCTGGCGGATCTTGTCGGCGGTGTCGGGCCGGGTGGGCACGTCCACGCTGTCGATCTGGATGTTCGAGAGCTGCACCAGCGCCGAGGGCTTGTCGATATCGGCCTGCGCCGAGAAGCGCGCCACGCCATAGGTGGGCGCCCCGTCCTTCGCGCCAATGCCCACGGCAGCGCGGCCCGACATCTGGTTGCCCTCCCATTTCTCGATCTCGGGCTGGTACAGCTCCACATGTTCGCCGCCCACCTCGTAGCTGCGCGGCCAGGTCAGCGGCGTCACCTTGCGGGCGCTGGCGGACCGGGCGGCCTTGGCCTTGCCCCCATCGTCGGCGGTGGCCGCGGCTGCCTGCGGAGCGGCAGCCACGGCAGCCAGGGCCAGCGCGAGCAAGGTGGGAGTCAGGAGAGAACGCTTGGACATGGCAACTCCGGGCGGGAATGGGCAGCATGCGGCACCGCTGCGAGGTCAGACGAATCTAAATGACGCGACGGTCTGGAACAATCGACCTCGAAAACATTCATCTTGCCTCAGAAATCGTACAGATCGACGGCACGCAGGGCCAGCGATGCCGGGGCTTGCGCGCGCGATTTGCGGTCTTTTGTCGCCTATCTTGCTCCTACACCCTTGAAGCCGGGCCATTGGCGCCTCAACTAGCTGAATTACGACCCCATCGCCCGCCCCCATGAGTTCCAAGCTGCTGCGCCGCTCCCTGTTGCTGCCCGCGATGATCGTCGCGGCGCTCCATGTCTATATCGGCGTCCGGCTGCTGCCGGCCCTGCCCGGCCCGCTGGTGTTCCACACGCTCGGCGCGCTGTGGCTGGTGGCGTCCAGCCTGCTGATCCCATCGGCGCTGATGGCACGGCGGCTCTCCACGGGCTGGGCCGACCGCCTGAGCTGGATCGGCATGCTGGCCATGGGATTCTTCTCATCGCTGCTGATCCTGACGCTGGCCCGCGACATCTTCCTGCTGGTGGCGGCCCTGACCGGCTGGCAGCCGGCCGGGCTGGGCGCCGACAGCGCCGTCACCGTGGTGCTGCTGGCGCTGGCGGTCTCGGCCATCGGCTTCTTCAACGCGCGGCGTACGGCGCGGGTGGTGCGGGTGGAGGTACCGATCGCCGGCCTGCCGGATGCTTTTCAAGGTTTTACGATCGCGCAGATCAGTGACATCCACGTTGGCCCCACGATCAAGCGCCCCTACCTCGACCGCATCGTCGACCGGGTCAATGCGCTGAAGCCCGACGCCATCGCCGTGACAGGCGACCTCGTGGACGGCTCGGTACGCGAGCTGTCGGCCCACACGGCGCCATTCGGGCGGCTGGCGGCGCGCCACGGCGCCTACGTGGTGACCGGCAACCACGAGTACTACTCGGGCGCCGAGCCGTGGATCGCTGAACTACGACGTCTGGGCCTGACGGTGCTGATGAACGAACACGTGGTGGTGACGCGCGGGCAGGCGTCGCTGGTGCTGGGCGGGGTGACCGATTTCACGGCCGGCGGCTTCATCGAGAGCCATCGCAGCGACCCGGCCCGGGCGCTGGCCGGCGCGCCAGCCAATGCCTCGGCACGCGTGCTGTTCGCCCACCAGCCGCGCTCTGCCCCGGCTGCCGCGGCGGCGGGGTTCGATCTGCAGTTGTCGGGACACACGCACGGCGGCCAGTTCTGGCCGTGGAACCTGTTCGTGCCGATGCAGCAGCCCTATGTGCACGGGCTGAAGCGGCATGAGCGGATGTGGATCTATGTGAGCCGCGGGACGGGCTACTGGGGGCCGCCGAAACGGTTCGGCGCGCCTTCGGAGATTACGCTGGTGAGGCTGGTGCGGGGGTGAACTTCCAGCTTTCCCGCTTGTTTGCTCCCCCTCTCCCGCAACGCGGGAGAGGGGAGAACACCGAGGGAAGATGAGCCCTCAACGCATGATCGGCTTGTACCGGATGCGCTTCGGCTTTGCCGCTTCCTCACCCAGGCGCTTCTTCTTGTCCGCCTCGTATTCCTGGTAGTTGCCCGGGAAGAATTCCACGTGCGAATCGCCCTCGAAGGCCAGGATGTGGGTGGCGATGCGGTCCAGGAACCAGCGATCGTGGGAGATCACCATGACGCAGCCGGCGAACTCCAGCAGCGCGTCTTCGAGCGCGCGCAGCGTTTCCACGTCGAGGTCGTTCGACGGTTCATCGAGCAGCAGCACGTTGCCGCCCTCGATCAGCGTCTTGGCCATGTGCAGGCGGCCGCGTTCGCCGCCTGACAGCGAGCCCACGGTCTTCTGCTGGTCGCCGCCCTTGAAGTTGAAGCGGCCGATATAGGCGCGCGACGGGGTTTCGTAGCGGCCCACGGTCAGCACGTCCGATCCGCCCGAGATTTCCTCGAACACGGTCTTGTTGCCGTCCAGCGCATCGCGGCTCTGGTCCACGAACGCCATCTTCACGGTGGGGCCCACCTTGATCTCGCCGCTGTCCGGCTGTTCGCGGCCGGTCAGCATCTTGAAGAAGGTCGACTTGCCGGCGCCGTTCGGGCCGATGATGCCGACGATGGCGCCCGGCGGCACCTTGAAGCTGAGGTTGTCGATCAGCAGGCGGTCGCCGAAGCTCTTGCTGACGTTCTCGAACTCGATGACCTCGTTGCCCAGGCGCTCGCCCACCGGGATGAAGATTTCCTGGGTTTCGTTGCGCTTCTGGTATTCCTGGCTGTTCAGTTCGTCGAACCGGGCCAGACGCGCCTTCGACTTGGCCTGGCGGCCCTTCGGGTTCTGGCGCACCCACTCCAGTTCCTTGTTCAGCGCCTTCTGGCGCGCCGATTCGCTCGACTCTTCCTGCTTCAGGCGGTTTTCCTTCTGCTCCAGCCACGAGCTGTAGTTGCCCTTCCAGGGAATGCCATGGCCGCGGTCCAGTTCGAGAATCCACTCGGCGGCGTTGTCGAGGAAGTAGCGGTCGTGGGTCACGGCCACCACGGTGCCCGGGAAGCGCGTCAGGAACTGTTCGAGCCAGTCCACCGATTCGGCATCCAGGTGGTTGGTGGGTTCGTCGAGCAGCAGCATGTCGGGGCGCGACAGCAGCAGGCGGCACAGCGCCACGCGGCGCTTTTCACCGCCCGAGAGATTGCCGATCTTCGCGTCCCACGGCGGCAGGCGCAGCGCATCGGCGGCGATGTCGAGCTGGAGTTCGGCGTTGTTGCCATCGCTGGCGGACAGGATGGCCTCGTACTTGGCCTGCTCGGCGGCCAGCGCGTCGAAATCGGCGTCCGGCTCGGCATAGGCCGCGTAGATTTCGTCGAGCTTCTTGCGTGCCTCGAACACGCCGCCCAGCGCGGCTTCCACCGATTCACGGACGGTCTGCTCGGGATCGAGTTGCGGCTCCTGCGGCAGGTAGCCGATGTTCAGGTTCGGCATCGGCGTGGCCTCGCCCTCGATTTCCTTGTCGAGGCCGGCCATGATCTTCAGCAGCGTGGACTTGCCCGAGCCGTTCAGGCCCAGCACGCCGATCTTGGCGCCGGGGAAGAAGGACAGCGAGATGTCCTTGAGAATGTGACGCTTGGGCGGAACGATCTTGCCCACGCGGTTCATGGTGAATACGTACTGTGCCATGGGAGCGGGTTCGGTTGGGTGCTGTGGAATGCGGCGGAAGGCGGCGGCGCCGGGCGCCGCGGCCGAGGGAATGGCGGGAGTGTAGCAAACGGGCGGCCGGACTCAATGCCGGGCCGGCGCCACCCGGGCACTCCAGGCCCTGCGCCGGTACAATGGCGGGTTCTGTCGAGCGCCTTCCTGGCGCTTTTACTATCCCGGATTCCGATGAGCAAACCCGCCCTGACCCTCAAGTTCAAGTGCAAGAAGTGCACGAAACCCGTCACGCTGTACCTGCAGAAGACTTCGGCCTGCTCGCACATCCAGCCGTACCAGGGCATCTGCAAGTGCGGCGAGCTGATGCGCCACGCCACCGGCGACAAGGACGCCGTGGCGTCGTTCGTGAACTCGACCGACAACAGCTGGATGCACCACCACCATCACCACCACTGATCGGCCATGACCGAAGGCTGGCGGCCGGGCGTGAAAGACCCGATGCGATTCCTGGGCGGCTATCCGCCCCACGTGCTCGACCAGGTGCGCGCCGCGCTTGTCGCCGGCACGCTGGGCGACCACCTGGCGCGCCGCTATCCCGAGCGTCACACGATCCAGACCGACCGCGCACTCTACGAGTACACGGCCGAGATCAAGCAGGAATATCTGCGCAGCGCCCCGCCGCTGCACAAGGTGGGCTACGACGCGCGGCTCGACACCGCGCAGCACGCGCTGGGCCTGCACACGGCCATCTCGCGCGTGCAGGGCGGCAAGCTCAAGGCGAAGAAGGAAATCCGCGTGGCGTCGCTGTTCAAGGACGCGCCCGCCGATTTCCTGCGGATGATCGTCGTGCATGAACTCGCCCACCTCAAGGAGAGCGACCACGACAAGGCGTTCTACCGGCTCTGCGAGTACATGGAACCGCGCTACCACCAGTTGGAGTTCGATACGCGCGTGTATCTGGCGTGGCGCGATGCGGAGAAGGCGGCGGCCAGCACGACCGCCGCAACCGCCTCAACTACCTCAAATCAATCGCAGCTGTAACGGAATTTATCGTTCAGTGCCAACGGCAGCACAAGTGTGCGCAAGTTCAACGCCTTGGCCTTCGCGCATAGCGTCTTGCGCGTGGTGGCGTCCTTCCACTTGGCCTGATACTCGACGTTGAACACCGGCTTGCCCTGCACCGTGAACGCGGAATATCCGCCGCACTCGTTGTACTGGAAGCACTGCTCGTTCACCGCGAAATCGAACGACGCGGCGAGGTCGCCCAATTGGTCGACGCTGTTCTTCAGGCCCACGGCCAGCCCGCGCGCATGCGCCTCGTTGGCCAGGAAGCGGTTGTAGTCGAGCTGCGTGGCAGCCGTCAGCGGGAAGCCGGGCTTGTTGGTGTAGCCGTCGACATTGTCGGGATCGACGCCATCGCAGCCGCGTGACCTGGCCAGGTCCAGACGGGCCTTCATGATCGCCCGCACATTGGCCGAACGCGTGTCGAGCCAGCGCTCGCCCGCCCAGCCATCGAGCGCGTTGCCCATGTCGGCGCCCTTGAACTTGGAGAAGTCCGAGCGCCAGTTCTCGCTGCTGCCCGCCGAGAAGTAGCACACCACGCGCTTGCCCTGCGCCTTCAGCGCATCGATGGTGGCCTGCGGCGTGTCGTACAGGTCGATATCGAACACGGCCGCGTCGTAGCCCGTGTTGACCGTGCCCTGCAGTTGCAACTGCCACGTATCGGTCAGCGCCGGCACCCAGCGCGCCGGTGCCACTGCGCTCTGCGTGGCGGAAGCCGACAGCGTGGTGGCCTCGGACACCCGCACCACCGAACCGCCCTCGCCATCGTCGCCGCCGCCACCGCATGCGGCCACCGCACCGACGATCGCCACCATTGCCGCGCGCGCAAGCCCCCGGCCTGCATTCCTGCGTTCCATAGTTTGACCTCTCCTGTTGTACCCAACGAATCAAAATTGGCCGATTTGTTATGTCCCCGTACGGCCGGCCACCGGCGCGGGGATGCCCTTTCAGGAAGGGTCAGTGCTGCGGCACCGATTATGCGCGAGACAAGCGCCGATGACTCCACAACTTGCCGTTTGTCACGACCGGCAACCGTACTGTCATCAAACTCCGCCACCCTCTTGGGACTCGTCTGCTCAAGCGTTATCGGCGGCGAACTTTCCGGTCTGAAGGGGTGCGGCTTGCCTCATTGTCCGGTCATTGTGTAACGAAAAAGACATATCTGTTCCCTAGTATCTGCGGCTGTCCCTGAACCCGGCGCCCGTCACGCAACGCGCGCCATCCCGCAAAAGACTGGAGGAACGACCATGTCGTACATCACCGACAAGCTGCGCGCCCCGCGCCGAGACGCCGAAGGCAACAAGACCGTTCCGGGCCAGACGCTCGAAGAACTGGTAGCCGCCAACCCGGCCCGCCGCCGCGTGCTGCGTGGCAGCCTGGGCGTATCGCTGCTGTCCGCGTTCGGCGGCGGCTCGCTGCTGGCAGCCTGCGGCGGCGACGACGATCCCGCACCGGCCCCGGCTCCGGCCCCCGCGCCTGCCCCGGCACCCGCCCCGGCACCCGCCCCGGCCCCCGGTGCACAGCCGCTGGACTACAGCGTCAACTTCGAGGGTCTGCCGTCGAAGCTCACGCCCGAAGGCGTGCAGGTGGCCAAGGACTACAACTCCTACGTGCTGTTCTCGGCCGGCGACCCGGTCGCCGCAGGCTCCGCCGGGTACAAGGGAGCCTTCCAGACCTCGATGGAAACCGAACAGCAGGCCGGCGGCCAGCATGACGGCATGCATTTCTACGAGATCCCGGGCGTCGATCCGCAAAAGGGCGGCCTGCTGGTGATGAACCACGAGGCACCGGACTCGGCCATCCTGCTGCCGACCGCCTACGACCCCGCCACCGCCACCGCCGAGCAGAAGCGCGTGGTGCTGTCGTCGGTGGGCGTGTCCGTCATCGAGATCGAACTGGTTGCCGACAAGTGGGAAGTCAAGCGCAACTCGCTCTACAACAAGCGCTACACGGGCAACACCTCGTACCGCGTGTCCGGCCCCGCCGCCGCCGCCGTGGGCCCGGTGGTCATCGGCACGCTCAACAACTGCTCCAGCGGCCATACGCCGTGGGGCACGTACCTGACGTGCGAGGAAACGACCGATAACTACATCGACACGACGCAGCCGGACCAAGGCTACGGCTGGGTGGTGGAAATCGATCCGCTCCAGCAGATCAGCGGCCTGCCCGTGAAGCGCACCGCCATGGGCCGCTTCGACCACGAGAACACCGCGTTCATGACCACGCCCGAGAACCGCGTGGCCTTCTACATGGGCGACGACGGCACGCCAGGCTGCATCTACAAGTTCGTGCCGAGCGCCGCGTTCGACGCCACCAACCGCCTCAACAACGCCAGCCTGCTCGACAACGGCACGCTGTACGCCGCCAAGTTCAACGGCGACGGCAGCGGCGAGTGGATCGAACTGACCCAGGGCAAGAACGGCCTCGTCGCCGGCGCCTCGGACCCGGGCAACTGGACCCAGGCCGCCCCGGGCGTGGTGGTGCCGGTGTCGGTCGATTTCAACACCCAGGCCGACGTCCTGATCAACACGAAGGCCGCCGCCCGCGTGGCCGGCGCCACGCTGATGGACCGCCCGGAATGGATCACGGTGGGCCTCGACAAGACCGTCTACTGCACGCTGACCAACAACGGCAGCCGCGTCCAGACCGACACCGCCAACCCGCGCCCCAACAACTCGCACGGCCACATCATCAAGTGGCACGAGGAAGGCGATTCCCCGCTGGCTACCAAGTTCAAATGGGAACTCCTGCTGCTGGCCGGCGACCCCTCGATCGCCAACCCGAACCTGCAGGGCAACATGAAGGGCGCCACCTTCAGCAGCCCCGACGGCATCCGCGTGGACCCGAAGGGCCGCCTGTGGGTGCAGACCGACGCCGGCACGGGCTCGTCGACGACCAACATCTTCGGCGCCAACTCGATGCACTACGTCGACCAGGTAACCAAGGAAGTCCGCCGCCTGCTGGTAGGCCCGGTGGGCTGCGAGATTACCGGCCTGGCCTACACGCCGGACCTCACGACGTTCTTCGTGAACATCCAGCACCCGACCGGCGACGCGCGCGGCAACTGGCCGGACAAGGCCCTGCCGTCAAGGTCTTCGACGGTGGTGGTACGGCACAAGGATGGGAAGCCGGTGGGGGCTTGATCGGCTGATAGGTTGAAGGGAAACGCCGCGGGGGTTTTGGGGCTTCGCGGCGTTTTTTTTTAGGATTTCGAGTTGCCTCCCAATACAGACTGGAACTCCGAAATCGTGACTGTTGTCCCCCTGATCTGCATTACTCGATGAATGAGTCGATGGCAGATGGCGCAAAGTAACGCCAGATCGGCGACCTTGGTCTTGACGCCACTAGCGCTCAGTCGAGACAGCGGCAGCATATGATGCGCTTCGAAGGCCGCGTCGGACAACTTGGCGTCTTGCAACGGCCCTCCGGTCCCACATGCGTCGCAAGTCAGCACGCTGGCCGAGCTAAGACGGTGAGATATAAGTCGCGCCCGTACACGTGGGTCTCGCTCTCGTCGCCGATGTGCAGCCGACAATAGCCGTCCCTCGGGAAACTCCTCCCCTTCGTCACCTGATACAGAAGAAATTGACGCTGTAGCACTCTCTGTCCGGATTTCTTGTGCCAAACGCACGACATGGTCCGGCAAATGTCCGAAATCGCTCCACACTTGACGATCGACGGAGGACACGTTGGCGAGTCCGCGGCCTGTAGCTACCTGCCTGAGGTTCTGTAGCTTAAAGGCGACGCCCTCGGGATTTCTGAAAGATTTCCTACGGCCTTCGATTGGATAGATGGGAAGCGCTCGCAACTCATCGGATAGTCGGATGACCCTGCTATCGCGAGGGCCCGGCAATGACTGAGTCCCAGCACAGGTCAGATAAAGTTCTAACGCGAGAATGACTTCATCGCGAGTCCAATCCGGATTGCCATGACCTTGAGTCGCAGCCATTGCGGGTTCCAACTTTGAGAAGATTCTGAAATTTAATCAGCAAGCACTCAATTTGGATACCGTCCTGAAGTGGTAAAAAGTACGCGTGCGGGAGATACAGCCCGTTCTACGTCACCTTTATTGGTAGCAAGCGGTAGGGAAAGGAAAACAAAAAAGCCACGCGTGTCGCGTGGCTTTTTCACATGAAACTGGTGCCGGCTGCAGGACTCGAACCCGCCACCTGATGATTACAAATCAACTGCTCTACCTGATGAGCTAAGCCGGCATGTTTGGTGCAGACCGCGATTCTACTGCATGCGGTTGGCTTTGACGATGTCTATTTGACGACCTTCAGGGAAGGCTTTTTGCCGCCGATGCGGGGTACGGGGGGCGGGGTGGGGTCGTCGTCGGAGCCGGTGTTGTCGGCGTCTGCGGTGACGGGCGCCGGGGCGTCGGTGTCCACCGGGGCGAGCTTCGGGGGAGGGTTGTTTTCCCGTTCCGTGGCGGCTTGCGTTTCGGGGACGCTGCGCTCCACGGGGAACGCCATGCCCTGCCCGTTTTCGCGGGCGTAGATGGCGAGCACGTTCTCGATGGGCACGTCGATCTTGCGCGATACGCCACCGAAGCGGGCGCTGAAAGCAATCCACTCGTTGCCCATGTCCAGGCCGCTGGTTGCATCGAAGCTCACGTTCAGCACGATTTCGTTGTTCTTCACGAACTCGCGCGGCACGTTGGTCTGGCTGTCGACGAAGACGGCGATGTACGGCGTGAAGCCGTTATCCGTGCACCATTCGTAGATGGCGCGGATCAGGTAGGGCTTGGTGGAAGTTTCAGACATTACGCTTTGCGGTGGCGTCGCGGCCGTCTTAGCGACGCATTACCTTTTCGGACGGGGTCAGTGCTTCGATGTAGGCCGGGCGGCTGAAAATCCGTTCGGCGTACTTCAGCAGCGGCGCGGCGTTCTTCGACAGTTCGATGCCGTAGTGATCCAGGCGCCACAGCAGCGGCGCGATGGCGACGTCGAGCATCGAGAACTCTTCGCCCAGCATGTACTTGTTCTTGACGAAGATCGGGGCGAGTTGGGTCAGGCGGTCGCGGATCGCGGCGCGGGCACGCTCGTGATTCTTCTCGGCGGCCTTGCCCTTTTCGTTCTCCAGCACGTAGACGTGGGTGAACAGTTCCTTTTCGAAGTTGAACAGGAACAGGCGGGCGCGGGCGCGCTGTACCGGGTCGGCCGGCATCAGCTGCGGGTGCGGGAAGCGCTCGTCGATGTACTCGTTGATGATGTTCGATTCGTACAGGATCAGGTCGCGTTCGACGAGGATCGGCACCTGGCCGTACGGGTTCATCACCGAAATGTCTTCCGGCTTGTTGAACAGATCAACGTCGCGGATTTCGAAGTCCATGCCCTTTTCGAAGAGGACAAGGCGGCAACGTTGGGAAAACGGGCAGGTGGTACCCGAATACAACACCATCATGGTTGGATTCCTTGGGTGGGAAGTGCGTCAAATTCGTAGCAATTCGACGAACTTGGCCGTGCTGGTTCAGACAGGGCAAACATTCTGCCGGATCGGCCCGTCGAAAAGCAAATTAGTTACAAATAGCGCCCGTACGGACAGACGGACCGAAAGGGTGGCATCGGCCCGGATCGCCCAATACAAAAGGGTCGGCGCGGCGCTGCACTGCTGCAACTTCCGCGCCGACCCTCAGGGACGGCACACCGTCTTGTTACAAATGCTGTTACAAACTGCTCGCCCGACCTGTCCGGAACCTTACTTCACGTCCTTCCAGTAGGCAGCGTTCAGGCGCCAGGCGAAGACGGCGAACACGCCCAGGAACAGCAGCACCCAGACGCCCAGCCGCTTGCGGTGACTCTGCGCCGGTTCGGCCATCCAGTTCAGGTAGTTCACGAGGTCGGCCACGGCCTGGTCGTACTCCTGGGTGTTCATCTTGCCCGGGGTGACCTGCTCCCAGCCAGCCAGCTTGTGCACCTTCTGGCCATGTTCCTCCACCTCGGCGAACTTGGCCGCGCGCACGCCCTGCAGTTCCCAGAGCACGTGCGGCATGCCGACGCTCGGGAAGACCAGGTTGTTCCAGCCCGTGGCGCGCGTGTCGTCGCGGTAGAAGGTGCGCAGGTAGGTGTAGAGCCAGTCGTTGCCGCGAGCGCGGGCGATGACCGACAGGTCCGGGGGAATGGCGCCGAAGAACGCCTTGGCGTCCTTGGGCGGCATCGCCACGGTCATCGTCTCGCCCACCTTGTCGGCGCTGAACAGCAGGTTCTGGCGGATCTGGTCGTCCGTCAGGCCCAGGTCCTTGAGCCGGTTGTAGCGCATCATCGACGCGCCGTGGCAGTTCAGGCAGTAGTTGACGAACAGCTTGGCGCCACGCTGCAGCGACGAGACATCGCTCGTATCCAGCGGCGCCGGCTCCAGCGGGTAGCCTCCTTCGGCGGCCGTCGCGGGCAGCGCGGCAAGGCACGCGCCGACCAGTGCGAAGATCGAAAGCAACTTTTTCATCTTGTGTCCTTGTCCTCTTGTAGGGTCGCGCGTCGGCTCAGTGCGGGTGGAACGTGACACGTTCCGGCACCGGCTTGAACGTGCCGGCACGGCTCCACAGCGGCATGGTCAGGAAGAAGGCGAAGTACAGCAGCGTACCGAGCTGCGACACCTTCTCGCCTACCGGCGACGGCGGTTGGACACCCAGGTAACCCAGGATCAGGAACACCACCACGAAGACCGTCAGGATCGTCTTGTGGAAGCCCGGACGGTAGCGGATCGACTTGACCGGCGAGTGGTCGAGCCACGGCATGAAGAACAGCACCACCACGGAGCCGCCCATCACCAGCACGCCCCAGAACTTGGCGTCGATGAAGTAGAAGCCGGCGGCCAGGATCACGAGCACCGCCACCGAACCGATACGCACCCGCATGTCCCGCGTGCGCAGGAACACCATCCCCAGCACGAACGCGAAGAACAGCCACAGCACCGGCAGGAAGTTCGACGTCGTGGCGCGCAGCATCGAGTAAAACGGCGTGAAGTACCAGACCGGTGCGATGTGCGGCGGCGTCTTCAGCGGATCGGCCGGGAAGAAGTTGTTGGCTTCGAGGAAGTAGCCCCCCACCTCGGGGAAGAAGAAGATCACCGCCGAGAAGCAGATCAGGAAGCCCGCCACGCCCACCAGGTCATGGACCGAGTAGTACGGGTGGAACGGAATGCCGTCGAGCGGCACGCCGTTCTCGTCCTTCTTGGCCTTGATTTCCACACCGTCCGGGTTGTTCGAGCCCACTTCGTGCAGCGCGATGATATGCGCCACCACCAGGCCCAGCAGCACCAGCGGCACGGCGATCACGTGGAACGAGAAGAAGCGGTTCAGCGTGGCATCGCTCACCACGTAGTCGCCCCGGATGAACAGCGACAGGTCCTGGCCGATCACCGGAATCGCCGAGAACAGGTTCACGATCACCTGTGCGCCCCAGTACGACATCTGGCCCCAGGGCAGCAGGTAGCCCATGAACGCCTCGGCCATCAGGCACAGGAAGATCAGGCAGCCGAAGATCCAGACCAGTTCGCGCGGCTTGCGGTACGAGCCGTACAGCAGCCCGCGGAACATGTGCAGGTAGACCACGACGAAGAACGCCGAGGCGCCGGTGGAGTGCATGTAGCGGACCAGCCAGCCCCATGGCACCTCGCGCATGATGAATTCCACGCTGGCGAACGCCACGGGAATGCCGGCGGCGTTCAGCGTGCCGTCGGGCTTGTAGTTCATCACCAGGAAGATGCCGGTGACGATCTGGATGACGAGCACCAGCAGCGCGAGCGATCCGAAGAAGTACCAGAAGTTGAAGTTCTTCGGCGCGTAGTACTTGGAGAGGTGGTCTTCCCAGAGCTGGGTCGCGGGGAAACGGGCGTCGATCCAGCCCAGCAGCCCGGTAGTTTTGACTTCTTTTTCGGCCGCCATGATCACGCTTCTCCTTTCTCGTCCTTGCCGATCACGATCTTGGTGTCGGACAGGAACTGGTACGGGGGGACGTCAAGATTCTGCGGGGCAGGCTTGTTCTTGAACACGCGGCCCGCCAGATCGAACGTGGAGCCGTGGCAGGGGCAGAGGAAGCCGGGATCGGCGCCAAGCTGCGGGTTGGCACCGGACGCAAAGGGGCCGGACGGCGAACAGCCAAGATGGGAGCAGATGCCGACGACGACAAGGAGATCCTTGTGCTCGGCGCGCGAGCGGGTCTCGTTCTTGCAATAGTCGGGCGTCTCCATCGTAAAGGGAACGTCAGACTTGGGATCCGCCACCTCGGCGTCGGTCTTCTGGAGCGATGCCAGCATTTCGGGAGTGCGGCGAAGGATCCAGACCGGTTTGCCTCGCCACTCCACCGTCATCATTTCGCCAGGTTTCAGGCTACCTACGTCGGCTTCGACGGGCGCGCCGGCGGCCTTGGCCTTTTCCGACGGTGCAAAGGTACTGACGAACGGTACTGCGACTGCCACGCCTCCTACGCCGCCCGCGACGGATGTCGCGATCAACCAATTGCGGCGACCTTTATCCACGTTCTTCACGTTTTGCTGGTCACTCATTCCAAACCCCAGGGGATGTCATCAATTGAATCCTGCGTCAACAAAAAATTATACCTGAGGCACATCTGGCGACGATAGGCGAACTACTGATAGCCGTGGCGCCGATAATGGGTCATGGGAACGGTTGTGGGGTCCCTTGGGAAGCGCTCGAACGCGGCCTCCAGACTTGCACTCGAGGTTGCGATGATGCAGTCTTTGTCAAACACAAACGTTAATCTGGAACAACAAATTGGAGAAAAACCGATGGGAATGGTGAGCGAGTTCCGAACTTTTGCGATGCGCGGCAATGTCGTGGACCTGGCGGTGGGGGTCATTATTGGCGCGGCCTTTGGCAAGATCGTCGATTCGGTCGTCAATGACCTGATCATGCCGCTGGTGGGGCGGGTCATCGGCAAGCTGGACTTCTCGAACCTGTTCATCGTGCTGGCGGACCCGCCGCCGAACGTGCCCTACACGCTCGCGGACCTGAAGAAGGCGGGCGTGCCGGTCTTCGCCTACGGCAACTTCCTGACCATCGTGGTCAATTTCGTGATCCTGGCTTTCATCATCTTCATGATGGTGCGCGCGGTGAACAAGATGCGCGAAAAGCATGAGGAAGCGCCCAAGCCGGCCGAGACGCCAGAGGACATCAAGCTGCTGCGCGAGATCCGCGACAGCCTGCAGGCCCCGCGCGCGGACGTCTGAGCCCGCCGGAACCGCTGGATATCCGAGCCTGGGTCAGACCGGGTTCGGAATATCGATAAAGGTGTGACGAATCTCGAACCGTTGTGCCAGATGTTCGCCAACCGCCCGGATGCCGTAGCGCTCCGTGGCGTGGTGGCCGGCGGCGATATAGGCCACGCCGCTCTCGCGGGCCAGGTGGGTGGTTGGCTCCGAGACCTCGCCGCTGAGATAGACGTCGACCCCCGCCTCCACTGCCGCGCCAAAGTACCCCTGCGCGCCGCCCGTGCACCAGCCCACCGAGCGGATGGTCTGGCCAGGGTCGCCGATAGCCAACGGCTCGCGGTCCAGCACTCCGCCTACGTGCGCGGCAAACGCGCTCAGCGGCATGGGCTGCAGCAGCGTGCCCGTCCAGCCGATCTGGTTCTCGCCGAACCGGCCGTTTGGCGAAATGCCAAGCTGCAGCGCCAGTTGGGCGTTGTTGCCCAGTTCGGCGTGGTGGTCGAGCGGCAGGTGGAAGGCCATCAGGTTCACGTCCGCCGCCAGCAATTTTTTCAAGCGCGCGTGTTTCTGACCGATGACCCGTGCATCCTCGTTCTTCCAGAAATAGCCGTGATGGACCAGGATCGCGTCGGCGCCGGCCTCGATGGCGGCATCGATCAGCGCCAGGCTGGCCGTCACGCCGGTGACGATATGGGTGACTTCGGGCCGACCTTGCACTTGCAGCCCGTTCGGGCAATAGTCCTTGAAACGCGGAACTTCCAGCAGGTCGTTCAAGTACAATTCAAGCTCTTTTGTTTTCATTTTCTGGTCAAAACTCCAATATGTTGCGCCGCTTCTGGCTGTTTTTCGCTCAAGCCGTCACGGTCGTGCTGGCCGTGTGGTTCGTGATAGCCACGCTCAAACCCGAGTGGCTACAGCGCGGGCGGGTGGCCGTGCAATCCGGGTCGCCCATCGTGGCACTCAAGGAAGTGGTGCCTAGCGTGGCGGGCTCCGCGGCGCAGGGGTCGTACAGCGACGCCGCCCAGGAAGCCATGCCGGCGGTGGTCAACATCTTCACCAGCAAGAACGGTCCGAAGCGCTCGCCAAATCCGCAGGCGGAGGATCCATGGTTCCGGTTCTTCTTCGGCGATCGCCTGCCGGAGCGGCAGGAGCCGGTGTCCAGCCTGGGTTCCGGGGTGATTGTCAGTTCCGAGGGTTACATTCTAACCAACCACCATGTGGTGGACGGGGCCGATGAGATCGAAGTGGCGCTGACCGATGGCCGCAAGGCCAACGCCAAGGTAGTGGGCTCCGATCCGGAGACTGACCTGGCCGTGCTGAAGATCACGCTCAAGGACCTGCCGGCCATCACGCTGGGCCGGATCGAGAACACCAAGGTGGGCGACGTGGTGCTGGCCATCGGCAACCCGTTCGGCGTGGGCCAGACTGTGACGATGGGTATCGTCTCGGCACTGGGACGCAGCCATCTGGGCATCAACACCTTCGAGAACTTCATCCAGACCGACGCCGCGATCAACCCGGGCAACTCGGGCGGCGCGCTGGTCGATGCGCAGGGTAACCTGCTGGGCATCAACACCGCGATCTACTCGCGCTCGGGCGGCTCGCTCGGTATCGGCTTTGCGATTCCGGTGTCGACGGCCAAGCAGGTGATGGAGTCGATCATTTCCACCGGCAGCGTCACACGCGGCTGGATCGGGGTCGAGCCGCAGGACCTGACCCCGGAGATTGCCGAATCTTTCGGCCTTGAGGCCAAGGACGGCGCACTGATCGCCGCGGTGGTTCAGGGCGGGCCGGCAGACAAGGCGGGCGTGAAACCGGGCGATGTGCTGGTCTCGGTCGACAACCAGGTGATCTCGGATACGACAGCCCTGCTCAATGCGATTGCGCAGCTCAAGCCGGGCGCGGAGATCAAGATGAAGGTGATTCGGCGCGGCAAGCCAGCCGAACTGGTGGTGACGATCGGCAAGCGGCCTCCGCCACCACGGCGCGCGATGCCGCTGGATGAGGAATGATGGTCTGAAGGCTGTTCGCTAACGTTGCAAGCAGCGAAGAACAAAAACCCCCGCCTCTGCAGGCGGGGGTTTTGTTTTTTGGGGCGCCAGTGCGCGATGGGATGCGGCGCGCCGGAAGTGAGGTTGGGGGCCAGCGCGCCACCGTTGCGCTGCCCTGCCCCGCCGTGCCCTCTTCCCTCGCCGTACTCAAAGCGGCCTTGGCCAGCCCGGAACGGGCAGTCCAGCTCGCCATGGGCACCTCACGGCGCCAGAGCTTGCCAGCACCGTTCTCTCTCATCCGGTCTTCGCCACCACTGCGGCAAGCCCTGACGATTCCGGCAAGGCAGTCACGCCGCACGCCATCGAAGCCCACAAGACAAAACGCCGGCATCCTTGCGGATACCGGCGTTTTGGGCAAGCCGAATCTGATGCGGGCTTACACCCGCGTCAAATTAGAACTTGTGGCGAACACCAACCACTGCGCCGAACTGGTTGTACGAACCCAGCGTCGAGCCGAAGCCCGAACCACCAGCGCCCGTACCCGACAGACCCAGCGTCGAGCCGTCCTTGTTCTTCGTGTAGGCCACGTTCAGGTAAGCGTCGGTGCGCTTCGAGAAGGCGTAGTCAGCCGAAGCAACGAAGCTCCACGGATCTGCACCGCTGTTGCGGAAGTCCTGGTAGTAAGCAGCGCCCGTCAGCGAGAACGCCGGGGTCAGCTGGTAACCGGCACCCAGCCAGTACAGGTTCGAACCCGTAGCGTTGTTGGCTTGGCCGATGGCCACGGCGCCCGGCAGAACTGCGCCGTCAACGCCCTTGGCCCAACGGTAGCCAGCGAACACCTTGGCCGGACCGAAGGCGTACGTACCAGCCACCGAAGCGCGGCGGATCTTGGCGTCCGACTGAGCGGCGGTGTTGATGCCCAGGTTGGTTTCGTCATACACAGCACCGACCGAGAACGGGCCAGCTGCGTAGATCAGGCTGGCGCTGTAAGCACGGCCCAGCTTGTAGTTGCCCGGAACTTCGCCGGCGGTACCTTGGTAGCCCACGCCGCCCACGGTGTTGGCGGTGCCGCCCGTGTTCGTGCCTTGGCTGTACAGCAGGGTACCCGTCAGGCCGCCGAACTTGCCGATGTACTTCAGCGAGTTGTCAGCGCGCGATGCGAAGCCAGCGTCTTGGCTCGTGATCGAGTAGTTCGTGGCGATGGCCATCGGATCGAAGGCCAGACCGAAGTCATACAGCGGGGTCTGGTGACGACCCAGGGTCAGCGTGCCGTAGTTGCTTTGCACACCGACGAAGGCTTGACGACCGAACAGACGGTTCTGGCCTTGCGTGCCAGCGTCAACGTTGAAACCGCTTTCCAGGACGAAGACGCCCTTCAGGCCGCCGCCCAGATCTTCCACGCCACGCAGGCCCCAACGGCTGCCGGACATGTTGCCCGAGCTCAGGCGCGTCACGTCGTGGCTGCCAGTTTGACCAGCGGCGTTCGGCTGGTGGTTTTGGTATTCGATACCGGCGTCAACCACACCGTACAGGGTTACGCTCGACTGGGCATAGGCGCCGCCGGCGGCCAGAGCGGCAACGGCAGCAGCAAACAGTTTCATCTTCATATCGACACTTTCCTTGTCAACTGATTGGGAAATCTTGGTTGCCCAAGTGCTTGGGCGACGCATTAAGCTTCACGTCTGCGTCGTATTATGTGTCACCCCCCCAGCCCGTCAGAAGTCTTTTTCGCCGTAAACCGGGTTTACTGACGCTTCTTGTTGTGATGAAGCAACAGCAAACCCCAATATTTTCACCATTTTGGTGCAAAAGCAGCATTAAGACCGGCCCGATACAGGCCGTTAACATCTGGCGGGGAACTCAGTCGGGCTGAGTTTCGCCCTCTGCGGGGGTGCCGAGAGGCTGACGCGTCACAAAACGCGCCATGAGCAGGCCGAGTTCGTACAACAGCACGAGCGGCACGGCCAGCAGGAGTTGCGACATCACATCAGGTGGTGTGACAACGGCGGCGATGATGAAGGCCCCGACGATCACATAGGGGCGGATCTGCCGCAGTTTTTCCAGTTCCACCACGCCAAACTTGACCAGCACGATCACCACCACCGGCACTTCGAACGTAATGCCGAATGCCAGGAACGTGGTCATGGCGAAACTCAGGTATTTATCGATGTCCGTGGACATCTCGGCCCCGAGCGGCGCGTTGTAATGCGCCATGAAATGGAAGACGGTCGGGAATACCAGGAAATAAGCGAATGCCACGCCGCACAGGAACAGCACATAGGTGCTCGTGACCAGCGGCAGGATCAGTTTCTTCTCATGCTGGTACAGGCCCGGCGCCACGAAGCGCCAGATCTGGTACAGCACCCACGGCAGCGCGATCAGGAACGACACGAGCATCGTGACCTTCATCGGCACGAAGAACGAGCCCGTCACGTCGGTCACGATCATGCGGCCGTTCTTGGGCAGCGATGCGGTCAGCGGGGCGGAGAACAGGTTAAAGATCTCCGCCGCCCAGTAGACCAGGCAGACGAAGACGAGGATCACGCCGCCCACGGCCTTGACCAGCCGCTCGCGCAGCTCGACCAGGTGGGAAATGAATGTCTCTTGCTGGGACTCGGCGTTGGGATCGTGGGATTCGGGGGTGCCCGCCATGCTTACTCGAAAAAGGAACGGTTGCGGCCGCTGGCCGGGCGGTGGCGTTTCACGCGGGCGGCGCCGGACTGCACCCAGACGCGCGTGTTCTGCTGGCGCTTGAACCAGATCGGCCGGGCGCCCTGCTTGACGCGCCAGCTCTTGCGCCCGTTATGGGATTTGTGCGCACTGTCCCAGCTCGGCACATAGCCGGCCGAGATGCCGGAGTCGAAGCCGGACGCACCTTCGGCCGGCTCGGCACCATTCAGGGCCTCGTTGAGCGCCTGGGTGTGCTCGTTGACTTCCTTGTGGATGGTCTGCTCGACATCGCGCGCGGCGGTCTCGAATTCCGTGCGCATCTTGCGCAGTTCCTCGAGTTCCACCTCGCGGCTGACTTCAGCCTTGACGTCGTTGATATAGCGCTGCGCACGGCCGACCAGTGCGCCAACCGTGCGCGCCACTTTCGGCAAACGCTCGGGGCCGATCACGATCAGCGCCACGGCGCCGATCAGTGCCAGCTTGGAAATGCCGAGATCGATCATGCGGACTTCGGAACAGGGACACGTGAATGGCGGCCGCCTACCGCGCAGCCGCCATGCGAAGGGAGGTAATCAGCCGCCCGCTTTACTGCTGGCGCGACTTTTCCTTGGCTTCCACGTCGATCGTGGTGGTGTCGCGCAGTTCCTTGGCCGGTGCCGGCTGGCCATCGGCCGCTGCTTCGCCGTTGCCATCCTTCATGCCGTCCTTGAAACCCTTCACCGCGCCGCCCAGGTCATTGCCGATATTGCGCAGCTTCTTGGTACCGAAGACGAGCATGACGATCACCAGCACGATCAGCCAGTGCCAAATGCTAAACGAACCCATTTCTTGCTCCTGATATAGCCGCGGCGTCGGATGAGGTAGCCGCCCCGCCTGTAGTTCCGTCCCTCAAAGGCTGCGCCGGTCGACGGTGGCCGACGCAACATCCGCCGGCGCATTGCTGCCCCGGTCGGTCTTCATGCCCAGGCTGTCCGACGAAAACCGTCAGAACGCCGGTGACTGCCACTGGTCGCGCGGGCCGCCCAATACGTGCAGGTGCAGGTGGAAGACCTCCTGCCCGCCATCCGTTCCGGTATTGATCACCGTGCGGAAGCCGTTGGTGCAGCCGGCAAGGCGCGCCAGTTCAGGCACCTTGAGCATTATTCTAGCAAGCACACCGCCATCGCCGGGTCCGCAATCGGCCAGCGAATCGACATGCGATTTCGGAATAACCAGAAAGTGTACCGGCGCTTTGGGATGGATATCGTGAAACGCCAGCAGGTCGTCGTCTTCATATACCTTGTTCGACGGGATCTGGCCGGCCACGATCTTGCAGAAAAGGCAATTGTCCTGGGATTTCATGAAATTTTCGTTGCAGCGTGACGCGGCCGCCCTCAGAACTGCTCGCCGGGGTACATCGGCTTGCGGTCGTTCAGGTACAGCCAGCCCTTGATAATACGATACAGCATCCACAACGACAGCAGGCACCAGAGCCCGATGGCCATGGGAATCAGCAGCACCGTCAGGAACAGCCCGCCCCCTACCGCGTACCAGAGGATGGCCCACCAGAACGTGCGGATCTGCCACGCGAAGTGAGACGCATAGAGCGTGCCCCGGGCATCGTCGCGCTTCACGTAGTTGACGACAATGGCGATCAGCGCCGTGATGCCGCCAGTGAGCCAATGTATCGCATAGAGCGCATAAAGGATATGCGAGAGCTTTCGCAATCCATCAAGTTTGTCGGAATCGACCGTCGTGGTGACCTGCGTGGTGTAGTCCGTCGCCATCGTGCCCTCCAGCGTTGCCGCGCCCGGACCCGCTCCGGGCGCATGCTTCATCCTACTCCTTGCGGCTGGCCTTCTCCGCCAGGCCCGACATGCCTTCGCGGCGCGCCAGCTCGTTGACCACGTCGGCCGGCGAGCGGCCCACGTGCGCCAGCAGCACCATCGAGTGGAACCAGAGATCGGCCACCTCGTAGACCAGCTTGTCCACGGCGCCCGCCTCCAGACCGGCTGCGCGCGCATCCTTGGCCGCCATCACGGTCTCGGTGGCTTCCTCGCCAATCTTCTTCAGGATGGCGTCGTCGCCCTTGCGGAACAGTTTTGCCACATACGACGACTCGGGATCGCCGCCGTGTTCGGGCTTGCGCGACTCCAGCGTGGCGGCCACGCGCGCCAGCACGTCGGCCGGGGAGATGTCCTGGCTCATGATTTCGAAGTGTAGATCGTGGACGGATCCTTGAGCACCGGCTCCACGGTCTGCCAGTCGCCCGAGTCGGCGTCGCCTTCGAACTTCTGGAAGAAGCACGAGTGGCGGCCGGTGTGGCACGCGATGCTGTCGATCTGCGTGACCTTGAGCAGCACCACGTCCTCATCGCAATCGAGTCGGATTTCGTGCACTTTCTGCACGTGGCCCGATTCCTCGCCCTTGTGCCACAGGCGCTTGCGCGAGCGCGACCAGAACACGGCCTCGCCCAGCTCCACGGTGCGCAGCAGCGCCTCGCGGTTCATGAACGCGAACATCAGCACGTCGTTGGAGCCCGTCTCCTGGACGATCACCGGCACCAGGCCGTTATCGTCCCACTTCACCTTGTTCAACCACTTGTTCGCCATGATCAGATCCGGACCGGAATGCCCTCGCGGGCCATGAAAGCCTTGGCTTCGCCAACCGTGTGCTGGCCGTAATGGAAAATGCTGGCGGCCAGCACCGCGTCGGCACGGCCCAGCCTGATGCCGTCGGCCAGGTCCTGCAGGCCACCCACGCCGCCCGAGGCGATGACCGGCACCGGCACGGCATCGCTGACCGCGCGCGTCAGTTCGAGATCGAAGCCGCTCTTTGTGCCATCGCGGTCCATGCTGGTCAGCAGGATCTCGCCGGCGCCGCGCCGTGCCATCTCGGCCGCCCAGGCCACGGCATCGAGGCCGGTGGCCTTGCGCCCGCCATGCGTGAAGACTTCCCAGCGGGCCGGTTCGCCCGGCGCCGAGGTGCGCTTGGCGTCGATGGCAACCACGATGCACTGCGACCCGTACTTGCCGGTGGCGTCCGAGACCAGTTGGGGATTGGCGATCGCCGACGAATTGACGCTGATCTTGTCGGCGCCCGCGTTGAGCAGGCGGCGCACGTCTTCAACGGTGCGCACACCGCCACCGACGGTCAGCGGAATGAATACCTGCGAGGCCACGGCCTCGATGATGTGGAGGATCAGGTCGCGGCCGTCGCTGGTTGCGGTGATGTCGAGAAAAGTGATTTCATCGGCACCCTGGTCGTCATAGCGGCGCGCGATTTCCACGGGGTCGCCCGCGTCGCGCAGTTCCACGAAATTGACGCCCTTGACCACCCGCCCGTTCGTGACGTCGAGGCAGGGGATGATACGTTTGGCTAGCATGAGATTCCTTGCCTGCCGCCGCCCGGCCGGGCAGCGGCTGGTTGTGGCGCCCGTGGCACCCTGGGCGGCGGGGTTACTCGGCGCCCAGCTTGTCGGCGTGGGCCTGCGCGGCCGTGAAGTTCAGGTCGCCCGAGTAGATCGCGCGGCCACAGATTACGCCTTCCACACCCTCGTGCTCGACGGCGCAGAGCTGGTCGATATCGGCCATGTTCGAGAGGCCGCCGCTGGCAATCACCGGGATCGACATCGATTGCGCCAGCTTGACGGTGGCATCGATATTGATGCCCTGCAGCATGCCGTCGCGGCCGATGTCGGTGTAGATGATGGCTTCGACGCCGTAGTCCTCGTACTTGCGCGCCAGGTCGGCCACTTCGTGGCCGGTCAGCTTGCTCCAGCCGTCGGTGGCCACCTTGCCATCCTTGGCGTCGAGCCCGACGATGATGTGGCCGCCAAAGGCCGAGCAGGCGTCCTTCAGGAAGCCGGGGTTCTTCACCGCAGCCGTGCCGATGATCACGTACGAGAGGCCGTCGTCGAGCCAGCGCTCGATCGTGTTCAGGTCGCGGATGCCGCCGCCGAGCTGCACGGGGATCTCGTCGCCCACCTCGGCGATGATGGCCTTGATGGCCGCCTCGTTGCGCGGCTTGCCGACGAAGGCGCCATTCAGATCCACCAGATGCAGGCGGCGGGCGCCCTGGTCGACCCAATGGCGTGCCATGGCGGCGGGATCTTCGGAAAAGACGGTGGCCTGGTCCATGTCGCCTTGTTTGAGGCGTACACACTGACCGTCCTTCAGGTCGATGGCCGGAATGAGCAACATAGCGTAACGAGCGTGGTGGTTGTGTAAATAGGAAAGGGGCGATGCCGGAGCGGGTGCTTCTGCCGCTTCACGGGTTCCAGTGCACGAAATTCCGGTACAGCTGCAAACCCATGGCGGCACTCTTCTCGGGGTGGAACTGCGTGGCAAAAATATTATCGCGGGCCACTGCGCTGGTAAACACAACGCCGTAGTCCGTCTCGCCGGCCACATGGGCCGTGTCCTGCGCGCGCACATAGTAGCTGTGCACGAAATAGAACCAGCTGTCGTCCGGGATGCCGTTCCAGAGCGGGTGGGCCCGGGTCTGGCGGACGCGGTTCCAGCCCATCTGCGGCACCTTGAAGCGCGAGCCGTCGGCTTGAGTCATGCCGTCCAGCTCGAAGCGGATCACCTCGCCGGGCATCAGCGCCAGCGCCGGGGTGCTGTCCGCGCCGGCACGAGCTTCGTGGCTTCGCTCGAACAGCATCTGTTCGCCAACGCACACGCCGAGCATCGGCTTGGACGCGGCGGCCTCCAGCACGGCCTGCTGCAGGCCCGATTCGCCCAGCGCGCCCATGCAGTCCGGCATCGCGCCCTGCCCCGGCAGCACCACGCGGTCTGCCGCGCGGATCGCCTCGGGGCGGTCCACGACCTGGACATCCGCTTCCGGCGCCGCGGCGCGCAGCGCCTGCGCCACCGAGCGCAGGTTGCCCATGCCGTAATCCACAATTGCTATGGTAGTCATGATTTCAAAACAGGCAACAATGTCTTGAGCCCGTCCACAATGAATTCGACGGCCAGCGCCGACAGGATCAAACCCATCAGGCGCGTACCAATATTGATTCCGGTCCTGCCGATGACCCGCGCGATCGGGTCGGCCGCGCGGAACGTTCCGTACACCACGAACCCCAGCACCACGCCAATCGCCACCAGGAACAGCAGCTCGTACCAGTGGTCGGTCTTTCCTGCATAGACGATCACCGTGCTGATCGAACCCGGCCCGGTCAGCAACGGCAGCGCCAGCGGCACCACCGCCACGCTCGTCTTGGCCTCGGCCTCGTCCTCTTCCTCGGGCGTGGCCTTGGTGCGGCCGGCCTGCGCGTTCAGCATGTTCATCGCCATCATGATCATGATGAGCCCGCCGCCTACCTGCAGCGACGCCACCGTGATGTTGAAGAACGCGATGATCTGCTGGCCCAGCAGCGCCGACAACCCCACCACGATCGCCACGGCGATCGACGCCGTCTTGATCGTCTTCAGCTTTTCGGCCTCGGTCTGCTGGCTGGTCAGGCTGATGAAGAACGGGATCGCCCCGATCGGGTTGATCAGCGCCAGCAGCGAGATGAAAGACTTGAGCGTATCCATCGGATGCGGGGGAGTGGCGGTGGTGGCGTATCAGCGTCGCCGCAACCAGCCGGCTCGCCTGCAGTGGGGGCGCAGGTCAGTCCTGGATATGGGCAGTATGGGTCAGAGCGTGCCCTTGGTCGATGGAATCTGGTTGGCCGCGCGCGGGTCCAGCTCCACGGCCATGCGCAGCGCCCGGCCGAAGGCCTTGAACACGGTCTCGCACTGGTGGTGGGCATTGATGCCGCGCAGGTTGTCGATATGGAGCGTCACGCCGGCGTGGTTCACGAAGCCGCGGAAGAACTCGATCGTCAGGTCCACGTCGAACGTGCCCACGCGGGCGCGCGTGAACGGCACGTGGAACTCCAGGCCCGGGCGGCCCGAGAAGTCGATCACCACGCGCGACAGGCATTCGTCCAGCGGCACGTAGCTGTGGCCGTAGCGGGTGATGCCCTTCTTGTCGCCGATGGCGCGCGCCACGGCCTGGCCGAGCGTGATGCCGACGTCTTCCACGGTGTGGTGGTCGTCGATGTGGGTGTCGCCCTTCGCCTCGACCTCAAGGTCGAACATGCCATGGCGGGCGATCTGGTCCAGCATGTGGTCGAGGAATGGCACGCCCGACGCCAGCTTCTGGCGGCCGGTGCCATCAAGGTTCAGCGAAACGCGAATCTGCGTTTCCGAGGTATCGCGAGTGACCTCTACAACACGCATGGTGGGGTTAATCCTGCAATGAAGCCTGGAATGCTTCAAGAAACTGCGCGTTTTCTTCGGGGGTGCTGACCGTCACGCGCAGACAGTTGGCCAGCAATGCGTGCATTTTACTCACGTTCTTGATCAATACCTTCCGCGCGAGCAGCCGATCGAACGTCTGTGCCGCATTCGCCACGCGAACCAGCAGGAAATTGGCCGCGCTCGGGAACACCGTCACGCCCGGCAGCGCCGCCATGGCGTCCGCCAGCCTGGCCCGTTCGGCGCGCAGTTGCGCGGCCTGCTCGTCGAGCACGGCCACGTGTTCGAGCGCAAACAATGCGGTGGCCTCGGTCAGCACGTTGACGTTATACGGCGGGCGCACCTTGTCGAACTGCGCCAGCCATGCCGGCGATCCGGCCATGTAGCCCAGGCGGATGCCTGCCAGGCCAAGTTTCGACACGGTACGCATCACCAGCAGGTTGCCGAATTCGGTCAGCCGGGGCATCCAGCTTTCCTGCGCGAACGGCTGGTAGGCCTCGTCCACCACCACCAGGCTGCGGCACACCTCGCCCTGCGCGGCACGGACGATCGCTTCCATGTCGGCGGCGTCGAACAGGTTGCCGGTCGGGTTGTTCGGATAGGCCAGATAGATGATGGCCGGCTTGTGCTCGGCCATCGCCGCCAGCATGGCGTCACGGTCCAACGAGAAATCGGCGCGCAGCGGCACGCCGACGAACTCCAGCCCGGCGAACTGGGCCGACATCGCGTACATCACGAAGCCGGGCACCGGCGCCAGTACGCGGGCGCCAGGCTTTGCGGCGGCCAGGGAAAGGATGCTGATCAGTTCGTCCGAACCATTGCCGAGCATGACGTCCATGCCGGCCGGCACGTTCATCACGGTCTTCAGCCTGGCCCGCAGGGCTTCGCTGCTCGGCACCGGGTAGCGGTTCAGGGCCACCTCGGCCAGCCGCGTGGCCAGCTGGTCGCGCAGCGCGGGCGGCAGCCGGTAGGGGTTCTCCATCGCGTCGAGCTTCACCAGTCCGTGCGAGTCGGCGACATGGTAGGCGCCCATGGCGCGTACGTCGTCACGGATGATGCGTTCGATCAGGGATGGGTCTACGGCTGACATATCGATCCTCTTGGGGGCGGCTTTGAGATTGGCTTAACGTTTGAAACGGTACTCGGCGCTGCGCGCGTGGGCCTGCAGCCCCTCGCCATAGGCCAGTTCGGCCGCGATCTGGCCCAGCATCTGCGCCCCGCCCTCGCTGACCTCGATCAGGCTCGACCGCTTCTGGAAGTCGTACACGCCCAGCGGCGACGAGAAACGCGCGGTACGCGAGGTGGGCAGCACGTGGTTCGGGCCGGCGCAGTAGTCGCCAAGCGACTCGCTCGTGTAGCGGCCCAGGAAGATGGCGCCGGCGTGGCGGATCTTCTCGCTCCACTGGCGCGGGTTCTCGGCGGAAATCTCCAGGTGCTCGGGTGCGATGGCGTTGGCGATCTCGCACGCCTCTTCCATGTCGCGCACCTTGATCAGCGCACCCCGGCCGGACAGCGATGCGGCAATGACCTCGCGGCGCGGCATCGTCGGCAACTGGCGCTGGATGCTTTCCTCCACGCGGCGCAGGTAGTCCTCGTCCGGGCACAGCAGGATCGACTGCGCCAGTTCATCGTGCTCGGCCTGCGAGAACAGGTCCATCGCCACCCAGTCCGGATCGGTCGTACCGTCGCAGATCACGAGGATTTCGGACGGGCCGGCAATCATGTCGATGCCGACCGTGCCGAACACGCGGCGCTTGGCGGCAGCCACGTAGGCGTTGCCCGGGCCGACGATCTTGTCCACCTGCGGAAGCGTGGCGGTGCCATAGGCCAGGGCCCCCACGGCCTGCGCGCCGCCGATCGTGAACACGCGGTCCACCCCGGCAATCTGCGCGGCGGCCAGCACCAGTTCATTGCGCACGCCGCCGGGCGTGGGCACGACCATGATCACTTCCTTGACCCCAGCCACGCGCGCCGGGATCGCGTTCATCAGCACCGACGACGGATAGGCTGCCTTGCCGCCGGGCACGTACAGGCCCACGCGGTCCAGCGGGGTCACCTTCTGGCCCAGCATCGTGCCGTCCGATTCGGTGTACTCCCAGCTATGGCTGCCGCACTCGATCTTCTGCTTCTCGTGGTAGGCGCGCACACGGGCGGCGGCGGCTTCCAGCGCGGCGCGGCGCTTGGGCTCCAGGTCTTCCAGCGCGGCTTCGAGCTCGGACTGAGAGATTTCCAGCGCATTCATCGAGACCGCTTCCAGGCGGTCGAAGCGGCGCGTGTATTCGAGCACGGCATCGTCGCCGCGGCGGCGCACATCGGCCAGGATATCGGCGGCGGCGCGGTCGATGGCCTCGTCTTCCGAGGCCTCGAAGGCCAGCACCTGCCGCAGCGCCTCGGCAAAGCCCGGCTCGGTCGAATCGAGCCGGCGGATTGCCAGGTTTTCCATTTCGGATTCGTTCATGACTTCGTTCCTTGCGGGTCCCGGATCAGCGCCACCTCAGGCGATTGCCGCCGAGGCCCGTTCAAATGCGTCAAGAATCGGCGCGAGCCGTTCCCGCTTGAGCTTCAGTGCCGCCTGGTTGACCACCAGCCGCGACGAGATCTGCACGATCTCCTCGACCTCGACCAGGTTGTTCGCGCGCAGCGTGCCGCCCGTGCTGACCAGGTCGACGATGGCATCCGACAGCCCCACCAGCGGCCCCAGTTCCATCGAGCCGTACAGCTTGATCAGGTCCACGTGCACGCCCTTCTTCGCAAAATGCTCGCGCGCCGTCTGCACGTACTTGGTGGCCACGGCCAGCCGCGCGCCCTGGCGCACGGCCTTGGCGTAGTCGAAGCCGGCCGGCACCGCCACCGACATGCGGCAGCGGGCGATGTTCAGGTCGATCGGCGCGTACAGGCCCGCCATGCCGTTTTCCATCAGCACGTCCTTGCCGGCCACGCCGAAATCGGCCGCGCCGTACTGCACGTAGGTCGGCACGTCCGAGGCACGCACGATGATCACGCGCACGGCCGGATCGGTCGTCGGCAGGATCAGCTTGCGCGAGGTTTCCGGGTCTTCGGTGACCTCGATGCCGGCGGCGGCCAGCAGCGGCAGCGTTTCCTTGAAGATGCGGCCCTTGGAAAGCGCCAGCGTCAGCTGGTCGGGCGAGGCATTGAAAGCGGGGCTCATCGTAGATTCTTCAAAACGCGTTCAGGGGCGACTCGATGCGATCGTGGTCGGTCGTTCTTGTATTCAGCCGATGCGGCGGATCATGGCGCCCACGGCCGACAGCTTGTCTTCCATGCGGTCGTAGCCACGGTCCAGATGGTAGATCCGGTCGATCGTCGTTTCGCCATCGGCCACCAGGCCGGCGATCACGAGGCTGGCCGACGCGCGCAGGTCGGTGGCCATCACGTTGGCGCCCGACAGGCGCGGCACGCCAGTCACCACGGCGGTATTGCCCTCGGCCGTGATGCTGGCGCCCAGGCGGTTCAGCTCCTGGACGTGCATGAAGCGGTTCTCGAAGATCGTCTCGGTGATGCGCGCGGTGCCTTCGGCCACGGCGTTCAGCGCCATGAACTGCGCCTGCATGTCGGTCGGGAAGGCCGGATATTCCGAGGTGCGGAAGCTCACGGCCTGCGCCCGCTTCGGCATGGCCAGGCGAATCCAGCTGTCGCCCGTCTCGATATGGGCGCCGGCTTCGCGCAGCTTGATCAGCACCGCGTCGAGGATGGCCGGCGGGATGTCGCGCAGCGTCAGGTCACCGAGCGTGGCGGCGGCCGCGCACAGGAAGGTACCGGCCTCGATGCGGTCGGCCACCACGCTGTGGCGGGCGCCGTGCAGGCGGTCCACGCCATGGATCACCAGGCGATCGGTGCCGATGCCCTCGATCTTCGCCCCCATCTTGACGAGCAGCTCGGCCAGATCGGTCACTTCGGGTTCGCGCGCGGCGTTCTCCAGCACGGTCTCGCCGTCGGCCAGCGTGGCGGCCATCAGCAGGTTCTCGGTGCCGGTCACGGTGATCATGTCCGTCACCACGCGGGCGCCCTTGAGGCGGCTGGCGCGGGCGTGGATGAAGCCGTGCTCGATGGTGATCTCGGCGCCCATTGCCTGCAGGCCCTTGATGTGCTGGTCCACCGGACGCGCGCCAATGCCGCAGCCGCCCGGCAGCGAGACGCGGGCCTCGCCGAAGCGGGCCACGAGCGGGCCCAGCACCAGGATCGACGCGCGCATGGTCTTGACCAGATCGTACGACGCTTCCGGCGCATTGATGTCGGCGCCGGTCAGCGTGGCCACGCCGTCCACCATCCCGGCCTGCATGCCCATCTGGCGCAGCAGCTTGAGCATGGTGCGGGTGTCCTGCAGGTCCGGCACGTTGTCGATGGTCACCGTGTCGGCGGTCAGCAGGCTCGCGCAGAGGATCGGCAGCGCCGCGTTCTTGGCGCCCGACACGCGGATCTCGCCCTTGAGCGGGCCATTGCCCTGGATCTGGAATTTGTCCATGTTCTGTCTGGTACGCCGCCCGGACACACGCCCGGCCGGCAGTTGTTCTGTAGTGAGGGCTGGCTTACTTGCCGGCCCCGGCCTGCCATTCGGCGGGCGTCAACGTCTTCATCGACAGCGCATGGATTTCGGCGCGCATGCGGTCGCCCAGTGCCGCGTAGACCCGCTGGTGCCGCTGGATCAGGCGCTTGCCGTCGAACTCCGCGCTCACGATCGTGGCGAAGAAGTGCTGGCCGTCGCCTTCCACTTGCAGATGTTCGCAGGGCAAACCTTGGGCAATGTAATCCCTGACTTGTTCCGGTGTAGGCAGCATGTCTGTCTCAAATGTAATCAGTGAAGAGCGGCGGATCGATGGATTCCGATCAGTGCCGCAGCTTGTAACCCTTGCGCAGCAGGCGCAGCGCCAGCCCGGCCAGCAGCACGAAGGCCACGGCCATCACGGACAGGCTGTGCAGCGGCGGCACGTCGGACACGCCGAAGAAGCCGTAGCGGAACCCGTCGATCATGTAGAAGAACGGGTTGGCGTGCGACACCGCCTGCCAGAACGGCGGCAGGGAGTGGATCGAATAGAACACGCCGGACAGGAACGTCGCCGGCATGATCAGGAAGTTCTGGAACGCGGCCAGCTGGTCGAATTTCTCGGCCCAGATGCCGGCAATCAGGCCCAGCGTGCCCAGGATGCCCGCGCCGGCCAGGCCGAACACCAGAATCCAGAGCGGATAGGCAAAGTGCAGGTTGGCGAACCACGCGGTCACCAGCAGCACGCCCAGGCCCACCGCGAGCCCGCGGATGACCGATGCGCCCACGTAGGCGCCGAACATCTCCCAGTGCGACAGCGGCGGCAGCAGGATGAACACCAGGTTGCCCGTGATCTTGGACTGGATCAGCGACGAGGAACTGTTGGCGAACGCATTCTGCAGCACGCTCATCATCACCAGCCCCGGCACCAGGAAGGCCGTATAGCTGATCTGGTCGTACACGCGCACGCGGTCTTCGAGCACATGGCCGAAGATCAGCAGGTACAGCACGGCGGTCAGCACTGGCGCGGCCACGGTCTGGAAGGCCACCTTCCAGAAGCGCAGCACCTCCTTGTAGAGCAGCGTACGGAAGCCCACCAGGCCGCCCACCGCCATCGAATCCAGCCGTTGCTGTTGCGTCACGTCAATATCGGCCGGATTCTTCATGCTGCGGCCTCCATGGCGGCATTCGGCGTGCTGCCGGGCATTTCGCCCTCGCGGCGCATGATCTGCACGAATACGTCCTCCAGGTCGGCCTTGCTGATTTCCATGTCCTCGACTTCGCAGCCGGCGGTGCGCAGCGCCGCCAGGATCGGTTCCACGGCCTCGAAACCCGACAGCCGCAGCCGGTACGCGCGCTCGCCCGGGTTGCCCGGCGTGCGCAGCGCCTCCAGCTCGGCCGGCAGCGTACCCTTCGAAAGTGTCAGGACGAGTTGCAACCCGGCAAACTGGTTCAGCAGGCTGCTGGTGCGGTCCAGCGCCACCACCTCGCCGAACTTGAGCATGGCGATGCGGTCGCACAGCGCCTCGGCTTCTTCCAGGTAGTGGGTGGTCAGGATGATCGTATGGCCCTCGCGGTTGAGGCGCGAGATGAACTTCCACAGCGTCTGGCGCAGTTCCACGTCCACGCCGGCGGTCGGCTCGTCGAGCACGATCACGGGCGGGCGGTGCACCAGCGCCTGCGCCACCAGCACCCGGCGCTTCATGCCGCCCGAGAGCTGGCGCATGTTGCTGTCGGCCTTGTTGGTGAGATCGAGGTTGGCCATGATCTCGTCGATCCAGTCGTCGTTGCGTGTCAGGCCGAAGTAGCCCGACTGCAGCCGCAACGTCTCGCGCACCGTGAAGAACGGGTCGAACACCAGTTCCTGCGGCACCACGCCGAGCATGCGGCGCGCCATGCGGTAGTCGTCCACCACATCGTGGCCAAGCACGCTGACCGAACCCGAATCGGCGTGGTTCAGCCCGGCGAGGATCGAGATCAGCGTGGTCTTGCCGGCGCCGTTGGGGCCAAGCAGCCCGAAGAATTCGCCACGTTCGACGCTGAAACTGACGCCCTTGAGCGCCTGCAGGTTGCGGTAGCGCTTGCGGACATCGTTGATTTCGATGGCTTTCATGGCCAGGTGTTGGGACGGGGCCGCTTGCACGGCCGGGCCTCTCTTGGAATTGGGAAGCGCCCTCGAAGGTTAGCCGCGCTGCACCTGAGGGAATGGTCTCAGGCCATGTGGGGGCGACTTGGGGACGAACAACCCGGAATTATAGGGGATACGGGGGTTCCCCCGCTCTGTACCGGTGCGACGCCGGGCCGCGGCCCGGTGCCGTGGCATCGCATGGCCGCACGCAGGTTCACGCGCGCGGCAACGGATGCCGGTTCAATGTCGGTGGTGGTGGTGCGGGAGGGAGGCGCCGGCCGCGAGGCCCAGCAGGCCGTCGACGCCGTAGAGGCTGGCCAGCGACTGCAGTTGCGGCGGCACGCCGTGCAGCGCCAGCGACTGGCCGCGCTGCGCCGCGGCACGCTGCCAGGCCAGCAGCACCGCCACGGCGGAGGAATCCACCTGGGTCAGCGCGCTGCAATCGACCGTCACATCGCCCTGCCGCACATGCGACAACCCGTCACGCAGCACGGCGGCGGCGTTGCGGTTGGTCAGCGTAGGGCCAATGGCGGGCATGGGAGCGGGGCAGTCTCGAAAAGGAAGCTCCCGCCTGGAGGCGGGAGCACATGGGCATTGTAGTCCAGATCCGCGCGCCATGGTGCGGCGCAGCGGAGCCAGGCGTGAGGGTCTCAGCCCTTGGCGTTGGCCAGCTGGCGGTTGCGGTCCTGCAGCGTCTTGATGATGCCGTCGATACCCTGCTGGGTAGCGATGGTATTGAAGCTGCCCTTGTAGGCCTCGGTCAGCCAGGCGCCCAGCACGTTGATGTCGTAGACCTTCCAGCCGGCGGCGGTCTTCTCCAGGCGGTAGTCCATCTGGATCGGCTCGCCCTTGTTGATGACCTGGGTGCGGATCGTGGCGTCGGTGTCCTCGGCCGTGCCGCGGTACGGACGATACTGCACCTTCTGGTCGCGGATCTGGGCGATGGCGCCGGCGTAGGTGCGGATCAGCAGCGTCTTGAACTCGTCGGTGATCGTCTTCTGCTGCTCCGGCGAGGCTTTCGACCAGTTGCGGCCCATGGCGATCTGCGTGGTGCGCGTGAAATCGGCGTGCGGCAGGATCTTCTGCTCCACGAGTTGCGTGATCTTGCCGATGTTGCCGGCCTGCATGTCCTTGTCGGCCTGTACGGTTGCCATCACGTCGTTCACGACTGCCTTGACCAGCGCGTCCGGGTTGGACGTGTCGACGGCCTGGGCCTGCGCGGCGCCCGAGAACGCCAGAACGGTCAGGAAGGGAAGCAGAACTCGCTTGAGCATGGGAATTTCCTTTCTTTATTGTGGTGATACCGCCTTATCGGCAGGATCACGCCCTCCCGGAACACCGATTGCAGCGCCGGGACGGGGTCATTGAAACATAGCAGCCGGTGCCATGTCGTGCCATTTATGGATCAAACGGCACTTTCCAACACTTTGTTTCAGGGCTCACAGCGCGCTCACAGCGCCGGAGCCGTTGCCAGGACTGGGCTGGCGCCCGGTCAGCCGGCCTGGGGCGCCAGCGCGTCCGGAGATGCCGGCGACGGCGCCGATTGATCTTCGTCGTCGTCCGTGGACGGCGGGTTGCCGTCATAGATCAGGTACTGCCGGCGCTGCATGTACGAATCGCGCAGGAAGGCGTACTTGTCGAGCGCGGCGGCCTCGATCAGGTTCGACGCCCCCAGCAGTTGCGAGCGGCCATCGATCACGCGCACGCCGGTCACCGACAGGCGCGCGTACCACGGCGCGATATAGGTGCTCGGGTCCATGAAGCGGTCCACCACCATGCCCGACGCATCGCGCACATTGCTCGGCCCGAACAGCGGCAGCACCAGGTACGGGCCCGAGGGCACGCCCCATACACCCAGCGTCTGGCCGAAGTCTTCCTTGTACTTGGGCAGTCCGGCCGGGGTGGCGATGTCGATCAGGCCGCCGATCCCCAGCACGCTGTTGATCGCCACGCGCATGGTGTCTTCCAGCGCGCGCGTCGGCTTGCCCTGCAGCAGGTTGTTGCCGGCCGAGTAGACGTCGCTGATGTTCGAGAAGAAGTTGCCCACGGCCGTGCGCACCGGCGACGGCACCACGGCCTGGTAGCCTTCGGCCGCCGGCTTCAGCGCGTACTTGTCGAGGTTGTCGTTGAACGTGCTGACGCCACGGTTGAACGGCTCCAGCGGATCGGCCGGGTTGGCGTTGGGGCCCGTGGCGCAGCCGGCCAGGACCAGGGCGGCCGCCGAGGCCGCAATCAGGCGTGCATACATGCTTATTTGCCGCCCAGCCCAGGCGCCGCCGGCAGTGCCGCCGCGCCCGAACCGGACGTATCCGTCGAAGAAGAAGGAGTCGGGGCGGCCGCCGGGGCGGGTGCGCCGCCGCCGGCATCGGCCGCCTTGTTATAGAGGAACTGGCCGATCAGGTTCTCGAGCACCACGGCCGACTGCGTCATCGTGATCTTGCTGCCCTGTGCCAGCATCTTGTCGTCGCCACCGGCTTCCAGGCCGATGTACTGCTCGCCGAGCAGGCCCGAGGTCAGGATCTTGGCCGAGGTATCGCGCGGGAACTCGAAGCGCTTGTCCAGGTGCATCGTGACCTTGGCCAGGTATTCCTTGTCGTCGAACGTGATCGACGACACGCGGCCCACCACCACGCCGGCGCTCTTGACCGGCGCGCGCGGCTTCAGGCCGCCGATGTTGTCGAAGTTGGCGGTCACCGTGTAGGTGTCCTGGAACGAGAAGCTGCTCAGGTTGCCGGCCTTGAGCGCCAGGAACAGCAGTGCGGCAAAGCCCACCACCACGAACAACCCCACCCAGTAGTCCAGCGAATTCTTTTTCATGCGAGTCTCTTTACGAATGCTTTAGCTGAACATCAGCGCGGTCAGCAGGAAATCCAGCCCGAGCACGGCCAGCGACGCCATCACCACGGTGCGCGTCGTGGCGCGCGATACGCCTTCAGGTGTCGGATTGGCCTCGAAGCCCTGGTACAGCGCGATGAACGTCACCGCGATGCCAAAAATGAAGCTCTTGATGACCCCGTTCAGCACGTCGGCGCGCGCATCGACGCCGCCCTGCATCTGCGACCAGAACGCGCCCGCGTCCACGCCGATCATCTGCACGCCCACGAGGTAGCCGCCCAGGATGCCTACCGCACTGAAGATGGCGGCCAGCACCGGCATGGCGATCACGCCCGCCCAGAAGCGCGGCGCGATCACGCGCTGCAGCGGGTTGACGGCCATCATTTCCATGGCGGTCAGCTGCTCGCCGGCCTTCATCAGCCCGATCTCGGCCGTCAGCGACGTGCCGGCGCGCCCCGCGAACAGCAGCGCAGACACCACCGGCCCCAGCTCGCGCACCAGCGACAGCGCCACCAGCAGCCCCAGCGCCTGCTCGGAGCCGTAGCGGTTCAGCGTGTAGTAGCCCTGCAGCCCCAGCACGAAGCCCACGAACAGGCCCGACACGGCGATGATCACCAGCGACAGGTTGCCGACGAAGAACACCTGGTCGGTCACCAGCCGGAAACGGCGCAGCAGCGCCGGCGACAGCGCCAGCAACTGCAGGAACATGCGTGCACCGCGGCCCAGGCCGCCGACAAACTGGCGCAGCGCGGCGCCGATGGAAACGAACAGGCCGGTCAACGCGAGCCTCCGGCAAGGAAATCGTCGGCCAGCGTGGGGCCGGCATAGTGGAACGGCACCGGGCCGTCCGCCTCGGCGTGCACGAACTGCCGCACGAACGGATCTTCCGAGCGGCGCAGGTCCTCGGGCGCGCCCTCGGCCGCAATGCCGCCGTTGGCGATGAAGTAGACGTAATCGGCGATCTGGAACGTCTCCTGCACATCGTGCGAGACGATGATCGTGGTGGCGCCCAGCGCGTCGTTCAGGTTGCGGATCAGGTGGGCGGTCAGGCCCAGCGAGATGGGGTCGAGTCCGGCGAACGGCTCGTCATACATCAGCAGCGACGGATCGAGCGCAATGGCCCGCGCCAGCGCCACGCGCCGCGCCATGCCGCCAGAGATCTGGGCCGGCATCAGGTCACGCGCGCCGCGCAAACCCACGGCATTGAGCTTCATCAAGACCAGATCTCGGATCATCGACTCGGGCAGGTCCGCATGCTCGCGCAACGGGAACGCCACGTTGTCGAAGACAGACAGGTCGGTGAACAGCGCGCCGAACTGGAACAGCATGCCCATCTGGCGGCGCACGGCGTAGAGATCGCGCTGGTCCATCGCGTCGATGTTCTCGCCGTTGAACGTGACGCGGCCGCGCTGCGGACGCACCATGCCGCCGATCAGCCGCATCACCGTGGTCTTGCCGCAGCCCGATCCGCCCATGACCGCCACGACCTTGCCACGCGGAAAGCGCATGGAAAGGCCGGAGAGAATGGGCCGCGCGCCATCGGCGTACGCGAAATCGACGTCCGAGAGTTCGACGATGTTCGGGCCGGTGGCAAGGTGGCCAGCAGGGTTCGGCACGGGAGCGGTCACAGGGTCACCGGTTTTGGGCAGGCCGCCATTATAAGGGCTACTACCTACCGGGCACTGTCCCGTGTGGTGATCTCACCATTGCCACAGCGACAACAATGTGTGGAGGGCGCGCCACCCGGCACCTGGCGCCCGCTTGAAGCGCGCGTCAGGGCTCGGCGCGCGGCGCGCCCTGGCGCAGGATGACCTGCCACTGCACCGATTCCGAGCGGATGGCGGTGGCAAAGGCTTCGGGGGAATCGCGCACCGGCGTGAGCCCGGCCGCCAGCAGCTGCGTCTGGACATCGCGCTCGCTGGTGACATTGTCGAGTTCACCGGCCAGCCGGGCGACGATCGCACGCGGCGTCTTGGCCGGTGCCATCACACCGTACCAGGCCAGGGCGCCGTAACCGTCGAGACCCGCCTCGGTCAGCGTCGGCACCTGCGGCGCCAACGGCGAACGAAGCGGACCTGCCACGCCGAGCATCTTGAGTGCACCTGAACGCACATGCGACTGGACGGCGGTCCAGGAGCAGAAACAGGCGCTGATGCGTCCGGCCAGCATCTCCTGCACCACGGCGTTCTCGCCCTTGGCCTGCACCAGCGGCACCCCGTTCGACCCACCGCGCACCGCGTACTCCGCGTAGAGGTGCGCCGGACTGCCGGGCTGCCCGTAGCCGTAGCTGTACGACGCCGGGTTCGAGCGCACGGCCGTGGCCCATTGCTGCGAAGTCGTCATCGGCAGGCGTCCGTCGATGACGAGGAACAGCGGCGTGGCGGCCACGCGCGCCACGGGCGTGAAGTCGCGCATCACGTCATAAGGCACCGGCTCCAGCCCGGGCTGGATCAGCATGTTGGCCTGATGGAACAGCAGCGTGTGGCCGTCTGAGCTGGCCTTGGCCACGAGGTCGCCCGCCATCGTGCCCGAGGCGGCCGGGCGGTTGTCCACTTCCACAGGCACGGCCAGCCGCACCTCCAGGCGCTCGGCCAGCAGGCGCGCGACGGCATCGGCCACGCTGCCGGCCGGGAATGGGACGATCATCCGCAGCGACCGTGCGGGGAACGAAATCTGGCGATTCTGCGATTCCGCGCGCACGCCTTGCGGAATGCTGGCGAGCTGGGCGAAAGCGGGAGGCTGAGCGAGGACCGCCGTCATGCCACCCAGGCAGACAACAGCACACCCCAGCCACGTGGCAGCGAGTATTGGCAACTTCGCTTTACCTCGCCAAAGCCGCATCATCTTGCGTACTTCGGGCATCAATTTCCTCCGGGCCGCAGCCCACCGCAGCGGCACCAAATCGGCTGAAAGGGATTTTCGAGGCAGTTTCTTTAGTTATGTTCTGGGAGAAATTCTAAGAACAATGGCGCGCCGGGCACAGGCACGTAAACGCTCTCAGGGCGGACCCCAATGTGAGCGCTCGTATAATCCGTTGATGCTTTCAACGTCAGATTTCACGGTCCGGCCGATGCGCGCCGCCGATCTCCCCGCCGTGCTCGATATCCAGGCGCAGTGCTATGGCACAGCGCTCGTTGAGACGGCCGGGGCGCTGGCGAGCCGCCTGGACCTCTCCCCCGCCACTTGCTGGATCTCCGCAGTCCCCGATGGGACGTTGGCCGCCTACCTGTTCACCCATGCCTGGCCCGAGGCGTCGTTGCCGCCGTGGAACGGTACGCTCGCGCGAGATTGGTCCGATGGCGAACCGCTGACGTGGTTCGTGCACGACATGGCCGTGGCGCCGATCGGGCGCGGAGCGGGACTGGCGGCGCGGCTATACGAAGCCGCGCGGAAGGTGGCACTGAGCGATGGCTTGCGCGCTTCGCGGCTGGTCGCCGTGCAGGATGCGGAGGGCTATTGGCGCAGGCTTGGGTACGCGCCAGTGGCGAAGCATTCGCTTGGGGCGAAGCTGGCGACGTATGGAAAGGGGGCGGTGTTGATGGGGTGTGGGATGTAGCGCCGTGACCCGCTGTCTGGCTCCCCTCTCCCGCGAAGTGGGAGAGGGGAGAAAACCGGAGGCACCGGTTGATACTTACCGCGGCAGTTCCGAATACCCCATCAGGAACGCGTCCACCGAGCGGGCGGCCTGGCGGCCTTCGCGGATGGCCCAGACCACGAGCGACTGGCCACGGCGCACGTCGCCGGCGGCGAAGACCTTCGGCACGTTGGTGTGGTAGGCACGCTCGCCTTCGGTCGATGCCTTGGCGTTCTTGCGCGCGTCGGTATCCACGCCGAACGCCTCGAGCACCGAGCCCACCGGGTTCGTGAAGCCCATGGCCAGCAGCACCAGGTCGGCCTTGAGCACGAACTCGCTGCCCGGCACTTCCTGCATGCGGCCGTCCTTCCACTCCACGCGGCACGCCTTCAGCGCCGTGACCTTGCCGTTCTCGCCGATGAATTCCTTGGTGGCTACCGACCAGTCGCGCGAGCAGCCTTCGTCGTGCGACGACGACGTGCGCATCTTGATCGGCCAGTACGGCCACACCAACGGCTTGTTCTCTTCTTCCGGCGGCTGCGGCAGCAGTTCGAACTGGGTCACGGATACCGCGCCATGGCGATTCGACGTACCCACGCAGTCAGAGCCCGTATCGCCGCCACCAATCACGATCACGTGCTTGCCTTCGGCGCGGATCTCGTTGGCGCCGTCGCCAGCCACTTCCTTGTTCTGCGGGATCAGGAACTCCAGCGCGTAATGCACGCCGTCCAGGTCGCGGTTCGGCACCGGCAGGTCGCGCGGCACTTCGGAGCCGCCCGCCAGCACCACGGCGTCGAACTGGTCCATCAGCGCCTGTGCCGAGACGGTCTCGCGGGCGTAGTTCTTGATACCGGCCGGCAGCTTGTCGCCATCGGTCACCATCACGCCGGTGCGGAACGTCACGCCTTCGGCCTGCATCTGCTCGATGCGGCGGTCGATCAGGCCCTTCTCCATCTTGAAGTCGGGAATGCCGTAGCGCAGCAGGCCGCCCACGCGGTCGTTCTTCTCGAACACGGTCACGTCGTGGCCGGCGCGCGCCAGTTGCTGGGCGGCGGCCATGCCGGCCGGGCCCGAGCCCACCACGGCCACGGTCTTGCCAGTCTTGTGCTTCGCCACCTGCGGCGCGACCCAGCCTTCTTCCCAGGCCTTGTCGATGATGGCGTGCTCGATCGACTTGATGCCCACCGGCAGTTCGTTGATGCCCAGCGTGCAGGCGGCCTCGCACGGCGCCGGGCAGATGCGGCCCGTGAACTCGGGGAAGTTGTTGGTCTGGTGCAGCACCTCGATCGCCGACTTCCAGTCCTGGCGGTACACCAGGTCGTTGAAGTCGGGAATGATGTTGTTGACCGGGCAGCCGTTGTTGCAGAACGGAATCCCGCAGTCCATGCAGCGCGCACCCTGGAGCTTCGCCTCGTTGTCCGACAGCGCGAACACGAACTCCTTGTAGTGCTTCACGCGCTTGACTACCGGTTCGTAGCCTTCGTTCTGGCGCGGAAATTCGAGAAAGCCAGTCGCCTTACCCATGTTGCATCCTTGGTCTTGCTTGGCGCGAGGCGGCCGGGCCGGCCTCGCGTGGGGTCAGTATCTTCTCGGCGCCGCGGCCCGTGGCCGGCGGCGCCTCTCGTCGTGGGGCTGCCCGATCAGGCGGCTACCGCTTCGCGATCGCTGTCGCGGGCGGCCTGCTCCTTGGCGTACATCTCGCCCAGCGCGCGCTTGTACTCGGTCGGGAAGACCTTGACGAACTTGCGGCGTGCCGTGGTCCAGTCGGCCAGCAGCGCCTTGGCGCGCTCCGAACCGGTGTAGCGGAAATGCTGCTCGATCAGGTTGCGCAGGATCGCTTCGTCGGCCTGGCGCTTGCCGCCGATCTTGTGCCACTGCGATTCCGGCTGCTCCTTCTGCTGCTCGGCCGTGGCCAGCACCGGCTCCAGCTGCACCATGGCGGTATTGCAGCGCTTGTCGAACAGGCCGTCCTCGTCATAGACATAGGCCACGCCGCCCGACATGCCGGCCGCGAAGTTGCGGCCCGTGCCGCCCAGCACCACCACCGTGCCGCCGGTCATGTACTCGCAACCGTGGTCGCCCGTGCCTTCCACGACCGCCGTGGCGCCCGAGTTACGCACCGCGAAACGCTCGCCGCCCACGCCGTTGAAGAACGCCTCGCCGGCCAGCGCGCCGTACAGCACCGTGTTGCCGACGATGATGTTGCGCGTCGGGTCGCCGCGGAACTCGTGCGGGGCGCGCACGATCACGCGGCCGCCCGACAGGCCCTTGCCCACGTAGTCGTTGGCGTCGCCAACGAGATCGATCGTGATGCCGTGCGCCAGGAACGCGCCGAACGACTGGCCGGCCGTGCCCTGGAACTGGATGTGGATCGTGTCGTCAGGCAACCCCTCGTGGCCGTACTGCTTGGCGATCACGCCCGACAGCATCGCGCCCACCGTGCGGTTCACGTTCTTGACCGGCTGGATGAACGACACGCGCTCGCCCTTGTCGATAGCCGGACGCGCCTTGGCGATCAGCGTATGGTCCAGCGCCTTGCCGGCTTCCACCGACAGGCCGTGGTCCTGCACGTCGGTGTGGTAGCGCGGCACGTCGGCCGGGAACGGCGCCTGGTAGAAGATGCGGCTGAAGTCCAGGCCGCGCGCCTTCCAGTGCTCGATGCCGCCGCGCGTATCGAGCAGGTCGGCGCGGCCGATCAGCTCGTCGAACGTGCGGATGCCCAGTTGCGCCATGATCTCGCGGGCTTCTTCTGCAACGAAGAAGAAGAAGTTCACCACGTGCTCGGGCTTGCCCTGGAATTTCTTGCGCAGCGCCGGATCCTGCGTGGCCACGCCCACCGGGCAGGTGTTCAGGTGGCACTTGCGCATCATGATGCAGCCCTCGGCCACCAGCGGCGCCGTGGCGAAGCCGAACTCGTCGGCGCCCAGCAGCGCGCCGATCACCACGTCGCGGCCCGTCTTCATCTGACCGTCAGCCTGCACGCGGATACGGTTGCGCAGGCCGTTGAGCATCAGCGTCTGCTGCGTTTCGGCCAGGCCCAGTTCCCACGGCGAACCCGCGTACTTGATCGACGACCACGGCGAGGCGCCCGTGCCGCCGTCATGGCCGGCAATCACCACGTGGTCGGCCTTGGCCTTGGCCACGCCGGCTGCCACGGTGCCCACGCCCACTTCGGACACGAGCTTGACCGAGATGTCCGACACCGGGTTCACGTTCTTCAGGTCGTGGATCAGCTGTGCCAGATCCTCGATCGAGTAGATGTCGTGGTGCGGCGGCGGCGAGATCAGACCCACGCCCGGTACCGAGTAGCGCAGCTTGCCGATGTAGTCCGACACCTTGTGGCCCGGCAGCTGGCCGCCCTCGCCCGGCTTGGCGCCCTGCGCCATCTTGATCTGGATCTGGTCGGCGGACGCCAGGTACTCGGCCGTGACGCCGAAGCGGCCCGACGCCACCTGCTTGATCTTCGAGCGCAGCGAGTCGCCGGCCTTCAGTTCCAGGTCCTTCTCGATCACGTGGTCGCCCAGCAGGCTCTTGAACGTATCGCCCTGCTTGATAGGGATGCCGCGCAGTTCGTTGCGGTAGCGCTTCTCGTCCTCGCCGCCTTCGCCGGTGTTCGACTTGCCGCCGATGCGGTTCATCGCCACGGCCAGCGTCGCGTGGGCTTCGGTCGAGATCGAGCCGAGCGACATCGCGCCGGTGGCGAAGCGCTTGACGATTTCCTTGGCCGACTCCACTTCTTCGAGCGGAATGGCGCGAGCCGGATCGACCTTGAACTCGAACAGGCCGCGCAGCGTCATGTGGCGGCGGCTCTGGTCGTTGATGATGTTCGCGTATTCCTTGTACGTCTGGTACTGACCCTTGCCATCGTCCGCACGCACCGAGTGCTGCAGCTTGGCGATGGAATCCGGGGTCCACATGTGCTCTTCGCCACGCACGCGGTAGGCATATTCGCCGCCCGAATCGAGCATGCTTTCCAGCACCGGGTTGTTGCCGAACGCATCGCGGTGCAGGCGCATGGCTTCCTCGGCCACCTCGAAGATGCCGATACCCTCGACATTCGACGGCGTGCCGTGGAAGTACTTCTGCACCAGCTCGCGCGACAGGCCGATGGCTTCGAAGATCTGGGCGCCCGTGTACGACATGTACGTGGAGATGCCCATCTTCGACATCACCTTGAACAGGCCCTTGCCGATTGCCTTGACGAAGTTCTTGACCGCCTTTTCCGGCGACAGGTCGCCCGACAGGCCCGAAGCCATGTCGGCCAGCGTTTCCATCGCCAGGTACGGGTGCACGGCTTCGGCGCCGTAGCCCGCCAGCAGCGCGAAGTGGTGCACCTCACGGGCCGAGCCGGTTTCCACGACCAGGCCGCTCGACGTGCGCAGGCCCTTCTCCACCAGATGATGGTGGATGGCCGACGTGGCGAGCAGCGCGGGAATGGCCACCTGGCCCTCGTCCACGCGGCGGTCGGTCACGATCAGGATGTTGAAGCCCGAACGCACGGCGTCCACGGCCTCGGCGCACAGCGACGCCAGGCGCGCCTCGATGCCTTCCTTGCCCCACGCCACCGGGTAGCAGATGTTCAGTTCGTACGAACGGAACTTGCCGCCGGTGTAGTGCTCGATGTTGCGGATCTTGGCGATGTCCTTGAAGTCCAGCACGGGCTGGGACACTTCGAGGCGCATCGGCGGGTTGATGTTGTTCAGTTCCAGCAGGTTCGGCTTCGGGCCGATGAACGACACCAGCGACATGACCATGTTCTCGCGGATCGGGTCGATCGGCGGGTTGGTCACCTGGGCGAACAGCTGGCGGAAGTAGTGGTACAGCGTCTTGTTCTTCGACGACAGCACGGCCAGCGGCGAGTCATTGCCCATCGAGCCGGTGGCTTCCTCGCCGGCCAGCGCCATCGGCGCCATCAGGAACTTGACGTCTTCCTGCGTGTAGCCGAACGCCTGCTGGCGGTCCAGCAGCGGCGACACCGGCTTCTTCTCGGCGGCCACGTCTTCCGGCTTGGCGTCGATCTCGTCGAGCTTGATGCGCACGGCGTCGATCCAGCTCTTGTACGGCTTGGCGTTGGCCAGGTTGTCCTTGAGCTCCTTGTCGTCGATGATGCGGCCCTGTTCCATGTCGATCAGGAACATCTTGCCCGGCTGCAGGCGCCATTTCTGGACGATGCGCGACTCGGGGAACGGCAGCACGCCGGCTTCCGAAGCCAGCACGACGAAATCGTCCTCGGTCACGTAGAAGCGGGCCGGGCGCAGGCCGTTACGGTCCAGCGTGGCACCGATCTGGCGGCCATCGGTGAAGCAGATGGCGGCGGGGCCGTCCCACGGCTCCATCATCGCGGCGTGGTACTCGTAGAACGCGCGGCGGTTGTCGTCCATCATGGTGTGCTGTTCCCAGGCTTCCGGGATCATCATCATCATGGCGTGGACGAGCGGGTAGCCGGCCATCGTCAGCAGTTCGAGGCAGTTGTCGAACGATGCCGTGTCCGACTGGCCCGGGTAGATCAGCGGCCAGAGCTTGGGCAGGTCGTCGCCGAGCACCGGCGACGAGATCGCACCGGTACGCGCGTTGACCCAGTTCACGTTGCCCTTGACCGTGTTGATTTCGCCGTTGTGGGCGACCATGCGGTACGGGTGGGCCAGTTCCCAGGCCGGGAAGGTGTTGGTCGAGAAGCGCTGGTGCACCAGGGCCAGCGCCGACACGGCGCGCGAATCCTGCAGGTCCAGGTAGTACTCGCCCACCTGGTTGGCCAGCAGCAGGCCCTTGTACACGACGGTACGGGCCGACATCGACGGCACGAAGTATTCCTTGCCGTGCTTGAGCTTCAGGGCCTGGATGGCGTGGCTGGCGGTCTTGCGGATGACGTAGAGCTTACGTTCCAGCGCGTCCGTGGTCATGATGTCGCGGCCGCGACCGATGAAGATCTGGCGGATGACCGGCTCGGTCTCGCGCACGGTCGGCGACATCGGCATCTTGGCGTCCACCGGCACGTCGCGCCAGCCCAGCACGACCTGGCCTTCCAGGCGCACGGTGCGCTCGAGCTCCTGCTCGCAGGCCAGGCGCGAAGCGTGTTCCTTCGGCAGGAAGATCATGCCCACGCCGTACTCGCCGTTCGGCGGCAGGGTCACGCCCTGCTTGGCCATTTCCTCGCGGTAGAACTGGTCCGGGATCTGGATCAGGATGCCGGCCCCGTCGCCCATCAGCGCGTCGGCGCCCACGGCGCCACGGTGGTCCAGGTTCTCCAGGATCTTCAGGCCCTGCGTCACGATCTCGTGGGACTTCTTGCCCTTGATGTGCGCGACCATGCCGACGCCGCAGGCGTCATGTTCGTTGGTCGGGTCGTACAGGCCCTGGGCCTGCGGGCGGCCGGCGGGAGCGACAGGAGCGGTGGGGTGTTGCGTGTGGTCCACGGGCTGAATTCCGGTGAAGGCTGCGCGGATGGCAAGGGCAGACCGTGGGTGGCTGGATGCGGCCTCTATATTGGGCCTGGCAGGCAGCTCCGCAGCGGCGTACACGAGCGTGACGCGCCGCACAATGACTGTGGGTGGAGCAACTATAAGAGAATCGCTTCCCGCCCGCAAAATTATTAAATGGGGTCAGAACACATTAAAAATCGCACCATTTTCGTAGGGGCTTTTAATGGGGACACATTAAATTTGCGGCTTCATCGCACCATCATGGTGCGGCCTGGGCGTCGTCTTGTTCTGCCTTGCTCTCACCGGCTTTCCTCGGCCGGCCCTTCGGCAGCGGCTGGACGCGTCGGGTGGCATGGCGTTCGAGCTGGGCCATGAACCCTTCGTCGCCAAGCGGCCACCCACTATGGGCATGCTTCTGCAGGGTGGCCAAGGTGCGGCCCGACAGCCCCTCACCGGTCAGCGCGCGATAGTTCGACTGGCGCTCGAACGGCGTATTGCCGAGGTGCCAATACAAGGAGTGATCGCTCACAATCGGGCTGGCTTCGATGCCCGCGTGATGGCGATAGCTACTCCAGCGGTCGTGGTCGACGGACAGGACATCTCCAGCCCGCACCGCGTTGCCTTCCACATACAGCATGGCAGGCAGCATCCAGGCATTCGGCTCGATCACGGCGGAGCGGAAGCGCCCCTCCCAGAGCGTGCCGGTGCGGTCGGCCACGCGATTGAAATACCGGGCATAGCGCCGACCCACGGCCTGCATGGTCAGACTCAGCGAATCTACCCCCTTGGGCGTGGCGACCAGATGGATATGATTGGGGCGCAAGCCATAGGCATGAATGGCGAGTTCGTGCTCCCGGGCGGCCATGCGCAGGCAGTCGAGGTAGAACAGGTAGTCGTCGATACCCAGGAAGACCGGCTGACGGTTGTTGCCGCGCTGCAATACCAGCGCGGGCAGATCGGGCGGGGAAAATCGGGGCAGGCGAGCCATGGACAGGACCGGAACGCTGGGATGCCCCGATCATATCCTGATCTGTCCCCTTTTTTGTAGTGGCTGTCTCAGTCGCTCTCGCTGACCGCAAAAATCCGCCGGTGTTCTCGGATCGCATATCGATCGGTCATGCCAGCGATGTAATGGGCGATCAGCCGAGGCTGGTCGGTACCCTGCCCACTGGCCTGGTACTGCGGCGGCAGCAGGCGCGGGTCCTGCATGAAGGCGCCGAACAGGTCGGTAATGATGCGCTGCGCCTTGGCCGACATCCGCATGACCAGATAGTGGCGATACAGATGGCGGAACAGGAAGCGCTTCAAAGCCTGGGCCTCTTCGTGCACTTTTGGGCTGAACGACACGAGTGTGCCAGCCGAGCGCACATCATCGATCGATTTCGGATTGGCGGCCGCGATATTGCGCCCGGTCGTTTCGATCAGATCAACGATCAGCGTGTTGATCATGCGCCGCACGGTCTCGTTGATGGCGCGGCGCCCATTGATGCCCGGAAACGCCGCGGCAACCTCGGCCCGGTGGCGCCCCCACATCGGCACCTCGTCAAGCTGCTCCAGCGTCAGCAGCCCCGAGCGCAGGCCATCGTCGATATCGTGGTTGTTGTAGGCAATTTCATCGGCCAGATTGGCCAGTTGGGCCTCCAGCGACGGCTGGGTGCCTTCAAGGAAGCGGCGCCCCAGCTCGCCCAGCGCGGCGGCGTTGACGCGCGAGCAATGCTTCAGGATGCCCTCGCGCGTCTCGAACGTCAGGTTCAGGCCGTTGAAGCCGCCGTAGCGTTCCTCCAGTTCGTCGACGACCAGCAGGCTCTGCAGGTTGTGTTCGAACCCGCCATGGTTCTTCATGCAGCCGTTCAGCGCATCCTGGCCAGCGTGACCGAACGGCGTATGACCCAGATCATGCGCGAGCGAAATCGCCTCGACCAGATCCTCGTTGAGCCGCAGGTTGCGCGCGATGGAGCGGGCGATCTGCGCGACTTCCAGGCTGTGCGTGAGCCGGGTGCGGAACAGGTCGCCCTCGTGGTTCACGAAGACCTGCGTTTTGTATTCGAGCCGGCGGAAGGCCGTGCTGTGGATCACGCGGTCGCGGTCGCGCTGGAATTCGCTGCGCGACGACGACGCCGCTTCGGCATGCACCCGCCCGCGCGTGCCGGTGGAATGGGCCGCGTAAGGGGCAAGGTGGAGGTCGAGATTGGCGGTGCTGGGAGCGGTGGTCATGCGGGCAATCCGTGGTTCCGTGGCGGGTTCGGGGTTGCAAGGCATAACCCGTCGCTCATGCGACCGGTGCCTCGGTGGGAGGTTTCAATACGGCGTGGCGCAGCGTGTCGCGCAGGTCACTGTCCGGCACGGTGGTGATGAACGCCTCGCCCAGCTTGCGCAGCAGGATGAACTTGATGCTGCCGGCCTCGGCTTTCTTGTCGACCTTCATCAGCTCGACGTATCGGTCCACGCCCAGATCCGGCGCCACCACGGGCAGCATCGCGGCCTGCGTCAGCGTGCGGATGCGCGCGCGGGTCTCGACATCGATGAAGCCCAGCCGGTGCGACAGATCGGCCGCCATCACCATGCCACAGCCCACCGCCTCGCCGTGCAGCCATTCGCCATAGCCCATGCCGGCCTCGATGGCGTGGCCGAACGTGTGGCCGAAGTTCAGGATGGCGCGCAGCCCGCCCTCGCGCTCGTCCTGGGCCACCACGGCAGCCTTGATCTCGCACGAGCGGCGCACGGCCTCGGCCATCAGGCCGGTATCGCACGCGTTGAGCCCGGCGATGTTGTCCTCGATCCAGCCAAAATAGCCGGCATCGGCAATCGCGCCGTGCTTGATGACCTCGGCCAGGCCCGCCGCCAGCTCGCGCGGCGGCAGCGTGCGCAGCGTGTCGATATCGGCGATCACGGCGTTCGGCTGGTGGAAGGCGCCGATCATGTTCTTGCCGAGCGGGTGGTTGATGCCGGTCTTGCCGCCCACCGACGAATCCACCTGCGACAGCAGCGTGGTCGGCATCTGCACGAACGGCACGCCGCGCATGTAGCAGGCGGCGGCAAACCCGGTCATGTCGCCCACCACGCCACCGCCCAGCGCGATCAGCGTGGTCTTGCGGTCGGCGCCGGCCTGCAGCAGCGCGTCGAAGATCAGGTTCAGCGTCTCCCACTGCTTGAAGCGCTCGCCGTCCGGCAGCACCACGGTCCGCACGGTCTTGCCGAGCGCGGCCAGCACGGCCTCGACGCGCGCCGCGTACAGCGGCCCCACGGTTTCATTGGTGACGATGACGGCGTGCTGGCCGCGCACGTGCGGGGCCAGCAGTTCGGCGCGGTCCAGCAGGCCGCCCCCGATGTGGATCGGGTAGCTGCGCGCCCCGAGATCGACTTCCAGCGTGATCATGAATGGGTGTCCTGGGCCGGCTGCCCGTCCGGCTCGCCCGGCTCGTCCGATTCTGCGAGCGGAGCGGCGGGCGAAAACGTGAAGCCGGCCATTTCAAGTTGCATGAGAACCATATTAGCAAGCTGCGCCACGGTCGGCTTGCCGGTTTCGATGATGAAGTCCGCCACTTCGCGGTACAGCGGATCGCGCTCGGCGTAGAGCGCCTCCAGGCGTCCCTTGGGGTCCTCGGTCTGCAGCAGCGGGCGGTTGCGGTCATGGCGCGTGCGCAGCCACAGGTCGTGCGGGCTGGCGCGCAGGTAGACCACGGTGCCGTTGGCTTTCAGCGCCGCGCGGTTGGCCTCGCGCAGCACGGCGCCGCCGCCGGTGGCCAGCACGATGCCGCTGCGCGACGTCAGTTCGGCGATGGCCTGCGACTCGCGGTCACGGAAGCCCGCCTCCCCCTCGTGCTCGAAGATGACCGGAATCCGCACGCCGCAACGCGCTTCGAGCTCGTGGTCGGAATCGAAGAACGGATAGTCGAGGCGTCGGGCCACGGCCCGGCCCACGGTGGTCTTGCCGGCGCCCATCAGGCCAACAAAGAAAAGGTTCGGGCGATTGGCTCTCACAGGACTGTCTTGCACGCTAAGGCTCGGGGCACGCTGCCGCCCGGGAAGGGACGCGACGTGATGCAAACGCCATTGTGCACCATTGCATGGCTCCCGTCCCGGCCCGCCGTCGATACCGCCCACGAGGCCGCCAAAAGGAAAAAGGCCGCGTCGGACTGCGACGCGGCCTGCCAGTTTAATGCATCCGGGCTTCGTGCTGCACCCGGCGGGCGCCCGTGCCGGCTATTTCAGCGAGACGCTGTCGTTCAGGATGCGCGGCGTCAGGAACACCAGCAGTTCGGTCCGGTTGTTGACCTTGGCGTTATTCTTGAACAGGTTGCCGAGCACCGGAATATCGCCAAGCAGCGGCACCTTGTTGACGTTGGTGCTCTCGTCCTGGCTGTAGATGCCGCCGATCACCACGGTGCCGCCGTTATCCACCAGCACCTGGGTCTGCACGTGCTTGGTGTCGATGGCGAAGCCGTTGACGGTCTGGATGCCGACACTGTCCTTGTTCACGTCCACGTCCAGCAGCACGTTGCCCTCGGGCGTGATCTGCGGCGTGACCTCGAGCTTCAGGTTGGCCTTGCGGAACTGGATCGACGTGGCGCCGCTCGACGTGGCCGACTGGTACGGCAGTTCGGTACCCTGCTCGATCAGCGCCTTGATGTTGTTGGCCGTCACCACGCGCGGGCTGGAGATGATCTTGCCCTTGCCGTCGGCTTCCAGCGCCGAGATCTCCAGGTCCAGGAACCGCCCCGCACCGGCGTTGAAGATGCTGAATGCCACCGACGCCGGGTTCGTTCCGTTGATGGCCGCCGCCGGCAGGCTCACCGCCGGGGCGTTGGTCCACACGGTGTCCGCCGTGAACGGCGATGCGACGTTCTCGTAGGAATTGCCCACTGCGGAACCCGACCGGCGCGACGCGAAGCCCAGTTTCACGCCAAGGTTGCGGCTGAACGTGTCGCTGGCCTCGACGATGCGCGCCTCGATGATGACCTGGCGCACCGGGATGTCGATCTTCTGGAGGAAGCCCTGTACCTCTTCGAGCTTGCTGCCGATGTCCGACACGAACAGCTGGTTCGTGCGCGGATCAGCAGTAAGCGAACCACGCTTCGACAGCATCCGCGTCACGCCTGCTGCCGCACCGCCGGCGCCGCCCACCGGTACCGCGCCGCCACCACCAGCGCCGCCGCCAGTCGGCAGGCCCAGCAGCATGCGGCGCACGTCCTCGGCGCGCTGGTAGTTCAGCTGGAATACCTGGCTGCGGATCGGCTCAAGCTCATTGATCTGCTGCAGCGATTCGAGTTCGAGCTTCTCCTTGGTCGCCAGCTCGGCCTTGGGTGCCACCCACAGCACATTGCCATTGCGGCGCGAGGCCAGCCCCTTCGAATCGAGCACGATCTGGAGCGCCTGGTCCCACGGCACGTCCTTGAGGCGCAGTGTCAGGTTGCCCTGCACCGTGTCGCTCGTGATGATGTTCAGGTTCGTGAAGTCGGCAAAGACCTGCAGCAGCGACCGGATATCGATGTTCTGGAAGTTCAGCGACAGCCGCTCGCCGCGATACCCCTGGCCGGCGATCAGCTTGTTCGGATCTTCCTTGACCGGGCGCACCTCGACCACGAACTGGTTGTCGGTCTGGTACGAGCTGTACTCCCAGTTGCCGCGCGGCTCGATCACCAGCCGGGCGGACCCGTTGGCGTCGTTGGCGCGCATGCCCTGCACCGGCGTGCCGAAATCGGTCACGTCGAAGCGCCGGCGCAGGTCCGGCGGCAGCGTCGTACCCATGAAGTCGACCACCAGGTTCTGGCCCTGCTGCTGGATGTTGATGCCGGTGTCGCGCGAGGACAGGTCCACCACCACGCGCGCCGCGTTGTCGGCGCCCCGGCGGAAGTCGATGTTGCGCACCGCGGCGCGGTTCGCGGCGGCAGGCTGCAGGGCGGCCGGGGCCGGCGCGAACGTCGGCGCGGCGGCGGCCACGGACTGCGCCACGTTGTCCATCAGCACCACGAACTGGGTGCCGCGCATTTCCGTCCGATAGGTCGCCGTGCGGCTCAGGTTCAGCACCACGCGGGTGCGGTCTCCGATCTGCATCACGTTGGCGCTCTTGAGCAGCTTGCCGGCGTACTCATACTGCGCGCGGCCAGCCGCGAAACCGGTGTCGAAGAAGTCGATGGCGATCTTCGACGGGTTCTGCGTCGTGAAATCCACCGGCTTCTGCGCCAGCGGGCTCTTGAGGTCGACCGTGAACACGGTCTGTTCGCCAACCACGTTGGCGTCCACCTGCCTGAGCTGGTTGTTCTGAGCCAATGCGGCCGGAGAGGCCAGCATCAGCGCCATGGCGGAAGCGCCCGCGAGCGTCCGGACCCAACGTGCGGTGATCATGCGGATGCCTCCAGCTTCAGGCTGGTCATTTTCTCTTTCCAATCTGAGACCCCTTCCCGAACCAATTCGCGCAACACGATCTCCTGATCGCTGATGCGGACCACCCGGCCATAGCTCTGGCCGAGATACTGACCCACCTTGACGTGGTGGATCTTGTTATCTACGCGTACGACACCGTAGGTCTCGCCGTTCTTCTTCAGCATCCCGAGCATCTTGAAGTTCTCCAGCGGATAGTCTTCAAGCGGCTCGTGTCGCCGTCCGGCCTCCGGCGACTCGGACATCGTCTTGTTCAGTTCGCCGATCTTGGTCTGGGCGAACGGTTCGGGCGCGCTGACCCCGGCGTACTCGCGCGGCGTGTACGGTTTCACGTCGGGCAGGGGCTGGGGCGGCGGCGCCTTGGCGGCGCGCGTCTGGTCCATCCACAGCCGCAGGCCGTCGTCCTCGCTCGCGCCACAGCCAGCCAGGGCGATCACCGCGAGCGCGGCGGCCGCCACCGTGTGCAGTGCCACCGGGGGGCGTCGGTTCAGGAGGCGGCTCACTTGGCACCTCCCTTCTTCCTGGCCGCCGCCTCGACGGCTGCCTTGCGCTGCGCCGCCTGCTCGTCCGGGTCCAGCGCGCGGTATGCCATCGCCACCGCTTCCATCGACAGCGTGCCGTCCTTGGCCACCGTCATGTTCAGGTTACGCATCGACACGATCCGCGACAGGGCCGCCACATCCGCATTGAACAGCGCGACTTCGTGGTAGCGGCCGGTGACCTTCAGGTTGACCGGAATCTCGGCAAAATACGGCTTGACCAGCGCCGGCTGCGGCTTGAACAGCTCGAACTGCAGCCCGCGTGCCACGCCCGCATGGTTGACGTCGGCCAGCAGCGCATCCATTTCGGTGCTGTTCGGCAACTGGCGCTCGGCCAGCGCCACACGCTTCTCGACTTCGGCCTTCTGCAGGCGCAACGCGTCCAGATTGGCCACCTGGGCTACCTTGGTGCGGAACTGCGTCTTCAGGCTCTCGTGCTCGGCGTGCCGGCGGTCGAGCTCGGCGCTCTTGTCGCTCCAGTAGAACTGCCAGCCGAGCAGCAGCACGATCGCCGCCGCCAGTACCGAGAACAGCACGCGCGGCGCGGTCGGCCACGTTTCGGGCTCGTTCAGGTTCAGGCCGCGGAACTGCGCGGTCAGATCCTGCAGGGAAATATCGGAATTGAGCGCCATGGTCAGACCTTCCCCTTCGCCGGCCGGGCGGCGGCGCCCGAGGCGCCGCCCTTCTTGTCGGCGGGCTCTTCGGGGCGGTAGGCAAAGCGCATCGAGAAGTCGAACAGCCGGCGTTGCTCCTTGAGGTTGTTCGTCATGACGATGGCCTTCGACTCCACCAGCTCGGCGCGGGCAAGCCACTGCACCTGGTCGATGTTGCGCAGCAGTTCCGAGACGCGTTCGTTGGACTGCGCCACGCCGGACATGACAAAGCTGTCACCCGTCTGTCTGAGGCTGGTCAGATAGACGCCTTCGGGCACCTGGCGCACCAGCTCTTCGAGCAGTTGCACCGGCAGGTTGCGCTGGGCCTGCAGGCTTTCGATCGCGCGCTGGCGGTCCAGCAGCGCCTCGATATCCTTCTTGAGCGTGTTGACCTCGCGGATCTGCCCGTCCATGCGGGCGTTCTCCATGCTCAGCGTCTGGTTCAGGCGGCTGACATCGTCGATCTGCGAATCAATATAGAAACCGCCGGCCAGCACCACGAGCGCACCCGCGCCCGCTGCCCCGCCCAGCATCGTGTAGACCTTCTTCCGCCGGGCTGCCTTGCGCGCCTCGTGATACGGCAGCAGGTTGACCGACGGAATGGTATTCGTCGTCGTGGACATGCGTGTCCCCCCGGTGGGTTATTGCAGTCCGCGCAGCGCCAGTCCCGCACTGACGATGTACGCAGGCAGGTCACGCTGGAGATAGCGTTCGTTGACCTTGCCTGCGGTCATCATGTTGGCGAAGGGATTGGCCAGCGTGGTCGTGATCTGCGTCTGCTGCTGGATCGCCGCCTGGACGCCCAGCAGCGAGGCATGCCCGCCGGACAGCAGGATCTCGTCGACCCGGCCCAGGCTGGAACTGGCGATGAAGTTGCCGATGGCACCCTGCACCTCCATGGCCAGCGCTTCGAGCGACGGCTTGAGCAGTTGCGCGCGCCACGCCTCGGGCAGCGTGTTCTTGCGCTTCTTGATCTCGGCCTTGAGCGCGTCGAGCGTGAACATGCGCGCGGCGCTCTGCGTGAGCTGGTCGCCGTAGCTGTTCAGCGGCTGCTCGTACAGCTCCTTCCACCCCTGGTAGAAGATCGCCTTGGAGCGGCTACCGCCCAGATGCACCACCGCCACGACCGGCAAGTCCTTGCCGTCCGCCTCGGCCACGCCAAGCGGCACGCCGAGCATCTGCACGACCGAGCGCTGCACGGCGTACTCCTCGACATCCATGACCTGGGGCTTGAGCCCGGCCATTTCCGCCGCCGTGACACGCTCCTGCACGCGATCGCTGTTGGCGGCCGTGACGCGTACGCCAATGCCGCCTTCCGTCTCGCTGGGACCAATCACCGCGAAGTCGAAATTCACCGCCTGGGATGGCGGATAGAGGCGGTGCGCCTCGGATTCGACCTGCGAATAGAGTTCGTCTTCGGACAGGTTGTCCGGCAGACTGACCGTCTGGGATTCCGTCAGCATGGACGGCACGCCAAGGACCACGTCCTTGGTGCGGATGCCGGCCTTGCCGAGCGCGCGCTTGAGCGCGATACCGACGGCCTCGATGTTGACCACGTTGCCATCGGCAACGGCGTTGCGGTCCAGCAGTTCGCTGGCGCATTTCTCCAGCCTGAAGTCGTTCTTTCCTGCCCCGACGGACAGTTCAACGACCTTGACGCTGGACGACCCAATATCTACGCCGACCGTAGTCCGGCGTAGAAGACCCGACAAGATGCCCCGTCGCAAGGTTGACCCCCTGACATTTGAACTCGCCCACGGCTTGTTTGCTCTAATGGTGCGAGCCAGTTTCTTGGATGAAACGTTTGCTCTTTTATGTTCGTGGATTCTCACTCAAACCTTGGGCGCTGGCAATGTGCCGGTTTGACCACGCATTCTTTTTCGGAAGGTCACTACGAATCCGTTGCCAAAATCTGACGGTCGGAAACATCGCCGTCGCGGTGCATCATGGACCGGCCCTGCAACGCCCCGATGGCGCCCCCGCCACCCCGCTTTCTTCCGCCCCCGGAGACCCCCGCCGCTGACCCGCGCCCCGCCTGCGATCTGCATGGTGTGACAGGCAGGCATCAACGGCATTACATCTTGTAACAGCGCAGTAGCGCCTTCCGCGCCACCGGGGCGGCGGCGCGGCGGAGCGCCGACGATATAATCCGGGCACTCTTGTCAGGTAAACCCTCTATGGCCACAGCACAACAGAAGCCGTCCCTCCCCGTCCGCCGTCCGATCTGGATGCGCATCATGTTCTGGGTGCTCGGACTGCTTGTCGCCGGCATGGTGGCGGTAGGGCTGCTGGTTGGCTACGCGCTGGTCGTGGCGGCCCCGAACCTGCCGTCGCTCGACACCATCACCGATTACCGTCCCAAGATCCCGCTGCGGATCTACACCGCCGACAACGTGCTGATTGGCGAATTCGGCGAGGAGCGCCGCAACTTCGTGCCGATCAGCGAGATTCCGGACGTCATGAAGAAGGCCGTGCTCGCCATCGAGGACGACCGCTTCTACGAGCACGGCGGCGTGGACTTCGTCGGCGTGCTGCGCGCCGGGCTGGCCAACCTGCGCGGCGGGCTGTCGCAGGGCGCCTCGACCATCACGATGCAGGTGGCGCGCAACTTCTTCCTGTCCAGCGAGAAGACCTACACGCGCAAGATCTACGAGATGCTGCTGGCGTACAAGATCGAGGCCAACCTGAGCAAGGACCAGATCCTCGAGCTGTACATGAACCAGATCTACCTGGGCCAGCGCGCCTACGGTTTTGCCAGCGCGGCGCGCGTGTATTTCGGCAAGTCGATCCGCGACGTGACGCCAGCCGAGGCCGCGATGCTGGCCGGGCTGCCCAAGGCGCCGTCGGCCTACAACCCGGTGGTGAACCCGCGCCGCGCCAAGGTGCGCCAGGAGTACATCCTGCAGCGCATGCGCGACCTCGGCTACATCACGCCCGAGCAGTACGACACGGCCGTGCGCGAGGAACTGAAGGTACGCAGCGAGGGCAACGAGTTCTCGACCCACGCCGAGTACGTGGCCGAGATCGTGCGCCAGCTGATGTACGCGCAGTACCGTGAGGAAACCTACACGCGCGGCCTGACCGTGCACACCACGCTGAACAAGACCGACCAGGACGCCGCCTACGAGGCCGTGCGCAGCGGCATCATGACCTACGAGCGCAAGCACGGTTATCGCGGCCCGGAGGCGTTCATCGACCTGCCGTCCGATGCCGCCGAGCGCGAGCAGGCCATCGACGACGCCCTCGTCGAGCACCCCGGCAGCGACGACCTGCGCTCGGCCGTGGTGACCAGCGTCAGCCCCAAGCAGGTCAAGGCGACGCTGCTGTCCGGCGAGGTGGCGACGATCGAGGGCACGGCGCTGCGCTTCATCTCGCCGTCGCTGTCGGCCAACGCCCAGCCCAAGGTCAAGATCCGCCCCGGCGCGATCATCCGCGTGACGCAGGACGAAAAGACCAACGCGTGGTCGGTGACCCAGCTGCCCGAGGTGGCCGCCGCGTTCATCTCGCTCGACCCCGAGGACGGCGCCATCCGTTCGATGGTGGGCGGCTTCGACTACAACCGGAACAAGTTCAACCACGTCACGCAGGCGTGGCGCCAGCCCGGTTCGAGCTTCAAGCCGTTCATCTACACGGCGGCCCTGGAGAAAGGCTTCTCGCCGGCCACGGTGATCAACGACGCCCCGCTCACGATTGGCCCGGACACCGGCGGCCAGGTCTGGGAGCCGAAGAACTACGACGGCAAGTTCGAAGGTCCGATGACGATGCGCCGCGCGCTGGCCAAGTCGAAGAACCTGGTCTCGGTGCGCATCCTGCGCGCCATCGGCACGCAGTACGCGCAGGACTACATCACGCGCTTCGGGTTCGAGGCCGACAAGCACCCGGCCTACCTGCCGATGGCGCTGGGCTCGGGCAGTGTCACGCCGCTGCAGATGGCCGGCGCGTATTCGGTCTTCGCCAACGGCGGCTACCGCGTCAATCCGTACCTGATCCAGCGCGTGGAGGATTCGCGCGGGAAGGTGATTTCCGAGACCCATGCCCAGAAGGCTGGCGGCGACGCGGTGCGCGTGCTCGACGCGCGGACCGCCTTCATCGCCGACAGCATGCTGCGCGAAGTGGTGCGCAGCGGCACGGCCAACCCGGCCAAGCAGCGCCTGGGCCGCAACGACATGGCCGGCAAGACCGGTACCACCAACGATGCGGTCGACGCCTGGTTCGCCGGCTACACGCCGAAGCTCGTGGCCATCGCCTGGATGGGCTACGACCAGCCCAAGAGCCTGGGCGTGCGCGAGACCGGCGGCGGGCTGGCCCTGCCGATCTGGGTTGGCTACATGAGCAAGGCGCTCAAGGGCGTGCCCGAGAGCCCGGAACGCCAGGCGCCGGAAGGGGTGGTCATGGCGGGCGGAGACTGGACGCTGGAGGAGAACGCGGCCGGTGCCGGCGTGGCCTCGGTGGGCCTGGGCGATCCGTGGCCGGGCAAGCCGGAGGAAAGCTCGCGTCCCATTCAGGACACCGAGCAGGAGAAGAAGAAGATCCTGGAGATGTTCGGCGGGGCGTGATGCGCGCTTGCGGACAAGAAAAAACCGGCCTGCGCGGCCGGTTTTTTCGTTCTGGCGGTGCCTCGGCTTACTTCAGCGTCAGCGTGGCGCCGGCCTGCTGGCTCATGTAGCCGGACAGCGCCGCGTACAGCTCGGCGCCGCTGCGGGTATCGAGCCACTTGCTGCCGTCGTGGCGGAAATGGAACCCGCCGGCCTTGGCCGCCACCCACAGTTCCTGCATCGGTGCCTGGCTGTTGACGATGATCTTGGAGCCGTCTTCGAATTCGAGCTCCATCACATTGCCCGTACGGTTGATCTCGACATCGGCATCGGCGGCGTCGGCGGCGGACTCGATATCGGCTTCGAGCTTGTCCAGCGCGGCCACGGCCAGCGCCAGGAACTCCGTTTCATTGAGGGGGGGCATGCTACACTCCAGGACCGCCGGCCGCCCGTTTCCAACAGGCAATTTGGCTGGCATCAATTGATGGAAATCAGGGAAGCCTCGCGCCTCCCCCAGCCATCCGAAAGCCCCATCCAGACCATGAAGGACTTCCCGATGCTGCGTCGTGGTGCGATTGTATCGGCGTTTGCCGCCGTTCTCGCGATGACCCTTGCCGGCTGCGGCATTCGCGGCCCGCTGTACATGCCCCGCGTGCCGGGCGAGCCCACGCCGCCGACGGTGCCGGACCCGGGCCTGGGACAGCCGGGCGCCGTGGTGCCGGCCCGCCCGATGGGCGAACCCGCCACCTCCGTGCCCCTTCCCGCGCCGGCTGCCAGCCCCGCCACCGGTGCCTCCGCCCCTTCTGCACGTTGAGTGCCCGCCATCACCATGACTGACTTCTTCCATCGCCGCGCCGACGGCGCCCTGGCCGCCGAACAGGTGCCGCTGGCCCGCATCGCCGCCGATTTCGGCACGCCGACCTACGTCTATTCGCGCGCCGCCCTGACCACGGCCTACAACGCCTACGCCGCCGCCTGCAAGGGCCGCAACGCGCACGTCCAGTACGCGGTCAAGGCCAACTCGAACCTGGCGGTGCTGCAGGTTTTCGCCCGGCTCGGCGCCGGCTTCGACATCGTCTCGGGCGGCGAACTGCTGCGCGTGATCGCCGCCGGCGGCGACCCCCGCAAGGTGGTGTTCTCCGGCGTGGCCAAGAGCGAGGCCGACATGGCGCTGGCGCTGGAGCACGACGTGCGCGGCTTCAACGTCGAATCGATTCCCGAACTGGACCGGCTGAACGCCGTGGCGGGCCGGCTGGGCAAGCGTGCGCGCGTGTCGCTGCGCATCAACCCGGACGTCGACGCCAAGACGCACCCGTATATCTCCACCGGCCTCAAGGGCAACAAGTTCGGCGTGGCCTTCGACGATGTGCTGCCGACCTACCGCACCGCCGCCGCGCTGCCGCATCTTGAAGTGGTGGGCATCGACTGCCACATCGGATCGCAGATCACCGAAGTGGCGCCCTACCTCGAAGCGCTGGACAAGGTGCTCGACGTGGTGGAAGCGCTTGAAGCCGAAGGCATCAAGCTCGAACACATCGATGTCGGAGGTGGACTTGGGATCACTTACGCCGACGAGACGCCGCCCGACATCACCGGCTTCGCCACCACGCTGATCGACCGCGTGGCCGCTCGCGGCCATGGCCATCGTGAAGTGCTGTTCGAGCCGGGCCGCTCGCTGGTCGGCAACGCCGGGGTGCTGCTGACGCAGGTGGAATTCCTGAAGCCGGGTGCGGCAAAGAACTTCTGCATCGTCGATGCCGCCATGAACGATCTGGCGCGCCCGGCGATGTACGAGGCGTTCCATCGTATCGAGCCGGTCGTGCCGCGCGAGGACGCCGCGCATACCTACGACGTGGTGGGGCCGGTCTGCGAATCGGGTGACTGGCTGGGCCGCGACCGCGCGCTGGCGGTACAGCCGGGGGACCTGCTGGCCGTGATGTCGGCCGGCGCCTACGGCTTCGTCATGAGCTCGAACTACAACACGCGCGGCCGCGCCGCCGAGGTCATGGTCGATGGCGACACGGTACACCTCGTGCGCGAGCGCGAACTGCCGGCTGAGCTGTTCAACAAGGAACGGCTGCTGAAAGACTGACACGCGACGACAGAATCTGAGCGCTCAAACTCATGGAAAGGCGATGCTGCGGGAACCGCGCATCGCCTTTTTTTATTGCTGCAACGACATTGCCGGGATCTCGCACAATTAATTTAAGAAAAGTGCCATGGCGAACGGTCATCGCGCTATCCACAATAGTGTCACGAGTGCCTCATTTTCAGCGCACTTCAGACATGCCATCAGGAGTACACCGTGCACCGCAGCCTTCTTTCCATAGCCATCGCCGCAGCGCTAGGATGCTGCGCGATCACCAGCTTCGCCGTTGAGACCGCAGACGTTACGATCGGCGGCACGATCCGCCCCACCGCCTGCGGCATTTCGTTGTCCGCATCGGAAATCGATTTTGGCACGATTCCCGTTTCCGCACTCAGTGCCACAGCCGTGACGAATCGCAGTGGTGGCACCACCGTGGTATCGATCGTTTGCGACGGTCCGTCCCGTTTCGCTATCCAGGGCATCGACAACCGCGCGGGCACCGCAAAGTCGCCGACCAACGTAAATCGCTACGGATTCGGCCTCATCGACGGAAAGCCCTTGGGCGACTTCGTCCTGAGGGTTGGTAACGCATTGGGAGACGGCGAAGCTGTGAGCAAGGTCGCCAGCCACGATGAAGGTTCGACCTGGACTTCGCCGAGCGGTAACTGGTTTCTGGACCACGCTCCCACGAATCTTCTGACATGGGGAGAAACCGGCTCGGCCGTACCGAAGGCATTTACGACCGTTCAGGTACCCCTCACCATTGACGCCCAGCTGCAATCCAAGAAGCTGCTGCCACCGATCACGACCGAACTGCCGCTGGACGGCTTGGCAACTATTGCTCTCATCTATCTGTGAGCCTGCTGGCAATTGGCCAAAGCACGAGACGAGCGGGCAACATTCGAACCCGCTCTGCCCGCGCTGACGACCGACATCCCGCTGGACGGCTCGGCGACGCTTTGCCCGGCCTGTCTGTCAGTCGTCATGCCCGCCTGCCCCGCCACCGCACCCGCATCGCAAGCAGTACGAACACTACCGCAGCATAGATCGACACTTCGCCAAAATCGTTCTTGCCGGCCTTGTGCCACCAGTAGTGCAGGATCGCCAGCACGGCGATTCCATAGATCGCACGATGCAATGCCTGCCATCGCTTGCCGCCGAGCCAGCGCACCATGACGTTGGCCGAGGTGGCCGCCAGCGGGATCATCAGCACGAACGCGGCAAACCCGACCGTGATAAATGGCCGTTTTCCGATGTCCTTGATCATGTAGGCCAGATCGAATCCGCGATCCACGGCCAGCCAGAGCAGAAAGTGCTGCGCGGCATAGAAGAACGTGAACAGCCCGAGCATGCGGCGCAGCCGTAACAGCCAGTTCCAGCCGGTCAGCCGGCGCAGCGGCGTGATGGCCAGTGTGATGCAGAGCATGACCAGCGTCCAGGTGCCAGTGGAGCGGGTCACGAATTCCAGGGGATTGGCGCCGAACTGCGACGTGGCGCCGAGGTACATCAATCGCGCGAACGGCAGCAGTGCCAGCAACCAAACCACCGCCTTGACGCCGCGCACCTGCGCCGGCGTCAGCGTGGAAAACCGCCCCGCTGGCGCACGCACCTTCCCCGCGCGGGCGGCCGAAGGCTCGGGTGCCGCCATCAGAAATTCTTCCTCAGGTCCAGGCCCTGATAGAGCGATGCCACCTGCGCACCGTAGCCGTTGAACGGCAGCGTCTTGCGCTTGGGCGCGAACAGCGCCGAGAAACCGCCGCCGCCCTTGACCTCGCCAATGCGGCGCTCGGTGGCCTGGCTCCAGCGCGGATGGTCCACGTCGGGATTCACGTTCGAATAGAAGCCGTACTCGTTCGGGGCGGCAATATTCCAGCTCGTCGGCGGCTGCTTGTCGACGAAGCGGATCTTCACGATCGACTTCGCGCTCTTGAAGCCGTACTTCCACGGCAGCACCATGCGCACCGGCGCGCCGTTCTGGTTGGGCAGCACCTCGCCATAGAGGCCGAAGGTCAGCAGCGCCAGAGGATGCATGGCTTCGTCCATGCGCAGCCCCTCGCTATAGGGCCACTCCAGCACGCCGCTGCCGAGGCCCGGCATCTGCTTTTTGTCCGCCAGCGTGATGAACTGCACGAATTTTGCACCGGGCAGCGGTTCCACCCGCCGGATCAGTTCCGCCAGCGGGTAGCCGATCCACGGAATCACCATCGACCAGCCTTCCACGCAGCGCAGCCGGTAGACGCGCTCCTCCATCGGTGCGAGTTTGAGCAGTTCGTCGATATCGTAGGTCTTCGGCTGCTTGACGAGACCTTCGACAGCCACCTGCCACGGACGCGGGCGCAACGTGCCGGCGTTACGGGCGGGGTCGGACTTGTCCGTGCCGAACTCGTAGAAGTTGTTGTAGGTGGTGACGTCCTGGTACGGCGTGCGCTTGTCGGTGATCAGGTAGGCATTGTTCGCGGTGGCCGGCAGCTTGGCCAACTTGCCCGGCGCGCCCTGCGCGAACGCCTGCCGCGCGGCCCACGGGCCTGCCAGCCCGGCGGCACCAAGCGCCAGCAGTTGCCGCCGAGACAGGTAGGTCTCGCGAGGCGTGATGTCGGACGCGGCGATGTCATCACCGCGCAGCCATTTCGGAGAAGGGATCAGCATGATAGGCAGCGTTGTCTGAGACGATGCTGCATTGGACATCAAAACCGCCGCAAAAGTGCGGCGGTCCTCCCGCCGTTGCGACGGAAGGCCGCGCCGGGCGCGCCAACGGGCCCTGGAACGGGCGCGAACGGCCGCGCGGCCTTCCGGCACGCCAGCCCGCTCAGGGCTTGGCCACGTGCCAGACGTTGTTCAGGTTGTCGCCGGTACGGTCGCCCGGCTTCGCATCCTTGGCAAAGCGATACAGCGGCTGGCCCTTGTATGCGTACTGGCGCGTGCCGTCGTCGCGCGTGATGACCGAATACTGGCCCTGGGCCGTGCGGCCCGGCTCGGCCAGCAACGGCGGCCAGTTCGCGGCACACATGCCATTGCAGGCGCTCTTGCCGCTGTTGGCGGCGTCGCGGTCGAACGTGTAAAGCGTCAGGCCCTGCGGATCGGTCAGCACGCCGTTGGTGACCTTGACGGTCGGCGGCATCTCGCCGCCACCGCCCATGCCCATGTTCGCGCAACCACCCAGCAGCAGCGTTGCCGCACCAAGAGCCAGGGCTACCGGACGCAGTACGGATACAGCGTTGTGACGAATAGTCATCTTCAAGTCTCCTACTTGGTCGGTGCCGACAGTCGGCGCCGTTCCCCTTCAGTAAACACCGAATGTGATGCGTTTGTCGCCGTCACCGGAAAAAAAATGTCGTCCATGTATTGCCTAAGCCTAGCTACTTTTAGGAAATCTGTGATGGCAGAGATATCGCGATCCCCCGTAATCTTCCTAAAAGATCACCTGAAATTCACGCAAAGGGCGTCCTATGGGCGCCCTCCGTCATTTCTGGCATCGGAGTTTTCCGATGTTTGATCGGAAGCCCTACGAACCTGGCAATCAACGAAAGGACATCTCGATGAACCATCTTTTGCGCCTTGGCATCACCGCCACCCTCGCCTGGAGTGCCACCACGCATTGCACCGCCAGCGAGACGCACGACCTCTCGCTCGGCGGCGTCATTCACCCGACTGCCTGTGAGATTTCTCTGAATCCTGGCGCGGTGGACTACGGCACCGTTTCTGCGTCCTACCTCAGCGATACGGAACTCACGCCGCTTGCTGCGCGGCCCTTCGACGTGGTTGTGAGCTGCGAGCAGCCGATTCTCACTTCGCTATCGTTCCACGACAATCGGGATGGAACCACAGGGCACAGCTCGATGAGCGATGCAACCTGGTTCGGGCTCGGCCAGTTCGACGGAAAGCCGATCGGGGCCTTCCAGATCGTGCGCACACCCACCGAGATCGTGGCCGACGGCAACCGCATCCACACCATCGAGTTGAACCCCTCGGGTACCTGGCTGCAAATGAACGCGGAATTTCCGCAGGTATCGTCACGCAGCGGCTACCGGCTGTCGTGGGCCGAAACCGGGACGGTGCCCTGGCCGTTCTCGACCATCCGCGTTCCAATGGCCGTCAAGCCGACCATGCTCGCCCGCAAGGACATGCCCGACCTCACCGACGCCGTACCGATGGACGGCATGGTCACCATCACGCTGAGGTACATGTGAGCCGCTGAGTGCCCGCCGGAAAAGAAAAGGCCTGTCGCGAGACAGGCCTTTCCGGTCAGGTAGTGACGCCGCAGTGCCGCGTCAGAGTTCGCCGTAGCTGTGCAGGCCGGACAGGAACATGTTGACGCCCAGGAATGCAAAGGTCGTGACCAGCAGGCCGACCAGCGCCCACCAAGCCGCCATCGTGCCGCGCAGGCCCTTCATCAGGCGCATGTGCAGCCACGCCGCGTAGTTCAGCCAGACGATCAGTGCCCAGGTTTCCTTCGGGTCCCAGCTCCAGTAGCCGCCCCACGCCTCGGCGGCCCACAGCGCGCCCAGGATCGTGGCGATCGTGAAGAAGGCGAAACCGACCGCGATCGACTTGTACATCACGTCATCGAGCAGTTCCAGCGACGGCAGGCGCTCGGCCAGGATGCCGCGCTGCTTGAGCAGGTAGGCCACCGCGACCATCGCGGCCAGCGCAAACGTACCGTAGCCGATGAAGTTCGCCGGCACGTGGATCTTCATCCACCAGCTCTGCAGCGCCGGCACCAGCGGCTGGATCTCCTGCGCATTGCGCGAGACCGTGTACCAGAGCAGGAACGCCACCGCCGCCGACACCACCAGCATCACGAACGCGCCCAGCGCGCGCGTGTTGTAGCGGCGCTCGTAGTAGAGATAGAACAGCGACGTGATCAGCGTGAAGAGGACGAACACCTCGTAGAGGTTCGAGATCGGAATATGGCCAATATCGGCGCCGATCAGGTACGACTCGTACCAGCGCACCATCAGGCCGGTAAAGCCAAGCACCACGGCCGCCCAGCACAGCTTGCTGCCGATGCTCGCGCCCGTCTCCGAGCGGCTCAGCAGGGCCACCCAGTAGAACAGCGTGGAGAGGAACACCAGCGCGCTCATCCACAGGATGGCAGACTGGCTCGACAGGAAATATTTGAGGAGAAACGCCTGCTCGGCGCGGGCCAGGTTGCCGTGATATAGCTGAATGGCCAGAAGCGACAACACGGCAATGCCGACCATCAGCGGCCGCACCGCCTTCCAGTGCCAGCCGAGCAGCGCAAACGTCGGCACCGCGGCAATCAGCACCGCCTTGTCGTAGACGTTCATCCAGTGCCCGTATTGCGCCAGCGCAAACCCGGCACCCACCACGAGCAGCAGCGCAAACGCCCAGTCCACCCATGTCAGCCGCCGCAGAAACGACGGCTCCAGATAATCGGCGTCGAGCGCGGCCTCGGATGTGGCCGGGTCGGCAGCATTCTGTCGTCCGGATAGCCCCGGACTGGCGTGGTTCAGATTGGAGGACATGGCATTCCTGCTATGCGACGCTCGCGCGCCTGTTATCTCTGCTGTGACGATGGAACCGGCCTGCGGCCCCATGCGTTTCTACTATAGCGACGGCCCACGGGGATCATGTTGCGCTGATGCATCATATTGCTGCGCCGTGGACGCCGCCCCGCCAGCATTGTTGGGTGCAGCGCCGACCGCCCGGCCGATATCCTCGCGCAGCGCCACGAACTCCTTCTCGAAGTCGAGCGTGCGCCGCTGCGTGGACATCGCCATCATCACATGGCTGCCGCCGGCCTGGCGCGCGGCTTCCGGATCGTCGTCGCGGTGGTCGCGCACCCACACCCAGACGCGTCGTTCGCGAATGTAGAACATGGCGAACACGCCGAGCGTCAACAGCAGGCAGCCAAGATACACGATGTTTTTTCCCGGCGCACGGGTCATCTGGAACACGCTCGCCTTGACCTCGCGGAAGTCGTCGAGCTGCAGGAAGATCGGGGCCAGATAGAAGAAACTGTCTGATAACGCGTTGGTCGATTGCTGCAGGAATGCCGCACTCTGCGCGTCGTTCGGGATCGCCGGCAGCTTGGCCTGCTCGCGTGCCAGTTGCCACAACTCCCACATCGAACCGTTGAGAATCTTCAGCAGCACGTCGGCAGCCTTCTGCTGCTCGCCGGGCGGCACGGACTTTTCCAGGAATGCCGCAATCGCGGTGAAGCCGCCCGGCGGCGAATCGGCCGAGGGGCGGGTGGCGCCGGCGAACAGGTCCATCGCGCGCAGGGCACTCTCGGCAAGCTGGCCGCGCAGGGCTTCCTTGTCCGCGCCGGGCATCGACGCCTGCGCGAAGCGGCGGGCCGCCTCGCCACGCATCGCCTTGTCCTGCAGCGCGGCGCGCAGGCGCATCCAGTCGCCGAGGCCGCGCTGGTCGTCGGCCGGAATCCGCAGGTAGCGGAACTGCTCGCTCGGCGATTCCCGCATGCCGGCCAGGAATACCGTCTGGCCCTCCAACTGTACCGGCAGCATGTAATTGTTGAACTCGCGCGCCTGGCCGTTGCGGTCGCGCAGCTTGTACTGCACGGACGGGCCCACGTTGCGCAGGTTCTTGTCCTTGTCCAGGCTGGCGGCGGCGCCCAGATGCTGGTCCAGCACGCCGAGCGGCTTGCGGGCAACGCCGCGCACGTCGGCCTTGCCTGCACCGTCGGTTACCGTCTCGACATTGATCTGCCGGAAATCGCTGAACTCGACGGTCAGGCCCTCGACATCGGGACCGGTGCCCGACAGTTGCGCATTGCCGCCCACGGTGCCGGCGAGCTGGAAGGTGTCATGGCCGCTGCCGGCCATCGGGTAGCCGACGAACTTCAGCTGCGAACCGCCGTCCTCGAAACTCGACTGGTAGATGGCAATACCGTCGACGATCAGCGGTTCGTTGACCTTGATCGTGGCCTCGGTCTGCTTGCCGGTGGCGCGGTCCGTCACCACCACGTCGGACGCGAACAGCTTGGGCATGCCGGTGGAGTAGTAGTCGACCGTGAACTTCTTGAGCATGATCGTGAACGGCAGATCCTGCACCAGCGCGCCGTCGGCCACGTTCAGGATGGCCGTCGAGACCGTGGCGCCCTCGGGCACGAAAGCGTTGCCGCGGAAGCCCGGATTGCTTGCCGACAGCCGGTGCTTGGCCGGGATGTCACTGATGATCGCGTTGCCGCTGATCGGCGACTTGCCGCCGAACCACATCTGGGCGCGGATCAGCATGTCGCCATCGAGCAGGCCGCCGATGCAGATCACCACGATGGCCGTGTGCGCAAGGATGTAGCCCAGCTTGTTCGCCGCGCCCGCCTTGGCGGCCAGCAGCGTGGCGCCCTCGTGCTCTACCGGCTTGACGCGGAAGCCCCGGTTGCGCAGCAGCGCCGCCACGCGGCCCACCGCCTCGGCACGGCCGCGCGGCGCGTCATATTCCCCGCGATGATGAAACGCGCGCAGGCTGCGCTCGCGCACGTGATCCTTCCATGACCGCATCTCCACCAGCATCTTCGGCGCGTTGCGCGCGATGCACAGCGAGGTGGAAATCACCAGGAAAGCCAGAATCAGCAGGAACCACCACGAGCCGTACACCTTCTGCAGGGACAGCGTGTGGAACAGGTCAGCCCAGAACGGTCCGAACTGGTTGACGTAGTTCGGGTACGGCTCGTTCTGCTTGAGCACCGTGCCGATGACGCTGGCGATGGCAATCACCGTCAGCAGCGTGATGGCGAAGCGCATCGAGGACAGCAGCTCGACGGTATCGCGCAGCACGCGGTGGGAGGTCTTCAGGTGCAGGCCCGAAGTGGAGGGGGTCGACATGTGCGGTAATGCCCGAAATCCGTGTGGCGCGATGGTGCCGCGCCGGTGTGACGCCATATTGCAGCGCGAAAAATGAAAAAGGGTGGACATGCTTCGGCAAGCAGGCCACCCTCTTCGATTGTTGCCCGGCTCCCCGGTTCACCCCTATCCGGGAATGTCCGGGCCGCGCGCGAGTTACGACTTAACGGACGCCAGCGACGTAATCCGCCACCGCCTTGATCTCGGCGTCCGACATCCTGGCGGCAATCGTGCTCATGACCGAATTGTTCTTGCGGGTGCCCTGGCGGAATCCCACCAGTTGTGCTTCGGTGTACTCGGAATACTGGCCTCCGATACGCGGGTACTGCGCCGGAATCCCGGCGCCGGTCGGGCCATGGCAGCCGGCGCACGCCGGAATGCCCTTGGCGGCGATGCCCCCGCGATAGATCTTCTGGCCCTGCTCGATGGTTTCCTTGTTCTTCGCCGTGGCCGGCTTCAGTTGCTGCTTGGCCAGATAGGCGCCGATGTCGCGCATGTCCTGGTCCGTCAGTGCACTCGCGTAGAGTGACATGATCGGGTTGTCACGCGACTTGGCCTTGAAATCGACGAGTTGCTTGTGGGTGTAGTCGGCCATCTGGCCCGCCAGCTTCGGATTCACGGCGGCGCTGCTGTTGCCGGCCGTGCCGTGGCACGAGAAGCATGCGGGAACATTGCGATCGGGTACGCCTTGCGTGTAAAGCGTCTCGCCCTTGGCGGGATCGGCTTTCGCGGCGGCCTGCTCTGCGGCAGTTGCCAGCCCCGTCATTGCGCCCAGCGGAACAGCCAGCGCCATGACACCCAAAAGTTTCGCAATGCGGTTCATTAGTACACCTTGTCAGATTTGTTATGAACACCGTAATGCATGCCGGTCCCTACTGCGCTGCTTCTGTGCCATGTCTCTTGCGTGGCGGTGAGGAAACGCCTATATGAGCAAGAAGCCTGGTGACGCGGTTGCCGCAAGCCTTCAAACCGATCCGGATGACCCGGATTTGATCGGAAACAATATTCCGCGACCGATTTAAAGCATTGCCGATGACATCCGGCAAGAATGCCACACGTCACCCGCTCAGGAGACCGTAAACCGGGTTATTGTACAATAAATCGCTTTCCGGATTGACTTAGGTCATTCTCTGTGGCGACGTCGGCACTGACCTCTTGCCAGGCCCACATTTCGCCTATCTCACCGCACCCCGCATGTCCCTCCTACACCAGGCTCGTTTCTTCGATACCGTCAACCACCTGCGCGACCTGCCGGCCACGGCAGTGCCCGAGGTGGCCTTCGCCGGCCGCTCCAACGCCGGCAAGTCGACGGCGATCAACACGCTGTGCAACCAGAAGCGCCTGGCCTTTTCGTCGCGCACGCCGGGCCGCACGCAGCACATCAACTTCTTCACCGTGGCCCCGGTCAAGGCCGAGGATCCGCTCGGCTTCATCGTCGACCTGCCCGGCTACGGCTACGCGGAGGTTTCCGGCAGCGCCAAGTACCACTGGCAAGGGCTGCTGTCCGACTATGTCCAGACGCGCCAGCAACTGACGGGCCTGATCCTGATGATGGATGCGCGCCGGCCCTTCACGGATCTCGATTGCCAGATGGTCGAGTGGTTCCTGCCCACGGGCAAGCCGATCCACGTGCTCCTGACCAAGGCCGACAAGCTGACCCAGAGCGACAACGCCAACGCGCTGCGCGAAACGCGCCGCATCCTCGCCAGCTACGCGGCGCAGATGGACGAGCCGCCGTCACTGACCGCGCAGTTGTTCTCCAGCCTGAAGCGCCGCGGCATCGAGGACGCCCAGCGCGTGGTGGCCGGATGGCTGCAACTGCCCGAGGCCCAGCCGCCCGTGGCCGCGCCCTCCCCGGCAGCCCCGCAGGGCTGATCGCGTCACCGCCGTCCGCCGCACAAAAAAAAGCCCCGTTGCAAGCAACGGGGACAAACTTTCCCACCGGTTCAGGGCGGGTACCCGCTCAGGGAGGAGTAGCGGGGGACACCGCGCTGCGCGAAGCAACACAAGGTGTCCGCGAGTATGATAGCGGGCACGCACAAAAGTTCTTTTTTCTTTCGACGCTCTTTCGACGCTGTCTCCGGGTCACCGGCCGCGAGAGGTTTCGGTGACTTGCGCCACGCATTCGTCCGACGACTCACTCCCCTAGATTCAGCCATGTCCACCTTCCCCGAGTACCGCCCACGCCGCATGCGCCGCGACGATTTCTCGCGCCGCATGATGCGCGAAAACCGCCTGTCGCCTGACAATCTGATCTACCCGGTGTTCATCCTGGACGGACAGGGCAGGCGCGAGCCGGTGGCGTCGATGCCGGGCGTGGAACGGTTGTCCGTGGACCTGCTGATGCCCGTGGCCGAAGACTGCGTCCGGCTTGGTATCCCGGTCATCGCGCTGTTCCCGGTGATCGATCCGTCGCTGAAGACGCCCGATGGTATCGAGGCCACCAATGCCGACGGCCTGGTGCCGCGCGCGGTGCGGGCGCTCAAGGACCGCTTCCCCGAACTGGGCGTGCTGACCGACGTGGCGCTGGACCCGTACACGAGCCACGGCCAGGACGGCGTGCTCGACGAGAACGGCTACGTGATCAACGACATCACGGTGGACCTGCTGGTGCGCCAGGCGCTGACGCAGGCCGAAGCGGGCGTGGACATCGTGGCGCCGTCCGACATGATGGACGGCCGCATCGGCGCGGTTCGCGCGGCGCTCGAAGACGGCAATCACATCCATACCCGCATCATGGCCTACTCGGCCAAGTACGCGTCGGCGTTCTACGGCCCGTTCCGCGATGCGGTGGGCTCGGCGGCCAACCTGGGCAAGGGCAACAAGATGACCTACCAGATGGACCCGGCCAACACCGACGAAGCATTGCGCGAGGTGGGCCAGGACATCATGGAGGGTGCCGACATGGTCATGGTCAAGCCCGGCATGCCGTACCTCGACATCGTGCGCCGCGTGAAGGACGAGTTCCGCTACCCGACCTACGTCTACCAGGTCAGCGGCGAGTACGCGATGCTGAAGGCCGCCGCACAGAACGGCTGGCTCGATCACGACAAGGTCATGATGGAGTCGCTGCTCGCCTTCCGCCGTGCCGGCGCCGACGGCATCCTGACCTACTTCGCCCGCGACGCCGCGCGCCTGATGACCGCCTGACCGGCTCACCGACCGCCCCGCCTGCATGCAACTACTCGGCTTCTCGGCCAGCCAGGTTCATCCGCTGACCACGCTGGACGCGGCGCGCGACTTCCTCGCGGGCAATGCCGCCGCCCGGTTCGTCTGGGCGGACTTCGCCACCGACGAGGTTACCGCCGCGCCGGCCGCCTGGCGCGACAGCCTGGTGGCACTGACGGGCGCGCCGATCCTCGACCTGCATCTCTCCGACGCCACCAACGCCGCGCATCCGTCGTTCTTCGACACGACCAATGCCTACGACATGGTGATCTTCCGCAAGCTCACGTTTGAAACGAGCAAGCAGTTCGCGGAGGAAGAGGCGGAGCATGCCGGAGACGCGGCGGCGCAGGCTGCGCCACCCATGCCCGCCCCGGGCGCGCCGCCACTGGCGGCACCGGTACCCGGGCCGCGCAAGGCCTCGCGCAAGTACGCACCAGGTTTCCTGCCGGCGCTGGCGCGCATCGACACCCAGCCGGTGACGTTCTTCGTCTTCGACTCGGTACTGGTCACGGTGCGGCCGTCACCGTCGCGCACGGTCGACCAGGTCCGGCAGCGGCTGCTCGATACCTGCGGCGCGCCACGCGCGGCAGCACCGCGCGCCAATGGCTCGGTGGGCTCGCTGATGCACGGCGTGCGCCCGCCTACGCGGCCCGAGGACCTGATGCTGCGGTTGCTCAATGCGATGGTCGACCGCTACCTTGACCTGCGCGCCCCGCTCACGCGCCAGCTCGACCGCTGGCAGCGCGCGCTGCTCAGCACACGACGCAGCTTTTCGAGTTGGGAAGGGCTGCTCGACGCGCGCATCCAATTGCGCCGGCTCGAACATCTCAGTGAGGAGCAGCGCGACGCGCTGCAGGAATTCCGCGACAGCCTGCTCGACAACCGCTACAGCACCGAGGAAGGCGACAACCCGGCCGCCGCCAGCCGCGACGAAGTCCTGCTCGTGCGCCTGACCGACCTGATGGAGCACATCCTGCGGGTGCTGGCCCACGCCCGGCGGCTTGAGGATTCCATTGAATCGGCGGTGCAGATTCACTTTTCGGCGGTGGCGCACCGCACCAACCGCACCATGCGCGCGCTGACCGTCATCACGGCGCTGTTCATGCCGCTGACGCTGATCACCGGTGTGTTCGGGATGAACTTCACGCGCATGCCGTGGCTGCAGGAAACCAACGGCTTCTGGTGGACGATCGGCCTGATGGGCGGCGTGGTCGCCACCATCGGCGGGATCTGGGGGCTCGGCCGCTGGCTCGACCGCTAGGCGAGCGGCCGGCGGGGCGTCAGGTCTGCGACGCCTTGCCGAGGGCCCGTTCGAGGCTGTCCAGGAATCGGTTGGCCGACTGGTAGCCGATCACGCGTACCGGGCGTTCCCGGCCATCGGCGCCAAACAGGATGATCCCCGGCGGGCCGAACAGGCCGAAACGCTTCAGCAGCGCCTTGTCGTCGGCATTGTTTGCCGTGACATCGGCCTGCAGCAGCACCACATTGGCCAGTCGCGCGCGGACCTTCGGATCGGGAAACGTCAGCTTCTCCATTTCCTTGCAACTCACGCACCAGTCCGCGTAGAAATCGAGCAGTACCGGCCGCCCAGCCGCCGCTGCCTGTGCCACGCGTGCATTGAGTTCGGCCACGCTGCGGACCCGTTCAAAGTGCACCTCGCCCCGCGCCGCCTGACCTCCGGTCACGCGGGACAAGCCGCCGAAGTGCGACAGCGGCTGCAGCGGATCGCGTCCACCCGAGGCCACGCCCACGACCTGGATCGCGCCGGCCAGCGCCGCCACCAGGCCCAGGCCCTTGCCCAGCCGCAGCAGTCCGCGCGCATCGGGGCCAAGCGAGTCGAAGGCGCCCAGATAGACGGCCGCCACGATCAGCAACGCCGCCCACGCCAGCATCACGATCCACGACGGGAGCACCGGCGTCACCATCCAGATCGCCACGCCCAGCAGAAGAAATCCGAAGAAGCGCTTGGTGGCTTCCATCCACTTGCCGGCGCGCGGCAGCAGGTTGCCTGCGCCCACGCCCACCAGGATCAGCGGCACGCCCATGCCGAGCGCCATCGCCAGCAACGCCGCACCGCCGGTCACGGCATCGCCTGTCTGCGCGATATAGGCCAGCGCCCCCGCCAGCGGCGCCGTCACGCAGGGCCCGACGATCAGCGCGGAGATCGCACCCATCGCCACGGCACCGGCCACCTGGCCGCCCGGGCGCCGGTTCGAACTGGCCGCAAGCCCCGACTGCCAGCGCTGCGGCAATTGCAGCTCGTACAGCCCGAACATCGACAGCGACAGCGCCACCATCAGCAGCGCAAAGGCGCCGAGCACCCACGGGGTCTGGAGCGCAGCCGACAACCCTTCCCCAGCCAGCCCCGCCGCGACGCCAACGGCCGTATAGACCACGGCCATGCCAAGCACGTAGGCCAGGGACACCACGAACGCCCGGCCGCGCGTGACGTGCTCACCCACCACGATCGACGACAGGATCGGCACCATCGGCAAGACGCACGGCGTGAACGTCAGCAGCAATCCCAACCCGAAAAACAAGCCGGCGATCAGCGCAAGGTTACGCGTGGCGAGCGCCCCGGCGATCCGGTCGCCATCGTCGGCGGGCAGGCTGCGCGTGGCCGCCGGAGCCGCGTCCGCCTGGGCCGGCGGGGCCAGCGCGGCCACAGCGGCCTGCGGCGTGTCCGGCGTACCCGGCGTGGATTGCCGGGCGGCCCCACGCTCGCCGAACAGCTTGCCAAGCACCGATCCACCCACCTTGTACACGCTCTCCATCGGCGGATAGCACAGGCCCTTGTCCGCACAGCCCTGCGACGTCACCACGAGGCTCCACGCCCCATCCGCCGGCGCCTGCTCCACCGGCACGCGGATCACCACCGCGCCGCGGTAGGTCTCCATGTCCTTGCCGAACGTCTCGTCGAAATGCACCTTCCCCGGTGGCAGGGCGGCGGCACCCAGCTTCACATCCTGCGGCTGGGCCGCGAACGCGAAGCGTTCCCGGTACAGGTAGTAGCCGTTCGCCACATCGAAGCGGACTTCGATCGTCTTCGGGTCTATCTGGGTGGCCGAGAAGCGGAATGCCTTCTCGGGCGGCAGGAAGTCATCCTCGCTAGCGGCGCAAGCACTGCCGCATGCCAGGACGGTCAGCAGCGCGACCACGGCCAGCAGCATCCATGCGGCGATATGACGCATGCCGTGCCGTCCGAAAAACGCCCCGGCCAGCCCATCCGGCCTTGCGTTCGCCACCCCGATGCAGTTACCCGACATTCCCATCTTTCATTCCGGTCGATCTTCCACGGGCGTCGCCTTCGCGCCCGTTGTTTCCGTGCGAACCCAGTCCAGGTAGGCCGGCAGCCCGGCCACCAGCGGCCATGCCACCACCTCCGGCACATCGTATGGATGCGTGGCCCGGATGACGGCTTCCAGCGCCCCATATTGGCCCGCAGTGGTCTTTATCAGCAGCGGATACTCCATCGCCTGCTCCGGCTTCCCCTGCCACCAATACTCCGACTGGCAAGGCGCGAGCCGGTTCACGCACGCCGCAACGCGCGCCTCCAGCACGGCACGGGCGACTCGCGCCGCCGAGGCCTCGTCGGGCAAATTCGTCATCGCCATCCAGACCGATTCTGACCGGTCTGCCTGCAAGGCACCATGAGCGGATTCTGATTCTTCCATGACTGATGACATCCAAGCCGGGGCCCGTCAAAGCACGGGGAGCCGTAGAAAACAAAAGAGCCAGGCATCTGCCTGGCTCGATTGTAGTGCGGTGTCCGGATGCCCGTCAGCGTCGACAGGCATCGGCCATCACTTATTCCGCGGCTTCTTCAGCCGGGGCTTCGGTGATTTCCGGACGATCCACCAGCTCGACCAGCGCCATCGGCGCGTTGTCGCCCTGACGGAAGCCGAACTTCAGGATACGCGTGTAGCCGCCCGGACGAGCGTTGTAACGCGGGCCCAGTTCGTTGAACAGCTTGGTGACCATGTCGCGGTCGCGCAGACGGGCGAATGCCAGACGACGGTTGGCAACGGTGTCCTTCTTGGCCAGCGTGATGAGCGGCTCGACAACCTTGCGCAGTTCCTTGGCCTTGGGCAGGGTGGTCTTGATCAGCTCGTGCTGGAACAGCGAGTTGGACATGTTGCGCAGCATCGCGAGACGGTGCGACGAGGTGCGGTTCAGTTTCCGCAAACCATGACGGTGACGCATGATGATTCCTTTCGATTACAGTGTTTGACCAGCTCTTCTATCGCCGCTGCATACCCCTGGCAGCCACGGCGCGGGCCGGTAGTGCTTCGATGTCCCGGGCGGCATCGCCCGGAACGCGCTGACATGCGGAGCCGCCTCGCAGCCGCTCCGCACCGTCAATTACTTCTCCAGGCCTGCGGGCGGCCAGTTCTCGAGCTTCATGCCGAGGGTCAGGCCACGCGATGCCAGGACTTCCTTGATCTCGTTGAGCGACTTGCGACCCAGGTTCGGGGTCTTGAGCAGTTCGTTCTCGGTACGCTGGATCAGGTCGCCGATGTAGTAGATGTTTTCGGCCTTCAGGCAGTTGGCCGAACGCACCGTCAGCTCGAGGTCGTCCACCGGGCGCAGCAGGATCGGATCGATCTGCGGTGCGCGGCTCGACGCGGCCTCGGCAGCCGATTCCGTGCCTTCCAGCGCGGCGAACACCGACAGCTGGTCAACCAGGATACGGGCCGACTGGCGAATCGCTTCCTCGGGCGAGATCACGCCGTCGGTTTCGATGTTCATCACGAGCTTGTCCAGGTCGGTACGCTGCTCGACACGAGCCGATTCCACGGCGTACGACACGCGGCGCACCGGCGAGAACGAGGCGTCCAGCACGATGCGGCCGATGACCTTGCCGCTCTCGTCGCCAAACTTGCGCACGTTGCCCGGCACGTAGCCACGGCCTTGCTCGACCTTGATCTGCATGTCCAGCTTGCCGCCGGCCGACAGGTGAGCGATCACGTGGCCCGGGTTGATGATCTCGACGTCGTGCGGCAGCTCGATATCGGCCGCCGTGACCACGCCTTCGCCATCCTTGCGCAGCGACACCGTGACTTCGTCGCGGTTGTGCAGCTTGAACACCACGCCCTTCAGGTTGAGCAGCAGGTTGACGACGTCTTCCTGCACGCCGTCGATGGTGGAATACTCGTGGACCACCCCAGCGATCGTGACCTCAGTCGGGGCATAGCCGACCATCGACGACAGCAGGACGCGACGCAGGGCGTTACCGAGCGTATGCCCATAACCGCGCTCGAATGGCTCCATCACGACTTTGGCGTGGTGGTCGCCCAGCGGTTCGACGGCGATGATTTTAGGTTTGAGGAGTGCTGTTTGCATTAGGTTGTCCTTTTCAATACCCTCGGCTCGTTACACCGATAAGGCTGACGTTTGGAACCTGAGAAAACCCATCGCATGATGGGCAATAAGCCCGACGCGCCACACGGCACGTCGGGCTGGAAGCGAAGCCTTGTACGAAAGGCAAGCGCTGAACCGTCCGAATCCCGGTCCGCGATTAACGCGAATACAGTTCGACGATCAGGCTTTCGTTGATATCGCCCGAGATATCGGCGCGATCCGGAGCTTGCTTGAACGTGCCTTCGAACTTCTTGGCATCCACGTTCAGCCAGGTCGGGAAGCCCGACTGTTCGGCCAGCGAGAGGGCCTCGGCGATACGGACCTGCTTCTTCGATTGCTCGCGGATCGACACGATGTCGCCCGACTTGATCTGTGCCGACGGCACGTTCAGCGTCTGGCCGTTCACCAGGATCGCCTTGTGCGACACCAGCTGGCGCGCTTCGGCGCGCGTCGAGCCGAAGCCCATGCGGTAGACGACGTTGTCCAGGCGCGATTCCAGCAGTTGCAGCAGGTTTTCACCCGTGTTGCCCTTGCGGCGGTCGGCCTCGGCGAAGTAGCGGCGGAATTGACGCTCCAGCACGCCGTACATGCGCTTGACCTTCTGCTTTTCGCGCAGCTGGTTGCCGTAGTCCGACGTACGGGCGCCCGACGTGCGGCCATGCTGGCCCGGCTTGCTGTCCAGCTTGCACTTGTCGGCCAGCGAGCGGCGTGCGCTCTTCAGGAACAGATCTGTGCCTTCGCGGCGGGAAAGTTTGGCCTTCGGGCCGGTATAACGTGCCACTTTATCTTCCTTTGATCGATCGCGACGCCATCAGGACGCGCCGCGAGTCCGTCACCTGTGTGTGACGGACGGTGGGCTTATGGTTCTTCATCCGCCGGCTGGGCCGCACGGAGGCAACGCAAAAGCATGACGATATCGCCCTCGCGGAGGCCAGGCCTCCATTGCGCGGACGCAAAACGAAAACCTGCCGCAAGCAGCTTGCAGCAGGTCAACGCGGGATACTACCACAGTCCCGGGAGTCAGGGAATTACCCCTGACGGCTTCCCGGGCAAGCCTGGCGCTTAGATACGGCGGCGCTTCGGCGGACGGCAGCCGTTGTGCGGAACCGGCGTGACGTCTTCGATGATGGCGATCTTGATGCCCAGCGCGTTCAGCGCGCGGACAGCCGACTCGCGGCCCGGACCCGGACCCTTGATGCGCACTTCCAGGTTCTTGATACCCTGGTCTTGCGCCACGCGACCGGCGTTTTCTGCTGCGACCTGGGCTGCGAACGGGGTCGACTTGCGCGAACCCTTGAAGCCCTGGCCACCGGCAGTTGCCCACGACAGAGCGTTGCCCTGGCGATCGGTGATCGTGATGATGGTGTTGTTGAACGAAGCGTGGACGTGCGCAATGCCGTCGGCAACGTTCTTCTTGACCTTCTTACGCGCGCGCTGGGCGGCGTTATTCGGACCTTTTGCCATTCGATTCTTCCTATGCCTTCGGCTTTACTTCTTCAGTGCCACGCCGGCCTTGCGCGGACCCTTGCGAGTACGAGCATTGGTGCGGGTACGCTGACCGCGCATCGGCAGACCCTTGCGGTGACGCATGCCACGATAGCAACCAAGGTCCATCAGACGCTTGATGTTCATCGTGGTTTCACGACGCAGGTCACCCTCGACCGTGACCTTGCCCACTTCGTCGCGAAGCTTTTCCAGGTCGGCGTCGGTCAGATCCTTGACCTTCTTGTCAAACGGTACACCGGTAGCCTCGCAAATCTTGCGGGCGCGCGAGCGGCCGACACCGTAAATGGCCGTCAGGCCGATTTCGGTATGCTTGTGGTTCGGGATGTTAACCCCTGCGATACGTGCCATTCGTCAATCCTCTTTCCGATTAGCCTTGGCGTTGCTTGTGGCGGGGATCCGACGAGCAGATCACGCGCACGACACCGTTGCGCTTGATGATTTTGCAGTTGCGGCAAATGCGCTTCACAGAAGCCAGCACTTTCATGATTTTTCCTCTTCCTTCAATTCCTGTTCGCTTCACTTCGTCCGTGGACGGCAGGTGCGCGTGACAGATCATATGGAGTCAGCCTAACCGCCACCACGCCGAAAACGCAGTGACGTCGTCTTTTGCCATACCTGGTGCCCAACTCCGGCTTGTTCAGCGCAGGGTCAGGTTACCCTTGAAATTCGCCTTCTTCAGCAGCGACTCGTATTGCTGCGACATGACATAGGACTGAACCTGGGTCATGAAGTCCATCGTCACGACAACGATGATCAGCAGCGAGGTTCCGCCGAAATAGAACGGAACGTTCCAGCGCAGCACCAGGAATTCCGGCAACAGGCAGACCAGTGTGATGTAAATCGCACCAGCCAGCGTCAGGCGCACCAGGATCTTGTCGATATAGCGCGTCGTTTGCTCGCCCGGACGGATGCCCGGAATGAAGGCTCCACTCTTCTTCAGGTTATCTGCCACTTCCCGGCTGTTATAGACCAGGGCCGTATAGAAGAAGCAGAAGAATACAATCGCAGCCGCGTACAGCAGGATGTAGACCGGCTGGCCGGGCGACAGCGTTGCAGCGAGGTCCTTGATGACCCGCCCAACCGAACCTGTCGAATCCGACGTGAACCAGCCCGCAATCGTCGCCGGGAACAGGATGATCGACGATGCGAAGATCGGCGGAATCACCCCTGCCATGTTCAGCTTCAGCGGCAGGTGCGACGACTGACCGCCGTACACCTTGTTGCCGACCTGACGCTTGGCATAGTTCACCAGGATCTTGCGCTGGCCCCGCTCGACGAACACCACGGCGAAGGTCACCCCGATCACGATCGCGACGATGAAGATTGCCGCGATGATGCTCATGGAACCCGTGCGGACCAGTTCGAACAGTCCGCCGATCGCGTTGGGCAGACCCGCCGCGATACCACCGAAGATGATGATCGAGATGCCGTTACCCAGACCCCGCTCGGTGATCTGCTCACCCAGCCACATCAGGAACATCGTGCCGGTCACCAGCGTGATCACCGCCGTCGCCCGGAACATCAGGCCCGGATCGATGACCAGACCCGGCTGAGACTCCAGCGCCACCGCAATCGACAACGCCTGGAACGTGGCCAGAACCACGGTTCCGTAGCGCGTGTACTGCGTGATCTTGCGTTGCCCTGCCTGCCCTTCCTTCTTCAGCGCCTCCAGCTGCGGCAGCACGATCGTCAGCAACTGCATGATGATCGACGCCGAGATGTACGGCATGATGCCGAGCGCGAAGACGGTAAAGCGCGACAGCGCACCGCCCGAGAACAGGTTGAACATCCCGAGGATGCCACCCGACTGACTCTGGAAAAGCTTCGCAAGCTGGTCCGGATCGATCCCCGGCACCGGAATATGCGCACCGATGCGGTAGACGATCAGAGCCAGCACCAGGAACATCAGCCGGCGCTTGAGATCGCCGTACTTCGCCGTATTCCTGGTCTGCGCGCTTGCATTGGGTTTCGCCGTGGCCAAACGATGCTCCGACTGTGACTTCGCCTATGCTGCGAATGCTTTGCGTAAATTACGCTTCGATCTGGCCGCCCGCGGCTTCGATCGCAGCCTTGGCGCCAGCAGTGGCACCCAGACCCTTGATCGTTACCTTGCGCGTCAGTTCGCCGGCCTTGATGACCTTTGCGCTCTTGACCATGTCGCTAACCAGGCCAGCTTGCTTCAGGACCAGCAGGTCCACTTCGGCAGCTTCCAGGCGCTCGATGTCGCGCAGGGTCACTTCGGCGTTGAAGGCCTTGGTCAGCGAGGTGAAACCACGCTTCGGCAGACGACGATACAGCGGCATTTGACCGCCTTCGAAGCCCACCTTGTGGAAGCCGCCCGAACGCGACTTCTGACCCTTGTGACCGCGACCGGCAGTCTTGCCCAGGCCGGAGCCGATACCGCGGCCGACGCGACGCTTGGCGTGCTTCGAACCGTCGGCCGGTTTCAGGTTGTTCAGTTGCATGTTGCTCTCCGAGTCCCGATCAGGCCAGAACCTTCACCAGGTACGAGACCTTGTTGATCATGCCGCGCACGGCGGGCGTGTCCTGCAGCTCCGAAACGGAGTTCAGGCGACGCAGGCCCAGGCCACGTACGGTGGCGCGATGATCCTCGCGCGTGCCGATGAGGCTGCGCACGAGTTGCACTTTTACGGTTTTCTGCGACATTTCGTTCACCTTAGCCGAGGATGTCTTCAACCGACTTGCCACGCTTGGCGGCGATTTCGCCCGGCGTGCTCATCTTTTGCAGACCATCGAGGGTGGCACGAACCATGTTGTAAGGGTTCGTCGAACCGTGCGACTTGGTCACCACGTTCGTCACACCCATTACTTCGAAGATCGCGCGCATCGGGCCGCCGGCGATCACGCCGGTACCTTCCTTGGCGGGCATCATCAGCACCTTGGCGGCGCCATGCTTGCCAACGACTTCGTGCTGCAGCGTGCCGTTCTTCAGCGAGACCTTGACCATCTTGCGACGGGCTTCGTCCATTGCCTTCTGCACGGCCACCGGAACTTCCTTGGCCTTGCCCTTGCCCATGCCGATGCGGCCATCGCCGTCACCAACCACGGTCAGCGCAGCGAAACCGAGGATACGGCCACCCTTCACCACCTTGGTGACACGGTTGACCGAGATCATCTTCTCGCGGAGGCCGTCGTCGCGTTCGTCCTGCTGGACTTTTGCTTGCATCTTTGCCATGACGTATCTCTCTTAGCGCTTAGAACTTGAGGCCGGCTTCACGCGCGGCATCAGCCAGGGCCTTCACGCGACCATGGAAGCGGAAGCCGCCGCGATCGAACGCAACGGTTTCCACGCCAGCGGCCTTTGCCTTCTCGGCAACGCGCTTGCCCACCAGGGTGGCGGCGGCAACAGTAGCACCGCTGCCAGTCAGTTCCTTGCGCACTTCTGCCTCGGCGGTCGAAGCCGATGCCAGCACTTGCGTGCCGCACGGCGAGTACACCTGGGCGTAAATATGCGAATTCGTACGGAACACGGTCAGACGATTGATCTTCAGTTCCGCGATCTTGGCGCGGGTCTGACGTGCACGGCGCAAACGAGCGTCTTTCTTGTTCATCATTGGACCCCTTACTTCTTCTTGGTTTCCTTCAGGATGACGCGCTCGTCGGCGTAACGGACACCCTTGCCCTTGTAGGGCTCGGGCGGACGGTACGCGCGGACTTCCGCAGCAACCTGACCGACTTTCTGCTTGTCAGCACCCTTGATCACGATTTCGGTCTGCGTGGGCGTTTCGGCCTTCACGCCTTCCGGCATTTCGTGGATCACGTCGTGCGAGAAACCAAGCTGGAGCTTCAGCGCGGAGCCTTGCAGTTGAGCGCGGTAACCCACGCCAACCAGGTTCAGCTTGCGCTCGAAACCGGTGGTCACGCCCTTGACCATGTTTGCCGCCAGGGCGCGCATGGTGCCTTGCAGGGCGTTAGCTTCACGCGATTCATCGGCCGGCTCGAACGTCAGGTTGCCTTCGGTAACGTTGACCTTCACCAGGCTGTGAATCGGCTGGGACAGCGTACCCAGCGGGCCCTTCACGGAGAGCACGCCAGCCGCCACATTTACTTCTGCGCCTTTCGGCAGCGCGATGGGAGCCTTACCTACACGGGACATGTTTGCTCCTTACGCGACGTAGCAGAGAACTTCACCGCCCACGCCGGTGGCACGTGCCTTGCGGTCGGTCATCAGACCCTGCGGGGTCGAGATGATCGCCACACCGAGGCCGTTCATCACCTGGGGGATGTCGCTGCGGCCCTTGTACACGCGCAGGCCGGGCTTCGAGACGCGCTCGATGCGCTCGATGACCGGACGGCCAGCGTAGTACTTCAGACCAATGGTCAATTGCGCCTTGCCGCCATCTTCCGCCACCGAGTAGTCGTCGATATAGCCTTCGTCCTTCAGGACCTTGGCGATCGCAACCTTCAGCTTCGACGAGGGCATGGCCACCGACGCCTTCTGCACGCCTTGAGCGTTGCGGATGCGCGTCAGCATATCGGCGATAGGATCGCTCATGCTCATACTGTTTCTCCTGTAGCCTGTGCGTAATTACCAGCTGGCTTTCGTCAGACCCGGAATTTCGCCCTTGAAGGCGATCTCACGGATCTTGTTACGCGCCAGGCCAAACTTGCGGAAGGTACCGCGGGGACGACCGGTGATCGCGCAGCGGTTACGCTGGCGAGTCGGGTTGGCGTTGCGCGGGAGCTTCTGCAGCTCGAGACGCGCCAGGTAACGCTCTTCTTCCGACTTTTCTTGGTCGTCGATAATGGCCTTGAGGTTTGCGCGCTTGTCGGCGTACTTCGCCACGAGCTTTGCGCGCTTCTTCTCACGTTCAATCAGAGCCAGTTTAGCCACGGTTACCCCTTAATTACGGAACGGGAACTTGAACGCGTTCAGGAGAGCCTTGGCTTCCTCGTCGTTCTTAGCCGTCGTCGTGATGCTGATGTTCAGACCACGCAGTGCGTCGATCTTGTCGTACTCGATTTCGGGGAAAATGATCTGCTCTTTCACACCGATGTTGTAGTTGCCACGACCGTCGAAGGACTTGCCCGACACACCACGGAAGTCACGCACGCGCGGCAGGGCCACGGTCACGAAACGATCCAGGAATTCGAACATGCGCTCGCCGCGCAGGGTCACCATCGCACCGATGGGGTAGCCCTGGCGGATCTTGAAGCCGGCGATGGCCTTCTTGGCCTTCGTCACGACGGGCTTCTGGCCAGCGATCTTCGTCAGGTCGCCAACAGCCAGCTCAATGACCTTCTTGTCATTGATGGCTTCACCGAGGCCCATGTTCAGGGTGATCTTGGTGAAACGCGGCACTTCCATGACCGACTTGTAGCCGAACTGCTTCATCAGCGCCGGCACAACCTGTTCTTTGTAAAACTCTTGCAGACGTGCTGTCATGCTCAACTCCTATCTGTGCCCAGAATCAAGCGGCCAGGACGGCACCGGTCGTCTTCAGCACGCGCACACGCTTGCCGTCTTCGACCTTGATACCGACACGCGACGGCTTGCCATTGGCATCCACGAGCGCAACGTTGGAAATATGCAGCGGCATCAGCTTGTCGACCACGCCACCGGTGGTACCCAGCATCGGGTTCGGGCGAGCATGCTTCTTCGCAACGTTCACGCCTTCGACCACGACCTTGTCGCCTTGCACTGCCTGGACGGCACCGCGCTTGCCCTTGTCCTTGCCGGTCAGCACGATGACTTCGTCGCCTTTGCGAATCTTGTTCATGGCGGCTCCTTACAGCACTTCCGGAGCGAGCGACACGATCTTCATGAAGCGCTCGGTACGGAGTTCACGAGTCACCGGCCCGAAGATACGGGTGCCGATCGGCTCGAGCTTGTTGTTCAGCAGGACAGCAGCATTGCCGTCGAACTTGACGAGCGAACCGTCAGCGCGGCGCACGCCCTTGGCGGTACGCACGACGACTGCGTTGTAGATGTCGCCCTTCTTCACGCGGCCACGGGGAGCTGCGTCCTTCACGGTAACCTTGATGATGTCGCCCACGCTCGCGTAGCGGCGCTTGGACCCACCCAGTACCTTGATGCACAGCACTTCGCGCGCACCAGTGTTATCGGCCACTTCGAGCCGGCTTTCTGTCTGAATCATGGTGTTATCTTCCCAACTTAATCCGCCAGCCCCTCGATGTGAGGCCCGGTGGTCAGTCTTGGTCCCGTCGGAGCCAGGCATTGCGCCAGCGCCGTTTGGGTTGATCAACTTGGAAGTCGGTAGTGCCGGCACCCCTTACTACAGGACACCAGGCGCTGGCTCGCTCCACAGGCCCACCCGGTTGATACCGCAAGGGCAAGCGCAATAAAGCGGAAGTCCAGGATTATAGCAACACAATCCTGGACTTGCAAGTCATCCGAGTACTGTTGTACTTAGATGACGCGTGCAGCTTCTACCAGCCGGGAAACAACCCAGGACTTGGTCCGCGACAGCGGACGGGTTTCCTGGATCTCGACCTTGTCGCCTTCCTTGTACTGGTTGGCTTCGTCGTGTGCGTGGTACTTCTTCGAACGCAGCACGTACTTGCCGTACAGGGGGTGCTTGACGCGGTTTTCGATCAGGACCGTCACGGTCTTGTCCATCTTGTCGCTGACGACACGGCCCACGAGGGTCCGGCGAAGCGACGTTTCAGTCTTCGCAGCTTCAGTCATTTCGCGTTCGCCTTCTCGTTCAGCACGGTTTGCACGCGCGCGATGTCCTTGCGCACCTTCTTCAGCTGGCTGGTGTTCTGCAGCTGTTGGGTGGCCTTTTGCATGCGCAGGCTAAATTGAGCCTTCAGCAGCTCGGAGAGCTCCTGGTTCAGGCCTGCGGCGTCCTTGCCGCGCAGTTCGGATGCTTTCATCCCAATCTCCTTACGTACCGACCTGACGCACCACGAAATTCGTGGCGATCGGCAGCTTGGCGGCGGCGAGGCGGAATGCCTCACGCGCCAGCTCTTCGCTCACGCCATCCATTTCGTACAGCATCTTGCCCGGCTGAATTTCAGCCACGTAGTATTCCGGGTTGCCCTTACCGTTACCCATACGGACTTCGGCAGGCTTCTTCGAAATCGGCTTGTCCGGGAAAATCCGGATCCAGATGCGGCCGCCACGCTTGATGTGACGGGTCATCGCACGACGTGCCGACTCGATCTGGCGAGCGGTCAGGCGGCCACGGCCCATTGCCTTCAGGCCGAATTCGCCGAAAGACACGGCGTTGCCACGGGTAGCCTTACCCGTGTTGCGGCCCTTCTGCTCCTTGCGATACTTCCTACGCTTCGGTTGCAGCATTGTTATTCTCCACTCTTCGCGTCTGCGCCCGGCGCAGCACGACGACCAGCACCGGCACCACCGCGGCGGTTGCCCGACGGACGGCCTTCGCCTTCACGGCGACGGCCTTCCGGGCGACCCGGACGACGACGACGGTCTTCTTGCGGCTCTTCCACCACAGGCGCGTCGTTGCGGCCCAGGTGATCGCCCTTGTAGACCCACACCTTGACACCGATGATGCCGTAGGTGGTTTCGGCTTCCGAGAAGCCGTAGTCGATGTCGGCACGCAGGGTGTGCAGGGGCACACGGCCTTCGCGGTACCACTCGGTACGTGCGATTTCGATACCGTTCAGACGGCCCGAGCTCATGATCTTGATGCCCTGGGCACCCAGACGCATGGCGTTCTGCATCGCGCGCTTCATGGCGCGACGGAACATGATGCGGCGCTCGAGCTGCTGCGTGATCGAATCGGCGATCAGCTGCGCATCGGTTTCCGGCTTGCGGATTTCCTCGATGTTCACGTGCACGGGCACACCCATGCGGCGTTGCAGCTCGGCCTTGAGCAGTTCGATGTCCTCACCCTTCTTGCCGATCACCACGCCCGGACGCGAGCTGTAAATGGTGATGCGTGCGTTACGGGCCGGACGCTCGATGACCACGCGGCCAACCGATGCGTTCTTCAGCTTCTTCTTCAGGAAGTCCCGAACTTCGATGTCTTCCTTCAGCATGCCGGCGAACTTCGTGTTGTTGGCGTACCAACGCGAAGCCCAGTTACGGCTGACGGCCAGACGGAAGCCAGTCGGATGAATCTTCTGTCCCATCGTGACTCCTTAGTTGCCGAGCGTCACAGTGATGTGACAGGTTTGTTTCTCGATGCGGTTGCCGCGGCCCTTCGCACGCGCGGTGAAGCGCTTGAGCGAGGTTGCCTTGTCGACGTAGATCGAAGTGACCTTCAGCTCGTCGATGTCGGCGCCTTCGTTGTGCTCGGCGTTGGCGATGGCCGATTCGACCACCTTCTTCACGATCCCGGCAGCCTTCTTCGGGCTGAAGGCCAGGATGTTCAGAGCACGCTCAATCGGCAGACCGCGGATCTGGTCAGCAACCAGACGCGTTTTCTGGGCGGAGATGCGGGCACCGCGATGAATCGCTTTCACTTCCATGATGGCACCTTACCTCTTCGCTTTCTTGTCAGCCGCGTGGCCCTTGAACGTGCGAGTCATCGCAAATTCGCCGAGCTTGTGGCCAACCATGTTTTCCGTCACGTACACCGGCACGTGTTGACGGCCGTTGTGCACAGCGATCGTCAGGCCGATGAAGTCCGGCAGAATGGTCGAACGACGCGACCAAGTCTTGATGGGCTTCTTGTCCTTGCCGCTCACCGCCGTTTCCACCTTCTTCAGCAGGTGGTCGTCGCAGAACGGACCCTTTTTTGCGGAACGAGTCATATCTTTAGCTCCTACCTACCGATTAGCGCTTGTGGCGGCGCTGGACGATCATGCTGTCCGTGCGCTTGTTGCTGCGGGTGCGGTAACCCTTGGCCGGGGTACCCCACGGCGAAACCGGATCACGACCAGCAGCAGTCTTGCCTTCACCACCACCGTGCGGGTGGTCCACCGGGTTCATCACCACGCCGCGAACGGTCGGGCGAATACCGCGCCAGCGCGTTGCACCGGCCTTGCCGATCACGCGCAGGCTGTGCTCTTCGTTGCCCACTTCACCGATGGTGGCGCGGCACTCGATGTGCACGCGACGCACTTCACCGGAGCGCAGGCGAACCTGGGCGTACAGGCCTTCACGAGCCATCAGCACGGCGGAACCGCCGGCAGCGCGCGCGATCTGCGCACCCTTGCCAGGCAGCATTTCCACGTTGTTGATCGTGGTGCCCACCGGGATGTTGCGGATCGGCAGGTTGTTACCCGACTTGATCGGCGCTTCCGAGCCGTTCATCAGCGGCTGGCCGGCCACCATGCCCTTCGTGGCGATGATGTAGCGGCGCTCGCCGTCGGCGAACAGCACCAGCGCGATGTTGGCGCTGCGGTTCGGATCGTATTCCAGGCGCTCGACCTTGGCGGCGATGCCGTCCTTGTCGTTGCGCTTGAAGTCGACCACGCGGTAGTGGTGCTTATGACCACCGCCCTTGTGGCGGGTGGTGATATGACCATTGTTGTTACGGCCCGACTTCTGGAATTGCTTTTCCAGCAGCGGAGCGTGCGGGGCACCCTTGTGCAGGTCGCGGTTAACGACCTTCACCATCGAGCGACGGCCCGGGGATGTCGGCTTGGTCTTGACGAGTGCCATGATTACTTGGCCTCCGCTTCAAAATTGATTTCCTGACCCGGCTTCAGTGCCACGTATGCCTTCTTGACGTGGTTGCGACGGCCCATGAAACGGCCGAAGCGCTTCTGCTTGCCCTTCTGGTTCAGGATCTGAACGGACTGCACCTCGACCTTGAACAGCAGTTCGACGGCGGCCTTCACTTCTGCCTTGTTGGCATCGCGAGCCACTTCGAACACAACCTGTTCGTTCTTGTCGGCGACCAGGGTTGCCTTTTCGGAAACCACCGGCGCGAGCAGCACCTGCATCAAACGATGATCGTTCTTGGCTACTTGCGTCATTTCAGCAACTCCTCGATCTGCGCGACAGCTGCCTTCGTCACGAGCACCTTCTTGTAGTGCACCAGCGACAGCGGATCAGCGTGACGCGGCTCCACGACTGCCACGTTCGGCAGGTTGCGCGAAGCCAGGTAGAGGTTTTCGTCGAGGCTGTCGGTAATGATCAGCACCGAGTCCAGGCCCATGGCCTTGAACTTGTCGGCCAGCAGCTTGGTCTTGGGTGCGTCGACAGCGAAACCGTCCACCACGTTGATACGACCTTCACGTGCGAGCTGCGAATAAATCGAGCGCATACCGGCACGGAACATCTTCTTGTTGACCTTCTGGCTGAAGTTTTCTTCCGGCGAATTCGGGAAGATACGGCCACCGCCACGCCACAGAGGCGAGGACGACATACCGGCACGAGCACGGCCCGTACCCTTCTGGCGCCACGGCTTCTTGGTCGTGTGCTTGACCTCTTCACGGTCCTTCTGCTTGCGGTTACCGCTGCGAGCATTGGCCTGATAGGCAACGACGATCTGGTGAACCAGGGCTTCGTTGTAGTCACGGCCGAACACTTCGGGCGAGGCGGTAACGCCGGCGCCGATCTGACCGTTGTCCTGGAGGAGCTTGAGTTCCATTACATGCGCTCCTTAAGCTTTGGCCTTGACGGCCGGGGTCACGATGACCTTGCCGCCCTTGGAACCGGGGATGGCGCCCTTGACCAGCAGCAGCTTGCGCTCTGCGTCGATCTTGGCGATCTCGAGGTTTTGCACGGTACGGGTGACATCACCGAGGTGACCCGTCATGCGCTTGCCCGGGAACACGCGGCCCGGATCCTGCGCCATACCGATGGAACCCGGCACGTTGTGCGAACGCGAGTTACCGTGGGTGGCACGACCCGATGCGAAGTGGTAGCGCTTGATGGTACCGGCGTAGCCCTTACCGATCGTCACGCCCTGCACGTCGATCTTCTGGCCAACCTGGAACAGGTCGACAGACAGCGAGCCGCCAGCTTGCAGCTCGGCAGCCTTGGCTGCATCGATACGGAATTCTTTGATGATTTCGCCAGCTTCCACACCGGCTTTGGCGAGGTGACCCGCCAGCGGCTTGGTAACGCGGCTCGCGCGTCGGCTGCCAAAAGTGACTTGAACGGCGGTGTAACCGTCGGTCTCGTCCGTCTTGATTTGCGTCACGCGGTTGTCGCCGACCTCGACCACGGTAACGGGAATCGAATCACCGTCGTCCGTGAAAATACGGGTCATGCCAACCTTGCGACCTACAAGGCCAAGGCTCATGGTTTGCTCCATTCCCAGCTGCGATTGGCCGGGGCTGATTGATACACGAAAACTGTGTGAGTGCGGGTTGCGCGAAAAGGATTGCGCGTGACCAAAATGGTCCCCACTACCCGGATTAATGGGTAGCCTTACAACATACCACAGCAACGGGGAAAGGGCAAGCAGTGTCGCGCTTTTCCGCGCCTGCCGTGGGTCAATCCGGGCGGATCGGCGCCCGATACGGCACTTTGCATGCCGATGCCGTCGTTTGAAAACAAAAACGGCGAACTCGCGTTCGCCGTCTTGCTGCATCAGGCCGGCTATGCGGCCCGAAACATGGGTCAGACCTTGATCTCGACGTCCACGCCTGCCGGCAGGTCCAGCTTCATCAGCGCGTCGACGGTCTTGTCCGTCGGATCGACGATGTCCATCAGGCGCTGGTGGGTGCGGATCTCGAACTGATCGCGGCTGGTCTTGTTGACGTGCGGCGAACGCAGGATGTCGAAGCGCTGGATACGGGTCGGCAGGGGCACCGGGCCCTTGACGATCGCACCGGTACGCTTGGCGGTATCCACGATTTCGGCTGCCGACTGGTCGATCAGGCGATAGTCGAAAGCCTTCAGGCGGATACGGATCTTCTGGTTCTGCATGATTGTTCCTTAAAAGAGCGATGGGCGAAGCGCCCGGATTATACGGGACATGCCCGCGGGCATGTCCCAGGAAGGTTGCTTAGTCGAGGATCTTTGCCACAACGCCGGCGCCGACAGTACGACCACCTTCGCGGATAGCGAAGCGCAGGCCTTCTTCCATGGCGATCGGGGCGATCAGCTTGACGGTGATCGACACGTTGTCACCCGGCATGACCATTTCCTTGTCCTGCGGCAGCTCGATCGAGCCGGTCACGTCGGTCGTACGGAAATAGAACTGCGGGCGGTAGTTGTTGAAGAACGGCGTGTGACGGCCACCTTCGTCCTTCGACAGAATGTACACCTCGCCCGTGAAGTGCGTGTGCGGCTTGATCGAGCCCGGCTTGCACAGGACTTGGCCACGTTCCACGTCTTCACGCTTCGTGCCGCGCAGCAGCAGGCCAACGTTGTCACCAGCCTGGCCCTGGTCCAGCAGCTTGCGGAACATTTCCACGCCCGTGCAGGTCGTCTTCACCGTCGGGCGGATACCCACGATTTCGATTTCCTCGCCGACCTTCACCACGCCGCGCTCGATACGACCCGTCACCACGGTGCCGCGGCCCGAGATCGAGAACACGTCTTCCACCGGCATCAGGAACGTACCGTCAACGGCGCGCTCCGGCGTCGGGATGTACGTGTCCAGTGCGTCGGCCAGGGCCATGATCGCGCCTTCGCCCAGGTCGCCCTTGTCGCCTTCCAGCGCCAGCTTGGCCGAACCCTTCACGATCGGCGTGTCGTCGCCCGGGAAGTCGTACTTCGAGAGCAGCTCGCGCACTTCCATTTCCACCAGCTCGAGCAGCTCGGCGTCGTCCACCATGTCGCACTTGTTCAGGAACACGATGATGTACGGCACGCCAACCTGGCGGGCCAGCAGGATGTGCTCGCGCGTCTGCGGCATCGGGCCGTCAGCGGCCGAGCACACCAGGATCGCGCCGTCCATCTGTGCGGCGCCCGTGATCATGTTCTTCACATAGTCAGCGTGGCCCGGGCAGTCAACGTGGGCGTAGTGGCGGTTGGCCGTCTCGTATTCCACGTGCGCGGTGTTGATCGTGATGCCGCGTGCCTTCTCTTCCGGCGCTGCGTCGATCTCGTCGTACTTCTTGGCCGCGCCGCCGAACTTCGCAGCCAGCACCGTGGCGATTGCTGCCGTCAGCGTCGTCTTGCCATGGTCAACGTGACCAATCGTACCTACGTTCACGTGCGGCTTGGTCCGCTCGAACTTTTCCTTTGCCATGTTTCAGCTCCTGATGGAATACAGTGTGATTCGATTCATTAAGCCGCCACGCGGGGTACGCATGGCGGCAAAGCTTTATTACTTGCCCTTGGCCGTCATGACGGCTTCGGCGATGTTCTTCGGTGCTTCGGAGTAGTGCTTGAACTCCATCGTGTACGTGGCGCGGCCTTGCGTGGCCGAGCGCAGCGACGTGGAGTATCCGAACATTTCCGACAGCGGGACTTCGGCCTTGATGATCTTGCCGCCGCCCACCATGTCGTCCATGCCCTGCACGATGCCGCGGCGGGACGACAGGTCGCCCATCACGGTACCCGTGTAGTCTTCCGGCGTTTCCACTTCCACGGCCATCATCGGCTCGAGCAGGACCGGGCTGGCCTTGCGCATGGCTTCCTTGAAAGCCATCGAACCGGCCATGCGGAACGCGTTTTCGTTCGAGTCCACATCGTGGTACGAACCGAACGTCAGCGTGACCTTCACGTCCACCACCGGGAAGCCAGCCAGAATACCGGACGGCAGCGTGTCGACGATACCCTTCTCCACTGCCGGGATGTATTCGCGAGGAATCACACCGCCCTTGATGGCGTCGATGAACTCGAAGCCCTTGCCCGGCTCCTGCGGTTCCAGCGTGATCACGGCGTGACCGTACTGGCCGCGGCCGCCCGACTGCTTGACGAACTTGCCTTCGACGTCCTCGGCCTTCTTGCGGATGGTTTCGCGGTAGGCAACCTGCGGCGCGCCGATGTTCGCTTCCACGCCGAATTCGCGCTTCATGCGGTCGACCAGAATTTCGAGGTGGAGCTCGCCCATGCCCGAAATGATGGTCTGGCCCGATTCTTCATCGGTACGCACACGGAACGACGGATCTTCGGCGGCCAGGCGGTTCAGGGCGATGCCCATCTTTTCCTGGTCGGCCTTGGTCTTCGGCTCCACTGCCTGCGAGATCACCGGCTCCGGGAACACCATGCGCTCGAGCACGATCGGCGAAGCCGGATCGCACAGCGTATCGCCCGTGGTGGCGTCCTTCAGGCCCACCGCGGCGGCGATGTCGCCGGCCAGCACTTCCTTGATCTCCTCGCGCTGGTTGGCGTGCATCTGCAGAATACGGCCCAGACGCTCCTTCTTCTGCTTCACCGGGTTGTACACGGTGTCGCCCGAATTGATCTTGCCCGAGTACACGCGGAAGAAGATCAGCTGGCCGACGAACGGGTCGGTCATGATCTTGAATGCCAGCGCCGAGAACTTCTCGTTGTCGTCGGCCTTGCGCTCGAGCTTCTTCTCGTCGTCGCGCTCGTCCGTACCCGTGACCGGGGGGATGTCCACCGGCGACGGCAGGAAGTCGATCACGGCGTCCAGCATGCGCTGCACACCCTTGTTCTTGAACGCGGTGCCGCACAGCATCGGCTGGATTTCGCAGGCGATGGTACGGTCACGCAGCGCCTTGACGATCTCGGCGCGGGTCAGCTCTTCGCCGCCCAGGTACTTTTCCATCAGCTCTTCGCTGGCTTCGGCGGCGGACTCGACCATCTTCTCGCGCCATTCTTCAGCGGTGGCTTGCAGTTCGGCCGGGATGTCCTGGTACTCGAACTTCACGCCCTGGCTGGCTTCGTCCCAGACGATGGCCTTCATTTCCAGCAGGTCGACCACGCCCTGGAAGCCGTCTTCGGCGCCAATCGGCACCACCACGGGCACCGGGTTGGCCTTCAGGCGGGTCTTCAGCTGGTCGTAGACCTTGAAGAAGTTCGCGCCGGTACGGTCCATCTTGTTGACGAACGCCAGACGCGGCACGCGGTACTTGTTGGCCTGGCGCCAGACGGTTTCCGACTGGGGCTGCACGCCACCCACTGCGCAGTAGACCATGCAGGCGCCATCCAGCACGCGCATGGAACGCTCCACCTCGATGGTGAAGTCCACGTGGCCCGGGGTGTCGATGATGTTGAAGCGGTGCTCGGGATAGTTGCCGCCCATGCCCTTCCAGAAGGCGGTGGTCGCAGCGGAGGTGATCGTGATGCCACGCTCCTGTTCCTGCTCCATCCAGTCCATCGTGGCAGCGCCGTCGTGCACTTCACCGATCTTGTGGTTCACACCGGTGTAGAACAGGATACGCTCGGTCGTGGTGGTTTTACCCGCGTCAATGTGAGCCGAAATACCGATATTGCGGTAGCGCTCAATGGGAGTCTTACGAGCCACTTTAATCCTCTATTTTGTCTGTGAGGCGCAGGAATCTCATGCGCTGCGCCCCTAACACAAACGGGCGAATTGTGTAAAAACACAACCCGCCCGGCAACCAACAGTGTTTTTCGCGCGCTTTAGAAGCGGAAATGCGAGAACGCCTTGTTGGCTTCGGCCATGCGGTGCACTTCGTCGCGCTTCTTCATTGCGCCACCGCGGCCTTCTGCAGCTTCCATCAGCTCACCTGCCAGGCGCAGCGCCATCGACTTCTCGCTGCGTTTCTTCGCGGCCTCGCGCAGCCAACGCATCGCCAATGCCAAACGACGCGACGGACGGACTTCGACCGGAACCTGATAGTTGGCGCCGCCCACGCGACGGCTCTTCACTTCCACCACCGGCTTCACGTTGTTGATCGCAACGGAGAACACTTCGATGGGGGCCTTGCCTGCCTTCTTTTCGATCTGGTCGAACGCGCCGTACACGATACGCTCGGCAACCGACTTCTTGCCGTCCAGCATCAGGACGTTCATGAACTTGGCAACTTCAACGTTACCGAACTTCGGATCAGGCAAAACATCCCGCTTGGGGACTTCACGACGACGTGGCATCTTCTTTCCTTTAGATTCAGTTGAGAGGCGGACTGCTGCGTCCCACTCTCCGGCCACCAACTAGCTTGCCAATCGCTTGGGCAAATTCGCCGGGTGACCACTTACTCGACGGCACGGCGCGAAAAACGCTCCGTTGTACCGCCGCCTGGTGACAGCGCCATGACTTGCGCCAGGGCCATCGGATATTGCTTGCAGCGCTGAAGCTTAGGCAGCCTTCGGACGCTTCGCACCGTACTTCGAACGGGCCTGCTTGCGGTCCTTCACGCCTTGCAGATCCAGCGAACCACGGACGATGTGGTAACGCACACCCGGCAGATCCTTCACACGGCCGCCGCGGATCAGCACGACCGAGTGTTCCTGCAGGTTGTGGCCTTCACCGCCGATATACGAAATGACTTCGAAACCGTTGGTCAGGCGCACCTTGGCGACCTTACGCAGTGCCGAGTTCGGCTTCTTCGGCGTCGTGGTGTACACACGGGTGCACACGCCGCGACGCTGGGGGCAGTTCTCAAGCGCCGGGCTCTTGCTCTTGATGACTTCAGAGACACGCGGCTTGCGAACCAGTTGGTTGATAGTTGGCATTGTTCAATCCAGCTTGGTTTTACACAAAAACACCTCTCCGCCAGCGCAACTGGCCAAGAGGCAACAACGGGTTTTGGGCGGGAAAGGTGAGCGAACGCTCTGGAGGAAGGGCTGTGAAGTGACAGACTTGCCAAAGAGCGCGAGCTCGCCGGGATCCCGCTGTCGTCCTGCCTGCCGGGCGCCTGAAGCACCACTCGACTGACGGACGAGCGAAATCCGAAGCCAAAAACTCGAATCTGGCACTCTAGCAGTGGCTGTGGCAACGGTCAAGGGGTATACGCGACGTATACGCGGAGCCCCCTGTCCCCCTCAAACCCCTCTGAGGGTCTCGAGGATCTCGTCGCCGTAGCGCTCGAGTTTCGAGGCGCCGATGCCCGGCACTTCGGCCAGTTCGTCGAGCGATTCCGGGCCGCTGCGCGCCAGTTCGGCGAGCGTGGCATCGTGGAAGATCACGTATGCCGGCACGCCATGCTCCTTGGCGGCTGCCGTGCGCCAGCGGCGCAGGGCTTCCCAGTTGGCCAGCGTGTCGGCGTCCATGGTGGCGGTATGGTCGGTACGGGCGCCCTTCCCCGCGCGATCGCCCGACTTGGCCGGCTTGCTGACCTGGCGCCGCAGCGTGATCGAACGTGCCCCCTTGAGCACGTCGCGCGCCGCCTCGCCGAGCAGCAGCGCACCATGGCCGCCGTGGTCGATCACCAGCAGCCCATGGGCGATCAGCTGGCGAAACACGGCGTGCCACTCGCTGACCGACATATCCTTGCCGATGCCGAACGTCGATACCTTGTCGTGCCCCCACTGCCGGATCTTCTCGCTCGCGTTGCCGCGCAGCACGTCGATCAGGTGGGTCGCGCCGAAATGGACCCGGCTGGCCTGCGCGGTCCGGTACACGCACGACAGCGCCATCTGCGCCTCGCGCGTGCCGTCCCAGGTGGCAGGCGGCTCCAGGCAGGTATCGCAGTTGCCGCACGGCTCGGACGTTTCCTCGAAATACGCCAGGATGCGGACGCGGCGGCATCCCGCCGTCTCGCACAAACCCAGCAGCGCGTCGAGCTTGGACGACGACACGCGCTTGTGCGCATCATCGGCCTCGGATTCGTCGATCATCCGCTTCTGCTGCACCACGTCGCCCAGGCCGTAGGCCATCCAGGCATTGGCCGGCAAGCCGTCGCGGCCGGCGCGGCCGGTTTCCTGGTAATAGCCTTCCATGCTCTTGGGCAGGTCCAGGTGCGCCACGAAGCGGACATCTGGCTTGTCGATCCCCATGCCGAAGGCGATCGTCGCCACCATCACGATGCCTTCTTCCTCGCGGAAGCGCGCCTGATGGCGCTGGCGCACTTCGGCATCCATCCCGGCGTGATAACCCAGCGCCTTGATGCCGTGGCTGACCAGCCAGGCGGCGGTGTCCTCGACCTTCTTGCGCGACAGGCAATACACGATACCGCTGTCATGCCCGCCCTCGCCGTTCATGTGCTCGGCCTTGATGAAGGCCAGCAGCTGCTGGCGGGCGTTGTCCTTCTCGACGATCCGGTAGCGGATATTGGGCCGGTCGAAGCTCGAAATGAAGACCCGTGCATCGTCCAGCGCCAGGCGCTCGACGATCTCGTTGCGCGTCAGGGCGTCGGCCGTGGCAGTCAGCGCAATCCTGGGTACATTCGGAAAACGCTCATGCAGCACCGACAGCTGGATGTATTCCGGCCGGAAGTCATGCCCCCACTGCGACACACAGTGCGCCTCGTCGATGGCGAACAGGCCCACGTGGGCGCGGTCGAGCAGATCGAGGAAACGCGGCGTCATGAGCCGCTCGGGCGCCACGTAGAGCACATCAAGCCGGCCGGCCAGCAAGTCGCGCTCCACCGCCGAGGCCTCGCTGCCGCTCAATGTGGAATTGAGCACCGCCGCTCGTACGCCGGCCTCGGTCAGCGCCGCGACCTGATCCTGCATCAGCGCGATAAGTGGCGAAACGACGATGCCTACACCGTGCCCCGCCTGGTGGCGCAGCAGCGCGGGAATCTGATAGCAGAGCGATTTGCCGCCGCCGGTGGGCATCAGCACCAGGCAGTCGCCACCTTCGGCCACGTGGTCGATGATCTCCGCCTGCCGGCCACGGAAGGCGTGGTAGCCGAAGACTTCTTTGAGGATCGCCAGGGCGCGCGACATGCGAAAACGGTACTCGTAAGGCCGGGAAAGGCGTAACCATACCACTGCGGACGAAGGAGGACCGCATGCGGCCGCCTCAATGTCGCGCACATGCCGAAAATCAGACGCGGCGCGGCACGCACCGCGCCTGTTTTGCCCCAGCACAAGATCGCTGCGCCCGGGCCGGCCTAGGATGAGCCAAAAGTCCGCGCTGGCAGCGCATGCAGGCGCGGGGCCGGCACAAACCCCTCACAAGATGCAGCGCCATTCCTTTTCCCTGCCGATCGCCATCGCCCGCGATGGCTCGGAGCCGTTCACCCGCCAGATCATCCGCCAGGTAGAGAGGCTGGTCGTCTCCGGCAGCCTGCAACCGGGCGACCGATTGCCGTCCATCGCGTGCCTGGTTGCCATGCTGGGCGTCTCCCGCAACACCGTGGTGAACGCCTATGAAGGGCTGACCGACGCCGGCCTGCTGCGCGGTGAACCGGGACGTGGCTTCTACGTGGCCGAGGAAATTCCCCGCGCCTGCGCGCCACCGCCATCGATCGGCCTCGGCGCGGCCACGAACCCCTGCCGCGTGGAGCGCCCGATGATGCCATCCGGCGTACATGCCGTGCCGCCAAGCCGTCCGGTCTGCTTCGACTTCAAGATTGGCCGTCCCGCGCCCGACGCGTTTCCGGCACGCCGCTGGGCAGCCCTTTCCGGACCGCTGCTGCGTCAGATGGCACATGCCATCAGCGACTACACCGCGCCCGAGGGCCTGTGGGGCCTGCGCGTGCAGATTGCCGATTACCTCGCCGCCACGCGCGCGCTGGCGGCGGATCCCACGCAGATCGTCGTCGTTGCCGGCGTGCAGGAGGCCTTGCACCTGCTTGCCGCGCAACTGGTGCACCCGGGCGACCGGGTCGTGATGGAGGCCCCCGGCTACGCGGGCTTCTGCAACCTGCCGCAGTTCGCACAGGCCATTCAGGTAGCCGTGCCGGTCGATGCCGAGGGAATGCGCACCGACGCCTTGCCCGCCGAGTCCACCGCGCTGGCCTACACCACGCCCTCGCACCAGTATCCGCTCGGCCATCCGCTATCGATGTCCCGCCGGCGCGCGCTGCTCGAATGGGCCGCACGAACCGGAGCGTGCATCGTGGAGGACGACTACGACGGCGACTTCGCCTACGACAGCGCCCCGCTGCCCCCGCTGATGGCGCTCGATCCATCGCGGGTGGTCTACGTGGGATCGTTTTCCAAGGCCCTCGGCCCGGGGCTGCGGCTCGGCTTCATGGTGTGCCCGCCCTGGCTCGTCAACGCCATCGCCCAACGCAAGGGGCTGCTGAACCATGGCTGCCCCTGGCTTGAGCAGGCCGTGCTGGCGCGGCTATTCGAGTACGGCGACTACAGCCGCCACCTCTACCGGCTGCGGCAGCGCTACCGCGCACAACGCGATACCCTGCTCGACGGCCTGCGGGCAATCTGGGGCGAATCGTGTGTGATTTCCGGCGCCAGTACTGGCATGCATCTGGCGCTTCATCTGCCTGACGACGGCCCTGATGCAGCGGTCACCGCCACCCGCGCGCTGGCGTGCGGCGTCCGGCTCTATCCGTTATCGGAGTCCGCCTGCGGGCACGTTCCCGCCGCAGGGCGGCACATCCTGCTGTTCGGCTACGCGAGCCTGTCCGTGGCGCAGATCAGGGAAGCAATGTCACGTTTGCGGCTCGCGGTTCCTTCAGGTCGGCAGGAGCCGCTCTCCGCGTCGGCAGAGGGCGGCTGCTGAAGCAGCGGTCACCGCGGCGGCTTCATGGTGCCGAAGTGGCGCGACAAGGCTTCGATCATGTCGTCGCTCAGCGGCTCCGCCATCGGCCGCATGACGGCATCGCTGCGCTGGCCCGACTTGAAATCGCGCAGTTGCTTGGCAACGTACTCGGGCTTCTGCCCCGCCAGGTTCGGATACAGCCCGATACTGCTGACGCCATCGATGCCGTGGCAGGCGGCACACATCGGCAGCAGTGCCGCCACGCCATCGCTCAGTTTCTGAGGGGGTGCGCCAGACGAGACCGCCTGCGCACCCCCGCTGGCCAGCACGCATGCCAGAGCGCCCATCAACCTGATCAGTGGGAACCGGTTCATTGTCTTGTCCTCCGCTCAATGCTTGCGGGTCGGCGGCAGGCCAACCGAGATCCATTGGGTACGCGCGCGGGAGAAGATGCCCGCCGGGCTCTCCATCTTCTGCTCCGCCACGAGTTTCAGCGTCTTGCTGTCGTACACGCGCAGCCGGTCGCCGTAGTAGCCGGCGCTGACGTAGAGGAACCGCCCATCCCGGGTGTACTCGGGGAAGAACGCGTGACCGCCGGCATCAAGGGTGTGCGCCACCTCCAGCGTCTGCTTGTCGATCAACTGGATCTGCGACGCCTTCTTGTCCTTGGTGACGATATCGACCGCCACGTACGGTGCGTCCGGGTGCGCCGCCGGCGACTCCGTCGGCCCTGCCACCTTGACGTTCTTCACCACCGAGAAGTCGCGCGTATCCCAGACCGTGACCACATCGCCCAGATCGCACTGGCCGATGTTGGTGCCGAAGGCGAGCATGCGGCCGCCCACCGGCGTCACCGCGCCGGAGCCCACATGCGGCTGGCACCCGGCCGGAATGTCCCGTGCGACCTTGTCCTCCTTGAAGTCGATCGCCACGATCTTGTTGTCGCCATACGAGGCCACCATCGAATACCGGCCGTCCGGCGTCAGGAACGTGTCGTGCAGCATGCGCCCGACGTTTTCGAGCTTCGTGACGGGCATGCCTTCGCGGTCGGGATCGATGATCCAGATCTGTCCCGCCTGCCGCAGCGTCAGCGCGAACTTGTTGTTGATCCGGCTGCCAATCACCGGCCCGCCGGCCGACTGGATGAACTTGCCGTCCGGGTCCTTCCCCTCCAGCTTCAGGTGCTTCACCGGCTCCAGCGTGTCGGCCTTCAGAATGACCACCTGGTTCGGAACGAACGAACTGGCTGCCAGCCACTTGCCATCGTTGGACAGTGCGATCCCCGGGCCGGTCAGCCCGGTCTTCACCTTGCGCGTGATCTTGAGCGAGTACAGGTCGATCTTGTACACATGGCCGTCGTCGCTCTTCAACCATCCCCAGCGCGGATCCACCGGACTGAAGTCGAGGATGTGCGGCGCCATCGGCGTGGCGATTTCGCCAACCACCTCGTGCGTCTTGCCGTTCAGGAAGACAGTCCGGGCATTGTCGCCCGCAGCCCCGCTGCCATACCGGCCGCGCGCCATGACCGCCATCAGGTCATAGACGGAATCGATCTTGTACGTGGGCTTCGACGGCAGCGTAGATTCGTCGACCAGTACTTCGAGACTGGCGCGCGTCTGCTCCATCGACCACGGCGGCGAACCAACCGGCTGCGACTTGATGTACTGCGACACCAGCCGGATATCGGGGTCCGACATCCGCGCATGGAACGGCGGCATCAACGTGTCCGGAATGCCAGTCATGATCGTGCCGCGCAGCGCGGCCTCGCTCTGAACCAGCCGATCCTTGTGCAGCGCCGGCCCGACGTATCCACCGCGGCTAGCCGAGTGGCAGACCGCGCAATTGGCCTGATAGAGCGCATCCGCACGCTTGATGGACTCGGCGTCCATCGCCGTGGCCATGGTTGAGACGGCCGCCAGCAGGCCGACCGTCATTCCTCTCGCAATCATTCCCAAACCCCCTGTGACAAACGCCGCGCGTCAACGTGGCAATACCGCCAGTCTGTTCTTCAGGAGGGGCGAGTACAGGGGATGGATGCCTTCCATTGATGGGTATGGATGCCCGGTGGATTGTTGCGTCAGATCAGGAGCGGGCCGGCCAAACCAAGCAAGTCGCAGCTTTTTCAGACGCAACGGACTCCCTATCTCCCTCCCGGCAGAGGAATGCCACGCTCCGGCCAAGCATCGGGATGACCGGGTGGAGGCACCGGCGGCGGCATGGCAGCCGGCGCGGTGCTGCGGCGTAGCGCGTCTGTCTGGTGCTGGCGGGCCTCGTCTTCGAGTCGGGCGCATGTTGCGGCGTTGCCCTTCCCTGCGGCGCAGTCGTAGTGCTGCTCGAAGCTGCGGCGTTGTTCGTCAAGCAGGACCGGCGCCGCCGTCGTGGAGGGTTCGAGCCAGACATCTTCGGCCGCGGCGGCGGGTCCTGCGGTGCCGATTGCCACGATCAGGCCAACGAAGAGCCGCGCAATCGGTGGTGAAGAAGAACGGGAAGACGGGGACATGATCCGACCCGGCGCAAGCCGGTCCGATGTAGGACCCTTCACGATAGCGCCATCGCCTGACGTTGGTATTGACTCGCGCCAAACCGTGACGAGCGCACGCGGTGCCCAGTGCGTCTCGGGCTAGGGACGAAAAAAAACCCGGCTCGAAGAGCCGGGTTTTCCGTTACTGCTGAAAGGCACTGAAACGCGATCAGACCGCGTCGCCGTCACCCTCGGTCGCCTGCACCACCGGCGGCTCGATGAAGAGCGATTGCTCTTCGTCCGAGATCGCCTGGGCGCGTTCGCGCTCCGAAGCCTCGCGTGCCTTGCGGGCACGGTGGTAGGCCAGGCCGGTACCGGCCGGGATCAGACGGCCGACGATCACGTTTTCCTTCAGACCACGCAGGTCGTCGGTCTTGCCCATGATCGCGGCTTCGGTCAGCACGCGCGTCGTTTCCTGGAACGATGCCGCCGAGATGAAGCTGTCGGTGGACAGCGACGCCTTGGTGATACCGAGCAGCAGGTTGTCGTGCACGGCCGGACGCTTTCCTTCGGCGATCACGCGGTCGTTCTCGTCGAGCAGTTCCGAACGCTCCACCTGTTCACCCGGGATGAACTTGGTGTCGCCCACGTCGGCGATCTGCACGCGGCGCAGCATCTGACGAACAATCACTTCGATGTGCTTGTCGTTGATCTTCACGCCCTGCAGACGGTACACGTCCTGCACTTCGTCCACGATGTAGTGCGCCAGTTCCTCGATGCCCTTCAGGCGCAGGATGTCGTGCGGGTCCGCCGGACCTTCCACGATCATTTCGCCCTTGTTCACCACCTGGCCATCGTGCACCAGCACCTGCTTTTCCTTCGCAATCAGGAACTCGTGGGCGTTGCCGTCCAGGTCCGTGATCACCAGGCGCTGCTTGCCCTTCGTGTCCTTGCCGAACGACACCGTACCGGTGACTTCCGCCAGCACGGCGGCGTCCTTCGGCGAACGGGCTTCGAACAGCTCGGCCACACGCGGCAGACCACCGGTAATGTCGCGGGTCTTCTGCGATTCGGTCGGGATACGTGCCAGCACTTCACCCACGTGTACCTGCTGACCGTCCTTCACGGTAATCAGCGCGCCCACCTGGAAGCCGATGGTCACGGAGTGGTCCGTGCCCGGGAGCTTCACTTCCTGGTTGTTCGCGTCGAGCAGCCGCACCTGCGGGCGCAGGCCCTTGGTGGCGGCCGTACGGCGCTTGGCATCGATCACCACGAGGGTCGACAGGCCCGTGACTTCGTCCATCTGCTTGGCGACGGTCACGCCTTCTTCCACGTTCTCGAACTTGATCGTGCCCGAGTACTCGGAAACGATCGGACGAGTCAGTGCGTCCCACGTGGCCAGTTGCGTGCCAGCCTTGATGGCCTGGCCGTCCTGCACCAGCAGCGTGGCGCCGTACGGGATCTTGTGGCGCTCGCGCTCGCGGCCGTGGTCGTCCGTGATCAGTGCCTCGCCCGAACGCGAGATCACGATCAGTTCGCCCTTGGCGTTCGTCACGTAACGCATGGTCGCCGTGAAGCGCACCGTACCGGTGGCCTTGGCTTCCACGCTCGATGCCACTGCCGCACGCGATGCCGCACCACCGATGTGGAACGTACGCATGGTCAGCTGGGTACCCGGCTCACCAATCGACTGCGCGGCGATCACACCCACTGCTTCGCCCGAGTTCACCAGCACGCCACGGCCCAGGTCGCGGCCATAGCACTTGGCGCACAGGCCGTAGCGCGTGTCGCAGGCCAGCGGCGTGCGAACCTTGACTTCGTCCACGCCGATGCTGTCGATCAGGTCGACCAGGTCTTCGTCCAGCAGCGTACCGGTTTCGATCGCCGTTTCCTGGGTCTCAGGATTCACGACATCCGCCACCGTCACACGGCCCAGGATACGGTCGCGCAGGGCTTCGATCACTTCACCGCCTTCGACCAGGGCCTTCATGGCCACGCCGTTGGAGGTGCCGCAATCATCTTCCACCACGACCAGATCCTGCGTCACGTCGACCAGACGACGCGTCAGGTAACCCGAGTTCGCGGTCTTCAGTGCCGTATCGGCCAGACCCTTACGTGCACCGTGGGTCGAGATGAAGTACTGCAGAACGTTCAGGCCTTCACGGAAGTTCGCCGTAATCGGCGTTTCAATGATCGAGCCGTCCGGCTTGGCCATCAGGCCGCGCATACCCGCCAGCTGACGAATCTGTGCCGCGCTACCGCGAGCACCCGAGTCCGCCATCATGTAGATCGAGTTGAACGATTCCTGCTTGACCGTCGCACCGGTGCGATCGACCACGTCTTCGTGCTGGAGCTGTTCCATCATCGCCTTGCCCACCTGGTCGCCGGCGGCGCCCCAGATGTCCACGACGTTGTTGTAACGTTCCTGGTCCGTCACCAGACCCGACATGTACTGCTTGTCGTATTCCTTCACCTTGGCGGCCGCGTCGGAGATGATCTTCTCCTTCTGCGGCGGCACCAGCATGTCGTCGATGGCGATCGAGATACCGGCGCGCGTAGCCAGGCGGAAGCCCGACTGCAGCAGCTTGTCAGCAAAGATCACCGTCTCGCGCAGGCCGCACTTGCGGAACGCGGTGTTGATCAGGCGCGAGATTTCCTTCTTCTTCAGCGGCTTGTTCAGCACCGAGAAAGGCAGGCCCTTCGGCAGGATCTCGGACAGGATCGCGCGGCCGACCGTGGTGGCCTGCAGCGTGATCTTCGGGGCAAAGCGTGCGTCGCCCTCGGCGTCCTTGTCCACCAGCACGTACTCGGTGATCCGCACGTTCACGCGCGAAGCGAGTTCGACTTCCTTGTTCTCGTAGGCGCGGATGACTTCGCTGATGTCGGCGAACGTCATGCCTTCACCCTTGCCGTTGATCTTGTCGCGGGTCGTGTAGTACAGACCCAGCACAACGTCCTGCGACGGCACGATCGACGGATCGCCGTTGGCCGGGAACAGCACGTTGTTCGACGCCAGCATCAGCGTACGGGCTTCCATCTGCGCTTCGAGCGACAGCGGAACGTGGACGGCCATCTGGTCACCGTCGAAGTCGGCGTTGAACGCCGCGCAGACCAGCGGGTGCAGCTGGATGGCCTTGCCTTCGATCAGCACCGGCTCGAACGCCTGGATACCCAGGCGGTGCAGCGTCGGCGCGCGGTTCAGCATCACCGGGTGCTCGCGGATCACCTCTTCGAGGATGTCCCACACCACCGGCGTCTGGCTTTCCACTTCCTTCTTCGCCGCCTTGATCGTGGTGGCGATGCCCATCGTTTCCAGCTTGTGGAAGATGAACGGCTTGAACAGCTCGAGCGCCATCAGCTTCGGCAGGCCGCACTGGTGCAGCTTCAGCGTCGGGCCCACCACGATGACCGAACGGCCCGAGTAGTCCACGCGCTTGCCCAGCAGGTTCTGACGGAAACGGCCGCCCTTGCCCTTGATCATTTCGGCCAGGGACTTCAGCGGACGCTTGTTGGCGCCCGTCATGGCCTTGCCGCGACGACCGTTGTCCAGCAGCGAGTCGACGGCTTCCTGCAGCATGCGCTTTTCGTTGCGCACGATGATTTCAGGGGCCTTCAGCTCCAGCAGGCGCTTCAGACGGTTGTTACGGTTGATGACGCGGCGATACAGGTCATTCAGGTCCGACGTGGCGAAACGGCCGCCATCGAGCGGAACCAGCGGACGCAGTTCGGGCGGCAGCACCGGCAGCACTTCCAGGATCATCCATTCCGGCTTGATGCCCGAACGCTGGAACGCCTCGAGCACCTTCAGGCGCTTGGCGAACTTCTTGATCTTGGCTTCGGAACCCGTGGCCTGCAGCTCGGCGCGGATCTGTTCGATCTGCTTCTCGATGTCGATGCCGCGCAGCAGTTCACGGATGCCCTCGGCACCCATCATTGCCACGAATTCGCCTTCGCCGTACTCATCGCACTTCGCGATGTAGTCGTCTTCCGACATGATCTGGCTCTTCTTGAGCGGGGTCATGCCGGGTTCGAGCACCACGAATGCCTCGAAGTACAGCACGCGCTCGATGTCGCGCAGCGTCATGTCCAGGACCATGCCCAGACGCGACGGCAGCGACTTCAGGAACCAGATGTGCGCGGTCGGCGCGGCCAGTTCGATGTGGCCCATGCGCTCGCGGCGCACCTTGGCCAGCGTCACTTCGACGCCGCACTTCTCGCAGATCACGCCACGGTGCTTCAGGCGCTTGTACTTGCCGCACAGGCACTCGTAGTCCTTGATCGGGCCAAAGATCTTGGCGCAGAACAGGCCGTCGCGTTCCGGCTTGAACGTACGGTAGTTGATCGTTTCCGGCTTCTTCACTTCACCGTACGACCACGAACGGATCTTCTCGGGCGAGGCCAGGCCGATCTTGATCGCGTCGAACTGCTCTTCCTGCTGAACCTGCTTAAAGAGATCGAGCAATGCTTTCATTGCAACTCCTTGTTTCGCCGCCGGGCCGGAGTCTGTCCGGTACGGCGGCATTCAATCCTGTGGGAAACCTGCACTGGTGGGAGGCCGCCGTGGCCGCCTCCCCGTCCGATCCGGATCAGTAGCGATCCAGGTCGATATCGATACCCAGCGAGCGGATTTCCTTCACCAGCACGTTGAACGATTCCGGCATGCCGGCGTCGATCGAGTGCTCGCCCTTGACGATGTTCTCGTACACCTTGGTACGGCCGTTCACGTCATCGGACTTGACCGTCAGCATTTCCTGCAGCACGTACGACGCGCCGTAGGCTTCCAGTGCCCACACTTCCATCTCACCGAAACGCTGGCCACCGAACTGGGCCTTGCCGCCCAGCGGTTGCTGCGTCACCAGCGAGTACGGGCCGGTCGAACGTGCGTGCATCTTGTCGTCGACCAGGTGATGCAGCTTCAGCATGTGCATCACACCCAGCGTGACCGGACGCTCGAACGCCTCGCCCGTGCGGCCGTCGTGCAGCGTGACCTGCTGCTTCGATGCCGTCAGGCCCTTCTCGCGTGCCACCTCGTCCGGGTAGGCGAGGTCCAGCATGCGGCGGATTTCGTCTTCGTGCGCACCATCGAACACCGGCGTGGCGAACGGCACACCCTTCTTCAGGTTGGTGGCCAGTTCCAGCACTTCGGCGTCGCTGAGGCTGTCGAGGTCTTCCGGCTTGCCGCTCTCGTTGTAGATCTGCGCGAGCAGCTTGCGGAGTTCCTGCGCCTTGACGTTGGCCTTGAGCATGTCGCCGATGCGCTGGCCCAGACCGCGTGCGGCCCAGCCCAGGTGGGTTTCCAGAATCTGGCCCACGTTCATCCGCGACGGCACGCCCAGCGGGTTCAGCACGATGTCCGCCGGCGTACCGTCGGCCATGTACGGCATGTCTTCGATCGGCACGATCTTCGACACCACACCCTTGTTACCGTGACGGCCGGCCATCTTGTCGCCCGGCTGCAAGCGGCGCTTGACGGCCAGGTACACCTTGACCATCTTGATCACGCCCGGCGGCAGTTCGTCGCCCTGCGTCAGCTTCTTGCGCTTCTCTTCGAAGGCCAGGTCGAACTCGTGGCGCTTCTGCTCGATGGCTTCCTTGACGGCTTCCAGCTGGGCAGCCACTTCCTCGTCAGCCGGACGGATGTCGAACCAGTGGTACTTGTCCAGGTCGGCCAGGTATTCCTTCGTCAGCTTGGCGCCCTTGGCCAGCTTCTTCGGACCGCCGTTGACGGTCTTGTCGAGCAGCAGGCGTTCCAGACGCTGGAATGCATCGCCTTCCACGATACGCAGCTGGTCGTTCAGGTCCAGGCGGTAGCGCTTCAGTTCGTCATCGATGATCGACTGGGCGCGCTTGTCGCGCGTCACGCCTTCACGGGTGAAGACCTGCACGTCGATCACGATGCCGCTCATGCCCGACGGCACGCGCAGCGACGTATCCTTCACGTCCGAAGCCTTCTCGCCGAAGATCGCGCGCAGCAGCTTCTCTTCCGGCGTCAGCTGGGTTTCGCCCTTCGGCGTGACCTTGCCCACCAGCACGTCGCCGGCTTCCACTTCGGCGCCGATGTACGTGATGCCCGACTCGTCCAGACGCGCCAGTTGCGCTTCGGCCAGGTTCGAGATGTCGCGCGTGATTTCTTCCGGTCCCAGCTTGGTGTCGCGCGCAACGACCGACAGTTCCTCGATGTGGATCGAGGTATAGCGGTCTTCGGCCACCACACGCTCCGAGATCAGGATCGAATCCTCGAAGTTGTAGCCGTTCCACGGCATGAACGCCACCAGCATGTTCTGGCCCAGCGCCAGCTCGCCCAGGTCGGTCGAGGCGCCGTCGGCGATCACGTCGTTGCGGGCAACGATATCGCCAACCTTCACCATCGGACGCTGGTTGATGTTGGTGTTCTGGTTCGAACGCGTGTACTTGATCAGGTTGTAGATGTCCACGCCAACTTCGCCGGCCACGGCTTCGTCGTCGTTCACACGGATCACCACGCGCATCGCGTCGACGTAGTCCACCACGCCGCCACGCATCGCCTGCACGGCCGTACCCGAGTCAACGGCCACGGTGCGCTCGACGCCGGTACCGACCAGCGGCTTGTCCGGACGCAGGCAAGGCACGGCCTGACGCTGCATGTTCGCGCCCATCAGTGCACGGTTCGCATCATCGTGCTCGAGGAACGGCACCAGCGAGGCTGCCGCCGACACGATCTGCGACGGCGCCACGTCGATGTACTGCACGCGGTCCGGCGTGACCATGCGCGTCTCACGCTCGGAACCTTCACGCGACGACACCAGTTCGTCGGTCAGGTTGCCGTCGGCGTCGACGGTCGCGTTGGCCTGCGCCACCACGTACTTGCCTTCCTCGATGGCCGACAGGTAGTCCACCTGGTCGGTCAGCTTGCTGTTTTCCACCTTGCGGTACGGCGTTTCCAGGAAGCCGTACTCGTTCAGGCGGGCATACAGTGCCAGCGAGTTGATCAGGCCGATGTTCGGGCCTTCCGGCGTTTCGATCGGGCACACGCGGCCGTAGTGGGTCGGGTGCACGTCGCGGACTTCAAAGCCGGCGCGCTCGCGCGTCAGACCACCCGGGCCAAGGGCCGAAACGCGGCGCTTGTGGGTGATTTCCGACAGCGGGTTGGTCTGGTCCATGAACTGCGACAGCTGCGACGAACCGAAGAACTCGCGAATCGCCGACGAAATCGGCTTCGAGTTGATCAGGTCGTGCGGCATCAGGTTCTCGGTCTCTGCCTGGCCCAGACGTTCCTTGACGGCGCGCTCCACGCGCGACAGACCGGCGCGGAACTGGTTTTCGGCCAGTTCGCCCACGCAACGCACGCGACGATTGCCCAGGTGATCGATGTCATCGACCTCGCCCTTGCCGTTACGCAGGTTCACCAGGATCTTGATCGTCTCGAGGATGTCCTCGTCCTGCAGCACCATGCTGCCCTCGCCGCTCGGGCGCGACAGGCGGCTGTTGACCTTCATGCGGCCAACGCGCGACAGATCGTACGATTCCTCGCTGTAGAACAGGCGCTGGAACAGCGCTTCCACGGCGTCCTCGGTGGGCGGCTCGCCCGGGCGCATCATGCGGTAGATGGCGATACGCGCGGCCGTCTGGTCGGCGGTATCGTCGGCACGCAGCGTCTGCGAGATGTACGGACCCTGGTCCAGGTCGTTCGTGTACAGCGTCTGGATATTCTTGACGCCCGCTTCGCGCAGGTTTTCCAGCAGCGTCTCGGTCAGCTCGTCGTTGGCGTTGGCGATCACTTCACCGGTATCCGGATCGATGATGTTCTTGGCCAGCACGCGGCCCAGCAGGTAGTCCTCGGGCACGCTGATCAGCTTCGTGCCGGCGGAATCCAGGTCGCGGATGTGCTTGGCGTTGATACGCTTGTCCTTCTCCACCACGACGCGGCCGTTCTTGTCGGCGATGTCGAAGCGCGCGACTTCACCGCGCAGGCGCTCGGGCACGAACTCCAGTTGTGCGCCTTCGCCCTGCAGCATGAAGTTGTCGAACACGAAGAAGTGCGCCAGGATCTGCTCCGGCGTCAGGCCGATCGACTTCAGCAGGATCGTCACCGGCATCTTGCGGCGGCGGTCCACACGGAAGTACAGGATGTCCTTCGGGTCGAATTCGAAGTCGAGCCACGAGCCACGGTACGGGATGATCCGTGCCGAGAACAGCAGCTTGCCCGAGCTGTGCGTCTTGCCCTTGTCGTGCTCGAAGAACACGCCCGGCGAACGGTGCAGCTGGCTAACGATCACACGCTCGGTGCCGTTAATCACGAAAGAACCGGTCGACGTCATGAGCGGGATTTCGCCCATGTAGACTTCCTGCTCCTTCACTTCCTTGACCTTGCCCGGGTTCTCGCGATCGTTGATGATCAGGCGAACCTTGGCACGCAGCGCCGAGTGGAACGTCAGGCCACGCTGCTGGCATTCCTTGACGTCGAACGGCGGGTTGGACAGGTGGTACGAGACGAACTCCATCCGGGCAAGCCCGTTGTGCGAGGAGATCGGGAAGATTGCGTTGAAAGCGGCTTGAAGACCCTCGCTCTTGCGACGCGCGGTCGGCGTTTCCGCTTGCAAAAACTGGGTGTAGGATTCAATCTGTGTGGCAAGCAGGAATGGAACCTGATGAACCGTAGCACGCTTCGCAAACGATTTGCGAATGCGCTTCTTTTCGGTGAAGCTGTACGCCATGGGATCTCCGAATCATCGCAGGAACGGCTGGACCTGGCCGTCACCTGAGGTGTTCAGCGACTGGGAGGGGATTTGGCGGTTGGCCGCTACCAACCTCTGGCTGACGGTGCCCGCACGCTGCGGACGGTGTGGTCATTGCACGGCGCAATGCCTGCACACGTCCGGGGGACACCCGACCAAACTTGTCTTCTGCAGTCGGTTCAGAAGACAAACATCAGCAACCACCTAGTGTGCCACTGATGTTTGGCCTCTGCTGAGGCAGCGAATCGATTTCGCGCCGCCAAGCATAGCTTACTTCACATTACCCGCCCTGCCGGACGGTCTTTACGCCCTCGGGTGCCGCTTCAAACACACCCCACAGAAGCGCAAAAAGGCTGGCGCCGGGAAATTCCCTTTGCCAGCCCCATCCGCGTGCCACGGGGCACGCGAGGTACCACTTACTTGACGTCGACCTTGGCGCCAGCGTCTTCCAGCTTCTTCTTGGCGTCGGCAGCAGCAGCCTTGTCCACGCCTTCCTTGACGGGCTTCGGTGCGCCATCGACCAGGTCCTTGGCTTCCTTCAGGCCCAGGCCGGTGATTTCGCGAACGGCCTTGATCACGCCAACCTTGTTGGCGCCAACTTCGGCCAGGATCACGTTGAACTCGGTCTGTTCTTCAGCGGCAGCAGCACCGCCAGCGCCCGGGGCAGCAGCCACAGCCATGGCAGCAGCCGACACGCCAAACTTCTCTTCGAACGCCTTGACCAGGTCGTTCAGTTCCATCACGGACATCGAGCCTACGGCTTCGAGGATGTCGTCTTTGGTGATTGCCATTTGAAATACTCCTACTAGATTTGATTCAGGATCGGTATTGCGATCTGTCTTATGCGGCAGCTCAGGCAGCCGGGGCTTCCGCTTCCGCGGGAGCGCCTTCGGCCTTCTTGGCGGCGACGGCGGCCAGCAGGCGGGCGAAGCCCGACACCGGTGCCTGCATCACGCCCAGCAGCTGAGCAATCAGTTCGTCACGGCTCGGGATCGAAGCCAGGGCCTTGACGGCGCCAGCATCGAGAACGTTGCCGTTGTACGACCCTGCGCGCAGGACCAGCTTGTCGTTGGTCTTGGCAAAGTCGTTCAGAACCTTGGCCGACGACACTGCATCTTCGGAAATACCGTAGATCAGCGGGCCGGTCATCTGCTCTGCGAGGCCTGCAAACGGCGTACCTTCGACGGCACGACGGGCCAGCGTGTTCTTCAGAACACGCAGGTACACGCCTTGCTGACGAGCGGTGGAACGCAGCTTGGTCAGATCGCCAACCGTAATGCCGCGATATTCGGCCACGACGATGGTCTGGGCCTTGGCGACTTGCGCCGAAACCTCAGCAACGACGGCCTTCTTATCTTCAATATTAAGTGGCACGGTTAAGCTCCAAAACGATGCGGTTGCGCCGGAGACCGGCTCAAACACATCAGTCCAAACGAACGGCGTCCGATTGGCCCGAATCCCCCGGGGCAAGCCCGGCGTCATCAATCCCTTCGGGTGCGCCATCTGCGCTGGCGGGCCGGCAGCCATCGGAGCGAACTCCGCAAGGGCCGACCGATTAAGTCCACGCTGCCGGAGCGGCATGAACACCAGCGGTCTTTGATAACCAGCGGCACCTGCCCTGCGTCACACGCGGGGCCGATGCCACTGCCCAAAGCCTTGCTCCCTCGCCGAACCGGCGGTGGAGCCGACCGCGGCAGCGCCGCGATCTTCAATTCCTGCCCTGGCGGGCGTTATCGGGTTCCAGCCAGGTGGTTGCCGTCAGCTCAGGCCGACAGCGAGGTCTGTTCGACGCGCACGCCAACGCCCATCGTGGACGACACGGCGATCTTGCGCAGGTACACACCCTTGCTCGTGGCCGGCTTCGACTTGACCAGGGCGTCCAGCAGGGCGCTCAGGTTGCTCTTCAGCGCGGCGTCGTCGAACGAGCGACGGCCGATGGTGGCGTGGATGATACCGGCCTTGTCGACACGGAACTGAACCTGGCCAGCCTTGGCGTTCTTCACGGCCTGGGCCACGTCCGGCGTCACGGTGCCAACCTTCGGGTTCGGCATCAGGCCGCGCGGGCCGAGGATCTGGCCCAGCGTACCGACGATACGCATCGTGTCCGGCGAGGCGATCACGACGTCGAAGTTCAGGTTACCAGCCTTGACTTGCTCGGCCAGGTCTTCCATGCCAACCACGTCAGCACCGGCAGCCTTGGCGGCCTCGGCCTTATCGCCCTGGGCGAACACGGCCACGCGGACCGACTTGCCGGTACCGGCGGGCAGCACCACGGAGCCACGCACAACCTGGTCCGACTTCTTTGCGTCGATGCCCAGTTGCACGGACACGTCGATCGACTCGTCGAACTTCGCCGAGGCGCAGCTCTTCACCAGGCCCAGGGCCTCGTCGATCGGGTAGAACTTGGTACGCTCGATCTTCGCCTTGTTGGCGGCGACGCGCTTGGAAACCTTAGCCATTTACAGACCCTCCACGGTGATGCCCATCGAACGCGCCGAACCAGCGATCGTACGCACGGCGGCGTCGAGGTCGGCGGCGGTGAGGTCAGCGTTCTTGGCCTTGGCGATTTCTTCAGCCTGGGCGCGGGTGATCTTGCCAACCTTGTCGGTATGGGGCTTCGGCGAACCCTTGGTGATGCCCGCTGCCTTCTTGATCAGCACGGTCGCCGGGGGCGACTTCATCACGAACGTGAAGCTCTTGTCGGCGAAGGCGGTAATCACCACCGGCACCGGCAGACCGGGTTCCATACCCTGGGTCTGGGCGTTGAACGCCTTGCAGAACTCCATGATGTTCAGACCACGCTGACCCAGTGCGGGACCAACGGGCGGGGAGGGATTTGCCTTACCAGCCGGAATCTGCAGCTTGATAAAGCCAATGATCTTCTTGGCCATTTCTACTCCAATCCGGACCTGTCCCACATGCGGGAATCAGATCCTGTTGAGTCGTAACGCGCTATCGCCATGCCAGCATGGCCTCACGCTCCTCTTCGGGCCGGCCTTGGCCGACCCTATTCTGGTTGCCGGTCCCTTGCGGGCACCGGCAGCCGAAATCCTTAAACCTTCTCGACCTGGCCGAACTCGAGCTCGACCGGCGTTGCGCGCCCGAAGATCGTGACCGTCACGCGCAGGCGCGACTTTTCGTAGTTCACTTCCTCGACGTTGCCGTTGAAGTCGGTGAACGGGCCGTCCTTCACGCGCACCATTTCGCCCACCTCGAACAGCGTCTTGGGGCGCGGCTTCTCGACCCCTTCCTGCATCTGGGTCATGATCTTGTCCACTTCCCGCTGGGAAATCGGACTCGGGCGGTTACGCGCCCCACCCACGAAACCGGTGACCTTGCTGGTGTTCTTCACCAGGTGCCACGTCTCGTCGGTCATTTCCATCTCGACCAGCACGTAGCCGGGGAAGAAGCGGCGTTCCGTCACGGACTTGTGTCCGCCCTTGATTTCCACGACTTCTTCAGACGGCACGAGGATGCGGCCAAACTTGTCCTGCATCTCGGCGCGCTCGATGCGCTCCTGCAGCGCGCGCTGCACGCTCTTTTCCATGCCGGAGTAGGCGTGCACCACGTACCAGCGCTTCTTCGACGAAGGCGATTCCGATGCCGTGGTTTCCTGCTGAGCGTTATCCGTCATGTCTACCTCTTATTTCCAGCCCAGCACGAGCGAGAAGATTACCCACTCGATGAGCTTGTCAGCCGACCACAGGAACAACGCCATGACGACCACGAAGACAAAGACGAGACCCGTCATTTGTCCGGCTTCCTTGCGCGTCGGCCAGACGACCTTGCGAACTTCCCGGTACGATTCACGGGCAAATCCCACAAAGTCCTTGCCCGGCGCGGAGACCAGCGCCACCACGACACCGAGGGCGAGACCCGCGAACAGCGCGGCGCCGCGCACGTAGGAGGGCTGCTGGGCCAGCGCGTAGAAACCGATGACTCCGGCAACAACCAGGAGCACAGCGGCGACGAGCATCCACTTGCCGCTCGAGGCGCCTACGGTTTCGACATTGGGATTAGCCATGTTTCGCAAACGAGACTAAGCCGCGTCACGAGTCTTCCTCGCGACGCGGCTGATTGATTTGGCAGGGGCAGAGGGAATCGAACCCCCAACCTTCGGTTTTGGAGACCGACGCTCTGCCAGTTGAGCTATACCCCTAAAACAACTGTGGGGTCAGCCGAAGCCAACCCCCTGGCAGACGAACGCGACCGGTTGGTATCGCGCCCGCCAGTTCGACTGAAGATCAGTCGAGGATCTTTGCCACAACGCCGGCGCCGACGGTACGACCACCTTCGCGGATAGCGAAGCGCAGGCCTTCTTCCATGGCGATCGGGGCGATCAGCTTGACGGTGATCGACACGTTGTCACCCGGCATGACCATTTCCTTGTCCTGCGGCAGCTCGATCGAGCCGGTCACGTCGGTCGTACGGAAATAGAACTGCGGGCGGTAGTTGTTGAAGAACGGCGTGTGACGGCCACCTTCGTCCTTCGACAGAATGTACACCTCGCCCGTGAAGTGCGTGTGCGGCTTGATCGAGCCCGGCTTGCACAGGACTTGGCCACGTTCCACGTCTTCACGCTTCGTGCCGCGCAGCAGCAGGCCAACGTTGTCACCAGCCTGGCCCTGGTCCAGCAGCTTGCGGAACATTTCCACGCCCGTGCAGGTCGTCTTCACCGTCGGGCGGATACCCACGATTTCGATTTCCTCGCCGACCTTCACCACGCCGCGCTCGATACGACCCGTCACCACGGTGCCGCGGCCCGAGATCGAGAACACGTCTTCCACCGGCATCAGGAACGTACCGTCAACGGCGCGCTCCGGCGTCGGGATGTACGTGTCCAGTGCGTCGGCCAGGGCCATGATCGCGCCTTCGCCCAGGTCGCCCTTGTCGCCTTCCAGCGCCAGCTTGGCCGAACCCTTCACGATCGGCGTGTCGTCGCCCGGGAAGTCGTACTTCGAGAGCAGCTCGCGCACTTCCATTTCCACCAGCTCGAGCAGCTCGGCGTCGTCCACCATGTCGCACTTGTTCAGGAACACGATGATGTACGGCACGCCAACCTGGCGGGCCAGCAGGATGTGCTCGCGCGTCTGCGGCATCGGGCCGTCAGCGGCCGAGCACACCAGGATCGCGCCGTCCATCTGTGCGGCGCCCGTGATCATGTTCTTCACATAGTCAGCGTGGCCCGGGCAGTCAACGTGGGCGTAGTGGCGGTTGGCCGTCTCGTATTCCACGTGCGCGGTGTTGATCGTGATGCCGCGTGCCTTCTCTTCCGGCGCTGCGTCGATCTCGTCGTACTTCTTGGCCGCGCCGCCGAACTTCGCAGCCAGCACCGTGGCGATTGCTGCCGTCAGCGTCGTCTTGCCATGGTCAACGTGACCAATCGTACCTACGTTCACGTGCGGCTTGGTCCGCTCGAACTTTTCCTTTGCCATGTCGCGACTCCTGTCTCGGTAGCAATTGCCAGTGCGGGTATTGATGGTGCCCATGGGCAGGATCGAACTGCCGACCTCTCCCTTACCAAGGGAGTGCTCTACCACTGAGCCACATGGGCGAATCTTGACTTACTTCTTGCGACTGTCGATCAGGCCTGGAGCGGGTGAAGGGAATCGAACCCTCGTCGTAAGCTTGGAAGGCTTCTGCTCTACCATTGAGCTACACCCGCCCGGTTACTTCCTGCTTCACGGGCTTTCGCCTGATCGCTGTCTTGCATTCTGGTGGAGAGGGCTGGATTCGAACCAGCGTAGGCGTAAGCCAACAGATTTACAGTCTGCCCCCTTTAGCCACTCGGGCACCTCTCCGCAGAGAACTTGTGATTATGGTGCAACCTGCTGGGGCTGTCAAGCACTTTCCATTGCGGTGAGTGCTTTGCGGATCGCCCCGCAGGCTCGCCCGTCTTGCGTTGAACCGCGGTCCAGGCGGACCAGAATCATCGATATGAAATCGACACTCTCACCCTATAGGGGCTCGCGGCGGCGCGTCGCGGCCGGCCTGGCCGGCCATCGCAGCACGGAAAACCAAAGACAAAACCCCTCGCAGCGATAGCTGTCGAGGGGTTTTGGGGCATAAGAGCCTGGCGATGACCTACTTTCACACGGGTATCCGCACTATCA
>NZ_SGXM01000008.1 GCF_004217045.1 Cupriavidus agavae
TGGCTGTCGATCCGGTGCAGCAGCGACACCAGCTCCCGGCCGGCGTTCTCGTGCTCCCCGCGATAGCACTGGTATTCGAATTTGTTGATGCTGAATATTGTGGGCTGTGTCATGACGGCTACGTGATTGGATAATGTGTGGAGGAGAGGACTGCATCACTGCAGCCGCCGAAAATCATCGGCCCCATGTCAGGGAGAGCCAGTACTGGACCGGCTTGTTGCCGCGGTCGACCCACGAGGCAGAGGCAAAGCCGTAGGCTTTTGATACCGATGCGGAGAGGGTCGCGCCGAATGGTGTAAGCCAATCAATGCCTACGCCATAGCCGGACAACACCCGGCGATTGGATATGTCATGAATCCCGACGTAACTGCTCGCCCAACCATTCCAGGGGTTGTGGTTGACCCGCCCGACGGCAAAATCCGAGAAGACGCCCAGCTGGATCTGGTGTCCGGTTGCGACTGGTATGCGCTTGTAAAGGCCCGCTTTGACGATCACGCCATCGTCGAACGAGCCCTCGTCAGCCCGGTAGGCGCGCACCGCGTTCGGACCACCCACGCCGAGTTTTTCGCTCGGGTCGAGGTTCTTGCTGGCGTACTGGCCGTTGAACTGCCCCATCAGGAACAGATCGCCGCCCCAGTTCAGGCCATAGGTACCGAAACCGGAGCCGGTCAGCTTGGCGTAGTTGCCGGCCACCTGAGTGACGGCGTTGTAGAACGTGTTGTCATTGCTCTGGTGCCCGGCAGTCAGCGCCACCTCGCCGCTCCAGATGTTGCTACGCAGTTGCTGGGCACGGTCGCCATTGTTGGCTTGCAGCGAGACACGCAGTGCATCGAGCGTGCTGTGCGCGGCCGAACCGAGGATCGGGAACTCGACCTTGGTCCAGCTGTGGAGGTACGATCCGCCGATCCAGATGTTGGAATCTAGCCCCCGCGTGATCGGATAGCGCAGACCAGCCTGCGCGGTATTGGCCACGCCAGTCAGCCGCGTTGCGGCGTTGATGGAGTACTGCTGCCGCGTGAAGCCAGCCGTCAGGCGCAATCCGTCGTCGAAGACCGGCACGCTACCGGTCAGCGATCCGGTCCACATCCGCTTCTCGGTGCCGGTCAGCGTCAGCGCATAGCTCTCGCCCATCCCCAGGAAATTGTTGCCGGATGCGGTCACACCAAGCTGCACCAGCCCCGTGGACTCGATGCCCTTGTTGTCGAAGAAGACGTCGCCCGTGAACGGCTTGCCTTGCTCGACGAGCGTAAACAGCACGTCGATATCGCCTACTCCTGCGCCGGGCGAGAACTCTGGCGCTTTCCCGATGGCGACGCCAGGAAGATCCTGTAGTAGTTGCGTCGTACGTTCCAGGCGTGCGGTCTGCAACAGGCATGTGCCGGCCACCGGCTCGGTGCCACACATTGCCTTGGTGGCAAGCCGGTTCAGCGGCGCGTCCTTCATGCGCGTCTGATTGTCAAGACGGATGCCGCTGATGCGACCCGGAAAGACTGTGAACAACGGCGTCTGGCCTTGCCGCGTGGCTTGCCAGGCTTCCTCCGTCATCAGGACCTGCCCCACGGGGAAGCCGTTCCGACGCAACGTGTTCGTCAACGCCTCAGACCATGTTTCGACATCCGCCAGCGTGGTCGGCACGGGCGCCATTCGCGAGGCACTCGTACGGAGCACCGCCACGGCTGCCTCGCTGGAAGCGCCTTCCGCCGGTAGCGTGCGGAATTCCACCGGAGCCGTCTGTATCGGTGCCGCCACCACCATGGCAGGCAGCAACGCCGGCAGCAAGCAGCGCAGGGCGGCGTTTCGGATTAAGCCCGTAAAGGACATTTCGGTATGGCTTTGAAGATTTTCGGGTATCCATACCTCCCGCGCGGGAAATCGGGAAGTACTTCAGCCGCGGCACAAGGCTGTGGCTCAGAGGATGCTGGTCGCGCCTTTGGTCACTAGAACGGGTTCGGACCGGCATTGGCAAATACCGGTCCGCGCCGAGCCAAAGGCGAGTCTGGGCGCCGGAGTTCCGGCGCCCATGAGCCGGCGTCATGTCGGGACGCCGGCCTGCGCCAATCAGCTCCCGGCCCCGCTCATGGACGAGACCGCAGCCGGCGCCTTGACGTCCACCGGCTTGAGCCAGCCTTGCGTCTTGACGACATAGGCCTTCCCACCCTTGACACCACTCTCCGTGTAGAAGAACTCGTGCGTCTCGGAGTTGACGGAGAGATCGGCCTTGACCTTCGTCGCAGGGTCTTCGAAGGCATAGTGCTTCACGCCATTCGCGCCATCGCGGAACTCCATCTGCCGCGCCAGCGTCCCGGCCTTCGTTGCGATCTTGACGTTGGCGGTATTGCCTGCAACATCCAGTTCTACGGCTTCGAGTTGCGCGCCAGACCAGTACAAATCATCGCCAATCTCGACGCTAAGCGGACGCGGTGCATCCAGATACCAACTTGCCGCGCCTGCATCGCCCCAGAAGTAGGCGATGGCCCCGCCCAGGCCTACCGCTCCCACCGCGCCAGCGATGGCCGCGCCAGAACTTCCACCCCCAGAACCGGAACCGCTGCTTGCCGACTGGTTACCGTCCTTGATACCCGTGCCGTTCGTGGAGTTTCCGGAGATATTCGTCGTCCCGTTTCCGCTGTTGTTGATGCCCCCGTTCGTGTTATCTACCCCCGTACCGTTGGTCGAGTTACCGGAAATGTTGGTCGTCCCGTTATCGGTGGTATTGATCGACCCATTGCCGTTATCGACGCCCGTGCCGTTGGTCGAGTTGCCCGAAATATTGGTCGAACCATTGCCACCGGTGTTGATCGAGCCATTGCCGTTATCGATCCCAGTACCTTCGGTTGAATTACCCGAGATATTGGTTGAACCGTTTCCGCCGGTGTTGATCGAGCCATTCCCATTATCGAGACCGGTTCCGTTCGTCGAATTTCCCGAGACATTGGTAGACCCGTTGCCATCGGTATGGATCGAACCGTTGCCGTTGTCTACGCCCGTGCCGTTGGTCGAATTGCCGGAGACGTTGGTCGAGCCGTTGCCTCCGGTATTGATCGAACCGTTGCCGTTATCGACGCCCGTCCCGTTGCTCGAATTGCCCGAGACGTTGGTCGAGCCGTTGCCTCCCGTGTTGATCGAACCATTGCCGTTGTCGACACCCGTGCCGTTGGTCGAGTTGCCGGAAACATTGGTCGAGCCGTTGCCTCCGGTATCGATCGACCCGTTGCCGTTGTCTACGCCCGTGCCGTTGGTCGAATTGCCCGAGACATTGGTCGAGCCGTTGCCATCGGTATTAATCGAGCCGTTGCCGTTATCGACGCCCGTCCCGTTGCTCGAATTGCCCGAGACATTGGTCGAACCGTTCCCATCGGTATTAATCGACCCGTTGCCGTTGTCTACACCCGTGCCGTTGGTCGAGTTGCCGGAAACATTGGTCGAGCCGTTGCCTCCCGTGTTAATCGAACCATTGCCGTTATCGACGCCCGTGCCATTGGTCGAATTGCCGGAGACATTGGTCGAGCCGTTGCCCCCGGTATTGATCGAACCGTTGCCGTTATCGAAGCCCGTGCCATTGGTCGAATTGCCGGAGACATTGGTCGAGCCGTTGCCATCGGTATCAATCGAGCCGTTGCCGTTATCGACGCCCGTCCCGTTGCTCGAATTGCCGGAGACATTGGTCGAGCCGTTGCCCCCGGTATTGATCGAGCCGTTTCCGTTATCGACGCCCGTGCCATTGGTCGAATTGCCCGAGACATTGGTCGAGCCGTTCCCATCGGTATTGATCGAGCCGTTTCCGTTATCGACGCCCGTCCCGTTGCTCGAATTGCCGGAGACATTGGTCGAGCCGTTGCCCCCGGTATTGATCGAGCCGTTTCCGTTATCGACGCCCGTGCCATTGGTCGAATTGCCGGAGACATTGGTCGAGCCATTGCCCCCGGTATTGATCGAACCGTTGCCGTTGTCTACGCCCGTGCCGTTGGTTGAGTTGCCCGAGACATTGGTCGAGCCGTTCCCATCGGTATTAATCAAGCCATTGCCGTTATCGACGCCCGTGCCGTTAGTCGAATTGCCGGAGACATTGGTCGAGCCATTGCCATCGGTGTGGATCGAGCCGTTGCCGTTATCGACGCCCGTGCCGTTGGTTGAGTTGCCCGAGACATTGGTCGAGCCGTTGCCATCGGTATAAATCGAGCCGTTGCCGTTATCGACGCCCGTCCCGTTGCTCGAATTGCCCGAGACATTGGTCGAGCCGTTGCCCCCGGTATGGATCGAACCGTTGCCGTTGTCCACACCGCTGCCGTTCGTCGAGTTGCCGGAGACGTTAGCCGATCCATTACCGCCGGTATTGACGGTGCCGTTCCCGTTATCGATGCCCCTGCCGTTGGTCGAGTTGCCCGAAATATTCGTCGATCCGTTACCGTCAGTGTAGATCGATCCATTGCCGTTATCGACGCCGGTACCGTTGGTCGAGTTGCCCGAGATATTGGTCGAGCCGTTGCCGTCGGTGTTGATCAAACCGTCGCCGTTATCGACGCCCGTGCCGTTGCTCGAATTGCCCGAAACGTTTGTCGTCCCGTTGCCAGTGGTGTCGATCGTGCCGTTCCCGTTGTCGACACCTGGTCCTTCCGTCGAGTTGCCTGAGATATTGGTCGAACCGTTGCCATCGGTGAACATCGAACCGTTTCCGTTATCCACACCGCTGCCATTGGTCGAATTGCCGGAGACGTTGGTCGATCCATTCCCATCGGTATAGACCGAGCCGTTGCCGTTATCGACACCCGTGCCGTTGGTCGAGTTACCCGAGACGTTCGTCGTGCCGTTGTCGGTCGTGTTGATCGAGCCGTTCCCGTTATCGACGCCCGTGCCTTCGGTCGAGTTGCCCGAGATGTTGGTCGAGCCATTTCCGCCGGTATCGATCGAACCGTTGCCGTTATTGACGCCGGGTCCGTTAGTGGAGTTGCCCGAGACGTTGGTCGTGCCGTTGTCGGTCGTATTGATCGAACCGTTGCCGTTGTCTACACCCGTCCCGTTGGTCGAGTTACCCGAAATATTGGTCGAGCCATTGCCACCGGTATCGATCGAACCGTTTCCGTTATCCACGCCCGCGCCGTTGGTCGAGTTACCCGAGACGTTGGTCGTGCCGTTGTCGGTCGTGTTGATCGAACCGTTGCCGTTGTCTACACCTGTCCCGTTGGTCGAGTTGCCCGAGATATTGGTCGAGCCATTGCCACCGGTGTTGAACGACCCATTGCCGTTATTGACGCCGGTGCCGTTGGTGGAGTTGCCCGAGACGTTCGTCGTGCCGTTGTCGGTGGTGTTGATCGAACCGTTGCCGTTGTCTACACCTGTCCCGTTGGTCGAGTTGCCCGAGATATTGGTCGAGCCATTGCCACCGGTGTTGAACGACCCATTGCCGTTATTGACGCCAGCGCCATTGGTCGAATTGCCGGAAACATTGGTCGTGCCGTTGTCGGTCGTGTCGATCGAACCGTTGCCATTGTCGACGCCAGGGCCTTCCGTCGAAGTACCTGAGATATTGGTCGAGCCATTGCCGCCGGTATCGATCGAGCCGTTGCCATTATTGACACCGGTGCCGTTGGTGGAGTTGCCCGAGACGTTGGTCGTGCCGTTGTCGGTGGTGTTGATCGAACCATTGCCGTTATCGACGCCAGGGCCTTCCGTCGAAGTACCTGAGATATTGGTCGAACCGTTGCCACCGGTATTGAACGACCCATTGCCGTTATTGACGCCGGTGCCGTTGGTGGAGTTGCCCGAGACGTTGGTCGTGCCGTTGTCGGTCGTGTTGATCGAACCATTGCCGTTATCGACGCCAGGGCCTTCCGTCGAAGTACCTGAGATATTGGTCGAGCCATTGCCACCGGTATCGATCGAGCCGTTGCCATTATTGACGCCAGTGCCGTTAGTGGAGTTACCCGAGACGTTGGTCGTGCCGTTGTCGGTCGTGTCGATTGAACCGTTACCGTTGTCTACACCAGTACCTTCGGTCGAGTTACCCGAAATATTGGTCGAACCGTTGCCACCGGTGTTGAACGACCCATTACCGATATCGACGCCCGTGCCGTTGGACGAATTGCCGGAGACGTTGGTCGTGCCGTTGTCGGTCGTGTCGATCGAACCGTTGCCATTATTGACACCGGTGCCGTTAGTGGAGTTGCCCGAAACGTTGGTCGTGCCGTTGTCGGTCGTATTGATCGAACCGTTGCCGTTGTCTACACCTGTCCCGTTGGTCGAGTTGCCCGAGATATTGGTCGAGCCATTGCCACCGGTGTTGAACGACCCATTGCCGTTATTGACGCCGGTGCCGTTGGTGGAGTTACCCGAGACGTTCGTCGTGCCGTTGTCGGTCGTGTTGATCGAACCATTGCCGTTATCGACGCCAGGGCCTTCCGTCGAAGTACCTGAAATATTGGTCGAGCCATTGCCGCCGGTATCGATCGAGCCATTGCCATTATCGACGCCGGCGCCGTTAGTCGAGTTGCCCGAGACGTTGGTCGTGCCGTTGTCGGTCGTGTCGATTGAACCGTTACCGTTGTCTACACCCGTCCCGTTGGTCGAGTTACCCGAAATATTGGTCGAGCCATTGCCGCCGGTGTTGAACGACCCATTGCCGTTATTGACGCCGGTGCCGTTGGTCGAGTTACCCGAAACGTTGGTCGTGCCGTTGTCGGTGGTGTTGATCGAACCGTTGCCATTATCGACGCCGGTGCCTTCGGTCGAGTTGCCCGAGATGTTGGTCGTGCCATTGCCACCGGTATCGATCGAACCGTTGCCGTTATTGACGCCCGTGCCGTTAGTGGAGTTGCCCGAAACGTTCGTCGTGCCGTTGTCGGTTGTGTTGATCGAGCCGTTACCGTTGTCTACACCAGTACCTTCGGTCGAGTTACCCGAAATATTGGTCGAACCGTTGCCACCGGTGTTGAACGACCCATTACCGTTATCGACGCCCGTGCCGTTGGACGAATTGCCGGAGACGTTGGTCGAGCCATTGGCCTTCGTATTGACCGAACCGTTGCCGTTGTGGACACCCGTGCCATTCGTCGAGTTTCCCGAAACATTTGTCGCTCCGTTTGCATCAGTCTCGATCCGACCGCTATTGTCCACACCGCGGCCATTGGTCGAATTGCCGGAGACGTTGGCGGAACCGTTGGCTTCAGTGTGGATCGACCCGTTCCCGTTATTGACACCGGTGCCGTTGGTCGAGTTGCCTGAAACGTTGGTTGTTCCGTTGTCGGTGGTGTGGATCGAACCGTTACCGTTGTCTACACCCGTACCTTCGGTCGAATTACCCGAGATATTGGTCGAGCCGTTGCCACTGGTGTTGAACGAACCGTTGCCGTTGTCAACGCCCGTGCCGTTGGTCGAGTTACCTGCGACGTTGGTCGAGCCATTCTCGCCGGTGTGGATCGAGCCGTTTCCGTTACTCACTCCCGCGCCATTGGTCGAGTTTCCGGAGATATTGGTCGAACCGTTGCCATCGGTGTCGATCCGGCCGTTGTTGTCGACGCCCTTGCCATTGGTCGAGTTGCCCGAGATATCGAGCGAACCGTTGTCGTCAGTGTAGAACCGGCCTCGCTGGTCCACGCCGGTGCCATTGGTTGTGTTGCCGGAGATATTCAACGATCCATTGTCGCCAATCTGGAACCGGCCACGCTGATTCACGCCCGTGCCATTGGCAGAGTTGCCCGAGATGTTGTACGAGCCGTTTTCGCCGATATTGACCCGGCCGCCGTGATCCACACCCGTGCCGTGGGTGGAGTTACCCGAAACATTCGATGCACCGTTCCCGCCGATGTTGATCCTGGCGCTCTGGTTGACGCCGGTCCCATTGGTGGAGTTGCCCGAGATATTGAACGAACCATTCCCGCTAACGCCAATTCCGCTGTTCTGATCCACCCCCGTGCCGTTGGTAGAACCACCGGTCACATTGAGCTTGCCATTGCCCGTGAGGGAAATGGTGCCGTTGAGATCAACGCCGTTCCGGTCGACCGAGTTGCCGGTCAGATCGACCGAGCCATTGCCGCCGATATGCCAACTGCTGTTCCCGTGCTTGACCTGATGGAAGCCCGAGCCGTTCGTCGAACAGCCATCCATTGTCAGGTTGCCATTGCCACTCACATTGTTGTTGCCCCACACTGCGATGCCATCGCCAGTGTTGGTCGTCCCGGTCATGTTCACGGTGCCATTGCCCCGCACGTCCAGGTATCCCGTGGTGGCCTCGTAGACGCCCGCGCCGCCTCCCGTCGCGTTGCCAACGATGTTCAGGTTACCGTCATCCAACACGGCAACACCCATGCGAATACCGACGCCGGCGCCGGTTCCGCCGCCAGGGCCCCAACCGCGCGGATTAAGGGTTGCGTGGCTCGTACCGTGGATATTCAGTGTGCCGTTTCCCGAGACAGTTGTGGGAGTCGAGGAGGAGTGAAGCCAGACGCCGCCGCCATAACTTTCGCCCGTCATGTTAACGGTGCTGTTGTCTCCAACGTTCAGGGCGCCCTGAATCCAGACGCCCGACGCAGGCCCGCCACTGTTACCGGTCAGATTGCCTGAGCTGTTCCCCCGGAAATCCATACTCCCGCCACTTGTCAACCAGACAACTTCGCCTTGCACGGACTGGCCGGTGATATCGATCGACGTGTTGTCCCAAAGGGCGTTGCGACCGCTGATGGATACGCCGGTGCTGTTTGTACTGCTTCCGGTAACGTTCAGCGACGAGTTTCCGTAGAAATCTCTCGTGCCGCCAAGCTGAGTGCCGATGCTGTTTGTGCTCGTTCCCACCATGCTCACCGAGGCGTTGCCGGAGAAGGTGTAGTTGCGGTTGGCGGCTACGCCTTGAGCATGCGTTGATGTGCCAGTAACGGTAGTGCGCGAACTATTAGTAAATACTCCCACGACATCAAGGTTGACACCGGCACCGTCCCGACTTGAACCCGTGATATCAAAGAACGAGTTACCGGAGGCGGTCAGCCGTGTATATTGTTCTGGGGAATAACCATGGAAGAAGAAATCGACCCCGACTGCCGAGGTGCTGGTACCGCGAATGCTGATTCCACCATTGTGGTCGGCGGTCAGAGAGGAGTGTCCTCCGCTGAAGCCGAAGTACACGCCCGCACCGAGATTGGAATGACCTTCGAAATTCAGTCTGGTGTTATCCGCGATATAGGCGCTTATCCGCATCACGGATGTGCCCGTGCCATTGGCACTCTGCCCGTTGAAGCTGATCGAGGCGTTCCCTGACGTCAGGAGGTTCGAATCCGTATTCTGTCCAAAGTTTCCCACTCGGATGCCGTCACCCTCCGTGGAAACTCCCGAGATATTCAGCGTTGCGTTGTTACGGGCCCACATACCGACGCCGTGCCGGAATTGGCTGCCGATGCCATTGGTCGACGTACCACCGATGTTCAGCACGCCATCCTGCACCTCAATATAGCTGCCGCCACCGAAGTAGACGCCTGAACCATCCAGTGAGGTACCAATCACGTCGAGCTGGCCGGTTCCGTTCTTCGTGAACCGCCGCAGTGCTGACACACCGGTGGCTTGGTTCGCATGCCCCTCGATCCGTCCGCCACCCACGGAAACGTTCCCCTCGAAGCTCACAGCGGTCCAGTCGGATGCGCTGGTATTGCCGCTGACATTCATATAGCCGCCATTCAGATCGATGGTGGACTGGGAGTTTTGATATACCCCGCCGTTGGCCCCCCCTCCCATCGCGGCCGTCATGCTCAGATTCAGGGCGTTCGAGGTCGAGCTGATGTTGCCATTGACCCAGATGTGGCGATCGGCCTGAAACGAAAGGTTGGCCGCGCCGCCCGTCGTCTTGCGAATATCCGCACCCGCCTGCTGGGTAATGTTGCCGCCGGCCGTGCCGTTGCTGGCCGTCGTGATCGTGACGTCCGTGCCGTTGTTCAACGCGTTGTTGATCGAGCCGACATTGACGGTAGCCCATGCATTCGAACCGCCGCTGAAGCCTTCCGACACGTTGCCGATGTAGTTCGCATCGGCGCCGTTGCCGATCGTCACGTCGGTCGGATCGATCAACCATTCGCCCGACTTGCCGTTCGGCGCCGCCGCGCTGATCGCGCCCTGAACGTCGAGGCTGTGGCCCGACGTCTCCACAAAGCCACCGTCACCGTTGCTGGCACCGGCCAGGATGCGCGCCCCGGCATCCACCTGCGTGAAGCTGGCGAAGGCCACGCCGTCCTGCAGCAGTCCGGTTGCCTGTGTGCCCGCGAGCTTGCCCAGGGAGTCCCCGCCCAGGATCACCTTGCCGCCGGCGGCATCGCCACTGGCATCGATCAAGGCATCGCCAAACAGGCCGACACGGTCGCCGGACAGCACCACCGTGCCGCCCTTGCCGCCGGCGCGCTTGTCCGAAGCATCGACGTTGCCAGTCACCGTGACGTCGCCGGTTTTGCCGGCATCCGCAACCACCGTCCCTGCGCGAACCACGCCGCTGAGGTTGACCACGGTATTGAGCAGCGTGTCCTTGCCCCGGGCGGTCAGCAGCACCGTGCCGTCCTGCGCGTGGATGTTGCCCGCGTTCTCTACCAGCGCGCTGGCGGTGGCGCTGGTCAGCGTGACGGAGACGCCCTGCCCGTTCGGCAGTGCCACGGTGGCGCCGTCCCCGGCGGCCAGCACGACCTGACCGCCCGCGGCGGTCGTGATCGAGCCAGGGTTGCGGACCTGATCCGCCATCAGGGTGACGTAACCGGCCGCGTTGATCGTGCCCTCGTTGACGATGCCAGCCTGCTTGCCGGTGGCCGAGAGCGCCAGCGGATTGCCGGCCATGAAGGCATTGGCATCGATGGATTTGGTGGTGGCCAGCAGCGAGCCCACGTTCACCACGGCTCCCCGGCCGAACAGCACGCCATTGGCGTTCTGGATCAGCACCTGGCCGTTGGCCAGCAGCGAGCCCTGGATGTTCGACGGCAGACCGCCCGTGACGCGGTTCAGCGCCTGCGCCTGCGCGTTCGGCTGATTGAAGCGGACCGTGTTGTCCTTGCCGATATTGAAGGTGTTCCAGTCGATCACGGCGCGCTGGCTGCCTTGATCGATGTTGAGGGTGTTGCCGTTGGGTTGGGAGATCGTGGCCTGGCCGGCGACGACATTGCCGTGGGTGGGCAGCGATTGCGCATGGGCCGCCTCGAGATCCGCCACCAGCAGCGCGACGGCAACGGCCGTCATCATGGAGACCACACCCTGCGGCCTTCCGCCCGGGCTACCTCCTTCGCCGGGCTGCTTGCCCTGGCTCTTGACGTTCTCTGCAACAGCCACAAGCATCCCGAGACGCTTGCTGAAGACTCGGCGATAAAGATTCTGGTTCATGGTTCCATCCTGACGATCGGTCTGCGAAACGGGCCCAAGGCGGACCTCTGCTCAAGAGAGCTTTCGGGACGGATCGTAGGAAGGAATGCGGAGTCTGTTAATCGGAAGAATCTTAAAATGCAGATACTATGATTTAAGTGGAATTGAAGTCTGATTGATCCCCTAGTTCATGGAGGCCGAGTTCTTAATAGTAATTAGCTTAAGTAATGCAGTGATGGGCTCAGCCTGCATCAATTCAGTTCGAGTGACTGCGGCATGGATCGTCAAATTTCGATATCGGTCGCGGGCGTGGTGGACTGTTCGGCAGGCGGACCATATGGCGTCAGCCATCCCTGCGCCTTGACCACGTAAGGCTTGCCTTCGGCGACACCGCTCTCGGTGTAGAAAAACGCGTTGGTCCGGGTGTCGATCGAGAGGTCGGCACGGGTGGCCATCGCCGAATGCTCAAAGGTGTAGCGCTGTACACCATCGACGCCGTCGCGCAGCCGCATCCTCCTCTCCAGCTTGCCGGCTTTCGTGACGACCCGCACGTCGGCCACCTTGCGCGCCGCGTCCACCTTGACAGCCGCCAGCTCCGCACGGGACCAGTAGGCGGCATCACCCAGTTCGATGCTCAGGGGGCGCGGCGCGTCGAGAAGCCAGCTTGGGGGTTGCAGGTCGTTCCAGAAATAGGCAATGGCGCCGCCGATACCCACCGCTCCGACCAAGGCGGCCACCATTCCGGGATCGCTGCTGTCGGAGCCGCCGGCGGCGTCGCCCGTGGCGGCGGCGCGCGCGTTGTTGATCAGGCCGCTATGGTCACTGGACAAGACGACAGCGCCGCGCTGGTCGCCTGCCAGGGAATTCGGCACATCGAGCGTAGCCGACATCACAATATCGCCAGTCCTGGCCGCATCGGTCACCACCGTCCCCGCCCGCACCACGCCACTGAGATTGACGACGGCCTTCAGCAACGTGTCCTTGCCGCGCGCCGTGAGCAGCACCGTGCCGTCCTGCGCATGGATGTTGCCCGCGTTCTCAACCAGCGCGTTGGCCGTCGCATCGGTCAGCGTGACAGAAACACCCTGTCCGTTGGGCAGCGCCACGGTCGCGCCATCGCCGGCCGCCAGGATCACCTGCCCGCCGGGCGCCGTCGAGATCGAACCGGTGTTGCGCACCTGATCGCCCATCAGCGTGACAAAGCCAGCGGCGTTGATCTGCCCTTCGTTGATGATCCCCGCCTGCTGGCCGGTTGCGCTCAGCGTCAGCGGGTGCCCGGCCATGAAGGCGCTGGCATCAATCGCCTTGGTCGTCGCCAGCAAGGAGCCCACGTTGACCACCGCCCCACGCCCGAACAAGACGCCGTTGGCGTTCTGGATCAGCACCTGGCCGTTGGCCAGCAGCGAACCCTGGATGTTCGATGGCACCCCGCCCGTGACCCGGTTCAGCGCCTGCGCCTGCGCGTTCGGCTGGTTGAAGCGGACCGTATTGCCTTGTCCGATATTGAACGTATTCCAGTCGATCACCGCGCGCTGGCTGCCCTGATCGACGTGCAGCGTGCTGCCGTCAGGCCGGGAGATCGCCGCCTGCCCGGCCACCACGTTCCCGTTGGTCGGCAGCGGCTGCGCGTGCGCCATGTGGCGTGGCAGGGGCAGCAGCACGGCGAGTGCGGTCATCATCGACACCACGCCCGCCGCGCCGCGCGGCCCAGCTGCACCGGACTGATCCATATCGCTCTGACGAGATCGATGAAATCAGTTGCCGATGCCGGATACCGTCGAGCCAGCCTGCGTTGCCGGCTCGCCAGACGGTTTGAGCCATCCCTGCGTCTTCACCACGTAGGGCTTGCCGTCCGCGACGCCGTTCTCCGCGTAAAAGAATTCGTTGGTCCGAACATTGACGGAGAGATCGGCGCGGGTGTTCGTGGCAGGGTCTTCGAACACGTAGCGCTGCACACCGTCGGCGGCATCCCGAAGCGACATCTTTCTTTCCAGCATGCCCGCGTTCATGGCGATCTTCACGTCGGCGGTCTTGGCTGCGGCGTCAATCTTGAGCCCCTCGATCCGGGCGCCGGTCCATTGGAACATGTCGCCCAACTCAATGGTCAGCGGCCGCGCGTCTTCCAGATACCACCCTGCGCGGTTAAGGTCTTCCCAGAAGTAGACCAACGTGCCGCCGATACCCAGCGCGCCGACCACGGCCGCAATGGTCCCGGCGTCGCTGCCGCCGGAATCGCCGCCGCCAGCGGTTCCGTTATCGCCACCATCGTCCGATCCGTTGCTGCTGTTGCCCTGGTAGCTGTTGTTGGTCACGGTTCCGCCGCCGGGCTCCAGCGTGCCGTTGGTGTTGTCGATACCCTCGCCGTTGGTGGAGTTTCCGGTGATGTTGATGGAACCGTTCTCGCCGGTGATGATGGTGCCGTTGGTATTGTCTATCCCACTACCGTTCGTCGAGTTGCCCGAGATATTGGCCGAGCCGTTGCCGCCGGTATTGATCGCACCATCGCTGTTGTCAACGCCGGCCCCTTCGGTGGAGTTTCCGGAGATATTGGTCGAGGCATTGTCATCGGTATTGATCGTGCCGTTGCTGTTGTCCACGCCACTGCCGTTGGTGGAGTTTCCGGAGATATTGGTCGTGGCATTGCCATCGGTATTGATCGTGCCATTGCTGTTGTCAACGCCGGCTCCATCGGTGGAATTACCGGAGATGTTGGTCGTGGCATTGCCACTGGTATTGATCGTGCCATTACCGTTATCTACGCCGCTGCCGTTGGTGGAGTTACCGGAGATGTTGGTCGTGGCATTGCCATCGGTATTGATCGTGCCATTGCTGTTGTCAACGCCGGCTCCATCGGTGGAATTACCGGAGATGTTGGTCGAGGCATTGCCACTGGTATTGATCGTGCCATTGCCGTTATCTACGCCGCTGCCGTTGGTGGAGTTACCGGAGATGTTGGTCGTGGCATTGCCATCGGTATTGATCGTGCCATTGCCGTTGTCAACGCCGGCTCCATCGGTGGAATTACCGGAGATATTGGTCGAGGCATTGCCACTGGTATTGATCGTGCCGTTGCCGTTATCCACGCCGCTGCCGTTGGTGGAGTTACCGGAGATGTTGGTCGTGGCATTGCCATCGGTATTGATCGTGCCATTACCGTTATCCACGCCACTGCCGTTGGTGGAGTTACCGGAGATATTGGTCGAGGCATTGCCATCGGTATTGATCGTGCCATTGCCGTTATCCACGCCGCTGCCATTTCCGGAGTTGCCGGAGATGTTGACCGAGGCGTTGTCGATGACGTTAATCGTGCCGTTTCCGTTGTCAATGCCCGTTCCTTCGGTCGAATTGCCCGAGATATTGGTCGTCCCGTTATCGCTCGTATTGACGGTACCGTTGCCGTTATCGAATCCCGTGCCATTGGTGGAATTTCCGGAAATCGTGGCCGAACCGTTGCCGTCAACGTTAATGGCCCCATTGCCGTTATCCACGCCGGTGCCGTTGGTCGAATTTCCGGAAATATTGAGCGTACCGTTGTCGGTTACGTTGATGGTACCGTTGCCATTCTCGAATCCAGGCCCCTCGGTGGACGTCCCCGCGATATCGATCGAGCCATTTCCCTTCGTTTCGATGGAACCGTTGCCGTTATCGAACCCCGTGCCATTGGTGGACATTCCGGAGATGTTGCTGGAGCCGTTACCGTCAGCGATGATGGATCCATTCGTGTTGTCCACGCCGGTACCATTGTCCGATTTCCCGAAGATATTCACCTCGCCGTTATCTATGGTGCTGATCGCACTGCTTCCAAGGTCGACGCCTGTCGCTTCAGTGGAGTTTCCCCAGATATTGATGATGCCGTTCTCCACCGAGCCAATCGTGCTGTTGCCGAGGTCGGTGCCGACGCCTGTGGTGGAGTCGCCGGAGACGTTGGCCAGCCCATCCCCTCTCGAATGCATGCTGCCGTTGGCGAGATCCAGTCCCACACCATCGGTGGACCTTCCGGACAGATTCAGATAGCCATTGCCCCCGACGTCGATCGAACCGTTCAACGCCACGCCCGGCCCACTGCCCGACGTGCCACTGACAGCCACGTTGCCAGTACCGGCCACGTTCAACGCGCCGTCGATGAGCACGCCCGCCTTCGTGGCGGATGTGCCGTTGATACTGAGGGTGCCGCCGTTCGCGTTGATCTGGAATTGATCTCCGAGATCCACACCAAATCCGTTGTTTGACGTGCCGCGGATGTCGAACGAACCCTGCGTGATGTCCAGCGCGCCCAGCGCGGTCAAATCGACGCCATCGCCCTGGTCGGAATGGCCGGTAATGGTGTGGCTTCCGGTTCCATGGAAGCCGAAGCCGCTGTCCATCACCACTCCGCTGCCATTGGTGGAGCTACCCACGGCGTGAAGCGCCGCATTGTCAGTGAAGTTCAGCCCTTGGGGAACGGATACGATACCTGCACTCTCCGTACTCGTTCCCGTGAGATCGAGCGTGGCATTCCCGGAGAAATTGCCGCGCACGTTGACGCCTGAATTGGTCGTCGACGTGCCGGTCACATTCGCCGCGACATTGTCGGAAGCTGCGATGTTCAAGGACACACCGACATTTGTATTGGATATCCCCGTCAGATGGAGTGAAGCATTTCCCGATGCGGCAGTGTTGCTAAGTACTCCTACGTTGGTATCGGATGCGCCGGACACATTGATCGAGGCGTTGTCCCTGATATCGAAGTTGGCCCATGCTCCCGCCGCCGCCACCGAAATGCCGGTAACGTTGAGTTTGGCATCGCCTTCGACGATCACATTATTCAGACGGACGCCGGCAGAGGTGTTCGAGGAACCGAAAAGCTCCGCCGTGGAATTGCCCTGTAGGTGGAAGGACGTATTTCCACCCGCCCATATGCCCGAGTCACCCTGTGTCGTGCCATTGACAACCAGACGGGCGTTATCCCTGGCCTCGATGATGTGGTTGATCTGAATACCCGGGCTGGTCACCGACTCGCCCTCGAGAATAAGGGTGGAGTTTTCCAATACGTCGATCTCGCTGCGGATATAAACCCCCATCCGGTTATTTCCCGAGGCGGTCGCGCTGCCGAAGATATGCAGGGTACCGTTTCCGACCTGCGTAAGACCGCCGTCTATGGTTATCGCATGCGAGTTGCTGGAGGTGGCGGTGATGTCGCCACCTCCGACATTGAGTACGGCTCCACCGAGTAACACTGCGATACCCGAGCCGCCTTCGGTATCTCCGGAGAAATGTATCTGCCCGCCGTTGACGTCGATTGTGGTATTGGTCGCCTGCTGCACAGCGCCACGGGTTGCGCCTGAGGATGCCGTCAGCGTCAGGTTCAGCGCATTGGAGGTTGAGGTGATATTGCCGTTGAGCGTAATGCTGGCATCCGCAATCAGGCTCAGGTTGGCGGCTGCACCGCTGGTTTTGATGATGTCGGCGCCCGCCTCCTGGACGATATTGCCAGTGGCCGTCCCATTGCTCGTCGTCGTGATCGTGACGTCGGTCCCGGCATTCAATGCATCGTTGATCGTGCCGTTATTGACCGTGGCGGTGTTGTTAGAACCCCCGTCGAAGCCTCCCGAGACGTTACCCGAGTAGTTTGCATCGGCACCCGTACTGATCGTGATATTGGTCGGGTCGATCAGCCAGTGGCCCGACTTCCCGTTCGGTGCCGCCGCGCTCACGGTGCCGTGGATGTTCAGGCTGTGGCCCGATGTCTCGACAAAGCCGCCGTCGCCATTGCTTGCCCCGGCCAGAATCCTCGCCCCACGATCCACCTGCGTGAAGTTGGCGAAGTTCACCCCATCCTGCAGCAACCCGGCGGCCCGCGTGCCGGCCAGCTTGCCCAGCGAGTCTCCGCCGAGAATCACCTTGCCGCCTGCCGCGTCGCCTGTGGCGTCGATCCGTGCATGACCGAACAGGCCCACCCGGTCGCCGGACAACACGACGGCACCGCCCCGACCGCCGGCCGAGGTGTTCGACACGTCGAGCGTGCCCGACATCGCAATATCGCCAGTTTTGCCAGCGTCGGCGACGATCGTGGTTGCCCGCACCACGCCGCTGAGATTCACCACGGTATTCAGCAACGTATCCTTGCCGCGCGCCGTGAGCAGCACCGTGCCGTCCTGCGCATGGATGTTGCCCGCGTTCTCAACCAGCGCGTGGGCCGTCGCATCGGTCAGCGTGACAGAAACACCCTGTCCGTTGGGCAGCGCCACGGTCGCGCCATCGCCCGCCGCCAGGATCACCTGCCCGCCGGGCGCCGTCGAGATCGAGCCGGTGTTGCGCACCTGATCGCCCATCAGCGTGACAAAGCCAGCGGCGTTGATCTGCCCTTCGTTGATGATCCCCGCCTGCTGGCCGGTTGCACTCAGCGTCAGCGGGTGCCCGGCCATGAAGGCGCTGGCATCAATCGCCTTGGTCGTCGCCAGCAGTGAACCGACGTTGACCACCGCCCCACGCCCGAACAAGACGCCATTGGCGTTCTGGATCAGCACCTGGCCGTTGGCCAGCAGCGAACCCTGGATGTTCGATGGCACCCCGCCCGTGACCCGGTTCAGCGCCTGCGCCTGCGCGTTCGGCTGGTTGAAGCGGACCGTATTGCCTTGTCCGATATTGAACGTATTCCAGTCGATCACCGCGCGCTGGCTGCCCTGATCGACGTGCAGCGTGCTGCTGTCAGGCCGGGAGATCGCCGCCTGCCCGGCCACCACGTTGGCGTTGGTCGGCAGCGACTGCGCGTGCGCCCGGTGCAGCTGCAGCGCCAGTAACGTCACGGCGATGGTGGTCATCATCGACACCACCGCCAGCGCGCCACGGGGCTGCGTTGGGTCCCCGCCCTCGCCGGGCTCCTTGCCCCGCCCTCTCACGTGCTCCGCCACTGCCACAAGCATCCCAAGCCGCCTGCTGAAGACGCGGCGATACCGGCTCTTGTTCATGGTTTCCCTCTTGTCGTTTTTCGCTGTGTCGGTGATAAATAAAGCGAATGCGATGTTTCGGAGAAATCAGAGGGAGACAAGCCAGGCAGTCAATCGCCAATTCCCTAAAATTGAACGAGTCAACGCAAACAAACCACCGTGGACACTAGAAGTCTTATGACAAAAGGAAGCCGTAGTGAATAGTAATAACCTTAAAATTCTATATCGATAAATCGTCTGATTCTCCGCCTCGAATATCTCGCGAAAAGGCGGAGATATTCGCACGCCACGCGGGACAAGGCGTCGATGCGGTAAACTACGGCCCTTCCGCCGCACCGGCGTGGCGCTCCGACATGACCTGTTGGGCACTGCCGCGCCTTGTCGAAGCCGTGCGGCGGAGATCAAACGGGCCTCGCGCCCCACCCCCGGCTTGCCTGTGCCCGCTCACAGCATTCGCCATCGCTTCGACCCTCGATCCGGACCCTGCGCCGCTCCGTCGCGCGCAGCCGGATAACGCCCCGCGTGCCTTCCGTGTGCCCTGGTTCCCGAAGGACTGCCACGCGGGACTGGAACCCCCTCAGGTGCTTGCCTGAACCTGCCCGCCCACTGCGCGCGGGCCGGTCCGTATTCCGGAGGACAATTCGTGAAGACCTCAGCCAGCCTTTGGCTGCTCGCGGCCGGGCTGTTGCCCTGCGCCGCCCACGCCCAGTCCGGCGTGACCCTGTATGGCATCGTCAGTTCGGCGGTGCGCTACACCTCGAACGTCGATGCCCGCCACCACGACCAGGCCGGCCTGGTCTCGGGCGGCATGGTCGGCAGCCGTTTCGGCCTCAAGGGCACCGAAGATCTCGGCGGCGGCAACCGCGCGATCTTCCAGCTCGAAAGCGGCTTCAACAGCGACGACGGCCGCGTGGCCTACAACGCGCTATTCGGCCGGCAGGCGTGGGTGGGACTGGCCGGAGACTGGGGCAGCCTGACGTTCGGCCGCCAGTACAACGCGCTCAACAACATTGGCTGGGCGTTCGATCCGCTGGACCAGGGCTGGGGCAACTTCTGGTCCGATCCGCTTTACATCGGCGGCGATATCTTCTTCCAGGATTACCGCATCAACAACAGCGTGGTCTACCAGCGCACCGTGGGGCCGTTCTCGGTACAGCTCGACTACGGCGCGGGCGAGCAGCCCGGGGGCATGAGCCGGGGCACCACGCTGGGCGGCGGCGTCAAGTACCAGCAGGGCGCGCTGGCGCTGGGCGTGGCGTACGACCAGCGGCGCAGCGACGATGGCGGCAACACGATCCGCAACTACTCGGTGGGAGGGTCCTACACGGTGGGCAAGGCCACCGCCTACCTGGGACACATGGGCCGGCGCGAGTCCGCCGGCGATGCGCGCTTCGCCATCTCGTTCCTGGGGCTCGGCTACCAGCTCACCCCGGCGCTGCATCTGTCGGGCGCCTACTACCGCTACCGGCAGTCCGGCGCCGTCACCACGCAGTTCCAGGACGTACCGGTGCATCTGGGCGGCGGCAACGCCGACAGCGTGGCGCTGGTGGCCGACTACGCGTTCTCGAAGCGGACCAGCGTGTATCTGGAAGCCGACGTCGTGCACATGCGCGGCGGCACGGTGGGGCGCGAAACCGAGTACTGGGCCGGCACGCCCGTGACCGACGTCAGCCAGAGCACGCGCGTAGGCGTGATGGCTGGCGTGCGGCACCACTTCTGAGCACCGGCAGGGCGCCCGGGCCGGTCAGGCCGGCTTGCCGCTCTGCTCGGCCACGATGCCGCGGATGGCCTGTTCGAACGCCTCGGGCGGCTGCCCGCCCGAGATCAGGTAGTGGTTGTTGAAAATGATCGACGGCACCGACTGGATGCCCATCGCCTGCGATTCACGTTGCTCGTCGCGCACATCCTGCGCGAATTCGTCGCTGTCGAGCACGGCGCGGGCGTCCTCGGCGTCCAGCCCCACGGAGCGGGCGGCCTCCACCAGCACCTCGTGGTCGCTCGGGTCCTTGCCGTCGCCGTGGTACGCCTGCAGCAGCGCCAGCTTCAGCGGCAGCTGCTTGCCTTCGGTCAGCGCCCACTGCAGCAGCCGGTGCGCGTCGAACGTGTTGTAGACGAAATCGCGCGGGCCGAACGTGAAGCCCACGGCGGCGCCGCGCTCGCGGATCATCGCCTGGCTCTCGGCAATCTGCGCCGGCGTGCGGCCGTACTTCTTGCCGAGGTAATCGACGATGGCCTCGCCCTCCGGGCCCATCTGCGGGTTCAGTTCGAACGGATGCAGCACGATCTCGGCCTCCACCTCGTCCCTGAGGCGGTCCAGCGCCACCAGCAGCGACGACAGCCCCACGGCGCACCACGGGCAGGCGATATCAGACACCACGTCGATCTTGAGTGATTGAGTCATGACTTGTTTCTCGGGCGCCGGCGACGCGCCGGCGACGGGTTTCGAAAGTGGCGACAGGGTAGCCGGAATTGCCAATTCCTGCAGGAATGCGCCTCCTATACTGGATCACAGGCGCGTTGCCATCGTTCGCGCCAGGAGGCTGTCATGGGACGCAAATACATCGATTGCCGCGAGTTTCCCAGCGAGAAGCAATGCACCGTCGCGCTGAGCGCCGACACCGAGGCCGAGCTGCTGGAGGCCGCCGTGCAGCATGCGGTGCAGGTCCACGATCACCAGGACTCGCCCGAACTGCGCAGCCAGCTCAAGGCGTGCTTCCACGAGGGGGCGCCACCGGCATAGTTCTGGCTTGCGAGCCACGTGGGGGCGCCGGGATCGCCTCCGCGTGGCAACCAGCGAGACCGACATGAACGCACCCGATACGCACGACGGCATCGTGCAGCTCTACGCAAGCCAGATCATCGACCATGCCGATGCCGCCCAGGCCGGCGCGCCAGTTTCGGCACTGGCCATGGCCTCCGTGGACAAGGCCATGATGCATTTCCGCACCCTCGACGGCGGCCGTGCCACGGCCACGCTGCTGCAGCGGCTTGGCAGCATGCTGCGCGCGGCCGCGCTGGCGCCGGGCCGCCTCGAACCGTCGCGGCTCGTGCTGATTGCCGCGGCCGACTACGCCGCCAACGCCGCGCGCGGATTCGACGGCACTTCGTAGTCCTTTCTCCAATTTCCGTAGGACAGACCTGACAGGCGGATCGGACAGCCGCTGTCGCCGCCGGACGCCTGCGCTCCGTACGATGTAGAGATCCCGTTCTGGCGTTTCTGCCATGGATCTTTCGTTCGACTGGCACCACGTCCTCGCCTTCAGCATCTCGCCGCTCGAAACCATGCTGCGCGGCACGCTGATGTACTGGTTCCTGTTCCTGCTGTTCCGCTTCATCGGGCGGCGCGACGTGGGCTCGCTGGGCATCGCGGACCTGCTGATCATCGTCATCGTGGCTGACGCCGCGCAGAACGGCATGGCCGGCAAGGGCGACAGCGTGGCCGACGCCGCGCTGCTCGTGGGTACGCTGGTGCTCTGGAACCGGCTGCTCGATCTGGGCGCCTATCTCTCGCCCGCCATCCGCCGCTTTGTCGACCCGCAACCGGTGATGCTGGTGCGCAATGGCCGCAAGCTGCGCGCCAACATGGCGCGCCACGCCATCACCGATGAGGAACTGGAATCGCAGATGCGCCAGGAAGGCGTGTCGTCGGTGGAGGAGGTCAAGGCGATGTACCTCGAACCGGGCGGCAAGATCAGCGTCATCACCAACAAGTAGCGCCGGGCGTCATCCCACCACCGCCAGCAGGCCGGCGATGCCGAAGCCGAGCGCCGCCAGCGCGTCGCCGGCAATCAGTCCGCCGCCCATCAGCGACGTGGTGCTCATGTCCCCGGGCAGCGCGGCATCGTTCGCCGCCGGTCGCGTGCGGGCGTCGGCCAGGCTCGCCACCACGCCGCCGGCCGCCATCCACGCCGCCGCCGACAGGTTGACGAAACCGCCGAACGACGACGCGTAAGGCGAGGGCAGCACCACGGCATCGATCACGAAGTCCACCACGCGCCCCGGCCGCCCCCGCGCCGCGAAGGCGCGATAGCGCGCGGACGCGCGAATCGCCTTGCGCAGAATTTCCGTCGCCAGCCCGATGCCGAGCCCGATCCATACCGCCAGCCGCTGGTATGGCCGGTCCTCGGCCATGCTGCGCAGCGCGCCGACGATCTTGTAGGTCATCGCCGAGGTCCAGCGCGCGGGCTGCTGGTCGGCCGGCAGCAGCGTCTGGTCGAGCCGCAGCACGGGGTATGCCTCCATGAACAGCCGCGCCAGCAGCACCGCCAGCACCGCGCCGGCCACGATGCCCGCCACCTGATACCCGAACTGCACCATCCGGTTGGTGCCCAGCCGCCAGCCCGTGGAGCGGTCCTGCTGCATGTCGCACGCCTCGGCCGTGGACACCAGCAGTACCGTCGCGGCAATCAACCCGATGTGCGGTTCACGCAACCCCACGGCGGCCATCAGGATCACGGTCAGCACGAAGGCCGAGGAAATCGGATTCTGGTCGACCATCCCCACCGAGATGCCATTGACCAGCGCGAACACCAGCACCAGCAGCACGGCCATCAGCTGGTAGCCCACCGGCTGGCCGAACCAGGCCACGCCCGCCGCCACCACCGCCAGCCCCCAGACCACCACCCAGGCCACGATCCAGCGTTGCGGCCCGGCCCTGGCCTCGCCGGGCGCGCGCGCCTGCCGCGACCGTTGCCACGCGCGCCCGAGCAACAGCAGCACGTCGACCAGCGCCGCGCCCATGATCATCCCGAGCGCGAACAGGAACGTGATCTTGCGATAGGGGTCGCCCGGCGCCAGCCAGCCGATGGAGACGAAGTACGGCGTCAGCGCCCAGCCCGCGAGGCCGCCGACCAGCGCCGCCACCCCGATCCGCGCGCCCACGATCATCCCGGCACCGAAGGTGGACGCCGAGAGGTCGATCGCCCCGAGCCACGCCACCCGCGCCGACCCCACGCCAGCCAGCACACCAAGACCCATGCCGCCCGCCAGCCGGGCAATCGAGCGGCGCAGCAGCACCGGGTCCGTCAGCGCCCGCAGGATGTTGGCCACGGCCAGTCCGGATGGGAACGTCAGTTGCATCCGGTCCACCAGCAGCGGGGTGTACAGCATGCCGACCCCCACCCCGTACATGCCGATGCAGAGCATGTAGCCGATCAGTTGCCACAGCGGCGGCTCGGCCAGCCCCATCCACCCCATCGCCTGGATCACCACGGCCATGCCGCCCATGCCGGCCACCGAGGCGGCAGCGGTCTGGATGTAGTTCGCGCCATGCCTGCCCGCGGCGCCATAGCCGGCGGTGACCGCCGAACCGAGGATGCCCGCCAGCACCTGCCCCCCGACGAAAAAGCCGAGCGAGAAGTTCATGTACGCCGCCGCGATGCCGCCCAGCGGCCCGAGCACGAGCATGCCGGCGGCGCCCAGGAGCAGGTGGTATTGCCAGGTGTCGGGGCGCGGGAGGGTCATGGGGTTGGGTTTGGTCTTGGGTTGTCGCATCTTGTACGGGTGGGCACATCCGTCACCGACACACCCCACAGCGTACCCATTTCTGCGTGCCTTTTCCCGCAGTCCGGCGCAAAGCGTACCCGTTTCTGCGTGCCGCGCCGCCAGCCGGCAATCGCCCGGAAACCGCTGGCGCGTCAGGCAGGCGCGCAAACCCGGGCATAGAATGTCGCGTCGGCCTGGCCGGCATCCACTACAAGACCCTCTCCTCTCGCTGTCACGCATGAAGCCCGCCCTGCTTGTCCTGATCCAGCTCGAACCCGGCCACCTCGCCCTCGTTTCCGAACACTACGAAGTCTGCTACGCGCCCACGCCGGAGGGCCGCGCCGCCGGGATCGCCGCGCGCGGGCCAACGTTCCGTGTCCTGCTGACCAACGGCACCACCGGCATCACGGCCGGGGAGCTCGACGCCATGCCGGCACTGAGCCTGGTCTGCGCCCTGGGCGCCGGCTACGAGAACATCCCGCTGGGCGCCTGCCAGGCGCGCGGCATCGCCGTGGCCAACGGCGCGGGCACGAACGACAGTTGCGTGGCCGACCACGCCATGGCACTGCTGCTGGCCACGGTGCGCCGCGTGCCCACGCTGGACCGCGCCACGCGCGACGGCGTCTGGCGCAGCAGCATCGCGCTGCCGCCCAACGTCTCGGGCAAGCGGCTCGGCATCATCGGCCTGGGCACGATCGGCCGCCGCATCGCCCGGCGCGGCGAGGGCTTCGACCTCGAAATCGGCTACCACAACCGCCGTCCGCGCACGGACGTGCCATTCCAGTACTTCGCCGATGTCATGGCGCTGGCCGAGTGGGCGGACTACCTGGTCGTGGCCACGCCCGGCGGCCCCGAGACCCGCCACCTGATCGACACGGCCGTGCTGCGGGCGCTGGGGCCTGCCGGCTATCTGGTCAACATCGCGCGCGGCAGCGTGGTGAACACCCGGGCGCTGGCCGATGCGTTGCGCGCCGGCGAAGTAGGTGGCGCGGGGCTGGATGTCTACGAAAGCGAACCGGCGCCGCCGGCCGAACTGTTCGACTGCCCCAACGTCGTGCTGACCCCGCATGTGGGCGGCTGGTCGCCCGAAGCCGTGCAGGCGTCGGTGGACCAGTTCCTCGAGAATGCGCGGCGGCATTTTGCCGGGGAGGCGTTGGTGGCGCCGGTGGGTTGAGGCTTGCCAGCGCGAAATTGAGACGATTGAGCAAGGAATTGCCCATTTCTTTGCTCGAACGTCTCAAATCTACCCGAGGCCGCTACCCCACCGCCGGAAACACCACCCTCACCCGCAAACCCGGCCTGGCATCCTCCAGCGCGATACGGGCGCCGTGGGACTGCGCCACTTCGGCCACGATCGCCAGCCCCAGCCCGCTGCCGCCGGTTGGCGCGTCGGGCGCGCGGTAGAAGCGGTCGAACACGCGCCCGCATTCCTCGGCCGGAATCCCCGGGCCGTTGTCGCGCACCGTCAGTTCGATCCCTTGCGCGGTGTGGGCCACCTGCACGTCCACCCGGCCCCCGCGCGGGATGTAGTGCAGCGCGTTGTCGATCAGGTTGGTCAGCAGAATCCGCAGCGCATCGGCATCGCCCCGCACCGTGACCGGCCCCTGGGCGCCGCTTTCCTCAAGTCCGAGGTCGATGTCGCGGTCGATGGCGGCCTGCGACATGTCGGCCACCACCCCGGCGGCCAGCGTGCGCAGGTTCACCGGTTCGTGCGGCGGGGGCGCGGCGCCAGGCTCCTGGCGGGCCAGCGTCAGCAACTGGGCCACCAGATGCGTCAGCCGCTCCAGCCCCTGCTTGAGCTGGCCCACGGCCGCCTGCCGCGCCTCGGGCGTCTCGGCGCGCTCCACCAGTTGGGCCTGCAGCTGCAATGCCGTCAGCGGGGTCCGCAGCGCGTGGGCGGCATCGGCCACGAACGCGCGCTGGGTGTCGATGGCGTGCGCCAGCCGCGCCAGCAGCTGGTTCAGCGCGGCGGAGAGCGGCGCGATCTCGTCGGGCATGTCGCGCACGGCCAGCGGCGCCAGCGTATTGGCGTCGCGCGCCCGCACTTCGGTGGCGATCTCGCGCAGCGGCCGCAGGCCACGCCCCACCGCCAGCCAGACCAGCCAGCCCAGCACCGGCAACAGCAGCAGCAGCGGCGCCACGGTGCGCAGCGCCATATGCGCGGCCAGCGTGCGGCGGGCGCTGAGCGGCTGGGCGATCTGCACCACGGCCGGCCCGAGCTGCACGCTGTAGATGCGCCACTCGCCCGATTCGGTCCGCGCATTGGAGAAGCCCAGTTCGGCGCGCGGCGGCAGCACCGGGTGGGCATGCGACAGGTACAGGCTGCGTCCCGAGCCGTCCCAGATATGGATGACCACGTCCTCGTCCGCGTGGAGCAGGTCGGCCGAGGCGCCATCGCCGGGCACGAACGGCGGCGCCACCGGTACCGAGAACTGGCTCGGCAGCGCGGCGGCCACCTGTTTCATCTGGTAGTCGAACAGGGCATTGGCTTCCTGCCGCGCCTGGCCATAGATCAGCCCCGTGGCCACGGCGATGCCGGCGGCCAGGCCCGCGGCCAGCCACCAGAGCAGGGTCCGCTGGATCGAGCGCATCAGTCCGCCGCCTGTTCCGGCGTGGCGCCGTCGAGTTGGGGCATCAGGTAGCCGACCCCCCGGATATTGCGGATCAGCGCCGCCCCGAACTTGCGGCGCAGCGCGTGGATATACACCTCCACCGTGTTGCTGCCCACCTCGTCATCCCAGCCGTAGAGCCGCTCCTGCAGCTGCGCCACCGACCAGACCTGGCCCGGCCGCGCCATCAGCGCCGAGAGCAGCGCGTACTCGCGCGCCGACAGCCGCACCGGCGTGCCGGCCTGCGTGGCCTCCCGCGTGGCCGGGTTCAGCACGATATCGCCGTAGCGCAGCTCGGGCTCGGCGCGGCCTTCCGCCCGGCGGGCCGTGGCGTGCATGCGCGCCACCAGTTCCTGCAGGTCGAACGGCTTGATCACGTAGTCGTCGGCACCGGCATTCAGGCCGGCCACGCGGTCCGCCACGGCGTCGCGCGCGGTGACCAGCAGCACCGGCGTGCGCACGTTGCGGGCGCGCAGGGCCTTGAGCACGTCCAGCCCCGAGCGGCGCGGCAAACCCAGGTCCAGCAGCACGATGTCGTAGCCGCCATCGGCCCGGGGGCCGTGCTGGTCGGTGGCGGCATCGAGCCCGGCGTCGCCATCGCGCACCCAGTCCACGGTAAAGCCTTCCTGGCGCAGCGCCACCTTCACGCTTTCGCCAATCATGGCGTCGTCTTCCACCAGCAGTACACGCATGTTCGTCTTCGGAGGGAGCCAGGGGCTAGGAGCGATGGGCGTGACGCATGTCACCTTCGAGCCGGTCGGCCAGCGCGCGCGCCAGCCCCGGCAGCGCGGGATAGTCGGCGGTGATCACGAACACCGGGATATCGGCCAGGTACTTGCCCATGCGCCCCTTGTCGGCAAAGCGCGCGTTGAACGGCGACGCCCGGAACGCCTCGACGAAGCGTGGCACGATGCCGCCGCCGATATAGACGCCGCCCCGGGCGCCAAGCACCAGCGCCACATCGGCCGCCACCGAGCCCAGCAGGCCGCAGAACGCGTCGAACGCGCGCCGGCACAATGGATCGCCCAGTTGCAGCGCGCCCTCGGTCACCTGCGCCGGGGTCAGCGGCTCGGCCAGGGGCGTACCCGTTTCTGCGGACAGCGAGGCGTGGATATGCGACAGCCCCATGCCCGACAGCAGCCGCTCGGCGGACACCCGTCCCAACTGCGCGTGGGCGGCACGCCAGGCTATCCATTCGTCGTCGGTATCGGGCATGGCCTCGATATGGCCGCCCTCGCCCGCCAGCGCCACCGCGCCGCCGCCAGGCGCCGGCACCAGCCCCGACACGCCCAGCCCGGTGCCCGGCCCGATCAGCGCGCGCGGCGCCGTGGCCACCGCCGTGCCGCCGCGCACCTGCGCCAGCCCGCCGGCGGGCAGCCAGGGCAGGGCCAGCGCCAGCGACGTGAAATCGTTGATGGCCACGAGCGTGGCCAGCCCCAGCGCTTCGCGCATGGCCTCGATCGAGAAGGCCCAGTTGTGGTTGGTCAGCTTGACGTGGTCGCCGGTGATGGGGTTCGCCAGGCCGATGGCGGCATGGCGCGGCCGGGCGTCGGGCGGCAGCGTGCCGAGGTACTGGCGCATCGCGGCTTCCAGTGACGGATGCTCGGCCACCTTGTACGCGGTGACCTCGCCGATCCGCATCGACGCGGTTTCCAGCGCGAACCGCACATTGGTGCCGCCAACATCGGCCAGCAGCCGCGGATAGCCGTGGGAGGACGGGGAGCGTTGTGTCATGTGTTCTCGGTCCGGAAGATATCGACGCCGCGCCGGTACCGCGCCAGCACCACGCTGACCGGCAGCGCCGGGGTGGGCGCCGCCAGCGCGCGGTCCAGCACCGCGTTCTTCTTTTCGCCGGTGATGGCGAGAAAGGTGCGCTCGGCGGCCAGCAGCGCCGCCAGGTTCAGCGTCACGCGGGCGTGCGGCGCCGTGCCGGGGTGCGTGACCACGTAGCCCGGCTGGGGCTCGGCCAGCGCCGCCTGCAACTCGGGCGCTTCAGGGAACAGCGACGCCGTATGCCCGTCCTCGCCCATGCCCAGCACCACCACGTCCGGCTGGCAGAACGCCGCGTTGAGCCGCTGCACGGCGCTCTGGGGATCGGCCGCCTCGGCGGCGTCGCGGATCAGCGGCGCCCAGCCGGCCACGCCGGCGCCCTCGCGCAGCAGATGGTTGCGCACCAGCGCGCCGTTGCTGTCGGCATGGTCGGGCGGCACCGCGCGTTCGTCTACCAGCGTCACGGTGACCGCCTCCCAGCGCACCGGGTGGTAGCGCAGCCGCTCGAACATCGGCAGCGGCGACTTGCCGCCCGATACCGCCAGCACGGCCCAGCCGCGGGCCTTGATCACGAGGTCCAGCGCGTGGCCGATGGACATGGCCAACGCCTCGGCCTGGTCCATCGCGTTGGCATGGTCGAACTGGCGCATGGCGGTCTCCGTGGGTCGTGCGAATCGTGCGAATCGTGCGGGTTGCGGGGCGGAGCGGCTCAGACTTCCTCGTGCCACAGCGCATCGTCGCGCGACATCAGCGCCGACGACGCCGCCGGGCCCCAGGTGCCGGCCGTGTACGGCTTGGGCGGCACCGAGCTTTGTTCCCAGGTGTCGATGATCGGCTCCACCCAGCGCCACGCCTGCACCTGCTCGTCGCGGCGCACGAACAGGCCCAGCCGGCCACGGATCACGTCCAGCAGCAGGCGCTCGTAGGCGCCGGCCCGGCGCTTCTTGAACGAGGTGGCGAAATCGAGGTCGAGCGAGGTCTGGGTCAGCTCCAGCGTGTCGCCGGGCTGCTTGACGAGGAAGTACAGCTTGATGCTTTCCTCGGGCTGCAGCCGGATCACGAGCCGGTTCTGCGGCGACAGGCCAAGCGGCTTGGGGAAGATGGCGTGCGGCACGTCGCGGAAATGCACCACGATCTCGGCCACGCGCGACTGCATCCGCTTGCCGGTGCGCAGGTAGAACGGCACGCCCTCCCAGCGCCAGTTGGCGATCTCGGCCTTGACCGCCACGAAGGTCTCGGTGCGGCTGTCCGGCGCAATGCCCTGCTCCTCCACGTAGCCCACCACGGGCTTGCCGCCGATGGCCCCCGCGCGGTACTGGCCGCGCACGGTCTTCTCGGCCACGTCCTGTGGCTGGATCGGCTTGAGCGCCTTGAGGATCTTGATCTTCTCGTCGCGGATGGCGTCCTCGCTGAGGCTGGCCGGCGGCTCCATCGCCACCATGCACAGCATCTGCAGCAGGTGGTTCTGCACCATGTCGCGCAGGGCGCCGGTCTGGTCGTAGAAGTCGCCGCGCTTCTCCACGCCCAGTTCCTCGGCGATGGTGATCTGCACGTCCTGCACCCACTCGCGCCGCCAAAGCGGTTCGAACAGCGCATTGCCGAAGCGGATCGCCATCAGGTTCTGGACCGATTCCTTGCCCAGGTAGTGGTCGATGCGGTAGATCTGGTCTTCGGCAAAGAACTTCGCCACGGCCGAGTTGATGGCCTCGGACGAATCCAGGTCGTGCCCGAGCGGCTTTTCCAGCACCACGCGCACGTTCGGGGTGTTCAGGCCGGTACGCGCCAGTTGCTCGCAGATCGGCACGAAGATATGGGGCGCGGTGGCCAGGTAGCAGACCACCACCTCGGGCTTGCGGGCCAGCACCTTCTCGGCCAGCGCGTCGAAATGGGCCGGCTGGCGGGCATCGGCCTGGACGTAGCAGATGCGGTCGAGGAACGTGGCCCAGGCATCGGGCGGGGCGTGTTCGAGGCCGGGCCGCACGGTTTCCTCGAGCGTGGCCTTGTATTGTTCAGTGGTCTGCGGATGGCTGCCCGTGGCGAGGATGCGCGCCGAGGGGTGCAGCACGCCACAGCGGTGCGCGTCAAAAAGGGCCGGCAGCAGCTTGCGCCGCGCCAGGTCACCGGTGCCGCCAAACAGCACCATGTCGAAATCGGGCATGCTCACCCTGGGCTCCTTGCGGGGGATCGCCCCCGACACTATGAGTCCGGCCGGGCGGCGCATTGGTTCCAGCCAAATGCTCCGGCCATGTTACGTCACTCGCCCCGGGTTGTGCACGCGGCGGCGCTGCCAGGCAGCATCCGGGCGGCCCGGGCGCCAAAGCGTACCCATTTCTGCGTGCATGAAAGTTGCGTGACGGTGGCGTCCGCCGTTTTCGGCTACGCTGAGAAGCGCCCCTCAAAGGAGAACCCCATGCCCCGACACCCCGCGCTCGAACGGGTCACGGCCCGCATCGTGGCCCGCAGTGCCCCTACCCGCCAGGCCTACCTCGACCGCACCCGCGCCATGGCCGGGCAGAAGGTGGAGCGCAGCAACCTCTCGTGTACCAACCTGGCCCACGCCGTGGCCGCCATGCCCGACGACGCCAAGATCCGGCTCAAGGCCCAGGAGCGGCCCAACCTGGCCATTGTCTCGGCCTACAACGACATGCTGTCCGCCCACCAGCCGCTGCAGGCCTACCCGCAGTGGCTCAAGGAAGCCGCGCTCGAAGCGGGCGGCACCGCCCAGTTCGCGGGCGGCACGCCGGCCATGTGCGACGGCGTCACGCAGGGCCAGGACGGCATGGACCTCTCGCTGTTCTCGCGCGACGTGATTGCCATGGCTACGGCCGTGGCGCTGTCGCACCAGATGTTCGACGGCGTGCTGTACCTGGGCGTGTGCGACAAGATCGTGCCGGGGCTGGTGATGGGCGCACTCTCGTTCGGCCACCTGCCGGCCGTGTTCGTGCCGGCCGGGCCGATGACCACCGGCATCGGCAACGAGGAGAAGGCCCACATCCGCCAGCTCTACGCCGAGGGCAAGATCGACCGGCAGGGATTGCTCGAAGCGGAAACGAAGTCCTACCACGGCCCCGGCACCTGTACGTTCTACGGCACGGCCAACTCGAACCAGATGCTGATGGAGATCATGGGCCTGCATCTGCCGGGCACGGCCTTCATCAACCCCGGCACGCCGCTGCGCGAGGCGCTGACGCGCGAATCGGCCCGGCAGGCGCTCAGGCTCGTGCACGGCGGCGAGCGCTACATGCCGATTGCCGAGGTGCTCGACGAACGCGCGTTCGCCAACGGCATCGTCGGGCTGGTGGCCACGGGCGGCTCCACCAACCACACGCTGCACCTGATCGCCATGGCCCGCGTGGCCGGCATCCAGCTGACCTGGGACGATTTCGACGAACTCTCGGCCGCCGTGCCACTGCTGGCGCGCGTCTATCCGAACGGGAAGGCGGATGTGAACCAGTTCCAGGCGGCCGGCGGGCTCTCGATCGTGATTCGCGGCCTGCTGGCCGAAGGGCTGCTGCACGACGACGTGAACACGATCGTGGGCCGCGGACTGGCCGACTACACGCGCGAACCGGTGCTCCATGACGGCAAGCTGGGCTGGACGGACGGCCCCGCCCAGCCGCTCGACGACACTATCGTCCGCACGCCCGCCAGCCCGTTCGCACCCGATGGCGGCATCAAGGTGCTCGACGGCAACCTGGGCCGCTGCGTGATCAAGACATCGGCGGTCAAGCCCGAGCACCAGGTGGTGGAGGCACCGGCCATCGTGTTCCATCACCAGGACGACGTGCTGGCCGCCTTCAAGCGCGGCGAACTCGAACGCGACTTCGTGGCCGTGCTGCCCTGGCAGGGCCCCGGCGCGTGCGGCATGCCCGAACTCCACAAGCTGACGCCCACGCTGACGCTGCTGCAGGACCGCGGCTTCCACGTGGCGCTCGTCACGGATGGACGGATGTCGGGGGCCTCGGGCAAGGTGCCGGCTGCCATCCACGTCTGCCCCGAGGCGCTGACTGGCGGCGCCATAGGTCGCGTGCGCACCGGGGATATCGTGCGTGTGGATGCCCCGGCCGGCGTGCTGACGGTGAGGGCATCTGACGCCGAACTCTCTGCGCGGGAGGCTGACAAACCCGACCTCACGCCCAATCGCCATGGTGTGGGGCGGGATCTGTTTGGCGGATTCCGGAAGCACGTGGGGACGGCTGAGACGGGGGCCTGTTCGTTGTTTGGGGAGGAGGAATAGGCTTCGTTTGCTACGCAGAAACGGGTACGCTTTCCGTACCGACAACCTGGTTCCCCTCTTCCATGAAGTGGGAGAGGGGAGCAAACCCGCCCTAGTTCGGCTTCCCCGACACCACGATCCGCTCACGATACCCTTCATTGCCTTCGCGCTCATCTCCCTCCGGCACCCTCACCTCCTGCACGGGCACCGCGATCCGGCAGCCGGCTTCCTCCAGCGTGCGCTTCAGCCGCGCGAACATCTCGTACTGCACGCTCCAGAAATCGTCGTTGGACGTCCAGTAGCGCGCGTTCAGCGTGACGCCCCGGTCCGTGTAGCGCACCACCATCACCTCGCGCCTGGGCGTCTCCAGCAGGCGCTTGTCGCCGTCGAGCATGGCCCGCAGTGCGTCCAGCCCCGCCTGGATCGGGCTGTCGAACGTCACGGTGACCTCGATATCCATCCGGCGCGTGGGATTCTCGCTGTAGTTCATGATCGGGCTGCCCCAGATCTTGCCGTTCGGCACCCGCAGGCAAACCCCGTCGAACGTCTGCAACTCCGTCATGAACAGCCCGGTCTCGCGCACCGTGCCAGCCACGCCCTGCGCGTCGATGTACTGCCCCACGCGAAACGGCCGCAGCAGCACCAGCATGATCCCGGCGGCGATGTTCTGCAGCGTGCCCTGCAGCGCCAGCCCGATCGCCAGCCCCGCCGCGCCAAGCATGGCGATGATGCTGGCGGTCTGCACGCCGAACTGCGACAGCACCAGCACCACGGTCAGCACCCGAACCACCCACTGCGCCACGCTGGCCAGCATCGGACGTAACGTATCGTCCACATGTGTATGCTGCAGCCCGTTACGCAGCGTCCGCGCCGCTCGCCCGGACAGCCACCACCCCACCAGCAAAATCGCCAGCGCCGCCAGGCAGTTCAGCCCCTGGCTGACCGCGAACTGGGCCAGATACGCCCAGGTGGCCTCAAGTTTGGCGTGATCGATGAAATTCAGGTCCATGCGTCGGCTCCACAAAATGGCAAAACCGACGGGACTCGCGAAGGATGTGCCAGGACGGCAGCGGGAGAGGAAAAAGCGTACCCGTTTCTGCGTATCGTCTTGGCACGCTTGGATCAGGCTGTGGCCCGAGCAAATCGCCTTTTCGATCACATGAAAGACCTGCAATGTCGATCCGCGTGCACTCCTTACACGGTTTGGAAATCTTGCTCGGGTTTTTGCGGCAACGCAGAAACGGGTACGCTCCGACCAGAAGAAAGGGCGGCCCGGCCGCCCGTTTCCGTTTGGTTGCTGCGCAGCACTAGCGTGCCGTAGCTGCCTTTCCGGAGCCGTGTGCGCTGTGGTCGTGCAGTTGGTCGCGGTTGGTCAGCATCGGGAACAGCTTCATCCAGGCGGCGACCACGCAGAGCGTGCCGAAGCCGCCCAGCAGCACCGCCCCGACCGGACCCAGCAGCGCGGCGGTGACCCCGGATTCGAACTCGCCAAGCTGGTTCGACGCGCCGATGAACACCGAATTGACGGCGCCTACCCGGCCGCGCATGTCGTCCGGGGTATCGAGCTGCACCAGCGTCGAGCGAACTACCACGCTGATCATGTCGGAGGCGCCGAGTACCACCAGCGCCGCCATCGACAGCGGCAGCCACGTCGAAATGCCGAAGACCATCGTTGCCACGCCAAAAATGGCGACGGCGCCGAACATCACGCGGCCCACGCGGCGGTTCAGCGGGTTGCGGGCCAGCCAGAGCGCCGTGACCAGCGCCCCGATCGCGGGCGACGAGCGCAGCAGCCCCAGGCCCCACGGGCCGGTGTGCAGGATGTCCTTGGCATAGATCGGCAGCAGCGCCGTGGCGCCGCCGAGCAACACCGCGAACAGGTCGAGCGAGATCGCGCCCAACAGCACCGGGTTGCTGCGGATGTAGGCGAAGCCGGCGAACAGTGTCTTGACGCTGACCGGCGCGGTCAGGCGCTGGGGCGCCTGGCGCAGCTTCAGCGTGAAGACCATCAACGCGGCAATCGAGAACAGCACCGCGCTGATCGTGTAGACCACGCCGGGCCCGGCCACGTAGGCAAAGCCGCCCAGCGCCGGACCGATGATGATGGCCGCCTGCGTGGCCGAACTGGCCAGCGCCACCGCACGCGGCAGCTGGCGCGGCGTCACCACGCTCGGCAGCAGCGCCTGCAGCGTGGGCGTCTCGAACGCCCGGGTCCCCCCGAGCAGCGCCACGAACAGGAAGATGTACTCGCTGGTGATCCAGCCCGAGAAACTCGCCACGGCCATGGCGACGGCAATCAGTGCCTCCACCATCTGGCAGGTACGCACGATGATGCGACGGTCGAAACGGTCCGCCACATGGCCCGACATCAGCAGCAGCACGATCGAGGGGAGGAACTGCACCAGCCCCACCATCCCCAGCATGAACGCATCGTTAGTAAGCGCATACATTTGCCAGCCCACCGCAACGGTAAGGATCTGGTAACCGATGGTGGTACACAGACGGGCAAACCAGAAGTGACGGAAAGCGGGATCGCGGAAAACGTTGTCCGGCTCATTGGCCGGCTGCGCGGAGGCGGAGGACATGGGGGGCGTGGCGGGGACGTCTGGCAGCGGGTAGCGCCATGTACGCACTCGCGTACATGGCGAAAACGCCGATTCTAGCCGGGAACCCGATCACGCGCCGAAGGGCTTTGTATCGGGTTTGACACATTACCCCGGGCCAGGCCCCACAACTGCGTAGTGTTCAGCCCTGGCAATCGAGGTAAAAGCGTCGATGGGCGGGTCGCGCATGCTGGCTTTCGAACAGCCCCCTGCAAATCCGTGCCAGCAGTCGCTGATCAACGTTTTCGCGGACGATGAAAGTCCGGCGTTTATACCGTCCAAGAGTTTGGTCGCCTCCTCGATCCGGCAGTGCGAGTAGTTGACCCACGTGAGACGCGTCACGAACGGATGCTCGCCCGGTTCCACGATACAGGTAGGGTCATGGAACATTCCCGGCTTGATCGACGAGAAGGATGCGAGAAGCACCCTTCCCTCGGGATCAGGATCGGTCAGCAGAACGAAGAGGTGAAACCGCTCGGGGTCAGCCGGGGGTCCCGAGGGGATAAGAAGCGTTGCGCGTTTGCAGGTGACAAACGTCATAGCCTCGCAAAGAGATCATCGAGGTTCTGCCTGGCTTCCAACTCCTCGCGAATCCGCTGCGCGAGCGCGGGCGGTTTTCCGACGGCCTCCAGGACCCGGCCAAGATGGATGGGGCGGCTGGTACCTTTGGGATCGTGCCATTCAGGGATCTGCTTTGGATCATGGGTCAGATCCCGAAGCTCCCACCGTGTCATGTGGCCGTAACGCTCAAACGTGTCGTGAAGCACCCCGATCTCGGCGTCGCTCAGGTGATCGAGCACCTCACGGTACACCGGACGGATAGTCGTGACTTCGTAGTTCTGTACATCCGACAACCAGCCGGCCCAACCTTCCGCATTCGGAGGAACAAAGCCGTTCATCAGATCGAGCGTGCGGGACAGGACAGGGCCGTGCGACATGGCCACGTAGTTGTCCCCGGTGATCGGTGACTCGTAACGCCGCAGCGCCTCGCGATCCGCCAGATACAGGAGCTTGATCAACTTCAGGTGCGACATCCGCCCGTTCCGCTTGTCGACCAGATAGGCAGCAGCCTGGGCGAGCTTGGTTTCGTCAAACATGGCGGCCTCCTTTCCTGGTGATTTCACGACACGAACAACGCCTTGGGAATTGGGGCATCAAGAACCCGCGACATCTGGGGATGTATAGCGGCTACTGTATGGACGCACAGTAGCCGCGGCAGGCGAACGTCGGCTTGAAACCGCGCGACGTGATCTCAGGCAATCTCCCGCGTCTCCCGGAACTCGATGTTCGGGAAGCGTTCCTGCGTCAGGCGCAGGTTGACCATGCTCGGTGCCAGGTAGACGTGGTCGCCGGCGCCGTCGAGGGCCACGTTGTGGCCGGCCTTGTCGATCAGTTTCTCGATTTCGGCCGGGTCGCCCTTGAGCCAGCGGGCGGTGGCGCATTCGTGTGACTCGAAGATCGCATCCACGCCGTATTCGTGTTCCAGGCGGTGCGCCACCACGTCGAACTGCAGCATGCCGACCGCGCCGAGCACGAGGTCGTTCGAGACCAGCGGGCGGAACATCTGCGTGGCGCCCTCTTCGGCCAGTTGCTGCAAACCCTTCTGCAACTGCTTGACCTTGAGCGGGTTGTTGAGCCGGGCGCGGCGGAAGAATTCCGGCGCGAACGACGGGATGCCCGTGAAGCGCAGCGGCTCGCCTTCGGTGAACACGTCGCCCAGGCGGATCGTACCGTGGTTGGGCACCCCGATGATGTCGCCGGCGAAAGCTTCCTCGGTGGTGTTGCGGTCCTGCGCCATGAACGTGATGGCGTTGTTGATCGCCACGGTCTTGCCCTGCGACACGTGCAGCAGCTTCATGCCGCGGTCGAAGCGGCCCGAGCACACGCGCACGAAGGCGATGCGGTCACGGTGGCGCGGGTCCATGTTCGCCTGGATCTTGAACACGAAGCCGCTGAACTTGGCCTCTTCCGGCTCCACGGTGCGGCTTTCGGTCTGGCGCGCCAGCGGCGGCGGCGAGAGCTGGCACAGCGCGTCGAGCAGCGATTGCACGCCGAAGTTGTTGATGGCCGAGCCGAAGTACACCGGCGTCTGGCGCCCGGCCAGGAACGCGTCGCGGTCGAACGTGTGCGAGGCGCCACGTACCAGTTCGATCTCCATGCGCAGTTCGTCGGCCTGCGAGCCGAGGATGCGGTCCAGCTCCGGGTTGTCGAGGCCGTCGAGGATGGCGGCGGTGCCCTTGTCGCCCTTCGGGTCGAACAGCTGCACCTTGTCGTCGATCATGTGGTACACGCCGCGGAACGCCTTGCCCATGCCGATTGGCCAGGTCATCGGCGCGCACTCGATCTTGAGCACGTCTTCGATCTCGTCGAGCAGTTCGATCGGCGAACGGCCTTCGCGGTCAAGCTTGTTGATGAAGGTCAGGATCGGCGTGGCGCGCAGCCGGCAGACGTTCAGCAGCTTGATGGTCTGGGCTTCCACGCCGTTGACCGAATCGATCACCATCACGGCCGAGTCCACCGCGGTCAGCGTACGGTACGTGTCTTCGGAAAAGTCCTCGTGGCCCGGGGTGTCGAGCAGGTTGACGATGTTTTCCGGCAGGTCGGCGCGCGGCTGGTAGGGGAACTGCATCACCGACGACGTCACCGAGATGCCGCGCTGCTTTTCCAGCTCCATCCAGTCGGACGTGGCGTGGCGGTCGGCCTTGCGTGCGCGCACCTCGCCGGCCACCTGGATGGCGCCGCCGAACCACAGCAGCTTTTCGGTCAGCGTGGTCTTGCCCGCGTCAGGGTGGGAAATGATGGCAAACGTGCGACGACGCGCAATCTCGGAAACAAGCGAACTCACGGCAGATGAACCTGGTAGTGGCGCCCGGGCGGGCACTGGCGCCGGCTACGGGAGCGGCGAGGCGAACGGCGGGAGCACGATGACGTTCCGGGAACGGTTCCCGGAATCAGATGGCGCACTATTTTACCGGTTCGCGCCGCCTGCCGGGGTACCAGATAGTGTCGTCCGATTCTGCCGGGCCGGATCCTGCCCGCGCAGGCTGCCAAACTGCAACGCATACTGGCGCGTCAGTTCGGCGCCGAAGAAGAAGATTTGTGCCGAATAGTACACCCAGAGCATCAGCGCGACGACCGAGCCGGCAGCGCCATACGAAGACGCCACGGCACTGTTGCCGAGGTACAGGCCAATCAGCCGCTTGCCGATCGAGAACAGCAGCGCGGTGATGATCGAGCCCATCAGCACGTCCTTCCAGGCAATGCGGATGTTGGGCAGCATCTTGAAGATCGTGGCGAACAGCGCGGTCACCACGGCGAACGAGAACGCGGTGGAGATCACATCGGCCACCGGCGCGAACCAGGAGGCTGTCCAGAGCTGGCCCCAGAACCGGTTCACCACGGCCAGCGCGGCGTTCACCACCAGTGACACCAGCAGCATGAACGCCAGCGCCAGCACGATGCTGAACGAGGCCATGCGCGCCCGCAGCAGCTTCTGCCAGCCGGCGCCCTGCGGCGGCGGGGCCTGCCAGATGTCGTCGAGGCTGCTCTTGAGTTCGGCAAACGCGCTCGTGGCGCCCACCACGAGGATGCCCATGGCTACCAGCGCGGCCACGCCGCTGCCGCCGGCGCGATGCGTGGCGGCCAGGATTTCCTGGATCGCCGCGGCGCCCTGCGGGCCCACCAGCCCGTCGAGCTGCGCGAAGATCTCGCCCCGGGCGGCCTCGGCGCCGAAGAACAGTCCGGCGATCGAAATCACCAGCACCAGGATCGGCGCCAGCGAGAACAGCATGTAGAAGGACAGCGCCGCACCCTTGCTGGCCGCGCGGTGGTCGAACCAGGCACTGACCGCGGCAGTGACCACCCGCGCGGTACGGGTGCCGGTGTGGCGGTCGGGCAGCCAGCGGCCGCGTTGTGGGCGGGGCAGTGTATCCACGTCGTCGGGCGCATTCTCGGAGGGCATTGCCGTCGATCCTTGTCTGGAGTGGCGCCGATGGCACGTTTGCGGCGCCGATAGGCTTCGGGCAGCTTGCCCGAGGGCCCGGCGGCTGTCTGTCGGCCGGCGTCTGATGCACAGGTCCATCATAGGTGGCGTGCCGCCTGACACCCGTTTGCGCTGCTACAGTGGAACGAGGCACACATGAACAGGAGGATGTCCGTGATCCGCAATGTCCCTGCGCGGCGCCCCGCCGCCGCCCGACTGGCAGTTGTCGCGGCCTGCCTGGCTGGTGGCACGATGCTGCTGGCCGGATGTGAACGCAACCCGCCGCCCGGCCCCGGCCCCAAGCCGATCTCGGGGGCCGCCGTACCGGCCGCTGGCGCATCGGGCGCGGCCACCGCGCCACGTTGAAAGGCCGGCACTGAACGCTGCGCCGGGATTCCGGTTGCGCCGCCCGCGCAGCCAGGCGTACCCGTTTCTGCGGACCCTTCTTGCGGACCGCATCCTGGCCAGACGCGGTTTCAGGGCTGCAACCAGATGCACGCGGGCTGCGCGCCCGCCGGCGTGCCCGCCCGCCGGTAGGCAGATTGCCCTGCCTTTCGCCCCCGGACGTGCCGATGCAGACATCGATGTCTGTTTTGCGGGGCGCTGACGGCCCCCGTCTCCCACCTTTGCGCCATCCGCTGCCCCAACGGCCGCGTTGCCGCGCGTGGAAATTACCCGTCACGCGGCGTCCTCGCGGGGCCTGCCGTGCGCTTCGCGTTGCAGCGGCGCAACCGATTGCGGCCAGATGCCCTCCATTTGGCGGGGGTGCACCGCGCCAGCCTGGCCAATTTCCTTGTAAAACAACTGTTTGCGTGCGATTGGCACACTTGTCGCTCTGTGGTCCCGCAGGGAGAAACACCAGTCCAACAAGAATGAGACAGAACGCAGGAGAGCCATTGCCATGCGTCATCCACCAGCGCGAATGACCGCGCGCCGCCGTGCCCACCGGCTCGCCGGCCCTGCCCCCACCGTCAGCGAGCTGTTGTCGCCCCCCCTGTTGCCGTCTCCACGGCAGACCGCGCGCCCGGCCGCGTCGTTCTGTGCGTCAGCGAACCGGGGATCGGCCACGGCCGCCAGCCGCCAGCGCAACGGTCATCCCGTCTGCTGACGGCCTGGCGCCTTGGCGCCATTTCCGGCGGAGTGACGTCCGTCAGGCCCGCGGCAAGCGGCAGTTGCTTTTTCGCTCGACCGGGCCTAAACCGGTTTACGTGCTCCGTCCCCCGGCGGGCACCTTTTTCCAGAAAGGGAGGGAGCCACCCATGCTTGCCAGAGTTGCCGCCGCCATGGCACTGCTCTCGACCGCGGCCGCCCCGGCGCTGGCCGGGAACCACGCCTGGTTCGACCGGCCCGATTCCGCCGACCTGAACAGCCGCGCGGCCGTCAGCAATGACAGCTACGTGCGGGCCTTCGGCTGGACCTGGGGTGACATGCAGTTCAAACCCGACGACAAGACGCCGCCGGCCGAACGCCAGGCACGCGACAACCTCACGGACCCGCACGACCTCGCTCCGGGGCGGCCCAGCCAGGGCGATGGGGTGCCGCCGCGCGGGCGTCGCGGCAAGGTCAGCATGACATAGCAAAAGCGCCAGAACCGGCGCACGATCCCACGCGGGCCAAGCCGCGTTAGCCTGCCGCCGCTGTCCGGGCGGAAGGACAAAGGGGATCCGGCGAGCGGACGTCGCCGGATCCCCCTTGGCTCTACCTCGCCGTTGCCTACTCGCCGTTGCCTACTCGCCGGTTGCAGACTGTTGCAGGTCCACGCGGATGTTGTGCTTGTGCATGAGCCGGTACAACGTCACGCGCGAGACATTGAGCTCGCGCGCCGCCGGCACGACATGGAACCCGTGGCTGGCCATCACGGTACGGATCGCCTCGCGCTCGGCCTCCTCGCGGATCGCGTCGAGCGTCTTGCGTGGAACCTCCACGCCGCCATGCAGCTGCAGGTCCTCGGCGGTGATCTTCCGGTTGTCGGTCATGACAATGGCACGGCGCACCCGGTTGATCAGCTCGCGCACGTTGCCGGGCCAGCTGTACTGCATCATCGACTGCGTGGCGCAGGACGAGAAGCCGCGGATGCGGCGGTGCGCCTCGTGGCCGTGTCCGGCCAGCACGGCGTTGGCCAGCAGCAGGATGTCCTCGCCCCGTTCGCGCAGCGGCGGAATGGTCAGGGTCAGCACGCAGAGCCGGTGGAACAGGTCGGGCCGGAAGCGGCCATCGCCCTGCGCAGCCACCAGGTCGACGTGGGTGGCCGAGATGATGCGCAGGTCGAGCGGAATCGACTGATGCCCGCCGAGCCGGGTGATCGTGCCCTGCTGCAGGAAGCGCAGCAGTGCCACCTGGCTCTCGAGCGGCAGGTCGCCGATTTCATCGAGGAACAGCGTGCCGCCCTGCGCCTGCTCGATCCAGCCGATCTTGCGCTGGTTGGCGCCGGTGAACGCCCCCTTTTCGTAGCCGAACAGTTCGGACTGCACCAGGTGCGACGGAATGGCGCCGCAGTTGATGGCCACGAACGGTCCCTTGCGACGGCTCGACGATTCATGGATGGCCTGGGCCGCCAGTTCCTTGCCGGTGCCCGACTCGCCCGAGATGAACACCGGCGCGTCGTTGTGGGCCACCTTGGCCAGCGAGCGGAACATCGCGCGCATGGCCGCGCACTCGCCGATCATCGGCCCGCGTGCGGCGGCGGGCTCGGGCAGGCGCCCGCCATGCAGGCTCGCCATGCCGTGCGCGTGCTTGAGCGTGTAGAGCAGTTCGTCGAACGAGAACGGCGTGCGCACGTAGTCCACGCAATAGTCCCGGATCAGCCGCCGCACGCGCTCGTCTTCGAGCATGGTGGTGGACGTGATCGCGACCCACATCACATGCAGATGCTGCAGGCCCTGCTCCAGTTGCGTCAGCTCGGCATCGCTGTAGGGCGACTGCAGGTCGAGGATGCCCGCCATCGGCGAACTGCCCCGTACCGCGCGCTCCAGGTCCCTGACCTGCTGTACCCGGCGGATCTCCCATCCCGAGCCGAACTGCGTACCGTTGAAACCAAAATCCTCATAACGCGACACGAGCACGATCTGTGCGGACCGTGCCGGCGCCTTGCACAGTCTGTCCATGACGTTCTCCCTGACGTTGGGCTTCTTGTTGGTAGCGGCTGCCCCTGCCGCTGGCGCGGCAACGGGCCACCCGGCCCGGTCGGGTTCCGCTGGCTGCGCGGAAGGCTCCGCGCGCAACGTCTGGGGGTTCACGATCTGGACGGACTGCGGGATTGGGTGTCCACGGCAGGGCGGCGCAAGATGTGCCGCAAGGTGCCATGGCTCTCGGTCCAGGCACGCTGGATGGCATGACTGACGGCTTGATTGTTAGTCCGGCTGATAGGCCCGATGGCGGGACGCCGGATTTCTCCTGCGGTCATGATCTGTTCCCCGTTGAACAACATCCCCCGGCACTACACGTTCGCGGTTACCACTGTCTTTATTCTGGGTTCGAGCTGTTTTTGTTGGCTGTCTTCGAGCCGTCTTGTCGGCATGCGTGTGTCCGCACACTCTCTTCCGTGGTGGCGAAAGCCGCCTGTCGAAGCGGTCTCGTATCCAATCGCCGGAGCGGCCTGCCGTGTCCGGAAACCGTGGCGTTTGGGCCAGACCCGCGCCCTCGGCACGCGCCCATATCCCGGAGTCAAGAAAGGGCGCCGTTGCGCGCCCTCAAATAATTGCCACGACTCTAGTTCAGTGCATTTCACCCCTTTTGTCCAGCCCGCAATGTTCGCTTTCAGCCAAGTCTCATACTTTTGTATGAGGCGCCGGGATGGCTTTTTCTCTGGCCGAATAGGTAAATGAGTCCTTACATTCGTCGCAGAAACGGGTACGCCTTGGAACGCCTGTTCGGGCGGCTGGCCGCAGAAACGGGTACGGGTTCAGGCCGCCTGAAACCAAAATGTCATCGTTTTCATTTTGAACCCCGCCCGCGGGCGGGGATTGTGCGTTTCAGTGCCCGGGCAGGTAGTAGAACTTGAACAGGAAAACGGCGGCGATGATCCAGGCCATCAGCGGCACCTCCTTCGCCTTGCCGGTCAGCAGCTTCAGGAGCGCGTAGGAGATGAAGCCAAATGCCACGCCGTTAGCAACCGAGTAGGTAAATGGCATGCCCAGCGCGGTCAGCACGGCGGGCACGACCTCGGTCACGTCGCTCCAGTCGATCTCCACCAGCTCGCGCAGCATCAGGCACGACACATACAGCAGCGCCGGGGCCGTGGCATAGGCCGGCACGGTACCGGCCAGCGGCGCAACGAAGAGGCAGGCCAGGAACAGCACGGCCACGGTGACCGCCGTCAGGCCGGTGCGGCCGCCCGCCTGCACGCCCGAGGCGCTCTCGATATAGGCGGTGGTCGAAGACGTGCCGAGCAGCGAGCCGGCCATGATCGCCGTGCTATCGGCCATCAGCGCCTTGTTCAGCCGGTCCATCTTGCCCGCCTTGAGCAGCCCGGCGCGGTTGGCCACGCCCATCAGCGTGCCGGTGGCGTCGAACAGCTCCACCAGGAAGAAGACCAGTACCACGTTGAGGATGCCGATCGACAGCGCCGCGGAAATGTCGAGCTTGAACAGCGTCGGCGAGATCGACGGGGGTGCCGATACCACGCCGTGAAACTGGTTGCCCGCAAAGACAAAGCTCAGCACCGTGGTCAGCAGGATGCCAATCAGGATGGCGCCCTTCACCTTGAGGCGATCCAGCGCGACGATTGCGAAGAATCCGACGATGGCCAGCACGGCCGGCGGCTTGTGGAGGTCGCCGAGCGTGACCAGCGTGGCCGGATTGCCGGTGATGATGCCCGAGCTTTGCAGCGCGATGATCGCCAGGAACAGGCCGATGCCGGCCGTGATCGCGCCCCGGATCGCCGGCGGGATGCCCCGGACGATGGCCTCGCGGATCCGGAACAGGGTCACGATCAGGAACAGGCAGCCGGAGATGAACACCGCGCCCAGCGCGGCCTCCCATGGCAGTCCCATGCCCTTGACCACGGTGTAGGCGAAGTACGCGTTGAGGCCCATGCCCGGCGCCATCGCAATCGGATAGTTCGCATAGAAACCCATGATCAGGGTGCCGATCGCCGCCGCCAGGCAGGTGGCCACGAACACCGCGTCCTTCGGCACGCCGGCATCGCCCAGGATGCTCGGGTTCACGAAGATGATGTAGGCCATCGTCAGGAACGTGGTCACGCCGGCCAGTATCTCGGTACGTACGTTGGTCTGGTGCTCGCGCAGCCGGAAGAGGCGTTCGAGCAGGCCGTCGGCGGGGGCGGGTGGCAGGCCGGCGGGCACGGGGGCCTGGTCGGGCGTAGTCATCGGTGGTCTCCAGAATCCGGGGCCGGCGTCCAGGTGGCGGCGGCGCCCCGGCAATTGTGCGCTTTTCGCAAAAGGCGGGATGATCCCACAAGCCACCCGGCCGGACCAGCCATGGGCCGGGGATTCCCCCGCCTTGACGTACGCGGGAATCCCCCGTATAAATCTCACCCAGATTCAAGCGACGAGGCAACAGTTCATTCGTTAGCCACCGTCTTGGTACTTCGGTTGTCCATGGTGTCCTTTCCTTGAGTTCGGCAGTACGGTGGTGCGTGCACCATCGGTTTCTTTTTACTTTTTTGGAAAGCAATATCATGCAAACCGGTATCGTCAAGTGGTTCAACGACGCCAAGGGCTTCGGCTTCATCAAGCCGGACGCCGGCGGTGACGACCTCTTCGCTCACTTCTCGGAAGTGCGCGCTGATGGCTTCAAGTCGCTGCAGGAAAACCAACGCGTGTCGTTCGAAGTCAAGAACGGCCCGAAGGGTCTGCAAGCCGCGAACATCACGCCGCTGTAAAGACCTTCCGCACGCCACACGGCGTGCAGATGGCTGAAGAAACCCGCCCAACGGCGGGTTTTTTTTCGTCCGAACCGGACGCGCCGGATGGAATTCGCCACTCCGCGCCGTTTCCAGCCGGCTGGGGGAGACGCTATCGCCTCCCGGCGGCCCACGCAGAAACGGGTACGCACGGTGCCCGACCACCGCCCCGCCTTCCTCGCAGAAACAGGTACGGTTCACGCCTCAGGTGCCTGATCCCGCCCGCAGAAACAGGTACGCTCCGCCGAATCGGCGCGACGCAGAAACGGGTACGCTTTGGCGCGCCAAGGGCCCGTGGCGTCCGTTTTGGCGCCGACTTATCCCGCCTCTTTTTTTGGCAGGCGCGTTATCCCCGCAGAATCAGGTACGCGCACGCCTTTGGCCCGAACCAAAAATTGTGCTGCGGCGGGCGCCGCAGAAATGGGTACGCTTTCCGGGGGTCGGTAGACGCAGAAACGGGTACGCCCTTGGCCCAGGCGCGGGATCGGAGGGTTGTACGCCCGTGCGTATACCTCGATTGGGCCGCAGAAACGGGTACGGCCACGCGATGCGAGGCGCCACCTGCGGCCATCTTGAGTCAGTGCAAACTCACGCGGCAAGCACGTATACGTGGGCGCGATGTTCGCGGCGCCTGGTCCGTGCTTAAGTTTTCGTCGCAGAAACGGGTACGCTACCGGCATGCGGATCACTCGGGCAGTGCGCAGAAACGGGTACGCTGGTCCTGGGCGGGCCGTCTGTCGCGCATTTCGCAGAAACGGGTACGTCGCAGAAACGGGTACGCTTGCCGGAAAATCGGGTCTGAAGCCCGTCGGCGCAGAATTGGGTACGGTTTTGGGCCAGGCTTCGCCCCCGAGCATTGCGGATCGGACGCTCAGCTTGCGGACAAGACATCTTTTCGTACCCGATTCTGCGTGGATAAGCATCTGCCGGGGCGCCGGGAGAAGGCTGCGAGCGACGGCCCGAGGCGGCTTGCGCAGAAACGGGTACGCTTGTGCCCGTTGATCCTGTGGAAAAGCCTGTGGGATCAGCAGGTTATCCCCGCAGAATCCGGTTCGCGGCTTTCGCTGAAACGGGTTCGTCTGGCCGCAGATTCAGGTTCGGGCTATCGCAGAAACGGGTTCGGATGTCCGCAGAATCGGGTACGAACGGGCAGGTAAACACCTTTGAAATCAAGGCGGTTGGCTATCCGTATACGGTTTACGAGTAGTTAACCCGTATCGGTATCGTTTACTTGTAGTGGATGAGCAGCCAACCGTGGACAACCCTCCCGGGTTGCCCACCGTATGGCCGCCATCTCGCCAGTCGGCCGAAATACGGCCAGCAAACAACAGGCCGGCAATCTGAGCCCTGGCCGACGACGCGCCGAGCCGGATGCTGACAGCCCGCCCTGGCCTCGGCGATGCCACCCACGGGGTTCCGGAAACTGCAAGCCTCGCCACACAATGCAGGCGACGAATCGTCGAATCGCGTATACGTACCTGTTTCTGCGTGACAACGTATACGTGATCGCGTACAAAGGCGGGTAATCCGAAATCATCAACATGCCGATCAAACGCTCTATGGCCACCGAGAGGGAACGTGTCGTTCTGGACGCCGACGCCGAACCGTCGCGCATCATCGTTCCGGGAAACGAGAGCGCCGTCGTTCCGTCCGAGAAATTCCAGCGCCTTTTTGACGAAGCGCAGGCCATGGAACGCGAAGATGCCTGGCAAAGCGGCGAAGTCGGCTTCCTGAGCCGCGCCAGCGTGCAGGTGACCCTGCCGTATCGCGCACCCAAGGGCGCGCCACCCGTGTGGACCCGCACCAGCGGGAATATCTCGTTGATGATCCAGCCCGGCTATTTCACGCAGCAGCGTTCGGAGCGCGCGGCGAATGGCAAGCAGAAGCTGGTTTCGGAAACCGTTTCGCTCGGCTACCCCTACGGCTCCTATCCGCGCCTGATGCTGGCCTGGATCGGCAAGGAGATCATGGCCAAGAAGAAGCGCGGGGAGTTCACGGGGACGGTGGATGACCGCCGTATCTCGCTGGGCAACTCGTTGTCCGAGTTCATGTACAACCTCGGCATCCCGATGGCCACAGGCGGCAAGCGGGGCACCATGACGCTGGTTCGCCAGCAAATGATCCGGCTGTTTTCGGCGACGATCGCGATCGTTCAGAACAAATCGATGCCGGTGCCGAACCAGGCTCCCAACCACGAGCCGATGTCGATCGACCGCGTGGGGTATCTGCTGGCCGACCAGTTGTCGACCTGGTGGGACCCGATGCAACCGGGTCAGGGCTCGATGTTCGAGAGCTTCGTGGTGCTGTCGGAGCCGTTTTTCAATGAGCTCGTGAACCGCCCGGTGCCCGTCGACATGCGTGCGCTCAAGGCGCTGAAGCAGTCGCCATTCGCGCTCGATGTGTATTCCTGGCTGACCTATCGCTTTTTCACGATCCAGCGACGCACCGAGATCCCCTGGGAGGCGCTGCAGATGCAGTTCGGCACCGAAACCGAAAGCGAACGCAAGTTCCGGGCGCTGTTCCGCAAGGCACTCAAGGACGTGCTCGTGGTCTATCCGGGCGCCAAGGTCGATGCCGACTCCTCGAAGGCCCTGATCCTGCAACCGTCGCGTACCAGCGTGCGCAAGCTCGGCTGAGCGTTCCGGCGTCGGGCACGGTTATCCGTGCAGGCAACAAAAAAGGCAAGCTCGCGCTTGCCTTTTTTGCGTCGCCAGTCAGACCGGAGCACCCGGCCAGCCAGCCACTGCGTGGTTCCGCTTACGCCGGCTTGATGGCCGAGGCTTGCAGACCCTTGGGGCCCTGCTTGACTTCAAACGTCACTCGCTGGCCGTCCTTCAGGGTCTTGAAGCCCGAACCCTGGATTTCGGAGAAGTGAGCGAACAGATCGGCGCCGCCGTCGTCCGGAGTAATGAAGCCGAAACCCTTGGTCTCGTTGAACCACTTGACCGTACCGGTTGCCATAACAGATTTCCTTTCGAAGCAAGTTCGTTTACACACAACGCAAACAACCGTTCAAGCACGCTGAGGTCTCGTAGATACCGAACGGAAGCCAACGAGGTAACACGACTTGACTCGACTGTAGCGGGCATCATAACCACAATGTGTTGCGGTGTCATGTGCGGCGTAATGCGCACTACCCTTACTTTAGGCGGATTTCATACCGCTTTTCAAGAAGAAGAATCCCGCACTATTGATGTAGCGGATACTGGGGGCCATGTCGCCCAAAGACCTCCTCGCCCGCCTCTCGCCGTCGCTACTTCCTTGATTTATTCAAATGTTCAGAAATGGGTTGTAGCGCATAGTCGATTTCGCTACAGTTCGGTCTAACTGAACATCTTCATCCGGCGCTTTCAGCGCTGAAAGTGAGACCGTAGTGGCGGCAAAAATCATCACCGTTTTCAACCAGAAAGGCGGCTGCGGCAAGACGACAGTCAGCATGCATCTGGCGGGCACTCTCGGGCTGCGCGGCGCGCGATCGCTGCTGGTCGACATGGACGAGCAGGGCACGGCCACCCGTTGGGCGGCCCAGGCGAGTGATGAGCGACCGTTTCCCGCCTCGGTGATCGGGCTTGCGCCGTCAGGCGGCGCCATGCACCGGGAGGTCCGCAAGTTCGTCAACGACTACGACTACATCCTTGTGGATTGCCCGCCGGCGGTTCATTCGGCTGCCCCGTCGAGCGCGCTGTTGATTTCCGATCTTGCGGTGATTCCCGTGGTGCCCTCGCCGCCCGACCTCTGGGCGGCGGTGGCGGCGAAGACTTTGGCGCGGCATGCCCAGGTCCAGAACGAAAGCCTGCAGATCCGGGTGATGGCGAATATGGTCCAGCGCCGTGTGTCGATTGCGCGCCAGGCGATCGAGATCCTCGGCGATGACGCCGAAGTACCGCTGTTGAATTCGATGGTCGGATCGCGCTCCGCATTTCGCGAATGTCTGGCGATGGGTTGCACCGTGCACGGCGTGCCGGGCGCCCGGGAGGCGATCCAGGAAGTAGACATGATGGTGGACGAGATTCTGTCCCTGATCGAGTAAGAGAATGACGACGAAATTGAAGAGCCTGAAGGCAGGCATGCTCGCCGGGATGGCGGCGGAGAAGACGAAGAGCGACGCGGTTGACCGGTTTGCGCGTGCCGAGGCCGCCCTGAGCGAACGGCCGAACGGGTTGCTGCAAGCGCAGAACACGACCCCCGGCGCGCGCACTTTCAGCGCTGAAAGTGAAGTGCAGTCGATGGATGGACGGGTGCTCGTGCGCATCCCGATCGCGCAGCTTCATGACAATCCCTTCAACGCGCGCCGGATCTACGACCCGGCCGTGGTCCAGGAGCGGGCTGCGTCGATCGCCACGCACGGGCAGAAGACGCCGGGTCTGGCGGCTCCCGATCCCGCTCGCCCGGGCCACTACATCCTGATCGATGGCCACTATCGGAAGCGTGCGCTGGCGTCGGCGGGCAAGCTGGAGATGGAGTGCTTTGTCGAGACCGATCTCAGCGATCTCGACTTCTACCGGCTCTCGTTCCTGCTCAATGAACAGCGCTCGGACCAGTCGGCGCTCGACAACGCCATTGCCTGGCGCCAGTTGCTGGATGAAGGCAAGGTCCAGAAGGAAGAGGAAATCTGCGAGCTGACGGGCATGTCGGCCGGGACGGTCAACAAGACGCTGGCGCTGCTGAAGCTGCCAGAGTCAGTGATTGCCGTGATGCGCGAGCGCCCGAGCGCCATCGGGATTGCTGCAGGCTATGAACTGACGCTTTACTTCAAGCTGGCCGGGGAAGACCGTACACGGGAGCTTGCCGCGCGGGTCATGAACGACGGGCTGTCGAGCCGCGAAGTCGAGGCGATCCGCAAGCAGGCGCAAGAGGGCAAGGCGCGCAAGGTCAAGGAAATCAGCCGGCAGTACAAGATTCGAACGGACGGCGGCCAGTTGCTTGGCACGATCAAGGAATGGGATTCCGGCCGGGTCATGCTCGACGTGCAGATCACGGATCGCAATGCGCGTGAAGACCTGCTCGAAGTACTGAAGGCCCGCTTCGGCCTCGACAAGACCCTGCTCTGATCTGCTTCAACCCATCTTGAGCCGGCGCGGCGAGAAACCCGCCGGAACATCTGGCTGCGCCGCAGCAAACCGCTTCCAATAGGCGCGTAGCAGTTGATCGAAGCCGCTGGCGGAATAGCCCGCTGACGGGGCGGCCCGTTTGGCGCGGCCCCGCGCCGTATCGGGAAAGTCGGCTGGAGCGATCAACGCTGCCGCTGGCGCCCCTTCCGCCCCCCATTCCGCTGCCCATTCCAGTCCTCCCTCCGCTGCCCCATCCGCGCCGAGCGCCCGGTCGGCCCAATGATCCAGCAGCGCCTCCCACACATCGGGTTCCAGGTCGATGGGCTTGCGCCGGGCGGCGCTCTTGGCAGGTAGTGTCAACCTGCCGGTGGTGCCTGACGCCGTGGTGTCGGACAGCCGCAGCGTCGCCAGTTCCACAATGCGCAGCCCGTGGCGGGCCACGAGCAGGGCAGTCGCCAGTGCTGCCCGCTGCCGCGGTCCCGGCGCTTCCTGGCCTAGCCAGTCGATAAATTCAATCACCGGAAACCGTGTTGATGCTTCCGTTTCGGCCAGTGCATGCGGGCTTGGCGTAGCGGCCTCCGAGGCTGCCCGTGCCACCGCAATGGCGCGATCGGGAATGCCAGCACGCCTCCGAATCTCCTTGAGCAACACGCGCGCCACCCGCAAGGAAGCGGCCCGCGAACTCTCCTTCATCGGGCCTTCGAACGGGCGCCAATCCATCTGCTCGCGGGGCACGGCTGGGCCGCACCAGAACGCTGCGGGCTGCGGATCGGCCAGGAATGCCTCGTAGGCGTCGAGGTCCGGGCCCGTCCACTGCACCAGAGACTTGCCCGACCGCGCCGACCAGAGCAGCAGCCTTTCACTCTCGCGTCGATAGCTAAGCCAGGTATTACGAGAGCCAGCCTTCGCTTGCAGCCAGTCTTTCACCCACTGCAATTCGTCCGAAGAACTGGGTACGCCGAGCATGAATTCCAGCGGCACCGGGTACGGCATCCCCGCCGAAAGCCGCAACGGCGAAAGCGTTTTGATAGCCTCTTTACGTGCCGGGGAATTCACCCCCATCCGTAGCGCAATACCGGCGCCATCCGCGCGGCTCCGCAGCCATCTGACGATGGTATCGGCCGAGCGGCGGCCTACGCGCGGCACATGCCGCCACCAGCTACTGCCCCGGCGGTTGGCGAGGGCTACGAGATCGTGAACCGTATGGATGCCGGCGTCTGTAAGGCGCCGGGCCAGGCTTGGGCCAAACCAGAGCGTGACCGGATGCGCGGGCAGGGGCCGGCCCTGGCCCAGTTGCTCGATCGATGACAGCGCCTCCACCCGCCGAGACATCCCCGCGTCGGAGCGGCCGCGCAGCGCCTCGAACATCTCGGCGATGTCGGGCCGGTCATGCTGCAGCGCAAACTGCACCAGACGGTCGCGCAGCGCCAGTATTCGCTGGATGGCCTGGTGTTCCGTGAGATCGCCATCGTCATCGGGATCGAGCAGGTACCGATTGGCGATGTCGACCGGCCGCATCCCCTGCGCGTAGGCGCGGACGACCGCGAATTCCGTACGGGTCAGCTTGGTCGCGGTCAACGTATCGCGGTCTTCAGCCATCTGGGGAGATGCACATAAGTGATTGAATTACAACAAGATTCGGCACGGCGGAAATCCATCCGGTCCAATCTGTCGTGTGAAATGCAATGCAAATTATTTTAGCCGTTTTAGACGGATCTGTCGGGGCTGTATCGCGTCGTCGCGCACGTTTGACCCTATCGCTGCCGGCCCCGGCACCGGGGGCCCGGGACCGAACCACCGTTCGGGCCAGTGGCTGATCGATTGAGAAAAACACAAGTCAAGACTCCCGAAAACTCGTTTGTCGCGCCGCCTGTCGCCGACCACTATCCAGTCATCGCACGGCAAGGCAACCCTCGACAAAGGAGACACCCATGACCACCCCGGCCCCCGGCCTGTGGAGTTCCGACACCCCGGCCACCCTGCAGGCTTCCCGGCACCGCGACACCGGCGCCCGCCACTTTCCGGCGCTGCCCGCGCACTCGCCCCTCGCCGCGCAATACGACACGGTGCCCGTACGCGGCGCAGGCACCGTCTACAGCTTCACGGTCATCCACCCCGCGCCGAAGACCGGCCTGCCGCCCTACGCGCTGGGCTATGTCGACCTTGACGGTCCGCTGCGCGTGTTCGGGCGGCTCGAAGGCAAGGAGCGCCCGGCCATCGGCGACCGCTACGCGCCAGTGGCCGACGCCACGTTCGGCTACGTGTTCCAGGCAGAGCAGGACTGAGAGGAGCGAGACCATGCAGGACATCTACATTGCCGGCGGCGCGATGACGCCGTTCGGTCGGCATACCGGCGTCAAGGCGCCGGAACTGGCCCAGCAGGCCATCCTGGACGCGGTGGCGGATGCGGGCGTCAGGCTCGACGACATCGAGGCCGTCTATTGCGCCAACGTGCTGGGCGGCATGATTCTGGGCCAGCTGATCGTGCGCGATCTCGGGTTGCGGGGCGTACCGGTCTACAACATCGAGAATGCCTGCGCGAGCGGCGCCACCGGCGTGCACCTGGCGCGGCACGCGCTGCTGGCGCAGCAGTACGGCACCGTGCTGGTCTTCGGCATCGAGCAACTGACCGCGCTGGGCGGGGGCACGATCCCGATGCAGCGCAACGACACGATGACCGATCTCTATGCCACGGCCGGCATGGTGCTGCCGGCCGTCTACGCCATGCGCGGCACGCGCTTCCTGCACGAGCGGGACGCTTCGCCGGAAGACCTCGCCGCCGTGGCGGTCAAGAACCGCCGGCACGGCGCGCTGAATCCGTACGCCCAGCAGCGCACCGAAACCACGCTGGAAGACGTGCTGGCGTCGCGCATGATCGCCGATCCGCTGACGCTGCTGCAGTGCTGCCCGTCGCAGGTCGATGGTGCCGCGGCCGTGGTTCTGACCACGCGCCGGCCCCGGCGGGAGAAACCCGTGCGCGTGCTGTCCTCGGTGGTGGTGTCGGGGCTGCGGGAAGGCGCCGATGACGACATCCTGGACGCCGAGATCACGGCGCGGGCCGCGCGGCTGGCTTACGAACAGGCGGGGCTCGGGCCGCAGGACGTGGATGTCGTGGAACTGCACGACGCGTTCACGATTGCCGAACTGCTGTACTACGAGGCCCTCGGGCTGGCGGCGCCCGGCGACGCCGTGCCGCTGCTGCGCTCGGGCGCCACGCGGCTGGGCGGGCGCGTGCCCGTGAACCCGAGCGGCGGACTGCTGGCCAAGGGCCATCCGCTGGGCGCCACCGGCATCGCGCAGATGGTGGAAATCATGTGGCAGTTGCAGGGGCGTGCCGACGGCCGGCAGGTGGAGGGGGCGCGCATCGGCCTGACGCAGTGCACGGGGGGCGGCATTGCCGGCGTGGATCACGCCGCGTCGTCGGTCCACCTGCTGGGAGCCTGACATGCACGCATCCATCGATGAGAGCAACGGGCGGCAGGTAGCCGTCGTGACCGGCGCGGCGCGCGGCATCGGGCTGGGCATCGCCACGGAGCTGGCGGGCCAGGGCATGGCGGTAGCACTGCTGGACCGCGACGCGGCGGCGCTGTCTGACGCGGTGGCGGGCCTGATCCATGGGGGCCACCGCGCCATGGGCGTGACGGTCGACCTGACGGAATCGGCCGCCGTCAACGCGGCGTTCGAGCATGTGGCCGGCACGATGGGGCCGATCGACTGCCTCGTGAACAACGCCGGCGCCGTGCGCGACATGCGCTTCCTCAAGATGCGCGACGAAGACTGGGATCTGGTGGTCGATACCAACCTGCGGTCGCAGTTCCTGTGCTGCCGCGCGGCGCTGCCCGGCATGGTGGAGCGCGGGTATGGGCGCATCGTCAATATTTCGTCGCGGGCGTGGCTGGGCGGGTTCGGCCAGGCCAACTACTCGGCGGCCAAGGGCGGTGTGGTCAGCCTGACCCGCTCGCTGGCGATCGAGTTCGCGGCGCAGGGCATCACGGTCAATGCGGTGGCGCCGGGCATCGTCGACACGCCGCTGTTCCGCAACTTCGCACCCGAGGTGCAGGCGCGGCTGCAGAAGTCGGTGCCGGTGCAGCGTATTGGCACGGCCGGCGACATTGCCAACGCGGTGCGCTTCTTCGTCAGCCCCGGGGCGTCGTACGTGACGGGCCAGACGCTCTATGTCTGCGGCGGGCGCAGCCTTTCGTCGCCGAGCGTGTAGGGGGAGCGATGACCGTACATCTCGATATCGAAGGACGGGTGGCCGTGCTGACGCTGGACCGGCCGGAGGCGCTCAACGCGCTCGACGTGCCCACGCTGCGCGTGCTGCGCCAGCATCTGGGCGAGATCCGCGACCGCGCCGGCATCCACGTGGCCGTGCTGACCGGCAGCGGTACGCGTGCCTTCTGTGCCGGCGCCGACCTGAAGGGGGCGCCAGCGCCCGCGAGCTATCCCGAGGCGATGTTTCACGCGCCGGAGGCCGCCGCCGAGCGGGGACTTTACATCCGGCTCATGGACCTGAGCGGCCTGCAGTGCGCCAAGCCCCTGATTGCCGCGATCAACGGGCACTGCCTCGGCGCGGGGCTGGAAATCGCGCTCCAGTGCGATCTGCGCATTGCGTCCACGCAGGCGAGCTTTGGCTTGCCCGAGGTGCGGGTCGGCTCGGTGCCGGCCGTCTCGGGCCTGCATCGGCTGCTCAAGGCCGTGCCGTCGGCCCACGCGATGCAGATGGTACTGACCGGCGAGCGCATCGGCGCTGAGGCGGCCAGCCGGATCGGGCTGGTGTCCGAAACCGTGGCGCCCGACCGGCTGCTCGACCGCGCGCTCGCCCTGGCCAGCCAGATTGCCGCCAATGCGCCGCTGGCCGTCCAGGCGGTGCGCAAGCTCGCGCGGCAGACCGCGCACCTGTCCGAAGCCGACGCGCAGGACCTGACCGAACTGTACTGGGGCGCCCTGCGCGATACCGAAGACCGCACCGAGGGGCGCCAGGCGTTTGCCGAGAAGCGCGCGCCCCGGTTCGTCGGGCGCTAGGCCGCTCCAGGCTCACGACAAGACCACAAGGAGACCATCATGAACAAGCTGATCCGCCACGCGCTGGCCGCGTTTGCGATCATCCTCGCCACCTCGGCCGCCGCGCAGGCGCCGTTTCCGTCGAAGCCGATCACGCTCGTGGTGCCGTTCGCGCCCGGCGGCGGCAACGACATCCTGGCGCGGCTGATCGCGCCGAAAATGGCCCAGCAACTCGGCCAGCCCGTCGTCATCGAGAACAAGCCGGGCGCGGGCGGCAACCTTGGCACGGACCACGTGGCCCATGCCGCGCCCGATGGCTACACGCTCGTGATCGCGTCGAGCCAGGTGACGATGAACCCGTACCTGGGCATGAAGGTGCCGTTCAATATCGAGCGCGATTTCGAGCCCGTGGGCCGCATCGGCTCGGTGCCGCTGGTGCTGGTATCGAACATGGCGCAGCCGTACCGCACGCTCAGGGAGTTCGTCGACTACACGCGCGCCAATCCGGGCAAGGTCAGCTACAGCAGCCCCGGCCCCGGCACGCCCCAGCATCTGGCCGGAGAGGTGTTCGCCCGGCTCAATCACACCGAATTGCTGCACGTGCCGTATCGCGGCACGGGGCCGTCGATCTCGGACCTCATGGGCAATCAGGTACAGGTGTCGTTCGCCACGTTCGCGTCGGCCATCCAGTATGTGCGGACGGGCAAGCTCCGCGCGCTCGGCATTGCCGGCCAGCAGCGCACGGCGCTGATGCCCGAACTGCCGACCTTCGCCGAAGCCGGGCTCAAGGGCTACGACGCCGAGCTCTGGTACAGCCTGCTGGCGCCGGCCAAGACGCCACGCGCCGTGGTGGACCGCCTCAATGCGGCGCTGCTGGCGGCGTTGCGGTCGCCCGAACTGGCGGCGCAGTTCACGAACCAGGGGTTCGAGGTCAAGGGTTCCACGCCGGACGAGCTGCGCGCCTACATCGGCCGCGAGCTGGCGCGCTGGCAGCGCGTGATCTCCGAGAACAACATCAAGGTGGCGATGTGAACCCCGCGCAGATCGACAACCCGCTGCTCGAATCGCTGGGCATCCGGCTGGCCAGCCTCGGGCGCGGCACGTGCACGTTCGAACTCGACATCGCGCCGGCTCACCTGAACCGGCAGCGCACGCTGCAGGGCGGGGTCAGCGCCACGCTGCTCGACGCCGCGTGCGGGTACGCCGGCCTGCAGGATGACCAGGGCGAACTGGGCAACGCGGTGACGCTGATGCTGTCGATCAGCTATCTGGGCAAGGTCAGCGCCGGACGGGTGCGGGCCAACGCCAGGCTGACGCGGGCGGGCCGCAGCATCTACTTTTCGTCGGCCGAACTGGTCGACGCGCACGGCGCGCTGATTGCCACCGCGCAGGGAACATTCAAGAGAGCGGGAGGACGCGACCATGCTCGGTAACGCGCTGGAGGGCCTGACGGTCATCGATTTCACGCAGATCGCGGCGGGCCCGGCCTCGACGATGCTGCTGGCGGATCTGGGCGCGCGCGTCATCAAGGTGGAGCCGCCCGGCGGGGAATTGGGGCGTACGCTCGGGCCGGGCTGGCTCGGCGAGGACAGCGCGCTGTTCCACGGCTTCAACCGCAACAAGCAGGGTGTGATGCTGGACCTCAAGACCGGCGCCGGCGCGGAGGCGGCGCGGCGCCTGATTGCCGGCGCGGATATCGTGGTGGAAAGCATGCGCCCCGGCGTCATGGCGCGGCTCGGGCTCGGTCCGGAGGCCCTGTGCGCCGCGCACCCCGCGCTGATCTACTGTTCGATCTCCGCCTACGGACAGCACGGGCCCTACGCGCAGCGTGCCGGGGTGGACGGCATCCTGCAGGCCGACGCGGGGCTGATGAGCCTGGTCGGCCTGCCGGACAGCGAGCCGTGCAAGGTGCAGGCGCCGGTGGTGGACGTGATGACCGGCTACATCGCCGTGGTCGGCATCCTGGCGAAGCTTGCCCAGCGGGCGCGCGACGGGCGCGGCGGCCATCTCGACGTCAACCTGTTCAACGCTGCGCTGGCGCTGCAGCAGTCGTCGCTGACCTCGTACCTGGCCGATGGGCAGTTGCCGGTGCGCGCCGGGAGTGCCGCGCCGTACGCCGCGCCCAACCAGGCGTTCCGCACCGCCGATGGCTGGATCATGGTGGCTGCCTACATGCCGGACCGCTGGCGCCGCCTGTGCGAGACGCTGGGGGTGGCCGCGCTGGCCGACGATGCGCGCTTCGTCACGTCGCCGCTGCGCGTGGCGAACCGCGCCGCCATGGTCGAGGCGCTGACGCAGGCGTTCGTCACCCGTTCGACCGAGTCCTGGCTCGACGCGCTGCAGGCGGCCGATATCCTCTGCGCGCGCGTGGCGGCCTATGACGATGTGGTGGCGCATCCGCAGGCCGCCGCGAACGGCATGATCGCGCAGATCGAACATCCGGTGCTCGGCACCCTGCGCGTGCCCGGCTTTCCGGTCTGCAGTGCCGAGGTCAACGCACGGCCGGCCCGCCCCGCGCCGGCATGCGGGCAGCATACGGAGCAGGTCTTGCGGGAATTCGGCTTCGGCGAGGCGCAGATCGCCACGCTTTGCGAAGCCGCTGCGGCCTAGCCTGGCGCGCCGTCTCCGAACTGCGCCAGCAGCCACTTGCGGAACGTGGCCATGCTCGGGCTCTCCTTGCGGTCCGCCGGCGTGATCAGGTAGTAGGTGAAATCGCCCATGTCGAGCGCCTTGCGGAACGGCGCGACGAGCTTGCCCGAGGCGAGGTCGTCCTCGACCAGAAAGCGCTGGGCGATGGCGAAACCCTGGCCTTCGAGGGCGGCCGCGTAGGCCATCGCCGAACTCTGGTACGTCATGCCGCTGCGCGCGTCGACCACGGCATCGCCCTTTGCGGCGGCGAGCCAGCTGGCCCAGTCGTCCGGGCGCGCAATCGAATGGAGCAGCACCTGGCGCTGCAGGTCACCGGCCTTGCGCACACCGGTGGCCAGCGCCGGGCTGCAGACCGGCGTGAGCACATTGCGCACCAGGCGATAGGCGTTGACGCCCTGCCACTTGCCATCGCCGAGCCGGATGGCGCCGTCGATGTCCTCGCGCCGGAAGTCCACGGGATCGAGCGAGGCGGTCAGCAGCACCTCGATCCCGCGGTTGGCCGTGTGGAAGCTGGACAGGCGCGGGATGAGCCAGCGCATCGCGAACGTGGTGTACGCGCGCACCTTGAGCTGCGTGCGGCGTGTCCGCCGCGTGAGGCGCGTGGTGGCGTCGCGCAGCACGTCCATTGCCCTGGTCACGCTGCGGTAATAGTCCTCGCCGGCGCGCGTCAGCGTGATCTGCCGGTGGCCCCGCACGAGCAGCGCGACGCCCAGCGCATCTTCGAGCGTGCGCACCTGGCGGCTGACGGCGCCGGGCGTGACGTGCAGCTCCTCGGCCGCCACGGTGATGCTGAGTCGGCGCGCCACGACCTCGAAGGCGCGGATGGCATTGAGCGGGGGCAGTCGGTCCATGGCGCGGATTCTGGCACGCGATTGAGAAATCCTCAATCGAGGGAATGCACCGATCCGGCGCGCTGTTTCAGATCTGAAAATGAAACAACCGGCGCGGTCCGCGATGCGCGCCTCGGCCATGTCCGCACATTCTTGCTTTCGCCGAAAGTCTGAATAAAGTAAGAGCGGCAAGGGGTCAGGCCCGTTGCCCCGCAGATGACAACGGTGCAATGCGCCGGCGTCCCGACAGGAGAAGAAGATGGACGACCCTACAAAGGCGACCGACGTCGATAGCGGCAAGCTGACCGACGCCGGCCCGGTGGTGCTCTCGCGCCGACGGTTCCTGCAATGCGTCAGCGTGTCCGGCGCGGGCGCCACGCTCGCCGATGTCGCCACGGCCCAGACAGCGCCGCCGCCAGCCGGCACGCCGCAGGACACCTACCCGGTGACGTTCAAGGTCAACGGCACCACGCACCGGCTCAATGTGGCCGCCAACGCGATCCTGCTCGATGCGCTGCGCGACCAGCTTCATCTCACCGGCACCAAGAAGGGCTGCGATCACGGCCAGTGCGGCGCGTGCACGCTGATCGTCAACGGCGTGACGGTGAACAGCTGCCTGTCGCTCGCGGTGATGCACGACGGTGACGACATCGTGACCGTCGAGGGGCTGTCGGCGGACGGCAGCCTGCATCCGGTGCAGGAGGCGTTCTGGAACCACGACGCGTACCAGTGCGGCTACTGCACGGCGGGCCAGATGATGAGCGCGGTAGGCATCCTGCAGGACCGGCGGATACCGGCCGACGATGCCTCGGTGCGCGAGGCCATGAGCGGCAACATCTGCCGCTGCGGCGCCTACCGCAACATCGTCGCGGCGATCCAGGATGCCCGCGCACGGGTGCCGGGGAGAGGATGATGCGGAACTTCGACTACGCGCGCGCCGCCGACGTGGACCAGGCCATCGCGCTCCACGCCCGCGCCGCCGAGACGGTGTACCTGGCCGGCGGCACCACGCTGCTGGACCTGATGAAGCTCGACATCATGCGGCCCGCGCACCTCGTGGACATCCACAAGCTCGGGCTCGACCAGATCGAGTTGCCCGGCGACGGCCGGGTACGGATCGGGGCGATGGTCAGCAACACCGACCTTGCCCGCCATGCACATATCGCCGAACACTATCCGTCGCTGTCCGAGGCGGTGCTGTCCGGCGCCAGCACGCAGTTGCGCAACAAGGCCACCACCGGCGGCAACGTGATGCAGCGGGTGCGCTGTGGCTACTTCCGCGATGGGGTGTCGCCGTGCAACAAGCGCACGCCAGGCTCCGGCTGCTCGGCCATCGACGGCCTGAACCGCAACGTGCATGCGGTACTGGGCGGCAGTCCCCAGTGCATTGCGGCGCATCCGTCAGACATGTGCGTGGCGATGGTGGCCATCGGCGCCACGGTCGAGCTGCAGGGCCCGAGGGGCCGGCGCGAGGTACCGCTGGCGGATTTCCATCTGCTGCCCGGCGACACGCCCTGGAAGGAGCACGCGATCGAGCCCGGCGAGATGATCACGCACGTCACGCTCGACGCGCCGATGCCGGGCAGCCGCTCGGCCTACCTGAAGCTGCGCGACCGGGGTTCCTACCAGTTCGCGCTGGCGTCGAGCGCGGTCATCGTCGCGCTGGATGGCCAGACCGTGCGCGATATCCGCATTGCGCTCGGCGGCGTCACGACCAAGCCGTGGCGCGCGGCCAATGCCGAGGACGTGCTGCGCGGCAAGGTGGTGTCCGAGGCGCTGATCCGCGAAGCGGCGGCGGCCGCGATGACCGGCGCGCAATCGTACGGCCAGAACGGCTTCAAGCTGCTGCTCGGCCAGCAGGCGGTCATCCGCAACTTGTCGCGCCTTGTGGCATGAGCGGATATCGGACGGCACGGCCGTTCTCCGGGAGACAGACATGAATACCACTGCCATCGGCGCCGCGCCGCGCCGTATCGACGGCCGCCTGAAGGTGACCGGCGCCGCGCTCTACACCGCCGACCGGTCGTTTCCGGGCATGCTGCATGCCTATGGCGTCTACAGCACCGTGGCCAGCGGACGCCTGACCGGGCTCGACACGGCGGAGGCGCGCCGCGTGCCCGGCGTGGTCGATATCCTCCACCACGGCAACTTTCCACGTCTGTTCAAGACGCCGAAGAGCCCGATCTCGGGCGCCACGATCCTCACCGCGTCGATTACCGACGAGCACCGGCTGCCGTTCGAGGACGAAACCATCGTCTACGGCGGGCAGATGGTGGCGCTGGTGGTGGCCGACACCTTCGAACACGCACGCGAGGCCGCCTGCCGCGTGACGGCGCGCTACAGCGCGGCCAGCGCGGTGGTGGACCTGGAACACGGCATCAAGGCCAACGGGCTGAAAGACGCCGGGGCGGGCCATTCGCGTGGCCAGCCCGAACCTGCGTTCGAGGCGGCGGCGGCCAGGGTGGATGCGGTCTACCGCACCCCGGTGGAGACCCATAGCCCGATGGAAATGCACGCCACGCTGGCGTGGTGGGAGAACGGCGACCTGCACCTGTACGAGGCCACCCAGGGCGCCACGGTGCACCGCAATACCATCGCGCAGGTCTTCGGGCTGACGCCGGAACGCGTGACCGTCGACGCGCCGTTCATCGGCTCGGGCTTCGGTTCCAAGCTGTTCATGTGGCCCCACTCGGTGGCCGCCAGCGCCGCGGCCCAGATGACGGGCCGGCCGGTGAAGCTGGTGGTGCCGCGCGCCTACACGTTCACGACCACCGGCCACCGGCCCGAAACCCGCCAGCGGCTGCGCGTAGCGGCCTCGGCAGACGGCAAGATCACGTCGATCCGGCACGAATCGGTCAACACCACGTCGTTCATCGAGCAGTATCTGGAGAATTGCGGCGGCATGACGCAGAGCGTCTACAGCTGCCCCAATGTCATGGTGAGCCACCACACCACCAATGTGCATCGTGGCGCGCCCACGTCGATGCGCGCGCCGGGGGCCGCGCCGGGACTCTTCGCGCTGGAATCGGCCATCGACGAGCTGGCACTGGCGTGCCGCATGGACCCGCTCGATTTCCGGCTGGCCAACATCTCCACGCGTGACGAGAGCAACAACCTGCCGTGGTCCAGCAACCATCTGCGCGAGGCCATCGAACAGGGCGCCAGCCAGTTCGGCTGGCACCGGCGCGACCCGCGGCCCGGCTCGATGACCGAAGGCAGCGAAGTCATCGGCTATGGCATGGCTGTGTGCAACTGGGACGCCTGGCGGACGCCGGCCGAGGCGCGCGTGCGGCTGCGCAGCGACGGCATGGCGCAGGTCAACTGCGCGGTGCAGGACATCGGCACCGGCATGTACACGATCGTGGCGCAGACCGTGAGCGAGCTGACCGGGTTGCCGTTCGAGAAGATCGACGTCCGGCTCGGCGATTCCGCATCGCCGGCCGCGCCGGTGGCGGGCGGTTCCTGGGCCACGGCAAGCGTGCTGCCGGCCGTGGCGGAGGCCACGCGCAACGCGATCGGCGAACTGCGCGGGTACGCCACGCAGGAAGGCGGCCCGTTTGCGGGCGGCAAGGCGGAGGAACTGACGCTGAAGGACGGCAAGCTGACCGATGGCAAGCGGAGTGTGGATTACGCGTCGGTGCTCAACGCGCAGCGTTTTGCCAGCGCCGAGGGCGTTGCGCGCACGGGCAGGGCGCCGGATACGGACAAGCGGTCGTACATGTCGTTCGGCGTGCATTTCGTGGAAGTGCGCTGGGACCCGGGCATTTCGCGCCTGCGTGTCGCGCGCGTGGTCAGTGCCATCGACGTGGGCCGCGTCATCAATCCGCTGACGGCGCGCAACCAGGTGGAAGGCGCGGTGGTCATGGGCGTGGGCATGGCGCTGTTCGAAGCCACCGAGTACGACGAGCGCAACGGCATGCCGGGCAACAACAACTACGCCGAGTATGTGATGCCGGTGCACGCGGACCAGCCCGAGATCGACGTGATCCTGCTGGATTACCCCGATCTGGCCTTCAACGAGTTCGGGGCGCGCGGTATCGGGGAGATCGGCATTACCGGACTGGCGGCCGCCGTGGCCAACGCCGTGCATCACGCCACGGGCCGGCGCATCCGGGAGCTGCCAATCACCAAGGAAAAGCTGATGGGATGAGGCGAATCGGCCCGGCAGCGGCAATAGACCGAACGAATGTCGAAGCCCTTCCTGGGGAGACCTCCATTCATCCCATTGCGCTCCCCCCTCCTGCGCGTTGCATGGCGGCGGGACTGGAAGGCCGGCAGCGCCATCCATGTGGCGTCACGGGGCGCCAAGGCAGCGACGTGCGAAGGGACTCGCCGGCGCCACTTTCCGGCTTCCAGAACCGCTTCCGCCCCGGTTTTCATCGCGGTTTCTGCGTCGTTGATTTAAAAGGAAAAACATACGCAGCAGTGAGTACGCTCTGGTGCCCGGCGTCGATCCCTGACGCATGGAAGTGACGCTGCCCAGAACGGCTGCGAAACGCGATTCGCGTATACGTATACGAGGTATACGCACACATCGCCTTCTCCGGTCACTTCGACAAACAGCCCGGTGACCGCATGAAGCGCCCTGATTTCCGATCATTCGCCGGAAGACTTTTCCCCGCATTTGGGGTGGCACGAATAGTTGTCTTCTGAATAGACCGCCGAGCGCAACGCGGCCGCTCCATGCAGGCCGCTGATTGACGCGTATCACCCGCTCCCGCACCCGGCGCTGTGACGTTATTTACACAGCGGGACGACCCCGATAGCATCCCCGCCACACACGGCAATATCTGCGAGGGGGGAAAGCGATTGACGCTCTATCAGATCAAACCAAGATTCCAGGCCTGGCTGCGCCCGCTGGTGCAGCGCCTGGCCGACCGCGGCGTCACCGCCAATCAGGTCACCACCGTGGCCGCGCTGGGTTCCATCGTGGTGGCCGGCATCGTCGGCGCGCTGGTCTGGCTGCCCGGCATCTTCCTGCTCATGCCGATCTGGCTGTTCGTGCGCATGGCGCTGAATACCATCGACGGCATGCTGGCGCGCGAGCACGGGCAGCAAAGCGCGCTGGGCGCCTATCTGAACGAACTGGGCGACATCGTCTCCGATCTGGCGCTGGTGATTCCGTTCGTGCTGCCCTTCGGTACCGCCGTGGTGCCGTTTGCGATCCTCGCGGTGGTGGTCGAATGCGCGGGGCTGATCGGTCCGCTCGCTGGTGCCAGCCGCCGCTACGATGGCCCGCTCGGCAAGAGCGACCGGGCGCTGGTGCTCGGTGCGCTGGGGCTGTGGCTCGGGCTCGGCTTCGGTCCGGGCGCCTATGGCCACTGGATCTGGGTGGCGCTGTGCCTGCTGTCGATCGTGACGATCGTGCGGCGCGTGCAGCGTGGCGTGCAGGAAGCCAACGCCGCCCGTTGAGCGGCTCTCGAATCGAAACTCGCCGTCATCGACATAGGAGCGACGCCCGTGCCGCGTACCCCGATCGAATCCCGGTTTGATACCCACGATGGCCAGATGCTGTTCTACCGGCACTGGCCGGCCCGCTCCGGGCAGCCTCGTGGCGCCGTGCTGCTGTTTCATCGCGGACACGAGCACTCGGGCCGCGTGGCGCACCTGGTGGACGAACTCGACCTGCCCGACCACGCATTCTTTGCCTGGGATGCGCGCGGCCATGGCCGGTCGCCGGGCGAGCGGGGCTACAGCCCGAGCCTGGCCACCTCGGTACGCGACATCCAGACCTTCGCCGACCATATTGCCGCCGAACACGGCATCGCCGTGCGCGACATGGCCGTGGTGGCGCAGAGCGTGGGCGCGGTGCTGGCCACCACGTGGGTGCACGACTACGCGCCGCCGATCCGCTGCCTGGTGGTGGCCTCCCCGGCGTTCAGGGTCAAGCTCTACGTGCCGTTCGCGCGCCCGGGCCTGAAGCTGATGCACCGGCTGCGCGGCAAGTTCTTCGTCAACAGCTACGTCAAGGCGAAGTTCCTGACGCATGACCCCGAGCGCATCGCGAGCTATGGCACCGATCCGCTGATCACGCGGCCCATCGCCGTCAATATCCTGCTGGACCTCTACGAGACCGCCGAGCGCATCGTGGCCGATGCCGCCGCGATCACCGTGCCCACGCAGCTGCTGATCTCGGGCGCCGACTGGGTGGTGCATCGCGGGCCGCAGGACGCGTTCTTCGAGCGCCTCGGATCGCGGGTCAAGCAGAAGGTGGTGCTGGACGGCTTCTACCACGACACGCTTGGCGAGCGCGACCGCGCGCAGGCCGTGGATGCGGCGCGGCAGTTCATCGTGCGGCAGTTCGACACCCCGTCGCCGCGCGTCTCGCTGCGCCATGCCGACCGCCAGGGCGCGTTCCGCGACGAGGCGGACCGGCTGGCGCGGCCGGTACCCGCGGGCAGCCTGGCGGCGCTGTACTGGACGCTCACGCGCGCCGGGCTGCGGCTGGGCGGCGCGCTGTCCGAAGGCGTGCGGCTGGGACACGCCACGGGCTTCGACTCGGGCTCGACGCTCGACTACGTCTACCGCAACACGCCCGCCGGCCGCTTTGGCGTGGGCAGGCTGGCCGATCGCAACTACCTCGACGCCATTGGCTGGCGCGGCATCCGCCAGCGCAAGGTCCACGTGGAGGAACTGATCGGCGAGGCCATGGCGCGGCTGCAGGCGGACGGGGTACCGGTGCGCATCGTCGATATCGCCGCCGGCCATGGGCGTTACGTGCTCGAAGCGCTGGAGTCGCAGAAGGCGCGGCTCAACGGCACGGGCGTGGCGTCGATCCTGCTGCGCGACTACAGCGACATCAACGTGGCGCAGGGGCAGGCGCTGATCCGCGCCAAGGGGCTTGAACACGTGGCGCATTTCCGCAAGGGCGATGCGTTCGACGGCGACGACCTCGCCGCGCTGGACCCGGCGCCGACGCTGGCCATCGTCTCGGGGCTCTACGAACTGTTTGGCGACAACGACATGGTGGCGCGCTCGCTCGGCGGACTCGGCCGGGCGGTGGCGCCGGGCGGCTACCTCATCTACACGGGTCAGCCGTGGCATCCGCAGCTCGAATTCATTGCCCGCGCGCTGACCAGCCATCGGGCCGGCTCGGCCTGGGTCATGCGGCGGCGCCCGCAGGCCGAGATGGACCAGCTCGTGCGCGAGGCGGGGTTCGAGAAGATGGCGCAGCGCATCGACCCGTGGGGCATTTTCACGGTGAGCCTGGCACGGCGCGTGGACGGGCCGGCATGACGGTGGCCGGGCGCGCGGGCGATATTCCTGCCGAAAGCCGGCCGTGGGGGCTGGCAACGCTGCTGCTGGCCGGCATGGGCGTGCTGTTCTTCAGCAGCTACGGGCTGGCGAACTGGCTGGCCAGCCAGCGCGGCGAGGTGCCATTCTTCCACTACGAGTGGGAGCGCGGCATGCCGTTCGTGCCGTGGAGCATCGTGCCGTACTGGTCGATCGACCTGCTGTACGGTATCTCGTTCTTCCTCTGGCGCACGCGGGCGGGGCTGCTCACGCACGTCAGGCGCCTGCTGGCGGCGCAATTGATCTCGGTGGCATGCTTTATCGCGTTCCCGCTGCGCTTCTCGTTCGAACGGCCGCCCGCCGACGGCCTGCCCGGCCAGCTCTTTACGCTGCTGGGCGGCTTCGACAAGCCGTTCAACCAGGCGCCGTCGCTCCATATCAGCCTGCTGGTGGTGCTCTGGGTGGCCTACGCGATGCATCTGGCGCCGCGCTGGCGCTGGGGGCTGCACGTGTGGTTCGCGCTGATCGGCATCTCGGTGCTGACGACCTACCAGCATCATCTGATCGATGTGCCGACCGGCTGGCTCGTGGGCTGGCTGTGCGTGTTCGCGTTTCCGCTGCCCGCCGGGCTCGCGCGGGCCGAGGCCAGCGGCACGCGGATCGGCGTGGCGGCGGCGCAGCCCGATCCCCGCGTGCGGGCGCTGGCGTGGCGGTATGGCGCCGGGGCATTGGCGATGGGTGTCCTCGCATGGCTTGCGCTGGCATGGTCGGTGACGGCGTGGCTGCTGCTGACATGGGTCGCGCTCGCGCTGCTGTGCGTGGCGCTGATCTATCGCGCGGGGCGTGCCGGGGCGTTCGGCAAGGATGAGCATGGCGCGCTGCCGATGGCGGCGTGGTGGACGCTGGCGCCGTATCTGGGCGGCGCCTTCCTGAACTCGCGCTGGTGGACGCGCAGGCATGACCCCGTCAGCCCGGTGGCGGAGCGCGTCTGGATTGGCCGCCTGCCGACGCAGCACGAGTTGTCGCTGGCTGGCGCCGACGCGCTGCTGGACCTGACCGCCGAGTTTCCGCGCCTGGCCCACGCGCCGGCCTACCGCTGCATCCCGGTGCTCGACCTGACGGTACCGACGCAGGCGCAGTTGCGCGCCGGCGCCGCGCAGATCGAGCAATGGCACGCTGCGGGGCGGACCGTGCTGGTCTGCTGCGCGCTGGGCTACTCGCGCAGCGCGCTCGTGGTGGCGTGCTGGCTGGCGCGGCAGCGTGGCATTCGCGACGTGCAGCAGGTGCTGGCGATGCTGCGCGCGGCGCGGCCCGTGGTACTGGGGCCCGCCAGCGTGGCCGCACTCGCACGATTCATCGAGGAGGACGCAGCATGAGCGAAGCCCGGGACGAACCCGCGCGCTGGCTCGCGCACGCCACGGCCGGCGCGTTGCGCGCGGCGGCGCGGCTCAATATCGCGGCGCTGGTGCTGGCGCTGGTCAATGTTGCGCTGGCCGGGATCATGGCGCCGACAGGCACGTTGTGGCTGGTGGCTGGCGCCGTGGCCGCGCTGCTGGCGGCCGCGCAGCTCTGGCTGCTGGTGCGCGTGGAGGTCGACCGTCGCCTGTTCGATGCGCTGGCGTTGGCCGGCGCCGCCCCGGACCTCGCCGAACTCGACGCGGCGCTGGCCGCGCTGGGCTGGATGCCCGCCTCCCGCGCCGGCCGCCCGATGGCCGCGCGTGCGCGGGGTGCGAGCCGCTTCCTGACGATCGCCGGCGTGCTGATGGCATTGCAATGGCTGATCGCCGTCGTGATCCTGCTGCTGAGATAACCGCTGGAGCCATCCGCCATCGCCATGAACTGGACCGCAAGAATCGTCGCCCGCCTGATCATCGGGTTTGCCCAACTGCTCACCGGCATGCAGGCGCGCTGGAACGGCTGCCTGCCGATGGCGCGGCAGCGCGTGTACTTTGCCAACCACAGCAGCCATGGCGATTTCGTGCTGATCTGGGGCAGCCTGCCGCCTGACCTGCGCCCGCAGACGCGCCCGGTGGCCGGTGCCGACTACTGGCTCAAGTCGCCGCTGCGGCGTTTCATCGGCCGCGACGTGTTCAACGCGCTGCTGATCGACCGCACCGGCACGGGCGCGGGTGCCGCGGCCGATCCGGTGGCGCAGATGGCGCAGGTGCTGGCCGATGGCGCATCGCTGATCATCTTCCCCGAGGGTACGCGCAACACCACCGAAGAGCGGTTGCTGCCGTTCAAGAGCGGCATCTACCACCTGGCGCGCAGTTGCCCGGCCGAGGCCGGCGTGGAGTTCGTGCCGGTCTGGATCGACAACCTGAACCGCGTGATGCCGAAGGGCGAGGTGGTGCCGGTGCCGTTGCTCTGCACGGTCACGTTCGGCACGCCCCTGACGCTGGCCGCCGGCGAGCCGAAGGAGGATTTTCTGGCCCGCGCCCGCGCCGGCCTGCTGTGTTTGGCCCCCGCCCTCGACTGAACCGACGCCTGCCCATGATTCGAGAAACCCAACTGTTGTTCGCGGGCGCCTTCGGCGTGCTGATCCTTGCTTCGGCGATTGCGTCCGTGCTGCGCTGGCGCGTCGCCCGGGGGCAGCCGCACGGCGTGATCGACAACCTCACTTCGCGCATCAACGCCTGGTGGTGGATGATCGGCATCCTCGGCGTGGTGTTCGCCATGGGACGGGGGGCCATCGTGGTGCTGTTCGCACTGCTGTCGTTCTACGCGCTGCGCGAGTTCGTGACGATCACTACCACGCGGCGGGGCGACCATCGCGCCATCGTCGCGGCGTTCTTCGTGTTCCTGCCGGGGCAGTACGCGCTCGTCTACACGGGCTGGTACGGGCTGTTCTCGATCTTCATCCCGGTCTACGCCTTCCTGATCCTGCCGATCCTGTCGGCGCTGTCGTCGGAGACCACGCGCTTCCTGGAGCGCTGCGCCGGCGTGCAGTGGGCCGTGATGATCTGCGTGTTCTGCATCTCGCACGTGCCCGCGCTGCTGACGCTGCCGATCGCGGGTTTCGAGGACCGCAACCTGCTGCTGATTGCCTTCCTGGTGATCGTGGTGCAGGGCAGCGACGTGCTGCAGTACGTCTGGGGCAAGATGCTCGGCAAACGCAGGATCGCCCCGCTGCTGTCGCCGTCGAAAACCGTGGAAGGCTTCGTCGGGGGCGTACTGAGCGCCACCGCGCTGGGCGCCTCGCTCTGGTGGATCACCCCCTACGGCTCCCCGCTCAAGGCCGGCGCCGTGGCGCTGGTCATTGCCCTGATGGGCTTTCTCGGCGGCCTGGTGATGTCCGCCATCAAGCGCGACCGCGGCATCAAGGACTGGGGCCACATGATCGAAGGCCACGGCGGCATGCTCGACCGGCTCGACTCGGTAGTGTTCGCCGCCCCGGTGTTCTTCCATGTGACGCGGTATTGGTGGGTGTGAGGGGAGCTGGCCCTTCACTCCAACCTGAACGTCCTCACCACGCCCGCCAGGGTCGCCGCTTGCCCCTGCAGTGCCGCCGCCGCTGCGGTCGACTGTTCCACCAGTGCCGCGTTCTGCTGCACCATCTGGTCGAGCTGGCTGACGGCGACGTTCACTTCCTGGATGCCGCGCGTTTGTTCGCGGGCGGCCTGGGAAATTTCGCCGATGATCTGGGTCACGCGGCCCACGTTGCCGACGATCTCGCGCATGGTTTCGCCGCTCTGGCGCACCTGGCCGGAGCCGGCGTTGACGCTGCTGACCGTCGATTCGATCAGCGTCTTGATTTCCTTGGCGGCCTGCGAGCTGCGCTGGGCCAGCCCGCGGACCTCGCCGGCCACGACCGCGAAGCCGCGTCCCTGTTCGCCGGCGCGGGCGGCCTCGACGGCGGCGTTCAGCGCCAGGATATTGGTCTGGAAGGCGATGCCCTCGATCACGCCGATGATGTCGGAGACCTTCACCGCGGCGCGTTCGATGTCGCCCATCGTATGGATGGCGCCGTCGATGGCGGTACCGCCGTTGGTGGCTACCTCCTGGGCCCGGGCGGCGGTGTCGTCCGCCTGCCGCGCCGACGATTCCGACTGGCCGACCGTGGCGGTGATCTGCTCCATCGACGCGGCGGTCTGTTCAAGGCTGGCGGCGGCCGATTCGGTGCGGCGCGAGAGATCGGCGTTGCCCTCGGCGATCTCGTTGGCAGCCACGTGGACCGACTCGCTGGCGTCGCGGATCTGGCGCATCACGTGCACGAGCTTGTCGGCGAAGGCGTTGAAGGCGCGGGCGATCTGGGCCACTTCGTCGGTGCCGTCGGCGGGCAGGCGTTGGGTCAGGTCGCCGTCGCCGGAACCGATGGCGGTCATGGCATCGCGGATGCCCGACAGCCGGCGGAACGATACGGCGGTCACGCCCGCCACGATGGCCGCGGCGGCGCAGGCCACGATCACGAGCGAAATCAGCGAGGCGATCAGCACCGAGCGCATGCCGGCGGTGGCCTCGGACTTGTCCAGCGCGATCACGGCCACCCAGTCCGTGCCCGGAATCTCGCGGCCGCGCAGCAGCTTGGCGGCGCCCGCCACATCCACCTCCATCGGCAGCGTGGCGGAGACCAGCGCGCCGAGCTTGTCGCCGTCGAGCGCGGGAATCAGGTCGGACACGGGCTTGAGCGTCAGCTTGTCGTCGAGATGCGCCACGATCTGGCCGTTGCGGGCCGCCAGCAGGCCGAAGCTGTCTGGCGTGGGATGGATCGAGCGGACATTGGCCACCACGGCGTCCATGGCCACGTCGCCCCCGATCACGCCCTTGACCACGCCGTCGCGCACCACGGGCGCCGCGAACGTGACCACGAGCTTGCCGCTGCTGGCCGCGATGTAGGGCGGCGTCACGATCGGCTTGCCGGCGGCCACGGCCTGCTTGTACCAGGGGCGGGCGGTGGGATCATAATCGGGCTTGAGGCCGGCGGCGTCCGAGAACCGGTGGCTCTTGTCGGCATAGCCGACATAGGTCTTGATGAAGCCGCCCGCATTCGACACCAGGCGCAGTGCAGGGATGGGATCATCCTGCAGCGCCACGTCCTGCAGGGACTGGATCATCTGGGTGTGGCTGGCCACCCATTCGGCGATGGCGTCGACGTGGCCGGTCTGCACGGCGGCCAGGTTGTTGTCGATCGCCTCGTTGTTGTAGGCACGCGCCACGAGCTGGTTGACGAGGGCGTTGGCGGCGAGCGCCACGATCACGATGGCCACGGATAGGGCCACGATGCGCGCGCGGAGCGAGGAAAGCATGTGTCGGACTCTTCTCTCAGGTTGGCCCGGGTCCGGGCAGGAGGATTGCCGACGCATTGACGGCGGTTTCCGCCCTAGCCTTTAGTGCGATGCAACATAGAGATTCTGGCATCACTTTTGACAGATTCGAACGAGCGTTCGCGTCGTATGGCGCATTTGCCATATGCGCTAGGGGCACTTGCCATACAACCAAGGGAAAACCCGCCGCACTGCAACATCACCTTGCATTCACACGGCGACGTTCCTATGCTGAACACCAGAATTCAATTTAATTTGAATCTGTATTCAGAAGGATCTAACGCGTAACATACGCACACGGGGCGGTCGGCATCCTCCGAGGGAGGACCGGAACAGTGAGCCAGGACGGGGCGCTGCAAGGGTTCTGGAGGTGATGTGGACCGTATGGATGGGGTAGCCGCGCCATAAGCGGACTTTCATCCAATCAGCGCGCCGCGCGGCAAGCGAAAGCCAGACGACGTGCCAATAAGAAGTGAACGGCCATGGCCACCATCCTCTTGCTCGAGCCACATCCACTGCTGCGCCTTGGATTGCGCCATCTTTTGGCCCAGGCGCACGTGCCGGGCGATCTCGTCGATCTCGATCCGGGCAGCCTCCACCAGCCCGACCCCTGGACGCACCACGCCGACCTGCTGATCTTCGGCCTGCCGGCAGATGCCGCCCAGGGCTGGCAGATGCTGGGCGACCTCTGCGAGCGCCTGCAGCCGCTGCGCGTGCTGGTGCTGGCCGAGCACGTGCCGGCGCCGCTGCCCGAGGCCGGCCTGCCCGACGCGGTGCGCGGCGTGCTGGCCAAGACCTGTTCGTCCGATGCGCTCGAAGCCGCGATCCGGCTGGTGCTGGCCGGCGGCGAGTGCTTCCCGTCGCAGGTGCCGCCTGCGCGCCAGCCCGAGGCCGCGCAGGGCGCGCGCCACGCGGCCGCGCCGATCGTGGTGCCGCTGCACAGCGTGCCGGTGGACCTGCCGGGTGCCGCGGCGGTGGCCGCGCCGGTGGCGACTCCCGAGACGCCGGCCGCCGGCGCCCACCTGCTCAATATCACCGAGCGCCAGTACGAGGTGCTGGCGCTGCTGGCGCGCGGCTATCCGATCAAGACGGTCAGCCGCCTGCTCAATATTTCGGTCGCCACCGCCAAGACCCACGCATGCACGCTCTATCAGCGCCTGCACGTACGCAACAAGGGCGAGGCGGTGTACGTGGCGCTGCAGCGGGGTGCCACGCTGAACTGGATCGGACCCACGCCGGCCCAGCCCACGCATATCCCGATGTCGTCGCTCCATGCGCGGGAGGCCTGTGAGGCCGCCTGACCGAAGCCACATGCCACGGGCCAGCCACGGCCCGCCTGCACCATCCGCCGGCCCGCCCTCATCCATAGGCATGAGGCAGCGGCCGGCCGTGGTTGCTAGCCTGTAAGACAGGTCCGGCGTCCGGGACAGCCGTATCCTCCGAAGTCCCATGCTCGCCAGGTGTTCAACTGTGTTCGATGCCCTTACCCGGGGCGGCCCGCCGGTGTATCCCACCTTGGCGGACACACGCGCCGTGCGCGCGGATGGCTTCCCGATGACGACCTACCTGATCGCCACCAACGAAATGATGTGCCGCATCCTTGCGCGACGCATGGAAGCGCAGGACATTCCCACCCCAGTGCGCTGGCATGGCCCCGACTGGCTGCTGGAGCCTGCGGACTTGTCTGACGTCACACGTACATACCGCCAGGTCGACAACCCGGACCGGTCCGAGCCGCTGCCCGAACAGGCGGTGGAAATGGCGCTGGTGGACTGCAGCGGCGTGGGCGGCGACCCCCGCCGCCTGCTCGACCGCGTGCGCGAGCGGCTGGCGCCGCGCCGCTGGCTGGTGCTGTCGGACGCGCTCGATCCCACGCTGATGACCCACGCCGCACTGCTTGGCGCCAGCGGCTGCCTGGCGGTGCCGGCGCCGGTGGAACTGGTCTGCGCGGCGGCCACGCTGGTGTGGGCCGGCGGGCAGTGCTTCCCGCGCAGCGCGCTGTCCGTGCTGCGCGCGCTGCCCCGGCTCGACGTGCCGGCGGCCGATGGGATGACCCTGCCGGCCGCGGCCCGCCTGCACGCGGACGGGTCTACTGCCATCGGATGAGTTTCGGCTGACGCCGATACGACTATGCTGTTTGTACCCGTGGTCAGAAGCCGGCGCCATGCCGAGGCCGGCCGCCGCGGGACGCAGGGGGTCGTATGGAATCCGGAATCGATATCCTGGTCATCCACGGGTTTGCCGTGCGTGAGGGCCGGGACAAGTGGGCATGCTGCTACGAGATACGGCTCGCCGTGATTGGCGGGCCGTTGTTGTATCGGGGCGAATTGCACGGGCGGCGGCATCCCACCGAGGCGGCCGCCGTGGTGGCGGCGCTGGCGGTCGGGGAGCAGGAAGCCACCCGGCACCTGGAAACCGCGCGCGCGATGTTCCTGGCGCTCAAGCGCCGGCAGTGAAACCTTCCCCTGGCTGACTTCCCGGCAGGCCCGGCACCAAAAAAGAAGCCCGCCGACCGGGGGACCATGCGGGCTTTGAAATGGCTGCCCACGTGGTGGACAGCCATTACCGTCAACATATCGAATCGCGCTTGCGGACTGTATCAACCAGAAGACGCATGCCAGCCCGGCGTCTCATCCCCGCTTGCGGCGCCCCCGTAACGCCCGCCAGCCCAGTGCTGGCGTGGATATGGGGTGGCATGCGGCGGGCCGGGCAGGGCGCGGCACGGGCCGGCGCCCTCATGCTTCGGTAGGTAGGGCACCCCACACACGTCATGGCGCGGCGTACCGGGCGGTGCTACGCTGGCCCTTCGTCGCTCCGCAAGACCCACCATGAGCCGCTGGCATCTGATCACCTTCTTCGGCGAGTCCACCTTCCTGCTGCCCTGTGCAGTGTTCCTGTACGTGTGGCTGCGCTGGCATGGCGCCACGCGCGTGGCGCGGCACTGGCTGCTGGCGTTCACGCTGACGGCCGGCGCGGTGCTGGCCTCGAAGATCGCGTTCATGGGCTGGGGCATTGGCAGCGCGGCCATCGACTTCACCGGCTTCTCGGGGCATTCGATGATGGCCGCATCCATCCTGCCGGTGCTGCTGTACCTGGCGATGCCGGCGCGCCGTCCCGGGCTGAGCGCGCTGGCGGCGCTGGCCGGCGTGGCACTGGCGCTGGCGGTGGGCGTGTCGCGGCTGGCGCTGCATGCGCATTCGCCGTCCGAGGTGGTCAGCGGGCTGGCGCTCGGCTTCCTGGTCAGCGTGCCGTTCATCCTGCGCCACGGCGTGCCGCGCGGCCCGCTGACGATGATGCTGGCCAGCGCCGCGCTGCTGTCCATGCCGCTGTTGCCGGTGTCGCACATGACCGGCATCACGCACGGGCTGGTGACCGAGATGGCGCTGTTCCTCTCGGGCCGTGACCGCCCGTTCGAGCGCGGCGACTGGATGTCGCGCGCGCCGTGCGCGGTGTGCCCGGAAGCCGCCGCAGTGTCCGCAGGTGCCGCCGGCGGTACAGCCGGCGGCGCTGCGGCCGATGCCGCGCGGGTCGTCCGGTGCGCCACCGCACGTTGTCCCGCCTAGCCGGAACGCACCCCGGGCACCTGTGTGCGCCCCCCCACAGACTGCCGACACCCCCTGCGCAACCATGACCCGGTAAGGTTTCCCGCAAGGGCATTGGGGCTGTCATGGCATCGAACTGGAACGTCGCCGCCGAGCGGCATAGCGCGCTTCACTATCTCTACAGGCTCTCCGACGCCCTGCTGATTGCCGTGGCCGGCATCGCCATGGGGGCGCTGTACTTTCCCGGTGGCATCCGCGAGGCGGCGCCGGTCAACGGCTTCCTGACCATGCTGTGCGCGATCGGCGCGCTGGTGGTGTTTCCCGGCTTCGGCGTCTACGAGTCGTGGCGCGGGCGCAGCCTGGCGGTGCTGGCGCTGCGCATCTGCTCGGCCTGGGCCACGGTGTTCGTCGCCGGCCTGCTGGGCGCGTTCCTGATCCACCAGATCGCGGCGGTCTCGCGGGTCTGGTCGATGGGCTGGTTCATCAGCACGGCGCTGGCACTGCTGGTCTCGCGCGCGATCATGTTCCGCATGCTCGGCAACGTGCGCGAGCAGGGTATCAACGCCAAGCGCGTGGTGATCTTCGGTTACGGGCCGCTGGGGCGCGAGATGTTCCTGCGCGTGCAGCGTATCCGCACGGCCGGCTACCGCGTGGTGGGCATCTACGACGAGCACAGCCAGGGCATTCCCAATGGCGTGACCACGCTGCGCACCGTGGAGGAGGTCAACGCGTTCGTCAGCAGCCAGGGCGTGCGCGAGATCTGGCTCACGCTGCCGATGGCCGCCTGCCGCGATCTCTCCGAGGTGGTGCGCCGCTTCCGCAACGACCTGATCGATATCCGCTGGGTGCCCGATGTGTCGTCGGTGGAGCTGCTCGGCCACCGGTTCAGCGATTTCATGGGATTGCCGGTCATCGATCTCAACGCGCCGCCGGTGTCGGGCATCACGGGTTTGCTCAAGGCCAGCTTCGACCGCGCGTTTGCGGCCGGCGTGCTGCTGGCGCTGAGCCCGGTGCTGCTGGCCATCGCGGTGATGGTCAAGTGGTCGTCGCCGGGGCCGGTGCTGTTCCGCCAGCAGCGGCTCGGCATCGATGGGCAGCCGTTCCACGTCTACAAGTTCCGCACGATGCGCGTGCATGCCGATACCGGCGTCACGCAGGCCACGCGCGGCGACCCCCGCGTGACGCGCATCGGCGCGTTCCTGCGTCGTACCAGCCTGGACGAGCTGCCGCAGTTCCTGAACGTGCTGCGCGGCGAGATGTCGGTGGTGGGCCCGCGCCCGCACGCGATGGAGCACAACGAGATCTACAAGGAACTGATCGACCGGTACATGCTGCGCCACCGCGTCAAGCCTGGCATTACCGGGTGGGCGCAGATCAACGGACTGCGCGGCCAGACCGACACGATCGACAAGATGCGCAAGCGCATCGAGTTCGACATCTATTACATCCAGCACTGGTCGTTCCAGCTCGACCTCCGGATCATCGTGCGCACCGCACTGCACGGCTGGACCGGCGCATCGGCCCACTAGCGCCGGCACGCCCGCAGTGGCGCGCGGTATTGGTGCGACATCGCACCGAGCGGGACGCGCAAAAGCCCTGGAATGGAGCCCGTCCTACAAAAAATTGGGAGACGACGCATGAAAGCAACCATCCGCAATATCCTCGGTGAAGTGGCACGGCTCGATGTGCCGCTGGCCACGCTGGCCGATAACGATGACCTCTACGCCGCCGGCCTGTCGTCGCTGGCCACCGTGCACGTGATGCTGGCGCTGGAGAATGCGTTCGACATCGAGATCCCCGACCAGATGCTGACGCGCCAGCTGTTCCGCAGCGTGGATTCGCTGGCGGCCGCCGTGGAGACCATCCGCCAGCAGCAGGAGGCAGCATGAGCCCCGCCAAGGTGGCGCTGGCCCATGCCAATCCGGACGCCAGCAGCGCCATGGCGACCGATGCGCTGATCGCCGCCGCGCGCGAAGCCGGCGCCGAGGCGCAGCGCTTTGCGGATGCGGTGGACCACGAGGCGCGCTTCCCGCACGAAGCCTTCGCCATGCTGCGCGAGAAGCGGCTGCTGGGCGCGATGGTGCCGGCCGTGCTCGGCGGCAGCGGCGCGTCGCTGGCCACGGTGGCGGCCATCTGCCGCACGCTGGGCGAGCACTGCGCGTCGACCGGCATGATCTACGCGATGCACCAGATCCAGGTGGCCTGCCTGCTCGAACACGGCGCCGGCAATGCCTGGCAGCAACAGTTGCTGGCCCGCGTGGCCGAGGAACAGCTGCTGCTGGCGTCGGCCACGTCCGAGGAAGCCATCGGCGGCGCGCTGCGCAGCAGCGGCTGCGCGGTCAACGTGGAGGGCGACCGCTTCCACCTGCTGAAGATGGCGCCGACGATCTCGTACGGGGCGCACGCCGACGGCATCCTGATCACCGCCCGGCGCCACGCCGACGCCTCGCCGTCGGACCAGGTGCTGGTCTGCACGCTCAAGGCCGACTACACGCTGCAGAGCCTGAACACGTGGGACACGCTCGGCATGCGCGGCACGTGCAGCAACGGTTTCCGGCTCGAAGCCACGGGCCATGTGGACCAGGTGCTGCCGGTGCCGTTCGGCGAGATTGCCGACGCCACGATGACGCCGGTCTCGCACATCCTCTGGAGCGCGCTCTGGGTGGGGATTTCGAGCGATGCGGTGTCGCGCGCCAAGACGTTCTTCCAGGGCCAGGCGCGTGCGCGTCCGGGCCAGCTGCCGCCGTCGGCGCCGCGCGTGGCCGAGGCCGTCAGCATGCTGCAGATGATGGAGGCCCGCGTGGACATGGCGCTGGAACGCCAGCGAGCGCGCCATGCCGGGGCGTCGGTGTCGGCCGCGTTCGCACTGGCCGCCGAGATGAACGGACTCAAGACCGCGATGTCGACCATGGCGCTCGAAGTCGTGCAGCAGGCCATGCTGGTCTGCGGCATGGCCGGCTACAAGCAGGGTACGCCGTTCAGCCTGGGCCGCCATCTGCGTGACCTGTGGTCCGCCCCGTTGATGATCAACAACGATCGCATCCAGACCAACACGGCCAACCTGCTGCTGGCCGACCGTTCCTGAGGAGCCCCCGATGGATGCCCATGCACTGACTGACGTGACGCAGGGCGGCGGTGCGCCGGAATCGGCCGCGCCCCAGCCTACCTATCTGGAACAACTGCTGGCCGCCGGCCTGCTGATCGAGACCGGCGTGAAGGGCCTGTATGGCCGCAGCGCCGTGTTCGAGGCGGTGGCTGACGGTCTGAATGCGGCCATCACGCGCCTTGGCGCGGACCAGCAGGCCGAAGTGCTGCGCTTTCCGCCCGCCATGGGCCAGCACGATTTCGAGACCAGCGAATACCTGAAGAGCTTCCCCAACCTCGCCGGCACGATCCACAGCTTCTGTGGCGACGACCGCGGCCATCGCCGGCTGCTGGCGCGGCTGGAAGACAAGGAAGACTGGACCGACCAGCAGGAGCCCACCGGCGTGGTGCTGACGCCCGCCGCGTGCTATCCGATCTATCCGGTCGTGGCAAAGCGCGGGCCGCTGCCCGAGGCGGGCAAGGTGGTTGACGTGCTGTCGTACTGCTACCGGCACGAGCCGTCGCTGGAACCCACGCGCATGCAGCTGTTCCGCCAGCGCGAATATGTGTGCCTGGGCTCGCCCGAGCGCATCGTGGCGTTCCGCCAGCTCTGGATGGAGCGCGGCCAGGCGCTGGCCGAGTCACTGCAACTGCCCGTCGAGGTGGATGTCGCCAACGACCCGTTCTTCGGACGCGGCGGCAAGATCGTGGCCGACAGCCAGCGCGAACTCAAGCTCAAGTTCGAGCTGCTGATTCCGGTCAACGACGGGCTCGGGCCCACGGCCTGCATGAGCTTCAACTACCACATGGACCACTTCGGCGCGCTGTGGCACATCGGCCTGGCCGATGGCGGCACCGCGCACACGGGCTGCGTGGGCTTCGGGATCGAACGGCTGGTGCTGGCGCTGCTCAAGCACCACGGGCTCGATCCCGCCAGATGGCCGCAGCCGGTGCGCGAGACGCTGGGAGACGTGTAAATGTACGGTGACGGCAAGGCGGTACGCACGCGCGGCGGCGCGCACGCGCTGCACGGGGGCAACCCCGTGTGGTCGCATGCCAACCGCCATATCGACCTCTGGGTCGAGCTGTTACATGGATGGGATTTCGAACCTATCGCGGCACTGCCTTTCACCGTCACGCTTGATTTCGAGGGCGACCAGTTCACGCCCTCGAACATCCCGCCCTCGGACCTGGAGCGGCTCTACGGCATCGTCAAGGACGAGCTGTCGACCTACGGCCGGCTCGAGGCGCACGTGGCGGCGCAGACCAACCGCGGCCACGCCGTGCTGCTGGAGGTGGACAACTACCAGTTGCCGCAGCCGGCCGGCACGTACCGGCGCCAGCATGCGCGCGCCTGCATCGCCATCGACGTGCTGGTGCCCGAGGCAACCGCCGTGGGCTACTACCACCACGACGGCTACCACACGGCCAGCGGCGACGACTACCTGGCGATCTTCCGCACGCCGGCCCACGAGACCATGTGGGGGGTGGCCACGTTCCCGCAGGCCGAGGTGGTGCGGCGGCGCTTCACCGCGCTTGGCGCGAACGAGCTGCTGCGCGCCTCGACCGATATCCTGCGCGGCCACCTGGCACGGCGTCCGCGCGAGAACCCGATCAAGGCGTTCCGCGCCGCGTTTCCGGCGCACCTCGAACAACTGATGGCGCGCGGCGAGCCAAACTTCCAGATCTACGCGGCCAGCGTGCTGCGGCAACTGGGCGCCAACTTCGAACTGCTCGGCCGCTACGTGCGCTGGCTGGTGATGAACGGCCAGCCGTTGCCCGATACCGTGGCCGAGGCGTGCTACACGATGGCGTCCGAGGCCATGGTGATGCAGTTTCGGCTGATGCGGGCCGTGATCAGCCACAAGCCCGACAGTTGCGAAGACTGCCTGGAGCAGCTCGAAATCGCCTACCAGGGCACCGTGCCCGCGCTGGCGGCGCACTTTGGGGAGACCGTCACATGACTGCACGCGACCCCGCACCGGCGCTGCTGCCGGTGCTGCATGCCGGCGTGGCCGTGCAGCCGGCACGGCTCGAAGGCGACTGGACCCTGCTCGAAACGTTTGCCAACGCGGCGGCACATCCGGGGGAGCTGTCCGAGACCGGCCACTGGCTGCCTGCCACGGTACCGGGTACGGTGGCCACGGCGCTGCGCGCGGCCGGGCGCTGGGACGAGACGCTGCCGCCGCCGCTGCACCAGCACGACTACTGGTACCGGCTCCATTTCCCGGGCAGCGGCCGCCGGGTGCTCCGCTGCAACGGTCTGGCCACGGTGGCCGAAGTCTGGCTCAACGGAGTCAACGTGCTGACCACGCGCCACATGTTCGCCGCCCATCAGGTGGAGGTGGAACTGGCCGGCGCCGATAACGTGCTGCATATCTGCTTCCGCGCGCTGCATCCCTACCTGCGTTCGCAACGCGGCCCGGTACGGTGGAAGCCGCGCATGATCCAGCCGCCCACGCTGCGCGCGGTGCGCACCACGCTGCTCGGCCATATGCCGGGCTGGTGCCCGCCGGTGCATGCGGTGGGCCCGTGGCGCGACATCGAACTGCTCGATCCCGTGGGCGACGACGCGGCTCATGGCGTGCGCGCGGAACTGTCGGGCACGCTCGACGGCGACACCGGCGCGGTAGCGCTGCAACTCCATTTCCCGGGCGCGGCACCGGCCACCGGTGCGTTCTCGGCGATCGGCCCCGACCAGGCCATCTGGCACGGCGAACTGCATCGCACCGGACCGAACACGCTGGCCGGCAGCCTGAGCGTGCCTGACGCCCAGCGGTGGTGGCCGCACACCCATGGCGATCCGGCGCTCTATCGCGTGGATGCGAGCGTTGGCAGCCGGGTGCTGGCTTGCGGCAACGTGGGATTCCGGACGATCACCGAAGACCGCGACGGCGAGGCCGGCGCGTTTGGCCTGCGCATCAATGGCGAGCAGGTGTTCTGCCGGGGCGCCTGCGTGTCGAGCCATGACCTGCCGGGGCTGGCCGATTCCGACGAGGCCGTGGCGCGCTGGCTTCAACTGGCACGGGACGCCGGCGCCAACATGGTCCGCGTGAGCGGCGTGACGTGCTATCCGGGCGAGGCGTTCTACCGCCAGTGCGACGCGCTGGGGCTGCTGGTCTGGCAGGATTTCATGTTCGCCAACTTCGACTACGGCGGCGAGACCAGCGCCAGCCCGGCGTTCGTCGACGATGCAAGACGCGAGGTGGCGCAGTGGCTGGCGTCCACCCGGGCGCATCCGAGCCTGGCCGTGCTGTGCGGTGGCAGCGAGGCCGAGCAGCAGGCGTCGATGATGGGCGCCCCGCGCGGCGCCTGGCGCCAGCCGCTGTTCGATGCGCTGATCCCCGCGCTGGTGGCGGAACAGCGCCCCGACGTGATCTATGTGCGTAACTCGCCAAGCGAGGGCGCCTGGCCGTTCCAGCCCGATACCGGTGTCTCGCATTACTACGGCGTGGGCGCCTACCAGCGCCCGCTGTCGGATGCCCGGCTCGCCAACGTGCGCTTCACGTCCGAATGCCTGGCGTTCGCCAACGTGCCGTGTGCGCGCACGCTGGCCGAGGCGGGGCTGTCCCAGCCGCTGCACGACCCGCGCTGGAAGGCGCGCGTGCCGCGCGACGCGGGCGCCGCGTGGGATTTCGAGGACATCCGCGATTTCTACCTGCGCGAGCTGTATCAGGTCGATCCGCCCCGGCTGCGCTACGAGCGCCCGGCGCGCTATCTGGCGCTGTCGCGCGCCGTGGTGGCCGAGATCATGACCGAGGTCTTCGGCGAATGGCGGCGCACCGGCTCCACGTGCCGGGGCGGACTGGTCTGGCAGTTGCAGGATCTGCTGCCGGGGCCGGGCTGGGGCATCGTCGACGCGCGTGCCCGGCCGAAATCGGCCTGGCATGCGCTGCGGCAGGTCTGGCAGCCGGTGCAGGTCATCCTGACGGATGAGGGGCTGAACGGGCTGCATGTCCACCTGATCAACGAGACGGCCGCGCCGCGCACGGTGCAACTGCGCCTGCGCTGCCTGCGCGACGGCGAGCATGTGGCCGCCGAGGCCGTGCAGACGCTGACGCTGGCGCCGCGCGAACGGCGCCGGCTGGTGGCCGCCGGGCTGCTCGACCACTTCTTCGATTTCACGTACGCCTACCGCTTCGGGCCGCCGGCCCATGACGTGGTGCTGGCCACGCTGCACGATGCGGCCCCGGACGGGGCCACGGACGAGGCTGCCGGCCAGCCACGCAACGCGTTGCTCAGCCAGTCCGTGTTCCTGCACGACCGGCGCGCCGACGCGCTGCGCGACCCCGGCCTGCGCGCCAGCGTGGCCTGCGAGGACGGCGCCTGGTGGCTTACCGTCAGCGCGCAGCGCTTCGCGCGCTGGGTCCACATCGAGGATCATGCGTACCAGCCGGAGTCCGACTGGTTCCACCTGGCGCCGGGCGAGACGCGCCGTATCCGCCTGATGCATGAGGCGGGCGCCACGGGCGGCGTACCGGCCATCCCTTCGGGCGAGGTGGCCGCACTGAACGCCGATCGCGCGGTCAGCTACGACGGCTGACGCCTCATCCTGCCCATCCGGCCTAAACCTTTCCCGGGCCATCTCAACCTTTGCGAACCTGCCCGCCAGCCCACGGCTGGTGCGGCAGCGCACGCCCGCCTCATCCTGCTGGCCAATGCCCTTGCACGAGCCCCTGGTGCGCGGCCTCGCCGGAATGCCTACATCCAACCTACCAAAGCATGAGCTTCTGACCTATCCGTCTGCCTACTGTCAGTTCTGTGTTCCATGGCACTTAATACAGTCAACAACGAGTTGATGGCCGAAGCGCAAACGGGGCAACGGCCAAGGGTTCACGGGTGGCGGCCGCAGGGCTGCCGAACATTCGCCAGCAAACAGCTGAGAAAAAGGCGGAGCGGCGAAGTCGGGTCACATGTCTCGCAAGTATTGTCTTGCGGCGGTACCGATGTCGCTCCTGGGTCATACGGAGGGAAGGGAAATGATTACGCATCGGTCGGACCTGCATATCAATCATCTGCTCAACGCACTGCCGCGCCACGAATGGGACGTGCTGTCGCGCCACTTCGAACTGGTGCGCCTGCGTGCCGGCGAGCTGCTGACCGATTCCGGCCAGCGCATCGTCCATGTGTACTTTCCCACCACGTCCGTGGTCTCGCTGCTGTCGCTGCTCGAAGACGGCGCCACGGTGGAGTTCGCCGCGGTGGGCAACGAAGGGCTGGTCGGCATTCCGGTGGTCACGGGCGGCGACACGATGCCGAGCCGCGTCGAAGTGCGCAGCCCAGGCTTCGCCTACCGCATCCCGGCACGCGTGCTGCGCGGCGAACTGGGCCACCTCCCGGCGCTGCAGCGCGTGACGCTGCTCTACGTGCAGGCCGTGCTGACGCAGATCGCGCAGACCGCCGCCTGCAACCGCCACCACTCGCTGAACAAGCAGCTGTGCCGCTGGCTGCTGCTGGCCATCGACCGCATGAATTCGAACGAGCTGGTCATCACCCAGCAGGTCATCGCCAACATGCTCGGCGTGCGCCGCGAGGGCGTGACCGAAGCCGCCGGCAAGCTGGAAGACCTGGGCCTGATCCACCACAGCCGCGGGCACATCACGGTGCTCGACCGCTGCGGGCTGGAGCACCATTCGTGCGAATGCTACAAGCTGGTCAAGCGCGAGTACGACAGGCTGCTGCCGGCGCTCTCGCTGGCGCATGCTTGATCTGCTGAAAACCCAGTCGGTTTTCTCCCCTCTCCCGCAGGCGGGAGAGGGGACCCAAGACAGCGAGTGCGATCAGACGTGCGGCTCGACACTCCCGAACGAAGCCAGCAGCCCCTCGATGACGGTCACGTACGCCGCTTCCAGGTTGTCCAGGCTTTCGCTGCAAGCGTCCGGACGGCGGCGCGCCACCGCGCGGGCCAGGCGGAACTGCAGCACCTTGCATTCCGACGCGATGGCCAGCGCGGCCTCGCGCACCGCTGCCGGCACCGGGTAGCCATGTTCGCCTAGCCAGGCCAGGCAATGATGCAGCATCTCGAAGTTGGCGCCGAGCTGGCGCGGCAGGTTGAACCCGTAGTGATGGAAGTAGGCGTCGCCGCGCGCCAGGATGGTTTCGACCTGGGCCGGGAATTCCGCGCGCCAGCGGGTGATCGGATGCTCGGCCGGACGCCGGCCCAGATGGCGGCGCATCAGTTGCGCGACCGCATTCGACAGCGCCCGGCCTTCCAGCGGGGCGCGCACGCGCTTGGCGCATTCGGCATACGGGAACAGGATGTTGCCGTTGCCGCCCAGCTCGGGCAGCAGCCGCATCAGGCCCCGGTAGTCCTCGCCATCCACGCTGTGGCGGCCAAGGCTGTGGTAGTACCCCATCCGCTGCGTCACCGTGTCGATGGCGTCGATGGCAATGGTCGTCTTGACGTGGCCGCTGCGGTAGGCCGTGGCGCGGGTGTCGGGCAGGTAGAAGCTGTCCACCTCGACCAGCATCGCGTGCCCGCGTGCCACCTGCTCGGCGATGTGTGCTTCGAGCGTGTCGTAGACAGCCGTCTCCTGCACCACCGTGCCGTAGAGCAGTTCGAGATCGGCCTGCGGGTACTTGAAGAACGTGAAGTGGTCGCCTTCGTAGTCCTGCGCCACCGTGAACGCCAGCGCCGCACGCGGATCGAGGCCCCAGCCGTACAGCAGCTCGATCCACAGGTCCATGTAGCAGTTGGTCTCCTGCCAGATCGCATCCTCGCCATGCAGCCGCCGCGCCGGCGTGGCCTGGCGCGCGGTGGGTTGGATCGGCGCGGCCTCGCTGCCGGGCTCTGCTGCCAGTTGCGCTGTGGCTTGCTCCATCTTCGGTCCTCCGAGGTTCCGCCATGCCGGTGGGCCGCGCACGTGCGGGGCCATCGCCATTGGAGCCGAAGCCCGCGCGGGCTTCGGTACGGTCTCCAACAAAACGCGGCGCGCCCGGTGCGGCACCGGGGGTGTGCGGAATCGAACAGAGACCGGCGCTGCACCATTTCACACTGGCCCCATCCTCACCGGAGCGGTGTGGCTGCACGCGCGTGCCGCGTGGCGGCAAGGTCGAAGCAGGAGGCAAGATGAGCATTTCCAATCCGGGCGCGCTGGCACCGCCATCCCTGATCCAGAACATGGTCGAGCAGGTGGGCCAGGTTGCCACCGTGCCGGGCCTGGCGCAGGTGGCGATCCAGCCGGTGATCCTGGCGGGCGGCTCGGGCACGCGGCTCTGGCCGCTGTCGCGCGAACAGCATCCCAAGCAACTGCTGAACCTGGTGGCCGAGAACACGCTGCTCGAAGCCACTGCGCGCCGCTTCGAGGGACTGGCCGTGATGGCGGGCCGCACGGCGGGCATCGAGCTGCCGCAGATCGTGGTGTGTGGCGAAGAGCACCGCTTCATGATCGCGGAGCTGATGAAGCGCAGCGGCAAGCCGGCGCGCATCGTGGCCGAGCCGTGCGGGCGCAACACCGCCCCGGCGCTGACCATGGCCGCGCTGCATGCCGTGGCCATGGCCGGCGGCCAGGGCGACGCCGTACTCGTGGCCACGCCGGCCGATCACGCCGTGCGCGATACCGAGGCGTTTCGCGCCGCGCTGGCCGTGGCGATCAAGCATGCCGACCGCGGTTCGATCGTCACGCTGGGGGTGCGCCCGAGCGCGCCGGAAACCGGCTTCGGCTATATCCGCACGGCAAAGGTGTCCGAGGACGGCGCGCTGCCGCTGGAGCGCTTTGTCGAGAAGCCGCATCTGGAACTGGCGCAGCACTACGTGGAGTCAGGCGACTACTGGTGGAACAGCGGTGTCTACGTGGTGCGCGCTTCGGTCTGGCTGCAGGCGCTGCAGCAGTTGCAGCCAGAGATGGCCCAGGCGTGCCGCGCCGCCTACACCGCAGCCGAGGCGGCTGCCGGGGGCGACGCGCTGTGCCTGTGCCGGGAAGCCTTCGCGGCCTGCCCGTCCGATTCGATCGACTACGCGGTGATGGAGCAGCTGGAGACGCTGCCCGACATCCACGGCATGCTGGTGCCGATGGACCCGGGCTGGTCCGACGTGGGCTCCTGGGCTGCGATCTGGGACATCGCCGACAAGGACGCGTCTGGCAACGTGGCGCGCGGGCGGGTGCTGTTCGATGGCGCGTCGTCGTGCCTCGCGCACTCCGAGGGGCGGCTCATTGCCTGCGTGGGCGTGCAGGACGTGGTGGTGGTGGAAACCGCCGACGCCGTGCTCGTGGTCGACAAGGCACACGTGCAGGACGTCAAGAACGTGGTGCAGCGGCTGCGGGCCGAGCACGGCGCCGAGGTGGTGAACCACCGCAAGGTGCACCGGCCGTGGGGCTGCTACGACTCGATCGACCATGGCGACCGCTTCCAGGTCAAGCGCATCGTCGTGGACCCGGGCGCGAGCCTGTCTCTGCAGATGCATTACCACCGTGCCGAGCACTGGGTGGTGGTGCGCGGCACGGCGCGCGTGACGTGCGGCGAGACGGTCAGCATCCTCTCGGAGAATCAGTCGACGTACATCCCCATCGGCACGCTGCACCGGCTGGAGAACCCGGGCAAGACGCCGCTGGAGATCATCGAGGTGCAGTCCGGCTCGTATCTGGGCGAGGACGATATCGTCAGGTTCGACGACAACTACGGGCGCAAGTAGCGCGACAGCGCGCGCCCGCACGGGTAGCAGGTTCGAGGCAAGGGGGACGTCGTGAACAACATGTCATACGCGGGTGGAGCAGGAGCGGCGGGCGTGCCCGCGGCCGGTGGCGGAGCGCGTCGGGCCATGCTCGACCATGCGGGATGGATCCTGGCGGCTGGCGTGGCCGGTGCCGCCGTGGCGTGGATGGTGGCGGTGTCGCAACCGGCGGTGTACGGTGCCAGCGCGCTGGTGCAGGTGCTGCAGCCGCGCGAGGGCGGCGCGGCGGCCCGTCCGGCCAACAACGCCAATCTGGCGATGGCCCCGCAGGCGATGCCGCTCGACGTCGGCATGCTGCGCAGCCGTACCGTGGTGGCGCCCGTGGTGGAACGGCTGCGCATCGATATCTCGGCCCAGCCGCTGCGTGCGCCACTGGTGGGCGGGCTGGCCGCCTACTTCGCCACGCCGGGCCAGGTACGCGCGGCATGGCCGCAGAGCCTGGGCTATGCCTGGGGCGGCGAACAGATCACGGTCGACCGGCTCAACGTGCCGGACCGGCTGATCGACGTGCCGCTGACGCTTGAAGTGCTGCCCGACGACAACTACCGGCTCTACCAGGGCGATACCGCGCTGCTGTCCGGCCGCGTGGGCAAGGTCAATGAAGGCAGTGGCGTGACGCTGGCGGTCTCGCGCATCGAGGCCGAACCGGGCACGCGCTTCGTGCTCAAGCGGCATGATCTGGTGCAGACCGTGGACGCGGTCTCGAACGGGTTGCGCATCGACGCCCAGCCGGGCGACACCGGCACCGTCAGCATCGCCTGGCGCACCACGGACCGCACGGCGGCCGCCGCGCTGGTCAATGGCATCACCGACTCGTTCATCGGCAGCCAGGCCACGCAGCGCCGCGACGATGCCGCCGCCACGCTGGCCTTCCTGTCGGGCGAAATCCCGCGCGTGAAGGCCGAACTGGAGCGCGCCGAGGCGGCGCTGACCCGCTACCGCTCGAAGGCCGGCTCGATGGCGCCGAGCCAGGACGCGCAGTCGTTCCTGTCGGGCAGCATGGACTACCAGAAGCAGATTGCGCTGCTCAAGCTGGAGCGCACCAAGCTGCTGCAGCGGTTCACCGAAGAGGCCAACGAGGTCAGGACCGTCGACAACCAGATCCAGCAGCTCGTGCGCGAGCGGCGCGAGATGGATTCGCGGTTCCAGAACCTGTCGGCCACCGAGCGCGAATCGGTGGGCCTGACGCGCGACGTCAAGGTGGCCGAGGACATGTACATGACGCTGCGCAACAAGGCCGAACAGCTCACGCTGGCGCAGCTCGACCGCAGCGGCCAGGTGCGCGTGCTCGACAGCGCGCTGGTGCCCACGCGCCCGATGGGCCTGGGCCCGTGGCCGGCCACCACGGGCGGCGCGCTGCTGGGGCTGTGCCTGGCCATGGCGTGCGTGACGGTGCGCCAGCGCATGCGCCCGACGCTCGAAACCGTGAACGATGCCGAGGTGCGCCTGGGCCTGCCGATGCTGGGCGACATCGTCTACAGCCAGGAGCAGGCCGCGCTCGAACGTCTGGTGGACGCCCGCGCGCAGACCGCGTGGTCGCAGGCCCAGATCTCGGGCCTGCTGACGCGCCAGCCGGGCCACGCGCTGGTGCCGCAGGACGAACTCGATGATCTCGACGAACTCGACGAGCATCGCGAGGACGATGTGGACGGCGCCGAGCGGCTGCTGCGGCTGGGGCTGCACGACCAGTTCCTGCTGGCCCGCAACGCGCCGCATTCGATGGCCGTGGAAGGGCTGCGCAGCGTGCGCGCGGCGCTGCATTTCACGCTGCGCGCCGCGCCGGACAAGGTGGTGGCGGTGACCAGCCCCACCTCGGGCGCCGGCAAGACGTTTGCCTCGGTCAACCTGGCCGTGCTGTTTGCCGAAGCGGGGCAGCGCGTGCTGCTGATCGACGCCGACCTGCGGCGCGGCAAGGTGGCCAACTGGTTCGACCTGCCCGTGGACGTGGGGCTGGCCGAAGTGCTGGCCGGGCAGGTGCCGCTGGCCGAAGCAGTGCAGCGGACCGTGGTCAACGGGCTGTCGGTGCTGCCGGCCGGTGTGCCACCGGCCAATCCGTCCGAACTGCTGATGCACCCGGCGATGACCGCCTGCCTGCAGATGTGCCGCGAGCGATTCGACCTGGTGCTGGTCGATACCTCGCCGGTGCTGGCCGTGGCCGACGCCACGTTCGTGGCGAATCTGGCCGGCTCCACGCTGCTGGTGCTGCGCGCCGACACCACGCTGCCCGAGCACGTGGACGAAACGCTCAAGCGGCTGGGCCGCGCCGACGCGCGCCTGCTGGGCGGCATCCTGAACGGCGTCAGGCAAAAGCGCAGCAACCAGGCCGATTTCAGCAACATGAATCCGTACCTGGGCATGCCGCTGACGCTGCAGCCGGTGCCGCGCCTGCAGCGCAGCCCGGCCGCCATCGAACAACAGAAGGCCTGACGGGCCACGGCGGCCCGGCGGCGCGCCACGTGAAACCGGGAAGCGTACCCGTTTCTGCGGACGCGCCGCTGTCCTTCGATACCGGGAGGAGACCATGAAACGGATCATGTTCGACGGATGCGCGGGCTGGCTGCACGAAGCGGCCGGCGCGGAAGGCGGCGCAAAGACTGGCGTGGTGCTGTGCGCGCCGCAGCTGCATGAGGCCATGTGGGCACACCGCGGCCTGCGCCACCTGGCTGACGACCTGGCGGCGGCCGGCGTGCCGGTCCTGCGTTTCGACTACTACGGCACCGGCGATTCGGCGGGCGAGGGCGGCGAGCCCGATTTCGTGCCGCGCGCCGTGCAGAACATCGTGTCCGCCGCCGGGCAGTTGCGCGCGCTGGCGGGGGTGCAGCGGCTGGTGCTGTGCGGCTGGCGCCTGGGCGCCACGCTGGCCGTGCTGGCGGCCGAGACCATGGCGGCGCGCGACAACGGCCCGGCGGCCCTGGTGCTGATGGCGCCGGTCATCAACGGGCGGGGTTACCTCCGCGAACTGCGCGCGCTGACCGCGTTCTACGACCCGGCCCAGGCGCCCGGCGCGCCGGCATCGGCTCCGGCGGCCGCGCCCGACGCCGGCATGGATGTGCTGTCGTACCGGCTGGCCGCCGAGGCCATGCACGAGATCGGCGCGCTGCGGCTCGACCGGCGGCCCGGTTGCCCGGCGCCGAACGTGCTGCTGCTCGACGACGCGCCGGGCAGCATGTCGGCCGTGGCGGCGCTGGGCCGGCAGTACGAGCAGGCCGGGGTGCAGGTCGATGTCCGGGATTTCTTCGACAGCCGGCTGATGATGAAATCTCCCGAGATCTCGGCCGTGCCCGAAGCCGCCTGGCGCGGCGTGGTGCAGTGGCTGGCGCCTGACGCCAGCCCGGCGGCCGAGCCGCCCCAGCCCGCCACGGTGACGCTGGCCGGCACGCACGACGTGGATGGCGTGATCGAGCATTCGGTCTGGATCGACGGTGGCAGGCAGTTCGGCGTGCTGTGCGAGCCCGCCGGCCAAGGCGATCCGCCGCGCGCCGTGGTGATCTTCCCGAACACCGGGGGTAGCCACCACGTGGGCGATGGGCGGGCCTTCGTGCTGCTCTCGCGGGCACTGGCGCGCCGTGGCTTTGCCGCGTTGCGGCTCGATGTCTCCACGCTCGGCGACAGTCCCGGCGCGGCCCGCGAGATGGCGGTGCCGCGCGCCTACGCGCCGCGTCCGCGCGAGGATGTCAGTGCCGCCGTGGATTGGGCGCGCGCACGCGGCCATACGCATATCGTGATGGCCGGGGTGTGCTCGGGCGCCTATCTGAGCTTCCAGGCCGCGCTGACCAACCCCAGCGTGACCGGCGTGGTGATGGCCAACGCACTGAAATTCCTGTGGCGCGACGCCGACGATGCCGCCGAGCACAGCGGCGAGACCACGCTGCGCGACTACCTGTTCGCTGCGCGCAACGCGCGCAACTGGCAGCGCCTGATGCGCGGCGACATTCCCGTGGGCCGGATCGCCGCCAAGGTCGGCCAACGGCTGGCGCGGCTGTTCGCCCCGAGGCCGGCGCCCGGCGTGGCCGAAGTGGATCCCGAGCCGGACCACGCACGCGACGCCATGGCGCGGCTGAGCCGGCGCGGTGTGCAGCTGGACCTGCTCTATGGCGTGGACGATGCCGGACTCGCGCTGGCCGGGCGTTGTTTCGGCGATGGCTGGCAGGCGCTGCACGACCTGCCCGGCGTCAGCGCCCACCGCTGCGCGCAGCTCGACCACGCCATGATCCTGGCGCCGAGCCGCGAGACCTTCCTGGCCTTCCTGATGCAGAACCTGCGGCGCCAGCAGACGCTGGCCGAGCCGGCAGCCGGGGCCGAGGCTGCGCCGGCCACGGGCGGAGCCGTGGGGGCCGTGGGGGCAATGGCGGCCGCCGGTGGCGGTGTGTGACAGCGAACAGACGCATGGGCCGCTATCGACGCATGCTGAGGCACGGGTGGATGAGGGTCCGCCCGACCGTACATGAAGAAGGCGATGACCGATGTCCCCGATCGTTAAGCGCATCATTGCCGGCATCGGCGCCAATACGTACGACCAGCTGGCCAACATCGCGATGCAACTGGCATCGCTGCCGATCTTCCTGAGCCACTGGGACCTGCACACCTACGGCACGTGGCTGGTGATCTCGGCCATTCCCTCGTATCTCTCGATGGCCGATGTCGGCATGGTCACCGTGGCTGGCAACCGCATGAGCATGCTGGCCGGGGCCGGCGAGATGCCGGCCGCCAACCGCGTGTTCCAGAGCGCTCAGATGTTCATCCTGCTGACCTGCGCGAGCATTGCGATGCTGGCGATACCGGCCGCGCTGCTGCTGCCGGTGCCCGAACTCGGCAGTCTGGACATGCGCCTGGCCCTTGCCGCGCTGTTGGCCAGCGTACTGCTCTCGCTGGGGGCGGGGCTGTCGAACGCGGCGTTCCTGTCCACGGGCCGCTATGCGCAGGGCGTGACGATGAACGTGACCGCACGGCTGCTGGAATGGGCGGGCGGCATCGCGGGCCTGCTGCTGGCCGGCACGTTCGCGGCGGTGGCCTGCGGCATGCTGGCCGTGCGCGTGGCCACGCTGCTGTGGATCAGCCGCCAGAGCACCAGTACGCGCGCCGGCCTGTCATGGGGCATGGGCGACGCCGACTGGGCCGAGGTGCGCGCGATGCTCAAGCCGTCGATCGCCTTCATGACCTTCCCGATTTCCAACGCGCTGACGTTCCAGGGCTTCACGCTGCTCACCGCCCACCTGCTGGGACCGGCGGCGGTGGCCGTGTTCAACACCTACCGCACCGTGGCGCGCGTGGCCGTGCAGGTGACCTCCACGCTGAGCCATGCGCTCTGGCCCGAGTTCGCCCGCATGTTCGGCAGCGGCCAGTTGGACGCGCTGCGCCGGCTGCTGCTGCGCACCGCGCTGATTGGCGCGCTCGGCGCCATCGCGCTCAGTGCCGTGCTGTACGTGTGCGCGCCGCTGCTGCTGCGGATCTGGACCAAGGGCGAGATCCCGTTCCATGCCTCGGTGATGGCGGCCTTCCTGTGTTACGCGGCGGTGGCCGGGCTCTGGCACATCCCGCGCGTGGTGCTGCTGGCAACCAACCAGCATGGCCGGCTTGGGGTGGCGGCCCTGGCGCTGAGCGCGCTGTCGCTGCTCGGTGCCTGGGTGCTGGGCACCCAGATGCAGATCATGGGCCTGGTCGTCGCCATGATCGGCGGCGAGGTGCTGGCCATGTCCGTGTGCCTGTGGCTCACGGCGCAAACCTTCCTGTCCCGCGACAATCCTGCGGAGGAGCTAGATGAAAGTAGCGCTGTCCACTATCGGTAAGTTCCACACCTTCGACCTGGCGCGCGAGCTGCACGCCCGGGGGCACGAACTGACGGTCTTCACGGGCTATCCACGCTTCAAGCTGCGCGGCGAGCGGCTGCCGGACTCGGTGATCCGCACGTTTCCGTGGCTGCACGCGCCGTGCGTCAAGCTGGGCGCGCGCTTTGGCTACGACCGCGCGTTCATGCGCGAACTGGTGCACTGGAGCCTGGAGGCGTTTGGCCGCCATGTGGAGCGGAACATCCCCGAGTGCGACGTGTACGCGGGGCTGTCGTCGTCGGCGGGCAACGCGGGCCGCATCGTCAAGGCACGCGGCGCGGCGTACATCTGCGACCGTGGCTCGTCGCATATCCGCATCCAGGACCAGATCCTGGCCGAGGAATATGCGCGCTGGGGCATGCCGTACAAGCCCAACGATCCGCGCGTGATTGCGCGCGAGGAGCGCGAGTATGCCGAGGCGGACATGATCACGGTGCCGTCGAGCTTCGCGTACCGGTCGTTCCTCGATGCCGGCGTGTCCGAGCGCAAGCTGCGGCTGATTCCGTACGGTGTGGACCTGTCGCGCTTCCAGAAGGTGGGCGAACCATCCACCGAGACGTTCGACGTGCTGTTCGTGGGCGGCGTCAACCTGCGCAAGGGTATCCCGTACCTGCTCCAGGCGTTTGCGAAGGTCACGCACCGGGCCAGGCGGCTGACCATCGTCGGCGCGTGCGATCCCGACATGCAGGCGTGGCTGCGCACCAGCGGGCTGCCGATGGAGCACGTGACGCTGACGGGGTCGGTGCCCCAGCCGCGTCTCAAGGAGTACATGAGCCGCTCGCACGTGATGGTGCTGCCGAGCGTGGAGGAGGGGCTGGCGCTGGTGCAGGCGCAGGCGCTGGCGTGCGGCTGCCCGGTGATCGGCACCCATAACTCGGGCGGCGAGGACCTGTTCACCGACGGCGAGGAAGGCTACATCGTGCCGATCCGCGACGCCGACGCGCTGGCCCAGCGCATGCAGAACCTGGCGGACGAGCCGTGGCTGCAGCAGATCATGGGCGCCGCGGCGCTGAGCCGGGTGCGCCGCATCGGCGGGTGGTCCACGTACGGCGGCCGCGTGGCCGCGCTGATGGAAGAACTGGCCACGCGCCGACCGCGCGACGCCAAAGCCATCGATGGCGCGCTGGCCGCAAGAGAGATCGGAACATGCTGATCGCCAAGGAAGACCCGTCGGTAGGCCCGTCGTTCTCGCTGCAGAACCGCGTGCTGCGCCAGATCTGGAACTGGGCGTGGCTGCTGCTGTTCCGCTTCAGCCCCCGGCCCCTGCACGGCTGGCGCAGCTTCCTGCTGCGCGCGTTCGGCGCCGAGATCGGCGCCCACGTGCACGTGTATCCCACCGTGAAGATCTGGGCGCCGTGGCGGCTGTCGATCGAGGACTACGCGGGCGTGGCAGACGGCGTGACCCTCTACAACATGGGCCACATCCACCTGGGCCGCCGCTGCGTGGTATCGCAGGGTTCGCACCTGTGCGCCGGCTCGCACGACTACAACAGCAGCAACTTCCAGCTCATCACCGCGCCGATCACCGTGGGCGCGTTCGCCTGGGTCTGCGCCGAGGCATTCATCTCGCCGGGCGTGGAGCTGCCGGAAGGCGCGGTCATCGCCCCGCGCTCGGTGGTCACCAAGTCACTGCCCACGTCATGGACCGTCTATGGCGGCACGCCGGCCAAGGTGATCGGCAAGCGGGTGAAGCACGAGGAGTGGGAGTGATTTTTCTCCCCTCTCCCACTTGTGGGAGAGGGGCGGGGGAGAGGGGCGGGGGAGAGGGGAGAAAACCAGGGATAAACGCGCCTACACCTGTTCCGTCGTTCCCTCCGGCACGCGTTCCACCGCCTCCACCGGCTTCTGCTTCGCCTCCCTGACCTTCAGCACGATCATGTACTCGTAGAACGCGCGCAGCAGCGAATACGTCAGGCCGGCGCGCCCGTCCAGGATGCCGCCGCGCACCAGGTACAGCAGCAGGAACATCACCACGGGCCGCAGCGGCAGGCGGTAGTAGAACTCTTTCTGATGGAAGCGGCGCTCGTTGCGGTCGCTGTCGAAGAACGCGCGCCAGAGGCTGAACTGCGTGCCGTTGGCCTGGTTCAGGAGGATCTGTTCCGCTTCGAACGTGCTGTAGCGGTTGTGCTTGTCGTACCAGTGCGCAATGCCCTTGCTGAACGGAAAGTGGTCGAAATGCTCGGCGATGTCGCGCGTCGGACCATCCACCAGCGTGACCGGGTTGCAGAGCCGTTCATAGCGGATGCGGTCGGGGCGGAACAGGCGGATGTTGAACGGGGACGGCGCCACGTGGCGCAGCCAGGCGCCCAGGAAGTGGTCGCGCCGCCGCACGCGGAAGGCCACCGCGTCGCCGGCCTGCGCCACGGCGCGCTGCATGGCGCTGGCGAGTTCGGGCGTGACCCGCTCGTCGGCGTCGGAGTAGTAGACCCAGCGGTGCTTGAAGTCGATGTTGCGCAGCCCCCAGTTCTGGTGGGCCGACCAGTTGTCGAACGGCCGCTGCACCACGCGCGCGCCGAACTGGCGCGCGATCTCGACGGTCCGGTCGTCGCTGACCGAGTCGTACACCACGATATCGTCGGACCATGCCAGGCTGCGCAGGCAGCCCGGCAGGTCTTGTTCCTCGTTCTTTGTCAGGACCAGTACGGAAATGCCGCTCATATCGGTATCCCCGGGCGCACCGGGCGCCCGTGTCAGGTGGATCGGAGGTCAGGCCCGCTTGCTCTGCGCGCGGCCGTACTGGCTCATGTAGCGGTACTTGCCATAGAGCGAATGCGGGCGATACCAGCGGCCTTCCACATGCAGGCCGTTGAACAGCACGCCCTTGATGTCACTGCCGGCCTGCTGCATCGCGCGCTGCGAAGCCACCAGCTCGCGGGCGGTGGTGCTGTCGGCCCGCGCCACGGCGAACACCGCGCCGGCGTGCTTGGCCAGGATGGTGGCGTCGGTGGCGGCCAGTACCGGTGGCGTGTCGAGCAGGATCAGGTCGTAGCGCGTCTTGAGCAGGTCCAGCAGCGATTCCATGGCCGGGTGTTCGAGCAGGTCGGCGGCCAGCGGCGGCTGCGTGCCGGTGGGCAGGAAGTCGAGCCCCGGCACCACGTCGCGCTGTACCACGCTGTCGAACGTCGCGCCGGTCAGGATCTCGGTCAGGCCCGGCGTGCGCACACGGCCCAGTGCGTGGTTCAGGCTGCCGCGCCGCAGGTCGGCGTCGATCAGGATCACCTTGCGCCCGGCCTTGGCGGCAATCGCGCCAAAGTTCAGGCTCACGAACGACTTGCCCACGCCCGGCGCCGGGCCGGTGATGACCACCACGCGATTGGCGCTGTTCAGCAGCGCGAACTGCAGCGCGGTGCGGAACGTGCGCAGGCTCTCGATGGCCGGATCGTCGGGCGCATCGGTGGCCAGCAGGCCCGCGTGGGCCTCGTCTGACGGCTTGAGCTGTGCCTGGGCGCTGCTGAACGGGATCGTGGCGTAGACGGTCAGGCCGGTCTGCTGCTCCACCTCGTCGGCATCCACCAGGCCACCGTCGAGCACATGGCGCAGCAGCACGGCCATCAGCGCGGCCAGCAGGCCCAGGATCGCGGCCACGGCCGAGATCATCGGGCGGTTCGGCCGCACCGGATCGAGTGGAATGTCGGCCGGATCGATCAGGCGGGCCGTGCCGACCTTGCTGGCCTTGGTCAGCTTCAGCGCCTGCGTGTCGTTCAGCAGTTGCTGGTACAGCTCGGTGCTGACCTTGACGTCGCGCATCAGGCGCAGCACGTTCTGCTCGACCTCGGGCAGCTTCTGGATCTTGCTGGTTACGCCGCCAAGCTGGCCGGAGAGGCTTGCAATCTGGCTGTCGATGATCTCCACGCTGGGGTGGCTCGGCGTGAAGCGCGTGGCCAGCTCCTCGCGCTTGGTGCGCAGTTCCTGCAGCTTGGTCTGGATCGCCACGGATTGCGACAGGATCAGCTTCGATTCCTCGCTGAGGTCGATCGTGCCGCGCTGGTTGCGCATCGAGTTGTAGCGCTGCTCGGCGGTCTCCACCTGCTGCTTGAGCTGCGGCATCTGGCTTTCCAGGAAGCGCAGCGATTTCTCCGCCTCCTCGGCCTTGCGGTGCACGTTCTGCTCGACATACTCCTGCGCGATGGCGTTCAGGATCTTGGCCGCCTGCACCGGGGAGTTGTCTTCGAGCGCCACGCCGATCACACCGCTCTGCTTGCCGCGCTCGGCAATCATCAGGCGCTGCTGCAGGGCGGCAATGGCCGCGCCGCGCGGGATATGGCGCACGATGAAGACCGCGCCCGGGTTGCCCACGAGCTGGCTGACCTCCATCCTGACCGTGCCCTTGCGTGTCTCGATGGTCATCGGCGTGCCCACCTTGCCCTGGGCCACCGTGTCTTCCTTCGGGAACGTCACCTCGAAGGCATCGCCCTCCAGGCGGGTCACGCGGATCTCGGCGCCTTCGAGTTCGGGCGGCACGGCCAGGCTGGCCATGCGGATCGACTCGATGCCCCAGGCGTAGCCGCCCCGGCCGAACAGGCCCGGCGTGGACAGCGTGCTGGCGCGCGCCGCGATGGCCGAGCCAATCACCGGGAAATAGCGCGGCGAAGCCACCACGTCGAGGTTCAGCAGGTCTACCGCCTTGCCCACCACCATGCGCGAGCGCAGCAGTTCCATTTCGGCGGAGGCGGCCGGCTTGACGTCGAACACCGGAGAGAGGCTCGCAGCCAGCTTGGCGCCGGCCGGGTTGCCCGTGGTGTCCTCCACCTGCACCACGATGTCGGCCCGGTAGACCGGCTTGCTGAGCATCGCGTAGACCACGCCCAGCAGCGTGATGAGACCCGCCACGACGATAAAGGTCCAGCGATAGCGGACCAGCGTGTCCAGGACAGCGGTCAGGTCGAGCGGCTTCTCGCCGCCTTCCTCGATATCTGCCGCCGGATCCCGGAATTGCCTGACGTTGCTCATGATGTCTCCTCACACCCGCTTGCGTTCTGTCGTTCACGAACGCATGTTGTCCATGCTTCGACCCCGTGCCGGATCATTCCAAGTACCACTGCAAACATGCCGTGCGATCCGCCGTATGGGTCCGGCACATCCGCATCGATGGATTCGCACAAACGGAAAGTCTTGCCGCGCGCGCCGGGGTGCAGGCCCTCCAGCATCAGCCGCTGGTCGTCCTCCATCACCAGCACCAGGTCGGCCTGGTCCACCAGCGGAGCGTCGATGGCGCGCGCGCGGTGCGGCCGCAGGTCCACGCCTTCCTGCGCCAGCAACCGCACGGCACGCGGATCGGCCCCGGCGCCGACGGGCGGCTCCAGGCCGGCGGACAGCACGTGGCAACCCGGCAGCGCCTGCTGCAGCAGCAGTGCGGCCATCGGGCTGCGGCAGCGGTTGCCGAGGCAGACCACGAGAATCGAACGTATCGGTGTCACGAGAGCGGTCACGTGTCGTCCTCGGGATGGTCAATACCGCATGAAGCCGGCGGTGCCCGTGATCGGCTGCACCAGCATGCTCATCACACGGCTCCAGCGCACCACGCCGTTGGCGTCGACATAGACCACGTCCTTGGGCTGCATTTCGAAGCCTTCGGCCACGGCCAGCGCCACTGGCGAGGTGCCGTCGAGGTGGAACACCTGCGGTGCGCCATCGTCCTTCTTGCGGATCACGAAGATCTGCCCGGCGTTGGCGGTGCCGGGGTTGACGCCGCCGGCGTCGCCCAGCGCCTCGTTGAGCGACATCTTGCCGTCGCGCATCAGCAGCGAGACCGGCTTGACCACCTCGCCCGTGACGAAGATCTTGCTGCCCTCGCGCTGCTCCACGCGCACGATGTCGCCGTTGCGCAGCAGGATGCGGGCCGGGTCGACGCCCTTGCGCAGCAGCGCGGGCATGTCCACGTACCAGGTCTGCTCGCCCCGCGTGACACGGATGCGGCTGTTGTCGCCGGTCAGGTTCAGCACGCCGCCGGCGCGGTTCAGCGCCTCCACCAGCGTCATGGCCGCATCGTCGATCGGCAGCGCGCCGGGCGTCTTGACCTCGCCGTCCACGTAGACGCGCTGGCTGCGGAAGCCGAGCACCCGCACCGTCATCTGCGGATCGCGCACCACCCGCGAGATCACGCGCGACATCTCCGTGCGCAGTTCGTTGGTGGTCTTGCCCGCCACGTGCATCACGCCGGCATACGGAAACTGGATATCGCCGCTGGGGCTGACCACGTAGCCGGGCATGTTCGAGCCGCCGCTGGTGACCGGAATCTCCATCGCCGTGGCCACGCTGTAGGTCTGCGTGGGGAAGACCAGCTCGGGGTGATCCCAGACCACCACGGAGATGATGTCGCCCGGGCCGATGCGGTACGGCTGCGGCGTGCCGAACAGTTGTTCCACGCCCACGTTGGTGGGCTTGGCGGTCTTGCGCAGCTCCTCGTTGAGCTTGAGCGTGATCGGCGTGATCTCGGGCGGCTTGTCGCCTTCGGCGCCGCCGCCAGACGCCTTCATGGCGGCGTCCGAGATGCGCATGCCTGGCGCGGCGGCGCAGGCGGAGAGCAGGACCGCGGCGCACAGCGACGCCACGGCGGCGCAACGCCGGCCTGCGGGAAAGGCGGGGAACAATGTGAAGCGGCGACGTGATGACATCTCGATTCTCCTACCGGGACCCAAGCATGCATGCCGCGCAACCCGCAGCCACAGCTTCTGATGGTGCGAGAGTAGGAGCGTGGGGCCGGGGCATCGGTACGTTTCACCACATTGGCGCCCGGCCGGTGTGGCATCCGTGCCGAACCGGTCCGCCGGCCGCGCCCGCGCGGCGTTTGTGGCGCAGCGTACGGAGTCCGCGCGCGCGCAGGGCTAGGCTGCGGTCATCTTCAGGCACGTGGGGGCTACCTTTCATGCGGCTGTTACATGTCATCAACTCGATCAACCCGGTAGGCGGCGGCCCGATCGAAGGCTTGCGCCAGCTCGACATCTACCTGGCCCGGCGCGGCGTGCAGGCACGGATCTGCTGCAACGATCCGCCCGATGCGGACTATGTGGTCAACAGCGGGCTCGACCTCGTGGCGCTGGGGCCGAGCCGGCTGCGCTACGGGTTCAACACGCGCATCGTGCGGTGGCTGCGCGAGCACAGCCACGAGTACGACGTGGTGATCGTGCACGGCATCTGGCAGTTCCACAGCCTGGCCACATGGCTGGCGTTGCGCGGTGGCCGCACGCCATACTTCGTCTTCACGCACGGCATGCTCGACCCCTGGTTCAAGGAGCGCTACCCGCTCAAGCACCTGAAGAAATCGCTGTACTGGGCCGTGGGCGACTACTGGGTGCTGCGCGACGCCCGCGCGGTGCTGTTCACGGCCGAGGACGAACGGCTGCGTGCGCGCGAATCGTTCGGGCTGTACCAGTGCCGCGAGCAGATCGCCACGTTCGGCACGTCGCCGCCGCCGGCGGACCGCACCGGCATGCGCGCGGCCTTCACCACGGCGTTTCCGGCCACCTCGGGGCGGCGCAACCTGCTCTTCCTGGGCCGCATCCACGAGAAAAAGGGCGTAGACCTGCTGATGCACGCGTTCGGCAGCGTGGCGGCGCTGGACCCGTCGCTGCACCTGATCATGGCGGGCCCGTGCGACGCGCCGATGCGCCACCAGCTCGAAGCCATCGCGCATGGTGCGGGCGTGGGCAACCGCGTGACCTGGACCGGCATGCTGCAGGGTGATCTGAAGTGGGGGGCGTTCGAGGCCGCCGAGGCGTTCTGCCTGCCCTCGCACCAGGAGAACTTCGGCGTGGCCGTGGCGGAGTCGCTGGCCTGCGCCGTGCCGGTGCTGATCTCGAACAAGGTCAACATCTGGCGCGAGATCGAGGGCGACGGCGCGGGGATGATCTGCGAGGACACCCTCGAAGGTGCCGAGCGCGTGCTGCGCCAGTGGATCGGCACGCCAGCCGTGGACCGCGCCCGGATGCGCGAGCGGGCGCTGGCGTGCTTCGAGCAGCGCTTCCAGAGCAGCAGCTTTGCCGACCGCCTGCTGGAGGTGGTGGGCGTGCCCGAGGCCGCGATGCAGCCGGTGTAGGCGAGGCCGGGCAGCGGATGCCGGAAAAGGGAACGGGCCGCTGTGTGCGGCCCGTTCCCTTTCCTCCACCACACACCCCGCGCGGCATTGCTAGGATTCGGCGGCGGCCACCTCGGCCAGCGCCGGTGCCATCGTACGGATTTCGCGCGCCGGCGCGGCATGGCTGCGCACCTGCAGGGCCGCCTCCACCACGCGCGCGCAGATGTCCTGGTTGCCGGCGCCGTTGGCGCGGATGCGCTGCATGCCGGCCAGGCGGATGGCCTCGCGCTGCGTGGCGTTGTCGAGCAGTGTGCGGCACCAGTGGGCGCATTCGTCGGCATCGCTCCAGAACACGGCCTCGCGGCCTTCCTCGAACATGGCCTGGTGGTCGCGCGTGCGCTGGGCGCAAAGCAGCCCGCCGGCGTAAGGAATCTCCATGGTGCGCGTGGTGTGCAGGTCGCGGTTGCCCGACGACAGCAGCCCGATGCAGACCTTGCTGCCCTGCATGGCAGCCACGTAGTCGCGCCCGCTCAGGTTGCCGCCACGGTGGTGCGGCCGCAGCATCGGCCAGAACGGAGACATGCCCCAGCGCGCGCCCCACACCGACACCGGAATGCCGCGCGTGATCAGGTCGGCAATCAGGCGGTCGCGCGATTCATTGCGCATCCAGGTGCCGATGAAGGCCACCTCGGAGCGGAACTCGGGCGCGATATCGGCCGGATCGTCGAATGGCGCGTGCATGACCTCGTCATAGCTGCGGTCCACGCGCATCACCTGCGAGGCGCCCAGCCCGCGCAGTTCCTCGACGTTCTCGTCGCGCACCACCACGCACAGCTCGTACTCGGGAATGGCCCGGCGCAGCGTGGCAAAGCGCTGCCCGTCGCGCGGCCCCACCGGATCGTCGTGGTTGTAGAGCACCACGGTGGCGCCGGTGCTGCGCAGCAGGCGGATGCAGTCGGGGCCCAGCAGTTCGCCGCTGTCCACCCAGACGATGTCGGGCGTGTCGAGTTCGCCGAGCGTGGCGCAGATATGGGCCACCCAGTCGTGCATCGACCATTGCAGCGCGCGATAGCCGGTGCGGAAGTGGGCGGCGTTGAGCCAGCGGTTGTTGAGCTGGCGGTCCACCGCGTGGAACGGGTCGGCGATCGTCACGGCATGCCCGAGCCGCCGCAATGCCTGGGCGCGGTACAGCGACGTGCCGCCTTCGAGGCTGCAGCCGAGGTAGAGGATTCTGGCCATGATTCAGGAGGCTCCTTTGCCGATGGCGCGTACGACGACGCGCGAGATCCAGAAGACGACGGTATAGATGACGGCGCTTTCGATCCAGCCGCGCAGAATCAGCTGCGTGAGCCCCGACATCGAATCCACGCCGGTGGCGGCACTGGTCAGGTAGAAGACCCACGTGTAGTAGCGCGTGACCACGAGCGGACTGAAGACCGGTACCCAGCGCACCGGGCTGGCGTCGCGTGCGGGCAGGGGCCGGCGCGTGGTCTGGGCGTCGGCCAGCGCGTAGGTCAGGAAGGCCAGGATCGCCAGCACGCCGGGATAGAGCCAGTCGAACAGCGCGTAGCCGGTGCCGAAGATCGAGCCGGTGCGGAAGCCACCCAGCGCGTCGGTGTCGCCGGTGACGGTGAACAGCATCAGGTCGCCGGCCGACGAGGTGGTCACGAAATCCTTGTCCACGGCAATGCCGAGCGCCTCCAGCACGGGCGCGGGCAGCACCGTGATCACGCGCTGCCACTCGATGGTGCGCAGTTCGGCACGCGCGGAGGCATCCTGCCGCAGCGCCAGGTCCAGCGTGGCGTCGGCGAACTTCATGTTGGCCAGCCGTTGCAGGAACAGGTTGTCGAGGTAGCGCTCGTCCCAGGTCTCGTGGTTGTCGTTGGCGTCCGATTCGAGCCGGTCGCGGATCGCGTCCCGGTTCTTCATCGTGTCGAGCGTGGCGCTGATCAGCTCGCTGGCGCCCACGTCGTTGCGTTGGGCGCGGGCAATCACCATGCTGGTGGCCAGGTCGGTGACCGGCCCCTGCATCAGCGCCAGCAGCAGGCCCACGATGATCAGCCGGCGCGGGCGGAACAGCCGCATCGGCAGCGTGCGCGTGATGAAGCCGTAGGCCATCACGAGGCAGACGGAAATCGTGCCGATCAGTACCAGCGCCCGGCTGTTGCTGCCGATCGACACCATCGCCAGCACGCCCGTGTACGCGATCAGCGTGAGCTTCCAGCGCAGGCTCAGCGGCAGGTAGCTATGCGCGCCGATCAGCGGGCGCACCAGCAGGCAGTAGGGCAGGTAGGCCAGCGGGTACATCGCCTGCATGATGCGGTTCAGCGCGCCGCCGCTGCCCTCGGTGATCATGCCCACCACGAACACCTGGTACATCATCGCGCACAGGCCGATGCCGCCCATCACCATGATCTGCACGTTGCCGAGGTTGTGGAACAGCCCCATCGGCCGGTACACGCGGTTCACCACGCCCAGGCGCAGCTGCATGCCCCACTGGCTCTTGCGGTAGAGGCGGTGCGCGAGAAGCAGCGCCACGTGGCACACGAACGCGTGCGTGAAATCGAGTACCGGATGGTGCAGGTTGTACGTCAGCGGCTTCCACTCGATCAGCGTGGCCACGGGCGGGATCAGGAAGTACGACAGCGTGTAGCCGAGCAGCATCGCCGTGGAGATCGGATACGCCCGCAGCCGGGCCACGCGCGCCATCACGTGGATGCCGCTGACGCCGCCCGCGATCACCAGCAGCGCGGCGGCCACGTTGGCGGCGTTGAGCCACAGCAGCGCCTGCACCGCGACAAGCCCGGCCCAGGCGAGCAGGAACGCCGTCCGCCAGCGCTGGAAGCGCACGGGCCGGCGGGTCGGGGCGGTCTGCAGGGTGAACGTGGTGACAGCGGTCATGCGACATCCTCGGGCTGATGTCCTGAGCCTACCGGCGAAGCGCCGCCATGGATGTGGGGTAGCACACCATCCACGTGGCGCCTCAGCGTGGCGGCTCGAACGCCGGGGCGCCGGCAGGCCGGCGCAGCGCGTGCAGCGCCTGCTCGAACTGGCCCAGCACCGCGTCGCGGTCGAGATTGGCGCGCGCCCAGGCCAGCCCGGCGGCACCCAGCGCGGCACGCCGTCCGGCATCCCCGGCCAGCGTGGCGATGGCCTGCGCGAACGCGGCGTCGTCGCCGGGCGGCACCACCACGCCGCACTGGGCGACCACGCCGGCCAGCGCCGAGCCGTGCGCGGCCGTGGTCACCACCGGGCGGCCGCTGGCCAGCATGCCGGTCAGCTTCGACGGCATCACGAGGTCCGCGACATCGGCGCGTTGCGGCAGCAGATGGATGTCGGCCGCCGCCAGCAGCGCCGGAAAGCGCGCGTTGCTTTGCAGCGGCAGGAACTGCACGGACGGCAGGCCGGCGCAGGCGGCCTGCAGGTCGGCGCGGCCGCCGCCGTCGCCGCAGAACACGAAGTGGATGTCGCTGCGGTCACGCAACTGGCGCGCGGCGGCCGCAAGGTGTTCGAGTCCCTGCTTGGCGCCCATGTTGCCCGAGTACAGCGCGAGCACCGCGCCCTCTGGAATGCCGAGTTCGGCACGCATCGCCTGCGCGGCGGCGGGTGGGGTCTGGTGCAGCACGGTCCAGTTCGGCAGGAGCACGGCCCGGGCGGGTAAGACGCCTTTTTCGACGGCCAGCGCCACCATGTTCGGAGAGATCGACGAGACGCGATCCTGCCGGCGCAGCAGAAAGCGCTCCAGCCCCAGCGCGAGCCGGCGCAGGGCCGGGTGCCGGAGCAGGCCCAGCGCGAAGGCGGCGTCGACCTCGTAGTCCTGCACGTGCAGCCACGCGCGGGCGCCGGCCAGCCGGGCCAGCAGCGTGGCCGCCGGCGTGCACATCAGCGGCGGCTCGACCATGAAGACCACGTCGGGACGCCAGAACCACTGGCGCGCGAGCACCGGCAGCGTGGAGGCGGCGAAGCTGGCCAGATGCAGCAGCCGGCGCACGCCCGACTGCCGCGCGGGTATCCACACCGGCGCGCGCCAGACGTCCACGCCGCGCAGCATCTCGCGCCGATACTGCCAGGCGCGGTAACCGTCGCCGATGCGCCACGCGGGGTAGTACGGCGGCGCGGCCACCACGCGGACCTCGTGGCCGCGCGCGGCCAGCCATTCGGCCTGCTCGGCCGTGTACTTGCCGATGCCGGTCAGCTCCGGCGCGTAGTTCAGGCTGACCATCAGGATCTTCATCGCGCGCTCAGGTGGCCGGAGCGGGCTCGCGCGCCGGCAGCAGGCCGTCGGCCACGGCACGGCGGTAGGTGTCCTGCAGGCCGTCGTGCAGCGGGATACGCGGGCGCCAGCCGGTGGCGGCAATTGCCTGGCAGTCGAGCCGCTTGCGCGGCGTGCCGTCCGGGCGCGAGGGGTCGAACCCGATGGTGCCGCCGTAGCCCGTGGCGTGCGCCACGAGATCGGCCAGCACGGCAATGCTGACCTCGTCGTCGCTGCCCACGTTCAGGAAGCCATGGCGCGCCGCCTGCCGGTACGCATCGCGTGGCAGCGCCATCATGTGCAGGCAGGCGCTGGCAAGGTCGTCCACGTGGAGGAATTCGCGCAGCGGCCGGCCGGTACCCCAGACCGACACATGCGAGGCGCCACTGGCGGCGGCATCGTGAAAGCGCCGCAGCAGGCCCGGAATCACATGGCTGTTCTCGGCGTGGTAGTTGTCGCCGGGGCCGTAGAGATTGGTTGGCATCGCGCACCGGTAGTCGGTGCCGTACTGGCGGTTGTAGCTGTCGCACAGCATGATGCCGGCGATCTTGGCCAGCGCGTACGGGGCGTTGGTGGGTTCCAGCGCGCCGGTCAGCAGCGCTTCCTCGCGGATCGGCTGGGTGGCCAGGCGCGGGTAGATGCAGCTGGAACCGAGGAACAGCAGCTTCCGCACGCCGTGCTGCCAGGCCGCGTGGATCACGTGCGTGGCAATCGCCAGGTTCTGGTGGATGAACTCGGCCGGGTAGCTGTTGTTGGCGTGGATGCCGCCCACGCGCGCCGCGGCCAGGTAGACCTGGTCGATGCGCTCGCTGGCAAAGAACGCCTGCACCTGCTGCTGGTCGCAGAGGTCCAGCTCGGCATGGCTGCGCACCACGATCTCGGCATCGCCGCGTGCCGTCAGCGCGCGGACCAGTGCCGAGCCCACCATGCCCCGGTGGCCGGCCACGAGGATGCGGGGCCGGGCGTCAGTCATGATGGTCGTAGGCGCGGAAGCCGGCCATGCGCACCAGCGCGTCGCGGCGCGCGGCGGCGTAGTCGGACTCGATCATCTCCTGCACCAGCGCGTCGAAACCGATGCGCGGCGTCCAGCCCAGCCTGTCGCGGGCACGGCTGGCGTCGCCGAGCAGCGTTTCCACCTCGGTCGGGCGGAAGTAGCGCGGGTCCACGCGCACGATCACGTCGCCCACCTTGCAGGCGGGGCGCTGCGCGCCGTGGCCGTCGGCGATGGCCGTGACCACGCCGGTCTCCTCGGTGCCCTGGCCGCGGAATTCCACGGTAATGCCCAGATGGGCGGCGGCCAGCGTGACGAATTCGCGCACGCTGTGCTGCTCGCCGCTGGCGATGACGAAGTCCTCGGCCTGCTGTTGTTGCAGCATCAGCCACTGCATTTCCACGTAGTCGCGCGCATGGCCCCAGTCGCGCAGCGCGGACAGGTTGCCGAGGTACAGCGTGTCCTGCAGCCCCAGCGCGATACGGGCGATGGCACGCGTGATCTTGCGCGTGACGAAGGTCTCGCCCCGGATCGGGCTCTCGTGGTTGAACAGGATGCCGTTGCAGGCGTACATGCCGTAGGCCTCGCGGTAGTTCACGGTGATCCAGTACGCGTAGAGCTTGGCCGCCGCGTACGGGCTGCGCGGGTAGAACGGCGTGGTCTCCTTCTGCGGGATCTCCTGCACCAGCCCGTACAGCTCGGAGGTGGACGCCTGGTAGAAGCGCGTCTTCTTTTCGAGGCCGAGGATGCGCAGCGCCTCCAGCAGCCGCAGGGTGCCGAGCGCGTCGGTATTGGCGGTGTACTCGGGTTCCTCGAACGAAACCTGCACGTGGCTTTGTGCGGCGAGGTTGTAGACCTCGTCGGGCTGGCACTGCTGCACCACGCGCATCAGGCTGGCCGTGTCGGTCATGTCGCCGTGATGCAGGAACAGGCGCCGGTCGGCGACGTGCGGGTCCTGGTAGAGGTGGTCGATCCGCTCGGTGTTGAACTGCGAGCTGCGGCGCTTGATGCCGTGCACCTCGTAGCCCTTGTCGAGCAGCATTTCACACAGGTAGGCGCCGTCCTGCCCGGTGATGCCGGTGATCAGTGCGCGGCGCGGGCGCGAGGCGGGCGGCAGTGCCGTTTCGCCGATTCCTGCAAGAGGCTGGAGTTCGTTGGCTCCCATATCTTCCTGTGCTCCCCGATGATGGCCGCAAAGTGCATCCGCCGGGCAGCGGCATGCCCGTGAGGCGACTGTAGCGAGGCGCGCCATGGGTCACTGTGGGATAGCACACAGAGGTGGGAATGTTGCGGGGGAGGGACGCAGAAACGGGTACGGGGGAGGGTCTTTCTCCCCTCTCCCATGAAAATGGGAGAGGGGAGCACTTCAGGGCATCGTCAGAGAGATGCCGCGCTGCCAGCCGCCACGAACCGGTTCTCGTCGCGCCGGGCGGGCTGGACGGGAGTGGCGTGCTCGTCGCCGTTGACCCATTCCAGCGTGGCGCCGCGCTGCAGGGCGGCGTAGACGGCCTCGCCCTTGTTCCGTACCTTGAGGCGCTGGTACAGCGTGCAGGCGTGGCTTTTCACGGTGGCCACCGAGATGTTCAGCATGCGGCTGACCGTCTTGATCGGATAGCCGCGCGCCAGCAGCACCAGCACCTCGTACTGGCGCGGCGTGATCTTGAGCATCTCCGCCTCGTCGTAGCTCGGTTCTTCCTCGGCCAGTTTCACCACCGGCGCGGGGCCGGAAGACGACGCGGCGATCGGCTGGCCCGGGCGCAGGCTGGTCAGGTCGCGCACGGCCACCGCGGCGCGCATGGCGTTGGCGCATGCGGCTGGCGACGCCGGATCGGGAGCGACGGCCGGCGTCAGCGGCAGCGGGGCCGCCGAAGCCAGCGACGTGGCCGCCGGCATGGCCGAACGCGACGCCACGGGCGTGGGCACCGCCTCGCCGGCGAACATCAGTCCCTGGACGCTGGAGACGGCCAGCCGGATGGCGGCCTCGATCACGGCCAGCGAGGCCGATTTCGGCAGGCAGCCGCAGATGCCGCGCGCCGCATCGGCATTGGGCACGTGCAGCGGCAAGGCGTCGGCCAGCACCAGGATGCGTTGCGGAGCCAGGCGGTCCCGCGCCTGTTCCAGCTGTTCCCAGCCCAGGGCCTGGTCGGCGGGCATGCCGAAGACCAGAAGGTCGGCGTTTCGGTGCGGGGTCTCCAGACGGTGGATGTCACCTGGCGCAAGCGCCAGCACGTGTCCGGATTCCTGGATGGTCTCGAGCATCTGCAACAGCCCGAGCCGGAGCAGCGGATGCTCCTCGATCAGCAAGGCGTTCATTCTTCTTGACTCCCCGTTGTGGGTGAGATGCGGGACGCTTTGCGTGAGGGAATTCGACTGCAGCGATCGGGGCGGCCACCCGCGAAGGTGCCGCAAAACAACCGCCATAACCCCGTGCTTCCGTGTCGATCGATGCCTGTTTGTCAGAGAGGCTTGTCCGCGTGACCGGAAGTATGACCCGTACCCTTACCCGAAAAAATCTCGCTCCTGAATTTAGAAACTTGAATTCATCTTATGGGCTGGTTTGAACGAATGCAAGCGGGGGGGAGTGGGGGGTGTGCAGGATGTAATGGGTTGTCCTACATAATCCATTGCAGGACTACCGCGTTAGTGGGGAAAAGTAATCGAAAAGTCATGAAAATCACCCGGCACGACGGTTTCACCGTTGATACAACAAGCATCGGAAGTGTTTCAGCGCTGCAACCATTTTGAATGAAAATCGCTTTTGGATTATCAAATTGCCACCCACATGGGGGGTTTGGCATTAACGGGAATCATGGGGGGTGGCGCATTATTGAAACCACTTGAAAAAATTGCCGGGTGAGAGATTTGCGCAAGCCCCGGATGCGGGATGGCGGGTGGCCTAGTGCAAAAGGATGAGATAAAAAATCGTTCCTCGGCACGAAGGAAAATCAGGGAGTTGCGTCACCGCCGCCCGGCTTGCCACCTACCCATGCATGGCTGAAAGCCGGACCTCTCGCCCGGAGGTCCGGCCGGCTTCAGCCTTCGGTACAGGGTGCGGGGCGAGCGGGTACTGACTCACCTGCGCCGGAGGCTGCCCGGAATGTCAGCGCGTCCAGTGGCCGGGGCGGCGATACCAGCCATGGGGACCTTTCACCCAGCGGTCAGGCACGTAGCGGTGGCCGGGACGGGCCGACTCCCAGTGGCCGCCGCGCCAGGCGTAGTTGCCGCGCGCCCGTTCATAGTGGCCGGGCACCCAGGCATGGCCGGGACGCGGCGCGGGGCGCGCCTCGTAGTGGCGCGGGGGCGGCGGGTTCTTGTAGTAGCCATGGGCCTGGGCGGCCGGGGACAGCAGTCCGAACAGGCTACCCGTGGTCAGTACGGCGGCGGCAAGCAAGAGTTGGCGTTTCATGGGTTTCTCCTCGGTCCGGGGGTGTCCGGGAATATCAGATTCGTGGGTGGCGCGGCTCAGTAGCGGTGGTGATAGTGGCCGCCGCCACGGGGCGGTACCACGATGCAGGCAGACAACAGGGCGCTGGTCGTGGCGAGCAGCAGGGCGATGGCAATGGCGCGTTTCATCTGGGGACTCCGTGTGGGGGGCGTTGAACACGGCTTCACTCTAGCGGCGGGGGCGGCGCCGGCGCGGTTGCAGTTGTAAGGCTGTCTCACATGGCAGTCATGCAAACCGGGGGCGGGCGAAGGCACCGGGGCCGCCCGCCAGGCGTTGCCACGCAAGGGCTGGCAGGAAAGTGACGGGTACGTCTGGAGAATCTCTGATGGGTCAGCGGCCGATAATGTGGCGTTACATCGGAAATGTCTGCCGCAACGTTTGACCCGCGCGCTGCCGGACAGGACGCCCCCCGCATCGGTTTCGGCGCGCACAGTCACTTACCCCGAAGTGCGCAGAAACGGGTACGCTTGATCCATGCTATGGAAGTCGCAGCAAGCTTGCGCGAGTCTTGTTTGCCGTATTCCCGAGGGAGGACGTCATGCCGGTCATGTTCATCGTGCTCGTTCTGCAGGCGCTGGAGGGCCTCAGCCCGCTGGCCGTGCCCGAGTTCGCAAGGGCGCGATTCGAAGGCGTCCCGGCCGATGCCGTGGCCGTCATGGAACGGCCCCACGCGCCTTAGCCGCCCCGGCGTCTTTCAGCCGAAGAATTCCTGGTAATAGCGCGTGCACGTGCCCGACTGGCGGAACGTGTAGGGCAACTCGGCCATGGCCGCCGCGTCGAGCGAGCCGAACGGGATATCGAGATCGGCCTCGGGTTGGTCTGCGGGGCTGTCGGTACGGGAGAGGTGCTGGGGGTTCATGGTAGGTCTCGCTCGATTCAGGGCGGGCGGCAGGACTGTCGTCCCATCGTCCCGCGTTGCCGGGTGTCGCTGGCGAAATTGCCGCCACGCAGCAATCCTACGAAAACTCCGGGTCGGGATCAGCACGGCAATGCCGAAAACACCGTTCCAAATCGGGGATCAATCGCTTTTGCCTATCCTGGCGATAGGTTGCTGCAACGCAGCATGAGGCGCATCGATGGCGCATCCGCGCCACGCTTTGCGCGAATCCCCGAGAAACGGCCGCCGACCGCGCGGCGCGGGTCTATATTGGCTGTGGAACCAGTCGCGGGAGACCGCCATGAGCCTGCCGCCCTGTTTTGCCGACCGCCGCGAGGCAGGCCAATACCTTGGCCGCCGGCTGGCCGAACTTGGCTATGCGCGGGCAGCCGGGGCCGAACCGGCACTGGTGCTGGCCCTGCCGCGCGGCGGCGTGCCAGTGGCCTACGAGGTGGCGCGTGCCATCGACGGCCAGCTCGACATCCTGCTGGTACGCAAGATCGGTGCGCCCGGTTATCCGGAACTGGCGATGGGCGCCGTGGTGGAAGGCGATGCCAGCCGCCGTGATCCCCTCACCGTGACCAATGCCGACCCGTGGACGAGCCGCGCGGTGGCGTCGGGCGCGTTCGACGCCGAGCGCGGCCGGCAACTGGGCGAGATCTGCCGGCGCCAGCAGCGCTATCGACAGGGACGGCCCGTGGCGGCCATGGCGGGCCGCTGCGTGATCATGGTGGACGACGGCGTGGCCACGGGCGCCACGATGCGCGCGGCACTCGAGGCGGCCCGCCTGTCAGGCGCGGCGCGCGTGGTGGCTGCGGTGCCGGTGGGCGCGCCGGACGGGCTCGACACGCTGCGCGCGTCGGCCGACGAGGTGGTGTGCCTGAATGCGCCGGCCAGCTTCGGCGCGGTGGGGGTCTTCTATCTGGATTTCACGCAGGTCAGCGACGATGAGGCGATAGGCCTGCTGCGCGAGGCCGGCTGCGCCTCGACGTCGGCGCGGCCCCGCATCCCGGCCCCGGTGTCGGGCTGGGCGCGCGGCCAGGCCGGTCTCATGCCGGGCCGGATGGTGCGCTGAGCCGGGCCTTCAGATGCGGCACCAGGCCGCCGGCGTGCAGCAGCGCGCGCAGGAAATCGGGCACGGGTTCGCAGGCGATGCTTGAGCCATCGTCGAGCCGCAGGCAGGCACCATCGAGATCGAATGCGGCGGTGGCGCCATCGGCCAGCGCGTCGGCTCCGGCGCACACCAGCACCGGCAACCCGAGGTTGATCGCATTCCGGTAGAACAGCCCGGCGAACGATGGCGCCAGCACCGCCGCCACGCCAAGGTGGCGCAGTGCCTGCGGCGCCTGCTCGCGCGACGATCCCACGCCGAAGTTGCTGCCCCCCACCACGATGTCGCCCCGGCGTACGTCCCGGGGAAACTCGGGGCGCAGGTTCTCCAGGCAGTGGCGCGCCAGCTCGTCGATGCCCGCTTTCATATAGAGGCCCGGTGCCATGGCATCGGTATCGACGTTATCGCCGAAACGCCAGATGCGGCCCGGGACGGGGGAGGCGGGCGGTGTAGCGGAGACTTCCGAGACTGCGTTCATGCAAGAAACTGCCGGGGGTCGGTGATCTGGCCGGTAAGGGCGGTGGCGGCCACGGTCATGGGCGAGGCCAGCCAGACCGCGCTGTCGGCGTCGCCCATGCGGCCCGCGAAGTTGCGCGCGGTCGAGGCAATCGCGCGGCTGCCGGCCGGGAAGCGGCTGGCGCCATAGCCGGCGCAGGCATTGCAGGCGTTGGGCAGCAGTTCGGCGCCGGCGTCGAGCAGCGCCCCGAGCGTGCCCTCGCGGGCAGCCTGCTGCTGGTCGCGCACCGAAGCCGGCGCCACGCGCAGCGCCATGCCCGGCGCGATCCGGCGGCCGCGCAGCACGCGGGCCGCCATGCGCAGGTCTTCGAGCTTGGCGCCCGTGCAGGCGCCAAGATAGGCGATATCGATCGGCTGCCCCGCCGCCTGCGCCACCGGGGCGCTGTTGGCAGGGCTGTGCGGCGCGGCCACGTGGGGCGCCAGCGCGGCGGCGTCGTAGCGATGCGTGGCCAGTACCGGCGCCCCCGCATCGCTGCGCCAGCCTGCGATGTCGATGGCGGCCAGCGTGGCCGGGTCCACGCCTGCGTCGGCCAGCCACGCGAGCGTGGTGGCATCGGGGGCGATGAGGCCAGTCTGGGCGCCGAGTTCGGCACACATGTTGGTCAGCGTCATGCGCTCCTGCATCGGCAGCGCGGTGATGGCGGAGCCGGTGAATTCCACAGCCTCGTAGCGACCGCCGCCCAGGCCCAGTTGCGCGCACAGGAACAGCATGATGTCCTTGGCGCAGACGCCCGGCCCCAGCGCGCCGTGCCAGTCGATGCGCAGGGTTTGCGGCACGCGCAGCCAGATCTCGCCCGTGGCCAGCACGCCGGCCATCTCCGTGGCGCCGATGCCGAACATGTACGCGCCGAAGGCGCCGCCGGTGGGACTGTGGCTGTCGCCGCCCACGATGAAGCGGCCGGGCAGCACGTGGCCCCGTTCGGGCAGCACCACGTGGCAGATGCCCTGGCTGTCGATCAGGTTCGGGATGCCCGCCTCGCGCACCCAGTCACGCGTGAACTGGACGATGGCCTCGGCGTCGGGGTCGGCGGCCGGCACGAAATGGTCGGTCACCACCACGAAGCGCGACGGGTCCCAGACCGTCGCCCCCAGCTCGCGCAGCAGCGGCGCCACGCGGCGCGGACCGCTGGAGTCGTGCGACATCGCCAGGTCCACCTTGCACATCACGATGTTGCCCGGCGTGACATGGCCGACGCCAGCCGCCCGCGCCACGAGCTTCTGGGCGAGCGTGGCTGGCGGGGTGGCGGAGGTTCCGGCGGATTCCACGGCGGTCATTCCGGCTGCGCTCCCGAATACTTCACTACCGTGGCCCAGCGCCGGACGTCCTGCTTCACGAAGCTGGCGAACTCGGCCGGCGGCATGCCGCTGGGTTCGGCGCCATCGGTTTCCAGCCGCTTGCGCACGGCGGGCTCGTCGATGCCGCGCCGCGCGGCCTGGAACAGTGCCTGCGTGACCTCGGGCGGCAGGTTGGCCGGGCCGAACAGGCCGAACCACGCGCTCGACTCGAAGCCTTTCACGGTATTGCCGATCGGCTGCGCGCCCGGAAACTGCGGCAGCGGATTCGGGCTTGTCACCCCCAGCACCTTGAGCTTGCCGGCCTTGACGTGCTGCGCCACGTTCAGCGAGCTGGCGAACATCAGGTCCACCTGGCCGGCCAGCAGGTCTGTGATGGCCGGCGTGGTGCCCTTGTACGGGATGTTGACGATGTAGGTGCCGGTCATCATCTTGAACATGTCCCCGGCCAGATGCACCGAGGAGCCGACCGAGCCGATGCCGAAATTGAGCTTGCCGGGCTGCGCCTTCGCCAGCCGGATCAGCTCGGGAATATTGTTCGCGGGCAGCTTCGGCGTGGCCACCAGTACGCTGGGCACCGTGGCGACGAGCGTGATCGGCGTGAAATCCTGTATCGGGTCGAACGGCAGCTTCTTGTACAGCGTGGCGTTGATCGTATGGCTCGTGAAGCTCATCAGCAGCGTGGTGCCATCGGCGGCGCTCTTGGCCACGAGGTCGGCCGCGATGTTGCCGCCGGCGCCGGGACGGTTCTCCACCACCACGGGCTGGCCCAGCGTCTGCGACATTTCCTGCGCCACGGTGCGCGCCAGCGTATCGGTGGTGCCGCCGGCCGGGGCGCCTACCAGGATGCGGATCGGCTTGCCGCCCGCCACGGCAGCGTGCGCGGGCGTGGCGCCAAGCATCGGCACGAGCGCAGCGAGGGACACGAGAGCGAGTGCGCCACCGAGGCGCCGGCGTACGGCAGCGTGCGGGGCGATGCGGTCAGACTGGCGGGTTGGCTGATGCCGGCCCGGACGAACAACTGGCATGGCGGAAGCTCCTCGATGTGATCAGGAGTGCGCAGTATGGACCGGAAAGATCGGTGCCGGAAAGCCCGCCCGAGGGGGGCGGGAAGGGGCCGGGACGCGCCGCCGGGATGCCGGGGCGCGTCCGCCGTGCGTCAGTCGCGCAGGCCCGTGCGGGTTTCGTTCTCCACCCACACGTTGGCGCTGTCGCCACCGCCCATCGGCGACAGCTCCATGCGGTATTCATAGCGGTCGGGGCGGTACTGGCCCATCAGCAGCTGCACCGGGCGGCCGGCCTTGTCGAGCACCACGCGGCGCACCGCCAGCAGCGCGCCGCCCACGGGCACGTCGAGCAGCGGGGCCACCACCACGTCGGCCAGGCGCGCGGTCAGCACCTGCGAGGCGCGGCCCAGCTCCACGCCGGTGGCTTCGAGCAGGCGCAGCATCGGCGTGCTTTCCAGCTCCTTGCGCGACAGCGAGCGGCCCACTTCGGCGGGCAGGTACACGGTGATGTGCGACAGCGGACGGCTCTTGTAGTGTCGCACGCGCACCACCTTGATCACCGGGTCGCCCACCTGAATCTGCAGTGCCTCGGCCACGTCGGGCGTGGCATGTACCTCGTCTATCGAGATCACCTTGACCGCGGTCTTCTCGCCCATCTCGATGATCGTGCCGAGCAGGCTCGTGGACTTTTCCTCGGCGGCGCCGGCAGGCTTGACGGGGTGGGGATTCACGAACGTGCCCAGGCCGCGGTGGCGGCGCACGAGGCCTTCCTGCACCAGGCGGTCGAACACGCGCCGCATCGTCACGCGCGACGCGTGGAACTGCTTGGCGAGGTCGATTTCGCCCGGCAGCGGACCCTGGCCGAAACGGCCTTCCACGATCTGCTGGCGCAGGACCACGTAAATCTGGTGATACAGGGGAACGACGGCTTCACTCATGGTTTCCCTTGCGAATACGTTATCGAACTAATGTACTTTAGATCAGACATAGAGCCTAGCATGAAAGTCGGTCCCGGCGCATGCGGCGCAAGGCCGCGTTCGGGGGGCCCCGGCGCGCGCCATGCTGCGCTGCGCGCAAGAAAGCGGGCCGGATTGCGCGGATTCCCGCCGCCGCCCTGCATGGCCGGACCGGCGAGCGCCGTTGCGCACCACCGCAGGGCATTGCGGGACGAACGTCACCCGGGGAGCGGCACATCGGGCACGGCCCGATTCCTGTTTCATGCCCGTTACGGCGCGTGGTACTGCGGGTTTGCTCGGGGGTGCGCGCTAACTCCTTGATTGCAGGACTGATTTTCCAGGCACCTGGCGCGGTGGCCGCCAACCGGCCAAAACCCGTGTCACAACGCTGTGACATGTCTCCTTCCGTCCACAGGTTTGGCGCCATCCGATGGTGTGATTTTGGTGCCGAAGTTCCCGCAGGCCAACCCGCCAGCCCTTGTTTTTCAATGGATTGAGCACCATCGCGGTGTGCCTGGCACTGAATATGCGCAAGGGAGGCCCGGTCCGGCATCCAAGCAGGACCTGAACCTCCAGCCGATGTTCTCGAGAGCACCGGCCGGAGGGTTGAGCCGCAGTACAAACTTCCTGGGAGCTTCGTATGAAAAAGACTTTACTCGCGTCGGCAGTTGGCATTGCCATGGGCTTCGCTGGTCAGGCAATGGCGAACCCGACCAACAATGTAGGCGACGGCGATACAACGAATACCGCGACGGCAACGTCCACGCAGGGGTCAGGCGCTTCGGCGAACGAATATTCGAAGGCTTACCAGGACAACAGCACCAGCACCCGGACCAACACGGAGACCAAGAACACCAGCCTGACGTCGACCCGTACGTCGACCCGTACCGAAACTGCCACGAACTCGAAGAACCGTACCACCCAGGATCTGGGCGGATTCGGTAACGCCGCAGCCGCCAACGGCGGCACGGCCACCGCCGCGTTCAGCAACGCGTTCAACAGCAGCAAGGCGCTGGCCATCAGCAAGCTGAGCGGCACGGTGTCGGGCAACTCGATCAGCAACATCGGCAACTACGCCACGAACAGTGGCAGCGCGGCTGGTGCAACGGGCGGCGCCGGTGGCGCGGGCTATGGTGGTCGCGGTGCCGGTGGCACGGGCGGTGACGGCGGCAACGGCGGTGCCAGCGGCAACGGCGGTGCGGGCGGCTCGGGCGGCAACGCCACGAACGGCAGCGCAACGGCCGGTGACGCTTACAACGCCGGTGCAGTGGCTGGCAACGGCGGCCGTGGCGGCAACGCCAACGGCAGCTCGGGCTCGGGTGGCGATGCACGCGGCTACGGCGGCGGCGCACTGTCGGCCAGCCTGGGTGCCGGCGGCCGTGGCGGCTCGGCGGCAGGTCTGGGCGGCAGCGCCGGATCGGCTGGCCGTGGCGGCTCGGGCGGTGACGGCGGCTGGGGCAAGGGCAGCGGCGGCAGCGCACTGGGCGCAGGCCTGGGCGGCGGCCTGGGCGCTGGCGGCAGCAGCGGCGCGTCGAACTCGTCGAACGAGCGTGGCTCGGGCGCTGGCGGCACCGGCACGGCTACGGCCGCGGCTGGCGGCGCAGGCACCGGCACCGGCACCGGTACCGGCACTGCCACGGGCGGCGCCGGAACGGGCATGGGCGGCGCAGGCGCGGCAGGCGCATCGGGTACGGCAACGGCCACGGCCGGCGCCGGCTCGGGCACCGGCGGTGCAGGCGGCGCGGCCACCTCGACGTCGGGCGCAGCCACGGGCGGCGCCGGAACGGGCACGAGCGGCTCGGGCGGTGCGCAGACCAGCATGGCTGGTGCAGGCGGCGCCGGCGGCGCAGCCACGGCTGGCGCTACCTCCACCTCGGCGACCAATGGCAGCGCCACGGCCGGTAACGGCGCGGTGGGTGCTTCCTCGGGCGCAGGCGGTGTGGGCGGTGCCGGTGGTGCGGGCGCTGGCGGCGTGGGCGGTGCGGGCAACGGTGCAGTGGGTGGCGCTGGCGGTGCCGGCGGTACCAACTACGTCGATGCAGGCACGTTCAACATGTCCAACGCCATGACCAGCGTGGGCCAGTCGGCTGCCGGCATCATGATCGCCAACCAGAACAGCGGGTTGTCCTCGCTGGTGCAGCAAAGCGTCAACGTGCAGGCCAACATGAACGTGGGCCGTTAAGGCAACGGCGCGCTCCGTGCCGCTCCGAACAGAGCGGCCGGAGCGCCCGGCGTTCAATGTGGCATGCCGCAGGCATCCCGGGCTTCGTGCGCGGGATGCACTGCAACGTCAGACGCTTGCAGGTCCGGAATCGCGGCCGTCGCGGCCAGGCTCCGGTACACGAGGAGACGCACCATGCGATCGCATCGCACTGTTGTCACGGCCCTGGCGACAGCCACGCTCGCCTGGCCATTCGCGCAGGCTGTTGCAAGTCCGCCTGACGCCCCGGCTACCGAGTCAGCCACTGGCGTGACCGGCACCCCGGCCCCCGCCGGCCTGTTCGGCGCATCGCGCGCGGTGGCGACGGACAAGCTCGCCGGCATCCGCGGCGGCGCGGAAACGGTGGTCAACGACATGACGCTGCGCGGCGTGGTGGGCGACAACGCGGCGGTCAATACGTATTCCGGCCACAACATCATCGCGGATGGCTCTTTCGCCAATTCGGCCGGGCTGCCGACGGTGATCCAGAATTCGGGCAACAACGTCCTGATACAGAACGCGACCATCCTCAACGTCCAGTTCAAATGATCATGCGCAGCCTGCTGATGGCAGCCGCCTGCGTGGCGGCGGTACTGGGCGGCATCCATGACGCCCGCGCCGATACGATCCGCGTACCCGGCGACCAGGGCAATTCGTACTACGTGCCGGTCACCAGCCTGCGCGAGGCGCGTTTTCGCACCACCATCCGCCAGCAGTACGACTTCAGCTGCGGCTCGGCCGCGGTGGCCACGCTGCTGACGTACCAGTACAACATGCCCACCAGCGAGCAGACCGTGTTCGCCAACATGTACGTCAACGGGGACCAGGCCAAGATCCGCGCCGAAGGGTTCTCGCTGCTCGACATGAAGCGCTTCCTGGCGTCGCGCGGGTTCGAGGCCGACGGCTACGAGCTGCCGCTGTCCAAGCTGCAGGAGGCCAAGGTGCCGGCGATCGTGCTGATCGTCGAGAACGGCTACCACCATTTCGTCGTCGTCAAGGGCATCAACGGCAACCGCGTGCTGATTGGCGACCCCGCACGCGGCACGCGCGCGCTGGAACGCGAGTATTTCGAGAAGATCTGGGACAGCGGACTGCTGTTCGTGATCAACAACCGCACGGAGAACGCGCGTTTCAATCTGGCGTCGGATTGGCGAGTCGCGCCAACCGGGCCATATTCGATGGGGATCAACCGCGACAGCCTGTATTTCACCGTCATGCCCAAGCATGGCGCCTCGGATTTCTGAGCAGGGGAGCACCATGGTTCAGACAACCGATTCATCCGCACCACGCGCATCCGGCGTGCCGCGGCGCACCGTACGCGCGGCGCGCCCGGCCACGGCGGCCATGCTGCTGGGCGCGGGCCTGGCGTGTACCGGCCACGCGTTCGCGGAAACCGACGTGCTGGCCGCCGACGCCGTCGGCAGTGCCAGCCTGGCGGTGCCCTATGCGGTGGAACTCGCGGCGATGCCCGTATCGCTGGAGCTGCCGTCGCTGGGCGACGGCGCACCGGTTGCGGCAACTGCCGTGGCAACCGCCGTGGCGGAACTGGCCGGACACGCGCCGGCCGAGAGCTTCGATCCACCCGATGCAGGGCAAACCGTTGCCGAAGCACCTGCGCCAGTCGTACCGGTGAACAAGGCCACCGTGGCCCGCCACCAGCCCGCCGGAGATCCGGTGGCCCGCGCCATGACGCTGGCCACGCGCGACCCCGAGGCGCCGGTGGCCGAGGCACGCAAGGGCATGGCCAAGTGGAAGCCGGTGGCGCAGGCGCGGCTTGAAGAGTCGCGCGGCGGCTTTGATGCCGGCGGGCTGCAGATCGGCTTCGGCATCGATCGCGCGGTATTCGTCAACGGCGCGCTGGCGGTCTCCACCAGCATCACGATTCCCGATGTGCGCGCCATCACGGCGGCGCAGGCCGCGCAGTTGCAGCAGGCGCTGGGCCAGGTCACCGTGGCGGTGAGCGCAGCCAACAACGCGGCCAACGCCGCGGTGGCGGCGGCCCAGGCGGCCGCGGCGGCGGCGCAGGGCGCGGCGGGCCAGGCTGCCCAGGCCGCGGGCACGGCAGCCAATGGCGCGGTTGCCACCGCGCAGGGCGCGGCAGGCGCGGCGTCCACGGCGGCCAGCGCGGCAGCCGCGGGCGCCACAGCCACGGCAGCGGGCGCGGCCGGCATGGCGCAGCAAGCCATTGCCAATGCCGGCATCGTGGCCACCAACGGACTGATGACCGTCGTACAGAATGGTGCCGGCAACGTCGCCAATCTTGGTGCGGCAGCGAACATGCCGGGCACGGTCATTCAGAATAATCTCAACAACCAGAACATTCAGAGCCTCATGACGCTCAACGCCAGCGTGAACACGCTCGCGGCCTTCCGGTCGCAGCTTGCCAACACTGCGCTGAACAGCGTGATCCAGAGGTCGGCGGCAATGAGGTAGTCGCGGTGTAGGAACGAACAACAGGTGCGGGCCCTGAAGTCAAGCCCGCCGTCCCGGGGGAGGAAGACGTCATGAAGAAGCGTTCGCTGCAGGGCATCCGCTATGCCGGATGCTCGATGCTGTTGCTTGGCGGCATGGCCCAGGCACAGAACATTCCGGATGCGGGGCCACCCGCGTCCGGACAACTCGAATCATTGCAGAAGGAGCTGGCCGAGCAGGCCCGGCAACTCGACGCGATGAAGCGCGCGCTGGCCGATCAGGAGGCCACCATCCGCGCGCTGCGCACCACCGTGGACAACGAGACCCTGGCCCGCAAGCGCGGCATGCAGGGCACCGGCGTCACGGGCGGCAACGCCGCCACCAACGCGGCGGCGGCTGGCGCGGCGGCCAGTGCCACGCAGATCAACAACACGGCCCAGCAGGGCGTGCAGGCGCAGCAGGCGCCGATTGCCGCGCCGCCGCCCGACAACACGGTGCAGGGCCAGGCCGCGCAGCCCGGCGAGGCCGCCGGCGTGGAGGAGCCCGTGGGCCGCCCGCCCGAGCGCGAGACCCGCCCGCCCGAGATCGCGCCGATCTTCGACCAGCCCGGCGTGCTGACCCCGGCCGGCAAGATCGTGGTGGAGCCGAGCTTCCAGTACGGCTATTCGTCGAGCGACCGCGTGGCGCTGGTGGGCTACACGGTGATCCCGGCGGTGCTGATCGGCCTGGTGGACGTGCGCCAGGTGAAGACTTCCACGTACGTGGGCGCCATGGCGTTCCGCTACGGCCTGACCAAGCGGCTGGAAATCGAAGCCAAGGTGCCGTACGTGCATACCAGCAGCGATACGGTCAGCCGCGAGGTGTTCACGGGCACGGCGGTGGACAACGTGTTCAACTCCAGCGGCAGCGGGCTGGGCGACGTGGAGGCCACGCTGCGCTACCAGCTCAACTACGGCAACGAGAAGATGCCGTTCTTCATCGGCTGGCTGCGCTACAAGTCGAACACGGGCCGCGACCCGTTCGAGGTGGTGACCGATTGCGTGACGCGCTGCGTGAGCAACACCACGGGCACCGGGCTGCCGCTGGGCATGCCCACCGGCACCGGCTTCCAGGCGATCCAGCCCGGCGTGACATGGCTGCTGCCGACCGATCCGGCCGTGTTCTTCGGCACGTTCAGCTACCTGCACAACTTTGCCCGCGACAACATCAGCCGCACGGTGCTGAACGGCGAGAAGGAGTTCCTGGGCAAGATCTCGCCGGGGGACATCTTCCAGTTCAACTTCGGCATGGGCCTGTCGCTCAACGAGCATGCGTCGTTCAGTATCGGCTACGACCAGAGCATCATCTGGCCGACCAAGCAGAACGGCCAGACCGTGCCGGGCTCGGTGCGCATTACGCAGGGCACGCTGCTGGTGGGCTACTCGTACCGCTTCAACAACCGCTACACGCTGAACCTGTCGGTGGGCGCCGGCCTGACGCGCGACACGCCCGACCTGACCGTGACGGTGCGGCTGCCGATCACATTCTGACCGCGTGCTGCAGTGCGAGGTGACGTGCGCAAGCCACGCGCGCGCACGTCACCCGCGGAGGGTCCGTCCGGCGCCTTGCGCTGTCCCTCCGGAGAGAGTAGAACGGACAAAACCGTCCCTGACGCCAGACCCATGTTCCGGGGCGGCCTGACAGAGGAGGCAAGTCATGCGCAAACGGATCTTCTGGTTGTTGCCCGACACGGCAAGCGCCCGCCGCACCATGGACGACCTGCTGCTGGCCCGCATCGAGAATCGCCACATCCACTTTGTCGGCCGCGACGGCTCCGACATGACCGGGCTGCACGAAGCCAACCTGTTCCAGACTTCCGACATCGTCCACGCGGCCGAAATGGGCCTCATGGTCGGCGGTGGCGTGGGCATCGTGGCCGGTGTGGTGGTGGCCATGTTCCCGATCGTCAGCGACACGCCGCAGTGGGGCCTGGTGGGCGTGCTGGCGGTGCTGGGCGCCGTGTTTGGCGCCTGGGCGTCGAGCATGATCGGCAGCTCCGCCCCCAACAGCCGGCTGCGCGCGTTCGAGAAGGACATCGAGGCGGGCAGGCTGCTGCTGATGGTGGACGTGCCGCGCGGCCGTGTCGAGGAAATCGAGACGCTGCTGCAGAAGACCCACCCCGAAGCCCGTTTCGCCGGCCTCGACCCGGCAGTGCCGGCCTTCCCCTGAGCCCTCCGGCGCAGGCGGTGGCAAGGATGACCCCCGGGTAATCCCCGGGGTGTGCTGTCCTGTGCCTGCAACACCCGTTCGGGTCATCCGCGCCCGGACTGTCCATTCGTTTGAACAATTACCGCCGTTGGGTTACCTTCCCTGAGCCGCCGTGCGGCGCACTTCCGGGTGCGCGCAGACCGCGCGGCGCAGCAGCTGCAGTCGATCATAAAAAGCCAGCGCTTCAGGAGGGGTCACAATGAGGAACGCAAGACAGTTTGCGTGCGGCATGCTTGCCGCCACGCTGGGATTCGTCGCGCCCATGGCGGCGCACGCCGAACCCGGCATCACCAAATCCACCATCCGGATCGGCCAGTCGGCCGGTGTCAGCGGCCCCGTGGCGGGCTCGGTCAAGGAGCAGATCGCCGGCGCGCAGGTCTACCTGAACGCTGTCAACGCCAACGGCGGCGTGGGCGGGCGGCGCATCGAACTGCTGACCTACGACGACGGCTTCGACGCCAGACGCACCCCCGACAACGTGCGCAAGCTGATCGGCGAAGACAAGGTGTTCGCGCTGTTCATGGTGCGCGGCACGCCGCAGAACGAAAGCATCCTGCCGATCATCGCCGCCGAGAAGGTGCCGCTGGTGGCGCCGCTGACCGGCGCCATCACGCTGCACCGGCCCGTGAACCGCTACGTGTTCAACGTGCGCGCCAAATACCAGGACGAGGTGGCGCGGGCGATCAACCACCTGGCCACGTCCGGCATGAGCCGGATCGCCATCTTCTACGCCAACGACGGCTTCGGGCAAGACGTCTTCGAAGGGTTCAACACGGCGCTGCAGGCGCGCGGCGTGCAGCCGGCCGGCGCGGCATCGTTCAACCGGCCGATGGGCGACATCGCGCAGGGCGTGGCCAGCGTCAACAAGGCCAACCCGCAGGCCGTGATGGTGATCGGCTCGGGCTCCGAGGCCGCGAAGATCATCCGCGAGATGAAGAAGGCCGGCAGCCAGGCGCAGTTCGTGACGCTGTCGAACAACGCGGCGGATTCGTTCATCAGGGATCTGGGCGACGACGGCAAGGGCCTGATCATCACCCAGGTGGTGCCGGGCATGAATTCGAGCCAGATGAGCATTGCCAGCGAGTATCGCGGCATGGCCAAGGCGCAGAACGTGGACGCCAGCAACGCGGGCATGGAAGGGTTCATGTCGGCCAAGGTGCTGGTGGAGGGCCTGCGCCGCGCCGGCCCCGAGCCTACCCGCGAGAAGCTGGTGAACGCGCTCGAAGGGCTGCGCGACTACGACCTCGGCGGCATCCTGATCAGCTACAGCGCCACGCGGCACACTGGCTCGTCGTTTGTCGAAATGTCGATCGTCTCGTCCACGGGCAAGCTGATCCGCTGAGGCGGCGAGGCGGAGGCGGACAGGGCGGGCGGAGGCGCTGCGGTATAGTTCCCGCCATGCCGATCTCCGCCCCCGACCACCCCGACCACCCCCGCCATCCTTTCTCGCTCGCCGGCCGCGTGGCGCTGGTCACCGGCGGCGCGCAGGGCCTGGGCCTGGCGATTGCCACGGGCCTGGCCGATGCCGGCGCGCACGTGCTGGTCTGCGCGCGCAATGCGCAGCGCGTGGCCGATGCCGTGGCGCAGCTGCAGGCGCGCGGCGCCAGCGCCGGGGCACTGGTGCTCGACATCAACGATGCAGCGGCCGCCGCCGCCGCGTTCGGGCGGATCGAGGCAGACCATGGCCGGCTCGATATCCTCGTCAACAACGCGGGCGCACGCAACCGCAGCGGCATGGCGCAACTCGACGCCGACGACCTGCGCGCGATGCTCGAAACCAACCTCGTGGCGCCCTACGCGCTGTGCCGCCACGCGGCGCGGCTGATGGCGCAGGGCGGCTACGGGCGCATCGTCAATGTCAGTTCGATTGCCGGGCAGATCGCCCGCGCCAACGACGTGCTGTATCCGGCCACCAAGGGCGGTCTCGACGCACTGACGCGCGCCATGGCCGCCGATCTGGGCCGGCAGGGCATCACGGTCAACGCCATCGCGCCGGGCTACTTCGCCACCGGGCCGAACCAGGCGATGGTCGAGGACGCCGGCGTGGCCGAGTGGCTGCGCAACCGCACCTCGCTGGGCCGCTGGGGCCAGCCTGCCGAAGTGGCCGGCGCGGTGGTCTTCCTTGCCTCGCCGGCGGCGTCGTACGTCAGCGGTCAGGTGCTGGCCGTGGACGGCGGCTACCTCGGCCATTTTTGAGCGTGCCCGGCGCCGCCGTGCCGTAGTGTGCGCGCAGCGCGTCGATCATCGCGGCGGCGGCTGCCGAATCGCTGCGCTCGCGCAGCCGCACCAGGCAGATATCGCGCTGCAGCGTGGGCATCTGCATCGGCCGGATAGCCAGCCCCTCGCGCCGGAACTGGAACAGCGCCAGCGCCGGCACCACCGATACCCCCAGCCCCGCCTCGACCAGCGCCGCCACCGTGGCCAGGTGCTCCACCTCCATCACCCCGTTGAGCCGCAGCGGATGCAGCGCCGCGTCGAGATGCTGCCGCACGCTGCTGGTGCGTGACAGCTGGATGAACGGCAGCCCGGCCAGCGCCTGGGGCGCGATGCGGCGCTTCGCGGCCAGTGCGTGGTCGGCCGGGCAGACCAGGTAGAAGCTGTCGTGCACCAGCGGTTCGACGCGCAGGTCCGTATCCTGGCCCGGCGCCGGCGCCAGCGCAAAATCGGCCTGGCCGCGCCGGACCATGTCGATGCAGCCGTCGGCAAGCTGGTCGTGCAGGGCCAGCGCGATGCCGGGGTAGCGCCGGTGGAAGTCGGCCATCAGCGGCGGCAGGTCGCCGCCGGCCAGCGAAGGCAGCGCGGCAATCGACACGCGGCCCTTGCGGCGCTCGGCGTGGTCGCGCAGGTCTTCGAAGACACTCTCGAAGTCCGCCAGCAGCCGGCGCGCCGCCTCGTCGAAGCGGCGGCCGTCGGCGCTCAGGTCCACATGGCGCGTGGTGCGCTCGAACAGGCGGCTGCCGGCTTGCTCCTCGATGGTCTGGATCAGCGTGCTGAACGCCGATTGCGAGAGATGGCACGCCTGCGCGGCGCGCGTAAAGTTGCGGTGGGTGGCCAGCGCGACGAACGCGCGCAGGTGCTTGACCGAGAGGTTGGCGAGCATGGGCGGGGGCGGAAAATGATATGAACGTGATTCATCGAATTTCTCAATAGGTTAATCCAAATCATCCGTTTGTCGAGGTTAACCGGCTGCGCCTAGAATGCAATCGCTGCCTACTGGAACCCTGCCAACGCCCATGACTGCCCCCCTGCTGATCGGCTCCGGAGCCGGCTTCTCCGGCGACCGTACCGATGCCGCCCTGCCCGTGGTGCGCACGCTGATCGCCGCGGGCGGCCCCGGCGCCCTGATCTTCGAGACGCTCGCCGAGCGCACGCTGGCGCTGGCCCAGCTGGCCCGGCGCGAGAATCCCGAACACGGCTACGAGCCGTTGCTCGACCTGCTGCTGACGCCGGTGCTGGGCCTGTGCCTGCGGCACGGCATTCCGGTCATCGGCAACTTTGGCGCGGCCAATCCCCACGCCGCCGCGCGCCGCGTGCTGGCGCTGGCCGCCGAGCTGGGCCTGCCCGCGCCGCGCGTGGCCGTGGTGGAGGGCGATGATCTCTCGCACGAAGCCGGCCGCGCCATGCTGCGCGGCATCGTCGGCGAGGCGTTTCCCGAGGCGCGCTTCGTCTGCGCCAACGCCTATATCGGCGCGCGGGCGATTGCCGACGCGCTGCGCGAGGGCGCCCAGGTGGTGGTCTGCGGCCGCGTGGCCGACCCCGCGCTGGCGGTCGGGCCGGCCATGGCGCACTTCGGCTGGGCCTGGGACGACTGGGACCGCCTGGCGGCGGCCACCATGGCGGGCCATCTGCTCGAATGCGGCGCCCAGGTCAGCGGCGGCTATTTTGCCGACCCCGGCATGAAGGACGTGCCGGACGTGCACGACGTGGGCTTCCCGATCGCCCGGCTCGACGCCGGCGGCGGCATCGAGATCTTCAAGGCGGCCAACACCGGCGGCTGCGTGGATCTGCGCACCGTGAAGGAACAGTTGCTCTACGAGGTACACGACCCCAGCGCCTACCTGACGCCGGACGTGGTGGCCGATATCGGCGCGGTCACGGTCGAGCAGGTTGGCCCGGACCGCGTGGCCGTGGGCAATGTGCGCGGCCATCCGCGTCCGGCCGAGCTGAAGGCGAACCTGTTCCACCAGGGCGGCTGGTTCGCCGAGGGCGAGATCTCCTACGCCGGCCCGAACGCCGCCGCGCGGGCGCGCCTGGCTGCCGACATCGTCCGCAAGCGCATGCAGGGGCTGGGCCATGAGGCGCCGATCCGCTGCGACCTGATCGGGGTGCTGAGCGTGTTCGCCGACGACGGCGGCGCCATGCTGGCCGCGCCGCAGCCCCACGAGGCCGGGGCGCGCGACGTGCGCATGCGCGTGGCGCTGGCCCACGAGGACAAGGCGGTTGCCCAGGCGCTGCTGCGCGAGGTCAACGCGCTCTACACCTGCGGCCCGGCCGGCGGCGGCGGCGTGCGCACCGCGCTGCGTGCGCGGCTGAACGCCACGTCCTGCCTGGTGCCGCGCGACGCCGTGGCCGTCACCCATTCCTTCGTTGCCTGACCGGAGCCCGCGATGACCCCCCCGACCGCCGCGCCCGCCGCCACCGCGCCGCTCTACCAGTTTGCCCATGGCCGCACCGGCGACAAGGGCGACCGCTCCAACATCAGCGTGATCGCCTACGATGCCCGCGATTTCGACCACCTCGTGGCCCATGTCACCGAGGACGCCGTGCGCGCGCTGTTCGCCGCCCGCCGGCCCCGGGCCGTGAAGCGCCATGTGGTGGCGTCGATCCAGGCGATGAACTTCGTCATCGACGGCGTGCTCGATGGCGGCGTCAACGATGCGCTCAATCTCGATACCCACGGCAAGGCGCTGGCCTTCCTGCTGCTGGGCCTGCCGATCCCCCTGCCGCCGCGGCTCGCCGGCGGCGCTGCATGACCGCCGAGCCGTTCCCCATGTCAAAACGAGTCAAGAAAGAGGAGACAACGATGTACGGATTCCGCAAGCCGCTGGCGATTGCCGCCTGGGCGATGTGCCTGGCCTTGCCCGCAGGCAGCGCCTGGGCAGAGTTTCCCGACAAGCCGGTGCGCTTCGTGGTGCCGTTCGCGGCCGGCAGCGCCACCGACCAGCTGGCCCGCGCCATCGGCCAGGCCATGACCGTGGACAGCAAGGTCACCGTGGTGGTGGACAACAAGCCCGGCGCCAATGGCTTCATCGCCGCCAGTGACGTGGCCAAGGCCGCGCCCGATGGCTACACGGTGCTGATCACCACCAACACCACGCACGCCGCCAACGAACACCTGTTCAAGAAGCTGCCGTATGACCCGGTCAAGGACTACGCCCCGCTGACCGCGCTGGGCCGTGGCGGCCAGATCATGGTGGTCAACCCGCAGGTGCCGGCCAAGACCGTGGGCGAGTTCATCGCACTGGCCAGGAAGGAGCCGGGCAAGCTGAGCTTCGGCAGCGGCAGCTCGTCGTCGCGCATCGCCGGCGAACTGTTCCAGCAGATGGCGCATGTGCAGTTGCTGCATGTGCCGTACAAGAGCAACCCGCTGGCCATTACCGACCTGCTCGGCAACCAGATCCAGATGATGATCACGGATACCGCCACGGGCCTGCCGCAAGTCAAGACCGGCAAGCTGCGCGCGCTGGGTGTGTCGGGCAAGGCCCGTTCGCCGCTGGCGCCGGAAGTCCCGACCATCGACGAGGCCGGCGTGAAGGGCTACGAGATGAGCTACTGGTTCGCCGCCTACGCCCCGGCCGGCACGCCGCCGGCGGTGGTGACCAAGCTGAGCCAGGCGCTGGTGAAGGCCGCAAAGAGCGAGACGGCGTCGCAGTTCTACAAGACCACCGGCACCGAGGTGTTCACGAGCTCCCCGGCCGAACTGGCGAAATTCCAGTCGCAGGAGTCGGAGAAGTGGGGGCGGATCATCAAGTCCGCTGGCATCCAGCCGGAGTGATGGGGGACGCAGAAACGGGTACGGTTTGATCGCCCCCTTTCTGTTTTAGCCCCCCTCTCCCGCGTTGCGGGAGAGGTTAGCACCCCCAGCTTCAAGGCTTCAACTTCCCCCGGTAATCCACCGCATACGGCAGCTTGCCCGGCGATGCCGAGCCCACCGGCTGCGACAGCTTGTCGAACTCGGTCTGCCCGAATGCGTCAAGCCGGCCCAGCGTGGCGGCGGTCTTGTCGCCGCTGACGATGGCGTCCGGTGCCAGCGCCACCATGGCTTCCGAAGCCTTGCGCACGGCCGCGAGGTAGCTGGCGGTGTCGTCAAGGTTGACCTGCTTCAGGTCAACGACCGTACGCAGCCAGTCTCCCCAGTAGAACTCCGTGTACTCCGTGGCGCCCGAGGGCGGCGCGTAGCCGACGTCGCGCGTGAAGTAGACCAGCGAGCGGTACGGGTCGTTGCCCAGGCCGTTGTTCAGGCCCACGGCGCGCGGCAGGTCGGCCGGGTAGACCGGGCGGTTCTCGCCATCCTTGAGCCAGACCAGCTTGCGCTCGCGCAGCGTGCGGAAGAACTGGGCGCGGTTCAGGCCGGACAGGTTGTCCTGGACCCGCACCCACATCTTCGCCTGCGGGCCGCCCGTGGGCGCCTCCATGACCGTGCTGAAGGCGTGGTGGCCATCGGTCAGGTACGGCTCGCCGAACGGGCCCACCACCAGCGTCTTCATGTCCTCGGGCTTCTCGCCCACGGCCTTGGTGCAGGTGAACGAACTCAGGTCGTCGATGCGCGAGGTGGCCGTGACGCCGGTCTTGGCTGTCTTGTTCTGGCCGTTGTTCTCGCAGGCGTCGTCGAAGTTCTTGAGCGGTTCGACGGCGTAGCGCCCGAGCTTGTAATAGATCTGGTCGCGGCCGATGGCCGGCTGCGTCGGGCGCAGGTCGGCCATGGTCACCAGCGCGTTCTGGCCGGCGGCGGCAGTCAGGTAGGTGGCAATGGGCGTGGGCGCCGGCAGCGGCGCGCAGACGGCCGGCAGCTGGCGTTCGGTGCCGGGCACCTGGCGCAGCTGGTAGGCCAGGTTGCGGCTCACCGGCAGCCAGGTCAGCGTGGCGCTGCGTGGCTGGCTGGCCACGGTTTCCTGCCAGTTGCCCGACAGCAGGCCGTTGGCCGTGGCGCCGCCCACGCTGTTGTAGGCCAGCCTCACGTCGACCGGGATGTTGTCGGCCGCCAGCGCGTCGCCGGTCACCGAGACGATGTTGCGGCGCGTACGGCCCGTGACGGCGTTGCTGGCGTCAAGTTCGGGTTCAGAGCAGATCCAGTCGCCGTCCACGGCGTTGGCGGCCAGCGCGGTGGCCGGGCGCACCACCCAGTTGCCGGTGGCGGCACTGGCGCTGGCGCCGGTCTCGTCGACGAACAGCGCCACGCTGCCCTGCTGGCGGCCCACGAACACGCGGCCCACCTTGCTGCCGCCCAGCGTCAGCGTGTAGGCGCCGGGGTAGCGCGACTGGTCGGCGTCGGCGCTGAGCTGCCCGGCCTGGCCGCCCGCGCAGCTGGCGCTGTAGCCCTGGCCGGCGCAGACGCGCACGGCGCCGGTGGCGTCGATGGCAAGCTGGCCGGCGCTGGCCGCATCGCCCGCCTGGCGCAGGTAGCTGTAGGTGCCGGCCACGTCGGCCAGTTGCGCGCCACGGTTGGCGGCCGAGACGTAGCCCTGCAGCAGCGCGCCGTTGCCGGCCAGCACGTTGGGCACCTGGCCCAGGGCGCCGGACAGCAGGCCGTCGTCCACCGAGAAGCTGAACGTGATGGCAGCCGCCGCGGCCGCCAGCGCGGCCGGCACGTCGCTGTCCGAGGCTGCCAGATTCGAGACGCGATACATGTTGCCCTCGACCTTGTACTGGCCCACCAGTGTACCGGCCAGTCCGAAGCGGGAATCGAGGAAGCGCAGCGTCAGCTGGCCGGCGGCGGGCTGGTCGAGCGCCACGGAGACGGTGTCGCCAAAGCTGGCCGCGCCCACGTAGAGCGAGCCGCCCGACAGCGGCTGGACGGCGGCCGGCGTGGTGCCCGTGCCGCCATTGCCGGCGTTGCCGGTGTTGCCGTTGCCGGCACTGCTGCCGTTGTCATCGCTGCCGCCGCAGGCGGCCAGGGCGGCGGCCAGCGCCAGAATGGTGGCGGCGCCAATCGTCTGCGATACCCGGCTGGCGGGCTTCCTCGACCTGCTTCCCATGTCTTTTTTCCTTTTGTCGTGTGGTCCGGTGCGGCGTGCGCGGCACGTTGCCGCGCGCCAGTCTAGGCATGGGCCGTGACGCTCGCGTGACAGCCTGGCTGCTGACCCGGCGGTTTTTGGCCTAGAGTGAGGACAGGACACTCACAGGAGCCGCGTCATGGCGCATGGTCCGCATGGACGGCCGTCGGGCCGCCGCAGATGGCTGATCGCAGGCGGGTGGAGCGTGTTGCTGGCGCTGCCGGTCACGCCGGGCATCGCCCAGCCCGGCCGCAAGGGCAAGGACTCGGGCAAGGACGGAGGCAGGTCGAGGATCGGCGTGATCGGCTCGGGCAAGATTGGCGGCACCGTGGGCGGGCTGTGGGTCCGGGCCGGACATCCGGTGATGTTCTCGTCGCGCCACCCCGAGTCGCTCAAGCCGCTGGTCGACGGCCTGGGCCCGCTGGCGCAGGCCGGCACCGTGGCCCAGGCGGTAGCCTTCGCCGACGTGCTGCTGCTGGCCGTCCCCTACGGCGCGGTGCCCGAGGTGGGCCAGCAGAACAACTGGAAGGGCAAGATCGTGCTAGACGCCACCAATGCCATTGCCGGGCGCGACGGCGCGGTGGTGGACGAAGTCAAGGCCAACGGTATCGGCGCGACCACGGCAAAGTACCTGCCCGGCGCGCGCGTCGTCCGCGCGTTCAACTTCACCAGTGCCGGCGATTTCGCCCGCGAAAGCCATCGCAAGCCGCCGCTGATGGCGGTGCCGCTGGCCGGCAACGATGCCGAGGCGCTGATGGTGGCGTCGGCGCTGGTCAGGGAGGCGGGATTCGATCCCGTGGTGGTGGGCGGGCTGTCCACGGCCGACCGCTTTGCGCCGGGCGGCAAGCTGTTCCGCCAGGCGGGTACGGCCGAGGAGTTCCGGCGCGCGATGGCCGAATAGTCAGATTCGGACGGAAGGGGGCAAGGGGGCGCCTAGCGGCGGCGCCACTCCATCGCCACCATCGAGGGCGTGAAGCCAAGCTGGCCGAAGAACGCGGCTTCGGACGAACGCGCCGCGCGCAGGACCCAGGTGATATCGGGATCGTTGCCCATGACATGCCGCAGCAGGGCGCGGCCGATGCCACGGCGCCGGTGCTGGGGCGCCACGGCCACCATCGAGATGTAGCCGTTGGAAATGTCGTCGCAGAGCGCACGGGCAAAGCCGATGACCTCGCCGGCCTCCACGGCCACCGCCACCCGCTGGGAGTTGGCGATCAGCTGCGCGAACCGTTCGGGGTTGTTGACCTGTTCCCAGCCGTTGGCAACCAGGAGCAGCCTGGCCGCCTCGATTTCAGCGGGCAACGGGTTACGAACTTCCATCGACGATTCCTCCTGCCTGATACTGGCACCGCGCCATGCATCCCCATCGAAAGTGGGGCACAGGAACGCTCCGGGCCGCGTTTCCCGCGGCACGCCGTGCCAATGCCGCCCGATTTGGCGACAGAGTGTAGCGAAGCGGATGCGGCGGCGTCAAACTACTTCGTCCGCGCAGTGCGGCCTCGCGCACGGTACGGCCGCGCACGCGGCAGCCCTGTCACCCGCCGGACGCTGGCGGTATGATGGCTGCCATGAACGCACCGATCTTCTCTTCCGCCCATCCGGCCGATCAGCTGGCCGAGTTCACCGACGCCGACAGCGCCCTCGCGCGCATCGGCGAGATCTACGACAGTTCCGTGGCGGCGGTGCGGGCGCGCTTCGACGCCTTCGCCCAGGGCAAGCCCCTGCCGTCGGCGGCGCACGCGTGCTACCCCTACCTCGGCATCTCGGTCAACCTGGAGACGATGGTGACCGACAGCCGGCCGTCCTGGGGCACCGTGGCCTATCCGGGCGTCTACGGCACCACCGTGACGCGGCCGGACCTGCTGTGCGACTACTACCGCGACCAGATCGAACGCCTGATGCGCTACCACCGGGTTCCGGTCGTGGTGGGCCTGTCCCGGCAGCCGATCCCGCTGCCGTTCGTGATCGAGGCGTCGACCACCGACATCAGCTACACGCAGGCGCGCGAGCTGGAAGCGTCGTTCGTACTGCCCGAACTGAGCCGCATCGACGATTCGATCGCCAACGGCACCTACGAGCCCACGCCGGGCGAGGCCTGGCCGCTCTCGCTGTTCTCCGCCGAGCGCGTCGATCTGGCACTGCAGCGCCTTTACCACTACACGGGCACCGCGCCGCAGCACTTCCAGCGCTTCGTGCTGTTCACCAACTACCAGCGCTACGTGGACGAGTTCGTCACGCTGGGCCGGGGACTGATGGCCAGCGGCGGCGGCGACGGCTATGTCCGCTTCGTCGAGCCCGGCGACGTGGTGCAGCCGCTCGGCGCGGTGGAGCCCGAGGACGCCTCGCGTCCGCGCGCACTGCCGCAGATGCCGGCGTACCACCTGGTGCGCGAGGACGGGCTGGGCGTGACGCTGGTGAATATCGGCGTGGGGCCTTCCAACGCCAAGACCATGACCGACCACCTGGCGGTGCTGCGGCCCCATTGCTGGCTGATGGTGGGCCATTGCGGCGGCCTGCGCCGTTCACAGCAACTGGGTGACTACGTGCTGGCCCACGCCTACGTGCGTGACGACCACGTGCTCGACCACGATTTGCCGCCGTGGGTGCCGGTGCCGCCGATTGCCGAGATCCAGGTCGCGCTGCAGGAGGCCGTGGCGCGCGTGACGGGGTTGTCGGGCACCGAGATGAAGACGCGCATGCGGACCGGCACGGTGGTGTCCACCGACGACCGCAACTGGGAGCTGAAGTCCAAGGCGCTCTACGCGCGCTTCAATCAGTCGCGCGCCATCGCCATCGACATGGAGAGCGCCGCCGTGGCCGCCAACGGCTTCCGGCTGCGCGTGCCGTACGGCACGCTGCTGTGCGTCTCCGACAAGCCGCTGCATGGGGAGCTGAAGCTGCGCGGCATGGCCAACGCGTTCTATCGCCAGCGCGTCAGCCAGCACATGACCATCGGGCTCGAAGCCATCCGTATCCTGCGCGAGAACGGCGTGGAGCAACTGCATTCCCGCAAGTTGCGCAGCTTCGACGAACCGGCGTTCCGCTAGGTCGCCGCCGCCTCCCGGCCCCTGGAACGAAAAAAGCGCGCGGGATTGCCGCGCGCAGGGAGACGGAGAAGGGCGCCGGGTCGGCACCCCTTCCGGAGACAACGCAAAAATCAGAAGCGGTAGCCCACGCCCGCGCTGAACAGCCACGGATCGAGCTTGACCGTCGAGATCTTGGTCGAGCCCGCATAGACGTTGCTCGAAATCCAGACCTTCTTGGCGTCGACGTTCAGGAACCAGTTCTTGTTGATCCGGTAGTCCATGCCGATCTGCAGTGCCGGACCCACGCTCCAGCGGTCCAGGCCCAGCCCGCCGGCCAGGTCGCCGCCGTAGATGCGCGTCACGTTGACACCGGCACCCACGTACGGGCGGAACGTGCCGTTCGGCACGAAGTGGTACTGCAGCAGCAGGCTCGGCGGCAGGTGCTTGAACGTGCCGATCTTGCTGCCGTCGAGGCTGACGTTCTGCTTCTGCGGCACCGTCAGCACGAGTTCCGCGGCGATATGCGGCACGATGAAGTACGTGACGTCGATTTCCGGAATCCACTTGTTGTTGACGTGGATGCGGTCTGAGGCGCCGACGCCGCCCACGGGGTCGGACTTGTTTGCCATGTCCAGGTAGGTGCCGCGCAGGCGCACCATCCAGTTGCCCTGGGCGTCATCGGCGGCGAAGGCCGGCGCTGAAAGGCTGCCGAACGTGGCGGCGGCGAGCGCCAGGCAGATCGAGGAAGCGATGGTCTTGCTGCGGGGAGTGCTGCGGGGAGTGGAGGTAGTGGTCATTGGTCAAACACTCGACTTCGAAAAAGTGTGACCAGTGTGGGCGTTGCCAATCGCCCGGACCTTGATGCAGGACAAGTGGAGCGCAGCCGACACGTTTGGCGTGCCGAGGCGTCGCCCGCACGCGACACCATCGCCCGAAAGCCCTGTCCGGGGCTTGCGCCTGCGCCCCGATGCTTCTATTCACATGCGGATTTATTCGTGGCGCGCGCCGCCGCCCGCCCTTACGCTGTGCGCACGGTGGTTGTGCACCGCGCATGTCGTGGGCGTCCGCGAGGACGTCTTTGCAGGTGTGCCCTCTGGGGGGAGGGCACACCGTTTTTCTGCCCGGCGCGTGCGCCGGGCCGCTGGTCAGGCCGCCTGCGCCTGCTCGCCGCCGCGCGCCGCCAGGTGCCGGTTCACGCCCGATACCACGGCCTTGAGCGACGCCGTGACGATGCTGCTGTCCACGCCGGCGCCGAAGCCCGTGGGCGAATCGCCGACGCGTACTTCCACGTAGCAGGCCGCATTGGCGTTGGCGCCGGTGGTCATGGCGTGCTCGTGGTAGTCCATCACGCGCACCGTCAGGCCCAGGCCGCGCGCGAAGGCGTCCACGGCCGCGTCGATCGGCCCGTTGCCGGCGCCCCGGATACGCACCGGCTGGCCGTCGCGCTCCAGTTCCATCTCGATCTCCACGGTGCTGTCGCCGGTGGACACCATGCGGTGCGAGGCCAGCCGCAGCGGCGCGTCCACGTCGAGGTACTCGCGCCGGAACAGCGCGTAGAGATCCTCGGCGCTGGCTTCGAGCCCGGTCTCGTCCGTCATGACCTGCACGGCGCGGCTGAACTCGATCTGCAGCCGGCGCGGCATGAAGATGCCGTGAACCTGTTCAAGCAGATACGCCATGCCGCCCTTGCCCGACTGGCTGTTCACGCGGATCACCGCGTCATAGCTGCGGCCCAGGTCGGCCGGGTCGATCGGCAGGTAGGGCACTTCCCAGATGGCGTCGGGCTTCTGCTGGGCAAAGCCCTTGCGGATGGCGTCCTGGTGCGAGCCAGAGAACGCCGTGAAGACGAGGTCGCCCACGTACGGGTGGCGCGGGTGCACCGGCAGCTGGTTGCAGTGCTCGACGCACTGCCTGACCTCGTCGATATCGGAGAAGTCCAGTTCGGGGTCGACACCCTGCGTATAAAGGTTGAGCCCCAGCGTGACCAGATCCACGTTGCCGGTGCGCTCGCCGTTGCCGAACAGGCAGCCTTCCACGCGGTCCGCGCCGGCCATCACGGCCAGTTCGGCGGCGGCCACGGCGGTGCCGCGGTCATTGTGGGGGTGCACCGAGAGCACGATGTGCTCGCGGCGCGCCAGCCGGCGGTGCATCCACTCGATCTGGTCCGCGAAGATATTGGGCGTGCTGCATTCCACCGTGGTGGGCAGGTTCAGGATCATCGGCCGGGCGGCGTCGGGCTGCCAGACCGCCGAGACAGCGTCGGAAACTTCGAGCGAGAAATCGAGTTCGGCCAGGCTGAAGGTCTCGGGCGAGTACTCGTACGACCAGGCCGTGCCGGGCATGGCGTCGGTCAGTTCGCGGATCAGGCGCGTGCCGGCGACGGCCACTTCCTTGATTTCCTCGCGCGAGGCGTTGAAGACGATGCGGCGCCAGGCCGGCGCGATCGGGTTGTAGAGGTGGACCGTGGCGCGCCGGGCGCCGCGCACGGACTCCACCGTCCGGCGGATCAGGTCTTCCCGCGCCTGCGTCAGCACGACGATCGTGACGTCCTCGGGAATGCGGTTCTCCTCGATCAGCATGCGCACGAAATCGAAATCGGTCTGCGAGGCCGACGGGAACGCGACCTCGATCTCCTTGATGCCGATCTTGACCAGTTGTTCGAAGAACCGGAGCTTGCGCGGGCCGTTCATCGGCTCGATCAGCGCCTGGTTGCCGTCCCGCAGGTCGGTGCTCATCCAGCGCGGGGCGCGGGTGATCTGGCGCGAAGGCCAGGTGCGGTCGGGCAGGTCGACGACAGGGGCGGGACGGTACTTGGAGGCGGGGTTGCGCAACATGGGCATGAGTTTTCTCCCTCGCTGGGGAAGTCAGGGCGGGACGCGGCCGTCGTGCGGGGCGTTCCGGATCAAACGGAATGACGGAAGAGGAGGCGAGGGGCTGCCGAGCTTGCCACGGGCTCTAGGCCCGGCAACCGATCGGTAGGTCTAGCAGTAGCGAGGCGGCGCCCGGCAGGCGGACCGGCAGCAGGCCCGTCGCGCCCGCGCGCACGGCGGCATCGATGCGCGGGGCATCGGCGGCGTGGCGGAGGGAGAGGGCGGCTGGTTGCATGCGGTGAGGTCAGGTATCGGCCCGAAGATCGGCCGACCGCCACAGCGTAGTGCAAAACCCTTAGGCGCGTCAACCGGGGCGGCGTCGTTCGGCTTACCCCCAACGGATGATTTCCACCCGTTTTGTACGGTGCCGCTCAGCCCTCTGGCCGGTACAGCGCGGCGCACATCGCGCCTAGATTGGAGGGCAGATGGGACGGGACCGATAACGACGAAGGGGACGAATCATGCGTACACGCACGTGGACGAGCTGGCTTGCCTGCATGGCGACGGCATTGATGCTCGGGGCTTGTGGCGGCGGAGGCGGCGGGTCCGGCAGCAGCGCGGGCGCGCCGGCGGACACGGGCGGCGGTGCGGGCGGTGGCGGCAGCGGCGGCGGCACGACCACCACGCCGGTGGCGAAGTCCTACACCGTGGTCATGAGCCAGACCTCGGGCCAGGTCAGCGTGGGCAATTCGATTTCGCTGACGGCATCGGTCGTCGACGATCTCGGCAATGACGTGACAGGCTCGACGAGCTTCGTCTGGTCGAGCACGAACGGCGGTGTTGCCAACGTGGCCAACGGCACGGTGCCGGGCAGCGTCGTGGTGACCGGCGTGGGCACCGGCACGGCCTCGATCAACGTGCTGGCTACCGTGACCGGCGCCAACGGCGCCACCACCACGCTGCCGCTGACCTCTGCCACGATCACCGTGGTGGCGGCCGGCGTCAGGACCTACAGCCTGGCGATGCCGTACCCGGTGCTGTCGATGACCAACGGCCAGGTGCTGCCGGTCACGGCGTCGCTGATCGACAGCGACGGCGCCGACCGCTCAGCCGCCGGCATCGGCTGGACATGGCGCAGCAGCACGGTGGCGGTGACGGTCACGGGCGCGGCCAATGTCGGCACGCTGACCGGCGTCAACACCAGCGACAACGCGGCGCAGTCGGTGGTCAGCGTCCAGGTGACCACGCCCGACGGCAGCACGCTGACCGGCGCCTTCCTGGTCTCGGTCTTCAAGAGCAGCGTGCAGACGTACCGGCTGGTGCTGTCGCAGTACGGCCAGCAGATCAATGCGCTGAACGTGCTCAACGGCTATCCGCAGAAGTACGACTCGCAGGTGGTGCGCAACGATGGCGGCGATGCCACGCCCGACTTCACGGGCCTGTGGAGCATCACCACGACCTCGCCCTCGCTGGCGGCGCTGCACAACGGCACGACCCACGTGACCACGGTGACCACGAGCCGTCCCAACGGATCGCTGCCGCTGCAGAGTGTGCTGTCGCAGGTGGCCGGCAGCCTGACGCTGGCCGCCAAGCCGCGCGCCTCGCTGCTGGTCACCGAGACGCCGAAGTGGGCACTGGTCTATGACGGCCCCGATCCGCTGGTGGTGCCCGGCGGCGGCATTCCGGTGGCGGCCCATGTCATGGAGCGCGGGTTCGACAACGGCATCATGAACTGCAACGGCACCTGGGCCTGGAGCGTGGTGAGCGGCCCCGTGACGCTGGTGCCGGCGCTGACCGACAACTCGCGGACCATCGTGCCGACCGGATCAGGACCGTTCATGCTGAAGGCCACGTGCACGGCCGGCACGGACACGCCGGTGTCGCTGATGATTCCGGGGACGGCGCAGTAGGGGAGTCAGAACCCGCAGTATTTGCGTTGACCCTGTGTTTGCTCCCCTCTCCCGCGCGGGAGAGGGGAGCAAACCGGCGCGAGCGTACCCGTTTCTGCGTGACAGATGTGCCGCCCGGAAACAAGAATGGCGACCTTTCAGGTCGCCATTCGCTTGAACCGGGGCAGAAAAATCAGGTCTTCCGTACGAACCGGATCACCTGCTCGTCATCCGCACGACTGCCACTGCCGCCCGACGATCCCGACGTATTCGATCCGCACGAACTGCAGCCGCTGTTGGTATCGCATCCCGTGGCGCAGCCTGCCGCCTGGGTGGGCGAGAGGCGGCGCGCCAGCCAGCCGCGCCAGCCCGGTGCCGCCGCGCCGCCCAGCGTGGCGGCCAGGCTGGCCTTGGCGCGCTCGCGTGTGCGGGGCATGTACCGGCCGGCCACGTGCACGGCACAGGCCAGCACGATCAGCGGCACCACGATGGTTTCAAAGGCGTGATAGAGCGTCATGGCCGTTTGACCCGGTTAGGCGATGGCGGTTCAGCGGTCAGCTGAACGCCAGCGCGGCGCGGTAAGTGATGAACGAGGCGAGGTAGGCCAGCCCCGTCAGGTAGGCGGCGGACAGCGCCATCACCTTCCACGAGTTGGTCTCGCGCTTGATCACCGCCAGCGTCGAAATGCATTGCGGTGCAAACACGTACCACGCCAGCAGAGACAGCGCCGTGGCCAGCGACCACTGCGCGGCAATCATCGGCGCCAGTTGCACGGCCACAGCGTCGTCGCTGCCCGACAGCGCGTAGACGGTCGCCAGTGCGCCAACCGCCACTTCGCGAGCGGCCAGACCCGGCACCAGCGCGATACAGATCTGCCAGTTGAAGCCGATCGGCGCGAACACATACTCCAGCGCGCGGCCGATCATGCCGGCGAAGCTGTAGTCGATGGCCGGCTGCGTGGCGCCGTCCGGCGGCGACGGGAACGTGGCCAGGAACCACAGCAGCACGGTCAGCGTCAGGATCACCTTGCCCACGCGCGACAGGAAGATGCGGGCGCGCTCCCACAGGCCGATGGCGATGTCGCGCGGATTCGGCACGCGGTACGACGGCAGTTCCATCAGCAGCGGATGGTCGGTGCGGTCGCGGCGGAACCACTTCAGTATGTAGGCCACCACCAGCGCGCTGACGATACCGGCCACGTACAGCGCGAACAGCACCAGCCCCTGCAGGTTGAACAGGCCGGCCACGGTGCGCTCGGGGATGAACGCGCCGATCAGCAGCGCATAGACCGGCAGGCGTGCCGAACAGGTCATCAGCGGCGCGACCAGGATCGTGGTCAGCCGGTCGCGCGGGTCCTGGATCGTGCGCGTGGCCATGATGCCCGGAATCGCGCAGGCGAAGCTCGACAGCAGCGGGATGAACGAGCGGCCCGACAGGCCGGCGCCCATCATCAGGCGGTCCAGCAGGAACGCGGCACGCGGCAGGTAGCCCGATTCCTCAAGGGTCAGGATGAACAGGAACAGGATCAGGATCTGGGGCAGGAACACCACCACGCTGCCCAGGCCCGCGATCAGGCCGTCCACCAGCAGGCTCTTGAGCATGCCGTCGGGCATCAGGCCGCCCACCACTTCGCCCAGCCAGTGCACGCCACCCTCGATGCCGTCCATCATCGGCTCGGCCCACGAGAACACGGCCTGGAACATGAAGAACAGCAGCACGGCCAGGATCACCAGGCCGAACACCGGGTGCAGCACCACGCGGTCCACCGCGTCGTCGATGCGGGCGGTGCGCGTGGGCATGGTCACGGCTGCGTCCAGCAGGCGCTTGACCTCGGCGTGGGTGTCGAGCTCGGACACGCTGTCGATCGGCTGCGCCGGCAGGGCGGGCGGCAGGGCACCGTCGAACAGGCTCACGAGGGCGGCGGTGCCGTCGCGCCTGACCGCCACGGTCTGCACCACGGGCACGCCCAGCGCCTGAGACAGCGCGTCACGGTCGATCACGATGCCGCGGCGCGCGGCGGAATCGCTCATGTTGAGCACCACGACCATCGGCAGGCCCAGGCGGCGCAGTTCGAGCACGAAGCGCAGGTGCAGGCGCAGGTTGGTGGCGTCCACCACCGAGACCAGCAGGTCCGGGCGCGCCTCGCCGGGCCGTTGTCCCATGCACACTTCGCGCGTGATGGCCTCGTCGAGGCTGGCGGAGTGCAGGCTGTAGGCGCCCGGCAGGTCGAGGATGCGGACAGTGCGGCCGGCCGGCGACGTGAACGTGCCTTCCTTGCGCTCCACCGTGACGCCGGCGTAGTTGGCCACCTTCTGGCGGCTGCCGGTCAGGCGGTTGAACAGTGCGGTCTTGCCGCAGTTGGGGTTGCCGACCAGCGCGATGCGCAGGGCCGAAGCATTCGGAGATGCAGACATGATGGGCGAGAGATCCTGGCGGGCAGTGCCGGCTGTCGGATGGCCGGGGTTCAGGCGATGCGCTGGGCCGGGTCGGAAGATTCCTGGCTGGCAGGGGCGATGCTGGAGACCGTGGCGCTGGCCACTTCCACCGCGATGCGGGCCGCTTCCGCGCGGCGCAGGGCAAAGCGCGTGTAGCCCACCTGCGCCACGATGGGGTCCTTGCCGAACGGACCGAAGGCAATGATCTGCACGGTCTCGCCGGGCACGAAGCCCAGGTCGCGCAGGCGGCGCGCCACGGCGTCGTTCGGGGTGGTGTCATCCACCGATTTGACTGTGGCGGCAGTGCGCCGGGGCAATTCAGACAACCGCATAAGGGGATTTTCCAGTCCAGCGGAGGGCGCGAAAACCGCCGCTCGCAAAGGAGGTGCAGGTAAATAAAAATCGTTCTCGATTGTATAGCATTCACACGAAATCCGCGCCGAAAGCCGTTCGTAAGCCATTCCTTGGCGGCAGATGACAGAATTTTCATGTCCGGGCCATGCGGCGGCAACGCCTGTATGCAGGTCTGCCGGCAGGCGGCGGTTCGTTCCGCCCCGTGCATCAATCGGCGCGATTCGCGCCACTTTCCCACCGAATAACGCATTTGCGGTATTGGTCCGGCGCCGCGCCGGGCATAAGCTACGCGAACGCTGAACACCCCGTTCCACGCGTACTTCACAGCCACTGGTCCCAGGACCGGTGGCTTTTTTCTTGGCGTCACATTCTAGATCCAGATCGGGCCCTGGAGCGCCGATTGCGCCGCGGCCGCCCGGACGGTTTCGACGAAATGGTCGCGGGCCGGATGGTCGGGCGCCGTCTTCCACAGGCAGTAGACCTCGGACGGCACCGTGGCATCGCGCAGCGGCCGGAAGGCCGCGCCGGCCATGCCCGAGCGCGCCATTGCGGCCGGCACCACGGCCACGCCCATCCCCTGCGACACCAGTGATACCACCGACAGCCAGTGCCGCACCTCGTGCTGGATGCGGGGGTAGAAGCCGTGCGTCGCGCACATGTCGAAGATCCGGCTGTAGTAGTCGGGCGACGCCTTGCGCGAGAACAGCACGAACGGCTCGCCGCGCAGATCCGACAGCGCCACCGCGTCGCGCGCCGCCAGCGGGTGCCCGGCGGGCATGCAGCAGACGAACGGCTCGGAATGGGCCAGCGTGGTGGCCAGTTCGTCGGGCACCCGGCTGGTATGGACAAAGCCGGCGTCCAGCTCGCCATGCAGCAGCGCATCGATCTGCTCCTGCGAGTTAAGTTCGGTCAACGCCACATGGATGCCCGGGTAGCGCGCCTGGAACTCCTGCAGGCGCTGCGGCAGCCCGCGATACAGCATCGACCCGACGAAGCCGACGCGCAGCCGGCCTACCGCGCCGGCCTCGATCTCGCGCGCCAGCAGCCGCGCCGATTCGGCCTGCGCCAGCAGCGCCGAGGCCGATTCGCGGAATGCCCGGCCTGCGGCCGTCAGCCTCACGCCGCGGCTGTCGCGCTCGAACAGCCGTGCGCCCACCGACGCTTCGAGTTGCTGGATGTTCAGCGACAGCGGCGGCTGGGAGATCGACAGGCGCCGGGCGGCGCGGCCAAAGTGCAGTTCCTCGGCCAGCACGAGGAAATAGCGGAGGTGGCGAAATTCCATGGCGATATGAATTTTGTATGGATCAAGCCAATTTTAGAATTGGACGCGAATCGTTGCCGGTCGAATAATGGCCCAAACCATCCCGCCTGCGTTGCTACATATAGATAAGGCGGAATCCCGGAGACGATTGCCATGACCCCCGCCCAGCCTGCCGCGGCCGAGATCCGCGCGCCCCAGCCCTCCGCCCATCCCGTTCCCGACCGCCACGGCGCCAGCCTGTTCGCCGCCGACCCGGACCTCCGGGCGCTGCTGCCGCTGTACCTGCCGGCTGACCTGTTCGCGCACCTGTTGCCGCACCTCGAACGCATGGGGGCGCTCGCAGGTGGCGTACTAGACACTCTGGCGAACGAGGCCGACCACGCGCCGCCCACGCTTTCGCACCGCACCCGCAGCGGGCTGGACGCGCAGCAGATCCACAAGCATCCGTCTTACGTGGAACTGGAGCGCGTGGCGTTTGCCGAGTTCGGGCTGGCCGCCGCGTCGCACCGGGGCGGTGTGCTCGGCTGGAGCAAGCCGATGCCGCCGGCGGCCAAGTACGCGCTGACCTACCTGTTCGTGCAGGCCGAGTTCGGGCTGTGCTGCCCGTTGTCGATGACCGATTCGCTGACGCGCACGCTGCGCAAGTTCGGCGAGCCGGCGCTGGTCGAGCGCTTCCTGCCGAACCTGACCACGCAGGTGTTCGACGATCTCTACCAGGGCGCGATGTTCATGACCGAGCAGGGCGCCGGCTCCGACGTGGCTGCCACGGCCACCCGGGCCATCCGCGACCCGCAGGCCGAGGGCGGCTGGCGGCTGGTGGGAGACAAGTGGTTCTGCTCGAATCCCGACGCGGCGCTGGCCATGGTGCTGGCGCGCATGGAGGAGGCCGATGGCACGAGCGTCGCTGGCATCAAGGGCGTGTCGCTGTTCCTGCTGCCGCGCACGCTGGCCGATGGCAGCGCCAACCACTACCGCATCATCCGGCTCAAGGACAAGCTCGGCACGCGCTCGATGGCCAGCGGCGAGATCCGGCTCGAAGGCGCCCACGCGCATCTGGTGGGCGAGCCGGGCCGGGGCTTCGTGCAGATGGCGGACATGATCAACAACTCGCGGCTGTCGAACGGGGTGCGGGCGGCCGGGCTGATGCGCCGCGCGCTGACCGAGGGCCAGTTCATCGCCCGCGAGCGCCGCGCGTTCGGCAAGCGGCTGACCGACATGCCGCTGATGCGCCGCCAGTTGCTCAAGCTGACATTGCCCACCGAGCAGGCGCGCACGATGGTCTTCCAGACCGCCGAGGCACTGCGCCGCGCCGATGCGGGCGAGGCTGGCGCCTATCCGCTGATGCGCATCCTGACGCCGCTGATCAAGTTCCGCGCCTGCCGCGACGCCCGCAAGGTGACCGGCGACGCGATGGAGATACGCGGCGGCTGTGGCTACATCGAGGAATGGAGCGATCCGCGCCTGGTGCGCGACGCGCACCTCGGGTCGATCTGGGAGGGCACCAGCAACATCGTGGCGCTCGACGTGCTGCGCGCGGTCCGCCGCGAGGGCTCGCTGCCGGTGCTGCAGGCGCATCTGGCGGGTCTGCTGGCCGACACGCCGCTCGATGCCCGGGCGCGCGCCACGTTCGAACTGGCCATCGCCAACGCGGCCGCGCTGGCATCGCGCGCCGCGGAAGCTGGCGCCGATGGCGACGTGCTGGCGCGCCAGGCCGCCTCGGGGCTGTACCACGTGACCAGCGCCGTGGCGATGGCGTGGGAAGCCGGCCGCATCGGCTCGGCCCGGCGCATGCGGCTGGCGCAACTGGTGCTGGCGCACCGGGTGCTGCCGCAGGATCCGCTGGCCGGTGGCGCCGAACCCGACTGGCTGGCCGAGACCGTGGCGCCGCCGCCCGATGGCGCGGTCCGGGCGGCGGAGCGCGTCGACCAGATCAACGTGTTCTGAACGCCCCCGAGCCAACCCAATAAAACCAGACCCACCCGGAGACAACCATGCCCCAATGGCACCGCCGCGCGGCCCTCGCCGCGCTCGCCGCCTGCGCGCTCTGCGCCACCGCCACCCCCGCCTTCGCCCAGAAGGATTTCCCGAGCAAGCCGATCATGCTCGTGGTGACCTACCCGCCCGGCGGCCCCACCGACGCCATGGCCCGCACGCTGGCCGCCGCGCTCAAGAACAGCCTGGGCCAGCCCGTGGTGGTGGAGAACCGCGCCGGCGCCGGCGGCAACATCGGCGCCGAGGTGGTAGCGCGCGCCGAGCCGGACGGCTATACGCTGATGTTCGGCACGTCGGCGCCGCTGGCCATCAACGTGAGCCTGTACCGCAAGATCAACTACGACCCGGTCAAGAGCTTCGCGCCCGTGATCCAGATCGGCCATCTGCCCAACGTGCTGGTGGTGAACCCCAGCGTGCCGGCGAAGAACGTGCAGGAGCTGATCGCCTATGGCCGCGCCCATCCGGGCAAGCTGACCTATGCCTCGTCGGGCAATGGCGCATCGTCGCACCTGGCCGGCGTGCTGTTCAACAACCTGGCCGGCACCGATTTCCAGCACGTGCCGTACAAGGGCACCGGCCCGGCGCTGAACGACCTGCTCGGCGGACAGGTCAGCATGACGTTCACCGACGTGCTGACCGCGCTGCCGTTCATCAAGAGCGGCAAGGTGCGCGCGCTGGGCGTGACCACCAGGGGCCGCTCGCAGGCGTTGCCCGAGGTGCCGACCGTGGCCGAGCAGGGTGTTGCCGGCTTCGACGTTTCGGTATTCTTCGGTGTGGTGGCCCCGGCGGGCACGCCGCCGGCCGTGATCGGCAAGCTCAACCGTGCGTTCGCCGACGCGCTGCAGCAGCCTGAAGTCCGCAAGACGCTGCTGGCGCAGGGGCTGGAAATGGCGCCGTCCACGTCGCCCGAACAGCTTGGCAGCTTTGTGAAGGCCGAGGTGGGCAAGTGGCGCGCCGTGGTGCAGAAGTCCGGCGCGCAGCTGGACTGATCGCCAACAATTACAAGGAAGAGACATGACGCCAACCCCCACCGGCGCGCTGGCCGGCATCCGCGTAGTGGACCTGTCGCGCATCCTGGGCGGCCCGTTCTGCGGCCAGATCCTCGGCGACCATGGTGCCGACGTGCTCAAGATCGAGCCGCCGCAGGGCGACGACACCCGCACCTGGGGCCCCCCGTTCCGCGAGGGCGTGGCGTCGTACTACTTCGGGCTGAACCGCAACAAGCGCGTGATGAAGCTCGACCTGACCGCCGATGCCGACCGCGAGGTGCTGATGGCACTGCTGGCCGAGGCCGATGTGCTGGTGGAGAACTTCAAGACCGGCACGATGGAGAAATGGGGCATCGGCTACGACGCGCTGTCGCAGCGCTTTCCGCGCCTGGTGCACTGCCGCGTGTCGGGCTTTGGCGCCGATGGTCCGCTGGGCGGCCTGCCGGGCTACGACGCGGCCATCCAGGCAATGGCCGGCATCATGAGCATCAACGGCGAGCCCGAGGGCGATCCGCTGCGCGTGGGGCTGCCCGTGGTGGACATGGTGACCGGCCTGAACGCGGCGCTGGGCGTGCTGCTGGCGTTGCAGGAGCGCGAGCGCAGCGGGCGCGGACAGTTCGTCGAGGCGGCGCTCTACGATTCGGGTTTGTCGCTGCTGCATCCGCACGCGGCCAACTGGTTCATGAGCGGCAAGACGCCGGGCCGCACCGGCAACGCCCATCCGAACATCTATCCGTACGACACGGTGGCCACGGCCACCGATCCGATCTTCCTGGCCGTGGGCAACGACCGCCAGTTCCGTATCCTGTGCGCGCACATCGGCGTGCCCGAACTGGCCGACGACGAGCGCTTTGCCACGGCTGGCGCGCGCTCGGTGAACCGGGCGATGCTCAAGGGCACGCTGGAATCGAGGATGGCCACCTGGGACGGCAAGGCGCTGGCCGATGAACTGGCCGCGGCCGGTGTGCCATGCGCCCCGGTGCTGTCGGTGCCGGACGCATTGAACCATCCGCACACGGCGCATCGGGAGATGGTGGTGGAGATGGCGGGCGGCTACAAGGGGCTGGGCGCCCCGGTCAAGCTGAGCCGCACGCCGGCAACGTACCGGTACGCGCCGCTGACGGAAGGGAATGCGTTCCTGCCGAGAGAGGCGGCGAACGACTAGTTGATACCCGCTGGTTGTCTCCCCTCTCCCACTTCATGGGAGAGGGGAGCAAACATTCGGGAGAGGCTTAGCCCGGAATCATCCCCGTCAGCCAGTACGCCTGCACCATCGTGATCACGCCCACGATGAACGCGAACAGCAGGCTGTGCTTGACCGTAAAGCGGAACAGCTCCGATTCCTTGCCCACCAGCCCGGTTGCCGCGCAGGCCACCGCGATCGATTGCGGCGAGATCATCTTGCCGGTGACGCCGCCCGTGGTGTTGGCGGCCACCAGCAGCGTGTCCGAGACGCCGATCTGGTGGGCCGTGGTGTGCTGCAGCGAGCAGAACAGCGCGTTGGACGAGGTATCCGAACCGGTCAGGAACACCCCGAGCCAGCCCAGCAGCGGCGAGAAGAACGGGAAGGCGGCGCCCGTGCCGGCCAGCAGCAGCGCCAGCGTCGACGACATCCCCGAGTAGTTCGCCACGAACGCGAATGCCAGCACCAGGCCGATCGACAGGATCGGGCGGCGCAGTTCGAGCAGCGTTTCGCCAAACGTGGCGATGGCATCGCGCGGCTTCATGCGCAGCAGGATCACCGAGATGATCGACGTCAGCAGGATCGCCGTGCCCACGGCCGAGAGCAGGTCCAGCTTCATCACCGCCTCGTAGGGCTTGGGCGAGGCCACGATCGGCGCGGCCTTGATCACGAGCTGGTCGAGCATCGGCACCTTGAACTTCAGCACCGTGCCGGCCATCGCGCCGTTGGCGGCGAACAGCGCCTTGAACGAAGGCAGGCTCCACACCGTGACGATGGCCGTCAGGATGCCGAACGGCGCCCAGGCGCGCACGGTCTGGCCGAACGTGTACGGCGAGGCCTTGCGGCGCGACGGCTCACCCATGCCGCCACCCATGCCGCCACCCATGCCGGCCATGGCGATGGTGCCGCCAGCCCCGACCGAACCACCGGCCGTCCGCGACGCGGAGCGCGGCTGCCAGACCCGCAGGAATCCCGCCAGCGACACCAGGCTGACCAGCGCCGAGGTGATGTCCGGCAGTTCGGGGCCGATATGGTTGGACGTGAAGTATTGCGTCACGGCAAAGCTGCCGCCCACCACGAACGCGGCAGGCCACGTCTCGCGCACGCCCTTCCAGCCATCCATCATGAACACGAGCCAGAACGGCACCGCCAGCGACAGCAGCGGCAACTGGCGCCCGGCCATCGCGCCGATGTGCATCGGGTCGAGCCCGGTCACCTGCCCGGCCACGATGATCGGGATGCCCATCGCGCCGAACGCCACGGGCGCCGTGTTGGCGATCAGGCAGAGGCCGGCCGCGTAGAGCGGGTTGAAGCCCAGGCCCACCAGCAGCGCCGCCGTGATGGCCACCGGCGCGCCGAAGCCCGCCGCGCCTTCCAGGAATGCCCCGAACGCGAAGCCGATCAGCAGCATCTGCAGGCGCTGGTCGTCGGTGATCGACAGCACCGAGGCGCGGATCACGTCGAACTGGCCCGTCTTGACGACGATCTTGTAGAGGAACACCGCCGTGACGATGATCCACGCGATCGGCCACAGCCCGTAGGCAAAGCCGAAGCCAGCCGCGGCCAGCGCCTGCGGGGCCGGCATGCCGTAGGCAAGGATCGCCACGGCCAGCGCCAGTGCCAGCGTGATGGCTGCCGCGACGTGGCCCTTCATGCGCAGCACGGCCAGCGCGATGAAGAAGAAGATGATGGGGATGGCCGCCGCGAGCGCGGACAGCCACAGGCTGCCGAGCGGCGTATAGATCTGGGTCCAGGCTTGCACGGGTTGTCTCCTTGATGTGGTGTACGAATTCTTGTGTGGCCGCGTGGGCCGGGCGCCCTGCTATTCGGGCTGGTTGCGCTCGGCAAGCAGGTCCGACAGGCTCTTCGGCGCTGGCGTGAGCGGCTTGCGATGCTGCGTCCAGCCCATCTGCCTGCCTGGCGTCAGCGCCCGCAGCCGCGTGGCGGCCCAGCGGAACACGCGGTAGGCGGCCGGATGGGCGAACGCGCCGCTCCAGAAGCGCCAGACCAGATGCTCGCGCCGGCTGAACTTCGCGCCTTGTCCCTTGAGTGGATGCGGCACGGCTTCCCCGGGGTTGCGATTCGATTCGGTGCGCAGCCGCACCAGCAGTTGCGGAATCGGGATGCGCACCGGGCACACCTCGCCGCACGCGCCGCACAGGCTCGATGCGGTGGCGAGGTCGGCCGTGGCGTCGAGGCCCAGCAGGTGGGGCGAGATGATCTTGCCGATCGGCCCCGGATACGTGGTGCCGTAGGCGTGCCCGCCGATGCGCGTGTACACCGGGCAGTGGTTCATGCAGGCGCCGCAGCGGATGCACTGCAGCGTGGCCCGCAGTTGCGCGTCGGCGTAGGCCTGGCTGCGGCCGTTGTCGAGCAGCACGAGGTGCACTTCGCGCGGGCCATCCTGCTCGCCGGGCTTGCGCGGGCTGGAAATCAGGTTGAAATAGGTGGTGATCGGCTGGCCCGTGGCCGAGCGCGTCAGCAGGCTCGACAGCGGCACGATGTGCGCGAGCTTCGCCACCACCTTTTCCATGCCCATGACGGCCACGTGCACGGCGGGAACGGTGGTCGACAGCCGGCCGTTGCCCTCGTTCTCCACGAGCCACAGCGTGCCGGTGTCGGCGGCGGCAAAGTTGACGCCCGACAGGCCGATGTCGGCCTCCACGAACGCCTGCCGCAGCGCGCGGCGGCCGGTCTGGATCAGCGCGTCGACGTCCTCGGTGTAGGGCGTGTCCGGAATGTTGCGCTCGAACAGCGTGGCGATGTCGGCCCTGGTCTTGTGGATGGCCGGCATGACGATGTGCGACGGCTTCTCGCCGGCCATCTGCACGATGTACTCGCCCATGTCGGACTCGATGCAGTCGATGCCGCGCTCGGCCAGGTAATGGTTCAGTTCCATTTCCTCGCTGGCCATCGACTTGCCCTTGATCACGCGCTTTGCCGCGTGGCGCTGGGCGATACCGTGGATGATCGCGTTGGCTTCCCCGGCCGTCTCGGCCCAGTGCACCTGCACGCCGGCGCGGGTCAGGTTGGCTTCGAGTTCGGTCAGCAGGTCGGGCAGGTTCGCCAGCGCGTGCTGGCGCACCGCCTCGCCGAGATCGCGCAGGTGCTCCAGCTCGTCGCCATCGGGAAACTGCACGGCACGCTTGTGCTGCAGGAAATCCATCGCGCCGCGAAAGCTCTTGCGCAGCTTGGGGTCGTCGAGCGCCTCGCGGGCGCGGGCACGGAAATCCGCCGACGGGACGAAATGCAGGGTCTGCTGGCTCATTGCGCGGCCTCCCCGGCAGGGGCGGTGACGATCACCACCCAGAGCTGGCGCGGTCCGTGAGCGCCGTACGCCAGCGTCTGCTGGATGTCGGAAGTCTTGGACGGGCCGGAAATCATCACGAGGTTGGTCGGCATGCCGCCGCCCCACTGTTCGGCGCGCACCGCGCTGTGCAGGTCAGGATGCAGCGTCGCGGCGTGGACCAGCGCGATATGGATCGGCGGCACCAGCGACATCGTGCGCGGCGAGCCGGGGTCCGGCGCCACGACCAGCGTGCCGGTGGCGGCCAGCCCCGAGCGGGCCACGGTAAAGCCGGCGTCGACGGTATCGAACAGCTCGGCCTTCCAGGCATCGATGGGGCGCCCGAAGGTGATGGCGGCCGTGCCGGGCGGCAGCGCGGCGGCCAGTGCGGCGCCCTCGGGGCGCGCGGTGTCGAGCAGCAGGCGCCGGACGCCCGCTGCGGCCAGTCGCCCGGCAACCAGGGCGGGCCAGCTGACGGCATCGGCGCGGATCACGTCGGCATGGCAGGCGGTCAGATTGGCCTCCAGCGCCGCCACCATCGCCGGGATGGACGGCGGGTCGCCACGCCGGGTATCGAAATGCGTGTCGATGCGGCGGTCCAGCGCGGCGGTGTCGGCGCCGAGCGTCTTGCCCGAGGTCGGCACGGCGGCGCGCAGCCGGCCAAGCATGCGCTCGCGGGCGCTCATCGCGGTCATGCCGCACCTCCGGTACGGCGCCACAGGAACGACGCCAGATGTTCCACGGGCAGCGGCGCGCCGGCATGGGCCGCCGCATGGCCGATGTTGAGCAGGCAGCCGCAGTCGGCGGAGACCAGCCGGTCGCAGCCGGTGGCGCAGGCCGAGGCCACCTTGTCGCGCACCATCGCGCCCGAGATGTCGGCATGCTTCAGCGAAAATGTGCCGCCAAAGCCACAACACTCGGATTCGCGCTCGTGCTCCACGCGGGTCACGCCGGGCAGCGCATCGACCAGCGCCACACCGTGGCCGCGCGTACCCATTTCGCGGCGGGCCGCGCACGAGGTGTGCAGCACCACACGCTCGTGGTCGCCCGCCGGCAGGTCGTCGAAGCGCACGTGCAGCACATTGAGCAGGAATTCGGCCAGTTCGTAGGTGCGGCTGGCGATGTCGCTGGCCAGCAGCGCGGCATTGGCGTCATCGGCAAACAGCGTCGGCCAGTGGTGGCGCATCATGCCGCCGCACGAGCCGGACGGCACGATCACGGGCCAGGGCTCGCGGAACAGTTCCAGTTGGGCGCGTGCTACCTTGCGGGCCTGCCCGGGGTTGCCGCTGCTATAGGCCGGCTGGCCGCAGCAGCTCTGCCCGCGCGGGAAGTGGACCGTCAGCCCTTCGCGCTCCAGCAGGCGCACGGCGTCGAGGCCGGCTTGCGGGACGAACAGGTCGACCAGGCAGGTGCCGAACAGATACACCTGGGACGGGACGGATGTGGGGTACTGCCTGGATTGCATTGTCTGCCTCCGGATGGCGGCGCTGCGCGCACCGGAGGGTGGCCGGGCGCGGCGTCATTTTTGGAGGCATAATTCCCGCTCCCGCGCCGGAGCACAAATTGGTTGGACCAATCGCGCGGTGGAAGCCCACATCGAGGGAAAAAGAGGTGAAGACGGCTGGCGCACGCAACCGCGTGGAAGACATCATGCGCAGGATCGAGACCGCGCTGCTCGACGGCACCTGGGCGGCAGGCACGCGCCTGCCCGCCGAGCGCGTGCTGGCCGACCAGTACGGCGTGGCGCGCAACACGGTGCGCGAGGCCATCCAGCGGCTGGCGGCGCGCGGGCTGTTGCAGAGCCGGCGGGGCGCGGGGGTCTATGTCACCGACCAGCTCCGCAGCGGCATTGCGTCGCCGTGGGGGCAGCTCGTGGCGGACCATCCCGCGCTGCGCGATGACATCCTGGAGTTCCGCCGTGTGCTGGAGGGCGCCACCGCCTACTTCGCCGCGCTGCGCGCCGACGCGGGCGACCTGAAGCGGATCCGGGCGCTGATGAAGGCGCTCGAACGCTCGCGGCAGGAAGATGACAAGACGGCCGAGGCCGAAGCCGACGCCCAGTTGCACGACGCCATCGCCCAGGCATCCCACAACACGATGTTCCTGCACCTGCACACCAGCGTGATCGGCATGCTGCGCGAGCACATCACGATCAATGGCACCGGGCTGCGCGAGGCCGACGCGGGGTCGTCGGACCTGCTGCTGCTCCAGCACCGGACACTGTGCGACGCCATTCTCGGGCGCCGGCCGGAGGAAGCCCGCACGGCCATGCAGACCCACATCGATTTCGTGCGCAGCCGCGTCGAGGGCGACAGCTGAGCGTACCGTCCGAAATTGGTCGTACCAATTGCTGCGTACGGCAAGCCAATGGAATCAACCACTTGCCGGCGGCTACACCAGCTCGGACGTCACCAGTTCGCGCTTGAGATAGGCGTAGAAAATGGGCCCGGCAATCACGCCCGGGATGCCGTAGATCGTTTCCATCACCAGCATCACCGTCAGCAGTTCCCAGGCGGCCGCCTGTATACGCGCGCCGATGATCCGCGCGTTCAGGAAGTATTCGAGCTTGTGGATGATGACGAGGTAGAGCAGCGACACGATGGCAATCGGCAGCGAGACCGACAGCGAGGCCACCACGATGGCCGTGTTCGAGATCAGGTTGCCGAGCACCGGCAGCAGGCCGGCCACGAACGTGATGACCACCAGCGTCTTCGACAGCGGCAGGTGCTGGCCGAACAGTGGCAGCACCACCAGCAGGTAGACCGCCGTCAGCGTGGTGTTGATCAGCGAGATCTGGATCTGCGCGAAGATGAACTGGGCAAACGACTGCTGCAGCGTGCGGGAGCGGTCGATCAGCGCGGCGGCCAGCGGCCGGCGGTTGGGCCGCGCGATGGCGCGGTAGAGCGCCACCATCGCCCCGATCACGAGCCCCAGCACGATATGGAGCAGCGTGCGCAGGATGTCGGTGCCGAGCCGCTGGGCCATCTGGGCGTGCTCGCGCAGCGCGGAGATCAGCGCGGTGGCCAGTTCCTCGACGCCGTTGGGCAGGTAGTCGCTGATCCAGGCTGGCAGTTGCGCCCGGGACTGGTCGATGATGTCGGCCGCATGGTCGAGCAGCCGGTTGATCGTGACGCTGTCGACGTTCAGGAACCGGATCAGCGCCCAGATGCCGGCGGTCAGCGCCAGCAGGATGATGGCCGACAGGATGGCCACGGCGATCGCGTCGCGCCGGGAGTGCGTCAGGCGCGGCGCCAGCACGTCCACCAGCGAGTACAGCAGCAGGCCCGAGAGCAGCGCGGCCACGAGGTTGGCCTGCATCACCAGCAGCAGCGCAGCGGCCATCAGCACGTAGGAGACCACCGTGACATGGAACCAGCGGGCCGCCCCCTGGGGCCCCGGCGCGGCGGTCGAAAAGGTGGGGACGCCGGTTTCGGCGCGGTCTTGCGGGTGTTCTGGGTCCAGCCGGGACATATTTGTGCGGATTCTGCGTCGCAAGCGTTGCGCAAAAAAGGTTTCGACAGGCGCTGATTGTCGAGTGGGCGCGTAACAATGGCAAGTCAGGATGACCGGACAAGCCGGCGGCAGCGGCCGGCGCCGGGCGTGAACCTTGCGTCGCCCGTGACCTATATTGAAGTGGAAAGGACGGCGCAAATCACCGGGAGACCCCTCGCCATGGCCTTTGCCCATACCGTCGGCGCCCGCCGGCACGTCTTTGCCGACCTGCGCACGCTGCTGGCCCGCGCCAGCCCGGCCCGCTCGGGCGATGCGCTGGCCGGCCTGGCCGCCGACAGCGAGGAGCAGCGCATGGCCGCCCGCATGGCGCTGGCCGACATGCCGCTGGCGCACTGCCTGGAAGAAGCCGTGGTGCCGTACGAGGACGACGAGGTCACGCGCCTGATCGTCGACAGCCATGATGCCGGGGCCTTTGCCGAGATCGCCAGCCTGACCGTGGGCGGCTTGCGCAACTGGCTGCTGCGCCACGAGACCGACAGCGCCACGCTGGCCCGCGTGGCACCCGGCATCACCCCCGAGATGGCGGCTGCCGTCAGCAAGCTGATGCGCAACCAGGACCTGATCGCCGTGGCGCGCAAGTGCCGCGTGGTGACGCGTCTGCGCAACACGATCGGGCTGCCGGGACGGCTGTCGGTGCGCCTGCAGCCGAACCACCCGACCGACGATCCGCGCGGTATCGCGGCATCGATTGTCGACGGCCTGCTCTATGGCTGCGGCGACGCCACGATCGGCATCAACCCGGCCAGCGACAACCTGGGCGCCATCGTGGCGCTGCTCCGGCTCGTGGACGACATCCGCACCCGCTACGACGTGCCGACGCAGTCCTGCGTGCTGACCCACGTCACCAACACGCTGCGCGCCATCGGGCAGGGCGCGCCGGTGGACCTGGTGTTCCAGTCCGTGGCCGGCAGCCAGGCCGCCAACGAGGCGTTCGGCATCTCGCTGGCGCTGCTCGACGAGGCGCGGCAGGCGGCGCTGGCGCTGCAGCGCGGCACGGTGGGCCGGAACGTGATGTATTTCGAGACCGGCCAGGGCAGCGCGCTGTCGGCCAACGCGCACCACGGCGTGGACCAGCAGACCATGGAGGCACGCGCCTACGCCGTGGCGCGCCGCTTCGAGCCGCTGCTGGTCAACACGGTGGTCGGCTTTATCGGGCCCGAGTACCTGTATGACGGCAAGCAGATCATCCGCGCCGGGCTGGAAGACCACTTCTGCGGCAAGCTGCTGGGCGTGCCGATGGGCTGCGACGTCTGCTACACGAACCATGCCGAGGCCGACCAGGACGACATGGATACGTTGCTGACCTTGTTCGGCACGGCGGGCATCAACTTCATCATGGGCGTGCCGGGCGCCGACGACATCATGCTGAACTACCAGAGCACCGCCTTCCACGACGCGCTGTACCTGCGCGAGACCATGGGCCTGCGCCCGGCGCCCGAGTTCGAGGCCTGGCTCCAGGGCATGGGCATCCTCGACGACACCGGGCGGCTGCTGGAGCCGGCGGCGCGGCAGCCCCTGCTCGCGCTGGCCGGCTCGATCTGAACCACGCAACCATTCGGGAGGCTGCCGATGCCCCAGGAACCCACTGCCGCCGCCGATCCCTGGACTCGCCTGCGCCAGTTCACGCGCGCCCGGGTGGCGATCGGCCGCACCGGCCATGCGCAGACCACCGACACGGTGCTCGCGTTCGGCCTGGCCCACGCCCAGGCGCGCGACGCCGTGCACCTGCCGCTCGACACCCGTGCCGTGGAACTGGCCTTGCGCGAGGCGGGGCAGACGGTGCTGCACGTGCACAGCGCCGCGCCCGACCGCGACACCTACCTGCGCCGGCCGGACCTCGGGCGGCGCCTCGACGCCGCCGGCGCCGCCCTGCTGCAGCCAGGCGCGCACGCGTTCGACGTGGTGTTCGTGATCGCCGATGGCCTGTCGGCGCTGGCGGCGCAGCGCCACGGCGTGCCGCTGCTGCAGGCGGTGCTGGCACGGCTGCGGCAATGGCGCATCGGCCCGGTGGTGGTGGCGCAGCAGGCGCGCGTGGCGCTGGGCGACGAGATCGGCGAGCGCCTGCGGGCGCGGCAGGTAGTGATGCTGATCGGCGAGCGGCCCGGACTCAGCTCGCCGGACAGCCTCGGCATCTACCTGACTTTCGATCCGCGCGTGGGGCGCACCGACGCGCAGCGCAACTGCATCTCGAACGTGCGCCCGGAAGGGCTGCCGTACGCGCAGGCGGCGGACCGGCTCGTGTTCCTGCTGCGCGGCGCGGCGGCGCTGGGCCGCTCGGGCGTGGACCTCAAGGATGACAGCGCCGGGCCGGAGGCGGCGCTTCCGGCCGGCTAGTCCCCGGTGCTCTCGCTGACCGCACTGCCGGCGTGGGCGCGGGGCCAGATTGCCTGCAGCTCGGTCTTCAGGAAGGTCAGCAGGTAGCGCGTGGCCATGGTCTGGTAACGGTTGGGCATGGTCAGCATGTAGAGCTTGCTGCCGAAGACGCTGATGCGGTAGTCGGCCAGCAGCGGAACCAGCGCGCCGGTGGCGAGATCCGCCCCCACGGCGTAGAGCGGGAAGATGCCGATGCCGAGCCCGCTCACGACGGCGTCCTTCAGGAAGGCGAAGTTCTCCGAACTCAGCGTGGGATCGAGCACCACCTGCTCGCGCTCCGCGCCGCCCTCGCGCAAGCCCGACGCCTTCAGTTTCTGGCCAATCGGCGATGCGCAGACGATGTCGTGCCCGGTCAGGTCCGCCAGCGCCACGGGCGGCGTGCGCCCGGCCAGATACGACGGCGCGGCGCAGACGACCCAGTCCACGGTGCCGATTTCGGTAGCCACGACCGAGTCGGGCGGCGTGGAGATGATACGCAGCGCCACCTCGACATCCTCCGAGACGAGGTTATGGATGCGGTTGTCGAACACCACGTCGAGCGTGATGTCGGGATAGCGCTGCTTGAACTGCACCAGCAGCGGCGACAGCATCGCGTGGCCCAGCCCCGTGGGCACCGACAGCCGCACATGCCCCTGCAGGCTCTTGCCCATGCTGCTGATCAGCGCGTTGGCAGCCGCCACCTCGCCCAGGATATTGCGCCCGTGCTCGTAGAGCCCGGCCCCCACCGGCGTGGGCTCCACGTGCCGCGTGGTCCGCCGCAGCAACTGCACCCCCAGCTCCTCCTCCAGCGCCTTGAGGTGGTAGCTGACATTGGCGCGCGTCATCTTGAGCTTGCGCGCGGCGGCGCTGAGGTTCCCGGCATCGACGATATCGACGAACAGGCGCAGGGCGTTGAGATCCATGAGAAGACGGGCGCGGCAGGTTGGCGGGCAGAAAACGACAAAGGGGCCCGAAGGCCCCTCAGTTTGCCATGGAGCCGTACGGCTCAGTGCTCGTGATGCAGGTACTTCGCCTGGCGTGGCAGGCGCAGGCTGACCAGGAAGGCCAGCACCATCATGCCGGTGACGTACCAGTAGAACGCGTTCTCGTGGCCCATCGACTTCAGGCCCAGGGCCACGTACTCGGCGGTGCCGCCGAAGATGGCGTTGGCCACCGCGTAGGCCAGGCCCACGCCCAGCGCGCGCACTTCCGGCGGGAACATCTCGGCCTTCACGATGCCGCTGATCGAGGTGTAGAAGCTGACGATGGCCAGTGCCACGCAGATCAGCAGGCCGGCCAGCCCGGGGCTGGAGACGGTCTTCAGCGCGGTCAGGATCGGCACCGTGGCCAGGGCGCCCAGCGCGCCGAACAGCAGCATGTTGTTGCGGCGGCCAATGCGGTCCGACAGGGCGCCGAAGAGCGGCTGCATGCACATGTAGAGGAACAGGCAGCCGGTCATCACGTAGCTCGTGGTCTTGATCGGCAGGCCCGCCGTGTTGACCAGGAACTTCTGCATGTACGTGGTGAACGTGTAGAAGATCAGCGAGCCGCCGGCCGTGTAGCCCAGCACCGTGAAGAACGCGGCCTTGTGGTGGCGGAAGATCTCGGCCACGCTGCCGGCTTCCTTGCTGTTGCGTTGCTGGGCCGTGGTGGTCTCGTGCAGCGTGCGGCGCAGCAGCAGTGCCACCACCGCCGTGATGGCGCCCACCACGAACGGGATGCGCCAGCCCCAGGCCTTGAGGTCTGCCTCGGTCAGCAGTTGTTCGAGGACCACCACCACCAGCACCGCCAGCAGTTGGCCGCCGATCAGCGTGACGTACTGGAACGACGAGAAGAACCCGCGCCGGCCCTTGAGCGCCACTTCGCTCATGTAGGTGGCCGTGGTGCCGTACTCGCCGCCCACGGACAGCCCCTGCAGCAGCCGCGCGGCCAGCAGCAGCGCCGGTGCCCAGTTGCCGATGGTCTCATAGGTGGGCAGGCAGGCAATCAGCAGCGAGCCGAAGCACATCATGATCACGGAGATCAGCATCGAGTTCTTGCGGCCGTTGCGGTCGGCGATGCGGCCGAACAGCCAGCCGCCGATCGGGCGCATCAGGAAGCCCGCCGCGAACACGCCGGCGGTGTTCAGCAACTGCGCCGTGGGATCGGCCTTGGGGAAGAACGACGGCGCGAAGTAGATCGCGCAGAACGCATAGATATAGAAGTCGAACCATTCGACCAGGTTGCCCGACGACGCGGCGACGATGGCGAAGACGCGCTTTCTGGTTTCCTCGGGAGATGGTGCCGTGCCGGAGAGGGCGGGGGAGGCGATGTCTGTCATAGGACCTTCTGTACTTGGCGGCGCGGGGGTGCCGCTGAATGGGAACGGGCGCGGGGGCAAGGCGTGTGGCCGGCCCCGGATACCGGGGCGAGGGGGCGCCTTCCGGGCCGGGCCCGTCTGCGCAGCTAGCCTAGCGCGGATCGGGGCGGCGCCCAAGGGGCCGGGGTCGCGTGGCAGGCTGGCGGTTTTTCAGGGGCCTTGCCAGGCGGGGCTTTGCAAGGAATTGTTCCGCCTGGTGGAAAGAGTTTCCTGCAACCGGCGCCGGCCACGAAAACTTTCACTGTCCTGCGCGCCGTCATCCGGATAACTTGCGCCGGGCTGCCCGGCTGGGCAATCATGCAGGTCGATTCTGCATGGCGAGCCTTTCATTTCCCTTGTCACATGTTTCCGTTCCGATTGCTCCTAAGCCTTCCGCTGCTCTGGCTGCCGGCACTGGCCCTGGCCGAGCCTGACCTCGTGCAGTGCGACCGCGTGGACCAGGCACACCTGCGGACCGCCTCGGAAGATCACCTGCTCGCCATGCGATGCCGCGCCCGCCAGATTTCGTACGAGGCACCCCGGCTCAAGGGCGTGACCCAGAAGTTCAGGGACGATCTGGTGTTTGCCTGTCTCGACCAGGCCGATGCCATCGAGCACCAGCTGCGCGTCAAGCATGGCTACACACGTGAATCGCTCGCCCGCCGCAAATGCGACGGATAGGTATCACCAGATCGATTGTCAAATTTTCCTGTCGGTTCTGTCCAACTTGCCGGGGATTGTCAAAAAGCACGGCCCGCGTAGTATGGACGCCCATTGTGGTTGCACCGCCTTACCCGGAGATTTGCCATGGCCCTCGACGCCGAATCCTTTGACCTGTTGCGCGCCGCCGTGCAGCGCTTTATCGACGAACGGCTGAAGCCGGCCGAGGACACGCTCGAAGAGACCGACGACGTGCCGGCCGATATCGTGGCCGACATGAAGGAAATGGGCCTGTTCGGGATCTCGATTCCCGAGGAGTACGGCGGTATCGGCCTGTCGATGTCGCAGGAATGTGATGTGGTCTATGACCTCGGCCATACGGCGTTCGCGTTCCGCTCGGTGTTCGGCACCAACGTGGGCATCGGCTCGCAGGGCATCCTGATGGACGGCACCGAAGCGCAGAAGCAGCAATACCTGCCGAAGATCGCCAGCGGCGAGCTGGTGATCTCGTTCGCGCTGACCGAGCCGAACGCCGGCTCCGACGCCGCATCGCTGCAAACCCGCGCCGAACTCGACGGCGACCACTACGTCATCAACGGCACCAAGCGCTTCATCACCAACGCCCCGCGTGCCGGCGCGTTCACGCTGATGGCCCGCACCGGCGGCCAGGGCGCCTCGGGCATCTCGTCGTTCATCATCCCGGCCGACACCCCGGGTATCTCGCTGGGCAAGCCCGACAAGAAGATGGGCCAGCGCGGCACCAAGACCTGCGACGTCGTGCTCGAAAACGTGCGCGTGCCGGCCGCCAACATCATCGGCGGGGTCCCGGGCGTGGGCTTCAAGACGGCCATGAAGGTGCTGGACCGCGGCCGCCTGCATATCTCGGCGCTGGCCTGCGGCATGGCGCACCGCCTGATCACCGATGCCGTGGCGTACGCCAGGGAGCGCAAGCAGTTTGGCAAGCCGATCGGCGACTTCCAGCTGATCCAGGCCATGCTGGCCGACAGCCAGGCCGAGCTGTACGCGGGCCTGTCGATGGTGCGCGACTGCGCGCAGCGCTACGACGCCAAGCCGGCCGGCAAGAGCGACCCCGAGGTCAGCATGCTGGCATCGTGCACGAAGATGTTCTGTACGGAAATGGTGGGCCGCGTGGCTGACCGCGCGGTGCAGATCCACGGCGGCGCCGGCTATATCGCCGAGTACAAGGCCGAACGTTTCTACCGCGACGTGCGCCTGCTGCGCCTGTACGAAGGCACCACGCAGATCCAGCAACTGATCATCGCCAAGCAACTGCTGCGCGACTGAGCGCGAGCCAGCCCGACAGACCGGGACATCGGACCGGCGACAGGAGACAGGATGAGCAAGATCCAGGCAACGACCCCGCAAGGGCTGGCAGTGGCCGATGGCGAGGCCGTGCACCGGCTGCGCGCCGTGGTGGCCACGTACCGCACCACGGTGCAGGCGTACACGCTGGTGGTATCGGCCGACGAAATGACGGCGCTGACCAACGGCCCGGCGCCGGCCCATTCGGCCCGCGACTACCGCGCCCAGGCCCATCTGGACCGCTTGCGCGATGCCGTGCGCGACTCCGGCCTGGCCCTGCCGAGCGCCATCGTCGTGGCGGTGTCGGGCGGTCGCATGCGTTGCGAATGCGACCACCTCTACGCGCTGGAACTGCGCCCCGCAGCCGGCGACAGCCTGATCGTGCTCGACGGGCACGAGCGTCTGGCCGAACTGGCGGCGTCAGGGCGCGGCGATATCAAGACGCTGGTCACGGCCGTACTGTGCGCTACCTCGATCGACGGCACCGACCATGCGTCGAGCGCCGCGACCGAGGCGGGCTGCGCCATGATGCACCGCTCGGCGGCCGCCCGCTGGGCGGGCGCCACGCGGGTCTGGCAGTAGCAGTCCGGTCAGGACCAGATGGTATCGGCGTCGCGCAGCAGGTGGCCCGCGAGGATGTAGTCACCGAGGCGCGTCGCCTTGGCTTCGAGCTGTTCCAGTTCGAGGCCGGCCAGCAGCCCAAGATCGAACTGGCAATAGAGATTGCGTTGCCGGAACGTGGTCTTGGGCCTGGCCAGCCCTTCCAGCAGGGCGTCGCGTGACCGCACCGCGATGCTTTCCTGCCCGCGGTATTGCACCCTGATCCCACGCTTTTCGCCGAGCCGGCCGAGTTCGACGGCATCCTGCCATCCCGTTTCGTAATCCAGCTCCAGCGCAAGCCCCTGACTCGCGCCCAGAAGCCTGAGCGCCTCTGCCTTGCTGCCTGCTCGCACGATGGACATCCCCACCTCAAGTCTCAAAAACACTGTATGAATATACAGTGTTCGGTGGATTGTCTCAAGGCTCTCGCGCCGGTCGGCTTCAGGGCGTGCCGGAAGGACTGGCCGAGGCCGGGCCCTGCGCGGCGGGCGCCGAAGCGGCCTGCGCGCCGGCCGGGGCTGCCGGCTGGCCAGCGGCCGCGTTATCGAAATCGCCGGCAAATGCCTGCGACAGCATGGCCGGACCCAGGTAGCGGCGGATCGCGGCGTTGACCGCCTCCGGCGTGGCTGTGCGGATACGCGCCTCGATCCCGGCGGTATGGGCCATGGTGCGGCCCAGGTACGCCTGGTTGGCCAGCGCGCCGGCCAGCGCTCCGTCACGGGTGCGGCTGATCTTTCCCTGTTCCAGCAGGCCATTGGATGCTTCGGCCAGTTCCTCCGCCGTGATGCCGTCGCGGACGAAGCGCGCCATTTCCTCGTCCACGGCGCGGCGCAGCCGGGGCAGGTTGTGCGGCGCGTACATCGCCCACAGGCCGAAGCGCCCGGCGCGATCCAGCGCGCCGACGTTGACCGAACTCGACACCCCATAGCTGATGCCGTCGCGCTGGCGCAGCCGGTCCGCCAGGCGGCTGCGCATGCCGGTGCCGCCGAACACGCGGCTGGCGATCAGCATCAGCGGGTAGTCCGGGGAGTCGCTGACGAGGTCGATCGGCTGCGAGGCCACGAACACGGCATTGGCCTTGCCGGCCGTGTTGAGCGTGAACTGCGAGCCGGGAATCTCCACGAAGGGCCGGTCCACCCGTTCGAAGGGCACCGCTGCCCGCCAGTCGCCGAACAGGTAGGCCGCCTGCCGTGCGGCGTCGTCCGCGTCGAAATCGCCGACGAGGGCAAGCTGGGCGTGGCCGGCGCCGTAGAACCGCGCGTGGAAGTCGCGCAGGTCGTCGAGCGTGACCGTGCGCAGCTCGGCCAGGCTTTCGTCGAACGTGGGGGTGTAGCGCGGATCGCCGTCGCGGTACGGGTTGCCATGGCGCCCCAGCACGTTGGGGGCCAGCGCGCCCGGCTGGTTGCGCTGGCTCTCGATGCCCGCGATGCTGCTGGCGCGCAGCGTTTCGAGTTCGTTGGCCGGGAAGGTCGGCATGCGCAGCACCGTGCGCAGCAGCGCCATCAGCTCCGGCAGATGCTCGCGGCGCGTCTCGAAGCGCACCGACAGCCGTTCGGCGTTGCCCGAGATCGCCACGTTGGCTTTCAGGGCTTCGAGCCGGTCGGCAATCTGCTGGCGGCTGAAGGCACCGGCGCCGCGGTCGAGCATGGCCGCCGTCAGCGAACCGGTCGCCGACTTGCCCTGCAGCGCTTCCAGGTTGCCCACGCGCAGGATCAGCGTGCCGTTGACCGCGCCGCCCCGGCTCGGCTTGGGCAGCAGGGCCAGCTGCATGCCATTGGGCAGCGTCTGGCGCCGGGTGTGGGCGTCGATATTGGCCGGCGCCGGGTCGAAGGCGGCCACGGCCTGCGCCGCCGGCTTGCCGGCGTAGCCCTGGGTCAGCGCGGCCACGTCCGGCGCGGCCGGGATGCTGGCCAGTTGCGGCCGGTCCCCCGGAATGAACTGGCCGACCGTGCGGTTGGCGGGCCGGAAATAGTTCTCGGCCACGCGCTGCACGTCGGCCAGCGTGGTCGATTCCACGCGGTCGCGGTAGATGAAGAACAGGCGCCAGTCGCCCTTGGCGATGGCGCCCGACAGCGCCACGCCATAGGCCGCCGGATCGTTGAGCGTCTTCTCGAACCCGTTGCGCAGCCGGATGCGCGCGCGCTCCACCTCTTCCTGCGTCACGGGCTGCGTGGCGAGGCTTTCAACGGCGGCGATCAGCGCGTCGCGCACCGGCTCGATCGGGCGGTCCTTGCTGGTGCCGGCGGCAAACACGATCACGCCGGGGTCCTTCATCGTCGAGAAATACGAACCCTGCCAGGCCGCCTTGCGCGTATCCACGAGCGCCCGTTCGAGCCGCCCGCCGGGCGTGTCGGCGAGGATGACCGACAGCATGTCGAGCGCGGTCATGTCGGGGTGCGCACCCGGGCCCACGTGGTACATCGCGGCCACGATGCGGCTGTCGCCCGAGCGGGTCAGCGACACCTCGCGCGTGCCCTCCTGCGGCGGCTCCACGGTGTACTCGGCCGGCAGCACGCGGGTGGGGCGCGGGATCGGCCCGAACGCCTGCTCGATGCGGGTCAGCGTGCGCGCCGGGTCGAACTGGCCCGTCACCACCAGCACGGCATTGTCGGGCTGGTAGTAGCGCCGGTAGAACGCCCGCAGGTTGTCGATGCCCACGCGCTCCACATCGCTGCGCGCGCCGATCACGGCCTTGCCGTAGTTGTGCCAGCGGTAGGCGGCGGCGTACATCTGCTGCTGGAGCATCCGCATCGGATTGTTCTCGCCGATCTCCATCTCGTTGCGGACCACCGTCATTTCGCTGTCGAGGTCGGGGCGCGCCACGAAGCTGTTGACCATGCGGTCGGCCTCCATGCGCAGCGCCCAGTCGAGGTTGTCGTCACTGGCCGCGAAGGTCTGGAAGTAGTTGGTGCGGTCCTGGTTGGTCGTGCCGTTGTACTGCATGCCGCGCCGCGCGAACTCGGTGGGAATCGTGCGGCCCGGCAGCGACGGCGTGCCCTTGAACAGCAGGTGTTCGAGCAGGTGGGCCATGCCCGTCTCGCCGTAGTTCTCGTGCCGGCTGCCTACCAGGTACGTGATGTTCACCGTGGTGGTCGGCTGCGCGTCGTCGGGTGCCAGCAGGATGCGCAGGCCGTTCGGCAGGCGGTACTCGCTGATGCCCTCGACCGTGGTGACCAGCGCGGCGCGGGCCAGCGGCGCGGCCGGCATCGCAGGGGCTGGCTTCGCGGCCTGGGCGGCGGATGCGGCCAGCGCCGCCAGCGCGGCCAGCAGGGCGCATGCGGTGCGCGAAGTGCGGGAAGTGCGGGAAACGAGGGAAAGGAGGGTACCGAACATGCAGACTCCAGGGGCGGCGTCGGGGCGCCGCGAACGAGCAGATTCTAGCCGCTGACTTGCCCCGTGAAACGAGCGCGGACGCACTTTCAGAATTCGGGACATTTTTCGCGGAGGCTTTGAGAATCGGTGCCAGCCCAGGCTGGACAAGGGCTCGCTGCCGTCGGCGGGGGCGCTCAGGCGCATGTCCGATTCCAGCGCATTTGATCGGCGGCAAAGGCGTACGATGCTCGGCATGGAACTCGATCCCGACACCTGCTACAAGGCCATCGCCTCGCATGACCGCCGTTTCGACGGACGCTTCTTCGTGGGCGTGTCGTCGACGGGCGTGTACTGCCGGCCGATCTGCGCGGTGCGCACCCCCCGGCGCGAGAACTGCACGTTCTACGAGTCGGCCGCTGCCGCCGAGAAGCACGGCTTCCGCCCCTGCCTGCGCTGCCGTCCCGAACTGGCGCCCGGCCACGGGCTGGCCGATATCTCGGGGCGGCTGGCGCAGGCGGCGGCCACGCTGATCGACGAGGGCTTCATGGCCGAAGCCGGCGTGGCGCAACTGGCCGCGCGCATCGGCGTGACCGAGCGGCACCTGCGCCGGCTGTTCGATGCCGAGTTTGGCGTCTCGGTGCACGAGTACGCGCAGACGCAGAAGCTCCTTCTGGCGAAACGGCTATTGACCGACACCACGCTGCCGGTCACGCAGGTGGCGCTGGCGGCCGGCTTCGGCAGCGTGCGGCGCTTCAACGACGTGCTCAAGGAGCGCTACGGCCTGACCCCGCTGGCGATGCGACGGCGTGCCGCCGAAGGCATGGCGGACCGGCTCGTCTTCGAACTGGGCTACCGGCCGCCCCTGGCGTGGGACCAATGGCTCGGATTCCTGGGCGTGCGGGTCGTGGACGGCATCGAGCAATGCCATGGCGGCGCCTACACGCGCACGCTCGGCATCGACGCCGACGGCCGGCGGCACCTTGGCTGGGTGCGGCTCGAACATGTGCCGAAGCGTACCGTGGTGCGCGTCACCTTGTCGGCGTCGCTCGCGTGTGTGATTCCACAGGCGCTGGGCAAGGTGCGGCGGCTCTGCGATCTTGGCTGCCGGCCCGATATCGTCGATGCACACCTCGGCGATCTGGCCGCCGATACGCCGGGGGTCCGGCTGCCCGGTGCGTTCGATGGCCTGGAGATTGCCGTGCGCGCCATCGTCGGACAGGTCATTTCGGTGGTGCAGGCGCGGCGTATCCTGGCGCGGCTGGTGCAGATCGCCGGCGCGGCGTTGCCCGGGGACGCGCTGGCCGGGCTGGCAGCGGCGCCGCACGCCGCGCCGCTGACCCATGCGTTTCCCACGGCCCAGGCACTGGCCGCGCTGCCCGATGCCGACTATCAGGCGGCTGGCGTGCCGATGGCCAAGACCCGCACGATCCGCGCGCTGGCGCGTCTGGTAGCGGCCGGCGAGATCCGGCTCGATCCGCACGCGGCGCCCGATGACACCGTGGCGAAGCTGCGCGCGGTGGAGGGCATTGGCGACTGGACCGCGCAATACGTGGCGATGCGTGCACTGGGCTGGCCCGACGCGTTCCCCGGCACCGACTACGCGCTGCGCAAGGTGCTCGGCGTCAGCACGGTCCGCGCGATGCAGGCCAGCACCGCGCAATGGGCGCCGTGGCGCGCCTACGCGGCCATTCATCTCTGGCACCGCTACGAGGCGCTCAAGCAGGCGCCGGTGCAGGGCGGTGCCGATATCGGACAAGAGGAGTTGGCATGACACAACATCGCATCATCGACAGCCCACTGGGCAACATCCTGCTGCGTGCCGAGGCCGGCGCGCTGACGGGCGTCTTCTTCGCGGGCCAGAAGTACTACCCGGCGCAGGATGGCGCCGGGTTTTCGGAGTCAGGCACCGAGGGGCGGGTACTGACGCAGGCCACCGAGCAACTGCGCGCCTATTTCGACGGCACGCTGCGGCGCTTCACGGTGCCGTTCCGCTTTGCCGGCAGCCCCTTCCAGCAACGGATCTGGCAGGCGCTCTGCGACATCGGATTTGGCGAAACGGCTACGTACGGTCAGCTCGCGCTGGGCATGGGACTACCGTCGAGCCATTCCCGCGCGGTGGGCGGGGCAGTGGGGCGCAACCCGCTGTCGGTGATCGTGCCGTGCCACCGTATCGTCGGGGCCTCGGGCGCGCTGACCGGCTACGCGGGCGGCGTCGACCGCAAGCGGACCCTGCTCACGCTCGAAGGCGTGCTGTAGACGCCGCTCCGTCCACGCCCTTCGAGTGAAGTTTTCAGCGCTGAAAGCCTAGCGGACGCTACCCCACTGAAGTGCTGTCGCTAAAGTTGCGTAATATTTTGCCGAAGGCCATGCATACGCTTGCGCGGCCCTGACGGCGCGCTTACCATGCGGCGCTGGCCGCCGACCCAATTTCAGCCGGAACGCGTGGGTAGCCACGGCGAGCGCGGCGCAACCCACCATTCGAAGTGCGTATTTCCATGAGTCTTCAAGATCCCCGCGGGCCGCAGGCAGGCCGATCCCCATCCCAGGTCGAGGGCGAGCCGGACGACCATGGTTCAGGACGTTCCGACGAGCGCTACCGCCTGACGCATAGCTCGCAGATCGGCACCGTGCTGCGCGACATGGCCTGGCAGAAGTGCCTGCTGAACGTGCGCTCGCGCTCGGGCTCGGAAATCGTGACGTCGATCCTGCACGTCGATCCGGCCAACCGCACGTTCATCTTCGACTGGTGCCGCGCCGATGGCGAGCGGCAGGCGCTGATGTCGTCGGAGCAAAACGCCTTCTCGGGCCTGCTGCGCGGCGTGCCCGTGAATTTCACGATCGGTGCGCCCGGCGCCACCCGCTTCGAGGGGGGGCCGGCCTTCATCGCCGATTTCCCGGAAAAGCTCTATCACTTCCAGCGCCGCCGCCACTTCCGTGCGCGCACGCTGCTGACCAAGGGCTACCGCTGCGAGGTGCAGCTGCCCGATTCGGCCGACAAGACGGTGATGCAGCTCGATATCGCCGATCTGTCGCTGTCCGGCGTGGGCCTGCGCTCGCGTGCGGTGGGCGCCGAGCAACTGCCGGTCGGCACCACGATCAAGCGTTGCCGGCTCGATTTCGGCGAACTCGGCCGGCTCGAAGTGGATATGCAGGTGGTGGGCCACTGGCTGGTGGGCTTCGACGACAAGACCGTGCACCACTACGGCTGCGCGTTCCTGAACCCGGATGGCCGCATGGAGAACTTCCTGCAGCGGCTGGTGTTCCAGCTGGAACTGGCGCACCGGGGCTGACGCCACACCCCGGCCCGGCACCGCTCAGGTGCCGACCAGCTTGCCGATCGCGGCTGCCGCCTCGCGCATGGGGCTGAGCAGCCGCGCGATCATTTCAGATTCCGATACCTTGTTGGCTTTCACGCTGACGCTGATGGCGGCCACCACCACGCCCGCCTGGGAGCGCACCGGCACCGCAATCGCGCGCAGCCCGGGCTCCAGTTCCTCGTCGATCAACACATAGTCCAGCTCGCGTGCGCGCTGGAAAGCCGTTTCCAGCTCGGGCCGCGATACCTTGGTCAGCAGCGTGCGCGGGCGCAGTTCGGCGTGCTCGAAGAACGCTTCGAGCACCGCCTCGGGCTGGTGCGCCAGCAGCAGGCGGCCGGTGGAGGTGCAGTAGGCCGGTAGCCGGCTGCCCATGCCCAGCGCATGCGTGAGCACGCGCTGCACTTCGGAGCGCACCAGGTACAGGATGTCGATGCCGTCGAGGATGGCCAGCGCCGAGGTTTCGTGCACGCGGTCGCTGAGCGTGTCGAGGATCGGCTGCGCAAGCGAGACCAGCGAAGTCGACGAGAAATAGGCGTGGCCCAGATGCAGCACGCGCGGGCGCAGCGCGAAGTGTCCGTCCTGCTGGCTCACGTAGCCAAGCTGCTCCAGCGTATAGAGGCAGCGCCGCACCGAGGCGCGCGATAACTGCGTACGCTGCGCCACCTGCGAGATGGTCAGCGGGCGCTTGCGCTCGGAGAATGCCTCCAGCACCGTCAGGCCGCGCGCCAGCGACAGCATGAAATTGGGATCGCCGGCGAAGCTGTTGAGGATGTCGGCCGGCGGATGCGCGGCGCGTACGGTATCGGCCTGGGCCGGCTTGATCGTGATGGGGCTGGGGGCGTCCATGAAGCGTAATGGGGCGTTGCGCGTTCGATAATCGCGCATCTTAACGCTCCGACCCGCCTGCTGGCCAATCTCGGGGCAAAAAAATGTCGCCGGGGTCGGCGACGGGGCAAGGGGTCGTTCAAGAGGGGTCTCTCGCGACGGTTCAAGTATAGATACCGGCACAAAGGCATGACATACAGCTTCCGTGGGGTTTCGGGTGGTGCACTGATAGTGCGCGCGGCGCCGCCCGAGCCGGGTCGGGTCAGGGTTTGCCGAGGAAGAAGTAGAACGCGTACTGGCCCCCCGAGGCGCGGCCATAGCCGAGGTAGAGCGGCCCGATGGGGCTGTCCACGCCGAGGAACACCGACGCGGACTTGAGCAGTCCCGTGGGACTGCCGGCCACCAGCGGCGCACCGACCCGGCCCGCTTCGAGCGAGCCGCCCACGTACACCCCGTCGAGGAAGGTGTGATGCACCACCTTGTTGTAGTAGACCAGCCGCCCGAACTGCACATTGCCGCCGATCAGCTGGCCGGTGTTGAAGCCGGATTGCTGCAGGAAGCCGCCCCACTGGAACAGGTCGTAGTCGGGCAGGGCCGGCCCGCCCAGGTTGCTGCCGGCCCGCACGCTGGCGCTGAGCGTATGGTTGCCGAACGAGTAGGCGCCCGTGGCGCTGAATTCGCCCTTCAGATAGGTGTTGGTGGCGCCCATGGCGGCCTGCGACGAGAACACGTTCAGCGTTGCGCCGTAGCCGTAGCGCGGAAAGTTGGTGCTGTCGAGCTGGTCGACCAGCAGCCGGGCCGCTATCGCACGCCGTTCGATGCCGCCGTCAGGCACCGGGGGTAGCTGCGCCACGGAGCCGGTGGCCAGCGAAATGTTCTGGTGGCCGATCACCACCCCGAGCCGCGCCTCGCCGTACTTGGTGAACTGGCTGCCGATATCGAGCGCCAGGTCGGTGCGGCGCAGGTCGTACTCGGCGATCTTGGTCGTGCCGCTGAAGACGTTCACGGGCCGGCGCTCCAGTTCCACGCGCGGCGCCACGAAGAAGAACTGGCGGGTGTCGAGCGGCTGGTAGAACTCGCTGACCAGGCTCGATGTCTGTCCCACCTGCACGTCAGTGCGCCACTCGGCGCCCAGTGCATTGATCCAGCTGCGCCGGTAGCTGCCCAGCAGGTTGAAATAGGCATTGCCGCGGAAGTCGGAACTCAGGCCCAGCCCGAAGCGCAGGTAGTCGGGGCCGTAGGTCTTCTCCACCGCGCTGACGCCCAGAATGCGCTTGCCCGGCTCTTCGAGGAAGCGGTAATTGACGTGTTCGAAGTCGCCGGTGCCGAACAGCCGCCGCATGTCGCGGTCGAGCGTGGCCTGGGTGATCGGCTCGCCGGGACGCGTCTCCATCGTGGCCGCCGCAAAGCCCGGGTTCACGCGCTCCAGCGGTGCGAAGCGGATCTCGTCGACTGGGCGCAGGTCAGGCGGCGGGAGTGCCCGCTGGGCGGTACGCAACTGGGCGTACTGTTCGGGCGGCAGCGCCAGCGCGGCCAGCCGACTGGCTTCGCGCCGCGCGGCGGCCTCGCCGATCGGTATCGTGCGCGGCAGGTCGTCGAAATTGCCCGCCGAGAAATCGCCCAGTTCGGGCAGGATCAGGATGTCGGTGGGCCGCAGCATGCCGAGCGACGTCCGCACGTTCTGCTCGGTCAGGATGTTGAGCATCTGGCCCGTCACGCCAATCAGCGAGGTCAGTTCCTCGCGCTTCATCAGCGGCGTGCCGAGGTTCACGGCGATCACGATATCGGCGCCCATCCGGCGTGCCACGTCCACGGGCAGGTTGTCGGTCAGCCCGCCGTCGACGAGCAGCTTGCCCTCGTACTCGGTGGGCGCCACCGCCCCGGGCACCGACATGCTGGCGCGCATCACGTTGGCCAGCTCGCCCCGGCTGAACACCACGGGCGTTCCCGCCACGAGGTCCGTGGCCACGGCCCGGTACGGAATGGGCAGCAGGTCGAAGTCGCGATAGCCGGGCGCGTTGGCCAGCTTGCGCAGCACGGTTTCGAGCTGGACGCCCGACACCACGCCCTTGGGCAGCAGCAGGCCGTCGCGGCGCACGCCGATCTCGGGCGTGACCAGGTTGGTGTGGTCCTCGATCTTGCGGCGGATGGCCAGGTCCTGGCGCGGCGGCCGTTCCTTGAACAGCACCTCGGTACTGAGCCCGGCGACGAGCTTCTCCATGTCGGCCGTGCTCATGCCCGTGGCGTAGGCGCCGCCCACGAGCGAGCCCATGCTGGTGCCGGCGATGCAGTCCACCGGCACGCGCAGTTCCTCCAGCACCTTGAGCACGCCGATATGCGCCGCGCCACGCGCGCCGCCGCCGGAGAGCACCAGGCAGACGCGGGGCCGGCCCAGTGGCGGCAGCGCCGTGGGGCCCACCGTGCTGGCCGGCGTGGCGGGCGCCAGCACGGGCGGCGCCACCGGTGCGGGGTCCGGCCGCGGCAGCAACTGGCCGCCGGCTTCGGACGCGAGCGCCGGCTGCGCGCACAGCAGCGCGGACAAAGGGGCCAGCAGTCGGAGGGCCCGGACGAAGAAACGCGGGGCAGGAACCATGGGTCGGGGACCGTGCCGGGAATCGGCTCCGCGCAACACTAGCAGCAGCGCCGCGCCGCGCGCCGTGCAGTCGAAACAATTCAACATGGGCGCGGATTCGTGCATAACGGCGTTCGCAGAGATTGATGCGGCGCAGCCCGGCGCCGTGACGGTGCGAACCGCACCGGCGTGGCCGACTTATACTGGCGCGGTTCCCGCTTCCCTGCTGCCGTGCCGTGTCCGCCGACGATTCCTTCCCGCTTCCCGAAGACCCCAAGCCGCTGCCGCCGGACCGTCCCGGCGACAACGAGTGCTGCCAGAGCGGCTGCGACCCCTGCGTGTTCGATTTCTACAACGACGAGATGGAGCGCTACCGGCAGGAGTTGCGGGCGTGGGAAGCGCGGCAGGCTGGCCGCGTGAAGGTCGATCCGTGAGCGATACCGGGCCGGGCGCACCGGGCGCGCGGGACGAGCGGCTGGCGGATTTCGTTGCCCGGCACCCGCGCCTGTTCGTGCTGACCGGCGCCGGCATCAGCACCGATTCCGGCATCCCCGGCTACCGCGACGAGCACGGCCGCTGGCAGCGCTCCGCGCCCATGACGATCAGCCGGTTCATGAGCGGGCATGCCGAGCGGCAGCGCTACTGGGCGCGCAGCATGGTGGGCTGGCCCGTGGCCGCCGCGGCCCGGCCGAATGTCAGCCATCGCGTGGTGGCCCGGCTCGGAGACGCCGGCCGCATCGCCGGGCTGGTCACGCAGAATGTGGATGGCCTGCACCAGCGTGCCGGCAGCCGCGCGGTGATCGAGCTGCACGGCAGCATCGGCGAGGTGGTTTGCCTCTCATGCGCTACGCACTATCCGCGCGCCGAGGTGCAGCGCCGGCTCTGGCAACACAACCCCGACTTCCGCGACATCAGCGCGCTGCCCGCCGCCGATGGCGACGCCCACCTCGAATCGCCGCTGTTCGACAACTTCGCCGTGCCGGTCTGCGAGCGCTGCGAGGGCGTGCTCAAACCCGATGTGGTGTTTTTCGGCGAGTCGGTGCCGCGCGAGCGCGTGGCGGCCGGGCGGGCGGCGCTGGAGTCCGCCGACGCGATGCTCGTCATCGGCTCGTCGCTGACCGTGTTCTCGGGCTACCGCTTCTGCCTGTGGGCCAGCGAACGCGGGCTGCCGCTGGCGGCGCTGAACCTCGGCACCACGCGCGCCGACGCGCTGCTGGACCTGAAAGTGTCCGCGCCCATCGGGCCGGCGCTGGCCGCCGTGGCCGATGCGCTCGGGCTGGGCGACGGCGGGGCTACTTCAGGTTGAGCTGGACGCGCACTTCCTCGGGCGCCACGGTGATGGCGCCGGGCTCCACTTCCTTGCCGTTGAAGCGCAGTTCCTCGGGCTTGAACGTATAGAGTGGGTAATCCTTGAGCAACTGCTCGGCCACCACGGCGCCGATGGCGTTGAGCTGCTGGCCGTACTGGGCCATGCCCTGCACCTGCACATCCTGCACCGTGGGTTTGTCGAGCAGCACGGCGCGCTGGGTGGCGTCGTAGCGCACGCCGCTGTTCAGCGACATCGTGCCGTTGACAGGCGGCGTGGGGATGACCGTGTTGGTCATCACGGCATCCATCTGCGTGGTGATGCGGTTGCCGGCCTCGTCGAGCACCAGGCGTGGGCGCGAGAGCTTCACGCTGACCAGTTCGCCATAGCGCAGCGTGGTCGGGAATTTCTTCTCCACGGCGCTCTGCAGTTCGGCCTTGCTGAATGTGTATTCGCCGGTCCAGACGTTGTAGCCGGCGTGGGCGGTCCCGGCGAATGCGGCGAATGCGGCGGCTGCGGCCAGGCGGAAGGCGGACGGGGTCGAAAACATGGCGCTCCGGGGCGGATGATCGATTCCGGTGTGACTGGCGCCCGATGGCGATCGTTCCGGGATGTGACGCGTGAAGCGCAAGGGGCTGCGCAGTACGGATCAGTAGTGCGGCGGGATTTCGTGCTGCGGCCCGGCTTCGGCGGCGGTCGAGGCGCTGTTGCGCACCTGCTGGTAGAGCGCGCGGAACTGGGCCTGCAGCAGGTCAAGTTGTTGCTGCTGGCGCGCCACGGTCAGGTTCAGGGTGTCGATCAGGTCCTCCTGGAAGGCGACCTTGATTTCGAGATCGGTCAGGCGGGATTCCATCAGCGTTTCTCCGGTTGGCCGCGCATTGTACGGGATGCGGTCAGCCGGAGAGCGGGCGGGGCGTGCGTGGCTCAGGCCTTGTAGACCAGGACCATCCACGTGATGCCGAACTTGTCGGTCACCATGCCGAAGCGCTCGCTGAAGAACGTCTTGTCGGCCGGCATCATGATCTTGCCGCCCTGCGATAGCGCCTGCATGGTGCGATCCACCTCGGCGGGGTCGGCCGCGTTGTAGGCCAGCGAGAAGCCCTTGAACTCGGCCTGGCCCTTGGCTTCGCCATCCGATCCCATGACCACGGTGTCACCGATCTTGAGCGACATATGCATCACTTTTTCGGCGTTGGCGGGGTTGGGCGTGCAGCCCTCGCCGGCCTCGGGCGGTGCATCCTTGAAGCGGATCAGGCCCTGCAACTGGGCGCCGAGGGCGGTCTTGTAGAACTCGGCCGCTTCTTCCGCGCGACCGTCGAAAAACAGGTACGACTCGATCTTCGAAGACATCGACAACTCTCCTTGGGATGGGCGCCGGCAGTGCCGGGCAATGTGCTGGAGCGACGTTTGTGTACGCCGTCCACAAAAGACTAGGCGACCGCCCGGGGGATGTCCACATATATTTCAGGGCGCCGGGTTTGGCGCCGGCGCCGCGCCATGTCACAATCCAAGGTTACGAAATTCACCTCGGTTTTCCGGCGATGACTACCATCCTGCAGCACATTCCTTCCGGCCAGCGCGTCGGAATCGCCTTCTCGGGCGGCCTCGACACCAGCGCAGCACTCCTCTGGATGCGCCAGAAGGGTGCCATTCCCTACGCCTACACCGCCAACCTGGGCCAGCCGGACGAGCCGGACTACGACGACATCCCGCGCCGCGCAATGGCCTATGGCGCCGAAGCCGCCCGCCTGGTGGACTGCCGCACGCAACTGGTGGCCGAAGGGATCGCCGCGCTGCAGTGCGGTGCCTTCCACATCTCGACGGCCGGCGTGACGTATTTCAACACCACGCCGATCGGCCGGGCCGTGACCGGCACGATGCTGGTGGCCGCGATGAAGGAAGACGGCGTCAACATCTGGGGCGATGGCAGCACGTTCAAGGGCAATGACATCGAGCGCTTCTACCGCTACGGCCTGCTGACCAACCCGGGCCTGCAGATCTACAAGCCGTGGCTGGACCAGCAGTTCATCGACGAACTGGGCGGCCGTGCCGAAATGTCGGAATTCATGCGCCAGAACGGCCATGACTACAAGATGTCGTCGGAAAAGGCATATTCGACCGATTCGAACATGCTCGGCGCCACCCACGAGGCCAAGGACCTGGAGCACCTGAATTCCGGTATCCGCATCGTCCAGCCGATCATGGGTGTGCAGTTCTGGCGCGATGACGTGGAAGTCAAGCGCGAGGAAGTGACCGTGCGCTTCGAGGAAGGCCAGCCGGTGGCGCTGAACGGCAAGACCTTCGCCAACGCCGTGGACCTGTTCATGGAAGCCAATGCCATCGGCGGCCGCCACGGGCTGGGCATGAGCGACCAGATCGAAAACCGCATCATCGAGGCCAAGAGCCGCGGCATCTACGAGGCCCCGGGCCTGGCGCTGCTGTTCATCGCCTACGAGCGCCTGATCACCGGCATCCACAACGAAGACACGATCGAGCAATACCGCGACAACGGCCGCCGCCTGGGCCGCCTGCTGTACCAGGGCCGCTGGTTCGATCCGCAGGCCATCATGCTGCGCGAAACCGCCCAGCGCTGGGTGGCTGGCGCCATCACCGGCGAAGTGACCATCGAACTGCGCCGCGGCAACGACTACTCGATCCTGAACACGACGTCGGACAACCTGACGTACAAGCCGGAGCGGCTGACGATGGAGAAGGGCGAGTCGATGTTCACGCCGCTGGACCGTATTGGCCAGCTGACGATGCGCACGCTCGACATCGTCGACACGCGCGAGAAGCTGCAGACGTACGCCAAGACCGGCCTGCTGTCGACCCAGACCAGCGCGGCGCTGCCGAAGCTCGAAGACTGAGCCGCACCAGCCTGACGCAGGCAAAAGCCGGCACGAGCGATCGTGCCGGCTTTTTTTCGTGCTGGCGGCTCCCGGTAAGCGCCGCCAGCACGGTGCGCCGCATCGCGGCACAATGCAGGCTCAGCCAAACGGGGATGACCATGCCTGACTTCGCCATGCAGTACCGCCGCCTCGGCGCCAGCAACCTGAAGGTATCCGCCCTGTGCCTGGGCACGATGATGTTCGGCGACCAGACCGACGACGCCGAAGCCGGCCGCATCGTGGACAGCGCGCGGGCGCACGGCGTCAACTTCATCGACACCGCCGACGTCTACACCAAGGGCGCGTCGGAGGAAATGGTGGGCCGTCTGCTCAAGGGCGACCGCGCCGACTGGGTGCTGGCCACCAAGCTCGGCAACGTCATGGGCCCCGGCCCGAACCAGCAGCACTACTCGCGCCCGTGGATCATGCGCGAGGTGGAAGCCAGCCTGCGCCGGCTGGCCACCGACTATGTCGACATCCTGTATCTGCACCGCGACTTCGCCGGCGCCAACCTGGAGGAACCGGTGCGGGCAATGGGCGACCTGATCCGCGCCGGCAAGATCCGCTACTGGGCGGTGTCGAACTTCCGGGGCTGGCGCATCGCCGAGATCGCCGCGCTGTGCGACCGCCTGGGCGTGCCGCGCCCCGTGGCCTGCCAGCCGTACTACAACCTGCTGAACCGGATGCCCGAGGTGGAAATCCTGCCGGCCTGCCAGCATTTCGGCCTGGGCGTGGTGCCCTACAGCCCGATCGCGCGCGGCGTGCTGACCGGCAAGTACCTGCCCGGCCAGGCGCCGGCCGAGGGCACGCGTGCGGGCCGCGCCGACCGCCGCATGATGGAAACCGAGTTCCGCGAGGAGTCGCTGGTCATCGCCCAGACCCTGAAGGCGCATGCCGAGGCGCGCGGGCTCAGCGCCGGGCAGTTCGCCACGGCCTGGGTGCTGGCCAATCCGATCATCAGCTCGGTGATCGCCGGGCCGCGCACGCTGGCCCAGTTCGAGGACTATTTTGGTGCGGTGGGGGCGGTGCTTTCCGCGCAGGAGGAAGCCATGGTCGACGATCTGGTGCCGCGCGGCCACGCCTCCACCCACGGCTACAGCGACCCGAGCTATCCGTTCGGCGGCCGGCCCGTGGACGGGGCCTGACCGGCGCGTAAGGATGACAATCCGGCGCGCCGCTTACACACCGTCCTGACACCGCGGTGTGACGCCCGGTCGGCCTTGCCGGGCCGCTGTTGCGCGGATGCTCACACACGGCGTTTGAATGCGTGTGCCAGCCAACTTCCATGCTCCATTCCGCAGCCGATACGCGTAATATAAAAACACGCGGCGGCTGCCGGATGGCGGCTTCCGGACCTGGGCTAGGAGCCGGCGACGCCTGCCGAAACGGCGGGGCCGGCGCAACCGGATGCGAAACGTGTCTCGTCGTGGCTGGATTCTCGCTGGGGTGGCAGTCGCCGTATGCGGTGGCGCCTATGTCGTCGTGAGCCTCGTCGCGAGCGAGGCGCGTACGTCCCAATGGCAGGCGCGCTACATGAGCCGGCTCGGCAAGGCGCTGACCTACGAAGTCCAGCCCGGCGCCAGCGACAGCATCCGCTATCCCCACTCTGGTCCCTATGACCTGCGGCTCGGCTACGAGCGGCTGGGCGAATTCGGCGAGCGCCTGCTGCGGGAGGGCTACATCACGGTGGCGCAGTCGCGCATGTCGCCCGACATGGTCCGGTTGATGGAACAAGGCATCTTCCCGCCCTACCGCGAGAAAAACCAGGCCGGCCTGCTGGTGCGCGACTGCAACGCGCTGACGTTGTCGCACGAGCGCTACCCGCAGCGCCAGTATGACGACTTCGAAGCCGTTCCCAAGGTGCTGATTGCCTCGCTGCTGTTCGTCGAGAACCAGAACCTGCTCAACCCCGAATACCCGATGATGAACCCGGCGCTCGACTGGCGCCGGCTGTCGCGCGCCGTGCTCGACCAGGGTATCCGGCTGGCGGACCGCAACCACGCCACGCCCGGCGGCAGCACGCTGGCCACGCAGATCGAGAAATACCGCCACTCGCCCGAGGGCAAGACCCAGTCGATCCCGGACAAGCTGCGGCAGATGACCTCCGCTTCACTGCGTGCCTACCGCGACGGGCCCGACACGCAGCGCGCGCGCGAGAACATCGTGGTGGACTACCTGAACACGGTGCCGATGTCGGCGCGCGCCGGCCATGGCGAGATCGACGGCATCGGCGACGCGCTCTACGTCTGGTACGGCGAGGACTTCGCCGAGGTCAACGGGCTGCTGCGCGGCATGGACCCGCGCAACCCCACGCCGCGCCAGGCGCAGGCGTACAAGCGCGCGCTGTCGCTGATCATCTCGCAGCGGCGCCCGTCGTACCACCTGCGGCGCGACGACACCAACCTCGACGCGCTGACCGGCAGCTACCTGCGCCTGCTGGCCGCCAACAACACGATCACGCCGGAGCTGCGCGACGCCGCGCTGGCGCAGTCGCTGGACAAGGCGCCGCCGCCGCAGCGCCCCCAGCCGGCGCCGTGGGTGACACGCAAGGCGGTCAACCAGGTGCGCAACGACGTCTCGCGGATGCTGCATGTGGACAGCCGCTACGATCTGGACCGGCTGGACCTGACCGTCGACAGCACGATCAACCGCGAGGCCCAGCGGCTGGTGACCGAGACGCTGCAGCGCATCCGCAACAAGGACGACGCGCGCCAGATGGGCCTGTACGGCAAGAACCTGCTGCGCGACGGCGACGACCCGTCGCGGCTCGTGGCCAGCTTCACGCTGTTCGAGCGCGTGGGCAACGCCAGCGTGGTGCGGGTGCAGGCCGACAATGTCGACCAGCCGTTCGACATGAACAGCGGCGCGCGGATCAACCTGGGCTCCACGGCCAAGCTGCGCACGCTGGTGACGTACCTGGAGGTGGTCAACGAGATCTATGACCGCCACAAGGACCTGAGCCGGGCCGAACTGACCGCGCTGCAGGTGCCGCGCCAGGACGCTCTGACACGCTGGACCGTCGACTACCTGATCAAGGCGAAGACGCCGGCCGAGCGCCAGCGCCAGGCCGTGCTCGACGCCGCCATGGAGCGCAAGTACTCGGGCAATGCCGGCGAGGCGTTCTTCACCGGCGGCGGCATGCAGGCGTTCACGAACTTCGAGAAATGGGAGGGCGAGCGCCAGATGACGGTGCGCGTGGCGTTCCAGCACTCGGTGAACCTGGTTTTCATCCGCATGATGCGCGACATCGTGCGCTACGAGGTCTGGCAGGCGCATCCGGACGCCGCGACGATCTTCGAGGACCGCGCCGAGCCGCGCCGGCGCGGCTACCTGGTGCAGTTCGCCGACGAGGAAGGCTCGGCCTTCATGACCACGTTCTGGCAGCGCTACCGGGGCAAGAGCGACGACGAGCGCCTCAAGGCGCTGCTTGACCGCGTGAAGCTGCCCACGGCGCGGCTGGCGGCGGTGCGGCTCTCCGTCACGCTGCTGAGCGCCCGGCCCGAAACCGATTTCGACACCTTCGCCCGCACGCTGCGCGCCCGCATGCCGAAGCAGATGCCGAAGCTGTCCGACGACGATCTGCAGAAGCTGTTCGTCAAGTACGGGCACGACAAGTTCAGCCTCAACGACCGGGGTTACCTGTCGCGCATCCATCCGCTGGAACTGTGGATGGTGGAGTACCTCGGCAAGCATCCGGACGCCACGCTCAAGGACATCCTGCAGGCCAGCGAGCCCGACCGCCAGACCGTCTACGCATGGCTGTTCAAGACACGCAGCAAGCTGGGGCAGGACGCGCGCATCCGCACGCTGCTGGAGCGCGAGGCGTTCGGCAAGATCGCGGTGCGCTGGCAGCGGCTGGGCTACCCGTTCGATTCGCTGACGCCGTCGTACGCCACGGCGGTGGGAGCCTCGGGCGACCGCCCGGCGGCGCTGGCAGAACTGGCCGGCATCATCCTCGGCCACGGCGTGGATGCCCAGCCGTCAGCCGTGCGCACGCTGGCGTTTGCCGCCAACACGCCGTACGCCACCACCTACGGCCTGCATCCGCAGCCCGGCAAGCCGCTGATCGCGCCCGAGATTGCCGGGCTGGCGCGGCGTTCGATGCTCGATGTGGTCCAGGCCGGCACGGCCAAGTCGATCAACGGCCTGTTCGTGCCCGTGAACCGCAAGGGCCAGGCGCAGGGCGTGCCGCTGCTGGTGGGCGGCAAGACCGGCACGGGCGACCAGCGCTACCAGACCTATGGCTCGGGCGGACGCGTGATCTCGTCGCGTGCGGTGAACCGCTCGGCAACGTTCGTGTTCCTGATTGGCGAAAGGTATTTCGGCACCGTCACGGTGCATGTGAAGGAGCCGTACGCGGCGCGCTACGTGTTCACGAGCGCGATCGCCGTACGGGTGCTGCGCGCCCTGGCGCCGCAGATCACGGCCATGGCCGCGCCGGGCACCGACGCCACGCTGCTGCGCTGCCGCGACACCGCCGCGCCGGCGCTGACGGCGTTCAGCCCGCCGCCCGGCGCCGCCGCCGCCGCCGCCGCGTCAGCGCTTGCGCCGGACCGCGTCGTAGATGAATAGCAGCACCAGCGCGCCGATGATCGACGCAATCCAGCCCACCGCCTCGCCCGGCTCGTAGAACCCCATCGCGCGGCCCACGTAGCCGGCCGCCAGCGCGCCGAGCACGCCCAGGATGATGGTCATGATCCAGCCCATCTTGTCGTCGCCGGGCTTGATCGCCCTTGCGACCAGGCCGACGATCAGCCCAACGAATACCGTGCCGAGAAATGCCATCATGGTGCGCTCCTTGCAGGCGGTGACAGGACATTGCGATACGACGGCACCCATCATGCCATGCCGGGCGGCCGGCCATCTGTCGGCGGCGATCTGAAAATTTTCAAATCGCCGCCGGACCGCGCCGCCCGGGCATGGATCAGTGCTTGCGGGCGGTGATGATCGCCTCGGCGACGTTGGCCGGCGCTTCGGCGTAGTGCTTGAACTCCATCGTGAACGTGGCACGGCCCTGGGTCAGCGAGCGCAGCGAGGTGGAATAGCCGAACATCGTGGCCAGCGGCACCTCGGCGCGCACGATCTTGCCGCCGCCGCCCGCGATGTCTTCCATGCCGTGCACCATGCCCCGGCGCGAGGAAAGGTCACCCATCACGTTGCCGGTGAACTCCTCGGGGGTTTCCACCTCGACGGCCATCATCGGCTCCAGCAGCACCGGCTTGGCCCGGCGCATGCCTTCCTTGAACGCCATCGAGCCGGCCATGCGGAACGCGTTCTCGTTCGAATCCACGTCGTGGTACGAGCCGAAGACCAGCGTGGCCTTGACGTCCACCACCGGGTAGCCGGCCAGCACGCCGTTCTCCAGCGTCTCGCGGATGCCCTTGTCGACGGCCGGGATGAACTCGCGCGGCACCACGCCGCCCTTGATGGCATCGACGAACTCGTAGCCGCCGCCCTGCTGCATCGGCTCCACGTTCAGCACCACGTGGCCATACTGGCCGCGCCCGCCCGACTGCTTGACGAACTTGCCTTCCACGTCCTTGGCAACGGACTTGATCGTCTCGCGGTAGGCCACCTGCGGCTTGCCGACCGACGCCTCCACGCCGAACTCGCGCTTCATGCGGTCAACCAGGATTTCCAGGTGCAGCTCGCCCATGCCCGAGATGATGGTCTGGCCCGATTCCTCGTCGGTCGCCACGCGGAACGACGGATCCTCCTGCGCCAGCCGGTTCAGGGCAATGCCCATCTTCTCCTGGTCGGCCTTGGTCTTGGGCTCCACGGCCTGCGAGATCACCGGCTCGGGGAAGGTCATCTTCTCCAGGATGATGACCTTGGCCGGATCGCACAGCGTGTCGCCCGTGGTGGCTTCCTTCAGGCCCACGGCGGCGGCGATGTCGCCGGCGCGCACCTCCTTGATCTCGTTGCGCACGTTGGCGTGCATCTGCAGGATGCGGCCCAGCCGCTCGCGCTTGGCCTTGATCGGGTTGTAGACCGTGTCGCCCGAGTTCACCACGCCCGAATACACGCGGAAGAAGATCAGCTGGCCGACGAACGGGTCGGTCATGATCTTGAAGGCCAGCGCCGAGAACGGCTCGTCGTCGCTCGGATGGCGCTCGGCTTCCTTGTCGTCCTCGGTATGGCCCAGGATGGCAGGTACATCGACCGGCGACGGCAGGTAATCGATCACGGCGTCGAGCATGGCCTGCACGCCCTTGTTCTTGAATGCGCTGCCGCACAGCATCGGCACGATCTCGCCGGCCACGGTGCGCTTGCGCAGCGCGGCCTTGATCTCGTCCTCGGACAGCGTCTCGCCGCCCAGGTATTTTTCGAGCAGTTCCTCGCTGGCCTCGGCGGCGGCCTCGATCATCTTGTCGTGCCACTCCTGCGCCAGATCCCTCAGTTCGGCCGGAATCTCGGTGTACTCGAAGCTCACGCCCTGGCTGGCGTCGTCCCAGACGATGGCGCGCATCTTGACCAGGTCGACCACACCCAGGAAATGGTCTTCGGCGCCGACCGGAATCTGGATCGGGATCGCATTTCCTTTAAGACGGCTGTGGATCTGGTCGCGCACGCGGAAGAAGTCGGCGCCCACGCGGTCCATCTTGTTGACGAACGCGATGCGCGGCACCTTGTACTTGTTGGCCTGGCGCCAGACGGTTTCTGACTGCGGCTGCACGCCGCCCACGGCGTCGTAGACCATGCAGGCACCGTCGAGCACGCGCATCGAGCGCTCCACCTCGATCGTGAAATCCACGTGTCCGGGGGTGTCGATGATGTTGATGCGGTGCTCGGGGTAGTTGTTGGCCATCCCCTTCCAGAACGCGGTGGTGGCGGCCGACGTAATCGTGATGCCGCGTTCCTGCTCCTGCTCCATCCAGTCCATGGTGGCCGCGCCGTCGTGCACCTCGCCAAGCTTGTGGTTCACGCCTGTGTAGAACAGGATGCGCTCGGTGGTGGTGGTCTTGCCGGCGTCGATATGCGCGCTGATGCCGATGTTGCGATAGCGTTCGATGGGGGTCTTGCGGGGCACGGTGATTCTCCTGGTTAGGGCACCACGGGGCGTAAAGCGTAGCACTTTCGCCAAAACTCCGTATTCCCGCCGGCCACCATGGGATCAGGGCCAGCTTTCGCGGGCGTACACACCGGCCTTCGCCCGCGCCAGCGCGGCGCGGGCGGCCGCCTGTGTATCGGTATAGAACGGCGGGTCGGCCAATGGCAAGCCGTTGTCGCGCGCCGTTTCCACCAGGATCCGGAGGTAGCCGGTCATGTTCATGGCCGTGAAGCCGTTCGGATCGTGGAAGGCGACCAGCACCGGCGTCACGCCCTCCACGGGCTGCAGCCGCCCGGCAGCCATGGCCTGGCCCACGCGTTCGAGTTCGTGGCGCATGTGCGGACGCCGGCGCAGGCTGATGTTCCAGCCCCAGAACTTGCCGTCGCGCGCGTTGGCGTCGGTCATCAGCATGGCCATGCCCACCTGCCCGTAGACGCCCTCGGTCCGGGCGTCGTGGCGCCAGGTGGGTGGCCGCACCACGGGCAGCGCCGCGCCACACTGCAAGGCGATATCGGCCGCGCCACGGCGCAGCGAGGCGGCCAGCACGTCAGACGGAAGCCGGGTGTGCGAGGTATGGCCCTCGGCCATGCCGCTGTGCACGGCCATCAGTTGGCCCTGCGCGCAGGTAGCGCGCATCTGCGCCCGCCCTTCGGGGCCGCCGCCGCGCAGCCGGTGCTCGGTCTGGACGAAGAACAGCGCCTTGATCCCCGGCGTGACCGGGTTATCGGCCAACTGGCGCAGGATCAGCGGCGTGCCGCCATACGGTCCGCTGTCGGGGCCGTCGTCGAATGTCAGCAGGAACCGCACCGGGGCCAGCCGGGCGGCGGTGTCGGACGGCAGCGGCTGCACCGGGCCCAGCGCACAGCCGGTCAACGCCAATGACCCGGCGAACATGGAAAAACGTGTGAGTCGATGCAAAGGAAGTGATGCGCGGTGCACTAGAGTGGTAAGAGGGGCGAAATTGTCAGCGCGCGTCTGATCCGCCATTCAGCGGGTGCCTCACGGCGGCGGGGGCGGCGCGTTCCTAGAATGACTGGGACTCCCGGATCCTCCCGGATTTCCCAGATTCCACCGTACAAGAAGACAAACATGCTCCGCTCGCTGGCTCCGGCCCTGTTGCTGCTTTCCCTGTCTCATGGCGCGCTCGCGCAGACCGCCGCGCCGGGCGCCGCGTTCTCGGCGGCCGCGCCGGGTGCCGCGCTGCCGGACGGCTGGCAGAACAAGCCCGTGGTGTCGGGCAAGAAGCTCACGCGCTATGCACTGGTGGCCGAGCAAGGTACCACGGTGCTGCAGGCCGATGCCAGCGGCTCGGCGTCGGGACTGGTGCACGAGGGCGACGTGGATCTCGGTAAGACGCCGGTGGTCAGGTGGCGCTGGAAGGTGGCCGCCCCGATCCCCGAGGCAGACAACAGCCAGAGCGACCGCGAGGATGCCCCGGCGCGGCTCGTGTTCTTCTTCGACGGCAAGGGCAACAATCTGTCGATCGGCGACCGCGCCGAGATGCTGGCCGCCAGCGCCGCCGGCGAGAAGCTGCCCTATGCCACGCTGATGTATATCTGGACCAACAGCGCGCCGGTGGGCACCGTCATCCCCAACCCGCATACCAAACGCGTGCAGATGATCGTGGTGGGCGGCGAGGCCGGCAAATGGCAGACGCTGCGCCGGAACGTGGCCAGCGATTACCAGAAGGTCTTCAAGGAGGCGCCCGGCAAGCTGACCGGCTACGGCATCATGACCGATACCGACAATACGGGCGGCAACGCCCGCGCCTGGTACGGCGACATCAGGTTCGGCGCGGCGCAGTAAGCGGCAGGCAACCGCCTTGCCGGGGTTTACTGGCCTGGCGCCGGCTGCGCCAGGATGGCCGCGGCGATTGTCGCCTTGACCCGCGCCGTCAGTCCGGCGGTGTCGCCATCGGGGGCGCCGCCCATTGCCTCGCGCACGCTGACCACCTTGGCTGGATCGTAATGGCGTCCGCTCTGGATCGCCGCCTCGAACGCGTTGGCCCGCGCGTTGATTTCCTCCGGATCGGCATCCACCAGCAGGATGGCGTGCGCCAGCACCAGATGCCGCTGACCGTCGGCCGATTGGGTATCGGCCGGCGCGCGGCGCCAGTACTGTGCCGTGCCGGCGATCTTGCGCGCCCGTTCGGCCGGCCCCCAGGCCAGGTTGTAGCGGCCGTCGCAGAACGATCCTTCCACCGCCTGCCAGTGGGTCTCCACGCCCACCTCGCGCAACCCCGCCGCGATGACCTCGCACAGATGCAGGTAGACCGGCTCCATCCATGACGCCGCCCCGCGCGGCACCGCGTAGGCCAGGCTCACGTTGAGGATGCCCGGCCCCTGCGGCACCAGCCCGCCGCCCGACATGCGCAGCCACACCGGACAACCCCGGGCGGCGAAGTCGGCGCGGGCCGCCTCGATGCCGGGCTGGCGCAGATAGCTGCGCGGCATCACCAGCGCAAGCGGCGCCTCCCAGAGCTGGGCCACGGGGCCGCGCCGGGCGGCGTGGTCGAGCAGCGCCAGTTCGGCCGCGATCGGGTCTGGCTCGGCGGGATCGGGCTCGGTGAACGAGAAAGGCTGGGCGGCATCGGACATCGCGGTCATGGCTGGGCTTCCACGCAGGAGTTGCCGCCGGTGCCGGGCACGCGGCGGATAACGCATTTTTCCACGGCAAACGCGCCGTGCGCCAGATTGGTGCTAAAAAAACAGGCAGGGCCGGCCGTTATTGCTGAGGACTTGCGCGGCAGTCTGGTCGTCTCTCGCGCGTTCCCTGACCTCTCAGCCTGTCGGATCATGAACCGTCTCACGCTCAATACCAAACTCTGGGCGGCGCTCGCCGTCATGTGGGTGCTGCTGCTCGCGCTCGGCACCTGGAACGCCTTCCATGCCAAGTCCGTCATGATGGCCGAACGCCGCGATGCGCTCAAATCGCTCGTGGCGACCGGCGAGGGCATCGTCAAGCTCTACGCCGAGCGCGCCGCCAAGGGCACGATGACGAAGGAAGACGCCCAGAAGGCCGCCAAGGACGCGCTGCGCGCCATGCGCTTCGGCCAGAACGGCTACCTGTTCATCGTCGATTCCAAGCCGCAGGTGATCCTGAACCCCGGCCTGCCACAGACCGAAGGCAACCTCGTGGGCGAGTTCAAGGACCCCGACGGCGTCTATGTCTACCGCGCGATCCTCGAAGGCGCACGCCGCACCACCGGCGATGACGCTGGCTTCTCGATGTACCGCGGCCGCCTGCCCGGCACCGAGAACCCGCAGCGCAAGCTGACCTATGGCCGGCACGTGGCCGACTGGGACTGGTTCGTGGCCACCGGCGTGTTCCTGATCGACATCGAGGACGCCTTCCGCGCCAACCTGATCAACGCGTTCCTGAGCACGCTGCTGATTGGCGCGCTGATTGCCGGCGTGATGGGCATGATCATGCGCACCGTCAAGCGCAGCCTCGGCGGCGAGCCGGCCTACGCGGTGGAAGCCGTGTCGCGCATTGCCGGCGGCGACCTGACCGTGCCGGTGCAGGTGCGTGCCGATGACCAGCACAGCGTGCTGGCCGCCATGCAGCAGATGCAGCAGCGCCTGTCGGCGACGATGGGCGATATCCGCGGTGCCGCCAGCTCCATTGCCACCGCCACCAACCAGATCTCGGCGGGCAACCACGACCTGTCCCAGCGGACCGAGGAACAGGCTTCCGCGCTGGAGCAGACCGCGTCGAGCATGGAAGAACTGACCGGCATCGTGCGCCAGAACGCCGACAACGCCCGCCAGGCCAGCGCGCTGGCGGTCAACGCCTCGGACATCGCCAATCGCGGTGGCCAGGTGGTCAGCGAGGTCGTGGCGACGATGGGCGAGATCAACGGCGCCTCGCGCAAGATCGTCGACATCATCGGCGTGATCGAGGGTATCGCCTTCCAGACCAATATCCTGGCGCTCAACGCCGCCGTGGAAGCGGCGCGGGCCGGCGAGCAGGGACGCGGGTTTGCCGTGGTGGCCGGCGAGGTGCGCAGCCTGGCGCAGCGCAGCGCCAACGCGGCCAAGGAAATCAAGACGCTGATCGACAACTCGGTGGCCCAGGTGGACACCGGGGCGGCGCTGGTGGGCCAGGCCGGCACGACGATGGACGAGATCGTGCAGGCCGTGAAGCGCGTGACCGACATCATGGGCGAGATCAGCGCGGCTTCGGCCGAGCAGAGCACCGGCATCGAACAGGTCGGCCAGGCGGTGACGCAGATGGATTCGGTCACGCAGCAGAACGCCGCGCTGGTGGAGGAAGCCGCCGCAGCGGCCCAGTCGCTGGCCGAGCAGGCCGATTCGATGCTGCGCGCGGTGTCGACGTTCCGCCTCGCGCACGTTTAAAGATTTTCTGATGCAGCAAGCGAAAAAGCCGCGGACGCCCCGCGGCTTTTTCCATTCGGCCAGTGCGTCCTAGAGCGCCGGCGGCGGGCGCAGCGCCCGCATCGCCTCGGCGGCCATCCCGAACGAACGCAGGCGCGCCGCGTGATCGAAAATCTGGCCGGTCAGCATCAGCTCGTCGGGGCGCAGGTCGTCCACAAAGCGCTGGATGCCGGCCTGCACCGTGGCCGGATCGCCCACCACGGAGCACCCCAGCGAGCGGTTGATGTGGTCGGCCTCGCTGGCATCCCAGAGCCGGCTGATGTCGTCCACCGGCGGCTTCAACTGGCCCGGCGTGCCGCGCACCAGCGCCAGGAACTGCTGCTGCAGCGAACTGAACAGCCGGCGCGCCTCGTCGTCGGTCTCGGCGGCGAATACGTTCAGGCCGAGCATCACATGCGGGCGATCGAGCTGCGCCGACGGCCGGAACGTGCGCCGGTACAGATCCACGGCCTGCCGCATGAAGCCCGGCGCGAAGTGCGAGGCAAACGCGAACGGCAGGCCCATCGCCGCCGACAACTGGGCGCTGAACAGGCTCGAACCGAGCAGCCACAGCGGCACGTCGAGCCCGGCGCCCGGGACGGCGCGGACCCGCTGTCCCGGTCGAACTTCGTCGAAATACGATTGCAGCTCCTCCACATCCTGCGGAAATGCGTCGGCGGTGTCGTGCGCCAGGTGGCGCCGCAGCGCGCGCGCCGTGGGCTGGTCGGTGCCCGGCGCACGGCCCAGGCCCAGGTCGATCCGGCCCGGATACAGCGATGCCAGCGTGCCGAACTGCTCGGCCACCACCAGCGGCGAGTGGTTGGGCAGCATGATGCCGCCCGAACCCACGCGGATGGTGCTGGTGCCTTGCGCCACGAAGCCGATCAGCACGGCGGTGGCGGCGCTGGCAATGCCGGGCATGTTGTGGTGCTCGGCCAGCCAGAACCGGCGGTAGCCCAGCCGCTCGGCATGCTGGGCCAGGGAGAGGGAGTTGCGCATGGCCTGCGCGGCGTTGCTGCCTTCCGCAATCGGCGAAAGGTCGAGCAGGGAGTAGGGAATCATTGCGTACTGCGCGCGGCACGGGCCGCACGCGATCTGGAAGGGGGACGGGCTATGGTAGTCACCCCCGCCAGATCCTGCTCGGCGTGGCGCAGAAGCCCTGCCGGCCGTGTGGACTCAGGCGCCCGGCTAGTGCCCGGCCGGCCGGGGTGCCACGTCCACGTCTGCCGGCGCGGCGCCGAGCGGCGTCTGCAGCCGCTTCCACTCGTCGAACCCCCCCGCCAGCGCCCAGGTGTTCGGATAGCCCGCCGCACGTAGCCGTTCGGCCAGAACTGCCGCCGACATCTCGTTGGGACAGGCGCAATACACCACGAAATCGCTGTCGGTGCGCTGTTCGGCCAGCAGGTCGATTGGCGCGTGCAGTTCCATGACCACCGCGCCGGGTATGCGCTCGATGGGCGCATTGCCGTCGGCCCGTACGTCGAGCACCACCACCCCGCGCTCGCTTGCGGCCCGGCGCTGTTCCAGCTCCATCACGGTCATGCGCGGAATCTTGCCGGTGCGGCGCAGCAGGCGCCAGCGCTGCCAGAAGCGCCAGGCGATGAACAGCGCGAATCCGCCCACCACGGCCATGAAGGCGATATGCCCGTAGGCGCTGAACGCCGCCAGGATCGTATCGACGAAATCGCTGAAGACCACGCCGGCCAGCAGCGCCCCTCCGGCCCACACCAGCGCGCCAAGCGCGTCGTAGAACAGGAAGGTCAGGAACGGCGTGGCTGTCATCCCGGCCATCGCGGTGGAGAGCGCGCCGGCGCCCGGCAGCAGCTTGGCGAACACCAGCGAGCGGGGCCCCACGCGCAGGTAGAGCGACTGGGTCTGCCGGATGCAGGTGTCGGGCGAGATCGACACGCGGCAAATGGTGCGCAGCATGGGCTGGCCCAGGCGCTTGCCGGCGAAGTACCAGGCGGTATCGGCAATCAGGCACGCCGCCACCACGGCAAACAGCACGGCGCCGATCGATGGCCCGGTTTCCTGCATCGACAGGGCACCCGCCACGAACAGCATCGGATAAGCCGGCACCGGGAGCCCGGCCTGCTCGGCCAGCACGCTGAAAAATACCAGCGTCAGCCCGTGGCCATCGAGCAACGACTGCAAATCACCCACGACATGTCTCCGCCAGGTTGGTCAGGGCCGGCGGCGGATGGAATTGGGGGCGCTGCCGGCGCCGGATGCTAGTGTGCCAGTGCGCTGAACAGTCTGCATCGGCAATATCGCGCTGGCTTCCACTGCCGACAGTGTGTCATTGAAAGCGTCCAGGATGGCGATGTAACGCGGCAACAGTGTGTTGACCACGGCGCCATTGCCTTGTCCGGCGGCCGACTCGATCGATTTGCCGGCGGCCACCAGCGATGTGCAGCCGGCCAGGGCGGCGGCGCCCTTGATGCGGTGGACGGTGCGCCGCACGCCGGGCCAGTCGCGGCGGGCCACGGCGAACCGCAGGTCGGCGAGGTCCGTGGCGTTGGTTTCGAGCAGGCGCGCCACCAGCATCGATTGCAGGGCGGCGTCGTGCCGCGACGCCTCGGCCAGCGCGGCGCCGATGGCGGACAGCTCGTCAGGGGGCAATCGGTGCCGGACACCGGCAGGCTTCATGGAATCAACCGGCAGCGGCGCGCAAAATCGACGAGATCCACCAGCGATTCAGCCCCGAGCTTGGTCATGATCCGGCTCTTGTAGCTGCTGACGGTCTTGTTGCTGATGAACAGCGCCTTGCCAATCGACTTGTTGCTCATGCCGCGCGCGAGCATCCGGAGTATCTCCATCTCCTTGTCGGACAACCTGCGCAGGCCCTCGTTGTCGCTGACGATCTGGCCCTCGCGCGGGGTTTCGCGCGGGTGGGTGGTCGGGAACACCGTGAATCCGCCCCGCACGCTTTCCACGCAACGGACGATGGCGTCGAGTTCTTCGGTCTTCGAGACGAAGCCCTGGGCGCCGGCCTGGAACGCGCGCGCGGAGAACGGCGTGGCGTCCTGGGCGGTGAGCACGAGGATGCGCACGTCGGGGTGCAGCGCGCGCATGCGTGGCACGGCGTCGAGCCCGCTGATCCTCGGGATGTCGAGGTCCAGCACGACGATGTCGGGTTTGTACTGGCGGACGGCATCGATTGCCGTCTGGCCGTTGTCGGCCTCGTACATGCGCTTGACGCCCAGCAGCTGGGAGAGCTGGGCGCGCAGGGCGAGTCGGAGTGCTGGGTGGTCGTCGACGATCAGGATGCTTGTCATGACTGGCTCGCAATGCCATCGGATGGCCATAGCGTTTTCATGACGGGAGAGTATAGGGAGCCTCGACGCCGCCGAGTTGGCGACTCTTCCGCAAAGCTTGTAGGAAATTTCTGCACTTGAGCGTTATATGAGCCAGATCGAAATCTCTGCATTTCGCGTCTGCTACCGCCCAAAAAAAATTGCGACCCGCCGTATGCACACGGGGGTCGCCAATCGGGAATGCGAGGAGGTCAGATTCCTCAAGGAGTGTTATCGGCACTTTTACGTGGCGTTGACCCCTCCCGACGTGGGGGGTCGCTGCGGCTGGCGGTCAGGCGATGAGCCGGTCTGGCTGGGTGGCCGGCGCCAGCGCGGCGCGGATACGGCGGGTGCCGGCTTCCATTTCGGCGTGGGCGGCATCGAGCCAGTTGATCCGGTGGCGCACGGGATCGTTGGCAGTCAGGTCGGCTTCGGCGATCTCGCGCAGGAAGTAACGCACCATGCTGCCGGCGCGGGCCGGCACCGGCATCATGCCAAGCACCTGTCCGCGTCCGATCACCCCCAGTGACGCGGCGTGCTGCAGCGCAGCCCACGCGGTACGGCCAAGCGCTATATAGATAGTGCTGCTGCGCAGTGGCTCCAGCTGGGCCAGGAACAGGTTCTCGAAGACCACGCGCAGCATGGGCGTCTGCAGGATGTCGTCAAGCGATCCGTCAAAGGTCAGGCCGCGGCGCGTGGTGGCATAGGGCACCAGCGCCAGGGGCTGCAGGGATTGGAACGCGTCGCCCCACAATGCTTGCGCGGCGTTCTGCCCGATCAGGTCCGGCACACGGAAATGGTCGAGCATGCGGATCAGGTTGGGCCGCACCATCGGCCCGCCGAGTTCGACGCGCCGCTTGTGCTCACGCTGAATCACGCGCCCAGGCGTATGCAGGCGCAACAGTTCCTCGGTGACTTCGGCCGCCAGGCGCACGTGCGTGTGTCCCGGCGTCGTGCTGACCAGCACGAGTTGCGCGTCTTCGTTCCGGTGCTCGAACGGTACGTAAGTCATCACATACGTACCATCCTGATCGACCACGACCGGCTTTTCCGCAATGCCGCGCACACCATCCCGCCGGATGCGCGCGCAATACTCTTCCATGTAATTCGCCAAGATGTCCCCGCTCCCGATGCTTCCCTGTCGCGTGATGCCAATGTTCTCTTTTAGAGCCATCTTAAGCCTCGGTTGCTGGGCGACAAAATGCGCAAGCGGCTTTTAAGGCGCTTGTATGAGCGCGTCCGTGGGCCATCGAACACAGCAATCCATGGACCCGGAGGCAGTACACCTTGCGGCAGTCGTGAGGCAGGAAGATGACGCGGCACGGACGTGCGCGCGGGAGGGCTGAAAGGAAAAAACCCGGACACGGATGAGTGTCCGGTGTAACCCATTTGCTGACTCAGGCAGTGTCGAAACCCGAGAAGTCAAATGATAACCATTATCATTTGCTGGGTCAATCGATGTTCTGGAATCAGCCTTCCAGCGTGGTCTCGATCGTGATCTGGGCGGACAGCGACTTGTGGACCGGGCATTTGTTCGCCACGCGCAGCAGATCTTCCCGGACGTTGGGCGCCAGGTCGCCCTGGATTTCCACGGTCCGGATCATCTTGTAGGCGCCCGGTGTCTCTTCATGCTTCACGGCGACCCGTACCGACTCCAGCGCATAGCCCTTGCGCTTCGCATAGATCTGCAGCGTGAGCGTGGTGCAGGCGGCCAGCGCCGAATCCAGCAGGTCATGCGGGTTTGGAATCGCCGGATTGCCCATGGGCGCGTCCAGGTCAGACTGCCACGTTGCCGTGCCATTGCCCAGGTTGCATACGCTCGAGCCGGAGTCGGCTCGCCAGGTCGCTTCGATAGTCATTGGAATGTTCCTCGGTAGAAGACCTGCGCACAGGCCGAATCGTCGATTCTATACAGCATCGCTGGCATGTCGATTCAAAGGTCTTATGAGACGCTTTTCAACTATTTTGAAGTTTTTATGGCAGGGGGCTTGCGCATCCCTTGGGAGTCATCTACTATTCGCCCCCTCGCAACACAAACCGCGCTGCAAACGCAGCAGCGACAAGGGTTGCGAGGCAGCAGTGGCGGGGGTTGCGAGGGTTTGCAGCGCCAGCCGGCAGAGAAAAAAAACTTCTGCAAACTGTTGACGAAACGATGAAAGCTCTGCATAATCTCGTTTCTCTGCTGCGGCGAATGACGAAACGTCAGCGACGCAGCGAAGGTAGTAAAGCGCAGTACCCGACGACGGCAAAGCCGCTCGTCACCGTTCTTTAACAACCAAACAACCGATAAGTGTGGGCGCTTGATGGCGAACGCCGCTGAAGAT
>NZ_SGXM01000009.1 GCF_004217045.1 Cupriavidus agavae
CTCCAGGAACTTCGTGAGCAGGTTGAAGCAGGTGGTCTTGCCCGCGCCGTTGGGCCCGATCAATGCATGGATCGAGCCGCGACGCACGCGCAGGTCCACACCGTCGACCGCCGTGAAGCCTTTGAAGGACTTCGTCAGGTGGCGGACTTCCAGTACGTTGGTTGTCATGTGATACGAAATTATTGCCGTGGAATCGCTGATGGTTTGCTCCCCTCTCCCGCCATGCGGGAGAGGGGAACAGGCCCGGACTTATTTCTTGACCAGCGGGCAGCGCGATTGCGACAGCGGCTGGAAGGCTTCCTCGCCCGGCACGGTGGCCACGAGCTTCAGGTAGTCCCACGGCGTCTTGGAGTCGGCCGGCTTCTTCACTTCCATCAGGTACATGTCGTGGACCATGCGGCCGTCGGCGCGGACATAGCCGTTCTTGGCAAACGCGTCGTTGATCCTGGCCTTCTTCAGCGCCGCCATGACGGTGTCCGAATCGTCGCTGCCGGTGGCTTGCACGGCCTTCAGGTAGTTCAGCACGGCCGAGTACGTGCCGGCGTGCACCATGTTCGGCATGCGCTTCATGCGGGCGAAGAACCGGGTGCCGAACTCACGCGTCTGCGGGTTCAGGTCCCAGTACCAGGCGTCGGTCATCTTCATGCCCTGCGTCAGCTTCAGGCCCAGGCTGTGTACATCGCTGATGGTCATCAGCAGGCCCACCAGCGTCTGGTTCTTCGGCAGGCCGAAATCGTTGGCGGCCTTGATCGCGTTGATGGTGTCGCCGCCGCCGTTGGCCAGTGCCACCACCTGCGCCTTCGATGCCTGGGCCTGCAGCACGAACGACGAGAAGTCCAATGCGTTCAGCGGGTGTTTGATCTGGCCCACCACGGTGCCGCCGGAGGCCTTGACCACGTCGGCCGTGGCGGTTTCCAGCGAGGCGCCGAAGGCATAGTCGGCCGTCATGAAGTACCAGCTCTTCAGGCCCTGCCTGACCATCGCCTTGCCGGCCACGTTGGCCAGCGCGTAGGTGTCATAGACCCAATGCACGATGTACGGCGAGCATTCCTCGTTGGTGTGGCGCAGGTTGGCGCCGCCCGTGATCAGCGAGATGCGCTTCTTCTCCGAGGCGATGCGCGACACGGCCAGCGCGACCGACGAGTTCGGCAGGTCGACGATGGTGTCCACGCCGTCGCGGTCGATCCATTCGCGCGCCTTGGCGCTGCCGATGTCGGCCTTGTTCTGGTGGTCGGCGGTGACCAGTTCGATCTTCTTGCCGGGCAGGCCGTTGCCAAAGTCCTCGATGGCCATCTTCGCGGCCTCGACCGAGCCCTTGCCGGCATAGTCGAGGTAGACGCCGGACAGGTCGGTCATCACGCCGATCTTGACGACATCGCCGGAAATCGCCGCGCTGGCTGCGCCGGCGAACGTGGTCAGGCTGAACGCCAGGGCGGACAGCAGGGTGGCTCGCTTCATCTCTTCTTCTCCGTGGTGGTGTGGCTTGAAATCTGTCTTTTCGGGCAGCGCGCTCAGGCAGCCATATGGGGGTAGCGGTAGTCGGCCGGCGGCACGAAGGTCTCCTTCACCGTGCGCGGCGAGACCCAGCGCAGCAGGTTCAGCGGCGAGCCGGCCTTGTCGTTGGTGCCGCTGCGGCGTGCGCCGCCGAACGGCTGCTGGCCGACCACGGCGCCGGTGGGCTTGTCGTTGATATAGAAGTTGCCCGCGGCATAGCGCAGTGCGTCGGAAGCCTGCGCGATGGCGGCGCGGTCGGTGGCGAATACGGCGCCGGTCAGTGCGTAGGGGCTGGTGCCGTCCACCAGCGACAGCACTTCGGGCCAGTGTTCGTCGGCGTAGACGTAGACGCTGAGCACGGGGCCGAACAGCTCGGTTTCCATCAGCGTGTGGCGCGGGTCGCTGACTTCGAGCACGGTTGGCGCGATGAAGTAGCCGACGCTGTCGTCGGCCCTGCCGCCGGCGACGAGCTTGACGCCGCTGTCCGCCGCCGCGCGCTGCAGGTGGCCCGCGATGCGGTCGAACGCGCGGCGGTCGATCACGGCGCCCATGAAGTTGGTGAAATCGGTGACGTCGCCCATGCGGATGGTCTCGACCATCGCCACGAGGCGGTCCCTGACCTCCGGCCACAGCGAGGCCGGGATGTAGGCGCGCGAGGCCGCGCTGCACTTCTGGCCCTGGTACTCGAACGCGCCGCGCAGTAGCGCCACGGCCAGCGTCCCGGCGTCGGCGGAAGCATGGGCGAGGACGAAATCCTTGCCGCCGGTCTCGCCAACCAGGCGCGGATAGCTGCGATAGCGCGACACGTTGCGGCCCACTTCGCCCCAGAGGGTGTCGAACACGGCCGTCGAGCCTGTGAAGTGGATACCGGCAAGTTCGGGTCGTGCCAGCACGGCGCCGCTGACCGCCACCGGGTCGCCCGGCAGGAAGTTGATGACGCCCTGCGGCAGGCCGGCGGCTTCGAGCAGTTCCATGAACAGGTAGTTCGACAGCGACGCCGTGGCCGCCGGCTTCCAGACCACGGTGTTGCCCATCAGTGCCGGCGCAATGGCCAGATTGCCGCCGATGGCCGTGAAGTTGAACGGTGTTACCGCGTAGACAAAGCCTTCCAGCGGGCGGTATTCAAGGTGGTTGCGCATGCCGGGCGAGGAAAGCGGCTGGCCGTTGGCGATCTCGTGCGCAAACTGGACATTGAAGCGCAGGAAGTCGATCAGCTCGCAGGCGGCGTCGATCTCGGCCTGGTAGCACGTCTTGCCCTGTCCCAGCATCGTCGCGGCGTTGAGCCGGGCGCGCCACGGTCCGGCCAGCAGGTCGGCGGCCCTGAGGAACACCGCCGAGCGCTCGGCCAGCGAGGCATTGGCCCAGTCGCGCTGGGCGGCCACGGCCGCGTCGATCGATGCGTGGATGGTGGCGGCTTCGGCGTTGTGCACGCGGCCCAGCTTCCGGGCATGAGCGTGTGGCGCGCACACGTCCGTGTGGCTGCCGCTGGCGATGCGTTCGCCATTGACCACGGCATGGATATCGACCTGCCGCGTCTGCTGCGCGGCCAGTTCGGCAATCAGTGCGGTGCGCTCGGCGCTGCCAGGCGCATAGGCCAGAACCGTTTCATTAGTGGTTTTTGGATGCAGATTGTTTGCAGACATATACGACTGACTACCTATTGGATATGAGAGGTAAGAAATTGGATCCAATATAGCAGCGCGAATATTCAGGCACAATAGGGACCTCACTCGAATCGCACACCGATCTCCAGCACTTCCCATGTCCACGCAACCGGGCCGCACCAGCGCCCCTACCAAGGGTTTACCCCAGATCATTCGTGACCAGCTTCGCTATGAAATCCTGAAAGGCACGCTACCGGTTGGCGAGCAACTGCGGCAGGACGCGCTTGCCGAGCGCTTCAACGCCAGCCGCATTCCCGTGCGGGAAGCCCTGCGCCAGCTGGAAACGGAAGGGCTGGTGACGTATCAGCGCAACCGGGGCGCCGTGGTGTCGGGGATGGATGTGTCGCAGATCTGCGAACTGCTCGATATCCGCGTGGCGCTGGAATGCCACGCGGCGCGGCTGGGCGTGCCGAACATGGTTCAGCAGGATTTCCAGCAGATGCAGGAGATCCTCGATGCGTATTCAGAATCGGAATCGCTCGTGGAGTGGGCCGAGTACAACCGGCGTTTCCACCTGGCGCTATGCGCGCCGGCCAACAACAAGCGCCTGCGCAGGCTGATCGAGGAGTTCTGCCTCAATACCGACCGTTACACGCACGAGCAGATGTCGCTCGCCACGGGCAAGGAAGGACCGCAGGCCGACCATTACCGTATTCTCGAAGCGTGCAAGGCACGCGATGCGGTCAAGGTGGCGGGGCTGCTCGAGGAACACATCCTGGAGACGAAGCGGAATTTGCTGGCGAGTGAACGGATGAAGGAAGAGGGGTAGGTTTTTCTCCTCTCTCACGCCGTGCGGGAGAGGGAGCAGAACAAGCAGGAAGGCAACTCAACTGGGATGCACCACCACCAGCAACGCCGTCGCCATCCCTTTCCCCGGATTGGCAATCGCATGGGCCACGTCGGCGCCGTAGCGCGCTGTCTCGCCATGCTTCAGTTTCCTCTCGTCGCCGCCAGCGCGCACGGTCATGGCGCCGGAGAGTACCGTCAGGTGCTCCTGCGTGCCCGTGTCGTGCGGGTCTGACGCCAGCACGCCTCCCGGCTGGATCGACAGTTCATACCATTCAAAACGCCCCGCCAGCTCGATCGGGCCGAGGATACGTAGCTCGCAGCGCGTGTCCGGGCTCTTGAGCGCCGGGATCGCATGCGGCTGCACTACGGTGATTGCCGGGGCCGGCGGCGCGCTGCCGCCCTGGGCCAGGAAGTCGGTCAGGCTTACCCCGAGCGCGTTGGCCAGCCGCCACAGCACTGCCACGGTGGGATTGGCGAGGTTCCGTTCGATCTGCGACAGCATAGACTTGGAAACACCGGCGCGCCGCGACAGATCGTCCAGCGACAGCTGCTGGCCCTGCCGCAGTGCCTGCAGCGTGCTGCCGACCGCCGGCGGCCCTTCGGCGGGGATGGGTTGCGTCATCGTCATTCGTTCGTTATAGTGCACGTCACGTTCTTTATATAGAACACGTTCGATTTATCGATCGAGCGATCCGAGACACTACCACCGGGAGTCTGGCCATGTCGAGTGCCGAGGCTTTTTATGCATCGATCCGCGCGGAACTCGATGCGATCCGCGACGCGGGGCTGTACAAGCGCGAGCGCATCATCGCCACGCCGCAGGGCGCCACGATCCGCACCGCCGATGGCCGCGAGGTCATCAATCTCTGCGCCAACAACTACCTGGGACTTTCCTCGCATCCCAAGGTGATCGAGGCCGCCCACGAGGCACTGCGTACCCATGGCTACGGCCTGTCGTCGGTGCGGTTCATCTGCGGCACGCAGGATCTGCACAAGACGCTGGAGCAGCGGCTGGCGAGCTTCCTGGGCACCGAGGACACCATCCTCTACGGCTCGGCATTTGACGCCAACGGTGGCCTGTTCGAGACGCTGCTCGGCCCGGACGACGCGGTGATCAGCGACGAGCTGAACCATGCGTCGATCATCGATGGCATCCGCCTGTCCAAGGCGAAGCGCTACCGCTACAAACACAACGATCTCGATGACCTGGACGCCCAGTTGAAGCAGGCCGATGCCGATGGCGCGCGCTTCAAGCTGGTCTTCAGCGATGGCGTGTTCTCGATGGACGGCACGGTCGCCCGGCTCGACGAGATCCGCCGGATCTGCGATGCGCACGGCGCGCTGCTCGGCATCGACGAATGCCACGCCACCGGTTTCATGGGTGCCCGCGGCCGCGGCACGCACGAGGCGCGCGGGGTCTTCGGCAAGATCGACCTCATCACCGGCACGCTCGGCAAGGCGCTGGGCGGTGCCTCGGGTGGCTTCACGACGGGCCGCAGGGAGGTGATCGACCTGCTGCGCCAGCGCTCGCGTCCCTACCTGTTCTCGAACACCGTGGCGCCGGCCATCGTCGGCGGCAGCATCGCCGTGCTCGATATCCTCGAAGGCAGCACCGAACTGCGCGACCGGCTGGCGGCCAACACGAAGTTCTTCCGCGAAGGCATTGCCGCGCTTGGCTTCGACATCAAGCCTGGCGAGCATCCGATCGTGCCGATCATGGTCTACGACGCGGACCGGGCGCAGAAGCTCTCCGAGCGGCTGCTCGAACTGGGCGTCTATGTGGTGGGCTTCTTCTATCCCGTGGTGCCGAAGGGGCAGGCCCGTATCCGCGTGCAGATGAGCGCCGGACACGACCAGACCACACTGCGCACGGCGCTCGACGTGTTCGCCCAGGCGGGCCGCGAACTGGGGCTGGTGCGATGACGGCGGCAGTTTCCAATACGCCGCCGAAGATCCTGATCGTCGGCGCCAACGGACAGCTTGGCTCCGAACTGGCGCTGGCGCTGGCCGAGCGCCACGGGCGCGGGCAGGTGGTGACGTCCGACGTGGTGCCCACGGGCCGCCATGTCCATATCGCGCACGAGATGCTCAACATCACCGATCGCGGTGAACTGGCCACCGTGATCGAGCGCCACGGCATCACGCAGATCTACCTGCTGGCCGCCGCGCTGTCCGCCACGGGCGAGAAGGCGCCGCAGTGGGCCTGGAACCTGAACATGACCGGCTTGCTGAACGTGCTGGAAGCGGCGCGGCACCACGGCATTTCCCGCGTGTTCTGGCCTAGTTCGATTGCCGCGTTCGGCCCGACCACGCCGCGCGTGGACACGCCGCAGCAGACCGTCATGGAGCCGACCACGGTCTATGGCATTTCCAAGCTGGCCGGCGAGGGCTGGTGCCGCTGGTACTTCGAAAATCACGGCGTGGACGTGCGCAGCGTGCGCTATCCGGGCCTGATCTCGCACAAGACGCCGCCGGGCGGTGGGACCACCGATTACGCGGTAGATATCTTCCACCATGCCGTGCGCGGCGAGCCTTACACCTGCTTCCTCGACGCCGGCGAGCGCCTGCCGATGATGTACATGCCCGATGCCATCCGGGCCACGCTGGAACTGATGGACGCGCCGGCCGAACAGGTGCGCGAGCGGGGCAGCTACAACCTGGCCGGCATGAGCTTCACGCCGGCCGAGATTGCCGAGGCCATCCGGCGCCGTGTGCCGGATTTCACGGTGCGGTACGAGCCGGACTACCGGCAGGCCATCGCGCAGGGCTGGCCCGATTCGATCGACGACAGCGCCGCCCGGCGCGACTGGGGCTGGCAGCCACGTTTCTCGCTGCAGCAGATGGTCGACGACATGCTGGCAAACCTGCGCATGGCGGTCACGGCGGCGTGAGATCGTCGCGCAGCGTCTGCCCGGGCCAGTACGCAAAGCGCCAGTCGGCGTAGCTTTCCGCCTCGGCAAAGCCCGGTTCGTCGGCGTAGAAGCCATCCTGCCGCAGCGGGCGCCTGGCTGAGCCGCTGTGCACGCCCATGAAGCCGTCGCCGGGTGCGGGCAGGTACTGCCAATCCGCCCCGGTCATCGGATCGTCCCAGGGCTTGCGTAGCCAGCGGCGCACCTGGCCGGTCCGGTTGTCCTCCACGAGATCGGCCAGTGTCTCCGGATAGCGGCCCGAGCCGTTTTCGACGTAGCGGCGGATCGCCTCGCGGATCTCCGTGCCACGCTGGCGCAGTTCCACCTCGCGTTCGCGCTGCGCCCGCATCTGCCAGGCATCGCCCACCTTCATCAGGTACACGCCCATCACCGCCACCATCGCCAGGCACCAGACCAGCGTGAAGCCGCTGGCCCGGCGCCGGCGCGGCGGACTACAGCTCCGAGTAAGGCGTGCCATCGTGGGTCTCGCCTTCCGCCACGCTGCGCACGTCGTAGACGCCCTGCGTGGCTTGCTGGGATCGCTGCATGCCGGTGTCCGGATCGGCGGGCGGCGGAATGATGCGCCACCCAGTGGCGCTGCGCGTGACCGGATCGACCGGAATCTGCCGCAGGTACGACTGCTGGACCAGTGTCTCCAGCGAGCGCGGATACTCGCCGTGATCGGCATGGTAGCGGTCGATGGCGTCGCGCATCGCCGTCAGGTTGTGGCGCAGCACGGTCTCCTCGGCCCGTTCCGTCTGGGTGGCGAAGCGCGGCACCGCCAGCGTCATCAGCGCGGCCATGATGGCCAGCACCACCAGCAGTTCGATCAGGGTGAAGCCACGGGGATCGGAACGTCCGCGCCGTCCGGGGCCGGGGCGGGGGCGGGGGCCTTTGGGGGGAATGCCGGTGGTCATGTCACCACTCCTTGTAGGGTATGCCGTTCAGCCCGGTGTCCGGCGAGGTCGAGTAGACGTCGAAGACATCGTCGCCGCGCTCGGGCGCGTCGGGCGGGCTGGCGTAGGCGCGCAGGCCCCAGGTCTGCACGGCGGGCACGCCGGGGCACTGGCACATGGGATCGCGCGGGATGCGCCGCAGGAAGTACAGCTTCGCGCCGGCCGGGTTGCGGATATCGGTCACGCCTTCGGTCAGCGCCTCGAGCGTGGGCGGATAGCCGCTCGCGCCCACCAGGCGCGTGATGCGGCCGCCGTCCATGGCAGCCTTGTGTGCGTCGATGGCGTGGCGTATCTGCCAGAGCGCCTGGCGCAGGTCGGCCTCGCGGCCCTGCTGGGCGGCCACGCGCGCCAGCGGCAGGGCCACCATCGCCAGCGTGGCCAGCAGCGTCAGCGTGACCAGCATCTCTATCAGCGTGAAGCCTCGGGATCGGCGCATGGCTACGGTGCGGCCGGGGCCTCGGCGCCGGCCGGTGGCGTGGCGGGCCGGCTGGCCCGTGGGCCTGCACGGCGGCTGCGGGCGGCCGAGGGCTCCAGCGCCAGCGGCGCAGTGGTGATCTGGCTCAGCGGGCCGCTGTTGAACCGCGTGACGTGGCTGGCTGGCGTGGGCAGGTTGCGCACGATGCGCGGCGTGATCAGCAGCACCAGTTCCGTGGACGCCTCTTTCTTGCTGCGCGTGCCGAAGATGCGGTCGAGCACCGGCAACTCGCTGAGCCCCGGAATGCCGTGGCCGTTGCCCTGTTCGCTACGCTGCAACAGCCCGGCCAGTACCTGCGTCTCGCCATCGCGCGCGGTCATGTTGGTTTCGGCCTTGCGCGTGCCGATCTGGTACGCCATCAGGCCGGTCTGCGTCTTGATCGTGTTGACCACGTTCGAGACTTCCAGCGAGACCTTGACGCCGATTTCCCCGTCCTGGGTCAGCGTGGGTGTGACGTCGAGTTGCAGCCCCACGTCCTGGTAGCTGACCGATTCCGTCACGACGCCGTTGCCGTTGACCGTGGTCACCACCGGCAGCCGGTCGCCGATCATGATCTTGGCCTTCTCCCGGTTTTTCACGCGAATGCGCGGGTTGGCCAGCAGTTCCCCCTGGCCGCTCTGGCGCGCGAGGTTGGCCGTCACCACGGGATCGCCGAGGTTGACGCCGATGTTGTCACCGTTGAGGTTGCGCAGCTCATTCCAGGTCACCACGCCGGGCAGCTTCGCCGCGCCCGACACCGAGGCCGACACGCTCGACGGATAGCGGATGCCAAGATTCAGCTCGCTGTTGCTGTTCACTTCGAGCACCTGCACGTCGAACATGACTTCGGACTGCGGCAGGTCGTGCGCCTCCACCAGCCGCTCGGCCACGGCCACCGCCTCGGGTGTGTCGCGGATCACCAGCATGCCGAGCCGTTCGTCGATATAGACGTCCTTGGTCTTGACGATCTGCTTGAGCATGCCCATGACCTGCTTCGGGTCGGCATTGTTCAGGTAGAACGTGCGCGTGGTGAGGTCGCGGTACTGCTGCACCTTGTCCGCCACCTTCGGGTAGATCAGCAGCGTGGTGTCGTTGAGCAGCTTGCGGTCGAGGTTGTTGGTGGCCAGGATCAGGTCGACCACGGCCTCGACGGAGGTCTCCTTCGCCGAGACGGTTGCGCGCAGGTCCTGCGGCACGTCCTTGTCGAGCACGAAGTTGAGCCGCGACAGCGTGGAGATCGTGGTCAGTACGCTGGCCAGCGGCTGGTCGCGGAACTGGACCGAGATCGGCTGGCGCAGCGATGCCGCCAGGCTGCTGGCAGGCTGGCTGCGTGCGGCCGCCACCATCGCGGCCGTCTCCTTGTAGAGCGCGCGGGCCCCAAGGTGGCGGGGGTCCAGCGTCAGCGCCTTCTCCACCTGCGCGAACGCGCCGGCAGGGTCGCTGCGGGCTGTCTCGCGTGCCCGGGCGAGCAGGGCGGCGATCTGCCGCGCCGCGGCGGCGCGTTCCTCGCCTTCGCGGGCGCGGGCGTTGCCGGGGTCGATCGAAATGGCTTCAGCGAAGGACAGCGCGGCATCGTCGATCAGATCGCGCTCCAGTTGCGCCGTGCCCTGCTGTACGAGCATCTGCACGCGCCGCTCGCGCTCCACCTGGAACGCAAGCTGGGTGGCGGTACTGTCGGGCGCCTGTGCGGCCCTGGCCGCGGCCTGGGCGAACGAGGCGCCGGGATCGGGAGTGGGTGTCACGCCCGGCAACGCGCAGCCGGCCAGCATCGATGCCGCAAGCGCCGCGAGGCTGAACTGCAATCGGGACTTCAAGGGAATCTCCTGGAAAGGGGTGGGAGGTCGGCGGGGCGTTTTCACCCGCCGGCTACTACGGTCAGATGCAGGCGCCTGCCGGTAGACAGTTCGGTCACGCGGGCACCTTCGGCCTCGATGGCGTCGAGCCGGTAACCGCGCCAGCCCTGACCCGGCTGCAGGCTGCCCGGCGCCGTGCAGTCCGCGCAGGCGATCCGGGAGGCGCCGCCGGCTTCGAGCACGACCATGACGCCGCGTGTGTCCTGCCAGATCGCAGTGGCCGAGATTGCCGGCGGCCGCCGCGCGGGCGGGGCATCGTTCACCGGCGGCAGCAAGGGGTCCGGGGACTCGTCCTCGGGCAGTGCCTGCATCGCGCCAAGCCGCCAGCCGGGCCTGCGGAACAGGTCCGGATGCGGCGTGGCTACCGACAGATCCGGCGGGGTTACGGCGGGCGCCGGGGCGGGGCGGACTGCACCGCGCGCGGCACGCGGCACCGGGGTTTCCTCCAGCGTCGATCCGTCGAGCCACGCCACATAGGCCGTCGCGCACGCGGTGACCACCAGCAGGGCCAGCAGGGGGCGGGAGAACGTCATGATCCGGCCTCCACGAGGTAGCTCAGTTGCACCAGGGCGTTGACGGCGCCGTCGCGGTCCAGTGCGCGGACCAGCGAAACCGAATCGATCCGCGCGCCGGGCAGCCGCTCCACCGCTTCCAGATAGGCGCGCAGCGCCGGGTAGGGGCCGTCCACCGCGTAGCGCAGCGTATGGCGCAGATAGCGCTGGCCCGCCTCGGGGCGCGTGGCGAAATCGATATCGGTCAGTTCGATGCCCTGCTGCAAGGCCAGCTCGGCGTGGGTGCGCAGGAAACCGGTGTAGGTTGCGGCGGCGGGCATGGCCTGCCGGGCCGCACCGGACTGTCCGGCGGCCACCTCGCGCCTGAGCCGGTCGGTCTCGGCCGACTCGGTCGCAAGCCGGGCCGTCGCTTCGTCGATCCCGGGCAGGATCTGGCCGTACAGCGCCAGCAGCGCAACGGCGCCAAGGGCCAGCGCGGCCGTGCCCGCGCGTCCACAGCGGTGGCGCAGGAGCTGCAGCGTCCATTGCAGGCGATGGGTGGAGAGGCCGATCATGGCGAGGGCTCCTCCCAGCGCAGCTGGATCGTGGCCTCGATGCCACCATGGCCGCCCGCTTCGTCGTCGGACCCGCGCTGCTGGCGCACCAGCGAGGCGCTGCGTACCCCCGGTGTAGCCGCCAGCGCATCGATCAGTGCCAGCAATGCCGCTTCGTTGCGGGTTTCGAGTTCGAGCCGCTGGCTGCGCGCGTTGGCGTCGATATCGATGCGCGCGTAGGACACGTCCTCGCTCCATGTGCGTTCGAGCCAGCCGAGCACGGGCATCATCGGCTGGGCCTGCCGCCGCACGATGTCGGCGCCCGGCCCGGCGGCGCGCTGCGCGCTGCGCTGGGCGGCGAGCTGCCGCTTCCATTGCGCCGCTTCGCTCCGGGCCGCTTCCACGGCGTTGCCGAGCGAGCGCAGCGTCAGGAACTCGTAGGCGGTCCAGCCGGCAACCGCGATGCTGACCGTGCCGAGCACGAGGGCGAAGGCCGACGGACGGGGCCGCGCCGGCAGGAATTCAGGCAGGCGCGATCTCACGGCAGGCTCCCTGTTTGCGCCACGGGCAGATGTGGGCCGAGCCAGATGGCAGTGGCGCCGTGGCCAACAGCCAATTCGGACGCCGCGAAGGCACCGATCAGCGCGATCTGGTCCGGCAGGCCCGTCCCGGCGGTCAGCGCCAGGCTGGCCATGCCGGTATCGACTGCCGAGCCGGCATTGGTCGTCTCCGCGAAGGTGCCGATGGCGATGACCGCACCGTCCTTGCGCAGCGCGCAGTGCATCACGCCCCGCTCGCGCAACGCCACGGCGGTGTCGGCTCCGGGCAGGCCGTTCCGGTAGTGATGCAGGGCATGCGCGAACGTCGACGTCACGCTGCGCAGGCGCACCTGATGGGCGGCGGCACGCGCGACGAGCGCATCGACCAGTCCGGCGTCGGCCAGCGCGGCCAGCCGTGGCTGGCCGTATTGCAACGGACCCAGCGCGATTCGGCACGCTTCGTGCTCGATGCCGGTGGCTTCGCAACTGGCGTGGGTCCAGCCGCGCCACGCGTCGTCGGCGAACAGCCGGGGCTGCCAGGGCACGGCGGCATGCCAGGCCCACGGGTAGCCGAGGCGCACGCACAGCGACTTGCCGCGCAGCGTCGGCAGCAGGTTGTCGATGGCGCCAAGCAGGGCGTCCTGTCCGCTGCCTGCAGGCTGGTACGTGGCGGGCGCGTCGATGGCGGTGCCGCGCGTTTCCGGGCGGACGCCGATGGCGTCGTGCAGCAGCCAGAGGCAGGCGTTACTCGGCGAACGTGACACGGTTGGCCTCCTGCAAGGTGGTGATGCCGCGCGCGGCCAGTGCCACGGTGGCCTGCCGCAGCGAAAGAAAGCCGGCTTCGCGCGCAATCGCGCGTTGCTCGCCGGAGGGCGCCTGCCGCAGCATCGCGTCGCGCAGCCGGTCGTTGATGCGCAGGACTTCGGCCACCGGCCGCCGTCCCAGATAGCCGGTGTCGTGGCAGGCTTCGCAGCCGCTGCCTTCGCGCAGCGTCCAGCCGGCGATGTCGGACGCCTGCAGGCCGGAGCGGGCCAGTAGCGCCGCGTCGGCGCTCGCGTCCCGGGCGCAGTGCGGACACACCGTGCGTACGAGCTGCTGGGCGACCACGCCGATCAGTGATTCCACGAGGCTGTGGGGCGTGATGCCCATGTGCAGGAAGCGGTCGAGCACCGAGAACGCCCCGTTGGCGTGGACGCTGGTCAGCACGAGGTGGCCGGTCAGCGCCGCCTGCACGGCGATGGCGGCGGTTTCGCCGTCGCGGATTTCACCGACCAGGATCTTGTCGGGGTCGTGGCGCAGGATCGAGCGCAGGCCGCGCGCAAAGGTCAGGCCCTTGCGGTCGTTGACCGGAATCTGCAGCACGCCGGGCACCTCGTACTCCACCGGGTCTTCGATCGTGATGATCTTCTCCTGGCCGGTGTCGAGTTCGGACAGTGCGGCGTACAGCGTGGTCGACTTGCCCGAACCGGTCGGACCCGTCACGAGCAGCAGCCCGTGCGGCATCGCGGCCAGCGCGCGGATGGCGGCCACCGCGTGGGCGTCGTGGCCAAGCCCGTCGAGCCGCAGCGGCGTGCCTTCCGCATTGCCGCGGCGCTTGTCCAGCACGCGCAGCACGGCGTCCTCGCCGTGGATCGACGGCATGACCGAGACGCGGAAATCGACCTCGCGCCCCGCCACGATGGCCTTGAAGCGGCCATCCTGCGGAATGCGGCGCTCCGCGATGTCGAGTTCGGCCATTACCTTGATGCGCGAGATCGCCTGCTCGGCCACGTCGTGGCCAGGCATGGCGGCGGCGTGCAGCAGCACGCCATCGACGCGGTAGCGCACGGCCAGCCCGTCGGGCAGCGTTTCCATGTGGACGTCGGAGGCGGCCATGCGCAGCGCGTCGTAGAGCGTGGAATTGACGAGCCGCACCACGGGGCTGGTGTCCTGTGCCAGGCTCGCCAGCGAAATGCCGCCATCGCCGGGCGTGGTTTCCGGGTCCGGCGTGGCGTCGGTGGCAATCTGGGCCAGCGCGCGCTGGCGGTCGCCATGGAGCGCCAGCGTCGCCTGCAGGGCCGCGCTGGGCACGACCGCCTCTACATAGGCGTGTCCCCCCTGAGCCAGCCGGCGCGCGATGCGTTCGCGCTCGGCGATACGGGTAGGATCGCCCAGCGCAAGCGTCAGCAGCGGCGAGTCCGGGGCGGTCTGCACCAGCAGGCAGTGGCGCTGGATGGCGCACGCGTAGGGCAGCAGGTCGAAGCGCGGTGCGGCGGCGGCAAGCGCGGCGGTGTCGAGCAGTGGCAGGCGGAACAGGCCGGCGAGATGGCGCGCGGCGGTCTCGGCATCGACGTGCGAGGTCTCGGCGATGCGGGTCTGGAGGTCCTGTTCCGGCGCGGCGGCGCGCAGCGCGTGCAGGGCCAGCAGCGACGGCAGGGGTGGCGCGGAGGGCGAGGAGGGCGAGGAGGGCAAGGTCATTGCATGTTTCCGGCCAGTTCGAAGATCGGCATGTAGAGGAGAAACACGATGCCGCCGACCAGCCCGCCCACCACCAGCATCAGCAGTGGTTCGATCAGCTTCGTGGCGGTATCGATGGCGCGGTCGAGCGCTTCGTCGCAGAACTGGGCGGCGCGCTCGCACATGTCCGGCAGTTCGCCGCTGCGCTCGCCCACGCGCAGCAGCCGTTCGGCGACGGGCGTGGTCAGGCCGTGGCGGGACAGCGTGTCGGCCACGGGCAGGCCCGTCTCGATCTCGGCGATGGCCCGCGCCAGCGCATTGCGCAGCGGCTCGGGCAGCAGCGGCGAGGCCAGCCGCAGCGCGGGGACGGCCGCCATCCCGCCGGCCAGCAGCAGGCCAGTGGTGCGGTAGAGCTTGGTCAGCGCCAGCAGGCGCTGCAGTGATTGCAACTGTGGAATCCGCAGCGCCAGCGCGAACAGCCGCGGCACGAGCCTGGCATGTCGCGCGCCAGCCAGCAGGGCCAGCGCGGCGGCCAGCAGGCCGAGGGCGATCAGGCCGCCGTGCGCCTCCACGGACTCGCCCCACCACAGCAGCCAGCGCGCGGCGGCCGGGAGGTCGCGCATCGACGCGTACACCTGGCTGAAGCGGGGAATCACGAAGAACAGCAGGAACAGCATGATCAGGCCGCCGATGGCGATCACCACGGCCGGATAGATCAGGGCGCTGACGGCGCGCTTGCGCACGGCTGCCAGGCGGGCCTCGTAGCGGTGGTAGCGCGACAGGGCGTCGGCCAGGTGCCCGGTCCGTTCGGCGGAGGCTACCGTGGCGACATACAGCGCGGGAAACTGCTCGGGCAGGCCGGCCAGCACGCCCGACAACGGCAGGCCCTGGTACAGGCCGTCGATGATCGCGTCGAGCACGCGGCGCGTGGCGTTTTCAGCCGAGCCCGACGATTTGTCGCGCAACGCCTCGACGCATTCGACCAGCGAGAGCCCCGCGTTCAGCAAGGCGATCAGTTCCTGCGTAAACAGCGCGGTCTGGAACGGCGCCGCCCGGCTCAGGCGAAACACGCCACGGCAGGCCACCACATGCTCGCCGGCGGCGGTGGCCATGCGGCGCGCCGTCTCGGCATCGGCGGCGGTGACCACGCGTTCGTGGAGTTCCCCGTGGCGTGCCACGGTCAGGCGGTATTGCATGAGTGGCCTTACCACGCGATATCGGCCGCATGGCCAGTACCGCCGGGCTTGCCGTCGGCACCGGTCGATGACAGGTCGTAGTCCTTGCCGCCGGTGCCGGGCACGGCGTAGCGGTAGGGCTGGCCCCACGGGTCGGCGGGGATTGCGCGGGTCAGGTACGGCCCCTGCCAGCGCTGGCCGGCATCAGCGGGCTGCGCCGTGAGCGCGTCGAGGCCCTGCTCGGTAGCCGGGTAGGCGCCCATGTCCAGCCGGTAGCGGTCCAGCGCGTCGCCGAGCGCCTTCATCTGGCCGGTCGCGGTCTTGACCTTGGCCTTGTCGAGTTCGCCGAACAGTTTCGGACCGACATAGCCGGCCAGCATGGCGATGATGAGCAGGACGACCAGCAGCTCCAGCAGCGTGAAGCCTGCGTGGCGAAGGCGGGTCGTCCGGATGTGATTCGGTAATGACATTTCTCAGGCCCACAAAACAGAAATGCCGCCGGCAGGGATTGCCGGCGGCAGCCGCGGTGGCCCAGGCTGGCCACCGCATCGGTCATGCGTGGATCAGCGCTTGATGGTCTCCATCACGCCGATCAGCTCGCCACGGTCGTCGCCGGCAAGGTCGCTGGCGTAGACACCGGCCGCGCGTGTCTTGCGCAGCGCACTGATCTTCTCGTTCACGATGGCCTTGCTGTCGTACGACCAGAACGTCCAGCCGTTGTAGCGCCACGATGCCTTGGCGCTGGTGTCGACATAGGTGCCGTAGTTGCGCAGGGTCTTGATGGTGCGATACGGCAGCACGCTCTGGGCGAGCGAGCCTTGCACCGGACCTCCTGCCATGTACAGGCCCTTGTTGCGTCCCGGACGGACACTGGTCCAGCCTTGCCCGTGGAACGGGATGCCGAAGACCTGCTTCTCCTGCGGAATGCCGACGTCCCATGTGCCCCAGATCGAGCCCGTCAGGCTGCGGTGCTTGGCGCCCTGGATGTTCCACGGACTCGTCTTGCCGATCTGGATGCCCGACGCGTGGCCCGTGGACGGGTTCAGCGCGGTGGCGTAGTCGTACGCCTGGACATTGACCCAGTTCAGCTCGTTGGCAATGGCGCCGGCCAGCTTGGTTTCTTCCTCGGGAAGGTCCTCGGCCACATTGAGCGTGGCGGTCAGCAGGTACTTGTCACCTTCCTGGCCCAGTGCGTCGCGGAATGCCTTGACGAGCGCCAGGTAGTTCTCCCAGTTCATCGGGTCGACATTGCCGCGATTGACTTCGCTGGCCACCGGCGCGAGCCACTGGAGGTTGATGCCGTCGAAGACGCCGCGTGCCAGCCCCATGCCGCCATTGCTGGAGGTGGTGGCGTTCAGGTTGCCCTTGATGTAGACATCGACGCAGCTCTCGGCCAGTGCCTTGCGGCCGGCCTTGGTGCTGGAGGCCTCGACAAACGGCTCGAGGCGGCCCGGCGCGCCGATCGAGATCAGCGTCTTGATCGGATAGGCTTTCTTGAGCTTCAGCAACTGGTTGAAGTTGCCGCGCAGGGCATCCTTCGAGGTCGAGTCAGCCTTGCCATCGACCGATTCGGTCGCCGTGAAGCGCTTGCCGTAGTCGGCGAACGGGTTGCTGGCGTTGCGCGTGTTGCCGCTGTCGCAACGGTACAGGCCGTCATCGCCGAGGTGCAGGTTGGCATGCCCGTAGTTCAGGTACGTCAGGCGCCGGGCGGCGCCGGTCCGCGCGATGTCACGGATCAGGTAGTTCTTGCCGTAGATGCTGCCCTGCGTATAGGTGCCACCCAGTTGGCCAGCCTTCGGCGCCGGGATCACCGTGCGCGGGGCGTCGTCGGGTTCGTCCGGGTCCTCGGGGTCGGTCGGATCGACGGGATCGATGGGATCCTCAGGATCGACCGGATCGACGGGCTCTTCAGGGTCTTGCGGATCTTCCGGTTCATCCGGGTCCTTCGGGTCAACCGGGTCCTTCGGGTCAACCGGGTCCTTCGGATCGACCGGGTCCTTCGGATCGACCGGGTCCTTCGGATCGACCGGGTCCTTCGGGTCGACCGGGTCCTTCGGATCGACCGGGTCCTTCGGGTCAACCGGGTCCTTCGGGTCAACCGGGTCCTTCGGGTCAACCGGGTCCTTCGGATCGACCGGTGTCTTCGGATCCGTCGCGCCCTTGTCCAGCTTCAGGTCCAGCACGACGTCGAGCGTGCGCTGGGATTGGTCTGCCATCGGTCCCACGGCGTTGCGCACCGCAATGGTGTACGCCAGCGCGTTGCGGAACTGGCTGCCCAGGAAGTCCTTCGTCAGGATCGCGTTGTCGGCGGCCACGTATTCGATCACCAGCGTCTCGGTGGCCTGGCCGGGCTTGGCGAGGCGGCACGAGGCCGGAGTGATCTCGCCCGTACCGTCCGGGTTGGACGCCTTGTAGGCACGCAGCGAGATCGACACCGGCGTGCCGCGGTCATCGACGGCCGGCAGCCGGAAGAAATCGAAGCCGCCCGCCGGGCAGTGGCCAGTGCCGTGGTCACGGCCGCTGCGCAACAGGTTGGTGGTGGTGAGGTACCAGCCGCGCTGGCCCTTGTCGGCGGGCAGTTGCAGCACGAAGCGGTTCGCTGCCGCGTCGAGGCGGACCGGAGTGGTCTCGGGCTTGCGGTGGATGATGTCCACGCCCAGCGACAGCCTCTTGAGTACCGGACGATCCGGCAGTTCGTGGGCGATGGCCTCGATGCCGACGCGGTTGGCGTTCGCCGTGACGTAGCGGGTGCCGGGGACGAGCTGGGGGTTGTCGGCGGGTTCGTACCAGACCACGAGCGTGCCGGGGCCAGCGGGGCCGCCATTGCCGTTCATCTGTACGCGCACGCCGTCATAGCCGGTGCCCGTGGTATTGCGCTGGGCGCGCAGCCGGACCGTCCGCAGCAGGCCGGGCCGGGTGGTGTCCTCGGCCATCACGTCGAGGTAGCTGAACTGGCCTTCCACGCCGGGCGCCGCGCTCCGGCCCGTATCGAAGTTCGGCAGCTTGGTGATGAAGTGGACGCTGGTGCGTTCCTGGGTCGGCACGACATGGATGGCCGGTTGCGGCGTGCCGGTGGCCGGTACCGAGACCAGGACGTCAGGTGTGGCGCTGGGCGGCGTGTATTCGCCGATGTCGTACCACAGCGTGGCGCGGGGGCCGCGTTCGTGGCCCGGATAGAGCGGATGGTCGACCCCGGGACGCTGGCCCGGATGGGCGAAGCGTTCGGCGGTCCAGACGCGTTTGCTGAACTCGACGCACGATTCCGGCGGGTAGTGCCGGGTGGGTGTCCAGGCGTCAATGGTGGAGCAGGCGTCCGGGCTGGTAGGCCTGGCGGCATTCGCGGCTCCGGCGGCGGAGAACAGCAGAGCGGTGACGGCTGCTGAAATCGCAGCTTGCCGCAGAGTGGTTTTATGCGCGTGCATAGTCGGAAAGGATTGGTGTCGCCGAACGACTCGGCGGGGCAGACTTTCCGATGTCCGCGTCTGCCTTTAAATCGGCAAATCCTGAAAAGTCGACCCACTTTGCGCCAGATCGCGTGGCGTAAAGCGCATAAGACGTTTCCTGCACTTGATAATCCGTCGAAGTACGATGGTTGCCCACTGAACTAATTTGCAGATAAATCATTTGCATTCTAATTAATTTACATCTATTATTCGTCCCATGTCAAAGATCGATGCTCTCCGTTTCGCCTTCACCGGCCAGTTGATGCTGGCCGGCCGCCAGTGGCGCCAGATCAGCCAGGCTGCGGTGACCGCCCACGGCATCTCCGCCGCGGCGGCAGCGCCGCTACTCTTCATCCGGCGACTGGGTGGCGGCGTCCGCCAGGTGACGCTGGCCGACTACGTGGGTGTCGAAGGCGCCACATTGGTGCGGCTTGTCGATCAGTTGAGCGCCGCCGAACTGGTGCGCCGCGAGGTGGATCCGAGCGATCGGCGCGCCAACGTGCTGTCGCTGACCGAGGCCGGCGAACGGATGGCCGAACAGATCGAAGTGGAACTGAAGCAGTTGCGGGCCGAAGTCTTCGCCGACATCCCCGAGGAAGACCTGGCCGCGACGTTGCGGGTACTCGATTCGCTGTCGCGTGCTGCGGCCGCTTCGTCGGGCCGGCAGGAGCCGTCCGCAGCATGATCAACTGGCCATCCGCCCGGGACTGGGTCTTTTCCTTCAAGGCGTTCATCGCCGCGATGCTGGCCTTGTGGATTGCGATGTACCTGGGCTTGCCCCGCCCGTACTGGGCCATGGGCTCCGTCTATGTCGTGGCGCATCCGCTGACCGGCGCCACGCGCTCCAAGGCGCTCTACCGCGTGCTGGGCACGCTGATCGGCGCCGCCGCCGGCGTGGTCATGGTGCCCGCGCTGGTCAACTCGCCGCCGCTGCTGATGGCTGCCGTGGCCATCTGGGTGGCCTGCCTGCTCTACGTGGCGCTGATGCATCGCACGCCGCGCAGCTATCTCTTCATGCTGGCCGCCTACACGCTGCCGCTGGTGGCGCTGCCTTCGGTGGACAATCCGGGCGGCATCTTCGAACTGGCCGTGGCCCGCTCCGAGGAAATCTGCCTCGGCATCCTGTGCGCGGCCGTGGTTGGCGCCGTGCTGCTGCCGGCCAGCGTGGCCAATGTGCTGCGCGACAAGACCCGCCAGTGGATGGCTGACGCCACGCTGTGGGCCGGCGACATGCTCTCGGCCGCGCCCGGCGCCCGGGTGTCGCAGCACCAGAGCCGCCACCGCCTGGCGGCCGACATCCTGGCGCTCGACCAACTGATTACCCAACTGGGCTACGACGCCGAGAGCGCCGAGCGCGTGCGGGCCGCCCGCGAACTGCGGGGCCGCATGACGATGCTGCTGCCCGTGCTGTCGTCGCTGGCCACCATCGTCGAATCGATGCAGGCCGCCGGTGGCGTACCCGCGCCGCTGGCCTTGCAGATGCAGGCCGTGAAGGACTGGATCCAGGGCGGCGCGCCGGATGACGGGCGTCCCGTGCTGTCGTCCACGCCCCTGGAGCCGGGCTGGGATGCCGCGCTGGTCACCGCCGCCGAAGACCGCCTGCACCAGATGGTGGCGCTGTGGCACGACTGCACCGCGCTGTGCCGCCGCCTCGGCGAGAAGCACATCCAGGGCGACTGGGTGCCCGAATTCCTGCGCTGGGAGGTGGGCCGTGCCCGCCACTACGACCACGGCATGCTGCTGTTCTCGACGGTTACCGTGGCGCTGGCGATCTTCGCCATGGGCATGGTCTGGATCCAGACCGGCTGGGCCGATGGGGCGGGCGCCGTGGCGCTGGGCGCGATCTCCTGCTGCTTCTTCGCCGCGCTCGACGAGCCAGCGCCGATGATCCGCTCGTTCTTCAACTGGAACATCGTCTGCCTGCTGATCTCGCTGGTGATGCTGTTCGCGGTGCTGCCCGTGGCGCACGATTTCGAGATGCTGGTGCTCATGTTCGCGGTGCCGTACCTGATCATCGGCCTGCTGGTGGCGCAGCCACGGCTGGCGATGATCGGCATGCCGCTGGCCGTGGTGACGGCCAACGACATTGGCATCCAGGGCGCCTACAGCGCCAACTTCCAGTCGTTCTTCAACAGCAATATCGCCGGCATCGCGGGCATTGCCTTCGCGCTGGTCTGGACACTGGTGGTGCGGCCGTTCGGCACCCGCGCCGCCACGCGCCGCCTGGTGCGGGCCGGCTGGAACGACATCGCCGGGCATGCACTGGGCCAGCACCCCGATTCCCATACCCGGCTGCGCGCCCGCATGCTGGACCGCCTGGCGCAACTGGTGCCGCGGCTGGCCGCCAGCGACAGCGAGGTATCGGGCGATGGCTTCAGCGAGGTGCGCGTGGAGCTGACCGCACTGGCGCTGCAGCGCGAGATGCTGGCGATGCCGCCCGACGAGCAGCATGCCGTGCGCCGCGTGCTGCGCAGCATCACCACCTACTACAAGGCCCGCCTCGACGGCTCGGCCGACGTGCCGCCCCAGGCGCTGCTGACCCGCATCGCCCGCGCGCAGCAGAAGGTGCGCTCACGCGTGGCGCGGGCCGCGCTGGTCGACATGCAGGTGGCCCTGTTTCCGCCGGCCCTGCCGGCAACCGTTTCCAGGAAGGCATAATGCCCGGCGAATTCGATATCTATGGCGTGTTCATCCCGAGCCTGCTCGTGTGGATGTTCGCGGCCTTCCTCATCACGAGTGGCGCACGCGCGGTGCTGACGCGCGTGGGCTTCTACCGGCTCGTGTGGCACCGTTCACTGTTCAATCTCGCGCTGTACGCGATCATCCTCGGTGGGGTGGTGGCGCTGGCGCCATCGCTGCAATCATGAAATTCAGACTTTCTACGCTCGGGCCGGTCGTGTTGACGCTGGCCGTCACCGCCGTTGGCGCGGTCGTCGTCAAGCACCTGTGGGATTACTACACCGTGGCGCCCTGGACGCGCGACGGCCATATCCGCGCCGAGGTGGTGCAGGTCTCGCCCGATGTCTCGGGCCTGGTCACGCGCATCGCCGTGAAGGACAACCAGCACGTGAAGGCGGGCGACGTCCTGTTCGAGATCGACCGCGAGCGCTATGCGCTGGCGTTGCGGCAGGCGCAGGCCACCGCGGCCGCCGTGCGGGCCAGCCTGGCGCAGGCGCGCCGCGAGGCCAGGCGCAGCCAGTCGCTCTCCGAGGTGGTGTCGAAGGAAATCATCGAGGAAGGGTTGGCCCGTGTGCAGCAGGGCGAGGCCCAGCTGGCGCAGGCCGACGCCGCCATCGGCGTGGCGCAGCTGAACCTGGCGCGCACGCAGGTGGTGAGTCCCGTGGAAGGCTACGTCAACGACCGGCTGCCGCGCCTGGGTGACTATGTGGTGACCGGCAAGCCGGTGCTGTCGATGGTGGATTCCACCTCGTTCCACGTGGAAGGCTATTTCGAGGAAACCAAGCTGCAGGGCATCCGCATCGGCAGCCCGGTCGACATCCGCATCATGGGCGAGAAGCGCGTGCTGCACGGCCACGTGCAGAGCATCGCCGCCGGTATCGAGGACCGCGACCGCAGCAACGGCTCGAACCTGCTGCCGAACGTGAACCCGACCTTCAACTGGGTGCGGCTGGCCCAGCGGATTCCGGTGCGCATCCAGTTCGACCAGATGCCGGACGACGTGCGCCTGGTGGCGGGCCGTACCGCCACGGTATCGGTACGCGGCGATGGCGCGCCGGCCGGCAAGACGGCAGCGCCGGCTGCCGCCACGGTTACGCATGACAAGGTGGCGCTGGCCGGCAAGCGCGCACCGGCAACCGGAGCTGTGCAGTGAAACGCCTTGCCCGTCTCGCGCTGACGGCGATGCTGCCGATGGCGCTGGCCGCCTGCATGACCGTAGGCCCCGACCACAAGGTGCCCGACGACGCCGTGGTGCAGTCTACGGCCGCCAACGGCCCGTTCTCCGGCACCGACAACGGCGCCGTGTCGATCGGCGACGTGCCCAACGACTGGTGGCGCCTGTACGACGATCCGCATATCGATGCGCTGGTGCAGCAGGCGCTGGTGGCCAACACCGACCTGCGGGTGGCCGCAGCCAACCTCAAGCGGGCCATCGCCATCTACCACGAGGTGGAGGCCGAGAACCTGCCCGGGGCCAGGTTCCGCGCCAGCGCCGAGCGCGGCCAGATTGCCGGCGAGCCGCTGCTTCACGAGGAGAAGATCCCGGCGATGAACTTCGGCGACATCGGCTTCGAGGTGTCGTACCTGATCGACTTCTGGGGCAAGCTCAGGCGTGCCGACGAGGCGGCACTGGCCGCCGCGCAGGCGAGCCACGCCGCACTCGACCAGGCCCGCGTGGGCGTGGTGGCCGAGACCGTGCGCGCCTACGTGCAGGGCTGCACGGCCACGCACGAACTCCATGTGGCCCAGCATCAGCTCGACCTGCAGGAGCGTGGCGTAAAGCTGGCGCAGAAGATGGTCGATGCCGGCCGGGGACAACCGACCGACGTGCTGCGCGCCCAGGCCCAGGCCGATACGCTGCGCGCGGTGCTGCCGAAGTACCGCGCCGAACAGGAGGGCGCCGCCTATCGCCTGGCCGTGATGCTCGGCAAGCCGCCGATGGCGCTGGACCCCGGGAGCGTGGCGTGCGAGCACGTGCCCGCGCTGAGGCAGCCGCTGCCGGTGGGCGATGGCATGGCGCTGCTCAAGCGTCGTCCGGACGTGCGCCAGGCCGAGCGCGAACTGGCCTCGGCCACCGCGAAGATCGGCGTCGCCACGGCCGACCTCTTCCCGCAGATCCGCATTGGTGCCTCGGCCGGCTTCACCGGCATTCTCGATCACCTCGGCCAGGCGCCCACCGCGCACTGGGGCTGGGGACCGGCGATCTCCTGGACGATTCCCACCAGCGGCACGCGGGCGCGCATCCACAACATGGAGTACGGCGCGGAAGGCTCTCTGGCGCATTTCGATGGCGTGGTCCTGAAGGCGCTGCGCGAGACGCAGAGCGCGCTGTCGGCCTATACCCACGAACTGGAGCGCAACCAGTCGCTGCGCGCGGCGCGCGACAAGGCCAACGAAGCGGCCCGCCAGAACCGGCTGCTGTGGCAGGCAGGGCGTTCGCCTTACCTGCAGAGCCTCGACGCGGATCGTACTTTGGCCAATACCGAGGCGGCGCTCGCCACGTCGGACGCCGTGGTCGCGATGGACCAGATCAACCTGTTCCTGGCGCTCGGGGGCGGGTGGCAGGACGCGCCGGCCATTGCCAGCCGGGCCGTTGGCGATGCGCCAGCGCCCGCCGGCCACCCGCAACCGCAGACGCATTGAGGTAAGCTCTCGCCTCGGTCCTCCCCGGAGAGGGAACGGCCAGACTCCTCGATTTCCAGGAATGAAACCAATGAAAATGCTCTCGATCACGAAGACGCTGGCTGCCGCCACTGTGGCGCTTGGCGTGATGGCTGCCGGTTCCGCGGCAGCGCAGGAACAGACCGTCCGCCTTGGTACCGTTGGCGGCCCCGACGCCGAAGTCTGGCAGGTGGTGCAGAAGGTAGCCAAGAAGAACGGCCTGAACGTGAAGATCGTCGAATTCAACGACTACGTGCAGCCGAATGCCGCGCTCGACGCCGGCGACCTCGACGCCAACAGCTTCCAGCACCAGCCGTACCTCGACAGCCAGATCAAGCAGCGCGGCTACAAGATGGTCAGCGTGGGCTACACCTACATCTCGCCGCTGGGCATCTACTCGAAGAACCTGAAGTCGGCCAAGGACCTGCCGCAGGGCGCCAAGGTGGCCGTGCCGAACGATCCTTCGAACGAGAACCGCGCGCTGCTGCTGCTGGCCGCGCAGGGCGTGATCAAGCTGAAGCCGGGCGTGGGCACGAATGGCGTAAACGCCACGCCGCTCGATATCGCCGAGAACCCGAAGAAGCTCAAGATCGTGGAACTCGACGCGGCCCAGCTGGCCCGTGCCCTGCCTGACGTGGCCGCCGCCGTGATCAACACGAACTACGCGCTGGCCGCCGGCCTGCAGCCGACCAAGGACGCCATCGGCCTGGAAGACATCCACAGCCCGTACGCGAACATCATCGTCGTGCGCACGCAGGACAAGGACAAGCCGTGGGTCAGGAAGCTCGTGGCAGCCTATCAGTCCGACGAAGTGCGCCAGTTCATGAAGACGCAGTTCAAGGGCGCGATGGTCCCCTCGTTCTGAGCACGCGCCGGCATTTCGCCAGCCTGAGCCCGAACGGCAGCCCCGGTGGCTGCCGTTTTTGCGTCTATGGATAGTCGAATTGCTTCGTTCGCGCGGGCCGGGCAGGGCGCTAAGGTGGGGGTCGCCAAGTTCATTCGACCCCCAGCCGGAGATAGGAATCGTGTCCACGCCCCTGAAAGTCGTCGCCGTCAACGGCAGCGCCCATCAACCGTCGCGCACGCTGGTGCTGATCGAGGCGCTGCTGGCGGGCCTCGGGCAGCGGCTCGTGCTCGACAGCCGGATCGTCGACCTGAGCGAGATCGCGCGGCCGCTCGGGGCGGCCCTGACGCGCGCCGAGCTGCCCGCCGGGGTAGAGGCGCAGGTCGCTGCCATCGAATCGGCCGACCTGGTCATTGCCGCCGCGCCGGTCTACCGTGGCTCGTTCCCGGGCCACTTCAAGCATTTGTTCGATCTGGTCGGCATGACCGCGCTGGCCGACAAGCCCGTGCTGCTGGCCGCCACGGGCGGCAGTGACCGGCACGCGCTGGTGCTCGAACACCAACTGCGGCCGCTGTTCGGCTTCCTGCAGGCGCTGACGTTGCCGATCGGGGTGTATGCCTCCACCGCCGATTTCGATGGCTACGAGATCGGCGAAGGCGCGCTGGCCGAGCGCATCAGGCTTGCCGTGGACCGGGCGGCGCCGCTGTTTGCAGCGTCCGCGCGGCCATTGCGCCGGGCGGCATAGGCTTCAGCCCGTCAGCGCCCCCGGCAGCCTATCGCCCACCCAGTCGCGCACCTTCTCGTACGCTGCCGCCAGCCGCAGCACACTGAGGTCGTCGCGCGGACGCCCGATCAGCTGCATGCCCATCGGCAGGCCCTCGGCGCTGAAGCCCACGGGCACGCTGATGACCGGGCAGCCCGACAGCGTCCAGGCCACCACCACCTCCATCCACCGGTGGTAGGTATCCATCTGCCGGCCCGCGATCGATGTCGGCCAGTGCTCGGTCACATCGAACGGAAACACCTGAGCGGTGGGCACGGCGATGTAGTCGAACCGGGTAAAGGTGCGCTGCAGCGCCTGGTGCCATGCGCTGCGCTGCACGCTGGCCGCGTACAGGTCAGTGGCCGGCATGTCGAGCGAGCCTTCGATCTCCCAGATGGCTTCGGGCTTGAGCTGCGCCCGCGTGGCCGGGTTCGTGTACAACGCCATCCGCGCATTGCCGGTCAGGAAATGCCGATGCACGAGCCATGTCTGCCAGATTTTCTCGGGCGGGTAGGGCGGCGCAATCGATTCGACCGACACGCCGAAATCGGGAAAAAAACGCAGCGCCTGCTCGCAGAGCGGCAGGATGCCGTCTTCCATCGGCAGATAGCCATTCCAGTCGCCCAGCCACGCCACGCGCTTGCCGCTCAGGTCCACGTCGAGCACGCTGGCGACGTTCCGGGGCGTCAGCGTCGACAGCACGGGGTCCGCCGGCAGGGCCTGCGGGGTGCGGTCGTCGGGACCGGATTGCGTGGCCAGCAGCAGCGCCAGGTCCGCGACGTTGCGCGCCATCGGGCCCTCGCACCCCAGTTGCGGCAGGAACAGTTCGGGGGCCGGACCATACGGCACGCGGCCCATCGACGGGCGGAAGCCATACACGTTGCAGAAGCCGGCCGGATTGCGCAGCGAGCCGCCGAAGTCGCTGCCATCGGCCACCGGCAGCATCCGCAACGCCAGCGCCGCCGCCGCGCCGCCACTGCTGCCGCCCGCCGACCGCGTGGGATCGTAGGGATTGAGCGTGGCGCCATAGACCGGGTTGAACGTGTGCGACCCGAGGCCGAACTCCGGCGTGTTGGTCTTGCCGATCAGGATGGCACCGGCCTTGCGCACCCGCTCCACCACCACGGAGTCGGTGGCCGGCACGTTGTCCCGGAAGATCGGCGAGCCGTAGGTGGTGCGAATCCCCCGCGTCATCGCCAGGTCCTTGGGCGCCTGCGGCATCCCGTGCATCCACCCCGCCGATTCGCCGCGCGCCAGCGCCTCGTCGGCCGCCAGCGCCTCGCGCATCAGCACCGCCTCATCCTGCAAGGCCACGATGGCATTGACGCCCGGGTTCACGGCGGCGATATGCGCCAGATAGGCCGACATGACCTCGCGGCTGGAAAGCTGTTTCGCGTGGATCTGCTCGGAGAGCTGGCGGGCCGAGAGGGTGACGATTGGCGAGGGGCGGCAGGTGGTCATGGCATGACGAGGCTGGTGGGAAGCAGAAATCATACGCTCGCCTAGCCGTCAGGCAGACCCGTTTGCTCTCGAATAATTGTCAACTATACTTGACAAAAAATGATTATGCCGCCCCCTGTTATGCACATTTCATCACTTATGCTAGCAATCCAACGCAAAAGGCAGGCGCTGGGAATTTCTCAGCAGCGGCTTGCCGACATGGCCGGCTTGTCCCGGCAGTCGTTGAGCGGTATCGAGCGCGGGACGGTAAATGTCACGCTCGACAACCTTGTCCGGTTGCTTGACGTGCTGGGGCTCTCGATATCGATCGAGGACCCGGAACTGGAGCGTGCTGCGCGGGGAAAGCCTCCCAACGCTCTCCGGATGGCAGCATGGGGCGCCAACGTCAGCTATGCGGGAGACTTCACCCCCGAATTGCTGGACGCCGCGTTGGCAAGCGGAGAGGTGCCGCAGGGCTTCCGCGCGCACGTCGCGCAGGTCCTCGATGAAGCGCCGCTGCAACTGATCGTGAAGGCGGTGGCCGAAGTGGCGGCACAGCACGGCCGCAAGCCGGCAGAGATATGGCGCAACCTGCACAGGCTGGCCAAGGCCACCACGGCCACCCGGGATGGGCTATGGGAGTAAGGGTTCAGCTGTTACTTGGCGAGGCATGGGAATCGTTATTTCCGCATGCGTTCACGTTGATGGATGAAGTGCGGAAGTACGGTGGAATCGAGCCGTTCTGGACATTCGGTGGCGGAACCGTACTGATGCTGCGCTACCAGCATCGCCTGTCCTTCGACATCGACCTGTTCGTCCCCGACCCGCAATACCTGGGCTTTGTGAACCCCCGGCTCAGCGAGGCAGCCGAGCGCATCAGCGAAGACTATATCGAGCAGGCCAACTACGTGCGATTGAGGCTGCCGGAAGGCGAAATCGACATCGTGGCGGCGCCCAACCTCACGGAGCATCCCTTCGAAATCTGGGAAATCATGGGACAGCCAGTGCGTGTGGAGACCGCCGCCGAGATCGTGGCAAAAAAGCTATTCCACCGGGGATATAGCGGCACTGCCCGCGACCTATTCGATCTGGCAGTCGTCATCGAGGCCGACCCGCAGCCGTTGCGGAACGTGGCCCCTTTCCTGCTCAGGCACGCGGATGCTTTCATTGACCGCCTGAAAGCACGTCCCGCCCTGATGCGAGACCAGTTCGGAGCCATCCGGCGCCGCGAATTCTGGCGAAGTTACGAGGAGTGCCTGGATATGGCAGAAGCCTTCCTGAACAGTCTCAGGTAGGTCCTGCCATCAATCAAAGCCTCTCCGCATGATGCCGCACATGGTCGGCAACGAACGTCGAGATGAAGTAATAGCCGTGGTCGTAGCCGTCGTGGCGGCGCAGCGTCAGCGGCTGGCCTGCCTTGGCGCAGGCGGCCTCGAACGCTTCCGGGTGTAGCTGTTCGGCCAGGAATTTGTCGGCCAGGCCCTGGTCGATGAGGATGCCGGCGGGGAACGGGGCCGACGCCTGGGCGGCCATCAGGGCGGTGGCGTCGTGCTGGGCCCAGCGGGTGCGGTCGTCGCCGAGGTAGCCGGTGAACGCCTTCACGCCCCACGGGCACTGCGAGGGGGCGGCGATCGGGGCGAAGGCCGATACCGAGCGGAAACGTTGCGGATAGCGCTGGGCCAGCACCAGCGCGCCGTGGCCGCCCATCGAGTGGCCGAAGATGCCCACGCGCGCCGGGTCCGCCGGCAGTTCGGCGGTAACCAGGTGGAACAGCTCGTCGGCGACGTAGCTTTCCATGCGCCAGTGCATGCGCCACGGCGCCTCGGTGGCGTCGACGTAGAAGCCGGCGCCGACGCCGAAGTCCCAGGCATCGGCCTCGCCCGGCACCTGGGCGCCGCGTGGGCTGGTGTCGGGCGCCACCAGGATCAGGCCGTGCCTGGCCGCGTACTGCTGCGCCCCGGCCTTGATCATGAAGGTTTCCTCGGTGCAGGTCAGCCCGGCCAGGTAGAACAGCGCCGGCAGCGGCTTCGCGCCGGGCACCAGCGCCTGGGGCGGCAGGAAGACCGAGAACCGCATCGGCAGCCCGATGGCCGCCGACTGGTGCTGGTAGAAGCGCTGGACGCCGCCGTGGCAGCCGTGTTCGCTCAGCAGTTCCATCGGGCGGTCCTCAGTACAGCACCACGGAGCGGATCGACTCGCCGCGCTTCATCAGGTCGAAGCCCTCGTTGATGCGGTCCAGCGGCAGCGTGTGGGTGATCAGGTCGTCGATGTTGAGCTTGCCTTCCATGTACCAGTCGACGATCTTCGGCACGTCCGTGCGGCCGCGGGCGCCGCCGAAGGCCGAACCCTTCCATTCGCGGCCGGTGACCAGCTGGAACGGGCGGGTGGAGATTTCCGCGCCGGCTTCGGCCACGCCGATGATGATCGACTTGCCCCAGCCCTTGTGGCAGCACTCCAGCGCCTGGCGCATGACCTGCGTATTGCCGATGCACTCGAACGAATAGTCGGCGCCGCCATCGGTCAGTTGCACGATGTGGTCCACCACGTTCTCCACATCCTTCGGGTTGATGAAATGCGTCATGCCGAACTTGCGTGCCATGGCTTCGCGGCCCGGGTTCAGGTCCACGCCGATGATCTTGTCGGCGCCCACCATCCTGGCCGCCTGGATCACGTTCAGGCCGATGCCGCCCAGGCCGAACACCACTACGTTGGCGCCCGCTTCCACCTTGGCGGTGAACAGCACGGCGCCCACGCCGGTGGTCACGCCGCAGCCGATGTAGCAGACCTTGTCGAACGGGGCATCCGGGCGAATCTTGGCCAGCGCGATTTCCGGCACCACGATGTGGTTGGCGAACGTGGACGTGCCCATGTAATGGAAGATCGGCTTGCCGTCGATCGAGAAGCGCGAGGTGCCATCGGGCATCAGGCCCTTGCCCTGCGTCGAGCGGATGGCCTGGCACAGGTTGGTCTTGCGCGACAGGCAGAACTTGCACTGGCGGCATTCCGGCGTGTAGAGCGGAATCACGTGGTCGCCCGGTTTCAGCGACGTCACGCCGGGGCCCACGTCGGTCACGATGCCCGCGCCTTCGTGGCCCAGGATGGCCGGGAAGATGCCCTCGGGGTCCGCGCCGGACAGCGTGTAGTAGTCGGTGTGGCAGATGCCCGTTGCCTTGATCTCGACAAGCACCTCGCCGGCGCGCGGACCATCGAGGTCCACCTCTTCGACGGTGAGCGGGGCGCCGGCTTTCCAGGCGATGGCGGCTTTGGTCTTCATGGGGCAACTCCTGTGCGAATGAGGTGAGGCGAAGGCCAGAACTATACGGGCAACCGCGCGATGCGGCCAGACCGGTGAGCGATTATCGGCTGGCTGTCGGGCCCGGGCTGACCGCTGGCGCGGGGCTGCCGGCCGGTGGCAACTGGCCCTCGTGGCGCCGGCCGAGCCACCAGCCCAGCCAGGCCCACGCCAGCGCCAGCAGCGCGCCCGCCAGCGCCACGGTGGCGGGGTGGCCCGAGAGCGCGTCGATGGCCGTCTTGACCCAGGCGCTGACCGCATCGCCGGCGCGGTACACCGCCGTGTCGATGACGTTCTTGGCCTTGTACTTGGTCTCCGGATCGACCACGGTGAACAGCATCTCGCGGCCCGGCCGCAGCATGGCGTACTCGCCCACCCGGCGCAGGATCATCACGGCAGCCAGCACGCCGAAGGTGGGCCACATCGCCAGCAGCACGAAGCCGCCGGCCACGGCCAGCGGCACCAGGGTCAGCAGCGCGCTGACGCCGTAGCGGCGCGCCACGCGGCCCGAGAAGAACACCTGCACGAGGATGGTCAGCGCCTGCACCGTGGCGTCGAGCGCGCTGAAGACCTGGGTCTGCTGCTGGCGCGACGGAAACGCCTCGGCCACCAGCCGGGCCTGCTCGAAGTACAGGAAGGTGCTGGCGGTGGCCAGCAGGATCACGAACACGCCGATGCCGAGCAGATAGCGCGAGCGCGCCACGAGCACCAGCCCGGCCCACAGGCCGCCGCCCACGGGCTGGGCAGGGTCCGGGCCGGCGGCCGATGCCCCGGCGGCATCGGGGGCTCCGGCGCCATGCCTGCGGCGCCAGCCGAACAGGTAGCCGGCGCCCGGCAACGTGGCCGCCAGCAGCGCGGCCGACAGCAGCATCAGACCGGTCAGGCCGATCGTGCCGACCAGCCAGCCACCGAGCACCGGCCCGGCCAGGCCGCCCGCGCTGGCGCCGGCCGCGATCAGCGCGAACAGCCGGCGCGCCTGCCCGGGCCGGAACACGTCGGCCATCAGGCTCCACGCCACCGAGACCACGAACAGGTTGAATACCGACAGCCAGACATAGAACACGCGCGCCAGCCAGACGTTGTCGGGCATGGCGCGCGTGGCAAACGCGAAGCCGAGCAGGTTGGCAATGAAGAACGCGTAGACCCACGGCACGAAGCGCCGGCGCGGCAGCCATTTGCAGCAGGCGCCATAGAACGGGATCGCCAGGAGCATCACGACGAAGGTGGCCGTGAACAGCCATTGCAGGTTCTTCACGCCGCCGGCGATGCCCATGGTTTCGCGCACGGGCCGCAGCATGAAGTAGCTGGCGAACAGGCAGAAGAAGAACAGGAACGCCGCAATGACGGCGGGACGCTCGCCGGGGCGCAGCCCGAGCAGGCGGCCGGTCAGCGGCGCCCCGGCGGTGTCGGGGCTTTCGGAGGTGTCTGGCACGGGCATGCCGGCCGGTCAGGCGAGTGCCGCCGCAATCCGGGCGCGCTCGCGGGTATCGGGCATGCGTCCGAAAGCGGCGCCAAGGTTGTCGGCCATGTTCTTTGGCTTCGAGGTCGCCGGGATGGCCGATGTGACCGCCGGGTGGCTGACGATGAACTTCAGGAACAACTGGCCCCAGGTCTGGCAATCGATCTCGCCGGCCCAGTCGGGCACCGGCTTGCCCTTGACGGCCGCAAAGAGCCGGCCGTCCTGGAACGGGCGATTGACCAGCACGGCCACGCCGCGCTCCTGGCAGAGCGGCAGCAGCGTCTTCTCGGCATTGCGCTCGGCCAGCGAATAGTTGACCTGCAGGAAGTCCACCTTCTCGGCGCGCAGGATCTCGGCCAGTTGCTGGTGGGCGTCTTCGCGGTAGTGGGTAATGCCGATGTAGCGCGTCTTGCGCTGGTCCTTCCACTGGCGCAGCAGCTTCAGGTTCTCGCGCCAGTCGATCAGGTTGTGCACCTGCAGCAAGTCCACGCTGTCGGACTGCAGCGCCGCGCGCGAGCCGGTGAACTGCGACATCGTGTTCACGGCATTGGTCGAGACCTTGGTGGCCAGGAAGACCTTGCCGCGTGCCTGCACCGCCTGCAGCAGCTCCCCGGTCACGGCCTCGGCGCTGCCATAGCTCGGGGCGGTATCGACCACCGGGTTCGGAATCCGCTGCAGCAGCATGGCCAGTACCTCGGCCTGCGCGCTGCGCTCCTCGGCGCCCCGGCCCACGTTGAAGGTGTCGGCCGTGCCCATCCCGATGACCGGCAGTTGCTCGTTGGTGCCGGGAATCTTGCGGCGCAGCGGCGCCTCGACGGTGGCGGCCTGGGCCGCCTGGACGGCAGCCAGCGCCGGGCCGGCGGGCAGCGCGGCCAGCGCGGCGGTCATCCCCATGAAGGTGCGGCGGTCGATGCTGGTATGGCTTGGCATGGCAATCCCCGGCGTTTCAGGTGCGATGACCTTAGCGCGTGCGCCCGGCGAAGTAAACCGCCCCGGCACGCGGCGCGGGTCCGGCCCGATTGCAAAAAAGCGGCGCACACTGAACAATCGCCGCCATTCCCCGAGGCGCCGGAGAGGGCGCCTGCTCCCTACAGATGAGGACCGGATCGTGTTATCGAGCCTGCCCGGCGTGCTGTTCGATGGTCTGACATACGGCAGCCTGTTGTTCCTGATCAGCATCGGCCTGTCGGTGACGATGGGTCTGATGAACTTCGTCAACCTCGCGCATGGCGCTTTTGCGATGCTGGGCGGCTACGTGGCCGTGGTGGCGATGAACCGGCTCGGCGTGCCGTTTCTCGCGGCCCTGCCGGTGGCGTTCGTGGGCGCCGCGCTCGCGGGCGGGCTGCTCGAGCGCACGCTCTATCGGCGCCTGTACCGCGCCAGCCATCTGGACCAGGTGCTGTTCTCGATCGGCCTGACCTTCATGGCGATGGCGGGGGCGACGTGGTTCTTCGGGCCGTCTCAGCAGCCCGTGCAACTGCCGGATTTCCTGCTCGGGCAGGTCAGGGTGGCCGGGCTGGAACTGGGCGCCTACCGGCTGTTCCTGCTGGCCGTGGTGGTGGCCATCACGCTGGCGCTGGGCTGGCTCGTCGCCCGCACGCGTTTTGGCGCCCAGGTGCGCGCCGCCGTGGATCACCAGCAGGCGGCGCGCGGGCTCGGCATCGACGTGGACCGGGTGTTCAGCCTGACCTTCGCGCTGGGCTCGGGGCTGGCGGGGCTCGGCGGCGGGCTCGGCATCGATGTCCTCGGCCTGGACCCCACGTTCCCGCTCAAGTACATGGTCTATTTCCTGCTGGTGGTGGCGGTGGGCGGCGCGGGCAGCATCCGGGGCTCGCTGGTGGCGGCGATGGTACTGGGCGTGGCCGACGTGGCCGGCAAGTACTACGTGCCTGAAATTGGCGCTTTCGTGATCTACGCGATGATGGTGCTGCTGCTGGTGGCCTTTCCGGCCGGACTGTACGGGAGGCGCGCCGCATGACACCCCATCGCCTGCCCGATGGCCGCTGGCATCCGGCCGAATTCGTGTTCTGGCTGGTGCCGGTGGTGGCGTTCTTCGCGCTGCCGGGCTACCTGATCCTCGGCAGCCAGATCCTGATCGTCGGCCTCTTCGCGCTGTCGCTGGACCTGATCCTGGGCTACGCGGGCATCGTCTCGCTGGGCCATGCGGCGTTCTTCGGGCTCGGCGCCTACACGGCCGGACTGCTCGCCGCGCATGGCTGGGGCGAGCCGCTGAGCGGCCTGCTGGCCGCCGCCGCCGTGGCTGCATTGGGGGGATGGCTCGGCAGCTTCCTGGTGATCCGCGGCGGCGACCTGACGCGGCTGATGGTCACGCTGGGCATCGGCCTGATGCTGTTCGAGGCGGCCAACAAGGCGGCCTTCGTGACCGGTGGGGTCGATGGCCTGTCCGGCGTGACGATGGACAAGCTGCTCGGCGTGTTCGAGTTCGACCTGTTTGGCAAGACTGCCTATATATATAGTCTGCTCGTGCTGTTCGGCATGTTCCTGCTGGCACGGCGCATCGTATTTTCGCCATTCGGGCTGTCGCTGCGGGGCATACGCGAGGGCGCGCGCCGCATGCCGGCCATTGGCACCAACGTGCCGGCCCGGCTGCGCGCCGTGTTCACGCTGGCGGCGGCCATCGCGGGCGTGGCGGGCGGCCTGCTGGCGCAGACCACGCAGTTCGTCGGCATGGACGTGCTCGGTTTTCCGCGCTCGGCCGAACTGCTGGTCATGCTGGTGCTGGGTGGTACGGGCCGGCTCTATGGCGCGCTGATCGGCGCGGCGCTGTTCATGATCGCCCAGGACGTGCTGGCCGGCATCAATCCGGTCTACTGGCAGTTCTGGATCGGCCTGTTGCTGGTACTGATGGTGCTGTTCGCCAAGGGCGGCGTGATGGGCGCGGTCAGTGCCGTGCGCGCCCGCATGGCAGCGCGACGTAGTGTTTCCGCCAGAAACCGGGGAGCCGACGCATGACCGCCACATTGCGCACCGAAGGGCTCGGCAAGTCCTGGGGGGCGTTTGCCGCCAATACCGATCTCTCGCTGCGTTTCGCCCCGGGCGCGCGCCATGCGCTGATCGGGCCGAACGGGGCCGGCAAGACCACGTTCATCAACCTGCTGACCGGCGCGCTGGCGCCCACGGCGGGCCGGATCTGGCTTGGCGACCGGGACATCACGCGGCTGCCGCAGCATGCGCGCGTGAAGCTGGGCATGACGCGCACGTTCCAGATCAATACGCTGTTTCCGGGACTGACGGTGCTGGAATCGGTGGTGCTGGCCGTGGCCGAGCGCGCGGGCGCCTCGGGCGTCTGGTCGCGCACGGTGGCCTCGCAGACGGCGCTCGTGGACGAGGCCATGGCGGTGCTGGCGATGCTGCGGCTCGACCCCGATGCCGACACGCAGACCCGCGCGTTGCCCTATGGCAAGCAGCGCCTGCTGGAAATGGCGCTGGCGCTGGCCACCCGTCCGTCAATCCTGCTGCTCGACGAGCCGGCGGCCGGGATTCCAGCCGGCGAGAGCGCCGAACTGTTCGGCGTGATCGCCGGGTTGCCGCGCGACATCACGATCCTGTTCATCGAACACGACATGGACCTGGTCTTCCGCTTCGCCGAACGGATCACGGTACTCGTGGCCGGTCGCGTGCTGACCGAAGGGTCGCCGGCCGAGATCGCGGCTGATTCGCGCGTGCGCGAGGTGTACCTCGGGGAGGCCGCCCATGGCTGATCTGGCTGAATTGCTACGTCTGGAAGGCGTCAGCGCCGGCTACGGCGAGGCCGTGGTGCTCGACGGCATCGACCTGACACTGGGCGCCGGCGATAGCCTGGCGCTGCTGGGCCGCAACGGCGTGGGCAAGACCACGCTGCTGGCCACGCTGATGGGGTTCACGCGCCTGCGCGGCGGGCGGCTGCTCTGGCAGGGGCAGGATCTGGCCCGCACGCCACCGCATCGCCGGGCGCAGGGCGGCATCGGCTGGGTGCCGCAGGAGCGCTGGGTGTTTCCGTCGCTCACCGTCGAGGAACACCTGAGTGCCGTGGCGCGGCCTGGGCCGTGGGACATCACCGGTGTCTATCGTATTTTTCCGAGATTGGCGGAGCGGCGCCGCAACTTCGGCAACCAGCTGTCGGGCGGCGAGCAGCAGATGCTGGCGATTGCCCGGGCGCTGATGGTCAATCCGTCGCTGCTCCTGCTCGACGAGCCGATGGAGGGGCTGGCCCCGATCATCGTCCAGGAGTTGCAGCGCGTGATTGCCGGGCTGATCGCCGACAGCGGCATGGCGGTGATCGTGGTGGAACAGCACGCCCGGCTGGCGCTGGGCATGACGCGGCAGGCCGTGGTGCTGGACCGGGGCAGGGTGGTGCACCGCTCGGACAGCGCCACCCTGCTGGCCGATGCGGCGCGGCTCGACCAGCTCGTGACGGTGCGGCAGGGGTAGGGCGTGCGGCCCGTCAGGGTTTGAGGCTGCTGTAGAACGCGGCCAGGTTGGCGATATCGGCCTCGCTGAGCGGCTTGGCCATCAGGTTCATCTGCTCGTCCTTGCGCGCGCCGGTCTTGTAGGCCTTGAGCGCCTTGACCAGGTAGGACTCGACCTGCCCCGCCAGATGCGGCGCCTCGGGCAGCCTGGACTTGCCGTCCATGCCGTGGCAGGCCTGGCACTGCAGGGCCTTGGCGCGTCCGGCCTGGGCGTCGGCGGCCACCGCGGCCCCGGCCGGCAGGCCGAGGCCCGCCGCCAGCAGCGCGCCCGTCAGGTAGAGGGCGCCCCTCATTTCGCTCCCGAATAGCTGATGCGGTAGATGGCGCCCGCGAAGTCGTCGGACACCAGCAGCGAGCCGTCCTGCAACTGCTGTACGTCGACCGGACGGCCCATGTACTCGCCGTTCGGCGTCAGCCAGCCCTCGGCAAAGACCTCGGTGGCGCCCGCGGTGCCGTCCTTGTTCACGGCGGTATAGACGATGCGCGCCCCGATCGGCGTGGTGCGGTTCCACGATCCATGCTCGGCCGCGAACACGCCGCCCTGGTACTTGGCCGGGAACATCTTGCCCGTATAGAACGACATGCCGAGGTCCGCCGCGTGGGGCGCGTATTCCACCACGGGGAACTCCACGTCCTTCGGGATCTGGGCGTCCTTGTACTCGGTGGTGCGCACCTTGCCGCCGCCGTACCACGGGAAGCCGAAGTTCTGGCCGGCCTTGGTGGCCCGGTTCAGCTCGCCGGGCGGCTGGTCGTCGCCCATGCCGTCCACCTGGTTGTCGGTGAACCAGAGCGTCTTGTCGGCCGGATTGAAGTCCAGCCCCACTGAATTGCGGATGCCCAGCGCGTAGACCTCGCGGTTCTTGCCATCCTGCCCGATGCGGATGATGCCGGACACGCCGCTCTTGTTCATGGCCGCCATCTTGTCCTTGGGCGGCACGTTCCACGGCTGGCCCAGCGCGATGTAGAGCATCTTGTCCGGGCCCACGCGGCAGGCCCGGGCGCCGTGGTTGAAGCTCTCGAACTCGGCCGGCACGAGCTTGCCCTGCGGCACCACCACGCCGGCAGCCACGTCAGGGCCGCCCTCGCCGAAGAACTGGGCCGCCGGGAAGGCCAGCACGCGGTTCTGCTCGGCCACGTAGAGGATGCCGTCGGGCGAGAAGCAGACCCCGTTCGGCACCTTGAACGTGACGGAACTGGCGAACTGCACCACATCGTCGGCCACGCGGCGCTTGGTGCGGTCGGTCACCTGCCAGACACGGTTCTTGCGCGTGCCGACGAACACCACGCCGGTGGACGGCTCCACGGCCATGTGGCGCGCCTCGGGCACGATGGCGTACAACTCGATCTTGAAGCCCTGCGGCAACTTGATGGCCTTGAGATTCTGCTCGATGGCGTCGGCATTCTTGCCGGTCTGCGGCACCTTTTCAGGCGGCGCGGTGCCGGTGGGCTTGAAACTCTGGAGCTTCTGGAGGTTGTCGGCCGGTGCGGCAACGGCCAGGGAGGGCAATACGGCGGCCACGAACACTGCTGCCGCCACGGCAATGGCTGAGCGCTTCATCGTGCTGTCTCCGGAGTTCTTGTCGTTGGGCGGCGCACGCGGCGCCGCCAGACAAGGTTAGGTCAGCTTTCGCCACAAGGGAATTTCACATTCCCGCAGGCCGATAAAAGATTTCTACCAGCGGGATAGCCGCCGGCTATCCCACGCCCCCGGGCCTACTTGCCGGAGTCCCTGACGCCCTCGAACTTGTCGAACTCGACGTTGTAGAGTTCGCCGTTGCGTTTTTCCACCTTGCGGATATAGACGGTCTGCACCACGTCCCGGGTGGCCGGGTCGATCGTGATCGGCCCGCGCGGGCTCTGGAGCTTCATGCCCTTGAGCGCGGCCAGGAACTTGTCGCCGTCGGTGGCGCCGCCGGTCTTCCTGAGCGCCTCGTAGATGGCGGCCATGCCGTCGTAGGCGGCCACGGCCATGAAGTTGGGCCGTCCCGCGCCCGGATTGGCGGCGGCGAACGCCTTCAGGAAGGCCTGGTTTTCCTTCGAGTCGTGCGCGGCGGAGTAGTGGAACGAGGTAATCACGCCCAGCGTGGCGTCGCCCATGGCCGGCAGCACGTGGTCATCGGTCAGGTCGCCCGTGGCGATCACGCGGATGCCGGCATCGGCCAGCCCCCGCTCGCGGAAGCCCTTCATGAAGGCCACGCCCTGCTCGCCGGCCGGCAGGAACAGGAACACGGCCTCGGGCCTGGCATCCTTGATGCGCTGGATGAACGGCGCGAACTCGGGGTTGCGCAGCGGCACCCGGATCGATTCCACGATCTGCCCGCCGCCGCCGATGAAATTGGTCTTGAACGCGGTCTCGGCGTCGATGCCCGGCGCGTAGTCGGCCACCAGCGTCATCACCTTCTTCACGTTGTTGCGCACGGCCCAGGTGGCCATTGGCGCGGAGATCTGCGGCAGCGTCATCGAGACGCGGGCAATGTAGTTCGACTTCGTGGTGATGACCGACGACGCGGCGTTGAAGATAACCATCGGCTTCTTCGCCTGCTCGGCCACGGGGGCCACGGCCAGCGCCTCGGGCGTCAGGCCGAAGCCGGCCAGCACATCCACCTTGTCGCGCACCACCAGTTCCTGCGCCAGCCGCTTGGCCACCTCGGGCACCGGCCCGGTGGTGTCCTTGACCAGGATCTGCACCTTGCGGCCCGCCACGGTGTCGCCATGGATCTGCTGCCACGCCTTGATGCCGCCTTCCATCTGCTTGCCGTAATCGGCAAAGCTGCCGGAGAACGGCGCGATCAGCCCGATCTTCACGGGATCGGCGGCATGGGACAGCGGGGAATGGATCAGGACAGCAAGGGCGCCGCACGCCAGCATGGCGCGCCGCAGCAGACTGAACGTCATGGAGATCTCCCGGAAGTGCAGCATCGCAGGGGCTGCATCGAGTGGGGAGTGTAGAGGGGGTGGGGGAGACGGGCAATCGGGTTTGCCCGGTGTTTTCCTGGCAATTGCTGCCGGTTTGCTCCCCTCTCCCGCAAGGCGGGAGAGGGGAATGACAACCTCAGACCACCGTCGACAGCGCCAGCGTGAACAGCAGCGCCACCACCGAAATGATCGTTTCCGCCACCGACCAGGTCTTGAACGTCTGCGCCACGGTCATGTTGAAGTATTCCTTGACCAGCCAGAAGCCGCCGTCGTTTACGTGCGAGAGGATCAGCGAGCCGGCGCCCGTGGTCAGCACCAGCAGTTCGGGGCGGGTGCCCGGCACGCTGGCGGCGATCGGGGCGACGATGCCGGCGGCCGTGGTCATGGCCACCGTGGCCGAGCCCGTGGCGATGCGGATCATCACGGCCACCAGCCAGCCCAGCACCAGCACCGAGACGTGGGCGTTGTTGGCCACGTCGACGATGGCCGTGGAGATGCCCGAATCGCGCAGCACGCGGCCGAAGCCGCCACCGGCGCCCACCACCAGCGTGATGATGGCCGTGGGGGCCACGCACTCGTTGGTGAACTTCAGGATCGATTCACGGGTGAAGCCGCGCATCTTGCCGAACGTGTAGAAGCTGAACAGCGTGGCGATCAGCAGCGCCATCACCGAATTGCCGATCAGCTTCAGGAAGTCGTTGGCAAATGTCTTCGGCGTGGCGATCAGGTCGGCCCAGCTGCCGATCAGCATCAGGAACACCGGCAGCAGGATGGTCAGCACCGTGATGCCGAAGCCCGGCAGGTTGCCGGCGCGCGCGGCGTCGCCTTCCTCGGTCAGTTGTTCGGCCAGCGGGTTCACGGCCGGTAGTTTGATGTGCTTGTCGATCAGCTTGGCGAACAGCGGGCCGGCGATGATCGCCGTGGGGATACCCACGATCAGCGCGAACAGGATGGTCTTGCCGATGTCGGCGCCGTACGCCTGCACGGCCAGCAGCGCGGCCGGGTGGGGCGGGATCAGGCCGTGCACCACGGACAGGCCGCAGACCATCGGGATGCCAACCAGGATCATCGACGTGTTGGTGCGCTTGGCCACGTTGAACGCGATCGGAATCAGCAGCACGAAGCCCACTTCGAAGAACACCGGCAGGCCCACGATGAACGCGATGACCACCATGGCCCAGTGCACGTTCTTCTCGCCGAAGAAGTCGATCAGCGTCAGCGCAATGCGCTCGGCGCCGCCGGACTCGGCCATCATCTTGCCCAGCATCGTGCCGAGCCCGATCACCAGCGCGATATGCCCCAGCGTGCCACCCACGCCGGCCTCGAAGGACTTCACGATATCGCCCATCGGCATCCCCACGGCAAAGCCGAGGGCTACCGAAACCACCACGAGCGTGATGAACGGGTTCAGTTTGAATTTGGCAATCAGGATCACCAGCGCGATCACCGCGATCAGCGCGTACACCAAGAGCGTGGTTCCCGTAACGGCACCCATGTCTCGTCTCCTTGTCGCGGGTGCCGGCCAGCAGGACGGTCCGCTCTCGCTATGAAAAAGCCGCTATGCCTGGTGCGTAGCGGCGGGTTGATGAAATCGGTGTGGTGCCCGGGGCGCCGGCTGGCTCACCGGCAGCGCCCGGACCAGCGTCCTCAGGCGCCCGGCTTCCGGTAGGCGATGCAGTCCACCTCGACCTTGCAGTCCACCACCATGCTCGACTGCACGCAGGCGCGGGCCGGGGGATTGGCGCCGAAGTATTCCTTGAAGATCTTGTTGAACGACGGGAAGTCGCGCGCATCGTCCAGCCAGACGCCGCAGCGCACCACGTGCTCGGGGCCGTAGCCGGCCTCGGCCAGGATCGCCAGCACGTTCCTGATGGCCTGGTGGGTCTGCGTGACGATGTTGCCCTCGACCACCTCGCCGTCCACCATCGGCACCTGGCCGCTGACATACAGCCAGCCGTCGGCCTGCACCGCGCGCGCGAACGGCATGTGCGAGCCGCCCTGGCCCGTGCCGCCTTCGACGCCGAATCGTTTGATATCCATGGAAACTCCTGTTTTCGTATTCAAGGTTGGTGGGCGCCGCGCGGCAGGAAGCGCCCGGCGCGCACGCCGGTGGCCGCGCGGTGCTGCCAGGTCAGTTCGCCATTGACCCAGACGGCGGCGATGCCTTCGGCCGGCTGCATCGGGTCGGTGAAGCTGGCGGCGTCGCGGATGGTGGCCGCGTCGAACAGCACGAGGTCCGCCCAGTAGCCTTCGCGCACGAAGCCGCGTTCGGTCAATCCGAAGCGCTCGGCGGACAGGCCCGTCATCTTGTTGACTGCCACGGCCAGCGGAAACAGCTCGCGGTCGCGCGCGTAGTGCCCCAGCACGCGCGGAAAGGCGCCCCACAGGCGCGGGTGGGGCAGGGGGTCATTGGGCAGGCCGTCGGAGCCCACCACGGTGGCCGGGTGGCTCAGGATGCGGTCCACATCGGCATCTTCCATGCAGTGGTAGACCGCGCCGGCCGGCTGCAGGCGGCGCGCGGCTTCCAGCAGGTCCACGTTCCAGTCCGTGGCGATATCGGCCAGCAGGCGTCCGCCCTGATCGGGATGGGCTTCGGACCACGTCACCTGGATGTCGAAATCGCTGGTCACCTGCTTGAGGTCGAGCGTCGACGAACTGGCCGTGTACGGATAGCAGTCGCAGCCCACCGGCTGCCAGCGCTGCGCGGCTTCGAGCGATTGCAGCACCTGACCGCTGCGGCCCCAGTTCGGCACGCCCGCGCATTTCAGGTGCGAGATCACCACGGGTACGCGCGCATGGCGTCCGATGCGGTATGCCTCGTCCATGGCGTCGAGGATCTCGGCGAACTCGCTGCGCAAGTGGGTGGCATAGAGCGCGCCGGCATCGGCGAGCGGCTCGGCCAGTGCCAGCACTTCGTCGGTGGTCGCGCTGAACGCATTGGCATAGGCGAGGCCCGTGGACAGGCCCAGCGCGCCGTTTGCCAGCGCCTCTTCGAGCTGCCCGCGCATCGCGGCGATCTCGTCGGCCGTGGCGGCGCGGTCGAAGCGGTCCATATGGTTGCTGCGCAGCGCCGTGTGGCCCACCAGCGCGGCCACGTTCACCGAGGGCTGCGCGGCGTTGACGGCATCGACATAGGTGCGGAAGTCGGGGTATTGAAACGCCTCGGCCCGGCCCAGCAGGTTCATCGGGTCGGGCGGATCGCCGGGCAGCGTCACCGGCGCGGCGCTGATGCCGCAGTTGCCGACGATCACCGTGGTGACGCCCTGCGAGATCTTCGGCGTCATGGCCGGTTCGCGGACCACGTTGGTGTCGTCGTGCGTGTGGACGTCGATGAAACCTGGCGAAAGTACGAGGCCGTGGCCCTCCACGACGTGCGAGGCGGTATCAGGGTCGATCGCGCCAGCTTCGTCGATGCGGGCGATGCGGCCGTCGCGCAGCGCCACATCGGCCATGCGGCCGGCGGCACCGGAGCCGTCCAGCAGCAGCACGTTGCGGATCAGGGTATCGAACAGGTGGGGCATGTCAGTCTCCGAGCGGCTGGCGGCTGTCGGGGCCGTCGCTGTCCTGGCTGACGCCGCGATGGACGTCGAGCACGTATTTGAGGCGGCGCAGCTTCTCCTTGCTCTGCTCCTGCTGGAGCAGCGCGCACTGGGTAGCCAGCACGTCCATGACCAGCAGCATGGCGTAGCGCGAGGCCGACGGCTTGAAGATGAAGTCGGTTTCGAGCGCGCGCACCGGCAGCAGCACGTCGGCGCGCGCGGCCAGCGGCGAGCCCAGCGCCGTCACGGCAATCAGCCGGGCACCGTATTCGCGTGCGATATCGCAACTGGCCAGCATCTCGGGCACGTTGCCGCTGGCCGAGAACGCCAGCACCACGTCGTCGCGCGTCAGCGTGGCCGCCACCATCTTCTGCAGCAGCGCATCCTGATAGGTCGCCACGGGCTGGCCCAGCCGCGCCAGCCGGTAGCGCGCCTCGTCGGCCATGAAAGTGGACCCGCCGCCCATGCCGAAAGCGTAGACCATGCGCGCGCCCAGCAACAGGCGCGCCGCCTGATCGATCCGGGCCGGGTCGATCAGCTTGCGGTTCACTTCCAGCGTGGTCAGCACATCCGTGTGGATGCGGTCGGTCAGCGTGGCGGGGCTGTCGGTTTCCGTCAGCGCCGGTGCGGGTGCCAGGAAGCGCGTGCCCACGGCGGTGGCCTGGGCCAGGCGCAGCTTGAGGTCGCGTACGTCGCGGCAGCCAATCGCCTTGGCAAAACGCGTGACGCTGGCTTCACTCACGGCGGCCTTGCGGGCCAGTTCGTTGATGCTCGCGGCGGCCGCGCCGGCCAGATCCTCAAGAATCACCTGCGCCACCTTCTGCTCGGCCAGACGCAGCGCGGGGCCGCGCTCGGCGATGCGGGTCAGGATGTCGAAGGAGGCGGTCATGGGTGGGCGGCGGCGTCTGACCGGCTTGGGCCGGTATCGCGTGTTACTTTATAACAAGGGTGAAATATCGTAGTTTCAAGGCTATGATTACGTCAATCGAATTTTGACAGGGTGATGTCTGCGATGCGTGAAATAAAGTACCAGACCGGAATGATCGATCCGCTGAACAAGGCGCTGGGCCGCATGGAGGCGCCGCTGGCCCCCTCGGACGCCGCCGCGCCGAGCTGGAATCTGTTGGCCGAAGAACTGAGCCTGCCGGCCGCCGTGCTGTACGAAGAGCGCCTGACACACAACCTGTCGTGGATGCGCAACTTCATGGGTGCCTACGGCGTGCAGCTTGCGCCGCATGGCAAGACCACGATGGCGCCGAAGCTGTTCCAGCGCCAGCTTGCCGAGGGCGCGTGGGGCATCACGCTGGCCACGGCCCAGCAGACGGCCGCCGCCGCCGCGCATGGCGTGCAGCGCGTGCTGATGGCCAACCAGCTCGTGGGCCGCCGCAACATGGAAATCGTGGCCGATCTGCTACGTGATCCCGGCTTCGAATTCTTTACGCTGGTCGATTCCGCCGCGCTGACCGACCAGCTCGGCGCCTTCTTCCAGGCGCGCGGCCAGACCCTGCAGGTGCTGCTGGAACTGGGCGTGGAGGGCGGCCGCACCGGCGTGCGTGACGCCGCGCAGCAGGCCGAGGTACTTGCCGCGCTGGCGCGCTGGCCCGATACGCTGGTGCTGGCGGGGGTGGAAGTCTATGAGGGCGTGCTGGCACAGGAGGCCGATATCCGCGCCTTCCTGCAGCGCACCGTGGCGGTCACGCGCGAGCTGGCGGCCGCTGGCCGCTTCGGCCGCAGCCCGGTGGTGATGTCTGGCGCCGGTTCGGCCTGGTACGACGTGGTGGCGGAGGAATTCGCGCGCACCGAGATCGGCGCGCCGATCGACATCGTGTTGCGTCCGGGCTGCTACCTCACGCACGACGTGGGTATCTACCGCGCGGCGCAGGAGCGTATCCTGAGCAGCAATCCGGTGGCGCAGAAGATGCGCGAGGGTTTGCTGCCCGCGCTGCAACTCTGGGCCTACGTGCAGTCGATTCCGGAGCCGACCCGCGCCATCATCGGGCTGGGCAAGCGCGACGCGGCGTTCGACGCCGGCATGCCCGTGCCCGCGCAGCTCTACCGGCCCGGGTCCGAGGCGCCGGCGGCGTCTGCCGCGCACTGGAAGGTGACCGGCATGATGGACCAGCACGCGTATCTGGAAATCCAGGCCGGCGACGATATTCGCGTCGGCGATATGATTGCGTTCGACATTTCGCACCCCTGCCTGACGTTCGACAAGTGGCGCCACATCCCCGTGCTGGATGGCCAGTTGCGCGTCATCGACATCGTGCAGACCTTCTTCTGACCGGGAGTGGCCGCGACATGAGCATCGACATCCTTGCCTATGGCGAACCGCTGGTGGAGTTCAACCAGCAGCCCGACGACCCCACGCGCTACCTGCAGGGCTTTGGCGGCGATACCTCCAACTTTGCGATTGCGGCCGCGCGCCAGGGCGCCAGCACCGGCTTCATCGGCGCGGTGGGCAGCGACAGCTTCGGCGAACGCCTGCTGGCGCTGTGGACGCACGAGCGCGTCGATACGCGCCACGTGCACCAGGACGCCACCGCCCCGACCGGCGTCTACTTCGTCTCGCACGACAGCCACGGCCACCGTTTCGACTACCTGCGCGCGGGCTCGGCGGCGAGCCGCTATCACCACGACCAATTGCCGCTGGCGGCCATCGGCCAGGCGCGCTACCTGCACCTGTCCGGCATCAGCCTGGCCATCAGCACCAGCGCCTGCGATGCGGGGCTGGCGGCGATGGAGCACGCGCGCAAGGCGGGCGTGCAGGTTTCGCTCGATACCAATCTGCGGCTGCGGCTCTGGTCGCTGGCCCGGGCGCGCGGCATCATGCGCGAGGCGTTCGCGCTGACCGATGTCTGCCTGCCGAGCTGGGATGACATCACCGTGCTGACCGGCCTCGACGACCGCGATGCCATCGTGGACCACCTGCTGGCCTGCGGCGTGCAGGTCATCGCGCTGAAACTGGGCGAGGAGGGCAGCTACGTGGCCACGCCGGAATCGCGGGCGCTGGTGGCGCCGTATCCGGTCAGGCCGCTCGACGCTACGGGCGCGGGCGACTGCTTCGGCGGCAGCTTCATCGCGAGGCTCGCCGCCGGTGCCGATCCGTTCGAGGCGGCGCGCTATGCCAACGTGGCGGCGGCATTGTCGACCACGGGCTACGGCGCCGTGGCGCCGATCCCGCATGCCGAAACCGTACTGGCCCGGCTGGAACAAAACATCTCCGTGATTGCCTGACCGAAAGATCGCATCGTCGAATCGCCAATTTTGCGCGGTCGGACCATCCAACCCAAGAATACTGTCATGCAAACTCAACCTTCTCCGCTGCTTGCCCGCCTGACCAACGTACCGGTGATTCCGGTGCTGGAATTCCACTCGGTGGACGAGGCGCTGCACGTCAGCGAGGCGCTGGTCGCCGGCGGCCTGCCGATGCTCGAAATCACGCTGCGCACACCGGTTGCGCTGCAGGCCATGGAGGCCGTGGCCCGTGCGCTGCCGCAGGCCGTGGTCGGTGCCGGCACCGTGCTGAGCGTGGAGCAACTGCATGCGGTGCGCGACGTGGGCGCGCAGTTTGCCGTGTCGCCGGGCCTGACGCAGAAGCTGGCCGAGGGCGCGCAGGGCGCCGGCATCTCGCTGCTGCCGGGCGTGGCAACGGCCAGCGAGGCCATGTACGCGCTTGAAGCGGGCTTCTCGTTCCTGAAGTTCTTCCCGGCCGAGGCGGCGGGCGGCGTGCCGATGCTGAAATCGCTGTTCGGGCCGCTCTCGCAACTGAAGTTCTGCCCGACCGGCGGCATCGACCTGGCCAAGGCGTCCACCTACCTGGCGCTGCCCAATGTCGTGTGCGTGGGCGGTTCGTGGGTCGTGCCCAAGGACGCCGTGGCGGCGAAGGACTGGGGCCGCATCCGCAAGCTCGCGGAGGAGGCAGCGCAACTGCGCCGTGTGTGATCTTTCTGCCGCGCAGCGCCGAACGGAAAAGTAAAAACTACAATCCGGCCACGATTGACGCGCGGTCAGGGCAATGAGAAAGGGCGCCAGTGGCGCCCTTGCTTGCTTCAGCACAGCGAACAGACTGCGTCGCGGCTTACTTCGACTTCTCGGCCGAGTTTTCCAGCTTCTGGCCACCCTTCTGCACGTCCTGGCCAAGGCCGGACATCGTGTTGCAACCTGCCAGCATCGTGGCAACGAGTACGCACCAGATCCATCCTTTCTTCATCAGCGGCTCCTTTCAGGGATAGTAGGAAGTGGGCACATTTTAGCGTCGCCCCACCCGCTGTCGATGCATGATGTGTGCCAATGTGTAAATACGAAAATGGCTGACAGACGCGGCGTTCCGGTCTGTGGTGGCAAGCCTCAGGGGGCCAGCATGCGCCGCGCGCGCTCGGCCACGGCCATGTGGGTCTGCGCCAGCCACATGGCCGGGAACGGCTGGGCCAGCAGGTAGCCCTGCACGCTGTCGCATCCCCAGGCGCGTACCGCCTCCAACTGCGCCTGCGTTTCCACGCCCTTGGCGCAGACCGCCACGCCGCGCTGCTTCGCCCAGCAGCAGGCGGCCCGCAGGCTGGCGGCCATGGCCTGGCTCAGGTTGGTACTGCCAAGGTGGCGCACGTCCAGCATCACCATGTCGGGCCGCGTCAGGTCCAGCCCATGGCGGCTGGCGTCGGTGTCGGTGAAATCGGCCAGCGCCAGGCCGATGCCGCCTTCGCGCAGGCGGCGAACCTTGTCATGGGTCGTGCTGGCGTCCGGCAGGATATCGACCGGCACCTCCACGCAGATCTGCCCCGGCGGCAGGCCACGCGCTTCGATGGCGCGCCGCAGCATGCAGATGGTGTCGTCGGCCTGCAACTGCGAACTGGTGGCCAGCAGCGTGAACTGCAGCGGCCCGAGCGCTCCGGAGGATTCGATCACGTCGAGCAGTTGCAGCAACGTCCAGCCACCCATCTCGTTCATGAGCCCGAGCGCCTCGGCGGCGGGCAGGAAATCCTGCGGCGCCACCCGGCCCAGCACCGGATGCTGCCAGCGCAGCCGCGCCGTGTAGGCCGTAATGTCTCCCGACACCAGCGAGGCGCGGGGTTGCAACTGCAGGCTCATCTCGCCGCGCCCGATGGCGCCCGGCAGCGCGGCCAGCAGTGTGGCCAGGCGCGGCGTGGCGGGCCGCACCGCGGTGTGGATGCCGTCACCGCCGCGCTTGTTGACGCGCAGCATGGCGTCGAAGGCGCGTTGCAAATGGCGTTCGGCGCCCGTGTCGGGGTCGTCGATGGCCGAGCCGATGCTGCAAGACAGGAAGACCTCGAAACCTTCCACGAGGTAGGGCCGGGCAACCACTCCGGCAATGGCCTGGCTCAGCGCCAGAGACGGCTTGGCGCCCTCGGGCAGCAGGCAGGCCAGCCCGAGATCGGCCGGGCCGAGCCAGTGCATGGCCACCGGCATGGCTGCCACGCTGGCAACGCGGGACTTGACCTGTGCGCGGAGCCCGTGCGCTCGCCGCGCGCCCACGGTGTCGCAGGCATGGGCGAAGCGGTCGAGCCGGATGACGACCACGGCCAGCGAGGCGGATGGGCCAAACTGCGCGCGATGCGCCTCCAGCGCGGCGAGGAAGGCGGCCGGCTGGAGCGCCCGGTCGGGCGCGTCGGCGGATTGGCTCTGGCCACCCCCGCCGCCCGTGTCCGGGAGGTCGTTGGTGTCAGGGTCCATGGTCGATCGTTGCTGGCAGCGCGTTCATGCGTGTCGAAGCGGCCGGCGAAACCGGACTGCATTCCCGTTTAAGCGACGTACGGGGCGCTCTGGTGGCGCCTCCGCTCTGTTGATAGCCAGATCATAAGGCAGCCTCGGCGGAATTCGGAAAACTACGATGCCGGCGTGCGCGGCACGTCTCACCGGTATTTGATTTCCCGCAACGGTGGTGCTGACGGCCAGTTCGCCGGCTTGACCACGGCCGCCGAAACGCGATAAACGCGCGCGCCAAAGAAAAAGGCGGGCGCCTGTTGCGCCCGCCTTGCGGTGGAATCGGGGTGGCGGGGGGGCCTCAGCCCGTGGTTTCCGCCTCGGGGCCATCCTCGGGCGGCACCCGGGATGCCAGGACCTTGTCGATCCGCTTGCCGTCCATGTCGATGATCTCGAACTTCCAGTCCTCCCATTGCACGGAGTCGGCGGTCGTCGGCAGCCGGCCCAGCAGCAACAGCAGCATGCCCGACAGCGTGTGATAGCGCTCCTTGGACTCCTCGGGCACCGCGCGCAGTCCCACGCGGTCCTTCAGTTCGTGGATCGGGATCAGGCCGTCGAGCAGCCACGAGCCGTCGTCGCGCTGGACCGCCCATTCCTCGCCGGCCGTCTCGGTCTTGAACTCCCCGGTGATGGCCTCGATCAGGTCCTGCAGCGTCACCAGGCCCAGCACTTCGCCGTATTCGTCGATCACGAACGCGATCTGGCCGCCCGACGAGCGGAAGTTTTCAAGCAGTTCCATGCCCGTGACGCTCTCGGGCACGAATACCGCCGCCTGCAGCACGGCGGTCAGGTCGGCCTTCTCGCCGCGCAGGCGGCGCGCCAGCAACTGGCGGGCGCTGACCACGCCAAGGATGTCGTGCATGCCGCCACGCACCACCGGGAACCGGGAATGATCGGATTCCTCGATGCGGCGCAGGTTCTCTTCTTCGGTCGATTCCATGTCGAGGTAGACCACATCGCCGCGCGGCACCATCAGCGAGGCGATCTGGCGGTCGTCGAGCCGGAACACGTTGCGCACCATCGTGTGCTCGTGGCGCTCGATCACACCCGCTTCCGAGCCTTCCACCAGCAGCGCATGGATTTCTTCCTCGGTCACCACCGGGGCGCGGTCCATCTTCACGCCGAGCAGGCGCAGCACGAGGCGCGTGGAGCCGGAAAGCAGCTTGACGAACGGCGTGGAGGCCACGGCCAGGATCGCGATCGGACGCGCCACCAGGCGCGCGATCTTCTCGGGAGCCATCTGGCCCAGGCGCTTGGGCACCAGTTCGCCGAGCACGATCGAGAAATAGGTCAGGCCGGCCACCACAATGGCCGTGGCCGTGTAGCCCGCCGTGGTGGCGGGAATGCCAAAGCCCTGCAGCCAGACGCCGAGCGGCGAAGCCAGGGCGGATTCACCGACCACGCCGTTCAGCACGCCGATCGACGTAATGCCGATCTGCACCGTGGACAGGAAGCGGGTGGGGTCCTCGCCAAGCTTGACGGCCTCCATCGCACCGCGGTCGCCGTCTTCGATCAGGCGCTGCAGCCGGGCCCGGCGGGCCGTGACAAGCGCGATTTCAGACATGGCGAACAGGCCGTTCAGCAGAATGAGTGCCAGCAGTATGGCAATTTCCATCAGGATGCGCGCCCTGTGCGCGCGGGAATTGAAAAATCAGAGCATACCACCGGCAATGTGACGCCGCATGCGTGCTGTGCCTCATACGGCACACCGGAGGGCGATGCAGGAATCATGCCGTCAGCGGTTTCACGTCTTCGGCAATGGCTTGCCCGGCCCGCAAGCGCGCCATGCGCAGCGAGTAATTGCCGTCGAGGGCTGACCAGAATTCCGCCGATGTCCCGAAAAAGCGTGCCAGCCGCAGGGCCGTCTCGGGCGAGACTGGCCGCCCGCCCGACACGATGCCCTCGATGCGGGGCAGTGGCACCCGCAGCGCCACCGCCAGCGCGCGGGGACCGAGCCCGTTCGGCTGCATGAACTCGCGCAACAGGATGGTGCCGGCGGGCACGGGCCAGATCGCCTCGCCCGTGGCGATGGGGCTGAAATCGAGATGGCACAGGTCTTCGCGCGGGATCGGCATCATTGGTCCTCCTCGCACGGGGCGATTTCAACGTTCCAGGCCCCTTCGTTGAGGTAGCGAAAGCAGACGTGCCAGTCCGGATCGATCCGCACGTGCCAGCGGCCACGGTGGCGGCCGCGCATCGGCTCCAGCCCGTTGGCCGGCGAAGCCAGCAGGTCGGTCAGGGAGGCCGCGGCGTCGAGCATGTCGAGCTTGCGGCGCGCCGCCTGCTGGATCGGGATCGGCAGCGTATAGACGAAATGGCCGCAGAACACGGCGGCAGTGGTCTTGTTGGCGAGGGTGCGGATCATGGGCAGTTGGTCTTCGGACGTTGTGGAGCGGAAGGTCCATGCTAGGCCCGGGGCCCCGCAATCGATATGCGACGATTCTGAAAGGCGCCCGGAATCTTTCCGGCGCCTGACGGGGTGGGGAAGGGGGGCAGGGAATTGCCCCCATTACCTGCCGGGTAGTCGCGGCGCGTCCTTCGCCGTGCTGTAATGGCTGCCATGCAAACGCTCACGCCCAATTCCGAAACGGCCATCGACTTCCCCGGACTGCTGCGCTACTGGCGCGGCAGGCGCGGCTACAGCCAACTGGCGCTGTCGCAGGTGGCCGGGGTGTCGCAGCGCCATATCAGCTTCCTGGAGTCGGGGCGCGCCCGTCCCAGCCGCGAAATGGTGCTGGCGCTCGCCGAGCGGCTGGCCGTGCCGCTGCGGCAGCGTAACCGGCTGCTGCTGGCCAGCGGCTTCGCGCCGGCCTACAGCGAGCACGCGCTGGGTTCGCCCCCGCTGCAGATGGTGCGCCAGGCCATCGGCCTGATTCTGTCGAAGCAGGAGCCCTATCCGGCCGTGGTGCTCGACCGGTTCTGGAATCTGGTCGATGCGAACCAGGCATACCGGCAGCTCCTGGCGAGGCTGCCGGCGGAGCGGACGGCGGCGGGGCAGGACGGCAGGCTGAACCTGATGCTGGCCGTGTTCGATCCGGATGGCCTCTGGCCGCTGATCGAGAACGCACGGCAGGTGGGCCGCTACCTGCTGCGGCGCGTGACGCAGGAGTTGCAGGGGCAGGCCCACGACCAGACGGCCCGCACGATCCTGGCGCAGATCGCGGCCTGGCACCCCGATCTGGTCGATGCAGGCGGGGAGTTGCTCGTCGATGACGACCCGGCCGAATCGGCGCCGCCGCCCGTGCTGCCGGTCACCCTCCGGATGGGAGAGGTGCGGATCTCGATGTTCTCCACGCTGACCACGCTCGGCATTCCGCAGGACGTCACGCTGCAGGAACTGCGCATCGAGTGCTTCTACCCCGCCGATGACCCGACCCGGCAGGTTTTCGAAACACTGGCCGCCAACATGACGACGCTGTCATAAAAGCACAGTCGTGCTACTATCGCCGGGCCGCCGCGGAAGGCATCCTGCATGGCTTCCGGCGGCATCGTTACGTCTTCAGGGCGGGGTGAAAGTCCCCACCGGCGGTATGTGGCAGCAGTCGCAAGACAGCGCTGCCGCGAGCCCGCGAGCGCCCGCATTCCCGTGCGGGGTCAGCAGACCTGGTGAGAGGCCAGGGCCGACGGTCATAGTCCGGATGAAAGAAGATGGGCGGAATCCGCATGGCTGGCCCGTGCGCGCGCGGCGTTGTCTCCGGCTGTTGGCCGGGGCACACGTCGCGCGTGCGCCCGCCCGCCGTGCGGCTTCCGCTTGATCGTTCCCCTGAAACGCCCTCAACTTTGTTTTGCACGGAGCGTTTCACCAATGCTGACTCTTACCAAGACCCCGGTTTCCGATCTTTCGCTCGATGGCGACGCGCGTCCGCTCGCCGAACGTATCGCGCAGGCGCTCGACGCCATGCGCGAAGGCCGTCCGGTCGTGCTGCTCGACGACGACGACCGCGAGAACGAGGCCGACCTGATCCTTGCCGCCGAGCGGCTGACGCAGGCCAACATGGCCATGATGATCCGCGAATGCAGCGGCATCGTCTGCCTGTGCCTGACCGCCGCCAAGGTGCGCGAACTGGGCCTGCGCCCGATGGTGGAGCACAACCGCAGCCAGTACGGCACGGCCTTCACGGTCTCGATCGAGGCGCGCGAAGGGGTGTCTACCGGTGTCAGCGCGGCGGATCGCATCACGACGATCCGCGCGGCCATTGCCGATGGCGCCGGCACCGACGCCGTGGTCAGCCCCGGCCATGTGTTCCCGCTGGTGGCCGTCGATGGCGGCGTTCTGCAGCGGCGCGGCCATACCGAAGGCTCGGTCGAACTGGCGCGCATGGCCGGGCTTTCCCCCTCGGCGGTGCTGTGCGAGTTGATGAACGAGGATGGCACGATGGCGCGCCGCGCCGAGGCACTGGTCTTCGCCGAGCGGTACCAGTTGCCGGTGCTGACCATTGCCGATCTGGTGGCCTGGCGCGAGCTGCATGGCTGAGCGGCGGGGCCGGCGACAAGACTGATCCCGCGCAAGCGAAGGCCGGAAACGCCCCGGAAAACACGCGGTTTCAGGCGCCGGGGCGGGTTTTCATGCTTGCCGGGGTGTCGCGGGGCGGGGATGCTGTGCGAAAATTCGGGCTCTTTTTCCCGTCCTTACGAGGGTTTCCCGATGTTTCTCCGCATCCTCGCACGCGCGACCCTGCTCGTCGGCGCGTGTTTCAGTCTGGCTGCCCACGCCGAATCCAGCGGCGCGGCGCCTGTCAATAACGGCGCGATCCGCCCGGTGGCGGCGGGCGCGCTGTACCAGTGCAAGGGCCCGAACGGCGGCACGATCTTCCGTGGCGCACCGCGCGACGGCTGCGTCCTGCTGGCTTCGCCCGATCCCTCCGCACCCGATCCGCAGCGTTGGCTGCCGCTGATGGGCGCCAACGGCATGATCTCGTATCTCGACCAGGCGTCGGTCCGTCGCCGGGGCACCGAGGTGGGCGTGGCGCTGGTCCACAATGCACCGCCCGGCGTCATCAAGACCGCCAGCGGCGACACCATCCGTTCCTCGCTCAAACGCATGGTGCTCAATTGCGCCACGTCAATGTACGCGGTCATCGAGCAGACGCTCTACAACAAGCGCTACGCACGCGGCGAATCGCTCTACACGATCCGGGGTCCGCAGGCTGGCATGCCGCTGCCGGCCGCCTCGGGCACGCTGGCGGGCGACCTCATGGCGAAGTTCTGCCACTAGGCCATCCCATCAGCCCGCCGGGGGTCACTCGCCGACGTGGCGGGCCTTCCAGGTGCCATTCGACTGCTTGCAGAACCAGCCCGACCACGCCTCGGTGGCGCTGCCGCGCTTGAGGTCCGACTTCAGCCGGCGGCACTGCTGGCCCTTGTCCTCGCGGGTCTCGACCGGGCTGATCGTGCCATCGACGGCCTGGCGGCGCCCCTGCGCCGGGTAATGCCATTCCACGATCTTGTTGTCCTCGGTATCCACCAGCGCCTGGCGCACCGATTTCTGCAGCGAGGCGGCTTCCTTCTGGTTGAGCGTGCCGACGATGCTGCCGGACAGGTAATTCTCGAAATAGGCGAACGCGGACGGTGAGGCGGCGACCAGCAGGGCGCCGGCAAGGCTGGCTACGATGGCAAGGCGACGGGGTCGGCGAACGGACATGGCGATTCCTTTGACTGGTAAGAGAACGAAAGGGGGCGAGGCGATTGTAAGCGCCGAATCTGCCGTGTGGTGAATTCCAGCGCACAAGCCGTGCCGGCGCCGGTCGAGCTGCCGATCCACGCGCGCATGACCTATGCTTGACTTCAGCCTCCGAAGTCATACGGGGAGCGGCTTTCACCCCACTGGTGAGACATTTTGTTGCAAACGTTGCGGCGTCGAAACGTGACTTTTAAGGCGCGAATTGTTATGGTTCCGCATCGCATTGCAACAATCCCGACAAGCATCGGCGGCAATGTCCTGTTCCGGCCAACGCGGATTCCCATCGGAGCCCGTGGTGCAGTGCAGGCTGGTCCGCCTTTTGCTGTGTTCGCTGTACTCAATCGTTGAAGTTTCCTGACGCATCCCGGCGCGGCCGCATCTTCCGGCCGCCTGTTTCCCCGCTAACCCGATCACCGGCCTTCATGACCGCACATCCCACGTCGCTCCATCCCGCCCATCGCCCGACGACCGCGCCCGCGCGTGGTACGCCCGGCAGAGTGGGAGGGCTGGCCCGATGGATCGGCGGCGGCATGCTGGCCGTGATGGCACTGACCGCGCACGCTTTCGACTTCGAAACGGTGGCCGCGCGGGCGCGCCAGCTTTCGGCGGCCCCCTACAAGCCGGCCAAGGCGCAGGAGCTGCCGCGCGAACTCAAGGAGCTGTCGTACGACCGCTACCGCGAGATCGAGTACAAGCCCGAGCGCTTTGCGTGGCGCGGCACGCGGTTGCCGTTCGAGATCTCGTTCTTCCATGAAGGCATGGTCTTCGACCAGCCGGTGCGGATCAACGAGGTGGTCGGCAACAGCGTGCGCGAATTCCGCTTCGATCCGGCCGCGTTCAACTACGGCTCGCACAAGGTAGACCCGGCCAAGCTCAAGGGGCTGGGCTTCGCTGGCTTCCGGCTGATGTACCCGCTGAACCAGGGCAAGCGCAAGGACGAACTCGCTTCGTTCCTCGGCGCGAGCTATTTCCGCGCGCTCGGCAAGGACCAGTGGTACGGCCTGTCGGCGCGGGGCGTGGCGGTGGATACGGCGCTCAATTCGGGCGAGGAGTTTCCGCGTTTCGTCGAATACTGGATCGAGCGCCCGTCGGCCAACGACAAGCAACTGACGATCTATGCACTGATGGATTCGCGCCGCATCAGCGGCGCCTACCGTTTCGTCATCAAGCCCGGCAACGAGACCGTGATGGAAGTGAAGTCGCGCCTGTTCCTGCGCGAGCACGTGACCAAGCTCGGCCTGGCGCCGCTGACCAGCATGTACCTGTTCGGCGAGAACCAGCCGTCGGCGCAGGCCGATTTCCGTCCCGAAGTGCACGACTCGGACGGCCTGTCCGTGCAACTGGGCACCGGCGAGTGGATCTGGCGTCCGCTGGTCAATCCCAAGCGGCTGCTGGTGACGTCGTTCGGCGCCACGAATCCGCAGGGCTACGGGCTGATGCAGCGCGACCGCAGCTTCGACAACTACCAGGAGATCGGCTCGTGGTACGAGCGCCGGCCGAGCGCGTGGGTGGAACCGAAGGGCAACTGGGGCGCCGGCCGCGTGGAACTGGTGCAGATTCCCACGCCGGACGAGACCAACGACAACATCGTGGCGTTCTGGGTGCCGGACAACCCGCCCAAGCCGAAGCAGGCGTTCGACTACGAGTACCGGCTCAAGTGGCAGAAGGACGGCGAGAACCTGCCGCCGCTGTCGTGGGTCACGCAGACGCGCCGGGGCCAGGGCCTCACGCGCAAGCAGGATGACACCAGCTTCTCGCTGGTGGTGGATTTCGAAGGCCCGGCGTTCAAGAAGCTGGGCGAAGAGGTCAGGCTCGATCCGGTGGTGTCCGCGGACGCCAACGGCGAGCTGCTGAAAACAATAGTTCAGCGCAATGAGGCCACGGGTGGCTGGCGCATGACGATGTTCATGCGGCGCAAGGACGAGAGCAAGCCGGTTGAGTTGCGCGGCTACCTTCGCAACGGCAATACAACCCTATCCGAGACATGGAGCTACATCTTACCTCCAGGCTGAAGCAGCGCCCCGCCCAGGCGGCGGCCGCATGCGAGCGCTATGTCGATCGCTTGCCGGTCTCGCCCGAACAGCGCGGCGAACTGCTGGCCGATACCCCGAAGCCGGTGATCTCCACCGTGCCCGCCGAAGGCATCGAAGTGCCATCGGCCATGATGGAATTGCAGGCGCGGCTGGCTGGCCGCGACCCGAAGGACAAGGAAGCTACCGATTTGGATGCACGCAGTACCCCCGGTGGGACCACCTACGCTTCGGTCAGCCGTCGTTTCTCGATGGCTTATGGCAACCCGCAGATCGACGGCGAACCGCTGCTCGAAAAGCACGACGACGGCACGGTCAGGGTGCATACCGGCCCCGAGCCCGAGCGCGCGTCGATGGTGCCGCGCCAGTGGCCGCCCCACATCGTCTGGGGCGGCATCCGCAACGGCTGGCGCAAGCTGACCGGCCGCGCGCCGGTGCCGGAGACCTGGGATACGCTGCACGATGGCCCCGACGCCGAGGGCAAGTGGCACCCGGCCGGCTCGCACCGGCGCTGGGTGCTGCTGGTGCTGGTGGTGGTGCAGACCATCATGGCCACCTACGCGATGTCGAACGTGCTGCCGTACCACGGCGCCGATCCGCTCGAAGTAGCCATTCTCACGCTGTTCGCGGTGCTGTTCGCGTGGGTGTCGGCCGGCTTCTGGACGGCGATGATGGGCTTCCTGGTGCTGGCCAAGGGCGGCGACCGGCACCTGATCTCGCGCTCGGCGGCGTCCGACGCCCCGATTGACCCCTCCGCGCGCACGGCGATCATCATGCCGATCGCCAACGAGGACGTGACGCGCGTGTTCGCGGGCCTGCGGGCCACGTACGAATCGCTCGAACGCACCGGCGAACTCCAGCATTTCGATTTCTTCGTGCTGTCCGACAGCGGCAACCCCGACCTGCGCACCGCCGAGCACGATGCCTGGATGGAGCTGTGCCGCGCCGTGGGCGGGTTTGGCCGCGTGTTCTACCGCTGGCGCCGCCACCGCGTGAAGCGCAAGACCGGCAACGTGGCCGACTTCTGCCGCCGCTGGGGCAGCAAGTATCGCTACATGATCGTGCTCGACGCCGACAGCGTGATGAGCGGCGACTGCCTGGCCACGCTGACGCGCCTGATGGAAGCCAATCCGGGCGCCGGCATCATCCAGACCGCGCCGCTGGCCGTGGGGCGCGATACGCTCTATGCCCGCGTGCAGCAGTTCTCCACGCGCGTGTACGGCCCGCTGTTTACGGCCGGGCTGCACTACTGGCAACTGGGCGAATCGCACTACTGGGGCCACAACGCCATCATCCGCGTGAAACCGTTCATGGAGCACTGCGGGCTGGCGCCGCTGCCGGGCAAGGGGCCGCTCTCGGGCGAAATCCTCTCGCATGACTTTGTCGAGGCCGCGATGATGCGCCGGGCGGGGTGGGGCGTGTGGATCGCCTACGACCTGCCGGGTTCGTTCGAGGAACTTCCGCCGAACCTGCTCGACGAGGTCAAGCGCGACCGCCGCTGGTGCCAGGGCAACCTGATGAACTTCCGGCTGTGGATGAAGCAGGGCTTCCACGCGGTGCACCGCGCCGTGTTCCTGACCGGCATCATGGCCTATGTCTCGGCGCCGCTCTGGTTCCTGTTCCTGCTGCTATCCACGGCCGCGCTGGCCAAGCACGCGCTGGTGCCGCCCGAGTACTTCACCCGGCCGTACCAGCTGTTCCCGACCTGGCCCGAGTGGCATCCGGAGAAGGCGCTGGCGCTGTTCTCGGCCACCGCCACGCTGCTGTTCCTGCCCAAGCTGTTCAGCGTGATCCTGCTGATGAAGGACGCGAAGCAATACGGCGGGCCGGTGCGGCTGTTCCTCAGCATGCTGATCGAGATGGCGCTGTCGGCGCTGCTGGCGCCCACGCGCATGCTGTTCCATACGAAGTTCGTGATCGCCGCCTACAGCGGCTGGGGCATCTCGTGGAAATCGCCGCCGCGCGAGGACGCCGAGACGCACTGGGGCGAGGCTTTCCGCCGCCACGGCTGGCACACGGCGCTGGGCCTGGTCTGGGGCGCCGGCGTCTACTGGCTGAGCCCGGGGTTCATCTGGTGGCTGCTGCCGATCGTGGGCTCGCTGGCGCTGTCGATCCCGCTGTCGGTCATGCTCTCGCGGGTCTCGCTGGGCCGTGCGGCGCGCCGGGCCGGCCTGTTCATGATCCCGGAAGAGACCATCGTCCCGCGCGAGATCGTCGAGACGCAGCAGCACGTGGAGAACGCCCAGCCGACGCCGGGTTTCGTCGATGCCGTGGTGGACCCGGTGACCAATGCGCTGATGTGCGCCACCGGTACCGCGCGCACGATCCAGCCCGAGCCGGCGCGCCTGCAGCACGCGTCGCTGGTGCAGCACGCGCTGACCAACGGCCCCGGCTCGCTCTCGCCGGCCCAGAAGCATGTGCTGCTTGGCGATCCGTTCGCGCTGTCCCGGCTGCACGAACTGGTGTGGGGATCGCCGCTGGCCGACACCGCGTGGAAAGAGACGCGCGTGCTGTTGCGGCGCGCCCCGAACGTGCTGCCGCTGCGCCCGCGCCCGGCCTGACGGAGCAGGGCGCCGATGTGGAAACGGCAGGCCGCTGGCCTGCCGTTTTTTGTTTCCGCTCGTTTGAAACGGTCAGCGCAGCGCGGAGACGCAGATCGGGGCGTTGATGTAGACGTCGCCCACCCGGCGCTCGCCGCGGTCGTTGCGGGTCATGTAGCGGAACATCATGCTGACGCCGATCTTGGTCAGGATTTCCACGTCGCGGTTGGCGCAGATGTTGCGCTGGAGCGGCGCGGCATAGTTCACCTCGAAGCTGGCGAGGTCGAGCATCGGGCCGCGATAGTTGGTGAGTTCGAGCTGGAACAGCACATGCTTGCCGGGGATCGACTGGCAGCGGCGCAGGCGCGTCTCGCCGTCGATCTCGATCGGCAGCGCGTCATTGAGCTGCCGGCAGGCGCGGGCCAGCACGCTGTCCGGGCGGTTGGTGCTGCGCAGGAGTTCGGGCACGCCGGCCGCGCCGGTGTTCTGGCCGGTAGCGGCGCCCTTGAGCATGCGCGACAGGGCTTCGGCTTCATCGACCGCCACGGGCGCGGGCGAGGAAGCGGAAGCCACGGCGGGCCGGCCGGGAGCGGCCCCTGCGGGCAGCGGCGGCAAGGCTGCAAACGCAACCAGGCTCAGCGAGGCAATAAACGGCTTGGATCGTATGGTCATGCAGGATAACGGTGCCGGGGACGGGTCCCGTGATCCGTCTTCCGCGATGCGTCTGACTGCTTGGTCTGGATAACATCCGTACCGACAGGCAGGCATTGTACCCTCCACCTTGGTGCACGCGAAAGCCGCGGCACATATCGATTTCGCGCCGGCACGGAGGTTGAGGCGGAATTTCCACGGTACTTGCAGCGGCTTGACGGAAGGCCCGCGAAGCGCTTGCCCTGTGCAACAATTGCGCCCAGACTTTCCGGAATCCCCACATGACGTCCAAGACGAGCGCGCCGGCCTCCGCGCGCTTTCCCCTCTGGCTGCTGGTGTGCGCATCGCTCACCGCCATCGCGCCGCTTTCCATCGACATGTACCTGCCCGCCTTCCCGGCGCTGGCGGCGGACCTGCATACCGACATCGGCCAGGTGCAACTCACCCTCGGCACCTTCCTGGTGGGGCTGGCGCTCGGGCAGGCTTTCTACGGGCCGGTCAGCGACCGTTTCGGGCGCAAGCCGCCGCTCTACGTGGGGCTGACGCTGTACGGCGTGGCCGCCGCCGGATGCGCGCTGGCGGCCGATGTGGAGGCGCTGATGCTGTGGCGCTTTCTGCAGGCGCTTGGCGGCTGCACGGGCCTGGTGGTCTCGCGCGCCGTGATCCGCGACCGGCTGGAAGCGCGCGAATCGGCGCGGGCCTTTTCGTCGCTGATGCTGGTGATGGGGCTGGCGCCGATCCTCGCGCCGCTGATCGGCGGTGCCGTGCTGGCGTCGGCCGGCTGGCGCGCGATCTTCTGGATCCATTGCGGCGCGGCGGTGCTGCTGCTCTGGTTCGTGCACAGCCGCATGGAGGAATCGCTCGACCCGCAGCGGCGCCGGACGCTGCATCCCGGCACCGTGCTGCGCGGCTACTGGGAACTGCTGCGCGACCGCGAGTTCCTGGGCTACTCGCTGTCTGCCGGTTGCGTGCAGGGGGGCATGTTCGCGTACATCGCCGGCTCGCCATTCGTGCTGATCGAACTGCATGGCATCGATCCCTCCCACTATGGCTTTGTCTTTGGCGCGAATGCGTTCGGCCTGATCGCCATGTCGCAGGTCAACGCGCGGCTGGTGCGCACGCGCGCGCTCGACGATGTGCTGCGTGTGGCCCTGCTTGCGCCATGCCTGGCCGGACTGGTGCTGGCGGGCGCCGAACTGCTTGGCGTAGCGCCACTGCCGCTGCTGCTGTGCTGCTTCTTCGTGTTCCTGGCAGGGCTCGGCTGCATCACGCCCAATGCGTCGGCGCTGGCGCTTTCTCGCCAGAGCCATCGCGCCGGCACGGCGTCAGCGCTGATGGGCACGCTGCAGTTCGGCTTCGGCACGCTGGCGGGCGCGGCCGTCAGCGTCTGGCACGACGGTACGGCGCTGCCGCTGGCGGTGGTGATGGCCATCTGCGGCAGCGGCGCGGTGCTGCTGCGCCGCTACGGGCGCGCCGGACTGCAGCCGGCGCACTGAGCGCCGGCCCGTGCTCAGGCGGCCTGATTGGCCGGCTCGGCCGGTGCGATCGGTACGGCCGGCGCGGTCTGCATGACCACCACCTGCGCCGGCATGGGCGCGGCAAAGCCGGCCTGGCCGAAGCTGTCGCGGATGGTCCGGTTGGTATCGAAGTAGACCTGCCAGTAGTGGTCGTTATGGCAGAACGGCCGCACGGCCAGCACGGGGCCGACCAGCGTGAATTCGAGAATCTCGACCTCGACGGCGGGCTCGGGCAGCACGTTGGGAATCGCGGCGATTTTCTCCTTGAGCAGTGCCACGGCGGCAGCCACATCGGTGGAGCCGGCCAGTTGCGCCTTCAGTTCCACGCGCCGGAATGCGTTGGCCGTGAAGTTCTGGATCGTGTCGGAGAAGATCTTGTTGTTGCCGACCACCGTCATGACGTTGTCCGGCGTATCGAGCGTGGTGGAGAACAGGCCGATTTCCTTCACCGTGCCGGTCACCCCGCCGATGGTCACGAAATCTCCCACCTTGAACGGCCGCAGCACCACCAGGAACGCGCCCGCCGCGAAGTTCGCCATCAGCCCGGACCACGCCATGCCGATGGCCACGCCGGCCGCCGCGATCAGCGCCGCGAACGTGGTGGTCTGGATGCCGAAGTAGCCCAGGATGCCGATCACCAGCACCACGTTGAGCGTGACCGTGACGATCGAGCCGACATAGCGCAGCAGCGTGGGATCGACACTCTGCTTGGCCAGCGATTTCTGCACCAGCCGGACCACGAAATGGATCAGCCAGCGGCCGACGACCCAGAAGGCCAGCGCGGCCAGGATCTTGACGCCGAACACCGTGGCGTAGCCATAGACGATGTCGCGGAGGCTTTGCAGCGAGGTGGTATCCATGAGACACGCTCCAGTTTTGTCGGGCAGGAAAAAACCAGGGACGGCGAATGAGAGAACGCTGTTGGGAATGTCAGGATTGCGAGACACGCCTGTTGCGGCGTTTTGGGATGGGCAAGGGCATTATTGGACGCGCCGCAGCAAAAGTTCAAGGCAAACTTTGTGATCCCGGCGTTACTGGATTGTCGCGTGCCAGCCCGGAGAACTCGTTGCGAAGCCCACGCAGCCGCCACAGCGCCGCCCCGATCTGCAGAACGATGGCGGTCGCCAGAAATGCCGGATAACGCCAGAGCTCGGCAGGCGGACCCGAGCCCGGCGCGGCGGTGTCGATTTCGAGAAAGAACAGCGCCAGCAGTGTGGCGGCGACGCCGGCGGCCCACAGCAGCGACTGGGGCGGCGGCGCGTCGGCGGACGGCTCGTCGGGCAGGGCAGGCGGTGAGCCGATCAGGTTCAGAGAGACGCCCTCCCGGCATGGTGTGGCGATCAGCTGGGCGCCCTGGGCGTACTGCACCATCCGGGCAGCCAGCGCCTGGGCAACCCAGCCGCTGGCCGGGCCGGGCTTGCCCAGTGCCGTGTCCAGTACGTGCGAGGCGGCATCGAGCGGGACGTCCCTGACAGCGGTTGCCACGGCATGCGTGGCCGGCTTGCCGAGTCCGGCGTGCCAGATTTGCCGGATGCGATCGACCGGCGCCTGGCCCGCCTTGAGCAGCGTCGCCAGCGCAGACCCCACGGCATCGGATCTGGCAAAAACCGGCCGGAACAGGCAAGCCTGAGCGCCGGCGCTTCTTCCCGCATCGTCCGACAGCAACAGCGCTGCGGCCATCTCGGAGTCCGCTGCCGATTGGTCATCCTGATGAAGCTGGCACGCCAGCAGCAGATGCGCTCCGGACGGCCCCCAGCCCTCATCCCAGAGCCAATCCATCGGCGCCGAGGCGCCGGCGGCTTTCCAGACCACTTCCAGCTGTGGAGAAAGTCCGAGTTGGCGCATGATCCTGCGCAGCTCCGCTTCATCGGACCCGGCAGACGACTGCAGCACGATCCTGAAGCGGCCGCGCTTCGAGTGGGTATGGATGGCGTCAAGCAGCGGCGTCAGCAGTTGTGTCAGGACATGTGCCATGCGTGTGGCGCCGGGAGACGCTGCGATATCGAGCTTCAGCACCTTGCCAGCGTTCGCAGGCGGCATACCTTCCAAACCCAGCATGCGCTCGGCCACGTCAGGCTCCGGCGTCAGCACGACACTGTCCACCAGCACGGCGTGGCCCCGCGCCCAGCAAAGCCAATCGTAATTTCGCCAGAAAAGCATCAGGTTCCACCAGCGCGCGGCCTTGACCCGCTCCTCGTAACAGAGGTAAGTCAGCAAGGAAACGGCGGCGACGTAGACCGTCAGCGGCAGGATCAGGGCGCGCATGACGAAGTCACCGCCTCGCATCGCCTGGCCGGCCGGCCAGGACACCACCACATAGGTCGCGCCAATTCCCAAGGTCAACACCAGCAGCGTGAGCAGCAGCCAGGCGGGCGGAGGGTCGGGTTCGGCGTACTGTGGAATATCTGGCTTCTCCCACTGCATCCTCATGAGAATTTCGCTCCCGGGGCACCGGCGATGATCGTGCTGCCGCACGCCGTGCGGCATCCGTCGACCACGAGTTTCCGGGCATTCTCGCTGTAGCCGTTGCCGCCTTCGGTAATCGGGTTATCACCGTGGACCGGACACGAAACCACGTCGCCCACCAGCGCAACCCGCCGGCCGTGAATCAGGAAGGTGGACGACGCGGTCTTCACGCTGCCGCCATGGCTGGTACGGTCGCCGAGCAGGGCAGGCGTCTTCATTTTTTCTTCTCCGGCAGGTTGGTCGGACGAATCGAGGGATCGCAGGAGAGATATTCCTGGCCGGAGGGGGTGCGGAGGCCGTTGAGGTAGTTCGGGCGGCGGGAGGCGAGGAAAGAATCCCCTCTTACGCCCGGGGGATAAGCCTTACGCAAATCAATGCCCGGATTTAGTGGGAGCTGATCGACGCCGAAATCGTCAACAGTTCTGCCGACCTTACTTGCGATATATAGCCGATCGGACGTGACAGCAATAATGTAGTCAGCGGAGTCTCGAAAGACCTGCCAGGAGTTGTACATGTAGTAAGTGCCAATGAATGACCTACCACCATCCGTCGAATACAGGACGGTCATATTGCTACCCCTTTCCGGGCTCGACCTTTCGGGCGGGTCCGAAGCGGGAAAGGCAAGATTCTGCCCAGACGGATCGGCGTTAATCAGCCGTCCCTGATAATTTTCAAAGCTGTCCGTGCCGAGTTTGGTTCGGATACCCTGCCGCGTGTCGTTGTAGTAGGTCGTACCATGGTGGCAGTCTCTGTAATTCTCCAGCGTGACGAAGCGCTGGTCATCGATGCGGTAAATGACCTGGGGTGGGACGTCGTAGTTGCGGATTTTCCGAGGGGGTGTCTGCTGCTTGACGGCGCAGCCATTGGCCATTATGGTCGCAGTGATAAAGGCGAGTCTCAGCTTCATCAGGATTTTCTCCATGTGTCGCGCTCGGCCCGCGCGTCGGCAAGAACGTCCGCTACCGTTTCCCAGTCAATTGCATCAGGCATACCGGGCCGCATGAGGACGTTCTGATTGAAATAGGAATCAGTGCACTGCGTCCAATCCGCCTCGCTCATCAAAGTGTTCCAGAAATCGCGGTCCTCGAACGACTCGCAGAATCCAATTGGCAAGTCGTAAGCCACCACACGGCTCATGAATAGCGGGTGGGATGGGAGGCTGCTGTGGTCTGTGGGCTCGGCCTGCAATTGCTTTAATCGCGCATGTGCTTCCTCGCGGGTTTCTCTGGAGCGAATTCGCCGGTCCCCGTTATAGATGTCTGTTCCCCGATCGATATCCAACGACGGCTCATAAATCGACTCGAAGTAGGGGTACGATCGGTCGCGGTATTCCCCGGTTGCAGGATTGATTTCTCCCAATTGTGGAGCTTCGGTTCTCGGTTCATCGAAGGCGTTCAAATCATCTCCGCTCAATGGCACCGCCACCTTCTCCGCATTGATCTTCACCTTTTGATGCTTCGGGGGCACTGCCCATAACTCGATCGCATTGAAGAAAGGCCCCCGGTTCCCATCCCAGAAGGGTTTGAAGTCCTCTGGATTGGCGCGCGTTCCGCCCGCCATGTCCGGAAGGGTTCCGAACGGCCAATGGCCTGGCGCGTCTCCGCATGGGGTTAGCCTTGCCACCATGCGCTGCTTGACCGTATCACCAAGTTCGTCCAGTAAAGCATCGCCGAGACCCTGCCATCCGATGCTCGTTAGCGCGGTGATCCCCATCACCCGATCGTGAGGGCTGAAGTAGACGTAGAGCCGCCCATGGTTATCGCGCTCGCTGATCTCCGGGGTAATGAAAGAATCGGGGCGCCAAGGCCCGCCATCCCGGCATTTACCGACCATTAATAGCGCCTTGAGTCGGTCGTCCAGTGCGCGCTTGTCGTTCTTGATCCGGTTAGCGATATTGCGGAATGTTTTGACCCGCGCGTCGCTAGTCGGCCTCTCGCTGCCACATGTCGCCCAGTCGGTCACCTTGTCGTCGAGCGAGAACGGCGAATTCATGACGAACAGGGCATCGGGCGCCCGGGTTCGGCAGAGCGCGGTGGCAGCCATGGCGATCATGGTGCCCTGGCTATGCGACATGACCGTCACGGTGTCGTGGGGATAGGCGCGGCGGACCTTATCGATCAGATTCGCCAAGCGCTGGGCTGCATGAGGGTAGTAATCGCGGGACGGCGCATTCTGTAGCTGCCGTTCGGGCTCGGTGTTCAGCGATTCGAGGTCGATGAACCCCATTAGCGAGCGGCTGAAACCCTTGCCGCTCCACATCTGCTGGAGGCTGTTAGTGCCGTTCTGGAAGGGGCCGCCGCCCCAGAACCATGGACCTCGATCGCCTTCGCCACGCTTCCAATAGTCGGTGCCGCAGATGTTGCGGAGGGGAATCTTATACTGCCCGCAGTTCTCGTCCGGTTCTCGATAGCCCCAGAAAAAGCGGATTATGGGAGAGTTGCCGGGTTTCGTAACGTCATATCGGCGCTCGTGCCTAAGGCGCGTCTCCGTACTGCGCTCGACGTAAGTGTTCGATCGTAGTTTGAACTCCGTATCCCCCAACCCCAGCCGCTCATTCAACCCATCGCACAACGCCTTTTCCGCCCGGTCATACCACTCCCCCTCGGAATTCACGCCATGGACGAAGATGATCACCCCCGGCATATGCGGCGGAATGCGGGCCTCGGCCCTGACGGCGTAGCTTTCCGGGGTGAGAAACGATTCCCAGAACGGGTTGCCGTGTACGTCTCGCTGCATCGGTACCGGGCGGGTTGCCATCGGAATTTCGCCAGATTCCGGCGCGACGATTGCGTCTTGGTCTCCAGTGTTCATCGTCAAAAGTCCAATTTCACGCGCAGCAGCTTCATGCCCTGCGCGACCTCGCCGGTAAGCAGCGAGGTATGTCCGTTCGCGTCGGTGATGCCCTCGACGATCTTGCCGTCCGCGAGTTCGATGCGGTAGGCGCGATTGGCGGCGGGGGCGCCGGTGACGGCGTCGTTGAGCACGAAGTGCTCGTTGTTGGCGGTGCTGACCTGGCCGAACGCGGGAAGGGGCAGTGACAGGGAGCCCGGGTCGGATTTCTGGATCTCTATCAGTTTCAGGATCAGCCGGCCGGCGCCGCCGATCTCCACGTTGTCGCCGTGCACCTTGATGTAGGCGCTGCCGCCGCCGCTGATGACGACGCCGTTCTTCGCATTGGCCGTCAGCGTCCCGTTGGCGCTGGTCAGCTGCATGTTCTGGGCGGCCACCAATTCCATCGCGTCGGACTGTGCCTGGATCAGTACCTTGCCGCGGGCCGCGAACAGCCGCAGGCCGAGCTTGTGGGCGAAGAGCGAGATCGCTTCGCTGGCTGCCAGGGCCACGTTGCGCATGGCGTTGACGTGGAACGTCCGGCCGGTCTTCACGCCGATGTCGTTGCCCGCCGCCAGCGAGATCCGCTCGGGCGTGGCGGCGGCAATGCCAGCGGGCGCCGACAGGGCGATGACGGCCTGCTTCAGTTCGTTCACGCTCTCCCTGAGCCACGCGTTCTCGGCGCGCAGGTCGGCCACTTCGGCGCGCGCCAGGCGCGCCGCGTCGTTCAGCCCGGTGGCGAGCGCCATCGACACCTGCCACTGGCCGAGGGCCGGCGCCATGTCGAGTTGCTGGCCCCCGGCGCGTTGCTGCCGGTCGGCGCTGACCAGCACGCCGCCGCCGGCCCGCAGGCTGCCACGGAGGTCGGTGCGAAGCTCGAACCCTTCGCCGCGCCGCTTTCGATCCCGGGTGACCAGGTGGCCAAGGTTCAGTTGCGTCTTTCCGCCGTGTTCGGTCGACAGCTTGATGCCTTCCTGCCCCTCCCAATCCTCCATGCGCAGCTTGTTGTTGCTCTGCGTACGGATGACGTTCCGCGACAGCCAGCGATCCCGGCCCGTGACCGGGTCCTCGTGGCGCTGGTGATGGTGGGCATGGGCGATATAGGGCTTGTTCGGATTACCGTCCCGGAATGCGATGGCCACCTCGGTGCCGTCGATCAGCGGAAAGTGGAAGCCGGTCTCCCGCGCGCCGGCAAACGGCTTGGCGAACCGGAGTGGCACGCATTCGGTGCCTTTCGGCCAGTCGTCGAAATCGAGGTCCAGCCTGACGGTGTACAGGCCCTGCCGGGTCAGGTAGGCGTATTTGTACTGGTTTGGCGAGGTGACCCGGCCGCTCAGGGTGCCGGCGATGCGGGGCCACTGGCGGTCGTCGATCGGCAGGCGGTACGGCCGGTCCGAAGGGATGGCGCGGTAGCGGTTGGAATACGCGGCGTCGCGCGCGCCGGCGTGGACAACCTCGGTGACGACCTGGCCGTCGGGGGCGTCGGGAAGCTCGATATCCAGACCGAGGATGCGCGCCGGACGCAGCGCCAGGATGTTGCTTTCGCCCTCGTAGACGACTTGCCGGGCCACGGCCGCTTCGTGCCGGAGGCGGGCTTCCCACCGCGCCTGCTCGAAATCGAGATGGTGCGTGCCATAGACATAGGATTGGCCGTACGTCGTCTTGTCGCCTCGCGCCACGTTGGCCTCGCCGTCCTTGCGCTCCCAGGAGTCAGCCGGGTTGTAGTCGGCGGTCCGGAACGACTGCTCGATGGTCGTGGCATGGGTCCGGAGGCTGAAGACGGCTTCGGTGTCCGCTGACAGGCCGGACGCCTCGCGGTAGGGCGCCGCCAGCGTCGGCTGATAGATATAGTGGTCGATGTCGTCGCCAAAGACGAGCTGGTCGCCGAACAGCGGATCGAAGCGGTTGGGCAGGAAGTAACTGTAGATTCCTTCCTGCTCCATCAGCAGGCGGATGAAGTCCCAGTCCGACATCTGGTATTGCAGCCGGAACGCGTGCTCGGGGTACGTCCGGCGCAGCTTGAACACGAACTGATGCCCGGTCAGCCCGTGCCGCCGCAGGATGGCCTCGATGATCTGCGGGCCGGTCTGGCGCTGAAAGACCCGGCTGGCGCGCGTCAGGGCGAGCAGCGCCACCCGGGGCGCGATCTCGAATTCGTAGAGATGGAAATCGCGCGTGCGCCGGATGCGCGAGAATCGGACGATGCAGCCGGAGAAGCGGCGGGGTTCGCTGCCATCGCCGGGATCGATGGCGAACACGGCGTCACGGCGCAGGAACTCGGCGCGCGACAGTTCTTCGGCGTGGGTCAGGACCAGCGTGACCCGATAGGGCTCGCCTAGCCGCTCGGTGGCGTTGAACGAGACGACCGACGTGCCGGATGCATGGGCCGCGCCCGGAACTTCAAGAAAGTACGACTGCCGACCCGTGATCGCCTTGTCGGCGACGCCCGCTCCTTCCGCCATCTGGATGCCCTCGTGCTGGCGCGCCGGGAGTGTGGCGCGCAACGCTGCCGGTCAGGCGGCTGCCTGACCGGTGCACAAGCGTCCATTAAAGTGACGTGGGGTGTATATAGAATTGCTACGAAAATCGGGGTTGCGGCCCGATGCGGCCACTCACCAGTTCGTCTCGCGCTCCGGCGTGGCGGAAATACGATGCAGCGTGAGGTCGGCGCCGTTGAATTCCTCTTCGGCGTCGAGCCGGATGCCGATCAGTTTCTTCAGCGCGCCGTAGACCAGCGTGCCGCCGATCAGCGCGATCACGATGCCGGCCAGCGTGCCGGCGAACTGCGCCACCAGCGAGACGCCGCCCATGCCGCCCAGCCAGCGCGCCCCGAAGATGCCCGCCGCGATGCCGCCCCAGGCGCCGCAGAGGCCGTGCAGCGGCCAGACGCCGAGCACGTCGTCGATATGCCATTTGTTCTGGGCCAGCGTGAACAGGTAGACGAACAGCAGGCCGGCCACGACGCCCGTGACCAGGGCGCCCAGCGGGTGCATCACGTCGGAGCCAGCGCAGACCGCCACCAGTCCGGCCAGCGGGCCGTTGTACGAGAAGCCGGGGTCGTTGCGGCCGGCCGCCCAGGCTGCCAGCGTGCCGCCGACCATCGCCATCAGCGAGTTGATGGCCACCAGGCCGCTGATCTTGTCGATGGTCTGCGCGCTCATCACGTTGAAGCCGAACCAGCCCACCGCCAGCACCCAGGCACCCAGCGCCAGGAACGGAATGTTCGAGGGCGGATGGGCGCTGATGCGGCCGTCCTTCTGGTAGCGGCCGCGACGCGCGCCCAGCAGCAGCACGGCCGGCAGGGCAATCCAGCCGCCCACGGCGTGTACCACCACCGAGCCGGCGAAGTCGTGGAACGGGGCGCCGGCCACGCGCGCCAGCCAGTCCTGCAGGCCGAAGCGGTTGTTCCAGACGATGCCTTCGAAGAACGGATAGACGAATCCCACCAGCACGAAGGTGGCGATCAGTTGCGGATTGAAGCGCGAGCGCTCGGCAATCCCGCCCGAAATGATCGCCGGAATGGCGGCAGCAAACGTGGCCAGGAAAAAGAACTTCACGAGTTCGTGGCCGTTTTTCTCGGCCAGTACCTCGGCGCTGGAGAAGAACTGTACGCCGTAGGCAATCGTATAACCGATAAAGAAATACGCCAGCGTGGAAACCGCAAAATCCACCAGAATCTTCACCAGTGCATTGACCTGGTTTTTCTTGCGCACCGTGCCTAATTCCAGAAATGCGAATCCGGCGTGCATGGCCAGCACCATGATCGCGCCGAGCAGGATAAACAGCGCATCCGTGCCAGTCTTCAGGTTATCCATCGTTACCCCATGCTCGAAATGGGAGCATCGGTAAGCAATTAGTGTTCCTGATTCGGTGCAAAACCGGGCAAACGTCGCGCAGGCGCGGTGCGGATTGCACTGCGTTGGCGTTTTCGGCGTTGGTGCGCTGCGGCAGCGTGCCGGGGCACCGGCGGGCAATGCGCCAGTTTGGCGCCGATTTCGGTGCCCGGGCGGTCCGAAACGGTGCATGCGGTATTTCTGCACCACGATGAGGCGCCGGGCCGGCCTGGAACAATCGGTCCCGGGGAAACGTATTATTGCTGCGGCGCCACTTTTCGGGCATTTTCGGGGCTGGTCCGCCGAGTGCGCCGTACTTTGCTTGAAATCGGTTTCATGTGCTGTTTCGATTCGCAAAACAGAGGGGTAAAACACCCGCTAAGTCTTGCCACAGAAGGTTTTCCGGCGGTTTTCGTTGCATCGGTGCCACTGGGGATTGCTCAAGCCGTAAAGGGCAGATTAGACTGCGCCGATCGGACTTTAATGCCACCTGGCACAAGACCGGTGACGACGACCAACAAGGGAAATCAAGCCATGAATAAAGGTGAACTGGTATCGGCCATCGCCGCGGAAGCAGAACTCAGCAACGCCGCCGCCGAGCGCGCGCTGAATGCTGCGCTGGACAGTATCAAGAAGGCAGTGGCCAAGGGTGACTCGGTCACGCTGGTCGGTTTTGGCAGCTTCAGCTCGGGCAAGCGTGCCGCCCGTACCGGCCGCAATCCGCGCACCGGCGAAACGATCAAGATCCCGGCTGCCAAGACGGTGAAGTTCTCGGCTGGCCAGGGCTTCAAGGACGCCGTGAACAAGAAGAAGTAAGCGCGTCTCGCGTCCCGGAAGTACAGAAAGCGGCCTGCGGGGCCGCTTTTCTTTTTGCGCTCGGGCAAAGGCGATGCACGAGCGCATTTCTTCGCTGAATTACCATGTCCAGGCGTGCCATTGCCGGGCGTGTCGCGTTACACTGCCCGCGCCTCAGGCTCGATTCTGGATATTCAGCGATGAACGATTTGTCCCACCAGCTTTCCATGACCGTGCTGATGACGCCGGACATGGCCAATTTCTCCGGCAATGTGCACGGCGGCACCATTCTCAAGTACCTGGACATGGTGGCCTATGCTTGCGCCAGCCGCTATGCTGGCCGCTACGTGGTGACACTGTCGGTCGACCAGGTCATGTTCCGGCAGCCGATCCACGTGGGCGAACTCGTGACATTCCTGGCCGCGGTCAACTTCACGGGTCGCAGCTCGATGGAAATCGGCATCAAGGTGGTGACCGAGAACATCCGCAGCAAGGTGGTGCGCCATACCAATAGCTGCTACTTCACGATGGTCGCGGTGGACGACAACGGCGCGCCGGCCGAGGTGCCGCCGCTGCAGCCGCGCGACGAGGTGGAGCGCCAGCGCTTCGAGGCCGCCCGCCAGCGCCGCTCGCTGCGCCAGGAAATGGAACGCCGGCACGACGAGATCAAGGGAGCGACGAGCGAATGAAGGGCGTTATCGGGCTGTGCATGGCGCTGGCCGGGCTGGCTGGCGCGGCGGCACACGCCGAGGAAATCGGCAGTGTCTCGACCCATTTCCGGGTCACAGGGTCCGACAAGGTGGTCATCGAAGCCTATGACGACCCGGTGGTGGAGGGCATCACCTGCTACGTCTCGCGCGCCCGCACCGGCGGCATCAAGGGGTCGCTCGGCATGGCCGAGGACCCGCCCGAAGCGTCGATTGCCTGCCGCCAGGTCGGCAATATCGCCTTCAAGGGCCCCGTCAAGCAGCAGGAGGACGTGTTCTCCGAGCGCATGTCGGTGCTGTTCAAGACGCTGCACGTGGTACGCGCGGTCGACCGCAAGCGCAACACGCTGGTCTACCTGACCTATTCTGACCGCATCGTCAGCGGCAGTCCGCAGAACGCCGTGACGGCCGTGCCGGTGCCGGCGGCCACGCCGATCCCGGTCAAGTAAGCAACGGCCGGGACGCTCCGGAATCCTCGGGACTCCCGGAGAGCGCCCGGCCGCGCCGCCTCAGTCGAACAACTTCCTCAGGTTGGACTTCAGGATCTTGCCGTTCGGATTGCGCGGCAGCATCTCATCGAGCACCAGAATACGCACCGGCACCTTGAATGCCGCCAGCCGCCCGCGCACGAACCCCTGCAGTTCGGCCTCGGTGGTCCGCATGCCGGGCTTCAGGCCCACCACGGCCGCCGGCTCCTCGCCCAGCGTACGGTGCGCGATGCCGACCACGGCGGCGTCCATGACCGCCGGATGGGCGTACAGCGCGCTTTCCACCTCGATGCAGTAGATGTTCTCGCCGCCGCGGATCAGCATGTCCTTCATGCGGTCGACGATGTACACGAAGCCCTCGGCGTCGAGCCGCGCCACGTCGCCGGTGCGCAGCCAGCCGTCCGCGAAGGTCCTGGCCGTGGCTTCCGGCTTGTTCCAGTAACGGCTCACCACGTTGGCGCCGCGCACCAGCAGTTCTCCTACCTCGCCCACCGGCAGCGCGTTGCCAAAGCCGTCGTCGATCTTCATCTCGCCGATCGGCAGCGCCGGCCCGCTGCTGTCGGGGCGGTGGACGTACTCCTCGGCGCTATGGCTCGTGAACGTGGCCGAGGTCTCTGTCATGCCCCACCCGATACCGGGCGCCGCCTGCGGAAACGCCTCGCGGATGCGCCGCACCAGCTCCGGCGAGGCCGGGGCGCCGCCGTAGTGCATGTTCTCCAGCGATGACAGATTGAACGCCGCGCGCTGCGGGTGCTCGATGATCTGCCAGGCAATGGTCGGCACGCCGCCCGCCGACGTGCAGCGCTCCTGCTCGATCAGCGCCATGGCGCGCAGCGTGTCCCAGCGATGCTGCAGCACCACCTTGCTGCCGGCCGCCAGCGCGCCGTTCAGCACCGACATGCAACCGGTGACATGGAAGAACGGCACTGCCAGCAGCGCGGCCTTCTGCGGCGCGTCGGGGTCCGGCTCGGGCACCGCTTCGCCGCGCCGGAGCAGGTTGCGCAGCGGGCTGAACTGGGCGCAGACCGCTACCGAGCAGGCGTTGCGATGGGTGCCCACGGCGCCCTTGGGCTGGCCCGTGGTGCCCGAGGTGTAGAAAATCGTCGCGTCGTCCTCGGGGTCCAGTGCCACGTGGGGGAGCGACTGCGACGGCAGGCGCTCCCAGGCACCGCTTTCACCGATCACTGACGCCAGCGGCACGATGCGCGGGTCGCCGAAGCTGGCGTCCGCCGGTGCGCGCGAAACGTAGACGCGTTCGAGCGCCGGGCACTGCGGCAGGTGTTCGAGGATGCGGTCGAGCCGCTCGAAGTCGACGATGGCCACCCGGCTGCCCGAATCGGCCAGCCCGTACTGCAGTTCCGGGCCGGTCCACCAGGCGTTCAGCGGCGTGACGATGGCGCCGGTCAGCAGGCCGGCATAGAACGCCACGGGCCACTCGGGCAGGTTGCGCATGGCCACTGCCACGCGGTCGCCACGGCGCACGCCGTCGCGCACGAGCTGGTGCGCCAGCGCCGTGGCGGCCAGCGCGAAGGCGCGGTAGGTGACGCGCTCGCCCTCGTAGACGATGAAGGTGCGCTCGCCCCAGGCGGCTGCCACGAGAAACAGGTCGCGCAGGGTGGGCGGCGCGTTTTTCCAGACCGTGGTGGGCACGCCCCGGATCAGGCGGGTCTCGGTTTCGAATGGCGCGCCGGGCGCGGTGAGCCGGGCGTGGGCCTCGGCGATCGACATGGCCGGCCACTGGCCGGCTTGCTGCGCTTGTTGCGGCTGCTGCGACATGCTTTGCCTCCCGCGAAGATCATGCTGCTGGCACGAAAGGCGGCCGGGTGGCCGCCCCGGGGGAACCGCTCAGATCGTCACGCCGCCATCCACGACCATGGCCTGGCCGGTCATGAACGTGCTGGCCGCTGAGGCCAGGAAACAGGCCGCGCCGGCGATCTCCACGGGCTCGCCGATGCGGCGCAGCGGGGCGTTCTCGGTGGATTGCTTGTAGCGCACCGGATCTTCCCAGAGCGCGCGGGCGAAATCGGTCTTGATCAGGCCCGGTGCGATGCAGTTCACGCGCACGTTGTGCGGCCCGAACTCCACGGCCAGGTTGCGCGCCAACTGGAAATCGGCGGCTTTCGAGACGTTGTAGACGCCAATCGTCGGAGAGCCGCGCAGGCCGCCAATCGACGACACGATGATGATCGAGCCGTCCTTGCGCTCGATCATCTGCGGCGCCACCATCTGGATCAGCCAGTGGTTGGAAATCACGTTGTTGTCGAGCACCTTGCGGAACTGCTCGTCGGTCACGCCGCTCATCGGGCCGTAGTAGGGGTTCGATGCCGCATTGCAGACCAGCACGTCAACCTTGCCGAACACGCGGTTGGTCTCGTCCACCAGATGCTGCAGCGCTTCCTTGGACGAGATGTTGGCGGCCACGGCCAGCGCGGTGCCGGCGCCGTGGCGCGCGTTGATGGCGTCGGCGGTCTCCTGGCAAGCCTCGATCTTGCGCGAGGAAATGACGACTTTGGCACCTTGCACGGCCAGTTGCTCGGCAATGGCCTGGCCGATGCCGCGCGACGATCCGGTGATGATGGCTACCTTGCCCGACAGATCGAACAATGACATGGTGGGTGTCTCCTGGTGGATGGCAGCGGTCCTGGCCGCCGCCTGATGCGTGGAATGAGCCGGGACATTATGGGCAGCGGTGCCGGGCCAGTCCATGGCCGGAAGGCCATGGCGGCGGCGTTATCAGGAAACTTTCTGCGGGCAATGCGCGCGATGCATGGCTATGTGCCGCAGCGCGGAACCGGGCGCCGGGCGCCGGGCGCCGGGCGGCACCGGGCTGGCGTTCAGTGGGCGGACAGGCCCGGAATCACCTGCGGCAGGCGCGCCGCCAGTGCCGCGCGCAGATCGGGGTCGATCCGGATGCCGAACTGCGCGGCCAGCGCTTCGATGACGGCGGACGCCGAGGTCAGCACTTCGCGCCGCACCTGCCCGTCGGGCGTGCGCCGGCTCAGTTCGGCATTGGCCAGCGCCAGCCGCGTGCCATCCTCCGCCGTGCGCGCGGCAATCAGCCCGTGCGTGAAATGGCTGTCGGGATGGGTCGAGACGTACCAGTTGCGGGCCACGTAGTCGATCTGGGGCTGTGGGGTGAGGTCGAACCGGTACAGCACGCGCCATGGCTCGGCGGCCGCATCGGTGTTGTCCTCGACGGCCAGTTCGTACTGGTGGAAGCTCGTGCCGGACTCGGCAGGCGGCAACGGCAGCAGCCGGTAGGGGGTGTTGCCGGCAGCAGGCGCCGAGAGCGGCAGCGCGCAGCCCGGCGTGGGCCCGCCGAAGCCGACGTCGGCAATATGGCTTTCGTGGGCCACTTCCACGCGCAGCAGCATGTGCGACAACCCCGCGGGCGTCTGCGCCGGTACGTTCCAGCGCACGCGTGCGGCCAGCGGCGTCACGCGATAGCCCAGCGCCTTGAGCCCCGCGCAGAACAGCGTGTTCAGTTCGAAACAGTAGCCGCCGCGCCCGTGCCGCACGAGCTTGTCGAAGACCGCGGGCAGGTCGATCGCCACGCGGCGGCCCGTCAGGGCATTCAGATTCTCGAACGGCAGATGGATCAGGTGGGCGCCGATCAGGGCGTCGAGGGACTCCCCCGTGGGCAACGGAGGCTGCTCGAAGCCGATGCGGCGCAGCCACGCGTCGCGCTGATCCGGGGGCAGGGCGGGAATGTCGTCGACGGCGTGCATGGGGGCGTTCCGGCTGGAATTAGTGGGGTGCCTCGAACGGCGGGTTAATGCTATTCCGGGGCGCGTCTCGCATGACTACTATAAATCCACTGTAAAAACCCGGCCCGGACCGACGCCCCGACGCCGCACGCAGACAAGGAGACCCCACGTGAAAACCCTGATCGACCATCTGTCCCAGTACGCCGCCTACCACCGCGACGCGCGCAATGTCGTCACGCATTTCGTCGGCATCCCGATGATCGTGCTGGCCGTGACCACGCTGCTGGGCCGCCCCGGCATGCCGCTGGGCGACAGTGGCCTGCTGCTGACGCCGGCCGTGGTGGTCTACGCGCTGGCCTGCCTGTTCTACCTGCGGCTGTCGCTCGGTTTCGGCCTGGCGATGGCGGCCATCCTTGCCGCGTTCGTCTGCCTCGGCGCATGGCTCGCCGCGCTTTCCACCACGGCATGGCTGGCCAGCGGCATCGGACTGTTCGTACTGGGATGGGTCATCCAGTTCGTTGGCCACTATTTTGAAGGACGCAAGCCGGCCTTCGTCGACGACCTCGTGGGCCTGCTGGTGGGTCCGCTTTTCCTGGTGGCGGAGACCGCTTTCGCGCTGGGCCTGGCGCGCGAAACGCGCGATGCGATGGCCGCTCACGCGCACTGAGCCATCGAACTTTTGCGTGTTTGCAGCGTCTGTCACACGCGAAAGTGGGGGGACGTAGCGCTCCGCAGCGTGTTCGCTGACGCAAAGCAGCGACAAAACCCGGGGTTTTCACTTGGTTTGACCTACCGCATGTGAGAAAACCCCTTTACTTCTGGCTGTTTCCGCTATGATTCAGTGCGTGCCGGCCAGCATGGTTACCAGCAATGCAACAAGCAGCGCGGAACCGGCCGGAACGACAATCTTCAACTCTCGTATATCGACATGGCGACCAAAGCGAAACCGACCGCGAAGACTGCAACCAAGCCTGCTGCCAAGAAGGCAGTAGCAACCAAGGCACCCGTGAAGGCTGCCGCGAAGAAGGCCGCCGCTCCGGCCAAGAAGGCTGCTCCGGCCGCTGCTCCGACTCCGAAGCCGCTGAAGGACACCTTCAACAAGTCGAGCCTGGTCGCTCACCTGGTAGCGCAAACCCAGCTCGAAGCCAAGGCCGTGAAGTCGGTGCTGGCCCACCTCGAAAACACCATCGTCAGCGCGCTGAACAAGAAGGGCGCTGGCGAATTCACGCTGCCGGGCCTGCTGAAGGTGACCGCGCAGCAAGTGCCGGCCAAGAAGAAGCGCTTCGGCAAGGACCCGTTCACCGGTGAAGAGCGTTGGTTCCCGGCCAAGCCGGCCAGCGTCAAGGTCAAGGTCCGTCCGCTGAAGAAGCTGAAGGACGCCGCGGCCTGATAGCCCGCGGCCCGATAGTCCGATTTCTTTGGTAGTCGTTTGCCTGGCTCCGGCTCGTCCGGAGCCGGGCGGCTTGAAACCCCGTGCTTGAGAGAGCGTGGGGTTTTTTGTTTTCGGGTTTGCAGTGCGTCAATACGCCTTGAAGTTCGCCGCTACCCGCTGCTTCAGGAAATCGCCGGCACTGATCGGCGGATACTTTCCGGACGCGCCCTCGATCACGGCCTCCCGGTTCGCCTGGCAAAAGTACGCCAAACTGTAACGCGGCCCCATGTACTCGCCGGGCAGCGGGTTACGCACGCGGTGGAAGTTGGACGGCAGTTGGTCGTCGCTCCAGCGCATCAGCATGTCGCCGATGTTGCAGGTAATGACGTCCTCGTCAGGCGGGATCGGCGTCCAGGCCTGCGCCTCCATTTCCTTGCCGGGGCAGACCTGCAGGCCGCCTTGCCCCTGGCGCTGGAACAGCAGCGTCAGGCAGTCGAAATCGGTATGCGCGCCGGCGCGCCACAGTTCGAGCCTGGCCTGCGCCTCGGGTGGAATCGCGTAGTAATGCAGCAGCCGCAGCGTGCTCTGGTAGTCCGGCGCGGACGGATCGTGGGCGCGCGTGAAAAAGTCGCTGTCGAAGCCCAGCTTGTCGGCAAAGCACGAGAGCACCTTCATGCCAACCGTCCATGCCTGCCGCTCGAATGCGAGCATGGTCGCCTGGAAGCCCGCCAGCTCCTCTTCCGAAGGCCACAGCGGCGCCATATGCGGCCGGGTAATCTGGTACGACTCTTTCTGGTCCGGCGTGCCGGTGGACGGCCGCACCTGCGCCCGCGACTCCCAACCCGCGTTGTTGGCCTTCTGCAGCGGATAGCGGGCCTTCACGGCCTCCGGCAGCGCGAAGAAGCGCTCGGCCATGGCAAACGCTTGCCGCACGGCCTGCAGCGCGATGCCGTGGTTTTCCAGCTGGAAGAAGCCAATGTCGGTGGCGGCGTACCAGAGCTGGTCGGCAATCTCGGCCTTGCGCTCGGAGAAATCCGAAAGGTCGATACGCCGGATCTCGCGGGCGTCGGTCTCGCGGCCATGGGCGCCCATGCGCGATTCGCGGGCCAGTTCGTGAAGGGGGAGGGTGGTGTCGGTCATGTCGTTCGGGGTTCAGGAAGGGTGAACGGGCCGGCCGACGGGGATGCGGAATGCCAGGGTAGGGCGCTCTCGATTCCGCCGTGGGCACGGGGATCAAGAGCAATTTCCTGCCGCTGCCTCGCAGGGGAGGGGCGGTTGAACGCTTCTACTCTTCGGAAAGCAATTAGCAGATATCGGGCCAGCTCCGGCCCGGTGCGCTGGCTGGCGCGGACGCTGTATTCACCGGTTCGGGGCGCCCGCGGGCGCTGACTGGTGCGAGGGATGGGCGGGAATGGTGCGCGTTGCCGCGCGGCCATTGCTCGCCACGGCCCCGCCCAAGCCCTGCCCGTGAGATGCATCGAGCACCTTTCGGTCGGAGTGCAAGTTGAAAACGCGAGCGATGACTCGCATTATTACTACGTCGACCGGCCAGCCAACACGGGGAGACCTGCCCCGAACCGCGAGGATCACGCAGTGAAGACAATAGTGGTAGTGGGCGGCGGCTTTGCCGGCCTCTGGGCCGCGGCCGCTGCCGTGCGCATGGCGGAATCATTGGACAGGCCGGTGCAGGTCACGCTCGTCAACCGCGACGACCAGCACAGCATACGCGTCCGCAACTATGAGGAGGACCTGGCCGCCACGCTGGTGCCGCTGCGCGAGGTGCTGGACCCCATCGGCGTGGCATTGCAGGTCGGAAACGTGACCGACATCGACGCCCGGGCAAGGACGGTGAAGATCGAGACCAAGGGCGGCGCGATCTCATTGCCCTACGACAAGCTGATTCTTGCCAGCGGCAGCAAACTCGTGCGCCCGCAGATCGCCAACGTGGACGTCTGCTCCTTCGATATCGACACCTATGGGCAGGCGCGCCGGCTGCATGAGCATATTGCGTCGCTGCCGGCCCGGGCTCCCTCTGCGGGGCAATACACGGCAGTGGTGGTCGGGTCGGGGGCGACGGGCGTGGAGCTGGCTTGCGAACTGCCGGCCCGCCTGCGCGCCGTGGCAGCCGCGGCGGCCGATGGCCGGGCCGGCGCCGCGCCGCCGGTGCGCGTGGTGCTGGTCGATAGCAATGCCAGGATTGCAGGGCATCTGGGCGGTGCCCAGGCCGTGATCGAACAAAGCTGCCGGGACCTGGGCATCGAACTGGTGCCGGGCGCCACGGTGCAGGCCGTGGATGCCAATGGCCTGACGCTGGGCGATGGCACCCATATCCCCACGGCGACGGTCGTCTGGTGCGCCGGCATGCGCGCCAGCGACCTGACGGCATGCTTCGAAGCCGAGCGCGACGTACAGGGCCGGCTGATGGTGGATGCGTATATGCGCGTGGCAGGTGTGGGCGACGTCTATGCCGCCGGCGACGTCGCGCATGCGTTGATCGACGGCGAGCACCCGTCGGTCATGTCTTGCCAGCACGCCCGGCCCATGGGGCGCTACGCGGGCCACAACGCGGTCTGCGAACTGTTTGGCGAGCCGTTGCTGGCGCTGAACATCGACTGGTACACCAACATCATCGACCTCGGGCCGGCCGGTGCCGTCTACAGCCAGGGATGGGACCGCGAAGTCGTGGCCGTGGGCGAGCAGGCCAAGGCGACGAAGCAGGTCATCAACTGCCAGCGCATCTATCCGCCGCGCCATGGCAATCGGGCCGATATCCTTGAGGCGGCGGCGCCCGCGCTGCAGCGGCCTCCCGTGTTGAAGCCGATCTCAGGCGCCTGAACGAAAAAAAGCCGGCACAAGCCGGCTGCAATGCTTCAACTCACAACTCACTCACTACACCCCCCGTCCGCCGGACGGGGGGCAACACCGGCTGACTGCGCCGGCTTACTGCGGTCCGAGCTTCTTGATCAGGGCGTCCAGCATGCCCAGTTCTTCCTCGGTCAGGTCCGTCAGCGGTGCGCGCACCGGGCCTGCGTCGTAGCCCACCAGCTTGGCGCCGGCCTTGACGATCGAGACGGCGTAGCCATGCTTGCGGTTGCGGATGTCCAGGTACGGCAGGAAGAAGTCGTCGATCAGGCGGCCCACGGTGGCGTGGTCGTCCGCGGCGATGGCGCGGTAGAAGTCCATCGCGGTCTTCGGGATGAAGTTGAACACGGCCGACGAGTACACCGGCACGCCCAGCGCCTTGTAGGCGGCGGCGTAGACTTCGGCGGTGGGCAGGCCACCCAGGTAGGCCAGGCGGTCGCCCAGCTTGCGGCGCACGCGGACCATGGCCTCGATGTCACCCACGCCGTCCTTGAAGCCGATCAGGTTCGGGCACTTGTCCACCACCTTTTCCAGCAGGTCGGCGCCGATGCGCGAATTGGCGCGGTTGTAGACGATCACGCCGCACTTGGTGGCCTTGCAGACCTCTTCGATGTGGTTGGCGATGCCGTCTTCGCTGGCTTCGGTCAGGTAGTGCGGCATCAGCAGGATGCCGTGCGCGCCCAGGCGCTCGGCTTCCTTGGCGTATTCGATGGCCACGCGGGTCGGGCCGCCGGCGCCGGCCAGGATGGGCACCTTGCCGCGGCAGGTTTCCACGGCGGTGCGGATCACGTTCGAGTAATCCTGCTGCGTCAGCGAGAAGAATTCGCCCGTGCCGCCGGCAGCGAACAGGGCAGATGCGCCGTAGGGGGCCAGCCATTCCAGGCGCTTGGCGTAGGTATCGGCGCGGAAGTTACCTTGCTGGTCGAAATCCGTGATCGGAAACGAGAGCAGGCCTTCCGAGATAATCTGCTTCAGTTCTTGCGGTGTAGTCATGTCGCTCTTCCTGATCGCCACATGGCGAATGGGTGGTTTGTGTGGAACAAGGCCGGTTGTACCTCGCTCCATCGTGTGGATGGCTTCGAGATAAGTCATCGTACAACTAACATCTTGACCATGCAAGCGATAAGGTCGGATTCGAGGGAAAACCCCGAATTGGGGCAGCGCTTCGGCGCCATTCGGGGAGGTTGCAAGGACTTCGCCGCCGCACGTGCCAGATTGCCCCGATCGCCCGCCAGCCCGCAAGCCAATTGAAAGGTGCGGTTTTTTCGTCTTTGCACGCTGCCGGGGCATCGTGCACCGAGTCAGGGTAAACGCGTGGTACATCGAAGGGAACGCCGTCTCTATAATCTGAGTCGTACGACGACATATCACAGGCCGGTCCCAACGCATTCCTGCCCCAGGCCCCCGGCTGTGAGGAGACCCGATGACCGCAACACCAAGCACCAGCGCGACCGCCGCCACCGGCGCCCGCCGCACCAATGTCCGCTACTGGATTCTTGCCCTGATCTTCATCGTGACCACGATCAACTACGCCGATCGTGCCACGCTCTCCATCACTGGTCCCGCCATGCGCGAGGAGTTCGGCTTCTCGGCCGTGCAGATGGGCTATATCTTCTCGGCGTTCAGCTGGGCCTACGTGATGGCCCAGATCCCGGGCGGCTGGCTGCTCGACCGCTTCGGCGCGCGCCGCATCTACGCCGTGAGCATCTTCGCCTGGTCGTTCTTCACGCTGCTGCAGGGCTGGATCGGCATCTTCGGCACCGCCGGCGCCACGCTGGCCGCGCTGTTCGGCCTGCGTTTCGCGGTGGGCCTGGCGGAATCCCCGGCTTTCCCGGCCAACGCCAAGGTGGTGGCGAGCTGGTTCCCCACCGACGAGCGGGGCACGGCCTCGGCCATCTTCAACGCGGCGCAGTACTTTGCCGCCGTGGTGTTCACGCCGCTGATGGCCTGGATCGTCCATAGCTGGGGCTGGCACCACGTCTACCTGTGGATGGGCATCATGGGCATGCTGCTGGCGCTGGTCTGGCTCAAGGTCATGCGCAGCCCAGCCACCCACCCGGCGGTCAACCCGGCCGAACTGGCCCACATCGAGCAGGGCGGCGGGCTGATCCACATGAACGAGGGCGAGGGCAAGGCGAAGGAAGCCAGCCCCACCGGCTGGTTCTATGCAAAGCAGCTGCTCTCGAACCGCATGCTGGCCGGCGTCTACCTGGGCCAGTACTGCGTGAACGTGCTGACGTACTTCTTCCTGACGTGGTTCCCGGTGTACCTGGTGCAGGCGCGCGGCATGTCGATCCTGAAGGCGGGCTTCGTGGCGTCGCTGCCGGCGATCTGCGGCTTCCTGGGCGGCGTGCTCGGCGGCGTGATCTCCGATGCGCTGCTGCGCCGTGGCCATTCGCTGACGCTGGCGCGCAAGGTGCCGATCGTGGCCGGCATGGCGCTGTCGATGTCGATGATCGCCTGCAACTACGTGGATGCCGAGTGGCTCGTGGTGGGCATCATGGCGCTGGCGTTCTTCGGCAAGGGTATCGGCGCGCTGGGCTGGGCCGTGGTGGCCGATACGGCGCCCAAGGAAGTGATCGGCATGGCCGGCAGCATCTTCAACACGTTCGGCAATATCGCCGGCATCGTGACGCCGATCGTGATCGGCTATATCCTGAGCACGACGGGCTCGTTCAACGGCGCGCTGGTGTTCGTCGGCGTGAACGCCCTGGTTTGCGTGCTGAGCTACCTGGTGATCGTCAAGGACATTCGCCGCGTGGAACTGAAGCACCCCCAATAAAGAAGGAATCCCCCAAATGTCGGACTTGTCGGTACAGAACGTGGCGGCGGCGCCCAAGCCGCTCTACATCCGCATCCACGCCAATGACAACGTGGCCATTGTCGCCAACGACGGCGGACAGCCGGCCGGTACGGTGTTCCCGTGCGGCCTGACGCTCGTGGAGCACGTGCCGCAGGGCCACAAGGTGGCGCTGGTGGACCTCAGGGAAGGCGATGCCGTGACGCGCTACAACGTCACCATCGGCTACGCGCTCAAGGACCTGCCGCGCGGCAGCTGGGTCAACGAGCGTGTGATCCGCATGCCGACGGCCCCCGGCCTGACCGACCTGCCCATCGGCACGCGCGTGCCCGAGCCGCTGCCGCCGCTCGAAGGCTACACGTTCGAGGGATTCCGCAATCCGGACGGCTCGGTGGGCACGCGCAACATCCTGGCCATCACCGAGACCGTGCAGTGCGTGTCGGGCGTGGTGGACTTCGCGGTGCGCCGGATCAAGGCCGAACTGCTGCCGAAGTACCCGAACGTCGATGACGTGGTGGGCCTCGAACACACCTACGGCTGCGGCGTGGCCATCGACGCGCCCGACGCCATCATCCCCATCCGCACGCTGCGCAACATCGCGCTGAACCCCAATTTTGGCGGAACGGCGATGATGGTGAGCCTGGGCTGCGAGAAGCTGCAGCCGGACCGCCTGATGCCGCCGGGAACGATCCCGATCCAGACCGGTGCCGGCGAGGTGCAGGTGGGCGTGGTCTGCCTGCAGGACGACAAGCACGTGGGCTTTGCCTCGATGATCGATTCGATCGTGGCAATGGCCGAGACGCACCTGAAGACGCTCAACGCCCGAAAGCGCGAAACCGTGCCGGTCTCCGAACTGGTGGTGGGCGTGCAGTGCGGCGGCAGCGATGCGTTCTCGGGCGTGACCGCCAACCCGGCCGTGGGCTTTGCCACCGACCTGCTGGTGCGTGCCGGTGCCACCGTGATGTTCTCGGAAGTGACCGAAGTGCGCGACGGCATCGACCAGCTGACCTCGCGCGCCGCCACGCCCGAAGTGGCCGAGGCCATGATCCGCGAGATGGACTGGTACGACCGCTATCTGGATCGCGGCCGCGCGGACCGCAGCGCCAACACCACGCCGGGCAACAAGAAGGGCGGCCTGTCGAATATCGTCGAGAAGGCCATGGGCTCGATCGTCAAGTCGGGCAGCGCACCCATTGCCGGCGTGGTCTCGCCGGGCGAGCGCGTCAAGACGCGCGGCCTGAACTACACCGCCACCCCCGCCAGCGACTTCATCTGCGGCACGCTGCAGATGGCGGCCGGCATGAACCTGCACGTCTTCACCACGGGCCGCGGCACGCCGTACGGCCTGGCCGAAGTGCCGGTCATCAAGGTTGCCACGCGCAGCGACCTGGCCCGCCGCTGGCATGACCTGATGGACATCAACGCCGGCAGCATCGCCACCGGCGACGCCACCATCGAGGACGTGGGCTGGGAACTGTTCAACCTCATGATCGAGGTGGCCAGCGGCCGCAAGAAAACGTGGGCCGAGCACCATGGGCTGCAGAACTCGCTCGCGCTGTTCAACCCGGCGCCGGTGACCTGAGACTTCGATTCCGACAAGTGCTGTAAACGCCACCAAAAACAGGATGGGTCGGCGAGTGGTATATTCCAGTATCTATTCATGATTCTATTCAAGAATCTATTCAGATATGGCTCCGCTCGCCGAACGTCTTCGTCTCAAGCTTGCGCATGGGCCCGCCAGTGCGCGGCAACTCATTGAAGATACAGGGGTTTCCCAGCCAACGTTGTCGCGTGCGATCGGGGCGATGGGTGAGGAACTGGTGCGGCTGGGCGCCGCCCGATCTATTCATTACGCGCTCCGCGACCCCCAACGTGGGCTGGGCGACATCCCGATCTACCGGGTCTGTCCGGACGGCACGATCCATCCGCTGGGCGAGCTGATACCGGTGCGGCCGGAGGGGTTCGTGATGCGCGAAACCGATGGCCTGACGCGGTTCAGCGACAGCCTGCCGTGGTGGCTGCTGGACATGCGCCCGCAGGGTTTCCTGGGCCGGGCCTATGCCGCCCGCCATGCCGAGCCGCTCGGGCTCCCCGCCAACGTGGCCGAGTGGAGCGATACCCACGTGCTGCGCGCCCTGATCGCGCAGGGCCATGACGCAGTGGGCAACCTGCTGCTGGGCGACAAGGCGCGCGAGCGGTTTCTCGATTCCCCGATACCCGAGCCGATTGCACAGGCCGGGAAGGGCGAGGTCTATGCCCGCCTGGCGATGGAGGCCGCGCGCGGGGAACTGCCGGGGTCGTCGGCGGGTGGCGAACAGCCAAAATTCGCCGCCTATGCCGACACGCCAGCCGGTGCCCGCCATGTGCTGGTCAAGTTCACGCTGCCGGACGCCAACGAGATCACCGGGCGCTGGCGCGACCTGCTGCTGACCGAGCACCACGCGCTGGAAACGCTGACGGCCGCGGGCGTCTCGGCGGCCCGTTCGCAGGTGATCGATCACGGCGGGCAGCGGTTCCTGGAGGTGGAACGCTTCGACCGGATCGGGCCGCTGGGGCGGCGGGCGCTGTTCTCGCTGGCATCGGTCGATGCGGAGTTCGCGGGGGAGGGCGCCGCCATCTGGCCCGTCATCGCGGCGCGGCTGGCCGCCGAGGGGCACATCACGCAGGAATCGGCCGATGGCGTGGCGCTGCTCTACGCGTTCGGCGTCATGATCGGCAACACCGACATGCACAACGGCAACGTGTCGTTCAGCAATGGCGACGAGCGGCATGCGCGTCCCTATCGGCTGGCGCCTGCTTATGACATGCTGCCGATGGGGTTCGCACCGCGTGCGAGCGGGTTCCTGTCGAACGAGTTGCCGCCGGCCCGGCTGCATCCGGGGGTGCCGAACGCGCTCTGGAGCCGGGCGCACGGCCTGGCGCTCCAGTTCACGGCCCGGCTGCGTGCCGACGACCGCGTCACGGCGGCGTTCCGGCCCTGCCTGGACGCCCTGGACGCGCATCTGGACACCGCCGGTGCCAAGGTCGCACGGCTTGGCTGAGCGCGGGCGCCCAGCCTTCCACCATTAGCCGCCCACCACCTGCTTGGCGAACGTCGCGCGCTCCATTTCCACCACATTGGCGGTCACGTGTACGACCTGTCCCGGCGTGCCGGGGCGCACCATTTCCGCAATGGTATCGACCACGATCTGGCCCACCTGCTTGCGGATGGCCTGGTCGCGGCCGTCGAGGATCTGCAGCGTGGCGTGCACGAACGCGCGCTCGGCTTCCCCGGTGCCCTGGCGGAACGTGGTCAGCGTCACGCAACGCGACTTGATGGCCGGTTCGTCAAAATGGCCGCTGGCGAGCAGCGCGGCGTTGCATTCGTCGAGCAGTTCTTCCTTCGAACGCGTCAGGCGGGTGTTTTCGGTGATCTCGACGACGAGGTGAGGCATGGCGGGTTATCCGGTGGGGCCAGGGGAAACCGCATCGTACGGCAAACGCGACGTTCCCGCTGCCCCCCGGAACCCGTCAGGCGGTCACGCCGAAAGTGGCCTCGATGCGGCGCACGTGCTGCTGCAGCAGCGGCCGCACCTTCTCCAGCAGATGCGCGGGCGGCACCACGGCGTTGGGGCCGCTGCAGCTCAGCGTCATCGGCGGCAGCGAGGGGCCGGGACGGAAGGCCAGCGCAATCGAGTTGATGTCGGGCAGCCACTCGCCGAACGACGTGGTGCAACCCAGCCGGCGATGTTCGTCCCGGCACTGTTCGAGCATCGTCTCGGCCTGCGCCGCGCTGGCCTTGTCGTCGGTGCGGAACGCACTCAGCGCCTGGCGCTGCTCGGCGGGTGGCAGCGCCAGCAGGTAGGCGCGCCCGGCCGCCGTGGCCAGCCCCGACACGCGGCTGCCCACGGGCACGCGCAGCGTCAGGTAGCTCTCGGCCTGGCAGTTCTCGAAAATCAGCATGCGGCCCCGGTCGCGCACGATCAGCGAGGCCACGCCTTGCGAGAGATTGGCCAGCTCCTGCATGAACGGCCGTGCCACGGAGAGCACATCCGCGCCTTGCTGGGCGGCCGGCGCCAGCGCCAGGGCCGAACTGCCGAGCCGGTAGCGCACCGGCTCCGTCAGCGCCTGCAGGTAGCCAAGTTCGGTCAGCGTGTGCGTCAGGCGCGAGATCGTCGATTTCGGCAGGCCGCAGCGCTGGGCCAGTTCGGCATTGCCGAGTTCGCTGTCGAACGCGCGGAAGCACGCCAGCACATCGAGCCCACGGGCCAGCGCGGTGACGAAGTGGCGGTCTTCCTTGCGGCGGCTTTCGGGCTTGCCGGGCAGGGCGGGGGCGAGGGCGAGGGCGTCAGCGTGCTTGTCAGCGTGGTTGTCAGCGGAATCGTCCGCCATGGCGGTCAGGGTCTGTTCCATGGTGGCGCTCACAGGTTGCCGGCGGCCAGTTGCTCGCGCAGCCTGGCCTTGAGGATCTTGCCCGAGGGTGCGGCGGGCAGTTGTGCCACGACGCGGATTTCGGCGGGCATCTTGTACGGCGACAGCCGTTCGCGCAGGAAGGCGCGCAGCGCGGGCTCGTCGAGCGTCATGCCGCCGCGTACCTCGACGAAGGCGATGACTTCCTCGTTGCCCTCCACCGCGCGGCCCACCACGGCCGACTGCAGCACCGCCGGGAAGGCGTTCAGCGACTGCTCCACTTCCTCGGGATACACGTTGAAGCCCGAGTGGATAATGATCTCCTTGGAGCGGCCCACGATGGACACCGCCCCGTCAGGATCGATCTTCGCCAGATCACCGGTATGCAGCCAGCCGTCGGCGTCGATGGTCTGGGCGGTCAGGTCGGGGCGGCGGTAGTAGCCCTTCATCACGTTCGGCCCGCGCACCAGCAGTTCGCCGCTGCCGTCGGGCAGCGGGGCGCCGAGCATGATCTCGACATCGGGCACCACCGGGCCCACCGAGCAATCCTGGCGCGGATGTTCCACGCGGGTCTGGCAGACCGTGGGCGAGGTCTCGGTCATGCCGTAGCCGTTGTGCAGCACGATGCCGAACGCGTCCTCGAACGCGGCCTTCAGCGTGGCCGTCAGCGGGGCACCACCGGACTGCGCCATCCGCAGCGCTGGCGTGCGCAGCGACTGGCCGTTGGCGCGGCCCCATTCGATGACCTTGGCGTACATGGCCGGCACGCCGTGCAGCACGGTCAGTTGCTGGTCCACCAGCGCCCGCGCCAGCTTCTCGGGCCGGAAACGCGGTTCGTAGTAGACCGTGGCCCCGTTCGACACGGGGCCTACCAGCAGCACGGACAGCCCATAGACGTGCGAGATCGGCAAAACGCCATAAACACGGTCGCCGGCGGTCACGCGCGACTGCAGCCGGTTGGAATGGCCGATGAACATCAGATTGGCGTGCGTCAGCATCACGGCCTTCGACGCGCCCGTGGTGCCGGTGGTGTAGATCAGCGCCGCCACCTGCCGGCGCGGATCGGCCTCGACGGGCTCCGGCACCGCCGCTTCGTCCACCGCGCTGACCAGCAGGCGGCCCACGTGGGTCCATTCGGCATCCTGCGCGCCGCGCGCCACGCCATGCTCGCGGGCTTCGGGGAAATCGTTGTCGAGGTACAGCGTCACGCGGGCGCCGGCATGCTCGACGATGTTGGCGATCTCGCGCGCCGACAACCGGGCGTTGACCGGCACCGACCATGCATCGAGCGCGCTCAGCGCCAGCAGCAGCACCGAGCAGCCCACGCTGTTCTCGGTTACCAGCACCACGCGGTCGCCGCCGCGCACGCCGAGCTCGGCCAGCGTCCGGGCCGTGTCGCGCACCGCCACGTCGAGTTCGGCATAGCGCAGTGCCCGGTGCGCGTCCATCACGGCGATGCGGTCAGGCTCGCTGGCCACCCACGGTGCCATGGTCTGGTGCAGGCGGTCGAACCTGGGCTGATAGGAAGGGGAGGACGTCGGGCCGGAATGGCCCGCCGGTGCGGCGGTGCTGCTCATGGTGTCTCCAGACAGGCTTCCGGCGTGGATTCCGCCGGTATTCGATGTGGAGGATCGTCCCATCGATCTCGGGCCATCGTCAACCGCGTGGCGGAATGACGATTCCGCAGAGCGGAATTCATGCTCAGGTTTTGTGCGAACACCGCACCGGCGGCACTTGCCGGCCTGCCTGGCAGTTGTCGGTTTTGCGACATGTCTGCCAATGTCTGCCCGCTCCCATGCGCACTCGTCATATCTCCCGGCAGACATCAGCAATGGGAACGATTATCATGTGCGTTAATTTTTCGGACATCGTAGAAATATGAAGCAGGGCATCACGGTCGGATATCGCGTGGGCGTCGCCTCGCGCGCGCTCGCGGCCATCTTGGGCGGCTACGCCGTCGCCGCGCTGGCCACCGGATGCCTGTCGCTGGTTCTCGCCCGATGGACGGGCATGGCCCGCGCCGATGCCGTCGTGACGGCCTCGCTGCTGTCGTTCCTGTGGTTCGCGCTGGCCGTGGTCTGGGTCTTCGCGGCCGGTACCGCCACGCGCGCGTGGATCGGCCTGGCCGTGCCGGCCGCTGTGCTCGGCCTTGGCTGGTTTGCCTTGCGGGGTGCGTGATGACTGAACTCCGGAAAGATCAGGGCCTGCGCCAGGCGATGGCGTGGCTCCATACGTGGTCCGGCCTGCTGGTGTGCTGGTTCCTGTTCCTCGTCTTCTGCGGCGGAACCGCCAGCTACTACAAGGACGAGATCACGATCTGGATGAAGCCCGAGCTGCACGCGTCGCTGACTACGCGGGTATCCGATGTCGATGCCGCGCAGCGGGCCTACAGCTTCCTGCAGCGCGAGGCGCCCAATGCCGAGCGCTGGTTCATCACGCTGCCCGACGATCGTAATCCCGCCATTTCCCTGTTCTGGCTGCGCCAGCCGACCCCCGAGGACAAGGGCAAGAACAACCGGGCCCGGCTCGAAACCCGCACGCTGGACGCCGCCACCGGCGAACCGATCCCCGGCGCCCGCCAGACCCGCGGCGGCGAATTCCTGTACCGCCTGCACTTCGACCTGCACTACATGCCCGCGCTGTGGGCGCGCTGGATCATCGGCTTCTGCACGATGTTCATGCTCGTGGCGATTGTCAGCGGCGTGATCATGCACCGGCGCATCTTCGTGGATTTCTTCACGTTCCGGCGCAAGAAGGGGCAGCGCTCCTGGCTGGACGCCCACAACGCAGTGGCCGTGCTGGCGTTGCCGTTCCACCTGATGATCACCTACACCGGGCTGGTCACGCTGATGTTCATGTACATGCCGTGGGGCATCGATGCCGTGTACAAGGGCGACAACCAGGCGTTCAACACCGAACTGGCCGCCCGTGCGCCACGCGTCAAGCCGTCGAAGGAGTCTGCGCCGCTGGCCCCGATCGCCCCGATGATCGCGCAGGCCAAGGCGCACTGGAACGGCAGCGGGATCGAGCGCATCACGGTCGAGCAGCCCAACAACGCCGGCGCCACCGTGGCCCTGACGCGCCACGACGAGCGCAGCATGCGGACCACGCCGCCGTCGATGGTGTTCGCCGGCCCGACTGGCGAACTCAAGGCGAAGCTGGGCGACGAGATCTCGGGCCCCAGCGCCACCCGCTTCACGATGGTGGGCCTGCACGTGGCCCACTTCGCGCCGCCGCTGCTGCGCGCGCTGTTCTTCCTGTCCGGAATCGCCGGGGCGCTGATGGTGGCCACCGGCGCGGTGCTGTGGGGCGTCAAGACGCGCCAGCACCACGCCAGGCGCATCGCCGCCACGGGCCGCACGCCGTTCGGGCTGCGGCTGGTGGAAGCGCTGAACCTGGGGGCCATCGCCGGGCTGCCGATCGCCATGGCCGCGTACTTCTGGGCCAATCGTTTGCTGCCGGTCGATCTGGCGCAACGCCAGGGTGTCGAGGTTCAGGCATTCTTCGCCGCCTGGGCCGTCGCGGCGGTGCTGGCGCAGATCCGGCCCACGCGCGGCATGTGGGCCGTGCAGCTGTGGGTGGGCGCGGCGCTGTTCGCGGGCCTGCCGGTACTCAACGCGCTGACCACCGCCACCCACCTTGGCGTGACGCTGGTCCACGGTCCGGCCGTCGTGGCGGGCTTCGACCTCACGGTGCTGGCGCTCGGCATCGGCCTGGGCAGTGCCGCGTGGATGGTTGGCAGGCGCAAGCCCGCGCCGAAGGCGGCCGCCAAGGGCGCCAAGGCCACGGCGAAGGGTGCCCGGCCGGCCGGTGCCGTGCGCAACGTCAACGGCATCGAGGTATCGCAATGAGCGGCGCCGCGATGATCTCGGTGGGTCCGGCCTGCGTGGCCGGGCTGGGGTTTGCGGTGGGCGGCTTCACCTGGCTTGCCCAGGCGCTGGACCGCCACCACGCCGACATGTACGGACGCGGTACCTCGCCGGAGCCGGCGCGGGTCAGGCGGCTGCGCTGGCAGGGCACCATCGCCCTGACGCTGGCACTGGCGGCGTGCGTACTGGCCGAAGGCTGGGCCTTCGGCGTGGTGTACTGGGCCGGCGTGCTCACGCTGGGCGCCCTGACCGTGGTCGGTGCGTTCTCGTGGGCGCCGCAGGCCACGCCGCGCCTGGCGCGGATTGCCACGGCTGTCGGGGCCGTGGCGGCGGTGCTGTCGCCCTGGCTCATGCAGGCGCCGCTGCAGCCATAGGTTTGTCACCGAGCAACGCCGGCAGAGCGTTGCCGCATGTTCACGGAATCGGGATTCGGGTTCAGCCTGCCGCTGCGGAGGAGAAACGCGGCGCAGGACCAATTTTTTCTTCAGGGAGTGTCACCTTGTCTATCCACCACCGCGCGCAGGCGCCTGCCTCGCGCTCGCCGCGTTCTTCGCGTACCCCCATGCGTCATCTCGTGACCGCGCTCGCCGCGGCCGGCCTGCTGCCGACGCTGGCCTTCGCCCAGGAAGCCACGGCCGACGCCACGGCGCAAGGCGCCGGCACCACGTTGCCCACGGTGACCGTGCGCGGCGCGTCGTCGCCCGACCAACTGCCCGCGCCGTACGCCGGCGGCCAGGTGGCCCGTGGCGGCCGCCTGGGCGTGCTCGGCAACCAGGATTTCATGAACGTGCCGTTCAGCGTCACGTCGTACACGTCCGAGCAGATGCAGAACCAGCAGGCGCGTACGCTCGGCGGCGTGCTGGCTGACGATCCCGCCGTGCGTGTGACATCGGGTTTTGGCAACTTTTCAGAAGCCTTCGTGGTACGCGGCTTCACGCTGAGCGGCGACGACATCAGCTACAACGGCCTGTACGGTATCGCTCCGCGCCAGTTGGTTTCTCCCGAGGGCCTGGAGCGCGTGGAAGTGTTCCGCGGTGCCAACGCGTTCCTGAACGGCGTTTCGCCGGCAGGTACGACAATCGGCGGCTCCATCAACCTGGTGCCCAAATACGCGCTGGCCACGCCGATCACGCAGGGCACGATCGACTACACCAGCGACGGCCAGGTGGGCGGCCATATCGACGTGGGCCGCCGTTTCGGCGAGAAAAAGCAGTTCGGCGTGCGTGTCAATGCCATGGCACGGGGCGGCGACACCGCGGTCGATAACGAGAGCCGCCAGCAACGCCTGTTTACGCTCGGCCTTGACTACCAGGGCGACGCGTTCCGCGTGAACGCCGATTTCGGCTACCAGAAGCAGTCGGTGTTCCAGGGCCGCAGCACGATCAATCTGACCGCAGCCGCTACCGCACTGCCGCCGGTGCCGTCCTCCACCACGAACTGGGCGCAGCAGTGGACGAACTCGAAGCTCGAAGACACCTACGGGACGATCCGCGCCGAGTACGACATCACGAAGGACTGGACCACCTACGCCGCCTTTGGTGCGCACCACACCAATGAATTCGGCAATTACAGCGGCGCCAACGTCGGTAGTAACGGTTTCGGCACGGCATCGCTCCTTTCGGTGCCCTACAAGCAGGACACGATCACCGGTGAGGTGGGCGTTCGTGGCAAGTTTGCCACCGGTCCGGTGAACCATACGGTCAACCTCAGCTGGTCTGGCCTGAAGCAGGAAAAGGCTTCGGCGTTCGGGTCTTCCGGCACATTCTCGACGAACCTTTACAATGCGCCGGCCGTGGCCTATCCGGCCTCGACCATCACCGGCAGCTTCGCCGACCCGTACACCACCGGTCGCACGAACCTCAATGGCGTGTCGATCTCCGACACGCTGGGCTTCCTCAATGACCGCGTGCTGGTCACCGGCGGCGTACGCCACCAGGTGATCAACGTGCGCGGGTATGCCACCGGAACGGGTGCGCAGACCTCCACCTACAACGATTCCGCCACCTCGCCAATGTTCGGCCTCGTGGTGAAGCCTTTGCAGAATGTGTCGGTGTACTACAACTACATCGAGGGCCTGGCCCAGGGCCCCACGGCCGGCAATACTGCGGTGAATCGTGGCGAGATCTTCCCGCCGGTGAAGTCGAAGCAGCAGGAAGCGGGCGTGAAGTACGACGCCGGCAAGTTCGGCACGACGCTGGCGATCTTCCAGATCGAGCAGCCGCAGGGAACGACCTTGACGGGCAGCGTCTTCGGCCTGCGTGAGTTGCGTAACCGCGGTGTGGAACTGAGTGTGTTCGGCGAGCCGTTGCGCGGCTTCCGCCTGCTGGGTGGTGTGTCGTACATCGATTCCAAGTACCAGAACGATCCGCTGCTGGACGGCAAGAAGGGCGTTGGCGTGCCCAACTACACGCTGACGCTGAGCGGCGAGTACGACCTGCCGTTCCTGGCCGGCTCGACGGTATCGGCGCGCTATATCCAGACGGGCCGCCAGGCCGCCAATACGTCGAACACGATCAGCCTGCCATCGTGGAACCGTTTCGATCTTGGTGCCCGGTACACCTTCAAGGCTTCGCAGATGCGCTACACCATGCGCGCGGCTGTCGAGAACATCGCCAACAAGGATTACTGGGCCGGGGTTTCGACTTCCAACAACGTGCTGTTCGTTGGCGCGCCGCGCACCTTCAAGGTCTCGATGACGGTCGACTACTAAGCGCCGGTCGGCACGTTCTGCTCCGCGCGCAGCCAGTCGCGCGGAGACTGGCCCACCCGGGCCAGGAACACGCGTGACAGGGCCGACGGGTTGGCATAGCCCAGCTCGTCGGCCAGCAGTTTCAGCGGGGCGCCATCGCGCAGCCGCGACTGCGCCAGGCTGACGCGCCAGTCGGTCAGGTAGTCGGCCGGAGTCTGGCCCACGATCTGCCGGAACGCCTCGGCAAATGCGCTGCGCGACATGCCCGCGCAGGCCGCCATCTTCTCCAGGTTCCAGCTTTCCCCCGGTGCCTCGTGCATCGCCACCAGCGCGCGCGCCAGACGCGGGTCCGACAGGCCCGTGATCAGCCCCGGCTGGATGCCGGCCGTGTCCGGGTGGTCGAGCATCCAGCGCAGCAGCTGGATCACCACCACCTCGAACAGCCGGTCGGCCAGCAGTCTCTGCCCGCAGCGCACGCGCTCGGTCTCGGCGAACAGCAGCGACAGCGCCGGGCCGAGCCCCTCGACGCTGGCCAGCGGCAGCACCACCAGTGGCGGCAGGGCGCGCGCTAGCGGGTTGCGGGCGCCGCCCGCGAACTCGACCGTGGCGCAGGCGAAGTGCGACCCCTCGGCTGGCGGATTATGGAAGGTGTGGACGGCGGGGCGGGGATAGAACAGCAGCGACGGCTCGCGGATTGCCAGTTCGCGGGGCAGCCCCTTGCTGTGGTGCGTCACGGTCATCTCGCCATCGCGCATCACGTGCAGAAAGCCGCGCTCGGGCTCGTTGAAGCGCGAAATGCCGCACAGCGGGCCGCTGTGGAACAGGTGGGCGCGGATGCGGAAGCGTTCGAGCAGCGCTGAAAGCCGATCCACCGGCGCGGACGGGGCGGCGAGGGAGGTCGAGTTGGTCAGGGACGGGGTAGCCATGGTCCTTGGACGATTGGATATGTTTCCTGGACGGATGGTATCTCAGCGTGCGCGGATTGGCACCATTATGGTCTCCAAGGACAGCAACAAACCAGCGTCCCGAAACCCAGACCACCCAGGAGCACATCATGACCGCACGTATCCCCGTACTCGATCCCCAATCGGCCCCCGCAGGCAGCCAGGTTGCGCTGGCGCAAATCCACGGCGCTTTCGGCGTCGTTCCCAAGATGTTCCGCGCCGTGTCGAACTCGCCCGCCGCGCTGCAATCGATGTGGGGCGCGTTTGGTGCGCTGGGCGGCGGCGTGATTCCGGCCAAGCTGGGCGAGCAGATCGCCGTGGCCGTGGCCGACCGCAACCGCTGCGAGTACTGCCTGGCCGCGCACACCGCGCTGGGCCGCAAGGCCGGCGCCAGCGCCGACGAGATGACGGCGGCCCAGGGAGGCCAGTCGAACGATCCGAAGACCGCCGCCGCGCTGGCTTTCGCGCTGCAACTGGTGGAGTCGCGTGGCCAGAGCAGCGACGCCGATGTGGCCCGCCTGCGTGAAGTGGGCTTCAACGACGAGGAAATCGTCGAGATCGTCGCCCATGTTGCGCTGAACCTGTTCACCAACTACATCAATGTGGCGTTCGCGGTGCCCGTGGACTTCCCGCAGGTCAAGCTGACGGCTCGCTGATTCGCCAGTTCCTTAAACGACAAAAGGCCGCCCCGAGGGGCGGCCTTTGTCACGTGTCACGACTGGCGAAACCGGAGAAAGGAAACGATCAGGCGTGGATGACCGACGGAGCGAGCTGCTTGCCGGTCAGGCTGGCCACCGCTACCGCCATGGCCTGCTCGCGGGCGCCGTCGGCAGCCGGGGAGGGCGTGAAGCGCTCAGGCTCGTCGCGGGCCAGGCGTTGCAGGTGGCGCAGCTTGGCCTTCAGGCCCGGCTCGACGCGCGAATCGGGCGTTACCGTGGACGGGCAGGCCACGCCAAGGATGTCGAGCGCCTGCCGGAAGTTGTCGACCGTCAGTCCTTCGGCCGGATCGACCGACACCAGCCGGGCACGCTGCCCGGCGCTGAACGAGGCGGCCGGAGCCGTCGAGATGATGACCCAGGCGCCGGGCGCCGCATGCTGGCCGAACCAGGCGTCGATTTCCGCGCCGTGGCCGCCTTGCGTCGGGGGCGTCATGCCTTCCACCTGCAGGTCGAGCTGCTGGAAGATCGCCGCCGGGGTGCCGCGGCGCCACGCATCGGACACCACCACGCGGGCCCCGGCAATGCCGAACAGGCGGCGCAGGAAACCGAGCGCGATGGGGTCGAAGAACCTGACATCCCGGAGCGTGCCCGTGTTGGGCGTACCGCCCAGGCGGGCAGCGGAGCGGTCCGAGTACAGGACACCGGGTACGTCCAGCATGATGAGGCGTTCAGACATGATGTTTCGTGGTCAGTCGTGATGGGATGGGTCTAGCGTATCTGGCTTTTTTACGATCCGGACGACACAAAGTGTGCGTAAGTGCAACAGTTGTGTAACTTGATCCGTCCATCCGTAAATACCGGTTACCCCGTTCCCGCAATTGTTTCCTGCGGACACATCTGCCGCCTCCAGCCTGGGATTCCGGGCCGGCGCGGACGACGGAAGCTGCCGCAATGATCGCCTCAACGGGTCGCAAGGCCGGGCGGTTGACAGGAAGTTGAAAGGAAATGTACGGCAATCGGCCAGCCGGGCATGGCGGCAGATATGTCAGGCCGTGATACGAGGGCGGATGGGGAAGGCGGCGGAGTTTAGCGGCGGCGCAGCAATTGCATTTCGAAATGCTCGAACGCGTACTGGCAGGCAATCCCGCAGAACAGGTCCGCCCGGCCGATGGGCTGCTCGCAGGCGTGGCAGGTGCCGCAAGGCTTCAGGCGGGGCGCCCAGTCGCGCCCGGCGTTTTCGAAGTCTTCCTCGAATGTGCTGTCGTCCTGTCCGGCCTTGCGTAGCATGCGTCCTTTGCCTTTCCGCCACCTGCGCGTGAGTGTTGATCGGGTCTGCCGCGCCCGCAGGAACCAGCGGGCAGGCAGATATCCTAGCCGGCCAGCCGGCATCGGCAAATCGGATCAACACTATTTACGGCAGCGCGGGAGCAGGCTGAAGCCACAATTCCCCGCGGGTGCGCCCTAGAACCGGAAGCGCGCCACGTCGCCCTCCAGCGCCTCGGCCTGCTCGTCGAGGCGCGCCGCCTGCCCGGTCAGGCTGTCCACGAGCCGGGCGTTGTCGGCACTGGTCTGTTCCAGGCGCGCCAGCGCGTCGGTCACGGTGCGGATGCCGGCGGCCTGTTCGTCGGCCAGTTCGCTAAGTTCGGCCGCCAGCGTGTGGCTATGCTGCACAGCGGTATCGATGCCTGACATGGCAGACTCGACATGCGTGCTGAGTTCCGCGCCGCGTGCAATCTCGCGCGCGGCGTCGCCGATGATGGTGCCAATCTCGCGGGCGGCCGTGGCGCTGCGCTGCGCCAGCGCGCGCACCTCCTGGGCCACCACGGCGAAGCCGCGCCCGGCCTCGCCGGCGCGGGCCGCTTCCACGGCAGCGTTGAGGGCGAGGATGTTGGTCTGGAAGGCGATGCTCTCGATCACCGCAACGATGTCCGAGATATTGCGCGACTGCGCATGGACATTGGCCATGGCCGCGCTCATGTCGCGCACCGCCGCCATGCCCGTGCCGGTAGCCTGCCGCGCGCGGCTCGCCATCCCGCTCGATTCCTGCGCCTGCGTGTGGGCCTGCTGCACCAGCGTGGTCAGCCGCGTCACGTTGCTGGCGGCATCGGCCAGCGCGGCGGCCTGCGTGCCGGTGCGCGTCGCCAGTGCCTGGTTGCCCTGCGTGATGCCATGGCTGGCGTCAGAGATCTCGTGCGCGCATTGCTGGATGCCGGCCAGCACTCCGGCCAGTTGGTCGCGCATGCCCGCCAGGTAGTACAGCAGGCTGCCGTCGTCCTGGTTGCGCAGCGCGATATGGGCCGTCAGGTCGCCGCCGGCAATGCGGTTGGCGGCCGCCGCCGCGTCGCGCGGCTCGCCGCCGAGTTCGCGGGTCAGGCTGCGCGCGGCAATCCACGCCAGCCAGGCCGCGGCGAGCAGGCTCGCGCCAAGCAGGCCGGCCATCACGCGCTGCGCGCGGGTCTGCGCGGCGGCGACGCCCGCCACGGTGCCGGCGGCCTGTCGTGCCAGCGCGGTACGGGTGGTCTCGATCAGCGCGCCGAGCTTCTGCAGTTGTTCGTTCAGGAAATGGCTGTCGATCGAGACGGCGGCATCGAACTGCAGTGCGTCGAGCGGCTGCTTGCGCATCAGTTCGACGAAGCGGCTGGTCAGGTCGCCGGCCGCGACGCGCTCCTTCTGCAGCGCCTGCGCCTGTTCGGGCGCGGCGTGACGGACGCCGTCGACGGCGGCGTCAAGCTGCTTCATCGCCGCGGCAATCTCGCCGGCGGCCGTGTCGCGCTCGGTGCCCGAGGTGGCCAGCGTCAGCGCGAGCTGCGCGCGGCCGAGCATCGCCAGCGAAGCCTGCGCCCGCTCGGCGGAGATCGCGCCGCGCATGTCGCGCTGGTACAGCGTGTCGGTATCTTCCTTGAGGTCGATCAGGTTGACGATGCCGGTCAGGCCGACGATGGCGCCGAAGGCATAGATCAGGACGAACGCGGCCGAGAGCCGCAGGACCAGCGGCAGCCGCGCGAGCCCCTGCCACACGGATTGGCCGCGCCGCGCGGGCAATCCCAGCTTGATGGCTTGAAACACGAGTAACACTCCTCCGGGGCGTTGCCCCGCCTTGCCATGACCCAGGCGCGGCGGCTCCCGAAGTCTTTGCGGCCCGGCTGGGAGCCGGGCGGTGGCATCGGTGAGTCTCGCGGCGCGGTGAGATGGTCCGCGACAGATGTGACGCCGGCGTGACGCGGCGTCACCTGCCGGCCCCGCGGAGGAGTGCTGGCGGAACGATCGGTCAGTAGTGCAGGGCGGGGGTGTCCGGGTCGGCCTGCACCTCGCGGTGGCTCGACAATTCCTCGCGTGCGGCGTGGTCGAGCACGTCGAGCCGGTAGCCCTGCGCGTAGACCACCGATACGGTCACCCCGTTCTCCGGACACAGATTGAGCGTGCGGCGCATGCGCGAAACCAGCCCGGCCAGCGCCCGGGAATCGCCCGGCAGGTCGTGGCCCCAGATCGTGTTCTCGATGCGCTGGCTGGCCAGGATGCGGCCCGCGTTGGCAAACATCAGCATGGCGAGATCGAACTCCTTGGGCGTCATCGGAATCCGCACGCCGTGCAGCGTGGCATAGCGGCCCGGGCTGTTCAGTTCATAGCCGCCGGCGCGCAGCGGCAGCGGCGCGCGCAGGCGGGTGTCGGCCACGCGCCGGCGCAGCGCGCTCAGACGGGCCAGCAGCACCCGTGCGCTCAGGGGCCGTACCACGTAGTCGTCGGCGCCGGCGTCCAGCGCCTCGACCACGTCGTCATCGCTGCCCTGGCCGGCGAACAGTACGATCGGCACATCGCGGTTGCGCACCGCGCGCACGGCGCGGATCACGTCGATGGCGGAGATGTCGGGCAGATCCCTGTCGATCAGGAGCATCTCGAAGTTGTCGTGGCCGAGGCCGTGGATCAGGTCACGGCCGGCCTGAAAATAGTTGCACTGGAACCCGGCAATCGACAGCAGTTCCTGCATGGGATGGAGGGGGGAGGCGCTGCTGCCGAGCAGCGCGATATTGGCACGGTCATTCATACGACACTATCGATCCTGCAAAACGCATTAAAAGGGCAAAACGCTCGTCGCAGCGTATCGACGGGGGGGCGCTGCAACAATCGCGGTTTCCTTAAATGGGCTGCGATGGCGTCACAGTTGTCGCCGGATGTCGCGCGAAGGACAGGTTTTTGTCATGAAACCGGCCAACTGCCGCTTATCCACAGAAGTTGTGGATAACCAGGGCGGGACCAGCCCGGCGGGCCGGCGGGGCCGTCCACGCGTCGGCGTGATTAAAAAATGGGCAGTATGGGCAGCCCCGCACCTTGGTATGGGTGCGGGTAAGTGACTTGCCGTGCCAGAATACGGCTCTCCGGATCAGGGAGGCCGTCGAGGCCGCCAGTTGCCGATGCTGAGTCCTAGCCTGATTGCCGCGGTCGTGGTCGCGTTCCACTGCGTGGGCGTGGTGGCTGCCCTGCACGCCGTCATGACGGTGCGTACCGCGCCGGGCGCCATTGCCTGGGCGGGGTCGCTGGTGATGATGCCGTACTTCGCGCTGGTGCCTTACCTGATCTTCGGGCGCAGCCGCTTTGCCGGCTATGTCAACGCGCGCCGCTTCAACGACGACCGCCTGCGCGAGATCCGCCAGGGGATGACCGTGCCCGAGCGCGAGGCACTGGGCGCCAGCGTCGTGCACCATCCGCCCCAGGCGTGCCTGCGCGCGTTGCCGGCACTGACCGGCATCCCGTGCCTGAGCAACAACGACGTGCGGCTGCTGATCAATGGCGACGCCACGTTCGAGGCCATCTTCGCGGCGATCGACGCCGCCACCGAACAGATCATCGTCCAGTTCTTCATCGTCCACGACGACGAACTCGGCCGCGCGTTGCAGCGCCGGCTCTGCGAGCGCGCCCAGGCCGGGGTGCGGGTCTATTTCCTCTATGACAGCATCGGCTGCCACGGGCTAGGGCGCGAGTACGTGCGCGTGCTGCACCAGGCCGGCGTGCAGGCGCGGCCGTTCTCGACGCATCCCGGCTTTGTCAATCGCTTCCAGCTCAATTTCCGCAACCACCGCAAGCTCGTGGTGGTGGACGGTGCGCGCGCCTTCGTGGGCGGCCACAACGTGGGCAACGAATACCTGGGCAAGCGCGCCCCGCTGGCGCCGTGGCGCGACACCCATATCGAGATCCGCGGCCCGGCTGTGCTGGATTTGCAGATGGCGTTCGCGGAAGACTGGTACTGGGCCGCGCGCGAGGTGCCATACCTGATGATGCCGCCGCCGGGCAAGGCCGGCGACATGGTGTGCCAGGTGGTGCCGTCCGGCCCCGCCGATGCGCAGGAGACCTGCTCGCTGTTCTTCGTCGAGGCGATCCAGTCGGCCACGCGCCGGCTCTGGATGACCTCGCCTTATTTCGTGCCCGACGAGGCCGTGTTCGCCATGCTGCGGCTGGCCGTGCTGCGCGGCGTGGACGTGCGCATCCTGATCCCGTCGCGGCCGGACCATCTGGTGGTCTTTGGCGCATCGACGATCTACGCCTACCAGGCGATCCGCGCCGGCGTGAAGATCTACCGCTACCAGCCTGGCTTCCTGCATCAGAAGGTGGTGCTGATCGACGATGTGGCGGCGGCCGTGGGGACGGCCAATCTCGACAATCGCTCGTTCCGGCTCAACTTCGAAATGATGGTGATGACCGCCCATCCGGCGTTCGCGGCCGATGTGGCGCGCATGCTCGAAGCCGATTTCGCCCAGGCGCGACGGATCGACAGCGCCGATTTTCTTGGCGCGCCGGCGGTGCTGCGCGTGGCCATGCACGTGGCCAAGCTGTTCGCGCCCATCCTCTAGCGGCGCCCCGCGCACCCCGGGAAACTGGCACTATTTGTGTACACTGTCTACTATTAATGCCAATGAGATGGACGCTGTCCACATAGGGGGAGCATGACCCGACTCGCCGCCAGCCCGCCGCCCACCCGTACCACCTATCGGCATGGCGACCTGCGCCGGGCGCTGCTCGAAGCCGGCATCGACCTGGCGCGCCACGGCGGACCCGATGCGATCGTGCTACGCGAGGCCACGCGCCGGGCCGGGGTGGTGCCGAACGCCGCCTATCGCCATTTCGCCAACCGGCAGGATCTGCTGCAGGCCGTGCGCGCTGCGGCGTTGTCGAGCCTGGCCATGGCAATGGAAGCCGAGCTTGCCGCGCTGCCGGCCGATGCCTCCCCCACCGAGCGGGCGCGCGGCAGCCTGCGCGCGGTGGGCACGGGCTACCTGCGTTTCGCGCTCGAAGAGACGGGGCTGTTCCGCACCGCGTTCTCGGTGCCTGACGATGTGGAGAGCGATACCGATCCCGCCAAGGCCGGCAACAGCGGCATGAATCCGTTCGAGTTGCTCGGCGCCGCGCTGGATAGCTGGGTCGACGCCGGTATCCTGCCTGCGCAGCGCCGGCCCGGCGCCGAATACATTGCGTGGGCAGCGGTGCACGGGCTCGCGATCATGCTGATCGACGGTCCGTTGCGCAGCCACGCACGCGAGCAGGCCGCGCAGATCGGGCCAAGGTTGCTGGAGATGGTGGAGAAGGGATTGCTGGCCGGCTGAGGCCGGCAGACACCCAAAAAAAAAGGATGCCACGCGGCGGGGAGCAACGTGGCATCTGAAGCATGAGTCGCAGGGGAGGGGTCACCCTGAACTCCGTTGGGTCACCCGTGTTGCACGGGTGAGACGGAGTGTATGGAGAGGATTCTGATTCCGAAATCGAAGAATCTTTAAATATGGACTTCTTTGCGCCGATTCGTGTCTAACGTTTGCGGCGCGACAACCCGGCGCCGAAGCAGACGACGGAGGCCGGTATGCGTGGTGACCTGCATGGTGCGATGCCGAGGATCAGGGCGGGCATCGTGCTCGCGTTCGCGAGCGTGCTCGCCGGCTGCGTGGCGTATCCGGGCTACGACGGGTATCCCGCCTACTCCACTGCCTATCCCTCGGCCTATTCGCCGGGCTACACGTCGGCCTATGTCTCGGGCGGCTCGGGAAGTGTCACCTACTCGACCGGCTACGCGTCCTATCCGCCCACCTACCCCTACTCAACCTACTACTACGGCGGCTACCCGTACGGTTATCCCAATGCGTACTACGGCCCGCGTGTCTACGGCGGGGTGTGGATCGGCAGCGGGAGCTACTACGGTTACCGGGGCTATCGCGGCTATCCCGGCTACTACGGCGGACGGGGCTACCACGGCTACCGTGGCGGCTACCGGGGCGCGTATGGCGGAGGCTATCGGGGTGGTTATCGAGGTGGCTACGGCGGCGGCCACGGCGGCTACCGGGGCGGCGGGGGCGGTCGCGGCCGCCGCTAGCGTGGCGGCCTGACTGGCATCAGCCAGTCAGGGAAGCTGCCGCAACTGGCCGATCACCGAGATCAGCCGGCCATGCGCTACGGTCACCGAGGCCTCGTCCTGCAGGGCCTCCTGATAGCGCTTGCGGAAGGCTTCGTCGCCGCGATCGCTGAACAGCTTCTGCGTGGCACCGGCCACCGCGCGGCAGGTTTCGTCGTGATGCTCGTCGCCGTCCAGTTCCTCGTCGATCTCGACGATCAGCCGCGACAGCGGATCGAGCCAGCGGAAGAACGCCTCTTCGGTGATGAGCTGGACAAATTGCCCGGCGGGAATCGGACCGTGCAGCCTCTCGTACTGGCCGCGGTCGTAGCCGATCACTTCCTTGTGTACCTCGAGCAGCGCCGCGCGCAAGGCACGTAGCCCCGAGCGGCGGGTTTCCTGGATGGCTAGGAACTGTTCGCTGGGCATGCCCATCTCCACTTTCCTGTTGTTCGGGCAGGCTCTGTCGAACCATCGGCGGCGTCCTCCCGGGAGCGCCATTCGCCTGCCCTGTCGTTATTCGGCACCGGCATCGCACGCTGCACGCGACGCACCGGGCGCAATTTCAGTATAGGCATGCACGATGCCCCGATCTAGCGCGCAAGCCTAGCGAAATACCCGTATTGCCGCTGCGCCGCATACCGTGCCGGCCATGGTGGATGGCCGCGCGCAGGCGTGCCGTATTGCACCGCAGCGGGCCACAAACATCGTAAAAACGCCAGAACTATCGGCAACGCTAACGCGAAACGAGCCGCATGCGTGCCAGCAGCGGCAGGTGGTCGGATGCAAGTCTTGCCATCGCGGTGCGGTGGCTGGCCACGGCCAGCAGATGGGCGCGCGGCGAGGTCCAGATGCGGTCGAGCGCGAGGAAGGGCCAGCGCGACGGGAACGTGGACACATGCGGCGTGCGCTCGAAGTACGCGTGCAGCCAGCGCAGCGGACGTCCCCACAGGAACCACTCGTTGACATCGCCCAGCAGGATGGTGGGCTGCTCGGGTGCTTCGGCCAGCGCGGTCAGCAGCCGGCGTACCTGCCAGCGCCGTTCGCTCGGCAGCAGCCCCAGGTGCGTGGCGATCACGCGCAGCGCGAAGGTGCCGGACTCGATCGCATTGCATTCGAGCTGGGCATCGATGGCGCCGCGCGGCTCGCGGCGCTTCACGCTGAGGTCGATGTGGCGCACGCTCAGCGGCCGGTAGCGCGTGAGCAGTGCGTTGCCGTAGTCGCCATCGTCGCGCACGAGCGTGGGGCCGGGAATGGCGTGCAGGCCCGTGCGCTGGGACAGGAACTGCAGCATGTCGAAGCCCGTGCCGCGTGTCTCCACCTCCTGCAGCGCCACGAGGTCGGCGCGCAGTTCGCAGAGCACGTCGCAGATCCGGTTCGGCACGAAGTGGCCATCGGTGCCGACGCCGCCATGGATGTTGTAGCTGGCCACCGAGATATCGGCGTGGAGCGCGCCCACGGGAAGGTGGGAAGCCGGGTGGGGTGCGTTCACCGGGCGCCTCCCGCGTGCGGAGCCTCCGTGCCGGCCGCGCGACGGGCCGGGCGGGTGGTGGCCGTACCGGGGGCGCGCGGCGTGCAGCAGGCCTGGCCCGGCGTGCCCCAGCGCGCGGCCTCGGCGGCCTGGGCTGCCGCATCGCTGCGACGCCGGCGCCGCCTGCGCAGCACCCACCAGAGGCCCGCCGGAATCAGCAGCACCAGCCCCAGCAGCGCAAACGTGATGGCGTTGGGATCGCGCGCCGCCGCGGCGATGCGATTGACCAGCGAGGCCGACAGCAGGATGCCCGGCGTCATGCCGATGGCCGTACCGAGCAGGCAGTCGCGCAGCCGGATGCGCGAGGCGCCCACCACCAGGTTGACCAGCGTGAACGGCGCCACCGGCACGAGCCGCAGTACCACCATCGCCAGCAGGCCGTGCTGGCCAACCTGCTGGCTCAGCCGGTTCAGCCGCGTGCCGCCGAAGCGCTGCACGGCGTTGCGGCCGAGCAGGCGGCCCACGGTGTAGGTGGCCGCCGTGCTCAGCACGGTGCCCGCCAGTGCCACCGCGGCGCCGTAGAGCGGCCCGAACACCACCACTGTCACCACGATCAGTACCGTGACCGGCACCATCAGCAGCCCGCCGGCCACGAAGACCCCCACCATCGCCAGCGGGGCCAGCGGCATGCGCCCGATGTCCTGCACGATGCCAAGCACGTGCCGGAAGTCGGCCCATTCGCGCAGCGGCGTATAGCGCCAGGCAAACGCCACGCCGGCCACCACGAGTACCAGCGCCATCAGCACCGCCACCCGGTTGGCCACTTGCGGACGCGCCTCGTGGCTCACGAACTCGGCCATGATCTGGTCCGTGTCGATCGGCTCGATGGGGTCGAGCAGCGCGGCGTCCGGCACGGCGGCGTCGATGTCGTCGGGCACGGTCGGCGTGAACGGCTGCAGCGTGCGGCCCTCGGGCCGGTGCAGCGCGGCCAGTGCCTGGTTCAGGCGCGGCCTGGCCTGCACCGCCTGCGCCAGTTCCTCGGGGGTGACCGCCAGGTGCTCGCAGAGCAGCCGGTCGCGCATCGCACGGATTGCCTTGGCCACGCGCGGGTCGCCGTTGGCTTCGAGCGTGACGTTGCATTCGGTGTCGAGCCCGAACGAGCGGTTGCTGAGATTGGCCGAGCCGATGGTCAGCAGGCGGTCGTCCACGGCCATGACCTTGCTGTGCACGTTCACGCAGGCATCGCCGAGGTCGGGCACATGGGGGCAGTAGAGCTGGAAGCGGCCTTGCGGATCGGCGTCGCGCAGCTCGCGGCACAGGCGCGCGCGCAGCACGCCCATGCTGGCTTCCTCCAGCCAGCCGCTTTCGGTGCGGCGCGAGACCAGCGCGATGTCCGGCCCGTCGGCGTCGCGCAGGCGCGCCTCGAAGGCATCGGCGATCAGCCCCGAACTGAAGTACTGGTTTTCGAGATAGATGTGGTCGCGCGCGGCGGCGATGGCATCCACGTAGAGCGCACGGATCTCGTTGATGGCGGGCGTGTCGTCGCGCGGCGGGAACGTGCGGCTGATGCCGACGCGTACGTCCGTGACATCGGGATTGACCTGCTGCGGCCAGCGGTCCGGGCCGGGGACCGCTTTCGCCTTCGCCTTCGGCACGCGCGGACGGCGGCCCGTGGCGCTGAACCAGCGCTCGGCGGCAATGTCGCCCAGCGCGGCGGCGGCCGGCCCGTCGACCACGCACTGCACATCGTGGAAGGGGGTGTAGGGCTTGCCGTCAGGGTCCACGCGGCGCGGCTCGTCGGCCAGGTGGTGGTGGGTGTCCCAGCGGCGGATCGTCAGGTCCAGCCCGCCGCAGAATGCCAGTTGATGGTCGATCACGACCACTTTCTGGTGATGCGAGGCGCCGGGCGGATGGTTGCCGTCGAGATGGAATGAAAGCCGGCGGTGGCTCTGCCAGTGCTGCCGGGCCGAAGGCAGGAATTCGCGTTCGAGCGCGAACACCATCGCAAAGTCCCAGCTCAGCACGTAGACGCGCAGCTTGCGGCGCCGCCGGCACAGTGCGATCAGGAAATCCCGCAGTTCGGCGGGCAGGCCATCGTTGGGCTCGTCGGGCAGCAGGCGCATGCGGCTGTCGATGTCCCAGCCGAGGATGAAGACCGTGTGCTCGGCGCGCGTCAGCGCCTCGCGCAGCGCGGGAAAGTACGCGTCGCCATCGACGAGCATGGCGAAGCGGTTGCACGGTTCCACGCGCCAGCAGTTGTGGCCGGGGCGGAGCAGGGGGGCGTCGGCGGTGTTTGGCATGGCGAAGGGTACGCTGCGCAAGTTTCGTACCGGTGGCCCGGCCTTGTGCCTGCGTGGCGGCTCGCGCCGGCGCCGTGTGCTACTTACTTGCCTTTGTAAATATTGCCGGGCGCCGTGGAGGCGGATCGCCACGTGCCGGGCGGCATGCCGAAACGGCGCGCGAAGGCCCGCGTGAAGGTGGTCTGGTCGGGGTAGCCCACCCCCTGGGCGATCTCCGCCAGCGGCATGGTGCCGACCATCAGCCACTGCACGGCCTGATCGAGCCGCAGGCGGGTCTGGTAGCCGTGCGGCGTGTCGCCGAACGCCTCGCAGAACAGCGTGTGAAAGCGGCGCGCGCCCCAGCCAATGCGGGCCGCCAGCGCCTCGACACGCAGCGGCGTGGCCAGGTTGGCGCGCAGGTAGCGGTCGATATCGGATACCGGAAACCGCGCGGCGTCAGCCGGCATGTCGCGCAGCCCGAGCATGCCGGACAGCCCCCCGGCCAGCGCGGCCGCCCGCTGCCAGGCCATCTGGCTCGACGTGCTGCCGGCCTCCTGCACGGTGGCGAGCAGGCGTACGCGCGAGGCGAACGCGCCATCGATCGGGAACGTGCGCGGCCGGGCCATCAGCCGTGCGGGCAGCGCCACGGAACTGGCCGGAAAATCGGCCACGAGCTGGAGGTTGTCGGTCAGCCCGGCGCAGAGATGGTGGGCACCCGCCGGGATGACCAGGCCGCGCCCCGCATCGACGCGATAGGCGTGGCCGTCGATTTCGAGTTCGATCTCGCCATCGACGCCAAACAGCAACTGGTGGTAATCGTGCGCATGGCCGAACGGCCGGCGCGGATAGCGGCGCGGCTCGACCAGCGGCGAGGCGTGGTCAACGAGCTTCGGCATGCCGCGCACTACCTTGCGTCTGGCACAGCCATACGCCGAAGCCGGCCACGGCCATGCCGAGCCATTGCACCGGCCCGAGCCGGTCTCCGAACAGCAGCGCGGCCTGCACGGCTGCCAGCGGCGGGGCCAGGAACATCAGCGCGGCAGCCTTTGCGGCCTGGCCGCGCCGCACGAGGCCGAGCAACAGCCACGTGCCGAGCCCGGACAGCACCAGCGCGGCCCAGCCCAGGGTGACCCAGAGCGTGGCGCCGGGCGTCCAGCGCAGCGCCGTGAAGCCGCCCGATGTTGCCGACGTGACGCCCACCACCACCACGGCCACGAGCAAGGCCCCGGCGTTCTGCCAGGCCGAGCTGGCGCGGATGTCCGCGCGCGCGATCGAGGTTTTCTGGAGCAGCGTTCCCATCGTGATCGAGAGTATGGCCAGCAGGCCGATCAGCAGCACGAGCGGCGACACCGTGTGCGGCGCGCCGGCCCGCATCGCCGGCAAGACTACCAGAGCCACCCCTGCCGCGCCCAGCCCCAGTCCGCGCCAGGTGCGCCCGGACGGCCGCTCGCCGAGCAGCGGAATGGCCAGCAGCGCCGTCAGCAGCGGCTGCAGCGCGCCCAGCAACGCCATGATCGACGGCGACATCCCATGCGCCACCGCGCCGTAACCGGCACACAGGTAGACGCCCTGCATCAGCGCCCCGGCCAGCAGGTGGCGCGGCACCTGCGCCAGCGGCGGCCACGCGACCCCGGCGGCCAGCGCCAGCCCGAGGAATAGCAGCGCCGCCAGCGCGAACCGCGCCAGCAGGAACAGGCTCGTATCGGCCACCGGCACGACAGCCTTGCCGACGATAAAACCGGTGGACCAGATCAGGACGAAGCCCACGACGGGCAACCAGGCAGGAACGGGGCGGGGCATGGTGTGGATCGGCGAGCGGGGGCTGCCGGTTCGGGGCGCAGTGGTGGAGATTGGGTGGAGAGGGTATGCGAGGTGGGCGGGGTTGTCTTGGCGATTCCTGCACAGGATTTGCGTTGCGCCAAAACGTCCGAACACTGTATGGATATGCAGTATTCAACCTCGCGGCCAATCAAGGGAGTTTGTTCATGGTAGGTACAGAAGTTAGTACAATGTTTCTCTGGCGCTTACATGTGGGATGTGCGCCGCCTACCCCGCCATCAGATATGAACGTAATGACTTTCAGCGAGGCACGCGCCAGCTTCAAGCAGGCGCTGGATGCCGTGTGCAGGGACCATGAACCGACGGTTATCACCCGGCAGCGTGGCGAGCATGTCGTACTGATCTCGCTCGAGGACTACAACAGCATGCTGGAGACACTGCATCTGTTGGGCTCCGAGAAAAATGCAGCGCGGCTGCGGGAATCCATCGCCGAGTTCAAGGCCGGCAAAACCGTAGAACGGGAATTGCTGAAGAATGACGCAGAAGCAGAAAGCAAGGAACAAAGCGTCCGTCGCAGGTAGGGGCAAAGTGGCATTTTCCCGCCACGCCTGGGAAGACTATCTCTTTTGGCAGGCGAACGACCCGCGCATTGTTGAAGACATCCATGCACTGATCGAAGAAATCTCCAGGACGCCTTTCACCGGCACGGGCAAGCCGGAGCCTCTGAGGGGGGATCTCTCGGGCTTCTGGTCGCGCCGGATCAGCCGGGGCGACCGGCTGGTCTACATCGTGGAAGGTGGTGTCGTCCACGTGATGCAATGCCGCCAGCATGACTGATGACGTGGAATCTGGTCTCACACCGCCTTCACCTGCCGCCGCAGGTACTCGACCACCCGTGCCGCCCGCGGCGACAGTGGCCATTCGGCGCGGTGGATGAGCCAGAGGGTGTCGACCACGGGCACATTGCACTGCACGACTTCGATCGCCTCCTGGTTGGCGAATGCCTGGCGGGCGTAGCGCGGGATGACCGTGAAGCCGAAGCCGCGCGCCACCGGTTCGAGCATCAGGCCCACCTGGTTGCTGAAGCCGCGGCAGGGCAGGGTCTGGACGCCGGGGTTGCCGGGGAAATGGCGGCTCAGCAGGCGGCTGGCCATTGCCTTGCCGTCGGGGTGGTCCATGAAACCCATGCGTTCGAGGTCTTGCCACGAATCGATGCGCTCGCCGGCCGGATAGACCAGTTCGAGTGGTTCCTCGCTGAACGCACTCGCAGTGAGGCGCGGATCGTCGGGTTTGAGCATGACCAGGCCGATCTCGAAGCGGTTGTGCAGCACGGCTTCGAGGACTTCGGCGTCGGGGGCGAAGCGGTGGCGGATGACGAGGCCCGGGGTCATCGCCTGCAGGTCGAGCAGGCGCGGATAGAGGAACAGGCCGATGCTGCCGGGCGTGATCAGGCCCACGGTGCCGACCTCGCCGTCATCGGCCAGCCGGGCATGGAGGCGTTCGTTGGCGCGCTCCATCTCGGCGCAGTATTCAAGCAGCGCCTTGCCGGCCGGGGTCAGTTCCAGCGCGCGGGGGCGGCGGATCAGCAGCGGGCCAAGCGCGTCTTCAAGGTGGCGGATGTGCTGGCTGACGGCGGCCTGGGTCAGTTTCAGTTCGTCGGCGGCGGCGGTGAAGCTGCCGGCCTGCGCCAACATGGCGAACGAACGCAGCCATTGCGGGTTCAGCATAATGAAATCTTATCGAGGGGATAACGCGGAATCGGTTTTCATTATAGCGAGGCGCCACTATATTCGCTGCATTGCAACAGAATATGGATTTGACATGACTACGCCCGCACTTTTCACGCCGTTCACCCTCAAGGACGTCACGCTGCGCAACCGCATCGCGGTGCCGCCGATGTGCCAGTACAGCGCCGTCGACGGCTTCACCACCGACTGGCATCTGTCGCACTACGCCGGTCTGGCGCGCGGCGGCGCGGGTCTGGTGATCGTCGAGGCCACCGCGGTCTCGCCGGAGGGCCGGATCTCCCCGGGAGACACGGGCCTGTGGAATGACGAGCAGGCGGTGGGTATGGCGAAGATCGCGGCAGCCATCAAGGCAGGCGGCGCCGTACCGGGCATCCAGATTGCCCACGCCGGCCGCAAGGCCAGCGCCAATCGGCCGTGGGAAGGCGACGACCACATCGCCGAAGACGATCCGCGCGGCTGGGAAACGCTGTCGCCGTCGGCGGTGCCGTTCGGTGCGAATCTGAACAAGATGCCGAAGGCGATGACGCAGGCGGACATCGAGCGCGTCCAGGCCGATTTCGTGGCCGCCGCGATCCGTGCCCGCGATGCCGGCTTTCAGTGGCTTGAGCTGCACTTTGCGCACGGCTATCTGGCGCAGAGCTTCTTCTCGGTCCACGGCAATACGCGTACCGATGGCTATGGCGGCGACGCCGCCGGCCGGGGCCGCTTCCTGCTGGAAACGCTGGCCGCCGTGCGCGAGGTCTGGCCGGCCAACCTGCCGCTGACTGCCCGTTTCGGCGTGATCGAGTACGACGGCCGCGACGAGCAGACGCTGGCCGAATCGATCGAACTGGTCCGTGCCATGCGCGAGGGTGGTCTCGACATGCTGAACGTCAGCGTCGGTTTCTCGACGCCGGACGCCAAGATCCCCTGGGGCTCGGCCTTCCTGGCACCGGTGTCCGACCGCGTGAAGCGCGAAGCCGGCCTGCCGGTGGCGTCGTCGTGGGGTATCGATGACCCGGTGGCAGCCAACCGCGTGGTCGAGGAAGGCCAGATGGACCTGGTGATGGTGGGCCGCGCGATGCTGGCGAACCCGCACTGGCCGTACCAGACAGCGCTCAAGCTGGGCCTGGAGCGCCCGTCGTGGGTGCTGCCGGCGCCATATGCGCACTGGCTGGAGCGGTATCGCGTGCAGTCGGCGTAACCTCCGTTTGACGGTTTTCGCCAGCCCCGGCCGACATCGCGTCGACCGGGGTTTTTGCGTTGCATGGCGGGTATCGGCCAACCGGTTGAAGGGCTATACTTGTACAGTTAATTGAACAAGTACTGGAGTTTGCGATGCGCACTGTCCACTTTTCTGACGCGCGGAATAACCTCAAGGCGGTGATCGACCAAGCCATTGAAGATCACGACGCGGTTCTCATCACGCGGCGCGACGCGCCCAACGCGGTGATCATGTCTCAAGAGCAATACAATAGTTGGGCCGAGACGATCTATCTGCTGAACTCGCCGGCCAACGCCGCCCACCTGGCTCGATCTCTCGAACAGTTACGGAAGGGCGAGGCGCGGCAACATACCTTGCTCGATCCGGAGACTCCCTCCGAATGAGCCGAAACATCCTGTTTACTGACGATGCATGGGTGCAGTACTTGTTCTGGCAGGGGCAGGATCGCAAGACGCTGAAGCGAATCAATCAACTGGTCGAGGACGCCCGACGCTCGCCTTTCGAGGGCATCGGCAAACCTGAGCCGTTGAAGGGTAACCTTGCAGGATTCTGGTCAAGACGGATCGACGATACGAATCGTCTGATCTACAAGGCCGATGACGTCGCGCTGTCGATTGTCAGCTGCCGATATCACTACGACGATCGGTAAGCGCCGGGAAGACCCGGCGTCCCTCTCCGTGTAATTCTTGCCTTCGCCGGCGGAGTTATCCGCGCATTGCGCGATCCACGGCCCAGTCTGCGTCAGTTGCGGCTCGGAACAAGTCTTGCATCACATGGCATTCACCAGAATTTCGGAGAACCGCCATGACAGAGCAGAACCGATGGTTCAAGGCCGGCGTGCCGAACGAAGGCAGTGACTGGGCCGTTCATGACCAGACCGAGGATATCGGGAACAAGCCGGATTCCTATCCGCGTCCGTGGGCGCGGCAGGCGCGCGATGGCCGGGGTATTGGTGCCGACGCGCGGGTCGATCCTGCCGCGTATGGGATTGACGAGAACGATGGCCTGCGTGCCGGGCCGGGGCGCGGCACCTGGAACCGCGCGGCCGATGTGAACTGGCAGGATCGGCACACCGACGACGCGCTGCGGCATCGGCCCGGTGCCGGCGGGCGCGCGGCGGGCATGCCGCGCGAGCGGGAAGGCGCAGATTTCAACCCGCTGCAGCGCGGTGAGCCCCGCTGGCCCAAGGGTTATCAGCGTGCCGACGAGCGTGTGCGCGACGATGTCTGCGAGCGGCTGGCCGACGATGCGCATCTGGACCTGAGCGAAGTCGAGGTGGATGTGGCGGCCGGCGTGGTCAGCCTGCGCGGCACCGTACGCGACCGGGGCCAGAAACATCGCATCGAAGACATCGCTGACCACGTGATCGGCGTAAAGGATGTGCAGAACCATTTGCGCGTCCAGACATAGCCGTTTCGCCAACCTTTCAGCGGCAGCTATTGTGTGCGGATACCGGCCGGAGCGATCTTCCGGCCGGGCGTGCTTTTTGTGCAATGCAAAAACCCGTTTCCGCCCTGTGCTTGCTCGGCTTTCAACATGACAACCCTGTCATCTTCGCATTGCGCCGCAACATCGAACCATTGCGTTTGATGGCCTGAATCCCACCTTTCATTGCCTTGACATTGCTTCTGGCGACCGCATACGCTGCCGGCTTGTAGAGAAGACGTTCGCATGTAGAACGCTGGTTCGATATGCGGTCATTTCGGATTTCAGGAGACAAGCCTTGAACAAGGTTGCCGGGTTCTTCACAGAACTGATGCGCCGGTATTTGCCGGACCCGTTTGTATTCGCCATCGGCCTGACGCTGCTCAGCATGGTCATGGCGATGCTGGTGGAGGGGCAGGGCGCCAGCGCCGTGATCCTGAACTGGGGCAAGGGTTTCTGGAACCTGCTCTCGTTCACCACCCAGATGGCCGTGATCCTGGCCATGGGCTATGTGCTGGCCACCGCGCCGCTGGTGGACCGGTTCCTGAACAGCATCGTGGCGCGCGTGGCCACGCCGCGCGGCGCGATCATCGTCGCCACGCTGGTGGGCGGTATCGGCAGCTACCTGAACTGGGGCTTCGGCCTGGTGGTGGGCGGCATCATCGCGCGCAAGCTGGCGATCAAGGTCAAGGGCGTGCACTACCCGCTGATCATCGCCTCGGCCTATAGCGGTTTCACGATGTACGGGCTGGGTTTGTCGGCCAGCATTCCGGTACTGATCTCCACGCCGGGACACCCGATGGAGAAGCTGATGGGCGTCATCGCGCTCAAGGACACCATCTTCTCCGCGCCGATGCTGCTGACCAGCCTGGCCGTGATCGTCACGCTGCCGCTGCTCAACGCCATGCTGCATCCGCGCGACGCAAGGGACGTGGTCGAGATCCGCGAGGAGAACATGGCCGCCGAGAGCGCGGCGGGCGGGCACAGCATGGGAATCGAGAACACGCTGGCCACGCGCATGAACAACAGCCGCCTGCTGAGCCTGGTGATCGGGCTGTGCGGCATGGCCTATGCGGTGCTGTACTTCATGCAGGGCGGTACGCTGGACCTGAACCTGATCAACTTCCTGATCCTGTTCATCGGCGTGCTGTTGCTGGGCACGCCGGCCAACTACGTGGCCCGGCTGAACGAGGGCATCAAGACGATTTCGGGCATCATCCTGCAGTACCCGTTCTACGCGGGCATCATGGCGGTGATGGCGGGCTCGGGGCTGGTGGATACCATCTCGCGCGTGTTCGTCGACATCGCCACGCCGCAGACCCTGCCGTTCTGGGGTCTGGTGAGCAGCTTCGTGATCAACTTCTTCGCGCCTTCGGGTGGCGGCCACTGGGTAATCCAGGGTCCGTTCATGATCGATGCGGCCAAGGCCATCGGCAGTTCGGTGGCGCAGACGTCGATGTCGGTGATGCTCGGCAATGCCTGGAACGACCTGGTGCAGCCGTTCTGGATCCTGCCGGCGCTGGCGCTCTCGAAGCTCAAGCTCAAGGACGTGATGGGCTACACCGTGATCATGATGTTCTGGGTGGGCGCGATCTATATCGTGGCGCTGCTGGCCTGGGGCATCATGACGCACTGAGCCGTACCGACCCCAACCGACTGGAGAGACCGCATGCCCTACCTGATCGAAACCTTCGACAAGCCCGACCACCAGCACGTGCGCCAGGCCAACCGGCCCACGCACCTGGACTTCCTGGAGGCCAACAAGGCGCTGCTGCTGGCCTGTGGCGCCAAGCTGGCCGATGATGGCAGCGACGGTGGCGGCGGGCTCTACATCGTCGATGTCGACACCCGCGAAGCCGCCCAGGCGTTCATCGAGGCCGACCCGTTCCACCAGGTGGGCCTGTTTGCCGAGGTGAAGATCGTACGTTGGCGCAAGGCCTACCTGGACGGCGTGCGCCACATCTGACGCCGGGCCGGCACGCCCCCGAACCCTTCCCAATCCCCCGTATCCGCAGGAGACCGCCCATGCTGTTCATGGTCGAAATGACTGTCCGCATTCCCCAGACGCTCGACCCGCAAGTGGCCGACAAGATCAAGGCCGACGAAAAGGCGTACTCCCAGCAATTGCAGCGTGACGGCAAGTGGCGCCACCTGTGGCGCGTGGCCGGGCTCTACGCCAATGTGAGCATCTTCGACGTCAGGGACGCCGACGAACTGCACACGATCCTGACCGGCCTGCCGCTCTACCCGTACATGGAAATGAAGGTGACCGCGCTGGCGCAGCACGGTTCGGCCATCGCCCAGAACTGAACCGGAGACCCGCCATGCCTTTTGCCGACCTTGCCGGCCCCGCCAGCGTCAGGCTGCACTACCAGTTCGATGGCGACGAGAGCCTGCCGGTGCTGGTGCTGTCGAACTCGCTCGGGACCAGCTTCCGCATGTGGGATCCGCAGATCGCCGGGCTGTCGCGCCACTTCCGGGTGCTGCGCTACGACACGCGCGGCCACGGCCAGTCGGGTGTGACCGAAGGCCCGTACACGATTGCCCAGCTGGGCGCCGACGTGATTGCGCTGCTCGATCACCTGGGGCTGGAGCGCGTGCATTTTTGCGGGCTGTCGATGGGCGGCATCACGGGCATGTGGCTCGGCATCCATCACGCCGATCGCCTGGAGCGCCTGATTCTGTGCAATACGGCGGCCTACATCGGCCCGCCCGAGAACTGGACCAACCGCGCCGCCGCCGTGGAGCGCGACGGGGTGGGTTCGATCGCCGCCGCCGTGGTCGACAAATGGCTGACGCCCGATTTCGCGGCCGGGCAGCCGGCCCTGGTGGCCGAACTGCGCGCGATGCTGAGCGACACGGACGCGCAGGGCTACGCCGCGAACTGCCGTGCGGTGCGCGATTCCGACCTGCGTGGGGAGATTGCCGGGATCAAGGCGCCGACCCTGGTCATCGCCGGCTCTGGCGATATGCCTACGCCGCCTGCCGACGGCCGATTCCTGGCGGAGACGATTCCGGGCGCGCAGTACGTCGAACTGTACGCCGCGCATTTGTCGAACCTGCAGCAGGTGGAGGGGTTCAACAAGGCGGTGCTGGGGTTTCTGACACAGTCCTGACGCGGCTGACTCCCCCCTCCCGCAAGCGGGAGCGGGGAGCGACCCATCATTGAACCACCGCTCAAAGCGGCCCGGCGCCCAGCGGCCCGCCCGTCGACGTCCCGGTCCAATACGGGTCCCGCTCATAGTACTTGTAGACCGATGCCGCCCATTGCGGATCGGCCATTGCCGGCCAACTGTCCTTGTTGAAGCCCGGCGCATTCTTGATGCGTTCGGCGGTCAGGCCGAGGCGGAAGCATTTGGCGTCGGTATCCATCACCAGCGCGCTCCACGGAATGGCATGCAGCGTGTCGCCCATGCCGAGGAAACCGCCCGTGGTCAGCACCGCGTACGCCACGCGGCCCGCCTGCACGTCGATCATGATCTCCTTGATTTCGCCCACGTGTTCGTCGTCTGACGAGTAGACCTTCGTGTCGTCGAGGCTCGATGCGGCCATCACCTCGGGACCGGGGCCCTCGCCCACGCCCGTGCCGACGATGCCGGCGCCCTGGCCGGGAGAGTTCGGTTGCATAGCCTTGCTCCTGTGCTGAAAAGCGGTAAGAGGAAACCGCAGACGTGCAACTGGCATGCCCGCGGCTGGCAAGCTCCTTGCGCGTGACGTTCCAGGAACAACGGCAGGCAAGGAGCCAGACATGGATCGATTCAAGGGCAAGGTGGTGATCGTCACGGGAGCGGGTTCGGGCATCGGCGCAGCGGCCGCGCGACGGTTCTCCGAGGAGGGCGCGGCAGTGGTGCTGGCCGGGCGGACACGCGGGAAGCTGGAAAAAGTGGCCGCGCAGATGCCGCAGGACCGCACGCTGGTGCACCCTGCCGACGTCAGCAAGCTGTCCGAGGTGGAGGCGCTGGTCAAGGCCGCCGTGGACCGTTTCGGCCGTCTCGACGTGATGGTCAACAATGCCGGGGTGGCGTCCGAGGGGCGGGCCACCGAGGCGTCGGTCGAAGACTGGCGCAAGGTGATGTCGATCGATCTCGACGGTGTGTTCTACGGGGCGCGCGCCGCGCTGCCGCACCTGATCCGCTCGAAGGGATGCATCGTGAACACCGCTTCGGTGTCCGGCCTCGGCGCCGACTGGAACCTGAGCTTCTACAACGCTGCGAAGGGCGGGGTGGTAAATCTTACGCGGGCGCTGGCGCTCGACTATGGCCGTGACGGGGTGCGCATCAACTCGGTGTGTCCGTCGCTGACCCGGACGGAGCTGACCGCCGACATGTTCGGGGATGAGGCGTTGCTCGACAAGTTCCGCGAGCGCATCGCGCTGGGCCGCACGGCCGAGCCCGAGGATATCGCCGGTGCCATTGCGTTCCTGGCCAGCGAGGACGCGCGCTTCGTCACCGGCGTGAACCTGCCGGTCGATGGCGGGCTGAGCGCCTCGAACGGGCAGCCGCCGCAGTAGGCGCGGAGCGGTCCCCATGACGACAACCAAAAATCCGGACAACCCGGCCGCCCACGACATCCGCAAGGGCCAGGTGACCGGGAAGCGCTCGCGCGAGCTGTTCCGCGAGCGCTTCCGGGCGCGCTTCTTCGATCCGGCCTTCCGCGCCGAGGATGCCGCCATCGACCGCCTCGAACAGATTGCCTGGGACGCCTACGCAGATAGCCGCAAGGCACCGGTCACCGCCAGGGCGGGCCCCGGCGCCGCCGATCCCGGCTACGAGGTGGCCGTCGAGTGGCTGCAGGCGCGCGACGCCATTGCCGAGGCCCAGCGCGGGCATGAGGACGCCGGCAGCCCGTCGCGCGTACTGCTGGTGGTGGCGGCCTCGCGCAATGACTTCACTTGCCCCGGCGAGATGTCGAAATCGTGGCGCATGGCGCAACTGGCCCGTGCCCGCATGGAAGGGCTAGGCATGCAGGTCGACGTGCTCGACCTGAGCCGGCTGACATCGGACCCGAACCTGACCATCCATCCGTGCAAGGGCTGCGTGTCCACGGCGATGCCGCTGTGCCACTGGCCCTGCAGTTGCTACCCGAACCACGCGCTCGGGCAGGTCAACGACTGGATGAACGAGATCTACCCGCGCTGGGTGGCCGCGCATGGCGTGTTGATCGTGACGCCTACGTACTGGTACCAGGCCACGAGCCCGCTGAAGCTGATGATCGACCGGCTGGTGTGCGCGGACGGCGGCAATCCCGACCCCAGCAGCACGCATGGCAAGACCGTGGCCGAGGCCAAGCAGCTCGAACTCGATGGCTGGAACTATCCCAAGCATCTGGATGGCCGCGTGTTCGGCCTTGTCGTGCACGGCGATGTGGCCGGCATCGAGGGCCTGCGCCGCTCGCTGGCCGACTGGCTGCGCTGGATGGGGCTGATCGAGGCGGGCGCGGTGTCGCAGCTCGACCGATACGTGGGGTACTACGAGCCATACGCTACCTCGCACCGGACGCTCGACGCCGACACCGCATTCCAGCGCGAAGTGGAGAATGTGGCGGCGGCCGTGGCACAGGCCGTCACGCTGCGGCGCAAGGGCGACCTGCCGGCCGTGGGCGATGCGCTGGCGCCACCCCGGCCCAAGTAGCGGCATGGAATTTGCGAATTGCCAGGTACAGGAGCAACGTTTTCCGATCGCAAGGAGCAGACCGTGTTCGAATTCCTGAAGAACCTGGTGGACCTGGGCCCGCGCGACGACGAGCCGCGCCAGCGCGCCCGGCGCGAGTATCGTGACGATGAACGCGGCGAGCGCCGCAACCCGGGCCGCAGCGACGGCAGCGGCGAGTCGTGGCGGGATCTGTCGTCGCGCGACCGCGCCCAGCGCGATGGCGAGCCGGGCTACGGCGGGGCCGGCTATTTCGGCAACAGCGGCAGCGGCGGCCAGTCCTTCAACGGCGCCCAGCGGCTTTACCCCGGCGACCCGGGCTACCGCGAACATCCTACCCGCCCTGTGCATTCCTCGAACGTGGTGGGCCGGGGGTTCAGGCACCATGACCGGCCCGATGACCGCGTGCTCGGCGACGTGTGCGACCGGCTGGCCATGCATCCCGGCGTGGACGTGGCCGAGGTCACCGTCGAAGTGCAATCGGGCGTGGTGAAGCTGGGTGGCACGGTCGAGGACCGCTACGAACGGCGGCTAGTCGAGGAGATCGCCGAGTCCGTCTCGGGCGTGCGGCAGGTCGAGAATGGCATCCGCCTGCAGCCGCGCGGCGCGGCGGCGCCGGGAGGGGACACTTCACCCGAGCGCACGCTGAACCGCAGTTGAGGAGGCAGGCGGGGGGCGGGCCTCAGCCGGGCCTGCCGTCTGCCGCCGCGAGCGCCCAGTAGCGCTCGGGCGCCGCGATATCGGCCAGTTGCTCGGCGTTGAACAGCGGCAGCTGGCTTTCATACGATTCCACCGCGCGGGCCTTGGCCGGCTGGTGGCGCGCCAGCGCAAACGTGACCGGCGTGGCCACCAGCCCCTGCTGCAGCCAGGCGCAAAGGCGGCGCTGCACAAGGCCGGGCAGGCGCCGGTAGATGGCGTCCTCGTAGAAGATCCATTGCAGGGGCGGCAGCGGGGCAGGTTCGCCGCGGCTGTCGTCCATGGTGCTGACCGGATGCGTGGCGTGCATCGCCTGCGCCATCGCGTGCATGCGCAGGCAGGCGGCGGCCACGAGGATATGGTCACTATGGAACAGCCCCATCGGCACGGCCACCGTGCCGCCGCGATGCAGCGCCGCAGACCGCGCCAGCCCGCCCAGCAACTGGTCCGGCGTATAGGTCTTGCCGTACTGGCCGTCGAGGAAGTCGAGCCATTCGGGGCGGGCGCCGAGCGCCGCCAGGCTGTTGGCATCCTCGCGCCGGCGGTGCATGACGGCGTGCAGCACGCTGTCGAAGCCGGCCGCGCGGTCCCAGTCGGGCACGTCGAGCCGGGCGTCGGGAATGCCGGCCAGCACGGTGACCACGATCGGGTCCGTGGCCGCCGCGATCAGGCAGCCGCAACTGAAGACCGCATCGTCGAGATGCGGAGAAATGACGGTCAGGGGCCCCGGAATCTGTGGCATGGCGTGGGTCTGCGAGAAGGGAATCAAGTGGTCGGTCGGACGCCGCTGTCCCGCACGATGCGTGCCAATGGGCCGGGTTGGCCGGGCGCGCACCCGATTGCAATTCCGGCAACGTCGTTTCTACCCGCGCGATGTAGAACCGGGCGCGAAGCTTGCAATACATCGCCCGGAACGTTCCGTCCACAAGTGGAAAGGAGGCCGCATGCAGGAGGCCGTGCGCACGATACTGATGTATGGGGTCATCCCGGTCTGGATCCTGGCCGGGCTGGGCGACTGGTGGAGCCACCGCCGCACGCAGATCGAGCGGAACGCCGGGCTGGCGGAATCGGCCATGCACAGCCTGATGATGGCCCAGGTAGGCATTCCGGTGCTGCTGGCGCTGTTCTTCGAGATCAACGCGCTGCTGCTGGCGGCAATGGTCGCGGGCATCGCCGTGCACGCGGTGACGGCATGGATCGACGTCCGGTATGCGTCGCGCTTCCGCGAGATCGTGCCGTTCGAACAGCACATGCACAGCCTGCTCGAAGTGCTGCCGATCACGGCGTTCCTGCTCGTGGCGAGCGTCCACTGGGATCAACTGCTGGCGCTGTTCGGCGGCGCCGGCGAGCCTGACTACCGGCTGCGCCTCAAGGAGGAGCCGCTGCCGGCCAGCTACCTGGCCGGGCTGATGGCGACGCTGCTCGTGTTCGTGGTGGCGCCGTACGCCGAGGAACTGCTGCGCTGTGCGCGGGCTAGGCCTGCGTGGCGTCGGCAGAAAGCGTAGCGAGCATGGCCAGGTGGTCGGCAAAGCCGCCCGTGGCGCGGCCCTGGCGGCGCGCGCTGGTGACCACCTGGGGCTGGGTGCTCCACGCGATCTGCGCGTTGATGGCGATCAGCGCCTGCACCAGCGCCACGTCCTCGCTGCTGGCGTGGGGCGGGAAGCCGCCGGCACGGGCGTACGCCACCGGGCAGATGCCGAGGTTGGCGCCGTGGATGTGGCGGTGGTCGTCCTGCCGGCAATAGCGCGCGGCAAAGCGGGCCGGTACGTGGTCGGGCTGCTGGCTCCAGTCGTCCACGGTCACCAGCCCGCATACGGCGTCGGCGCCGAGCGAGAGCTGGGCGACGAGCCAGTCCGGGGCCACGCAGGTGTCGGCATCGGTGAAGGCCAGCCAGCGCGCGCCGGCGCGCATCAGGTACTCGGCGCCATGGTGGCGCGCCATGCCCACGTTGCGCGCCGCAATCGGCAGGCAGACGGCCTCGGCGGCCGCATGGCGCTCGACGATGGCACGCGAGTCGTCGGAGCAGTCGTCAAGCACGACCGCGATCCGCACGGGCTCGCCGAGCAGCCCCGGATGCCGCGCGGCCACCGCCAGCGCGGCCAGGCATGCCGGCAGGCAGACCTCTTCGTTGTGAGCGGGAACGACGACGCCGATCATTGCATGGCCTCCCTCAGACGCAGCGCTTGCGGGTTACGCGACCAGACTTCGATTACGAAATCGGGCTCCACATGCCGGACATGGCGGTGCAGGCCCGGCTGGTGCGCCACGTCGCCGTGCACGTGGCGCGTGGCGAGGCGCCGCTCGGCAAACGGGCGCAGCCAGTGGCAGGCCACGATCGTGCCGTTCGGATTCAGCGCGGCGCCGGCGTGGCGCGCGGTGTCGCGCCAGTCATCGCGCTCGAAGTAGTAGCCGATCTCGCTCAGCACGATCAGGTCGAACGTTCCCGCGGGCCAGTCGGCGGGCAGCGTGGCGCGGCGCACATCCACATGGGGCAGCGCCGCCATGCGTGCCTGCGTGCGCCGCACCGCGCGCTCGGCCAGGTCCACGGCCAGCAGGGTGTCGCAGCGCGTGGCCAGCTCGGCGGTCAGCAGGCCCGTGGCGCAACCGGCTTCAAGCGCGCGGCCATAGCGTTTCTCGGGCAGCGCGGCCATCAGCACATCGCGCTTGCGGGCCTCGTACCAGAGGGTCTCGAAGCCCCAAGGGTCGGCCTGCTCGAAGATGGCGTCGAAATTCGTGGCTGCGCTCATGGCCGGTACCTCCCGGCGTCTTCCTCTTCGGCCACCGCCAGCCCGAGCGCCGCGAGGTCGCGCTCGGCATGGCTCTGGCGCAGGAAGACGGGCAGATCGGCGTAGAGCGCAGCCAGTCGGCCGTTGCGGCACAGCGGGCCGGCGCCCAATACGTGGCCGGCGCGCTGCAGCACCGTCTGGGCCGCCGCCTCGACCACCGTGCGCAGGCGCATGGCCGGGACGAAGGCGTCCTCGGCGGGGTGGGCGTCGATCCATGCCGCCGTCTCGCGCAGGAGCGCGGCGGCGGCTTCGAGCGCGCCCTCGATCGCGCCCAGATGCGCGGCCGCGTGCGGGTCCTTGCGCTGGCGCACGGCGTGGCGCACGGCATCGGCCAGCGGCAGTGCCGCGCCGTACCAGCAGGCCGCAATGCCCGCGCCGCCGTGCCAGAAGCCCGGCCGGTCCAGATAGGCGCGGTCGCCGCCGATGCAGAGGGCAGGGCAGTTCTCGAACAGGACATCGCCGCTGCAGGTGGCTGCCATGCCTACCGCAAGCCAGCCATCGGTAGTGATCGTGACGCCGGGGCCGTGCAGGTCCACCGCGGCCAGCCGCGCCGAGCCGTCGCCGCCATGGCACGTCACCAGCGCGTGCGTGACGCCGTTGGCGCCCGAGCACCATGCCTTGCGGCCGTTCAGCAGCACCGGCTCGCCGTGGCGGATGCCGGTGGCGGCGGCCAGCGCCCGGGTATCGGTATCGATGGCCGGGCTCAGGCCGACGCGGGCATCGGGAGGCTCGGCGGCCCAGACCGCCCAGCGCGAGCCTGCCGGCGGCGTGGCATCGGCCACTTCCGCCAGAATCGCCAACGCGTCGGCATGGGCCTCGAACAGCTTGATGCCTACCGCGCCGAACCCGGTGCCGATGTCCGCCAGCAACTGCCAGCGGGCCAGCGTCCGGCCGTGGCCGGGCAGCGGGATGCCTTCGGGCCCCACGTACCGGGCGGCAATGCTGTCGAGCGTGTCTCGCGGATTCATCGGTGTGCCATATGTTGCGAAGATGGCCCTTGTCCGCAAGTTCCTTGCCAGCGGCTGGCATGCGTTTCGCACCCGGCCCTGTATGGCGTGGCGCGCCATGCCGGCCCGCGCCGGCCCCGGCATCCCGGCTGTCATGGGAATGCAATCTTTACTGCTTTTATCCACATTGCCTGGCACTACAGGGACTTCAAGCACATGGCTACCGTTGCCGATTTCATACTCGAACGCCTGCGCGCCTGGGGCGTGGCGCGCATCTACGGCTACCCCGGCGATGGCATCAACGGCATGCTGGGTGCGCTGGACCGCGCCGAGGCCCAGGGCCCGCGCCTGATCCAGGTGCGGCACGAGGAGAGTGCCGCCATGATGGCCTGCGCGCACGCCAAGTTCACCGGCGAGATGGGGGTGTGCCTGGCCACGTCAGGTCCGGGCGCCATCCATCTGCTGAACGGCCTTTACGACGCCAAGGCCGACCACCAGCCCGTGCTGTGCCTGGTCGGCCAGCAGCGCCGTGCGGCACTGGGCGGAGACTACCAGCAGGAAGTCGACCTGCTCTCGCTGTTCAAGGACGTTGCCCACGAATACGTGCAGATGGCCGTCACGCCGGGACAGGTGCGGCACCTGATCGACCGCGCGGCCCGCATCGCGCTGGACCAGCGCACGGTGACCTGCGTGATCCTGCCCAATGACATCCAGGAGATGGACGCCGTGCCGGTGCCGCCGGCCGAGCATGGCACGGTACACAGTGGCGTGGGCTACGTGCGGCCCCGCGTGGTGCCCGACGAGGCCACGCTCGACCGTGCCGCCGAAGTGCTCAACGCCGGGAAGAAGGTGGCGATGCTGGTTGGCGCGGGAGCGCTGGGCGCCACCGACGAGGTGATCGCCGTGGCCGAGCGGCTCGGGGCTGGCGTGGCCAAGGCGTTGCTCGGCAAGGCCGTGCTGCCGGACAGCCTGCCGTATGTGACGGGTAGCATCGGCCTGCTCGGCACGAAGGCAAGCTGGCAGTTGATGAGCGACTGCGACACGCTGCTGATGGTCGGCTCGTCGTTCCCGTACTCGGAGTTCCTGCCGCAGGAAGGGCAGGCGCGCGGCGTGCAGATCGACCTGGACGGCCGCAAGCTCAGCCTGCGCTACCCGATGGAGGTGCCGATGGTGGGCGACGCACGCGAGACGCTCACGGCATTGCTGCCCCGGCTCGACGCGCGCACCGACTTCGGCTGGCGCGAGCAGGTGGAGGCCAACACCGAGCGCTGGTGGCGCGTACTCGAAAAGCGCGCCATGGACGACGCGGTACCGATCAACCCCCAGCGCGTGTTCTGGGAGCTGTCTTCGCGGCTGCCCGCCGATGCCATCCTGTGCGCGGATTCCGGCACCGCCGCCAGCTGGTACGCGCGCGATATCCGCATGCAACGCGGCATGATGGGAACGCTGTCTGGCGGGCTGGCCACCATGGCGCCGGCGCTGCCCTACGCCATCGCCGCCAAGTGCTGCCATCCGGGGCGGCTGGCCATTGCGCTCGAAGGCGACGGCGCGATGCAGATGAACGGCATCAACGAACTGATCACCGTGGCGGCACGCTGGCACGAGTGGACCGACCCGCGGCTGATCGTGCTCGTGCTCAACAACGGCGACCTGAACATGGTGACGTGGGAGCAGCGCTCGCTCGGCGGCGATCGCCGGTTTGACACCTCGCAGACCGTGCCACCGTTCGACTACGCGGCCTACGCGCGCATGCTGGGGCTCGACGGCATCCGGGTAGAGACCCCCGACGCGGTTGGCCCGATGTGGGAGCAGGCGTTGCAGGCGAAGCGGCCGGTCGTGCTCGACGTGCTGACCAACCCGGCGGTTCCGCCCGTGCCGCCACACATGCCCGTGGAAGCCGTGCGCCACTACATGAAGGCGTTGCGCAGCGGCGATTCGCAGGCGCGCGAGGTGCTGCGCGCCACGGCAAGGGAGATGTGGGCCGAGGCGGTGCCGGCGCGCAACGTGCCTGGCTGAGGCGGCTCAGCGCCGGGCAGCCAGCGTGTGGTAATGCTGCACGCGCGACAGCGCATAGCTGGCCGCCGCCATGCGGATCTCGTTGCGGTCGCCGGGAAAGCGGCGCGTCTCGCTGAATTCGATATCGTCCGGGACCGCGCCGCCGCGACGGAAGCGCCAGGCAAAGCACTGGGTCCCGGGCGGCGTGCCGTCGTCGGCGCCATCATCGGCCACGCCGGTGTTGGCGATGACGAGGCTCGCGTCCGTGTACCCGCTCATGCCCCGCGCCATGGCCAGCGACACCGCTTCGCTGGTCAGGCCATGCCGGTCGATGGTCTCCCGCGGCACGTGCAGTACGCCGGTCTTGGCGCCGGGATCGTAGGTGACGATGGCCAGCCGCAGGACCGCGCCGCAGCCGGGTACTTCGGCGATGCGCGAGGCGATCAGGCCCGCCGTGCACGATTCGGCTGTCGCCAGCGTCAGCGACTGGCGCTGCAGGAAATGGGCGATCGCGCGCATGTCGGTGTCGGCGTGCCGCGCAGTGTCGGAGGGAATGCTGTCTGGATCGGTCATGGCGACGACGCTCCTCGCACGCCGGCCGGAGGGCCCCTGGCCCGTCCGGCCGGCTCAGGCGCTCAGACCGGGATCTTCAGCGCGTCGGGGCGCTGCCACCAGCGGTGCTGCCCCACGGCGTCGAGGAATTCCTGGTGCTTCGCCTGGTCCTCGGCCGGTGCCATGACCAGCCCCGGCCCGGCGAACCCGCCGGGCAGGCCCACCCGGCTTGCCGCCTCGGCCACCAGCGCCGCGCCCGTGCCGCCCGCGCCCACCGCCTTGTAGTGCTTGTAGGACTCGGCGATGAACAGCAGCGCATTCGGATCGGGCTCGGCGGGCGGCGTCGGGTTGTCCGGCACGTACACCGCGTCGAACAGCACCGAGCCCACCGAGGCCAGCGCGTGGTCCACCGGCAGCATGGCGCCGCCGGCCGTGGTCACGCCCATGGCGCGCGGCCCGACGATCTTGATGTTGGCGCGGGCGGCGGTGCCCAGCGCCTGCAGCGACGCCACGGCCTTGTCGTCCACCCCGTCATTGACCAGCACGGCGATGTTGCGGCCCGTGATGTCGCCCTTGGGCTGGGCGTCGAGGCTCAGCGCCGGCGACCGGGGAACGCCGTAGTCGTCGATCGGCTTCGGCTGGCCCACCGGTTCCACGGCAATGCCGAGGTTGTCCGCCACGCCCTGCGCCAGTTCCGGCGCGATGTGCACGATCTGGCCGACCACGCGGGCGCGGATATCGGGCGAAAACACCTTCGACAGCTCGAACGTGTAGGCGTCGATGATCTGCTTCTTCTCCACGTCTGACTGGCTGCGCCAGAACAGGTTGGCCTGCGAGAAATGGTCGGCGAACGTATGCGCGCGGATGCGGTTCTTCACGGCGCCGTCCTCGGCCGGGGCCGGGAAGTGGCGGTAGGCGTCGGCATCGCCAGCCAGGAACGGGCAGCCACCGCTGACCGAGTTTGGCTGGTAGCTCTCCTTGCCCTGCACGATGGTCTGGCGCATGAAGCCGTCGCGCTGGTTGTTGTGCACCGGGCACAGCGGGCGGTTGATCGGCAGCTCGTGGAAGTTCGGGCCGCCCAGCCGCGTGATCTGCGTGTCGATGTACGAGAACAGCCGCGCGTGCAGCAGCGGGTCGTTGGTGAAGTCCATGCCAGGCAGGATATGGCCGGGGTGGAACGCCACCTGCTCGGTCTCGGCGAAGAAGTTGTCCGGGTTGCGGTTCAGCACCATGCGGCCGATGCGGCGAACCGGCACCAGTTCCTCTGGGATGATCTTGGTCGGGTCCTGCAGGTCGAAGCCGAACTTGAGCATGTCGGCCTCGGGCACCAGCTGCACGCCAAGGTCGTACTCGAAGAACTGCCCGGCCTCGATGGCATCCCACATGTCGCGGCGGTGGAAGTCGGGGTCCTTGCCGTTGATCTTGAGCGCCTCGTCCCAGATCAGCGAGTGGGCGCCGGCCACCGGTTTCCAGTGGTACTTGACCAGCGTCGATTCGCCCCGGGCGTTGATCAGCCGGAACGTGTGGACGCCGAAGCCCTCCATGGTGCGGAAGCTGCGCGGAATGGCGCGGCCCGACATGGTCCAGAGCACCATGTGCATCGATTCGGGCTGCAGCGACACGAAATCCCAGAACGTGTCGTGCGCCGAGGCGGCCTGCGGGATCTCGTTGTGCGGCTCCGGCTTCACCGAATGCACGAAGTCCGGAAACTTGATGCCGTCCTGGATGAAGAACACCGGGATATTGTTGCCCACGAGGTCGAAATTGCCCTGGCGGGTGTAGAACTTGGTGGCGAAGCCGCGCACGTCGCGCGCCAGGTCGGCCGAGCCGCGCGAGCCTGCCACCGTGGAAAAGCGCACGAAGACCGGCGTCTTCTCGCCCACGCGGGTCAGCAGTTCGGCGGTGGTGTAGTCCTCCAGCGACTCGGTCAGTTCGAAATAGCCGTGGGCGGCCGCACCCCGCGCATGGACCACGCGTTCCGGAATGCGTTCGTGATCGAAGTGCGTAATCTTTTCACGGAGGTGGAAATCTTCCAGCAGCGTGGGGCCACGCAGGCCGAGCTTCAGCGAGTTGTCGTCCTCGGGGATCTGCAGGCCGGAGTTGGTCGTCAGCGTCTTGCCCGCGTTGGAGACGAGATTGCCCACGCTGGGCGAGCCCAACTGGCCCGGCTTGGCCGCCAGGCGGTCCGCCACGGCTTTTTCGTAGGTGCCGTCGTTGTTATTACCCGTGCCGTGCGACGGATTCGGGGTCTGGCCGCTGCCGTTCGCCGGGTCGCTGCCTTGCTGCACTGGCTTCTTTGCCATGGGGGGATCTCCTCTTCTCGGGATAGGGGTAGAGAGTCACCGCGCAGCAGATTGCGTGCCATCCGTCCCGGCCCGGGCCGAAAGCGCCGAAGAGGGCAGCCAGCATAGCGCGCTCCGGGCCCCGCGCCCAAGCACGTTTTTCGAGGATCGGCATGCGGAAATGTTGCTTCGTCAACGGCGCACGCGGGCATAGCATCGCTGCTCTTTCCACGGTCGTGACAACAACAATGACACTCCATCACGCATCCCCGTCCGCGCGGCCGAGCCGCCGCGCGGTGCCCGTTACCCGTCTCGCGCTGGCGGCCGCCGGCGCCGCCGCGCTCGTGGGCCTGGTGGCCTGCGGGTCCGACAACAACACGCCGCTCGCCTCGGGCGGTACCCCGGGCACCCCGGCGCCGACCACGCCGGCCCCGGCGCAGAAGCGGCCCAACATCCTCTACATCATGGCCGACGATCTCGGCTATTCGGACATCGGCGCCTTCGGGGGCGAGATTGCCACGCCCAACCTCGACGCGCTGGTGGCCTCGGGCCGCATCCTGACCAACCACCACACGGGCACGGTCTGCGCGATCACGCGCTCGATGCTGATTTCGGGCACCGACCACCACCTGGTGGGCGAGGGCACGATGGGCGCACCCAACGACGAACGCAAGGGCCTGCCCGGCTACGAGGGCTACCTGAACGACAGCTCGCTGTCCGTGGCGCAGCTGCTGCGGGATGCCGGCTACCACACCTACATGGCTGGCAAGTGGCACCTGGGTTCCGGCATCGCCGGCTCGGCGGCCTCCAGCGGCAAGACGCCCGACCAGTGGGGCTTCGAGCGCAGCTACGCGCTGCTGGGCGGCGCGGCGTCGAACCACTTCGCCCACGAGTCAGCCGGCTCGAAGAACTACACCGAAGACGGCCAGTACGTGCAGCCGGGCCAGCCGGGGCAGCCCGGTGGCGCGGGCGGATCGCCGGCCGTGTTCTATTCCACGGATTTCTACACGCAGAAACTGATCCAGTACATCGACGCGAACAAGGCCGACGGCAAGCCGTTCTTCGCCTACGCCGCCTACACGTCGCCGCACTGGCCGCTGCAGGTGCCCGAACCCTGGCTCAGCAAGTACAAGGGCCGCTACGACGCGGGCTACGAGGCCATCCGCGCCGCGCGCATCGCGCGCCAGAAGGCGCTGGGCATCCTGCCGGCCGGCTTCGACCCGTACGCCGGCGCACCGGAGGCGCTGGCCGCCTCGCCCGCCAGCGCCAACAACGGCACGGCCGGTGCGAAGTACATCAACGCGCTGAACGGCCCCGCGCAGGGCTACACCGACTACGGCCCCGGCTACGTCAACAAGACCTGGGCCAGCCTGTCGGCCGACGAGCGCAAGGTGCAGGCGCGCTACATGGAGATCTACGCGGGCATGGTCGAGAACCTCGACCACAACATCGGCCTGCTGGTGCAGCACCTGAAGGACATCGGCGAGTACGACAACACGTTCATCATGTTCCAGTCGGACAACGGCGCCGAGGGCTGGCCGAACAGCGCCGACCCCACCGCCTACGACACCGCCAATGCGCAGGAGCCGGCGTTCTCGGCACTGGGCAAGGACAACGGCCTGCAGGCTGTGCCCAAGCTCCAGTACGGGCTGCGCTGGGCCGAGGTCAGCGCCGCGCCGTTCCGCCAGCTCAAGGGCTACATGGGCGAGGGCGGCATCTCCACGCCGGCCGTGGTCAGGCTGCCGGGCCAGACCGCGCAGCAGCCCACGCTCGACGCCTTCACCCACGTGACCGACAACACCGCCACCTTCCTGGCCGTGGCGGGCGTGGCGCTGCCCACGCAGGCGGCACCGGCGGCGGTGGACAGCGTGACCGGCATCGATGCGAACCGGGGCAAGGTGGTCTACAACGGCCGCAATGTCTGGCCGGTCACGGGCCACTCGCTGCTGCCGCTGCTGACCGGCGAGGCCACCGGCGAGGTGCGCACCACCCCGTTCGGCGAGGAATCGTACGGCCGCGCCCAATTGCGCAGCGCCGATGGCCGCTGGAAGGCGCTCTGGACCGAGCCGCCGAGCGGTCCGGCGGATGGCCACTGGGAGCTGTTCGACCTCAGGGCGGACCGCGGCGAGACCACCGATGTGTCGGCCGCCAATCAGACGATTCTGGATGCGCTGATCGCCCAGTGGAAGGCTTACATGACCAGCGTGGGCGGCGTGGAGCCCGCCCGGCCGCGCGGGTACTACTGAAGGGCGGGCCCGCTGCGGCGGGCCCGGCGCTGGCGACACATCCCTTGTCTCTGGTCAATTTCCGAATCTCGCTTTGCTGGCCAAATGCCCGCGCCCGTCCCGGCGCGGCATGACGCCGATGGCTTGCAGAGTTTGCGCATCGCACGTCCCGCGCGCCGCCGGCGCGGGCATTCCCGTAGACCAAGGAGTGAAACGCGATGCGAAGACTTATATTGACCGCGGCGGCGCTGGGCGCGGCGGTGCTGGTTTCCAGCGGTTGTGGCGACAGCGCGGCGGCGCCGGCCACCTATGACAGCGCGCTCGACACCGCGTCGAGAAGCCAGCAGGCGCCCACCGTGGCCATGCTGGAGGCGCTGGTCAATATCGAGAGCGGGCCGGGCGACGCGGTCGGACTGGCGCAGATGGGCGATTACCTGGCCGGCCAGCTCGTGGCGCTGGGCGCCACCGTCACGCGGCACAAGGCTGCCGACGGCACCCCCGGCGACAACATCGTCGGCACGCTGCGCGGCACCGGCACCCGCCATATCCTGCTGATGGCGCACATGGATACGGTCTACCCGCGCGGCTTCCTGAAGGACGCGCCGTTCCGGGTCGACGGCAACCGCGCCTACGGGCCGGGCATCGCCGACGACAAGGGCGGCATCGCGGTGATCCTGAACACGCTGGCGCTGCTCAACGCGCGCAGCTTCCGCGAGTACGGCACGCTGACCGTGCTGTTCAATACCGACGAGGAAACCGGCTCGTTCGGCTCGCGCGAGCTGATCCAGTCGCTGTCGGCCAGCCATGACTATGTGCTCTCGCACGAACCCTCGGCGGCATCGCAGGAGAGCTTTGGCCTTGCCACGTCGGGCATCGCGCATGCCACGGCCACGATCAGGGGCCGCGCGTCGCACGCCGGCGTGGCGCCCGAACTCGGCGTCAACGCGCTGACCGAGGCGGCCGCGCTGATCCTGCGCACGCAGGATATCGACAACAAGGACCGCGAAATCCGCTTCAACTGGACGCTGGCGTCGGCCGGCTCGGCCTCGAACGCGATTCCGGCCGTGGCCACGCTGACCGCCGACATGCGCTACGGCAGGAACCAGGATCTCGACGCGATCACGGCCATGCTCAACGAACGCGCCCAGCAGAAGCGCCTGCCCGAGGCGGAGATCACGATCGACGTGCTGCGCGGACGCCCGGCCTTCAATGCCTCGGAGGGCGGCCAGGCGCTGGCGGCCAGGGGCCAGTCGATCTACAACGAAGTGGGCGGCAGGATCGAGATCTCGAACGTGCGGATCGGCGGGGGCAGCGACGCCGCCTACGCGGCGCTGTCGGGCAAGCCCGTGCTCGAAGGCATGGGGCTGCCGGGCGCCGGCTACCATACCAACGCCGACGAGTACATCATGATCGACGCCATTCCGCGCCGCCTCTACCTGGGCGCGCGCATGATCATGGACCTGAGCCTGGGCCGCTGAACGGCGCCCGGCGTCGCCCTGGCGCTCAGCGCCGCTGGGCCAGGACGATGCCGGCCGCGATGAAAGCGAGCCCGGCCGCGTGGTACCAGCGCGGCCAGTCGCCCAGCAGCAGCGTGGAGAGCAGCGCCGCGAACAGCGGCGTCAGCGTGATGAAGAACACCGGCAGCTGGGCGCCGGCCCGCGCGATGGCGCGGTCCCAGACGAAGTAGGCCATCAGCGAGGGGATCGTCGCCACGTAGAGCAGGATGCCGGCCACCTTGGGGTTCCACTGCAGCGCATGGTCGAGCGTGGCCAGCTCCCAGGCGGTGAACGGCAGGCTGACGATGACGCCGGTGACGATCTGCGCGAACAGCAGCACTGGCAGCGGCAGGTCGGGGCGCTGCTTGCGCAGCAGCCAGGTGTAGGCGCTCCACGTGACCGTGGCGGCCAGCATGAACAGGTCACCCGCCACGAAATCGAGCTGTGCCAGCCGCGCCACGTCGCCCCGCAGCAGCACGAACGACACCCCCACCAGGCACAGCAGCGCGCCGGCCACGTGCCAGCCCTTGACCCGCTCGCCGAAGAACAGCGCACCGATGATCAGCAGGAACAGCGGCGTGGACGCCCCGATCAGCGTGACGTTGATCGGCGTGGAGGTGGTCAGCGCCAGATACTGGAACGCGTTGTAGCTGGCGATCGAGAGCGCGCCCATCGCCGCGAGCACGCCCGCGTGCTGGCGCAGCGCTGCCCGGTGGGCCAGCACGCCGCGCCAGGCATAGGGCGCCAGCAGCAGCCCGGCCAGCACCCAGCGCACGAAATTGAGCGTGATCGGCGGAATGGTGCCCGCCGCCAGGCGTCCCACGATGGCGTTGCCCGCCCAGGCCAGCGGCGGGAAGGTCAGCAGGAACAGCGTGGTGAGATCGATGCGTCGGCCGGCGGTGCTGGACATGAGCGGGGGAGGGTTGGGGGGAGGAGGCGCATTATCGGTCATTGCGGGCAGATACGTCGGCGGTCGCTATGCGCTCCCCTCTCCCGCATGCAGGAGAGGGGAGCCGGCCAAGCACTGGCTCAGGCCGCCACCGTCTCCCGCCCCTTCAGTTCGGCCACCAGCGTCACATAGCCCTGCATGGCCTCGGCCGCCCCGGTGCCACGGCGCGCGGCCCATGCATCCCATTTGGCGCGCCCGACCATATCCATCATCCCCGGCCGCTCGCCGGTCACGTCGCCGGCGCTGCCCTGCTTGTAGAGCGAGTAGAGCGCCAGCAGCGTGTCGTTGTCCGGTGCCTGGCGCAGGGTTTTCGACACGGCGGCGGCCTCGGCGAATGCCTTCTCCAGTGCCGAGGGTCCGGCGGCGGCAGGCTGTCCGCCAAAATAGGCGTCTTCGATCGCCACGTCATCGGGGAACCACCGCACTTCCAGCAGCCTGCCCGCGCGCAGCGCCACGGCCAGCACGCCGGGCGAGGCGAACGTGCCGGCCTGCAGCGTGGCCGGCAGCACCGCCACGCCCGCATTGAGGCTCGGCATGCCGAACGCGCCGAAGTGCACCGGCGCATCGCCCTGCGCCCACCCCTTGAGCCGCGCCAGCCCCTTCGTGCCCCGCCAGACGCCCGAACTGCGGTTGTGACCGGGTTGCAGCCAGGCGAAATCGGGGATGCCGGCGCCGAACAGCGCGGCAAAGTCGCCCATCTCCAGCCACTGTCGCACGCTGCCAAGCAGGGCGAGCACCTCGGCCGGCGGCATCGCGGCATCCACCGGTCCCATGCCCAGCGACGCTGCCGTGCTGGCGTCGAGGAACTCCAGCACGTTGCGCGCCACGATCTCGCGGTCGTTGTCGACGCAGACCATGTGGTAGCTGTCTTCCAGCACCACCATCCGCGCCAGCCCGGCGCGGGTCTTGCCCCCGATATGCTCCACGAGATAGCTGGCCGAGCGCAGGCTGGTCAGTTCGTCCTCGCGCGCATGCACCACCAGCGTCGGGCAGACGATCTGGTCGAGCCCGGTCATCACGAACCCGCGCAGGCGGTCCACCTCGCGGATGCAGGCCAGCGGTACCCAGCCGTAGTGAAAATTCTCGCCGCGCTCGAACTTGGCCTTGACGATGGCGCGCAGCTGCTCGTTCTTGATGCCGTACGGGTCTTCCTCCATCACCTTCATGCGCGCGGGCACCCCCGGCACGCGGTAGAGCAGGCCGCGCGCACCGCGATACCACGGCGTGGCCCAGCCGTCGATGTAGACCGGCGGCGCCAGCACCACGAGCTTGCCCTTGTCGTGGCGCTCGCGCTTGGCGGTTTCCACGGCCAGCAGCGACCCCATGCACATGCCCATCAGGTGCAGCACGTCGTGCTGCGCGCGGACTTCGAGGTATTTCTCGCGCACGGCGGCCAGCCAGTCTTCCACGCGCACATCGACCAGATCCTCGGGGCGGGTGCCGTGTCCCGGCAGCGTCAGCGAGTGCGTGACGAAGCCGGCGTTCTTGAGCCGCTTGTGCATCGAGCCGAGGTCGTACTGCGTGCCGCCGAGCCCGTGGATCAGGAACACGCCGGGCTCACGCATGGCGCGCTCCGGCCACGCCCGCACCGGCGGGCGCGGCCATCCGCAGCAGGCAGGCCACACGCTCGACGGCGCCGTCCGGCCCGCGCACGGGCGCCAGGCGCGCCTGGATATGCACGTCGCGGCCGTCCAGATGCACCTCGTAGGCGTCGCTGCTGGTGTCGCGCTGGCCGCTGGCCACCGCGTCCCAGCCGGCCTGCGCGAACGGCCGGTTGGCAATGTCCACGCGGTCGAGCCAGTCGCGGATATTGCGCAGCTGGGTGGCCTCCGCGCCCAGCACGGCCTCGGCCGATTCCCCCCAGACGGCAGCGCCGGTCACCGCGTCGAACTCCACGCTGGCCACGCCGGTGGCGTGCAGCGTGCGCTCGTAGCGCAACTGCCACTCGCGCGCCGTGGTCAGCGCCAGCCGCCGCGCCTCGTTGAGCGCGCGGCCCACGAGCAGCAGCACCGCCCAGACCCAGACGTAGGCCTGCACCTCGATCACGGCCTCGCCCTGGAACCCTTCGTTGATCGTGAACGGGCCGCCGCCATTGGCGGTCAGCCAGATGATCAGCACCGCGCCCAGCAGCGTGGCCACCGAGCCGCCGCGCGGGCCCCAGAACATCGACGCCAGCAGCAGGAACGGCATCGGCAGGTACGTCAGCGTGGGCGCCACGGCGTCGAAGCGCTCGTGCATGCTGGGATGAAACACCACCAGCGTGGTCAGCAGGAACAGCCCGAACATGCCCGCGCCGGCGCCGAACTGCTTCATCGGCATGCCGCCCGAGCGCTTGACCGCGAAGCCCCGGAAGCCGGTAATGACCGGCGCCACCAGCAGGATGCCCACCACGGTGGAGAACGCCCACGCGCGCCACTCGGCGGCGAAGGCGATGTTGCCGGGCCGCAGCCAGCGCCAGAACTCGTTGGCCAGCGTGGCGCCCACCGCGCCGGTCACCATGGCGCCCACCACCATCAGCGCCGCCTGCAACAGCGGCTGGGGCGGCTCGCGCTGCCCGCGTGCGGCGATGGCCGCGCCCAGCGCGATGCTGCCGGTTTCGATCGCCGCGAAGGCCAGCGAGGCGCCGGCATCCAGATCGTGCGCGGCCAGCCCCCAGAGCAGCGACGCCACGGCGGTGCCCGCCAGCACGGCCAGTCGGCGGCCCGGTGCGCACACCAGCCAGGCCCCGAAGCTGACGCCCGAGGCCAGCCACACCGCCACGGCCTGGGTCTCGCTGGCCGCCATGGCACCGGACAGTACCGCGATGGCCAGGTAGGCCACGGCGACGAGCGTCGCCACCACGACAAAGCGTGTGCCTGCGGATTGCATGGGAAGGTCTCCTGAAGCGGGAAGGGCCGGGGGCGGCGATGTGACGATAGTAATACAAGGTCGCGCGGGCGCAACGTTGTGGCTAGAATCCGCGGGGAGACCGTCGCCTGGGGAAACGATGATCCGCCTCGTGCTGATCCTGTTGGGATTCGACTATCTGCGCGAGCGCGCGCGCGGAATGTTCTGGCTCGGCATCGCCTTCCTGGCGGCCGGCGTCGCGCTGTTCGTCGACGGCCTGGACAGCGCGCGCTTCTTTCCGCTGGAACTGTTCGCCATGCTGCTGCTGGCGGCCGGGGTGGGCACGTTCGTGGTGGCCATCGTCGGCGCCGGGGGCATGCGCGCGATGCGCATCTTCAAGGCGCTGTCGCTGTGCGTGGCGGCATCGCTGGTGCTGGCGGGCCACCATCACGGCAATTTCTGGCTGTCGATGATCTTCGGCACGCTGTTTCTGGTCGACGGCTTGCTGCAGTGCATCTCTGCCAGCGTGGTGCGGTTTCCGCGCTGGCGCTGGGCCGTGGGCATGGGCGTGCTCGAAATCCTGATCGCCATCTTCTTCTACCAGCCGTGGCCCACGCATTACGCCGGCACCGTGCCGTACGCGCTGTCGATGTGGCTGCTGTTCGGCGGCTGGAGCATGGTGATGCTGGCCTACCGCGCCATGCGGATTCCCGAGACGGCCACCATCGAGAGCCTGATGCACGGCCCGCGCCGGCGCCATGGCCGGGTGGCGCCGCACGAGCAGCGCACCGCGCCGCCGCTCTGGACGGCCGACGCCGAGCAGGCGCCCGTGCACAAGATGACCAAGACGCTGCTGTTCCCGCCGCCGCGCGACCTGCCGCCCGAGACCGGGGCTGACGCCGCCGCGCTGACCGTGCACGTCTGGACACCCTCGGGCGCGGGCCAGCCGTTGCGGCGGCGCCCGCTGATCGACCGCTATATCGCCGCGGTGGACGCCAGCGGCGCGATCTGGACCGGCCATGCGGCGCTGCAGTCGCCTGAAGGCATCTACATCAGCTTCGATCCGGCCGAGCCGCTGAGCCGCACGCCCGAGAGCGTGACGCAGGCGTTGCGTGCGTCGGTCGATAACGACGTGGCCGGCATCTTCGAGCCCGATTACCCGTCCGAGGCGGCGCGGCGCGGCGAATCCACGGCGCGCGTCTATCTGCGCAACTATGACGCGGCGCGGCTGGAGCGCTTCTGGCATGCCTGGCGCGCCGATACCACCTACAACCTGACCTACCGGAACTGCGCCGTCAGCGTGGCGCGTGCGCTCGAAGCCGCCGTGGAGGGGGCGCTGCTGCGCCGGCGCGGCAACCGGCACACCTGGGGCATCCTGCTGCAGGTCATGCTGACGCCCGAACTGTGGCTGGCCGCCCAGATCCGCAAACGCGGCAAGACCATGGCGTGGACGCCGGGGCTGGTGCGCGACTATGCCCGCGCGCTGAGCCTGCTGGTGGATTCCCATGGCCAGGCAAAGTCACGCTGGCGCTTGCACCTGCCCGTGCTGAAGCGGCTGCGCGCGCAGCGCCGGCAATGGCGGCGCGACGACGGGGAAGGGCAGGCGGGCTGACCGGCGGGGGCGCTTCAGCGCCGGAACCACAGCATCGACAGCGTGCCCGCCAGCAGCAGCAACACCGCCGCCGTGGCCGCCAGCAGCGCGCTGACCTCGGTTTCCTTGCGTTCCAGCGCAAAGCGGGCACTCAACTGGCGATACACCTGCGACAGGTCGGCTGCCGAGCCGGCCTGGAAGTACTCCCCGCCGGTCATCGTCGCCACCGCGCGCAAGGACGGCTCGTCGAGCTGCATGAAGTACGACAGGCTCGGCTCTCCGGCCACGCCGCCCTGCGGCGAGCCGAATCCCACCGTATAGACCCGCACGCCGCGCTGGGCGGCCATGCGCGCCGCGTCGAGCGGGTCGGGGCCCGTGGTGCGCCGGCCGTCGCTGAGCAGGATCACCGCCCCGTGCCGGTACGACCCCGGTTGCACCGGCGGCCGCTCCTGCTCGCGCTTGCGGGCCGCATCGGCGGCGGCGGCCTCGTCGAGCGGGGCCGTGCGGGCGCCAAAGCGCGACGCCTCGGTGCTGAACAGGATGGTTTCCAGGTCGATCCCGTCGTCGGGAAACAGCACGGCCAGCGACTGGATCAGTCCGCTGCCGGTGGCGGTGCCGCGCTGCAGCTGGAAGCGGTCGATCGCATCGAGCATGTCCTGGCGGTTCGACGTGGGGGGCAGCACCACGGTCGCCGTGGTGGCAAAGGAAACGATGCCGAGCCGCACGCTGGCGGGCAGCCCCACGATCAGGTCGCGCGCGGCCTGCTGCGCCGCGGTCATCCGGGTGGGTGCCACATCGGTGGCTTCCATGCTGCGCGAGACATCCATCGCCAGCACCAGCGTGATGACGTCGGACGGCAGCGTCACGGTAGCCACCGGCCGCGCGCACGCAATCAGTGCAGCGGCCAGGCCGAGCAGGCACAGAAACGGGGGAACATGGCGGCGCACACGCTGGCGGGGGCCCAGCGCGGCGCGCGGCAATGAAAGGCTTGCATAGAGAACCGCGCCCTTCTTGCGCCGTGCGATCAGATACAGGTAGGCGGCTGCCAGCAACGGGAGCGCCAGCAGCAGCCAGAGCACTTGTGGCCAGAGAAACTGCATGCCCTGCTCCTTGGCGCGTGGTTAAGAGGATGGTACTGTATTTTCCAAGGCGCGAAGGGAGGGCTGCGATGAAGCGGAAGACGATCTACGGATGTGTCGCGGCAGTCATCGTGCTGGTCGTCGCGGGCGGCTTCCTCGCCACGTCGATGGCGCCGCCGGCCCGCCGCGCGCTGACCCAGGCAGATATCGACAAGGCCGTGCTGCACACCCTGCAGACCAGGACGCTGCCGTCGCGCCCGGCCCGCGCGGCCGAGGCGGTGCGGGAGTCGGTGGTCGAAGTCATGAGCTATTCGCCCAAGGACAAGCCCGCCAAAGTGGCGAAAGCCGCGCCCATTCCCGACGTGAAGCCCGATGGCTCGCCCGGCGACTCCTCGCGCAAGCGCGCCCACACCTATCCCCAGCACAAGCCCTCGCCCAAGGCCGCCCCCGGCCCGTCGAAGAAGGCCGCGCCCACCCCGGCACCGGCTCCGGCGCCGGCACCGCGCGAGGAATCGGCGCAGGCCGACCCGCACAAGGAGGGTGGCGGCGAGCGGGACGAGGCCGGCCATATCGGCTCGGGCGTGGTGGTCACCGAAAGCGGCATGATCATCACCAGCTACCACGTGGTGGCCGACGCGCACCGCATCGAAGTCAGGTTCCACAACGGCCAGACCGCCGAGGCCACGCTGGCGCAGGCCATCCCCGAGAAGGACCTGGCCATCCTGCGTCCCCGTTCGATCCCGGACGACCTGCCGGCCGCCGTGCTGGGGTCGAGCCAGGACCTGGCGCCCGGCAGCGAGGTGGTGGCGGTGGGCTTTCCGTTCGGCATCGGCCCGTCGATCTCGGCCGGCGTGGTGTCGGGGCTGGACCGCGAGTTCGTCTCGCCGGACCGCCGCCAGAAGCTCGACCGCCTGATCCAGTTCGACGCCGCGGCCAACCCCGGCAACTCGGGCGGCCCGCTCGTCAACATGGACGGCGAAGTGGTGGGCATCGTCACCGCCATCCTGAATCCCAACCAGAGCGGCACCTTCATCGGCATCGGCTTCGCGATCACCATCGAGAGCGCCGGCGCCGCCATCGGATCTTCACCTTTCTAGACACGCGGGGGCTTATGAACGACCAAGCACGGGACGCTGTGGACAGCGCCAACCTGATGGAGCGCCTGCTGTTCGAGGTGAAGCGCGTGGTGGTGGGGCAGGATCATTTCCTCGAACGGGTGCTGGTGGCGATGCTGTCCGGCGGCCACCTGCTGGTGGAGGGCGTGCCCGGGCTGGCCAAGACGCTGACGGTCAACACGCTGGCGCGCACCATGAGCGGCACGTTCAAGCGCATCCAGTTCACGCCAGACCTGCTGCCGGCCGACCTCGTCGGCACGCGCATGTACAACCAGGGCACGGGCGAGTTCTCGACGGTGCGCGGCCCGGTGTTCGCCAACCTGCTGCTGGCCGATGAAATCAACCGGGCGCCCGCCAAGGTGCAGAGCGCGCTGCTGGAAGTGATGCAGGAGAAACAGGTGACGATCGCCGGCGAAAGCCACCGCGTGCCCACCCCGTTCCTGGTCATGGCCACGCAGAACCCGATCGAGACCGAGGGCACGTACCCGCTGCCCGAGGCCCAGGTGGACCGCTTCATGATGAAGGTGCTGGTGGGCTACCCGAGCGAGGAGGAGGAAGTGGTCATCGTGAACCGGGTGACCGGGCCGCGCATCGGGGTGGGCGCCATCGCCACGCCGGAGCAGCTGGCCGGGCTGCAGGAGGCGTGCCGCAAGGTCTATGTCGATCCGGGGCTGATCCAGTACGCGGTGCGCGTGGTGGCCGCCACGCGCAAGCCCGGCGGCTACGGGCTCGACGACCTGGACCGCTACGTGACGTTCGGCGCCAGCCCGCGCGCCACCATCGGCCTGATCGAGGGCGCCCGCGCGCTGGCCTTCCTGCGCGCGCGGCACTACGCGCTGCCCGAGGACGTGATCGACCTCGTGCCCGACGTGCTGCGCCACCGGCTGGTGCTGTCGTACGAGGCGATGTCCGACGGCGTGACCGCCGACCAGCTGGTGCACCGCATCCTGCAGGCGCTGCCGATGCCCGAACGGCCGCTGGAATCCCATGTTCAGGCGGCTGTTCGATAAGCGCCGGCGCGCGCCGGACGCCCCTGTGCCGCCACCGGCACCAACGGTGCCGGCGGGCCGCCAGGCCGACGCGCTGCTGCGCCGGCTGGAATGGACCGTCGTGCGCCGGCTCGACGGCCTGCTGCAAGGCGACTACCGCACGCTGTTCCGGGGCTTCGGGCTGGACCTGGCCGATCTGCGCGAGTACCGGCCCGGCGACGACGTGCGCCATATCGACTGGAACGTCACCGCGCGGCTGCAGCAGCCGCACGTGCGCGAGTTCCAGGAAGACCGCGAGGTGGCCGCCTGGTTCCTGCTCGACCTCAGCGGCTCGATCGACTTCGGCTCCGGCACGGTGCGCAAGCGCGACCTGCTCGGCGATTTCACCACGGTCATGGCGATGCTGCTGACGCGCTACGGCAACCGCGTGGGCGCCGTGCTGTACGGCGGCGCCGGGCAGGCGGCCGCGTCGGTGGTGCCCGCCCGCGCCGGGCGCCGCCATCTGCTGCACCTGATCGACCGCATGCAGGCCACGCCGGCCGCCTCGCCCGGCGAAACGCGGCTCGGCGACCTGCTAGACCACGCCCGCGCCATGGCCCGGCGCCGCTCGGTGCTGTTCGTCGTATCCGATTTCATCAGTGCGCCGGGCTGGCAGGCGCCGCTGGCCATGCTGGCGCGGCGCCACGAGGTGGTGGCGGTGCGGCTGGTCGATCCGCTTGAAATGGCGCTGCCCGACCTTGGCCTGGTGGTGCTGCAGGACGCCGAGACCGGCGAGCAGTTGTTCGTCGATACGCATGACCCGGCCTTCCGCAAGCGCTTTGCCGACGCGGCGGCGGCACGCGAGAACGAGTTGCGCGAGGGCTTCGCGCGGGCGGGCGTGGATTGCCTGACGCTGTCCACGTACGCCCGGCTCGACATGGCGCTGCTGCAGTTCGCGCGTGAGCGGCGCCACCGGCAGGGCGCCCCGGGGGCTCGTAACGCCGCCACTGCCAGGGGAGCGGCATGATCGATGCCACGCAGGCCCTCGCGGCCATCAACCGGCTGCCGGCGGTCAGCTTCCTGTGGCCCGGCATGCTGTGGCTGATGGCGCTGCTGCTGGTGCTGGCGGCCGCCTATGTCTGGCTGGACCGCCGGCGCCGCCGCACGGCCGTGGCGTATCCCGCGCTGCGCACGGTGGGGCTGGCCACGCCGGGCCGCGCCGGCTGGCGGCGCCACGTGGCGCCGCTGCTGATCCTCGTGGCGCTGGCCGCGCTGACGTTCGCCATCGCCCGGCCCCAGGCGGTGCTGACGCTGCCGTCGCGGCTCGATACGGTAGTGCTGGTGGTGGATCTGTCCGGCAGCATGCGGGCCCGCGATGTGGCGCCAACCCGCATCCGCGCCGCCCAACTGGCCGCGCGCAGCCTCGTGGATGCCCAGCCGGCCGGCGTCAAGGTGGCCATCGTGGCGATGGCTGGCACCGCCGCCGTGGCGCAGCCGCCCACGCGCAGCAAGGAGGAAGCCACCGCCGCCATCGAACGGCTGCAGCCGCAGGGCGGCACCGCGCTTGGCAACGGCATGCTGGTGGCGTTGACCACGCTGCTGCCGCAGGCCGCGGGCGACGCCCAGCGGCTGATGAACGACGAGGAACCGTCGCGCAAGGGGCAGGGCGCGGGCGTCAGCCCCGATGCCGATACCGAGGCAGTGGCGCCGGGCTCGTACGCGCCCGGTGCCATCGTGCTGTTCTCGGATGGCGAAAGCAACGCGGGCCCGACCACGTTGCAGGCCGCGCAACTGGCCGCCGCGCACGGCGTGCGGGTTTACACCGTGGGGGTGGGCACGCCCGAGGGGGTGGTGCTGTCCGTGGATGGCTGGTCGGCGCGCGTCAAGCTCGACGAGGCCGTGCTGAAGCAGGTGGCCGATGCCACCGGCGCCGAGTATTTCCGTATCGAGGATGCCTCGGGCATGAAGAAGGTCTACCGCACGCTGGGCACCCGGCTGGCCTTCGACAAGCGCGATCAGGTGGAGATTACGGCATTTTTCGCAGCATTCGGCGCGCTGCTGGCGGCGTGCGCCGGCATGCTGTCGCTCTGGTGGTTCGGTCGGGTCATGTAGCCGGGCGGGCGGCGGTTCAGGATATCGAAACATTCGTCGCAGCTTCCGGGCGGTTCTGGCTACAGTGCAGGCATCCAGAAAGCCAGAAAGGAAGCCGCCCGTGACCGTATCTCCCGACGCCAGCCAGACCGATGCGCCCCTGAGCGGGCTGCGTGTGATCGATTTCGGGCAGTTCATCGCTGCGCCCTCGGCCGGGCAGATCCTGGCCGATCTGGGCGCCGACGTCATCAAGGTGGAACCGCCCGGCGGCGATGCCAGCCGTCGCTCCGGCTGGCAGGCCGACGACTGCGGGCCGATGTTCTCGGCCTACAACCGCGGCAAGCGCTCGATCGTGCTGGACCTGCGGCAGGAGGCGGACCGCCGTGCGGCGCGGGCGCTGATCGACGGCGCGGACGTGGTGCTGCAGAACGCGCGCCCCGGCGTGATGGAGAAGTACGGGCTGGGCGCCGCGACGCTGCGCGCGAACCATCCCCGGCTGGTCTACGGTTCGGTCGACGGCTTCGGCAACACCGGCCCGGCCGCGGCGCGCCCCGGACTCGACATCGCCGCACAGGCCGAAAGCGGCATGATGAGCATCAACGGCGACGCGCACGCCGACCCCACCCGCATCGGCTTCACGGTGGTAGACGTAATGGCCGGCCGCACGCTGGCGACGGGCGTGCTGGCGGCGCTGGTGCGCCGGGGCATCGCGGGGCAGGGGGCGCACGTGCGGGTCTCGCTGATCGACGTGGCGCTCGACATGCTGAGCCAGCAGTGGGCCGAATTCCAACTGCACGGCACACCGCCCTCGCGCTGCGGCAACGGGCAGGCCACGCTGGCGCCGGCGGCAGACGTGATTGCCACCGGCGCCGGGCAGGTGGTGGTCTCCGCCTATCTGCAGGACCACTTCGCGCGGCTGTGCCAGTGCATCGGGCGCCCCGAACTGACGAGCGACGCACGCTTCCACGACAACGCGGCACGCGTGGCGAACCGCGCTGCGCTGCGCGAGGCGCTGGCCGAGGCGTTCCACGGCCTGACCGCCGATCAGGTCTGCGCCCGGCTGACCGAGGCTGGCGTGGTCTGCGGTGTGGTGCGCGATCTGGGCGACGCCGTGGCGCATGCGGCTGCCACCATGCCCGAACGCGTGATAGACGTCCCGTCACCGGGCCCGCGCTCGCTGCGCATGCCGGCCCTGCCGATTTCGATCGACGACCTGCCCGTGCGCGCTGGCGCACTGCCGGGGATCGGGGAGCATACGAGGGAGGTGCTGGGGGAGTTGGCGTAGGCAGCGCTGCCGAAAACAGTCGCAGAACGGAGCACCCTCAAAACAACCCCGTCGTCGGCGGCGGCTCGTCCTTCAGCAGCCACGCCCCCACGGCGGCCGCCTTCCACTGCCTTGGATTGTGGTTGGCCACCGTGCGGGCGTTGCGCCAGTGCCGGTCGAGGTTGTACTGGCGGTCGCATGTCGAGGCGCCGCCCACGTCGAATACCAGTTCCGCGCTCCTGAGCGCCGCCGCCACGGCGAAGTACTGGGCCTGGGCCACCTCCACCGAGGCGCGCGTCAGCGCGGCGTCGCCGAGGCCGTCTGCCCACGCTGCATCGATGGCCTCGGCTGCGCGCAGCACCGCCGCTTCGGCGGCGAACGCCTGGGCGGCGATCTGGCCGATGGTTTCCTGCACGTAGGGGTCGTCCACCGAGCGTGCGGCGCTGCTGTGCTTGATCGGCCGGGCCTTGTGGCGCGCGTACCAGGTGGCGTCGGTCAGCGCGTTGCGGGCGATGCCGGCCTCGGTGGCCGCCAGGAACAGCTGCAGCACGGGCGTCACGGCGTTGCGGCGGCCGCGCGAGAACGGGCTGGGGCGCAGTTCGTCCGCCTCGACCCGGGTCTGGTCGAAGTGGGTGGAGCCGCTGGCGGTGAGGCGCTGGCCGATGGTGTCGAAATCGTCCACCAGCGCCATGCCGGCGCGGTCGCGCGGCACGGCGAAATGGGTTTCCTCGCCGGCCTCGTCGACCGCGATCGACGTGACCCAGTCCGCGTAGAGTGCCCCGGTGCTGTAGTACTTGGTGCCGTGCACCACAAAATGGCCGTCGCGCGGCACGATCGTGGTCTTGACGTCCCCATGCTTGCCGCCACGCTCCATGCCGCCGTTGCCGAGGATCTGGCCCGCCAGCAGCCGGTCGAACCAGCGCCGGCGCTCGGCCTCGTTGTCCTGGCCGGCCAGCAGCCCTTCCACCAGCGCGAAATTGGGCCGCAGGGCCTGCGCAAGATTGGCGTCGGCGGCGGCCAGGTCGATCACGAAGGCGAACGCCTCGCGCACGCTGCCGCCCGGGCCGCCGTAGGCCCGGGGAATCCGGAACGTCAGCAGGCCGGCGTTGGCCACCTGGCGCGCCAGCGCGTAGGGCAGTTCGCGCCGCAGTTCGCGGTCGGCGGCTTCGCGGGCGATGTCGGGCAACAGTGCGGCCGCCCGGACGCGCAGCGTGGCGACGTCGGGCGCCGGCGGCAGCGGCTGGCCGGGCGGGGCCGGGTGGGCGTTGGTTGGCGCAGTGCGCGCGGCCAGATCGTCTTCTGCCATGGTCTTGTATCCGTGAAAGTCCGAAAGACACTACGCGGCAGTCCGAACAAAGGGAACGAACGATTCGGCGGGTAGATATGCGGTTTGGGTTGCTGGTCCGCCCGCGCCTGTAAAAATGACAACGGCGGGCGTTTGCGGCGCCGCCCCGCCGGCAATCACGGGGCCGCGCAAGCCGCACATCGCGCCCCGGCGGGCAGGCATCGATTCTGCTTGGCTCCCGGGATGCGACAGAACTGGACCACAGGCAACCGCCTGCATCTGCTGGAGAACGGCGAGGAGTATTTCCCGCGCCTGATTGCCGCCGTGGAGGCCGCGCGCGAGAGCGTGCTGCTGGAAACGTTCATCATCTTCGAGGACTCGGTCGGGCAGTCGCTGAGCCGGGCGCTGATCGACGCCGCGCGCCGGGGCGTGCGGGTGGTCATGACCGTGGACGGCTTCGGCTCGGCCGACCTGTCCCAGCCGTTCGTGGCGGCGCTGGTCGAGGCGGGCGTGACCCTGAACGTGTTCGCCCCGCGCCGCCGGCTGGTGGGCATGCGCACGAACCTGTTCCGGCGCCTGCATCGCAAGCTGGTGGCCGTGGACGGCACCACGGCCTTTGTCGGCGGGATCAACCTGTCAGACCAGCACCTGATCGCCTCGGGCCCGCTGGCCAAGCAGGACTATGCCGTGGAGGTGCAGGGGCCGATCGTGCGCGAGATCCAGGCGTTCATGGAGGCCGCCGCGCAGCTCCCGCATGGCCGGCAGCGCCGCGTGCGTCCGCCGCCCGTGCCGCGCGCGGCCCACCCGGTGGGCGAGGGCGCCGCGCTGCTGGTGACGCGCGACAACGACCAGCACCGGCGCGACATCGAGCGGCACTACCTGATGGCGATCCGCGCGGCGCGGCGCAAGGTGGTCATCGCCAATGCGTATTTCCTGCCCGGCTACCAGCTGCTGCAGGCGATCTGCAACGCGTCGCGGCGCGGCGTGGACGTGCGGCTCGTGGTGCAGGGCCGGCCCGACATGCTCTGGGTCAAGCGCGCCGTCGACGTGCTCTATGCCCACCTGCGCGAGGCCGGCGTGCGGATCTTCGAGTACTGCGAGCGCCCCCTGCACGGCAAGGTGGCGCTCGTGGACGACGACTGGGCCACGGTCGGGTCGAGCAACCTCGACCCGCTCAGCCTGTCGCTGAACCTCGAAGCCAACCTCGTCATCCGCGACCCGGCCTTCGTTGCCGAACTCGACCAGCGGCTCGGCACGCTGATGGCCAACTGCTGCACCGAGGTGGCTGGCCCATCGGACGCCGACCAGACCCCCTGGCAGGCGCTGCGCACGGCGGTGATCTTCCACTTCCTGCGCAAGTTTCCGTCGTGGGCCGGCTGGCTGCCCGCGCACACCCCCAGACTCGTGGTCTCGACGGTCGAGACCCCGGCGGAGTGGGAGCGGCCCCGGCCGGTCCCGCCCGGCGCCCGACAGGATTGCCCATGACCACCACCGCCCACTCCCGCAAGCGCCTGGTGCGCTGGTCCCTCGTCAAACGCGTGGCGGGGCTGGCGTTCGTCGCCATCGTGGTGGTGCTGATCTGGCGCAGCCTGAGCGGCATCGACTGGAACGAAGTGCTCGGCGCGCTGAAATCGTACCGGTTCATCACGCTGCTGCCGGCCATGGGGCTGGCGTGCCTGAGCTTCACGCTGCACGCGTCATTCGACCTGCTGGGCCGCCGCTACACCGGACACCACCTGGGCGCGTGGCGCGTGATGCTGATTGCCTGGCTGGCCTATATCTTCAACCTCAACGTCGGGGCGATGATCGGCGGCATCGGCATGCGGCTGCGGCTCTACACGCGCTTCGGCATCAGCGCGTCGCAGGTGGCCGGCATCTACACGATCGCCGTGGTCACCAACTGGACCGGCTACATGCTGCTGGCCGGCGCGATGTTCCTGTGGCAGCCGCCCACGCTGCCCGCGTCCTGGGGTATCAGCGGCTGGCTGCTGCAGGTGCTGGGCGCCGTGATGCTGCTGGCCGGAGTTGGCTACCTGGTGGCGTGCGGCCTGCTGCGCCAGCGCAGCCTCAAGGTGCGGGGGCGCTCGTTCCAGTTGCCGACGCTGCGCTTCGCCATCGGCCAGACCGTGATCTCGGTGGTCAACTGGATCACGCTTGGCGCCATCATCAACCTGCTGCTGCCGCCCGAAGTGTCGCTGCCCATGGCGCTGACGGCGCTGCTGGTGGCGGCCGTGGCGGGCGCCGTGGCCCATATCCCGGCCGGCATCGGCGTGCTGGAAACCGTGTTCGTAGTGATGCTGGGCCACCTGGTGCCCGAATCCACCGTGGTGGCGGCGCTGATCTGCTACCGCGCCATCTATTACCTGCTGCCGATGGTGATCGCCACGGCGCTCTACGGCTGGATGGAACTGCGCGGCGCGCGGGCGGCGCGGGTCGGGCGCGCCTGATGGCCCGGCCGCGCCGGCCGCCATCGGGAGCAACCCCTAGTTGACGAGAATTTTCATAGGCATAAAATCTGTTTCACAAACATGAAAACATGCGCCGGCCATCCGGTCAGGCGCCGAATGTTGGAGACAGCCCGCTTATGACTTCATCGTCCGCCGCCCCCAAGGCGGCTCCCACCTATTTCGTCCGCACCGAAGACGTGGAGGGGTACCACCCCGCCAACCACGTCGGCACGCTGAACCGCCGCATCATCGGGCGCGAGAACGTCGGCGCCACCCAGCTCGAAGTCATCCACGGCACCATCGAGCGCGGCAAGGGCGCCTTGCCGCACGCCCACCCCGGCATCGAGCAGGTCTGCTACGTGCTGGAAGGCCGCGCCCGCGCCGAGGTCAACGGCCAGTCGCAGGAGCTTGGCCCCGGTGACTGCTGCTTCTTCCCGGCCGAGGCGATGCATGTGTTCACGGTGATCAGCGACGAGCCCGTGAAGCTGCTCGTGGTCTACGCCCCGCCGTACGAGGAATCGCCGGACCGGGTGATCCGCCCGGCCTGACCCGACCCGCAGCCCTGCCACCTCGCATCCGAAACAGGAGCGACCATGCCGAATTTCCGCGTGCGGCGCACGCTTGCCGCCGCCATCCTGGCACTTCCCACCGTTGCCTTGCCGCTGTCGGCCCACGCCGCCGACGCGTGGCCAAGCCGGCCGATCAAGCTCGTGGTGCCATTTGCGGCCGGCAGCGGTACCGATGCCGTGGCGCGCATCACGGCCAAGGAACTGGGCGATGCACTGGGCCAGAACGTCGTGGTCGACAACCGGCCCGGCGCCAACGGCGCGATTGCCGCTGAAATCGTCGCCCAGGCGGCGCCTGACGGCTACACGCTGTTCATGACCACCAACACGACGCATTCGGCGAACCCCTCGCTGATGAAGAAGCTGCCCTACGACCCGATCAAGGACTTCACGCCGGTGGCGCGCATGGGCAACCTGCCGTTCATGCTGGTCATCAACCCGAAGCTGCCGGTCAAGACCGTGGGCGAACTGATTGCCCACGCGAAGGCCCATCCGGGCATGTCGTACGCCAGCGGCAACAGTACCGGCATCGTGTCCGGCGCCACGCTGGGCCGCATGGCGAAGATCGATCTGCTCCACGTGCCCTACAAGAGCACGCCGCCGGCCATGACCGACGTGATTGCCGGCCAGGTGCCGATGATGTTCGTCGACGTGGCCGCGGGCTCCGCCAACGTCAAGGCCGGCAAGATGCGCGCGCTGGCCGTGACCACGGCACAGCGCAGCCGGCTGCTGCCGGACCTGCCTCCGATCGGCGACACGCCCGAATTGAAGGGCTTTGACATCACATCCTGGAACGGCGTCTTCGGCCCGGCAAAACTGCCGCAGCCGATTGTCGATCGGCTCAACAAGGAGCTGTCGCGGATTGCCGGCAGCAAGGACGTGGCGCCGAAGTTCGAGGCGCTGGGTTTCGAGGCGTTCGGCCAGACGCCGCAGCAGTTCGCAGCGTTCGTGAACAGCGAGCTGGTGAAGTGGAACAAGCTCGTCAAGGACGCCGGCATCCAGCCCGAATAAGGACTCCACATGAATTTCGAGCGGACACCGGAGCAGAACGCCATCGTCGAGGCGGTCAGCCAGCTGTGCAGCGATTTCGGCCCCGAGTACTGGGCCGGACTGGACCGTGAGCACAGGTTCCCCGAGGCGTTCCACCAGGCCATGGCCGGCGCGGGCTGGCTTGGCATCGCCATGCCGGAGCAGTACGGCGGCGCGGGGCTCGGCATCACCGAGGCGGCGCTGATCATGCAGACCGTGGCGGCGTCCGGGGCAGGGTTCTCGGGCGCGTCGGCCATCCACATGAACGTGTTCGGGCTGAACCCGGTGGTGGTGTTCGGCACCGAGGCGCAGCAGGCCGCCGCGCTGCCGCCGCTGATCGCCGGCCACGAGAAGGCTTGCTTCGCCGTGACCGAGCCCGACGCCGGGCTCGATACCACGCACCTGAAGACGCAGGCGGTGCGCACCGCCGATGGCAGCGCCTACCGCGTGGACGGCCGCAAGATCTGGATCTCCACGGCGCAGGTGGCCACGCGCATGCTGCTGCTGGCGCGCACCACGCCGCTCGACGCGGTGGCCAGGCCCACGCAGGGGTTGAGCCTGTTCTACACGGCGCTGGACCGCAACCACATCGAGGTGCGCGAGATCGACAAGATGGGGCGCGGCGCGGTGGATTCGAACATGCTGTTCATCGACGGCCTGATGGTGCCCGCCAGCGACCGCATTGGCGAGGAGGGCAGGGGCTTCGAGTACATCCTGCACGGGCTGAATCCGGAGCGCATCCTGATTGCCGCCGAAGCCGTGGGCCTGGGCCGCGCCGCGCTCGATGCCGCCACGCGCTATGCGCGCGAGCGCACCGTGTTCGGCCGGCCCATTGGCCAGAACCAGGGCATCCAGCATCCGCTGGCCCAGGCGTGGATGGCGCTCGAAGCCGCCGACATGATGGTCTGGAAAGCCGCCTGGCTCTACGACAACGGCAAGCCGTGCGGCGCCGAGGCCAACGCCGCCAAGTACCTGGCCGCCGAAGCCGCGCACCAGGCCTGCCAGACCGCCGTGCTGACGCTGGGCGGCATGGGCTATGCCCGCGAGTACCACGTGGAGCGCTACCTGCGCGAATCGTATATCCCGCGCATCGCCCCGGTCAGCGCCCAGTTGATCATGTGCCATATCGCCGAGCGCGTGCTGGGCCTGCCGAAGTCGTATTGACCCTCGCCGGCGTGCCGCTTTGCGGGACACGCCGGCCGTAACCGATTAGGATGGGGGCTGTCCGTCCCGTATCGCCCCCCGGCCCCCGGCCCTCGCGCCATCCTTCTCCGGTTACCCATGCTTTCCATGCCGTTTCCCAAGGCCGAGATCGAACTCGGTTTCGACTCCACATGGGAGGCGGGCGACCGCATGTTCGGCCGGGGACGCGCGCTGCGTGGCGACGACAGCACATCGCCGGTGCTCGGCGTCTGGGCCGCCGACGATCACCGGCTTCCCGAAACCTTCGAACGGCTGGCGCACGAACATGCGCTGCGCGACGATCTCGACCCCGCGTGGGCCGCCGTGCCGCAGGACCTGCTGCGCGAGCGCGGGCAGGTCGTGCTGCTGCTCGCCGATCCCGGCGGCGAACCGCTGAGCCGGCTGATCGATGCGCCCCTGCCGGCCGCAGCCTTCCTCGATATCGCCATCGCCACCGTGATGGCCGTGTGCCAGTTGCATCAGCGCGGCCTGATCCACAAGGACCTGAAGCCGGCCCACGTGCTCGTGGCGCCGGACCGCAGCCGCGTGTGGCTGACCGGCTTCGGCATCGCGTCACGCATGGGGCGCGGCGCCGTGCCGATGGCCGAGGCGGGCGAGATTGCCGGCACGCTGGCCTACATGGCGCCCGAGCAGACCGGGCGCATGCATCGCGCGATCGATACGCGCACCGATCTCTACGCGCTCGGCGTGCTGTTCTACCGGATGCTGACCGGCACGCTGCCGTTCAGCGCCACCGACCCGCTGGACTGGGTGCATTGGCACCTTGCGCGCGAGGCCGTTCCCCCCGCCGAACAACTGGGCTCGGTGCCGGCCATGCTGTCGGCGATGGTCATGAAGCTGCTGGCCAAGCCCGCCGAAGACCGCTACCAGACCACGGCCGGGCTGTTGCGCGACCTCCAGCGGTGCCAGCGTGGCCTGGCCGCCGAGGCGCGGATCGAGCCGTTCCAGCCCGGCGAGCACGATATCTCCGATACGCTGGTCATCCCGGAATTCCTGTACGGCCGCGCGCCGCAACTGGCGACGCTGGCGGGCACGCTCGACCGGGTGGCCGCCACGGGCCGCAGCGAGAGCGTGGTGGTGTCTGGCCCGTCCGGCGCCGGCAAGACCGCCGTCGTGCAGGAACTGCAGCGCACGATCCTGCAGCGGCGCGGGCTCTATGCGGCCGCCAAGGCGGACCTCGCCGGCCGCGGGCAGGATCGCCTGCCGTACAGCACGCTGGCGCAGGCGCTGCGCGGCCTGCTGCGCGAGTTGCTGGCGCTGGGCGAGGCGGAGCAGGCGCCGTGGCGCGGCGCCATCGCCGAGGCGCTGGGGCCCAACGCCGGCCTGCTGGTGCCGCTGCTGCCCGAACTGGACCAGTGGCTCGGCCCGGCGCCGTGGACGCGCGAGGCACCTTCGCGCGAGGTGGAGGCGCGGCTGCGGCTGGCGCTGCAGAGCCTGGTGGGCGCGCTGGCCGGAGTGGCCCGGCCGCTGACGCTGTGCCTTGATGACGCGCAGTGGCTGGACGCCGGAACCGCCGTGCTGCTGCGGCATCTGCTGACCGCGCCCGGCGAGGGACACCTGCTGCTGGTCAGCGCCTACCGTACGGATGCGATCGACGACGCGCAGGCGCTGCCGCGCGGTATCGCCGCGTGGCGCGAGCGCGGCGCGGCGGTCACGCATGTCGCGCTCGGCAATCTGGACGCGCCCGACCTGCACCAGCTCGTGGCCGACACCCTCCACTGCAGCCCCGGATCCAGCGCGCCGCTGGCCCGGGTGGTGATGGAGAAGACCGCCGGCAACCCGTTCTTCGTGACCCACTTCCTGGCCGAACTGGCCGACGGCGGCCTGCTGCGCTTCGACCACGTGGCCGCGCGCTGGACCTGGGAGATCGGCCCGATCGAAGCCCGGGGTTTCACCGACAACGTGGTATCGCTGATGGTGGACCGGATCGGCCGGCTGCCGGCCAGCACGCGGGCCGCGCTGGAGTTGCTGGCTTGCCTCGGCAACGACATCCCGGACACGCTGCTGCGCCAGGCGTGGGACGGCGATGCCGCCGCACTCGATGCCGCGCTGGCGGCGGCCGTGCAGATGGGGCTGATCACGCGGCAGGACCGCCTGCTGCGCTTCTGCCACGACCGCATGCTCGCAGCCGCCTACGCGCGCCTTCCGGAGCCGGACCGGCCGGGCGTGCACCTGCGCATCGGGCGGCAACTGCTGGCGCGGCTGTCCGAAGAAGAGATCGACGCGAACGTGTTCACCGTGGCGGGCCAGCTCAACCGCGCTGCGGGGCTGATCGAGTCGGCGGCCGAGCGCGACCGGCTGGCCGAGCTGAACCTTGCCGCAGCCCTGCGTGCCCGCACGGCGTGCGCCAATGCCGCCGCGCTGCACTACCTGTCGGCGGGCGTGGCGATGCTGTCCGCGGATGCCTTCGGGCGCTGCCACGCGCTGGCGTTCTCGCTCACGCTGCATCTGGCGGAGTGCGAGTTCCTGACCGGCGACGTGGCCCGCGCCGAGCAACGGCTGGACGCGCTGGCGGCCCGCATCGACGCACTGACCGAACTGGCCGTGGTTACCCAGGTCAAGCTCGGCCTGCTGCTGACCAGCGGGCGGCGCGCCGAGGCCGTGGCGGTGGGGCTGGACTACCTGGCCCGCGCCGGCATCGCCTGGACCGCCGAGCCACTGGCCGAGGCGGTGGCCGAGGAAGAGGCGCTGCTGACGCGCCAGCTGGCCGGGCGCGAGATTGCCTCGCTGGAGGCATTGCCGGCGATGTCGGACCCCGGCGCGCTGGCCACGATGCGCGTGCTGACCGCGCTGCTGCAACCGGCCTGGTACAGCGACGAGCACCTGCGTGGCCTGGTGATCCTGCGCATGGTCAACCTGAGCGTGGCACGCGGCAACAGCGACGAGTCGTGCCTCGGCTACGCCTGGCTGGCGATGCTGCGCGTGGCGGCGTCGCCCGACAATCCGGACGGCGCCGCGTTGGCCCGGCTGGCACAGGCGCTGGCCGAGCGTCATGGCGTGGACCGCTTCCGGGCCCGCGTCTGCCAGGTCGTCGGCGGCAACCTGCTGCACTGGACCCAGCCGTTGCGCGTGGCACGCGGCGTGGCCCGGGAAGGGCTGGCGCTGACGCAGCAGATCGGGGACCTGACCTACGCGGCCTACCTGCGCAGCAACCTGATCACGCACGCGCTGGCCATCGGCGACCCGCTTGGCCGCGTGCTGCGCGATGCCGAGTCCGGCAGCGTCTATACCTGGGGGCCGCGCTTCGCGCTGGTGGCAGACCGGCTCGCGCCGCAGCGCCAGCTGGTGCGCACGCTGCGCGGCCTGACACCGGTGTTCGGCCGCTTCGACGACGATGATTTCGACGAGCGGGCCTTCGAGGCACGGCTGCCCGGCGACGTGGGACTGCGGCTGGCGGCGTGCTGGTACTGGATCCGCAAGCTGCAGGCGCGCTACCTGGCCGGCGATGGCGCGGCGGCCTGCGCGGCGGCGGAGCGGGCCGCGGAACTGCTGTGGACGTCGCCCGCGTATTTCGAACAGGCGGAGTACCACTTCTACGCGGCGCTGGCCCGCGCGGCATGCTGCAATCCGGCGCTCGACGACGACCTGGCGCTGCATCTGCCCGCGCTGGCCGGGCACCACCGCCAGCTTGCCCGGTGGGCGCGCCACTGCCCGGCGACGTTCGGCAACCGTGCGGCGCTGGTGGCCGCCGAAATTGCCCGGCTCGAAGGCCGCGACGTGGAGGCCATGCGCGGCTACGAGGCGGCCATCGCCTCGGCGCGCGACAGCGACCTCATCCACATGCAGGCGCTGGCCAACGAACTGGCCGGGCGCTTCTACATGGAGCGCGGCATCGAGCATCCGGCCGCGATGTACCTGCGCGAAGCGCGCCACTGCTACCTGCACTGGGGCGCCGACGCCAAGGTCTGGCAGCTCGATGCGCGCTATCCGCAACTGGTGGCCGGGGCAGGGGGGCGTTCCGCCGCGGCGCCCGCCATGGGCACCATCGGCGCGCCGCTCCAGCATCTGGACCTGGCCACGGTGATGGCGGTCTCCGAGGCGGTGTCGGGCGAGGTGCGGCTGGACCGGCTCATGGAGATGCTGCTGCGTACCGCGCTCGAACAGGCCGGCGCCACGCGCGGGCTGCTGATCCTCCCCTCCGGCGGCCACTACCGCGTGGCGGCCGAGGCCGGCATCCGCGACCATGCCGTGACGATGGCGCTGGCCGACCGGCCGCTCGACGCGTCGGACCTGCCGCTCTCGGTGATCAACCATGTGCTGCAGGCGCGCGAGCACATGGTGTTCGATGACGTGGCCGCGCAGCGGCCGTTCACGGCTGACCCGTATATCCGGCAAAGGCGGGCGCGCTCGATGCTGTGCCTGCCGCTGCTGAACCAGGGCAAGCTGGCCGGCGTGCTCTACCTCGACAATGCGCTGGCTCCCGGCGTATTCGGGCCGGCGCGCACCGAGGTGATCAAGCTGCTCGCGTTCCAGGCAGCCAGCGCGCTCGAAAACAGCCGCCTGTTCGAGGCGCGGCGCCAGGCCGACGAGGCACTGCGCCAGGCGCAGTCGGACCTGGCCCACGTGGGCCGCGTGATGACGCTCAGCGCGCTGACCACGTCGATCGCCCACGAGGTGAGCCAGCCGATTGCCGCGATGACGATCGAGGCCAACGCGGCACTGCGCTGGCTGCGCCGCGAACGGCCCAATGTGGACGAGGCCATCGAGTCCCTGTCGGGCATCGTCAGGCAGGGCCAGCGGGCGCGCAGCGTGATCGCCGGCATGCGGGCCATGCTCCGCAATGCGGCGCCGCAGGCCCAGCCGCTCGACCTCAACGCGCTGGTCGACGAATCGGTGCCGCTGTTTGGCGGCGAACTCACGCGGCATCGTATTTCGCTTAAAACAGACCTTGCCGGGGACTTGCCACAGGTCAGGGGCGACAAAGTCCAGTTGCAGCAGGTGTTCCTGAACCTCGCGATCAACGCGATCGAGGCGATGCGTGACGTGGTGGACCACGCACGCGACCTGACCGTCCGCACGGCCGTGGGTGCGGGCGGCGAAGTGCTGCTGAGCGTGCACGATGTGGGCGTGGGGCTGCCCGGCGACCCGGCGCAGATGTTCGAGGCGTTCTACACGACCAAGCCCGAAGGCATGGGAATGGGGCTGGCGATCTGCCGATCGATCCTGGAGACCCACGGCGGCGATCTGCATGCGTGGCCGAACTGGCCCGCCGGCGCGGTGTTCGGCTTTGCCCTGCCGCCAATGGACGTAGAAGGAGCCGAAACCATCGCCGAAACGCCAAAAGCATGAAAAAAGCCCCGGAGGGTGAGTCCGGGGCTTCCTTCGCTGCAGGTTTCCCGCTGCCGCGCCATGACGATCCGAAGATCTTTCATCGTTGAATGCCGTGATGCCTTTCAGCGATGAAAACGTCCGAATCATCGTTGAAGGACACAACAGCCGACGCTCATGGCGCGGCGCGCGGCGGCATGGTCTTCCCATCAAAGAAACCATGCCGCGCTAATCCGGACGACCCTGCCCGCCGTCCGAACCGCGGAAATCGTGGGTGGCATAGCTGGAGTCAGCGGGCCACCCGGTATTCAATAGCTGTTTACTTGTTGGCTTGCTTGCCGAGTGTTACTTGCCGAGTTCGTGGCCGATGACGCCGCCAACCACGGCACCGCCCACGGTACCCAGGGCGCTGCCATCGCTGACCTCATGGCCCACCACGCCACCCGCCACCGCGCCGGTGGCCGTGCAGCCCGCGAAACTCCAGCAACATGCGCCGATTGCGAGCGCGCCTGCAATTCGCTTCCACATGGTCGACTCTCCTGCGTGCGCCGCCGCCGTTGCAACCGGGCGTCCGGCGTCGTTCGTGATGGTTCAATAGTAGGGGGGGCGCAGGCTACCCGACATTCCGGCGCGCGCTGATTGCCCTGTAGGAATTTATCGGACGGACAGAGTGTTGCGTGGCCGCGGCATGTCAAGCCGCTAGAAGGTGGATTCCAGCACGGCACCAGCGGCGCTGATGCACAATCCCGCTTCAGTCTGGGCTGCAGGCGCCGTTATCCCTGGTGGAAGGCGGGAATCTTCACTCCGGCCCCGAGTGCCATCAGTCACCGCGGCGGCCCGCAAGCCACCGCACCGTCACGCCTGCCATGATTTCCCCGAGTTACGACGCATCGCTGGTTCTGTTCTCCGTGCTTGTTGCCGTGCTGGCGTCCTATACGGCGCTCGACATGGCGGGGCGCATCTCCACCGCCGGGCGCGGGCGCTACGCCCGCATGTGGCTGGCCGGCGGCGCCGTGGCGATGGGGCTCGGCATCTGGTCGATGCACTTCATCGGCATGCTGGCGTTCAGCCTGCCGATACCGCTCGGCTACGACGCGGGCATCACGGCCGCCTCGCTGCTGATCGCGGTGGGCGCGTCGGCCTTCGCGCTGAAGCTGGTCAGCGGGGCCAGGCTGCCGCCGGCCCGGCTGGCGCTGGGCGCCACGGTGCTTGGCGCCGCCATCGCCAGCATGCACTACACCGGCATGGCCGCGCTGCGCATGCAGCCCGGTATCGACTACGATCCGTGGCTGTTCGTGCTGTCGGTGGCCATCGCGGTCAGTGCGTCGGGCGCGGCACTGTGGATCGCCTTCCGGCTGCGCCGGAACATGCCGCGCGTGCACCAGTTGCGCCTTGGCGCGGCGCTGGTCATGGGCGGCGCCATCGCGGCGATGCACTATACGGGCATGGCCGCCGCGCGCTTTCCGCTGGGCAGCGTCTGCGGCGCGGCCCGCACCGGCGTGGACAGCCACGCGCTGGCGCTGCCGATCATCGTCATCACGGTCTGCGTGATTGCCGTGGCGCTGGTCACGTCGGTGCTCGACATGCGCCTGGAAATGCGCACCGCCGTGCTGGCCGACGCGCTGAGCGTGGCCAACCGCGAGCTGGAGTTCCTGGCCCTGCATGACAAGCTCACGCACCTGCCCAACCGCGTGCTGCTGGAAGACCGCTTCCAGCAGGCCATGCGCCAGTACGACACGTTCGCCGTGCTGTTCGTCGATCTCGATGGTTTCAAGGGCATCAACGACACATACGGCCACCAGGTGGGCGACAACCTGCTGGTGGAGATTGGCCGCCGGCTGCGCGGCGCCGCGCGGTCCGAGGACACGATCTCGCGCGTGGGCGGCGACGAATTCGTGATGCTGGTGCGGGTGGAGGAGCCGGCCGACGCGGGCGTCGTGGCGGCCCGGCTGATCGAGGCGCTGCGCGAAACCGCCTACGTCAGCGGCCATGCGCTACACGTGTCCGGCAGCATCGGCATCGCCGTTTATCCAGCGGATGGCTCGGACCAGGACGGGCTGATGACCAATGCCGACGCGGCGATGTATCACGCCAAGGCGTCGGGCCGCAATGCCTACTGCTTCTTCGAGCGCTCGATGAACCAGCAGGCGCGCGCGCAGCAGACGCTGATCCAGGACCTGCGCGCCGCCATGCGCAAGGGCCAGTTGCAATTGCACTACCAGCCGAAATTCTCGGCACTGGACAACCGCGTGGTCGGTGCCGAGGCGCTGCTGCGCTGGAATCACCCGGCGCGCGGGCTGCTGATGCCGGACCAGTTCATCGCGCTGGCCGAGAAGACCGGCGCCATCGTGCCAATTGGCGACTGGGTGCTCGACGAGGCCTGCCGCCAGTTGGCCGAGTGGCGCGGCCTGGGACACCTGGACTGGTCGGTGGCGGTCAACCTGTCGGCGCTGCAGTTCTGCCACGCGGGCATGGTCGAGGCCGTGGCCGGCGCGCTGGAGCGCCATGGCGTGCCGGCCACGCACCTGACGCTCGAAATTACCGAAAGCACGGCCATGCGTGACGTGGAAGAGACGCTCGATATCATGACGCATCTCGACGCGATGGGCGTGCGCATCGCGATCGACGATTTCGGTACCGGCTATTCGAGCCTGCTGCACCTGAAGCGGATTCCGGCCAGCGAACTCAAGATCGACCGGGGCTTCGTGCGGGAACTGGTGGAGGATTCGGAGGATGCCGCGATTGTCTCGGCCATCGTGGCGCTGGGCCGGACGTTGAAGCTGCAGGTGGTGGCCGAAGGCGTGGAAACCGCTGCGCAGCAGACCTTCCTGGCGGGCCTGGGGTGCGATGCGCTGCAAGGCTACCTGCTGGGCCGGCCCGTGCCCGCCGCGCAGTTTACGGCATTGGCGGCGGCATCGGGTGCCGATGCCGCCGCCATGTCATGACGTGAAACGCAGGATTACGCGCCGTCGGTGAACGAATCGCGCGGGCTGCGGACACGCGCGCCGTCCGTGTAGACGTCACGCGTGCCCATGCGGGCGCCATCGGTATAGACGTCGCGGGGGCCGGTGATGCGCGCGCCATCGCTGTAGACATCGCGCGGTGCCGTCACGCGGGCACCATCGGTGTACGGATCAACCGAGCGCGGCGCGGCGTTGGCCAGGCCGGCAGCGCCGGCGAGGGTGGCGGTGATGGCAGTGCAGAGCAGGGCTTTCTTCAGCATGGTGAGACTCCTTGCAGTCGAAGATTCGAGGATAGGAAAATCGAGACAGTTGGTTGGAACGGTCGTCACGCGACCTTGCAAGCAGTCTAAGAACGGGCCGCCGACGCAAACATGACCTGCCCATGACATCGATGTCATGGCGAAACACCCTGTAGAATGCCGTCTGGCCCAACGGTTATTGCACCCGGGCCGCTCCCCCGAAATCCATTCTCCAGCCCGCCCCGATGGTGGCGGGCGCGCACGATAAGTCATGTCCGAGTCTGAAGCAGCCAAAACCGCCGCGGTGGCGTGGATCCGCGAGCAGATAGACCGCCTTGGCCTGACGTTCGACCATCTTGTCGAAGCAGGCTGCTTTGCCGAAAGCGAAGAAAGCACCGATGCCGAACCGGCCGAGCCGGCCGCCCCGGAGGCGCCCCCTGTAGCCGCCGCGCCGCGCGTGGTGTATCGCAACGCCATGGGCCAGACCTGGGACGGCACCGGCGAGTATCCCGACTGGCTGCAGCGCGCGGTCAACGCGGGACAATCGATCGATTTCTACCGCGTCGACTGACGCGTCTCAGCGGCGCGTGGCCGGCGGCGCCGCTTCTGCCCCGGTGTATTCGAAGGCGACCGTGCCCTTCGGATGCCGGTACCAGCCCGGGTCGCGGTAGTCGCCCGGCGCCAGCCCCGCCCGCACCTTGAGCGTGGTGAACATGCCGCCCATCTCGATCGGGCCAAACGGCCCTTGTCCGCTCATCATCGGCAGCGTGTTGGCGGGCAGCGGCATGGCCATGCTGCCCATGTCGGCCATGCCGGCTTCTCCCATCGCCATGTAGTCGGGCACCAGCGCGTTCATGCGGCTGGCCAGGTCCTTCTGCTTCACCCCGATCATCGTTGGCACATCGTGGCCCATTGCGTTCATCGTGTGGTGCGACTTGTGGCAATGAAACGCCCAGTCGCCGGGATTGTCGGCAACGAACTCGATCGCGCGCATCTGGCCCACGGCCACGTCGGTGGTGACCTCGGGCCAGCGCGCGGATGGCGGCACCCAGCCGCCGTCCGTGCCCGTGACCTCGAAGCGGTGCCCGTGCAGGTGCATTGGATGGTTGGTCATGGTCAGGTTGCCGAAGCGGATGCGCACGCGGTCTCCCAGGCGCACCGGCAGCGGGTCGATGCCCGGAAACACGCGGCTGTTCCACGTCCACATGTTGAAATCGGTCATCTCGGCCACGCGCGGCGTGTAGGAGCCGGGATCGATGTCGTAGGCGGCGATCAGGAACACGAAGTCGCGGTCCACGCGCATGGCCGCCGGGTTGCGCGGGTGTACCACGATGAACCCCATCATGCCCATGGCCATCTGCACCATCTCGTCGGAATGCGGGTGGTACATGAACGTGCCCGCGTGGCGCATCTCGAATTCGTAGACGAAGGTCTTGCCCGGCGGGATATGGGGCTGGGACAGGCCGCCCACGCCGTCCATGCCGGCCGGCAGGATCATGCCGTGCCAGTGCACGGTGGTGTGCTCGGGCAGCTTGTTCGTGACGAAGATGCGCACGCGGTCGCCCTCGACGCATTCGAGCGTGGGGCCGGGGCTCTGGCCGTTGTAGCCCCACAGGTGCGCGGTCATGCCGGGCGCCAGTTCGCGCTCGACCGGCTCCGCCACGAGGTGGAATTCCTTCCAGCCATTGCGCATGCGCCACGGCAGCGTCCAGCCGTTCAGCGTGACCACGGGCTGGTAGGGGCGGCCGTTCGGCGGCGCGGCGGGCGGTTGCGTGGCGGCGCTCGATTGCAGCGCGGCTTCGGGCAGCGCGGCGGCGCCGGCGCGCGACACCATCGCCGAACCCAGCATGGCGGCGGCCGAGCCGCCGAGGAAATTGCGTCGGGTGACCATGGTCATTGTCCTTGGGGAGCGTCGGAAGCAGCGGAAGCGGTGGCCGTATCGGGCAGCCGGCCGCCGAGCGCGCTGCGCAGCTCCGACTCGGCCAGCCAGAAATCGCGCTGGGCGTCGAGGTAGGCGTTCACGGCGTTGATCTGTTCGCGGGCATCGGCCAGCAGTTCGAAGACGCTGACCAGCATGCCGTTGTAGCGCAGCAGGTTCTCGTCGCCGATACGCTTGCGCAGCGGCACCACTTCATCCCGATAGTGCTGGGCGATGTCGTAGCGCGCCTGATAGCCCGCGTAGGTCTCGCGCACCAGCGAGCGCGCATTGATGGCCTGTTCGGCCAGCCGCGACGCGGCCTGCATGTATACATATTCGGCGCGGGCCACGCGGGCGCCGCCCCAGTCGAACAGCGGCACCTCGATGTCGATGCCGTAGCCGGTCTCGCGTGGACGGCCGGTCTCCGAATTGAACAGGTAGCTCGCGTCGAGCACGCTGATGAAGCCCGTGGCCCGCGTGAGTCCGAGCGAGCGCGACAGGCTGTCGAGTTGCGCGCGCCCGGCCTGCAGGTCCAGCCGGTTCGAGATCGCATAACCTTCAAGATCCTGAAGCGATGGCCGGCTGGGCGGCAGATCGGGCAGGCGCTCGGGCAGACGGAAGGCGAGATCGTCGCCCCACAGGCCGAGTTCGCGCGTCAGTTGCTCGCGGGCGGTCAGCGCGCGTTCCCGGGCCCGCGCCAGTTGCGCGGCGGCATCGGCGTAGAACGCCTGTTCCCGGGCGTGGTCGAGCACGCTGACGTTGCCGGTGCGGGCCAGGTCGCGGGCGAACAGCGCTCCGGTTTCGGCGGCCCGCCTGACTTGTTCGGCATAGCGCGCGGCCTGTTCGGCGGCCACGGCGCGCACCCAGGCGCGGCGGGCCGCTTCGGCGCGGCGCAGCGTGGCGTCTGCCACGGACAGCCGGGTCTGGGCGAAGCGGCCTTGCTCGATGCGCGCCGCGAACGGCAGCGCCAGCAGGTTCATGAAACCCACCGTGACGGCGCGTTCGATCTTGAGTTCGTCGCCCGAGGTCTTGCGGCTGAACGAGAAGCCGGGGTTGGGCAGGCGCGTGGCCTGCACGTAATCGGCCTCGGCAATGCCAAGGTCCGCGTACTGGGCCTGCAGCCCGCGATGGTTGAGCAGCGCCACCTGGACCGCGCTGGCTGCGTCGAGCGGCTGCGCCAGCAGTTCGCGGGTGCGTTCGCGCACGGCAGTGCGGTCGGCGTCGGAACGGACCCAGAGCGCCGGCTGCCCGAGCCGGCCGCGGGTAGCGTCCGCCACCGGGCCAAAGCCGCCATCGGCAGAGAAGCCGGCACAGCCGGCCAGCAGCAGGGCCGCGAGCGGTACCGCGCCACATCGTAAAAAAGCCAGATTCAGGAACATGACCGGGCTCAGTGCGCGTGGTGGTGCTGGTGCCCGCCGTCGGCGGGTGCCGGGGAGGCTGGCATCCCTGCCGGCGTCGATGCCGGGGGCGGGCTGGCATGGTGCATGGCGTGCCCCGCGTGCGGATCGGCGGCGGCCCCGGCAGCGGGTGCGACGCTGGCATTTGCGGCGCGCCAGGGCTGGCGCTGCGGGGTTTCGTAGCGCTGGTAGCCGGCCAGCGGCGCCACGTCGGGCAGGGCCGGCACGGCAGCGTGGGGGTTCATCGGATCGGGCAGGGCGGGTGCCGGCACCTGGGCGGCGGCGAGCGCCGGGGCCAGCATCAGCAGCGATGCCAGCACGATGCAACGCTTGGCGAGCATGGTATTTCTCCGAGACGCCGCCATCGCCCGGCAGACACGGCGGGCGTCAACAAGCAGCAGGCGGCAATCAGTCGCGATCAGGAAAGCGCGCAGCCGCGCGACGGCGGGGCGAATCCTGGGGAGGGCGAGCGTGCGCTGGGCGCACGTCGGGTGTCAGCAGTGGCGGGCGGGCGGCCGGTCTGCCGGCAGGACCGGCTGGCTGGCAAAGCTGGCCGGCATGGCCAGAGGCAGCGCGTGGCGGTGGTGTTGCAACACCACGAGGGGGATCTCCGGCAGCAGCATGGCACTGGCCGCGCACGCGGCACAGGCGCTGCAGACGCCGGCATGGTGAGAGTGGTCGCTCATCGGCCCGGGCGCGTCGCCGGACGGCGTGGCATCGTGCCAGACCGGCGTGTCCATGTTCTCGACGGCCGCTTCATGGCAATGTGCGTGGACGTCCTGGCCGATCTCGGCCTCCGCTTCGGCCTTGATGGCGGCGTGGCGCTCGGACATCGACAGCCCGGCAGCCTCGGACGCCTTGCAGACCATCATGACTGCCGCGGCGGCGCCCTGGACGGGCAGCGCGAACATGGCAAGACACAACAGGAAGCTGGAAAGCAGGCGTTTCATCGAGACCGGAAGGCGGCCTGTCGCGGGACAGGCGGGAGCATGGGCAATTGCCCCAGGGCGGGGCAGCCGGCATTGTACTGTGTTTGCCAGGCAGATATTGCCCATGCATCATGACAATCGTGCAATGATCGCCCAAATGACGCCAACCTCGGATAGTGTCGGGGTTCTGCAATAAACCGAGAGAGGGGGCGCCGGCGCAGTGCCGGGCGCCCGAAGTGACACACCATGCGCATCCTGATTGTCGAAGACGAACCGAAGGCCGGTGACTATCTGCTGAAGGGGCTGACGGAGTCCGGCTTCGTCGCCGACCTGGCCCGCGACGGCGTGGACGGCCTGGCGCACGCCCGGGAGCAGCACTACGACCTGATCGTGCTCGACGTGATGCTGCCCGGCATGGACGGCTGGCAGGTGCTGCGCGAGCTGCGCCGCGACAAGGACACGCCGGTACTCTGCCTGACCGCCCGCGACGAGCTGTCTGACCGCCTCAAGGGCCTGGAACTGGGCGCCGATGACTATATGGTCAAGCCGTTCGCGTTTGCCGAACTGGTGGCGCGGATCCGCACCATCCTGCGGCGCGGCCCGCTGCGCGAAAGCGAGTTCATGGAGATGGCCGACCTCCAGATCGACACCATCCGCCGCCGTGTCACGCGTGCCGGCCAGAAGATCGACCTGACCTCGAAGGAATTCGCGTTGCTGCAACTGCTGGCGCGGCGCCGGGGCGAGGTGCTGTCGCGCTCGCTGATTGCCTCGCAGGTGTGGGACATGAACTTCGACAGCAACACCAACGTGGTGGATGTCTCGATCCGCCGGCTGCGCGCCAAGGTGGACGACCCGTTCCCGAAGAAGCTGATCCATACCCGGCGCGGCATGGGCTACGTGCTCGACGAATCGGACGAAGCGTGAGCCGGTGGGCATGAAACACCTTGCGCGCGTGCGTCGCGCGATCGACGCGTGGATGCCCGCTTCGCTGACCACGCGTCTGGCGCTGGCCTACGGGCTGACCACGGCGGCCATTCTCGTGGGCGTGGCCACCTATCTGGCCACCGCGCTCGGCAACCAGCTGCAGTCGCGCGACGAGAGCGAACTCGTGGGCGAGGTGCTGCTGGTGCGCCACCTGCTGCGGGAGGTGGCCGACGAGAACGAGATCCGCACCGACACGCACCGCTTCGCCGACATCGCCATGGGCCACGAGGGCCTGATCCTGGTGGTGCGCACCCGTGACGGCGATCCGCTGATCACGCTCAATCCCCACAACGAGACCCTGCCGCCGCTATCCGTGCTGCCGGTCGGCACGATGCCCGACAAGGCCGCGCTGCAGACCTGGCATCCGCGCAACGGCGTGCCCTCGCGCGGCATTGCGGCGCTGGGGCAGGTGGGCGATTCCAGGCGTACCGTGGAGATCATCGTGCTCAGCGATGCCGGCTACCGCGTGGCGCTGATGCGCGAGTACCGGAGCGAGCTGCTGGGCGCCGTGCTGTGCGGCGCGATCGTGGCGGCGGCGCTGGGCTACCTGCTGGCGCGGCGCGGGCTGCGGATGCTGCGCCGGATGGCCAGCGACGCGGCGGCGGTGACCACCAGCCGGCTGGCGACGCGGCTCGATGTGGGCGGCGCCCCCGAGGAACTGCGCGAACTGGCCGGCGCGCTCAACGCCATGCTGGCGCGCCTGCAGGACAGCTTCACGCGGCTCTCGCAGTTTTCCGCCGACCTGGCACACGATTTCCGCACGCCGATCAGCAACCTCGTCGGCCAGACCCAGGTCACGCTGGCCCAGCGCCGCACGCCAGCCGAGTACGAGGCGGTGCTCGAATCGAACCTGGAGGAGTACGAGCGGCTGTCGCGCATGATCGAGAACATGCTGTTCCTGGCCCGGGCGGACAACGCCCAGGTGGCGCTCGGCGCGCGGTCGCTCGACGCGCGGGCCGAACTGGACAAGGTGGCCGAGTATTTCGAGGCCGTGGCGGCCGACCGCAACCTGACGGTCGCGGTGTCGGGCACCGCCACGGTGACGGCCGACCAGACGCTGCTGCGGCGCGCCGTGATCAACCTGCTCGACAATGCCATGCGCCACGCGCCGGCCGGCAGCACGGTCCGGATGGTGGTGTCGCGGCCCCAGGCGGGGCAGACGGCGATCACGGTTTCCAACGGCGGCCCGGCGATCGACGCCGACGCGCTGCCGCACCTGTTCGGACGTTTTTACCGGGCAGACCCGTCGCGGCGCAATTCGGCGGGCTCCACCGGGCTTGGCCTGGCGATCGTCGACACCATCATGCGGCTGCACGGCGGCAGCGTTTCGGTGCAGAGCGTGGAAGACGACACCCGCTTCGAACTGGCCTTCCCGGACTGGGTGGGGACCGCAGAGGCGGCGTGAGGCACCTGCCATCGGCTTGACCCTGGAGCGGCTACAGGGTCTTCAATGGCAGGCATTACGCTACGAGGATTCCGTTATGGCCCGCTCCACCCCGGATCACGCCCTGCCGCCCACGGTCGACGCGTGCTGCCAAGGGCACTCGCAACACCGCCACGATCCCTCCCCCGACCACTCCCACGACCACTCGCACGGCCACGAGCATCCGCACGCCCATGCCGCCCCGGCCGGGGCGCCCCCGGTGGCCGCGCCGCCGGGCACGCGTGCGTCCGGCTTCCGCATCGACGCCATGGACTGCCCGACCGAGGAAACGCTGATCCGGGGCAAGCTGGCCGGCATGGACGGCGTGGCGGCGCTAGATTTCAACCTGATGCAGCGGGTGCTGACGGTCCACCATACGCTGGCCTCCACCGCACCGGTGATCGAGGCCATCGCCTCGCTCGGGATGAAAGCCGAGCCGTTGTCTGACGACGGCGCGGCGGCCGTGGCGGAACCGCCGAAGCCGTGGTGGCCGTTGGCGCTGGCCGGGGCGGCGGCGGTGGCCGCCGAAGTGGCCGAATGGTTCGCGCTGGGCACGCCGTACCTGCCAGCGGCGCTGGCGCTGGCCACGGTGCTGATCGCCGGGCTGGGCGTGTACCGCAAGGGCTGGATCGCGCTGCGCAACGGCAATCTCAATATCAACGCGCTGATGAGCATCGCCGTGACCGGCGCGATGCTGATCGGACAGTGGCCCGAGGCGGCCATGGTGATGGCGCTGTTCGCGCTGGCCGAACGCATCGAGGCCGCCTCGCTGGACCGCGCCCGCAACGCGGTGCGCGGCCTGATGGCGATGACGCCCGAACAGGCCACGGTGCTGCAGCCAGACGGCGGCTGGCAAGCCGTGGCGGCCCGTACGGTGCCGGTGGGTGCCACGGTGCGGCTGCGCCCCGGCGAGCGCGTGGCGCTCGATGGCCGCGTCACGCGCGGGCAGTCGGCGCTCGACCAGGCGCCGATCACTGGCGAGAGCGTGCCGCTCGACAAGGGCCCCGGCGATCCGCTCTACGCGGGCTCGATCAACCAGTCCGGCGAACTTGAGTACACGGTCACGGCGCCGGCCGACGATTCCACGCTGGCGCGCATCATCCACGCCGTGGAGGCCGCCCAGGGCAGCCGGGCGCCGACGCAGCGCTTTGTCGACCAGTTCGCCCGGATCTACACCCCGGCGGTGTTTGCGATCGCCGTGGCGGTGGCCGTGGTGCCGCCGCTGGCCATGGGCGGCGACTGGCTGGCCTGGATCTACAAGGCGCTGGTGCTGCTGGTGATCGCCTGCCCGTGCGCGCTGGTGATCTCGACGCCGGTGACCATCGTCAGCGGACTGGCGGCGGCGGCGCGCCGGGGCATCCTGGTCAAGGGCGGCGTCTATCTGGAGCAGGGCCACCGCCTGACCTGGCTGGCGCTCGACAAGACCGGCACGCTGACCCACGGCAAGCCCGCGCAGACCGACATGGCGCTGCTGGCCGAGGACGTACCGCAGGCGCGCGCCATTGCCGCCAGCCTGGCGGCCCGCTCGGATCATCCGGTGTCGCGTGCGGTGGCCACCGCGGCGCAGGCCGATGGCGTGGCCGCGCTCGACGTGCGCGATTTCGAGGCGGTACCGGGGCAGGGCGTGCGCGGCACGGTGGGCGGCGTGGCCTACAGCCTTGGCAATCACCGCATGATCCACGAGTTGGGCGCGTGCTCGCCGGCGCTTGAAGCGCGGCTCGAAGCCATCGAACGGCAGGGCAAGACGATCGTGCTGCTTGCCGCGCTGCCCGGCGACGGACACTCGGCCCGGGCGCTGGCGCTGTTCGGCGTGGCCGACACAGTGCGCGAATCGAGCCGGCAAGCCATTGCGCAACTCCACGCGCTCGGTGTCAGGACGCTGATGCTGTCAGGCGACAACAGCCATACGGCGGCGGCCATCGGGCAGGCCGTGGGCATCGACGAGGCGCGTGGCAATCAACTGCCGCAGGACAAGGCCGATGCGCTGGCGTCGCTGGCCGGTCAGGCGCACGCGCGGGGCGGCAAGGTGGGGATGGTGGGCGACGGCATCAACGACGCCCCCGCGCTGGCCCGCGCCGATATCGGGTTTGCCATGGGCGCCGCGGGCACCGACACGGCCATCGAAACCGCCGACGTGGCGCTGATGGACGACGACCTGCGCAAGATTCCCACGTTCGTGCGGCTGTCGCGGCGTACCGCATCGATCCTGCGGCAGAACATTGCCCTGGCGCTCGGCATCAAGGCGGTGTTCCTGGCGCTGACCGTGATGGGCATGGGCACGATGTGGATGGCCGTGTTCGCGGATATGGGGGCGAGCCTGCTGGTGGTGTTCAACGGGCTGCGGCTGACGCGGCGGGGGTAGATTCCCCTCTCCCGCTTGCGGGAGAGGGAGCAAACCTTCCTCACGGCTGCAGGATCAACTCCCCGCTGCGTCCGGCGATTTCTCCCCACATCACCGGCATCTGCGGCAGCGTGCCGACATCGATGGCCCGGTAGAACGTCCCCATCGACACCAGTTCATGCCCCTGGGCGCGCCAGCCGGCCAGCAGCCGCCGGAACACCGGTGCCAGCTTGCCTCCCTCGATCTCGGTGTGCAGCGTGAACACGTGGTCGCGGCTGCCTTCGGTCAGCTGCAGGACGTGCGCGTGGACGTTCTCCTCGGTCAGGTCGTCCACGCCGATCAGTTCGTCGAGCGTCGGCAGCGTGGTGGGCATCTGCACGTGGCGGCAGGGCTGGCCGTCCACGGTGGGGATGTAAGGCCCCGTGCCACGCCCGTCCGAGGCGTAGGCCATGCCCCAGGCGTCGATCTGGCGGAATGCCTCGTCGTTCATCTGCCAGCCGGCCGCGCCGTGGGTGGGCGGCGGGGCGCCGAAGATCTCGGTGTAGCGGTCGAATGCCTGTTGCATCTGGCGGCGCGTCCAGGCGGCGTCGCGGCCGCGCACGTTGTCCTGCCAGTACACGTGGTCCCAGGTATGAATGCCGCACTCGTGCCCGGCCGCGGCCGCCGCGCGCATCTCGGCGGCAGCCTTGCGGCCGATGTCGGGGCCCGGCAGCAGCACGCCGTTCATCAGCGTGCGCAGCCCGTAGTTGGCAACCACCGAGGTCCGCGACACCTTTTTCAGGAAGCCCGGCCGGAACACCCGGCGCAGCGCCCAGCCCGTGTGGTCCGGGCCCAGGCTGAACAGGAACGTGGCGTCGGCCTGCACGGCCGACAGCATCGAGAGCAGCGCCGGCACGCCCTCGCGCGTGCCGCGCAGCGTGTCGACGTCCACCTTCAGGGCAATGCGCGCCATCGACGGTTACTCCGGCTCAGTTGCCGCCGACCAGCGTGCGGGCGTCCACCACCTTGTCGCGGTACGCCTCGAAGATGCGGCGCAGTGCCTGCTCCATCGTCACCTCGGGCTTCCAGCCCAGCTCGCTGATCGTGTTGTCGATCTTCGGCACGCGGTGCTGCACGTCCTGGTAGCCCTTGCCGTAGAACTCGCCCGACGAGGTCTCCACGATCTTCGTCTGCTGCGCGTGCTCGGCGTACTCGGGGTACTCGGCGGCCATCGACAGCATCATCTCGGCCAGTTCGCGCACCGAGTGGATGTTGGCCGGGTTGCCGATGTTGAAGATCTTGCCGCTGGCCACGCCGTTCCTGTTCTCGATGATCTGCATCAGCGCCGAGATGCCGTCCGAGATATCGGCGAAAGCGCGCTTCTGGGCGCCGCCGTCGACGAGCTTGATCGGCTCGCCGCGCACGATATGGCCCAGGAACTGCGTCACCACGCGCGACGAACCTTCCTTCGACTCGAAGATCGAGTCCAGCCCGGCGCCGATCCAGTTGAACGGGCGGAACAGCGTGTAGTTCAGGCCCTGTTCCATGCCGTAGGCGTGGATCACGCGGTCCATCAGCTGCTTGGAGCAGGCGTAGATCCAGCGCGGCTTGTTGATCGGGCCGTAGACCAGCGACGATGCCTCGGGGTCGAATTCCTCGTCGCTGCACATGCCGTAGACCTCCGAGGTCGACGGGAACACCAGGTGCTTGCCGTACTTGACCGCGCCGCGCACGATCGGCAGGTTGGCCTCGAAATCGAGTTCGAAGACCCGCAGCGGGTTGCGCACGTACGTGGCCGGCGTGGCGATGGCCACCAGCGGCAGGATCACGTCGCACTTGCGGATGTTGTACTCGATCCACTCCTTGTTGATCGTGATGTCACCCTCGGAGAAGTGCATGCGCGGGTGGTCGACCAGATCGCCGAGGCGGTCCGACGACATGTCCATGCCGTAGACCTCCCACGAGGTGGTTTCAAGGATGCGGCGCGTCAGATGGTGGCCGATGAAGCCATTGACGCCAAGAATCAGGACCTTTTTCATCGGTAACCTTTCAGGATGCAGTGATGATGTTCTGGAATTCGGAAGCGGAGACCGGGCTGGCCTGGTCCGCCGAGGGGCCTTCTAGCAGTTGCAGCACGCGCAGCGCGCCGCCGTCGCCGCAGACGGCCACGATGCGGCCGTCCACGACATGGAGGCCGGGCGCCAGCCCCGGCGGCACCGCGCCGCTGTCGAGCCGGCGTGCCTGCGCCACCACGAAGCGGCGGCCGCCGAGGTCCGTGAAGGCACCCGGGTAGGGCGGCGCCACGGCGCGCACGAGGTTGTAGACCGCGCCGGCCGGCTGGCGGAAATCGATGCGGCCGTCCTCGGGCTTGCGGCCCGAGAAATAGCTGCCATCGGCCACGCGGTTGGGCCGCTTTGGCGTGTGGCCTGCCAGCATGGCTGGCAGCACGCGCCAGAGCGTCTGCTCGGCGGCCACGGTGACTTTCCCGAAAACCTGGCCGGCGGTGTCGTCGGGCAGGATCGGCACGGCAGTCTGGTCGACGATGTAGCCGGCGTCGGGCCTGGCTTCCATCGCGTGCAGCGTGGCACCGGTCTCGGCCTCGCCATGCAGCACGGCCCAGTTCACGGGCACCCGGCCCCGGTACTTGGGCAGCAGCGAGCCATGCATGTTGAACGCGCCCTGCGGCGCCAGGGACAGCACGCTGGCCGGGATCATCGCACGGTAATAGAACGAGAAGATCACATCGGGCTGCGCGGCGCGCACCGCGTCGGCCAGCGCCGGATCGGCCGGGTCCTCGCCGTAGAGGAACGACAGGTTCAGCTCGGCGGCGGTATCGGCCACGCGCTGGAACCAGATGTTCTCGTCCGGGCGGTCGCGGTGGGTGACCACCAGCGCCACGTCCACCCCCTGGGCGTGCAGCACGCGCAGGCAGCGGTCGCCCACGTTGTGGTAGGCAAAGACTACGGCGCGCACGGTACCTCCCGGCCCGGGTCGCGTTCGAGCACGGCCTGGATGCGGTAGCGCGGGCGGTCGCGCACTTCCTGGTAGATCCGGCCGATGTACTCGCCCAGCAGGCCGATGCCGAACAGCATGATGCCGATCAGGAAGAAGTTGAACGCGAACAGCGTGAACAAGCCCTGGACTTCCGAGCCCAGGATGAAACGCCGGATCAGCAGCACCAGGAACAGCCCGGCCGAGGTGATCGACAGCAAGGTGCCAATGGCCGAGAACCACTGCAGCGGCACGATCGAGAAGCCCGTGACCAGGTCGAAATTGAGGCGGATCAACTGGTACAGCGAGTACTTGGACTCGCCGGCGTGGCGCTGCTCGTGCCCGACCTCGATTTCCACCGGGTTCGACGAGAACGTGTAGGCCAGCGCCGGAATGAACGTGTTGACCTCGCGGCACGCGTTGATCGTGTCGATGATGTTGCGGTCGTAGGCGCGCAGCATGCAGCCCTGGTCGGTCATCTTGATCCGCGTGATGCGCTCGCGCAGCCGGTTCATCGCCCGCGAGGCGTAGCGGCGGAACGCGGTGTCGTTGCGCTGGCGGCGGATGGTGCCCACGTAGTCGTGGCCCTTGCGCATCTCGGCCACCAGGCGCGGGATTTCCTCGGGCGGGTTCTGCAGGTCGGCGTCGAGCGTGATCACGATGCGGCCCCTGGTGTGCTCGAAGCCGGCCAGGATCGCCATGTGCTGCCCGAAGTTGCCGTTGAACAGGATCACGCGGGTGACGTCGGGCCGCTGGTGGAACTGGGCGGCCAGCATCTGCGCCGAGCGGTCCGCGCTGCCGTCGTTGACGAAGATGATCTCGTACGACTCGCCCAGGCTGTCCAGCGCCGGATAGACGCGCTCGAACAGCGCCTGCAGCCCGTCTTCCTCGTTGTAGACAGGAATGACGACCGAGACCTCGACCGGGCTTAGAGAGAGAGACGTTTGCATGTTTCGCTGAGAGTTGCGCACACCCGCTCCACGTCGGCGTCCCGCATGGCGGGGAACAGCGGCAGGGTCAGGATGCCGCGGCCGATGCGTTCGGCGTGCGGCAGCATGCCTTCGCGCCAGCCGAGCGAGCGGAAATAGGAAAACAGGTGGATCGGCGGATAGTGCACGCCGGCGCCGATGCCGTGCGCACGCAGCGCCTCCATCACCAGCGCGCGGGCCTGCGCGGGGCCGCCCTGCAGGCGCTCCGTGGGCAGCACCACCTGGAACATGTGCCAGTTCGTGGTGGCGTGGGCGGGGTCCAGCGGCAGTGGCAGTTCGATGCCGAGTCCGGCCAGGCCCGTGCGTGCGGCGCTGTCGAAATAGGCCCGGGCCAGTTCGGCACGCCGCGCGGTGACGGCGTCGAGCTGCCCGAGCTGGGCCAGCCCGATGGCGGCATTGACATCGGTCAGGTTGAACTTGCCGCCCGGTTCTTCCACGTCCATGCCGTCGAAACCGGTGCGGACCACGCCCTGCAGGCGCAGCCGCTCGGCGCGCGTGGCTTCCCCGGGCGTGTTCATGACCAGGCAGCCGCCCTCGATCGTGGTGATGTTCTTGTTGGCCTGGAAGCTGAAGCTGACCAGATCGCCAAAGGCGCCGATGCGCCGGCCCTGCCAGCGCGAGTCGATGGCCTGTGCGGCATCCTCGATCACGCGCAGGTCGTGGCGGCGGGCGATGTCGTAGAGCCGGTCCATGTCGACGGGCAGCCCGGACAGGTAGACCGGCATGATGGCCCGCGTGCGCGGCGTGATGGCGGCCTCGACGGCGTCGAGATCGAGATTGCGCGTGACCGGATCGATGTCGACGAACACCGGCCTGGCCCCCACGGTCAGCACCACGTTGGCGGTAGCGACCCAGGTGATCGAGGATGTGATGACCTCATCACCCGGGCCGATGTCGGCGATGCGCAGCGCGATTTCCATCGTCGCCGAGCCGTTCGAGAACGTGCGCACGGGCCGGCCGCCGAACAGGGCGGACAACTCGGCCTCGAACGCCTGCACCCTGGGGCCGGACGTGATCCAGCCCGAGGCCAGCACCTTGCCCACTTCGGCGATGGTGTCGGCGTCGATCTGCGGGCGAACGAACGGCAGGAAATCCTGCGGGGGGGAAGCTGTCATGTCAGATCCGGCGAGCGGGGCGTCAGGAGCGGGCAATCAGGAACACGCCGGCCAGTATCAGCACGATACCGGCCACGCGCAAGGGTCCGAGGATCTCGCCGAACAGGTACCACGCGGCCAGCGCGTTGACCACGTAGCCGAGCGACAGCATGGGGTAGGCGATGGAAACATCCACGCGCGACAGGCCGATGATCCACACGCCCACGCTGATCACGTAGCAGGTCAGCCCGGCCAGCACCGGCCATTGGGTCAGCACCCGGAACGCGGTGGCCAGCAACGTGCCGCGTTCGAGCGTGATGGCGCCCACGGCATTGGTACCGGCCTTGAGCAGCAACTGGGCGCAGGCATTGAGCAGCACCCCGGCGAAAATGAAGGCGAAGGTCGAAAAGGTCATCGGGCGGCGGGCGGGGTCTCAGGGGTGGCGGGCAGCGGGAAGTTGCTGACCACCACGCGGCGCACGTCGCGCGCCACCACGTACATCGGCACCTGTCGGGCCGTCAGCGCATCGAAGGTGTGCGGTGCCATGACGGCCAGCGCGGGATGGCCGTTTCGCCAGGTCGAGACGAACTGCGCCATGGTCGGAATCCACTTCCGCGGTTCCTGCTGCGTGCCGAATTCGAGCTCGTCAGGCCGGGCGACGATGGTCAGCGTGCGGCCCAGGTAGAACGGCAGCGTATGGTCCAGCAACTCCACGCCGTAGAAGGGCATGTCGTCCTTGAGCACCGCCTTGATGGCCGGCACCATGTCGATGCCCGAGGCCCGGCGGCCCATCACCTCGTGGCCGAGCAGCCCGATCGTGCAGGTCAGGAACATCGACAGCGCGAACGCCGCGATGCTCGGCAGCAGGCCGTGCGTGCGCAGCAGGCGCCGCGCCAGCAGCATGCCGGCCAGCAACACCACGAAGGCCACGCCCACGTAGACGGCAAAGGCCCGGAACACCTCGTTCGGGTTGCTCGCGCGGCTCAGCGTGGCCACGTAGGGGGCGGCGGCAATCCCGACCACGGCCAGCACCAGCAGCGCGTTGATCTGGCGTTTCCACGATGTCTCGTTGATCTGGTCCAGCGCCACGGCCACCAGCAGCGCCAGCGCCGGGAAGACCGGCACGATGTAGCCCGGCAGCTTGGAACTGGACAGGCTGAAGAACGCAAAGATCGACGCGAACCAGACCAGGCACATCAACGCGGGCTGGAACGGCTTGCCGCCCGCGCCCCGTACCGCGCCGGCGCGCTCGCGCACCACGGTCCACATGCGCGGCGTCAGCCCCAGCCACGGCAGCAGGCCGGCCAGCAGCAGCGGCACGAAGTACCAGGCCGAGCCTTCGCGGGCGTGCACGTTGGACGTGTAGCGCTCCCAGTGCTCGTGGATGAAGAAGAAATGGGGGAATTCGGGGTTGCGCGCCGATACCAGCCAGAACCAGGGTACCGTGACCACCAGCATCGCCAGGATGCCGGCAATCAGATGCAGGCGGCGCCAGAGGCCCCAGTCGCGCGTGGCCAGCGTGTAGACCACCAGCGCCAGCCCCGGCAACGCGATGCCGACCAGCCCCTTGGTCAGGATGGCCACGCCCATGGCGACCCAGCAGGCCAGCATCCAGCCGCGCCGGGCGGCCGGCGAGGCGTCGGGGTGCTGCGCCAGCAACATGAACGCCAGCACGCCGGCCAGCGCGCCCGACAGCGTCATGTCGAGCGAGTTGAAATGGCCGGCCACGCTCCACATCGGCATCGCCAGCATGGCCAGGCCGGTCAGCAGCGCCACGCGGCAGCCGTACCAGCGGGCGGCCGCCAGCATCATCGCGCCGATCCCGGCGATGCCGGACAGCGCCACGGCCAGCCGCGCCTGCCAGTCGCCCACGCCGAACAGTTCGTAGCCGAACACCGTCACCCAGAGGTGGAAGGGCGGCTTCTCGAAGTACTTCATGCCGTTGTAGCGGATGGTCACCCAGTCGCCGGCGGCGTACATCTCGCGCGCAATTTCGGCATACCGCCCTTCGTCGGGGCGCAGCAGGTGGCGCGCATCGAGCGTGCCGAACCAGACCAGCAGCACGGCAACGGCAATCAGCGCAATCAGCCCCGTGGGCAGCCCGGCGTGACGCATGGGCGAAGCACTACGCATAACTCTCCTGAAATGGCCGGAAACGGGGGCGGGGCCGGGGGGCGGCGGGCACGGCTTTCCTGTGGCGAACACCCCACAACGTGCGACGCCCGGGATCGGTGGACAGCCCGCGGCCACGCTTTCGTGCGCCGCCTGATGCACGGGCGGCCTCTGCGCGGGCGCGAAATGGTAGCACGAGCGCCTTGCCGGCCCGGTCCGCCCAGGGGCGCGGGCGCCACGAAAAACGTATCTGACCGTTTCCGGGCGCAAAGTTTCGCGCAATACTCTCGCCCAAGGCATTCGCCCGTCGATTTCCAGGACAACCACGACATGACATCGGCCATCCGCGCGAGCACTGCGCATACTCCGCCATCGCCCAGGCGCGCCACCCTCGCCGTGCTGGCGTGCCTCGGACTGGCCGGGCTGCTCCCGGGCGCGGCGCCGCAGGCGTTGGCGCAGGCCGCGGCACCCGAAGAGGCCGCGCCGACATCGGCGATGTCGCCCCCGCTGCCCGCCACGGCCGCCCTCTGCGAGGCGCCCTGGTTCCGCTCCGGCTCCCGGGTGCAGATGGAGGGCGATGGCGAACTGCCGATGTCGATCACCATGACGCTGCGTGATGTGATGCGCACGGCACGTGGCTGCAGCGCCCAGCTCGAAGTCCGCTCCAAATCGGCGCTGGCCGCACTGATGGGTCCGCCCGTGGTCATGGACCAGGTCCACGAGATCAATATCGACCGCAATGCGGCAACGATGCGCACCCGCATCGACAGCCGCAACGCCGTCATCAACGCCCGTGGCCGCTACGCGCGGATGTTCGGCGAGGCATCGTTCACCGGCAGCGGCGTCTTCAACTACGCCGGCCAGGAGATCAAGGAAGGCGTGATGCTCGACGGCGAAACGTTCCAGTCCAGCGTATCGCTGAAGGTCTATCCGCTGGGCGCCGACGAGGTGGTGGGCACCCTCGAAGCCCAGCGCGCCTCGATCATCGTCGGCTCCCGCCACGTGGGCCGCAAGCAGATGCTCAACACCGTGATGGGCCGCAAGGAGTGCATGCCGATCACCTACGAGAAACGCACCTCGCTGGGCCCGCTGCGCGTGGGCGACGAAATCCTCCACGTCGAACCCAGCGTGCTGCACGTCACCGACTGGTACTGCCCCGCCGAGGCGTTCGTGCTGCGCACCGAAATCCGGCAGAACAACAAGGTGCAGAGGGTGGACGTGACCGCGCTGGAGATGGAGGGGCCGGCGCAGTAGCAGGGTGCTTTCCGATTCAGGTTTTGATGGAAAGAAAAAAGGAGCCCGCAGGCTCCTTTTTCATTACCGCCAATCCCACTCTCAATTCGCCGGCGCGGCCTTCTTGGTTTCCTTCTTGGCCTTCGGCTTCTTCGGGGCTGCCGACTGGTCGGTCAGGTCGGCGCGGGTGCTCTTGTTCGCGCCTTGCGAGTACGGGTCGAACTTGTCGCCGGACTTGGCGCCCTGGCTGTAGGTGTCGAACTTCTCGCCCGCCTTGGCGCCCTGCGAGTACGGGTCGAAAGACTTCTTGTCCTGTGCGACGGCTGCCACGGAGGTGGCGGCAAGACCCAGCGCGATGGCCGTGGCGATGATTTTCTGCATGTGATCTCCTGAGGTTGCCGCTTTCCGGCGGTTCGCGTTATGCACGCCCTACCGGGAGGTAGAACGTGCCCAAGCCAGTGTGGACAACGGCTGAAGGGCCGTCAACTCAGGGGTTCTCCGGGGGGTGCGCCCCCGGGGTGCTCACTCCGTCACAGCGTCCGACGGGTGCTTCCAGGCGTTGATGACTTCGGCGGACGGGGCCAGCGCCAGGTTGGTGCCGCGCGTGCCGATCGGCTGCTGGAACCAGCGCTTTTGCAGCGCCACGGCGTCAGGCGAGGCGAAGGTCCGGGCGAGCGTCTGATCGACCAGTTGCTTGAAGGCGGGATCGGCCTTCGACAGCATCAGCGCGTTCTGCTCGACCGACAGGGCCGGCCCGACGATCACGAATTGCGACGGGTCCTTGGATTTGGCGCGCAGGCCAGCCAGCAGCACGTCGTCCATCACGAAGGCCTGGGCGCGGCCCGTTTCCAGCAGCAGGAACGATTCGCCGTGGTCCTTGGCGTAGACGTCGCGGAAGCCGTATTCGCCCTTGAGGCGGCGCACGTGGCGGTCACCGGTGGAGCCGGCGCTGGTCACCACGGTCTTGCCGCGCAGGTCTTCGAACGACTTGATGCCCGAATCGGCACGCACCAGCATCCGCACCGTGGATACGTAGTGCGACACGCTGAACGCCACCTGCTTCTGGCGCTCCAGCGTATTGGTATTGGGCGCGCAATCCAGATCGACGAGTCCGTTCACCACGGCCGGCACCCGGTTCTGCGGCGTCAGCGGCAGCCAGCGCACCTTCAGGTCCTTGAGGCCGAGCTGTTGCCTGGCCGCATCGGCCACGCGCAGGCAAAGATCCACCGCATAGCCGGCCGGCTGGCCCTTGTCGTCGCCGAACGAGAACGGCAGCGCCGATTCGCGGTAGCCCAGCGTGATCGTGCCGGTGTCGCGGATCTTGTCGAGCACGGGCGACTGGGCGTGGGCGGCGGGCAGCAGGGCGGCGGCCAGTGCGGCGCCAGCCAGCAGGCGTTGGAAGGCTGTCGGAAGTGCGGGGAAGGCCATGTCTGGGACGGAAGAAGATCTGACGAAGACGCGAGGGTATACCCGCGCAACGTTGGCCCAAACAACTGTTTTCTTATGAGCTAATGCGCCACCCCGGTGCAGGGGGCGCGGCGCCGGTATCAATTGCTTACCAGCCCGACCGTCCGGGATCGATCTGGCGTGCACCAGTCCGGTTACAATCCCGGCCACTTTGTACCTTTTACATAACAAAAATGGGCCCCCGTCCTTCCCGTCTGGCTTGTGTCGACGCACTGAAGGCGGTCAGCTCACAGCTGATCGTATTGCACCACCTGGCCTTCTACGGGCCGATGTCCGATGCCGCCCAGGCGCTGGCGCCGGGATTGATCGGCTGGCTGTCCGACTACGCGCGCATCGCCGTGCAGGTATTCCTGGTCATCAGCGGCTTCCTGGCCGCCCGCAGCCTGGCGCCGGGCGGTGTCCTGACGCTGCAGAGCCCGCTGGCCGCGCTGTGGCGCCGTTACCAGAAGCTCGTGGTGCCGTATGCCGTGGCCATTGTGGTGGCCATTGCCGGCGCGGCCATCGCCCGCACCTGGATGCACCACGATTCCATCCCGGCGGCGCCGCAACTGGCACAGTTCGTCGCGCACCTGCTGTTGCTCCATAACATCCTGGACATGGATGCCCTGTCGGCCGGCGTCTGGTATATCGCCATCGATCTGCAACTGTTCGCGTTGCTGGTGCTGACGCTGTGGCTGGCGCGTGGGCTGTCGCGGCGCATGGTGTCGCTGGCGGTGCCGCTGGTGGCGTTGCTGGCTGTGGCCTCGCTGTTCTGGTTCAACCGCGATGCCCGCTGGGATATCTGGGCGATCTATTTCTTCGGCGCCTATGGCCTGGGCGCGCTGGCGTTCTGGGCCTCGAATCCGGGGCGCTCGCTGGCGCCGCTGCTGGCGCTGGCGGCCATCGGCCTGGCGGCGCTGGCCGTGGATTTCCGGTTGCGGATTGCCGTGGCGCTGGCCACCGCGCTGTTGCTGGCCTTGTCCCGGCGCGGCGGCTGGATGGAGCACTGGCCCACTGGCGGCACCGCCGCGCGTGCCTTCGCGCGGCTGTCAGCCCGCTTCGGCGCCATTTCTTATTCGGTGTTCCTGGTGCACTTTCCGGTCTGCCTGGTGGTCAACGCGGTCATTGTCCACGTGGCGCCGGGACAGCCCTGGTGGAATGCGCTGGGCATGGTTCTGGCGTGGACGGCCAGCAACCTGGCCGGCGCACTGTTCCACCGCTATGTGGAGGCTGCCGACCCGGTACGTACGGTGCTGGCCTGGTTGACCGCCGGCCTTCCCCAGCGCGGGCGGGAGCGTGCGGGCGGCTGAACTGCTGCGCCCGGCGGAACGAACAGACGGCACGCCCTGCAGGCGTGCCGTTTTGTCTTGGTCTCATGCCACCACCTGTTTCAGCGTGCCGCGGGTGGTGGGATCGACGATGATCCGATCCCAGATCACCGGGGCGCCCAGGGCGGCGGCCGGCTGCTTCACGATCGCCATGTCGCCCGATTCCACGCAATGCCGCCGGGCTTGCGTGCCGCCCAGCAGGACGATGCAGGCCGCGGGGGCGGTCTTGCCGACCGGACTGACCGGGGCGGGCGAGGCGATGCTGGCCGACGCCAGCAGCGGTGCCAGCGCGAGGAGCGCCACGAGCGTGGCGGCGAGACGGCGGGTGAGGGGCGATGTGTTCATGATGACTCCGCAAGGCATGGGAAACCTGGATGCCTTGAGTATCAGCAGTGGCTGCCCTGGGCGTAATCGTAAAATTCCGAGAATGAATGCAACAAAACCGGTGCAGATGCACCGGTATGTACCGTAGTCGGCGCAACCCGGCGATGTGGCGCGCACGGCTGCGGTGCGTACGGGATGCCACTAACCGTAACAACCCCAGTTGGGCGTTGGCATGATGGTTGCCTAGTATGGACATACAAACCTGACCATCTGGTCAGGTTTCGGAACGGGTCCATACCCCGGGGAGACCAGGCTGCCATGTCCGACCATATCGTCCTGACTTCGCACGCGCGGCGCGACAAGCCCGCCGAACCCATCCACTGGGGGGCGCCCACGGCGGCGGAGCGCGGGCCAGTGATTGCCAGCCTGACCGACCCCGCCCAGCGCAACGTGATTGGCACCCATTCGGGCGCCTACGCCATCTACCGGGCGCTGGCCGTGGCGTCGGGCAGCCTGCAGCGCGCCCACCGTCCCGACCTGACCGATACCGCGCCTGCCGAGGCCATCGGCCCGCACGCCCAGTGGGGCGACCCGGACAAGATCGTCTCGCTCGACCCCTGGGGCCACCTGGTGTCCACGGTGTTCGCCGACCGCATCGCCGCGGGCGTCGACATCCGTCCCACCATCGCCGTCACGCGTGCCCACATCAACATGCCGGAACTCGTTGCGTCCATCGCGGCGGGGCGGCTCAAGCCCGATGGCGACATCCTGCACGCCAACGGCGATGTGCGCGTGACCAAGGCCGCCATCGATCCCGTCTGGTACCTGCCCGGCATCGCGCGCCGTTTCAACATCAAGGAAAGCATCCTGCGGCGCAGCCTGTTCGAGCAGACCGGCGGCATGTTCCCCGAGCTGGTCACGCGGCCCGACCTCAAGGTGTTCCTGCCCCCGATTGGCGGCATGACGCTGTATTTCGTCGGCGATGTGTCCAAGCTGGGGCAGCCCGAGACCCGGGTGGCCTGCCGCGTGCACGACGAATGCAATGGTTCCGATGTCTTCGGCTCAGATATCTGCACGTGCAGACCCTACCTGGCGCACGGCATCGAAGTCTGTATCGAGATGGCGCAGCAGGGCGGCGTGGGCCTGGTGGTCTATAACCGGAAGGAGGGCCGCGCGCTGGGCGAGGTGACCAAGTTCCTGGTCTACAACGCCCGCAAGCGCCAGGTGGGCGGTGACCGCGCAGAAACCTACTTCGCGCGTACCGAATGCGTGGCGGGCGTGCAGGACATGCGCTTCCAGGAACTGATGCCCGATGTCTTCCACTGGCTCGGCATCCGGCGCATCGACCGCTGGGCCTCGATGAGCAACATGAAGCATGGCGCGCTGACCGCGCAGGGAATCGAGGTGGTGGAGCAGGTGGCCATCCCCGAGGCACTGATCCCGGCCGATGCACGCGTGGAAATCGATGCGAAGGTGGCGGCGGGTTACTTCACCAGTCTCACGCCGCCTGACGCCAACGAACTGGCCCTGGCCAAGGGCAGGGGGTTGAACGAATGACCGAGTATGCCGAAGGGGAAACCCGCGGCTGGCACACGCCCGTGCCCGCCGAACATCCCGCCTATGCACTGCTGGGCGGGCAAGCGGTGCGAGAGCACTGCGCAGTGGTGACCGAATTCGTCGCGTCGGGCGAATCGGAGCTGTTCACCTGGCATCCTGACCGGGTGGCCGCCATCGCCGACTACGTGGCCGGCACGATCAAGCGCCGCTACCCGGACCTCAGGGTGCCGTACCACAGCCGCTGGCGCCATTTCGAGAGCGGCGGGCCGGGGCAGGAGGCGATCAACCGCTGGCAGATCCTGTGCGAGCGGGCGGGCATGACCGGCGCCGACCATTGCGCCGAACGCGCGCGCATCGGCATCGACCTGGTCATCCCCAGCGTGCTGCTCGACGCCGGCGCCGGGCCCGACTGGCGCTACCGCGACCCGGCCAGCGACATGATGCTGACGCGCTCCGAAGGGCTCGGCGTGGCCAGCTTCGACCTGTTCGCGCGGGGCGGCTTCTCGGCCGAACTGGGCGATCCGCTGCGCGCGGACGCCGAGCGGCTGGCGTCGATCGACGCGTCCACCATCGCCACGGCCTTCCAGGTGGCGCAGCACAACCCGCTGGTGGGCCTGGAAGGCCGGGCCGGGCTGCTGCGCCGGCTGGGCGAGGTCATGCAGGCCACCCCGGCCGTGTTCGGCACGCCGGCGCGGCTTGGCAACCTGTTCGACTACCTGGCCGGCCACGCGCAGGACGGCCGCATCGAGGCCGGCTTCGTGCTGCGCACGCTGCTGGTGGCGCTGGGCCCGGTCTGGCCGGGGCGCATCCGGATCGAGGGGGTGTCGCTGGGCGACTGCTGGCGGCACCCGGCCGCGCCCGGGGGCCTCGTGCCGTTCCACAAGCTCACGCAGTGGCTGACCTACTCGCTGCTGGAGCCGCTGGAGGACGGCGGCCTGACGGTGGTTGGCCTGGACGCGCTGACCGGGCTGCCCGAATACCGCAATGGCGGCCTGCTCTACGACTTCGCGCTCACGGTGCCGCGCGATGCGGAATTCGCCAGCCGCACGCATACCGTGGACGAGCCCGAGATCGTGGAATGGCGGGCGCTCACGGTAACCGGGCTCGACCTCGTGGCCGACGCCGTGCGCCAGGCGCTGGGCGTGACCGCCGCCGATTTCCCGCTGGCGCGGGTGCTCGAAGGTGGCACCTGGGCGGCCGGGCGGCGCATCGCGGCGCAGCGCCGGGCGCCGGGCGGCCCGCCGCCATTTGCCATCCAGAGCGACGGTACGGTGTTCTAGAAGAGAGCCAGAAGAAACCGGCGGGCGAGCCAGCCCGCCCCTGCCATCGACGTGCCACACCTGCCAGGGAGCGCACCATGAACGACATGTCCACCGTATCCGCCGCCGCCCCCGATGCCGCGGCGCCCGCCGTGATGGTTGTCAACCATCCGCTGGTGCAGCACAAGGTCACGCTGGTGCGCAGCGAGGACACCACCACCGACAACTTCCGCCGGCTGGTGCGCGAGATCAGCCAGTTGCTGACCTACGAGGCCACGCGCGACCTGGCCATGGAGACCATCGCCATCAAGACCCCGATCGCGCCGATGCAGTCGCCGGTGCTGTCGGGCAAGAAGCTTTGCCTGGTGTCGATCCTGCGCGCGGGCAACGGCTTCCTGGACGGCATGCTGGACTTGCTGCCGGCGGCGCGCGTGGGCCATATCGGCCTGTACCGCGACCCCGAAACGCTGGAGCCGATCGAGTATTACTTCAAGATGCCCGAGGACATCGAGGAGCGGTTCGTGATCGTGGTGGACCCGATGCTGGCCACCGGCAACTCGGCCATCGCCGCCATCAACCGGCTCAAGGAGGCCGGCGTGACCACGATGAAGTACGTCTGCCTGATTGCCTCGCGCCCCGGGCTGACCGCGCTGCGGGCCGCCCATCCCGACGTGGCGATCGTCACGGCCGCCATCGACGAGGAGCTGAACGACCACGGCTACATCGTCCCCGGCCTTGGCGATGCCGGCGACCGGCTCTACGGCACCAAATGATGGACGCGCTGGCCCGCGTGCCGGTGGCGCGCGAACCCGCCGGGCGGATCAGGCAGGAGAACGAGGCGCTGATCCTGCGCGCGGCCGAGCACGTGTTCGCGCGGGCCGGGTTTGCCGGGGCGACCATGGCCGATATCGCGCTGCGCGCCGGCGTGCCGAAATCGAACCTGCACTACTACTTCCGCACCAAGCAGGCGCTGTACCGGGCCGTGCTGGCGCACACGCTGCAGCTCTGGCTCTCCGAGACCGACATCATCAGCGCCGACCACGCCCCGCGCCTGGCGCTGGAGCAGTACATCCGGGCCAAGATGCGGCTGTCGGCCAGCCACCCCGACGCGTCGCGCGTGTTCGCCAACGAACTGCTGCACGGCGCGCCCGAGATCGGCAACGTGCTGCGCGAGGCCCTGCACGAACTGGTGGCGCGCAAGGCCACGGTGATCCGCGCGTGGATTGCGGACGGCCAGATGGCACCGGTCGATCCCTACCACCTGTTCTTCACGATCTGGGCCGCCACGCAGACCTACGCCGACTTCGAGGCCCAGGTCTGCGCGGTGCTGGGCGTGAGCCAGCTCGACGCCGACGATTTCGAGCGCGCCACCGAGCATCTGGTGGCGCTGCTGCTGCGCGGCTGCGGCCTGCACGCGCCGGACCTGGCCTGAGCGGGTAGCCAGCCACGGAATTCCAACGTCACACAATGCAAAAAAAGGGGAGTGAAACCATGCACATGGGAAGCGATCGCCGTCACTGGATGAAGGCACTGGCGGCGGCTGCCGCGCTGGCCGCCGCGGGCCTGCCGGCGCTGGCGCAGGCGCAGTCGAAGATCAAGGTGGCGGCGGTCTACACGGTGCCGGTGGAGCAGCAATGGGTGTCGCGCATCCACAAGGCGCTCAACGAGGCCAAGGCGCGCGGCGAGATCGACTACGTGTTCTCCGAGAGCGTGTCGAACGCCGATTACGAGCGCGTGCTGCGCCAGTACGCCGAGCAGGGCTCGGGGCTGATCGTGGGCGAGTCGTTCGCGGTGGAGGGCGCGGCCCGCAAGGTGGCCCGCGACTACCCGAAGACGGCGTTCCTGATGGGCTCGTCGGGCAAGCCCCAGGCGCCCAACTTCTCGGTATTCGACAATTACATCCAGGAGCCGTCGTACCTGACCGGCATGATCGCGGGCGGAATGACGAAGACCAACCACATCGGCATGGTGGGCGGCTACGCCATTCCCGAGGTCAACCGGCTGATGCACGCCTTCATGGAGGGCGCCCGCGAGGTGAACCCCAGGGTCAGGTTCACGGTCAGCTTCATCGGCTCGTGGTTCGACCCGCCCAAGGCCAAGGAGGCCGCCTTCGCCATGGTCGACAAGGGCGCGGACATCCTCTATGCCGAGCGCTTCGGCGTGTCGGATGCCGCCAGGGAGCGCGGCAAGCTGGCCATCGGCAACGTGATCAACACCCAGCCGCAGTATCCGGCCACGGTGGTGGCGTCGGCGCTCTGGAACATGGAGCCGACCATCGCGGCGGCGCTGGCCAAGGTCAAGGCGGGCCAGTTCCGGAACGAAGACTACGGCCAGTATTCGCTGATGAAGTACAAGGGCGCGGAACTGGCGCCGCTCGGCACGTTCGAGGGCAAGGTGCCGGCCGACCTGATGACGAAGGTGCGCGCCCGGGAAAAGGCGATCCTCGACGGCAAATTCGCGGTCAAGGTCGTCGAAACCGAGCCGAAATCGACCCCCTGACCGGCTCCGGCTGACCCCTGCCACCCCGTCCGGCGCGCCGGACGGGGACTTCCCACGCCCCGACAAGGCACCGATGTCCGAGCTTTCCCCGCCGGTTCTCCGGCTTTCCCATATCAGCAAGCGCTTTGGCGCGCTGCTGGCCAACGACGATATCTCGCTGACGCTTCAGCGCGGCGAGGTGCTGGCCCTGCTCGGCGAGAACGGCGCCGGCAAGAGCACGCTCGTCAACATCCTGTTCGGCCACTACACGGCCGATGCGGGCAGCGTGGAGGTGGACGGCGTGGCGCTGCCCCCCGGCAATCCGCGTGCGGCGCTGGCCGCCGGCGTCGGCATGGTGCACCAGCATTTCACGCTGGCCGACAACCTGTCGGTGCTCGACAACATCGTGATCGGCACCGCGCCGCTGTGGCACCTGCGCCAGCGGCGGCGCGCGGCGCTGGCGCGCATCCACGATCTGGCCGGCCGCTTCGGGCTGGCCGTGGACCCGCACGCGCGGGTCGGGGCGCTCTCCGTGGGCGAGCGCCAGCGCGTGGAGATCATCAAGGCGCTCTATCGCGGCGCGCGCGTGCTGATTCTCGACGAGCCCACCGCCGTGCTGACGCCGCAGGAGGTGGAAAGCCTGTTCGGCACGCTGCGCCAACTGATTGCCGAGGGGCTGGCGGTGATCTTCATCAGCCACAAGCTTGACGAGGTGCTGCGCGTCTCGCACCGCGTGGCGGTGCTGCGTGGCGGCCGGCTCGTGGCCACGCTGCCGGCCGCTGCCACCAGCAAGCCCGAACTCGCCGAGCTGATGGTGGGCCGGCGCGTGGAGATGCCGGCGCGCACCGGCACCACGGCCACCGGCCAGGTGGTGGCGGCGCTCGACCGCGCCAGCGTGGCGGCCACGGCCGGGCGGGGCGGGCTGCACGAGATTTCGCTCGACCTGCATGCCGGCGAGATCGTCGGCATTGCCGGGGTGTCCGGCAACGGGCAGGTGGCGCTGGCCGAGGTCATGAGCGGCCTGGCGGCGCCATCGGCGGGCCGTGTGACGCTGCACGGCGCCGCGCTGCCGGCGCAACCGCGCCGCTGGATTGGCGCCGGCGTGGCGCGCATTCCGGAAGACCGCCACGCCGAAGGCGCCGTGGGCGACCTGGCCGTCTGGGAGAACGCCATTGCCGAGCAACTCGGCAATCCGGCATTCGTGCGCGCCGGGGTGATCCGCCGCGCGCCGGCCCGGCACTTCGCCCACGATCTGGTACGCCGCTTCGACGTGCGCGGCGGGGGCATCGACACCCCCACGCGCACGCTGTCCGGCGGCAACATGCAGAAGCTGATCCTGGGGCGGGCGCTGTCGGTCACCGGCGCGGATGCCTGCGCCCGGCCCCGGCTGGTGGTGGCAAGCCAGCCCACCTGGGGGCTCGACATCGGCGCGGTGGCCTACGTGCACCGCCAGTTGCTCGAAGCGGCCGCAGCCGGCGCCGCCGTGCTGCTGATTTCCGAGGATCTGGACGAACTGATGGCGCTTTCCGACCGCATCGCGGTCATGCACGCCGGCCGGCTGACGCCCGCCCGCGCCACGGCGTCGTGGACGCTCGGCACGCTGGGGCTGGCCATGGCCGGCGCCGGGACGGACGAGGGTGAGGTGTCCCATGCGGCTTGAGGCCCGTACCGCTGTCTCGCGCACCGCGCTGGTTGGCGCGCCGCTGGCCGCCATCGCGGTGACGCTGCTGATCTGCGCGGCGCTGGTGGCCGCCGCCGGCGCCCCGGTTGGCCGGGCCTACCTGCTGCTGCTCGAAGGCGGCTTCGGCTCGCGCTTTGCGTGGTCCGAGACGCTCACGCGCGCCACGCCGCTGATCCTGACCGGCCTGGCCGTGGCGGTGGCGTTCCGCACGCGGCTGTTCAATATCGGCGCCGAGGGGCAACTCTATCTCGGCGCACTGGCCGCCGTGGCCGTGGGTGGCCAGGTCGACGGCGCGGCGGCGCCGTGGGCGGCGTCGCTGCCAACCGGTGTGCTGTTTGGCGCGATGGTGGCCGCCGGCATGCTGGCCGGCGCGCTGTTGCTGCTGCTGCCCGCCGTGCTCAAGCTGCGGCTCGGCGTGGACGAGGTGGTCACCACGCTGCTGCTGAATTTCATCGTGCTGCTTGGCGTTTCGGCGATGCTGGACGGCCCGATGAAGGATCCGCTGGCCATGGGCTGGCCGCAATCGGTGGGGCTGGTGCCGGAACTGGAGCTGGCGCGGCTGATGGAGCGCTCGCGCGTGCATGCCGGCCTGCTGATGGCGCTGGCGCTGGCCGCGCTGGTCTGGGCGATCAACCGCTTCACGGTGTTCGGGCTGCAGATGCGTGCGGCAGGCGCCAACGCCCGCGCCGCCGCGTTCGCGGGCATGCCGGTGGGGCGCGTGACGCTGCTGGCCGCCGCGCTGTCTGGCGCGCTGGCCGGGCTTGCTGGCGTGGTCGAGGTGGCCGGGCGCACCGGCTACCTGACGCTCGACATGTCACCGGGCTACGGCTATACCGGCGTGGTGATCGCCATGCTGGCCGGGCTGCACCCGCTTGGCGTGGTGGCGTCGGCGGTGTTCGTGGCCGGCATCCTGGTGGGCGCGGACGGCATGAGCCGGGCGGTGGGCGTGCCCAACACCATCGCGGACGTGATCGTGGCCGTGGCGCTGCTGTCGATGCTGGTGGCGACGATGCTGACGCGCTACCGCATCCGCTTCGACCGCGCGGGGAGGGTCGCCTGATGGAACTGCTCGATATCGTGTCCGGCGCGCCGTTCTGGATCGCCGTGCTGCGGGTGGCCACGCCGCTGATCTTCGGCACGCTGGGCGTGCTGCTGTGCGAGCGCGCCGGGGTGCTGAACCTTGGCATCGAGGGAATCATGGTGGCCGGGGCGTTCTCCGGATGGCTGGCGGTCTACCAGGGCGTGCCGCTGTGGGGCGGGGTGGCCGTGGCCGCGGGCGTGGGGCTTTGCCTGGGCCTGCTGCACGGCTGGCTGACGGTGTCGCTGGCGCTGTCGCAGCACGTGGCGGGGCTCGGCGTGACCATGCTGGCCACGAGTGTGTCGTACTACGCCTACCGCCTCGGCTTTGCGCAGGTTGCCACGCCGCCCACCATCACCCCGTTCGCGCCGATGACGGGCTGGCAGGGCGTGCCCGTGATCGGCCCGGTCATGGCGGCAGAGACGGCGCTGACGCTGCTGGCGCTGCTGGCGGCGCCGCTGCTGGCCTGGCTGCTCTACCGCACGCCGCTGGGGCTGGCCGTGCGCATGGTCGGCGAGAACCCGGCGGCGGCCGAAGGGCAGGGCATCCGCGTCAACGCGGTGCGCATCGGCGCGATCATGGCCGGCTCGGCGCTGATGGCGGTGGGCGGCGCCTTCCTGACGCTGTCGGCCTTCAACGCGTTCTTCTTCAACATGATCAACGGGCGCGGCTGGATCTGCGTGGCGCTGGTGGTGTTCGCGTCGTGGCGTCCCGGCCGGGCGCTGCTCGGCGCGCTGCTGTTCGCGGCGTTCGACGCGCTGCAACTGCGGCTGCAGCAGGGCGGCGCCAGCCTGCCGGGCCTGCCGGCGCTGCCCTATCAGGTCTACCTGATGCTTCCCTATATCCTGTCGATCGTCGCCCTGATCCTGGTGGCGCGCCGCGCGGCCTATCCGCAGGCGCTGATGAAACCGTACCGCAAGGGCGAGCGCTGACCCCAACAAGAGACTGATTCCATGTTCGATACCCTCCTGCGCCACTGCAACCTGCCCGACGGGCGGACCGACATCGATATCGGCATCACCGGCGGACGGATCGCCGCCGTGGCGCCGCACCTGCCGGGGCCGGCCGGCGAGGAAATCGATGCCGGCGGGCAGCTGGTCTCGCCGCCGTTCGTCGATGCCCATTTCCACATGGATTCCACGCTGTCGTACGGCCTGCCGCGCGTGAACCAGTCCGGCACGCTGCTCGAAGGCATCGCGCTGTGGGGCGAACTGAAGCCGCTGCTGGTGCAGGAGGCCATTGTGGAGCGGGCCCTGGCCTATTGCGACTGGGCCGTGGCCAAGGGGCTGCTGGCGATCCGCTCGCACGTGGATGTCTGCGATCCGCGCCTGCTGGCCACCGAGGCGCTGCTGCACGTGCGCGAGCGCGTGAAGCCGTATCTCGACCTGCAGCTCGTGGCGTTCCCGCAGGACGGCGTGCTGCGCGCACCGGGCGCGCTCGACAACCTGCGCCGGGCGCTGGACATGGGCGTGGACGTGGTGGGCGGCATTCCGCACTTCGAACGGACGATGGCCGACGGGGCCGCCTCGGTCCGGCTGCTGTGCGAGGAGGCGGCCAGCCGGGGCCTGCGCGTGGACATGCACTGCGATGAAAGCGACGATCCGCTCTCGCGCCATATCGAGACGCTGGCGAGCGAATCGGTCCGGCTGGGGCTGCAGGGCCGCGTCACCGGTTCGCACCTGACGTCGATGCACTCGATGGACAACTACTACGTGTCCAAGCTGCTGCCGCTGATGCGCGAGGCAGGCGTGGCGGCCATCGCCAATCCGCTGATCAACATCACGCTGCAGGGCCGGCACGATACCTACCCGAAGCGCCGCGGCATGACGCGCGTGCCGGAGTTGCTGGCCGCCGGCATCCCGGTGGCCTTTGGCCACGACTGCGTGATGGACCCCTGGTATGGCCTGGGCTCGGGCGACATGCTCGAAGTGGCCCACATGGGCCTGCACGTGGCCCAGATGACCGGCCAGGACGGCATCCGCGCCTGCTTCCAGGCCGTGACGGCAACGCCAGCCGCCATCCTCGGCCTGGACGGCTACGGCCTGGAACCGGGCTGCCGCGCCGACCTGGTCCTGCTGCAGGCCGCCGACCCCGTGGAAGCCATCCGCCTGCGCGCCACCCGGCTGCTGGTGATGCGCGCCGGCAAGGTCATCGCCCGCACGGCCCCGGCCACCGCCACGCTCTCGCTGCCGGAGCGCCCCGGCGAGGTGGATTTCCGGTTACACCGCAAGAAAGTTTGAAAACCGCGTGAAAAGCTATTGACGCCCGATACGTTACTCAGCATAATCACTGTCTTCGCATCGCCGTAGCAATACAGCGAAACGAAGCCCAGATGGCGGAATTGGTAGACGCACTAGGTTCAGGTCCTAGCGGTGGCAACACTGTGGAGGTTCGAGTCCTCTTCTGGGC
>NZ_SGXM01000010.1 GCF_004217045.1 Cupriavidus agavae
GCGTGGTGCCGGTGACGTGGCAGCAGGTGCTGCTCGAATGGCAGCGCGACTGGAAGAACAAGGAAACGTACGACGCCGTGACCGGCCTGGCCAAGGAACACTCGGGCGCCTACGGCATGGGCATCGACTACGCCTACACGATGGTCCACAAGGCCGCCCAGCGCACGCAGACCCAGCATGAGTCGGTGGCGCCGGTCCATGCGCCGGTGATCGAGTACTGAGACAGTACCCGCCGGGAACCTTGCGCGGTTCCTGGCGCCTGACAGCACAACGCCGCCTGCAATCCGGGCGGACTTGCGCTACTCTGCAATCAGGACTTTCTTACCGGAACCGCCAATGGACGCCCCCTTTCACCAGTTCTCCGACCTTTTCGCCCAACTTGGCCTGCCTTCCGAAGAGGCCGATATCCGCGCCTTCATCGCGCAGCACTCGCCGCTGCCGCAGGACAAGGAGTTGTGGGAAGCCCCGTTCTGGACACCCGCGCAGGCCTCGCTGCTGCGCGACGAGTTTGTCGAGGACGCCGACTGGGCGGAGATGGTCGATCAGCTGAATCTCGCGCTGCGCGCCCCGGTGCAAAGCTGACACGCCGGTGGGCGTGTGCGGCGAATCGGGCTGGCATGCTATCCTGCGCGCACGCGTCGCGCCCCCTGACATGCGACACGCTCGTGGAATTTCACGGATGAAACCATGTCGGCCCTTTCGCCCCAATCCGCTCCGAAGCCAGGCCCGTGCGACGCGTTCGGTTGCGCCGCAGGGCTGCTTCACGCCGATCAGGCGCTGGCCGGCAGTGACATCCACTTTTATCGCAAGATCTCCGCGCAGCCGTCAGGCCAGTTCGTCATGCCCGCCACCGAGCGCGGCTTTGTCGTGGGCGTCTCGATGCAGGCCGGCCATCGCCGCCGGATCTTTCGCGGACAGCGCGCCACCCTGCACCACTTCGAACCGGGCGCCATTTACATCCGCAATCTCGCCGAGGATTACAGAGCCGATTTCCAGGCGCGCTTCGACTTCATCCTGATGGAGCTGCCGCGCGGGCTGATCGAACGCACCAGCACCGAACTGGGCCGCACCCGGCTGCGCAGCCTGCGCGAGATTGCCGGCGAGCAGGACGCGGTGCTGGCCCATCTGGCCCATGCGATGGCGCCGGCGCTCAGGCAGCCCCAGCAGGTTTCGCGGTTGTTCGTCGACCAGCTCTCGATGGCGATTGGCGCGCACCTGGTCTGCCAGTACGGCGATGGCAGCGTGGCATCGCCCAAGACCAACCGGCTGCTCTCGGCGCGCGCGCTGTCGCGGGCGCGCGAGATGCTCGTGGCGCGGCTCGACGGCGATGTCTCGATTGCCGAGGTGGCCGATGCCTGCCACATGTCGCGCAGCCATTTCACCCGTGCCTTCCGCGATACCACCGGCCAGACGCCGTACCAGTGGCTGCTGTCGCAGCGCATCGAGCGGGCCTGTGCACTGCTGCGCGATGCATCGCTGCCGCTGGCCGAGGTGGCCGTGACCTGCGGATTCGCCGACCAGAGCCATTTCACCCGCGCGTTCTCGCGCGCCACGGGCGCGACGCCCGGCCAGTGGCGCCGCCGGATGATCTGAGCAGCGGTTCCACCCGCCTCGGCGCCTCAGCGCATCAGTACATCCGGCTCCAGCGTTTCCAGCCGGACCCGCCCTGTCAGCGCCATCGCTATTTCCAGTTCCGTTTGCAGCAGCGTCAACGCGTGGGCTACCCCGGGCATGCCGCCTACCGCCAAGGCATGCAGGATCGGCTGCCCCACCATCACCGCACTGGCGCCGAGCGCGATGGCCTTGACGATATCGGTCCCGCGCCGGATGCCGCCATCGACCAGTACCGGGACGGCGCCCGCCACCGCCTGCACCACGGCCGGCAACGCGTCGATCGTGGCCGGCACGGTGTCCAGGGTGCGGCCGCCATGGTTGGACACGATGATCCCGGCCACGCCCGCATCGAGGGCAAGCGGTACATCGGCGGGATGCAGCAGGCCCTTGACCAGCACCGGTAGCCGGGTCTGGCCGCAGAGCCAGTCGAGGTCGCGCCATGTGGGAGCATCGCGCAGCATGTCGCGGAACACCGGGCTGCCGCGGCGGGTATCGCCTGCCGGCAGCGGCGGCAGCCCGTCAAGGTTCACGGCGCTGACGCCGGCCGGCAGGCGGAAGCCCGCCCGCTGCTCGGCATTGCGGACACCGCTGACCGTGGCGTCGAGCGTGACCACCAGCGCCCGGTAGCCAGCCTGCTCGGCCCGCCGCACCAACGCCAGCGTGTGTTCGCGGCGCGGCTGGAAATAGAGTTGGAACCACAGCGGCGTGGTCGCGCGACGCGCGATCTCCTCCAGCGTCACGCTGGCCTGTGTGCTGACCGTCATCCAGGTGCGCGTCAGCGACGCCGCATGCACTGTCGCCAGTTCCCCTTCGGGATGCACCAGTCGATGATAGGCCGAAGGTGCGATCAGGATCGGATAGGCCAGTGCCTCTCCGAACAGCATCTTGCGCGCCGACGGCGCCGACAGGTCGGCCAGCGCGCGGGGCAGCAGCCGCAGCCGCGCGAACGCCGCACGGTTGTCGCGCTGCGTGTGGCCATCGGCCGCCGCGCCCGCGACGTAGGCGGCGATTGCCGGATCGACCCGCGCATGGAAATGGCGCTCGTAGTCGCACAGCGCGACGGTATCGGGCGGAATCATCGGTCAAAGCTCCGCCCAGCGCCGCAGCAGGTTGTGATAGTGGTTGGCGAGTGCCAGCACGGCGGGGTTGTCGTCGCCCAGCCGCACGCGCACGTCGATGATGGCGAGGTCCAGCTCATGGAGCATCGTGCGCTGGCCGTCGTCCTTGACCATCGATTGCGCCCAGAAGAACGACGCCCAGCGGCACCCTCGCGTCACCGGCGTCACGTGATGGAGCGATGACGACGGATAGACCACGATATGCCCGGCCGGCAGCTTCACGGCCTGGGTGCCGAACGTGTCCCGGATGACCAGTTCGCCGCCCTCGTACTCGTCGGGGTCGGACAGGAACAGCGTGGTCGAGACATCGGCCCGCAGGCGCGCGCCGCCCGTGCCGGGCACGGTGCGGATCGCGTTGTCGACATGGGCGCCGAACGTCATGCCGGCCTCGTAGCGGTTGAACATCGGCGGCAACACCCGCAGCGGCAGCGCCGCCGAGTGGTAGGCCGGCGCGGCGCCGAGCGCGTGCAGTACCCGCTCGCCCAGCTCGATCGCCACGGGACTGTCGACGGGCAACTGCATGTTGTGCTTGCACTGCACCGCGAGATCGCCGGCCGTGACGCGGCCATCGACCCAGATGCTCGCTTCCAGGCGCTGCCTGAAATCGCGGATCTCGTCGGGCGTCAGGATGTCGGGAATCTGGATCAGCATGGCAGCCTCCTCAGAACGTCATGCCGACATTGACCAGCACGGTCCGCCCGGATGCCGGCACCGCCCGCGAGGCATTGAACGACGAACTGTAGTTGCGGCTGTCGGTCAGGTTGTAGCCGTTCAGGGAGATCCGGTACTTGCCCTGTTCGTACGACACCATCGCGTCGAGCGAGAGGGTGTCCGGCACCTGCGCGGTGTTGGCCGAATCTGCCCAGTAGCCCGATGCATACCGGATGCCGCCGCCCATGGTCAGCTTGCCCGGCAGCGGCACCAGCGTGTGCGGCACGGTGTAGGTGGTCCAGAGCGAAAGGTTGTGGTGCGGCACGCCGGGCGCCACGTTGCCCACCAGTGCCTGCAGCGTGGCGTTGCTGACCTCGCCGTCGAGGTAGGCGTACGCCAGGCTGACCGACCATGCCGGCGTGAGCCAGCCGTTCGCGCCCAGTTCCACGCCCCGGATCAGCCGGCCTTCGCCACTCTCGCCGAAGCCGTTCGTGACCTCGCCGGTGGCGGGATCGATCGTGTACGCATTGGCCTTGCGGATCTGGAACAGCGCACCGGTCACGCCGAGGCGGCGCTCCAGCAGGTCGAGCTTGGCGCCGATCTCCACGGTATCGGCGCGTTCGGGTTCGCTGGAGACACCGTCCTGCGGCACCTCGGTCTGCACGCCGCCCACGGCCAGCCCGATGTCTGTGCCCACCGGCCGATAGGTGCGCGAGAACGACGCGTAAAGCATGGCGTTCTTCGTCGGCTCCCACATCGCGCTGATGGCGGGGCTCAGCTTGCGCGAATCGGCCGAGCCGCCCATGCTCGACGCGCTCGTGGCGAATTCGCTGCGGAAGTAATCCCAGCGCAGCGCGCCCAGCAGCGAGAACTGTTCGCTGAACCAGACGCGGTCGCTGACGAAGACGCCGGCATCGATCGCGTTGGCGTCGCGCGTGCCGTCCACATAGCTCACCGAGGCGTTCTTGCTGGCGTCGAAGGCCGGATTGACCACGGTCTGGTTGTTGAGCCGCCCGGTCCAGAGTCCGCGGTCGCGGTGGTCGCGCTGGTAGCTCAGGTCCAGGCCCGCCATCGCGCGGTGCCGCAGGCTGCCCGTGTGGAACTCGCCGCGCACGGTGGTCACGTTCTGCACCCCCCAGCCGCGCTGCAGGTACGTCATGCCGCCGCGCGCCCCGTAGCGCAGGGGCGCGTTGCCACCGGCCAGCAGCGTCTTGAGCGTGCCGTACGGCACGCCGGCCGGGTTGGTGCCCGAGAAGTCGCGCTGGTAGTAACTGAATCTCGTGTCGTTGTTGACGGTAAGTCCGCCCAGTGCCGTCTGGAACGCCGAGGTCACGATGTGGGCGTTACTGGTGTCGCGGTCGGTGTTGCGCACGTAGGATGTGCTCGGGCCGAGGCCGGGTACGCCGTACTCGCCGATCGGCTGGTAGAGGCCGTCGGCGCCCTGGGCCATCGGCTGGCCGTAGTCGGGCGGGCCGCTGCGGTGCAGATAGGCGTAGTTGAGGTGCCAGGTGGTGCTGGTGCCGAGCCCGGTGCCGAAGTCGATGGCGATGCCGCGCCGGTCGTCTTCCACATGGTCGCGGCCCGGCACCTTGCCTTCCTGGAACATGCCGTTGAGCCGCACGGCGGAGGTTTCCGTCAGCGCAATATTGCTGTCGACCGTGGTGCGGTACGTGGCGCCCGCGCCCACGCTCTGGTCGATGCTCGTGCGCGTGCCCTTGCCGGCCTTCTTCGTGGTCTGGTTGATCAGGCCGCCGACGCCACCCACGCCGAAGCTCTCGCCGGCCGGCCCCTTGATGACTTCCACGCTCTCCGTGTTGAAGATGTCGCGCCGGTAGGCGCCGAAATCGCGCATGCCATCGACGTAGATATCGCCCTTGGCCGACAGGCCGCGGATCCGGAACTGGTCGCCGTTCTGGCCGCCGTTGCCTTCGCCCGCCGAGATCGTGATGCCGGGCACGTTGCGCAGCGCCTGTTCGAGCGAGGTCACCTGTTGCTGCGCGAGGATTTCCTTCGGGATGACGAGCACGGTCTTCGGCGTTTCCCTGACCGTTTCGGGAAGCCGCGCAATGCCGGTGGTGGCGTCGTTGGTATTGCCGGGCTGCGTGCCGGTGACCGTGACCGGCGGCAGGACCGCCATGGCCGGCGCCGGTGGCGCGGCGGGGCGCGACGTACCGCCCGGTGCCTGGGCGTGCGCCACGAAAGGCAGGGCGGACATGGTCAGCGCGGTGCCCGTTCGGGCTGCACCTGACACCAGGGCGTGGATCGACGACGAAAGAATGCGTTGCTGCACGGAATACTCCAGCTTTGACTTCGGACGAGGCTTTTGAGGTCTGTCGAAGGAGGGCGGAGTAGTGAAGCTTTTGGAATCATCGACGGCACGCAAACGTAAATCATTCTCATTTACGGGTCAACCGATGACCGGGCGTGGTTGAACAATTCGTTGAATTACGAGGTCAGGCGAACGCCGCCACGATCGGGGCGGGCGCAAGCCGTTGCGCAATGTCATGAGACGCGGCGAAAACGGAAATTTCCGCCCGCAAGAAGTGACGTTTCTCATGGAGACTCTCCTGCCCTGCGCCTAAGGTCGGTGTGTCGCACGAACCGGTGCGGCATTCACGATCTGAAAACAGGAGAAATGGTCATGCAGAAGAAAAGCGCTGTTCGTCTGGTTGTCGCGGCACTCGCCGTCAATGCCACGCTGGCTGCCGCACCGGCTTTCGCAGGCAGTGTCGGCGGCACCGTCGCCTACATCACGGCCCGGCCCAACCTGACCTACTTCGCCATCAATGGCAGCAACGTCAATCGTCCCGCCTGCGCGTCCGGGACAACGTACTACATGATCAAGGACGAGAACTCTACGTCGGGCAAGCAGCAGATTGCACTGCTGATGCTGGCCAAGGCGACCGGCCGGCCGGTGTGGGTAGAGGGCGCGGGCCAATGCACGAAGTGGTCCGATGGCGAGGACGCGTTCAACGTGGCGCTGCAATGAGCGCCCCTCGCGGATGGGAGCAGGTCATGGACCGGCGCAAGAGGTGGCGGGCGCTGGCGTCACTCGTGGCCGCCGCGGCCGTCGTGGGATGCGGGGGCGGCGACGACAACGGCGGGGAACCCGAGGTCTGGAACATCATGAAGGAGGCACACGGACTGGATGATCCTGTCCCGAATCCGAACGGGGCACCCAGCCCTTCGGGCGGGCAGGCCCGACACTCCGCATCAGCGCCGGGGGCAGTGGGCGCGGACACATCGGCGAGCGCACCTGCCATCCGGGCCAGGCTTGCGGACCGGGAGGTCAATGAAGCCTTCGTGCTGTCAAGGGTGACCTGGACTGATCCCGACATAGAGGTGTGCTGGGAAATGGACGGATCGACGTTCGCGGCGACCGAGCGTCAGCGCACGCTGGTCTCTTCAGCCATCGCTTCGACATGGGAGGCGGCCTCGAAAGTCCGTTTCAAGGGCTGGGACATGTGCGACGGCACCAGACGCCCGCAGCGGATCCACATTGCCGTGGCCGATGAGAATCCCCACGTCAAGGATTTGGGCCGACGCCTGAACAATCGCCCGGCGGGCATGGTGCTGAACTTCACGTTCAACCACTTCTCAAGCAGCCAGTGCCAATCCACGCCGCAGAACTACGACCGTTGCGTGGCATGGATCGCCGTTCACGAGTTCGGCCATGTGCTGGGCTTCGCCCACGAGCAGAACCGCACCGATACCCCGGCGTCCTGCACGGAACCGAAGCAGGGCACGCAGGGCGACACGCCGGTTGGCAACTGGGACATCGAGTCCGTGATGAACTACTGCAATCCCCGGTGGAACAACGAGGGCCGGCTCAGCGGCACCGATATCGAGGCAGTCCAGCGGTTCTACGGATCGCCCTATCCGCCGCCCCCGCCGCCTTCGCTGGAACTGGGCCATGTCGTGGCCCAGATCGTGACCATGCTTGACTAGCGGCTCGGCGGCGCGGGGCCCGTCAGGACTGAGGCTCGTCCGATGACAGCACCGGGCAAGCCGCCTGCCGTACCGGATCGGCGGGGCCCTTCTTGCCGAGCAGCACCATCAGCCCGCACGCCAGCGTGCCACGCCATTGCAGGTAGTCGTGGCCGCTGGCGAATTCGGCGTGCGTGACCGGGTAGCCCTTGGCGACCAGCACGTCGCGCAGGCTGCGGGTGGTGGCCGTGATGTTGATGGGGCCACGGCCCTGCTCGAACAGACCGGCTTCCAGATAGAAACGCAGCGGCAGGCGCGGGCGCTGGGCGAACTCGCGCATCATCCAGCCGCCCGTCGTGGGGGGCTGGTCGGGCGCGCCGCCCGGACCCCACCAGTACGAACCCGACTGGCTCAGTACCAGGCCGAAGCGCTCGGGATGCGTCATCCCCGCATAGGCCGCCGCCAGCCCGCCGTAGCTCGATCCGGCCACCACGGTCCGGTCGGCGCGTGCCGGCAGGCCCTGGCGCTCGGCCCACGGCATCAGTTCATTGGCCAGGAAATCGCTGAACTTCGGGTTCGGCGGCAACTGGGCGCCCCGGGCGGCGGCACTGGGGTTGGCGACAACGAGCGCGGCGGTGGGCGGGATGCGGCCTTCGGCGATCAGGTTGTCGAGGATGGTCTGGGTGGGGACGAGCGACAGGTAGGCCTGCGCGTCGAATACCACCAGCAGGGCGGTTGGCTTCGCGCCAGCGGGGCGGTACAGGTAGACGTCGCGCGGCTCGCCGAGGATGCGGCTGTCGAGCGTGAACGGCGTGACCGTTCCCGCCGGCACGCCGGCGCGCGGCGTGATCCACGGTTGCGGCGGCGCGCCGGGCAGTTCGACGACCGATTTCTGCGCGAAGGCGTCGGGCGCGCCTGCGGGGAAGCTGTTCGGGTTGAGCGGATCGCGCTGGATCGTGGCAAGGATGGCGCGGCGTTGCTGCTGCGGGGTGTCGCCGGCCTGCGGCACGTCCGGGGCAAGCTGGTAGCTCATGCGCGTGGTGGCCGGCACGCGGTAGCTGTGGTACCAGACGTCGCTGCCCGCCAGTTGCGTCAGCGCGTCGTGGTCCCCGGCCGGGCTGCCGAGCAGGCGGACATTGCGCTGGGCGCCGCGCCACACGAAGGTCAGCAGTACCTCTGCCTCGGCGCCTTTGCGCTGGGGCAGCGGCTCCACCAGCGGCGTGCCGCGCGCTGCAGCATCGCGCCAGAAGGCGCCGGTGTTACCGCCGGCTGCGAGCGTACGCGACAGCGCGAGGATGGCCGGGCTCTCGGGCACGTCGGACACGGCCTGCTGCGCAGCGGCAGGAATCACGCGCGCCAGGCGCAGCGCATAGGCGGCCCCGGGCGTGGGTTGGCCGCCGACCGCGCCCGGCACGTCGCCATGGCCGGCCTCGACCACGAAGCGGTACTGGCCGCTGGCCGGTGCCACGAACATGAAATCGCGCGAGAGCGAGGTGGGGCCGAGCAGACGGCGTACGGGCCGGCCCTGCGTGTCGGCCAGCGTCAGGGTGGCGGCCGGGCCGTCGAGCGAACCCTGTACGAAATCGCCGCGTTCGAGCGCGAACGTGAACGTCATCGGCACGCCCGGCGTCCAGACGGCGCGCGCCGGTGTGCCGATGGTGAGGGCGGTGTCCGCGGGCGACGCCAGCGCGGTGGCGGCGCAGAGTGCGGCGATGCAGCCGGCGAGCGGAAGCAGGGCGCGGCGCATCAGAAGTCCACCGTGGTCGAGAGCTTGAACGTGCGCGGCGCGTTCTGCGTCACGTAGCCGTCGTTGAACGACCCGGCCCAGTAGCTCTTGTTGAGCAGGTTTTCCACGCTGGCGTAGAAGCCCACGCGCTTGCCCTGAATCCTTGTCACGTAGCGCGCGCCGATGTCGTAGCGCGTCCAGCTGTCGATTTTCTGAGTATTGGCGGTATTCACGAATTGCGATCCGGTGTAGGTGACGCGGCCCGTCAGCGTCAGCGCGGGCAGCCAGGGGAGGTCCCATTCCAGGCCAAGATTACCCGACCACGTGGGCGAGCCGAATGCGGTGTTGCCGTCGTAGGCGCCGCCGGCCGTGTGCGTCAGCACCGCACGCGTGTAGGCCAGCCCGCCGAGCACGCGCGTGCCGCGCAGCACTTCGCCGTAGACGTTCCACTCCACGCCACGATGGCGGCGCTCGCCGTCGGGATTGTAGGTGTTGCTCGCGGTGTCCTTGATCAGGCTGGGGCGCTTGATCTGGAATACGCTCAGCGTCTGCGTCAGGCGGCCGCTGTCCCACTTGACGCCGGCCTCCATCTGCCTGGTCTTGTACGGCGCAAAAGTCTGGCGATAGTTGGCGGCCGAGATGTCCGTCACAGTATCGCCCTGGCTCAGGCCCTCGACATAGTTGCCGTAGAGCGACCATTGCGGTCCCCACGGCTTGACCACGAGACCGAGAGTGGGCGTCAGCGCGCTTTCGTCGTAGTCTGCGGTGATGGCGCCCGTGGCGTTGAAATTCTTCGCCTGCACGCGCTGGTGGCGCACGCCGAGCGTCAGTTGCACGCGGTCGTCGAGGAAGCCGAGCGTGTCGGCCAGCGCCAGGCTGGTCAGCGTGGTGTCGTTGGTCTTCGGCGCGGCGGACGGTGGCGTGGCCAGCGGCGGCGTGATCGGGCTGTAGATGTTCGAGATGAACGCCGGGCTCGTCACGTTGATCGTGCCGGTGCGCAGGCCAAGGTAGGTATAGCCCAGCACCAGCTTGTGCGTCACCGGGCCGGTGCGCACGTTGCCGCGCACGCCGGTTTCGGCGGAGAAGGTGTCCGTGAAGCCCTTCTGGTTATAGGTGTAGCCCGTGTAGTTGCCGTTGGGCTGCACGTTGTTGGCGCGCGTGCCGTTGATGAAGCCGCTGTACTCGTAGTGCAGCGATCCCAGGCCGGCGTAGGCCGTCCAGTCCTGCGTGATGTCCACCTCGCCGCGCGCCACGAAGGCGCGGTTGCGCAGCTTGCCCCAGGCGCCGGGCAGGATGTTGGTGCCGGCCTTGGGCGGCTCTGGCACGGTGCGCGTAAACGATGCCATCCACGCGCTGCCGTTGCGGACGTCTTCCTCGTTGGCATAGGCGTCGAGCGAGGCGCGCACGCGCTCGCCGGCATAGTCCAGTGCGACGGCGCCGAGCGCGCGCTTCTTCGACTGGCCGTCCACGCCGGTGCGGCCGTCGTCATAGGCGCCGTTGAAGCGCACGCCGAACGCGTTGTCCGGACCGAAGCGGCGCCCCAGGTCAACGGCACCGCCCACGTTGCCCTCGGACACATAGTTGGCGGTGAAGCGGTTGATCGGGTCCGCCGTGGCGCGTTTGGGCACGATATTGATCACGCCACCGACCGCGCCGCTGGGCGACATGCCCGTCAGCAGCGCAGTGGGGCCGCGCAGCAGTTCCACGCGCTCGACGAACTCGGTGGGCGAGTGGCCGTAGGGCGCCAGCCCGTACATGCCGTTCCAGGCGAGGTCGCTCGACGAGATATCGAAGCCGCGCACCGTGTAGTTCTCGTACAGGTGGCCGGCCGAGGTGGTGAAGCGCACGGTCGGATCGTTGGCGAGCACGTCGCCGATGGTCTTGGCCTGCTGGTCCTCGATGGTCTTGGCCGTGTACGACATGCTGCTGTACGGCGAGTCCATCACGTCGGTGTTGCCGAGCAGCCCGAGCCGCGAGCCGCGTGCCACCTGTCCGCCGGCGTACGGGGCAGGCAACGCCTCGGCGTCGATCCGGCCAGCCGCCACGGTGACTTCGGGCAGCATGACTGCTGCGTCGCCAGCCGGTGCGGAGGCCGCCCGCACGGCGAAGCCGTTCGGCACGGCCACCGCCTGCAGGCCGGTGCCGCGCAGCAGCGCGGCCAGTCCGTCCGACGCGCCATGGCGTCCCTGCAGGCCCCCAGTCTGGCGGCCGGCGACGTCGCCGGGCGTGTACGAGATCATCACGCCCGCCTCCAGGCCAAAGCGCGTCAGTGCGGGTTGCAGCGGCCCGGCGGGAATCGCATAGCTGCGGGCGGCGGCCGGCGCGGCCGCGACTTCGGCGGCGATGGCGGCATGCGAGAACAGCGGCAGGGAAGCCGCGATGGCGGTGAGCGCGAAGCGTGTGCCCATGAGAAGCAGTTCCTTTCAGGTATATCGCTCGGAATGAGTCGTTCATCCCGTAGGCCACCCGAAAAGCGAAAACCCCTCAGGCACAGCTCGCAAATGTTTCTATCGGCTATTCAGGATCGATAGTTTCAGGTCGTATCAACCCCGCACCAACACCCAGTAGCGCGTCCACATCTGGACATCCACCGGCAGCAGATGCGGCAGGGCGGCGACGATGCGGTCGGTGTCGTCGAGCGGAAACACGCCCGAAATGCGCAGCCCGGCAGCGGCCTCGTTGCAGGCCAGCCGCCCGCGCCGGTAGCGGGACAGCTCGGTGAGGAAGGCGTCGAGCCGCATGTCGTAGACGGCCAGCATGCCCTGGGTCCAGGCCGCATCGGCGCTGTCCGCCGGTTCGGGGGTATCGATATGGAGGCGCGTGAAGCGGGTCCGCTCGCCCGCGCGCAGCACGGCCACGACGTCCGGCGCATCGGTCGGCCGCACTTCCACTGCGCCGTGCTGCACGCTGACGGCCGTGATGCCGTCTTCCTGGCGCACCGTGAAGCGTGTGCCCAGCGCCCGCAGCAGACCTTGGGCGGTGGCCACGCGGAAGGGACGCTGGCGCGGGTCCGACCCCGTTTCGATGGCGATGGCGCCAGCGCGCAGGGTCACGCGGCGCTCGGTGTCGCTGTAGTCGACGGCGATGGCCGAGCCGGTATCGAGGTCCACGCGCGTGCCATCGGCCAGCCGCACTTGCCGGCGCTCGCCAATGCCAGTGACGTGATCGGCACCCCAGGTCGGCAGCGGCATCGCGCGTTGCAGTTGCCAGGCGCCGGCGGCGCCGAGCGTGGCCACGGCAAGCATCAGGGCGCGGCGCCGGGCCGGATGCGACGGCCCAGAACGGTCCAGCGCCGAGCGCGCCACGGCGGTCGGAACGTTGCCGAGCGCCGCGGAAAAAGCGTGCAGGTGCTGCCAGGCGCGCTCGTGGTCGGGATGCTCGGCCCGCCAGTTCGCGCAGTCGGCCCGGGCCTGCGCGGTGGCGTCGGCGCCGAGCAGCGCCACCATCCATTCGGTGGCGCGCAGGGTCACGGCGGCGTCGATCGGCGGACAGGGCGGGGCGGGCAGCGCGGTGTGAATCATCGGGTCAGGCCGCGAAGCAGCACAGGTGCAGCGCCTTGACGATATGGCGCTGCACGGTGGCGATCGATATGGAAAGTTCTGCGGCGATCTCGGCCTGCGGCAGGCCATCGACCTGGAACAGCAGGAAGGCCCGGCGCACCGGCAACGGCAGCGTTCCGAGGCGCCGGTCGATCTCGATCAGCGTTTCCAGGATCAGCGCGCGGGTCTCCGGGTCGGGTGCCTCGGCCTCGGGAAGCGCTCCCACGGCGTCCAGGTAGGCATTCTCGATCTGCTGGCGCCGATAGAAGTTGCTGACCAGCCCCAGCGCGACAGTGGCGAGAAAGGCACGCGGCTCACGGGCTGCCAGCGGTGTCTCGCGTGCCAGCAAGCGCAGAAAGGTGTCGTGGGCCAGATCCGCTGCGTCACCCGCGCTGCCGACGCGCCGGCGCAGCCACCCCTTCAGCCAGCCGTGATGGTCGACATACAGCGAGCGGATTTCATCGGTGAGCGGGCGCTCGGCGGTGGGCATGACAGACGGGTACTGCGGTGGAAGGTGGCAACAGAAGGCCGCCATTGTATGTCTGGATGATAATGATTCGCAATACGCTGTGGATTCCAGTGGTGTGCACGCCACGCTGCCGTGGTGTGGCATGGAGCTTGCAGAAAGCACCGGTCCCCCGCACGCGCCGCACCGCATTTTTTCCGATGGCCCTGTCCGCCTCCCAACTCGTTCTCCACGCCAAGCAACTCGAAATCGAGGCGGTCCGCCTGATGGCGAGTCGGGTGGACCTGGCCGACCTGATCGGCCAGCTGATCCACGCCCTGCAGCGCGAACGAGGGGCCAGCAGCGTCTTTCTGGCGTCGGGCGGGCAGCGGCTGGCCACCGAGCGTGCGGCGGCGATGGACGACTCCATGCGGCTCGAACAGCGCCTGGCCGAGCGTTTCGCCGCCCAGCTCGACGCCTCGCACAAGGGCAGCGCATCGATGGTTTCGCTGATGGCATGGGTGCAGCTCGACCTCGCCACGCTGGCCGGTCTGCGCGCCAGCATCGCCTGCTGCCAGGCCAGTGCGCTCGATGCCGTGGCAGGGTTCAGCCGGCTGATCGCCGCGCTGCTCGAACTGATCTTCCATCTGGCCGATGTGGCGATGTACCCCGGCATCTCCCGGCCGCTGGTGGCGTTGGTCTACCTGCTGCAGGGCAAGGAGGCCGCCGGACAGGAGCGTGCGGTGGGCGCGCAGATGTTTGCGTCGGGCATCTGCGCCGAGATCCAGCAGCAGCGCGTGCTGCATCTGGTGGAGGCCCAGCGGCGCAGCTTCCGGGTGCTCGAACAATTTGCCGATCCGCCGCTGCTGGCCGCCTGGCAGCGGCAGGAGCGAAGCCCGGCCGTGGCCGATCTCGAACAGATGCGCCACGTGCTGCTGGCCGCAGCGCCAGGCAGCGCGCTTGACGCCGAACGCAGCGAGCGGTGGTTCGGGGTATGCAGCCAGGTGATCGCGGGCATGTGGCGCTTGCAGGGGCAACTGGTGCAGGAGCTGCGCGCGGCGTGCGAGGCCGAGATCCGGTCGTCGCAGGCTGACCTGCAGGATTCGGCCGGCCTGCTGCGCCGCCTGCTCGACAATCCGCCGCCGCACACCCATGCCGTGGAACTGTTCTTCGACGCTGCCGGGCATCCCGACGCCGCGCCGGTCCTGCCCGGCATGCCCGACGGTACGCCGGGCAGCGTCGATGCCGCCACGGTGGCCTCGCTCAAGGGCCTGCTGCAGAAGCAGGCGTCCCGGCTGACGCGGACCGAGGTCGAACTCGATGCCGCGCGGCGCGCGCTCAAGGAGCGCAAGGTGATCGAGCGAGCCAAGACCGCGCTGATGGCGCGCACCGGCATGAGCGAGGACGCGGCGTTCCGCACGCTGCAGAAGGCATCGATGGACAACAACCGGCGCCTGGCAGACGTGGCGGAGGCCACACTTGCGCTGGGCGAGATTGCGCTGCCGGCGCGCGGCGGCACGCACCACGATTGACGGTGGCGCCGCCGGAGCACCAAAACCGGGAGTTTTGTGCACCGCAACGGGGGGCGGCGGCAGCTGCCAGCCGGCGAGAGCCGGCGCGCGGACGGGCATGGTTCGTGCGACGCAACACCCAGACCGGATAACGACGTCCTGTCCCGCACGGTGAGCCGCCGTGACGGGAGAGGGCGTCGTTTTTTTATTGCCGATCGCCTTCACGCCAACAAGAGAACGAGGAAAAACCATGGCCTATCTCGCCCCCGCCGAGTTCGTGACCAAGATGGTCGATGCCGGAGAGTCGAAGCTGTTGATGTCCACGCGCGATACGCTGATCCGCTCCTACATGGCCGGCGCCATCCTGGCGCTGTCCGCCGCGTTTGCCGTGACCATCACGGTCAACACCGGCAACGCGCTGGTGGGCGCGCTGCTGTTCCCGGTGGGCTTCTGCATGCTCTACCTGCTCGGCTTCGACCTGCTGACCGGCGTGTTCACGCTGGCGCCGCTGGCCGTGCTCGACCGCCGCCCGGGCGCCACATGGGGCGGCGTGATGCGCAACTGGTCGCTGGTGTTCCTCGGCAACCTCGGCGGAGCCATCACCGTGGCATTGTTCATGGCGATCATCTTCACGTTCGGCTTCTCGGAGGCACCCAACGCGGTGGGCCAGAAGATCGGCCATATCGGCGAAGGGCGCACGGTTGGCTATGCCGCCCATGGCGCCGCAGGCATGCTGACGCTGTTCATCCGCGCGGTGATGTGCAACTGGATGGTCTCCACGGGCGTGGTGGCGGCGATGATGTCGACGTCGGTGTCGGGCAAGGTCATCGGCATGTGGATGCCGATCACGCTGTTCTTCTACATGGGCTTCGAACACTCCATCGTGAACATGTTCCTGTTTCCCTCGGGTTTGATGCTGGGCGGCAACTTCACGCTGATGGACTACATGATCTGGAATGAGATCCCGACCGTGCTCGGCAACCTGGTGGGCGGTCTGACCTTCGTGGGCGCCACGCTCTACAGCACGCACTACAAGACCGCGCCCAGGCGCGTGATCGGCTGAGTCCGGGCACGGCGGAGCGGGCGCATGGGCGGCAGGCTCGCGGTCAGTGTCGGCCAGCATTCCGAGGCGGGCCGCAAGGCGGTCAACCAGGACTTCCACGGCGTGGTGCAGCCAGGCGGCCAGCAACTGGCGAGCAAGGGCATCGCGCTGGCACTGGCCGACGGGATCAGCTCCAGCGCGGTCAGCCAGGTGGCCAGCGCGGCGGCCGTGCGCACGTTCCTCGAAGACTACTACTGCACCGCCGAAGCGTGGACCGTGCGCCGCGCGGCCCAGCGGGTGCTGGCCGCCGTCAACGCCTGGCTCCACGCGCAGACGCGCCGCAGCGATGCCCGCTTCGATCTCGACCGGGGCTACGTCTGCACCTTCAGCGCGCTGATCTTCAAGGCGCGCGAGGCCCACATGCTCCATGTGGGCGACGCGCGCATCTTTCGCCTGCATCCCCAGCAGCTCGAACAACTGACCGACGACCATCGCGTGCAGGTGTCGTCCGCCGAGTCTTATCTGAGCCGCGCTCTCGGGGCGGGGCCGGCGATCGAGATCGACTACCGTAGCTGGGAAGTCGAGCCGGGCGAGATCTACCTGCTGGCGACGGACGGCGCCTACGCGTATCTCGATGCCGCCGATGTCCGGCAGGCGCTGGCGGCCCATGGCGATGACCTCGACGGCGCGGCGCGACACCTCGTGGCGATGGCGCTGGAGCGCGGCAGCCCGGACAACGCCACGCTGCAGATCGCACGCGTGGACAACCTGCCCGATCCCGACGCCCCCGGCGTGCTGGCGCAGGGCGGGCGGCTGGCCCTGCCGCCACCGCTGGCGCCGCGCATGCAGTTCGAGGGCTATACGATCGTCCGGCAACTCCATGCCAGCGCGCGCAGCCACGTGCACCTGGCCGTGGACGACCTCACCGGCCAGTACGTGGCGCTGAAGACGCCGGCCGTGGATCGCCACGAAGATGTCGCCCATCTCGACGGCTTCCTGCTGGAAGAATGGGTGGCGCGGCGCATCGACAACCAGCATGTGCTGCGCCCGCACGCGGTGGACCGGCCGCGCCGCCATCTCTACGTGGCGATGGAGTACGTCGAGGGCCAGACGCTGGCCCAATGGATGATCGACCATCGCCAGCCGGGACTCGACGCCGTGCGGGCCATCGTCGCCCAGCTCGCCGCGGGGCTGCGGGCGTTCCATCGGCGCGAGATGCTGCACCAGGACCTGCGCCCGGAAAACGTGATCATCGACCGGGCCGGCACGGCACGGATCATGGACTTCGCCACCGTCCACGTGGCGGGTCTGGCCGAAGGCACGCGCAGCCCGCTCGCTACGCTGCCGGTCGGCACGCTGCAATACGCCGCGCCCGAGTACTTCGTGGGCGAGGGCGGTACGGCGGCGTCCGACCTCTTTTCGCTGGCCGTGCTGGCCTACCAGATGCTGACCGGCCACCTGCCGTACGGGCTGCAGGTCACGCAGCTGCGCAGCCGGGCCGACCTGCGCCGCCTGCGCTATGTGCCGCTCCGGGAGCGCCGCCCGGACCTGCCGCCATGGGTGGACACCGTCCTGCGCAAGGCTCTTCACCCCGATGCCGCCCGGCGGCACGAGGCGCTTTCCGAGTTCGTGGAGGCGCTGCGTGCGCCCGGCCCCCACGCGGTGCAGCGGCTCGCGCGCCCGCTGATCGAGCGCAATCCGCTGCGCTTCTGGCAAGCGCTGTCGCTTGCGCTGGCGGTCCTCGTGGCCGTGCTTGCCGGCCTGCGCGTCACAGGCGTCTGAAGCGTCACGCCACGTAACCGCCGGGCGAGTCCCGCGCAAACCTGCCCCTCATGAGTGGGGGCGGAACAGCCGATAGCCTTGATACGTGCTCCTGCGCCCCTCCCGGTACAGCGAGCGCCGGGCCGGGGGATTCCCATGATCCACCGGGTTTCCCACGTAGAATTCGGCTGGCCGCCGTGATGTATCGGCGCACTGTCTTGAAATCTGGATGCACGTCGACCTCGTCACTCTTTATCTACTTGCCATTGGCACGCTGCTGGCCAGCGCGGGCATGATGTTCTGGGAGTACCGGACCCACCCCACGCGCAGCCGAGAACTGCGCCTGCTGGCAACCGGCTTCACGATCCTGGCCATCGGCTGCTCGGCCGTGCTGTTCCGTCGCGACCTGCCGGGCGTGCTGGGCTCGGCACTCAGCAATCTTTTGATCCTGAGCGGCTACCTGATGGTGCTGGCCGGCGTGGCCGCGCTCAGCGGACGCCAGTACCGGGTGGGCTCGATCGCGCTGCTCGCCGTCATGGCGGGCATCTGGGCGATCTGGGGATCACAATGGCTCGACGTGATCTGGGCCCATGTGAGCGCGTTCCCGATCGGGCTGGTGGCGGCGCTGACCGCGTGGGAGATGTTCCGCTGCACCACCATGCGCTCGCGCGCCCGCAACATCGTGGTGGCCGTGGCCGGCATCCACGCCGTGTTGTATGTCGCCCGGGCGCTGGTGCTGCCGTGGCTGGTGGCCGAGAACGGCTCGGCCATCCAGTCGCTGGCCAGCAAGATCACGATCTACGAGGGGGTGCTGTACTCGGTGATCCTGCCGATGACGCTGCTGAAGCTGATCCGTGACGAAACCCACGGCCAGTTGCTGCGCGAATCCCAGACGGACTACCTGACCCGGCTCGGCAACCGCCGCTGGTTCTTCGAGCAGGGCGCCCGCGAAATCGACGGCGCCCGCGGCCGCGCACCGGTGGCGGTACTGGCCTTCGATCTCGACCATTTCAAGTCGATCAACGACCAGCATGGCCACCAGCGTGGCGACGAGGTGCTGAAGTCTTTCGCGGAAATCGCGCGAGGCGTGATGGGGCAAGACGCGCTGATCGCGCGCATCGGGGGCGAGGAGTTCGCCGCGCTGCTGTCGGGCGAGCCTGCGCAGCGCGCGCCGCTGCTGGGCCAGGCCGTGGCCACCCGCTTCGCCGAGGCCGCCTCGCACCGCCATGCCAGTGCCGGCATTCCCGCCACGGTCAGCGTCGGGCTGGCCCAGTACGGCAGCGAGGTGCCGACGCTTTCCGAAGGGCTGGCCGCCGCCGACCGGGCCCTCTACCGGGCCAAGTCGCTGGGCGGCAACCGGCTCGAACTGGCGCCAGCCGCCGCCTGACCCGCCTTCGTCACTCTCAGGAGCAGTTGTCGCGGTAGCTCTGCTGCAGCCGCTTGAGCGTCTTGTCGCGTTCGAGCTTCGGCACGGCGCCGCCTTGTGCATTGGTGGTAGCCGTGCCCGGCGACTTGTAGGAGCGCTGGTTCGACGTCTCGTTGATATCCCGCAGCAACTGATCGCAACGCGCGCGGCGCTGGTCCTCGTAGCTGGCATTGGTCTTGTCGTTGGGATTGGGCGCTGAAGGCGGACGATAAGGATTCGAGCCCTCCTGTACCGCATCGGAAATGGCCGCCGCCGCGCCCGAGGTGCCCTGGGCTTGTGCCCAGACCGAACTACCAGGAATCAGGACCAGCAGCGCCGCAAGCGGCAGCAGACGTCGGGGCGTGACCATGAAAGCTCCAGGAGGGTGCGCGAGGGCGCCACGACCGGAGCGTAGCACGCGGCGCGGGCTTTCATGGTGATGCCGTTGAACGGCGGGCGTTTTTGGCTAGGGGTGGCTCGCGAGCCATTCGCCGTAGGCAAAGGCCGCTCGGGCATCAGCCAAAACCTGGTCTGTGCGTGCGGCATCGGCCGCCAGCGGCCGGCCTGGCGCAGCATGGCTTCCCATCTGTTTGCAACGAGTTCTGCCGTGGCAAACAACCACCTCGTGGCATCGTCCCTATCGACACCGAAATGGGCCGCTGCCCCGACCAGCCGTTGCGCGCCTGTCATGGCGGAGCCGTCCTTGCCCGTTGCCATGGCCAGCGCGGGACCGGTGTCGAGTGGCTCTGGTGTCCTGGCCAGGGCCGGCGTGATATCGAACGCAGGCGACAGGCGCCAGCCGTTCTGAAGGCTGCCATCGTGAAATAGGTGAAATGTCAACGATTGTTAGTCTATTTTCGTTGATATTTCAACGATTCAGGCCAGCTCACCCGCCGCGCGGTCGATCTGGGCGGCGGCCTCGTGGGTCCAGGCGGTGAAGGTTTCGAAGACCCGGTCGACCAGGGCCACGCAGCGCTGGCGCTCGTCGTCGTCCAGCGCGATGGCGGCCAGCATCTGATGCTCGGTGCCTTGCGCGTGGCCCGATTCGAGCGCGAAGTGGTAGGCGCCCGGGTAGCGCAGTTCGGCGTCGAGACCGGGCTGCAGCGTCCCCGCCAGCGGTGTGGTCAGGCCAAACAGCACATTGCCGGTTTCCTCGATGGCCTCGATCACGGCCAGCCGCTCGGCGCCGCTGGTGCCCGCGATGATGGCGCAGAGGTCGTACATGAGCACGCGGCTGCGGTGCGTGTCGTCGCGCCACAGCGTGCGCAGTGCATCGGTGGTTGTGGTGGAGCGGTTCCAGCCGAGTGTCTCGATGTCTTCGAGGAACCAGGGCCAGTGGTGGTCGTCCTCGTAGGTGTGGGCGTTGACCTGCTGCTGGTGGTCATCGCGCGCCGGCTCCTGGCGCAGGACGTAGCGGTTGAGATCGCCGAACGCCATGATGAAGAACGCGAAGCCTTCCATGAAAGCCAGCCGCGCCGCGGGCGGCAGGGTGTCGTCGCGCATGCGGGCGAACAGCGGCAGGCGCGCATAGGCGGCCTTGTGGCGCAGGATGTGGGCGAGTACGGCTTTCATCGGCAGCCCTCCGGCGTGCGGTAACTCGACAGTCCGATACTGCGGCGGCGTGCGCGAAGCGGGGCGGCGGTGCGGCTGGAATCGGCGGCGACCTGATTCTATGAAACGGGCGGGCGAAGTCAAATGGATCATGACGCCGCCTGCCACGCGAATCTGCCGCTGCAGAATGTGGCACCCGGCCGGTGCAGGCGCACCGGTTGCGGGCGACCCTCAGCCGTGCAGCGCGAACGGCGACAGCATGCCGGAGTAAGCCTTCGGCAACGGCCGCGCCCAGTCGCCGCGCTTGCTGGTGGGCAGGCGCAGCGAGACCAGCGCTTCGGCCAGCTTGACGGCGCATGTCACGCCGTCGATGACCGGCGCGCCGACGGCGTCGGCGATGTCGCCGCAGAGGTCGGCCATGCCGGCGCAGCCCAGTACGATGCAGTCGCTGCGGTCTTCGGCCAGCGCCTGGCGGCAGGCCTCCGTGATGATGCGGCGCGCGTCGGAGCCGGGTTTCTCCAGGTCGAGCACAGGCAGGTCGGTGGCACGCACGTTGCGGCAGAAGCGGTCCATGCCGTAGCGCTCGGCCAGATGCCGGGCGAGATTGCAGGTGCGGCCCAGCGTGGTGACCACGCTGAAGCTCGTGCCGATGAAGCTGGCCGCATGCATCGCGGCCTCGGCGATACCGATCACCGGGCCGCGCGCCAGCTCGCGCGCCGCGTACAGGCCGGGGTCGCCAAAGCAGGCGATGACGTAGGCGTCCACCCCCTCGCGCTCGCCGGCCAGGATTTCGTCGAGGATGCCGGGCACGCTCAGGGCTTCGTCATAGTGGCTTTCGATCGAGGCGGGACCCATGCGCGGGCTGACCGCCGCGATGCGCGTCCCGGGCTGGGCCACGGCGCGCGCGCAGGCCCCGATCTTGTCGGTCATGCTTTGCGTGGTGTTTGGGTTGATCAGCTTGAGGTGCATGGCGGCGGTCATGGATGGGCAGGATCGGCAGGGAAGCACCCACCAAGCAATGCCCGTGCCGAAGCGCCGACGGCGTTGTAGTTCTTACCCGCCGCGCCCGGATGCCATCGATTTCGGTCCTAACCCGGCATTGTCACGCGGGCTGTGCGAGAATTCCCGCCATGCCTACCGGCGGAGCACGCATGTCCCAAGACTCCCAGTCCCTGGTGACCGCATCGTCTGACGATTGCGCCCGGGAACCCATCCATATCCCCGGAGGCATCCAGCCGCACGGGTACCTCGTGAGCGTCGACGCTGATGGCGTGGTCGTGCAGGCGAGCCGCAACGCCGCCGAACTGGCCGGCGGAGCCATCGATGCGCTGCTCGGCCAGCCGCTGGCAGTGCTGGCCGGCGCCGAAGCGGCCGGGCTGGCGCTGCGCGCGCTGGACAGCCTGGAGGCCGAGGGCATTCCGCTCTACGCCGGGTCGATCGACGATCCGCGCGACACGCCGGGCCAGCCTTCATCCCATCCCCCGCTGGCCATCGTCGTGCACCGCCACCAGGGGGTGCGCATCGTCGAGTTCGAGCCGGCGCGCGCCAAGGCCGAAGTATTCGCCTCGATGTACCCGCTCGTGCGCACCTTCATCAACAGCCTGCAGCATGCCGGCGACGTGGCCGGACTGGCCGAACTGGCTGCGCGCGAGATTCACCGGATTACCGGCTTCGGCCGCACCATGGTCTATTCGTTCGACGAGGAGGGCCATGGCCACGTGATCGCCGAATCGATGGAGCCGGGATACCGGGGCTATCTGGGCCAGCGTTTCCCGGCGTCCGACATCCCGGCACAGGCGCGGGCGCTCTACGTACGCAACCGCATCCGCCTGATCGCCGATGCCGATTACGTGGCGGCGCCGCTCGTGCCCGCGCTGCATCCGGCCACCGGCCGGCCTACCGACCTGACCTACGCGTCGCTGCGCAGCATTTCGCCGGTCCATGTGCAGTACATGAAAAACATGGGCACGTGGGCGTCGATGTCGATGTCCATCGTCGTGCGCGGCCGCCTCTGGGGCCTGATCTCGTGCCACCATGACACGGCACGCGTACCCTCGTTCGAGGTGCGTACCGCGTGCGAACACATCGCCGAGGTGCTGTCGCTGCAGGTGGAGGCCAAGGAGGACCACGCCGAGGCCGATTACCGGCTGGCGCTGCGCCGCACCCAGACCCGCCTGCTAGCGGCCATGGCCAACACCGAGGATTTCGTCGAGTCGATCGGTTCCGATACCGCGAGCCTGCTCGACCTGGTGGGTGCCACGGGCGCCGTGGCGATCTTCGAAGGCCGTATCGTGCGGGTGGGCGAGGCGCCGGGTGACGCGGCCATCGAGGCCCTGCTGGCATGGCTCGACACGCAGGGCGAGGAGGTCTTTGCCACCGACGACCTGGCCCGGGCCTGGCCCGGCGCGGCCGCCCACGGCGTGGGCCCCGAGGCGGCCGGCATGCTGGTGGTGTCGCTGTCGCGCCTGTTCCGCAACTACGTGATCTGGTTCCGCGCCGAGGTGGTGCGTACCATCCGCTGGGCCGGTGATCCGCGAGCCAAGCTTTCGGGGCTCTCGACCACGCTATCGCCGCGCGAGAGCTTCGAGGTCTGGACGCAGACCGTGCGGGGCCGCTCGCAGCCGTGGCGCCAGGCCGAGATCGAGGTGGGCACCGAGTTCCGGACCGCGCTGCTGGGCATCGTGCTGCGCCGCGCAGAGGAACTGGCGCAACTGGCGCTCGAACTGGGCCGCGTCAACCGCGAGCTCGAAGGGTTCTCGTACACGGTCTCGCACGACCTGCGCGCGCCGCTGCGCCATATCGTCGGCTTTGCCGACCTGCTGCGCGAAATGGATTACGGCCGGCTGTCGGACCGCGGCAAGCATTTCATCGAGCGGATCATTGCGCAGGCCCGTTTCGGCGGCAAGCTCGTGGACGATCTGCTGGCGTTCTCGCAGATGGGGCGCGCGGCGCTGCGGCCGCAGCAGGTGGACATGCGCAGGCTGGCGGAACGGCTGGTGGACGAGGAATCGCGCGAAATCGGCACCCGCCGCCTGGAGACGCAGGTGGGCGAACTGTGCGAAGTCCATGCCGACCCGGTGCTGATGGACGTGGTGTTGCGTAACCTGATCGCGAACGCGATAAAATTCACGGGCCAGCGCGGCCTCGATGCCGAGGGCGCGCCGGCGCGGGTGGAAGTGGGCATGGAGGCCGGGACCGGTCCGCTGGCCGGGCATGACGTGTTCTATGTGCGCGACAATGGCGTGGGTTTCGACATGCGCTATGCCGACAAGCTGTTCGGCGTGTTCCAGCGCCTGCACCGGGTGGAGGAGTTTCCCGGCACGGGCATCGGGCTGGCCAGCGTGCGCCGCATCGTGGAGCGCCATGGCGGCACTACCTGGGCGCATGCCGAGCCGGACCGGGGGGCCACCATCTGGTTCTCGCTACCCCGCGATTTCGTGCCCGAAGGCACGGCCGGCGTCAACGAGACCGCGGCGGAAGCCGCCTCCCGGCTGGCTGCGGTATCCTCGGGGCAACCGTACAAGCCGGTGTTCAAAGATTTGAAAGGTACTGAGAATGAGTGCGTTGAGACCGATCCTGCTGGTCGAGGACAATCCTGACGATATCGAACTCACACTGATCGCACTGGAGAAGAGCCGCCTGGCCAATCCGGTGGTGTCGGTGCGCGATGGCGCCGAGGCGCTGGACTTCCTGCGCCGTGAAGGCGCCTATGCCAATCGCACGGAAGAAAACCCGGCGGTGATCCTGCTGGACAAGAAGCTGCCCAAGATCGACGGCCACGAGGTGCTGCGCGAGGTACGCGCCGATGAGCGCCTGCGCCGGGTGCCGGTGGTGATGCTGACGTCGTCGCGCGAGGAGCGCGACCTGCTCAGGAGCTATGACCTGGGCGTCAACGCCTATGTGGTCAAGCCGGTGGAGTTCGACGACTTCATGGCCGCGATCAACGACCTTGGCGTGTTCTGGGCGGTCCTGAACGAGCCGCCGCCCTACGGCAGCTAGGCTGCCACCGCGGGCAGGCAGACGCGGAACGTGGCGCCCTTGCCGAGCCCGTCACTGTGGGCGGTGACCGTGCCGTTGTGCAGCATCACCAGGTTCTTCACCATCCAGAGCCCCAGGCCCAGCCCCGGCACGCGTTGCGCGCGGTCCTGATGGGCCTGCTCGAACCGCTCGAAAATCCGTTCGAGCGCTTCCGGCGCAATCCCCACCCCCGAATCGCTCACCGAGAGCTCGGCGCACTGGCCGTTCAGGGCCACGGTGACTTCCACATTGCCGCGCTCGGCGAACTTCAGCGCGTTGGTGAGCAGGTTCAGCACCACCTGCTTGAGCCGGTTCTCGTCAGCATGGACCATGCACGGCGCGGGCGCCGTCACCACCAGCGTGACGTGGCGCGATTCGGCATCGAGCCGCAGGTCTTCGGCCACCGTGGCGGCCAGGGCGGCCATGTCCAGCGGACGCAATTCCACCGATAGCTTGCCTGTGGCGATCGCGCCGCTGTCGAGCAGGTCGTCCACCATGCGCGCCAACTGGCGCGTATTGCGTTCGATGACCTCGGCGGCGCGGCTGACGTGGGCTGGATCGGTGCCGCGCTCCAGCAGCGTGGTCCACCACAGGATGGCGTGCAGCGGCGAGCGCAGCTCGTGGCTGACGGCGGCCACGAAGTGGTCCATCGCCTGGGCGCCGCGTTCGCTGATCTCGCGGGCGCGCTGTTCTTCCTCGGCAATGGCCCGGTAGTGCAGCTCCGACGCCTTGCGCGCCGTGATATCGATCGTGAAGCCGATCACCGACTGCGGCGAGCCATCCTGCAGATAGCGGGCGGCGCCGCGCGACATCAGCCAGCGCATGGTCCCGTCCCGCCAGACCACGCGGTACTCGACCTCGAAGTGAGCGTGGGAGGCGATGGCGCGGTCCATGGCCGCCCGCACGTCTTGGCGGTCGGCCTCGTGCATTAGTTCGCCAAACACGCGCGACTCGTCGATGGTCTCGCTCGGGGGCAGGCCCATGTTGGCCTTGCACTGGTCGGTGCAGGCCATGAAGCCGGTGGCGATATCGAGTTCCCAGGCGCCCACCTTGGCGAAGGCCAGCAGTTCCTCGAGCCGTTCGCGGTGGGTTTGCAGCGCGGCGTTGGCTTCATCCACCAGCAGCTTGCGCAGCCGCGCCTGCGAGCGCAGCTTGGCGTGCTCGCGGCGGCTCTGCTCGGACTGCACGATCTGGTCGGTGACATCGTTGATACGCAGCACCACCACGGGCGCCGCCGTGCCCACGCCGGCCAGCCGCGTGGCGCGCGCCTGCCAGTAGCGCTCGCCGTCGCCATTGCCGGCGGGATGGCCGTCGTAGCGGATCAGCGGCGACAGACGCGACTCGCCGATGTCGAGCGCGTCCAGCGTGGCCAGCAGCCAGTCGCGCCGCGCGGCCATCTGCGGCGCGGACAACGTGGGATTGATGTCGTAGATCGATTTGCCGAGGACTTCCTCGGCCCGGCGTCCCGACATTTCGAGATAGCAGGCGTTGGCGTGGATCACCTCGTCACGGCCGTTCAGGACGAGATAGGCGTCTGGCAGCGCGTCGAACAGCGCAGTGCTGTCGACCGTCATATCTGTGGGGAGTCCGGGCACGGCACCTGACATGGAATCGTCCCGAGCGGTCAATGGACGCCCTGCGCGGCCGGGGGCACGCGCGCCAGCAGGTCGTCGAACGCGCGCTGCGCGCCCGCGCAGGCCAGCGCGATATCGGCATCGGCCGATACGTTGGCGCGCAGTGCCTGGAGGAACTGCTGCCAGCGCGGTCCCGGCGACGCGCCCGCGCCGAGGTAGCGCAGCGGATGCGGCGCCAGGCTTTCGGCCAGATGCCGGTACAGCACCGCCCCGCCGAGCTGCGAACCTTCGATCACGTAGCACAGGCCCCAGCGGTAAGCCGGCTCGGTGCGCAGCGTGGCAACCTCGATGTCGGAGACGGCCACGCTGCCGGCCGGCGTGGCGGGATCGGCCAGGTCGTCGCGCAGGATGCCGACGCGGGCCACCTGCGGCAGCCGCTGCGGGTCCTGCGGGCCATCGTCGAAATGTGCCAGCCATTGTTCCAGCGGCGCCAGCCAGGCGCGCAGGATCAGCAGGTGGTCGCGATAGTCGGACAGTGTCGGCGCAGGCTGGGCCAGCGGCATTGCACGATCCAGAACGGCGTGGCGCTCGGACGTGGCGGCTCGCAGCGAAGCGAGCACATCGGAAGAGGGCGAGGAGTGTTCAGTCACGTAGGTGATGAATCCGCAAACGCATGGCACGCCGCGCCTGGGGGCAGGGCGGCGGGGGGCGTATCAAGCCCTCATGGTACAGGAAGTGCCATGCGGTGAGAGTGAACGCCGACGTGCCGGCCCCGGGGAAAGCGGCCCCTCATGCCGCCGCGATGACCGGCCCATGACATTTGCGCCATGTGACCGACCCGCCTGAAGGCCGCCCATAGAATGGGCCCGTCGCGCCTGGTGCGCAGTTGTTTTGGAGTAGCCCCGATGAAGTGTCCGACTTGCCCCGAAGCCACGCTGGTCATGGCAGAACGCCAGGGCGTGGAGATCGACTATTGCCCGCAATGCCGTGGCGTATGGCTCGACCGCGGTGAACTGGACAAGATCCTGGAGCGGTCCGAATCGGCCCCGCCGCCCGCGCAGGCCGCCGCTCCCCGCCAGTCCGCGCCCCCGCCGTCGCATCATCATGGCGACCGCGACCACCGCGGCTACGATCGCCGCGACAGCTACGACCGGTATGACAAGCACGACAAGCGCAAGAAATCCTGGCTGTACGAAATCTTCGACTGACGTGCCGGGCCAACGAGAACAACGAAAAAGGGCGCCATCGCGGCGCCCTTTTTTACCTCCGAACCTGCCCTAAGAGATCAGACATCCTATGAATGTCTGCATTTCCAGACAGGCAAGTTGCTGCTTACGCGGCAGCCTTGACTGCCTGGCGGGCAATCAGCTTCCAGTGGCCGCCCTGCTTCTGCCAGACCTGCAGCACCTTGAGCTGCACCGTGCCGGGCTTGCCGCTGTCGAGCGTCTCGCCGGCCAGCGTGTGGCGGATCACCGCCACGTCGCCCGACACATTGACAGTCTGGTCGGTGATGCTGATGCTGACGAAATCTGATTTCTTGTCCAGCAGATCGCCGATGAAGCTGGCTCGCGTGTCGATACGGCCGCCGGAATGGCCATAGCTCAACGAGTCCGCCACCAGTCCCGACAGCGCCGCCTGGTCCGGATCGACCATGGCGGCACGCAGTTTCTCGGCGGCTGCCGTGACATTCTGCGTCTCATTCGATTGGGCCAGGGCCGGAACGGCCACGAAGGCCAGCAGGGCAGCGGCGCCCAGCGCCGCGCGGATCTTGCGCATGATGTCTCCCGAATTCTTGTTCGATGCTCGGTGTTGGATGGGCAACTCAACGCGCCAGCCTTGACGCGTCAAGTTGTAAGTCATCGTATCACAGGCAAGGCAAACCGCAACGGGGGTTGCGGCGGCGAGACAACACGCGAGGGGGCCGGTCACCCCTCCTTGCCGTCGATGCGCGGACGCATCAGGAAAGGGGTGTACTTGACCAGATAGAGCAACAGCGACAGCGACCAGAGCGCGCCGGCGGCTGCAATCGCTTCCGGCTTGGCGTCCGGCATGGCGATGGGGCCGGCCACCCGCACCACGGCCGCAAGCGTCATGAACAGGTAGGCGAGGTGTTCCATCCGCCCGGTTTCGAGCCGGCGCCCGGTATGGCCCAGTGCCGTGCGGGTGACCATGGCGATGATCGCGCAGCCGATGACCCCGACCGTCAACGCATGCAATGCGGTGGAGCGGTCGAGCCAGCCGAAGCAGGCGGCGGCGATCAGCAGGAAGCCCAGCGGCAGGAAGGCGTAGGCCACGTGGAGAATGCTGACGATCGGCTTGCGCAGCGTGCGTAGTGGGTCCCAGCCCGCGAGCCGCACGCCGTGCGCGATTGCCGCGCCCACCGCCAGGAGTGCCGTCAGCAGGGCCGGCGCCTGGAACGCCGCCGCCAGCGTGGCCAGCAGCGTCAGCACGATGACCGACCGTTCCACGGCGGCCCAGCGGCGGATGCGCACGCCCGGAATTGCATTGGCCGTGAACATCGGGATCACCCGCCCGCCGATCACGGTGACAAAAATCACGACGAGGCCCGTGGCAGCCTCGGCCGCATGGAGCGACCAGTCGAAACGCCGCGCCAGCGCGGCGCCATGGAACCCGATGTTGAGGGCTCCCATCAGGCCCAGCGCCACTGCCAGCCCGTAGTTGCGCTGGCTGCGCGCGCGCCGCAGGATCACGAAGAAGCTCGCGCTGCACAGTGGCAGGAACACGACGTCGACGGCGATGGCAGCCCACGCCGGGCCGGTCCACATCAATACCCGCGCCAGCAGCCACAGGCCCGCGAGCACGCCGAGCCAGGTGCCTTGCGGGGTCTGCAGGCCGGTCCAGTTGCGCCCGGCCGTGAACAGGAAACCCACCACCACGGCCGCCGCGAATCCGAACACCATCTCGTGGGCGTGCCAGAGCATCGCCCCCAGCCATGGTTGCGTGGCGGGCTGCCACCAGCCGAGGTACATCGTCACCCACGCAGTGATGGAGAGCGCACCGAATGCCGCGGCGAGCAGGTAGAACGGACGAAATCCGAGCGCCAGCACGGGCAGGCCCCGGTAGGCGGGGGAGCGGGAGGGAGGGGAGATCTGCAGCAGGACGGACATGGTCGGCGGCGCGGGGCGCCCGGAGGCTGATGAACGGTGGGACGCACTCGATTCTAGAAAAGATGCAAATCAAATGCAATTTAAAAAGTGTCCTGCGTGCCTCATCGACAACATACCTGAAAGTACTCAGACGTTTAGACGTCCCGACCCCTCGGGAGGAGGGGTCAATTCTCTTGCGGCGTGCCGTTAGCCTGCGGAAATACATATAGAGCAAGGCGTCAGGAACGCCTGCCAGCGCCCGCCGGGTCACCCGGCAGGCTCACGGCACGCCGGTATTCTTCAGGAACGGGTTCTCTTCAGCGACACCTGCTCCGCGATACCCATCGTGGCGCGATCGTCATGTGGCCTCGCCGTTCGGCCATTCAATCGGGAAACAGAGGGGATAACCGTGAAATTCCGAGATCTGTCTATCAAGACCAGACTGCTTGCCGGATTCGGCACACTGGCATGCGTGGTGCTGGCCGTGTCCGGGCTGTCGCTACGTGCGTTGAACGCGTCCACCGAAGGCTTCGACGCCTACATCAACGGCCTCAACGCACGCGCCGACGTGGCCGCGCAGGTGCGCTCCGCCGTGGACCAGCGCGCCATCGCCGCGCGCAACCTCGTGCTGGTGACCACGCCGGCAGACCTCGCCCTCGAAAAGGACGAGGTGTTCAGGGCGCATGGCAACGTCCAGCAGAACCTCAGCAAGCTCAAGCAGATGATCCAGGCCGAGGGCGTGAGCGAATCGGCGCGCAGGCTCGTGGCCGAAATGGACCGCATCGAGACCCAGTACAGCAAGGTGGCTACCGACATCGTCGGGCTGGCTCTCGACAAGAAGATGGAAGCCGCCGTGGCGAAGATGAACGCCGAGTGCCGGCCGCTGCTGGCGGCGCTGGTCAAGGCCACGGAAGACTATGCCGGGTTCACGCGCGAGCGCCAGACCGAGATGGTGGCCCGCCTGAACGACGACTACGAGCGGCAGCGCCTGCTGCTGATCGTCGTGGCCGTGGCCGCCGTGGCGTTCGGCATCATCGGCGGCCTGCTGCTGACCCGTGCCATCACCACGCCGATCCAGCGCGCGGTGGACGTGGCGCGCACCGTCGCCCGTGGCGAGCTGGGTTCGCTGATCGTGGTCGATTCGAAGGACGAGACGGGCCGCCTGCTGGGTGCGCTGCGCGACATGAACGACCGGCTGACCGAGACCGTGACGCGCGTGCGTGCCAGCAGCTCGAACATCGAGGTGGCCACGGGCGAGATTGCCAATGGCAACATGGACCTGTCGAGCCGCACCGAGCAGCAGGCGGCGTCGCTGGAGGAAACCGCGGCGAGCATGGAGGAACTGACGGCCACCGTGCGCCACAACACCGAGAACGCGCGCCAGGCCAGCGAACTGGCCCGTAACGCGGCGGAGGTCGCCCAGCAGGGCAGCGGCACCGTCAGTCGGGTGGTGGAGACGATGGCAGGCATCAGCGCCAGCTCGGCCCGCATTGCCGACATCACGGGCATCATCGAGAGCATTGCGTTCCAGACCAACATCCTGGCGCTCAACGCTGCCGTGGAAGCCGCACGCGCGGGCGAGCAGGGCCGCGGGTTTGCGGTGGTGGCCAGCGAGGTGCGCAGCCTGGCGCAGCGCTCGTCGAACGCGGCCAAGGAAATCAAGGAACTGATCGAGGCGTCGGTGGCACAGGTCCAGGCCGGCTCCACGCTGGCGGGCGAGGCGGGCCAGACCATGTCGGAAGTGACCGACGCCGTGGCGCGCGTGACCAACATCGTGAACGAGATTGCGGCGGCATCGGCCGAGCAGAACCGCGGCATCGAGCAGGTCAACCAGGCCATCGTGCAGATCGATCAGGTCACGCAGCAGAACGCGTCGCTGGTGCACGAAGCCGCCACGGCATCGAAATCGCTCGAGGAGCAGGGCCGGCTGCTGACGGAGGCCGTGGCGTTCTTCAAGGTGCCGTCGGCCGGAAGCCGGGCCGTGACGGCGGATCACCGCGTTGGTGTTGCCACGAGGATCGCGTACGCCTGAAGTTCCCGTTCCCCTCGCCCAATTCAGGGCGAAGGGGAGCGCAGGGTTGCCGCCGCCCGCAGTTCCGGCGGCAGCCCCTTTATCCCCGCGTGAAAGAACCCGCGCTCGCTGGCGCGCAACGCGCCCAGTTGCCGCGACAACCGCTCCACGGCCTCATACGCCTGCGCCGATGCGCCTTGCTCGTGCGTGAGGTACCAGGCGGCTTCCAGCAGCAGGTTGGCAAGCTGCAGCGCGTTGTAGCGCACCCGGCCGGTGTCGTGCTCCTCCAGCGCGAACGCGGCCACCGATGACCAGCGCACGAAGCCCTTGGCGGGGGCAAAGGGGGCATGGAAGGGCCGCAGTGCGTCGATGGCGGCGGCCACGGTCAGCGGCTGCTGGGCGCGGAACGCCTTCAGCGATGCCGACGCATCTTCCGCAAGGTGCCCGCGCGCCACGCGCAACAGGAAGATGGCATTCCAGGCGGATCCGCCACCTACCCCGAACCGGTCGCAGATCCACTCCGACAACCCGAGCCAGCGCATGGCCTGCCGCTGCACGTCGCCGGCTGCCATGGCGCGCGCCGCATCGACCAGCCGGTATTGCCAGAACAGCCAGAGCGACCATCCCAGGTTGGCGGCCGCGTGCTGCACGGCGTCCACCGAATCGGCTTCGTACGCGGCCTGCAGCGCGCCCGAGAACGATTCCATGGCCTGGCGTGCCGCCTGCTGGCGTGGCGGCGCGGACGGGTCCTCTCCGGGCCGCAGCGCGCGGCTCTTGTGCACCAGCGCGTCGAGGTTGAGCGTCTCAAATCGCACGCGCGGGTTGTAGCGCACCACGGGCCGCAGTTCGGCGTCGTCCGTCAGCCGCGCGAGTTCACGTTGCGCGGCGTCGAGGTCGGCGCGGGCGTAGTGTTCCCACGCGCGCACCACGTGGGCCATGGCCGCGAACGTGGGCAGCGCGGCGTTGACGCCACCGGAGACCACGATGCGCTGGAAGCGGCGCAGGGCTGCCCGGCTGCGGTCCAGGCGGTCGCTGCGCCGCCAGGCCAGGCTCTCCTTGAGCAACGACAGCGCGAGCTGGAAATCGTCGGCGGCGGTACGCTGGGCGGCGCGAAACGACTCGGCCACGCCGTGATCGAGCGTGCCGGCAAAGCCGTCCTGCGCACCGCGCATGGCCTGGGTCAGGTGGCGCCAGAACGCCATGTCGCGCATCGCGTACTGCAGCCCATCTTCCGAGTCACGCGGGGTGTCGGCCTTCTCGCCGGGCGCCTGCCCAAGCCAGCGTGCCAGCCCGGCCGGCCCCAGCGGCTTGCCGTCGAGCATGAAGCGCAAGCGCCGGGCCGTGGCCGGCGTCATCCAGAACGGTCCGCGGCTGCGGTGATTCGCGCGCAGGCTGGCGGTGTTGGCGCCGGCATCGCTGCCCCATCCCACCGCCACCTCCCAGCGCGCGAAATCAGCGAAGGCCCGTGACACGATCATGCGCACGTCTGCCGCATCGGTAAAGCGCGTGCGCAGGGTGGCCGCGGAAAGCGTCTCGCGGTCGCGCGTGGCAGCAAGCCAGATCCGCGCAAGCATCCAGACGGACTGGTAGCGGGCCGGTGCACCGGCAACGCGCAGGGACGGCGAAAGGTCGACGAGGATGGGGGCGCGAGGCATGGATGCCATGTTACGCGTGTTACAGCGCGGCCGGTTGGCGCCTGGCGGCGCATTGCCTATGCTGCGCACCACGATCCGGGCCTGGATTGCCTGGCGTCAGCGCGACGCCAACCCATCAACGAAAAACCACAAGAGGGTATGGATATGCAGAACGGCTTTTCCCATCGCAATGTTCCCCAGCGCCTTGCCCGGCTGCTGCTCGCCACGGCACTGGTGGCCGGTACGGCCCACGCGGCACCGCAGACCGGTCCGCTCGACGCCCGGCCGCTGTTCGATGCGGCCGGCACCGACGGCACGATGGTCATCCACAACGTGCGCGAGCAGCGCACGCTCGTCTACAACCCGAAGCGTGCCGCCACCGCCTATTCGCCGGCTTCGACCTTCAAGATCTTCAACACGTTGATCGGGCTGGAAACCGGAGCCGTGGCCGATGTCGATCACGACAAGCTGCCGTGGGATGGCAAGGTCTGGATGCACCACGGCAAGCCGATCCTGCCGGCAGTCTGCAATGGTGACGTGGCGCTGCGCGCGGCGCTGCCGAACTCGTGCGTGCCGGCCTATCAGGCACTGGCGCGGCGCGTGGGCACCGTGCAGTACCGCAAGTACCTGACAGCGGCGCACTTCGGCAATGCCGACGTGGAGGGTCCGGTGGACCGCTTCTGGCTCAACGGCCACCTGAAGATCACCGCATTGCAGCAGGTGGCGTTCCTGCGCGACGCGGCGGCACACCAGGTACCGCTGATCTCGGCACGCAGCTTCGAGGCGCTGGACGACATCCTGACCATCGAGAAGACGGCCGACTACACGCTGCGCGCCAAGACGGGCTGGGATGCCTCGGGCGATGCGAAGGCAGACGTGGGCTGGTGGGTGGGCTGGGTCACGCGCGGCGCGGACACGTGGGTCTTCGCGCTGAACCTCGACATGCCGCGCCCGGAACTCGGCGCGCGGCGCCAGGAAATTGCCCGGGCGATGCTCCGGCAGGTGGGCGCGCTGCCCTGACCGGCCCACGCGCGGCGCCGGACGCTAGTTCGGCGCCAGCTGGTCGAGCACCGAGCCGGCCGTGCGCAGGCCGATATCGACCAGCCCCTGCATGTAGACACCCATCTGCGGCATGCAGAGCATCAGCACCAGCATGCCGCCGAGCAACGTCACCGGGAAGCCCACGGCGAAGATCGAGAGCTGCGGCGACGCGCGGTTCAGGATACCCATGGCCAGGTTCAGCGTCAGCAGCGCCGCGATCATCGGCAGCGACAACAGCGTGCCCGTGGCAAACACCATCGACCCGGCGCGCGCCAGCACGCCCCAGCCGTGGCCGGACAGCGGCAGCGCGGCGATGGGTACGCCCTGGAAGCTGTCCACCAGCGCGGCCAGCATCATCAGGTGGCCGTCCAGCGCCAGGAACATCAGCGTGGCCACGATGTTGAGGAAGCGGGACAGCACCATGGTCTGGCCACCGGCCGAGCGGTCGTAGAACGCCGCGAACGACAGGCCCATCTGCAGGCCGATCACTTCGCCGGCCATCTGCACGGCCGCGAACACGAGCCGCATCGAGAAGCCCATGGCGATGCCGATGGCCACCTCGTTCAGGATCACGAACAGACCCTCGTACGAGTAGACGGGCGCGGTGGGAATGTGGCCGATCGTCGGCGAGACGATCGTCGAGAGCGCGGCGGCGAGCAGGATCTTGGCGCGGCGCGGAATCGTCGATTCGCTGAAGATCGGCGCGGTGGCGATCAGCGCCAGCAGCCGGAACATCGGCCACAGGAAGGTGGCAATCCACCCATAGATCTGATCGGAGGTGACTTCGAACACGTCAGTCGGCCCGGCTCGGCGTTGGCTGCAAGAGGGCGGCTCAGTGCGCCAGGGCGGGGATGCCCTGGAACACCTCGCGCATGTAGTCGACGAACGTGTTGATCATCCACGGACCCACCAGCACCATCGTCACGAACAGCGCGACAAGCTTGGGAATGAATGTCAGCGTCATTTCGTTGATCTGCGTGGCGGCCTGGAACAGGCTCACCACCAGGCCGGCGGCCAGCGCCACCAGCAGCAGCGGCGCCGAGAGCATCAGCGTCATCTTCATCGCCTGCGTGGCGATGGTCATCACCATTTCCGGTGTCATGTCGGGGCTCCGCTCAGTTCAGGAAGCTCTGCGCCAGGGAACCCAGCAGCAGTTGCCAGCCATCGACCAGCACGAACAGCATCAGCTTGAACGGCAGCGAAATGGTGGCGGGCGGCACCATCATCATGCCCATCGCCATCAGCACGCTGGCCACGACAAGGTCGATGATGAGGAACGGGATGAAGATCGTGAAGCCGATCTGGAACGCGGTCTTCAGTTCGCTGGTGACGAAGGCCGGCACCAGCACCGAGAACGGCACGTCGTCCGGGCCCTGCATCTCGGGCGTCTTGGCCATCTGGGCGAACAGCGCGAGATCCTTCTCGCGGGTCTGCTTGAGCATGAACGCACGCACCGGCACCGCGGCGCGCGAGGCGGCGGTTTCCAGGCTGATGCGGTTCTCGGAGAGCGGCTTGTACGCGTCGGTGTAGACCTTGTCGAAGACGGGCGACATCACGAAAAAGGTCAGGAAAAGCGACAATCCGACGATAACCTGATTAGGCGGAGAAGATGCCGTGCCCATGGCGTTGCGCAAGAGGCCAAGCACGATGATGATGCGGGTGAACCCCGTCATCATCAGCATGGCCGCCGGCAGGAACGACAGCGAGGTCAGCAGGACCAGCGTCTGGATCGACAGCGACCAGGTCTGGCCGCCGCCGGGCGCCGGCTTGCTGGTCACGCCGGGCAGCGACTGGGCCAGCGCGGAGTCGGGCGCGAGGCACAGCGCGAGCGGCAGCAGCGCCAGCAGGGCAGCGCCGGCGGCGCGCCACGGGTGCGCCGGACGCACGTGGGGCATCGGTTGCCGCTCGACAGCGGCGGCACGCAGCGTGTTCATTTCTTGAGGTTTTCCTGCATGGCGCGCATCAGGCGCTCGCCAAAGCCGCCCTGCATGGGCTGGGCCGGATGCGATGCCGCGGGCGCGCCGGTATCGGGCTGGGCCGGCATCGTATGAAGCGGACGGATTTCGTTGGACGAGACACCGAGCACGAGCCAGGTGTCGCCCACTTCCACGGTCACGATCTTCTGGCGCGCGCCCAGCATCAGGCTGTTCACAACCTTGATCGAGGCGTTGCCGGTACCGTGGCGGACCAGGCCGACGCGCCGCGCCAGCCAGGCCATGCCCAGGATCAGCGCAATGACCGCAAACAGGCCGAGGCCCGCCTGCGCCAGGCTGCCGCCGCTGCTGATGGCCGGGGCACTGCCCGCGGCCAGGTAGCCGGCGGATGCGCTCGCACCGCTGGCGGCCTGCGCCGCCTGCGCTGTGCCGAGCACGACATCGGCTGTCATTTGTTGAGCTTCCGGATACGTTCGGACGGCGTGATGATGTCCGTCAGGCGGATGCCGAACTTGTCATTGACCACCACCACTTCGCCCTGGGCGATCAGGTAGCCGTTGACGAGCACGTCCATCGGTTCGCCGGCCAGGCCGTCGAGTTCCACCACCGAGCCCTGCGCCAGTTGCAGCAGGTTCTTGATGGGCACCTTGGTGCGGCCCAGTTCCACGGTCAGCTGCACCGGGATATCGAGGATCATCCCGATGTCGTTGTGGAAGCCGGCGGTGGCTTCCTGCGCCAGCGGCGGGAACACGGTGGAAGCCGCCGGCGTGGCGGTTGCCATCGGCTGCGCAGCCGGGGTCGGTGCCGTTGCCATCGGCGCCGCGGTGGCCGCCGCCGGAGCGGCAGCAGGCGCTGCCTGCTCGGAGCTGGTCTGCTCCGCGAGGGCGCTGGCCCAATCGTCCATCGGATCGACCGGCTTGTCCTGAGTGCCGTCAGTCATGATCGGTTTCCTTGTTGGAATCGCTGTCTTGGTAGTTGATCATTCGTTCCACGCGCAGTGCGTACTGGCCGTTCATCGTGCCGAAGCCGCACTGCATGACGGGTACGCCATCGACCTTGCCGAAGATCTTCTCGGGCAGGTCGATCGGCAGCACGTCGCCTTCGCGCATGGCCAGGACCTCGGCCACGGTGCTGCGGATGTGTGCGAACTCGGCCACCAGGTCAACCTCGGCGGCACGCAACTGGTTGGAAAGCTGGCCGAGCCAGCGCTTGTCCACCTCGACCTCGTCCTGCAGCGGATTCATCAGCAGATCGCGCAGCGGTTCGATCATCGAGAAGGGAATGCAGATGTGCAGTTGCCCGCCCACGGCGCCCAGTTCGATATGGAACGCGGTGGTCACCACGGCGTCGTTCGGACCGGCCACGTTGGCGAACTTGGTGTGCATCTCCGAGCGGACATAGTCGAACTCGATCGGATGCACGGTGCCCCATGCCTGGCTGTAGCTGTTCAGCGTCAGGTCGAGCATGCGGCGGATGATGCGCTGCTCGGTCTGCGTGAAGTCGCGGCCTTCCACACGGGTGTGGAAGCGGCCGTCGCCGCCAAACAGGTTGTCGACCACCAGGAACACGAGGTTCGGGTCGTACACGAACAGCGCGGTGCCCCGCAGCGGCTTCATGTGGACCAGGTTCAGGTTGGTCGGCACGGGCAGGTTGCGCACGAAATCGCCGTACTTCTCGATCCTGACCGAGCCTACCGAGATGTCGGCGCCACGGCGGATGAAGTTGAACAGCGCCGTGCGCAGCGCGCGGGCAAAGCGCTCGTTGATGATTTCGAGCGTGTGCAGGCGGCCGCGGACGATACGTTCCTGGTTGGCCAGGTTGTACGGCCGCACGCCGCCTTCCTCGACGGCTGGAGCGGCCGCCGCCGGCGTATCGGTTTCACCCGAGACGCCTTTCAGTAGTTCGTCAACCTCGTCCTGCGAGAGGAACTTGTCGTAGGCCATCTAGTGTCCTGCCCCGTGAACGGCTGTGAGAATGAAACGGTCCATGTCCGGCTTCAGTCGGCGCGCGGGGCGCGACGGCGGGAGAGGAGGACGGCGGACGGTTTCATAAGGGTTTGGCTCTGGGTTCGCGGTGCAGGATGCGGCTTACTGCACCACGAACGATGTAAACAAGACGTCCAGGATCTTCTGCGGCGGCAGGCTGGGCGCGAACGGCTGGCTGATGGCAGCCTGGACGTCCTGCGCGAGCTTGCGCTTGCCTTCCACGGTGGCAAGCTCCGCCGGCTGGCGTGCCGAAAGCAGCAGCAGAATGCGGCTGCGGGCTTCGGGCTGGTACTGCGCCAGGCGTGCCTGCGTTTCCGGATCCGCCACCTTCAGCGACAGGCCGGTGTGCAGGAAGCGGTCGCCATCCTCGCTCTTGAGGTTGACGGTGAACGCATCCAGCGGCACGAAGATCGGCGGCGGCAGCACCGGTGCGGCCGGAGCCGCCGGAGCGCGATTGCCACTGAGGACACTGCCCAGGAAGAAGCCGCCAGCGGCCAGCGCCACTACCAGCACGCCGCCGCCGATCAGCATCAGCCGGCCGCGCTTGCTGGAAGTGCCGCCGTTCTGGGAGGGGGAAAGCGTGTTCGCCATGAGATGCCTGTGTCGGAATGCCTGCCATTCTTCCCGAATCGCAGGCAAGCAAAGGGCCGATAAAAAGGGGGAAACCCGTTCAGCTTGGCCGTTTGAGCTGACCGGGCATCGGACGCAGGGGCGCGACGGCGCGCCATTTGCGCCTGCTAGTTGGTTAACGAAAGGGGGCGGCGGAACTTAAGGCGTGCGCGGCCCGGCGCGCCGCCCATCTGCACGGATGTTGCGTACGAGGCGCATCTCGCGCGGGCGCCGCCTGTCGGCCCTGCGCGGAGGGCCGGCTGCCAGGCGTTGCCGCGCCTCACTCTGTCTCGTTTAAGTCTTATATAAGATATAAGACGTTTGATTCGGCGCCCGGTTGGGATTACAATCACGCGCAACTGGTGGTCTCGCGCCGCTGGTCCACAAGAGACTAAGCCGTACCGTTACAACCCAATTAACAGCAGGTTCCCATGCTTGATACCTATCGCGCCCATGTTGCCGAACGCGCCGCGCTTGGCATTCCTCCTCTGCCGCTGACCGCCAAGCAGACCGCCGAGCTGATCGAACTGATCAAGAACCCGCCGGCGGGCGAGGAGCAGGCCCTGGTGGACCTGATCACCTACCGCGTGCCGGCCGGCGTGGATGACGCCGCCAAGGTCAAGGCCTCGTACCTGGCCGCCGTGGCCCTGGGCTCGGAAAAGACCGCGCTGATCTCGCGCGCCCGCGCCACCGAACTGCTGGGCACGATGCTGGGCGGCTACAACATCTCGCCGCTGATCGAACTGCTGGACGATGCCGAAGTGGGCACCGTCGCCGCCGATGCGCTCAAGAAGACGCTGCTGATGTTCGACGCCTTCCACGACGTGAAGGAAAAGGCCGACAAGGGCAACGCCAATGCCAAGGCCGTGCTGCAGAGCTGGGCCGACGCCGAGTGGTTCACGAGCCGCCCGGCCCTGCCGGAATCGCTGACGATCACCGTGTTCAAGGTGCCCGGCGAAACCAACACCGACGACCTGTCGCCCGCCCCCGACGCCACCACGCGCCCGGACATCCCGATGCACGCGCTGGCCATGCTGAAGAACAAGCGCGAAGGCGCGGCGTTCCAGCCCGAAGAAGACGGCAAGCGCGGCCCGGTCAAGTTCATTGAATCGCTGGCAGAGAAGGGCCACCTGGTGGCCTACGTCGGCGACGTGGTCGGCACGGGTTCGAGCCGCAAGTCGGCCACCAACTCGGTGCTGTGGTTCACCGGCGAAGACATCCCGTTCGTGCCGAACAAGCGCTTCGGCGGCGTATGCCTGGGCAGCAAGATCGCCCCGATCTTCTACAACACGATGGAAGATGCCGGCGCGCTGCCGATCGAGCTGGACGTGTCGCAGATGGAAATGGGCGACGTGGTCGAACTGCGTCCGTACGAAGGCAAGGCACTGAAGAACGGCCAGGTCATCGCCGAGTTCAAGGTCAAGTCCGACGTGCTGTTCGACGAAGTGCGCGCCGGCGGCCGCATTCCGCTGATCGTGGGCCGCGGCCTGACCGCCAAGGCCCGTGAATCGCTGGGCCTGGCCCCGTCGACGCTGTTCCGCCTGCCGCAGAACCCGGTGGACACGGGCAAGGGCTTCACGCTGGCCCAGAAGATGGTGGGTCGCGCCTGCGGCCTGGAAGAAGGCCAGGGCATCCGTCCGGGCACGTACTGCGAACCGAAGATGACCTCGGTGGGCTCGCAGGACACCACCGGCCCGATGACGCGCGACGAGCTGAAGGACCTGGCCTGCCTGGGCTTTTCGGCCGACCTCGTGATGCAGTCGTTCTGCCACACCGCCGCCTACCCGAAGCCGGTGGACGTGAAGACGCACCACACGCTGCCGCAGTTCATCAGCACCCGTGGCGGCATCTCGCTGCGCCCGGGCGACGGCGTGATCCACTCGTGGCTGAACCGCATGCTGCTGCCCGACACCGTGGGTACCGGCGGCGATTCGCACACCCGCTTCCCGATCGGCATCAGCTTCCCGGCCGGTTCGGGCCTGGTGGCCTTTGCCGCCGCCACGGGCGTGATGCCGCTGGACATGCCGGAATCGGTACTGGTCCGCTTCAAGGGCAAGATGCAGCCCGGCGTGACGCTGCGTGACCTGGTCAACGCCATTCCGCTGTACGCGATCAAGCAGGACATGCTGACCGTGGCCAAGCAGGGCAAGAAGAACATCTTCTCGGGCCGCATCCTCGAAATCGAGGGCCTGCCCGACCTGAAGGTGGAACAGGCTTTCGAACTGTCGGACGCTTCGGCCGAACGCTCGGCCGCCGGCTGCACGGTGCGCCTGAACAAGGAACCGATCATCGAGTACATCAACAGCAACATCACGCTGCTGAAGTGGATGATCGCCGAGGGTTATCAAGACCCGCGCAGCCTGCAGCGCCGGATCAAGGCCATGGAAGCATGGCTGGCCGACCCGCAGCTGCTGCAGCCGGACGCCGATGCCGAGTACGCCGCCGTGATCGAGATCGACCTGGCCGACGTGCACGAGCCGATCGTGGCCTGCCCGAACGATCCTGACGACGTGAAGACGCTGTCGGACGTGGCTGGCGCCGTGATCGACGAAGTGTTCATCGGTTCGTGCATGACCAACATCGGCCACTTCCGTGCCGCGTCCAAGCTGCTGGAAGGCAAGCGCGACATCCCCGTGAAGCTGTGGGTCGCCCCGCCGACCAAGATGGACCAGAAGCAGCTGACCGAGGAAGGCCACTACGGCGTGTTCGGCACGGCCGGTGCCCGTACCGAAATGCCGGGCTGCTCGCTGTGCATGGGCAACCAGGCACAGGTGCGCGAAGGCGCCACGGTGATGTCCACGTCGACGCGTAACTTCCCGAACCGCCTGGGCAAGAACACGAATGTGTACCTGGGCTCGGCCGAACTGGCTGCCATCTGCTCGCGCCTGGGCCGTATCCCGACCAAGGAAGAGTACATGGCCGACATGGGCGTGCTGACCGCCAATGGCGACAAGATCTACAAGTACATGAACTTCGACCAGATCGAGGACTTCAAGGAAGTTGCCGATACGGTGTCGGTATAAGCCGGACGGTTCCCTGCGCCGGCATGGGCAGGGAATCACCTGAAGGCTCTGGAACCCCGCAGGCGTGCAAGCGCCTGCGGGGTTTTTTCATGGCAGCCCGCGCGCCACGGTGTCGAGCTGGCCGGGCGCCACGATCCGCCACGCGCGGCCGCCTCCCTCCAGATAGCCAATCCGCTGCCACTCGGCCAGCAGCCGGTTCAGGGTTTCCGCCCGCACACCGAGCTTGGCCGCCAGTTGCCGTTGGCTCAGGGGCAATTCCACCTGTTCCCCGGTGTTTCCCGCCAGCCTGAGCAGGTAGGCGGCCAGCCGCTGCGGGGCGCTCGTACTGGCCAGGGTATCCACGTCGTCGATGCGCTGGTGCAGCACGTCGGCCGCCAGGCTCAGCATACCGACCGCCAGCGGCGGATGGGCGAGACACGCCCGATGGAGGCTGTCGCGATGGAACCTGCACAGCGTGCTGGCCACCGCGGCGCGGGCTTCGACCGGATATTTCCGATCGGGCATGAACATGACGATGGAGGCCAGCAACTGGCCCGGCGGTATGTGATGGACTATCCGGTCCTCCCCGTCGATGCCCAGGCGCAGCGTGTCGATCCGCCCGTCCATCACCAGGTACCAGTAATTCGCCTGCTCTCCCTGGCGGAACACGCAATCCCCTTTGTCGAGGTCCTCCACCGACGCCTGCGCGAGCAGGCAGTCGCTCAGCACGTTCCGAATCGATAGCGGATGGCTGGCGAGCAGCCTCCGGGCCTCGTCCAGGCTCGTTCGCGTGGTCTTGATATTTCTCATTGGTGGTTCGCCCCGGGCTGCGAATAATTCGCAAATGATAATCATTCGCGAAAACAAGGCTGTCTGACAAGAGGGCCGCCACCGGGGAAGTCAAAGTGAAGCGTAATGTCGTGGCCTGCGTCGCAGGCGGTGTGCTGGGGTTGGGATGGCCGTGCGCGGGTGCGGCCGGGGAGCCGGAACGGATTCATGATCTGGAAGGCGTGACGGTCAGCGCCACGCGCACCGCCGATTCGATCGAGGAAACCCCGCGTGCCGTGACGGTCATCACGGGCGAGGAAATCCGGGACCGCGTGGGCAGCGGTGGTATCCAGGGGTTGCTGGCCGATGTGCCCGGCATCGCCTTCGCCCGCACGGGCGGGCTTGGCGGCCAGCTCGTGATGCGCGGCTTCAATACCAATGCGGGCCGGTCGATCATGGCCATCGACGGCGACCGCTACCGGGGCCGCAGCACGCTCGAATACAACATGATCGACCCGAACTCGGTCGAGCGGATCGAAGTCATCCGGGGACCGGCGTCGGCAATCTACGGCTCCGACGCCATGGCGGGCGTGGTCAATATCGTGACGCGCCGCGCCAAGGTTGATCCAGATCAGCCTTTCACGCTCCGACCAAAGCTGCGCGCGCTGGAGTGGAACAGTGTCAACGACATGGTCGGCGGGCGTGTCGAACTGCTCGGCGGCGGCAACGGTTTCGACGTCATGCTGGGCGTCAACCACCGGCAGGGCGGCGACTATGCCACGCCAATCGGCGACGCCCTGAACAGCGGCTTCAACTCGACCGGCGCGGACCTCGCCGTGGGCTTCTCGCCGAGCACCGACTCGCGCTGGGAGTTGTCCGGCCGCTACCAGCGCGTGGTCAGCCGGCGCGCGGGCGGGCTGGGCGCCGCGCCGGGCGAGCCGTGGCTCAGCGTGCGCGAGGACCCCATCATCGAACGCTACCTGCGGCTGGCCTGGGAGGGCCGCAAGGTGGGCAGCTGGGCCGACAGCATCGACGCCAGCGTCTATGTGCGCGATTTCGATACCGACATCTACCAGCGCAACAGCCGGTCTCCGGCCGTGACGCTCTACAACCACATCAAGGTCTACACGCCAACGGTCTGGGGCGGCCACCTGACGGCCATGAAGCGGCTCGGCAGCCATGCGCTGAGCTATGGCGGAGACTTCTTCACCGAGAGTTTTGCGGGCCGGGTGAACAACGTGGACCGCTACAGCAACAGCACCGGTGCGCTGGTCGGCAGCACCGGGTGGAAACAGATGGAGCGCGGCGCCGACCAGACCAACCTGGGCCTGTTCATCAACGACAACTGGCACGTGGGCGAGAAGTGGACGCTGTCCGGCTCGCTGCGCGGCGACATCGTGGATGTCCGGATCGGGGACACCTACCCGGGCGAATCGCCGGCACTGACGCAGGCGTACCAGGGCAAGACCAGGCCGCGCCACTACGCCGTGACCGGCGGGGTGGGCGCGCTCTACGAGTTCGCGCCGGCCTGGCAACTGGTGGGCAACCTGAGCCGGGGCTTCCGGGCGCCTTCGGGCATGAACCTGACGATCGCCAGCATCGCCGGCACCCAGCCCACGCTGCCGTCGCCGGACCTGTCGCCCGAGACCAACCTGACCGCCGAGGCAGGGCTGCGCTGGCACGGCGCCGGCAGCTGGTTCCGGCTGACCGCCTACCAGAGCAAGTACAGGGACCTGATCACGCAGCGCCTGGTCGCTCCGAACCTGTACCAGCGCCAGAATCTGGGCCGGGCCACGATCCGCGGGGTTGAACTGGAAGCGCGCGCCCGCATCACCCCGCGCTGGAGCGCCGGCCTGTCCGCCACCTACACCCATGCGCGCAACGACATCTCGGGCGAGCCGCTGCCGTACGTGGCACCGCTGACGGCCAACGCTTCACTGCGCTACGACGGTGCCGGCTGGCATGGCGAGGGCGTGCTGCGCGCCTTCAAGGCCAAGACCGACATCGATCCCACGCAGGAGCGCCGGACTGCCGGCTACGGCATGCTCGACCTGTTCTTCGGCCTCGACATGGACCGCGTGCTGGGCAGCGGCTGGCGCGACTGGAAGGTGCTGGCGGGCGTGGAGAACGTGTTCAACCAGGTAGGCCGCAACCCGACCGTCACGGAGAACCTGTCCTACCCGAACACGCTGGTCGGCAATCCGCTCGTGGAGCCGGGCCGGTCCGTGGTGCTCAAGCTGGTGGGGACGTACTGATGCGCGGATTGCCTTCCCTCCTGCTGGCATGCCTGTTCGGCTGCACGGCCGCCACGGCCGCCCGGGCAGCCGACGTGACCGACCAGATGGGCCGTACCGTTGCCATCCCGGAGCGGGTAGACCGCGTGGCCGTCATCCCGATCCCGGTTGCGTCGATGGTCATGGCCGTCGATGGTGGCGCGCAGCGGCTGGCCGGCATGCACGGCGCCAGCCGCGCCGACTTCGAACTCGGCCTGCTCGGACGCATGTTCCCCGCTGCGGCCCGGCTGCCGACGCAGGTCTCAGGCGAGGGCTTCGTGCCGAACGTCGAGGCGCTGGCGGCCACCCGCGCCGATGTCGTCATCCAGTGGGGCGACCGGGGCGACGACATCGTGCGGCCAATCCGCGATCTCGGCCTGCCGGTCATCACGCTTCGCTATGGCGACAGCGCGCTGGCGGCCGGATGGCTGCGGCTGGTGGGCGCGTCGCTGGGCAAGGCGGAACGCGGAGAGCATCTGGCGCGCTGGTTCGAAACGCGCCGCGCAGCCATCGACGAACGCATGCGGGCCATCCCCGACGCGCAGCGCCCGCGCGTGGTCTACCTGCAGCGCGCCCGCTCCGGCCTGCGCGCGGCCGGCAAGGGTACCAGCATGGACGGCGATATCCGCCTGTCCGGCGGCACCAACGTCGCGGCCGGCGTGCCCGGATTTGCACAGGTGGACGTCGAGCAGTTGCTGGCCTGGGACCCGCAGATCGTGCTGCTGAACAACTTCGAGCCGGGGCTGGCGCCGGCCGACCTCTACCGCGACCCGCGCCTGCAGGGCCTGGCGGCCGTTCGCGGGCAGCGTATCTACAGCTATCCGCATGGCGGCTTCCGCTGGGACCCGCCCAGCCAGGAGACGCCGCTGACGCTGGACTGGCTTTCCAGCCTGTTCCACCCGCAGCGTGCCGAGCCGGGTTTCAGGCTGCGCATCGCCGACGCCTACCGCGATCTCTACGGCTACCAGATCAGCGAGCGCGATACCGACGACCTGCTCAAGCTCGACGCGAACGGCGGCAGCGCCCACTACCGCGCGCTGTTCGGCAAAGGGGATGGGTCGTGATGCCGCGCCGCATGCCGGCCACGCTGATCCTCGCCGCCGCGCTGCCGCTCGTGCTGATCCTGGCGATGGGCGCTGGCCGCTACGCCATCGCGCCCGGCACGGTACTGCGCATCCTGGCCGCGCCGCTGCTGGGCGCGGGCGATTGGAACCCGATCCAGCAGAGCGTGGTGCAGGGCGTGCGGCTCCCCCGCGTGCTGCTGGCCGCCGTGGTGGGCGCCGGGCTGGCGGGCGCCGGCGCGGCGCTCCAGGCGCTGTTCCGCAACCCGCTGGCGGAGCCGCAACTGCTTGGGGTGTCGTCCGGCGCCGCATTTGGCGGCGTGCTGGCGCTGTTGTGGCTCGGCGATGGCTGGCCCGTCGTGTCCGGGGCGCTGGTCTGGGGCCTGCTGTCGTTGCTCGCGGTCTACTGGCTGGCGGGTGCCCGGAAGGGCGAGGGCGGCACGGTGCTGCTGGTGCTGGCCGGCATCGTGGTCAACGCGGTGTTTGCGTCGGGCGTCTCGCTGATCAAGGTGATGGCCGACCCGCAGAACCAGCTTCCCGCCATCGTGTTCTGGCTGATGGGCAGCCTGGCCGCGGCGGATTACGCGAGGCTGTGGCTCACGCTGCCCTGCATCGGGCTGAGCCTGCTGCTGCTCTACGGCCTGCGTTTTCACCTGATGGCGCTGGCCGTGGGCGAGGCCGATGCACGCAGCCTGGGTGTGCCGGTCCGGCGCGTACGCGTGCTGGCGCTATTGGCGGTTGGCATGATCGCCGCATCGAGCGTGGCCGTGTGCGGCGTGGTGGGGTGGGTGGGGCTGGTGGTGCCGCATCTGGTACGCATGAGCTGCGGCGGCGATCATCGGCACTTCCTGATCCGGGCCGTGCTGGCCGGTGCGGCTTACCTCGTGCTGGTGGATACGCTGGCGCGCACGCTCACGCAGATGGAGATTCCGCTGGGCGCATTGACGGCGCTGTTCGGCGCGCCGTTGTTCGCATTCCTGATCCGCCGGCTCGGAGCGGGGTCGCATGGCTGACTTCGCCTTGCAGTGCCACGGCATCGGGCATCACTACGGCGGGCGGTCCGTGCTGCGCAACCTCTCGCTGGCGCTTCCCCGGGGTGCGCTGTGCGCGCTGATGGGTGCCAACGGCGCCGGCAAATCGACGCTGCTGAAGATCCTCGCGGGCCAGCTTGCGCCTGCCGCCGGGCAGGTCACCCGGCGCGGCCGCATGGGCTTCGTGCCGCAGGAAGTCCTTCCAGCGTTGCCGATCGGCGTACTGGAAATGGTGCTGCTGGGCCGGGCCGGCGGGGTCTCGCTGCTGCGCGCGCCCGGCCGTGCCGACTATGCCGCCGCGCGTGCGGCGCTGGCGCGCGTGGAGGCCGTCCATCTGGCCGACCGCGCCTTCCTGTCGCTGTCAGGTGGCGAGCGCCAACTGGTGGTGCTGGCCCGCGCGCTGGCCGCCGAGGCGGACGTGCTGCTGCTGGACGAGCCCTGCGCCGCCATGGACTGGCACAACCAGGCGGTCACGCTGCGCCTGCTGGCCGAACTGGCGGCGACGGGCATCACCGTCGTGTTCAGCACGCATGCGCCACAGCACGCGCTCGAATTCGCCAGCCATGCGGCGCTGCTGTTTGCCGGGGGCGACCACGCGTTCGGCGCGCCGGACCGGATCATGCACGAGGCCGCGCTCACGCGGCTCTACCGCGTGCCGGTACGCCGCGTGCGCCTGGACGCGCTGCCCCACGCCGGCACGGCGGTGCCGGTTTTTTCGCAACCCACGATGGAGAGGGACTGATCGTGACGCACAACGTATTGCATATCCGCGCCGTCTCGCACGAGATGCCGGCGTTCATCGCCATGCTGCAGGCGCGCGGCATGGCATCGCGCTCGCTGCGCGAGCTGACCGGTGACGATCTTCGTGGCCGGTCGGCGATCCTGATCGAGGCGCATATCGACCAGCGCGCGATGCTGGCTCACCGCGCGGCCCTGCGCACGCACCTCGATGCCGGCGGGACGCTGGTGTTCAACGGCCACCTGGTCTATCCGCTGTTCGACGAACTGGACCCGTACCGTGTGGCGGAGGGCCGGGGCGTGCGGGACCTCATCGTCGAGCGGGTGCATGCGCATCCGGTGTTCGACGGGGTGTCGTGCGAGGACCTGAGCTTCCGCCGTGGCGTGGCGGGCTTTTATGGCCGTGGCGCCAATCCGGCTCCGTCCGGCGCCGTGGTGCTGCATCGGCTCCGGCAGGACGGCTCGCCGCTGGACTGGGTATGGCGCCGGCCCGGTGGCGGGCAGATCTTCATGCACGGCGGCAACAGTTGCTGGATGTATGTCGGGGACCAGACCAGCGCCGCGCGCATCGCGCCACAACTGCTGGACTGGATCGAGGCCGGCGCGCCGGCCATGGCGCACGCACCGGAGGCATAAGCCATGCGTATCGCATTCGTGGACGGTGGCACGTACTACCACCATGCAACGTTCAACGACCCCGCGCTGCGCGGGACGTTCGATCTGAACATCCATGCGCCGGAACTGGTGCATGCCGATCTGTCGCAGGTCGATTGCCTGTACGTGGCCAGTCGGCAGAATCCGGTGGACCTGATCGCGGCGCGGCAGGCCATCGCGGATTTTCTCGCTGCGGGCAAGCTGGTCGTGGCGCTCGGAGAAACGCGCCCCGATCTATGGCTGGACGGCGTGCAGTGGCGCCCTGGCGAGACGAACTTCTGGTGGTGGCTGGAGCCGGGGGCGGATTCCGGTCTGCGCGTCGGTGACGCGCACCACGGGCTGTTCGCGCGGATCGGGCTGGCCGACGCCACGTGGCACCGCCATGGCGATCTCGCCACGCCGCCGGGCGCGGTGTCGGTGGTGGATACGCTGGAGGGGCGTTCGGTACTGTATGACGATGCGGTCAGCGGACCCGGGCGCCGCATCGTGGCGACGCTCGACCCTTGCTATCACCATGGCAGTTACTTCATGCCGGCCGCGTCGCGCTTCCTGCATGGTTTCCTGCCGTGGCTGAAAGCGGGGGCGCCGGCGCGACGCTGACGCCGTGCCCCGGTTCCGGATTACTTGCTGGACTTGGCGCCGTCCGTGTAGGGGTTGTACTTGTCCGACTTCGCCCCGTCCGTGTATGGGTCGGGTTTGCCGGTCCGTGCGCCATCCGAATACGGATCGCGCGGGCCGGTGCGGGCGCCGTCCGTGTACGGGTCCGCCTTGGCGGTCGGGGCCAGGTCGGTGCGGGTGGAGGACTTCGCGCCGTCGGTATAGGGGTCGAACTTGCCGGCCTTGGCACCGTCGGTGTACGGGTCCGCCTTGCCGCTGCGGGCACCCTGGCTGTACGGGTCGTACTGCTTGGTCTGGGCCTGAGCCAGCGGCGCCAGGGCCACGGCGGCCGCGGCGACGATCAGGCTGGATAGGATGGTCTTGCTCATGAATACCTCGCCAGATGGGGCGCGATTCAGGGAGCCGCCCGACTGCGCCCACGTTGCTATCGGGCGGACGGCTTGGGCAAGCCTTGTCGGCTGTCTTCGCGATCTTTGTTCAGGATACTCCCTGTCACCCAAATGCGCAGGCCATGCGTCAATGTGCGCGGTCCTTGCGTGGCTTCGGCGTCTCACGGATGCTCGATGCAGGCACATCCGTGATGGCATCGGCGGCTTCCCCGACGGCTTCGCCTGCCTCGGCCGCCAGGCCCGGCACGTTCAGCATGCGTCCCCAGGCGTCCATCCAGGCACGCTGGGTGGCGGCGCCCAATTCCATCATTGACGTTGCGTAGTGCAGCGGAATCGACAGGAACGGCATCTGGCTCGTCCACTGGCGCGCCACCATCTCTTCCGGGTCCTGCGGGACGAACCAGGAGGCCCAGTCGAACTGCGCTTCCTCGGTCATCGATTTCGTGAAGTCGGTATTCAGGCCCACAAACTTGTACCAGCTCTTGACCACGTCCTGGTCGAGCGTGGCGAACTGGGGCAGCTGGGCAAGCGGATTGAAAGACGCCAGCGACGCAAAGGGCGCAAAAGGCGCAAACGGCGTGAAAGCCGACACCGGCGCGAACGGAAAGGCGGGGAAACCGGGGAAGGTGGGGAACGAGGTCGAAGGATTGCCTGGCATGCGAATAGCTCCGGTGGTTGGACCAGTGGACAAGGGCAAGCTGGGGGCGTACGCGCCGCAAAATGCGTTGCCGGGCGCGTGGAACGGCTGTGATGGCTTCGGGAGCACACTGGCCCGGCGGCGGAGAACGACCTCCACATCGTCATTCATGTTGCAGCGCGGGTCAACCGCTGAATACCCGTTGTGACGGCAACGCCATCCAGCCCGTTATGCCGTCTGCGGTGTCGTCTGCTATGCCGCCTGCGGCGTGGCACGCGCCAGCAACTGGGCCAGTTCCACGGCCGGCACCGGGCGCCCGAACAGCCACCCCTGGCCGTAGTCCACGCCCTGCTCGCGCAGGAAGTCGGCCTGGGTGCTGTCCTCGATGCCTTCGGCCACGATCTGCAGGCCCAGCGACTGGGCCATGGCGATGATGTGGGGGGCCACCGTGCTCGACGCGGCTTCCTGGCCGATGGTGTCGACGAACGATTTGTCGATCTTGAGCGCGTCGACCTTGAAGCTCTGCAGGTACGACAGGCTTGAATAGCCGGTGCCGAAGTCGTCGATGTAGACCGGATGCCCGGCGTCGCGGAACGCCTGGATCGTGTCGCGCGCCACGTCGGGCTCCAGGAAGCCCCGCTCGGTGGCTTCGATGCGGATCTGCCCGGGCGCGATGCCGGTGCCGCGCAGCCGCGACGCCAGCACGCCCAGGAAGCGCCGGCTCTTGAGGTCTTCCACGCCGACATTGATCGACACGTAGAACGACGGATGTCGCCGCAGCAGCGTGCCCAGTTCGGTCAGCACGATATCGAGCACCTGGTCGGTGATCTGCTGGATCAGCCCGGCGTTCTCGGCCATCGGGATGAACAGGTTGGGGCGCACCAGCCGGCCCTGGCGGCGCCAGCGCACCAGCGCCTCCACGCCCACGCAGCGGTTGTCGGCCAGCGAGACGATTGGCTGGTAGTGCACGGCCATCTCGTGGCGCCGCACGGCCCCGCGCAACTCGCCTTCGAGGCTGAAGCGCCGCGTGGCGCGCCGCCACACCAGGATGCCCAGCGGTACGCCAGCCGCCAGGCCCACCAGCAGGCCGCCTGCCAGCAGCGCCTTCCAGTTGGCCAGCAGCGCGGCGCGCGGGGCCAGCACCAGCACGGCCAGCGGCATCGTGCGCGATCTGCGCAGCACGATGGACGCATCGTCATCGCGCAGTGTCTCGCCGCCTGAGCCGTAGGCGTGGTCGGCATAGGCCCGTTGCAGGCGGGGCAGGCTGGCGCCCTGCGACACCGCGAAGATCCGGCCGGCATCGGTATTGACCACGGCCAGCCTGCGCGACTCGCGGTCCACCACGTCGACGAAGTTTTGCGGATCGACGGCCACGTAGTTGCCATTGCGGCCGATCAGCAGCGTGCGGCGCGGGGCGGCAAACGGGTTGGGCTGGTCGAACCAGAAATCGAGGTTGTCGCGCGTGCGCCAGTCGGGCGGCGGCAGCGCGAGCTGGTCGGCCTGGATCGGCCCCAGCAGCGCCGAGCACAGCCGCTTGCCGCCGCGGTAGATGCCGGCGTCCTGGATATGGCGGTAGGTGTAGGTGATACGCCGCATCTCGACGAGCTGCGAGGGTGAGCACGGTTCGTCACGCAGCGATTCGAGATCGAGCAGCGCATTGAGCGCCTGGGTCATGACGGCCTCGGCGCGGCCCACGGCGGCATCGGCAAAGATGCTCAGTTGCTCGGACTCGCGCCGGTTCGCTTCCAGTTGGGCCATGAAAACGCCGATTCCCACCGGAAACAGTGTCGCGAGCATGGCCAGCAGAATGGTCACCAACAGGAACCAGCTGCGCTGCATCAGGAGCCCTCGGGAGACTACGCCGCACGCGGCGCCCTGGCGTGCGGCGCCGTCCCAACCCGTCATGTCTGGCCAGTCAGGGCTGGCTCTACCTGTTGTGCCCCGAAGAGCATAGCGAACATTGGCCGATCATGTCTGCGACTTCTCGCATTTTTTGACAGATTCGGGCCACCGCGCGCCGACCATGCGCGCAGGCATCGCCACAGGGTAAAGCGATTGCTTTACGCCCGAAATCGCGGTTGGGGGGAGGTCGGTGGGGTAGCGAACGGAAGTCCGGGCGTTTTCAGAGTTTCGTGCCGGGCACGATGGCAGCCACGCGCGCTGCTCCGTCCAGCGAGGCCATCTGGCCCCGGTCGGGCGGCGGCCCGGGCGGCGCGCCCGGCGGGAACGCCTCGCTGCGCGGCAGCGCCGCCGGGTCCACCACCAGCGTCAGCGTGGCGATGTACCGCCCGCTGGCCTCGCGTACGGCGCCGAGCGTGGTGTCGCCGGCGCGCAGCGCGATGCCGTCGTTGCTGTTCAGCGTCTGGCGCACGCGCCGGCGGCGGTAGGCGGGCAGCTGCGTATACAGATACTCGCTGAGCGCGTCGGGAAGGAAGCACTGCGTGGTCAGCATCGTGCGGTTGCCGTCGATGACCTTCATGTGCAGGTGGGTGGCGCGGCCCACGTACCAGCCCGGGTAGATGGTCTGGAACACGGCCACACCGTCGGCGCCGGCGGGCTGGCTGCCGCGCAGGAAGGTCTGCCCGCGCGTGGAGACGCGCCGGTCATGGTCGTCGACCTGGCCCGCGTAGCCGGAGTACACGCCGGCGGCGTTGCAGTGCCAGAGATCGACGCGCGTGCCGGGTAGCGGCCGGCCGGCGGTGTCTACCACGGTGAAGCGCACTTCGAGCGGCACGCCGGGCTGGCCTTCGGTGATGTCCTGGCGCACCTTGCCCGGGTCAAAGTAGAACGGGCCTTCGGTGGTCGGCGCGGTCAGCGGCAGTGGGGCGGCAGGGGTCTGGGCAGCGGCCGGCGCCGTGCGCGACAGCGTGGCGAGGGCGGCGCCACCGAGTCCCATGGCCAGCAGGTGCCGGCGACGCGACGCGGATGGCGGCCGCGCGGGGTTTGCGGGCATCGCTCGCTCCGGTAAGGAATGGGGACGCCCAGTGTACTGCCGGGCGGCGCGCCCAGTGTTTCGGGTCTGTGTCGGCCCGGCTACACCCTGTGATGGCGCCCGCCCAGGGCGGTCAGACCGCCGACTTCAGCACCGCGCCGGTGGCGAAGAAGCTCTGCAGGTTGTCGAACACGAGGCCGGCCATGGCGGCGCGTGTCTCGTGGGTGCCGCTGGCCACGTGGGGGAGCAGCACGACGTTGTCGAGGCCGAACAGCGCCTCGGGCACGCGCGGTTCGTCCTCGAACACGTCGAGCCCGGCACCCGCGATGCGCTTGCCGGCCAGCGCATCGACCAGCGCCGCCTCGTCCACCACGGTGCCGCGTGCGATGTTGATCAGGTAGCCCTGCGGCCCGAGTGCGTCGAGCACGCTGGCCGAGACCATGTGGCGGGTCTCCGGGCCGCCCGAGGCCGCGATGACGAGGAAGTCGGCCCACTTGGCCAGTGCTTCCAGCGAGGGTTCGAAGCCGTAGGGCACGCCGTCCTGCGCCTTGCGGCCAAAGTAGCGCACCTCCATGTCGAAGCCGCCCGACCGTTTGGCGATGACGCGGCCGATCCGGCCCATGCCGACGATGCCGAGGCGCTTGCCGCTGACGCGCGTGGTCAGCGGGTACGGGCCCTTGAGCCACTCGCCGCGCCGCACGTAGCGGTCAGCGGCGCTGACCTGGCGCGCCGCGTCCATCAGCAGCGCGAAGGCGGTATCGGCCACGCAGTCGTTGAGCACGTCTGGCGTGTAGCCCACGGCGATGCCGCGTGCGCGTGCGGTGTCGAGGTCGAGCTTGTCGAGGCCGACGCCGAAGCTGGAGATCACGCGCAGGTTGGGCAGGGCGCCGAGCATGCCGGCGTCAACGCCGGTGGCGGCGCGCGTGGTCATCGCCACGAACTCGCCGCCGTGCTGCGCGAGGTAGCCGGCGGGGTCGCTTTCGGCCCAGAGCGGGTGGACATCGAAATGCTCGGCCAGGCGGGCTTCGGTCTGTTCCGGGAGCCGGCCGTGCTGCAGGAGGCGTGGTTTCATGCGAGAAGAGTCCTTTCTTGTTCTGGGAGGGCGAATGCCAGTCCTGGGGCGCGTCAGTCCGCGCTCAGGTGATTATCGGCGATGATCCTTGCGTACCGCTTGCGGTCATTGGCGATGATCTGCGCGAACTCCTGCGGCGTGCTGCCCACGGGAATCGCGCCCTGTTCCACGAGCTGCTTTTTCACGTCTGGCATGGCCACCACCTTCTTCACGTCGGCCGCGATCTTGTCCACCACCTCCTTGGGCGTGCCGGCCGGCGCCAGCAGGCCCACCCACGAGCCCGACTCGGCGTTCTGGATGCCGGCCTCGGCCAGCGTGGGCACATCGGGCATCGACGGCGAGCGCACGGTGCCCGTCACGGCCAGCGCGCGCAGCTTGCCGGCCTTCACATGGCCCGTGGTTTCCAGGATCGACGCGAACAGCATGTCGACGTTGCCCGCCATCAGGTCGGTCATCGCCGCGCCGCCGCCCTTGTACGGCACGTGCAGCATGTCGGTGCCGGTGGCGGCCTTGAAGATCTCGCCGGACAGGTGCGGCGAGCCGCCGGTGCCCGAACTGGCGAACGTGAGCTTGCCCGGCTTGGCCTTGGCCAGCGCCACCAGTTCCTTCGGGGTCTTGGCCGGCAGGCCCGGCGTGACCACCAGCGCGAACGGCAGTTCGGCCATCAGCGAGACCGGCACGAAGCTGTCCGGCTTGTAGTTGAGCTTCTTGTACAGGAACGGGTTGATCGACTGCGTGCCCACGTTGCCGGCCACGAGCGTGTAGCCGTCCGGCTTGGCGCGCGAGGTCAGTTCCAGCCCCACGTTGCCGGCCGCGCCGGGGCGGTTGTCCACCACCACCGGCTGGCTCCACAACTGCGACAGCCGCTGCGCCACGAGCCGCGTGCCGATATCGGTACCGCCGCCAGGGGTGAAGGGGACGATGATCGTGACGGGCTTGGCCGGCCATTCACCCTGGGCGTGAGCGGTGAGGGTGAAGGCGGCGAGGGCAATGGCGGCGAGGGTGCGGGTGGTTTGGGTCATGGGTGTCTCCTGCTTGTGTGTGCACTGCTTTTTGGTTTGCCCCCCTCGCCCGCAAGGCGGGAGAGGGGTTGGGGGAGAAAACAAGGAGTGTGTGAAAACTCACCGCCCCTTCTCTTTCCTCCACACCGCAAAATCCTCCTTCGCCTGCTCCGTCGTCGGCGGGTACAGTCCGATGATCGAGCGGCCTTTCTGCACTTCCTCGGTAACGAAATCCTCGAAGGCCGTCATTTCCACGGCCTCCGCTGCAATTTCCTCGGCCATGTGCTGGGGGATGACGACCACGCCCTCGCCATCGCCCACGATGACATCGCCGGGGAACACGGCCACATCACCGCAGCCGATCGGCACGTTGAATTCGAGCGCCTGGTGCAACGTGAGATTGGTCGGTGCCGAAGGCCGATGGTGATACGCGGGCATGGCCATCTGTGCGATCTCGGGCGAATCGCGGAAACCGCCATCGGTGACGATGCCGGCGCCGCCGCGCTGCATCAGCCGCGTGACGAGAATCGAGCCGGCAGACGCCGCGCGGGCGTCCTTGCGGCTGTCGATCACCAGTACCGCGCCCGGCGGGCATTGCTCGATGGCCTGGCGCTGCGGATGGTTGGCGTCCTGGAACACGGTGATCGGGTTCAGGTCCTCGCGCGCCGGGATGTAGCGCAGCGTGAATGCCTGGCCGACCATGTTGCCGGGGTTGGCCTGCAGCGGACGCACATCCTGGATGAACTGGTTGCGCAGGCCGCGCTTGAACAGTGCCGTGCAGAGCGTGGCGGTGCTGACGGTCTTCAGGGCGTCACGCAGGGCGGGGCTGAGTTCGGTCATGGGAGGGCCTCGGTGTCAGTAGATGCTCGGCTCGCCCACGGCGTCGCCAAAGTCGGTTTGCAGGAAGTCGAAATCGCAGCCGTCGTTGGCCTGCCGCACGTGCTTCGAGAACATGTAGCCGTAGCCGCGCATGTAGCGCGGGGGCAGGGGCGTCCATGCCGCGCGGCGTGCGGCCAGTTCCTCGTCGGATACTTCCAGGTGGATGCTGCGCTGGTCGATGTCGACCGAGATCAGGTCGCCGGTGCGGACCAGCGCGAACGGACCGCCCACGTACGCCTCGGGGGCCACGTGCAGGATGCAGGCGCCATAGCTCGTGCCGCTCATGCGGGCATCGGACATCCGCAGCATGTCGCGCACGCCCTGCTTCACGAGCTTCTTCGGGATCGGCAGCATGCCCCACTCCGGCATGCCGGGGCCGCCCTGGGGGCCGGCGTTGCGCAGGATCAGGATGTGGTCGGCGGTGACGTCGAGATCCTCGTTCTCGACGGCAGCCTTCATCGACGGGTAGTCGTCGAACACCAGTGCCGGCCCGGTGTGCCTGAAGAAGCGGCGTTCGCAGGCGCTGGGCTTGATCACGCAGCCATCGGGGGCGATGTTGCCGCGCAGGACGGCCAGCGCGCCCTCCTGGTACAGCGCGTTCTCGCAGGTGCGGATCACGTCGTCGTTGTGCACCTCGGCCCCGGCGATGTTCTCGCCGAGCGTGCGGCCCGTGACGGTCAGGGCGTCGAGCCGGAGCTTGTCGCGGATGCGCGTCATCAGCGCCGGCAGGCCGCCCGCGTAGAAGAAATCCTCCATCAGATACTTGTCGCCGCTGGGCCGGATATTGGCGATGACGGGCACGTGGCGGCTGGCGCGGTCGAAATCGTCGAGGCCGATGTCGTGGCCGGCGCGGCGCGCCATCGCAATGACGTGGATGATCGCGTTGGTGGAGCAGCCCATGGCCATGGCCACGGCAATCGCGTTCTCGAACGAGGCACGGGTCTGGATGCGCGCCGGCGTCAGGTCTTCCCAGACCATGCCGACGATGCGGCGTCCGGCCTCGGAGCACATGCGGATGTGGTTGGCGTCGGCCGCCGGGATCGACGACGCGCCCGGCAGCGTCATGCCGATGGTTTCGGCAATGGCCGTCATCGTGCTGGCCGTGCCCATGGTCATGCAGGTGCCGTGGCTGCGCGCAATGCCACCCTCGATGCCGATCCACTCGGTCTTGCTGATGTTGCCGGCGCGGCGCTCGTCCCAGAACTTCCAGGCGTCGGAGCCCGAACCGAGCACCTGGCCCTTGTAGTTGCCGCGCAGCATCGGCCCGGCGGGCACATAGATGGCCGGCACGCCGGCGCTGGTGGCACCCATCAGCAGGCCCGGCGTGGTCTTGTCGCAGCCGCCCATCAGCACGGCGCCATCGATCGGGTGGGAGCGGATCAGTTCCTCGGTCTCGATGGCGAGCAGGTTGCGGTACAGCATGGTGGTGGGCTTGACCGAGCTTTCGGACAAGGAAATGGCCGGCAGCTCCACGGGGAACCCACCGGCCTGCAGGATGCCGCGCTTGACGTCTTCCACGCGCTGCCTGAAGTGCGCGTGGCACGGGTTGATGTCGGACCAGGTGTTGATGATGGCGATGAGCGGCTTGCCCATCCATTCATCGGGCGCGTAGCCCATCTGCATGATCCGGGAGCGGTGCCCGGACGAGCGGAGGTCGTCCGGGGCGAACCAGCGCGCGCTGCGCAGCTGGTCCGGCGTTTTCTTCTGTGCCGTCATGGTTGTCTCTTCCACCGTGAAACCTGCATCGCGGCCGTCGCCACCTTTGCGGTTGTACGACGACTACTGGTTCGGGAATTAAAGCACTAATATATTAGTACGTCAACGCAGCAGATTCCCGGGGCGTTTCGGCTAGAATCGCGCCCAATATCCTCGCTCACTCCGATGGCAGCCACGCTTCCCAACCCTTCCTCGTCACATTTCCAGTTCGACCGCACGCGCCAGGCGGCGCCGCAGGTGTTCGAGCACATGCGCGACCAGATCCTGTCGCTGGTGCTGCCGCCCGGCACGGTGCTGTCGCGCCCGGAGCTGGCGCTGCACTACGGCATCAGCCAGACGCCGGTGCGCGACGCGCTGATGCGGCTGGCCGAGGAGGGGCTGGTCGATGTCTTTCCGCAGCACGCCACGCGGGTGAGCCGCATCGACGTGGCACTGGCGCGGCAGGCGCATTTCCTGCGCCGTTCGGTGGAACTGGAGATCGTCCGAACGCTGGCCGCCGCCGCCGACGCGGGGCTGGTCGAGCGTCTGCGCGCCACGGTCACGCGCCAGCAGCACATGCTGGAACTGAACGACCTGGCCGAGTTCACCGCCAACGACCAGCTTTTCCATCGCCAGATGTACGAGGCGGCCGCCGTGCCCGACCTTTTCGCGCTGGTGCGCCGGCAAAGCGGCCATCTGGACCGCCTGCGCCGGCTGCACCTGCCGATTCCCGGCAAGGCCAACGCGGTGCTGCGCGACCACAAGGCCATCGTCGACGCCATTGCCTCCGCCCATCCGGACCAGGCCGAGGCCGCCCTGCGCCAGCATCTGTCGGGGACGCTCGCCAACGTGGACGAAATACGATCCCGCTATCGCGACTACCTGCGGTAATTTCCGGCGCGGAACCGGCCGGGCGTTTGATTTTGGCAACGTCCCGGTCCCGATCTACCTATCCGGTGGGTATTGCGAGCGTTGGCGATCAAAACACTTGCAGAGAATTTGTCGATCAGCAGCCAGGATTGATAGATTGCAGGATGTTTACTTTCCGGTAGCCTGCGATGTCAGCCAGAGTCACGATTACTACCAGCGACCAACTGGGGCAAGTACTCCAGGGCGCGCGCAAGATCGCGGGCCTGACCCAGGCCGAGGCTGCCACGCGGCTGGCCATCAGCCAGAGCCGCGTCTCCCATATGGAACTGAACCCCGACACGATCAGCGTGGCCCAGTTGCTGGCGCTGCTCGGCGCCTACGAGCTCGACCTCGTGATCGAGCCGCGCGCCGTGCGTGACAAGTTGCTGGAGAAGCTCGACTGGTAGGACGGGCTGACCCCGGTCAGGGCAGATAGCCGAGCAGTTTCCACCAGACATAGTCCAGCGGCAGCAGCACCACCAGCGTGACCGCCGCCATCGCCAGGCACAGTCGCGTGCCGTGGCGCAATCCCACGCCACCGAGCTGCATCGCGATCACGATGGGCGGAGACTGGTACGGGAAGAACACGGTCGAGAAGACCGGCACCTGCAGCATCAGCACCGATTCCAGCGGCAGCCCCGTGGCCGTGGCCAGGTCGCGCGCCAGCGGCGTGAGCACGGCCGGCAGCGCGGGCAGCGTGGACAGCAGGCCCAGCACGGCGCCCATCGCCCCGATCGTGCCGACATTGGCCGCCGTCTGGCCCGGCGCGAGCGGCAGCACTTGCAGCAGCCCCGCACTGATGGCGCTGCCGAGGCCGGTGGATTCCACCACCGCGCCGAGCCCGAGAAACCCCGCCACGTAGATCAGCGGCACCAGATGCACCTGCTCGGCCAGCGCCTTGGGCGGCACGAGCCCCACGCCCGGCAGCAGGCAGATGATGCAGGCCGCCAGCGAGATCCACGCCGGCGAGATACCGTGCCACGCGTCGGTGGCGAACCCGGCCACGGCGAGCGCCAAGATCACCGCCAGCACGCGCTCCTGCGCGCCCATGGCGGTGCGCACCGTGGCCGGTTGCGGCGCCATCGGCCCTTTTTCCGGAAACAGCTTGCAGATCATCCAGATCAGCACCACGGTCTTCAGCGCGCCAAGCACCGGGAAATGCAGCAGCAGGTAGCTGCCGTAGCTCAGGTTGATGTGGTACAGCGAATTCGCCGCGCCCAGCAGCACACTGTTGGGGATGTTGGCGGGCAGGATCGTGGTGGGCGGCATGTAGCTGGCCAACGCCACGGTCATGACCATGCCGATGCGGCCGTTCGATCCCGGCGCGAAGCCCAGCCGGTCCGACAGCGCCAGCACGATCGGCATCAGCAGCAGCACGCGCCCCGTGGTGGACGGCATCAGGAACGCCAGCCCCACGGCACTGCCCGCCACTGTTGCAATGACCTGGGGGTAAGTGCCCACACGCTTGTGGAAGATGATGTCGGCCAGCCGCAGCGCCAGCCCGGTGTTGCGCAGCGCCACCCCGGTCACCGCACCGCCGAACATCAGCCACCATGCCGTGGACGTGAAGCCCGAGAACACCACGGTAGGCGGCGCGATATGGAAGACCACGGCGCACAGGAAGAACAGCAGCGTGGCGGTGGGCTCGGGCAGCACGCCGACCGCCCAGCAACAGACTGTGGACAGCACCAGCGCGGCCGCCCAGATCAGCGCGGGCGGCGCATGCAGCGCGGTGCCGGCCAGCCACACCGCGCCAATGCACGCGCCGATCAGCAGCGCCGCACGCACCGAATCGCGCGGATTGCCGGCCAGCGGCGCGGGCCTGGGCGGCGGCGCTGGCGGGACGGGCGGTGTGGGCGGGTTGTCCGGGAGGTCGGGACGTGCGTCGGCACGGCCGGGAGTGGCTGACATCGGGTGTTGTCTCGTCTGGTCCCGGCCGCATGGGACCGGTGTTTTTATGAGCGGCGCGACTGAGCCGCCATCTGAGCCGCTATCGTAGGGTTGTCTTACGTTGCAGGCAACTGCGGCGACGAGGGGCCGCCCTGGTGCCGCTGGCTAACGAGTCTTGCGGAACGTCAGGTTGATGCGCTCGCGGCCGGTGAGTGGGTGGTCACCTGCCGCCAATGGCGCGATGCCATGGAACACGAGCCGCGACGGCCCGCCCCACACCACCACGTCGCCATGCGCCAGCCTTACCCGCGCCGGCCGGTCCGCACGCCGCAGCCCGCCCCACAGGAACACCGCCGGCAGCCCCAGCGATACCGAGACGATCGGCGCCCGCAGGTCGAGTTCGTCCCGGTCCTGATGGAGCGAAAGGCGGGTACCGGGCAGATATCGGTTGATCAGGCACGCATCGGGGGCGAACGCAGGGTATCCGGCGGCGTCGGCGGCCCGCACCGCCAGATCGAGAAATGACGTCGGCATCACTGGCCAGGGCCGACCCGATTCCGGATCGAGCGCGTCATACCGGTATCCGGTCCGGTCCGACACCCATCCGCGCTCCCCGCAATTGGTCATCGCCACCGACATCCGCAGCCCGCCCGGCGTCACCAGATGCCGGAACGGTGAGCTTGCGCTGACTTCGCCCACCGCCGCGAGCAGCGAGGGGGCGACTTCCCTGGCAAAGGCCCGCAGCACCACGGCGCCGGGGCCAAGAGGCTCGCTGGCCGGCACGTCGGCGTCAGGCGGGAGGGGATCGAAGAGGTCGAAGGTCATGCGGATTCCTGGCAGGCATGGTAACGATTTTTGCGCCATCGCTGGCATATCAAGCGAGCCACGGTCCTGCCACTGCGAAGGAAGTGCCCCCTACTTCCCCAACCCCTCCAGCAACGCCCGGTGGAAACCCTTCGGGTCCTGCATCTGTGGTGCGTGGCCGAGTGTGGGGAATTCCACCAGCGTGGTGTTCGGGATGGCCTTGGCCGTGAGCCTGGCGAGTTCCGGGTAGCGGCCCAGCGTCGGGCGGATCTCGGGCGGGGCCAGGTCCTTGCCGATGGCCGTGGTGTCGGTCAGGCCGATCATCAGCAGCGTCGGGGCCTTGATGGCGCCCATTTCGTAGACCACCGGCTGGGTATAGATCATGTCGTAGAGCAGGGCCGAATTCCACGCCACGGCCGGCTTGCCGGGGCCCTGGTACATGCCGGCCAGCATCCTGACCCAGATCTCGTACTCGGGCTTCCACTGGCCGCCGTAGTAGGTGTTCCGCTCGTAGTTGCGCACCTTGTCGGCCGTGGTGGCCAGTTCGCGGGTGTACCACTGGTCCACGGAGAGTGAAGGCACACCTTTGGCCTTCCAGTCTTCGAGCCCGATCGGGTTCACCAGCACCAGCTGTTTCGTTTCCGCGGGGTACATCAGCGCGTAGCGCATCGCCAGCATGCCGCCGGTGGAGTGGCCCATCACGGTCACGTCGCGCACGCCGATTGAGGCCAGCAGGTCATGGGTGTTCCGCGCGAGCTGCTGGAACGTGTACTGATAGTGGGCGGGCTTGGTCGACTTGCAGAAGCCGACCTGGTCCGGGGCGATCACGCGGTAGCCGGCGCCGCCAAGCTGGCGGATGGTTTCCTGCCAGGTTGCCCCGCAGAAGTTCTTGCCGTGCAGCAGCACCACGGTCCGGCCGTTGGGCTGTTGCGGCTGGATATCCATGAACGCCATCTGCAGCGGCTGGCCCTGCGAGGTGAACTTGTAGTGCTGGACCGGATAGGGGTAGTCGAAGCCTTCCAGCTCGGGGCCGTAGGCAGGGACATCGTCGGCGGCGCTGGCGAAGGATGCGGTCAGCGTGAGCGCGGCAAACAGCAGGGGGCGGAGTTGGCGCATGGTCGGAGGAGGGCGTGTGACGAAGGTGTCGCACGACTGACCATGGCGAGGGTGGGGAAGTTCCGGGGTTTGCGCCCCTCTCCGGTACGTATGTCTGTACGGCGGGAGAGGGGAGCCAGGAAGGCGGGCGTGGAAGACGTGTCAGTGCATCAGGCAAACGTATCCACTTCACCGCGCGCCAGCACGCGGGGAGCGCGCGGCGTGGCCGGTGCCGGGGCAGCCGGCTCGCTGCCGAAGCCCATGGCCTGGCCGAAACCGTTGCCGGACTGGCGTTGCGGTTGCTGCTGCTGCTGGCCGTTGTTGCCGGCCTGGGCGAAGCTGTCGGCGCCCACCGAGGTGTGGCCGAGCTGGATGCCGGCTTCGGCCATCGACGTACGCAGTTGCGGCAGCGCGGCTTCCACGGCGGCGCGCACGGCCTGGTGCGGCGAGACGAACTGGGCCTGGGCCTGGTCGTTGACCACGTTCAGCACCACCTTGAGCGGGCCGAGGTTGGGCGGGTTGAGATCGAGTTCGGCGGTCTGCGCGCCTTGCGTGGACAGGCGCACCATCTGCTGGCCGAGCGCCTGCGACCACTGGCTGTCGGCCATATGCGGCGCGATGGCCGCGCGGGCAGCGGCGGTGGCGGCGCTGGCGCTGGCATGCTGCGTCGCGCTCTGCGCGGCCAGTGCCGAAGCCATCGTCGCGGCGCTGCTGGCATTGGTGGCACCGGTGTCGGCAGCTTCGCCGGTGCGGACGCTGGCCTGGGCGGCCGCGAACGGCGTGGCCGACGGCGCGGTCTGGGTGGCCTGGACATCGCCCTGCGGCAGCGCCGGCTGGCCCGACTGGCCGAGGTTGGCCTGCTGCTGGCCGGCGCCCTGGCCGCCGGCGTTCTGCGTGGCCGGCGGCGTGGCGGCCGTGGCCGCGGCGGCGAGCTTGTCGGCGGCGGTTGGCGTGTTGTTCTGCAGGGCCGCGCGTTGCTGGGCGATCAGCGCCAGCGTATCGGCGACGTTGGGCACCGAACCCTTGGGGGCTTCGGTGACGATGCCGGCGGGCTTGTTCGCATCGGCCTGGGCCTGCAGTGCGGCGGCGTCGGCGGCGGCATCGGCGGCTGCGGCAGGCGTGGCGACGAGCGGCGCGGCGGTGGCAACGGCCGGGGCGGGCTGGCCCGGCAGCGCCGGCAGGCCGGCGAGCGCGGTGGCATCGGCAGCGCCGGCGGCCTGGTTGGCCGGTTGCGGCGTCGGCAGGGGGGCAAGCAGTGCGGCGGCGGCGAGCGCGGCAGCCACGGCGGCGGCATCGGCCGAGGCGGTGGCGTCGTCCTTCGCGTCCGACGTGTCCTGCGCGCCGGCATCCTTCGCGGAGCCGTCGGACTTCGCTACCTTGCCGGTGTCCTGCTTCGGCAGCGCGTTGTTCGGGCTGGCCTGGGCCTTGTCGGCGGGCTTCTGCGCGGCGGCATCATGGCCGCCCTTGCCGTTCTTGCCGGCTTCGGCCTGCTTGCCGTCCTTCGCCGGCACCTTGACCGCCGTGGTGGCGGCCTGGTTGTCCTGGCGGGCGCGCGACAGGGTTTCCTGGAACAGGTTCGCGTCGTTGCCGCGCGCGGGGTCCGGCGACTTCAGGTTGGACAGGGCGGCGGCGGCATTGCCGGCAATCTGGCTGATATCGATCATCGTGGGTTGGGCAGGTTCAGTTCTGGCCGGTCGCCGGCTGGCGGGCCGTGCGCGTGATGCGGGCGGCGTATTCGTCGTTGGCGCGTTGTTCGCGGCGCGTGGCAACCTGCTGCTCGCGCACTTCGGCGCGCGTGATCAGCGTGTCGAACGAGTTCTGGCGGCGCTTCTGGGTCTGCCAGTCGACGCGGCCGGCCACGAGGTCGGCCTCGGCCTTGGCCAGCGCCGAGGTCTGCTGGCGGATGGCGTGGTCGAGCGAGTCCAGGAAGCGCGAGAAATCGTGCCAGCGGCTCGACGTCATGCCTTCGGCGGCAATCGCCTGCATGCGGGCGCGGTACTCGTGCCGGTACTCGGTCAGCGCATTGAGCTGCTGCTCGGCCTGCGTGCGCAGCCCCTGCAGGCGGCCCAGTTCACGGGCGGCCTTGTCCGTGCTGTCCTGGGCCAGATCGGCCAGGGTGGTCAACGGCGAGTTCTTAGACATGGTTCACTCCAAGGGTCGCGTGCAGTTGGGCGATCGAGGCGTCGTACCCGGCGCGCTCGTGGATGTCCTGCTGCAGGAAGGCTTCCATGCGCGGGTGCAGGCGAATCGCGAGATCGAGCTCCGGATCGTTGCCGGGCACATAGGCGCCGACGCTGATCAGGTCGCGGTTGCGCTGGTAGCGCGACATCAGCTGCTTGAACCGCCGTACGGAGGCAAACTGCGGCGGCTCGATCAGTGCGGTCATGGCACGGCTGATCGACGCTTCCACGTCGATGGCTGGGTAGTGGCCCGCTTCGGCCAGGCTCCGGGACAGCACGATGTGGCCGTCGAGGATGGCGCGCGCGGAATCGGCGATCGGGTCCTGCTGGTCGTCGCCTTCGGTCAGCACCGTATAGAACGCGGTGATCGAGCCGCCGCCTTCGGGGCCGTTGCCGGTGCGCTCGACGAGCGTGGGCAGCTTGGCGAACACCGAGGGCGGATAGCCCTTGGTGGCGGGCGGTTCGCCGATGGCCAGCGCAATCTCGCGCTGGGCCATTGCGTAACGGGTCAGCGAGTCCATGATCAGCAGCACGTGCTGGCCCTTGTCGCGGAAATACTCGGCCAGCCGCGTGGCATAGGCGGCGCCCTGCATGCGCAGCAGCGGCGAGCAGTCGGCCGGGGCGGCTACCACGACCGAGCGCTTGCGGCCTTCCTCGCCGAGGATGTTCTCGATGAATTCCTTCACTTCGCGGCCGCGCTCGCCGATCAGGCCCACCACGATCACGTCGGCGTTGGTGTAGCGGGCCATCATGCCGAGCAGCACCGACTTGCCGACGCCCGAGCCCGCGAACAGGCCCATGCGCTGGCCACGGCCCACGGTCAGCATGCCGTTGATGGCGCGCACGCCGGTATCGAGCACGGTCTCGATCGGGGCGCGCATCAGCGGATTGATCTGGGCGCCGGACAGCGGCACCTCGCTGGCGGCGGTGATCGGGCCGAGGCCATCGAGCGGACGGCCGGCGGCGTCGAGCACGCGCCCGAGCAGGCCATCGCCCACCGGCAGGCGCTTCGAGCCCGGCTCGCGCGGCGCGCTCACGCCCTTGGGCAGCGGCGACGGTTCGAGCGGATAGACGCGCGCGCCCGGCACCAGGCCGGCCACGTCGGATTGCGGCATCAGGAACAAACGGTCGGCGCCGAAGCCCACGACTTCGGCTTCGGCCGTGCGCGGGCCGCCATGCGAGTGCTGGCCGGCGGGCAGTTCGATCAGGCAGTCGCTGCCCACGGGCATGCGCAGGCCCACTGCTTCGAGCACCAGGCCGGCGGCGCGCGTCAGGCGGCCGCAGGTACGCTTGCTGTCGACTTCCTCGATGCTGGTCGAGGCCGATGCCAGCGCCTCGCGCCAGCGGCCCGTGTGCAATGCGGCGGTGGTGGCGGGCGGAATCGGTGCCGCCGGGGCGGCCGGGGCGCCAGCTTGCGCGTCATGCATGGGGCGGCTCCCACGGATCGTTGCGGCCCATGGCCTTGATCACGCGCTCCCAGCGCGTGGCCAGCGTGGCGTCAAGCTCGCCGCTGGCGGCGCTGGCGATGCAGCCGCCGCGTGCCACGGTGTCGTCGGCGCGCACGGTCCAGCCGGCGGCCTGCAGTTCACCCTTCAGGTGCATCTCCACCAGTTCCACGTCGGCCGGGTTCAGCAGCAGGCACGGCGCGCCGGCCAGCGGCGGCTCGGCGTTGATCAGTTCGCGGGCGGCAGGCACCAGCGCGGCGGGGTCGAGGTCGAGCGTCTTGCGCACGAGCTGGCGAGCCACGTCGAGCGCCAGGCCGATCAGCGCGTCGGAGATCTCGGCATCGACCTGGCCCAGCGCGTCGCGGAAGTTGCCGGCCAGCTCCTGCAGGCGGGCCGCTTCGTTGCGGGCGGTTTCCAGGCCGCGCGCATAACCTTCACGGTGGCCGTCGCCATAGCCCTGGGTCTGGCCCTGGCTGTAGCCCTGCGCGTAGCCTTCCTTGCGGGCGCCTTCGCGCATCGCGTCGAGGGCGGCAAAGTCGATGGCGGGCGGCGGAGCCGGTTCCACGGGGATCTGGGCTTCCAGCACCTTGCGGAGCCGGTCGCGCGGATCGAGCGATTCCATCTGCCAGCGCTTCCACGCGTCGCCGTCCATGCGGCCGGGCGCGGGGCGCTCGAAGCTCTTGAAGCCATCGTCCCGGGCGAGCGGGTTCGAGGGTTCGCCGGTGCCCTCGGGCGCGCCGGGCGCGCCGAAGAAGCCGGGGTCGCCACGGCCGGGACCCCGGCCGGCGGCAAAGCCGCGTTCAAACGTAGGCATCGTCTCCTCCGCCAATCTGGATTTCGCCGGACTCGGCCAGGCGTCTCACCACCTGCAGGATGGCCTTCTGTTCGGCCTCGACCTGCGACACACGCACCGGACCCAGCGCTTCGAGGTCCTCGCGCAGCATCTCGCCGGCACGCGTCGACATGTTGCGGATGAACTTGTCGCGCAGTTCCTGCTGCGCGCCCTTGAGCGCGACGATGAGCGATTCGGTGGCGATTTCCTTGAGCACGCGCTGGATGCCGCGTTCGTCGATTTCCAGCAGGTTCTCGAACAGGAACATCTCGTCGATGATCTTCTGGGCCAGGTCGGCGTCGTGCGTGCGCACGCCGTCGATCACCGCTTCCTCGTGGGCCGTGCTCATCAGGTTGATGATCTCGGCCGCCGTGCGCACGCCGCCCATGCGGCTGCGCTTCAGGCTCTGGCCGGCCAGCAGCTTGGTCAGCACGTCGGTCAGCTCCTGCAGCGCGCCCGGCTGCACGCCGCCAAACGTGGCGATACGCAGGATCACGTCGTTGCGCAGGCGTTCGGTGAAGAAGCCCAGCACCTCGGACGACTTCTGGCGGTCCAGGTGGATCAGGATCGTGGCGATGATCTGCGGGTGCTCGTCCTTGATCAGCTCGGCCACCGAGGTGGCGTCCATCCAGTTCAGCGAATCGATGCCGCCGCCCGGATCGCGCGATTCGAGGATGTCCTCGATCACCGACAGCGCACGTTCCTCGCCCAGCGCCTTGTTCAGCACGCTCTTGATGAACGAGCTGGAGTCGACGTTGAGTGCCAGATACTGCTCGGTCTCGCCGCGGAACTCGGCCAGCACCTCGGCCATTTCCTCGCGGGTCACCGCATTCAGGCCGGCCATGGCCGAACCGAGCTGCTGTACCTCGCGCGGCGACAGGTGCTTGAAGACTTCGGCGGCGGCGTCCTCGCCCACGGCCATCATCAGGATGGCGCTCTTCTGCACGCCCTTGTCGGGCGTTCCCTTGTTAGCCTTCGTCATTTGCCATCCAGGTCTTGATTACGCTGGCGACCAGGCGCGGGTCGCGTTGCGCGGCGTCGCGCACCAGGGCGAGATCGCTTTCGTATTTCGCGGCGAGGCGCAGCACTTCCGGATTGGTTTCCTCTTCCGGCGGCAGCAGCACGGCTTCCGCGGTGGTGCCGTCGGTGGATTCCGCCAGGGCGGGTACCGGCGGCGCGGTGTACTTGCGCAGCACCGGACGCGCCACCTTGAACCACAGGAACACGGCCAGCAGGGCCAGCAGCAGGTAGCCGACGCCGGTCTTGGCCAGGTCGATCATCTGCGGCTGCTTCCAGAGCGGCAGTTCCGGTTCCTTGTTGTTCTCGGCGGTGAACGGGCTGTTGACCACGTTCAGGGAGTCGCCGCGATCGGCCGAGAAGCCCATCGCTTCCTTGGTCAGGTTCTCGATCTGGGCCAGTTCCTTGGCCGACAGCGCCTCGGTCACCGGCTTGCCCTTGGCGTCGAGCTTCGAGCGGTAGTTCACGACCACGGCCACCGACAGGCGCTTCACGCCACCCGGTGCCTGCTGGATGTGGCGCACGGAGCGGTCCAGCTCGTAGTTGGTGGTGGCGTCGCGGCGGCTGCTGCTCGGGCCGGTCTTCTCGGCCGTCTGCGTGGCCTGGCCCTGCTGGTTGGCCTGGGCCGGCGGATTGGGCTGGCCCGGCTGGCGCGGCGGCTGCGGCGTGGTCACCGGGGCCACGGCGGCGGCCGGCGGCTGGTTCGACAGCGCGCCCGGCACGCCGCCCACGGCGGAGCCGCCCTGCTGGTTCGACTCGCTGGTCTGCTGGCTGCGGATGGCGGCGCGGGTGGGGTCCTGGTTCGGCTTGAAGCTCTCGTCGGTGTGCTCGACCGACGAGAAATCGACGTCGGCGGTGACCTGGGCGTGGACGTTGTCCTTGCCGAGGATCGGGGCCAGGATCGACTCCACGCGCTTGACGTAGCTCTGCTCCACCTGCTGCACGAACTTGAGCTGCGTGGCGTCCATCGAGCGGTCGCTGCTGCCCGAGAGCAGGTTGCCGTGCTGGTCGACGATCGAGATCGACTTCGGCGTCAGTTCCGGCACGCTCGACGACACCAGGTGCGTGATGGCGGCCACCTGGCCTTCATCGACGGCCCGGCCCGGGTACAGCTGCAGCACCACCGAGGCGGTGGGCTTCTGGCGCTCGCGCACGAACAGCGTGGGCTTGGGGATGGCCAGGTGCACGCGGGCCGACTGTACCGAACCGATCGATTCGATCGAACGGGCGAGTTCGCCTTCCAGGCCGCGCTGGTAGTTGACCTGCTCGGCAAACTGGCTGATGCCGAACTTCTGGTTGTCCATCAGTTCCATGCCCGTGGTACCGCTCTTGGGCAGGCCCTGGCTGGCCAGGCGCAGGCGCGTCTCGTGCACCTTGTCGGCCGGCACCATGACCGCACCGCCGCCTTCGGCGAACTTGTACGGCACGTTGGCCTGCTGCAGTGCCTGGATCACGGCACCGCCGTCACGCTCGGACAGGTTGGTGTACAGGACCTTGTAGTCGGGCTGGCGCGACCACATCACGCCCACGGCGATGGCGGCAACCAGCGCGGCGCCGCCCAGCATCAGGGGCAGGCGCGGATTGGCCTTGAGCTTCTCGAGCACGGCCGCGCCGCCGGCGGGCAGGGTAGCTGCCGCGTTCATGCGCGCATCTCCGGCTGGGCCGGGCATACCCTGCCCTTGCCATTCTGGCCTCGGCTGCCGTTAATCATTCCGGCACGGCTCACATTACGCTGCTGACAAAACACGCGCACTCCCCGCGATAGTTGATGTTCCTTGTGCCGTGGGCGGGACGGGCAATACGCCACGAACCGCCAGATCCGGCACGGTAGCGATCATCGGTCAGAAGGCGGAAGGACAATTGGCTGAATAGCGGAAGGTTTCCCCCCGAATTCATCCTTTGGTTGGAGGCAGGCCGCCGGTACATTGCGAGGGCTGAAACAGGGCGGTGGGCGATGATTTCGCCACTTTTTGCCTGTTACCGAATCCTCCAACTACTGATAGCCATGTCCATTTCCTCGATCGAAGGCATGCTCCAGCAACTGCGCGGACTGGCGCAGGCAGCTGGCGGCGGCACCACCAGCCAGGCCTCCACGGCCGTTGCCGGAGGCTTCTCCGGCGAACTGCAGAAATCGCTGCAGCGCCTGAACGCCACCCAGGAATCCGCCTACGGAAAGGCCGAGGCGTTCGAACTGGGCAAGCCCGGCGTGGCGCTCAACGACGTCATGATCGACATGCAGAAAGCCAACATCTCGTTCCAGACCGCCGTGCAGGTGCGTAACCGCCTGGCCGCCGCGTACCAGGAAATGATGAACATGCCGGTCTGATACCGACGCGTTCCGAAAATGGCGAAAAGGCCATGCCGCTGGGCAAGCGGCATGGCCTTTTTTCCATCTGAAGGCAGGCTGGGGGTGGCTCAGAGCCGGAAGTACTCCTCGGCGGCCCGCTCGCGGGCGGGCTTGCAGAGCAGATCGCCGGCCTGGCCGCTGTAGACCAGGCAGTTGCCCGGCGTATCGCGGTTCACCACGCTGACGCCCTGCGCCACCACGGAGCCGTCGCGCACATGGCTGCGGCCGATGATGGCCGTGTTCGGGTACATCACCACGCCGTCGCCGATCACGGGCGCGACGCCATGGTTCTTGCCGACCGTCGAGTTCTGGTACAGCACCAGGTAGTTGCCGTAGGTGGCCTTGGCCAGCACGATGCCTACCGAGTGGCCGATCAGGAAGACCTCGGGCAGCTCCACCTCGTAGAACATGTCGATGGCGTTGAGCGCCTTGTTCAGCAGGAACAGCTTGGTGGCAACGTTCAGGTCGCCCTTGTCGCGCCAGATGCAGTTCGACAGGTAGTACAGGAACGTGCAGTACTGGCTGGAGTGCAGGTAGCTGAACTGGCCGGGCCGCCACATGCGCACGGCGTCCACGCAGGGACCGGTTCGCGCCAGCGCATGGTCGATGTAGCGGTCGATGGTGGGGCGGCAGTCCGCGCCATCCGGGAAATAGTTGGTCAGCTGCGCGTTGACGTAGCTGACCAGCCCGGAACGATCGGTTCCAATCAGGTTCATGCCGGCGCGTGGTAGTCCATGTACACCAGGGACGCCGCCGCGTTGCTCAGGGCGGGGTCCTCGTACCAGCGCACCATGTGCTCGGTGCGCTCGACGTTCAGGGGCACGCGCTTCTGCTCCACGAAGCCAACCTTGCGGTAGAACTCCAGCGCGGTGTTGTCCGAGCGGACCCGCACGGCCAGCCGCGTCAGCCCGAGCTGATCCTCGGCCCATTGCAGCATGGTGCGCAGCGCTTCCTTCATCAGGCCGCGCGGCGAATCGCCGCCGCTGACGATGGCGTCGGCTTCACCGTAACCGGTTTCCCAGTCGATGAAGTCGATGCCGATGTGCCCCAGCGGCTTGCCGTCCAGGTCTTCCACCATGAACAGCAGCTTGGACGGGTTGGCGTGGACGTAATCGACGAGCCAGCGTTCCGTGCGCGTGGCATGCGCCACGAACTCGGTCAGGAACGACTTCACGTAGCGGTTGCGCCACTCGCTGAGCAGTTCGAGATCGATCTGGGAGATGCAGCCTTCCCGCGTGGGGATGGGCCGCAGCATGGCGCGCACCGGCCGTCCGACGGGGATCGAAAGCGACACGCGGTTGGTTGACGCGCTGCCCTTGATCCCGGCGATCAGGGCGCGCCCGAAGGACTGTTCGCTCATGTCACACCTGCGTTTCGAAATACTGGCGCACCTTGGCGGCCACCTCGGCCACGATCGCCAGGTCCATCTTGGAGTAAAGCGGCAGCGAGAGGATTTCCTTGCCGACGCGGTTGGTCACTGACAGGTCCCCCGCCTTGCAATCCTTCCACAGCGAGAACCAGTGGCCCGGCTGCCAGTGGATGCCGGTGTCCACGCCGTTCTCCTTGAGCCAGGCGCGCAGGTTGTCGCGGTGGGCTTCCGGCACGCGGATGTAGTACAGGAACGGGTTCACTTCCTCGAACGATGCCTTCGGCGTACGCACCTGTGCGATGCCGGCCAGCAGGCGGCTGTATTCCTTGCACGCGGTGCGGCGCGATTCGGCGATGACCGGCAGCTTGCGGATCTGGGCCAGGCCCACGGCGCCGTGCATGTTGATCATGTGGTAACGGAAGCCCACGCGCTCGACATCGAACGTCCACGCGCGCTGGTTCTTGTACATCACGGCGGCCGGCTGCTGCATGCCAAGCAGGCGCAGTTCGTGCACCAGCTTGAGGTCTTCCGGCGAGCTGACCACGATCGTGCCGCCGTCCAGGCAGGTCACGGTCTTGACCGGGTCATGGCTGAACACGGTGATGTCCGAGAAGCTGCCGACCGGCTTGCCCTTGTAGTAGGAGCCGAACGAGTGGGCGGCGTCATGGATCACGCGGATGTTGTGGCGCTTGGCAAATGCGGCCACTTCGTCGTGGTCGCACAGCAGGCAGTCGTAGTCCATCACGATGATGGCCTTGGTGCGCGGCGTCACCAGCTTCTCGGCAGCCTTCAGGTCGATGCACAGCGTATCGTCCTCGCAGTCGCAGAAAACGATGTCCGCGCCGACCTGGGTGATGACCTGGAAGTCCGCCGAGCAGTTGAACGACGACACGATCACTTCGTCGCCCGGACCCACGCCGGCGACGAGCAGGCCCACGTGCAGGCCGGCAGTGCCGGTGCTCAGTGCGGCCACGTACTTGTTGTCGTTGCCGATGACCTTCTTGACTTCCTCTTCGAATGCGGACACGTAGCTGCCCATGCCCAGCCAGCCCAGTTCCAGGGCTTCGCGGCTGGCCTGGATTTCCTCGGCCTCGATGAGCGGTTTGAACATCGGAATCATTTCAGGTCTCCACAATCAGTTGGTTGGTTCCACAGGGGGTGTTGCTGGTCGCGCGGCGATAACCGGGGGTTGTCGAGCGGCCATTGGATCTTGAATGCCGGATCGTTCCACCGCACGCCGGCGGCGTGGGCGCCGCTGTAGCCGGTGGACATCTGGTAGAACATCTCGGTGTTGTCGGCCAGCGTGACGAAGCCGTGCGCCACGCCTTCCGGCACGTAGAGCATCGTGGCGTTGCCGCTGTCCAGTTCGAACGCCTGCCACCGGCCAAAGCCGGGCGTGCCTTCGCGCAGGTCCAGCAGCACGTCGTGGATGCGCCCGCGCAGTACGCGGATCAGCTTGGCCTCGGCGTGCGGCGCGGTCTGGTAATGCATGCCGCGCAACGTGCCGCGCTGCGCGGTGAAAGACACGTTGCACTGGACCAGCGCCGGATTGAGGCCGTGGTCGGCGAATTCCTGCGCGCACCAGGTACGCGCGAAGTAGCCGCGCTCGTCGCGCAGCGGCTCCGGCTGCACCAGGTGGACGCCCGGAATATCGGTGCCGATGAATTTCACAGGCACTCCACATGCGGGATCGGCACGACGAACTTGCCGCCCCACTGGCGGATATGCGCCAGCTGTTCGGCAATCTCGTCACGCAGGTTCCACGGCAGGATCACCACGTAGTCGGGGCGCCGCGCGTCGATGGCCTCGGGCGCCAGCACCGGGATGCGCGAGCCGGGCAGCAGCTTGTTCTGCTTGGCCGGATTGCGGTCCACCACGTACTCGATCAGGTCGGTATCGATGCCGCAGTAGTTCAGGAGCGTATTGCCCTTCGCGGCCGCCCCATAGGCCGCCACGCGCTTGCCCTGGCGGCGGGCGTCGATCAGGAAGGCCAGCAGGTCGATGCGGGCGCGGCGTACGCCCTCCGCAAACGCGGCGTAGCGCTCGGTCGATGCCAGGCCGCCACGCGCTTCCTCGTCCAGGCAGGCCTGCACGGCCGGCGTGGCCACGTGGCTCGCGTTCTGGTGGCAGGCAAACATCCGCAGGCTGCCGCCATGCGTGGGCAGGTGTTCGATATCGAACACGCGCAGCCCGGCGCGTGCCAGGATCGGCACCAGCGCGGTCAGCGACAGGTAGGAATAGTGCTCGTGGTACAGCGTGTCGAACTGGTTCTGCTCCAGCAGGCGCAGCAGGTGCGGGAACTCCAGCGTGATCACGCCCTCGGGCTTCAGCACGATCGGCATGCCGCCCACGAAATCGTTGATGTCCGGCACGTGCGCCAGCACGTTATTGCCGAGCAGCAGATCCACCTGCCAGCCTTCCACGCACAGCGCGCGGGCCGTGCGCTCGCCGAAGAACAGTTCGCGGCTGTCGATGCCCTTGGCGCGGGCGGCCTCGCCGGTGTTGGCCGACGGCTCCACACCCAGGCACGGCACGCCGGCCTGGTGGAAGTACTGCAGCAGGTAGCCGTCGTTGCTGGCCAGCTCCATGACACGGCTCTGCTTGCCGAGGCCGAAGCGCGCGGTCATCGCCTCCACGTAGCGGCGCGCGTGTTCGAGCCACGAGGTCGAGAACGACGAGAAATAGACGTAGTCGTCGTGGAAGTGCGTCTCGGCCGGCGTGGCGTCGCGCAGTTGCACGAGCCAGCAGGCGTCGCACACCATCGCATGCAGCGGATAGAACATCTCGCCCTGCGCGATGTGCTCGGGCCGGATGAAGGCATTGGAGACCGGCGACAGGCCGAGATCGACCATGGTCTGGGTCAGCGGCGTGCCGCAGGCGCGGCAGTGGGCGTTAGCGGGAGCGTTCATGCGCAGAATTGCTCGATTTGTTGTTCGGTGATGGCACGGGCCTGGCCCGGTGCGAACTGCACGGTGCGATACCACTGCGCCGTGGCGGCCAGTGCTTCGTCCAGCGTCCAGCGCGGCGCCCAGCCCAGCAGGGTGTGCGCGCGCGCGGCGTCCAGATACAGGTTGCGGGCCTCGTGCGGGGCGGCGCCGGGCGGCGGGCAGTGCGCCCATTGCAGCTCGGGCCAGTGCGCCTGCAGGCCGCCGAGCACGGTGGCCACGGAAACGTTGTCGCGCGGCTCCGGCCCGAAGTTGAAGGCGTCGGCCAGCGCCGCATCGCCGTCAAGCAGCCGGTTGCCGAGCCGCAGATAGCCATGCAGCGCTTCGAGCACGTGCTGCCACGGGCGCGTGGCGTGCGGGCTGCGGATTTCCAGCGCGCGGCCCGCGGCCGCGGCGCGGGCGGCGTCGGGGATCAGCCGGTCCTCGGACCAGTCTCCGCCGCCAATCACGTTGCCGGCTCGCGCGGTGGCCAGCAGTACGCCGCGCTCGGCCAGGAATGATTTGCGGTAGCTGGCGGCCACCAGTTCGGTGCCGGCCTTGCTCGCGCTGTACGGGTCATGGCCGCCCAGCGGATCGGTTTCCCGATAGCCCCAGAGCCATTCCTTGTTGTCGTAGCACTTGTCGGTGGTGACCACGATGACGGCGCGCACCGATGGGCAAGCGCGCACGGCATCGAGCACGTTCACGGTGCCCATCACGTTGGTCGACCACGTCAGCGCCGGATCGCGGTAGCTCGCGCGCACCAGCGGCTGGGCGGCCAGATGGAAGACGATCTCGGGCTCGGCGGCTTGCATGGCCTGCGCCAGCGTGGCGGCGTCGCGCACGTCGCCAACGGTGTGGGCGGCCAGTACCGGCGCCACGCCGGCGGCATCGAACAGGGCCGGCGTGGTGGCCGGGGACAGTGCGTAGCCGCTGACGCGGGCGCCGGCGCGTGCCAGCAGCAGCGCCAGCCACGCGCCCTTGAAGCCGGTGTGGCCGGTGATGAAGACCCGCCTGCCACGGTAAGCGGCAAAGGTGCCGGCGGCGCCGCGGTTTACCAGATCTTCCACGGTGCCTTGCCGGTTTGCCAGAGTTCTTCCAGCATGTTCTTCTCGCGCAGCGTATCCATCGGCTGCCAGAAGCCGCGGTGCTCGAAGGCAGCCATCTGGCCGGCATTTGCCAGCGCGCGCATCGGCGCTTCCTCCCAGGCGATGCTGTCGTCCTCGATCAGGTCGATGACGTCGGGTTCCAGGACGAAGAAGCCACCATTGATCCAGTTGCCATCGCCGCGCGGCTTCTCCTTGAAGCTGATGACGCGGTCGTTCTCGCGCTCCAGCGCGCCGTAACGGCCCGGCGGCTGCACGGCGGCCACGGTGGCGCGGCGGCCCTGCGAGCGGTGGAAGGCGATCTCGCGGCTGATGTCGATGTCGGCCACGCCGTCGCCGTACGTGAAGCAGAACGTCTCACCGGGCGTCAGGTACTCGCGCACGCGGCGCAGGCGGCCGCCGGTCATAGAATCCTCGCCGGTGTCCACCAGCGTCACGCTCCACGGCTCGGCCTTGCGCTGGTGCACGGCCATGCGGTTCTCGCGCATGTCGAACGTCACGTCGGACATGTGCAGGAAGTAGTTGGCGAAGTATTCCTTGATGACGTAGCCCTTGTAGCCCAGGCAGATCACGAATTCGTTCACGCCGTGGGCCGAGTACATCTTCATGATGTGCCAGAGAATCGGCTTGCCGCCGATCTCGATCATCGGCTTGGGGCGCAGGTGCGATTCCTCGGAGATGCGGGTGCCCAGGCCACCGGCCAGGATGACGGCTTTCATGCGTTGACCTCTTCATCGGTGCGGGTGGCCACGGCGGCGCCCGGCAGTTCCAGGCCCAGCGTCTCGAAGACATTGGGTGCGGGCGAGGCTTCGAGCGCGGCCAGCGTCAGGCCAAACTGCTCTTCGAGCAGGGCGGCCAGCGCGGAGCGGTCCAGGTCACGCTCGGCCAGCCACTGGGCCAGCTTGCGGTACAGCGCCAGTGCGTACGGGCGCATGCCGATGGCTTCCACGAGCAGCTCGATGGCCAGGTCGGGCTCGCCGTTGTGATACTTGTACTCGGCCAGGCCGTACGCCACGGCCCAGTGGCGGTACCACGTCGACGTCAGGTTTTCGAGCACGTTGTAGACGGACTTCCACTCGCCAAGATGGATGTGCGCGGCCACGGACATCAGCAGGTCCTGGGCGGTGTAATGCCGGCCGCCAAAGAAGATGCCGTCCTGGCGCGGCGCGGTGCGCGGCGCAATGCGCTTGGTCTCGGCGCAGATCTCGGTGAGCTGGTCCTCGACCCAGCCGGCGAAGGCCGGGGCATCGAACATGGGGCCCGCTTCGGCTTGCGGCCGGAGCGACTGCCGGATGTTGTCGAGCTGCTGCACATCGGCGGCCAGCGCGCAGGCCACTTCGACGTAGCGTTCCTCGGTGTCGCAGATCAGGTCGTTCAGGCCGGTGATGTGCAGGAAGGGCGCCGACACGCGCTGGTGGAACGTGTCGCCGGACAGCGTGACCACGGGCACGCCCATCCAGAGGGCGTCGCAGGTGGTGGTGCCGCCCGTGACCGGCGCGGTATCCAGGGCGATGTCGATGCCGTGGTACGTCACGTACTGGTTCGCGCCGTCGCGCGGCACCAGGATCACGCGCTCGGTGTCGATACCGTGCTCCTGCATGCGTCTGAGGACCATGTCCCGGACGGTGGCGCGCTCCACGCCGGCAGACTCCACCAGCAGCTTGCTGCCGGGGCAGCGCGCCAGTACCGCACTCCACAGCCGCATCGTCTTGGGGCCGAGCTTGGCGATGTGGTTGCAGGAGCCGAACGTGATGTAGCCGTTCTGCAGCGCGGGCGTCGGCACCACGCGGTAGCGTGGCTCGTAGATCGCCAGCGGAGCCGTGACGTGCGGGTGGAAGGCGCAGAACAGCGGCGCCCGCAGCAGCGTCTCGGTGTAGTTGGATTCGAAGCCGACCGGATCTCCGATGATGTCAGTGATCCGGTATTGCACTTCCTTCATGCCGGTGGTGCTGGGATAGCCCAGCCAGGCGATCTGTACGGGCGCCAGGCGGTGCACCATGTACTGCAGCGGCGACGCACCGGTGTATCCGCCGAGGTCGATCATCGCGTCGCAGCGCTGGGCGCGCACGGCGCGCACCACGGCCTGCTCGTTCATGCCGAAGACGTCATGGAACTTGTCGGCGTACTGCTGGATCTTCCTGGTGACGTTGTCGGTCACGCCGGAGAGCGAGAACAGGTGGACTTCGAACCGCTCGCGATCGAGGTTGGCCAGCAGCGGGATCAGGTAATAGGCGCACGCATGGCGGCGCAAGTCGTTCGACAGGACGCCAATCCGGATGCGGTGGCCTTCGCTCGGCTGCATCGGGGGGGCATCGACCGGCGTGCGGGCAAGCGTTTCGGCCCAGTCCGTGGCTTCGCGGCGCAGTTCCTGCGCCCCGACGTGCTCGTCATAAAGCAGCGAGAACAGCAGGTTCGAGCGGTTGACGCGCTGCAGCGGGTCCAGTGCGATGGCGCGGCGCAGGATCGGAATCGATTCGATGGTCGAGCCCGATTCGCGCACTGCGGCGGCGTAGTTGCCCAGCGCCGCGGCGTCATTGGGCTGAAGTTCGGCGGCCCGGGCATTCGCCAGGCGCGCCTCGTCGTACTCGCCAAGCGAGAAGTAGGCATTGCCCAGCGACATCCACAGGTGGGCCGCGCCGGGCTGGTGTTCGAGCGCTTCCTTGAGCATGACCACGCCGTCATGGAAGTTGCCCAGGTTGACTTCCAGCGTGCCCAGCATGCCGGTAAAGCCGTGGTACTGCGGAAAACGCTTGCGTCCGGCCTGCGCCAGTTCGCGTGCTTCGGCGTTGTGGTTCAGGGCCGAAAGCGCGAGAGCTTCCAGATAGTAGGGGTCGGGATTGCCGGCGCCCAGGCGCTTGGCAGCGCGCGCGCGCTTCAGCGCCTCGGCATTGTTGCCGGCGTAGTAGGCCGTCCACGCCGCCTGTAGCGTGCGGCGCGTCGGGTCAATCGTTACCTTTCTGTTCATGACGTCGTGCTCTCAGTTTGACGCTGTCTCGGCATGGGGCCGAGGATGGAGAGCACATTAACAAGAGGCGCCGCCGGGCAACGGCGGGAAAACCGGCCGGAATTGGCGCTATTTCAAAAGGCAGCGGCGCGGCGTGGCGCGTTGTGGCATGCGCGGCACCTGCCGGGCGCAGATCCCGCGCCGCGGCGTCAGGCGGGACGCGTGGCGGCGGGCTGCGACAGCAGCGCGGGCGATTCGCCGCCCGCTTCCATCCGGTGCAGCCAGGCCAGCAGTTCCGCCACTGCCACGTAGAGTTGCGGAGGAATCTGGCTGTCAAGGTTCACCTGCATCAGCAGGTTGACCAGCGCCGGGGAGCCGTGCACGTAGACGCCAGCTTCGCGGGCGCGGGCGATGATGGCTTCGGCGGACATGCCGTAGCCCTTGGCCACCACGCGGGGCGCCTTGTCATCGGCCAGGTAGGAGAGTGCGACGGCCGCGCCGCGGTCGGGTTGGCTGGCGCTCATGCTGGCAGGGCGGCGGTATCCGGGGCGGCGGGGCCGTCCTGGATCGATACGTTCATGTTGAGCAGGGCAAGGCCCCGCGCTTCGAGCTGGGCGCGGAAATCGGCCCGGCCCCCGGTCAGCCGCGCCGCGGTATCGGGGCTGTCGGCCAGCAGCCGCGCCTCGATGCCGTGCGCGCCGAGCGTGAGCACCGCGTCGACGCTGCCCAGCTGCGGCAGGTTCAGGCGCAGCCGGGTGCTCCAGCTGGCGGCCTCGGTGCCGCCCGCGTGGGCGTCGTGCTCGCGCGGTTGTTCGCGCGTGATCTCCCAGTCCACGGGCATGCCGGGCCAGGCGTCGATGGTGGCACGGAACTGCTGCGTGGCGAGCAGTTCCAGCTGCTGGCGCACCGCGCCTTCGCTCGCCGGATGGATGGGCGGGCCAGTATCGGGCGGCGGCGCGAGGGTTGCGCTCTCCGGCGCGTTCCAGGCGGCGACGATGGCCGCCCGCTGCGCCTGGGCCACGTGGTGGCCTTCGTGCGACACCTCGGCCGTCACCTGGTAGGCATGCGCGGCGGCGCTGGCGTGTGCCGCGCGGCGCTGCTCGGCGGCGGGCGTCTGAGGCGTGGCTCCCGGCGATGGCGCGCCATTGCCGGGCTGGCCCGCCGCTTCGCCGGGACGTTGATGCGGCGCGGCCGGACTGGCAGGCACGCCGGTGGACAGCGGATAGATCGCCGGGCGCGTCAGCTCGGCCAGCAGCGTGGCGCTGGGCGGCGCGGTGGTGGGCGGAGCGGCCGGGCCGGCATAAGGCAGCAGCGCGGCAGGCGCGGGGGCGGATTGCCCCGGTTGCGCTGCCGGCTGGCCCTGCTGCGCGGGGGACGGTGCCGGATGGCGCAGCGCGGCCTGGGGCTCCTGCAGCAGCGACGACAGCGGCCGCTGGCCGTTGACCCACTGCGCCAGGTGCGATTCATAGAACATCCCGCTCTGGTCCACCAGCTTCGCCAGCGCCGTGGAGAGCGTGGCGGTGCCGTCGGCGCCGGCCGGAGGCGCCGATGTCAGCGGTGTGCCGCCGCGCAGCGGTTGCGGCTCGGCATCGTCGAACAGGTCGAGGATGGCCCGGGCGGCAAAGCTCAGCGTCTCGCGCGTGGACAGGTTGCGCCCGCCCAGGCGCGGGTCGACCGCGCCCGGCAGCAATGGATTGGGCTGGCGGGCCTGTACCGTCTCGCCCGTGGACGACTGCACGTCGCCCTGCGACACATCCTGCACCGGCATCAGCGCGGCGAGCTTGTCGACGGCGAGTGCGGGCCTGGACAGTTGCGGGTCCGGAGACTGATGCGGAATCAGCGCGGCGGGAATCTGGATGCCGGTCATGGGCGCTTATGGGCGAAGGGCGGCGATGGTCGGCGGACGCAGGACGCAAAGGAGAACGCCCGTGCCTGCCGCGCGAAAAGCGGGGGCAGGCAGTATAAGGCGCTCAGGCGCCGTAGGCGTTCGAGAGTTCGAGCTGGCGGCGCGAGTTGTTCAGCAGCGCGCCCAGTTCGGCCAGGCGCGGGTTGGTCAGGTCGCGGATCCGGGCATCGTACGCCAGGATCCGTTCCAGCAGCTGGAAGCGGCGCAGGCGCTCGGCGTCCGCGAATGGTGCGCTGTGGTCCAGCAGGCGCAGGCGCTCCACTTCGGCCATATAGACCTTCTGCAGATCGGTCAGCGCATCCCAGTTTGACGCGCGGGCTGCCTCGAACATCTGCTCGGACAGCACCAGAAGCTCTTCATAGCTTCTAACGATGGGTGACATGGCAAACATCATCATGAGTCCTGCAGGACGGGTTGAGCGTCTCCCGCCTGCGACGCCTGCATGGCCTCGGCGGGAGCTGCCGGATCGATCGCGGCCCAGGCCGAGGACAGATTCTCGAGCAGGGCGTCCACTTCGTTCAGCAGTTCGGCGTCGCTGTGCAGGTTCGCCAGCATCAGGCGACGCGTCATGTATTCGTAAAGCGCCTCGAGGTTGGCGGAGATTTCGCCGCCCGCCTCGTGATCGAGCACCGCGCGCAGCCCGTTGTCGATGATGTTGATCGCCTTCGAGATTGCGTTGCCGCGCGCTTCCAGCTCGTTGTTCTCCAGGTGGAACTTGGCCTTTGCAATGGCCGAGCGCGCGCCGTCGTACAGCATCACGATCAGCTTGTGCGGGCTGGCACTCATGACCCCGGTCTGGACGCCGACCTGGGCATAGGCGTTGATTCCTTGGCGCGCGAACATGGCAACCTCTCCGTTACTTGCTGCTGCTGCCCGAACCGTTCAACGCGGCGAATTGCTGCGTCAGGTACGTCTTGGTGTTGTTCAGCTTCGCCACCAGCAGGTCAAGCTGCGTGAACTGGTCGCGATAGCGTTGCATCACCACGTCAATGCGGTCCGAGGTGGCGGTGTACTTGTCTTCCAGCTGCTTGAGGGTATCGGTCACGCCATCGGTCACCGCGTCCAGCGCACCGCCCGTGGCGTTCAGGCCGTCCACGTAGTCGGTGATGGTCTTGCCCATGCCCGTGGCACCGTTGGCGCCCGTGAAGAACGAGGTCAGGTCCTTGAAATTGCTGGACAGCACCTTCTTGAGCTTGTCGTCGTCCACTTCCAGGCGGCCGGCGTTCTCGGTGGTGACGTTGAATTCGATGCCGAGGTCCGACAGCGTGTTGCTGCCGCCGGCGCCGTTGGGGATCGACGTGTTCAGCATCGAGCGCATGCTGGCCAGGATGTTGCGCAGCGTGCTGTCGCCGTTGAGCGCGGCCTTGGTGCCGGCGTCGGTGTCGTAGGCGGTCAGCGTCTTGGCGGCGGACAGCACGTTGTTGTAGGCGGTGACGAAGCCGTTCACGGCGGCGGTGATCGCGGTGTCGTCGCGCGTCACGGCCATCGTCGTGGTGCCCGTCGACTTGACCGTCAGCGTCAGTCCCTGCGCAGCTTCCTCGATCGTGTTGCTCTGGCTGACGATGTCGATGCTGTTGACGGTCATCTTGGCGTCGGCGGCCTTGACGACTTCCTTCAGGCCGTTCGGCTGGGTGGCCTGGGTCGGGTCGAAGTTGACGACGTCGCCCACGGCGGCATCGCTGGCGCTGATCTTCATCTGCGACTTCGTGCCGGTCTTCTCCGAGGTCAGCACCAGGTGATACGGCGTGCCGCTGCCATCGTTGACCAGGCTGGCGGTGACACCCACGTCGGCCTTGTTGATCGCGTCGCGGATGCCTTCCAGCGAGGTATCCGAACCCAGCGTCACGGTCTTGCTGGAGGTCGGGGCGCCACCAGTGGCGAGGTCCGGCCCGAAGTCGATGTTGATGGTGCCGCCGCCGATGCCGGCTTTCTGGTCGGCCACGCCCTTCGAGACCAGGCTCTGCGCCGCGGCCACCGAGGTAACGTTGATGGTGTAGGTGCCGGCCACCGCGTTCGAGTTGGCGGCAGCGGTCAGCACGCTCTCGGTGGCCACGTAGGGCTTCACGGCGGCGAACGTCGAGGCGGTGGACAGCGTCTTGGCGGCGGCCGAGTAGGCGTCGAGCACGCTCTTGATGGTGCCATAGCCCGACAGCTTGGCCTGGAAGCTCTTGGCCTGGTTGTCGATCGCGGTGAGCTGGACCTTCTCGTTGGTTTCGAGACTGTCGAGCAGATCGGCGAGGTTGAGGTTCGATCCGACGCCAATGGAGGAGAGTGCCATGTTCTTTTACCTGTTGTTATGACTTCAACTGACTTGGGCTTGAGATATGACCGCCCGCGCGGTCAGGCCTTCTGGCTGACGAACAGCCCCTGGAGCTTGTCGATGACGCGCGCGAAGCGCAGCACCTCTTCGCTCGGCAGCTGACGGATCAGCTCGCCGGTTTCCTTGTCCACCACCTTGGTGATCACGCGGTTGGTGTCCTGGTCGATCTCGAACCGTACGCCGATCGAGGTGGTCTTGAGCACGTCCACCAGTTCGCCCACCGCGGCGGCCATGTCGGCGGACGTTCCCGGCGGCAGCTGCGCGGTGGCGTCTTCGCGGGACGGCACGCCGTAGGCGGCCGGGACGGCCGAAGACGCCGCGGCAGGCATGGCCTGGGCGGCGGCGGGTTGCGCGAAGTCGGCGGTGACGCGTGCCGCCGTCAGCGAAACGGGTGAGGAAAACGCCATGGTCGGCTCCGTCCGGTAGGGCAGGATCAGCGATAAGGTGAAATGCTTTGCAGGCGGCGGTCCGCCTGCGAAACACTCCGGCAAAAAAGCCGGACCTTGCGGCCCGGCCTTCTTGCGGCGCTACGATTAACGCAGCAGCGACATCACGTTTTGCGTGGTCGAGTTGGCTTGTGCCAGCACCGAGGTACCAGCTTGTTGCAGGATCTGCGCGCGGGTCATGTTCGACACTTCCGTTGCGTAGTCAGCGTCTTCGATGCGCGAACGCGAAGCCGACAGGTTGTTGATCGTCGTGCTCAGGTTGTTGATCGTGGACTCGAAGCGGTTTTGCACAGCACCGAGGCTCGAACGCAGGTTGTCAACCGATGCCAGGGCCGTGTCCAGCGTCTTCAGCGGGTCGGTCGTGGCGGTTTGCTGGAAGTCCGAAGCCTGCAGCGAGCCACCCTTCAGCGTGAAGCCAACGGTCGAACCGTTGACCGAGCCGTCGGTCGGCTTGACGGCGATGTACATCGTCGTCGACGTGGCGGTACCGTTGCCGGCGAAGCCCTTGGCAGCCAGGGCGTCGTTGTCGGCGGCGGTCAGGCCGGTCATGCTCACTTGCACGAACCAGTTGCCCTTCGAATCGGCAACCACGCTCTGCGAGTTCACGGCAGCCGACGTGTTCAGGCCCAGGGCGCGCTGGATGTCAGCAGCGACCACGCCGGTTGCCGAAGCAGCCGTCACCGGGGAAGCGGAACCCAGAGCCGTTTGAGCGGCTGCGGAACCGATCGAAGCCGTTGCGCCTTGCGGGCCGGCAACGCTGAAGCCAGCAACGCCCAGGGTCTTCGAGGTGATTTCCTTCAGCGCGATGCTGATGGTTTCGCTGTCGTTGGCGCCAACCTGGATCGACATGTTCTGATCCTTGGCCAGGACCTTCACGCCGTTGAACTGGGTCTGGGCCGACACGCGGTCGATTTCCGACAGACGTTGCTTGATTTCGTCCTGGATCGACTTCAGGTCCGAACCCGAGTTCGTGCCGTTCGAAGCCTGCACGCCCAGTTCACGGATACGTTGCAGGTTGTTGTTGACTTCGCTCAGCGCGCCTTCGGTCGTTTGAGCGATCGAGATGCCGTCGTTGGCGTTACGCGAAGCTTGCGTCAGGCCCTTGATGTTTGCCGTGAAGCGGTTGGCGATGGCCTGGCCAGCTGCATCGTCCTTGGCGCTGTTGATGCGCAGACCCGACGACAGACGTTGGATCGCGGTGTTCAGCGACGATTGCGACGTGTTCAGGTTGCTCTGCGTTTGCAGCGACAGAATGTTGGTGTTGATGACTTGCGCCATGGTACGACTCCTATTTGCAATGTTTTAGGCATTCCGGCAGTTGCCGTAACGTTGGCTGCCTGCGTTGCAGGGCGTAGAGTGCCTCCGTTGCAAAGGTTATCGACCTATGGGGAGAAGACTTTAGAGTGACTTTTGCGGGAGTTGCGGGCGTAGCGCTTTGGGCCATGGCCCGGGTTTGGGGGCGCCCCGCCATGCTGCCGGGCGCCACTATATATATAGGTGCGGTGGCCGGCGCCCGGGGCTGCCGCGCGGCGGTCAGCGGCGCTTGCGGGTGCGCGGGATGTAGAGCTTGACGAAACCCGGCGCGGCCTCCGAATCCAGCACATCCGTGGCCTGCTCGGGCGCGTGTGCCGGCGTGACCACCGTGATCGCGCGCTTGTAGATCAGCGTGGGGGTGGCATCCGTCTCGTTGCGGCCCAGCAGGATCATGTAGTTGTCCGACGCCAGGACGACGCCGTTCAGCCGCGTGCCGTTCGACAGGTGGACGATGACTGCGAGGCGGCTGGCGCTGTGCGCGGCGAACTGCATCTGCTGCAGCTTGCGACTGGTGCGGGGAGCCTTGATTTCCTTCTTCACAACTTCTCCGGAAGAGCCCGTGCGGGTTCTGGCGGCTGACAACGGCCCCATGTTCGGCTGCCTTGGTGGATGTCGCACTAAAAGTGACGTTGATGGCAGCCGGCTTGCGGCGAGACTTGAAACATTCGCTCTCGACGCTGGCTTGATGTCGATCATGAATCACATGAAAGGGCAGGTACTTCGGTCGAGTGGAGGACGCTGCCCAGCCCGCGAGCGATGCGGGCGATGCCAGGAGAGAAGGGGAATACTTCAGGCCGGAGAGTAACAAAGTTTTACAACCATTGACGAATCGTTGCGGTCGCGACGTATAGAGGAATCTCTCTATTAATTTCGTTGCGCGCACTTTGTGGTTGATGTAGCACTTTTTTGATTCGTGCGCTTCCGGGCCGGTCGACGCATCCTGAAACCCGCGCCGGCTAAAGGTTTCCGGCAATCGTCCGTTATCTACCGACAAGGCCAAATATGATCAATATCGTCACTTTTGGCATACATGTGCCGGTTGTACTACACCCGCTACATGGGTAAACCCTGATAGAAGCGCGATTTACACCTCATGTAAGCGGGTTTATATTCCGGATTCGGGCCGGGTACAGCCGGCTCCTTTTTGCAAAGCAGTCCTGAAAGCCTACGAGCACCCCGCGCGTGGGCTTCTTTTTTTTGAGCCCGCGTCCTTCGCTGCCGGCCGGTCCCCTGGCTTGCAGCGCCCGCCGGTTTCCAGCGGATCGGAGTGCACGGATGAGATTAGACGCCACCGTCCGCACCGCCAATTTGTGAAAGAGCGGTGACTTTTCCCCCCAATTCATTTTTTCGCTAAAGCCCCCCGAAATCCGCGCCGATAGCCGGCCTGTGCGACGCCCGGACACGGGTGGATGCCGCTCGACTCGACCAAACAACACCGGACAAAAAGGGTAAGGCGATGGGCTTGCGAAAGATGGGAATTGGCGCTCGGATGGCGCTGGCGTTCTGTGTGGTGGTGCTGCTGCTCGGGGCGGTGGCCGCGCTGGGGGTGCGATCGCTGGGCGTGATGAACGAAGTGCTCCACGAGGCAGTGGAGCTGCGCCTGATCCGCGTGATGGACCTGAAGCTGGTCAAGGAGCGCACGCTGACGGTCAGTGTCATGCTGCGCGACGCCGCGCTGACCGAGGATGCCGCACTGGCCGCCCAGAATGCCGAGAAGATCGTCAAGCTGCGCGAGCAGATCGGCGCCACGCTCGACGCGCTGGGCAAGGCCCTGCAAGGTTCGTCAAATGCGCAGTCGATCGGCGGGTTCGAGGCGCTGGTGCAGGTGCGTGCCGCCTACAACCAGCAGCTCGACCAGGTGCTGGGCCAGTTGCGCGCCGGCGACTTCCCGGCCGCGCGCACCGCGCTGGTGGTGACGCTGCCGGCCGCGCAGAACGCCTATTTCGAAAAGCTCGACGCCTTTGCCGATATCGGCCGCAAGCTGGCAACCGATGCCGTGGACGCCGCGAGCGGACAGTATGTCTTCACGCGCAACCTGCTGATCGGCCTGTCGGTGGTGGCCGCCATCATCGCCACGCTGCTCGGTGTGGCGCTGGCGCGCTCGGTCACGCGCCCGGCCGGCCAGGCGCTCGACGCCGCCGAGGCGCTGGCCCAGGGCCAGCTCGGCCATGCCATCGACATCCGCACCGAGGACGAGATGGGCCGCATGCTCGGCGCGCTGGAACGCGCCTTCGGCCAACTTGGCACCCTGGTGCGCGGCATTCAGCAGGCGGCCGGGTCGATCGACACCGCCGCTCGCGAGATCGCCAGCGGCAACAGCGACCTCTCGCAGCGCACCGAGGAACAGGCGGCGTCGCTCGAACAGACCGCTGCCTCGATGGAGCAACTGACGTCCACCGTACGCCAGAATGCCGAGAACGCGCGCCAGGCCAACCAGCTGGCGGTCAACGCGTCGGACGTGGCCACCGAGGGCGGCCGCGTGGTGCGCAGCGTGGTGGACACGATGGACGGTATCTCCAAGTCGTCGGCGCGCGTGGCGGAAATCATTGGCGTGATCGAAGGCATCGCCTTCCAGACCAACATCCTGGCGCTGAACGCCGCGGTGGAAGCGGCCCGTGCCGGCGAGCAGGGCCGTGGCTTCAGTGTCGTGGCTGCCGAGGTTCGCAGCCTGGCCCAGCGCTCGTCGTCGGCCGCCAAGGAAATCGGCGAACTGATCAACGGCTCGGTGCGCCAGGTGCAGGACGGCGCGAAGCAGGTGGAAGTGGCGGGCAAGACCATGGACGATATCGTCGGTGCCGTGCGCCGCGTGACCGACATCATGGGCGAGATCACGGCCGCCAGCGAGGAGCAGACCGCCGGCATCGAACAAGTCAGCCTGGCCATCACGCAGATGGAATCGGTCACGCAGCAGAATGCCGCGCTCGTGGAAGAGGCCAGTGCCGCCGCCGAGAGCCTGCTCCAGCAGGCCAGCGGCCTGGTGGACGAGGCCGGCCGGTTCGAACTGGCGCAGGGCACCGCCGAAGCCCCGCGCCGCGCCCCCACGCCGGTTGCCGCGCTCACCGCTGCACCGGCGGCACGCGCACTGCCGGCGCCCCGGGCTCCCGCAGTGGCGGTGCCGGCTCGCCGCGCGGTTGCCAAGGCCGCCCCTGCTGCCGCGTCGAAGCGTGCCGCCGCCGTGCCCGCTGCGGTGCGTCCGCCGGTCCAGCGCAAGGCCGACGCCGCGCCGGTGCTGGCCCGCCAGGCCGCCAAGCCTGTGGCGTCGCGTGCGCCGGTCGTGCACCAGCGCAAGGAGCCGGTCCTGGCCACGGCGCCGCGCCGGCGTCCTGCCGCCGCGCCGACGCCGGCCATGGCCGATGGCGGAGACTGGGAGACGTTCTGACCCGGCGGGAGTGATCGAGACGATGGCCCCGGAAGCGGCGCAGGTAATCCTTGCGCCGCTTTTTTTCCCTCGATGCAGGCCGATTGAAAGGAAACCGTCAGGCGAGCTTTTCAGCGCTCGCATAAAATGTCGCCTCTTCCGATTCATACCAGCGGCGATCCCTGCCGGGATCTTCTGCCAGGCAGGCCATCACCTCATGTCCGCTGCACCCTCCGTGAAGCCTTCTCCCGATTCGCCGCCGGCCGATGTGCCGGTCATGCAGGTCATTTTCGGCCTGATGCTGGCCATCCTGCTCGGCGCGCTCGAACAGTCGATCGTGGCCGTGGTGCTGCCCGACATCGCGCTGCAGCTCAACGGCTTCGAAGACATGGCGTGGGTGATTTCCGCCTACCTCGTGGCCTCCACGGTGGTGACGCCGATCTACGGCAAGCTGTCCGACGTGCTGGGCCGCCGGGCGGTGCTGACCTTCGCCATCGTGCTGTTCCTGCTGGCGTCGATTGCCTGCGCCATGGCCACGACGATGCCGATGCTGATCGTCGCGCGCATCCTGCAGGGCCTCGGGGGCGGCGGGCTGATCTCGGTGTCGCAGGCGACCATCGCCGACGTGGTGCCACTGCGCGAGCGAGGCCGCTACCAGGGCTATGTCAGCGGCGTGTGGGCCGTGGCGAGCATGGCCGGTCCGGTGATCGGCGGCTATCTGGCGCACTTCCTGTCGTGGCGCTGGATCTTCTGGATCAACATCCCGCTGGCGCTGCTGGCCCTGGTGGTCGTGCGCCGGGCGCTGCGCCACCTGCCGGTGAGCGGCCGCAGGCACCGCATCGACTACCTGGGCGCGCTGCTGTTCGGTGGCGGCCTCTCGGGCGTGCTGGTGTTCCTGACCCGGCTGGGGCAGGGCCATGCGCCGTTCGAGCCGCAGACCATCGGACTGCTGGCGGCGGGGCTGGTCGGCATGGCGCTGTTCGTCTGGCAGGAGCGCCGCGCCGTGGACCCGGTGATCCCGCTCAACATGCTGGCCGTGCCGACGGTGGCCATCTGCTGCCTGACGCTGTTCCTGTGCTTCTTCCAACTGATTGCGATGTCGGTGCTGCTGCCGCTGCGCTTCCAGGTGGTGGGCGGCGCCCATGCCGATACCGCCGCGCTGCGGCTGGTGCCGCTGACGCTGGCGATCCCGTTCGGCGCCTACATCTCGGGCCGGCTGATGACCTGGAGCGGCCGCTACAAGCCGCTGCAGATGACCGGCTCGCTGGTGGCGCCGGTAGCCATCGTCGCGCTGGCCTTCACGCCGCCGCACGCGGTGCTGCTGGCCGCCATCGTCATGGTCACGCTCGGGTTGTCAATTGGCCTGCAACTGCCTTCGGGCCTGGTGGCCACCCAGAACGCGGTGCCGCACCAGCAGGTTGGCATCGCCACGGCGCTGACCGCATTCGCGCGCCTTCTGGGCGGGGCGGTGGGCGTGGCCGTGCTGACCACGGTGCTGATCGCGCTGCTGCGCCACAGCGGCGTGGCGGTGTCCGACCTCAAGGGCGGCGAGGATGTGCTGATGAGCATGTTCCGGCGCGTGATGGCCGGTGGCGACCAGGCCGATGCGGAAGCGGTGCGCGTGGCCGCGGAGCGTGCGTTCCGGCTGCTGTTCCTGCTGAGCGCGGGGGTCTCGCTGATCGCGCCGTTCTTCGTGGCGCGCCTGCGCGAGACCACGCTGCGCGGCAGCGCCGCGCCGGCGCCGGCCTCGGCCGACTGAAACCGCTCAGCGCGGCTCGCGCGTCATCATGCGGCAGACCGCCGCCAGCGCCAGCAGGTTGGGATCGCGCTCGCGGCGGCGCAGGAAGCTCAGGCCGATGGTCTGCTTCATGCCGTAGTCGGCCGTCAGCGGCACGAAGGCCACGTTGCGCGCCACCACGTCGCGCACGCGCCCTGGCAGCAGCGTGTAGCCAATACCCCCGCCCACGAGGTTCATCAGCGAGAAGATGTCGCCCACCTTCATCACCACGTTCGGGTGGAAGTCGGCAATCCGGAATGCCTCGGCAAAGCCGCTCGACGTCACGAAGCCGTCGCCCAGCGAGACAAAGGGCTCGTCGCGGCACTGGCGCAGGTCCACGGCGTCCATGCGGGCGTAGTGCGAATCGGCCGGCGCGGCAAAGAAGATATCGTCCTCGAACATCGGGATCGACTCGATCTCCGGGGTAGGTTCGGGCATGCCCATCAGCGTGGCGTCGATGGTGCCCTGGCGCAGCTTGTCGAGCAGGTCGGCGTTGGATCCCAGCACCAGTTCCGTCTGCAGGTCGGGCCGGCGCATCTTGATCCCGATGACGACCTGCGGCACGGTGCGCACGGTGAGCGAGTAGAGCGAGCCGATCTTGAGCTGGTCGGCCGAATAGCCGGCGGCCTCGCGCGTGACGCGCACCCCGTCGGCCATGGTCTTGAGCACGTCGCGCGCCACGTCGGCCAGCACATGGGCGGCCTCGGTGGGCAGCAGATTGCGCCCCTCGTGGCGGAACAGCGTGCAGCGCAATCCCTCCTCCAGCGAATGCAGCGCGCGGTGCACGCTGACCGTGCTGACGTCGAGCGCCTCGGCGGCCTTGGCCAGGTTGCCGGTCTCCATGAAGGCGAGCAGCGCTTCGAGCTTGCGGAACGTGATGTCTTCGCTGATGCGTTCGGGCATGGGGAGAGGCGCTCGGAAAGGCGAACAGGCCACGATGATCGCACACCGTGGCCTGTCGTGTCATACCTGCGGGACAGCCTTCATGCCTGTTGCAGCGTGCCCTCGGGGGCGGCGCCGGCAGACTCGGCGGCCTGCGCGGTGCGCCGCTGCTGCTGCTGGGCCAGGCGCAGGGCCTCGGTCGTGGTGCCCTGGCCGTCGGGTGCCCAGCCCGGGGGCATCGTCAGGTAGCCCAGTGCATGCCACGGCTTGCGGGAGTTGGCCATGTCGCGGAACAGGCTGATCCAATGCTCGAACTGGTTGACGATCGGGTTGGCCGTGGTGGTGGGGTGCACCAGGCCGTAGCGTACCGGCTCGTCGGCGCGTTCCTCCACATAGGTGCCGAACAGGCGGTCGAAGATGATCAGCACGCCGCCGTAGTTGGCGTCCAGGTAGTCCACATTCGACGCATGGTGCACGCGGTGGGCCGACGGGGTGTTGAACACGTATTCGAGCCAGCCGAGCTTGGGCATCCAGTCGTTATGGAGCCAGAACTGGTAGAGCAGGTTGGCCGACAGCGTGGCCAGCACCACCTCGGGCCGCACTCCCAGCAGCACCAGCGGGGCGAAGAACACGGCGCTGCCGGTGATCTTGCCGGTCCAGCCCAGGCGGTAGGCCGAGGCCAGGCTCATCTGGTTCGGCGAGTGGTGCACGGCGTGCGTGGCCCAGAAGAAGCGGATGCGGTGCGAGGCGCGGTGGTACCAGTAGTAGCAGAACTCCTGGCCGATGAAGAGCAGCAGCACCATCAGCGCGCTGTTCAGCGTCACCGTGAACAGGCGGTGCTCCCAGGCAAGGTGGAATACCGGCGTGGCCAGCGACAGAGGCAATAGCACCGACAGCTTGCGGCCGGCCAGGTCGGCCAGCGAGAGCCACACTTCCTTCCACGAGTATGGGTTGTCCGTGCCGCGGCGGCGGCGCCACAGGATCACGGCCTCCACGAGTGAGACGGTGACGATGAACGCCGTCACGGCGCTTGCGATGGTTCCGGTAGTCAACATGGCTTGCCTCTCTTTCTCTGCGTTTCGGTTCGGGGTGACGCTGCAGTGCTGCGTCGGTGAGGCCAATGTAGTGGGCCGCCCGGATGGCTTCCAGCAATCAAATATGTCGCCCGATGTCAGCGGTTCCGCGTGACATATCCCGACATGATTCGCGGGGCGACAGTTGGGCGTGCGCATCCTAGAGTTCAGCCCGTCGACGCGATACGCAGCGTCCCGAAGCAAACCGAACTCGAAGGAAAACATCATGGCAAACCGAATCCTGATCGCCGCCGCCGGCTCCCTGCTCCTGCTGGTCAACGCTTCCGCGTTCGCCTGGAGCGGCGGCCACTTCAACGCCTATACGCCGCGCGGCACCTACAGTGGCGGCCACGCCATGTCGTGCGGTGGCGGCAGTTGCGGCCACGCCGGCGGCGTGGTGGGCCCCTACGGCGGGCTGGCCACGAACACCGGTACCGTGACCCGCAATGCGCCGGGACAGTTCTCGAACAGCGGCACCGCCGTGGGCCCGAACGGCCGTTCGGTACAGCACGATGGCAGCACGAGCTGCGCCGGCGGCACCTGCAGCCACTCGGGCGACATGACCGGATCGAACGGCCATTCGGCCTCGACCAGCGGCAGCGTCACCCGCGACGGCGCAGGCCAGTACAGCTCGTCCGGCACCGTGACCGCCGGCAACGGCAACACTTACGGCCATTCGGCATCGACGTCCTGCGCCTGGGGCACCTGTGACCGCTCCGGCACCGTCAGCGGCAGCTATGGCGGCACCGTGAACCACTCGGGCAGCGCGACCCGCGTCTCGTCCGGCGTGGTGACCACCGGCGGCACGACGGTCGTGCACGGCGCGACGGTCAGTACGGGCACCACCGTCGTGGTGGGCGTGCCGCCGGTCTATGTGCCGCCGCCTGTACCGGTGGCCGTGGTGGCGCCCGTGCCGGCCGTGCTGCCGCCGCCCCCGCCGCCGGTGGTGGTCGTCCCGGCCCCGGTGCCGGTGACGCCGGTGGTGATTGCACCGCCGCCGGTGCGCGTGGCGCCGCTGCCGATGGTCGTGGTCACGGCGCCGCGTCCCGTGGTCGTGCCCGGCCACTGGGTCGGCCGCGTCTGGATTCCCACGCACTACGCCTGATTTCCGCAATTTCCCCCAACCGGCCAGCCCGGGTCGAAGCGACCTGGTTGGCCAACCCACGGAGTTTCATCATGAAGAAGATGATTGCTGTACTTATCTTGTGTATTGTTTCTGCAGGCGCCAGCGCCCAGGGCATGCCGATGGCCGGCGGCGGCGACCGCACGGCGCGTGCCGAGCAGGTGCTGACCCAGTTGGAGACGCGTTTCGCGGCCGCCAACACCACGCGCGACGGCAAGCTGACGCGCGAGCAGGCCCAGGCCGGCATGCCGATGGTGGCACGCCATTTCGACGAGATCGACACGCAGCGCCACGGCTACATCACGCTGCCGCAGATCGAGGTGTTCATGGCGCAGCGCATGAAGCAGCGTTGATGCGTCAAGCCCGTAACCCTGGAGGGGCGCATGGAGCAGGTGAACCGGATCATCGTCCTCGACGACGAGGCGGAACTACGCAACATGCTGCAGCGCTTCCTGACCGGCCACGGCTTCCAGGTGCGTGCCGTGGCGGACGGCAAGCAGCTTTCCCGCTACCTGCAGCGCGAGCCCTACGACGTGCTCGTGCTGGACCTGATGATGGAGCCCGAGGATGGCCTGACGATCTGCCGGCGCTTGCGCGCCGAGGGCCAGACCATCCCGATCCTGATGCTGACGGCCAAGGGCGAGCCGGCCGACCGCGTCGTGGGCCTCGACACCGGGGCCGACGACTACCTGGCCAAGCCTTTCCTGCCCGATGAGCTGGTGGCCCGCCTGCGCGCGTTGCTGCGGCGCCAGAAGATTGCGGCGGGCGATCCCACGGTTTCCACGCAGACGCTGAGCTTCGGTGCCTTCCGCTTCGACGTGGGCAAGCAGACGCTCACGCGCGACGGCGCGCCCGTCGACGTGCATTCGGCCCAGATGCTGCTGCTGCACGCGCTGGGTTCCTCGCCGAATCGCGCGGTCAGCCGCGAGAACCTGCTGGCGCGCGCCCGGGGCCGCGACCACGAAGCGCTGGACCGCAGCATCGACGTGCAGATCCTCCGGCTGCGCCAGATCGTCGAGGAAGACCCGTCCAAGCCGCGTTTCATCAAGACCGTGTGGGGGGTGGGCTACATGCTCGTGGCGGGCGTGGAGGGATGATCCGCGCGCTCATGCCCCGCTCGCTGCTGGCGCGCAATATCGCGCTGCTCGTGATGCTGGTGTTCGTCACGCAGGCGTGCTCGCTGTTCGTGCTGCTGCACTTCGTGCAGCGCCCGCGCGTAGAGCGCGCGGCGGGCGTGTTCTCCCATTACGTCGCGCTGATGGACAGCGCGCTGGCCGGTCTGCCGCCCGAGGCCGGCCGGGCTGCGCTGGCGCGCATCGGCGGCCAGTTCGAGCCGCCCCCCGACGAGCCGGCCGGCGCCGACGCCGCGCACCCGTTCCGCACGTGGCAGCGCGACACCTTCATGCGCGCGCTGCGACGCGACCTGTCGCGCGAGACCGAGGTGCGCTGGCAGGGCAGTGCCGATCACGAAAAGCTCTGGATCAGCGTCCACGTGGCCGGCGCGCCGGCGTGGATCGCGCTGCCGATGACCGCCGATTCGCAGGCCAGCGGCATCAGCGCGGCCATCGGGCTCTCGGCCGGGCTTGGCCTGCTGGCGGCGCTGGCCGGCTACCTGCTGCAGCGGCACCTGAACCGTCCGCTGCGCGAGCTGGAACGCGCCGCGCGCAAGATCCACGCGGGAGAGCTGCCGGAGCCGCTGCCGGTGGACGGGCCCACCGAGATCGCCACGGTCAGCCAGGCGTTCAACGACATGACCGAGGCGCTCCGGCAGGCCGAGAAAACCCGCGCGCTGATGCTGGCGGGTGTCTCGCACGACATCCGCACGCCGCTGACCAAGCTGCGGCTGGCCATGGCGATGGCGCTGCCGCGTGGCGCCGACGATGCCTTCGTGGCCTCGGTGGAAGGCTATCTCGACCATATCGACACGATTCTCCAACAGTTCATGGACTACGCCGGCAGCGGCGAACGCGAGGTCCCGGTGCCGGGCGACCTCAACGCGCTGGTCGGGCAGCTGGCGGCCGATTTCGCGGGCCTGGGCCATGTGTTCGATCTCGACCTGCAGCCGCTGCCGCCGGTGCCATACCGTCCCACGAGCATGCTGCGGATGCTGATGAACCTGATGCAGAACGCCATCCACTACGGCAAGACCGGCCTGCTGGTGCGCACTTGGCAGGCGGGCGGCACCGTGCACGTGGCGATCTGTGATCGCGGCAGCGGCATCGGCCTCGACGAACTCGAACAGTTGCGCGCGCCGTTCAGCCGGGGCAGCAACACGCGCGGGTCGAGCGGCACGGGGCTCGGGCTGGCCATCGTCGAGCGCATCGCGCGCCTGCACGGCGGCGAGCTGGCATTCCGTGCCCGCCAGGGGGGCGGCCTGGAGGTCGTGGTCTCGCTGCCCGCCTGACCTGTCGGGTGCGACCTGCGGCCGTGACATTTCCCGACATAGTTCCTGCCTGGCTTGTTGCCCGGCCATCTCCAATACTGGGTCCTGCCCGGCACCGATGTCCGGTGCCAAACCAGACCACACCCAAAGGACCCGATCATGCACGCCACCCTCAAGACCCTCTCGCGCCGCCTCAAGCTGACCGCCGTTGCCGCCCTGGCTGCCTCGTCGATGATGATGTCCGGCTGCGCCTCCGCCACGACGATGATCTCGGAGCCGATGCCGCCCGTGTCGGCCCAGGCAATCCATCCCGACGTGATCTACGTGCGCGGCTTCGACGCCGCCGACGCCAACGTGAAGGTGGACACCGGCATGATGAAGAGGATTGCCGCGATGGCCAGCGGCAGCACGGCCAGCGGCCAGGACAAGGATTCGCAGGATGCCCGTAACGCCGCCGCCGACGAGATCGTGAAGCAGTTGCAGGCCCAGGGCCTGAACGCGGTGCGCCTCGACGGCCCGGTGCCGGCCGACGCCAATGCCCTCGTCGTGGAAGGCCGCTTCGAGACCATCGACGAAGGCAAGCAGCGCCGCCGCCTGCTGATCGGCCTCGGCGCCGGCAAGAGCGACGTGACGGCGGCCGTGCAGGTCTCCTACCAGCCCGCCAACGGCCAGGCCGTGCCGCTGGCCCTGTTCGAGACGCACGCCGACAGCGGCCATCTGCCCGGCATGGCCGAAACGGCCGGCGTGGGTGCGCTGGCCGGCCATGTGGCGGTGTCCGCCGCGGCCGATGCCGGCGTGCACGGCGCCACGGGCGTGAGCCGCGACAGCGTCAGCGGCGAAGCCCGCCGCGTGGGCGATGCCGTGGCCAGGGAGGTCACGGCGGTACTAAATGGCCAGCGTGCGGCGGCATCGCGCGTCTGATTGATCTCGGTCTTTGCAATTATTGATGGATCAGATACATTGAGGTGTTCCGATTCGTCTGAATTGCCGTGAAACACTACACACGCGAGAACTTCCAACCGACGCAGAGTGTGGGGTTCCATCTGAACCGGGCCCGCAACAGCCTGCTGATGGAGATGGACGCGGCGCTGCGGCCGCTCGATATCACCGGGCAGCAGATGGGTATCCTGATGTCGCTGAAGAGCGGTTCGGTCGGTACTCCACTCGAAATCAGCCGCGCGCTGAGCATCGACACCGGCCTGATGACGCGGATGCTGGACAAGCTCGAAAACAAGGGCCTGCTCCAGCGCCATCGCAGCGACGAAGACCGGCGCGTGGTGCACCTGATCCTGACCGACAAGGGCCGCACCGTGGCCTGCAACATTCCCGAGATCGCGCCGCAGGTGCTGAACCATCGCCTGCGGCATTTCTCGTCCGATGAGTTGCGTGAACTGCTGCGGCTGCTGCAGAAGTTCGCCGACGGCGAGTAGAGGCCGCTCAGCCGCGCCGCGGCACCACGAAGTCGGCCGCGAACGCCACGGCCATCGCCACGGCGCCGCAGGTGAAGATCAGCGCGTAGTTCTCGTGCGTATGCGAGAACAGCCATGCGTAACCGTAGCCGCCGAGCGCCTGGAACAGTGCGAACGACGCGGTGGCGCGGCTCCACGCGGCGCGCTGCGCGGTGGGATCGTGCGGCATCATGTCCTGCAGCCGCCCCAGTACCATCGGCACGATACCGGGCGTGAACGCGCCCAGCACGATCGTGGCCGCCCACAACGCCGCCGTATGGTGGGACACGGCCAGCAAGCCCACGGCCAGCCCCTGCAGCACCATGGCGATGCGGTAGCCGATGCGGTACCCCACACGTGCGCCGAGCCAACTGCTCACCAGCGGCCCGCTGATGGCGGCCAGCCCATACAGCACCCAATAACCGGCACCTACCGACGCGCCTTGCCCCAGCCCGCGCGCCACGTAGTCGACCAGCAGCACCATGGCCGGCACCAGGCCGAGCGCATTGGCCGCGTACTGGACGTAGATCACGCGCAGCGCATTGCGGTGCGCGGCCAGCGCGCCGTCCGCCGCGTGGTGGCCGGTGGCCGACGGTGCCGGCATGCCGGGCGGCGTGTCGCTGGCCGGCCAGCCAGGCCAGCTCGCGGCGGTCAGGACCAGTGAGACGACACCGAGCCCGATCCATGTGGCCTGCAGGCCGAGCCGGAGCAGCTCCGGCACCAGCGTGCCGGACGCGGCGATGCCGAGCCCCAGCCCCAGAAAGATGAGTCCGCTGACGAACGCGCGGCGTGCCGGTGCGATGTGCGGCAGGATGGCCGTGGCAACCAGCACCATGATCGCGCCGCCCGCCAGCCCCGACAGAAAGCGCCAGAAGAAGAACCAGCCGACCGAAAGCGGCACCGCGCAGGCGAAGAACGCGGCCGTGGCGGCCACCATGAGCCAGCGCAGCGCGTGGCGGTTCGACATCCGCGCGGCCAGTGGCCGTCCCAGCAACGCGCCGGCAAGATAACCGGCGAAGTTGGCGGCGCCGAGCATCACGGCGTCGGATGCGCTGAACCAGTGCGCCTGGATCAGTGCGGGAATCAGCGGCGTGTAGGCAAAGCGGGCCAGGCCGATGGCGACCAGGCTCGCGCAGAGACCGGCCAGCGCGGCGTGCAGCGCCTGGCGGTCGAGCGTCTCGGCAGCGGCGGCCGGGGCGGGTGCGCCGGAAGTGTTGACAGTGGCGTCTTGTGACATGGGGCGGTCCTCGATTCTTCTGTTTGCGCGGGACGAGCGGCACCCCCACGCGGCGCGGGCCGCGTGTCGGGTGTCAGGGATTCAACGGAGGAAGAAGGGCTTCAGCCCGGTCCGTGATGCGTGGCGCGCAGTTTCAGCACGGCCAGCGCGGGCCGCACCGTGGCTTCCAGCAGCGCCCGGTCCGGCATCACGCGCGACAGCACGCGCATGCCCACCTGCAGGGACAGCAGCATCGACGCGACGTCGTCGGCGTCATGGCTGGGAGCGATACTGCCGTCGGCCTGTGCGGCGGTTACCAGCCGCGCGAAGAAATCGCGCAGCATCGCCAGTTCCGTGGCCACCGCCGCCTGCATCTCGGGATCGTCGGGCGAGGCTTCGAGCGCCGTATTGATCAGCATGCAGCCACGATGGGGCAGTTCGCGGGCGCCACGTTCGATGCTCTCGGCGAAAAACTGCTCCAGCGCCTGCGCAGGCGGATAGCCCGCCTCGATCCGGAGCATGCGTTCGCGCAGCGAGCGGTTCAGGTAGTCATCGAGCGCCTGCAGGAACAACTGGCGCTTGTCGCCAAAGGCGTTGTAAAGGCTGGGCTGCGTCAGGCCCATGGCCTGCGTCAGCTCGCGGGTCGAGGTGGCCTGGTAGCCCTTGGCCCAGAAGGTTTCCTGGGCGGCGGCCAGTGCCGTCTGCGCATCAAACTGCCGGGGGCGAGCCATGGCGGTCCTTGTTTTGTATCGATCGGTATGAAACCATGCGAGCGATTATAGATCGATCGCTACAAAACGTAATGTCCCTACTCTTGGAAGGGTCAGAGCCGGTCTTGCTGCGCGCGGCGCAGCGTCAGGCGGGTCTTGCCATCAGGCGTGAAATGGGTGCCGAAACGCACCAGCCCGGCCTGATGCAGGTGGCAACTCATCGTGAAGCTCAGCAGCATGCCGGGCTCGGTCGCGTCGATCACGATGTCGATCGCCTTGAGGCGCGGCTCGTATCGCAGCAACGTGGTTTCTATCTCGCGCTTGAGCGTGTGGGCGGATGCCGGCAGGTGCCGATAAATCCGCGACAGATCGCCCAGACCGTAATCCGGCAAATGGGCCAGAGCGCCGCGCCGGCTGTTCAGGATGCGCTGGATGTTGTCGCGCACGGAAAGGAAGGTCTGCGTGGCCGCATCGAATTCGTCAATCGCCACGCCATCGGCAAAGTAGCCCGTCACGGCCTCGAACAGCCCCGGCCCGCCGCGCATCAGCGGCCCTCCGCCGCAAACTCGACGCCGATGCCGTCAGCCTCGGAGAAGGACAGGCGGATCGCGCCGGGCGCTTCGCCCCGGCCGGCACGCACCAGCAGTTCGCGTGACAGCACCGGCAGGATCTGCTGGTCGAGCAGGCTGTCGATGTTGCGCGCGCCCGTATCGGGCAGCAGGCAGGCCCGCGCAAGCTCCGTCACCAGCGCGTCGTCGCATTCCAGCGGCACGCCGAACCGGCGCGCGATGCGCCCCTCCACCTTGGAGAGCTTCATTCGGACGATCGTCGCCATGGCGTCGGCGCCCAGCGGCTGGAACACCACGGTCTGGAAGCGCGCCAGCAGGGCCGGCTGGAAATGGTCCGCCAGCCGGGGCCGGATGGCCTCCATCAGCATCGCGGGCGTGGTCCGGCCGCCCGCCTGTTCCATGGCCTCGCTGGCCGCGAGGATTTCGCCGGCTCCCAGGTTCGACGTCATGACGATGACCGTATTGCGGAAATCGATCACGCGCCCCTCGCCGTCGCGCATGAAGCCGCGGTCGAACACCTGATAGAACAGGCTCAGTACGTCGCGGTGCGCCTTCTCGACCTCGTCGAGCAGCACCACGCTGTAGGGCCGCTGGCGCACGGCTTCGGTCAGGATACCGCCCTCGCCATAGCCGACATAGCCCGGCGGCGACCCCTTGAGTTGCGAGACGGTATGCGCCTCCTGATACTCGGACAGATTGATGGTGATCAGCGAGCGATCGCCGCCGAACATCGCGTCGGCCAGCGCGCGCGCCGTTTCGGTCTTGCCCGTGCCCGAGGGTCCGGTCAACAGGAAGACGCCGAGCGGCGATTCCTCGCCATTGAGCCCGGCCTTGGCCGCGCGCAGCCGCATGGCGATGGCGGACAGCGCGTCGTCCTGGCCCACCACGGCCTGGCCGAGCCGGGCTTCGAGTTCGAGTATCGTGGCCAGTTCGTTGGCCAGCAGGCTGTCGACCGGTACCCCGGTCCAGTCTGCAATCACCTGCGCCACCGCGCTTTCGCCGATCTCCGCGTGCACCAGCGCCGCCTCGCCGGGGACCGCGAGGGTTGCGTGCCTTGCCGCGATCGTCGTCTCCAGCGCTGCGCGTGCCTCGGGCCCGTCAGCCGCCTGCCAGCGTTCACGCAGTGTCACCAGTTCATCGACGGCCGACTGCTGCATGGCGAACGCGGCTTCCAGCCGTTGCCGCTCGCTTTCCAGCACGGCCAGTTCGGCGTCGATCGATGCCAGCCGCTCGCCCTGGCGTGTGCCGGTCACGCACTGGTCATGTTCGAGCGCTTGGCGCTCGCGTTGCAGCGCGGCCTGCCGGGCCTCGCACGTGCGCAGCGCAATCGGCCGGGTTTGCTGGCTCATGCGCACGCGCGCCGCTGCGGTGTCGAGCAGGTCCACGGCCTTGTCCGGCAACTGGCGTCCCGTGAGATAGCGGCGCGAGAGGCGCACGGCCGCGGCCACGGCGGCATCGGTCACATGCACGCCGTGGTGCTGCGCATAGCGGTCCTTCAGGCCACGCAGCATCAGGCAGGCGCCCGCGTCGTCGGGCTCATCGACCTTGACCATCTGGAAGCGCCGCTCCAGCGCCGCGTCGCGCTCGAAGTAGCGCTTGTACTCCGACCACGTGGTAGCCGCGATGGTGCGCAGTTCACCGCGTGCCAGCGCCGGCTTGAGCAGGTTGGCGGCGTCAGCGCCGCCAGCGCTGTTGCCCGCGCCGATCAGCGTGTGCGCCTCGTCGATGAACAGCAGGATCGGCGTGGGCGACTGCTGCACGGCCTCGATCACGTTCCGGAGCCGTTGCTCGAACTCGCCCTTGACCCCCGCGCCGGCTTGCAGCAGCCCGAGATCGAGTGTCAGCACGGCCACGTCGCGGATCACCGCCGGCACGTCGCCCTCGGCGATCATCAGCGCCAGCCCTTCTACCAGCGCCGTCTTGCCGACGCCGGGCTCGCCCACGAGGATGGGATTGTTCTTGCGGCGCCGCGCGAGGATATCGACCATCTGCCGGATTTCCACCTCGCGGCCGAACACGGGGTCGATGCGTCCTTCGCGGGCCTTGGCAGTGAGGTCGGTCGTGAAGCGTGCCAGCACGCCGTAATCGGCGGCGGCCGGTAGCGACGGCGAGGAATCGGGTGGCCCGGCATCGCGCTCGCCCGAGATGCCGTCGAGTTCGCAAAGCTCCTGCAGTACCTGTGCCGACGGAATGCTCAGCAGCGGCCAGGCTTCGGGCGCGCGCAGCAGACCCGGGGTATCGGCCAGCGCGGCCAGCAGGTGCGCGGAGCGGATCGATCCCGCAGGTGCCGTGGCGTCCAGCGATGCCTTGAGCCACGCGGCTTCCAGCCATTGGCCCACGCGCGGCGACAGCCCCGGTTTGCCGCGCAGGTCATGCGGCAGGTGTTCGATGGCGGCCAGCAGCCCGGTCCAGATGGCGTCGACATCGATGTCATGGCGGCGCAGGATCGCGTGCAGGTCGCCGTCCCCGGGTTCCAGCAGCTTGATGAGCCAGTGCTCCACCTCGATATCGCGGTGCGCCCGCGTCTCGCAGAGGCTGGCGGCTTCGGCCAGCGCATGCGCGCAATGCGCGTTGAGGCGGCGGAGGAGCGGTGCGTAGTCTCGGGCTTTCATGGGCGATCGGCAGCGGCTGGGGAGGCAAGGAGGGAGGAAGCGGTGGCCAGGGAGGCAGCGGGGAAGCCGAAGGAAGCGGGCAGCCCGTCACGTCCGCGCGACAGACGGGCGCCCGTTGGCTACCTGCGGATCAGGAGCGTTCGTTCCAGCTGTCCGCGTGGATGATGTTGCCGTCCTTGTAAGCCCAGGTGATCTTTTCGTAACGCAGTTCGATGTCTTCGAGGTGGTTGTGCTTCTCGAACGCCGGGTTCTTGATGTCGAGCATGCGCGGCGTGACGCCCACCACCTTCACGTTTTCGAGCTTGGTGTTGAAGTACTCCTTCTCCTTGCCGGCATCGTCGATCCGGTACCACTTGATTTCGATCGACTTCAGCGTCTGGCCGCTCGTGACGGCCTTGTAGAGGTACGGCGACGACGCATCGGTTTCCTTCGTGAACAGGATGGGCCGGTGCACGCGCGTGCCGGTCAGCTTGCCGGTGTTCGAATCGGTCGGAATGTTGACGCCGTGTTCGAACGCCACCAGTTCCACGCTGCCCTCGCGGCCCGATACGGTCACGGAGCCCTTGATATCGGCGCCGCCATCGTCCTTGATCCACATGTATGCGGGAATTGCCATGGTGTCTTACTCCTTCGATGGGAATGAACAGGCCGGGTGGCCAGGGGTAGCCGGATCGCCGCCACGTGCGTCGCGGCAGTCCGGCACAAGCGTGATCTCGACGCGGCGGTTGGCCGCGCGGCCCGCCACCGTGTCGTTCGAAGCCTTGGGACGCGTGGCGCCATAGCCCTGCACCGCGAAGTGGGTGAGCGGCAACGCGGCGGCGTCGGCGAGCCAGTCCCGCACCGATGCGGCGCGCGCCTCGGACAGCCTGACATTGGCCTGCGCGTTGCCGGTGGAGTCGGTGTGGCCGGCCACGAGCACGCGCTTGTCGGGATGCGCCTTGATCATGTCGAGCGCACCGATCAGCACGCGGTTGGAGCCTGGATTCAGCGTGGCGCTGCCGCTGCGGAACAGCGACAGGCTGTCGAGTTCGATCGTGGCCGGCGGCGGTGGGGGCGGCTGGTAGCCGTCGATCAGCCGCGCCAGCGGCTCGCGCAGCGTGCCGCCGCGATAGAAGCCAAGCGCCAGCCGAACCGGGACGCCGTTTCGCGCATGACGGTCGAGTTCCTCGCGGTCGCGCCGCAGGACCGCCAGCGCGTCACGCCGCGCCGCATCCCGCTCGACCGTCAGCGTCTCGTAGTGCGCCATGTCAGCCATGACCCGAGCCACGAGCGCACGGTTCTGCCAGGCCGAAGCGGCCGCTGCGGCGCAGAACGCCACGCAGAGCCATGCGAATCCATGGGCCAGGGCGCGAGGCAGCACGGACTGCGCATGCCGGACGGCAAGGCCACGCGCAAGCGCGTCAGGCAGCGGAAACGCGGCGCGCCGTCCGTCCCGGGTCTGCGGGGCAAGGCTGGTCTGGCGTGTGACATACATCGTCAGGCGCGAACCGGCCACGGGCGCGCCGGCGGTAGCGATGACGGCGCAGGCCCAGAGCGAAAGCGGCGGTCCCGCGTGGCGGCGGTCCGGCTGATCCTGCTGTAGTGCCGGCAGCACCGTGTCGATGGTCCATCGGGCCAGTGCTGCCAGCCGGGCGCCGCGGTACATCCGCGCCGCGCGGTCTGCTGGTTGCACCTGGGCCGCGTAGCTGGCCAACTGAAGCGCCAGCGCGTCGAGCATGTCTCCGCCCTGGGGCGTGGTGGCAATCTGGAACCACGGACAGTCGTCGGACGGACCATCGGCTTCGGCCGTCTGGATCGCGAGGCAGGCTGGCAGCGGGTAGCCGACCGCGCGGCTGGCGGCCCCGATCGTCGATCGCCACTGCCACAGCGTGGTCGCCATCGCTGGCGACAGGGCTGGCGAGGGGGCCGGAGACACGGTTGACGACACCTCTGCCTGATCGGCGCTGACCAGGCAAGCGACCGCCTCCGGGCCTTGCCCGAGCCGCCATTGCTTCAATACGGCAGCCACTTCGGCCAGCCGATCCGACGCGTCGATGCGCACCCAGATTGCGGCGTCGGTAATCCGTACCACGGCATCGCCAAAGGCTCGGGTGAGTGTGTCCGGGCTGTCGCCCAATACCAGCACCAACGCCGTATTGCTGCGGATGTCGCCGGGCAGGGCGGCCAGCGACGCGTCGATGGCCGCGAGCACGGCCGCCGCGGCATCGCGCCGTGCTCTGGCGCGTCGCCCCACGAGCACGATGGCCACCGCGACGGCGGTCACCACGCATCCCGCGAACAGCCAGTTCCAGGTGGTGTCCAGCGGTGAGCTCAACGCGAGCCAGCCCAGCGAGAGCGCGGCCATCCAGGCCAGCATGGAGCGATAGGGATAGGCCGACACGATCGCCCCGTCAGCCAGCCAGCTGCGCGATCGACGCCGCGAGCCAACGGTCGAGCGCCAGATAGACCAGCCCCGCGCCCGCCAGCGATCCCACCACCCAGGCCAGCGGCGAGGCCTGCGGCAGGCCGCGCGCCCTGGCATACGGCACGACGATGGCGTGCGCGTCGGCGGCATGATCGGCCGGAGCCAGACGTGCGTCGAGTGCGCGCATCAGCGCCTCGCGTGCGCCGGCACCGTCGCGTGCAAAGCGTCCCTGGAAGCCGAGCCCCAGTACGGTCTGGAATACAACGAGCAGCGGAAGTACGGGCTGGGGTTCGGCCAGCCGCGTCTCGATCCGCGCCACCAGTTCCTCGCCGGCCTGATGCGTGTTGAACTCGGCCACCTGGAGCGGCTCGCGCTCCCAGGCGTCGCGGTCGGCGCCGGCCAGCCGCTGTAGCGCCACCTCGTCGAGCAGCGCGCATTGCGCATACGCGGCGTCCTGGACAACCGCGGCCGGGTGACCGGCCGCCGCCATTTCCTCGCGCAGCCGTGCCAGCAACCCCTGGCAGGTCTGCCTGAAGCTGGAAAACCCTTGCGCCGTCGTGGCGCCGTCGGCCAGTTCGGACACGATCAGCGCGGTGTCGCGCAGCGCCAGCGGAGCGATCGGATGGGAACCTGTCATGATGGCAACACCGCGAACAGTTCAAGGGAGACGTCTGGCATCGATGCCGGCACATAGAACTGGCACGTCCGTGCCGCCAGCATGCGCGCAAACGCGGGGTGGGCGCCATCGAGCGCGAAGTACTGGTTCTCGATCCGCACCGGGATGGCGGCCGGCAGCCGCGACATCGCGCGCAGCGGAATGCCGGGCAGCGCCGAATTGACGATCTGCTCGACCTCGTCGGGTGCGCCGGCCTTGCAGAGCCGCGGCAACTGGTCCAGCAACGCGTGCGCGGCGATGCCGGCCTGCACCGACAGATAGAAATCGGCACCTTCCACCAGACGCTGGTCGTGCAACTGGCCGCGCCAGACGGTGGGCCGTACCCGCTCCAGCTCGACTGGCACCACGCGCGACGGGATCACGGTATCGAGCAAGGCACGTATCAGCGCCTCCAGTTCCGCAAAAGCCGGCTCGGGCGCCAGATGGTCATAGGGCGGAATCGCCTGCAGGGAATCAGTGGTCGAGAACGTCAACAGCGCGCCGGCGAGCCGGGCCATGACTCCGTAGAGGCGGTCGGGGTGCTGGTCCGGGGCCGCGCAAAGGCGGGCCAGTTCCGGCCAGTTGCTGTTGACGCTGTGCAGCAGCCAGAACAGCGCCACGTCGGCCACCGCGAAATCAGCGATCTGGTCCGAGCGCTCGCGGCGGCGTACCGCCAGGCTTGCACTCTTGGCGGCGAGAATGCCGGACAGCCGCTGCATGCGGTCCAGCAGGCGCGCGCTGGCCGAGAGCAGCAGGCAGGGCGGCACGAACGTCGGATCGGCCTCGAAACGCCCCTGCGACGTGCGAACCAGTCGCGCGATCGGGCAGGTCACATAATCCGCGTGCTGCTCGAAATCGAACAGCAGCGCCAGCGCATGCCGTTCGACGCTGATCTCCTCCTTGCCCTCGCCGTGCAGGTCGGCCACCTCGCGGTACTCGCGCAGGTAACGGCGCGGCCGCGCGGGCTGCTCGCCTTCCTCGATGCAATTGCCGCCCTGCGCGTCGATAAGCGGCAAGCCCACCAGCACCGTGACCCGGTCGGCATGCGCCGGCACGTCGCCCAGATCGCGCGCGGCGGGCGAGCGGTCTGCCACTTCGGTATCGATGAGGGTGCCGTCAGGCAGCCGCACGGCCAGGGCATCGAGCGCCAGCCGGCCAACCGACAGCGCTTGCGCGTTGAGCGCCACCCGCAGCGTGCCCCATGGCTCCGCGCAGGCCATGCGGGCCACCAGTGCCTCGGCGTGCCGCTCCCAGAGCGCCTGCTGCTGGAAGTGCTGCGGCGTCATGAAGATGCCCTGGGCCCACAGCGGTCTCGTGATTTTCATGGTTGTCGATGCGTCGGCGCGGCGCTCAGTTCTTGGCCTTCGGCATCTGCGACACCAGCGACAGGTTGACGTCCATTCCCTCGATCTGGAAGTGCGGCACGATGAACAGCTTGACGCGGAAGAAGCCGGGGTTGTCCTCGATGTCCTCCACGACCACGCGGGCCTCGCGCAATGGGTGCGACGCCTGAAGTTCGTCGTCCGGATCGGTCATCTCGGTGACCAGCGTCTTGATCCAGGTGTTCAGTTCGAGTTCGAGCACGCGGCGATCCTTGGTCGTGCCGATGTTCTCGCGCTGGATCAGCTTCAGGTAGTGCGCAATGCGCGACAGCAGGAAGATGTACGGCAGGCGCGCGTTGACGCGGCTGTTGGCGGTGGCCTCCCGGGTGTCATACAGCGCGGGCTGCTGGGCCGAGTGCGCGGAGAAGAAGCACGCAAAATCGTGGTTCTTGTAGTACGAGAGCGGGATGAAGCCGAGGTTGGCAAACTCGAACTCGCGGGTCTCCGGGATCAGCACCTCGGTGGGAATCTTGGCCTGGTTGCCGGTGCCCAGGTCGTACAGGTGGATCGGCAGGTCCTCAACGAGGCCGCCCGCCTGCGGACCACGGATCTGCACGCACCAGCCGTTCTTGATGAAGCTCTGCACCATGTTGGCCGCGAATGCGAACGAGGCATTGGCCCACAGGTAGCGCTGGTGGTCGGGGCCCTTGACTGCTTCGGTGTAGTTGAACGCGCGCACCGGCACGGTGTCGGGACCGTACGGCAGGCGCGCCAGGAAGCGCGGCAGCGTCAGGCCGATGTAGCGGGCGTCATCCGACTGGCGGAAGCTCTTCCATTTGAGATACTCGGCACGGTCGAAATAGTTGCCGATGTCGCGGATGCTCGCCACCTCCTCCATCGAGTCCTTGCCGAAGAACTGCGGGGAGACGGCTCCGACGAACGGCATGTGGGCCGCCGCCGACACCTTGGCGATATTGCGCAGCAGCGCAATGTCCTGCGCACTGCGGTCGAACGCATAGTTGGAGACGATCGAGCCAATCGGCTCGCCGCCCGGTGTGTCGTACTCCTGGATATAGGTGTGGCGATACAGCCCGCTCTGGATCACCTCGGGCGTGTCCTCGAAATCCTGTCGAAGCGCTTCCTTGGAGACATCGAGCAGTTCGATCCGCACGTTCTTGCGGAAATCCGTGCGGTCGACCAGGAACTTGAGGCCGCGCCAGGCTGACTCGATCTCCTGGAACGTCTCATGGTGCATCACGGCGTCGAGCTGCCGGCTGATCTGCTGGTCCAGATGCTCGATGTGGAAGTCCAGCAGGCTCTTGTCGAGGCGGTCCACCTGCTGCGACGATGACTGGATCATCTTCAGGAACACGTGCATGGCCTGTGCGACGCGCTCGTCCAGCGACGATTCCGCCAGCGCATCGGCGCTCTGGAACGACTCCACCGGCCGCGTGTGCGTGACCGGTGTCAGGTTGATCTTCTCGCAAAGGGATTCGTAGACGCTCTTGCCCGGTGCGTCCATCACGACGGCCTGGCCGCCTTCATGCTCGCGTGCAGTGATCTCGTGCTTGTCCATGGTGTTCGTTCCTCTGGAGTTCCGTTATTCGGCGGTGGCGGTGCTGCCGCCGATCTTCTGCAGATCGGCGCGGAGCCGGTCGGAAAGGGCGGGGTCCTTGAGGATCTTCTCCAGCTCGCGGCGGAAACGGGCGTTGTCCAGCAGATTGGACTTGAGGTCGCGCAGCAGGTTGCGTGCCGCCATGAGGGCCCGCAGCTCCGGTACGCGGCTGGCCACCGTTTCGGGCTTGAAGTCGTCCATCGATGTGAACTCGAGGTCGACCGGTAGCTCGGAGCCATCGCCGGCCAGCGTGTTCTCGACGGCGATGCGCGCCTTCGGGTGAAAGCTGCCGAGGACGGCATCGAAGTTGTTCTTGTTGATGGAAACCTTGTCGCGCTCCGCCAGCGCCCGCGTGTCCTGCCCGTTGCCGAAGTCGCCCATCACCAGCAGCTTCAGCGGCAGCTCGACCTTCTTCTGGGCGCCGCCGGTGTGGAGGTCGAGTTTGATGTTGACCCGCGCCTTGGGCACTTCATTCTGGAAGCTCTCGGACATCTTCAATTTCCTTTAACCTTGAGTTAAATGATTCGATATCTCGCCACCACGACATGCTCCAAACGGGCCGTCGCGTGCACGGCATGTAGTGGGCCAGAAAGCGGCCGCTATAAGAATCGGATTTCTCTTATTTATTAAAAAATTTTGGTTACTTCATCGCGGGGATAGTGGTTTATTTAAATAGCTTTTCGGATATTTCAAACCGCTCATGAATGGAGTAACGTGCCACGCGCAATGCGGAATTCGTCGTCACGTGAAGGACCGTTCGGGAGTCTGTTGTGGCTGTACGCGATGTCGGAGGAATCGAGGCTGGACCGGATACAGGATCGGGCGCGACCGGTGGTGAGTCGACACGCGCCTGGCTGCCGGGCAGGCAGTCATACTTTCTCGAAGTCCCGGGCGCTGCGGGAGCATCCGGGCTCTCGGTGGCGTCCTTCGACGCCGTCGAGCGGCTCGGTGAGCCTTATCGGGTCACGGTGCGCCTGACACATCCGGAGAACCTGCCGCGCTCCGATTTCCTGCAGAAGGACGCTTCGTTCGTGATCGATCCGGGCGACGGCACCCCGCCCCGCCAGTTCGCGGGAAGCATTTTCCGGTTCTCGAAAACCGGAGAGACCCGGGATTTCCGGGCGTACACGGTGGAACTGTGCCCCAAGGTGGCCCGTTTGAAGCTGGTCCGGAGCAGCCGCGTGTACCTGGACAAGACCGCACCGCAGATCATTGAGTCGATCCTGCGGCGTCACGACCTGGCAGGGCATCAGTTTGCGTTCAGGCTGCGCCGCGCGTACCCGGAGCACAAGTTCCGTCTCCAGTACCAGATGACGGACTGGGACTATGTCCGCCTGCTGATGGAGCAGGAGGGGATGTACAGCTACTTCACGCCGGGACAGTTCGGGGCACAGTTCGGCGACGTGTTCACCGTCGCGGACGATATCGATCACTATCTATATAAGCCCGAGCTGCGTGTGCCATACCGGCAGCGCGCCGGGCTGGACGCCGGCAGCGCGGCGGTCTTCGCGCTGGAAACCCACGCCTGCGCCGTTCCGGAATCGTTCCTGGTTGCGGACTACAACCCGGCCCACGCATTCGAACGTCTGACGGCCGAGGCGAACGTTGCCCGTCAGGAGCGCGGAAACTACGGCCAGCCATACGCCTTCGGCACGCACCATCTGGACGCCGATGGTGCGCAGTGGGAGGCGCAGTTGCGACACGAAGCGGCCATGCGGGCCAACTGGCATCGACGGGAGAAGGCATGAACTTGGACATGCGAACGCGCGCAATTGGGCGGCATCTGGTGGACTTGCCGAGGGATGCCATCGCGATCGAGGAACACTCTTTCAACAAAGTGAAAATCAAGGTGTTGGGGGAGATCGATTCCTCTGCGGCCTACGAGAAGCTTCTTTCAGAAAGGGAACTTTCGCTGAGCGCCGCCCGGAATGAACGGGGTGACAGCATGTTTGTCGAGCGCGTCGCCCATGCAAAGGGGTCGGTCACCCTGATATCGTGGAAGACGACATACAGCCAGCTTTCATACTTCTTTGATTCCTATTTCCGTGCCGGTGACCGGATAGTGAGCTATGCCGGTGGTGTGACGGTAGATCGTAGATCGAGCGCCTTGGCGACCGTTGAAGAGCTTGCCGACAGATGGCGCCAGATTCCAGATGGAGAGATTCCGACGGGCATCGGCTTCGTCGTAGACGACACCATCCTTGCCGATAACGACATGAACCCGGAAAGCTGGCGGATGTCGATTCGCCTGGCCGGCAAGCCCGATGTCTGGCTCATCCTCCAATCGTTCGTCCAGTATGACGTGGAGCCGGGCCTGCGCGAGCGTGCGGGTGGCGTCCTTGCCGGCCTGCTGGGATCGGTAACGGGATTGTCGCGCTTGCGCAACCGCCGGCGGCCAGTCGGATCGATCGAAGGCGATGAAATCCTGCTGGCGAGTACACAAGATGGCAAGCGTGGCTATGGCTTCAAATGGGAAGCTCCGGGGAAGGCCAGATCGTTGGCGGAGCCCCAGATCAACGTCTCCTTGCGGGTGGGCGAGAGCGCCTACACCACCAACGCGGAGTCTTTCGCCAGCGACGAAGAGGCGCTGGCACTGTGGGACGCCGTGATTGATTCGATTCGACTGCGACCGGGGGCGGTGTGAACAAGATTTCCAGACGTCGCTGGCTACTGGCGCTCGGCGCATTGCCGATCGCATCGATGGTGCCTGGGCCGCTTGCCGCATCAAGGCCGGTGATGACCGTGGCGCAGGCCATGCATTACCTTACGACCGAAGTGTTTCCATCGCCCAACGAGAAGCGGCACCGCTTCGGGCGATGGCCATCGGAGCGTTCACGCGCCTGAGATGGCAGTCGATTTCTCTCTCCTTCCTTCCACCGATGTCGAAGACATCCCGCGTCCCAGCGCCGTGCGCTGGTCGGTCGCGTTCGTCGCCATGGTGTCGGGGATCGCGCTCGTCGGGGTGCTGGCATGGCCGGAGGACGAGCCGAAGGACTCGCTGAAGTTTTGGTGGACTGTCGGCTTCCTGCCGGTCATGGTCGCGCTGTTCGTGGTCTTGCGTCGATACAGCCACTATGAGGGGCGGAATATGTACGCGGAAACTGCCCGCGCGTACAGCGAGACGGTGTTTGCCGCCGCCTCCCGGCCATTGGTGGTACTGGCCTCGGGCTACCGAATCGCCGGACAGTCGCTCGGCATCGCGGCGGAGAGCGCCTGCCTGGACCACACGGCCGGGGATGCGGGTATGGCAGCGCCGTGGCTGGCGCTGGCGTGCGCCATCGACGCGGTGCCCGGGGGGTGCCAGGTGGTTCTGGCAGCAGAAGAGGGCGCCACCGTGGCAGGCGTGGTGCGAAGTGGCACGGCCCGGCCGACGCCCGGCCTGAATCCAGAGGGAGAGCAAATTGGTCAGACGCTATGACATACGAAGAGGGGACCGGACGACCGCCGGCGGCATCGTCGAGGGCGGCAGCGCCCGCGACATCATCGGCGGCCGCCCACAGGCGTTCGAAAATGACCCGGTGTGGTGCCCTGGCTGCAAGTCGATGGGCAAGATCGTCTGCACCGGCCCGCGCATCCCGGCAAAGGGGTCCGACGGCCGGGAAGCGGCGCTCAGCGAGGATTGGTGTGTCTGCCGCTGCGAACGGCGTCCGCTTCTGGTGGCTTCACAGTTCGAGTCCTATGTGGATGTCTGACACCCGGTGCCGGGCGTCCCCGCCTGCGCAGTCCCGAGGAGCGTCGCGATGAGCAAGGTGCGTCTCGAGATCGTTGCCCTGCTGGCGCTGGCGTTGCTGGTGGCCAGCGGCATTCTCATCTGGGGCGAAAGGATCGGCATCGACACCGAACAGGCGAAAGGCAGGTGGCTGTCCGGGCTCGCTCTCGGCACGCTGGCGGTAGCGCTGCTGCTGTCGCTGGACAGGTTTCTCGGCTGGTCCGAAGTCATGCGCGGACTGTGGCGGAAGCTGGCGCGGCAGGAGCGGGCGGCGCCGACAACCCAGGGGATGCTCTCCCGTGCAACTGCAAGACCGCAAGCGCCCGGCGAATTGGATACGCTCAGGGCCACGCTGCGGTTGCGCTACGGCCTGCGTTGGCGCTATCGGCAGCCCTGGTTGCTGCTGATTGGCGACGATGCAGCCATCGCCCGCCTGTTTCCTGACGCGGGCGAGACCTGCTGGCTGCTCACGGCGGACGCCGTGGTGCTGTGGGCCAGGACTGGCGAAGATGGCCGGCTCGATAACGCGTGGCTGAAACAGTTGGCCCGGCTGCGCCGGCGCGGGCCGGCCGACGCCGTGGTGCAGGTGGTCGGGGCCGCGACAGACGCAGGTCAGGGCGCCGGCCCGCTGCCGTTTGCCGCGATGCTGGCCCAGCTAGCCGGAAAGCTGCACTGGTCCGCACCCGTCTTCGTGGCGGATGTCTCGATGCCAGCCTGGGCCATGTCCATTCCCGAGGTGCCCGTGGTGGGATGCGATATCGCGCCCGACGCGAGGGCGGCCGGGATCGTGTCGGCGCTGCTGGCGCTGCGTGACCGGCTGCTGACGGCCTGCCTTGCGCAGCTACCCCTGACAGCGCGCGAGCGCTATCTTGGCGAGTTGTCCCGGCGTCTCGACGCTGACAGCCACGTTCTGGCCGAGCGGTGGGCCACGCTGAGGCGCGCCATGGGAGGCCGGCTGCCGGTACGTGGCATCGTCTTCACGCCCGCCCTGTCAGCCGCTGATGATCCGGGCGCCAATGCCTTGTGGCGCTACCTTGGCGATGCGGCGCGGCGGATGCCCGGCCGCCGGACGCCCGCGCATCCGCTGGCGATCGGCACCGGCGTCGCGTTGGCGGCGACCGGCCTCTGGACGGCTGGCATGCTGGTCTCGGCGCTATCGAACGCCCACGAGATCCGCGCCGTCAGCAAGGCCGCGAGTGCGCTCCAGTCCGCACCGGACGGCATCGCGCGGTTGCAGGCGCTGGATTCGCTGCAGCAACAGATCCAGCGCTACGCGTATCGCGTCGAGCATCGGTCGCCGCTGCACACGCGCTTCGGCCTCAATCGGGATGCCGACCTGCTGGCGGCGCTGTGGACCCCCTATGCCCGGTCAAGCCGCGCGATGCTGGTCGAGCCGGCCATGGAAGCCCTCGAATCCCGGCTCGCGGCGCTCGCGCAGCTACCGGCGGACAAGGTCGGCGGCGAGGCCGGCCAGTGGGCGATGTCCGGCCGCGACGCGCTGACCGCCTACCTGATGCTGGCGCATCCCGAACGTGTCGAGTCCGACCTGCTCGCACGGCAACTGGCGGAGCACTGGTCTACCGCGGCGCGGGTAACGCCGGGGCAGAAGCTGGACATGGCCGAGCGATTCGCGCGCTTCTACGCCGACCGGCTGACGTTTCATCCAGAGTGGAGGATCGCCGCGAAAGCGGACCTGGTGGCTGGTGCGCGCCAGACCCTGCTGGCGGTGATCGGCCAGCGCAATGCCGTCGACACGATCTATCAGGCGCTGCTCGACGGGGCGGGCGAGCGCTATCCGGCGCTGTCGCTGGCTGCGCTGACGGCGGGTACCGATCCGCGCGGGCTGATGCGGGCGCAAGGGGGCGTGGATGGAGTGTTCACCCGTCAGGCGTACGAGGGTTACGTGGAGGCGGCCATCGAGAAGGCGTCACGGCAGCAGGATGTGGCGTCCGACTGGGTACTGGCCGATGGACATGCGGGGCAGACCGGGCAGCCCGGCATGGCCCCTGATGCCTCGGTCGATGCGCTCCGCGAGGCGCTGGCCGAGCGGTACTTCGCCGACTATGCCGAGCATTGGCAGCAGTTCGCCAACGGGCTGCAATGGGAGCCGGCGGCCACCATGCCCGCCGTGGTCGACCAACTCAAGCTGATGGCCGATGCGCGCCAGTCTCCCGTCATCGCGTTGATGAAGTCGATGGCGTACCAGAGCGGTGCCGGTGTTCGGAAGCGGTCGCTGTCGGACGCTTTGGTGGCCAGGGCACAGACGCTGATCGGCAAGGACGACGGTGCGCCCGGTGCGGTGCAGCCGGACCCCGCCGGACCGCTTGGCGCGGCGTTTGGCCCGGTGCTGCGGCTGGTCGGCGCGTCGGAACAGGCGGGTGCGACCAGCGGCGAATTGAGCCTGCAGCGGTATCTGGACCGCGTCACGGCGGTGCGGCTGCGGCTGCAACAGATGGTCAACAGCCCGGACGCCGACGCCCAGGCAAGGCAGATCGCGCTGGCGCTGTTCCAGGGCAAGGGTTCGGATCTGGCCGAGACGCAGAGCTACGCGCAACTGATGTCGGCGAGCCTTGGAGCCGAATGGGCCGGCATGGGCGACGCCCTGTTCGTACGGCCGATCGCGCAGGCGACGCATACCGTGCTGCAACCCGCGCAGGCCAGCCTCGACGAGGCATGGCGGCAGGCGATCGCGCTGCCCTGGAACCAGGCGTTCGCGGGGCGCTATCCCTTCGCCAGCACGGCCAACGATGCCTCGGTCGCCGAACTGGCGCGCTATCTGCGGCCGCGCATCGGCACGATCGACATGTTCCTGCAGGCACAACTGACGGGTGTGCTCGAACAGCGGGGGGACCGGTGGGTGCCGGTAACGTCACAGCAGGGACTTACTTTCGATCCTGCGTTCCTGCGCACGCTCGAAACACTGCAGCGTGTGGGCGCGCACCTGTTGTCCGAGGGCGATGCCCGCTATCGCTTCGAGCTGAAGCCGATCCCCACGCCCGGGTTGACCGGCACCGTGCTCAGGCTCGATCACCAGAGCCTGCACTACTTCAACCACAAGGAATCCTGGCAGACGATGACATGGCCAGCAGACAACCTGCAGGAGCCCGGTACGCTGCTGCAATGGCAGACAGAGAAGGCAGGCACGAGCGCCGCCCTTGAGTTCAAGGGGCGCTGGGGCCTGGTCCGCATGCTCGAACGTGCGCGCGTCGAGCCGCTCGACAGCGCCACGTTCCAGCTGACCTGGGAGGCGGCGGCGCCTTATCCGATCCGGTACCAGTTGCGCGCCGAGGTCGGCAAAGGGCCGCTGGAACTGCTTGAACTGCGCGGTCTGCGCATGCCCGAGCGGATCTTCGCGGGCAGGACGGTACCGGCGCCTGCCCGGCCAGCGACGCAGCGGCGGGAGCCATAGCATGTTCCAGAAGCTCCTGAAGGCGCTGTTTGGCGGACACAGCCCATCGGCGCTGGCGCGGGCGGGGCATGCCCGGTGGGAACCGTGGCTGCAGCCGATCCGCGCCGACGCGCCGGTGGGTAGCGACCCGGCCTACGACGACGACTTCCTTGCCGTCAAGGACGAAGTGGCGAAGCTGTCGGACGTCGATGACGCGCGGATCATCGATCTGTCACAGCGCCTGCTCAGATCGACGGCCAAGGACGCGCGGGTGGCCGCCTACTACGCCTACGGCCGGATGCGGCGGGACGTTGCGGAGGGCGTGGCCGAGGCATTCGAGCTGTTGTCGGCGCTGGTCGAGCGGTTCGGCGAGCAATTGCTGCCGGCGCGGCCGGAGCGCCGCAAGGCCGCGCTGGAGTGGCTGGCAGGGGATACGTTCACGGGCCGTCTCGACCGTGTCAGTGGCCTGTCGGGCAAGCCGCTGGAACGGACGCTGTCCGCGTTGGCGCTGATCCAGGAGTGCACCGCGAAGTGGCCCGAAACCGCCCGCCCCGCGCTCGATGGCCTGTTCCGTCTGTTCCAGGGCCGGATCGAGGCGCCTTCTGCCGGGGATCGGGAGAGCCAGACCGCGCCGGGCCCGGCAGCCGCCTCGGCGCTCGATGGCGGCGAGGTCGGATCGGCGCGCGAATTGCTGGACCGGGCGCGCCAGATGGCGCAGTTCCTCCAGGAGCAGCCCGACGGCTATCTGGCCGCGTGCCGGGTGATGCGCTGCGTACGGTGGGACACCCTGGCCGAGGTGCCACCCCATGACGCCAGCGGCCGGACGCGGCTGTTGGCACCGCGCGGCGAACTGCGCGCGCAACTGCGCCGGCTGCTGCTGCGCAAGCAATGGCCCGAGTTGCTGGACCGCGTGGAACAGGCTTTCGCGGAAGGCGCCAACCACTTCTGGCTGGACCTGCAGTACTACGCCTTCGTGGCGCAGGAGCATGCGGGCAGCCACCATGCGCAGGCCCGCAGCCTGATGGCTACCGATTGCGCGCTGATGCTGGAGCGCCTGCCGGGACTCGAACAATTGGCCTACGCCGATGGCACCCCGTTTGCCGACGATGCCACGCGCGACTGGATTGCCCGGCACGCCACCGTGCGCGACATGGAACGCGGCGAGCCGCTGATGCCGGTGCCGCTCGATGCGGCCGGCGCGGACTGGACCGAGGCCGAGGCGCAGGCCGCCGACATCGCCGGGCAGCAGGGGCTGGAACTGGCACTGGCCTGGCTGCAGGACCTGCCGGCGCGCGGAGGCGAGCGGGAGCGCTTCATGCGGCAGATGGCGATGGCGCGCGTGGCGGAGCGGGCCGGGCGCGGTGACACGGCCGTGCAATTGTTGAACGCGCTGGACCAGCGCGCGCGGCAGTTCCAGCTGGCCGAGTGGGAGCCGGCGCTCGCCTTCGAAGTCAAACAACAACTGCTGCGGTTGCTCAAGGCCCGGCACGCCCGCAAGGATGCGGACAAGGCCGTGCTCGGCCAACGGATGGAAACCCTGCTGGCCGAACTGACTGCCATCGATCCGCCGCGCGCCGTCGCGCTCGCGTGATCCGGCCGGCCCCGCCATGACGAACACCATGAATCAGCCATTCCACGACAACGAGATCCTGCGCTACTACGAGGCCGAAATGCGCTACTTGCGCGAGGCCGGCAGGGAGTTCGCCCAGGCGTTCCCGGACCGCGCCCGCATGCTCAACATCGACCGCATCGGCGAGCGCGATCCTCACGTGGAGCGGCTGTTCGAGGGTTTCGCGTTCCTGGTGGGCCGCCTGCGGCACAAGCTGGACGACGAACTGCCGGAACTGACCGAAGGGCTGGTCAGCATGCTATGGCCGCACTACCTGCGCATGATCCCCTCGCTGGCCATCCTGGAACTGGCGCCGTCCGTCGAGGCGGTGCAGCGGCACGAAACCCTGGCGGCCGGGCTGGAGGTCATGTCCGACCCGGTGCCGATCGATGAACGCCCCGGCGCGGCGCAGCGCGTGGAGTGCCCCTACCGGACCACGCAGCCGGTGGATCTCTACCCGTTGTACATGGCCGAGGCCGGCGCCCACGCGCGTGAGGACGGAAGGTCCGTGATCCGCCTGCGGTTGGGCGTGCATGTGCAGTCGCGGCGCGAGCACCTCGACGTGCCCCGGCTGCGCCTCTACCTCCATGCCGACCGGCCCGTGGCGCTGGCGCTCTACGCCGCGCTGACCGCCGGGCCGGTGGCCGTGCAGGTGCGGGTGCCGGGGTATCCGGCGGATCGTCCGGGGGCGCCGCAGCCGATGCCGGGGTTGCGGCTCGAGGCGGCGGGGTTCCGCGCCGACGAGCGCCTCTGGCCGAAGCCCGACAACGCGTTTGGCGGCTATCAGTTGCTGCTGGAATACTTCACCTTCCCGGAGAAGTTCATGTTCGTGGACCTGCTTGGGCTCGACATGGACGCCATCCCGCCAGACGTCGCGCATTTCGATATCGAGATCGTGCTGGCAAAGCCGTTCCCCGAGGACATGCGCTTCTCGGCCGACAACGTCCGCCTGTACTGCACGCCGATCATCAACCTGTTCCCGCTCGAAGCGGACCCGATCGCCGTCACGCATCTGGAGACCGAGTACCGCGTGCGGGCCATGGAGCACCACGGCCAGCACGTGGAGACCTATTCGGTCGATACGATCCGCGGCTTCGAGGCGGCCTCGGGCGAGCGCTTCGAGTACGCCCCGTTTGCGGCGTTCCGGCATCGGGGCGGCATGCTGCGGCATGACATGCCCGAGCGTTATTTCCACACCCGCGTGCGGCGCGGGCCGTCCGGCCGCTTCGACACCTGGGTGGTGCTCGGCGGGCACGCATGGGATGACCGCGACGCGCTGCCGCGCGAGACGCTGTCGCTGTCGGCCACCGGCACCAACGGCATGCTGCCCCGCAAGGGCTTGCGCGATGCGGGCATCCGCCGGATGCGCGGCGGCTTTGCCAACGTTGCGGCGGTGCGCAACCTCACGGCACCCACGCTGCCGGTGTATCCGCCCACCGCTGACCGCTTCCACTGGCGGGTGCTGTCGCACCTCGCCCCCAACTACCTGTCGCTGCTCGATGCCGAGGTGCTGCGCGGCAGCCTGGCGCTGTACGACTGGACCGACGGCGAGCTGAACCGGCGCCGCATCAACGGCATCACGGCGGTACGCCAGCGGCCGTTGCAGAAGCTCGAGCGCGGCGGGCTGCTGCGCGGAGTGGAGATCGAGGTCACGCTCGACAGCACCGGCTTTGCCGGGCAGGGCGATATCGAGCTGTTCGGCGCAATGCTGAACCGCTTCCTGGCGCTCTATGCCACGCTGAACCTGTACACGCGGCTGGTGGTGGTCTGCCAGCCCGGCGGCCAACGCCTGGAGTGGCCTGACAGCAAGGGCGAGGGGGCACCGTTTTGAGCACCGGCACGCCCCGCAAGGCGCCGCCGCTGCTGCCTGCATTGCTCGTCCAGGCGCCGCAGATGAACGTGCTGCGGTTCTGCGAACTGATGGAACTGGCCGCGCCCGGCCGTCCGCCGCTGGGCACGACAGATTCCCCGGCCGACGAGGCGGTCCGCTTCCGGTCGAGCGGGCGGCTTGGTTTTCCGGGGCACGAGATCGAGGCGGTCGAGACCGATCCGGATATGCCGGGCGCGCCGCCGGTGGTCCGCACCACGTTCCTTGGCCTCTACGGCGTGGACGCGCGCATGCCGTCCTACTTCATCGACGAGATCGCCCAGCGCCGCGACGGCGCGGAGCCGCTGGCGGCTTTTCTCGACCTGTTCCACCACCGGATCGTCACGCAGTTCTACCGCGTGGCGCGCAAGTACCGCTATCCGGCCGGCTTCCGGGCGGGCGGCAAGGATGAGGTGTCGGGCCACCTGCTGAGCCTGCTGGGCCTGGGGTTTGGGCGACCCACAGGCGGGCAGGCCGTGTCCACGCGCAAGCTGCTGTCGATGCTCGGGCTGGCCAGCCAACGCACGCGCACGGCCGAGGGGCTGGCCGGCGTGCTGCGGCACGCGGTGCCGGACTCCGGCGTCGCCGTGGAGGAATTCCACCCGGTGTGGATTCCCGTCGAACGGGGCGCGTCGGCGCCGCTGGGCGAGAACTGCGTGCTGGGACGCGGGTTCTTCGACCGCGCCAATGCCGTGCGGATCGTCATCACGCCCTCGCGGCGCGAATCGGTGCTCGGGCTGATGCCGGGCCGCGCGGCACACGGCGAACTGATGGCGTTGCTGCGCTTCTATCTTGGGCACACCGCGCATGCCTTCCTCGAAATGCACGTGCCGCGCGCGCTGATGCCCGCGCCGGTGCTGAACTCGGGCGACGTGGGGCTGGGATACACCGCGCAGCTGCGCCCGTCGGGCGCGGAGGAGTCGGATGAAGACCACACGATTACCCGTGTGCGGCTAGGCACGTGGCGCGGCGTCGCGCCGTCCGGGCGGCCGGCACAACACTGAGGCAATGACACATGGAACGGAAACGATGAGGCGGATTCGGAGCGGCGCCGTGCTGCTGGCGATGGCGGCGCTGGCCGGCTGCGGCGTGGGGCAGTCGGTCAGGGAGGGGGCCGTGGAGGCGGCGAAATGGGCGTTCACGACGCGCGTGGAGACGATGAACATCGACCTGGTCGCGCGGGCGGCGCTCAATGCCGATGGCGCCGGGCAGCCATTGTCCACGGTGGTGCGCATCTACCAGCTGAAGTCGCCGCAGGCGTTCGAATCGCTGAGCTACGCCCAGTTGCTGGGGGAAGACCTCGACAGCCTCGGGTCAGACCTGCTGGCCACGCACGACGTGGTGCTGCGGCCCGCCGCGGCCGCCAGCGTCAGCGAGCCGATGAAGCCGGACGCGGACTATGTCGGCGTGGCCGCGTTGTTCAGGGATACCGGCAAGAACGCGGTCTGGAAGGTGGTGATCCCGAAGAAGCAGTGGAAAGCCACCGACCCCGTCAAGATCATCGCGCGCGACAACGTGCTCGAAGTCGTCAGCGCGGAGCCGGCCTCCTGAGTGGCGCCTACGCCGCGTGGCTCCCGCCGAAGGCGATATGGCGGTCCGCGATGGCCTCGCCCAGCGCGCGATCGTGCGTGACGAGCATCAACGCGCAGCCCCGCTCGGCGGTCACGTCGACGATGAGGTCCACCACGTCTTTCTGCGTCACCGGATCGAGCCGCGAGGTCGGCTCGTCGGCGAACAGGAAGACCGGGTCGAGCAACAGCGCGCGCAGCAGCGCGAACCGTTGCAGTTCGCCGCCTGATACGGCACCGGGCACGCGCGCCAGCAATGCGGGGCGCAGCCGCATGCGCTGCATCAGCGGATCGATGCGCGCGCGGTCAAGGCCGTGGCGCCGGCACAGGTCTTCCAGTGCCAGTCCCAGCGGGCGGCGCGGGGCGAACGCGGCGGCCGGGTCCTGGTAGAGCTTCTGGTAGCGCACGCGCGCCAGGTGCGCAGGCTGGTCGATGCGGCCCGCGTCGGCGCGCACCAGCCCGAGCAGCACATTGCCGAGCGTGGACTTGCCGCTGCCGCTGGGGCCGGTGACCGCCACGCGCTCGCCGGCGTGCAGCGCCAGATCGAACTGCCGGAACAGGCTCTGCGTGCCGAACCGCTTGGCCAGCCCGCTGGCGCGGATCACCTCGGCGCCGCGTGTCGCGGCGGGCTTGCGCGGCCAGTTCTCGGGGTCGGCGCCGATCAGTGTGCGGGTGTAGGCGTGCTGCGGCTGCTGCAGCAGGGTGCCGGCGCGGGTCTGTTCGACGATGGCGCCATCACGCAGCACGGCGGCCTCGCCCCCGAGCGCGCGGGCTACCGCGATGTCGTGGGTGATCGTCAGCACGGCGCAGCCCTGCCGCATGGCGTCCTGCAGGTGGGCCACGATGGCGTCGCGCCAGTGCGGGTCGAGCCCCTTGGTTGGTTCGTCGACGATCAGCACCGGCGCCTGGCCGGCGCGCGTGATGGCCAGCGCCAGGCGCTGGGCCATGCCGCCGGACAGCGTGGCTGGCCAGGCCGCCTCCACATGGGCGAGCCCGAGTCTGGCGAGATCGTGCCGCGTCTGCTGGCGGGCCGCGTCGCGCGGCTTGCCGCCGACCAGCATGTGGGTTTCGGCCAACTGGTCGCCGACGCGCATGGTCGGATCGAGGGCCAGCGACGGCTCCTGTGGCAACAACGACAGCGCGCGGCCCCAGTGGCGGCGGCGCGCGTGGGTGTCGCCAGCGTCGGATGCCTCGTCGCCGAGCACGATACGGCCGGTGGCGCGCAGGCCGTGCGGCAGCGTGCCGAGGATGGCCTGGGCCAGCAGGCTCTTGCCGGCGCCGCTCTCGCCGAGCAGCGTCAGCGCCTGACCGGCGTGGAGCGTCAGCGAGACCGGGCCGACGAGCCGGCCTTCTGCGGCGTGCACTTCTAGTCCGTCGATCTGGAGCAGGGGGAGGTTGGCCGTCATGCGCGGCTCCTTTGGGTGGCGTCGCTCGACAGTACCAGCGCCAGCGTGGCCAGCGTCAGAACCACGATCGGGCTGGCGATGACCCATGGGGCCTGCGCCGCGTAGGGCAGCAGTTCGGTCATCATCAGCCCCAGTTCTGCGGCCGGCGGCTGGGCGCCGAGGCCGACGAAGCCCATCGCCGCGAGCGCCAGTACCGCCGCGCTGGCGCCGAAACTCATCAGCGTGGCCAGCAGCGGCAGCAGTTCGGGCAGCACGTGGCGCGTCAGGATGTACCACGGGCCGAAGCCGAGCAGCCGGGCGGCCTCGACGTGATCGCTGGCGAACACCACCGTGGCGGTAGCCTGCGTGACGCGGAAATACTCTACCCACAGCACCAGCGACAGTCCCACGTAGAGCGGCCAGAAAGCACCGGGTGCGAAGGCGCTCAGCAGCAGCACCAGCAGCAGGCCGGGCAGGGCGAGTACGGCGTCGGCGGCGGTGTTGGCGAGCCGGGCGATCCAGCCGCCACGCCACGCTGCCAGCAGTCCGAGCAGCGTGCCGGGGATGGCGGCGGTCAGCACGCTGACCAGCGCCAGCCCGAGCGAGAGGCGCGTGGCGTCGGCCAGCCGCGCCAGCATGCTGCGGCCGAGATGGTCCGTGCCGAGCGGTTCGTGCAGGGCGGGCGCCTGCAGGATGCCGTACAGGTCCTGCTCGAATGGCGCGCGGCCAGCCAGCCAGGGGCCGGCGAGCGCGAACAGCGCGATGGCGAGCAGCAGCGCCAGGCCCGCGCGCCGGCGGTTCAGATGCAGCCGGGCGATCATCGGCGTCCCCTTGCAATGCGCACGCGCGGGTCGATCCAGGCGCAGGCCAGATCCACCAGCGTATTGAGCGCCACGAACAGCAGTCCCATGACCAGCGCGGTGCCCTGGATCATCGGCACGTCGCGCCCGAAGATCGCGTGCACCAGCGCGTGGCCGATGCCGGGCCACGCGAACAGCGTCTCGATGACCACCACACCCTCCACCAGATAGACGAGTTGCACGCCGAGGTAGGCCACCAGCGGAATAGCGGCGTTGCGCACACCGTGGCGCAGCACGGCCTGGCTGTCGTCCAGCCCCTTGACGCGGGCGAATGCAAAGTAGGGCGACTCCGCCACCGCGGCCATGGCATTGCGCGCCACCCGCATCGACGTGGCGGCCAGGCCCAGGCCGAGCGTCAGGGCCGGCATCAGCAGCGCACCGTGGGCGCCGTGGCCCCCGGCCGGCATCAGGTCGAACTCCACCGACAGCACGGTGACCAGCACGATGCCGAGCACGAACGGCGGCATCGCGCGCAGCAATACCGACGCCAGCAGCGTGCCACGATCGAGCGTGCCGCCCGCCCGCAGCCCGGCCGCGAAGCCCAGCGGCACGGCGATCAGGCACGAAACGGCCAGCGCGGCCACGGCCAGTTGCAGCGTGTGGCCGAGCTGGTGGACGATTTCCTCGATCACCGGGGCGCCCGTGACCGACGAAACGCCGAGGTCGAGACGCAGCAGATGGCTCCACCAGCGCAGCAGCGCTTCGGTCCATGGCAGCGCCAGGCCCAGTTCGGCGCGCACGGCCTCGGCGGCGGCGGCGCTGACCATGTCGAAGCCGTAGCGGGCGGCGGCCACGCGGAAGGCCGTGTCGCCGGGCAGCAGCCGCATCATCAGGAAGCTCAGCGTGCCGACCAGCGCGGCCACGATCACGGCCTGCAAGCCACGCTGCAACAGGATGCGGCCGACGAGCCGGGCCGTGCCTGCCGCGCGGGACGGCGGCGCGGCGGCAAGGTCCGCTGGCGTGGAGTGGGCCGCGAGGGGCAGGGTGGGGTCGCTCATGATGTCCAGTACATGTCTGTCAGGCGGTAGGTGCGCTCGAACGGATCGATCGAGACACCGCCGAGCCGGGGCGAGGCTGCCAGCGTCTGGCGGTACCAGACCACCGGGATCAGCGGCAGGTCGCGCTGCAGCGTGGCCGCGATCTCGCCGCGCAGGCGCCGGGCGCCGGGGCCGGCCGGCGTGGCCGGGAGCGCGGCCAGGGCACGCGCCACGGCGGGATCGGACCAGCCCATCGCGCCCCAGTCGCCACCCTTGCCGTGCTTCCCTCCGAAATCCTGCACCATGGTGCCGAACGCGTCGGGCACCACGCCGTAGTTGCGCGACATCAATCCGATGTCCAGCGAGCCGTCGCGGTGTGCGAACGGAATATCGCCCGAATTGCCCACGGCCACGCGCATGGCGATGCCCACCTGCCGGAACTGCTCCTGCAGCGCGGTGGCGATCACGGGTAGCTCCGGGCGGTCCGGGAACGTGCGCAACGTGATGGCGAAGCGCGCGTCGCCGCGCCGCAGGATGCCATCGGGCCCCGGCTGCCAGCCCGCCTGGGCGAGCGCGGCACGCGCGGCGTCGCGGTCGAAGCGCAGCGGGGCGAGCGCATCGTCATGCCAGCCGGGCAGGGAGGGCGGGAACAACTGCGTGGCGGCCAGTGACGGGTCGCGCAGGATGGCCGTGGCGATGCCGCGCCGGTCGATGGCCTGCGACAGCGCGCGGCGCACGGCCGCATCGGCCAGGAACGGGTGGCCGGCGTTGACCTTGAGCGCCGTGGTGCGCGGGATGGTGACCGCGTGCAGCCGCACGGCGGGGCTGGTGGCAAGCCGGGCAATGCTGCCGGGATCAAGTCCGTAGGCAAGCTCGGCCTGGCCGCCCTCGGCCATCAGTGCGCGCATTTCGGCGCGGCCCACCGAGAGGTAGGAGGCCCGCTGCACGGCCGGTGCAGGTCCGCGCCAGCCATCGTGGGCGGCGATCGAGAAGCGCTGCGGCGGCTCCAGATCGACGATCCGGTACGGGCCCGAGCCGATGATCGCGCGTACGTTGCCATCGGCGCCAAACGAGGCCGGGGCCAGCACCTGCGTGCTGCTGTGGGACAGCAGCGCCAGCAGCGGCGCGAACGGCCGGGTCAGCACGATACGCACGCCATCGGGGGTGGGCTCGATCTGGGCGATCGGCGCCACGCCGAGCATGCCGGCGGCGTGCCGCGCGCGCTGGAGCGCCGCCACCACGTGCGCCGGCTGCACCGCGCTGCCATCGTGGAAGCGTGCGCCGGGCTGCAGCGTGAAGCGCCACGCCAGTTGGTCGGGCGACACCTGCCAGCGGGCGGCCAGGCCCGGCGCGGGCAGGCCGGCGGCGTCGTAGCCGACCAGGGTCTCGGTGACCTGCATCCGTGCGAACAGGTAGCCGTTGCGCAGCGGATCGAGCGCCGACAGCTCCCACGGGCCAATCACGCGCACCGCGCGGCCGCCGGCCGGGACGGGAGACGAGGTGTGGGCGTGCAGCGGCAGCGCCGGCGCTGCCAGGGCCGCGCCAGCGGCCAGCAGCAGGCGGCGGCGCCGCGCGTCGGTGGTTCCGGAGGCCGCCATGCTCAGTAGCTCAGTTGTACGCCGAGCCGCACGGTGCGGCCCGCGCCGGGCATCACCCAGACACTGCTGGTGGAGCTGGCGTAGTAGGTGCGGTCGAACAGGTTGTCGACGTTGAGCGCCACGCGTACGGTCTTGCTGGCCTGCCAGTAGGCGAAGGCGTCGGCCAGCGTGTAGGCGGGCAGCGCGAAGCTGTCCTGCGCATCGCCGCCGCGCGTGCCCACGTAGCGCACGCCAGCCCCCACGCCGTAGCGCTGGCCGATGGGCGCCTGGTCCTCGAAGATCGCCATCAGGCTGCCGCTCGTGCGCGGCACGTTCGACAGCGGCGTGCCGGCGGCCAGGCGCGTGTCCTGCGTGACTTCGGCATCGGTATAGGCAAAGTTGCCGGTCAGGCGCCAATGGTTGCCGATGCGGCCGGCCACGTCCAGTTCCACGCCCCGGCTGCGCGCCTCGCCGGCGGCGCGCAGGAACGACGGGCTCGACGGATCGGTGGTCAGCACATTGCGCTTGCGGATCTCGAAGACGGCCAACGTGGCCGTGGTGCGGTGGTCCGGACTCTCGTACTTGGCGCCCGCCTCGACGGCCCGGCCATGCTCGGGAGAGAACGCGTTGGCGCTGGCGTCGCTGCCCGGGTTGGGGCGGAATGACTTGCCCGCATTGGCGAACAGCGACACGGTGGGCGTGGCGAGGTAGGTCACGCCCAGGCGCGGCGAGGCGGCGGTCTGGTGCTGGCTGGTGCTGGCGCCGGTCAGGCGGTTGTCGAGCGACTGGTTGTAGATGTCGAAGCGCGCGCCGGCCAGCACGCGCCAGCGCTCGCCCAGCTTGATCTGGTCCTGCGCATAGAGGCCAACGTTGGTCTGGCGCTCGTAGGTGTTGGTATTCGGCAGCAGCGTCGGCGGGGTCTGGCCGTAGACGGGATCGTAGATGTCGATCGCGTACGGCGCCGCGGCGCTGGGGTTGCGGCGCAGCATGTTCTGCGACACGCCGAAGCGGTAGGCGTCCACGCCCAGCAGCACCTCGTGGCCCACCGGGCCGGTCTCGAAGCGGCCGGTGACGTCGGCCTGCAGCGAGAGATCGTCAGACTGGAAGTCGCGGTAGCGGCGCTGGCGGGTCAGCGTGCGGCCGTCGGCCTGCAGCGCGGTGGCCTCGGTCGAATAGCCTTCGAGCGAGCCACCACGGTAGGCCACGGCGACGCGGCCCTTCCAGCGGTCCGAGAAATCATGTTCCACCGACACCTGGTGCGACTGGCTGTCGAGCCGGATATCGCCATCGTTGGGCTCGCCCAGGAAGCGCGAGCGCGGCACGGCGCCAAGCCGGCCGTTGACGGCCACCACGCCCCGGTCCAGCGGCACGGTATAGCGCTGGATCTCGCCAGCGTACTGGATCACGGTGTTGGCGCCGAGCGCCCACGTGAACGAGGGCGCCAGCAGGAAGCGGCGGCTGTTGACGAAGTCGCGCGTGCTGCCCTCGTGGTCGGCCACGGCGATCAGGCGCCCGGCCACGTTGTCGGTCAGGGCGCCCGTGACATCGGCCGAAACGCGGTACTTGTCGCGCGTACCCACCTCGAAGCCGTAGGTCTGGGCCGGCTTGAACTGCGGTTGCCTGGTCACCACGTTGATCACGCCGCCCGGGTCGCCGCTGCCGTAGACCGACGACGCCGGCCCCTTGAGCACTTCCACGCGTTCGATGGTGGCGGTGTCGCGCGGCGCGGTGAAGCCGCGATTGGCCGCGAAGCCGTTGACGAGGTAGCCGGCGCCGGTGTTCTCGCTGCCGGTGAAGCCCCGGATCGAGAAATTGTCCCAAAGGCCGCCGAAGTTGGCCTGGCGCGCCACGCCGCTGACGTAGTCGAACGTGTCGTCGAGCCGTGTGGCCGCGATGTCCTCGATCAGCGCGCGCGGCACCACCTGGACCGAGAGCGGCACCTCGCGCAACGGGGTATCGGTGCGCGTGGCGCCCGTGGCATAGGGAGCCTGCGCACTGGCGCGCACGGAAACTTCGGGCAGGGTTTGCTCGTCGGCGGCATTGGCGAGGGCCGTGGCGGCGAACAGGAAGGCGGGCGTGAAACGGCGTCCGGACATGGAATAGGAGCGAGCGAGAATAGAAAGGGCTTTTTGCAACAGTGTTGCATTATAACGAGGCTTGCCCGCCACTCCATGAATTTTTTGTGCAACGCGGCGCTAGGCCCTCCGATGCCCCAGCAGGCCGGACAAATCGCGGGCCGCCGCCTTGACCTCTTTTTCCGTGCGCGCGCGCAGCGTGCCATCGGCTTCGAACCGTTGCTGCGGACCGGCCACGCTGAGCGCGGCAACGACGGCGCCCTGGGCGTCGCGCACCGGCGCCGCGCAGGCATCGATGCCGGGCTCGAAGGCCGAGAAACTCCACGCGCAGCCGCGTTCGTGGTCGGCGGCGAGGATATCGGCCAGCCGGGCGTGGGTGCCGGGGCTCTGGCCCGTGACGGTGGGCAGGGGGTCGGGGCCGAGGCGCTCGCGCAGGTCGTCGGGCGACAGGTGGGCGATCAGCATGCGCCCGGGCGTGGTCAGGTGGGCCGGCACGCGGCTGCCTACCTGGATATTGCTGACGAGGCCGGTGTTCGGCATCTCGCGCAACAGATACAGCACGTGGCCGCCATCGGGCACGGCGAGGTAGGCCGACAGCTGCAGCGACTGGCTCAGGCGCGCGAGGATGGGGCGCGCGAACGCGGTCAGGTCGTTCGATGCCAGTACCTGCGAGGCCAGCTTCAGGAACGGCAAGCCCATGGTGTGGCCGCCCTGGGGCAGCCGCTCGACCATGCCCTCGTGCTCCAGCGTTTCCAGCAGCCGCATCACGGTGACGCGATTGACGTCGATGCGGCGGCCCACCTCGCTCAGGTTGGCCGTGGAGCCACCTTCGGCGATGAAGCGCAGCAGGCGCAGCCCCCGGATGACCGGGGTGACGAGCTGGGGGTTCGCGCCGTCGTCGGCCTCTGTATCGGCAACGGCAGCGGCGGGTTCAGGCAACGGCGCGGAGAGCGGCTTGGGCTTCGGCATTCGCAAGGCGGGAAATCGGACGGGAGGGGGCCGGGTGGCGGCGCGGGCGGAGCACGACATTCAGGGCAGCGGGGCGCTCCAGGCGTTGTAATCGTACACCCAGTCGGCATTGCCGCCGGCCCGGAGCCATTCGTTGCCGCGCGAGCCGATCTGGATGCGGCTGGTGCGTTCGTGGCGCGCGGCCTGGTAGCGGGCCAGCGCGGCGGGCACCGTGTCAGACGTGGCCTCGACCAGGCAGCGTGCCAGCACCACGCCGTCCTCGATGGCCATGCCGGCGCCCTGGGCCATGAACGGCATCATCGGGTGGCAGGCGTCGCCCATCAGCGCGATATGGCCGGACGTCCACGAAGGCAGCGGATCACGCACGTACAGCGCGGAGATCAGCACCTCGTCGCAGGCGTCGAGCAGCGCGCGGGCATCGGGGTGGTAGCCGGCGTACGCGGCGCGCAGATCCTCGACGCGGCCCGGCGTGGTCCACGACTCGTTGCGCCAGCTATCCTGCCCCACGGTGGCGAAGACGAAGATCTCGCGGCCCCGGTTCAGCGGGAAGGTCACGATCTGGCTGGTGGGTTCCGGGCCCCACCACTTGGTGAAGGCGCCAGGATTGGGCACGCCGGCGAGCCGTTCGGCGGGGACCACGGCGCGGTAGGCCACCACGCCCGTGAAGATCGGATGCTCGTCGCCCAGCAGCGCCCGGCGTACCACGGAGTGGATGCCGTCGGCGCCGATCAGCACGTCCACGTCCTGCTGGCCGCCATCGGCGAAGGCCAGCGTGGCGCCCCGCTCGCGTGCGGTGATGGCCGTGGCCTTGCGGCCCAGTTGCACGCTGGCGGAAGGTACGGCGGCTTCGAGCGCCGCCATCAGGTCGCCGCGATGCATGGTCAGTTGCGGGGCGCCGTAGCGGCGCTCGGCCTCGTCCGACATCGGCAGCCGCGAGGTTTCTTCGCCGGAATCCCAGGTGCGGCTGATGCGGTGGGTTGGTCGGGCGGCCGTCTCGCGCAGCGCATCGCCAATGCCGAGGCCGTCGAGGGCGCGCACTGCATTGGGCGTCAGGTTGATATCGGCGCCCACGCGGGCGAAGCGGGCAGCCTGCTCGAAGACCACCACGTTCATGCCGAGCTTGCGCAGCGCGATGGCGGCGGCCAGCCCGCCGATGCCGGCACCGTTGATGCCAATGGTTCCTGAATACATGGGGCGCTCCTCGCTTTGTCCTGTTTTATAACTGTTCAAAAATGAACGATAAGTTCATAAAAAGAATATCGACGGGGACGGAGCGCGTCAAGCGAGCCTCGCGCCACAGCGCTGCCCTGAGATCCAAAAGTGACGTTGTGGGATTTGTCTTACCCATGTTTCAGCACCAGCCTTCTGCTTTCGGATGGAGCCAAAACATACATTGCAACTACGGCATGACCACGCCGCCCAGCCCCTCCAGGAACGCGAAACGTGGTCTTAGAAAAATCCACTCTGAAAAGGAGCACGACATGATTGCCAAGAAATGGCTGACCGCTGCAGTGTGTTCGATGATGGTGGCCGCACCGGCCGGCTTTGCCTATGCCCAGGCTGGCTCCAAAGCCGACTATGACGCCGCCGTGAAGCAGGCGGACGCCGACTACAAGGCCGCTGGCCAGAAGTGCGACGGACTGAGCGGCAACGCCAAGGACGTCTGCAAGGCCGAAGCCAAGCGCGACCGCGACGTGGCCAAGGCCAACGCCGAAGCCAAGCGCGACGGTACCGACAAGGCGCATGCCAAGGCCATGAAGACCAAGGCCGACCGTGACTACGACGTCGCCAAGGAAATGTGCGACGACAAGAAGGGCAACGACAAGGACGTGTGCGTGAAGGAAGCCAAGGCTACCCACGAGCGCGCCCTGGGTTCGGCCAAGGTCGAGAAGGCTGCCGCCACCGGCACGTCGACCGACGTGGCTGAAGCCCGCGCCGACGCCCGCAAGGACACCAGCGACGCCGCCTACAAGGCCGACAAGGAAAAGTGCGACGCGATGTCGGGCGATGCCAAGGACAAGTGCCAGGCCAACATGAAGGCCAAGTACAACAAGTAACCAACTCTCCGGTCGACATCCGTCGACTCCCGCAAACCGGCGGCCGCCCGCGGCCGCCACCTCAAGCAAGGAGCCGGACATGAACTGGGATCAGATCGAAGGCAAGTGGGACCAGGCCAAGGGCAAGGTCAAGGAAAAGTGGGGCAAGCTGACCGACGACGACATGACCGTGATCAACGGCAAGCGCGACCAGCTGGCCGGCCGTATCCAGGAGCGCTACGGCTACACCAAGGAACAGGCCGAGGATGAAATGAAGGCCTGGGAGCGCGACGTCCGCTGGTAAGGCGGCACGCGCCAGCCACGGGGAAATCCGTGGCGCGTCATGCGCGGACCCGTGTGACGGCAGTGTGAAAAAAGAGCGGCGAAGCTTCGGTTTCGCCGCTTTTTTTCTGTGCCGCGCGGCGACCGCTGCTCCTCAGGTCGAATGCGAAAAAATTCGATGTATCGGCGGTCAACCGGGAATATTTCAAAACGTTACGGAATATTACGAGCCGGACCTGCATCCCCACGAAGACACAAAACGACAGGCTGGCCGAACCGACCTGCGCCCCGTGCGCAGCGACGGATATTGGGTTGAAGCCGCGCGCACGTTGCCGCCAGGGTACGGACCGGCGCGCCAGAAGGGGAGCATTTTCGTCGTGCAAGGACCTGTTTCGCGTGTGCAAGGGCTGTTCACGGCCCGGGCCGGCGGCCGGCTGGGGTTTTTCGCCGGACGTTATCTGAAGTACCTCGCCACGATGGTGGCGGTTTCGTCGTTCTGCTATCCCGCTGGCAGCCGCAAGTGGCTGTCGCGCCGGTTCAAATGGCTGGCGATGTCGGCCTTGCGCGCCAGCTCAGCCCAGCCGTGGCTGCGGGCGGTGGCGTCGTGCTCGCTGTTGCAGCGGGTGGTGGCGGCGCGCCCGCTATTGCTGGAAAAACCCTATCGGCCCTTGGGCGCCTGGGGCCTCGGGTTTGTCGAGCGGGCGCGGCTGGTACAGGAGCACTACGCCGTGATGCATGCGGCGCTGCCGGTGGCAGTGTGCGAGCGCATCTATCTGTCGGGCGGGCTGGAATGGCCGTTTGCCGAGGGCCGCTACACGCTGCGGCTGTCGGACCCGGGACCCAATCCCAAGGAAGGCGAACTCGCGTTCTACTGGATCGACAACGAGACCGGCGCCAGCCTGACCCAACTGAGCTTCTACCTGCGCTTTGGTGCGATGGGTCCGGACGTCTTCGTCGGCGGGCTGCAGGGGCCGATGAACGAGGCCAGCCGCGAATGGATTCGCGCGGCCACCAAGACCTGCGAGGGATTGCGCCCCAAGGATGTGGTCATGGAGGCGCTGCTGGCCTTTGCCAGCCATCTGGGCGCCCGGCGCATCGTGGCGGTCTCGCGCGCCAACCATGTGGGCCGCCAGCGCAACACGCCGCGCGAGATCCAGTGCGACTACGAGTCGTTCTGGGCTGAGTACCACGGCGTGCCGACACCGGACGGCAACCTCGAACTGCCAGTCCGGCAGCCGGTGCGCGACATTGCCGAGATCGCCTCGAAGAAGCGTTCCGCCTGGCGGCGCAAGCAGGCTGTGGCCGAAGCGGTTCGCACGGCGGTGCTGGTGGCACTGACCCCCGACACGGCGCCCACCGCCAATGATGCCGAACCCGCCGGGATGGTCTCGCTGGCGGCGTAGGCCGGCGCGTGGGGGCGTAAACCCCAGTAGTCTAGCCACCTAGACTTTTAATACAGTCCGGTATCGATCTGCCGTGCGCCGCAATCCTGGGCGCCCGGCACAGCCACCTGATGCCGGATACCGCCGAACTTCTCTCCCGTAGCCGCGAACCGGTCTACCTCCAGCTCGCCACGATCCTGCGCCGCCAGATCGAGAGCGGCGCATGGCGCCCCGGCGAGCGGATTCCCTCGCTCGACGCGCTGTGCCGCCAGTACGGCGTGGCGCGCATGACCATGCACCACGCGATCTCGCAGCTGGACGACGAGGGGCTCATCGCGCGCTCGCGCGGACGGGGCACCTTCGTCAAGACGGCCGGACGCACGCGCCGCCAGATGGCGCTGCCGGTGAGCTGGGACCAGGCCGTGGCCGTGGGCGACCAGCTTTCCACCGAGGCCATGGTCGAATCCACCGCGGACGTGGCGCTGCCCGACGACCTCGGCATGCCCTGCGACGGCCGCCGCGCCGATGCCTACCATTTCCTGAAGCGGGCCCACCGGCTCGACGGCCGCCCGTTTGCGGTGGGCGAGGTCTATATCGCGGCCGACGTCTTCGCGCGGGAGCCGGAGGCGTTCCGGCAGGGTGCGTCGGTGCCGGTGCTCGACCGCTTTCCCGGGTTGCGGGTCAACGCGGCGCGCCAGCGCATGTCGATCGTGCCGGCCGGCGCGGCCTCGGCGGCGGCGCTGGAACTGGCCGTGGGCGCGCCCGTGGCCGAGCTGCGCCGCTTCGCCTGCGTGGACGGGGTGATCGTCTACTACGCCCGCATCGAATTTCCTACCGAGTATGTCTGCCTGGACTTCGACCTGCTCGCCCCCCATTCCTGACAACCGCCAACGAGAACGGACCCCGAGATGGAGACTCAAGACACGATGAACGGCGCGGAAAGCCTGGTCAAGACACTGCTGGCCTGCGGCGTGGATACCTGCTTCGCCAACCCCGGCACCAGCGAAATGCACTTCGTGGCGGCGCTCGACCGCATTCCGGGCATGCGTTGCGTGCTCGGCCTGTTCGAAGGCGTGGTGACCGGTGCGGCCGATGGCTATGCGCGCATGGCCGAGAAGCCGGCGGCCACGCTGCTGCACTGCGGCCCGGGCCTGGCCAACGGGCTGGCGAACCTGCACAACGCGCGCCGCGCACAGACTCCGGTGGTCAACATCATCGGCGACCAGGCCACGTATCACCGACCGCTCGATGCACCGCTGACCGCCGATACCGAGGGCTGGGCGCGCCCGGTTTCGGTCTGGACCCGCACCGCCACGCACGCCGCCACGGTGGGCGCCGATGCCGCGTCGGCCGTGCAGGCCGCGCTCGGCGCGCCGGGCGGCGTGGCCAGCCTGATCCTGCCGTCAGACGTGTGCTGGGATGCCGGCGGCAAGGTGGCTGCCCCGCTGCCGGCGCTGCCGGTGCCAAAGGTTTCGCCCGATGCCGTGCAGAATGCCGCGCGCCTGCTGCGCAGCGGCCAGCCCACGCTGGTGGTGCTGGCTGGCGCCGCGCTGCGCGAAGGCGCGCTGGCCGATGCGCACCGCATCGCAGCCGCCACCGACGCACGGCTGATCACGCCGATGTCGAATTCCCGCGTGACACGCGGACAGGGCCGGCTGGCCGTCGACCGCATTCCCTACTCGGGCGACGCGGCGCGCCAGAAGCTGGCCGGCATCCGCAATGTGATCCTGGTGGGCGCCACCACGCCGGCGACATTCTTTGCGTACCCCGGCAAGTCGGCCCGGCCGTTCCCCGAGGACGCGGTGATCCACGTGCTGGCGCGTCCCGAGGAAGACCTCGGCGAGGCACTGGCCCGGCTGGCCGACGAACTCGGCGCCGGCGCGGCCCCGTTGCCGGCCGGGCAGGGCGCGCCGGTGCAGGCAGCGCGCGGTGCGATTACCTCCGAGGCCGTGGCCCAGTCGCTGACCGCGCTGCTGCCCGAGCAGGCAGTGGTGGTGGAAGAAAGCGTGAGCTTCGGCCGTGCGTTCTACCCCGGCACCGTGCATGCCGCGCCGCACGACTGGCTGCAGCTGACCGGCGGCGCGATCGGCGCCGGACTGCCGCTGGCCACGGGCGCCGCCATCGCCGCGCCGGACCGCCGGGTGGTGGCGCTGCAGGCCGATGGCTCGGGCATGTACACGCTGCAGGCGCTGTGGACCATGGCGCGCGAGAAACTCGATGTGACCGTGGTGCTGCTGGCCAACCGCAAGTACGCGATCCTGCTGGGCGAACTGGCCGGCGTGGGCGCCAATCCGGGCAAGACCGCGCTCGACATGCTCGACATCGGCAACCCGGACCTCGACTGGGTGAAGCTGGCCAACGGCATGGGCGTGGAAGCGGCGCGCGCCGAGACGATGGAGGCGTTCAACGATCTGTTCCAGGGCGCCAACCAGCGCAAGGGTCCGTTCCTGATCGAACTGGTGATCTGATCCCGGCCCATCCGGGCCGTTTACGGCGCGGCAGATGGACAACGATGTTCCATTGTGCCGCGCTGTTCCTCGCCGCAGCATGGCCCCGTCACTGCAAACGGAGGCCATCATGGGAAGACCATCGAAACAAATCCCGGGTATTGTTCCGGGCGCCGTGCTCGGCGCCGTACTGGCGCTGGCGGGCTGTACGCGCGAGCCACCCAGGCCGCCCGGCCAGACGCTGACCGAAGGAAATTCGGACGTTAGCTGCCTGTACTCGCACCGCCTGCCGGACGACCCCATCGTCTATCCGGGCCGACCCGGCGTGGCCATGCAGCACGACTTCTTCGGCAATACCACCACCAACGCCTACACCACGGGCGACATGCTGCAGAAGGTGGCGGGCACCACGTGCGAGAACGCGGCCGACGCCACGGGCTACTGGGCGCCGTCGCTGCGGCTGCCTGACGGCACCGTGGTGGCGCCGCTGTACCAGAAGACTTACTACACCAACACGGCGGTGCCCTCGAACAAGCGATTTCCCGTGCAGCCATTGCCGCAAGGCATTCAGCTGATGGCCGGCGACCATCACGGCACCGGGCCGAACCCCCGCATCGCCTTCAACTGCACGGGATCGCGCTCCCAGAACACGATTCCGACGGACTGCAAGCCCGATCCCACCAACGGCACGCAGTTCAACATCGGCATGCACTTCCCGACCTGCTGGGACGGCAAGACCCTGGCGCCGACCATGGGCAAGTACGACAACGCGGTGTATCCGGACAACGCCGGCACCTGCCCGGCCGGGTACCAGGTACGGCTGCCCGATATCAACATGAACATCGCCTACAAGCTCGGCCAGATCACGGATCTCACCAACGTCCAGCTCTCGCTGGACCCGCTGCTGGACGCCCAGGGGAACGTGGTGAAGCAGCAATGGGGGACGCTCTACACCGCCCACGGCGATTTCTTCATGGGCTGGCGCCCGGATGCCGCGCGGTTCATGGCCGACATCTGCCTGAACCGGGGCATGGACTGCAACAAGACCATCGCCTATTCGTTCTTCGAAGCCGGCGAGGACGCCACGGTGCGCGCCACCGACGCCACGAACTACGGCTCGGGCCCGTCGCTCGTCGTGCAGCAGACCTCGGGCGATACAGCGGCGTCACGGGCTTACCTCAAGTTCGGTATCCCCCAGGGGGCCAATATCTTGCCGCCGGATTTCAGGCCCGACTATCAATTGATGATCTACGGCGCCAATTCCACGGACACCACCTCGCAGGTGGCAACTGCCTATCGTGTCGACACGAACTGGAGCGAAACCACGATCAACGGTACCAACGCGCCGGCCTGCAGCGGCACCAGTTCGACGATCAAGGTGAACGCGACGCCGGCCAATCACAACTTCGACGTGAACAAGGCGGTCAATGAAGCCATTGCCGAAGGGGCAAGCTCCATTGCCTTCTGCATCCAGGGGCCGGCCTCGGGTCAGCAGATCACGTTCGATAGCCGCGAGGGTGCCAACGATGCGGTGCTCTTCATGAGGACGCTGAACAAGCTGCCTTACTGAGCCGGTAGCCAGTTGTTGACGTGCGGCGCGCGATCCAAAGCCCAGACCCGGGCGATGATCGCGCGCATCTCGGCCTCGCTGGCGCCGTGGCGGAACGCGCCAAGCTGGATCGCCTTGGCCTCCAGCTCGGGGCGTGACAGCGTGTTGTCCGGGTCGCCCTTGGGCACGTCGACCCGGGCGCCGAGCGTGCGGCCATCGGTGGTGCGCACCGTGACGCGGCCGATCCACTGGCGCGGGTAGGCCGCGTTGATCTCGTCGTCCAGTTCCATCGTCACCTTGTCGCGGAACGCGGCAATCCGCGCGTCCTGCAGCGCATGCTGCTCGAACTCGCCCAGGCCGGCGTGCGCATGCACTGCCACGAGGGCCAGCACCGTACCCATCGAGAACTTCGCCTGGTGGATCGTTGACGGATTGACCACGGGCCCAAGCACGTCGATGGCGCCCTGGTGGACGTGGGTGGTGACGGCCTCGATCTGCTCGGCGCGCAGGTCCTCGCGCTGCATCAGCGCCTTGAGGGCGTCGGCGGCCGGGTGCGTGTGGCGGCACGAGGCGAAGAACTTGAACGAGGTCTCGGCGGTGGCCCAGCGCGTGCCCAGGCCATCGGTCAGCGCGGCGGGGTTGGCGTCGGTCGACATGCCGGCCGCCATGCCCTGCGGGCCTTCCAGGATTTGCTTCGCGCCCGTGAAGCCGGCGCGCGCCAGCCACGCGGACTGCAGGCCATCGGCGGCGGCCTTGGCCGTGTGCAGTTGCTTGGAGTCCGCGGCGTCGCGCAGGAATTCCCACAGGCCGGCCGCCTGGGTGCCGGCCGAGCCAAGCGCCTGGTTGATGCCCTCGGCATCGAGTCCGTAGAGCTTGGCCACCGCCGCGGCGGCCGCCAGCGTGCCGACCGTGCCCGTGGTATGGAACACGCGGTAGTGCGAGCGGCCCATGAACTCGCCGATGCGGATGCCGGCCTCGTAGCCGGCAATCGACGCCAGCAGCACCTCGGCGCCGGTCTTGCCTTCGGCCTGCGCTGCCGCCAGCACGGCCGGGAACACCACGGCCGCCGGGTGCAGCACCGAGCCGTTGTGCACATCGTCCTGTTCCACCACATGCGACGAGGCGCCATTGATCAGCGCGGCAAAGTAGGGCGAAGTACGGCGGCGGTCCACCAGCACTTCGGCGTCGCCGGTGGCGGGGCCCATGGCGGCGGCAAACTCCTGCAGGCGGCGCACGGCCGGGGCGTCCTTGCCGGCGATGGCCGACGCCATCCAGTCGAGGTACAGGTCCTTGGTACGTTCCACCACGGGTGCCGGCACATCGGCCAGTGTCAGGCCAGCCAGGAAGGTGCACAGCTGGCGGGTAGGATAGGTCTGGTTGGGCATGGCGGGGGTGTCGTTGGGAGCGCTGGGCGATGGCGGCCATTATTCCCGAGCCCGCCGTGCGGGAATATTTGCATTTGCCGAAGCTCGGCTTCCAGCGGCCTTAGGTTGGCCTGCCCGGCTTCAGCGGGCACGAAGCCCAGTTTTGTGATTCGTGAATTCCAGAAATGCCGCCGCCGCCTTATCGTATCGACCATGGGACAACTGGCAGCCAAGGAGGCAGCAATGAGTGGAATGATGGAAGGCAAGGTGGTGGTCGTGACGGGTGCGGGCGGCGGCATCGGCCGTGGCATTGCGCTGGGCATGGCCGCCGCCGGGGCGCGCGTGGTGGCCAATGACCTGGGCGTGTCGATGACCGGCGAGGGCGGCGACACCGGCCCCGCGCAGCGCGTGGTCGAGGAGATCCGCGCGGCGGGTGGCCAGGCGGCGGCGAGCACCGACAGTGTGTCTACCTGGGCCGGCGCCAACGCCATCGTCCAGTGCGCGCTCGACAACTTCGGCCGGATCGATGCCGTGGTCAACAATGCCGGCAACCTGCGCGACCGCATGTTCTTCAAGATGAACGAGGAGGAGTGGCGCTCGGTGATCGACGTGCATCTGCACGGCACGTTCTTCGTGAGCCGCGCAGCGGCCAACTACTTCAAGGACCAGGAAAGCGGCGCCTTCGTGCACATGACGTCCACGTCGGGGCTGATCGGCAACCTGGGCCAGGCCAACTACTCGGCCGCCAAGCTCGGCATCGCGGCGCTGTCCAAGTCGATCGCGCTCGACATGCAGCGCTTCAACGTGCGTTCGAACTGCATCGCGCCGTTCGCATGGAGCCGCATGACCAGTTCGATCCCGGCCGAGACTCCCGAGGAGAAGGCCCGCGTGGCCCGGCTGCAGAAGATGGAGGCCGGCAAGATCGCGCCGGTGGCCGTGTTCCTGGCCAGCGACGCCGCCAGCGAGGTCAACGGCCAGATCTTCGCCGTGCGCGCCAACGAAATCATGCTGATGAGCCAGCCGCGCCCGGTGCGCTCGGTGCACACGAGCGAGGGCTGGACGCCCGAGACCGTGGCGGAGATCGCGATGCCGGCAATGCGCAGCAGCTTCTTCAAGCTCGACCGTTCGCCGGACGTCATCAACTGGGACCCGATCTGAGCGGTGCGCGCCCGCGTCCGCGCGCCCCGGCGGGGTGCGTTGCATTGCAGCATGCCCCGTCGCGGTGCGCCCGCGCCAACCGCGACGGAATCAGATTTTGGTTATGTGGTTTTCCACGCGCAGTTCATGCGTTTGCACGATACCGGCGGCCGCGGCGATGGCGCACCATCGAGACACGGGGGATGCCTGTAGGACCAAGGCCGACAACGCTTGTCAGATGTTTCTGGATTACCCCTAACGTTACACAACACGCTGTGCATGAAGCGGGCGAAAGGTGTAATGTGTGTCACAAGCATGGTCGATGGCCCGTCACAGCGGGGTGATTCAGCGGGTGTCGGTTCACCGCGTCGCGCGTCACGAGTGCACGTCGCAACGAGTCGGCAGTCAGTGGAGAAAACGTGGCAGCGATGCGTCAACTCCGGACTCACATTCGCCGTTATTTGACTATGATGAAGTAAAGACTTCGCAACTTGGCAAGTCCACCAAGCCGGGGTGGCGGAACGCAAGATTGCCGCGAAGTCTTAGGGGAGTAGAACTACCTTCGCCTCGGACGTGGGACTCTGACGGGAGTGAGGTATGGACATTTTTGGCCACTACGCCACGCGCTTCGAAGCACGCAAGGAAGAGGAATACAGCATCCAGGAGTACCTGGAGATCTGCAAGAAGGATCCTACTGCCTATGCGACTGCCGCCGAACGCATGCTCGCCGCAATCGGACAGCCCGAACTGGTGGATACCCACCATGATCCTCGACTGTCCCGACTGTTCTTCAACAAGGTCATCCGGGTATATCCCGCGTTCCGCGATTTCTACGGGATGGAAGACACGATCGAGCAGATCGTCTCCTTCTTCAAGCACGCGGCGCAGGGCCTGGAAGAGCGCAAGCAGATTCTGTATCTGCTCGGGCCTCCGGGCGGCGGCAAGTCGTCGCTGGCCGAGAAGCTCAAGGTGCTGATGGAGGAAATCCCCATCTATGCGCTGAAGGGATCGCCCATCCACGAGTCGCCGCTCGGGCTGTTCTCGGCCGAGGAAGACGGCAAGATCCTCGAGGAGGACTACGGTATTCCGGTGCGCTACCTGAATACCATTCCCTCGCCGTGGGCCGTCAAACGGCTGCACGAGTTCAATGGCGACATCACCAGGTTCCGCGTGGTGAAGCTGCGCCCGTCGGTGCTGGCCCAGATCGCCATCTCGAAGACCGAGCCGGGCGACGAGAACAACCAGGATATTTCCTCGCTCGTGGGCAAGGTGGATATCCGCAAGCTCGAAGACTTCCCGCAGGATGACCCCGACGCCTACTCGTATTCCGGCGGGCTCTGCCTGGCCAATCGCGGCCTGCTCGAATTCGTGGAGATGTTCAAGGCGCCGATCAAGGTGCTGCACCCGCTGCTGACTGCCACGCAGGAAGGCAACTACAAGGGTACGGAAGGCTTCGGCGCGATTCCGTTCGACGGCGTGATCCTGGCGCACTCGAACGAGGCCGAGTGGCAGACGTTCAAGTCCGACAAGAACAACGAGGCCTTCCTCGACCGGATCTACATCGTCAAGGTGCCGTATTGCCTGCGCGTGTCCGACGAGGTGAAGATCTACGACAAGCTGCTGCGCAGCAGTTCGCTCTCGGCGGCGCCGAACTCGCCGAACACGCTCAAGATGATGGCGCAGTTCGCGGTGCTCACGCGTATCAAGGAGCCCGAGAACTCGAACATTTTCTCGAAGATGCGCGTCTATGACGGCGAAAGCCTCAAGGACGTGGACCCGAAGGCGAAGTCGTACCAGGAATACCGCGACTACGCCGGCATCGACGAGGGCATGAACGGACTGTCCACGCGCTTCGCGTTCAAGGTGCTGTCGAAGGTCTTCAACTTCGACAATACCGAGGTGGCCGCCAATCCGGTGCACCTGCTCTACGTGCTCGAACAGCAGATCGAGCGCGAGCAGTTCCCGCCGGAGCAGGAAGCCAGGCTGATGTCGTATATCAAGGAGTACCTGACCACGCCGTACGTGGAGTTCATCGGCAAGGAGATCCAGACGGCCTACCTGGAATCGTATTCCGAGTACGGCCAGAACATCTTCGACCGCTACGTGGTGTTTGCCGACCTGTGGATCCAGGACCAGGAGTACCGGGATCCGAACACCGGCGAAATCCTCGACCGCAACGCGCTGAACGACGAACTGGAGAAGGTGGAGAAGCCGGCGGGTATCTCGAACCCGAAGGATTTCCGCAACGAGATCGTCAACTTCGTGCTGCGGGCGCGCGCCAACAATGGTGGCAAGAACCCGGTCTGGACGAGCTACGAGAAGCTGCGGATGGTGATCGAGAAGCGCATGTTCTCCACCACGGAGGATCTGCTGCCGGTGATATCGTTCAATGCCAAGTCGTCGCGCGAGGATCAGGACAAGCACGAGAACTTCGTCAACCGGATGGTCGAGAAAGGCTATACCCCCAAGCAGGTTCGGCTGTTGGTGGAGTGGTATCTGCGCGTCAGGAAGTCGTCGTAAGTCTTCCGACGCGGTGTCCTTCATCCATGGCGCCCTCATGGCCTCATGAGGGCGCCCCAACCAGGCGGGCGAACGGCTTATGGGTACGGTCATCGATCGGCGCGAGAACGGCGGCAACAAGAGCGCCGTCAATCAGCAGCGCTTCATCAAGCGCTACCGGGAGCAGATCCGGCAGGCGGTGGCGAAGGCAGTGTCAGGCCGCAAGATCATGGACATCGAGCAGAGCGGGCAGGTGTCCATACCGGTCAAGGACATTTCCGAGCCGATTTTCCATCACGGGCAGGGCGGCAAGCGGGAGTGGATCCATCCCGGCAACAAGAAGTTCGTGCGGGGCGACAGCTTCGACCGGCAGCAGCAGGGCAGCGGTGGCACGGGCTCGCGCGCCAGCGACAGCGGCGAGGGCGAGGATGATTTCGTGTTCACGCTCTCCCGCGAGGATTTCCTGAATTTCTTCTTCGAGGACATGGCGCTGCCAGACCTGGCCAAGCGCCACCTCGCCAAGATCGCCGAAGTGCGCAAGGTGCGCGCCGGCTTCTCCATCGACGGCACGCCTTCGAACCTGTCGATCCTGCGCACCATGCGCAGCTCGCTGGGGCGGCGCATCGCACTGTCGAGCCCGTATCTGAAACGCCTGCACGCGCTCGAAGCCGAGTACAGCGAGATATTGGAGAAGGAAGGCCCGTACTCGGAGCAGGCCGAGGCGCTGATGGAGAAAATGCGCCACCTGCGGGCGCAGGTGGACCGCGTACCGTTCATCGAGAAACTCGACCTGCGCTACAACAACCGCGTACTCAAGAAGCGCCCGCAGGCCCAGGCCGTGATGTTCTGCCTGATGGACGTATCCGGCTCGATGGACGAGAGCCGCAAGGATCTCGCCAAGCGCTTCTTCATGCTCCTGTACCTGTTCCTCAAGCGCAACTACGAGCGGATCGACGTGGTGTTCATCCGGCATCACACCGTGGCCAAGGAGGTGGAGGAGGAAGATTTCTTCCATTCGCGCGAGTCCGGTGGTACGGTGGTGTCGAGCGCGCTGAAGCTGATGGTGGAGGTCATTCACGACCGCTACCCGGCGAGCCAGTGGAACATCTATTGCGCGCAGGCGTCGGACGGCGACAACTGGGCGGGCGATTCGGAGTTGTGCGGCAGGCTGCTGCGCGAGTCGATCCTGCCGCTGGTGCAGTACTACGCCTATGTGGAAGTGGCGTCGGAGGAACCGCAGAATCTCTGGGAGGAATACCTCACGGTGAAGAACCAGTTCGAGCACTTTGCCATGCAGCGCATCATCGGTGCCGACGAGATCTACCCCGTGTTGCACGATCTCTTCCAGAAACGGGCCGCGTGGCCCGCCAGCAGGTAGCAAGGGCAGCAGGCCGGTACGCTGCACCCGGCGTGTACCGGCACGTCAATGGGGAATGTCTATGGCCTATCTATCGACGGGCTCGGAGTGGACCTTCGAGCTGATCCAGCGCTATGACCGCGAAATCGCCCGCATCGCCGGCGACTTCGGCCTGGACACCTATTCCAACCAGATCGAGATCATCACGGCCGAGCAGATGCTCGACGCCTACGCGTCGGCCGGCCTGCCGGTGGGCTACAACCACTGGTCTTACGGCAAGCACTTCCTGTCGTCGGAGCGCAGCTACCAGCGCGGCTACATGGGGCTGGCCTACGAGATCGTGATCAACTCGAATCCCTGCATTGCGTACCTGATGGAGGAGAACACGATGCCGATGCAGGCGCTGACCATTGCGCACGCCTGCTACGGCCACAACTCGTTCTTCAAGGGCAATTACCTGTTCCGCACCTGGACCAACGCCGACGCCATCATCGACTACCTGCTGTTCGCCAAGAACTACGTGGCCGAGTGCGAGCAGCGCTACGGCGAGCAGGAGGTGGAGCTGCTGCTGGACTCCTGCCACGCGCTGCAGAACTACGGCGTGGACCGCTACAAGCGGCCCAAGAAGCTGTCGATCAACGAGGAGCAGGCGCGCCAGCAGGAGCGCGAGAACTACCTGCAGATGCAGGTCAACGACCTCTGGCGCACGCTGCCGCGCCACCGGCCGCACGCGCTGCGCGAGGAGGAAGAGGCCACGGAGTACGAGGCCACGTTCCCGCCCGAGCCGCAGGAGAACCTGCTGTATTTCATCGAGAAGAACGCGCCCAAGCTGCAGCCGTGGCAGCGCGAGATCGTGCGCATCGTGCGCAAGATCGCACAGTACTTCTACCCGCAGCGCCAGACCAAGGTCATGAACGAGGGCTGGGCCACGTTCTGGCACTACACGATCCTGCATCAACTCTACGAGGAAAAGCTGGTCAACGACGCGTTCATGCTCGAACTGCTGCAGGCGCATACCAACGTGATCTACCAGCCGCCGTATCACAGCCCGTACTACAGCGGCCTGAACCCGTACACGCTGGGCTTCCTGATCTTCCAGGACCTGCGCCGGATGTGCGAGAACCCGGATGACGAAGACCGCCGCTGGGCGCCCGAGATCGCGGGCAGCGACTGGCGCCAGACGCTGGACTTTGCCATGCGCAACTTCAAGGACGAGAGCTTCCTGCTGCAGTTCCTGTCGCCGCGCGTGATCCGCGAGCTGAAGCTGTTCTCGGTGCTCGACGACGACCGCGAGGGCAAGCTGCGCGTCACGGCCATCCACGACGACGAGGGCTACCGGCAGATTCGCCAGTTGCTGGCCAACCAGTACGACCTGTCGAACATGGAGCCCAATATCCAGGTGACCAATGTCGATGTCGGCGGCGACCGCTCGCTGACCCTGCGGCACCTGCAGAACGAGCGCAGGCCGCTGGCGCAGAACTTCGACGAGGTGATCCGCCACGTGACCCGCCTGTGGGGCTTCACGGTACGGCTGGAAGTGGCGTACGAGGACGGCCGCCGCGAACTGAAGTACGAGTGCAAGCCGGAGCGCCGGCATCCGCAGCAGAGGAAAGCCGCCTGACCAACCTGACCAACTGACGCCGCAGGCAAAAAAAGGGCTCCGCCGTGGCGGAGCCCTTTTCCCTTTTCATTGGCAAGTCCGGTCAGCCCCGGCGGATCTGCCCGGCGCGCGGCCGTGCCGCCGAACTGGCGCCCGCCCGTTCCAGATCCACGCCCGGCAGCAGATGCAGCAGCCGTACCAGTTCCGACTGGCGGTGCGTGCCGGTCTTGCGCAGCGTATCCCGGATATGGACGCGCACGGTGTGCGGAGAAAGGAACTCGCGCTCGGCAATCTCGTTCAACGTCTCGCCGGCAGCCAGCCGGATGGCGATGATGCTTTCCTTCTTCGACAAGCCGAACAGCGAGGTCAGCACGGCGGCGTCGAGCACCGAACGCGACTCCGAGTTGCCGAGCAGCATCATCGCCATCGGCAGCTGCCACGGGCCCTCCACGGGCTGGCGCGACACCAGCGGCATCACGATGATCGGCACCGGCTGGCCGCCCGAGGTGATATGCATCCACGAACCCGCCGCGGCCGCGCCGTGGCGGCCGCCGTGCGCGGCGTTGTCGAGCAGGCGGGCCAGCACGCCCTGCAGCGCTTCGGTGCCGGCGCACAGCACGCCGTTATCGAGCGCGAGATGGGTGTCGGCCTGCACCAGCGCCTCGGCCCAGCTATTGGCGTAGCGCACGCGCATATCGGCCTGCAGGACCATCACGCCGAAATCGAGCGTGTCTAGCCCGGCCAGGCCCATCGAGGCCAGGCCGCTCAGCTCGAAGTTGCGGTGTTGCATGCGCGCGGCGCGCGCCCAGTGCGGCATCACATGCGCAACGCGGCGGTTGCAGTCGGGCGAGGTGCAACCGTCGCAACCGGGCTTGGCACTCATCCAGACGCACACGTCGTGGGTATCGAACAGCCGTATGCCGCTGGACAAGCCGTGGCAGTTGAACGGGGTATCGGCTGGGCCGGCATCGGGCATGTCGCCGGCGGAAGCCAGCGCCACGCTGGCGCGCGAGGGCAGCGCGCGCATGCTCTCGGGCATGCTGGCGCTCGTATAGCAGCCGTGTGGCGTGACGCCGAGGCGCGCGCGGCCGGCCAGCTTGTCCCAGATCAGATAGCTGGGGCTGGCCGAGCACGTGTAGCGGGAGAACAGGTCCAGGGCGGCGGGCATGGCCGCCACATCGATGGCCGATTCATAGATGTGGTCGACGAGGCGATGAAACACATCGTCGGCAGGCAAGAGTTCGCCCATTTGATTTTTTCCCCGGTGGCAAACGCCTCGTTTCCTCAGGCCGCTGCGGCGTGGCGCGGCCTTCTTTTCTGTCTGGATTCCACTGCCGGCGGCCGGTACCCATCGAGCGACGGACCACGGCTTGCCTGTGATGGCGATGATCGTGCAAAAACCGGAGGCGGGAACATCCCGCCGAGGGAGGGGACGACACGCCCAAAAGTGGCGCCGCGCCTGCCTTTCCGGCGTGTCGCCGCATCGCCGAAGTTCGGCGAGATAGTAATGCGCGGACCGGCTTATATCAAACTATTAGACAGGAATGTCCGGATTTTTCTTGGCGCAAAAGCGACAGCCCGGCAAGTGCGAGACCCGCTCTCCACATGCCGGCGCTGTCATCCCGCTTTCGGTGCAGCCGACGTGACGATTTCGGCGCCCGCGCCGGCCGCCGCAGCCAGGGCTGCCTCGCTGGCCGGGCCGTTGGCGCCGCCGTCGACCTGCACGGTCACGTAGGGCGCCGCCATCCGGATGCCTTCAGCGTCGAAGTTACGCTTGAGTCGCACATTGAAGGCGCGCGAGATATCGGCCTGCATCAGCGGCCGGGTCTTGAACTGGGCCAGTACCACCTGGCCATTCGGATCGAAACGATCGAGCCCGAGGATGTCGAGCCCGGACAGCAGGTTGCGGCTGTAGCGGTGGTCGGCGGCCACCTCGGCACCGGTCTCGCGGATGATTTCCAGCGCACGGTCGAAGTCGCTCTGGTACGCAATCGAAATGTTGAACACGGCATAGGCATAGCCGCGTGACAGATTTTTGACAGCCTTGATCTGGCTGTAGGGCAGCGTGTGCAGCGCGCCCTTGCCGTCGCGCAGGCGCACGGTGCGGATCGTCATGCCTTCGACCACGCCCGAGTGGTCGGGCAGTTCAATGGCGTCGCCGATGGCGATCGAATCCTCGATCACGATGAACAGCCCGGTGATCAGGTCCTGCACCAGGCTCTGGGCGCCGAAGCCGATGGCCAGGCCCACCACGCCGGCGCCCGCCAGCAGCGGCGTGACGTTGACGCCCAGGTTGGCCAGCACCGCGATCATCGCAATCACCAGCAGCGCCACGAACGAGGCATTGCGCACCAACGGCAGGATGGTCCGCGCGCGCAGGCTTGGCTGGGCCGCGCGGGTGTTGCCGGGCGCCAGCGATTGCGTGATCGCCGTGTCGATCAGCAGCCAGACCAGCCACGAGGCCAGCACCACGCCCACCACGCTCAGCACCGATTCCGTGATGTGGCGGCCCAGCACCGTGCCCTCGACCAGCCGCATCAGCGACGAATTCCAGATCCGCGCGTTCAGTTCGAGGAACGCCACCCAGATGATCACGCGGGCCAGCGCCACGCCAAAGCGGCCAAAACGCTGGATATAGGCCGAGCGGCGGCGGTCACGCAGCCGGGGCGGCCGCACCGTGGCCTTGGGCGAGCGGCCCACTACCAGCGTCAGCAGCGTGGCGCCGACGAACAACGCCACGGTCATCACGGCGCGCCGCAGGAATTCGTCGGCGTGCCCGGTGGCCATGACAGTGCCGATGACGGACGCCACCACCACGGCCAGCATCGGCAGGTACCACGCCTCGCCGGCCATGCGCAGCAGGTCCATCAACGCCGGATGCTGCTGGCGGAACGCGAACGGCCGGCACGCGATCAGCTGGCCGATGGAGCGGCGGAAGCGCACCGCGAACACCCCGATCAGGACGGCCGCCAGGATATTGGCGAAGGTGCTGATCAGCGCGGCCAGGTTGACGCCCAGCGCCGTGATCACGCGCGCATCGGTATTGGCCTCGCCGAGCGCGGCCAGCGCGCCGGTCACGAACAGCAGGATCGGCGAATGGCGCAGCAGGTCGCGCACGGCAGCGCGGCGGTGGCCGGACTGGAAGAGCGCAAAGATGACCTGGCAGACCGCCGACATGACGGCACCGGCCACGATCGCGTAGGCCACCAGCACCGCGCCGATGCTGGCCGGCGTGCGCCCGAACACCTGGTAGGCCAGCAGCAGCGTAAGCCCGAAGGCCACGATCCACGGCCCGATCCGGCGCAGGAAGTAGATCCCGACGTCGATCCACGACGGCACGCTGGGCAACGGCGTGGGGCGGGGCCCGCGCACCTTGCTGCGATGGAGCCGGCGCGACAGCTCGAAGAAGATCCAGCCGGTAAGCGCCCAGCCCAGCAGCACCACGCCAAACTCGCGCCACGACTCGATGCCGCCGCGCGAGCGGCCGATGGTCAGTGCCTCATGCCATTCCTGGCCCGCGAACTCGATACGCCAGCGCCAGTACTGCCACGGCCCCCGGTCCTTGTGCGGCTTGTTGTCGATTTCCTGGAGCGCCTGGGCCACGGCGCCGATCAGTCCGGACGCGGGCTCGCTGGCCGCCGCCGTGGCCGCCTCTGCCGCCGACGCGTTCAGGCCCTGCCGCAGCGTCTGGAGCTGTGCCACCAGTGCCTGCCGCTGTTTGTCGTCCTGCAGCGTGTGGATGACCTCGTCGAGCGACTTCGCCAGCGGCACCGAAGCCGGTGGCGCGGAGGCCGGGTCGCCCTCGACTTTCTGAAGGGCCGCCTGCAATGGCGACGTAGCCGCAAGCGCCGGGCCGCAGCAGGCCAGCAGGAGCAGCAGGGCGGCCATCCAGATGGATGGCAGGGAATGTAGCGGGGGGCGCGATCGATGCATGGAGGGGCGCAAGCGGTGGTTGTTCACCGTCGGTGAGCCGGCATGCGCGTCACTGTAGCGCATTGCCGCGCGGCAACGCAGGCCAAGTCGGGTGAGGAGCGCATGCGGGCCGGAAATGTCGATTCAAAAAAACTGAATGACTCATCCGCGACAAGGTCACTTCCAGCCGGGGGCGGAGGCCTATAGTTCTGTTCATGGACGGCGCACAACAAAGCGCAGCAAGCAGAAAGCGGCAGCGCAGCGCACCGGCCAGACCAGAAACCAACCAACAAAATTTTGATTCATTCTTACCGGAGAGCATCATGACCAAGACCACCGCCCTGAACATCGCTTCGTCCCTCGTCCTGTCGCTGGCTGCCCTTGGCGGCGCCCAGGCTGGCACCGTGCCTGCCGACCAGTATGGCTACCAGTTCCGCTCGACGGTTTCCGCTGACAAGTACGGCTATGAATTCCGCACGCACGACGCCTTCACGGATGGCGCCCGCTCCGGCAAGGCTGATCCGTTCCTCGACGGCGCCCGCACGGTAGCCGGCCTGGACCGCGTCGGTGTCTCGGCTGCCCCGGCCCGCCAGGCCGACCCGTACCTCGACGGCGCCCGCACCGCCGACCCGTTCACCGACGGCGCCCGCAACGCCGATCCCTACACGGATGGCGGCCGCTTCATCGCCGGCCTCGACCAGATCGGCGTCTCGGCCGCCCCGGGCCGCACGTTCGACCCGTTCCTCGACGGCGCCCGCGCATGAGGGTTGTCACGCAGTACGAGCAAGGCGTTACGTAACCCGTAACGCCTTTTTTGTTTGTGGCAGCGGCTTCCGGCGCCGGCAGCCGGCCGCCACGCCGCCCGACTGAAGAGGGGTGCGCTACCCGGGAACCCCCAGCCGGCGCGGGCTCTGGCGGTGCCCAACGGCAACCGGGTATGGAGTGCCCCGATCGGTGCCGATATTGGCATGTCGATTGCAGACCATTACCGGTGAACAGCTTGCCGACCGGGAAACCATCATGTTCCAGACCTTCGCCCCCAGCACCCACCCCGCCATCGTCCGTGATATCGACGCCGCCATGCTCCGCCGCCGCGAGGAATACGCGGGCCAGCCGATGGCATGGAAGATCTTTTGCGAAGCCTCGCACGTGGCCACGCTCGGCGACCTGCAGCGCCAGGCGTTTGTCGAGCGCGTGGCCAACGAGCGCGGCGCCGACGCCGCCCTGCGGCTGAAGGCCAAGGCCGAAGCCATCCGCGCCGAGGCGATCGCGCGGCTGATGTAGTCAGGCGGGAAGTACGCGCGGGGCTTGCCGCTATGCGAACGTGATCGCGCGGCGCCGTTCGGGCTGTTCGAGGTGCGGCACGTTGTTGAAGCTCAGCAGCCGCTGCGTGCCCCGGCCCACGATCAGTTCGCAGAAGCCGGTATTGCGGAACTGCAGGTTCAGTTCGATGGCCGTCTGGGTTGGCGCCCCGAGCAGGTCAGCCACGGCGCGGCCGATGGCGCCGCCGGAACTGACCACGAGCAGCGCATCCTCGCGGGCCGCGCCCTCGGTGGCATGGGCCAGCGCCGCCTGCATCCGGGCGCCGAAATCGACCCAACTCTCCGGCATCCCGGCCAGTTCGCCCTGCGTCCAGGCTGCGAACGCCGCGCGGAACGTGCGCCAGTAATCCTGATAGTCGCCGTTCTGGTGGGCGCGGTGGTCGGCCCCGTTGGTAAAGCTCCGGTACAGCGATTCGCCGTCGTATTCGTTGAGCCCCGCATGCGACTCCACTTCCGGCCCCGGGGCGCCCATGCCCGCCAGGATCCCGGCCGCCGTATCCTGCTGGCGCACCAGCGAGCCGGCCAGCACGCGTCGGAACTGCACCCCCCGGTCACGGAAATACTCGCCGAGCCAGCGCGCCTGCTGCCGACCCACGTCGGAAAGACAATCGTAGTTGGCGGCACCGAAGGAAGCTTGTCCGTGACGGACCAGGAAGAGCGTGGCCATGGCGAGAGAAATTGGCGGAATGACGATGCCGCGATTCTAGGCGCGTGGCGCCGGCGAACCTAGCCAGGTCCGCCGGAATTCATGCCGGCCATTGGCGCCATGCATGCGGCCAGGTCAGTCGAGCGTCACACCGGTATCGGCGGTCAGCTTCAGGATCACGGGCAGGTACGCCTTGTAGGCGCGTTCGGCTTCCGCCGGCGTGCTGCCAATCGGCTCGGCGCCCATTTCGTCGATCCTGGCCTGCATCTCGGGCGTCTTGATCAGCGACGCGGTCTCGCGTCCCAGCCGTTCGACGATGGCTTCGGGCGTCTTGGCCGGCGCCGCCAGCGTGATCGGCCCGACGATCTTGTACGCGGCATCGCTGTAGCCGGCCTCGGCGAACGTCGGCACGTCCGGCAACGCACGGGCACGCGTGGAGCCGGCCACGGCCAGCGGACGCAGCTTGCCCGTGGCCATGTGCTGGCGCAGCGTGGTGACCGATCCCACGGTCATGTTCACCTGTCCGGCCAGCAGGTCGGTCACCATCGGGCCTTCGCCACGGTACGGCACGTGCATGATGTCCACGCCGTAGGTCTTGTCCATGTAGGCCTGGAACGTGTGCGGCTGCGAGCCCGGTCCCCACGACCCCATGCGCAGCTTGCCCGGCTCCTTCTTCGCGTAGGCAATCAGTTCGTTGACCGTCTTCGCCGGCACCGCGCTGTTGACGGCCAGCACGGTGCGGGCCAGCGCCACGTCCGAGATCGGCCGCAGTTCGGTGCGGGGATCGTAGGGCAGCTTCTTGTACAGCGCGAGATTGGCCGTGAGCGGGCCGGGAATGGTCATCAGCAGCGTGTAGCCGTCGGCCGGCGACTTGGCCACGAAATCGGTGCCGATGATGCCGCCCGCGCCGCCCTTGTTCTCCACCACCACCGGCTGGCCCAGACGCTTCGACAGCCCGTCCGCGATCTGCCGGGCAAGCGTGTCGGTCAGTCCGCCGGCCGGGTAGGGCACCACGATCCGCACCGGCTTGTTGGGGTAGTCGCTCTGGGCAAAGGCCCCCAGCGGCAGCAGCGCAAGGGCGGCGCACGTCAGGCGCATGGCAAGGCGGCGGCGTGGCAGGCTGGAATGCTTCATGGTGTGTCTCCTCGTTGTGGGCCCGGTCCGGTGGGGACGTGCCGCTATGGCTGCGGCTGCACGGGCGGTTGGTGGTTGGGAAGCGAGGGAAAACGGTGATGCGGCGGGCCCGGGTCAGTCGCCGAGCTGCAGGTAGCTGGCCACCATGCGCGTCATTTCCTGCGGCAGCCGGTCGTCGTCCAGCTGGAGCGGGCCGGGATTGTTCAGGATGGCATTGACCAGCGTGCCGAAGGCCATCTGCATGGCAAAGCGCAGCCGCAGTTCGGCGTCGGCGGGCGGACCGGGCAGGCGCGGCACCAGCAGCGCAGCCAGCCGCTCGATGATTTCCTGGCCGTTGCGCTGGTGCGGCAGCCATTCCTCGGGCCGCGCCGTTGCATGCTTGAGTGATGCACGAATCACGCCTCGATTGGCGCGGCAGCCGTTGACCATGAACCGGAGCGTCTTTTCAATCACTTGTCGCGGCGGCACGTCCTGCCAGCGCCGTTCGGCCATGTAGCGGGCCACCGAGGCGTCCGACTCCTCCATCACCGAGGCACGCAGCGCCTCGAAGAACGCCATCTTGTCGCGGAAGCGGCCGTAGAACGCCCCCACCGACACCTGGCAGGCCGAGGCGATCTGCGCCACCGAGACCGCCGTGAAGTCACGTTCGGCCAGCAACTGGCGGCCGGCGGCCAGCAGGGCCTGTTCGGTTTCACGGGCGCGGCGCTGGCGCGGCGGTTGCAGCACCGAAGAGGTATCGACGCGCGGGAAGGCCGGAGCGGGCTGGGCACTCGGACCGGATTGGGAAGACAGGGCAGGCATGGCGGTTTTCCGTATTCGAATTCGGATTCGGATTTGAACCTTACGGATCGCGGTTTCGGCCGTCAAGTCGGGGTTAACGCCGGTCGTTTCCAATATTTGGAAATTCGTTCCGCTTTTTGACACACAATGACTGCGCCACCCACACTGGGAATCAGGAGACGACATGCCCATGAACAAGCCCGTCGAACAATTCATTGCCGAGCGGCGCCTCGAAGACCCGTCGTTCGGCGGCCTGCTGGCTAAGGGCTTTGCGCTGCTGCGCTGCTTTATCGACGATCCGCGTCCGCTGGGCAACGGCGAGCTGTCGCAACGGCTGCAACTGCCGCGCGCCACGGTGTCGCGCATCTGCCGCACGCTGTTCGAACTGGGCTACCTCGACTGGGACCCCAAGCTCGACAAGTACTTCGTCGGCGCCCAGGTGCTGGCGCTGGGCTACCCCTATCTGGCCGGGCTGCAGGTGCGCCATCTGGCCCGCCCGCTGATGCAGGCGCTGGCCAGCGAGGTGGAGGGCGCCGTGTCGATGGGCGTGGCGCACCGGCTCGACGTGACCTACCTGGAGTCCTGCACGCATAACGAAGGCACCTCGGCCCGGCCCACGGTCGGCGCGGTGCGCGCGGTGATGACCACGGCGATGGGCCGCGCGTTCCTGTGCACGCTCTCCAAGCGCGAATTCGAGACGCTGATGGACGCGGCGCGCGTGGAGCGGCCGCAGGAGTACGCGGCGTGCTACGACACCGTGTGCCACAACGTCGCGCACTACCCCAAGCGCGGCTTCGCGCTCAACGAGGGCGATGCCGGCGAAGACATCCACGGCGTGGGCGTGTACTCGCGGATTACCTACCTGAACCGCCCGTTGCTGTTCAACTGCGCCATGCCGGGCCTGCGCGTGAAGCGCGGCACGCTGGAGAAGCGCGTGGCGCCGCTGCTGCGCGAGATGGTGCGGTCGATCGAGATCATGGCTGGCGTGGGCCGCTAGCCGCCGGGGCGCGGGACCGGAATTCCCGCACGACAGAACGCCCGTGGCACGTACCGCGGCGTCATCGATGGAGACAACATGCTGGATCTGCAACCCTTGCTGTGCCCGCGGTCAATCGCGGTCGTGGGCGCGTCGACCTCGCCTGACAAGGTGGGCGGCGTGCCGATACGCCTGCTCGCCGAACTCGGCTATGTAGGCCGGGTCTTTCCGGTCAATCCGGGCGCCGACACGGTGCAGGGCCTGCGCGCGTGGCGCAGCATCGACGCCATCGGCGAGCCGGTGGACCTGGCCATCGTGGCGGTGCCCGCGCCCGGCGCGCCCGACGTGATGGCGCAACTGGGCCAGGCCGGCACGCGCGCCGCCATCGTCTTTACCTCCGGGTTTGCCGAAGTGGAAGGCGGCGAGGCGCTCCAGCAAGCGCTGACCGCCCAGGCCCGCGCCCACGGCGTGCAGCTGCTCGGCCCGAATTGCCTGGGCGCGATGAACCTGCGCGAGCGCATGTACGCCACGTTCTCGCCGATCCCGCTGACCGGTGTGCCGCCGGTGGGCGAGGTGGGGCTGGTCAGCCAGAGCGGGGCCTTCGGCGCCTACGCGTTCGCGCTGGCGCGCGAGGCCAGGCTGGGCCTGAGCCACTGGGTGACCACCGGCAACGAGGGCGGGGTGCAGGTGGCCGACGTCATCGAGTGGCTCGCGCACGATCCGCAGACCCGCGTGATCCTCGCCTATATGGAAGGGGCGCACGACGGCCTGCGGCTGCGCCGCGCGCTGGCCGCCGCCCGCGACGCGGGCAAGCCCGTGGTCATCGCCAAGGTTGGCACCACGGCCGCCGGCGCCAGCGCCGCGCAGTCGCACACGGCCAGCCTGGCCGGCGAGGATGCGGTCTACCAGGCGGTCTTCGACGAATACGGCGTGCATCGCGCCCATACGCTGGAAGCGTTCTTCCGGCTTGGCTACACGCTGGCCCGGGGCAGCCGGCCGCGCCAGTGGGCCTCGCGCTCGGGGCTGCCCGCCGATGCCGTGGCGCCGGTGGCCATCGTCACTGTGTCGGGCGGCGTGGGCATCATGATGGCCGACAGCGCCGAAACGCTGGGCCTGCCGCTGCCACCGATGCCGGCCGCTGCCGCGCAGACGCTGCGCACGGCCATCCCGTTCGCCAGCACCGCCAACCCGATCGACGTGACCGGGCAGGTGGTGGCCCAGCCGCAGGTCTTCGTCGACGCGCTGGCCAACGTGGCGCGTTGCGGCCAGTACGGCAGCGTGGCCGCGTTCCTGGCCGGCGGTGCCAACGCGCCCCGGCTGTGGGCCGCGCTGCAGGGCACTGTCACCGAACTGGCCGCCGATGCCTCCGCCGCGCCGCTGCTGGTCTCGGGCGTGATGGACGATGACAAGCGGGCCTGGCTCGAAGCACGCGGCTGCCTGGTGTTCCGCGAGCCCGCGCACACGATGGAAGCCGTGGCGGCACTGGCCCGGGCGGCGGCGATGGAAGCCGCGACGGCCGCAACGGGGGCCGCGGCAGGCGGCACCCTCGCGCAGCCGACCACCCCCATGGCACTCGCCACGCCGGTCCCGGCAGGCGCCAGCGCGCTGTCGGAGGCCGAGGCGATGGCCTGCCTGGCCGAAGCGGGCGTCCCCGTGGCCCCCCATGCCGTGGCGCGCGACGCCGACGAGGCGGTGCGGATTGCCGAATCGCTCGGCTTCCCCGTGGCGGTGAAGCTCTGCTCGCGCCATGTGCTGCACAAGAGCGACATCGGTGGCGTGGTGCTGGGCCTGCGCGATGCCGAGGCGGTGCGCGCCGCGTTCGCCCGCGTCAGCGAGGCGGCGTCCGGCGCCACCGATGCCGCCGGGCGGCCGGTGCCGTTCGAGGGCGCCATCGTGGCCCGGATGGTGCGCGGCTGGGGCGAGATCATGGTGGGCGTGCGCCGCGACCCGGTCTTCGGTCTCGTGGCGCTGGCCGGCATCGGCGGCACGGCGGTCGAAATCTTCCGGCAGATGGCCTTCGGGCTGGCGCCGCTGTCGCGCGAGCGCGCCCGGGCCATGCTCGAACAGAGCCGGGCCGCAGCGCTGTGCACCGGCCATCGCGGCCATCCCGCGCTCGATCTCGACGCGGTGGCCGACGTGCTGGTCAACGTCTCGCGCGTGGCGGATGCCCTCGGCGAACGGCTCGATACGCTCGAAATCAACCCGTTCATCGTGGGCGCCGAGGGGCTGGTGGCCGCCGACGCCGTGATCACGCTGCGCTGACCCGACCCCCCCGAAACGCCATAACGCCATAACGCCATGACAACAAGGAGACAACCCATGCGACAGCACATGCGCAGGGCGCTGCACGGCCTCGCCCGACTGGCGCGGATTTCCGGCGCCGCCCTGATGGCCTGCGCCCTGGCGGCCCCGGCCGCGGCGGCGGACAGCTACCCCGACAAGCCCGTGCGGCTCGTGGTGCCATTCCCGGCCGGCGGCGGCACCGATGTGGTGGCGCGCATGCTGGCCGCGCGCCTCACGGCCACGCTCAAGGCCACGGTCGTGGTGGAGAACGTGGCCGGCGCCACCGGCACCATCGGCAGCGCCCAGGTGGCCCGCGCCGCGCCAGACGGCTACACGCTGCTGCTCGGCATCTCGGGCACGCACGCCATCGCCCCGTCTATCTACCCGAAGCTCCCGTACGAACCGCTGCGCGATTTCGTGGCGATCGGCCGCATCGCCTACGGCGGCAACGTGCTGGTGGCCAACCCGGCCTTTCCCGCACGCGACGTCAAGGGCCTGGTCGCGCTGGCGAAGCAGCCCGGCGCCGACCTGACCTACGGCTCGTGGGGCGCGGGCTCGGGCGGCCATCTGGCTGGCGAAAGCCTGAACGTGGCCGCCGGTATCCAACTGCGCCATGTGCCGTACAAGGGCGTGGCGCCGCTGCTCAACGACCTGATGGGCGGCACGCTGCAGATTGCCATGGCCGACCTGACCGCCGCGCTGCCGCAGATCCGCGCCGGCAAGCTGCGCGCGCTGGCCGTCTCGGGCGCCGAGCGGTCCGAGGCGCTGCCCGATGTGCCGACCTTCGCCGAATCGGGCATTCCGTTCAAGCTCGACAGCTGGTTCGGGCTGTTCGCGCCAGCCCGCACGCCTGCGCCCGTGGTCGAAAAGCTCGAACAGGCGATGCAGCAGGCCATGCAGGACAGCGCGCTGCAGGCGCAGATCGCCAGCTTCGGCATGCGCTACGCGCCGATCTCGCGCGCCCAGTTCACGACGCAGATCCGCGAAGACACCCGTACCTGGGCCACGCTCGTCAAGTCGAGCGGCGCCGCACTCGAATAACCGAAGAACAATCCGGAGACACCGAACATGAACCACCCCGCATCGACCACCGAACTGGCCTTCGCGGCGCCCGTCTACACCAGCCCGCAGGAAGCCTTCGTGGCGGCCGCCGCGCTGCCGCTGGTGATCTACGGCTACCCGCTGATCGAAACGCTGCGCACCTGCCACCTGCAAACCTCGGTCGATGCGCCCACGCGCTATGGCCGCGCGCCGATGAACACGCTGTCGGCCAGCGCGCGCCAGTGGACGCACGAGGACCGCGACATCGTGACGCCCGCCAACGACCTGCTGTATTTCTGCGGCTGGCTGAACCTGGCCGATGGCCCGGTCACGCTGCGCGTGCCCGCGCTGCCGGACGCCAGCCGCTACTACGTGGTGGAGCTGCTCGACGCCCATACCAACAACTTCGCCAACCTGGGCCAGCGCAACGTGCCGCTGGCGGGCAAGGATGTGGAGATCGTCGGTCCGGGCTGGCGCGCCAGTTCGCCCGATGCCGTCGTGGCGCCCACCTCGCTGGTCTGGGTGCTGGGCCGCGTGCTGGTGGCCGGTGCCGAGGACCTGGCCAGCGCCTACGCGTTCGAACAGGGCTTCCAGGTGGTGCAGAGCGCCGGGCCGGCGCGCCCGGCCAGCGTGACGCAGTGGCAGGACACTGGCGACGCCGCCGTGGATTTCTTCCAGAACCTGTTCCGGGCGCTGCGCGACTTTCCGCCGGCGCCGGAAGAGCAGGGCGTGCTGACGCTGCTGCGCAAGGTCGGCCTCCGCATCGAGGACGAGCCTGACGTGGCGTCGATGCGCGCCTCGGTGGTAGCCGGCCTGCGCAGCGCCTACGCGCAGGGCATGGCGCTGATCGAGGCCCACACGCGCAGCCAGGGCCAGAAGGCATGGGGCTATAGCCTCAAGCTCGGCATCTATGCCGACGACTGGCTGCTGCGCGCCTGCACCGCGATGAAGGGGCTCGGCGCGCTGCGGGCCGACGAGGCGGTCTATGCGATGGCCGATTTCGATGCCGGCGGCGAGCGCCTGCACGGCAGCCGACGCTACGCGCTGCGCTTCGCGGCCGACATGCTGCCGCCGGCCGAGGCGTTCTGGTCGGTCTCGCTGTACGGCGAAGACCGCTACTTCACCGCCAACGAGGCGGGCCGCTACGCCGTGGGCGACCGCACGCCGGGCCTGCGGCGCGAGGCCGATGGCGCGCTGGTCATCCCGATCTCGCACGAACGTCCCGCCGCCGACGCCAACTGGCTGCCGGCGCCGGACGGCCGCTTCTACCTGATCCTGCGCCTGTACCACCCCACGGCCGGCTTCATGGCGGGCCAGTACAAGATTCCCGCCGTCGAGCGCATCGGCTGAGCGGCACCGGACAGCGATACAAGACCAGACACGCACCAGACAGGAGACCCACCCATGCCGCACCCGCAGTCCAACCCGCAGCAACTGGCGCGCGACGCCGTGATCTACACGCTGCCGCTCTACGAGATGGCGCGCATGCGCGCCGCCACCTGCCCGCGCCGCGACCGGGCCGGGCAGTTTGCCGGCGACGGCGCCGAATCCACGCTGCGCTGGGTCAACCACCTGATCCACACGCGCGAACTGCTGGGCCCGCAACACCGCCAGGTTGTCACGCCCAACAACGACACGCTCTATACCAACGCCTGGCTCGACCTCACGCGCGGCCCCGTGGTGATCGACGTGCCCGATTTCGCCGGGCGCTACTACGTGCTGGGCCTGCTCGATTTCTACACCAACCCGTTCGGCTACATCGGCAGCCGCACCACGGGCACGGGCGCGGGCCAGTTCCTGCTGCACGGCCCCGACTGGCAGGGCCAGGTGCCGGCCGGCATGCATGCGGTGCCGTGCCCGACCAACGCGGTCTGGATGATCGGCCGGCTGCTCGTCGATGGCGAGGCTGACCTGCCCGTGGTCCACGCGCTGCAGGACGCCATCTCGCTCAAGCGGCTGGACGGCGCTCAGGCCGCGTTTGCGTTCGACGTGGGGATGCAGCCGCGCGAACACCTTGGCGACGCCCGCCGCTTTGCCGAAGTGGTCAACCGCATGCTGGCCGACAATCCGCCGCCGCCGGCCGAGGCTGCGCTGGCGCAGTCGTTCGCGGCGGCCGGCATCGGCGCCGGCCTGATCCCGTCAGCAGCCCAGCTCGACGTGCTGCACGGCGCGCTGGCCGACGTGCTGCGCGACCTGGCCGAGCCGCAGGCGTCTGACATGGGCGGTGGCTGGGCGATGTCGGTGGACGTGCGCGAGTCCTACGGCACCAACTACCTGCAACGCGCGCTGGTGGCGCGCAACTACATTGGCGCGCTGGGCGTGCAGGAAGCCATGTACGTGATGGCCGACCGCGCCGGCGAGGGTGCCCCGCTCGATGGCCGCCATGCCTACCGGCTCCACTTCGCGCCCGGCAACCTGCCCGAGGTCGGCGCCTTCTGGTCGCTGACGATGTACGACAAGGGCGACTGCATGCTCGTGCCGAACGCCATCGACCGCTATTCGCTCGGCGACCGCTCCCCGTCGCTGCAACGCGCCGCCGATGGCGGCCTGACGATCCACTTCTCGGCCCAGCCGCCCGCCGACCCGGCGCTGCACGGCAACTGGCTGCCGGCCCCGGCCGGCCCGTTCTACGTGGCGCTGCGCCTCTACGTGCCGCAGCCCGCCCACCTCGACCGCAGCTATCGCTACCCGGCCATCGAGCGGGTGAAGGAGCCAGCATGACGCGTGACCAAACCTTCCTGCCCCGGCGCCGCCGGCTGCTTGGCGCGCTGGCGCTGGCCGGCGTGGTGCCGCCGGCCTTCGGCAATGCGTGGCCGGCCAGGCCGGTGCGGCTGGTGTCGCCCTATGGCGCGGGCGGGTCGAACGATACCTCGGCGCGCGTGCTGGCCGAGGCGCTGAGCCGCAAGTACGGCCAGCAGGTGGTGGTCGAGAACAAGCCCGGCGCCGGTACCCGCGTGGCCAGCGAATCGGTGGCGCACGCCGCGCCGGACGGCTACACGCTGCTGTGGGCCGCCGCGCCGTTCGCCATCAATACCGGCGCGGGGCTGTCCCAGCGCTTCGACATCCGCAAGGATTTCGTCGCGGTAGGTCCGCGCGTGCTGGGTCCGGTGTTCCTGATCGTCAATGCGAACTCGCCCGTCAAGACCGTGGCCGATTTCGTGAAGCTGGCGCAGCAGAAGCCTGACGGTGTCACGTTCGCGTCGCCGGGCGTCGGCTCCGGCCCGCACCTGACCGCCGAGCTGTTCGCGGCGCAGTCCAGGTTCAAGGCGCTCAACGTACATTTCCGCGGCGACGCCACGGCCTACACCGAGCTGCTCGCCGGGCGGGTGGACGCCACGCTGACCGCCATCACCACCGCGCTGCCGTTCATCCAGGCCGGCAAGCTGCGCGTGATCGCCGTGGCCGCCGAGGCCCGCACGCCGGTTTTCGACGCGCCAACGTTCGCCGAGCAGGGCGTGCCGGGCGTGGTGGGCTACGGGTGGTTCGGCATCGTGGCGCCGGCGGGCACGCCGCCCGCCATCGTCCAGCAGCTCAACCGCGACGCCAGCCAGGCGCTCGGCGACCCGCAGATCCGGCAGAAGCTGCTGGGGCTGGGGTTGCAGGCGGCGCCCGGCACCAGCGCGGAGTTCGCCGGCTTCATCGATGCCGAAGTGAAGAAGTGGGGCGACCTGGTCAGGGCGCGTGGGATCGTGCTGGAGTAGCCGGGATGACGGCCGGCGGGTCAGCCGGCGCCCGTTGTCCGGCGCGCCAGCTTTGCGCACTGGCCGAGCAGGCTCTGGACGCAGCAGCCGTCGCCGCTCCACTCGCCGCGCGTGACTGTGCCATCGGGGCCGGCTACCAGCTTGCGCTGGCACTGCGCCAGCCGCTGGGGCGGCTCCAGCCCGGCATCGCGCGGACCGCTGCCGGGCGGACGCGCCACCGGCACCTCGTCGGTCCACACATAGGCGGTGCCGCCTGGCACTGCCTGCACGGTCTTGGGCGGGCCCCACTGCGCCTTGGCTTGTTCCACGGAAACGCCTTTCCAGGAATCGACGATGCGCGTCATGGCACCGGAATCGACGCTGGCGCAGGCGGCGGTCATGGCGAGCGCGGCCGAGGTCAGCAGGAAAAGGCAGGCAAGGGGGCGGGGCGACGCGGGCATGGCGGCTCCATCAGGGTGGCAGACCCTCCTCTCGGAGACTAGCCGACTTTGGCCGGGGCGGACAACGTCTTGAAGCGCCCGCTATGCGCGCTGGCGCACCAAGGCGAGCCCCGGCTTCACCCGAACAGGGAGAGGTTGGGCGCCAGATCGGCGTCAACCGGCTGGCGGCGCACGGACACCCGAGGCCGGGCCTCGGCATCGCGCCTGCCCGGCGCCGGTACGGGCACCGGCGCGGTCAGCGCGAAACCGCGCGCCGACGCCAGCGGCACCGCCTCCACCGCCAGCGTGGCCATATGCGGCTTCAGAATCTGATAGGTATCGATATCGAAGCGGGCCGGCTGCGCGGTCAGGCGCTCGGCCTCGTCGAGCGTGGCGGCCATACCGAGGTAGCACCAGTCCTCGACCACATGCCAGACCTGCGTGCCTGCCTCGCGCCAGGCCACCGGACCGTCAAATGGCCAGCGCTGCAACGCCAGATGCCCGATCGCCGCAAGCGTGCGCCGGCCGTGCGCGGGGCCGGCCTCTGCGCCGGTGCAGGCGCCCTCGCACCGGTGCAATTGCCGGGCGAAGCACGGATTGCCGCGCCGCGCCGCGGGTTCCAGCAGCAGCGTCACCTGGCAAAGCCGATGGTCGTGCGCCAGCGAGCCGAGCCAGGCCCGCGCCGCCGCCCGACTCGTAAACGCGCCAAACAGCGCGGTGTGGCGGCTGAAATCGGTCTGCCGGTCCGAGCGCAGGCGCGGCGCCGGCATGCCGGGGATCATCTCCCAGGCAAACAACTCGTCGTAATGGCGCAGTTGCTGGTTATAGAGCGGCCGCAGCGCCTTGACGAGCTGAGCCTCCATCAGCAGCGCCCCGGCTTCGCCTCCGGTCTCGCGCCAATCCACCCGGCGCACCTGGCGGGACATCTGCATATCCTTGCCGCTGGCGTGATCGCCCGAAAAGTGCGCCCGAATGCGCTGGCGGAGGTGGATGCTCTTGCCGACATAAAGCGGCGCCTCGTCGTCGCCATAGAACATATAGACGCCGGGGCGGTCCGGCACGTCGTCGAGCGAGGTTTCGGCCAGTCCGGCGGGCAGGCTGGCGTGCTTGACCAGCGATTTCACGGCCGACTCCACCAGATCCACCGAATACAGTCCGTGGACCTTCTGCCAGAACTGCCAGAGCAGCTCGGCGTCGGCCAGCGCCCGGTGCCGGCCCTTGGGCGCCAGGTTGAAGCGCGCGATCAGTGCATCGAGCCCATGCCGCTCCACTGATGGAAACAGCGAGCGCGACAGCCGCAGCGTGCAGAGCACGTCGGCCCGGAAGGTCAGGCCCGCGCGCCGGAACTCGCTTTTCAGGAAGCCGTAGTCGAAGCGGGCATTGTGGGCGACGAACAGCTTGCCTTGCAGCCGCTCGATCAGCGCCTCGGCAATCGCCGCAAAGGTCGGCTGGCCGCGCACCATCGCCTCGGAGATGCCCGTCATGTTCTGGATGAATGGCGGAATCGGCGCTTCGGGGTCCAGCAGGATGTCCCACTCCTGAATACCGTCCGGGCCGACCTCCACCACGCCAATCTCGGTAATCCGGTCGCGCTGGGCGTCGGCTCCGGTGGTTTCCAGGTCCACAAAGACAATAGGGCGGGCCAGCGCCGCGGCCAGTGCGTGCGCATCGAGCGCGCCGGCCAGGCGCGATGCCAGGCGTTCAGGCAGGTAGGTGAGATCCGACGTCATCCGTGGATTCTAATGGATCGGAAAATTCTTTCGCGTAACCCCTTGCGCATCCTTTCCGGCTGATCTAATATTCGCCCCCTCGCAACACAAACCGCGCTGCAAACGCAGCAGCGACAAGGGTTGCGGGGCAGCAGTGGCGGGGGTTGCGAGGTTTGCAGCGTCAGCCGGCAGAGAAAAAAATCTTCTGCAAACTGTTGACGAAACGACGAAAGCTCTGCATAATCTCGTTTCTCTGCTGCAGCGAATGACGAAACGTCAGCGACGCGGCAGGCGCAGTAAAACAGGCAGTACCCGACGACGGCAAAGCCGCTCGTCACCGTTCTTTAACAACCAAACAACCGATAAGTGTGGGCGCTTGATGGCGAACGCCGCTGAAGAT
>NZ_SGXM01000011.1 GCF_004217045.1 Cupriavidus agavae
GAGCAGAACTTCCGCTTTGCCGCGCCGCTGGCCGACCGCTTCTACGTGATGGAGCACGGCACCATCGTCGAGCGCTTCGCGGCCAGCGAGCTGCAGGCCAAGATGCCGGTGCTCAACGAACTGCTTGGGGTCTGATCGGCGACACCGCCCGGTGAAGCGATCGTACTTTTAGTCGCACTGTCGGCGACTTGCAGCAATGGATGGCGTGAGCGCGCCGCCACAACTCAGGAGACAAAACATGAAGATGACCCGGCTGGCTGTCGCAGTGGCGGCAACTGTCTTTGGTGCGTTTGCAGGGGGCGCCTCGGCGCAGGTGACGAATGACACGGTGAAGATCGGCTACATCACCGACCTGTCGGGCCTGTATGCCGACATCGACGGCCCTGGCGGCCTCGAGGCGGTCAAGATGGCCATCGAGGACCATGGCGGCAAGGTACTGGGCAAGCCGATCGAGCTGGTCTCGGCCGACCACCAGAACAAGGCCGACATCGCCGCCTCGAAGGCGCGCGAGTGGATGGACCAGCAGGGCCTGGACATGCTGCTGGGCGGCACCAACTCGGCCACGGCGCTGGCCATGAACAAGGTGGCGCAGGAGAAGAAGCGCGTCTACATCAACATCGGCGCCGGCACGGCCCGCCTGACCAACGAGGAGTGCTCGCCGTACACGGTGCACTACGCGTACGACACGGTGGCGCTGGCCAAGGGCACCGGCAGCGCGGTGGTCAAGCAGGGCGGCAAGAAGTGGTTCTTCCTGACCGCCGACTACGCCTTCGGCCACTCGCTCGAAAACGACACCGCCGCCGTGGTCAAGGCCAACGGCGGCACGGTGGTGGGCCAGGTGCGCCACCCGCTGTCGGCGTCAGACTTCTCGTCGTTCCTGCTGCAGGCGCAGGCCTCGAAGGCCGATATCCTGGGCCTGGCGAACGCCGGTGGCGACACGATCAACTCGATCAAGGCGGCCAAGGAATTCGGCATCACCAAGACGATGAAGATCGCCGGCCTGCTGATGTTCATCAACGATGTGCACAGCCTGGGCCTGAAGAACACCGAGGGCCTGCTGATGACCGACAGCTGGTACTGGGACATGAACGACGACACGCGCAAGTTTGCCAACCGCTTCTTCGGCAAGATGAAGAAGATGCCGAGCAGCCTGCAGGCCGCCGACTACTCCGCGGTCAGCAACTACCTGAAGGCCGTGGAAGCCGCCAAGACCGACGACGCAGACAAGGTCATGGCCCAGCTCAAGCAGATGAAGCTCAACGACTTCTACAGCAAGGGCCAGATCCGTGGCGATGGCCGCTACGTGCACGACATGTACCTGATGCAGGTCAAGGCACCGGCCGACTCGAAGAAGCCGTGGGACTACCTGAAGGTCGCCGCGACGATCCCGGGCGACCAGGCCTTCACGACGGTCGCCGAGTCGAAGTGCGCGATGCTGAAGAAGTAAGGCAGCAAGCGAACCGCGATGGTTTGCTCCCCTCTCCCGCATGGCGGGAGAGGGGCAGGGGGAGAGGGCGGGTGCGTCAGGATGCGTTGATCGCCATACAAAGCGCCGTGCCCTCTCCCCCAACCCCTCTCCCACTCAGTGGGAGAGGGGAGACCTACAAGGCAACCTGAGTCATGGATATCTTTGGAATCCCACTACCCGCCATGCTGTCCCAGTTGCTGCTGGGGCTGGTCAATGGCGCTTTCTACGCGATGCTGAGCCTGGGGCTGGCCGTGATCTTCGGCCTGCTCAACGTGATCAACTTCGCGCACGGCGCACTGTTCATGCTCGGGGCGCTGCTGGCCTGGGCGGGCATGGAGTACGCCGGGCTCAATTACTGGGTGATGCTGCTGCTCTCGCCGCTGGTTGTCGGCGTGGTGGGCATCGTCATCGAGAAGACGATGCTGCGCTGGATCTACAAGCTCGACCACATCTACGGCCTGCTGCTCACGCTGGGCATCACGCTGGTGATCGAGGGCGTGTTCCGCTCGATCTATGGGGTGTCGGGGCTGCCGTACTCGCCACCCGACGCGCTGCAGGGTGCCACCGACCTGGGCTTCATGATCCTGCCGAACTATCGCGCCTGGGTGGTCGTGGCGTCGATCGTGGTCTGCCTGGCCACCTGGTTCGTGATCGAGAAGACCAAGCTGGGCGCCTACCTGCGCGCCGGCACGGAGAATCCCAAGATGGTAGAGGCCTTCGGCGTCAACGTGCCGCTGATGGTGACGCTGACCTACGGCTTCGGCGTGGCGCTGGCCGCGTTTGCGGGCGTGCTGGCGGCGCCGGTGATCCAGGTCTCGCCGCTGATGGGCCAGAACCTGATCATCGTGGTGTTCGCGGTGGTGGTGATCGGCGGCATGGGCTCGATCATGGGATCGATCGTCACGGGCCTCGGGCTCGGGGTGGTCGAGGGGCTGACCAAGGTGTTTTATCCTGAGGCATCGGCAACCGTGGTGTTCGTCATCATGGTGATCGTGCTGCTGCTGCGCCCGGCCGGGCTGTTCGGGAGGGAAAAGTAATGAGCGGACCGACTGGACAAACTGCGATGGCAGTAGAAGCGAAGGGTTTCAAGGAAGGCACGGGCATGCAGAAGAAGGTGCTGTACGGCCTGCTGCTGCTGGGGCTGATTGTGGCGCCGATGGCGGGCGCCTACCCGGTGTTCGTGCTCAAGGTGCTGTGCTTCGCGCTGTTCGCCTGCGCGTTCAACCTGCTGATCGGCTTCACGGGCCTGCTCTCGTTCGGCCATGCGGCGTTCTTCGGCGGCGCGGGTTATGCGGCCGGCCACGCGATGAAGGTCTGGGGCGTGACACCGGAGCTGGGCCTGCTGTTCGGCACGCTCTCGGGCGCGGCGATCGGCTACGTGGTGGGCTCGCTGGCGATCCGCCGGCAGGGCATCTACTTCTCGATGATCACGCTGGCGCTGGCGCAGATGCTGTTCTTCCTGTGCCTGCAGTCGCCGTTCACGGGCGGCGAGGACGGGCTGCAGGGCATTCCGCGCGGCAAGCTGTTCGGCGTGCTGTCGCTGTCCGACGACACGACGCTCTACTACGTGGCGCTGGTCATCATCGTGGCCGCGTTCGCGCTGATCGTGCGTACCGTGCACTCGCCGTTCGGCCAGATCCTGAAGGCCATCCGCGAGAACGAACCGCGTGCCATCTCGCTGGGGTACGACGTCGACCGCTTCAAGCTGCTGGCCTTCGTGATCTCGGCGGCGCTGTCCGGGCTGGCCGGTTCGATCAAGGCGCTGGTGCTGGGCTTCGGCACGCTGACTGACGTGCACTGGTCGATGTCGGGCTCCGTGATCCTGATGACGCTGGTGGGCGGCCTGGGTACGCTGTCGGGTCCGGTCGTTGGCGCATTCGTGATCGTGGCGCTGGAGAACAAGCTCGGCGACATCGGCAGCTTCCTGGCGAACCTGACCGGCATCGGTTGGTTCAACGCGCTGGGCGAGTCGGTGACGATGGTGACCGGCATCATCTTCGTGATCTGCGTGCTGACGTTCCGCCGCGGCATCATGGGCGAGCTGATCGCGCTGACCAGCCGCAAGAAGTAGCGCCAGCCCGGTGTGCAGACCGGGCGACATGCCCGATTTTGGGGCTAGGGTTATTGCTGACTTGTTTCATACGCACCGGTTCGTTACATTGCATATACGGTTTTCGCAGGTTACTTGGAGGCGGAAGCGAGGAGACGACAGGCGCGCACCCGGTGTCGGGTAGCAGCAGCCAAATAGATAAAAAGGCGTTGCTGGGTGATCCCCGGCGACGCCTTTTTCATTTCCAGGGTCGGAAATCGGCCATTTTTCGACCCGATCCGACCGTCAGGCGGCGCCCATGCCGCATCGGCATCAATCCCCGCCAGCCCCCATGAGACAATGGCTGCCTGCTTCCAGGCCCGCCATGTCCGATCCCTCCCCAAGCCCTTTTTCTTCCCCGCTGCCCGCGCAGCACTGGGTACGCGTTGGCGTGGGCGCCGATGCCGCCATGCTCGATGCCTGGCTGATGGCGCGGGCGCCGCTGGCGGTGCCCGAGGCCCGCGCGCGGCGGCTTTCGCTCGAGGCGTTGCTGGCGCAGGGTGGGCAGGGGCTATGTCTGGTGGGCGGCACCACGGCGGTGCCTGAGGCCGTCGAGTGCCTGCTGCCCGTCCCACTTATCCACAGCCTTGGCACCGGCGGCCGCCTGGCGCTGGTGTCCGAGTGGTGGGGGCCGCAAGCCCGCCTGGCGCCGTGCCTCGACGAATTGGCCGATTGGTGCCGCGCGCATGGCATCCGGGCGATCGCCGTGGCGCCGGGGCTGGCGGGCGAAGGCGGGGCGCCAGCCCCTGGCTACGAGCGGGACGGCAGCGGTCTCTGGCTGCGCAGCCTCGTTCCCACTGCAAAGCGGCTCGGCTAGCGCAAATGGCGTAAAAGCGGCGCTTACGGCACGTATTTCCTTTCTATCTTTTTTCTTTTCGACGGTTTCCCATGGAGTTTGCTTTTCTCGCCGTGGCCGCCTTTCTGGCTGGCCTGATCGATGCCGTGGCGGGCGGTGGCGGACTGGTGCAGGTGCCCGCGCTGTTTTCCACCTACCCCAACATGTCGCCGGCCACGCTGATCGGTACGACCAAGGTGGCCTCGATGGCCGGCACGTTCAACGCTGCCGCCCGCTACGCCCGCACCGTGAAGATCTACTGGGGCGCCACCGGCCCCGCGCTGGTCGCCGCCTTCGTGTTTGCCATGGCGGGCGCGTGGACGCTCACCATGATCCCGGCCGAGCCGCTGCGCAAGGCGCTGCCGTTCGTGCTGCTGGTGCTGCTGGCCTACACGGTGGCGAAGAAGGATCTCGGCACCGAGCACGCGCCGTCGCTGACCGGCGGCCGCGAGCGTCTGGCGGCGCTGCTGACTGGCGCCTCGATCGGCTTCTATGACGGCGTGTTCGGCCCCGGCACCGGCAGCTTCCTGATGATCGTGTTCGTACGCGTGTTCGGGTACGACTTCCTGCACGCGTCGGCGTCATCGAAGGTGGTGAACCTGGCCACCAACCTGGCGGCGCTGCTGTTGCTGGCGTCGAAGGGCCACGTCTGGTGGCAGCTTGGCCTGGTGATGGCCGTGGCCAACGTGGCGGGCAGCCAGGTGGGCAGCAAGCTGGCGCTGCGCCATGGCAGCCGCTTCGTGCGCAAGGTCTTCATCGTGGTAGTCAGCGCGCTGATCGTGAAGACCGCCTACGACGCGTTCCTGCGGTAAGCGGGGCAGGGCGCAACCCGCACTGTTGCGCCCGTGCCGCTGCGGGTTAATCCCGCTTTTCGACGCAAATCGCTGTGTTAGACTCGATTCGCATTCCCGACCGAGCGGTCGGGGAATGCAACTGCGCAATCCGGGGTTAGCGGGCGCAGGACGGGAAACCAGGGGCGCTCGCGCGCTCCGCATGATCGGATGCCAGCGTTGCGTCCGGCAGAGCCCGCGCCAGACAAGCGGGCCGCGACAAGAACTGAGGGCATCCGCCGGCCGGAAGCCGACGGATGCCTTTTTCCGTTTAGGAACCGAAGGAGACACGCAATGACGTTCAAGCGCGCCAGCTTGCTGGCACTTGCCGCGGCCAGCCTCTGCGCCGGCACGGCCAGCGCCCAGGTGAAGGTCGGGGTCACGGTATCGGCCACGGGTCCGGCCGCCTCGCTCGGCATCCCCGAGAAAAACACGTTCACGCTGCTGCCGAAGGAAATCGCGGGCAAGAAGATCGAGTACATCGTGCTCGACGACGCCACCGACACGACCACCGCGGTCAAGAACACGCGCAAGCTGATCAGCGAGGACAAGGTGGACGTGGTGGTGGGTTCCACCGTCACGCCGAACTCGCTGGCGATGGTGGACGTGGCCGCCGAGAGCGAGACGCCGATGATCTCGATGGCCGCCTCGGCGCGCATCATCGAGCCCATGGACGCCAAGCGCGCCTGGGTCTTCAAGACCCCCCAGAACGATTCGCACATGGCCACGGCCATCGCCGAGCACATGACCAACCACAACGTGAAGACGGTGGCGTTCATCGGCTTCGCGGATGCCTACGGCGAGAGCTGGGCGCAGGAGTTCGCCAAGGTGGCGGAGATGCGCAAGATCAAGGTGGTGGCCAACGAGCGCTTTGCGCGCACCGACAACTCGGTGACCGGCCAGGTGCTCAAGCTGATGGGCGCCAACGCCGACGCGGTGCTGATCGCCGGCTCGGGCACGCCTGCCGCGCTGCCGGCCAAGGCGCTCAAGGAGCGCGGCTACAAGGGCCGCATCTACCAGACCCACGGCGTGGCCAACCCCGACTTCCTGCGCGTCTGCGGCAAGGACTGCGAAGGCACGCTGCTGCCGGCGGGTCCGTTGCTGGTGGCCGACCAGTTGCCCGACAGCAACCCGGTCAAGAAGCCGGCCATGACGTACAAGATGGCCTACGAGAAGGCGTTCGGCGGCCAGGTGTCGACTTTCGGCGGCCACGCCTGGGATGCCGGCCTGCTGCTGCAGAACGCGATTCCCGAGGCGCTCAAGAAGGGCCAGCCGGGCACCAGGGAATTCCGCAAGGCGCTGCGCGACGCGCTGGAGCAGACGAAGAACCTGCCCGTCTCGCACGGCATCATCAACATGAGCCCCACCGACCACCTCGGCATGGACCAGCGCGCGCGCGTGATGGTGCAGATCGTCGACGGCAAGTGGCAGCTGCAGAAGTAAGCCGGCACACCACACGTCTGGCAGGAGCACGCGCGGGGTAAGCGTAGCAACCGGGGGCGCATGGTCATCCATGCGCCCTTTTTTTGTCCGCAATCTCGTAGAAATACGATTCGTTGCAGGGCAGCCCGGCTATGCTGGCGACGCGAACCCTTCGCAGATCAATACCCACGATACGGGGAGACAATGGACCTTTCGATTGCGGCCATTCTGGCGCAGGACGGCATCACCTCCGGCGCGATCTACGCGCTGCTGGCACTGGCGCTGGTGCTGGTGTTCTCGGTGACGCGCGTCATCTTCATTCCCCAGGGCGAGTTCGTCGCCTACGGCGCGCTGACGCTGGCCGCGATGCAGGCCGGCCATGCGCCGCAGACCACATGGCTGCTGCTGGCCATGGGTGTCCTGACCTTCGTCTACGAATGCGTGACGGTGCTGCGCAGCCCCGACCTGCGCGCTACCGCGGCGCGCCGCATGGCGATCCTCGGCGGCAAGTACCTGCTGTTTCCGGCGGCCGTGCACCTGCTGGTGCAGCAGTACGGCGGCCAGCCGCTGCCGATGGCCGCGCAGGTGGCGCTGACGCTGCTGATCGTGATCCCGCTGGGGCCCATGCTGTACCGCCTGGCCTACCAGCCGCTGGCCGAAGCCAGCACGCTGGTGCTGCTGATCGTCTCGGTGGGCGTGCACTTCGCGCTGGTGGGACTCGGGCTGGTGATGTTTGGCGCCGAAGGCTCGCGCACCACGCCGTTCTCCGAGGCGCGCTTCGAGATAGGCACGCTGACGGTCTCGGGTCAGAGCCTCTGGGTGGTGGCGGTATCGGGCGCGCTGATCGCGGCGCTGTATTTCTATTTCGAGCGCACGCTGCAAGGCAAGGCGCTGCGCGCCACGGCCGTCAACCGGCTTGGGGCGCGGCTGGTGGGCATCGGCACCACGCAGGCCGGGCGGCTCTCGTTCACGCTGGCCGCCGCCATGGGCGCGCTGTGCGGCGTGCTGATCGCGCCGCTGACCACCGTGTACTACGAGTCGGGCTTCCTGGTGGGCCTGAAGGGCTTTGTCGGCGCCATCGTCGGCGGGCTGGTCAGCTATCCGGTGGCGGCGCTTGGCGCGCTGCTGGTGGGGCTGCTGGAATCGTATTCGTCGTTCTGGGCGAGTGCGTTCAAGGAGGTCATCGTCTTCACGCTGATCATTCCGGTGCTGCTGTGGCGTTCGCTGACCAGCAAGCACGTCGAGGAAGAGGAGTAAGCGATGACGATGCTCACTGACAAACCGCTGGAGACCGCCATGAAAGACGCGCCGGCTTCGCGCCCCGCCGCGCCTGCGCGTGGGGCGCTGCGCAACCGCCTGCTGGTGGTGGCCTTCGTCATCGTGCTGGCGCTGCTGCCCGTGCTGCCCACGCCCGAATTCTGGATCACGCTCGGCAACTACATCGGGCTCTACAGCATCGTGGCGATCGGGCTGGTGCTGCTGACTGGCGTAGGCGGCATGACGTCGTTCGGGCAGGCCGCGTTCGTGGGCCTGGGCGCCTACAGCACGGCGTACCTGACCACGCAGTTCGGGCTTTCGCCGTGGTTCGGCCTGCTGGTGGGGCTGGTGATCACGGTGGCCTCCGCGTACGTGATAGGGCTGATCACGATGCGCATGTCGGGCCATTACCTGCCGCTGGCCACCATTGCCTGGGGGCTCTCGCTGTTCTTCCTGTTCGGCAACCTGGAGTTCCTGGGCAAGTACGACGGCCTCAACGGCATTCCCGTGCTCTCGTTCCTCGGCATCGACCTGCAGTCCGGGCGGGCGATGTTCTACCTGATCTGGGCGGTGGTGCTGCTGTCGGTGTTTGCGATGCAGAACCTGCTGAACTCGCGGCCGGGCCGCGCCATCCGCGCGCTCAAGGGCGGCGGCACGATGGCCGAGGCCATGGGTGTGAACACGGCATGGATGAAGGTGGTGATCTTTGTCGTGGCGGCGATCCTGGCGTGCGTGTCGGGCTTCCTCTACGCGCACCTGCAGCGCGCCGTGAATCCCACGCCGTTCGGCCTCAACTACGGCATCGAGTACCTGTTCATGGCCGTGGTGGGCGGTGTGGGCCATGTGTGGGGCGCAGTGCTGGGCGCGGGCGTGCTGACCATCCTCAAGGATGTGCTGCAGGGCGTGCTGCCCCGTCTGCTGGGCACCACCGGCAACTTCGAGATCATCGTGTTCGGTGTGCTGCTGGTGCTGCTGCTGCAGTACGCGCGTGACGGCATGTGGCCGTTCCTGCGGCGGCTGGTGCCGTCGGGGCCGCCGGTGGCCGCGCCCGACGCCGCACCGCCGCTGCCGGTGCGCCAGAAACCCGAGGCTGGCGAACTGGTGCTCGATGTGCGCCGGGCCCGCAAGCAGTTTGGCGGGCTGGTTGCCGTGAACGATGTGAGTTTCGAGGTGCGCGCCGGCGAGATCATCGGACTGATCGGACCGAACGGTGCCGGCAAGTCCACCACGTTCAACCTTGTCACGGGCGTGCTGCCGCTCACGGGCGGCGAGGTGCGGTACCGCGGCGAGGTGATCTCGGGCCTGCCGTCGCGCGAGATCGTCAAGCGTGGCGTGGGCCGCACGTTCCAGCACGTGCATCTGTTGCCGACCATGACCGTGCTCGAAAACGTGGCCATCGGCGCGCATCTGCGCGGCGACTTCCGTGCGCAGGGCGGGGTATCGGCGGCCATCCTGCGGATGAACCGCGTCGAGGAGCAGAAGCTGCTGTTCGAAGCACGCCGCCAGCTGGAGCGCGTGGGCCTGGCCGACTGCATGTACATGGAGGCGGGCAGCCTGGCACTGGGCCAGCAGCGCATCCTGGAGATCGCGCGGGCGCTGTGCTGCGACCCTGCGCTGCTGCTGCTCGACGAGCCGGCGGCCGGCCTGCGCTACAAGGAGAAGCAGGCGCTGGCCGACCTGCTGCGCAAGCTCAAGGGCGAAGGCATGAGCGTGCTGCTGGTGGAGCACGACATGGATTTCGTGATGAACCTGACCGATCGCCTGGTAGTGATGGAGTTCGGCACGCGCATCGCCGAGGGCGTGCCGGAAGAGGTGCAGAAGAACCCGGCCGTGCTCGAAGCCTATCTCGGCGGCGTGGACTGAGGAATTGAGATGAGTCTGATTCTGGAAGTGAAGGACCTCCACGTGCGCTACGGCAAGGTGGAGGCGGTGCATGGCGCCAACCTGCAGGTTCAGGCCGGCAAGATCGTCACCGTGATCGGCCCCAACGGCGCCGGCAAGTCGACCATGCTCAACGCGATCATGGGCGCGCTGCCGGCCACGGGATCATCGAGCGGGTCAGTGCGCTATCTGGACCACGACATGGCCGGCATCCCCGTGGAAGGGCGGGTGGCGCGCGGCATGTGCCTGGTGCCCGAGAAGCGCGAGCTGTTCGCCACCATGACCGTCGAGGACAACCTGCAACTGGGCGCCTTCCGGCGCAAGCGGGCCGGGGAGCGCAACTACCTCGACCAGATGGACGTGGTCTATGACCTGTTCCCGCGTCTGCGCGAGCGGGCGAAGCAGGAGGCCGGCACGCTGTCAGGCGGAGAGCGCCAGATGCTGGCAGTGGGGCGGGCGCTGATGGCCAAGCCGCAACTGCTGATGCTCGACGAACCCAGCCTCGGGCTGGCGCCGCTGATCGTGAAGGAGATCTTCCATATCATCAGCAATCTGCGCCAGACCGGCGTGGCAACCTTGCTGATCGAGCAGAACGCCCGCGCCGCGCTGCAGGTGGCCGACTACGGGTACGTGATCGAGACCGGCGACATGGCGATGGAGGGCGAGGCGTCAGCGCTGGCCAGCAACCCGAAGGTGATCGAAACCTATCTGGGACTGGCGAAGAAGGCGGCATAGCGGGTCGACGTATACGTATGGAAGATAATGGCACCTAATCGGTGCCATTTTTTATTCGTCCAGCCGATGTTGTTCACAAAGCTATCCACAGTGTGGATAACTATGTGCGCAGGAGGTCGGCGATATCGTTTTGGGCCAGTTCCAGCAGCCATGCTCGGAAGGTATTCAGGGCGGGATGGTCGCGCTTTTCACGTGGCGCGCAGAGGAAATAGCCCCGGTTCAGGGTCACGGGCAAATCGAATGGCGCGACCACCTGACCGGCCTGCAACGCATCCCTGACAAGGCATCGCTGGAGTACGGCCACGCCCATGTCAGCCTTCACGGCCTCCAGCAGGATCGACACCTGATCGAATCCGCGCGCCAGTGCGGGCGCAGCACTGGGTACGCCAGCCGCCTGCAGCCAGTGCTGCCAGTTCCTGGGGGCAGTTGTGTGGAAAAGTAGCGGTTCGGCCATCAGATCGGCCGGAGTTTTCCACAGATTCGCGGCCAGCCTCGCATGCGCCCGGGCCGGGTGGCAGATCGGCACCATCTCCCGCCCAATCACGTAATCCACCTGCCAGTTTGGCCACTGGCTGGCCTCGCCGGTCAGCAGCGCAGCGTCCGGCTTTGCGCCGGAAAAATCCTCGTCGCGGCGGTACGGCACGAAGTCCAGGCGGATGTCGGGGTGCCTGCGGTGGAAATCCGGCAGGCGCGGCACGAGCCACACACTGGCCAGCGTCGGTACCGCGGAAAGCGTCAGATGGTGGCGCCGATCCTCTTCGAACATTGCTGCGCTGGCGTTCTCCAGGGCGGCCAACGGCGCGGCAATGGCGTCCAGATAGCCGCGCCCAGCCTCGGTCAGCGTCAGTCTGTGGGCATTCCGATGAATCAGCGGCTGTCCGAAATGCGCCTCCAGCCGGGCGATGGCGCGGCTGATCGCACCTTGGGTCACGCACAGCGTTTCAGCGGCCCGGGTAAAGCTGCCGAGCCGTGCCGCCGTGGCAAATGCGTGCAGTTCCGACATTGAAGGCGAGCGTATACGCATGGCCCTCCGAAGATGATCTTTGGTAATGGAAGCGTGCAATATAGTCGTTTGTGCCGGGCCGGTAAACTCGCGGACACTGGCTGCTCGGTATACCCATTCCAGAACGATAAGAGAGGAGTTTCCACGATGAACCGAGCCCACAGAGCCGTCGAAGCGCGTCGTCGCTGGCTGTTGTCCACAGTGTTGTCCACAGCCGTGGCAGGCGCCTTTGCCCTGCCTGCTGCTGCCCAGTCCGGCTATCCCACCAAGCCGATCCGGCTGGTGGTGCCGTTCGCCGCCGGCGGGACGACCGATCTGTCCGCGCGGCTGGTGGCGGAGTTCGCCGGCCGGGAGCTGGGGCAGACCATCGTCGTCGACAACAAGGGCGGGGCAGGGGGCTCGATCGGCATGGAGCAGGTGGCCCGCGCCACGCCCGACGGCTACACGATCGGCATGGCGACGGTCAGCACCCATGGTTCGAATCCGGCGGTCTATCCGAAGCTGGGCTATGACCCGATCAAGGACTTCGCGCCCGTGACCAATGTCGTGGCGATCCCGAGCGTCTTCGCCGTGCATCCGAGCGTGCCGGCCAAGACCATGCAGGAGTTCGTCGCGCTGGCCAAGGCCAACCCCGGCAAGTACACCTTCGCCTCGCCCGGCGCGGGCTCGCTGGGGCACGTCAATATCGAGAACTTCATGACATTGGCGAAGATCGACCTGCTGCACGTGCCGTACAAGGGTGCCGGGCTGGCACTCAATGACGCCGTGGCGGGGCAGGTCAATGCCATCACCGACAACCTCTCGACCACGCTGCCCCACGTGAAAGCCGGCCGGCTACGTGCCCTGGCGGTACTGGGCGCGCAGCGTTCGCCGCAACTGCCCAGCGTGCCGACCTATGCCGAACTGGGCTACAAGGACATGGGCGAGGGCGGGTGGTTTGGCATCGTGGCGCCCGCCGGCACGCCGCAGCCGGTCATCGACAAGCTCAATGCGGCCATCCACAAGGCGATGCAGAACCCCGACTTCAAGCGCAAGGTGGAGGAATCGGGCGGTACCCTGATGCCGACCACGCCCGACCAGTTCAAGGCGCAGATCCAGCAGGCCATGGCCCGCTATGCCCGTGTGGCCAAGGCCGCCAATATCAAGCTGGACTGACCGATGGCGACCTTTGAAGCAATGGTGGGCGATGCACCGGGCGGCCCGTTCACACTGGCGCTGCCCGAGGGCGATGCGCTGCCTCTGGTGTGTGATTCTCCGCACAGCGGGGTCCACTATCCCGACGATTTCGGCGCGGCGGTGCCGCTGCAGCGGCTGCGCGGCGGCGAGGATACCCATATCGACAGGCTATGGTCGGCGGTGCCCAGCGTCGGTGGCACCCTGCTGGCCGCAACCTTCCCCCGGGTCTATATCGACCCAAACCGGACGCTGGACGATCTTGATCCCGATCTGCTCGCCACGCCGTGGCCGACTCCGCTGACGCCGGGCCCCAAGACCCGTCTGGGTTACGGGCTGGTCTGGCGCCGGCTCGATGCCGCCACGGCCATCTACGACCGCCAGCTCTCGGTGGCCGAGGTGCAAGGGCGCATTGCCCGCTACTACCAGCCTTACCACGCTGCGCTGTCCGAGGCGGTGGAGGGCGCCTACCAGCGTTTCGGGGCGCTCTGGCATCTGAACCTTCACTCGATGCCGAACAACGCCTACGAGCGGCTCAAGATCGAAAGTCGGCACCCGCTGGCAGACTTCGTGCTCGGTGACCGGGACGGTACGACCTGCGAGCCGGGCTTTGTCGATCTGGTGGAGCGGGAACTCCGGGAACTGGGCTACACGGTGTCTCGCAACGACCCCTACAAGGGCGTACAGCTGATCGCCCAGATCGGGCAGCCCCTGGCACGGCGCAACAGCCTTCAAATCGAGATTCGACGGCCACTCTACATGGACGAAGCGAACAAGGAACCGAATGCGGGATTCGAGCCACTGCGCCAGGACCTAGGGAAGCTGTGCAATAGAGTGGCCGGGTACATTCGCAGTCAGATTCCCTGAAGTGTTTCACGTGAAACGTCGGAACCCAGCCCCGCCCAGTGCGGGGTTTTCTTTGAGACGTTTCACGTGAAACAACACAATTGCGGCTGACACGTGGCATGGCCCACTGTTTCACGTGAAACATTGGCGCGAGGGCAGGGGCATCCAATCGAATGCCGCTATAATTCGGCATCCCGCATTTTCCCGCCCAGCCTCCCGGAGGAGGTGTCCCATGCTTTACCCGAAAGAATTCGACGTCATTGTCGTCGGCGGTGGTCACGCCGGCACCGAAGCAGCCCTTGCCGCCGCGCGCATGGGCTGCCAGACGCTGCTTCTGACCCACAACATCGAGACCCTTGGTCAGATGAGCTGCAATCCGTCGATCGGCGGCATTGGCAAGGGGCATCTGGTCAAGGAAGTGGACGCCATGGGCGGCGCAATGGCTGCTGCCACCGATGAGGCCGGCATCCAGTTCCGCATCCTCAATTCCAGCAAGGGCCCTGCCGTGCGCGCCACGCGCGCCCAGGCTGATCGGGTGCTGTATCGCAAGGCCATCCGTACCCGACTGGAAAATCAAGCAAACCTGATGCTGTTCCAGCAGGCGGTGGACGACCTGATCGTGGAAGGGGATCGCGTAGTCGGTGCACGCACCCAGGCCGGAATCGATTTCCGGGCCCGTGCCGTGGTGCTGACGGCCGGTACATTCCTCGACGGCAAGATCCACGTTGGTCTCGACAACTACACCGGCGGGCGTGCGGGCGATCCGGCTGCGGTGTCGCTGTCGGCGCGACTCAAGGAACTGAAGCTGCCGCAGGGTCGCCTGAAAACCGGTACGCCGCCGCGCATTGACGGCCGCACGATCGATTTTTCTGTCATGGAAGAGCAGCCCGGCGATCTTGACCCGGTGCCGGTGTTCTCGTTCCTGGGGCGCCCGGAACAGCATCCGCAGCAGCTACCGTGCTGGATTACCCATACCAACAGCCGTACCCACGACATCATTCGTAGCGGTCTGGACCGCTCGCCGATGTACACCGGGGTGATCGAAGGGGTAGGGCCGCGTTACTGCCCGAGTATCGAGGACAAGATCCATCGCTTCGCCAGCAAGGAAAGCCATCAGATTTTCCTTGAGCCGGAAGGGCTGACGACTAACGAGTTCTACCCGAACGGTATCTCCACGAGCCTGCCGTTCGACGTGCAGCTTGACCTCGTGCACTCGATCCCGGGCATGGAGAACGCCCACATCCTGCGACCCGGCTACGCCATCGAGTATGACTATTTCGATCCGCGTGGGCTGAAGGCATCGCTGGAAAGCAAGGCGATCGCGGGTCTGTTCTTCGCGGGGCAGATCAACGGTACGACGGGCTACGAAGAGGCCGCTGCGCAGGGCCTGCTCGCCGGTATCAATGCGGGCTGCTACGTACGTGAGCGGGATGCCTGGACGCCGCGCCGCGACCAAGCCTACCTCGGCGTGCTGGTTGACGACCTGATCACGCGCGGCGTGACCGAACCGTACCGGATGTTCACCAGCCGCGCCGAGTTCCGCTTGAGCCTGCGCGAAGATAACGCGGACATGCGTCTGACCGAAGCAGGGCGCGAGCTTGGCGTGGTGGACGACGCCCGCTGGGATGCCTTCAACCGCAAGCGCGACGCTGTTTCACGTGAAACAGAGCGGCTCAAGGCTACCTGGGTAAATCCGACGCTGCTGCCTGAGGCGGACGCGGTGCCGCTGCTCGGCAAGCCGATCGAGCGCGAGTATTCGCTGGCGGACCTTCTGCGCCGTCCGGAAGTCGGTTATGAGGCATTGGTCGCGCTGCAGGACGGTCGATATGCACCGGACGCGCCGCTGGCCGACGATGCCATGCTGGCAGAGCAGATCCGCGAACAGATCGAGATCGGTATCAAATACCACGGCTATATCGCCCGCCAGGCTGCCGAAGTGGACAAGCTCGAAGCCAACGAGGCAACCCGCCTGCCGCCAGAGTTCGACTACACCGAAGTGCGCGGCCTTGGTTTCGAGGTCAGTCAGAAGCTGAATCAGCACCGTCCGGAGACCCTGGGGCAAGCCTCGCGCATTTCGGGCGTGACCCCAGCCGCGATTTCGCTGCTGCTGGTGCACCTGAAGAAGAAGGGCATGGGACGCAATCCGAAGGCCGCTGGTGGCCAGGAGGCCGCCTGAGTGGCTGGCTACCGTACCCCGGTTGTGGATGACGCCGCGCAGCGCCGGCGCCTGGAAAAGGCGCTTGCCGATATCGGACTGACGCTGGTGGCGCCGCAGATCGAGACGCTGCTGGCCTATTTGACGTTGCTGCGCAAGTGGAACAGCGTCTACAACCTCACGGCCATCCGGCATCCCGATGAGATGCTGACCCATCATCTGTTCGACTCGCTGGCGGCGGTGCCCGCCTTGGCTGAGGCGGCCCGCAGCGCGGCCGTACCTGATGCTGCGCGGGGCAGGGTGCTCGACGTCGGCTCGGGCGGTGGCATGCCGGGAATGCCGCTGGCCATAGCCTGCCCTGACGTATCGGTGCTGATGGTCGACATCGTGCAGAAGAAGACCGCGTTCCTGACCCAGTGTCGCGCCCAGTTGCAGTTGGCCAATGCCGGCGCCCACTGGGGGCCGGTCGAGGGCATCGAGGACGAAAATGGCTTTGCGGTCATCACTTCACGCGCCTTCGCTGAACTAACTGATTTCGTCAGCCTGTCCGGCCAGCTTCTGGCGCCGGGTGGCAAGTTGCTGGCGATGAAAGGCGTCTATCCGCAGGCCGAGCTGGATCGGATGGAAGCTGCGGGCCTGATGGCGGACTGGAAAGTCGATGACGTGCCGCGGCTGCACGTGCCTGAACTCGCTGCCGAGCGGCATTTGGTAGTTCTATCAAGGCGTTGAATTAGCCTAAACTAGATTTTGCACGCTCCATTCGTATTACGAATACCAATGGAGCACTGAGGAGCTTCTGCGCATATGGCCAAGGTATTCGTGATCGCAAACCAAAAGGGCGGCGTGGGCAAGACCACCACGACGGTGAATCTCGCCGCCGGCCTGGTTGCGCAGGATCAACGTGTGCTGCTGGTGGATCTGGACCCGCAGGGCAATGCCTCGATGGGCTCCGGCATCGACAAGCAGGCGCTCGAATCAAGCGTGTACCAGGTGCTGGTGGGCTTGTCCTCGGTGGCCGATGCACGGCAGCGTTCGGAGTCGGGCGGCTATGACGTCCTGCCGGCCAACCGCGAGCTGGCAGGCGCCGAAGTGGAACTGGTGGAACTGGACCAGCGCGAGCGCCGCCTCAAGCAGGCGCTCGCCGAGGTCGACGACCAGTACGACTTCGTGTTGATCGACTGCCCGCCGTCGCTGTCGCTGCTGACGCTGAACGGACTGTGCGCCGCGCATGGCGTGATCGTCCCGATGCAGTGCGAGTATTTCGCGCTGGAAGGGCTGTCGGATCTCGTCAACACGATCAAGCAGGTGCACGCCAACCTGAACCGCGATCTCAAGGTGATTGGCCTGCTGCGCGTGATGTTCGACCCGCGCGTCACGCTGCAGCAGCAGGTCTCGGCCCAGCTCGAGGCGCACTTCGGCGACAAGGTGTTCAAGACCGTGATCCCGCGCAATGTACGGTTGGCCGAGGCGCCGTCTTATGGCATGCCCGGCGTGGCGTTCGACGCGTCATCGAAGGGCGCGAAGGCATATCTCGATTTCGGCGCGGAAATGATCGCGCGCGTGCGTCAGCTCGGCTGAGCCGCAACAGCATCGGACAGGGAAGGGGTGCAAGCATGGTGACCGCGAAGAAGAAGGGCCTCGGCAGGGGGCTGGAAGCATTGCTCGGCGGGCCGGCCGAGATCGTCGAGGCTGCGAAGGAGCAGGGCGCACCGTCCGTGCTGCGCGTGGACCAGTTGCAGCCCGGCAAGTACCAGCCGCGCACCCGCATGGACGAGGGCGCGCTGCAGGAGCTGGCGGCCAGCATCCGCGCCCAGGGCCTGATGCAGCCGATCCTGGTGCGCCGCGTGGCCGAAGCGGACCGCTACGAGATCATCGCCGGCGAGCGCCGCTACCGGGCGTCGAAGCTGGCGGGGCTCGATCGCGTGCCCGTGCTGGTCAAGGACGTTGCCGACGAAGCCGCGGCCGCGATGGCGCTGATCGAGAACATCCAGCGCGAAGACCTCAATCCGCTTGAGGAAGCGCAAGGAATCATGCGGTTGATCCGCGAATTCAGCTTCACGCACGAGCAGGCCGCCGAATCCGTGGGCCGCTCGCGCAGCGCGGTGTCCAACCTGCTGCGCCTGCTTAACCTGGCCGCGCCGGTGCAGACCATGCTGATGGCCGGCGATCTCGACATGGGCCACGCCCGCGCGCTGCTGGCCGTGGACGGTGCCAACCAGATCACACTGGCCAACCAGATCGTCAACAAGCGGCTCTCGGTACGCGAGACCGAAAAGCTTGTCGCTTCGACGCTGAAGCCGTTCGATCTGAAGTCGCTCAAGCAGAAGCAGGGCAGCGGCACGCGCGACGTGGCACGGCTCGAGGAAGAACTGTCCGACATGCTCGGCCTGGCCGTCCAGATCAAGCAGGGCGCCCGGGGCAAGGGCCAGCTGACGATCCATTTCCCGAGCAACGACGCGCTCGACGGCGTGCTTACCCGCCTGCGCGAGCCGGCGGCCAGCGCCTGAGGTGGTTTTTCTCCGGCGCCTACCTTGTTTACGGGTCCATCCGCAACGTTTTACTGGTGAATGAATCGGGCTGTCGGTCCCACGCGACACCCACAACGCGTGCACCATGCCGCAGCAGACAATCTGCGCGATAACCGAACGCGGTGCACGGCCATGTTTCGTGGCGGTGCACGGCCAACGACGGTAAAAGCGGGCGGAAACCCCATCATCGGCGCATGGGCATGCGCAATCCAATTACGTTTCGCATCATTGCCGCGCAATTTCGCACCCGCCATCATGGAAGCGTGATAGCAACCGTTGTGCGAATTTCACTGCAAGCTAACTGAAAGCCGATTGACTCGTATCAGCAGTTACTAATAGAATCGTGCGGTTTGAATTCTGGCCGGGGCGGAAAAGTTCCGGCCTGGACCGCGACTAGGCAGGTGATGGTGCAAGACCGCCGGCAGGACCCAGATTGGCGCGACGATTGGGATGATAACGCCCGCGAGAAAGACGAAGCTGTCGATCCGCTGTCGCGCGCCGATGCCGTGAAGCTGCTGGGCGAGCGCGCGTTGCGCCCGTCGCGCATGACGCCGGGCAAGGTTGTGGTGGCCCAGGTGGTTGTGACGCTGCTGTCGGCCGTTGCCTGGGCGGTGTTCGCGCAGGATCGTGCGGCGGCAGGCTGGTCGGCCTTCTTCGGCGGCATGGCGTGTTTCGTCCCGAGCGGCTTCTTCGCGCTGCGGTTGTACGTGTCGCGCAAGCAGCCGTCGGTAGGCGGCCTGGTGGCCGGCGAGGCGATCAAGATCTTCGGCACCGTGGCACTGCTGGTGCTGGTGATCGTGCTGTACCGTGAGCTGCGATGGGTACCGTTGCTGGTCACGTTCCTGTTGGCACTCAAGACTTATTGGGTGGCGCTCGCGGTCCGCTAAGCGGACAGACGCGAATCCCGTCGCCCTTGGCACTGCCGGAAGCAGGGCCACGGCGTGGGGCTGGCGTCTCAGATGAGGCACCCATCCGGAATATCAAGGTTTCACGCGCTGCGCGTCATGAACATGAAGCGCAGTGTGAGTAAGGTTTTGCCAGAACAAAGCGGCGGCTCTGCCAGGGCGGTGACCGGTCATGTGACCGAAGGCCCGTGCAGGACGCATACCGGCTGGGCGCCACAGCGGCGCCGGCCCTACAGATTTCGCAATATACCGTTCGTTTCCAAATGTCAGCTGAAGCTACCGCCGGGCACACGCTCACACCCTCAGGCTATATCGCCGAACATCTGCAAAACTTGAATTCGATCGGCGGCAAGCAGCACTCCGTCGTGGATTTCAGTGTCATCAACTATGACACGGTGTTCTGGTCCGTGCTGTGCGGCGCCATCGCCGTGCTGTTCCTGTATGCCGCCGCCCGCCGCGTCACCGCAGCGGTGCCGGGCCGCTTCCAGGCATTCGTGGAAATGATCGTCGAGATGGTGGACGACCAGGCCAAGGGCATCATCCACGGCGATCGCTCGTGGATTGCCCCGCTCGCGCTGATGGTGTTCTGCTGGATCACCATGATGAACGCGATCGACCTGATCCCCGTGGACTGGGTCAACGGCCTGAATCACTTGCTGGGCATCTTCCACATTCATATCCCCCACCACCGCGCAGTGGCCACGGCCGACCTGAACGGCACGCTGGGCATGTCGTGCTCGGTGCTGGTGCTGATGATCTACTACAGCTTCAAGATCAAGGGCGTGGGCGGCTTCATGCACGAGCTGTTCTCGGCCCCGTTCGGCGCCAAGTGGTACCTGGCCCCGTTCAACCTGGTCCTGAACATCATCGAATTCCTGGCCAAGGCCGTGTCGCTGGGCATGCGGTTGTTCGGCAACATGTACGCCGGCGAACTCGTGTTCCTGCTGATCGCGCTGCTGGGTTCCATCTGGACGTTCGGTGCGGACCTCTCCGCGCTGGGCTTCGTCGGTCACGTGATCGCTGGCGCCGTCTGGGCCATCTTCCACATCCTGATCGTCCTGCTCCAGGCCTTCATTTTCATGATGCTGACGCTGGTGTACATCGGCCAGGCTCACGATCACCACTGATTTCCGGTTCTTCGTTTTTTGGTTTTTTGGTTCTAAGTCTCTCTCAATTAAAGGAGTCATCATGCAAGCATATCTCGCCAACATCCAGGGTCTGACCGCCATCGGTATCGGCATCATCATCGGTCTGGGCGCCATCGGTGCCTGCCTGGGTATCGCCCTGATGGGTGGCAAGTACATCGAAGCCTGCGCACGTCAGCCCGAACTGATGAACCCGCTGCAAACCAAGATGTTCCTGCTGGCCGGCCTGATCGACGCAGCATTCCTGATCGGCGTGGGTGTTGCCATGCTGTTCGCATTCGCGAACCCGCTGCTGGCTGTCATTCAGTAAGTCTTTTCGGTCTGCATGATGCTGACGGGCGGCGCAGGCCTCAGTCCGATGGCCTGGCCGCCCTTGTGCATTTATCTGTAGTTTGATTACCGAAAGGAACACACCATGAATCTGAACGCAACGTTTCTTGCGCAGATGGTCGTGTTCTTCATCCTGTGGTGGGTTGTTGCCAAATTCATTTGGCCGCCGCTGGTGAAGGCGCTCGACGAACGCGCAAAGAAGATCGCCGATGGCCTCGCCGCTGCCGAAAAGGGCAAGGCGGAGCTTGAACTCGCCAACAAGCGTGTGGACCAGGCCATGGCCGAAGCCCGCACCGAAGGCGCGCAACGCGTGGCCGACGCTGAGAAGCGCGCCCAGGCAGCCGCCGACGAGATCAAGCAGAACGCCCAGGCGGAAGCCGCACGCATCATCGCCCAGGCCAAGGCCGAGGCGGAACAGCAGGTGACCCGCGCACGCGAAACGCTGCGCGACCAGGTTGCCGTGCTGGCCGTGAAGGGTGCCGAGCAGATCCTCAAGCGTGAAGTGAACGCGCAGGTGCACGCAGACCTGCTCAATCAACTCAAGGCTGAGCTCTAATCATGGCTGAAACCGCAACCATTGCCCGTCCCTACGCCGAGGCGCTGTTCCGCGTCGCGAGCGAAGCCGGTGCAGGCAACCTGGGTGCATGGTCCGAACTGGTGTCGGAAATGGGGCAGGTTGCCGCCAATCCCGACATGCAGGCGCTCGCCACCGATCCGAACGTCCCGGGCTCGAAGCTCGAGGAAGTGTTCCTGTCGGTGCTGAAGAGCCCGGTGAACGATGAAGCGCGACGCTTTGTCAGGCTGCTGGTGGAAAACAGCCGCCTGACGGTGTTGCCGGAAATCGCCGAACAGTTCCATGCGCTCAAGAACGCCCGCGAGGGGTCGTCCGATGTCGAGATCACCAGCGCTTTCCCGCTGGACGATTCGCAGAAGAACGAACTGGTCGCCGCACTCGAACGCAAGTTCGGCCGCAAGCTGTACGCGAACGTGGTGGTGGACCCATCGCTGATCGGCGGCGTGAGCGTCAAGGTCGGCGACGAAGTGCTCGACACCTCCGTGCGCACGCGCCTGGCTGCCATGCAAGCCACGCTGACCGCCTGACCGCAACGGCCGACGGATTGAAGAATTAGGAGCATTGTGATGCAACTGAACCCCTCAGAAATCAGCGAGCTGATCAAGTCCCGCATCTCGGGTCTTGGCGCCGACGCTGAAGTGCGCAACACCGGCACGGTGATTTCCGTGACCGATGGTATCTGCCGCGTGCACGGCCTGTCCGGCGTGATGCAGGGCGAGATGCTGGAATTCCCGGGTAACACCTTTGGCCTGGCACTGAACCTCGAGCGTGACTCGGTGGGTGCCGTGGTGCTGGGTGACTACGAACACATTTCGGAAGGCGATACGGTCAAGTGCACCGGCCGCATTCTGGAAGTGCCGGTTGGCAAGGAACTGCTGGGCCGCGTGGTCAACACGCTGGGCCAGCCGATCGACGGCAAGGGTCCGATCAACGCCAAGGAAACGGACGTGATCGAGAAGGTGGCTCCGGGCGTGATCGCACGTCAGTCGGTGAGCCAGCCGGTGCAGACCGGCCTGAAGTCGATCGACGCGATGGTGCCGATCGGCCGTGGCCAGCGCGAGCTGATCATTGGCGACCGCCAGACCGGCAAGACCGCCGTGGCCGTCGACGCCATCATCAACCAGAAGGGCAAGGGCGTCTTCTGCGTGTACGTGGCAATCGGCCAGAAGGCTTCGACGATCTCGAACGTGGTCCGCAAGCTCGAAGAGCTGGGCGCCATGGAATACACGATCGTCGTGGCCGCATCGGCTTCGGACTCGGCCGCCATGCAGTACCTGGCTGCCTACGCCGGCTGCACGATGGGCGAATACTTCCGCGACCGCGGCGAAGACGCACTGATCGTTTATGACGATCTGACCAAGCAGGCCTGGGCCTACCGTCAGGTGTCGCTGCTGCTGCGCCGCCCGCCGGGCCGCGAAGCCTACCCGGGCGACGTGTTCTACCTGCACTCGCGCCTGCTGGAGCGTGCTGCCCGCGTGAACGAAGACTACGTGGCCAAGTTCACGAACGGCGCCGTCACCGGCAAGACCGGTTCGCTGACCGCGCTGCCCGTGATCGAAACGCAGGCTGGCGACGTGTCCGCCTTCGTGCCGACCAACGTGATCTCGATCACCGACGGCCAGATCTTCCTGGAAACCGACCTGTTCAACGCCGGTATCCGCCCCGCCATCAACGCCGGTATCTCGGTGTCGCGTGTGGGTGGTGCAGCGCAGACCAAGATCGTCAAGAAGCTGTCCGGCGGTATCCGTACCGACCTGGCCCAGTACCGTGAACTGGCTGCGTTCGCGCAGTTTGCCTCGGACCTGGACGATGCCACCCGCAAGCAGCTGGAGCGCGGCCGCCGCGTGACGGAACTGCTCAAGCAGCCGCAATACCAGCCGCTGCAGGTGTGGCAACTGGCCGCGTCGCTGTATGCCGCGAACAATGGCTTCCTCGACAACGTCGACGTGAAGGACATCCTGCCGTTCGAAAAGGGCCTGCACGACCACCTGAAGACCAAGTTCGCCGACCTCGTCAACCGCATCGAAGATACCAAGGATCTGTCGAAGGACGACGAAGCCGCCCTGCGTGCCGCGATCGAGGATTTCAGGAAGTCCGCCGCGTTCTAACCGCGTGATTCCATGCGCCGCGCCGCCGCCGCAAGGCCGGGGCGCGGCATGAATGGAGAGGAAAGATATGGCCGGAACGAAAGAGATTCGAACCAAGATCAAGAGCGTGCAGAACACGCGAAAGATCACCAAGGCGATGGAGATGGTCGCCGCGTCCAAGATGCGCAAGGCGCAGGAACGGATGCGGAATGCCCGCCCCTACGCCGAGAAAGTGCGCAATATCGCAGCGCACCTGGCCACTGCCAACCCCGAGTTCAAGCACCCGTTCATGGTGGGACGCGATGTCAAGCGCGTCGGCATGATCGTCGTGACGACCGACAAGGGCCTGTGCGGTGGCATGAACACCAACGTGCTGCGAGCTGTGACCAACGAACTGAGGACCCTGCAGGGCCGTGGCGTGGACGTGCAAGCGACCGCCATCGGCACCAAGGGCATGCAGTTCCTGGGCCGCATCGGCGCCAAGGTGGTCTCGAACGTGGTGCACCTCGGTGACACCCCGCACCTGGAAAAGCTGATCGGCGCGATCAAGGTCCAGCTGGATGCCTTCACCAACGGCGAAGTCGATGCGGTGTACCTGGCCTATACCAGGTTCATCAACACGATGAAGCAGGAGCCGATGGTCGAGCAGCTGCTGCCCCTGGCGGCCGACAAGCTGACCCAGACCGAAGATGAAAAGCGCGCCTACTCGTGGGATTACATCTACGAGCCCGACGCCCAGACGGTTGTGGAAGAGCTGCTCGTCCGCTACGTCGAGGCGCTGGTGTACCAGGCCGTGGCCGAGAACATGGCGTCGGAGCAATCCGCGCGCATGGTGGCCATGAAGGCGGCGTCCGACAATGCCAAGAACGTGATTGGCGAACTGCAGCTGGTCTACAACAAGACCCGCCAGGCCGCGATCACCAAGGAACTGTCGGAAATCGTCAGCGGCGCGGCTGCGGTCTAAGGCGTCAAGAATTCAAGCTATCGGAGATACGAAATGAGTATCGGAAATATTGTGCAGTGCATTGGCGCCGTGGTGGACATCGAGTTCCCGCGCGACGCAATGCCGAAGGTGTACGACGCGCTCGTGCTCGAAGAGGGCAACGACAAGTCGTTCGCCGAGAAGGGTCTGACCTTCGAAGTGCAGCAACAGCTCGGCGACGGCGTGGTGCGTACCATTGCCCTGGGTTCGTCGGACGGCCTGCGCCGCGGCATGTCGGTGAAGAGCACCGGCGCCCCCATCTCGGTGCCGGTTGGCCACGGCACGCTGGGCCGCATCATGGACGTGCTGGGTCGCCCGATCGACGAAGCCGGCCCGATCGCCGCTGACGAACAGCGCGCGATTCACCAGAAGGCACCGAAGTTCGACGAACTGTCGCCGTCGGTTGACCTGCTGGAAACCGGCATCAAGGTGATCGACCTGGTGTGCCCGTTCGCAAAGGGCGGCAAGGTGGGCCTGTTCGGTGGCGCCGGCGTCGGCAAGACCGTGAACATGATGGAGCTCATCAACAACATCGCCAAGCAGCACAGCGGTCTGTCGGTGTTTGCCGGCGTGGGCGAGCGTACCCGTGAAGGGAACGACTTCTACCACGAAATGAAGGACTCGAACGTGCTCGACAAGGTGGCCATGGTGTTCGGCCAGATGAACGAGCCGCCGGGCAACCGTCTGCGCGTGGCGCTGACCGGCCTGACGATGGCCGAGCGCTTCCGCGACGAAGGCCGCGACATCCTGTTCTTCGTCGACAACATCTACCGCTACACGCTGGCCGGTACGGAAGTGTCGGCACTGCTGGGCCGTATGCCTTCGGCCGTGGGCTACCAGCCGACGCTGGCTGAAGAAATGGGCAAGCTGCAGGAGCGCATCACGTCGACCAAGACTGGCTCGATCACGTCGATCCAGGCCGTGTACGTGCCTGCCGATGACTTGACCGACCCGTCGCCGGCCACGACCTTCCTCCACCTGGACTCGACCGTCGTGCTGTCGCGTGACATCGCCGCGCTGGGTATCTACCCCGCCGTCGATCCGCTCGACTCGACTTCGCGCCAGCTGGACCCGCAAGTGGTGGGTACGGAGCACTACGAAGTGGCCCGCCGCGTCCAGCAGACGCTGCAGCGCTACAAGGAACTGCGCGACATCATCGCAATTCTGGGCATGGACGAACTGTCGCCGGAAGACAAGCTGGCCGTTTCGCGCGCCCGTAAGATCCAGCGTTTCCTGTCGCAGCCGTTCCACGTGGCCGAAGTGTTCACGGGTTCGCCGGGCAAGTACGTGCCGCTGAAGGAAACCATCCGTGGTTTCAAGATGCTGGTGGACGGCGAGTGCGATCACCTGCCCGAGCAGGCGTTCTACATGGTTGGCTCGATCGACGAAGCCTTCGAAAAGGCCAAGAAGCTCCAGTAAGCGGGGTCTTTCGCCTTCACCGGCCGGGGCGGGCTGCCGCAAGGCGGCTGCCCGGGCTGAAGGCGAATCACCGTTTCCCGTGTTTCGGGGAGCGAACGCCTTCTGGAGAAAGGATCAAATATGGCAACCATTCTTGTAGACGTCGTCAGCGCGGAAGCGTCGATCTTTTCCGGCCAGGCGAAGTTCGTTGCGCTGCCGGGCGAGACGGGTGAGCTCGGTATCCTGCCGGGCCACACGCCGCTGATCACGCGTATCCAGCCCGGTGCGGTCCGCATCGAGAAGGAAGACGGCAGCGAGGAGTTCGTGTTCGTTGCCGGCGGCATTCTGGAAGTCCAGCCCCAGCACGTCACCGTGCTGGCCGACACCGCCATTCGCGGTGGCGATCTGGACGAAGCCAAGGCCCAGGAAGCGAAGCGTGCTGCCGAGGAACTGATGCAGAACCAGAGCAGCGACCTCGACCTGGCACGCGCCCAAAGCGAACTGGCCGTGGCCGCCGCGCAACTGGCTGCGATCGCCCGCCTGCGTCGTAAGAAGTAAGCATTACCTGCAGTCCGCCGCGCTGTTGTTTTTTCAGCGCGGCAACGAAAAAGGCAGCCTCCCGGCTGCCTTTTTTCATATTCGCACGCTATATTTTCGTGCCGGGACCACAAAAAAAAGCGCGCGGGCCGGGGAGGCACCGCGCGGACGGGAAAATCCCTTCGAGGGGTCAATTCGAAGGAACGGGTTCGGTCCCAGGAGATTTACTTACACGCGCAGCGGAACTTGGCGTCCGCATATTCGGCGAGATTCCCACTGCGGAACCTCAAGCCTCGCGCTTCCGGTCTTCCTGGAAATTCCGGATCAGCCACATCTGATCGTGCTGGTCCGAATAAATCGGGTTACTGCTCGGGCTTTCTTCTGCACCCCTTGTTTTTCAAGACGTTAGCGGCGGGGGCGCCTCACACCAAGCGCTGGTCTGTCAATGCATTGTGGGGGAAACTTCCGGGTGTGGCAGTAACAAAATGTATCGTTTTGCAAGTAGTTGAAAGGCCGGCGCAATGTAATCCGGCGTTTAAAACACTTTCGATCGATTTTGAAACCGTTTTCATGTCGTGCATTGGCAGATACTGCCGAATCTAATGTTAATACATTAGCGAGCTAGTGTACTGAATGCATTACGTTTTCTGGGGCGGATTCATCGCCATACCCTTCTTTCGTGGGATAAGCCCCGGGCACACCTAACAGAAGTGTTCGTTGGCGCATTCAGCGTTACGATTCGAAACGGTTGATGTTTCGATTTTCGTGCGACGGATCGGCCGCAACTCCCGCTACACTGGCGGCCCCGCCGTCTCTTCTTCCAACCGCCATGGCCATCGATCCCCAGCTCCAGGACTATTACCGCCGCATGGCCGAGCGCTACGCCGGACAACCGATGGCGGACGAAGCCGCCGGGCGTCGCGCGCGGTTCGAAGACGTTGCAGCACTTTCCCAGATGCCGGACCCCGAGGGCATGCAGGTCTCCGAGATCGGGATTCCCGTCCAGGGCGCCATGCTGGGCGCCCGCATGTTCCGACCGAACGTGACTGGCACGCCGCGCCTGATTGTCTATTTCCATGGCGGAGGCTGGGTCGTCGGCTCTTCCGCCACGCACCACACGGTTGCCGCGCTGCTGGCCGCCGATACTGGCTGCGCGGTGGTCAGCGTTGACTACCGGCTGTCGCCCGAACACGGCTTCCCCGCGCCTTGCGACGACGCCATCGCCGCCGTGCAGTGGCTCGCCACGCAACGCGGCGCGTTCGATGTAACCCCGGACTTCCTCGCAGTCGCGGGCGATAGCGCTGGCGGCCATCTGGCAGCGGTCGCCGCCCGCGCCATCAACGACGCCGCCGGCAGGCCGGTCGTCAACGCCCAGTTGCTGATCTATCCCGTGGCCGCGCCGGTGCTGACGACCGAGAGCTACCGCGCCTTTGCCGACGGCCCGGGCCTGACACGTGACGAAATGGCCTGGTTCTGGACCCAGTTCATCGGTGCGGAGGCGCTGACGCGCGGCGCCGACCAGGCCGATCCTCGCATCAACCTGATGGCGACGGCACCGCTGCAACTGCCGCCCGCCACCGTGGTCATGGTGGCAGCCAATGACGTGCTGCGCGATGACGGCCTGGCCTATGCCGATTTCCTGGTGCGCCACGATGCACCGGTCATCACGATCGAGGCCAGCGGCATGACGCACGGCTTCGCGCGGTTGCAGCCGGAGGCACCGCGCGCACGCGAGTGGATGCGTCGGGCCGCACAAGCGTTCGTTGGCTGCCTCGACGATCTCTGACCAGCCGTCGCACCTCCCTATGATCGGCATCACTGCGACAGCCGTGGGCACCCCGGCGCGTTCCCGTAGAATGTCGGTCTCACGAGGATGACCATGATCGCATTGCAGAACGACACTTTCCTGCGCGCGCTGCGCCGGCAGCCCACCGAATACACGCCGTTGTGGCTGATGCGCCAGGCGGGCCGCTATCTGCCCGAGTACAACGCCACGCGCGCGCGCGCCGGCAGCTTTCTCGGACTGGCAAAGAATCCGGCCTATGCCACGGAAGTGACGCTGCAACCGCTCGATCGCTATCCGCTCGATGCGGCGATCCTGTTCTCGGACATTCTTACCGTGCCCGACGCAATGGGTCTGGGCCTGTCGTTCGCGCAGGGCGAGGGTCCGCGCTTTGCCCACCCGCTGCGTACCGAAGGCGATGTCGCCCGCCTGGCCGTGCCCGACATGTCGTCGCTGCAGTATGTATTCGACGCCGTCAGCGAGATCCGACGCGCGCTGGTGCAGGATGGCAAGCAACGCGTGCCCCTGATCGGCTTTTCGGGCAGCCCCTGGACGCTGGCGTGCTACATGGTCGAAGGTGGCGGTTCCGACGATTTCCGGACCGTGAAGGCCATGATGTACGGCCGGCCCGACCTGATGCACCGCATCCTGGAGATCAACGCCGAGGCCGTGACCGCCTATCTGAACGCGCAGATCGAGGCAGGGGCACAGGCGGTGATGGTCTTCGACACCTGGGGTGGCGCGCTGGCCGACGGTATGTACCAGGCGTTCTCGCTGGCCTACGTGCGCCGCGTGCTGCAGGGCCTGAAGCGCGAGCACGAAGGACAGCAGATCCCGGTCATCGTCTTCACCAAGGGCGGCGGCATCTGGCTGGAAGAGATCGCCGGTATCGAACCCGACGCGATCGGCCTGGACTGGACCGTGAACCTGACGCAGGCGCGGCAGCGCACCGGAAACCGCGTGGCGCTTCAGGGCAATATCGACCCGACAGTGCTGTTTGCGCCCGAGGCAGCCATCCGCGAGCAGGTGCGCAACGTCCTCGACAGTTTCGCGGCAGGCGGGGGCAGCGATGGCCACGTGTTCAACCTTGGCCATGGCATCTCACAATTCACGCCGCCCGAGAACGTTTCGGTGCTGGTCGATGAGGTCCATGCCCACAGCCGGCGGCTGCGTGGCGCCTAGTCGCCTCGGGCGATGGCGGGGTCGGGCATTACCTCGCGTCGCAACGATGTGATGGGTAAAGGCGCGCTTGTGGCGTCGGAGGCGCTAATGGCGGGCTGTCAAGTAAACTATTTTGATTTTTATCGCCAAAAAGGTGCCGGAGGCTTGCTGTCAAGGCTTGACTTATGCACACCGATAGGTTTGCGGCAGTGCACGACCGGGTTAGTCCCTAACTCAGTTAGGGGAGCATTGCAAGCTATTGATTTATAAGGCTTTGAATCTTCTCCAACCGGGGCGCCCGGAGCGATGAAACCCTTGTGGTGCGCGCCTTCGCGGCTCGTCGGCGCGACTTTTCAACAAAGTTATCCACAGGCATTTTCCAGCAACGGTAAAACCTTCCATGGATCATCGACTTAGGGTCACATTTCAAGTTTTACTTTAAGTTGATGTTGCGCCGCACACTAACTTTCGTCTCGACGGTCTCGTTTGCTTCCGTGCACCGAAAATGCGCGACCGCGCCTCCGTCCGCGCGGGGCGGCGCATGACGCCGATGGCAGCCTCCGACCGGGATACTGTGGCGGATACGTTACAGACAATGCCGCTGCCCGAAGCCGGCCCGCGCATCGTGCGGGTCGCGCTCGATACGCCCGCCGACGACTGCTTCGATTACCTTGCCGACGCCGATGTGTCGCCCGGCGATCTCGTGGTGGTGCCATTCGGCAAACGCACTGCGGTGGGCGTCGCCATCCAGATCACCTGCCAGTCGGATGTGCCGCCGGACCGCCTGCGCCCCATCGTCAGCCGCAACGACTGGCTGCCGCCGCTCGGCGCGCCCTGGGTGGCACTGGCCCGGTTTGCCGCCCGCTACTACCACCGCTGCCTGGGCGAAGTGATGCTGCCTGCGCTGCCCCCGTCCTTGCGTGATGCCGAGACCTGGGACCGGCTCGGCCAGCGCGCGCAGACGGTGCAGTACCGGCTCAGGGCCGGTCAGGCCGACGCGCTGCGCGAGGCGGCCCCGGCCCGCGCGCGGACCGTGCGCGCGCTCGCGGATCATCTGATTGCCACGCAGGACTGGGTACGCCTGCCCGATGCGCGCGAGATCTGCACCGCCGCACCGGCCCGCCTGACCGAATGGGAGGCGGCCGGCTGGGTTGAAGCCGCCCGCGTGCCGCAGGCGCTGCTGGAAACCGGGGCCGAGGCGGCCGCTTCGGTGGCGCCCGCCTTGCATGACGAGCAACGGCGGGCCGTGGAGGCGATCGGCGCCGCGGAGGGCTTTGCGGCGTTCCTGCTGCACGGCGTGACCGGCAGCGGCAAGACCGAGGTCTATCTGCACGCGATGGCCGACCGGCTGGGCGCCGATCCGGCCGCGCAGGTGCTGATGCTGGTGCCCGAAATCAATCTCACGCCGCAACTGCAATCGCGCATTGCCGAACGTTTTCCGCACCTGCCGCTGGCGGTGCTGCACAGCGGCCTGGCCGATCAGGAGCGCAGCCTGCAATGGCTGGCCGCGCACCGGGGCGAGGCGCGCATCGTGCTGGGTACGCGCATGGCCGTCATGGCGTCGCTGCCCAATCTGAAGTTGATCGCGGTCGATGAAGAGCACGATACGTCATACAAACAGCAGGAGGGCCTGCGCTACTCGGCGCGTGACCTCGCTGTCTGGCGCGCCAACCAACTCAAGGTGCCGATCGTGCTGGGCTCGGCCACGCCGTCGATGGAAACCTGGCATCGGGCCGAGCAGGGCGCCTACCGCAAGCTCGTGCTGCGCGAGCGCGCCCAGGCCGATGCGTCGCTGCCAACGGTGCGGCTGATCGACCTGAACCACGAGCGCCAGCGCCAGCGGACCCTGCACGAGGGGTTGTCGGTGCCGCTGCTCGATGCGATCCAGCAACGGCTGGACCGCGGCCAACAGAGTCTGCTGTTCCTGAACCGGCGTGGCTACGCGCCCGTCCTGGCATGCGACAGCTGCGGCTGGCTGTCGGGCTGCCCGCGCTGCTCCGCGTACCTGGTTCTGCACCGGCCCGAGCGCCGGCTGCGCTGCCACCACTGCGGCCTGGAATCGCCCGTGCCACACCATTGCCCTGACTGCGGCAATGTCGATGTGGCGCCGCTGGGGCGCGGCACGCAGCGGATCGAGGAAGCGTTATCCACACGTTTTCCACAGGCGCGTATCGCCCGGATCGACGCCGACTCCACGCGCAAGAAGGGCAGCGCGCAGGCGATGTTTGACGAAGTGCACGCGGGCGAGGTCGATATCCTCGTCGGCACGCAGATGGTGGCCAAGGGACACGACTTCCAGCGGGTGACGCTGGTGGGCGTGGTGCACCCGGACGCCGCGATGTTCAGCCACGACTTCCGCGCCGCCGAGCACCTGTTCGCGTCGCTGATGCAGGTGGCGGGCCGCGCCGGCCGGGCCGGGCTGGGCGGCGAAGTGATGATCCAGACGCGCTACCCGGATGCCCCCGCATTGCAGGCGCTGGCGCGCCATGACTATGATGGATTCGCGGCGAGCCAACTGCGCGAACGGCGCCAGGCCGGGTTGCCCCCGTTCGCGTACCAGGCACTGGTGACCTCGGAACATGGCGAGTTGGAACGGGCGCTGGGCTTCCTGAAAGCCGCCCGGGAGCACGCGGAGCAATGCCCGATGGCGCCCGAGGTGCAACTCCATGACCCGGTGCCGATGTCGATGGTGCGCATTTTCAACCGCGAGCGGGCACAGATGCTGGTGGAAGCGGGGTCGCGTCCGGTCCTGCAAAGGTTTTTGAGTGAGTGGGTGCCAACTTTCCAAGAGGTTGGCCAACGCGTCAAAGGTGTGCGCTGGCAACTGGAAATCGATCCTCTGCGGATCTGATACTTCCCTTCGAGTCGGCTTGGCGTTGCTTTGGTGCAACCGGAATTCTGCCAAGTCGGTGTAGGTGGTTGCACTAGGTTGCACCTCGTATTTCTACGAGAGTAATATCGCGCCAGCCCGGCATGCTGGCGGGGGTGCGCACATGCGTCCCGGCCGGCTGCCCACCGTCTTTCTGAAGATCTGCTGGAGAACTGCCCGCATGGCCACCACCACCCTCGGCGTCAAGCTCGACGACGCCTCGCGCGAACGCCTGAAACGCGTTGCCCAATCGATCGACCGTACGCCGCACTGGCTGATCAAGCAGGCGATCTTCACGTATCTGGAGCAGGTCGAGCGCGGCCACCTGCCGCACGAGGCCGGCAACGGCGCGGCGCACGATGGCGATGGTTCGGACGCGGGTGAGTTCGCCCAGGGCGAGGCACTGGCCCAGCCGTTCCTCGAATTCGCCCAGAGCATCCAGCCGCAGTCGGTGCTGCGCGCGGCCATTACCTCTGCCTATCGTCGGCCCGAAACCGATTGCGTGCCGGTGCTGCTCGAGCAGGCCCGCCTGCCGAAGGCCGAGGCCGACGCCGCCATCAAGATGGCGCGCACGCTGGCGCAGAAGCTGCGCGAACAGAAAGTGGGTACCGGCCGCGAAGGGCTGGTGCAGGGGCTGATCCAGGAATTCTCGCTGTCGTCGCAGGAAGGCGTGGCGCTGATGTGCCTGGCCGAGGCGCTGCTGCGCATCCCCGACAAGGCCACGCGCGACGCGCTGATCCGCGACAAGATCAGCGGCGCCAACTGGCAGTCGCACCTGGGCCAGAGCCCGTCGCTGTTCGTCAACGCCGCCACCTGGGGCCTGCTGCTGACCGGCCGGCTGGTGGCCACGCATACCGAAGCGGGGCTGTCGAAGGCGCTGACGCGCATCATCGGCAAGGGCGGTGAACCGCTGATCCGCAAGGGCGTGGACATGGCCATGCGCCTGATGGGCGAGCAGTTCGTCACTGGCGAGACCATTTCCGAGGCGCTGGCCAACGCGCGCAAGTACGAGGCCGAAGGCTTCCGCTACTCGTACGACATGCTCGGCGAGGCCGCCATGACCGAGGCCGACGCGCAGCGCTACCTGGCGTCGTACGAGCAGGCGATCCAGGCGATCGGGCAGGCGTCGCGCGGCCGGGGCATCTACGAGGGCCCGGGCATCTCCATCAAGCTGTCGGCGCTGCACCCGCGCTATAGCCGCGCCCAGCACGAGCGCGTGATTTCCGAGTTGTACGGCCGCCTGAAGAGCCTGACGCTGATGGCGCGCCAGTACGACATCGGCATCAATATCGACGCCGAAGAAGCTGACCGCCTCGAAATCTCGCTCGACCTGCTGGAGCGGCTGTGCTTCGAGCCGGAACTGGCCGGCTGGAACGGTATCGGCTTCGTGGTGCAGGGCTACCAGAAGCGCTGCCCGTTCGTGATCGACTACCTGATCGACCTGGCGCGCCGCAGCCGTCACCGCCTGATGATCCGCCTGGTCAAGGGCGCCTACTGGGACAGCGAGATCAAGCGCGCCCAGGTGGACGGCCTGGAAGGCTATCCGGTCTACACGCGCAAGGTCTACACCGACGTGGCTTACGTGGCATGCGCCCGCAAGCTGCTGTCGGTGCCGGACGCGATCTATCCGCAGTTCGCCACGCACAATGCGCATACGCTGTCGGCCATCTACCAGATCGCCGGCCAGAGCTACTACCCCGGCCAGTACGAGTTCCAGTGCCTGCACGGCATGGGCGAGCCGCTGTACGACCAGATCGTCGGCCCGAAGTCGGACGGCAAGTTCAACCGCCCCTGCCGCATCTATGCCCCGGTGGGTACGCACGAGACGCTGCTGGCCTACCTGGTGCGCCGGCTGCTGGAAAACGGCGCGAATACGTCGTTCGTGAACCGGATTGCCGACGAATCGATCCCGCTCGACGAACTGGTGGCCGATCCGGTGGCCGTGGTCGAGTCGATGCACAAGACCGAGGGCACGCTGGGCCTGCCGCACCCGCGCATCCCCCATCCGCGTGAACTGTATGGCGAGGCGCGTGCCAATTCGGCCGGTATCGACCTGTCGAACGAGCACCGCCTGGCCTCGCTTTCGTCGGCGCTGCTGGCCGGCACCAGCGAGAGCCACCGCGCCGAGCCGCTGCTGGGCGCCGACGTGGCACGCGGCGACGCGAAGCTCGAACCGGTGCTGAACCCGGCGGACCACCGCGACGTGGTGGGCCAGGTCGGCGAGGCAACGCCCGGGGAAGTGGAGGCCGCGCTGGTGGCCGCCGTGAACGTGGCGCCGATCTGGCAGGCCACGCCGCCGGAAGTGCGCGCCGCCGCGCTGGAACGTGCCGCTGACCTGATGGAAGCCCAGATGCAGCAGCTGATGGGCATCATCATGCGCGAGGCCGGCAAGACGTTCACGAATGCCATTGCCGAAGTCCGCGAAGCGGTCGACTTCCTCCGTTACTACGCGGTGCAGGTGCGCGAGACGTTCTCGAACGACACGCATCGCCCGCTGGGTCCGGTGGTCTGCATCAGCCCGTGGAACTTCCCGCTGGCGATCTTCACCGGCCAGGTAGCCGCCGCACTGGCCGCCGGCAACCCGGTACTGGCCAAGCCGGCCGAGCAGACCCCGCTGATTGCCGCCGCCGCCGTGCGCCTGCTGCGCGAGGCCGGCGTGCCGGCTGGCGCCGTGCAACTGCTGCCGGGCCGTGGCGAGACCGTGGGTGCCGCGCTGGTGGGCGACGCCCGCGTCAAGGGCGTGATGTTCACCGGCTCCACCGAGGTGGCGCGCCTGCTGCAGCGCAACGTGGCGGGCCGCCTGGACGCCGCCGGCCGTCCGATTCCGCTGATCGCCGAGACCGGTGGCCAGAACGCGATGATCGTCGACTCCTCGGCACTGGCCGAGCAGGTGGTGGGCGATGTGGTGAATTCGGCCTTCGATTCGGCCGGGCAGCGCTGCTCGGCGCTGCGCGTGCTGTGCGTGCAGGACGACGTGGCCGACCGCATCCTGGAAATGCTCAAGGGCGCCATGGGCGAGCTGACGCTGGCCAACCCGGACCGGCTCTCGACCGACGTGGGCCCGGTGATCGACGAGGAAGCGCGCGGCAACATCGTGCGCCATATCGAAGCCATGCGCGCCAAGGGCCGCCGCGTGCACCAGGCCGATCCGCAGTCGGTGCAGTCGGCCGCCTGCCGCCACGGCACGTTCGTGCCGCCAACGCTGATCGAACTCGACTCGATCGAGGAACTGAAGCGCGAAGTGTTCGGACCGGTGCTGCACGTGGTGCGCTACCCGCGCGCCGCGCTGAACACGATGGTCGACCAGATCAACCGCACCGGCTACGGCCTGACGCTGGGCATCCACACCCGCATCGACGAAACCATTGCCCAGATCGTGGACCGCGCCCATGTGGGCAACCTCTACGTGAACCGCAATATCGTGGGCGCCGTGGTGGGCGTGCAGCCGTTTGGCGGCGAGGGCCTGTCGGGCACCGGCCCGAAGGCCGGCGGCCCGTTGTACCTGCACCGCCTGCTGTCGGTATGCCCGCAGGATGCCGTGGTGCGCGGCGTGCGCACGTCGGACATGGGCGAGGCCGGGCAGGCGGCGCCGGTATCGGCCGGGCTGGCGGCGCTCAAGGGCTGGGCGCAGGGCAACCTGCCGGAAGTCGCCGCCGCCTGCGACCAGTTCGCGGCCGCCTCGGCCTCGGGCATTTCGGTAACGCTGCCGGGCCCCACGGGCGAGCGCAACACGTACTCGCTGCTGCCGCGCGAGCGCGTGCTGTGCCTGGCGCAGCAGGAGTCGGACCTCGCGCTGCAACTGGCCGCCGTGCTGGCAGTGGGCGCCCAGGCGTTGTGGGTTGACACACCGCTGGCAAAGTCGCTGTTGGCTCGGCTGCCGGCCGCAGTACAATCGCGCGTCCGCACGGTTTCTGACTGGACCGCGACGGACATCGCATTCGACGCGGTGCTGCACCACGGCGATTCCGACCAGTTGCGCACCGTCTGCGAGCAGGTGGCGACGCGTCCGGGCCCGATCGTCGGCGTCCAGGGCCTGGCCCAGGGTGAACCGAACATCGCGCTGGAGCGTTTGTTGATCGAACGTTCGCTGTCCGTCAACACGGCGGCAGCGGGCGGCAATGCAAGCCTGATGACGATCGGCTGAGGCCCCGGCCTTTTCTGACCGCGCATCAGACGCGCGGGCAGGGGACGGCGATCCCGACCCTGCCGCGCACCACAGGAACGGCCCGGCGCTGCCAACGCCGTGCCGCGAATATGCCGACAACGGCACCATATGGCACCCGATTGGGACCCAAGGAGAACTGATGAGCTCGACATTCCGCAAGACGGCCATGACCGTCGCCATGGCCGTCGCCGGCCTGACCGCCGCTTCGGCTGCTTTTGCCCAGGCCCAGGAAATCAAGCTGGGCTACGCCGGCCCGCTGACCGGCGGCCAGGCGCAGTACGGCAAGGACATGCAGAACGGCATCGTGCTGGCGATCGACGACATGAACGCCACCAAGCCCAAGATCGGCGGCAAGGAAGTCAAGTTCGTGCTGGTCTCCGAGGATGACCAGGCCGACCCGAAGACCGGCTCGGTGGTGGCGCAGAAGCTGGTGGACGCCGGCATCCAGGGCATGCTCGGCCACTTCAATTCGGGCACCAGCATCCCGGCCTCGATGGTCTACAACCGTGCCGGCATCCCCCAGATCGCCATGGCCACGGCCCCCGAGTACACCCGCCAGGGCTTCAAGACCACGTTCCGCATGATGACGTCCGACACCCAGCAGGGTTCGGTGATCGGCGCCTACGTGGTGAAGAAGCTGGGCGCCAAGAACATCGCCATCGTCGATGACCGCACCGCCTACGGCCAGGGCCTGGCCGACGAGTTCGAGAAGGCCGCCAAGGCCGCCGGCGGCAAGATCGTGCGCCGCGAGTTCACGAACGACAAGGCCGTGGACTTCAAGGCCGTGCTGACCAACATCAAGCGCAGCAACCCGGACATCATTTTCTACGGCGGCGCCGAGACGCAGTCGGCCCCGATGGCCAAGCAGGTCAAGGAACTGGGCATGAAGGCCCCGCTGGTGTCGGGCGAAATGTCGAAGACCGACAACTTCCTGAAGCTGGCCGGCAATGCCGCCGACGGTACCGTGGTGTCGCTGGCCGGCCTGCCGCTGGAGCAGATGCCGGGCGGCGCCGCCTACGAGAAGAAGTACGAAAAGCGCTTCGGCTCGAAGGTCCAGACGTACTCGCCGTACGCCTATGACGGCGCCACCGCGCTGATGACTGCCATGGTCAAGGCCGGCTCGGCCGACCCGGCGCGCTACCTGCCGGTACTGGCTGCCACGAGCATGCAGGGCGTGACCACCAAGACGCTGGCCTACGATGCACGCGGCGACCTGAAGGACGGTGGCATCACCGTCTACAAGGTCGTGGGCGGCAAGTGGACCGTGCTGGAGACCGTGGGCGGCAAGTAAGCCACCCACCCCGCTCGACGCGGGCCGGACGGCTTTCCTCCGTCCGGCCCGCGGGTAGAACTGACGCCACCCGGGCGATGCCCGCGGTGGCGTTTTTTGTCTGGCGGATCGCATTCAGACATTTAAGCGATCACCGATTGCCGCCCGGCAGCCCGTGCCGCTAGCCTGCTCCGCTGAGCCGTCGCCCGATGGCGATGGGAGGCGAAGATGGCAGTGTTCCATGCGGATGACACGTATGAAGGATGCCCGGGAGGCCGGGACAGGAAGATTCACGCTTTCAGCAACGCCCTCAAGAGTTTCTCGCTGGCCAGAATCCACCTTCCGAGAATGAGGGGGCGGCCATGAGCGTTGCCTCTTCAGAGTTGAGTCCGAGAACGAAAACGCAGGGGAAGACCGTTCGGGTCGAAACGCTCTATCTCGACGAGATCCCGGGCGCCATGGACAAGATGGGATGGAAGGTGTCTGCGGCATGGAGCCGTGATCGATGCCTGTCCAAGGCTGAAATCGCGGCTTACATGGGTCTGCCCTTCCGGTTGCGAAGTCTGACGTTCGCTGGCTTCGTCCCCGTGCGGAACGCTGACTTCCGCCGATGGCAGAACGTCCGGAACGAAGGCGGCGACTTTTTCGTCTTTTCCGATATCCATTGGGCCGATCCGCGCATCAATCATGTGGCATTGCCTTAAGCGTCATTGGCCTGTGTTTCTGCTTGGCGCGTGGCCTCTATTTGTCTTGAGTCTCGCCCGGCAAGGCGTTTCATTCGAGCCAGATTGCTGGAGCCCGAACCGGGAGTACTATCTGGTGACCAGGGAAAGCTGGTTATCCAAGGTTTTCTTCACGAGAGACCGTGAAGAGGGCTGGATACTCGTTTTCGATAAGTACGGCCATCTCCACCACCGCTATGAAGGGTCGATCGCCCAATTTGGAGGGCCATCCTGGTTCAAGGATAGCGTCATCATCACCGCAGACCCCGGCGCGGTGATCACACTTCCCACGGATGCGGTCGGCAACGGCCCTGATCGACGATGCTTCTGATTCGCCGCGCGTCCTCACCCCACCCCAATTTCCCCCGTCAACCCCAATCAACCCCCAATCTCCCCCTCTCCTCCGCGAAGCAGGTCACGCCAATGGCGCATAATTCCGCTTTTGCAGAATTCATGAAGGAGCGGACCTTGCAGGATGTCCGTTACGACCAAGCCATTGCGCTGGCCAACGCCGGCCGCCATGACGAAGCATTGCAGGTAGCCGACCAGCTGTGGGCGGCGCATCCCGAAGTTGTCGACTATGCCGCGCTGCGCGCGCAGATCCAGTCCGATCGTGGCGATGTGGCCGCGGCGCTGGCTGCGCTCGACGAGGCCATGGCGCGGCTGCCCGAGCTGGCGCTGGCGCCGATGCACCGCTGGGCGTCGCGCGGGGCGCTGGCGCATATGTATGGCACGCTGCTGATGCGCGAGGGCCGCGATGCCGAGGCGCAGCCGTGGCTGCACGAGGCGGCGCGCCGCAACGGGCTGGCTACCGGCGAGTGGGCCGCGCATTTCTATGCCGGCTTCGTGGCATTCCGCCTGAACGATTTCGCGCTGGCCGGCCGCTACTGGCACGACCTGCTGTACCGCGCGCCGGACCTCGGTGCCAGCGACATCCTGCCGCTCGTGCAGGACTACGTGGCGCGCAGCGATGCCGCCGGGCAGCCCGGCGAGCCACTGCTGCGGATCTGCCTGGGCCGGATCGCGCTCGACTCCCCGGAACTGCTCGATCTGACCCCCGCACAGGGCGACTCCCTGGCGGCGGCGCAGGCCGAACTGGTGCTGGCGACGCAGCCGGACCATCCGGAAGCCCGCCGGCTGCGCGCCCCGCTGCGGCTCGGCGCGGACCCGGCGGCAGCGCTCGACGACCTGGAGACCTACCTGCGTCAGCGGCCCGATCCGCTCGCGCAGGTGCGCGCCCTGACGTGGCGCCACCAGGCCAGTTCGGCGGCCGGTGCCACTGCCCCGGCGCAGCCGGCCTGGACTGGCTTCGCCATGACGGCCGACGCCGACGACGGCGCGCTGTACTTCCAGGCCGCGGCGGCGCTGGGCGCATTCATCGACGAGGTGCCTGCCGCGCAGCCGGCGCTGAAACCCATGCTGGAGGCCACCTGCCGCAAGGGGCTGGCCTGCTTCGAGGCGTATTTCGCGACGGGCGAGGGCGATGCGCAGGGCCACGGCGGCAACGCCGATCCCCACCTGTATTCGCTGCTGTGCCGGCTGCTGGCGCGCACGCTGCCCGCCGATGCCGCCCATCTCGAAGAGAAGGTTGCGCTGCACCAGAAGGGCATGGCGGCCAGCGATTTCATCGATCACTGGGTCGACATGCTCGACGCCTACGCCTCGGCCGGCGAGCACCAGAAGGTGGTGGACCTGGCCGGCGAGGTGCTGAACCGGTATCCGGTCGAGCGCAACCCGGCTGACGTGAGCTGGGCGTTCAGCCGGCTCGTGGCGGCCTGGGCCGCGATTGGCGGGCGCGAGGCTACGGAGTCGGCCAGCGCCGCGTTGTCACACATGGACGGCCGGCTCGACGCGCTGCCGGTGGAGGCACGCAGCGAGGGTGCGCACGCCATGGCGCATGCACGTGCTCATTACGGCATTTTGCTCGCCAGCGGCATGGCGGCGATGGACGAACACGACCGCACCGACGCGCGGGCCGAACTGGAGGCGCTGCAACGCCGCTCGCTGCTGGTGGAGGATGCCTGGCTCTATGGGCGCTTCGGCCAGATCTGGCGCGACGTCGGTGACAACGACCGGGCGCTGCCGCTGGTCGAACAGGCCGTGGCACTGGGCGGTGGCGATCCGCGCACACAGGCGCAGGCGCGCGTCCAGCGTGCCCGGTTGCTGGCGGACCTGAACCGCCAGCCGGAGGCGCTGACCGACTTCCAGATGGCCTTTGCCGCCCGGGACGACTGGAACGCCGAAACCTGGCTGGTGGCCGTGCAGGCCGCGGTGGCGCTGGGCCAGCGGGAGACCGCGCTGGGCTGGTTCGAGCGGGCCAGGGCACTCGGGGCCGAGGCCGGTGCGACGCGGGGCCTGTACGCCAAGACCGAGGCCGCCCTCAAGGCCACCCGGCCAAAGTGGAAGGTCTGGGGCGTCTGAGGCACAGCTGTGTGACCCGCCGCACGAGACTATTCTCAATTTGAAAGACCTACAAAAGCGCGATCGCAGGAGATCGCGCTTTTTCTTTTGGAAAGACCGGCGTTGGCTGCATGATAGAAAAAGTGTCGGACAAGCACTGACACTTTGAAACGTGTCCTTCCATTACCATGTCGCGCATGAATGGATTGAGCCAACTTTTCCCCTCGCTGCCATTGGCACCGGGCGGCCTGTTCTGGGTGGGCCTCGCGCTGGTAGGCGCGGGCCTGGCCGGAGAGGTCTGCCGCCGCTGGCTGCGCTGCCCGCGTATCGTCGGTTACGCGGTGGTCGGGCTGTTCGCCGGCATGCTCGGCCGCAGCATCGTCGACGACAACATGATCGCCCAGACCCGGGTGCTGATCGACATGGCGCTGGCCCTGGCGCTGTTCGAACTCGGCCACCGGCTGTCGCTGTCATGGCTGCGTGCCAACCGCTGGCTGCTGTTCACGAGCGCCGCCGAGAGCCTGCTGACCTGGGGGCTGGTGGCCACGGCGCTGCAATGGCTTGGCGCGTCGCCGGGCGTGGCGATCCTGGCCGGTGGCATCGCGGTGAGCACCTCGCCGACCATCGTCCTGCAGCTCAAGAACGAGTTGCGCGCCGAAGGGCAGGTCACCGAGCGCCTGATGGCGATGTCGGCGCTGAACTCGATCTACGCGGCGGCCATCGTCCAGCTGGCCACGGGCTGGCTCCATTCCGAATACGGCAACCTTGGCGCGGCGCTGCTGCATCCGCTGTATCTGCTGGTGGGTTCGTGCCTGCTGGCGTGGGTGGTGGGCAAGGTCGGCCATGCGATCTATGCCCGGATGTCGGCTGACGATCACTACAGCTTCCTGGTGCTGGTGGGGCTGGTGCTGTTCACGCTGGCGCTGACGCGGGTGCTGAAGCTGTCGATGCCGCTGACGCTGATGCTGGCGGGCGTGGTCTTCAAGCACCAGGACCGCCAGCCGCATGTGTGGCCGACGCACTTCGGCAGCGCCGGCAGCCTGCTGATCATCGTCATGGTGGTGTCGCTGGGCCTGCCGCTGACGGCGCAGGACTGGATCATCGGCGGCTCGCTGGCCGTTGCGCTGGTCGTGCTGCGCCACGTGGCCAAGCTGGTGGGCGTGGTCTCGCTCGGTTCGTTCTCGGGGCTCAGCCTGCGCCAGGCCATGGCGCTGGGTCTGGCGCTGGCGCCGATGTCGGGGCTGGCCTATCTTCTGATGAGCGACGTGGCGCGCCTGTATCCGGGCACCGGTGCGCCGCTCGCTTCGATCATCCTTTGCGCGCTTGCCATCGAGCAGCTGGCGGGCCCGATCATCGCGGCGTGGGCGCTGCGCTACGCGGGCGAGGCAAGGAACAATGGAGGAGGGCGCTGATGTCGCTCGAACCGTTCGCCCATTCCGAGGCGCTGACCTTTGGCGTGGAGCTGGAACTGCAGCTCGTCAATCGCCATGACTATGACCTGGCGCCGTTCGCGCCGGACCTGATCCGCGCGCTCAAGGGTGCCCAGCACGCCGGCGATATCAAGCCCGAGATCAGCCCCTCGATGATCGAGATCAGCACCGGCATCTGCCACAGCTATGCGCAGGCGCTTGAGGAGCTGACCGTGATGCGTGACCTGATGGTCAACGCCTCGCGCGGCCTGAACCTGGGCATCTGCGGTGGCGGCACGCACCCGTTCCAGGTCTGGTCGGACCGCACGATCTCGGACTCGCCGCGCTACCAGTACATTTCCGAACTGTATGGCTATCTGGCCAAGCAGTTCACGGTATTCGGCCAGCACGTCCACATCGGCTGCCCGAGCGCCGACGAATCGCTGTTCCTGCTGCATGCCATCGGGCGCTACGTACCGCACTTCATCGCGCTGGCCGCATCGTCGCCGTACGTCCAGGGCGTGGATACCGGGTTCGCATCGGCCCGGCTGAACTCGGTGGCGGCGTTCCCGATGAGCGGCCGTGCCCCCCACGTGCTGACCTGGGATGGCTTCGAGGCGTACTTCAACAAGATGCGCGCAACCGGCGTGATCGAGAGCATGAAGGATTTCTATTGGGATATCCGTCCCAAGCCGGAATTCGGCACGATCGAGGTCCGCGTCATGGATACGCCGCTGACGGTGCAGCGCGCCTGCGACATCGCCGCGTATATCCAGGCACTGGCGCGCTACCTGCTGCTGTCGCGCCCGTTCATGCCGCAGGAAGACGACTACCTCGTGTACACCTTCAACCGCTTCCAGGCTTGCCGGTTCGGGTTGGAAGGCGAGTACGTGCATCCGAACGAACTGACCCGGATGCCGATCGCGGATCATATTTTGTCCATTTGCGATGCGCTGGAGCCGCATGCCGAGGCGCTCGGCTCGTTGCAGGCGCTGGCCAATATCCGCGCGCTGGCGGCTTCGCGCGACAACGACGCGCATTGGGTGCGTACCGTCAACGACGAAGCGCACAGCCTGCGCGACACGGTCCGGCGTACCTGCGAAGCCTGGGAATCGTAGAAACTTTAAATCGGGCGATTCCGGCGCATCATGCGCCGTGCGGCACGGTAGCGCCGTCGCGGCCCGACACCAGGCCCAACTGCTGGTTGGCGGGCACCGCGATATCGATCAGCTTCGGACGCGGCAGGTTCAGGCTGCGCATCATCGCGATGAACTCCTCGCGCGAGCGGCCCGCCACCCGGCTGTTCGTGGCGCGCTCGGCGCCGATGGTCGAGACGGTCCGGCCCTTGTAGTCATGGGCCGGATAGACCTGGGTGTCATCCGGCAGGCGGAAGAGTTTCTGCGTCAGGCTGTCGAACAGCGTCCCTGCATCACCGGACTGGAAATCGGTCCGCCCGCACCCGTCGATCAGCAGCGCATCGCCCGTGAAGATCCGCCTCGCAATGCCGCCGGCGGTTGATTCCTCCCAGAGATAGCTCATGCTGCCGGCCGTATGGCCCGGCGTGTGCATCGCACGCAATTGCTGGCTGCCGAAGGTCAGCGTGTCGCCGTCGATCAGCTGTTTCCGGGCCGGCTTGATATCGCAGCCCGACGGGGCGGCGGTACTGGCGCCGGTCAGCGCGGCAAGGTGGCCGGCCGAGGTGATGTGGTCGGCGTGCGCGTGAGTCTCGGCGATCCAGACCAGCCTGGCGCCGGTCTCCTTGACCACGGCCAGGTCGCGCTCGCACTGGCGGTCGACCGGGTCGATCAGCACGGCCTCGCGCGTGGCGGCATCGATCAGCAGATAGGTGAACGTTGAGGATACGTCGTCGAATAGCTGGTGGAAGGTCTGCATGGCCGTTTTCTTATTTTGGGACTTCCATCATAGACGCCGCACGCGACGGTCAGCATTCGACGATATTGACCGCCAGCCCGCCCCGCGCCGTTTCCTTGTACTTGGTCTTCATGTCGGCCCCGGTTTCGCGCATCGTCTTGATCACCGAGTCCAGAGACACGTAGTGCGTGCCATCGCCGCGCAGCGCCATGCGCGCGGCGTTGACCGCCTTGACCGACGCCATGGCATTGCGCTCGATGCACGGAATCTGCACGAGGCCGCCCACCGGGTCGCAGGTCAGGCCGAGATTGTGCTCCATGCCGATCTCGGCGGCGTTCTCCACCTGCTCCGGGGTGCCGCCCAGCACCGCGGCCAGCGCGCCGGCCGCCATCGAGCACGCCACGCCGACCTCGCCCTGGCAGCCGACCTCGGCACCCGAGATCGACGCGTTGAGCTTGTAGAGCAGCCCGATGGCGCCGGCCGTGAGCAGGAAGTCGACCGCGCCCTGGCGGTTGGCGCCGGGCACGAAGCGGTCGTAGTAGTGAAGCACCGCCGGGATGATGCCGGCGGCGCCGTTGGTCGGCGCGGTGACCACGCGTCCGCCGGCGGCATTTTCCTCATTGACGGCCATGGCGTAGAGGTTGACCCAGTCCATGACCGAGAGCGGATCGGACAGCGTCCGCTCGGCGCGCAGCGTCAGGTTGCGGTGCAGTTCGGGCGCGCGGCGCTTGACCTTGAACGGGCCTGGCAGTTCGCCGTCGGTCCGGCAGCCGCGCTCGACGCATTGCTGCATGACATCCCAGATATGCAGCAGTCCGTCAGTGACCTCCGCCTCGGAGCGCCAGGTCAGTTCGTTCTCCATCATGAGCTGGGCGATCGACTTGCCACTGGCCTGCGCCATGTCCAGCATCGCCCGCCCGCTGCGAAACGGATGCGGCAACTGCCGCTCGGCCGCCTGCAACTGCGTGTTCGGCGCCCCGGCCGTCACCACGAAGCCGCCGCCCACCGACAGGTAGCGCGCCTCGCGCAGCGAGGTGCCATCGGCGTCGTAGGCGTGGAACTTCATGCCGTTGGGATGCTCGGCCATGGCCTCGCGGCGATAGAACACAATGTGCTCGCGCTCGACAAACGGCACCGTGTGCTTGCCGAGCAGCGTCAGCAGCTTTCCCTGGCGCAGCGCCCGCAGCTTGCCGTCGATTTCCTCGGGATCGACCGTGTCCGGTGCCTCGCCCATCAACCCCAGGATCACGCCCTTGTCGGTGCCGTGGCCCTTGCCCGTGGCGCCCAGCGAGCCATACAGCTCGGCACGCACGCTGGCCACCTGCGGCAGCAACCCGTCACGCTCCAGTCCGAGAGCGAACATCAGGGCGGCCCGCATCGGTCCCACGGTGTGCGAACTCGACGGACCGATCCCTACCTTGAACAGATCGAAGACACTGACTGCCACGGCTGACTCCAGATGCGAAGACGGCGCGCCGCCGGCACGCCGTCAGAGCCGCACCCGCTCCGGAACAGTCCGGAGACGGGGCGGCGGGGACATGTTTTGTTATCGACGGCCGGAGGGGCTTATTCCCCTTCAGCGTACGCGCTGATCGGTACGCAGGAACAGAACAGATTGCGGTCGCCATACACGTTGTCGGCCCGGCCGACCGGCGGCCAGTACTTCTGCGTGCGCAGCGACGCCACCGGATAGGCGGCTTCCTCGCGCGTGTACTTGCGCGTCCACTCGTTGGCCGTGATCACGTTGGCCGTGTGCGGCGCATGCTTGAGCGGGTTGTCCTCGCGGTCGAAACTGCCGTCCTCGACGCGGGCGATCTCGCCACGGATGGCGATCATCGCGTCGATGAAGCGGTCCAGCTCGGACAGCGCCTCGCTTTCGGTCGGCTCGATCATCAGCGTGCCCGGCACCGGGAAGCTCATGGTCGGGGCGTGGAAGCCATAGTCCATCAGGCGCTTGGCCACGTCCTCGTTGGTGATGCCGGTGCTCTTCTGCAGCGGACGCAGGTCCAGGATGCACTCGTGCGCCACCAGTCCGCCCTGGCCCGCATACAGCACCGGGTAGTGCGGCGCCAGGCGCTTGGCCACGTAGTTGGCGGTCAGGATCGCGTTCCCGGTGGCGGCGGTCAGGCCGCTCGCGCCCATCATGGCGATGTACATCCACGAGATCGGCAGGATGCTGGCCGAGCCGAACGGCGCGGCGGAGACACCGCCGATGCCGTTGTCGTCGCGGCGATAGCCAACGCTGTCCTGGTTCGGCAGGAAATCGGCCAGGTGCGCGCCCACGGCTACCGGACCCACGCCCGGTCCGCCGCCGCCGTGCGGAATGCAGAACGTCTTGTGCAGGTTCAGGTGGGAAACATCGCCGCCGAACTGACCCGGCGCGGCCACGCCGACCATCGCGTTCATGTTGGCGCCATCCACGTACACCTGCCCGCCGTGCTGGTGCACGATGTCGCAGATCTGCTGCACGCCCTGTTCGAACACGCCGTGCGTGGACGGGTACGTGATCATGATCGCGGCCAGGTTCTTGCTGTGCTGCTCGGCCTTCTTCGCCAGATCGGCCAGGTCGACGTTGCCGTTCTCGTCGCAGGCCACGACCACCACCTTCATGCCGGCCATCTGGGCCGACGCCGGGTTCGTGCCATGGGCCGACGACGGAATCAGGCAGATGTCGCGGTGGCTCTCGCCACGGCTGGCGTGGTAGGCATGGATGATAAGCAGGCCGGCGTACTCGCCCTGCGAGCCGGCGTTCGGCTGCAGGCTCACGGCGGCGTAGCCGGTGGCGGCGCACAGCATCGCCTCCAGCTGGTCGATCATTTCGCGGTAGCCCACGGTCTGGTCGAGCGGCGCGAACGGGTGGATGTTGCTGAACTCGGGCCACGTCACCGGCAGCATTTCGCTGGTGGCGTTGAGCTTCATCGTGCACGAGCCGAGCGGGATCATCGTGCGGTCCAGCGCCAGGTCCTTGTCGGCCAGCGAGCGCAGGTAACGCAACATTTCGTGTTCGGCGTGGTGCGTGTTGAACACCGGGTGCGTCAGGTAGGCGCTCTGGCGCGCCAGCGCGGCGGGGAATCCGTCGGCGACCGCGGCTTCCACCTCGTCGAACTTCGGCACCGGCTTGCCGTGGGCGAAGATTTCCCACAGGGCCACCACGTCCTCGCGCGATGCGATTTCGTCGAGCGAGATGCCGATGCGCGTGCCACCGGCATGGCGCAGGTTGATGCCGCGCTGCGTGGCCGAGGCGTGGAAGGCGTCGGTGTTGAAGCCGGTGTCGAGCGTGATGGTGTCGAAGAACGTCGCGTTCAGCGGCGTGTGGCCGAGCGTCTTCAGGCCGGCGGCCAGCGTGGCGGTCAGGCGGTGCACGCGCTGGGCAATCCGCCTGAGGCCCTGCGGACCGTGGTAGACCGCGTACATCGACGCCATGATGGCCAGCAGCGCCTGCGCCGTGCAGATGTTGGACGTGGCTTTCTCGCGGCGGATGTGCTGCTCGCGCGTCTGCAGTGCCAGACGATAAGCCTTGTTGCCCTGCGCGTCGATCGTCACGCCGACCAGGCGGCCCGGCATCGAGCGCTTGAACTCGTCGCGCACGGCCATGTAGCCGGCGTGCGGGCCGCCGAAGCCCAGCGGCACGCCGAAGCGCTGCGTGTTGCCCACGGCCACGTCCGCGCCCCATTCGGCGGGAGCGGCCAGCAGCGTCAGCGCCAGCAAATCGGCGGCGGCCACCACGCGGGCGCCGCCGGCATGCACGGCCTCGGCGATGGCGCGGTAGTCGACCACGTCGCCATTGACGCCCGGGTACTGCAGCAGCACGCCGAACGCCTCGGCCTTCGCAGCCTCGGCAGCGGGGCCAACCTTGATCACGATGCCCATCGGCTCCGCGCGGGTGCGTACCACCTCCAGCGTCTGCGGCAGCACGTCATCGGCCACGAAGAACGTGTTCGAGGCGTGCTTGTTGACGCGCTGCAGCAGCGTCATGGCCTCGGCGGCGGCGGTGCCCTCGTCGAGCATCGACGCATTGGCGATGTCCATGCCCGTCAGGTCGGTCAGCATCTGCTGGAAGTTCAGCAGCGCTTCGAGCCGGCCCTGCGAGATTTCCGGCTGGTACGGGGTGTAGGCGGTGTACCAGGCCGGGTTCTCGAACACGTTGCGCAGGATCACGCCCGGCGTCAGCGTGTTGTAGTAGCCCTGTCCGATGAAGCTCCTGAGCACACGGTTCTTGCCGGCCAGGCCGCGCAGTTTCGCCAGAGCGGCTTCCTCGGTCAGCGGAGCGGTGAATTCGCCCAGCGACATGCCGTCGCGGCGAATGGCGGCGGGCACCACGGCGTCGATCAGCGCGGCAGTGCTGTCGAAGCCGAGCAGGCCGAGCATGTGTTGCTGTTCGGCGGCATCGGGGCCGATATGGCGGGCGGCGAAGGCGTCGCGCGCCTCGAGTTCGGCCAGCGTGGGCCGTGCACCTTGGGCGGCAGCGTTCATGGAAAGCGGGGCGTTCATGGCAAGGAGATCTCGTGGAGCACCGGGCGGCAGGTGGTCAGCCTGCGCCCGGCGGCATCGGACAATCGGGCGGTCAGGCGCCGACGCTGGCCTTGTAGGCGTCGACGTTCATCAGGCCGTTCACATCGTCGCCGTTGGCCGGCTTGATCTTGAACAGCCAGGCGTCGAAAGCGTTGGCGTTGACCGATTCCGGCGAGGCCGAGGCGGCATCGTTGATGGCGATCACTTCGCCGGCCACCGGGGCGTAGATGTCGGAGGCCGCCTTCACGGACTCGACGACGGCCAGCGCGTCACCGGCGCCGACCGACTTGCCCACTTCGGGCAGTTCCAGGAAGACGATGTCGCCCAGCGCGTCCTGCGCGTGGTCGGTGATGCCGATCGTCAGCGTGCCGTCGGATTCGACGCGCACCCATTCGTGCGACTCGGTGTACTTGAGGTCAGCGGGGAAATTCATGAAGGTTCTCCGGGATACAGTGTGTTTCTTGTTTCATTCACCCGGCCCGCGGCATCTGGGCTCGCGCGGGACGGGCGGAAGGGCGACCGTTGGGTGTGAAGCCGGGCGATGCCTCAGCTCACGAGTGCCTTGCCATTGCGCACAAATGGCAGTTTAACCACAGTCGCGGTCAGTTTGCGGTCGCGGATCTCGACCTGGACTTCGGCGCCGGGCGCGACGTCCTTCGGCAGGCGGGCAAATGCAATGGATTGCGACAGCGACGGGCTGAACGTGCCGCTCGTGATCTCGCCGTCGCCGGAGGGGGTGACGACCTTCTGGTGCGCGCGCAGCACGCCGCCCTTGTCGCGCAGGATCAGGCCCACGAAGGTGCGCTTCTGGCCGCCGGCCACCAGGGCGGACTTGCCGGTGAAGTCGCGCTCGCTCTGCAGGTCGACGGTCCAGGCCAGGCCGGCGTCGAGCGGCGAGGTGTGGATGTCCATGTCCTGGCCGTACAGGTTCATGCCGGCTTCCAGGCGCAGCGTGTCGCGCGCGCCCAGCCCGGCCGGCTTCACGCCGGCCGCCGAGAGTTTTTCCCAGATGCCGGCGACGTTCTCGGCCGGCACCACCAGTTCGAAACCGTCCTCGCCGGTATAGCCGGTGCGGGCCACCATCAGCTCGCCCATGCCGGGGTCCTGCACCACGAGCGCGTTGAACGGCTTGAGGGCGTCGGCAGGCTGGGTCGAGGGGAAGGCGGCGTAGACCTTGGCGCGGGCGTTGGGGCCCTGCACGGCGATGATCGCCAAGGCGCTGGTGCCGGCCGGTGCCACGTCACCGCGGCGCGGGGTGATGGCCACGCCGCTGCCCGTTTCGGTGTTGCGCGACTGGATCCATTCGATGTCGCCAAGGGCCGTGCTCGCGTTGACCACGAGCCGGAAGTGATCCTCGGCGAAGAAGTAGACGATCAGGTCGTCGATGACGCCGCCCTTCTCGTCGAGCATGCACGAGTAGAGGGCCTTGCCGGGGGTCTGGAGCTTGTCGACGTTGTTGGCGAGCAGGCCGCGCAGGAACGTCCGGGTATTGGGACCGTGCAGGTCCACCACGCACATGTGGGAGACGTCGAACATGCCGGCGTCGGAGCGCACGGCATTGTGTTCCTCGATCTGGGAGCCGTAGTTGACCGGCATGTCCCAGCCGCCGAAATCGACCATGCGGGCGCCGAGGGCGCGGTGGATGGCGTTGAGGGGCGTGGCCTGGAGCGTCATGGATATCCTCGGGCGATTCGAAAACGAAAAAAGGGTCATCCGCCGCAGCCCGGCCGCACCAATGTGCGATCCGGTCCGCTGCGGCGGATGACCCCTCTGTCCTCGATACCTGAGAGATTACGAAGCCTCAGGCTCCGTGCGCCCCTTCGGTGGACATGCTCGCCGGTGATCAAGACGCGGCGGATGTCGCTCTCCAGAGTGCGGCATGCATCGTGTGCATGTTGCATGCCGATCCGGCCAGTCCATGGTGCCTGAGAGTTTTCGGGTGATTCCCCTTCGGCGGCGCAAATCGATGATCGGTGCGCGCTCTCCCGGCCAGATGCGCGTGAATGTACGGGAGCGGTCTGGCTTTGTCAAACCGCCCCCGCAAGCCACGCCCGGTCAGCGGTTGTCCTTGGTCACGACATTGCCGATCACGCCGCCGGCGGCCGCGCCGCCGATCGTGCCAAGCGCGCTGCCGTTGGTCAGCACGGCACCGCCCAGGGCGCCGGCACCGGCGCCGATGGCCGTGTTCCGCTGTTTCGGGGTCATGTCCGCGCAACCGGCGAAGCCCGCCAGCGTGACACCGATCAGCGCGACTTTCGAAAGGGTGCGAAGGGTTTTCATGATTGGCTCCTTTGTTTGTCGTGGAGAGTCATCGATTCGGGATTGCCGGGCCGGGGAAGAGGTCCCGCCGGCGCGGCCGTGTCGGGAAAGAGGCAAACTCCATGCCCCCGAGGCGTGCCCGAAATGGCCGATTTACGATTGTTACCAACGTGAAACGGGTACTGTCGGACGGCTCCGGACAACCCTGTCAGCGGGCGCCCCGCGTGTTAGCATCGTCGCCTTTGGCGCGGGTCTGCCCGCGTGCTTCTTTCGCCATTCCCGGGCGCTCGCCCCGCATCCCTTTCCCGCCCCATGACCCACGGACTCAACGCCGCGCAATCCGAAGCCGTTCGCTATCTGGACGGCCCCTGCCTTGTGCTGGCGGGTGCCGGCTCGGGCAAGACGCGCGTGATCACGCAGAAGATTGCGCACCTGATCGAAGACAAGGGGTTCGAACCGCGCCACATTGCCGCCGTCACGTTCACCAACAAGGCGGCCAAGGAGATGCAGGAGCGCATTGCCAAGCTCATGGACGGCAAGACCACCCGCGAAGGGAAGCGAATTCCACTCAAGCAACTGACGGTTTGTACGTTTCACTCGCTCGGCGTGCAAATTCTTCGCATGGAAGCCGCACATGTGGGTCTGAAGCCACAATTCTCGATCATGGACTCGGACGACTGCTTCGGGCTGGTCCAGGAGCAGCTTGGCACCACCGACAAGAAGCTGATCCGCAGCGTGCAGAGCACGATCTCGCTGTGGAAGAACGGCATGGTCGATCCGGAAACCGCGCTGGCGCAGGCCGCCGATGCCGATGAACACCAGGCCGCGATGGTCTACCGCAACTACGTGGCCACGCTCCATGCGTACCAGGCGGTGGATTTCGACGATTTGATCCGGCTGCCCGCCGAGCTGTTCGCACGCGACGAAGCCGTGCGCCTGAAGTGGCAGAACCGGCTGCGCTACTTCCTCGTCGACGAATACCAGGACACCAACGCCTGCCAGTACCAGTTGCTGAAGCTGCTGGCCGGCGGCTCGCACCTGCGCGCGCCGGCGTTCACGGCCGTGGGCGACGACGACCAGGCGATCTATGGCTGGCGTGGCGCCACGCTCGACAACCTGCGGCTGCTGCAGAGCGATTTTCCGGACCTCAAGGTCGTCAAGCTCGAACAGAACTACCGCTCGACGGTGCGCATCCTGGAAGCCGCCAACGCGGTGATCGCCAACAATCCGAAGCTGTTCGACAAGAAGCTGTGGTCCGAGCACGGCATGGGCGACGCCATCGCCGTGCACCCCATGAACGACGAGGAACACGAGGCCGAATCGGTGGTGTTCCGGCTCTCGGCCCACAAGTTCGAGCGCCGCGCGCAGTTCCGCGACTACGCGATTCTCTATCGCGGCAACCACCAGGCGCGGCTGTTCGAGCAGATCCTGCGGCGCGAGCGGATTCCGTATGTGCTCTCGGGCGGCCAGAGCTTCTTCGACAAGGCCGAGATCAAGGACATCTGTGCCTACCTGCGGCTGATTGCGAACCCCGACGACGACCCCGCGTTCATCCGCGCCATCACCACGCCGCGCCGGGGCGTGGGCAATACCACGCTTGAAGTGCTCGGCACGTTCGCGGGGCAGGCCAAGGTGTCGCTGTTCGAGGCCGCGATGATGGGCGGCATCGAGGGCAAGCTGCAGCCGCGCCAGCTGGAGCCGCTGCGCGTGTTCTGCGAATCGATGGTGCGGCTGGCCGACCGGGCGGAGAAGGACCCTGCCACGGTGGTGCTCGACGACCTGATGGAAGGCATCCATTACGAGGCCTATCTCTACGACACCTTCGACGAGCGCCAGGCGCAGTCGCGCTGGACCAACACGCTCGAATTCCTCGACTGGCTCAAGCGCAAGGGCACGCGCCCCGAGGCGCAAGGCGAGGGCGAGGCCACCGGCTTCGACACCTCCGACGGGCTGGCCGACGAAGGCAAGAACCTGCTCGAACTGACCCAGACCGTGGCGCTGATGAGCATGCTCGAAGGGCGCGAGGAAGACCCTGACGCGGTGCGGCTGTCCACGCTGCACGCGTCGAAGGGGCTTGAGTATCCGCACGTGTTCCTGGTGGGCGTGGAGGAGGGCATCCTGCCCCATTCGCGCGAAGACGAGGACATGGGCGACGAGAAGATCGAGGAAGAGCGCCGCCTGATGTACGTGGGCATCACGCGCGCCCAGCGCAGCCTCCAGATCAGCTGGTGCAAGAAGCGCAAGCGCGCCCGGGAGACCTACTCGGTGGAGCCGTCGCGCTTCATCGCCGAGATGAAACTCGAAGACGCCCCGGCGCCGAAGGACGAGACCCCGGCCATGAGCCCGAAGGACCGGCTGGCCGGTCTCAAGGCGCTGCTCGGCAAGCCCGCCGCCGCCGGCTGATGCCGCCGCGCCGGCGCCGGCCTGATACAAGGCCGACAAGACGCCGCCGCACCGCGTGCCTACGATGGGTCCCGCGCATCGAACGTCTCGGCGTTCACTGCGGCACGCCGCGCCCGCCCTTCGGTGCGGTGTGGCTGGGCGCATGCGAGCCCGGCTTCTTCCCTGTTGAACGCTCCCGGATGCGGCAGCACCGGGGGCGTTTTTTTCGCACGGCCCGATGTGCCGCGTGCTGCACGTATCGGCCCTGATACAAAACCGGCATCGGATGTAATAGCCTAGCTGGTACATTGGCCTTCCCCTTTCAGGTCCGGCCCGGGCCGCGCCCTCCCTTCTGCCAGTTCGCCATGGATTTCACTCCCGCCCTGACCACCCGCCTGCTGATCGTCGACGACGATCCCCAGATCCGCACCATGCTTGCCGAGTACCTGGCCACGTTCGGCATGGAAGCCCAGGGCGCGGAAGGGGGGGCCGCCATGCGCGCGGCCATGGCCAGCGAGCAGTTCGATCTGGTGATCCTCGATCTCTCGCTGCCCGGCGAGAACGGCCTGACGCTGTGCCGCGAGATCCGCGACAGCAGCAATGTGCCGGTGATCATGCTGACGGCGCGCGCCGAACTGGCTGACCGGGTGGTGGGCCTGGAGGTCGGGGCCGACGACTACGTGACCAAGCCGTTCGAGATGCGCGAACTGGTGGCCCGCATCCACACCGTATTGCGGCGCAGCCGGGGCGAAGCCCGCCGCGCGGCGCCGGCGGCCACCGGCCACGAAACGCGCTTCGGCATCTGGCGGCTGAACACCACGCTGCGCCAGCTGGTGGATGCCGAGGAGACGGTAGTGCCGCTTTCCAACGCCGAGTTCCGGCTGCTGCTGACCTTCATCGAGAACCCGAACCGCGTGCTCGACCGCGAGATGCTGATCAACAACGCGCGGGGCCGCGATCTCGACGTGTTCGACCGCAGCATCGACCTGCTCGTGTCGCGCCTGCGCCAGAAGCTGCGCGACGATCCGCGCGACTCGGCGCTGATCCGGACCGTGCGCGGCGAGGGGTACGTGTTCACGGGCAACGTGGAGCACTGAGCGCATGGCCGCGGACCCGACTTCGCCGGCCGGCGACGCCATGCCGCGCCCGGCGCGGCGCCGGCGCTTCGACTCGATGTTCGTGCGCGTGTTCTTCGTGATGGCCGCGATCATGCTCGGCGTGCACGTGCTGGGCGTGACCGTGATCGAAAGCCTGTTCCCGCGCCCCGGTTCCGAGCGATACATGGAGCGCATGCGCCGCGCCGTGGCGGAGGCGGAAGCGAACGGCCTGTCGGTGGAAGACGTCCGGCCCGGTCAACCGCTCGAAGGCATCTTCGCACCCCCGGGCGGACCCGGTTTCGGCCCCGGCGGTCCTTACGGCTCTTACGGCCCTTACGGTGCCTACGGCCAGAACGGCGGCGGCCGGTCGGGCGCCCCGCGCGGCGCGGAGCCATTCGATTTCGACGGCCCGCCGCTGCACCTTGACGCCTTCCGCACGCCGCAGCCGGGCGAGCCGATGCCACGCCCGCCGCAGGGCTTCCATATCCGGGGCATCTGGCCGCCGCATCTGGGCCTGCTGTTCCAGCTCGCGGCCATCCTGATGGCCTCGTGGGTGGGCGCGCGGTTGCTGGCGCGGCCCGTGCAGCAACTGGCCAGCGGCGCCAACCGCCTGGCGCAGGACGTGCACGCGCCCCCGCTCGACGAGGAACGCGGGCCGGCCGAAGCGCGCGACGCCACGCGTGCGCTGAATCTGATGCAGCAGCGCATCCGCACCCAGCTTGCCCAGCAGTCGCGCTTCCTGGCGGCCGTGTCGCACGACCTGCGCACGCCGCTGACGCGCATGAGCCTGCGCATCGAGCGGATCGACAGCAATGACGTGCGCTACCGGCTGCGCCAGGACCTGGCCGAGATGAACGGACTGATCGACGCCACGCTGTATTACCTGCGCGAGCGCGACGGCGCCACCGGCCCGCGCCAGCGCGTGGACGTGCTGGCGCTGCTGCAGGCCGTGGTCGACGATGCGCAGGAGACCGGCCAGGACGTGCGCCTGTCTGGCGAGGCCGCGCCGCTGCTGGCCTACCCGGCCGAGTTGCGCCGCGCGGTGGTCAACCTCGTCGAGAATGCGCACCGCTATGGTGGCGCCGCGCACATCGTGCTGGCCGACAGCCCCGAACGGGTGACGATCGATGTCTGCGACAACGGCCCCGGCATTCCGCCCACCGAGCTGCCGCGCGTGCTGGAGCCGTTCTATCGCGTGGAGTCGTCGCGCAGCCGGGCCACCGGCGGCGTGGGCATGGGGCTGTCGATCACGCACGACATCGTGGCGCGCCACGGCGGCGAACTGAAGCTCTCGAACCGGCCCGAAGGCGGCCTGCGCGTCAGCATCACGCTGCCGCGCGTCTAGCGGCACGCGTCAGGCGCGCTGGGGCAGCCCGCTCTTGCCGATCGGCGCCAACTGGACATATTGCGATCCCCGCAGCCCGCGCGTGAAGTCGAGCGTGAAATCGCCCACGTCGACGCGGGCCTGCAGCGCGCGCCGCAGTTCGGCGGGTCCCGGCGCCTTCATGGCCGTGGCCGCACGCGCCAGCCAGGCCGCGCCGATGTAGCCGGCCAGCGTGACGGGCGAGGCCGGCTCGTCGAGGTACTGTTTCATGCGCGCCACGTGCTCCTTGACCACCCGCAACGTCGACTCCTGCGGTCCCGGCGCGATCTGCGTGACCACCATGCCCCCGGCGTAGCCCGCGCCCAGGATCTCGCGCGCCGATGACGGACTGACCGCCGACAAGCCCACCAAAAAGCCGTACCAGTTCCGGGCGGCCAGCGCCCGGCCCAGGCTGCCGTAGGCCAGCGTGTCGCCAGCCACGATCACGGCGCCGGGCCGCGCGGCGGCAATGCGTCGCGCGCTGTCGTCGATGCTGCCCGCCAGCGGCACCGCGCGCGTGCCAATGTCCTTTTCGAGCCGCGCCAGCCAGGGCGTGCCGGCGCCAAGCGCCCCGGCCGCGAAGTCGGGCGAGACCGCCAGCGCGATATTGCGCAGTCCGTAGCTGTGCAACTGGCGCACGGCGGCATCGATCTCGGCCTGGTAGTCGGCGCGCGTGAACCAGACGTTGTCGGCGGCCAGCGCCAGCCCCGAGAGCGGCGCCACCAGCTGCACGCCCCGGCGCGCCAGTTCCGGCGCGTTGGCCAGCGTTGGCAGCAGTGTGTCGCCGATGCCGAACAGCACGTCGGCGCGTTCGTTGTCGGCCAGTGCCACGGCCTGCGCCACCGCGCCGCGCGGGTTCGGATCGGCATCGCGGATCACATGCACGATGCGCGGCGTGCCGGAGGCGGCCCCGGCGGCGTTCACTGCGTCGAACAGTACCTTGGCGCCGGCCACGTAGTCGCGCGCCAGATCGGCCTGCGGCCCGATGCGATCCACCAGATGGCCGACCACGAGCTGGCGCCGCGCCGGCGTGGCAGGCTGGGCCAGCGCCTCCGGCGCGAGGGCGGCCAGCGGCAGCGCCCCGAGCACCCGCAAGGCACGGCGGCGAGCGCCCGGATCGGCGGCGGGCACGCATGACGAGATCGACAGCGGCAAGGTTTGGCGCATGGCTGGGAGCGTGGAAAGTGCGAAGGGGTAGCTGGCCACGGGAGCGTGGAGCCGGGGCCGAGACTATCGGGCGATCGTGACGCTCGCGTGACTTTCGATAGACTCCGAACCCCACCTCGGCGGGGCTGGCTGGCGTAACAAACTGCCGGACTTGATGCGCATCAAAGTTGTACGGGAACGGCGGGCATAGCATCGGTCGTTATCCCCGCATCCACACCGAGACCCCCATGTCCGCCCCCAACACTCCCTCCGCCAGCACGGCGTTCGACCGCCACGCGCTGGCCGACTTCCGCAGCCTGGCCGGCCGCATCGACGGCAACGGCCCGCGCTATACCTCCTATCCCACCGCCGACCGCTTCCATGCCGAAGTCGGCGACGCTGGCTACCGCCACGCGCTGAACGCCTGCCGGGCCAACGCCCCGGCGCCGTTGTCGCTTTACCTGCACATTCCGTTCTGCGAAAACATCTGCTACTACTGCGGCTGCAACAAGATCATCACGAAGGATCACAGCCGCAGCGCGCGCTACGTGGATTACCTGTCGCGCGAGATGGCGATGGTGGCGGGCCAGTTGGGCGAACGCCGCGCGGTCATGCAGTCGCACTGGGGCGGCGGCACCCCGACCTTCCTCGATCCCGGCGAAATGCGGGCCGTCATGGCCGCGCTGCACCAACACTTCGACCTGCTGCCCGAAGGCGAGCACGCGATCGAGATCGACCCGCGCCGCGTGACCGATGACCGCATGGCGCTGCTGGCCGAACTCGGTTTCAACCGGATCAGCCTCGGCGTGCAGGATTTCGATCCCGAGGTGCAGCAGGCCATCCATCGCGTGCAGTCGTTCGAGGAGACGCGTAGCGTGGTGCTGGCCGCGCGGCGGTTGGGCTTCCAGTCGGTCAGCATGGACCTGATCTACGGGCTGCCCCACCAGACCACCGCGCGCTTCAACGCCACGGTCGACCGCACGCTCGAACTGCACCCGGACCGGCTCTCGGTCTACAGCTATGCCCACCTGCCGCACGTGTTCAAGCCGCAACGCCGTATCGACGCCGCCGCGCTGCCGCCCGCGGGCGAGAAGCTCGACATCCTGGTGTCGACGATCGAGCGCCTGACCGCCGCCGGCTATATCTATATAGGCATGGACCATTTCGCGCTGCCCGGCGACGATCTGGCGATCGCGCAGCGCGAGGGCCGGCTCCAGCGCAACTTCCAGGGCTACGCCACCCACGCCGGCTACGACCAGATCGGGCTTGGCGTTTCGGCCATCGGCGCCGTGGCCGGGCACTATGTGCAGAACGCCCGGACCACCGACGAGTACTACGCCGCGCTCGATGCCGGGCGCCTGCCGACCGTGCGCGGCTTCGAGACATCCGCCGACGACCACCTGCGCCGCGCGATCATCGGCGCGCTGATGTGCAACGGCACGCTCGACATTGCCGCCGTCGAGGCCGAGCACGGCATCGACTTCGCCACGGTCTTCGCGCCGGAACTGGCCGACCTCGACCGGCTGGCCGAGGACAACCTGGTACGCCGCACCCCGGCCCGCATCGAAATCACCACGCTGGGCCGCCTGCTGGTGCGGCGCGTGGCGATGGTATTCGACCGCTACCTGCGCGCCGACGCGGCACGCCCGCGCCCCGCGCCGGCCGCCAACGACGCCAAGGCGGTCCCGATCGCCCGGTACTCCCGCGTCGTCTGACGCCCGGGCACCCGAGGAGCCCAAAGCAAAAAGCCCGCGATTCGCTTCGCGGGCTTTTTGTCGTGCCGATCTGGCTGGCTTACTTGGCGGCGTTGGCCATGTAGTCCGAGGCGGCGATCACGTCGGCGTCCGGGCCGGCATAGCCACCCTTCGGCGGCATGATGCCCTTGCCCTTGAGTGCATAGTTGTGCACAACGTCCATGCCTTCCTTGAGGCGCGGCGCCCAGGCGGCCTTGTCGCCGAACTTCGGCGCACCGGCAACACCGGCGGCGTGGCACGCGGCGCAGACCTGATCGTAGACCTTCTTGCCAATCTCGGCGGACGCAGCGGCCGGCGCAGCCGCCGTCGCAGCAGCAGGTGCGGCGGGAGCCGCGGCAGCCGGGGCAGGGGCAGCAGCCGGAGCCGGGGCCGCAGCAGCCGGGGCAGACGCCGCCTCGGGTGCCGACGCAGCGGCCTGGGCAGGCGCGCCCTGGGCCGGGGCGGCCGGTTCCGGGAACTTGGCGCCACCGGCGTCGGCCATGTAGACCACGGCACGGGCCAGTTCGTAATCGCTGAAATCGTCCGGCGACGTGCCCGCACGCGGGGGCATCGCACCCTTGCCGTTGACCACGGCCTTCATCAGGCCGTCGAAGCCCTGGCCGATCCGTGCCGTCCAGTCACCGGCCACGCCGAACTTCGGCGCGCCAGCGGCGCCCGTGGCGTGGCAGGCGGCGCAGACTTCCTTGTAGACCTGCTCGCCGGTCTTGAAGACGCGCGGCGCGTTGGGGTCCTTGATTTCGAGAGAGGCAACCGGGGCAATCCGGGTGTTGACCGCTTCCGCAGTCTGCGTCGAGCCAGCGCCCTCGAGGGTGCCGTGTCCGACAAAATTCACCAGCAGGACGATCACGATGATCGGCACCAGGAAGGCGGCGATCACGACGGCGACTAGTTGCTTGGGTGTCTTGATTGGCGACTCGTGGTGGTCGTTTTCTTGATGGACGTCACTCATACAGAACTCTCGATTTTGCGGGAAACCGTTTGCACAGCTCGTTGGGGGCGGCTTGCTTGTCTGGACCCTGTTTCGGGGGTGAATCTGTCGGTCTTAGCGTCCGGGGCCGTCTCCTGCCCCGCTACGTCTCTGTTACGACGCAAATAGCTGCCGATTATAGACCCAAGACCCCGCCCCGGGGGCCAAAAGCGACGGTTCAGAGACCCGTGATAACCCCCCACCGGCGCATCCCTCATGGACGGCCCGCGCCAACTCGGGTATCCTATGCGACTTTCCGGCGTCGGCCTCAGCCCGACGCCAGCAAGCCACATCGCGCCCGTAGCTCAATGGATAGAGTACTGCCCTCCGAAGGCAGGGGTTGCTGGTTCGATCCCAGCCGGGCGCGCCACGTTTTTTCCCGCAGATTGATTGTTGGAGCCACGCTCATCAGGCAGCGTGTGGCGCGCGCTTGCGCGACAGATTTGCGCGGGCGATGACATTGGCGCCCAGAAATGGCAAAAGCCCAGCGGCTGCTGGGCTTTTGCTGGTCCCTCAAAGGGGAGAGTCGCACTACTACTGCTGTTTGCCTCTTGGGCATACGGGTCGAATGCTGCACCTTCTTTAATCCAATGTCAATCCGGGCAGGGCAAAGCCTGTATGACGCTTTCGAGGTCATCGCCGCTTCCGGCTTGCTCACTTCGGCAACAAACCGCCTTCTTGCCCCGGTTTTCCGATATCAATGCGATGCCATTGACTGACTTCAACACCGCCGTCTGTATGTCAGTGACAAGCGCTCGTGGAAGGAAGTCCTGAACGAATCTCCCGTGAAAACCCTTGATGGTCGAGACTCTGTCCTTGCTGACCTGTTGCACAAGGTCAGCCTTCGCCCATCGCTGGCGGGAGTCGTAGAAGGCAGTCCTGGTAACCAGCGAACAGTCGATCTCCACGTGAAGTCCTCGGTCAATCTTACCGGCATCGCGCGTGGACGATACGGGCACGACCAGACAGCCGTTGCCCAGCTTCGCATTCATGACCACGACCATCCGTTTCTTTACCATCTCGGGCGGAATGTGCCCGTCTACGTGGAAGCGGCCCTCGTCATCCGGTCGATAGTTTCCAAAGTCGCACTCCATCAACTGTCCCACTTTCATCAGCGTGTCGCCCGTGAACGTTCAACAGCGAGCGATAGTACGGAGCAAGTTCCGAGCTGTAATCCGTCACCTCAAAGCCTCTCCCCGCACCGTTGACCCCTCAAGTCCCCGCCTCTTTCACCCGTTAACCGTCCCGAGCGCATGCGCAGTTGGTCGCAGCAGGCGCCATAGAAATTCCGAAGGAACGGGGAAAACATGTCGTTTGCCATCGCACAACCTGCCGGGTCTGCCGACCACGGTGGATCTTCCGCATCGCTGACGTCCAGGCAGGCTGCCCTGGGCGCCATTGCCCGCTGGGCGGATCTGGTCATGCTGCTGACGCTGCTGTGCTCGGGCGCGGCGGCGGTGGCGATCGGGGTGCACTACTACGCGCTGCCGCTGGCGTTGGGGGCTGGCGGGGCGCTGGTGGTGCTCGGTGCCGTCGCCTTCGCGATGGTGCGCGGCACGCGGTTCGGCGGTTTCACGCTGGTGGCGGCGAACGTGGCGATGGTGGTGCTGCACATCCAGCTCTCGCATGGGCTGACGGAGTTCCACTTTGGCGTCTTCGTGCTGCTGGGGCTGCTGCTGGTCTACCGGGACTGGCGGCCGCTGGTGTTCGCGGCGGCGCTGTTCGCGGTGCACCACGTGGCGTTCGACCGATTGCAGGCGCTCAGCTATCCGTTCTACTGCACGGCCGAGGCCGATTTCGCGCGGGTGGTGTTGCACGCGGTGTATGTGGTGGTGCAGACCGGCATCGAGATCGTGCTGGCGCTGCAGTTGCGGCGGGCGGCGGTGGAGGGTGCCGAACTGTCGGCGCTGGTCGCGCAGGTTGATGGCGGGGAGCGCATCTGCCTCGACGTGGAACACGTGGCCGTCAGCGTGCCGACGGCGCTGGCGCTGAAGGCGGCGATCACGCGCATGGCCGCGGCCATGATCGAGGTCCGCACGGCGGCGATGTCGGTGGAAGATGCCGCGTCGGAGATCGCCAGCGGCAGCATGGACCTCAGTGCGCGCACCGAGCGCCAGGCCTGGGACGTGCAGCAGACTTCGGCGTCGATGCAGGAAATCCACACCGCCGTGCAGAGCGCCGCGCACACGGCCGGCGAGGCCAGTTCGCTGGCGGGCGAGACCTCGGACGCGGTGGTGCATGGCGGCGACGCCGTGGGCCGCGTGGTGGAGACCATGGGCGGCATTTCGGCCTCGGCGGACCGCATCGCCGAGATCACGGGGCTGATCGACAGCATCGCGCTGCAGACGCATATCCTGTCGCTGAACGCTTCCGTGGAGGCCGCGCGGTCCGGCGAGAGCGGTCGCGGGTTTGCCGTGGTGGCGGGCGAGGTGCAGCAACTGGCCCATCGCACGGCCACGGCCGCGCGCCAGATCCGCGAGCTGATTGGCGAGAGCAGCAACCGCGTGGCGCAGGGCCGGCAGCAGGTGGCGGCCGCGCACGGCGGCATGGCCGAGATCGTGGTCAAGGCGCGGCGCGTCAATGACCTGATCCGGGGCATTTCGAGTGCCACCGACCAGCAGGCGGCCGGCATGGGGCAGGTAGGCGAGGCCGTGGCGCAGATCGACAGCATGACGCGCCAGAACGCCGCGCTCGTGGAGGAAAGCGCCGCTGCGGCGGAAAGCCTGAAGGACCAGGCCACGCGGCTCAACGCGGTGGTGGACCAGTTCCACCTGCTTGGCGCGGGGCGGCCCGGGATCCGGCGCGCCTGAGGGCCCGAGCGGCGGGAGCGGCGGAGCGGCCGGGCGGTCCGGAGGCCTGGCGGCTCGACCGCCGGTGGCCCCCGTTGCTATGATGCGGCGCATGGCCGACGACCTGTTCATATCCCATCACGAGTACGAGATCACCGCGATCCGCGCGCAGGGCGCGGGCGGGCAGAACATCAACAAGGTCTCCAACGCGGTGCACCTGCGCTATGACGTGCGGGCATCGTCGCTGGCGGAAGACCACAAGGAGCGGCTGCTCGCCCTGCACGACCACCGCATCACGCGCGACGGCGTGATCGTGATCAAGGCGCAGCAACATCGCAGCCTGGAAATGAACCGCGAGGAAGCGGTGCGCCGGCTGCACGAGCTGGTGCAGAGCGTGGCCACGCCGCCGCGCGTGCGGCGCGCCACGCGGCCGACCCGGGCTTCCCGGGTACGCCGGGTCGATGCCAAGGTCCAGCGCGGCCAGATCAAGGCGCTGCGCGGCAGGGTGACCGACTGACCGTGTGCCGCATCGGTGGCGCGGGGCGGCAGGGCGCCGTATGAATCGAACAAATATTTCAAACGGGCGGAACAGGGGTAGGACAAGGCGGCGATAGGCAGGCATGCTCGGGCTTTCCGGGTTCCGCCCCGACATTCATCCGCCCCCAATGTCATCCGTCACCGCCGCCGCACCGGACGCCTCGCTCGAACCGATTCCCCGCGATCCGGGCTGGCCCATCGTCGGCAACCTGTTCCAGATCACGCCGGGCGAGGTCGGCCAGCACTTGCTGGCGCGCAGCCGGCATCACGACGGCATCTTCGAACTCGATTTCGCGGGGCGGCGCGTGCCATTCGTCTCGTCGGTGGCGCTGGCGGCTGACCTGTGCGACCCGGCGCGCTTTCGCAAGATCATCGGCCCGCCGCTCTCGTACCTGCGCGACATGGCCGGCGACGGGCTGTTCACGGCGCACAGCGACGAGCCGAACTGGGGCTGCGCGCACCGCATCCTGATGCCGGCGTTCAGCCAGCGCGCGATGAAGGGCTATTTCGACGTGATGCTGCGCGTGGCGAACCGGCTGGTCGACAAGTGGGACGGCCAGGGCGCCGACGCCGACATTGCCGTGGCCGACGACATGACGCGGCTCACGCTCGACACCATCGCGCTGGCGGGCTTCGGCTACGACTTCGCGTCTTTCGCCAGCGACCAGCTCGACCCGTTCATCGTGGCGATGGTCGGCGCGCTCGAAGAGGCGATGCGCAAGCTCACGCGGCTGCCGATCCAGGACCGCTTTGCCGGCCGTGCGCACCGGCAGTTCGCCGCCGATACCGCCTACATGCGCGACCTCGTCGACGACGTCATCCGCCAGCGCCGCGCCGCGCCCACGCCGGGCATGGACCTGCTTAACCTGATGCTGGAGGCGCGCGACCCCGAGACCGACCAGCGGCTCGATGACGCCAATATCCGCAACCAGGTCATCACGTTCCTGATCGCCGGCCACGAGACCACGAGCGGCCTGCTGACCTTTGCGCTCTACGAACTGATGCGCAATCCGGGCGTGCTGGCGCAGGCCTATGCCGAAGTGGACGCGGTGCTGCCCGGCGACGCACCGCCGGCCTACGCCGACCTGGCCCGCATGCCGGTGCTCGACAGAATCCTGAAGGAAACACTACGGCTGTGGCCCACGGCGCCGGCGTTCGCGGTGGCGCCGTTTGCCGACGAGGTGATCGGCGGCCGCTACCGGCTGCGCAAGGACCGGCGCATCTCGGTGGTACTGACGGCCCTGCACCGCGATCCGAAGGTGTGGGCCAATCCGGAGCGCTTCGACATCGACCGCTTCCTGCCCGAGAACGAGGCACGGCTGCCCGCGCACGCCTACATGCCGTTCGGCACCGGCGAGCGCGCCTGCATCGGCCGCCAGTTCGCGCTGACCGAGGCCAAGCTGGCGCTGGCGCTGATGCTGCGCAATTTCGTTTTCCACGATCCGTACGACTATCAGTTCCGGCTCAAGGAGACGTTGACGATCAAGCCGGACAACCTCGTGCTGCGTGCGCGGCGGCGCCGGCCGCACGAGCGGATCGTCGTGAGCCGGGAGGTGTCTGCCGTGGCTGATACCGCGCAGGCCGAGGTTCGCGGAAATGGACAAACGATGATGGTGCTGTGCGCGTCGAGCCTTGGCACGGCGCGCGAACTGGCCGAGCAGATCCACGGCGGCGCGGTGGCGGCCGGCTTCGACAGTTCGCTCGCCGATCTCGATGATGTGGTGGACGCGCTGCCGGCATCGGGCCTCGTCGTGGTGGTGGCCGCCACCTATAACGGGCGGGCGCCGGACTCGGGCCGCCGCTTCGAGGCGATGCTCGACGCGCACGCGGCGGCGGGCTATCGCGCACCGGACCTGCGGCTGGCCGTGCTTGGCTGCGGCAACTCGCAGTGGGCCACCTACCAGGCATTTCCGCGCCGGGTCTTCGACTTCTTTGCCGAGGCGGGCGCGGTGCCGCTGCTGCCGCGCGGCGAGGCCGATGGCAATGCCGATTTCGACCAGGCGGCCGAGCGCTGGCTGGCGCAACTGTGGCAGGCGCTGCAGGCCGATGGCGCACAGGCGGGCGGCATCGCCGTCGATGTGCAGATGCGCAGCGTGGCGGACATCCGGGCGGCGCTGCTGCCAGCCGGCACGCAGGCTTTCACGGTGACCGGCAACCAGGAGCTGGTGCGCGACCCGGCCGGGCTCTGGGATTTTTCTGTCGAAGCGCCGCGCACTTCCACGCGCAGCATCACGCTGCAGCTGCCGCCCGGCGTGACATACAAGGCTGGCGACCACGTGGCGGTATGGCCTCGGAACGCCGCCGAACTCGTCGAATTACTATGCGAGCGGCTCGGTCTCGACCCGGAGGCCATCGTCACGCTGGCGGCCCCGGCCGGCGGCGCGCGTGGCCTGCCGGTGGGCGAGCCGCTGCCGCTGCGCCAGTTGCTGACGCACTTCATCGAACTGCAGGACGTGGTGTCGCGCCAGACACTGCGCGCGCTGGCGCAGGCCACGCGTTGCCCGTTCACGCGACAGGCGCTGGAGCGCCTCGCCTCGGACACGCCCGGGGAGGGCTATGCCGACCAGGTGGCGGCGCGGCGGCTCGGCATCCTCGATGTGCTGACCGCGCACCCGGCGATTGCGCTGACCGTGCCGCAACTGCTGGCCTGCACGGTGCCGATGCGTCCGCGCTTCTATTCAATCGCCTCGTCGCCGCTGGCCGCACCCGATGTCGTGACGCTGCTGGTGGGAACGGTCTGGGCGCCGGCGCTGTCGGGCCGCGGGCAGTTCCGTGGTGTGGCGTCCACCTGGCTGCAGGGGCTGGCGCCCGGGACCATGGTGTCGGCCGCGATCCGCACCCCGAATCCGCCGTTCGCGCCTGCCTCGGACCCCGCCGCGCCCATGCTGCTGATCGGACCCGGCACCGGCATCGCGCCGTTCCGGGGCTTTCTGGAGGAGCGCGCGGCGCAGCGGGCCGCAGGCATGGCAGTGACGCCGGCGCAGTTGTACTTCGGCTGCCGGCATCCCGACCACGATTGGCTTTTTTACGATGACGTGGCGCGGTGGACAGAGGCAGGTGTGGTGGCGGTGCACACCGCGTACTCGGTGGTGCCCGGCGCGGCGCGCTATGTGCAGGATCTGGTGTGGCAGCGGCGCGCGGAGGTCTGGACGCAGTTACAGGCGGGCGCGACGGTCTACGTCTGCGGCGACGGACGACGCATGGCGCCTGCGGTGCGGCAGGTGCTGATCGATATCGGGGTGGAGCAGGGCGGGATGACGCCGGAGGCAGCGTCGGCGTGGTTCGCCGGGATGGTGGAGGCCGGGCGGTACCGGCAGGATGTGTTCAATTAGTTCAGGCGCCCCCGGTTTGCTCCCGTCTCCCGCAACGCGGGAAACGGGAGGGGAGAGCACCCAATGCGGGCTTTACCGCGCGCCCGACAGCGCCGCGATCCGCGATTCGATCGGCGGGTGGCTGGAGAACAGCGCCATCCACGACTTGCCGCCCGAGATACCCATGGCCTGCATGTTCTGCGGCAGGCCGTCGGCGTCCAGGCCGCCCAGGCGGCGCAGTGCGGCGACCATCGGGGACGGGGTGCCCATCAGTTGGGCGGCGCCAGCGTCGGCGCGGTACTCGCGGTGGCGCGAGAACGCGGCAACGATGATGCTGGCCAGGATGCCGAAGACGATTTCGCAGATGACCACGGTGATCATGTAGCCGATGCCGGGGCCGCTCGATTCCTCGTCGTTGCGGCGCAGCCAGGAGTCGACGAAGTAGCCGACCACGCGCGCCATGAAGATGACAAAAGTGTTGACCACGCCCTGGATCAGCGTCAGCGTGACCATGTCGCCGTTGGCGATGTGGGCGACCTCGTGGGCCAGCACGGCTTCCACCTCGTCATGCGACATCGACTGCAGCAGGCCCGTGGATACCGCCACGAGCGAACTCTTCTTCGATGCGCCGGTGGCGAAGGCATTCGGCTCGCCGTCGTAGATGGCCACCTCGGGCATCGGCAGGCCGGCGCGCGTGGCGAGCTTCTCCACGGTCTGCACCAGCCACAGCTCGGTGCTGGTGCTCGGATGCGTGATGACCTGCGCGCCGGTGGACCACTTGGCGATGGTCTTCGACATCAGCAGCGAGATGAACGAACCGCCGAAACCCATCAGCGCCGCGAATACCAGCAGCATGCCAAGGTTCAGCCCGTTGGCGGTCAGGAAGCGGTTCACGCCCAGCAGGCTGGCCGTGAGGCTGAGGACGAGCATGACGGCGAGGTTGGTCGCCAGGAACAGGAATATACGTTTCATGGATGTGGGGGATGACCAGGTAAGGTGCGGCCGGGGCCGCAGGCGTGCGGACACGCTTGTGGCGTGCCTGCGACGTGGGGACGCGGAGCGTGCTCCGCGCGAATCGGGATCAGCCGCGCGGCGGGCGCGGCAGCAAGGGCAGGTCGGGGTCCGGCAGCCGCGCCATGGCATAGCGGGGCACGGGGCTGCGCGCCCCGGAGGCCAGCATGCGCGGCGCGGGCGGCGGCAGCAGTTGCTCGGCGAAGTCGGCGCCCGGCGGCGTCGGTTCGGCGGTGTCGGAGGGGAACGAAGCGTCGGGCGAAGCCGGCACGGCAAGGTCTGCCGCTTCGACGGCCACTGCCACGTTGTCCGGGGCGACCGCGGCCGCATGCACCGTTTCGACATGCCCGGCGCCGGACGCGCCAATGCCCGCCCAGGCCTGGAAAGGCAGGAAGGCAAGCAGCACGATCATCAACAGAAGGCGAAGCGGTTGCACGGGGGCGGGTGACGCGGGAGACGTAAATCGTTGGCGACGATTCTACAGGATGGCGCCCCCCACCGCAGGGGCAGCCAAGGGGTTTTGCACGCGACGCCGCGCAGGCTTACACTGATGACAACCCTGTAATCACTACGGGGATGGAGAAACGACGATGCGCATCGGCGAACTGTCGCGCCACAGCGGTTGCGACGTGGAAACCATCCGGTATTACGAACGGGAAGGGCTGCTCGACGCCCCGGCGCGCGAGGACAACGGCTACCGCCGCTACGGCGACGGACATCTCGTGCAACTCAACTTCGTGCGCCACTGCCGCTCGCTGGGCATGAGCCTGGCCGACGTGCGCCGGCTGCGCGATTTCCAGCGCAATCCGTCGCTGGCCTGCGACGATATCGACACGCTGCTGGACCGCCAGATCGAACAGATCCACGCCCAGCGGCTGGCGCTGGAGGCACTGGAAACCCAGTTGCGCGCTCTGCGCCATACCTGCGAGAACCCGAATCCGCATCCGGCCAGCGAATGCGGCATCCTCCAGAATCTGCAGCAGGCGGCCGAAGGCGCGGCCTGCGAATGCCATCCCCGGCACTGAACGGCGCCGCCGCATAGGAATTCCCTGAGAAAGCCGCGCCGGTTGCTGTGCTAGGATGGCCCTTCCCGTTGCCATGGCGCAACGGGTCCTATCGATTCACGGTTCCATCCGACAATCCATTCACGATGACTCGCCACCTGTCTCATGCTGCCCATGCCCTGGTTCGCCCCGCGCGACCGGCACGCGCGCGCATGGTGGCGCAGCCCATTACCGCCAGCCGCCGGATCAACGCCCCGCTTGATCCCGCCCGGTTCCCGGCCTGACTGACCCGCTCCGGGTCCGGTGCCGAACCGGGCCACCGCAGCAGTCCCAGTCTGTTTCCCTTTGATTTCCTGACGGTGCTGCCGGCGTCGCTCGCCGCGCCAGTGCCGCACTTTGCGAGAGGCAATGTCATGGCCAAGACCAAGAACCCGACCCTGTACCTGACCGAACTCGACGTGACACGCCTGGAGGGCATTGCCAGCCGCGCCGGCACGGCTGAACTCGACGAGATGCTCGACGCGCTGCTGGAGCGCGCCGCCATCGTCACGCCGGATCAGATTCCCAAGGACGTGATCACGATGAATTCGCGCGTGATCTGCGCGCTCGAAGGCGACGCCGAGCCACGTGAGTGGACACTGGCTTACCCCGACGACGCCGATCTGGCGGCGGGCAAGCTGTCGGTGCTGTCGCCCATCGGTCAGGCGCTGCTCGGCGCGCGGGCGGGCAAGACGGTCGATTACCGGCTGCCGAATGGCACAGCCCAGCGCGTGACGATTGTCGAGATCGTATTTCAGCCAGAAGCGAGCGGTCAGTTCACGCTCTGATCGTCCTGTTTCTCCGCCGGTCTGCTTCCCGCTCCCGCCTTGCGGGACCGGGAAGCCAAACCACCTACCGCCCGGTAGCCCTTCACCCCCCGCCACTCGTCTCGCAGCGTCGTCGTTTCACGGCTTGCAACGCACCATTCGTCGCAGCGGTATTTCTCGCTGAACTGCTACCCACTAACCTTCAGTCCGTGCTCGCATCGCTACATAGATAGCGGGGTGGGCAAGTAGTCGGCTGTGCCCATAAAAAAGCAGTGAATCAGTTGAAGGAGTCCCAGATGAACGCCAGACGTACCCTTGGCGGTGCCCTGCTGCTCGCCGCGTTTGCCGCGTCGACCGCCTTTGCCGCACCTGCCGCCACCAAGAAGGTGGGCAAGTTCGATGTGTATGCCGATGCCGCGCGCAACGGCAAGTTCGACGTGTTCAGTGAAGGCGCGAAGAGCGGCAAGTACGATACCTTCACGGACGGCGCCCGCCAGGGCGGATTCGACACGTTCAGTGAAGGCGCCCGCACCGGCAAGTTCGACAGCTTCAGCGAAGGCTCGCGCACGTTCAGCGGCGAGATCTCCGGCTCGGCGCTCGACAACTCGCGCAACGGCGACCTGTACGGCTACAAGGTCTGACCTGTCCCGGCAGCAAAATCGGCGGCCCCCGTCCAGGCGGGCCGCCGATCACCAGTTTCTCTCCCACCTGCGCGTCCGACCTCCTCCTTCTCTCTCCGTCGCGCAGGTGATTTTTCCCCTTCCCCAGCCTTTTCCCCGCACGTACCGCTAGAGCTGCTTGGCCGCGAAGGTGTCGCACTTGCGGATATCGCCCGTGCTGAGCCCCTGCCGCAGCCAGCGCACGCGCTGATCGCTGGTGCCGTGCGTGAACGCCTCCGGCACCACATAGCCCTGCGACTGCTTCTGCAGCCGGTCGTCGCCGATGGCGGCCGCCGCCTTGAGCCCTTCCTCGATATCGCCCGGCTCCAGCAGTTGCTGGTTGAGTTTCTGCGCCGTGGCGGCCCAGACACCCGCCAGGCAGTCGGCCTGCAACTCCATGCGCACGGAAAGCTGGTTGGCCTGCGCCTCGCCCATGCGGCGCCGGGCGCTGTCGACCTTGCCCGAGACGCCGAGCAGGTTCTGGATGTGGTGCCCGACCTCATGGGCGATCACATACGCCTGCGCGAAGTCGCCCCCGGCGCCAAAGCGCTGCCGCAGTTCGTTGTAGAACGCCAGGTCGATATAGACCTTCTGGTCGGCCGGGCAGTAGAACGGGCCCATGGCCGATTGTCCGGTGCCGCACGCGGTGGGCGTGGCGCCCGAGAACAGCACCAGCGTGGGCGCGGCGTAGCGGCGGTTCAGGTCGGTCTGGAAGATGTGGTCCCACGTGCGCTCGGTGTTGCCGAGCACCTTGCGCGTGAACACGGTCAGCTGGTCGGTGGCCGGCGCGCGCTGCGCCTGTGGCTGGGGCGTCTGCTGCGGCTGCAGGTTCGACGCGCCCTGCAGGATCAGCATCGGATCGATGCCGAAGAAATAGGACGCCGCCAGCGCGATGACCACCGTGCCGATGCCGATCGACTTGCCGCCCAGCGGAAATCCTCCTCCGCCAAAACCGCCACCGCGGCGGTCTTCTACATTCTGGCTTTCGGCTTCGTCATCGAGACGCATGTTGGGGGCTCCATCGGCGGGATTGCCATGCCGATGGAGTATAGCAATGGTGTCTGACGGGAAATTACACCGTCTCAGCAGCCGGCACCCGCCCGAGTTCCACCCCCGCCACCTCGGCCCCCACTTCCGCCACGCGCAGCAGGTTGGTCGTGCCGCCCTGGCCGAACGGCATGCCGGCTGCGATGGTGATCTGGTCGCCCGGCGAGGCATACCCTTCCACCAGCGCGGCGCGGGCGGCGGCCTGCACCATTTCGTCCACGCTCTGCACGTCGGGACTGACCGTCGAGTGGACGCCCCAGGCAATGGCCAGCCGCCGCGCGATATCGAGGTTTGGCGTGATGCTGACGATGGGCGCGTCGGGACGCTCCCGCGCCGCGCGCAGCGCCGTGGCGCCCGACGACGTGTACGTGACCGTGGCCCTGGCGCCGATGATGTGGGTCACCTCGCGCAGCGCGGCGCAGATGGCGTCCTGGCGCGTGTTCAGCGGCGCCTCGTGCTGGGCGTCGATCAGTTTGAGATAGAGCGGGTCGCGTTCCACCTCGGCGATGATGCGGTCCATCATCGCCACGGCCGGCACCGGATGGCGGCCGTTGGCGGATTCGGCCGACAGCATCACCGCATCGGCGCCGTCGTAGATGGCGCTGGCCACGTCCGACGCTTCGGCGCGCGTCGGCACCGGCGAGTCGATCATCGATTCCAGCATCTGCGTGGCGATGACGACGGGCTTGCCCAGTTGGCGGCTGACACGCAGGATGCGCTTCTGCACGCCGGGCACGCGCTCGGGCGGCAGTTCCACGCCGAGATCGCCCCGCGCCACCATCACGGCGTCAGAGACGCGCACGATTTCTTCCAGTTGCTGCAGCGCGGCCGGCTTCTCGATCTTGGACAGCACGCCCGCGCGGGTGCCGATGATCTCGCGCGCTTCCACGATGTCGGACGGCCGCTGCACGAACGACAGGGCGATCCAGTCGGCGCCGAGTTCGAGTGCGAAGTCCAGGTCGCGCCGGTCCTTTTCGGTCAGCGCCGGGATCGGGATCACGGCATCGGGCACGTTTACGCCCTTGCGGTCGGACAGCGTGCCGTTGTTGGCCACGCGCGTGGTGATGCTGCCGCTGGCCACGTTCTCGATGTTCAGCCGCACCTTGCCGTCGTCGATCAGCAGCGACTGCCCGGCGCTGGCCGCCTTGAACAGTTCGGGGTGGGGCAGGTACACGCGCGTGGCGTCACCGGGGGTGGGGTCGCTGTCGAGCACGAACGGGTCGCCCGCGCGCACAGCCACCTTGCCGGCCGCAAACGTGCCGATGCGCAGCTTCGGGCCCTGCAGGTCGGCCAGGATGGCGATGGGGCGGCCGGTCTCGGCCTCCACCTGGCGCACCGCGTCGTAGCGGGCGCGGTGGTCGTCGTGGGTGCCGTGGCTGAAGTTCAGCCGGAACACGTCGGCCCCGGCGTCGAACAACTGGCGGATCACGGCGATGTCGGAACTGGCCGGGCCCAGGGTGGCCAGGATCTTGGCTTTACGCTGGCGTCTCATTGTGTCTCCTTCTCCATCCTCTTGCGTTGCGTTCGGTGGCGCCCGGATCAGACGATCAGGATCGCGCGGAAATCGTTGACGTTGGTGCGGGTCGGGCCGGTGACGATCAGGTCGTCCAGCGCGGCGAAGAACCCGTAGCCATCGTTGTTGTCGAGGTGTGCCCGCGCCGCCACGCCATGCGCCGCGGCGCGCGTCAGCGTGTCGGGCGCCAGCAGCGCGCCGGCGTTGTCCTCGGAGCCGTCGATGCCGTCGGTATCGCCCGCGATGGCGTGCACCCCGGGCAGTCCGTCGAGCGCCACGGCCAGCGCCAGCAGGAATTCGGCGTTGCGCCCGCCCCGGCCATCGCCGCGCACGGTGACGGTGGTCTCGCCGCCGGACAGGATCACGCACGGCTTCTGGAACGGCTGGCCGTGCGTGGCAACCTGGCGGGCGATGGCGGCATGCACCTCGGCCACATCGCGCGCCTCGCCCTCGATGCTGTCAGAGAGAATGTGCGGCGTCAGGCCCAGTTCGCGTGCCCGCGCGGCGGCGGCTTCGAGCGATTGCTGGGCGCTGGCCAGCGTGACACTGCGGTGGCCGGCAAAACGCGCATCGCCCGGTTTTGGCGTTTCTCCGATGCCGTTTTCGAGGTGGGCCCGGACATTGGCCGGCACGTCGATGCCGTACTTGGCGATCACGGCCAGCGCGTCGGCGCATGTGGTGGCGTCGGGCAGCGTGGGGCCGCTGGCGATCAGCGTCGGGTCATCGCCGGGAATATCGGAAATCAGCAGCGTCTCGACGCGCGCCGGGGCGCACGCCAGCGCCAGCCGGCCGCCCTTGAGCGCCGAGAGGTGCTTGCGCACGCAGTTCATCTCGCCGATGCTCGCGCCGCTGCGCAACAGCGCCTTGTTCACGGCCTGCTTGTCGGCCAGCGTCAGGCCCGGTGCCGGCGCGGCAAGCAGCGCGGAACCGCCGCCAGAAATTAAGCAAAGTACGAGGTCATCGGTGGTCAGGCCCTGTACCAGTTCCACCATCCGCTGCGCGGCCTGCTGGCCCGCTGCATCGGGTACGGGGTGGGCGGCCTCGACCACTTCGATCCGGCGGCACGGCGCGCCGTGGCCGTAGCGCGTGACCACCAGCCCCGACAGTTCGCCCTGCCAGTGCGACTCCACGGCCCGCGCCATCGCGGCGGCGGCCTTGCCCGCGCCAATCACTACGGTGCGGCCCTTCGGCGGCTGCGGCAGATGCGGCGGCAGGCAGTGGCTGGCACTGACGGCGGCCACGGCCGTATCGAACAGGTCGCGCAGCAACGCGCGGGCCTGGTCGGGGTTGCGGTAGTCGGGGGAGCGCTGCGGCGTGAGCAGCGCGGCTTTGGCGTCGGGCGCGTCGGTGGCGAACATGCAAGTCCTGAGGAATCTTCGGTAGTTCGATGCAGCCGTCTCAAGATTGAGACGACTGCAATGGCGCAGGGGTAGTTACTTCGCGCCCTTGGCGATCTCGTGGTTCGACATGATCTCGATCGCCCGGCACAGCGCCGAGTGATCTTGCTTGCCAAAGCCGTTCGCCGCGCAGGTGTTGAACAGTTCCTGCGCCGTGGCCGTGTTCGGCAGCGCCACGCCCAGCGCCTTGGCGCCTTGCAGGGCCAGGTTCAGATCCTTCTGGTGCAGTTCGATGCGGAAGCCCGGATCGAAGGTGCGCTTGACCATGCGCTCGCCGTGCACTTCAAGAATCCGCGATGCCGCGAAGCCGCCCATCAGCGCCTGGCGCACCTTGGCCGGATCGGCGCCGGCCTTCGACGCGAACAGCAGCGCCTCGGACACGGCCTGGATGTTCAGCGCCACGATGATCTGGTTGGCCACCTTGGTGGTCTGGCCGTCGCCGTTGCCGCCCACGAGCGTGATGTTCTTGCCCATCAGTTCGAACAGCGGCTTGACCTGATCGAACGCTTCGGACGGGCCGCCGACCATGATCGTCAGCGAGGCGGCCTTGGCGCCCACTTCGCCGCCCGAGACCGGTGCGTCCAGGTACGAGGCGCCCAGCTTGTTGATGCGGGCGGCAAAGTCCTTGGTGGCGATCGGCGAAATCGAGCTCATGTCCACCACGATCTTGCCGTAGGTGGCTTCCTTGCCGGCGGCCTTGAACGCGGCGGCCACGCCCTTCTCGGCGAACAGCACGGCTTCCACGTGCGGGGTGTCCGGCACCATGATGACCACGATGTCGGCACGCTTGGCCACTTCCTCGGCGCTGGTGCAGACCGTGACGCCGGCATCCACCAGGAACTGAGGCGCCGGGTTCACGTCATGCACGAACAGCGTGTGGCCAGCCGCGCGAAGATGGCCCGCCATCGGCGCGCCCATGATGCCGAGTCCGATAAAGCCGATGTTTTTCTGGTTTGCCATTGTTGTCTCCAGGGTGGTGTAGATGAATTCGGTACGGTGTTCTTCCCTCTCCCGCTTTGCGGGCGAGGGGAGCAAAAACAGGCGGTGAGGTGCTTAAACCCCCATCGCCTTGCGCCACCCCAGCCCTTCCTCGGTGGTCGTCTTCGGCTTGTACTCGCAGCCGATCCAGCCGGCGTAGCCGATCTCGTCGAGGAAGCGGAACAGGTACGGATAGTTCAGCTCGCCGGTGCCGGGTTCGTTGCGGCCCGGGTTGTCGGCCAGTTGCACGTGGCGGATCTTCGGCAGGTTGGCGCGGATCGTGTTGGCGATCTCGCCCTCCATGCGTTGCATGTGATAGATGTCGTACTGCACGTAGAGGTTGGGCGCGTTGACCTGGCTGATCAGGTCCACCGCCTGCTGGGTGCGCGACAGGAAGAAGCCGGGGATGTCGAACGTGTTGATCGGCTCGACCAGCAGGTCGATCTGCTCCTTCTGCAGCGCGCTGGCGGCGAAACGCAGGTTCTCCACCAGCGTCTCGCCGGCCTGCTCGCGCTTCACGTTCGGCGGCACGATGCCCACCAGGCAGTTCAGTTGCCGCACGCCCAGCACCTTGGCGTACTTGATGGCCTCGCCCACGCCGTCCTGGAACTCGCCCACGCGGTCCGGATGGCAGGCAATGCCGCGCTCGCCCGCTTCCCACTTGCCGGCGGGCAGGTTGTGCAGCACGAGGTCGAGCTGGAAGCGGTTCAGCCGGTCGGCGATCTGGTCGGCATGGAACGCGTAGGGAAACAGGAACTCCACGCCGCGGAAGCCCGCGCGCGCGGCGGCCTCGAAGCGGTCGAGGAAGCCCACTTCATTGAACAGCATCGTCAGGTTGGCTGCGAGCTTTGGCATTGTGATGTCTCTCTCGGTGTCGGGGAAAAAGCGCCGCACCTGCCCCAGGGCCAGGGCAGGGCGGCTTGCTGCTGCGGGAAACGTGAAACTAGTAGAACTACGATGCCGGAGACGCTGGCGAGACTCAGGCCGTGGCGGTCTCTTCCACGAGGATGGCCTCGTCGGCGTCCTCGATGTCCTCGATCGGCTCGAACTCGTTGATGTTGTCGATCTCGGTGCCCATCGCGATGTTGGTCACGCGCTCCAGGATCACCTCGACCACCACCGGCACCGAGTGCTCGGCCATCAGGTCGCGCGCCTCGGCAAAGGCCGGCGCGATGTCCTCGGGCTTGAACACGCGGATCGCCTTGCAGCCCAGCCCTTCCACCACCTTCACGTGGTCCACGCCGTAGCCTTCCAGCTCGGGGGCGTTGATGTTGTCGAAGGCCAGCTGCACGCAGTAGTCCATCTCGAAGTTGCGCTGCGCCTGGCGGATCAGGCCCAGGTACGAGTTGTTCACCACCACGTGGATGTAGGGCACCTTGAACTGCGCGGCCACGGCCAGTTCCTCGATCATGAACTGGAAGTCGTAGTCGCCCGAGATGGCCACCACGTCGGAGTTCGGCGAGGCGGTCTTCACGCCGATGGCGGCGGGGATCGTCCAGCCCAGCGGGCCGGCCTGCCCGCAGTTGATCCAGTGGCGCGGCTGGTTCACGGACAGGAACTGCGCGGCGGCGATCTGCGACAGGCCGATGGTGGTCACGTAGCGCACGTCGCGCGGGAAGTACTGGTTCATCTCGCGGTACACGCGCTGCGGCTTGACCGGCACGTTGTCGAAATCGCTCTTGCGCTGCATGGTGCGGCGGCGCTTCTGCACGTCCGCCACCCAGCTCTTGCGGCACGGCAGGCGGCCAGCCATCTTCATCTCGCGCGCCACTTCCACGAACAGTTCCAGGGCGGCCTTCGCATCGGACACGATGCCAAGATCCGGACCGAACACGCGGCCGATCTGCGTGGGCTCGATATCCACGTGCACGAACTTGCGGCCCTTGGTGTAGACGTCGATGCTGCCCGTGTGGCGATTGGCCCAGCGGTTGCCGATACCCATCACGAAGTCCGACGCCAGCAGCGTGGCATTGCCATAGCGGTGCGAGGTCTGCAGCCCCACCATGCCGGCTTGCAGCGGGTGGTCGTCGGCCAGCACGCCCCAGCCCATCAGCGTGGGCACCACGGGCACGTTGACCAGTTCGGCAAACTCCACCAGCAGCTCGTTGGCATTGGCGTTGATCACGCCGCCGCCGCAGACGATCAGCGGACGCTCGGCCTGGTTCAGCATCGAGATCGCCTTTTCGATCTGGGTGCGCGTGGCGGCCGGCTTGTACGGCTGCATCGGCTCGTAGGCGTCGATGTCGAACTCGATCTCGGCCACCTGCACGTCGAACGGCAGGTCGATCAGCACCGGACCGGGGCGGCCCGAGCGCATCAGGTGGAACGCCTGCTGGAACACCTGCGGCACCAGCGCCGGCTCGCGCACGGTGACGGCCCACTTGGTCACGGGCTTGGCGATCGATTCGATATCGACGGCCTGGAAATCTTCCTTGTAGAGCCGGGCGCGCGGCGCCTGGCCGGTGATGCAGAGGATGGGAATCGAGTCCGCCCAGGCCGAGTACAGGCCGGTGATCATGTCGGTGCCGGCCGGGCCTGAAGTGCCCACGCACAGGCCGATGTTGCCCGGCTCGGCGCGGGTGTAGCCCTCGGCCATGTGCGAGGCGCCTTCCACGTGGCGGGCCAGCAGATGCTTGATCGTGCCGGCGCGGCGCATGGCCGAGTAGAACGGGTTGATCGCGGCGCCGGGCACGCCGAACGCGGTGGTGATGCCTTCCTTTTCCAGCACGGCAACGGCCGCGTCGACTGCTCTCATCTTCGGCATGTCTGTCTCCAATACGCTCAAAAACATGGGTGAATGTCGTTCTGGCGTTGATGCTATGCCCGGGTGGGGGGCGGGATAAACGGAAGGACGATCACTTGATTCGATACCCCGGGTATCGAATTGCGCAGCATGGCCGGCGGGGATGCGGCGTATTGGAAACTCCGGCTACGCCGCGTGGCTCGGAAGGCAAGACCCCGGTACGCGCGGAAAACCTGCGATCCGGTACGTTTTCGGGGTATCGCCCGCAACGGGGGCGGGCCAGAATAGCGGTTTCGGAATCACCCCTGCCTTGCCATGTACACGCGGCTGCCGAGCACCTATGAACTGATCGAAGCCCTGCAGACGGCGCCCGCCCCGAAGCGGCCAGACGGCTGGCTCGGCACGGTCCTGTGGGCGGGGTTCGTCCTGGCGCTGGTGCCGTCGCTGGTTGCAGGCGGGGCGCTGGTCTGGTTCCATCAGGTGCTTCTGAAGCCACCCGCGCCATGGTTGCCGCAGGCTTTCCACGGGTTGCTGGCGCTGAGCGGCGCCTTCTACGTGGCGGCTTGGGGCGTCAGGCTGCTGGGCGGCCGTGATGCACTGCGGCATCCGCTGCGCTGGCTGTCGCGTCGAATCGATACCCAGAGCGACGTCGAAAACGCGCTCTTGCTGCGGTTGGGCCGGATTCCGGCCCTGCAACTGCGCGCGAGGCAGCGCCGCGTGGCACTGCACGCGCGCCTCTGGGAAGGCGGCGCCCGCACCGTAGCGCTGATCCTGGCGCTGGCACCGGCGGCCGTGGTGCTGGCCGATGGCGTCGCCGTGATGGCGCCCGGCCATGGCCCGGCGCTGGCGGCGGTCTACGGCGTGGTGCTCGTGGTGGGGGCGGCGTTCGCGCTGTTCGCCCAGTTGCAGTGCAGCACGCCGTTGCGCCGGCTGGCCCATGTGCTGGGCGAGGCCGCGGAAATCAGCGAGGCGCTGCCCCGTCCGCGCCAGCCGTGACCGTGGGCCATAGCGTGCCGCGGATATCGTCCATCGGCACGCGGGGATGGGCGGCAAGCCTGTCATGCCCCACAATCCGGGCAGGAGACAACTGGCTTGGCCGGGCAGAATGGACAAACTCAAACAGATCGAAGCATTCATCGCCGTGGTCGAACACGGCAGCATGGCGGCGGCGGCGCTGACGCAGAACGTCACGCCGGTGATGATCGGCCGCCGCATCAACGCGCTGGAATCGCGCATCGGGGTCAAGCTGCTGCACCGCTCCACGCGGCGCATCGTCGTGACCGAGCAGGGCGCGGCGTTCATGGAGCAGTGCAAGAAGGCGCTCTCTGACCTCGATCGCGCCGAGATGCTGATCGCCGAGGGCAAGCACAAGGCCACCGGACACCTGATCGTGTCGGCGCCCGCCGCGTTCGGCCGCAAGCACGTGGCGCCCCACGCGCCGGCGTTTCTGGCCGCCAACCCCGACGTGCAGGTCTCGTTCAACCTGACCGACCGCGTGGTGGACCTCGTGCGCGAGGGCTATGACGTCGGCATCCGCATCGGCGGCGCCATCGATCCCAATTTCGTGGCGATCAAGCTGGCCGTGAACAAGCGGGTGGTGTGCGGCACGCCGGCCTATTTTGCGAAGTACGGCGTGCCGCACACGCTCGAAGATCTCGAAAAGCACAACTGCCTGGCGTTCAATCTGCAGGGCGGCCAGCAGCGCGGCTGGTACTTCCAGCAGAACGGCAAGACCGTGACGGTGCGCGTGAACGGCAATCTCGACTGCAACGATGGCGAACTGCTGCACCGCTGGACCGGCGAGAGCCTGGGCCTGGGCTGGCGCTCCACGTGGGAAATCCTGCCCCAGCTCGACAGCGGCGAACTGATCACGGTGCTCGACGAATACGCCTTGCCCGACTACGACATCCTGGCCGTGTACCCGCAGCAGCGCCCGGTGCCGGCAAAGATCCGCTTCTTCATCGAACACCTCAAGCAGGCCTTTGCAAAGCCGGGGTACTGGACGGGAAGAAGCTGAACGAATCGGGCGCGGAAGGAAGGCGCGGAAGGAAGGGGGGAGGGCGCCGGCACGAAACCGGCGCCCGGAATGAAAAAGCCCGCAGCCATTGCGGTCTGCGGGCAGCCCTTCTTGCGAAGGACGGGGAGAGCTCATGAAGTGCGCCCCCGCAACTCCATGGCGAGAGGAATGATGCGCCTTCCCGCCGGTTCCGTCCTTGATGTCGATCAAGCGCCGATCAAGCGGCCGATCAACCTCGCCGCAGCTTCAGGCCAGCAGCGCCGCCACCAGGTCCTTGGCACGCGCCGCCGCCGGGACTTCCTCGAAGTGCAGCGCGCTTTCTACGTGGTTCAGGTGTTCCACCATCAGTTGCACGGCGCGGTCGGCATCGCCGGCCCGGGCGGCGTCGATGAACGCGCGATGCTCGTCCGACGAGCACGTGGCATCGCGCCGGCTCTGGTACAGCATGGTGATCACCGCGCTGCGCATCGACAGCTCGCGCATGATTTCCGTCAGCACGTTGTTGCCGGCCACCTCGGCCAGCACGATGTGGAAATCGCCGAGCAGCCGCGTGCGGGTCTGGGCGTCGGTGCCGGCCAGTGACTTGCGCTCGGACGCGAGGTGCTTTTCGATCCGCTTGTAGTCGGCTGCCGTGGCGCGCGCCACGAACTCGCGGGCCAGCGCGGCCTCCAGGATGCGGCGCACGGCAAACACCTCGCGCGCCTCTTCGGCGCTGGGCTTGGCCACGAACGCGCCCTTGTCCGGCACGATCTGGATGACCTTGTCCTTCGACAGCATCAGCAGCGCCGCGCGCACCTTGGTGCGGCTGACGCGGTAGACGCTGGCCAGCGCCTCCTCGCGCAGCTTGGTGCCGGGCGGCAGCCGGTGCGAGACGATGGCGGCGACGATGTCGTCGGCGATCGCCTCGGCGGTCATGTCAGGATCGATGTGCTCGGGCATGTTGTGCGCGCGTGGCTTGCCAGACCTGCGCGGGTGACTGGAATGGCGTGATTCTAGCGCCCCGGCACCGCGCCGGGCAGCGGCGCCGGCACAGCCGACGCCTCGGCGCCTTCCAGCGAGGCCGACAGCCCCTCGTCCAGCTCGCCCGGGGGAATCGTGCCGTTGAGCACGCCATGGGCGCGCTCGCGGTCGATATCGCGCTCCCACGACGCCACCACCACCGTAGCCACGCAGTTGCCGATCAGGTTGCCTACCGCGCGGGCAATGCCGATGAACCAGTCCACCGACAGCACCAGCACCAGGCCGATGGCCGGAATTGCCGGGTGCGCCGACAGCGTGGCCGCCAGGATCACGATGGCCGAGCCCGGAATGCCGTGCGCGCCCTTCGAGGTGATCAGCGCCACGGCCAGGATGCCGAGCAGGTCGCCCATCGCCAGTGGCGTGTTGGTGGCCTGGGCGATGAACACGGCGGCCAGCGTCAGGTAGATCGAGAACGCGTCGAGGTTGAACGAGTAGCCGGTGGGAATCACCAGCCCGACCACCGACTTGCGGATGCCCATGAACTCCAGTTTCTTCATCACCTGCGGCAGCACGCTGTCAGACGAGGCCGTGCCGAGCACCACGAGCAATTCGGCGCGCAGGTAGCGGATCAGCTTCAGCACCGAGAAGCCGCACAGCCGCATGACCGTGCCCAGCACCACCATCACGAAGACGATCACCGCGCCATAGAACAGGATCACCAGGAAGCCGAGCTGCTTGAGCGAGCCGATGCCGTACTTGCCCACCGTGAACGCCACCGCGCCCAGCACGCCCAGCGGCGCCAGCTTGATGATGAAGCCCATCATCTTGAACAGCGTGGCCGAAAAGTTGTCGATCAGGCGCACCAGCGGACGGGCAGGCTCGCCCACCACCGACAGCGCGCAGCCGAACAGCACCGACACCAGCAGCACCTGCAGCACGTCGCCGCTGGTGAAGGCGCCCAGGATGGTGTTCGGGATCAGCTTCATCAGGAAATCCACCGTCCCGGCGCTCTTCACCTTGTCGGCGGACTCCACGTAGGCGGCCATCGCGGACGGGTCGAGCGAGCGCGGGTCGACATTCATCCCCACGCCGGGCTGGAAGACATAGGCCAGCACGATGCCCAGCGCCAGCGCGATGGTGGTCACCAGTTCGAAGTAGAGCACCGCCTTGATGCCCACGCGGCCCACCTTCTTGAGTTCGCCGGCCCCGCAGATGCCGGCCACGACCACGCAGAACACCACGGGGCCGATCAGCATCTTGATCAGCTTGATGAAGCCGTCGCCCAGCGGCTTGAGCTTGGCGGCGAATTCGGGAAAGGCAAGGCCGAGCAGGGTGCCGAGCGCCAGGGCGATCAGTACCTGGCCGAACAGCGAGCGGGTGAAACGGGTGAGGCGGGTTTGCGGGCGGGCGCCGTCGGCGCGCTGCGGGGGTACGGCATGCTGCATCGTTTGTCTCCGTGCCGGGCTGGTCCGTGGCGCCTGAGGCGTCATCGGCCGGCCCTGATCTGGTTCAGGATTGCCCAGCCGTCACATGTCTGGCGATGCGTGCGTGGCGGCCGGTCTGGCGGCATCGGGCGCCAGGCTGACTGCGGGCCTGGCACCGCGCGGAAAGCCCCCCTGTTGAGGCGGAATCCACGCCATCCACTTGTCGGGACCGGATTGTCCGGGGTGGATTGTCGGTGCGTGCAGGCCAATATAGTGCATATCATTTTTGTATGCAATTTTTGAATTCACTGTGCTAGTATCGATTGCACAGAATAGAGCGACGAGACTGAGCTTCGGCATGGGCGCCCGCCCGGCTGGCCCGCGACTTGCACGCTGACCGGCTTTCCTGACTACCAGGCTCAGGCAACTTTCAGCAGGAGACACACGCACATGGCAGCAACCCTTTCCGCTACCCCGGCCGCCCCCGCCTCGCTGGCCGCCGATACCGGCGCCCGCATCATGGCCTGGGCCGACACGCTGGCCGCGCACACCGAGCAGCCCGGCATGCTGACCCGCACCTATCTGACCGATGCCCACCACGGCGCCGCCGCGCAATTGACCGAATGGATGCAGGCGGCCGGCATGACCGTGCGCCGCGACGTGGCCGGCAACGTGATCGGCCGCTACGAGGGCACCGAGCCCGGCGCTCCGGCGCTGCTGACCGGCTCGCACTTCGACACCGTGCGCGATGCGGGCCGCTATGACGGCAATCTTGGCGTGATCCTGCCGATTGCCTGCGTGGCCGAGTGGAACCGCCAGGGGCGCCGCTTTCCGTTCGCGCTCGAAGTGGTCGGGTTTGCCGAGGAAGAGGGCGTGCGCTTCAAGGCCACGCTGCTGGGCAGCCGGGCCATCGCGGGCACGTTCGACACCAACGTGCTCGACAACGTCGACGACTCGGGCCAGACCATGCGCGAGGTGATGCGCGCCGCCGGCTTCGATGCCGCGCAACTGCCCGGCGCGCAGCATGACCGCGGCAAGGTGCTCGGCTTCATCGAAGTGCATATCGAACAGGGCCCGGTGCTGCTCAACGAGGGCCTGCCGGTTGGCGTGGTCACCGCCATCTCGGGCGCCACGCGCTACATCGTCGAACTCGAAGGGCTGGCCGGCCATGCCGGCACCGTGCCCATGGACATGCGCCGCGATGCCGCGATGGCCGGCGCCGAGATCGGCCTCTATATCGAGAAGCGCTGCGGCGGCAAGCCGGGCCTGGTGGGCACCGTGGGCCAGTTCAACGTGCCGAACGGCGCCACCAACGTGGTGCCGGGCCGCGCGGTGTTTTCCATCGATATCCGCGCCGGTGTCGATGCCGAGCGCGAGGCGGCCGTCAACGACGTGCTGGCCGGGATCGAGCGCATCTGCGCGCGCCGCAACGTGCGCGTGCAACTGCGCAAGACCCACGAGGCCGCCAGCGTGCCGTGCGCGCCGTGGCTGCAAGCACAATGGGCCGCCGCCGTGGCGCGCCAGGGCGTGCCGGTGCGGCACCTGCCGTCTGGCGCGGGCCATGACGCCATGGCCATCGCCGCCATTGCCGACGTGGCCATGCTGTTCGTGCGCTGCGGCAACGGCGGCATCAGCCACCACCCTACCGAGACGATGACCGCCGAGGACGCGCAGACCGCCGCCGCCGTCTTCGCCGATTTCGTCGAGCATTTCCAGCGTACCCAGTAACGACACAGCCGAGCATCGCGCAGATTTAAAGAAACGACGATGCCAAACTAAGACAACTCCGAAAGATACGAAGATGACCGCACGAGACAACATGAACCCGATCGAAACCACGCTGACCCAGTACATCGACACCCAGCGCCCGCAGCAGGAGTCGTTCCTGGCCGAGCTGGTCAAGGTGCCGTCCGACAACCCCGCCGGCGACTGCGAGGCCCACGGCCTGCGCGCCAAGGCACTGCTCGAAGGGCTGGGCTTCAAGGTCGAGGCCCACAAGGTGCCCGAAGACAAGGTCAAGGCGGCCGGCATGATCAGCGCCACCAACCTGCTGGTGCGCAAGACGTTCGGCAGCGGCGGCCCGACCATTGCGATGAACGCCCACGGCGACGTGGTGCCGCCGGGCCTGGGCTGGACCAAGGATCCTTACGGCGGCGAGATCGCCGACAGCGAGCACGGCCCGGTCATGTACGGCCGCGGGGTGGCGGTGTCGAAGTCTGACTTCGCCACCTACGCCTACGCCGTGCTGGCGCTGATCGAAGCCGAGAAGCAGGGCGCCAAGCTCAACGGCACCGTGGAACTGCAATTCACGTACGACGAGGAAACCGGCGGCGACATCGGCCCGAAGTTCCTGCTCGACGAGGGCCTGACCAAGCCCGACTACGCGATCTCGGCCGGCTTCTCGTACGGCATCACGTCGGCGCACAACGGCTGCCTGCACGTGGAAGTGACGGTCAAGGGCAAGCAGGGCCACGCCGCCATGCCGCACACCGGCGTGGACGCCATCGAGGCCGCCACGCACATCCTGCAGGCCATCTACGGCCTGCGCGCCGAACTGGCCACGCGCAAGAGCAAGGTGCCCGGCATCGACACCGCCACGCTGAACGTGGGCCTGATCAAGGGCGGCATCAACACCAACGTGGTGCCTGACCTCGTCACGTTCCGCGTGGACCGCCGCATGATTCCCGAAGAGATCGGCTTCGACGCCGAAGGCGAACTGCGCGCCGTGGTGGAGAAGGCCGCGCAGGAGCGTCCGGGCATCGAGGTCAAGGTCGAGCGCATCATCCTGGCCGAGCCGCTGTCGGAACTGCCGGGCGTGGACAAGCTGATTGGCGCGCTGAAGACCCGTGCCGAATCGGTGTTCGGCGTGGAAATCCCGGTGCAGGGCGTGCCGCTCTACACCGACGCCCGCCACTACACGAGCCGCGGCATCCCCACCGTCCTGTACGGCGCCGGCCCGCGCACGCTGATGGAAGCGCGCGGCCACAATTCGGACGAAAACCTGCGCCTGAACGACCTGAACCGCGCCACGAAGGTGGTGGCCCTGGCGCTGTCGGATCTGCTGGGCTGATGGTGGTTTGCGCCCCTCTCCCACTTTGCGGGAGAGGGGCGCCAATCACGACTCCGCCACACCCCCCGGCACCGCCTGGCTCACCAGCCAGCGCCGCACGATCTGCTCTTCCTCAGCGGTCAGTCCCGCCCGCAGCGCCTTGTCCACCTCGGTCGCTCGCGTCTTGCAGTGTCCCAGCAGTTCCAATCCCGCCTCGGTCAGCGCAATGGTCTGGATGCGTCCATGCACCGGGTGCGGCTGCCGTTCGATGGCGCCGAGTTTTTCCAGGTTGTTCATGATCACGCTGACCGTCTGCGGCGTCAGCAGCGCCAGCCGCGCCACGTCGGCACCGGACGCGCCCGGGTACGCGCCCAGCATCGTCAGCACGAAGAACTGCGGCACGGTCACGCCCAGATCGTCCAGCGCGCGCTCCAGTTGCAGCCGGTTGGCGGCGCTCGCCTGACGTAGCAGATACGCCAGATAGCCGCTTTCGCCACGTTTGCCCTGGCCGGGTGCCGGAATCGGGGTGGTGGAAGCCGCCGCCGCCGCGCTTGCCCCTCTGGTCGGCAAGGTTTTCGCCATGATGTTAGAGTTCTGACATTGTTGTTCGAACTCTGACATCTTAACCGAAGGAGGCCCCATGGATTTCCAGACGTTCACGAAAACCGCGCCCGAGGTCTACGCGTCGCTGGGCGGCGTCAGCAAGGCCGTGGCCGCTTCCGGCCTCGACAAGACGCTGACCGAACTGGTCAAGCTGCGCGTCTCGCAGATCAACGGCTGCGCGTTCTGCCTGCAGTTCCACCTGAATATCGCGCGCAAGCTCGATATCGACCCGCGCAAGTTCGACCTGCTGGCCGGCTGGCGCGACGCCGGCATCTACACCGACCGCGAGACTGCCGCGCTGGGCTGGGCCGAGGCGCTCACGCACCTGACCGACCCGTTCGCCCGCGACGCCGCGCTGGCGGAGGCGCGCAGCGTCTTCGACGAGCAGGAAATGGTCTATCTGGCCGCCACGGTGGCGTCGATCAACGCGTGGAACCGCATCGCCGTGGGCCTGCACTTCCCGCCGCCCCCGGCGGAGCAGGGAGCGTCCGCATGAACCCGATTGCCGTACTGGAAACCGCCGACCAGGTGGCGGCCGCCTTCCCGCTGATGCACCAGTTGCGCCCGCACCTGGCCGATGCCGCCGAATTCGTGGCGCGCTGGCGCCGCCAGTCCGCCGATGGCTATCGCCTGGCCGGCGTCTGGGACGAAGACCGGCTCGTGGCGCTGGCCGGGTACCGGATCGCCGACAACCTGATCGTCGGCCGCCATCTCTACGTGGATGATCTCGTGACCGATGCCGCCGCGCGCAGCGGCGGGTACGGCCAGCGGCTGATGGACTGGCTCAAGGCCCAGACCGAAGCCGCCGGCTGCACGCAGCTCGTGCTCGATACCCCGCTGACCAACGTGCTGGGGCACCGCTTCTATTACCGCAACGGCCTGCTGGCGCGCGCGCTGCGTTTCTATTTTCCGATCGACGGGGCGAACTGAGCCATGACCACACTGCTTCATATCAACGTCAGCCCGCGCGGCGCCGAATCCACCAGCCGCCGCGCCGGGCTGCGCGTGCGCACGCACCTGGCCGCCCACGCCAGCCTCGATGGCGGGGAACTGACCGTGATCGAGCGCGACCTCGCGGCCGACCCCTTGCCGCCGATCGGCGCGGCGTTCACGCACGCCAACATGGTCGTGGCCGCCAGGCGCACCGACGCCGATCCGGCCGCGCTGGCGCTGTCGGAGACGCTGATCGCCGAACTGCAGGCCGCCGACCTGGTACTGATCACCACGCCGATCCATAACTTCACGGTGCCGGCCGCGCTGAAAACGTGGATCGATCTCGTCGTGCGTCCGGAACGGACCTTCGCCGGCACGCCCCAGGGCAAGCAGCCGCTGCTGCGGGACCGCCCGGTTCTTGCGCTGGTGTCATGCGGCGGCCGGTTCGACGACCGCCCCGGCAGCCAGCAGGATTTCTTCACGCCCTATCTGAAATACGTGCTCGGCACCATTGGCCTGGCCCGCGTGGAGGTGATCCGGCTCGAAGGCATGGTGCGGCCCGAAGCCGTTACCCATGCCTTCGAACACGTGGAAGCGTGGTGCGGCAGCGCATTGCCGGCACTGCTGGCCGCCGCATAGCCGTTATCCGCGGATCTCGTCGGGCGCTGGCACGGTCTCGTCGCCGCGCCCCAGCGGACGCTGCATCAGCACGGTGTCGATCCACTGGCCGTGCTTGAGGCCCACCGATTCGAGCCGGCCCACGGTACGGAACCCCAGCCGCTCGTGCACGGCCAGCGAGCCCGCGCCTTCGCCGCTGCGCGTGACCGCGACCACGGCCACCATCTGGCGCCACGGCCCGGTCTCGCAGCGCGCGATCAACTCGGCCAGCAGCGCCCGGCCCAACCCCTCGCCAGTATGGCGATGGTCGATATAGATCGAATCCTCGATGGCGAAGCGGTAGGCGCTGCGGGCGCGATAGGCCGAGGCATAGGCGTAGCCGAGGATGTCTCCGTGGCGCTCGGCCACGATGTAGGGCAGGCCCTTGCGGTGGACTTCGGCCATGCGCAGCCGCATGTCGTCGATGCCGGGCACCACCTCCTCGAACGAGGCGCGGCCGTGCTGTACGTGGTGCGCGTAGATGGCGTGGATGGCGGGAACGTCGGCGGCTGAGGCATCGCGCAGCCCGAAGGGCAGGCGGAGGGGGGCGGCAGAGGTGGACACGATGGCGAAAATTTGGACGAAATACGATCACGGCGTGAGGCCATGACAACGGATCAGCGGCGCACCGCGGCATTGCGAGGCCGGCGCGCCACAGCCAGACCTTACCGCGCCTTTGCCGTGCCGGGTTGTATATAGTGCGGAGTATTCAGAAAGCGCAGAAACGGTGCGTGCAGGAGGAAGCCATGATCACGATCTATCACAACCCGCGTTGCTCCAAATCGAGGGAAACGCTCACTCTCGTGGAAAGCGCCGCGCAACGGCTGGGCGAGCCGGTCGAGATCGTGGAGTACCTGAAGTCGCCGCCGTCACTGGCCACACTGCGCCAGCTCCATACGATGCTCGGCGTGTCGGTGCGCGAGATGATCCGCGACGGCGAGGCCGTCTACCAGGAGCTGGACCTGGCCGACGAGGGGCTGACCGACGCCGAACTGCTGGCGGCGGTGGCCGACAATCCCATCCTGCTGCAACGGCCCGTGGTGGTGCGCAACCGCCGTGCCGCCATCGGCCGGCCGCCCGGGAATGTCGAACCGCTGCTCACGTAAGAGCCGTCCGGGGCCGGGCGCCGCCGCTGCGGCGCACAAAATAGAACCGGCCTCCGCAACGGAGGCCGGCCGGTCAGTCGGCGAATCGCTTCAGGCGAGTCGTCGGTTATGCAACACCCAGCCAGTGCATGGCCTCCTGACCGAAACTGATGCCGGCCAGCACGACCAGCAGCACGAGTGCCGTGATCACGCTGACATAGACCAGCGCGCGGGCAACCTCGGCATCTTCCGTGACCGAATGGTGGTGGATGACGACATTGGCGCGCGCATGCGACCGGTGCGGCCAGTGCAGCCGGCCGGAAGCGTCCTTGAAGTGAAGATCGGGATGGAATCGCATGGTCACACCTCCTCGGCGCGCCGACGCTTGCGCGGTGGGACGGTTCCCGGCGCCGCCATTTACACACTTCCAATATAGGAGACGTGGCGAAAATATGGTGCCGGCGCGCCCGGACGCGCCTGCGCGCCACCGCACGGTCAGTTGGCGGCCGGTGTGGAAGGTGAGGGGTCGCTTTCGCTGCCGGCGGCGTCCAACTGGGCTAACCGGCCCTCGCGTGCGCGCATGTCGGCCAGCATGTTGCAGAACAGCGCCCCCTGCTCCAGGGCGTCGTCCAGCGCAATATGGGTGTGCGGCAGCGGGTCGTGCCAGTGGGCGGGAAAGGCGGCCTTGACCGCCTTGCGGTACGGCCGGCCCGTCAGCGCAAAGCCCAGCGTCTTGATGTCGAGCGCCGCCCAGCCGAACGGCGACCGCCCGGCGAAGCGCATCATGTACCAGAACATCCAGGTGAAATCGAAGCCGGCCGGAAACGCGATGAAGACCGGCTTGCCGGGCAGGCTCTCGACCCATTCCACATAGCGCGGCATGACCTGTTCGGGCGCTTCGAGGTCGCGCCGGCACGCGGCCCAGGCGTCGGGCTGGGTCTTCCACCAGGCCATCTGCACCGGATGGCCGGCGGCGCCGGGCAGCGTGTCGAGGTTGGCCGAGAACGTGCCGAGCACGGTCTTGTCGGCCAGCATCGCCACCGAAGCGAACGACAGCATCGAGTGCGGGCCCGGAATCGGGCCATCGGCCTCCACGTCGGTGCTGACGTAGATTTCCGGCCGGGTGTCGGGTGCCTGTTTCCTGGCCATGCGTCAGGCCGCGTCGATCAGGTGGTCCGCCACGAACGGGTTGCTGCGGCGCTCGTCACCGAACGTCGAGACCGGCCCGTGGCCCGGCACGAACGTCACATCGTCGCCCAGCGGCCACAGGCGGGTGCGGATCGAGCGGATCAGGTCGGCGTGGTTGCCGCGCGGAAAGTCGGTGCGACCGATCGAGCCGGCGAACAGCACGTCGCCGACGATCGCCACCTTGTGCGGCCGCGAGAAGAACACCACGTGGCCCGGCGTATGGCCGGGGCAGTGATAGACCTCCAGCGTCTCGCTGCCGAACGTGACCGTGTCGCCGTTCTGCAACCAGCGGTCCGGCTCGAAAACCTCGGCGTGTCCGAAACCGAAGCGCCGGGTCTGCTCGGGCAACTGCTCGATCCAGAAGCGTTCATCCTCCTGCGGCCCCTCGATCGGCACGCCAAACTGCCGCGCCAACGCCGCCGCACCGGCGCAGTGGTCCACGTGGCCGTGCGTCAGGAAGATCTTTTCCAGCGTCACGCCGTGCCCGGCAATCGCGTCGGTGATCCGGTTCAGGTCGCCGCCCGGATCGCAGACCGCCGCGCGCTGCGTGGTGTCGTCGATCAGCAGCGAACAGTTCTGCTGGAACGGCGTGACGGGAATCAACAGGACTTTCATTCTTGTGTTCTTTCAGGCACTTCTCAAGGGCCCTGAGCGAGGCGCGGCGGGCAGCAATGGGGTGGCTCATTGTAGCCCCCGAACACTGCGGCGATGGAGGTCGGTGCAGCTTCTGCGCGTTTGAAATCGGCATAAGACGATTCTCAAAGTTACATGACGAGCACTTCGATTGCGCGCTGCGGCAATGGGCGCAATCCCTTGCCAGGCGGTGGATTGCGGGGAATTGACCGGCGTTTGAAGCGGTTCGCAACAGATTTCGTAACAAAATCAAGGTGATAGCTTCAAACGGTCAATGTTAGACTCCCGGCATGATCAGCTTGCCCATCTTCCGTCCGGGCTCCGTGCGCGCCAGCGTGCCCGGGTCCAACCGCTTCCTTCGTCAATGCGCGCTCATCGGCGCGGCACTGGTGATGGCCGCGTGCGCGACGCCGCCGGGCAGCGATTCCGACACCGTATCCGAAACATCCAACGCGATTTCCACGCGCGCCGCCAAGGCGAAGACGAAGGCCGACAAGCCGGCCTCGGCAAAGTCCGACGATCGCGGCAACTGGAACCTGTTCGGCCTGCCGGACGAGAACGCCCCGTCGCAGTCGTCGATCGACGGGCTGCGCGCTGACATGGGTACGTTCGAGCAGCGTGGCGTGGCGTCGTGGTACGGCAAGGGCTTCCACGGCCGCAAGACCGCCAACGGCGAACGCTTCGACATGCGCGCGATGACTGCCGCGCACCCGTCGCTGCCGCTCGATAGCTGGGTGCTGGTGCGCAACCTGCGCAACAACAAGGTGGCGGTGGTCCGCATCAACGACCGCGGCCCGTACCACGGCAACCGGATTCTCGATCTGTCGTACGCGGCGGCCAAGCGCCTGAGCTTTGTCGACCACGGTGCCACGCAGGTGGAAATCCGCCGGCTGTCGCGCACCGAGGTGGCGGCGCTGGGTCCGAACATCGACGCGGGCGGCTCGGAAGCCGGTGACGGCAGCGGCGCCGATGACGTGCCGGACACCGCCAACTCGTTGGTGCCGGCCAAGTCGAAGGCCAAGGCCCGCGCGGCGAAGTCCTCCGCCAGGAAGCGCAGGTAAGGCGCGGCGCCCGGCGATGCGGACGGCCCGACCCTCCACCATCGACCTCCCGCCGGCCCGCTTCACGCTTCTCTACAGTTTCAGAATCTTCTCAAACGGCACGACGCCCCGGCGCGTGCCGTTTGTCGTTTCAGTCCTCGCCCGAACCGTCGCCATCCGCGCGCTGGGCCAGCGCAAGCTGGTAGAGCGCGTCAGTCCTGGCGCCCGTGATCGACGCGGCCAGCTTGGCGGCGCGCTTGGCCGGCAACTCGGCCAGCAGCAGCCGCAGCACGCGCTGCGCCTCGGCGTCGGGCGCGCCGTCGCCGGCCAGTTCGGCCCGGCCGGCGCCTTCCACCACCAGCACGAATTCCCCCTTGCCGCGCGTGGCCTCGGCGGCCAGCCATGCCGGGGCGTCGGCCACGGTCAGCACCGGGGTTTCCTCGAACAGCTTGGTCAGCTCGCGGCCGATCAGCAGGCGGCGTGTGGCCGGCAGCCCTTCGGCCAGTGCGGCGAGCGTATCGGCAATCCGGTGCGGCGCCTCGTAGAGGACCCAGGCATGGTCGAGCGCGGCCAGCCCGGCAATGGCGTCGCCGCGCGCCTTGGGCTTGCCGGGCAGGAAGCCGACGAACGTGAAGCGGCCTTCGCCGGCTTCAAGCATGTCGCCGGCCACCGACAGCGCGGTCACCGCCGCGCTGGGCCCCGGCAGCGGCACCACGCGCAGGCCGGCCGCGCGCACCGCTTCCACGAGACGCGCGCCGGGGTCGGAAATGCCCGGGGTGCCGGCGTCGGAGACATAGGCGACGCGCTCGCCCTCCGCCAGCCGGTCGACGATCTTCACGGCCGCCTCGCGCTCGTTGTGCTCGTGCACCGCCACCAGCGGGCGCTGCAGGCCCACGCGGGTCAGGAGCTGCCCGGTATTGCGGGTGTCCTCGCAGGCGATGGCGTCGGCCAGGCCGAGCACATGCAGCGCCCGCAGCGACAGGTCCGCGACGTTGCCGATCGGCGTGGCCACCACGTAGAGCGTGCCGGGCGGGTAGGTCTGGCCGGCCGCCAGCTGGTTCCATTCACTCATGCTTGAGAACTTCCTTTGAATCGCTCATTCCAATCGACCACGCCAGCGGTGCCGCCACGGCCGGCGCAGACGGCCACGGCGCGCGGCGCGCAGGCCGAGGACCGGGCACTGGCCTACCTGCAGCGGCAGGGGCTGGCGCCCGTCGAGCGCAATTATCGCTGCAAAGGCGGCGAGATCGATCTGATCATGCGCGCGGGCGACGGCACGCTGGTGTTCGTCGAGGTGCGCCAGCGGCGCGGACGCGGCTTTGGCGGCGCCGCGCAGAGCATCACGCCGGCCAAGCAGCGGCGCGTGCTGCTGGCCGCCTCGCACTACCTGGCCGCGCTCGGACAGGTGCCGCCGTGCCGCGTGGATGTGGTGGCGATCGAGCCGGGCCGGCTCGACTGGCTGGCCAACGCCTTCGACCTGAGTTCGCTCGATGGGAACGCCGGGCCGGACGCTGCGTCATAATGCGCGGGATTGTGAAGAAGTCACCTGACCATGAGCATTGAGAGCATCGAGCAGCATTTCCTGGACAGCGCCGACACCAAGCGGCATGCGGCCGCGCTGATGGCGCCGCATATCGACGCCGCCGTGGAGCGGATGGTGATGGCGCTGACCAGCGGCAACAAGATCCTGGCGTGCGGCAACGGCGGGTCAGCCGCCGACGCGCAGCATTTCGCCGCCGAGCTGATCGGGCGCTTCGAGCGCGAGCGGCCGGGATTGGCGGCGCTGGCGCTGACCACCGACAGTTCGATCCTGACCGCCATTGGCAACGACTACGATTTTTCCGTGGTGTTCTCGAAGCAGGTGGAGGCGCTGGGCCAGCCGGGCGATATCCTGCTGGCGCTGTCGACCTCGGGCGATTCGGCCAATGTGGTGGCGGCCATCCAGGCGGCCCACCAGCGCGACATGAGCGTGGTGGCGCTGACCGGCCATGGCGGCGGGCGCATCGCCACGGTGCTCGGCGAGTTCGATATTCATTTGTGCGCGCCCAGCGATCGCACCGCACGCATCCAGGAAGTGCACTGCCTGACACTGCATTGCCTGTGCGACGGGATCGACGAGGCGCTGCTGGGCGAGCCGTGAGCGGTTATCCACATGGCCGTCCACAGCTTGTACACAGTTTTGGGCCGGTATTCCACAGCCATATCCACAGGCTGCGAACCATTTCTTGATCCACCCACCGGGCACTCCACCCGTTATCCAGACACCCGCATGACGAACGTGATTCCTCAGACAACGACCTCCCTGGCCCGCGCCGCGCGCACGGCCGTGACCGTGGCTGCCCTGGTGGTGTCGGCCACGCAGCTTGCCGGCTGCTTCCCGGTGCTGGCCGGCGCCGTGGGCACTGGCGTGGTGATGGCCACCGACCGCCGGCCCACGGGCACGCAGACCATCGACCGCGGCCTGCAGCTCGAAATCGAAAGCACGCTGAGCACGCGCTACAGCAGCAGCCAGGCGCGCGTGAACACGTCGGTGTTCAACCGCAAGGTGCTGCTGACGGGCGAGGCGGCCAACGCCCAGATCAAGCAGCAGATCGAACAGTACGTGCGCGGCCTGCCCAACGCGCGCGAGGTGGTCAACGAGCTGGAGATCACGACCTCGCCCGGCTTCATGACGCGCAGCAACGACACCTACCTGACCAGCAAGGTCAAGACGCTGCTGGTCACTGCGGACGGCGTGCCGGCCAACTCGATCAAGGTCACGACCGAGAAGGGCGTGGTCTACCTGATGGGCGTGCTGACCACGGGCGAGGGCGACAAGGCCACCGATGTGGCGCGCAACGCCAGCGGCGTGCAGAAGGTGGTCAAGGTGTTCGACTACGTGAGCGAAGCCGAGCGCGCGCGCCTGGATCAGGCGTCGAGTTCGCAGAACGGCAACACCGGCAGCGAGGCCGTGGGGACGCCGGCACCGGTGCAGACCGTGCCGGGCAGCCAGCCGAATGCGCCGGTGACTTCGGACGCGCCGGCATCGATGGGCAGTTCGGGGGCCACCACCAGCCCGGTGGCCGCGCCCGTGACGTCGCCGGTGGCGCTGCCGCCGGGCCGCAACCTGCCGTAAGCTGAAACGGATGGGCCGGGACCACCCGGCCCCGCAGGACCCACAAGAGAGACAAGCCATGCAGCCCCCGCCGCGTTACCTGTTGTCCCCCCGCTGGCTGGCCGGCCTTGCCGCGCTGGCCTGCCTGGCGCCGCCAGCGGCATCGGCCCAGCCTAACCAGCCGGCCTCCGCGCCGATGACGGCGGGCCCGGCCGACGCCGGCAAGCTGACCATCGAGGCCCAGCGCGCCCGCGTGGACCAGGCGCGCAACCAGGCTGCCTCGTGCGCGGTGTGCCATGGCCCGGACGGCCGCGCGCCGGCGGATAGTCCGATCCCGTCGCTGGCCGGCAGGCCGCGCGCGGAGCTGACCGAGATCATGCTCGAATACAAGAACGGCAAGCGCCCCGGCACCGTGATGCCGCAGATCGCCAAGGGCTACAGCGATGCCGAGATACTGGCCATCGCCGCGTGGTTCGCGGATCAGAAATAACCCATGGATCGACGATTGGCTTTGAAGGCGGCGCTGGCCGCCTCGGTGCCTGGCGTACTGACGCCGGCGCTGGCGCGGGCGGCCGCGCCCGGCAAGGTAGTGGTGATCGGCGGCGGCTACGGCGGTGCCACGGCGGCGCGCTACTTGCGCGTCTGGAGCCGGGGTGCCGTGGAAGTCACGCTCGTGGAGCCCGACGCCGCGTTCGTGTCCTGCCCGCTGTCCAACCTCGTCGTGGCGGGCTTCCGCCAGCTGGGCGACCTGACGGTATCGTACGACCGGCTGGCGAGCCGCCATGGCGTGCGCGTGGTGCGCGATCGTGCCACGGCCATCGACCCCGCCCGCCGTCAGGTACGGCTGGCGGGCGGCACGACGCTGCCGTACGACCGGCTCGTGCTGTCGCCCGGCGTGGAAATGCAGACCGGCGCGATTCCCGGCCTGGCCGCGCCCGGCGGCGCACAGTTCGTGCATGCCTGGAAAGCCGGCCCGGAAACCGAGACGCTGCGCCGGCAGCTGGCGGCGATGCCCGATGGCGGCACGTTCGCCATGACCATCCCGCTGGCGCCGTACCGCTGCCCGCCGGGGCCCTACGAACGGGCCTGCCTGGTGGCGGACTACCTGAAGCAGCACAAGCCGCGCGCCAAGGTGCTGGTGCTCGATGCCAATCCTGACATCACGTCGAAGGCCGCGCTGTTCCGCGAGGTCTGGAAAACGCGCTACGCCGGCCTGATCGAATACCGGCCGCAGCACGAGGCCGTCGACCTGGACCCGGCCACGCGCACGATCAGGTTCGACGTGCAGGACGACGTGAAGGCCGACGTCATCAACCTGCTGCCGCCCCAGCGCGCCGGCGCGATTGCGGTGGGCGCGGGGCTGGCCACTGCCAATGGCCGCTGGTGCGAAGTGGATTTCCAGACGATGGCCTCGCGCGTGGCACCCGATATCCATGTACTTGGCGACGCCATCCAGATTGCCCCGCTGATGCCGAAATCGGGCACGATGGCCAGCCAGCACGGCAAGGTGGCCGCCGCCGCCATCCTCCAGATGCTGGCCGGCCGCCAGCCGGACCCGGCGCCGCTCTATACCAATACCTGCTACAGCTTCACGTCGGCCACCGAGGCAATCCATATCGCCAGCGTGCACCGCTATGACGCAGGGCAGAAGACGATGCTGACGGTGCCGGGATCGGGCGGGCTGTCGGCGGCGCCTTCGGTGCTGGAAGGGCGATATGGTGAGGCATGGGCCAGGAGTATCTGGGCCGATATGTTGGGCTAGGCTTGCTCCCCTCTCCCGCAGGGCGGGAGAGGGGAGCAAGCCACTCACAAGAACACGAAAACCACTCGCCGCTCCTGCTACCCTCCGCCCCATGCAACCCAAAGACCGCCTCCTCGCCCTCGCCATCATCGTGGTCTGGGGTGTCAATTTCGTCGTGATCAAGGTGGGCCTGGCCGGCGTGCCGCCGATGCTGCTCGGCACGCTGCGCTTTCTGCTGGTGGTGTTTCCCGCGATCGTCTTCATCCCGCGTCCGCGCATCCCGTTGCGGATGCTGGTGGCCTATGGCGCGTCGATCAGCCTGGGGCAGTTCGCGTTCCTGTTCTACGCGATGGCCGTGGGCATGCCGGCCGGGCTGGCCTCGCTGGTGCTCCAGTCACAGGTGTTCTTCACGGTGGCCATCGCCGCGTTCTGGCTGGGCGAGCCGCTGCGCTGGCACAACCTGGCCGGCATGGCGATCGCGGCGGGCGGGCTCGCGCTGATCGGCGCCGGCGCGGCGCAGGGTCCGGGCGGCATGACCGCCGCTGGCTTTGGGCTGACGCTCTGCGCGGCGCTGTGCTGGGCCACCGGCAACATCGTCAGCAAGAAGATTGGGCCGGTGGACCTGCTCGGGCTGGTGGTCTGGGGGGCGCTGATCCCGATCCTGCCGTTCGCGGCGCTGTCGTATTGGTTCGAGGGGCCGGGACGGATCGTCGAAGCGCTCGGCCATGTGCCGGGCAAGGCCATCTTCGCGGTCTGCTATCTGGCCTTCGCCGCCACGCTGTTCGGCTACACGATGTGGGGCCGGCTGCTGACCCGCTATCCGGCCAGCAAGGTGGCGCCGCTGACGCTGCTGGTGCCGGTGGTGGGGCTGGTGTCCGCCCACGTGCTGCTCGGCGAGGATCTCGGCGTGGCGCAGTGGCTCGGCGCGGCGGTGGTCATGGCCGGGCTGCTGCTGAACGTGTTCGGCAACCGCGTGTGGGTGGGCAAGACGCCGACCCGGCGCCAGACATAGCCGATTTCCGAAGAAATCGAGGGTTAACCCGGGGAAATCCGGTGGATCGGCGACGATATGCGCGGTATTCGGGCATATCGATATCACGGTGTTGTCCATAGCCTTGCTCATTCTTGAGGCAAAATAGCGGGCTGGCCGCAATGCCCTGGAGCCCTCACCGATCACCGCCGAGGCACTCCTGAGAAGCCCGCCCCAACGGTGGCCAGCGCGCGCCGCGCCGCGGAGATTCCCGTGCGCGGCCATTTGCCGTCCCCACGGCTCAATCAGTTTGGAGCACAACACATGAAGCAGTTTGTCATCGCCGCGGCGATGCTGGTTGCCGCGGCGTCCTCGCATGCCGCCGTCGATGCCGCCAAGGCACAGGAAATCGCCAACAAGAACGCCTGCATGGGCTGCCATCAGGTCGACAAGAAGCTGGTCGGCCCGGCCTACAAGGAAGTGGCCGCCAAGTACAAGGGCGACAAGGGCGCGCTGGCCAAGCTGTCGGCCAAGGTGAAGGGCGGCGGCTCGGGCGTCTGGGGTCCGGTGCCGATGCCGGCCAACCCGACCATCAGCGACGCCGATGTGAAGACGGTGGTGGAGTGGGTGCTGGCCGGCGCACCGGCCAAGTAAGCCAGCCACCAGGCGGGCAGGCCGGTGGCACCGGCCTGCCGCCGGCATGACGGAAATATCTGAAAACGCAGGGTCCGGCGACGCACCGGGCACCGCTGGGGTCGACAGGAAACCGGGTAAGTACGGAAAGCAAAAATGGACAAAAAACGACGTGAAGTGCTGCGGATGACCGCCGTACTGTCGCTGATGGCAGCCACCGGGCTGATCAGCGAGGCGCAAGCCGCCGAATGGAACAAGGCCGCCTTCGAAGGCAAGAGCGTGGCCGACGTGATCAAGTCGCTCGGCGGCAACGCGGCCGAGAAGAGCGGTGCGATCAGCTTCAACGCCCCCGACATCGCCGAGAACGGCGCCGTGGTGCCGGTGGCCGTGACCAGCAACATCCCGGACACCGAGCAGATCGCCATCCTCGTGGAAAAGAACCCGAACACGCTGGCCGCCGATTTCATCATCCCGGCCGGCACCGAGCCGTTCGTGTCCACGCGCGTGAAGATGGGCCAGACCTCGGTGGTGCACGCGGCCGTCAAGGCCGGCGGCAAGTGGTACGTGGCATCGAAGGAAATCAAGGTCACGCTGGGCGGCTGCGGCGGCTGAGGCCGCGCCCGACCCTGCCCCGACCTGGTTGTTCCGATACCCGAACCCGATACCTGCTGACAGGAGAAGCACATGGCAGACCCGATGCGCGTTCGCGCCACCGAAAACGGCGGCGTCGTAGACGTCAAGATTCTGATGAAGCACGACATGGAGACCGGCCAGCGCAAGGACGCCTCCGGCAAGACCGTGCCGGCCTGGCATATCCAGACCGTGACGGCGACGTACAAGGGCCGCGACGTCTTCCAGGCCCAGTTCGGCCCGGCCGTGTCGAAGGACCCGTTCCTGAACTTCAAGTTCAAGGGCGGCGCCAAGGGCGACAAGGTCACCGTGACCTGGGTCGACAACCGCGGCGACAAGCGTACCGACGAGGCCACCATCGCCTGATCCGGCGAAGCAAGGAAGCACTATGCGGCGAGCATTCATTCGCGCCACGGCGGCACTGGCCGCCATCGGCCTCTCGGCCAGGGCATCGGCCCAGCAGGCGCCGGCACCCGCGTCCGGCGGCAAGGGCCGCGTCAAGGTGGTCTACCAGTTGTCCGAGGGCAACGACCAGGCCGTGCGGGCGATGTCCAACCTGCGCAACCACCTGAACGGCGCGCCCGACACGAAGATCGTGGTCGTGGCGTTCGGTTTCGGCGTGGATTTCCTGGTCGAAGGCGCCAAGGATGCGCGCGGCAACACGTTCGAGGCGCCCGTGGCGGCGCTGAGTTCGTCGGGCGTGGAGTTCCGCGTCTGCCGCAACACGCTGACCGCGCGCCGCATTTCCGAGCAGAACCTGCTGATGGACGCCAAGGTCGTGCAGGCCGGCGTGGTGGAAGTGGCCCGGCTGCAGTTCGAGGAAGGCTACGCCTACATCAAGCCCTGACGCGCCACGCATGACAACCGGCAACGAGCCGCCGGTTCCGAACAAGACAGTGGTCCGCCCTGGCGCCAGACGGTGCCGGGGCGAGACGACGAGGAGAAATGCCCCAATGGTGACCGTTACCGAGCGCAGTGCTCGCAACTCCCGCCGCACCGCCACGGTGGCACTGGCCGCGCTGGCCACTGCCGCCGCCGCCGTGGCGGCCGCGCTGTCCGGCCCCGCGCTGGCCCAGGACAAGACCGCCGAGGAAATTGCCAAGTACCGCCAGATGCTGGCCGAAGGCAATCCGGCCGAGCTCTGGGAAGCTGCCGGCGAAGAGATGTGGAAGAAGCCGGCCGGCCCGAAGAACGCGTCGCTCGAACAGTGCGACCTCGGCAAGGGCCCGGGCGTGACCAAGGGCGCCTACGCGGAACTGCCGCGCTACTTCGCCGATGCCGGCAAGGTAATGGACCTCGAACAGCGCCTGGCCTACTGCCGCGTGACGCTGCAGGGCCTGACGAAGGAAGAGGCCACGAAGAACCCGTTCTCGTCGGCCGGCAAGCCGTCGGAGATCGAGCGGCTGGCCGCCTTCGTGACCGGCGAGTCGCGCGGCGTGAAGATGAACGTCCAGTTGAAGCACGCCGAAGAGAAGCGCGTCTACGCGCTCGGCCAGAAGATGTTCTATTACCGTGGCGGCGCCTACGACTTTGCCTGCGCCACCTGCCACGCCGTGGACGGCCAGCGCATCCGGCTGCAGGACCTGCCGAACCTGATGACCGAGAAGGGCGCCCAGGCCGCTTACACCACGTGGCCGGCGTACCGGGTGTCGCAGGGCGAGGTGCGCACGATGCAGCACCGCCTCTACGACTGCCTGCGCCAGCAACGCTTCCCCGAACCGGCCTATGGCTCGGACGTGATCACCGCCCTGACGATGTTCCTGGCGAAGAACGCCAACGGCGGCACGTACGACGGCCCGAACATGAAGCGCTGAGCCCGGAGACAACAACATGAAAACACTCCACAAGATGGCACTGGTGTCCGTCGCCGCGCTGGCACTGCTGGCAGGCGGCGCGCAGGCGCAAACGGCCGCGAAGGGCAAGGCCGAGAAGGTGGCCAGGGTCAGCGATGCCGACGTCCGCCAGCTGATCGAATCGTCGTTCACGTCGAAGGGACCGGCCACGGTCGAGGGCGTGATCAACCAGGACCCCACGCAGAAGGCTTGCAGCCAGTATCCCGATCGCACCCGCGTGCCGGCGGCGCTGGCCAAGAAGGTGGAAGCGGCCGAACTGAAGCAGGTCAAGTACCCGGCCGACAGCAACTTCATCGGCGACTGGAAGGAAGGCGAGAAGATCGCGCAGAACGGCCGGGGCATGCAGTTCACCGATCCGGTGGGCGGTACCAACGGCGCCAACTGCTACGCCTGCCACCAGCTGACCAAGGCGGAAATCTCGTTCGGCAATATCGGCCCGTCGCTGTACAACTACGGAAAACTGCGTGGCAACTCGCAGGAGGTGGTCAAGTACACGTGGGGCAAGATCTGGGATTCCAACGCCTACAGCGCGTGCTCGAACATGCCGCGCTTCGGCCACAAGGGCATCCTGACCGAACAGCAGATCCGCGACGTGATGGCGCTGCTGCTGGATCCGGCCTCGCCGGTCAACCAGTAATGGCAACGGCGGCGCGGCGGGCACGGGCCTGGCTGGCCGTCGCTGCGCTGGCCCTCGGCGCTGCCGCCGCGCAGGCGGCCGAGGTGGGCGATGCCATCCGCCTGCCCGACATCACACTGCTCGACGGCAGCACCGTACCCGCCTCGCACTGGGCCGGCAAACCGGTGGTCGTCGAGTTCTGGGCCACGTGGTGTCCGTTCTGCGCGCTGCAGAATCCGCGGCTGCAGGCGCTCTACGACAAGACGCGCGGCACGAAGCTCCAGGTCCTGACGATCAGTATCGACCGCGATCCGCGCGAGGCGCAGACGTACGTGAAACAGCGCGGCTACACCTTCCCGGCGACCATGGATTCCGACGCGCTGCGCCGCGCGTTCGGCACCCGCCGGGGCCTGCCCGAACTCTATGTGCTGGACGGCAAGGGCCGCGTGGTGCAGAAGGAGGTTGGCGAGATGATCGACGACGACGTGGCGGCGCTGGCGCGCTACGCCAAGCCGTAGGCAGCGCCCCCTTACTCAACGGATAACAGCATGAACCGACGCGAGTTCCTGCAGGTGCTGGCCGTGGCCGGCGCCGGAGGCATGGCATTTCCGGGCAGCGACGCCCAGGCAGCGCAGGCGGCCGACCGGCTCTACGACGTGCCGCGCTTCGGCAACGTCCACCTGCTGCACTTCACCGACTGCCACGCGCAGCTGAACCCGGTGCACTTCCGCGAGCCGAGCGTCAACCTGGGCGTGGGCGAATGGGCCGGCAAGCCGCCGCACCTCGTCGGGCAGGCGTTCCTGCGCCAGTACGGCATCGCGCCGGGCAGCGCCGCCGCGCACGCATTCACCTATCTCGACTTCACCGAGGCGGCGCGGCGCTACGGCAAGGTGGGCGGCTTCGCGCACCTTGCCACGCTGGTGCGGCGCATGAAGGCCAGCCGCCCTGGCGCGCTGCTGCTGGACGGCGGCGACACCTGGCAGGGCTCCGCCACGGCGCTGTGGACCAAGGGGCAGGACATGGTCGATGCCGCGCTGCTGCTCGGCGTGGACGTGATGACGCCGCACTGGGAAATGACGCTCGGCGCCGAGCGCGTGAAGCAGATCGTCGATAACGACTTCAAGGGGCGGGTGTCGTTCCTGGCGCAGAACGTCAAGACCAACGACTTCGGCGACCCGGTTTTCGACCCCTACGTGATTCGCGAGATGAACGGCGTGCCGGTGGCCATCATCGGCCAGGCGTTCCCGTACACCCCGATCGCCAACCCGCGCTACTTTGTGCCGGACTGGACGTTCGGCATCCAGGAGGAAAACCTCCAGCAGGTGATCGACGAGGCGCGCGGCAAGGGCGCGCAGGCGGTGGTGCTGTTGTCGCACAACGGCATGGACGTGGACCTGAAGCTCGCCTCGCGCGTGCGCGGCCTCGACGCCATCCTCGGCGGCCATACCCATGACGGCGTACCGGCCCCGGTGCCCGTGAAGAACGCCGGCGGCGTGACGCTGGTGACCAACGCGGGCTCCAACGGCAAGTTCCTCGGCGTGCTCGACTTCGACGTCCGCAACGGCAAGGTGGCCGATTTCCGGTACAAGCTGCTGCCGGTCTTCGCCAACTACCTGAGCGCCGATCCGCAGATGGACGCGCTGATCCGCAAGGTGCGTGCACCCTACGAATCGAAACTCGGCGAAGTACTAGCCGTGAACCGTGGCCTGCTGTACCGGCGTGGCAATTTCAACGGCACCTTCGACCAGTTGATCCTGGACGGCCTCATGGCCGTCCAGGACGCCGAGATCGCATTTTCGCCAGGTTTCCGCTGGGGCACGACGCTGCTGCCCGGCCAGCCCATCACGATGGAAGCGCTGATGGACCAGACCGCCATCACCTATCCGTACACCACGGTCACGCAGATGTCCGGCACCACGATCAAGACCGTGCTCGAAGACGTGGCCGACAACCTGTTCAACCCGGACCCGTACTACCAGCAGGGCGGCGACATGGTGCGCGTAGGCGGCCTGCAGTACACCATCGACCCCACCCGCCCGATGGGCCAGCGGATCACCGGGATGCGCCTCGCCGGCCGCCCCATCGACGCCGGCAAGACCTACAAGGTAGCCGGCTGGGCCCCCGTCGCCGAGGAAGCCCGCCAGACCGGCGGCCCCCCGATCTGGGACGTAATGGCCCAATGGCTGCGCGCCAGCAAGGAAGTCAGCGCCCGCCCCCTGAACCTGCCAACCGTCCGCGGTATGCCCGGCAACCCCGGCATGGCACCCGCCTGACCGGGGTTTGACCCAACCCCCGATGTTGGTTCCAAGCGATTGAAAGGCCGCACGGACTTCGGCTAGAATCAACCGCAAGGGCCGATAGCTCAGCTGGGAGAGCGCTGCGTTCGCAATGCAGAGGTCGGGAGTTCGATCCTCCTTCGGTCCACCAGGATTTTCCTTGTAGAACAACGCACTACGTCTCGCGATGTAGTGCGTTGTTTTGCTTTGGGCACGGGTACTTGGCCCGTCCGTAGCAATCAAACGGGAATTTGCCTCGTGCGCGGATCAGCGCCATCGAATCGGCCGCTCAAGTACGAAGTTGTCAGCACGGGTTACGGACATCGGCAACTGCGACTTGCGCAGGTTCGACTCGCCGATGGTGAAATTGCCATGCGCCGCGCTCTTGAGTTCGCAGGAATGCCGTCCTGGCGGAAAAGCGATGATCAGGCGCTTGTCGGGATACTGGCTGCGCAGGCTTTTCAACGGCGTAGTCAGATCGCTGTCCCCGGATACCAGGATTGCCGTGTCAAACCTGTCATGGACGGCGTCCAACATCATCTGGACGGCGATGTTCACATCGGTCATCTTTTCCTCGTACTCCACCCAGCGGGCGCCGCACTCATGACAGCGCTTCTTTTTCTCGAGATAGTGGCCTAGATGGGTATGCAGATTCGGGCGAGTACCAAGTGCTTCGAGGTATAGCGCTTGCCGCTGCACCGTTCCGGCGTTGGTAGCCGTGACGCGAAGGCGTGACGTAAAGTAGTGAACGCCATCCAACTGCTGATCCGGCTTCATGAGGAGCGATGCCAGGGCGCACAGGTCCAGCCAATAGTATTTTCGCCATCCTTTGCTTCGCAAACCGAAGTAAAGATTGAATCCGTCGACATACATCAAGACACGGCGCTGATTCGCGTGGCCGCAGCATTGACACTGTTCGTGCCCCGGCATACCCTTTTGCACATCAACCCCGCCGGAGATCGCATCTCCGGCCCGACGCCTCCCTCGTGGAGGCGTTTCTTTTTGTGGCCTCGATCTTGCAATGGCATCGTCATCGCATGTCGAAAGTTGACTGGCATCTCGCACGCTCGCTCCTGTTCGCTTCGAACGGGCAGCTTAGAAGCCCCATTCCCTACAGGAAATAAGACGAATCGTATTTCGTCGGGAAAGTGATAACGTGTGGAGCTTCGCCAGTCACATCGCACAGCCCCGATGTCCGCTTCCCCATCCCCCACCCCCGAAGCCCGCCACCTCGCCGGCCGTCGTTCGACGCTTGTCAGTGTCTTCGTCAACATCGCCCTGACCATCGCGCAGGGGACCATCGGCGTCATCGCCGGGTCGCAGGCGCTGGTGGCTGACGCGTTGCACTCGTTGTCCGATCTGGTGTCCGATTTCGTGGTGCTGTTTGCTGGTCATCACAGTCGGAAGGACGCCGATCACGATCATCCGTATGGGCATCAGCGGTTCGAGACGGCGGCGTCGCTGGCGTTGGGGGTGCTGCTGCTGTCGGTGGGTGCCGGGATGTTGTGGGCGGCGGTAGGCAAGATCCAGCATCCCGGCGGTGGGGAACCGGTGCAGGCGGTGGCGTTGTGGGTGGCGCTGGGCGCGCTGGCGTCGAAGGAGTTGCTGTTCCGGTACATGCTGCGCGTGGCGGAGCGGGTGCGGTCGAGCATGCTGGTGGCCAATGCGTGGCATGCGCGCTCCGATGCGGCGTCGTCGCTGGTGGTGGCGTTGGGGATTGGCGGCAACCTGCTCGGGTACCACGTGCTTGATCCGGTGGCGGCGATCGTGGTGGGGTTGATGGTGTCGCGGATGGGGCTGCAGTTTGGCTGGGATGCGATGAACGACCTGATGGATCGCGCCGCCGACGCGGACGTTGTGGAGGAATTACGATCCGCGATGCTCGGGACGCCGGGGCTGCTGGGCCTGCATGATCTGAAGACGCGCAAGATGGGCGATCTGATCCTGGTGGACGTGCATCTGGAGATTCAGGCCGATCTGACCGTCGAGCAGGGGCATGCCATTGCCACCGAGGCGCGGCGCCGGGCGATGGTGCGCGATGACGTGCTCAACGTGATGACGCACGTCGATCCGGTACGGCGGCCGGCGGCGGGCTAGGAGCGGGTCAGCGCAGGTCGCTGCGCCGGTACAGGCTCAGGCCCACCGCCAGGAACGCCAGCATGCCGGCACAGCCCCGGTTGATCCATTGCACGGCGCGGCCGGACAAACTGCGCACCGCGTGGCGGCCGCCGAAGGCGTAGATCGCCATCATCAGGATGTCCATCAGCGCGGCCACCACGGCGAGGATCGCGTACTGGAGCGCCACCGGTTTGTCGGCGTGGACGAACTGGGGCACGAACGCCGAGGTGAACAGGATGGCCTTGGGGTTCGATACGGCCACGAACAGCGCGCGCAGGAAGGCGGCGCGGCCGCTTGCTGACGAGGCATCGGTGGTGGCCACCAGCGCATGGGTGGGCGCGCGCCATATCGCCACGGCGAGGTAGAGCAGGTAGGCCGCGCCGATCCACTTGATGGCCGAGAACAGCAGTTCCGAAGCCTGGAGCACCGCGCCGAGGCCGCAGCCGACCGCGCCGATCAGGATCAGGTCCGCCAGCGCCGCGCCGGCGATGCCGCAGGCGGTGACGCGCACCGGCCGCGTGGCGCCGTTGCTCAGGGCCAGCAGCATGGTCGGGCCGGGCGTCACCATCACGGTGGCGACGGCGACGAGGTAGAGGAACAGGGTTGTGGTGTCCATGGACGGCTCCGCAGCGGCAAGCCGCCAGTGTGAACCCATGCGGCGCCTGTGGACAACCCCGTGCACAAGCCTGTGATGGGGATGGGGGCGGCCTGTGGGGCCGCTGTGGGACGTATACGTACAACTTCGCCGGTATACCGGCGCGCCGCCAGCAGCGGGCCGGGTTGCCCACCGCTGTCCACGTATGCCCCGTGCGCTTGGCCCTACGGTTATCTTTTTCGCAAGTATCTGATCAGAAAGGGAAAAAGATGGTTATCCACCGCCAGGCATTGGTGTTAACCATTACTACTACTATTTATGTATACGTAAACAGTGACGTAAACCGTATACGGACTGTTGCGCGGGCAGGAAAACTAGCGCGGCACCTTGAATGCCTTGCGCGCCTTCAGCACCTGGGCGCGTGTGGTGCAGCCGTCCATATGGTCGTTGACCAGCCCCATGGCCTGCATCAGCGCATACATCGTGGTGGGGCCGACGAACTTCCAGCCGCGCTTCTTGAGGTCCTTCGACAACGCCACCGATTCGGGGCTGGTCGTGAACGTGCGCAATACCTCGGGCGTCAGCGTCTTCGGGCGGGATTTCGGATCGGGCTCGAACTTCCAGAAGTAGGCGGCCAGCGACGGCTCGGTCTTCAGCAGTTCCTGGGCGCACTTTGCATTGTGGATGGCCGCCTCGATCTTGCCGCGATGGCGCACGATGCCGGCGTCGCCAAGCAGGCGCTCCACGTCTTTCTCCGTGAAGCGCGCCATCTTGTCGATCTCGAAATTGGCGAAAGCACGACGGAATGCCTCGCGCTTGCGCAGGATCGTGAGCCAGCTCAGGCCAGACTGGAAGCCTTCGAGACAGAGTTTCTCGAACAGGCGGCGGTCGTCGTCCACCGGAAAGCCCCATTCGTTGTCGTGATAGTGGCAGTAGTCTTCCAGTTCGCCACACCAGCCGCAGCGTACCGGGGCCTTGGGTGCGGATGTCGCGGACGTTGTCGTCATAGGTTCGATTCGGGCAGGCAAAAGCGCTAGCGTACCGGATACGGCGCGCCGGAATCGGACATTCGATTGGCCGAAAAAAAGCCAACCCGAAGGTTGGCTTTGTCCATGCAAGGGCTGGCGGAAATCAGGCCAGCGGCTTGCCGGTGCGGTCGTGCATGAAGATCAGCGCGACGAAGCTGATGGCGGCCGCCGCGATCACGTAGTAGGCCGGCGCCAGCTTGTTGTGGGTCGACTCGATCAGCCACGTCACGATCAGCGGGGCGAAGCCGCCGAAAATCGTCACGGCGAAGTTGTACGCCAGCGACAGGCCCGTGGAGCGCACCTCGGTCGGGAACTGCTCGGCCAGCACGGCCGGCGCGGGACCCGTGAAGGCCGCCAGCAGGATGCCCAGGACGATCTGTACCTGCAGCAGCGTGGCCGTGGTGGGCGACACGTTGAGCCAGTGGAACAGCGGGTAGGCCAGTGCGAGGATGGCCAGCGCCACCACGCTCAGCATGCGCTTGCGGCCCACGCGGTCGGACAGCATGCCCATCAGCGGGCACAGCACCAGGATGATGGCGCCGCAGATCGCCGTCGACTGGAACGTGGCGCCCAGCGGCAGGCCCAGCTGCTGCTTGGCGTACGACGGCATGTAGAACACCAGCACGTAGGTGCAGACCGTCCACAGGATGGTCACGCCCAGGCCGGCCAGCACTTCGCGCGGATGGTCGCGCAGCACCTGCGTGAGCGGCGAGAACTTCACCTTGTTGGCCTTGCGCTCGGCGCGGCGCGCTTCGAACTCGGGCGGCTCTTCCAGGTGCGAGCGGATGTACATGCCCACCGGGCCGATCAGCAGGCCGAACAGGAACGGCACGCGCCAGCCCCAGCTGTCGATCTGCGCCTGGTCCAGCCCGTTGATGACCAGCGCGCCCATGGCGGCGCCGAGCATGAACGAGATGCCCTGGCTGGCCTGCTGCCAGCTGGCGTAGGCGCCGCGCTCCTCGTCGGGCGCGTGCTCGATCAGGAAGGCGGTGGCACCGCCCACTTCGCCGCCGGCCGAGAAGCCCTGGATCAGGCGGGCCACGACGATCAGCGCGGGCGCCCACAGGCCGATGGAGTCATAGGTCGGGGCCAGGCCGATGATGGCCGTGCCAAGCGCCATCAGCAGGATGGTCAGCGTCAGCGCGGCCTTGCGGCCCACGCGGTCGGCATAGACGCCGAGCACGATGGCGCCCACCGGGCGCATGAAGAAGCCCACGCCGAACGTGGCAACGGTGAGCAGGAACGAGGTCAGGTCGTCGCCGGTGGGGAAGAACAGCTTGGCGATGATGACGGCGAAGAAGCTGTAGACGGTGAAATCGAACCATTCCAGGCCGTTGCCGATGGTGGCGGCGAGAATCGCGCGTCGTCGGGTGGAGCGGGAAAGGTCGTTGGCAGTGGCTGCTGTAACGGACATGGGGCTTGATGCAGAGGAAAGAACCGGTGGATGCCCCCGCCGGTGTGTCCCGGCGGTGACGCAAGGCGCCATCTTAAGCGATTCCTTACATCGAGCCGAGCCGGCCCTCTGAAAGTGCAGTGCAGATTACGTGTTACCCATGTCTCCGGACGGGTCGCTTGCGCGTGAACCACAGCCACGCGGCGCTGGCGACCCAGCCAATCAGGAAGACGGTATCGCCCGCGTGGTTGAGCAGCGCCGCGGCAAAGGGGATGCCGGTGACTTCGGCGAGCAAATCGGCGGGCAGGCGGGCGATGATCCAGAGCAGTACGGCCGGGCCGCTGCCATAGACGCCGGGCTGCCACCACAGGGCAGGGGGCAGGGCGTGCAGGGGATCGAAACGCTTGGCCAAGGGCTTTCTCCGGCGGATGCCTCATGGCATCTCTGGACCCCATCATAGGCCGATTCGGCTTGCGGCTGGCCGGGCGGCGTTGCAGATACACGTCGCTTGTGTGCGGTATCCAACGCCTTGCGGCACTGCCTCACGTTGCAGCGGCCGCACGTTCAAGTTTTTTGCACGAGGTGTCCGCAATTGCGGGGCGTTGGGGCGCGCGATCTTTGCCAGACTGCAGGCATCGCAGAAAAACCGCTGAACGGCCTGTCGCCATGACTACCTTGCTTCCCGCTCTTTATGTCTCCCATGGATCGCCGATGCTGGCGATCGATCCCGGTCCCACGGGCGCTGCCTTCGACGCGCTCGGCACCCGCCTGCAGGCACTGAAGCCCAAGGCCGTGCTGGTGATCTCGGCCCACTGGATCTACAGCACGCTGGCCGTGAGCACGCGTGCGCGCCAGGAAGCCTGGCACGACTTCGGCGGCTTTCCGCGCGAGCTGTACAAACTGCGTTACGACGCGCCGGGTTCGCCAGAACTGGCCGTGCGCGTCAAGGCGCTGATCGAGGCGGCGGCCATCCCCGGCGCCAGCTACGTGGGCGCGGACGAGGACCGCCCGCTCGACCATGGCGCCTGGATGCCGATGCGTCACTTTTTTCCGGATGCCGATGTTCCCGTGGTGCAACTCGCCTTCAATCCGTACCTGAGCCCGGCCACCCAGATCGAGATTGGCCGCGCGCTGGCGCCGCTGCGCGCCGAGGGCGTGCTGGTGATTGGCTCGGGCAGCTTCACGCACAACCTGCAGGAAGTCTTCGGCGGCGGCGAGCGCAAGGCGCAGCATGGGCCGCAGACCGAGCCGTATGTCGACGCGTTCCGGGGCTGGATGACCGATGCGCTCGACGAGGCGCTCGCCACGGGCGATGTGTCGAGGATCGCGGACTATCGCGCCCAGGCGCCGTACGCCCGCCGCGCGCATCCCACGGACGAGCACCTGCTGCCGTTCTTCGTGGTGCTGGGCGCGGCGCTGGGTTCGGACGCAGCCGGCGGCGCGGGTGGTGCCGCAGAGGTGGCCCGCGTGGCCGACGAAGTCACGTACGGCGTGCTGGCGATGGATACCTTCGTGTTCCAGGGCCAGGGCGCCGGCCACGCGCCGCTACCCAAGGCGGCCTGAGGCTGCCGGGGTAGTCGGTCAGCAGTCAGGTGGTCAGGTAGCGGCGGGCGGCGCGGGCGCCGAACAGCGCGATGTAGCCCATCGTGAGCGCCACCACGGCCAGCCCCACGCGCAGGTCGGCCAGATGGGCCACGCCGCCGATCAGCACCGGGCCGATCAGCAGCCCCACGTACGCGAAGCGCGCCACGCGCGCGATGGATTCGGCCGGGGCGATGCCGGGCAGCCGCGACGCCGCCACGAAGAAAATCGGCACCATGTTGGCGGCGCCCAGTCCCATCAGCCCGAAGCCGATCAGTGCGGCCAAGGGCTCCGGCAGGACGATGGACAGCGCGATGCCCGCGAACCCCATCCAGGCGCTGCCGGTCAGCGTGCGCGCGTCGCCGAAGCGGGCACGCAGGCGGTCGCCGCCAAAGCGGCCGCAGGCCATTCCGCCCGAGAACGCGGCGTAGCCGAAGCTGATCCAGTCGAGCGGCGCCTGCGTGATATCGCGCATGTAGACCGTGGTCCAGTCATACATCGCGCCCTCGCCCACCAGTCCCAGGAACGCCATCAACCCCAGCAGCCAGAGCGCGCGCGAGGCGTGCTCGCGGTGGTGGTCGGCCGAGGGCAGCACCGGATGATCGGCCAGCAGCCCCGGCGCGACACCGATGGCCAGCGCGGCGGTCATGGCCGCGATCATCAGGCCATGGGCCAGCGGCGGGACGCCCAGCGACAGCATCAGCCCGCCAAACGCCGCGCCCACCATGCCGCCCAGGCTGAACATGCCGTGCAGCGCCGACATGACGGGGCGGGTGCGGCTGGCCTCCACGGTGGCCGCCTGCGCGTTCATGCCGACATCGAACACCGCGTTGGTCATGCCGAACACCAGCAGCGTTGGCAGCAGCAGCCAGAAGCTCGGCATGGCCAGCACCGACGCGGTGACAAGCGAGAACGCCACCCCGCCGAACATCGACGCCCGGCCGCTGCCCCACTTGCCGACCCAGCGCCCGACCGGGCCCATCGCAATGATGGCGCCAGCCGCCACGGCCAGCATGGCGAACGAGAGCAGGGCGTCGGAGAGGTCGAAACGCGCCTTGATCGTGGGGATATGCACGCCCCAGGTGGCAAAGGTGGCGCCATTGGCGAAGAACAGCGCCATCGTGCCGCGCGTGGCGCGCGACACCGCGCGGGGTGACGGGGCAGGGGAGGAAAGCGGAGGCGGTGTGGTTTCTATCGAGTAATCGGACATCGGGTACGGCCAGGAACAGCTTGGGTTTGACGGAAGCGGCGGACGCGGCGGGCGCGACTCAGGCAACGGCGGCGCCCTGCCGCAGCAGGCCGCGCTGGTGCAGCGCGTAGGCGAAAGCGCCCAGCGCGCCCAGCGCCAGCGCCACCATGACCCACAGCATGAGCCAGTAGCCGCCGGCCACGCGCCAGAGCAGGGCGCCGAGCCACGGCGCGGCAGCCTGCATCAGCAGCACCGGGGTCATCATTAGCCCGTTCAGCGTTGCATAGTGATGACGCGAGATCAGTTCGGGCATCGCCATCGCGCGCAGCATCGTATTGACGCCATTGGCGCAACCGTAACAGATTGCAGCAGCCATCAGCCAGTAGCCGGTTCCCAGCGTCAGGCACAGCAGGCCCACGCTCATCACCGCGTAAACCGGCATCGCCAGCCGCACGGGATGGCTGATCGGCAGCCGCGCCATGGCCAGCCGGCCCGCCACCTGCGCGGGGCCGATCAGTGCGGCGACGATCAGTTGCTGGCCGACGGGCATGCCTTTCTCGGTCAGCATCGGAATCAGATGCGCGCCGAGCAGCGAGGCGACCACGGCCGTGGCTGTGAAGGCCAGCACCACGGCCCAGAACACGGGCTGGCGCAACGTGTCGCGTGCGATGCGCGGGGATTCCGAGGCGGCGCCCGGAATCGGCGTGCCGCCATAGCTGGCATGCACGGTGTAGCGCAGCCGGGCGTGGAGCGGCGCGCAGACCAGCAGGTTCAGGGCCGCAAAGACCACGAGCGTCTCGCGCCAGCCCAGGTGCAGCACCAGCCACTGGCCGATGGGGATGAAGATCGTGCTGGCGAAGCCGGCGAACAGCGTGACCTGGACGATCGGCTTCTGGTAGCTGTCGCCAAACGCCTGCCGCAGCACCACGAAGGCCGGTTCGTAGAGCGTCGAGGCCATGGCCAGCCCGAGCGGAATCCACATCAGCAGGAACAGCGCCGGCGACGGGCACCACGCCCACAGCAGCAGGCCGATCCCGGCCAGCACCGAGCCGACGCTCATCACCTTGCGCGCCGGCACGCGATCCAGCAGCCGCCCCACCGCAAACGAACACAGCGCCCAGACCAGCAACCCCAGCGAGAACCCGCCGGCCAGGAACGGCTTGCCGTAACCCAGCGCCTGATGCATCGGCTCAAGAAAGACCGTGAACGTGAAGTAGAGCGTGCCCCAGCTGATGATCTCTGTAATGCCGAGCGTCCAGACAAGCTGGCGGGGGGAAAGGGAAGGGGCCGTGGCGGTCATGGCGCGCCCGGCGCATTCGGGGGCGCCGGTGTGCGGGGTGGTGAAGCGGAAATTGTATCGGGGCGGGGAGTGAAGCGGGGGAGGTTTTCAGTGGGGGCTTAATCGTCGTGGAGATTCATTGCATTGATTGCGAGCGGTACGTTATCGGATAAAGTATTCGTATCGCGCATTAAAGACGCTTGCCCTCGCCCCGGCCCTCTCCCGCAAAGCGGGAGAGGGCCGGGGGGTGAGGGCTGGCGCATCAATGGCTGAAGCCGCCATTCTCAAGCCGCCCGTTCCCCCACCTTCGGATCGCGGAACACCGCCAGCAGCCGCGCCCACTTTGCGCGCGCCGCCACGAGGTTGTTTTCCTTCACATGCCCGAACCCGCGGATATCGTCCGGCACGCCGGCCAGTTCCACGGCCGTGGCGTGGTTCGCAGCCGTCAGCCCGTTGGCCAGTTCATCGAGCAGCGTCCGATACTCGCCAATCAGCGCACGCTCGGTACGGCGCTCCCCGGTGCGGCCGAACACGTCGAGCGGACCGCCGCGCAGGCCCTTGAGCTTCGCCAGGATGCGGAACAGCGTCATCGTGGATGGCCCGAAGCGGCGCTTGACCAGGTGGCCCTTGTCGTCGCGCTTGGCCGTGACCGGGGGCGCCAGCCAGAAGTTGAGCTGGTAGTCGCGCCCCGGCTCGCCCTGGAACTGGGCGCGCAGCTTGTCGAGGAAGATCGGGTCGGTGTAGAGCCGTGCCACCTCGTACTCGTCCTTGTACGCCATCAACTTGGACAAATTACGAGCCGCCGCTTCGGTCAGCGGCAGCGGCTTGCCGGTGCCGACGAGGGCGCTCTCGGCCGTCCGCACGCGCTGGATGGCATCGCGGAACTGCCCCGCGTACGCGGCGTCCTGGTACTTGGTCAGCAGGTCGACGCGGCTGGCGATCAGCTTTTCGAGCAGCGCGCCCGACGATGTCGGCAGCTTCACCACATCGGCGCCCTCGGTCTGCGTCTTGAGCTTGCCAGTCAGGCCCAGCACGTGGTCCGGGTCGTGCGCCATATGGCGGCCCCAGTCGAAGGCGGCCTTGTTCTTGTCGACCGCCACCCCGTTGAGTTCGATGGCGCGCTCAAGTGCTTCGAGCGACAGCGGAATCCAGCCCTTCTGCCACGCATAGCCGAGCACCAGCGGGTTGGTGTAGAGCGTGTCGCCCAGCAGCGCCACGGCCAGCGCGCTGGCGTTGATGAAGTCGCACTGCTCGCCCACCGCGTTGCGGATGTCCTGCTCGGCGGACAGGCCCGGGAACTGCCACTTCGGGTCCTTGATGAAGGCCGCGGTCGGCGTCTGCGCGGTGTTGACGATGGCGCGCGTGCGGCCGTTCTGCGTCTTGGAGATCACATCGTCGGTTGCCGAGACGATCGCATCGCACCCGATCACGAGATCCGCCTCGCCCATGGCGATGCGCGTGGCGTGCAGGTCTTCGGGCTTGTCGGCGATCTGCACGTGCGAGAGCACCGCGCCACCCTTCTGCGCCAGGCCGGCCATGTCGAGCACGGTCACGCCCTTGCTTTCGAGGTGCGCAGCCATGCCGAGCAGGCCGCCAATCGTCACCACGCCCGTGCCGCCCACGCCCGTGACCAGGATGCCGTACGAGCGGCGCACGGCCGGCAGCTGCGGCAGCGGCAGGTCGGGCAGGCCGCTCATCGAGATGCCGCTGGCTTCAGGCTTGCGCACCTGCGCGCCCTCGGCCGTGACAAAGCTCGGGCAGAAGCCGTTCAGGCACGAGAAATCCTTGTTGCAAGACGACTGGTTGATCTGCCGCTTGGTGCCCAGCTCGGTCTCCAGCGGTTCCACCGACAGGCAGTTCGACTTGACCGAGCAGTCGCCGCAGCCTTCGCAGACCGCGTCGTTGATGAACGCGCGGCGCGCCGGATCGGGGAACGTGCCGCGCTTGCGGCGGCGGCGCTTCTCGGTGGCGCAGGTCTGGTCGTAGATCAGGATCGTGCAGCCGGGCACCTCGCGCAGTTCGCGCTGGATGGTGTCGAGCTGGTCGCGGTGGTGCACGGTCAGCCCCTCGGGCAGCTTGATCGCGCTGTTGTACTTCTCGGGCTGGTCCGTGACGATGACGATCTTTTTCGCGCCTTCGGCCGCCACCTGGTACGCGATGTCCTGCACCGATAGCTGGCCGTCCACGGGCTGGCCGCCGGTCATGGCCACGGCGTCGTTGTAGAGGATCTTGTAGGTGATGTTCACGCCGGCGGAGATCGACGCGCGGATCGCCAGCAACCCCGAGTGGAAGTAGGTGCCATCGCCCAGGTTGGCGAACACGTGCTTGTCGCCGGCAAACGGTGCCTGGCCAATCCACGCCACGCCCTCGCCGCCCATCTGGCTGAAGGTGCTGGTGCTGCGGTCCATCCAGACCGTCATGTAGTGGCAGCCGATACCGGCCAGCGCGCGCGAGCCTTCGGGCACGTTGGTCGACGTGTTGTGCGGGCAGCCCGAGCAGAACCACGGCTTGCGCTCGGCGGTCACGCGCGGGGTGGCCAGCGCGCGTTCCTTGGCCTCGATCACGGCCAGGCGGGCCGCGATGCGGGCGCGCACGTCGCCCGGCAGGTCGAACTTGTCGAGGCGCGTGGCGATGGCCTTGGCGATGATCGCCGGCGACAACTCGTAGTGCGCCGGCAGCAGCCAGTTGTTCTGCGGGATCGACCATTCGCCGCCCGCGTTGTCGCGCTCGTCGAACTTGCCGTAGACCTTGGGCCGCACGTCGTCGCGCCAGTTGTACAGTTCTTCCTTGAGCGCGTACTCCATGATCTGGCGCTTTTCCTCGACCACGAGGATTTCCTGCAGCCCTTCGGCGAAGGCGCGGGCGCCGTGCGCTTCCAGCGGCCAGACGCAGCCCACCTTGTACAGCCGGATGCCCAGGCGCGAGCAGGTCTCGTCGTCGAGGCCCAGGTCGGACAGTGCCTGGCGGGTATCGAGATAGGCCTTGCCGGCGGTCATGATGCCGAAGCGCGCGTGCGGCGAATCGATCTCGACGCGGTCGATCTTGTTGGCGCGCACATAGGCCAGGCCGGCATACCACTTGAAGTCCAGCAGCCGGGCTTCCTGGTCGAGCGGCGGATCGGGCCAGCGGATGTTCAGGCCGCCCTGCGGCAGGATGAAGTCGTCGGGCAGGGCAATCTGCACGCGGTGCGGGTCCAGTTCGACGGATGCCGACGATTCCACCACGTCTGTCACGCACTTCATCGCCACCCAGAGGCCCGAGTAGCGGCTCATTGCCCACGCGTGCAGGCCGTAGTCGAGGTATTCCTGGACGTTGGACGGATAGAGCACCGGCAGGCCGCAGGCCTTGAAGATGTGCTCGGACTGGTGCGCCAGCGTGGAAGACTTGGCCGAGTGGTCGTCGCCGGCCAGCACCAGCACGCCGCCGTGCCGGCTCGATCCGGCCGAATTGGCATGCTTGAAGACGTCGCCGGTGCGGTCCACGCCCGGTCCCTTGCCGTACCACATGCCGAATACGCCATCGAACCTGGCGTCCGGATACATGTTCACCTGCTGCGAGCCCCACACCGACGTGGCGGCGAGGTCCTCATTGAGCCCGGCCTGGAACACGACGTTATGGGCCGCCAGGTGCTTCTTGGCCTTCCAGAGCGACTGGTCGAGCGCGCCGAGCGGCGAGCCGCGATAGCCGGAGATAAAGCCGGCGGTGTTGAGCCCGGCGGCGCGGTCGCGTTCCTGCTGCAGCATCGGCAGGCGCACGAGGGCCTGCGTGCCGCTGATGTAGATGCGGCCACGCTCCAGCGTGTATTTGTCTTCGAGGGAAACGTTTTCGAGCGCGCGACGGATGGCGTCGCTGACCGGGGCGGTCAGGGGGGCATTCATTGGGGGCTCCTCTGGGGGGGCATGCTGTCGGGATCACCGACACATCAGTTATAGGCAACCGTTCCAGGCTTCTTGTGGAAGCGTCGAACAGCCGTGTCTCTGCGGGCGATGGTAGCACCGGCGTGCAGGGCGCGGTACCGTGCAATGCAGCATAAAACGGGCCAACTCCCCCCGTGATTTCCCGAATACCCCGGCGCTGCGCGTGTACACTGCGGTGCATCCAAATGGCGCACACGGACCGCTCCGTGGCAACTGCGCGTCACATCGCCGGGCCCCCTCCATGGTGCAACCCGGCTCTCAAGAAGAACCGACCATGAACAATTCTCCCCGCCAGGGTGCCACCCTGGCCGTGCTGATCGACGCCGACAATGCGGCGCCCGCCATCGTCGAAGGCCTGCTGGCCGAAGTGGCCAAATACGGCGTGGCCGCCGTCAAGCGGATCTACGGCGACTGGACGCGCCCGAACCTGTCGGGCTGGAAGGACCGCCTGCTGGCCCACTCGATCCAGCCGATCCAGCAGTTCCGCTACACCGTGGGCAAGAACGCCACCGACAGCGCCATGATCATCGACGCGATGGACCTGCTCTACACGGGCCGCTTCGACGGCTTCTGCATCGTGTCGAGCGACAGCGATTTCACCCGCCTGGCCTCGCGCATCCGCGAGCAGGGCCTGATGGTGTACGGCTTTGGCGAGCGCAAGACGCCCAAGCCGTTCGTGACCGCCTGCGACAAGTTCATCTACTCCGACGTGCTGCGCGGTACCGGTATCGATACGGACAGCGACACCGACAGCGATGCCGAAGCCGGCACCGCCCCGGCCGCGCGCCGCCGCAGCAGCCAGGAACTGCGCCAGGACTCGCGCCTGGTGCGCCTGCTGCAAAGCGCCTCGCAGGCCGTGTCCGACGAGGACGGCTGGTCCACGCTGGGCGGCATTGGCAACTACATTGCCAAGCAGGCCCCGGAATTCGACTCGCGCAACTACGGCTACGGCAAGCTTTCGGAGCTGGTCACCGCGACCAACCTGTTCGAGGTGGAAACCCGCAACGGCGGCAATAACAAGACGATCTGGGTGCGGCTGAAGAAGCGCAACAAGGGCGAGGGCCAGCCGGCGCAGGGTCAGCAACCCCAGCCGCAGCATCAGCAGTCGCAGCCGCCGCGCCAGCCGCAGCCGCAGTCCCAGCCGAAGCCGGCCCCGCAGCCGCCGGCCCAGCCCGTCGCCCAGCCCGTGCCGCCGATCGAAACCCCGGCGCCGGTGGTGCAAATCGACGCCATCCCCGAACCCGCGCCTGCGCTGTCGGCCGATGACGAGGAAGAGAGCGCCGGCTCGGCATCGACGCTGATCCCGGAAACCGTGGAGCCGGTGGAAGAAGCACCCAAGGCGCGCGGCAAGCGCTCGCGCCGCCCCGAGGTGACGCTCAGCGAGACCCCGTGGCCGATCGACCAGTCGGTGTTTTCGGCGCCGGGCACCACGGTGCTGTCGGCAAAGGCCGAGGCGGAGGCGGAGCCGGAGCCCGAGGTCGTCGCAGAGGAACCTGCGGTCGAGGCGGCCCCGGCAGAGGAGAAGAAGCCGGCAGCAAAGAAGAAGGCCGCGCCGCGCAAGCGCGCGCCTGCGAAGAAGAAGGTCGCGGCGAAGGAGTAAGTATTGTCGCTGGGGGAGAGGGCCAGCGCGTCGCGCTGCCACCGCCCCCGCGCCTTCACCTCACCAGCTGATTGATCTCGATGATCGGCATCAGCACCGCCAGCACGATCAGCAGCACCACCACACCCATCGTCAGGATCAGCAGCGGCTCCAGCAGGCTGGTCAGGAACAGCGTCCGGCGCTCCAGTTCCTGGCCCTCGCCCGTGGCCGCGCGTTCCAGCATCACCGGCAGGTTGCCGGTGGCTTCCCCGGACCGGATCAGGTGCACCAGCACCGGCGGAAACTGGTTCTGCGCGGCCAGCGCGCGGGCCAGCGACGCGCCTTCGCGCACCCGCGTGGTGGCGTCGTCGACGTTGGCCTTGAGCGCCACGTTCGTCAGCGTCTCGCCGGCCGCCTGCAGGCTGCGCAGGATCGGCACCCCGGCCGACACCAGGATTGCCAGCGTACTGGCAAAGCGCGCCGTGTTGTAGCCCCGGATCAGCTTGCCGAGCAGCGGCGCGGTCAGCAGCCAGCGGTGCCAGGACAGTTTCACGTCCGGCTGCTTGAGCACGCTGCGAATGATGGCCGTGATCACGGCCAGCCCGGCGAGCCCGGCCCACCACCAGTTCCGCACGAAATCCGACAGCCACAGCATGACGATGGTCAGCGTGGGCAGCTTCTGCTTGGTGTTGGCGAACACGCTGACCACCTGCGGCACCACGTACGACAGCAGGAAGATCACGATGGCGAACGCCACCACGGTCACGATGGCCGGGTAGGTGAAGGCCAGCCGGATCTTCGAGGTCAGCGTGTTGCGCGTCTCGATATAGGTCGCCAGCCGCTCCAGCACTACGCCAAGATGGCCCGAGTGCTCGCCGGCCGACACCAGCGCACGGTAGATATCCGGAAAATCCTTGGGATGCTGCGCCAGCGCCACGGACAGCGAGCTGCCGCCCATGACCTCGGCGCGGATGCCGGCCAGCAGCTCGTGCACGTACTGGCGCTCGGCCTGGTCGGCCAGTGCGCCCAGCGCCTCGTCCAGAGGCAGGCCCGACACGATCAGGCTGGCCAGCTGGCGCGTGAACAGCGCCTGCTCCTGCGTGGACAGCCGCCGGACGAACATGCCCTGGCTGCCGCGTTTGGCCAGCCCGGCACCGGCCAGCGGATCGACGGAAATCGGCGTCAGGCCGCGCGCGCGCAGTTGCGTGCGGGCCTGCTTGGGGCTGTCGGCCTCGATGACGCCCCGATCGGCGCGCCCCGTGGCGTCGGCGGCTTCGTAGCGATAGGCGGGCATGCGGCGTCCTCGCTCAGTCGCGCGTCACGCGCAGCACTTCCTCTAGCGAGGTGGCGCCGCTGTCGATCCAGCGCTGCGCGTCGCGGCGCATCGTGTGCATGCCCTTGCCCAGCGCCACCTGCTTGATCTCGGATTCGGGCTGCTGGCGGTGGATCATGGTCTGGATCTCGCTGTCCACGGTCAGCAGTTCGTAGACGCCCATCCGGCCCTGGTAGCCCGAGTGGCCGCACTTGTCGCAGCCCACCGCGTGCCAGACGCGCTGCAGCGGCTTGCCTTCGGCCTGCAGCACTTCGGCCTCGGCGGCGGTCACTTCGATCACTTCCTCGCGCTTGCAATGCGGGCACAGGCGGCGTACCAGCCGCTGCGCCAGCACGCCGAGCAGCGACGACGACAGCAGGAACGGCTCGATCCCCATGTCCACCAGGCGCGTCACGGCGGACGCCGAATCATTGGTGTGCAGCGTGGCCAGCACCAGGTGGCCGGTCAGCGACGCCTGCACCGCAATCTGTGCCGTTTCGAGGTCGCGGATTTCGCCGATCATGACCACGTCCGGGTCCTGGCGCAGGATTGCGCGCAGGGCCTTGCCGAACGTCATGTCGATACGCGGGTTGACCTGCGTCTGGCCGATGCCGTCGAGGTCGTACTCGATCGGATCTTCCACGGTCATGATGTTCGTGGTGTGCGAATCGAGCCGCGACAGCGCCGCGTAGAGCGTGGTGGTCTTGCCCGAGCCGGTCGGGCCGGTCACCAGCACGATGCCGTGCGGCTGGCGCACGAGGTGGTCGAAGCCGCCCAGCGTGTCGGGCGCCATGCCGAGCTTGGCGAGGTCCAGCCGGCCCGCTTCCTTGTCGAGCAGACGCAGCACGGCGCGTTCGCCGTGGCCGGTCGGGAGTGTCGAGACGCGCACATCTACCGGGCGTCCACCCACGCGCAGCGTGATGCGGCCGTCCTGCGGCAGGCGTTTCTCGGCGATGTCGAGCTGCGCCATGATCTTGATCCGCGAGATCAGCGCGCCGTGCAGCGCCTTCTTGGGCCGCACCACGTCGCGCAGCGTGCCGTCCACGCGGAAGCGCACCACCGAGGCCGACTCGAACGGCTCGATGTGGATATCGGACGCCTGCTCGCGCGCCGCCTGCGTCAGCAGCGCATTGATCATGCGGATGATTGGCGCGTCGTCCTCGGATTCGAGCAGGTCTTCCACGGCCGGGATGTCCTGCATCAGCCGCGAGAGGTCCACCTCGCCTTCGACTTCGCCGACGATCTGCGCCGCCGAGCCGTCCTGGCGGTTGTAGGCGTCGGACATCGCGGCCTCCAGCGCCGGCTGCTCCAGCACGCGCAGGTGCAGCGCGCCATGCACGCGCGCCACCTCGGCCAGCGCGGCCGGCGAGGTCTTGCGGCTGACCCAGACTTCGAGTCCGTCCGGGTGCCGGTGCGCGATCAGCAGCCCGGCGTCGCGCGAGAACGCGTACGAGACGAGCCGCGCCGCCATCGGCGAGGGCGGTTCCAGCGGTGCTTCGGGCTGGGCGAGGGTGTCGGTAGCCATGGCCGTGTGACTCAGCTTTGCGGACGCTTCGCTTGCGCGAACGAATCGTCGTTCAGCGAGAGCGGCCGGGGCGGCTGAAGCTGCTGCGGTTGTTGCGAAGGCGGCACGGACTGCGGCTCCGGCGCGGCCGGCGGCGTGGGGCTCAGCGGAAGCGGGCTCTGGATCGGCCCGTTGTAGCGTGGATCGACGAACGGCGCGCCCGGAGAATCGGCCGGCGGCAGCACCGGGGTGTCCTTGTCGCGTACCAGCATGTTAGGCGAGACGTAGCCCTGCTGCTGGCCACGCATGTATTCGTAGCGGTCCTGCGTCAGGCGGTCGGTCGCGGCTGCCGTACGCATCACATACGGGCGCAGGAACACCAGCAGGTTGGTCTTCTTGCGGTTCTTGTTCTCGTAGCGGAACAGCGAGCCGATTACCGGAATGTCGCCCAGCAGCGGCACCTTCTGCACGCCGTCGCCGTAGCTGTCCTCGATCAGGCCGCCCAGCACGATGATCTGGCCGTCGTCCACCAGCACGTTGGTTTCGATCGAGCGCACGTTGGTGGTGGGGCCCGACGTCAGGTTGATCGTGTTGGCCACCACCGACGACGACTCCTGGTAGATCTGCATCTTGACCAGCCCGCCCTCGGAGATCTGCGGCCGCACGCGCAGCGTGATGCCGACATCCTTGCGGTCGAAGGTCTGGAAAGGCGACACCGACGCCGCGCCACCGGTCTGCGCGTACGAACCGGTCGTGATCGGAATGTTCTGGCCGATCAGGATCTTGGCTTCCTCGTTTTCCAGCGTGATCAGGTTCGGCGTGGACAGCAGGTTCACGCTGTCGTTGCTGCCCAGGGCACGCACCAGCGCGCCGAGGCCCGTCGAGCGGTTCAGCACGCCCACGTTCAGGCCGCCGATGTCCGGCACGATCTGCGACGCCGCCGTGATGCCAGCCGACGCATTGTTGTTGTACAGCAGGCCGGCCAGGCTCAGGTTCAGGATGTTGGCCCCGCCCGAGGCGAAGTTGGTGCCCGCGAAGCCGATGGTGTTGCCGGTGGCGTTGACCAGCCCCTGCCACTGGATGCCGAGTTCGCTGGCCTGCGAGGCCGTCACCTCGACGATCATCGACTCGATGTAGATCTGGGCCCGGCGCGCGTCGAGGTCGTCAATGACGCCGCGCAGGTTGCGGTAGACCGGCTCGCTGGCGGTGATGATCAGCGAGTTGGTCGACGGATCGGCCTGGACGATGCCGCCCGTGGTGGGCTGCTGGTTGACCGCGAACGACGACGAGAACGCGTTCGAGCCGCCGCCGCCGAAGCTCGACGAACCGCCGCTGCCGCTGCGGCCGTAGCCGCTGGTGCTGCCGCCCGTGTACTGGCCGGCCTGCTGCATCGACGTGTTCTGCGACGTGGCGCCCACGCCACCGGCGATGCCGCCCGCCTGGCCGCCCTGCGTCGAGGTGGTGAAGCTGCTGTCGGCGGCCACGATGGCGCGCAGCGTGGCAGCCAGCTTGGTGGCGTCGGCGTTCTTGAGCGGCACCACCCAGATGTTGCCGGCGCGGGCGTAGGGCTGGTCGATCTTCTCGATCAGCTGGCGCGCCTGCTGCACGCGGGCGCGGCTCGACGCGCGGATCATCAGCGAGTTGCTGCGCGGCTCGGCCACCACGGTGGTGCGCAGCGACGCATCGCCGCCCGGCGCCGCGCCCGCGCCACCGGCGGCCGACGGGTCCAGCAGCTTCTGCAGCACGATGGCGGCGTCGCTGGCCACGGCATTCTTGAGCGGGATCAATTCGACTTCGCCCGACGCCGGCGCGTCCACGGCCGCGATGATGCGGGCCAGGCGGCGCAGGTTGTCGGCGTAGTCGGTGATCACCAGCGTGTTGTTGGCCGGGTAGGCCGTGATGGTGTTGTTCGGCGCGATCATCGGCCGCAGCACCGGTACCAGGTTGTTGGCCGACTCGTAGTTCAGCCGGAACACCTGCGTCACCACCTGGTCGCCGCGCGTGCTGCCGGCGCCGATCACGGTCGGCGAGCCCTGCAGCTTGGCGTCGGCCTCGGGCACCACCTTGGTGAAGCCATTCGAGTCGACCATCGCGTAGCCCTGCATCCGCAGCACCGAGCCCAGCGTCTCCAGCGCCTGGGCGCGCGAGACGGGCTGTTCCGTGACCAGGTTGACCGTGCCCTTGACGCGCGGATCGATCACGAAGTTCTTGCCCGTGGCCTGGCCCACCGCCTTGACCACCGATTCGAGGTCGGCGTTGACGAAGTTCAGCACCACCTGGTCGCGGTTGCGCGGCGAGATGTCGTTGGGCTGCGGGATCTGCTGCTGGGGCTGCTGGGCCCACAGCGGCGCCGGCGCCAGCAGGGACAGGCCGCAGAGCAGCGCGGTGGCGCGTGCGCAGGCGGTACGGAAGAGAGGGTGGTGTGCTTGCGTTGTCATCGTCGGTTCTAGGCTGGCTGGTTGCCGTGGGGCTCAGAAGCGCAGCCTGGTCACGTTGTTCTCATGTCGGCCCAGCAGGCCGAGCAGGCCTGCCAGCTGGGTTTGCGCATCGGGATCGGCGCGCGCCGTGCCCTCGAAGCGTGCCCCGCGGCCGAGCGTGCCGCTGCCCTCCAGGTACAGCGGCCCACTCAGGGTCTTAAGTTGCAGCTTGCCATCGGCGCCGGTCAGGTCCACATCCGCGCGGTAACTGCCCAGCGGGCGCAGACGGCTGACGGCGGCGGACATCTGATCGAGCTGCACGGTCAGGTGCCCGGACTTCTGGTTGCCGGCAAAGCGGCCCTGCAGCGCCGACCAGTCGATGCGCATCGCACCGTCGGGCCGCAGCGTGTTGAACGGGGCGCCGATGCCTTCGAGCATCGCGGCCGGCAGCCGGATACTGCCCGACTGCACGGTCCAGCCGACTGGTGTGACCGCCAACGCCACGGGCGCGGCCATCGCGGCGTCCTGGTTCACCACCACGCGCAGCGTGCCGGCCAGCAGCGGCCAGAATGCCACGTCCCAGGTGAGCCGCCCCGGCAACACCGTGGCGGTCTGGCTGCCCGTGCCGGCCGAGAGCGCCAGCGTCGCGCTGCCGCGCCAGAGCGTGCCCGAGGCATCGGCCAGCAGCACGCGGCGCTGCGATTCCGTGGCGATGCGCTCGGCCATCCAGGTGGCGGGCAGCGACGCCACGGTGGTCACGATCACCGCCGCCAGGCCCACGAGGGCCCAGCGCAGCCGCTGCCAGCCGCGTGCGGTACGCGCCTGGCGGCGGGGCAGGCGCAGTGCTTCCAACCGTGCCATCAGTTGCGGCCGCCGGCGCCGGGACCCTGCAGGGTGGCGGTGACATTGACCAGCGCCGTGGCGCCGACATAGCTGATCTTCGCGTCCGTGACCTTGAGCCGCTGCTGGGCGCGTACGTCCTGCAGCCAACTCGCCACCGCGCCGAACGCGGCCTTGTCGAGCTGCACCTGCACCGCATTCTCGCCGGTCGTCGCCAGCCGGGTGGCCTTCAGGCCGTGCTGGCCGAGGCTGTCCTGCAGCGCCTGCGTCAGGGCATCGCCGCGCAGCGACGGCGCCGGACTGGCCTGCAGCCCGCGCGCTTCCTGCGCCAGTGTTTCCATTTCGGCCAGGCTGGCGCGCTGCTGGGGCAGGTTGCGCAGCAGGCGGTCGCGCCCGGTGGCGGCCGGCTCCCAGAGGATCAGGTAGCCGAACACCAGCACCAGCAGCACGGCGCCGCCGCCCAGGATGGCCTGTTCGCGCGGGTTGCGTGCATTCCAGAACGTGTCGAAGCGCTCGCGCCATGCCTCGGGCACGCGCGGACGCAGCCGGTTCAGGCGCGCCGACAGCGCCGACGGGGCGCCGGATCGCGCGGAGCGGTTTGTGAATGTCATGCGCCGGCCCTGCCTTCGGGCTTGCCGCCGGCAGCAGCTTCCTGTTTCACGGTCCAGCGCGAACCGGCCGGTGTCGGGGCGCCGCCGGCGCGCACGGTCGCGTCGGGCGGGCTCTTGTCTTCTTCCATCAGCAGACCCACTTGCCGCGCGGCGGTACGCAGCGCGGCGGTATTGACGCCCGACTTCAGCGACACGTAGAGCGTGCCGGCGCGATAGTCGAGCTGCAGCAGCGCGTCGGGCGCCAGATCGCGCGCGGCGCGGGCGAAGCCATCGGCCAGCGGCAGGAAATCGCTCGGCGTGCTGCGGCCGCTGGCGGTACGCAACTGCTCGATCTGACGGCGCATCAGAAGCGCCGGCTCGGCCACGGGCGGCACATTCGGGAAGGCGGTGTGCAGCACGTCGATCTGCGCGGCATCGAGCCGCTTCGACTCCTGGCGCAGCATCAGCCACTGCACGTTCATGCCGATGATCTGCACCAGCAGCAGCGCCACGGCCAGCAGCACCGGCGCGCGCCAGGCGCGCAGGTTCCAGCGGTCCATGCGGCCCTGCGCGAACTCGAACTGCGCGAGATCCAGCTGGGGCTCGCGCAGGCACGCTTCCGCACCGGCCAGCCAGATGCGCCAGTCATCGGAAATTCTTGAAGCGCGCGGCGTGGCGCGCCGGGCGTGCAGTGCCGGTACCGGGGCGTGGGCCAGCGCGGCCTTGTCGCCGTGCCAGTGGCCGGTGGGCGCCAGCATCTGCCAGGCGGCCAGTGCCTGGTCGTTGAGCAGCAGGCCGTAGCCGTCATAGGGACCGGTGCGCACGGTCAGTTGCCAGAGCCGGGCCGATTCGGCGGCGGCGGGCGGTGGCGCGGCGGCGTCCAGCAGCATGGCCGACTGGGCCAGCGCCGAGGCAGCGGCTTCCACGACCAGCGTGGCGGGTTGCGAGGATTCGTCGGCGGTGGCCGGTACGACCGGCGCAGCCGGGACGGCCGGCGGCGGCGCGGGGGCCGCTTCGGCACCCGCCAGTACGGGCTCGAGCGCGGGCGCCTCGACGGCGGCCGTCTCCGGCATCAGCGGATCGGTTTCGACCGCCTCTTCCAGCGGCAGGCAAAGCTGGGCGGGCAGCACGCTGCGGCGGCGGTGCTTGTGGTCGGCAAACTGGTCGAGCGCGGCGCGCAGCCAGGCGCGGTCGGTCACCATCAGCAGCCGGCGGCGCGCGCCCCGGGCCGAGGCGCCGGCGTCGAGCGCCGGTCCGAGTGCGATATGGCACGGCGCCGCGTCGGTGGCGAGCATGTCCTCGACCAGATTGGGCAGCGCCAGGCGCAGCCGGGCCGGAGGCAGCGGCGGCACCATGGCCGCCGTCAACAGCACATCGCCGGCGGCGACGATCAGTACCAGGCGGTCCGCAGCCGGCATTTCCGCGGGCAGGGCGTGGCCTTCGCGCAACAGCTCGGGAGCCTGAGGCAGGCCGGTCCGCCGGCTTTTGTCGCCGGCCGTGGCACGTACCAGCGCAAAAGGCATCGCGCCAAACTGCCACGGTTGCGGCTGGTCATGCGGCCGGTGCGGCAGGCGGACGTAGAGCGTGGTACTCAAGATTTCCCTGTATTCAATGGACGATTTTCGCGCTGGCGGCCGTGGAAAGGCCCGTCGGCCGTCAGTTCATCGGGAACAGCCGGCTGGCGAAGTGGGTAGCGCAACCGCGGCTTGCCGCAGCGGGCCGGGCTGGCGCAGCAGCATACCTTGCCCGTATGACCAACGTGCGTCAATAGTGTCTCCACTGATTTTTGGGAAGGTGGGTTCCTACATGCCCTGGGGCAGAAACGGCTGGCTGCCGGGGGTATCGCGGGGTCAGCGCTGTTCGGGCATGGCATCGGCGTCGCGCACCCAGATGATACGGGTGGTGTTGCCGCTGCCGAGCACATCGGCGCGGAACACCAGCGATACCTTGAGCCGCCGCGCCCGGTCGTGGCGCACCAGCCCGTAGATCAGGAAGTAGTGGGTGCGCACATCGAGCGCGTCGGTGGCGTTCGATGCCTGCGGCGCCACCGACTGCAACTGCTTGGTCACGTCCCCGGTATTGTTGAAATAGGCGCGGTCGCGCTGGCGTACCAGTTCGCGGGCGCGGTCCAGCGGCAGCTTGTCGATCACGGCCGAGAGCACTTCGGCGTCGGCGGTGTTGGCGTTGACCTTGGTACGCTCGGGCAGCACGGTCACGAACGGCTCCAGCATCGCCACCATTTGCGGGTTGTAGCCGGGGATGGCCAGCAGGTCTTCCACGCTGTCGGGCGGGCGCGGCACGGGCTGGCCGTCCGGGGACACGCCCCTGGCGGCGCGCAGGAAATACTGTGCCGTGGGCCCCGCCAGCGCCGCATTCATGCCGAGCGTTTGAAGCAGGCGCTGGAAGGCCAGCAGCGAAACCGGGTCCACATTGGCCACGCGCGCGCCGTTCTCGGCCTGCCAGAGATAGAGGTTGGTCAGGTTGAAGCGCGCCTGGGCGTCGAGGATGCGGCCCGAGACGAACGAGGTCTCGCCGGCCTGGTCGGTACTGACGCCGGCGCCGAGGAAGTCTGACAGGCGCGTCTCGGCCACCGGCACCGACCACGGCTCGCCAAGGTAGTCGACCTGCGAGCGGCGCTGGTCGTCGCGCAGGATCAGCCGCGACCAGTCCACCGCGGCGCGCTCGATCCATTCGGCCTGCGCCATCAGCCGCTGATTTTCGATCGAGCGGATCTGCACCTGCTGGCGCCAGAGCAGGCCGGACACCACCACCACGGCCAGCGTGACCATCAGCAGGGCAGTCACCACGGCGGCGCCGGACTGCCGGCGCGAAGGGCTGCGCTGTGTCATGACATGCCGGTCATGCAGACCTTCTGGAACTGGCGCGAGGCGTCGCCGTCGCCCATGCGGGCAAAGACGTTCAGTTCGATGGCGCGGATGCCGACCGTGTTCGAGAAGGTGCCGGCTTCGCCGGAGCCCGCGTCTGCATCGCTGGCACCGGCCGCGACCGCCGCCACGGCGCTGGCTGCCCCGCTGGCCTGGCGCAACGCGGTGCGTACCCGGCCTGTCTCCACCAGCCAGCCCACGGGCTCCACCCACGCGCGCGCCGAAAGCTGGTCGGTATCGGCCAGCAGCGGGCGAAGCTGGGCGCCCGGGCTGTTGGCCTGCCGCAGGTTGAGGATCGCGTTCTGCACCTCGTTGCGCGTGCTGGCCGGGCGGCTGGCGGCGCGGACGACGGTGTTGCCGTCGAGCCGGTAGGCCACCACTTGCCACGTGGGCGCCTGTCCGGCGTCGCGGCGGTCGCGCACCAGCAGCAACTGGTTCGGGCTGATCTCCACGGGGCTCGTGTCGAGCTGGGCCGGCTTGGCCAGATGCTCGCAATCGGACTGGAACTGGCCGTAGAGCACTTTCAGGGCGTCGAGGCGCGCGTCGTGGTCGGTCAGGCGCTCGCGGCTGCGCGTCAGCGAATCCAGCGCGCGCCAGCCAATCACCGCCATCACGGCCAGCAGCGTGATGGCGACCAGCATTTCCAGCAGGGTGAAGCCACGGGTGCCACGGCGGCCGCGCCGGCTGCGGAGTCGGTCAGAGCACATTGCGCGTCTCGTTGGGAATCAGCGTGACCAGCCATGCCAGCCGCACCGACCTGTCGGTCCCCGAGGGGTAGACCGCGATTTCCACGCGCCGGAACGACGGGTTGGGGGTGCCCGAGATCGTCTCTTCGCAGTACAGCGGCACGCCGCCCTGCGGGCACTCGTAACCGCGCGAGCCCGGCTCGGGCCAGGTTTTCGACAGCCGCAGCGTGGCCAGGTGGTTCTCGGCGCTGAACTCGGCCAGCATGCGCTGCTGCAGCGCGCGGCTCGACTCGGTCATCGACCCCATCGCGCGCATGGCGGCGGTCAGCGCGACGGCCAGGATGGTCAGCGCCACCAGCACCTCGATCAGCGTGAAGCCACGGGCGGCAGATTTGCGGAAGGCCAGGGTCATGGGGTGGACGTGGCCACGTAGCGGCCGCTGCCGTCGCCGGTGACATCGATGCGGATGTCGCCGCGCGTGAGCACCAGCCTTTGCGGTTCGTCAATCAGCTCGCGGCCAAACACGAGCCGGACCGGGCCATTGCCGAACTGGCGCCCGCCCTGCGTCACCACGGCGCCGTCCAGCGCCAGGCGCCACTGGCCCGGCGCAAACACGTCGGCGCGCATCGGCACCCAGCCCTGCGGCGTGGATTCAAGAAAACGCCATCCCGAGGCATTGCCTTCCCAGGCAATCGGCCGGGCGCCAAGCTGGGCATCTTCCTGGGCGAGTTCGAACAGGCGGGCGATCCGCTGTCCATCGTCGAGTACGCGGCCGCGGTCGTTGGGCGTGGCGTTGACGGCCACTAAAGAAATGACGATGCCGGCGATCACCATGACCACCAGCAGTTCAAGCAGCGTGAAGCCGGCGTGCCGGCGACGCGGGGAAAGGGCGGCCATGCCGCGCGGCGTCGCCGGATACATGAGAGGGGAGGGGCTTATTCCCAGTTGCCGATATCGGCGTCGTTCGCGCTGCCGCCGGCCTGGCCGTCGGCGCCGAAGCTGAATACGTCGATCTCGCCGCGCACGCCCGGGTTCAGGTACTGGTACGGGTTGCCCCACGGGTCCTTGGGCAGCTTTTCCAGATAGCCGCCGCCCTTCCAGTTGTTGGGCACGGGCTCGGTGGTGGGCTTGCTGACCAGCGCCGACACGCCCTGTTCGGTGGTCGGGTAGCGGCCATTGTCGAGGCGGTACAGCTTGAGGGCCTGCATGATCGACGAGATGTCCTGGCGGGCCGCGACGATACGGGCCTCGTCGGGACGGCTCATGATCTTGGGCACGACCAGTGCGGCCAGCACCCCAAGGATCACGATCACCACCATGATTTCGATCAGCGTGAAGCCGCGGGCGCGGCGACGGGTTTCGGTCCGGTGGGTGTTTCTGCGCATCGTGTCTGTGGTCTTGAGTCCGAGTATGGCCGAAGAGTATAACGCCCGCGGCATGACGGTTTGGTGTGGCGGGCCGGCGGTGGTCCCGATTTTGTGTACCAATCTGCAACTGCAACTTAAAACTTGCATTTGAGATGCATCAATTCTATGATTCGCATCACGATGCAACTGACCCGATTCTCCGACTACGCCCTGCGCATGCTGATGTACGTATCGCGCGCGGATGGTAGCCGTCCCATCACGATCGCCGAAGTCGGCCAGCAGTTCGACATTTCGCACAACCACCTGGTCAAGGTGGCGGCGCGGCTGTCGAAGCTGGGCTGGATCACGGCGACGCGCGGCCGCAATGGCGGGCTGCAGCTGGGTCCGGATGCCGAGAAGCTGTCGATCGGCACCATCCTGCGTGAACTGGAAGGCCGCAAGGCCATCGTCGACTGCGGCAGCCCGCCGTGCGTGCTGCGCGGCAACTGCCGCCTGAAGCACGCGCTGGACGCCGCCGAGGAAGCATTCTACAGCGCGCTCGACGGTGTGACACTGGGCGAGGTGAACGGCAGTACCGCTGAATCGATCATCACGCTGCATCGGGATTTTCTGAGCCGGCGCGCAGCCTGACGCCCGGGAGTCACCCCGGACGCGGTCCGCCGCCGGCTTTGTTGTGCCCAAAAACATGCATGTCAAATGCATATAAAAGGAGTTTTGCTGATGTTGTCCGCTGCTTCCCGCCCCTACATCGATGCCAGCGTCCCCGTGCTGCGCGAACACGGTCTTGCCATCACGACGCACTTCTACCGCGAGATGTTCGCGGCGCGCCCCGAACTCAAGAGTCTTTTCAACATGGGCAACCAGGCCAACGGCTCGCAGCAGCAGTCGCTGGCCTCGGCCGTGTTTGCCTATGCCGCCAATATGGACCGGGCCGATGTGCTGGCGCCCGTGGTCGAGCGCATCGTCCACAAGCACGTGGCCGTGGGCCTGACGCCGGCGCACTACCCGATCGTGGGCAAGTACCTGATCGAAGCCATTGCCGCCGTGCTGGGCGACGCCGCCACGCCGCCGCTGCTGGCCGCCTGGGACGAGGCGTACTGGCTGCTGGCCGGGGAGCTGATTGCCGCCGAGGCCCGGCTGTACGACCGCGCCGGCGTGGCCGCCGGCCAGCTGCTGCGCGTGCGCGTGGTCAGCCGCGAACAGGAAAGCGAGCACGTGGTGGCGCTGACGCTGGCCGCCGCCGATGGCGCCGCGCTGCGCGACTTCAAGCCGGGCCAGTACATCAGCGTGGAAGCGCGGCTCGGCGACGGCACCCGCCAACTGCGCCAGTACTCGCTGTCGGGCGAGCGCGGCCTGCCCACGTGGCGCATCTCGGTCAAGCGCGAGGAAGGCAACGCCGAGACGCCGGCGGGCGCGGTATCGAACTGGCTCCACGACAACGCCCATGTCGACACGACCCTGCACGTCAGCACCCCCTGGGGCGATTTCGCGCCGACGCTCGACGACCGCCGCCCGATCGTGCTGATGTCGGCCGGGATCGGCGTGACGCCGATGGTGTCGGTGCTGCGCACGCTGGCCCGCGAGAATCCGCATCGCCACGTGCTGTTTGCCCACGCGGCGCGCCATGGCGGCCATCACGCACACCGTGACGACGTGGTCTGGGCGCGCGAACGGATGCCGAACCTGCGTACCCATGTCAGCTACGAGCAGCCGGCTGCCACCGACCGCACCGGCCACGACTACGACCACGCCGGCACCATGCCGATTGGCGCGCTGCTGCAGGCCGAGCAGACGTCGGGCTTCCAGGACGCGCGTTTCTACCTGTGCGGCCCGCTCGGCTTCATGCAGGCGCAGCGACACGCGCTGATCGCCGCCGGCGTGCCGGTGGGCCACATCCACCGCGAGGTGTTCGGTCCCGACCTGCTCGACGACCTGCTCTGAGCCACGGCGCCGACGGTTGACGACTCTGACAGACAACCGTCGTATCTGTCTGGTACGCTAGGCGGTCCTTTTTTCCGCCGCCTGGCGACCCTGCCCGTGCCAACCCTGACCCGGCCCGCTTTCCGTTTCGATCTCTCCGCCGCCTGGCTGCCGCGCCTCGCGGGCCTGGCGCTGTTTGCCGCACTGTGCGCGCTGGTCACGCACTGGGTGCTGGCGTTCAGCGCCATGCGCACGATTCCCGTGCCGAAGACCGCGCGGATCGCCCAGACCGAGGCCGTGGAAACCGGTGCCGTGGCCACGTTGTTCGGCGGCAGCGCGCAGGCGGGTGTGCGCGACATCCAGGTGATCGGCGTCGTGGCCGACCTCGATGGCGTGGGGCCGGCGGCGGCAATCCTGTCGATCGACGGCGGACCGCCCAAGGCCGTGCGCGCAGGCGCCTTGCTGTCTTCCCAGATCAAATTGACCGAGATCCATGGCCGCAAGGTGGTGATCGAGCGCAACGGCGTGCGCCAGGAAATCGCGCTGCCGCTGCAAAATTCGGTCAGCGTTGGCCGTCCGGGCAACCTTGCCGCGACCCCGCCGGCCGGCGCGGCCGCGCCGCTCTCCACGCCGATGCCCGCCCCGGCACAGGCCGCACCGCCGCCGGCCGCCAGCGTCCCGCCCACGCCGCAGGGCTTCCCGCAGAACGTGCCGCCGGGCGTGCAGCAGCCCATGCAGCAGGTGGCCCCGCAAATGCAGGGTGGCGAGGGCGCTCCCAACTAGGCCGGAGCAGCGCAGCGACGGTTTCAACGTGTTGCGCAATATTTGACTGTCTTGCGGCTGTTTACGGCGCGAGTCGATTCTGTGAGGCCCGTAACATCGTATTAAAAGTGCCAACTTGCGGTGGATGTCTGCGTTCTAATCCATACACGCACAACGTGTGATGAAAAGGAGCACAGACATGCAACGGAATCACAAGACGCAGATCTTCAAGAGCTTTATCGCGGCCTCGGCCGTGTTCCTGACCGCAGGCGCCGCCATGGCGCAGACCACCGCGGCCCCCACGACGACCCCCGCCGCGCCGGCCCCGCAGGCAGCGCCGCAGGGTGGTCCGGACCATCACCACCGCATGGGTGGCCCCGGCGGTCGGCATGGCGGCATGATGATGATGAAGTCGATCGATACCGACGGTGACGGCGCGATCTCGAAGGCCGAGGCCGACGCGCTGTTCAACAAGATCGACACCAACCGCGACGGCAAGCTCGACAAGCAGGAGATGGCCGCGCACCGCAAGGCCATGTTCGAGCAACACCGTGCCGAGATGAAGGCCCACTTCGAACAGAAGTTCAAGGCCGCCGACAAGAACAACGACGGCGCCCTGACGCGCGACGAGTTCAAGGCCGCGTTCCCGCGCATGGCCAGTCGCTTCGACCGGCTCGACGCCAATCGTGACGGCAAGGTGACCATGGCCGAGGTCCAGTCGGACATGGAGAAGATGCGCAAGGAGCGGAAGGATCGTCCGCACCATCGCGCACCGGGCGGTGCTTCGGCCCCGGCCGCGCCCTCTTCGAGCGGCGGTTAAGCCACTCGGCTGATGTAGTCCCCGCGCGGCCTCCGGGCCGCGTTTTTCATTGGCTGGCACCAGGCTTGCCTGCTGCAACGTGATGCATACGCGGGCCGCAAAGGCGTTCAACATAGATGCCGGCGTGAAATAAATTGCGGACTTGTGCCCGACTTGCTAAATTTGCGCAAAAAAATTGCCGACAAACATATTGCGGAGCAACAAAACGTGAGCAAGGTGGAGCTGGACAAGATCGACCGGAAGATTCTGGAGGTCCTGCAGACCAACGGGAGACTGACGAACCTCGAAGTGGCCGAGCGCGTGAATCTGTCGCCAAGCCCGTGCCTGCGCCGTATCCGCCGGCTTGAGGAAATTGGCGTCATACGGCAGTACGCCGCACTGCTGGAGCCGAACAAGATCGGCCTGGGCCTGCTGGCGTATATCAATGTGCGCCTGGAGAAGCAGGGCGGCACGCCCAAGGGCAAGGCGCCGCTGGACCTGTTCCGCGCCGCCATCCAGACCTGGCCCGAGGTGGCCGCCTGCCACGCCATGACCGGCGAGATGGACTTGCTGCTCAAGGTCTATGTCGAGGACATGGAACACTTTGCGCGCTTCATGCAGGAGCAGTTGCTGGCCCACCCGTCGGTTATCGACGTGCGGTCGAGCTTTGCGCTGGAATCGATCAAGGACACCACGGCGCTGCCGGTGGCCGGCGGCAACTGATTGCTGACCGTGGAAACAACAACGGCGCACCAATGCGGTGCGCCGTTTGTGTTGGCAGTTGGCCGTTGGCGGTCGGCAGTAGCCGGAAGGTCGGTCAGGCCGTGCCCTTGTGCGGCACCAGCGAGCGCCAGAAGCGCAGGCCGAAGCGGCGGACGTCGCGGAGGTTGCGGCGCACGACGTAGTCGAGGTCGGCCACCTGCTCGTCGATGACCTCGGTCAGGCGGCTCACCGTATCGGCGGGCGTCAGTTCCAGGTAGGCATCTGCCTCGCCATAGGCGAACTGCACCTTCATGCCGGCCTTCTTGGCGATGTGCATCATCGCGGCGTTGCGCGACAGACAGTGCATGTACAGCGTGCGCACGTTCGTATTGCGGCCGTGCATGGCGGCCCGCTGGAACAGCGCGCTGCCGATGCCGCGCCCGCGGGCGCTCTTCGACACCGACACGCCGAACTCGGCCACGCGGCCCTGGGCGTTGTCGCGCAGGTTGGCGAAGTGTCCGACGCCCACCAGTTCCAGATGCTCGTCATACACGCCGAATACGCTGTCATGGTCGAAGTCGATGCTGTCGACGTACGCCTCGATCACGTGGTCACCCACCGACTGGCCGAAACGGAGCAGGCGATCCTCCTCGCCCAGGGCGAGAAAATGCTTGAGCAGGCGCGAGCGATGATGGGCCGCCAGTTCGCGCACCAGCGTGGTGTGGCGATGGGATGGCTTGCTCGCTTCGGCTGCGCGGCGCAGATCTTCGTCGGTGACGGCTCCGACGGCCTTGCTCAGTTCGAGCGGGTTCACTTGGATTTCCTTCTTCGGATCGATATAAACAAGGCAATGCAGGCGTTTCTGCCCAGTCTGTTTCCCGAAAGGCAACCAAGCGCCTCGCATTTGTGATGCAAAATGCAGGGTTCGGGCAAACACTAGGTTGCTGCAATGCGAAAAGTATTGTAGTGGATTTGTCAGGCCCGCGTAAGGTTTCGTGCGCAACCCCTTGGGAGGCCGCTTCGGCGACTTTTCCGAAATCGTTGCAAAATCAAGGGTTTGCCGTGTCGGCCGCCGACATGCGCCAGACCATTCTGTTGATCTGCTGCAACGCCGCACAGTTGTAGAACAACCAGCCCCTTATGGACGAGCCGCCAATTGTTGTGATCTATGCGCATCCCGCGCCGCGACGTTCCCGCGTCAACCACCCGCTGGCCGAGGCGCTGGCCGAGCTGCCGCACGTCGAGGTGCGCGAGCTGTACAAGCGTTATGTGGACTACGACATCGACGTCGTGGCCGAGCAGCGGTTGCTTGCGACCGCCGAAACCGTGGTGCTGCAGTTTCCGGTGCGCTGGTACAGCGTGCCGGCGCTGATGAAACTGTGGCTCGACGAGGTGCTGGAACACGGCTGGGCGTACGGCCCGGGCGGCACGGCGCTGCGCGGCAAGTCGATGCTGGCCGTGGTCAGCACGGGCGGGCATGCCGATGCCTACGGCCCGGACGGCGTGCACGGCCATCCGATCGGCGATTTCCTGCTGCCGCTCGAACAGACCGCGCTGCTGTGCGGCATGTCGTGGCTGCCGCCGGTGGTCCTTCATGACGCCGACCGCGCCGACCCCGACGCCGTGGCGCTCCATATCGAGCACGTGGCCCGCCATCTGGCGCCGCCGCCGCTGCCGCCTGAAACCCAGGACTGGCCCGAGACCGAGCAGACGGGGGAGGGCGCATGAACCAGCACGATTTCCTGATAGCGCTGCTGGTCTTCCTGGTGGCCGCCGTGGTGGCCGTGCCGATCGCGCGACGCTTCCAGCTGGGCTCGGTGCTCGGCTACCTGATCGCCGGGGCAGCCATCGGCCCGTTCGCGTTGCGGCTGGTGACCAACGTCGAATCGATCCTGCATTTCTCCGAATTCGGCGTCGTGCTGATGATGTTCGTGATCGGACTGGAGCTGGAGCCGCGCAAGCTCAAGGCGCTGCGCCAGTCGATCTTCGGCTACGGCTCCGCCCAGATGGTGCTGTGCGCGCTGGCCATCGGGCTGGTGGCGGTGGCCTTCGGCGCCACCTGGCAGATTGCGCTGGTGGCCGGGCTGGGCCTGGCGCTGTCGTCCACGGCCATCGCGTTCGCCACGCTGGCCGAGCGCAACCTGATGCAGACCGGTGCCGGGGCCGCCAGCTTCGGAATTCTGCTATTCCAGGATATCGCCGCGATTCCGATGATCGCGTTGCTGCCGCTGCTGGCGGCCGACGGTGCCGGGGCCACGGCCCATGGTCCCGAGAACTGGCAGACGGCCGCCAAGGCCGTGGCGGTGATCGGCGCCGTGGTGGTGGGCGGGCGCTACCTGGTGCGGCCGGCGCTGCGCGTCATCGCCCGGACCGGCATGCGCGAGATGTTCACCGCGTTCTCGCTGCTGCTGGTGGTGGGCATCGCGCTGATGATGGACGCCGTGGGGCTGTCGATGGCGCTCGGCACCTTCGTGGCCGGCGTGCTGCTGGCCGATTCGGAATACCGCCATGCGCTGGAAGCCGACATCGAGCCCTTCAAGGGGCTGCTGCTGGGGCTGTTCTTCATGGCCGTGGGCATGTCGATCGACTTCGGCATCCTGGCGCAGTCGCCGGCCAAGGTGCTGGGGTTCGTGGCCGCATTCGTGGTCATCAAGACGCTGGTGCTGACGCTGCTGGCGCGCCGCTTCGGGGTAGGGCGCGGGCAGTGGCTGCTGTTCGGCCTGCTGATCTCGCAGGGCGGCGAGTTCGGCTTCGTGGTGTTCGCCGAGGCCCGCACCGTGGGCCTGCTGCCGCGCGAGACCGAGGCCCTGCTGGTGCTGATCGTGGCGCTGTCGATGGTGGTCACGCCGCTGCTGTTGCTGGCGTTCGACCGCCTGCTGGCGCCACGCCTGAACGCCATGGCGCAGCGGCCCGACGACGAGATCACTAATCATCACAATCCTGTGATCATTGCCGGCTTCGGACGCTTCGGGCAGATCATCGGGCGGCTGCTGTACGCCCAGGGCGTGGGCGTGACCGTGCTCGACCACGATCCGGACCAGATCGAGTTCCTGCGCCAGTACGGCTTCAAGATCTTCTATGGCGATGCCACGCGGCTGGACCTGCTCGAAGCGGCCGGCGCCGCCGAGGCGCGCATCCTGATCGTCTGCATCGAGGATATCGACGACAACCTGGCGCTGATCGACAAGGTGCGCCATCGCTGGCCCGAACTGGCGATCTACACGCGCGCCAAGCATGTCTCGCACGTCTACCAGCTCAAGGACCGGGGCGTGGAGACGTACGAGCGCGAGATGTTCGAGGGCTCGCTGATGCTGGGCCGCCGGGTGCTGGAGGGGCTGGGCTTCGACCCGGTGGAGGCGCGCGGCGTGGCGCTGCGCTTCCGGCGGCACAACATCGAAGCCATCGACCGCTTCTATCCGTACTACAAGGACCAGAAGAAGCTGGTGTCGCTGGCCCGGCAGGCGCGCGACGAGCTGGAGGAAATGTTCCGCCAGGACCGCGAGCAGCGCAAGAAGCGCGAGGAAGCGGAGTGGTCCTAGCGGGGGAGGGGCGCCGCCGCCCCTGTCAGGCCGTTTTCGAGCAGGTCCACCACCATCTCGGCGAACTGGGCGTATGACAGCTTGCCGCCCGGCTTGAGCCAGGTGAAGGTCCAGTTGATCATGCCGAAGACGGTCATGGTCAGCGCGGTCTGGTTCTCGGCGGTCACGCGCTCGGGGAAGGCCAGCCGCAGCAGGCGGGCGAAGGCCGCCACCACGTCGCGCTCGCGCTTCAGGATCTGGTCGCGCTGCTCGTCGGCCAGGAACTTCACGTCGTTGATCAGCGCGATATGGCGGGTTTGCGAGGTCTCGTACTCGGCCAGGAAGGCGCGCAGCAGGTGGCCGAAGGTCCCGCGCGGGGTACGGCCCTGGCGGGCGCCGTCAGCCTCGACCTCGGCCACGATCCGCATCAGCTGGTCGGTGTAGCGGTCGAGCAGGTCGAACAGGATGGCTTCCTTGCTCTCGTAATAGTGGTAGAGACGCGCCTTGGAGGTGCCGCAGGCGGCGGCCAGGTCGGCCATCGAGGTGCTCGGATAGCTCGTGGCGGCGAAGGCGGCTGCCGCCAGGTCGAGGATCTGTTCGCGTTGCGCCTCGAAGTCGGGCGCTTTGGTTCGGGCCATAGAGGTTCAGGGGGCGGAGGGTCGGACCGGTCCGCCGGTCTTGATCGGGTTACTCGGCGCTGGCCATGAGGGGGTTGCGGCGGAGTTCGCAGGAATCCAGGCTTTCCGGGTTGCCGCGCAGCTGCAGCTGGCCGTTGCTGACCAGTTCGCGGCAGCGCCAGAAGACGAACCAGTCGCTGGCCAGCAAGCCTTCGATCGCGCCCATGACGGCGGTGACGGTCTGCGCGGCGGGGGTCCAGTCGGCGGGGGCGCGCTCCAGGATCACGTCATCCACGTTGTGGTAGGCCGCCGGTACCAGCGTGTTGCCCTTCCACAGCCGCACGTCGGCGTTTTCCTTGACGTTCTGCTGCCATTCGTACCCCAGGCGGCCCAGGCGCAGCACCGAGACCGGCGCGATGGTCGAGAAGCGGCGTGCCAGGCGGGCGGCGGGGTACATGCCGATGGCGGTCAGGCTGCCGTGCGCGGGGGTCTCCAGCTCGCGCAGGTCCATCGCCACCTCGTTGATCCGCTGGGGCGCCTGGTACAGGTGGAAGACCACCCGGCGCAGCATCAGCTGGTCAGATGCGCTCTGGCCGTGCCAGATCGCCACTTCCATGTCGTCGCGGCGCAGTTGCTGGAGCTGGTCGAGCGCCTGGCGCATCTCGGCGCCGAAATCGATGTCGGAATGGGGCGCCACGCGCTGCCAGAAGCCGGAGCGGACCAGGCCCGTGCTGTCGATATCGGCGATCGGCCCCACGGCGAGATCGTCGCGCAGGACGACCACCGGATCGGGGCGGGCCGCCTGGGCCAGGGCCTGGCGCAGCGTCGTGCCCGCGACATCGCCGTTGACGACATGGATATATTGCATGACCGTGATTGTATAGGGATGCGACGGGTGCGCGGCCTGAGGCTGCGTGTTCCGCCATTGTAATCACGGCGCGCGCTGCGCCGGGCATCGGTGCCTGTCCGATATGCGCGCTTACCCCCGATGCGGCCCGGCCCGCTGCCAGCGCTCAGCGCTCGTCGTAGCTGACCACCACGCGCGGCGTCAGCGCCCGCGCCTGGCAGGTCAGCACGAAGCCCTTTTCCATCTCCCATGGCTCCAGCGTGTAGTTCTTCTCCATTTCCACCTTGCCTTCGAGCACCTTGGCGCGGCAGGTGCAGCAGACCCCGCCCTTGCAGGCATACGGCAGGTCGAGACCGGCCGAGAGCGCGGTGTCGAGCACGTTGGCGTCGGCCAGCGGCAGGCGCATCTTGTGCTGCTTGCCGTCGAGCACGATGACGAGTTCGGCCGAGTTGGCATCGGTGACGGCGTCCTGGGCGGCGGGCGCGCGCCGGGGCTGGGCCAGCGGCACGCCGAAGCGCTCGGCGTGGATCTTGTGCGGATCGAGCCCGGCGGCCCTGAGGGCGTCTTCCACCTCGTCGATCATCGAAGCCGGGCCGCAGACGAACGCGGCGTCGATATCGTCCACGGGCAGCAGCGTCTCCAGGAAGGCGCTGACGCGGGCGCGATCCAGCCGGCCATGGAGCAGATCCACCTCCTGGGGCTGGCGCGACAGCACGTGGTAGAGCGTGAAGCGCGACAGGTACTGATTCTTCAGATCTTCGAGCGCCTCGGAGAAGATGATCGCATCGACGCTCCGGTTGCCGTAGATCAGCGTGAAACGGCTGTTTGGCTCGGTGGCAAGCGTGGTGCGGATCAGCGACAGCACCGGCGTGATGCCGCTGCCCGCGGCGAAGGCCACGTAGTGGCGCGCCGCGCCGGCGTCGAGCGGCACGTGGAAGCGGCCGTCCGGCGTCATGACGTCGAGCGTCTGGCCGGGTGCGGCGTTGTCGTGCAGCCAGGTCGAGAAGACCCCGTCATCGACCAGCTTCACCGCCACGCGCAGCTCGCCGCGCGCATCGTAATCCTGCACCCCGCAGCAGATCGAGTACGAGCGCCGCACGTCCTGGCCATCGACCGGCGCCTTCAGCGTCAGGAACTGACCTTGCGTGAAACGGTAGGCGTCGCGCAGTTCGGCGGGCACTTCGAAGGCGATGGAAACCGTGTCGGCGGTTTCCGGGCGAACCTGCGCCACGCGCAGCGGATGGAAGTGTGGAGTCATGGCCGGCGGGAGTCCGAAGGTCAGTAGGGTTTGAAGTAGTCGAACGGTTCGCGGCAGTCCAGGCAGCGGTAGAGCGCCTTGCAGGCCGTGGAGGCGAAGCGCGCCAGCTCCTGCGTGTGGACGCTGCCGCAGCGCGGGCACGCCACTTCCGCCGAGGCGGGGGCGCGCGGCACGAAGCGCAGCGGCCGGACGTTGTCGGCGCGTGGCGCCGCGCTGCCGCACCGGCCCGGCGGCGCGATGCCGAAGGCGCGCAGGCTGGCGCGGCCGGCCTCGGTGATCCAGTCGGTGGTCCAGGCCGGGGCCAGCACGGTACGCACGCGCCACGGCGCCAGCCCGGCGGCGTCCAGCGCGCGGCCCACGTCTTCCTCGATCTGGCCCATCGCCGGACACCCCGAGTAGGTGGGGGTGATGGTCGCCTCGATCGTCATGCCATCGCCGGCCAGCGCCACGTCGCGCAGGATGCCGAGGTCGCGGATCGACACTACCGGAATCTCGGGGTCCGGCACGGCTTCGAGCGCCGCCCAGGCATGGGCCAGGCGCGCGGCGGAAGATTCCGGGGCGGTCGTCGGCGCGAAACCGGGCGCGAACGGCGAGGTGGGCATCAGCGCGGGCATGGGCGGTCTCCTGCTACCACTGCGCGCCGGGGTGCGCGCGCGCCAGGCTCTGCAACTCGGCCAGCAGGTAGCTCATGTGCTCGGAATGCACGCCGTGCTTGCCCGTGGACACGAAGCCCGAGGGCGCCGGACGCCGCAGCGTGGCTTCGTCGAGCGTGGCGGCAACCGTGGCTTCCCAGGCGTCGCGCAGGGCGGAGGTCAGCACGCCCACGCCCAGCGCGGCGGCCTCCTGCTCCACGGCATCGTCGGCGAAGCACTCGTTCATGTAAGGCAGCAGATGGTCCAGCGCCTGCTGCATGCGCTGGTGCGAGGCCGCGGTGCCATCGCCGAGCCGCACCACCCAGTCGGCGGCGTGGTGCAGGTGGTAGCGCACTTCCTTGGCGGACTTGGCGGCAATGGCGGCCAGTTCGGAGTCGCTGCTGGCTGCCAGCGCCGGCCACAGTTCGGCCATCAGCGCGCTGTACAGGAAGTTGCGCATGATCGTCACCGCGTAGTCGCGGTCGGCGCGCGCCGTGCCGGCCAGCGGGCCGTGGTGCGGCAGTTCCTGGAGCGTCCAGTTGCGGAATTCGGGCTCGCTGCGCCAGTAGGCGTAGTCGTCCTCGTGGCGCACCCGGCCGGTCAGCCGGCCTTCGAGCGCGCCGGCATGGGCGTAGAGCAGCCGGGCCTGGCCGATCAGGTCCAGGCTGATATTGGCCAGCGCGATGTCTTCTTCGAGCGCCGGGCCGTGGCCGCACCATTCGGCGTTGCGCTGGCCGAGGATCAGGGCGTTGTCGGCCAGCCGCAGCACGTATTGCAGCGGCGCGGGGAGCGGTTGCCGGGTGGGGTTCGTGGTCATGGCGCAGCCCTTACATGTGGTTCACTTCGTCGGGCAGCTGGTAGAACGTGGGGTGGCGGTAGATCTTGTCCGCCGCCGGGTCGAACAGTTCGGCCTTCTCGGCCGGCGCGCTCGCGGTAATGGCCGACGACGGCACCACCCAGATCGAAACCCCTTCCTGCCGGCGCGTGTAGACATCGCGCGCCATGTGCAGCGCCTGCTCGGCGTCGGTGGCGTGCAGGCTGCCGCAGTGCTTGTGTTCCAGGCCCTGCTTGCTGCGGACGAAGACTTCCCACAGCGGCCATTCCTTTTGTTGGGTCATGTCGGTTCCTGTTCTGTCGGGGGTCAGGCGGCGGCCCGGGCCTGCCGGGCGCGGCTGGCGTGCTTTTCGGCATGGGCCAGTGCCGCCTCGCGCACCCATGCGCCGTCGTCGTGCGCCTTGACACGCGTGGCCAGGCGCTCGCGGTTGCAGGGGCCGTCGCCGTTGATCACGCGCCAGAACTCGTCCCAGTCCAGCGGGCTGTAGTCGAAATGGCCGCGCTCGGCATTCCATTGCAGGCCGGGATCGGGCAGCGTCACGCCCAGCACCTTGGCCTGCTCCACGGTGGCATCGACAAACTTCTGGCGCAGGTCATCGTTCGAGATGCGCTTGATGCCCCAGGCCATGGTCTGCGTGCTGTTGGTGGAGGCGGCGTCGGGCGGCCCGAACATCATCAGCACCGGAAACCACCAGCGGTCCACGGCCTCCTGCACCATGGCGCGCTGCGCCTCGGTGCCGCGCATCATGGCCAGCAGCGCGTCAAAGCCCTGGCGCTGGTGGAACGACTCCTCCTTGCAGATCCGGATCATGGCCCGCGCATAGGGGCCGTACGAGCAGCGGCAGAGCGGAATCTGGTTCATGATCGCCGCGCCGTCCACCAGCCAGCCGATCACGCCCACGTCCGCCCAGGTCAGGGTGGGGTAGTTGAAGATCGACGAATACTTGGCGCGGCCGGCGTGCAGCGCGTCCACCAGCTCGTCGCGCGAGACATTCAGCGTCTCGGCCGCGCTATATAGATAGAGGCCGTGCCCGCCCTCGTCCTGCACCTTGGCCAGCAGGATGGCCTTGCGCTTGAGCGACGGCGCCCGGCTGATCCAGTTGCCCTCGGGCTGCATGCCGATGATCTCGGAATGCGCGTGCTGCGAGATCTGCCGTACCAGCGTCTTGCGGTACGCGTCGGGCATCCAGTCCATCGGCTCGATCTTGCCGTCCTCGGCCATGCGCGCATCGAACGCAGCCTGGCGGTCGGCCACGCTGGCGTCGGCAAGGGCGGGGGCTGCCGGCGGTTGTCCCGGGAGGTCGAGACTCTGTGTGTACATCACGTCTCCTTGGCCTGCGAGGGCGTATGGGTGGGGTCACGGAGGTCTGGTCACTATATATATAAACCGACCGGTCGGTCAATTTAATGATGCGGGCGATCTTCGGGCATTTTCAGAATCGGCTCACAACGTGAGTCCGGCGCCACGTGTAGTATCGAAGTTCAACTTCGTCCGACGTGGAGGGCAGCGCAATGGCAGGCAAGGCTTACAACAAGATAGCGGTGGCAGTGGACGGCAGCGGCACGTCTGACCTGGCGCTGTACGAGGCCATCCGCGTGGCATCGGGCAGTGGCGCCACGGTGCTGGCGCTTTATGTGGTGGACAACGGCGTGATGCTGTTCGACGCCGGGTTCTACGACCCCACGCAGATCGAACGCGCTTATCTCGATAGCGGCAAGAAGGCCCTGGAGAGCGCCGCGCGGCTGCTCGAAAACGAGGGCGTGACGTTCGAGACGCGGCTTGTGAGCGACCCGGCCGTGATCGGCGACGTGGCAGGCTCGATCAACGCCGCGGCCAGCGAATGGGGCGCCGATCTGCTGGTGATCGGCACGCACGGCCGCCGTGGCGTGCGCCGCCTCGTGCTGGGGAGCGTGGCCGAGGCCGTGATCCGCCAGTCGACCATGCCCGTGCTGCTGGTGCGCGGCAAGGACGCCGACTGACCGTGGGCGGTGGGTATCTAACCCGCGAAGCGGAAGTGCCCGCCGCGCAACACGATCTCGCGCGCCTCGGTCAGCTCGAACATCGCCTCGGCGAGCTGCTCGATGCGCGTGCGGTTGGTGGTGAACGCGTTGACGAGATCCTCCTCGCGCGCCGAGCGGGCGCCGCAATAGGCTTCCAGCGCCTCGGCCGTGACCGAATACTGGGACCAACTGCCATTCACCGTCACCGGACACGACAGTGTCAGGCTGGCGCCGCAGTAGGTGGGAGTGCTGGTGGGAAAGCTGATATCGGCCATGGCGCACCTCGTCTTGCCGGGAACGGGGAAACGGCGAATATCCCTTCACTATAGGCAATTCACCCGTTCGGGCAAGCTGGCCCTGACGCGGGCTTGCTCGACCTCAAGCCGCAGTGCCAACCGGCTTCACCCGGCCCGCATGCGTGGCAGCCGGCGCCGGGCGCGCGCCTGTTCGGCGGCCAGGTCCCGGATACCCGCCACGGTGCGATGGGCGCTGTCGACGTGGCCGTCTGCATAGGCGGCCTGTTCAACGAGGAAATGGTCGAACGGGGCATCGGCGGGCGTGAGCGGCACCGGGTTTGCGGGAGTGACGGCATCGGTCACGGCACTCCGCCCAGGTCGCACGGCCACCTCGGCCAGACGCGCCTCAAGATCGGCGAGCATGGATTGTGCGGCTGCACCCGCCGGCACGAGCACCTCGCCGGATTCGGCACCTGCCCGCACCAGCCCGGCCAACGATGCCATGCGTCGCGCGGTGGCATGGAGCGCGGCATGCGCCGCCGCGAGCCGGGGGTCGAGTTCCTCGGCGCATTGTTGCAGCGTGCCCTCGGCACGGGTGGACGCCCGCCCGGCCGCCACCCGCAGCGCCTCCAGCCGGCGCTGGGCAGGCGTCAGCGACCGGGCCGTGCTGATTGCCGCGCGCAGATACACCGCGTTGACGGCCAGCGCATCGAGGCTGTGCCGGAAGATCCGCGACAACTCGGCGCGCGGCGCCAGAATGTAATAGCTCGCCAGCGCGATCAGGCAACCAATGGCGGTATCGAGCCCGCGCAGCGCGGCCACATGGCTGCTGCTGGACGCAGGTTCACCAATCCACGAGAACAGGATGACGGCCGGCGTCAGGAAGAAGGCGAAGCCGGCCGGGTTGCCGGCCAGCCGCAAGGCGTAGGCGCTGGCCAGGAACAGCGCGCTCGCGCCAAGCGCCAACATCGGGGACGGATGCGTCAGGCTGATCGCACAGGCCAGCAGCGCGCCGGCCAGCGAACCGGCAAAGCGATGAAACGAGATCTGCCGCGTGGTCTGCAGGCGCGGGCTGAGCACCATGATCACCGTGACGGCCACCCAGTAGCCGTGATCGACCTGCAGCAATTGGGACGGCAGCAGGCTCAGGCCGCCCGCGAACGCCATCCGCACCGCGTGGCGGGTGATCCGTGCGTCGCGCGAGGCAACATCGGCAAGCGCGTGTCCGAATCGGTCGAGCAGCCCGGCAAGCCCGGCAGTGGGCCAATTGAACGATTCGCGCCAGCTCCCGAATGCCGGAAGTTGCGCCAATGCCGCCAGCGCCGACTGAAAGGCGGGCGGTGCTGCCGCATTGACCCGCTGCCCGACCAGCCGGCGCAGATCCTGGTGCAGCATTGCCGATAGCGCCGGCAGGTCGGGCGCATGCCGCCCGAGGGTCAGGCGAACCTGTTCCAGCGTATCGGCCAGGCAACGCTCCGCGTGCGCCAGCGGCAGGCCGTGCCGGGCTCCGGCGCGCTCGCGCAGTTCGCCGGCAACGATCAGTAGCGCGAAAATGGCATCCGCCACGGTCACCGCGTAGGCATAGTGCAGCAGTCCGACCGGATCGAGCACCCCGCGCCGCGCCGTCACCGCCGCGCGCGCGGATTCGATCCGCTGGCGGACATCCTGTTTGCACGCCGAGGTGTCCCGCACCGCTGCGCCAGCAAGTGCCGTGGCAAAGCGCTGCAGGGCGTCGTAGACCGCGATGATCTCGAAGCGCGGACGGGTGTCGCGCTGGGACGGCACCAGCAGCAGGCACACCAGGCATGCGAACACGCCGCCCCGCAGGTAGTCGGCCGCCGCCATCCACGCGTGCGAGGCAATCTCGGCGCCGGCCACCGGTTGCAGGCGAGCGGCGATCAGCACCACATAGAGCAGCTTGAAACTCAGCGCGGCAGCGGGGCCGCGCACTTCCGCGAAACCTGCCACGATGCCGCCGGCCAGGACCACCGCAAAGGCAGCCAGCGGCGATGTGGCCAGACTGGCGCCCAGGGCACTGGCCAGTGCACCCCCGATCCCCACGGCACCCAGGCTCCGCATGCGCGCGGCCGCTGTACCAGGCCGATCGGCCAGGCAAGTCCAGATCGAAGCCGTGGCCGACCAGAGATAGCCCGCGTCCCCTGTCAGCCACGCCATCCCGGCCAGCGCGAAGAACGACAAGGCATAGACGATGCCGCGCTGGACGTGGGTCGTCTCGGGACAATAACGAAGGAGGCGCGGGGCGGGACGCATGGTGGATCGGGGTTCGGGACGTCTCAGGGTGAGTACCGATACCACTCTACGGACAACATTGCTGCGCCGCAACATTTCGTAGAAATATGATGAAATTGCTCGGGCGGCGTGCAGCTTTGCACCAAACTGGGGAAAGTTGCGGTCAGACTATGCACATGACAGTTTTGTCATGAAGAATGGTCGAATGGTCCGGCATCGATCGGCCATTCCCCTGAATTTGGGCAAAAAAAACCCGCGCAGGTTGTGCGCGGGTTGGAATCCACCGAGGTGGTGGAGGAGACAGACTTCACTATACACGACTTGTTGCGACGCACCAAGCCCGCCAAAGAAAATTGACTGCAAGACCGCACATTCACCGTTGTTGTCGTACAACGGAGTAGTAACCCCTAGCGGAATTGGTAGGCAATCCAGATTGCCGCCGTCATGCCGATCACGTCAGCAAACAGCGCGCAGCCCAACGCATGGCGCGTATTGCGCACATTGACCGAGCCGAAATAGACGGCCAGCACATAGAACGTGGTTTCGCTCGACCCCTGGATGATGGCCGCGACCCGCGCAGGGAACGAATCCACGCCGTAGGTCGTCATTACGTCCACCATCAGCCCGCGTGCGCCGGCGCCAGACAAGATCTTCATCAGCCCGACCGGCAGCGCCGGGAGGAAGCCCGTATCGATGCCCAGCCACGTGAAGCCGGCAGCGAGCGCCCGCATCGCCACATCCATGCAGCCGCTGGCCCGGAACAGGCCGATCGCCACAAGAATCGCTACCAGATAGGGAATGATCTGGACCGCGACCCCAAAGCCTTCCTTCGCGCCATCGATGAACGCGTCATAGACATTGACGCGCCGGATGGCGCCGCACACCAGAAAAAGGACGATCAGAGAGAGGATGAATCCGCTCCCGGCAAGCGCCGCCATCTGGCTCACTTCGGCGGGCGGCGCCTGGCGCAGCCAGAGAAACAGCAGGCCCAGCAGGGCGCCGGCCAGTGCCACCGCTATCAATACCGGCAGCTTGAACAGGTTGAGCCGCTGTACCCAGGCCACGGCGACCAGCCCGGCCAGGAACGAGGCGCCCGTGGCCAGCAGCGTTGGCAGCAGGATATCGGCGGCGTTGAAGTTGACCAGCCCTTGCTTCACCGCCAGGGTTTGCCGCACGGCGATCACCGCCGTGGGAATCAGCGTCAACCCGGCGGTATTCAGCACCATGAACATGATCTGGGCATTGGTCGCCGTGTCGGGATGGCGATTCAGCGATTGCAGCTCGCGCATCGCATTGAGCCCGAGTGGCGTGGCGGCGTTGTCCAGGCCAAGCATGTTGGCCGACACGTTCATCATCATCGCGCCCTGGGCTGGATGCCCCTGGGGCACGCCCGGGAAAAAGTGGCGCAGCAGCGGATTCACCAGCCGCGCCAGCAGGTCGATCATGCCGGCGCGTTCGCCGATCCGCATGATGCCTATCCACAGGCTCATTACGCCGACCAGGCCGAGAGAAATCTCAAATGCAGTCCGCGAACTGTCGAACAGGCTGGCCAGCAGCGCGGGGAAAACCGCCAGGTCACCGCCGATCAGACGTACGGCGGCGGCTATGAAAGAAAGCAGGAAGAATCCGAGCCAGACGAAGTTCAGTGCCATCGACGCCAGTGAGCGATTAGGAAGCCTGCCGCGCACATGCGCGGCAACGCTGCATCATAGCCGCACCATCGCCGCGTTTTCGGACGTCTGCCATGACGGTTATCGACAACTTGAGACCTTTTTTCAAAAAGGGCTTGCGCACCCCGCCGATCACGACTAATATTCGCCCCCTCGCAACACAAACCGCGCTGCAAACGCAGCAGCGACAAGGGTTGCGAGGCAGCAGTGGCGGGGGTTGCGAGGGTTTGCAGCGCC
>NZ_SGXM01000012.1 GCF_004217045.1 Cupriavidus agavae
CTGCGTTGCTGCGCTGTCCATGGGTAGAACTATAGCGGCCGGCAGCACGGCGAAAACAGGCTATCGCTGTCATAGTTATTCAAAATAATTGAATTCAGGAATTGTGCCCTTTCCCCAGCCATCTGGACGGCGATCTTGCAATTGATGGTTGCCGTGTTTGCACGCCAGGCACTTTCTACCGTTACGCCGCTGCAACCAATTCCGGCAGTGTTTTCCGACCTTTGACAACGCAAATTCGCGCCCTAAGCTCGGCTCAGGCGCCCGCGTCGCCGGGCGTCCCAGGACAACGACTGGAGACTCCCCATGAAATCGCTCAAGAGACTGCTCGGCGTCGCCCTCGCCGGCATGATGGCCATCGGCCTTGCGTCGTGCGGCGGAGGCGGTGACGATGATCCGGGCATCGCGCCCACGGTCCAGTTGCTGTCTTCGCAGCCCGAATACGTCACGGGCGGCACCGCCCTGATCGACGTTGGCGTTCCCAACACGGTCACCAACGACCGTCCCCTCAGGATCACGCTGAACGGCACCGACGTGACCGCGCAGTTCCGCCCCAGCCCCACCGATGCCTCCCATCGCCAGGCCGTGCTGACCGGCATGACGAACGGCGCCAACGCGGTGGTTGCCAGCGTCGGCAAGGCGTCGAACACGCTGGCGATGACCAACTACCCGATCACCGGCCCGGTGATCTCCGGACCCTGGCAGACCCCGTTCATCTGCCAGACCAGCGCGTTCCAGTTGCCAGACGGCAGCACGCTCGGCGCGCCGCTCGACGAGAACTGCAGCGTGGCCACGCGCGTGAACTACCTCTACATGTCCACGCAGGGCGGCGCGCTCAAGGTGATGGGCGATACCTCGGTACGCCCGGCCGACGTTGCCACCGTCACCACGCTCAACGGTACGCAGGTGCCGTTCATCGTGCGCGTGGAGACGGGCACCGTCGACCGCGGCATCTACCAGAACGCCGTGATCCACGACCCGACCAGCGAATCGGCACCCACGCCGACCTCGCCGCCACGGGCCTGGAACCGGCGCCTGATCGCCATCGAGGGCTTTGGATGCCCGGGCGGCTGGTACATCCAGGGGGCCGCGCAGGGCAACCTCCAGTCCGCCGGCTTCGACTTCAGCCTGCTCAACACGCAGCGGCTGGCCGAGGGCTACGCGATGTTCGCCAACACGCTGCAGCATGCGTCGAACAACTGCAATGCAGTGCTGGCCAGCGAGGCAGCGATGATGTCCAAGGAAGCCACGATCGAACGCTTCGGCGTGCCGGCCTTCACGGTCAGCGCGGGCTGCTCGGGCGGATCGTACGGCAGCGCACAGCCGGCCGACCGCATTCCCGGCCTGTTCGATGGCGTGCTGATCTCGTGCACCTTCCCCGACCCGCTGTCGATTGCGTTCTCGGGCTCGGACGGGCACCTGATCACGCACTACATCACGCTGTTCCCATTGGCGCTCAGCGACACGCAGATCGCAGCGGTGACCGGCTACAAGAGCCGCAAGGCGTTCGAGGATGCCGCCAACCAGGCCCAGCGCACCGACCCCGTGCCGGGACGCGTGGACTATGCCGGCTACAACCCGGCCGTGTTCAACGCGGCGGTGCCCGCGTCGCTGCGCTATGACCCGGTCAACAACCCGACCGGCATCCGGCCCACGGTCTATGACGCGGCGAAGAACATCTATGGCGTGGACAAGGCCACCGGCTTCGCGCTGCGTCCGTTCGACAACGTGGGAGTCCAGTATGGGCTGGCCGCACTGAACAGCGGCGCCATCACAACCACGCAGTTCCTCGACCTCAACGAGAAGGTGGGCGGCTACGACCAGGACGCCAACTACGTGGCCAACCGCGTGGCCGGCGACCCGGGCGCCATCCTGCGCGCCTACCAGAGCGGGCTCCAGCTCGGCACCAATGGCGGGCTGGCCACGATCCCGGTCTTCGACGTCACCGGGATCTACAACGAGGACACGGCCTACCACTATCAGTGGTTCCACTTCGCACTGCGCGAGCGGATGGTGCAGGCCAACGGCGACAGCAACAACCACGTGATGTGGCGCGGCAACCCGGTGCCGGCCGATACGGCCTGGAACGCGTTCATCACCTGGGTGGCGGCTTACAAGGCCGATGCCACGTCCACTGCCCAGAAGGACAAGGTGGTGACGTACAAGCCCGCCAACGCGGTGGATGGCTGCTGGAGCGACGCCTCGACGTTCGTGCAGGAGACGCAGACGCTGAGCCCGATCGCCAACACCACGTGCAACGGCCTGTTCCCGTCGTGGACCGCGCCGCGCATCGTGGCGGGCGGACCCGTGGCTGCCAACGTCCTCAAGTGCGCGCTCAAGCCGATCGCGGCTACCGACTACGCCGTGATGTTCACTGGTGCCGAGATGACCCGGATGCAGGCCATCTTCCCCAACGGCGTGTGCGACTGGTCGCGCCCCGGCATCAATCAGTCGGGCGTGGTGCCGAACGGTTCGTTCGGCCCGTCGCCGGTCAACCTGGTGTTCGACGTGACCAAGTCCTAGACGGCAGGCAGTGCGATGGGAAGAGCCGGGCCGCGTGCCCGGCTTTTTTCTGGGAAACCGATCAATCGATCCAAACAATCAATTTATCAGCACAATCCCGAGCACCTATAGTCGAGGCGCCCTCCGTCGCAGGAACGGACGGCGTTTTAGACAAAGCCATAAAAGACCGAGGAGACATCAGATGGAAGGACGTGCACATGGCCGGCACGCGGCGGCGCTCGCGCTCGCGGCGGCGCTGGCGGTAGCAGGTTGCGGCGGCAGCGATGACAACAACGGCAACGCAGGTGGCGGCAACGCGGGCGGCGGCTCCGGCGGCGGCACGCCCGAGGCGCGCACCCCCGCGCAGACGCTGACCATTACCGGCCGGCAGGACTTTGCCGGTTCGTACGGCAGCGTGGGCCAGTACGAGCAACTGACCGGCACCATCCGTGGCGAAGTCGATCCGAAAGACCCGAAGAACGCCATCATCCAGGATCTCGCGCTCGCACCGCTCAATGCCAACGGCATGGTCGAGTACACCGCCGACTTCACGATGCTCAAGCCCAAGGACATGAGCAAGGCCAGTGGCGTGCTGCGCTACGACGCGCCGAACCGCGGCAACATCCTGACCATGCCCAACCCGGCCACTTCGCCCAGCGACGCCGTGTACTTCGAGCGCGGCTACGTACTGCTGTACTCGGCCTGGCAAGGCGATGTGCCGAAGTCCACGCCGGCGCGCCTGACCGTGACCGTGCCCGTGGCGAAGAACGCCGACGGCACCTCGATCACCGGCCCCTATCGCACGGAACTGGTGCCTACCGTGGCCACTCCGGCGATGTCGCTGCCCGGTGGCGTATTCAACGGCACGATGATTCCCTACGCGCCGGCCAGCCTCGACAATACCCAGCCCGGCTACTCGCTGACACGGCGCCAGAACGAGACCGACGCACGTGTGGCCATTCCCGCCGCCGACTGGAAGTTCGCAAAGTGCGATGCCGGCGTGCCATTCCCGGGCACCGCCGATCCGGCCAGCATCTGCCTGCGCGGCGGCTTCGACCCGCAATACCTGTACGAACTGGTCTACGTGGCGAAGGACCCCAAGGTGATGGGGGTGGGCCTGGCCGCCCTGCGCGATACCGTCACCTTCTTCCGCAGCAAGGCGGTGGACAGCGCGGGCACGCCAAACCCGCTGGCCGGCAGCATCCGCAACACCATCGGGCAGGGCACGTCGCAATCAGGCAACGCGATGAAGACGTTCCTGCACCTGGGGTTCAACCAGGCGCTGGACGGCTCGAAGGTGTTCGACGGCATCTACGCACACGTGGCGGCACGGCAGACTAACCTCAACACGCGCTTCGCCGTGCCGGGCGGCGGCGGCGGACTGCGCACCGACCACACGGCATTCGGCCAGACCGCGCCGCGCGGGCTCGACAAGGACTACGTGGATGACATCTCGGGCAAGTCTGGCGGGGTGATGGCGCGTTGCGCGGCGACGAACACCTGCCCGAAGTTCTTCCTGGGCCTGTCGGGCACCGAGTTCTGGCAACTGCAAGGCTCGCCGGTGCTGACCGATGCCAACGGCTTCGCCGATCTCAGGCAGCCCGATAACGCGCGCATCTACTACTACACCGGCACGCAGCACGGGGGCGCCGGCGGCACCGCCAGCATTACCTATGCCCCCACGCGCAACGTGTATCCGGCCGGCACCGTGATCCATTTCAACGACACGTTCCGCGCGCTGTTTCTCGACCTGGAAGATTGGGTCGTGAAGGGCACCGCGCCGCCGCCAAGCCAGGTGCCGGCACTGGCCGATGGCACGCTGGTACGGCCCGCGAGCCTGGCGATGCCGGTCATGAAGGGACTGTCGTGGCCGGTAGCCGGGGTCTCCACGCCGATCCCGGACTTCCAGTATCTGGCGCGCTACAACGGCTATCCGCTGCTCGACTTCGGGCCGCAGTACCGGCGCGAGGATGAATCGGGCATCGCCACGCTGCTGCCGCCAGCCAACCTGAACCGCGACTACGCCATCCTGGTGCCGCAGGTGGATGCCACCACCGGCATTCCGCGCGCCGGTATCCGTTCGGTGGAGGCGCGGGCGCCGGTCGGCACCAGCATCGAGTTCAACTATGTGGCCACGCCGGGCATCGTCGACCTGTCGAACCTGACCGGCGCGTTCATCCCATTCCACAAGACCGAGGCCGCGCGGATTGCCGCCGGGGATGGAAGGCCGTCGCTGGAATCGCTCTATACCGACCAGGCGGGCTACGTGGCCGCCGTGACCACCGCCGCGAACGACCTTGTGGCCCAGCGCCTGCTGCTGCAACGCGATGCCGACGCGATCATCGCCCGCGCCGTGGCCAATCCGGTCCTGCCGTGATGGTTTGATGTCTTGGGGGGCGGGCCCGGTCCCGCCCCTCGGCAAGCCCCTTCACCCGACGCGTGTAAGCTGGACCCGGCAAATGAGAATACTTATCATTTAAAGATTCCGGTGCCGGGGGTCTTGCCATGAATCCGCAGTATTCCGCCACGCAGGCCAGCCCGGCGCCTGACGACGCAAGCCTCCCACTATGGGAACGTACGATGCGCGCCGCGGTGTCGCGCCAGCGCGCCGGCCAGTGGAAGCCAGCGGCCGATGGCTACCGGCAGGCGCTGGACATCGCCCTGTTATTGATGGACCGGGCCCCGGCAGCACGCGCCGATGACTGCGTGGCCGCACTGGTTGTCTCCTTCCTGAATCTCTCCGACGCACAGGCCGAGCTGGGCCATGCAGAGCAGGCCGTCGCCCTGCTCTGCAACGCGCACGAGACACTGCTCGCCCTGCACCTCGAACCCTGCCGCCTGCCCGAACTGCGCGCGGCAGCCCTGCGCCATACGCGCGAGACGCATATGGCCATCGTCATGCATGCCCGGGACCACGGCATGCATCCGCTCTGCGCGCGGGCGCTGGACGCCGGACGCCAGGCGCTCGAACCCCAGCGCGCGCAGCCGCATTGACATTTCGCCCCAACCCACAGGAATCCAGGATGCCCTACACGCTGCCCGCCCTCGCCTACGCCTACGATGCGCTGGAACCGCATATCGACGCCCGCACGATGGAAATCCACCACACGCGGCATCACCAGACCTACGTGAACAACCTCAACGCGGCGGTCAAGGACACCGAGTACGCCGGGTGGCCGATCGAAAAACTGGTCGCGCAGGTGGAATCCCTGCCAGAGGCGCTGCGCACGCCCGTGCGCAACAACGGCGGCGGCCATGCCAACCACAGCCTGTTCTGGATGGTGATGGCGCCCCACGCCGGCGGCGCTCCCGACGGCGCGCTGGCGCAGGCCATCGACCGCGACCTCGGCGGTTTCGACGCGTTCAAGGACGCGTTCACCAAGGCGGCGCTGACGCGCTTCGGCAGTGGCTGGGCGTGGCTTTGCGTCGACGGGCAGAATCGGCTTGCCGTGGAAAGCACGGGCAACCAGGACAGCCCGCTGATGAGCGGAATCGCCTCGGGCAACACGCCGATCCTGGGTCTCGACGTCTGGGAACACGCCTACTACCTGAAATACGAGAACCGCCGCCCCGAATACATCGCGGCATTCTTCAATGTCATCCAGTGGTCGGAAGTGGCGCGGCGCTACGCGGCGAGCGTGGGCTGACCGCTGGCTGGCAGGCTCAGCCCGGCCAGCGCGTGAGCGACTGGTCGGCCATCGTGACGAGGATCAGGTCCCGGTGCGTCCGATGGTTGTGCTGGGCCTGCAGCAGTTCATGCAATAACGCCGACGGCGCCTCGGCATCCCAGCCGTTTGCGCGGCATTGGCGCACGACTCCAATCTGATTTCGAATCAGCTCGCGCACCTGCACCAGGTGCCGCACCGCCATGGCGAGATCACGTCGTTCGATGGCTTCGTCCATAGTGTCAGCCCGTCCGGGGCTGGACCGCCCGCCTGCGCGAGCATGCATTGCAGGTCATCGCGTTCTCCGCATCAGGGGCACCCCCTCTGCTGGACTGTACGCGCGTCGGGGGGAAGGTCAAGGCATTTTCCCCAAAGGCGCGTCCCACTCCGCTCCCGTCTTCCATTTCCGCATGCCCTATTCGCCCCGCATGCCGTGCTCTGGTCCGCAGAATTCTTACCTACAGAACATCGATCCATTCATTTGCACAAAAACGGGGTTAACCCGTCTTAAATTTCACCGCGTCGCCCGGTAAAGTTTCTTTCCATGGAACAACGTTCTGTTAAACAGAACATACGCTACCCCGGAGACCGCCTCATGACCCCCATCGCCCGACACCCGGCCACGCGCCGCGTCCCGCATCTCGCCCTGGCCCTGCTGTTGCCGGCCACGCTGGCCCTTGCCGCCCCGCTCGCCACCGCCGCCGACGCCTATCCGTCGCAGCCGATCCGCCTCGTCGTGCCGTTCCCGCCGGCCGGTGGCACCGACGTGCTGTCGCGCCTCGTCTTCAACAAGGTTGGCATGGCCACCAAGTGGACCGTCGTGGTCGAGAATCGCGCCGGTGCGGGTGGCAACATCGGCCTCGACCTCGTGGCCAAGGCCAAGCCGGACGGCTACACGCTCGGCATGGGCCAGACCGCCAACCTGGCGATCAACCCGACGCTGTACCCCAAGATGCCGTACAACGCGGTCAAGGATTTCACGCCGGTGGCGTTGGTCGCCGCGCAGCCGGTGGTACTGATCGTGCGCGCCGACTCGCCGTTCAAGAACGTGGCTGACCTCGTGGCGGCGGCCAAGGCCAAGCAGCTGTCGATGGCGTCGGCCGGCACCGGCACGGTCGGTCATCTGGCCGGCGAGATGTTCCAGCGCAAGGCTGGCATCAAGGCGCTGCACGTGCCGTACAAGGGCGCATCCCCAGCGCTGAACGACCTGATGGGCGGCCAGACCGATTTCTATTTCGCCACGCCGCCCATCGCCATGCCGATGATCAAGGCCGGCAAGCTCCGCGCCATTGCCGTGACCTCCGCCAAGCGCCTGCCGTTGCTCGCCAACGTGCCTACCGTTGCCGAATCGGGCTATGCCGGCTTCCAGGCCGAGGATTGGAAGGCACTCGTGGCGCCGGCCAACACGCCGCCCGACGTGGTGGCGCGCCTGAACGCCGAGGTCAACAAGGCGCTGGCCCAGCCCGACACCATCGCCAAGCTCAAGGAAGAAGGCAGCGAGCCGCGCGGCGGCTCGGCCAAGGATTTCGAGAGCTTCCTGAAGACCGAAAACACACGTTGGGGCGAAATCGTCCGCCAGTCCGGCGCGCGCGTCGAGTAAGAGACCGCCATGCGCAAACCATTGCAAGGCATCCGCGTCCTGGACCTGACCAACGTGCTGGCGGGGCCCTTCTGTTGCCATCAACTGGCGCACATGGGCGCCGACGTGATCAAGGTGGAAACACCGGGCACCGGCGACCTCGCCCGCCAGCTGGGCGCCGATGCCGACCTGAACCGCAAGCTGATGGGGGTGTCGTTCCTGGCGCAGAACCCGGGCAAGCGCTCGATCACGATCAATCTCAAGCACGCCGACGGCAAGGACGTATTCCGCAAGCTCGTGGAGAGCGCCGACGTGGTGGTGGAGAACTTCCGCCCCGGCGTGATGACGCGGCTCGGCGTGGGCTACGACAACCTCAAGGCCGTCAACCCGCGCCTGATCTATTGCGCGATCTCGGGCTTCGGCCAGGACGGGCCGCTGTCAGACCTGCCGGCGTACGACCAGATCATCCAGGGCATGTCGGGGGTGATGAGCATCACGGGCGATGCCGACAGCGCGCCGCTGCGCGTGGGCTACCCGGTGGCCGACACGATCGGTGGCATGACGGCGGCATTCTCGATTGCGGCGGCACTGGCCGATACGCAGCGCACCGAAGGCTACTTCCTCGACGTGTCGATGCTCGAAGCCACGATGGCGACGATGGGCTGGGTGGTATCGAACCACCTGATCGCCGGCAAGGACCCGGTGGCGCTCGGCAACGTGAACATGACGGCGAGCCCGTCGGGCACGTTCCGCACTGGCGACGGTCCGCTCAACATCGCGGCCAACAAGCAGGAGCAGTTCGAGGCGGTCTGCCGGGTCATTGGCCGCCCTGAGCTGGCCGCCGACCCGCGCTTCGCCGAACGCCAGGCGCGCCTGGCCAACCGCGCGGCGCTGACTGCCGAACTGGAACAAGAACTGGCACGCAAGAGCGCCACCGAGTGGTGGGAGCTGTTCAACGCCGCCGGTGTGCCGGCCGGCCCCGTGCTGAAGGTCGCAGACGTGCTCCAGCACCCACAGATCCGCGACCGCGGCATGCTCGGCCACTTCACTGACGTGCCCGGCGTGGGCCGCGACATCCGGCTGGTGCGCACCGGTTTCAAGGTGAATGGTTCCGCGCCGTCGGTGGACACGCCGCCGCCGCAACTGGGCCAGCACACGGCTGACATCCTCGACGAACTCGGCTACACGCCGGAGCAGATCGCCACCCTCCAAGCGGAGCGCGCACTATGACCACGCCTGTCCCCGACAACTCCTCCGCCATCGATGCCGGCCAGCAGGCCGCCCAGGACTGGTGGCACACCGGCATCATCGACATGCAGCCGGGCGAAATCCGCTATCGCGGCTATCCGATCGAGCAGTTGATCGGCAACGTCTCGTTCGCGCAGATGATCTGGCTGATGCTGCGCGGCGAGCTGCCCGAGCGCCGCCAGGGCGCCCTGCTCGACGCGGCGCTGATGGCCGCCGTCGACCACGGCCCGCAGGCGCCGAGCATCGCCATCGCACGCATGGCCGCCACCTGCGGCGTGGGGCTGAACAATGCGATGGCGTCGGCGGTCAACGTGCTCGGCGACGTGCACGGCGGCGCCGGCGAACAGGCCGTGGAGCTGTACCAGGACATCGCGCTCCGTATCGATGCCGGGGTGCCGCGCGAAGAAGCCATCGTCGCCGGCCTGGCCGAGTACCGCGACCTGCACGGCAAGTTCGTGTCCGGCTTCGGGCACCGCTTCCATCCGGTGGACCCGCGCGCCCCGCGCCTGCTGGCACTCGTGGAGCAGGCTGCCGCCGAGGGCGTGGTGAGTGGCCGGTTCGCCGACATCGCACGCGGCGTCGAACAGGCGCTCGGCGCCGGCCGCAGCAAGCCGATCCCGATGAACATCGACGGCGCCACGGCCGTGATCTACGCGGAACTGGGCTTCCCGGCGCCGCTGGCACGCGGCTTGTTCTGTCTGTCGCGCTCGGTCGGCATCCTCGCCCATGCATGGGAACAAACCTGCCAGGGGGGACGCAACAAAGGCCCGATTCCGCGCCAGTTCATCTGGACCTATGACGGCGAACCGCAGCGGGATGTTCCGCCGGCTCCCGCACGCTGAACCACAAGGGGCCAAGGTGCTCCTTCGCATCGCCACCATCGCGGCGACGGCGAACGTGAGACCGGAGCAAGGGCGGTCCCGCACCCCTGTGGAGGCGCGTGCCCGAGCGCCTCTACCACCTTGGTGTTAGTCACCTGACACCAACCGGCATCCCGCCGCGCCGTACCCGTGCAACTTGTCCGTCGCAACCTGCCTGCGACGATAGCGCCGAGCCGCCCTTTCCAGCACAATTGGACGGTTTTTATCCAGGCCAGACAACGAACCATGCGCGAGAAGACCCCCTCGGCGGCGAACAGTTTCTCCCTCGCCGACTACAGCCTCGTACCGATCTGTCAGGACGGCATCGTGGCGCTATCCCGCGGGTTGCCGCCGGACGGGGAAGACACCATCCTGCTCGCGCATGCGGCCTCCGACCAGGCAGAGTCCACTGCAGCCCGCCTGCTGGAGAACGAGTTCGAACTGCGCCCGCTGCTGCGCGCCAGCTGGGCCATCGTGCCCCGACAACTGGCGCGCGTTCACGGCGGGATGTTCGCGGTCTACGACGACGATGCCGGGCAGCCGCTTGGCGTACGATCGGACGTCCCGAAATCGTTCGAGCGCGTGCTGTCGATCGCGGTCAAGGCCAGCGTTGCGCTGAAGGCCGCGCACGAGAGCGGGCTGGTCCATCGCTCGATCACGCCGTTCACGCTGTTCGTCGACGATGACGAACATTGCCGGATATCGAACTTCGGCTTCGCACAGCGCCAGACGCAGGATGCCGACCGCCTGCAGCAACAGGTTGTGCTGCGCCCGGACGTGCTGCCCTACATCTCGCCCGAGCACACCGGCCGCACACGTCATCCCATCGATACGCGCAGCGATCTCTATTCGCTGGGGGTGGTGTTCTACCAGTTGCTGACTGGCCAGCTACCGTTCAAGGTCAGCCAGGGCGCGGCGCCTTCGGAATGGCTGCACAGCCATGTGGCACGCGCGCCGGCTTCGCCGAACACACTCGACGCGACGATTCCCGAGGCGCTGTCCGCCATCGTGCTCAAGCTGCTCGACAAGAGCCCGGCACTTCGCTACCAGTCCGCCGCCGGGCTGGAGGCGGACCTGAAGCGCTGCGAGGCCGAGTGGGCCGGCAAGGGCCTGATCGGCTTCTTCCAGCTGGGCGACGCAGACCATCCGGCGGAGCTGGTTCTCGCCACCGGCGTCTTCGGCCGCGATGCCGAAATGGAGCAACTGCTCGCCGCACTGGCCGATGCACGAGCGTTGCAGCGGCCGGTGCTGGTTACCCTGACAGGCCAGTCCGGGGTGGGCAAGTCGGCCCTGCTCCATGCGTTTCTCGCACAGGTCGCGGACGAGGACATTCCCGTCGCGCTGGGCAAGGCAGAACAGTTCCGGAGCGACATGCCCTACGCGCCCATCGCCGAGGCAGTCCGCACGCATGTGCATCAGATCCTGGGGCTGGACGACGAGCAGCTTGCCTCGTGGCGCGCCCGGCTGAAGCACGCGTTGGGCACGTTCGGCAAGGTTGCCTGCCGGATCGCCCCCTCCATCGGCCTGCTGGTCGACGAGTTTCCGGCCCCCGCCAGCGATGCGGCGGATGACGCGCAGGTCGAGACGGCCATGCACCGGCTCATTGGCGTATTCAGCCGGCCGGGACAGCCGTTCGTGCTGGTGCTGGACGATTACCAGTGGGTCGACCAGGCGACGCACCGTCTGGTGCAGGGGCTGCTCGCCCGCAGCGAGAGCTTCCCAGTGCTGGTCGTGTGCACGGCCCGGGAAGAAGCGCTCGAAGGGCTTGCCGGCAGACAGCTCGAAGCACTGCGCAAAGCGGCCAGCACATCGACGGCAATCAGCCTTCCTCCGCTCGACCTTGCCGTACTGACGCGCATCCTGGCTGAAACCCTGCGCGACACGCCGCAAGGCGTGCAACCGCTGGCTCAGGTCATCCAGATCAAGACCGCCGGCAATCCATTCTTCGTCAGCCAGTTCCTGCGCATGCTGGCAGACTGCCGTCTCATGCGCGTCAGCGCGGACGGCAAGTGGCAATACGATATCGACGCGATCGACGCGCACGAGATCACCGAGAACGTGGCGGAACTGGTGTTGCAGCGGCTGGCCCGACTGCCCGACAGCACCTCGGAGATGCTCGCGCGCATGGCGTGCCTGGGCCGCGGCACCGAACTCTGGCTACTGGGCGAACTCTTCAGCCTGAGCGAGCGGGCCCTCCATGCCGCGCTCTCCCCGGCACGCAGCCTGGGCATCGTCAGTCTTTCCGACGACAGCTACAGCTTCACGCACGACCGCGTACAGGAGGCCGCAAGCGCACTGCTCGGCCCCGACTCCCGCGCCCGGACCTGCCTGCGGGCTGGCAAGCTGCTGGCCGGTTCGCTACCTGCCGACGAAGCGGATCGCCCCGACGACCTGCTGTTCCGCACCGCTGGCTGGCTCGCGCAAGGGCTGGAATGCGTCACGGCCACCAGCGAGATCATCGACGTGGCCCGCATCTTCCTGTCGGCATCCGCCCGGGCGCGCCGCAGTGCCGCACTGGCAAATGCGCAGGTGTATGTCGAGCATGGCCTGGCGCTGCTGGATCGGCTGCCCGCCTCGCACACCGGCCGCGCGGATCTGCTGTTCGCCCTGCAACTGGAGTACGCCGCCGCACTGTTGCACCAGGGGCAACTCGACGCGGCACTCGCCATCGTCAACGCGCAGATCGAGGATTCCGCTACGCGTCTGCAGGCCGCGGGCGCCCACTTGCTGAAGATCGAGATCCACTCCCGGCGCTCGGAAAACGGCCTGGCGCTGAAGACAGCGCTTGCCGGCCTGAAGCGGTTCGGCATCGCGCTGCCGAGTCATCCCGGTGCCGCGCAGTGTGACGAGCGCTACGCGCAGATCCGTCCCCATCTGTCTCCGGCTGGCCTTGATGCGCTGCACGCCCTCGGTGAAGTGGCCGATGCGGAAGCCGTAGCGGCCATGGACCTGCTGACCGCCGCATTCGTACCCGCAAGTTTCACCAATGAGGACGTGGCGTTCCTGGTGCTGTGCGAGATGGCCGACCAGACGGTGGCGCACGGCATGACCGCCGCGTCGGCGTCTGCGCTGGCGTGGCTCGGCGTGCTCGTCTGTCATCGATACGGCGCCAACCAGGACGGCTTCCGCTACGGCGAGACCGCACGCGAGATCGTCGCCCGCCGCAGCTACATCGCTTGGGAGGCACGGGTCCTGCTGCCGCTGGACCAACTGAGCGTATGGACCCAGCCGCTGTCGTACGCCGTGGAATGCGCGCGCACGGCGTTTGGTTCGGGCGTGGCACACGGCGACATCACCACGGCGTGCTACGCCGCCTGCCATACCGTGGCGAACCTGCTCGTCCGCGGCGACAACCTCGCCGAGGTGCGGCGCGAGGTTTGCCGTGGCCTCGACTTCGTCAGCAAGGCCGGCTACCGCGATGTCGAAGCCATCCTCGAACTGCAGCGCGCCTTCATCGACGATCTTTCGGCCCCCGAAGAGGCCGCACAGGGCTACCTCGACATCGAGTACCGGGCTCCCAACGGCGAGCAACTGGCCACCTACGAATACTGGCAGTGGATCTATCGCGCCACGGTCCACTTCATCTCCGGGCGGATTGCGGACGCCGCGCTGTGTCTCGACCATGCCGCCGCTTTTGCGTGGTCTGCGCCGGCCCATATCCATACGCTCGACTTCCACTTCCTCAGGGCGCTGGTCGTCGCGAGCCGGTATGGCAGCGACGACGTGACGGCCATGGCTACGCTGCGCGCGGATGCGGCAAGAATCCGCGCCTGGGCCAACGACAATGCCGACACCTTCGCCGACAAGTCGGCACTGGTCGATGCGGAGATCGCGCGGCTCGAGGGCGATACCACGCGGACGATGTCGCGCTACGAGGAGGCGGCCACGCTGGCCCGGGAACGTGGCTTCTGGCACGTAGCCGCCATGGCCCACGAGCGGGCCTCCGCGCACTGCCAGTCGCTCGACCTCGTGATGGCCGCGACGGCACACCGGCAGTTTGCCCATGAGGCATACCTGACATGGGGCGCCACGGCGAAGGTACGTCAACTGGAAACGCTCTACCCTGCCCTGGCGCGCCAGCCGGCGCGGAACTGGCAACCCGCCGCCGGCACCCAGTCCTTCGACAACGAAAGCGTCATCCGCGCCTACCATGCACTGACCGAGGAAGTGCGGCTCGATCAGGTCATCAACAAGCTCCTGACGGTAGCGCTGGAGTACGCCGGCGCCCAGCACGGGCATCTGGTGCGCATGACGCCGGACGGGCCGGTGATCGAAGCCAGCGCCCATACGATCGACTCCGGCATTGCCGTGGAACTGCAGCATGCACCGGCGGACCCGACCGTGGTGCCACTCTCGCTGCTGAATACCGCGGTACGGATCCGCCAGGTCATCCGCGTCAGCGAACCGTTCGGGGCCAACCCTTTCGTCTCTGACCCCTACTTCGCCGACCGCGCCAATTGCTCGGCGATCTGCATCCCGCTGATCCGCCAGAACGAGGCGGTGGGCGCGCTTTACCTCGAAAACCGCCTGGTGCGCGACGGCTTCACGGTCGCGCACACGCGGGTGCTCGAACTCATCGCCGTCCAGGCGGCGATCTCGCTGCACACCGCGCGGCTCTATGACAACCTGCTGGCCGAGAACGAGCGCCGCCGGCGTGTGGAAGCCGATCTGCGCACCAGCGAAGCCACACTTGCCATGGGCGAGAAGGTCAGCCAGAGCGGAAGCTGGCGCTGGGACCTGCAACGCGACGAGTTCACCTGCTCCACCGAGCTGCTGCGCCTGTTCGAGCTGGAAAGCGCGGAGGGACCAATCCGCTTCGACAACTTCCTCGACCGCATGCACCCCGAGGACCGGGATGGCGTGAAGCAATTGGTCGACGCAGCCATTCCGCGCATGGAATCACTGCATGTCGACCACCGGCTGATCCGGAAAGACGGTTCGGTCCGCTATGTCGTGGCGGTGGGCAAGCCGCTTCAGACCGATGGCGAAAGGTACGACTACGTGGGCACCGTCACCGATATCACGGAACGGCGCCTTGCCGAAGACGCCGTGCGCGGCGCCCAGGCCGAACTTGCCCGCGTAGCCCGCGCCACCACGGTGGGGCAGCTCACCGCATCGATCGCACACGAGATCAACCAGCCGCTGATGTCCATCGTCTCGAATGCGGGGGCAAGCCTGCGCTGGCTGGCCAAGACGCCGCCGAACCTTGAGAATGCACGGGAGGGCATCGAGGAAATTGCCGCGGCCGGGCAACGCGCCGGTGCCATGATCAGGAGCCTGCAGGACCTCACGCGCAAGAACAAGCCTGTGCTGGCGCCGGTAGACCTGAACGGCACCATCGGCCAGATCCTGGCCATCGCGCGCATGGAAATCGACCGGCGCGATGTCGCCCTGAAACTTCAAACCATGGCCGAGGCGCCGCCAACGTTCGGCGATGCGATCCAGCTCCAGCAGGTGATCCTGAACCTCGTGCTCAATGCGGTGGAGGCGATGGGGGACGTCACCGATCGCCCGCGCGTGCTGGAGATTTCCACCACGGCGAAGGGGCCCGGCTTCATCGAGCTGGCCGTTTCGGACAATGGCACGGGAATCAGCCCGGACATGGAGGACGAAGTCTTCCAGCCGTTCTATACCACCAAGGAGAACGGCATGGGGATGGGCCTTTCGATCTCGCGTTCCATCATCGAGGCGCATGGCGGCAAGCTGATCGCGCGCCGGCGGCAGCCATACGGGAGTACGTTTTCGTTCACGATTCCGCTGCAGCGTGCAGCGGACGACGCACCGGACGCGCTGGCCGGAGACCTTCCTCCCATTGCCTTCCGGTAACCGACGACGCCTCCGGTTACTCGGCGATACAAATCTGGCGTTCCGCCATACACGGCCGATACATGGCTCCGGCAGTATTGCCGGGACCATGTCGCAAGGCCACAGCTTATGGAAACGCCAGACCGTCTGCTCCGCAGCTTCCTTCGCATCGCCGAGACCCAATCGTTGTCTCGGGCGGCTGACCGGCTTGGCCAGACGCAATCAGGCGTCAGCAAACAGCTTGCCGCACTCGAAGCCTATCTCGGCAAGCCGCTGTTCGTGCGCACCGGGCGCGGCGTGGCGCTGACCGAGGCGGGCAGCAAGCTGCGCGACGCCATCGAGGCGCCGTACCGTGCCATCGATCTGGCTGCGCAGAGCATCCGCGATACCCACGGCACCACCCAGGGTACGCTGCGCATCGCCTTCGTGCACACCGTCAACTACTACTTCCTGGCCGAAGCCGTGGCGGGCTTCATCGGCAACTATCCCGCGATCAATCTCTCGCTGATGGGGCGCAGTTCGGCGGATGTCGTGGCGCTGGTGGAGAGTGGAAAGGCCGACCTGGGCGTCGCCTACGACACCGCCGTTGACACTGCCGCACTGGAAATGCATCCGCTGTTCGAGGACGACATGTGCCTCGTCACGTCCCGCCAGCCGGATCCGGCGCTGGCCGCCGCCGGTATCGACCTGCGCGGCCAGATCCTGCGGCTCGTCGGCTTTCCGCGCGGCTACGCGTTGCGGCGCATGGTGGAGAGCGCCGGCCTGGAACATCCCTACGTGGCCGAAGCCGAGACCGTTGACGCGATTCTGAAGCTCGTCGCCATGGGCGTGGGCGACAGTATCCTGCCGTCACGGCTGCCGGACCGTCTGCTGAACGAGTACGGCCTGAACCGGCTGAAGATCGAGAAGCCCCTGCTGCGCCGGCGCATCGTGGCGGTCAAACGCAGCGGCCGACAGGCGCTGCCGCTGGTCGATACGCTGTTCGGGTCGTTGCTGCAGGCCGCCGGGGCACTGGCGCCATGACGCGCCGGCATGGCTGGCTTGCCGGCGCCGGCGTGGCTTGCGACCCCGCGTGGTTCCATACTTGATGCCTTTTGCAGGCCGGCCCCGGCGCACCGTGGGCAAGGCTCTGCTCATCGGGAACCCACCGCGTGCCAACCAGACTATGCCGGGCCGCCGCACTGACGGCCGCCCTGATCCTGACCTCCACGGCCTACGGCGAGGTCATCAAGCCCATCAAGTCGTCGCGCGCCGAGATCGCGGGCGCGATCTTCTCCAAGCCCGGCGTCAGCGTGGAGCATGGCCCGGACGGAACCAGCTCGACGGACGCACCGGTCCATACCTCGGCCGATGGCGCGTTCCAGACCGGCATGTACAAGTCGGGGCCATTCCGTGAAGAGATCGCCGCGAGCCCCGGCTTTCCCTACGAGGAGTTCCTGTACTTCGTCTCTGGCGGCGTCAGGCTGACCTCGTCGGATGGATCGTCAATGACCGTACGCGCCGGGGAATCCGTCACGATACCGAAGGGATGGAGTGGCGTCTTCGAGACAAAGGGCTACACCAAGATCTACGTCATCTACGACGCGGCAGCCGCTTCCCGGAAATAGACCGTCATGCTGGCCGGGCTGTCTCCCGCCAGGAGGCGGCATTGACCAGCATGCCCGCCTGCCGGTCGGCATCCCACCAGATCACGCGCAGCAGTGGCGCGTCTCGCGCAATCCATAGCGCCTGCAAGGCATCGCTCTCGATGAAGTGCGTCACGCCGGCACGCCGCGCGGCACGAGCCTTGTGCGCGGCAGCGGCAACCGGCGTCTCGTCATCGCCCTCCGCTCGCATGATCAGGTCGAGATGGCCGTAGCCGTGCTGGTCCAGCCAGTGCTGGGTGCGTTTTCGATCAATGCCGGGCCTTCCCGTGATGACCACCTTCACATTCGGCAGGTCGGCCGTTGGCACGATCTCGAACGGCAACAACGCGTCGCGTTCGCGCAGCGCACCGGCCAGATCTTCGTCATAGCGCGCCAGCGGTATGTCCGGCAACAGGATGCCGTCGAGATCGATGGCGTATGTGGCGTACTCGTGGTCGTCTCGCATGCCTTCCGCCGCGCCTGCTTCAACCTTCAGCCAGTCTTCGCGGTAGCGTTCGGTATGGGCCTGGCGCTCCCACGGAAACAGGGCGAAGAAGCCCGATGCGTCGATGGCGTAGTCAGGCCGGATCCGGCTGATGTCGTCGAATGCACCCGTCAGCGTCCGGACGACCAGGCCGCATCGTTCGAGAAAGGCGATGCAGTCGACCAGCGTGTAGCCCCGGCCGGCAATGTCCTCGCAGAGAAGCACCTTCGTTCCGGGAGCGGGCAGCGGAGCCGGCGAATTCCATGAGACATTGCGGGTCCGGCGGTCATATGCCAGGAATGCCACCGGCGCGCCGATCGCATGCGAAGCCATCAGCGCCAGCGGTGCGCCGCCGCGCAGTATGCCGATACTGACGCTGAAGCCTTCGGCGAGCAGGCGGGGCTGCAGGGACTCGATCCACTGGTCGAGCTGGTCGTAGGTGAGCGTCAGAATTGGCCTGTCCATCGCTTGCACTGCGAGCCTCGTGTCAGCCGGCGCCAACGCCATTGGCCACCACTTTCTGCAGCAATTCGCGCAGCACCGCGATTTCCCCGGCGCTGAATCCCGCAAAGCTGCGCCGCATGACATCGCAGAACACCGCAGGCAGGTTACGGACCATCGCGCTGCCTTCGTCGGTCAGCGTGAGATAGACCACGCGTCGGTCCGCCTCGCCACGGCGGCGCGCGATGAGTCCGCGCCTCTCCATGCGGTCGAGCAGGCGCGTCACGGCGCCGGCATCGGTGTTCAGATGCCGTGCGACATCGCCGGGGGTGGCCGCATGCCCGCCCGCGAGCATCATCAGGCAACACGCCTGCGCATGCGTCATGCCCATCTGGCTGACTTCCTGCTCCAGACCCTGTGACAACGTGTTTCTCGCGCGGACCAGCAGGTAGGCAAGGCTGCTACCGAGATCAAAGGTTTCGGGATCGAACGGGTCTTGCGGTACCACCGGCGCTGCGGTCAATGCGGTCAATGCGAAGCCTGTACGCAGGCACCCTGCGCCTGGGATTGCGCCGATGCCGCGTGCGCGTGCCGTGCCGCGTCGCGGGCGCGCTCGATGACTGTCCAGTCGGGGCCGGCAAAAGCCGAGACCGACAGTCCGGCCAGCGCCAGGGCCGTGAAGAACTTTGTGAAACGCATAGTCTGGATCGGAGGGGATGCCGTTGTCGGATGCCAGTATGGCTCCGCTTCGCGCCCCAAGCCACCGACATGCGTTCATAGCAGGTATGGCTTTTCTGACACTCCCGTCAGGCGGGCAAAAAAAATGGCGACCCCGGAGGATCGCCCTTCTTGTTCATTCCAGCCACTCAGGCCACGACGATACGGCGCGGGTCGGCCGATGCCAATGCCTCGGCGCGGTTCGCGCCAGGCGGATAGATCCATTCGGTGTTGATCTTCGTCTTCAATGCCTTGGCTTCGGCGCCGGACAACTTCACCTGACGATCCCAGCCCTCGGTGTACACCGCACCCCATGGGCCCAGATCGAGGCATGTCACATACTTCGGCTGGCTGTATGGAATCGGCTGCTGCCCGAGCAGGTCGGCCGCTACATTGTGGCCAGCCGAGCGGCCCAGGTTCATGGCGTGCTGACACGACATCATGGTCACATTACCCTCGTCGTCGGTCGCCGCACGCGCTACGTCGCCGGTGGCGTAGACATGTTCCACGCCATCCACCTTCAGGTTGCGGTCGACATGGAGGCGGCCGAAGTTGTCGCGCGGCGCGGGGATCTGGTCCGTCAGCGCACTGGCGCGCGCGCCGGCGGTCCAGATCACCGTCTGGGCATCGACACGCTCGCCGCTTTCCAGCGTGACGCCGCTGGCATCCACCGATGCCACGCCAGACCCCAGCTTCCACGTCACACCCAGCTCGGTCAGTGCCTCGGTAATCACCGGGCGCGGGCCCTGCCCCAGATCCGGGCCGATCTCGCCATTGCGCTCCACCAGGATGACGCGTACAGCCGTATCCGCACCGAGCACTTCGCGCAGCCGCGCCGGCATTTCGGCCGCTGTCTCGATACCGGTGAAGCCGGCACCGGCGATCACCACCGTGTTGCGCGCCAGGCTGTCGGGGCGGTCGGCCAGGCCGTGCAGATGGGCTTCCAGGCGCGAGGCATCGGCCACCTGATCGACATTGAACGCGTGCGCTTCGAGTCCGTCGATCGCAGGCCGGAAGAGGCGGCTGCCGGCTGCCAGCACGAGCCGGTCATAGCCCAGCGTCTGGTGCGAGGTGTCCGCGCCCACACCCTTCACGGCCACTTCTCGCGCTGCCACGTCGATGCGCTCCACGATGCCTTGAACAAAGCGCACGCCCGTGGCGGCAAAGATCTCCAGCAGCGGTGCCTTCATCTTCAGCGGGTTCTGTTCATAGAGCCGGGGACGCACATGCAGCGCAGGTTCCGGCGCAACCAGCACGATCTCGACGTCGGTGCGAGCGGCCTCGTCGAGCAGACGAGCCGAAGCGAGGGCGCTCCACATGCCGGCAAAGCCGGCCCCAATTACCAGAATACGTTGTGACATCTCTACTGCTCCTGATGGAATCTGTACTGCACTGACCGGCGTGGCCGCCTGCGTCTCCGGGCCGCTTCGTTCGCCGCGCCTTAACTACGATTGTATGAGTCGTAGTTAAGGTCCGCAAGTTTTTTTTAGGCAAGGTCAGGAAAACCGATCCTCTGCTTGCGGCATTCCATCGGATGGACTATCTTTATCTCCGACTACATGAGTCGTAGTAAAGATATGGAGTTGATCATGAGACGGTTTGGTTGGGTAGGCATGCTGGCCGCATTGGCTGTACTGGCAACCGGCATCGCCACATGGGCGGCAGCCGAGGGGGCGCTTGCGCCGCAAGGCTCGCATGGCGTGCTGCTGGGTGCGTAACATGCCGATGGCACGAACGCCGCCAGCCAGGCCTCCGGGCCTCCTTACCCGGCGACCTGACCACCTCCGGCAACCCCATACAAAATTCACCACCAACCCTGGCACCAAGGACTGACCATGCGTATCGACTACACCCAAACCTCTCCGGCCGGCGTCAAGGCGCTTGGCACGGTCTACGGCTACATCACCCAGTCCGGCCTCGACCCCGTGCTGGTGGAACTGACCTACCTGCGCATCAGCCAGATCAACGGTTGCGCGTACTGCCTGGACATGCACACGCGCGAATTGACGCGCAAGGGCATTGACGTGCAGAAGCTCGCCCTGGTGCAGGTCTGGCATGAAGCGGGGGATCTGTTTTCCGTGCGCGAGAAGGCGGCACTTGCGTGGGCGGAAACCGTCACACGTGTCGCCGATACGCACGTGCCAGACGAGGCATTCGCAGCGGCTGCCGCAGTCTTCGGAGACAAGGAACTGGCCGACCTGACCATCGCGATCGGCCTGATGAACGCCTTCAACCGTCTCGCCATCAGCTTCCGCCGCGCGCCAGCGCCATAAAGACAAGAAGCCCGCGCTCCGAATGGAGACGCGGGCTTCCTGGAGTGGAGTGGTGCCTGGTCGATCGCGCCGACCAAGCACAGCGCCGATCCGGCGCCTCCCTAAGCGATCAACGCAGGTACTGGAACAGGTTCATGCCCTGGATCTGCATGAACGATTGCTGCGCGCCCTGCAGTGCCGTCTGGCGCTGATAGTACTCGCCAATCGCGGCGGCGTAGTCCAGGTCCTGCAGGTTCGACAGGGTCTGGGCGTTGCTCAGGTCGCGGTTCTCGCCGATCGTGTCCAGCGCATCCAGTTCGTTCATGCGCGAACCCACCGAGGCACGTACCGTCAGCACGTTGTCGAGCGAGTTGTTGTTCTGGCGCAGCGCCGTGGCGATCACGTTCTGCAGGTTGGCGTTGGCCGTTTCCTGCGAGGTACCGGAGTTGATCGGCTGCTTCAGCGCGTCGATCACGTCCTTGAGGTTGGCGAAGACGTCGGCGCCAGCCTGCTGGGCCGGTTGCGCGGTCATCGTGTCGCCGTCGGCGGGCGTACCCTTCACGGAGAACGAGACGCCAGCCACGTTGATCGAACCACCGTCGACGTAGTCGACCGGGCCGGCGATTGCAGCGCCCGTCGAGGCATTGGTCACCGTGTACTGCATCTTGCCGGTGCCGGCGTCGGTCTGGAACGAAACTGCCAGCGACGTGCCGTAGAGCGGATTGCTCGGGTCCGTCACCGAAATCGCACCATACGTGGCCGTGCCGTCGTTGGCACTGTTGCCCTTGAGCACGTAGCCCGCGCTGTTGCTGACCGACTGGAATACTTCCGCGCCCGTGTTGCCCACGGCCATCTGGCGAGAGACATCCACCTGCAGGAGCTTGTGTCCGGTGTCGCCCTGATAGGTGACATTGCCCGCGGCATCCGCCGCGAACGGCACGGTACCGGTTTTCAGGCCCGCGAACAGGTAGTTGCCGGTGCCGTCATCGGCATTGGCCAGGCCCAGCAGTTGATCGTACTGGCCCTGCAGCGCGGTGGCCAGCGAGGCGCGATCGGTATCGCTGAGCGTACCGTTACCGGCGTTCACCAGCAGCGTCTTCACGCTTTGCAGCACCGTGGTCACGGTGGTCAGCGAATTTTCCTCGAGCGCCAGCGCCGAGTTGGCTTCCTTGCGCGAGGCGGTGTACTGGCCGTTGACGGCGCCTGCCTGGGCCACGCCCAGCGCGCGCGTGGCAGCGACGGGGTCGTCCGACGGCGTGAGGATACGGCGGCCCGTGCCAAGCTGCTGCTGTACGTGCATCAGCAGCGACTGCTGGCTGTTCATCGAGGCCAGGCCCTGATGGTAGAGGGTAGAGGTTGCGACGCGCATTGCGAGGATTCCTTCCGGTTGTTCTCAGGGATGGCTACGATCAGCGGCCGATGCCGATCAGGGTGTCGAAGACCGTGCTGGCGGCCTGGATGACCTTGGCGTTGGCCTGGTAGAGCTGCTGGAACTTGAGCAGGTTCACGGTTTCCTCATCCATGTTCACGCCCGATACCGACTGCTGCGCGTTATAGACCTGGGTCGTGATGCTGTCCTGCGAGTTCGAGGCGATCAGCGCCGATTTGGTCTTGCTGCCCACGTCGTTGACCAGCGTGGCGTAGGCATCGTTGAAGCTCGACGTGCCATTGATCGTCTTGGCGGTCTGCAGCTTGGCCAGTGCCAGCGCGTTGCCGTTGTCAGAAACCGAACCGGCGTTGTTCGACAGCGTGAACGTATCGCCGTTCTTCGGTGTGCCGCCGAAGCTGAACGTCATGCCGTTCAGCGTGTAGTCCACGCCGGAAGCGGTCGGCGTGGGCGCCGGCTGCGGCGCCAGCGGCGTACCTGCCGCATCGGAGAAGACATAGGCCGAGGTGGCGCTGTCGTAGCGGGCCGTGATCGGGCCGGCCAGCAGCGTGAAGCCAGCTGCCACATTGGTCAGCTTGGCCGTGCCGGTGCCGGCGTTGTTCGTGGCGGCGTCGGCGCGCGACGGCGATGCGGCGGCAATCTTGGCCGGGTCCGTGATCAGCGTATCGAAGCCGGCGGCGGCATTGCGCGTGGGCTGGATCTCGAACGAGTCACTCGCGTTCATCGCCGAATTGAGGCTGATCTGGAAACCGTCCGCTTCGAGCGTCATCGGGTACGTGGCGGTACCCAGCGGCTGCGTGGCCACTACGGCGTTGTCAGACTTGCGCGTCAGCGTGTAGATGCCGTTGGTCACCTTGAGCGTGTAGTCGCTGGTCGTCAGGTCGCTGGTGTTCCGGATCGTGGCATTGACGAGGGCGCCCGAAGTGTTGCCGGCGTTGGCGAACACCTGGGCCTTGCCCAGCGCGAACATGTCGGTGCCGATGGCGCCGTTCAGGTCGATACCGAGCTTGTGCTGGTCGTTGAACTTCTGGCCGATGGCCAGCGACAGGCGGCCAATGGCGTTCTGTGCCGGTTCGAGCGATTCCGAGCGGAACCGCAGGAAGCCACCAATCGAGCCGCCGGTAATCGAGCCTTCCTCGGCTTCATAGGTGACGTCGCTGCCCGGGATCGTGTAGCCGATCACGGTGCGGCTCGGGTCCGACGCCGAGGCGACGGCCTTCAGTTCGTAGGCATCGGTGCCCATCACGAGCGGCTGGCCGTTGCCGACGAACACGTTGTACGTATTGCCGTCCTGCACCACCACCTTGGCCCCGACCAGTTCGGTCAGCTTGGCCACGGCCTGGTCGCGCTGGTCGAGCAGGTCGTTCGGCGCCTGGCCACCCGATGCCGCGGTCATGCGCGCGATCTCGCCGTTCAGGTTGGCGATCTGCTTGGTGTAGTCGTTGACCTGCGTGACCGACGACTTGATCTGCGTGTTCAGGCCATCCTGCAGTTGCTTGAAGTAGTCGCTCGACGACTTCATCTGGCCGGCCAGCGCCTGAGCGGCCGAGAGCAGGCCCTGGCGCGCGGCGGTATCGGCCGGCGTGTTCGACACGGTCTGCACCGCGGCAAAGAACTTCTGCATCAGCGGCGCCAGGCCGCCCTTCTGGTCGGCCAGCAGGTTGTCGATCTGCGAGATCTGGTCGGCGTAGGTTGCCAGTTCGGCACTGGCCGAGGTGGCGCCGCGCAGCTGGCCGGTCAGGAAGCTGTCGTACACGCGCTGCACGGTCACCGTGTTCGAGCCCTGGCCGTAGAAGCCCGAGCCGGTGTAGTTGCCGCCCGCCGACGCGATGATCGTGTTCTGGCGCGTGTAGCCCGCCGTGGCGGCGTTGCTGAAGTTGTGGCCCACCGTGGTGAGGCCGTTCTGCGCGACGTTGAGGCCCGACAGACCGATATTAAACAGAGACATGTTCGTCTGACTCCGGATCGAATGGCTAGCCGGCGGCGTCAGGCCGGCGGCGATGGATACGTTGGATAACGGCCGGAAAGCGGCGCGACTTTAGCGTCGCAAACGGTGGAATCCTGTGTTGATTGTCAGTGCTTACTTTTGATGTGTTTCAACGTGCGAGCGGGTGCAGCGCGACCGGTGTGGTAGCGCTGGGGTTCATCCGAAGTCTTGTTCCCCCTCTCCCACGCAGTGGGAGAGGGGAGAACACAATCGGAAAGCGTCAGATCAGGTCGACACCTTCTTCATGATCCTTACCAGCTTCTCGCCGTACGCCGGATCGGTTGCATACCCTGCGCGTTGCAAACCATGCGCGGCTTCGTCGGCGTTCGATGCCGCCACCACGCCCGCATAACGCGGATTGTTGGTCAGCAGGCGCGCGTAGTCATTGCAGGCTTCCTCGTACGAGCCATAGGCGCGGAACTTTGCCCGCGTCTTGACCGGTTGCCCATCCACGTACTCGGTGGTCAGGATCTCGGTCGTCGGCCCCTTCCAGTTGGCACCGGCCTTGATGCCGAACACGTTGAACGAGGTGGAGCCGTCCGGGTTGCGGATCTCGCGCCGGCCCCAGCCCGATTCCAGCGCGGCCTGGCCGACGATCAGCTTGGCCGGCACGCCCGAGGCACGCGCGGCGGCCATCGCGGGCTCCGCCATGCGGTTCACGAAATTGCTGATGTGTTCCGGCGAATCGTCGGGCAACTGGCCGAGTTGCGCCTGACCGTTACCCTGCCAGTCGGCCTGGTTCTGGTACTGGCGCACGCCGGCGTTGGGATTCCACGTCGCGCCGGGCAGCGTGGTGCCCACCGGCGGCGGGCCGTCGGCGTCGGTGGCGCCACGGCTGTTGAGCAGTTGCGCCAGCTCCGCGTCGCGTACGCTGGCGCCGGTGATGCCGCCGGCGGGGGCCATGCCCGGCGGCAGTTCGGTGCCCGTGGCACGCGCCAGCTGCCGCAGCATCGCGTCGGCCAGGCCGATGCCGCGCGACGAGATCTGCTGCGACATCTGCTGGTCCATCATCGACATGTACATCTTGGTCTGCTCGTTGTCGAACAGGCCATCTGACGGCGTGGCGTCGCGCATGCTCTTGAGCACCATGTGCGTGAACACGGCTTCGAACTGCTTGGCGGCCGCCTGCAGCGTGGCAGTGGTGTTCCCGGCCCGCGACTGGTTCTTGAGCGCCTCGAACCCCTGCGTGTCGAGGGCGAAGCGCTGGGTCAGGTCGCCGGCGCTGGTGGTCGTCATGCCCGCCGCCATCAGATGATCTCCAGTTCGGCGCGCAGTGCGCCGGCCGAACGCATGGCTTCGAGGATCGTCTGCAGGTCTGCCGGCGTCGCGCCCAGCGCGTTCAATCCCTTGACCACGGCGGCCAGCGATGCGCCTGCCTTGACGATCTGCAGCGAACCGCCATCGCGCTTGAGGTCGATCTGCGACACCGGCGCCACCACGGTCTGGCCCTGGCTGAACGGCGCGGGCTGGCTGATCACCGGCTGCGTGTTGATGACCACCGACAGGTTGCCGTGCGCAATGGCGCAGTCTTCCACGGTAACCGCCTGGTTCATCACGATCGAGCCCGTGCGGGCGTTCAGGATGACCTTGGCGGCAGCCTTGGCCGGCGTCACGTCGAGGTTCTCGATGCGTGCCATGAAACCCACCCGTGCGGCCGGCGTCTGCGGCGTGCGCACCTGCACCACGCGGCCGTCCATCGCGGCAGCGGTGCCCGGGCCGACGTTGCGGTTGATCGCCTCGACCACGCGCTCGGCGGTGCCGAAATCGGTGTCCTTGAGTTCCAGGTTGATATAGCCGCCCTGCGGCTCGAACGGCGCCACGGCACGTTCGACGATCGCGCCGTTGGCGATGCGGCCCACGGCGAGCTGGTTGATCTGCACCTTGCTGCCGTTGGCGGACGCACCTGCGCCGCCCACCAGCATGTTGCCCTGCGCGATGGCGTAGACCTGGCCATCGGCGCCCTTGAGCGGCGTCATCAGCAGCGTGCCGCCGCGCAGGCTCTTGGCATTGCCCATCGACGACACCACGACGTCCATCTGGCTACCCGGCTGGGCGTAGGCGGGCAGCGTGGCGGTCACCATCACGGCGGCCACGTTCTTGAGCTGCATGTTCTTGCCGGCCGGCAGCGTGATGCCCAGTTGCGAGAGCATGTTCTGCAGGCTCTGCGTCGTGAACGGCGTCTGCATGGTCTGGTCGCCGGTGTTGTCCAGGCCCACGACCAGGCCGTAGCCAACCAGCGGGTTGTCCCGCACGCCCTGGAACGTGGCCAGGTTCTTCAGGCGTTCCGCATGCGCGGCGCCGGCGCCCAGCCCCAGGAACAGGGCCAGCAGCAGGCAGGCGAGGGACGCGGCGCGGCCATGGCGGAAACGGCAGCCGGGCAGCTTGCCAGCAGGCGAGCCCGGCTGGAAGGAAGGCTTCGGAGACAGAAACATGGCGGGATCAGTACGGTAGGACATTGAGGAAGAAGCGCTGCAGCCAGCCCATGTTCTGTGCTTCGTCGATATACCCCTTGGCGGTGTATTCGATGCGTGCATCCGCCACCTGCGTCGACAGCACGCCGTTATCGCCGGTGATGGTGCGCGGGTTGACCACGCCCGAGAAGCGGATGAACTCCGCACCCTGGTTGATGGCCATCTGCTTCTCGCCGGACACCACGAAGTTGCCGTTCGGCAGCACCTCCAGCACGGTCACCGTGATGGTGCCGTTGAACGTGTTCGCCGCCGATGCCCCGCCGCTGGCCTTCAGCGCGTTGGCGCCGGAGATGTCGGCGTTCTGGCTCGTGCCGAACAGGCCCGCCAGCGCACGCGGCACCGCATTGAACGCGAGGTTCGTGCTGCCCGTGCGGCTGGCGTTGGAGCCCGAGTTCTTGCTGGCGTTGACGTTCTCCGTGATCACGATGGTCAGGATGTCGCCAACGTTGCGCGGCCGCCGGTCCTCGAACAGCGGATTGCTGGCGTACGAGGATGCAAAGATCGAACCCGTGGAGGGGCCCAGCGGGCGCGGCTCGGCGCGCGCCGTGGTGGGCAACTGCACGAGCGGCTCCTTCGGCATCATCGCGCAGCCGCCGCTCGCCAGCGCGGCCAGGCCGACGATGACGTAGACGACGAATGCACCGATGCGATACTGCGTGGCGGCCATGGTCATTCCCGTTTCTTCAACCCATCTGGGTCAGGCGTTGCAGCATCTGGTCAGACGTCTGCACGGCCTTGCTGTTGATCTCGTAAGCGCGCTGGGTCTGGATCATGCTGACCAGTTCTTCCACCACGTTCACGTTCGACGATTCCACATAGTTGTTCTGCAGCGTGCCCGCACCGTTCAGGCCCGGCACCGTGGTATTCGGCGCGCCCGAGGCGTCGGTCTGCGCGTACAGGTTCTCGCCGAGGCTTTCGAGGCCGGTCGGGTTGGCGAACGTTGCCACCTGGATCTGGCCCACCGTCACGGCGTTGGTCTGGCCCGGCTGCGTCACGGTCACCGTACCGTCACGGGCAATGTTCAGGCCCGTGTAGTTGGCCGGCAGCGTGATGGCCGGATTCAGCACGAAACCGCTCGACGTCACGAGCTGGCCGTTCGGGTCTACCTGGAACGAACCGTCGCGCGTGTAGGTGGTGGTGCCGTCCGGCATCGTCACCTGGAAGAAGCCCTGGCCGATGATGGCCACGTCGCGCGAGTTGCCCGTTTGCTGCGGGTTGCCCTGCGTATGGATGCGTTCCGTGGCCACGGGGCGCACGCCGGTACCGATCTGCATGCCCGAGGGCAGCACGGTCTGGTCCGACGACAGCGCGCCGGGCTGGCGGATCGTCTGGTACATCAGTTCCTCGAACACGGCGCGGCTTTTCTTGAAGCCCGAGGTGGACACGTTGGCCAGGTTGTTCGAGATCACGTCCATCTGCGTCTGCTGCGCATCGAGGCCGGTCTTGGCAATCCAGAGAGAGCGGATCATGGTGTTCCTAGAATTCGTTAGTTGTTCGACAGCAGCGCGTTGGCGCGCTGGTCGTTGGTGTCGGCGCCAGTGATCATCTTCATCTGCATCTCGAAGCGGCGCGCATTGGCGATCATGTCGACCATGGCCTCGACCGGGTTGACGTTGCTGCCTTCGAGCGCGCCCGAAATCACGCGTACCGTGGCGTCCTGCTGCAGCGCATCCACGCCGGGGCGCAGGCGGAAGAAGCCGTCGTCACCGCGCGCCAGCCCTTCGGGCGGCGGCGAGACCACGCGCAGCTTGCCAACCTGTGCCAGGCCGTTGGCCGCCTCGCCGGGACCGCGTGCCACCACGCTGCCGTCGGTGCCGATCGAAACCGTGGCGCCGGGCGGCACAGCGATCGGGCCGCCGTCGCCCATCACCGGGCGGCCGCCCGAGGTCTGCAGCTGGCCGTCGGCCGACACCTGCAGCGCACCGGCGCGGGTATAGGCTTCCGAGCCATCGGGCATCTGCACCGCCAGCCAGCCGTTGCCCCCGAGGGCCACGTCGAGATCGCGGCCCGTGTAGGTCAGCGGGCCGGCCTTCATGTCGGCGCCCGGAGTCGAGGCCAGCGTGAAGGCGCGCGTCTGCGTTTCCTGGCCCTGCACCGGGACAGCCCGGTACAGGTTCACCTGCGCCTTGAATGCCGGCGTGGAGGCGTTGGCCAGGTTGTTCGATACCGCGGCCTGCTGGTCGAGTATCTGCTTGGCGCCCGACAGGGCGGTGTAGATCATGCGGTCCATGGCGATGCTTCAGCGGGGCCGGCTTAGATGTTCACCAGGGTCTGCAGGACGGTGTCCTGCGCCTTGATGGTCTGGGCGTTGGCCTGGTAGTTGCGCTGGGCAACGATCAGGTTGACCAGCTGGCCGGACAGGTCGACGTTCGACTCTTCCACGGCAAACGAGCGCAGCTTGCCCAGCGAGCCGCCTGCAGCACCCAGCAGTTCCTGGCCCGACGAGCCGGTGGCGGACCACACGTTGTCGCCTTCGGGCTTCAGGCCCTCGACGTTGCCGAACGATGCCAGGGCGATCTGGCCCAGCGACAGCGTCTGCTCGTTCGAGTACGAACCCAGGATCGTGCCGTCTTCCTGCACCGCGTAGCTGACCAGCGAACCCGACGTGTAGCCGTTCTGCACGATGCTCTTCGGGTCGTTGTCCGCGCCGAACTGCGTGCTGCCCGTCAGGTCCAGACGCGCCGTCATGGCGGCGGCGCCGTTGGCGGCCGGCAGCGTGATGTTGGGCATGGTGGCGGCGGTCGGCGCGCGCAGCGTGCCGTTATTGTCGTACGACAGCGTAACGGTCTGCAGCACGTTGCCAGCCGAGTCGGTCACGTTCATCGACCAGTCGGTGCCGCCGAACGCGTTGGTCGGCGCCGGGGCAACCGGCGGGCCGGCCACGACCGACTTGCCGAAGTAGGCGGTCAGCTGTTGCTTGTTGCCCAGCGAGTCATAGGCCGTCATGGCCGTGCTGTAGCTGAACATCGACGAGTCCGCGCGGGTGGCCGGCGTGCTGGCGAAAACGTTGGTAGGCGCGGCGCTGCGCGAATCGAGCTGGAACTGCGCGGCGATGTTGGTGGTGGCGCGCGGAGGCATCTGCGCGTTGCTGATCGTCAGCGGCTGCGGTGCCACGCCCCCGGCGGTAGTACCGGCCGGATAGCCGGTGACCTGCAGGCCGGTGCCGTTGACCAGCGAGCCATCGTCCAGGCGCGAGAGCTGGCCGTTACGCGAATAGAACACCTGGCCGTCGGCGTTGAGCAGGCGGAAGAAGCCGCTGCCGTTGCTGATGGCCACGTCCATGCTGCGGCCCGACGCGGACACCGTGCCGTTGGCAAACGATTGCACCACGGCGTTCACGCGCGTGCCCAGGCCGATCTTCGAGCCCGCGTACACGTCGGCGAACTGCGCCGTCGATTGCTTGAAGCCAACCGTGTTCGCGTTGGCGATGTTGTTGCCGATCACGTCCAGGTTGGACGCTGCGGCGTTGATGCCGCTTACCCCTTGACCAAAACCCATGATTTTCCCCTTTTGTAGGCTGTCGTTCGTAAGATGCCCGCGCGTATGCCGGACCGGGTGATACGTGAATCTCGTTGTGAATACCTTGTTGCGCAGCTGTCGTGGCCGATCAGGAAATGCGGCGCACGTCGTCGACGTTGGCCGTCTTGCCGTCGCCCAGGTCCACCAGCACGCCAGTGCTGTCGCCGCTGATGGCCTGTACCTTGCCGTAGATCAGCGCGATCGGGCTGACGTCCTTGCCGTCGGCGGTGGCCGTGACCTTGAAGGCGTAGTCGCCGTCCGCCACCAGGTTGCCGGCGTCGTTCTTGCCGTCCCAGGCCACATCGTGCACGCCGGCCTTCTGGCCCTTCATGTCGATCGTGCGCACCACGTTGCCCTTGTCGTCGAGCACCTGGACGATCACGCTGTCGGCCGTGGTCGGCACATCGACACCGATCTTGCCCGGCACGCCGCCGGCCACGCTCACTTCGGAGCCCGGCACCATCACGGTCTTGCCGATCAGCGCGGCGGAGTCCATCGCGCGGCCTGCCGCCGTCTGCGTCAGCAGCTGCGTCATGGTCTCGTTCATGGTCTGCAGGCCGCTCACGGTGCTGATCTGCGCCAGTTGCGAGGTCAGCTGCGAGTTGTCCATCGGGTTCAGCGGGTCCTGGTTGGTCATCTGGGTGACCAGCATCTTCAGGAAATTGCTTTGCAGGTCGGCCGCGCTCGCGCTGCCGCTCTGCAGGGCCTGGTTCACCCCCGAGTTGGAGGTGCTGTTGCCTACGGAAGAAGTCGTTGCCATGTTGTGTTCCGGCTAAACAGAGAGTTCTGGGATTGGAGGCGTCACTGACCGATGGTCAGCGTCTTGAGCATCATGGTCTTGGCGGTGTTGAGCACCTCCACGTTGGCCTGGTAGGAACGCGAGGCCGAGATCATGTTGACCATCTCCTCCACCGGGTTCACGTTGGGCATCGTCACGTAGCCGTTGGCGTCGGCCAGCGGATGCGACGGGTTGTGCACCATGCGGGCCGGCGCACTGTCTTCCATCACGCCAGCTACCTGCACGCCGCCCACGTCGGTCTGGCCCGGTGTGGGGGCCATCTCGAAGATCACCTGCTTGGCGCGGTACGGCTGGCCGTTCGGCGCCACCGCGCTGTCCGCGTTGGCCAGGTTCGAGGCCGTCACGTTCATGCGCTGCGACTGCGCGGCCATGGCCGAGCCGGCCACGTCGAAAATGTTCATGGAGCCCATGGCGTCTCTCCGTTAGCTCTGGATCGCCGACAGCATCGTCTTGATCTTCGAGCTCATGACCGTGAGGCCCGCCTCGTAGTGCATGGTGTTGTCGGCAAACGCCACGCGCTCGGTATCCATTTCCACGGTGTTGCCGTCGATGCTCGACTGCAGCGGAATGCGGTACTGCAGGTCGCGCTCGTTATTGCTGATCGCGGGGGCCTGGCCCGGCAGGTGCCGCGCCGCCGTGGTGGACAGCGACACGCCATCGCGCTGCTGGTTGCCGCGCTCCACGGACTGCGCCAGCGTGCTGGCGAAATCGAAGTCGCGCGACTTGTAGCCCGGCGTGTCCGCGTGGGCGATGTTCGAGGCAATCACCGATTGCCGCTGGGTCCGCAGGCTCAGCGCTTCCTGCTGGAAGCGGAACGCCGCATCGAGTCTGTCCATGATGTCTGCCTTTCCTGCAATGGCTTCATTTCGGGGAGAGAGCTGCCGTAGACCTGGGTATACCTTCCGCATACGCCCGGCCGGGCTTCTTCAGGGTTGCCATCTTAGGGGCCGGGTTGTCACGCCAATCGCGCGAATAGGCACGAGAAATCCGCGCATTTCCGGTTCGGTCTCTCGCGCGAGCCTGCCTACAATGGCTGCCACTGATCGCCACATCCTTGCTGGGATGACCCTATGACTCTCTCTCGCCAGGCCGCCGCGCTGCTGGCCGCCGCCGGCATTGCGCTGGCCCCGTCCGCCATGGCCGCGCAGGTCACGCCCGTGGCCATGCCCGGTGCCGCGCCCGCGCATGCCGCCGCCGCAAACCCGTTTACCGATGATCCCGCCCGCACGGCGGTCGAGCAGTTCCTGCTGCGCCAGGCCAACGGCCTGCCGGGCAAGGTCAGCGTGCAGGTGGTGCCGCCCTCGGGCGGCCGCGCGCCCGACTGCTTCAACCCCGAGCCGTTCCTGCCCGCCGGTGCCGCCGCCTATGGCCGCGTCAACGTAGGCGTGCGCTGCGGCGGGGACCGGCCGTGGACGCGCTACATGCAGGCGCGCGTCTCGGTGCTGACCGACTACTACGTGGCGGCCCGTTCGATGGGCCCGGGCGAGACCATCACGGCCGCCGACCTGGAGGTCCGCCAGGGCGATCTGGGCGCGTTGCCGCGTGCGGTTGTGACCGATCCGTCCCAGGTGGAGGGCTCGGTCGCGGCCAATCGCATCGCCGCCGGATCGCCGCTGCGTACCGACCTGCTCAAGCGGCCGATCGCCGTCAAGCTTGGCCAGACCGTCAATGTGACGGTCGAGGGCCAGTCGTTCCAGCTGAGCAGCGAGGGCAAGGTGCTGGCGGATGCCGCGACTGGCGCCAACGTCCAGGTCCGGCTCAGGAACGGCCAGGTCGTGAGCGGCGTGGTGCGCAGCGGCGACACCGTGGCGCTGCAGTGACGTTTCATATTACTCACGCATCACTTTTAGTACCGGGAAGTTAGTCGTCACACGGGCTGGGGCCCCCGACCAGGCAGCAATTGGATGTGGCAGCAATCGGAGCAGGCAGACCGTGCGAGAATGCGGCCAACCCGTTCCGGGATCGGCCGAAAATCGCCGGGAAGCCGCTAAAGTTTCCGGCGCGTAGTCCGATAAGTCAGAGGAACCCAGCAAGGATTTCATCGTGAAGATCAATAACTCCACTCCGTCCCGGCCCGCCGACACCGCGGCTACCGAAGGCAACGCCCGCGCGGCCGCCACCGGTGCCACGTCGGACACCAACGCCCTGAACGGCGTGCGCGTCAGCCCGCTGGCCGCACAGGTGCGCGAGATTGGTACGCGCCTGCTGCAGGACAGCGACAGCGACATCGACGCCGCCAAGGTGGCGGAAGTCCGTCAGGCGATTGCGGAAGGCCGGATCAAGATCGATCCCAGCAAGATCGCCGATGGCTTGCTCGCCTCTTTGCACGAGCTGAGCCAGGCACCCAGCCAAACCTGACACCATGAACCAGGCAGCCCTGATCCAGTCCCTTTCGGTTGAAGCCAACGCCATCGCGGCCTTTGGCCGCGCCCTTGCAGACGAACGCGAGGCCATCAAGCGGCAGGATTTCCAGGCGTTGAGCACGCTGCTCAACCAGAAGATGGAACTGGCCCAGGGGCTGAACCTGGCCACCGCGGCGCGCGAGGCGCAGATGATCGCCCTCGGCCTGCGCATCGGTGCGGGCGGCCTGCTGGTCGGCCGCGAGATCGATCCGCAGGTAGCCGAGCTGTGGCGCAAGGTGGTCTTCTTTGCGCACAAGGCCAAGGACGCCAACGACCTGAACGGCGCCATCGTCAACGCCCACCTGGAGTTCACGCAGGAAGCCATCCAGGTACTGCGCCAGGGCGGCACGCCGCCGAATGAAATGTACGGCCGCGACGGGCGCGCCAGCGCCGGCGCCAACGGCGTCAGCCTGGCGGCCGGCTGATCCCCCGGGCACGCGTCAGCGCCTGCCTACGCCATGCTCGGCCAACGTCCTATGTTGGCCGGTGCGGTTCCTCCCTACATTGACGTTAGGCCACACGCCACCTGTGCCTCGGGCAGCGGTGGCGTCCGGTAAACAAGACAATGTCCGGAGGAACGCCATGTCATTCGCACTCTACGTCGTCGGGCTCCTGCTGCTGGTGGGCGGCATCGCCTGGGCCATGTCCACCGCGGGCCTGGCGCTCGTCTATATCGGTATTGCCTGCGTGATCGTGCTCGGTATCGGCATCATGTCGGCGGTATCGCGCACGCGCACCAAAGATCCGTCCTGACGCCACGGCATGACCGTGGATCTTTCGCAGCCGCCGGGCCAGTCCCGGCCGCCCGGCCTCCGGAATGTAAACATTGCGGAACATGGGGCTCGCTCTATACACTCGAAGCGTTCAGATCTCCGCACGGTGATCGCCGCCATGTTCGAGGCACTGCGAAAAACAACCAGCGCGCTGTTCGACCCCGACCGACGGTTCCGCCAGGCCCGCATCTTCCACGCGGTGCGGGTGGCGCTCGCGCTGCTGGTGTCGATCGCGCTGACGACCGGCATCGATATCCCGCATGGCGAATGGGCCACCATCACGGTGCTCGTGGTCATCGGCGGGCTCCAGCATCACGGCAACATCCGCAAGCGCGCGGCCGAACGCGGCGCGGGCACTGTCCTGGGCGCCCTGCTCGGGCTGTTCGTGATCGTGCAGGGGGCTTACTTCGGCCTGCCGCTGCTGACCTGGGGACTGCTGGCCGTCATCAGCGGCTATTGCGCCTATCACGCGGTGGGCAAGGGCGGCTATGTGGCGCTTCTGACTGCCATCACCGTGATCATCACCGCCGGCCACGGCAACCAGGATGTCTACGACGCCGTCTGGCGCACCGCCGATGTGCTGATCGGCACTGCCATCGCCCTGGTGTTCTCGTTCGCGCTGCCCGCCTATGCCTCGTATTCGTGGCGCTTCAAGCTGGCGGGCCTGTTGCGCGCCTGCGCCGCCGTCCACGCCAAGATCGAGCGCGGCCTGCGCGACGAGAAGGAGCGGCAGCAGGACATGATGAAGCTGTCGGCCGCGCTGGTGCAGCTGCGCAGCCTGATCCCGTCGGTGGCCAAGGAAACGGACGTGACCACCGCCGATCTGGAAGAAGTGCAGCACAGTGCCCGCGTCTGCATCAGCGCGCTTGAAATGCTGGCCGCCGTGGAGCCCGAACTGGCCGGCACCGACGGCCAGGAGCAGACCATCCGCGACCTGCTGCTGGAAATGGCCAGTGCGCTGGAGAGCGGCGACGAGTCAATGGTCCGCGAGAACGCCTCGCTGCCCGCGCCGCACCCCGACGACCCGTCGGTCGGCCACAGTTCGCATGCCTTCCTGACGCTGCAGCTGTCGTCCGAATTGGCCCATCTGCGCGACCACCTCTCGCAGATGGCATCACGGACCCGGTTCCCGTACGCCGTACGGGCGGCTGCCTGATGGCACCGGCATGCCGCTGCCCGACGCCCGCACGCACTCGCTGTTCCGACACCCCGCCCGCTTCCTGCTCCAGGCGCTGAAGAACTTCCGCGCCAACCAGGGGCTGCTGCTGGCCGGCGCCGTGGCGTACTACGCGCTGCTGTCGATCGTGCCGCTGCTGATCCTGATGCTGATCGGTCTCTCGCACGTGATCGAGCCCGCCCGGCTGCTCGATACGCTGGCCCGCTACCTCGAATGGCTGCTCCCGGGACAATCCCGCGCACTGGTGGCCGAGTTGTCGCGCTTCATGACCAACCGGGGCGTGATTGGCTGGGTGCTGGCCGTCACCATGATCTTCTTCAGCTCGCTGGCGTTCACCGTGCTCGAAAACGCCATGTCCGTGATCTTCATCCATCGCGTGGCCATCCGGCGCCGGCATTTCCTGGTCTCGGCCATCCTGCCCTACTGCTACATCCTCGTGCTCAGCGTGGGGCTGCTGATCGTCACGGTTATGGCAGGCGGGCTGCAGACGCTGGGCGAGCGGCACCTCGAACTGCTCGGGTTCGACTGGTCACTCGACCGCCTGTCGGGCGGCCTGCTCTACCTGCTGGGGTTCGCCGGGGAGGTACTGCTGCTGACCTCGATCTACATGGTCATGCCGGTGGGGCGCCTTTCCGTGCGCCATGCGCTGATGGGCGCATTGTTCGCCGCCGGGTTCTGGGAAATCTCGCGCCACGTGCTGGTCTGGTATTTCTCGACGCTCTCCCAGGTGGGCCGGGTCTATGGCTCGCTGACCACGGCCATCGTGGTGCTGCTGAGCCTGGAGATCGCCGCCACGCTGTTGCTGTTCGGCGCCCAGATCATCGCCGATTTCGAACGGGCCGAGCGCGCGGAGCGGCGCAAGGGCACGGATGACGGCGAAGCCTTTCATACCTGACCGGGGCATGACTATATTGGGTACGGCGCGCTGCAAAGCCTTTGCGTTGCGAATGGATCACATTTTTGCGGCGATAACCCAGTAGCTTGCTCGGACTCTTCTATAAGACATAAGAATCGTGTGTTTCGTCCATAGGCGATCTGTCCGACGATGACGGCTTTTGGCGCCGCGTAACATGAAGATGCCATCAGGAAGCCTAAATCCGGCCTGAATCCCTCTGCATACAACCAACAAATTTCACATGAAGGATCACACCCCCGCCATGCAAAATCAGGCAAAATTCCCTACTTGCCTCGATCCGCGACCCGGCCGGGGCATTCCCCAACCCGAATTTGATGCGAGATAAGCGATGAGCAACCAGCAGCCCACCATCATCTACACCCTAACCGACGAAGCTCCGCTGCTGGCCACCAGTGCCTTCCTGCCCATCATCCGCACCTTCACCAAGCCTGCCGGCGTGAACGTGGAAACCAGCGACATCTCGGTGGCTGGCCGTATCCTGGGCGAATTCCCCGAGTTCCTGACCGAAGAGCAGCGCGTGCCGGACAACCTGGCCGAACTGGGCAAGCTCACGCAGAACCCGGACACCAACATCATCAAGCTGCCGAACATCAGCGCCTCGGTGTTCCAGCTGGTCAGCGCGATCAAGGAACTGCAGTCGAAGGGCTACCGTATCCCCGACTACCCCGAAGATCCGAAGAACGACGAAGAGAAGGCCATCCAGAAGCGCTACTCGAAGTGCCTGGGCAGCGCCGTGAACCCGGTGCTGCGCGAAGGCAACTCGGACCGCCGCGCGCCGGCCGCCGTCAAGAACTACGCCCGCAAGCACCCGCACAGCATGGGCGAGTGGAGCATGGCCTCGCGCACGCACGTGGCGCACATGAAGCACGGCGACTTCTACCATGGCGAGAAGTCCATCACGCTCAGCGGCGCGCGTGAAGTGCGCATGGAACTGCTGACCAAGAGCGGCAAGACCATCGTGCTGAAGCCGAAGGTTGCGCTGCAGGACGGCGAGATCATCGACAGCATGTTCATGAGCAAGAAGGCACTGCTGGCCTTCTACGAAGAACAGATGGAAGACGCGCGCAAGACCGGCGTCATGCTGAGCCTGCACGTCAAGGCCACCATGATGAAGGTGTCGCACCCGATCGTGTTCGGCCACGCCGTCAAGGTCTTCTACAAGGACGCGTTCGCCAAGCACCAGAAGCTGTTCGACGAACTGGGCGTCAACGTCAACAACGGCCTGGTCGACCTGTACACCAAGATCGAGCAGCTGCCCGAGTCGAAGAAGGAAGAAGTCATCCGCGACATGCACGCCTGCCACGAACATCGTCCGGAACTGGCGATGGTGGATTCGGCCAAGGGCATCTCGAACCTGCACGCGCCGAACGACGTGATCGTCGATGCCTCGATGCCGGCCATGATCCGGATCGGCGGCAAGATGTGGGGCGCCGATGGCCGCACCAAGGACACCAAGTGCCTGATCCCGGAATCGACCTTCGCCCGCATCTATCAGGAAATCATCAACTTCTGCAAGACCAACGGCGCGTTCGATCCGGTCACGATGGGCACGGTACCGAACGTGGGCCTGATGGCGCAGAAGGCCGAGGAATACGGTTCGCACGACAAGACGTTCGAGATCGCCGAAGACGGCGAAGCGCGCATCGTCGACAACGCCACCGGTGAAGTGCTGGCCGCACTGACGCAGCAAGTGGAACAGGGCGACATCTGGCGCATGTGCCAGGTCAAGGACGCGCCGATCCGCGACTGGGTCAAGCTGGCCGTCACGCGCGCCCGCAACTCGGGCATGCCGGCCGTGTTCTGGCTGGACCCGTACCGTCCGCACGAGGCCGAGCTGATCAAGAAGGTGGAAACGTACCTGAAGGACTACGACACCAACGGCCTCGACATCCAGATCATGTCGCAGGTGCGCGCCATGCGCTACACGCTGGAGCGCGTGATCCGCGGCCTGGACACCATCTCGGTGACCGGCAACATCCTGCGTGACTACCTGACCGACCTGTTCCCGATCATGGAACTGGGCACCAGCGCCAAGATGCTGTCGATCGTGCCGCTGATGGCCGGTGGCGGCATGTACGAAACGGGCGCCGGCGGCTCGGCGCCGAAGCACGTGCAGCAGCTGGTCGAGGAAAACCACCTGCGCTGGGATTCGCTGGGCGAGTTCCTGGCCCTGGCCGTGTCGCTGGAAGAACTCGGCATCAAGTCGGGCAACGCCCGCGCCAAGGTGCTGGCGAAGACGCTCGACGCCGCCACCGGCAAGCTGCTCGACAACGCCAAGAGCCCGTCGCCGAAGACCGGCCAGCTCGACAACCGCGGCAGCCAGTTCTACCTGGCCATGTACTGGGCCCAGGAACTGGCCGCACAGAACGCCGACGCCGAACTGGCGAAGACGTTCGCGCCGCTGGCCAAGACGCTGACGGAAAACGAGAAGACCATCATCGGCGAACTGTCGGACGTGCAGGGCAAGGCCGTGGATATCGGCGGCTACTACAAGCCGGACGAAGCCAAGCTGTCGGCCATCATGCGTCCGAGCAAGACGCTGAACACGGCGCTGGAATCGGTCAAGGGCTGAACTATCTCCTGACGCGAACCACAAAAACCCCCCGGGCAGCGATGCCCGGGGGGTTTTTGCTTTCAGCCCGGGGTTTCGTTCAAGGCGTGCAGCTTGCCCCTGGCGTCATGCCGATCACCAGCCGCAGGTTCTTCGTCGTCACGTCGTCGTCCGCGCCCACGGTGTTGTCGGTGAACGTGCAACCGTAGTTGGCATTGGCCACCACCGCTGGCGTCAACACGTCATCGCCGGCGGGCCGCGGACCGCCCTGCTCCCACGCCACCATGTCGTCGAAAGCCTTCGTCTGCTCGGCAACCGTGAAATCGCAGTGGGCAATGCCACGGATGGCGCGCTGCACGAGCCATGACGCCGTGCCGTTGGCGTCGGCGCGGCGCTTGTAGATCTGCTCCATGCTGAACGGCACATACATGTCGCCCAGCGTGTGCAGCGTCAGCACCGGCACGCCGATCCGCGCCGCCGTCTGCGGAATCCAGCGCAGCCCGTCGCGCCGCACGCGGTTGGCGTCGGCCACCGGCTGCACCCGGTAGATCGATGCATTGAACGCCTGCTCGTCGGCGGAAAGCGCCGGATCATTGTCGAACTGGTAGCGCAGCGCCGTGGTGTCCACCACGTTCTGCGCCAGGATGCCGTTGACGGTGCCATCGGAGCCGAACGTACTCCACACCGCGTCCTGGTAGGCCTTCGACGCCGGGCTTTGCCCGAAGCCCAATTCGAACAGCGGGCGCTCGCCGCCGGTGAGGTTCTTGACCACGGCCTTGAGCTTGTCGCCTGCCGGGGTCGTGGCCGAGGGGTACGTGGTGAACAGCGCCGCCATCAGTGGCGTCACGATCTGCGCCCAGTTGGTCACCGGCCACGCGGTGGCGGGCATGTTCGCCAACTGTTGCGCGGCCGTCTGGTAGCCGCCGAAATAGTTGAACAGTTCGGTGTCGCCCAGTACGCCGCACATCGGCACGGCGCCGCTGTACGACACCTTGTGAACGGCGTTCTGGATATTCTCGGCATCCACCGCCGCGGCGGCGATATGGCCACCCATCGAATGACCGACGATGTACGTCCGCGTGGGTGCGGCCAGCGTGCGGCCGTTCTGCTTTGCAATGTCCGTGAAGGCCAGCGCCAGCGCGTTGGTGTCCTCGATCCCCGCGCGCACATCGTAGTAGTTCGTGGAGTAGGTGGAAGCCGCCCACGCGTAGCCGGCTTCCAGCAGATGCCGGCGGATGCCCGGAATCGTGATCGACAACGCGGAGCCCATGCCCGCGTAGCCGTGTGCATACATCACAAGCTTGCCATTCCAGGCGGCCGGCACTTCGACCACATAGCCAGCCTTGCCCAGCACGCCGCTCCAGCGGTCCGAGGCCGGGGCGCCAGCCAGCGGTGCCAGCCTGGCGGCCAGCGCCGCCGTGTCGACGGTGAAGGCGCGGCTGTCCTGAGGCCGCGCATCTTCGGGCTGCACCGTGGGCGGGGGCGGCGGCGTGGGGGTGGTGGGAGTCGTCGCGGCGTTGTCGTCGTCGCCGCCGCAGCCATACATCAGAAGGCCGGCAACCAACGCCAGCGCAGTGCTCTGGAATGCGCGTTGCATGATGTCTCCTCTGTATCTTCTTTATCGTGAGTGTGGAGTGCGCCGGCACACGCGTCCTCGGCAGACATCTTGCAAAGCCAGTACTTACCCCCGCGTGGCAACGCCCGTCCAATGTAACCGTGGCGACACGTACCGCCAAGTCATCAAACGGGTGACTGACTGGCGTCTCCCGCGCTGCAACATGCCCGCGATGGGTCGCCGGCATGGCTCTGCGCCAGGGCCAGCGCAAGGGCATCTTCAGGGCGTTGCGGCCGACCCAGCAGGTAGCCTTGCCCTTCGTCGTAACCCTCCTCGCGCACCACCGCCAGTTGCTCCGGCGTTTCGATGCCTTCCGCCGTGGTGCGCACCCGGAACGCGGCCCCGAGGCTGCGCACCGCGTGCAGGATCGCGCGGGCCTCTGCGCTGGTGGCGAGGTCCGAGACGAAGGAACGGTCGAGCTTGATCTTGTCGAACGGGAAGCTGCGCAGGTAGCTCAGCGACGAATAGCCCGTGCCGAAATCATCCATGGCGATGCGCACGCCCATGCCGCGCAGTTCGCGCAGCATCTCCAGGTTGACCCGGTCGTTGCGCAGCAGCACGGACTCGGTGATCTCCAATTCCAGCCGCGAGATCTGCACGCCGGCATCATCCACAGCGCGGCGCACGGCATCCACGAGCGCGCGGCCCCTGAACTGCAGCGGCGACAGGTTCACGCCCACGCAGACCCCCGCCGGCCAGCGCGCCAGCTGCCGGCATGCCTCGCTGAGTGCCCATTCGCCGATCGGCACGATCAGGCCGGTTTCTTCGGCCAGCGGGATGAACTCCGCTGGCGAGATCAGCCCATGCAGCGGATGCCGCCAGCGCAGCAGCGCCTCGAAGCTGCGCAGGTGCCCGGAGCGCAGGTCATAGATCGGCTGATAGTGCAGTTCCAGTTGCCCGGCCGCCAGCGCATGGTGCAGCGCACGCTTGCGTTCGAGCCGGAGCTTAGAGCGGTCACCCTCGTCGGCCGAGAAGAAGCGGCAGGTGCCGGCCCCTTCGGCCTTGGCCTGGTAGAGCGCCATGTCGGCGGCCTGCAGCAGCTCGTCGGCATTGCACCCGTCGGTCGGAATCAGCGCGATGCCGATGCAGCCGCCCAGCGTCACAGGCTCGCCGTTGACCTGGAACGGGCGCGAGAGCTGCGCGATCAGCATCCGGGCGAGGTCTTCCACGGCTTGCCGGCCGTCGACCTGTTCCTGGATCACCACGAACTCGTCGCCGCCGATGCGCGCTACCGCGTCGGTGTCCGGCACGCACTCCAGCAGCCGCTCGGCCACCTGTTGCAGCACGATATCGCCTGCATAGTGGCCAAACGCGTCGTTGACGCCCTTGAACCCGTCGAGATCGATATACAGCAGCGCCGACAACGTGCCCGGCCCCGCCGCCGCAATGGTCTGCCCGATCCGCTCGCGCCACAGCAGGCGGTTGGCTATGCCGGTCAGCGGATCATGGCGGGCCATGTGGGTGAGCGCCTCCTGGTTGGCGAGCAACTGCTGCTCCGCGCTCTTGCGCTCGGAGATGTCGCGGAAGAACACCGACAGACCGTCAGGCGTCGGGTACACGTGCACCTCGTACCACGCCTGCAGCATCTGCAGGTAGTGTTCGAACACGACCGGCCGGTTCGTCGCCACGGCAATCCGGTACTGCTCGGCAAACACGCCGTTGCGCTCTTCGGGAAAGATGTCCCACACCGAGCGGCCGAGCGCCGGCTTGCGGCCCCCCATCGCGCGACCCGCGTTGCCGTTGAAATAGGTCAGCCGCCACGCATGGTCCAGTTGCACCACGCTGTCGGTGGTGCTCTCCAGCACGTCCGACAACCGCGCCGCCAGCGCCTCGCTCGCCATGCTGGCCGACTTGCGGTCGTCCACGTCTTCGAGCGTGCCGTACCAGCGGATCACGTTGCCATGGTCGTCCAGCCGCGTCGCCGCGCGGGCACGGAACCAGCGATAGGTGCCATCGCGCAGCCTGACGCGGTATTCCTGGTCCACGGGCTGATGCGTGGCGATCGCCAGCGCCCATGCCTCGCTCACGCGCGGCAGGTCTTCGGGATGCACGCAGCGCGCCCAGCCTTCGCCCAGTGCCTCGCTGACCGGCATGCCGGTGAGTTCGGCCCAGCGCGGTCCGGCCTCGGTGATGTTGCCCGCGGCGTCGGCTGTCCACGGAATCTCGGGGCTCAGTTCCACGGCGCAGCGATAGTGCGCCTCGCTCTCGGAGAGCGCCTGTTCGATGCGATGCGCCTCGGTGATGTCCGTGATCCACACCATGAGCAGCGGCTCGCCGGCGTCGGGCATCTCCACGAGCCGCTTGCGCGTCCGCAGGATTCGCTCGTCGCCGTCCTGCACCTGGAATATCTCGGTCTCGTCCTGATGTTCTCCGCCGTCGATGACGCGGTCATGCACGGCCCGGTATGCCGCAGCGCGCTCGGCGCCGAACAGTTCGTCATCGGTGCGGCCCAGCAAGGCATCGGCCGGCCGTTGCATGAGCCGGCACATGGCCGGATTCACGAACAGCCAGACGCCGCGCCGGTCCTTGAGCAGCAGCGGCTCGGGAAACTGCCGCAATACCTGCTCCAGCGCCGTGCGGGACAACGGGGCGCCTTCCTGTCTCCGTTCTTTCATGGGGTCTGGCGACGAAGCCACCATTGCAAAGCTTTCTCGTTCTGTATTCGGGGATGTAACGCTTACATCGCCAACCTCGCGATGCGCGCGGCAGTCAGCCTTTAACGGCATCCTGCCGCGCAGATTGATAACGGGTGCGGCATGCGCCACGAGCCACCCTGAAAGAGTGGCAAGTCGCGTGCCTGCGGGAAAGCCATGGGAAGCCCGCATTGGCATACGGGCGTTCGATGGAGGTGGGGGGAAGGAAGCGGGGAGAACTAGGAGGTGGGGGGAAGGAAGCGGGGAGAACTAGCGCGAATGCACGCGGAACGATTCGCCCTGCATCCCGGCGCGGTCCACCGCGGCGATGCGGTTCCGGCCGTTGTCCTTGGCGTGGTACAGCTGCGCATCGATCAGGTTCACGAACGCCGTGGCGTCGGTGCGCTCTCCGGGCACGATCGTCCCCACGCCGAAGCTCGCCGTGAGCCGCTGCTCATAGGGCGAGCGCAGGTGCGGGATGGCGGCGTCGGCCAGCAATTCGCGGCAACGTTCGGCAATTTTCAGCGCCGTATCGGCGTCGGTATCGGCCAGCACCATCGCGAACTCCTCGCCGCCGAACCGGCCGAGGAAATGGTCGGGACCAACGGCGTCGCGCAGTACGGCCGCCACACGCTTGAGGCAGCCGTCGCCCTGGACATGGCCGTAGTAGTCGTTGAACGACTTGAAGAAGTCGATATCGGTGATGATCAGGGACAGCGGCTTACCGGCGTCCTGCGCCGCCTGCCACTGGTTGGCCAGCGTGGCGTCGAACATGCGGCGGTTGCCCACGCCGGTCAGGCCATCGGTGAACGACAGGTGCTCCAGTTCCTGCTGCAGCCGGGCCAGCTTTTCCTCGGTGCGCTTGCGCTCGCTGATGTCGAACATGAAACCGATCAGCGACTCCACCTCGCCATTGGGCTTGCGCACCACGTGCACCACGTCACGCAGCCAGACGTAGCCGCCATCGGCCTTCAGCGCGCGGTAGTCGGCCTCGTGGTCGGTACCCGCCTGCGACTGCGCCACGCAGAAGTTCACCACCGCCTCGCGGTCGTCTGGGTGCATGCGCTCGGCCCAGTCGTTGACGGTCTGCCAAGTCGACGGCGCCCAACCCAGCAGCGTTTCGATCTGCGGACCGATGTACGCAAACGCCATGGTGGCCCAGTCGATCTTCCACGGGATGGCCTTGGTCGATTCCAGCAGCGTCCGGTAGACGGCGGTGTCGTCCTCGCCAGGTACGTGGCCGCCGGGCGCGAGGCTCTCCTCGTGGCGCAGGAAGGCTGCCTTGAGCGGCGAACTGGAGGATTCCGGGCGGTCGTCTTGGCGGGTCATGGGCGCTCATCGCAGGTGGTGGAAGAGGCGGTTATGATGGCACGAACCTATTTCCGGAAGGAGAAGACGATGCTCGAACTGCGCCCCACGTGTGAGAACTGCAACACCTCGCTGCCGCCGGCTTCAACGCAGGCCCGCATCTGCAGCTTCGAGTGCACGTTCTGCGCGGACTGCGTGGACCACGTGCTGGGCAATGTCTGCCCGAATTGCGGCGGCGGCTTTGCGCCCCGGCCCGTCCGCCCCGCCCGCGACTGGAAGAACGGCAACCACATCGGCAAGTACCCGCCGTCCCCGACCGTCAAGCATCGTCCCGTCGATGCCGCCACGCACGAAACCTTCGCCGCCGCCATTCGCGGTATCCCGGCCGAACAACGCTAACCGCTGCCGGGGGCCGCGCATGCAGCATGCGCCGCCCGCCTCGGCCATGGACTATGCTGCAGGATCCTGCCGACGACACGCGAAGGAGAGCATCCATGGCATACATCGACGGATTCGTGGTGGCCGTGCCCACGGCCAATCGGGACACCTATCGCCAGGTGGCGCAGAAAGCCGCCGCCGTCTTCAAGGAATATGGCGCGCTGAAGGTGGTGGAGTGCTGGGGCGACGACGTGCCGGAGGGCAAGGTCACGTCGTTCCCGATGGCAGTGCAGCGCAAGGACGACGAGACCGTGGTGTTCTCGTGGATCTGGTGGCCGGACAAGGCCACGCGCGACAGCGGCATGGCGGCTTCCATGCAGGACGCCCGCCTCAAGGAAACCATGGATCCGATGCCGTTCGACGGCCAGCGGATGATCTACGGCGGATTCGAAGTGATTGTCGAGAGCTAGGCGCTCAGAACTCCACCATCGCAAAGTCCTCCTTGCCGACATCGCACTCGGGGCAGCGCCAGTCGCCGGGAATGTCTTCCCAGCGTGTGCCCGGGGCGATGCCGTCCTCCGGCCAGCCGGCCGCTTCGTCGTAGACCCAGCCGCAGATGATGCAGACCCACTGCTTGAACTCGGTCTCGGCGGCCGGCGCGGCGGCGGACGCCGCAGGGGCCTCGCTGGCAGCGGTCTCCGGACCTTCCAGGCTGAACACGAGCGGCGCGTCCGTGCCTTCAGTGGTCTGGGACAGGTGGCTCTGCAGGCGCGTGAGCAGCGCCTGGGCCTCGTCGCGCGAAAGGTCGATCCAGTAGGGATCGCCGGCGGCGTCGTTCAGGCGTTGCGGGGAAAACTGCAGTTCGACGGAAGTGCCTTTCGTATACATGCGGGAGCGGAGGCGGTGGTGGAAAAGAAAACAGCGCCACAGATGGCGCCGTTTTTGCAAATTTCAAGAGACTGAGCGGGCGGGGAGACGGGGGCACCAGCGCTGGATTCGGGTGAGCAATTGATCTGGCACCGTTGCCATCAAGTCGATACCCGTGCACAATCGGGTCACTGCCCTAATCTGTCCTCTCCCGGATGTACATGCCGGTGATGACTCTAGGTCGAGATGGCCCGCGTACGACGGGCCATCTATTTTTTATCTTCCTGCTTTCTCCGCCACTGGATTGGCCGGCGACGTCCCGAGCGCTGTGTTGCCGGACGACTTCGGGTTCAGCCTCGGGCGCATGATCTCCCATCCCTGCCAGATCGCCGGCACGCGATTCATGGGGTCCAGCCAAAGATGCAACGCTCCATGCATCCAATGAAGCAATTCGACCCCCTCATCGTGGATCACAGTCCCCAGGATCGGCGTCAACGCCTCCGACAGCAACACGTTCTGCCGGTATGCCGCCATGGCCAACCCCTCGTCGCCATGACACCGTGCCTTATAGCGTGAGACGCGAGGTCCCGAGAAAATCCTTTCGAGCTGCTGCCATTCCACGATCGACATCCCACATGGCCAAGGAAGCGGAAATTGGAGCATTGGAGTCCGGCCGAATCCATGAGACAACTCTGCAAAATTGCCGGCTGCGGGCGTTTTGAGAATTGTCTCCATCGGGCGGGAACATGCACCAACCCGGCGCACGCTCTTGCCCTGCGTCGCAATCGGCAGTACCGTTTCGCGCCATGACTGCGCCCTCCTCTTCTCCTGATCGTTCCGCCGCGCGTGTCGCGGTGGTTGGTGCCGGCATCGTCGGCAGTTGCATCGCGCTCGCCTTGCGCAAGCGCGGGCTGGCGGTGACGCTGATCGACCGCGAGGGTCCGGCCAGCGGATGCAGTTTCGGCAACTCCGGGGCCATCAGCGTCAGTTCGATCGCACCGCTGGCGATGCCCGGGGTGCTGGCATCGGTGCCGAAGATGCTGGCCGACCCGGACAGTCCGCTCCATCTGCGGCTCGGCTACCTGCCGGCGGCGGCGCCGTGGCTGGCGCGCTTCGTGATGTCGGCCACGCCGGCCCGGGTCGGGCAGGCCGCCGCCGCGCTGGCCGCGCTGCATGCCGGGGCCATCGACCGGCACGAAGCGCTGGCGAAGGAGGTCGGTGTGCCCGAGCTCTTCCTCAAGCGCGGCCATCTGCATCTCTATCGAAACGCCAGTGCGCTCGATGACGACCGCGCTGCGTGGCAACTGCGCGAGCGCTTCGGCTTCCGCTTCGAGACGCTGGACCGCGCGGGCATCGATGCGCTGGAGCCCGGTATCGCGCCGGGCTATCAATCCGCCATCTACCTGGCCGATCACGCGACGATCCTCAATCCGGCACGCTATACGCAGGCTGTTGCCGACGCGTTCCTGGCACGCGGCGGGCGATTCGTCCGCGGTGAGGTTCGGGGCCTGACGCGCACCAGCGCCGGCTGGACCGTGACCGGAACGCAAGGCGCCTCCGATTTCGACCACGTGGTGGTGGCTGCCGGCGCATGGTCGCGCACACTGCTCGATCCGCTCGGCATCCGGTTGCGGCTGGAGAGCCAGCGCGGCTACCACGTCCAGTTCACGGGCGCCCGCAACGTGGTCTCGCGCACCGTGGTGCTGACCGACCAGAAGATCTTCGTGACGCCGATGGAAGATGGGCTGCGCGTGGGCGGCACCGTGGAGATTGCCGGGCTGAAGCGCCCGCCCGATCCCCGGCGCGCGGCCATCCTCGAACGCATTGCGCGGGAAACATTCGCCGGTCTCGAAGGCCGCCCCGTCACCACGTGGATGGGCCACCGGCCCTGCATGCCCGACTCCGTGCCGGTCATCGGCGCGGCACCCGGCCAGCCAGGGCTGTGGCTCGCCGTCGGGCATGGCCACCTCGGCCTGACCGATTCGATCCACACCGCCGAGCGCATCGCCGATGCGCTGGAAGCCGCACGTCAGGGAAAGCGCTAGCTTCGCCGCTGCCGATTTAGTTATACAGTAGAACAATCAGGCTGCAGTGCGGAGGAGACACATGAAGATTGCAATTGCCGGCGGCGGCATTGGCGGGCTGACGCTCGCGCTGCTGTGCCATCGCCACGGGCTCGATGTCGAGGTCTGGGAGGCCAGTGAGTCATTGCGGCCGCTCGGCGTTGGCATCAACCTGCTGCCCCATGCCGTGCGCGAACTGTCCGCACTCGGCCTGCAGGATGCCCTCGCGCAGATCGCCATCGAGACATCCTCGCTGTCCTACTACAACAAGTTGGGCCAGCGTATCTGGCACGAGCCGCGCGGCCGGGCAGCCGGCTACGAGTGGCCGCAGTTCTCGGTGCATCGCGGCGAATTCCAGATGCTGCTCTACCAGACCGCGCGCGAACGGCTGGGTGCCGGCCGCATCCATACCGGCCATGCACTGGAATCCATCGTCGATACCGGCGGGCAGGCCGGCGCGCCGGCCCGCTTCACGCTGCGCCGCCGCAGCGACAATGCGCTGGTGGAGGCCGAGGCCGATGTGCTGGTGGGTGCCGACGGCATCCATTCGGCCGTGCGCCGCCATTTCTATCCCACCGGCGATACGCCGCAGTTCTCGCGCCGCCTGCTCTGGCGCGCCACCACCGACGCCGCGCCGTACCTCGACGGCCGCTCGATGTTCATGGCCGGCCACCAGGACCAGAAGTTCGTCGCCTACCCGATCTCGGCCCCGCTGCACGCGCAGGGCCGCTCGCGCATCAACTGGATTGCCGAGTTGCGCGTGCCCGATGAATATCCCGATACGCCGCCGCGCAGCGACTGGAACCGCCAGGTCGACAAGGAAGTCTTCCGCGCCGCCTTCGAGGCATGGCGCTGGGACTGGATCGACATTCCAGCGCTGATCGACGGCGCCGAGTCGATCTACGAGTTCCCGATGGTCGACAAGGACCCGCTGCCGCGCTGGACCTTTGGCCGCGTCACGCTGCTCGGTGATGCCGCGCACCCCATGTACCCGATTGGCTCGAATGGCAGCGCGCAGGCCATCGTCGACGCCCGCTACCTGCTCGACTGCCTGCTGGCCGAGCGCGACATCGGTTACGCGCTGCGGGAATATGAGGCCGAACGGCTGCCGCGCACGGCCGGCATCGTGCTGCGCAACCGCATGAACGGCCCCGAGCAGGTGATGCAGCTGGCCGAAGTACGGGCCCCGCGCGGCTTCACCGATATCGACACCGTGATCCCGCGCGCCGAACTCGAAGCCATCGCACAGCGCTACAAGACGCTGGCCGGCTTTGGCCAGCAGCAACTGCAGGGCGCGCGTCCCTGACCCCCGAGCCCAATTTCGAAGAACGGAGAGACTACCCATGCCCCAGTTCCGCATCCGCTGTACCCACCTCGCGCTCGCCGCGCTGTGCCTCGCCAGCGGGGCGGCGCTGGCCGACGTGACCGTCGGCGTCAGCATCGCTTCCACCGGCCCGTCTGCCTCGCTCGGCATCCCGCAGAAGAACACCATGCCGTTCCTGCCCGAGACCATCGGCGGCGAGAAGATCCGCTACATCGTCATGGACGATGGCTCGGACCCCACGCAAGGCACCAAGATCGCGCGGCGCTTCGTCTCGGAAGACAAGGTCGACATCATCCTGGGCTCGTCCGCCGTGGCGCCGTCGATCGCCATCTCCGAGGTGGCCGACGAGAGCCAGACCGTGCAGCTGGCGTTCTCGCCCATCGAACTGAAGCCGGGCCGTGGCGCGTGGACGTACCGGCTGGCGCAGCCCGTGAAGCTGATGGCCGAGGCCGTGGCTGTCGCCGCCAAGGGCAATGGCGTGAAGTCCGTGGCATTCATCGGGTTTGCCGACGCCTATGGCGAGACGTGGCTCAAGGAGTTCACCACGGCCGCGCAGGCCAACGGCATCCGCGTGGTGGCCGCCGAGCGCTACGCGCGCTCCGATACCAGTGTCACTGCGCAGGTGCTCAAGCTGATGTCGGCGCGCGCCGATGCGGTACTGATTGCCGGTGCGGGCACCGGTGCCGCCCTGCCGCACACCACGCTGCGCGAGCGCGGCTACACGGGGCCGGTCTACCAGACCCACGGTGCCGCCACGCGCGACCTGATCCGCATCGGCGGCAAGGCGGTCAATGGCGCGATCCTGCCCGCCGGGCCGGTGATCGTGGCCGAGCAGTTGCCCGCCAACAGTCCGGTCAAGCAGCCGGCCATGGATTACGTGACGCGCTACGAGAAACAGTACGGCCCCGAGACGCGCACGCAGTTCGGCGCCCATCCGTACGACGCCGGACTGGTGCTGCAGCGCATCGTGCCGGTGGCACTGAAGAAGGCCAAGCCGGGCACGCCGGAGTTCCGCAAGGCGCTCAAGGATGCGCTGGAAACCGAGCGCAACATCGTGGTGTCGCATGGCGTGCTGAACTACACGGCGCAGGACCACTTCGGTTTCGACGAGCGCGGCCGCGTGCTGCTGACCATCGACAACGGCAACTGGAAGCTTCTCAAATGACGCCCGACATCGCCACGCCCACGCTGGAGCATCTGGCTGATTTCAGCCTGCGGGTCGATGTGCCGACCGAGGTGGGCGTAACGCCGCTGGGCCAGCGCCGCGTGATCCCGATCCTGTCGGGCACCGTGCGCGGTCCGCGCCTGAACGGGCACGTGGTACCCGGTGGCGCTGACTTCCAGCTGATCCGGCACCCGGGCGGCGACGATGTCACCACGGCTGACATCGAGGCCCGCTACGTGCTCGAAACCGATGATGGCGCGCGCATCTACATCGTCAATGCCGGGGTACGCAGCGGACACGCGTCGGTGATCGCGCGGCTCAACCGCGGCGAACAGGTCGATCCGGCCGAAATCTACTTTCGCACGGCGCCTCGTTTCGAAACCGCCGCGCCACAGTACCGCTGGCTCATGCAGCATTTGTTCGTCGCGTCGGGCGCGCGCTATCCGGACCGCGTGGAACTGCGCTATTTCATGGTGCGCTGACGCATGGCGCCCGCCCGCAAGCCACGCGACATGCTCGCGCCCGATCCCGACGGCGGCCACTTCGAGCCGCACGTGCCCGACGTGGACTACGGGGTGCTCGACAGCCTGATCGGCTACGCCATCCGCCGCGCCCAGATCCGTGTCTACGAGGATTTCGTGTCGTCGCTGGCGGCGTGGCATATCACGCCACCGCGTTTCTCGGCACTGCAGATCATCGGCCGCAACGCGGCGCTCAAGCTGACCGACCTGGCGCAGATCCTCGGCATTGCCCGCTCCGGGGCCGTACTGCTGGTTGACGCGCTGGAATCGATGGGACTGGTCGAACGCCTGCCGTCGGCTACGGACCGGCGCGCCTACGGGCTGGCGCTGACCGATGCCGGACGCAGGACGCTCGAAGACGTGACGGCGGCCGTATGCGCGCATGATGCGCGGATCGCGGGGGATCTGTCGGAGGAGGAGCGAGAGGTACTGCGGGGGCTGCTGGAGCGTCTGGGGCGGTAACACCGGTCCTGGTGGTTCGCTCCCCTCTCCCGCATGCGGGAGAGGGGTTGGGAGTGAAGGCCGACAGCCGTCAACCCACCACCGGCATCCCCGCCAGCAGCTTGTCCAGCGTCACCGGATAATCCCGGACCCTGACCCCCGTTGCGTTGTACACCGCGTTGGCCACCGCGGCAGCCACGCCACAGATTCCCAGTTCCCCAACGCCCTTTGCCTTCATCGGCGACGATATTGGATCGGTCTCGTCGAGGAAGATCACCTCCTGATGCGGGATGTCCGCGTGCACCGGTACTTCGTAGCTGGCCAGGTCATGGTTGACGAAAAAGCCATGGCGCGTGTCGACTGCAAGCTCTTCCATCAGCGCTGCCCCCACGCCCATCGTCATCGCGCCAATCACCTGGCTGCGGGCCGATTTGGGATTCAGGATGCGGCCCGCCGCGCAGACCGCCAGCATCCGCTGCACGCGGATCTCGGCGGTGGCCACGTCCACGGCCACTTCCACAAAATGGCTGCCGAAGGTGGACTGCTGATACTTCTTGTCGAGATCGCCGAACTCGATCGTGTCCTCCGCCGAAGCGCCCGCAAACTGCGCCAGTGGCACGCTGCGGCCGCCCGCGCGGATCTGTCCGCCCTCGAACGTCACGTCGCCCTCGCCGAAGCCCGCCCGCTGGGCCAGCGTGCGGCGCAGTTTGTCGCAGGCCGCGTACACACCAGCCGTGCTGCTGTTGCCGCCCCACTGGCCGCCCGATCCGCACGACACCGGAAATGACGAGTCGCCGAGCCGTACCACCACCTGTCCGAGCGGCACGCCCATCATCTCCGCGGCCGTCTGCGCGATGATCGTATAGCTGCCGGTACCAATATCGGTCATGTCGGTTTCCACGGCCACCATGCCGTTCGGTTCGATGCTGACCCGCGCCGCCGATTTCATGACGAGGTTGTTGCGGAACGCCGCCGCCACGCCCATGCCGATCAGCCAGCGCCCTTCGCGCACGGCCCCGGGTGTCGCATGCCGACGCGCCCAGCCGAACCGGTCGGCGCCCTGCCGCATGCACTCGACGAAGCGGCGCTGCGAGAACGGCCGCTCCGGCTTCTCGGGGTCTACCTGGGTGTCGTTGAGGATGCGGAACTGCACCGGGTCCATGCCGAGTTTCTCGGCCATCTCGTCGATGGCGATCTCCAGCGCCATCATGCCGGGCGCCTCGCCCGGCGCGCGCATCGCGTTGCCTTCGGGCAGGTCGATCGTCGCCAGCCGCATCGACGTCATGCGGTTGGCGCCGGCGTAGAGCAGCCGCGTCTGCATGACCGCCGTTTCCAGGTCGCCGCCTTCGAGGTTGCCCGACCAGCTTTCGTGGCCGATGGCCGTGATCTTGCCATCGCGCGTGGCGCCGATGCGGATGCGCTGGATCGTGGCGGGGCGATGCGTGGTGTTGTTGGCCATCACGGGCCGCGTCAGCGCCACCTTGACCGGACGTCTGGCGGCGCGGGCGCCCAGCGCGGCCAGCAGCGCCTCGGCACGCACGAACAGCTTGCCGCCGAAGCCGCCGCCGATGAACGGCGAGATGATCTGCACGTTCTCCTTCGGGACGCGCAGCGTCTCGGCCAGGTCCTTGTGGCCCCACGCGACCATCTGGTTCGAGGTCCACAGCGTCAGCTTGTTGCCGTTCCACGCCGCGATCGAGGCATGCGGCTCCATCATCGCGTGCGACTGGTCCGGCGTGGTGTAGGTGGCGTCGAGCTGCACCGGCGCCGCGGCAAACGCCCCGGCAAAATCGCCCACGGCGGTGTCGGGCTTGTTCTCCTCGTCGGGCTTGGCGGCCCAGCAGCAGGCCTGCGCAAGGTCGAAGCGGCCGCTCCCGGTGGCGTATTCCACGCGGATCAGCGCGGCGGCGGCACGCGCCTGCTCGAAGGAGTCGGCCACCACCAGTGCAATCGCCTGATGGTAGTGCTGGATCTCCGGGCCGCCCAGCAGATTTGCCGTATTGCGCTGTCCCTTGCCGAGCTTGCCGGCATTCTGAGCCGTGACGATGGCAAGCACGCCGGGCGCGCGCCGCGCGGCGTCGAGCTGCATCGACGTGATCCGCCCCTTGCCAATGCCCGCCCCCAGCACGTAGCCGTACGCCTGGTTCGGGGCCACCTCGTGGCGTTCGTAGGCGTAGGGTGCGGTACCGGTGGTCTTGCGGGCGCCGTCGATGCGGTCGGTCGGATGGCCCACCACACGCAGCTGGTCGATCGGATTGGTGGTCGCGGGTGTGTCGAATTTCATGGCTTCACCCCTTTGCCGGCGTCATCACGGATGCCAGCGTGCGGCGCACGAGCTGCACCTTGTATTCGTTGTCGGCGGTGGGCGCCGCCCCGTCCAGCAGCCGCTGCGTCACGGCGGTGGGGCCGTGCGGCATCTCGGCATCCGCCGCAGCCACGCGCCACGGCTTGTGCGCCACGCCGCCCAGCGCCACGCGGCCCGTGCCATCGCGCTGCAGGATGGCCGCCACCGAGACCAGCGCGAACGCATACGAGGCGCGGTCGCGTACCTTGCGGTAGACCTGCGTGCCGCCCACCGGCGCGGGTAGCGTGACCGCGGTGATCAGTTCGCCGCGTTCGAGCACGGTCTCGATATGCGGCGTGTCGCCCGGCAGCCGATGGAAATCGGCGATCGGAATCACGCGGCGTGCGCCATTGGGCTGCACGGTCTCCACGCTGGCATCGAGCACGCGCATTGCCACGGCCATGTCGCTCGGATGCGTGGCAATGCAGGACTGGCTGCCGCCAATCACCGCGTGCTGCCGGCTCACGCCGCCAATGGCCGCGCAGCCGCTGCCCGGGCGGCGCTTGTTGCACGGCAGGTTGGTGTCGTAGAAGTACGGACAGCGCGTGCGCTGCAGCAGGTTGCCAGCCGTGGTGGCGCGGTTGCGCAGTTGCCCGGACGCCCCCGCCAGCAGCGCGCGCGACAGCACTCCATAGTCTCGGCGCACGCGCGCATCGGCGGCCAGGTCGGTATTGCGCACCAGTGCTCCGATTCGCAGGCCGCCCTGAGGCAGCGGCTCGATCTTGTCGAGCGCCAGGTCGTTCACGTCGATCAGGTGCGTGGGCGTCTCGATGCCAAGCTTCATGAGGTCCAGCAGGTTGGTGCCGCCGGCGATGAAGCGTGCGCCTGGCGACTGCAGGGCCGCCGCCGCCGCTTCGGCCGGCGACTTTGCACGTTCGTAGGTGAACGGGTTCATGACTGGCTCCCGGCAACCTCGGTGATCGCTTCGAGGATGTTCGAATAGGCGCCGCAGCGGCAGATGTTCCCGCTCATGCGCTCGCGGATCTCGCCCGGCGAGACCTGCGGCCGCGCATTGAGGTCCGGGCTGACATGGCTGGGGATGCCCGCGCGGATTTCATCGAGCACGGCCACGGCCGAACAGATCTGGCCCGGCGTGCAGTAGCCGCACTGGTAGCCGTCGTGCTTCACGAACGCGACCTGCATCGGATGCATCCGCGTGGGCGAGCCGAGCCCTTCCACGGTCGTGATCCTGGCGCCCTCGTGCATCACCGCCAGCGTCAGGCAGGAGTTGATGCGGCGTCCGTCGACGATGACCGTGCAGGCGCCGCACTGGCCATGGTCGCAGCCCTTCTTGGTGCCGGTCAGGTGCAGGTGTTCGCGCAGCGCGTCGAGCAGCGTGGTGCGGGTGTCGAGCCGCAGCGCGTGGGTCTGGCCGTTGACCACCAATGAGACCTGGGCTGCCACGGGCGTGAGCGATGCCGGCGCCGTAGCGGCCGGAGCGGTCGCTGGCGTGGCCGCGCCAGCCGGCACGGCTGCCGCCGATACGCTGGCCGCGCCAACCACCACGAACTCGCGCCGGGAAAGTCTGATGCCGCTGAATTCTTCCATCGTTGGATCCTTTCTGGCTTTTCGGGCTACAGGGGGATGCAACGTGGCGAGACTTGCGCGTAGGAATTACACGGCCAATGCTGTGCCGTGCGGCAAAGGCCACACGATATGGGAGCTGCGGGGAGATTTGTCGCGCACTCTGCACGTTGCGTGGCCGGAGAGGCGCACGAAGCGTGCCACCGGCCGTACGGGCCGGCGGTGCACAGGAGGATTCAGCGGTAGCTGACGGTGACTTCGTTGCTGCGGCCCTGCAGCGTCGGCGCCATGAAGCCCTGGCCCGGCACGCGGTAGGCGAACACGAAACCCTTGGTGGCGTCGTCGCCGAGAAAGGCGTCGGTCTTGCCTTCCGCGCCGGGCAACAGCACGCAGCGGTCCGCATTGCAGAGATACGCCTGCATGTCCACGGGCGGCGTGCGGGTGAAGCTATAGCGCCAGCGCACCGACGTGATCTGGCCCGACGCCTGCGGCATGGTGGCGGCCGGAATCACCGGCGACGACAGCGTGCGCTGGCCCCGGTTGGCGATCTGCGGCGCCATCGTCGAGGCGGTCCATGCATAGCGCGACCCGGACAGCTCGTAGGTTGCCTTCGTGAAGACCGGCGCCACGGTCTGCGCGCTTCCCGCTGCCGGGTGCAGCGCGCACAGAGCGCCGAGCGTGACCAGGGCGCGCCGCATCACAGCATCCCGCGCAACTGGTTGCGCAGGCGCGTGATGGCCTGGCTGCGGATCTGGCACACGCGCGATTCGGTCACTTCGAGCACCGCGCCGATTTCGCGCAGGTTCAGTTCCTGGTCGTAGCACAGCGACAGCACCAGCTTCTCGCGCTCGGGCAGCTTGTCGATGGCGCGGATCAGCGCCTCGCGCATGCCAGACTCCATCAGCACGGTCAGCGGGTTGCCGTCGTCGGTCACGCCGAGGTGCCGGTCCAGGAAGTCTTCCTCGCCCGAACGCTCGAAATCCTCGTAGTGCAGCAGCTGGCAGCCGTACACCTCGTTGAGCAGCTCCTGGTATTCATCCAGGGGCATGTCCAGCTCCTTGGCCACCTCCGAATCGATCGGGGTGCGGCCCAGCTTCTGTTCGAGCTGGCGCTGGGTGCGCTCGATCTTGCGCGTGAACTGGCGCAGGCTGCGCGACTGCCAGTCATTGGCGCGCACCTCGTCGAGCATGGCGCCCCGGATGCGCTGGCTGGCGTAGGTCTCGAACCGCGCGCCATGGTTGTCTTCATAACGCTTGGCCGCGTCGAGCAGGCCGATCATGCCGGCCTGGATCAGGTCGTCGATCTGTACGCTTGCGGGCAGCTTGGCCGCCAGTTGCAGCGCGATGCGCCGCACCAGTGGCGCGTGTGACTTGACCACGCCCGCCTGCTCGAGCTTTCCCTGAATCGTGTACATGGTGGAACTCTTTGTGAATGCTGTCTGTTTGTGCCAGGGCCGTCGAAAGACGTGTGGCGGCCGCTGGCTGGCTGAGTTTCCGGTCTTGTCAGGACTTCTTGTTCTTCGCGATCACGCGGGAACGGCCGAGGCCGTTCCCTGGGGCACCGCTTCGTGGCGCAGCGGCCAGGCGCCGGTACGGCTGGCGATATGCCGCAACGCACCGGTGGCCGCGGCGGCGGGGTACGCCTCCACCACGCAGCGTCCCAGCTGGAGCGCACGCGCCACCAGCGGATCCATCGGCAGATGCCCTGCCAGGCTGGCCTCCACGCCCAGGTACTGGCTCGCCGTGCGAGCCAGGTTGCGCGCGAGGGCCGTCACCGTCCCTTCCGCCGTCGCAAGATTGACGACGAGCTGGAACTGACGGCATGCGTATTCATGGTGCAGCCGCTTGATGCATGCGTAGGCTGCGGTAATCGAATTGGCTTCCGGCCGCACCACGATCACCACGTTGTGCGCGGTGGCGGCGAGCGGCGACAGCGCGCCAGTGGCGTCGCGCCGCGCATCGACGATCACGGTGCGCAGGTCGGCCCACTGGCCCTGCAGTGCCGCTTCGTCGAGCCGCTGGCCCGGCGCCATGGCGCCAGCCGGCAGCACGGCGATGCCGCTCGCGGCACGCGTGCCGATGGCCGCGGCCAGGCCGGCCCGCCCGGCCAGCACGTCGGCGCACGTGGCCGTCGGCACAGCGCCGGAGAGCCGCGTGGCGCGCGCGCCGAACGTGTCCTCGTCGACCAGCATGACGCGCTCGCCCTGCATGGCCAGCGCATTGGCCAGCCCAAGCGCCACCGTGGTGGTGCCGGCGCCAGAGTCGGCGCCCACCACTGCAATCCGCCGGGTGACGCGCGGCGCCAACAGGCGGCGCAGGCTTTCGGCCTGATCGGAAGCCATCGGATTCAAGGCTTACTCCTCTGCGGCCGCGAACTGCGGCAGCGCTTCCATGGCTTCCATGGCCTGCATCGCGTGCAGGGCGGACTCCGACGGCTCGTCGGCGAGGTGCGCGGCAGGCGCGTCATCGACCTGAGCCGGCGCGGCGTTACGGCCCGGATAGTTCTCGAGCACATCCAGCAGCGCCAGCAGGCGGCCCATGCCTTCGTTGAGCACGGTGCCTGCGACCGGCGCGTTGACGCGAGCCGAGGCACGGCCGGCCAGACGCGACAGGAATGCCGGAGCAGTGGGGGTCGGCGCATGTTGCAGGCGCAGCGTGGTCAGGCCCAGTTGCAGCGATGCCAGGCTCGTGCCGAGCGCGGCCTCGTCGTCGCCGGGCTGTGCGAAATGCTCCATCGCATGGCGCAGCGTGCGGAACTGCTCCTCGGCGGCCAGCGTCCATTGCGACCAGCGTGCCACCTGTGCGGCCACATCGGCCAGCGCGGGATCGCACAGCAGGTAGTCCACCGACAGCATCTCGCCGGTCTGGCGGTCCACCAGGCGCGACACCACGAGGCAGGCTTCGCTGCCCACCTCGCCGGCACCGCGCTGGCGCGCCGCCGTGCGGACCTGGCCGTCCGGAATGCGGACGATGCCGTGCGCGAGCCAGTGCACGGCGTCACGCTCGCGGTGGAGCACGTCGCCGATGGCGTGGAACGTCAGCGTGTCGGCGATCGTATCGAGCTTGTTGGCCTGGCCATCGGCAATCACGCGCGTGGTCTTGCGCGTGCCAGCCACCCAGCGCTCGCCCAGTTGCTGCCAGCGGGCCAGCGTGGCCGGCGTGGGCAGCGACGAGACCAGATTCACGACCGTGCGGGCCGCGGCCAGCGTGCTGCGCACGGTGGCGGCCTCGGCATCTGCCTCGGCTTCGGCGATCGACTGGCGCGCACGCGTGGCGGGCACCACGGTGGTGGCCAGCGGCATGCCGTCACGGTCGGCCAGCCACAGCGTGTGCTGCATCATCTGCGGCGCGCGGCGGCCCTGCACGGCGTGCGCGGCGTTGTGCGTGACGGCCAGCACGTAGCGCTCGCAGGCGCGGCTGGCTTCGCGGCACATCGTCAGGCGCACCTGCTGGGCCATCGGGCGCAGCGCGGTGGCACCGGCCGTGCGCTGCAGCCAGAGCTGGCGGGCCAGCTCGAAGCCATAGCGTTCGGTATTCAGTTCTTCCACGCAGACGCCCACGGCGCTGGCGCTGTCGGTCAGCGAGCGCAGTACGTCATCGGCGCCGCTGCGCTCGGCCTGGCGCGGGGCTGCGGCTTCGGCGCTGGCGGCCTGGCGGCGCGCCACGTCGACGTCATTGAACAGCGAGCCACGGCGCGGGGTCAGGAAGGCACGCTCCACGAGCGCGCCGGCCTGTGCCAGTTCCAGGTGTTCGGGCACGCGCTGGCCGGTGGACGCGTAGTACACCGGCAGGCGGTGGCGGATCACCACGTCGAGCACGGAACCCAGGTGCGTGGCTTCGTCGAGCTTGCTGATGATGCAGCCGTCGATGCCGCCGGCCGCGCCGGCTGCGTCGTTGCGGTACGCGTGCACCACCTCGTTGAGCGTATCGCCGTGCGCGGCGCCGTTGAGCAGCAGCACGCGCTGCATCGGCGCCTGCACGCCGGCCAGCATCGCGATCTGGTCAGACAGGCTGCGGTCGCGCTGGCTCATGCCCACCGTGTCGATGATGACCAGGTGCTTGTCCTTCATGGCCGACAGCGCGAAGCGCAGGTCCGCCGCATCCTTGACCGCGTGCACCGGCACGCCGAGGATGTCGCCGTAGATGCGCAGCTGTTCGTGCGCGCCGATCCGGAAGCGGTCGGTCGTCAGCAGCGCCAGGCTTTGCGGGCCGTGGCGCAGCACGAAGCGCGCGGCCAGCTTGGCCGTGGTGGTGGTCTTGCCCACGCCGGTCGGGCCGATCAGCGCCAGCACGCCGCCCTGGGCAAACAGTGAATCCTCGTTCTCCAGCACGGGAACCTTGCTGGCCAGTTCGGCGCGAATCCACGCCATGGCCGCGGGGCGGTCGGTGCCCACCGGCAGGCGCGCCAGCAGCGTGCGCGACAGCTGGCCCGAGAAGCCGGCGTTGATCAGCCATTCGAACAGCGACTCGCGCAGCGGATCGCCGGCAGCCACGCCCGGCGCGCTCTGGCCCAGGCCGGCGAACTGCCGCTCCAGCAGCGAGCGCATCGACGCCAGCTCGCCGCGCAGGTCGCCCAGGCCGGTGTCGTCGGCGCCGGACAGCGGCGCGGTGGCGGCGAACGCATGCGGTGCGGACAGCGCGGCGGCCAGCGGCGCCGCCGACGGATAGGTATCGTGCACGGCTGCCATCATCGGCAGCGCCGCGGCCATCGGCTCGCGCACCGGCGCGGCAGCCTGGTAGACCGGGGCGCTGGCGCTGACCGCGCCGAGATCGGTGTCGCGCATGGCCACGATCTCCACGCCGCCTTCGATGGAGCGGTTCGACAGCACCACGGCGTCGGGACCCATGGCCTCACGCACCTTGCGCATCGCTTCGCGGCCATTGGCCGCCACAAACTTTGCCACGCTCATGATTCAGTCCTTACGCTGCACCGCCGATCATGGCGGTAATGCGGATGTTGCGGTTGTCGGGTACTTCGGCGTGCGACAGCACCTTCAGTTGCGGCAGGGTGCGACGCAGGAAGCGCGCCATCAGCGTGCGCAGCGGCGCCGGCACCAGCAGCACCGGATCGAGGCCCATCTGCTCCTGGCGCACCACGGCGCCCTGTGCCTGCTGCAGCAGCGCATCGGCCAGGCCCGGCTCGATGCCGCCGCCGTTGACCATGGCCTGCGACAGCACCCGCTCCAGCCCGGCGTCGAGGCCAATCACCTGCATGTCGGCGTTGTTCGGGAACAGCTGCTGCGTGATGGCGCGGCCCAGCGCCACGCGCACCAGCGTGGTCAGCTCGGACGGATCGCTGATCTTCGGCGCCTGCTCGGCCACCACGTCGAGGATGGTGCGCATGTCGCGGATCGCCACGCCTTCGTCCAGCAGGTTCTGCAACACCTTCTGCAGGCCTGTCAGCGAGATCGTCTTCGGCACCAGGTCTTCGGTCAGCTTCGGCGCTTCCTTGCCGATGCGGTCCAGCAGCGACTGCACTTCCTGGCGGCCCAGCAGTTCGGACGCATGCATCTGGATCAGGTGGTTCAGGTGCGTGGCCACCACGGTGCTGGCATCCACCACCGTGTAGCCGTACGCCTGCGCCTGCTCCTTGAGGTTGGCGTCGATCCACACGGCCGGCAGGCCGAACGCCGGATCGCGCGTGACCGCGCCCTGCAGCGTGCCGCTGACCTGGCCCGGATTGATGGCCATCCACTGGCCGGGGTTGGCCTCGCCGCTGCCGATCTCCACGCCCTTGAGCGTGATGCGGTAGGCGTTGGGCTTCAGTTCGAGGTTGTCGCGGATGTGCACCACCGGCACCAGGAAGCCGATGTCCTGCGCGATCTTCTTGCGGATGCTCTTGATGCGGCCCAGCAGTTCGCCGTTCTGGCCGCGGTCCACCAGCGTGATCAGGCGATAGCCCACTTCCATGCCGAGCGGGTCCACCATCGTGACGTCTTCCCAGGTGGCTTCCGCCGCCTCGGCCGCCACGGCCGGCTTGCGCTCTTCCTTGGCCTTGGTTTCGGTGGCCTGGACCTCGCGCTTGCTCATGTGCCGGCCCAGCCAGATCAGGCCGCCGGCCAGCAGCAGGAACGCGAAATGCGGCATGCCCGGGATCAGGCCCATCAGGCCGATGATCGCGGCGGTGATGTACATCACACGCGGGTTCGAGAACAGCTGGCCCGTCAGTTGCTGGCCCACGTCCTGCTCGTTCGAGACGCGCGACACGATCACACCGGCCGCCGTGGAGATCACCAGCGCCGGAATCTGCGCCACGAGGCCGTCACCGATGGTCAGCAGCGTGTAGTTGTGCACGGCGGTGCCAAAGTCCAGGTCGTGCTGGACCATGCCGACCACCATGCCGGCGGCCACGTTGATGAACATGATCAGCAGGCCGGCGATGGCGTCGCCGCGCACGAACTTCGAGGCACCGTCCATCGCGCCATAGAAGTCGGATTCCTGTGCCACCTCGGCGCGGCGCTTGCGGGCGCCTTCCTCGTTGATCAGGCCGGCGTTCAGGTCGGCGTCGATGGCCATCTGCTTGCCGGGCATGGCGTCGAGCATGAAGCGCGCGCCAACTTCGGCAATACGGCCGGCACCCTTGGTAATCACCATGAAGTTGATCACCACGAGGATGGCGAACACCACGATACCGACCGCGAAGTTGCCGCCCACCAGGAAGTGGCCGAAGGCTTCGATCACCTTGCCGGCGGCGTCCGGGCCGGTGTGGCCCTCCAGCAGCACCACGCGGGTGGAGGCCACGTTCAGCGACAGGCGCAGCAGCGTGGAGAACAGCAGCACGGCCGGAAACGCGGCGAAGTCCAGCGGGCGCTGCGTATACATGCCCACCAGCAGCACCATGATGGCCAGCGCGATATTGAACGTGAACAGCAGGTCCAGGATGAACGGCGGCAGCGGCAGGATCATCATGCCGAGGATCATGACGATCAGCAGCGGACCCGCCAGCGCCTTCATCTGGGCGCCACCGCGCATCATCGCGGGCAGGTTGAAGAGATTGGTCAGGGCGTTCATGCGCGGCTTTCCGGTACGGCGAGTTCATCGGGCACAGCCAGGTCCGACGGCGCGTCGGGCTGCGGTCCATAGCTGTAATGCCAGTTCTTCAGTTGAAACACCCAGGCCAGGAGTTCAGCCACGGCGGTATACAGACCCGCCGGGATTTCATGGCCCAGTTCCACGTGCCGGTGCAGCGCCCGCGCCAGCGGCGGAGCGGACAGCACCGGTACGCGATGCTCGGCGGCCAGCTCGCGGATGCGGGCGGCCACCTCGTCGGTACCCTTGGCCACGACGCGCGGCGCATTCCAGCCCCCTTTTTCGTCGTAGCGCAGCGCCACGGCGAAGTGGGTGGGGTTGGTCACCACCACGTCCGCCTTTGGCACCTCGGTCATCATCCGGCGGCGCGCCATGGCGCGCTGTTGCTGGCGGATACGGCCCTTGACGTGCGGATCGCCGTCGGTTTCCTTCATCTCCTGCTTGACCTCTTCCTTGGTCATGCGCAGTTTCTTGTAGTACTCCCAGAGCTGCCAGGGCACGTCCAGCGCCACTACCAGCAGCAGCGAGCCGGCCACGATTCCGCACACGTACAGCACGATCTCCATCGTGTGCAGCATGGCCTCTTCCACCGGCGCGCTCATCAGCGCGATGGCCTCTGGCAGCTTGCGCCAGACCATCCAGCCGCCCACGCAGCCCACCAGCGCCGACTTGGCGATGGCCTTGGTCAATTCCACCAGCGAGTGCGCCGAGAACATGCGGCCCAGGCCGGACAGCGGCGACAGGCGCTTGAAATCGGGCATGAACGACTTGGTCGAGAAGATCCAGCCGCCCAGCGCCAGCGGCGCCACCAGCGCCGCCACGCCGAACATCAGCAGCAGCGGCATGAATGCCAGCAGCGCGTCGAAGATCGCCATGGCGAACTGCGACAGCATCCGGTTGGTATCGAATGCGGTGGCCGGCTCGAACGCCAGGCTGCCGTGCATGACCGCGTTGAGCTTGCGCCCCAGCGTGCCACCCATGGTCCAGAGCCCGATCACGCCGGTCATCAGCATCACGAACGTGCCGAGCTCGCGCGAACGCACAACCTGCCCCTCCTCGCGCGCCTTTTCGAGGCGCCGGGGTGAGGCGGGTTCGGTTTTTTCGAGATCGCTTTCCTCGGACATGAATGCTCCAGTACGACGCGCGCGCACGGCACTTCGTCACCGAGGATTATCAAATCCCGGACTGGAAAGCATTGGGGGGAAAAGGCGGGGAAACAGGTGCCTGTTTCAGGAATGAAGGGGGCAGCGGAAATAACGGCCCAGGGGGTGCGATCTTTAGAGCCGGATCGCCGATTTTGTGACGTTTGTGACGGATATCAGGCCGATTTGGCCGGAATCCGACCGCATGATGGCACGTTTCGGCGGTGAACTCCGGGAGATAAGCGGCCAGTTTCGCAGGGTTGCGCGGGCGGTGGGCCCGCGCCGGGCACCCTGCGTATACATATAGATGCGCCTAATCCAGCCGCCCCGGCTCCACGTCGATTCCCAACTGGCCGGCCATTTCCACCACCAGCGCCTGCAGGCGCTCCACCTTGTTTTCCAGCGCCCGATGACTGATGCGCAGCGCTTCGAACTCGGCGGGCGACGCCTGTGGGTCGGAACCAGTGCGGGTGGCCGGGGCAAGGTCCGCGGCACTGACTTCGCCGCAGAGCAGGTGCATCCAGCGATGCTCGCGCTCCCCGGCGCCGCGCGGCAGCCTCACCACCAGCGGCGGCGTGCGCTCGGCCAACTCGTCCAGGAAGCCCTCGACCGACGAGATATCGGCAAAGGCGTGCAGGCGCGCGGTGTTCAGGCGCAGCTCGGCGGCGGTCTGGGCGCCACGCAGCAGCAGCGTCGACAGCAGCGCCGCCGACTGGCTCGGCACGCCCAGCACTTTCGCCAGATTCTGCTCGAAGCGTGGCACGCGGCTGCTGCTGCCCTCGAAAACGAGGCTCAGCGACTTGAGCCCATCGATGGCGGTCAGGATCTCGGCCTCGGATGCGTTCATCACGGGCGCGCGGGCGGTCTTCTGGTTGCAGCCGGCCGCCAGCGCGTTGAGCGAGAGCGGGTAGGTATCGGGCACGGTGTACTGCTTTTCGAGCAGCACGGCCACGACGCGGCCTTCGAGGGGCGTCAGGGCGCGCAGGGCGGGACGGGAGGGCGATGCGGGAGTGGATTCCATCGGGATTCGGCAGGCGGTTGGCAGTTGCCCATTGAATCGCAACCCTCGTGGCGATGCAACCGGACATAAGGATCCGCGAAAACATTCGTTGGCCGGGATGGCCTTTGGCCGTAGGTTCAGGGTTTTCGGCTTCCCGACCTGCCTGCCATGAATTCGTCCCGCCGCCACTTCCTGAACACCGTCAACGCGCTGGGCACCGGCGCCCTGCTCGGTCTTGCCCCGGCCATACACGCCCAGACCCGCCCCGTGCTGAAGGCCGGCGACCAGAAAGGCGGCCTGCGCGCGCTGCTGGAAGCGGCCGACGGGCTCAAGGGGCTGGCCTACGACATCCAGTGGACCGAATTTCCGGCCGCCGCCCCGCTGGCCGAGGCGCTCAATGCCGGTGCCGTGGACAGCGGGCCGATCGGCGACGCGCCGGCAATCTTCGCACTTGCGGCCGGCACCCGGATCAAGCTGATCGGCGTGAACCGTTCGGACCCGTATGGCACAGCCGTGCTGGTGCGGCCGGATTCACCGCTGAAGACCGCCGCCGACCTCAAGGGCCGGCGCATCGGCACCAATCGCGGCTCGATCGGGCATTTCGTCACACTGAAGGCACTGGCGTCTGCCGGGCTCAGGCCCGAGGACGCAGACATCCGCTTCCTGCCTCCGGCCGATGCCAAGCTGGCGCTGACCAATGGATCGGTCGATGCCTGGGCGACATGGGAGCCGTACACGGCCATGGCAGAGACCAGCGGCCACGCACGGGTGCTGGTGAGCGGACGGGGATTGTGGTCTGGCCTGAGCTACCTGGCGGCTACGGAATCGGCGCTGGCGAGCAAGCGGGCGGTACTGGGAGATTTCCTGCAACGCGTGGCGCGGGCGCAGGCGTGGTCCTACCAGCACGTGCCCGAGTTCTCGGCCACGCTGGCACGTATCATCGGCATTCCGCCGGAAGCCGCACGGCTGCAGTTCGAGCGGCGGAAGACGCAGTGGCAGCCGATCGACGCAGAAGTCGTGGCCGTGCAGCAGCAGACGGCGGATTTCTACCTGAAGTCGGGATTGTTGAAGCAGCGGCTGGAGGTGGCGGGGACGTTCGAGCGGTTGGCGGTGGGGTGAGCGCCTTGCGGGTGGTTTGCTCGCCAACGGTTTGCTCCCCTCGCCCGCGATGCGGGAGAGGGGAGCCAGAACAGCGGGCAGGTCTGCCTCAGAACCCCAGACTCGCCAGCAAGTCATCCACCTGAGACTGGTCGGCCACGACATCGGCCTTGCCTTCGGGGTTGATCTGCGGGCCGTTCATCAGCGTGGGCGGCGCTTCCACGCGGCGGTCGGCCGGCACGTTGTCGATCAGCACCTGCAGCAGTTCCTGTTCCAGGCCGCGGATCATGTCCATCATCTTCTTGATGACCTGGCCCGTCAGATCCTGGAAGTCCTGCGCCATCATGATTTCCAGCAGGTGGCTGCCCGTGGCGCGGGTCTTGGCCGGCACGTCGGTCAGGAACTCACGGGTGTCGAGCACCAGCGCGCGGGCGTCGCCCAGTTCCACGGGCTTCTCGAACCAGGCTTCCCAGCGCTTGTCGAGCGCGTTGGCGCGGGCTTCGAGTTCTTCCTGCAGCGGCTGGGCCAGTTCCACGGCCGTGAGCGAGCGCTCGGCGGCCTGCTCGGTCATCGCGGCGATGTAGCTCAGGCGGTCGCGCGCATCGGGAATGGCCTGGGCGGCCTTCTCGATCTCCTTGTCGAGCCCCAGCTCCCGCATGTTGTCGCGCAGCATGCGCGTCAGGTTGCCGATGCGATGGATGATCTGATCGGCCGATTCTTGGCTGAAAGTCGGAGTCGTCGACATGTCGCGTACCTCTTATTGACCCAGCTTCTCGAAGATCTTGGTGATCTTTTCGTCGAGCGTGGCGGCCGTGAAGGGTTTCACGACATAGCCGTTGGCACCGGCCTGCGCCGCGGCGATGATGTTTTCCTTCTTGGCTTCGGCGGTCACCATCAGCACCGGCGTCTTCTCGATGCCGGGCGTGGCACGGATCGATTGCAGCATGGTCAGGCCGTCCATGTTCGGCATGTTCCAGTCCGACACCACGAACTGGAAGCTGCCGTCCTTGGCCTTCTCCAGGCCGGCGGCGCCGTCCTCGGCTTCCTCGACGTTGGTGAAACCCAGCTCCTTGAGCAGGTTGCGGATGATCCGACGCATGGTCGGGAAGTCGTCGACCACGAGGATCTTGATGTTCTTGTCCACTGTACGGCTCCAATACGGTTGCGGATGACTTTGCCATCCGGTTGTTGTTGCTGATCTGACCTCTTCGCGCGCCGCGCCGGTGGCGTCCCGGCCTACACGCGCTGCGCCCGCGCGCCAAACGTGGCCAGGTGCGCCATGACGCGCTGGCTCATCTGGTGCAGGGGCACCACTTCATGCACGCCGCCGGTGGCGATGGCCTCCTTCGGCATGCCAAACACGATGCAGGACTGTTCGTCCTGCGCCAGGTTGTACGATCCGGCGTCCTTCATGCGCAGCATGCCGCGCGCGCCGTCCTTGCCCATGCCGGTCAGGATCACGCCGGTCACGTTCTTGCCGCCGTGCACAGCCGCCGAATCGAACAGCACGTCCACCGACGGACGATGGCGGTTGACCGGCGCCTCCTGCGACAGGTGCGCCACGTAGTTGGCGCCGCTGCGCGTGAGCAGCAGGTGCGAATCGCCGGGGGCGATATAGGCATAGCCCGGCAGCACGCGCTCGCCGTGCTCGGCCTCCTTGACCGTGATGCGGCACAGGCCGTTGAGACGCTGTGCGAACGATTTCGTGAAGCCGGCAGGCATGTGCTGCACGATCATGATCGCGGGCGAATCCGGCGGCAGCGGCATCAGGAATTCCTTGATGGCCTCGGTACCGCCCGTCGACGCGCCCACGATGATCAGCTTCTCGGTCGACAGCAGCGGCGCGCGCAGCATCGGCGCGGCGGTGCCACCGGCGGCGGCATCGGGCCGCGCCTTGACGCGGGCACGCGACGCCGCGCGCAGCTTGTCGGCGATCGTCTGCGTATAGTCGATCAACCCCTCCCGGATGCCGAGCTTGGGCTTGGTCACGAAATCCACGGCGCCCAGTTCCAGCGCGCGCATCGTGATCTCGGAGCCGCGCTCTGTCAGCGACGACACCATCAGCACCGGCATCGGGCGCAGGCGCATCAGGCGTTCGAGGAAATCCAGCCCGTCCATGCGCGGCATTTCCACGTCGAGCGTCAGCACGTCGGGGTTCAGGCGCTTGATCATCTCGCGCGCCACCAGCGGATCGGGGGCGGTACCCACCACCTCCATGTCGGGCTGGCTGTTGATGATCTCCGTCATCAGGCTGCGAATCAGCGCGGAGTCGTCCACGCACAGCACCTTGATCTTCGCGGCGGTCATGTTTGTCTCTACGTCTCTCAGGTTTCAGGTCGGCGTCTTGGCCGATGCCTGCCGCGTGAACAATGCGACGGCGCCACGCGCGGGCGCCTTGGTCGACGTGGACAGCGTGCGTGCCAGGGCGCGTTCCTCGCGCTCCACGCCCACGGTGTCGTCCTGGCGGGTCAGCCTGCGCACCAGCCCCAGCCCCGTCTTCGGGAAGTAGCTGACGCGGCGCGCATGCGGCCCGCGCAAGTCCTGCGCCGCGACCCGGATCTCTTCGGTGCGCAGGTACTTCAATACGAAATCGGCATTCCGGTCCCCAATATTGAGGGTCGTCATGTTCGCCAGCACCGCACCGCCGCCAAAAACCTTGGCTTCCAGCCGCTCGCGGCGCGCGCCCATCTTCAGCAGCTCATTGATCAGCACTTCCAGCGCATAGCAGCCGTAGCGCATTGACGCCGACAGCATGCGGTCGGGGCCGGCGTTCTCGTCGTCCGGCAGCATGAAGTGGTTCATGCCGCCCACGCCCGCGTATTCGTCGCGGATGCAGGCCGATACGCACGAACCCAGCACCGTGGTCAGCACCACGTCGTCGCCGGTCACGTAGTACTCGTTGGGCAACAGCTTGATGGCCTGCTTGTCGAACTCGCGGTCGAAATACTTGCGGGTGGCAATGGCCTCGGGCATCTGTGGGGTGCCGCGCATCATGCACCTCCGCCCTTGCCCGACAGTTCGTACACGGTCTGCCCGCGCAGCTGGAACGCGCGCGTGACATACGAGAAATTCTCCGAATGCCCGGCAAACAGCAGGCCGTGGGGCTTGAGCATCGGCGCAAACCGCTCCAGGATGCGGCCCTGGGTCGGCTTGTCGAAGTAGATCATCACGTTGCGGCAGAAGATCGCGTCGAACTTCTCGCGGATGCCCCAGTCCGGCGCCAGCAGGTTCAGCGGATCGAACGTGATCGTCGAGGCCAGGTCGGGCTTGACCTTCACGGCGCCGGCGCGTGCACCCGTGCCCTTCAGGAAGAAGCGCCGCAACTGCTCCTGCGACAGCCGCGCCACCTGTTCGGTCGTATAGACCCCCGCGCGGGCCTTGGCCAGCACCTGGGTGTCGATGTCGGTGGCCAGCACCGTGCCGGCGCGGTCGCCCAGCGCCTCGGCCAGCGTGATGGCGATCGAGTAGGGCTCCTCGCCGGTCGATGCTGCCGCGCACCAGACGCTGTACGGGCGGCCCACCTTCTTCGCATGCTCGGCGAGCAGCGGAAAGTGATGAGCCTCACGGAAGAACGAGGTCAGGTTGGTGGTGAGCGCGTTGGTGAAGTACTCCCACTCGTCGGAGCGGTCGTCGGCTTCGAGCAGTTCGAGATAGGTGCCGAAGTCGCTCAGCTGCAGCGACCGCAGGCGCCGCGCCAGGCGGCTGTAGACCATCTCGCGCTTGTGCGCGCCCAGCGAGATGCCGGCGCGCTTGTGGATCAGCGCCCGCACTTTCTCGAAATCGCGTTCGGTCAGCAGGAAGTCACGCATGTCGTCGCGCAGCGGCGCCAGCACCGGCGCCGCCGGGCTGGCGGCCGCGCCTGGCTTCCCGATGGGGCTGGAGGAAGAACGGAGCGGCGTCATGGGTGTGTGTCGTCAGGAATGCCGATACGCGGCAAGGCAGGGGCTTCGGGGTTGCTACCGGCGCGCTCTTCAGGCGAGCTCGGCTTCGATCAGCGACATTTCCGCGCTGGTCATCATGCGTTCGATATCGATCAGGATCAGCATGCGGCCTTCCACCGAGCCGAGCCCGGTCAGGTGCTCGTTCGACACCGACACGCCAAACTCGGGCGCCGGCTTGATGTCGTCGCCAGTCAGCGTGAGCACGTCGGACACACCGTCCACGACGATGCCGACCACGCGTCCCGCCACGTTCAGGATGATGACCACGGTCTGGTGGTCGTAGCGCACGTTGCCGAGGTCGAACTTCAAGCGCAGGTCGACGATCGGCACGATCACGCCGCGCAGGTTCGTCACGCCCTTGATGAAGTCCGGCGCGTTGGCAATGCGCGTCACGGTTTCGTAGCTGCGAATCTCCTGAACCTTCAGGATATCGATGCCATATTCCTCGGTGCCCAGCGTGAAGACCAGGTATTCCTGGCCAGAGGCTTCGCTGCCCTGGGTATCGATCTGTCCGATGCCGGCCATGTCCGTTCTCCTTGCTTCTTTCAATTACGCTACGGCCACCGGGTCCTGGCGGCGCACGCCGGTGCGCTGCAACGCACCCACGTCCACGATCAGCGCGACGCTGCCGTCGCCCAGGATCGTCGCGGCCGAGATGCACGGCACCTTGCGATAGTTCGTTTCGAGGTTCTTCAGCACCACCTGGTGCTGGCCGATCAGCTGGTCCACCAGCAGCGCGAAGCGCTTGCCCTCGGCGGCCAGGATCACGGCGATGCCCTGCGTGGGCTCCTGCACCGCGTTGGCCACGTTGAAGACCTTGTGCAGCTCCAGCAGCGGCAGGTACTCGCCGCGCACGTTCATCACGCGCTCGCCGTTGGCGGCCGTGTGCACGTCCTCGGATTTGGGCTGCAGGGATTCCATCACGCAGTTCAGCGGCAGGATGAAGGTCTCCTCGCCGGTGCGCACCGACATGCCATCGAGGATGGCCAGCGTCAGCGGCAGCACGATGCGGGTGGTGGTGCCCAGGCCCGGACGCGAGCCGATTTCCACGTGGCCGCCCATTTCCTGGATGTTCCGCTTGACCACGTCCATGCCCACGCCACGGCCCGAGACATCGGTCACCACTTCGGCCGTGGAGAAGCCCGGCGCGAAGATCAGCTGCCAGACCTCGTCGTCGGTCATGCTTTCCGATGCGCCCGGCAGGTTGTTCTGGATCGCCTTGGCCAGGATGCGCTCGCGGTTCAGGCCACCGCCGTCGTCGCTGACCTCGATCACGATGTTGCCGCCCGCATGTTGCGCGGACAGGATCAGCTGGCCCGTGGGTTCCTTGCCGGCGGCCACGCGCTTCTCGGGCGTCTCGATGCCGTGGTCCAGGCTGTTGCGCACCAGGTGCGTCAGCGGGTCGATGATCCGCTCGATCAGGCTCTTGTCGAGTTCGGTCGCCTTGCCGAACGTGACGAGGTCGATCTGCTTGTTCAGCTTGCTGGCCAGGTCACGCACCAGGCGCGGGAAGCGCGAGAACACGTAGTCCATCGGCATCATGCGGATCGACATCACCGCTTCCTGCAGGTCGCGCGCATTGCGTTCGAGCTGCCCCATGCCGGAGAACAGGCGGTCGAACAGCACCGGGTCGAGCGACGACGCGGTCTGCGCCAGCATCGACTGCGTGATGACCAGTTCGCCCACCAGGTTGATGATCTGGTCGACCTTCTCGGTCGGCACGCGGATCGAGCCGGAATCCGGCGCGTGCGCGGCGGCTGCGGCGGCCGGCTTGGCTTTGTCCTTGGCGGCGGGTGCCGCGGCCGGGGCAGCGGCCGGAGCCGGGGCGGCTACCGGAGCGGGCGCGGGGGCCGCTGCGGCTGCGGCGGCCGGAGGCGGTGCCTCGCCGGCTGCCACGGTTTCCACCACGATCTGCTTCTCGTCGATCACGAAGCAGCAGACCGCGATGATGTCGTCGGGGCCGCAGGCGCTGTTCAGCCAGATGGTCAGGTCACCGTCGGCTTCTTCCTGGCCGGTGATCTCGCCCAGGTTGGCCAGTTCCTCGCGCAGCAGCGCCTGGTCGGCCGCCGATACCTTGACCAGCCGGACCTTCAGGTTGCCGGCGCCGCCGGCCGGCGCGGCGGCCGGGGCTGCGGCGGCAGCAGGTGCGGGGGCCGGAGCCGGAGCCGGGGCCACGTCGCCGTTGGCCTCCTGGGCCAGCTGCTGCAGCACGGCGCAGATGCGCTTGAACGTTTCCGGATCGGGTTCGGTGCCGTTGCGATAGGCGTTGAGCTGGTCTTGCAACACGTCCTTGGTTTCCAGAAAAGTGTCGATGATGACCCGCGTCAGGGCCAGTTCCCGCCGACGCGTGCGGTCGAGCAGGTTCTCGAAGATGTGCGTGGTCTCGGTCAGCGCCGTGAAGCCGAACGTCGCGGCGCCGCCCTTGATGGAGTGCGCGGCACGGAAGATGGCATTGAGCGCCTCGGCATCGGGGGACTCGATGTCCACCTCGAGCAGCAGCTGCTCCATTTCAACGAGCAGCTCTTCCGCCTCCTCGAAGAAGGTCTGATAGAACTGCGTGATATCGATATCGACAGACATGATCGTCCTGACTCGCTAGATTGCTCTGGAAGATGCGCCGCCCTCCCCAGGCGGCGCGCCTCATTCTGTCCTGCCCCTGGGCGCGGAGGCCGGGCGGGCTGCCGGTGCGGAGGCGGCTTCGAGCTGCGTCTGCATCTCGTCGGCCATGCGCCCCTTCTGGGCCTGCACGGTCACTTCGGCAGCGCTGGCGTTCTCCGCCTCGAACTGCGCCTGGGCCCGCTTGTTCAGCACCACGATGCTGATACGACGATTAACGGCAGCAAGTGGGTCTTTCTGTTCCAGCGGCATCGTTTCCGCCAGGCCGAGTACGCGCAGCACCTTGCCGGCCTGCATGCCGCCGGCGATCAGTTCCTGCCGCGACGCGTTGGCGCGGTCCGCCGAGAGCTCCCAGTTGCTGTACGCGCGCTCGCCCATCATGTAGGTGGCCGAATCGGTATGCCCCGACAGGCTGACCTTGTTGGGCATCTCGTTGAGCACCGGGCCGATCTCGCGCAGGATGGTGCGCATGTACGGCTCCACGGCGGCGCTGCCGGTGCGGAACATTGGGCGGTTCTGGGTATCCAGGATCTGGATGCGCAGCCCCTCGCTGGTGATGTCCAGCAACAGCTGCGGCCGGAACTGGCGCAGTTGCGGGTTGTTCTCGATGATCTGTTCGAGCCGGCCCTTGAGCGCGCGCAGGCGCTCGGTGTCGAGCTGGTCGCGGCGGCGCTGGGCGTCGGCCGGATCGTTGGTCATGGCCTTCATGACCTCGCCGTCCTTGGCCATCGGGTCCTTGCCGCCGCCGGGAATCACGCTCTTCGACAGGCTGCTCTTGTCGCCGCCCGCCATCGCCACCTTGAGCGGCGTCTTGAAGTAATCGGCCACGCCGACCAGGGTCTTGGGCGACGACGAACTCAGCAGCCACAGCACCAGGAACAGGGCCATCATCGCCGTCATGAAGTCGGCGTAGGCGATTTTCCAGCTGTGGTTGCCATGGGGCTTGGAATGCCCCTTGACCTTCTTGATGACGATGGGACGGAGGTCCTGGGCGCTGCTCATGGCTGCTCTCCCGTCAGGTCAGGCTCTTGACTTCGCGCACATGGTCGTCCAGCTCAAGGAACGACGGACGCACCGTCGAGTACAGCACCTTGCGGCCGAATTCCACCGCTACCAGCGGCGCGTAACCATTGAGCGAAGCCAGCAGCGTGACCTTGATGCACTCGTACATCTTGATGCTCTCGGACACCTGGTGCTCGACCCGCGAGGCCAGCGGCGAGACAAAGCCGTACGCCAGCAGAATGCCCAGGAAGGTACCGACCAGCGCGTTGGCGATCAGCGCACCCAGCTCGGCCGGCGGCAGGTCGGCCGAGGCCAGTGCGTGCACCACGCCCATCACCGCGGCCACGATGCCGAAGGCGGGCAGGCCGTCGCCGACGCGCGACAGCGCATGGGCGGGAATCTCGGCCTCGTGGCGGTACGTTTCGATTTCGTGGTCCATGAGCGCCTCGATCTCGAAGGCGTTCATGTTGCCGTTGACCATCATCCGCAGGTAGTCGGTCAGGAACTCCATCATCTTGGCGTCGGCCAGGATGCGGGGATACTGGCTGAAGACGCTGCTGGAGGCAGGATCGGCAATTTCCTTTTCGAGGAACAGGATGCCCTCGCGGCGGGCCTTGGACAGCAGCACGTACAGCAGTGCCATCACGTCCAGGTAGAGTTCCTTCTTGTACTTGGAACCCTGCAGCAGCATCGGCATGGCCTTCATGGTGGCCTTGATGGCCTTGCCGCTGTTGGAGCTGATGAACGCGCCAACGGCCGCGCCGCCGATGATGATGAGCTCCGCCGGTTGGTAGAGCGCGCCCATGTGGCCGCCGACGAGGGCGTAACCGCCCAACACCGCCACCACTACGACGACATAGCCAAGAACTACTAGCACGATCGGATCCCCGTCTGAAAAACACGCGTCAGGCGCACAAGGGCTCCCTGGCGTACCGGCGAGCGCCTTCAGCGCCTGCCGGTACGACCGGGGCCCACCTGCCTTGCAGACGTACCGCCCGATGAACTCAGGCTGCGGTCTGCGCGGCTGTGGCGTCCTTCGAGAGCTTCTTTACCTTTCCGGCCCGCGAGGGCGGACGGCACAGGCTGCAGACAAAGTTCGCGTGCGGCTCATAGGCATGCGTCACGAACTGGCCGCCGCAACAGGTGCACGTGGAAAGCTGCAGCATGTTGCTCTCGAAAAACCGTACTAACGTCCAGGCACGGGTGAAACTTAAGACGATTTCGCCGCCGAGCAGCGAAACGTGTTCCAGGTACAGACGGTAAGCGGCCACTACGGCACGAATGCCCGACGTCTCGCCTTCCTGCACCATGAACTGGTACGCGGAGAAGAACAGCGACGAATGGATATTCGGCAGCCAGGTCGTGAACCAGTCTGTCGAGAACGGGAGCATGCCCTTGGGCGGCGAGGCGCCGCGCAGCTCCTTGTAGAGGCGGATCAACCGGTCGCGCGAGAGCGTGGTCTCGGCTTCCAGCACCTGCAGGCGCGCACCCAGGCCAATCAGCTCGATGGCGAGCTGGGTCTGGTTGGCGTCCTGCAGGACGCTTTTACGGTTGGGTACCGGTGTGGCCGTAAAGCTGCGGCTCGGCGTAGCCTGGAGGAGCGCGGTCAATTGAGCGACTCCACAGGTTGCCGGGCCAGCAGGATAGCAGCGTGGATCTGCTGCATATCATGGCTCTTGGCCGTGTGGGTGAGCGTGGACAGCAGCGCATGGTCGTCAAAGCGGAAACGGCACAGCACCATGTTGGATGCTGCCAGCTTGACGAGTTGCGCCGAGGTCAGCTTGGCAAGAATCTCAGCAATTTCCTTGCTGACACCAAGCCTGAACATGGCTTCCACCTGGTTTTCGCGCACCAGTCGTTGCGCAAGCAGAAGATAGGCAAGGTTGACCTCCCTGATCTCCTGGAGAACTTCACTGCTTTCCAATTTTTCCCCGCTACCAAATAACCTCTCGACCGCTTGTCCGGCGCTTACCGGCAGGTACTGATTGCCGGCGACCAGATCGTTTGGTGCGTGTTCGAGTAGGTACGACGTACTACGAAAGGAACTTCGCCCGGTTACACCTCTTCTCTGAAACGTTACAGATGTTACAGAGTGTAAGTGAAACTGTTACGTTTATATCGGCAATCGACCCGGAATGCCAATCCCTACTTACGTTGGGGTTTGGCAAATGTCGCAAGGATCAGACATAGGGGGCGAATTTTGTAACAGCCGCGATTTCTGACTTCTGATTTACATCAAGGCTGTGACAGTTGTGTACACAACGCAAGCCGCCCTGCTGCGGTGCACACGTCACAGCGCGAGAAAGTTGTTACTGAATTCCACTATTGACGAGCGAGCGCAGTTTGGCTAAACGCGCGCCGCAGCCAGGCGGCCAGCCGTGCAAACACGTCGTCGGGCGCCTCGCGGAACAGATGGGGCCGCGAACGCTCCACTTGCTCCAGCACCCGGGCGGCTTCCTCGGCACTCACCGAGCCATATTCCAGGGCCAATCCCAGCAGCGCGCGCAGTTCGCCCACCTTGCTGCGTCCCAGCGCCTCGCTCTGTTCGGTCTGGAGCGCATACATCACGTCATAGGCACGTTGACGCAGCCCGTCGGCCATGCGCCAGGCGGGCGTGCGCATGCGTTCCTCCAACGTGCGGATATCCACCGCGGATGACGCAATCTGGCCCGCCAGCGCCTCCGTAAAGGCGGCGTCGGCCCCGGCCTCGCTCAGGATGTTGGTGGCCCACTCCCGCGCGTGCTCCATGCGCTGTTGCTGGGTCCAGGCCGGCTGCACGGCCAGCCCGAAGCCGAATCGTTCGGCGTCGCGCATCAGGGCCGCCAGCGCGTTGGGCAGTTGCTTGTCGAAGACCTTGCGGGCCCAGCCGTACTCGCCGCTGGCCAGCAGCCGCATCACGGCGCGCTCGGTCAGCGGGCCGTCCTGCTGCAGCAGGCGTGCGCGCAGGAAGTCGTCGAACGCGGGCGGGATGAACTCGGCGTCGAGTCCGGTTGAAACTCTTACAAAGGCGTCGAAGTCCGCGCGCAGCCGCGCCGTGGCTTCGGCCGACAGGGACAGGCTGATATCGGTTTGCATGATGTTCTTTGAACGAGTGAGCGCCCCGGCGTAACTTTTTCAAGTCACGCCGGGGCGCGGGCCTGGGCAGGCGTGGCGGATCGTCAGCCGATCAGAATGCGCTCCAGTCGCCGTTGTCGGCCGCCGCGCTGCCGCCAGACTTCGCGGCGAGCGCAGGACGCTTCATCTGGGTATCGGCAACTTCGTCGTCGACTTCAGCCAGTGCCGGCGCGGCAGAAGCCGCCACCAGCGCCGTGCCGGCAGCCTTGGCGGCGCGGCTCTTGGCATTGCCCCGGGTAGCGGGCTTGCTGCGGGCCACCGGCGGGCGGACGGCCGGACGGGCCGCCGGGCGGGCGGCGGGCGCCGTCGAGGCGGCCGCTCCCGGCGCCGGAAGCGCCAGCGCGGGCGCGCCATCCTCGTCCGAGAGGCGGAACGTCGACACCGATTCCATCAGCCGGCCCGCCTGGTCCTGCAGCGAACCCGCCGCGGCGGCGGCCTGCTCCACGAGCGCGGCATTCTGCTGGGTCACTTCGTCCATCTGGGCAACCGCCTGGTTGACCTGCTCGATGCCCGAGCTTTGCTCGGCCGAGGCCGCGCTGATCTCGCCCATGATGTCGGTCACGCGCTTCACGGCCTGCACGATCTCGTCCATCGTCGTGCCGGCCTGGCCCACCAGCGCCGCCCCGGTGTCCACCTGGGCCACCGAGTTGTCGATCAGCGTCTTGATTTCCTTGGCCGCGTTGGCGCTGCGCTGCGCCAGGCTGCGCACCTCGCCGGCCACCACGGCAAAGCCACGGCCCTGCTCGCCGGCCCGCGCCGCTTCCACGGCGGCATTCAGCGCCAGGATGTTGGTCTGGAAGGCGATACCCTCGATCACGCCGATGATGTCGACGATCTTGCGCGAGGCATCATTGATCTCGCCCATCGTCTTGACCACTTCGCTGACCACTTCGCCACCGCGCACGGCGGTTTCCGACGCATTGGCGGCCAGCCCGCTGGCCTGCCGCGCGTTGTCGGCGTTCTGGCGCACGGTGCTGGTCAACTCCTCCATGCTCGACGCGGTTTCTTCCAGCGACGCGGCCTGCTGTTCAGTGCGCTGGGAGAGGTCGTTGTTGCCGGCGGCAATCTCGCGCGAGGCGGTGCCGATCGATTCGGCCGACTCCTTGAAATCGCGCACCATGTGCGACAGTTGCTGCTGCATCTGGCTCATCGCGTGCAGCATGCTGGCCTGATCGCCGGTACGCAGTGCCACGCGGCCCGAGAAGTCGCCCTCGGCGATGCGCGAGGCAATCGACGCCGCATAGCCCGGCTCACCGCCAAGCTGGCGCGACAGCTGGCGCGCCAGCAACCAGCCCAGCAGCACCGAGCCGGCCACGCCGCCCAGCACCAGCAGCAGCATCACCACGCGCGAGCTGTTGTAGACGCTCGTCGACTCCTCCATGTTGGCCTTGGCGCGCTCATCGCGGCGCTTGACCATCTTGAACAGGATTTCTTCCAGCGTGCGGCTGTCCTTGAGCAGTTCGGTGCTCTCGGTGAACACGTTGCTGTCGAACTGCGAGGTGTCGAGCGGCTGCTTGCTCACCAGCGCCATGTACTTCACCATCCGCTCCCGGAACGGCGGCACCAGCGTCTCGTACTGCTTGTAGAGCGCCTGGCCCTCGGGCTGGGAGAAAGAATCCTTGGCCGTCTTGACGCGCGCTTCCATGGTGGAGAGCGCCTTGTCGATCGTTTCCTTCTCGGTGGCGCGCTCGCCCATGGTCGAGGCCGACAGCAGCGCGATCTGGGCACGGCTGGCGTAGACCAGGTTGATGTTGCCGTCCTGCACCGCCTTGAGCGCCTGCAGGTCGGTGTTGTAGATCTTGCCGGTCCATTCCGCCATGCGGCCCATGTTGACCACGCCCAGCAGGCCGATGATGGCGCCGATCACGGAAACAACCAGGAAGCCGGCAATCAGCCTGGTTGTCACACGTAGTTGATTGAACCACTGCATAGAACTACCCCCTTCGTCTGTCAGAAATACCGGAGCGGCCAGCATCACCGCCCCGAGTTGTTGTCGCTGCCGCCTGCGTGGGCGGCAAATCTACCCCGTTCCTGATGCCGCGCCTGTAAACGCGCGGCGCTTTGGTCGGCTCCGCGCCCATGCGGACGCTGGCCGTGCTCCCCACTTCAACCGGCCGCTGCCTCCGCCAATTCCGCCTGCCGGCGGCGCGCGGGCCGGGCTTCGGCCTGCGTGCTGACGCGGAAGGTGGAAATCGACTCGCGCAAGCGGTCGGCCTGTTCCTCCAGCGAGCCTGCCGCCGCGGCGGCCTGCTCCACCAGCGCAGCGTTCTGCTGCGTGACTTCATCCATCTGCGCCACGGCCTCGTTGACCTGCTCGATGCCGGCGCTCTGCTCGGCCGAGGCCGAACTGATCTCGCCCATGATGTCGGTCACGCGCTTCACGGCCTGCACGATCTCGTCCATCGTTGCCCCGGCCTCCGACACCTGCGCGGCGCCGTTCTCCACGCGCCCCACGGTATCGGCGATCAGGCCCTTGATCTCCTTGGCCGCGTTGGCGCTGCGCTGCGCCAGGCCGCGCACCTCGCCGGCCACCACGGCAAACCCGCGCCCCTGCTCGCCGGCCCGCGCCGCTTCCACGGCGGCGTTGAGCGCCAGGATGTTGGTCTGGAAGGCGATGCCCTCGATCACGCCGATGATGTCGACGATCTTGTGCGAGGCCTGGTTGATCTCGTCCATGGTCTGCACCACGCGGCCCACGGCTTCGCCGCCGCGCAGCGCGGTTTCCGACGCATTGGCGGCCAGCCCGGTGGCCTGCCGCGCGTTGTCGGCGTTCTGGCGGACCGTGCCGGTCAACTGCTCCATGCTCGACGCGGTTTCCTCCAGCGACGCGGCCTGCTGTTCGGTGCGCTGCGACAGGTCGTTGTTGCCCGCCGCCACCTGGTGCGTGGCCGTGGAAATGCTGACCATGCCTTCCTGGATGTCGTGTACCACCGACAGCAGGCTGCGCTGCATCGTGCGCATGGCGCGCGACAGCGCGCCTACCTCGTCACTGGCGCGGTGTTCGTACGTGGTGGTCAGGTCGCCCGCGCCCATGCGCAGCGCGAAGTCGAGCATCTCGCCGACGGGCCGGTCCACGCGTGCCGCCAGCGCCGCACCCGCCGCCGCCGACGACAGCACGGCCAGCGCGAACGCACCCCAGAGCCACGGCCAGAGTTGCGTGGCGGCGGCCGGCGACATCCAGTGCACGCCGGCCAGCGCCACGAGGAACCAGCTCACCCCGGCCAGTTGCGCCAGCAGGATACGGCGGCGCAGCGTCAGCCGCGTCAGGCGGCCCAGCAGCCCGGCCACGCCGGTGCGCACCACCGCGCCATCGCGGATCGCCAGCCCGGCGGCGCGGTTCTCGCGAAAGCGCCTGTAGGCCGTCTCGGCCGCTTCGATCTGCTCGGGCTTGGCCATCGAGCGCACCGACGTATAGCCGATGATGCGGCCATCCACGCGCGTGGGCGTGACGGTGGCCTGCACCCAGTAATGGTCGCCGTTCTTGCGGCGGTTCTTGACGATGCCCACCCACGACTTGCCAGCCTGGACGGCCGACCAGAGATCGGCGAACGCCTCGGGAGGCATGTCCGGATGGCGCACGAGGTTATGCGCCGCACCGAGCAATTCTTGCGCCGTGAAGCCGCTTACTTCGACGAACGCCCGGTTCGCAAACGTGATCCGGCCCTTGAGGTCGGTCCGCGAGATCAGGTAATCGTTCGGCGAGAGCGGGTGCTCGCGCTGGGTGACAGGCTGGTTGTTGCGCATTGGAGTGACTGCTTGGAAGTTGTGGGGCCGGTGGGGAAGCCCCGGCTCCGGCGCTCCCCGTTCCCTGGCGTCAGGCGCCGGCCGCGGCGTCGAGCGCCGCGAGGTCGTCCACGTTCATCAGCTTCTCGATGTCGGCCAGGATCAGCATGCGGCCTTCGAGCGAGCCAAGCCCACGGATGTATTCGGTCTCCACGCCACCCGAGAGCGCGGGCGCCGGCTTGATCTGCGCGGGCGTGAGCGTGAGCACGTCAGACACGCCGTCAACCACGATGCCGGTGGTGCGTTCATGGATATCGACGATGATCACCACGGTGTACTGGTCGTAGCTGATCTGGGCCTGCCGGAACTTGATGCGCAGGTCGATGATCGGCACGATGGTGCCGCGCAGGTTGACCACGCCCTTCAGGTAGTCGGGCGCGTTGGCGATCTGCGTCACGTTCTCGTAGCCGCGGATTTCCTGCACCTTCAGGATGTCGATGCCGTACTCTTCGCGGCCGAGCCGGAAGGCCAGGAATTCTTCTCCCGCGCTGTCCGCGCGGTTGTTGCTGGTGTTCATGGTTGCCCCCGCTGGCATGGTGGGTCGTGGCCGGCGGTAACGTGCCCCCGGCTGCTGGCGACCCGATGCAATGGCCCGCCCCGCCACGCCGCAAGACAATGCGGGCGCCGCCGGGCCGGTCCACCTGATATGGCCTTCCAGTGATAACGGCAGGCAACGGGGTGGATTAAGGGCGACTCGGCGCCGCTTTTACCCCTCGGAGGGAGGGGTCAGCAGGGCGCCGACCGACGCCATCAGGTCCTCGGGGTCGAACGGCTTGGCCAGGAAGCCCGAGGCACCGGCCTCGCGGGCGCGCTCCAGGATGGTGTCGTCGTGCTCCGTGGACAGCATCAGGATCGGGATCGACGCGTAGTCGGGCGTGGCACGCAGTGCGCGGATCAGCGACAGGCCGTCCATGACCGGCATCACCTGATCAGTCACCAACATGCCGAAGCGGGCCTGCATGGCAACTTCCAGCGCCTCCTTGCCGTCCGATGCCTCGGTCACCGTGAACCCGCCCGCGCGCAGGCAGGCGCCCGTCATGCGGCGCAGGGAGGGCGAATCGTCGACGACGAGGATGTGAGGAAGAGACATTCAGGGACTCCGGGAAGAAGTGGGTCCGCCATTGGCAGGGCCATGCGGGCGGCGACGGACAAGGCCAGCGCGCTGGCACCGGCCCCGAAACCTCGAAGGCGGCCGTGCCACTGCCCTGTCTTCGAGATATCGACACACCGGCCGCCGGATTTAGGTCCGGCACCCGCGTGCCGGACGCGCGGCCCCGTGTTTAGAGTGCTCGCTCTAATCAGGCCGCCGACTGGGCGTGCGTCGGCCGGGCGCCGAGCAGCAGTCCGGCGAACACCGGCGCGTCGAGCGGCATGGCCATCAGGTAGCCCTGCACCTCGTCGCAGCCCATCTCGTCGAGGATGTCGAGTTGGGACGCCGATTCCACGCCTTCGGCCACGACCCGCATGCGCAGTTCGTGCGCCAGCGCCACCATCGATCCCACGATGGCGCGGCCCTGCGGATCGGCATCAAGCCCGCCGATCAGCGTACGGTCGATCTTGAGCGTTCCCACCCGCAGCCGCTTCAGGTAGCCCAGGCTCGAATAGCCGCTGCCGAAATCGTCGAGCGCCACCTGGATGCCGAGCGACTGCAGCTCGGTCAGCGTCTCCAGCGACTTGCCGATGTCCTTCATCGCCGCCGTCTCGGTAATTTCGAGCGTAATGGCCGACGGCGGGATGTCGTGCTGGTGAATCTGGTCAAGCAGGTACTGCGGGAAGTTGCGGCTGGCGAAGCGCAGGCCGGAAACATTGATCGCCACCGGCGCGGGCGGCAAGCCGGCGTCCTGCCAGGCGCGCACCTGGCGGCAGACCTGCGAGATCACCCAGTCGTCGAGCTTGTCGATCTGGCCCGACTGCTCGGCCACCATGATGAACTCCGCCGGATTCACCGCGCCCAGCGTGGGATGCCGCCAGCGGCACAGCGCCTCGGCGCCGATCACGCTGCGCGTCTTCACGTCGTACTTGGGCTGGTAGACCAGCGACAGCGCGTCGTCCTGGATGGCCGGCCAGAGATCGCGGCGAATCACGCGCATGCGGCGCGCGCGCTCGCCGGCTGCCGAATTGAACATGCGGAGCTGGTTCGAACCGCTCTCGCGCGCCTCGGACAGGCTCACGCGCGCGGCCTGCATCAGCGCCTCGGAGGTGGTGGCGTCGCGTGGCGAAATGGCGATGCCGATATTCACGCCGATCTGCATCTGCAGCCCGCGCGCCGCCACGAACTCCGACAGCGAGCCCAGCACCTTGTCGCCCAGTTCATGGGCGCGGCTGTGCTGCACCAGTTCCGGCACGCCGACGGCGAATTCGTCGCGCGCCAGCCGTGCCAGGAAGTGGTGCGGCTCCAGCGCGGCCTGGGCCAGCGCGCCGGCATCCTGCGCCAGGATATCGTCGGCGCGCACCTCGAAGACCTCGTCCACCTCGCGGAAATCGGCGATATGGATCAGCAGCACCGCGCAGCTGGTGTCGGACAGCCGGGACTGCGCAATGCTCTTGTCGAGCCAGCGCGCGAACGCGGTGCGGTCCGGCAGTTCGGTGCTGACGCTGTATTCGCCCACCTGGCGCTGGTTGCGTGCCGAGAGCCGCACGGTCAGCCCGCCAAAGCGGCCCAGCGGGCGGCGCCCGCTGGCTGCCTCGACCACCGTGCCGGCCCGGCCCGCCAGCGGCAGGTCGTCATGGAATTCGCCGGCTGCGCCAACCTCGGCGGCCGCCAGCGGCCACCGGTTCGACTGGATGCGATGCATCAGGTAAAGGCCCGTGCAAAGCAGCGCCAGGCCGCCGGCCAGCCAGCCCGGCCCCTGCACGCCCGTCGCGTCGAAGCATTCGCGCGGCGTCAGCGACGTGCCGCCGCACACGCGGCCCAGCCGCGCGCCGGCCATGGCCACCAGCCCGGCGCCGGCCACCATCGCCGTGGCCACGGCCAGTTGCCAGCCGCGGCCATGGCTGCGCAGCCAGTGCCAGGTCGGTGCGAGCATCTGCGAGGCCAGCACGCTCGCCGCCAGGCTTACCGCGAAAGTGGCGGCGAGCTTGGCACCGTTGTTGGCCGCCGTCAGCGTGCCCGAGGCAAGCGCCACCCAGAGCGGCATGCCAAGCGTGGCCTGCGACATCAGCGCCGCCCACCAGGTGAGCGAGCGAATGGATCTACGCCCCGGCGCGCCGTCCGCTTGGACCGCGCGCAGGCCGAGCGCGGCCATCAGGCCGAGCAACGCCGCAAGCAGCAGTAGGCTGAAATTCGTGGCAATCATCGGGGCTGCGCGAAAAGGAATACCGGGGGCGGGCGAGACAACGGGAGGCGGGCCAGACCTGCGGCCCGCTGCCCTGGCATCTCGCGCCCGCCAGGCCTCCCTTGTTGCACGCGCTTGTTACGTGAGTCCGAAACGATCAGAAGGCCGACCAGTTGTCGTCCGGCGCCGAAGCCGTGGCCGCAGCCGGCTGGTTCAGCTTCGGGCGCAGCAACTGAGGCTCGCGGGCCTTGCGCACGATCGGCGGACGCTTGGCCGCCGCCCGCACCGGCTCTTCCGCACGGGCTGCCACGGGCGCGGCAGCCGGCTTGGCCACCAGCGCCGCGAAAGCCGGCGCGCTGACCACCTGGCGCGACACCGTACCGTCGGCCGACACCGTGAACACCGACACCACGCTCTTGAGCTTCTGCGCCTGTTCCTCCAGCGCGCCCGCCGCGGCCGCCGCTTCTTCCACCAGCGCGGCGTTCTGCTGCGTGACCTGGTCCATCTGCGCCACGGCCTGGTTGACCTGCTCGATGCCCGTGGTCTGTTCCTGCGACGCGGCGCTGATCTCGTTCATGATGTCGGTCACGCGGCGCACGGCCTGCACGATCTCGCCCATCGTCTGGCCGGCCTCGGCCACGAGGCGCGTACCGCTTTCCACGCGCTGGCCCGATTCACTGATCAGGGACTCGATTTCCTTGGCCGCGTTGGCGCTGCGCTGCGCCAGGCTGCGCACCTCGCCGGCCACCACGGCAAAACCGCGGCCCTGCTCGCCGGCCCGCGCCGCTTCCACGGCGGCGTTCAGCGCCAGGATATTGGTCTGGAAGGCGATACCCTCGATCACGCCGATGATCTCGACCACCTTGCGCGACGCGCCGTTGATCTCGTTCATCGTATCGACCACGCGGCCCACCACGTCGCCGCCCTTCAGCGCGATCTGCGAGGCCTCGCCGGCCAGCACGCCAGCCTGGCGCGCGTTGTCGGCGTTCTGCTTGACCACGGTGGTCAGCTCTTCCATGCTCGCGGCGGTCTGTTCCAGCGAGGCGGCCTGCTCCTCGGTGCGCTGGGACAGGTCCGTGTTGCCCGCCGAGATCTGCTGCGTGGCCGAGGCAATCGAATCGGTGCCGCCGCGCACTTCATGCACGATGCCCGACAGGCTCTGCTGCATCTTGGCCAGCGCCTGCATCATGCGGCCGATTTCGTTGTTCGACATGCTCGTGATGCGCGAGGTCAGGTCGCCGCCGGCCATGCGTTCGAACACGGTCAGCGCTTCCTCCACCGGGCGCACGATGGCACGGTTGAGCATCGTGGCCGCCACCACGGCAATGACGATGCCGAACGCGATCAGCAGGACCGACATGGCACGGATCGTCTCGAAACGCGACTGCGCGGCCTCGAAATTGGCCTTGCTGGCCTCCATCTGGAATTTTTCGAGCTTCTCGTGCGCGCTGGACATCGAGCGCTGCAGCTCCGGCATCACATCACGGCCCATGCGCAGGGCTTCCTCGCGGTTACCTTCCGCGAGTGCCTTCTGCCACAGTGCCACGCCCTTGTCGAAGAACTCCTGGCGCTTGGCGGCCAGGGCCGAGGACAGGACCTTTTCCTCGTCGGTCTGCGGCAGCGCCATGTAGCGCTTCCAGCCGCGCTCCGAGGTTTCCACGAACACCTTCGATCGGTCGACGTGCTTCTGCAGGTCCTCGCCCTCGGAGCCGGGCATGATGCCGCGATCCAGCGCCAGGCGCAGGCGCGTGGTGCCCACCATCGCGTCGGCCAGCGCCTGCGACGACGCCAGCTGGTTCGAGTAGGTCTCCTTCAGCGCATCGTTGGACCGCGAGATGCCATGCAGTCCCGCGCCGCCCACAAGCAGCAGGATGGCCGTGAGCAGGGCCATGGCGCCCCGTAGCAGGGTCTTGATCTGGATATTCTGGTGAAAGGACATGATGTGCTGGTCATAAGGAGATAACCCGAAGCCACTCCCTTGCTCCGGTCCGGCAGACCGACACCCCGTACGGCCTGCTCAGGATTCCATAACGGCGCCCATCCATTCAACCTTGAGATGCCCGGCAAATAGAAAAGTGCAGAATGGCGCGTGACGCACATGGCCACGCCACTGCCATATTCGGCGATCCGGAAAGCGCCCAGGATTTTGCGGGCGGCCGAATTAAACGCTGCCGATATTCAGGGCACACCAAAACCGGGAGCGGCCCGCCCGCCCGCGTGCATCCGCGCCCGTGCCGCCGGTGACCGGCAAGCATTGGCGAAGTTCAGTAATAATTTCTAATTGAGAATTTTCGCATTTTGGAACCGGCGGGGGAAAATAGATTTGCACGGCTGCGCGCAGTGGTTATAATGGCCTGCGTGAATTCACGGACCCAACTGTAAATAGAGGGATACAAATGGCGACATATCAGGAAATCGTTCAGAAAATCAGCGAACTGCAGAAGCAGGCCGAAGAGATCAAGGCGCGCGAACAGGCGAGCGTGATCGCGGAGATTCGCGAGAAAATCGAACAATTTGGCCTGACTGCCGAAGACCTCGGATTTGGCGGCAAGGTGGCGGGTACCAAGAAGGCAGCCGCGGCGCGCAAGGTGCCGGTGCGCTACCGCGACAGCGCCGGCAATACCTGGACCGGCCGCGGCAAGCGTCCGGGCTGGCTGACCCAGGCGCTCGCCAATGGCAAGTCGATGGACGACTTCCTGATCCGCTGAGTACTGCCGGTTCCCGGTGCGTCTCGGACGCGCCAGGCGGGCCAATAAAAAACCGGGCTTCTGCCCGGTTTTTTATTGGTAGCGGGAAATCCGCCGGCGCGGCGATATTCAGCCGGCAAACCCCTGCGGATTCATCGACTGCCAGCGCCAGGAATCCTCGCACATGCGGTCGATATCGTGCCGTGCACGCCACCCGATCAGCGACGCCGCCAGGGCCGGATCGGCATAGCACGAGGCAATATCGCCCGGGCGGCGGTCGACGATCTGGTACGGCACCGGCTTGCCGCTGGCCCGTTCGTAAGCCTTCACCACCTCCAGGACGCTATATCCACGGCCGGTTCCAAGGTTGACCGTCATGCCGCGCGGGTTGTCGCGCAGGTAGTTCAGGGCCGCCACGTGGCCATCGGCCAGATCGCAGACATGGATATAGTCGCGCACGCCGGTCCCGTCCACGGTGGGATAGTCGCCGCCATAAACGCTGAGCTTTTCGCGCCGGCCGCCGGCCACCTGCGCCACATAAGGCATCAGGTTATTGGGAATACCGCCGGGATCCTCGCCGATCAGCCCGCTTTCATGCGCCCCGACCGGGTTGAAATATCGCAGAAATGCGATTCGCCATTCCGGGTCGGAAATTTCCACATCGCGCAGGATTTGCTCGCCCATGAGCTTGGTCTGGCCATACGGATTGGTCGCCGACAACGGAAAATCTTCAAGAATCGGCACGGCATGCGGATTCCCGTAGACCGTGGCCGACGAGCTGAACACCAATTGCTTGACGCCGGCCGACTGCATGGCGCTGCACAGCGTGATCATGCCGTCCAGATTGTTGCCGTAATATTCGAGCGGCTTGCTGACCGATTCGCCCACGGCCTTGAGCGCGGCAAAATGAATCGCCCCGGCGATCTTGTTCTCGGAGAACAGCCGGTCGAGCAGCGCGCGGTCGCGAACGTCGCCTTCGACAAAATTCGGCGTGGTCCCGGTGATCTTCGCCAGGCGATTGACGACTTCGCGGTTGCTATTGCAAAGATTATCGAGTCCGATCACCTGATAGCCGGCCTCGTGCAATGCCACCCAGGTATGCGAAGCGATATAGCCGGTGGCGCCTGTCAGCAGTAGGGTTTCAGCCATGGATTCTTGAGTCGGAATACGTTTGAAAAAAAGGCGTGACGCCTGCCCGGCCATGGAATGCGCCCCGCGAGCGGGTTGCCGGGCCTGTCATCATAACCGCGCGGGATTAATCCTGTGTGGCTTCTCCGCCCGACCGCGCGGTCGGTTTTGCCGCGACCGGCAGCCCGGTACGTGCCTGCCACGCCTCATAGGCCGAATGCAGCCGCCAGCCCGATTCCAGATCGCGCATGCCGAGCAGTTGCGCCACGGCCGCCGGCGTGGTGCCGGCATCGAAATGCATCGCGCCGCAAGTATTGCGCAACGTCTGCGGCGATGCCCGCTCGCTGCGCCCGGCCAGCACGCCAGCCTCTTCCAGCAGGATCTCGATACGCCGGTAGACGGACGCCGCGTGCATGGCCCGGCCATTCGCCATCGCCGGAAACACCAGTTCGCCGAGCGAACCGGCCGCCTGCCGTAGCGCCAGCCAGTGGCGCAGCGAGCCGTGCGCGAACGCGAACAGCGGCACCGTATAGGTCCGGCCATTGTCGGTACACACCATGCGAATCGATATCGGACCACTGGCGATTCCCTGCAACGCGTCGAGCCGCAGCGCCCGCACTTCGGCCACCTTGAGGCCGCCCCCGAGCAGGACGGCCAGCAGCGCGATATCGCGGGCGCGTTTCCATTGCGTCGGAGAGATGCCGCGCGCTTCGTCGCCGGCGGGGAGCGGGTCGGGCGAAGGCGCCAGCACGCGTGCCACCAGCAGGTCGCGCTCGCCGGGCAGAAGGAACGCGGTCGGATCGTTCTCGCCATCGGCCAGATGCGTCCGCACCGCCTGGCTGCCGGGGTTGTGCAAATTCTGTTGCAGTGTCGAAAGATGGTGGAACACGCGTTCGATCAAACGCGCGTACCGATAGCGATGCCGCTTGTGCAGGTCCTGGGCGTCGAGAAAGGCGGCGATCTGGTCGGCGGACCACTTCAGCGGCGGCATGCCTTGCTCGCCGGACCAACGCAGCAGCTTGCCCCACATCGCGCGATAGACCGTGGCCGTGCCGGGGCGGAAGCCATGCCGCGCCAGCCAGCCGTCGAAGGCCCGCTCGGGATGCGCATACCAGGAGGCCAGGTCGCTGTCGAACAGGTCCGGCGCCGCAGTCTGGTCGGCGCCAGCCGATGGCGAGCCGGTTGGGGTGCGAGTAATCACTGACTTCTTCCGTCCTGCCGGGAGTGGCAATCCGCTCATTGTAGACAAAGCGCCACTGACGCTGGCCTGCCCCGCCCACATGCGCCATTGCACGACGCCTGGGGCCATGGTATTTTCGCCATCAATATGCAACTGGTTGCATAAAACGTGTAATCCGGAGACTTGTGATGGCCCTTCCCGCCCTGCTGCAAAACCTGTCGCTGCCGGCAGTCTGCTCGCCGCTGTTCATCATTTCCAACCCCGATCTGGTCATCGCCCAGTGCAAGGCCGGCGTGGTGGGCTCGTTCCCGGCGCTGAACGCCCGGCCCGCGGAGAAGCTGGCCGAATGGCTGGACCGCATCACGACTGAACTGGCCGAGCACGACGCAAAGCATCCGGACCGCCCGGCCGCGCCGTTCGCCGTGAACCAGATCGTGCACAAGTCCAACGACCGCCTCGAACACGACCTGGAACTGTGTGTGCGCTACAAGGTGCCCATCGTGATCACGTCGCTGGGTGCGCGCGTGGAAGTTAACCAGGCCGTGCACTCGTACGGCGGCATCGTGCTGCACGATGTGATCAACAATACCTTTGCCCGCAAGGCCATCGAGAAAGGCGCCGACGGCCTGATCGCCGTGGCGGCGGGCGCGGGCGGCCATGCCGGTACGCTCTCGCCGTTCGCGCTGCTGCACGAGATCCGCGAATGGTTCGACGGCCCGCTGCTGCTGTCCGGCGCCATCGCCAGCGGCGACGCCGTGCTGGCCGCCCAGGCCGCCGGCGCCGACCTCGGCTATATCGGCTCGGCCTTCATCGCTACCGAAGAAGCCAACGCCGAGGATGCCTACAAGCAGATGATCGTCGACAGCAATGCCGACGACATCATCTACTCGAACCTGTTCACGGGCGTGCACGGCAACTACCTGCGCGAGAGCATCGTGCGCGCCGGACTGGACCCGGCCGCGCTGCCCACGTCCGACGCCTCGGCAATGAACTTCGGCTCGACGCGCGTCAAGCCCTGGAAGGAAATCTGGGGCGCCGGCCAGGGCGTGGGCGCCATCAAGCGCGTGGTGCCGGCCGCCGAGCTGGTGCGCCGCTTTGTCGAGGAATACGCGCTGGCGCGCCGCCGCCTGGGCCTGGCCGTGCCGGCACCGGCCGGCCGCGAGGTCGATCTGGCGTAACGGCTATGCCGGCGACGATCCCTTCGCCGGCAATTCCAGCAACGGCAGCAGCGCGCGTCCCCAGGCGATCCAGTCTTCCTGGAAGCGGATGCCGCGCTGCAGCAGCGCATACTGGATCTGCTGGCGCCGATCCAGCGTGCCGGCGAAATCCTTGCGCTCGATGCTCCGGTAGAGCGCGAGCCGCTCTTCGTGCAGCGCGATCAGCCGCGCCATCTCGCGGTCAAGCCCGAGCGGGCCGATTGCAGCATCTGCACGTAGCTTGACCAGAATTTCCTCGCGCTGGTCGAGTCCCGCCCCGGGCGACAACACCCACCGCGCCAGTTCCTCCCGTCCGGCCGGCAGCACGCTGTACACCTTCTTGCGGTTCTTCCGTTCCGCGCCATCCCCCTCCCCGGTCCGGGCCGCCGGCCCGGCATCCTCGGCGGCAATCCACCCAAGATCGGCCATGCGCCCCAGCTCGCGGTAGATCTGCTGATGCGTGGCGTGCCAGAAATATCCGATCGACTTGTCGAAACGGCGGGCCAGGTCGTAGCCCGAGGAGGGTTTCTCGATCAGGGAAATCAGTAGCGCGTGCTGGGTGGACATTCGCGGCGTAGTGGCGTGGCGGGGCGATTGGCGGCTGGCACGGGAGTTGCTCCCTCAAGCCACCAGGATTCAGGTGACGTAATGGTAGCGCGCAAGTTCATCGTGCGTCATGCCGTTAACCCGTGAGCGTCACCGGCGCCACAGATGCGCCACCCCGCGCCCACGGCGCGCCAGACACCGAATTATGACAATTTAGTCAATTGTCTCGATACTGATATAAAAAAGTCGAAATGGCATTCCGCGACCGCCTGCAATACATTCCAGACAATGCGACCCGCACGCGCGCGCCTTCGTTTTACCGGCCCAACGTTCAGCGCCGTGCGTCACTGGAGAGTTGAGATGAACGCAAGACCGGAAATCACGTTGACGGAAGGCACGGCCGCGGGGGAATCGTCCCTGGCGCCCGCCGCCTTCGTCAGCGCGGCCCGCGCCCGGGCCGGCACCGCGCCGATCTACTACCGGCTGCCGGATACGCCGGAAGGGCTGCATATCAAGGAATACGCCAGCGGCCTGCGCCAGCTGGTGCGTTTTGTCGGGGTGGAGGAACAGGTCGTCAAGTACGTGGTCAGCTGACCCGTCCGACCCGGCTTCCGCTTCGCCCCGTACCTGATGTCTCCTCCCGTCCGGCAAGGACCTGGGATTTCTGCCCGCGATGATCTCGCGGGCTTTTTCTTTCCGGGCCATGAAAAAAACCGGCCGCGAGGGCCGGTTTCAGTACCGCGAACTGCTTGAACCGCTTGAAACGCCGGACCGGATCAGTCCACCGTGGCGCCCGAAGCCTTCACGACCTTGGCCCACTTGGCGGTCTCGGACTTCATGAACGCGGCCAGCTGGGCCGGCTTTTCCGGGTTGGGCTCGGCGCCCTGCTCGGCCATCTGCTTCTTCACTTCCGGCATGGCCAGGATCTTGACCACTTCGGCGTTGATGCGGTCGACGATCGGCTGCGGCGTGCCGCCCGTGGCGTACAGCGCAAACCACGAGGTGGCTTCATAGCCCGGCACGCCGGCTTCGGCCACGGTCGGCACGTCCGGCAGGGCCGGCGAGCGCTTGCCCGACGTCACGGCCAGCGCGCGCAGCTTGCCCGCCTTCACGTGCTGGAACGACGACGGCAGGTTGTCGAACATCAGGCCGATCTGGTTGCCCAGCAGGTCATTCACGGCCGGGGCGCTGCCCTTGTACGGAATGTGCTGGATGTGCAGGCCGGTCATCGAGTTGAACAGCTCGCCCGACAGGTGCATCGACGAACCGCTGCCCGACGAACCGTACGACAGCTTGTCCGGGTTCGCCTTTACGTAGGCGATCAGTTCCTTGATGTTGTGGACCGGCACCTTCGGGTTGACCACGACGATGTTCGGAACCATGGCGATACGCGTGACCGGCGCGAAATCCTTGACCGGATCGTACGGCAGCTTCGAGTACAGCGACTGGTTGATGGCGTGCGTGCCGATGGTGCCCATGAACAGCGTGTAGCCGTCGGCCGGTGCCTTGGCGGCCAGCGAGGCGCCAATGTTGCCGCCGGCACCCGGACGGTTGTCCACGACGACCGGCTGGCCCAGCGCCTTGCCCAGTTGCAGGCTGACGATGCGGGCCAGGATATCGGTGGTGCCGCCCGCCGAGAACGGCACGACCATCGTGATCGGCTTGGTCGGGTAGTTGCCTTGCGCCTGCGCGCCGGAAACGGTGGCAAAGCCGGCGGCCAATGCCACGCCAGCGGCCAGCAGGCGTCTGCGCGCCTTCGAGGTGTGATTGGTGATGCTCATCTTGTGCTCCAGGAGTTGATGCTACGCACGCGGGCAAACCTTGTGAGCGCCGCGGGCGCAATGCTTGAATCGCTCTTCCACCCCGTGCCTGGGGGCGGGCAACTGCTACTACTCAGACCGGCGCCACACCGAGCGTGGTTCCGCCGCAGACGTACAGCACCTGTCCGGTGACGAAGCCATTTTCGGGGGCGAGGAAGAACAGCGAGGCACGCGCCACGTCTTCCGGTGTACCCATGCGCTTCACGGCAATGCTTGCCAGGATGCGCCGGGTCTGTTCGCTGCCCTCCGGATTGCTCTTTCGGAACAGCTCGGTGGCGATGGGACCCGGTGCCACGGCATTGACGGTGATACCGTCTCCGCCCAGCTCCATCGCCAGCGTTCGGGTCATGCCAACCAGCCCCGCCTTGGCCGCGGAATACACCACGCGCTCGGGCTTGCCCAGCGCCGCGCGCGAGGCCATGTTGACGATGCGGCCAAAGCCGGCCGCGCGCATGGCGGGCAGGCAGGCCTGGGTCAGCAGCATCGTGGCCTGCAGCGTGAGGCCCACGACGTAATCGAGATCCTCGGCGGTGGCCGTATCGGCCGTGCCGGGGCGCGTGGCGCCGGCGTTGTTCACGAGCCGGGTCACCGCGAATTGCGAGGTCACCTGCTCGGCCGCCGCGCGCGTGGCGTCGGCGTTGGTCAGGTCGGCCTGGAAGAAGGTCAGGTTCGGATGCGACCACGTCGGCGCTGCATAGTCGACGTTGATCACACGCGTCACGCCGTCGGCGAGCAGCATTTCGGCAATGGCACGGCCAATACCGGAACTGGCGCCGGTGACAAGCGTGGCAACGGGAAGGGACATCTCGGTACTCCACCAGCGTCGGACGCCGGGTCAGTCTGAAAAAGATGCGGCAAGACCGGCGAGCCCGTCGGTCCGGCCGCAATGCTCTACCTCGTTGAGGAAGAGACACCACTGAAACTTCCCGCCCAAGCTAACGGCGGGAAATGTCGGAAATTAAGCGCTTTGAGGTAGTGATACACCTTGCGATTTCTGCCTTGTTTGTCTTTCTCCCCTCTCCCATTTCATGGGAGAGGGGAGCAAACCATCAGGCAATCAACACCCTCAAACCCGCTCGATCACCATCGCGATACCCTGGCCCACGCCGATGCACATCGTGCACAGCGCGAAGCGGCCATTGGTGCGTTCCAGCTGGTACAGCGCCGTGGTCACCAGGCGGGCGCCGCTCATGCCCAGCGGGTGGCCCAGGGCGATGGCGCCGCCGTTCGGGTTCACGCGCTGGTCATCGTCGGCGATGCCCAGTTCGCGCAGCACGGCCAGGCCCTGCGCCGCGAAGGCTTCGTTCAGCTCGATCACGTCGATCTGGTCCAGCGTCATGCCCAGTTGCTTCATCAGCTTCTGGGTGGCCGGTGCCGGGCCGATACCCATTACGCGCGGTGCCACGCCAGCCGTGGCCATGCCCACGATGCGGGCACGCGGCTTCAGGCCGTGCTGCTTCAGGCCCGCTTCGCTCGCCAGCAGCAACGCGCAGGCGCCGTCATTGACGCCCGAGGCGTTGCCGGCCGTGACCGTGCCGTCCGGGCGCACCACGCCGCGCAGCTTGGCCAGCGCTTCCATGCTCGTGGCACGCGGGTGCTCGTCACGATCCACCACGATCGGGTCGCCCTTCTTCTGGGCGATCGTCACGGCGGTGATTTCCTGGGCCAGCGTACCGTCGGCCTGGGCGCGCGACGCCTTCTCCTGGCTGCGCAGCGCCATCAGATCCTGGTCTTCGCGGCTGATCTTGTAGTCCGTGGCCACGTTCTCGGCGGTCTCGGGCATCGAGTCCACGCCGTAGGCCGCACGCATCGCCGGGTTGATGAAGCGCCAGCCGATGGTGGTGTCGAAGATTTCGGCCTGGCGCGAGAACGCCGAGGTGGCCTTGCCCATCACGAACGGGGCGCGGCTCATGCTTTCCACGCCGCCCGAGATCATCAGGTTGGTCTCGCCCGACTTCAGCGCGCGCGCGGCCGTGCCGGTGGCGTCCATGCCCGAACCGCACAGGCGGTTGATCGTCGAGCCCGGCACGTCCTGCGGCAGGCCGGCCAGCAGCGAGGCCATGCGGGCCACGTTGCGGTTGTCCTCGCCAGCCTGGTTGGCGTTGCCGAAGATCACGTCGTCGATGGCCTTCCAGTCCAGGTTCGGATTGCGGGCCATCAGGGCCTTCAGCGGCACCGCGCCCAGATCGTCCGCGCGCACGGCGGACAGGCTGCCGCCGTAGCGGCCGATCGGGGTACGGATGGCGTCAACGATAAATGCGTCGCTCATGTTCTGTCTCACTCGTTCTGGGTGGAGGGTCAGGCGGCTACGGCCTGCTTCAGGGGCACGCCGGTCAGGCGTTGCAGTTCGTCGAACGACAGGCCGTCCACGAGATCGCGGGCAACCAGTCCGTCCGGCGTGACGTCGATCGTGGCCAGGTCCGTGTAGATGCGGGTCACGCAGCCGATGCCGGTCAGCGGGTAGGTGCACTCGGCCACCACCTTGCTTTCGCCCTGCTTGGTCTGGTGTTCCATCATCACGAACACCTGCTTGGCGCCGATCGCCAGGTCCATCGCGCCGCCCACGGCGGGGATGGCGCCCGGGGCACCGGTGTGCCAGTTGGCCAGGTCGCCGCGCTCGGACACCTGGAAGGCACCCAGCACGCAGTAGTCGAGGTGGCCGCCGCGCATCATCGCGAACGAGTCGGCGTGGTGGAAGTACGAACCGCCGGCCTTGATCGTCACGGGCTGCTTGCCGGCATTGATCAGGTCACCGTCTTCCTCGCCCTTGGGCGGCGCCGAGCCCATGCCGAGCAGGCCGTTCTCGCTGTGCAGCAGGATTTCGCGGTCGGCCGGCAGGTGATTGCCAACCAGGGTGGGCAGGCCGATGCCGAGGTTCACCACGGCACCTTCCGGAATGTCTTTGGCCACGCGGGCGGCCATCTGGTCGCGGGTCAGGCGTTGCATCGTATTTTCTCCTTGCGCTCAGGCGGCCTGGGTGGCCTGGGGTGCGGCACCGCCGACCTTGACCACGCGCTTGACGAACAGGCCCGGCGTGACGATGTGCTCGGGGTCCATCTCGCCCAGCTCCACCACGTGGCTGACCTGCACGATGGCGCACTTGGCGGCCATGGCCATGATCGGGCCGAAGTTGCGGGCGGTCTTGCGGTAGGTCAGGTTGCCCCAGCGGTCCGCCGTATCGGCCTTGATCAGCGCGAAGTCGGCGTGGATCGGGCTTTCGAACACGTAACCCTGACCATCGATGATGCGCGTTTCCTTGCCTTCGGCCAACGGGGTGCCATAGGCCGTGCGCGTGAAGAACCCGCCAATACCGGCACCGGCGGCGCGGATGCGCTCGGCCAGGTTGCCCTGCGGCACCAGTTCCAGCTCGATCTCGCCCGCGTGGTACAGCGAGTCGAACACGTAGGAATCCACCTGGCGCGGGAACGAGCAAATGATCTTGCGTACGCGCTTGGTCTTGAGCAGCGCCGCCAGGCCAGTGTCGCCGTTGCCGGCGTTGTTGTTGACGATGGTCAGGTCGCGCGCGCCCTGGGCGATCAGTGCGTCGATCAGTTCCGCCGGCATGCCTGCCAGGCCAAAACCACCGATCAGGATCGTGGCGCCATCGTGGATGCCGGCAACAGCCGCCTCCACCGAGTCATATAGCTTGTTGATCACTTGCGTTCCAGTACGGAAAAGTCCGGCGTCGCACCGGAGCCGGCCGCAAGGGGGCGGCACGCAAAGAGGTCTCCGGCAGTCTGCCCGGACGGGCGTCAGGTCCGGGCCACCGCGCTCGATTGCGGCGGCAGGACGAGGTCCAGCCTGCAGTTGTTTTGACAGCCGTCTTCAAAGCGGCTTGCGAGACTCTGCGCAAGTTGAGTGGCCGGGGGCCAAATTGTTCGCTATACGAACCTCAATTCGCAGAATGAACAAAGGTTACACCCCGCCCCTGCGCGCGGCAATAAGGGTTGGCGCGGGAAGGGCGATAATCGCGCAGCGGACGTTTTGCAGTGCAGCAAAGTGGGGGAGGGGAGGTTACTCCCCTCTCCCCCGGCCCCTCTCCCGCGAGCGGGAGAGGGGAACAAAACAGGCGGGAAAAGAGAGCCTCAAGGCATCCTCAACACGGCCTGGCTCCCACTTACCCCCGGCCTGACCTCCAGCCGCACATCGATCCGTTCACGCAACTCTGTCACGTGCGAAATGATGCCAACCAGCCGCCCGGCCTGTTGGAGGTCCAGCAAGGTGCGGATCGCAAAATCGAGGCTTTCGGGATCGAGGGTGCCAAAGCCTTCGTCCACGAACAGCGTATCGAGCTGGATGCCGCCGGCGCGCGACTGCACCACGTCGGCCAGCCCGAGCGCCAGCGACAGCGAGGCCAGGAAGCCCTCGCCGCCCGACAGCGTGTTGGCCGGGCGCGTGGCGCCCGAATCGTGGTCGAACACTTCGAGTTCGAGCCCGCCGGCCATGCGCTGGTCGCCCTGCTCGCGCACGCGCTGCAGCGCGTAGCGGCCCCGGCTCATGCGCAGCAGGCGCAGCGACGCCGCCTCCAGCACCTCGTCCAGCAGCGTGGCCAGCACGAAGCGCTGGAATGTCATGCGGCGCGGATTGTTGCCGTTGGCCACCTCCGACAGCCGGCCCAGCACCGCGTAGCGCGTCTCCACGTCGCGCCCCTCGGCGGCCAGCGATTCCAGCAACCCCTTGCATTGCAGCAGCGCGTCGCGCTGGGCCGCCACCTCGCTGCGTTCGCGGATCGCGGCTTCGAGCCGGACCGCCGCCTCGTCGCGCGCGGCCAGCAGCGCGGGCACGTCCGGCGCCTGCAGGGCCTCGGCAATCGCCGCGGTACGGGTGCGCCATTCGGCAGCGCGGGCCAGTTCCACGTCGAACGCGCGGATCGCGTCATCGAGCGCCGCCAGCGCATCGTCGGGCAGGCTCGCGGCCCGGCAGGCATCCAGATCGGCGAACGCGGCAGCGGCCAGCGCCTCGGCCAGTGCCGCTTCGCGCTCGGCCAGACGCGCCCCGGCCTGGGCCTGTCCGGCCTGCGCCGCCGCCAGCGCCGCCGCCGTGGCGGCCCGCAGCGTCACGGCATCGCGCTCGGCGCCAAGCGCCGCCTGCAAGGCGGCCTCCAGCGCCCCGGCTTCGCGCCGCGCGGCATCGAGCGCGGCGCGCATGACATCGGGATCGCGGGAATCTTCGGGTACCTGCGCGCAGGCCGCCTGCCATTCGCCTTCGAGCCGCGCGTGTTCGCGCACGGCCACGCGCACCGCATCGTCGGCCGCCACGGCAGCGGCCTCGGCCGCTTCCCGCGCCTGCCGGGCCTGCGCGAGCGTCTGCGCCAGCTTGCCGGCACGCTCTGCGGCCTGCGCGGCCGCCTTCACCGCCTGCGCCAGCGCGCCAATCTCGGCATCGAGCGCCTGCGCGCCCGCGTCGGTGGTGTCGCCGGCCGCTTCGGACAAGTCAGCCAGCCGGGCCTGCGCCTGCTGCAACCGCGTATCGGCCTGCTGGTGTGCGGCGGCAGCCTGCGCCAGCGCGTCGTCGGCGCGTTGCTGCGCGGCGCGAACCGTGTCGAGATCGTCATCGCTGACCAGCGCCAGCGCCTGCTGGGCCAGCGCGGGATGATCCTTGCCGCCGCAGACCGGACATTGGTCGCCGCGCCGCAGTCCGGCGGCGAGCCGCGCGGCCTGGCCGAAACGCCAGTCGATCTCGGCCTGCTGCACGGCGGCACGCGCGGTGTCACGGACGCCGGTCGCCTGGCGCTGCACCGTGGCCGCGGTTGCCAGCGCCTGCCGCAGCGGTTCGAGCCCCGCGCCGATCTCGCGGCAGCGCGCCACCCGGGCGGCACGTTCGCGGGCATGCGCCAGGCGCAGTTCCAGCGCAGGCAGGCCGGCGCTCTCGGCGCGGGCCTGTTCTGTATCGGTTTCCGCCTGCTTGAGCGTCGCGGTGGCCGCGCGGAACGCATCGACCTTCTTCGCGCACGAGGACTGCGCCATGGCCAGGGCCGTGCCAGCCTGCGCCACGGCATTGCGCAGCACGCCCAGGTTGCACGCCTGCGGCAGCAGGTGTTCGAGCGTGGTGACGGTGCGCTGGGCGGCCTGCCGCGCGCCATGGCGCGCCAGTTCGGCCTGCAGCGTCCGGGCCGCCACCTCGGCCGCCTGTGCTGCGCCGGCCGCGGCGGCCTCGGCGCGCGCACACTCGGCCACGGCCGTGGCGCGCTCCTGCCCGGCGGCGTCCCGATGCTGCAGCACCGGCGCCACCGTCGCCGCGCGCCGCGCCGCCTGCAGGCGCAGGCGATCGGCATCGACGGCGGGCAGCCTTGCCGTCAGCACCGCGTGCGCGCCCTCGGCCTCGCGCCAGGCGCGGATCTGCGTGTTCTCCAGCTCGCCCTTGCGCAGCGAGGCCTGCGCAGCCTCGCTCGCGGCGCGCGCCACATCCTCGCGGCGCAGCAGCTCGGCCAGCGTCTCCTGCAGCGCGCCGATATGGGCGGCCATCACCTCCACCGACTCCATCCGGTACTGGTCGAGCAGCGCCTTGCGGCGCACCGAGATTTCCTCGGCTTCGCGCCGGATGCCGGCGGCCTGCTCCTTGAGCAGTTCCTCCACGCGGCGATACAGCTCGGTATGGAACAGCCGCTCCAGGATGCCCTGGCGCGCCCGGGAATCGGCGGTCAGCAGTTCGCGGAAGCGCCCCTGCGGCAATACGATGACCTGGCGGAACTGCGCGCTGTCGAAGCCCAGCAGGTCGCGCACGGCGTCGCTGACGCGGTTGGGCTGGCTGGCGTGGCTCTTCCACGCGCCGTCCAGTTGCACGTCGATCTGCGCCTTGGCGGTCTCCTTGACGAAGCCGCCGGCCGCGCGCTGGCTGGGGCGGTCCTGCGTCGGCGAGCGGGTCACGCGGTAGTGCATCGACCCCAGCGCGAACTCCAGCGTCACCTCGGTACGCAGCGCCGGGTCGGCGTTGGCGCTGCGCATGTCCTGCGGGCTGCGCTCGCCGCCCGACGTGTCGCCGTAGAGCGCGAAGCAGATGGCATCGAGCAGCGTGGTCTTGCCCGCGCCCGTGGGGCCGTGGATCAGGAAGAACGCCTGGTCGCCGAGCCGGGTGAAATCGATGGTTTCCGTGGCGGCGAACGGTCCGAACGCCTGGAGCTTCAGGTACAGCGGTTTCATGCCGATTCCCTTTCCGATGCCTCCATGCCGGCGAGCAGATCGTCGAGTGCACGGCGCTGGTCGCCGTTGAGGTCCGCGTCAGACACTTCGCGGAAGAAATTGGCGAACAGGCTGCCGGTGTCGAGTTCGCGTAGCTGGCGCCCTGCTTCCCCCGCCTGGCCGCTGCGGGCCAGGATCGCCCGCTCGATGGCCAGCGCGTTGGGGTAAGCCTCGCGCAGCCGGGCCATCGGATCGAGCAGCGCGCCCGTATCGGTCAGCACGGCGTAGACATAGTCGTCGCGGCGGGCGTCGCCGGGCCCGGCCGCGATCAGGTCTGCCAGTTCGCCCTGCAGGATGCGCAGGTCGCGGCGCGGCTGCAGGCCGATCTGTTCGATCCGCACCTCGCCGCTTCCGTCCAGTTCGATCAGCGACACGCTCTTGCGGTGATCGGCTTCGGACAACGAATACTTGAGCAGCGAGCCCGAATAGTGCACCCGGCCGCCGATGGTCTGGGGCCGGTGCAGGTGGCCCAGCGCCACGAGGTCGAAGCCGTGGAACAGTTCGGCCGCCACGGCGCCGCTGCCCCCCACCGACAACGGCCGCTCCGATTCACTGACCGCGCCGCCCACCACGAACGCATGGCCCACCGCCACGGCGCGCACACCCGCCGGGTGTGCCGCGCGGATCGCGTCCAGCTGTGCGCCCAGCGCGGCCTCGTGCGATGACAGGTCAACGCCGAACGCGTCGCGCACCGCCGCCGGCTCGGCATAAGGCAGCGCGTAGATGCGCACCTCGCCATGGGCATCCACCAGCGTCACGCAGGTCGTTTCGGCACCGACCCGGCCCGCCACGTGCAGCCCGCGCGCCGCCAGCAGCCGCGCGCCGAAATCGAGGCGCTGGGCGCTGTCGTGGTTGCCGGCGATCATCACCACGGGCACGCCCGCGCCGATCACGATGCGCGCCAGCACGTCGTCGAGCAGCGCCACGGCCTCGGGCGGCGGCACGGCGCGGTCGTAGACGTCGCCGGCAATCAGCACGGCGTCCGGACGCACGTCACGCACCAGCGCCACAAACTGGTCGAGCACGAACGCCTGATCCTCGATCAGGCTGCGGGCATGGAAAAGCCGACCCAGATGCCAGTCGGCGGTGTGCAGAAAACGCAATTCGGTTCCTTCGGAGCGGTGACGCGGCAGGCACGGCGGCGCCGCGCGGTCCCGCATCATAACGTTGCCGCGCCGCCGCGCCACCCCCCGCCGCGTTTCAGACCGGTTCCGCCTCGCTGTCGGCGATCTGGAACTTGCGCATCTTTTCCCACAGCACCTTGCGGCTGATGCCCAGGCACGCCGCCGTATCCTGGCGCCGCCAGCCGTTGGCGTCGAGCGCGGCGATGATGCGCCGGCGCTCCTCGGCATCGCCGCGCGGGTCGGCCCGCTCGGTGCCATCGAACGCGCCGGGCCGCAGCGAGCGGAACAGCGGCCGGATCCGTTCCTCGTCCCAGGCCCGGCAGTGCTGCACCGTGATGCCCACGCGCTCGGCCAGGTTACGCAACTCGCGCACGTTGCCGATGAAGAACGCGGTGCCTACCGCCCCCTTGAGCCAGTCCGGCATCGGCGGCAGGGCGTCGTAGGTGGCCGGGCCCATCATGTGGCGCAGGAACGACTGCAACAGCCCTACCTTGTCCGATGCGCCACGTTCCTCCAGGTTCGGGATGCGCAGTTCGATCACGGCCAGCCGGAAGTAGAGGTCGGCGCGGAAGCGCCCCTGGCTCACGGCCTCGCGCAAATCCTTGTTGGTGGCGGCAACCAGCCGGAAGTCGAGCTTCACCGCCATGGCCGAGCCGAGCCGGGTCAGCGCGTTCTCCTCCAGCACGCGCAGCAGCTTGACCTGCTGGAACAGCGGCAGGTCGCCGATTTCATCGAGAAACAGCGTGCCGCCCGTGGCCTGCTCGAAGTAGCCCCGGTGCGCGAACATCGCGCCCGTGAACGCGCCCTTGGCGTGCCCGAAGAACTGCGACTCAAACAGGCCGTCCGGAATCGCCCCGCAGTTGACCGCCACGAACGGCCCCTTGCCGTAGGTGGGGTTGCGGTCGTGGAACAGGCGCGCGATGCGCTCCTTGCCGGCCCCGGTCTCGCCGTACAGCATCACGTTGCTGTCGAACGCGGCAAACGTGTTCACCTGTTCCAGCAGTTGCTGCATGGCCGGCGAGCCGGCCACGAGATCGGCCACGTCGGGGCGCGCCTCGGCCGCCGCCAGCAACTGCGGCATCAGCTTGGCGATCTGCGTGCGCAGGTCGGCACCCGTGAAGTCGTGCGGCAGGATGTGCGCGTACTCGGCCGGAAACCGGCCCGGATCGGCCTCGCGGTCCGGCGCGCCCACCCAGATCACGGGCATGCCGTGCGCGGCCTCCCAGTCCAGCGTGAACTTGGCCGACCCGATGGCCGACGCGCTGATCACGGCAATGCACGGCTTCACGCGGGTCTCGCCCGGCAGCGCATCGAGCGCCCCGGCACGGATGACTTCGGCGCCCAGCGGCGTCAGGAAGCGCGCCACGCGATCGGCGATCTCGTACTGGCCTTCCCAGACATAGACTTCGAGGGATTCATACGCCCAGCGCTCTGCTTTCATGATGTTCAGTTCAATACACGATTTCAGCGTTGTTGCAGTCGATGTGGTTGACCTTGATCTCGGCGTTGGCCAGGCTCAGGCCGAGGGTTGCCGTGAGCCAGTCGACCACGGTTCGGAGCAGTGAGAGGACTGGGTCCAACAGCGCGTCGAGCAGTCCGCCCAGCGGCACCTTCGCGCCGACCACATCGAGCGTAGGGTTCAGGCTGTTCACCAGCGCATCGACCGCGCCGGGCACCGCGCTGTCAGACGAGACTTTGGCATGCGTACCGGGCGCCAGCGTCAACTCGCGCGAGGACTGCCACGCCCGATTCGGCGCGGTCGGATGTGCGGTGATACCGGTCACCGGCGCGTTCAGCAGGTAGACGCGCGCGATGGCCGTTGGGTTCGGCGTGCATTGGCGCCCGTTGACGTCCGTCAGGCAGACGTCCAGCAAGGCCGTCGAAACGTTGACCGTTGCCCGCCGCTGCGCCGGCGCGGCAGCACATTGCAGGCCCGTGAGATCGGCCCGGGCCGGCGCTGCCCGCACCAGCACCGGCAGCGTCACGTCCGCCCGCAGCAATGCGCCGAGATCGAGCGCGGCGTTGACGCGCAGGTTGATGCCAAGCTGCGCCGCCGAGGCGGTGGTGCGCCAGCGGCCATCGGGCAACTGCCGGGCGGGACCCACGGCCACCTGCGGCGGCTGGATCACGGTCAGCGCCGCCGTGGCCGAGGCCTTGGCAAGCCCTAGGTCGACGTTCAGGTTCGGCACGTTGAGCGCCACGGCATCGGTGCCGCGCGCCACGTAGGCGGCGGCGGTCAGCAGCGACGCCACGTTCAGGCCCACTTCCGCAGCTGATGACGCCGCCGGGGTCAGGACGCCAAGATCGAGTAGCTGGCTCAGCGTCAGCCGGGTGCCGATGCCGTTCACGCCGAGTTGGGTGGGCGGACTACCCAGCGCCGCGCCGAGCAGTGCCTGCCGGCCGGCGGCGTTGAGCACCAGCGCATAGAAATCCTGGATCGACAGCGCGGTGTTCAGCAATTGGTCCACGGTGCCCGCGCCGAGTTGCAGGCGCAGGTCGCCGAGCGTCACGTTGGCGCTGGCCAGCCCGTTCCAGTCCGCCACCGAAAGACTGACGTTATTGCCCAGCAGCAGCCCCAGCACGCTGCTGGCCGAACTGAAATCCACCAACCCACTCCCCAACGAAAACGAAGCCACCGGCGGACTGCCCGCCGCGATGGCCTCGGCGCTCAGTTGCCGCGACTTTCCGCCCGGCAGCACGAACAGCAGCGGCACGGTACGCGTGACCTGCACCCGCACCGCGTTCGGCGACACCGTGGCCGGGTTGTACGCGGGGTTGAAGTGCCGCACGCTGTCGCCGTTGGCGGGGTTGGCCGGGTCCCACAGCCCGAGGCAGGCGCGCAGTCCGTCCGCGGCGCCGGCCGCCACCTCCGCGCAGTTCGTGCTCACCGCGTCGCCATAGCCGTTCTGGCTTGCCGCCGCGCTGACCGACGCCGCCACGTTCGCCGCGGTCGTCGCCAGGTCGTCGGCGCGCTTCAGTTGCTGCGCACCCGAGAGCGCCGCCAGGTCCGCCACCTTCTGCAATTGCCGCTGGTTGTAGAACACGAGGCCGATATCGATCGACACCAGCGCGCCCAGGGCAACCGTGGCAATCAGCACGGCCGCCATCAGGCTGACGGCGCCGCGTTCTCGGGTGAAGGTGGCGGGGCTGGCCATGGCGCGCCGGGCTACCTGCCGTTGAGCGACTGGGCGCCGCCACCGCCGCCACGCAGCGGGCTGCCCGTGGCCTGGCTCGTGTAGAACTCGGGCAGCGGGTACTGGAAGCTCTGCATGTAGCGCGCGTAGCTCAGCGCCGCCTGCTCGCCGGTCAGCGGCTGCAGCGGCCCGGCCTGCGTGCCGCTGCGCTGGATGGCCAGCAGGTTGCGCGTGGCGTCGCCCACCGGCACGGCGTTGGGGCGCTGCGGGCCGGGCGGTTGGCCGGCGCCGGCCTGCGCGAACGCCGTCAGCGATACGGCGGCCAGCGCGAGCGCCACAGAAGCGCGGACGAGGGAATGAACGAGGGTCATGGTCTGGCTCCTGCGTTGAGCGCCACGGCGTGCGTGGCGATGCCGGATGCGGCCTGTGCCGCGCCGGCCGGCGTGCGTGGCAGGGCCTTGTCGCGCTGCTGGGCGGCGCGGGCGATGCGGTCCGCCTCCTTGCGCACGGCGGCGCGGGTGGCCTCGGGCATCGCGGCGCGCTGCATCATGGCGGTGGCTTCGCTGCGCTTGCCCGTGGCGAGCATCCACACCACCGCGTTGCTGATGGCGCGCGGGTTGTTGGCGTCGAGTTCCAGCGCCTGCATCACCGGCACGCGCGCCTCCTGCACCGCGCCGCCGCGCATCAGCGCGTAGCCCAGGTCGTTGGCCACCTGCGCGTTGACCGGATCGAGCGCGGCGGCCTGCCGCAGCTCCACGGCGGCGCGCATGAACTCGCCCTGCCGGCCGAGCAGCAGCCCGATACCATGCCGCGCGCGGGCGGCGCGGTCCGTGTTCAGCAGGTCGCGGTAGGCTTGCAGCGCCGCGTCGTCCTGGCCGGTCTCGCGCAGCGCGTCGGCACGCAGCACCAGCAGCGCCGTGTTGCTCCCGAACTTCTGCTGGAACGCGTCGATGTGTGCCAGCGAGGCGAAATACATCCCCTCCTGCTGCATGCGGCCGATCAGCCCCAGGTAGACGCCCTGGTCGTTGTACTCGGCGCGCGCCTCCTTCTCCTGCAGGCGCGCCAGTTCGATCTGTGCGTCGGTCTGCCGGGCCATGGCCTCGGCGCTGCCGGGCGTGTTGGCGCAGCCCGCCAGCGCGGCCACGGCCATCATGGCCGTGGCCGCCGCCAGCCGGCGCAGGCCCGGGCTCAAGCATCGTTGACTCATCCATTCCCTCCGTTCATGCGCGACAGCATGCGGATCACGCCCAGGAAACCGGGCCCCGCCGTCAGGATCAGCAGCACCGGCAGCAGGCTCACCACCATCACGCCGGTCATCTTGACCGTGAGCCGGCCAATCTTGTCTTTCATGCGCGCCTTGCGCGCCACCTGCAGCCGCTCGCCGAATTGCCGCAGCGGCTCCTGCACCGCGCCGCCGTGGCGGTCCACCTGCGTCAGCAGCATGATCAGGCTCTTCAGGTCTTCGTCGTCGAACAGCTTGCCGATGCGCTGCAGCGTCTGCTCGCGCGAGCGGCCCGAGGCGAACTGCTGGTTGGCGCGCTGCAGCTCCGGACCCAGCACGCGCAGCAAGGTGCCGAACTCCGCCACGATGATCTGCAGGCTCTGGTCGATCGACAGGCCCACGCCCTGCAGCAGCCGCAGCATGTCGATCAGCACCGGCAGTTCCTCGGCTACCTGCCGCACGCGGTTGCGCGCCCAGCGCCGCAGCACCATCTTCGGCAGCAGGAAGGCCACCGCGAACGCCACGAACGTCCACACGAGCGCCGACAGCAGCGTGCCGTCCAGCCGCCACGCGAACACGCAGGCCGCCAGCAGCAGCGGGCCCAGCACGCGCAGCCCGCCGAACACCGCGCGCGGCTGCACGCCGTAGAAGCCGCACTGTTCGAGCAGCGCCTGTTCCTCGGCAGTGACCACCGCACGGCCGAGCCGCGAGTCGAGCCAGCGCTGGTTGAAGCGCTCGCCGAATTCCGCGCCGAGCTTCGCGCCCAGCGAAGCGGGTGCCGTGGCCGCGCCCGCAACACCGGCCGGCGCCGTGCCTCGGGCCAGCGCGGCGGCGGCCGCGGCCGCACGCGGCGACATTGCCGCTGCGCCCTGCCCCGCCGCCTCGGCCCCCGGCGCGGCTGGCGCCGCCGCTTGTCCCGCCGTGGCCTGGGCAGCCTGCCGTTGCAGCGCGGCGTCGATAGTGCGCGTGGCCGCGCGCCGCTGGCGCCATTGCTGCACCAGCGGCCACGCCAGCAGTGCCAGCGCACCGGCGGCGGCGAACAGGCTGCCGGAGACCAGGATCGAGGTATCGATGGCCATGGTGCGTGTCCCCTAGATCGACTTCGCCAGCCGGTACAGCATCAGCACACCGGCGATTTCCAGCGCCGCCGCGCCGATCAGCATCGCGCGGCCCGAGGGGTCGCGCCACATCAGCAGGATGTACCCGGCGTTCATCACGAACAGCCCGCCCGCCACCACCAGCGGCAGCAGCCCGAGCACCCAGGCCGAGAGCCGCGTCTCGGCCGAGAGCGCCAGCAGCTCGCGCTGGGCTTCCTCTCGGTCACGCATGAATGTGGCGGTGCGCTCCATCACCACGTCGGCCCGCCCGCCGTAGCGTTGCGAGAGCCGCAGCACCGACGCCACGATCACCAGCTCGTCGATGCGATAGGCGCGGCCCACCAGCGACACCGCCTGGTCCAGCTCCTTGCCCGCCCGCTGCAGGTGAATGGCCTGCACGAGGCAATGGCGCAGCGGCGCCTCGGTGTTGGCCACGGCGTTCTGGAACGCGGCCGGCACGCTGCTGCCGATCGTCATCAGCCGCACCACGCCGTCGAGGAAGCCCGGCAACTGGCGCAGCATCTTGTCCTTGATGCGGCGGATGCGCATCGACAGCATGAACACCAGCAGCGCGGCGGCCAGCACCAGCATCGACGCGGCGCCCACCAACCCGCCGGCCAGCGCGCCAACCACCACCAGCGCCAGCGGCGGCATGCCCCAGCGCAGATAGACGCCGCGCGACGGCGTCAGGTCCGCCCGACGCAGCAGTTCGGTCCAGCGCCGGCGCAGGTCGCGCGCGCTGCCGGCGGGCACCGGCTCGGTCGCCACCGCGTAGCGCGCCCGCACCTGCTCGGTCTGCGCCGTCAGGTGGGCCCGCGCATGCTCGGCCTGGGCGCGGCCACGCGCGCCGGCCAGCATCAGCAGGCCCAGCCCCAGCAGCACCAGGGCACATGCGGCAAGGAGCAGGCTGGCGCTAGAGGTCAAAGCGGTCATCCAGCGTGAAGCCGGCCGGGCGCATGCGGGCCAGCTTGGGCGAATGGGGCAGGATGCCGAGCGATTGCCAGCGGTCCGTCTCGGTGCCGTCCGGGTTCTGCACGGGGTCGTGGCGGTACAGTTCCTGCGTCGAGATGATGTTGTCGCCGAGCCCGGTGACTTCGGTGACTGACACGATGCGGCGCCGGCCACTCGACAGCCGGCCGATCTGCACGATGAAATCCACCGCGTTGGCGATCTGCCGGCGCAGGCTCACCTCGCTGCCCTGGAAGCCGGCAAAGCCGGCCAGCATCTCCAGCCGGTACAGGCATTCGCGCGGGCTGCTGGCGTGGATCGTGCCCATCGATCCGTCGTGGCCGGTGCTCATGGCCTGCAGCATCTCCAGCACCTCGCCGCCGCGCACCTCGCCCACGATGATGCGGTCCGGGCGCATCCGCAGGCTGTTGCGCAGCAGGTCGCGGATCGTTACGGTGCCGGTGCCCTCGAAGCCGCCGGGCCGGCTTTCCAGCCGCACCACGTGCGGGTGGTTGAGCGCCAGTTCGGCGGTGTCCTCGATCGTGATCACGCGCTCGGTGACCGGCATGAACGTGGCCAGCGCGTTGAGCAGCGACGTCTTGCCCGAACTCGTGCCGCCGCTGACCAGGATGTTGCAGCGCGCCCGCACGGCGGCTTCCAGCAGCTCGTTGATCTCGGGGCTCATGGTGCCGAGCGCCTGCAGGTCGGCCGGTGTCAGCGGATCCTTGCGGAACTTGCGGATGGAGACCACCGGGCCGGCCAGCGCCAGCGGCGGGATGATCACGTTGATGCGGCCGCCGTCGGGCAGGCGCGCATCGACCATCGGGTTCGATTCGTCGAGCCGGCGCCCGATCGGCGCCAGGATGCGGCGCACGATGCGCAACAGGTGGCCGTTGTCGGCAAAGCGCACCGGAATCCGCTCCAGCACGCCATGGCGCGACACGTACACGTCATGATGCCCGTTGACGAGGATGTCTTCCACGGCAGCGTCGTGCAGCAGGTCCTCGATCGGGCCGAAGCCGGCCAGCTCCTTGGTCAGTGCCTCGGAGATCTGGCGCAGCTCGGCCTCGTTGATCGGGATGCGGCGCAGCCGCGTGAAACTCTCCAGTTCCAGGTCGACGAAGCGCTGGATCGCCGCGCGCGACCAGCGCCCGAACTCGGCACCCAGTTCCTCGATGCGCGTGAGCAGGTGTTCGTGCGCGGCCTCCTTGATCTTGTGGAACTCCTGCGAGACAGGAAACGGAGCGGCGGGGTTATCCGAGAATTCGATCGCGTCGGTCATGTCAGTTCCCGGCCCGGGCGGGGCGCGCCACACGCAGCGCCTCGGGCAGTTTGTCCTTGATGCGCGCCAGGATGCCGCGCTCGGCAGCCTGCCCGGCGCGGTAGCCCAGTTGCTCCACCAGCGCGCCCAGCGCCCGCACGTAGGGGTCGGCCGGGGCCTCGTCGGCCAGCACCACGCCCCGGTTGGCCGCCTGCAGCAGCGCGGCGCGGCGCTCCGGCAGCGTGGCCACGCTGGCCACGCCGATGCGCGCGGCAATCTCCCGGGCGTCGACGTCGAGGTCCGGGTCGAAACGCGAGACCAGCAGATGCAGGTCCTGGCGGTCGATCTCGCGCTTGCGCAGTTCCTGCAGCAGTTCGGCGGCCGAGACGATGGCGCCCACGCTCTGCTCGGCCACCACCACCACGGCATCGGCCGCCTTCACGATCTGCGTCATGAACTCGGCGTTGGTGAAGCCGCCGAGGTCGATCACCTGCAGGTCGAAGAACGCGCGCAGGCGGTCGAGCAGCGTCAGTGCCTCGGCGTGCGAGATGTCGCGCAGTTCGCCCAGCGCGGCCGGCAGCGGCAGCACCGATACGCCGTTGGCATGGCGCGCCAGCGCGGTCTGCACGAACACATGGTCGAAGCGCCGCACATTGCGCACCGCCTCGACGAAATGGAACTCGGGGGAAATGTTCAGGTACAGCGCGCCGTCGCGTGCGGGCAGGCCCAGGTCCACCAGCAACACCTCGGCGTCCTGCTGCTGGCGCACCGCCGCTGCCAGGTTCACGGCCAGGCTCGTCACCCCCACGCCGGGGCGCGCGCCGAGCAGGGCCACCACCTTGCCATGGCGGTCCTTGTGCGTCACCGCGCGCACCTGGGCGCGCGGCACCATCAGGCGCCTGACGGCCGCCGTCACCTGCGCGGGCGCGCCGCGCAGCTCGATGAAATCGCGCACGCCCGCGCGCAGCGCCGTGAGCATCGTCTCGGCTTCGGCCGCGTGGCCCACGGCCACCAGCGGCAGTTGCGGGAACAGCCGCACCACCTGCTCGGCCAGCCGCGCCGAATCCGCCGCGTGCGCCGCCGTGAAGTCGAGGAAGACCAGGCCCGGCCGCAGCGCGCCGATCTGCTCGATGAACGCCTCCTGCGCGCCATCCTCGGCCACGAGCTTGCCGCTGCCGTGGAGCGCCTGCGCCAGCCAGCGGCGCACGTCCTCGTGCGTGGTGTTCAGCAGAAACTCATCCATCCGGCTGTCTCGCTCCCTCTGCAATCAAGGTGACGGTTACCGGGAGAAGCCCGGCAGCGTCGGATCCACGTACTCGCCCATCACGAAGCGGCCCCAGACGTTGGGGCTGGCGCTCGTGCGGCCCTCGTTGCCCACGCTCGCCACGGCCTGCGAATCGCGGGCCAGCGGCTTCACCAGGTGCGGCGTGACGACGATCATCAGTTCGCGGTCCTCCTGGTGGAAATTCAGGTTCTTGAAGAAGCTGCCCAGGATCGGCAGATCGCCGAGAAAGGGCACCTTGCTCACGTTGCTGACCGTGTTGCGGCTGACCAGCCCGCCAATCACGAAACTCTCGCCATCGCCCAGCTCGATCATGGTGTCGGCGCGCCGCGTGACGATGGCTGGCACCGACGCGCCGTTGATCGAGATGCCGCGCGAGGGGTCGAGGTCGCTGGCCTCGGGTGCCACCTTCAGCGCGATGCGCTCGCTCGACAGCACCGTGGGCGAGACCGTCAGCCCGATGCCGAACGGCTTGAACTGGATCGTCGTGGTGCCCAGCGCCTGCGGCACCGGAATCGGAATCTCGCCGCCGGCCAGGAAGCTGGCGCTCTGCCCCGACAGCGCCACCAGGCTCGGCTCGGCCAGCACGCGCACCAGCCCGTTCGATTCGAGCAGGCTCAGGTTGGCGAAGATGCCCTTGGACGCCGAGACCGCCACGAGGTTGAACGCGCTGCTGATCGGCGAGACCATCTCGATCGACGGGTTCGGCATCGTGATGTTGTCCGCCTTGGTCAGCGAAGACGGGCTGAACGATCCGAACGCGAAGCCGTTCTTGCTGCGCAGGAAGTTCAGCCCCACCTCCTTGAGCACGGTCTTGCTGATCTCCACCACCTTCACGTCAACCTGCACCGTGCCCGAGACCGGCACGATCGAGCGGTCCACCACCACGCCACCCTTGCCGTCCGGGCCGCCGACCGCCGCGCGGGCGGCCTGCTGGACGCGCGCCGCGGCCGGGGCATTGGGCGACTGGCCGCTGATCGCGGCGCCCGAGGCCGACAGGTCGAGCTGCGCGCCATCGGCCTCGCGGGCCACCGCATCCACCTGCACCGCGTACCGCACGGGCGCCGCGTTGCGGCTCCACAGCAGCAGGTCGGTGACGCCGGGCTTCTTCGCCACCACGAGCACCGACGGGACACCGCCCTTGTTCTTGAGCAACAGCGCGTCGGCCACGGCCGGATTGCCTACCGCCACGCGCTCCAGCGCCTGGCCGGGCCGGATCTCCTGCTGCGCGCCGGCCAGCAGCCGCACGGTGCGGGCCGGCTGCGCCTCCGCCGGCGCCGTCTGCGCGGCGGTGGGGCGCATGGTGAGCGCAGAGGCGGCGGCCAGCGCCAGCAGCGCGGCCAGCATCCACTTGGTCATCGTCGGTCGCGTCCGCGCCATCACACGGTCCTGATTTGGTTTGCGCATGCCGTGTTGTCCGTTATTCGATCTCTCGCTTGCCGGCGCGGATCACTTCCACGCCGCCACGGTTGTCCTGGGGCTCGCGCCGTGCCGCCGCCGGGGCCGGCTGGGCCACTGCCACCTGCCGCAGCGCCGCTGCCGGCGCACGCGGCGTGTCGGTCCCCACCAGCCCGGCCAGGCTCACGCCCGCCGCGGCCTTGTCCACGGGCGCGCGTTCGGCCGGCGGCGGCACGCCGGCACGCGCCTGCAGCACCGGCGCCGGCTCGGCGAACATGCCCTCGCTCGGCAACGCCTCGTCATGCGGGTTACGCAGCGCCAGGATCAGCCGCCCGGCCTGCTGCGCCATCGCCAGCTTGCCTACCTGCTCCACGGGCACCGCCAGCACCGCCGTCTTGGCGCCTTCACGGCGCGCCATCATCTGTTCGCCCTGCGGCCTGGCGGCCTCGTTGACCGCGCCGGCACCGTAGGCCAGCACGCGCAGGTGCGGCACCAGCAGGCGGGTCTGGCTGTCGGCAATCTCCTGGCTGTCGCGGCGCAGGATCACGAACACGTCCACGAAATCGCCGGGCTGCACCTGATGGCCCACGCCCACCACCTCATCCACCGCCACGGCCAGCGCGCGGCTGCCTTCGGGAATCTGCCGCGCCAGTCCGGCCAGCAACTGGCTTTCGAGCACGGGCACGTTGGCGCCGAGGTTGACCAGCGGCACCTGGCCGGCCACGCGCGTGACGTCGCGGTAGGCGCCGGCGGGGTCCATCGGCAGTTGCATCACGGTCAGGGCATCGGCCGGCAGCGGCTTGCCTGCCTCCACGGCCCGCGTGGTCACCACCACGGCATGCGTGGCGGCCGGCGTGTTGCTGGCCACCGGCAATGGCTGGTGGCGCGCCACGCGCCAGGCCATCAGCGCCAGCAGTCCGGCCAGGACCAGCAGCACGATGGCCAGGATCCGTATCTGTTTGCTGCTCATATCAGCCACCTTTGCGTCATCGATTCAGATATCCGGGGAAAGCTGGACCACGGCGTGGCCGGTCAGCGTGGTGGGAACGGGGACGAACGGGACCACCGGCAGCAGCGTGCTGGTTCGCAGGTTCAGCGTGACCTGGACGCATTGCTGGCCGGGCGGCGCGGTGCAGGCCATGGCCTGCGCGCCGGAGCCGTTCAGGAGCCCGTTGGCCACCGAGGCAGGCAGAACGCCGCGGGCGGTCTGGTCGGCCGCGGAGACACGCAGCGCGAGGGTCTCGGCCAGCGTGCCGTTGTTCGAAGTGAGCGGATAACGCAGGGCAGCCCGCGCACCTTCCTCGGCGGCGAGCGTGAGCACCTGCTGCATGGCCAGGATCACGCCGTAGTAGGCGATTCCCAGGACCAGCGCCAGCAGGACCGGAAACACCAGTGCGAATTCAACTGCCACGGCACCGTTGTCGCGATGACGGTGCGCGTCTCCCCGTGATGCCATGCTTCACCCAGACTTGTTCGCTACGCCAACCCGATGGCGATCCGACACCGCGCCACCGGCGCCGGCATGGCTGCCGGCGCCGGGGACGGTGTGCCCAGTGGGCGTACCCTTGCTGCTCTTGCGCGACTTGGAACCACTCTTACTGTCTTGCCTGGCCGTCCGTGATTGCCTGCGGCCAGTGCCGAGCTACCACTGCTTCAGTTGCCTGCTGCAAGGCTCGTCTGACAGGCGATTGCCCCCGCGTGCCACCGCCTGCCTGGCGAGATCAGTGTTGACGCACGAGCGAGCCCCTTCACCGCCGCGCGTGAAGCCGCGGCCGGTGATTGCCATGCGTTTTCAGTGAATGGTGCGGCGGTCGGCTGTCAGGGGCCGGTCTTGGGAACGATGGAGCTGACGGATTCGCCAAGCTTGACGAACACGGTGCCGAGATCGGTGCCCAGCGCCTTGGCGCCGGTGACGATCCCGAGTGCGATCAGGCCCACGATGAGGCCATACTCGATGGCGGTGGCACCGCGCTGGGTGCGTTTGGAAAGCTTGAATTGCGCCAGTTGCTTCATGATGAACGTCACTCCCGAAAGGATTTGCCCTGATGGATCCCAGCAGCACGTCGTGACCCCGATCCGGTTGCCATCTAGTGACTACTTGTGGCGCTTATGTTGTTTTTGTTGCTGGTAGACAATTTATAAGACAAGGCTTGTTTCATCCATACCCCCCATTCGAGCTATGGCTGGACCAGCTTAAAGTAGGACAAACGTTTGAAACAACAGCGCCCCTCTCCGCCTTCGGTATGAGGCAAAGCTAATTGTTAAAGAGCGCGCAATAAAAACAGGTCTGCCGTGCACGGGTCCGCACGTTTGGCGGCGGCACAGTGCACGGCAGGAAATAAAAGGATGCGCCGCGCGGGGTAAGGACGACAACGCACCGTAAAGTAGTCGGACGGGATGGCAGGGAAAGTCCCAGTCATCCCGGTAAAACGTGTCTCACTGGCGCGTCAGTCCGCCGAGCAGGCCCGTCAGCGGCGCGAGGACATTGCCACCGGCGTTGTTGCCCGAAGCGGCTCCCGTGGCGGTTGTCGTGGTGGTCGTGGTGGTCGTCGTGATGGTGCCCGTCACCGTGCCCAGCAGCCCGGTCACCGGTGCCAGCGGGCCGGCACCGCTGCCCGAGGTCGCACCGCCGAGGGCCCCGGTGAGGTTGCCGAGCAGGCCCGTCACCGGCGCCAGCGGGCTGTTGCCATCGCTCGCGCCGGCAAGCGGCAGCGTGTTGAGCAGGCCGCCGAGCGGATTGCCGCCCGCGCTGCCATTGCCGTGCAACAGCACGCCGGTCACCGCCACGGTCTTGCCGGCCTCGGTGACCACGCCGCCCAGCGGCGAGACGATCGGCACGTTCTGGTTAGACAACATGCTGCCGCCCGTGGCCAGCGTATTGCCCAGCTTCGTGAGCAGGCCGTTGACCGGGGCACCCAGTCCCGTGGCCGCGCCCAGCGTCTGCGTGGTGCTGGTGACCTGCGTGGTCAACGGCACGATGGCCTTGCTCACGCCGCCCGTGAGCTGCGCCACGGGTCCCGTCGACAGCGCCTGGCCCAGCTTGTCGCCGCCGGTCATCACCACGCCGCCCACCTGTTGCACGAGACCGCCTACCGGATTGGTCACGGCGGCGAGCGGTGCCAGCTGATCGCTGCCGATCGCCTTGACCAGGTCACCGGCGCTGACCACGGTGACGCCGGCCTGCGTGACCACATTGCCGGTGTTGGCCACGGTCACGCCAAGCGGATTTTCCACCGCGCCCATCTTGCCCAGCCCGTCGCGCACGCCGGCGCCGAGCGTTTCCACCGTGTTGCCCGCATGGATCACCACATCGCCGGTGGCGTTCTTCGCTGCCACAGGCACCAGCGGCACGTTGGCGTCCTTGATCTGCTGACCGATCTGGCTCACGGCGTTGCCGGTGGCCACCACGGTATTGCCGGCACCCTCCACCACCTTCGAGGTGGGCGTGGTCTCGGCCGTGGGCTGCGGATTGTTGGTGCCGGGGTTGGTCGGCGTGGGCGGCGTGGTGGGATTGGCCCCGCTGCCGCCGCCCGAGCCGCCCGAGGCGCAGCCGGCCAGTGCCATCACCATGGCCGCGCAGGCGAGCGTCGTCAGATTGAGACCGCGCGTTTGCATCGTCGACTTCATGACCTGATCTCCTTCGATGTTCTGTGTGTGGGCTGCTGCGAATCCTGTCTGCCGCGCCGTTGGCACGGCGTCGCGGAACCGGTAGCGCAATCGGTGTGCCAGCCTCAATCGCATGTTCGATACGGACGCGGCGCCGGGGCCTGCCATCGCCCGCCAGCCGTTCTGCGGCGCGGTTCTCCGCAGTGCCGCCACGTCTTGCAGGGGGCGTTCCTGGCGCTCGCCGCACCGGGCCGCGCGGCGTTACGTGCTACGTAACGCGCCGCCCGCGCCGTAACACCGCCGCCGCGCCAGGCAGGCCGCGTCCTGCCCGTGTTTCGTTCCGCTTCGTCACGGCGGCGTTACGTAACGCGTAACGCGAAACCCGGCGCCACGCGGCGCCGTCCGCTTCATGCGCCCGTTTGACCCATCGCCCGGAAACCCGCGTGGAATGGACGTTTCCAGACATGCCCCCTCCCTTCGCATGGGATGGGGGTAAGCCGTTCGGCCCATTGGCATACCGCTTGCGCAAGGGAATACGAACACGGCACGCACACAGCAGCAGACAACCACAGCGTGTTTCGTGAACTCGGTCGGGAAAACCAAAGGAAAAGGAAAACGGTCATGCGTCAATCACAGCGATTCGGGAAACAGATCCTCGTCACGGCCCTGCTGGGCACCCTGCTGGCGCTCGGCGGATGCGCCAGCGGCAGCGGTTCCACGTCGATGGGTACCAGCGGCAGCGGCGGCGGCGGGGGTACGGGGACGAACAACACGACCAACCCCGGCGGCACCGGTGGCACGGGCGGCACGGGCGGCACCGACAACGCCGGCGGTGGTGGTGGCAATGGCGGCGGCGGCGGTGGCGGTGGCGGCACCAACCCCGGCGGCACCACCGCCCTGACCCCCACCAGCACGATCGTCAACAACGCGGGCGGCATCGTGACCGGTGTCGGCAACACGGTCGGCGGCGTGGCCGACGCGATCCAGAACGCCAACCTGCCCGTGGTCTCCACGCAAACCAAGAACGGCCTGGCCGGCGTGGTGGGCTCGCTGGGCGATGCCGTGACCACGCTCGGCAACGGCGTGCAGTCCGGCCTTGGCAACATGCCGAATGCGGCCAACCCGCTGGGCACCACGGTGGCCAGCACGGGCGGCGTGGTCACGCAGGTGGGCAATGCCGTGACCCATGCCGGCAGCGCCGTCGCGGGCCTGGGCAGCGGCCCGCTGGCACCGCTCGGCGCCTTGACCACGCCGCTGGGCGGCGTGGTGTCGCAACTGGGCGGCGCGGTGGGCAACGTGGGCGACAAGCTCGGCACGGCGCTGTCCACCGGCCCGGTCGAGCAGCTGACCAGCAGCGTGAGCAAGGCCATCGTGCCGCTCACCTCCACGCTGACCAACGGCACGCAGACGCTCGGCGCCGCCACCGGCCTGGGCCAGCCCGTCAACAACCTGCTGGCGACGGTGGGCGGTGCGCTGGCCACGGCCGGTGCGCAGCTGACCAACACCAACACGCCGGTGGTATCGGGCGTGGGCGGCATCGTGACCGGCGCTGGCAACACCGTGGCTTCGGTCGGCGGCGTCGTGAACGGCCCGGCCGGCGGCTCGGGCAACCCGCTGGCACCGGTCACCGGCCTGATCGGCGGGCTGACCGGTGGCCTGGGCGGCGCGGGCGGCGGCGCAGGTCCGCTTGCGCCGGTGACCGGCCTTGTCAGCGGCGTGACCAACGGCCTGACGGCGGCCACGGGCGGCAGCACCAGCCCGCTTGCCCCGGTGACGGGCCTGGTCAGCGGCATCGCCAACGGCCTGACCGGCGCAGTGGGCGGTGCGGCAGGCGGCGCCGGTGGCAGCACGGCCAGCCCGCTGGCACCGGTCACCGGCATCGTCGCCGGCCTGACCGGCGGCAACGCCCCGGCCACCGGCAACACCGGCAGCGGCACGTCGGGCGGCAAGCCGGCCAATCCGCTGGCGCCCGTCACCGGCCTGGTCGGCGGACTCGTGGGCGGCCTGACCGGCGCACTGGGCGGCGGTACCAAACGATAAGACTGCGGGCGCCGCGCGGCGCCTGCCAGGAGCAAAGCGCGACGGCCACCGATGGGCGGCGGGGAAGCGGCATCCCCTTTCGCCCGTGGCACGCCACGCCATAGCCGCAATGCAAATTTCATCCAAGGGGTATCACCATGCGACCACGCACTCGCGTCGCCGCGCTGCTGATCGGCGCCGGCATCATCCATAGCGGCCTGTCCCACGCCGAACGCGGCCCGGTACAGGGCGATCCCACGCAGACGCTGCCCAGCATCGCACCCAGCAAACCCGCCCAGAGCAATGTCACCGTGCAGGTGGAGCGGCCCGACTCCGCGCTGCAGAACCTGCTGGCCGCGCGGCTCACGCCGCGCCACTTCCAGATCGAGGGGGCGAAGACACTGCCTTTCGAGAAGATCGCCGCGCAGTTCACCCCGCTGGCCAACCGCGAGATCACGGTTGCCGAGCTGCTGCAGGCCGCCGAGGCGGTCACCCGGATGTACAAGGACGCCGGCTACCCGCTGTCGTTCGCGTTCGTGCCGGCGCAGGGCTTCGAAAACGGCAAGGTGCTGGTCACGGTGGTGGAAGGCTACGTCGCCAACGTCACGGTGCGCGGCAAGCCCGGCCCTGCGGAGGGCCGCCTGCGCAAGATCGCCGAGCAGTTGAAGAAGGACCGGCCGCTGCGCCAGGAGAGCTTCGAGCACTACGTCAACGTACTGGCCCAGCAGCCCGGCATGCAGGTCAACGCCACGGTGCAGCCGCCCACCACCACCGACGGCGCGTGCGACATGATCCTGGAGGTCAGGCGCAAGCCGTTCACGTTCGGTACCGGCGTGGAATGGATGTCGCCCGGCGTGCGCGCCATCGCCACGGCCACCACCAACAGCCTGACGCCGCTGGGCGAGCAGTTGTCGGTATCGACGCTGTTCCCGAAGGGCCGCGACAACGAGGAATACTACTCGGCCACCTACGCCCAGCCGCTGGGCACCGAGGGCATGCTGGCCAAAGTCACGGCCTCGCACTACCGGGGCGTGCCCGAGAACAACGCGCTCGCGCCGATCGGGTTCGAATCGCGCTACGTGAACGACTCCAGGCGGCTGGGCGGCACGCTGAGCTATCCGGTCATCCTCAGCAACCGCCATGTGCTGACGCTGGCCGGCGGCTTTTACGCCAACAGCCAGTTCGAGCGCTACACCCAGGCCGTGCAGCCCGGCGCGGGCCGGCAGGTTGAACTGTCAACCAGCGTGCGGGTGGCCACGGCCGAGGTGTCGTACCTGCAGCGCGGCACGGGCGTGACGCGCAACGCCACGTTCGGCGTCTACAAGGGGTTCGACGCGCTCGGCGCCAATCGCGAGAACAACAACAACGACCTGAGCTTCTGGCGCACGCGCCTGGCGCTGTCGCAGGCCACAGACCTGCCGTGGGGCTTCGGCATGACGGTCTCGGCCGCCGGCCAGTACAGCGGCAACCGGCTGGCGTCGAGCGAGCAGATCAGCTTCGGCGGCCGCTTCTTCGGGCTCGGCTATCCGGCCGGCGAGGTGGCCGGCGACAAGGGCTGGGGTGCCTCGGCCGAGATCAGCCGGCTGTTCGCGGTCGATTTCACCTACCTGAAGACGCTGCAGCCGTTCATCGTGACCGATATCGCGCGCGTCTACTCCAACAGCATCTCGCTGTCGCACCGCAGCCTGCAGTCGGTGGGCATCGGGCTGCGGTTCTCGGACCGCCGCTTCTACACGATGGATGTCTCCGTCGCGCAGCCCGTGGGCGACAAACCCACCAACGCCAGCCACCGCTCGCCGCGCATCAACCTGCTGTGGTCGTACCAGTTCGACTGAGCGGCGCGGCGGCGTGGCGCGGCGGCGGGCTAGTTCACGCGGAAGCCGATCTTGAGCGTGACCTGGAAATGCGCGATCTTGCCGTCCACCACGTGGCCGCGCGTTTCCAGCACCTCGAACCAGTCGATATGCTTGATGGTTTCGCCGGCCTTGGCCAGGGCATTGCGGATGGCGGCATCGCTGCCGTCGGGCGACGTGCCGACGATCTCGACCAGTTTGTAGGTGTGGTTGGTCATGGTGGGTCTCCGGAGTGTGGTGGCGGAAGGCGGCGGGCCATCGGTGGCCGCCGCACGGCGGTGCCTTCCATCATAGGCACCTCCCTGATCGAGTCCAAACGCGGCCGGCAGTTCCCCGCATGTTCCTGCGGCGTTTTCTGTTGCGGAGCCGGCGTGGCGCCTGTTACGCTGCGTGCCCTCCGAAACCCGACCACCGCGTGTAACCCGATGTTTCTCTCCTTGCCTCGCGGCAGCCGCCTCGCTACGGCCGGCCTGCTGCTCCTCGTCTCCGTGGCCGGCACCGTCCAGGCCCGCACCGTCTCCACGCTGGAGCGCCTGACCGACGCCCTGACCGAGCCCCGCGCACAGACCAGCGCGTTCGCGGCGGGCAGCACCTACACGCTCTGCTTCGTGCCCGACGGCCCGAGCTGCCAGGACATGATCATCGACGCCATCCACCGCACGCGGCGCCAGCTGCTGATCCAGGCGTATTCGTTCACCAACAAGGAAATTGCCAGGGCGGTGGTGGACGCGCACCACCGCGGCGTGGACGTGCGGGTGATCGTCGACAAGAGCCAGGCGTCGGAACGTTACACAAGCGCCACCTTCCTAAAGAACGCCGGAATCGCGGTCGTTATCGATACCAAACCGGCCATCGCCCACAACAAGGTGATGGTGTTCGACGACCAGGCCGTGTTCACGGGCTCGTTCAATTTCACGAAGTCCGCCGAGGAACGCAACGCCGAGAACGGCATGCTGATCCGTGGCGACAGCGCCGTGGTCAAGGCGTATTCCGACAACTGGCGCACGCGCTTCGGCAAGTCGTCAGCGTACTGACCGGGGCCCACTGGCGGCCCACCCGCAGCGCGCCCGCCGCCAGGCCGCGCATGCGCTACATGGGACGAGGATTGGCGGGAGAAGCTACTGTTGCTCGGCCCATGCCCCGGACGCGTCCCGCAGCAAGATCAGTCAAACGCCGACAGCGCGTTTTCCGGGCACGGTGTGTACTACGGGTACGTATCCGCGGATGCCGCGACAGGCTGTTGTCCGTGTTGTCCGGCCCATGCACCTGCCGCATGGCCAGTGTCGCGCATCCCGCCAACCCGAGGCAGGAGGAAGCGATGCATACCAGCAAGCAAGCGAAGGCCGGAACCCGGCGACTCTGGTGCGCCGCCGGAGCGGCGGTGGTGGCAATGGGCGTGTCGATGGCCGCGCAGGCGGACATGACCACGTCCACGGCCGGCCCGTTCACCTATGTCTGCGGCGGCGTGGCCGCCGACGAACAGGCCGAGATGCGCACCGAGGCGCGGCACTACGACATGGGCCTGCTCTTCACGCAGGGCGGACGCGGCGAGTTTTTGTCCGACGTCAACGTGAAGCTGATGCGCAACGGCAAGCAGGTGGCGGAGTTCACGTCCACCGGCCCCCGTTGCCTGATCAAGGGACCGCAGGCGTCGTACCAGGTGGTGGCCACCTATGAGGGCACGTCCAAACGGACCACGCTCGGCCCCGGAGACAAGAACGTACAGCTGCGCTGGTAAGCGCCGCTGCACGACACGATCCAGCAGTACTGCGCCGCCCCCAGGGCGGCCGCCATGCCGACACCCGCCCCGCGCGTGTCGGCATATTTTTTTGTGCGTGCCGCCCGGGCCTGCACGATCGGCGCCACGGTGGCACACTTGCGCAGCTTCCCAGGCTTCCCTTTCCACGCAGGAGATTTCCACCATGACGCTCACACCCGACAGCCGCTGGATTCGTGTCGACACCGCCGGCGGCAGCTTCGACGCCTACCTTAGCCTGCCCCCGGCCGGCAAGCAGCCCGGCAGCCCCGGCATCGTGCTGGTCCAGGAAATCTTCGGCGTGAACGCCCATATCCGCGCCGTGGCCGACCAGTACGCGGCCGATGGCTACGTGGTGCTCTCCCCGGACCTGTTCTGGCGCTCGCAGCCGCGCGTGGAGCTGGGCTACGACGGCCCGGACTGGGAGCGTGCGATGGTGCTGCGCAAGGCCGTCAACCTGGAGGATGCCGTGGCCGACATCGGCGCCACGGCGGCCGCGCTGCGCAACGAGATCGGCGAGGGTGGCAAGCTGGCGGCGGTGGGCTACTGCTTCGGCGGGCTGCTGTCGTATCTGGCGGCGGCGCGCGGCATGGTGGACGCCGCCGTGCCGTACTACGGTGGCGGCATCCAGAACCAGCTGCACGAGGCCGCCGCGCTCAACGTGCCAGTGCAGTTCCACTACGGCGCGCTGGACGCGCACATCACCCCCGAGGATGTCGAGAACGTGCGCCAGGCCGTGGCCGGCAAGCGCGGCACCGAAGTCTTCGTCTACGACCAGGCCGACCACGGCTTCAACTGCTGGTCGCGGGCCTCGTACCACCAGCGCGCCGCCGCGCTGGCCCATGGCCGCACGCTGACCTTCCTGGCCAACGCGCTGTCCTGACCGGCCCCGCGCCGGCAAGCAAAAGCCCGGCACGCGGCCGGGCTTTTTGCATGGCACGGAGCGGGCAGGCTCAGCCGCGCTCGGATTCGTCGTCGTTGAACGCGGTGATGCGGGCCACCCGGAAGGCGCCGCGCAGCGATTCGAGTTCGGCCCGGTGCAGCGCCGCCAGCCGGTTCAGGCAGCGCTCGCCCTTGGTCAGCAGGTGGATCTGCACCACGCGGCGATCGTCGGGGTTCACGCGGCGCGCCACCAGCCCGGCCGCCTCGCAGCGGTTGACCAGCGCCACCACCCCGTGCTGCTTGGCCTGCAGCCGCTCGGCCAGTTCGCCGATCGACGCCCAGTTCTTGTCCCGGCTGCCCCGGATATGGAGCATCAGCAGGTACTGCTGCACCGTCACGCCCTCGGCCTGGGCCGCATCCTCCGAAAAGCGCAGGAAGCGCCGCAATTGGTAGCGGAAATCCGAAAGCGCCTCGAAATCTTCCTTTCCCAGGGCGACATCAGGTTCGGCGGGTTTCCGGCTGGTTTTCACGGCAACTGGCTTACGAGGCATGAGACGGACGAGGGACGAATGGGAGCGCCAGGGCGGAACAGGGCGCGCAGATCACTGCTACGGGCGCCATTATAGGAGCAGCGCGCGTGGCTTCCGGTGCGTTGACACGCATTTCGGCCCTATTTTCGGGCTGGGGCGGCAGGCCGGTATGGCAAAATCTGTGCGGTCGCCGACACCCTGTCGCCCACCCACGCCTGAACCCGTCCTAGAGGGAAATCCGCCCGATGTTCACGGAAATCGTCCTGTTCCTGCTTGATACCGTCTTCACCCTGTTCGGCATGGCGCTGCTGCTGCGCCTGTGGATGCAGCTGACGCGCCTGCCGTCGCGCAACCCTGTGTCGCAGGGCGTGTTCCAGGTCACCGACTGGATCGTCCGGCCGCTGCGGCGCATCCTGCCCGGCATCGGCGGCATCGACTGGGCCACCGTGCTGGCCGTCTACCTGACCGCCGTGGCCTTCCTGGTCTGCCGCGCGCTGTTGCTGGGCGCCGATCCCGTGGCCTTCCTGCCCACCATCCTGGCGCTGGCGCTGCTCACCATGCTCAAGTGGGCGATCAGCATGGTCATGTGGGTCACGCTGCTGATGGCCGTGCTGTCGTGGGTCAATCCGCAATCGCCGCTGGCCGGCCCGATCTGGCACCTGACCGCGCCGCTGCTGCGCCCGATCCAGCGCGTGATGCCGCGCCTGGGCGGTTTCGACCTCTCGCCGCTGGTGCTTTTCCTGATCGCCCAGATCCTGCTGATGGTGATCGCCGGCCTGAGCCGCGGCGCGGTCTGATCCGAGATGTAAGCAACCACTGACCTGCGGGCCGTTGCCGGTGGCGGCCCGCCACCGTAGCACGAACCCCGCGTCGAGGGTTAACCCGCATTGTTCGACGGACTGGACACAGTGTCGAGGAATCGCCCTTTTTCGGGGCAGTGCCGACGCCTACATTACAGCCAGCGCGGAACCGCCCGCGTTCATGCCAATAAGTAGGAACAGCACAACCATGAAGACCCTCGCACTCTCCCTGATCTGCGCCATCGGCCTGTCGGCCGCGGCCACCGCCGCCCAGGCATCGCAACCCGTTTCCGACCTGGCCCGCCTCGACGGCAGCATCGGCCGCAAGGTCGACCCGTTCACCGACGGCGCCCGTGGCGTGACCGAAAAGCGTGACGTGTACACCGAAGGCTCGCGCAGCGTGACCGACAAGCGCGACGTGTACTCGGAAGGCGCCCGTGGCGTCACCGAAAAGCGCGACGTCTACAGCGAAGGCGCCTGATTCTCCGTCGGCGCATTGCCTGCCAGCCCGGCTGCCATCGGGCCCCGGCAGGTCCGGCGTGGTCCCCCTGCCACGCCCGGCCGGCAGGAATCCGGCCCGAACACCAAAACACCAGGCTTACTGCCCGAGTCCGTCGAGTTCGGCCCCCATCATCGACTCGATGGCTTCCATGAACGCGCGCACCTTGCGCGGCTGCAGCCGCCGGTCGGGCAGTAGCGCGAACACCCTCAGCGGCGGCAACGGGTAATCCGGCATCACCCGCACCAGCCTGCCCTGCGCGATCTCCGTCTCCGCCGCCGTCATCGGCACCCGGGCGATGCCCAGCCCGGCCAGCGCCGCCTGCATGCGCAGTTCGGCGTTGTAGGTCTGCATGCGCGGCCGGATCGGCACCTGCATGCGCTCGCCGTTTCTTGAAAATTCCCAGACCGAGGCGCCCGGCGTGGCCAGGGTCGGCATGTTCGACAGGTCTTCGGGCACCATCTGGGCCGGCAGGCTGGCCGCCAGCGACGGCGCCGCCACGAGCCCGCGCTCCACGTGCCAGATGCGGCGCGCGATGGTGCCGGAATCCGGCAGGTCGGCATCGACGGTCACGAAGGCGATGTCGTAGCCCTCGCGGATCGGATCGACCAGCCCCTGGGCAATTTCCACGGTGATATCGAGCGCCGGATGCGCCGCCAGCGTGCGGCAGATCACGCCGCCCAGTTGCTGGGCGCCGAATTCGTAGGGGGTGGCGATGCGCAGCATGCCCTGCACGCGCTCCTCGCGCGCCAGCGTTTCCTGGCGGATCTCGCGCAGCCGGGCGAACAGCGGCGCCACGTCACGGTAGACCGCCCCGCCGGCGTCGGTCAGACGCATGCGGCGCGTGGTGCGCTCCAGCAGCTTGGCGCCGATGGCCGTCTCCAGCCGGATCACCGCCGCCGATACGCGTGATTTGGGGCAGTCCAGCGCCGCGGCGGCCGCCGTGAACGTGCCCTGCTCCACCACACAACAGAAAGCCTCCCAATCGTTCCACTGGATTGTCTCGTTCACGGACCCGTTTTCCTTGCCTGACACTGTTGTCGTGACCGCCTGTCGCCGTTTCGGGGCGCCCTGTGCGGACGCACATTATGCGGTAGACAACTTCGTCCCGCCGCCGGCCGCCGGAGTTCCGCAACCGGCCCGCCACGCCCCCAAACCGGCCCGGGACTGGCAATGCCGCGTTAATTCCTCTACCCTTTCGGCCTTTCCGAGTTCTTTCCGCGTCCTGCGCGCGGCCTTCCGATCCATGGCGAACCCAGCCGATTCCCTGCCGCGGGCCGCCGCCCCGGGCACCGCCGAGAAGCCGAGCGACAGCTACGTGCAGTCGTTTGCGCGCGGCCTGTCGGTGATCCGCGCCTTCGACGCCGCGCATCCGGCCCAGACGCTGACCGAGATCGCCCAGGCCAGCGGCCTGACCCGCGCCGGCGCGCGCCGCATCCTGCTGACGCTGGTGGGGCTGGGCTACGTGCAGAACGACGGGCGGCTGTTCCGCCTCACGCCCAAGATCCTCGACCTGGGCTTCGCCTACCTGACCTCGATGCCGTTCTGGAACCTGGCCGAGCCCATCATGGAGGCGCTGTCGCAGTCGGTGCACGAAAGCTGCTCGATCTCCGTGCTCGACGGCACCGAGATCGTCTACGTGCTGCGCGTGCCGGCGCGCAAGATCATGACCATCAACCTGTCGATCGGCAGCCGGCTGCCGGCCTATTGCTCGTCGATGGGGCGGGTGCTGCTGTCCGGCCTGAACGATGCGGAGCTGGACGCCGTGCTGCGGGCGTCCGACCTGCAGCCGCGCACCCGGCGCACCGTGACCGACGTAGCCACGCTGAAGACGCTGGTCGCCGGCATCCGCGCACGCGGCTGGGCGCAGAACGATCAGGAACTGGAGGAAGGGCTGGTCTCGCTGGCCGCCCCGATCCGCAACCGCGCCGGCCAGGTGATCGCCGCCATCAACATCAGCGGCCAGGCCAACCGCACGAGCGCCCAGGAAATGACCGACCAGTTCCTGCCCCCGCTGCTGGAGGCCGCCGAGAAGATCTCGGCGCTGGTGGGGTTGCGGACCTAGTTCAGACCGCCGATGGCGGCATCTCCACGCTGCCGAACTCCGCCGAGCGCGAACCGCTCACGGGCCGGTTGCTGGCGCCGAAGTAAGCAAACGCTACCGACAGCTTGACCGCCTCGGAATCATTGCGCCCCGCCGCGTGGAACAGCCGGCTGTCGAACATCAGCACGTCGCCCCGGTGCAGCGCCAGTGGCATGGCGCCCTTGAGCAGCATCTGGCTGTTCGGATGCGCTTCCACGAGGAATTCGGCCGGGTCGAGCTGGGCCGGGTCCAGCTTCGCCCGATGCGACGCCGGAATCACACGTAGCACGCCGTTGCGCTCGTCTTCGTCGCCGAGCGCCAGCCACACCGTCACCAGTTCCGGCTTCACGAACGACCAGTAGCGTGTATCGCGGTGCCAGCCGGTCTGGCTGCCGAAGTGCGGATGCTTGGTCATCACGCAGTTGTGGTGCGCCAGCGTGAGCCGCGTGGGCTCGCCGAGCAGCGCCTCCACCGTGGCCAGCAGCTGCGGGTTGCTGGCCCAGCGCCGGAACGCCTCGTCGCGGCCATAGGCCTGGCGCAGGCGCCGCACCGTATTGCCGCCGGCGGCCTGCCGCGTGGCCGGCGCGCCCGGATAGCCGAGATCGGCCTCGAACTCCACCGGCGGCACGGCTGCCGCCAGATGCTGGCGCGTCACGGCTTCGAGCGCGGCGCAGGTGGCCTCGCTGGCGAAATTGCGCAACACGATATAGCCGCCGGCCTGGAACTCGCGGGCCAGGCTGGCCAGCGCCGCCTGATCGGCCAGCGGCGCGGAACAATCGAAATCGAGGGGAGCGGACGCCCGGGCGGCGCGCGATGGCGAGGCAGTCATTGCAGGTGAGACTTTTCTGAAAGTGGCAGCAGGACAAACAGTTCGATAATGCCAGAAGCGCGGCGGCGCCGTGCGGCAGGGCGCGGCAGGACGCGGCCTGCGGGGCGAAAAGCAGTCGAAACCTGGCCCGCGGCGGTGTGGCGTGGGTGCGGTAACCCACTGTCCGGTGCGGCCCCGGCGCCGCTACAATGGCCGCACCCTGCTGTACGAACCGCATCGCCAACCAAACTGATGCCGCCATCGTGACTGCCCGACCCCGCATTACCGCCTCGCTCGCCGAGGCCCAGAACCAGCTTGGCCGCATCGTGCTCGGCAAGCCCCGTCAGGTGCGGCTTGCGCTGGCCTGCATGCTGGCCGGCGGCCACCTGCTGCTCGAAGACGTGCCGGGCGTCGGCAAGACCACGCTGGCACACGCGCTGGCGCAGACGCTGGGCCTGCAGTATCGGCGCGTGCAGTTCACCAGCGACCTGCTGCCCGCTGACCTCATCGGCGTGTCGGTCTTCAACCGTGACGCCGGCGAATTCCAGTTCCATCGCGGCCCGGTCTTCGCCCAGCTCGTGCTGGCCGACGAGATCAACCGCGCGCCGCCCAAGACCCAGAGCGCGCTGCTCGAAGCCATGGCCGAGCGGCAGGTCACCCACGATGGCACCACCCACGCGCTGCCGGCGCCGTTTTTCGTGATCGCCACGCAGAACCCGCTCGAACAGGTGGGCACGCACGCGCTGCCCGAATCGCAGCTCGACCGTTTTGCCATGCGGCTCTCGCTCGGCTATCCCGATCCCGCCTTCGAGCGCGTGCTGTACCTGGGCGGCTCGGCCAGCCAGGACACTCGCACCGTGATGGACGCCGAACAGGTGCTGGCGCTGCAGGCCGCGGTGGGCCGCGTCTATGCCAGCCCGGCGCTGGTGGACTACGCGCTGGCGCTGGTCCAGGCCACGCGCAACGAGGCCGGTTTCATTGCCGGGCTGTCGCCGCGTGCGGGGCTGGCGCTGCTGGCCTGCGCCCGGGCCTGGGCCTTGCTCGACCAGCGCGAAATGGTGGTGCCCGAGGATCTCCAGGCCGTTTTCGTGCCGGTGGCCGCGCACCGGCTGTTGCCGTCGGGCCAGCCCACCACGGCGCTCGACCGCCTGCTGGCCGGCGTGCCGATTCCCTGAGCGGCCCGCGCCCGCGCTGACCGTCCGCACTGACTGCCCGCCCTCCGAACATGCCACGCGCCCCGGCCGCGCCCGACACCCACGCCCCGCGCGCCGCGCCGGCGGGTTGGCTCGCGTCCGCGCTGCGTCCGCGCCGCCCGCGCGCGCCGGCCAACGGCGTGGTCACGCTCGACCGCCGCCACCTCTACATCCTGCCCACCCGCAGCGGCCTGGGCTTTGCGGTGCTGCTGCTGGCCATGCTGACCACCTCGCTGAACTACAACATCAGCCTCGGCTTCGCGCTGACGTTCCTGCTGGTGGGTATCGGCATGTCGTGCATGTGGATGGCCTATCGCAACCTGCTTGATCTCGAACTCTCGGCCGGGCCGGTATCGCCCGCCTTCGCCGGCGACGCTGCCGTGTTCGTGCTGCACGCCCGTCCGCAGGACGGCATGGCGCGGATCGGCATCGAGGCCGGCGCCGGAGCGGGCACGCCGGACACGCCGGGCTCGCTGACGCTCGACGGCACCGAAGGCGCCGACGGTGTCCTGCCGATCCGGCTCGCGGCGGCGCGGCGTGGACGGCTGGCGCTGCCGCGCGTCACGGTATCGAGCCGCTTCCCGTTCGGACTGTTCCGCGTCTGGAGCTACGCCGAATTTCCGTTGTCCACGCTGGTCTATCCGGCGCCGGAAGCCAACGCCCCGCCGCTGCCGCAGTCTGCCGGTACCGGCGAGGACGACGATGGCGCGGTGGCGTCGGCCGTCGACGACGGCATCGACCAGTTGCGCAAGTACCGCGCAGGCGATCCGCTGCACCGCATCGCCTGGAAGCACAGCGCCCGCACCGGCCGCTGGATGAGCCGCACCGGCCAGGCGCCGCAGCCGCCCGCCCGCTGGATCGATTGGCACACACTGCCGCTGACGATGGATACCGAGGCGCGGCTGTCGCGCCTCTGCGCGTGGGTGGTGGCGGCCGGCGATGCCGCCGACATCGGTCTGCGCCTGCCCGGCGTGGAAATCGTGCCCGGGCGCGGCGCCGCCCATCGGCGCGCCTGTCTCGAAGCGCTCGCGCTGTGGCCGGAGCGCCGCCCATGACCGCCCGCACGGCCAAGGCCGCCCGGACGCCGCCACGCCCGCTCGGCCATCAGGAACACGGCATGCTGATCGCCCAGCTCGCGCTGGTGCTGGCGCCGCAGGCCCGCACGCTGCCGGTGTCCGTCAGTGTGCTGCTGGTGCTGTTGCTGGCGTGGCGCTGGCTGCTGTGGCGCCAGCGCGCGCCGCTGCCCTCGAAGCTGATGGTCGGCGTGACCGCCGTGCTGGTACTGTGCATTGCCGCCGCGCTGATCTGGCAGGCCGGCGGCAGCCTGGGCCGCGAACTCTGCGTGGCGCTGCTTGCCGCGTTCGTGATCCTCAAGCTCATGGAGACGCGCGCGCTGGCCGACGCCACGCTGGTGACGCAACTCTCGTTCTACCTGCTGCTGACGCTCTATCTGGCCGAGCAGCCATTCTGGCTGGCGCTGTACAGCATGGCCATCGGCGCCTGGATCCTGCGCAACTGGCTGCTGTTCCATCATCCCGAGGCGCGCGGGCGGCTGGCGATCTGGCCGCTGCTCGGGCGCATGGCGCTGTTCGGGCTGCCGTGGGCGCTGTGCCTGTTCGTGCTGTTTCCGCGCCTCGATCATCCGCTGTGGCGCCTGCCGCAGTCGGAGCCGATCGGCCGCACCGGCATTGGCGACACCATGAAGCCGGGCAGCATCGGCCAGTTGATCCGCTCGCCCGACGTGGCGTTCCGCGCCGACATCGTGGGCGATCCGCTGCCGGCCAGCGCGCTGTACTGGCGCGCGCTGGTGCTGTGGCAGTACGACGGCCAGAGCTGGCGGCTCGATCCCAACCAGCCGCTGCGCAACGCCGCCCCGCTGGAAGATGACGAAACCGCCCCGCCTCCGCCCGGCATGCGCGACTACAACGTGACGCTCGAACCGACGCACAAGCCATGGCTCTACCTGCTCGACCGTGGCGCGGCCGTCTCCGCCAGCGTGGCGGCGCGCTGGTCGGCAGACGACGAGTTCTTCGCGCGCACGCCCGTGGACCGGCCACTGCGCTACCGGGCGCGCTCGTATCTCGGCGGCGGCCCCGAACCGCTGACGCGCCGCACGCTGCAACTGTCGCTGGCGCTGCCGGACGGCAACCCGCGCAGCCGCGCGCTGGCCGCCGGCTGGGCGCGGCAGTACGCCGATCCGTGGCAGCGCGTGCAGGCCGCCATGCGGCTGTTCGCGGCAGCGCCGTTCGCCTACACGCTGTCGCCACCCCCGCTCGGCGCCGAGCAGGTGGACAGCTTCGTGTTCGACACGCGCCGGGGCTTCTGCGAGCACTACGCCAGCAGCTTCGTCTTCCTGATGCGCGCGGCGGACGTGCCGGCTCGCGTGGTCACCGGCTACCAGGGCGGCGAGTACAACCCGATGGGCAAGCACTACGTGATCCGGCAGTCCGACGCCCATGCGTGGGCCGAAGTCTGGCTGGCCGGGCGCGGCTGGGTGCGCGTGGACCCGACCAGCGCCGTGGCGCCCAGCCGTGTCGAAGATGGGGTCGATGCCGCGCTGGCCGGCGAGGAGATCGCCGCGTTGCGCGACCTGCGCGCGCCGGGCTGGCTGCGCGACATCCGCTGGGGCATCGACGGGCTGGCCTACCGCTGGCAGCGCTGGGTACTCGACTACGATCGCGGCAAGCAGCAGCGCCTGCTGGAACTGGCCGGCCTGGGCGACCACCTGCCCAGCGTGCTGGCCGTGGGGCTGGCGCTGCTGAGCTTGCTGGCGCTGGTGCCGATCTACCGCCGCCGGCGCCGGCTGGAACCGGTGCAGGCACTCTACGACCGCTTCTGCGCCACGCTGGCGCGCCATGGCTGCACGCGCGGCGCGGCCGAAGGCCCGCTCGATTTCAGCGCGCGCGCCCAGGCTGCGCTGCCGCGTGCGGCGCCGGCCGTGCGCAGTGTCACCGAGGGCTATGTGGCGTGGCGCTATGGTGCGCGGGAGGGTAAGGACGCTGCCCACGCCATCGTCCGGCTGCGTGCCGGGCTGCGCGAACTCGCCGCCGCGCTCAAGCGTTAGGCGCGGCGTCTGCGTCAAAGGCTGTTTCGTGATGTGCCGCGATGGCCGGCGGGACTGGCCGGGGCGTGCGGAAAGGCAGGAAGGGAAAGGCGGACGCGCGCCGGGCGCGTCAATGCTGCGGCGAGACGTTCAGAACAGCGACAACTGGCGCATGCCAAAGCCGACGGTCTCTTCCACGCGGGCGCGCGCATGCACGAGCGAACCTTCGGCGCCGGAATAGTTGCCGGCCGCCCAGCGATAGACCACGGGCAGTTCGCCACGATCGGACAGGCGGACTTCGCCGAGCTTGTCGCCACGTTCGTTGCGGTAGTAGTGGGAGCGGTAGCCACGCTCCCAGTGGGGCGGGACTTCCTTCTTGCGCCGACGAGGCGTCGGCTTGCCAGCGGCTGTCGTCAGCCGCCTCGCCAGGTCAGTCGCCGGCGAGTGAGGGGCGCGGTTGAAATCCAACTGCATAGACTTCCTTCTTCTGTCGATTGAGCAAGAACCTGACGTGGCGACGTGAGTCACCACACTGCTTCGAGCATCGCAGTCGAGATCATACCTGTTTGCGCGCCGCCCAGGGGCGTTTTGTCGCCCTGAAATCCGCCTGTGGCAAGGGTTTGCGGGCGTATACGCAACTCCGGGGCGGGGTGCGTATACGCCCGGTATACCTGCGGTTTACGTCCCGGTGGGGAACGCAGACCGCATGGCCGAAGCGGTCCGGCCAGACGATCAGCCGAGGTCGAGCGGGATGAAAATCCGCGCGTCGTCACGCTGCACCAGCAGCGCCACCTGCTTGCCCGACTTCGCCACCAGCGCGCGCAGTTGCTCGGCCGACGCCACCGGCGTGCCATTGAGCGACAGGATCACGTCGCCCGGCTGGATGCCGACGCGCGCAGCCGGCCCGCCCACATCCTCGACCACCAGGCCGCCATCGATGCCGCTGTCGCGCTTCTCCGCCGGGGACAGCGGACGCACCGCCAGGCCCAGCCGCCCGCCTGTCTCGCCGCCGTTCTTGCCCTGCGCCACGGCGCTGTCCTTCACCGCGCCCACCTTGACGCTGAGCGTGATCGGCTCGCCCTTGCGGATGACCTTGAGGCTGGTCTCGGTGCCCGGGGCAAGGTCAGCCACGTGCTCGGGCAGGTCGCCAGAGTGGTCGATCTTGTCGTTGCCAAGCTGCACGATCACGTCGCCCGGCTTCAGGCCGGCCTTGGCCGCGGGGCTGTCAGGCTCCACGGAGTTGACCAGCGCCCCGGTCGGCTTGGGCAGGTTGAACGACTGCGCCAACGCCTGGTTGACCTCCTGCACCGCGATGCCGAGGCGCCCGCGCGTGACCTTGCCGTGCGCCACAAGCTGCTGCTCGACCTTGGTGGCCACGTTGATCGGAATCGCGAACGACAGCCCCTGGTAGCCGCCGGTCTGGCTGTAGATCTGCGAGTTGATGCCGATGACCTCGCCGCGCTGGTTGAACAGCGGGCCGCCCGAGTTGCCGGGGTTCACGGCCACGTCGGTCTGGATGAACGGCACATAGGTGTCATCGGGCAGCGAGCGCGACTTGGCGCTGACGATGCCGGCCGTCACCGTATTCTCGAAACCATAGGGCGACCCGATGGCCACCACGGGTTCGCCGACGCGCACCTTCGACGGATCGCCCAGCCGCACGGTCGGCAGGTCCTTGGCATCGATGCGGATCACGGCGACGTCGGTCTGCGGATCGGAACCGAGCACCTTGGCCTTGAATTCGCGGCGATCGGTCAGCTTCACGGTGACCTCGGTGGCGTTGTCCACCACGTGCGCGTTGGTCAGGATCAGGCCGTCCGAGCTGACGATGAAGCCCGAGCCAAGCCCCTTCACCAGTTGCGGCTGGCCGCCCTGCGGGCCCTGGAACTGCGGGCCGAAGCGCTTGAAGAACTGGAACAGCGGATCGTCCGGGTCCATGCCCGATGGCACCTGTGCCGACGTACGCTGCGCACGCGCCGTGACGCTGATGTTCACGACGGCCGGCCCATACTGGTCGACGATCGCGGAGAAGTCGGTCGGCGTGGCCACGGCCAGCGGCGCGGCGGCAACCGGCGTCGGCGCGGCATAGCTCGGCGTGATGGCGTCTTTCTGCAGGTAGGCATAACCGCCGCCCAGCGCGACGAGCGCTGCAACACCGACGGCGGAACGGGCGAGAGTCTGGCGGATCATGGTGATTTCCTTACGTTGGTTGGCGTCGCCGCATCCGGGCGATTCGCGACAGTGCCATCGTAGGCAGCGACACTTAAGCCAGACTTAAAGAAACTACTATTCCTCGGGATCGCATCCACGTTCCTGCGGCGTACCTTGCCGCGGGTTAAGTACGACTTGGCTCGGACATGTACCACCCCTATTCTCTATAGCGCCATGTGGGTCATGCGAAATTTATCTTGCACACAATTGAATTGTGTATAAGATATCTCCCATGACGAAGCAAACGACGCCTCAACCCGCTGAAGACTGGCTCGAACTTGATCGGCAGCTCTGCTTTGCGCTGTACTCCGCATCGCTGGCGATGACGAAGCTCTACAAGCCCATCCTCAGTGAGCTTGGGCTCACTTACCCGCAATACCTCGTCATGCTTGTACTGTGGCAACACGGCGGCATGGCCATCTCGGAGTTGGGTAGCCGCCTGAAGCTGGACTCGGGCACGCTGACGCCACTGCTGAAACGGCTGGAAGCGGCGGGGTATGTCACCCGCGCCCGCGACACGGCCGATGAACGCCGGGTGCTGGTGGGGCTGACGGAAGCTGGGCGAAAGCTGCGTGCGGCGGCCGCCAGCATCCCGGAAGAGGTGCTGTGTGCCACGCAGTGCTCGTTGGAAGAAATCCAGTCGCTGACAAAGCGGCTGCAAGGCTTGCGGTCCACGCTGGAGACGGTGCGGACCGAAGAATGACTGCCGGTCACCGGCATTTTGTCGAATCGCTGCCCTTGATGGGCAACATCCCAGGAGCGTACAAATGAAACTCGAAAAAGTCCTCTATACCGCCCACGCATCGGCAACCGGCGGCCGTGATGGCCGTGCCGTGACCTCGGACGGCCAACTGGACGTCAAGCTCGCCGTTCCCAAGGAAATGGGCGGCGCCGGCAATGGCCTGAACCCCGAGCAACTGTTCGCCGCCGGCTATTCGGCCTGCTTCCTGGGCGCGATCCGCTTCGTGGCCAGCCAGCAGAAGATCACGGTGTCGCCTGACGCCAAGATCGAAGGCGCCGTCGGCATCGGCCAGATCCCGCAGGGCTTCGGCATCCAGGCCGAACTGAAGATTTCGCTGCCGGGCATGGACAAGGAAGCTGCCCAGAAGCTGGTCGAAGCCGCCCACCAGGTGTGCCCGTACTCGAACGCCACGCGCGGCAACATCGAAGTCACGCTGACCGTGGTCTGATCCTCGACCCGTCGCCAACAAAAAGCGCCGGCATTACGCCGGCGTTTTTTGTTGTTCGGAATCTGGCTTTCTCAGCTCGCCGATCAGCATCCTCTTCTGGGCCGCTGTCAGCCGCTTGGTCCGGATCTCGGCCTTCAGCGCCTCTGACTTGTTCGGAAATTCAAGCCATCCCAGCAACTGCATCGGCTTGCGCGCCCGGGTGTACTTCGCGCCCCGGCCCGCGACGTGGGCCGCATAGCGCCGCGCCACATCGTTGGTAATGCCGGTATAGATCGACGCTCCCTCGCATTCGATGAGATAAACAAACCAGGGGGTGTCCTCGACGGCAGCGAGTTCGGATTCGACTGTCATGGCGGGCATGATACGCGACGAGCGCCGTCACGCGGCCGCAAAGACAAAACCCCTCGCAGCGATAGCTGTCGAGGGGTTTTGGGGCATAAGAGCCTGGCGATGACCTACTTTCACACGGGTATCCGCACTAT
>NZ_SGXM01000013.1 GCF_004217045.1 Cupriavidus agavae
CGACTCAATGAACGGCCGAGAAAGACATTAAACTTTGATACACCCGCTGAACGATTCCATCAGACCGTTGCGTGGACCGGTTGAATCTACAGTCGAGAACCGCCGATTGAGCTTGGTGGGGCCTGTGAGTGTGCCGAAGACCGGGTCCCTCCAGTAGCCGTCAGCCGTCGAGGCTTCCTATTTCCGCCATGGACGACGAGAGGAGGACAACGCCGAAACGAGTAGCTTCCAGCGCGTAAGCCCCAATCTGCAGCCCAGCATCGCGCTCATCAACGGCCGGCACCCTGAGCGTTGGTGAAAGTGGCTTACCGGTGATTGCAGTTGCCGAAACGGGCCAGGCAATGCCACACCTGTTTGAGCATCTGCGCATCGTGCTGGTTGACGCGCACGGCCTCGCCAATCCGCGCCGGAGTAAGCAAGCGTGCGCCGGCCAGGGTCGCCGCAAGTTCCGCGACGGCTGGACCGCGGTACTCGTGCTGTCGGCACAGCAACTCTGCCTCTGCGCGAAAGCCGGCGTGCCATTCGACATGACATGGCAATGCATGGGCAAGCGTCTCGACACGCGTATCCCGGAATGATGGGTCGAGTACGATGGCCTCCACGTCGCGTGCGATTAGCACCCCGCCATGAACATGAGCCTCGATATAATGGTCAAGGGGATCGACCTGTCCCGCCGCGGCAGCCAGATGATCGACAAGGGCGAAACGATCGAACACGCCGAAGTGACGAGGCTCGTAGACGCTGTCTGGGTAGCAAAACGTCGTGCGATCCAGCGTGCCGGGCGTAAGCCGCAGATGGGCTGATCCAAAGCGCGGCGCTGCGCCGGCTGCTGCATCATCCAGATTCAGCGCGCCATAGCATGGTCGCTCGGAAGGTGGCGCTGTGTCATAGGCCTGCCCGAATATCCGGCTTTCCCATTGCCACCGGTCGCCACCGGGATACGCCGTCAGTCCACCATTGCTGGTGCCAGTTTCGAACTGGGATCGATACACGCCATCTTCTGCCATCACCGCCAGTAGCGGCCGCCCGCGAAACAACCGATCCGGGTGGAAGTTCAGCGTTACGCGCCAGCCTGGATCCATCGGCTGTCCCGTAGATCTCGCGGCAACGTGGGCCCATGCACGGGCGGCGAGGGTTCGGACGGATGACATGGTGGCGCGGAGCTTCGCAGAAACAATTCACCAAAATTACCTAGCAGCACATTGGCTGGGCCAGATGCTGCCGGGTAAATAATCTCCTCCGGCGCCGTAGCTCCGGGTCCTATGGTAGCCAGCGATCCAGGTCCGGCTAACTACCATCCTCTCAGAGAGACAAGTCGAACGGCATTTACGCGTTTCATTGCCGCCGTTCCACGGCGTATCGAGCGGCGGTCCCCTGAGTAGCGGGGCGCCTCCCGGTCTTCAGAATTTAGCTAGCACTTCGCCTTATTGGCCTGTCCCGGTGGGCAACCGCCACTGCCCTTACTGCGACGACGCGATGCTCTTCCCCGCAAGGTTTCATCTTCGGCCCTCCCCGTAATTGCAGGATATCAATGGCTGCATTGCTTTGGGCAGCGTCTAAAAGGAGCGGCGACCCGCGATGTATTGCATAATGCACATCAGAAGTAAGTAGAAATAAAAACGCACTTTGTGAGTCAGTTGCAGATCAAGGGAACGGCTCCCCCTGCGCCGGGCGTCGCCGGCCAGCACCACCACCCGGCAGTGGCCTCCGCCAACAGTTCCCTTGAGAAGGCGCACACCCGTTCCTGAGTTCAGCCTACGCAGCTTCCGAAAGGCTGCCTTGCGTCTGCTGCCATCGATAGCGGCAGCCCCGAACGACGCAGAAGGGTCGGTCAGAGCCTAGTGGGCCATCACGGCCGTCGACCAGAAGCCTGAGACCGGCCAGGTGCGGCCGGCCAAGAAAGTACCGGACTGACCGCCTTCAACGTAAGAGCCGTCGTTGGAGATCAATCGCTATTCAATTTTTGCGAGTCGCTCCTGTACAAATTCCATGAACCGCTGCGTCTTTGCCGGTAGCAGTCTTGTCTCCGTGAGGGCATACACGGGCTGTGGCCTGCCCTGCCATTCAGGAAGGATTTGACGAAGCCGGCCAGCCGCCAATTCTTCGGCGACTGCAGCTCGAGGCAGCAGAATTATGCCTTGGTCGAGTGTAGCCATCGTCCGGAACATTCCGACGCTGTTCAAGACATAGCGGCCGCCAATCTTCACCTCGGTACTCGTCACGCCGCTTTCCAACGCCCATGTGTCGACCTTTGGAAAACCAAGGCACTCATGGCGTGCTAAGTCTTGAGGCGTCTCTGGCACCCCAGCCATTTCCAAGTACCGCGGCGATGCGTAGACCTGTGCTCTCAAGACGGCCAACTGCCGTGCAATTAGGTTCGAATTCGGCTGCTCCCCCATGCGAATGGCGACATCGAACGGTTCGGTGACCAGATCAACGCGGCGCGGCGTCAGGTCGAACTCAAAGGTGATCCTCGCGTAGCGCTCAGCAAAGTCCCTGATGATGGGTGCTAGGTAGATAGTCGCGAAATCCACAGGAAGGGATGCCCGAAGGAGGCCACTAGGCTGGGCCAGCATCTCGCCTAACTGCTCGTGCGCGACACGAGCTTCATCAACGATACGTCGACAGCGCTCGTAGTAAATCTGCCCTGCCTCCGTAAGTTCAACCTTGCGGGTCGTCCGATGCAGCAGGCGCAGCCCGATCGCCTTCTCGAGCAAGCTGATGCGCCGTGAAAGCGTTGAGTTTGGAACTCCCGTTGCATTAGATGCGCCTCGGAAGCCTTTGGCATTTACGACCTCGACGAACAGAGACATGTCGTTCAGGAGTTCCATGCTCCGCTGCTCCGCTGCTCCACAAATGGATCAATGATTTCCATTTTGTCATGTTTATCCCACCAACAGTTTAGTCCATCATGGATATATCTCGAAAGCGCTCCATGAAAAAAGACCCATCCTTTCAGTTCAAGACAACCTCTCTTACTCGCAGCACGGTGGCAGGCAAACGCGTCGTCATCGTTGGCGGGACCGGGGGCATAGGTCGTGCGTTTTCGCGCGAGCTTGCTGGCCTCGGGGCAAGCGTCCTCGTAGTCGGACAGACGTTCCGTGATACCGACATTCCCAGCATTGAATTCTGGAATGCCGACCTTAGCCTTATGAGAGAGGCCCAGCGCATCGCTGACCTACTTCCTGCCGAAGAACTCGACCTACTCATATTCACCACCGGCATCTTCGCCAGTCCTCTCCGCCAAGAAACGCCTGAGGGGATCGAGCGCGACCTTGCCGTCAGCTATTTGAATCGTCGAGTGATGCTGCAGTCGATTGCGCCGAGATTGGGGGCAGGCCGCAGCGCTGGACAGTTCGTGCCGCGCGTCTTCCTAATGGGCTATCCGGGTGGGGGGCAGAATGGTTCCTACGACGACCTCAATGCGGAGCGCTCGTACAAGGCCATGCCGGTTCACATGAATACCGTAGCGGGCAACGAGATGCTAGTCCTTGAGGGCGCGAAGCGCTGGGCCAACGCATCGTTCTATGGCCTGAACCCTGGCCTCATCAAAACCAATATCCGCGACAACCTTTTGGGACAGGGAAGCTTCAAGTCGCGCGTTCTCGAAGGACTGATCGGGCTGTTGACACCCACTCCTCAGGAGTACGCGAAGCGCATCGCACCACTTTTCTTTGCACCGGAGCTCGATGGCCACAGTGGTGCCATGTTCGACCGTAAAGGCGTCGCAATACTCCCGTCCTCCGGCCTCACCGATGAGCACATAGGCAGGTTCATGGCCGCTTCGGACACAGTTATTCAGAAGGCCAATCGAGCCCATCACTAAATTCATATCCTACGGATCTTTATGTCGACTCCATTCTTGCCCGTTCCCCTCGGTCGCTACACCCTCCAGAACCGCTTCGCCATGGCGCCTATGACGCGCTCACGCGCCCAGTACGACGGCACGCCCACTACAGCTATGGCAACGTATTACGGTCAGCGCGCAACGCTGGGGCTCATCGTGACCGAAGGTACTCAACCGTCCGAAGACGGTCAAGGCTACATGATGACGCCGGGCATTTATACGGAGGCCCATGTCGCTGGATGGAGGGCAATTGCCGACGCCGTCCACGCCAAGAATTCGCGCCTCTTCATTCAGCTTATGCACGCAGGTCGCATGTCCCATCCAGACAACACGCCGCATCATCGCCAAGCTGTCGCGCCATCTGCCATCGCCTCCGGTGAACCCATGTTCACGCCTACCGGCATACAAGCGGCACGGGTGCCTCGTGAAATGAGCATCGAGGACATTCGACAGACCATCGCGGACTTCCGGCACGCCGCCTCCACGGCTATTGAAGCAGGCGCCGACGGCGTGGAAATCCACGGCGCCAATGCTTACCTAATTCAACAGTTCCTGGCTCCGAGTGCAAACCATCGCGCCGACCTGTACGGTGGATCTATCGAGAACCGAGCTCGATTTGCCATTGAGGTCGCGAGAGGCGTTGCCGAAGAAATTGGGGCTGAACGCACGGCGATTCGGCTTTCCCCCGGTACGAGGATGTGGGGCATTGACGAGGGTGCCGACGGCCCAGATCTGTACCGCTATTTGGTGACGGAGCTAGATAAGCTGGGTCTTGTCTACCTACACGTGATGCACTTGGGAAACGAACTACTAATTGATGACATCCGCAAGCGTTGGTCGACCGCACTGGTAGTTAATCGGCCGGGGCGGCCCCGTGAATCAATTGGCACCGACTTGTCGTCGGGCTTCGCAGACATCGAAGCTTACGGGCAGATGGTGTTGGCGAACCCGGACTTCATCGCCAGACTCCAGGCCAACGTACCGATGACACCGGCCGACCGCAACACCTTCTTCGGAGGTGGCGAGGTGGGCTACATCGACTACCCCGCGCTGGAACAGAATCCCACCACCGCCTAAGAAGGAGCAACCGCCATGCCTGTTGTCGTCCCACTTCAAAGCGCTAGCTATGGCTCCCAGTTTCGCGCCTTAGGATTGCGCGGGGCCGCTCGCTACCTGGACCCCTTTATGAACGTTGACCACGCTTGGATGAGCGGGCCAACTTTCCCACCTCATCAGCATGCTGGCTTCGCGGCCATTTCGTACGTCTTCCCCGACAGTGAATCTGGGATGGCAAACCGCGACTCGACTGGGTTGAGCAACCTCATCAAGCCAGGTGGTGTGCATTGGCTCATGGCAGGAAACGGCGCGACGCATGAAGAAGTGCCGGCAGTAGAAGGCAAGACGGTGCACTCCCTGCAAATCTTCGTGCAGGTTCGGCCGGCACTTAGATCGGCGCCGGCTTCAACGCTATCGATTGAACCGCAGGACATACCCGTTGTCTCGCTGCATGGCGTGAACCTGCGCGTGGTGGCCGGTGAATTTGCCGGGCGCCGCGCTCCGGGCATCGCTCCGGCCGACGTCGACATGTTTGATGTAGCGCTCGAGCGCGGAGCGGAGCTGAGACTGCCGTTGACTCGCGGCCGTTCCACCTTCTTCCTGCCCGTTCATGGCACGGTCTCTGTGTCGGGCAACGACTTTGGGTTGGATGACCTAACGGCGCCCGTATTCCAGTCCAGCGAAATGGTAAGCGAAGTTGTGCTCAGCGCCCCCCATGGCGCGGCCAAAGTGATGATCTTCAGCGGAGTTCCCTACCACCAATAGCACTTTAATCTAGGAGATGACCATGGCTTTCGAACGACTGACCGGCAGCAACGCTGCACTCCTCCTGATCGACCATCAAGTCGGCACCATCAAAATGGTGTCGTCCATGCCGGGCGGAGAGTTGAAGCAGAATGCGGTGATGCTAGCGAAGACAGCCCACATCCTTGGCATGCCAATCGTGCTCACGACCAGCATGGAAGACCATCAGCAAGGACCACTCATCGATGAGCTACAGGAGATCAGCCGCGACGCATTCGATGCGAGGGTCAAACGAACGGGTATCGTCAACGCCATGGAGGATCCACTCTTCGCGCAAGCGGTTCAAACCACACGGAGGCAGCGCTTCATCCTTGCTGGCGTGACCAACGACGTCTGCACCGTGTTTCCGGCATTGAGCTTGCTCGACCGAGGGCACGAGGTATTCGTGGTTGCAGACGCCGGCGGCTCGCCGAGTGCAATGGGCGATAACTTGGCGCTGCGCCGCATGGAGAGAGCGGGTGCAACGGTGCTGGGCACGGGGCAGGTGGTCGCAGAACTGGCTGAGAACTGGTCGAGTCCGCAAGGCCAGGAGATATTGCAAAAGGTTATCGCCCCCGCGATGCGCTAAGGGGGCTTGACATGACTAAATCCTCGCCTTTCCCCGGGGCCCAGATCGACGCCCATGATACGGTCCTAGTGCTCATCGATTACATGCCCACGCTAATGCTGGCTTGCCAAACCATGGAGCCGCAGAAGCTGACCGCTAATGCGGTTGCACTGGCCGAGATCGCCGCTGCATTCGACCTCCCCATCATCACTACCGGCGGCCGTCCGAAGGACCCTTTTCTTCCGGAAGTCGTCGCAGCATGCGAAAAAAGCCGCCAGCACGTCGAGCGAAATTGCGTCGACTGCTTTGAGAGCCCCGCCTTCGTGGACGCGGTCCATAGGACTGGCCGGAAGTCAGTTGTCTTCGCCGGCATCACCACGGACCTGTGCGTCATGCAGCCGGCGCTCACCGCCCGCCGCAGAGGCTTTACCGTTCAGGTGGTCGTTGATGCTAGCGCATCGTTCACCCAGCAAATCGAGCAGGTGTCGCTCCTCCGCCTCCAACAGGCGGGGGTGACGCTGACGACTTGGGTCATGGTCGCCTCGGAACTTCACCGGGCAAGCAACTGGCAGGATGGAGTGGGGCCGAAGCTGATGAATGCTTTCCGAGCTCGCCATGGCGCAACGGCGCTTATTCAAGCTCTGGGTAGCGCATAGGTCGCTAAGCATGGCAATGTTCGTTATCCGTTGACAAACAGACATCCCAAATCGGTACTCTAGTGGCGGCTATGGGTCGGCAAGAGTCCTCGCCGACGGCTACCTCTAGACACGACTTGCCATGATCGTTTCAGCCCATTGCGTTGCTGAGCGGCTGTCGCGTCTATCTTTCATCGATCCAGGCCTTCATGACTTCGGTGGTGCTTCAACGCCTGTCGCAGACAAAATGGCGGGCGACAGACGGGCCCCGCGGATGGGAATCGCCGCCACGTTTGCGTTCAGGTCCTTGAGTTCCGCAGCAGTGAAGAAAATCTTGGCTGCACCGACGCTTTCCTCCATGTGCGAGATGCTCGTGGTGCCGGGAATGGGAACGATCCAGGGCTTCTGCGCTAACAGCCAAGCCAGGGAAAGCTGCGCCGGCGTAGCGTTTTTTGCGGGCAGCCCACGTTCTGACCAGGTCCACGAGTGCCATGTTCGTTCTCAGAGCATCGGGTTCGAAGCGCGGAACCGTTGCGCGAAAATCTCGCTTTTCGAAGCTGGCGGTGGCGTTGATGTTACCAGCCAAAAAACCCATGCCCAACGGACTCCAAGGTACAAAGCCAATGCCTAGCTCTTCGCATAACGGCAGCACCTGGGTCTCGGGGCCGCGATACAGCATCGAGTATTCGTTTTGGATGACGGCCACCGGACGCTCCCGGTGCGCGCGACGGACAGTCTGCAGCCCTGGCTCGGACAAACCGTAGTGCAGCACCTTGCCTTGCTTGACTAGATCCTTGATGGTTCCGGCTACATCCTCGATGGGAACTTTCGGATCGACGCGGTGTTGGTACAACGGGTCGATGCGGTCCGTGCGCAGACGTCGTAACTGTGCCTCAACGACCTGCCTGATGTGGGCCGGTCGGCTGTTCAGGCCGCCGCGTCGCTGGCCTGTTGCCGGGTCGATGTCAAAGCCGAACTTCGTGCACATAACGACGCGATCGCGAGCGCTGCCTTGCAGTGCTTGGCCGAGGAGCTCTTCCGACATGAAAGGGCCATAGGCTTCCGCGGTATCGAATAGCGAGACGCCCGCATCGGCCGCGCGCCGGATGAGGATAATGCCGCGTTGCCGGTCAGTGCTGCTGGAGTACAGATCTACCACTGCACTCGCTCTGTCGCCTGCATGCCACTGGACCCCTAAACCGACGGGAAACACCTTGAACGGCCCAAGGCTACGGCGCTCTGCAGATACAACCTTGTCCTGCACCGCTGATGGATTACTGACCGTCCTGGCGCAGGCGGATAGGAGCCAGGGAGCTACACCCAGCGCCGCTGCGGCAGCCAGAAACTGCCTGCGCGGCGTCGGATCAATAGAACGTACTTTCACTTCGATGGCTCCTGAATGAAATATATCTCGGGCGTCCGCTTATACTTCTCGTGCAGCGATCAGGGGAGTCAGCGCGGATATTGCGATTCAACGACCTTCTCGAGCCACTCTACCGACTTACCATCCAGCGCCTCCGCGAATGCGAAATGGCTCATGCCAACGTTCGGGCTGGCGCCATGCCAATGCTTGACGCCCGGCGGAATCCACACCACGTCGCCTGGACGGATCTTCTGGACAGGGCCGCCCCACTCCTGCACCAATCCTAGGCCGGCGGTGACAATGAGGGTCTGTCCAAGTGGATGCGTGTGCCAAGCGCTGTGCGCACCGGGCTCGAAGGTCACGAGGCCGCCTCCAAGGCGAGCTGGGCTAGGAGCCTGGAAACGCGAATCCACACGTACCGAGCCGCTGAAGTTCTTCTCAGGTCCGGCATTGGAAGGCTGGGAGCCAGCTCGCGTGACAGTGATTCGTGTGGCCTCTGCTGCGGATGCCGCAGAACATGTCAAGAACAAGGCAATGGCAATCACTGCTGGAGAATTCATTTTCGAGTCCTTCTTGCAAACAATTTCTATTGTGAGACCGTTGAGCTCGGCCTGGTGCGCGGTGCGCAAGCCGGGGCTATCGGTCGTTCCGCTTTTCACAAGCCGGTTCTGGTCTCTCCCTGATCTGGTTCTTCCAGAATTGCACTGCCTCGTCGATCCAGCCCTCGGCGCTGGTGCCGTGCCCGACGCCAAATCCGTGGCCCACGTCCGGATACACGCGGGACTCGACGGGTGCTCCGATTCGGCGAGGGGCGGCAACGCGCGTGTTCATCAAGGCAGGCGGTGCAATGCGGTCCCGGTCACCCACAACGACGAACGTCGGTGGCTCGCAGGCAGCCACGTCGGAGTGGCCCGTGTAAGCCATCACCACTGCGGAAGGCTTGGGCAGCGGTCGTCCCCCAAAGGCGACGGTGCCGTGCGAGCCGATCGCCGCCGCCATTCGCGCACCGGCAGAACTTCCCCACAGCGAGTAGCCGTGGGTATCAACCTGCATCGTGCTTGCGTTCTGGAAAACGTACGAGAGGGCTGAGGCCAGATCCTCCGTGGCCATGCTGCCGCCATGGCCGGCTCGATACTTGATGACAAATGCATTGAGTCCCCGCCTGCTGATCTCCGCGGCGTACGGAAAGCCCTCGTGCACAGCGCCAACATAGGAAAAGCCGCCCCCGGGCGCAATGACGGCGAAAGGCGCGCCAGGCTTGCCTCGAAAGAAGAACAGGCCGGTGTACTTTAACGCTGGTGCGGCGTGCTTTTCGGTTTCACTGTGAGAGTCGTAGAAGACGGTGAGCCCTGCGTTGGCATCGTCCACCATCCGATTCAGGGACGCGACCACGTTGTCGACAACCACGTGGCTGTGATACGGCAGGAGCTGGCCAATCTCTCTGAGCGGCATCGCTTCGTCGTATGGCTTGCCGTCCCAAGGCAGCATCCTGTGGCTGAAGCCGCGAAATGCGGGATGCCGAAGCAGGTCGCCAAGCCGATCACCTGCACGCAGGTGGGGAAATGGAGGTTTGGTGCCGTTTGGCCGTGCGGCATGCCCCGCGGGCTTGTCAGTGCGCATGGGACTCACGTCTGCAGCCTCGCTGCACGGCGTTGCCAGAGCCAGCGGCAGAACGCCATGCGACACCGCACGCACGACGCGAACGCGGAGCCTCGAGGCGGACTGTCGCTGGGGACCGCCAGGGTGTCGGCGCGACGATGGACTCCGGGTCATGCTTTTTACCGTGCAATATCTGGAAGTGCCCAATCACAGTCCCGTCATCTTGAGCACGGCTTCTGGCAGACGGTCGCCCTCGACCTGGATCTTTGACACCTCGTCGTTGATCAGGTCCAGGTCGGCTGCACTGAGTTCAAGATCGACGGATCCCAGGTTCTCTTCCAGGCGGTTCAGCTTGGTGGTGCCCGGAATCGGCACGATCCAGGGCTTTTGGGCCAGTAGCCAGGCCAGCGCGACCTGAGCAGCGGTAGCGCTCTTGCGCGTTGCCACTGCCTTGACGACCTCCACAAGCGCCATGTTGGCCTTGCGTGCCTCAGGAGAGAAGCGCGGCACATGGTTGCGGAAGTCGGTCGGATCGAACTTGGTGCCTTCGGAGATCTTGCCGGTCAGAAAGCCTGCGCCCAACGGGCTGAACGGGACGAAGCCGATTCCCAGTTCCTCCAGTACCGACAGCAACTCCAACTCAGGACCCCGCCAGAACAGCGAGTATTCGCTTTGCACTGCGGTCAGGGGTTGCACGGCGTGGGCGCGGCGGATGGTCTGGACGCCGGCCTCCGACAGGCCGAAGTGCTTGACCTTTCCCTCTGCGATCAGGTCCTTGACGGCGCCAGCCACGTCCTCAATTGGCACCGCGGGATCGACCCGGTGTTGGTAGAACAAATCGATGCGATCGGTGCGCAAGCGCTTGAGACAGGCCTCTGCAGCGGCTTTAATATGTTCGGGGCGACTGTTCGTGCCGACGCCGCGTGCTCCTGTTTTCGGATCGATGTCAAAGCCGAACTTCGTGGCGATGACGACCTCATCGCGGATCGGCGCCAAGGCTTCTCCGAGCAATTCCTCGTTGGCGAAGGGGCCGTAGACCTCTGCGGTATCGAACAGGGTGATGCCGCGGTCGTACGCGGCATGGATGAGCTTGACCATCTCATTCTTGTCCGGGGCCGGGCCGTATATGGCGGTCATGCCCATGCATCCCAGCCCGAGGGCGGAAACTTCCAGGCCACTACTTCCAAGTTTGCGAATCTTCATTTTCTTACTCCGTCCTAAGGACTGTGATCGGAACGGCGTCACTGGCCGTCCATGCTTGTCAGGGGGTGCCGAACCAATGTCAGGACTTGCAGAGCTCGTAAGCGGGGCAGCGGCAAGAGCCGCCATCATTGCGCGCCGGATGGGATCGGGGGGTGCTGCAGTCATGCCGGCTCCAAGGTTCAGCGTCCGACGCGGGCCTGCAAGTTCGCCGGGTAGCGATCGCCCTGAATCCGGACGTCCTGCAGGGCTCCGGCGATCTCGTCCAGATCCGATGCGGACAACACAAGTGCTGCGGCGCCAAGGTTTTCCTGCAGGCGATGCAGTTTTGTTGTGCCTGGAATCGGCACGATCCACGGCTTTTGGGCGAGCAGCCACGCCAATGCGATTTGTGCGGGAGTGGCGCCCTTCTCTGCTGCGATCCGGCCCAACAAGTCCACCAGGGCCTGATTGGCTCGCAGCGATTCCGGCGCAAAGCGCGGCACTTTGCTGCGGAAATCGTCCGCACCGAAGGTTGCGCTTTCCTTGATGGCTCCCGTAAGGAAACCTTTGCCCAGAGGGCTGAACGGTACGAAACCGATCCCGAGTTCTTCTAGCGTTGGCAGGATCTCTGCCTCTGGTTCACGCCACCACAGCGAATACTCGCTTTGCACGGCCGTGACAGGTTGTATGGCATGAGCCCGTCGGATCGTCTGGGCTCCGGCTTCCGATAGACCGAAATGCTTGACCTTGCCCTCTGCAATCAAATCCTTGACCGTCCCGGCCACCTCCTCGATCGGCACGTTCGGATCGACCCGGTGCTGATACAGCAGGTCGATCACGTCGGTGCGCAAGCGCCTTAGCGAGCCGTCGACTGCCAATCGGATCTGCTCCGGCCGGCTGTTAAGGATCTGCTGCTTATTGTCGTGACCGAAGGTAAAGCCGAATTTGGTGGCAATCACCACCCGAGAGCGCAAGGGGGCGAGCGCCATGCCCACCACTTCCTCGTTGAGGTAGGGTCCGTAGACCTCAGCGGTATCGAAAAATGTCACGCCGCGGTCAACGGCGGCCTGGATCAGGGACACCGCCTGTTGCGTGTCGGTTGCCGGACCATAGCCGTGGCTGAGTCCCATGCAACCTAGACCTAGAGCGGAAACTTCCAGCGTGCTCTTTCCAAGTGTCCGTTCATGCATCATTGAATCTCCTGTGACGCTACCTGCCTAACCAACGCGTATTAGCTTCGGCGGTTCATTCTGTTCGGCATCGGATCCACTGCTGTGCCGTTCACCGAGAAGCCGTGCTGGCCGTCGGATGGTGGGCTTATGCACTCATGCAATGTAGCAATCGTCGGAACGGGCGACTAGAGGTTAGAATCGGCACACACTATTGAATGGGGCTCATCAATGCCGAGAGAGAGCTACAACGACTTGTTTGCGTTTTTTGCTGTGGCCCGCGAACGCAGCTTCACGCGCGCGGCAGCGAAGCTCGGCGTATCCCAGTCCGCACTGAGTCACACCATCCGCGCTCTTGAGGCGAAGATGGAAGTGCGATTGCTGACGCGCACCACGCGCAGTGTGTCTCCGACGGAGGCCGGCGAACGCCTGATACAGAACGTCGCCCCCCGCTTCGAGGAAATAGAGGCCGAACTGGCGGCGTTGGGAGAACTACGCGATAAGCCAGCCGGCACGATCCGCATTACGGCCAGTGAGAACGCCGCGGAAACCGTCCTATGGCCCCGGCTTGCCAAGATCTTGCCCCAGTACCCTGAGATCAAGGTCGAACTGACGGTGGACGCGCGTTTTGCCGACATCGTGACAGAACGGTACGACATGGGCGTGCGCCTGGGCGACGACCTTGCAAGGGACATGACCTCGGTACGTATTGGACCTGACATGCGCGTGACGATCGTGGCGTCGCCCGCGTACCTGGCGAACCACGCCCCTCCGCTCAAGCCCCAGGATTTGGCTCAACATGAGTGCATCAATCTGCGCTTGATGAGCCATGGCGACCTCTACGCGTGGGAGCTCCAGAAGGGCAGGCATCAGGTCAAGGCGCGTGTGGATGGCCAGCTTGTTTTCAATGGGACCAAACAAATCCTGGATGCGGTGTTGGCCGGCTTCGGCCTGGCCTACGTGCCGGAAGACATGGCGCGACCTTTCATCACGAAGGGGCACTTACGGCAAGTCCTGCAGGATTGGTGCCCGTCTTTTCCTGGATATCACTTGTACTACCCCAGCCGGCGACAGTTGTCGCGTGCGATGACCGTGCTTATCGATGCACTGCGTTATCCATCAAGCGACGGTCTCGGCTAACGATCCAAGCGGGGCATTCATGGCTATAGAAGATTTCAACGACGTCCTCGCCTTCGTCCATGTCGTGCGTGAGGGTAGTTTCACCAGGGCGGCCGCCATCATCGGGGTTTCCGCCTCGGCATTGAGTCATGCCATCCGCGGCCTGGAGACACGGCACGGCGTCCGGTTGCTGACGCGCACCACGCGAAGCGTTTCGCCGACCGAGGCAGGCGAACGTCTCTTCCTCAGTGTCGCCACGCGGTTCGAAGACATCGATGCCGAGCTGGCCGCGGTGCGCAATCTGCGCGACAAGCCTGTCGGGACCATCCGGATCACATCGGCCGAGCATGCTGCCAACAACATATTGTGGCCCAAGCTCGCCAAGGCCATGGCCGCTTACCCCGACATTAGCGTCGAAATCACTGTCGACTACACCATGTCGGATATCGTGTCCCAACGCTACGACGCGGGGGTGCGACTGGGGAATCAAGTGGCCAAGGACATGATCGCTGTGCGCATCAGTCCCGATCAACGGATCGCCGTGGTCGGTTCCCCCACGTACTTCTCCAATCATCCAGTGCCAGTGACACCTCGCGAGCTGGCGCAGCACGACTGCATCAACCTGCGGCTTCCAACCCATGGTGGATTACTGCCCTGGGACTTCGACAAGGGAGGCGAAGAGATCAAGCTCCGGGTCACGGGACGATGGGTGTTCAACAACAGCTCATCGATCGTCCGGGCGGCGTTGGAGGGCCATGGCCTGGCCTTTGTTCCGGAGGACATGGTGTTGGATCGCATTGTCACGGGCGACTTGGTCCGAGTCCTGGACGACTGGTGCGCTCCCTATCAGGGCTACTACCTCTACTATCCCAGCCGTCGTCAGTCCTCCCGCGCCTTGGCCGTTGTTGTTGAAGCGCTGCGACATCGGGAGTAGGGTCGCGCCCCGACTCCCCGCTTCACGGCGTCGCTTAGCGTCCCCTTTCCGCAAGCCCAGCTCCTCATTCATGAGAACAGTTCAGCAGTCCTTGCTGAATATTGGTCTTAATCAAAAGGCTCACTCTCCGTACGATGCCATCTATCCAACAAGGGATGGCTGACCACTGGAGTACCAGCTTCTTCGGTTCACTTCCAATCCCGCACACGCACCGTTCGCGACCGCCACTTGGGGGCGATGCCGCCTTGCAACTTTAGGAGACGCGCAGTATGAAGCTCTTACCACCACTCATGGCGGCTCTGCTCGCGGCCCCGTCCCCGCAGGCGGGCGCGCAAAGTACGGTGCCGGACACGCCCGCCGCCCGGCAAGCCAAGGAGACGGCCCCTCAGCTTTTCGCTTACACGCAAGACGTGCTGTTCGGTGACGTGTGGAAGCGCAAGGAACTCTCGCCGCGCGACCGCAGCCTGGTCACCATGTCCTCGCTGCTGGCCAACGGCCAGAGCGCTCAAATGACCTCGCACATCAATCTGGCGCTCGACAACGGCGTGACACCACGAGAGATTGTTGGCCTCGTCACCCACCTGGCTTTCTACACCGGCTGGCCCAATGGCATGAGCGTGGTCGGCATCGCCAGGGAGGTATTCAACAAGAGGGGCATCAGTTCCGACCAGTACCGCCCTGCATCGGACGAGTTGGTGCCTGTCGATGCGGCCGCCGAAGCGAAGCGTGCCGCAGCGGTTGCCGCCACCGTTACGCCGATCGCCCCCGAGCTAGCGCGCTACACCGACGATGTCCTGTTCGCCGATCTGTGGCGGCGGCCAGACCTTGCCCCGCGAGATCGAAGTCTGGTGACGATGGCCGCGCTAGTGGCACGCGGCCAGCTTGATCAAGTGCCCTTCCACCTGAACCGAGCTATGGACAACGGTCTTACGCAAACGCAGGCAGCCGAGGTGGTCACGCACTTGGCGTTCTATGCCGGATGGCCGCGCGCCATGTCCGCACTGCCCGTCCTCCAGACTGTGTTTGCGCAAAGGAAATGATCCCATGACGAGCCTACCCAACATGCATTCGAAGAAACCCGCGGGATGGCTGACCGCGGTCGCCAGCGTGGCAATGCTGGCAATCAGCGTTGCCGCGTCCGCGGCAGACACGACCAAGCGGGCGCCCCTTGTCATTCAGGGGCAGGGCAGCTTCGCGGCCGGTGGCAAGGTTGCCACAGCGCCGGGCACCTTTGATCCGCGCAAGCCGCTTGAGCCAGCTGGTCAGACCTACCACGGCGACCACGCGTACACCTTCTACCAGATCCCGGTGAACGCGCGGAAGCTGCCGATCGTCATGTGGCATGGTGCCGGGCAGTTCTCCAAAACGTGGGAGACAACGGCCGACGGGCGGGAAGGCTTCCAGAACATTTTTCTTCGCCGCCGCTTCGGGGTGTTCCTGATCGATCAGCCACGCCGCGGCAATGCCGGTCGGAGCATGGTTGAAGCGACGCTCAAGCCAACGCCGGACGAGCAACTGTGGTTCAACCAGTTCCGCATCGGGCTGTGGCCAAACTACTTCGACGGGGTGCAGTTCGCCCGCGATGCCCAGACTCGCGACCAGTTCTTCCGCGCGATGACGCCGAACACTGGGCCCTTCGACATGGAAGTGGTCTCCAACGGGGTATCGGCGGTGTTCGATCGTATCGGCGCCGGCATCCTGTTCACCCATTCGCAGGGTGGCGGGCCGGGCTGGCTGACCGCGATCAAGAACGACAAGGTCAGGGCAATCGTCGCGTTCGAGCCGGGCAGCAGTTTTATCTTCCCGGAAGGCGAAGTACCGCCGCCGATTCCTAGCGCATTCGATACGGTGCAGGGAGCGGCAGTGCCGATGTCGCAGTTCGCTGCGCTCACCAGGATCCCAATCCTGGTCATCTACGGCGACAACATTCCCGAACAGGCACTCGACCTGCCCGCGCAGGACAGCTGGCGCGCGCGACTCACCATGGCGCGGTTGTGGCGCGACACCATCAACAAGCATGGCGGAAACGCCACGCTTGTCCATCTCCCGGAAATCGGCATCAAGGGAAACACGCACTTCCCGATGTCGGACTTGAACAATGTCCAGATCGCCGACTTGGTATCGAAGTTCCTCGCGGACAAGAACCTGGACTGACGCGCCAAGACGCAACTGCGCGCTGAAAGGACGCTGGTAGCGCGTGAGTGAAGCACGTTTTCAAACGATAAGGATCAACTATATGAAGAGTACAGTCGCCGGCGCGACGTTGGTGGCAGCCATCGTCGGCATGACCGTTGGCGAGGCTATGGCCGCGGATTACAGAAAGAACCCGTTTACCCTTGCCTACGATGGTGCCATCACCAGGAACGAGCCGGGCAAGGTCAACATTCATCCGGTGACGTACAAGCTCAACGGCTTGAACATCGTTGCCAACGTTTACACCCCGCCCAACTACGACGCGAAGAAGAGCTATCCGACGCTGGTGGTGGCACATCCGAATGGCGGGGTCAAGGAGCAGGTCGCAGGCCTGTACGCGCAGCGACTGGCTGAACAGGGCTACATCACGATCGCCGCAGACGCGGCGTATCAGGGCGGAAGCGGCGGGCAGCCGCGCAACGTCGACAAGCCGATGTATCGCATCGAGGACATCCACGGCATGGCCGACTTCATCACCCAGTACGCGGGAGTCGACCCTAAGCGCCTCGGATTGCTTGGCATCTGCGGCGGCGGCGGCTACTCGCTGGCGGCGGCGAAAACCGACAAGCGATTCAAATCGATCGCAACGGTCAGCATGTTCAACTCTGGACGGGTACGCCGCAACGGCTACAACGATTCGCAACTGAACACCATCCAGCAACGGCTTCAGCAGGCCTCGGCGGCGCGTGCGCAGGAGGCGGCAGACGGTGAGGTCCTCTATTCCGGCGACGCCAACCTGACGGACCAGCAGATCGGGGCGTTGCCGTTCGACCTGTACCGGCAGGGCTACGAGTACTACTGGAAGACCCATGCGCACCCCGGTTCGACGTTCAAGTACACAACCAGCAGCTTGCTGGATCTGGTGCGCTTCGACGTGAACGATCAGATCGACCTGATCGACCAGCCTCTGCTGATGATCGCGGGAACCAAGGCCGACAGTCTCTATATGACCGAGGACACGTTTCCGAAAGCTACCGGAACCCGCGACAAGGAGCTGTTCAAGATCGATGGCGCGACGCACATCGAAACCTACTGGGTGCCCAAGTATGTGAACGCGGCCATCGGCAAGCTGACGACGTTCTTCGCGCGAACACTATGAATCCAAGCCGCCTGATTCGAGAAACCAGGCGGCTGTCAACGGGAGGATACCGATGTGTGGACAGCATGCTGACGTGAATGCTACCGTGGCCCGTCCGCCCGCCACGGTGCTGGTTGTCGGAGCCACGGGCAGCATTGGCCGCCTTGTAGTGGCCGAGGCGCTCAGGCAAGGCTATCAGGTGCGGGCCCTGGTCCGCGATGTCGACAAGGCCCGCCGCGTACTGCCGTCCCAAGCGCAGCTCGTCGTCGGCGAGGTCACGCACATGAATGCGCTGCACGGAGCAGCCGATGGCGTCGATGCGATCGTCTTTACGCTGGGCGCGCCCAATGCAAGAAGCGTCGACTATGGCGGTGTGCGCAACGTGCTCGGCGCGCTCGGGCAGCGCAAGCTTCGCATCGCGCTGATGACTGCCATTGGTGTGACCAAGCGCGTGGATGCTCGCTGGGGTGCGCTCGAAGGCCACGACTGGAAGCGGCGCGCCGAACGTCTGGTGCGTGCCAGCGGATGCGCGTACACCATCGTCCGGCCCGGCTGGTTCGACTACAACGAAGCCGACCAACATCGCCTGACCCTTCTGCAGGGGGACACTCGCTGGGCAACCGATCCCAGCGATGGCGTAGTCGCCAGCGAACAGATCGCGGAGGTTCTGGTACGCAGCCTGTCGACTGCCGCGGCGACGCAGAAGACAGTAGAGCTCGTCGCGGAAAAGGGGCCACCCACGCAAGACTTCGACGCCCTGTTCTCTCCAGCGCAAGCCGACCCGTCAGGTTCGCTCGATGCCGTCCGGGATAGGGATAATCTGCCGCTGGCCGATGAGCCGATATTCGTGCGGGATGACTTGGCCGCGCAACATGCCCGCTCGGCAGGGACCGGCGTGGACGTAGGTGAGGGTCACGATGCCTAAGAACGGCACTGGCACCCTGGCATTCGCTGGCGCCACGGTTTCGCTAGCGGCGATGTTCGCCGCCTCCGCCAGCCCCATCCCGCTCTACGAGACGTACCGCGAATCGAACGGCATCGGGTACACCGATCTGTCGCTGACCGCGGTGGCCTATTTCGCGGGAACAGTGAGCGCGCTGCTGCTCCTTGGACGGTTGTCCAACCACGTTGGCCGCCGTCCTGTGACCTTGGCCGCGCTGGGTCTGTGTGCTATAGCCTGCCTGATGCTGCTGAACGTCTCGAGTGCCATCCCGCTGATTGTCGCGCGGCTACTGCTCGGATTGGCTTGCGGCCTGGCATCCAGTGCCACCGCGGCATACGCCATGGACAGCGCACCGCGATCACCGCATTGGCTTGGGGCGGCGGTCGCCAGCAACGGGCCGTTGCTTGGACTGACCGCAGGCGTGCTGGGTTCTGGCGCACTAGTTGAATACGCGCCCATGCCCAGGACCCTACCGTATCTGTTCGCGCTGGCCGGCCTTGCGCTGGGTGCCGCTCTTGTGGCATTCAGCGGGGAAACCGCCTCACGCACTCCTGGGGCGCTGGGCAGCTTGCGTCCGCGTTTCAGACTTCCCGCCCGCGCGCGCAAAGAGTTCGCCATCGCAGCCTGTACCTTCGTTGCGACCTGGGCACTTGGCGGCTTCTACCAGGCGTTTGGTCCCTCGATCGCGGCGCAGCAACTCGGCAGTTCCCACGCGATCGTGGCCGCCCTGGTAGTGGCGGCGCTGATGGCGCCCAGCGCGCTTGGCAGCGCGTGGGCCAGCCGCTTCCCCGCCACCACCGTGCAGCGCGCCGGCATGCTGACGTTCTTCCTGGCTGTGCTGGGCCTGCTTGCCTCGCTGCGGCTGCGCGCGGTTACACCCTTCATCGCCGCCAGCGCGGTCGCCGGCGTGGCGCTCGGCGCCACGCTCACTGGCGGTATCCGATCGCTGGTATCCGAAGCGCCCATGGGCGAACGAGCCGGACTCTTGGCGCTGATCTATGCGACTTCCTACTGCGGCGCGGCCGTGCCCTCCTTCGTCGCAGGCCAACTGGCACGCGGGCTGAGCCTCTTTCAGATCGCCATCGGCGACGCCCTCTTGGCAGGGGTTGCCTGTGCCATTGTTTTCCGTGCAACGGGTGGCGCCGCACGTTCTCCCCGGCTCAATGCGAGCCCGGTTCGGAGCGGAGGCGATCATGGTTGAGTGTCGGCCGGCGTCCTAGGCGTCGGCGATTCTTGCTAATCGGTGAATCTCACTCAACACCGCATGCGCGCTGTCGGACTTACTTGAAGCATCGTGCATCCCTAGCATACGCAGCGCATCCTTTCCGCCGCAACCCTCACCGGAGTTAGTCATGAACAATCTCAAGATGTCCCGTCGCGAGGTCCTTGCCTTGGGGGCCTCTAGTACCGCGGGCGCGGCGGCTTCGTCGCTCGTCGCTGGCAACGCGGTAGCACGGACACCCGCGGCGGATCACCCGAAAGATCCAACGGCGTTGCCGCCTACCACCGATCTATCGCTGGAGATAAACGGCAGAGCCGTCGTGCTGCAGGTCGACAATCGTACGACTCTTCTCGATGCGTTGCGGGAGCAATTACGCCTGACTGGCACCAAAAAGGGCTGCGACCAGGGCCAGTGCGGTGCCTGTACGGTGCTGCTCGACGGGCGGCGTATCAATTCCTGCCTGACCTTGGCCGTGATGCACGATGGTGCATCGGTCACCACCATCGAGGGACTGGGCACGCCCGAGCGCCTTCACCCGCTGCAAGCGGCCTTCGTCAAGCATGACGGCTTTCAGTGCGGATACTGCACGCCCGGGCAGATCTGTTCTGCGGTGGGTGCATTGGACGAGATTGCCGGCGGAATGCCGAGCTTCGCGGCGACGGACCCGGCCGCCACCCCCAAACTCTCAGCCATTGAAATGCGCGAGCGCATGAGCGGAAACCTGTGCCGCTGCGGTGCCTATCCCAACATCATTGCCGCGATTCTCGACGCGTCCGAGGCCTGATATGAAGCAGTTCACCTACGAACGCGCAACTTCTCCGGCCGATGCAGTTGCCAAGCTCGCCCGAGTCAAAGGCTCGCGATTTATCGCAGGGGGTACGAACCTGCTGGACCTGATGAAACTGCGGATCGCCACTCCCGCGCACTTGGTCGACATCAATGGCATCGGGCTGGACGACGTAACGCGGACCCCCGAAGGCGGACTACGCATCGGTGCGCTGGTGCGCAACTCGGATTTGGCATCACATCCGGACGTGCGTCGGGACTATGCCGTGCTGTCGCTGGCGCTGTTGTCCGGCGCCTCCGGGCAATTGCGCAACCGCGCTACCACCGGCGGTAACCTGCTGCAGCGCACCCGCTGTCCATACTTCTATGACGTCAACCAAGCCTGCAACAAGCGGCTGCCGGGCAGTGGCTGCGCTGCCGTTGGCGGCTACAGCCGCCAATTGGCGGTGGTCGGGGCCAGTGTCGACTGCATCGCCACGCACCCCAGCGACATGGCGGTAGCCTTGCGCGTGCTACAGGCGACGATCGAAACAATGCGCGTGGACGGGACAAGCCGCACTATCCCCCTCGACGACTTCTACCTGCCCCCTGGCAACACACCACATCGGGAAACGGTTCTCGATGAAGGCGAGCTCATCACTGGAGTCGTGCTACCACCGCCGATTGGCGGGCGGCACGTCTACCGTAAGCTGCGAGATCGCGCGTCCTATGCATTCGCTCTTATTTCTGTCGCCGCCATCATCGAGCACGACGGCGCAGTTCGCGTCGCCCTGGGCGGCGTCGCCCACAAGCCTTGGGCCGGCCCACTGCGCTGGAGGGCTGGCCAGTCACCCATGTCCATTGCACATCAATTGCTCGAGGGCGCCAATCCGACCCCGCACAACGCCTTCAAGGTCGATCTGGTTCGACGCACGTTGGCATCGATCCTCAGCGCCCCCGCGGTACGGGCGAGCTGACGCGCCGGCCCCAAGGAGAACAGCATGAAGTTCACACAGCCCGCTGCAGATAATCCGATCGACCAGCTCAAGGTCGTCGGCCATGCCTACGACCGCCTGGATGGCCCGCTGAAGGTAGCGGGTCAGGCGCGGTACGCCTATGAGCAACACGAGGTGGCATCCAATCAGCTGTACGGGGCAATCGTGGCAGCCGGCATTGGCCACGGCCGCATCCTCGACATCGACACCAGATATGCGATGGCCGCCCCGGGCGTCGAAGCGGTCATCACGGGTCGCACAGCCGGGAAGCTGGACGTCGGGGAGTTTTACGTCGCCAAGGCGTTGGCCGTCGACGCGGTGGAGCACTATCACCAGGCGGTGGCGGTGGTGGTGGCCGGCTCTCTGGAACAGGCGCGCGAAGGCGCCGCACGCGTGCGAGTGCGCTACATGCGCCAGCCCGGCGCCTTCGAACTGAAGCGGGCAAAGTTCGATGACAAGGCGCCAACGGGTAGCCCCGATTCGCACATCGGCGACTTTGAACGGGCCTTCGCCGCCAGTCCAGTCCAAGTCGATGCGACCTACGACACTCCCGATCAATCGCACTCGATGATGGAGCCGCACGCAACGGTCGCTGCCTGGAGGGGGGGGCGACTGATTGTGTGGACATCGATCCAGATCGTCTCGTGGGGGTTGCGCGACCTGGCGAAGATTTTCGGACTGCCCCAGGACCGCATCCGCATCGTGTCTCCATTCATCGGGGGCGGCTTTGGTGGCAAGGCAACCGTGCTCAGTGACGCCGTGCTGGCCGCGTTGGCCGCACGCCACTGCGGCCGCCCGGTAAAGCTCGCTCTAGAGCGGCACACCATGGTCAACAACACCACCCACCGGCCAGCGACTCATCAGCGCGTGCGCCTGGGCGCCGACCGTGAGGGCCGCCTGCAAGCGATTGGACACCAAAGCTGGTCCGGCAACTTGCCCGGCGGGCCCGCCGAGCGCTGCACCATTCCCACCGCCTCACTGTATGCCGGTGCAAACCGGTTGACACAGACGCGGCTAGGCCGGCTCGATATGCCGGAGGGCAACGCCATGCGCGCGCCTGGGGAGGCGCCGGGGCTGATGGCCCTTGAAGTCGCGATGGACGAACTGGCTGAAAAGCTCCACCTCGACCCAGTCGAACTGCGCATCCGCAACGACACTGCGGTCGATCCGACCAGCGGTAAGCGCTTCGGTACACGCCATTTCGTGGATTGCCTGCGCACCGGTGCCGAGCGATTCGGCTGGCACCGCCGTCGCACGGCTCCCCGGCAATGGATAGAGGGCGACGACTATGTAGGCTTCGGCGTCGCGTCGGCAATCCGGGGCAATAACGTGACCAACTCCGCCGCCCGTGTTCGTCTGCGGCGCAATGGCACCCTGCTCGTGGAAACTGACATGACCGATATCGGCACTGGCAGCTACACCATCATCGGCCAGACTGCCGCGGAGATGCTGGGGTTGCCGCTGGAGCGCGTCGAAGTGCGGCTGGGCGATTCCACGTTCCCGCGCGCCTCCGGCTCCTTGGGCCAGCGCGGCGCCAACAGCTCGACGTCGGGCACGTATGCCGCCTGTGCTCGGCTACGCGACACACTGTGCGCGACGGCCGGCCTCGACCCTGCGCGCGCCACCTTCGCCGATGGTTTCGTCAGTGAAGGCGATCGCCGCGTAGCGTTGAGCGCCCTTGCTAGACGCGGCGAGGTGGTGGTGGAGGACGGGATCGAATTCGATCAGGCTCGCGGTGGACTTGCACATCAAACTTTCGGCGCGCACTTCTGCGAGGTTCGTGTGAACCGCGCCACCGGCGAGGCGCGCGTCACGCGCATGCTCGCGGTCTGCGCTGCCGGGCGAATACTTAATCCGAAGACCGCGCGCAGCCAGGTTATCGGTGCGATGACCATGGGTCTCGGCGCAGCGCTGATGGAATCTCTGGCAGTCGATCCGCGTCTGGGCCTGTTCGTGAACCACGACCTGGCGTCCTACGAGGTGCCAGTACATGCCGACATCATCGAGCAGGAGGTGATCTTCATCGACCACCTCGACCCCCACTCCTCGCCAATGAAGGCGCAGGGGGTTAGCGAGCTAGGCATCTCCGGCGTGGCAGCCGCCGTTGCGAATGCGGTGTACAACGCCTGCGGCGCCCGCGTGCGCAGCTATCCGGTGACCATCGAAAAGATCCTTCCGCACTTGCCAGAACCGACCTGATCCCGTCGTCGCACGTTGATTCCTCTTGCAGCGGGCACTAACGTGGCCCAACGTTTCGCTTTGACAGCCCATATCCCGAGACGCTCGTATGCTCTATCTACGCCTAGCGGAATATGGGGCGGTGCGCTGCCACAGCCGCGCGGCCGCCGCGCCCAGTCTGAGACCTGGGGTAACGAGGTTTCGAAACGGTTCCGACAGCGTGGCCGACGGTGGGAGCCAGCACCAGCTTACAGCTTGAGAGTCGATGCCCCGCACCTGAGGAGGTGCGATCCGTCGCACCTTCCTAATCCGCCTTGCACCACTGACGTGTCGGCCTCAATCAGCGCCCTTCCATCGCGACAGCAGCTCCCCAGATCGACAACGCGCATGAGCCGTTCCAATGTTACATTGCATGTCAAAACTCTGCCCCACGAAGCGGCCAATTCTGCGGGACCCGGGAGGAGGCATCAAATTCCTACTGAGAAATACCGGTAGGCCAAGCCACAGAGTCAAGGTAATGGACGCGGCCCAGATTAAAGCAATGACAACGGCAGCCGAAGGGCTTACAGGGCGCTCCGCAGCCAGAGCCACCGACTCGCGGTGCGCGACCATGATCGCGGCCGGGACGATTTTTCCTACCGCCAAGATGCCCAGCGGTAGGGCAGCATACAACGCAAGGGCTGCGACAACACTGCTGTCCTTACCGCCGCTATAAGCGACGACGACAGGGTGGCCGGCCGCGAACAACGCAACGATGGCTGCGATCGCCTTGTCGGCCTTCATTTCTACGGGGTCGCATGCACCCTGCGGAAAGAGAGAAATGGTTTCCATGATGGACCTTGTCGATTGGGGTCCACGCCCCTACGGGCGAGGAGACCCGTTGGGTTGGAAATAAAAGAGAATTGCTCAGTTGTCTGGTGCTGCGATAGCTCGATCCTTCAGCAGCGCTGCGATCTCGCCATTCACATAGCGCCGGAAATAGTCGCGAACCGCCTCTCCCTGTCCGCCCATGAAAAAGACACGGCTGCGACATCGCCAGCGTCGACTTTCAGGATCTGCTGGACCTTCTCGACAGCGGCGTCCAGCGCCGCGTCGATAGTTTCCTCCACTAGCCACCGGATTCGCTCTGTGCTGCTCCCTAGCCAGTTGTCTAACGCTTCCTGTACGCGATTGGCTGCATGCACTGATAATTCGCTTTCCGCGTCGTCGTTTTGAGGGAAGGCGTTGGCGAACTGCCCCCCCGGCCCTGCACAGGTCGCCGGCAGTGTTGGCATCTAGATGATCATGGAGCTGCGCGAACGCCGTCACTGTGGGCGACACCGAGCCATTGGCGATCCACATCATGATGTCGTCTCTTCCTTGCTGGACGGCCGCAACGACGGCGGCTTCCTGCTCACGACTGAAATTGGCTGTCATTTATTGATGCTTGAAAAAAAGAAAATGCCCGCTTCCTTTCAGGAAACGGGCATAGGGTTAGTGAATGGCGCGGCCTATTGGAGCGACAGCGCAACAACATCAATGACGCCGTCGGCATTGTCCACCAGGTCTGGGGTCTGGGAAATAAAGTACTCCCGCTCATACCCGCCGACTCGCAGCACCTCGCGCTTCATCTTCATGAAGGCGCGCTTGCGGTCGGGATCCAGCGGGCCGTCCGCTTCATCGGTGAACAGCGTCTGGAAAGGCTGCTGCGCGTCCTGCGCCCGATAGAGGGCGATTCCGCGCGTCAGGCACTCATTGATCCAGACCTTCTGTCCGCCTGACATCACGCCGAAATCCTTCGTGGTGTCGGTGTCGGCGTCAATCACGTTGATGGAGAAGCCCTCGCGCAGTTCACCGCTGGCCAGCGCTGTCTGCGTCTGAATCGCGATGGTGAATCGGGGTCCATAGCAGGCCAGCAGCAACTCATTGACGATCTGCGTAATGGCGGGGCCCGCGTCATCGATGGACAACGCAATCACGCCATCGTTGCCCAGGCCTTTCGCGAGCAGCTTCCACTGTGCAATCTGATCAGACAGCGCCTGCGCCTTGGCCTCGAGCGCAGGCATGCCGGCGAGCTCAACGTCCAGACGCTCGCGCTCCGCCACAAACATGCTCTCCTGCCGAATCAGTGCTTCGATCCGGCCGGAGAAGGCCGCGACAGCCTCCCGGCTGGCTGCAATTTGGCGGTCCAACGTAGCCAGCATGCCGGTCACGTCCTCCGTAGCCAGCGTCGCTAACTCCCGACGCACCGCTTCAAGCTGGGATTGCACGTCCGCGATATCGCGCTTGTGGCGCTCAATGCGGGCCGCATCTTCCTCACTCAAAGCCGTCAGATCGCGGTCGACCTGCGCCAATCCTTCACGCGCAGCGTCCAACATCGGTTTCTTGGCAGCCATTGCCGCGAGCCGCTGCAAGAGCTGCTGATCACGCACGAGGTGCGCCTCCAAGGCGGATAGTGCCGCCCGAGCCGTAGCGCGTTCAGACATTGCGCTTTGCATAGCCTGCATGTGCTCCTGCTTCTTCCGATAGCTCTCGCGCAGTGCCTTGATAGATACGACCTGCTCACCGAGCTTTGCCTTGGCACTGCGAGCTTGCGCCAGCAGTGGACAGGTAGCGTGCATGGGATCATCGTGGCAAGGAACGGTGTCAATGACATCCGCTTGCAGCTTCAACGAATCGGCCAACTTCGCGCCAGCAACGCCTTGCTGTTCCAAGCCCTTGAGCTCCGTACTGAGCGCAGCGTGCTCGACTTGAACGGCATCGAGCTTCTCCACGAGCGCGCGCTGGCGCGCATTTTCATCCTGCCTCCGGCCAATGGCCAGTTGCACGATATCCCTCTCGCCCGCAGCTGCCTCAATGTCAGCGGCCTCCGCCAATACGACACGATGGCCTGCCGCCTGCCGATCCAGATCGCGCCGGCGTGTCATGACACGTCCGGCGGAGGCCTGTGCATCGTTGGACAGAGATGCCGCACGCTGGTCCAACTCGCCCTTGCGCTGGCTCAGTTCCCGCAACCGCGCTTCGGTACCGGCATTTGCGGCCTGCTTTGCCGCCAGAGTCGCGCGTTCCTGCAGGAGCTTGCTGCCCGTAGCAGTTTCAGCTTCCCGTGCATTGCGTTCGGCATCCAGACTCTCGCGCATTTGCCAGATCTCGCGAGCCACCACAGTCGCCCGGTCGCGCTTTCCCGTGAGGGTTAGCACGTCGCGCTGTAGGGTGTCGAGCGAGCGGGTAAGCAGCTTGGCGACCTCGCCTGCCTTCGCCGACAAGTCACGCAAATGATCGATCCCAAGCAGCTCGGCGAGCAGCTTCTTGATCTCGCCGGGCTGGTAGCTGGCGAGCGGCCGCCTGTTCTGGGCAGAAAATACGCTCGTGAAGAACGCCTCCGGAGACCCCAGGACAGCTTCGAGACACCGGTTGTAGGTATCCGCCTTGCCGTCCGACAGCGTGCCGTCCGCCAGTTGTAACGGCTTCCAGTCACCTGCGGCGTCCTTCTCGAACAAGTAGTACTCGGCCTTGCGGCTCTTACCAGGGTTGCGAAACGCGAATGCGGAACGGTATGTCTTGCCGCCGTACTCCCACTCCAGGTCCTTTTCTGCGCGCGGTGCGCAGAGATGATCCCAGTACGAGAATGCGTCGGCCGACATCTTGCTCGCGTGGCTCGGCATGATCGGAAACGGATGCAGATTGTCCATGATCGTGGTCTTCCCAGCCCCGTTGGGGCCGACAAGGGCGATCAGGCCGCCAGGCAGCGTCGACAGATCCAGCGTGACACTATCCCGATGCATGCCGTCGCGGATCCCGTGGAATCCTGTAAGCGTGAGCTTCAGTGGGCGCATTCGAATGTCTCCTGCGCATCAAAGGAATGGAGGTAGTCAGAGGGCATCTCCATGACGTTCTCGTCGTAGAGAGTCACATCTGCAACCGTGGCCCCTTCCTTTTCTAGCTTGCCCGAGACAGCGCGCTCGACGGATCGACGCGCATCTGCAAGCTGGGAGGCCGCCATTTTCATCACGGCAGCCCAGTCCTCATGTCCCGTCAGCGCACGAAGCTCGAGCGGGCTCCATTGCGACGCCAGGCCGTTCGAGAACGACCAGATCAGGTCTTGCAACTCCTTTGACGGCGCAACGGCGAAGAAGGTGTTCCCACCCGCCTCGCCCAATGCCATCACCAGCATGTAGTCGCGCTTGGCGATCACGGCTCCGCGGCCTGGACCGAACGGCTCATACATCATGCACTGTGTGAATCCGTGATCCTCGGCAAGGCGCTTGGCCATGTCCGAACGGTTGATAGCAGTCTCTTCGACGAAAAGCCAGTCAGGACCGGCGGGGTAGTAGATCATCTTGCACTCCTAAGTCGGGACGAAGTGCGCCCTGACGGGAAGCACCCGTCGGGTAGATTAGAAAAGATATGGATACTGCGGGATCGATGCGTCAGAGACGCGGGTGAAACCAGATTTCGACAGCCACGAAGGCTGTCGGAACATGGCTTTCGCATGTTCTAGGGATTGGCGTATCGCTACGCAAAAAGATCGTCGGTGAGCCAGTTCATTGGTGCGGCTGCAGTCGAAACGGCTGTGGCGGGTTCGGATTCGGACACGGCAAGTATCGGCTCTGGCTCGGCGCTATCATCGTCGGCCCCCAAGTCTTCCAGCGTCGCAATGAATGGCAACACAGCAGATTCGTGCGTAACAGGGGCCGGCGTCCGCGCAAGGTCTGCCAGCACCTGATCGGCAATCGCCTGTGCATCGAGATTTTTCAGCATCGACAGGCTGTCCAGCAGCGGATTCGCATCGACGCCGGTCAGTTCGCACCATCGCCCCAGCTTGTCGGACAGGGTTGCGGCCCGACTGATGCCTTCGGCGCGGCTACGAACTGCTGGCAGCACGCGAGCCTCGAGCTTGAGCTCGGCACTGGCTGAGAAGAGCGCTTCGATGGCCTCACGGTCCACCAATTGCCGATGCTCCTCGTTCAAGGTCCAGCGTACGCGAACGTGCTTCTCTGCAGCGTCGGCGGCCATCTCTGCAAGCTTGGCCATGTCTGGCGGCCCGTCGAAGTCGATGCAGACGGTCTCACTCGCCGGCGTTTTCACTGGGGTGGCAACCGCCTGTCCCGGTGAAACCTGCCACTGCAGATACCCCTTCGTACCGATCTCGCCAAAGTGGAACCGCCCGATGGAGCCCGGATAGGCCACCACCCTGCCCTCGCGTTCCCACTGCTGGGTCCGATGGATGTGGCCCAACATGAAGGCGTCGCAGTGGGCATCGAAGAGTGCCCCGATAGTGAACTCGTGGTCGAGCCCGGCCATCGGCACGCCGTGCTCCGTCTGGCAACCGTTGACCGTACCGTGCGAAACACCGATGGTACGAACACCGAGCGCTCGCCAATGACGATTCCCAGCGCCCGCCGCCGCCAGATAGTCAGCCAAGTGGTCACCGATCGCCGTTGCAGCGTTCGCCACGCCGGCCGCGGCCGCCAACACCGCCTTGTTGACGGTGGGCACGCAGGTGAACACGACGTCCGGCAGACCGTGCTGGGTCAGCAGTTCGTCTATTTCCGGCTCGTCGAAGATCGCGCCATCGCTCGGAAAGAATGCCTCGCCGATAAGCGCGACCTGGTGAATCCGATCGGCGACATACACAGGGCGGCGTGCGCCGATCAGCCGGAACAGATCCAGCGTGCCGGGAGGCTCGTGACTGAATGTCCCCTGAAGCATCAGTACGGGCATGTGTACCGACAGCTCGTGAATGCGGCGCCCCAGCGCGGAGAGCGCGGGCGTGTGGGCATCGAGCCGATGATCGGTCGAATCGCCAGACACCACAGCCACCTGGCAGCGACTTGCGATCGCGTCCTCTACAGCGAAGCCAAAACAACGATCCGCCTCGGCCAGATGACCGGGGGAGTAGTGCAAATCAGAGAAATGCGCAGCCAACAGGCTTCCGCCATCGTTGAGCATTTTGGAACCTCCAAGGGAATGTGCCGGCATGCGGCAAGAAAGAAGAAAGGGAAGCCCATGGGCTTCCCTCAACTGCCGGCACAAGGCTGGCGAAAGTTACGTAGCGACGTCGGCGGCGATGGCGGCCACCTGCTCACGGAATGCCATCGGATTGGCCAGCGCAGTGCGAAGTTCGGCCAAGAGCCGCCGCACATCCTGATCCCGCTTGGACCAGCCACGCCCGAAGGTCGCCGCTGCAAAAGCTTTCAGTTGGCGTGTGCCATCCTCGCTATTGAGCCCAAGGCGCTTCACGAGATCGAGATACTCGCTCTCCAGGTCCTCAGTACCCACCGTGTCGGACGGAGGTATCGAACTTGCGGACTGAATTACCCCGATTTCCGACGTATCGGTCTGCGGCGCTCCGATAGTGCCGTCATCGGCTGAGCCATGCTCGAGTCGGACCTCCCTGCCCCCTTCCAGCATGGAAACGGCCTGTTCTGCCATCTCCAATGCCGGCGGGTGCCGGTCCGAGCCATCAAGCAATGCTGCGATATCGATTTCAGCGTCCAGCGTGATCAGCCACTGCATTTGGCGCACCGGCTTTCCTGTGTCGTCGATGCGGCTGATCTCAAGCTCTTGCTTGGACATCCAGAACTTGGCGCCTACGAGCCGGCCTCGCGCCATCGCCACGGTCTGCATGGCGGCGTGGGCCTTTTGCAGGACGTAGATTGAGGTGGTTGGCATCTCGATGAGCCCGAGTCCGGAGACATGCGGAATCGCGAAGAAGAAGCTCGCTGACAGGTTGCAATGGCCGCCTTGGTACTGGGGACATTCCTGCGGATCGCACAATCCATCCTGAATATCATTGTCCTGCCTCAGGATGACGGTACGACCGCCCCACGTGCGCTTGGCACGATTGGCGCGCTCGTCGCGCACCGGAGGCGCGTACAACTTGCAGTAGCGCCTGCCGTCACGGCCATATTCCGAGAAGTACTGCCTGCCGCTCTTCGTCCAGGCCACGAGTTGGTTGGGCATGTTGCTCAGCCAATCATCGAAAGCAAAGACCACGGGGAAGCGCCAGAGACGGTGCCCCTGGCCATCGTTGCGGTCCTCGCCGTAGCGCTGCACGATGTCTTCGGCTAGCGCCGGGTTGGCGAAGTCGGAGGCGCGGCAGGTGAACCAGGGAACGTTCTTCGGCACGAGCGGTGTCTTGATACCGGTCGCCCGGGTGATCTCGGTCTCGATGCGCTCGAAGCTATCTCCTCGGGCCAAGCCAGCATCGTGGATCTTCACGGCCTGGGGCTTGTCGCGCGCAGCCTTGGTCAGGACCTTGATGCCGGGCCGGATCTTCCCGATGATGGGCGGCCGCATGGGCCGCTCTTCTAGCAGGCTTCGGCGCCCGCCAGGCTCGCTGTAGGTGATGGGTGCATGCATTCTTTCTTTCTCCTGTCGAGGAAACGAACGACGTTGGCCCGGATGGACGCAGCATGCTCCCGAAGGCGCAAGGCTGTGTCTGCCCCGCGCTGGGTCGTTACTGAATTGAGGAAGCTCGCTCTCGCGGCCTCCGGAAGACTGGCGACATGAGCCGCCTCACAAAGTGCTCGCCAAGCCTGCGGCATGTCCCGGTACTTGGAACGCCGCAGGTTCAGCGTTGCCGCGATGGCGGCAGAAATCTCGGCGTTCTGATGGTGCACGATTGCTCCTGGAATCGAGGTCTCTCATCCAGAAACGAAAAAAAGCCCGCCCCGGGTGTGCGCCGGCAGCGAGCTTTAGTGACAGGAACCCGAAATGCCACGCCCCTTCCGGGGGCGTGGCACTCAGGGAGCGGCGCACTTCTGTGCGCGGCTCATTGTTGAGGACGTAAAGTCGCCCTCGTGCAGCATGGTCACGCTGCACAACAACCCTTTTCGCGAACCCACAGGTTCGGCCGCAGGTTCACGGATCGGCTCGACGTCTGCCGTTCTGCCTAGGAGGGGGCCTTGAGAGAGCTCCACATGGTCCCAGGCTCGAACGGTGTCCAGCGTGCGCTCATGAAGAGGCACAGCGAGGAACGCGTATTACGAGCTGATGAGGGGAAGTGTTCGGCGAAAACACTTAGCACAAGAGATATCCACACTGGTAGCCAACCAGTCGGTGCGTGCGCAAATGCACGACTTGAACAAAGAGATGGACTCGCCAGGAGTCAGGGTCGATGCGTCAGTGACGCTAGGTGTGAAAGCATTGTTGCACGAGACATTCTTTCAAAACTGACGAATGCTCGGCTATTCTGCGTAGCTTTCAAAATCAACTGTGTCCGATTGTGTCCGACAATTTCGGCTGAGAGAGCATTCCTAGACATGGACACATGGCCGATCAAGATCCACCCAAGAAGCCCAGTTCGGGCCTCAGGCCCATCGAGCGCCTGAACAGCGAGGAGCGCCTTAGCCGGCTGACACCGGCGACCGCGACTGCCACCCACCACGAATACTGCTCGAAGTTCGCCCGAGACTTTCTCGATGCGCATTTCTACTACTGTTCGTCGAAGTTCGTAGTCGCCCGTGGTGGCAAGGTCAAGGCGCTGGACGAAGCATTCCGCGAGGCGGAGAGCTGGTTCTCCAAAGCTCTGGATTGGATCGCGGCAACGGAGAAGATCGAGATTCCTCTGTTCTATGAGAGCCGCGAGGTACAGGTCTCCCATTCTTTTGCGGGGCGACTGCTGCGACTGCTGATGCAGTACGACAGGATCTTCGCCGAAACGCTCTACAGCCTCAACTGCGGCTCGATCACCGCCGATTCGCGCGAGACCACGACCGTGATCGCTGCCAAGCGGATCAAGTCGATCCAGCAACTCTGCATCCCCGACACCGACAAGTTTGCCCCAGACGGCACCCTCCTAAACTCTTCCCGGAGCCAGACCCATGGACATGCGTGAAATCGAGCAACTCCATGCTCAGTACGCCCAACCTGCCCTCACCATCGACATTTCGCCCTCTCCGGCAATCGCCTCTCCCTCGCCTCTGCGTTTGGGCAATGCAACGGATGCGGTACAACTGCCTTCACCGGCCGGTTGGGTGACGAGCCTGCGGGCGCTGTGGGCCGTGGTGTTCGCCGTGGGCGCTGCAGCCATGTTCCTCATTGGCAGCTCGATGGGCAAGCGCGAGGTCAGATCCCAGAATGCGGCCGCGGCGACTCCGGCGACAGCAGCCACCGCGCCCGCGGCTAGCGAGGCTCTCGCTGCAGCGCAGCCGCATGAGTGGCCACAGCGCAGCAACGTCGGCGCACCAGTGACTGCCCAGCAACCCGCTGCGGAGATTGAAGCGCCTGCTTCGGCCACCCAAGCGCCGAGAATCGCCCTGCCCAAGTCAGAAGCAGCGAAGCCGGCGCTCTCTGCAGCGCCTCCGACAGCGGCGCCGACGACGGCCGCGAAGCCGGTGACCAACGCCGCGCCGCGCGCTGCCACTTCCCAGCAACCCGTTTCCAATCGCGACGTGAAACTGTTCTGAGACGACTGATGACCAGCACTCCTTCTTTCAGTGTCCTGCGCGCCGGCATGAGCATCCACGGCGATCTCGTGTCGGAAGACGGTTTCACCTGCCTCGCGCTTGTGACCGGCAACGTGAGAGCGAGCCACGGCCTCCTGCACATTGGCCGGGGCGGCGTTGTGCACGGCGATGTCGAGGGCGAACATATCATCATCGACGGCACCGTCGAGGGTGACGTGAAGAGCCGCGCTTCGCTGAAGATTAATGGCCGCGTGAAAGGCCGCATCTTCTATGCCGGCACGATTCGCCTGGGCGAGAGCGTCACGCTCGAAGGCAGTTCGATCACCCGTGTCCAGGCTGTCGGATATGGTGGATCCCCACCAAAGGAGGATGCGGCGGCAATCCACATCAATGAGCCAGAGGCAACCGCGCCAACCTGAGTAGGAACATGTTCCTTTCAAACAGTGCGAAAGCTACGGTTCCCGACCGCTCTTTCAAAAGCAGAATGCTCGGCGTTGCCGGGCATTTTGTTCAGTAGACGCGTCGCAGCGACATGAGATCGGCTTGCGTAAAGACCTTGGGGAAGGCCACCCAAGGGAAATCAAACGCGTTGGCGGTGTCCCGGAAGGACACGTAGGGAAGCTCGTGATCCAGTTGAACTCGGAAGGGTCTTCGCAGGCGGTCTCTTGTCCTCACTTCATAGACGACACCATGTATCAGGTCAAATACAACCGCGCCTTGCTTGTATGTATGTGAACTGCCCGGTTCAAGGTACCGAAGCTCCAGCCATGTGTCATAGGTAGCGGTCGTCTCGCCATCGCGAATCTGAGCCCGCCACTGATCAAATAGGCCGGTGAAGCGCTCCTTATCGAAGCGCGCAACGTCAAGGGCTTGTGGTCGCATGAGCTGGTCCTGCGCTCGCTGCACCCTACTCCCGGTCCGATGGCAGGCGTACTGCTCCGGCAGCCTTGCAGTGGTTGGCTCGCTCTCGCGGAACAACCAGCGGGGGTAACGAGAATAGAAATCAGTTGAGTACATGGCAGCGAGCAAAAGAAAAAAGCCCCGGGGGTGAGCCGGGGCTTTAAGACCAAAAACGACACTCCAGCACCAGACAACGGCACCGGAGCGGATCGCTTAAGGGCGTATGGAGGAATCGTTCAAGATTGCTTGCACTAGGCAAGGTCTTGTGTGAGTTCAAGCGCGGCATCCCAGGCACGCTGCTTGAGCACCGCGCCGGCACCGAACCAAGCCGAGTCCAGACGATTTCCCGGATTGCGGGCACGCTGCTGGTGGTCGACATACTCGGTGACGCTATTCACCAACCCCCACGCCGTCCCGGATGCGGATTCGAGCGACGCGCCGCGGCCCGCACCTTCAAAGAGATTGAGCACGGACTTCAGCCCCCGCTCGTTCACGCGCGCAGGCGAATCGCCACCCTCCTTCGGCAGCGCGTAGGCGAAGATGCGCTGGAAGAAGCGTTCCGATTCGGCTTGGCTAACCTTGCGGGCGGCGAGCTCGTGCATGTTGGCCATGAAGCCGTCCCAGGACGAGATCGCGATGCCAAGTTCATCCTTCACGGCACGCGGATCGAACTGGCTGCGATGCGGCACCTTGACGGCACCACGGTTGCGACCCAGCGCGATCTGCAACGTGTTGTTGCACACCACACGCACGGACGTGAACTGGGCCGTCGTTGCCAGCGTGCCGTCACAGGCGGTCGCCAGCAGCAGGTAGCCACGGACATGATCGCCACCCTTGAGGGTTGCAGACTGGCCGGTGCGCGCGAGCGCCCACAGTTTGCGTCCCTCCTTGAGCACACCAGCCGTCTCCAGTTGGTAGCCGCCGACCTGAACCAGGTCGCGGTAGAACTCCAGGATCTCGGCGGGTTGGACGACTTGATAACGCTGGGAGACCGTCGACAGCGGCTTACCATTGTCCGAGCGGTACAGCACCTTCTGCTCCGGAAACGACTGGATCGGGTCGAGATCGTGAGAACCGACGCGATACATCACGTTGGTCTCTTCGATGCGCCAGTTCATGCCGGCAGCCTCCGCCCAGACTTCGAGCGGCTGATGCTCTGCCAGACGGTTTCCCAGGCCGTGCCAGGGGGTTGCGCCGGTGTATGCCATGGTTTGAACGAGATGGGACATGAGAATGCTCCTTAAGGACAAGGCGAACGACAGCGTGCGCTGAGGTTCGCAATGGATTCGAAATGAAATGGGGAGAGAAAAAGCGACGACCGCAAGAAGGCACGGTCGTTGAGAAGAGACGCTTGCTAGTCGCCGCCTATGGCGCGAAAAGGCAAGCGCCAGGGGGCTACAGCAAGGTTTGGTTCATGGAGATCGGGTGATGCCCATGAGCCGACCCGACAGGGAGCGGTCCCTGTGGGCGGTGGATAGAGATGGCCGGCATGCCGGCATTGGGGTCGATGCGTCCAGGACGCGGGTAAAACTTGCTTTGGACTGAATGTGTCAGTGCGAACCAAGCTCTATCGGTAGGGTAAGGCTAGCGCGGATCTGGTGATCGTTGCGTGGGAAAACTCCAGCTTCGAGCCGCTGATTCGAGAAAAGCCCCCCAGGCCGATACCGGCCGGGGGTGAACCAATCAAGCAGCCTCCGCGATGGCACCTTGCGACAGGCGCGCACGCGCGTAGTCGAGCGTGCCATCCTTGGCGCGAAGCGGACGCGAGACGCGCTTGACGGGATCGTGGATCCAGTAGCGCTTCGCACTGCCCCGCTGCTCGTCCAGCAGCTGCGAGAAGCCTGCGTCGATACAGAAGTCGACGTACTCGCGACCATTCATGGCCTGCCCCGTCTCGAGCCGATAGGTGGTCCCCTCGGCGCGCGACTTGGCTTCGGCAATGACGCGTTCGGCACGCTGACGAGCCTTTGCATCGGCCTCCTGCGTTTCCCATTCGGCCTGCTCGGCCTCGGAGAACCCGCACAGATCGAACAGCTGACGTCGCCGTACGGCCGCCGTGCATTGCAGGACGTCAATACCGAGTTCGTCACGCAGAGCGCGCTTGGACTCCGTGTTCCAGTCCTTGGGGCTGTCGAAGATATGGAGAACCACCGCAACGTTGCGTTCCAGAACGGCCAGCGCGACGCGGTTGGCCCAGTCGAACCCATACGCGAGGCGTTGAGCCGCCGCCGCTTTGGTCTGCCAGTCAAACTCCCGCTGGCTGATCTGCAATGCCGCGCGATCGACTTCGGCCTTGTGCACGGCTTCCTTGTAACTACGATCGGCAATGAGAGTGTGAATTCTCGCTGCCAGCGGGGTGGCCGGCTGTGCGGGCTCTGCTGCAACGGCCTTGGACGTCGAAAGCGTTCGCGATGGCAGGACGCCCGCCGCGTACAGCGCGTCGTCGACGTGGACGTAGTTGCCGTCTTCGGGCACATTGCGCAACGCCGCGAGCAGCTTGCCCGCGTTGTACGAGGTGATCTCGAGCTTCTCGGCGCGCATGGTCTGGCAGAGCGCTTGCAACACGCTGGGTGACAATGCGCCGCGCAGCGCCGGCACCTCGATTAGCGGTCGCATCCACGGCTCGGAGCGCGCGTAGTGCGGGTGATCGCGATAGGTGTTGATGATGCATTCGCGCAGCTTGTCGCCACGCAGCAATGCATAGGCCACATGGACTTCGTGCCGACAATTCGGAGGCGCGCTCGGGCGGTACAGCGGCCCGTTCGTGCCATAGCCGAAGCGCCGGACGAACTCACCGCAGACGAACTGTGTGACGTCGAAAGGCCCCTGCTCTTCGAAAAGATCCACGGTCTCGAATAGCGGGCCGGCATCGTTGCCCGACATGTCGATGGCTTCTTCGGGAAAGTACGCCAGGCGGCCAGCGGCCACCACGGCGCCCCACGCTGCGCGGCTCATCTCGTGCGGACGCAGAACTTTGCCGCCCACACGCACGATGAAGCGATCGACCTCATCCAGTACCAGAGTAAGGATCGCCCGTCGAGTGCCTGGCGGACGAACAGCGAACTTGCCGGTTGCCAACCGCTCAACGGGAATCGTGCCCCGTTCGACATGGCGTACGGCAATGTCTTCAACGCGGGGCAGGACTTTGCCGTCACGCTCGTCGTTCAGGTATTGAAGCACGCCGGCCAGCGTCGTGCGATGCTCGGCGCGTTCGCCGATGTGGATGACATACATGGGTGGCTCCGATACGGAGCATGCCCCATCGGGGACATGCCCCGAGAGGGTTGGAAGAGATCCGGACCCACCGCCGTGCGGGCTGGGCCCGCTTAGGGTTCGAAGAGAATGCTCAGGCAATGGCCGCCATGCGCCGCGCCGGTCTGCCACGGCTGGCCACGACTCGTGCTGCGGCGATCTGCGACAGCAAGTCGGCATCGAGAATGCGCCAGACTTCGCCACGGCCCATGCCGACTTGGTTCCAGCGTCCGGTTGGCACAAACTTGCCAGTGGCAAGAAGGGCCGCCTTCAGATCTTGCGGCAGATTCCAGTCGGCCGAGACAAGGATCTCGTCATCGGCCAGCGCGGCGTCGGGCAGATTGACCGACAAGACACCGTAAGGCATCTCGTCGTCGGCGCAGACCAGCGAGATGGCTGCACGAAGGTTTGTGGAATAGACGCTGGCACGAAGCAGTACGCCAGCGGGATAGCTGGCCAGGCCTGCGCCATAAATTTGATCCATCGGGATACTCCTTTGGTGGGGAGACGTCCCGACGGGACGGCGCCCGTGTGGGAGGAAAAACGAAAAAACGCACCCTGAGGTGCCTTCAAGCGGTGAGCCGACGAATCGGCTCCTGAGAAGGGATTGCCTCAGCCGTTGCGGTCGAGATCCTCGAGCATGCGCTGGCGATCGGCATTGCGTTGAACCCACATGCCGAACGCGGCCAAACACAAGGCAAAACCAAGAACAAATGGTCCAAACATCCTTTTCTCCTTTCGCCAAGACTGCTCCTAGCGCAAATAGTACAGCAGCACCGAGGAGTAGGCACGCCGCGTTAATCACGACTGTTGCATTGATCGATTGCACGCCGGCAACGTATCCAGCGCAGCCAACGGAGCAGGCCGCGGATAGCGTATGGTAATAGCGACCATATGCCTGCATCTGGTCCTTGGTTGGGTTAGTAAGGGCGTCGGCCAACCGACTGAGCCAACCGTCGCCGGTGGCATGCTCGGTGTCGAGCCGATACACAGCGTCCTCCATGTGCACCAGCGGAACGGAACTGCCCCTTTGATGGGCCACGAGGGCATATCCCTCTCCGGCATCAACCGCAGTTGTGACACGTACCGCCATCCGCTTGGGAAGCTCGACAGTGTCATCCTTATGCAGCGTGGCAAACGCTGTGGTTTCTTCTCCGGAAGTGGATTTGAACGTAACCTTAATCAGTTGACTCATGGCGTCTTCCTTTCAACCACGACGCCCCGCCACCACGCGAAGCGTGGCGACGAGAGTTGCGTAGCCCTGGTCGCTGGACAACGATTCGACGGCGACAGCGTTCTCGCGGCCACCGGTCCAATCGTCACGGTTGCGACAAGTCCGATAAGACATGAGCACGCCGCCTTCCGCGCCGGCGGGATGCTTGATCTCCACGAGCAACGAGTCGGTATGCAGCGCGAACACGTCGACCTCGCGGCGACGCTGACGATGCTCCCGGATCGTGAAATCACGTGGGCGCAACGCCATGTCTCCGGCAACGCGGCGCAGCACGCGGCAAGCATCACGACGGATCGCCTGGCATGCCGCGGTGTTGGTCGACGGATGTCGACGGGCAAAAGATTTGGGGATTTTCATGGATATCCTTGATAAGGACGGGACATCCTTCCCCAAAGGGACGATTGTCCCAGCTGGGTTGGTGGTCCGGACATGCCGGACAGGGTCGATGCGTCAGAGACGCGGGTAAAAGCGGCTTGCCGAAGCCCGGAGGCTTGGGCAAGCCCTTTCGGGCTTGCTAGAAGATGCCCCCCGCGAGGGGGGATGGTGAAAGGAAATGGGGATCCATCCGGATCCCGTTAGCGCGAGAGGCGATAGTTGCCCGCTGCGGCGACCAGGTACAGCTGCTCACCGGTGGTGAACTGCTGGTCAGCGTCCTGGGTGACGACGATCTGGCGGCCATCCTCCTTGCGGACAATGACCTCCACGCCGTTGCGGCGGTTCATGCGACTGGCAACCGCCTGGGCGGCCACGGACGACACGGTGCCGGACAGCGCGCCGGCAACATAACGACCATTGCCACCGCCGATGACTCGGGCGCCGAGCAGACCGCCGACAACGGCGCCCACGATGCCCGGGACGCCGCTGTTGGCCGACGTGTAGCCATCGCTGTCGACGATCGTGACCTGGCGGACGCGAACGACGGTAACGACTTCCACGGAGCCCGTGCGCAGCGCTTCCGAACTGCGATACGAATTCGGCGACGTCTGCTGAACAGCGCAGCCGGCAAACAGGGAGCAGGAGAGGAAAAGTGCGACGAAACGCTTGAACATGATGGCCTCGAACGAAAAAAGGGCCAACATGCCCACGGGCAGGAAGGCCCGTGGTGGGAGAGAAAAAGCTGTCCGGCTATCCAACCGGAAGTGTCGATGCGTCTGAGACGCGATAGGTGCCGAAATCTTAGCAGCGGAGGCGGCAATGATCAACCGGTTGATACGGCGGTTCCGGCACGCTTAGGTCAGGGCATCGAAATGGATCGCGCTTTCGGTCACGGTGATGCGAACCTGTTTGCAAGCCGAGTGCGCCAGCGCGCTGCGCAGGTGGGTCAACGGCAGGTGTTCGCCGAAGTCGTCGCCGCCAAATGCCAGGTAGGCGTTCTCGTAGAAGAGTGCATCCGTTCTCGGATCACAGCCGGCGAAATAGTAGAGGCACTGCTGCTCGGGCGCGGGCCCGGTGCTGAAGCCTACATAGGCACCGTGGTCCTTGGCGATGAAGAACGATTCGGACTTCGCCGCCTCGCAGAACGAGACGAGAGACTGGGCTTGGTGACGGGTAAGGGTGATTTGCGGCATGTGCGCTCCTGGGTGAAGAGGCACAGACCCGATGGGCTATGCCCCATTGGGTGAGAGAACTGATGTGCCTGATCCTAGGGATCAGATGACTACCAATCGAAGACCGGCAATCCGGCAAGGCGATCCGCGTCTGCGTCGAATTGCAAAAGCGTGATGCCCAGCGCCATGACATAGCGCAGCACAGTGGCGAGATCGTCAGGGATGGGCTTACTGTCCGGTGCATCCGGGTCGACCACACGCACGAAGCAGCCAGCATCGGTTGCCGCGAGGAACGGATAGCTGGTGAAACCGCAAGCCGTAGCCTGGGTCACATGAGCCGTGGAAAGGGAGAGGCAGAAGTCGATGGTCATACCGTAGCCGTTGAAAGGAGACGGGACTTTCCATCGCCCGGCCGGGGAAGGAAGCCCCGGTGGGAGTGGCCTGCAGCGGCAGGCTTGTCGATGCGTCAATGACGCGAGAGATGCGTAATGATAGCAGGACGCAAAAGAAAAAAGCCACTCCCGCGAAGGGAGTGGCTGGTTAAACGGATGGACGCGGATGGCGTTTGGCGCGAGCCTTGGCTATGCCCAGCTTGTAGCCAAATCGCTCCCACGCCGCCGGATCCAGCGGCAGCGCGCTGGTGCGCCCTGTCGCCAGGTTCACAAACGCGCCACAGTACTGGAGCGTACCGGTTCGGAACAGCGTCCACAGCAGGTTGTAAGCCTGTACGGCGATCGCCTGATTGATGACCAGCGACTGTTTCTGCAATGCGTCAGCCATCGAGCAGGACGGCGCGACGTCGGCCTTGTCTCCCTTCGGCTCCAGAAGCTCCGGATAGAGATCGCCGACGTGTGGCAACCGTTGCGCCGCCTTGCCGCGGACTTGGCCTAGTATGACCTGACCGCTATCCGCCTCGTTGCCGCAGTCCAGGTAGTAGCCGCCGGTGCCCCGCTTCATCGCGCCGACAATCGCCTTTCGGGCGCGCCGGGTATCGACGCAGCCGATCACCATATCGCAGACGAAACGGTCATCGCCCCCAACCTTCCGGGTCTGCGCTTCCCAGCGCGTACCCATTAGATTGTTAAGACGGTTCACGATCAGCGTGGCCTTGTACTGGCCCACGTCAACAGGATAGAAGCCTTGGCGGCCGACATTGGTCTCGCTGACGGTATCGTCATCGTAGACGGTGCAATCGATGCCGCCCGGGTGGCCGAGCTCCAGCATGGCGTGATGCAGCCTCGCCAGGTTGGGCAATAACGCGCTGCCGGTGCCACCTGCACCGACGACCGCCACCTTCCAGGCCCGGCTTGTCATGCTTGCGGGGATACGGTGCTCGAAGGTCATGCCAGCACCTCCTCGCGCGCCGCCGTGTACCACTCGTTCGGCACCCGTTCCACTGCCTCGAAGATCCCCTTGGCGCAAAGCCGCAGCGCCATCGAAGGCGCGTGGGCCGCGCAATTTCCGATCACAAACGCGAACTTCACGTCGTGGCGGTCATCCTCGTCATCGGTGGCAGAGAAGAAGGCCGGGTGATTGCCATGGGAATGGCAATCGACCACCACTACATCGCCATCGGCCAGTACCGGGCGCTGATACTTCAGGTGCCCGCCACTGTGCTCGAGGATACCGACCGATACCAGGCGAAACGCCCCGCTGGCGGCATTCCAGACGATCCACGCGCCCGTCTCCTTCGGATGGGCAGCGCGCGCCATGGCAGCAAACTCGCCGATCAACTCGCCAGGCACGCGGCCGCATTGCAGCTCCGTCTCTTCCGCCACATCGCCATAGGGAATCGGAGAGCGATGCTGGAAGGTTCCCAGCAGGCGTACAACGCGCAGCCAAGGCCGCACGATCTCCAGGAAGACGCCGTTGGCCGCGATGAGCAACCGCTCCCCGGGCCGCGCCATCGGCGCAAGCTGCCCGAAGCGCGGCACCATCACGGATGGAAACGACTGTTGCAGAGCAATGTCCGCAGGATGCATGTTACTTCTCCAGTTTGCCGGCGATCAGATCGGCCAGCGTGTTTTGCATGGGAACGAGGACTTGCTTCGGATAGTCGGTGAACTGACCATCGAGCATGTCCTGCCAGAAGGCGTACTCGCCGCGCTCGTAGGCAAGACGCTTGCCCCCGTGATTGGGATGGGTAAATGCCGACTTGAAGAAGCTGGCCTCCCACCCGTCGATGGATGCCACGTCGATCTGCTTGGGCACGTGAGCCGAGCCGATGCAGATTTTCCCGTGGTCCCAAGTGTTGAAGTACGGTGGCTCGAACAACGCCGAGTCCGGTACCGGCCGATCGTCGCCTTGCAATGCGAAGACGGCGAAACCGGCGTGCGACGCCTGAAAGACCAGTCCCGGGTGAGGTACCACCGCTGTGCGCTTGCCCAACTCCTTGCAGGAGAAGAACACTCGCCGCATCGCGGGTGGGCACCACCAAGTCACGGCGCTTGGGCTGATAGACAGAACGCTCGCCGGAAGAAACTCCCCCTTTGGCAGCGCATTCTGTGCAACCTCGCGCACGGCATGGATGAGCGCCATGCGATTGAGGGGCACGCCGGCGCCGATCACCGGGCGACCAGAGTCGTCCGGTTCGACACGATGGGCCGTGGCGTACGAGAACGAGCCCGGGGCGGTGCCGTAAAGCAAAATGGCCCCCTGGAGGACCACGTCATGCGACCGCGATGCGGTCAGGATGCTGGCCATGTGGCCTCCTTTCTTAACTGAAATGCTCAAGCACGCGATCCAGTACCGCGATCAGCTTGAGGGTGTCATCGAGAACGGCGTACTGCGCCTGGATCGTTGCTGTCTTCCCGGCCAACGGGATGAAGCATTGGAAAAGCGTCGCCGAGCCACTGTTGTTGGCGCACTCGAAGTGATCGTCGAGCACTTCTCCAACGTAGTCGGTCTCCGCGTAGGCGATGGTCGCTGCGGAGTACGCTGGCTCTGCCCACTGAGCGTTGTGCAGCAACGTTGCCTTTCCCATCCGGCTGATCGCCAGATCGAGGTCTGCCAACGCGGTGCACAGGCTGCCACGCCAGTCGCTGGCACCAAGGCGGGCCAGTTCACGCAACTTGCGCCGGCTCAGTAGCGACAGGTTTCGGTCGCTCTGCGCCCATTGCCACCTGGGAAGCGTTTCATCGGGCGCCAGCAGCGGACGGACAACGGACGGCAGATATCGGTCGATATCCGGGTCGTCGCCGCCGTAGCGCTCCTTGAGGACCTCGCGGGCTTCGTCGTCATCGGTCAACGGTTCGAACTCCCAGTGCCACCGCGCGAACATGTCGAGCAGGTCGTCGGGCGTCCGGAGATGCAGCGACCTCGCTGTGGCAGCCCGAATCAGCTGAAAGGTCATGAAGACCAACGACGGATGCAGCGCGCGCATTGCCGCCGCGCGCTCCTCCGTCACCGTATAGACCGTCTCCTCCTCAAGGCGGATCCCCAGGTAGAGCGCCGACGTCTCTTGCATGTCGAAGCCAAACTCGGAGATCTCGGACTCGACAGCCTGATGGTCGATGAGGGCAAAGTCGAAACTAAGAACCTTTGTTGTCGGGACGCGTGGTGCGAGCCAGCCGTAGAACGCCTGAGCAAACGCGTCGCCGACGCCAGCGGGATTCGATACGTGTTTCGCATCGATGACGCCGGCGCGGAACTGCGCGATGACGAGATCGTTGATGTCCCGCTCGTCGCCGAAGGTCAGTATCCCGCTTGCGGGGATGCTTGCGGAGACCGCAGGCAGGGTCAGAAAATCATGGGCAGGTCGACGTCCGGCAACGGAATGCTGTTGCGCAGGCGCCCAACCGGGTTGTCCTGCATCGAGCGCTGGAACAAACGACCGAGGGTCGAACAGCATCGTTGCGTCTCCTCAGAATGTAAAAAAACCGCCCTCGCGGGCGGCTCCGTGGTTGCGGCGAACTGGCCGGTGGCCAGTGCCTTCATCAGATCAGCTTTGCGCATGCCGCGCCCTTGGCGCCGGCGGCGCGTACAAACGTGAAGCGGGCCACGCCGCCCTTGATCTCCGGACCGTCCACCGCAGCGGTGTTCAGTTCGGGATACTGGGCAGCGTAGACATCGCGCACCTGGTCGGGCGAGAACTGGGGACTCACGTCCGGCAGCGTTGCCGTTGTAGGAGAACTCACGCTTGAGCTTGGTGACTTCGAGTGCCATGGCGGGTCTCCTTACAGCAGGGATGCGAGGTCGGTGCCCGTGGCGGCCGGGGCGGCAGCTTCGGCTTTCGCGTCCGCTTTCGCACCTTCCACCGTCTGGCCGTCCTCTCCGTCGCCGTCTTCATCGACGGCAGCGTCGCCCGAGGGCGCGGCCGCCTTGGCCAGCGCCTTCGTTGCCTTGGATGACTGGGTCGACTTCGCGGCGTCCAGGATCGATTTCGTTGCTTCGGCCTGTTCAGCAAGAGACCGGTGCGAAGCCGTCACGCCCGTCAGGGTCGCGGCGAACTCGGCGTCCAACTCCGCCGGCGTCGCGGTCAGCGACAGGGGCGTGGTCAGGGCCGCATCCGCGGCGTTCTTGATGACGGGCATGACTACGACAGTCATGGCATCGCCCGACATGGACAGGGTGAGGACGACCTTGTCGGCCGCACGCACGAGGGGTGCAAGTTCAGTGAACATAGGTGAAATGAGTTGGGGGGAAAGGGAATGGACAGAGGGCGCCGGGGCGCCCTCTGCATGGGTGAACGACTAGTAGTGCAGGACCTTCGGCACCTTGCCGGTGTAGTCGAAGTCCTTCACCGCCAACAGGCCGGCGATGACCTCCGGCTTGGACTTGTTGAACAGCTTGGCGAACTGGTCACCCAGCGCCTTGCGGATGCCCATCTCGTCGGCAAGAACCTTCATCTCCGACTTGGTGAGCAATTCCAGGAAATCCTGCGCCTGCTGGAGATTCCAGTGGGCGCGCAGGTCCAGCTTGTGATAGCGGCACAGCTCGCGGAGGTTGTTCACCTCCACGCCATCGATGGCAGCAACCGTCAGCGCGATCGTCAACTGCTGGCGCTTCTGCGCGTCCAGCGCGTGCACGGCTGTCAGACACCCCTGCAACGAGGACGAGGACTTCTGCTCGGTCAGCTTCTCGAAGAACTTGCCCATCACGTCGCCGGCGATGTTGCGCGCCAGTCCGTTCAGTGCAACGGCCAGAAGGTACGCGTTCGCCTGGTCAGGATTCTGCGCGACTTCCTTGCGCAGCGCCTTGCGCCACAGCGCAGTCCGATAGGTCTTCACCTTGTCGGATTCGCTGATGGCTGTGACCGGCTTCTCGGCGGCCGCGGCTGCCGAATCGCCCTTCTTCGCAGGAGCTACCTTGCCCCCCGTCGCCGGCTTGACGTCGGTTGGCTTGGCGGCGTCCTTCTCTGCCTTGATCCGGGCGGCCACCTTCTGCTGGTTGCACACCGTGTCGAAGCACTGGCCGCTGTAGACCTTACCCATGGAATCGGGCAAGCCACTGACGGCGGCCCCGAAGTTCTGGCAGGCGTGGCAGGCTTTCGCCTGCTCGTCGCCGACGCCCGTCGGTCCTTCGACCTTCAGCTGGATCCGGGTGTGGTTGTCGCCCGGGCGGATGATGCGCACGATCGGATACTCGTCCTTGAGCCCATAGGCAATGCCTTCGAGCTTGGCCGTGAGCTTGCCGTCGTAGCATGCGCGGTTGGTGCAATTGCCGATGGCAATCGCCTCGCCGAACATTTCCGTTTGCAACGACGAGTTGTGCGGACATGCCGCGCACTCGGTCTTGTCGAAGATCGCGGTCTCGAGACTGCACGCAGCGGCCTCGATCGTCTTCTTCAACTCTGCAACGGGCTTTTTCTCGCTCACGATAACCGGCAGGAGCTTGTCTTGCTTGTCCTTGGCGAGCGTGGCCAGCAGTTCGGCGTGTCCGAGTTGGATGGTACGGGTGTTGAGCGCCTCCAGGACGGACTCGCTGCAGTTCATGAGCGCCAGACGCTTGTCGAGCGTCGAGCGCGACCAGCCCAGCTGGCGGGCCGCCTCGTCGCGATCGCCCCGCAGGTCGCCAACGATCCGCGCAGCCGACACGGCTTCCTCGGAAGGCGCCATGTCGGCGCGCTGCACGTTTTCGATCAGCGCGTGTCGATCTGCCTCGGCATCGGTCATCACCTTGATGTGGACCGGGATCGGGTAGCTGTCGCCGTGCGCGGCCATCGCGGCGCGATAACGGCGCTCGCCGGCCACCACTTCGAACTCGTGGCCATGCTCCTCATCCTCGATGGGACGAATGAGAACAGGCTGGATGACACCGTCAATGCGGATGGATTCGGTCAGTTCAGCCATCTGGACAGGATCGAAGTACTTGCGCGGATTGCGGCCAGGACGGATCTTGCCAATAACAACAGTAGGGTTTTGCATTGTGGGTTCTCGCGGAAATGGGGAACCCGTTGCCGCACCGGGAACGTGGTTCCCGATGGGGGTGGATGAGATGGACTACCAGACTAGGCTGGGGGCCACCGTACTGCAGAAGCTGGCACCGAGAGGTGCGGAGTCGATGCGTCTAAGACGCGGTAGGTAGCGCAATCATAGCGCAGGATAGGCATGTGATCAATTCCCAACGCCATCCTTTGCAAGCGCCCGCACATGTCACAATTGCTGCTCTATAGAAACGTAATAGGATGCTCGCGATGTCTTTCAAGAAGGCTCGGGAAACAGCGGAAATGGCCGCACAAAGGGCTACGGCTAACCCTGATCTCGGCATCAAACTGCTTGCCGAGGCCATGGCAGCGCTTGCGGCGGCTCAGGAGGCGGCAGTTCGACAACTTGACGAGAGGCTTTCAGCAATCGAGGCAAGGCTGCCCTGACGCACAGAGATGGTACAAGTGCTTGCCTCTCGTTGACCGAGGGCATAGTACGAGCACTGTCGCACGGAACGGTGCGATTCACCACCGTGGCGTGGTGGGGCACTGCAAAGGGGGCATTAATCCTCATTCGCTCAAGTCGAACGAGAATGTCGGACGCCTCAGATCGGCTAGTAGCGGTCGCCTAGGCATGAACCGCGATCTGCTTCTTTCACGTGAGTACCATCGCGGATATGGAAGCTAATACCTTTTTGCCTTGCTGGCTAACCAATGGCCTAGTTTGCGGTGCAAACAATGGTTCCGGTGCTCGAAAGATAACCATAAGCGGTCAGAACTAGACTACACACCAGAGCCCGCTTAGGGTCGGTAGTTGACTTTGGGTGGCAGCCTGGAAGCATGTGGTCCAATTCGGGCTCAGGCTTTCCAAGCTAGGCACCCATTTCTGTAGGCTGGTGCCATGATTGCGGTTGAGCTGTCCTTGTTGGACACCCTCCGCGGCGCCGCGCAGCCGAGTGAGGGCCTTTCCCTATTTCGATTTCCAGCTGAACTCGAGGTTTCCCCGGCAATCCACAATCGCGTAGTATTCCCCCCAGCCTTGGCGTAAGGCAATCATAGATAGCTGGGAATCGTAGACTGAGCCCTCGATGAATTCGAGGCCCTCGGTGGACAGGTCGTTGCGCTTGAAGTGGTCGAGTACCGCCTGCTGGTAAAACTCAGGTGGCTCGGCACATGAAGGCAACTCGCCGTCATAGTTGCGATAAAAAACGAGACCAGCAGCGACGACCAACAGCACGACAAACAAAAGCACCACGCCGATGGTAGCTCGAACCAGCGTTTTCCTCATACAAATCCGTTCTTGGCTACTTGGTATCCGCATACTAGCAATCAGCCGTTCGGATAAGGTGAAGCCTTTGTGAAGTAAAGATTTTCACGACTGATGACTGCTATCAGAAAAGGACCCACCCAGCCTCCGAGAGTCGCCCCGATTAACGCAGCTTAGTGGCCTGCTGCTTCCGGAATTGTCGCAGCACCGGCGCTCCCGTTTGCGGATCGATAATGCCGTAGAACAGCCGTCGGTCATCACTTGTAGTTGACTTCATAGTCCTTGTGACCGTAGATGGGGAGGACAGTCTCTGACGCCTTCAGCAGCTTAATTGAAGACACGAGCAACGCAACGGTCCGCTAAGGGTCGGAAGCGGAAGTTCGACGCCGCAGCGGCGGTCCGCGACCGCTGAACTTCCGCGTTCGGCCAGAAGGCGACGCTGAAGCGCTCCTCCGCGGATGACCGTCATCGAACCCGTATTCGACGTTCCGCCGTCACGCGTGGATAGTCGACTATCTTCGTGTCGACGCGGTCCCGGGAGCGGTCACGGAGTGGACTGAGTTGTCACATCTATGTCCCACACTTCAGGTCACCAATAAGGAAAGCAAGAAGAGAGTCATGGACGAGGCATATTACAAAAGGATGGAAGCTTTTCGCCCCCGTTTCGAGGACGTGCTCCAGCGCCTCGACGCCGGGGAAGGACCGGACGCGCTGGTGTCGCTGAGGGCGCTAGCGGAAGACGGTTTCGCTCCTGCGCTATTCTCTTTGGCCTGGAATGCCGCTGATGACTCCGACCAGGCTGCCTGGATAGCGGAACTCGAACGGCGCGCAACCGGACCAGATCCGCTAGCGAAGTACTTTATGTGCATGGCGTACGATTTTTGTCCAAACAGGCTGGATTTTGAGACCACCAACGCCAAGAAGCGCAAGTATCTCGAAGAGGCCGTCTCGCTCGGATATGGCCACGCACAGGATTGGCTGGACGAACTGGTCAGGATGGAGTTCCGGCAACAGCGTCCCTCCTCTCCCTACGAACTCGAGTGTTTCGATAACGACCCCACGAAGCCCGAGCGTTTCGTGCACGCTTACTACGACGGCGCTTGCTACATGTTCGCCCATCAGGTAGAGATTAGTGAATCGGCATCGACTTTCGGTGGAGAGCACGGCTATCAGTTTGCCGGAATCCTGCACGGCCCCGCCCCGCTACAGCAGGTCGTTCGACTCAGTCAGAAGGACTTTGGCTGGAGCGACCCCGAAGACATGCCCTTGCCTGAATTGCCGATGCTGTTCGGCTTCAGCTATGACGGGAGTTACGTCGAATACACGGTCAGCAACGACCGGACGCTGACCGTAGAACGCATGCACCCGACCGAGTCGCTCCCTTCGCGGCCGTACGAGAACTTCCCGACCTCATTTCCTGCTATTGCACTGACCTTGGTTGAACGCCGACCGATGTCGTATGAAGAATTTTCGGATGGTTGGTGGAACACACCCAAGACACCGCCCGACATCTTGGTCATGGTTCCTCCCCCTAGACGGCTTGACTTCTCCATCTGGGACGCTGAGGCCGTAAATGCCGGGGTAGTGGTCGTATTCGAATGCCATCTGCGAGAGCGGAGAATCTGCGCTTACAGCGTCTGCGACTAGCGCATTCTATGGTCCAACTGCACTCTTCCTGATAGGCGCCCTTGACTGCCCCTGGAGGATTCCATCAAGCTGTTGCGTTGACCGGTTGAATTTGCGAGGCAGCCTCACAGCGTATGGGCATGAACTGCGATTTGCACTTTCACATCCATGCCCTCGCGGATATGGAAGCTCGTACCTTTTACTTGCGGGCTAGCGAGTGGCTTAGTTGGCGGTTCAACAATGGTCCGAGCGCTGGAAAGACAGCCTTAGGCGGTCGGATTAGACTGCAGCCAGAGGCCGCTTAGGGTCGGCAGTTGCCTCTGGCGCCGACTGCGCCTCTTCCCTGGGTAGACTAACGGCCGAGGCCGGCCAGAAGCGGCCATTGCGATTTGGTTAGCGAGCGTCCGCTATCCAGCGTCAAAGCGACGCCGCGCTTTTTCTACTGCACGATTATAGAACGATTGCATTTTGACGGCTTCCAGCCCACCGCTTGCGGCCGTCGCGATGACATACCGCCGCGCCTTCTTCAGCGCCTCATTTCTGGTGCTGCGTTGCTTGTCACCCATACCGGCTGTGGAGCCACTCGCGAGTGGCTACGCCTTCAGGCGGCAAGGTGTGTGAACTGCTAAACTGAATGTCTTGCACCACACCCAAACTATGAGTCCAGTGCAAATGAATCGACCGCTGTCAGTCTCCGAGATGTCACTCGCTCGCTGGATGCTCGTGCATGGTGAACCAGATGGCCGGGCGTTTCTCCCACAACTCGCTACTGCATCTGTCACACCGTGGCGTTGCCCCTGCGGCTGTGCAAGCCTCTACTTCCAGATCACAGGTCGCGAACCTTCGCCGCCGGGCGTTCACATCCTGGGAGATTTTCTCCTCGACCCGAAATATGCGCCTGCTGGAATTTTCATCTACGAAAGTGGCGGCTTACTAAGTGGGATGGAAGTATACGGAATCGCTGGAGATGCCCCCACTGAATTGCCTCACGAGAGTACGCTTCGACAACTCAAGCCTGCTTAGAGCGTTTCGGCGATCACACCCTCCCTGCAGTCCGCACCGGGGCGGAGCTGCACCGCTTCCCGCGATTGACAAATGACTGCTAACGGCAAGGACATACGGATCGCTACAGGTCGAGACTCGCCTCTGGCGCCGGCAAGCCCTGCGTAAATTCCGAGGACTAAGACCGGCCAGACTGCGTCAATCGAATAGCGTGCCACTAATGACCAATCCCATGTGCGAACCAGTCATTGATCGAGTTGCTCTCGAAAGCAAAAAGCCACGTCCTCTAGGACGTGACTAATTTTCTAAGTAACGCACTCGTCATGGCATCGGCGCCGAACACGTCGAGCGCAGAAGGATCCTAATCCTGAATCTCCCCCGCCAAGTGGAGTGCGTAGCTGACGCGGTCAGGCTTTGATAAAGGCCAGAAGGTCGGCGTTGATAACCTCTGCCTGCGTAGTGGGCATACCATGCGGGAAGCCCTTGTAGGTTTTAAGCGTGCCCTTTTTTAGCAACTTGGCCGTAAGCGGCCCTGAATCGGCGTAGGGAACGATCTGATCGTCATCGCCATGCATTACGAGCACGGGCACATTGATCTTCTTCAGGTCCTCGGTAAAGTCAGTCTGCGAGAACGCCACAATGCCGTCGTAGTGCGCCTTCGCACTCCCCATCATGCCTTGCCGCCACCAGTTCTGAATAGTGCCTTCCTGGGGCTTGGCGCCCGCTCGGTTGTAGCCGTAGAACGGCCCAGCCGGCAGGTCACGGTAAAACTGAGCGCGGTTGGTGGCCGTCTGCACTTGCAGACCGTCGAACACATCCTTCGGCAGACCCTCCGGATTGGACGCAGACTTGAGCATCAGCGGCGGCACTGCCGCGATCAGGCAGGCCTTCGAAGCCCGCTTCTCGCCGTGGCGCGCCAGGTAACGCACGACTTCACCGCCGCCAGTGGAGTGGCCCACGTGGATCGCGCCCTTGAGATCGAGATGAGCCACCACCGCAGCCAAGTCATCGGCATAGTGGTCCATGTCGTGCCCGTCCCAGACCTGCGACGAGCGGCCATGACCCCGGCGGTCGTGAGCAACGACGCGGTATCCCTTGGACAGGAAGAACATCATCTGTGCGTCCCAGTCGTCCGAGCTTAGCGGCCATCCGTGCGAGAAGACGATGGGCGTCGCATTGGCAGGGCCCCAGTCCTTGAAGAAGATCTGGACACCGTCCTTGGTCGTGACGTAGTTCGTAGCGGAATTCTTCTCTGAGGCTGCTCCGCCCCGTGGTGCTTTGGGAGTCGCTGCAGTGGCTGGGGCCGCGAGCGGCAGCGCCGCTGTGACGGCAGCACCCGTTCCGAGCACGAGTAGTTGGCGACGGGAGACTTCCGTGGAGGTCGACGGCTGCGGCGTAGGCGAGAGTTTCATGGCATCAAGATTAACTAAGGGTGGTACAACGGAACTGGCGACCAGGGTAGCGATGCGTCAGCGTTTGTCAGTCTTCCCTAGTCGGGCGAGGACGTCGTCGGTGGTCCACAACGCGTTAGCCATGTAGCGGAAGTTGATCAGCGCGCTCAAATTGCCATCCCCTTCGGGAAGCTTTGGGCCCGCAACGGCGTCACGCACGACGGCCACTTCAAAGCCTTCCTCTAGGAACTCGCGCAGGTGTGACTCGACGCACACGTTCGCCAGCATCCCCGCCAGGATGATCTTCGTCACGCCTGCTTGCGAAGCTGCAACGAGAGATCATTGGCCTGCGGGCCATAAAGCTTGTGAGGCGAGGCAATGATGGTATGGCCATCCTCGATGTAGGGCTTGAACTTCGGCATGAAGTCCGCCCCCGAGCCACGGAAGCCATCCAGGCTCAGCGAACTGGGCCGGTCGAATATCTTGATCTTGTGCTGGAAGAGTTCGGCCGGGCCCTGAAACTTCCAGCGGTGATCGTGCGGATAGTAGTAATGAGGCGAAATCGCGACGACGATACCGGCCTTCTTCGAGGCATCGAACAGACGTAGCAAATTCTGCACGATCCGTGTCTCCGTGACGGATTCACCGACGGCGGGCCAGGCGGCACCCTCCGGACTCATGAAGTCAATCTGAGGATCGATCACGACCAACGAGGTGCGCTCCATGTCGAGCGTCATTGTGGGCACGGGCATCGCGCGCTGAACCGGATCGACATACTGCGCTGGCGTAATCGGCTCCGGATGCGCGGTGGCAGTCGCAATACTTGCCATCGCCACCGCGAGTGCAGCCGCCCAGCGGAAGGCGAAGCGTCGGTACTTGTCGCACCTCAACTGCGCCTCCTTCTCCATATAGTAATTTCGCTCGGTCATTTTTTCTCTTGAACGAGAGTTGACATCGTCAACTTCGATGTCGATGCCCGATTCGTAGCACCTCGATGCATCGATACGCAACGATCAATATCCAACTTGCTAGGCGGAAGCTTAGTCGTCAGGTTCCGCAGGCACTAGACACGGCAGCGAACTACGTTGTTGTTCTCAACGCACCAATCAATCGTCCCTCAGGTCGCCCAGTCCAGGCGAGCGCCTAGAATGGACCCCTGCCCCATCCTTCCCATCCACGTAGTCGCTTCCCAAGGAAGCTCATTGCATCCAACTTAGTGTCGATGGATTTCGCCATGCAGCTACCGGCTCAAATAGAGCCGGTCGACAGGGTCACCTTCGTTGGCTGGAGCTTCGCAGGACACTCCCCTGAAAGCCAGGCGGCGCTTCCAATGATCGGAGTATGGTGACCACATCAACGGCGGCAGGGCGATCTACAGTTGCATCACTGTTTCAGCGGCGTCGTCAGCACAACATCATCGGTATCCACTACAAACACCGCCAGCAACTTTGCCGGCTCGGTCTTGCTCGCATTCGCACTGACATCGTGCCGATCGCCGGGCATCTCGGTGAAGTTCTGTCCTTTGGTATAGGTGCGCAGTGGTCCGCCATTCAGTTGATTCAATACCGAACCTTCCAACACGGTCGCGTAGATGATCGCGGACTTGGCGTGTGTGTGCGCCGCGTTGACGCCGCCGGGCTCGTACTCGACAAGCACGCCCTTGATACTCTTCCCGGGCATGTTCGGAATGGCTTGCTGATACACCGGCGTCACCTTGACGCCAGTGGTCAGTATGGCAAATGCGCTCGGCGCGGCCGATGTCTGATGGGCTGAGTGGTCCTGAGCGAATGCCGCCTGCAGCGGCAGGGTAGCGAACAGCAGCGAGGCGATGAGCTTGTTCATAATGCAACTCCGGTTGGATAACGTGAATAGTGACGCAGCTAGTCAGCGAGCGGCCTGCCAACCTTGCAACCAGGCCGCGTGTGTGGTCGTGCCAAGGCGTGCCTTGCCAAGCGGGACCAGCGAGTGTTCCGTGACGGTGCCGCCGAAGTATGTCGCAGCCGGATCGCGCTCGACCGCACGTGCATCACCAATCAAGGCCAGATGATTGCGGATGATGTTGTCGAACGGTGCGCGCTCCGGACCCGCGATTTCAAGAATTCCGTTAATCGGCGTGCCGACGGCAATCTCTGCGAGAAATCCCGCTACATCGTCGGCAGCGATCGGTTGGAATAGGCCACCTGGCAGGCGGACTTTGTTTTGCACGGCGCTGCCGTCGGCGATGGCAGTCAGGAACTCAAGGAACTGCGTCGCCCGCACAATCGTATATGGCGTAGGCGCTGCGGTCACAACCGCCTCCTGTGCAACCTTGCCCTGGAAGTAGCCGTTATCCGGCATGCGGTCCACGCCAACGATCGAAAGCACCACGTGGTGCTGTACTTTGGCTGACGCTTCAGCGACGGCAAGACTACGACTCGACGTCTCGAAGAAGGCTTTAACTACGGTAGGGTCGTAGGATGCGGCGTTGCTGACGTCAATCACGACATTGGCGCCGGTCAGCGCCTCCGCCAGGCCTTCCCCAGTGAAAGTGTCCACACCCGTGGAGGGCGCAGCGACGACAACTTCATTGCCGGCGGCGAGTAACAGTGCCGCAACCTTGCGTCCAATCAGTCCAGTGCCACCGACAATGACGATCTTCTGTTTTGCTTGCATACGACTCTCCTGGTATTCGTTTAGGCCTGCGTTGTTGCAGGGATGACTGAATAGTAGGGAGTGATGACCCATTGTGCCGTTCCAGTCTTGCGCCGGTTGTTCCGATCTTGCGATCTCGGAGGAGAACACTCAGATCGCAAGATTGGAACATTTGGCGCAATCTACGGAAAGCCCGGCGAGCGGTGTGAGCCTATAAGGATGCATTCAGTTCTCTCGCCTTAGTGACCCTATGCCAGCAGCTTGCATCATCCTCGTCACCCACGCCGCAGAAGGCGTCGGCCCTATCACCGTGACTGCCTTGGCGCACGGCGGCCATACCGTCTACGCGGCGCTCAACTGCCGCCGTTGGCGCGACCGCGCACAGGCGCAGCGTCTGCGAGACAGCGCCATCGAGCACGGCCTCGACATCCGGATAGTCGACATGAAGCCTGAGTCGTCGGACAGTGTTTCGAAAGCGGTCGGTGAGATTGTTCATACAAGTGGGCAGATCGATATCCTCGTCCAAGGTGGTGTTCCATCAATGGTTGGACCAACAGAGGCTTTCGCACCGGAGCAGGCATCCAAGACTCTCGGCCGGTACCTTGTGGGCGCGCAGCGCACCTTGCGCGCGGTGCTGCCTCACATGCGCGAAGCCCACGCGGGGCTCATCATCTGGGTGCTCGGCACCGCTGCCGGGGGCGGGACGGCACCCTACCTTGGCTGGTATTGCGCAATCCAGTCCGGCCTTGAGGCGCTGGCCGTGCAATATGCGCGCGATTTGGTCCCATTCGGCATCGAGAGCGCGCTTGTCATGTCGGGAATGTTTGGTACGCTGTCAAGCCCCTTCCAACGGCCTGAATTGCCCGCCGATCAGACCACGAGCGCAGCTTACTCGCGCCGGCTGGGGCTCCAATTCCAGCAACGGATTCAGAACGCGGCCGACGAGCTTTCGTGTGCGGAAGAGATTCCCGGTGCCACGGCAGGAGCGGTGGCAATGATCGTCGAGACCCCCGCGGGACAGCGTCCTTTCCGGACTATAGTCGATCCAGTGAAGGACGGCGCCGACGTCGTATTTCTCGTACTAGATCGAGTGCGTGCCGAGATGATGCGTCGACTCGGCTGCGGCGATCTGCTGGATGTCTGCTACCGGGAGCGGCGCAGCGATGAAGGCGTAACCCCCGAAACCTTGCGGAACGCAGAGGCAAACGACGATGGCGTCTGATAACCCACTGCCATACCGATACTAGTAACTGGCATTTCGGTCGTGATCAGCAGATGGCGCGCATGGCCGATTCGCAGTGCCGTAAGCCATTCATGCGGCGTTTGTCCGGTGGCAAGCCGAAATGCGGTGCAGAAGTGAAAACGGCTCATCTGCAACAGGCCGGCGAGGTCATCGAGCCGAATTTCCTGGTCAAGGGAATCCTTCATATAGTCGGTGACCCGACGCACTTGCCAGTCGACCAGACCCTTGCGTACAGTTGGCGCGGGCATTGCCGACTGCGCCGAATGGCCGCGGACTAGTTGCGCGCACAGCAGGTCCAAAGCATGGTCGGCAAACAAGGAGGAACTTGGGTCACCCGTGGCAGCCTCGTGGCTAAGAATCTCGAGGATGCGCGAGGCAACGGGGTCGTCGACACAGATGCGACCCACCAGTTCGATACTCGTGGTACCCAACGCCATCAAACTGGCGGCCTCCTGCAGTCGATCGCTGCCGAGATAGACATGGGATACCTCGATCGGCCCCTCCACGTCCCACCGCCCCTCCTGCCCCGCGGGAATGATGGTCACCGTGCCGGGCCGGGTACGTGCACTCACACGTTTGCCATCCACACGGCAGCTTGAATTCTGCGCCACACCGTAGTAGGTCATGATCACATGAGTGTCCATGGCCGGCAGCGAGGCATGAAACTCACCATGCCGCCAGCGCCGGGTCAGGCGCGTCCCACCGCGCATGATATTGGCCAGCGTTGGTGGCTGGTCAAGGATGTCGCTAATCGCAACTGCTGCATCGGAGGCGGCCATGGCTGTCATGCGAGTCATCTCGAGCGAACTAGACAGCACTGTACCGGCGCCGCGATGTGGTGACAACTTTCTTGGAACTTCCGGGTGGCGAAATGCCGGGGAGTATCCGACCAGCCGTAGAGACCCCGGACCGCCCGCAGATGGGGCAAACGGTTCGCTCGCTGCAGAAAAACAAACGCCGCGCGCTGTGCGCCGCGAGCATGAGTCGGCCGGTTGGGACCGCGCAAGGCAAGATGTGACGCGGAGCGCGCCATGGCACAAGCTTAGACGCAATGATGGCCGGCATGCCCCCCAAATACCAAGCCCGACCGTAGGCCGGCGCTTCATCCGGCCGGAGCTACATGAAGGCAACGTCTTCTGACTTTTTTGTGAAGACGATCTCGATTCTCCTGCCGCTTCAGCGTCGCCAAGGTGACCTCTGTCCAGTACAAATAGGAGGCGGGCGGGGCGACCGCGCTGTGTGTCTCCTCCGATGACAGCGGGTGGCAGAATTTCAGGGATTTTTTGGTTAAAATCGCGGGGTATTTTTCGGCGGGGCGTGACCGGGCTTGAATCTGGGCGCGGCCCGATTATCCGGCGGTAATGTCCATACGTTTGCGCGGAATTTCGTGCGCTGCCGGTCCAGGGTCGGCAGGCAGGAATTGCCGGTGCATCGGCAATTCCTGGTCGAATGATGCGCAATCCAACGCCTTTCCAGTTCCGCGAGAAATACAACGACGCCACGTTGGTGATGTCATCGGCCGGTCGGGCTTGGTCCGGACTGTTTGCCGAAGTGCGTGACCATAGCGGCGGCATCATCACGCGCAATGCCGGGTTGCCGTTCAACGAGTTGGTCATCGATCCGCACGGCAGCACGTCCGCCGTGGTCACCCGTACTGGATATGGACTGGTGGATCGCACGCCGGCCAAGCGCGGTACGGTGTGGCTGTGTCCCAAGGGTATTCAGGAGGACGAGGTTTCCATCTCGACGGTGCTACCGGGCATGCTGCATCTCTATCTCGATCCAGCGCTGTTCACGCCTGAATCGCTTGGCGAGAGTGCCACCGGCACCGAGGCCAATACGTTCTATTTCGACCGCGGCTTCGAGGATCCGTTAATTGCGCAGATCGGATTGACCATCCTTGCGGAACTGCGCGAGGAAACGCCCACCGGCAATCTGTTGGTGGAAAGTCTGGCCGGTACGCTGGCGGTGCGCATGCTGCATCGCCGGGCCAGTGTTGCAGCGCTGCGCATGAGTCGACTCGAAGCCGAACCAGATCTTGCACAACATCGCATGCGGCGTGTGATGGACTATATTCGAGCGAATCTCGAGAGCGATATCCGCCTGGACGACCTCGCGAGCATCGCCTGCCTGAGCCGTTTTCATTTTGTGCGCGCCTTCAAGGCGGCCACGGGCAAAACCCCTTATCGGTGTGTCACTGATTTGCGCATCGAACGCGCCAAGACGCTGCTCCGTCTCCGCCAGCTATCGTTGATGGAAATTGCGGTTGAGCTCAATTTCTCGTCGCAAGCTACGTTCACGCGCGCCTTCCGCGCAGCCACCGGCTATACGCCTGGCCAATATCCCGGCCGGAATTAGTGCGTGCACCGCCAGAGTGCCAAACGTGAGACGGCAGCAATATCGGCATACTGATGCGCAACGATTGCAAGTACCGCCAGTTTCCATCGTGAAAGAATGCACGCATGCCATTTGACGCCGGACTCGGGAAACGGCGCGTAGCTGACCGGCATGGCAAAGTTCCTTGGCGCGCGGAGGAAAAAAACGATGGGCTTGATATTGGAATCGTCGCTGGCGCTAACGCACAGCGATCTCTCGGCGCCGCTGCATCGCGCCGACACCTTGTCGGCAACTTTCGGCGCGAGCTACACCGGCATCATGGCCTTCATGGCGGTGGCGACCGAAGGCAGCTTTGCCAAAGCAGGCGAACGGCTCGGCATCAGCCGCTCGGCTATCAGCCGCAACGTGCAAAAGCTAGAATCTCAACTCAGCACACGGTTGTTTGTCCGCACCACGCGCAACACACAATTGACACACGAGGGACGCCGCTTCTTCGATAATTGCCACCAGGGCGTCGCACATATGGCGGAGGCGATCAACGACATGCTGGAACTGCGCCAAGGTCCGCCAAGCGGCCTGATCAAGATCGGAGCCCCAGTCAGCTTTGGCCGCAAGGTGCTGGCGCCGCTACTGGAACGTTTCTCCAACGCCTATCCGGACCTCTCGCTCGATCTGCACCTCGATGATGGCCTGCTCGACCATGCTTCGGACGAGCTCGATGTGGCATTCCGCAGCGGACGTATTGAAGATTCCAGCATCATCGCACGCCGCTTGGGACCGATGCGACGCGCAGTCTGTGCCGCGCCATCATACGTCGCCACGAATGGATTGCCGGCAACGCCGGAAGAACTGGCGCACCACCAGTGCATCAGCCATCGCAGCGCAAGCGGCCGTGTGCAAGAATGGGAGTTTCATCGCGAAGGCCGCGTGCGCAAACTCGCGCTAAAATCGCGATTTACGGTCAACAATTCCGATCTGGTGCTCCACGCTGTGCTGCAAGGTTGGGGCTTGGCGCAGATAGCGGACTTTCAGATCGCCGACCACGTCGCCGCCCACGAGCTCGTGGTGACGCTTGCCGATGAGCTGCCCAACGACCTCGGCCACTACATTTGCTATCAGAGCCGCTGCCACCTTCCGGCGCGAACGCGTGTGTTCGTTGACTTCATGGTGGCCGAATTTCCGCGATTTTCGTTCGGCGGGGTGGGTTTGGACGCTTGATGCTGACCCAGTAGGGGAACAGACAAAGACTTGACTACTTGGAGGTAGTCCACCCTTTCGTGCTCAGACTCCGCTAGCAAATCCGGGCATGCGGATTCTCGTTGTGTCCGGACGAATGCTGGTGTTTGCAACTTCCTCCGGCCTAACAATTTCTAGCCGGCATGCCACTCATCGCCATCGCAATGGCTGCACGTCACAGGGCGCGGAAAGCATGTGCGAATCACCGTTCTCAGGCATGGCGACAGGCTGTTTGGGGTCGTTCAGAGACGGTCGCGGCGAAAAAAGCCCTCAACGAGTGAGGGCGGGGAGAATGGGTCCATCTTGAGAGAGCTTCCGTAGCGGGGCCGCTACAGAAACAATCATAAGAGCGGAATGTCCGGTCTAATTGCCCGAAAGGTCGACAGTTTCGACGCCTTTTCGCCGTCAGAACAGCGCAAGCTGGTCATCGGGCACGAAGACCAGCATTGTGGCCGCCTGCACGCTTGGCTGCTTGGGATCAGCACTCACGTGAAGGGTAAGTTCAACTTTGTCCTCGTTTGGCGATGGCGAAGGATTCAACTCAGTGCAATCAGCCGGCGCTGGTACCGCTTCACTCAACGATTCCATTGCCTCACGGAAACGCTGGAGTCGCAGCTTCGCACCCCACCCTCCAAGGACGTGAGCCGGTGTGAACCATGTGCCCCAAGCTTCGACGGATAGCGCGTTGCCGTGCACGACGATGGCGGGGATATGCAGGAGCGACAACTGCACGTACGCCATATGCACACACCGTGGATCGATGTCGATACACGTCGCATGCATCGACTGCTGGTAGTTGCGCCCGGCGTCGTGGAGCGCATCGGCGCAGGCAATCACCATCCCGGCCGCGCCACAGGCCGGCTCGCTGATCGAGACGAAACCATCGCGATCGATGTAGGGATTGCCATCGCCGTTGTTGATGCTTGCCATCAGACGCGAGACGCTGTAGGGCGTGAAGAACTGCCCTGCCCGATCGTTGCCGAGCTCGAGCAACATGTACGTCTGACCAAGAACGTCAGCCAAGCCGTCACCATGCGGGACAAGCTGCTGCACCCGAGCTTCAAAGGTCATCGTCAAGGCGCGCAGCATATGCGAGAACCGGACCAGGTCCTCGCGTTCATAGCGCTTCACGATCTCCAGATAACGCTTCTCCCGCGCATCGAACTGGTGGCGGTCGACCGCGTTGCTGATGGCAAGCGCCGACAGTTCGACAAAGTCGGAGAAGACCTCGTGCATTGAGTGGCGGTGCCCAAAGGCTTTGAAATAGGAAAGCAGCTGTTTGTGGGGATCGCTGGCGGTGCCTTCGAACCTGCGTTTGGCGGCCTTACTCATGGGCGGCGCCTAAGCAGAAATGGGTACGCTCGACGGTTGGAAAAGGCGTAGCCTCCAGCCTGGCCACCCGATCCACATCGGTCGTGCTGAATTGTTCTGCGGCCAGGAGTTGGCCAATCAACTGGTTGTACATCGTCTCGAAGGGAATGCCGGGACCCGCCCGCAGGGACTCGGTCCCATGCGGGGTTATTGTGGAGGCTCAGTGCAAGCCAAGCGATGGCACTGTGGGCGTGAAGCCCATGGCCCACCATTGCGCGACAGGATGATTCGGGAAATCCGGAATCTCGACAACCCGGAAGATCTCCTGCACAAGCACGATCGCCGAAGGGCGCGCAAGCACGGCTTCGCGCTATCTCTCCTGCAGCCGGAGCCAGGTCAGCTCGGCGCGGGCGATGTGATCCCATTGGAGCGGCAGCAACGACTCGTCGAAACGTTCGGCACCTTCGGCAGTCATGACCGCGACGACTTCGTGATAACGGCCAAATTCATGCGGAAAGCCGCGACGCACGAAACGGAGAATCGCGGGGTCCGGGTTGCCGAGAATGCGTTGCAACTGGCGGATATACACGGCGCACTCGCGGCGCGAGCGTTCGCTATAGTCATCGCGGCCAACCTGTGCGCACGGCTCTTCGGCCGGGACAGGCCCTACTTCGATATCGATGGTTTTGGAATGAAACATGCGTTTCCCCTACAGGATGGGGAAACGCCCCCCCGGGATCGCTTCCCGGATGGGTGTAGAACCGCGCGCGAGCCAGAAGGACAGCGCGCGGCGGTGATCAGACCGGTTGCTCCGAGAGATGAGCGAACCTGACCAGCACCCACAGCACGGCAATGGCCAGAGTGGCCACTACAAGCGTGGAGAGCTGAAACGAAAGCAGTGCGACGTTCGCCGAGGTGAGGATGAAGAACAACGCTGCGAAAAGGATCACAACCAACGCAACGATCGCGGCGGCCGTTTCCGGGGTTTTAATGAAGGGCATGATGACTCCAGACGGAAGACGGAGCCATGGCCCATCAGGGACAAAGCCCCAATGGATGAAGGAAATTGATAGCCGGGGAACCGGCGGTGTCGATGCGCGTAGCGCGGAGAATCGGGCGAATATTACCTCGCCTTCCCCCGCCCGACAAGATTCCTATGCTCAGGAAGGCTTCACGGCCGCGGCGCGCGCCAGCCGGTTCGATTCGCGCAGGCGATTGACCACGGCCCAGCGGCGCTGCTCGACCTCTTCGGGATTCTCGAGACTCGAGTAGTCTTGCACCGGGCCGCCCCCGATGAACGGCTTGTAGTCCTGCGGCAGCCTGCCTTCGGCTTTGGCTTTCTCGCGCTGCAGGCGCCCGAGCCCATCGCTGGTCTCCGTGATCGCGACATAGTCCCATCGCGCCGGCACCGCGTCCTCGGCGAACCAGATCTCCCCTTCGCCCTGCCCCACGAGCGCGACCACGTCATAAATACTTCCCAAGGATGAGGGGTTAGCGCGCACCTCGAAGCGCAGCACCTCGGGCCGGGGATGCCAGAACACCCGGTCCAGATAGCGCTTGAAAATGAACGCGTCCAGCCGGGCGATCTCGCCATACAGCGGCTCGCCAGGCGCAACGAACTGCGGCTCATCCTTAGGGCGATTACCCAGCGATACCTCGCGCGCGGTGGTGGTGGGGGTGGGAAACATGGGAATTCCGGTAAAAGACGCCCGAAATTCTATCCCTTTCACGCCCTACTCCTGAAGTCGCGCCGGGGAAATGGATGGCCGCGCAGTTCGCCCGCCGGCCGCTTTGACTTCGATATGGAGCCGGCATCTTGGGTCAAAGACCATTTCATACCTCAGCTGCCATGCGCTTCACCCGATTCGGACGCCACGACCCCATCACCTTCGGACCCCGCCGCCAGGCCGCCTTCGCTCGCAAGCAGCAGCGTGAGCGCGATAGGTATCCGCTCTTTGCGGAACATGTCGCCGCCGAGCAGCATGGCGCCGACGAAAAGTTCGAACGCCGCCAGCGGCGATCGGACCGGCTCGAGGCAACGACGCCCAATCTGCACGCCCGGATCTGGCGCGAAAAGCGCGACGCTCGCAAGGCGCGCCGAGATCCTTTCGCCATGCCATCCATGAGGGGCCGGGTCGGCAGCGGGCGACCAGTAACGACTGCTAGCTAGTCTCAGCTTGGTGCCCGCTTTCGAACCTGGAACGGCGCTCCATCAAGCGCCGTGGCTGTTGGTACTTACCGAGCCCGGTCGTCGGCCCGGACCCCGCGCCGTCGCCGTGGGGCCGTTGCCGTCACGTTACGTCATGGTGGCGAGCATGTTGTCTGCCGCCTTCGTTCGCAGCACCGCAGGCCCACTTGACGAGCAGTCCGAGTATCGTCATGACCGCGCCAAATAGGAAAACGAGGAATGCTATTCCGTAAAGGCCTCCGCCTGTTCCTTCCACCGCGAGAAAATACATCGGATAGCCGCCCATAAAGCATATACAGGCACATGCCAGCCAATACAACCACCACAGCCAACGAAACCTTCCACTCCCAAAGCGGCTTAGGATGTAGAGCACGGCGGCGATACATCCTAAAGCGGTCGTAACGAAACCAAGAAATCCCATAGCTAGTTATTCGTATTCTCGAACGATCGAATTTGCGTAGGCCGCCTCTTGTGCACGGCACATCTGACATACGCATCATACCCAGCTCGCATACGGCAGCCGAATAGTCCTCAACGAATCTGAGGCTTCATGCTGGCTTCACCATCAACCCATAGCGGCTCGGTATCTTCCGCCCTTTGGAATAGCTCTCGCAGATGCGAAAGGCAGGTCGCCAAAGCCCGTTGCCGCCTTCCGAGCTGTGCGTCGGCTCGTGGACGGCGAAGAGTGAGCAGTTTCCGATCCTCCAGGCGCCTCTGCGGAACGACCGCTCGTGGCCGGGAACGGTCTTTAGGAGCATAGGTTTGGCGATAAGCAAAGGCGCCTACCGCTCTTTGTACGAATCTTTCAATATCGGCGGCCTTTCGCGAGCTCCCAAAACACACGGCGGCACAAAAAAAGCCCGGCTTTTCAGTCGGGCAAACATCATGAACACGGTTGTAACATCGATTCGACGCAGTTAATTTATTGCAAGCTCCGGAAAGAGGTCGACAAACGATTTCGACATTGCGAGGAAGGAGCGCGCAATGTGAGGATCGAACGCGTTGCCGATCTCTCTTTCGATCACCTGGCATGCGAACTCGTGGCTCTTGCCTAGTTTATAGGCTCTACTCGAACGCAGCGCATCGTATGTGTCGACGATGGCCATCATGCGCGCTGTAAGCGGGATATCGTCGGCGGAAAGTCTGTTGGGATAGCCAGTACCATCCCAGCGCTCGTGATGGCAGGCAGCCATGGCATGAAGATAACCAAGCGCGGGATTGGGTTGAGATACTACCGATGATGCAAGCTCGGCGATTCTGCGCCCATGATAGGTATGCGCTTGGATCAGTTTGTACTCTTGCGGGGATAGGCTTCGCGGGGCGAGTAAGACTTCGGGCGGCACGCATACTTTTCCGACGTCGTGATAGAACGCCCCGAACGCCATTGCTTCCGGGTCTATCACCCCCTTCACCGCATCCTGGAGTCTGGCTGCGAAGGCCAGCATTAAGCGGGAGCAACGGTGCCCGTGAGAGAGCGTTTCGTAGAGGGCCCGAAGATATTCGCCCACTAGGGTCTTGCTGTCCGCGTCCTGCCGAGTTGCCTCAGCTATCGCCAGACCTACGGCAGCCTGCGCCGTCGCACAGAATTGATTTGGATACATGGTCGTGGGCACCATTGGAGGCCCGGCGGCGACACTGCCGGACCTTTGGGGTGTCTCTCTGTTGAAGTCAACGCTGGTTCACCACTGGTAAGCGATGCCGCCACCGACCGTCGTCCCGCCCGCAGAGACCCCAGCACCGGCTCGTAGTTTGATGTTCCGGTTGATCCGAGCGGATACCCCGATCGCTCCGGCACCGTAGCCTTGATACGAGGCGCCGGCTACGCCAACAGAGAGCGTCTTTCCGGGATCCACATCGGGAAGCATTGAGAGGGCCGAGGCGCCGGCAATCCCGCTATAGGCCTTGGATGCGACGTCGCCAATCATCCCGGTGACCTGATCGACCCGACCGCTAAGCTGGCCATAGGAACTGTCGAGTTGGCGTCGATTCACGGCATCGGTAGGTTGGACGCCGTCAGCGATATTGCTGAGGATGCGTTCATTGCCCGCCGTGCCAAATGACACAGTGTTTGCGCGGTCGGCGACGGCGTTCGCACCAATGGCGACGCTGTTGTTCGCACTTGCTGTCGCACCGGCACCAATGGCTACGGACGCCGCGCCGACTGCGGCCGCATTGGCACCCGCGGCAACGCCCTTGGCGCCTGTGGCAACTGCTCGATCAGTCGAGTCCCCCGCTCCACTGGCCTTGAAGTACGCGCTGTCTGCGGCGAGCTGACCGATTTGCTGCCCCACCGTCTGCTCGATGCCGCTTACCCGAGTGTTCGTTTCGTGAAGCTGGTTGCCGGTGACGGCGTCGGTGCTGCCAGCGGCAATCGCACCGTCGGATAGCCCGGTCACGGTTCGGGTTCCGTCAGTGCCAGAGACATTTACCTTGTTGCCACCCTTGTCCTGCGCCACAGCGATGGTCCCATCGGCGTTTTGGCGGACAAGACCGATTTCCCCATTGTTGATCTGCTGCGTGACGTTGGCGACCTGACCTTCTACACCGGTGACCCGGGTGTCGAGCGCGTCCACTGCGGCCTGGACACCATGCACCTGCTGGCCGCCGACCGAATAGACGGGGACCGACACGGTGCCATCGAACAGAACCTGTGATCCTCCACCCAAAGCAGTTGAGACCGAGCTACCGATGGCGTGGATTTGGCCGCCATTGACGGCAAACGTACTATCGGACGTGATGGCGCCTGGCGCGAGGCCCTGAATCTGACGAGATTCGCCCTGGCTGTTTGTCAGGTTGATCAATGAACCGCCAGTCTGGGTGCCGACCGTGATGACGCCAGTGGTTGGGTCCTGCTGTACCAGGCCAATGGTGCCGCCAGTAATTCTGTCGTTGAGATCCAAGATGTCGTCGCGGTTGGTGTTCGATCGCTGATCCAGATTCGTCAGGGCGTCGCCGACGTTATGGAACGTCCCTTCTGTCAGGTTGTAGGTTGGGACGATAAGCCGGCCCGTCGCCTGATCGAACTGCGCGTTGCCGCCAAGGGCTTCGGCCATGGAGTCGGCGGCGCGCGCCACTTGCCCGAAGGTCGCGGCGTCACTCAGCGACACGCCGTCGCGGACATTCGCGATGATTCGCTCATTTCCAACGGTGCCCACCGAGACGGTGTTGTCACGGTCAGCGATCGAGCCGTACCCGATCGCTACAGAACTGCCCGCGGTGGCTTGCGCACCGCGACCGATAGCCGTCGAGGCGCGGCCGCTGGCGATGGCAGCATTGCCTACGGCAGTCGCGTCGCGTGCCGCCGCTGACTGACCACCCATTGCTGTGGACTTTTCGCCGTAGGCGCTGGCACCGTAGCCGAAGGCGGCGCCGTCCTCTGCGGACGAGGCGTCAGCGCCAACGGCGCTTGCACGCGGTCCGTTAGCGATCGCGCCTGCACCGGTCGCGAGCGAATGCCGCCCGGTGGCAGTGGAAAACGCGCCATTTGCTGTGGCCGATTCCCCCGACGCTGTCGAGTTTGTGCCCGTGGCTGTCGCGTGGCTGCCTGTGGCATTTGAACCTCGGCCGACTGCGGTTGCCGCGGCGCCGCTCGCCTGTGCGAAGCCCCCGATTGCAGTTGCATCGCGAACTGCTGTGGCGCCGCGACCAATGGCAGCAGCATCGCTACCATCCGCGGTCGCGCCGTAGCCCAATGCAGTCGCATCTTCCACAGATCTGGCGTCGGCGCCCACGGCAGTGGCGCGCGAGCCGGTAGCCTGTGCGCCGGCCCCGGTAGCGACGGAGTTGTTGCCAGTCGCACTGGCAAAGGCGCCGCTCGCCGTTGAGAGGTCACCTGACGAGACTGCATTGACGCCGGTGGCCATTGAATGGCTGCCGGAGGCTCGTGAGCCGCGTCCAACGGCTGTCGTGCCAATTCCCACAGCCTGCGCATCGCTGCCCAACGCTGTCGCATCCTTGTTTGCGATGGCGCCTCGACCGGTGGCAGTGGAGTTGCTGCCTTCCGCCCTCGCATCATACCCAAACGCCGAGCCGTCTTCGACAGCATATGCGTCCGCGCCGATTGCGCTCGATCGAGGGCCCGTGGCAGTCGCAGCTGCGCCAACGGCAACGGAGCGGTCACCGGTCGCAGAAGAGAAGGCGCCCATTGCGGTAGAGACGTCGTCTGAAGCCTGGGCGTTGGTGCCAATAGCGGTCGAGTGACTGCCGTTCGATGCGGCTCCCCGGCCCACGGCGGTAGCGCCGGCGCTGGCGGCTTGAGCAGCCGCTCCTACTGCGGTGGCGTCCTTGCTGGCAGAGGCGCCTCGTCCCACGGCGACTGAGTTGCTGCCATTCGCTTTTGCTGCGTAGCCAAAGGCCGAGGCGTCTTCCATTGCTTCAGTGTCGGCGCCCACCGCGCTTGCGCGTTGCCCGCTGGCTTGGGCGCCTGCGCCATTCGCGAGAGAATAGTCACCAGCGGCCGTGGCAAATGCGCCGTTAGCGGTCGCGGCAGACCCCGTCGCGCTGGCATTTGTACCGGTAGCAGTCGCATGGCTGCCGTTGGCTAGCGCACCGCGTCCGAGTGCGCTGCTGCCATTACCTGTAGCCTGGGCGCCGCTGCCAAGCGCTGTCGCGTCCTTGGCTGCATTTGTGCCTCGGCCGATTGCCGTGGCGTTGGATCCATCAGCCATCGCTTCGAAGCCGAAGGCCGACGCATCCTCCTGGGCCTGCGCATTGGAGCCAACCGCGCTGGCTCTTTGACCGGCGGCTTGTGCCCCAGCACCTGTGGCTAGGGAGTTGTCGCCTGCAGCATTCGAAAACGCGCCGTTTGCAGTGGCAAAGGCGCCTGTGGCCGAGGCACTTGTGCCTGTAACGCTCGCGTGGTTGCCGGTCGCTTGCGTATTGCGTCCCACAGCGGTCGCACCTACGCCAGTCGCTGACGCACTACCGCCTACGGCTGTTGCGTCCTGTGCGGCCGTCGTGCCCCGACCGAGCGCGGTCGAGTTTGTGCCATCGGCGTGGGCGTCAACACCGAACGAAGACGAGTCTTCGACGGCCTGGGCGCCTGCGCCGACGGCGCTTGCACGCGCCCCCGATGCTTGCGCGCCGGCGCCTGTAGCCAACGATCGGTCGCCGCTGGCTGTTGCGAAAGCCCCATCTGCTGTTGCCATGCTTCCCGACGCGGTAGCGGCGGTTCCAGTGGCCGTGGAATGGCTTCCGAGTGCTTGGGTGTTCCTGCCTACAGCCGTGGCGCCGGTCGCCGTGGCCGTAGCACCACTGCCAAACGCCGTAGCGTCTTTTGCTGCTTCAGCGCCGCGCCCAACCGCCGTCGCATTGCTGCCGGTCGCCTTTGCCTGGTAGCCAAGTGCGCTTGCGTCCTCGGTTGCTTCGGCGAATGCGCCGATGGCGGTGGCCCTATGGGAGTCGGCAGTTGCCGAGTTGCCGATCGCCACAGCATTATCCCCAGAAGCGCTCGCGTTGGGGCCGAGTTCGACGGACGTAGGAGCGGCTGCAAGCAACAACGGTTCACTGAAGATGTCGTAGTCAGGAACCTGCTCGGTTGTCCTGGGGCTGTCGGGCTGCTTGGTCGCTGTGGACGGCGAAGAAGATGATGCTGCAGAGCCCAATCCCTTCGGCACATCTTTGCTGGACGATGTGACATCAGTATTCGTGAGATTGCTACCAAATACCTGAGCCGCTACCCTCGGGCCATCCAAGTCCCGGGTTGCGGATTGAGCACTGAGGACGGGTTGAGCGGCGACAAGAGCGATGATCGCTGACACGGCAATTGCTGAGATCGACTTGCCCTTGCCGCGGCGCTTCACGTTTTCGGCGGCAGCCACCCAAGTTCCTGTGGTGGCGTTCCAGATTGAGCGGTAGACGGTGTTCATGATGGCCTCCTAGCCAATACTTTGTTTTGTGTGCGCGTTTTGTGCGATTCACGCAATGAAGTATTGGAAAGCCAGCCGGGTATGGCATATCAAGGAATCACGAACGTGGCGTCGTGATTCCACTACCTTGTGTGAAGGAACCCGGAAGTGGGATAAGGCAGGTGCTCAGATGGCGATTTGCAGGACGCCCGACGTCCGCAGCCGTATCGGTGATTCCTCAGCCTGCAGGCGACCTTCCCAGACAGCGAGGATGTCGTTGAGTCGATTGATTTCCGGGTGGAACAGGGCGAGTGACGCGGACGCGGCGTCCGCGATGATCTCCAGCCTTACGTCGACAAGACCGCGCGTCATCTCCACCGGCTGCATCCGTACCGTCAGGGTCCCTTCGGTGGAGGCGCGATAGGCAATGTCGACGAGGGAAAACAGGATGTGCTGAAATCTCGTGGGTTCGACCCAGATACACAGCGCGGGTGATCCCGCATACTCGATCGTCACATCTCTCCCATCGCTCTTGCCGGACTCCACGACCGCTCGGACGCCACCGAGAAACAAGTCGTGCAGATTGCATCGTTGCCGTAGTGGTCGGCCGATATCGGCGTGTGCTACGAGTTCTCCCACACTAGAAATGCGCTGCTCCAGCATTTGCAGGGCTCGCTGCGCACGATCAAGGCTACTTGCGCGGTCTTCAGCACTCCCGGCCTGGATTGCGTTTTCGATTTCTGCCCTTGCAGCGCGCGCTGCTTCTTGCAGCTCCAGCTTCAGCTTGTCGACGAGCATCCCATTGAGCTTAGCGATTCGCCCCAGTTCCTCGCGAGACTGGCGCAATTCGCGAATGGCCAAGTCAATGGTTGTAATGTCGTGACTGCCGCAGATCATCGCACTTAGCGAACCGCTTTCATCCTGCAGCGGAGCAGCCCATATCACTGCACTCCGGGGAATGCCGTGGACATTGAGCGCATACTCGCGCATGAAAGGCTTGCCTTGCTCACCTGCTTTGCGAAAAGCGTCCAGGATTTCATTGGCCTGCGATTCGGAGACACCTAGCACTCGCTCCAGGGCCTCCGGAACAATCTGGCTAAAATGCGCCAGATCGGCGCCAAGTTGCTCGCGAAGATAGGCATTGGCAAACAAGATGCTGCCTTGCGCGTCGCGGATACTGACTGACGAGGGGATGGTATCCAGTAAATTCCGAATGACGGAGGAATCGGCCGAGAGCCAATCGGGCAGGCTACGAAGATCTGTCGCTGCCACCGGCATGTCGACCAGATGGTTTCGTCGGGCGATATCTGCGAGTTCCACAATGGTAGATGCGTTCAGCTTGCGCAGTAGGCGCGTCTTGTAGGTGCTGACAGTGCTCTGACCAACAACCAGGAGTTGCGCAATCTTTGTGAGTCGATATCCGCGCGCAAGGTACGTCAGGACCGTACGTTCCCGATCGGTGAGGTGGGCGAGTTGGCTCTCTTCGGACTTCGCCAACGAGCGTGGGTCTTCGAAGTCTGGGAAATATGAACGGCCACGGGAGAAGGCGTCCAGTGCTCGCTGGACTTCAGAGAGGTCCTCGATCTTGCTCACGAAGCCATTGGCACCTGCATGGATGCACAGGCCCACCGTGTGAGAATCATCCTGGGAAGAAACGACGAGAATCTTGGCATTTACTGCTTGCGCTCGCAGTCGTTTGATGACCTCAAGGCCGCTCAAGCGGTCCAGCTTTAGGGCTAGCACCAAGAGGTCTGGTTCGCGAGACAGAACCATGTGCGTAGCTTGGAGACCGTCTTCCGCTTCACCGACGATCTCATGCCCGCTGGCCTCAAGCATTTGCCGTAGCCCGTGGCGTGAAAGCGCTTCACCTTCAGCAATGACGACGCGACCCATCTTGCCTCCGCTCAGCCAGCGAACCGTAGCGCTGGATTCTGCTGTGAATACTACTCCAACGACGTTTCAGCTCTTCGCGCCACAGTATGACGGGCGGTTGGCAGCCGCCCGACAAGGATGTGCCGGCTGGGTCGACGATCTCTGATCGACCCCTCACGGTCACTCAGATCTCTCTTTCCAGCGACCAGAAGCGTGGCCAAAGCGGACGTTCCCGATTTTGTGTGGCCGGTCTCGAACAATCTCGGCGTGGACTTCTGAGATCGTCGACGTTAGTCCCACTCCGCCTCCGAAACTAGCTCTGCCGACACGAGCCCTTCGACGGTCATCTGGTAGAGCTTCCGATAGCACAACGGACAGGGCGCCCAGTCCAAAGCCTGGTTGCCTCCAAGCTCGAAGTGTAGTTCGCGGATCCGAACGGGCGCGCCGCATTCGCAGACGAGAATCTTGGTTTGGTCATCCATCGCGTATCTCCATGGCAAAAGGGGATTGCAGCATGTGACGGCCGGAGATCTCCATGGAGCAGCGGGTTACTGATCTTTCCCTAGCATGCGCGCGAAGGCACAGCAGGCTCCGAAGAGCGCAAGCATAGAAACAATATTTTGGTGCAGGGGCAGTGTCGGATCTTGCCGATACATTGATTGCCGAGAATCAATCGCCGAGCACCTGGGGCGACCAGTCCGGGAAGGGGGCCTGTCTTGGAGAGTGGCAGCGACCGGCGCTTCTCGGTCACTCGATTTTGTCGCTTCCTACGGCTGATATGCGGATCGATGCTGTCATTCGAACGGCGATCCATCTGTGGTTAGGCCGAAGCGGATACCGGGCGCCGAGATCCTTCGCCATCGGCGTTGCCAGTGTGGTCGGCAGGTAGTAAGTCGAAACCCGGGCCAGGGTCTGGGCAATCCCCAGCCTCGCGATCACGCTACTGCTTGGCTCCATGGCGGTCCCCTTGCTGGTTATTCCACTTCGTTGCTGTCGGTGTCGCCGGTCTGGGCAACGGACAACCGGCAGATACTTGCGGCCCACACCCGTCGGCACCAGCATCTGATAACCGCTGGCGGTGAGGGGCGTCATGCCGCGTATGGCGACGGCGCTTACACCATCCGGCCCGGCGCCTTCGGTGCCGCGACTGCTGGCAGGCTCCCGCGCAACGTGATCGAACGTGGCCACCGCTGCGCAGACACGCTGGCCTACCGGCGTACGGCGATGGCGCTCGGTCTGCCAACACACGGCCCCATGCAGCCGATTGACATCCCGGATTTCGCTACCCGGTTCCTTTCCGCTCCCGGCGACCTCTTGGTCGACCCCTTCGGCGGTACGATCCGCACCGGCGTCGCCGCCGAGCGCCTGGGCGGTCGCTCGATTGCAACGGAATGGATCCTTCGGTACGTTCGCGGCGCCGCCGAACTCTGCCGGCAATCCGAAGGGTTTCAGCTCGATCCCGCCCTCGAGTGTGCAACCCAACCCAAATAGCCGTGCATTCCTCCGACGATCGAGAATATCCTGAGCCCGAAACGGTCCTGGCCATCCAAGGCGCCATCTATACCGGTCAAACGGGCGGCCCCATGGGTCCACCCGGACACTGGCTCAACGAATTCTGGCAAATCGGCGCAGCACTACGCGATGACGCCGGAATGCCGCAAGACTTCCAGACCACCGCGCGCGTGGACCTGCTCGATACCACCAGCCAGTATCTCGCCGCACCCATGGCGATGATCGAACTGACCGGCCACGCCAATTGACCGGGCGCAAGCCGCTGGCAGGCATAATGCCGGCACTTTCAGCACCGGAATTTCCCCATGCCAAGCGGCCTTCTCCAATGCGCCCACTGCGATGGGGCACCTCTGCACATCGCTGGCAGGCTACAGGCAGTTATCGTATGTGAAGAATGCGGCATTTCCACCCCGCCAGTCCAGATGGACTCCGAGGACCCGGGTGCCGTCTTCTCCCAACTCAGCGCGATCTGGAACAGCCGCGTCGAGCACCGTCCCGCCGACGAGCACGCCATTTCGATGACCGCCCGTCGCGCGCTCACCTCATCCGACATCCCGTATTTCCTGAATTTGGTCGCTACCACCACGGATTGGGAAGAGAACGGACCCAAGTTCGCCGCCATGGCCGCGGCCCTGGCCCAGCCAAGGTACGAATTCAAGCACGTCGACTCGCCTGAAACCGTGGTCTCGCAGTCATCGCGGTATCAAAAACTGCTGAAGCGCGCGAAGATCATCTATATCGATGGCGCGCCCATGATTCGCTTTGACCATATCCCGGCGATGTGCGCGGAGATTGCCGAAGAATCGCTCGCCGACAAGGATTGGCCGTTACTGGACTTGCACGAGTTCATCGGCCAGGCCATCGATAGGCTTCCCGATCACTGGCAACCTTGACTTTGACGCAGGCACGGCAAGCTGGTGGGGTGTTAAATGATTCGCTTCCCGTCATGATTCCCCGTCTTGCAGTCGTCTTCTTTCTCTCAGCCACTGCGGCCGCCGCCTCGGCCAAAGACACCGCGCAATGCGCGGACATCCTCGAGGCACGCGCGCCCGCCCTACTTCCGCTTTGGACTGGCGTGGCTGGTCGGGGCGTTCACCCCGTTGTTGTTCTATGTTGGCCTCGCGGCCCGGATGATGCGCTGATTCCGGGCAACTCGTTCACTTACCTTGCGAAAGGCGCGTCAAATGACGCGCCTCTCGTCCTTTTTGAAGGAAACATGTTCCTCTTCGAGGATGCTAACGGGCGTAGGCCAGCATGAGCGTCGCCAGCGCACCGGCGTGTTGCACCAGCTCGCCGAGGGATTCGATGGCGGCGGCATCGGTTTTCTACTCCTTCCCGGACGTCATTCCGGTCGTGGCCACCCCACAAAAATAGGACAACGACCCGCTCGACTGTTCACTAACCCAAGTGACGTCGCCAATCCTTGAGCAGATTAGCCTATATCTGCTCTAAACATACAAATCTGCTCACATTTTCGGGCAGATTCGGCTAGAATCGACGAGAATCCATCTTCCTTTCGCGCATATCAACCCGGAATTGAGCAAATTCCGTAGGAACTGAGCAGCTTCCTCTTCATGGTTAAAACCAGCCCTGCCGCCGTTCTGGAGGCGATTCGCCAACTGGTGGCAGCTGGCCGCGAGCGCGTGTCCTCCACTGAGGTGATCACGGCCACCCAAGGCAGCTCGGCCACCGTACGCCGACATCTCGATGCGCTGTGTGCCAGTGGGGAGCTAATCCGCACTGGCCAGGCCCGAGCCACACGCTATACCCTCGCGCGCCCCGCGCCAGCAACTGAGTCTTCAGCCACCCTGCACGCGGTGCCCGCCTTGCTCGACGCCGCGGCGGCCGCGTACCCGGAATGGTCACCAGCGTCCCTCAGGTTGCGGGACTACCTGCTCTTGCCGCTCGGCGCCCGTCATCCTGTCACCTACCTGCGAAGCTTCGTCGACGACTACGTGCCGAACGAATCGGCGCTGATGCCTAGCGCTTTGGCAGACGAGCTCTATCGTACCGGCCGCCTGGCTGGCCGACAGCCCGCGGCAACCTTCGCGCGCAAGGTGCTTGAGCAACTGCTAGTAGATCTGTCGTGGTCGTCGTCACGCCTGGAAGGCAACCGGTACAGCCTCTTGGCTACCCGCGAACTGTTCGCGCGTGGTGAGGAGGGCACGGACGCCGACGCGGTCATGCTACTGAACCACAAGTCGGCCATCGAGTTTCTCGTCGATGCAGTGCCCACGCAAGGAATGACGCTCTTCCTGATCCGGAATCTGCATGCCGTCCTGATGCTAGACTTGCTCGACGACGCCAACGCGCTGGGTGCGATCCGCAACAAAGTCGTGAACATCACGAATACGGTGTACGTGCCCACCCAGATGCCCTCGTTGCTCGACGAGATGCTGCGGCATATCATCGAGAAAGCACGGCAAATCAAGAATCCCGTGGAGGCGGCCTTTTTCCTGTGGGTGAACATCGCCTATCTGCAGCCGTTCGAGGACGGCAACAAGCGAACAAGCCGGCTGTCCGCCAACATCCCACTGATGCTGTACAACTGCGCACCTCTTTCTTTCCTGGACGTTGAAGAGAAGGACTACGCGCAGGCCATGCTGGGGATATATGAGTGCCGCGATGTCTCCATGGCCGTGGACCTGTTCAGTTGGACGTATCGACGCTCCATGAAGAAGTATGCCGTCGTGATGGAGTCGCTCGGCGTACCCGACCCGAGGCGTGTCCGGTACCGGCAACTGTTGACCGATGCCGTCGGCCGGGTAGTCCGAGAAGGCAAGAGCGTAGAGGCGGCACTGCTCGAGCTGCAGCTCACCGAAGAAGGCGCGCCCGGGCTAAAGGCGATGCTGATCGACGATCTTGGCAAGCTCGAGGTGTTCAACTGCGCACGATACCGGCTGAGCATGCCGGCCACGCAGGCTTGGATCGACGCAGGCCGGCCGATGTGACAAACGACGTGGCCACAACGCTGCGCTGATCTCCTACCGAATCCGGTCGGCCTTACTCGACGTCATCCCCCCTCCTTTGCTGCAGCACGGACAGTCTCCTTGGGACGTCACCGAGTCATTCATTTCGCCTTTCCCAAAATTCGGTAGAGCTTTGCACGAGAGATGCCGAGACTACTTGCTGCGGCGGCCTTATTGCCGCCTGTAGCACCAATGGCGCCCTCGACCTGTGCCAGCGTCGGGGCAGGCCGGTCGACAGAAAGCTGTTTGGAGTAAGTGGAGAGGTAGGCGTTCGCCTTCGCCGCCCGGCTATGGCCGGCCGCCTCGACGACCCTGAGCATTGCCGCACGATGGGCTTCGACATCCATAACCCTGCCGCCGCCCTTGACGGCTGCCAGCTGGCCACTGTGTCTTTGATACATTTGCTGCAAGAACTGATGACGCAGCCCATGAGCCGTCACACCTACTCCACCTTTTGTGATGCCGTGCTTCTCGAGGACCGTATAGAAACGCCGACGCCATTGCTTCTGCGTATAGGTCGCCGGGATCAGCGACTCTCGCCCCGGATTGGTGGCTTGCGCCAAGCGCGCGGCCTTCCCGAGCAGGTCATACTGCCAGCCGAACTCGATCGGCACACGCCGTGGTCGCCCGCCCTTTGTGCCGTCATGCACATGCAGCATCGCCGATGGCAGCACATCCCGTGCCGGCCGCAGGCGCCAGCTTTCCTTCGCGCGCAGACCGAAGCCCGCTTCCAGCATCAGCTGGATAGCGACGTGTGGATCGGTCGCCTCGATCTCGGCGATCTTCACCGCCGCATCGATCCCTTTCCCTTCCCATGACCGGTCTTCCTTTGCGACGTAGTCCCGGCTGTACCCTTCCGGCCGCACCATGTAGTCATCGATGCGACCCACCATGTTTGGCTTTCCCATCCACGACATGAAGGCACGCAGGTGTGTGAGTCGTAGATCGACCGTTCCCGCGCTCAGCGCCTTGGCCTCGACCCAGTGCGTTACCCACCATCGGATGTGCTTCTGCCGAATCGCATAGGGCGAAGTCACCGCCATCCCGCCTACCCGACGCAGTTCGACAACCATCGCCAGTAGGGCCTGCGCCCGCTGGCGCTGTGACAGTTGCGACAGCGATCGGCCGCTCACGCGTGTGCCGCTATGAGGATGATGAAGGTGCTCCGCCGCCAGCACGGCGAACTCGGCCTTGAAACGCTCCGGCAGATTGTACTGATCCAGGAGCGGGCGGAGATTGATGGTCTTGAGCATGTCTGTGTTCCGATTGCGGCACGCGGCCGCCTGCCGTGCGGCAAGTCGCACAGCTATTCGCTGGACACCGTCGACCCCCACTCGGCGATGTCCCTGTCGGTGTGCCGGGATACCACTCCCAGCTTTACCGGCTCACCCAGCCGGCCCTGCCACCACTCTTCCGGTCCTTTAGCGATGCCAAACCGATCGGCCCTGAGCATGGAAGCAATGCGTCGTGACCGTCCGCTTACACGAACACGCAGGGCTCTCGCCGTGCGCGCCGCTTGCGCGGCCACCCTATCCGGTGCATCTGACGATGCCGGCCTGCCTTCGCGTGGATTGCGTCCACTCGCCTGCGGCCGATGCCGTGATGGGTGATTACCTGTTGCGCCGTTCTGGTACCGGTGGCGCCCCCCCCGGATCGATATCTGCTCAGAAGCCTGCGTTCACCGTTCCTCGGCACGCAAAGCAGCTCCCCACCCCAAAGCCAGATCATCCCCGCCGCTGTGTGTCGGGCTTCGTGATCCGCACCCAGCCACGCGGCTGTAAGGGTGCCGGGCATTCGCGGAAATTCCACAGAGCACCTGTCCGGTGTCCGGCTTCGGAATTGTCCGCACTACGGTCTATCCTCACAAACAGACCGCCAATCGGCTTGGTATCGCGGTGTCCGGTGTCCTCACTATCCGACACGGTCCACTTGATTTGATTGTAAAAAAAGCCGGTGCAATTTCCGGCATGAACAGTGGGCCTCGCAGTGGCGCTTCACTAGGAAGAATCGGAGGCCATTTTTTGCCGCGCTGATGGCGGCGGAGTCGATGCGTCGGGGACGCGGTAGGTGCGCCAAGCATAAACCACGAACGATTCACTAGCAACGCTTCGCACTGGAATTCCGCGAGCTTTCGAGACTTGACTTCGATTTTTCGACGGTAGAGTGGGTGATAGCGATGTGCCACGAAGTCTGAGCACGTCGGAGCAGAGGGAACTTGGTCCGATCAGGTCCCACGTAGTGCCACCATGTGTCATCAAGTCCGTGGGACATGATGGCACCAGATAGCACTTGCTCCGAACAGGGCACAGATTTCCGGCGATGGCGCATCGACCGAACCAACTCCATCCACTGAGAGGTCGCTGTCAATGAAACAACAAAACGAACTTATCAAGCACCCGACCATCGCCATCGACGTTGGCTACGGCAATACGAAAGCCGCTTGGGCAATGGGCGCCGAGATCGCGACGAACATGTTTCCGTCGCTGGCTCCGCTGGCGGCGAGCAGCTCGCTCAACGCTTTCGGCGGAGGCGTCTTCAAAGGACGCGACGTCCTTAGCGTCGAAGTGGACGGAGCACGGTACGAGGTCGGCCCAGGCGTATCGATTAGTGGCGCGCATCACACCGGCCGCGCATTGTCGGAAGACTTTGCGACCACCCCAGGCTACGCCGCTCTCCTCGCCGGTGCGCTCCACTACGCCGGCGCGCGCGATGTTGAGCGCCTTGTGCTCGGCCTTCCCGTTCACAACACGCAGAAGTACGCCGCGCACCTGAAGGACCGCTTCGCGGGAACCCATGACTTTGGCTGGGGGGAGATCCATATCGGCAGCGTGCTTCCCTTGCCCCAGCCGCTGGGCACGCTGATCCACTACATCCAGCAACGCGGAAAGAACTATGATCCGGACAATTCCTACCTGGTGATCGACGTCGGCTATTTCACGACCGACTGGGTGGCGGCTCGCGGGTACACGGTCGACGACACCCGTAGCGGTGGCGTTCCAGGCGGCGCAGCGCGCATCTATCAGCAGATCGCAAGCCTGATCACGGCCGAGCGTAACCAACCGGACGCCGGCATCGAGCGAATCGACCAAGCCATCCGGAAATCCAAGCCTCTCGTGTATTTCGGGGAGGATCTGGATATCGCGCCCTATCTGTCCGAAGCGATGGCGCTCACGAATCAGCCCGTTAAGGAAATCCAGACGCGCGTGGGCCGTACAGACGACTTGCGTGCCATCATCCTCACCGGTGGCGGGGCGCAGCTCTACGCACCTGCCATCCGTGCTGCGTTTCCCCTGAATCCCATCCACATGATGGACTCACCCTGTTTCGCGAACGTACGTGGCTTCTATACGATCGGCGCCGCCACTCGTCAGGCAAGCCGATCCGCGTAAGGTCAGGCCATGGACAAGGTTCAGATGACCGTGACGCTGGTCGAGCCAGATCTGCTCGCTTACCTGCGTCAGTTCTCAGACCCGCGGGAGCGGTCCTTCATGCTGCGCATGTTGGCATTGCGGGGTCTCCAATCAGGGCGGTCCGGCGGGCACGAAGTCGTAGTCTGGCCACCAGTGCCCGGTTCGCCGGGGGTCGATCGCGGCATCGACCCCACGCCGATCCGCACTCCTGCCCCCACACCTCAGATGCAGGCAACGCCAGCTTCCGAATCGCGACCAGAGGGCGAGCCCCCGCTGTCGGTTGCAACGGTAGCTTCGTTCCCTGCGGCGCCAGAGCCAGTGCAGGTCGCAATGGGAACAAGCAATGCTGGCGCCCCCATCGATCCCCTGGCCGGCATCGACATTGGCGCGCTCAACGACGCGCTCGCTCGGTACTGACGAGGCTTGACCAGCAACGTTTCTGTGGCAAGCTACAGGAAAACCTAAGGAGATATCATCCATATGACGTTCTTCGATTATTTTTCGACCAATCACGACATCAACCGCTTCGTGTTTGGGACCGTGATCTGCTACTGCGTGGTGGAGGTGGTGGTGGCCGTCTACCGAGGCGTCAAGGCTCGGAGGACTGCATAAGCGAGATCCGTTACGAGAACGAAAAAAAAGCCCAGCGATTTGACTCGCTGGGCTTTTGTTTAAGGGGATGGGCACTTCAATGAAGAGTGGCGGGAGCGAGGCAAAAGTCCACCGCCGAATCGTACGAAAGGTTCCGCTCGAGGAGCGTGAGACTATTGCCTTCGTCCTTCCGGTACACATGGAAGAACTGCGCCTCGGACTTCCACGCTTGGACATCCTGGGTCGCCGTGCTTCGCATGGCGTGAATATGCAGCTTGTTGACGATCATCGTGAATCCTTTCTGTGGCATTGCTTTCTCCGTTGAGACTGCCACAACGGAATCCGCCCCTGTGGGCGAACCCACAGGGCAGAAGTTAAGGATCGCCGCACATGCGGCGGAAAAAGAACTAGGCGGGGACCGCCTGCTGCGAGATCTCGCGCAGCTGATAGACCGTGCGCCATTCGTCGCAAAAATCGCTGTCCCGAACCTTGGGTCGATGCAGCACGACGTTGAAGCCTTCTTGCCGTAGTCGCTTTTGCAGCGTGAGCGCGTCGGCCATGCCGGGAGACTTACCGGTCCTCGCGTCGACCTTGTCAAAGTCAGCGAAGATGTGCACGGTGTGAATCCCGAGATCGGGCGGTACCACGAACTTGCTCATCAGCACTCGGTTCAGGCAAGACCAGGTCGGGATACGAAACAGCATGTACGCGGCGTAGGCGTTCTCAATGCCCTCGGCCACTCCGATCTCGCCATGGCGCGGCGACATTAATCGGACAGCACCGCCATCCAGCGGCAGCGCGCCCGTGTAATTTCGCTTGCTGGGCAGAATCTCGCCGTCCTCCGACACGACCATTGCTTTCTCAGGCTTGTCCGGATGCAACGACGTACGATGCACAGTGGCGAGCCTGCCGTCAGCCAGCCGGTACTCGGCCACAATGGTCGGAAACTTCCCAACCACTTTTCGCTCGTGCCAGTAGTCCTGCGGGGCGATACGTAGCGACTGCGGGATGGGGGCACGCAGACCCGGCACCCGCGCCGCGAGGTAGCGCATCGCCGCATCACCAGGTTGGACAGGCTTCGAGTGGCTGATCTGCTTCATGACGCGCCTCATCAGCTCACTTTGCGGCACGACTTTGCGTGCCGGCCCCCCTGCCGCAACCGGTGGAAGCGGTTGACTGCACTGTCCATTGAGCCGGCGCTTCAGCTCCGAGTAGGACATGTTGGTGTATCGACGGATCAATTCCAGACCGTCGCCACCAGCGGGACTACCGTTATTGCACTTACGACATACCCAGTCGCCGCGTCCGCGGTTTTGGGTATAGGAAAATCGGTCCTTGCCGCCGCATATCGGACAGGGACCAGGCCGACCGCGCCAGAAGGCATCCGTGAGGATGCCGGCTGGCAGATACTGAGCAACGAGGGCGTCCCACTGCTCTGCCTTCCAGCTCTTCACAATCACACTGATGTCTTGCATGGGATGACTCCTGAGGGAGTGGTGGGTCGATGCCTGAAACAGGCGAAGGAACACTTGCTCAAAAGACATCCCGGCGACGTGGCCAGAAGGTCTTTTCAGCACGGTGTCATGCGTGGTCGGAAATGGGGGCCGATGTGTCGCGGTGATACGCCGGACAGGAAGGCAGAGAGGCCGCTACTACCGCCGGAGACCCGGCAGTAGTAGGGAAACATCAACAATGCGTTACGGCCGTAGTGCGCGCCGGTAGAACAGAACCATCAGCGTCGGAATGGAATCCCGTCGAGCGCCTTTTCGGCGAGGAAGGGTTCTGTTGCGTCACCGCGTAAACATTGACGGCAAGAATGCATGGGGCGCCGGTTTCGGGGCGAGGCAGCCCGGAAGCCGTAAAGATTCG
>NZ_SGXM01000014.1 GCF_004217045.1 Cupriavidus agavae
CGGTTCTTCGAAACCTGCGCCGAGATCGCGCGCAGGGCCAAGGTGCCGGTGCAGTTCCACTTTCTGGTGGGGCAAGCCAGTGGGCTGGTGTTCCCACAGGTGCGCAACCTGGTGCGCCGGATCGTGGGTGACTCAGTGGTGGTACATAAGCATCAGAATTATCACAATTACATGCGTGTGATTGCCGAGTGTGACCTGTTCCTGAACCCGTTCCCGTTCGGCAACACGAACGGCATTGTGGATACGGTCTGGGCGGGGCTGATCGGGGTGTGCAAGACGGGGCGTGAGGTGCACGAGCACATCGACGAAGGGATGTTCCGCCGGCTGGGGTTCCCGGAGTGGACGATCGCCCGCACGCGGGAGGACTACGTCGAGGCGGCGCTGCGGCTGATCGATGACCGGAGCGAGCGCGAGGCGCTGACGGCGAAGCTGGCGGGTCCGCAGGCCATCGAGAAGCTGATCTTCAAGGGGCGCCCGGAGATACTGGGCGAGCGGATGCTCGGGCTCTGGAACGAGAAGCTCGATACGGCAGCCTGGCGCGAACAGCGGGCCAGCGGCGCCGAGATCCTGGCGCCCGCCGAACAGGCACGCACCGCCGAAGACTGCCTGCGGCGCTGTCAGGACGCGCTGCGGCGCCATCCCTTGCGCTTCGATGTGGCGCATGGCGCCGCCATGCTGCTGATGAAATGGCATCTGATCGATGCGGTGGACACGCTTTGGCAGCAGGCCGTCGAGCGCCAGCCCGAGGCGCGCGAACCCCGGCTCTACCGGTTCCTGCATGTGATTGCCAGCGGGCGGCTTCAGGAAGGTTTCCAACTGCGGCTGGCCGCCGTGAAAGACTGGCCGTGGCGCCGTCGCACCACCGCGCAGCCGCCTTCGGCCTACCCGGCGTGGACCGGACAGCCGCTGGCGGGCAAGCGCATCGTGATCTGGAGCGAGTTTGGCCTTGGCGACGAGATCTTCTTCCTGCGTTTCGCGCGCATCCTGCGCGAACGGGCCGGCGCGGCCAGCGTGACCGTGCTGTGCCAGACGCCGCTCAAGACGCTGTTCGCCGCCTCGGGCGAGGCGAACGCCGTGGTCGCCGCCGAAGACAGCGCAACGCTGCCGGAACACGACTATTGGGTCTACCCCCACGACATCCCGGCCTGGCTGCCGCTGTCACTCGACGCCCTGCCAACCTCCGTGCCCTATCTGCGCGTGCCGCAGGAGGCGGGCCGCTACGCGTTGCCGGGCCGCTATGGTGCGCTCAAGGTCGGCATCGTGTTCCGGGGCGAACCGAATCACGAGAACGATCGCTCCCGTTCGTTGCCGGGCCTGTCCATGCTCGATCCGCTGTTCGGCCATGCCGAGGTGGACTTCTACAGCCTGCAGAAGGGTTCCGGCGCACAGGAAGCGGCCGTCCACGCGGCGCAGAGATCGAACTTCTACGATATCGGCGTGACGGCCGAAACCATGCTCGATACGGCGCGCGCCGTGGCCTGCCTCGACCTGGTCATCACGGTGGACACTTCGGTCGCCCATCTGGCGGGCGCGTTGGGCAAGCCCACCTGGCTGTTGCTGCCCGCCTACGCGGACTGGCGCTGGCATTACGCGCGCGACGACAGCCCGTGGTATCCCACTGTCATGCTGTTCCGCCACCCTTTCCGGGGCGGTTGGGGAGAGGTGGTGACCCGCCTCAACGGCCATCTGCTGGCGCGGATCGCGGCGCGCGAGGCGGGACGGGCGGCGGCGCGCGAAGCACCACGCGAGTCCGCCACGCGAGGCAAGGGGGCGGGCGCCCCCCGCCGTGCGGGGCTCACACTTCCTTCGTCATTGCCTTGAAGTCGATCCACTGGTCGAACTGCTCGTTCGTAACATGGCCGGAATCGATCGCCGCCTCGCGCAGCGACAGGTTCTTCTTCACGGCGAGCTTGGCGATCTCGGCGGCTTTGTCGTAGCCGATGTGCGGATTCAACGCGGTGACCGTCATCAGAGACCGCTCCAGCAGTTCCTGAATCCGTGCGCGGTCCGGCTCTACGCCTTCCACCATATGTTCGGCGAAGCTCGACGCGGCATCGGCCAGCAGTGTCACAGACTGCAACAGGCTGTAGACGATCACCGGCTTGTAGGCATTGAGTTCGAGCGTGCCGAGGCTGTTGGCCAGCGTCACCGTGGTGTGGTTGCCGATCACGCGGCAACAGACCATCGCCAGCGCCTCGGCCTGCGTCGGATTGACCTTGCCGGGCATGATCGAGGAGCCGGGTTCGTTGGCGGGCAGTTGCAATTCGGCAAAGCCGGCGCGCGGGCCCGAGCCCAGCAGCATGAAATCGCGCGCGATCTTCAGGAACGACGAGGCGGTGGTGTTCAGCGCGCCCGACAGGTCTGCCAGCGCATCGTGCGCCGCCTGCAGCGCGTAGCGGTTGGCGGCCGGCTCGAACGGCAGGCCGGTGTAGGACGCCAGGGCCCGCGCGAAGGCCGGCGCGAAACCGGCCGGCGCGTTGAGCCCGGTGCCAACGGCGGTGCCGCCCTGGGCCACTGGCATGGCGCGCAGCATGGCCTGCTGCAGCCGCGACTGCGCATCGGCTACCTGCGTCATGTAGCCCGAGAACTCCTGGCCCAGCGTCAGCGGCACGGCGTCCTGCAGATGGGTGCGGCCCACCTTGACGATGTCAGAGAACGCCTCGACCTTTTTTGCGAATGTCTGTTGCAGTTTCTCCAGCGACGGCAACAGTGTCTGCTGGATGGCACGAGTGGCTGCGATGTGCATCGCAGTCGGGAAGCTGTCGTTTGACGACTGGCTGGCGTTGACGTGATCGTTCGGGTGGACGGGCTTCTTGCTGCCCACTTCGCCGCCCAGCATCTGGATGGCGCGGTTCGAGATGACCTCGTTGAGGTTCATGTTGGTTTGCGTGCCCGAGCCGGTCTGCCACACCGACAGCGGGAACTCGGCCGGCCACTTGCCGGCGATCACTTCCTCGGCGGCGCGTTCGATGGCGTCGGCCACGTCGGGCTTGAGCACGCCCAGCTCGCGGTTGGCGCGCGCGGCGCAGAGCTTGAGCACCGCGAACGCCTCGATCAGCGCCGGCGGCATTTTCTCGCTGCCGATGCGGAAATTCTGACGCGACCTTTCGGTCTGGGCACCCCAGAGATGGTCGGCGGGGACGGCAACGTCTCCCAGGCTGTCTTTCTCGATGCGGGTGGCGGACGACTTCTCGGACATGAACGGACTCCTTCGGACTAGAGATCGGCGAGCAGAGACCGTAAGCATAGTCCTCCGGTGCTACATGCGCCGCATGCCCCTGCCGCCGGCATGTGCTTGGCACGGTGCCGGCGGCCGTCACTGCCCGGTGGCGCTCAGGCGGTCATCTTGAGGCACATTTCCATGCAGGCCTGGCATGCCTTGGCACATTCCTGGCAGTGCCAATGGTCATGGCGTTCACATTCTTCCTTGCACCATTTACAGACTTCGGCGCAGTCCTCGCAGACCAGCGGCGCGAACTCGCTGCTGCGCAGCATGTACGAGGCGGCCAGGTTGGCAATGCCGGCGCAATCCATGTCCAGCGCGATGCAGCGGGCCATCTTGCGGGTGTCGGGCTCTTCCAGGCACGCGGCGGCGCACTTGAGGGCGGCGGCGGCCGCGGCGTTGCAGGCGGCAATGCAGTCGGCGTAGCGGGCGAAGTTTTCCTGCACGGTGGGTCGGATCATCGGTGGGCCTCCTGAGGGGGGTGGGAGGGCCCGCGCCAGCCGGCACGGACCCGGGGGAACCGTTATTCACCATAGCAGGCGTGCATGGAGTGTGCCGGGAGCGGGAGGCAGGCCGGAGGCGGACTGTTCTACAATGGGCCGTCGCTGCATCGCCCCCGGGCGCGGCAAGGGTCCATTGCGGATGGCCTTGTCCGCAGAAGCGCGAAGAACGCGGCAGTTGACGACAATCACGACGTTGAAAGGAAACATCATGGGTGAAGCGAAACGGCGTGGCACGCCCGAGGAACGGGCACAACAGGCGCAGGCCCGCGTGGACGCACTGCGGCCCGCGCAACTGGTCTGCGGACATTGCAAGACCGCCTTTACCAATTTCGATGCCATCCCGGCGCCGGACCTGCGCGGCATCGACGCCGTGTTCGGCGGCCAGTGCCCGAGCTGCGGCAACGACGTCGTGGTCTTCCGTGGCGAATCGAAAGCCGTGGCCGAGGCGATGCTCGCCTACGAACGGATGATGGGCGAGAGCGCCAAGCTGGGCTACCAGTCAGCCGACGGCCGGCACGTGGCCTTCGACGCTGACGCCCCGCAGGCGTCGGATGCGTCGGAGGAATCGACGCGCCATTGAAAATTTGTTCGGCCTGCCGGTTGACGCCCCTCTCCCGCATTGCGGGAGAGGGGCGTCGACAGAACGCCGCTCAAGCCTCTACCGCCACCAGCTCCGCCGGCCCCATCTCGAACCTGCCCCGTCCCATCGCCTTGGCCCGGTAGAGCAGCACGTCGGCCATGCGCATCAACGCTTCCTCGCTCAGCAGCGCGCCACGGTACAGCGCCACGCCGATACTGACGTCCACGTCGGCCAGGATGCCGTCGAAGTAGAACTGCCGTCCCACCGATTCGAGAATGGCCTCGGCCACGCGCTGCGCCGATTCCGCCGAGCCGATATCCGACAGGATGACCGCGAACTCGTCGCCGCCGAGCCGGGCCACGTGGTCCTGCTCGCGCACGCAACGGCGCAGGCGCAGCGCAAAAGCCTGCAGCAGCAGGTCGCCCGTGGCATGGCCGTGCGCGTCGTTGACGGCCTTGAAGCGGTCCATGTCGAGGTAGAGCAGCGCCATCAGCCGGTGCTCGGCGCGGCTCAGCGCCATGGCGTCGCGCAGGTGGCTCTCGAAGGCGGCCCGGTTCTGTAGTTGGGTCAGGTGATCGGTGCGCGAGATGTGCGAGAGCCGCAGCGTCTCCAGCTTGCGCTCGGTGATGTCCTGCACGTGGATGTGCACGCCCACCACCTGGGCGCCATCCTCGCTCCATTCGGGGCGGTAGCTGGTTTCCATCCAGTGGTGGTTCGGGAACAGGTATTCGCCCTCGAAACTCACCACGCCGCCGGCCAGCGCCTGCTGCAGGTACGGCCGGGCGCGCAGGTAGCGCTCCTCGCCGAGCAGCTCGCGCACCGTCATGCCCCGCACGCGGTCCACCGGGATGCCGAACGCCCGTTCGTAGGCCAGGTTGTTGAAGATATAGCGCTCGTCGGTGTCGATGAAGGCCAGCAGCGCAGGGAAGGTATCGGTCACGGCGCGCAGCCGGCGCTCGCTGCGCGACAGTTGCCGGCTGCGCTCGCGCACGTCGCGCATCAGCCGGATGAAGGCGCGCGTGACGTCGCCGATCTCGTCGCGCTGGGGCCGCCGGGGCAGCCGCTCGAAGGCGTCCACGTCGCTGCTGCTGGCGCGAACCACCTGGTGCAGCCGCGACAGCGGCATCAGCAACTGCCGCACCGCCAGCCAGATCAGCAGCGCCACCACGGCCAGCACGATGCCGGACATCATCAGGAAGCGTTGCTGCATCTGCCGGAGCGGCCCGTACGCCTCCTGCGCGGGCAGCACGGCCACCAGTTCCCAGCCGGTGGTGGCCATCAGCCGGCGCGCGATCACCGGGCGGGTGGGGGTGAGGAATTCCAGGGCCGAGGCACTGTCGTCCACGCCGCAGGTATCGCCGAACGGCCGCGCGGGCTGCTGGGCGCGCGCCGGATCGGGATGCTGCACGTAGACCGGCGCGGCGCCGGCCGAGACCAGGCAGTAGAAGCCCGTGGTCCCCAGTCGGCTATGGCCGATCTCGACCAGGAAGTTCGGATGGTCCAGGTTGAGCCAGCCGCCCACCAGCCCCATGAACGTGCCCGCCTCGCCCAGCACCGGCACCACCACCAGCACGCCGCGCGAGCCATCGGTGCGCGCCCGCAGCGGGGCCGCCACCACCACGTTGCGGGTACGGGCGGCCTCGCGGAAGTAGTGGCGGTCGCTCACGTCGGCCGGCATGCCGTCCATCGTCAGCATCGTGCCGTGGACATCGGCCACCATCACCGCCTCGAAGGCCGACGGGACCGGCACCGTGCGCGCCACGGTGTCGCGCAGCTGCTCGCGCAGCACGTCGGGAGCCAGATGCGCCGCACGGCCCAGCGGCTCGCGCAACTGCGGCGCCAGGTGGGCCAGCATGACGATGCGGTCTTCCATGGCGGTGTCGAGCTGGTCGGCTGACAGCTTGACGATGGAATCCTGCTGGTTCTGCAGCGCGTCTTCGAGGTCGCGGTGGGCGTAATAGAGCGAACCCATGACGATGCCGCCACCAAGCACGGCGGCCAGCACCGTGGTGATCAGTGCGATACGCACCTTGAGCGAGGGCAATAACCTGGGCATGCGATGAAGAAGGGCGGCGGGGGGGGCCGATAGAGCGGCCAAGCGTAAGCTAACACGGCTCACCCGTTCGAGGGATTCCGGAATAACCGGGGTTTGACAACATGGCGGCGGTGCGGCAGGTGCGCGATGGCCGACACCGGTGAGCGGCCGGGGACGTCTCGCGGAAGTGTGCGTCCCGGCACTGTCGGGGCTGTCCGGGATGTTCCGGGCGTAAGGTGCCGGGTTATAGTGCGGCCAACTTCGCCAGCCAACCGCTTGCGCGCCAACCTTGCCATTCGCGATCCAGCCAGCCCGACCATGAAACTGCCATCGCTGTCTCCCGCCTTGCTCGCGCTGCTCGTTGCAGCGGGCGGCGCGTTGCTGACGGCCGGCGCGTGGCGACTGGCGGACCGGCTCGAACACCAGATGGCCGAGCGCGATGTCCAGGCGCTGCTGGCTCGTACCGCCGATGCGCTGACCGACCGCCTGCAGGAGAACGAGCGCCTGCTGCGCGGCGCGGCGGCGCTGATGGGCGCCAATGCGCAGACCACGCGCCAGCAGTGGCGCGACTACCTCTATTCGGCGCAACTCGACGAACTGCCCGCCGGCACGCAGTCGATCGGCTACGCACCGGTGGTGCCGCATGCGCGGCTCGGTGAAGTGGTCGATGCGGCGCAGGCCGAGGGCCGCGCCAGCTACGAGGTCTATCCCCCTGGCGAAGGCCCGCTGCATGCCCCGATCCTGTTCATCGAACCCTATAGCGGACGCAACGCGCGCGCCGAAGGCTTCGACCTGCTCAGCGAACCGGCCCGGCGCGACGCCATCGAGGCCGCCCGCGACAGCGGCCAGCCCCGCCTCACACGCGGCCTGGCGCTGATCCGCGAGGTGGAGGCCCAGGCACCGCAGCGCGGCGCGTTGCTGGTGGTGCCGGTGTTCCCGGCCGGCGCGCCCGCCGCCACGGCCGAGGAGCGCCGCCAGGCCATGACCGGCGTGGTACACGTGTCGCTGCGGCTGGGCGACCTGATGCGCGGCGTATCGGGCGAAGCCGCCAGCGATCTCGTGCTGACGCTGTTCGAAGGCCCGTCCGGCGCCGGCGGCGATCTGCTGTCGGGCGAGCCGGCCGAAGCGGAGCGGCGCCGCCACGGCAGCCGGCCGATGATCGAGGCCGAGCGCCCGCTCGAATTCGGCGGCCGTGCCTGGACGCTGCATGCCGCCACCCGCCCCGCCTTCGAAGCCACCCACGCCGGCCGCTACGGCGTGCGCGTGCTGCTGCTGGGCGGGCTGGCCACGCTGATCATGGCCGGGCTGGCATTCAGGCTGGCGCGCGAACGCCGCGAAGCCCGGCGCCAGGTGGTGCTGGCCGGCGCGGCCAGCCACGCCGAGGCCGCCGGTCTGCGCGCCAGCCTGGCCCGCGCCGAGCGCAGCGCCGCCACCGCCAGCCTGCGCTATGCCCGGCTGCTCGACCAGGCGCCGTTCTGCGTGATCACGTTCGACGCCACGGGCATGATCACCGGCATCAACCGTGCGGGGCAGCGCATGCTCTGGTACGGCGAGCCCGAGCTGGTGGGACGCGTGCCGTATGCCAGCCTGCACGATGCCGACGAGGTGGCGGCCCACGCGCGCGTGCTGGCCGGCGAGATCGGCGCGCCGGTCTCGGCAGGGCTGCCGGCGCTGGTCGCCAAGCCGCGGCTCGGCGTGCCTGACGAGCGCGAATGGACCTACCTGCGCAAGGGCGGCTCCCGGCTGCCGGTGCACCTGACGCTGACCGCGATGTCCGATGGCGGCGCCGACACCACGTTCCTGGCCATCGCGCACGACCTGACCGAGCGGCGCCGCGTGGACGAATACATCCGCCATCTGGCCCAGCACGATGCGCTGACCGGCCTGCCCAACCGCACCGAACTGCATGCCCGTACCGAGGCGGTACTGGCCGAGGCGCGGCGCCAGGACGGCCGCGTGGCGCTGCTGCTGCTCGATCTCGACCATTTCAAGCACATCAACGAGACGCTCGGCCACCCGGTGGGCGACGACGTGCTGCGCACGATTGCCGACCGCATCCGCGGCGCGGTGCGGCCGCGCGATGTGGTGGCGCGCATGGGCGGCGACGAGTTCGCGGTGGTGCTGGGCGGCCTGCGCCACGACAGCGAGGCCGAACTGGCGGCGGCCAAGATCCTGGCGCGGGTGTCCGAAGAGTTGCAGCTGGCGGGACAGTTGCTGCGCGTCACGCCGTCGCTCGGCATGGCGATCTTTCCGGACGATGGCGACACGCTGACCGACCTGCTGAAATCGGCCGATTCCGCGATGTACGCGGCCAAGCAGAGCGGCCGTGCCCAACTGCGCCGGTTTGCCAGCGAAATGGCCGAGGCCACGCTGGCACGCTTCACGATCGAGGCGCTGCTGCGCCGCGCGCTGGCCGAGCAGGAATTCCGCCTGCGCTACCAGCCGATTGTCGACGTGGCCACGCTGGCGGTGATCGGCGTCGAGGCGCTGATTGCCTGGGAAACCCCCGAGCGCGGCACGATGCAGCCTTCCGAATTCATCCCGATCGCCGAGCAGTGCGGCCTGATCGGCGCGCTTGGCGAATGGACGCTGGCCACCGCCTGCCGCGACATCCAGCAACTGCGCCGCGAACTGGGGCGCGATATCGACGTGGCGGTCAATATCTCGCCGCTGCAACTGCGCCAGGCCAATTTCCCCGACACCGTGGCGCGCTGCCTCCAGGCGGCCGACCTGCCGGCCGCGAGCCTGACCATCGAAGTGACCGAAGGCATCCTCGTGGACGGCGGCGAAACCACCGTGGAGACGTTCCGCCGCGTGCGCCAACTGGGCGTGGGCGTATCGATCGACGATTTTGGCACCGGCTATTCGGGCCTGGGCTACCTGACCCGGCTGCCGATCAGCAAGGTCAAGATCGACAAGTCATTCGTCGACGACCTCGCAGTGCCGGGCCACGACCGCGCCGTGGCTGCCGCCATCATCGCGCTGGGGCATCAGCTGCACCTGCAGGTGGTGGCCGAAGGCGTGGAATCGCGCGAACAGTTCGACTTCCTGCGCGGCGAGGGTTGCGACGCCGTGCAGGGCTACCTGTTCAGCCAGCCCGTGGGCCTCGATGCGCTGCGCAAGATCCTCCACGGCGGCAAGGGGTTTGCGCACGCCGCGTAAAGCCGGCACGCCCCACGGCATCCACGCAGAAACGGGTACGCTCTGGCAGCCCTGGGGCTGCCGGAAAAAACAAAAACCCGGCTGACGCACACGCGTGCAGCCGGGTTTCCGCGAGCGGGGGCGCTCAAAAGTCGGTCAGTATTCGTCAGGAATTCGCCGTGGCGGCCACTTTGGCCAGCCGGGCCGGTGCCGCGGCGCTGTCATCGTCAAGCAGCGGATTGTGCAGCCGGCGATACAGTTCATCGATGCGCACGCGGCTGCTGGCCAGTTCTTCCCGGCCCTGCTCGGTCAGCTGGTAGACCCGGCCGATCCCGTCGCGCAGCACGCTTTCGAGGTATCCCTCCATTTGCAGCGCCCGCAACAGCGGCCGGACGGTGCCGATATCCACCTGGAAGCCGTACTCCATGAGCATTTCGGCGAGCATGGCCACGGTGGCGGGCACCTCCATGGCAAATTGCATGACGTAGACGCGGGCCAGCAGGCCAAGGAACTGTCGTTTCATGAGACGGGCAACGCAAAACCGGGGCAATGGGTTGACGCGGGAATGCAACGTGCACGATACGTCCTACCCCAGGGACGCGCCGCAGTCGCTACGATACGTGTTTTCGCGTTTTTGCGGCGTCCCGAAAAAAAAGAAGCCGCCAGGAGTTGCCTGGCGGCTTGTCGGGAATGCGTCGGAGGGGTCAATTAACTCTGGCGCAGAACAGAGTTTAAAGGAATCTAATACGCGATGTCACGCCATGTGGTATTGCCCCCTCCATCGGGGGGGTGACCTCGAAAGGCTTTCGAAAGCGATAGTGCAGCAAAAATGCAACAACGGTCGCTTTTTCACCGTTTCGAGGCCATGTGACCACGATCTGGCGTCAACTTGGCGGCGCTGGCTCACCGTGGCGATGTCCCGGCACAGGTCCGAAACCAGCGAGCGTTCTCGTCCAAAAGCGCGTCTGATGGAGGCTGCGGCCCGCCCGATTCGCCCCAATACTGGCCTTACCCCCTGATTTGTCGCCTTGCCGCAACAGTCAGTCCCTTCTTTTCCTCATCATTGCGTAACCCGCCCATGCAACCCGCCCACCTTGTCCGCCTGCTCGTGCTGTCCGCCATCTGGGGCGCGAGCTTCCTGTTCATCCGCATCGCCGCGCCCGTGCTCGGCCCGCTGCCAACCGCCTTCTTCCGCGTGCTGATTGGCGCGGTGACGCTGGCCGCCTGCCTCCCGTTCCTCGGTGTGCGATGGGACCTGCAGGGCAAATGGCGCGCGGTCATCGTGCTGGGCGTCATCAACTCCGGGATTCCGTTCGTGATGTACGCGGTGGCCGCGCTGTGGCTGCCGGCCGGGTATTCGGCGATCTTCAACGCCATGACGCCGCTGATGGGCGTGGTCATCGGCACGCTGTTCTTTGCCGAGCGGCTGAACCGGGCCAAGGGGTTGGGGGTGCTGATCGGGCTGGCGGGGGTGGCGGTGCTGACGCGCACCGGGCCGGTGGTGTTCTCGCATGACGTGCTGCTGGGCGCGCTGGCCTGCCTGGTGGCCACGTCGTGCTATGCCTTGGCCGGATTCCTGACGCGCCGCTGGATCACGGCGCAGGGCGGACTCGATAACCGGCTGGTGGCCGCCGGCAGCCTGCTCGGCGCCACGCTGTTCCTGTTGCCGTTCAGCGTGGCCGCGCTGATCCGGCACAACACGCTGCCCGATACCGGCCTGGGGCTCTGGGCCGCCATGCTGGCGCTCGGCATGTTCTGCACGGCCATTGCCTACGTGCTCTATTTCCGGTTGATTGCCGATCTGGGGCCGGTGCGGTCGCTGACCGTGACGTTCCTGATTCCGCCGTTCGGCATCGTCTGGGGATGGCTGTTCCTGGGCGAGGCGCTGTCCTGGGCCCATGCGGGCGGCATGCTGCTGATCGGCGTGGCGGTCTGGCTGGTGCTCAGGCCGTCCGCCCCGGCTGTGGCGCCGGCGGCGGCGCGGACCTGACGGCGCCGCGACGGCTCAGTGGTGCCACGGGCCGCGGTCGTGCTCGTGGCGGTAGTGCGCGTGGTAGTCGCGGTATTCGCGGCGGTTGTACCAGCGGGCGCCATCCCAGTACCGCTCGCCGTGCCAGCCGATCACCACCGGCGGGGCCACGATCACCGGCGCCGGGCGGTACACCACCGGCGGCGGGGGCGGCGCCACGTAGACCGGGCGCGGTGCCACGTAGACCGGCGCCGGCGCCACGACCACGGGCGCAACGGGCACGCCAAGGTTGACGTCGACATCGACACGGGCGAGAGCGGCGGTGGAAACGGCCAGCGAGGCCGTGCCGGCAAGGATCAGGGAGAGATAGAGGGGGCGCTTGCTCATGGTGTTCACCAGGGGTGAGAGGACATGACTCCACTCTACCCATGTGGCGTATTACCATTCGCACGCCTTTGTAACAGCCCCTGGCGATCGTGTAAGAAACGCGCAGCTGACTTTCAGTCGGCTTACTTCGTGGCTGACTTCGCGGCTTACTTCGCGGCGTCCTGGCAGACCGGACACAGGCCGTAGAGCACCAGCATGTGCTCGCGCAGGACGAAATCGTTCTCCGCGGCCACGTGTTTCTGGCGGGCTTCGATGCCCTCGTCGCGGAATTCCTCGACCACGCCGCAGGTCACGCAGATCAGATGGTCGTGGTGCCCGCCCTCGTTGAGCTCAAAGACGGCGTGGTCCTGCTCGAAGCTGTGGCGCAGCAGGATATTGGCCTGCACGAGCTGGTTCAGCACGCGGTAGACGGTGGACAACCCGGCGTCGATCTCGTGGTCGAGCAGGATCCGGTAGACGTCTTCCGCGCTCAGGTGCCGGCGATCGCTGTTGCGGAACGCCTCCAGCACGTGCATGCGCGGCGAGGTGGCCTTCAGGCCGGCGCGCTTCAGTGGGACGGCATCGGTATTCACGGTGGACGTAGTCATGCGGCAGCTCGCGCCGCATAGCGGACGCTCGGTTGGAACTCCAGATCGGTGGAACCGGGGCAGGGGGCGTGGCCCCGACGCATTCGGTCGGGCGCTCCCCTGCCGGGGCTGGTCGGAATCAGGCGGGAATCGTGCGGGCCGACCCGTGACGGATCGACCTGGACGGCGCACCGTGCCTGGACGGCGCGCGGAATAAAAAGGTGGCCTGGCTTGTCGCTGGATGACGCGATCGGGAAAACGGGGTCTGGATGTTTTCCCGATCTTCCTGCGACTGGCTACTACCAAACGCTCCGTGTGTCGGAGCGGTCCCCACAAAAGACGGTATCGAACGTTGTTGGTGAACACTGACTATCGCGTCAGCCGGCTTCCAACAACCCTCTGCAATCTGTTCCTGTCCGGTCTCGGCCGTGCCGTGCGTCAGACAGTGAATGGATAGTAAATGGGAATCGATCTCATTTCAAGTTGTTTTTTGTGAAAGTTTCGAGAGGATTGCCGGGGAGCGTTCGAGGGGCGCTCCCCGCCGCCCGCTGCCTCAGGCCACCCGCCGCGAGGTAATCCGGTATCCGAATGCGGCCGGGTCCAGGCTGTCGAGCATGCCCGCGGTGGTCTTGCCCTGCGGATACATCAGGAATGGCACCTGGGTCGTGCCGCCGGGCAGGCGGACATCGTGGCCGTGGTTGTAGGCCACCCAGTTGCCCTCCCAGGCGCCGAACAGCATGGCGCGGGCGGCGCGGACCTTGGCATCGGTCATCGGCAGGCCGCCGGGCACTTCTTCGAGGGCCACCTTGCGGACATCGGCCGGGTCCACCGGTATCCAGCCGAGGCCGGCGGCGTAGAACTCGGCGCGGCAGTGCTGGGCTTTCGAGATGTCGCCGGCCTTGCCGAGCGCCTTGAATCCGAGTGCCGAATTATCCACTCGCACCCCGTAGGCGTCGCGCGCCGGGATGCCGGCGGCGCGGGCCAGTGCCACGAACAGGCCGTTGATGTCGGCGCACTTGCCGTTCATGATGCCGCCCGTCTTCAGCATGGTCACCACGTCGCCGGTGCCGCAGCCGCGCACGGCGGAGTCGCGGCAGGTGTGGTCGACCACCCACTGGTAGATGGCCTGCGCCTTGGTCATGTCGTCGGTCATGCCCGCGGTGATGGCGAGGGCCGTCTTGCGCACGATGCCGTCGGTAGGCATCAGTTGCGTGGGCCGCAGGTATTCCTGCTGCGCCGCAGCGGATTCGCGGGCAGCGCGCGACGGCGCCGCGCCGAGGTCGACATCGCGGTCGCGCAGCGCCACGGTGTTGACCATGCGGGCCGTCAGCGGGGCGCCGTGCGTGGGTTGGGGCCAGTCGACGACCACGATGTCCACGCCATAGCGGCCGGCGCGGGCCGCGCGGGCCTGGGCGCCCGGCGCGATCCACTCGCTCGACAGCGTCCGCTGGTAGTCGCCCAGGCTCCGGGCGGTGACCGGCAGCCAGACGGTGGCCGGGCCGGCCGAGCCGGGCAGCACGACTTCCGTGGTCATCTCGTAGACGCGCCAGCCATCCGAAGCGGAGACCGAATCCTGCGCGGCGGTTGCGGAAAATGCCGGGGCGATGCCCGCGGCGCCGATGGAAACCGGGACTGCGGCGCCGAGCCGCAGGAAGTTGCGTCTGTCCATGGTGCTCCCCTGGATGAGTAGTTCGAGACTCGAAACGTGCCCAACCGCTGCTCATGCATGGTAGGTGACAGGCCGCGAACAGGGAAACGGGGAAAAGAGGGGTGGCGGAAAGCAGCAGGAGTCGAACCTACCTGGGAACGTCTGGCGCCCCCAACCGGGTTTGAAGCCCGGCCGCATCACCGGATACGGATGCCTTCCTCTTGATCGACCGGCGATGATGCGTCAGGCCAGCGGTCGCCACTCGCTGTCGGGCCGCACCATGCGGGCGTTACCCACGCGGCGAGTGTATCCCGCGCGGTCAAAGAACTCCAGAATCTGGATGGCGCGCTTGCGGCCGAGCCCGGACGCGTCGCGGAACGCCACCACCTCCACGCGGCCGTGCTGCCGGGCCAGCGTGCCGAACATGCGTGCCAGCGCCTCGACGGCGGCGCTGTCGTAGAACAGGTCGCGCACCACCTGGTGGACCGTGCCCTGCCGCGCCAGCTTGCGCAGCAGTTGCCGGACCTGCTCCTCGGGCGCCTGCAGCGCGGTGGCGTGGTCGCGCACCCAGGGCGGGTCGAAGCCGCCGGCTACCGTACGCGGCAGTACGCTGGCGGCGAGTGCCTGGTCTGCATCCGACATCACGATGGTGCGGCCCGGCAGCCGCAGCCAGCCGCCCTGCCGCTCCAGCGCGCCGTCCCGCAGCAGCATGTCCAGCAGCGCCGACCAGAGCGCGTCCGGCACCGGCGCGCCGGCGAATGCCACGCGGCGCAGCGAGCCGGCGCCCATGCCGGGTTCGTCGGGCAGCCGGTCGTGGAACGCGGCGAGCGTGTCGAGCACGCGCGTGCGCTGCGCGGCCAGGAAGGCCGGCAGGATCAGGCTGTCGCCGAGCGGCACGACGCCTTCGGGCAGCACCCACTGCGCGGCGTCGATCCCGGTCAGGCGCAGCAGCCGGCCGCGCTCGATGCCGTGCGGCGCCTGTTCCAGCAGCGCCAGCAATCCCTCGCCCCCGGTCAGGCGTTCCACGGCATGGAGCCAGCCCAGCCGGGCCGGCGCGCGCCGGTGGCGCTCGGGCGCCACGTTGTCTAGCACGAGCCCGCCGCCCACGGTCTGCGTGGCCTGCGCGTTGCGCACGATGAAGCGGTCGCCGGCCAGCGCGCAGACCGGCGCGCCGAACACCAGTTGCGCCAGCGCCGAGCCGCCGGCGTCGAGCGCTTCGCCCTCGAGCAGCACCACGTTGGCCACGCGGTGCGCGGCGCCAAGGTGCACGTGCACCGGCGCCCAGTGTCCCAGGCGCGCGCCGGTGCCCGGCTGCAGCGACAGCCGCACATCGAGCCGCGTGGCGGGCGCCATCAGGGCCGGATCGACGATCCAGTCGCCGCGCCGGATCTCGCTTTTCTCGATGCCGGCCAGGTTCAGCGCGCAGCGTTGCCCGGCCACGCCCACGCTGGCCTCGCGCTGCTGCGCGTGCAGGCTGCGCACCCGCGCGGGCAGGCCGGCCGGCGCCACTTCGACGATCTCGCCCACGTTGATCTGGCCGTTCAGCACCGTGCCGGTCACGACCGTGCCGTGGCCGGCCAGCGTGAAGACGCGGTCCACCGCCAGCCGGAAGCGTCCGGGCGCGGCGCGCGCCGGCAACTGCTGCGCGATGTCATGGAGCCAGGCGCGCAGGTTGGCCACGCCGGCATCGTCCGGATCGGTGGCGTTCACGGCGAAGCAGGGAGCGTTGTCGTAGGGCGTGCCGGCCAGCAGCGCGCCGGTCTCCGCCTGCACGGCAGCCAGCCGGCCGGGCTCGACCCGATCCGCCTTGGTCAGCGCCACGACGGCGCGCGGCACCCCGAGCCGTGCGACGATGCCCAGGTGTTCGCGCGTCTGCGGCATGACGCCGTCGTCGGCGGCAATCACCAGCAGGGCCAGGTCGATGCCGCTGGCGCCGGCGGCCATCGTGTGGATCAGCCGCTCGTGGCCGGGCACGTCGATATAGCCCAGCACGTCGCCGTTGGGCAGCGGCGTGTAGGCATAGCCGAGCTCGATCGAGATGCCGCGCGCCTTCTCTTCCTTGAGCCGGTCGGTATCCACGCCGGTCAGCGCCCGCACCAGCGTGGTCTTGCCATGGTCGATATGGCCGGCGGTGCCAACGATCATCGGCGCAGCGCCTCCGCAACGGCGGGCCACTGCGCGGCGAAGGCGGCCTCGTCCGTGGCTTCGAGGCAGCGCAGGTCCAGCCACAGCGCCTGTTCGGCCACGCGGCCGATCACGGGACGCGGCAGCGCGCGCAGCGCGGCTTCCAGTTGCTGCAGCCGGCGTCCGCTGCGCTTCTCCTGCTCGCGCGGGCCGATGACCAGCCCGTGGCTCTGCAACTGGCCGCCCGGCAACGCGCCGCTGCCGATCTGGCTGACCATCGGCACCGCTGCCACCTGCCACGCTTCGCCCAGCGCGGCCTGCACCGGGAGCAGCAGGCGTTCCGCCAGCGCCGCGATCTCGCCGGACTGGCGCGTCAGCAGCCGCAGCGTCGGCAGGGCCTGCGCCAGTGTGTCGGGGTCGCGGTAGCACTGCAGCACCGGCTCCAGTGCGGCAAGTGTGAGCTTGCCCACGCGCAGCGCGCGCTTGAGCGGGTTCCTCTTGATCTTCGCGATCAGGTCGGCGCGGCCCACGATCATGCCGGCCTGCGGGCCGCCCAGCAGCTTGTCGCCGCTGAAGGTCACGAGGTCGGCGCCGGCCTCGATCGTCTCGCGCACGGTGGTCTCGCGCGGCAGGCCCCAGCGCGTGAGGTCGCACAGCGTGCCGCTGCCGAGATCGACCACCACCGGAATGCCGTGCGGCTGGGCAATGCGGACCACCTCGGCCACGTCCACGCTGCGCGTGAAACCGGTGATCTCGTAGTTGCTGCAGTGGACCTTCATCAGCAGGGCCGTGCGCGCCCCCACGGCGTTGGCGTAATCGTGCGGATGCGTGCGGTTGGTGGTGCCGATCTCGACCAGCCGGGCGCCGGCCCGCTGCATGATGTCGGGGATGCGGAACGCGCCGCCGATCTCCACCAGTTCGCCGCGCGACACCACCACCTCGCGCCGCGTGGCCAGCGTGTTCAGCATCAGCAGCACGGCGGCGGCATTGTTGTTGACCACGGTGGCGGCCTCGGCGCCGGTCAGCGTGCAGAGCAGGTCGCCGATCAGGTCATCACGGTCGCCCCGGCCGCCGGTAGCGAGGTCGAATTCGAGGTTGGCTGGCGCGGTCATCGCGCGCATCACGGCCTGCACGGCGCTGTCTGGCAGCAGCGCGCGGCCGAGGTTGGTGTGCAGCACGGTGCCGGTCAGGTTGAAGACGGCACGCAGGCGGGGCTGGTGCTCGCGGGCGAGCCGGGCGGCCAGCGCCTGCACGAGCGCGGGTTCGGCCAGCGCCTGGCGCGTCAGTTCGCCGGCGACGGCGCGTGCGCGCAGGGTATCGAGCAGGCGCCGCAGCGTGGCGGTGGCGGGCGCGCGGCCGTACTGGTCGAGCAGTGGCTGGAGCGCGGGCAGGTTCAGCAGCCGGTCGACGGACGGGATATCGGCGGGCCGGGCCGGCATCGAGACGCTATCGTTCATCGTCATCGGGCCCGTCGTCATCGGCCAGCCACAGCAGCGGGTTGCCGTTGGGCCGCCCGTAGCCGGCGGCGCCCATCATCACGTCGAGCGCCAGCGAGGCCAGGTCGTCGGCCAGCGGCTCGGCCAGCTGGTCCTTCTCCATGTAGCAGACCTTGCGGTAGTGATGGCACGGCTCGCAGGTCTCGGCCTTGAGCGCGTCGCCCTGGCCCTCCACCGCGTAGTAGGAGATGCCCTCGGTCGATTCGCAATGGCTGCACTTCACGCGCACCATGTGCCATTCGGTGGCGCACAGGCCGCAGTGCAGGTAGCGCAGGCCCTGGTAGCGGCCGCCGATGCGCACGATGCTGGCCACGGGCGGGGTGCCGCAGACCGGGCAGACCGTGTGCACGTCGAGCATCGGAATGTCCTGCTCGCGCAGCCGGCTGGCCAGCACGGTGCGGTCCAGCTGCAGCGCGGCCATCAGGAACGGGGCGAGCGTGGCATCGACATCGGCCTCGCCGTCGGCGCCCGGCAGGCCAAGCAGCGCCTGCAACTGCGCGTGGCGGGCTTCGGCGGACATGGCCCGGAGCTTCCCGACCGGCGCCGCCAGTTCGGGCTGGTCGGCCAGCCGGGCGAACAGCGCGTCGGCACCGTGCAGCGTCAGGTCGGGCGCGGCCAGCAGCGGCATGCAGTGCTCGGCGGCGCGCTCGATATCGGCGGGGGAGGGCGGGGGAACGTCGTGCGTGGCGGCGAGTGCGTGCTGGGCGTCGGCCACGTGGGCCATCAGCAGCAGGTAGGCGCCGATCGGGCTGGCCGGTGCCAGTTGCCGCAGCCGCGCGGCCCGGGCGGCGAAGAGCTCGCCGCGCTCGGGCAGGCGCACGCGCGCGATGGCAACGTGGTCGTTCGATTCGATTTCCGCCGGCTCCAGAATGCGCTGCACCATCGTATCGTCCTTTGGCGAGCGCCCCGGTCAGCCGGCGGCGCCGCTATTTGTCGCCCGGCCGGAAGTTCTCGCGGAACCAGGCGCGGTGATGTTTCCACGCCCAGCCCGGCGTCACGGTGCCGCGCGTCATGGCCTGCACCGATCCCTTGACCCAGACCGCCGCATAGATGTGCACGATGATGCCGCAAATCAGCAGGAATGCGCAAACGGCATGCACCACCGACGCCAGCCGGATGGCCCAGATCGGGAACAGGAACGCGAAGTAGGCGCGCCACATGACGATGCCGCTGGCCAGCAGCAGCACCAGGCACGCCACCATCACGAAGAACAGCAGCTTCTGGCCGGCGTTGTAGCGGCCCACCTCGGGCACGTTCTCCTCGCGGTTGGCCAGCACCTCGCGGCCGTGGCGCAGCCATTCGCGGTCGCTCCAGGTCATCAGGTTGTGATGCCAGAACTTCACGGCCAGGATGGCGAACGCCACGAACATCACCACGCCGATGAACGGGTGCAGGATGCGCGTCCAGGTGCCGCCGCCGAACAGGTTGCTGAGCCAGTACATCGACGGATGGAACAGCGCCAGCCCCGAGAGCGCCAGCAGCACGAATGTCAGCGCCACGAGCCAGTGGTTGGTGCGCTCGCCGGCCGTGTAGCGGCGGATGAACGCTTCGCGTTGCTTATCGATTCTCATCGCGGACCTCCTCCTCGGGTGGCACGATTTCGTCGGGGGTACCGCGCGGCTTGGGACTGTCGCGCCCGCTGCGCACGATCTCGTCCTCGGCGGCCGCCTCGTCCTCCGGCCCGGTCTCGTTCGGTCCCACGCGGATGTAGTGGAAGAAGCCGGCCAGCGCCGCCAGCGCCATGCCGGCCACGGCCAGTGGCTTGGCCATGCCCTTCCACAGGCTCACCAGCGGGCTGATGTGCGGGTCCGCGGGCAGGTGGTTGTACAGCGTGGGATCGTCCGCGTGATGCAGCACGTACATCACGTGCGTGCCGCCCACGCCGGGCGGGTCGTAGAGCCCGGCGTGGGCGAACCCGCGCTCCTTGAGGTCCACCACGCGTTCCTCGGCGTGCGCGATCATGTCGGTCTTGGTGCCGAAGACGATGGCGCCGGTCGGGCAGGTCTTCACGCAGGCCGGCTCCTGTCCCACGGCCACGCGGTCAGAGCACAGCGTGCACTTGTACGCCTTGTGGTCGGTCTTCGAGATGCGCGGGATGTTGAACGGGCACCCGGTGATGCAGTAGCCGCACCCGATGCAGTTTTCCTCGTGGAAATCGACGATGCCGTTGGCGTACTGCACGATGGCGCCCGGCGCCGGGCAAGCCTTGAGGCAGCCGGGGTCTTCGCAATGCATGCAGCCGTCCTTGCGGATCAGCCATTCCAGGTTGCCGTTCGGGTTCTCGTACTCGGCAAACCGCATCAGGGTCCAGGTGTGCTCGTCGAGGTCAGCCGGGTTGTCATAGACGCCCACGTTGACGCCCACGTCGCCACGCAGGTCGTTCCACTCCATGCAGGCGGCCTGGCAGGCCTTGCAGCCGATGCACTTGGTGGTGTCGATCAGCTTGGCCACGCTGCCCGTGACCGGCTGGCGCACGTTGGGCGTCTGCGTGGTGGTGGCCGACTGCCGGACGATATCGAGTGACTGTAGTGCCATGGTCCGCTCCCTATGCCCGTTCCACCTTCACCATGAACGACTTGAACTCCGGCGTCTGCGTATTGCCGTCGCCCACGTATGGCGTCAGTGTGTTGGCCAGGAACCCTGGCTTGGCGATGCCGGTGAAGCCCCAGTGCAGCGGAATGCCCACCATGTGCACCACCTTCCCGTCGATCCTGAATGGCTTGATCCGCTTGGTGACCAGCGCCACGGCCTTGATGTAGCCGCGCGTGGAGGTCACGCGCACGCGATCTCCGCCCTTCACCCCCACCTGCCTGGCCAGCTCCTCGCCAATTTCCACGAACTGTTCCGGCTGCAGGATCGCGTTGATGCGCGCGTGCTTGGTCCAGTAGTGGAAGTGCTCGGTCAGCCGGTAGGTGGTGGCGATCACCGGATAGGCGTCGGCCTTGCCGAACTGCGCCCAGTCGTTCTTGAACACGCGCGCCGCGGGGTTGCTGACCGCCTGCGGCGACTTGTTGTTGAGCAGGTTGTAGCCGAGCGGGTTCTCGAACGGCTCGTAGTGCTCGGGGAACGGCCCCTCCACCAGGTTCTGCCGCGCGAAGAAGCGGCCTACGCCCTCGGCCTGCATGATGAACGGGCCCATGCCCTTGGCCGGGTCCTCGTCGAGCTTGAAGTCGGGCGTGTCGAAGCCGGTCCAGCTCTTGCCGTTCCAGGCGATCAGCTTGCGCGCCGGGTTGAACGGCTTGCCTTCGGGGTCGCACGAGGCCCGGTTGTAGAGCACGCGCCGGTTGGCCGGCCACGACCACGCCCAGTTCAGCGTCTGGCCGATGTTGGTCGGGTCGCTGTTGTCGCGCTTGGCCATCTGGTTGCCGGCCTGCGTCCACGATCCACAGTAGACCCAGCAGCCGCTGATGGTGCTGCCATCCGCCTGCAGTTCGCCAAAGCTGTTCAGTTGCTCGCCGGCCTTGCGCACCACCTTGGTGGCGTCCTTGGGGTCGACCAGGTCCGTCAGCGCGCGGCCGGATAGTTCTTTCGCCAATTCCTCAGGCGTCGGGGACGCTGGCAGCGCATAAGGCCACCACAGGTTGACGATCGGATCCGGATACTTGCCGCCGTCCTTCACGTACATCTGGCGGATCTTCAGGAACAGCTCGGCCATGATCTCGATGTCCGAGCGCGCCTCGGCGGGCGGATCGGCGCCCTGCCAGTGCCATTGCAGCCAGCGCGACGAATTGACCAGCGAGCCGTTCTCCTCGGCAAAGCAGGTGGTGGGCAGCCGGAAGACCTCGGTCTGGATGGTCTTCGGGTCCACGTCGTTCGACTCGCCCGCGTTGCGCCAGAACTCCGAGGTCTCGGTGGCCAGCGGGTCCATCACCACCAGGAACTTCAGCTTGCTCAGCCCCGCCATCAGCTTGGCCTTGTTCGGCGCGGCCGCCAGCGGGTTGAAGCCCTGCGCGATGTAGCCGGTCATGCGCCCGGCGTGCATCAGCTCGAAGACCTGCAGCAGGTCGTACGGCTTGTCCAGCTTGGGCAGGTAGTCGAACGCCCAGTTGTTCTCCACCGTGGCCGCTTCGCCCCACCACGCCTTCATCAGGCTGACGTGGAACTTCTCGACGTTCTGCCAGTAGCTGAGCTGGTTGGGCCGCAGCGGCTTGAAGGCGCGCGCCTCGATGTACTTGCGGTAGTCCTGCTCGCTCTCGCCGGGCAGCGTCAGGTAGCCGGGCAACAGGTTCGACATCAGCCCGATATCGGTCAGCCCCTGGATATTGGAGTGCCCGCGCAGCGCGTTCATGCCGCCGCCCGATACGCCGATGTTGCCCAGCAGCAACTGCACCATGGCGCCGGTGCGGATCATCTGCGAGCCGATCGAGTGCTGTGTCCAGCCCAGCGCGTACATCATCGTCATGGCGCGGTCGGCGGTGGCCGTGCTGGCCATCATCTCGCAGACCTTCAGGAATTTGTCCTGCGGGGTGCCGCAGACGCGCTCCACCATCTCGGGCGTGTACCGCGCATAGTGCTGCTTCATGAGGTTGTAGACGCAACGCGGGTGCTGCAGCGTGGCGTCGGCCTTCACGTAGCCGTCGTCGCCGATCTCGTAGTCCCAGCTCGCCTTGTCGTAGTAGCGGCGTTCCGGGTCGTAGCCCGAGAACAGCCCGTTCTCGAACTTGAAATCCTCGCGCACGATGAACGTGAAGTCCGTGTAGTTCTTCACGTAGGTGTGCTGGATCTTGTCCTGTTCGAGCAGCCAGCGGATCACGCCGCCCAGGAACACCACGTCGGTGCCGGTGCGGATCTGCACGTAGAGGTCTGCCACCGAGGCCGAGCGCGTGAAGCGCGGGTCCACCACGATCAGACGTGCTTTATTGTGCGCTTTTGCCTCGGTCACCCATTTGAAACCGCACGGGTGGGCCTCGGCCGCATTGCCGCCCATGATCAGGATCACGTCCGCGTTCTTGATGTCGACCCAATGGTTCGTCATCGCTCCACGGCCAAACGTCGGGGCAAGACCTGCCACCGTCGGGCCATGTCAGACACGTGCCTGGTTGTCGAACCCCAGCATGCCAAGACTGCGGATCGTCTTGTGCGTGATATATCCGGTTTCATTGCTGCTGGCCGACGCCGCCAGCATGCCCGTGGTCAGCCAGCGGTTGACCGTCTGGCCCTTGTCGTTCTTTTCGACGAAGTTGGCGTCGCGGTCGGCCTTCATCAGCCTGGCGATGCGGTCGATGGCGTCTTCCCAGGTGATGCGCTGCCACTTGTCCGAACCCGGCGCGCGGTACTCGGGGTACTGCAGCCGGTTGGGGCTGTGGATGAAGTCGATCAGCCCCGCGCCCTTGGGGCAGAGCGTGCCGCGGTTCACCGGGTGGTCGGGGTCGCCCTCGATATGGATGATGCTGGCCTTGGCGTTCTTGGCCTTGTCGCCAAGGCTGTACATCAGCACGCCACACGCCACCGAGCAGTAGGGGCAGGTATTGCGGGTTTCCGTGGTGCGCGCCAGCTTGTAGGCACGTACCTCGGCCAGCGCCACATCGGGCGCGAACCCGATCAGCGCCAGGCTGGAGCCCGCCAGCGACGCGCCTGAAAACTTCAGGAACTGTCGGCGGTTCATCGTAACCATGGGGACACCTCCTTGTACCGGATCATGGTCCGGTCAATGGGGATTCTTGCGACGTTCTGCCTGGTGTGGGGGACAGTCAGAGGAGTATAGGCAATAGTGGCGTTTTCGCTATGTGCAGCGCGGCGAGCAGGTGGAGCCGAGTGTTTTGGACGGGCGTTCTACAGCTGAACGTCGCGTCGATGCGGCTTCTTCAAGAAAGTGATCGCTAACATCTGGAAGGTGTCGCGATCGTGTACCGGCTTTGTCACAAAAAGATGACAAAACGGTCATCTGTCAATGCCCCCGAGGGGGGTTATCCGACTCACATCGCCTGCGTGACACTCCACGCCGACTGCCATTGACGTGTCACGCCATGGCAGATTGCGCGCGCCTATATCAAACACGGGAGCCAGGGGTCGGCTACTCCGGCGCGCGCCACGAAAATCCAACCTTAGAAGAGACAAACCGGGATGAAATCGAAGCTTATTTTGACGGGCCTGATGGCGGCCGTGCTGACCGCTTGCGGCGGTGGTGGGGATGGTGGGTCGGCCACTGGCGGTACGGGTGGCACTGGCGGCACGGGTGGCACCGTGCAGACCACGAAAATCTCGGGCACGGCGGCAGTGGGCGCCGCCATCGGCAACGCCCAGGTGCAGGCCAAGTGCGCGTCGGGCAGCGGTACGGCAACCACAGCCGCCGATGGCACCTTCACGATCAATATTCCCAACGTCAAGCGCCCCTGCGTGCTGAGCGTGACGGCGCCGGACAAGACGGTGCTGCACTCGGTGGTGGAAGCCGGCACGGACACCACGGTCGTGGCAAACATCACGCCGCTGACCGAACTGATCACGGCGGCACTGGCCCAGGGCGACACGAACGCATTCTTCGCGCAATTCGACGCCACGGCGCAAGGCCGCCTGACCACTGCGAACCTGACTGCCGCGAACGGTACCGTGACCCAGATGCTGGCCGGGCTGGTCGACCTGAGCTCGACGGACGCTATCAAGGGCACGCTGGTCGCCGCCAACGGTAACAATGCCGGTAACGCGCTGGACAAGCTGCTCGATCAGCTGGCCGACATCCTGGAAAAGTCGAAGACCAGCGTGTCCGATCTCTCGCAGGCCGTGGCCAGCAACGCCGGCACCGCCGCCATCAAGACGGCGCTCCAGCCGGCCTCCGCCACCTGCGCCGGCCTGCGGACCGGCAAGTACTGGGCCGTGGGCAACGGCGGCGTGGCGCCGGCGCAGTTCGACGCCGCTACGCTGGCTTTTACGGCCACCGACGAGTCGGGCAATGCCTCGTCCCTGATGACGTTCGTTCCGACCCAGGGCCAGAACTGCCGCTTCACGTCCGATAGCAGCAGCAACCCGATCGACTTCCAGGTCTCCAGCTCCGGCCTGGCGCTGGTGAACGGCAGCGGCATGGAGCAGGTGCCGGGCTTCATGATCCCGGCCCAGCAGATCGCCCTGGCTGAACTGGCTGGCGACTGGAACGCGCTCGGCTTCGAACGCGACGACAACACCCAGCCTTACATCCCGTCGCGCATCACGTTCAAGGTTGGCGCCGATGGCAAGTTCTCGGCGGGTGCCGACTGCACGGGCGTGAATTCGTGCCAGCCCTGGGCCGCCAACGAGCTGCCCACGCTGACCGCCGCCACCGATGGCTCCTTCGTCCTGACCGATGAAGGCGGTACCGCCAAGGTGCTGGTCTTCAGGGGTACGGACGGCCTGTACACGGCGGTGATCACCCATGAGAACGGCGTGCTGATCGCTTCGAAGCAGGTGACGCGCGCGCTTCCGGTGGCGGGCAGCAAGAGCAGCTACTGGGACACGACGTACTTCCCGGTCGGCAGCCCGACCTCCTCGGCCGAAAGCACGGAGATCATGACTGCCGAGCCCTCGACCGGCGTCTACACGCGCAAGCGCGTCAGCGACGGCCGTATCGACACCTGGATGCAGAACAGCCCGGCCCCCGGCCTGCGCTATCGCGCTCGGACGAACGACGCGACGGCCCGCGAAGGCATTTCGTTGACCCTCGGCAACACAGGTGTTGGCGTTCTGATCAGCCTCGACGCCGCCTCGCGTTTCTTCGACGTCTCGGTCCTGCGCCCGACCGCAGCCCAGTAAAGCCCTGCCCGGCGGCACCCGCCGCCACTGCATCACCCGAAAAGGTCCGCCTCCGTGCGGACCTTTTTCTTTTTTGTTCCCACGTTGCAATTTTCGTAGTTCGGCGATTTTTGCCAGGACAGCCCGCTGCTAGTGTCCGGAGCCTGCACGCCACGCACTTCCGCGCCGCGTGACATCTGCCGGCGCGAGGGCCGGCCAGTTCCTATTTGGCATAAGAAATCGCAGCATGGGTCGAAGCCTGGCTTATCGGTTGAGCCGCGCCATTCCGGCGGCGGGCGTGTGGTGGGGCGGCCTGGCGCTGGCGCAGGTGCCGCCCGATGTCGCGGACGCGGTGCGCCGCACGCAGCGCGAGCAGAGCCAGCAACTGCAGCGCGAGCGCAGCGTCGAGGACGCCAGCGAACGTGCCCGGCAGCTGCAGGCGCCCACCGTGGCGCTGGAAGGCGAAGCCCGCCCATCCGACGCGTTCTCGGCAGACCTGCCGGTGGAGTCGCCGTGCTTCGACATCGCCACGCTGGTGCTCGAAGTTCCGGCGCAGATGCCACCGGAGACCCACCGCCTCGGCGCCAGCACCTTGCCGATGGACCCCTTCCGCTTCGCACAGGACTACCTCGACCGCTTCGCGGGCCAGTGCATCGGCCGCGACGGCATCAACACCATCGTCCGCCGGCTCGGCGCCCAGATCCTCGGGCGTGGCTACACCACCACGCGGGTGGCCGTACCGGCACAGGACCTGGCTTCCGGCACGCTGCGCCTCACGCTGATACCCGGCGTGATCCGGCAGATCCGCTTCGCCGACGCGGCTACGCGTGGCACGTGGCGCACGGCCTTCCCGGCGCGCCCGGGCGACCTGCTCGACATCCGCGACCTCGAACAAGGTCTCGAACAGATGAAACGCGTGCCGAGCCAGGACGTGGAAATGCAGATCGTGCCCGCCGAGCTGCCCGGCGAATCCGATGTCGTGATCACGGTGAGACGGCAGAAGCCGTGGAAGCTGGTGGCCGGACTCGACGACAGCGGCAGCCCGGGCACCGGCAAGCTGCAAGCCAACGCCTCGGTGGGCATCGACAATCTTCTGGGGCTGAACGACCTGTTCAACGTCGGCGGCAGCCACGATGCCAACACCGGCCAGGGCGGTCGCGGCACGTGGGGCGCCAATGCCAGCTACACGGTGCCCTGGGGCGACTGGACCTTCGGCGCCAGCGCCTCCACCTACCAGTACTTCCAGCGCATCGCCGGCAATAACGAGACGTTCGAGTCGAGCGGCGATTCCAGATCCGCCGAGCTGAAGGCCCAGTACCTGCTGCAGCGCGACCAGTTCCAGAAGAACACGCTGCAGTTCCGGCTGGGCCGGCGGTGGAGCCACGCGTTCATCGCCGATACCGAGATCCTGAACCAGCAGCGCAACACCACGTTCGCCGAGCTGGCGTGGCTGCATCGGCGGCAATTGGGCCCGGCCCAGCTCGATCTGCAACTGGCCTACCGCTTTGGCGTGCCGTGGTTTGGCGGCCAGACGCAGGTCCGCACGCTGGAACCCGACGCGCCAGGCCTGCGCAACAGGTTCCTCTATCGCGTGGCGGTGCTCGATGCCACGCTGGCCGTGCCGCTCAGCCTGCCCGCGGGCGATTCGCGCCGTCTGCCGCTGCGCTACGTCACCACGGTTCATGGCCAGTACACCGGGCAAGCCACGTTCTCCAGCGAGTTCCTGTCGATCGGCAACCGCTGGACCGTGCGCGGCTTCGACGGTGACCTGACGCTGGCCGCCGAGCGCGGTGCCTACTGGCGCAACGACCTCGAAGTGCCGCTCGGCGGCAGCGGCTACACCGCCTACCTGGCGCTCGACGCGGGCACCGTGGGCGGTCCCAGCGCTGCATGGCTGGCTGGCCGCACGCTGGCCGGCACCGCCGTGGGCCTGCGCGGCAGCCCGTTCCGGGGCCTGTACTTCGACGCCTTTCTCGGCTGGCCGCTCTACCAGCCCGACACCTTCCCGACCCGCAAGCCAACCGGCGGCTTCTCTGTCTCCCATCAGTACTGAACGCGGCCCGCAGCGCGCCTGAATCGTCGATCATGAACAACAATCGCTATCGCCTGGTTTTCAACAAGACGCGCGGCATGCTCGTGGCTGTTGCCGAGTGCGCGGCATCGCGCGGCAAGTCCGCCGGCGGCCAGTCTGGAGCGCGTGCCGCGCCGGCCTCGCCCGTGCTCGCGACGCTGCGTGCCATCGCCTGGAGCGCACTGCTGCTGCTCGGCGTGGTGCACGGGGCGGCGGCCCAGATCGTGGCCGACCCCGCCGGGCGGGGGCCGGGCGTGACCACGGCACCGAACGGCGTGCCGCTGGTCAACATCAACCGGCCTTCGGGCGCCGGGGTGTCGCACAACCAGTACCAGCAGTTCTCGGTCGATGGCCGGGGCGCGATCCTCAACAACGGCGCCGCGATCAGCCAGACCCAACTCGGCGGCCATGTGCCCGGCAACGCCAACCTTGGCACGAGCGGCCCGGCCCGGATCATCCTGAACGAGGTAACTGGCGGCAGTCCATCCCGGCTCAACGGTTTCGTGGAAGTGGCGGGCCAGCGTGCCGATGTGGTGATCTCGAACGGCAACGGCATCTCAGTGAACGGCGGGGGCTTCATCAACGCCAATCGGGCCACACTGACCACGGGCGCACCGGTCTTCGGCGGCGATGGCAGCCTGGCCGCCTTCCGGGTCACCCGCGGCGGCATCCAGGTGGAAGGGGCAGGCTTCAACGGCTCGGGCCTGGAGCAGGTGGACCTCGTGGCGCGCTCGGTCACGCTGAATGGCAAGCTCTGGGCCGACCGCGCCAATGTGGTCTCCGGAGCGAACCGCGTGGACTACCCGGGCCTTGGCGTGCAGGTGATCGAAGGAGAGGGGGAGCGGCCCACCGTGGGCATCGACGTGGCCAGCCTCGGCGGCATGTACGCCAACCGTATCCGGCTGGTGGGCACCGAGGCGGGCGTCGGCGTGCGCAACGCGGGCACACTGGCAGCCCAGGCGGGGGACTTCTCGATCGACAGCGCCGGGCGCGTGGTGCTTGGCGGAACCACTTCGGCCACCGGCGCGCTCGCGGTGCGCGGCGCGCAGGGTATCGATAACCGGGGCTCGACGGCCGCTGGCGACGCGATGACGCTGGCCAGTGACGCCTCGGTCGATAACACTGGCACCTTGATTGCGGGCGGCGATCTCGCCCTGACTGGGCAGACGCTGCACTCGACGGGCACGCTCGCGGCCGGCATCGACGCCAACGGCAGGGCCAGCCAGTCCGGCAGCCTGCGCCTGAAGGCGGGGGGCGTCGCCACGGCGACTGGCGACAACCTCGCCGGCCAACGCGTGGAGATCGATGCGGCCCGCATCCAGCTCGGCGGCAGCCGGACCCAGGCCGGGGCCGATATCGCCGTGACGGCGCGCAACGGCGGCGTTGGGTTGGCCGGCGCGCGCGTGTACGCAGCGGGCAGGCTGGAGGCCGGAGCGCGCGGATCGATCGACACGCGCGGCGCCCAGGTTGCGGCGGCCACGATCGACGCGAAAGCATCAGGCGACATCGACAACTCGGGCGGCACGCTGGAGGCAACCGGCTCGCTGGACGTGGAAGCCGGCGGCAAACTCGCCAATGCCAACGGCCGGATCATCAACACCGGCACGGGCAGCACGCAGGTGGCGGCCGCGACGATCGACAACACGGGCGAGGCCATGCTGGGCGGCAATGGCGATGCCAGCATCCGGGCGGATCGGATTGCCAACACTGCCGGGGGACAACTGGTTTCGGGCGGTGCGCTCGCCATCGCGGCAGGCGAGTCCTTCGACAATGCCGGCGGCAAGACCTACGCCGGCACCGGCCTGGCGCTTGACGCGCAGGACGCGGCCGTCAGTAACGATGGCGGCAGCCTGGCGGCCGGCACCAGTGCGGTGCTGCGTGCAGGCAGCCTGAGCAACGCGGGCGGCAAAGTCCTCGCGGACGCCGATATCGCGCTCGAAACCGGCCGGCTCACGGGCCCCGGCACGATCCATGCCGGCCGTGACCTCGCACTGACCCTTGGCGGCGCCTATGTCAATGCCGCCGGCAACGTGCTGAGGGCCGAGCGTGACCTGGCAATCAAGGCGCACGGGGCGTTCACGAACCAGGCGCGGCTGGAAGCGGTACGGGGTTTGCAGCTCGACGCCGCACGCATCGACAATCAGGCCGGCGCCGTCATCCACGCCGGCACCACCACGCTGACCACGTTGGGGGCCCTGAGCAACGCTGGCCGGATCGAGGGCGATACGCTGACCACCGCCAGCGCCACGCTCGCGAACAGCGGCACCATGCTCGCCGACGTGCTGACCAGCCAGGCGGAGCGCATCGGCAACGATGGCCCCCATGCCGTGATGGCGGCTACCGGCGTGCTGAACCTGTACGGCAGCGCGCTGGTCAGCAACACCAACGGCGCCACGGTCTACAGCCTCGGCGATATCAACATCGCCGCCGATGGCGAGCGCGACGAGCGGGGCCTGCTGAAGCACCGCGCGGCGCGAGTGGTCAACGACAGCAGCACCATCGAGGGCGGCAGCAGCTATGGCGTGGTGGAAATCGCCGCGCAGGAACTGGTCAATCAGCGCCCCGCGCCCGTGGTGGAGCGCGACACCACCACCGAGACGAAGCACGAGCGGAAGCGCGAAAAGTACGTGCATTGCGCCACGTCCAACGCCTACCCGCAGATGGGATGTACTTGGGCGGTCTGGGCCGGGCCCTACAAGACGCCTGTCGACGGCACGTTCGACGCGGCGCAGATTGTCTCGCACGATACCGGCAAGAAGCGGCTGGTCGTCAACATCAACGGCGTGGCGACCCGGATCGACTACAACACGCTGACGGACACCGATGGCGTGCTGGCCGTGAACTACTGGGACGGCTACGACCGCGACATCCACTACGACCCGGCCAGCGAGTACGCCACGCGCAACGACGCGCGCAAGAACTGGCAGCGGGTGGAGATCGCCCGGGACACGACGACCACCACCACTACGGAGCGCGACGCCAATCCCGACCAGCGCGGCGCCAACCTGATCAGCGGCGGGGGCATGATACTGGCCAACGTCGGCACGCTGACGAACGCCTACAGCCAGATCGCCTCGGGCGGCGACATGCTGATCGGCGACGTGGAACAGTCGGGCGATGTCGCCTCCGGCCAGTTTGGCTCCACCAAGGTCGTCAACACGGGCCGCACGCTGTTCGAACGCACGCGCCACGACATTGTCTCGACCTACGCCTGGAACAAGGAGATCGACAAGGACGTGGGGCCGGTGGTGCAGCCGAGCATCATCGAAACGCCGAAGGAAGTCGGCTCGATCGGCGGCACGATCACCGCCGGAAACAGGCTGACGATATACGGCGGCGGCATCCGCAACGAGGACGTCGGCAAGCTGGACCCGCTGGCCGGCACGGGCAGCACCGGCCTGCCGGGCATCGATGGCGGGGCCACGGGCGGCAGGGCGTCGCTGGCCAATACCCCGTTGACGCTGCCGTCGAACGGGCTGTTCCACTATCGCAGCGACCCCGACGCCACGTACCTGATCGAGTCGGACCCGCGTTTCGCCAGCTACGGTAACTTCCTGTCGTCGGACTACATGCTGGGTCTGCTCGGCATCGATCCGTCGCTGACGCAGAAGCGCCTTGGCGACGGCTTCTACGAGCAGAAGCTGATCCGCGACCAGATTACCGAACTGAGCGGCCGCGTGTACCTGGCCGGCCATGACAATGCCGAGGACCAGTACACGGCATTGATGGCGGCGGGCGTCCAGGTAGCCCAGCAGTTCAACATCCTGCCCGGCATGGCGCTGACCGCCGCGCAGATGTCGGCGCTGACCACCGACATTGTCTGGCTGGTCTCCGAGACGGTCACGCTGCCCGATGGCGGCAAGCAGAGCGTCATGGTCCCGCGTGTCTACCTGGCGCAGGCCAACGCCGCGGACCTGAAGCCCAACGGGGCATTGATCGCCGCCGAGGATATCGAACTGCGCGAGTCGGGATCGATGCGCAACAGTGGCGTGATCGACGCCGGCAGCCGGCTGTCGATCGGCGCCGCGCAGGACCTGCACAACCGTGGCGGCACGCTGCGCAGCGCGGGCGTGGCGGCGATCACGGCGGGTCGCGACATCGTCAACGAGTCAGGCCAGATCCGGGCCGACCAGCTCGGGCTCGTGGCCGGCCGCGACATTCGCAACGAGACGCTGTTCGACCAGCAAGGCGTGACGCACGCGGCGGGCAATGCCCAGGCGTCGGCGAGCCTGTTCGGCAGGCAGGCTGGCATCACCTCGACCGGGGACCTGCTGGTCTCCGCCGGGCGCGATGTCAGGCTGGCGGCCGCCACGCTGGCAGCCGGCGGCGACGGCACGGTGGTGGCCGGCGGACAGTTGACGCTCGACGCGCTGGCCGGCCGGACGGCGCAGTCGGTCTATGAGAGCCCGAGGCAGAACAGCGCCGACAGCGAGGTCCGGCACGCCGTCTCGACCCTCCGCACGGGCGGCAGCCTGGCCACCAGCAGCGGCGGCGATACCACGCTGCGCGGCGCCCAGGTGCAGGCTGGGGCGGACCTGACGATGATCGCCGGCGGCGACTTTGTCGCCCAGGCCGTGACCGACGAGCGCACGCACGACAGCGTCGGCCGCAGCCGCAAGCACCAGCGCGAAGAACACAGCCGCGACCAGGCCACGGTGGGTGTATCGATTTCGGCGGGCGGTAACGCCACGCTGGCGGCCGTGAAGGCCGGCGACAACGGCGGCGGCGTCAAGCGCACGGACGGCAAGGGCAACGTCGAACTGATCGGTGCGACGGTCACGGCCGGCGCCGATGGCAAGGGCGAAGGCGCCCTGACGGTAGTGGGTGACCGCAACGTCACCGTGGCCGAAGCGCGCGAGTTGCACGACAGCAGCCTCGATGTCAGCTCGCGCAGCGGCAGCTTCGTGCGCCGCACGTCGAAGAATGCCAGCACGAGCAGCCGCGCCGACCTCGGCGTGGGAAGCACGCTGTCCGCCGATTCCGTCAAGATCCAGGCCGGCAACGACCTGCTGGTGCGCCAGAGCCAGATTGCCGGCACCACCGGCGTGACCCTGCGTGCCACCGAGGGCAACGTACTCGTCACGGCCGGACAGAACATCCGCGAGGAAAGCCAGTCGCAATCGCGCAAGACCTCGGGCGTTTCCGGCTTCGCCGGGCAGGGCGGCATCGGCGTGGGCGTTGGCAGCAGCCGCGCCAGCAGCGCGAGCCATACGCTGGCCGTCACCCAGAGCGACGCGCGCAGCATGGTCGGCGCCAGCAACGGCAACGTGGTGATCGTGGCCGGCAAGGACGCGGCGATCATCGGCAGCGATCTCGTGGCTGGGCGCCATGCCGCCGAAGCCGATCCAGCGGCGGGCAACATCGATATCCAGGCGAAGAACGTGATGGTCGCCGAGGGCGTGGATCGTATCGCGCAAGATGCCAGCGCCAGCCGCAGGTCGAGCGGCCTGTCGGTGGCATTGGTGGGCACGCCGTTCGACACCCACAAGAACCTCGACGCGGTGCACAAGGACGGCAGCGCCGTGCCCGCGCGCTTGGCACCGTCAAGGAACTGGGCGCCTCGGCGCTGACCACGCCGCAGATCGCGGTCTCGGCCGGGAGCCAGCGCAGCAGCAGCGAGTTCTCCAGCGTCGCCACGGTCAGTAGCGGCAGCAGCCTGACGGGCGCCGGCAACGTTCGCGTCCGCGCAACCGGCAGCGGAGAGACCGATGCTGCCGGCAAGGCGCTCGACGGCAACATCCTCGCCTCGGGCAGCACCATCAGCGCTGGCGGCGCTGCGCTGCTGGACGCCGAGCGCGGCGTGACGATACAGGCCTCGACCGACACCTACAGCGAGCGCAGCAGCGCCCGCAACAGCGGCTGGAAGATCAGTGGCGCCTCGCCCTCGCTCGGCGACGTGGCCCGGCATATCGGCGGCGGACCAAACAACAGCGGCGTGGGCATGGTGCCTTTCGGCACCGAGCGCGCCAGCAGTAGCGGCGAGGTTGCCAGCAGCCGGCAGAACGCCAGCATGGTGACGGGCAATACCGTCGGCATCAAGGCACGCACTGGCGACATCACGCTGACAGGCAGCGGCCTTGCAGCCGAGGGCGACATCGGCCTGTCGGCTGCCCAGGGCAAGATCGACATCCTGTCCGGCCAGGACACGCTGTCACAACGCAGCGACAGTGTCAGCCGCAAGATCGGCGACCTGGGCGGCACCGGCTACGCGGGCACGGTTGGCATGCGCAGCGAATCGCGCCATGCGGACGGCACGCAGGCCACGCAGAACACGATCCGCAGCCAGGTGGTCAGCCAGACCGGCAACGTGACGATGGTGGCGAAGGACGACATCACCGCGCGCGGCGCCGACATCGCCGCCGGCAACGACCTGACGATGATCGGCCGCAACGTCGTGCTCGACCCCGCCGAGGATGCGGCGAGCCTGAACGAGCGCCACCGCGTGAGTCAGTACGGCACCACGCTCGCGCTGTCCGGCTATACGGTCACGGCGGCGCAGGCCGTCGAGAACGCCGCGCGGGCGGTGGAGGAGAAGAAGGACGGCCGCGTGGCGACGCTGTACGGCGTGCAGGCCGGCCTGGCCGTGGCCAATGGCGTGCAGGGCATTCAGGCGGTGACCAGCGGTGGCACCAGCCCCACCGCCGCGATCAAGGTGACCGCCAGCGTGGGCGGCGGCACCCAGTCGAGTGAATCGCGCAGCCAGTCGAACACGTTCCAGGGCACGACGGTAAAGGCTGGCAATGCCGTGACCATCGTGGCAGCCGGATCGGGCGGCAAGGACGCGGACGGCTTTGCCAGCGAGGGCACCATCAGCGGCCGTGGCGTCCAGATCAGCGGCAGGACGGTGGACCTCAGCGCCGCTCGGGATGTCGATCTGGAAAGCGCCCGGGACCGCACTAGCCTGGACAGCCGCAGCAGCGGCAACAACGCCAGCGTGGGCGTGGGCTTCGGCATCGGCGGCGACCAGAACGGCTTCACCCTCGAACTGGCCGCGAGCCAGCAGCAGGGGAACGCGCGGGGCAACTCGGTGACGAACCGCAATGCCAGCGTGACGGCCACCGACAAGCTGACCGTCACGAGCGGCCGCGACGCCAATCTCCGGGGCGCACAACTGATCGCCGACACCATCGGCGGCTCGGTGGGCCGCGATTTCAACATCGAGAGCCGCCCGGACACCGACGATTTCACCTCGCGCGAAACGTCATCGGGCATGCAGGCCAGCCTGTGCGTACCACCGTTCTGCGTCGGCACCACGGTCAATGCCAGCGGCACCCACACGCAAGGCAAGACCGACAGCACCTACAGCTCGGTCAGGGAACAAAGCGGCATCTACGCGGGCCAGGGCGGCTTCGACATCGAGGTCAAGGGCAACACCGACCTCCGTGGCGGCATCCTCGCCAGCACGGCGGACCCGGAGAAGAACCGCCTGGTCACCGGCACGCTGACCACAAGCGATATCGACAACCACGCGTCGTACACGAGCGGCTCGTCGACGTTCGTCGGCAGCTACAGCGGCGGCAAGAGCGTGCCGGCCGACACCCCCGACGTCGGCCCGGCAGCACCGGCCCAGGTGAAGTGGGGCGGCGACAGCAACCTGCTGCAGGGCGTGGCCGGCAGCCTCGCGGCCACTGCCGCCGGCAACGCCCAGAAGGACCTCGGCGGCGACGCGTCGGGCAAGACGAAGAGCGCCATCGCCGCCGGCACGGTCAAGATCACCGACGATGCCGCACAGCTGGAAAGGACCGGCCAGACCGCCGACGAAACCCTCGCCAACCTGAACCGCGACACCGAAAACGCGAACGACAGCATCGACAAGATCTTCGACGCGCAGAAGGTCAAGGACCAGCAGGAGCTGAACCGGATCAAGAGCGAAGTGGCGCAGCAGGCGGCGCCTTTGATTTACACGGCGGTGGGTGATCTGATCCAGCGTCAGCCGACTGAAGCGAAGGTCGCCGTGCACGCCCTGGTCGGTGGCTTGATGGCAGAGGCGATGGGCGGCAAGTTCGTGGCGGGCGCGGCAGGCGATGCCGTAGCAACTGCCGCCGCCGAAATGGTCGGCCAGCAGATCCTCAGCAATCCGGATTTGCAAGGCATGTCTGCAGACGACCGGAAGGCGCTGGTGCAGCTCGCCGGCACCATCATCGCGGCCGGCGCTGGTGCGGCCATCGGCGACTCAAGGCATGAAGGGGCTGCGGCGGGAGCGGTAGGTGGGCTGGGTACGGAGTTCAACTGGGCAATGCATTTGCCCGGTGGCGGACTTCTCCCGCCGACACCGGCGGACACGCAGGGGCCTAGTTCGCCGCCGGGGAAGCCTATTAGTGACGGAGAGGAACGTGTTCTGACCGGGACGCCGGATCAGGCGGGGGAGAATGGTACGCCTCCCATGTATCAGCCTTTGGTTGATGCATGGAACCGTCTGGAGGAAGCTAACGATGTACTTTCGCAAGTTGCTGGAACTATCCTGCCGAATCCATTGGCTCCCTTGGACGGATTAGGTGCAATATTTAGCGGAGAGGGAAAGGATCCGACCACCCCTACGGGACGTCGCGGAAGCCCGGGCGAGGTTAAAAACGGAACTAACAAACCGGCTGTGATTGATGGTAGAGACTATTCTGGTCACGCACTAGATCGAATGCAAGGAAGGGGTATTCCCCCTTCAGTGGTGGAACAGGTAATAAATGCCGGATCGGTCTACCCGACGAGTGTGGGAACAATCGGTTATTTTGACCCGATCAATAAAATTAGAGTTATTGTAAATTCTGATACCGGAAAAGTTATTACGGTCATTCCAGGGAGCCCAGGAAAATGAAGCACGATAGCGATGAGGGTCGTGAGCTAGAAATAAGAAATGTATTGATTAATAAATGGGATCCTATAGGCATCAAGGACGTGCCCGAGGCGAGGGATGAATACGACTCATACATTCCTGCAATCTTAGAACTAATAGAAAGAGGTGCGGACTTGGATGTTCTGTCAAGTTACTTGGTCTGGGTGGAGGCGGAGAGAATTGGTCTCCCTGTGAGGTTGGCGATCGCAAAGGAAGTGGCAAATGAATTACTGACACATAATCGCTCACACTAAACCTATTGCGCGAAGGTTATGGCTGGGGCCGTGTTCAAATATGACATTGCAATACTCTGTCCCAAAGCGGATTCCAAAACCTGACATTGGACTCGCTCTTCGTTCAGGTTCACCGGAAGCCGTTGCCGATGCTTGCCTAAGCATGGTGTATTTCGAAGACGATTGTGAGCGGGTACTGAGCAGATTGCGGGATATTGCCTTCGATCAATCGAGTGCGCAGAGATGTCTTGCTGTGAATTGTCTTGGGCATGGTGTGGATAGATTCTTCCGTCGATGACGGGCTTGTCGAACAGCTCCTCCTGCTGTTGCAGAAGGACCCCGCCGTCACGGCTGCGGCATCGGACGCCATGGACAACTTCCAGACATTTGGAAACCGCATAGGTACAACGCGCCGATGACATCGGGCCGGTGATCCATCGCGAGGTGGCGCAGCAGGCGGCGCCTTTGATTTACAACAAGGTCGGCGATGTGCTGGTAGGCAGCTCCCCCGGGACCAAGGCCGCCGTCCACGCGCTGGTGGGCGGCCTGATGGCCGAAGCCATGGGCGGCAACTTCGCCGCCGGCGCGGCTGGCGGCGCAGCCGCCTCACTGGCCATGGAGGCGTTCGGCCAGGCCCTGCTCGACCAGAAAGACCTCAGCGAGTCGGACCGCAAGGCGCTGGTGCAACTGGCCGGGGCAATCGTGGGCGGGGCTGCGGGAGGAATTGCGGGCGGTTCGCTTGGAGATGCGGCGGCCGGGGCGAATGTGGGGAAGGTGGCGACGGAGAATAACTACCTGAACCATACGCAAAAACGAGATCGCGCCGAAGCCAGAAGCTGGGCGATAACCGGACTGCTTCGGGCACTGTCAATCTGTTTTCAGAGAAGGCAGTTTGTCCAAGTTGCACCGGCGTAATCATGCAATTTCGGAGCAGGTATCCCAACATTCAGCTTAATATCTTTACTAAATGAGCAATACTGTCGAACCCTATATTTACTGGCAGCGTCTCGTTAGGGATCAGTTTCAGTTGGGCATTCGAGATGGAAATCTGCGCCCATATCAGGCATTCGCCTACACGTATGACGAGCTGGAAACTGTACTGTCTGAAGGGATATTCACGCGATGCTGCCTGCTGGTAGCACTTTTCATGCGTGCAAGGGAGGCGCATATTTGCTTCGAGTATGATGATCCGTTCACTGAGGACGTGCTATTGGAATTAGAGGGCTCAGCAAAGGAGTTTGATGCGCACCGCGAAGAATTTCCATTCTGCCAGGACAGGGAGCTGATCGGTGATCTGGCGGTTGTTCGGGAGACTTATCTCAAACCGTTTTCAGACAGTCGGGCTCGATGCGGACGCTAATTCTTGCATATTGAGGTACGCCGCGCTCGATTTCGACGATCTGGTGCGTCGGACCAGCGGTTACTATCTGGTTGCGGAAAACCGGGTCAGTTCCTGTCGTCGTCGGTGTAAGCCGCTTATGTCAAGCGTAGGAGTCCTCATCGTCCCCCTCAACTTCATTCAGATCATGCCGGGTACTACAATGATCTGGTCAGAGACGTGGAGGTGGTCCGGGAAACCTTTCTCACGCCATCGTTGAGCCGCCGACAACGGAGCTGAGTCTCAAGGTCTATGCAGTCTTGAGAGACAGTCAACCACCACCATCCCCCAAGACCCCCTCAAAACACCACCCTCTCCCCCGGCGCCGGCACAATCACCGCTGTCGCCGTCCCCACCCCCAAATACCCCTTCAGCGCATCCGGCGTCCCCGTCATATTGGGCGATGTCCCGTAATGCATGGGAATCGCATACTTCGGTTTCACCATGTCCCGGATGGCGATGGCGGCGTCTTCGGCGCCCATCGTGAAATGTCCGCCGATGGGGATCAGTACGAGGTCGGGGCGGTAGCGGGTGCCGATCAGGGTCATGTCGCCGAACAGCCCCGTGTCGCCCATGTGCCAGACCTTGAAGCCGTTTTCCATTTCGATGATGTAGCCCACGGGTTCGCCGCCGTAGTGGGTTTCGTCCTTGCCGGTGACGGGGTCCTTGTGGATCAGTTCTGACGAGTGTTCGGCGTGGACGGCGGTGATCTTGGGGCCGGTGGGGCCGAACGGCATGACGGTGCCGCTCTTGTTGAAGCGCTGCGAGAGGTTGGCGGGGACCAGTCCCAGTTGCACCAGTTGCTGGCCGAGGCCGCCGCCGGTGTAGATCGGCGCGTTGGTCAGTTTGGCCAGCGCCGGGGCGTCGCCGAGGTGGTCGCCGTGGGCGTGGGTGACGAGGATCAGATCGACCTTGCCGAGGGCGGCCAGTTGCTTGAAGCCGGCCGGGGTTTTCGGGTTCTGGGTCAGCCAGGGGTCGATCACGATGACCTTGCCGCCCGGGGTGGTGATCCGCATGGCGGCCTGGCCGAGCCACAGCACTTCGGTCTTGCCCGCCGTGGCGGGCGCCGTTGCGGCGGTGGGCGGGATGGGGGCGGGCGGGTTGCCGACGTTCGATGCGCAGGCGCCGAGCAGGGCGGCGGCGCTGGCCAGCAACAGGGTGCGAAGGGCGGGGCGGGGTGCGTGCATGGTCGTTCCGGGTGAGGGTTGTCTCGACATTTCCTACCGCACCGCTTCAGCGGACTTCGCGCAGCAACTGACTGAGGCGTTGCGAGGAGCAGTATTTGCACCGGGCGCCGGGCTGTCAACCGTCAGTCATTTGTAACGCAGCATTTGTCGTGTGACGCTGACAAAGCCTCCGCGCATCGTAAAACGGCCAGAAATCGACATCGGCACGTGCACGCGCATTTACATCTGCTCACCAGTGCGTAACCCACTGTAATCATTCGGCGTCCATCATGGTTTCCGTAAAAGCGGGCCGGAGTTGGCCCCGGGGAGCCTGAAATGCGCAAGTCGATTCGTTACGCCGGGATTGCTGTCCTGAGTGCCACCATGCTCGTTGCCGGCACGGCCTCGGCGCGTGACCGTTATCACCATCGCGGCGGTGGCGGATCGGCGGGGGCGGCGATTGCCGTGGCGGCGGTGGCAGGGCTGGCGCTCGGTGCGCTGGTGGCCAGCAGCCAGCCGGTGGTGGCTGCGCCGGCGCCGGTCTACATGCCGCCGCAACCGGTCTACGCACCGCCGCAGCCGGTCAGCTATGCCGCGCCGGCCGTGCCGCCCGGCTATTGCTACAACGAGTACCAGGGTGCCTACGTGCCGTGCGGCCGCCCGGCCCCGGTCCAGTACGCGCCGCAGCCGTACTACGGCTATTGAGCGGGCTGGCGGGTGGGCGCGTCGACTTCGATGCCCCAGTCGCCGTGTTCGTACCAGTCGTCGCCGAGCAGTTCCGCCGGATGCTGCGTGCGGCTCGATCCGTTGCCGCAGCCCATGGCGTCGACGGCGCAGTATTTGTCGCAGCCCCAGCAGATGCGCTCGGGGTGCCGGGGATGGATGGGAAATTTCTTGGCCATGGATGGTGCCGGCACGCGGAAAGGTGCCGGCGCCATCGATGGTAGTCCTTCGTGCGACAGGTTTTGGCGAAACCACTATGTGGTTTGCGCTCGATCAAAAGCGAATCCGTGATGTGGAACGCCGAGGCGGGTACGTCACGTCCCTCCGCCGGGCCGGTGCCGCATGACCAGGTGCAGCCCGCCGGCGGCCATCGCCATGCCGAGCCAGGCCAGCGGCGGCATCGCCTCGCCGAGCACCAGAAACGCGATCACGGCGGTGCAGGGCGGCACGAGGAAGAACAGCGCGGAGACGCGCGACGCCTCGCCGTGTCGGACCATCGCCAGCAATAGCGAAATCGCCACAAGCGAGTTGCCGAAGACGAGATAGGCGAGCGAGCCGAACAGGCCCGGTGTCCACGCCACATGCATCGGTTCGAGCCACCACGCGAGCGGCGCGGTGACCGCGAGCGCCACACCGCACTGCACGGTGTTGGCCAGCACCGGATGCACGGGCGCGCCGAAACGTTTTTCGTAGAGCGTGCCGCCCGTCATCGCCAGCAGCGCCAGCACGGCGAACAGCAGTGCCAGCAACGAACCCACTTCCACCGACGACCGCGCCCCGATCACAACGGCGGCGCCGGAAACCCCGAGCGCCAGCCCGAGCCAGTGCACGCGGTCCACGCGCTCGCCGGCCACGGCCGGCGCCAGCAGCCCGATCAGGATCGGCTGCTGCGAGGTGACCAGCGCCACGGCACCGGCAGACATCCCCAGCTTCAGGCTCAGATAGGTGAATGCGAAATAGCCGGCCTGGATCAGCAGGCCGATCATCGCCAGGTGCAGCCATGGCGCTGCGCCGCGCGGCAGCGGCGGCCTGAGCAGCAGGCAAGGCAGGATCAGCAGCCCGGTCACGCACGCGTAGCGCAGCGCGAGGAAGGTGAGCGGATCGGCGTATTGCAGCCCGAGCTTGAGGAACACGAACCCCGAGGACCACAGCAGCAGGAACAGCGCCGGGGCAATGCGCAGCCACAGCGGGGCAGCGGGAGTCTGTAGCGTGCTTTGTGGCATCGGGGGGCGGAGCCGGGCGGGAAGGACGAACGATAGCATTACGGCGCTGCTTGACGCCTCCTCCCCCGCGCCGTGGCGCAGGACGACTACCCCGCCAGCCCCGGCACCAGCAGCAGCTTGCCGGTCGTGGCGCGGCTTTCCATGTCGGCGTGGGCGCGTGCCGCGTCGGCCAGCCGATAGCGCCGGCCGATGGTCGGGCGCAGCTGGCCGTCGAGCATCCACTGGAACAGTTGCGCCGCATGGCTGCGCAGGCGTTCCGGCGTACGCACGTGGTCGGCAAAGACCGCGTAGCCGATCTTGATGCTGCGCGGCAGCGACATGATGTCGAGCGGCCCCGGCCCGCCCAGGATCGGGCCGTACCAGCAGAGCGTGCCGGCCACCTTGAGCGCGTCGAGCGAGCCCTGGAACGTGGCCGGCCCCGAGCCGTCATAGACCACGTTCACGCCCTCGCCGCCCGACAGCCGCACCGCCTCGGCGGCGAACTGGCCGTCGGCATCGACGATCACGTGATCGGCGCCGGCCGCCCTGGCGATATCGGCCTTGCCCGCCGACGACACGCGGCCGATCACCCGGCCGCCGCGCAGCTTGATGATCTGCGTCAGCAGCAGGCCCACGCCGCCGGCCGCCGCGTGCACCAGCGCCACGTCGCCGGGCTGCACCGGATAGAACTCGGTGGCGAAGTGGCTCGCGGTCAGGCCCTGCATCATCACCGAGGCGGCCGCCTCGTCATCGATGCCATCGGGCACCGGCACCAGCGCGGCGGCGGGCGCCACCACGTGGTCCGCATAGCTGCCCGGCACGTAGGCCCACGCCACGCGCTGGCCGGGGGCGAAGTCCTGCACGTCCGGACCCACTGCCACCACGCGCCCCGCGCCCTCGACTCCCGGCACGCGCGGCATGGGAATCTCGGTCCAGAACTGCCCGCGCCGCACGCCCATGTCCATGAAGTTCACCCCGGCCGCTGCCACGCGGACGAGCACTTCCCCGGGCCCCGGCGACGGCACGGGACGCTCCACCCCCTGCAGCACAGCCGGGTCGCCAGCGGTTGCCATGAGAACTGCCTGCATCGTTCCAGCCATGTTCCTGCTCCTTTGTGGAATGATCATTCCAGAATTAGTAAAAAATAAGGCCCGGCCTTAACGCAGGGCCCGCAATGCCAGTTGTCCGAGCGATTCCAGCTCATCCGGCCCCGCCCCGCCGCGTGCCGAGATCCGCAGCGCGGCAATGCTCGCCAGCAGGAACGCCGCCAGCAGCTTGGGATCGGCATCGTTCTGGGCGTCGCCGTCCGCCTGCGCCTGGGCGATCGTGGCGATCAGCGCGGCCGACAGCGGCATGCCGAGTTCGGCGCGGATCGCGTTCAGTTCATCCTGCTTGTCGCCGAACTCGCTGATCGAGCCAACGCCGAGGCAGGGGGTGTGCGCGGTGCGCACCACGCGGCCCATCATCCGGTAGATGCCGTCGATGGCCTTCGGGCCGGTGCGCAGTGCCGTAATGTGCGCCTGCGTTTCGCCTTCGCCGTAGCGGCGCAGCGCGGCGCAGTACAACTGCCATTTGTCCACGAACGTGTCGTAGAGGCTCTGGCGGCCGATTTTCATTGCGCTGGTCAGCATCGTGGCCGAGGTGCCCGCGTAGCCGTGCTCGCAGAAGACGCCAATCGCGGCGTCGAGGGCTTCGCCCTTGTCGAATTCTTTAGGTCTTGCCATGCACCGGATTCTAGTAATACTGGAACGATCAGTCAAGAAAGAATCGTGCAACGGCCTGGCGTGTTGGCCGGCAAGGCTTCAGGCGGCGGTCCGGGGCAGCGTGAGGGTGGCGCGCGTGCCGCCATCGGGGCGCGGCGCCAGCAATAGTTGCCCCTGATGGGCTTGCACGATCGAGCGCGAGATGGCCAGCCCCATGCCCATGCCGCTCGGTTTGGTCGTGAACAGCGGCTCGAACACGCGCTCGGCCAGCGCGGGGTCGAAGCCTTCGCCCCGGTCGTCCACGTGGATACGCAGGCTGTCCCCGGCCAGTTCCCAGTCCAGCACCAGTTCGCGCTGGCCTTCGGGCCGGTCCTGCATCGCTTCGGCGCCATTCATCAGCAGGTTCAGGATGGCCTGCTGCAGCAGCACGCGTTCGCCGCGCACGGGCAGCGGCGGCACGCGCGGGTCCAGGCGCAGCGTGACCTTCATGGCGCCGAACGTGTGGGTTGCCAGGTCCGCCACCTCGCGCAGCGACGCGCCCAGATCGAAGACGGCAAAGCCCGGTGCGTCCTCGCGCGCCCGGGCACGCAGGCTCTCGATGATGGTGCGGGCCCGGTTGGCGCAGGCGGAAATATGCGTCAGCGCCTCACGCGCCCGGGCCACGTTGGGTTCGTCGCGTTCCAGCCAGCGCAGGCCGGCGCGTGCCGCGGAATCGAGGGCGGTGACCGGCTGTGCCACTTCGTGGACGATCGATGCGACGAGTTCGCCATACAGGCTCAGGCGGTTGGCGCGTGCCAGTTCGGCCTGCGCGTGGCGCAGCTTGTGCTCGGTCTCGTCGAGGCGGGTGGCCTGGCGGGCGAGCGACTCGCGCAGGCGGGCATTCTCGTGCGCCAGCGCGCCATGCCGGTCCGCGTCGAGCGGCCAGCCCGGCGGGGGACAGATCGAGCGGAAAAAATCGGGTTCTGCGTTCATCTCGGTTGCCTCTGGCGCCGCGCACATCGTTAGTTCATGTAGTGAACACTCCATAAACCAACCTTAGCACAACCTTTCCGGTAATGACAAACTCAGTTTTTGTTTTGCGATGGTGCGAGCCGTCGTTCCAGACGCCATGGGCGCATGTAACGCATTGATATATAACGAGATACAGTGTGATGCTTGCTAGGCGGAAGTTCGCCTTGTATGATCCTTCACTCATGTAGTGTTCCCTGTACGAAACACAGATGGCCGCCCCGCCGGAGAGCGGGGACAGCGGAAAAAGCCGCTGCCATAGGAGTGATATGACGCAAGCAGTAAAGAAGGCGGTACGTGGCACGGGCGTGCGGGAAGCCGCCGCCCAGGCCACGCGCGACAACATCCTGCGCGCGGCGACCAAGGTCTTCGCGCGCTACGGCTATGAAGGCGGCAGCGTGGAGAAGATCTCCCGGCTGGCCAAGTCGTACGACCGGATGATCTATTACTACTACGGCAGCAAGGAGGGCCTGTTCGTGGCGGTGCTGGAGGGCATCTACCGGCGCATGGACGAGGCCGAGGCCAAGGTCGCGCCGGACCCCGCCACGCCCGTCGAGGCGCTCAAGACGCTGATCCGCTTCAAGCTCGACTACTACCGGCGCAACCCCGATTTCGTGAACCTGCTGAATACCGAGAACCTGCACAAGGGCCGGCACGTCTCCAAGCTCGAATCGAAGGGCGAGTATTCGTCGCACGCGGTGGACATCATCGCGGGCATTCTCCACAGTGGTGCAGCGCAGGGGCTGTTCCGGACCGATCTGAACCCGCGCGACGTTTTTCTGTTGATCGCCTCGGCCGCCTATTTCTATACTTCGAACCGCTACACGCTGTCGGTATTCCTGGGCGAAGAACTTGACACGCCCGAAGCCGTGCAGCACTGGGAGTCGTTCGTGATCGACAGCGTGCTGCGCGTGGTGCGCGCCGAACGCGCCCCAGCCTGACCCTCGCCCCACCCTGCCATGAACTACCTCCGCCCCCCGACCCTGGAAACGGCGCTCGCGGCGCTGGCCGAACGGCCGCGCCGCGTGGTCTGCGGCGCCACCGACTGCTACGCCGACCCGGCGCTGGTGCCGGCCGCCCATGAGTGGGTCGATATCGGCCGCATCGGGGCGCTGCGCGGCGTCTCGCGCGAGGGTGGCGTGGCACGCATTGCCGCGGCGACTACCTGGGATGACATCACGCAATGCGCATGGCTGCCGGCGGCGCTGCGCGAGGCGGCGGCGGGCGTGGGCTCGCGCCAGATCCGCACCCAGGGCACGCTCGGCGGCAACCTGTGCCACGCGTCGCCGCTGGCCGATGGCGTGCCGCCGCTGCTGGCATTGCAGGCCGAGGTGGAGCTGGCCAGCATGCGCGGCGAACGCCGTCTGGCGCTGGGCGATTTCCTGCGGGGCCGCCAGCAGACTGCGTTGGCGGCCGATGAGCTGCTGGTCGCCATCAGCTTCCCGCTGCCGGCGGCGCGCGACCGTACGGCCTTCGTCAGATGCACCAACCGCGACGGCATGGCGCTGGCCGTGGTGTCGGCGGCGGTGCATCTGCGGCTGGCGGACGGTGGGGCGCTTGCGCGGGCCGCCATCTGCGTGGGGGGCGCCTCGGCGGTGCCGCGCCGCCTGCACGGGCTGGAAGCGGCGCTGACCGGCCTGCAGCCATCGGCAATGGCTGGCATCATCGCAGGTGCCGCGCTGCCGGAGCTTTCGCCGATCGACGATTGCCGCGCCACGGCGACCCATCGCATCGATCTTGCCCGGCTCGCCGTCACGCGTGCGGTCCGGTTCTGCCTGGAGGAATTCGCCCATGACGCCCCCGCTTTCTGAGGGCCCGCCCTGCGCCGCCGTGGCCGATGAGGCCGTGGCAGTGCAGGCGCGGCCGCTGGCGGCAGAGCCCGGCTGGTTCGAACTCAATGGCGCGCGGGTGCCGCTGCCCGCTGACCCGTCGCGCCGCCTGCTGGACCATCTGCGCCACGCTTTGCACCAGTTCGGCACCAAGGAAGGCTGCCGGCAGGGCGACTGCGGCAGTTGCACCGTGCTGGTGGACGGCGAGGCGCGCTACGCCTGCCTCGTGCCGGCGGCGCAGATGGCCGGCCGCAGCGTGGTCACGGTGGAGGGTATCGCCGCGGGCACGCGCAGCGGCGCGCGGCTCCAGCATGCGTTCCTCGCCCATCAGGCCGTGCAGTGCGGTTTCTGCACGCCCGGCATGCTGCTGGCTGCCGCGGCGGCGGTCGATGCCGGCCGCGTGACCGACCGCGCCAGCGCACGCACCGCCATCGAGGGCGTGCTGTGCCGCTGCACCGGGTACCAGAAGATCGTCGATGCCGTGACCGAAGTGGGCTGCGGCGCCGTGGCCCGGGGCTGTACGCCGCCCCCGGCGCAAGGGCCGGCGGTCGGCGTGCCGCTGACGCGGCTGGACGGGCCGGAAAAGGTGGACGGCAGCCAGCGCTTCGGCGCCGACGCATGGCCGGCCGACAGCCTGATCCTGCGCGCCGTGCGCAGCCCCCATCATCGCGCCCGCTTCGCGCTGGGTGACCTGGACGCGTTCGTCGCGGCCCATCCCGGCGTGCACCGCGTGTTCACGCATGCCGATGTGCCGGGCCTGAACCTGCACGGCGTGGCAACGCCCTATGCCGACCAGCCCGTGCTGCCGGTGGCCGAGACGCGCCACTACCTCGAAGCCATCGCGCTGGTGGCGGGCGAGCGCGAGGTGGTCGAGGCGCTCGACCTGCGCGACTTCCCCGTGACGTGGGAGCCGTTGCCGCCGGTGCTGGACGTGGCCGACGCCGTGCGCGCCGACAGTCCGCAACTGCATGCCGAGCGGCCCGGCAACCGGCTGATCGAAGGCGTGGTGCGCCGTGGCGACGTGGCGGCCGCGCTGCGCGAGGCGCCGTACGTGGTCAGCGCCACGTTCGAGTCGAGTTTTGTCGAGCACGCCTATCTGGAGCCCGAGGCGGGCTGGGCGCGCCGCGTGGGCGGCATGGTGGAAGTCCATTCGTCGACGCAGGCGCCGCACCCCCATCGCGCCGATCTCGCGCGCATCCTCGGCGTGGCGCCCGAACAGGTGCGCGTGGTGGCCACCGCCGTGGGCGGCGGCTTCGGCGGCAAGCTCGACATGACCGTCCAGCCCTGGCTCGCGCTGGCCGCGTGGCACCTGGACCGGCCCGTGGCCATGGTGTTCTCGCGCGAGGAATCGATGGCAACCTCCACCAAGCGCCATCCGGCCCGCATCGCCACGTCGATGGCCGCCGACGCCGAGGGCCGTATCACGGCCGTGTCGTTCGAGGGCGACTACAACACCGGCGCGTTCGCGTCGTGGGGCACGGCCGTGGCCAACCGCGTGCCGGTGCACGCCGGGGGGCCGTACCGCGTGCCGCACTACGCGGCGCGCGCCCGGGCCGTGCATACGCACATCACGCCGGCCGGCGCGTTCCGGGGCTTCGGCGTGCCGCAGACCACGATGTCGCAGGAGCAACTGGTCGATGCACTGGCGCGCAAGGCCGGCATCGATCCGCTGGAATTCCGCGCGATCAACGCGCTGCAACCGGGCGATTCGCTGCCGACCGGGCAGGTGCTCGACGGCAGCGTGGGCCTGCTGGCCTGCCTCGACGCGCTGCGTCCGGCATGGCGCGAAGCGCAGGCGCGCGTAGCCACGCTGAACGCGTCGGCGCCGGCCGAACTCCGCCACGGCGTGGGGCTGGCCGCGTTCTTCTACGGCTGCGGCAATACCGCGCTGCCGAACCCGTCGACGGTGCGCTTTGGCGTGCGGCCGGACGGCATCGTCGTGCTGCACCAGGGCGCGGTGGACGCGGGGCAGGGCGCCAATACCGTGATTCCGCAGATTGCCGCCGATGCGCTGGGCGTGCCGGTGGACCGCCTGCGCATCGTCGGCCCCGATACGCACCTGACGCCGGACTGCGGCCGCACCTCGGCGTCGCGCCAGACCTTCATCACCGGCCGCGCGGCGTTCCTGGCCGGGCAGGCGCTGCGCCGGCGCCTGCTGGCGCTGGCCGGCGCGCCGCACGACGCCACGCTCTCGGCCGGTGCCGATGGCATCCGCGTCGATGGCCACCCGCTCGATCTCTCGGCGCTGCCGGCGGACCCGCACGGCTATGCCGTGGCGGCCGAGGAAAGCTTCGACCCGCCGGTCACCGCGCTCGACGCCGACGGGCAGGGCAAGCCCTACGCCACCTACGCGTTCGGCGCCCAGATCGCCGAGGTGGTGGTCGATTGCCAGAGCGGCCGCGTGCGCGTGCTGAAGGTGGTGGCGGCCCATGACGTGGGCCGCATGGTCAATCCCACGCTGCTGGCCGGACAGGTCGAGGGCGCGGTGGCGCAGGGGGTGGGGCTGGCGCTGATGGAGCAGTACCGCCCCGGCCAACATAACAACCTGCACGATTACCTGATTCCCACGGTGCACGACATGCCCGAGGTGCGCGCAATCTTCGTCGAGGCGCCGAACCCGCTGGGGCCCTACGGCGCCAAGGGCATCGGCGAGCCGGCGCTGGTGCCCACGGCGGCGGCCATCCTCAACGCGATCCACGACGCCACGGGCGCGCGCATCGGGCAGGCGCCCGCCACGCCGGACGTGGTGCGCCAGGCGCTGGCGGCCCGCCCCGGTCCCGCGCCGTAGGCTGCGCGCCCTTCCACAGGATTCCAAAGAACAATGACTACAACCAAGCTGGATCGGGATACAGCGCAGCGCGGCGCGCCGCTGTCGTGGTACGCGGAATTGGGGCCCGGCGGGCAGCGGGCGTTCAAGGCGTCGTTCGCCGGTTGGGCGACCGACGCGTTCGACTTCATGGTGTTCAGCTTCGTGCTGACCGCGCTGATCGACCTCTGGCACCTGGACCGCGCCCAGGCCGGGCTGCTGGGCACCGTGACGCTGGTGTTCTCGGCCATCGGCGGCTGGGTGGCCGGCATGCTGGCCGACCGCTACGGCCGCGTGAAGGTGCTGCAGGGCACGATCCTGTGGTTTTCGGTCTGCACGCTGCTGATTGGCTTTGCGCAGAACTTCGAGCAGGTGTTCGTGCTGCGCGCGCTGCAGGGGCTGGGCTTCGGCGGCGAATGGGCCGTGGGCGCGGTGCTGATCGGCGAGATCATCGCGCCGAAGCATCGCGGCAAGGCCGTGGGGCTGGTGCAGAGCGGCTGGGCCGTGGGCTGGGGCGCGGCGGCCATCCTGTACAGCATTGCGTTCTCGGTGCTGCCCGAATCGCTGGCGTGGCGCAGCCTGTTCTGGGTGGGCATCCTGCCCGCGCTGCTGGTGATCTACGTGCGCAAGCACGTGCCCGAGCCGGACGTGTTCCGGGCCGCCAACGCCGCGCGGCAGCAGGGCCGGCGCACCTCGGTATGGGCCATCTTTTCGGGCCGGCAGCTGCGCACCACGGTGCTGGCCGCGCTGCTGTGCACGGGCATCCAGGGCGGCTTCTACGCGATGTCCACCTGGCTGCCGACCTACCTCAAGCTCGAACGCAACCTGTCGGTGCTCGATACCGGCGGCTACCTGCTGGTGATCATCGTCGGCTCGTTCTGCGGCTACGTGGTGGGTGCCCATCTGGCGGACTTCTGGGGGCGCCGCAGGAACTTCATGGTGTTCTCGGCGCTGTCGCTGGCCTCGGTGTGCCTCTACCTGACGCTGCCGCTGTCCAATGCCGAAATGCTCTGGCTCGGCTTTCCGCTCGGGTTTGCCTCGTGCGGCATCTTCAGCGGCGTGGGCGCGTACCTGACGGAGCTGTATCCGTCGGAGAACCGCGCCAACGGCCAGAGCTTCACGTACAACTTCGGGCGCGGCATTGGTGCGCTGTTCCCGACCCTGGTGGGCTGGCTCAGCCATTCCACCGGGCTTGCCACGGCCATTGCGATCTTCTCGGGCGCCGCATATGGGGTGGTGTTGCTGATGGTCCTGCTCCTGCCCGAAACCAGAGGCCAGTCCCTGGAGACCGATCATGCCCGCCACTAGCCATGCCCTGAAGTCCGCGCCGGCGTCTGCCGTGCCCCGTTCCGTGCCGCGTACCGTCCATATCGTCGACGACGACGACCTGGTGCGCGGCGCGCTGACCACGCTGCTCGAATCGCTCGACCTCGACGTGCGGGCGTTTGCCTCGATCCCCGAGTTCCTGGAAGCCCCGCCCGTGGACGGCCCGTCCTGCCTGGTGCTCGACGTGCGCCTGCGCGGGCAGAGCGGGCTGGCCTTCCAGCGCGCGATCGTCGACAAGGGCGAGCCGCACATGCCCATTGTCTTCATGAGCGGTCACGCGGACATTCCGATGACCGTGAAGGCGATGAAGGCCGGCGCGGTGGATTTCCTGGCCAAGCCGTTCCGCGAGCAGGACATGATCGACGCCGTGATCGCCGCGCTGGAGCACGACGCGCGGCGGCTGGAGACCGAGCAGTCGCTGCGCGGCCTGCGCGCGGCCTGGGAGACGCTGACGCTGCGCGAGCGCGAGGTGCTGGGGCATCTGGCGGCGGGCCTCGTCAACAAGCAGATTGCAGCGGCGATGGGTGTGGCCGAGATCACGGCCAAGATCCATCGGGGCCATGCCATGCGCAAGATCAACGCGCGCACCGTGGTGGAGGTGGTCCACAAGATGCAGGCGCTGGCCGGCGAGGCTGGCGCCTGACCGGCGGCGCCCGATGGCCGGCGCCTGACCGGTGGACGCGCTGATTGCCGCCGCGGCCCGCGCGCTGGCGGCTGGCGATCCGCTCGGCGCGCTGAACCGCGTGGCGCTGCGCGACGACGCCCCGGCCCTGGCGCTGCGCGGCATTGCGATGGCCCAGCTTGGCGACCTGCCGCGCGCCCGCACGCTGGTGCGTGCGGCGGCGCGGGCGTTCGGTCCCAGGGAGGCCATGGCACGGGCGCGCTGCGCGGTGGCCGAGGCCGAGATCGCGCTGGTGGCGCGTGACCTGGGATGGCCCGAGCGGGCACTGGTGGCCGCCGGCGCCGTGCTGCAGGCCCACGGCGACCGTGCCAACGCGGCGCATGCACGCTACCTGGTGGCGCGGCACCAGTTGCTGGTGGGCCAGATCGACGCCGCCGAACGCACCATCGCCGCTCCGCATCCCGACTCTCACCTCGATCCTGCCCTGCCGCCGCCGCTGCGCGCCGCGCACGAACTCGTGGTGGCGGGAATCGCGGTGCGGCGGCTGCACGGCGCGGCGGCGCAGGCGGCGCTCTCGCGTGCGGCCGAGGCCGCCGCTGCCGCCGGCATTCCGGCCCTGCGCGCCGAGGTGGAGCACGCGCACCGGGCGCTGGCGACACCGGTGGCACGGCTGCTGGCCGGTGGCGCGGCGCGCCCGCTGCGGCTGGCCGAGGTCGAGGCGCTGTTCGCCACCGACACGCTCGTGGTGGACGCCTGCCGCATGGCCGTGCGCCAGCTCGGTGCCAGCGTGCCGTTGGCGCGCCGGCCCGTGCTGTTCACGCTGGCGCGCGCGCTGGCGCAAGCGTGGCCCGGCGACGTGCCGCGCGACACGCTGATCGCCAGCGCCTTTCGCACCCGCCATGCCGACGAGACCCATCGCGCCCGGCTGCGGGTGGAGATGGGCCGGCTGCGCGCGGCGCTGGCGCCGCTGGCGACGGTCAGCGCCACCGCGCAGGGCTACACGCTGCTGCCGCAGGACGGGCGGCCGGTGGCCGTGCTGGCACCGCCGGCCGAGCAAGCGCACGCGGCGGTGCTGGCCTGCCTGGCCGATGGCGCGTCGTGGTCCAGTTCCGCGCTGGCGCTGGCGCTCGGGGCCAGCCAGCGCACCGTGCAGCGCGCGCTGGACGCGCTGGCGGCGGCTGGCAAGGTCGAAGCCGTGGGGCAGGGCCGTGCCCGGCGCTGGATGACGCCGGTGCCGCCCGGTTTCACGACGGCATTGTTACTCCCCCTGCCGGTGCCCGGCGCGTAGCATGGTTTCCATACCCACCGGGGAAACCAAGGAGACCAGCATGAAACGACACGCCGCCGAGATCATCGAGGAATACGGCCCGTTCCCGGGCCACGACACCGTGCACGGCCTGACCTGGGATGGCCAGCAGGTCTGGTTTGCCGTGGGGCAGCAGTTGCTCGCGCTCGACCCCGCCAGCGGCAAGACCGGGCGGGCCATCGACGTGCAGGCCGATGCCGGCACCGCGTTCGATGGCCGCTACCTGTTCCAGATTGCCGAGCGCCAGATCCAGAAGATCGACCCGCAGACCGGCAAGGTGGTGGGCACGATCCCGGCGCCCGGCAATGGCAACGATTCGGGGCTGGCCTGGGCCGAGGGGTCGCTCTGGGTGGGGCAGTACCAGGCGCGCCAGATCCACCAGGTCGACCCGGAGACCGGCGCCATCCTGCGCACCATCGAGTCCGACCGCTTCGTCACGGGCGTGACGTGGGTGGACGGGCAACTCTGGCATGGCACCTGGGAGGCCGACCGCAGCGAGCTGCGCCACGTCGACCCGGCCACGGGCAAGGTGCTCGAAGCCGTGGAGATGCCGGCCGGCACCGGGGTCTCGGGGCTGGAGTCTGACGGGGCCGGGCGCTTCTACTGTGGCGGCGGCAACAGCGGCAAGATCCGCGCGGTCAGGCGGCCGGCCTAGCGTGGCCCGGCGGCTCAGGTCTGGATGAAGCCCTGCGGCGCCGGCGCGGCGGTGCGGGGCGGCTCGCCCACCATTTCCAGCACGGTGGACTCGATCATGTACGACATGGCCGCCAGCGGCAGGTCGTTGGCTTCCTCGCCGAACGGCTCCTCGATCTCGGCGCTCAGCGCTTCGAGCGCGAAGAACGTGTAGGCGATGAAGCAGACGATGACCGGCGTCATCAGTCCGATGCTGTCGAGCAGCCCGAACGGCAGCAGCACGCAGTACAGGTAGATGCAGCGGTGGATGATGACCGAGTACGTGAACGGGATCGGCGTGCCGGCCAGCCGCTCGCAGCCGCCCAGCGCCGTGCTGAGCAGGCTCAGCGAGCTTTCCATCGGCAGCGCCAGCGACGGCGCCAGCCGGCCGCCGCGCACTTGCTCGCCCACCCACTCGCCGGCCATCAGCAGCACGATGGCGGGCTTGAAGCGGGCGGCCTGCAGGCGGGCGGCCCCGGCGGTGTCGAGGAACAGGGCGATGTCCGGGCCGGCGTCGGTGCCGCGCAACTGATGCCGCAGCGCGTGCACGAACGCGCAGAGCCGGAAGGCAAGCTGCCGCGCGGCGTCGCGGTCATGCACGAGCGTCAGCGCCTGGCGCGTCAGCGAGCGGGTTTCGTTGAGCACGCTGCCCCAGAGCGTGCGGGCCTCCCAGTAGCGCGCGTAGCTCGTGCTGTTGCGAAAGCCCAGGAAGATGGCCAGCGTCAGGCCGATCAGCGAGAACGGCACGAAGTTCAGCGACACCTTCCAGTCGCCGATCCGCCCGTGGGCCAGCGTGATCAGCGCCGCGAACAGCGTGATGCCAACGAGCTGCGGCGTGATCCGGGGCAGGACCGAGCCCCGCAGCACGAACAGCATGCGGAGCCAGTGGAGCGGCGGGCGGACGATCATCGGCGGCGGTGTACGGGGCGGGCGGAAGGCCCATGTTCGCACACCGCGCGCCCGGGGGCCTCGGGAAATCAGCGATCGTTGCGGATCGGCCCGAATTCCACCGGCACCCAGGCGTAGCCCGAGTGGTCGCGCCGCACATGGCCCAGGCCCGGGAACGGCAGGTGGGCGCCGCCCACCATCAGGCGGTTCTTCGCCGCATCGGCCAGCACGCGCTTGCGGGTCTGCACCGCCTGGTGGCTGTCCACGTCGAACTCGATGGCGATGTTCGGGCGGCGGAACTGCGTGGCGTGGCTGTGCACCACATCGCCCCACAGCAGCAGGCTGTCCTTGCCCGACGTGAACAGGTAGCCGGTGTGGCCCGGCGTATGGCCGCGCTCGGCCACGGCGCGCACGCCCGGCAGCGGGGCGTCGCCGGCGGCGGCGTCGAAGGTCTGGAAGCGGCCCGCTGCCTGATACGGCGCCACCGCGTTGCGCGCCATCGTGAAGAAGCCCCGGGCCGATTCGGGCGCGGCGGCGGCCACCGACTCGCTGAGCCAGTAGTCGGCGTCGGCCTTGTCGGCGTGGATCGTGGCGTTCGGGAACACGGCCTTGCCGTCAGCCGTGGCCAGGCCGCAGGCGTGGTCGCCGTGCAGGTGGGTCAGCAGCACGGTGTCCACCTGCTCCGGCGTGTAGCCGGCCGCGCGCAGGTTGCCGAGAATGCCGCCGAGCGTGGGCCCGAAGCAGGCCGCCGCGCCGGAATCGACCAGCACCAGGTGCGAGCCGGTGTGGACCAGATAGGCGTTGACCGCCGTCTGCATGCCCGGCGTGGACGCCACGAACAGGCGCGCCAGCAGGCTCTGCACCTCGCGGGCGCTGGTGTACTTGAGCAGCTTGGGATCGACGTCGATGTAGCCGTCGTACAGCGCGGTGACTTCGAGCTGGCCGACCATCATCCGGTAGTAGCCCGGCACCTGCGTCTTCTGCTGGGCCGGCGGCGCAGCCTGGGCAACGGCCGGCGCCAGCGCGGCACCGGCCACGGCGGCGGCGGCGGCGGCGAGGATCAGGGCCGACAGCGGCCGGTGGAGCGATGACTTCATAGGAAAGTACCCCCTGCTTTTTCGTATTTTTGCGATATCGCACGAGAAAATGCGCGCGAAACGTCACCCTACGCGGGTTGCCGGAGGGGGACAAGTCGGTCCTTGGCATGAAGACGGCATACCGGAGGCGGATGGCCTGCGCTGCGCACCGTTGCAGGCAGCGTTGCCCGGCGATTGTAAAAAACGCCCATGGCGCCCGGCGCGGGCACCGATTTACCACGGCTGGCGCGGGTGGCACCGAATTTGCCTGCAAGAGCAAAGTCCGCTGCCGCACGCAATCTGGGTCGTGCCGGGGCGGGATCATTCGAACGATGACGAAGGAGTCCCCATGTCTGACAATCAACCGTTCCTGACGGACATCAAGACGCTGCGCGAGCGTGCCCGCCAGCACATCGACGACGGCGCGGTGACCGCCGGCTACGACGCCGACCGCGACAAGGTGATCCAGTTGCTGAACGACGCGCTGGCGACGGAGATCGTCTGCGTGCTCCGCTATCGCCGCCACTACTTCATGGCCAAGGGGCCGAACTCGAAGGGCGTGGCCGATGAATTCATGGCGCATTCCAACGAGGAACAGGGCCACGCCGACCAGATCGCCGAGCGGATCGTGCAACTGGGCGGCGAGCCCGATTTCGCGCCGCAGGGCCTGGCCACGCGCAGCCACGCCGAGTACGTGGAAGGCACGACGCTGGCCGACATGATCAAGGAAAACCTGGTGGCCGAGCGGATCGCCATCGATACCTACCGGGAAATCGTCCAGTTCATTGGCGACAAGGATCCGACGTCACGGCGCCTGATGGAAAGCATCCTGGCCGTGGAAGAAGAGCACGCCGACGAGATGCTGGACCTGCTGGCCGCCAACCCGGACGCGGAAAAGGCACATTGAGTGCGCCTTGCACCGCTCTCCCGTCCTGCGGGAGAGCGGAGACGACTACCGCACCGCTTCCGGCTCCGGGAACTTGTACTTGCCGCTCAGCACGTCCTTCTTCGGCTGGTACATCCGGACCGTGTAGTTCCACCCTTCCGTGATCGGCAGGCAGTTGGCCGTGCCGGTGTCGCAGCCGCCGAACTGGATGCGGATGCTGCCGTCGGTGTCCCGTTTGGCCGTCAGGTTGTTGATGGTGTACGCGTTGGCCGGATTCTTCTCGAAGTAGCCTTTGGCGTTGTAGACGCTGACCGACCAGAAGCCGTCCACGGGCACCTGTTTCACGCGCAGCCGGTAGACGGTCTTGCCGTCGTTCTGCCTGGGCGTGACGTTGAGGTACTGGGCGTCCTTGTCGGGGTTGCCGCCCCAGCCGGCGGCGGTGCCGATCATGTGCCGCAGCGGGTCGACGTCCTGCTTGCGGCCGAATGCGCCCCGGAAGTCGGGCATGGCCGAGGCCAGCACCAGCAGCGCGTCGCGGATCTTCTTCTGGCTGGCGGCATCCCAGTCTGGCAGTTCGAGCTTGCCCACCGACGCCTGGCTGACCTGGATGGCGTCCTGTAGCGCGTGCACGCGCTTGAGGTCTTCCGGGTCGTCAGGGTCCACCAGCGTGCGGATGCCGACCACCACGTAGCGCGTGCCAACGTTGTCGCGGGTCAACACGCGCTTGCCCGCGCCGTAGTAGACCGCCTGGGTGTAGTGGTCCTCGTTGATGACCTGCATCGAGAAGAACCGCTTGCCGGGGTTCGGCATCGTGATGGTCACCGGGCCGGCGTCGAGGTCGAACACGCCGGACGAATAAATCGTGTCGCGGTTGAGCCGGATCACGGTCTGGTTGTCGATCGAAGCCGGTTCGCGCCGGTGGTGCAGCTTGCCGAGGCCGCCCTGTTTGGCCAGGTTGGCCAGGTACATGTCAGATTCGGCGCGCACGAAGTTGTCGAGCGTGGCCGGTACGCCATGGCCGGCTGCCACGGGCTTGTCCTGGGCGGACGCCATGCCCGCGGCGACGGCCAGCGCCGTGCCGGCGATGACCTGGAGGATACGAGTCTGTTTCACTGGCTCACCTTTCATGTTCCGGGGGCAGGCGCCCCGCCGGCGCAGTATGCCGCACGGGCCCCGGCGTGCGGGCCCCGCTCGAAAGGTGTCAGATCGGCGCGTGAAAGGACTTAACGCGCGGCCCGGGTGGCAGCGTATCAGCGCACCGCCGTGCCCGGCTTGCAGTCCCTGATGTAGCCCGTCACACGGCCCTGGCTCAGCATCGGCCGGAAGTCGCCCGCGCTGTTGATTTCCACGTTGGTGCCCTGGCGCGCCGCGCGCAGCCGGATCAGGTAGGAATAGCCGGCGTCCGCGCGGTGGCCGTAGCCCACGCGCACATCGACCTTGCCCGGCTCGGGGTAGGCCAGCACGTCGGCATCGTCGCCGAGCTTGCGCTTCAGGCAGAGCACGAGGTCGCCCACGCTGGCGTCCGAACGCAGTTCCTTGCCATCCTGAGATTCCAGATACTGCATGCTCGTCCCGCTGGCGCAGGCGCCCAGCAAGGGGGTGGCAATCGCTGCAAGCAGCACGGCGCGAAATCCGGTCATCGAGGCTCCTGTTCCTGAAAAGGCACGAGCCGCGATGCTGCCACGCGCGGGCGTGGTGGTCAAAGCGGCGCGTCGACGACCGGGAGTGAGCTAAAGATCACCCGAATGTGAAAACGTACGCCTTGGCACCGGGATCGAGGAAGCGGATCTCGAATGTGTGCTCGCCCACCTCGCCGGCCTGGCGCACCAGTTGGTACAGCCGGGTCGCCGTGATGGCGCCGTTGCCATTGGCGTCGATGTCGGCGCCGTGGCTGGCGCCGGGCGGCTTGCCGTCGATCGTGACCACGAAGCGGACGGCGCGGCCGTCCGGCGCGGGGCCGAGCACCAGGTGCAGGTCGCGGGCCTGGAAGCGGTAGCGGATGCCGCCATCGGCGCGGTCGAGCGTGGCGGAATCGGCGTTCACGGTCCACGGGCCGAGCAGCCCCCACTGGTTCAGGCGCAGCGGGCCCACCGTGTAGGTGCGCAGTAGGTCCAGCCCGAAGCCGCCCGGCGAGACGAAGTTCGACGCCTGCGCGTAGCCCAGGTAGGTCTCGCCCGAACGCAGGTCCTTGAGGTCGGGGGCGGCCTGGGCTCCGGGCGCGTCGGGCGTCACGAGGCCCTGCGCGGCGGACGGCTGGCCCGCCTCGGCCAGCAGCGCCTGGATCACGCGCTCGGACTCGGCGTAGTCGCCCTCGCCAAACTGGTGGTGGCGGATGTTGCCCTGCGCATCGACGAAATAGGCGGCGGGCCAGTAGTTGTTGCCCCAGGCGCGCCAGATGCGGTAGTCGCTGTCCAGGGCCACCGGGAACCTGATCTTGAAATCGGCGATCGCGCGGCGCACGTTCTCGGGGTTCTTCTCGAACGCGAACTCGGGCGTGTGCACGCCGACCACGGTCAGGTTCGGGTACTTCTCGGCCCAGGCGCGCAGGTAGGGCAGCGTGCGGATGCAGTTGATGCACGAGTAGGTCCAGAAATAGACCAGCGTGACCTTGCCCTTCAGTTGCGCGCGCGTGAGCGGGGGCGAGTTGAACCACTGCACGGCGCCGTCGAACGATTGCATGGTTCCCTCCACGGGCAGGCGGCTGGCAAAGCCGGCGCTGGTGTCGTTGGCGGCCAGCAGCATGCCGGGGGCGGCGGGCAGGCTGGCCTGGGTCGATGGGCTGCGGCGGAAGTGGAAGCGGTCGATCAGCGACTGTTCCAGCCCGGCCGTGCTGCCGGTGGACAGCCGCGCCAGCACGCCGGTATCGGCGCCGAACGCAATGGCGCAGACGCCGGCCAGCACGCCCACGCCCAGCCCCCGGCGCAGCCATTCGCCGGTGCCCATCGAGCGCTTCATCGCGGCGAACAGCCGCCCGCCCACGCCGAGCGCCAGCGCCAGCGAGGTGGCGGCGCCGGCCGCGTACGACACCAGCAGCAGCGAACTGTGCACGCTGGCGCCCTGCAGCGCCGCCGTGGTCAGCACGATCCCGAGGATCGGGCCGGCGCACGGCGCCCACAGCATGCCGGTGGCCACGCCCAGCAGCAGCGAGCCCCACACCGACGGGCCCGCGGCCGGGCCGGCGTTGCGCGCCTGCCCCGTGAGCCGGTTGCCGAGCGCCACCACGGGCCGCGCCAGCCAGCCGGCCAGTTGCGGCACCAGCAGCGAGACCCCGAACACGGCCAGCAGCGCCAGCGCGGCGTAGCGGCCGTACTGGTTGGCCTCCACGGCCCAGGCGCCGCCCACCGAGGCCAGCGTGGCCACGCCCGCGAAGGTCAGCGCCATGCCGGCCAGCATCGGCAGCCGGCCGCGCAGGAACGGCTGCGTGCCCCGGCTCAGCACGAACGGCAGGACGGGCAGGATGCAGGGGCTCAGGATGGTCAGGGCGCCGCCCAGGTAGGCAAGGATCAGCAGGGTCATGGTGGGTCTCTCTCGGGTCGGTCGGGCCGCAGCGCGGGCTGCCAATGCCTGGCGGGGCCGGCATGACGCCATGAGACGCCCCCGATCTGCCGCCAATGTGTCGCCGAAACGCCAAGTTGTACCGGACTGTGGGCGCCGCGCGGCCAGATACACTGCGATACACGCCGGGGCGCCACCCCCCATACAATGGCGGCCAACCGGACGGATCGCCCTCCATCCCGACAGAAAAAAGGTGAAAACAGCATGGAAACGCACGTAGACCACATCCTGATCGTCGACGACGACCGCGAGATCCGGGAGCTGGTCTCCACCTACCTGACCAAGAACGGCCTGCGCGTGACCATGGCGCCGGACGGCCGCCACATGCGCCAGTTCCTGGACGCCAACACGGTGGACCTGATCGTGCTGGACGTGATGCTGCCCGGCGACGACGGCCTGGTGCTGTGCCGCGAACTGCGCGCCGGCAAGCACAAGACCACGCCCATCCTGATGCTGACGGCGCGCGACGACGAGACCGACCGCATCATCGGCCTGGAGATGGGCGCCGACGACTACCTGACCAAGCCGTTCGCCGCGCGCGAGCTGCTGGCGCGCATCAAGGCCGTGCTGCGCCGCACGCGCATGCTGCCGCCCAACCTGCAGATCACCGAGGCGGGCCAGATGCTGGCCTTCGGCGACTGGCAGCTCGATACCACCGCGCGCCACCTGATCGACCAGGACGGCACGATCGTGGCGCTGAGCGGCGCCGAATACCGGCTGCTGCGCGTGTTCGTGGACCACCCCCAGCGCGTGCTGAACCGCGACCAGCTGCTGAACCTGACGCAGGGCCGCGAGGCCGAGATGTTCGAGCGGTCGATCGACCTGCTGGTCAGCCGCCTGCGCCAGCGCCTCAACGACGACGCCCGCGAGCCCGCGTACATCAAGACCGTGCGCAGCGAAGGCTACGTGTTCTCGATGCCCGTGGAGATCCGGGAGGCCCGTCAGTGACCATCCGCCGCTGGCTGTGGCCGCGCTCGCTGGGGTCGCGGCTGTTCCTGATCTTGCTGGGCGGGCTGATCGTGGCGCACCTGCTGTCGTTCGCGCTGCTGTTCTCGGAGCGCTACCTGTCGGCGCGGCAGGTGATGCTCGGCACGCTGGAAACCGACGTGGCCACGTCCGTGGCAATTCTCGACCGCCTGCCGGCCGCCGAGCGCCCGCAGTGGCTGCCGCGCGTGAACCGGGGCAACTACCAGTACATCCTGGGGCCGGGTTTGCCGGGCACGCCCGAGATGACGCAGCGCGGGCGCGACATCGCCCAGCGCATCATGGACGCCAGCGGCGGGCGCTTCCCGGTGTCCGTGGAGGAAATTCCCGGCGACGGCAAGCGGCTGCAGGCGCACCTGACGCTCAGCGACGGCAGTCCGCTGACCATCGACGTGCATCCGCGCATGACGCCGGTGGCCCAGTGGCTGCCGTACACGTTCGTGCTGCAATTGCTGCTGCTGGTGCTGTGCTGCTGGTTTGCCGTGCGGCTGGCCATCCGGCCGCTGGTGGCGCTGGCCCACGCGGCGGAATCGCTCGATCCCAACACGAAATCGACCCCGCTCGACGAATCGGGCCCCACCGAGCTGGCGCACGCCGCGCGCGCGTTCAACGCCATGCGCGAGCGCATCGCCCGGTTCGTGGAGGAGCGCGTGCAGATCCTGGCGGCGATCTCCCACGACCTCCAGACGCCGATCACGCGCATGAAGCTGCGTGCCGAGATGGCCGAGGATTCCGAGGAAAAGCGCAAGATGGTCAGCGACCTGGCCGAGATCCAGACGCTGGTGCAGGAGGGGCTGGCCTACGCGCGCACCACGAGCGGCGAGGGCGAGAAGACCTCGCGGATCGACCTCGGCGCGTTCGTGGAGAGCCTGGTCTACGACTACCAGGACACCGGCAAGGCCGTCTCCATCGTGCAGAACGCCGGTGGCGCCCTGACCACCCGCCCCCACGCGCTGCGGCGCATGCTGACCAACCTGGTCGACAACGCCCTGAAATTCGGCGGCGCGGCGGAACTGACGGTGCGGCGCGAGGCCGACACCGTGGTCATCGAGGTGCTCGACCGCGGCCCCGGCATTCCTGAAGACAAGCTGGAGGCCGTGCTGCAGCCATTCGTGCGCCTGGAAGGCTCGCGCAGCCGCGATACCGGCGGCAGCGGGCTGGGCCTGGCCATCGCCCACCAGCTGGCACTGGCCGTGGGCGGCTCCCTGAAGCTGAAGAACCGCGAAGGCGGCGGACTGGCGGCGGAGATCCGGCTGGTCCAGTGAGACAAACGAGCAAGAAAACCACTGTTTTCTTGCTCAAACGTCTCAAATTCTGACTTACCCCTCTCCTGCACTGCGGGAGAGGGGAGCAAGACCCCAAGACCCCCCGCCGTCCGGCACCCCTCCCCCGCTTTGTACCTCTCTGTATCAGGGTCCCCCGTCGATACTCCCCCTGACATAAACGGGCCGGGATCGCTACGGGCGCGATACGTCAGGCGCCTTAAATACGTTCCGTGGCCGGATGCAACGCAACGCAGCGAACCCGGCACCGGCAAGACGCCGACGCAACTCTCACGCAAACCGACCTTAGAGGAACCCGATCATGTCCAAGACCCTTACCGCCCGCCTCGTTCTCGCCGTTGCCCTTGCCGCCGCCGCCGCTGGCGCCCAGGCTTCGGTCCAGAGCCCCCGCGACCCGTACACCGACGGCGCCCGCACCGTCCAGCAAGACCGCGACGTCTACAGCGAGGGCGCCCGCTCGGTGCAGGAGCCGCGCAGCCCGTACACCGATGGCGCCCGCACCGTGGCGGCCGTCAACACCCCGCGCAACCCGTACTACGACGGCGCCCGCTCGGTGCAGGAACCGCGCAGCCCGTACTACGACGGCGCGCGCTCGGTGCAGGAGCCCCGCAGCCCGTATTACGACGGCGCCCACACCGTGGCTGGCCTGGACCGCACCGGCGTGTCGGCCGACCCGGCACGCGCGGTCGATCCGTACCTCGACGGCGCCTACGCCTGAGCCGTCAGGACCGAAGCCGAATTACCCGGAACCCCCCCCCAACGTAACGCAAGAGGAAACACACCATGATCCGCATCGAAAAAGTCCTGTACACCGGCCGCGTCCACACCAGCGGGGGCCGTGACGGCAAGGCGTCGAGCGACGACGGCCGGCTGGACGTCTCGCTGTCCACGCCGGGCAGCCGGGGCCTGGGCACGAACCCCGAGCAACTGCTGGCGGCCGGCTGGTCGGCCTGCTTCATCGGCGCGCTGGGCAAGGCCGCGGCAAAGCACGGCGTGAAGCTGCCGGCGGACGTGTCCGTCGATGCCGAGATCGACCTGGGCATGACGGCCGACGCCTACCTGCTGCAGGCCCGCCTGCGCGTGAACCTGCCGGGCCTCGCGCCGGACGTGGCGCAGACGCTGGTGGAGACGGCGCACGGCACCTGCCCGTACTCGAAGGCGCTGCACGGCAACATCCATATCGAAACCGAGATCGCCTGATCCCGTGTCCGGCCCCCCGCGGCGCCCCGTGCGCCCGGGGGGCTTTTTCCTGAAAGGCCCCATCATGCGCCGTACCCTCGTCCCCGCCCTGTTCGCCGCGATCTGCGTCGCCATCCTCTACAACTTCGCCGCCGGTGCGTTTGCCTCCAGCCCCCGCACCGGGGACCAGGGCGCCGCGCCCGAGTTCGCGGGCATCACGCATTGGCTGAATTCGCCGCCGCTGACCATGCAGCAGCTCAAGGGCAAGGTGGTGCTGGTGGACTTCTGGACTTACGCGTGCGGCAACTGCGTCAACACGCTGCCTTACGTGACGAAGTGGTACGACAAATACAAGGACCAGGGGCTGGTGGTGGTGGGCGTGCACACGCCGGAATTCCCGTTCGAGAAATCCACGGCCAACGTGCAGGCGGCGCTCAAGGAGTACGGCATCCGCTATCCGGTGGCGCAGGACAACAACTACGCCACGTGGTCGGCCTATCACAACCAGTACTGGCCCGCGCTGTACCTGGTGGATGCCAACGGCCGCATCGTCTACCAGCACTATGGCGAGGGCAGCTACGGCGACACCGAGGCGGCGATCAGGAAGCTGCTGGCCGAGCGCAACGCCGGCAAGACGGACAAGTCCGCCGAGGCCGTGCGGACCATGGCGGTGGCGCCGGCGCCGGTGCAGTGACCGGCGGGCGGCCTACCCGCCGTTGCCGAGCAGCACGATCGTCAGCAGCACCGAGGCATCGGTGAGGGCCTTGAGATCGTGCCGCACGTTGCCGGCCAGGTAGATCAGGTCGCCCTGGCGCAGCCGCTGCGCGCCGCCGTCGAGCGCGACTTCCACCTCGCCCTCGATGCACTGGATGGTCAGCGGGCCGGCCACGGCATGCGGCGGCAACTGCTTGCCGGCCAGCATCACGAGCCGGGCCACCTCCATGTGGGGCGCCTTGAACAATGCGGTGGTGGGCGTGCTGTGGAGCTTGGTGCCGAGCGGCAATACGCTGGCGGTCTGGCCGGAAGCAAGGTGGGGAATCGACATGGCTCTTCGCTCGCTGGTGGAGGATTGGCTGATCGGAACAGCAGGGCCTGCGCTGCGTGGTGGCTACCAGTCTACGGGCAAACCGCCTGCCGGACGCAAGCGCTGTGTGGCAAAACCAGCGTAAACACCGACCCGTCATTCCCGCCGCATCGCGGGCCAGGCAATCCGTGCCCGGCCCGCGATGCCATGGCGCTATCGGCCCGGCTCAGGCCAGCGCGCCGTCGGTGTAGACGTCGAACTGGCGCGAGGGCTCGGCCGAGACGCCGCGGCGGTCGAGGCCCGAGAGCGAGCGGTCCGAGTCGCGGTCGCGCGAGGTGGCCGGCGAGACGTCACGGGCGCCCTCGCTGAACGGATCGAAGCGGCCGCTGCGCGCGCCGTCGGTGTAGACGTCGCGGCTGTCGATGCGCTGGCCGTAGCCGTAGCGGTCGCCGGCATGGACGCTGTCGCGCGGGCTGGCGTGGGCGGCGCCGGCAAGCAACGTGGCGGCAAGCGTGGTGGCGAGGAGAGATGTTGGGATGAGGCGTGGCATATCGGTACTCCAATGGCGATGGGACAAGCGGGGAGCGCGGCGGATTGGCTGTGCCGCGCTCCCGGGCCATTACGCAGGAGCCGTACCAGTTGGCGCGCAGGCCACAAAGTGGCGGCGCTGACGCCTCGCGGGAGGAATTCGGGGCAGTGGTGTCGGGCGGACGCCAACGGCCGGCGCCACCGCTGCCGGGCCGGCGCCGACACCGGCAGCTACCCGGCAGCTATCCGGCGTGTTCGGCCAGCGCCGCATCGAGCATCGCAATGGTCAGGCCCACCAGCAACGCGAGGGCCGAGGCGATGAACCAGCGCACGGTCCTGCGGTACTCGGACACCACTTCGTCCTCGATGCGCAGCGCGCGGAACAGCGACAGGATCTGCAACGCCACGGCCGCTACCAGGCACAGCGCCGCCACGAGCGCGCGGACGTTCCAGCGCCCCGGACTCTCGAACCCCCAGAAACGCCAGAACGCCAGCGAGAAACCGAGCAGCACCGTGATCGCCGTGATGATGCCCTGCCGATAGCCGGCCGGCACCACGGCGGGTGGCGGGACGGGGCGCTCCGTGGATTCGGCCATGGCGGGCAGGGGGGAGTTGGCGACCTGTCCAGTCTAGTGCGTGGCGCGGGCGTCCAGTTGCCAGCAGGCGGCCGTGAAGCGCACTTCGTCGCCATGGACGAATGGCTCGAACGCGGCGCGCACGGTGCTGATGACGCGCGTGCGGGTTGCCGCATCGGCCGTCAGGAGCCGCTGGCCGACCGAGCCCAGCCAGCCGATGTAGTCCGCCAGTTCCGGCTCGGGCAACGTGCAGGCGACATCGATCGGCGCGATCTGGAGGTCCTGCCAGCCGCTGTCGGCCAGGATTGCCGCGACGCGCTGCCGGTCGGCAAAGCCGAACTGGCCCGGCGCGCCAGGCGCCCGGGCCGGCACGGGCGGCAGCAGCGGGGCGGCGGCGGTCTCGGCCGTGGTCATGAACGGGTTCTCGGCCGGGCTGCGCCAGGCGATGGCGCGCAGCAGCCCGCCGGGCCGCGTGGCGTGGCGCAGGTTGCGGAAGGCGGCCACGGGATCGTCGAAGAACATCACCCCAAAGCGCGACAGCACGGCATCGAAGACGCCCGCCCCGAACGCATGGGTTTGTGCGTCGGCCCGCACGAACTGCGCGGGCAATGCCTCGCGGGCGGCCCGCTGGCGCGCCATGTCGAGCATCGCGGCCGAGAGGTCGGCGCCGAGGCACTGCCCCGACGCCCCAAGCCGGCGCGCTGCCGCCAGCGTCACCGCGCCGGTGCCGCAGCCCACGTCGAGCACGCGCAGCGCGGCGCCGGGCGGCAGCGGGGCGAGCAGGATCTGCTCGAAGTTCGCGAACATGCGGTCCAGCGTGGCCTGGTTCCTGACCCAGGCCTGGCCCCCGGTGCCGTTCCAGAGCGTTTCCTGATCGGTATTGGCTTGCGGTCGATGGTCCATGGCGGTTGCGGTGCGGTGGTGGAAAGCTACACTGTGCGCGTTCAAGCCGACTTGAGGTCAAGCGAAGCATGCAGCTCGATATTGGCGATGTGGTGCGGCAGTCGGGCGTGCCGGCCTCCACATTGCGCTACTACGAAGACAAGGGCCTGATCGCGCCCACGGGCCGCCGCGGCCTGCGCCGGCAGTTCCACGCCGACGTGCTCCAGCGGCTCGCGCTGATTGCGCTGGGGCAGGCGTGCGGGTTCTCGCTGGACGAGATCGCGCGGATGCTCGCGGACGGGGGCGAGGTCGGGATCGACCGCACGCTGCTGGCGGGCAAGGCCGACGAACTGGACCGCACGATCCGCCGGCTGACCGTGCTGCGCGACGGCCTGCGCCATGCGGCCGCGTGCCCGGCACCGCGCCACATGGACTGCCCTACCTTCCGGCGCATCGTGGAGTTTGCGCGGGTGGGCGGCTTCCGGCAATAGCGCGGCTGGTATAGTCGGCGCCTGATCCACGAGCACGCAGAGCAGGCATGAGCAAGACTTCGATCCGGGTGGCCCACGTGGCCGTGCCAGGCACCCTCAGCGTACTGAAGCTGAAGACGTTTCTCCGATCCGCCCTGGCCGGAGAGGCCGCCGCGGGCACCGAGGGCGAGATCCTGCTCGTCAAGGTGCTGGTGCCCGAGCCGCTCGGGCTGAAGGCCGGCGAGGCATTCTTCAACAAGACGCTGCAGCAGATCGTCGACAAGACGCCGCGCGTGAAGCGCGTGTCGGTGGAGTTCGTTGCCGGCGAGATCACGCCCGAGGCCATCGCGGCCAGCGAGGCACGCATCCGCAAGGAGCTGGACGCCTACGGGCACCTGCTCCAAGAGCCCGAAGACGACGCGGCGCGCTGACGGCCAGGCTCGGCTCCCGGCTATTGCAGCGACCCCCAGCGCGGCACGGCGGGTTCGGCCGAGGCCCATTTCCAGCCGGTCTCCTGCCGGCACGCCACCACCTGGAACCAGCGCGTCTCCTTGTCTTCCTCGACCGAGAACAGCGCCTCGCGGCAGTCGGCCAGCGCCGAGCGGATCTCGCGCACCACGCGCACGGTGCCCTGGCGGTTCTCGTACGGGATGCGGTGGCGGATTTCCCACGGCGCTGCGGTGCCGGGCGGCGTGGTGCCGATGATGGCGGCGATGCTGTCCTGCTCGGCGGTGTGCCAGGTGCGGAAGACGTACTTGGCCGTGGCGTCGGTGGCGGCCTTGACGCCGATGGCGACGCCGATCGCCACGGCCGGATTGGCCGAAGCGGTGCCGGCCGCCACGCCCGCGACCGCGCCCGCCACATCGCCCACCGACGAACAGCCCGAGAGGGCGGCGGCAACGATCACCGGCAACGCCGCGCGGGCGGCTGCTCTCACTGCAGCGCCCCCCAGCGCTCGGTCGCCGGCTCGGCCGACGCCCAGCGCCAGCCCTGCGCGGTCTGGCAGATCATCGCCACGTAGAACGCCTCGGGCGCCTTCTCGCTGACGACCGAGAAGACGATCTCCTTGCAGCGCAGGTCGGGGCCGCCCACCAGCCGGCTCACGGTCACGCGGCCCTGCTCGTCGGGCTCGATCGGCACCGGATGCCGGACCTCCCACGCCGTGACCGCGCCAACGTCGAGCGGGCCGGCCGACGAGGCGATGGCCGTCTGCGCCGTGGCATGGACCCGGCGCTGGCTGTACTGCAGCGCGGCCCGCGCCGCACCCTGGACACCGAGGCCGATGCCGGTGGCCACGGCCGCATCGTCGGTGACCGCGCCCGCAATCACCCCGCCCGCGATGCCGGCACCGGCCACGGTGCCCTCGGTCAGCACCGAAGTGCATCCGCCCAGCAGGCCGAGCGTGGCGGCGAGGGCGGCGAGGGTGGCAGGGCGCCACGCAGTGCGGCGATGGAGATCCCACGAAGACGGTCTTGGCGGAGGGCGCATGCTGGCGGAGCGGAGCTGGCGAACCCGTCTAGCGTAGGCGACGAATGGCCGGAAGTCACCCAAACGTGGCCGATTCGACGGTGTCCGGCGGCTTTGCAAAACGTACACGGTGCTGGCGCGATCGATGCAGCCGCTCCCGGCAACACAGGCGTGCATGAAATACACCAATGCTCCCAGCCGAGGTGGTGCCAATATGCAGGAGAGAAACATCGCCCCTGACACCCTGACGAACCGCCCGCCATGCACCTCGGAAAATCGTATTCCCTCTTCGAGTTCACGGTCTGGTCGAGACGGCAGATCTATGCCTCACTGGCGTGCGGATCGCTACCGGTGCTGCTCTACCAGATCCTCGACCTGCGCTGGCTGGCGATTCCCACGCCCGTGGTGGTGTTGCTCGGCACCGCTACCTCGTTCATCGTGGGCTTCCGCAACGTCCAGACCTACGGACGGGCGCTCGAAGCCCACCAGATCTGGACCGAGATCGTCAATGGCAGCCGGTGCCTGGGGCTGATGAGCCGGGATTTCATCGGGCAGCGCACGGCGGCGCGCGAGTTCGTGCTGCGGCACTGCGCCTGGCTGACCGCGCTGCGCTACCAGCTTCGCACGCCCAAGGTCTGGGAGAACGCCGGCAAGGCCAGCAACGTGGAGTACCGCAAGTACTACCGCGTGCCCGAGTGGGAGACGCCGCTGGGCCAGGCGCTGGCGCCGTATCTGTCGGCAGCGGAGATTGAATGTGTGCTGCGCAGTCCGTGCCGGGCCACGCGGCTGCTCGGCCTGCAATCCTCGGCGCTCAAGCGGCTGCTCGACGCCGGCCCGTTGCCAAACGGGTGCTACATGGAACTCAACAGTGCGCTGCGTAGCCTGTCGAACCAGCAGGGACGTGCCGAGCGGATCAAGGACTTCCCATATCCCCGGCAGTATGCGGTGGTCAACAAGCTGTTCGTGCGGGCGTTCTGTCTGCTGCTGCCGTTTGGCGTGCTGACCGAGTTCGAGAAACTCAGCGCGAGCGTGTCGGGCGCGATGCACGGCCAGTTGATCTGGCTCGTGATCCCGTTCAGCGCCATGATCTCCTGGATGTACCTCGCGCTGGAACAGGTCGGCGAAAGCACCGAGAACCCGTTCGAAGGCAACGCCAACGATGTGCCGATGGCGTACCTGTGCCGCAAGATCGAACAGGAGATGCTGGACTTGCTGGACGAGGTCGGCGAAATGCCGGCACCGGCGCCGGCGGCCGGCCCGGCCATCGTGCTGTAACGCTGCCGCAGGCGATCGCGCCTGCGGCGGCAGCCAGCCTCAGAACGGCGAAGTCATCAGCCCGTACAGCGTGCGTACGCCATTGACGTAGTTGCCCATGTGCAGGTTCTCGTTCGCCGCATGCTGGTTGTTGTCGGCGTTGACGAGCGGGATGATCAGCGCAACTGGCGCACCATGTCGCCGATGACGCCGTGCACGATCACCCGCAGGCAGCGCAACTCACCCGCCAGGGTTGCCGTCAGCGCGGGCCGGCATCCCGGGCCATCAGCGTGCGCTGCGCTTCCTCGGGCAGCAGATTGTCGAAGAACCACTGGACGGGACGATGCGCGCTGCCGTCGACGATGGGGTCATCGAGCGGCAGGGCCGGGCTGAGTGGGAAACCCTTCGGGTCCGCCAGCCAGCGGGCGTCGTACTCGAATGACCAGATGTCGTGGTCGGCGCGCAATGTGCCAACTACCTTGCCGTCGATACTGGCAATGAGGGCGCGCTCGGTCATGCCGGCCTCCGGTTACGCCGGCGGTGGCGTTCCTGCAGGCGAAGCCTTTCCTTCTCCAGCGCCGCCTCGGTGATGTCCGGCACGTCCAGTTCGACGCGGATGCCCAGGCCCTGCAAGACCTTCAGGAGCTTGTCCCATTGCAGCGAGGTTTCGCCGTTTTCGAGGCGGAGCATGAAGGTCTCGCCGACCGAGAGGAGACCTGCCGCATCATCCTGACGCAAGCCACCGTGCTTGCGCACGGCACGCACGATGGCGCCGATCTCGTCGGCATTGGAAATGGTCAGTCGCATGGCGGGCTCCGGCAGCTCCGGAATCCGTGGCATTCCACGGATTATAGGAATTTCGTGCACGAAAACGAGGTAATCCGTGCAATTCTACGGATTTTGGGGGTGGGTGCAATGCAAAAGGCGAATTCCGTGGAATACCACGGAATTCGCCGCTTTAAAAGTGTCTCAAAATCCTTTTTCAGAAAAAAATGAAGGCCGCCGCCCGACGACCGGGTCGGCGGCCTTCATCCGGAGAATCAGTACTCGATCACCGGCGCATGGACCGGCGCGATCGATTCGTGGGGGGTCTGCGTGCGCTGGGCGGCCTTGTGGACCATCGTGTAGGCGTAGTCGATGCCCATGCCGTAGGCGCCCGAGTGTTCCTTGGCCAGGCCGGTC
>NZ_SGXM01000015.1 GCF_004217045.1 Cupriavidus agavae
TCGGTGTAGTAAATCCGGCGCCTTTGTTTCATTTGCAGCACCTCCACTGCTGACGCAGTGTCTAGTGTTGCATCGACCCATTGAATCCACGACCCTTAGCAGTCGCTTGTTGCAGCGGGCGACAAGTTCAACGTTGGTATTCGCGTCTTGGACCAGTTCCGTCGTACTATCCCCTGGTACCAGTTTTCAGCGAGGAGATAGCTGATGCTTTTTGCTGTTCGTTTTTTTTGACAAGCCAGACAGTAGTCGGCTGCGGATGGCTCTTATGGATGCGCACCTAGAATGGCTTAGATGTCGGCGCGACAAGATCCTGGCGGCAGGTTCCCTGAGGCCGGCTCCGGAATCTGCTGCGGTCGGAGGTCTATGGATTGTCGACGCTGCCGACAAGTCGGAAGTAGAGGCGTTACTGGATTCGGATCCATTCTGGCTCGAGGGTCTACGAGAAAGGGTGGAGATCCTCTCCTGGCACCGAGCCTTTCCAGAACCTGTCCTGATCTAATGCGCATTGGCTTGTCCGAGATGTCGCAAGAGTCTCGAGTGTCCGTTCCTGGCCGTTCTCGGACGGCGAGCATCCTGCCTGACCAGGCTTCTCAGATTGTTGCGACGATACGTTCCACCGTCCGGTTGCTGACCAGGCCAAGCCGCTCTGTGACTGCGTCGGGCGCAATGCCAAGGATCAGTAGTCGTCGGCAGTACGTGTTACGCAATATTCTCGGCCCCATGTCTTCGGCCTCATGGCCAATGCTGGCGAACGCTTCACGCACGATTTCGCCAAGGCTCATGTCCGTGATTGGTGTGGCAATCGACGGCCGGATCGAAGCCTTGATTCGGCAGGAAAGCATGCTGGTGGCCGAACGAGAACGCCTTCAGGTGGAGCTCGCCGGCATGCCGGCTCTTGAAGCCAAGGCGCAGACGGTGACATGCAGTTGCGCGTGTGCGCAAACGCCGAGCACGGCAACATCCTGCTCTCGGCGGTGTTCGACAACCTGGGCAAAGGCGCTTCCGGCGCTCCGGTGCAGAACCTCGACCTCATGCTGACACGCCAACAGGCAGCGCCAGCCTAGGCAGGCCGCTTCGGCCTGGCCGCTGCGACGAGGATATCGCGGATGTCTGTCCGATCACTCGGCAAGGCCAGGCCGATGCCGACCGAAAGTTCTTCGCCCTCTGCGAGCGGGCGGTACACGACCCCCGCGCGCCGGAACGTGGTGAACGATTTCGGGAGCAGGGCAATGCCCCGGCCATTCGCGACGTCGGCAAGCAGGACGTGATGGTCCGCCGGCTCTTTCAGTTTTGACGGCGCGAAGCCGTGACGGACGAAGACTGTCTGGCAGTGGTCGTAGAAGGCAGGCTGCCGCGCGCGTTCGAACCAGAAGACGGGCTGACGCGCCAGATCCGCAAGGCCGACGGTCCGGCGCTTCGCCAGCGCATGGTTCGAATGGATCGCGGCAATCATCGGCAGGCGGTCCAGTTCCAGCACGTCCAGCCCATGCACTTCCGTAGGCAGTGCGATAAACGCCGCGTCGAGCTTGCCGGCGCGGAGCTGCCTGATCAGCCGCGGCGAAGTGTCAGAAGCGGTGGACACCATGGTTGCGGGATGGCTGGCTTGCATGCGCTCGGCCAGGCCGCGAAACCAAACCGGTTCCACCGCGCTGGTCAGGCCAACCCTGAGATTCGACGGAAGGCCCTTCGTGGCCACCGCTGCCTCGGCATCGCGCAGCATTCGCGCGATGTTTCGCGCATACGGCAGCAACCTTTCCCCCGCAGCGGTGAGGGCCACGCCTTTCGTGTTCCGGTCGAACAGCTGCACGCCAAGTCGCGCTTCTAGCTCCCGGATCGCGCGGCTCAGGGGCGGCTGTGACAGATGCAACGTCTCTGCCGCCTGCCGGAAGCTCAGCGCATCGGCTACGGCAAGGAACAACGTCAGGGATCGGGAATCAAGGCGCTCAGACATACCAAAAAGGTATCACGAACTCGGTCATTCCGCTCCGCCGGCCCGTGCCATAGAGTGTCCATATCAACACCCTGGAGAACGTCATGCACCTGTTCCACCGTCCTGTCCGAGTGAGCGTCGCCCTTGATTGCCGGGGAGATGCCCGATGAACGCCGATCGTTACGCACGCGGAATGCGAATGCTGAAAGCTGTCGATGGCGCCACGGGCCAGGAAGTGGTCAAGAACCTCGCCCGATCATTCCCCGACTTCGCACGCTACATCGTCGAGTTTCCGTTTGGCGATATCTACGCCCGGGATGGACTGGGCCTGCGCGAGCGCGAACTGGCGACCGTTGCGGCGTTGTGCGCGCTTGGCAATGCAGCGCCGCAGCTCCGCGTACACGTGCATGCGGCCTTGCACGTCGGCTGTCAGCCACGCGAACTGGTGGAAGTCGTCATGCAGATGGCGGTGTACGCGGGGTTTCCGGCTGCCTTGAACGGGCTGTCTGTGGTGCGCGAGGTCTTTGCCGAAAGGGGGATAGCACTGCCGCTGGACTGACGCTACCCCGACAACGCGCCTAAGACCTGCGCCTGTTCCGCGTTCCCCCATCGAAGATGGCCATCCGTACCAACCTGCGCGCCTGGGCGCGACGCATCAAGCGCGACGGCGTGACGCTCTGGTTCGCCTCTCGACATCCGGGGACGCCCTTGCTGGCCAAGGCGCTGTGCGTCTTCGTGGTCGCGTACGCTCTCAGTCCGATCGACCTGGTGCCCGATTTCATCCCGGTCCTGGGCTACGTCGACGACGTTTTGCTGCTGCCCGGCCTTATCTGGCTGGCGGTCAAGCTTATGCCTGACCGCGTGCTGGCAGACTGCCGCACGCAGGCTGACCGCTGGTTCGAAGCCCGGCGTGACAAGCCGACCTCCTACTTGGGGATCGCGCTGGTGGCCGGCGTCTGGGCGGCCGTGATCTATGCGATCTGGTCGGCCCTCCGCTGAGTTCGGAGTCCAGCGTCGGCCGTGACGACGGCCGCCCCGCGTTACTCAGGCTGCACGCCCGCGTCGCGCGTGACCTTGCCCCATTTTGCAGTTTCCGCTTTCTGGAATGCGGCAAACGTGGAGGCGTCATCGGCTGCGGTTCGACGCCACGCGCACGCAGTCGCTGCAGCACCGCCGGCGTATTGACGACTGCCGAGATATCGCTCGACTGCCGGTCGACGATCGGCTTCGGCGTGCCGGCCGGCGCGCACCTAACAGTTAAGCTAATGGTCCGAGCAACATATCAATGGCGAGCCGTGCGCTTTAAGGCAGCCGTTACCGCAGCGTCGCGCGAATGATGAGGAGCAGTTTGGTGGAGCGGGCCCCAAAGGCGTGCGCCGCGTGGGGTGTCATCGATACAAACGACATATCCCCAGTGCGATGAACTTGTCACTGACCCATGCTTCGCGCCGGGGTGAGGGTCGGGCGCGCACCGAATCGGAAGACGCTGGGGCGCGGGAGCGGCAAGCCGAAGCGGCCCCTGGGCCTGGCCCAGTGCGCGGCCTCCGTCAAATAGTTGGGTTACGCCAAATCGCTGGTCCCCTAGCGTCAGACGGCCAGTTTGTCGGCAGCCTCTTGCAGGCCGTTGAGGATGGTGTCCGCCACCTGCATCGGGAATTGAGCGGGAAGTCGTGCGCGAACTGTCGCCACGACCTCGGGCGTGCGCGCCATCAAGTCGTCAACCACCGCCTCTACGCCGCGGCCGTCGTGCGCCACCACGCCATGCTCGGCGCCGACGGTCAGCCAGTGCCGGCGCAGGATGTCCCGCATGACCCAGTGCGTATTTTTGGAGCGCACTGCCATGGCCATCTTCGCCTTGAAGGGCGACAACTGGTTGGCGCCTTTGCCGATGACCGGGTAGGCCGAGAGCACGTCGTACAGCGGCGTGAGCCGGTAGCTGCCGGAGGCGTTCAGGAAAATGCTGAAGTTCTTGGCGTGGCCATCGGTGGCACGAAGCATCCAGAAAAGGACTTGGGCCTGAAAAAACTTGCGCCGGTCTTCATCCGAATCCTGCGAGGTGGCCAGCAGCTTCATGATCGTGCGTACTCCAGGGCCGCCATCGGACTCATACTTCAGGTGCGGCGGCGTACCGGTTGCCTGGCAAATGTCTTCCTGCGGCAACCGGATGAGCCAGCTCTTGCCATTAGGGTCCGTCCACCAGCGGCGGTCAAAGCGTTCGACCGCGAGGACCTTCAGGTCTTCAAACTGGAGCACCTGGGATCGCGCCACCGGTAGACCGTAGGCATGCAGAATCTCGGAGCACAACCACTCGTTCTCGATCGATTCGCTCATGTCGAACTTGAGGTTGCCGACCAAGCCTAGCGGCAGTTTGAAAATATGCGTGGTCGGCGTCGCCCCGTGCGGCATGCACCATTGACCCTTAAACCAGAGTAGAGCGGTCTTTTCCTGGGCGCCAGCGATGGAGATGCGGAAATCCTGATCGTCGGAGGTATCGCGCCCGCCGACCGGGGCCGGAGAGAGGGTGTTGCGCAATGCCTGAGCTACAGCAGCCTCGTCCAGGGGCGTCGCGCGGATTTCCTCAACACCGTCGGGTGGCGTGGCATCTGGCAGCACCTGCAAGGCGCCTACGCAGTCCCGGCCAATCTCGGCGAGCAGGGCGAATGCCTCGGTGGAGCCCACCTGGAACCGGCGCGCAACGCGCTCGCGGATGTCCCTGCTGTCGGGCAAGAGGTTCTCGAAGTAGGTACGCACGGCGTCGCCCCGGTGTGGCTGATTGCCAGGCGTAAAGGGTAGGGACAGCGATAGGGGGCGGCCTCGGCGAGAACTGACCCAAGAGTCGGCGTACTGCAGAGTCTCTGCGGCATGGGGATGCGCGCTCCATGTGCCAACGAATTCGCCGTTCATCCAGAGCGTCAGGGTACGAGTGTGTGAGCGTCGACCCATGCGTCACCATCGGGGGCCGGCCGACAGGTTCTGTGTCGGCGTTTCATCGGGCTTTCGCAGCACGAGCTCCACGCCCAGAATGCTGAGCAGTTCCAGCAGCCGATCGGCACTGGCCTTTTCAGCGTTGCGCTCCAACGCAGAGAAGGCTTGCTGGCTGACGCCCAGCCGGACGGCGGTGTCAGCCTGCGTCAGGCCAGACTGCTTTCGGAAAGCCTGGAGTAAGGCAGGCAGTTGCTCCGCCGTGCGGACGACAAAGTCGGACATACAAACCCCAATTTGTATTCTATCTTTACAAACTCTAATGCGTAATATTCAAATACGCAACGTAGCTTGTAGGGAGGGAGTACAAATTGTGATTTGTAAATTCATTTTACAATGTTTGCTTTGTAAAAGGCAGACGGGCGACAAAAGGGCCAGAGCCAGACGACACGACGGCCCGTAGCACTACCGGGCTATCGCTGCCCAGCGGAATAATGACGGCGTTCTCTGCGGCCCCAGCGCTCTGGGCCGGAAGGTGCCGGTGGGAGGAGGCCCGGCGGGGCCGATTCACGGCGCATCACCGGCCCTACGCCTGGTCGGGGGGCTGGCCAACGGCGCTGGTGAAATCGACCTACTCGCGCACAAAGCGTATTCGAGGCGCAACTCGTGAACAGGATAGGGCACTAGTAAAGCGTGAGGGCAGTCGTTCGGCCTACGCGAATCCGGCAGAGAATCGCTGCCAGCGTATGCCCATGCATCGCTACGCGCCTTTTTCCAATCCGCCCTCATGTACCTAACCCGGTGCTGGGGAGCCACCTGCGCGATGTGAGCTGAACGCGTGGCCGCCGATCCTCACTGCGGCTGGAGGTTAATGCGCTTGGCCATCGCCCGGAACCTGCCGGTTTCGGCTTGCAGGAAGCGCTGGGCATCGGCGACCGAACTGGGCTTGGCTACTTCCGCGCCGGTTGCCTCAAGGCCACTGGCGACCTGCGGGTCCTCCAGGGTCACGACGAGGGCCTGATGCAAGCGGGTGACCACCGCTTCGGGCGTGCCCTGTCGGACCATGATGCCTGCCCAGGTCGCCTGCTCGAAATCCTTGAGCTGCATGCCCTCGCCGAATGCCGGGATGGCCGGATCGACCTTGCTGCGGCTGTTGCCGGCCCAGCCTACGAGCTTCAACCGTCCCTGGTCGGCCAGCCCGCGAAAGGTTGTGGCGTATGGCAGGATGGCGAAATCGACATTTTTGCCGGCGAGGTCCTGCACGAGCGGCGCCATGCCCTTGTATGGGATGTGACTCACACCGATGTGGGTGCGCGTGGCCATGTCCTCGGTCACCAAGTGGTACATCGAGCCGGGCCCAACGCTGCCGTACGTCAGCGGTTTGGCGGTATTCGACTTGGCGAGCGCGATCACGTCATCCACGTTGCGAACCGGCAGGTCAGGACGCGCCACCATCACCAACCGGTTGACCGTCACCGGCGTCAGCAGCCGGAAGTCTTCAGTGCGCAGCTTGACGGCTGCGTTGGAGAGCGGCGCCAGAATGACCTCGTTGGGAGAGCCGAGGAAGATCATGTAGCCGTCCGCCGGTGCGTTCAACACCTTCTGCGCCGCCATCGCGCCGCTCACGCCCCCGAGGTTTTCCACCACCACCGGCTGGCCCAGCGCTTTCGAGAGGCGCGTGTTCAGGCTCCGAGCAATGGCATCGGACAGCCCGCCCGCCGGATACGGCACCATCAGTACCACGGGACGGGAGGGATAGGCGTCCGCCGCACTCGCGCCGGGCGTGGCGAACAGGCCAACCGTGGCGAGGACGGCAAACGTGCTGCGGGCGAACATGCGGCGATTGGGGCTCATGGCAGTCAGGCAGTGGGGTGGAAGAACTCGGTGGCCAGCGCCACCCAGAATGCCGCGCCCGTGTCCAGGCAACGGTCGTTGAAATCGTACGAAGGGTTGTGCACGCTGCAAGGCCCAGTCGGCACACCGCCCGCATGGCCGTTGTCGCCATTGCCGATCATCAGGTAGCAGCCGGGGCGCTCGGCCAGCATGTACGCGAAATCTTCGCTGGCGCATAGCGGCGTGGCGTCGGCATCAATGCAGTCGTCGCCATGCAACTGCCGGGCGACCCGTACGGCGAGCGCGGTCTCCGGTCCCCCGTTAACCAGTACCGGATAGCCACGTTCGTAAGCCACGGTATGCCGCAGCCCGAACGCCTGCGCCTGTCCGGCGGCCACCTCATGGATGCGCCGCTCCAACAGTGCGCGGACGTCGGGTTGCAACGCGCGGATGCTCAGTTCCAGCTCGGCGGATTCCGGAATGATGTTGTAGGTCCTGCCGGCCTCAAGGCGCCCCACGGTAATTACGGCAGCCGTCTGCGGATCGACGTTGCGGGCAACGACGCTCTGCAGCGCCATCACGGTCGATGCCGCCGCCACCGTCGGATCAGTCGCCAACTGGGGCATGGCGCCGTGCCCGCCGACGCCATGGAAGGTGATGACTGCACGGTCCGACGACGCCATGAACGCGCCTTCGCGGACATAGAAACGCCCCACTGGGCGCCCCGGGTAGTTGTGCATGGCAAACACCGCATCGCACGGAAAGCGGTCGAACAGCCCCTCGTCCATCATGCGCCGCGCGCCGCCGGCGCCGCCCAGCTCCTCGGCCGGCTGGAAAATCAAATGCAGGGTGCCGTTCCAGTCCGTATCCAAGCGCTGCATCGCCGCCAGGCGCTGCGCTGCGCCCAACAGCATGGCGGTGTGGCCGTCGTGGCCGCATGCGTGCATCTTGCTGGGCAACTGGCTGGCCCAGGGCAGCCCCGTCGCCTCCTGAATCGGTAGCGCGTCCATCTCGGCGCGCAATCCAAGGCGCGGGCCGCCACGGCCAAAGCGTAGCCGGCCTACAAGCCCCGTCCCGGCGATGCCCGTCGTGACCTCGTAACCCCACGCTTCGAGCTTCGCGGCGACGAAGGCGCTGGTCCGGAACTCCTCGAAGCCGAGTTCCGGACAGCGGTGAAAGTGGCGCCGCCAGGCCGTCATGTCGTCGGCATCGGGGTCGCGCAGGGCGGCTTCGGTCATAGGCAATGCGGCAAGCTTCGGATTGGGTTTGCTTCATCATATGGCTCGCAGAGAAAACCAATTAGCGATATATTTTCCGAGGTGAACACCAATGGTGTTCACCGTCTCCAACGCTCCACCCATCTCCGGACCCCTCAGCCATGCGCCAGCACCAACTCCGGGCCTTTGTCCAAGTGGCCGAGAGCGGCACGATCCGAGCGGCCGCCCGCAGCCTGCATCTCAGCCAAAGCGCGCTGACAAAGGCCTTACGCGAACTTGAGGAGGACGTCGGGACAGAACTGCTGGTGCGCAGTCACAAGGGTGTCGATTTCACGGCGGCGGGACGGGTGCTGCTGACCAACGCGCGCCTGGCACTGGCCTCGCTCGAGCGCGCCCGCGAAGAGATCCGGCTGCTTCAAGGCGGCGCCGGCGCCCATGTAAGTGCCGCCGTCACGCCGCTGCTGGCGCTCGAGATACTGCCGCGGGCGTGGCGGGCTTTCACGGCCCGGCAGCCCGACGCCCGGCTATCCTTGAGCGAAGGGTTCCTCGCCGACCTGATTCCCCGGCTGATCGAGGGCCGCCTGGATTTCGCCATCGCCATCGCGGATCCGGCCGACCTGCCGCCCGAATTGACCTTCGAGCCGCTGGTCGAAGTCGGCGCCGTGCCGGCCGGCCGGACCGCACACCCGCTGGCCGGCGCCACACGCTGGGAGGAGTTGGCCGAGGCCCAGTGGACCTTGAACCTGTCTGCGGGCAGCCAGAGCGAAACGTTGCTGGAATGGCTTGCGGCAAACCGCCTGCCCGTGCCGCATCGGATCACGGCCTGCACCTCGCCCACGTTGATGACGGAACTGATGCGGCGCACCGATGCGATCGGCTATTGCCCCACGCAGTTACTGGCCGATCCGCTCTACAGCAGTGGTTTCCAAGCCTTCGCTTCGCTGTCGCCGCTGCCGCCGCCCATGCAGGCGGGGCTGATCCGCCTGCGCGCGATGCCGCTGGGCACATCGGCCCGCATGCTGGCGGAACTATTCGTCGATCAGCTCGCGAGGTAGAGCATGCTCAGCGCCGGCACGGCGCTGACTAGCACGGCTTTGGCCCCGCCTCGCCATGGCGAGGCACGCAGTGTAAGACTTTGCCGGTTCGCAGGAGCGCATCGACGTTCTGGACGCAGATTGACCTAAGCGGTAACCACAGGAGCTACAGCTACGCGGATGGCCTTGAGTTTGTCGATGAGGTGAACCACGGCGGCACGACCGGCAGAGCCGCCGGGGTCTCGATGGTAACGGCTGTGCGGTCGGGATCGTTACCATCGCCATCTTCCGCCCCAATCCTCCGGACTGCGCTCCTCAGTCTTGCTGCGAAGTGGCTCGGTCCGAGGCTGCGGGTGCTGTGAATACTGGCGCCCCAGGCGGCGTCGAGGTATTGGTGGTACCTACGAACGAAGAACTCATGATCGCTAAGCACACTTGGCCTTGCATCAATGAAAAGCGATTGGAGGCGTGAAGTCATATTGCATAAGGGCGGTGAGACGCAGTCCGGATTTGATCGGACGCTCTGCATGCGTTAATATCGTCGCACTTACCGCGTCCCAGACGCATCGAATCCGCACCGCAAGGTGCCACCTCCTTCTGTTCCATGGCACGCCAGCATAGCCTGGCCATCTAACTCTAATCGCCCATCGGAAACACGTTCCCGTTGCGTCAACGGGTTCCGCTAGTTCCTCGATGTCCGACAATGCAGAACGTTGTTGTCGTAGTTGGCGGATCAGTCATGGCCACAATCCGCGCGAGTACTTAACCCTTCGTTGATGGCCGTGCTGACGACCTCGCATGGTCGGAAGGTCAATTAGCGCATTCCTTCATCACTGCAACCGGTCAACATCCGCGATATCAGTTATCGCATGCGAGAGCGCGGCGAACATCTTCGCGTTGTACCTGATGATCTGCTCGTTGACACATAAGCTCATTGTCGTCATCGATTGGTAGGGCGCAACCGCTGACCGGGAATGCTCTTGGGGCTTTCTATGCCGACCGAAAGATCGAATTGGGCAGGACGCTGCCCACCTGATCACTACCTCGCGGTAACGATGGGGCGGCATGGCGACGTATTGCGATACTAACCTCAGGGCATTCGCAATGGATGGTCTTCTGCCGTCGCCGCAGACGGCCGAGCCTTCAAACTAAATCTGCTCATTGCATTTCCTTGTGCTCGTCCACTCCCTCCGGGGTCGGCGGGCTTTTTTTGTTCTTTTTTTTTTGGAGGACCATATGATGGCTAAACATTCTTGTACGGAGGCCAACGCGGCTGCCGCACCGCTGCGCGAAGACGTAGATAATCACCGCGCGCTATCGCACGAAGCTCGGCGCCTGGCGCAGCATTTGGACGGGACGGCGGAGCAGTTGCTGGCCTTGACCTATGCTGGCTATCGCGCGTGGGCAAAGAACCGACGCCTGCATTTTCCTCAAGAGCGTCAGCATACGTTCAGGATGGAGATCCTGCGGTATTGCGCGGAGGCCAATTTGATTGAGTGTCCACCGTTCGAGCGGACACGGACTGATGTCATTGAAGAGGCGCTTGATGCGTTTTATCCTCGCTACGCAAGGAGTCGTCGCGAACCGAGCGATGGAAGACAACGATGGCGACGTCGAGCAACTACGCGGCGGAAGAATCGCTGAAGTAGATCAAGTTGAGAGCCGGAAGGCATCTGTGAATTCGATGAAACTCGACGTCTTGCGAAAGATGGTCCTTTCGCAAGAGCCTATAGCGGTCGTTGTCTTGACTGAAGCGGCGATCCTGTGTCGCCACGTCACGGACGCTAGGCGCCGGTCGCCTCTCTCCGTATCGGAGATGGGCGTCGGCTGCCGCCTTCGACGTGCTGCCGATTGCAACACTGACGAAGCTTCGCGGCAGTCTGGCGACGCTTCTCGCAAGGCGTAAATAGATCTAGAGACGTTGGGAGGCCGATGAATCCATTGGAAATTTGCCAAATGCGTGCACACCCATAAGGCAGCAATACCGCTTACTTAGGCAAGGAGGCCTATTGCTTACGAATCGAGGCAGCGCGCCATACGGATAGTGGTGTCCTCGAGTGCTCGCTGCCCGTATTCTGACTCTTTGCGCTGCGCCCCGCAGTCGGCCACTTCGTGGAGGATGTCAGCGTCCTCGCTTGTGGCTGAAGCGGGCGCCGGCGCCATGCTTACGTACAAAGCGCGCGAAACAAGCGCGGCCACCACAAATAACATGATCGCGACAAAAGCGTGGGCGAGGGGCTTGATCCAGTTCCGCATGGTGTTGGGACACTTACTCGTGTAAGGGGAGAATACTACGTAGCGTGGAATCCTTAGTAAGGATTCTCGCTCTCGACAGGTTCAGCCCTGTACACCGACCAGAAATAGTGCGAGTGCCGATGGTGTCTGGCTTGCTTTCGCTGAGCAAAAAGACGAACGCGTCCATTCGGGCCGGCATCGATCTCTACCTCGAGATGTTCCTCGGTTGCCATGGCGGCCGAAGGCAACCGGTGCAAGGCTGTCGCCACGTACTGGCCAGATATCCGTCCCAGTATTCCGTTTGCTCCCCTAAAGGTACCTCCGTTCTTAGGTGGCAGTTCGCTGCCAAGCGGCTATTTCCCATCTGTCAATCCTCATCTCGCAGGCCCATGTAATGCAAAATGCTGCGCCGCGCGTCGTGCGACGCACTCAGCGCTTAATGAGTGCGTGTTTCGCCTGTGCATGCGCGTTCCGTCCTCAAGGCAGAATTCTTCATGCGAAGCGTCGGTGGCGTCCGTCACCGGCAATCAGGAACCCCAACCAGTAAAGACAAAGGTGACATGCGCCGACTGACATTCGTTGCGCAAAGACCGCAGCCAGCCCGGATGGGTAGGGAGGTCGGAGGCCCGGCTCGATCCCCCCGCGACGACAAGCTCGATGCGAGACGGGCAAATCGACAGCTGCTCCGATACGTCGCAAACCTCTCGTCCGTGGAGGGCGTCCAGGCGAAGTTGCTCGCAGCAGGGCGCTTTGCCAATATAAGGAGGTAGCGCTGTGAGGGTAATGGGGCCTGTCAGGGGATCGAGAACAAGAAATTGATGCGCGACACATGCGGAAAGCACCTGAGACACGCGGTGGTCCGCATCGCGTTGACCGCTGAGTGAAAGACCAAACCACATGTCCGACGGCGGCTGCCCGGCAAGCCAAGACGCGATCCATGCTGATAGCGCGCTTCCGGGGACGCGAGAATGACGACACAGATATTCGTGCTCGCCGAGCTTCACTTCACTCGGTGTGAACGCCTTCTCGGTGTGTTTGAGCCCTGGAACGGCAGCTCTCGGCTGCAGCGATTCGTCCATCGCCTGTTCCACCGCTTCGACGTGGCTTACCTCAAGCGGCGGGCATTCGAGTGGATTTTGGTCTGCGCAGTAACGAAGGATTTCAAGCAAGAGGGTGTGCTAGCGACTCTCGGGAAAATGGAGTCGACGATGCTCGTCCAAGCGTGGTAGCCAGCATAGGCGAGGGCAAGCAACTGCTCTGCCGTACCGTCCAGCTCTTCCGCAAGGCGTTTCGCCTTCGCACTCAAAATGCGTTGGTTGTCGGCCTCGATACTCATGACGGTAGCCCCAAGTCTGTGACGCTGACCCAGCGAGCGCTCTTTCTCATGCGACCTTTCACATCGCGAGCCATTTGTACCTCTGCGGTTGGCCCGGCAGGTCCCTGAAAGAGCGAAAGAACGTGCGCAGGCGTGGTCGTCGAACCCGGAATTGCCCGGTATTGGAGTTCGACCTCGTCGCCCACTTCGAATGGGCCATATCGCCGAAACACCGGGCTGCCGTTTGGATGCGAGCCAATCTGCCCGGCAAACTGTGGGGCCATTCCAAAGAGGAAACGTGCAAGTTGAGAGCGCTGGTTGCCGATACCGCTGCTAACCTCCTCGCTGCGGCGATAGGTTTGTCCGCCAGCGAGCAGAACTCGGCTGGCCCGCCGTGGCCAGGCCAACTGCATGACAGACTGGCGCAGCTTCGCCAAAATCTCGTCTGCGCGGGCAGGTGTCATTTGCAAGTCGCAATGCTCCAGCGTATCGTCCGGCGCGACGAGACCATGCTTGGCAGAGAGGATCACCACCGCCGGCTCGGCGGCGCGTCGAGTCTGGACCCGGAAGGTCTGGCACATGACGCCTTGATAGAGCTGCAGCGCAGGCGCGCGAACGGACGCCTTTTTTCAGGAGCAGGCCAGCAGGAGAAATGGTGGTGCCGACGAATCGAACGGGATCTGGGAGGTTGGATGAGGACGTTCCCACACGGAACCTACGGGGTCGGAAAAGCATAAGGATGGCTTATGATCGCAAATGGACCTTAAACGCGATGCGGCGAACCTCGAATGCAACTCAATCCTCGACAACTTGAAGCGTTTCGCAGCGTGATGATGGCTGGCAGTATGACCATGGCTGCCGAACTATTGAAGATTAGCCAGCCGGCTGTCAGCGCCCTCATCAAAGATCTCGAGCAGCGCTTGGAGATTCGCCTGTTTCGCCGCGAAGGCAATCGATTGATCCCCGGCGCGGAGGCACAGCGGCTATTCCGTGAGGTAGATCGCTTCTATCGAGGCATGGAGCAGATCGAGCGAGTCGCGCAGGATTTGAAATCTGCGCGTATCGGTACGTTGCGCGTGGCGTCGATGCATACCCTTGGGCTCAGCCTGCTTAGCGAGAGTGTTAGACAGTTTTCTCAAGCACGTCCCGACTTGGCGATCTCGCTGGATGTGCGCAACTCGCTCGGCGTGCTTGAGCTCGCGGCGGCGCATCAGATCGATATTGGCTTCGTACAGACGGCGGCGCAAGAATACCCTGGCGTGGACGTGTTCCCGTTTCCGAGCGTGGCGGCCGTTTGCGTTCTGCCGAAAGGACATGCGCTGGCGCGGAAGAAGACGATCCGCATCACCGATCTGGAGGGTCAGTCGCTGATCTCGTTGAGTCCGAACAGCCCAGTGCGCATGCGGTTGGAGCTGGAGCTGGAAGCTGCCGGGGTGGCATGCCGGCGGGCCGTCGATACCTCGCTTGGCCACGTCGCTTGCAGTCTGGTCTCGGGCGGCCTAGGCCTGACCGTCGTCGATCCCTTTACCGCCCGTCGCGTACGTGACCCGGGCGTGGTGTGGAAGCCGCTGCTCCCTGCGGTGGAGTTTCATTTCGCGATGGTGCTACCCGCCCATCAACCGCGATCGAGAGTCGTTGAAGACTTCATTAAAGTGGTCACGACCCTGTTCAAGTCCAGTGTGGGGTAGAAGAATTGCTTATGCGCGTCCAACCGCATCTGTAGTTGTCTATGCCTGGCGAGGAATTCATCATCGAGTCATAAATTTGAACTCGCTGACCCACGCCATGATAGAAGAAGCCACCCTTGCCGAAGCCCGGCTGAAGTCGCCGCCCGCCGCACGGCTAACGAAGTACTACGCCACGCCTGGACTCGAGGGCGAACGGCGGCAGTTTCATGAGTTCGTCGCGGTTGACCTCGCCCATACCGTTATGCTTGCGGAGGAGGGGATTTTGGCGGAGGGCACCGCGCGCGCCATCCTGCAAGAACTGCTTACCATCAGCGCCATGCCGCCGTCAGATTTCCCGGTGGACGCGCGCAAAGGAAGCTTCCTGCTGCAGATGGAATCGTATCTGTTCGGCGCGATCGGGGAGGACATCGGCGGTCAGATGCACACTGGTCGCAGTCGCATCGACCAAGGCGCCACTGTGCGTCGCCTCTACCAACGCAATCGACTGCTCGATCTAATGGACCGCCTCAACGCATTTCAGCAGGCGATTGCCGAACAGGCCGCAGCCCACGCACACACGATCATGCCTGGCTACACACACATGCAGCAGGCTCAGCCGTGGATCTTCGGCCACTATTTACTGAGTTTCAGCTCTCGTCTGCACGACAGCTTCATACGTCTGACGCAGGCCTACGGCCGCGTGAACCGCAACCCGCTGGGGACCGTGGGGCTCGCAGGCACCTCATGGCCCCTCAATCGCGCACGCACCACAGAACTGCTTGGCTTCGATGGACGGGTCGAAAACGCGAAGCTCGGTCGCGAGGCCTTTGATTCCGCCGATGCGATTGGCGCACTGTCATTCATCATGGCAGACCTCAATGACCTGGCCACCGATCTGCATATCTGGTCCAGTACGGAATTCAGCCTTGTGGAATGTGACGACAGCTACTGTGGAACGAGTAGCATTTTCCCGCAGAAGAAGAATCCGGTCGCCTTGGAGACGATCCGCAAGGCGGCGGGCCCGGCCGTGATGTGGCTCAGTACCGCTCTCGCGACGTTCCGGGGGGAGGGTACGGGCGATCAGGCTATGCGTATCGTCTCGCAGATCGATGAGGCGATAACGACTACGGAGGACATGCTCGACTTGTTTACCGGTGTGATGGAGACGCTGATCGTCCACCGTGAACGCATGTCAGATGTGCTCAAAGACAGCTGGTGCACCGCCAGCAACCTCGCCGATGTCATCGTGCGTGAGCGCCACCTGTCTTTTCGAAAGGTGCACCACATTGTGGCGCGCGCCGTGCGCAACTGCGTACTGGAGGGGCTCAGTCCCAGTCAACTGACAAGCTCTCGCCTTGATGCAGCTGCACTGGAGACCGGAGGCATCGGGCTGCATCTAGGTGACGCCATCGTGAGCGAAGCCCTCGACCCCGTACGGTTCGTCCAGACGCGAGTGACCGACGGTGGCATCGGACCCGAGCAGATCGCCCGGCTGCTGAAGCATGCCAGGGCCGAGCGCGAAGCCGACCAACAATGGGTAGCCGGTGCGCGCGGCCAGCTTGCGCGCGCCCAGAAAGCACTCGGTCAGGCGGTCACGCGCCTCACCGTTCAATAATGGAGACAGTCTTCATGCTTAGGTCTATCGCAGTTCTCCTGTCCTTCGCCGTGCTCACATGCGGTGTGCACGCAGAGACTTATCCATCCAAGCCGGTCACGCTGGTGGTTCCCTTTGCTGCGGGGGGTACCGTGAATATGATGGGTCGCCTAGTCGCCGCACAGATCAGTGAAAAGCTGGGTCAGCCGGTCGTGGTTGACAACAAGGCGGGAGCTGGCGGTGTCATCGGGGCGAGTATTGTGGCCAAGGCAGCGCCCGATGGATATACGCTGCTGCTCGGTTCGATGGGGCAAGCGGTGCAGCCATTGCTTTCCCGCAAGCTGCCTTACGACCCGAAGAAGCTGGTCCCGATCGTTTTGTTCTCGACTGTGACCAACGTATTGGCCGTCCCGAAGAATTCGCCCGTCCACAACGTGGCCGAGCTGATCAGCTATTCCAAGGCACACCCGGGAAAACTGAACATGGCATCCGCTGGGATGGGGTCCATCAACCATCTGATCGGGGAGTTGTTCATGTCCCGAACTGGTGCGAGGTTCGTGCACGTACCGTACAAGGGGGCATCGCCGGCCGGAGTGGATCTATTGTCGGGACAGGTGCAACTGATGTTTGCCAATCTGCCTAACGTGCTGCCCTATGCTAAGTCAGGCGAGCTTCGCATCCTTGCGGTTGCAAGCGATAAACGCGATCCCGCGATTCCCGAGGTGCCGACATTCACCGAAGCAGGCGTGAAGGACATGGTCGTGGAGTCGTGGTACGGCCTGATGGCCCCCGCCGGTACGCCCTCTGACGTTATTCGAAAACTACAGGATGCGGTGTTGACCGCGACGAAAGATAAGCGCTTCATCGCACAGCTCGCAGAGCAGGGTGCGCGCCCTTATCCAGGCACGAGCGACGACATGACGAAACTCTTCGCAAAGGAAAGCAAGCGCTGGGGCGAGGTAATCAACCACGGGAGGATTTCGCTGGATTGACGACTCGACCGACAGAGCCTTCGCTCCCGCGCAAGAATTCAGGACGCCATGCACCAGCAGGTCGACGGGCGAGGTTGGCCGGCTCGCCGCCGTCGACGTCAACTTTGCATTACTGATGCAGGCGCTTCGGGAATGGCCACCAATGCCACCGCAGAGGCAATACGTCCGTCTCTAGGTTCCGGGAGAGTCGTTAGCTCGTGGGCTGGTTGGGTCTACAGGTATTGTGAACTGAAGCCTGGCTCCCTGGGGAGCATTGTCGGAGGCCCACAAGCGTCCACCATGGCTCTCTATGATGGAACGACAGATTGACAATCCCATTCCCATTCCAGACAACTTGGTAGTAAGGAATGGTGTGAACAGGCGCTTTTTCAATTCGGTCGAGAATCCTGGTCCGGTATCAGCAACGACGACAAGGATCTCGTCTGTGCCCTGGCGTGACGTTTCGATACGTAGAATCCTGGCGCCGCCCTTCGCTTCCTTAAGAGCTTCCAGTGCATTGAGCATCAGATTTAGCAGTACTTGCTGCAACCCGACTCGGTCGCCCCGGATCAAGGGCAGCGCTGCACACTGTACGACGTCGACCTTCGTCTCGCATCGGGCTGCCTCCGCACGCGTCAGGTCGATTACGTCGTTGACGGCCTCATTGAGATCGACCCGCTCTAGCTTCGGCGGTGCGTTCTTAATCATCGCGCGTATGCGCGCCAAGACGTCGCTGGCGCGCATCGCATCCTTTACTATTCTTGCGATAGCGTCGCTAACTTCGGTGGGCTCGGGCGGATCGGCCTTCAGCCAGCGCAGCGCCGCTTGTGCGTTGGTGATGGTGGCGGCAATCGGTTGCTTGATTTCATGGGCGATTGACGCGGTCAGATGTCCCATCGTTGCGATGCGACTTGCGCGTTCGAGTTCGAGTTCGAACTCTCGAAGCCGATCTTCGCTCATCAGGATCTTCTGCTCGGACCTCTTTCGTTCTGAGATGTCGAGGACGAAGGCCACACCGCGTTCCACATCAGCCGGGAACGTTGCAAGCCCGACGATAACCGGTACGCGGCTGCCGTCTTTGCGAAAGTACTCCTTCTCGTAAGGCTCCGCTCTGCCGCATCGTCGCGCTTCGTCCAACGCCTCCATGCTGCGGGCATGGAAGTTATCGGGTGTGAGATCGGTCCAACGAACGAGTCCGGTCACCAGATCGCATCGCTCATATCCAACCATACGAAGGAAGGCATCGTTTGCTTCCAGAATGGCGCCAGTTGAATTCCAAACGATGATGCCGATGATATTGGCATTCACCAAGCTATTGATCTTCGCCTCCCGGTTTGCAAGATCCCGATACAGACGCGCGTTCTCGATCGAAATGGCCGCTTGCGATGCAAGGAGCTTCAGGATGGTGATGCGTCGAGGATGGAAGGCAGCTGGGACGAGGTTGTTCTCTAAGTAGAGTACGCCTGTCCGACGAGACTGTCGGTGAAGGGCCAAGAACATGATGGATCGACACCCGTGTCGGACCACGTACGGATCCAAGGAAGATCTCGAATCTGCCAGAGCATCGTCGGTGATGACATGGTCTCCAGTCTGCAAAGTCCGATGAAAGAGCGACACGGGAAGATCCTGCTCATTGGGAATCGCGTCACGCAACTCGACCTGAATTCCCCTCGGCCCAGTCCTTGCTTCGGCTTCTACTCTTGCAACGTCTCCTGAGACATGTATCAGGAGGCCCCGTTCAGCGCCCGCCTGCTCGATCGCGGTGCGCATGACCATCGCAATCAATTTCTCGAAATCGATTTCATCCAAGCCGCCTGTAAGACTCTAACGACTGTATTCAGGTCCAGCTGGTCGACCGAGGTCGTGGTCGTATAGGTCTCGCTCTTGGCGGGCCCACTGCTTGTGGAGTCCCCCGCACCGTCGGATAGCTGTCGAACCTTGCCTTGCGCTCCCCAACAGCCGTATCGTTCGATGGCATGGTCCATATAGAGGCGAGAGACCCGTTCTCTGCCGCGGGATCGATGAAAGCGCGATGCCAGTTCAAAGGCAAGCGCCTCGATTTGCACGAATCCGCTGGTGGCGGCGGCCTGAATCGCCGCTTCATAGCGCTGCTCAGCATCTTCATACCGGCGCTCGATCCGGGCAATCTCAGCGTCTACCAGCGTGGCGCGACTTGAGAAGTTTTCGGCACAGCATTCAGTCGCCCAGTGGCTAAGCTGCGCGTGGTGTGCCGTGAGGGCTTGCTGGTGGTCTTTGGAACGGATCGAGACAACTTCGCACAATGCGGCGCGTGTGAGCGCGGCGTAGAAGTGATACTCCGCTTCCTCGGAGAATGAAGACGCGATCCAGAGCAAGCGCTCCGCGTTCATGGCGGCATCCAGTGCCGCCTCGAAATCACCAGAGAAGTATCTGGCCTGCAATTTTCTGACCCAATACAGGCACGCGGCTAACGCCAATTCTGGGCTGCTACTCATATGGCGTTCGATCTCTACTTCCGAGTTCGCGCCATCATCGAGATGGCCGAAAGGTGACGTTCGTCCCCGCAGTGTGCGAATCATCGCCATCTGGACCGTGATGAAGTCCTTCACCAGGCCAAATCCGATCCTTTTCGCGTAGGCGAGTCCGCGTTCAGCCTCCTCTTCCACAGCGGTAAGCTCCTCACCCGAGAAAAGTAAGTCGGCAATCAGATTGTTTCCGACATATGCCCCGTATGGAAGATCTCCGATGCGATTGGCAGCAAGGAACGCCCGCCGTAGAAAGTCGCGGCAGAGCCGAACCGGTCTCATCCAGCGAAGGACGAAAATCGCGAAGCAAAGGAAAGTTTTCGCCTCATAGCGTCCCAGTCCACGCCGGTCAACGAGGTTGCAACCCAGCTCACCGAATCGTAGGCCTGCCGCATAGTCGCCGAACCGTCGACCGGCGACACGTCCGACGTTGGCATACAGTACGCATGATGCATCGCAATTCCCAAACTGCAGACTTAAGCTGACGGCGCGACAAACGGTCAGGCAGGCAAGGTTCGCATCGCTTTGGACAGCGGGCGCGAACAGTTTGCTAAGTGCCTCCACTGTGGAGAGTGCAACCGGATCTTGCATCAATGGCAGATCAATGAGGGACTCGATGCTTCGATCGCCGACAAGTGACCAGATTCTTTCATACTCATAGCAAACCATCGCATCGTCGGGATGCGGCGACCATTCGATGTCGACCTTTCGCAAGTAATCAAGGCAAACAGAAACCGCGAGGTCGTTGCGATCAAGGACGAGATAGACGTCCATTTGCATACAAGCCACCGCAGCAGTTTCAGGTATATCGGAAGCTCTGTGTGCGAGCGCCGTCAAGCGAGATTCTGCGGTCGTCAGGCTTCCGGTCAGAAACTCACATTCCGCCCGGGTCAGCTCCAGGCCGAACCGCAGGTCACGGCTGCCACTCCAGTGCGTTTCCTCCAGCAGGGATTGCCCGGCAGCCAGATAATTTAGGGCCGAGGCATACGCAGTAGCGGATTTAGCTCTTCGGCCGGCAATGAGGTTTAGCCTTGCCAGCTCCAATCTTTCGCGCTCATCGGAGATAAGTGACGCTCCTCGGTTCAACTGCCCGACGATCTCGAAGATCAACTCCTCCCGTTTTTCTACGGAAGTGGTGTTCAACAGGACGCGGCCGATTCCGAGGTGGATCTGCTCGCGTTCGGATGGAGAAATCAGTGAGTAGGCCGCTTCCTGTACGCGGTCGTGGGCGAACACATACCTATCTCCGCGCCTTTCGATGAGCCCGTCACAGACCGCCGCGCGAAGGGCGGTATGAACGCCTTGTTCGTCAAGGCCGAGCACCGCGCATAGCGTTGGAAGGTCCGTTTCCTCACCCAGGCAACTGAGCTGCTGCAGAGACTCTCGGAAATCGGGAGGCAGGCTTTCGATTCGCCTCACCATGAGGTCAACAACGTTGTCGGTATAGCCCTTGCGTCCGATTCGACTGATGTCCCAGCTCCACTGACGAGTCTCGCTGCTGAACGTCACCAGCCGGTCGCTAACCAGCGCGTTCAAAAACTGAACGGTAAAGAAAGGGTTGCCTCCACTCTTGTCTGTCACTACCCGCGCGAGCGGGGCGACTTTCGCCGGTTCGGCGTGCAGAGCATCCGCGAGGAGCTTTTCGATATGCGCCGGCTCGAGTGGAGTCAGCCGGATCTCCTGCAGGTTCACGCCGGCATTGCGGATAGCCGCTAGTTTCATCGCCAAAGGGTGCGATGAATCCACCTCGTTGTCGCGGTAAGCGCCGATCACCAACAGATGTTGGACCTCACCGGCGACCAGCAGGTCTTCGAGAAAGTCGAGTGTGGCGGCGTCCAGCCATTGGAGGTCGTCCAGGAACAGGACTAGCGGGTGGCTGGCGTGCGCAAAAACGCCGATGAAGCGCTGGAACGTGAGCGAGAATCTGCGCAATGCGACTTTGGGTTCTTGCGGAGCGACAGGTTCTGGCTGCCCAATGATACTGACGAGTTCCGGGACCAAATCGGTGATCAGTCGTGCATTGGGCGCGAGCGCTTCTTGGAAAGCGCTCCGCCATGTCAACCGCTCCGCAGGCGCCTTTGCCAGTAATCCTCTGACTAGACCGCGGAACGCTTGCACCAGTGTGGCGTAGGGGACACCCCGGTTGTATTGGTCGAACTTGCCGAAGGCGAACAGACCGCGTGAAGGGACTAAGGCTCGGTGAAGCTCATTGACTACCGAGGATTTTCCAATCCCCGAGTAGCCCGAAACCAGCGCAAATTCCAACGACCGTTTCTGCGTACAACGCTCGAAGGCTGCCAGAAGGGTTTGCACTTCCGTTTCGCGTCCGTAGAGCTTCTCCGGTATGACGAGCCGATCCTCCGACCCATATTGGTCCAGCGCGAAATCCACGATTTCCTTGCTGCTCGCCCATTCGTCGAGGCATCGCTGCAGATCTTGTCTAAGGCCGCGCGCAGTCTGATAGCGGTCCTCGGCGGTCTTGCTGAGGAGTTTCATCACAACCCGCGACAGGGTGGAGGGGAGGGAGAGGGTGGACGCGGGCGGCAGCGGCTTCCTGGCGACGTGACAATGCACCCATTCGAGAGGGCTTTCAGCGGCGAAGGGAAGCGCTCCGGTAAGCATCTCGTAGAGAGTGACTCCGAGCGCGTACAAGTCGCTGCGAGAATCGACCGAGCGGTTCATGCGTCCGGTCTGTTCTGGCGACATGTACGAAAGCGTGCCAGCGATGGCTTCGGGCGGCTCGGGAATGCGTCGTTCTCGAGGGAGATTGGAAGCTAGGCCGAAGCCTGTCAGACGCACTCTCCCGTCGTCGCAATCGACGATGAGGTTGTTGGGCTTGATATTCCTGTGCACCAATTGGGCAGCATGCAGACCTTCCAAGGCCGTAGCGATGCTCAAACCATAGCGAAGAGTTGTCTCGACTGGCATCGGCTTGCCCAGCAGGCTTCCAAGCGGGACGCCGCCCGGGTCGCGAAGGAATAGGCATGGGTCACTCCCTTCACAAACCAATTTGAGAGGCCGGATCGCCCACGAGTCGTCGAGGGCGTGTCGCAGGGCAAACTCCCGCGTAAAGCTGTCCAATGCCATCGCCGCGTAGTCGGCCGCGGCGGGCCTCGCCACCAGCATGGCCGTAGGAGAGCGATCGCGCTGTATCGAAATGCTCTCACGGCTCAACGAAAACTCGCCATTCTTCCACCGCGTCTGGTGGCAATGGACCATTGCATTCTCACTCGGTGACATATGCGTGCTCCGGCGTGCTTCTTTCGGTCTTCTGTGGTCGGCCCCGGCCTTCACATAGGTTAGCAGCAGAATAGGCGGCGGTTCTGTCGGGTCCCGAGAGCAAGCAGTCTCCGCAGACTGCTGCGCTGCACAAAGTCCACGCTTCCCCTATGAAGCCCTGTCTGCACGCGCTCGCGACCATGATGAGCAACACTTTTCGGTGCTTCGGAGTGCATATTTATGACCATGCCGTGTGGCATCGGGTCACGATTCCGTTGGGTTATCAGACAAGCAGTCACCGTTATCCTGCCCTTCGCCGTCTTCCTCTAACTTTTGCGCTGAAACATGCGACTAGAAATTCTTAAAAAGAGGGGAGTGAGATGCGAGGAGGGGGATGGTACGAACGATTTGCCCTTGCCGTCGGTTGCCTGATCTTTGGCGCCGGGGCCGTGCATGCGGGGTCAGTAACACTGTACGGTGTGGCGGATCAGGCCGTAGAATACGCGCGCGGGTCGCGCAGCGTGACCCGCATCGACGACGGCAGGCAGGCGGCTTCGCGGTTTGGCATGCGCGGCGTGGAAGATCTGGGCGGCAACCTGAAGGCGATCTTCGTTGCTGAAGCGGGCTTCCGGATGGATACGGGTGCCGAGTTCTTCGGTAACGGTTCGCTGTTCGGCCGGCAAGCTCTTATCGGCCTGAAGGGCAACTGGGGTGAAGTGCGCATCGGGCGGCAGTACACGCCGGCCTTCTACGTTATTGCGCGGCTCGACCCGTTCTCACTTAACGCTGCGGTGTCGCCGTTCACCCTGGTTGCTAAGTCGAGCGCCCAAGGCACGGGCTACGTGCCTTACGCATCGCGCGCCGACAACGCCCTGACCTACAACACGCCGGACTGGAACGGTCTGTCGGCATCGGCCACGTATGCCTTCGGCGAAGTGCCGGGCGAGATGCAGCAGGGCAGCACCTACGGCGCGAACATCCAGTACTTTCGCGGACCGGTCTACCTGATGTATGGCTTCCAGGCCAGCACCAACAAGCCCGCGACGGCGGCCGTGCCGCAGGGCCAGACGCGCTCCCACTTTGTCGGCGGCACCTTTAACATCGCCAAGAAGGTGGAACTGGGCGCTTTCTTTGGTTACAGCGCCAGCCAGATTGCGGCAACGGCGGCGGCCCGCTACTACGCGCTGACGATGGACTGGGTCGCCAGCCCCACGTGGACGGTCAAGCTCGCGGCGGTCAAGCGCGTCGTGGTCGGCATGACAGAGCGGCCGCTGGGCATGGCTTTCGGCGTGGACCACGCGCTGTCGCGCCGTACGGTGCTGTACAGCCGCGTGGCCTACATTCGCAATTCGCCAGGCGGCAGCGTCACCATCAATGCTATTCCGATCGACCAGGGCAGCGGCGACGACGGATACTCCGTCAGCCTAGGTATCAAGCATGTCTTCTGATCGTGCCAACCATGTCCTCACAAAAGGTGCAGCATGAGTGAATCGAATTTTGCGGCGGATCGACGCCGATTTATCGCGGGCGGCGGCAGTGTGCTGGGACTGGGCGCCCTGAGCGCCTTCGGTCTTCCTCCGCGCGCGCTTGCGGCCCAATGGCCGGAGCGCACGGTGCGCTTCGTCACGTATTCGGGGGCGGGCGATCCGGTGGACCTGCGCCTGCGCGACTTTCTGCAGTCGCTGGCGCGCGAATACCATAACACGCCGATGATCGTGGAGAACAAGACGGGCGCCGCCGGGCAGATTGCAGCGCAGTCCGTGCTACTGGCACCGCCCGAAGGCTATGACTTCCTGCTGGCCAATGCCACGTTCACGATCACGCCGACGTACTTTCGCAAGCTCCAGTACAAGCCGCTGTCGGACTTCGTGCCGGTGGCGCTGTCTGGCTCAGCCCCGATCGGCTTCGCGGTGCCGGCGTCCAACCCCGCACGCACGTTCAAGGAATGGGTGGCCTGGGCAAAGCAGCAGCGGGGCAGCTTGAACTACGCATCGCTGGGCAACGGATCTGTCTCGCACCTGTACGGGTTCCAGATTCGCGACGACTTCAAACTCGACGCCACCCACATTCCCTACAAGGCGTCCGGCGCGGCGCTGATCGACGTGCTACGCGGGCAGATCTCGTACGTCATGCTCGATACGTTTAACCTCCGTCCGCTGCTGGCGAAGAAGCAGTTGCGCATCCTGGCAGTGACGGGTGCGGACCGCTCGCAGTATCTGCCCGACGTGCCGACGTTTCGCGAGCTTGGTTTCAACGGTTACGAGCGCACCGGCTGGACCGCGTACATGGCCAAGGCGGGCACGTCGCGCGACATCGTCGCGTCGCTGAACAAGTCTATCAACAAGGTAAACGCCATGCCGGAATGGGCACGCAAGCGTGACGAGGTGTGGTCGGTCTGGAAGCCGTTGACGCCAGACGAGCTGCACAAGCAGCTTCAGGGCGAAGTGGCCGCATGGGGCGACCTTGTGCGCCGATCGGGTGTATTTGGAGACTGACAATATGAGCCCACAAGCGACGACAATGCAGCCCCATACCGATGCCGTGCCTGAAGAACAGGTAATGGCCGGATTCCCGCCGGCCCCAGAAATGCGTGTCGGGCCGACCAACTGGTTTAAGCTGCCGTGGCTGCGCTGGTCTCTGATCCACCGCTCGCTGTCGGTGCCAACGGTCGACGTCTGGCGCGGCAACGCCGAGCCTTCGGCGTTGCCCTCGGGCGCCGCACTTTATGGCGCCACGATGGTTTCGGGTCCTGAGGGCACGAAGGTGGGTCTTGATCAGGCCCTGGCCCAACTGGAGATCGACGCCTTCATGGTGCTGCATCGCGGCAAGGTGGTGTTCGAGCGCTACCTGCATGGCATGGCGCCTCACCTGCGGCATGGCAGCGCGTCGATCAGCAAGTCCTACTTAGGCATCGTTACCGGTATGCTCGCGGGCGAGGGCAAGCTCGATCTGACTGCTACAGCGGAAACCTACGTGCCGGAAATGCGCGGCTCGGCAATGGGTAGCGCCACGCTGCAGCAGTTGCTGGACATGCGGGCTGGCATCGTGCGCCCGGGCCTGGATGACCGGCCGTCCGCGCTTGGGGCCCAGGACGGTGGAGTGTTCGAAGTGCTTGGACTGCTGCCGCGCCGGCCCGAATCTCCTGGCGATTTCTACGATTTCGTCCTGAGGAAGCCTGCTGCCGGCCGCCATGGCGAGCGGCTGTACTACGACAACGGCCAGCCTGAGGCGCTGGCTTGGGTGCTGCGACGGGTCACGGGTCGATCCATTGCGGAACTCATGTCGACATACCTGTTCCAACCGATGTCGACCGAGCGCGACGGGTTCTACTCGGTCGACAAGACGGGTGCGGAGTTTTCCTCCGGGGGGCTGAGCCTCACGCTGCGCGACCTGGCACGTTTCGGCGAAACCATCCGCGGCAACGGCTTCTTCAACGGCCGTCAGATCATTCCCGAGGCCGTGCTGGCCGACATCCGCGCCGGCGGCGACAAGGCGTTGTTTGCCGAAAGCCGCTTTGCGGCGGCCTACCCAGGCGGCTCCTATCGCAACTACTTCTACCTGTCTCACGACCACCTGCAAGGGATCTCGGCGCAGGGTCGCTATGGGCAGCGCCTATACGTATCCCCGGCGGCCGATGTCGTGATCGCGCACTTTGGTGCGGCACCGGGGCAGTCGCCGCATCCGTTTGAGGTGCCGTACGCACGCCTGCATCGCGAGATTGCCGAGTTGCTCATGGGTTGAAGGTGCGGTGTCCGTTGGCTTGGAAAGACCCCGCTCGCGCGGGGTCTTGTCATTTCGGAACCCAGAGGGCTGGTCAGGCCACGCGCCGGTCGTGATCCTTCCAGAACGCTTCACGTACGGCCTTGCGCGACAGCTTGCCGTTGGCGTTCTTCGGTAGTTCCGCCACCACGTCAACAGACCTCGGCTTCTTGAAGTCGGCCAGTCGTTCGGCGCAGTGCCGGATCAGGTCGTTGGCCTGTGCGTTGGCGCCTTCGCGCAAGACCACTACCGCCTTGACGCTTTCACCCCAGACGGGGTCGGGCACGCCCACCACGCAGGCTTCATAGACGGCGGGGTGCTGGTATAGCACCGTCTCGATCTCGGCGGGGTACACATTGAAGCCGCCCGAGATGATCATGTCCTTCTTGCGGTCGACGATGTACAGGTAGCCCCGGTCGTCGGCGCGCGCGAGGTCACCGGTATGGAGCCAGCCGTTGCGCAGCGCGGCGGTGGTCAGCTCAGGTTCGCGCCAGTAGCCGGCAAACACGTCGGGGCCCGCGATGACAATTTCCCCGATTTCGCCTGTTGGCACCTGTTGACCGGCGTCGTCGACCAGGCACACCCGTGCTTCGCTGAACGGTCGTCCACACGAAGATAGCCGCTCGGACGCGCCTTGCTCGATGGCCTCGCGATGATCGTCGACCGTCAGTGCGACCAGTCCGCCGGTCGTTTCGCCGGCGCCATAGCCTTGGGACAGGATAGGCCCGAACGCGTGCCAGGCTTCGACGATGCGTGCGGGGGCCATCGGCGCAGACCCATAGGTCATCGAACGCAGCGTGGAAAGATCGAAGCGCGCGCGGTCCGGCACCGCCAGCAGCATGTTGATCATGGTGGGCACAACGAAGGTATGCGTGACGCGATGCGTCGCCACCGATGCGAGAAAGGCTTCGGGCTCGAACCGCTCATGCAGCAGGATAGTGCCGCCTTGCGACAGAAACGGTTGGATGAACATGCCGCTGGCATGCGTTATGGGGCCCGCCAGTGCCAGCACGTCGCCGGGGTTGACGCGAATGCGTCCGGTCAGCACCTTGCGTAGCGAAGCCATGCGGTTGCCCATGGTCTGCATGGCTGCCTTGAGCTTGCCGGTGGAGCCGGACGTGTAGTGGAGCACCGCCAGGTCGCCATCGGCCAGTTCCACGTCAGGATTGGCGTCGGAAGCTTGCGACAGCATCCGTTCATAGTCCACAAAGCGCGGATCCGCGCCACCAAACAGCAGCCGGTGGCGCACGGACGGCACGGCATCGGCCAAGGGGTGGAGGCGCCCCGCGTGGGCAGGGCCGCTGATCAGCACGGCGGGCTCCGCATTGCGCAGCGTCTCCAGCACTTCGTCATCGGAAAGCCGCGCGTTGAGCGCAACCTTGACCAGCCCGCTCTTGTACAGTGCGGTTTCGAGTTCAATCAACTCCGGCCGATTCCAGGACTGGACGGCCACGCGGTCTCCCTTGTGCAGGCCCAAGTCCAGGAGCGCGTTGGCCAGTCGGCTGGAACGGGCGTCGAGTTCGGCAAAAGTGATATGGCGGTCGGCGAAGAGGATGGCCGCCCGGTCGGGCCAGTACTGTGCGCTGCGCGCGACGAATCGCCCCAGATTCATGATGTTTCCCGGTGGATGGATGGGGCAATCAGTCTAGGCAGTGGCGCAGAACATGCCGATAGCGGTGCGTACTCTGCCGATAACGCCACGGAATCGGCAGGGTGCGTGTAAGGTCGGCCTGGGGTTGACGACTTCAGGTATCGCGGTAGACCTGTGAGCGCTCCAGCAGGATTTCGATCAGGCGCTCTGCCAGCGGGGACTGGTAAGCATCCTTGCGACGCAGCACTCCGATAGACCGGTGCCAGCGGGCTGCCGCGATTTCAAGGATAGCAAGGCCCTGAGTCTGTGCCAGGGTGCGGCGGCCCAGCACGGTCAGGAGGTCGCTGCTGTGGATGACAGAGAGCAGGGCGGCGGCCGACGAGTTGGTCTCCATGGCCACGTTTGGGGCTGGCAGGCCGGCTTCAGCGAATCGCGCGTCGACGAGGCGGCGCGCCACCACATTGGCGTTGGGCAGCAGCCAGGAATAGTCGCACAGGTCCGCGAGTCGCAGTGAGCGCCGATCCAGTAATGGATGCCGATCGCGGGCGATCACGACGAGTTCGTCGTCGAACAGCGGAATCTGCTCGAATTCCGGGTCGCCCTTGCGCGCCAGTGCCGCGATGCACAAATCCAGATCGCCCAGCCGCAGTGACGAGTAGAGTGAGTCGTTAAGACCTATGGTGATCTGGATATGGGCTGCAGGCCGTTGCTTGACGAGTTCTGTGCAAGCGTCCGAGAAGAACATGCTCAGGATCGAAGCGGGTACACCTACACGAACCAGGCCGATCTTGCCGAGGTGCAAGTCGTTGGCTTCCTTGATTGCATCGTCGAGCGACGACCTTACCTGTAGCACGCGTTCATAGAAAGCCGCCCCGGCGGACGTCAGCGTCATGCCCTTCGCATTGCGCTCGAATAGCTGGATGCCTAGTTCCTGCTCCAACCGCTGGACGCCCTTGGTCAGTGCTGGTTGACTCTGGCCAAGCTTCTCCGAGGCACGTCCCACGTGGCCGGCCTGCGCCACTTCCAGAAAATAATTCAGGTCCTCAAGCCTCATCTGATTCCGCCGCGTTATCGAAACTGACGTTCCGATCATGGGGGAGGAATGCCGGCCGGTCAACACTGTCCGGATCGGAAGAGGAGTCAAAAAATGCCAGACCTTGCCGCCAACGTTGCCGCCAACCCTGGCGACCTGCGTGCTGTGCTGCACCGCTACGTAGAGGATGAACTGCTGCCATTGGAGCGGGAACAGAACATCGGCTACGAAGACCGGATCTCGCGCGAACTAGTCCGTTCGATCTGGCGGCGGAGCCGTCAGCTGGGGCTTTACGGCGCTCAATTGCCGGTCGCGCTAGGCGGGCAAGGTCTTTCCGTAGAGGCGATGTGCCAGCTCAAGGACGATCTGGCAGCGTCGGGCGCGATTCTGTTTCCACATGTGCTAGGAGACTGGGGCGGACCTTCGCGCGTGGGCAATCTCGTGAAGTTTGCCACGCCTTACCAGCGGGAATGTTTTATCGACCCCGTGATTGCCGGCGAACGAGGCGCCTGCTTTGCCATGACGGAACCGAATTCGGGTTCGGACGCCGCAAGCATCCAGACACGCGCAGTCGTGGACGGCGACGACTACATCGTCATCGGACGCAAGCATTTCATCACTGCCTCGGTATTCGCGGACTACGCCCTCACGATGTGCGTCACCGACCCCGACAAAGGTAATGAGGGCATTTCCGCGATCTTCATCGATCTCGATAGCCCGGGCGTTACGCTCGAGACCGCCTGTGTGCCCATTACCGGGCAGTACGTGGATGCCGATATCATGTTCGACCACGTCCGCGTGCCGCGCCGCAACTGCATCGGCGGAGAAGGCAACGGCTTCCGTCTTGCGATGAACCGCATCAGCCTCAATCGACTGCTCCACTGCCCGACCATGATCGGCCTGGCGCGTCAGGCCCTACGCCTATCCATTGCCTATGCAAACGAGCGCCGCCAATTTGGCGGCCCGATCATTCGTTTCCAGGCCATTCAGCACATGCTGGCCGACATGGCGTCAAGCCTGTTCGCTTGCGAGAGCATGGCGCTCGCGGCCGCGCGCAAGGCCGACGCTGGCGTTGACGTCCGCATGGAAGCGTCGATGTGCAAGCTTTTCGTCTCCGAAGCCTGCTTTCAGATTGCCGATAAGGCCGTGCTGATCCATGGCAACGTGGGGGTCACAAAGAACCATCCGGTGGAGTTCATCTTTCGACGGCTCCGGCTCTATCGGATCGTTACCGGCACTAGCGAAATCCAGCGTAACACCATCGCCAAGGAGATTATGCAAGGGCATGGAGCATGAATAGCAGACTGAGCGTCTTTGATATCTTCAAGGTGGGTGTCGGCCCCTCCAGTTCACATACGGTCGGACCGATCCGGGCGGCCGCGACATTCGCGGCAATGCTCCACTCAAGCGCTGTCGACGAGACCGTACATCGGGTGCGTTGCGAATTATTCGGCTCCCTCGCCGCCACGGGCAAAGGTCACGCGACGGACCAGGCCATTCTGCTCGGCTTGTCTGGGTATCAACCAGATACGGTTGACGTAGACTCGATTCCTGCGGTTCTGGAGCAGATCAGGGCGAGTCATAGCATCGATTACCTGAATGTCCTACGCTTTCAGTTCATTGAATCGGAGGATTTGATTTTTCATCGTCAGCAAACGTTGCCAGAACACCCGAATGGCATGCGTTTCACTGCGCTGTCCAAGGGGGGCAATGTGATTGCCTACCGCGTTTTTTACTCGATCGGCGGCGGCTTTGTGGTTGAGGAGGGAGCGGCCGAGGCGCACCGCTCGCATTCAGCACCTTCCCACGGCTCCCACGCCGCTGGCATCGGCCAGATGCCTTTCAGGAATGCGAAGGAGTTGCTCGATCAAGCTGAGTTGTCCGGATGCAGCATTGCTGAGGTGATGCTTCGCAATGAGCGTCGCTGGCGAACCGATGCGCAAACGCGCGATGGCGTATTGTCGATCTGGGCCGCAATGCAGGAGGCGATTGCTCGCGGCATACGGACGGAAGGGGTGTTGCCAGGCCCATTTCGCGTGCGTCGGCGCGCGCCAGCATTGTTTGGCCGATTGACTACGCCAGGCACGGGGATGAACGATCCGATAGCTGCGATGGACTGGATCAATTTGTACGCGTTGGCAGTAAACGAGGAAAACGCCGCGGGCGGCCGCATAGTCACAGCACCTACAAACGGCGCCGCTGGCATTGTGCCCGCAGTCCTGAAGTACTACACGACGTTTGTGCCTAACGCTTGTGAAGACGGAGTCGAAGAATTTCTTCTTACGGCGGCTGCGATTGGTATGCTCTTTAAGTGTAACGCATCGATCTCTGGGGCGGACGTAGGATGCCAAGGGGAGGTTGGAGTCGCCTGCTCAATGGCAGCGGCAGGACTCTGCGCCGTGCTGGGAGGCACTCCGGCACAAATAGAAAACGCTGCTGAAATCGGCATGGAGCACCATTTGGGTATGACGTGCGATCCAGTTGGTGGGCTCGTGCAGATTCCATGTATCGAACGAAATGCCATCGCAGCGGTCAAGGCGGTAAATGCTGCCCGTATGGGGTTGCACGGTGATGGCGAGCATCATGTTAGCCTTGACCAAGTTATTAAGACTATGCGCGACACCGGTGCCGATATGTCGAGCAAGTACAAAGAGACGTCGCTCGGCGGACTTGCTCTGAATGTGGTTGAGTGTTGAGACGTCGTTCGAATTCGATAGTAGCCATTCAGTGCGATGCTGCGTCGGGTGGAGTGGTAAATCTCCCGTGTCCGCCCGCCCGCGACTACAACCGGGTCGGGTGCGCTCAGTTCAGAGAGTCCTCTCGTCTGACCGCAGACCTGGCGGGGACAATTCGCTGTGGACCGATTCCGTGGACGTATCGCGTCGGGGTCTCAAGGAAAGTCGCTTCGCGAGTGGCCATCCTCGTGGTGACCTACCCGTTCCAGGCAGAGCAGCGGATTACGCTGCAGAAATTCCCTCGATGGAAGTGTGGTTCCTTGTCTGCGATGACATCGGCCTTGACGTTGCCGAAGGTGGTCTCCGGCTTATGTCGGATGCCGTCGTAGAACGTCTGGATAATGTCTTCCTTGAAGTGCTCGGTCCGTGGGTGGGCCCGCACCACGGCCTGCCGGTCTGCATCGTCGAACGTGTGGTAGCGGATGCCAAGAACATCCATCTCGACGCCGGCCGTCACCAACGCGATCTCTGGCGCCATAAATTCGGGAATACCCGGCGTGGTATGCAGCGCAATGGCCGTCCACACCGTTTCGACCTCCCGCTCGCCAATGCCTCGGCTGCGGAGGAAGTCGGCGGCGGCGTTGGCACCATCTACTTCGAAGCGCTTGTCGGAACTGCTGTGAGCGTGGGTTAGCCCCATGTCGTGGAACATTGCCCCTGCGTAGAGCAGTTCGGGGTCGTACTGCAGACCACGATGCATGGCTGCCAGAGCGGCCCAATAGTAGACGCGGCTCGAGTGGTGAAACAGCAGAGGTGACTCCGTATCGCGTACAAGTTCGGTGATATCCCGGGCCAGCTGGCTGTCCGGTACGACGATATTTCCAACGGTGAACTGCATGTAAAGCTCCTTTTGTGGTTCGAAACCAGTGTAGGAGCCGGTGTATTATGTCTTCAATCGTCTTGATACGACGAAACGGGACAAACCGAACGAAACAGGACGAAGCGATGCCTGTCCACCGACATATTGGCTTGGTTGCATTTGAAGGCGTTCAGCTGCTCGACGTCTCCGGACCGCTGGACGTCTTTGCTGAAGCGAATCGTCAGGCTGGGGCCGAGGTCTACCGTCTGAGCGTAGTTGCGGCATCTAGCGGACCGATACGGTCCTCCTCTGGCGTCCGGTTGGTGCCAGACATCGCCATGACTGGGGTGCCCCAGCACCGCTTTCATACCTTGCTCGTCGCAGGGGCACCTCATGCCGTCGAGTTTTCCCCGGATCCGGCATGGCTTGACTGGCTACGACGGGCGGTCGCACCATGCCGCCGTTATGGCTCGATCTGTAGTGGCGCCTTTTTGCTGGGAGCAGCAGGGTTGCTTAAAGGCAGGCGTATTACCACACACTGGGCCGTAGCCGATCAGCTGGCCGCACGGTTCCCGGATGTCATCGTCGACGCTGATGCCATCCACGTGAGAGACGGAAAAGTGCGTACGGCGGCAGGCGTGACGGCCGGTATGGATCTGGCTCTCGCGTTGGTCGAGGAGGATCTAGGGCGGGAGATCGCCATACACGTGGCTAGCCAACTCGTAATGTTCTTCCGCCGACCGGGCGGCCAAGCCCAGTTTAGCCGGCGCGTGGCGTCGCCGGCGGCCACACGCTCAGACCTCCAGGAACTCCAGCGCTGGGTGGCCGCCCATCCTTCAGAGCCACACGACGTGGCTAGTCTGGCGGCGCGTATGGGTATCAGCGCCCGCCATTTGTCACGATTGTTTCATGACGAAATAGGTATCACTCCAGCCGGCTGGGTCGAGGCCGCACGTGTGGCTGCGGCTCGCCAACTGCTGGAGGAAGGCAATATTGCGCCCAAGCAAGCGGCCGCGGAATGTGGTTTTTCGAATGTCGATACGTTCCGACGTGCCTTTCTAAGGTTGGTAGGCGTGACGCCGGCGGAATACCGAAAGAGATTCGTGCGCGCGAGTGAGCGATTGCTGTAAAAGCGAAATGCTGAAGCGGTTTGAATGATAAGAACCCGCGGCAAGAATGTGTCGGACGATCGCCGACGTGCGAACCGTACTTTCTGAACCGGGCGCATCGTTGTCGCATCAGGGCCGTTGTCACGCCACCTTGTGTACCATCGTATCGGACGGCTGCAGCGCGCTGCCGTCGTGGGCCAGAGGCAGCATGGGAAGCAAGGGCTGCCCGCTTTGCTTGTCCACAAGCACCGAATGAGCTTCGCTCGGTGCGAAACGTTCCTTCTCGCCCCATTGGCGCAGCGCCACGAGCACCGGGAACAACTGTTCGCCTGTCTCGGTGAGTACATATTCCTGGTAGCTCGAGCCGTCGGACGCCGCTCGGGTTTCGAGAATGCCGGCCTCGACAAGCTTCTGCAGCCGGTCGGCGAGAATGTTCTTCGCAACCCCGAGGTTCCGCTGCAGATCCCCAAAGCGAGAGATGCCGTCGAATGCGTCCCGCACAATGAGCATCGTCCACCGATCGCCGACGACATCCAATGCCCGCGCCACAGGGCAGGGCTGATAGGAGGAGCGAGTCTTCGGCATGCGGGCATAGTTTCGGTGAATGTGGTTGCATTTTAAAACCGGTTGCCATAGGATTCAACCAGTTTCAATTTGCAACCACTCGTCATGCACGCCTTGCCTGGATCGCCTACCCTCCCTCGTGGGTTGATATTAATGTTCGCCATAGCGAGCGGATTGAGCGTCGCCAACATCTACTATGCTCAGCCACTGTTGGATGCACTGGCACGCGAATTCGAGATCCCGGGCGTGGCGATCGGCGGCGTGGTCACGGCCACGCAGATCGGCAGCGCGTTCGCCTTGGTCTTCCTTGTGCCGCTCGGCGACATGATGGACCGCCGCCGGCTCATGAGCGCACAACTGTCCGCGCTCGTTGCGGCGCTCCTGGCAGTTGTCGCTGCGCCTTCGGCAACATGGCTGTTCGCGGCGATGTTGGGAGTAGGGCTGCTCGGAACGGCAATGACGCAGGGTTTGATCGCCTATGCCGCCAGCGCTGCTTCGCCACAGCAGCGCGGCAGCGTGGTGGGCACCGCGCAGTGCGGGGTGTTCGTCGGGTTGCTGTTGGCGCGAGCGTTCTCAGGCGTTGTCAGCGACCTCGCCGGATGGCGCGCCGTCTATCTCGCCTCGGCCGCAGCGATGACCGGTATCGGGCTCGCCATGCACCGGTGGCTACCCGTCAACGCGCCGTCGTTAGTCACCATCCGATATTTCGCTCTACTTCGTTCGATGCCGACGCTATTGTTCCACGAGCGCACACTGCAGGTCCGTGGCGTGCTTGGCATGCTGATGTTTGCGGCCTTCAGTATTTTCTGGACCGCTCTGGTGCTGCCGCTGAGCGCCCCCCCGTTTTCGCTTTCGCATACGGCTATCGGTGCGCTTAGACTGGTGGGGGCCGCCGGCGCGCTGGCCGGTGCCCGCGCCGGGCACTTGGCCGATGATGGGCACGCCCAGCGCATTACGGCGGGCGCCCTCATTTTGCTAGCGGCTGCGTGGTGGCCGCTCTCACGGCTCATGGGCCATGCGGGCCTTGAACTGCTGGTCGTCGGTATCGTGCTGCTCGACGTCGGTGGTCAAGCCCTCCATGTCACTAACCAAAGCCTGATTTTCCGTGCTTTGCCAGAGGCGCACAGCAGGATGGTTGGACTTTATATGCTGTTCTACGCAGCGGGCAGCGGCCTGGGCGCCATTGGGACGACGGCGGTGTACGCGCATGCCGGCTGGCAAGGTGTATGCACTCTCGGCTTCACCGTCTGCCTGATGGCAACCGCCTTCTGGGCGGTGACACGGGCTATAGGGAAACCTTTGCCGCCGGACACCTGCCGATAAGGCTCATGCAGCGAGCATGCCGCTGTGTTGGGTACCTTTCAGCCTACCTTGACATTCGAGGGTGCGCTTTGAGCGAGGAAACCACGTAAGCGGCTATGGACCCCTGATTTTGCCACTGACCACTGCGGAGGCCCGAGCGCCAAACGAACCTATAAAAAATTAGAATTTACGTTCATACGTGAAAGTGCACCACCCAAAAGGATGCCCGAAAGTCACCGCGTGCAAGAAGGAGCGCCTAAGCCGCGTCCTACGACAGACACCCAGGCGCCGATCGTCCCACTACGACGACCCTCTAAGCAGCATTGCTATTTGGAGATTGGTTGGTAAGTGCTGAAACGTTATCTACCCAATATCTCCATGACGGCGGGTGACTGCCCAGGTCCTTCTGGATGACGGGGTCGCTCTAGGTGAGTTGCCTCGGAAGCACGAAAACTCTGCACGACGCCATAAGCGTCAAGCGCACAAAATCCCCTCTGCAAAAGTTGCGCGAGCACTATCGGAGGATGAAGGCCTGGCATGGGCGTATCGAGAGTAAACTCGGTCGCCGTTTCGCCACACGGTGCTCCCAACCACCAGCGCACCTCGTGAGGACAATCCAATAGGGTCTTGCCGGCAGGAACGATCAACGCCCGGGTCCCATTTCGAAATAGAACGATGTGCATAGCCTTCAGCAAGAGTCGGGCTGCCATATGGGTCAGCCAGGAAAAGGAGGCTCGCGTCAAAGCTATCGCGGGTGGCTACGACTTCTACCTGTCGTACGCCTGCTCTTAGACTAGCATCGGCGTTCGGAAAAGCCAATTAACAGTGGGGGCTGTTTCTCGACGGACGCGCCAGTTATGCAAGGCGGTAGCTGGAAATTTTGAGGCTCAGGTCGTCGGGATGTTGACGCGCCCGTACCGGGCGTCCAGCCGCCGCTTGTAGGATGGTCGGAACATATGACCGCACAATCCGCAGAGGGAATGCTGTGGGGACCCCATGAACGCGTCGCGAAGCTCGTAGTCACGGGCCTAGCCTATGCGCATTGCCGAGGGCCGTACCGGCTGCGAGTTTGTGAAGGCGATGAATCTTCACTGGGCAAGCAGCCCCAAAGGGGGAAGGGCAGGGGCTCAAACACTGGCAGCGGTCTCTGGCTTTCACACGGCATGGCATTCTGCCAGGAACGAATGTTTGGACCCGGGCGGAGGGTTTACGACTCAAGACAACTCGCCGTACGGATGGTGTTGTCTTTGACATCCAGCGTCCAGTATTCTGCCTGTCTGCGGTGGGGCCCGCAGTCGACGACCTCGCGAAGGATATCGCTATCCTCGCTAGTGTCGGCCACAGGTGACGGGTCCATGTGGACATACGCAGCGCGAGAGGCAAGCGCGGCCACGACAATCAGCGTGATAGCGAGGAATGCGCGGGCGAGGGGCTTAATCCAATTCCGCATGGTCATTGGACGCTAAATCATGTTAGGGAAAAGAATACTCGAACCGAGAGAACCCTTAAAGCGGGTTATTGCTTTCAATCGGCTCAGCTCGGTACACCGACCAGAAGTAGTGCGAGTGCCGATGGTGTCTGGCTTGCTTTCGTTGAACGAAAAAACGAACGCGTCCATTCGGACCGGCATCGATCTCTACCTCGGCATGTTCCTCGGTTGCCGTGGCGGCCGAAGGCAACTGTTGCAAGGCAGTTGCCACGTACTGGCCAGAGATCCGTCCTAGTATTCCGTTTGCTCCCCCAGAGGTTTGCTCAGTCGATACCTCCTTTTGTAGGTGGCAGTTCGCTGCCAAGCGGCTATTTCCCATCTGTTACTCCTGGTCTCGCAGGCCCATGCAATGCGAAATGCGCGCCGCACGTCGTGCGGCGCACTCGGCACTTCACGAGCGCCGAAGTACTGTATATATATACAGTATAGCGGAGTTCGGATGGAAGAAAAGCGCTGACGGAACACCTGTAAGGACACCGACTCAAAGTTGCCTACGAAGAGGCCGTAAGCAGGCGGGCGACAACGTTGGAACCACGGTACGCACATCAACCGCCGCGTCCTGGAACTCTCAAGAATGCGAATCTGACCGGGCGACTCGATGAGCCGAGCCGGCGCCGGTGGAGAGCATTCGCGACGGCTCGTCTGTAACTACGGCGTGTTTCGACTGTGAATGCGCGTTCCGTCCTCAAAGCAGAATTCTTCATGCGAAGCGTCGGCGTCGTCCGTGACTGGCAACCAGGAACCCCAACCAGTAAAGACAAAGGTGACATGCGCCGACTGACATTCGTTGCGCAAAGACCGCAGCCAGCCCGGATGGGTAGGGAGGTCGGAGGCCCGGCTCGATCCACCCGCGACGACAAGCTCGATGCGAGACGGGCAAATCGACAGCTGCTCCGATACGTCGCAAACCTCCCGTCCGTTGAGGGCGTCCAGGTGAAGTTGCTCGCAGCAGGGCGGTTTGCCAATAAAAGGAGGTAGCGCTGTGAGGCTAACGGGACCAGTCAGGGGATCGAGGACTAGGAATCGATGCGCAACACATACGGTAAGCAACTGAGATACGCGGCGGTCCGCATCGCGTTGGCCGCTGAGTGAAAGACCGAACCACATGTCCGACGGCGGCTGCCCGGCAATCCAAGAGGCGATCCATGCTGAAAGCGCGCTTCCGGGAGCGCGAGAACGACGAGACAGATATTTGAGCGCGGCTTCAAGCCGAGTGCCTACCGCCAGCGGCTCGTTGATGACCACAAGCTTGTCGAGGGACGGACTATCGTGGCATGTCGCCATCCATGCGACGAAACTATCGATCGGTATTGCATCTGAGAACAGATCGTCCGGACAGACGCATAAGACGCGTTGTCGAAGGCGAGCGTCGTTGGCCGACGTCAGGGATGGCAAGTCTTGTGAGGGGCGTTTGATGAAGGAATACTCCACGCGACGCCCCGCGTCAGAGGGCGCAATACTCCAGATCCGATCGTACCAAGATGACTTCGCAAACACGAGCTCGACTCCATGTGATGAAAGGAATCTTCAGCCTACGCAGTTGGGGCCAAAGTCAAGTCCCCGCGGCAGCAGTGCGGTTGTCGAAGGGCTTCGTCGCGGCTCACCGCAGCTTCGTCCACCGGCGCGCAGGCCTTGTCAGGTCGCGGCGCTTCTCAGCATCAGCGGCGCGATAGTCAAGATCTACCGCGCGGAAAGCCACGCGCAAAATGGGAGCACGGTCTTTCGCTAGATTGGTACGCATGCCGGAGCATTAGCATGGTTACGTGCGACGCATTGTCTGCGTAGCGCGGCTAGAGGCCGGGCAGTCCTTTCCCTGGTTGGGAAGGGGTGCGCGGCCGCGCGTTCAGCGCTCGAGGAACAGCTTCAGCTTGTCGGCACGCACAGGATTGCGGAGCTTGCGCATTGCCTTCGCTTCGATCTGGCGGATGCGCTCCCGCGTGACATCAAACTGTTGCCCGACTTCCTCCAATGTCTGTTCGGAAGCGGTGTCAATGCCAAACCGCATACGCAGCACTTTGGCCTCGCGCGGGGAGAGTTCATTCAGCGCACTCTCGATCTGCGCTCGCAGGCTCGCCCGCATCGCCGCGTCTGCGGGCGAACTCGCACCGGCGTCCTCGATCATGTCACCGAGCGTTGCGTCTGCATCATCGCCAACAGGCGTCTCCAGCGAAATTGGTTGCTTCGCAATCTTGAGCATATCCCTGACTTTCTGCTCGGAGATTCCCATCCGCTCGGCGAGGACCGCCGGCTCTGCTTCCTGCCCGGTCTGCTGCAGGATTTCTCGCGAAATGCGATTCATTTTGTTGATGGTCTCGATCATGTGCACTGGCACACGGATCGTACGGGCTTGATCGGCCAAGGCCCGGGTCACGGCTTGCCGGACCCACCAGGTGGCATAGGTTGAGAACTTCCAGCCGCGTCGATACTCGAACTTGTCCACGGCTTTCATGAGGCCGATGTTGCCTTCCTGAATCAGGTCCAGAAACTGCATGCCGCGGTTGACATACTTCTTCGCAATGGAGATGACCAGGCGCAGGTTGGCTTCGGTCATTTCCGACTTTGCCCGACGCATTTTCGCCTCAGCGGCCGTCATCCGACGGTTGACTTCTTTGAGTCGCTGCAGTGGCAGCGCCACCTGCGCCTCGATGTCAACAAGCTTTTGTTGCAGTGCCTGGATAGCGGGCAGGTGTCGCTCAAGCCCAGGACCGAATTGTTTCGACGTCCTCGCCGACTGGGCGGTCCAAGTGAGGTCTGTTTCTCGGCCGGGGAAAGAAGCGATGAAGAGTTCGCGCGGCATGTCGCAACGCTCGACCGCAATCTCGAGGATGCTGCGCTCGATGGTTCGCACGGCGGCGACTTGCTCGTGCACCGTGGCACACAATCTATCAATCGTCTTTGCTGTGAACCGGATTGGAGCGAGTTCGGCCTGGATGGCCGCTGACAGCTGCGCATTGGCAGCGGAAGCGGCTGGGGAGGCGGCTTCCTTGCCGGCAGCCCCGGGCATCTGATCAAAAAGTGCACGGACGCGCGCGAAGATCTCCAGGCTGTCGGTAGTCAGCTTCTGAAGCCGTGCTGCATTTTCCTTCTCCGAAGTGTCTTCTTCGGTGGACGCGTCTTCGTCATCCCCGTCGGCGTCCTGGTCGATCTCCGCGCCCTCGTCGGCGTCTGCGGCGTCTTCCTGCGCGACTGCGTCCAGCAGAGAATCCCCCTCGGCTGAGACTTCGGCGATGCCATCGACCAGCTCGTCAACAGTCAGCTCGCCGGCATGAATACGGTCAACTTCAGTGAGTATTGCTGCGACGACGGACGGGCACTCGGCAATCGCTTGGATCATCTCCATGAGTCCCGCTTCGATGCGCTTGGCGATCTCGATTTCTCCGCTGCGTGTCAGCAGGGTACTCGCTCCCATCTCCCGCATGTACAGTCGGACCGGATCTGTCGTGCGACCGAACTCGGAGTACACGGTCGACAGGGCGGCTTCAACCTCTTCGGCCGCCTCATCATCGGAGGTCGTCGGCGTGGCGCCGTTCAGTAGGAGGGTCTCTGCGTCCGGCGCCTGCTCGTACACCGAGACGCCCATATCGCTAAACGTGCTGACGATGGTTTCCATCGCGGCGGTTTGCGCGAAGTTGTCGTCAAGATGGTCATTGATGTCAGCATGCGTGAGATACCCGCGCTCACGGCCCAGCGCAATCAGGGCCCGCATCTGACGCTGCCGCTCCTCGTCCAGACGCGCCTTGGCTGCCCGATCCAGCGTTCCCGGCTCAGCGTTGGGTTTTGCGCCCGCCGGACGGCGCCCGGCCTTGGGAGTGAATGCCGCTTTCATGCGCCGCTCCGATTCATCACGAACCTGATTTGCCAATATAGTTCTCCTGGGGGACAGCGTGCGGCGCGTCGCGAATGGCGCGCAGCGCTAACCGGCGAGCGGTATGGCGGATGTGGCGCGGTGAGCCCAGAGCCTGCCCGTCTGGGAATGCTCGATGCTCGAATTTTGGGGAACCGCGCATGATACTTGAGCGCGTTGTGCGGTGCAATATCTCAGACACGCGCCGCGTGCCGAATGCAGGTCATTACGTAAACTGGGCTTAGGAGGGGTGGGCAAGGCGCCCAAGCCGGATCGGAAGGGTTCTTCTATTTCGCGGACGATGGCGACCTTGCCTGCCTGCGCTACGACAACTGGAAAGTCATGTTCATGGAGCAGCGCGCCACCGGCACGCTGCGTTCTGGGCCAAACCGCTGGTAACGCTGCGCGTGCCGAAGATATTCAATCTGCGCACGGACCCCTACGAGCGCGCGGACGTGATATCCAATACGTACTACGACTGGTTGCTCGAGCACGCTTTCATCCTCGTGCCGGCCCAGGCTGGCGTGGCGGAATTCCTGCAGACCTTCAAGGATTTCCCGCCGCGGCAGAAGGCCGCCAGCTTTGGCGTGGACCAGGTTGTCGAGAAAATGATGGACGCGGCCGGCGGCGGCGGGCATTGACCAGACGGGCGGCTGCGGCATCCTGCACGGCGGGCATCGCGGCCAGCGTGCTGACACTGATCAACGCGCTGGTGTTCTTCCGCACCGATCGGCAGCCGCCGCCCTGGAGGTTGATGCATCGCGCGCTTCTCACCAGTCTGGCTACGGTGCTGTTAGGAGTAGTGTTGCTAGGCTGGGTGAACGACAACGCGGCCGCTTGGCTGGAAACCGCGCTTGGCGTGGCCATTGTCCTTTGCGCGGTCAGTCTAGTGATCCGGCGCCAGCAGGCGTCTTCCGTCGGAGCTCCGCGTGCTTTCTCGGTGGCCGGGGCGCTATCCGGACTGATGGGCGGCCTGTTTGGTACGTCGGGGCCGCCTATCGTTTTCTATCACTACCGGCAGCCGTTGGCCACGGATGTGGTCCGACGCGCGCTGCTGGTGATGTTTGCCAGTAAAGCTTGCACGCGCCTGGTGCTGGTGCCGGTCTCGATGGGCATCTCCGCCCATGCACTGCTGCTTTGCGTATTGTCCTTCCCGGTTGTTCACGTCACCACACGCCTGACGACGAAGAGACCGCCGCCGTGGAGTCCTGCCGTGATGCGGCCGCTCGTGGCAGCTTTGCTCGCCCTATCGGGCATTGCCATGATCACCAGGTAACTTTGCGGTACGGGCTTCCCACTGTGCATTGTGTATGCGGCAGAGAAAGTTCGAGGTACGCAGCGCCTGCGTCGCAGTGGCGAGCGCCTGGGTACTTGCAATCAGCGCGGATATGCTGGCAGCGGCGTTTTGCATCGGGTCGGCACGTCGCGAGGGCAAGGGATAGGGTAGTGGGTAGGTTCGCGGCAAACCGGTTCGTCAATCTGTAAAATAAACTTGGAGGATAAGGATGCCGGACGCTCCGATAAATCATCCTTAGGCTTGTATCGCTGTCATCGCCGCGGTAACCCTCGGGTCGGCGGATCGCTGATGGCGGACGTGGTACCGGTTCTGCTGTATTTTCCGCGGACTCGATTGAGAAGGGGCTCGTCCATGACAACCAGTTCCGAACCGGTATCCATAAGGCAGAGCGGGGAGAAGTTTCCGGCTGTCTCGTCACGCCGGTCACGAAGTCGCCGGGCGTGCTCTTCGTCCTTGGCTGGGGCGCGAGCCGGAAACGTCAGCTGCGGCGTGCGAACGAGGTGGCGGGCCGGGGATGCATTTGCCTGACGATCGAACTGCGGGAGCACAACATTCGAGCGGGAATGTCCACGAACTCGTTCCCGCTTATGACAAGCTCCTCGCGCATCCCGTTATCGACCATAACGCGGTGGTTCTGGTCGGCAGCAGCTACGGCAAGCATCTGGCCGCGCTGCTGATTGCACCGCGTCCGGCTGGCGTTACGCGCGCGGACGCTGGCCGACATGGAGACCGACGAGGCCGCGCTGGAGCGGCTTTCAGGAGCGCTATGACGCTGGGCGGCGCAAGATCATCCCTCCCAATTCCGATGAAGCGCTACGCGCCTGCACCGGCTTCAACGGGAATGTCCTAGTCGTGGAATCCCTGTATGACAGCGGCGTGCGGCCGTCAGATCCTACATTGAAGCTTTTCTCCAAGCCGATTCCATCAGTACCGGTTGCGGGCGAAACCCGATCACGGCCTGAGCACTGACCAAGCACGAGTTTGCTGGCGGGGTTGGCATCCCGGACGCCAATAGCCACCAGAAGCCGGTAGAGGCGATCAGTGAGCTTGAGATAAGGCATGCGGGTCGCTGGCAAGTAGTTTCGGGCATCGCCGTCGCGCCAGAAGCCCTCGATAACATCGAGGCCGAAGCTGGACCCGCGTCGCACCGCGGCCGGCCAGGTAGCAGTGACACCTGTCGAACACCGCCGATGCTGGACGATGGCTTGCGGGAAGAATGGCCGCCGGCTTTGCGGACCTCCCAGTCAGCACATGCTAGTTCGAGGGGCGGAATGCCGCCGTTTGTCCATCAGAATTCATACATCTGAAGATGTTTTTCCCGAAACCTATCGTCTGTCCGAGGCACCATTTGCTGACAAGTGGCGAGGTAACCGGCCCGAGCGCGGCGCCCACCGAAGGCGCGCATAGCGGGGGTCAGTAAGCGTCCATCGCCTGTTCCACCGCTTCCGCGTGGCTCACCCCAAGCGGTGGGCATTCAAGTTGATGCTGGTCTGCGCAGTAACGGAGGATTCCAAGCAAACGGGTGTGCCGGCGACTCTCGGGAAAATGGATTCGGCGATTCCTCGTCCAAGTGTGGCAGCCAGCACGGGCGAGGTCACGCTACTGCTCTGCCGTACCGTCCAGATCTTCCGCAAGGCGTTTCGCCTCCCCACTCAATATGCGCTGGTTCTCGGCCTCGCTGCTTATGACGGTAGACCTAAGTCCGTCACGCTGACCCGACGAGTACTCCCTCTGATGTTTGACTGGCATCGGGCACGCTACGCGCCGTCGAATCTCGTCACCGCCGCCGTTCGTCACCATACGATATTTCGCGCTGCTTCGTCCGATGCAGACGTTCCTGTTTCACGCGCGCACGCCGCAGGTCCATGGCATTCTTGACATGCTGATATTTGCGGCATTTAGTTTTTTTCTGGACTGTGCGGCTGCTGCCGCCGCCGGCGGGCGTCCTCGGAGCAGTCTGTCCACCCTCGGCTTCACAGTTTGCCGAGCTGGGACAATTCTTTGGGCGGTAAGGGAAGGAAGGACTGTTGGGTGCATCACCTGGAGATGAGCGGCATAAAATGAGCGTCGGCATCCCTGGCCAGCTACGTCACCCAGCCCGAAGACTGTTTCTATGCGCCATAGCGTGAAGTCGTGCGACGGCGGACGCAACCGGATTTCGGGGCAACGCGAAAAGCGTAAAGTGCGGCCGAAATTAAGCTTACCGACTGAGAGTGGGTCTGGAGTTGCTGATGATCCCTATTGGGAAAGTAAGTCGGCTTTCGAGATGAGCGAGGCGGTATCAACGTCAGCCAATCTAATTCGCGTCTCTTTCGAGACGATAGGCTCATCCTGGTCCATTGCGTTGGACGCACGAAAGTTCTGCACGACGCCATGCAGATCCAGTGCGCAGTATCCCCGTTGCAAAAGTTGGGCGAGGACCAAAGGCGGATGGATGCCCGGCATCGGCGTATCCAGTGTGAACGCAGTCGCGGTTTCAGCACACGGCGCGCCAAGCCAGCATCGCACCTCGAGGGGACAATCCAGTAAAGTCTTGCCGGCCGGAAGGATCAATGCCCGGGTACTGTTGCGAAATAGTACGATGTTCATAGCGTCCAGTAGTGATCGGGCTGCCATGTGGGCCAACCAGGAAAGGAGGGCTCGCTGACGCGTTCTCTAAAGTCGTTTGTGACTTCTGGGCGGCAGCCGCCCTTAATTAGACTAGCACTGTTGTTAAGAAAAGCTAGTTTGCCGTCCACGCCTGGAACTTCCGGACGTCGACATTGGAGCGACAGGATACTGCTTGGTGGTCAAGGGAGCTCAGCAATGTAGCGGATCGGGACAGTAAAATCGATTGCAAACTCCTGTCTCCTGGGCCTCAGGTTGAGTCGAGCTGAGGAAGTCGCCTATTCGGCGCTTTTACCGGCGGGAAACGACATTCTAAGAACGTAGCCGAGGCCCTTTGGACCCTGGAGAGTTGTCGTACAGCTGATAGTTTCGATGTGCGCTTATGACCCATCCGCAGCAAGTGAAGTACTCCCCTCGTGCAATGTGTTCCTCGTCTGTTTCGTGCAACGGATTCGTGCGCGTCCGGGCATTTATTACCCTAAAGGCACTGCAGGTCAATGTAGCCTGGTATTGCGAAGCCGCCCCGGGTAGACTGAGGGCGCTGCACGGCTATGCGGGGTGTTCGAAAGTATCCGCGCAGCAACGAGTAGTCGAACCTAGCATGTAGGCTGCTTGTATGATTGCTCAATAATAACGATAAGAGCGGAACAGCCGGGGTGGGGCCCTGCCGAATATGGTGGGGCCGCAAGTTCTCCCAACCCCGTGATCGCCCCCTTCCAAGTCATCGTTCTCCAACCGTATGCTTGGCGCACTGCCTAAGTAACGTTGGAAGTCCGTCAGAGCCTCTCTGTTTTCCCTTTCTGTCGCTGATGAATCGCGTACGACGATAGGTCGCCGCATAGTCTGATCCGCAAGCTAGGGACGGTAAATGTCGACGGTGACGCCCCTTCCGCCGGATGCAGGTTGAGCCAAAAAGACGTGTACGGTTGCCGCGTCTTGGCTTTGCATTCCGAACGGTCCTTTGCTTGTGGCAACTCGATGCATGACGGCCGGTCCGCCTTTTGCTTTGCCTCCAGCACGAGGAAGAAAAATGGATCCAGGATGGAGTTCTCCACGAGTTGTCGTCGTGGGGCCTCTACGGGAATTCCCGTTCTCAAGGCGCTCGTCTCGGAACTGCCGCCTGACCTTCCAGCCAGTGTGTTCATCGTCATGCACATCGGGAGGGGCCCAGTCGTCTTCCAGCGCTTTTTTCCAGTCTCTCATCCTGTCGACGAAGAGACCATTGTGGTGGGAAAAGTCTACGTGGCTCCGCCCGACAAACATATGCTCGTTGGGCGGGGACAAGTTCTCCTCTCCAATGCGTCCAAGGAACACTTTACAAGACCCGCGGCGGATCCGCTCTTCCGTTCTGCCGCTGTGAATCATGGAAAGAATGTGGTCGGCGTTGTACTAACGGGGTGCCTGGAAGACGGCGCAGCGGGTTTGCAGGTGATCCGCGCGTGCGGCGGATACACAATTGTTCAAGATCCTGCCACTTGTGTCGCTCCTGGAATGCCGACGGCAGTTCTTAGGCGTTCCCCGCTGAGCACGATTACTCCAGTTGAGCAATTGGCTTCCTCGATAGTCGCAGCGGTGACTTGCACGCCGAGGACATAGACTGCGGAGGATAGAGCGATCTGGTCACGTGCGCAACCGGCAGGACAGACCCATTCGAAGCGAGCGTTGGAACGGGCATCGCAGGGGCGGTACGAGGCTGAACTGCTGAGGCTGATGGGCCCCCGCATCGCATTGGCAAGCAGGAGGCCGTCAAATCCCGCTCTCTCGACGGCTTGTCCATGTCGACAATGACTATCCCACCTTGGCGGTAAGCTTCTATGCAGTACGGCGACCGCCAACTGACCACGGGCCACGCGAAACGGTCTCATTTACCGTGTAGCGCGATGCCCGCATAGTGAGGGCCTCATGATTCGCCTCCGATACCTAGTGAATCTGTCGTACGAGATCGTTGATCGCACCGCTGACTTCCTATTCCTGGTGGAGGCGGCCCGTACGGCACGGCAATCGGTAGTCGAGGAGGAACTCAGGCTCACGCCCGCCATTCCAGTCACCCAGTACACCTATCCCGACTCCTGTAATCGGATGCTGCGCGTTCAAAGCAAAAGGGGCCGACTGGCTGTTCGTTACGAGGCGGTGGTCGAGATCGACCACCGGCTGGACGAGTGGAAGTCATTGCACGAAGTACCCGTCGCCGACCTTCCGTTTGATGTCCTTCCCCATCTTGCACCGAGCCGATATTGCGAGTCCGATCGGATGATGGAGTTTGCGTTGCGGGAGTTCGGCGGGATGCAGCGCGGATACGCGCGCGTGTATGCGATTCGGGAATGGGCCCGCCAGCACATGCGATATCTCAGCCATTCGACGAATGAGCGAACTTCCGCAATCGATACGCTCGTGGAGAGAACTGGAGTCTGCCGAGACTTCGCGCATCTGATGATCGCTGTCTGTCGCGCTCTGAGCATACCCGCGAGGATCTCTAGCAGCCTGGACTACGGAGCCGACCCCGCGATGGGACCGACAGATTTTCATGCGATCGTTGAAGTCTATCTATCTGGCGGTTGGTATTTGCTTGACCCGTCTGGCGTGTCAATTCCAACGGGATTGCTACGCATTGGGACCGGCAGAGACGCCGCCGACATTCCCTTTGCCGCGATCTTCGGCAACGTACGGTCCGAACGCCCCTACATCGAAGTGGAAGCGCTCACTGATCCTGCCGCAGGAATTGAGATGCCCCTCGCCACACTAAAGGCGATTTCGACCTGGTGAGCGGGAACAAAAAGCTGTCGTCAGGGCTTCTGCCCCTTGAACGATACATTAGGACGGCGTCCGGAGACGGGTGCCGCTTCTTAGCGATACAGGGCCGTATCGAGTAGGGTACGGGGCCTTGAATCAGGAGTGTGAGATGCAGCGTGTCACCGAATACCGTGGATTCGATGTTCATGTCGATATACAGCGGGTAGAGAAAGATCTCTTCAACGTCTGGTTTCAGATCGAGGGACCCATGACACCACCGGGCGTCGCGGCGTTCGGCAAGCGGGTAAAAGTGTTCGGCGGGCCTTATACGATGCGTTGGGCGTATCTCGTCGCCGAACTGGCGGGAAGGGCCTCGATCGATGTCATCTTTGGCAATGACGAATAGACCGATCCCTTTCATTACGATTGCCTTTCTTGCACCGATCAATCCGGCTTTTCAAGGACGAGAAGCGAAGACCGATTGTTGCGCGTGTTGCCTGTCGGCAGTCAGTATGTCTGGTACGACAGGACATTGGTCCTGAAGGCAGCATTTGGCAATCTGTTGAGCGCACTCAGCGTTGTTCACTGCTTGCGTACGCGGGGTCTTGTGCGCTCTGACGCTCATCTCGGTCACTTCGAAGGAAGGCTTGGCTTGGATCGCGGGATTGCACAGCAAGGGGTCGCCAGTGTAGAAATGCCAAACCTCATCGGAACGGTCGCGGCCTCAGTCCAGGCGAAATAGCTGATCCTCACGCCCGCCCTGGAATCCACCGTCAGGGCGCGCGAACTGGCCGGTGCCGGCCTCAGACTCCGATCTGAGTGCCCGCGTCCAACAGTTATGCCAATGGTCCGAGCAACATATCGATGGCTAGGCGTCCGCGCTGACAGGCAGCCGTTACAGCAGCCTCGCGCGAATGATAGGGAGCGGTTTGGTGGAGCGGGCCCCAAAGGCGTGCGCCGCGTGGCGTGTCGTCGATACAAACAACATACCCCCAGTGCGAAGAACTTGTCATTGACCGATCTTCTTTGCAATGCACTTGCACACTCATCATCAAGCCGCGATAGATCAGCTCGAAGGTGTCTCTCAGGGGATCCATGGGCGCGCCTCTGTTATTCGGCCATAGCGGCGGCAGCCCGGCATCGCGTCAGTTTGCGATGCAGCCTGATACTGCCTCCATTCGCGTCCGATGGATGTCGGTGTACAGCCTACAGCCACGCGCGGGTTGCGATGCTTCGACAAAATAAATGTCTGTGCCACTGTTCAATAGGCGTACAGTAGGTAGTTCATCACTGGAGCGCGGCATGGACAACTATCCGGCAGCAACTAGCAAGGGCTTCGACCTTTATCCCTTAGTGTACAAATATGAGCCGCCGCGCGAATGGCACGAACGTCGTCCTGATCGCAGCTACTGCGCATCCGTCGTCATCTGTCGAGAGGGCGTGTCACCCTCAACCGAGAGTGGGCGCGTCTTCATAGTCCCAGGTACGCAGTGGAGCGCTCTGGGAACCGCCAAGCGTGCCGCCGTTCAGCACGGGGCAGACATTATCGATGGGCTTGTCAGTGGGGAGTCGACGGCCGGTCTTTGAATAAATAGCGCCCCGGTTGGGACGCCTTCGCGTAACGGCACTGGACACATTTTAGGCGCAGTGATTTCTGAATCCCTGGCTAAGGTACCGTGGCGAAGGCTGGAACGCCCGACATAGTTTTATCCACGGCGGCAAGCCCCCGACCTCACGCCACGCGTTCGGCCCGGGGCGCTGGAGACCAGGCGACAGTCGTTGTACATCTTGGAAAGCTTGACCGCCACGCGTTTGAGGATGCCGGAGAGCTGCATTGATGCGCCGCGATCTTGCGTATCGTCCATCAGGTTGGGACACGTCGAGAGCGGGATGTGCGATGTCACGAAGCCGCGTCAGCACAAGTGGCGCGTTCGATGGATGTGCGGTAACGCCTGTATTAATGGCCGTGGCCCCGGGCTTGAACTCGAAGATCACCATGGCGGCCTCTCGCAGGCGCTGCTGGACTTCCCCCGGCATCGCCGCGAAGGTGATGCATTCCTGTCCTAGCGTCATGGGCAAGGCATCCCGCAATCGCGTGCGACCCCATCCCGAGCCTGGCGATCACGCTGCTACTTAGCTCCATGGCCGGCCTGTTCCCTGTTATTCCACTTCGCCGCTATCGGTATCGCCGGTCTGCGCGTCGTTCTCGTGATGCTTGGCTGCTGCCGCAAGCGTCGTCGCGTGGGCGGGGGCGACTTCCTTGCGCTCGCTGTAGCGGTCGGTTAGGTAGTCGCTGCGGTCGCGCACCAGCAGCGTGAACTTGTAGAGTTCTTCCATGACATCGACGACGCGATCGTAGTAGGACGACGGCTTCATGCGGCCGTTGGCGTCGAACTCCTGATAGGCCTTGGCGACTGGTTCGGAATCGTCAACATGCGCATCCAGCGCCCCAGCACGCGCAGCGCGTTGACGGCGTTGAACGACTGCGAGCCACCGGACACCTGCATCACGGCCAGCGTCGGCCCTGCGTCGGACGAATTCCGCTTATCTCCAGCGGCAGCCAGTCGATCTTGTTCTTGAAGACGGCTGTCAGCTTGCCGTGGCGCTCGGGACTGCACCACACCTGGCCCTCCGACCATTCGGAGAGCTTGCGCAGTTCGACCACCTTCGGGTGATCGGCGGGCATGCTGTCGGTCATCGGCAGATCGCGCAGGTCAAAGACGCGGGTCTCTGCCCCGAAGTGCTGCAGACCCGTTCGGCTTCCTGCACTAGCAGGCGGCTATACGAGGTTTCGCGCAGCGAGCCGTAGAGCAGCAGGATTCGCGGCGGGTAGGTGCTGACGCGTGCAGGCTCCAGTTTGCGGAGGTCCGGCGTGTCGAGCACCGCCGGGACGATGTTGGGGAGATCGACGGTCATCGAATCCTCCGGCCCTGGGCGTCGATGACGGCCTCGCCGTCTTCCTTGGTGAAAGCGCCTTGCTGCGGTGCCGGCAGGTTGTCCAGCACGACTTCGGACGGTCGGCACAACCGCACGCCAAGCGCGGTGACGACGAAGGGGCGGTTGATCAGGATCGGGTGGGCCAGCATGGCATCGAGCAACTGGTCATCGTTCAACGCAGGGTTGCCAAGACCGAGTTCGGCATAGGGTGTGCCCTTCTCGCGGATGGCTTCGCGCGCGGAGATCCCGGCATCGACGATCATTGCCTGCAAAGTTTGCCGGTCGGGTGGCGAGGTCAGGTGCTCGATGACGGTTGGCTCGATGCCCGCATTGCGTATCATCGCCAGCGTATTGCGCGACGTACCGCACGCCGGGTTGTGATAGATGTTGACGGTCATGGGGTGTCTGGCGATTCGTACCAGTGCTGCGAGCGGTTGACCACGCCAACAACAAGGAGCATTACCGGGACTTCGATCAGCACGCCGACGACGGTGGCGAGCGCCGCACCGGATCGGAAGCCGAACAGGCTGATGGCAGTGGCCACGGCCAGTTCGAAGAAATTGCTCGCGCCGATCAGCGCAGATGGGCCGGCGACGCAGTGCGCGACGCCAAGTTTGCGGTTCAGCAGGTAGGCGAGACCCGAGTTCAGCAGGACCTGGAACAGGATCGGCACAGCGAGCAGCAGGATGATGAGCGGCTGCTCGACGATTGCGTTGCCCTGAAAGCCGAACAGCAGCACCAGCGTCGCGAGCAGCGCGGTGATCGAGTAAGGGCCGAGGGCGTCGACGACGCGTTTGTAGGTGGCTTCGCCGCGCGCCAGCAATGCCCTGCGGATGATCTGCGCGATCAGCACCGGCACGATGATGTAGAGCGCGACTGACGTGACAAGCGTGTCCCATGGAACGGTGATCGACGACAGGCCCAGCAGCAGTGCGACGACGGGCGCAAAGGCCACGATCATGATGGCGTCGTTGAGCGCCACCTGCGACAGCGTGAAATACGGATCGCCCTTGCAGAGCTGCGACCAGACGAACACCATCGCCGTGCAAGGCGCCGCCGCCAGCAGGATCAGGCCCGCGATGTAGCTGTCGAGCTGGTCGGCTGGCAACCAGCCCGCGAACAGATGGCGCACGAAGATCCAGCCCAGCAGCGCCATCGAGAACGGTTTGACCAGCCAGTTCACGAAGAGCGTGACGCCGATGCCGCGCCAGTGTCCGGCGACCTGGCCCATGGCGCCAAAATCGATCTTGATTAGCATCGGAATGATCATGACCCAGATCAGCACGCCGACGGGCAGGTTCACCTGCGCGACTTCCATGGCACCGATGGCGTGAAAGACCGGGGTCAGCCATTGGCCGAGCAGGATGCCGGCCACGATGCACAGCGCCACCCAGATGGTCAGATAGCGCTCGAAGAAGCCAATGGCGCTGGGCTGTGCCGCTGCGGCGGATTGTTGCGCCGTGCTCACTGCCCGGACTCCACGGGCTGCTCGCCGATGGCGCGCATCTCCTGCTCAATGGCATTGCGGTCCAGGATGTGCAGTGGCAGGTTCACGAACTGGCTCACGCGATTCAGGATCTGACGGAAGACCTGGTCGAACACCTTGCGCTTCTCATCGTCGGGTCCCTGGATGGCGGCCGGGTCCATGAAACCCCAGTGTGCCGTGATGGGCGTGCCCGGCCAGATCGGGCAGACCTCGCCCGCCGCCTGGTCACAGACCGTGATCACGAAGTCCATCTTGGGTGCATCGGGCAAGGCGAACTCGTCCCAGTTCTTGCTGCGCAGGCCGGAGATGTCGTAGCCGATCGACTGGCACCGTTCGACGGCGAAGGGGTTCACCGTACCTGACGGACGGCTGCCGGCGCTGTAGGCGTGAAAGCGTCCCTTGCCGAGCACATTGAACAGCGCTTCGGCCATGACGCTGCGGGCGGAGTTGCCGGTGCAGAGCACCAGTACGTTGAAAGTCTTGTCGGACATGGTGGTTGTTGGGCGTTGGGGCGAGGGAGTGCCTCCTCGCACGAGGATTCGATGGGGGAGGCGCGTTAAAACTGGATCAGCAGCAGCCGGATTGCGGCGCGCAACAGGTGGTCCTGGCGGCAGGCTTCGGTGCGGCGTTCAACGGGACGGGCACGCGGCATTCAGCGGTCTCGGCGCCACGGTCACGCGATTCGCCATAGGTCGGCGCGTTGCCGAGTGTGTGGAACGATTCCCAGGCGATGCCGGTGGGGTCCACCGACCAATGCTTGTTCGAGGTCGCGTAGCAGCAGTTCGTCTCGGACTGGGATTGCACGGGCAGCTCGGCGCTGGCGAGGCGCGCCTCTATCTCGGCCAGTTCCGCGTCCGTCTCCGCCTGGATGCCCAGATGGTCCACGCCCAGCTTCTCCGTGCGATTGGAGATGGCGAAGTTCACGCGCGGATCGTCCAGCGCCCATTTCGCATAGTCGTCCCGGACGACGGTCGGCCCTGCGGCGAAGAGGGCAGAGTAATAGCGGATGCTGGCCGACAGGTCGGCCACGCTGACGTGGACGTGGAAGCGCTTCATGGTTCAAGACTCCGTGGTGACGGCGCAGCGGGAAACCGGCGAGCACGGATTGCCGCCACAGCAGTTCTCCGTGAGATAGCCCAGCAGGTCATTCATGGTCTCGAAGCGGGCCATGTAGATAATCGAGCGGCCTTCCTGGCGGCTGGCCAGCAGTCCGGCGCGATGCAATTCCTTTAGGTGGAACGATAGCGAGGACGCGGGCATCTTCATCAGTTCGGCAATGCGGCCAGCCGGCAGGCCTTCGGGGCCGGCCTGTACGAGCAGGCGGAAGACGGCCAGGCGGACGGCATGGGCGAGCGCGGCAAGCGCTTCGAGGGCGTTATCTGTTTCCATGATTCGAATGTAGTCGAATTATGGAAGCCGTGCAACAGGCTGCCAGGAAGTGTTGGCCACGCCCGATCGGGCTGAGACGAATGACAGGAACGAGAAGCTAGTCGGCCATTCGATTCAGAGGGAGGACCGTGCAGCTTATGGCCGGGAAGAGCCCGAGTACACGAGACGGGCCGGCAAACTCGTCGCGACGGAGCTGGACATCCTTATCCGGGCCAGCCATTTTCAGATGTCGGCACGGTCGTTCGAAAAACCGGCGCTCAGGGATGGGGCGGTGTAGCTGATCTAGTGCAGCAGAGTTGCATTAAGGCGGCGTCTGGCTTCCGAAATGCCGTGCAACGGCAAACAAAAGGACATTCTGCGCGTCTTAGATGATCTTTATTGACCAGTCACCCCCAACCTAGGGGATGTGGTGCAAGCGTACCGCTGCTAAAGTCGGGCGCACGACGTCCCGTTCGCGGGCGCTCGTGGCCTCCAACCCGGGGAGGGAGGGCGGCCTTCTCCATAATTAGATACGGGTTGGGTCCAATGTTTTCACACCTTCTGGCCGGCGCGCGCGCTGCCGGTCTCGCCTTGCTGGCCGCGACGCTACTTGTGGCCTGCGGTTCCGACGAGAGTCCCCAAAACACGACCGTCACCCCGACGGCATCGCGCCTGGTTGTCGACACCGGTAGCGCCGCGCCAGTGGCTGGCGGTACGCTGACATTGAAGGCGACGCTGCTGGCTGCAGACGGCAGCGAGGTGAAGGGGGCGAGCTTTGCGTGGATGTCCTCCAATCCGGCCGTAGCCACCGTAGTGTCCGCCTCAGACAAGGCGCCGGCGGCCACCGCTTCGGTCATGGCGAGGGTCGGCATCTATGCGACCATCCAGACCTTGGTCGCTGGCGTGGCCGACATCACGGCCACCGCCACGCTGGCCGACGGCAGCCAGGCCACCAGCACCACGCATCTGTCGGTGCAACCGCCTGCGGCCAAGACCTATGCATTGTCGCTGTCGCCCTCCACGTTGACGGTTAACAGCGGCGCTGCGCCCCACGTGGTCACGGCGGTGGTGCAACGCTCGGATGGCGTTGACGGTGTGGCTGATCTGAAGGACTGGTCGTGGACAGTCGACAACAGCGCGTTTGCGATGGCGCCTGCGTCTGATGGGCATTCGGCGCAAGTGTCGTCCAGCGGCACGCTCGCGGCTACGGGCAAGCTCACCGCGTGTGCGACCACGCCTGCCGGTGACCACCTGTGTGCCAACACGTCGCTCGCGCGTCCAGCGGTGCCGCTGCCGTCGATTGCATTCTCGGCACTGTCACTGCGCGTGAAGCCAGGGCGCACGGGTACCGTGTCGGCCACGCTGACCGATGCGCAGGGCGCGAATCTGGCAAGCCAGGCGACGCTGGGCTGGTCGATTCAGCAGAGTGGCACGGCAGCTTCGATAGTCGGTGCTGCCAACAGTGCCAGTGTCACCGTCGGTATCGATGCCGCGCAGACCATCGCCTACACTGCGACGCTGACGGTCACCGCGACCTACCCCGATGGCCGCTCCAACAGCAGCAGCCTGCCGCTGTCGTCGCCGGGTATGTGGTCGCGTCTGCCCGATGCGCCGATCGCCAGCCCCTCGATCATCAGTCTGGCGATCGATGGCACGCGAGTGTGGCGCCTGACCGCGGATGGTAGCCAGCCCGCACGGCTGGAACGCTTCGGCACGGACGGTGCCACACCACGCGAACCCGTTGCTGCATTGCCTGCAGCGGCACAAGGCATCTGGCTCGCCGCAGCAACAAATCCGGTGAATTCTTCGGTAATGGTGCAACTGAGCGCAGATGCCGGGACCGTGTCGTTCGGCAGCCTGGATGCGGACCTTGCCGGGTCCCGCGCCGATGGTCCCTTGCAAGGTTGTGGCACGGCTCCGACCGCCGGGCGTACTTTCATCAAGAGCACCGACGGCACCAGCATTTACTCGGTGGGCTGGTGCGCCAATTCGTGGCAGTGGTGGAACCAGCAGGTAGGTGGCGCCGCAGTGGCGGCGTTCCAATTCGAAACAAACGCGCCGGTTCTCGATGCGCGTCCGGTCCCCACTGGCGGCGCCGGGTTGGCCATTCACAATGACGGCCTCAACCAGATACAGACCACGTCCGGAAGCGGAACAGCATATACGAACCGAACGACTGCAACGCTTAGCCTTGCTGCAATCGCCCCCAATGCGACCGATGAGAGTTCGCCGGTCTATGGCTATGCAAGCAGCCTCGGCATCGTAACCCGTCCTGTGCCTGTTAATTATTCCTACGTAAACCTATGGAGTGGGGTGCCGCTGTTGACCAAGCTGAGCGCCATCCCGCATTTCCTGGTCGGGTTGTCTGCGTCTTCGCTGACGCTCTTCAATACGGACAACAGCGCCACAGCGACTGTTGCATTCCCGAGCGGCGGGACGGTGATTGACTTTGTGGGGGCACTCGACACCAATGGCAAGGTACGTATTGCGGCCAAGCTCGCCGATGGCTCGGTGTGGGTCTACGATCAGCCGTGATGCACACGGCCGTTGCGGAGATGAACGTAGCGGCCGAGTCCAGACGCAGGGTGGGGCGCATGCAGATTGCCTCCGCGGCACCTGCCGTCGACGGATAGCTGGTCACTACTAGGTCCCGGCGGGGGAACGGCGCCGGAGTTGTACGAACCCCCGACCGGCGCAGAACGACTGTAGATTCAACCGGTCCACGCAACGGTCTGATGGAATCGTTCAGCGGGTGTATCAAAGTTTAATGTCTTTCTCGGCCGTTCATTGAGTCG
>NZ_SGXM01000016.1 GCF_004217045.1 Cupriavidus agavae
GAAGGGTTCTGTTGCGTCACCGCGTAAACATTGACGGCAAGAATGCATGGGGCGCCGGTTTCGGGGCGAGGCAGCCCGGAAGCCGTAAAGATTCGGGCGTTTGGGCCGGTGTAGGCCGCGACGGGCCGAGGTCGATGCGCAGGGTGCGCGGGGGGGTGCAGCTATTGTGCGCCGCTCGTAAGCGCGTGTGCCAGGGGAATGCTCGGTATTTTGGGGTAGCTTTCAAGGGTAATGACGTCGATGGCAGAATGCGCCTGTGAGTCCCCCAAGGCTGCCCACCATGACGTCTCCTTCTCGCCAGACCCGCCGTCACCCCCTCCCGGCCGAGACGCCGGACGCGATCCGCGCGCGTCTCGATGCGTTCGCCAGGGTCACGCGCGAGCGCGCGGTGCGCCGGGCCACGCTTTCCGAGCCAACCGTCGCAGGCACGACGTGGGTCGGCCGCCAGAGCCGCTCCAAGTAAGCCGGCCAGTCACAGAAGCAAGGTTGCAAATTTTCCATGATTCGACTATATTCGAATCATGGAAACCGATAACGCCCTTGAAGCGCTTGCCGCGCTCGCCCATGCCGTTCGCCTGGCCGTCTTCCGCCTGCTGGTGCAGGCCGGTCCCGAAGGCCTGCCGGCGGGCCGCATTGCCGAACTGATGGAGATGCCGGCATCCTCGCTATCGTTCCACCTCAAGGAACTGCATCGCGCCGGCCTGCTGGCCAGCCGCCAGGAAGGCCGGTCGATCATCTACATGGCCCGCTTCGAGACCATGAATGACCTGCTGGGCTATCTCACGGCGAACTGCTGTGGCGGCAATCCGTGCTCGCCGGTTTCCCGCTGCGCCGTCACCACGGAGTCCTGAACCATGAAGCGCTTCCACGTCCACGTCAGCGTGGCCGACCTGTCGGCCAGCATCCGTTACTACTCGGCCCTCTTCGCCGCAGAGCCGACCGTCGTCCGGGACGACTATGCGAAGTGGGCGCTGGACGATCCGCGCGTGAACTTCGCGATCTCCAATCGCACGGAGAAGCTGGGCGTGGACCATCTGGGCATCCAGGCTGAGACGGACGCAGAGCTGGCCGCGATACAGGCACGCCTCGCCAGCGCCGACCTGCCCATGCAATCCCAGTCCGAGACGAACTGCTGCTACGCGACCTCGAACAAGCACTGGTCGGTGGACCCCACCGGCATCGCCTGGGAATCGTTCCACACGCTCGGCAACGCGCCCACCTATGGCGAATCGCGTGACCGTAGCGCCGAGACCGCTGCGTGTTGCGTGCCCGCCCCGTTGAACGCCGCACAGAAGCCTGCCGCCAAGACCACCTGTTGCGCGCCGCAATCCGGCTGCTGCTGATCTAGTTTTAACGCGCTTCCCCCATCGAATCCTCGCGCGAGGAGGCACTCCCTCGCCCCAACGCCCAACAACCACCATGTCCGACAAGACCTTCAATGTACTGGTGCTCTGCACCGGCAACTCCGCCCGCAGCGTCATGGCCGAAGCGCTGTTCAACGTGCTCGGCAAGGGACGCTTTCAAGCCTACAGCGCCGGCAGCCATCCATCCGGGGCGGTGAACCCGTTTGCCGTCGAGCGGTGCGAGTCGATTGGCTATGACACCTCCGGCCTGCGCAGCAAGAGCTGGGACGAGTTCGCCTTGCCCGATGCACCCAAGATGGACTTCGTGATCACCGTCTGTGACCAGGCCGCGGGCGAGGTTTGCCCGATCTGGCCAGGCACGCCCATCACGGCACACTGGGGCTTCATGGACCCGGCCGCCATTCAGGGATCCGACGATGAGAAGCGCAAGGTGTTCGACCAGGTCTTCCGTCAGATCCTGAATCGCGTGAGCCAGTTCGTGAACCTGCCACTGCACATCCTGGACCGCAATGCTATCCAGAAGGAGATGCGCGCCATCGGCGAGCAGCCTGTGGAGGCTGGGCAGTGAGCACAGCGCAACAGTCCGCTGCGGCGGCACGGCCAAGCGCCATCGGCTTCTTCGAGCGCTATCTGACTGTCTGGGTCGCGCTGTGCATCGTGGCCGGCATCCTGCTCGGCCAATGGCTGCCACCGGTCTTTCGGGCTATTGGTGCCATGGAAGTCGCGCAGGTGAACCTGCCCGTCGGCGTGCTGATCTGGGTCATGATCATTCCGATGCTGATCAAGATCGATTTCGGCGCCATGGGCCAGGTCGCCGGACACTGGCGCGGCATCGGCGTCACGCTCTTCGTGAACTGGCTGGTCAAGCCGTTCTCGATGGCGCTGCTGGGCTGGATCTTCGTGCACCATCTGTTCGCGGGGTGGTTGCCCGCCGAGCAGCTCGACAGCTACATCGCCGGCCTGATCCTGCTGGCGGCGGCGCCGTGCACGGCGATGGTCTTCGTCTGGTCGCAGCTCTGCAAGGGCGATCCGTATTTCACGCTGTCGCAGGTGGCGCTCAACGACGCCATCATGATCGTGGCCTTTGCGCCCGTCGTCGCGCTACTGCTGGGCCTGTCGTCGATCACCGTTCCGTGGGACACGCTCATCACGTCGGTCGCGCTCTACATCATCGTGCCGGTGCTGATCGCGCAGATCATCCGCAGGGCATTGCTGGCGCGCGGCGAAGCCACCTACAAACGCGTCGTCGACGCCCTCGGCCCCTACTCGATCACCGCTCTGCTTGCGACGCTGGTGCTGCTGTTCGGCTTTCAGGGCAACGCTATCGTTGAGCAGCCGCTCATCATCCTGCTGCTCGCTGTGCCGATCCTGATCCAGGTCCTGCTGAACTCCGGGCTGGCCTATCTGCTCAATCGCAAGCTCGGCGTCGCGCATTGCGTCGCTGGCCCGTCGGCACTGATCGGCGCGAGCAACTTCTTCGAACTGGCCGTGGCCACCGCTATCAGCCTGTTCGGCTTCCAGTCCGGCGCGGCGCTCGCCACCGTCGTCGGCGTGCTGATCGAAGTTCCGGTGATGCTCCTCGTGGTTGGCGTGGTCAACCGTTCGCAGCACTGGTACGAATCGCATTGAGACACCCCATGACCGTCACCATCTATCACAACCCGGCGTGCGGTACGTCGCGCAATACGCTGGCGATGATCCGCAATACGGGGATCGAGCCAACCGTCATCGAGTACCTGACCTCGCCACCCGACCGGCAGACCTTGCAAGCAATGATCCTCGATGCCGGCCTTACCGTACGCGAAGCCATCCGCGAGAAGGGCACACCCTACGCCGAACTCGGTCTCGCCGATCCGGCGTTGAACGATGACCAGTTGCTCGATGCCATGCTGGCCCACCCCATCCTGATCAACCGCCCCTTCGTCGTCACCGCGCTTGGCGTGCGGTTGTGCCGACCGTCCGAAGTCGTGCTGGACATCCTGCCGGCACCGCAGCTAGGCGCTTTCACCAAGGAGGACGGCGAGGCCGTCATCGACGCGCAGGGCCGGAGGATTCGATGACTGTCGATCTCCCCAACATCGTCCCTGCGGTGCTCGACACGCCGGACCTCCGCAAGCTGGAGCCAGCACGCGTCAGCTCCCACCCGCCGCGCATCCTGCTGCTCTACGGCTCGCTGCGTGAGACCTCTTATAGCCGCCTGCTGGTGCAGGAAGCCGAACGGATTCTGCAGCACTTCGGCGCGGAGACCCGCGTGTTCGATCCGCGCGACCTGCCGATGGCGGACAGCGTCGCCGCCGATCACCCGAAGGTGGTCGAGCTACGCAAGCTCTCCGAGTGGTCGGAAGGCCAGGTCTGGTGCAGTCCCGAGCGCCACGGCACGCTGACGGCCGTCTTCAAGAACCAGATCGACTGGCTGCCGCTGGAGATGGCCGGGATTCGTCCGACGCAGGGCCGCACGCTGGCCGTGATGCAGGTGTCCGGTGGCTCGCAGTCGTTCAACGCCGTCAACGCGCTGCGCGTGCTGGGACGCTGGATGCGCATGGTCACCATTCCGAACCAGTCGTCGGTGGCCAAGGCGTATCAGGAGTTCGACGCCAACGGCCGCATGAAGCCGTCGTCCTACTACGACCGGGTGGTCGACGTCATGGAGGAACTCTACAAGTTCACCCTGCTGGTGCGGGACCGCAGCGACTACCTGACCGATCGCTACAGCGAGCGCAAGGAAGCCGCGCCCGCGCATGCGACGACGCTCGCGGCAGCAGCCATGAATCACGAGAACGACGCGCAGACCAGCGACACGGACAGCGGCGAAGTGGAATAACAGGGAACGGACCGGCCATGGAGCCAAGCAACAGCGTGATCGCCAGGCTGGGAGTCGCCCAGACACTGGCGTGGGGTTCGACGTACTACCTGCCGGCCATGCTGGCCACACCGATGGCGAAGGATCTCGGCGTCTCGACGCCGACGATCTTTGCTGCATTCAGCGTCGCCCTGGTGGTGTCGGCATTGCTGGGCCCCACGGCTGGCCGGCTGATCGACCGGACCGGCGGACGCTCGGTGCTCGTGGCCACGAGCCTGCTGTTCGCCATCGGACTCGCCGGGCTTGCCCTGGCGCAGGGAGCCGTGGGCCTCTTCGCAGCCTGGGTGATCCTCGGGATCGGCATGGGCGCGGGTCTCTACGAAGCCGCGTTCGCCACCCTGGTCGCCCTGTACGGCACCCGTTCACGCGGGGCCATCACGGGGATCACGCTGATCGCGGGGTTCGCCAGCACGGTCGGCTGGCCGCTCTCCACTTACATGGAAGCGCACATCGGGTGGCGGGGTGCATGCCTGTCGTGGGCAGCGCTGCATCTCACGCTGGGACTGGCCCTGAACCTGAGCATGCCAAGGGTAATCGCTACAACAACTGCAGCCAGCAAGTCCGTGCCCTTAACGAGCAGCGATCCGCCGTACCTCGGCGACGAACGTTCGCAGCGGGCGGCCTCCTATGCGCTGGCCTTCGTTTTCGCGGCGACCTGGTTCATCAGCACGGCCATGGCCGCGCATCTGCCGCGCCTGCTGCAGGCCGGCGGCGCGTCGCTGGCTACCGCCGTAATGGTCGGCGCGCTGATCGGCCCGGCGCAAGTCGGCGCCCGGATTCTGGAGTTCGGTTTGCTGCGCAAGATCCATCCGCTGCTGTCCGCACGCATCGCCGCCGCCCTCCATCCGATCGGCGCATTGGCATTCGGGCTTGCGGGAGCCCCTGCGGCAGCGCTGTTTGGCGTCCTGCACGGGGCGGGCAACGGCATCCTTACGATTGCCAAGGGCACGCTGCCGCTGGTCATCTTTGGGCCGGGTGGATACGGCCATCGCCAGGGCGTGTTGATGGTACCGGCTCGCGTGGCGCAAGCGCTGGCGCCATGGATTTTCGGGATGTGCCTGGACCAGTTCGGAGCGAAGTCGCTGTGGCTGTCCTCCGGCCTCGGCGTGGTTTCGGTCGCCGTGCTGATGATGATGACGCAGGTGAGCGCCTATCGTCCCAAGGCGGCTTAACGCGGCGCAAGACCACCGCACTCAGACTCCTCGCCTCGGGTCGCTCTGTATCGTTTGCTCCAACGGCTGGTCGAGCTCCTCCAGCCTCAGACCTAGCCTCCCGCAGTGCAAGGCGACGCGCTGCCACCGCGCATGCCATTGCTGCTCCAGCATTTCATAGCGGCTGAGTTCCTGACGCAGCCGTACGATGGTACGGTCCTGGAAGGCTAACTCCTCATCTAGCCCGCGCGACCGGGAAGGCCGGTCGGGGCAACCTAGCGAGCGTTTGGCCTCCTGGAAGGCTCGCAAGATTTCGGGGTGGCTACTTAACGCCTGTCTGGAGTATCCCGAGAACATTTCGACGCGCTCCCACGTCAGATCAAGCCCTAGCTCCCGGTCCCGCCAGTGCTCTAGCTCGGCAACAATGCCCGCCAGCCTATCGGCGCTGAGTTTCGCGTTAGCCCTGATTGGCCTTCCCATGTCGCTCTCCTTCGTCGAGATACGGACGGAGATCCTTCTCACCCAGTCCCAGCGCGGCCAGCTGCCGCATGAGCTGCGCGTAGCGATGCTTGAGGTGCCGGTGCCAATCCGACCGCGCGTGCGTATTGCGGCCCGTCTCCGAAGCCGTGCGCAGGCTTAGGTGCACAACCGCAGCCTGGCGCTTGAGTTCTTCGCAGCGCTCCTCATCCCCACTAATCCACAGGAAGTCCTCACAACTTGCCGTGCACTGCAGGTGACGCTCGCAGGGCGAGAGCTGGAAGTCGTGGATGCACATGCCCGGTCCCACGTCATGGATGGCATGGATCCGCGCAGCGAGGAACGTACGCATCCGTTCAGCTGGAAGCGCCTTCATCTCTTCAACCAGCTTACCCTGCATGCGTCCCCCCATGACCTCCTCCGCCACCTGGGCAGACCGCTGAGCATAGGTCAGGTGCTGGTAGGCCTTTGTGTCGGCCGCGTGCTTGCGGCCGAACCACTTCGTCTGCACCAAGTCCGGGGCGCCGCCCTCATCCAGCAGATGATTGAGGAAGTGGCGCAGGCCATGCGTGCGAATGCGAAGCGGCTGACCATCGGCCCCCAGCACGCCGTAGCGCTCGAAGACGGAAGCACATGTGGCTCGTCCGCTCAGGAATTCCCCCATGTTTTGATCGGTAACCGGTTGCGCGGCGTACGTCAGCGTCGAACGGGTGCCGCGGTGCAACTGATTGCGATACACCACGCATAGCGATTCGTGGAGATCTAATCCCTTTCCGGCTCCGCCCGGTATAACCGGCGCCGTCCAATGATCGGGCGTAATGCCCGCGACGAACGCGTCGCGCTTGACTCTGGTTCGCCGGTTGACCGTCTCGTAGGGAATCTTCCTGCTAGCGAGGAATAACGGGACACTGTGGCTTTGTAGTCCCAGAATCGCCTGGATAGACTGACTGTCCAACTCTTCGTCGAGCGCAATATCGGAGAGCAGCACCCCGGTCTCGCGGACTCGTTGCGCGACCCGGCGCGCACCAGCCGTCGCCGCCTGGAGCTCATCCACCACGTCCTGCACGAGCTCCTCGGTGGCAGACAACAGCGGCTTGCAACACCATTCCACTGCGACGTCATCGAGCCGCCCCTTGAGTCGCGCGTAGCGCAGGTTCCGGCTGCCGTCTTCCGCCACCGAGAGCGGTCGCTCTGGCAGCGTCAGCGCCTCTCCGACGCGTAGACCTGTGCAGACCATGATGGTCGTGATCAGTATCAGGATACGGTCCGCGCTGACCAAATCGTCGGATGACGCGGCGCGAGGAATGATCTGATACAGATGGCCGATAGCGCGGATTACCTCCTCCGTGGGCAGACGGTCGGAGGTGCTCTCACCATTCCGGAAGCCTTCCGTGGAACCCTGGATCATCGAGCGAGGCCGCACCTTGTGGCGGCAACGCCAGTCCAGGCGGACGCGGCACAAGCCATTACGATCGAGGGCATCCGCGAACTCTTCCATATGACCCACCACCTTGTAGGAGCTGGTGGCCATCTCCCGCGCAAACAGCCGGGCTGCGGCTAGATCGAGATGATCCGACCGGAGATCGGGAAGCGCAAGGTCCGCTGCGGCCAATTCGTGGAATACATATCGCGCCGCCCGGATGAACACCATATGGCTGGTCGAGGATTGACCTCGCTGCTGATGTCGCAAACACACCAATGCCTTTACGATACCCCCGAACGGCTCGGTCATTGGGAGCGCGGCAACCCGCGGGGTCTCGCGATGCTGCGTGAACAGCAGTCTCAACGCGGGACGGCTGGCCTTGTAGGCGCGCGTGCGGTGACGATAGCTGGCCGATACGTCCCACACCGCATCACTCCAATGCACACCCGCAAACGGCAGGCTTGCTTTTGCGGTCGCAACGAGGCGCGTCGCGTTCTCGATCCAGTTAGCAGAGACCGAATCGCTGTAGCGGCCGACAGCCACCATGGACTTACGTCTTCTTCCCAGCTCGCTTGCCATATCGCGCCACCTCCTGCAGGACCTCGCCCACCGCGTAGATGACTTCATCCATTTGGACCGCCACGCGCTCTCCGTAGCGCTCGCGACGCTCTTTCCGACTGCGCAGCAACTCGGCAAGCACCGCCTCATGGTCAGCCTCCATGTATGGCCTGAACTTCGGGCAGACGTAGCAGGAGAACGGCGGATCGAGGTCGCATCGTTGCGACTTGCCACAGGCGCCAATCTCGACGTCCGGCACGGCGTGCATATCGCCGAGGAAGTGCACCCGCTTATGAGGCGGCACCGAACCCGCGACGGAATCCTCCGAAGCTGCCTGCCCACGGAACAGCTTCAGCAGCGGCCCCAAGCGCACAGCTGCCGCACGGTCCAGAATGTCGGTAAGCCGCCTCCCCTTGAGGGCATAGTAGATATGTACACTTTGTGTATCGGAATGATCCAGCATGGCCGCCAGGACTCGCCGGGAGACGCCAAGCTCCACCATCGTCGTCGCAAAGGTATAGCGCAGCCGGCGTGACGACAGATGCAGCGGCGCCTTGGTGCGTGGCGAGATGACGTTCATCCGCTTTCCGAACCGCCGGATGAGCATCAGGAACTCATCAACCGTAATGTGGTGTGCGTATTCACCTACACCAGTATCCCTACGCCATGCATCAGGCTCGGCATGCATGAACAGGGGGCGCGCACATGGGCCGCAATCGATGCCCTCGTTGGCGCGCAGGAGTTCCTTCAGAATGCGCTCCAGATCCTTGCCGACACGCTCGTCAATGAAGTCCTGTCGGGCGGCGCGACCGCGCTTCTTGGTTCGTGGGATGGAGAGCACCCAATTTGGCGGTACATCGAAGCCCTCGAGGCTGTTCTGGAAGTCCGCTTCCCGCAGCAGGCAATAGTTGCCGGGGTTCCGGCCGTAAGCAAGACTGAGAGCGATCGCGGCTCGCTGCATGACGTGCGAGCGCTCCATTGAATTGTCGTCCCGGAGTGCCCGCCGCAACGCCATCAATTCCGTATCTGAGAGCGGGCCACAGTGTTCGTCCTCCAACTCTACTGGGAGACGAGAGTACGGTGCCGGGATGCGAATCTCGTCCAACTTGAACGCGAACTCCTCATCGAAGCCGAGGCACTCCAGAATCTCCGCGGACCACCGGTACCAGGAACGCAGGGGATAGAACAGATCCAGCGCCTTGCGCTCCCGCAATACCTGCAAGCTTTGCTCAACAAGATGTCGGAGCAAGACCTGCAAACTTGGTATGTGGGAGAGAGACGCAAGTGAACTCCATTGGTGCATCAATTTAGCCTCAATCAGGCCGCCCTCCCGAACCCTTCCGATCAAGGCGTAGATGGTGGATCGCAAAGCAGTGGCAACGCTTGCGCTGGCTTGCTGAGTGAGCAGTTGCAACGCCCATCTGCGAAGGGCATAAATTACGATTGGATTAGTTTCAGGAAGCCGGGCCCAGTCGAGTGCCGAGTGTTCCGTCGGCACATTGAACTTCCATACCGACTGGCTCAGATCCATGACGCGGCCGTCTCTGTCGATTACGCTGTCCGGCATTGCAATCAGATCGCAACGCCGCAGATGGTCCGCCATCGCGAGATTGAGCTCGGCGTTCGTCATATAGGATTCGATGAGCCAAGAAGCGTTGCCTGATAGCTCAAGCCAACCTCGCCGGCCTCACGTCGGATCGCATCGATGACGTAAGACTTGATGGAGGTCGATGAACGCCAACCAAAGAAGTACATCATGTGCTTGTCGACTCGCTCTTCTTCGAGGCCGCGGGCGACGGCTCGTTCCCTGAAGTGCGTGGCACAGGTACTGCGCAAAGCGTGCGGATGAAGCTCGCCGAATTGTGGGTGGACCAACCCGATCTGGGCCACGACCCCGTTGACGCGCGCCAGGCTCATGGGTCGCCCATCTCGGGCGAGGAACAGGAACAGCGTCCGTCCGGAGTCTTTTATCTGCCTACGCGCCTTGCAGATGTAGTCGTCGAGGAGACGGGCAAGCGTGATCTCGCATGGCAGCAGTCGCGATTCCGTCTTAACCTGCGGCTCGGCAAGTCTTGGATCGTCGGAGTCGTTCGGCGCTTGCCTCACTCGCACCTGCGGCGTTGGGCCCGATAGCAGGCAGTCTCCAATTCGCAGCTTCAGCACCTCACCGCGTCTGAGGCCGAGCGTCGCCATCATGAGAACCATGAGGTAATTGCGCTGCTGATAGGGTGCTTTCCATGGATTGTTGTTGCTATTGGGGCGACAGATGGCAAGCAGCGATGCAAGCTCATCGCGCGTCAACGCTCTTGCGTGCTGGGACAGCTCTATGCGTGCGCGCCCTGCCGTTGCGAACGTCCGCTGAATCGTTTGCAGCTTTGCTCGAATATCCTGGATCTGTGGACTGCCGACCGGCCACTTGACCATCGCGTTCTCCAGATGCCAGGTGATGAACCTCATTACCTCCCGCATCCGCTGTGTCACCGTATTTTGCGAGACAACAAGCCGCCGGACTTGGCCAGTAGCTTCGAAGTTGCGTCGGAGCCAGGGATACAGTCCCGCGACAATCTCGTTTGGCGTGAGGCCCTCCCCGTTTTCCAGCCGAGGGCGCACCGGGTCCTTTTGCATCGAGCACCACACCCAGAAGTATCCGAGCGTGCGTAACGCCTTTTCCTGACTATTGGCTGCCAGCCTCGGTCGCAAGCGCAATAGCAGGTACATGTTTATCCATGTAATCGGCTGGCGATCCTCGTCGAGCAAGATCGGAATCCGCTCACCGGTTTGATGTCGGACCATGACGACGTGGAAGTGAGGAGTCATGGATCGCCCTCCGGCAAGGAATCGAGACTCTGGCCGCGACGCTCCGATGAGCGCGCTCCTTCACTGCATCGTCAAACCATAGACAACCGCGACGCCCATTGCCAACCCTTCCCTGCACGGGCTTCCCGAATGTTTTCAAACTTCCGTCACGCGTCACGCGGATCACATTCGTAGGCTATCGCGTGCCAAAAATCTTTACAAAGCACCACCGCCGATAAGGTCCTGATTAAAAAGCAAAAACCCCGCACAAAGGCGGGGTTGATCTTGACACTTTTTACTTACGGACCATTAGAA
>NZ_SGXM01000017.1 GCF_004217045.1 Cupriavidus agavae
GCAGTACCCGACGACGGCAAAGCCGCTCGTCACCGTTCTTTAACAACCAAACAACCGATAAGTGTGGGCGCTTGATGGCGAACGCCGCTGAAGATTTCGGTCTTCGGTGTTGCTTCAAAAGTATCAAGTGCTCGCACAGTAAAACATGTTCGATTGTTCTTCGGAGCAGTCGGGTCAGTTTTCTGAGAGTGAGCGACCGCTCGAAAGAGCGAGACCCGCGAGGGTCACACAGAGATTGAACTGAAGAGTTTGATCCTGGCTCAGATTGAACGCTGGCGGCATGCCTTACACATGCAAGTCGAACGGCAGCACGGACTTCGGTCTGGTGGCGAGTGGCGAACGGGTGAGTAATACATCGGAACGTACCCTGTTGTGGGGGATAACTAGTCGAAAGATTAGCTAATACCGCATACGACCTGAGGGTGAAAGTGGGGGACCGCAAGGCCTCACGCAGCAGGAGCGGCCGATGTCTGATTAGCTAGTTGGTGGGGTAAAGGCCCACCAAGGCGACGATCAGTAGCTGGTCTGAGAGGACGATCAGCCACACTGGGACTGAGACACGGCCCAGACTCCTACGGGAGGCAGCAGTGGGGAATTTTGGACAATGGGGGCAACCCTGATCCAGCAATGCCGCGTGTGTGAAGAAGGCCTTCGGGTTGTAAAGCACTTTTGTCCGGAAAGAAATCGCTTCGGTTAATACCTGGGGTGGATGACGGTACCGGAAGAATAAGCACCGGCTAACTACGTGCCAGCAGCCGCGGTAATACGTAGGGTGCGAGCGTTAATCGGAATTACTGGGCGTAAAGCGTGCGCAGGCGGTTTTGTAAGACAGGCGTGAAATCCCCGAGCTCAACTTGGGAATTGCGCTTGTGACTGCAAGGCTAGAGTATGTCAGAGGGGGGTAGAATTCCACGTGTAGCAGTGAAATGCGTAGAGATGTGGAGGAATACCGATGGCGAAGGCAGCCCCCTGGGACGTCACTGACGCTCATGCACGAAAGCGTGGGGAGCAAACAGGATTAGATACCCTGGTAGTCCACGCCCTAAACGATGTCAACTAGTTGTTGGGGATTCATTTCTTCAGTAACGTAGCTAACGCGTGAAGTTGACCGCCTGGGGAGTACGGTCGCAAGATTAAAACTCAAAGGAATTGACGGGGACCCGCACAAGCGGTGGATGATGTGGATTAATTCGATGCAACGCGAAAAACCTTACCTACCCTTGACATGCCACTAACGAAGCAGAGATGCATCAGGTGCCCGAAAGGGAAAGTGGACACAGGTGCTGCATGGCTGTCGTCAGCTCGTGTCGTGAGATGTTGGGTTAAGTCCCGCAACGAGCGCAACCCTTATCTTTAGTTGCTACGCAAGGGCACTCTAGAGAGACTGCCGGTGACAAACCGGAGGAAGGTGGGGATGACGTCAAGTCCTCATGGCCCTTATGGGTAGGGCTTCACACGTCATACAATGGTGCGTACAGAGGGTTGCCAACCCGCGAGGGGGAGCTAATCCCAGAAAACGCATCGTAGTCCGGATCGTAGTCTGCAACTCGACTACGTGAAGCTGGAATCGCTAGTAATCGCGGATCAGCATGCCGCGGTGAATACGTTCCCGGGTCTTGTACACACCGCCCGTCACACCATGGGAGTGGGTTTTGCCAGAAGTAGTTAGCCTAACCGCAAGGAGGGCGATTACCACGGCAGGGTTCATGACTGGGGTGAAGTCGTAACAAGGTAGCCGTATCGGAAGGTGCGGCTGGATCACCTCCTTTCCAGAGGCTTGCGTGAGCAGGTCAAGCGTCCACACTTATCGGTTTGTTTGAGTGTTACAGCCAAGGGTCTGTAGCTCAGGTGGTTAGAGCACCGTCTTGATAAGGCGGGGGTCGTAGGTTCAAGTCCTACCAGACCCACCAAGTTATCCGGGGGATTAGCTCAGCTGGGAGAGCACCTGCTTTGCAAGCAGGGGGTCGTCGGTTCGATCCCGTCATCCTCCACCACTTACCTTGGGGTAGTCGTCAAAGACCAGGATTCAGGAAGTTGCTGAATTTTAGTCTTTGGCTATTGCTATCGAATCCAACCAAGTTGGGTTCGGCTGTTCTTTAACAATATGGGATGTAGTAAAGGTGTCGCGAAGCGTTGATGAGACGCTGCAGTACAAAACGCGATACCGGGTTGTGATTGTATCAACCAAAATGTATTTAAGTGATCGAAAGATGACTTGGAATACGGCACAAACGCGAGAACTCAGACCTGTAGCGACTGTCTTTCGAGACACACTCGTTATAGGGTCAAGCGAACAAGTGCATGTGGTGGATGCCTTGGCGATTACAGGCGATGAAGGACGCGGTAGCCTGCGAAAAGCTTCGGGGAGCTGGCAAACGAGCTTTGATCCGGAGATGTCCGAATGGGGAAACCCGGCCCGCATGGGTCATCCCTGACTGAATACATAGGTCAGTGGAAGCGAACGCGGCGAACTGAAACATCTAAGTAGCTGCAGGAACAGAAATCAACCGAGATTCCCAGAGTAGTGGCGAACGAAATGGGAAGAGCCTTGTACTCTTTAGCAGCGTTGTTAGCAGAACGGGATGGAAAGCCCGGCCATAGCAGGTGATAGCCCTGTATGCGAAAACAGCATTGTGGAACTAGGTGTACGACAAGTAGGGCGGGACACGTGAAATCCTGTCTGAAGATGGGGGGACCATCCTCCAAGGCTAAATACTCGTAATCGACCGATAGTGAACCAGTACCGTGAGGGAAAGGCGAAAAGAACCCCGGGAGGGGAGTGAAATAGATCCTGAAACCGCATGCATACAAACAGTCGGAGCCTGGCAACGGGTGACGGCGTACCTTTTGTATAATGGGTCAGCGACTTACATTCAGTGGCAAGCTTAACCGGTTAGGGAAGGCGTAGCGAAAGCGAGTCCGAACAGGGCGTTGAGTCGCTGGGTGTAGACCCGAAACCAGATGATCTATCCATGGCCAGGTTGAAGGTGCGGTAACACGTACTGGAGGACCGAACCCACTAACGTTGAAAAGTTAGGGGATGAGCTGTGGATAGGGGTGAAAGGCTAAACAAATCTGGAAATAGCTGGTTCTCTCCGAAAACTATTTAGGTAGTGCCTCGTGTGTCACCTTCGGGGGTAGAGCACTGTCATGGTTGGGGGGTCTATTGCTGATTACCCCGCCATAGCAAACTCCGAATACCGAAGAGTGCAATCACGGGAGACAGACATCGGGTGCTAACGTCCGGTGTCAAGAGGGAAACAACCCAGACCGCCAGCTAAGGTCCCCAAGATTGGCTAAGTGGGAAACGAAGTGGGAAGGCTAAAACAGTCAGGAGGTTGGCTTAGAAGCAGCCACCCTTTAAAGAAAGCGTAATAGCTCACTGATCGAGTCGTCCTGCGCGGAAGATGTAACGGGGCTAAGCCAGTCACCGAAGCTGCGGACGCATATTTATATGCGTGGTAGGAGAGCGTTCTGTAAGCCTGTGAAGGTGTCTTGTAAAGGATGCTGGAGGTATCAGAAGTGCGAATGCTGACATGAGTAGCGATAAAGGGGGTGAAAGGCCCCCTCGCCGTAAGCCCAAGGTTTCCTACGCAACGTTCATCGGCGTAGGGTGAGTCGGCCCCTAAGGCGAGGCAGAGATGCGTAGCTGATGGGAAGCAGGTTAATATTCCTGCACCGTCGTATGATGCGATGGGGGGACGGATCGCGGAAGGTTGTCCGGGTGTTGGAAGTCCCGGTCCCTGCATTGGAGAAGGCGCTTAGGCAAATCCGGGCGCGGAATTCAAGGATGTGGGGCGAGCGGCCTAGTGCTGCGAAGCAATTGGAAGTGGTTCCAAGAAAAGCCTCTAAGCTTCAGTCATACGAGACCGTACCGCAAACCGACACAGGTGGGCGAGATGAGTATTCTAAGGCGCTTGAGAGAACTCGGGAGAAGGAACTCGGCAAATTGGTACCGTAACTTCGGGATAAGGTACGCCCTGGTAGCTTGACTGGCCTGCGCCAGAAGGGTGAAGGGGTTGCAATAAAATGGTGGCTGCGACTGTTTAATAAAAACACAGCACTCTGCAAACACGAAAGTGGACGTATAGGGTGTGACGCCTGCCCGGTGCCGGAAGATTAAATGATGGGGTGCAAGCTCTTGATTGAAGTCCCGGTAAACGGCGGCCGTAACTATAACGGTCCTAAGGTAGCGAAATTCCTTGTCGGGTAAGTTCCGACCTGCACGAATGGCGTAACGATGGCCACACTGTCTCCTCCCGAGACTCAGCGAAGTTGAAGTGTTTGTGATGATGCAATCTCCCCGCGGCTAGACGGAAAGACCCCATGAACCTTTACTGTAGCTTTGCATTGGACTTTGAACCGATCTGTGTAGGATAGGTGGGAGGCTTTGAAGCGTGGACGCTAGTTCACGTGGAGCCGTCCTTGAAATACCACCCTGGTTTGTTTGAGGTTCTAACCTTGACCCGTGAATCCGGGTCGGGGACAGTGCATGGTAGGCAGTTTGACTGGGGCGGTCTCCTCCCAAAGTGTAACGGAGGAGTTCGAAGGTACGCTTGGTACGGTCGGACATCGTACCTAAAGTGCAATGGCAAAAGCGTGCTTAACTGCGAGACCGACAAGTCGAGCAGGTGCGAAAGCAGGACATAGTGATCCGGTGGTTCTGAATGGAAGGGCCATCGCTCAACGGATAAAAGGTACTCTGGGGATAACAGGCTGATACCGCCCAAGAGTTCATATCGACGGCGGTGTTTGGCACCTCGATGTCGGCTCATCTCATCCTGGGGCTGTAGCCGGTCCCAAGGGTATGGCTGTTCGCCATTTAAAGAGGTACGTGAGCTGGGTTTAAAACGTCGTGAGACAGTTTGGTCCCTATCTGCCGTGGGCGTTGGAATCTTGACGGGGGCTGCTCCTAGTACGAGAGGACCGGAGTGGACGTACCGCTGGTGTACCTGTTGTCTCGCCAGAGGCATCGCAGGGTAGCTATGTACGGAAGAGATAACCGCTGAAAGCATCTAAGCGGGAAACTCGCCTGAAGATGAGGATTCCCTGGAGGCTTGACCTCCTTGAAGGGTCGTTCGAGACCAGGACGTTGATAGGCTGGGTGTGGAAGCGCAGTAATGCGTTAAGCTAACCAGTACTAATTGCCCGTAAGGCTTGATCCTATAACCAGTGTGTTTTACCTGGTGTCTGTGATCCGCCTTGTGCCCAAGGTCGACACAACACAACCCAACCTTTACTACACCCAATTCGCCCGCGTTGACACTCGTCAGCGCAGGCAACCCCTTATGCCTGGTGACCATAGCGAGTCGGAACCACCCCTTCCCATCCCGAACAGGACCGTGAAACGACTTTGCGCCGATGATAGTGCGGATACCCGTGTGAAAGTAGGTCATCGCCAGGCTCTTATGCCCCAAAACCCCTCGACAGCT
>NZ_SGXM01000018.1 GCF_004217045.1 Cupriavidus agavae
TGGCTGTCGATCCGGTGCAGCAGCGACACCAGCTCCCGGCCGGCGTTCTCGTGCTCCCCGCGATAGCACTGGTATTCGAATTTGTTGATGCTGAACTTGGTGGGCTGGGTCATGACGACTTTCCGCGCTGAAAGTGTGATCAGAAGGTGCCGCGCGCCTAGCGGCCCCACGTGACGGCGAGCCAGTACTGCACCGGCTTGTTGCCGGGGTCCACCCACGACGAGGAGGCGAAGCCGTAGGCTTTCGAGATCGACAGCGAAAGCGTGGCGCCGATCGGCGTGAGCCAGTCCACGGCGACGCCATAGCCCGCCAGAATCCGCCGATTCGACACGTCCGGCACGCCGACATAGCCGGAACTCCAGTTTTCCCAGGGATTGTGGTTCACGCGCCCGATGGCGACGTCCGAGAACACACCGAACTGAAGCTGGTGCCCGATGGCAATCGGCACGCGCTTGTAGAGGCCCGCGTTCAGGATGGCGCCATCGTCAAACGAGCCCTCGTCGGCCCGGTAGGCGCGCACTGCGTTCGGACCCCCTACGCCGAGTTTTTCGCTCGGGTCGAGGTTCTTGCTGGCGTACTGGCCGTTGAACTGCCCCATCAGGAACAGGTCGCCACCGCGGTTCAGGCCGTAGGTGCCAAAGCCCGTCCCGGTGAGCTTGGCGTAGTTGCCCGCCACCCGCGTGGCTGCGTTGTACGCCGCGCTGTCGTTGCTTTGATGCCCGGCAGTCAGCGCCACCTCGCCGCTCCAGATGTTGCTGCGCAGTTGCTGCGCACGGTCGCCATTGTTGGCCTGCAGCGAGAAGCGCAGTGCATCGAGCGTGCTGTGCGCGGCGAATCCAAAATCGCTGTATTCGGTTTTGGTGCGGCTATGGAGATACGAGCCGCCGACCCAGACGTTTGCATCGAGCCCGCGCGTGACCGGATAGAGCAAGCCCACCTGCACGGTGTTGGCGACACCAACGAGCCTGGTCACAGCGTTGATCGTGTATTGCTGCCGCGTGAACCCACCGGTCAGCCGCAGGCCATCGTCGAAGATCGGAACGCCGCCGGTCAGCGATCCCGTCCACATCCGCTTCTCGGTGCCGGTCACCGTCAGCGCATAGTTTTCACCGAGCCCGAGGAAATTGTTCCCCGATGCCATCACGCCCAGCCGGTAGAGCCCCGTCGAGTCGATACCCTTGTTGTCGAAGAAGACGTCGCCCGTGAACGGTTTGCCGCGCTGCGCGAGATCGAACTGCACGTCGATGTCACCCACGCCTGCCCCCGGCGCGAATTCTGGCGCTTTCGCGATGGCGACCCCGGGAATGTCCTGCAACAACTGTGTGCTGCGCTCCAGCCGCCCGGTCCGCAGCAAACAGTTCCCTTCCAGCGGCTCGGCATCGCACATGGCCCTGGTCACCAGCCGCGCCAGCCGGTCGTCGTTCACCCGCGTCTTGTTGTCGATGCGAATGCCACTGATGCGTCCGGGATAGGCCGTGAACACCGGCACGCCGCCCTGCTGCGCGGCCTGCCAGTCAACCTGCGTCATCAAAACCTGCCCGACCGGATAGCCGCGCTGGCGTAGCGTATGGGTCAGGCTGTCCGACCATCGGTCGACCTCCCCCAACGAAGTTGGCGCAGTGCCCAGGGAAGTCGATGCACCGCGCAGTAATTCGATGACATCCTGGCTGGCGGGGCCGCCATCGGGATGGACCTTGAAGGCCACGACCCTCACAGAACCGGCGTCGTACCCGTCAGATTCTGTTGCTGCCCCGTTTGCCATCGCCGGCCACAACAGGGCCAATACCCGATACCTGAAACGTGTCCTAGCGAATCCCGTACGGATCATTGGAATATGGCATTGCTGTTTTGAGAATCGGTTTCACAAAGCCACAGCTGCGATTGCAACGGAGTGTGTCAGTAAATGGCGCAATCCGAAATGAATATGGTCCTTTCAAGAATATCGACTATCAGAGTTAGTCGATATCAGGCGCCGATTCCGCCCGATGTCGCAACGGCCGGACGACCGCTCGAAGGTTTCAGCCAGCCTTGCGTCTTGATCACGTAAGGGTTGCCATTCCGAGGAATTGCCGGAGATATTGGTCGAACCATTGCTGTTGGTATGGAGGGAGCCGTTGCCGTTATCTACCCCACCTGGCGTTGCTCGGCAGCGACTGCGCACTCCGGCTTTCGTGTCTGGCTATGCAACGGTGCTCAGGACGAACACCCCGGCGGCCACGCCGACCGCCAGGCCGATGGTGCGGCCGATGATCATGTTGTTGAGTTCCTCGTCAAGCACGAACGGGTCCCGACCATGCCAGATTGTCCGCTTGAGCACCGGACTGGGCAGCAGGATGCATGCAGAAATGCCGACGGCCAGCCCGACATGCAGCAGACGTGCTTCATCCAGATTACCTGCCGGTACGAGCGTCAGCAGGACCATCACGGTCGTCGTGACGAGCACGGCCAGGAAAATGCCGCCAAACAGACGGTCTACGGGGTGGCCCATTTCTTACTCCAACGTTGGCGGTGCAGCGTGTGCGGCCACCCGTTCGAGCAGGTGGCCGTTGACACGCGTGAGTACCTCCGCCCAACTCCCATTGGGGGGATGGCGGAACAACTTCATCGTCGGATACCACGGGCTGTCCTCGCGCACGTAGTGCCAACGCCAATCTGCGAACTCAGGGACGAGAAGCCAGGTCGGCTTGCCCATCGCACCGGCCACGTGGGCAACCGACGTATCCACAGTCAGCACCAGATCCAGCGCCGCGATGACCCGGGCGGTATCCATCATGGTCTCAAGCGTCGCTCCGATATCGTGGAAGTTCGACCTCTTCCGAGCATAGTCCGCCGCCTCGTCTGCGCCACGACCTTTCTGAAGACTGAAGAACTCCACTTCCTCGTGGGCGAAGAGCGAGTCGAGCATCGACAGCGAACGCAGCGATCGGGCGCCATCGTTTTCGTGCGTCGGAGCGCCCTTGAAGGCGACCCCGACCTTCAGCGCTTGCGGGCGACCAGGCAACGTGACCGGCGGGGCGCCGGAAGGCAGTCGCAGATATGGCACCGAGGCCGGCAGCGCATCAAGCTCTACGGGCAGCCAGGCCGGGATATCGTGGGGGTAGACCCAATAGTCATGCTCGGGGATGGCCGCGCTTGCTCTGATATCGAGCACGGCATCCGCCTCGCCCGACGCCTCGAACAGTTCCACCAGCGGCGACTGGCACACCACGGTCACGCTGCGCGCGCCGGCCTGCTTCCGGAGCATGCGGGAGAACCGCAGGAAGAAGATTTCGTCACCCAGTCCGAATTCGCTCCAGATGGCAATTGTCTTGCCTGCCAGCGATTGTCCTGTCCATCGCGGGAATGTCTCGGGGGGCGGCGCCGATGTGCGCCGCTTCCACGACCAATCGTCGGTTGCAGCGGCGCGCAGCCGAAACCCCTCGTTGATCTTGCCGCTACTGATCACATGCAGGAACTGGTAGAGCTTTGGCCCCCACTCCTCGGGCAGGCGCGTTACCATTCGCGCCCAGAGAGTCTCCGCCTCGTCGAACAGATTCCAGCGCATCATGCCGACCGACACCTGATGCGCCACGTCAAACCGGTACGGGAAAAGCCGCAGTGTCGTCTGCGAAATCTGCAGAAAATCCTCGACGTTGCGCGCACGTCCTGCCGCCCCCAGCATTTCTGCGGGCGTCGGCGCCGGACGCTTTCTCAGCACCACCTCGATCGCCTGCTCCGGACGTATCACAGCAATCCGCTCGCACGCGGCGATGCTGCCGTACGCGCGCACCAGTTCCAGCAGATTGACCGACCCGGGCGGAAGCGGATCCTTGCAGACCGAGAATCCCCTGGCTGGCGCGTCATTTGTCTCGGCCGGCTGCACCGTCTGATCCGCCAGATCCTGATCGGGGACAGTGAGAACCAGATATCCACCGGTTTTCAGCAAGTCAAGCCATCGCCCCAGCGCCTTGGCGGGGTTCACGACGGTTTGCAGGCAATGACTGGCGTGGACGAAGTCGAAGGACCGGTGTTCCACGCCGGGCACCGCCATCAACTCGCCTTTCCAGGGGACCACACGCACCACGCGCGGAAACTCCCGACTGCAGCGTGCCAATCCAGTCGCATCGGCCCCGAGATCCAGCCCGACCCCGTGGAAGTAGTGCTGCATGAAGCCCGGATCGTGTATCCGACGCAGCGTGGATGCCATCACCGTTTCCATGTCGGCGTCAGGCTGCCGTATCGAGCTTCTCGTTCCAGAGCCCGAGCATCCGCTCGCCCAGTATCTCCGGGCGCCCCTTGAAGATCAGCTTCTCGATGGCCTG
>NZ_SGXM01000019.1 GCF_004217045.1 Cupriavidus agavae
GGGAACACCAGCCCACTGGCTTGCCCCACCAGAAAGTGGAACTGCACCGGCACCTTGGCCCTGCGCGCGATCTCGGCGCAGGTTTCGAAGAACCGCGGGTTCTGCTTGATCGTCGTGGCCGCCACGGCGATGCGCACCGGATCGCTTGCCGTCCGCTTCGTCTTCTCCGGCAACTGCAGTTCCAGCAACGCGGCAGGCGGGCGATACGGCATGCCATCGGAGGGCAGTTTCAATAGCCGTTCGCTGAAACAGGTCTCGTCGCCCACGTAGTCTTCCTCCACCACCACGTAGTCCATCGCATGCCCGTGCGTGGTGGCCGGGTGCCCCAGCGCCATCATCTGCAGCGGCGCCACCCGCAGGCACGCCAGCACCATCGTGATCGGGAACATGCCCACGCTCGGCATGTACATCAGTTGTGCCTGATACGTCTCACTCGTCTCCTGGATATGCCGCGCGTTCTCCCAGACGTTGCCCCCGCCGATCGGGATGAACTCGTGGAACACTGCCTTGCCCGCATCGTCCACCCGGCCGTCATAGCCCATGCCGACGAGGTGGAACTTGTCGCGCATCGCCACCATCGTCTGCGAGTGGGTGCGGTAGATCGAGTGGTTCTTCGAGAACCACTCCAGCACCACCAGCACCACGGGCTTGCCCTCGGCGGGCCGCACGGCGGGGCGGACGGTATCGAACAGCCCCAGCGTGGCGAGCTTGCGCCGGATCAAGGTGTTGATCGGCTTCTTGATGTCGTGTTTCGACGGAATGTCCGCGTAGCTGCAGTGCATGTACACATCGTGCATGACCCCCATCGGCAACTGGTCGACGCTCTCGATCTGGTCCAGCCGCTCCGGCAGCCAGCGCAGCAGCAGTTCGCGCTTGCCGTGCGCCGAGGGCGTGGCCAGGAAGCGCGACGACATCATCGCCATCGCCAGCCCGGCCGTCACCACCTTGTTGTGCTGCCAGAACGCGTCCCAGTCCAGCCGCACTTCGGACTCCGGCAGGTAGAACAACTGGAACTTGCGCAGATCCGACGTGCGCAGTTGCAGCGAGTAGCGCGCCTCGGCGTCCAGGCCGAGCGTACGCAGGATGTGGTCCGCGTTGCGGAAGGGGCTGGCCGCGAACATCGCCGCCAGCCAGCGCTGATACTGCAGCAGCAGCGCGCCGCCGTGATCGGTGATGTGGAAATCCGGATCGGTGATCAGGCTGCTGATTGCGGACGTCAGCCGCGTGAGCAGGTGATCGTCCATGATGTCCCGCGCCTCGCCGGACTGCGCCCACTCGTCGATATCCATCAGCACGCCATAGTGGCTGTCGATCCGGTGCAGCAGCGACACCAGCTCCCGGCCGGCGTTCTCGTGCTCCCCGCGATAGCACTGGTATTCGAATTTGTTGATGCTGAA